>CAXXMB010000002.1:4292500-4363950 GCA_963668675.2 uncultured Desulfatitalea sp. | reverse complement strand
GAAGCCGTGGCTGCAGGCGGTATTTTGATGCGTTTACTTCTTGCCGGGATCGTGATGCAAAATAATTCTTGCACGAAATTATTCTTTAAAGATGGCCGGTTAAATGAATCATTAGTTTACTGCTTGCTACCTGTTTTAGGAAAAGCATATGCGATAAGGTAGAAGAAAAATCTTCGTTATTTTGTAAGCGTCAAAGGAAGTACACCTGCAGCTATACGCGTGATGAGCTGATCAGTTCAGGATCGATATTCTGAGGTAGCAGGTTGCGATAACCATCTTGATTTTTGACAAGCGGAAGATTTTCAAACAAACAGCGAAGATAAGAATAAGGCTCCAGCCCATTGGCCTTGGCGGTTTCAATCAGGGTAAAAAACGTTGCTGCGGCATCAGCCCCATTGGGTGCACCGGCAAATAGCCAATTTTTTCTTCCTACAACGAATGGGCGGATGGCATTTTCGGCAGCGTTGTTGTCAGGTTTATAATGCCCATCTTCGATATACACAGCCAGCTTGGACCAGTTGCGGAGGCTATAGTTGATCGCGATGCCCAAAAGCCCTTTCGGAGGTGTTAACGGCTGCGTCTTTTCCAGCCACTTTTCAAACGCATCCAGGATCGGCTTGGCTTTCTCCTGGCGAAGGGCATGGACCTGCTCCGGTGACATCTGTTGATCCCGAGCGAACCTTTCAACTTTGTACAATAGGCCGATGTACTCCAACGCCTCATCTGCCAGGGTTTGGGTATCGGCCCGGTTGCCCCGGTTTTTTTTACGGGCCTTGATCACCTCGGCGAACTTGCGACGGGCATGCGCCCAGCATCCCATGTGTACGATGCCGGTCTTTTTGCCCAGGTAGTCATAGCCATCATAATCGTCGCTTTGGATCGTGCCTTTGTAATCATCCAAAAACGTCAAGGCTACTTTACCGCTGCGGGTGGGATGATACCGGTACAACACGCTCGGCCGATCGTATTGCCCACCGCAAAAGACCCACATGTAAGATTTACTGGTGTTGGCCCGGCCGGGCTCTTTTAAGACCTGAAGCGGCGTTTCGTCCATCTGGATCAAGGGGCCCTCCCGGATCTGTTGCTCGACCAATTCGATCAGGGGGCTGCATCGCCGGGCTGCCTGCACCAGCCAATTGGCCATGGTGGCACGCGACAGATCCACACCCAAGCGGGCAAACATCTTTTGCTGACGGTAAAGCGGCAGGGCGTCAGCAAACTTGGACACGGCAATGTGCGCCAAAAGCCCTTCGGTGACCATCGACTTTTCGATCAGCTGCACCGGGGCCGGCGCGATCTTTACCGTGGGACCGTCATCTTCAACGCCCTCACAACTTTTGCAGGCGTATTTGTACCGGACATGGCGTATCACCTGAACCTTGGCCGGTATATAGTCGAGCTTTTCGCAGGTCTCTTGTCCGATGCGGCTCAGCTTGGCGCCGCAAGCGCACATCTTTTGATCTTCGGGCAGATCGTGGATGACCTCGACGCGCGGCAGATCCTCGGGCAACGGTTTGCGACCGCGCTTGCGCCGCTTGTGGGCAGGAACAACGATCGTGTCCTGTGATGTTGGGACTGGATCGGGCGTA
The DNA here is from genome assembly GCA_963668675.2 of uncultured Desulfatitalea sp. GTDB lineage: Bacteria > Desulfobacterota > Desulfobacteria > Desulfobacterales > Desulfosarcinaceae > Desulfatitalea. Next base: position 4,362,361 of record CAXXMB010000002.1, on the reverse strand, counting down.
TCGTCCAGTTGACCAAAAATCGGCATTTGGCGGTTATCGCCCTGGCGGCGCTGTTCACTCTTTTTCCCAAACAGCTCGTTTTGCAACAATCGGATGCGCTCTTCCAGGTAATGGATCTTTTCCTGGTACTTTTGATCGATGGCTTCGATAAAAGAAGCAATGTCTTGCTTGGATAAGCGAACATCATCAGGCAGGCTGGACAGGTCCGATTTCATGCCTGCGTGTATAGCATAACCGGCCGTTATTTTGAAGGGAATTTCTTAAAAAGAAGTAAAATATTTATGCTACCGCAGAGTAGTATAATTGCTCGTGGGCACTAGTAAAGTCCAGGCCCGCCAGAAGCCAGTTCAACTGTTTAGCGCCGATGGTCACCACCTCGTCAACTGATATCGGCCATTTGAAGCGATGCTTTTCAAGACGCTTGAGCCACAGACAAAAACCGTTGTGGTCCCAGTACAGGATCTTGATGATGGTGCGCGCCCGATTGCAAAACACGAACAGATCCCCTGAAAAGGGGTTTAACGACATGTCCTGCTCGACCATGATCGAAAGCCCGTTGATGGCCTTTCTCATATCGGTGTGCCCGACGGCGAGAAATACGCGCTGAGTGTTTTGCGGCAGCATCATAGCACCTTGATCGTTGCGATGAGTTGTCGCAGCACATGCGGATCGAAGTTGCCGGGGACATCGATACAAAACCCGTTGGGGGTGTGCAATTTCAATGTTGCCTGATGAACCGGCACGGGAAGATGGGATGCCACTTTCAGCGGTACGAATGAGATGCTCTGCTCGGTTTTTGACAAGCGGTTTTTCCAGTAGCTCATCTGGTATTGCTTGATCCCGTGCTCCTGGCAATAGGCTGCTTGCTTCAAACCACTTTGTTGCCAGGCGTTAATGTGGTGTTGCCAATACTTGCGCTTTTGTTTGCGAGTTTTGTTCGAACTGGTGGTGCTCATCTGTGCGCCTCCTTATCGGAAATTTTGGCGCACTATGGCATGGCTGCTATCGTTTGAGAAGATGGGGTTAATTGAACCCTTACGTTATTTTGAATAGTTGGTCGCTATGGCCATTTAAGGCCAAATCCGTGCAAAATTCAGGTATTAAACTACCGGTTAGTTCGCCTAAAAACAGCGCTTGTAAATCGTCGCTGGGTAGCCCGGTCAGAGTGAAAGCGCGGGTTATCAAATTGCTATGATTTTTGTTATAATATAGGCGATTACCAACACCAAAATCCATGCTCCTGAAAGACACATCAAAGCATTTTTCCAATTATCGCCAAAATACCTTTTCGAAGATTGAACTATCCAGGTCCAATTGAACCAAAGATGCAAAACCAAAAGCAACAACAATAAAATTGAAAGATAAAGATGAATATCCCCCCAATCATGTCTATGTAGCCCAATAAAGTATTTTGAAGCCCGGCCTGTCCTGCCCTCGGGAATAACAAAGGCGAGCAATAACCCAATCACTGCTATTGAGCAAATATCTACGAACAGAATTGCATTGATAAAATATTTGATAGAATTCTTTTTCATTTCTATTGATAACGTACTACTTTGGGGCGGCATGGTCCTCGCCGTCCCCAACAGCAGATTGTTCGAACAAATACTATAACATGGCGGATTTATTTAATCTCTCGGCCAGCCATATTTTTATAATTGATTGTCGAGGTACACCCAGGCGCTTAGCTTCTTTGTCTAACGATTGAATCATCCAAAGAGGAAAATCAACATTAACCCTTTTTTGCTCCTGGTTCGGCCGTCTGGCCTTTGAGAGGTCTAACTGATCGACAATGCTTTTGCCTTCATCAAACTTTTTATCTAAATCTTTAGCTTTCATAAAGCTCAATCTCCTCATTTCTGCCTCGTCGTACTGAGATAATCCTGATATTATCATTCCGATACGTGATTATCCCTGTCCAATGTTTTTCATCAATTTTACCAATGACAAGAAACCTTGGCTCATCGGAAGTTTTAGCTGGGATTTCTAATAAATCCAAATCATTCCAAAGATCTTGGGCCTCAATAAAATCAATCCCATGCTTGAGCTTGTTCGTGTCAGATTTTTTATGATCAAATTCAAAATTCATGGTATATAAAATATACCAACAGGGTATATCATGTCAATATTGAAGGTGGGTAAGATGAATTCGAACGATAGTTTCACCGGGCGCGACGATTTATCAGCGATCCGGTGCAAACTGAGGTTATAACCCGCCATTTATTTTTCATGTGCCCGCTGTGGCTCACTCTGATTGAAATTTAGATATTCGGGCCATTCATTTTTCGATAGTTCTTTAAAAGAATTTCCAGCAGGCATAAAAACCTTGGTTGGCACTCCCATGCTAAATTCTCTATGCATCATCAACTGGCCATTTCTATCATAGGATTTCCAAAGACCATTCCAATACCCATTTTTATAATTGCCTTCACTGTGTAATTTACCTTTAAAGAAGTACCAAGATTTTGAGGGGCCATGATAGAACCCGTCAGCGTTTATAGAACTTTCTGATATTTTTTTTCCAAATACCTTCTTGATTTCGATTTTAACTATTTCGGTTCCGGTTCCGGTTCTCTTTGTGATGGTTTTGTAGCTTTCAGCGTTGAGAAGGACAATTAGTAGGATTACAAAAAGACCAACAAGACCGATTAAAATTTTAAATAGTAGTTTTAGGTATCTCATTTATTTTTCGTTCTATCGTTATAACGCTCCGCATAACCGGCTGGCAATGGAGCGCAGCGGAGTACCCAGTCCGCGTTGATGCGGTTGTTATAACTTATATTAATATTTGAATCTTTTGTTTTTTATAATGCCAAGATGTTTTGCTAAGGCTGTCAATTTTCGTAAACGCCATTTTATAGTGCTTTCAGCTAGCTTTTCCCCTACAATTCTCTTGAAAATTTCATAACAAGGAAAATTATTGTTTATTGCATCCCAGAGTTCTTTGTAGCCATCATCTAATAACTGACCAGATAAAGCTTCATTAAGTTCTTCTGTGTTGGCAATGGCTAATTGATTACCAACTAAAATTCCGGCATTTTTGAGATCTGCTTTTGCTTTAACTTCTTCTTTTCCAGCAGGTTCAATACCATTAAGAATCAATTCTGCCACTCGTTCAATCATTGAGTGTGATGTTACAGGGAAAAACAATCCTTTATTTCCAGCCCTTAATCCAGATATTTGTTTCAAATTTCCAAGTTCTAAAGATGCATCAGAATGGTTTATTTCTGATATAGTCAAGACACCTTTCTTATCTATTACCAAAATTTTCAAAGATAAAAGCCAAGATTTTAGAATTGTAGAATATAAACGCCATGTTTTTTCTGACGCTTCAATAAAAGGGTATGATTGGGAAAAGTATTTTGGAATATCATTTTCAGAAACTGATTCTCCAGACATTATTTTACTCATCAGAAGTTCCACAAGATGATTGTCTAATAGCTTTCTTCGCAAATATCCAGCTAACTGTCCTTGTGAATATATATCTTTAATGTTGGTAGGAATAATCCAACCTTCCCCTTTTGCCAAATCTAATAAATCAAGATTCCTTAGTTCCTTAACCAAATTAAATGCGTAACCTTCACTTAAATCTAACTCTTTTTTTATTGCGGTGATGTCGAGCTTTTTTAAATTAATTAATTTGTGGAATTGGGTTATAAGGGAACTTGGATACATTCTATGGATTACATGTTGCCTAAATTCAGGTAATTTTTTATATACTAGGTATTCTTTAAATACATCATTATATGTGTCGTAGGTTGAACCGCTTAAACGAACTAGCCTTGAGGCAGTTAATTTATCAAGGACTTTTATCAAAACTGGATCCTCATCGAATTGATATTGAAGTTCTTGGAAGTCTGCAGGTAGTTTAGCCGCAATTTTTGTTAAATAATCTTTTTCAATTTCATCTAATCCTTCTAATTCTTCTTCAAATAAATCATCCAATTTCAAACCAGCACCAATTAACTCACGTTGCGATTCACCTTGTTTTGTTAGTTTCAAAACATGTGCAATCGTCCGTTTCAACAGCCATGGGAAACCTTGTGCAAATTCAATAATATAAGGTAATATTTCTTTGCTGAGAATGTTGCTATAATTTTCGTTTATCTTTTCAATAAGAGATATAGATTCACTTCTCTCAAAATCGGGTAATGTATAGTTCTTAGAAATCGAATTAATTCTTGTAAGAGATACCTTCGTGTCATCATATGTTGTTAATTGATCATTTTTGCGTGCAAACACAACGTAGATATTACCGTTAATTCTAGTGATTGAATTTGCAATATATTCGTAACATTCATATATATCAGGATTATCAAAGGTTGATTCAAATTGATCTACAAAAAAGACTGCCTTTTTATTGTTTAAACTTTTCTGCAATAGATTTAATTTCTTATCAATTTCAATAAAATTTGTTGGTATCTCACTTATACCGCAAAATCTACCAATTAAAGAAAAAACGTCATATATCGTTTTCACATCTCTTGAATCGTGAAGTTCTGTTACGTAATCATCTTTAGAAAGTGAATTTTCAAGAAATGACACTAAAGAGCTTTTTCCAACTCCAGACCTGCTCTTTATCTGTATGACATGAGGGATATCATTGTTAGTCAAATGAGAGAATATCTCACGAAAAATTAATTCCCTACCTACAAATACAGCTGGACCTGCAGGCAGTCTGTAATCAGCCCAATCTGTACCAACAGAGAGCCCTTTTAATATTTCTCTTCTATAATTTTTGTCTTTAGTCTGCTCGTCTATTTTGTCTTGAGAAACATAGCTTAATCCTGATAATTCTGAGATTGATATTTTCAACTTATCCGACAATTTTTTGTCATTCAATTCTGAACCATCTGAATTATAAATAATGAAATGTGAAGGTGTTCCAGAATCTTTCCGTTTTAATATTAATAACTTAAAAACAGAAATGTCAGTTTTTAGAATGTTAGAAATGACCAAATCATATCCTTTTGAATTAACATACCTTTCAAGAGTTGAGTCTTCTGGTAAATCTAAAGCATGTGTTATTTCATTGTATAAATCTTTACCAACTTTTGTTGTTAGCCCCATACTGGAAACGCTTGAAAAATAATCTTCAGCCTCAGGAGTTAATGGTGAAAGCGAAAGAAATAGACCATGAATTTTTCTTTCGATTAAACCCAAAGGGATTAATTTCCCAACAAATGCCGATACGACCTGACCTGACATGCTTTTACTATGCGCTTTTGCTTCACCAATTATTCTTTCGCTAGTTGTACGAGATTTTCCTTCAATATCATATTCTAGGCTGGAGTGCTTCTTACGCAATTCTACTTCGTAGCCAGACTTTTTTAAATAGGATTGAAGAAGCTCTTCGAATAATATTCCTTTGTAATAGTCGCTATTTTTCTCATTTTGTTCGCTATGATAAAACAAAAACATTGATCAACTCCAATAAGTTGTGTGTCTTGCAGTTATAACGCCATGCTCACCTGACCCGAGGGCCGGTAGGCCCTTCGGGTCAGGTGGAGCTATTAGTTACACGTTTTTGAAAGTTTATTGATACATTTCCCCACCATGATTTAACCAACCCTCTTCATGTTGCCGATTAGGATCATGGTGTGTCCAATGAATAACACCGCCCTTTGAATTCCACTCGTATACACCGTAAAAATTAACATGATCATCGACTTTTAGATTTTCAATTTTTGGAGCAAGATCTATGTTGTGTGCGATCAGCAGTGTTTGGCTTGAATTCAATTTGAGTAAAAAGCGTTGGTGCCTACTACCTTGATTATCATCTGATAAAATTTTGATGACTTTGCCTGACCCGCCAACTTGAACCCCACTAATTTTATTTTCAAAAAAATCTCTTAGAGCCTTATCGCTTGTGGATAGCTTTACATTTGCAAAAGGAAGGAGTTCTTTTATTGAGCTTGTAGAAAAACTATCAGGATATCGGGATACAACTGTATATGCCCCAATACAAATAAATATTATTATAAGAAATTTTCTCATTTCAACTCACAAATCACATCAGTACTGACGTGTAACGTATTGCTCACCAGAGAGGGCCGCTCTTTGGCCCGAATCTGGTGGAGCAAGTGGTTAGATGAAATTATTTCTTTTTAGGTACTGGTGCAATAAGCTTTCCGTTCATCAAAATCCCTACATTCAAGGATTGCATCTCATTTTTTGGGCTTAGTTCAATAATGTATAAACAGTGAAGGCTTTCAACAGAAATAAATTTAAGGTTTACTGAATCTACTTTCCAATCTTTAGATGAATCGAATTTTTCTTTTGCCCAATCTAAGGCTATGCGAATTGCATCACTTTGTTTAATTGGAAATTCTTTATCTGAAGTTTGGCAAATCGGGGAATCCACAATTTCATTGTGGCCAAATTCGACAACCATTTCTTTACCATTGTAGGGCGCGCTGGTTGAATAGATGACAAACCGTTCAGGAGTATCTTGGCTGAAAGCCAGTGATGAACTTAGAATGATCGTAAGTACAATTATCGTATACTTCATTAAATATTCCTTCATCTAACGGGTGCTTCACGCGAGGCGGCTTTTTGCCGTCGTCGTGAAAGCATGGGTTAGCGAAAACTATTTGAAAAAAAACAGCAGCCAAACTTTTCTTGCAGTTTTATTCTATTTTCACTGCACTATATTCGTCTCCGGTATTCACCAATTTGATTGAATAATTATTTTTATCTATATAGGTAATTATATATTTTTGCTCAATCTTTTCATAACGGATCTTTGGTTCTTTGCCTTCACCTCTGAATTCCTTATAGCCTTTTTGGATTGTCATTAGATAGTCACCTTCGACATACCAATTACCAAAAGCCTCACCCCCATTGTCGAATTTATATGTGTAAGTTCCATCTGAATTACGTTTAAAAAGACCATGTTTGGCTCTCCAAGATCCAATAAAAAGATTTTCAGCGTTCCTTATATTATTTCTTAATTCCTCAGCCTTTTTCGCCTCTGCTGCGATCCTTTCTTCTTCCTTCCGCTTAATCTCAGAATAGAAATCTGTTTCCTCAACACTCCCTCTCACAATGCAGCGGATACTAGAAAATTGATTCAGCGGTATTCCAAGGTTCTGAATTGGATTACCATCTATTTGGACATCATGTTTCCAGCTCCCCTGATAAAGTGCCGATTGAATTTTGCCGAAAATATCCATCTTTTTACCAGATGTTGTGGATAGGCGGATAAATTGTACATTGTGTTCTACAGCGTCTTTCTTATACAAATCAGTAACCGTGACAATTTCCGCCTGGAATCTACTGCCGTAATTTGGATCAACTTCATTCCCGAAGTTCTGTGACGCTTTTATCTTAAAATCCTCGAGTTCAACAAAACCAGGAAGTGTTTCTATCAAGGCGGTTTTTAAGTCTTTTGTAGTTGGTTTATCACCTGAGCAGGAACATAAGATTAGTGCAGCAAAAGCTAATACCAAAAAAACACCTTTTTTCATTACTTACCTCTTAATTTTGCTAACGTCGCTGCTCTCCGGCGCGAGGAACGAGCGTCGGGAGCAGCAGCTGGTTAGCGATAAAAACCATCTTTTTGTAATTTACTGATCAATTTGTCATTGAGCTTGGAAGCCAAATCTATCCATGATTTATCAAATTTTGGGGCAAGAACTTTATTCATTTCCAATAGTTTCTTGCCAAGTTGACTTTCGTAAAAAGTAACAATCTGAATTATCTCTTCTTTTGATAGATATTTATCATAGATTTGAACCCATGAATCAATAACCTCATTCTTGTAATCAACTAATATTGGGTCGATTTCGCTTTTCCAATACTCGTCAGTCAAACTGGGTACTCTTTTTTGATATTCGTCCTTGTAAGCTGCCACACTGCGTTCAACTCGTTCATAAACTTGAGCCATTTGCATGAACTTTACAATCATATCTCTCTTTTGATCACCTTGCACAAAAGAATTCATAGACAGTAGTAGCAGTATTCCGATTGCAAACGATTTTATGAAAGAGTCCATTTTTTCTCCAGCTAACGGCCGGTCTCAGCGGGCGCATGGCCTTCGCGATCCGCTGAAGACCGAGGTTATACTTCATTTCAATTGGTTGTGATTCATTATATTGTTTTCTTTGATTACTATTATATCGATCGGTTTACCAACCTTTTCTGGCTCTTCCTCAATTTGCCTTATCATAATCGATACTAAAAAATTTTTAATATCAGGATTATTAAAAAGTTCATTTTTAGCGCATTTTATTGCGTTTTGTAATCCTAATACATTTAATTGTGAATGTTGCGAGTTAGTCAGCCGATCTTTAATATAATATGGTTTGTTCGATATCTGAGACGTCGGTGGGAATCTAAAGTAGATCATCTTTGGGACTCGCCCAACGAAACCAACCAAGTTAGCTTCAAATAACGTATTCTCATCGTTCCTTAATTTTAGAATCCCATATTTAATATTTATTTTGCATATTGTTTCAGCAGCTTCCCGAAAAGACATATCTGCTGTTACTGCATCTTCTGATAAATCAAAAATCGTTTTATTTTGTACAGGTTCAACGACATATTTACCAGCGGCAACGAACAAAGCACCATTTTGCAATAGTCTCCACTTTGGCATTGCACAGTATTTGACAAATTCTCCTGTATTCGCTGTAAATGCCCCTTGTTTGTTGTCGGCCACAACAACGAATTCATTATTAATTGAATCGAATAAACAGTAGATCGCAGTAGCATTTACGGAGATAGGATGAATAGAGGTGATAAGTGCTATCGCCAGAAAAATAGTTGCTGTAATAAATTTCATTAAAAGCCGTATTTCTATCTTACCTGGTATTGAAAATAGCTAATAGCTTTTACAGTTATTTGTATTAACAAAAAACATTTCAAGAATTGAACTTGATAAAATTACAATAAATCCCACGAAAGATAAAGTCCACGCAATCCATGGATAGACTGTATTAGATGCCCATCTCTCAAGATCTGCTAAGGTGGCAACATTTGAAGTCCGCGAATGGTCCTTAAGCATATAATTTATTGATACATTCATCGGTTGTCCACCAGATGCTGACCGAATAACGGTCTTGGTAAGATGTGTGATTTCCTCTATCTTCGTATCAGAAGGTGGTGGAAAATCTTTCATAAAAGCTTGCGCAGAAGGGTGAGATATTGGCAATCCTGTATTTGTGTTTTTTGCCCATTCAATAATAACTAAACGAGTACTATTTTTGAACCATCCTTTGATGTTTGCAAAACCTACGATGACCCCAGCAGCCAAAATTATTAAGCCAGAGATTTTCAAATATTTTTTAATTTTAGTCATTGTTTAAAATGTATAACGCATTGCTCACCGGAGAGGGCCGCTTTTTGGCCCGAATCCGGTGCAGCAAAAGGTTATATTAATCAAATTGATTCTCCTGCAATAACACTAAACTTTCCCGTGCTATATAAATACCTTAGCATTGCTTCAGTTTTGAATTTACGAGTATATATTTTAAAAATGAACCTAATCGGAAGCTCATATTTTATCTCTACTCCAATATCAATTTGATCGTTTTTCAAATTGGTATCATCGACATTATGAAATATTGGGTTTCCAGCAGTTTCTTGCTCAGGAAACAGCACAAATTTAGAAGTGCCTTTCATTTCCTCTAACACCTTAGAGTTGTGAATCATTTTCAAATTCGTATGGACACCATTAGCTGGGATGTTACCGGTGTTTTTTATTTTTACGAATGCAGTTAAATCCTTTGTCTCTTTATCATATCGGCTATTGACTTGTGTAGCACCAATATATGGTCGATAGGCATATTGGAAGGTCAATACAAGAAAAAATAGTGTGATGATAAGTACGATCCCAGATATACCTTCTGGAGTTTTGGCCCAATTCAATAATGCACATAGAATCGTAAAAACCGTTTCTAAAAATTTCATCATCAATTCTTTCATTTTGTCTTTCCAAAAATATAACCATTATTAGCGAGCAAAAGCGCTCGATATCCCAGCGGGGACCATCCCCCAACTTTTAATTAAACGATACAATAACAATTGCATATCAGAAAATATGGATTCATATTGAAATCGACAAAACGAACACTTCTGCTCGTTTTCCCCACCAATATCCAATATGCGAGCTAAAGTGCTCAATATTGCATGGCGGTCCAATCCCCGAAATATCCAAAATTAAATTTTAATCCAATCACTTGAATTCAGAAGCACCTTCATATTGAAAATGGAAAAACGAGCACTTTAGTTCGTTTTTCCCGTCAATAATGAATATGCGAGCATAGACCACAGCCCATATTTTTTATAACTGATAGAATATATTGTGATAATTAATAAATTCACGGAAAACATGCCAAAAAAATGTTGCATTTGCAATTGAATTTGTATAGGCAAATGTAAATATATTAAATTCACATTCAAAATGATTCACCACTCTCGATTCGCAATCCGGTCTTCGCTCGCCAATTAGAATTGATTCGAAAGTCGCCCTTAGGCTGCCTAGCAGGGGATAGATGCATCGTTGACGCATTAATATTATGAACTAATACAACCCATTGTGAAAAACAAGGACAATTTGAAAATGGCAAACAACCCACCGATTAAACTATTGGAACTGGTTCGGCAGCGTATCCGTTTAAAAGGTTACTCCATTCGAACGGAAAAAACTTACGCGGCATGGATCCGTCGATTTATTCTATTCCATGAGAAACGCCACCCCAAAGATATGGGCAAAGCTGAGATCGAAGCATTTCTGTCTCACCTGGTCATCAATCGGAATGTGGCGCCTTCTACTCAAAACCAGGCGTTCAATGCGCTGTTGTTTCTCTACGATCAGGTGCTCGAAATCAAAATGCCCGAAGATATCAGCGCTGTGCGCTCCAAAAAGCCGGTCCGGCTTCCGACGGTTATGACACCGGAAGAGACCGAGCGGGTGATATCCGCCATGCGCGGTACCCATAAACTGATGGCCGAAATCCTTTATGGATGCGGTTTACGTGTGATGGAGTGCGTCCGGCTGAGGGTGAAAGATGTCGACTTTGCCATGAACCAACTAGTGGTGCGTGACGGAAAGGGAAGAAAAGATAGAATCACGGTTCTGCCTCAGAAGATTCTTGAACCGATGAAGGCGCATCTGCACTATGTCCAGCGATTGCATCAGAGAGACCTGAGGGAGGGATATGGACGCGTCTTTCTGCCTTATGCACTGTCCAGAAAATACCCGGCTGCCGACAAATCATGGGGCTGGCAGTATGTTTTCCCCTCACAAAAGCGGTCCGTCGATCCCCGTTCCGGCATAAAACGCAGGCATCATGCGCACGAAACCGGCGTTCGTAGAGCGCTCAAAAAGGCCGCACGGGTCGTGGGCATTGTCAAACCCATCACATGCCACACCCTACGGCACAGCTTTGCCACTGACCTGCTTGCCAACGGCTATGATATTCGCACCGTGCAGGACCTCCTGGGGCACAAGGATGTCAGCACGACGATGATATACACCCATGTGCTGAACCGTGGCGGCAAGGGCGTGGTGAGTCCGTTGGATGCCCAGGTTTGATGGACGGGAAACGGCCGAAAGGTCCGGATCCCGTCTATCGTCCGGATGGATTCGGAAGCGCGCGCTGGCATCAACTGGCTTCGAGTGTTTTTTCAGCCTCCCGCATGGCTGCCAGAAAAGGATCCTGCGGTTGAACAGCGGTCCCTTGCTTCGCAATACTTGGCACAATGAAGAAATAGAGCGCCTGGACCAGAAAAAAGAGCCATACGGCCAGCGCCCAGGTGAAGTGGCTTCCCGGGCCGCACATGGCCACGATGCCTGCGCCGCCGACGACTGTGATCACCTCCGCCGTCAGACGTCTTAGCGGCGGCCCCATGAAGCAGATGCCGCTTCTGATCCAGCTCAATATGCCCAGGCCCAGCAGAAAAAAACCGGCGTAGGCATGCGGCCACAGTGCTGCTCCCAGCAGGAGAAGCAATGGAAATAGAATCGAGAGCAGCCGCGTTTTTGTCCAGCGCGCAAGCAGCAGTGCATAGAGGGCCGCATCTGCCCATAGAGACAATTTGAAGGCCAGGGGCCAACCCAATTGGGTCGTCATCAGCCATGCGGCCGGGAGCAGGAGCAGGCCACTGGCCAGGCCGAACACGATGGTCGTACGCACAGGTTTGTTCATTGGGCACCTCCCTGGGGCATCGCATCCTTCAATCGCAGCAGTTCAAGCTCGATCTCCTCTTCGGATGGGTAGCTCGTGGCGGGGGTCTCCGCCCAGATGTCGCTGTTTTCTTCACCGATCTGCTGCTCGGCCTGCTGGCAGTATGCGGCGCACTTTATCTTGAGCTGCTCGTACTGGCTTTGCTGCTGTTGGACCTGCTCGGCCAGGCGGCTGTATTCCTCTTCCAGCTGTCGCAACCGGCGGTTTAGGCATTCCCCCTCTTTCTGAATAACCAGGCGCTTGCGGATCAGCAGCCGGGCGATGTCATCCTTGTTTTTGTTGACCGCCAGGGAGAGATCGTCCTCCAGCTTCTGCTGCTCTATCTCCCGGGCGGTGTGTTCGGTTCGGATCTGTTCACAGCTCCTGCGTATCCGGTTCAGCCGCCGATGCTTCTGCTGCAGGCTGGTTTCCATCTCTCTTAAGCACTGCTTGAGCAGCAGGGCCTTGTCTTCCAGCTGATCCATCACGCCGTGAAGATCAGCTTTCCACAACCGCATGATGCGTGTCATCATTCCCATCATCGTCTCCTTATGGGTAGAAGTTAGGGTTTTATCTCAATGGGGGTGCCGTCTTCGACCAGGGACCAGATCTCTTCGATCTCCGCATTGGTCACCGCAATGCATCCGTTGGTCCAGTCGACTCCTTTCAGCAGCGCCTCCGCCCGTTGCCAGTGGTTTGGGGAGCCGTGGATCATGATCATCCCCCCCGGATTCAGTCCTCTTCTCCTGGCCCTGGCCCGGTCTTGCGCATTGGGATAGGAGATGTGCAGGGAGAGATGGTACCGGCTCTTCGGGTTGCGATAGTCGATGACGTACCGGCCTTCCGGGGTCCTTCGATCTCCCTGCTGCATCTTGTGTCCCCTGGCATTGCCTCCCAGTGCGATGTCATACGTTCTGATCTCTGTTCCATTGGACAGCAGCACCATTTTGCGTTGACTCTTTTCGACAACGACCAGATCGACCGAATCTCCTGCGTAGGCCGATAGGGTCATTGCCAATAGCCCCAGCGCCGCCGCCACAATCCGAACCACTGGTGCGGCTCCTAATATTTCGAGCGGCGCTGCTGGTAGCTCTCATATTGAAGCGCCTTGGCGTTTTGCTTCTTTTTTGCGGCCACGGCAGCCGGAGGCCCTGCGAAGGTATCGGCGACCGTCGCCCGCAAGGCCTGAACATCCTCGTCCAGATGCTGGCTCACCTCGGCCGATCCGACCGCTGCATTGATGCGCTTCTTCTCTGCGGCATAAGCCTGGATGTGCGACTCAGCCTCTTCGGCCTCTCCGCGACGCAGGGCATCGGCCACCTCCTCTTTGAGCTGGTTGTAGGACTCCTTGAGCACATGTTCGCTCCAGGTATCTTTGTCCACGCTGGCCATGACCGCTTTGGGATCGGCAATACAGGCCAGAACCGATGTTTTCGTCGGTGCCAGGGTGTGCTCGCTGCCATCGCGCTGATAGGCGAGCTTGACGCCACCGATCGGATACTGCCGCTCCTGATCGGCAGGAACCCGGAAGGTCAAAAAAAGCTTGCGCTCCTGGCCGGAGATCAAGTGTCCTGGTCGCACCACCGCATCCCCGTTCTCCAATCGAATGGGATAGCCGCCGGCGTTGATCAGCTGAACACCGTCGGCCAGTGGGATTCGCAGGACCACATCGGATGCGGCCACCTGGCGGGCGGACTGGAACTCCTTTTCAAACACCTGGGCAAAGACCAGCGGGTCTTCGAGAAAGTAGTACTGCCCCAAGCCGTGGTCCGCGATGGTGGTCATCAGCAGCTCATTGAACTCCAGGCCCACGCCGACGGTGCTGACGGCAAAATGATGATCCGTGGCCGTGGCGGCCATCTGCCCCAATGCACTAGGATCGGTGATCCCCTGGTTGGCCAGGCCGTCTGAAATCAGGATCACCTTTCTCTGGCGCCCGTCGGCGGGTTGCCGTTTGAGCAGTTCGATCCCCTGGTTCAAACCGCTTCCCAGGTTGGTGCCTCCGCCGGCACGGATACGGGCCACGATGTTGGCCAACTCATTGTGATGCCGACCGTCCATCGATGTCAGCGGTGCCATCACCTGCACGCCGTCGGAATAGGTCACCAGCCCCAACCGGTCTCTGGCGGTGAGTCGGTCGAGCAGTTGGCGCACGGCGCTGCGTGCCGCCGCAATCTTCTCCCCCTGCATGGAGCCGCTGCGGTCGATCACAATGACGAGATCCACCGGTTGATCCGGCATGTCGGTTGAGATTTCCATTGGCGCAGCCGCCAGGGTCACCTCCATGGCCACCTGTCCGTCCGATCCGATGAGCAACTTGTCCTGGGACACTTTGGTCGTCACGCTGACGCGGCCGTCGTCCACCTGGGCGGGCAGCGTGGCGCCGACGACCGGGGATGACTGGGCACCGATCAAGGCCAGCGCTGCGGTGGTGACGGCGATCAACCCGACAATGACCATCAATCCTTTATTTAACGTTCGCATGGTTTTCTCCCTCCTGTGTTATGAAAATAATCGATGTCTTTACTGTTTTCGATTCTACGGAGCCGGGAGAAAAAGACAATTCAAAGAAATGCAAAAGGTTAGGCCCTGCTTTTTACATAACTTTTACTTTGCAGGCAGAAGGGTTTGGTGTATCCTTCGCATGTGGTTTTTCGTCTGTTCGACCTGATGGCTACAGGGATATCGGTTCAAAGCATATCTCCCCTTTTGAAAAAGATGGGAGTCGTTTCCGAATTTGCAGTGGTTTGCGGCCAAACCCAAAGAGGAGCGTATCGATGAAGCACCCCAAAGCACGCATCCTGATCGTCGAAGACGACCCGGCGATCCTTAGCGGCCTCATCGACGTACTGCTCTTCAACGGCTTTGCCGCCGACGGCATTGACGATGGTGGCGTGGGACTCGAAACCGCCCTGAACGGCGGTTACGACCTGGTGCTCCTGGATGTGATGCTGCCGACCATGGATGGTTTCTCTATCTGTACCGTTTTGCGACGTAAAAAACCGACCCAGCCGATCATCATGATCACCGCCAAGGGGGCTGAAGAGGATGTGGTGACCGGCTTCAAGGCCGGTGCCGACGATTACGTCAGCAAACCCTTTTCCCTGAGAGAGCTGATGGTACGGGTCGAGGCGGTATTGCGGCGCAGCGGAAAACATCTGGGAGACGAGCAAGTCCACTGCAGGGAGCTCACCTTCGACGGCCAGACGCTGCAAGCGACGTGTGGAGACCGAATCCAGGAACTGACGCGCAGGGAGATGGAGATCATCGTCTACCTCCATCGCCACCAGCACCGCATTGTCCCCAAAAAGGAGCTGCTCACCGAAGTGTGGCACTACGCCGATGCGGATATAGAGACCCGCACGGTAGATATTCACATGCTCAAACTGAGAAAAAAGATATCACTTCTCGATAAAGAGGCGGCACTGATTGAAACCGTGCGCGGTGAAGGGTATCGTTGGGTTGGGGAGTAAAAGGGATAATGGCACGTCTGAAAATCTACTTTCTACTATTTTGCATCGCTATTTCGATCCCTCTCTCCTATCTGGTGTGGCGGACCTATGCCGGTGTTGCCCGCGAGGAGCGCGCCCAACTTCAATTTTTCGGCGATGCGCTGTTCGATGAGATGCAAAAAGAGCTGACCGATCTGATCGAACGGGAAGAGAGCCGTCCGGTGGACCAGTATCACATCACGCTGGCCTCTACAGGAGAGGCCCTGGCCCCCTCCCCTCTGGCCGCCCTTCCCACAGAGGGGTATATCCTCGGCTATCTCCAGAACAATCCGGACGGTCAGATGCAAACGCCTCTGGTGGCCGACCTGAAGAACATCCCGACCCAATATCGAGCTGTCGTCAGTGAGCTCGAAGAGGTAAACCGCACCTTCAACCAGAAAAAGTGGACCCTGCCGGCGCTTGCCGAGCCGCCTGCACCGGTAACGGTTTCCGAAAACGAGAGCGCCCCCCTCCAATCGAGTTTCGCCGACCGCTATCTGGCGCCAACCAAACGCAAAACCGCCAAAACGCAACTTGGGCAGAAAAAGGTGCGGGTCGAAGAGATCACTTCACAGCAGATGTCCAATCTTGCCAGCCAGAAGGCCGAAACAGCAGATGCAATGCGGGAACAGGCCACAGAGGCGGATTCCGCCGTTGACGAAGAGAAAGAGATCTATGGTCGATCGAGCGAACACTCACCGGATCAGCGCCAGGCGCTGCCCTCAACCACCGCCCCTGGGCCTTCGGTCCAGGCGTTGGGAGCGGCAGCGGATGAACAGCGCTTCCAGGTGGAAGTGACGCCCATGCAGTCGGTCTTTATCGACGCCCAGCGGGTGTTTGTCTTCCGCCGGGTTGCCATGAACGACCAGATTCTCAGGCAGGGCTTCGTACTGAAGCTCTCCCCGTTTTTGCACCACATGACCGATGCCCATTTCAATCCGCACCCCATGGCCGATTTCTCCAGACTGAGCCTGATGGTGATGGACCACGGCCGCCAAAGCGAAGTGGTCCGGTCCGGCGCCGCCCCCCGGGCAAGCACCCTGGTGACCGAAAGAACGTTTCCTGCGCCGTTCAACTTCATCAGCGCGGCCCTATTTGCCGACCATGTCCCCGTATCGCCGGCCCGCAACACGCTGAACGTGGCCCTGGCCGCACTGGGAGTGATCCTGCCGCTGGGTCTGCTGGCCATCTATCAAAGTGTGCGCTCCGTGGTCGATCTGTCCGAACGCCGCTCCCAGTTCGTCTCCTCAGTCACCCATGAGTTGAAGACCCCGCTGACCAATATCCGCATGTATGTGGAGATGCTCGAACAGGGCATTGCCGCCACCCCGGAGCGCGAGCAGGACTACCTTGGCATCATCGGATCGGAGAGCAGCCGCCTCTCCCGCCTGATCAACAACGTCCTGGAGCTCTCCAAGCTGGAGAAAAAACAGCGTATCGTCCATTTGCAGCGCGGCCGGCTCGAAGATGTCGTCAGCGAGGTGCGCTCGGTGATGTCACCCAAACTGGCCCGCGATGGTTTTGAATTGATCGTTGATGCTGACGTCGACATCGAATTTGCCTACGACCGCGAGGCCATGCTCCAGATAGTGATCAATTTGGTTGAAAACAGCATTAAATTCGGCCGCGGTTGTGCGCAACGGCAGATCCGTATCGCTGCGGAGCGCCAAGGCGATTGGGCCCGCATCTCGGTCTCCGACACCGGGCCCGGCATTCCCCGGCACGCGCTCAATCGCATTTTCGACGACTTCTACCGTGCGGACAGCGCCCTGACCCGCACCACCAGCGGTACGGGCATCGGGCTGGCCCTGGTCAAGAAACTGGCCGCCGCGATGGGGGGGCGAGTTCGGGCGTCCAACAATCCGGATAGGGGGTGTACCGTGACCGTCATCCTGCCGATCAATACCAAACCACCCAAGTGAGTCCGGCGCTCGCCACGACGAACAACAGCATGGCCGCACAGTCGATCGCCCCGCTGATCAGTTGCCGCACCATCATGCCGCCTCGTAACAGGCGCAGTGGTCATTGAAAAATACCTCGGCATCTTCCGCCGAGTCGAAAAAGAGCCAATCCCTGCGTACGATGCCGTTGATCTTGCGGGTGCGCTCGATGGCCGTGTTGCCATGATACTCGTAGGTCTCCTGATCGGTCTGGGTGGTAAAATGGTAGGTCATGTCGTCCTCCTGGGTTGAAGTGGCAGTTGCATCATCTGGAGGACAGATTACCAAAGGAGTGTGACAGATCCGGTCACACCATTTGAAAAAAAATTAAA
This sequence comes from uncultured Desulfatitalea sp., assembly GCA_963668675.2. Lineage (GTDB taxonomy): Bacteria > Desulfobacterota > Desulfobacteria > Desulfobacterales > Desulfosarcinaceae > Desulfatitalea. The sequence continues at coordinate 4,344,428 of CAXXMB010000002.1, read as the reverse complement.
AAAGTGAATCGAAGGGCGTTTTTCGAAGGGCGGGCGCTACGGCTCCAGCACCCGGCGAATCGTCGCGGCCATCTCGTGGACGCCGACCGGTTTCATGAGATAGCCCTCGGCATGCCTCTCTTCAGGCGCCTCACCATCCATGCATTCGCTGTAGCCGGAGCAGAGGATGATGCGGATATCGGGACGGATGCGCTTCATCTTGGCGCCGAGCAGGCTTCCGTTCATCTGGGGCATGTTCATATCGGAAATGACGAGATCGAACTTCTGGGGATCATTGGCGAAAAGGCGCAGCGCCTCGACGCAGTCGGTTGTGGCGGTCACCTGGTATCCCAATCGCCCGAGCATCTGCTTGGCCAGATCGACCTGCATGGCTTCATCGTCGACGAAAAGAATGCGCTCGGTGCCTGTTTCCGCTTCCTGGGTTTGCATGGACTTCAAGGCGGGTTTGTCGGACAGGGCCGGCAGCAGCACATTGAATATCGTTCCGACGCCGGGTTGGCTCCGGACGTTCACCGCCCCTCCGCACGCGCTGACAATCCCGTGGACAACGGAGAGCCCCATGCCGGTCCCCCTGCCCTTCTCTTTGGTGGTGTAGAACGGTTCAAAGATGCGTTCCACAACCTCCGGCGACATGCCGCTGCCCGTATCCCGGACGCTCAATTCGATGTAGTACCCGGGCTTCACTTTGGAGATGGCTGAGGTTTCGCGCGCCTTGAGCTTCCGTTCGTGCAGACCGACCGACAGGGTTCCGTTGTCGGGCTCTATCGCCTGCATGGCATTGGTACACAGGTTCATTACCACCTGGTGCATCTGGGTCGGATCGGCCATGATGAAGGCGTTGCTGCGGATATCCTGTTCGATGCGGATACCGGCAGGCAGTGAAGCGCGCATCAGTTTCAGTGTCTCCTCGACAACGTTGGCCATATGGATCGGCTGCCGCTCCAGTTTGGACTGACGGCTGAAGACGAGAATCTGCCGGGTCAGTTCCCGCGCCCGTCGGGCAGCCAAAAGAACCTGTTCGAGGTTGTGGTGCAGTCTCTTATTTCCCGCTACCTCCGGCATGCTCAACTCGGTGAAACCGAGGATTGCGGACAGGATGTTGTTGAAGTCATGGGCGATGCCGCCGGCCAGGGTCCCGATGGCGTCCATTTTTTGCACCTGCTGCAGTTGGCTGAGAATGGTGTGCCGTTCGCTCTCAAGCTCCCGGCGAAGTTTGAGCTCATGGGCCAAACGCGCGTTGGCCTCCTGCAGTTGCTGGGTGCGTTTGTAGACCGTCTCTTCAAGATGGTCGCGCGCTTCCAGCAGTTCGCTCTTCATCCGCTGCAACACGTCCTGGTCCATCGCCAGGTCACGCCCCTTCTGAATCAGGCTCTGCTTCTCGCCGGAAAGGCTCAAATTGTGCGCTATGACCAGGATCGCCTCATGGTCGGTCTTCATTGCGACGGCTTCAAACAGATGCTCTTTCCCGTTATCCTCCGTTTCAACCCAGGTGCCGGACCCGATCCGCCCCCTCTTCTCCTTTTTCCAAAAATCGTGGGCCTCTTCCAAAAAGTTGCCGATGAATGAATAGGAGGAGTCCTCCCCGGCCTCGGAAGATCCCCGGGCAAGCAGCAGGGGGAAATAGTCCAGCCACCAGGGCGTCTCGCCGCTGATCAACTCCAGGTGACCGGCGCTGTTACGGCGAAATACGACCATATCCAGTGCGCTGAAGAGCTCCCGGCCGAACCGGGTTCGGTTGTGGCCGGGTGCCCACCCTGTCTCCTTGGTCAGTGCCGAAGCGTTCAAGCGCTGCTGCAGTCCTGACACCACTTGATCCTGTTCGGTGACGTCCAGTAGAAATATGCCGTAGCCCTCTTCGACATGAAAAAGATGGATATCCAAGGAGTGTTCCGGATCGACTTTGACCATGGGCAGATAGAGAGAGCGGGGCCCCAGGGGAAGCAAACCTTCGGCAAACAGGTACTGTTCGTTGATGGGTCGGCCGATCTCCACCTCCGGAAGGCCAAGTTGGTCAAATTGGCCCTCCGACGCCAGAACGACGCCCTGGTCGTCCAGCAGAAGATATCCGCATACGAACTGCCTTTCTAACCATTGCCGGCCATAGTGCTTTACATCATCGAGGCGGTTGCTCATGAAACCTCCAATAACAGCCCAGCCAATGTCTGAAAGAGGGCCTCGACCGAACGGCCTGTTTTGGCGCTTGTTTTCATGACGGGCATCTTCTCTTCGGCGAGCCGGTTCATGTCGTCCGCGGCCATCTCCCATCGATGTTGCAGGTCACATTTGTTCAAGGCGACGATGGCCGGCAATAGACCGACGGCCTGGTCGGCCCGCCCTTTGAGCTTCATGGCGATTTCGAGCGTTGCGCGCCGGGTTCCATCGACCACGTAAATGGAGCCGGATGCCCCGCGCAGGTAGGACATCTGCACCGTCTGGAAATCGTCTTCGCCGTGCAGGTCCCAGATGATCAGATCGAGCTGCCGGCCCGCCACTACCATTGTTTTCTTATCGATCTTGACCCCGACGGTGGTGTGATACTTCTCAGAAAAAATGGAGTGTACATGCTGCTGGACCAGGCTGGTTTTGCCCACGGCAAAGGCGCCGATCATGCATATTTTCTTCTTAATCATCAATTTTCACCTGGCCTTCGGTAACTATCAACTTAAAGGTGACTTTTCGAAACAGTTCCAGATCTCGGGATGTCCCTTCAGCAGCCGCTCTGTGTTCCGGGATGCCCGTGGCGAAGAGGGTCAATGGATCGACCTTCCGCGCCATGAGCAGGCGAAGCACGCCGGTTGCGCGCTGCTGACTGAGGTTGAAGTTGAAATCGGGGTTTCCCGTGGGGTCCGCGTGTCCGATGACGGCGATGCGCACCTGGACCTCCATTTGCTCCTGTAAGGCCTGAAGCTGACGGATGAGATCCGCGGTTCTGTCGACCACCTTATCCTGGCCGCTGTCCGGTTCGTTGCGTCCTGTGTTGAAATAGATCTCCTGCCCTTCCAGTTGTTGTCTCAGACGCCTCAGTGCGCCCATATCGGCATCGGCCAGCAAGTTGCGCCGGATATTTTCTACCCCGGCAATGGAGGTGGCGTACCGGTCGAGTCGCTTGATCCACCGGTGCGGGGCCTCTCCCGAAACGTCGAGCACCCCATTGGATACCGCCATAACCACCCCTTGCGGCGGCTGCAATATCTGCGCGGAACGCCGCAGGATAAAATCGTCATCCATGGCGTAAAAGGGCAACCAACGGCTCTTGATCTTTTCGGCATCGATCCGGGACCCGACGATCAGGTCTTCGGGATCACGCGCCAGGGGATCTTTGAATCCCTCGATGAGAAACCTGCCATTTTCTCTCTCCGATTTAAGCAGCACGATACCGGGTTCCGAGCGCAGCAAGCCAATCAATCGATGCCATTTCTGGCGCTGCCCATATTCGAACCATGCACCGAAAACAATTATGGCCACTATGGCGGCCGCCAATATCCATATCACCGGCGACACCCGTCGCTTCGGCACCATCTCCTTGACGTCGAGCGCCTCTTCGAGTTTGGGCCTGACCATGGCAAAGGCCGATACGTCACCGTCGAATTGGGACCACTGCTTCTCGAACAGGTGGTGTATCTCATCAAGCAATGCCCGGAAGCGGTCCCTCAACTCCAGAGGTGGGGTTCCCCGAATGACAACGCAGAGCACTGCCTCGGTCCCCTGTTCGATCCAGACGCTGTGGTCGCCGTCCATCCGCAGGGTGTCGAGCATCTCCCCGTCCTCATTCCGGAAGGAGTCGTTGACGAAGTCCTGGATGGCGGTCAGCATTCCCGAAATCAGATCCGGATCCTGCAGTTCGACCAGATCGGCGGCAACTTGAACGAGCATCACTCCTGTTCGGCGATGAATCAGGAATATCTGCTCCACCCGATAGACAAGTGTTTTTAATAGGACGATCTCGGCATAGGGCCGCTGGGAACGAAACGCCTCCCAGCGCCATTTCAGGCCACGGACGGAGACGCTCTCGTTAAGGGCATGGTTCAAGGATTGAATCATGCCCATCAAGGTGGCAACAATGGCTTTGCGGATGGCGGGCCCCAGAACAGGGAAGATGGCGTCGGCAATCGCTTTTGGGTTCTTCTGTACAGAGCTCTTTAGGGCGACGTCGATATTGGGTTGAAGCGCTTTGGCGATGCGATCGTCATTACTGCCCAGGGTGATCGCATCCGGCAAGACCTTGCCGATCGCTTTGGCTTGGTGTACGGGGTCGTCGAGCCGTGCGGAGATCTCTTCCAGCCGTTTGCGCTCCGGGCCGGTCAACAGGTCGCGCAGCTCGCGCCACTGATAGTCGTTCAGCGTCTCTGAAGGTTCCCCTTTGGAATTTTTCCTTTCAGCTTCCACCATAGGCCCACCGCATGACGCATTAAAAAAACGTAAGTCCCCCACCTACTCACTTGATGCAGTGCGTTTTTCACCTTGGTGGTTCGAAAGGCGCATGGCAACCTCCATCAAATATTCGGCCATGGCAGAACGGTCTATTTTGCTCTCTTCAAGGCGATCGGCAGAGCCATTGATCTCTTTTCCGACCTGCTCGTACTTCTCCTGCATATCTTTTGACAGCTGTTTGGACTGTTCGAGAATTTGCTGCCGAAGATCCGTTGTCCCCTCGGAAAACTTCTCTTCCGCAGCCTGGATGCTCTTCCCCAAGGTGTCCGCAACGCTCTTCAGATCCAGCGTCAACTGCTTTTCGGCATCTGAACGCTTGACCGCTTCGTTTTTGATCTTCTCCTTGATCGTGGCCAGCTCCTCTTTGAAAAACCGCTCGATGGCGTCCAGACGCTTGAATACTTCATCACGCAAATCGCCGGTGGTCTTGTTCAGATGATCTTCGATTTTGGAAAAGCGCCGATCGAAATCGCGAACTTGATTGCCAAATAGAATATCACGGATCTTGTCGATATTGCCGGCATCCCCTGCGCCATCGATACTCGCGGGGATCTTGCCCCCCTGGGAAACCTTATGCATTTCCGATTTCTCTTTCTCCGCTCGCTTTGGCATACGGCTCTCCTTTGGTTGAAAGTATCTACATAATAAATGGTGAAAACAGGGGCAGGTGAGGGCCAGATCGCAACAGAAGGAGCTCAGGAGCAGGCACAAAAAAACGATAAAACAACAAATTGATCAATGAATATATACGGTTAATTAATCAATATCAGCCCTCATCTTGTCAAGTCTAATTTGGTATAGGACCCTATTTACCGGGGTGATTCGGGGGCGCATTCATGTTGCAGCACCACTAACAACCCGGATCGTTTTACTGGCCGACGACAGACGTATGGCGGTTTTATGGAGAGGGCAGAAACAGGAAGAGCCGGTTGCGGTCGACCGAACGCACGACCATATCTCGGCCGGCAATCCTGACCGGACGGCCGAAAAGCGGCCGGGGGATGCGATGACGATAGGCGTATTGGGCGTCCAGGGGGATGATCACAACATCCAGCACGACCTTGCCGTCAGCCATTCCAAGGTAGGTCATCTTCAGGTTTTCGAACTCGAACGGCTGCGCCTTTTCAAGCAGAAGCTTGCCATCGAAACCCGCCTTTGAGCCGGATATTCGATCTGCCGGTCGGGGTCGTGAATAGCGGGGATCTAAGCGCTTGCCGCTGGCAACGAACAGAAGAAAATAGAGAAAGAACAGACCGATGGCGCCCAAAAAACCGATAAGTAACCACTTTTGACCGCGGGTTTGACCGCTCATGGGTGCCGGCCTCCGGTCCGGAAAATAGCGTACATTGGTCAGCGCCTGCCTCCTCGCCCGGCGTCGACAACCACAGTTTCGATGTCAGCCTAACAGCAGAGGATTTGATGCCAGCACACGCTGAGTTTTCTAATAGTCAACGTTGCCATGAACATCAATAGAATATGAAACCTCTCATCGAAAAATCACGGCTGAAAGTGTAAAAATTTTCCCGATTCTCTACAAAGATTAAGGTGGTAAACTACAGGCCTTTCAAGCCGAAATTCCCTATAGGAATCTAAAGGATAAGGGTATGTAATAAATTGCCGCAACGTCATGCCGGACTTGATCCGGCATCCAGAAACCATTGAAAAGACTATAGGGGTGGAAAAACCTGGTTACGCAGGCTCTTCTCCCCCCTCCGGTAGGGTCGAGAACTGGCGCGGTGCAATATGTGTCCGTCTCCAGTTCCCGCCTCGACGTACTCAATGTAAGTGTACCGGCCTTGACGGGTGACCCCTTTGGCGCGTTCCAGCATTTTATCTACCTCATTGAGATAGATATTATTAACCCGGCAATTAATTACCTTAGCAATCGTCATTCCGGCGCAGGCCGGGCACGAAGTGAAGCGTCAGCGCTATCCAGACCGTTCCTGGATCCTGGATCAAGTCCGGGATGACAAGGGTTGGCCTATTTAATTGCCGGTTTAATACTGAGCAGTGGTGATATCACACCGCCTTGAGGAACGCCTCGCTTGCCACTGGCCTTTAGGATCAGCTTCAGCAGTCGCATGACATTGTCATCGCTGACTCGCGCGGCTACCTTGCTCAGAAGGATATCGTGCCGAACGTTGTCAAAATAGGCCTTAAGATCCAAATCGATGACACAGGTTTTATTTTGCACGACGGCTTGTGCTACCCTATCTACGGCTGCGTGAGCGGCTCGTTTCGGTCGATAGCCATAAGATCCTGGCTGAAAATCAGCTTCAAATATTGGCTCTAAGATAAGCTTGAGCACCCCATGAACCACACGATCTCGAATGCACGGTATCCCTGCTTGAAAGTGAGGCAATACAGTATTTTTTTAAAGGTGAGAATTTTATGTATGTTCGACCTTTGGCTGATCCAGTGCGGCTAATGATAAGAACTGATCAAGTAGATGAGGCAGTCGAGCTTTTAAAGAATGTTGAATTATCAATTACTGGGATAAATTTCGATAACGATAAGGATTAACATATGATCACTAACCACCGGCTACATTGGCTCTGGCCGGTGTGCTGTCTTAAACTGTGAGCTGGAACGTTAAGTCTAAAATGGAACGAAGTATCTTTGAAACGCTCCTTGCTATAACTTTAGGAGTAGTAGCAAGTTATACTTTCTTTTCAATATATGGGTTGGGGCCGTCAAGAGCGAACACTATCCGATGCGATCTTTTTACAGGAAGCCCCTTGGTGATCCCGCCAAGGGGCTTCCAAGCTTGAATAGCCGGCAAGTTTAACGGGTCAGCTCTGTCTCCATAGCGTCTTCCACTGCAAAATGGTGTGTCTGCCAAAGGTTATTCTCATTGGCATAAGACGTCACATTGCGGATGCCGATCTGCGTGGCCATCGAAGCATCTTCACCGGCCGCATCCGACCGGCCGGCCTTGCTGTGCAGGCTGGCACGGCTGTAGTAGGCCGCTGCGTATTCGGGATCGAGATCGATCGCCCGATCAAAATCTTCCAGGGCGCCGTCGTCATTTCCGCTTTCAATCCGGGCAATCCCCCGCAGGTGATAGGCTTTCGAATATGTCGGATCATATTTGATTGCACGGTCAAAATCGGCCAGGGCATTCGTTAGATTACCCTGTCTCAAGAAAGCCGATCCACGAGCGGTGAGCGCCAATTTGTGCTCAGGCTCCTCGGACAACAGATCGGTCAACAGCGCAATGCTTTTCAGGTAGTTATTGTTAACAAGCTCCGTCATGGCTTGTGAGAATGTTTCTTTAAAGCTGATTTGGGTATCCATTGGTAACCTCCTTGCGAATCGTTATGTGCAAAAGTTAATTCACCCGTCCGATTTGTCCAATTGGATATCGTGGGCCACAGGAACCAAGGGATGAAGATCCCCCATGTTTTGACAAAAATTGCCGCCAGGGCTATAGTTCTCAACTGTTTGGACGGCTAAACATCGTCGTCTCTTTTAGCGGAAATTGCACTGATGCGCCTTTACCCATAAGCATGACCGAGCATAGGTATGGCACGTGGAGATCAACTCAGCCGGCAATGGAAAATCATCCAGAGCCTGATCGCATCCGCGCGGGGCAAGCCGGCCAGCGAACTGGCTGGCGAGCTCGACTGCCATTCACGCACGGTCTACCGCGATCTCGAAGCGCTGCAACAGGCCGGCTTCCCTCTCTTCACCGAGCAGGAGGGCGGAAAAACCTACTGGTCGATCATGGACGCCGGCAGGCACCAGATGCCGCTGCCGATGAGCCTCACCGAATTGATGGCCCTCTATTTCAGCCGCAACATGCTCAAAGAGCTTCGGGGTACGGCCATCTACGATTCGTTGACCGCACTGTTCGAGAAGGTCAAAGCAACCCTGCCCCCTGCGTACACCCAATATCTGGACCGGTTGGCCCAGACGTTGGAGATCGGGTTCAAAGCCTACAAACCCTACCACGGCTTTGAGAAGGTGCGCGACCAACTCAATCGTGCCATCCAGGAGTCGCGCTGCATCGACATCGACTACTTCAGCATGAGCCGCAATGCCTCGACCCAGCGTCGGGTGGCGCCCTACCGCCTCTGGTACAGCAACGAAACCTTCTATGTGATCGGCTATTGCCAACTGCGCCAGGGGATACGGCTCTTCGCTTTAGATCGTGTGGATCGGCTCGAGATCACGGATGAACGCTTCGAGGCGCCCGAAAAGTTCGACGCCAATGCCTTCATGCAGTCCAGCTTCGGGGTATTTCAGGGCGAACCGGTCACGGTGCGCATCCGGTTCGAGCCCCAAACGGCCGGATATATCAAGGAGAAGGTTTGGCACCCGACCCAGAAGCTGGTTGAAGAAGAGGATGGCGGCCTGATCTTCTCCGCCGAAGTGGCCGGCATCGAAGAGATTAAGTTCTGGGTGCTCAAGTGGGGCGCCGGCGCGACCGTGCTGGCCCCCGAAAATCTCCGCGTTGCCATTGCCGGGGAGATCGAGGCCATGGCCGGCAACTATGCACCATAAGCGCTCACGTAGAAAAGGAGCTTTCAATGTCGATCCAATCCAAACTGCCTGATGTCGGCATCACCATCTTCACGGTCATGTCCAAGATGGCCGCCGAGCATGGTGCCGTTAACCTCTCCCAGGGATTTCCCGATTTCGATCCGCCCGCCGAACTGGTCGAGCGGGTGAGCCATTACATGCGCCAGGGGATGAATCAGTACGCACCGATGCAAGGTGTACCCCAGCTCAGACAGCAAATCGCAAGAAAAATTGCAACGCTCTACCAACTCGAAATAGACCCCGACACCCAAATCACTGTCACTTCAGGGGCCACCGAAGCCCTTTTCGCCGCCATTGCCGCGGTGGTCCATTCCGGCGATGAGGTCATTGTGGTCGAGCCGGCTTACGACGCATACGCTCCTGTGATCCAGCTCAATGGCGGTATCCCGGTCTATCTGCCCTTGCGGTTCCCCGAATACAGTATGGAGTGGGATCGATTGAAAGAGCATCTCACCGACCGCACCCGGCTGATCATCCTCAACACCCCCCACAATCCGACGGGGACTGTTTTGTCCGAAGCGGATATGACCCGCCTGAAGGCGATCGTCTCCGAACGCGACATCTTCATCCTCAGCGATGAAGTATACGAACACATCGTTTTCGACGGGCAGAACCACCAAAGCATCCTGCGCGACCCTGAGCTGGCCGCAAGGAGTTTTGTGGTGAGTTCATTCGGCAAAACCTACCACACCACCGGATGGAAAATCGGATACTGCGTGGCCCCGCCGGAGATGACCTTGGAGTTTCAAAAGATCCACCAGTTCCTGACGTTCGCTTCGAATACGCCGATCCAGCTCGCCTATGCCGATTTCATGCAACAGACCGAACACTATCTGCAACTGTCAGGCTTTTATCAGCAAAAGCGGGACCTCTTTCTCGATTGCATGCGATCGTCACGGTTCAAGCCCCTGCCCTGTGCCGGCACCTATTTTCAGATGATGGACTATTCTGCCATCAGCGATGAAGCGGATGTCGATTTTGCCCGCCGTCTCACCGTCGAACACGGTGTGGCGGCCATTCCACCGTCGGTCTTTTATCACGATCAACGCGATCACAAGGTGCTGCGCTTCTGCTTTGCCAAGCAGGATCAAACCCTCGTCGAAGCGGCGGAGCTGCTATGCCGGATTTAAAGGTTGCCCTGATTCAGAGCGATTTGGAGTGGGAGCGGATCGAGAAAAATCTGGCCAACTTCGATGCCGCCCTCAATCGAATAGAGGGTCATGTCGACCTGATCGTATTGCCGGAGATGTTCTCCACCGGCTTCAGCATGAACCCGGACCGCCTGGCCGAATCGATGGAGGGGAGCGCTGTTGACTGGCTGCGACATAAAGCCCAGTCCAAGAGGGCTGTGCTGACCGGCAGCTTGATGATCGAAGAGAAGGGCCGCTTCTTCAACCGGCTGGTGTGGGCCACGCCGAACGGTGAGTTGTCAACGTATGACAAACGCCATCTGTTTCGATATGCCGGAGAGGAGAAGATATATACGGCTGGTGGAAAACATATCACATTGGCATGCAACGGATGGCGCGTCCGACCCTCTGTCTGCTATGACCTGCGTTTTCCCATCTGGACGCGCAACCTGAATCTCGAATACGACCTGGCCATCTTCGTGGCCAACTGGCCGGCCAGACGCTCAGCCCACTGGCGCGCCCTGCTCATCGCCCGGGCCATCGAAAATCAATGCTATGTGATCGGCGTCAACCGCGTGGGCATTGACGGCAACGGGTTGGATTACGATGGCTGCTCGATGGTTGTCACCCCTACAGGTGAGGTCATCACGGAAGCGGTGCAAGCGGAGGCCATTCTTACGGCCACATTGCAACGTGATCTGTTAGACAGTTATCGTCAGGAATTCCCCGCCTGGAAAGATGCCGACACCGATTTGTCCGCTTCTCCATCAGGTTAGGGCAGATCAAGCTCTATCCCTCTGGCACCGTCTTTATGCTAAGCGGCTGCTCGGCGTATAAATGCACATCCTGCTGTGGGAAGGCGATGACAATATCGGCCTTCCGGAAGAGGGCATCGATGCGAAAGCGCATCTCACTCTCCACCGTGCGTCGCTCGATGACCCGATTCACGCGAATCCAGAAGTAGACTTCGAAAATCAGAGCACTATCCCCGAAATCGGTGAAGAGCACGAACGGGGGTGGGGTTTTGGCCACCTCTTTGACCGCACCCGCCGCTTGCAATAGCAGCGTTCTTACCTGATCGACCGGTGAGCCGTACATGACGCCGACGGATACATGGGTGCGGATGTTATTGTCGGTGCGTGTCCAATTTATAATATTCTTCTCCAAAAAGGCGCTGTTGGGAACGAGGATGTCGATGTTCTCCCCTGTGCGCACACGGGTGCAGCGGGCCCCGATCTCCTCCACCTTTCCTACCACGCCGTCCACTTCGATCAAGTCGTTGAGACCTACGGGCTTCTCGCCCATTATGATAAATCCGCTGATAAAATTGTTGATCAGATTCTGGGCACCAAAACCGATACCGATGGCCACGGCACCACCAAGGAAAGCGAATGCCGCAAGCGGAATGTTTACGATGCGCAGCGCAAAGAGGACAACCATCGTATAGGCCAGGTAGGAAAACAGTTTTTCGATGGTTGCTGCTGTGGTCTGCTTGATCTGAGCGCGCAGCAGCAATCGTCGGCCGATGGTTCCAATGACACGCTTGGCCGTAAAAATACCTACCAGGAGTATCACCAGGGCGATGAAGACCTTCCCGACGGTCACCGGATTGCCGTCAATCATCCACACCTGGTACTCCCAGACACGCTTGGCAGTAACCGCCACTTTGACCACCTGATCGAAAAAGGGCGTCTGTGCCTGCTGGGCATTGACTTCGTTCAGGAAACGGCGGTCCAACTGTACCGAGGCATACAGCAGACCTGAAAACTCGATACTCTGACGAATTCGCTGGCGCAGCGCGTTGGCTTGCGACTTGAACTGTGCGATCAGAGATGGCGGCTTTTTCGTATCAGCCATCTGGGTTTCTATCGTGTCGATCTGCTGCATTGTGCCGTTTTGGCGTCGTTGCTCGGCACCGATCATCTGTTCTCTCTTTCTGATCTCCTGTTCGGCCTCTGCTTCCCAAGCTGCCAGTTGGTCGGCGCCCTGTGCGCTGCGAAGCAAATCGTACCGCTGCTGCCATATCCGTTTCTGGTCGGATAGCATCCGAATGCTTTCCATGGTCTGATCGATGCCGATCTGGCGGGTCTCGTACCACAGCGCTTGGGTTTGAATCCTCTCCTGGGCAACCGTCGTCGAATCCGAAACACCGTTCACCTGGCCTGCCAATAGCTGAGGGTCGTAGGTCCGTTCTATTTTGCTTTTTTCGGCAATGAGTCGGTCGAGGGCCTGGTTGAGCTGATCGATGCGCTTGTCCAGGGCGTCCAGTTGCTGATCAAGGTCATCCTGACTTACAGACAAATTGGCTTTTACCCAGTCGAGCTGCTTGCGGTGAGTTTGGTGATTCAGATCGGCAATGCTCTCTTCTGCCTTCAGGTTTTCGAGGTGAGTCCGCGAATGGGTTAGCTGTACCTCAAGTATACGCTTGTCGATACGCAACAGATCGGCCTTCAAGATCGAGGATGCGCTGCTCGTTTGCCCTGTTTCGTCCTGTTCAGCAAGCTCCTGCAGCGCCTGATCAACCTTAACCTGCCGCTGCTTTAACGCTTCAAGGGTTTTATTGGCCAAAGGAATCGCCAATTCGAGACTCTTGAGCGTCTGCTCAATCTGTTCCGCCTCCTGGAGAAACCTATCGTAAAAACTCAAACTATAGGGCGGCTCTCGATTGACACTTTGCCTCACAGAGGCATTCGATGCTTCCCGAACCTTCTCGAGCTGTCCGGCAAGGGCCTCTTTTCTCTTCAATGCGCTTGCCAGGTCGCTTAATGAGGTTTTGAGCAGCGTGTATTTTTCGACCCGGGCCTCCAGATCTTCAAGTCCTGTACCTGTCTTTCCACCGGCTTTGGCCGCTGCGCTGCTCTGGGCCGCTTGAATCTTATTGTAAACGTCAGCAATTTCCTTTTCCACCTGATCCAATGATATGGATTGGTCATCGGGAGGAACTTGCGGAGGCGAATCCTGCGCATTCGCATATGGATTGCTGAGGCAGACCAGCAACCAGACAGCCATCCAGCAGGCAGCGGCATGAAAATACTTCAACATCTTTCATCCCCTCTGAATACGATCTTCGGTTTGCATGAAATCATCCGTCCGTCAAAAATATGTTAAAATAACGGTCTGTTATCATTATGTCAACGCAGGCCTACTCTGCTCTCAACGCCTCGATCGGGTCCAATCCAGCGGCGTGCCGGGCCGGCAGCACGCCGGCCAACAGGCCGATCACAGCGGCCAGCAATTCTGCAAAAAACACATAGCTCCACGGCGTATGGGTCGGCAGGGTCGGAACGAGCTCTCCCAACACCCAGGCGCCCCCGGCGCCAATGACCAGGCCAGCCAGCCCACCCAGACTGGCCAGTACGATCGCCTCTCCGACGAAGAGCAGCAGCACTTGGCGGCGGTCCGCGCCCACCGCGCGAAGAAGGCCGATTTCGGCGGTCCGTTCATGGACGGCGATGGTCATGATGGTGAGAATGCCAACCCCGCCAACCAGGAGTGAAATGCCGCCCAGGGCCCCCACTGCCAGGGTGAGGATATCGAGCACCGAACCGAGCACTTCCAGCATCTGGTCCTGGGTCACGATGGTGAAGTCTTCGTCACCGTGCCGGGCGATGAGCAACTGCTTCGCTCGCCGGGCCACCTCTTGCGAACTGCTGCCGGCCGCGTAAAGCAAATCGATCTCCATCAGGCTTTCGCGGTTAAACAGCGACAGCGCCCGTGCGGCCGGAATGTAAACGGCGTCATCCAGATCGAATCCGAGCATCTGGCCCTTGGACTCCATGATGCCGATCACGCGGTAGTGCTCGCTGGCGATGCGGACCCTGCGCCCCAATGGATTCTCCATGCCGAACAGCTCCTCCCTGACCCGGCTGCCCAACACGGCATAGGCACGGGCCGCACGTGGATCGTCGTCCGGCAGGAACCGCCCCTGGGCCACCTTCATCTGCCACACCTGAGGCACAGCTGCGCCAACGCCGAACACATAGGTCCTCCGACTGCGCGGCCCATTCTCAACCGCCGCGTTGCCTTGGACCACCGGCACCGTGGCCAATATGCGGGGCAAGCGCTCCAAAGCGACAGCATCCCCGAGACTCAATGGCCGAACGTTGCTGATGACGCCTCCGGAAAATCCGGTGGTGGTGGTTTTCCCCGGTGTAATGCCGATGAGATTGGTTCCGAACTGGGTGAATTCGGCCAATACAAAGCGATGAATCCCCTCCCCCAATGAGGTGAGCAGCACGACGGCGGCAATGCCCACCGCAATGCCGAGCGCTGTTAAAAAGGATCGCAACCGATGGCTGATCACGGCATGCAGGGAGAGGGTGATGGTGTCTCGCAGAAGCATATTTCTATTCTTCTATTCTGCCTTTCGCCTTTTCTGGCGGCCTATATTGTTGATGGAGACATGTGAACAACTTTCTACGAGGTCGTATATGTTACCGTCCGACCTTTACCAATCGGGTCGTCAACTCGACTCATCGCCTCGACAGTGCCATCACCGGATCCAACCGGGCCGCCCTTCGCGCCGGCAATACACCAAAAACCAGACCGGTCCCCATGGCCACCGCCACCGCGGCGACGGGAGCCCATGGCGGCACCGCGATAGGAAAGTCGGGGAAAAACCTCGCCAGCGCAATCTGCCCGGCCACGGCCAGCAGAAGACCAACGGCGGCGCCGACCATTGAGAGCATGGCCGCTTCGGAGACGAAAAGGCGTTGAATCTGCTCTCCGGTAGCGCCCAGCGCCTTGAGCAGGCCGATCTCCGCGGTGCGCTGGGAGACAGCGATCAGCATGACATTCATGATCAATATACCGGCCACAGCCAGGCTGATGGCAGCAATACCGGCCACAGCCAGGGTAAGGGCCTTGAAGATACGGTCGAAGGTCGAGAGCAGCGCATCCTGCGTGATGACGGTGACGTCATCCTCGCCATCATGACGCTCCTTGATGATATCCAGAACCGCCTGTTTGGCCCGGGGGATGGCGTCCCTTCCGCGCGCCTGGACCAGGATCCGAAAAAGAGAGGTGCGGTTGAAAAGCGCAGATGCCGAGGCCACGGGAATGATGGCCACATCGCTGATATCCACGCCGAGGGACTGTCCCTTTTTTGAGAGCACGCCGACCACTCGAAAACGGCGCTCGCCGATGCGCACGAACCTGCCCAGGGGCGCGTCATTGCCGAACAGCTCGAGTTTGAGCTTGTTGCCCAGCACACAGAGTGCTTCTGCTCTTCCGATATCGCCTTCGGGCAGAAACCTTCCCTGGGACATGGTCAGGTTGCGTACCGGGAACAGCTCGGCGGTGGAGCCCAAGACCACCGCCTCACGGCTTAAACTGCCCCGGGCCACCGGAGCCGCGCCCACCATGATGGGCGCAACGCGCAGCACTGCACTGCTGCGTTTCAGCGCAACGGCATCCTCCATGGTCAGGTCCCGGGGCGTTTCACCAAGCAGCGGTGGCGGGCCGCCGACGGTTTCCGAGCGCCCGGGCAGAACAATTAGAAGATGGGTGCCCAGGCTGCTGAACTGCTGGGTGACATAACGCCGTGCGCCTTCCCCCAGTGAAGTGAGCAAAACCACAGCCGCCACACCGATCGCCATGGCCAGAAGCATGAGCCCGGTGCGAAGGGGATAACCCGACAACGATCGATAGCAAAATCGGATCAGATCCACTGCGTTCATGCCCCTACCCCGCTGTCGGTCACAATACGGCCATCCATCATCTGCACCTGTCGCCGGGTGCGGCGTCCCAGCTCGGGATCGTGGGTGACCATGACGACGGTCATTCCTTCGGCATTGAGCGCCTCGATGGTTTCAATCACATCCTTGCCCGATGCGCGATCCAGGTTACCGGTCGGCTCATCCGCCAGGATCAAGGCCGGTTTCATGATCGTCGCCCGGGCAATAGCTACGCGTTGGCGCTGACCGCCCGAGAGCTGGTCGGGGCGATGTTTGGCCCGCTCGCTCAACCCCAGTCTCTCCAGGGCTGCTGCGACCCGCTTTTTTCGCTCCGACGGATCAACACCGGCCAATGAGAGAGGCAACTCTACATTTTCAGCCGCAGTCAGGCGCGGCACCAGATGGAAAAACTGAAAAATGAATCCGATGCGATGGCGCCGCACCTGGGCCTGCTGTCGATCGGACAACTCCGTGGTGTCCCGATCTTCCAGCCGGTAGCTTCCCTTGTCTGGCCGGTCCAGCAACCCAAGGATGTTGAGCATGGTCGATTTGCCCGATCCGGAAGGCCCCATGATCGACAGATACTCTCCCGGCCGGACGGAAAGGTCTACTTTTCGCAGCGCATAGACCTGCTCATCCCCCACCGTGAAGATGCGTTCGATGCCGTTCAGCCGTATCACGGCGCCTCCTCTATCAGCACAGCGCCGGCGCCATCTCCAACCCCAGGGGCATCGACATTGAGAACCACCTGTTCTTCTGGCGACACACCTTCTATCACTTCCGTCCAGTCCCAGTTGGTCAGTCCGGCTTTGATCTGTCTCACTGTCAGCCGGCCCTGATCCGCCTGATAGACAAAGACACGCCGCCCCTCCACTACCGCTTCGGTGGGCACCCGCACCACGTCGTTGCGCAGATCGATAATCACCTCGATATCAGCGCTGTACCCGGCCAGCAGGTTCTGCAGATCCCCGGGGCGGCTGAAGGCGACCTCCACGTCCACGGTACGGGCCTGTTTTTCGATATCCAACACATAGTCGGCAATGCGGCGGACGCGCCCTTCGAATCGTCTCTCCCTGAAAGCATCCATGGTGACGTATGCGGTCATGCCAACCTTAATGGCGGCAGCGTCCACCTCGTCGATGGGAGCGGTGACATAGAAGCAGTCGTTGTCTATGATATCCACCGCTGGTGGCGTGGCGATGCCGATCGGAGATGGCGTGACGAACTCGAAGCGCTCGCCGTTGATGGCGGCGATAACGCCATCAAAGGGGGCTAAGAGCCGAGTGCGGCGAATGTTGGCGCGGGCCACTGCCACCTTGGCCTCGAGAACTCCGATCTCCGTGTTGCGGGCCTGGCACTCAGCCTCCAGGGCTGTCGCTTCGGCCACGGCGTTCTCGGTGCGATCCTCGGGCACCACATCCTTTTTTCGCAGGACAACCAGCCTGTCGGCACTGCGCCGGGAAGCATCGGCCTTGAGGCAGGCGGCCCGGGCCCGACTGCGGGCGGCAACCACCTCGCGCTCGGCCAGCATCGCCTGGGCTTTCAAGTCATCGTTCCATAGTTCCAGCAACAGTTGCCCCTCCTTCACCACATCCCCCTCGTTGATGGGCAGGTTGGCAATCTGTCCGCCGGTGCTCGGAGAGAGCTTGGCCCGACGGCACGCCTTTATGGTACCGGCCCTGGTGTTGGCAACGGTTTGGGCAACGGTGCCACGGGTCACCGCTTTAATGGCCACCATCACCGGCTTGGGTCGTGTGGCGCGCCATATCCACAGACCGATGGCGCCGATGATGACCAAGATAATCAGCCATCTTACTGCTCTTCGGAGAGTCATACCGGGATCCCTGTTTCAGAAGGGTTTTTAATGCGCCAGAATGGAAAACATTTCTGAAAATAGCATGGAGAGATTGCAGAGAGCAAAGAAAAAGGCCTTGGCATAGATAGGCTTATCAAGCAGAGAGCCTCTCTTCATCGAAAAGAGCCAGGTTCTGTTCCAACACGCTTCCTGCCATCAGATCGTGCATGGCCTGATGGTAGTGGGTGGCATCGAGGCCCCGAATCAGTCCGTGTTTCTGGATGTTGGCCAAGACAACCATGTTTTGCATCCGAGGGTCCTTCAAATCGGTCCTGAAAATTCTGAAAAGACGTGCTTGCAGCGTCTCGCACCTCTTCTCTATAAGTTGAGTGCCGATCTCTTGCGCTTCCCCAAGGCGCACTGGGAGAGGCTGCCAAACGGTATCGTAATAGGTGAGCGTCCCTGCTTGCTTTAACATGTTTTCCGCAGCACGCATCGCTTCATGGCGTTCCAGGGCGATAACCAGATCGGCATCGTGGACGCCGATCAATGGCGAATACGCAGGTTGACCGATGCGCAGCTGGGAAACGACAATACCGCCGCGCTGGGCCAACCCGTGGGTGTCGACGGACTTTACCGGCTGACCCGCATGATCGGCGGCGCGCAACAGGACTTCGCTCAACAGACCGATGCCCTGCCCTCCAACGCCGGCCATATATATGTTAAATGCACTCATATCCATCAACTCCCTTTTCTATACCGAGCAGAAATCATTTTTTGACAGGCATCCCGATGGCACCAGTAGGACAGGTCTGCACACACGATCCGTCCCCGATGCACAGGTCGGGATTGATCTCAACGCTACCGTCACTACCGCGCGTAAAGGTCGGGCAACCAAATTGGGCGACACAGGCATGAACCTGGCTGCAAATTGCCTGGTCGATCTGAACCTGGCGCGGCTCAAAGCCGGGTTTGCGGCGCTGTTCACGGGTGAACTTCAGCATACAGGGGTGCCTTGCGATAACGACACTGAAGCCGTTCAAATCCATCGCCGTTTTGACCAGTTCGGTCAAGCGCTTCTGCTGGTAGGTGTCGACCTCGAAAATGGCTTCGACGCCAAGGCCTTCGAGAACCTTTCGGATCGGTATCTTTTCGGTGGTTGTATTGAAATTTCGTCCGGTGCCGGCATGGTCCTGATGACCGGTCATGGCCGTGGTGCCATTCTCCATTACGATCATGGTAATATTGTGGCGATTGTGAAGCGCATTGACCACCCCGGGCAGCCCGGCGTGAAAAAAGGTCGAATCCCCCATAAAAACGAGTACGCTGCGCGTCTGATTAAACAGGGACAGTCCCGAACCGATACCTGTCGAGGCACCCATGCACATGAGCAACTCCCCCACCTCATAAGGCGGCAGATAGCCCAAGGTGTGACAGCCGATATCGGCAACGGTGATGTCGGTGTCAGCCAGTGCCTGTTTGATGGCATGGAATGCACTACGGTGGCCGCAGCCCGGGCACATCTGCGGTGGGCGATCCGGCACTTCCGATGGGGGCAAAGGGGGGCGAAGATCTGGTATCATATCCGGCCATATTTTGTTTAATATGGTTTTCACCTTGTCCGGTGTATACTCTCCAATCCAATCGTGCCGGTCAACCTTTCCGATGATCTTGGTGTTCAGTCCGAGGTCATACGCCTTCGCCTTGATCTCTTTCTCTACCAGGTCGTCGAGCTCTTCCAAGACCAGCACCTCTTTGTGGGATTGCAAAAAATCAACGATCACCCCGGTTTCCAATGGATGGACAATGGCGAGTTTTAAAATATCCGGTTTGGAAGTGGTATGGGCAAGCGTGTCCATGAGGGACAGATAGGGAAGCCCCCAGGCAATAACCCCCAGGGTTTCGTTTTGATGGTCGATCAACGTGTTCAATTCAGAGGATGCAGCGAAACTGCGAACCTTTTCCAGTTTGTCCAGCGCCCTCCCCTTGAGTTCGGCCACCGACGCCGGCAGCGGGATATAGGGGCCGTGGTCAATCGTGAATAACGGATCTCGTTTTGCGTCAACCAGTGGTCGGGCCTCGAAATGGACGCTCTCTTTTGCATGGCACACATGGGTTGTCAGTCGCAAGATGACGGGCATCCGCATCTGGCGGCTGAGCTGAGCGGCTTCTTTGTAAAAGAGGTAGACCTCCCCGGGGCTGGAGGGCTCGAAGAGCGGAGTATACGCCATGTGGGCGTAGTGGCGGTTGTCCTGCTCGTTTTGGGAAGAGTTGGCGCCAGGATCGTCTCCGAGCACGACCACCATGCCGCCGAGCAGTTCCATCAAGCTCAGTTGAACAAAGGCATCGGCCGCCACGTTGAGCCCCACGCTCTTGAAAAAAACGGTTGCCAGATGTCCGTTGACCGAGGCGCCGTAAGCCACCTCCGTGGCCACCTTTTCATTGGTCGAAAACTCAAAATAGAAGGGACGCCGATCGGGGGAAATGGTCTGGATTGCAGCGGCGATCTCGGGTGTTGGCGACCCTGGGTAGGATGTCACCACCTGGGTACCGGCCTCAACCATGGCGCGCACCAGAGCCGTGTTTCCCATGACGATCTCGTCAAACGACTCGCGCCGGAGCAGCATCTCTCCCATAAGCTTCATCCCCACACCTCCCCTCAAGCATTCATGGTCGCTTTTTCTTCACGCGGCGGGCGGTGCACCTTCACTGCAGCGCATCACCTGGGCTATGTATACAAGATACAATAATGCAGATTGCAGGCGGTTTCAAACGGGAAGAACAGAATGCTTCAAAATATCCAAAAGCGAGGCGTCAGGACAGGGGATTTGATGAACACTTTTTGGTTGGCTCTCTTGTTCGGTATGCGTATGGATGAGTACTCTTCGATTCGAATTGCCGGTTGATCACAATCGGCAATTGATTTATACTGCAAATTTGTTTGACCGGCTTCCGACCAGACTGCCGGGTTGTACTTGGAAGAGGTGGTAACCGTTTGACCTTTCGAAAGGAGAAGTCCGTATGGGCGCCAACAACATCGTTTTTCTGGAGAACCTGGAGTGGTTTGACGAATCCGGGAAAGAGCTCGTCCACCGACTGCCCGAAAAGGGTTCGGGAGAGATAAAGTGGGGCGCACAACTGACGGTACGCGAAAGCCAGGTGGGCGTCTTTTTCTACAAGGGCAAAGCCGTCGAAGCCTTTGGTCCCGGCCGCCACACGCTGAAGACGGGCAACATCCCTATCCTGACCAAGATCGCAAGCCTTCCCTGGGCCATGAGCAGTCCCCTGCGCGCCGAGATGTACTTTGTCAACATGAAGACCTTTACCAATCTGAAATGGGGCACCCGCGATCCAGTGGCCTTTAAAGACGATGAGCTCGGCCTGATCCGCCTGCGCGCCTTCGGTGTCTTCAACCTGCAGGTGATGCAGCCGGTCCTTTTCATCAACCGGCTGGTTGGCACCCAGGGTATCTTCGAGACCGAAGGCGTCGAAGAGTATCTCAACCGGGTCATCGTATCGCGATTCAACGACTACATGGGGGAGACGATCGACTCAATCCTGAACCTGCCGGCCAAATACGACGAACTGTCAGAGGGTTTGGCCGCCCGTTTACAGGAGGATTTTTCTCATTTTGGCCTTGGACTGACCCAGATCTATATCAATTCGGTCACGCCGCCCCCTGAAGTGCAGCAGGCCATCGACGACCGCAGCCGCATGGGCGTCTTCGACGACATGAACAAGCTGATGCAGATGAAAACCGCCATGGCCATGGAGAAGGCGGCACAGGGAGAGAGCAGCGGAGAAGGAATGGGCGCAGGCCTGGGCCTGATGATGCCGGCCATGCTGGCGCAATACTTCACCCATCCGCTGGCGCAGGGGCAATCGGGCGCCACCCCGTCCAGCCCTCCGGCCGCCCCCCTTCAGGAGACATCCCAATGCCCGGATTGTGGCCAATCGATCCCGATCAATTCAAAATTCTGCCCCATGTGCGGACACCAGCAACTGGTCTTCCGAGAGTGCACCAATTGCGGGAAAAACCTGACACCGGGCGCCAAATTCTGCTCCCGCTGCGGCCATCCGGCGGAAGAGAAACCGAAGCCGAAGATCTGTGCCAGTTGCGGCGCCGAGAATTTGGGCGATGCTAAATTTTGCACCAATTGTGGAGAAAAATATTAAGCGAGTGCAGACCACGCTATAGACTCACCGGTGCATGATGCACAAATGTTTTTCAATAGATCGATGGTGATGGAATGTGCCGTGGTTAGATAAAACAGCGTTTGATATGGCATGCATTTTCAGTTTTATCGAATGCGTAATCGATCGGTAGGATCTCTTTGACCAATTTTATCATAGAGCATCAATGCCCCCAATGCGGCGCGCCGGCGGAGTTTGAAGAAACCGACCGTCTCTTTCACTGCGACTTTTGCCGCACGAACTCCTACCTGAGCGCACCCGATGTTTTTCGATACGCGCTGCCGGATCATGCACCCGAAAACAAGGAGATCATATACTTCCCCTATTGGCGCTTCAAAGGGATGCTCTTTTCATGCATCCCCGGCGACATCAGGAACCGATTTGTGGACCTCAGCCAACAAGCCGTCGCAACCACCCACTTCCCCTTCTCACTTGGGTTTCGAAGCCAGACCCAGAAGCTGCGCTTCGCCACTTCGGATTGCAACGGAACCTTCATAAAGCCAGAACTGTCCAAAAGCGGGCTTCTGGATGCATTGAATGAGAGGTTCTGTGCAAACCTGCCCAAACCGATCCTCCATCAGGCACAGATTGGGGAAACAATCAGCCTGCTCTACGCCCCCTTCTATATCGACGAGAAAGTGATGGACGCCATCTTGAATGAGCCGGTCTCAACCGGATCGGTCGAAGAGGCGTCCCGGCTGGCCGATAAGGGCCAGGAGCCGACCTGGCCCATCGACTTTCTGGCAACCCTCTGTCCGCACTGCGGATGGGATCTGAAAGGCGAACGCGATGCGCTGACCCTCTCCTGCGCCAACTGCCAATCCACATGGTGGCCGAAGCGCGGCAAATTTGAAAAACTGCCCACCGCTTATGAAAAAACCACGGATCAGAATGCCGTCTACCTCCCTTTCTGGCGCATCAAAGCCGACGTGAGCGACCTGGCGCTACAAACCTATGCCGACCTGATTCGGACCGCCAACCTACCCAAAGTGGCTCAACCTGGAGACGAAAAACGCCCCTTCTCTTTCTGGTGCCCGGCGTTCAAAGTGCATCCGAAACGGTTCCTCACGATTGCAGGTCATCTCACCGGTTCCCAATTGCAGCATGAATTGGAGGCAGGCCTTCCCCCCGGCAAGGTTAACCGTGTCAATCTGCCGCTGCAAGAGGCGGTCGAAGCGTTAAAATTGATATTGACCGAGTTTGTGAGACCGCGGCAGCGTATGGATGAGAAGCTGCCGTCGATCGAAGTCAAAGCGAACCGATTTTTGCTGGTATATCTGCCTTTTGAAGAGGGACCGCACGAACTGGTCCGCCGGGACCTGCGACTTGCGATTGGAAAAAATACACTTGCCCATGCCAAAAACCTATAGTATCGGGGCAATGGTGCAACTTGCAATTGACATTTGCCATCTTCAAAGTCGTTTCCCAACTCATCTTTAACAATATCCATCACTGATCTCCTCCTGCCCTGGCATCGCTTCCTGTGGTTTTGCATTTTGAGAAACGATTGGCTGATAACTTTGCATAATGCGCTATAGAAACCTTCCTTAAGGATTCATGGTGCGCCGTTCAGTGAAATTTTGATCACCATCTCCGATTTTAGACACCATTTGCGCCTCACTCACTTTCCGGCACACTTTTAGCTAGACATTAGGGTCCCCTTCCATTTTTTACGCACCCTTCTTCACATCCATACCATTCCAAACAGAAGGAGTATTGTCATGTTACAAAGACAGATCCGTAAAACCATGTTTTCTCTCTTGCGCCACTCACCGGCTTGGATTCGCCATCCCTTGTGCCGATGGCGGCTCAATATCCCATCGCTGCACGAAGATATCGTCTTCGATATCGCATCGAGCCAGAACGATCTCGATCAGGCTTTTCATCTGTTGCACGACGCTTACGTCAGAGAGGGCTACAGCAAACCCCATGCGAGCGGACGGCGCATCACAGACTACCACCTGCTGCCCTCCACAACGACACTGGTGGCCAGGGCCCAAGGGCAAATTGTCGCCACTGTATCGATCATTCGAGACGGCCATTTCGGTCTGCCGGCCGATGGCGTAATGGATCTCTCCCCCTTTCGCAAAAGAAACGAACGATTGGGAGAGGTCTCATCTCTTGCGATAAGACCCGAATTCCGTGGACGCTCCGGTGAGGTGATGTTCTACCTGTTCAAATATCTCTACCACTACAGCAAAGCCTTCTTTGGACTGGATCGTTTTGTCATCGTGGTGAACCCCAATCGCATCACACTGTACGAATCGGTCATCCTCTTCGTTCCGCTCCATCAATCGGCCATCAAAAGCTACGGTTTCGCCAACAACGCACCCGCTGTCGGTGCAACCCTCGACCTGAGGAGTGCCCCCCAGCGGTGGCGCCGGGCATACGATCATATGCCGCCAAACAAGAACATTTATCGCTTTTTCACCGCCCCGTTCAGCCAGAAAGAGAAGCGCCAGATGCGATTTCCCGAGCGCCCGTTCTATACGGCTATGGATCCAGTGATGACGCCGGAGGTGATGGATTACTTCTACAACCGGTGCTCGGACGGTATGTGCCAAATGAAGGAGCACCAAATCGGCATTCTTCAAAGCATCTACACGGGAACGGAGTATACTTCTGTCTGGCCATCATTTGATGGCGGTCACTGGCAAAACAACCGCATCCACAGACGGTTTGATGTAGATTGCCCTGGAGAGTTGAAGCATCTCAACGGGCGCAAAGTCTCTTTACGGGTCATCGACGCTTCGAGATACGGTATACGAGTTCGCAGCACTGCTCCTCTGGCCCCTGGTACCGATACCACTCTGGAAATTTCAGTGGGCGAAAGAAAGTCGGCGATCGTACGGGCAAAAATGAAATGGCAAGCCGGCCTGGTAGCCGGACTTGAAATTGCGCGCTCCGGCCATCTATGGGAGCAATTCAACGACTATCTCGAGAGTCAGTTATGCATGTCAAGCCGTGAAAATAGAATGGTTGCGACGTACTGATATGATCATGTCGCCTTTTAGAAAAAAGACTCAAACGTTTTCTCTTATGAAGGAGAACAACCGATGGCGAAAAAGCATCAAATCATACGTGAAGTCCGTCTTTTTGAATCCTACATCAAATACATTTGGCCCCTCCACCGCCGATGGGCACGAAAGTATCTCACACCGCGCTGTAGCCGCTGCATCCTTCCGGAAAGCTATTCGCCGCTGCAGGGAGGGCTGTGTATGCATTGCCGCAAGCAAGACGATCCTGAAACGGACCACAACCCCCATGAAAAGGAGCAGATGCAGCAGGCTTTGGATAAGTGTCTGCATGAAATCTCCAGACAGCGTGACCGCCGTTATCACGCCTTGGTACTGTTCAGCGGCGGCAAAGACAGCAGTTATCTGCTCCACCGTTTGATGCACAGCTACCCGGATCTTCGTATCCTGGCGCTCACTGTGGACAATACCTTCATGAGCCCGGTGGCCATGGAGAACGTGTATGAAATTGTACGACGGTTGGGTGTCGAGCATATGGTGCTGCGCCCCAGATCAGCCACCATGGAGAAGATGTTCCGATACGCCATAACGCACCTGAATGAGGGCGGTTGTGCCGGTACGGTTGACCAGTTCGACGGGGACTTTTTCTCCGATTTGGCACGCAACCTGGCTGCCACCATGCATATCCCCTATATCATTTGCGGGCTGTCGCGGGTTCAGGTGGAGACGATCCTGCGGATGAACGACTTCATTACCAGCTTCGAACTCGAATCCCAAGCACGCGATCAGGTGGCCGGCATCCCTCTCCACGATGTGTTTGATCGGGAAGAGATGCAGTACTGGTGGGATGGGCCCGCCTGGCCAGCTGAACAGCGACCACGAATGTTGTTTCCTTTTTACATATGGAATCCAAGTGAGGCGTTCGTTAAAGCGGAGGTGCTGCGCTTGGGGCTGATGCCGCGTGGAGATGAGAGCCCCTTGATAACAAATCATCGGCTGATTCCGCTGATGGGGATCGTCGATATGATTCAATTTGGTTACAGCACGTTTGAACCTGAATTCGCTCGCATGGTCAGAATAGGCAAAGCAGACCGCAGGCACTGGCTCTATTCGTTTGAGACACTCGAGTATGCGGCCAAAACTGGAAAATTCCTGGGGGCAGCAGTAGATGAAGCCCTTGAACGGCTTTCATTGAGTCGCGAAGCTGTCGGGCTCAAAGGAGGAAAAAATGTCACTTGAGAAAAGAATCGATACGATTCCGAAACTGTTGAAGCATCGCGTCGAAACGACGCCATCGGACGTTGCTCTCTCTGAGAAGGGCGATTCCCAACAGTGGACCAGACTGACGTGGAAGCAATTCGATCGGAGGGTTGACCGTTTGACGCAACAGCTGCTGGCAGCCGGCCTTAAGCCCGGGGATCAGGTGGCGATCCTGATGCCCAACGCGGTGCAGTGGGAGGTCATTCAACATGCCATCTTTCGCATGGGGGCCGTCATTGTTGGTCTCGACCTGAACGACCCGATCGAAAGAGTAGACGATATTCTGAGTCAGTGTACACTGCGAGCGCTTTTCGTCGACAATCCCGCCCGGCTCGGTCGCATACCTCGGCGCCATCTTAAGGCCCTTGAGCTGATCGTCAGCACTCGCCCTGAAGCACCGACCGATGTAAATGTTAAGGTGATGACGCTGGAAACGCTTGTGTTCCCGCCAAAACCGATACCGCCCTTGACAACGGACCCTGGGGCCATTGCCACGATTATCTTTACTTCCGGCACCACCGGACGCCCCAAGGCGCTGTGGTACACACACCAGCAGATCTTGTTGGCGGTCCGCTCCATCACACGTCTCTTTTCCGATCTTCCCGCCCAAGCCAGCACGGCCTGCTGGCTACCGCTGGCCAACCCGTTTCAGAGAATCATCAACCTCTGTGCTATCGCCGCCAACTGGCAATGCTTTGTGGTCCCTGATCCTGCCCGAATCATGAGCGAGGTCCGGGAGATAGAACCCCACTTTTTCGCCGGCGTTCCTCGCTTCTTTGAAAAACTGTTCCAAGCCATCGAAACGGGCATCCACCAAAAGCCATCATGGCAGAGGATTTTGGCTGAATGGGCTATTGGTATCGGTCGCGCGATGTCGGACAAATCCGTCGGCCAAGATCCCATTTCATGGCGTTTGAGATGGATGCACCGAATAGCGGAAGCATTGGCGTTAAAGAAAATGCGACGTCTCATGGGCAACAACCTGAAGTACTTCATCAGTGGATCTGCCCCTCTTTCGAGCGAGTTGATCAAAAAGTGCACCGCCTATGGATGGCCGATTCACGAGGCATATGGCATCAGTGAAAACATTCTCCCCATGGCGATGAATTCACCTGGGGCGGCGCGATGGGGAAGTGTGGGACGCCCACTCCCGGAAAACACCATCCGAATTGCAGAGGACGGAGAAGTTCTCGTTAAAAGTGCCTGCGTCGCCGCCAATCTGACCGTCGGGGCCAATGGCGCTTTTTTGGGGACCGGAGATCTCGGCAGATTGGACGGAGATGGCTACCTGTGGCTGATCGGTCGCAAAAACGACACATTCAAACTCTCAACCGGACGCAAGGTTATCCCCAAAGCCATCGAAGAGGTCCTTTCCGCAATCGATGGGGTGGATCACTGCATCGCTTTGGGGCACAACCGCAAACAGGTTATCGCACTTTTGAACATACCCAGTAAGAGGTGGCACCAACTTATGGCCTCGAAGGGCGGTGAAATGGGCGCGCGTTCCGTTTTGAAACGTAAGGCACAGCTGGTATGCAGCCATTTGCCGCGTTACTGTCAACCTGCGGACGTCGTGATCGTCAACGATCCATTTTCGCCCGGCACAGGCGAACTGACCACCAACTTGAAGCTGCGAAGGAGTGCTGTGTTGGCCAAATACAGCTCCTCGATAGACCTTTGCTACCAACAGATCGAAAAACAAAAGGCGTAAGACAAGGGGGCATTATGCGGCACTATTTTATCACGGGTGCGACCGGCGTTGTCGGAAGCGCCTTGCTGGAAAAAATCCTTACCCGTATGGCGCAGGTCACCATTCTCATCAGGGCGGATACGGAAGCTTCGGCGCATGATCGGATGAAAAGCGTGGTGGGGCACTGTGCCATTCCCGCCCATGCTGCTCGGTTCATCCGCGTAATCCGGGGGGATCTATGCCGTCCTCATCTGGGGGTAAGCACTTCTGATTACCGGCACTTGACCACCTCTTGCACCCACATCATCCACTGCGCCGGAAACGTGCACATGAACCTTTCGCTGGCGGAAGCCCGCCGTCAGACCCTCTCAATGACCAACGGCGTGCTCGAACTGATGGCAGCCTCCGATGCGGTCAAGAAAATGGAATTTGTGAGCACTGTCGGCGTGGCCGGCCGGATGAGAGGCAAACTGTCCGAAACGTGGTGTAACCATCCGAGAACCTTTCACAACTCTTATGAAGCCGCCAAATCGGAGTCGGAACAGCTGGTGCGTGAAGGGATGGCATCCGGCCTTCCCATTACGGTTCACCGGCCCAGCATGGTGGTCGGGAATTCACGCACCGGCAAAACCATCGCTTTTCAGGTCTTTTACTATTTATGTGAATTTATCTGCGGTGGCCATAGCCACGGGATTCTGCCGCGGTTCAACGGCATGAGACTGGATATCATCCCATCCGATTATGTGGCCGCGTTACTGGAAGCTTCCAGCCTGACCGGCGACAGCCATGGCCCCATATTGCATTCATGTTCCGGAAGAACAGGTTCAATCGAACTGGCGTCTCTGGTCGAGAAGGTGCGCAAGTGTTTTGTTCAAAGCGGCCGCAGGCTGCCACCGGTCCGTTTCCTGCCTGTCCCCCTGTTCAAAATGGCGCTCGCTGTCATGAAGCCACTGCTGCCGCCTAAACGGAAAAGAGCCCTTGGTGCGCTACCCTACTTTCTCTCCTATCTGCAAGAGAAGCAGTATTTTGACAACACCATGACGAAAAAATTCAGCCAATCGAACAGTATCGATTTGCCAAAGGTGGATGAATATCTTGAAAAGGTGCTTCAATACTATCTATCCACGCGCTACAAGAGGCACTCCGGATAAAAAGAAAAAGCTTTAAGCGTCGAGCACCTTGCGGATGGTTTCGGCCAGCTCCTTCTTTACGACGGGTTTGTATACGAGTGCCTTGACGCCAAGCTCCCGTATGGAATCGTCGGATATCTTCCGGCTGTATCCGGTGCATAGAATTACCGGGATGTCATTCCGTATCCGTATGAGTTCGGCTGTCAATTCATCGCCGGTCATGTCGGGCATGGTCATATCCGTAATCACCAGGTCAAAAACATCGGGTTTGGCGCGAAACAGCTCCAATGCCTCTACGCTGCTCGTACAGCTTGTTACCGTGTAGCCGAATCTCTCCAGCAACTGGCGGCCCATCCTGGCAATCGGCATTTCATCGTCGACGAAAAGAATGTGCTCGCTCCCGGATGGCACCCTCTCTGTCTGATCTGTATCCCTCGGAATGCGCTTGCTGGAAACCGGCAGATAGACCGAAAATGTCGTTCCCCTACCAATCTGGCTATCCACTTCGATACGGCCACCATAACTGACGACAATGCCATGCACCACAGCTAAACCCATTCCCGTGCCTTCACCAGGTGCCTTCGTTGTAAAAAAAGGCTCGAAAATGGAATCGAGCATCTCCTTCGCAATGCCCGTTCCCGTGTCCGAGACCGCCAGTTTCAAGTAGTCACCCGGTTCGAGGTAACCGTGCTCTTCCGAGTCCCTGACGGAAAGCTGGACATCCACCAATACGACTCCCAGAAGCCCCCCATCCTTATCCATCGCTTGAGCCGCGTTGGTGCACAAGTTCATGACCAGTTGGTGAACTTGGCTTGGTGTCCCCAATATGAGCGAGTCGCTTTGGATTCGCTGCTGGATCTGTATGGTGGTGGGGATCGATGAACGGATCAGCTTGAGGACCTCCTTGGCAATCATGCTCACCTGTATGGGCTTGACCTGCTCGTCGGATTGTCGCGCAAACGCCAGGATCTGCTTTACCAGATCCTTGGCACGCTTTCCGGCCGTATACACCTGCTGCAGATTATCTTCCAAAAGCGTCCCCTTGTGCACATCATCGAGCGCCAGCTCGGTAAACCCGATAATGGAGGAGAGGATGTTGTTAAAATCATGTGCGATGCCCCCTGCAAGGGTGCCGATCGCTTCCATTTTGTGGGCTTGCCGCAGCTCAGCCTCCATCTTTTTCAGCTCGGTGATATCCGTCGCTATCTGGAGCTTGGCCGGGCGACCGTCGGTCCATCGAATCACCCTGTCATGGTTGACATACCATCTCTTTGTTAAGGGATCCTGCTCGTGCCAGACGTGTACACCCGAGGCATCGGCGTTTCCATTGTCCAGATGGCCGCTGCTGCACCAGTTGCATGGCCCGGAGCGGCGCCGTATGGCTTTCCAGCAAATGCTTCCCGTCATGTCCTGTCCGTAGGTGTCGATCATGTGCCGGTTCATGAAGAGTACTTCATAGGTCTCTAAATCGGCCACGTAGATGGCCGCATCGATGCTGTCCAGGACCGTCAGGAATCGTTCGTGATGCATCCGCAGCTTGTCTTCGATCTCTTTCCGCTCGGTGATGTCCCGGTTGCTGGCTCTTCGCCCCAGGAAGGTACCATCATCCGCATAGACCGTTCTACAGTAATGGTTGATCCATTTTGTCTCCTTGGTGCGTGCGACGATTCTGAAATCCAAACTACCGACTTCGGTGCTATCATTGTAATCAGACTGCAGGTGCGCTTCGACCTCTGCTTTGTCCGCCTCATGAACGATGGAAAGCAACAACTCGGGGTCCTGCATGAATTCGTCCACCCGGTACCCGGTTATGCGTTCACACGATGGGGATACGTAATTCAACTCGCCGGTCGGCCCTACCCAATATTCCCAATCGTAATTGAAATCGGCAACGATACGATAACGCTCCTCGCTCTGCCGCAGATTGGCGCTGATCTCCTGCTCCTTATGCAATGCCCGCTTTAGTCCGTTGAGCATGAATGCGGTTGTTATGGTAACGAACGCATTGAGCAGAATAAAATTGCCGGTCATCACCAGCCACTTCTCCTGCGCATTTTCAAGCTGGATCGACCAGAGCGGCTGCTGAAAATGGATAAAAATCGACACGGCTATAAGGATAAGCGTGTTGAGCCCCAATGTCCAAACTGCAGCTTCGAGGCCGATGAGCGTGCTGATGATCACCGAGGTGCCAAAGAGCCAAATATAGCCGGCGCCAACTGGTCCAAGGATAAAAAGCAATCCGGCACCAAGCGAATAGAGAATGAGACATACTGCGTAGCCTCTGGCCTTGAGGGACCAATTGCGCCCAAGCAATATCGTGACGATCACCAGGTAGGCGCCGAGATCTAAAAAAATGACACTCCACAACCCCTCGGAATAGGCGAGGATGAGAGATGGAATTAGCGCAAAGGGCCCCAATGCGCTTGCGATGAAACACATAACAAAGAGAATTCGTTCACGCCAGAATGTCAACGGATCGCTGCCCCACGCATACGCCGGCAGAAATCGCCTCTCCAACTTGCCCCAGATAGAGACAAATTTTTCAGCGGTTAAGCTTTGCACAGTTCAACCTCGTAGATAATGATGCAGCAACGTTGTGCGTATCAGATATTTCGAAAGGGCGTTTTCACTATTTTACTTCCACAAACACGGTATGCATTCGAATTTTCTCAGAGGGAGCTCGGTTTTGGATATCATTGAGGGCTGATTCAGGCGAAACATCCGATGCAGTATTGTTAACTTTATAGAAAGGGAACCTATTTGGCAAGGTTAATGTGCTACCGCTAAACGCTATCGTACGTTGAACAGGAACCGCCCTTCCTGATGCCGTCTCGGAAGGGTCTTTGCATTCATTAGATCCGGGCTATTTGGTGGCCGTCCAGAAATTTCCCTGTTTTACGCCAACACACGACACAAGCTCACCCCTTGACAGAGCACGGATGAAAAGATAGTGAGGTACACGAGTTAAGGCTTCTATTTCGACACGGGTGATTCACACTGCCATTTTGGGTGCGACGAACGCCTTCACTGCACCCGCTGGCATAACATGATCAAACAAAATCGGTAACCAGGAGGTTCACCATGCGCAACACACCACGCACCATATCTTCCCATATCGGTTTGCTCCTGATCATACTATTGACCTTCATCGGTTGCTCGTCGCGCACCCGTCTATTGGTGGATTACCATGTTCCGTCCATTTCCAATCAACTTACAGGGCAACGGGTGCATCTGGAGGTCAGGGATATGAGGGAAGACCGCCACCTCTTTACTGCCAACGCTGCAAAGGACTTTCAAGGGTTCCGGAACAGTTACGAACTCACATTGGTGGCGGCAGACCAGCGGCGCACATCAATCGGGGAGAGAGATCTTGAGGGTCTGTTTCTTGAAGTATTCAGTAAACGCCTGCAACACCTTGGAGCGGACATCACCAACGGCAAACAGGATGCCACTCCCCATCTCCAGATTCTGATCAAAGCGTTCAAAATCGATCTCAACGAAAGAAAATGGATCGCCAGTGCAAGTTACGAAGCCAATCTTTCCATCGACGATCAGCTCGTAGCACGAGAGCGGGTGACCGGCTCTGCCGAACGGTTGAAAATTATGGGTACCAAAGGAGCAGGCACTACGCTGAGCGACATCTTCACCGAAATCATAAATCGGCTCAATATTGTCAAACTGTTCGAACAGGCCAAGATGGTATAGAAGATCGACTTCCGCTGGAAGGGCGGGGAGCAGGAATAAAACCTCAGCGCTACAAATCGATCTGATACGCCTTTATCTTGGTCAGCAGGGAGGGATGGCTGATCTCCAGAAGCTTTGCCGCTTGTGTTCGATTCCCTTCGGTTGCCTTCAGCGCCTTGAAAATCAAGGTCTTCTCCATCAACTTTTGGGCACTTTTTATTGAATAGCCCTCAAAGGCCTGCTCTACCGAATCCTTGGCGTCATAGCCCCGGCTCGAAAAAGAAAAACTGTCAACGGTCAGATGGTTCCCGGATGAGAGCACCATTGCCCTCTCTATAGCGTTTTCCAGCTCACGCACATTGCCTGGCCAACGGTACTGCAGAAGCAGCGACATTGCCTCCGGCTCGATGCCTTTCACATTGCGTTCCAGACGTTCGTTGAACTGGGTAATGAAGTGGTGGCACAGCAAGGGAATATCTTCGCCACGGTCACACAAAGGGGGCAGTTCGATGGTCACCACGTTCAGGCGGTAGAAAAGATCCTCCCGAAATGTTCCTTCCATAACCATCTCTTCGAGATTCCGGGAGGTCGCGGCAATGACGCGTACATCGACTTTTCTGCTGTTGGTCTGGCCGACAGGGCGGATCTCATTTTCCTGCAGCACCCTCAGCAGTTTTACCTGTAACGAGGTGGACATTTCACCGATCTCATCTAGAAAGATTGTGCTGGCGTCGGCCTCCTCGAACAACCCCTTTTTGGCCCGATCGGCCCCGGTAAAGGCACCTTTGGTGTGGCCGAACATTTCACTTTCCAACAGCGATTCCGGTATACCACCGCAATTGATCGCTATCATCGGCATAGCATGCCGCGTTCCGGCCTGGTGTATGGCACGTGCCACGAGCTCTTTACCGGTGCCGCTCTCCCCTTTAATCAGTACAGTCGTATTGTATTGTGCAACTTTAGCCGCCAGTTCGAAAACGGTGCGCATGGCCTGGCTCTTTGCAAGCAGGTTGCCGAACCGGTAGCGATCTTCGAAACGGCGAATCTGCTCTTTGAGCATCATGTTTTCGCGCTTCAGCCGGTCCCGCTCAAGCGCCTTTTCGATAACCAGCTTAACTTCATCGCTTTTGAATGGCTTGGAAATGAAATCGTAAGCCCCCAGCTTCATGGCCTCGACCGCCAGATCGATTGTACCATAGGCCGACATCATGATGATCGTGGTGCTGTCGGCAAAAGATCTGGCGCTTTTCAGAAACGCCATGCCATCCATCGCCGGCATTTTGACGTCGCAAAGAACAAAATCGAAAGCACATCGTTTGAGCTCTTCGATCCCCGCCTCACCATTGATGGCGGTCTGCACATCGTAACCGGCTCGCTTCAACATATTTGAGAGCATGTGGCGCATGTTCTCTTCATCATCGATGACCAGTACACTTGATCGGACGCCGTTTTGAAGCTTCTGCTCGCTCATCTATCCCCCCCACTAAAACCCTCGCTTAATTTTTGCACAGGGTCCTTCGAACCGGTTGAAGGGTTCTTGATCGGAAGCTCAATCGTAAATCGGGTCCCCTCCTGCGGGCGACTATCAACGGTGATACCCCCCCCCATCTCTTCGATGACCATATAGCTGACGGCCAACCCCAACCCGGTACCTTTGCCCGGTGCTTTTGTGGTGTAGAAGGGGTCGAACACACTCTCGATCTGATCGGCGGGGATGCCAACACCATTATCTGCGAACCGAATCACCAGGGATGCAGACTGCTTCGAGGTATCCGGATGCTCATTCCAGGTTTTGATCTCGATGCGCCCCTCGACATCGTGCTGCTCGTCGGTGATCGCGTCACCGGCATTGAGCAAAAGATTGAGAAAAACCTGGCGCAACTGTTCGGCGTTGGCGCGAAGAATCTCCTGTTCGGCTTCGAGAGAGAGGTCGATCCTGATATCGCTCATCATGGGCTGCATGCCCATGACACCGACAATGTCCTCAAGGACCGCGTGTACCGATATCTGCTGAGGTTGGCTCTCTTTGGGACGGGCAAGATCCAGAAGCTGTCGGATGATGGTGTTAATACGCTGAATCTCTTTCTCCGCCCGACCGGCAAAATCGGAAAGCTCTTGCGGATTGAGGTCAGGCTGTCTGATCAGTTCCAGGTACCCGAGTACAATCCCGATGGGGTTTCCGATTTCATGGGCGATTCCGGCGGCCAGCCGACCGACAGAAGCCAATTTTTCAGCCCGCACGATTTCATTCTGGGCCGCCTTTAGCTCTTCATTGGCCATCTCCAGCGAGATCACATTCTCCTTTAACTTCTGCTGATCTTCTGCGATTCGCTTAAGCATCCTGTTGAGTGCCGAAGAGAGACGATTGAGCTCGTTATCTTCTCTGCGAAAGGTGATAAAAAGATCATCACTCAATCCATAATCATCCGCCTGTCTTACAATGCGGTCAATGGGATGCAGATAGATGCGAAAAATCCGATAGAGACCGGCAATGGTCAATATGATACTGTTCAGCAAGATGTAGTAGATGACCGGTTTGTTGTACTGGCGCAGTTTTGCATAGACCGGTGAGAGTGGCACAATTGCAGCTATGGCGCCGGATATCCGGCCACCGCTTTCGATGGGTACGGTTATCAGTGCCGCCGGAGCGCTCCACCAGAAGACAGCCCACGTCGCTCCAGTATTCTCCCGGATCGCCCTTCCCGTCTGAAGGGTCTTGTCGGCAGCCACTTTGAGCCTGGAGAGGGGATAGTCCTGTACGTCCCTTTCATACAAAAGGTTGCGGTCTCGATCAAAGACGGCAACGGCCGGAAACATATCCCTTGACAAGATATCCTCGGGAATCATGGAAAATTTCGAACCCGGAGATTCGTTCAAGGCGTTTTCGGCGGGCATCACCAATCGCCCGACCCTCTCCATCAGGTGAGCATCCCGTTCCAATCGGGTACGCACGAGCAACCCCTGTAGAACCAACACCACGAGAATGTCGGTAATGACGGCCGAGAGTATCAGCAACAACGCCACGTTAAAGGCGATCTTGGTTCTGAATCCACGAATGGCCACTGGGCCCTCATGTGGTTGGATTTGAAAGGCAACTCGACGCTATCTCATAACTATCCGTAACAATAACACATCCGCACATTCAAAGCAAATGTGACACACGAATGAAAATATTGAGATGGGAAGCGGACAGGGATGAAAGGTATCCGATCATTCCCTAATAAAAATAGAGCCGAACCCGATGGCAATGGTGAGGGATGTCAAACGGCCTCTTTGGTTCGACGCAACCGCTGAATCACGAACATCACTCCAAAAATCGCCACCCCGATCGTGTAAGCCCAGTAGGGGCTTTCCTGAAAGCCCAGCCACTGGGCCACATATTTGGGCTGCATCAAGATGAAGGTAACGGATAGGAAAATCGGAATTTCGTAAAATTTGTTGCGCGTGACGAACCATCCCTGGGTTGCGGAGGCAAAGGCAAAATTTCCCAGACATGCCATGGCAAAAATCAACAGGCCCAGCGGCCAGCTGTAAATTCCTTCCAGTATCAGGTCTGCATTGAAAATAAACATGAAGGGCAGGATGGCGGTTCGGATATCGTACATGAACCCTTGCAGTCCGGTCGCTATGGGTGGTGATTTGGCAATGGCTGCGGCGGCATATGCAGCCAGCCCTACCGGAGGTGTGTCGTCTGCCAGGATGCCGAAATAGAAGCAAAAAAGATGGGCCGCCATCAACGGTACGATAAAGTCGTTTTGAGCACCCACCATGACGAGCGCTTTGGCGGTCAGGCTGGCCATGACGATATAGGTCGCCGTGGTTGGCAAGCCCATGCCGATGATCAGGCTGGCAACGGCGGTGATAATCAGCATCAAGAATATCTTACCGCCGGAAATGATGGCCACGACTTCGGTAATGCGGCTGCCCAACCCCATGGCCACCACACCGACGATGATACCGGCCGCTGCTGTGGCCAGGGCGACAGCCACCATGTTCCGGGCACCGCCGGACAGTGCCTGGACGATATCGCTGAATCCTTTGGCCAAAGCCCGTCGCAGCGACTCTTTTTTAAAATAGGCCTGAATGGGTCGCTGTAAGATCATGACGATGGCCATCACCCATATGGCATTGAACGCAGCCGTATCCGGCGTATGGCGTACCACGATCAGTTCATAGAGCAACATGCAAAGGGGAAAGAGAAAGTGCGCCCCTGAAACGAGGGTCTTCCAGAACGGGGGCAATTCGCTTCTGGGGATGCCGGTCAGTCCGAGTTTGGAGGCCTCTATGTGGGTGATGTAAAACAGAGCGGCATACGATGCAAAAGCCGGGATGGCTGCGGCTTTTATCACCTCTACATAGGGCACATTGACATATTCGGCGATAATGAAAGCGGCCGCGCCCATGATCGGTGGTGCCAATTGACCGTCGGTGCTGGCAGCAACCTCTATGGCAGCAGCCTTTTTGGCTGGGTATCCCACCTTTTTCATCAATGGGATGGTAAACGTACCGGTAGTCACGATATTGGCGATACTCGATCCCGACACCAAACCGGACAGGCCGCTGCCCATAACGGCCGCCTTGGCCGGCCCCCCTTTGAATCCCCCTAGGATGGAGAGGGCCAACTGGATAAAATATCGCCCTGCCCCGGCGCGATCGAGCATGGCCCCGAAAAGAACGAACAGAAAGACAATCCGAGCGGAGACATAGAGCGGAATGCCATAGATACCTTCTGTCGACATGGTCATCTGCCCCATGAAACGATTGAGCGATACGCCTTTAAAAGCGATGACCGAGGGCATATGAGGCCCAAGAAACGCATACAGGATAAACCCAAGGGCAATGATGGGAAGCGCCGGACCAATCACCCGTCGCGATGCTTCCAGAAGCAACACAACCAGCACGCCGCCCACGATCAGATCGAACCCGGTAGGAGACCCTATGCGCATGGCCAGACCTTCATAGTCGAGCGCAATATAGAGCGCCGCCAAAGCAGCTACGAGCCCAAGGAGGAAATCGAAGAGGGAGATGCGATGACGCTCTGCAAGGTAGGAGAATTTCCAGATCTTCCTCTTCAGCATGGGCACATGCAAAAAGACGATCATCAATGCAAACGCGAGATGGATCGCACGGGCATAGGTGGAGTCGATGAGCAACCAACTGGCGATGGAGATTTGAAAAAGGCTCCACGCCACGCCCACAGCAGGCACCAGAAAACGGGTCCATCCACGCGGCTTACGACCGCCCAACCCCTCCTCTGTCTCCGCTATTCGCTTGGCTTCATCGAGCCCGTCGACAATCCCAACCCCGTGTTCTTCTTGCGCGCCCATTTTCACCCCTCCAAGCGTTGAACAGGGCACATCTCACGGCAGGATCAACTGGTGTCCTACCGTGAACGTGCCCATCTAAGCTCCTGATCAAAGAGCGCTTCTACATCAGTCCGGCTTCTTTGTAATACTTCATGGCGCCGGGGTGAATCTCAGCAGACAGGCCCTCGAGCATATTCTGCTTCGTCAGCACCTTATATGCGGGATGAAGCCCCTTAAACTCCTCAAAATTCTCAAAAACCTCCTTGGTAATGGCATAGACGACATCCTCGGGGACCTTGGCCGATGTGACCAGTGTGGCTTTGACCCCGAAGGTATCGACGTCGCTCTCATTTACAGCACCCGGATACTCTTTAACGGGCACGAAAGATTTCGCGTAGTAGGGGTATTTGGCGAGCAGGTCATCAATACCGGTGATCGGTACAAAGCGCACTTTCCTGGTCCCTGCCGTGGCCTCTTTGAAAGCACCACTCGGGTGCCCCACCGTATAGAAGAAGGCGTCGATCCGCCCATCCTGCAGCAGGCCCGGCGCTTCAGCGGCCTTAACGCTTTCGGCATCCAGATCGGTCGTATAGTCGATTCCAACGGCCTCCAGTGCATCGATGGAGTTCTGGCGTTGGCCCGAGCCCGGGTTGCCGATATTGACACGCTTGCCCTTCAGGTCACGAATGTCTTCGATCCCGGAATCAACAGCCGCAGCCAGAGTAACGGACTCGGGATGAATGCTGAACACGGCACGCAGATCACTCTGAGGTCCTTTCTCCTGCCATTCGGCCATCCCCTTAACCGCTTGATACTGGCGGTCGGACTGGACAACGCCAAACTCCAAATCCCCGGCCATAACGGCATTTACGTTAAAGACGGAGCCGCCGGTCGATTCAACCGTGCATCGGATATTGTATTCGTCCCTCTTATTGTTGACCATCTTGGCAATAGCGCCGCCGGTGGGGTAGTAAACACCGGTGATGCCACCGGTACCGATGGTGACGAAGGCAGTTTTTGCCGCTTTCTCGGTAGTGCCGGCGGTCTCGGCTTTTTGATCGCTGCCGCAACCGACCATGGCCAGAGCAACCCAAAGAGTAAGCATAAGTACGAAGGCCTTTTTCATAATTTCCTCCTATTGTTTATCATGGTTTGAACGCCTGTGGCATTGAACTACAAGACCGATGATCGTCCCATGGCCATGGTAAACATGCTTGGGTTCACCTGGCATGTGAACATCTCGGATTCTCTCCTCTCTCATCTGCCTGTCGGAAGATCGCGGTCATCGGCGTGGTTCGCGCAACACCTCGTTTGACACGAAATTTTGGGCGGTTTATAAGCGATGACGCTGACATACTCACTGTGTAACTGATAGAAAATAGAGCCATTCGGGAACAAATGTCAACCACCACCCCATTTTTGAACGCAATCGAGACATCGCCTCTGGTTTCTGTCATCGTGCCGACTTACAATCGACGCCGCATGCTCCAAGAGGCGATCGATTCCGTTCTATCCCAAACCTATACCCACTATGAACTGTTGGTGGTAGACGATGGATCGACAGACGGTACGCAACAGCTGATGGCGGCCTATGGCGATCAGATCAAAGCCATTTATCAGCAGAACGCCGGCGTCAGCGCAGCACGCAACCGCGGTATTCGTTCGTCATCGGGAGAGTTGATCGCCCTTCTCGATTCGGACGATTATTGGATGCCCGAAAAACTGACCGCACAGGTTGATCTTTTCATGAACATCCCCCAGGCGGTTATCTGCCAGACGGAAGAGATCTGGATACGTGACGGCGTCCGTGTCAATCCCAAGCTACGCCACAAGAAAATATCAGGGATGATATTCGAAGCGTCATTGCCCCTGTGCCTTATCAGCCCATCAGCGGTCATGATGCGCAAATCCTTGTTCGATGAGGTGGGGTTGTTTGATGAAATGATGCCTGCATGTGAGGATTATGACTTGTGGTTGCGGATCACCAGCAAATATCCGGCCCATTTGATCCCCCGTCACCTGATCGTGAAGCGGGGCGGGCACCACGACCAACTGTCACGCATGCCTGAACTGGATAAGTACCGCATTCGGTCGATCGTCAAGATCTTGCGCAATGGCGAGCTCTCTAAGGATCAGCATATCGCAGCATGCAATATGCTGGAACGGAAGTGCCGTATCTATGCAAAGGGATGCCGCAAACGGGGCCGGTCGGAAGAGGCGAATTACTACGAGGGGTTGACGCGTCAATATAGACCACTTGAGTAGAGACTCGCTATTGGTTGTTGCAGGCGGCAAAGCGCTGAAATGGGCCCTGTGCTTAAGCAACGCTTCACTGTGTTTTCAATGGCATTTTCTACCCCGACATTCCGGCACCATAAACCAAGGCCTGACATTCGGGGCATTTGCCTTCCACAATACGATTCTGCTTTATGATGTACCCCCAACGTTCGATCAACATGGCGTCGCAGTTGGCACACCTCGTATGCTCTCCGCTTTCGGTCTGGATATTGCCAATGTAGACATAGTGCAACCCGGCCATTTTTCCGATCTCGTATGCGCGAAGCAGGGCCCTCTCCGGCGTCACCGGCCGGTCGGTCAGGCGGTAGGTGGGATGGAATCGGCTGATATGCCATGGCGTTTCCGGCCCGAGTTCGTCGGCCACAAATCGAGACAGATCATTCAACTCCTGGATGTCGTCATTGAGGCCGGGTATGAGGAGGGTTGTCACCTCAAGCACAATCCCCATGCGCTTCATCTTTTTCAAGGTAGCTTTAACCGGCTCCAATCGCGCACCACAGTACTTCTTATAAAACTCGTCGTTAAACGATTTGAGATCCACATTGGCGCCGTCGAGGTATGGCGCAATCATATCCAGTGCATCTGAAGTCATGTATCCATTTGTGACAAAAACATTTTTCAGCCCCTTCGCATGAGCCAGTCTGGCCGTTTCGAGAGCGAACTCGAAATAGACGGTCGGTTCGGTATAGGTGTAGGCGATGCTGGCACACCCCTGTATCGAGGCGTCGTCCACGATCTCACTGGGGGCACAGTCGCTTCCCATTACCAGTCCCTTGCGGTCCTTGGGCATTTGGGCGATATCCGCATTCTGGCAGAAACGACAGCGAAAATTGCACCCCACTGTGGCAATCGAATAGGAGCGGCTTCCAGGGAAGAAATGAAACAGCGGCTTCTTCTCGATGGGATCGATATGCCGAGCAATCACCTTGCCATATACCAGGGACTTCAATTGTCCGCCTTCGTTCAGTCGCACCTGGCAGATGCCCTTGCGCCCCGGCTTGATCAAACAGGAGTGATGGCACAGGCGGCACTGAACAACCTGCCCGTCCAATGTGTCATAAAGAGTGGCCTGCATTGCCTGCTCCCGATGGTGGCGCGCTGACATCCGGGTGCGGAACGCGCCTGTTTATTTGTCGATTGCCGAGAGTGGCCGACCCCACCCTTACAGAACCTGGTATGACGCGGGGTGCTTTTCTCGGTGTGTAGCGTATGGCCAGCGGCCGCGTACGGAACCTGGGAACAAGTGTGGCCGCCATTCCGACAAAAGCGCCGAAAGGACATCGCTGCACGATATTGGATCGCTCAAAGTGTTGCACCATGCGCGTTCTGTTCTGAGGGAACT
This sequence comes from uncultured Desulfatitalea sp., assembly GCA_963668675.2. GTDB lineage: Bacteria > Desulfobacterota > Desulfobacteria > Desulfobacterales > Desulfosarcinaceae > Desulfatitalea. The sequence continues at coordinate 4,302,973 of CAXXMB010000002.1, read as the reverse complement.
GGCACACCGTTCGCCATGTAACCGGCACATCGCCGACCACGGAGTGAACCATCTTTTTCAATTTCCACAGGTTGAAAAACCGGGCATGCTCGAACACGCCGGGACTGCACTGCCCTTTCCGCCATCGCTGGGCGCCCTTTAGTGCGAACCGATTCAGGAGTCCGAAAAACACCTTGTCTTTGGCCACCCGGCAGGCCTCCTCTATGGCCCGTAGCGGGTCATCTACGAATTCCAGGCTGATGAAAAACACAGCATAATTGAAAGAGTTGTCATCAAAAGGCAAATCTTCGGCAAATCCACGATAGAGGTCGACGCGCTGCTTGAGCGTATCGAGGGAGAAGTCCAGCATATAGGGGGATGGATCGATGCCGGTGACGTTGAGCCCCATCTCCATCAGGGGTCGTGAGCTGAATCCAGCTCCGCAACCGATATCCAGCACGGATTCGCCTGGTGAGGGGCGAAGCAGATTGAGCATCAACTGGTGCTCCATTGCCGCGGAGTACCGGTTATATTCGAGGGCTGCCCACTGTGCATATGCGCGTGTGTCTTGAAAATCAAATATATAGCCCATACGGCACACCCCATTTGCGGTTGCGGATCACCCCGAAGTGAGAATCAAATCCCGCAAGGAAATCGCTTTCAGGATTGTATACAGGGAAGATCCCTTCAGGCGATATAACAATTGCTTGCGCCGTTCGCTCTCGAATATCCCATATTGACCACGCTGACGGATGTTGTCAAATTAAGATTGAGATGGACCAAAACTGCTTTACAGCACTACCATAATATGATCTGAAGTGGCTGCACAACCCTGCAAACTAAAGACGCAGACATTATACCGCAGATAAAAGAAAGGGCACTCCCATGACCATGGTCCCTTTGGAAGCCATCTCACCGGTCGATGGCCGATATCGTCGCACCACCCAGCCGCTGGCCAGCTTTTTTTCCGAGAGCGCACTGATTAAATACCGCACCCGTATTGAAATCGAGTATTTCATCGCCTTGTGCGAACTGCCGCTGCCACAACTCAAAAAAGTGGATGCATCATCGTTCGAGCCCCTGCGGGAGATCTACCGCTCATTCGGCCTGGTAGATGCCCAAAAGGTAAAAACAATCGAACGAACGACCAATCACGATGTCAAGGCGGTGGAGTATTTCATCAAGGACAGATTCGAGGAGGTGGGGTTGGCCGCCTACAAAGAGTTCATCCATTTTGGCTTGACCTCCCAGGACATCAACAACACTGCCATACCGCTGGCCCTTAAAGAGTCTTGGCAACAAACCATGCTACCCGAACTGAAAGCGGTCATCTCCGACCTGACCGGAAAAGCGTTGGCTTGGAAAGAGATCCCTATGCTGGCCCGTACCCACGGACAACCGGCCTCTCCGACCCGATTGGGCAAAGAAATTTATGTGTTCGTCGACAGGTTGACCCGACAATGCGACCTGATGACTCAAATTCCATTTTCGGCCAAGTTTGGGGGTGCTACAGGGAATTTCAATGCCCATGTGGCAGCCTATCCGGGGATAGACTGGATTGAATTTGGCAATCGTTTCGTCAACGACACCCTTGGGTTGAACCGCTGTCGGGTGACCACCCAGATAGAGCACTACGACAATCTGGCCGCATTTTGTGACAACCTCAAACGGCTCAATACCATTCTGACCGATCTATGCAGGGATATGTGGGCCTATGTCTCCATGGACTATTTCAAACAGAAAATTGAAAAGGATGAGGTGGGGTCATCGGCCATGCCCCACAAGGTGAATCCCATCGACTTTGAAAACGCCGAGGGCAATTTGGGGATTGCCAATGCCATCCTGGAGCATCTCGCCGCGAAACTACCAATTTCGAGACTTCAGCGCGACTTGACCGACTCCACAGTGACCCGGAATCTGGGCGTACCGCTGGCGCACACCCTGATTGCCTATAACTCCATCCGAAGGGGCGTAGCCAAACTGCTGCTCAACGAGACGGCCATCGAAAAGGATCTGGACAACAACTGGGCGGTCGTTTCGGAAGGGATTCAAACGATCCTGCGCCGAGAAGGCTATCCAAAGCCCTATGAAGCTTTGAAGTCGCTTACGCGAACCCATGGGGTAGTCGATGCTGAGGCCATTGCCACGTTTATCGCCACGCTGGACGTCTCCACCGAGGTCAAGGTGGAGCTTTCAGCCCTGTCGCCCAAAACCTACACCGGCCGAATCGACTTTTAGTCGGTTTTTATTGCAATGATGTCGGCTCCCATCGCACGTTTCAGCTTTGCTGGGCCAGGATGCTTTTTGAAATGAAAAAGGTGGGAGGGGCAGCGGCAATCTGAACTGCCGAATGCTTCCACGGAACCGATGACCCAGGATGCGTTTTGCAAACGGTCGGCCCACTCATGCTCCCGGGGATGTGTTGCGGTGCTGATCCAGACCTCTTTGATTGATGCGCATTTGCTAAGATAGTCAATGTGCCAGTGCTGTTTTTTATCCCGCCGAATATGCCGCCCTACCCGTGCGGCCAGCCCGCCCGGTCCGAAGGCGCTTCCGACATAAGCATACCAGCCTTCCTTGAAAAGACGCCTGCCCAATCGTCCCACTTCGATCCTTTTGTCACTCCTCAGGTGCAATAACAAAATATAGGTGCCCGCCGCGGTTGGCAATGTACCCTTCTCACACCTCATCAAGGCACACCGGTCTCGAGATCGAATGGGATCGATGGAAATGGAATAGGTTCGACCGGTGCAACGTTGCCGCGAGCGGCACTTGTCAACAACAATGCTTTGACCACGGGCCTCTGCCTTCTATCAAAATGATATACCTAAAATTATTCAACATTTTTTCATGCCACGCTTATCTTAATGAGCAAATCATGCTCAAGTTTATCCCCACTCGGTCGATTTATTGAATAGAATGAAGCATACGTCGACGCTGCTGACGATACCGCGTTGTGTGCCAAAGATCGGAATCAAATGCCAGCACTGTTACGGTGCTTAAAGGTGCAACCTATCATTGCGAATGGAACGTCACAAGGAGAGAACGCATGGGATCGATGAAACTGAATCTGCGTCATGCACAAAATAACTTGGAGCAATCCATTGAAAAATTTTTCGATACCGCATTTGGGCCCTCACCGGCCCTATATCGTCGTGTCAGCCTCTGCGGATGGCGACCGATACTGGATTCCCAGGACCGGATAGTCCATCCCTCCAATCAAGACCGATCGAGAGGAGCCGTCAAATCACCGGGAATCGCAGTATATGAAACGGCAGAACGGATGACCATTGAAGTGGCATTAACCGTTATTAAAGAGGAAAGTTTGCATCTGGCCATTTCCGACAAGAAGCTGATCATACGAGGAGAGCGAATCTCAACCCGGCACAATAGCGGTTCGTTTACCATACGCAGGGAGAGGAGCTCGCAATTTCAGCAGTTGATACCGCTGCCGGAATCCGTGAGTGCCGGCGGTTTCAGGGCCCAGTTAAAAGGCGACATCGTTCAAATCGAATTCGCCAAAGTGTTTTAATCCATTTGCCGGGAGGGGTGGATATAATTCCAAACAAATGCGACTTCATGCGATCATATTAATAGTGGCCATCTCATGTACGGGCCTCAACGTCAGTGCCGTCGAGGCGGATGAACTGGTGATGAAAACCGGCGAGCGGTTTTCATCCGATCGGGTCTGGGAGGAGAACGGTAAAATTCGCTTCAACATGCAGGGCTTATTGGTCAGTGTGGACAAGGATGAGGTCGCTGCGGTTATTCGAAAAGATGGCGGTCTTCAGAACAACTCTTCACAAGCGCCCCAACAATCAAGGTCACCGGCAAGGGGTAAGGAAGAACCGGGAGCCACTCACTTTTCATCAAACAAGGACCAACGCAGGACAAACCAACTAACAGATAGCCAAAAGCACGCTGCAGAGGGCAGAGGCCCTAAGGCGCCTTCCCAGCGAAATCACTTGGAGCATGGCACGGGTTTGAAAAACGTCTCCTGGAAAATGAAGCCTGAAGCAATGGGCGGATTGGTCAAAATTAAAACAGAACCGACGTTTGGCGGCATAGACCAATACTCACGTCCCGACGAGGCCTTGAAAGTAGGAGATGCCTTGTTAGATGGCGTTGCTTACGGCTTTTGGCGAAATCAGCTCTACAGCATCATGATGTGGGTTGATGGCCGCATCGGTTATCGTCGTCTGAAAGATGAGCTGTTTCATCAATTCGGCCAGGGGAGTCAAAACAAACCTGAAGTGGAGCGCTATATCTGGCTTGAAGACAAAACGCAACGCATGCTGGAATTCGATACCGATCTGAACATGGGCATCTTCGTCATGCGCTCGGCAGAGATCGACGACCAGATCAAAAAACAATACCCCAACTGAATTCCCCACACCACCAATCATTCTTCAGACACCGGCCTTAAGCGAGTCATCACATTTACCGGTCTTTTAATCTGTTTATAAGACAGCATTATCTCCTCCGTCTGCTCCCAGGCGCCAGGGTTGATCTGGCCGACAGGGGTCTTCCTATTCGGCTGAATGAGTGGCCGGGTGGCATTCAGTTGGGCGACAAGCAGATGGCGTGGCGTATCCCTGTCATACTGCTGAACGCCATCAATGATCTGTACGTCCAGCGAACTGTCCAACACCATCGTCCACCCTTTGATCAATGCTCTCATGAAACGATGCACCAACTCGGGACGCTGGTCGAGCACCTGTTGCGAAGTGACCACCGAGTTTGCGACAAAACGAACCCCATGCTCCGCAGGGTTGAGAAAAGCGATGTGGGCCCCTGAAGAGGTGAGTTTGTGACCGATTTCAACCCCCTGCGTATTAATATAGACCGGCCAAAGATCTGCCGCTCCTTTGTAAAAGGGGGTGTAATCCAGGCGGACACTGTAGAGACGCACCTGACGATCGGAAATGCCAGACTTGGCCAGCAAGGTGCGCATGATGATTTCGTCATTCTTCCCGAAGGTCACCCCTATCGTTCTGCCCTTCAGGTCCGCCAGGCTATCAATGGTGATCTTATCTTTGAAATAGATCCACTGCAGAGGATTGACCTGAAACAGTTGGGCAAGCACTACCACCGGAGACCCTTTGTCTATTGCGTAGATCACCTGATCGGCCGAGGCCACACCAAAATCAGCATAACCCAGTTCCAATTCACGAATGGCATCCCTTTCCGGTCCACCGGCCTTGAGAAGAACATCCAGGCCCTCCTCCGCAAAGCAGCCTTGCTGAAGTGCCATAATATCGCCAACCGTGGACATGTTGATCAGCCATTTAAGCCGATACGAAACTTCATCCTGGGCATTTGCAATATGGACAGCGGATAACGTGAGTGCTGACACCACAAACAAAAACAGGCCATGCGTGCAGCGACACTTGCAAGTCCTGAAAAAGTGTTGATTCCCGATTGCCATTTATCCTCTATCGCTCCCAAGCCTTTTTTGCCAATCGCCCCATACCCTCCAAGAGCCCCTGATAGATTGACAATGTGATCCCTATCATAAACAGCGCTACCAGGATTTTAGACAAGTCACTTTGGTAGAGGGCGATCCTGATACTGTATCCGATACCGGCGCTCGCCGCAATAAACTCAGCCACAATCGTGCCGGCCATGGCCAAGGTGGCACTTCCCGCTATCACCGTGGTCAGTTTTGGAAGATTCTCGAACGCCCTTATCTTGACCTCGAGTTGCCAACGCATGCGACCAGTCTGCCTGTAGAAGTGTTCGACCTCGGTGATCGAATCTGCCAATATTCCAACCACCGACAGCAGCAGCGGAAAGTAGCAGATCATAGCGGCAATCAGCAGCCTTGAAATGAATCCATCCCCTAACAAAATAAAGATAATGGGGGCGAGTGCCACGATGGGATAGGCCTGAATATTGTATGCTGCCACCTTGATAAAACTGCCCATCCAGGTTGTTTTTCGACCGATAATGCCGACGAAAAATGCGAGTGCAATGGATAATATCTGCCCGATAATGGCCACATAGAGCGTATTGAAGACATCTAAGCTATATGGAAAAATCGTTTCCGTTACTGTACCCCATATCGCTCCGATGCCTGGTATGACATAGTCAGACAAGTTAGCTAAATATTTGATCGCCAAAAGAGTGACCAGTCCGACCAGATAGATCATGAGAAATTGATAAATACGCCTAAGCAGCATTCACAATCTCCAGCATGGTTTGTTGCAATGCCTGGTGATCGACAGCTTTCGGGAATGAGCTGTCCTGCCCCCTGACCATAACGGCCTGTTCGCCCTTATCTGGTCCACGCAATACCCATATCTCGTTACAAAAACTTGCCACCTCAATCACATTGTGGCTGATATAGACAAAGAGCCTGTCCGGAAACATCGCCTTTATGCTCATTAAAATTCGGACTCGCATCTTCTCATCCACATTGGCCAGGCACTCATCTGCAATCATCACTTGAAAATCCTGAACTAGGTAACGTATTAGATTTATACGGTTTTTTTGGCCTAGGGAGAGCTGCGAAAAGCGTTTGCCCAGATGGGGTGTCAATCCAAAGGACTTGATCAGAGAACTCTTTCTTTCTTGGGTGTTGGGTGGCGTAATACGATCGAGGTGATGTCCGATACTGGACCAGCCAGGCAGACGCTCCAGGTTGTGTGTATACAGTGAGGTTTTTACAGCTTCGGAATCGACAACACCCTGGTCCGGGTATAGAATCCCGCACAATATTCGGGCCAGTGATGATTTTCCAACGCCGGATGAACCGAATAGAGAGTGGAAGCCGGGCCGGTCAAATTTGAGAGAAAGATCCCTGAATAAAATTTTGTTCGTGCCCGGATACTGAAACTGCAGATTGCTACATTTCAAAAACATCAGACACTACGCCATCCCTGATCGCCTCAATAGGCATGCTTTAGAATCCTGATTGGTTGTGAGGAGATAAATCAAACTATCATATCAATTAGATAAAGACCAGGGATGGTATAGCATCAGTGACAGCATAGAGGAAAGAGATACTTTAATCTAAAATTTTGCTGTGCTATACAGCCTAGTACGAATGCGTGACAGCTATATAGCTTCTTCCCATATGAGAAAGGGTCGCCGATATGGATTTTAAAAGCCACATAGAAAACGCTTGGCACTTGTGCCTCAAGAATATTGCCCCCCTGATCCTCACAACGCTGGTGCTGAGTATACTGAGCATTCTTACGCTCGGCCTTTTCACTGCGGTGCTGCTATCCGGCTATGTCTATTCACTCTTGTTGTTGATACGCGAAGGACGGGAACCTAAAATTCAAGACCTTTTTTCACATCTTAACCTCTTCTTGCCACTTTTTCTTCTATCTATTCTTCTGTTTTTAGCCACCATGATAGGTTTTAAGCTTTTTTTCCTTCCGGGCATCGCCGTTTTATGCATGGTAACCTTCGGCGGTATTTATATATTGCCTCTCATGGTTGATAAAAAGTTGGGGTTGGTGGATGCCGTGAAGGGCAGTTGGGAGATGGCCGTAAAGGGCAACATTGCGGATCACATCGTTGTAGTGATTCTGTTCATTGGACTCATTTCCATAGGAAGTTCGGTTTTTATCGGTACACTTTTTACCCAGCCATTCGCCACTATTTTAGTGCTTTCGGTCTATATTGAACGCGTAGATGGATATGGCACTATCAAACCCACAGCACCTCAGGCGCCGTTTAATGGAAATAGTTGAACAGTGGTAGCGTGGGCGGGCTGTGTTCTAAGAGATAGTGACCAATTCTGTTTTAAATTTTTCAACAATGGCTATTTTGACATGTGTTTAAGCAAAGCTATAGACATCCCATCTATTCATAATCGATCTTACGTAAGATCGCATCATACCTCTGTTCAGAAAGCATACCCTCGTCCAGCATAATTTGTCCGATTCCCGCATCACGCAACGTTTCGTTTTTTAAAACACTCTCCGGTATAGCTTGTTTGAGACTGAAGAATGTATATTTCAGTGTCAGCTCCTGTTTTGGTAAAACGTGAAACGAAGTCCAACTGGTAAAAATAAAATGGTGACTTAATATATAATAAAATCCTAATATTACAATAGCTATAAGCGCATATTGTTTAATACGAGATAGCATCTACGTTCTCCTTATCCGAATGAAAAAGTTACACCTTTCAAAAGGCCATATATCTTTTATCTGTTTTAGCCCAGCGCATAGCATGTTGCAACCTAACATACAGTGCCCAAAAAAAAAGCCCGGAACCAAAACGGCTCCGGGCTAAAAATTTTTCGGCGGCGACCTACTCTCCCACACAGCTGCCCGTGCAGTACCATCGGCGCGGAAGGGCTTAACTTCCGTGTTCGGGATGGGAACGGGTGTATCCCCTTCGCCATTGCCACCGAAAACTTGAGAACTACGAGTAACAACAAATCTGGATTGGATTTTCAATCTTCTAAAGACTTATGTCGATTGTTTTGTGGCCAAGCCGCACGACCTATTAGTACCGGTAAGCTGAACACATTACTGTGCTTACACACCCGGCCTATCAACCTCGTCATCTTCGAGGGGTCTTTAGGCAACCGAAGTTGCGGGATATCTTATCTTAGGGTGGGCTTCCCGCTTAGATGCTTTCAGCGGTTATCCTTTCCGAACTTAGCTACCCAGCCATGCCGCTGGCGCGACAACTGGAACACCATTGGTTCGTCCATCCCGGTCCTCTCGTACTAGGGACAGATCCCTTCAAATATCCTGCGCCCGCGAAAGATAGGGACCAAACTGTCTCACGACGTTTTAAACCCAGCTCACGTACCACTTTAATCGGCGAACAGCCGAACCCTTGGGACCTGCTTCAGCCCCAGGATGTGATGAGCCGACATCGAGGTGCCAAACCGCATCGTCGATGTGAACTCTTGGATGCGATCAGCCTGTTATCCCCGGCGTACCTTTTATCCGTTGAGCGACGGCCCTTCCATTCGGAACCGCCGGATCACTAAGACCTACTTTCGTACCTGCTCGAGATGTCTCTCTCGCAGTCAAGCTCCCTTATGCCTTTACACTCCACGGCTGGTTTCCAATCAGCCTGAGGGAACCTTCGCGCGCCTCCGTTACTCTTTGGGAGGCGACCGCCCCAGTCAAACTACCCACCAGACACTGTCCTTCGCCCGGATAACGGGTCGAAGTTAGAACTCTAAAATAGCAAGGGTGGTATTTCAAGGTTGGCTCCACCGAAACTAGCGTTCCGGCTTCAAAGCCTCCCACCTATCCTACACATACTATTCCAAAATTCAATGTCAAGCTGTAGTAAAGGTGCCGGGGTCTTTCCGTCTTTTCGCGGGTAGACGGCATCTTCACCGCCACTACAATTTCACTGAGTCCCTGGTTGAGACAGTGCGGAAGTCGTTACGCCATTCGTGCAGGTCGGAACTTACCCGACAAGGAATTTCGCTACCTTAGGACCGTTATAGTTACGGCCGCCGTTTACCGGGGCTTCGGTTCAATGCTTCGCCCGAAAGCTAACATTTCCCCTTAACCTTCCGGCACCGGGCAGGCGTCAGACCCTATACATCGTCTTGCGACTTAGCAGAGTCCTATGTTTTTAGTAAACAGTCGCTACCGCCGTTTCTCTGCGACCTCCTTCAGCTCCGCAAGCAAGTTACTTCACCTAATGGAGGCACACCTTCTCCCGAAGTTACGGTGTCATTTTGCCGAGTTCCTTAACCAGGGTTCTCTCAAGCGCCTTGGGATGCTCTCCCAGCCCACCTGTGTCGGTTTGCGGTACGATCACCTGACCATCTCGCTAGAGGCTTTTCTTGGCAGCATGGGATCAATCACTTTGTGTCCGCAAGCGGACTCGTCATCACGTCTCAGCCTTAATAGAAAGGACGGATTTGCCTATCCTTTCGGCCTACTCGCTTAAACCGCCATCCAACAGACGGCTGACCTACCCTTCTGCGTCCCCCCATCACTCAAACGATGATCTGGTGGTACAGGAATATTAACCTGTTTGCCATCGCCTACGCCTTTCGGCCTCGGCTTAGGGATCGACTAACCCTGAGCAGATTAGCTTTACTCAGGAAACCTTGGGCTTACGGCGAGCGGGTTTTTCACCCGCTTTATCGTTACTCATGTCAGCATGGTCTCTTCTGTACAGTCCAGCCGTCCTTACGGTCAACCTTCAGCCCGTACAGAATGCTCCCCTACCGCTCCTCCGACGAATCGGAAGAACCCGCAGCTTCGGTAGTGTGCTTAAGCCCCGTTACATTTTCGGCGCAGACGCACTCGACCAGTGAGCTATTACGCTTTCTTTAAAGGGTGGCTGCTTCTAAGCCAACCTCCTGGTTGTCTATGCATTTCCACATCCTTTCCCACTTAGCACACACTTAGGGACCTTAGCTGGCGATCTGGGCTGTTTCCCTCTCGACAACGGAACTTAGCTCCCGTAGTCTGACTCCTGCGATAGCAGTTAACGGTATTCGGAGTTTGGTTAGGTTTGGTAATCTGGTAGGACCCCTAGCCCATCCAGTGCTC
>CAXXMB010000002.1:0-4290000 GCA_963668675.2 uncultured Desulfatitalea sp. | reverse complement strand
ATTGACTAAATGCGGGTTCTTCCCACTTGACAGAGCTTTACGACCCGAAGGCCTTCATCACTCACGCGGCGTTGCTGCGTCAGGGTTTCCCCCATTGCGCAAAATTCCTCACTGCTGCCTCCCGTAGGAGTCTGGACCGTGTGTCAGTTCCAGTGTGGCTGATCATCCTCTCAGACCAGCTACCCATCGTAGCCTTGGTAGGCCATTACCCTACCAACAAGCTAATGGGACGCGGACTCATCTCCAAACAGTAGCTTTCATGAAGAGGCCACCTTTGATTTCCCAATCCGAAGATAAGAAAATATTATTCGGTATTAGCATCGCTTTCGCAATGTTATCCCCAATTCGGAGGTAGATTACCCACGTGTTACTCACCCGTGCGCCACTTTACTAGCCTCTGCAAGCAGAAGCGTTCTCGTGCGACTTGCATGTGTTAAGCACGCCGCCAGCGTTCACTCTGAGCCAGGATCAAACTCTCCAATTAAACTATCGATGGTTGCCTAAGCAACATCATGTCTAACGAGGTCCCAACTCTTGGCATCGTCACTATTTAGTTTTCAAAGATCGAATTTTTGTCGGCTTTTTGCTCGAACGAAAACCTTAACTATATTAAAAAGGACTTCCTTGTCAAGCACTTTTTTTAAGCCGTCATCTTTTTTCTCGGCTCTCAGAGAAAGTTTGTATGTATACCCAAAACCGGCTTTCGAGTCAAACAGAAAATCATCCCGATTATCGAAAACCGATCAATTTTCACCCAGATTCTCTGACCACAGGAATACGTAGATGAACGGAAGGGTATGACAAATTTTCAACCTGATTGAAAGAGCAACTGTGCTTTCAAAGAGGATTCAGCACAGCCAAAAACGAAACGGGTTATACGCTCTCCCACTTAGCATGTCAATTACTTTTTAGCTTTTTATTAGAATTTTATGAAAGCGTTTTTTCCCGGCCCGCAACACCAGTTCCGGACCTTCGAAATCTTCAGTGGCCACTATCTGATCAAAGGCCTCCAACCGCCTGCCATTCACATAACCGCCACCCTGATCGATAAGCCTGCGTGCCTCACCACCCGATTTGCTCAGGCCCGCCTCGTGGAACAGTTTAAACGCTGCAATGCCCTCATCGAATATTGCCCTTGGCATTTCTGTACAAGGCACATTGTCCCCCTCACCAACACCGCCTTTTCTGGGAATTTTACTGGAAGGCAATATAGATTCGGCCACCATTCGGGCGCCAAACATGTCACAGGCAGACCGGTATGCCTTTTTGGCCTCCTGTTCCCCGTGTGCCAGCCTTGTGGCTTCGAATGCCAACACCGATTTCGCCCCGTTGAGCTCAGCCCCCTCCAAGTTAGCTACCTCAGCAACTTCAGACAGTGGCAAAAATGTGAACAACGATAAAAACCTTCCGACGTCACGATCATCCGTATTGACCCAGAATTGGTAATAATCGTAGGTAGACGTACGTTCAGCATCGAGCCATACTGCGCCGGCGGCTGTTTTTCCCATTTTGGCGCCCGAGCTTGTCGTTATCAGTGGGAAGGTGATGCCATACGATTCGCCTCCGACTTTTCGACGGATCAAATCTATTCCGGCGACAATGTTTCCCCACTGGTCACTCCCGCCCATTTGGATCCTGCACTGATATCTGTTAAACAGCTCCAGGAAATCATATGCTTGCATGACCATGTAATTGAATTCAATGAAGCTCAGTCCTTCTTCGGACTCCAGGCGTGCACGGCAACTCTCCGCTTTTATCATTCGGTTGACAGAAAAGTGCCGCCCAACATCTCTCAGAAATGAGATGAAGCCAAGCTTTGTCAACCAATCTGCATTGTTCACCAAGAGCGCTTTGTCTTGCGAAAAATCGATAAAACGCTCCAACTGCCGCTTTATGCCTCTCGCATTGCTCTCAACCTGCTCGATGGTGAGCATTTTACGCATTTCGGTCTTGCCGCTAGGGTCTCCCACCATGCCTGTCCCGCCGCCCACCAAAGCGATAGGACGATGTCCGGAACGCTGCATATGAGCCAGGGCCATAATCGGCACCAGGCTTCCTACATGCAGGCTTGAGGCTGTCGGATCGAATCCGATATAACAGGAGACCTGACCTGCCTCGATATAGTCGCTCAACTCCTGATCATGGGTTGCCTGTTCAATGAATCCACGCTGTTTTAATACTTCCAATACATTTTGCATCTATCAAAACCCCAACCCCAGCATCATGAATCTTTGGCGGCCGCTTCATACTTCAATTGCCACTTTTCCAGATGATATGAGGATTATAAGCTGATATTTATCTATAGGTGAGAATATCGGCCGGCAGCGTCCTCTTTTGCAACAGCTACTTGTTTGCGTATTCCACCGCTCGAGTCTCGCGGATAACGGTCACCTTTATCTGACCAGGAAACGTCAGAACCTCCTCAATCTTTTTCACGATGTCTCGGCTGACCAGTACCGCCTCTTCATCATTGATCTTGTCGCTCTCAGCAATAACCCTGAGTTCTCGTCCGGCCTGGATGGCGTAAGCACTGTCAACCCCCTTAAAAGAATTGGCAATGGCCTCCAACTCCTCCAGCCTCTTAATATAGTTCTCCAGCAACTCCTTGCGGGCGCCGGGCCTGGCCCCTGACAAGCCGTCTGCCGCTTGAACAAGGATATCGTAGACCGTCGCCGGTGGTATATCTTCATGATGGGCAGCGATGGCGTTGACCACCTGTGCAGATTCACCATGCTTTTTGGCCAATCTCGATCCGATCAGCGCATGGGGCCCCTCCACTTCATGGTCGATACCCTTTCCAATGTCGTGCAAAAGCCCCATACGGCGGGCCAGTTTCTCTTTTAGCCCCAATTCCGCTGCCATGATACCGCACAGGAAACCAACTTCGATAGAGTGTTGCAATACATTCTGGGAGTAGCTGGTTCGATATTTCAATTGCCCGATATACTTAACAAGTTCCGGGCTGATGCCATGCACCCCCAGATCAAAGGCGGCCTGTTCGCCAGCTTCTTTGATCTCTGTATCAATTTCCTTGGTGACCTTTTTCACTACATCTTCTATGCGGGCGGGATGGATGCGTCCATCTGCAATGAGCTTCATCAGAGACTGCCGGGCAACCTCTCTGCGGATGGGATTAAACCCGGACAAAATAACGGCTTCTGGCGTGTCGTCGATAATCAAATCAATTCCCGTGGCCGCCTCGAGGGCTCGTATATTTCGGCCTTCACGGCCTATAATACGCCCCTTCATTTCATCGCTGGGTAACTGAACCACCGTAACTGTCCGTTCTGCTACATAATCGGCAGCATAGCGCTGGATGGCCGTGGCGAGAATTTTTTTGGCTTTCTTGTCAGCCTCCTCTTTGGCTTCATTCTCTATTCGTTTGATAATTTTTGCGCCTTCGTATCTGGCCTCGTTCTCCATCGCTCTGAGCAGAAGCTCTTTGGCTTGCTCGGCGGTCAAGGCAGATATCCTTTCGAGCTGAGTCCGCTGCTCCTCGATTAGCACCTTGTATTCATTTTCTTTTTCAGACAACTGTTCTGAACGCTTTTCAAGATCCTTCTCCAGCTCTCCAAACTCCTTTTCACGGTGCTCGAATGATTCGATTTTTCGATCAATATTTTCCTCTTTTTGAAATAAGCGCCGCTCTTGACGCTTCAGCTCTGACCGGGTCTCTTTGGTTTCATTGTCAAATTCACTTTTCATTTTCAGCAGCCTGTCTTTTGCCTCCAGGCTTGCCTCTTTGATCAATGTGTCCGCTTTGCTCTTTCCCTCCTGGACAATTCTAGCGGCTTCTGTCCGGGCTGTGTTCGCTTTTTGCCGGTCGATCAGCACCTTTAACCAGAATGCCAACCCAAAACCGACGATAAAGCCAATGAGCGTTAGCCCAACTGTATATCCATTCATCGTGCCTCCCCGAGGACTACTGCTTCTTTTTATGTAAATGCGAGTCGACCCTTCATCTGTGATCGAGGATCACCCACGCCATTGTCTTTCTCTATGGCCATCGGCACCATCGCCCCTCCTCTAGTGGGGAGCGGCGCTCTTGATGCCCGTTTCCATTAAAACCAATCCGGCGATTAGATTTCATTCAACCGCATGTACCAATACCCTTACAGGGGTGCATGGTCTTATATCAAACAATCAATAATTTTAGAAAAGACAATTGATGGGAACAAATGAGGGTTTTCACGAATGGTCGGTATTCCTACAGACGTGCGCTTTTAGCGTTCGGGTGATCCCCCCGCCGAAATGCCGTGTTGGTAGGCCTTTGATCCAAAAAGGCAAGTGGGTGCTTTGCGGCTTCTTTAGGCTTTTCTGTACATGCAGAACTTGCACACCGAAGCCTGGCTCAGCTCCCTTAAAAAAAGTGTTGGTTCAAAGTACATCTTCCAATCACGCGCATGGCAGGGGGATATCACCTGAAATTTTGCCGTCTAATGCACGAGTTGCTCGGTTGCTAAAGAGGCCTTTCAATACTCAGTATTTAAACCAAGGCCTCTTTCAGGGACTATTTCATGGCACGCAGTGCGACGCTCTACCCTTAATTGACTTGCGATTCAAGCGTTTGAAGCAAATCATCTGATCTTTGGTTGATGTCTTGTAACAGCCGTTGATGCCTTTTCTTCAGATCAAAGTACTCATTGGTAATATTCAATGCTGTTAATATGAGTATGGCACGCTTATCCGGACTCGCCGCCCTTTGTGCACACTGGGAACTGGCCCGATCAACCGATTCGATCACATAGTCGGCCACCGCTTTTGCATCCGCATCATCCACATCCGCCTTGAAAGTAAACGGTTGGCCAAGAATTTCTAATGTCAGCACTTGATCCACGAAATGGAAAATCCCCTTTATTCCCGAAATAGGTGAAAACCCTTTACAGTTAGTCTTCTACAAACTCTGCAAGTCTGCCCATCAAATTGTCTATCTTTGACCTGACCAAGGATTTCATCTCGTCGTTCTGTTTCTCTACATCCGCCTTTTCAATCAGTTGGGAAGAGAGTAGCTCCTTCTCCTGCTTCAGCCCCTCATTTTCCCCTCTAAGCTGGTGTATGACCTCGATCAGTCGTTCTACTCTATTTTCTAAAATTTCGAATTTTTGCAGTACAGTTTCGCGATCCAAACCTTCACCTCACAATAATATTCACTATAGTCGTTGGTGTCGCATCAAGTCAAGATCTTTAGATTTGACGATTTATCATTAACTTTTCAGCAAGTTGTAAATCATCCCGGCTATTCACACCGACAACTTCATTGCTATCGTCACCAATGCAGATGCCAATAGATCCCCCTTGTTCATAACCAATGCCGATAATGTCCGTGAGGTAGACCTCACCCTGCGCATTATCGGTACTCAGTTTTGGCAACGCTGTTTCCAAAAACTCCTTTTTTACGGCATATATGCCTGTATTTATAATTTTTATTTTTTTTTGGGTCTCATCCGCATCGGCCTCCTCGACAATCGCCGAAAGGTTACCTTGACGATCCAAAATAACCCTTCCGTATCCAGTGGGCTCTTCAACCTTAACGCCTAAAAGAGATACATCCCGATTTGCATCCATGTGCGAAGCGACCAAGTGATCGATGGTTTCCGATCGAATCAAGGGCACATCCCCGCACAGAATAACGACATCTGTCACCGTTGTCGCAAGGTGTGGTAAGGCGCACTGGACTGCATGGCCAGTTCCGAGCTGCTCTTTTTGCAAGGCATAGCCAACACTGGTAATATGATCAATCACGCCTTTTACACGATCGGCCTGGTGGCCGACAACCACGACAATATTCGATCCAGCAACATGGGCAGCAGCTTGAACCACATGCTCGATCATGGGTTTACCACAAACCTCATGGAGCACTTTCGCTTTGTCGGACTTCATGCGTGTTCCAAGTCCCGCCGCGAGAATGATAATGCCAATATCACCGTCCATATTCAGCCTCTGAAGATCCTTGCCTTGAAAAAACCGGGGCTATTGTCAATTGCCCATAAAAAAAAGGGTAACCGCTACGGGTCACCCTTTTTTAATCATGTTTACCGGGCTCGATCAAATACTTCGCGATTGCGCCAGACGGATTCGAAGGATGGCCCTGGCAAGTGCCGCTTTGGCTCGCATAAAATCAATTTCCTGATCTTTTTCTTTTGCCAGACGCTCTTCAGCCCTTTGGTGAGCCGCTTTGGCCCTATCGACGTCAATATCCTTTCTACGCTCAGCCGATTCAGCGAGAATGGTGACCCGATCGGGAAGGGCTTCTGCAAACCCACCGCTGACAAAGACGAAGCGCTCCTTGCCGCTGTCATCGACGTAACGAACCGATCCAAGATTAAGGCTGGTCATAAAAGGTGTATGACCGGAGAGTACGCCGAACTCGCCGAGTGTACCTGGTGCCATTACGATCTGAGCGTCTTCGCTCACCACCGATTTTTCCGGGGTAACGATTTCTAATTGAATATTCTCGGCCATGCTATCCCCTTAGCGTTTTAGGCAGCCTCTGCCTCTGCCGTTCTTTTCTTGGCGTCCTCGACAACTTCCTCAATGCCCCCCTTCATCATGAAGGCCTGCTCGGGCAAATCGTCGTGTTTCCCTTCCACTATCTCTTTAAAGCCACGGATGGTCTCTTCGATCTTGACATATTTGCCGGGTGTGCCGGTGAAGACTTCAGCCACGTGGAACGGTTGTGACAGGAAGCGTTCGACCTTTCTTGCTCTGGAGACGGTAACCTTATCCTCTTCTGACAGTTCGTCGATACCCAGAATAGCAATAATGTCCTGAAGTTCCTTGTATTTTTGGAGAATCTGCTGCACCTGGCGTGCGACCAGATAGTGCTCTTCGCCGATGAAGTTGGCATCCAGGATGCGTGATGAGGAGTCCAACGGATCCACTGCAGGATAGATTCCCTTCTCGGTGATGGCACGTGAGAGTACGACCGTTCCGTCAAGATGGGCAAAGGTCGTTGCCGGTGCAGGGTCGGTCAAGTCATCGGCGGGGACGTAAACGCACTGGACGGCGGTAATGGAACCCTTGTCGGTAGAGGTGATGCGCTCTTGAAGCTCGCCCAGGTCAACTGCCAGTGTAGGCTGGTAACCCACGGCGGAAGGAATACGCCCCAGAAGAGCGGACACTTCTGAACCGGCTTGGGTAAAACGGAAAATGTTGTCGATAAAGATCAACACATCCTGTCCCTCTACATCACGGAAATATTCTGCACATGTCAATGCCGACAGGGCCACCCTTGCGCGGGCCCCCGGAGGCTCTGTCATCTGACCGTAGATCAGTGCTGCCTTTGGCAAAACGCCGGAATCTTTCATTTCATGATAAAGGTCATTGCCTTCACGGGTACGCTCCCCAACGCCGGCGAACACAGAGATACCACCATGCTGCATGGCGATGTTGTGAACCATTTCCATCATGATAACGGTTTTGCCCACGCCCGCGCCGCCGAACATCCCCATTTTACCGCCGCGAGGAAAGGGTACCAGCAGATCGATAACCTTGACGCCTGTTTCCAGGACGTTGACCTCAGTGTCCTGTTCCGTAAATTTGGGGGCTTCGCGATGAATGGGCATCAGCTTTTCCTGGCTGACCGGACCGAGTCCATCCACCGGACGCCCGACAACATTGAGCACTCGGCCCAGGCTGGCTTCTCCAACGGGCATCTGGATTTGAGCTCCAGTGTCCTTCACCGGCATGCCGCGTACCAAGCCGTCGGTCACATCCATAGCAATGGTTCGTACGACATTGTCGCCTAAATGCTGGGCCACCTCGACGACCAGGTTGTCCGCCTCGTCGTTGATGGCGGGGTTGGTAATGGTCAGCGCCGTATAAATGGTCGGCAGCTTGCCTTGCTCGAATTCGACATCAACAACAGGCCCCATAACCTGCGTGACTTTCCCAATATTCTCTGCCATCTAATGACCTCCTATCAAAACAAAATCAGTTAATCAGCTTATCCTTTGAGGGCCTCGGCGCCGCCCACAATATCCATCAGTTCACCAGTGATTGCTGCTTGCCTTGCCTTATTGTATGCAACGGTCAGGTTGTCAATTATATCGTTGCACGCTTTGGTGGCATTATCCATTGCCAGCATGCGGGCAGCATGCTCGCTGGTTGACGTTTCCAGCAGCGCTCGGTAGATCTGAACATCGATACTCTTGGGAAGCACCTCTCCCAACAGCTGCTCAGGTGAAGGCTCGCAGATATGTTCGGCCAGATAAGGCTCGTCGTCGTCAGCAGCCGCCTCCCCCTCTTTCTCCACCGGGGGAATCGGCAGCAACTGCTTGGCAACGGGGAGTTGCTTGGCCATACTGATGAACTCTGCGTAGATAATGATCACCTCGTCATATTCATTATCCAGAAAAGCACCGGCCAGTTTATTACCAGCAGTGGATGCCACATTATAGCTGAAGTCGGTCCCAACCACGCCCAGTTGGGTCTCCTTCAAAATTACCTTTTCACGACGTGCCCAATCCCGGGCTTTTTTTCCGAAAGCGGTGAAGGAGACCTCAATACCTTTTTCGGTTCTCTCTTTTGCCAGACGTTCGGCCTTTTCTACTAAATTGGAGTTAAAGCCGCCGCAGAGCCCTCGGTCAGAGGTACAAACAACGATATGCGCCTTTTTAACCTCATCGCGGGGAATCAGCAGAGGATTGGATTCGCCGCCGGCACTTTCGGCCAGGTTGCCCAAAACCTCTTCGAACTTAGCGGCATAGGGACGAAACCCCTCCATCCGATTCTGAGCGCCGCGCAACCGGGAAGCAGCCACCATGTTCATTGCTTTGGTGATCTGCTTGGTCTTTTTAACCGCGGCGATTTTTAACTGAACTTCCTTTAGTGTTGCCATAAAGCTAAGCCCCTATCCTTTATTGTGTCGTCTACTCACTCAAACCGAAATGCGAGCTTACTTAATGGTATCTTTAAACTCTTCATCGTAAGCTGTGAGCGCTTCCCGCATCAGCTTCTCCAAATCGTCGTCTATGGCCTGCTTCTCCTTGAGGCCCTCAAACACTTTAGGAAAACGATCTTCGATGAAGGGATATAGCCCACCCTCGTATTTTGTAACAACGTCTGCAGGGTATTTATCCAGGAAGCCGCGTGTACCGGCGAAAAGGATGGTTACCTGTTTCTCCATCGGGAGTGGCTGGTATTGGGGCTGTTTCAAAATTTCAACCAACCGCTCGCCGCGCGTCAATTGCCGTTGGGTGGCAGCATCCAAATCACTGCCAAAGGCGGCGAATGCTTCAAGCTCCCGGAACTGGGCCATCTCCAGGCGCAGTGTACCTGCGACCTGTTTCATGGCCTTGACCTGAGCGGAGCCGCCGACGCGCGATACCGAGAGACCCACGTTGATGGCCGGGCGCACACCTGCAAAGAAAAGGTTTGGTTCGAGGTAGATTTGACCGTCGGTGATGGAAATAACATTGGTCGGAATATAGGCTGAAACGTCACCGGCCTGGGTCTCAATGATGGGCAGGGCGGTGAGCGAACCGGCACCTAGCTCATCGTTGAGCTTGGCCGATCGTTCCAAAAGTCTTGAATGGTTATAAAAAATGTCGCCAGGATAGGCTTCGCGGCCGGGCGGGCGGCGCAACAGCAGAGAGACCTGGCGGTAGGCGGCTGCCTGCTTGGAAAGGTCGTCGTAGATGATCAGTGCGTGTTGGCCTTTGTCGCGGAAATACTCTCCCATGGCCGTACCGGCATACGGTGCGATAAACTGCAAGGTTGCCGGATCACTGGCGGTGGCGGAAACAATCGTGGTGTATTCCATGGCGCCATGCTTTTCCAGAACAGCATGCACTTGGGCAACGGTGGATCGCTTCTGCCCGCAGGCGACGTAGATACAGTAGATATCCGTATCCTTTTGGGCGAGAATGGCATCGATGGCACAGGCGGTCTTGCCGATTTGGCGATCGCCGATGATCAACTCGCGTTGACCGCGGCCCACCGGGGTCATGGCATCAACAGCCTTTAGGCCGGTGTAACATGGTTCGTGCACGCTTTTACGGCCAATAACGCCGGGGGCGACGACTTCTACTCGGCTCGTCTCTTTGGCATCAATGGGGCCCTTGCCGTCAATGGGAGCTCCCATGGCATCGACAACGCGCCCTAAAACCGCCTCGCCCACTGGAACTTGCGCAATTTTACCGGTCCGTTTGACGATATCCCCCTCTTTAATGTGGATATCCTCGCCCATAACCGCGACACCGACGTTGTCCTCTTCCAGGTTGAGCACCAACCCGAGGATTTGGCCGGGGAACTCAACCAATTCCAGCGCCATAACTTTCTCCAGGCCATAGACGCGGGCGATGCCGTCACCAACGGACAGGACGACTCCGGTTTCGCTGAGTTCAACCTTCTTGTCATAATCGGTAATCTGCTCTTTGATAATTTGACTGATTTCTTCGGCTCTAAGTTCCATTATGCACGCTCACCCCTTTTTAAAGTTTCCCTCATATTGAGTAATTGTGTTTTGATACTACCGTCCAAGACGAGATCCCCAATACGGGTAACAATGCCCCCGATAAGACCCGGATCTTGTGCGACTTCCAGAACCACCTCTTTTCCCGTCCTTTTCGATAGGGCGGAACGGATCTTCTCTATGGTGTCTGAAGCCAGTTCACTGGCCGATACCAGACTGGCGCGGGCCACGCCTTTAAGCTCGTCGGCCATCGTTTGGTAAAAACCGTTTATGCTGCCAATGAAACCGATGCGCCCCTTTTCAAACAGCAGCAACATAAAGGCGGACATCACCTTGGAAATTTCTGTCTTTCCGACAACCTGTTGAAGCACTTCCTTCCGCTCGCCGTACTTGTATAGGGGGTTGGCGATCGTATCCGCCAGTTCTCTTTCCTGCTCCATAAGATTGGCGATGCTCTCAAGCTCCTGCCGGTATTGCTCGGTCTGTCCGTCCTCTTTTCCGATCAATAAGAGTGCCTTGGCATAACGCCTCGCAATTGCTAGATTTTTCACTATGCCACCACCTTATCTAAATATTCATCAACCAATCGGGTTTGATCCTCGGAAGAGATCTTCTCGCTGATAAGCGTCTCTGCCCTGGCCAATGCCTTTTCAACGACCTGCTCTTGGAGTGAGAGCCTGGCCTGCTTGAATTCATGCTCAATATTCTTTTGGGCCTGCTCTTTGAGTTTGTCTGCAGCGCCTTCCGCCTCTTTTAGAATACGCGCTTTGGCCTCTTCACCCTGGCGGATGTATTCTACGACAATCTGTTCTGCCTCTTTGTCCAGCTTCGCGAGACGATCGTTATAGTCGGCCAGCTGTTTCTCGACCTCGTCCTTACGGGCTTCCAGCTCTTTCAACTCGTCAGAAATTCCCTTAATGCGATTGCTCAATGCCTGTGCCACCGGTTTGCGCAGCAGCAGGAAGAGCCCAATCGCCAGCACACCGAAATTCATCACCCGGTACCAATCGGTGGCTCGCCATCCTGTACCGCCCTCTTCACCGTGGCCACCGCCACTGGAAGCCATCGCCGGCACACTGACCATGAAAACAGCAATCGCTAAAATGGCCAGCACGGTACACGTTCGGCCGAGCCGCTGTTTACCACATCCTCCAGGAATTTTCATCAGGCCGCCCTCCCCAGTATTTTCTGCGTGATGGTATCGGCAAAGGTATCGATCTCCTTCTCCAATGCACCTCTGACAGCGTCTGTGTCTTTTACGATCTTGGCCTTCACCTTGGCCATTTCATCCTTAGCCTTGGCATTGATCTTCGCGACGATCTCATTCTCTTCGTCGGTGGCCGCTTGTACCAAGGCCTCCTTCTCTTTTTGCCCCTTGGCACGGGCCTCTCTAATCCCGTCGATGAAAGCCTTGTTCTGCTCCTCGGCCTGCCTGCCGGTAGCAGAAACGCTCTCCTCAAGCCCTTCGAATTTGTCTTTGCGTTGTTTTAAAATGTTACGGATGGGCTTGTATAAAACCAAGTTGAGGACGAAAAGTAAAACAAGGAAGTTTACGATTTGAAGAAACAAGATAGGGAAACTGATACTTACCATAGAGGCGCCTCCACAACTGATCTATTTTACGGTCTGCTTATGGTCTACTTATGGGCTACCAATTTGAAATAACTATAAATTTAAAAAAACAGCGATAGGATCAAACAAGGGGGCTGTATAGCATCGCATTGTTTCGATTGTCAAAGGTTTTTTGCAACTTTTTGGGGATCGGTCTCGGCCTGAACGGTTTCTACGGTGCGCTTTTCAACGACTTTGGACAGCTTGGTCTCCCGGCCTTGCATGGCGCAGTTACCGTTAAAGACAACGCCTGAATCGATGGCGATGCTGGGAGCGCTGATATCACCGGAAACTTGGGCCGGCGCATATATTTCGATCCGCTGGGCCGCCTCCACCTTACCGGTCACCTTTCCTCTAACAATGGCCACGCCGACACTTATTTCAGCATCCAGTTGGGCATGTTCGCCGACAATAAGGGTTCCGTCCGGACTGATCAGCTTGCCCTTGACGCTTCCATCCACACGAATGGTCTCTTTAAAATTCAATGTGCCTTCAATGACGGTATCACGCCCCAACAATGTTGAAATGGTTGACGATTCCCCTGTTGAGTGCTTTTTATCTTTTTTCAAAATATCACCTCCTGACATGCTCAAATGTATAAAATCCATGACCATATCCCGTTACAGAGAGACCCCGGACGCCTGTCATTCAAACATGAACCTGCGCATGCTGACATTGAGGAGCAGCCCCACCCCGGCCATCATTGTAATGATAGATGATCCCCCATAACTGACGAATGGCAACGTAACCCCAACGACAGGCATCAATCCCATCACCATACCAATATTGATAAACACCTGCCAGGCGATCATTGCGGTAATACCCACCGCCATGATGGTGCCGAACGGGTCGCGACTGCGCTGTGCAATCTGCAGTCCCCACGTAATCAAAAGCATAAAAACCAGAAGCACCAGCGCGGCTCCGACGAGTCCCCACTCCTCAGCTAACACTGAAAAAATAAAATCCGTGTGTTGTTCGGGTAAAAAGTCGAGGCTGTTCTGAGTTCCCTTGAGAAAGCCCTTTCCTGTCAACATACCGGATCCAATGGCAATTTTAGACTGGATGATGTGATAACCGGCACCCAGAGGGTCTCGGTCCGGGTTTAAAAAAGTCAAAATGCGCTGCTTCTGGTAACCTTTCAGAAACGACCACACGACCGGAACGGCCAATGTGCCGCTTGCTATCAATCCTATCAATAGACGCCGCTCGATCTTAACGTAGAGCGTCATGGATGCGGCGATGAGGGCGACTACCATGGCAGTCCCCAAATCGGGTTGCCGGACGATAAGGACAAAGGGGACGGCGGTAATGATGACAGGCGTAACCAACTCCCTGAGATGGAGCCCTTCCGTTCTCACCATGCGGGCATAATATTTGGCCAACATGATGATAACGGCCAGCTTAACCATCTCGGAGGGCTGGATCGAAACCGGTCCCATGACAAGCCAACGTTTGGAGCCTCCCACATATTTTCCGAACAACAATACAGCGATCAGAAGGCCGATGCACAGGAAGTACAATAGGTGCCCCCAATGCTCGTACACTTTGAAATTAATAAGGAATGCGGTGATCATCACTGCTGTTCCGGCGCCACACCAAACCAACTGACGGGTAAACAATCCGGCTTGTGCCGTACCGCCTCCGGCGTGGACGGCACTGTAGAGCGCCACGAGACCGATGGCGGCGGCAGCAGCTGTCAGCGTCAGCATCCACCAATCAAAATACTCCACCAATCGTCGATCAATCATCATGGCCGACCGCCTCATGTGTTGAATGGGTCTGAGTTGCCGACGTGGAGGCAAGAAAATCCTCTCCCAGATATGCCTTGATCATCTCACTGGCCACTGGCGCTGCGGCTGAGGAGCCATGCTCACCATGTTCGATAATAACCGATATCGCTATTTTGGGATTTTCCGAAGGGGCATAGGCCACAAACCAGGCATGATCCTTGGGCAACGCCTCCTTGTCTTCGGAGGACAAATCATTGCTTTTCGGCATGGAGACCACTTGGGCGGTACCTGTTTTACCTGAAAAGGGTAGCCCATTGATATGCGATTGCCATGCGGTGCCCTTGGGATCGTTGACCACCTTCCACAACGCCTGACGCACGAGCGACAGCGTCTCCGTATGCATCGCAACCCCTCCAACCTCAATGGGGCTGTTGTGCAGGGCGATCAGTCCATCTGCGGATTGAACCTTCTCGATCATATAGGGTTTGTATCTTTTGCCACCATTGCCCACTGCAGCTACAAGAGAAGCCATCTGCAGGGGCGTAACCAGATTAAACCCCTGACCAATGGCAATAGAAAGCGTTTCACCGCCTTGCCAGGGATCCCGAAAGCGCTTCAATTTCCACTCTTTCGTTGGGATTAACCCCTCGGCCTCGCGATCTAAGGAGACCCCTGTCGGGACGCCCAACCCGAATGCCTTGGCATACCGGGCCAATGTATCCACCCCAAGTGCCTCACCCACCTGATAGAAATAGACGTCGCAGGATTGAGCCAAGGCTTGAACCAGGCTAACATCTCCGTGTCCGCCTCGCTTCCAGCAGCGGTATACCCGATTGCCATACCTGTAGAAACCGGGGCAATGAAACGTTGTCTCGGCATCGATCACCTTCTCTTCCAGCCCGGCGATGGCGGTCACAATCTTATAAGTGGAGGCTGGCGGGTACTCGGCCTGGGTGGCCTTGTTTTCCAATGGCCGGAATGGGTTTGAGATCAATTCGCTCCACTGGTCGCGCGTCATACCGGTCACAAACAAGTTCGGATCGAAGGAGGGGCTACTGACCATGGCCAAGATGCGCCCTGTATCCGGTTCCATGGCCACCGCAGCGCCGGCACGTCCCTGCAGCAAAGACTCGGTTCGCTTCTGCAACTTCTCATCGATGGTGAGATAGATGTTCTGCCCCGGCTCCGCCATTACCGTATCCAGAACGCGCACGACCTGACCGGTGGCATTGACCTCGACCTGTCTTCCCCCGCGCATCCCACGCAAGTAGGATTCATAGGCTTTCTCGATGCCGAATTTACCGACATAATCTCCCCCTTTGCAATCTTCGTAGGGGGTGCACTGCAACTCCTCCTGGCTGATCTCCCCCATATAGCCAAGCAGATGGGAGGCGTGGGCGCCATGGATGTAGTGCCGCCTCGGCGATACGTGCACGATCACACCGGGCAGTTCGTATTTGTGGACCTCGATGGCAGCCATGGTATCCCGGCCGATGTCCTCTCTGATCAATACAGGTGTATAGCCGCCGCGTTTCTTACTGCTTCGGATAGTGGCCTCAAGATCCTCGGGAGGCTCGTTCAGCAGCACTGCCAACCGTTCAAGCGTCCGGTCGAGAGGCTTTGCATCCTTCAAGATGATATAGGCATCGAAAGAGGGACGATTGTCGACCAAGGTGCTTCCGTTTCTATCGTATATCATCCCCCGCGGGGCATCGATATCTTGGAGTCGTATGCTGTTGATCTCGGACAACCGCCGAAGCTCCTTGCCCTCGAATACTTGCAGGTAAAGAAGCCGAACAGTTATGACGGTAAATGCCGCAAGCACAACCACCAGTACGCCGATCAGGCGCTGATTAAACCATTCAGTATCGACACTTTCAAGGTAGGTGCGCATAGGATGAAGGGTCTCTGTTATAGTGATCTGCCATTGATCCCTTTGATTACAGATCAACGAATATCTTTGCTCTCCAAAGATCCAGTTTTTTCTGAGCCCATCCAATAATTACCAATATCATTGGCCCTGTGATCAACGCCCAGAGAATTTGGAGAATCACTGTTCCGAGGGTGTCCACCGGGATACTGGCGCTGGGTGCCAGAAAGGCCATATAAGATAGAAGAACCAGTATCTCGAACATGACTCCGATCGCCACTGCCAGGGAGAGCAGGAAGACACTCCCGGTATAAAGAAATTGTGCAGCCCAGCGCATCCCGATGTAGAGCCAGATATACGTGGCCAGATATAGTCCCATGGGGCCCCCGCAGAGGCTGTCCATGATGAGTCCGAAAAATATGACGATCGGCACCCCCTCGAGCTTGGATCGGAAGAAACTCAAGTAGATGATAATAGGAATAAGGAGATCGTAAAATTTTTCAAATAGGGGCATTCCTGGAATCAGGGTGGTCTTGACAAGCACCAGGCATAGGGAAACCAAGATGTAAAAGAGGACGGTCATAGCGCGTCGGCCGATGGTTGCATAGGGACAATGAGTACCTCTTCCAGACGCTCAAAATCGACATACGGGGTCACTGTGACATCCTGGAAAATGCCCGCCTCCTTTTTGACAATCTCCGCCACCTGCCCGATGGGCATTCCTTTTGGGAACACACCATCCATCCCCGAAGAGATGACACTGTCGCCCGCCTTTAGATCGTGCTTTCTGAGCACATAGTTAAAAACGCAGTACCCGGACGTGCCGCCCTTGATGATTCCCCTTGCACGGCTCTTCTGCACCACGGCGTCGACAGAGCTGTTGGGATCGGTGATCAACATCACTTTTGCATAATGTGAGGTCGCTTCGACGATGAGGCCAACCACGCCCTGGGGGTTGACCACTGGAAAACCGATCTCCACACCATTTTCGCGCCCCTTGTCGACCAGGACAGTCTGAAACCATGGAGAAGGATCCTTGCCCACCACCTGGGCGGCAATCACAGGGCGCTCCAACTCCTGCCCGAGGTCGAGAAGCTGCTTCAGCCGATTGTTGGCCTGCCGCAGCTCTTCGTTACGGTGGGTAAGTTCAAACGCCTTTTGCGCCTCCCGGCGCAGCCGTTCATTCTCCTCTGCAACCGACACGAGGAAGAAATAGTGCTCCCAGATATCACGCATGAACCGTGAGGTGTGACTGATCATCTTCTGAAAAGGAGAGACCAGGGCAATTGCGAGTCGTCCCGCACCACGGGCTGGATAGGGGTGTCGGCTGCTCAGTGACAATAGCATGATACTGAGCGTAATCAGTACAATTAGACCGATGATGATCGCCATTTGTTTGGAGAACATTGAATCAGTAAATCACAACTTGCTTTAGAATTTCAATGCTGTCCAAGGCTTTTCCCGAGCCTAAAGCAACTGTGGACAGGGGGTCGTCGGCAGTGGTAATCGGCAACCCGCTCTCTTCGCGCAGCAGCTTGTCCAGATTCTTCAGCAAGGCGCCTCCCCCGGTCAGCACAATTCCACGGTCGACAATATCGGCAGCCAGCTCCGGCGGCGTCTGCTCGAGTGCGATCTTTACGGTCTCCACGATGGCGTCGATCTGCTCGGAGATGGCCAAACGCACCTCTTCCGAGTCGATGGCCAGTATCTTGGGGATGCCGGAAACCAGATCGCGACCTTTGACCTCAATGGTTTCAACCTTGTCCGGATCTGGATAAGCATTGCCTATGGAAGTTTTGATGATTTCGGCGGTTCGCTCCCCGATCAGCAAATTGTATTTTCGCTTGATGTACTGAATGATCGCTTCGTCCATTTTGTCTCCGGCCACGCGCAAGGACCGGCTATAGACGATGCCGGCCAGAGAGATAACGGCCACCTCCGTCGTACCGCCCCCAATATCCACGACCATGTTACATGTGGGCTCGGTGATCGGAAGATTGGCGCCGATCGCTGCTGCCATCGGCTCTTCGATCAGAAAGACCTCTCTTGCACCGGCCGATTCAGCCGATTCGCGCACAGCCCTCTTTTCCACCTGTGTAATTCCTGACGGAACGGCAATAATCACCCGCGGCCGAACCAGTGATCTGCGGTTGTGTACCTTCTGGATAAAGTGTCTGAGCATCGCTTCGGTGACTTCGAAGTCCGCAATCACCCCGTCGCGCATCGGACGAATGGCGACGATATTGCCCGGGGTACGCCCCAACATATTTTTGGCTTCCAAACCAACCGCCAGCACGCGATTTCTCGATCGGCTGTCCGTTCGAACCGCTACGACAGACGGTTCGCTCAGCACAATACCTTTTCCCTTCACATAGACCAGTGTATTGGCTGTGCCCAAATCGATGGCCAAGTCGCTGGAAAAAAAGCCTAAAACAGA
This sequence comes from uncultured Desulfatitalea sp., assembly GCA_963668675.2. Lineage (GTDB taxonomy): Bacteria > Desulfobacterota > Desulfobacteria > Desulfobacterales > Desulfosarcinaceae > Desulfatitalea. The sequence goes on along the minus strand of CAXXMB010000002.1, from coordinate 4,271,938 downwards.
ATCCAAGAAAAAGTTCATACCTCAAATATCCTATTTGTTGTAAAAACGATCAGTGTGCGTTACCTGTGCTGCCTCCCATCGGGATTGAATTCTCGGGTTTTCGGGGACGCTAACAATCGAAAAATATTAATATTGCTAACAGAAACACGAATGCATTTCAAGAATAAATTACGGAAATTGCGTAAGAAATTAGCCAAAGATCATATTTCTATCACTTCGAATAGGCATTGAATGATCGCGGTCTGGTCGGTGGGCTCACCGGACCGGGAAATGGCATGAAAGTTCCGATGCCACCTCAATGAACGCTGTTGACCGCCTCCATCACCGCGTCATGAATCAATGGCCGGAAGCTGCGAATACCCAAGTTATATCTGCTGGGATGCACACGATTGGTCAATAAAATCAAAATGATACCCCTCTTCCGATCCATCCAGAAGGAGGTGCCGGTGAACCCCAGATGGCCAACGCTTTGGCTGCTGAAATGGCGCCCCGCGCTTGACCCGGTTTTCTCCGGTGTGTCGAATCCCAGCGCCCACATCGTCCCATTCTGTCTTCGGAGAAAGCGCCTCAGCAGCACCTTGTCAAACACGGTATTGGCGCACGCTCCCGCATCGATGCAGAGCAGGGTCTGCAGCGCCTTCCAGACCGCCTGGGCGGTCCCAAAAAGACCGGCATGCCCCCCGACGCCCCCAAGCACATAGGCATTGTCATCATGAACCCGCCCCAGAAGCAGTCGCCCTCGCCACGGGCAGAGCTCTGTGGCAGCATACACCCTTTCGTTAACCGGTCTGCCCTCCGGGTTGAAAAAGAGATCCTTTATCCCCAAGGGCTTGAATATCGAGCCTTCGAGATATCGATCCATTGGCTGACCCGCCAGCCTCTCCACCAACCACTGTAGTACCAGGAAACCGATATCGCTGTAACAGGCGCGATTGCCGGGACTTGCGAGCAGGGTCTCTTGGGAGATCCACTCTGCGAGGACCTCTTTGCGCCTCCAGCAGTCCGGCAAGCTCCTCAGACGCAAGTAGTAGGGACGCCATGGCGGCAGACCGGAGCTGTGACTCAGAAGGTGGCGGGCGGTAATAGACGCCTTTTCCGCCCTGAAGAGACGGGGCCAATAGCGTTGACAGGGCATGTCCAGCTCAAGGTCCCCCCTCTGCACCAGACGCATGGCGGCAAGTGTTGTGGCCAGGGGTTTGGTCAAAGATGCCAGATCGAACACCGTGTCGCCGGTCATCTGCCGGCGACTGAACAGATCGGCCCAGCCATATGCACGCTGAAAAACGACAGATCCCCGTATCGCCACCAGGAGCACACCCCCTGGAAAAACATATCGGTCCACCGCCTCCTTCATCAGGTGGTCGACCTTATGAAATGTCATGGCCATCTCCGTTGGCCGTCGGCCGTGCGACAGGTGCCGTTCAATCGACGGTGGCGCATTCAAGCAAATCCAGCCTGCCACTGTCGGCATCTAAGCGGACGGCAATCCCCACAGGCAGCGTCACATTGCGCCGTCCATGCCCAAACGCCATCCCGGAAAGGATCGGCAACTCCTGGTCGACGAACCGTTGCCGCAACAGGTTATCGACAACAGCCGCCCGGGCGCAATCCTTGAAAGTTCCCGCAACCAGCCCGGCCATCCCATCGAAGCACCCGGCCAGCTTCAAATGCATCAGCATCCGATCGATGCGATAGGCAGCCTCTCCCGTATCTTCAATAAACAGAATGGCGCCGGCGAAACCTCTTTGGAACGGGGTACCGACCAGATGACACAACGTGGTAAGATTCCCTCCCACAAGCACGCCATCCGCCCTGCCAGATTTGATGGTGCGAGGCCTTGCGGCCTTCAGCGATAGCGGCGCCTCCGACGTAATGGCCCTGTTCAAAGAGAGCCGGGTTTGCCTGTCACTGGCAGGAAGACTACAAACGACCGGCCCATGGAATGTCGTCAGCCCCGCCCTGAGCAGGAGGGCTTGGTGAATCGCAGTAATGTCGCTGAAACCGATGAAGGGTTTGGGATGGGCCCTGATCATCTCCCAATCCAGATAGGGCAGTATCCGCATCGATCCGAAACCGCCCCTGGCACACATGACGGCATCCACGCCATCATCCAAAAACATCGCTTGCAACTGGGAGGCACGATGGGCATCGCTGCCGGCCAGATAGCCGTTCGCTTCGAACAGACCGTCCGCCAGCTTGACCGCATACCCCATCTCCTTTAGAAGCGTTAATCCCTGGTTCAGCACCCTCCGGCGAAAAGGACTCGCCGGCGCGACCACGCCTATCGTACCCCCTGGCTTCAGCCTGCGCGGTTTAATCAACTCCATTTGCGATACTGGCAAAAACTGCTTTCCCATTCAAACTCCAGAGGTTCCGAAAACTGCCAAGCGAATGGCAACCGAACCCGTTGCGCGGGCGTAAGCCTTTTCTTAAAATACTACCGCCATCTTCTCATGCAATCGGTTGTCATAGGGTATCATCACCGGACAAATCCTGATAAGCTAGCGTTTAAATAAATGGGTAGGTTTTTGGAAGCAAGTCTTTTTTGCAGGTATAGCCAAAGGGCCCCTGAAATTATCCATCGGCAAGACCAACGGGCAAGAAGACCCGTCGATCACTCCAGGTGAAAACAAAAAGGCCGTGGAGAAGAAAATCTCCCCGGCCTTTTTGTTTTCACCTGAAGTGATCTAAGGAAAAGATGTGTTGTTTAGAAAGCTGCGTCGGGGATATCGATAACCTCTCTTCCCGGACGCAGACATGTTTCCAATGTCGCCAGTGTGTGGGGCAGGGTCATGTCCGTAAAGAACGTCGCCTGATGGATCTTGCCCAGGTAGAAGTCCGACTTTTTCTTCTTCAACGTTTCTGCAGCGATGACCGCCATATCCAGAAGCCGCCAGCACATAATCACCTCTCCAAAAGCAATCAACCCGGGATAGGTGTAAGAAGCCCACTGTAGCGGATCCGATCCCATTCGCTGTTTCATCTCCTCTGCGACCTCAAGCAGACGCTGCAAAACGCCATAGAGCGCACGCACGCGATCCCCCAACTCCGGATGCTCCCGATGGCTGTCGCAAAAGGCTTCGATCTCCTTTTTGAAAGCACCCAAACAGGCACCGTTGCGCATTTTCATTTTGCGCCCCATGAGATCAACGGATTGGATACCGTTGGTTCCCTCGTATAGAGACATGATTTTGGCGTCGCGCAGATACTGTTCGACAGGATAGTCTTTGCAGTAACCGTATCCGCCGTAGCACTGCATGGCGATTTCGCACACCCGGAACCCCATGTCGGAGCAGTAGGCCTTTATGATCGGTGTCATGAAATCGGTCAAATTCTCGTAATGGGAGCGCTCATCTCCCGCGGGAAGCTCGATCGCCAGATCCGACCAGAAGGCACCGGTGTAGATCATCGAGCGCATACCATCTACCGTGGCCTTCATCCACAATAGCATTCGGCGAACATCGGGGTGCTGAATAATTTTAACCTGTCCCTCGGCCCGTCCTGCGATGTCACGTCCCTGCTCCCGCTCCTTGGTGTATGCCAAGGCATTCAGATAGGCCGTACTGGCCATGGCCATGCCGCTGACCCCGGTGTTGATCCTGGCCTGATTCATCATTTGGAACATGTGGGCCAGCCCCTTGTTCTTCTCTCCACACAGGTATCCAATGCAGCCATCCTTCCCACCAAAGGCGAGCGCGGCGGTTGGGGAGGAGTGAAGCCCCAGCTTCTCTTCGATACCCGTACAGACAACATCGTTGGAGTCGCCCAAGGATCCGTCCGGATTGACGCGCACCTTGGGCACCACGAACAGCGATATCCCCTTCACTCCCTCAGGCTCGCCTTCTATGTGCGCCAACACCAGGTGAACAATGTTGTCGGCCAGGTCATGCTCTCCCCAGGAGATGAAAATCTTATTGCCTTTTATCTTATAGTGGTCTCCATCTGGGTAGGCCATGGTTTCAAGGGCTGCCAGATTCGATCCGGCATTGGGTTCGGTGAGGCACATGGTGCCGGCCCAAGTGCCATCAAACATCTTGGGAACGTAGGCACTCTTCAGCTCCTCGGAGCCGAAGCTCTCTATCAGATGCGCCGCGCCATGGGTAAGACTCGGCGCCATATTAAATGACTGGCAGGCACCATACATGATATCGTTGACCACAATTCTCATCATGTGGGGGAAGCCCTGGCCGCCGTATTCCAGATCCCGGGCCGCTGCCGTCCATCCATCCTCACCGTATTGTTTGAAGGCCTTTCGATACTCGGGCGGACAGATGACCTGGTTCTCTTCGAAACGCAGCCCCACCGACTCCCCAATTTCATTGAGTGGGTCGATGACGCCCTTTGCGAACCCGACCGCCTCTTTGACCATCATATCCAGAACGCGTTCACTCTGATCGCTGTAACGATCCAATTCACAAAGCCGGCCGTATTGCAGTTGCTCCTTCAGAATGAACATTAATTCCTTGGTGTTGATCTTGAAATGTCCCATATCGCCTCCGTAAAATGTGGTTGGTTTGGCTGGATGGAAAGCAATGGTGCCCCTTCTCTAAAACCGACGTCTACTCATCTCAAGGTGCCCTCATTCGGCAAACCAGCACAGCACGATTTTCATTTACGCCAAAGCAGCAAGATGCCTGCCAAACACCCACCACAATCGTAACTGATTTAAGTTGTTATGTTTTTTTATATGGTAAAAACTCGGACAGGGAAACCGATCGGTCTCAATGCATAGAATCGTCTACATTGAATCGCCTTTAATACCTTAAAGGGCTGAAAACACTTTAAAAACAAAAATGAAGAGGATTATCTACATGTAGAGAATATTATACACGCGGAAACCGCTTACAACATTCCGTATTTTTTCATTTTTTGATACAAGCCGGTTCGATGGATATTCAGCAACCTCGCAGCCTTGGCCCGATTGTTGCCGCATCTGGAGAGGGCGTCAGTGATAGCCTCTCTTTCCGTATCGTCCATAATCCGTTTCAATGACTTTGTCGCACCGCCGCCACTGGCCTCCTGCTCTCCCCCCTTGCCCCTTATCGCCTCGGGAAGGTGACCAACCTCAACCTGTTCGCCATCGCACAGAATCAGGGCCCTTTCGGCCACGTTGCGCAGCTCTCGGATGTTTCCCGGCCAATGGTATGCCAAAAGTGTGGCCAGGGCTTCGGACGACACACGCTTTTGACCGCGCCGGCTCAGCGAGCCCAACTCATCGAGCAACGCCTCGAAAATCATCGAAATATCCTCGGGTATAGCCCTCAAGGGCGGTAACTCGATGGTCATCACATTGATGCGGTAAAAAAGATCGAGCCGAAATGTTCCTTGCCGGATCATGCTTTCCAGATCCTGGTTCGTGGCACTGACAAGCCTGAAGTTGATCTGTTGTGGCCTTCCGCCACCAATGCGTTCGACCACCTTGTCCTGCAACACGCGAAGTAGTTTGACCTGCATGCGCAGCGGCATTTCGCTGACTTCGTCCAGGAAAAGCGTCCCATTATGGGCCAACTCTATCTTGCCAGCCGCTCCCTGTCGATTTGCACCGGTAAAGGCCCCCGGTTCATAGCCGAACAGTTCGGACTCGATCAGCTCTGCCGGGACAGCGCCGCAATTGATGCGAACAAATGGAGCATTCCGACGAGGACTGGCGGCGTGGATGGCGTGGGCAAACACCTCTTTGCCCGTTCCCGATTCACCAGAAATGATCAGCGGAGAGTCATTTTCGGACGCCATGACGGCGAGCGCCTTGGCCTCCGCCATCTTCACGGATTGCCCAACGATATGGTCGAAAGAGAAGCGTGCGCCGTGCGGCTGCCGATGCTCCGACTTATAGTAGTTCAGCTGTTTCTCCAAGCTCTCGATGCGCCGATATAGGGCCTTGACTTTTTGGGGACTTGAAAGCAGGAGCTTGCCGGCAGCGCCCACTACTTTTCCTTCCTTGGAGAGGGGAATTCTGGCCACGATGCGCTCACGGTCATTCAGTACCAGACTGTGTCCGATTTCAGCTCGGCCGGTCTTTATGGTCCGCATCAGGTCGGAATCCGGATTGACCTCGGAGATGTGTTTGCCGACGGCATTTCGAAGCGTCCCCTTACGGATACTCTCATTGGATTCGCTTACGAAACGGACGATGCCCTCCGCGTCTATCAGGATCAAGCTCTCATAGGGGTTGTTCAAAAGAGCAAATAGAAGGGCCCGGGGAATATGATCCAACTTGTCTTTCATAGGGGTATGCCCGCTCCATTTTTGGTCAAAACGAGCGTATATCTATGCAGAGGCAGCGCCAACCGTCAAGATTGATGGCAAAAAAGAGAAGGGGCATCCGGCATCATCCGGTTGCCCCTTTTTCTTTCGAGAGAGGGCTATAACCGTTGTACAACCCTCTCTTATTAGAGACGGCCCGCCAATGGAGCCTGTTCAGACGGAGCTTACTCGATTACGGAAACTGACGAAATATGAACCACCGACTTTCCCTCTGCCTCTTCGATCGTTCCGGTCACACGGACATTCCTGCCGACCAATCCTGCCAAATCCTGTCCGGTCACCGTAAAGCTGCCCCTGTCACTGAAGATGACGATCCCCTCTTCCGTTCTTACCACGGTCCCTTGGATCTCATCATTCGCAACGGCAGCCTGTTCCGACTGACTTTCATCCGCCATCCGATCCGCGGTCGGCAATGCAGCCGACTGCGCTGGCTCCTCTTGCTGTTTCTGAGCGGCAGCCTGCTCTTCAGTGCCACTCTGTTGGGAACACGCCACCATGAGCGTCAATGTAAAAAACAGCGCCACGATTATCCTAATCTCTCTCTTCATCTCATCCTCCTCATCTTTGAATTCTATGGCCCAGCGAAGTGTCGTTCGCCGGCCCTTAAATGGAATGCCTCACGCCCACCGTGCTCTCCTCCATCCGTCGCGTGTCGGTTGAACCTCTCTTTTCCGAATGATTATCTGGGATGCACAACCAAAGGGCGGACAGATAGGGAAAGCGTTGAAAGGCAATGCCATAAAGAAGGCAATTAGGGTGCCAATATCTATCTGTACGTATTTACATGCTTTTTAAATAAAACCAAATTTTCGCTCTATCGTTTGGTTTCGATTATTGCGCTCCGATGCCCCATAGTGTCACTCCTGGCTACCGAAAAAACACCCCCTCTCAATGCCAAGACCGAATATGCCCAACCAAACTGAATCGGTTTCTTCCTTGAAAAAAGCAGTTTGTGATCTTCATCACAGATTTTTTATACGGACTGTTCGATCATCCTGTCATGATTGCCTTGCCATAAACAGAATGCGGGCGTCCTTCCGTCCTTTACTCAGACACGACAAACGAGGCCCGCCAAACGCAACATAACCAAGCGAGGTAGACTATGAATATAGAGCTGGGACAACTCGGAGAAGAGGAACTGGAGCACCTTGCTACATCCATCGAGGACGATCCGGACAATGTCGCCTGCCTTCTGTTTCCCGACTGCCCAGACGGAAACAAAACGGTTGTCCAACAGATCGGCCAGTGGGCGGTAAACAGGAAACTGGTCTTAGAGAACACGGCCAACGGGAACACCCACATCGCCTCTGTCTTTGAAAAGGTGTGCTACCGTTTTTGGCAGCGACTGCCCAGTTATGCCAAAAGGGCAAAAGTGCCCGACTTCCTCGAAAAATAGGGGCAACAGAACCATTCCGCCAAATCCATGCATCGTCGCTTGACATGCGCACTCCAGAATGGTAGTCACGTTGGCTTGTGTCGGGGCGTAGCGCAGTCTGGTAGCGCACTTGAATGGGGTTCAAGGGGTCGGAGGTTCAAATCCTCTCGCCCCGACCACTACTTAAATGGGCGGTTTGGCTGAACAGTCGATCCGCTTTTTTTTCCACAACGCTTTTTACACTGACCACCTATCCTTCGCTTGACGAACGACCGGACTCGCTCACCGGTTCGGCTAAGATTGGATTTGAAAACGTTACCGATTTCCGCTATGGGGAGGTGTACCATCTCCAAAAGCGCGTTTCGTTATTAAAACCACAACTCGTATAGAGGAAGCCATGAATCGTGTACATCCTTTCAAGATGTCTGCCCTTGTATGTCTCATCCTTTTTTTTGCAGCATTCTCTGCTGTAGCCGGCCAACTGGTCACCACCGATCATCAAAAATGGGCGGGACAGGTGGTTCAGCAGGAGAAAGAGCTTGCTGCCTTGACCAAACCCAACAGTATTGCGGTGCTCTATTTTCGCAACACGTCGGATGACCGGACTCTGGATCCGCTCCAAAAAGGGCTGACCGTGATGTTGATTAGCGACCTGGCCAAACTGGACATGGTCACCGTGGTCGAACGGGCTGAGATACAGGCCCTGGTAGAGGAGCTTGGCTTCGGACAATCCGGACTGGTTGACCCTACGAGCGCCCCGCGTGTGGGACGCCTGCTGCAATCCCAGTATCTCATCGGAGGCTCTCTCGCAGGGAACGCTGCAACGGAGGTGACCGCCGGCGCTCGCCTGATCGATGTGGCACCCGGAAAATCGATTGGAAGCGCCACTGCAAAGGAGAAGATGGAACAGATTTTCGATCTGGAAAAAAAACTCCTTAACCAAATCGTCACGGACCTCCAACTGAACCTGACCCAAAAGCAAAAAGAGGATCTTGGCAAACCATTAAGCCGGGACCAAAACGCACTGATGGATCTGTTTCGAGGGATCGATGCCGCCGACCACCAACAGTACGAAGAGGCGGCCCAATTTCTGGATCGCGCCATACAAAGGGACCCTCAATTGACGCTTGCCAAGACCTCGCTCCAGGAGATATCCAAGCGAATTAGTGCCAAAAACAGTAGACGTATACTTCGCTCTATGAGAAGTAATGTCTCTTTCACGACCGAACTGGAACCCGCCACACCGGTGGCACGCATTCCATTTCCGGCTTCAGTCCAACCGACACGACCCGAACAAGGGGAACCAACCTTTGAGGATACGTCAGACAATTCTGATCAATAAAGCAGCCCGAGATTCGTATAAAAATTGAGGAACCCAATTACAAAAATTTAATTGAGCAAATTTGCAACCGTTTCCAGCACTCTGTTGAGGGTATCTTTCAGGCCATGAAGATAGAAAGGAATTTTGCGATGCGCACGACCATGATCTGGGCGTTGGTTTTTGCGGCAACCCTATTGACAATATCACCGACGAAGGCAGAGACCTACGGCCGCACAGGATTTCATATCGATTGGTGGGACAGCGATACCGGAGATGATGGGTTCCAGTACCATATCCCCATCGAAGCCGGCGGGGACTATAAGAACGTCTACTTCAAAATTCTCACCGCCTATGCCTACAACGAAATCGACCCGGACAACGCCGACAGCAGATCCTTTGATGGCTTTGTCGATACGAAGGTCAACCTGGCTTATGAAATGATTGAGCAGTTGCCGGTGAATCTCCTGTTTGCCTTGGATTTCAATCTTCCCACAGGAAAAACCGGGCTTGCCGCTGCGGATGCCATCAGCATTGCCGATCCGGATAAAGTGACCATTACACGCATGGGCGAAGGAACCAATGTAAACCCCAGCATCTCTGTGTTGAAACAGTGGGGATCACTCTATACCGCCGTGGGGCTCGGGTATATCTGGAGAGGCAGCTTTGATGCCGCCGATACGCTGGTGGACTACGATCCAGGCGACGCCCTGAATATCGCGGCAGCCATGGACTACCTGTTTACCCCTCGATGGAGCGGGCGCCTCTTCGGTTCATGGACCCGTTTTGAAAAAGACCAGCTGGCAGGCGTCGATTATTACGAACCGGGAGATGTCACCATTTTCGGCGCTTCCGCAACTTACGCAAGGGCAGTCTGGGATGTGACCGCCATCGTGAAGGCAATTTTAAGAGACAAAGATGAACGCCAAAACAGTTCCGGCGTACTTCAACCCGAATCCGAAAACTATTTCGGCGACGAGTGGATCGCCGAACTCAAGGGGCACATGCAGATCAACGACTGGATGGATCTCAACGCATGGGCCCAGTATTTGACGATTGACGAGAATGAATATGCGACCACCGATCCGTTCTACCTGAGCGATCGCAAAAAAACCCTTTTCGGCTGTGAACTTGCGGGGCGCATTAACAAGCACTGGGAAGCAGGAGTAAGCCTGCAGTGGTACATCATGAATGTGGACAGCAATCCGTCCAACGCCTTGGCCGGATCTGATTTTGACGGCGGCAGCGCAACGCTCTGGCTCTCCGCCCATTTTTAATCTTCATCGTGTTTTTGAACGACTTCTGCAAGGCCCCAATGCTTACGGAACCCCAACTCGGCTATGGGGCCATCAACTCCATTGCAGCGTGATCGGCAGCCGACAGCCAGCCGCTGATGTTCTCGGCCGAAGCCGATCCCGTTCCCGTCTTTAAAACCTTACCACTGGCCACATCGACCCGGCGCAAATCCAGCCGCAGAGACGAGCCCGCCACCTGAAAAGCGCCGAACACCATCTGCCGAGCCCCGATGACACGGCCCAGCCTCAGTCGCGTTTGGGCTTCTGCCAGATCCGAACTGCCGATATTTAGCTCTTCCATGGCTTTGAGCAACTCCTGCCGCTCTACGGCCTGGTAAGCTTTCATTTGGCTAACACGTTCCGTGATCTTGGCGGTCAAAAATTCACCGATTCCAGCCTGGCCATGTGCGGCGGGACTCAGATCCTCCAGATCCCATACGGCGACGGAGATCGGTTGCCCGTCAACTGCCGTCCCTGCACCGGCGCAGGCCATCACCATGGTGAATAAAATCCCCGCTACCAACAAACAGATCGATCGCCGGCAATCCCTCTTCATCTCATTTTCCCTTCATGGCAACTTCCAAGAACACCTCTTTGACCTGATCGTCTCGAGCCAGATCCCTTTTCTGCTCGACTATCTGCGCAAAGCACATATCCTCTTCAACCTGCACCACCTCTAAACGGGCAACGCTTTTTGAATCACTTTTCAAAACCCGTCCTTTATAGATGACCTCTTCTCCCTTTTCGATAACATCGAAGGTGGTGCCGTTAGTAACACCCTGTTGGCGCCCCAGGTTCAACATCAGTTTCTTTCCATCAACCTTCACCACATAGCCCTGAAGCGGATACTTCTCCATGACGGTCTTCAGGATCTCACGGTTCAAGTTGAAGAGTTCTCGCTCCAGGTCGGCATTGGCCGGCAGTCGGTGGGTAATGGTCTTGGCAATGGCTGTGGTCTCCGTGTCGATCATTCGCAAGTTGAGCAGCGTGCTGTCTGGAAGATAGAGCAGCGTTCCGGTTCCGATCAATTTAGCTGCCAATAATTTACCCAGCTTCAGGGCCGTTTGCGGGTCGGCCAGTTCGGATGACCCCAGATTCAACTCGGAGAGCAGAAGTTCCATCACCGCACGCTCGACGACCTGCACCCGTCCCGAGGAGCCCAGCAACTCGCCCAGCCGCGTTGCCAAAACAATGGAGAGGCCATCCCTGCTGGCCAGTCCGCCACGCTCCTCAATATTGACGAGTGTCAACACCATCGGACGCGATGTCCATTGGTCCTCCGGCGCGGACTTTTCCACCTTCTCCTGTTGCCTGTAACGCTCGACAAGGCTGCTGACCAGTTGGTCTATGCGTTTCTTACTCTCCGCATCCTTCTGGAGGGCCATCATCTGCTCGGCCTTACGTGCCAGAATGACGGCCATGGTATCGGCTTGATCGAGTGCCAAAGCCTGTCGGTATTCGGCAAGGGCCTTGCTCCACAACCCCTCTTTTTCATAGGTAACCCCCTTGTTGGAGGTCGGCTCCAGGTAGTAAGGGTCCATGGCGATGGCCTGGTCAAAAAGGCCGCGGGCCTCACCGTACTGTCCGTTCTGGGCATATAGGCGGCCCAACTGATTGTAAGCCTCAGCCTTTTGAAAAGTGGCAGCTTCCGGAAGCGTGACCGCCTCCTTATAGGCGACCTCGGCCCCCTTGCGATCGCCTTTGGCTATCAACAGATCTCCCTTGACCTTATGCGGCACCGCCCTTTGGGGCGCCTCCTTCGTAACCTGCTCGACCAGTGCCAAGGCCTTGTCGGCCTGCCCCTCTCGTGCCAGAACGACCGCCTGGCCCTCTTTGCCGATAATGGCGTCTTTGCCAGGTGCGGCAGCGATTTCGTCGAACACCCTCTTGGCGTCATCGGTTTTGCCCTCCGAAAGAGCGGCATACCCCTGGACGGCCTTGGCCTCCATGTTTTTCGGATCTTTTTGGGTAACGCTGGTGGCGATGGCTTTGGCCAACTGGGGCTGGTCTCGATGAATCTGACGCTGAGCCAATCGGACCAACATCACCTCAGCCGTCTTGCCGCCGCCTTGAAAATAGTCCAGAACCTCCAGATCAGGCCCTAGTGTACATGCCACCGGCAGAATGACCTGGGCGTCATAGAGACGACTGACATCTGCCTTATCGACGAGAATCGGGAACTTGATCTTGGTCTTGCGAACAAACTCGTTGACAGCATCAGGCTTGGAGCGCGTAATGCCCCAAACGGCAAGCTGCTCATCTTTATACTGCTGAAGCAGCCTGTCGAGCATTAAAAGGCCGCCCTGGCTGGCCGATGATTGTGCATCGAAAAAAAAGAGGACGGTCATCTGTCGTCCCTGGGTCTCCTTCAACGATCGCTGCTGACCGCTGATGTCGGCCAATGAAAAGCCCGGCGCTTTTTGCCCCGTCTTAATGGCACTGACGGCACTACCGGCATAAAAGAGGTTAAGCGTGGCAAACATCACTCCAAGCATTAGCATGGAACTCCATCGGATCTTCATTGGCCTGCCTCCCGTTCATCGCTAAAATTATCAGGATGGTTCTCTTCTCAATGGCATATTGCATCTGCCGATCTTTTGTCCACCCTTACTGTTATGTCACAGCATCATTGAAAAAGGTTCATCCGAAATCGATATATCCAGATGAAGAAGCAGTAGGGTGTGCGCAGCTGATCAAATGGTAAACGGATTAGATATAACCTGTTGTTTCTTTAATGTAAAGATGCAATACATAACGGCATCCTTAAAGAAGCATGGGAAGTTCGTTCCCCTCCCAATGGATATACTACTTTCAACAAGGAGAGCATGGAATGAAAAAAGCCTGCAATCATGCAACCTTTCTGGCCATTGTGACCCTTCTCATCTCATGTGCGACACCTTGTTCTCATGACAACCTCAACAGCACCTTATGGATGCAGACAGCCGTCGAGTACCGCGCCGTTACCATCGCAACCTACCAGACTGCGGCCGCCAGACTCGACGAAGCGCTAATGGATAAAAAATGGACCGCCGCTTTGGAACAGACGGGAGCGTATGGGCATCTGCCACCAGCCGTCATCCTGGACATCGATGAAACCGTACTGGACAACTCTCCTTTCCAAGGGCAATTGATTATTGACAACCTGACCTATTCGCCCGACGCCTGGGACCAATGGATCTCCATGGCCAAGGCCGTGCCCGTGCCTGGTGCGCCCTCTTTTATCGAGGAAGCCAAAAAGCGAGGGATTCGTGTCATTTATATCACCAACCGCAAATGCCGACGACGCGCAGGAGATCCATCGCCGTGCCCCCAAGAGGCGGACACCATACATAATCTGATGGCCATGGGATTTCCGGAAATTGACCAGCAGGAAGAGATGCTGCTTCAGGGCGAGCAAAGTGGCTGGACCGGAGAAAAGAGCAGCAGGCGACGACAGGTCGGGCAAAAGTTCAGGATATTAATGCTCATCGGCGACGACCTTGGTGATTTCATTTCCAACGTCAAGCAGGGTACGCCAGAGGAACGTGCAGAAAGGGCAGCCCCTTTTGACGCCTATTGGGGGAGCAAATGGTTTATTTTACCCAACCCCACTTACGGATCGTGGTACCGGATTCTGGACCCGCCCAAAGTCAGACATCTCGAAGGATACCGGTAGAGATTTCTTCTATTGAGCGCCAATGTTGGCTTGATCGAAGGGCCATGATCTGCTAAATATCAAATATCTTTTCCGTCATGCTTTCTTGAGTTGACAGGAGTCTGGCCTGCCGTTTGTTTCGCACTCAGGGTGCGTCCCCCTCTGATCTCCCAAGCACTGACTACAATGACAAGATACCAAACGGTGCCGTAGTTGCGCCATGATTTCTTATGCACCCATAAACGGCCAGAAGTCTTGAGATGAAAAACAAACCAACGTATGAAAAGCTGGAAGAAAGAGTAAAAGAGCTCGAAGCGGCCGCTCTGGCCAGCGACACTTCCGAACGGGATCATATGGAGAGGGAGCTTCGTGAAAGCGAAGCGCGGCTGCGCCTGTTCATCGAGCTCGCTCCGGCCCCGATTGCCATGTGTGACTTGAAGATGCACTACCTCGCTTACAGCCGCCGGTGGATTAAAGATTACCAACTGCCAGATGAAAACCTTATCGGCCGATCACACTATGAGGTATTTCAAACCATACCCGACAAATGGAAAAAGGAACATCAGCGCTGCTTCAAAGGCGAGGTGATAGATTCGGAGGAGGCACTGTTTCCCCGATCCGATGGATCGATCGACTGGGTTCGACGGAAAGTGCACCCGTGGAGAGATTCAGATGGACAGATCGGCGGACTCATCATGTTCACAGAAGTCATCACCAGAAGAAAACGCATTGAGTCTGCGCTTATCGAATCGGAGGCCAAATATCGAACGCTGGTGGAAAACGCCACCGACGCCATCTTCATCGCCCAGGATGAAGCCATCAAGTTTCCCAATAGGAAGGCACTGGAGATATTGGGTTACAAAGACGAGAACAGAGAAGAGATCCCCTTTCTTACCATCATCCACCCCGACGACCGGCAGCGGGTGGCCGATATTCACCACCGGCGCCTGGTGGGCGAAAAGGGGCTGCCCACCAGCTACTCCTTCAAAATCATCAATCGACAGGGTCGCGAATACGTGGTGGAGTTGAACGCTGTCCGCATCGATTGGGAGGGGCGGTTGGCCACGCTGAATTTCGTGCGCGACATCACCGAGCAAAAGAGACTGGAACAGAGCCTGCAGCAGGCGCGCAAAATGGACGCCATCGGAACACTGGCCGGAGGGATTGCCCACGACTTCAACAACATCCTCATGGGCATCCAGGGACACACCTCGCTGATGCTTTTCGAAGAGCCGTTGTCGGCCACCTTCCGAGAGCATCTCAAGGGCATCGAGACCTATGTCAAAAGTGCAGCGGACCTCACCATGCAGCTGCTTGGATTTGCCAGGGGCGGAAAGTACGAAGTGATCCCCATCAATCTCAATGAGCTCGTCGATCAAAGCGCCCAGCTTTTTGGTCGCACCAAAAAAGAGATCAAAATCCATAAAAATCTGGAGCGTAATCTCTGGACCGTCGAAGCCGATCGCCAGCAAGTTGAGCAAGTCCTGTTCAACATATATGTCAATGCCTGGCAGGCCATGCCGTCGGGCGGCCAGCTCTATCTGAGCACGACCAATACCATACTGGATACAGCCTTCGTAACGCCTTTTCAGGTAGACCCGGGACACTTTGTCAAACTCTCCATCACCGACACGGGCATCGGGATGGACGAGGCGACCAAACAGAAGATTTTCGAACCCTTCTTCACCACCAAATCGATGGGGCACGGAACGGGTCTGGGACTCGCCTCCACATACGGAATCATTAGAAACCACAAGGGGATCATCAACGTTTACAGTGAAAAAGGGAAAGGAAGCACGTTCAATGTCTATTTGCCGGCAAATGTCAAAACCGCGGCCTTGGATGAACAGATCCGTATTGAGTTGATCACCGGTGATGAAACCATCCTGCTCGTCGATGATGAAGAGATGATCCTGGACATCGGCAAAAGGATGCTTGAGCGGCTTGGATACACGGTGCATGCCGCAGATTGCGGGCTCAAAGCCATCGAGCTCTACCGGCAACATAAGGAGCGCATTCATATCGTCGTTTTGGATATGGTCATGCCCGATATGAACGGTGCTGAAACGTTTGACCGCATCAGGGAGATCAACCCCCAGGCAAAGGTATTGCTGTCCAGCGGATATAGCATCAACGGTCAGGCAACCGAGATTCTGAATCGCGGCTGCAACGGCTTTATCCAGAAGCCATTCAACCTGCTGGAACTCTCCAAGAAACTTCGCGAGATCCTGAAGTGTGTTCATAAATCAGGAAGTACGAAGTGCTAGCGTATCCAAAATTTCATCTTAAAAAATCGGCTGTGCGATTCCGCAAGTGTTCACTGAACGGCCTGGATCGACAGATGAAACCGATGCTTTGCCGAACGATCGTTCGCTCCGTTTAAGCCTCTATCTTACTGTATTAGCAATATATTTATAATACATTAAATTGTCAAAAATACAAAATAAAATTATAAATAGATCTTGATCAATCAACACGGATGGAGTTATGGTGATTTTTGGTGGCAAGATCCCCACCTTCGGCCCTAACCCAAGTTGGTCAACCGGTAAACAGGGAGATGCACAATGTATACCTTGCGCTTTGACGAGAACAAGTGCCTCGCTTGCGAAACACGAGACTGCCTAACCAAGTGCCAGTACATGAGCATGGATGCGGAAGAAGCCGGCGTTGAAATGCAAAAGCTCATTCGAGGAGAAGACACCCGGGTTCTTCATGAGTGCCGAACATGCTATGCTTGTGAAGAGTATTGCCCGATGGGAAACCACCCTTTCTACCTCATTGTCAACCGCCAGGAAGAGCTCAACATTCTGCCCCTGCCTGAACCGAACATCAAACAGGGGGTGCAGATGGGCATTCCCTTCCGGGGACAACCGGAAATAGAGGAAGTCAACGGCCCCATGCTCAACATGGGCGTATTCAGTCTCCTATCCCATCTCGCCCAGGGGAAACTGTTTGAAGGGCTCACCCTGATGTCCGCAGACAAGCGCAAGATGCACCACTTCTTCTGCAATCTCATGTATCTGCACTTTGGAAGAATATCGGTTATCAATGAACGGTTACCCGGCATCATCGAAACCATTGCCGCCCATAAACCGACCGAAGTGGTCCACTTTCACGATGAATGCTACGGCACCTATACCTCCTATGCAGATGCTTACGGCATCGAGGTTCCGTTTAAATCGATTCATCTTTTCGAGTATCTCTACAACCGGCTCACGGAACTCAGGGATGATATTCGACCGCTGGGTTATAAAGTAGCATATCAGCGACCCTGTTCTTCCAGGCTCTCTTCGGAGAAGCATCAGTTCGTGGATAAGATCTTCGATCTGATCGGCGTCGAACATGTCGATCGCAAATATGTGGATGAAAACGCGCTCTGCTGTGGTAGCACCATTGTTTCACAGAAACAGGAGGGCAGCCGCCGCTTCTGCCTCGAAGTTCAAAACAAAAACATACAGGACATGAAGGAAACCGGTGCACAGCTTTGCATCTTCAACTGCCCGGCGTGCATGGAGACCATCGGGAAAAAAGTGGCCGAAGCCGGTATCATGCCCATATGGATGAGCGACCTGTGCCGAATGGCCATCGGCGAGAAACCCGCCTGAGGAGGTGCATGAATGGATTCGATCACAAAAGCGTTGATGGATATTGTCGGAGAAGATTACGTATCAAATCAGACTGAAGAGCTGTTCACCTACTCAAAGGATCTGGGAACGTCCGAGCCGCAATGGCCCGATTATGTGGCTGCTCCCAAAACCGCCGAAGAGGTCAGCCGGATCATCAAACTGGCCAATGAAGAAAAATTGGCGGTGGTACCCCTGGGCGGCGGTTTGTCTCTTGCCGGTCTTGCCCTGCCGCTGAAGGGAGGCATCACCGTAGATCTCAAAAGGATGGACCGCATATTGGAGCTCAATAAAATAGGACGGTTCATCGTGGTGGAGGCCGGCATCTCCAACGGGAAGGTGGCTGCACACCTTCACAAGCACGCCCCCAACCTCATGCACTCGGAGCCTGGCGCCCCGGCAGCCGCCACCATCGGCGGGAATCTGGCCATTCATGGTCAGGGAGATCTGGCCCATCCTTACGGTTTCAATTCCGACATGATCAACGGCATGGAAGTGGTTCTACCAACAGGCGAAATCTGCCAATTCGGCTCGTGTGCCCTGGGAAACGACTGGTACACCCTCCACCCGCTTCCTGACCTGCAACTTTTCATGGGATGGAGCGGCTGCACCGGCATCATCACCAAAGTTTCATTGCGCCTTTTCCCCTGCAAAAAAATCAATGAGCAGGACATGTTCATCGTCGAGGATGAGGAACTGGTCCCGGAAATTCTATACGAGCTGACCCATGTGGGAATGGCTGAAGACATGATGGCAATCAGTCAGGAGATCCCCCCGCCTTTCAATCGCCTCCACTGCATTCTCATCAATCTTTCCGGGGATTCAAAAGAAGAGTTGGAGTTCAAAAGGCGACTCATCTTCGACGGAAAACTCTCCAAGTACATCCAGGAGGGCAGCGGCGGCATTGGCGCTGTCGGACAAAAGGTAGAAAGGCCACAGGTCAGTAAAACCAGTGACTGGAGAAAAGGCGGCGGGTTCGAATATGTCGGCGCCATCGTGCCGGTATCGTTCTATCCGGAATGCTACCGCCGCGGCAGCGAGATCTCCCAGCGGCACGGCATCCCCTATACGGTTCTGGGGCGGGTGATCGGCACCGGCCATGGAATGATGTTCTCCTGGACCTTCGCCTTCAACCGTGCGGACGAGGATACGGTGCGTCATGCGAGGGAAGCGTTGCACGAAACCGATGAGATGGTTTTAGAGATGGGCGGCACCTTGTGGAAACCGGCGGTCTTCGGCCAGAAGCTCGTCATGGACCGCATGAACGCCAATACGCTTCAGATGATGAAGAAAGTAAAACATCTGTTGGATCCGAACGGCATTATGAATCCAGGGAATTGGGAGGTGGCCTGATGGCACTGGCACAGTACAAATACATGGATATGATTCACCGCTGCTTTCGCTGCGGATACTGTAAGTTCCCCCAGGATTGGGAAGATGTCGATAACTGCCCCTCCTATGCCCGCCACCGCCTGGAGAGCTACTCCAACGGCGGACGCCTCTGGTTGATCCGGGCCTGGATGAACGGAGAGATCGAGCTCTCCGACCACCTGGCCGATATCGTCTACTCCTGTGTGGCCTGTAAAAACTGTGAAGAAAAATGCCCGCTCTCCTTCTCCGACGAAATTCTGAACATGGTGATTGCCGCCCGGAATGTAATGGTGGAGCAGGGCCGCATGCCGCCGGCGGTAAAAAAATATTTGGAAAACGTTCAGCTCCACGGAAACCCATACGGCCTCGCATCCAAAAGGCGCAGTGATTGGATGGAGGGGCTCACCCTCGAGCCCTTCAAGGATCAGGAGTATCTCTATTTCGTTGGCAGTGAAGGCGCTTACGACAGCCGCGCCCAGTTTGCAGCAGTGGCACTGGCCAGGCTCCTGCAAAGGGCCGAAGTCTCCTTCGGCATACTGGGCAACGATGAGACGGACGACGGGAACGAAGTGGAGATGCTCGGTGAAGACGGACTGTTGGAGATGGTTGCCGATAAAAATATCTCCCGGTTCAAAGCGATGGGTGTGAAAAAGATCGTCACCTTGTCGCCACATACCTATAATGCATTCAAGAATATCTATCCTCGCTTCGGTGGAAACTTCGAGGTGAAGCACTATTCACAGCTCTTGCCGGGTCTTATCAATGCGGGCCGAATCCGACCCCCTAAACTTAAAAACGTCTCTATCACCTATCACGACCCATGCTTCCTGGGCCGCTGGAACGGCGAGTACAAAGCGCCCAGAAAGGCACTTCAGGCCATTGGCGGTGCGCAGCTGATCGAAATGGCGCGCAACCGCAAAAGCGCCCTTTGCTGTGGCGGTGGCTCGGGCAACTACTACACCGACCTACTGGGCGGCAGCGAAGATAGCCCGGCCCGGATCAGAGCAAGGCAGGCCCATGCCACGGGCGCGGACATCCTTGCGGTGGCCTGCCCCAACTGCCTGACCATGCTCGAAGACGCGGTCAAAGTCGAGGGACTGGAAGAGAAAATTCAGGTGAAGGATATCGCCGAACTGATGTGCGGGACCGGATAAGCCGGCCCTCCCGCAAATGTATAGTAAGCACCAATTATTGCCATACGGAAATTTTGCAGGGGCGGGGGGTATCCCCGCCCGAATCGGCAACGCGAAAAAACCTCAAGTTAACGATATTGGTTGAACCGTCTCAACCCGGTCGATGGTATTCGCGTTGCGCGTACCCTTCATTTTGACACATAAGCGCCCCAGCTCGGTGATCGCTTTCTCAATTCGCCCATTCCACGTGCCGGCGCTCAGGCGCAGGTGGTGGTTATAGGTCCCTTTTATGGTGAAGAGCGAGCCGGGGGCAAAGAGGATGCCTGCCTGCACCGCCTTGCGGTACAACACATCGGAGTTGAATTCGGGCGGCAGTTCGATCCACACAAAGAGGCCGCCATCCGGCCGGGTCACCTTGGTGCCGGACGGGAAATGCTTAAAAATACATGCACGAAACGCCTCGATGTGGCGCTGCAACTTCCGACGCACCCGCCTCAGGTGCTGCTGATAGCCCCCCTCTTTCAGGAAGCGCGCCACGGAGACCTGGTTGATCGGCGTACTGGATATGTTGACCAGGGTCTTCATCCTGTTGACCATGGCGGTGTACTTGCCCGGCAGCATCCAGCCGACCCTCAGGCCCGGGGCGATGGTCTTGGAAAAGGAGGAGCACAGAATTACTTCTCCTCGGCTGTCGTAAACCTTGCACGGCTCGGGTCTCGTGCCGAAACAGAGATCGCCGTAAATGTCGTCTTCGATCAGCGGCACATCGTAGCGGGCAAGGAGCTGCACCAACTTCTTTTTCTTCCATGACGGCAAACTGAACCCCATGGGATTGTTGAAGTGGGGAATGGAAAACATCACCTTGACCGGTTGGTTCTCCAGTACGAACTGCAGTGTCTCCAAGCGGATACCTTCGTCATCGGTGGCCGGGATCTCGATGATCTTCAGCTTCAGTTGCAGCAGCAGGTCCAGAAGACTGAAGTAGACCGGACTCTCCAGGACCACTGTGTCCCCCGGTTCGCAAATGGTCATCAGGGCCAAGAAGAGCGCCTCCTGGCAACCGTTGGTGATCACCACCTCCTCGGGCGAGATATCCAAACCACATGAAAGCCCCTGCCTGGCAATCTGTTCACGCAACCCCCGGCTTCCAGGCGAGATGAGATAGGTGAAGACCTCCTCCGGCTGCTTGCGGGCCGCCTCCTGGAAATAGCGTCCGAAGATTTCGGAGGGCCAGAAACTGGGATCCATATGCGATACGGCCAACTGGATCTCGGGCGTCGCCTTTCCCGCCTCCTGGTAAGCGCCGAAGATCTGGCACAGGGTGATCTCCTGGGGATCCATTTTGGACGGATCGATCGCGCTGCCAATGTTGTTGAGCAATGGCTGCTTTTTCACGTAGAAACCGGATTGGGGCACCGCTGTAATGTGGTTCTCGTTCTCCAGACGCCAATAGGCCTCTTTCACCGTGTTGATGCTCACCTGCATCTCTCTGCTTAAACAGCGAAGCGAAGGGAGTCGTTCCCCCTCCTTGAGACTGCCGTTTTCAATCAGATGTCGGATACGACTGGCCACCTGTTCGTATCGGGGCATTTCATTTCGCATGATCGTCTCCTTGATGAAACGCCGGCTCCGATTTTCCATCCGGCTTGAATAGGCATGGGCTATTCATAGACATAATCCAATTGTTCAACAAAAAGAATATACAGTTCGCCCAAGATTGAATGGATACAGTTTTTCAAAAAAATAGACTGTATCCATTCAATCTTCAACCTCTACCCCTACAGTTTCCCCATTGGTTCGTCTAAATTCACCGTTAACGGTTACTAATCTGGTAAAAAGGAGTCATGCAATGAGTGCACTGCCTGAGTTACTCAGCTCAAGCCCACTGCGCATCCAGATGCAAAAGCGACAGGTGCTGGCATTCAAGGGACGCTGTCTGGAGATCACCTGCCTCTCGGGTGTCGTCTGGCTCACCGATGGCGCCGGCGGGGAGCGCATCATCAAAAGAAGCCAGCAGGTATCGATCCGTGGAAAAGGCAACATCTGCATCGAAGCTCTCGAACCAACCCGTATCCAAATAGATCACGATTCAACATCACAACGTTTTGCCCAACGCCTAAGCGAATTGGTCAAGCCGCTAAGTTGCCTGAAGTTCGGGCCGGCAACATCCTCGTAATCGTACGAGTCTTCCCCCCCTTATAATCGAGCTTAAGGACAGAATGGTTTGCCTATATAACGGTGAAATGTTCGTCGTTCCTCAAGGCAAGACGCATCGCCCTGTCTGTGAAAGTGAAGTTGTTGTAATGCTAATTGAAATTGACGGAACGTTAACTCCCGATAATATGGGCGGCACATATAAACGTTAACGACTCCAAAAACGTATTACTGCTTATTTCATCTATAGGCTCGCCTTTCTGATTTCGGCAATCCAATAAGGTAGACGCCTTCCGTGGGGAGGTTCGCCGGATTCTATAGCCTGAATCCTCTTTTTTGTCACTTTTCACACCCTATTCACATCCCATTCATAAACAGTTCACGGTTAGGTGTCATAACCCCGGTCATATGTGCTGTATCCTATTAGTTCAACCAACCCGGACAAGGAGAAAAGAATGACACCTCAACCGTATCGTGTACTTGTAGCAATCATGTTCTGTTGGCTGATAGCCTTAGGTACGCCTCCAGGAGCCATGGCACAGAAGGCCGAAAATACATTATCCCCCTACTTTTTTATCGAGAACGGGGAGGAGGATCTGGACCGAATGCCGTTGAAATCGACCCAGGTGACGGCCAAGATCAATGGTGTCATTGCACAGGTCAACGTGGTTCAGCACTATGCCAACGAAGGTTCCCGCCCCATTCATGCCAGGTATGTGTTTCCCGCCTCCACGCGGGCTGCGGTGCACGGGATGCGCATGCAGATCGGAGAACAGTTGGTCGTGGCGCAGATCCAGGAAAGACAGAGGGCGGAGGACACCTTTCAAACAGCTAAAATAGGCGGACAGAGCTCGTCACTGCTCACCGAGGAACGACCCAATGTCTTCACCATGAAGGTCGCCAATATCATGCCGGGAGATAACGTCAGAATAGAACTCTCCTATACCGAACTGATGGTCCCGACCGACGGCACCTATGAATTCGTCTATCCGGCTGTGGTGGGGCCGAGGTACAGCACGGTGGCCGAGGCTGATTCCGATGACCACCACCAATGGTTGAAAAACCCTTACCTCAAGGCCGGGCGTGATTCTGCAGCCACCTTCGATATGGATGTCCGGCTCTCCGGGGGTATGGAGATCCAAGAGGTCTCCTGCCCCTCCCACCTGACCGATGTCGACTGGGAAAACGGTTCCCGGGCATCGATATCGCTCTCGCCAAAAGAGAAAAACGGCGGGGACCGGGATTTCATTTTGCGCTACCACCTGGCCGGCGAAAAGATACAGTCCGGGTTGATGCTCTACGAGGGCGAAAAGGAGAATTTCTTCGTATTGATGGTACAGCCGCCGGAGCGGGTCACCCCCCAGGCCATTGTTCCCAGGGAGTATATTTTCGTGGTGGATGTGTCGGGCTCCATGAACGGGTTCCCCTTGAACACGGCTAAAACCCTGTTGCGTGATCTCATCGTTGGGCTGCGCCCCACCGACCGTTTCAACGTGGTGCTCTTTGCCGGGGCGGCGCATTCATTGGCGCCCCAATCACTGCCAGCCGAACCGGCAAACCTGGCGCGCGCCACCCAAATGCTCGACCGACGTCAGGGCGGAGGCGGCACCGAACTGCGCAACGCCCTGGAGACCGCCTTGAGTGCTCCGCCCCTGGAGGGCGTCGCCCGAAGTGTGGTGGTGGTGACCGACGGCTATATTGCTGTGGAACGCAATGTGTTCAACCTGATCGAGCAACATCTCGACCAGACCAATTTCTTTGCCTTTGGCATCGGCAGCAGTGTCAACCGGCATCTTATCGAGGGGCTCGCCAGAGTCGGCCAGGGTGAACCCTTCGTGGTGTGCGATCCCGAGTCGGCACCGTCGGCGGCCCAACGCTTTCGCCGCTATATTGAATCGCCGCTGCTCACCGATATCCGCATCGAGTACGGCGCCTGGGAGACCTACGACCTTGAACCCGCCCAGCTTTCCAACCTCTTCGCAGATCGCCCCCTGGTGGTCTGCGGCAAGTGGCGCGGCCGGCCATCGGGACAAATCCGCATCTCCGGCATAAGCGGACAAGGCGCCTACACCCAGACGCTTGGCCTGCACCATATGAAAGATGCCCTTAACCACGACACCCTGCCCTATTTCTGGGCCCGGGCCCGCCTTGCCCGCCTGAGCGATTTCAACCCCGCCATCGAGAAGGAGGAGACCCGTGAAGAGATCGTCAATCTGGGGCTGACCTACCACCTGCTGACCCCCCATACTGCCTTTGTCGCCGTGGATGAAACCGTACGCAATGCAAGCGGCTCGGGTGATGAGGTCGATCAGCTGCTGCCGCTGCCCAAAGGTGTCTCCAATCTCGCCGTGGGCGGCAGCCACAATGTGCCCGAACCCGGTTTGGTCTTCATGAGTGCGCTGCTCTGCCTGGGAGGCCTGGCAGCCTGGGTTCGTCGCAGGCAACGCAGCCGAAAGCGAGATCGACGTCCCGGCACCACAGCGACTGAGGAGTCATTGCGTTGAAGCCTCTCCAGCAACCGACACATCAGGAGTCGCATCAAACTGATCCCAAGGTCTCCGGCATCTGGCTCCTGGTGACATGCTACCTTGCCGCCGCCATCCTCATGTGGATGCTGAAACGACATTACAGCAGCGCAGGCGCCGATCAGATCCGTTGGATGATTCAACCGGTATCCGGCCTGGTCGCATGGCTCAGCGGCAGCGACTACGTTTGGGAGTCGGGCATCGGCTATGTTCGTGCCGATCGCCAATTCACCATCGCACCGGCATGCGCGGGCATCAACTTCATGATCATGACCTTCGGATTGACAGTGGCGGCGTTTCTCCATCACTGCCGCCACAATGCCGGGCGCATCATCGGACTGGCCGGGGCGCTTTCAGGTGCCTACCTGCTGACCCTCGCCGTCAATGCAGCGCGCATCGTACTGGCCATCGCGCTCTACGAACATGAGGCTGCCTGGGGGTGGCTGACCCCCGAACGTCTCCATCGCCTGGCCGGGGTGGTGGTCTATTTTGGCGCTTTGGGCTTGTATTATGCCCTTCTGAAACGCATAATGGCCCGTAAAAGCACCCTATTCCAGATGCATCCCAGGGTGTCGGCTTTGCTGCCGTGGGCGTGGTATGTGCTCGGGGCCGTAGCGGTTCCGGCGGTCAACCGGATATATCACGGCCAACGCCTGCCGGCATCCGAACATGCGCTGACGGTCATCGGTGCAAGCGCCTTGTTGTGGGGTCTTGGTTTCGCTGCTGTTTCTCTTCTGAAAGCGAGCCGAACCGACAGCCACTTTAACAGATGCCACCGAAACAATTGAAATAGGAAAATCGATGCGACCGAAAATCCTGATCGTCGAAGATGAGCCGACCATTGCCGATACCATTCACTACGCACTGGAGACCGACGGATTCGAACCGAAGGCTGTGGCAGCCGGAGCAGTGGCCCTGGATATCATACAGCGGGAGGGAATCGACCTGATCATTCTTGATGTCGGCCTCCCCGATATCAACGGATTCGAACTGTGCAAACAGATCAGGCAGCATCACGCCGTGCCGATCATCTTTCTGACCGCCCGAAGCGATGAAATCGACCGGGTGGTGGGATTGGAGATCGGCGGCGACGACTATGTGGTCAAGCCGTTCAGCCCCAGGGAGTTAGCTGCCCGGGTCAAGGCGGTGCTGCGCCGTGGAGAGAGCCACGCCGAATCGTCGCCTGGTTCCGGTATCTTCGAGGTGAACCACGACAAACGGATCATCTGCTTTCATGGAACACCGCTCGATCTGTCGCGATACGAATATGAAATCCTGGCCACCTTTATCAAACACCCGGGGCACGTCTATACCCGGGAGCAGCTAATGGACAACATCTGGGAGTCGCCCGAAACCAGCATGGATCGCACCGTGGACGCCCACATCAAAAACATTCGTGCCAAGTTAAAATCGATCCGACCGGAAGCAGATCCGATCGTCACCCATCGCGGCACGGGTTACGCCCTCAGAGAAGATTTATGAAACTCGGCCTGCGCATCTTCGCTTGGTATCTGCTGATCTTTTTGCTCTGCTTCTCCTACCCCATCGGTTGGGTGTTGGACAATGTACGCACCCGCTACCTGGAAAACGTGGAAGATCCGCTGGTGGATCAGGCCAACATCCTGGCAGAATGGGTCGGATATCAGATGGAAAAGGGCTCGTTTGCCCCGGAAGAGATGCAGGCAATTTTCCAACGCGCCTACAGCCGTCAAGTGAACAGTAATATCTATAGCTTGGTCAAAGAGAAGGTAGATATTCAAATATACATCACCGATGCCATCGGCCAGGTGGTCTTCGACTCCCAAATGCCTGAAAATGTCGGTGCGGATTACACCCATTGGCGTGATGTCAGTCTCACATTGGAAGGACGGTACGGAGCCCGCACCTCCTTGGCCGATCCGGAAGACCCCACCTCTTCGGTGTTATACGTGGCCGCGCCGGTGAACGTCGAGGGCCGCTTGGCAGGCGTCCTGACCGTGGCCAAACCGACCACCAATATCAATCGTTTCATACGGGCCGCCAAGCCTCGCTTCCTGGCGGTGGTGGCCACAGCAGCGGCCCTGGCCATCATCTTGAGCTACATTGCTGCGCTGGCGGTGGCGCGTCCGATCAAGCGCCTGACCGAATATGCCAATGCGGTTCGATCCGGCAAACAGGCCCCTTTTCCATCCCTGGACCGCACTGAAATTGGGGATATGGGAAAGGCGTTTCAGCGGATGCAGGCCACCCTGGAGGGAAAAACCTATGTGGAAGAGTATGTGCAGAAATTGACCCATGAGGTAAAAAGCCCCTTGTCGGCTATTCGTGGCGCCGCTGAACTGCTCGGTGAAGAGATGCCGCAGGATCGCAGACACCTCTTTTTGAGCAACATTCGAACCGAAGCCGATCGGATTCAGGCCATTGTCGATCGAATGCTCGAACTTGCGGCACTCGAATTCAAACAGCACCTGAGCCGGCGCAAGCGCGTCAACATCCAGGCGTTGGTCAAGACCGTTGTTGAAAGCAAACAGCCCATGCTGATGGGAAAGCATCTTTCAACTGCTGTGGATATTGGCTCAGGTGCAATGGTCCATGGAGATCCGTTTCTACTGCACCAGGCCCTCTCCAACCTCGTCCAGAATGCCATCGACTTCAGTACTCCCGCAACCACCATCCGCATCTACGCCCATACAGAGGAGGGGCAGCTCGGCCTTAGGGTGGAGAACAGAGGGCCGGGCATACCCGATTATGCACGGGAGAAGATCTTCGACAAGTTTTTCTCACTTCAGCGTCCCGACAGTGGGCAGAAGAGTACCGGGTTGGGATTGAACCTGGTCAAGCAGGTGGTGCAACTGCACCAGGGATCGATACGATTGGAAAATCGAAGCACCGGAGGCGTCAGGGCTATCCTGACCCTACCCGCTAAGCGTAAATAAGGATATGGGCCGCACAATACCCTTCAGCGCGGTATCCGGCAGTTGAGTCAGGGAAAAATCCCCGTTCAATCGCTTCTTGGTCGCTCCGCTGATGATGATTTCGGTGCCGTACACCTTGTTCAACCCCTGCAGGCGGGAAGCGATGTTGACCGTATCGCCGACCAGAGCGTAGGAGAGCCGGTTCGGGCTGCCGATATTGGCCGCCACCGCCTCCCCCGAGTGGATGCCGATGCCGTGCCGCAGCGGTGCATATCCACCGTCACATAGCTCAGTGTTGACCTGGGCCATCTGCCGCGACATCTCCCGGGCCGCCAATACGCCCAAACTGGCGTGGTCTTTCCGCGATACGGGCGCTCCGAAAACAGCCTCGATCTCATCGCCCAGAAACTGCAGCACCAGCCCCTGGTGGGTCTGGATGGCCTCCTCCATCTTGCGGAAGTAGCGGTTGATAATGGCCACCACCTCTTTGGGTGGCAGCGATTCAGTCAACGGTGTGAAGTCTCTCAAATCACAAAACAGCACCGTCACCTCTTTGATTTCACCATCTAGGGGAATTCTGCCGGAGAGAATCTCGTCGCGCACCTCATGGGCCACATAGCGACCAAACATATCCTTGATCATGTCGCGCTCCTTAAGCCCATCGGTCATCTGGTTGATCACCTCACCGGCATAGCCGATTTCATCATTCGAGGTAATAGCCACTTTCTTATCGAAGTTGCCTTTTCTGACTTCATTGAGTACGTGGGTGACTTCTTTTAACTGCTTGGTAATCCTCGTCCTGACCAGTCGGGTAATGCAGATGCCGATGACCATAAAAATAATAGCGTTAACGGCAATAGCGGTTCCGTATACATTATTGCTCGCCGCATCTGTCATGGCAGCCTCCCGCATCTGCCGAAGCGTACCAAGTATGGCGATAAACGGAATAATATTGCATCCGAACAGCATGGCCGTAAGGCGAGCCCCAATACGGATGCGGATGACCCCCGGTGTGGATGAAAGATTTCCCTCGCGGAAAAGGGTGGGCGCAACCCACTTTTGAAGAACAAACTCAAGCATGAAAAAAGCGATGATACTCGTCAGCAGACCGACATGCAAACATAGGGCAAACATATATTTGATAACCATTGGTTTGGCACCGCCTGTCCATGCGAGGAGAGAGAAGGAAACGGCAGCGACCATCCATAGGCAGAAATCCAATGCGATGAGGAAAAAGGGCTCATTGAGAATTCGCCTGCGCAGCTTCACATCGAGTTCACCATCAATCTCTTCCCCCGAACGGTATGCTGTCTTTAAAAACTTACGTAACGGCCATTCGTAGCCCCAGGTCAACGAGAATCCGAGCAGAAAGGCGCACGGTGAGAAGAAGAGATCGAAACGATTCACCTGGACAAGCATCTCATCAGGCAAAGGTGTCCATACGTGTGAAATCAATTGTGGAAGTAGATAGCCGAAGAAATTACTGAGCATATTTGCGATCAACATCCCGTTTTTCAGACGAAAATATTGCCACCGGTTCATTAGGGCTGCTCCTGATCGCCTAAGGGGTGTGGGAGAAAAGCAGGAAAGGTACATCATCTCATGGTAAAAATCAGGTTGACAAAGCTTGATTCATTTCATTCCCCCGCGTTGTTTTTACAATTCATATAGTTGAAATTTGCGGTACAAACAAGTCGCTTCTATCCCACTTGACAAGCATGCCGCCCAGCGAATAAGGTCGGGCACTTTTCACCGAGCAGGAGCTATTTGAGATACTCTCATCCATGCCGTTATCGGTCCGCCGGATGATAAAACAACAAAATTATCGGAGAAAAATTGATGAATGCCCAGCACATTAGCACCATCAGCACCGAATTGGGTATTTTACCCCATCAGATCGAAGCGGTTGCCAATCTCATGTCCGAAGGCGCCACCGTCCCCTTCATCGCCAGGTACCGCAAGGAGGCGACCGGGAGCCTGGACGAAGTCCAGATAACTGCAGTCAGGGACCGCCTCAACCAGCTTGCAGAGTTGGAAAGCCGCAAAGAGGCCATCCTGGCCAGCCTGGAGAAGCATGGCCATCTGAACGATGAGCTCAACGCCAAAGTGGTGGCCGCCGAGACGATGGCCGTGTTGGAGGACATCTACCTGCCCTACCGGCCCAAGCGCCGAACAAAGGCTACCATTGCCAGAGAAAAAGGGCTCGAACCCCTGGCACAGGAGATCATGGCTCAGGAAGGGATCGATCCGAATTCGGCGGCCGAGGCCTTTATCGATGAGGAGAGGGGTGTCGCCACCATCGACGAAGCGCTGGAGGGAGCCCGCCATATCATCGCCGAAACGATCAACGAGGACGAGACGGCCCGGTCCAGGCTCCGCAAACTGTTTGCCGAAAAGGCGGTCATCCACAGTGCCGTTGTAGAGAATAAGGAGAGGGAGGGCGCCAAGTTCAAGGACTATTTCGATTGGCACGAACCCGCCGCCGCGGCACCATCCCACCGCATTCTGGCCATGCGCCGGGGTGAACGGGAGGAAATCCTCTCGCTGAGCATGCATCCCGAGGAGGATGAGGCCCTGGCCATTCTGGAAGCGCTTTTTGTCAAAGGCGAGGGGTTGGACAGCATGCAGGTTAAAACGGCCGCTCACGACAGCTACAAGCGGCTGCTGTCACGATCTCTGGAAACCGAACTACGCCTTAACCTGAAAGAGCGCGCCGATGCCGAAGCGATTCGGGTCTTCGCCGATAACTTGCGCGAGTTGCTGCTGGCCGCTCCCATGGGGGCCAAGCGCGTCATGGGCATCGATCCCGGGTTTCGCACCGGCTGCAAGGTGGTCTGCCTCGATCGCCAGGGCAAGATGCTCCACCACACCACCGTCTTTCCCCATACCGGACAGGGTCAGGCCCAAAAGGCTGAAGAGAGCATACGCCAATTGTGCAGCCAATATGAGATTGAAGCGGTGGCCATCGGCAACGGCACGGCCGGCCGGGAAACTGAAGCCTTTGTGCGCGGCCTGGGCCTGCCGGGTGGCCTGATCATCCTGATGGTCAACGAAAGCGGTGCATCGGTCTACTCCGCCTCCGAGGTGGCCCGGGAAGAGTTCCCCGATCACGATGTGACCGTACGCGGGTCGGTCTCCATTGCCCGTCGTCTCATGGATCCGCTGGCCGAACTGGTCAAAATCGACCCCAAATCGATCGGCGTGGGCCAATACCAGCACGACGTGGACCAAGCCGATCTGAAAAACACCCTGGACGATGTGGTGGTCAGCTGCGTCAACGCCGTCGGAGTGGATCTCAACCGGGCCAGCAGCCAACTGCTCACTTATGTCTCGGGTTTGGGCCCCCAGTTGGCCCGTAATATCGTCACCCACCGTGACGCCAACGGACCTTTTCCCAGCCGTGAAGCCCTCAAAAAGGTTCCCCGTCTGGGTCCCAAAGCATTCGAACAGGCCGCCGGTTTCCTTCGCATCCCCAACGGGACGCATCCGTTAGATGCCAGCGCCGTTCACCCGGAAAGCTACGCCATTGTGGACGCCATGGCCACCGACCTGGCGTGTTCGGTTGCGGAGTTGATGCAGAGCGCCGAGCTGCGTCAGCGCATCGATATGGAGCGCTATGTCACCGAAACGGTGGGGCTGCCGACGCTGACCGACATCAAGGAGGAGTTGGCCAAGCCTGGCCGTGACCCGCGCGACGACTTCGAGGCGTTCGCCTTTGCCTGCCACGTAACCGAGATGAAGGATCTGAAGGCTGGCATGCAGCTTCCCGGCATCGTCACCAACGTCACTCGCTTCGGCGCCTTCGTCGACATTGGTGTGCACCAGGACGGTCTCGTGCACATCAGCGAACTGGCCGACCGCTTTGTCAAAGATCCGGCCGACGTGGTCAAGGTGCAGCAGAAGGTGACCGTCACGGTGCTTGAGGTCGATCTGGAGCGCAAACGCATCGGCCTCTCCATGCGCGGCGCACGGACGGCAGCGCCGGATAAAAAGGCTTCTTCACGAAAATCAAAACCACCTGTCAAGCATAAGACGGCTGGCAAAGCGCAAAACAGAAAGCCGCGACCGGCGGCCAAACAGCCGTTCCACAACCCGCTGGCTGAAGCACTGGGAAAATTGACGTCCCAGGAACGGAAATAGGTGGAGAGGAGTCGCCCATGCGCGCCGTTGTTCAGCGCGTCACCCAGAGTTCGGTCAGTGTGGGTAAAAAGACCGTAGGAAGCATCCAAGGCGGTTTAATGGTGCTGCTGGGCGTTGCCCGTGAGGACACCGAAGCCGAGGCCGACTATCTGGCCGATAAAATAGTCCATTTGAGAATCTTCGAAGATGAAGCGGGCAAAATGAACCGGTCACTTCTGGAGAGCGGCGGTGAGATGCTGATTGTCTCCCAATTTACCCTGATGGGGGACTGCCGCAAAGGCCGTCGCCCCTCTTTTGTGGCCGCCGCCGCACCAGAGCGGGCGCAACGGCTCTACAACTATTTTGTCGAGCAGGTGCGAATCAAGGGAATTTCAGTGGCGACGGGGCAGTTCAAGGCCATGATGCAAGTGACCCTGGTCAACGATGGCCCGGTGACATTGATCGTGGAGAGCAGATAACGACAGGCAATACGTTCGTTTACAGGTCGTACTTTTTCAGCTTGCGGTAGAGTGTCGCCTCTCCGATCCCCAGCATCATAGAGGCGCGCTTTCGATTGCCAGCGCACTTCTCCAGCGCACTGCTTATGGCGACCATTTCATAGGCCTCCAATGAATCACCTTCGACGAACACCTTGGACGCATCCGGCGGGCACGACTGCTTCGGGCCGGCATACAAACTCTCCGGCAGGTCATGGAGTGAAATCACCCGGTCCTGCCCCATGGCTACCGCACGGCGGACCACATTCTCCAGCTCACGTACGTTACCCGGCCAATCATAGGCCATCAAGGCGCACAGCACCTCATCTGAGAGGGGTTTCACCTCACCTGTGGATGATGGAAACTGATTGCAGAAATGGTGGGCCAACAGTGGCACATCATCCCTGCGGTCACGCAGGGGCGGGATGGTCATCACCACCACATTGAGACGATAGTAAAGGTCCTGTCGAAACCGTCCCAGGGCGACCTCCTCCTCCAGGTTGCGGTTGGTCGCCGCCAGAAAGCGAACATCCACTGAAAAATTCCGGCTGCCTCCCACCGGGCGCACCTCTCTTTCCTGAATGGTGCGAAGGAGTTTGACCTGCATATTGAGTGGCAGCTCACCAACCTCATCCAGAAAGAGCGTCCCTGTGTGGGCTGTCCTGACCAGGCCGGAGGTGGATTCGTGGGCGCCGGTAAACGCACCTTTCACATGGCCAAACAGTTCACTGCCCATCACCGAATCACTTATACTGGCACAATCCACCGGAACGAAAGGGTGTCCTTTGCGTGTGCTGTGGTGGTGAATGGCCCGGGCTACAAGCTCTTTACCAGTGCCTGTCTCTCCCTGAACCAGAATCGAAGCATCCGAAAGGGCGACCTGCAGAATCATTCGCTTCAGGTTGAGCATTGGGCCTGTGTTGCCGATCAGTTGGTCGAATCCGAACTTGAACTGGATCTGGTCTTTGAGACGTTGGTTCTCCTGCTCCAGTCTCCAGATCTGATGGAGCTGATCGAACCGGGCAAGCAAACTCTCGTTCTCAAACGGTTTCTGGAGGAAATCGACAGCTCCCATCTGTATGGCTTCAACCGCCTCCCGCACACCGCCGTACCCGGTCAGTATGATCACCTTTACCGCCGGCCACCTTTGACGGATGTTGACCAGCAGTTCCATGCCGCTCATCCCGGGCATCATTAAATCGACCAAGGCGGCATCGATCCTGGTCTTCTCCAATATTTCCAAAGCGGTCTCACCGTCTTGGGCAGTGTGCAAATCGTAAGACGCCTGCCGGAACACACGTTTTAAGGAAGAGAGGATTGTGGCCTCGTCATCAACCAGCAAGAGTGAAAAATTGTGTTTACCGTTTCGTTCCATTCATACCCACCATCTTTGGGAGTCTCCATGGCGTCGCGTCCATACCGACGCATCCGAGCACCGCTGTCAATCAAGCTACTGTTACTATCGGAACTTTCGGTCTAAGCTTGATAATATTCTGTCCCCATGGCACAAACGAGCCACCCTATAAGACGTTATAAGGAAACGATAAAAATGCGCATAGCTGGCCGGACATATGTCGTCATCGCACTCTTTTCGGTGTACCTGCTGCTGGCCTTTGCCAGTGTGGAAGTCGTCGTGGCGACGGCAGACCCCAAGCAACCATCTATCGCTCTTACCAAACGGTTGGCCTCCCTTTTAGGGCCCGCGGATGCCGCAGCCGTTTCAGACCCGGACGGCCATATTGTGGCAGGTGTCAATGCGGATCGATTGCTGATCCCCGCCTCCATCCTGAAACTTCTGACCGGCCTGTCCGCGATGCACTATCTGGGGGAGAACTACCGCTTCCCCACCGACATTTACCTTAACCCGCAAAACAGTTTGGTGATCAAAGGCTACGGTGACCCATTGATAATCTCCGAGCGCATCGAAGAGATGGCACTCCGACTTGCAATACAGATAGAGGGAATCGACCATCTGCTCCTGGACGACACCCACTTTTCGCATCCCATCGTCATCCCTGGCCGACACACGACAGCACAACCCTACGATGCGCCCAATGGCGCGCTCTGCGTCAACTTCAACACTGTCTTCTTCAAAAAAGAGAGGGGGAAATGGGTCAGCGCCGAACCACAAACCCCGTTGCTGCCGTTTGCCCTCAGTAAAATCAAGGGCTCCGGCCTCAAGTCGGGTAGAATAACCCTGGCCACTGACCGCAGTGAGATCCTCAAATACAGCGGTGAACTGTTCGCCTTCTTTCTGAAGCGGGCGGGTATTTCCATCGAAGGAGAGGTGACGACCGGCGTTGCCAACAGCGAAAAGGACCGACTGCTTTTGCATTACGAGGCGCCGGCGCGATTGAGAGAGGTTGTGGCTGACCTGCTCGAATTTTCCAACAATTTTATTGCCAACCAACTGATGCTGGCGATGGGGGCAACTGCATACGGCCCTCCTGCCACAGTGGACAAGGGACTGCGCGCCCTGCGCTCTTATTACGCAGATGTACTGGGAATCAAAACAGGCCGGATCGAAGAGGCCTCCGGCATATCTCGTGGCAATCGGATTTCAGCCGAGGTGATGCTGCAGATGCTATCGAAATTCGAGCCATACCGCAGGTTGATGCGCCGGGAGGGCCGCCAGTGGTACAAAACAGGCCATCTCAAAGGGGTCCGCACCCGGGCAGGCTATATCGATCGCTCCGAGGGAGGACACTATCGGTTCGTGGTGATGATCAATACTCCCGGAAGAGGAACGGATCGCATCATGCGGATAATAGAAGAGACATTAAAGTAGCCCCTGGTCATGCCACCGGCGGCGGGCCGCTCACAATATGGGCATAGGCGCTGTGGTTGTGGATCGATTCGAAGTTTTCGGCGCTGACCGAAAACCAGGTGATGTTGTCATCCGCTATGAGTGGCTCTGCGATATCTCTGACGATATCTTCAACAAACTTGGGATTGGCGTAGCTCTTTTCGGTCACTTCCTTTTCATCCACCCGTTTCAAAACGGAAAAGACGTCGTAAGAGGCGCACGACTCCACCAGCTCGATCATGTCCTCCAACCAAATGAAACGTTTGAACCGTGTTTGCAGCTTAACCTGCCCGCGCTGGTTGTGGGCACCTTCATCGCTGATCGCCTTGGAACACGGGCAGACCGAACTGACCGGCACGTTGACCTCCGACATCAGGTCGACCCGGTTTTTGGAGTCGCTGGAGCCGGTGATGCGACAGGTATAATCCATGAGCCCTGGCGCTCCGCTGACAGGCGCCTTCTTTTCGATAAAGTAGGGAAAAGTGATCTCGATGTGGGCCGAAGCCGCATTGAGATGCATCTTCATCTGTTCGAGCAACTCGGCAAACCGTTTGAGGGAGATCTCGGTCTTGAGCAGGTGAAGCATCTCCACGAAACGGCTCATGTGGGTGCCTTTGTAGTTGTGGGGCAGATCCACGTACATATTGATCGACGCCACTGTTGCCTGTCGGCCTTCGCGCCGGTCGAGAACTGTGATGGGATAACGCAGGTTTTTAATGCCGACCTTGTCGATGGGGATGTTACGGGTATCGGGCTGGCTTTGAACGTCTTT
The DNA here is from genome assembly GCA_963668675.2 of uncultured Desulfatitalea sp. Lineage (GTDB taxonomy): Bacteria > Desulfobacterota > Desulfobacteria > Desulfobacterales > Desulfosarcinaceae > Desulfatitalea. The sequence goes on along the minus strand of CAXXMB010000002.1, from coordinate 4,236,158 downwards.
CATGTTGCTTTTTTCCTCCAGATATCATCCAGACAGCAGCTTCGGCGACCCTGGAGAAGCCAACCGTTGCGTATGGGTGTATCCCGAACTGTGGTCACGGTCACTAGCGCACGTCACTCATCTTCACTGGGCGATCGCTCCCGTAAGGGGGATGAATGGCACTATTTGAGCTGATACTCCGCCTTGATATGTCGCATCGCCCTAAACACATTTCCTTTTATCTTATCATTGGACTTATAGAGCCTTTCGAGCATCGCCTTGACCCCCGCCCGTTTTGAATGGCCTGCACTTGGGCAAGGGTTCACAATGATCGGCCACGCCATCTGTTTCGAAAAACGCTGCAAATCGCCCTCGTCGGTGTATGCCAACGGACGGATCACTGTCAAGCGCCCCTGGAAAAAAGGCTGTCTGGGCACCATTGTGCTCATCTCACCGGCGTAAAGCATGTTGAGGAAAAACGTCTCGATGATATCGTCTTTGTTGTGGCCGAGGGCCACCTTGTTGCAACCCAAAGCGTCTGCCGTTTCAAAAAGCCGCTGACGCCGCTTGCGGGCGCACAGAAAACATGGGTTTTCACGATTGGCATCGCTGTGGGCAACCGTTCCGATATCGGTCCGCTCGATTTGAACCGGCCAACCCATTCTTTGGGCGTATCGCTCAATGCACAACGCCCCATCCCCTCCAAAGCCAAGATCGATGTGGATTGGGAAAAGGGCATATTTTACCGGAACACGCGGCAACCGTTCCATCAAGAGCCATAAAAGCGTCCAACTGTCTTTGCCCCCAGAGAGCCCCACGGCGATTCGATCGCCGTCCGCGATCATATCGTAGGCATGCAGTGCCTTGCCCATGGATCGGTTCAGGGCTTTGAATATGCGTGTTGATTTGGGCAAAATCGATCTGACAGCGGCCTATTCCAATTCAGTAGGTTTCTTTCTCTCCAACACCTTTCCGGCGGCCAGTTCGCGCAATGCTACCACGATATCCTCGTTCTTGGGTGAACTGACCAAATATTCTGACCCTTCCCTGATCTGACGCACCCGGGAAGCGGCCATATGCACCAATTTGAACCGATTTTCAACCCTCTTCAAACAATCCTCAATGGTAATTCTAGCCACACTCAACCTCCAAATATAGATATATAAAATTTGGTTTATAAAATCTCAACCAACTCATAGACCCGCTTGCCGCCGGGTGCCTGAAGGACGATCTCGTCGCCGGGCTTTTTGCCGACAATAGCCTGTCCCAATGGTGAAGCGACCGAGATGCGTCCCTCGTTGATGTCGGACTCGTCCGGGCCGACCAACTGGTACTCCACATCCTCTCCGGTCTCTACGTTGGATAGAAGCACCCGGCTGGCGAATACGGCACGGTCCTTGGGCAGCGTCTCCGGATCGATGATTTGGGCGTTGCCCAACTTGTAATTCAGCTCATTAACCCTGGCTTCAATAAAAGCCTGGCGCTCCTTGGCCGCCTCAAACTCTGCATTCTCCGAAAGATCGCCGTGTGCCCGCGCCTCTTCGATGGCCTTGATGACTTGTGGACGCTCCACAGACATCAGTTGGCTCAACTCCTTCTTAAGCACCTCGTATCCTTTTGGGGTAATGGGAACTTTATCCAACGCTGTCTCCTTAAGTTAAAACCAGTATCATTGCGGCCCGGTTGGACCGCCATCTTTCACCGGGTAAAACATAAACCAATGAACATCCTCTAAACAAAAAGCGGTATCCATTGGTTTATCTGTTTTTGGTTAATGTCCATCCGGAATGGGGTGTTTAAGTTCTATGGACATCAGTTGGCATTCTTATATATTGAAGTTGCCGGGTCACCCGCCTCAGGCTGCAACTCGGGCAGTTGTCGTTTTCGCCCGACATGCCACAAGGCGGTCAACGGTCCCGATGCGACATAGCCCGCCACCATTAAAAACAGTGCAATAGCGGGCTGGGCAGCAATGAAAATGATGACCAGAATCGCAGTAACGAGCAGATTGAAGCTCATTTTACCCAAAAGCACTCTCTTTTTAAAACTCTGGTACGGTATGGTGCTGACCATTAAAAAGGCAAGCGCATAAAGCATCCCCAGGAACAAAAACGGATGCATTCGTCCCACAATGTCCAGACGATGGCACAGCAAAACAGCCACCGCATTCATCGCGGCGGCAGCCGGTATGGGTAACCCGACAAAGTAGCGGCTGTCCACCACGCCTGCCTGCGAGTTGAACCTGGCCAGTCGCAACGCACCGCATGCGACAAACAGAAAACCTGCCAGCCAGCCGATCCTACCCAGCGGACTGAGCACCCAGAGATAGATCATTACACCGGGGGCCATACCAAAAGAGACCAGGTCAGCCAGGCTGTCAAACTCCACTCCAAACTGGCTTGTGCTTCTGGTGGCACGGGCAATTTTACCATCCAGGCTATCGAAAACGGCGGCTGCAAGGATGGCATACCCCGCTGCAACAAAATTTCCCTCGATCGATGCGATCACCGCATAGAACCCGCAAAACAGATTCATGGCCGTACAGAGATTGGGCAGCAGGTAAGCACCCTTACGCAATCTTTCCCTACGGTCCTTTTTGTTATCGCTGCGTTGCATGTCGGCCATTTTCATGAGACCATCGGGTCGCTTTCGGTCGAAAAAAAAGTGGTGGTTTTTGGTCACCTCCCCGATGACCGGTACCACCTACCATTCAGATCCCAATTTGTAATTATCTTTAGCAAATATCGAGTTTCGCGAGGTGTGTCAATAAAAAGAGCCGCGGCAGCGTGTTGTCAAGGCGAATCTGCCTGGCGCCCCAGCTCGGCATCGGACTTGCGCAGGTATACAGGCCCGAATTGATCGATCTCCTCACGAAACCCTTCCGCTATGCGGTTCGATGCCAATGTGGCGACCATGCCCGGCCGGATGGCATTGAGGGCCGCTTCTGCCATGAAAGCCGCATCCTGCCGCCGCTCTCTTATCAATGACGCATAGAGCATCGCTCCATTCCCGATAAAGAGGCAGGGGGCATCCACTCTATCGGCCGCATATGCTGCACGACCGGCCTGCTCTGCATGTGCGTGTTCCAATCCATCTTCGGATCGACGATAGAGTGACCAGTAGACCTCTTTACGGCGCGCGTCGATCATCGGGCAAACCAGGGGATATCCCTCCGGGGCCTGATGGGCCAGCACCTCCAGAGAAGAGACGCCGACGAGGGGTTTGTCCAAGGCACGGGCCAACCCCTTCATGGTGCTTATGCCGATGCGCAACCCGGTAAAACTGCCCGGTCCCCTCACAACGGCCAAAGCATTCAGATCGGACAGTTCCCACTGTGCCAGCGCCAGAATGCTGCGCACGCCCTCCATCAGGACCTTGGTGTGGGTAACCCCCTGGTCGATGATCAGCTCCAACTGGGGGCGCCCATCGACCGACAGTCCGATCCCGCAGACCTCGGTGGCGGTATCTACCGCGAGGGTCCGCATGGCCGTCAAGATGACTTCTTTGCCGCCTTGCTGCGACGAGAGGGGGTAGAAGTGCGGCGCACCGCCTTTCCAACCGGAGCCTGCAGGGCGATCTCCAACACTTCATCCATGTTGTTCACGGTCACAAACTTGAGTTTGCGTTTGATGGCTGCGGGGATTTCGACCAGCTCCTTGTTGTTCTTCGCCGGGATGATCACCGTCTTGATGCCTGCCCGAAGCGCACCCAGGGCTTTCTCCTTCAGCCCTCCGATGGGCAGCACCCGGCCCCGCAGGGTAATCTCGCCGGTCATGGCCACATCCTTGTCGACTGGCCGCTGGGTCACGGCGGAGATAAGTGCCGTAGCCATTGCGATGCCGGCCGAAGGTCCGTCCTTGGGGATCGCCCCGGCCGGAACGTGGAGATGGAGGTCGAGATTCTCGAAAGTGTTGGCCTTGACTCCCACCTTGTCGAGGTAAGCGCGGGCATAGCTCAATGCTGCACGGGCAGACTCCTGCATCACCTCTCCGATCTGACCGGTGACGATCAGTTCACCCTTACCGCGCATCAGACTGGCCTCCACATAGAGCACCTCACCGCCGGCCTGGGTCCACGCCAGACCGGTGGAGAGTCCGACCTGACTGGCCTCTTGATCGAGCTCCGGGTAGAACTTGGGCACCCCGAGATACTTTTCAAGGTTGGCGCGCGTGATCGAAAAGGGCCCCTTGTCCCCCTCGGCGATGCGACGGGCCACTTTTCGACAGACCGTCGCAATTTCACGCTCCAGATTCCTCAACCCCGCTTCTGAGGTGTACTCATTGATAATGGCCGCCATGGCCTGCGGGCTGATCGTGAGCTGGTTGCCACGCTTAAAGCCGTTCTCTTTGAGTTGGCGCGGTACGAGGTACTTCTCGGCAATCGTCTTCTTCTCAGCCTCTGTATACCCGGAGAGGTTGATCACCTCCATGCGGTCCAACAAAGCCGAAGGAATGGTATCGGTCACATTTGCCGTAAGAATAAACATCACCTGGGAGAGATCAAAAGCCAGATTGAGATAATGGTCGGAAAACTCGAAATTCTGTTCGGGGTCCAGCGCTTCGAGCAGCGCAGAGGATGGGTCACCCCGAAAATCGGCGCCAAGTTTGTCGATTTCATCCATCATAAAGACGGGATTGAATGTGCCGCAGGTTTTCAGACCTTGCAGAATCCGCCCCGGCATCGCACCGATATAGGTGCGGCGATGACCTCGGATTTCCGCCTCGTCACGAATACCGCCCAGGGATATGCGAATAAACTTTCGCTGCATGGCGCTGGCAATGGCCCTGCCCAACGACGTCTTTCCAACCCCCGGAGGCCCGACGAAGCAGAGAATCGACCCTTTGATTTTTGGATTGAGCTTCCGCACGCTCAAATATTCAAGGATACGATCCTTGATCTTATCCAGTCCGAAATGGTCCCGATCAAGTATCCGTTTGGCCTTCTTGATGTCGATGACATCCTTGGTGGATCTCTTCCAGGGCAAATCGGTCAGCCAATCGAGATAGGTCCTCACCACCGAGGACTCGGCCGCATCCGGATGCATCTGCTCGAGACGGCGCAACTGTTTGAGAGCCTCGTCGAGAGCCTCTTTGGGCATACGCGCTTTTTTGATGCGCCTCTGGTACTCATCAATCTCCTGGCTCTTCTCATCCAGTTCACCCAGCTCTTTATGGATGGCCCGCATCTGTTCGCGCAAAAAATAGTCGCGCTGGCTCTTGGATATCTCATCTTTGACATCCGACTGGATTTTCGCCTGCATGGCAGAAAGTTCAACTTCCCGCGAAAGCATCTCGTGAACCTTGTTCAGGCGATCCACGGGATTGACCAGTTCGATGATCTGCTGCGCCTCTTCGATCTTCAAGCGAAGGTTGGAGGCCACCAGATCGGCCAGCTTGCCCGGATCTTCGATGCTCTCGAGGATACTGCTCACATCGCCTGAAAACTCACCGCGCAGGGCAAGAATCTTTTCGGAGTTCTCACGCACGTTTCGCATGAGCGCCTCGATCTCAAGGTCCGCCTCCACATTTTCCGGCTCGTCCAGGATTTCCACCGTAACGCGAAAAAGGATCTTTTCTGCACGTATCTGACGATACGCGCCTTGGCGAACCCTTGCACGAGAGCCTTCACGCGACCGTCGGGCAACTTGAGAATACGCAAGATGCGGCTGATGGTGCCCACCTTGTATATATCTTTGTCTTTGGGGTTTTCGATCGCCGGATCCAGTTGTGTGGCTACAAATAAAAAGCGGTCTTTGGAAACAGCCGCATCAACTGCTCGCACCGATTTATCGCGGCCGACAAAAAGGGGAAGCAACATATCTGTAAAGATTACCACATCGCGTACCGGCAGTAGCGGCAGCGTGGTGGGCATCTCAATATCTCCGGCGTCCTCTTCGATGATACTGATCAAATCGTCCTTGTCCGTTTCAGCCATCTACAGTTCCTATCTCCATCCAATCTTTTTTTCTGGTCCAACCAGCCCTATGGGCGGTTTTAGTAAAAATTCCGGCTGGATGCCGGAATTTGATTTGACTCATTATTTTTCAAATAAACTCAGTAACATATTATAAGGCAAAAGTCCATTATGACAATATCTATCTTGATTTTTTCACTAAAGATCCTTACAAATACAGCCGAATTTGATCTCATCGGCAACATGGCAAACTGTTGGCCAGCAGTTTTCGGAATCTCAGCCCGGATTTTGAAATCGGGGATGGCATTCCGGACATCTGCATTTGTTCTGAATATGACTTGTGAATCAGATCAGCGGCTTTCCACCAGCAACCGACAAAGGAATACGAGTGACGCCCCTACTGCTCAACCTCTATGTAATTCTGCTGGGCCTTTGCATAGGAAGCTTCCTCAATGTATGCATCTACCGGCTCCCGTCGGAGCGTTCCATTGTGCGCCCGGCATCCGCCTGCCCATCCTGTGGTACCCCGCTGCGATGGTATGACAACATCCCCGTCATCAGCTACCTCCTGCTGCGGGGCCGCTGCCGCTCTTGTAAAACCGGCATCTCTCTTCGATACCCCATGGTGGAAATGCTCAGCGCTCTTTTCGCCCTGGCCGTCTTTCTGCGCTTCGGCCTACGGGCGGAGAGCCTGGTCTTTTTCGTTTTCATCGCCGCCCTGCTGGTCATCACCTTCATCGATATCGACCATCGCATCATACCGGATGTGATCTCTCTGCCAGGTATTCCCATCGGTTTTGCAGCCAGTTTTCTTCTACCCCAGGTCAGCTGGCACGCCTCCATGTTGGGAATTTTAATTGGCGGCGGATCTCTGTTTGCCGTTGCCTGGGGCTACCGGCTGCTCACCGGTAAAGACGGCATGGGCGGAGGCGATATCAAACTGCTGGCGATGATCGGAGCGTTTATCGGCTGGCAAGGTGTGCTGTTTACGATTATGGCTTCCTCTTTCACAGGAACCTTGGCCGGCCTGCTGGTTATGATCAAAAATCGGAAAAACATGAAGCTGGCGGTGCCCTTTGGGCCGTTTCTGGCCATCGGCGCCATCTTGTACATATTTTTCGGCCCCCAACTGATCGAATGGTATATGGGGCGCTTCATTATCCGTTAGAATCGACCGATAAAATAGACCAACCTATGCGATTAGCTATTCTTTCCGACATACACGGCAATTACGACGCACTTAAAAAGGTGCTGATCGATATGGACGGTGCGGGCGTAGACAGTGAAATCTGCCTGGGGGATTGCATTGGCTATGGACCGGAACCAGAGGAGACGATTCGTGAGGTGATGCAACGGAAGATCCCCTCAATCCTCGGCAATCATGAATTGGCAGCTGTCGATCCATCGCATCTCAACTGGTTCAATCCGTTGGCCCGCCGCTCCCTGGAACAGACCATCCGCATGCTGAGCTCAACCTCCCGGGACTACATCAGCCGCCTGCCGTTCTATCGAATCGCATCCCAGGCGCGCTTCGTGCACGGTTTTCCACCAGAATCCGCGCAGACCTACCTCTTTCAAAAAACGGCGCCGGAGTTGAGAAAAACCTTCGAAACCATGGAGGAGCGAATCTGTTTTCTCGGCCATACCCACACCCTGGAAATCATCCGCTATGATGGCCGCCAAGTGGACCGCATGAAACTTGGCGAGGGTAAAACACAACTGGACGAAGAGGCCCGCTATATTGTTAACGTTGGAAGCGTCGGCCAGCCACGGGATGGCACCAATCATGCCAAATATGCCATTTGGGACCAGTCTGAGGGTACGATCGAGGTTCGATTCATCCCTTACGATATCGCAAGTACGGTAGAGAAAATAAAGGCGGCCGGGCTTCCGGAAAGCCACGCCAGGCGTTTGTGGTGATGAGACGTATCGGACGATATATTATCCGCGGTCTGCTCGGCCGTGGTGGCATGGGAAAAATATACAAGGTCGAACTGCCAGTCATCGGAAAAATTTTCGCCCTGAAACTGCTCGATCCGGATCCCCTGGTGGCAAAACTGCTGGGCATCGAACGGTTAAACGACCTCTTTTTTTCCGAAGCACGGAACATGGCCGGTCTGAATCACCCCAATATCGTTGCCATCCACGACTTCGACCAGCACGACGAAAAACCCTTCTACGTCATGGATTTTTTTGCCAACAACCTGGGAACCATGATCGGTGAATCCCATCGCATCGAATCGCCGTCCCGACCGCTTGCTGTAGACAAGGCGCTGGACTATGTTCGGCAAACCCTCAATGGCGTGGCCTGTCTGCATGACGCAGGCATATACCACCGGGACATCAAACCGTTCAATCTTCTTGTAACGGCGTGGGACATGGTCAAAATTTGTGACTTCGGCCTCTCTAAATTGCGCGGCGAAACCTTCGCGGGACCGCGCAACCTGAACGTGGGATCGCCCTTCTATGCTGCCCCCGAGCAGGAGTCGAACCCCGATGCCATCGATCAGAGTGCCGACCTCTACTCGGTGGGTGTCCTTTTCTATCGCATGTTGACCGGCAAGCTCCCCTACCTGGGCCCGGATCGTGCGCGCTTCCGCCCAGCGAGCCGAATCAATGCCGATCTGGACGAGCCGTGGGATCGCTTCCTGTCCAAAGCCATGGCCAGCGATCCGCAGAACCGATTTGCGAATGCCGGTGCCATGATCGAGGCGTTGGAAGGGCTGAAGCGCCACTGGAACGAGCAAAAGGAGAAGAGCTGTGCCCTGCCGATTCAGCCACCGCCACCTGAGCACCGGTGCACAATCTCGAAACCGATTCGCACAGCCCCACTTAAAGTGCCGGCAAAAAAGGCCGGCACCGTTTTCGGTCTCGATCACCTGTGGCGCCCAAAGAGATATGTATCCCCCGACTATCGCTTAGAGAGGGCATCCCAACTGGTGACCGATCAGGCCAGCGGCCTCACTTGGCAGCGTTCGGGAAGCGGCAACTGCCTGGATTGGATTCAGGCCGGAACCTATGTCGATCGTTTAAACGAAACGGCATGGGAAGGCCGCCGCACCTGGCGGCTTCCAACGGTCAGCGAACTGACCACGCTTCTGCGCCCCACGCCCCAGGGAGATCAGCTGTGCATCGCACCGGTGTTCGACAACACCCAGCGATGGATCTGGAGTGTGGATCGGCGCACCTTTATCACCGCCTACTATGCAGATATCGAGTTGGGATTCATCGGCTGGCAGGATCTCAGCGCGCCCTTTTATGTTCGCGCCGTCTGTGACACGCGGTAGATATTCAACCTCACCACCCGATCCAAAAAAACGGCCGGCAATAAAAAACATGCCACCAAAGCCGCGTGAACGCGGACCGCACCCGGCGCACCGGCCGCCGGGCCGAAGGCACAACACTACAAAAGGTGATAACGCAGCGCTCCGGCTTCTGATCCTCCGCAAAGAGACACGGCCCGACCCCCCCCCTTAAAAAGGGGCAATCGGCAGAAAAAAGCGTTTCGTCTTCCACGCACTCGAGCGCCTGTGGAAGAAGATCGCGATTCAGGATCAGGATGTAGAGAAAGTCCAGTGTGGTGACAATGTCTTCGGCGTGGATGTTTTTACAGCATTTTCCCTGGCAACGCGATATGCAGTCATGGAAGGCTTCGGCACACGTTTGGTTGAGTTGCTCTTGGGCAATCTGAATCTCATGGCAGCACCTCACCAAGAGAGAACGATCTGCCTCGTTAAGCTCTTCGAGGAACCGATCAGCCCTGCGGATCTTGTATGAAAGCCCCATAATTGTCCACTGCAGCGGCCATTGATGTTCACATCACCTGTGCCTTTGAGAATGATGATGGCCAAGCTGTCCCGAGATGTCAGGCAATACCGACAAAATCGAAATTCATTTTCGCTTGAAACTTCTCGATGCGCTTGAAGATCTCCTTGAGCATGGTCTGCTCGATACGCGTCAATCGTTTGGGATTGATAAAGTTGTCCGGCGGCGCTTTTTGATCCATCACGGCTGTCACTTGACGACCGAACCGAAGCTGCATGAGAAAACTGTAGGCCTTCTGCAGTTCCTCGTACTCCTCCTGTGTCAGAATATTGTGATGATACAATTGCTGCAATCGCTCGAGTGTACCGGTCGCCTCTATGCCGTTTTTGAGGGCATAGATCCTAGCGAAATCAACAATGGGCATCATGGCGCTCTTGATATCAAACGCATTGCGGTGCTCCCCTTTGGATTCAACGACAAAATTGCGAAAAAAACCCAGGGGCGGCTTGAAGTACAAGGCGTTCTCCGTCATATAGCGCAAAAAGCCTGACCATCGCGCGATGGCGTCGACCAGATGTTGGCGCAGCTCATCGATCAACTGTCGTTCGCCATAACCATATCTGAAATCGAAAAAGATGCTGGCCTGTAGCAGATCCTCGGGCTGGGCGGCGTTGATCCATTTCAGGAAATAGGACTTCCACTGTTCCAGTGGCTGGCACCATTGGGGATTTTGGGCCATTACATCCCCTTTGCAGAAGGCGTACCCTGCGCTGTCAAGCATCTTGCAGACGCTTTTCCCCAGCTTCAGAAAATAGGGCCGCACCGCTGCAATCCGCCCCTCATCGCCATCTTCGAAAACGATGGCGTTGTCCTGATCGGTCTTCAGTGTCTGCTCACCACGCCCTTCGCTTCCCATCACCATAAAAGCAAAGGCGCAGGGCGGAGGCCCTATCTCCTGCAGAACAAATCCCAGGATCTTTTTGAGCACGCTGTCCGAAACGGTTGAGATCAATCGATTGACATGGCGGGCCTCTGCGCCGCTGCTGATCAGATTCTTTACCAGACCGGGCAAGCGCCGCTGCTGTTTGATAATCTCCTCGAGCGTTTCGGCCCTTGAGATATGGCGCAACATGAAAAGCGGCGATTGGCCTTGTGAAAGCAGCATCTCCCGATGGGACAAAATACCGATCAGGCGCTCTTGGGAGTTGGTCACTGCCAGATGTTTGATATCCGACTGCATCATACCCATCAGCGCTTCGAAAACCATGGCGTTATCGGAGATGGTCCTCAAAGGGGTGGACATGATTTCGACGGCGCTTCGGCCGATATCGTATCCACTGGCAATCACTTTGAAGGCAAGATCGCTGTCGGTAATAATGCCGGCGGCGTGCTTCTTGGACTCCGGGATGATGATATAGGTGCTCTTCTCCAGCCGCATCCGTTGGGCCGCCTCTTTGATGGTCATCTCGGGCGTCCCGAAAACCGGAGCGGGGTTGTAGAGTTGGCTCACAGATTGCTGAAAAAGCTGTAACGCCTCTTCCGCAGAGGCTGTCGAGCGGGCGATAATGGCAGCGTATGATTTATCCAGCATGCGCTTGCCGAAGGTGTCGGTAAAAAACTCGCTGAACTCCTCATGATCGATGCACAGCTGCATGAACGCAGCTTTGGGCAGGATATAGAAGTAGCTATCCTCGATCACCTCCAGGGTGCGTACGGATATACCGTCATTGACGAGCATGGAGATGCCACCGTAAACGTCCCCTTCGGCCAGTATCTCGTGCATCGTCTTTTTACCGTCACGGGCATAGTATCGCTCGGCAGTGCCCCGCTGCAGGATGTAAAGGTAGCCCATGCGTGTGGCACCTTGCCGGAAAAGCACTGTACCCTTGGACTGAAATACCAGTGAAAGTAAAGCGATCACCTGATCAAGCGCCTCTTCGGGCAGAAAAGAGAAGGGGGCGACTTCCGAGAGGAAGTGTTTGGCTTGGCCGGAGGTGATGAACGCATCGAGAGAGGGATCGAAGATATGCTTGCTGAAATTTTCGACAAAAAAATCGTAAAAGGGCTTGTAACGCGCAGAGAGATCGAGAAAAATCTCTTTCGGAATCAAGTAGGCATCGGTCTCCTGATCCACGCGCACCGTGCGCAGGGAGACACCGCCATTCATGAGCAGGGTGATGCCGCCGAACACCTCGCTCTTTTTAATATAACCGACCAGCTCGACCTCGCCGGACTGCTCCTTATGCAGCGAAATCTGTCCCTGTTTGATCACGTAAATATGGTCGATCGGTGTTTTACCCTGTTCTGCGAGAAGGGTACCGGGGCTGAAGGTTCCGGGAATGGCATTGTCGGCGAGCCGGTCTTGTTCGGCAAGGGGCAACATGCCGAAGTGTGGTAATGAGCGCAAATAGGTCTTTATCTCTCGATGCACCGCCTGCCTCCGCTTGAAGGAAGTGGGTCATGATAGACGACACCCTATATCATTTCATGCGGATAACGATCAATGCAACCCTCAAGCCGAAATTGGTTCAATCCCGACATCCGGCGGGCAGACGATGGAAGCGATACGGCATCGCCCCTGGCTCAACTGATCAATGGCCCGGCAAACTGGCGATCATCTCATCAGCGATCTTTTCAAACGCTTTGGTAACCACCGAATCCGGAAACTTTTCCTGAAAGGCGACGCCTTCGTCACCGCAGGCCACCATTTCGGGTTCGAAAGGAATCACGCCCAAAAAGGCGACATTCATTGCCGATGCGGTGCGCTCTCCTCCGCCATTTCCGAACAGGTCGAGGGTGCAGTCGCAATGTGGACAGGTAAACCCGCTCATATTCTCGATCAGACCGTATATCTCCATCTTCACGGTGCGACAGAAGCTGATCGATTTACGAACATCCGACAACGCCACCTCTTGGGGCGTCGTGACGATAATCGCCTGGGCATCCTTTATGGATTGCGCCACCGTTAAAGGTTCGTCACCGGTTCCCGGAGGGGCGTCGACGATCAAAAAGTCCAAATCCCCCCAAGCGACCTGGCCGATAAACTGCTGAATCACGGAGTGTTTCACCGGACCCCGCCAGATGATGGCGTCGTCCTTGCGTTCCACCAACGATTCTATGGAGACGGCGCTGAGATGGTCGTTGTAGCTCATGGGAATGAGTTTGTTGTGTTCGCCGAGTTCCAACAAACCATCGAATCCCAACATTCGCGGTACGTCAGGGCCGTGAAGATCTACATCGACCAACCCTACCTTGGCACCCTTGCGGGCCAAAGCGATGGCCAGGTTGACCGCCGTACTCGTCTTGCCAACCCCGCCTTTGCCACTCATTACGATGAGCTTGCGTTTTATGCGGCCAAGGGATTCACCCACTGCCGTTTCCAATTCCGCCTTGGGATTGCCTTTGTTGCGGGCGGCATCCATGCTGTCGTGTAACTCTACCATTTTCTGTGCTCCTTGTTGCCAACCTGTCGGATTCGGTCCCCTTCCCGATCACCGATTCGGCATGTCTGCTCGATTGCCCGGCTGATTGCTGCAAATTCAGTCGAAACCCAATCAACCTATTGATTTGCCCATGGCTTGTCAATGAGAATTGACACCCCTATAAAACGAAGCCAACGACCCGCCCAATGCGATATATTCCAATGATGGGCACCCCGGAAACGACAAAAACCGCCGGTGGCTCGCTCAACCACCGGCGGTTTCGAAATATATGCATTTTTGTGAAGGCATGGTGGAAGGCCCGGGCAGGCATCCCGCCGTTTACAGGGGTGCTAAAACTTGAGCCCTACCTCCGCAAAGGGGCCTTGTATCTTAAAATCGGCCCTGACATCGTCTTCGTCCACATCAATTCTGTCGTAACGATATCCTGCCGCAGCAAACGCCGGCCCGAAAATCTTGAACCGTAAACGCCCGATCAGACTGTAAACAGAGTTATCGCTGATGGTGATGCCGCGCCCCTCAACCTCGGCGGCAAACCAGTCACACGGCTCGAACTGGACGCCCAGGTAGACCTGGGGAAGCGCCAGGGTTGTGTCGTACTGTTCGCTCAAACTGGTCGCATCTTGACGGATCTCGGCATCCAGATCAACGATGCGAACGTTGAGACCGATATCCACATTGAGCATATCCAAAGTGGCCGTGCGCAGGAATGGAAGCCCATAGTAGAGGGCCACATCATACTGGTCGAAGGTCAACTTGGAATAAAATGGCAAACTGCCGGTGAAATTTGTCCCGCCAAAGGAGAAATTAACGCCTTTAAGTCCGTTTCCCTCAAATTCGGTTGGAGATCCCATCAGATAAAGATTTGGCAGAAACAGTGGCATATCGATCTTTGCGCGGCCGTGAATACGGATCTCATCATCATACTTCAGGTCGTCCTCCACATCCAGATAGTCGTTTATGCCCGTGGCCTCATACGCCAGTTCACCACTGGGATTTTGCTGCCAGCCACCCAGCGCCACTTCGAGCCCCAAGGCGTGAGCACTGGACAGGCTGAGCCCCCATATCAATATCGCCAACCAGATCTTGTAATGCTTAAACATATGCGTCTCCCTTTTTTCTCCCGGTTCAATGCAACGGTGCCAGGCGCGATTGGTGACTGCAATGTTTACATCATCGCCCTTTACCATTGCCCTGTCGAATATAGTATCGGGTCTATTTGGTATCTTCTTTAGTTTCTTGCTTGCTTTGGGACTTGAAAAAGGCAGCGGTTGATTTGTTGAGCATGAAGTGGATGGTCAGGCCGAACAGGATCAAACCGGTGGCGGAGAGAAGAAATGGCCAGAACTCTTCCTTTTTGGCATAAACCAAAATTGCGGAAAAAAGTATCGCCATGGCGCATGACATCACGCCGATCATCCGTGACCAGTTCTGAGCAGTAAGCAAAAAATAGGTCAACAGTCCCACGGCGATCACGATCTTGACGATCCAATCCGTCCCTTCACCCTCGGTTAACCAATAAAAATTGCTTAACAGGCAGGTCCAACCCAAGAGCCAAAAGGTAATCCCCCTCTGGGCAGATTTTGGCATGTCGTAAAAACTTATCGGCTTCAATGGCATTGGCTCGCTCCTCTATCACCGATATTCTTATTCAATTTTCCCCTAAAATGCGGACAATCAGCTTTTGCCCCGGCTGAAGGATGCTCTCTTTTTCCAGGTGGTTCATGCTCAGTAATTTCTCCAGTTCAAGATCATATCGCTTGCTGATGCTGTAATAAGTGTCTCCTGCAGTAACGGTATGATAAACCACTTTTTGGCCGGCTGCATCGGGCGACTTCCCTTCCGCTTTTTCCGCTGCTGGCTTCGATGCTGCCGTCCGGGAAATGCTCACCTGCTTCTGCAACGCTTCAAGACTCATGGTGAGATGGTCCATACGCAGCGACATGGAAGCTTCGGTGCGGTCAAAACGGTCTTTGAACTTCTCAAACGATTTGGCTTGCTCCCAGATCCGGGTCACCTTCTCATCAATCGCCTCGAACTTATCCAGCTGCTCTTCCAGCTGACGCACTTTCTCTTCCATGGCGACAAACTGCTGTCGATTCATTGCGTCGCCATTGTTGTTCAACAAAATAATCAGCAATGCGGATACCGAAGCAATGACGGCAAGTCCCAATAAAATAAGAACCAGCGGCATCATGCCAGGCCTGCCGCCTTTAGAAGGGGCTTTGGCGTTGGACCAGGGTGAATAGCGCTCCTCGTCGAAATACTCTTCCTCGGTTTGTTCTTCGTGCTCGTTCATCTCATCGGAGTCTTTCCATTTCATGTCCTCACCTCCAGGCCTCCGGAGTATATCTGCGGCTCGAATCCAAGCGATTGGATATCACAGGCGTCTTAACGGCCTCAATCTTCCAGCCGTACAGCTCTTCGCACCGCAATGCCACCCGGGTGTGACGTTGGAAAACTTAATGGGCGGTGGTCCCTATCGGTGCAATCGTGTTTTCTATATAGACCATTTTATCCAATTTCATCAAGCACAAACATGGAATTGGCCAATGTTGCTTCCTGAAACGTTTTAAAGTATGTACCGGGTTGCTGTTGCATTGGCTCCATTGAAACCACCTAAGAGAAGGCATCTGCCGGGAGCAAACATGACTCAACACACCCACGCCTTTGTTGAAACTTATGAAGGGATGGTAGGGTTCGGGATGGACCGTGAAACCGATGAGAGTACGGTCATCTATTACCTGCAGAAATTTTCCGATGACAAACTCATGGCGGTATTGAGAAAAAGAATGGAAGATGAAGATCTCACCGCACTCTTTGAAATGCTCTCCATGCTGCTGCGCAAGCATTTATCCGAACCGGAGTATCACCGGTTATTCCTGAAAGAAGATCATTCCGACTAGGTAGAAAAGTTTCGGCAGTCGCCGGGAAAGGTCATACGCTGCGCTTGAGGTTGAACCTCTGCGAGCACGTTCATGGAGAATCGGACCAGATCGGTAAAAGAGAGAGGGCTTGAAATATTCTATCGATTGAGAAACGTGCCCGAAGCCGGTTCAGAGAACAGGTGTCGCGACTGGTGCAGTGATCACATTACAAATTTAGGTTTAACCTATTGTATTTATATTCTATATGAACGCTCGGGGCTATCCATCTCCCCGGGCGACCGCCGTTCGAAAATACTTCTGTATCCGGTGCGACTACACGATACCAATACCGTCACCTGCATGCGACCTGAATCCACGCACGCCTTCAGGCTATTTCACTCCGCCATGTCCGCTCTTCGCTTTGGTCAGGTGGGTCACCTTCTCAATCAGCGCATTCATGGTAAAGGGTTTATGCAGCACATCATCAAACTTGCCGTTTTGCAGAAGCCCGGGTGTTCCTGAAACGCCGATAACAGGCGTGCTTTCACGCTGTGAGTGGCGAATGTAATTCACGACGGAGTGTCCATCGACGCCCGGCATGCGGACGTCTGTGATGACCAGATCGTACAACTTTTGATCGAATTTGAGCATACCGCCAGAGGCGCTCTCGGCTGTATCGACAACATAATCGAGGCGCCCCAGTGCCTTACTGAGCATGTCACGAATCATTCGTTCGTCATCAATCACTAAAACACACCCCACGATCCATCCTCCCTCTCATCTTTTGCAATTGGAATTACAGGGGCGCCCAATTGCAGATTTCGCACAGTATATAGTGTCCAGATTGGGTGTCAAGCACAATATATAGATTTTTTGGGTCAAACGGGTTGAGCTTCAGGCTTGAGAGATTATCGGCGCTTATCAAACGGCCTGGGCCGAAAAACTGGCAGCAACCCTATGGATCGCGCAACGTTTTGTCAAAGCCTATAAGGGTGCAATAATCTCTGTTTTCCGGCTTAGGGTTGGGACATTTTCAACCATTTGAAAAAAATAGACAAAATTATACATCAGGATGGGAACCACCGTGTGGCCACGGTTGGGGAGTTGATTCTTTTTTTAATATTATTAATTAGTTATTGAGTTATTGACAATTTATCAACAATGGCGGATGGCCCGATTTCTCGGCCATATTCGGTTTTGCTTCAAAACATAGGGATCGGGACTGCCCTGTCTTGGTGTGTTGGTCGGTTCGGGCGCTACGGCTTCGGGATTGCCGGCAGATCAGACCTTGTACTTTCCGAAATCCTCGGGTGAAAGATTCTCGAGATACTCCGCCCACTTTTTACCCTCTTCGCTCTGGTCGTGGACCTCCACATCCCCCTCTCCCCGCTTGGATTTGCTGATCACCTTCTCATCCACGTAGATCGGGGCCTCAAAGCGCAGGGCGATGGCAATGGCGTCGCTGGGCCGCGCATCCATGGTAAAGGATTGGGCATCACCGACAAAATGGATCAAGGCAAAAAAGGTGTTGTCGCGCAGATCGCACACCTCGACCTTGGATACCCTGACATTCAGATGCTCACTGAAATTTTTAAAAAGGTCATGGGTCATGGGACGCTCGAACTGGATATCCTGCAGAACCGACGCAATCGAGGTGGCCTCTAACAGTCCGATCCAGATCGGAATGGCCTGTTCGTCCGATTCCGTTTTTAGAATGATGATCGGTGTATTTGAGGTGGGGTCCATGGTGAGTCCCGCCACGTTGGCTTTATGCAGCATGGGTCTGCTCTCCTTTCCCCATTGAACCGTTGGGGTGGGATAGATGCCGGCCCCACAGGCTGTGAGGCATTGCTCTTTCTATCATGATCTCCACGGTGAGACCTGTCAACCTCTGATTGGGAGTGTCGTTCTGCGGCGCCTCAGTAAAATGAACGATCTTATTGGTACCGGTCCGCCCAGACCACTGCCGGGCTGACATAAGATTTTCACGATTTTCGTTCCCCTGTCCTGCGGAGAAGGTTTTTCCCGACCCCTCTACCAACACCTTCTGCACACTGCCGACCAAGTCCTGGTTTTTCCGGAGCGTAAACTGCTCCTGACAAGCCAGCACGGCCTGCAGCCGTTCCTTTTTCTCAAGTTCAGAGATCTTTTGATCAAAGTGAGCTGCCGGTGCGTTGGGCCGATCCGAATATATAAAAGCGAAGAGGCCGTCATATTCCACCAGGCGAATAAGATCCAGGGTCGCTTCAAAATCGTTTTCCGACTCTCCGGGAAAACCGACGATGATATCGGAAGTGATGGCAATCTCCGGCAGTATGCCCCTGAGTTGCCGGATGTTCTCCACGTAACGTTCCCGAGTGTAGCGGCGGTTCATTCGCTTCAGAACGCGGTTCGATCCGGATTGGACCGGCAGGTGAATGTGAGGAGACAACTTTTCGAGCGATCCAAAGGCCGCCATCAGCTCCCGAGAGAGATCCTTGGGGTGCGAGGTGGTAAAGCGAATACGCTCCAACCCGTCCACTTCGTTGACCATTGCCAGGAGCTGATCGAAGCGGCACAACCCCTCTTTCTGGCCGTAGCTGTTCACATTCTGCCCCAACAGGGTCACTTCTCGCACGCCGTTAGCAACCATCGCTTCTATCTCCAAGAGGATTTCATCGGGCGGGCGGCTCGACTCCCGGCCTCTCACATAAGGAACGACACAGTAAGTGCAGTAGTTGTCGCAGCCACGCATGATGGTGACGAATTCCGATACACCCGGGGCATTGGGGGCGCTTGTGGAGAAATCTTCGGCCGACAGAGTGGTCTCCATCTCCACATCCACCACCCTGCATCGCGAGGCCGCGATCCGTTCAATGGTTTGCGGTAGGCGCCGGATGGCCTGGGTGCCGAAGACAAGATCGACCTGGGGCATCCGCGACAAGATGCGCTGGCCCTCCTGCTGGGCAACGCAGCCGCCGACGCCGATGATCAATTCGGGGTTTTGCCGTTTGAGCGGTGCCAGGCGTCCGAGAAAACTGAAGGCTTTCTGCTCTGCCTTGGCACGAATCGCACAGGTATTGACGATGATAAGATCCGCCTCTTCCGGAACATTGGTAGCTGAGAAACCAAAAGGCGCCATACGTCTCTCAATCTGTCCGGAGTCATAGACGTTCATTTGGCATCCCATGGTGTTGATGAAAAGCTTTTTCGTACTCATAACGACACACCTTCCGGCGCACTATCGTGCCGGGGTAATTCCTGGCAGGCCTCAATGAGGAAAGAGCGGCTCAGATCGGCCATGACACTTTCGGCGACCGGTTCACAGCCCGGTGCAATGGCAAGCACAATCAACCCTTTCCGGTTATCCAGTGTAGTGATTACGGCAACACCCTCATAGGCTTCAAAGATAAACCGCAGCATGTTAATGTGGCGTCGGTCCACGCGATAGTATCTCTTTGTGGTCTCCATCTTCGGCAAAAGACCTCCTTTACTATAGAATAACGGGCGGAAACAAGCCCCATTCGCGTAAACGGGGAAGCGCATCAACCGTCTTTGCCGTTGTGGACTTCATGGTATCGATGCATTGCCGGGATGCGTCATATTGGATCCCTTTTGCCCTTGTTCCAACTTTTGTTATAGGATATGGCCCGATCATGCAAACGCAATGGAAAATTTTGGAACCAGACCCCGCTGTCGTCGAACAGATCCGGCAACATCTCGACTGCCACCCCGTGACCGCAACCGTTCTGGCCAACCGCAACATCGACTCGGTCGATCAGGCCGAGCAGTTCATTCACCCAAGCCTTGAAGAGTTGCCTCCGCCCGATGCCCTCAACGGGCTTCAAGCAGCAGCGGATCGTATCATCCACGCCCTAAGAAACAGTGAAAAAATCCTGGTCTTTGGCGACTATGACGCTGATGGGGTGACGGCTTCAGCCGTGATGTTCAATTTTCTCAAATGCGCTGGAGCCGATGTCGCCATCCATCTGCCCCATCGCATCGAGGAGGGTTACGGCCTCCAGCCGAAAAGCATCATGCAGCTCGCGCTCCCCACCAGGACCAACCTCATCGTCACTGTGGACAACGGTTCGAGCAGTTTTGACGCCATAGCCGCCGCCAGGCGATTCGGCATCGATGTGATCGTGACCGATCACCACACCATTGAAGGCGGCGCGCCCGATGCCGTTACCGTCGTCAACCCGAAAATGGAGGGACAGTCCGGCCAACTCTCCGATCTTGCCGGGGTTGGCGTGGCCTTCTATCTTGTCATCGAATTGCGGACGGCGCTGCGCAAAATAGGATGGTGGCAACGGCAGCGCCCGGAACCCAATCTGAAAGCCTATTGCGACCTGGTGGCCATCGGTACCATAGCCGACATGGTTCCTCTGCGAAACGTCAATCGGGTTCTGGTCAGCGCAGGCCTGGAGCAGATCAACAACGGCACCCGGCCCGGCATACAGGCCCTGCTCAAAGCCAGCGGCATACGTCACCCCCCTATCACCGCCGACGACATCGCCTATCGTCTGGCACCACGTATCAACGCCGCCGGCCGACTGAGCAGCGCAAGGATCGCCTTTAATCTGCTGAACACCACCAATGCAGATACGGCCGCACATCTGGCCGAAGATCTGAGTGCGCTCAACCAGCGCCGCCAGCAAATGGAGGGCGCCATCTACGATGAGGTCACCCGGCATCTGGAGAGTCGCACCGATCTGCTCGATCGCAAAGCGCTTTTGCTGGCAGGCCCCCAGTGGCATGAAGGCGTGATCGGCATCGTCGCCGCCAAACTCGTGGCCCGCTACCACCGCCCTATGATCGTGGTCTCAGCCAAGAAGTCGCTGGCCAAAGGGTCGGGTCGCAGTATACCCCATATTGATCTCTACGCAGCCATTGCCAAATGTGCCCACCTGCTGGAAACCTTCGGCGGGCATCGCATGGCCGCCGGCATCAGTCTGAAAACGGAGAACATTGGAAAATTCCGGGACGCCTTCGAGGAGGCTGTCAAAGAGCTGACACCATCACATGAGATCGGTCCTGAACTGGCCATCGACCAGGAGATCCAGCTGGACCAAATTTGCCCGCAACTGATCGACGAACTGGAGCGACTCTCGCCCTTCGGCACCGAAAACCCGCCTCCCCTTTTCATGGCCAGAGAAGTGAAAGTAACCAAGGCCGCCATCGTCGGCCAACGCCACCGGCGCATGTTCCTCTGCCAACCCCACCAATGCACACCACCCATCGGTGCCATACAGTTCAATCTTGAGCAAGACGACCCGCGCGCCGATACGTTTGAACAACTCGCCTTTCGGCTGCAGTGGAATCGCTATCGAGGGAAAAAAGAGATCCAGATGATCGTTGAAGCCTGCTGATCCAAACACCCTTCACAAGGGGAAACGGCGCGCCGTTTAAAATAAGAGCCATAGTTGAGAATTGTGCTTGAAAACACCGTTATGAACCATTATGATGCTTTGTCACATGTTGTACGGCGACTATAAAAAAGCCCACGCTGGCAACTGGACTAACTCTCACTCATGGTCAAGGGCGGTATTCAATGGGGAAAGTATTTCGGCCTAGCAATAGAGAAGCAAGCATCCTGTCAAAAATTGAATCATCTAAAGAGCATGCCCGACGGCGAACCATCAGTTCAGCGAGAGACCATGTCGATAGCCTTGGTAATGCCATTGCCATGAAACTGGTCGAAAACGAGTTGGTGGAAACCACCAACAAGAACAGCCTTGAGGAGCAGATCGTCAAGTGCATCGACGGCATGTGTCGGGCAGATGATTTCGACATCGACTACATGGTCTCTCCCTATCGGCAACTGGTACAGCACCCCAACATCGTCAGTCTCTATGTCACCGCCTACCTGTTGGAAAAGCTGATCAACCACAAATCGGTGGTGGACATTTATGGATCAGATACGGACATTTACGGCACCATCCATAAGCAGGTGATCAAAATCCTGCCCTGACCCAAGGAGCATGCGCCCTTCCTTCCAATCCAGATTGATCAACGGCCCGTTCGACGACCCCGGGCTGATCGTTCATTGCACCCACCAAAAAAAGGCTTTGCTTTTCGACCTCGGTGACCTAAGCGCTCTTTCGGCCAACGACATTCTGAAGGTGAGCCACATCTTCGTCACCCATACCCACATCGACCACTTCGTCGGCTTCGACCAGGTGTTGCGACTTCTCCTCGGGCGGGACAAGACCGTCCGACTCTACGGTCCTGAAGGATTCTTGAAAAATGTGGCCGGCAAACTGGCCGCGTACACCTGGAATCTGGTTCACAACTACCATGACGCCTTGCGTCTGGAAGTCGCGGAGATCACAGAACGGCAATGCAGGGTCCAAACCTTCGATTGCCACACCGGATTCGCCGCCTCCAAATTGCAAATCCAACACCGGACCGACGACACGGTACACCAGGGTGAGACCATGAAGATCAGCGCTTCCGTTCTGGACCACCAGATCCCCTGCCTGGCCTTCAGCCTGGAGGAGCATTTTCACGTCAACATTCTCAAACCGCAGTTGGAACAACTGGGCCTTCCCGTCGGCCCCTGGTTGACCGATTTCAAGCGCCAGTTACTCAAAGGTGCCGACCCCGACACCCTCATCGTAGTACCGGGCACCGCCCCCGAAAGTGACTCCCGGCGATTTGCACTGGGCGAGTTGGGCGAAAAGATCGCCCACATCACGCGCGGCCAGAAAATCGCCTATGTGGCCGATGCTGTCTACCATCCGGCCAACAAAGAGAAGATCATCACCCTGGCCTGCGGCGCCGACCACCTCTATATCGAAGCCGCCTTCCTCGATGCCGATCGCCAAATCGCCCGGGAAAAGCACCATCTCACCGCCCGACAGGCCGGCCTCATCGCCCGCAAGGCAAACGTCCACCAGATGACCATCTTCCACCACTCCCCCCGCTACGAAGGTGAGGCCGACCGGCTCGAAGCAGAGGCCCGGCAGGCCTTTGAATTGGGCAAATAAATCACAGGGAGATAAAGAAAGTCAGAAAGTTGGCTATGTAATTCATCTTTTTGGATTGGTTAAATCCACATATGGAGGCGAGTCCAAAGTTAAAAGAAATCCTTCACTTTTTCACCTCCATTTCACACCATCTTCACCATAGCTTCACTGCGCCCCTATAAGGTATCAGCCAGGATGTGTCACATGTCTTCATCAAAAGGAGAGAAAAAAATATGCATGCACCCACCAATTCCAAAACGGCATGGCATCGAATGGGCAGTTCGGCGACCATTAAACTGCTGGTGATCTCCACACTCGCATTGGCACTGCTCATCCCCACCTCCATGGTGACATCGTTGGTCCAGGAGCGCATGGCCCGAAATGCGGAAGTCACTGGCGAGATCAACTCGAAATGGGGACACCCACAGACCATCACCGGACCGATTCTCTCCATCCCCTACGCGGTGCACACTGAGAACCTGACCGGCCAACACATCACCACAACAGAATACGTGCACCTGCTGCCGGACAGCATCGACATCAAGGGCCAGGTGGCGCCTGAAGTTCGCTACCGAAGCATCTACGAATCAATTCTTTATGGGTCGCTACTGGCCATAGAGTGTCAATTTCCCAGCCTTCCGCTCAAAGAACTGCGTATCTCACCGGACGACATCATCTGGTCCGCGGCCGCCGTCTGGATCGGCATTTCAGACCTGCGTGGGATCAATGCGCCTGTTCAGGGTTCCCACAATGGCCAGACCATCTCCATGGAGCCCGGCACCGAGCCTTACGATCTTGTCTCCTCAGGCATCAGCGCCGCCGTCCCCATCAAAAACCAAGAGGCGTCACACCACTTCTCTTTTCTTCTGAGCCTCAACGGGAGCCGCCAGATCGATTTTACACCGGTGGGCAAAACCACCACTGCTAGCGTGGCATCCAACTGGAAAGACCCCAGCTTCATCGGAGCATTTCTTCCCAAGGAGCGCCAGATCGACGACAATGGATTTTCGGCTAAATGGCAAATACTGCATCTCAACCGAAACTACCCGCAGTATTGGAAAGGAAGCCTGCACAACCTGGCCGGTTCGGATTTTGGCGTCAAATTCTTCAAACCCGTGGACATCTACCAAAAGGTCATCCGCACGGTCAAATATGCACTGCTGTTCATGGCCTTTACCTTCTACGCCCTTTTCATCACCGAAACGCTGGTCCACCTGCGCATCCATCCGGTCCAATATCTGTTAACCGGGTTTGCGATGATCATCTTCTACGCTTTGCTGCTGGCCCTCTCCGAACACGTGGGATTCAACACGGCCTATCTGGCTGCTTCGCTTGCCATTATCGGCCTGATCTCCGGATATGCCAGGAGCATACTGAAGCACCCCAAGGCGTCACGCATGGTCGGCATTACCATGGTGCTACTATACGCCTACCTCTATGTTGTCTTACAGCTCGAAGCCTATGCCCTCTTGGTGGGCAGCACAGGACTCTTTGCCGCACTGGCAACCGTTATGTACCTCACCCGCAGAATAGACTGGTATGCCATCAGCCAGGACACCGCCCGGTTGGGAAGCGATCCTGTAGCCGATGCCCCGCGATGAGCTCTTGCGGGCAAACCGGATCGTTCGAAACAGTTGACATCCGTCGTGGCTTCAACTAGAAATTGAGGACACATATCGAACGAACCCTGTGCTTCAAACATGACATCCACATCACCAAAGGAGAACTCTCATGGAACTTAAAGGCGCAGTCGCTATCGTCACCGGCTCCTCATCGGGTATCGGTGCATCTATTGCGGAGCAGCTTTGTGCCCGGGGATGCAACGTCACCGTCAATTACAGCCGCAACGAAGAGGGCGCCCGGGAAACGGCCGCCAAATGCCAGCCCCTGGTCGGTGAAACTTTCATCCAGCAGGCCGACGTCTCTAACGATGACGATTGCCATACCCTGGTCGAAGCCACTGTCAAACAATTCGGCCGGCTCGATATCCTGATCAACAATGCGGGCACCACCAAGTTCTGCGCCCACCAGGAGCTCTCCGGCCTCAGCAGAGAAGACTTTTTAAACATCTACGCCGTCAACCTGGTCGGCCCCTATCAGATGACACGCGCCGCGGAAAAAGCCCTGCGCCAACAACCCGTCTCTCACATCGTCAACATGGCCTCCATTGCCGCCATTACCGGCGTGGGCAGTTCGATCGCCTATGCCGCATCCAAAGGTGCCCTGGTGACCATGACCATGTCCCTGGCACGGGTACTCGGCCCCCAAATCCGCGTCAATGCAGTCTGTCCAGGCTTTGTGGCCGGTGAGTGGCTCAAGAAGGGATTGGGAGATGAGGCCTACGAATCGATCCGGAAGCAGTATGCCGAGATCTCGCCCCTGAAAACCACTGCCACCCCGGAAACCGTGGCTCAAACCGTGCTCACCCTCGTCAGCGGCGCCGACTGGACAACCGGCGAAACCCTCATCGTGGATGGTGGCGCTCACCTTCATACCGCGCCGCTGAGGCGGTAAAATCGGACGTTGCCCTATGCCCCTTTGCCGACGCCGACAGGCCCCGGTGGGCTGAACCGCTTGAGTGTGCTGTAAAAGGAGTCCCGTTGCGCCGGGATGAAACCTGCCCTGCGAATGATGGTCTTGACATTCTCTACGGTGGTGGCGCGTTCGTGGCCGGCCTGCTGGAGAACGTTTTCCTCGACCAGTATACCGCCGAAATCGTCTGCGCCGGCCAGCAGGCCCAGTTGGCCGGCGCCGATGTTTTCGCTGAACCATGACGACTGGATATGGTCGAAGTTGTCCAGCACAAGCCTGGCAAGGGCGATGATGCGGATGTATTTGGCCGGATGTACGGTACTCTTGACCTCCCTGCCCAGCAGTGTCTCTCCCGGCTTGAACGACCATGGGATGAAACTGGCAAAGCCGCCGGTGCGGTCCTGCAGGTCCCGCAGGAGAAGCAGATGGTCTACGATCTCTTTGTCCCTCTCCACGTGTCCGTACATCATGGTCGCAGTGGTTTTAAAGCCGATGCGGTGGGCGACTTCACAAACGTCGAGCCACTGCTGGGTGCCGGCCTTGGCGGGTGCGATGATGCGGCGGACGCGTTCGGTCAGGATTTCGGCACCGCCGCCCGGTATGGTGCGGATGCCCTCGTTGTATACTACTTGAAGTACTTGTTCTACATCGCAATTCTCCTGACCGGCCATAAAAATATACTCGGCCGGGCTGAACGGATGGATGTGGACCTCGGGGCAAACCTTGCGAATCATGCGAATGTAGGCCAGCCAATGCTCCAGGTGAATCTCCGGGTTGTGGCCACCTTGCAGCAGGACGGTCGTTGCACCCTGCTCGGCGGCTCCCTTTACGCGCTCGGCCACCTGTTTTGCTGTCAGGGTGTAGGCTTCCGGATCGGTTGACGGTCTACAGAAAGCGCAAAAGCGGCAGCGTGTCACACAGACATTGGTGTAGTTGGGATTGGTATCGAAGACAAAGGTGACCACGCCCTCCGGATGTCTGCGCGTGCGGGCGGCATGCGCCAGGGCCATCAGCTCGCCCATGGGCTTTCGGGTCAAAAGTTCCAAGGCCTCCTGACGGTCGATGCGCTCATTTGCGATGGCATTGTCCGTTGGTATCACGTTGTCGCTGTTATCCATGCGTATGTATCCTGTCTCTCTCTATTTTCGCTTCGTTCTGAAACCACGATATGCCGCCAGCCATGCCCTTCAGGCGCCACTCCTCAAGAAAGCGTCTCTGCCCCTCTTGATCGGATGTGTCAAGCCGTCGTCGGATCACTTTCAAATAGCGGTGCACATAGCTCTCGGGCAGATTCAAACGGGATGCAACTCGCGGAACGGATCGCTCGATCAACGTCTCCTCCTGTCCAGCGAAGAGTTCAAGCCAGTCGGCCATGCTTTGCCGCACCCGTTCCGGTGCATCTGTGCGCACCACCCAGCGAGCAAAAACAAAGGGCAGTTGATATTGGCGATACCACCGATCGGCGAGGTCAGTCATGTGGCCATAGCCTTTGATGCTGCCGCGCTGCTCCCATTCATGATGCCACCCCAGAGCTGTGTCGCCGATCACCAGTTCACCGTTTGCTTTTGCTCCCGGCACGCTGATGGAAGGGATGCTATCGAATCCATTGGCGTCGCCCAACAACAGATTGAGCAGTCGTACACTGGAAGCCGACTCGTCGGTCAGGCGGACGGTATGCGGCGCTTTGATCTCCTCAAAAGGACGATCGGAGAAGAAGAGCACGCTCATCACCTCTCGATAAGCTGCGATTCCGAAAAGCCCCACCGGCTCGATCTCTCCCTCCAGAGCTGCGAGCCCGCCGACCGGAACAGCCGCCGCCCATACACTTCGCTCCTTTAAGGCCGCAATACTGTTACGCGGGGTACAATTGACAAAGTAGCAATTCGCCGGGGGCCCTAAGGTTTCGTATGGTGCCATGTTGGCGTAGGGAATCATTGAGATGGGAACGTTTTTCATTTTGAAGACCTGTGAGAATATGTGCTGAACCTATTATCTCTCCACTCGTTTAAACCGTCCATCCCTCTCCACCGGATCGAAGCCGGCCATGCGGATGGTTTCGGTCATGCGTTCACGGGCCATCCCTTTGGGGGTGCTGGCACCAGCCAGGTGGGCGATCTTCTCTTCCGAGATGGTGCCGTCCATATCGTCCGCGCCCCAGCTCAAACCGGCGGCGCCGGTCTCCACGCCGCTCATGGGCCAATAGGATTTTATATGGGGAATGTTGTCCAGCACCAGACGGGAAATGGCCACCACGGCCAGGGTCTCCAGCGGGGTCGGGCCGTGGGTGATGAACTTGCCCTCTCCCGGCTGAAACGCCAGGGGGATGAAACATGCAAAACCGCTGTTGTCCGCCTGCGCGTCCCGTAAGGTGAGCAGGTGTCGAATGCGCTCTTCCCATGTGTCGCCGAAACCGAACAGCATCGTGGCATTGGTGAGCATGCCGAGGCTGTGGGCCATCTTGTGGATGCGCACCCATTCCGTGGGGCCGATCTTGTTCTTCCAATGCTGCCACCAGAGCCGTTCGGAAAAGATTTCGGCGCCGCCGCCCGGCAGGGTCTCGACGCCGGCCGCCTTGAGCTCTTCAAGGATTTGCTGCTCCGTCTTTTTGGCGGTTTTGGCAAAATAGGCGATCTCCACCGCGGTATAGGCTTTGATGTGCAGTTCCGGGTACCGGTCGCGCAGCTGACGCACCAGTTCAAGGTTGCGCTCATAAGGCCACACCTGGTTCAACCCGCCGACAATGTGCGCCTCGGTAGGTTGCAGCTTGGCGACCTTGGCGAGGATCTCTGTTTCACTCATGACGTAGGCGTGAGGATCATTTTTGGAGGCTGCATAGTTACAGAAGGTGCAGCGCGCCCCGCAGATGTTGGCCGGGTTGATCTGCAGGTTGAAGACGAATGTGGCCTCCTCCCCAAAGCGCATTCTGCGATTGGCCAACGCCGCCCGGCCCAGGGCGTGCAGGCGATCGGGGGTAATCCATGTAGCCAGCGCCAGCGCCTCCTCTTCACTCACATGTTCGCACCGTGCACCCTTTTCCAGAGCCTGTTCAAATAGCATGTCTGATCTATCCGTCATCGTTTGCCTTTTGTAAAAGTATGAAAGTCAGAAAGTACGAAAGACAATGAATTCTGTCGATGTCAGGTACCATGCCAAACGCCCTGATATAGTAATCAAATCGACCCTGCTTCTTAACTTCCCTACTTTCATGCTTTCCTACTTTCGTACTATCAAATGCAACTTTTCACTCAATCCAAAAGGATACCATACCTTTCCCACTCTTCATCGACCCGCCGAGCTATCTTCGGATCGAACGACACTGGCCGTGGGTAGCCCTTTTTCCAGCGGGCGTCAATGGCGATGGGGAACTCCAGGATCAGCTGATTGCCCCGGATCTGCCGCCCGGCCGGATAGAGGTCGGCCAACGGATCGAAGCGCGTGAACCATCCCCACAAAAGCATGGTGGGATTGTCCACAGGCACGTCTTCACTCACCACCACATGGAAGAGATACCCTTTGGTCGCTGGATGGTTGCGCATGGCGCTGCACAGCGCCTCAATATCCCGAAAGCCGTCGTCAACCTGCACAATCAGGATAGCCGGCCCGCAGGCGGCGACCGCGCGCACCCGACCATGCAGATCTGCGGCCGCAGGCGGTGCCGGTGGTGGTTCACTGCGTCCGGCTGCCTCTTCCGGCCCGGTTGCCAGAAGAATCAGCCGACTGCCGGTGTTCATGGCCGGCCCGGTGAAATCGAGGGTGTCCTGGGCAGTAGGCGCCAGCAGATGCATCCCCTCCGGCGTCAGATGGCGCCATAGCGCCTTGCTCACGTCACAGAAGTCGCGAACATTCACATCCGGTCCGACGGTGATCATCACCTTGGTCAGGGAGACCTGCCCCTCTCCCAACATGCCAAGGGTCAGCTTGAGGGCCTCCCGGGGATAGCGCTGACGCACCGACATAACCGCCAGCGGATGGAAACCGGTCTCAGGGTAAGCCCACAGGTCGACGATGGCCGGTTTCACCATTTTCAGCATGGGCAGAGCGATCTCCTGGAGGGCTTCACCGATATAGAAGTCCTCCTGAACCGGTTTGCCGACGACCGTGGCTGGAAAGATGGCGTTCTTGCGGGTCAGGATGCGATGCACTCGAAAAACCGGATATTCGGCGGCCTCCGAGTAGTGGCCGAAGTGGTCGCCGAAGGGTCCCTCCAGGCGCATATCGCCAGGCCGCACCTCGCCCTCTAATACAAATTCGGCCCTGGCCGGTATGCGGTGGCCGGTGCCTTTACGATGAATCACCTCCAGCGGCGCCCCCATGAGGTAGGCTGCCAGCAACCGCTCGTCCATGCCTTCGGGCAGTGGCGCCACTGCCGCCATGATCATGGCCGGCGGGCCGCCCAGAAAAACGCTGACCGGCAAGGGCCGCCCCTCCCGGGCCGCCTTGTCGAAATGGAAGCCGCCCCCTTTCTCGATCTGCCAGTGCATTCCGGTGGTGTGCGCATCGAACCGCTGCAGACGGTATATCCCCAGATTGCCCTGTCCGGTTTGGGGATCCACGGTGTGCACGAGGGGCAGCGTGAAAAAGGGGCCACCATCTTCAGGCCAGCAGGTCAACACGGGCAGCTGGTTCAGATCGGGCGGAGAAATGGTGCGTGAGAGGATCGGGCCATGGTCCAGGCGGCGCATGCGCACCGGAAGGAGCCGTTTCAGGTCACGCCGAACCTGCCACAGGCCCTTGATAGAGGGCGGCATTATGTGATGTGCGATCCGCGCGAGCCTTTCACCCAACTCCCGGGGCGGCGCCCCGCAGGCCAGGGCCACCCGTTGGGGCGTGCCGAGCAGGTTGCTTACCAGGCGATAGGGCGACCCCTTGACCCGTTCGAAGAGCAGGGCCGGTCCGCCTGCGGCAATGACCCGGTGCTGGATGATCGTAATCTCCTGATCGGGGTCGACCTCTTTTTGGACGCGCACCAGGTCGCCTCGCCGCTCCAGGTCAGATATGAAAGCCCTTAGGTCCCGATACATCAGCGCAAATCCTCCCATGTGGCGGTCATCTGGCGCCCAAGCAGCGCCAGCACACGCTCCGCAAACGCATCCATCAAATCGTGCAGTGTAATCTGCTCGGCAGTTTTGCCTTCGAACATGAAATAGGGCGGCGTCAGCGGCATCAGGCTGGCCCCGGCACCAGCGACCCTTGCAGCGTTATCCAGGTCGATGGTGGTCAGCGGGGTCTCCCGAAGTGCCAATATTAAAGGGCGGCGCTCCTTCAGGTGACAGTGGGCGGCCCTCGAGATCAAGTTGTCGCCGAGGCCTGCGGCAATCTGACCCAAGGTGTTGGTCGAACACGGCGCAATCACCATACCGGCGGTCGGCACCGAGCCGGAAGATGGGGGGGCCGTCAGGTCGGTGGCGTCGTACACCTCACCGGCCGCCTGAGCCAGCTCTTCGTATGGCCCGCACTCCCGGGCATAGATCTCCTTGGCCCATCGGCTCGCAATCAGGATCGTGGGCCACGGTGACTTGGAGAGCAGCATGCGGACCACATAGGCGCCCGAGGCGCCGGTCATGGCGATGATGAGACGTGGTTTTGCGGGCATGGCGACCTCCTTGAAAAAGACCCTCCCTTTGTATCAGATTCACCGACGAGGATAAAGCGCGGATCTTAGCGGAGTGCCGGTTTGTTATCGATTCTGCAAAGCGATTTTTTGGACTCACCTGTTGTTTCTGCGGCTAAATAGAGATAAAAGATATGGCTCAACAGCATCCCTGCCAACACCAAACAGATGCAAACGTGCCACCAAAGGAGAGATGATGATGAAAATTCGCACCATGCTATGCTGGCTGCCGTTGCTTCTTATATTGAGCACGCTGCCGCTCCATGCCGAAGTCGACCAGGAGCTGCTCGGAACGCTTGAGCTCAATCATGCGCCACTCGACATCGCTGTGTCGCTGAGCGGAAACCAGGTGTATGTCCTGGACGATCAATCGCGCATTCTCATTTTCAGCACCTCTGGTCGTCTGGTCGATCAACTGAAAGTGCCCCCCGGAACCGATCAGATCAGCATCGGACCTCGTGAAGACCTCCTCTTTCTGGGAAACCGCAAGGATAAAACGGTACAGGTGATCAGCCTGACCTTCTCCTATAAAATCGATCTGTCCGATGCACCGCTCAAAGGCCCCGCGAATGCACCGGTGGCCATCGTGGTGTTCAGCGATTTCCAATGCCCCTATTGTGCCCGGATCGGCGCCATCATCGATCGTGTGCGAGAGGCGTATCCCAAAAAGGTCAAATCGCTCTTTAAAAACTACCCGCTCTCCAGCCATAAATTTTCCCTCGTGGCGGCCAAGGCAGTCATTGCAGCCGAGGCCCAGGGCAAGTTCTGGGAATTTCACGACCTTCTCTTTCAAAACTACAATCGGCTCAACGATCAAAAAATCGACGACATCCGGCTATCCCTCAACTTGGACAAGGAGAAGTTCAAGCAGGTGATGGAGGCGCCCGAAACGCTCGCCAGGATCCAGCGGGAGAAGCATGAGGGAGAGACCGCCGGGGTGCGGGGCACACCGAGTGTTTTCGTCAACGGCCGTAAGGTGCGCCGGGCGAATTACGATGGTATCAAAAAAGCGGTTGAGGCGGCTCTGGAGGAGAAGTAGCGCAGGGAAGCCTCATGCGAGCACGGGTGTGATAGCCCCGGCAATGCCGGCCAGGGTGGAGATGGGGAAAAAGCGTTTCGAGACGGGGATTGACGGCAGGTACATCAGGACGAAGAGCATCACCGTCACGACATATACCGCCATGGCATGGATTCCGGCATCCGCCTTGATCAGCAGTGCAAACAGAGAGGCAAGCGCAACCAAATGCACGGCGGCGGCGGCGGCTTGTGCCCCCTTTGCTCCCAGCAGCGCCGGCAGACTGTGGATAGCGTTGAGGCGATCGTTCTCCATATCCAGAAGTGCATAGATAATGTCCGCGCCGCTGAGCCAGAAAAAGACGAAGATGGAGAAAAGAATCAGCGACGATGTGAAGTGGACATGGCCGGCAGCGGCCACGAAGGCGCCGACTGGAGCGAGGGCAAGGCAGAGTCCGATGCCGAAGTGACACAGGGCGGTAAAGCGTTTGAGCAGCGAATAACCCAGTAGAGGGACAAGTGGCACCGGGGAAAGGGCCAGGCACCACGGACCGAGCAGCGTACACGCGACCAGGTAGATCAACAGTCCACCCAATGCGATGGCCAGAGCCATTCCCACCCCCATGGTGCCGGCCGGCAGTTCACGCATTGCGGTGCGCGGATTGCGCGCATCGATGTGGCGATCGAAGATCCGGTTGAACGACATGCCGAAGATGCGAGCCCCCACCGCAGCCACAACAATCAAGGCCAACACGGTGACCCCCGGCCATTGGCGGCCGGCCCCCATCCATGCTCCCGTGTAGACAAGCGGCAGGCTGAAAGCCGTGTGCTCTACTTTGATGAACTGAAGTACTTTCCCTATCATTGCCCGTTCGGTGCTCCTGCCAGTGTTTTCCATATCCATTGCGAGATCTGATCGCACACCATGTTGAGATTTTCAAGAAGTCGCTTGCGGTCAAGGGATAGCGCGTTGTCGGTCACCCCCTTGACCATTTCGCACGGCACACCGTAAAGCTCAGCCACCCGTGCAATGGCGGCCCCCTCCATGTCCACCACATCGGCAAAGGCCCCCTGGATCTCCCTTTGAACTGGATCGAATATGGGGCGATCGCACGTCACCAGCCTAGCGGGGGGCAGACCGTTTCCGATGCCGGTGGTGCAGACGACTGGATTAGGCCGCCTGCCGAACACTTCGTGATCGCCCTCAACCGCTTCGGTGATATGCACCAGGCTTCCGATGGCCAACTCCGGCCGGTCGTGAAGGGCACCGCAAGCCCCTGCGTTTATGATACGGTCGGCCTTGTGAGAAAGGATTAACGCCTGGCAGGTTGCAGCCGCGGCCACCTTGCCGATTCGGCAGATGGCGACACAGACCTGCGGCATTGCGCGAATATGGTAGAGGGCAATGGGCCGCTCTTCTACCTGCTCCGCTTGGCTGAGCTCCAGGAAGGGGCGCGCCTCCAGCCGTGTGGCGAAGATCAAACCGATCATGTAAGAATACCTGCCGCTTCGGCCCGCTCCTCAAGCACTTGCACCGCGCGGTAACCGGTTTCGCCCAAGTCGAGGCTGAAATCGTTGACGAAGGTGTCGATGTGGGCATTTAGGACCGATTCGGTCATCTCCTGTGCGTGCTCTCGAATGTACGGCAACGCCGAAGCAGGGTCCTGCCGCGCCGTCGAAATACTGCGACGAATCGCCTGCTCCAGTTGGCCGACAAAGGCATCGGGAGTGCGACGATGAACCGCGATGCACCCCAGCGGGATCGGCAGCTCCGTCAACGACTCCCACCAGGCGCCGAGATCGACCACCGCTTTGAACCCGGCGCTTTCGTAAGTGAAACGGCTCTCATGGATGATCACGCCGCAATCGGCCTCACCTGAATCGAGTGCGTCGAAGATCCGGTCATAAGTAACGAAGCGGCGTTGATTCGCGTCAGGCGCCCAGAGCTGAAACAGAAGATGCGCCGTGGTCCACTCGCCCGGAAGCACGATGCGGCAGCCGGCCATCTCCTCTCTTATCAAGGCCTTGCGCGCCACGACCAGGGGGCCGCAGCCATACCCCAGGGCTCCGCCGCTGGAAAGCAGCCGATAGCGATCTCTCACTTTCAGCCAGGCATAAAAAGAGAGCTTGGTGACATCGAGGCGCTCGTCAAATGCCATCCGGTTCAGCGTCTCCACATCGTGCAAGGCGACCTCCAGGGAGTAACCCGGTAGTGGCACCGCCCCGTTTACAAGGGCGTTAAAGATAAACGTGTCGTTGGGACAAGGGGAAAACCCCAAAGAGATTTGCATCTCTCCTCTCCTGCTATAGTCAGCCTTGAGTCTTCAGCGTTTCGACCTTCAGCCCAGTGTCATCAACTTAAGCGGACGCAACGGACGGTAGTTTAAACATTCTCAGTTAATGACATTGACCTTCAGCTTTAAAAAACGCCTCGATACGGTCGACTACAAAAGCAAGCTGATCCGGGTGCAGCTCCGGATAGATGGGCAGGGCCAATGTCTGCTCCGCCGCCAGTTCTGACTCCGGAAAATCGCCGGCATGGTATCCCAAGGATGCGAAACAGGCTTGCAGGTGCAATGGCACTGGGTAGTACACCTCGCTGCCGATGCCTTGCTGATCGAGATAATGCCTCAGGGCATCGCGCTTCCCGGGGACCCGAATGACGAACTGGTTGTAGATATGCCGGTTCTGCACCTCTTCGGGCAATATGACCCGACCGCCGAGGCCGGCATCGTTGAAGAGGCGGCGGTAAGCAGCGGCATTCTCCTGACGCCCCCGGGTCCATTTGTCCAAATGATCGAGTTTGATTGCCACAATGGCCGCTTGCAAGGCGTCGATGCGAAAATTACCGCCGATGACCCGATGGTAGTATTTGGGAGCCATGCCGTGCACGCGCAGCATGCGCAGCCGCTCATCCATCTCTTGAGAAGCGGTGGTCACCAGCCCGGCGTCGCCAAAGGCGCCCAGGTTTTTGGAGGGGAAGAAGGAGAAGCAGCCGAAATCTCCCATGCTTCCGGCACGTCTCCCTTTGTACTCCGCACCGATGGCCTGGGCGGCATCTTCGATGACGGCCAGATCGTACTGGTGGCATATCTCTATCAACGGGTCCATGTCGGCGCACTGGCCGTAAAGATGGACGGGAACCAAGGCTTTGACCCCTTGGCGCTCGTTCGGCGACATTGTGTTCAACAGGTCGGCCAGGCAACGGCTATCGATGTTGAAAGTGTGTGGATCGATATCCACGAACAGCGGGACCGCCCCGACGCGGGCGATGGCGCCGGCTGTGGCGAAGAAGGTGTAGGGGCTGGTCACGACCCGATCTCCCGGCTCGATCCCCGCAGCCATCAGGGCGATGATCAGCGCATCGGTCCCCGATGACACGCCCACGGCATATGGTGTTCTGCAATAAACCGCGATCTTCCCCTCCATCTGCTCGACATGCGGTCCTAAAATAAAATACTGGCTGTCGCAGATCTCGTCGATTGTTGCGCGCACTTCGTTTTTAATCGTCTGGTACTGCGCCTTCAAATCCAACAAGGGAACTTTCATGGCATTTCCGTTCTGGTTGGCTGACGAAACGGATTTCTCAGCCTGAATTGGATGACTTGAAAACCCTTAACGTTGCCGGGCAGCGTATCCGTTGCGCGGCTTGAATCCGTTGACCGCCTTGATCTCCCCGCACTGGGTCTTCACGGCCGGATAGCCGAGCAGGGCATCGACTTCACGGCGTAGCTCGTCTCCCGGCTGAAAACGCCAATCCTCCGTGATGGCGATCACCGTCTCCACTTCGTCCGGCATCTTCAGGTGCAGCCACCCCTGGCAGTCGCCCGGGTAGCGCCGGACAAGGTCGCGCAGACGCGCCAGCATCTCCTTGTCGGTGCGCTCCACATTGATATTGAAGTGCACCTCAGCGGTCCACTGCGTCTCGGCATCCTCCATGGCAATGATGCTGTCGGCCAGGATCTTGTCTCCCTTTTCATCCTTCTGCACCTTGCCTTGAACCATGATGGGTCGATCGTCGGTGAGCAGATGCTGACAGTCGGTATAGACCGAAGGGAAGACAACCACTTCGATGCTGCCCTCCAGATCTTCCAGCTGCATGAAGGCCATCAACTCTTCTCGCTTTGTGCGAATCACTTTACTTCCGGTCACCATGCCCCCCATGCGCACCATCAGGCCGTCCGCCACCTCTTCCATATTGGAGGTCGTTGCGGTGGAATACTTGCCCATGGTCTTGTGATGGGGTGCCAACGGGTGACCGGTAATATAGAAACCGAGCGACTCCTTCTCACGCCCCAGCCGTTCACGCTCCGGCCACTCCGGAATTTTGGGCAGCGAGGGCGGGTCGATGGAGAGGGTGCAGCTCTCCCCATCGTCAAATAGGCCCATCTGCGGGTCGCAACGCTCCCGCTGCACTTTCTGGCCGTAGTCGAGGGCGTCTTCGAGAATGGCCATCATCTGGGAGCGATTGGCACCGGTGGAATCGAAAGCACCGCAGTCGATCAGACCCTCCACGACGCGCTTGTTGACCTTACGCAGGTCGACCCGTTCGCAAAAATCGATCAGAGACGCATAGGGGCCATTTTCACGTCGCTCTTCCACGATCGCCTCAACCGCCCCCTCGCCCACATTCTTAACGGCCACCAGACCGAATTGGATTTTACCATCGGTCACGGTAAAGGTGGTGTCGCCGCCGTTGACATCCGGGGGCCGCACGTCGATCTGGTGCTTGCGGCACTCGTTGATGTATTTGACCACGCCGTCGATGGAGTGCATTTCACTGGTAAGCAGGGCGGCGATAAACTCCACCGGAAAATGGGCCTTCAAAAAAGCCGTCTGATAGGCGATCAGGGCGTAGGCCGCGCTGTGTGATTTGTTGAAGCCGTACCCGCCGAACTTCTCCATCAGGTCGAAGAGCGCCACCGCCTTCTTCTCTGCGTGCCCGTTTTCCACAGCACCTTTGACAAAGCGCTCGCGGTGCTCGGCCATCATGGCGGCGATCTTCTTGCCCATGGCTTTGCGCAATCCGTCGGCTTCGGCCATGGTGTAGCTGGCCAGGGCGCTGGCGATCTTCATCACCTGCTCCTGGTAGACGATGACCCCGTATGTCTCCTTGAGGATCGGCTCCAGCTCGGGCAGCATGTATTCAACAGCTTTTCTGCCGTGCTTGCGCTCGACGAAGTCGTCCACCATGCCACTGTCCAGGGGGCCCGGACGGTAGAGCGCCACCAGGGCGGTCACATCGTCGAACGACTCGGGTTTCATCCGCACCAGCAGATCTTTCATTCCCGAGCTCTCCAGTTGGAAGACGCCGGTGGTGTTGCCCGCCCCCAGCACCTGATAGGTGGGAGCATCCTTGAAATCGATATTGGCCAGATCGGGGGGCTCCTTGCCCTGGAGGCGGATCAGCCTGAGGGTGTTGTCAATGACGGTCAAGTTGCGCAGCCCCAAGAAGTCGAACTTGACCAGTCCGATCTTTTCGACATGCTTCATGTCGAACTGGGTCACGACCTCGCCCTTTTTGCCTTTATACAGCGGCAGGTAGTCGACCAGGGGTTTGTCTCCGATCACCACGCCGGCGGCATGGGTGGAGGCGTGGCGGGGCAGCCCCTCAAGGGTTCGGCAAATGGTAAAGAGTTCTGCGATATCGGGTCTCGTCGACTCCAGCTCGCGCAGCTTGGGCTCCTGCTTCAAGGCCTGGCTCAGGGAGATGTTGAGTACATCGGGTACCAGCTTGGCGATGGCATCTACTTCACCCAGGGGGATGTCGAGCGCCCTTCCAACGTCGCGAATCACAGCCCGCGTCTTGAGCTTTCCAAAGGTGATGATCTGGGCCACATAGTCCCAGCCGCCGTATCGCTCGACCACATACTTGAATACCTTCTCCCTTCCGTTGATGCAGAAGTCTACATCGATATCCGGCATGCTGATGCGGTCGGGATTTAGAAATCGCTCGAAAATCAGTCCGTGTTCCAACGGATCGAGATCGGTGATGGCAAGCGAATAGGCCACCAGACTACCTGCGGCGGAACCCCTTCCCGGACCGACAGGGACGTTGTTCGCTTTGGCGTAGTTGATAAAATCAGCCACGATAAGAAAGTAGCCCGGAAAGCCCATCTTGTTGATCACGCCGATCTCATATTCAAGACGCTCACGGTAGATTGCCTCGTCGGCGTCGGGCCGCTTCTTCCGGATCAGGGCCCACACCCGTTCGAAGCCTTCTTGCACCTTACGGGTGAAGAGCTCTTCGGCACTCAGACCGGACGGGTCCTCGAACAGCGGGAAGTGATAGCTGTCAAAGTCGAAAGAGACATTGCAGCGATTGGCAATGGCAACGCTGTTTTCGATGGCGCCCGGAAACTCCTTGAAGTAGGCGATCATCTCCTCTTTGGACTTGAAGTAGAGCTGATCGGTGCGGAAGCGAAACCGTTCGGTGTCATTCACGGTCTTGCCGGTCTGTACGCAAAGCAGCACATCATGGGCTCGCACATCGGCTTTGTCCAGGTAGTGGCAGTCGTTGCTCGCCACCAGGGGGATGGAGAGCTCCGCGCTCATTTCACGCAGCGCCTCGTTCACCACGTCCTGAACGTCGATGCCGTTGTTTTGAACCTCGAGAAAAAAATTATCTTCGCCGAACAGCTCACGATAAAACTGCGCCGCCTCCCTGGCCCTCTCCAGGTGTCCGGCCTTGATCAGCTGGGGGATCTCCCCGTGCAGGCAGGCCGACATGCCGATCAGTCCGTTGTGGTACTTTTTGAGGATCTGCTTGTCGATGCGCGGGCGGTAGTAAAACCCTTCGGTTTGGGCCAGGCTGACCAGCCGGCACAGGTTGCGATACCCCTCCTGGTTCTCGGCCAGCAACACCAGATGGGTCAACCCCTTGGCGTCCTGGGGGGTTTTGTCTGCCAGTGTGCGTGGCGCCACATAGCATTCGCATCCAATAATCGGCTTGATGCCGGCCTTGACCGCCTTCAGATAGAACTCCAGCACGTTGAACATGGTGCCGTGGTCGGTCATGGCCACGCTGTGCATGCCGAACGCCTTGGCCCGTTCGAGCAGCCCGTCCAGGCGAATGGCGCCGTCGAGCAAGCTGTACATGGTGTGAACATGAAGATGAACGAAATCGGAAGGGGCGGTATTCATCAGTTTTTGGAATCCCTCTTAATTTTCGATTCGGTAGTTGGGCGCTTCTTTGGTAATGATCACATCGTGGACGTGGCTTTCGCGCAATCCGGCAGCGGAGATACGCATGAATCGTGCCTTGTCGCGCAGCTCTTCGATGGAGCGGCAGCCCACATAACCCATACCGGCCTTCAACCCGCCAATTAACTGGTGGATATTACCGGCCAGCGACCCACGATAGGGAACGCGACCCACGATACCTTCGGGCACGAGCTTATCGTCCTCTTCCTGTTCGGTCTGATAGTAGCGATCCTTGCTGCCTTTCTTCATGGCTTCAATGGAACCCATGCCGCGATAGACCTTGTAGCTGCGCCCTTGATAGAGGATGGTCTCCCCCGGGCTCTCCTCCGTACCAGCAAAGAGCCCCCCAATCATGACCGAGTGGGCACCGGAACCGATGGCCTTGGTAACGTCTCCTGAAAATTTGATACCCCCGTCAGCGATCAGTGGAATGCCGGTCTTGTTTGAAACCGGTTTGCAATTCATGATGGCAGTGACCTGGGGCACGCCGATGCCGGCCACGATACGCGTGGTGCATATCGATCCGGGGCCGATACCGATCTTGACGCCATCCACGCCGGCCTCGATCAGCTCTTCCGCCCCTTTGGCCGTCGCCACGTTGCCGGCGATCAGATCAATCGAAGCGAACGTGCTTTTCAGTTCGCGGACCGCGTCGATCACATTTTCCGTATGACCGTGGGAGGTGTCTATAAGAATGACATCTGCGCCGGCCTTGAGCAGCGCTTCGGCACGCTCAACGCGATCCGGCCCCACGCCGATGGCGGCGCCGACGCACAGCCGCCCCATGCCGTCCTTGCATGCCTTGGGATACTTCTTTATCTTCTCGATATCCTTGATGGTAATCATGCCTTTCAATCCGCCACTGGAATCAACGACAAGCAGTTTCTCAATCCGATGCTCGTGCAGGAGTTTTTTAGACTCCTCCAGGCTGATCCCTTCGGGCACGGTCACCAAATTCTTTTTGGTCATCACTTCGGAGATTTTCTTCTCCATATCGGACTCGAAACGCAAATCACGGTTGGTGACGATGCCCACCAGCTGTTTGCCATCGACGACCGGGACGCCGGATATCCGGTAGCGGGCCATCAGGT
This sequence comes from uncultured Desulfatitalea sp., assembly GCA_963668675.2. GTDB lineage: Bacteria > Desulfobacterota > Desulfobacteria > Desulfobacterales > Desulfosarcinaceae > Desulfatitalea. Next base: position 4,195,793 of record CAXXMB010000002.1, on the reverse strand, counting down.
CCAGTACGGCCTCGACCTTCTGGTCAGGATGGATGGTCACCGGATCGATAATCATGCCGCTTTCCGACTTCTTAACCTGATCGACCTCCACGGCCTGGCTATCGATACTCATGTTGCGGTGAATAAAACCGATGCCGCCTTCGCGCGCCATTGTGATAGCGGAGTTGGCCTCGGTGACCGTGTCCATGGCTGCGCTGACAATGGGCATATTGAGGCGAAGGTTGCGGGTCAACTGGGTGCTGACATCCGTATCTTTGGGGAGTACGTCCGAATAGTTGGGGATAAGAAGAACGTCATCAAAAGAGAAACCTTCTTCGGGTGGAATTTTACTCATATCAACCTCCACGAAATCGTTTTTACGGTAGATTCCAGGATATCTATTAAATATCAAACATATACAATCTGTAGGGTTCTAAAATTGCTGATGTTACCATATATTGTGTTCACCAATCAACCCTGTCTTGGCCTTCCAACGCCGTTACCTCCCGGCAAAGGGCCTGGGAAGGGACAATGTGCTCCCGGTTGGCCGCCACTCTTCGCTTCGCCCGCAGATGCCGCCTTGACAAGCTGCGCGACCGATAATAAACATCTCTATTCACGAAGACCAGGGACGTTACACTTTCACTGCACAGATGGGAAAAAGAGCGTGTTAATCGAAATCAACCCCAAAAATCCCCAGCCGCGCAAGATAGAACGCGTCGTGGAACTGCTGAGAAAAGGTGGCGTCATCGCCTATCCGACCGACACGATTTACGGTATCGGCTGCGACATCACCAACAAGCGAGCGATTGCACGTGTCTATCAGATCAAACAGCGGCCAAAAAACAAGCCGTTCAGCTTCATCTGCTCGGACCTGAAGAACATCAGCGAGTACGCCAAAGTTTCGAACTACGCCTATAAAACCATGCGTCGACTGTTGCCCGGACCCTACACCTTCATTCTCGACGGTTCCAACCAGGTCCCCAAGATGATGTTGACCAAACGCAAAACGGCCGGCATCCGCGTCCCCGACCACCCGATCTGTATGGATCTGATCAACTTGCTCGGCAACCCCATCATCTCCACGAGCGCGGCCAGATCGGATGGCGAACTGTTCAGTGAGCCATGGCTGATCGAGAAACATTTCGGAAAACTGCTCGACGCTGTCATCGACGGCGGTCCGGTTCCCGGCGAACCGTCCAGTGTGATCTCTCTGATCGACGACGAACCGGAGGTCCTGCGAGCAGCCCTGGGCGATGTCTCCATCTTTGAATAAGAGCGACACCCCGCGACGTCAAGTCGATCCTGGCCCGGCAGACAGAGCTACTCAGGGGGCCAAATCAAGCCTCGCCTCGGGTTGCAGTCGCGTCTGCAACGCTTGACGGGAGACAAGCTTCAAGGCCGACTCCATCACATACTCCATAAAAGTGGGGCGCTCTTTTTCCGGATAGATCGTCTCCACCTCGCCCTTGATACCGCCCAGTTCCCCGGCCCACTGCACCGCATCCTGGAAATTGCCCAGACGATCCACCAACCCCATCTCCCGGGCCTCTTCACCGGTGAAGATACGTCCGTCGGCAATGGGTTCGATACTGGCCATCTCCACCCTGCGTCCCTGGGCAATATCTCTGATGAACTGGCGATGGATCTTGAGCGTCAACGCTTCGAGCAGTTGGCGCTCCCTCTCTTTCATTTCACGCACCGGTGATCCCATATCCTTGAATTCGCCGCTTTTGATCACAACCGGATGCAGACCGATCTTCTCCATGAGCGCCTCGAAATTGGTGTAGCCCATGATCACACCGATGCTGCCGGTAATCGTCCCTGGATTGGCGATGATGCCGTCGGTGGCAGCAGCCACATAGTACCCCCCTGAGGCAGCCACCGAACCCATCGAGGCAATCACCTTTTTGTGTGGAATGGTTTTCTGTATCTCGCGATAGATCTCCTGGGAGGGGCCCACACCGCCACCAGGAGAATCGATACGGATGACAATCGATTTAACCGATTCAGCCTCTCTGAACTCTTTGATCTGCTGAACAACCTTTTTACTGTCGACGATGGCACCGACCAACTCGATGACCCCGACTTTCTCTCCGCCGTAATCCACATCTTTACCGGCCAGGGCCATCACCATGACCGAGAAAAAAACCATGGTCACGGTTCCCAGCCCTGCCATTACCAGAACAGCAAACAGATAGGGATGTCTGCGTGTGAACATAGATCGACTCCTTTTTATGGCGACTCTTCCTAAAAGATAAAACGGCCGACGGAAGCACACTTCCAGGTCGGCCGTTCAAAACCATATAAATCGGATACGTAATCGATAGATTATTCTTCGTTAAGCTTTTCCTGAAGGTTTTCCCGTAGGATTTCACCGAAGCTAGAAGTTGCCGGTCCCATGTTATTTACATAGTCGCTGAGGTACTCCTGGTCGCTCTCCATCTCCAGACGCTTGATAGAGAGACCAATGCGCCGTTCATCACTGTTGATGTTCATCACGCGCGCATTGAGGACATCACCGACATTGAACATGCCCACCGGCGTTTTCACTTTCTCTTTGCTGATTTCAGAGACGTGCACCAGTCCCTCAATGCCCTCTTCCAGCTCCACAAACACGCCGAAATCGGTCACATTGGTCACCGTGCCGGTAATCTCTTTGCCCACTTCGTAACGCTCGGCAACTGAATCCCAGGGATCGGGCTGAAGCTGCTTGACACCCAGGGAGAAGCGTTCGTTCTCCTTGTCGATCTCCAATACAATGGCTTGCACCGTGTCCCCCTTCTTGTAAAGCTCGGAGGGGTGTTTGATGCGCTTGGTCCAGGAGAGATCCGATATGTGTACCAGACCGTCGATGCCTTCGTCGATGCCGATGAAAAGCCCGAAGTCGGTAATATTCTTGATCTTGCCCTCGATGGTGGTGCCCACCGGGTATTTGTCGCTGATCACGTCCCAAGGATTGGGAACTGCCTGTTTCATACCCAGGGAGATGCGCCGATTGTCCGGCTTGATATCGAGAACCAGGGCTTCGACCTCCTCACCGACCGAAACCACCTTGTTGGGATGGCGAACCTTACGGGTCCAGGACATTTCGGAGACGTGAATCAGGCCTTCGATGCCCTCTTCCAGCTCCACAAATGCACCGTAATCGGTCAGGCTGACGACACGCCCTGCAACTCGTGAACCCACCGGATACTTCTCAGCGGCAGTACTCCACGGATCGGGGGTGAGCTGTTTCATGCCCAGCGATACCCGTTCTCGCTCCAGATCGAGGTTCAAAATTTTAACGTTGATCTCATCACCAACGGAGAACATCTCGGAAGGATGTTTGACCCGTCCCCAAGAGATGTCGGTGATATGCAAGAGTCCGTCCACACCGCCTAGATCGACGAAGACGCCATACTCGGTAATGTTCTTGACAACCCCTTCCACCACCTTGCCTTCGTGAATGGAACTGAGGGTCGCAGCGCGTTTGGATTCGCGTTCGGTTTCAAGAATAACGCGTCGGGAAAGAACGATGTTGCTTCGCTTGCGGTTGAACTTGAGCACCTTGAACTGATAGGTCTTGCCCACCATCTCGTCCAGGTTGCGGACCGGGCGCAGATCGGCCTGAGACCCGGGCAAAAAGGCATTCACGCCGATATCGACCGAGAAGCCGCCTTTGACGCGACTTGCGATAACGCCTTCGACGGGCTCATCCGCTTCGTATGCCCTCTTAATCTCTTCCCAGACCTTGACCTTTTCGGCCTTCTCCTTGGAGAGGACGACAACCTCATTTTCATCGTCCCACCACTCAACCATCACTTCGACTTTGTCATCCATCTTCACATCCACCTGTCCGGTTTCATCCTGGAACTCGTGAATGCGAATCTGACCTTCGGATTTATATCCAATATCGACGATCACATAATCTTTGTCGACGGAAATAACACGGCCGGTGACGACCTCGCCTTCTGCAAATCGCTTGAAGCTCTCTTCATAGAGATCCATGAGATCTTCCATGGAGGTCTCTTCGGATTGGAGTTCATCCTCCTCACTTTCATCGATCTGATCGGAGGCTTGATCTGAGGCTTCCATCTGTTCAGTGTCAACTTCTGATGGGTCGGTTGGGTTGGGTGTTGGTTGTTTGGATTCGTTTTCAACAATGTCATTCATGCGCTAAAAGTTCTCCCCTCAGCCTAATTTTCCGGCCCCTGCCGGTAGCGTAATTTACGTTCTATAGTACAGAAAAAAGCGATAATGCAATGATAAAATGAAATTTCGGCGTTTTCTCCAGTAGTGGCACCAGCCTGAAGGAGGCACTTTTGCCAGCAACGGGCGCAGGTTTTGGCCGTGCTGCGCCGCGATCAGGTGATGCGAGAGATATGCGCCATCATGAGAGAGACGACCGCTTCAAGGCTCAAGTGAGTGGAATCAATCACGATCGCGTCGTCAGCCGGCTGAAGCGGCGCCACCGCACGCGTTGTGTCGTTGTGATCTCGTCGGCTCATGTCCTTCTGCACCATATCAAGGGAGGGGGCATCGCCAGCCTGTTCTTTCAGTTCGTCGTAGCGGCGCCGGGCCCTGATACCGCTGTCGGCATCCAGGAAAAATTTGGCCTCTGCCTGCGGGAAAACGACGGTCCCCATGTCGCGACCCTCGGCAACCACCCCTCCCCGGGAGCCCAGATCTCTTTGGGTGGCGAGCAAAAACTCCCTGACGACCGGCCTGGCCGATACTGCCGAAGCCATCATGGAGATCTCGGGTGTGCGGATACGGTCGGTGATGTCGGTATGGTTCAACAGAACCCGCAACCCCTCTCGCGTATCCTGCAGGTCGAGGGTGATGCGCCGGCACAACTCAGCCAGGGCCGCATCGTCATCGGATGCGATCTTGGCCTGTACGGCGGCCACAGCCACCGCCCGGTAAAGCGCGCCGGTATCCATGTACCGATACCCCAATTCGAGCGCCAAGCGCTTACTGACCGAGGTCTTGCCAGCTCCGGCAGGGCCGTCGATGGTAACGATCATTGCCGTGCGAAACGCGTCTGTCGAATCCATGAAGCGGTTCAATCTATGATTGGTTTTGTTGATCGGATGAACGGCAAACCGTATCCAGCGCGCTCAGGAATCTGCGGTTTTCATCCGGCCGGCCCACACTGAGACGAATGTAGTTGGGATAGCCATAGGCTCGCATGGATCTTACAATGACCCCCTGGCGAAGCATGAGATCGAACACCACATCCGCAGATTGCTGCACATCGATGAGAAAAAAGTTGGCCTGACTGGGAAAGGTGCGAAATCCCCGATCGGAAAGCTCGGCATAGAGGAAATCGAGCCCCTGGTGTACCGTGGTCAATGATTTTTGAAGAAAATCTGTATCGGTCAAAGCAGCCACGGCCGCGGTCTGGGCCATGCTGTTGACATTGAAGGGCATGCGCACCCGGTTGACCAGCGCTGCCAACGGTGCCGGCATCACCCCGTAGCCAACCCGCAACCCGGCCAAACCATAAGCTTTACTGAAGGTGCGCAGGGTGACCACAGGTACATCCCCATCCAGGTAGGCCAACCCGGTAACGGCATTTTCATCGCGAACGAATTCGAAATAGGCCTCATCCGCCACGACCACGATATCGGGTGGCACGCGAGTAAGAAAGGCCTCGAAAGCCTGGCGCCGCACGATCGTCCCCGTCGGATTGTTGGGGTTGCAGATAAAGATCATGCGGGTGCGCGGTCCGATGCGTTCCAGAATACCGTCCAGATCGATACTCAACTCACGCAGCGGCACTTTAATGGGTATGGCACCGGCACTCTGGGCCACGATGGTATACATAAGAAAGGATGGTTCGGGAACGACCACCTCATCACCGGGCGTTAAAAGGATGCGGGCCAGCATGCCGAGCAGATCATCCGAGCCGTTTCCCATGACGATTTCACTATCGTTCACCCCCAAGTGGTCTGCCAGGCTCCGGAGCAGCTCGAATCCCGCGCCGTCCGGGTATCGGTGCAAGCGATCAAACACCTTGCCCAGGGCTTCGATTGCCTTGGGGGAAGGCCCAAGGGGATTTTCATTCGAAGCCAACTTCACCGAGTCGGCAATGCCGTACTCACGCTCGAGCTCCTCGATGGGTTTGCCCGGCACGTAAGGTGCAATTTCGTTGATATAATCGGGAACAGGAATTTTCATAGCGAAGATCTTTCAAGCCAACTCTTCGGCCAAAACATGTCAATCTATCGACCTAATTCTTCGCCGCCGCAATCCCGGCCTCCATGGCCTTCATGTTGAGCGGAATCAGGTTGGGCCTCTTCTCGAACTCTTCTTCGATACAATGCTTGAGCGTCTCCAGGGAAACCAGTTTCGAACGTGCCACGAAAGCCGCCAAGGCGACAATGTTCGCGGCCTTGCTGCTTCCAACCTCGGTGGCAATATCCACCACCGGCACCTTGAGGGCATCCACGTCGGAGCGCTCGACATCGTCGGGGATCAACGACGAGTTGACCATGATAACACCGCCTGGTTTTATCGTCGACACGAACTTCTCCAGCGATGGCCGGTTCATGGCAACCAGGTGGGTTGGATTCTTGATGATCGGAGAGCCAATGGGCTGATCGCCAATCACCACAGTGCAATACGCCGTCCCGCCACGCATCTCCGGACCGTAGGAGGGGATCCAGGCCACTTCAAAGCCCTCTTCCATGGCTGCATGTGCCAATATCTTCCCTATAAGCAATATGCCTTGTCCGCCGAATCCGGCAAACATCACTTCACTCTGCATGGCGTCTCCTTGGCCGCGGCCCACCGAATGGGGGTCGCGCCTTCAACAAGCTGTTCGATCAGTTTAACAATTATGCAGCGCCGGCTGCGGCCAGTTTTCGGTCGGGCTCCTCACTCTCCGGAGTCTTTTTGTCTCCCAGGGGATAGTAGGGCAACATCACATCTTCGCTCCACTGGATGGCATCCCTGGGTGTCATGCCCCAATTGGTGGGGCAGGTGCTGATCACCTCGACAAATGAGAAGCAGCGATTCTCCATCTGGTAGGTGAAAGCACGTTCGATCGCCTGTTTGGCTTTTTTGATATATTTGGGCTTGATCACCGTCTGACGCGTGACATAGCCGGGGGTTACCAGGGTCGCCAACAACTCCGCCATGCGGATGGGCATCCCCACCTCATCGGTTTTTCGCCCCAGGGGCGAGGTGGTCGTTCGCTGATTGGGCATGGTGGTGGGCGCCATCTGTCCACCAGTCATGCCGTAGACGGCATTGTTGACAAAGATGGTGGTGAACTTCTCCCCCCGGTTGGCGGCGTGCACGATCTCCCCCATACCGATGCTGGCCAGGTCACCATCACCCTGGTAGGTGAAGACCATCAGATCGGGCCTCACCCGCTTGATTCCTGTGGCCATGGCAGGCGCCCGTCCGTGTGCGGCCTCCTGGAAATCACAATCGATATAGTTGTACGCCATCACGGCGCAGCCCACGGGCGCGATACCAACGGTTCGGCCCCTTATGCCCAATGCGTCAATGGTTTCAGCCACCAGCCGGTGGATGACGCCGTGGGTGCAGCCCGGACAGTAGTGCGTGCTCACATCAAAGAGGGCTTCGGGTTTTTGAAATGTTTTGGCCATTGGATTGTCTCCTTATCGGGGTATCCGCAGCATCGGCCTTACGCCCTCGATCAGAGGGGCCGCGGTCCGGTTTCCAACCGCTCAGGTCGATGCAATTTTGGATTTCACCAAATCAATTATCTCTTCGGGGGTGGGCACATCGCCACCGCACTTGCCGTACCACTCGACCGGCAGGGCGCCCTGGACGCAGCGTTCCACATCTTCCACCATCTGCCCCATGCTCATCTCGATGCTCAGGACAGCTTTACAGCCCTCCTTCCGGGCCGCCTGCCGGATAGCCTCATCCGGAAAGGGAAATAGGGTTTGGGGGCGGATCAACCCCACCTCCACGCCCTGCTCTTTAAGGGCGTTGATCGCTGTTTTACAGACACGGCTCATGGTGCCGTATGAAACGATCAGAAGTTGGTAGGGCTTTTCGGTATTGTAAGACTCGAACCGCACCTCTTCCGCTTTCATCTGTTGATATTTGGCCCGCAACGTCAGGTTGTTGTTGTTCAACTCCTCCGGGTCGAGGAAGAGAGATTTGACCAGGTTCCTTGTGGTGCCGCCACGGTGCGCAATACCATTGGTGGCCCAACTGTCCTTGTTGGACGGCTCGCTTTTAAGATGCTCGGGAAATTCAACCGGTTCCATCATCTGTCCGATCAGCCCGTCGCCGAGGATCATTACCGGATTGCGGTACTTCTCTGCCAGGGGGAAGGCCATCATCACCATCTCTGCGGCCTCCTGGACACTGGCTGGTGCCATCACCAGCAAGCGGCAATCCCCATGACCGACACCCCGAGTGGCCTGATTATAATCGGCCTGGGAGGGCAGAATGCCGCCCAATCCCGGTCCTCCGCGCATGATGTTGACAAAGACGGCCGGCAATTGCGCACCGCACAGATAGCTAATGCCTTCACTCATTAAACTGATACCCGGGCTCGAAGAGGTGGTGAACACCCGCACGCCGGCCCCGGCAGCCCCGAAGATCATGTAAGATACGGCCACCTCGCTCTCTCCCTGCAGGAACACCCCGTCGACTTCGGGCATCCTCCAGGAGAGGTATTCGGCGACCTCCGATTGGGGGGTGATGGGATATGCGAAATAGTTGAGGCACCCTGCGCGAATGGCGGCCTCGGCAATGGCTTCATTGCCCTTCATCAATACCTTTGACATGTTTGCTCTCTCCCTCGTTTCCGAATGCGCCGCGGATTCGATCTCGACGTATCTTCAGCGGCATCAACGAACGTCACAAGAATTTGAGATCTGTAAAACTGCTGCAACAGCATCAAGGAACTGACGCCGCAACGGACCATTAACTGTTCGAATTGCAGGAATCGGCCGATGCCGTTTCGGTAATGCTGATCGCCACATCCGGGCACATGGTGCAGCAGATGGCGCACAGAATGCAATCTTCCGGCCTGGCCTGATAGGCCGGGAAATAACCCAGACTGTTCACCTGTCCGGACAGTTCAAGCACATTTTTCGGGCAGACCGACACACACAATCCACACCCTTTACAACGATCGGTTTCAATATGATAGCAATAGGTCATGCCAATATCTCCTTCGGCTGATTACACGGCCGGACGAAGCGGTTTGGGTTTAAGCCAGGGCGGCACCAACTGCCGCCGAATCTCTAAAACCGGGCAGGCCAGCGCCATCTCTTCAGCCCGGGCATACAGTGCCTCGCTGGCCGTCACGCAGACCAGGGGCAATCCGCTGGCTTCGGCCAGGGCCCGCATCAATTCATATCCCTCGCGGATATGATCAATCGAGGTCTCATCCATCAGGTGGGCGTTTCCAATCCAACCGCCCACACGCAAGTGCGATGCCCCCTCGATGGCGTCCCGCATGGCCAGGCACTGCGTCACGGTTTGGGTGTTGGGCCGGAATGGGTTGACCACCTGGAGCATCTGCACAGGCGCGCTCGGGGATTGAAACGCATCCGCCAGCGCCGCCAGAACGGTTGCCCCTACGCCGTCGCCCCCCACATCGAGAATCGCCAACTCCCCGGGATTTCGGATCAACCCGCTGACCTGGGGCGTTAAAATCGGCAAATCGGCCTGCAGCCAGCGCTCGGGCGGAAGAATCATCTCCACATCCAGCTCGGCCATCAGATGGCGCACCTCCCGGGTGCGGAAGTAGGGGTTGACCAGATCCAGATCGGCCACACGCACCTGGGTTCCACGGGTGCGCTGGTCGATTGCCAGATTGACGACCACCTCGGTTTTTCCGCTGCCGTAGTTCCCGACGACGACGACGATACCCTTGAGATCGATGTGAGCAGCCATTGTTACCAATCGTATAAGAGGGGGGCCCACCCCCTGTCCCCTACCCATTGTTTGGCCTTGTCGAACAATGGGCGACAATGCCGTGGATCATTTTCCAAACAACATACATGAAACGCTCAATTTATTGGGTTCGCCAGAATGTGTCAAGCGCTTTCAGGTTTACATTCGAAGGGCGATCCTTTATGTTGGGAAATCGAAACATTGCCCGGAAATAACCGACTCCGATTATTAACGGGTGCCATCCGCGCCGCCGAACGGCGGCCCACTCTTTTGGTCACCCGACACCAGGAACAGGCATGACAACGGTATCCACAGGTCTTGAAAAGTTGGTGACCGCGCCGCCGGAATACCTGCGCGGAAAACGCATCGCCCTTCTGTGCAATGTTGCCTCGGTGGATCGCCACCTGGTCCATGCACGAAAGCTGATCCATTCGTGCTTCGGCGACCGTCTGGTTCAGCTCTTCTCCCCCCAACATGGGTTGTTCGCCGAGAAGCAGGACAACATGATCGAATCGGACCATCGAAAGGATCCGCTTCTCGGCATCCCCGTCTACAGCCTCTACAGTGAAAGCCGCGAGCCCTCTCGGGAGATGTTCGATGGCATCGACGCCGTCATCATCGACCTTCAGGATGTGGGAACGCGTGTATACACCTTTATTTATACCATGTCCTACTGCATGGAGGCGGCGTTCCATTATAACGCGAAGGTGGTGGTCCTGGACCGTCCCAACCCCATCGGCGGTGAAGCCGTGGAGGGCAACTGCCTTGCCGAAGGGTGGCAATCGTTTGTTGGTAGATACCCTCTGCCCATGCGCCATGGCATGACCATCGGCGAGCTGGCCATGATGTTCAATCGTGCCTTCGGAATCGGCTGCGATCTGGAGGTAATCCCCATGACCGGCTGGCGCCGCAGCATGCACTTCGAACAGACGGGTTTGCCCTGGGTGGCGCCCTCTCCCAACTTGCCGACACCCAGATCGGCACTGGTCTACCCCGGACAGGTGATCTGGGAGGGGACCAATGTCTCCGAAGGGCGCGGCACCACCCTTCCCTTCGAGCTGTTCGGCGCCCCTTTCCTATCACCGGAGATCGTCCTTCAGGAGATGGGTAGGAGAGAACTGCCGGGCGCAATCCTCAGGCCGACCGAATTTGAACCCACCTCCAACAAATGGCAGGGAGAGCCTTGTCATGGGTTCCAGCTCCATGTGACCGATGCGATCCGGTATCGCCCCTACGCGACGAGCCTGGCCTTGTTGCAGGCCATCCGGCAGTGCCATCCCGAGACGTTTCAATGGAAATCACCCCCATATGAGTATGAGTACGAACGCATGCCCATCGACCTGATACTTGGCGACGGGCAGCTCCGCCTGGACCTTGAACGAAATGTTCCCATCGAGAATCTGGAATCCGCGTGGGCAGAGAAACTCGAAGCTTTCGACACCATGCGACGGGACTATTTTCTATATAATGAATCAGGTTGCATCTCTTGAGCAGAGGCCCGATTTGAAGATTTCAAAAGATCATCCCCACTGGAAGCGGATGCAGTTCAAAGGCAACAAGGTGTGGGTGGCCGTGGATGCCGACGAAACCCCATTGCTCAAAGCCGGCAAACAACTGATCAAATACCAACTCGAGCAACCCCATGAGTACTGGGTGCACCCGTCGAAAGTGCTTCCCATAGGTGCGGAGGCCCCGAAAACGCCCCAGCGTAAAAACACGCCAACCCGGAAGCGCCGTCAGCCTATGGAACATCACACTCCGAGCGACGGCAGTGACGATGAAAACGCCATTTGCATCTATACCGATGGCGCCTGCTCGGGAAATCCCGGTCCGGCCGGTATCGGGGTAGTAATGCAATACAAAGGGAATCGCAAAGAGATTTCGCGTTATTTGGGGACCGGAACGAATAACATTGCCGAACTTGAGGCGATTAGAACCGGGTTGCTTGCTGTCAAGAACCGTAAACTGCCAGTGGTCGTCTTTACCGATAGCAGCTACGCATTGGGCCTGCTGACCAAGGGCTGGAAGGCCAAACAGAACCAGACCTTGGTGGCCGAGATCAGAGAGCTGGTCTCTTCCTTCGATCAGATCCGGTTTGTCAAAGTGAAGGGCCACGCCGGTCATCCGGAGAACGAACGCGCCGACAGACTCGCAGTGGCCAGTTTGAAAGGCAAATGATACGCCCGCCTCGATCCGGGGGGCGATAAAGAAGAAACCCCCTGCGTCTCAAACTATCTGACGATGACACCCGGATCGTTTCCGAGGCGCAACGATAGTTTCAGCCGGAGAGGGCTTCAAAATAGGTATGAGATGACCCTATGCCTTATCTGTCTTTAGGGTTTCGATCTCTTGTTTTAGATCTTCGATCTCTTTTTTATATTTGTTGGGATCATCGCTCTCTTCCTCGGTGTCGTCGTCCTCTTTTTTCCAGGAATCTTTCAGCTCATCGAAACCCAGATAGATGGCGAGTCCGCCACCGAGCAGAAGCATGATGGGAATGGCACCGGCCAAAAGCTGAAGAAATGCCGGAAACCAAATCGTCAGGCCGATCAGGCCGACCACTGCCGCAATTGCGCCGCCGATTAACGTTTTCATAAAACAGCAACCTCCTTTAGATTAAGCTAAGAAACACCATCGAGTTTTACTGAATTCTAAAACCTATCTCATCCTTAGTTTCAGTGGATACTTCTTTGGGAATTGCAGGGAGTGGATACGCTTTGTCAGCCTCATCCACGGGATTTTATCCGGGAAAGATTCCAGTATCGTACCGGAAACCCTCCATGGCCAACGCGATCACATCCATATTAGTCACGATCCACCCGATGGCAATCTTTGACCACCAGCGTTGGCCAATGAAAAAGTGAATGCGTTTTGAAGTCCTGTCTCGCAACGACGACGAACGCCGCTCACCTTACAGTGCGGCCTGTCGGAGCAAGCAGGTGCATTCGAAATCAGCATAGCGTGCCCCAACGCAGGTGATGAGAATTATCATATGCCCCAGGCCGGTGCAAGTGTAATTTGGATGCTTTCCCAAGGATTTTCAACGACCGCACACCTCCCGATGGCACATGCCCAAAGCACCGACGCAACATCGTCGGCCGTTGGATCGACAATTGCAAATCCCACTCAATTTTGTTAGCTAGTGTCCATCCGAGGATAGTGAATTGGGCCTCTGGCTAAAGCATCGTCCTCGCTGTAAACAGCGCCGGGTGGTCTCCAAGTGCCACCTGTCTCCGAATCGATAACCGCTCTCAATGGCGCCAAGCGGCCCAATTGTGATAAACAAAGCAACTGGTAAACAAGTTCATGCCGACACCAACAAACACCTCCAGATTGACATGGCGCGATAGATGGCACCATTTGATTGAGCGGCTGCTCAAGGGCACCTACCACCACTATCTGTTCCAACTGCCGCCACGGTCCGGTGTCGTCCCTTGGCTGCTGAAACGCTTTTTCACCGGCATCACCATCGATCAGCGCCACCTGCGGAGTTTGAAAGCGTTGCCCCCCGACGCCATTATCGTCTATACAACCAAGTTCAGGACTCACTTTGAGTATCTTTTCTACCACTCCCGCTACCAGCAGGAGAAGGTGCCGGTACCGGAGTTGACGTTTGGCCTGCGCCCCTGGCTGATTCAACCGATATCGAGAATATTGCGCAGCGTGCTGGCGCATGCCGATTGGCTGTTGCGCAGGCGCCAGTGGCTCGATCCCTACCAAAACGGATTTTGGGAGCAGGAGTTGCTCAACGGTCGTACGGCGCTTCTGCCCCTGGTGGAAAAACACGGCTTTTACCGCCGTTTCGTCAAGGCCAAGACCGACCCCCTGCGGTTCCTGATCGAACTTCAGCAGAGCACACAGCGGCCCGTCATCCTGATTCCCCTTCTGATGTTCCTGAGCAAAAACCCGGCGCCGTCAATCCCACGCTTGAGGGACGTCTTTTTCGGAACAGAGCAGCGACCGGGACTCGTGCGTCGGCTGCTCACCCTGCTTCAGCAACCGGGCAAGGTGTTCGTGGAAATTTCGCAACCCCTTGATCTGAAAGTCTTCATACAGGCAGTGGGGCCCGAGGAGGCCAATACGGAGTACCTGGCGCTCAAGCTGCGCCGGCAACTGCTGTTGCAGCACAACCGGCACCGCCAGAGCATCACCGGGCCGGTGATCAAATCCCACGAAGAGTTCAAGGAGGGTGTGCTCTCCGGCCAGCGCCTGCGGGAATTCATGACCAACTACTCGGAGAGTCGCAACACGACCATCTACGAGGTGCGAAAGCAGGCCGACAGCTACCTGGACGAAATCGCCGCCAAATACAGCCACACCTTTGTCAGTTGGGCATCCAAGCCGGTGGATTGGCTCCTGAAAACCATGTATGACGGAATGGTTGTGGATGAGGAAGGACTACAACGGGTCAAAACCATGTCCCAGAAGGGGCCTCTCATTCTGGTACCGTGTCACAAAAGCCACATGGACTACCTGATCCTCTCCTATCTCTTTTACACCTACAACATGCCGGCCCCCCATACCGCAGCCGGCAAGAACCTCTCCTTCTGGCCCATGGGTTCACTGTTCCGGGCCGGCGGCGCCTTCTTCGTGCGCCGAACCTTCAGTGGGGCGGTGGTCTACGCCAAGGTGTTCTCCGAGTATATCTCAAAGCTGCTCGAGGAGGGATTCAACATCGAACTGTTCATCGAAGGGGGGCGCAGCCGTAGCGGCAAGTTGCTGATGCCCAAACTCGGCTTTCTCATGCTGCTCTTCAACGCCTTCAAAAACAATGTCTGTGACGACATGATATTCGTGCCGGTCTACATCGGATACGACCAGGTCCTGGAGGAGACCGCTTATCTGCAGGAGGTGACCGGCGGCAAAAAGGAGCCGGAAAACATCTCCCAGATTCTCCAGGCGAGGCGTTTTCTCAAGCGCCGCTACGGCAAGATCTACATCAATTTCCAAAATCCCATTTCGTTCAACGAAATGCTCGCCGACATGGGCACAAGCTTCGAGCAGATGCCGTCCAAAGAGCAAAACGCCCTCTGCCGAAACCTGGGTTGGCGGATTATCAATTCCATCGATGAGGTCAGCGTGGTGACCCCCCATGCCCTGGTGGCATCGGCAGCGCTCAACGCGACATCCACGCGTTTTACCTCCGGCGAACTGATGCAGATTGTCGAAACTTACATGGCCTATCTCTCTTCCCATGATGCCAAACTGGCAGACACCCTGATTGTCGACCCGATCCGGGCGTGCGAGCAGGCACTGGAAAATTATGTGCAGCGCAAATTCATCGAACTGCCCAGCGGCGAAAAGGAGATGCCATTGGAGATCGCCCAGTATGCATTGCCGTCGGGAAAGCGGATGCAGATGGAGTACTACAAGAACAACTGCGTCGCCTATTTCGTTCCGGCCGCCTTTACCGCCGTTTCCATCCTGGAGATGGATGCCTTCCAGTTCTCGAAAACCGCACTGCACGAACGTTACCGGTTCCTGCAAGACTTTTTCAAATATGAATTCGCCTACAACAACGAAAAAAGTGAAGAGCTCACTGTCCGTAAAACCATCAAAGCCTTTATCGATGATGCGATCCTGATCCCCCACCCCACACTTCCCGACACCTACCAGATCACCTCTGCCGGATTCCGCAAGCTGAAACTTTTCGCACGCTTTCTGTTGACCTACTTCGAGTCCTATTGGGTCGTTTTGAACTTCTACAAGCAAACCCCGCGCAAGGAAGCCGTGGCCAAAACGAGAATGAAACGTATCCAGGCATTGGGCAAGACCATGCTCAAGGAGCACGAAATCCAGTTGGCCGAATCGCTCTCCAAAATCAACTATGAAAACGGCATCAGCTATTTTACCAGCCACGGCGTAAGAGGCGCTGAGAGTGCGGAAAAAATCGAGATATATGAACATGCCATTCGCAACTTCACACAATTGATCAAACCATGAAAGCCATGATTCTGGCAGCCGGTTTGGGGACGCGGCTGCTGCCCCACACACGGCACACGCCAAAGCCGCTCTTCACCCTCAATCGGCGCCCCATGCTGGCACTGATCATCGAACGTCTGCAACGAGCCGGATGCACGGCCATCATTATCAACACCCATCATCTCCACGAACAGATAGAAGCATTTGCAGACGAACTTGACCTATCGATACCGGTCACGTTGCGCCATGAACCTGAAATTCTCGGGACGGGCGGCGGTATAAGAAATACGGCCGATCTTTGGTCCGACGCGCCGTTGCTGGTGATCAATGCGGATATCGTCAGCGACATCGACTTTGCCCGGGTCTACCGCTTCCATCTGGACCATGGATGTCCCGTGACCATGGTGATGCACGACTATCCCAAGTTCAACATGGTGTCGGTCGATCCCAACGATATGATTACCGACTTTCATTGCGATCCAAAAGCCGGCGCAGGCCTTCGAACCTTGGCGTTTACCGGCATCCATGTGGTGGAGCACCGCATCCTTGACTTTCTGCCCCCGGAGGGGCCAGCCCATATTATCGATGCCTATGCCAAGATGATCGCCGCAGGCGAACAGATTAAGGCGATGATCGTGGATCACCACTACTGGCGTGACATCGGCACACCGGAGAGCTATACGGCCGCCGCCATAGACCACATGGCTCCCGTCGCCTTTGAAAATGCATCGGGAAGACACCCGGAAGAACCCATTCAGATCGAGGCGCTCAAAGGCGACGGTTCCGATCGGCGATGGTATCGTTTAACATCAGGCAACGAACGTTTGGTGATGGTCGACCACGCCATTAGATATCAACCGGACGGGCAGGCGGAGGTGGACGCCTTTATCGATATCGGCCGCCATTTAAGGGCCAAAGGCGTCGCAGTGCCACGCCTCTACCTCGACGACCGGTTTGCCGGTCTGGTCTTCCTTGAAGATCTCGGAGCGTTGCATCTCCAGGAGGCGGTCAACCGTCAGCGTGCGTCAGTTTTAAAGAGACACTACCGGCAGGCGATCAAGCAATGGGTGCAGATGGCCACCGCGGGGGGAGAAGATTTCAACGTCCGATGGACATTCCAAAGCACCCATTACGACCGTGAGCTTATATTGCAACGCGAGTGCCGCTACTTTGTAGAAGCATTTCTCGCCGGCTACCTGGGCCGCAGCGATCGATACACCGACCTGGCACCGGAGTTCGAACAGCTTGCCGAGGCGACCATCGACTATGGATACCAGGGGTTCATGCACCGCGACTTTCAATCGCGCAACATCATGGTCAAGGGGAAAGAACTCTTCTTCATCGACTTTCAAGGCGGCCGGCTGGGACCGGTGCAGTACGATCTGGCCTCCCTGCTCATCGATCCCTATGTCCAACTGCCGACCGGGATTCAAAGCGAGCTTTATGCCCAGGCCGTCCAAATGCTTTGCCGTAAAAAGCGCATCGACATCGACCGATTCAAAAAGGGCTACGACGGTTGTGTGCTCACCCGCAATCTGCAAATGCTCGGCGCGTTTGGATACTTGACCCGTGTAAAAGAAAAACGCTATTTTGAAGCATACATCCCTGCAGCCCTTCGCACGCTACAACGGAACCTGAACAACCAGAACGGCATTCCACTGCCAAAACTGACGGCCACCGTCAACGAAATAGCTGGATCCATTGGGTTGAATAAGGGATAAACACCCCCACCGAAACCAGGAGGAGCACCATGAAAACAATCAAAGTGATGATCAATGGCCTACCCGGCAATGTGGCCAAAGTGATTGCCGGGCACGCCATGGCTGATCATCGCACAACCCTGCTTCCTTATGCCCTGACCGGCCCGGAAATCGACGCCGCACATTGCCATATCGACGGCCTCGCCATAGAGTTGATCCGCCCTGAGGATAGGGAGAGCAAAATCGAGCAGATCAAATCAACCGAAGGCCCCTTTATCAGCGTCGATTTCACCCACCCCGCCGCGGTCAACGCCAATGCGGAATTCTACGGCCGGCACAAGCTGCCGTTCGTAATGGGGACTACTGGGGGGAATCGTGACACGCTGGAAAAAGCCGTGACAGATGCCTCTAACGTCGCCGTGATAGCGCCTAACATGGCAAAACAGATCGTGGGTTTTCAAGCCATGATGGCCTATGCCGCCGAGACCTTTCCCAATCTTTTCAAAGACTACCGACTCACCCTCCGGGAGAGCCATCAGGCCGGCAAAGCCGACACCAGCGGAACAGCCAAGGCCATGGTGGCGTACTTCAATCGCATGGGTATCGAATTTGGTACGGAACAGATAGAGAAGGAGCGCGATCCGGAACGCCAGAGCAACCTGTGGGGCGTGCCGGCTGCCTATCTGGGAGGACACGCCTGGCACACCTACAGCCTGGTCTCACCGGACAGCACCGTGCGGTTCGAATTCACTCACAATATCAACGGGCGCGATGTTTACGGCGACGGCACCATGGACGCCATTTGCTTTCTGGCCGAGAAATCGGCCCAGGGCATTACGGGAAGAGCATACACCATGATCGATGTGCTAAAGGCAGGGTTCTGAACAGTTACTGGAGATCGAAAATAGACCGTTAAGAATAGAAAGTCCCCCTTTTTCAAAGGGAGATTTGTATATGTAGCGGAAGATGTCCAAGCTAACGCCCCCCCGGCCCCCTTTTGGTAAAGGGGGGGAGAATAGAAGGCAACTATTTTTTAGGGGAGAATGCGGCGCGCAGGTGTTCAAACATGGGGCGCACGCGCTTCTCCACCTCCTTCCTCCCGATGCTCACGGCAATACCCTTGCCAATGCCCACATTCACCTTCTCGGTAAACACCTGATTCAGCAGCACCACCAGGGTACCGTCAGCATGCTTGAGGCAGCCAATTACCACCTGCAGACTGTTCAATGAGTGGTTGAGATAGAACTGTCTTTCGGTGATCACCGCATATTCCGGCTGAACATCCAGAACCAAGTGCTTGAGGGAGAAGAGGGGGCGTCCCTCCTCCTCCTGCTTCGCCCAGAAGAACTGCTGGTGGAAATTAGAGGCACACTTTTGAGGGTAGAACCGCAGGCAGTTGTAATACGACGGCATCAAATCCGCCATCATCCCCATCGATTCAGTGGCCAACGCAAGTTCCCTTGAAGGATTGGTCTTGCCCGAATCGCCCGTCTTGTAACAAGTGAGCCCGTCGAGCCCCTTTTCACGGTAGGCCAGGTATCTTCTTTTCAGCACATCCGCCATGGCGGAAGACATGGCCCTGATCGCCTTGTCATCTGCAGCGCCATCTTTGCCCAATCGATCAGCCTGCCTTTTGACCAAAGAGATCTCTTCTGGAGAAAAGTTGAATTTGGAGCCCGCAGAGACCTTCAGCAGTCGCCTTACCTCTTCAATCTCTTCTCGACTGTAGGCCACTTTCGCAAAAACGGCACTCAATTGGGCATCCGAAAGGGCAGTTCCGATCTCTTCGACGGTCAGAACGCCGTTGACCTTCGATTGCTCTTGTAAAACAGTCACCGTATCATTCAGCGATGCCGGCACGAGAATGCTCATCAGCACCTTCAGCTCGGTATCGCTGTCCACCTCGGACAGGCCAATGGCGACGATTTTCCCCTTCTTGAGATCCTCCAGATGTTGATTTAAAGGCGCCAGGTCCAGAAGTTGCTCCGCTGTCAAAGGAGCCGACACGGCAGATACGGGCAGCAAACCCAAAAATGGAAGCATAGCCAATATATACAACACCTTTGCCATAATTCATCCTCCTTTTGCTGAAGCGCTGTCTCAAGACGGGAAGGGTGTATTGGTAGAGTGTGAAGCCAGTCGGCTATCGGATCTGAAGTTAGCGACTATAGGCGCTTAACCGCTAAAGTTCAAGTGCATGGTGAGAACAGGACACCATTTGGATCGAAGCGTTTGTCCAGGGCCTTTTCCGCTGCTTTAAATATGTCTCAAAAATCCGGTTTTAGCAAAGATCTCTTCTGTTTAAGGGGCATACCGTTGGGCAAGGGCCGAAAAAATCCAACCCACATGTAAAGTTAGCAACGCATATGCCGATGATAGTTGTGACACAAATAGGGCCGGTTAACCCTTCCCACTTATTGGCATTTTGCAATCAGGAAACGAGCCGGCTCCCAGACAGACAATGTGACAATTATCGAATCGGTCGAATTCATCAAGGAAAAGAAACAATGGATCCAGCCTATATCAAACCGTTTGTGGTGGCGGTGAAACGCGTTTTTGAAACCATGATCACCGTGCCTTTCTCCCTGGGCAAACCCACACTGAAAAAGGGCAACGAAGTGCCCCATGAGATCAGCAGCATCATCGGCTTGTCCGGCAATGTCAGCGGAAGCGTGGTGATCAGCCTGACGCACGAAGTTGCTTATCAGTTGGTATCCCACCTGATCGGTGAGGAGGTGAACGAAATGGACGAAGTGTGCACCGATGCCATCGGCGAGATCGCTAATATGATCGCCGGCAATGCCAAAACCGACTTTCCCACCCAAGACAATTCGATTTCAGTGCCCAGTGTGGTCATCGGAAAGCACAAGGTCAGTTATCCTTCGGGAATTCCCATTATCACCATCCCGTGCAGCACCGATAAAGGCGGCATCGTGATCGAGGTAGCCCTCAAGGTCAAAGGGTAGTTCTGCCGCCCTCCAACCCACCAATTGCAAAGGCGCTCAAAACAAGCGCCCTTTTTTATCGGAACCACGACGACAAATCGCCCCCCTTACCATTACATTTCGGCAATCACATCGTAGGCTTTCTGAAGCGCCTCGTCCAGGTGTTCCGGTTTGGATCCACCGGCCTGGGCCATATCGGGACGTCCGCCTCCCCCGCCTCCCACCACGGCAGCAATGGCCTTGACAATATTTCCGGCATGAAAACGCTTTTCCAGATCCTTGGTGACCACCACAATCAACAGGGCCTTTTTACCAGCAACGCTTCCCAGCACCACCACTCCTGATTTGATGCGATCCTTGAAGCGGTCGGCCAGATCCCGCATCGCCCCCGCATTGTCGATCGCCACCCGCTTTACCAGGACAGCTACATCGTTGATCATCTTGGGGGCATCTTCACCGGACCGGGCCTTGACATCGGCCAGGGCAGCCTTGAGCTTTTCGATCTCTTTTTCAGATGCCTTCTGTCCGCTGAGCAACTGTTGCACGCGTGGGACCACCTCGTCCATCTTGGCGCGCAGCAGATGGGCCACGTGTTGAGCTGTCCGCGAAGCCTCCTGTACCAATGCCAATGCGGCTTCGCCGGTCACAGCCTCGATACGCCGCACCCCGGAGGCCACGCTGCTCTCGTTGACAATTTTGAACAGGCCGATATTGCCGGTGTGGCCGGTATGGGTTCCGCCACAAAGCTCTTTGCTGAAATCGGAGAGCGAAACCACCCGGACCCGATCACCGTACTTCTCTTCGAAAAGGGCCATGGCACCAGACTTCATGGCCTCATCGGCATCCATCTCTACGGTGTCTACAGAAACGTTGGCGCGGATACGCTCGTTGACAATCGATTCGATCTGTTCCACCTCTTCAACCGTCACCTGGCTGAAATGGGTGAAGTCAAACCTCAGCCGTTCAGGCCCCACAAGGGAGCCGGCCTGTTTCACATGATCGCCGAGCACCTGCCGCAGGGCCGCATGAAGCAGATGGGTGGCCGTGTGGTTGCAGGCGGTGGCCCGGCGCTTGGCCTCATCCACAGAAAGGGTGACCTTCTGGCCCTTGGCAATGCGGCCGGATACCACCTTGCCGATGTGAATGATGATGCCGGTGGGGTCTTTTCGGGTAGCGGTCACCTCCATCATCAACTGGTCGCCGGCAATAGTGCCCTGATCTCCAACCTGGCCGCCCGCCTCTCCGTAGAAGGGCGTTGCAGCCGTAACCACTTCGATCTCTTGCCCCTGCGTCGCCTCCTGGACCTCCTGCCCCTCCTGCACAATGACCAGCACTTCGGACTGGCTCTGGAGCGACTGGTAGCCCTTGAATTCGGGTTTGATGGCCTGTGATGAGAGCGTTTTATAGGCGTCCCCCAGGCTGTCGAAACTCACTTTCGAACGACTGCGGTTGCGCTGATCCTCCATGTGGGCGTTAAACCCCTCCAGATCGACCCCCATCCGTGTGTCGCGCACCACGTCCTGAACAATATCCACCGGGAACCCGTATGTATCGTACAGTTTAAAGATCAAATCGCCGGGGATCTCACTCTGTCCCTTGGCCTTCAGATCCGATAGGGAGTCGTTGAGCAGCTTCAACCCGGTATCCAGCGTCTCCATGAAACGCTGCTCCTCATTAAGAATTACCTTGCGGATAAAAGCCGACGCCTCGGCCAGTTCTGGATAGGCAGACCGCATGATGTCGAATACCGTCTCAGCCGTCTTGTGCAGGAACGGTCGTTCCAGGCCGATGTTGCGCCCATAGCGGATCGCCCGTCGCATGATTCGCCTCAACACATAGCCGCGCCCCTCGTTCGACGGCAGCACCCCGTCACCGATCAGAAACGCCGCCGCACGACTGTGATCGGCAATCACCTTCATGGCCACATCGACCGCCCCATCCTCTCCGTAAGCTTTCTCTGCCAGCTGCTCGGTATGGGCGATGATCGGCCGGATCAGGTCCGTATCGAAGTTGGTGGGCTTGTCCTGCAGCACCGACGCCAACCGTTCGAGGCCCATTCCGGTATCGATGCTCGGTTTGGGCAAGGGGGTCATCTCGCCCGACGCATCCTGGTTGAACTGCATAAAGACCAGATTCCAGATCTCCAGAAAGCGATCGCAGTCGCAATCCACACCGCAGTCGGGCTGGCCACAGCCATGGGCTTCGCCGCGATCGAGATGGATTTCGCTGCAGGGGCCGCACGGTCCGGTATCTCCCATGGCCCAGAAATTCTCCTCTTTGCCCAGCCTTACCATTCGTTCGGTGGGGATACCGATTTTCTGGTGCCACAGATCATAGGCCTCATCATCATCCAGGTAGACGGATGCCCAGAGCCGGTCGGCCGGCAATCCATATCCATTGGTCAGCAGGTCCCAAGCTAACTCGACGGCCTTCTCCTTGAAGTAATCGCCAAAGGAGAAGTTGCCCAGCATTTCGAAAAAGGTGTGGTGCCTGGCCGTGTAGCCCACATTTTCCAGATCATTGTGTTTGCCCCCGGCCCGCACACATTTCTGGGATGTGGTGGCGCGCGGGTAGTCCCGCTTCTCTTCTCCCATGAAGGTTCGCTTGAACTGGACCATCCCGGCATTGGTGAAGAGAAGCGTCGGGTCGTCCTGGGGAACCAGCGAGGAGCTTCTCACCACGCGATGGGTGTGTTTTTCGAAATAGTCGAGAAAACGCTTGCGGATATCGTTGCCTGTCATTTTGCCTGCTCCCTGAATGTGATAACCCCGTCGGCGAACCGTTGCCGCTACTCTTGCTCCTCGGCAGGTTTCTCCTCTTCCTTTTTGACAATACCCACAGCGGCGCGCACCTGCTCATTGAGGGTGGTAAACATATCCGGATTGTCTCCCAGAAAAGTCTTGACGTTTTCACGGCCCTGGCCAATGCGTTCGCCGTTATACGAATACCAGGCGCCACTCTTTTCAACAATCCCGGCCTCGACGCCGATATCGAGCAAATCGCCGACCTTGGAGATCCCCTCTCCGTACATAATATCGAACTCGGCCTCCCGAAACGGGGGCGCCATCTTGTTCTTGACCACCTTCACGCGTGTGCGGTTTCCCACCACATCGGCACCATTTTTAATGGCGCCGCTACGCCGGATCTCAAGCCGAACCGAAGCGTAAAACTTGAGGGCGTTGCCACCGGTGGTTGTTTCGGGATTCCCGAAAACCACACCGATTTTCATGCGGATCTGGTTGATGAAAATCAAGCAAGTGTTAGTCTTACCGATGGTGCCAGTCAGTTTGCGCAGGGCCTGGGACATGAGGCGCGCCTGCAACCCCATATGGGCATCGCCCATCTCGCCCTCGATTTCAGCCCTCGGCACCAAGGCAGCCACCGAATCAATGACCATCACATCGATGGCACCGCTACGCAACAGCATGTCGGCGATCTCCAGGGCCTGCTCACCGGTGTCGGGCTGTGAGACCAGCAACTCGTCACAGTTGACGCCCAGCCGTTTGGCGTAGTTCGTATCCAATGCGTGCTCGGCATCTATAAAGGCCGCAATGCCCCCGCTCTTCTGGGCATTCGCCACGGCATGCAGCGCCAGGGTTGTCTTACCGGACGATTCCGGGCCGTATATCTCCACCACACGCCCCCGGGGGATACCGCCGATTCCAAGGGCCCGATCCAGGGCGATGGACCCCGTGGATATCGTTGGCACGTCCACAATCGGCCGGCTGCCCAATTTCATAATCGATCCTTTGCCGAACTGGCGCTCGATCTGCCCCATGGCTGAATCGATCGCTTTTGCTTTATCCACTGAAACACTCATTTCACCCTCCTGCTCTCATGTCCCGTGATGTTCAATCGCCGCACACCGATGCATGCCAATCGATGACCCGATGGCCCCCACTATTCCGAAAATTCGACCGAAACGTCAATAGCGATTCACGTGCCGCTCAATGCGATGCGTTCCAGTGGCGTATAAAGAGCCCCTTGCGGCCGCAGCTCGCTTTTAAACAACACCCATTCTGTCAGCTGGAATTCGACCGGCGGGTAAGACCCCACGTCCTCAATACTCTCCAGCAGCTTGCGGGCATCCAATCTCTGCTTGATGCGCGCCAGGGTCAAGTGCGCCCTGAACGGTCGCCCCTCCCTTGCAAAACCTCTCTCCACCAGCTCATCCTCCAGCAGCCGGTGGGCTTCGGTGAGCAGATCGACCCGTCCTCCCAAACCGAACCACAGCACCCGCGATTTGCGGATGCCGGGAAACACGCCGAGCCCCTGGGCGGTGACCACCATCGGCACGGCGCTGCGGGACGCCCGGTGCATGGCTTCAGCCGCATCTCCGATCCGACCCTTAGCGACATCCCCAAGGAACTTCACAGTCAAATGCATATTCTGCGGGCGGACCCACCGCACTTTCAAGCCGTGCGACTTTAGACGCATCTGCAGGTCGGCGGCCAGTTGAATTATCGGTTCGGGCAGCTCAAAAGCGATGAATGTGCGGATGGTGTCCTTCATGGGCTATCGAACCGGGCCAATCCGGATAAGGGTCCTAACCCGGGCGCCTGATAGTTGATTCTATTTACAGATGGCCCCGTAATAAGTCGTTCATGCGTCATGCCGGATTTGATAAGCCTGCACTGGACCTGATCCAGGGGCATCCATGAACCATTGAAAAAACTGGATAGCGCTAAAGCTACACTTCATGCCCGGCCTTCGCCGGAATGACGGGCAAAGCACTTTCGGGACTTTTACGAGTTTGTCATTTTCCCGCGGACCCTAAGGATTGGAAACCGCTTCAATCTTTGACGAGATATTGTTTAGAACCCACTTGCCGTCCCACCACTCCACCGGATTGACGAAGGTATGATGGATCATCATGCCGAAGTGCAGGTGGTCTCCTCCGGCGAGGCCGGTCTGCCCCGTTGCTCCTATGATCTCGCCTTTGGTGACCATTTGTCCTTCTGAAGCGGCCATATGGCTCAAATGCGAATACATACTGAACAACCCCAGGCCATGATCGATTACGATTGTGCCGCCGTAGATCCCGAGTTTATCGGAAAAAACCACCTTCCCACTGTTGGCCGCCGGCACTGGCGAATGGGCCATTGAGGCGAGATCGATCCCCATATGCGTCTGTTCGTCAATGGTCTTGCCCTTATACTTATAAAACCGATGATCGGCAAATCGGGCCCTGTTTGCGGCACTGGGCAAGCGCAGAAAGGCGCCTTTCCAGTGAAGGGCATCATCGGATTGAGCGGTCACCGTCTTCAATGTTTCATAATTGGCCGCTCGTAACTCACTGTTCACCTTGAGGAAGATGTCGAGATGGGACGCACCCGGAAGCGCATCGATCTGGCCGATGAATTCAGGCATCTTCCAGTCAAGAAAACGATCCGATATGTTAATCTTATCCTGTCTGAACTTGCGGGCGTTGATAAGGTGCTGAAGGCCGGCACGATTCTCATTGCCGGCAAAATCGGTTGCCGTGACGGCAATGGGTGTCCCCGGCCCCTGCTTATAACCCACGGCAATCATGGCGGCATAAACAGCGGGGTCCTTGAACGCTCCCCCAACGCCCGGGTAGAATTGGTCACCGACCATCACGCCACTGGCGCGGCAATCCTCGGTCAATTTGTATATGACAACGCCGGAGCCGCCCTGGGAGAAATAGTGCGCCCGGCTGAGCACGGTGATGCCTGGTGGGCGGGTGTCGATAACCACCTCCTGCTCCTGGTATCGGGTGTTGCCCTTTCCCCAGTTGCGCCATGAAAAATCCCTGGTGACGAATCTCAATACGGCCTTGCCGTCTTTGATCCCTTTCGTTTTCGGTTCGAAAGGAATCTCCAGCGTCTCTTCATGGATCCGGCCACCCGACAGAAGCCCCGCTGACGGATAATTCTTTTCCAACAGCTCTACTTCCTGGCCATCTTTTAAGATGCCGACCCAGACCTTGCGGATACCGCTTCTTTCATCGGCCACATGCAATGTCAGGTTCTGGCTGGCGCCCAGGGCGGGCGAAGCCAGGGTTAACGTCATGGCGGGCGACTCTCCTTCCATACGCCGCCCCAGCACAACGGCCACTGCGACCACGATCAATATGACCGGCAGGGTCAATAACCACGCCTTGGATTTATTCTTTTTAGCATTCAATGGGTTAACCGTCCCCTTTCAAGTAAAAATGAGCGTTGAAGCATACCAGCCCAACTTTTGCGAATCAAGGCAAAGTTTCGCAGCTTGACTTTTAGGGGGGGGAAGGATAAATTTTTGCAATGGAAACAGAGGATACAAAGAATAAAACGAGCCATATCGTCGAGGTAGAAAAGCTACGCATCGGCAAGGGGATGCCGCTGGCAATCATCGCCGGCCCATGCGTGATCGAAGATTTCGATACCACCTTTCGCATTGCATCGGAGCTGAAGCAATTGACCGGTCAGTTGCAGATGCCGCTCATCTTCAAAGCCTCTTTTGACAAAGCCAACCGCACTTCCGTAAACGCCTATCGCGGCCCTGGCCTGGAAGAAGGGCTCGCCATACTCGCCAAGATAAAAGCGGATCTTGATATTCCACTGCTCTCAGACGCCCACGAAATCGAACAGGTCGAAAAAGTTGCTGAGGTTTTGGATATTATCCAGGTCCCGGCTTTTTTATGCCGGCAGACCGATTTTCTTCTAGAGGTAGCCAGAAGCAAAAGGACGGTCAATATTAAAAAAGGGCAGTTTCTGGCACCCTGGGACGTGGCCAATGTAGTAGAAAAAATAACATCCATGGGCAACGACCGGATTCTTCTCACCGAACGCGGCGCCATGTTCGGGTATAACAACCTGGTCGTTGACTTCCGGGCAATCCCGATCATGAAGTCCATCGGCTTTCCGGTCATTTTCGATGCCACCCACAGCGTCCAGTTGCCGGGCGGCGCCGGAAAAAGCTCGGGTGGGCAGCGCGAATATGCACCTGTATTGGCGCGTGCCGCCGTCGCAGCGGGTGCCGACGGCGTTTTTTTCGAAGTGCACCCAGATCCCGACAACGCCCTATGCGACGGGCCCAATTCACTCCCCCTCGACCGCCTGACCAACATATTCACGCAGCTGAAAGCCATCCACCAGGTCGTAACCCCGGGGTCTTCTGAACCATGAAGCGTGACAGGCTCGAACAGACCCGATTGCTGCTGCTGGATGTCGACGGCGTGCTGACCGCCGGCGAGATCATCTATTCGGACAGCGGCGAACAGCTTAAAATCTTTAATGTCAAAGACGGACTGGGAATTCGCCTGCTAAAGGAGGCCGGAATCCGGGTTGGCATCGTCACCGGCCGCAGCGGCCGGGCCCTGCGCCACCGTTGCGACAACCTGGGCATCGATTTGATTTTCGACGGGACCCACGATAAGGCCCTGGTGCTGCCCGAAATTGAACAAACAACCGGCATCGCTGCAGATCGAACCGCCTTTATGGGAGACGATCTACCCGACCTGCCGATCATGAAAAGGGTGGGATTGGCCATAGCCGTAGCCGATGCGCACCCACAGGTTCGAAGTGCAGCCCATTTTGTCACCCAGGCCGGAGGCGGCAGAGGTGCTGTACGCGAAGCGAGCGAAATGATTTTGAAATCCCAGCAACGATGGGACGAACTGGTGGAGAAGCTCTTCGATGGCTGATCGCAAGCGCTATATGAAAATCGCCTTCACCTCAGCAGTGGTGGCTGGACTGGGGATCCTTGCGGTCGTTTTTCTTCAGCTCCGTAGCGACCAGGAAGAGTCGATTCCACTCCCCATGCCGGCGGTCAAAGCGCTCATGACGCTGGCCAAGGTGCACCAAACCGCGACCAAGGACGGCAGTGTACAATGGGAGCTCGATGCCGATACCGCCCAGCTCGAAGCCAAGGGCGGGCGAATGATCCTCACGGCGCCCGTAGTGGAGTTCTACCTGGAAGATGGCACCAAAGTGAACCTGACGGCTGAAAAAGGCATTTTGCATACCGACAATAACAACATAGAGGTGACGGGTAATGTTCGCCTTCACAACGACCGATACACTCTATTGACCGAAGCCCTCAGCTATCAGCATGAACAGCGCGTGCTCAGATCCGACGCACCGGTGCAGATCCAAGGTTCGGCCATGGCGTTGAGAGCTGATCGAATGACATACAATCTCGATGAAAACCTGGCGAAATTCATCGGCAAGGTGGAGGGAAACCTCGATGATGGTCTGCCCATTTAAATTCAAACGAATGAAGGGCGTTTTACACCTGGTAGGTGCCCTCCTGCTGTGGACTGCGCTCTGTGCCGGTGCGGCTCCGGCCGAACAGGCCAAGGAGGCGGGGAAAAAGGCCTCGCCGATCCGTATTACAGCCGATCTGCTGGTGAGTGACAGCCAAAATCGCAGCGCCGAGTTCAGCGGCAATGTTAACGTCGTGCAGGATCAGACCACCATAAAGGCCGATCGACTGATTTTAATCTATAAGGAAAATGCCGCCACTGAAGGAAAAGCAAGCAGCGGGACCGATCGTATCGAAAGCGTCGAAGCGATCGGCAACGTGCGCATTGAGATGGACGGCCGTGTGGCCGAGAGCGAACGGGCCATCTACCGAACCGACAACCGTACCCTGGTCCTGTCCGGCCGGGGATCGAAAGTCACCAGCGGCAAGGACGTGATCGAAAGCAGCAAGATAACGTTCTACCGCGACACCGGTAACGTAAAGATGGAGGGAAATAAAGAGAGCCAGGTCAAGGCGATCATTCGTTCCGATCAAAGGGGCTTGAACTGAGGTGAGCGAGCTGATATACCAACCTTCCGGTGATTACCAAGAGAACCAGGAAACTTATGGCAACCTTGGCCATTGAAAATCTGGCAAAAAGTTACAACGGCCGCCAGGTCGTCAAAACCGTCAACATCAAGGTATCATCGGGTGAGGTCATTGGGTTGCTCGGCCCCAATGGCGCCGGAAAAACGACTACCTTTTATATGGTCGTCGGGATGGTCAAACCGGAAGCAGGCAAGGTGATGTTGGATGGAGAGGATATCACCGGCTATCCCATGTATGTGCGCGCCCGCAAAGGCGTTGGGTATCTCCCCCAGGAGGCCTCCATCTTTCGAAAACTGACCGTGGGGCAGAACATCCTGGCGATCCTGGAGACCATGCCCATGCCCCGCTCGGAGCAGCGCGAACGGTGCGAAGAGTTGCTTGAAGAGCTCGGCATCAAGCATCTGATCGACCAGAAGGCAAGCGTTCTCTCGGGCGGTGAAAGGCGCCGATTGGAAATCAGCCGGGCGCTGGCGACCAACCCGGACTTTATTCTGCTCGATGAGCCTTTTGCCGGGATCGACCCGCTGGCGGTCATCGACATTAAGAAGATTATCGGGCACCTGAAAAAGCGCAACATCGGTATTCTGATATCGGACCACAATGTCCGCGAGACCCTTGAAGCGTGCGACCAAGCGTTTATTCTGGCCAACGGGGAGGTGATCGAATCGGGCTCTCCGGAGGCCATCGCTAACAGCAAAATTGCCCGCAAGATCTACTTGGGAGAAGAATTCAGGTTATAACGTATGGCCATTGAACTCCGACAACAACTCAAACTGACCCAGCAGCTGATCATGACGCCTCAGCTGCAGATGGCGATCAAGCTTCTTCAGCTCTCGCGCCTCGAGCTGATGGATGCCATCCGACAGGAGTTGGAAGAGAATCCGACCCTCGAAGAGAGTCAGGATACGATCTCCAAGGAGCAACTGGCCAAGGAGACTCAGACGGAAGCCCCGGAGAAAACCCAAGAGGTCACCATTGATGAAAAAATTCCAGGCGATATCGACTGGAGCAATTACATCGATGAATACAACTCCCCGGGTCGCGTCCGCTTTGAAACCGAAGACCGCGACACCCCCCAGTACGAAGCGTTTATATCCCATAAGGAGTCCCTCAGCGACCATCTCCTGTGGCAACTGTTGATGGCATCGCCCTCGGAAGAGGAAAAACGCATAGGCTCCTTGATTATCGGCAATCTCGATAAGGACGGTTACCTGCAGTCCAGTTCGGAAGATTTGGCGATTCAAGCCGGGGTGAGCGCCGATGACATCGAAGAGGTGCTTTTCCTGATGCAAAGCTTCGACCCCGTCGGCGTCTGCGCGCGGGACCTGACCGAATGTCTTCTGCTTCAGGCCCGCACCCTGGGACTGCACGACTCGCTGGTCACCAAAATCATCTCCAACCATATCCGCCACCTGGAGAACAAAAACTACAAAGCCATCTGCAGGGCGCTGAAGGTGAGCATCGATGAGGTTATTGCAGCCGTCGAAGTGATCACCAACATGGAGCCCAAACCTGGCCGGGCCTTCAGCGAAGATGAGCCGCAATACATCACACCTGACATCTATGTCTATAAAACCGAAGATGACTTCGCCATTGTGATCAACGACGATGGGCTTCCAAAGCTTAAGGTCAACTCCTTCTATAAACAGGCCATCATGCGTGAAAAAGATGTCAGCGGCAATGCGAAAAACTACATCCAGGATAAGCTGCGATCCGCCGCCTGGTTAATTCGAAGCATTCATCAACGCCAGAAAACCATCTACAAGGTGATGGAGAGCATCCTCAAGTTCCAACGCAACTTCTTCGACCAAGGCATCACCCATCTCAAACCCATGGTGTTGCGCGATGTGGCGGAAGATATCGGCATGCACGAATCGACCATCAGCAGGGTAACCACCAACAAATATGCCTATACCCCTCAAGGCATATTTGAATTGAAGTACTTCTTCAACAGTTCAATCAAGAGAGTCCACGGAGAAGCCATTGCTTCCGCCAGCGTGATGGAGAAAATCCGACGATTGATTGAATCCGAAAATCCTCGCAAACCCTATTCCGACAGTAAAATGGCTGATCTGCTCAAAGCCCAGAACATTGACATCGCCCGGCGGACAGTGGCCAAATACCGTGAAATGATGGGCGTGTTGCCATCGAGCAAACGTAAAAGGTATACTTAGCCATCACCCATGAAAAAGTTGCAATTTGCTCATTGATATTTAGGTTTAACATGTTAGTTGGGACCCAGTATAGCACCATACCAACTCCTGAAGACCCTTACCAAAAAAGGAGGCGTCGTCTATGCAAACATCCGTTACTTTTAAGAACCTTGATCCCTCCGATCACATCAAATCCTACATCAGCGACAAACTCGACCGATTCGACAAGTATCTCCACAACCCTGGAGAAGCCAGCGTCGTGCTCTCGGTCGAAAAATTCAGGCACATGGCCGAAGTGAACATCATTGGCGACCGCATGTCCATCAATGGCAAAGAAGAGACCGAAGATATGTATTCGGCCATCGATATGGTCCTGGACAAACTTGAAAAACAGATTAAGAAAGGCAAACAGAAGGTAAGGGAACGCCGCACTGGTAAAGGCAAATCCAAAGCGGCCATGACAGAGCCCGCCTCGATGGAAGAGGATTGGGAAAGACGCGTCATGGTCCGCAACATCGAATACAAACCCATGGATGTGGAAGAGGCCATCATGCAGATGGATCTCGTTGACGACACCTTCCTGGTCTTTACCAATGCACGTTCGGACCGGGTCAATGTCCTTTTTCGCCGTAAAGACGGCAACTATGGCCTCATTCAACCCAATCCCTAATCCATTTGCGCCATGCGAGCTGGGGCGGAAACGAACAGCGGTGAATTCGAATGAAGATTCTGGATGTACTCAGCAAAGAAGCCATTTGTATCGACCTGAAAGCAAAAGACAAAAAAGGCATACTGGATGAACTGGTGGCGCCCATCGTTTCCATGACAGGCGCCAGTCACGAGGAGTTGGTCAAAGTGCTCATGGAGCGTGAACGCCTCGGCAGTACCGGTATCGGAGGCGGCATCGGCATCCCCCATGGCAAGCTCAAGGCGCTGGACCAATTGGTCCTGGGATTCGGTTTGAGCCGGAGGGGGGCCGATTTCGAATCCATGGACAACCGTCCGACGTACATCTTTTTCCTGCTGCTCACCCCGGAAAGCTCGGCTGGGCTTCACCTCAAACTGCTCGCCCGGATATCGCGACTGCTCAAGAACGAGGATTTCAAATCGCAGCTCATGCAAGCCTCCCGGCCGGAAGAGATCATCGACATCATCCGCGAAAAGGATGACGATTTCTAACGATGAGAAAAAGACCGATCATCATCGTCACCGGATGCTCCGGATCCGGCAAAAGCACCACCCTGGCGGCCTTTGAAGATGCGGGGTTCTATTGCATCGACAACATGCCGACCCAGTTGGTGGATCACTTTTTAGAGGTCCTGGAGAGCCCGGATGCGGCCGAAGAGATCGCCGGTTGGGTATTCGGTATGGATCTGCGCGACAAGGGCTTCCTCAGCGGCTACCCCACTCTGCTGGCCAACCTGAAAAGCAACGGGTACACCACCAAGATCCTCTTTCTGGAAGCAGACGACCAGGCGCTGCTGAGACGCTACAACCAGACGAGGCGTCACCACCCCCTGCGGCGCTGCGGCAGCCTGCTCGATGCAATTCAAGCCGAGAAGAGCCAGATTCAACCGCTGCGGCAGGCATCCAACCACATTATCGACACCACCTATCTGAGTGTGCACGAATTGAAATTCGCCGTTCTCAACATCGCCCGTCAGCACACCGCCATCACGGGCATGGCCATCAATGTGGTCTCGTTCGGATTCAAACACGGCAGCCCATCGTCGGAAGCGGATCTGGTCATGGATGTTCGCTTTCTGCCCAACCCCTATTTTGTAACCGAACTCAAGGCCCTCGACGGCGAATGCAAAGAAATTCAAGATTTTGTCTTGAAAGCTCCGGAAACCGGTTTATTTTTGGACACCTATTTAAAATTGCTGGACCAAATCGTTCCACTGTATGAAAAAGAGGGCAAGGCCTATTTGACCATTGCCATCGGCTGCACCGGCGGACGCCATCGCTCCGTGGTCATTGCAAAACAGATCTATGACCATATTCAGCGGAGCCAGCCCACGGTACGACTGATCCATCGGGACATTCAATTAACCTGAGGCATTTAGGGGACGTGGGAAGGGGCGAGCAGGCCCCAAAACACTCGACAAATCAGCTATTGATGCAGACACTATGACACCGCGGTCCGCTGCGATGATGGAAAAATCCCTGTTATCGGCTGAAGGTTAACCCAAAAAAGGAAACAAGAATAAAATGATCGGAATCTTAATCGTCAGCCACCGACAACTCGGCGACGCGCTGATAGATTGCGTCGAATTCATTCTGGAGGATCGGCCGGAAGCTCTCTCAGCCATCTCCATAGATCTGCGTGAAAATGCAGCCGATCTGAGGAGCAAAATTGCGACCGGTATCAAGCAGGTCAACAAAGGAGAAGGTGTGCTGATCATGACCGACATGTTTGGCGGCACCCCCTCCAACCTCAGTTACGCTTTCCTGGATGAAGGTCACATCGAAGTCATCTCCGGCGCTAACCTGCCCATGGTCATCAAAGCCGTAGGATTGCGGGACAAGAAAAGTTTGGCCGAACTTGCACAGTTCCTGGAGAGTTTCGGCAAAAAAAGCATCTCTTTGGCAAGCGGCATCCTGAAAGGCAACAAGCGCAGCAGCCAAGGATAATCGAAACACACAACATGTCTTTCGAACAAAAAAGGAGGAAGGATGAGCATCAAGTTAGCGATTAATGGATTTGGCAGAATTGGCCGCGTGGTTTTCCGGGCGGCATTGAATCACCCCGACGTTGAAGTGGTGGCCATTAACGACTTGACCGATGCGGCCACCATGGCCCACCTTCTCAAATACGATTCGGTCCACAGCAAACTCGACATGGAGATCAAGGCCGAGGACCAGGCCATTGTCGTGGATGGGCGCAGCGTCGCCTACACCGCCGTCAAAGATCCGGCCGAACTGCCCTGGCAGTCGATGGGGGTGGATATCGCCATGGAGTGCACCGGCCTGTTCCGCGACCATGCCTCCGCCTCAAAGCACCTCACCGCTGGAGCCCGTAAGGTGATCATCTCCGCTCCGGCCAAGGAGCCCGATGCCACTATCGTCATGGGCGTCAACCACACCACCTACGATCCCAAACAGCACCATGTGATATCAAACGCTTCATGCACCACGAACTGCCTGGCTCCGGTGGCCAAAGTGCTGTTGGAGAAATTCGGGATCCAGAACGGACTGATGACCACCATCCACTCCTACACCGGTGATCAGCGTCTGCTCGACTTCCCGCACAAAGATCTCCGCCGGGCAAGGGCCGCCGCCCTCTCCATGATCCCCACCACCACCGGCGCAGCCAAAGCGGTCGCTCTGGTACTGCCCGAACTGGCCGGCAAACTCAACGGCCTGGCCATCCGCGTACCCACCCCCAACGTCTCCCTCGTGGACGTGGTGGTCAACATCAACAAGAGCGGCGTCACCGTCTCGGACGTCAACAACGCCCTCAAAGAGGCGGCCGAAGGCGAACTGAAAGGCATTCTCGGCTTCAGCGAACTGCCCCTGGTCTCCACCGACTTCAACGGAAACGCCCTCTCATCCATCGTCGATGCGGACAACACCTACGCCATCGACCAAATGGTCAAGGTGCTGTCATGGTACGACAACGAAAGCGGCTACTCCAACCGAATGGTAGACCTGGCCGCATTGGTGGGGAGCATGCTTTAGGCAGACAATGTCGACAACCGGCTGGCGTTCGGTAAAGGAATAAGGATCAGACACAGGCAAGTTTTAAGATTAAAACCTTACACTCCTTTCACCAACAAACGCACAGCCTTCACCTTATAAAGCAAATGGAGGTTTGGTATGTCCAACCGAACGCCATTCATCGCCGGTAACTGGAAGATGCACAAAACCGGTAAAGAGGCTGTCCAGGCAGCAAAAGCGCTCAAAGAACTAGTGGCCGGCGTCTCTTCCGTCGAGGTGATGATCGCCCCCACCTTCACTGCCCTCGCACAAGTGTCGACCGAAATTGCATCCAGCAACATTGCCTTGGGTGCCCAAAACATGCACTGGGAACCCAAAGGGGCCTACACCGGTGAAATCGCAGCCGACATGCTACTCGATGCAGGCTGCAGCTATGTGATCATCGGCCACTCGGAACGCCGCCAATTTTTTGGTGAAAGCGACCAGACCGTCAACCAGAAAATCCAGTCTGCTGTCGACGCCGGTTTACGCCCGGTCCTGTGCATTGGCGAAAGTGAAGCCGAGCGTGATGCCGGACAGACGTTTTCTGTACTTGACAAACAGATCCAAAAAGGTTTAGAGAGCTTTGTTTTACGGGATCTGCAGACGCTTGTGGTGGCCTACGAACCGGTCTGGGCTATCGGTACCGGCAAAACCGCCACCAAAGAGCAGGCCCAAGAGGCCCACGCGCACATCCGCGACGAGCTGGGCAAAATGTTCAGCAAGGAGTTCGCGCAGCAGGTTCGGATTCTGTATGGCGGAAGTGTCAAGCCATCCAATGTGAAAGAGCTGATGGCCATGCCGGATGTCGATGGCGCACTGGTCGGCGGCGCCAGCCTCGAACCGGAAACCTTCAGCCAGCTGGTTCATTACCAAAGCTGATCAACGGGTAAAAAATGTCGATACTGATCGTAGTTGTACACGTTATTGTTTGCATAGCGCTGATTCTCATCGTCCTGCTCCAAACCGGAAAGGGCGCGGACATGGGCGCAGCCTTCGGCGGAGGCGGCAGCCAGACGCTCTTCGGCGCCACCGGCGCATCCACGTTCCTGAGCAAGGCCACCACTGCCGCGGCTGTCATCTTTATGTTGACCTCACTGGTACTGGCCTATATGGCCGGAAACAAGGGCACCGCACGCCTGGTCACCGACGTGCCGCAGCAGGAGCAAACGCAATCCGCTGACCCGGCCACCCTGCCGGCCACAACGGATGAGACAGCACCTGCGGCTCAAAGCCAAACCACAGATCAGAAGAAGCCGGCAACCCAAGAGCCAGCACCCGCAACCAGCGAGACAACACCGGCGGAGGAACCAGCAAACGCCAAACCATAAAAAGATTTGTGCCGAAGTGGTGGAACTTGGTAGACACGCTATCTTGAGGGGGTAGTGGCGCGAGCCGTGCCGGTTCAAGTCCGGCCTTCGGCACCATCAAATTTAAAGCCTATCCAATAAAGGATAGGCTTTTGTATTTTTAGGACAAAAAGCCTTTTACTCCCACAGATCTGTAATGATATCTGTTGTATAAGTCCAATTTTAGGATTGTTTTCTATCCTTACCTTTATAAAAAAATTGAATATTTTATTGAGCTATATCTAAATCGAGCAAAAAATCCACTTGATGATGAGCAGGTTCAAAGACCCAATCTGTTTTGGTATCTGTAACGTACCCAGTTTTCGAGGCAGATATTAAGTATGTTCCATCCGGAAAACCTGAAATAAAATAATACCCAGATGCATCTGTTTCTGCAGATTCCTGTGTTTCACCTGATAGGGTAATTGTAATTCCTGAATGGTCAGTTTCATCCTGGAGATAAGCATGCCCCTGAACTGAGTTACGCGCTGTACTTTGCCCGATATATTCCTGCCATATCATATTTCCACAAGTATCTTTGTAGAATATCCTAATTAAAGATATTGGAACTATTGCTTGATCGGAAAGAATATGCTCAGAGTTATTTCTATTAGTTCTGAATGTGTATTCTCTTCCATTGAGCCCTACAATTAGCATTTCAATAGTATACTCAATAAAACTTTGCGGCGAATCAACAGCAGTTACACCATCATTCAGGACATATGACCAGCTGATTTTATGTAACGTATTGTCATTATTTAATTCCAATTCTGGAACAATATACACAATTGAATTATCGAGGGATTCATCAATATGGAATTCAAATGTTTGCTCTTTATAGTTTACTAAATATTGTCCAGGTGGTGGCGCACTACCCATTATACCAGGTGAATGAAAGCGAAAAGTTGGCTCGCCTTCACCCTGCATGTCTGATGGCATGTCAGCTAAAGTAGACTGACTGTTATCCAATCCTGACCCAACTGGTCCTGTGAAATATGCAAAATTGTCTGGGGGTTTGTTATCCTTTACATAAAATTTAACAGAACTATTTCCTGTGTAAGGAGGAACTATAAGTGAGACAGACTGATAAGGAGGGTAAAAATCACCTGCAACCATCCAGAGTTCTGCACGCATCATGTATAGTTTATCTTCTAAAGC
Organism: uncultured Desulfatitalea sp.; assembly: GCA_963668675.2. Lineage (GTDB taxonomy): Bacteria > Desulfobacterota > Desulfobacteria > Desulfobacterales > Desulfosarcinaceae > Desulfatitalea. The sequence goes on along the minus strand of CAXXMB010000002.1, from coordinate 4,158,213 downwards.
ATCAATAATTCCATTATCGTCTGCATCGGGATTTTGCACCATTGATGCTAAAAAGTCATCTTGTGCTGCAATCATGGCCAGCATCTCTTGTGTCGTTGGGATTTCATCGCCTATAGGATTATTGGACGGTTCAACCACATACCCTGTGGAGGAGAGAATTCCTAAATCTATTCTGTTAACACCATCGGCTACATAACCAAGAGGCATTGTATCAATACCATTGCCGAGCGTTAGATATCCTAAATAATTGTCATTTTCTCCAAGAAATATAATTCCGACTGAAGATGCTGTATAAAGTTGTAATTCGAATGTAGAATTTGTAACTTGAAATCTATAAGATGCTCCAGATGGATATAGTGCTAATACACTTCTTACGTCTGATGGATTCAATGCATACGCAGATGGCAATAAGATCTCAAATGCCTTATCCATGATGGATTTTGAAGAATGTAAGCCGCCATCCAAACTCCCCGTTATAGTAATTGTATCACCATAATCAGTTCCTCCCGGTGGTTCACCACCACCACCTCCTCCTCCGCATCCTGAGTACGTAATCAAACAGTAAAAAAGAAATAGCAGTAAACTGATCAGGCCAGCATTCTTCATGGGATTCTCCCTTTTTGATGATGAAAAAAAGCCGAGTTACCAATGAACATGGTAACCCGGCTTTCTCAAAATGGATCTGGGACTATAGCTCAACTGAGATCCGTGGCTTTCCGTCCCTGCTTCACAACAGGTTTGGCGTTACATGTGTGTATGATCCGAAAAATCCTTTTCAGTTCAAGTCAATTCCTTGAATTTAACTCAGTCCAAATTCAGCATCAGACTCTATTTGTCATTTTTATTTTGAACGGAATCCTTTACCGAAATTTTTAAACCAGAGGCTATTATAAACAAATTTGATGCCAATTGAAATATTTAACGATTTTGCCTAAAAATGTTTAATTTCAGTTTATTATGACGTATATAGTATACTATTTTAGTAGACAATATGTGAAAACAGATAAATAGTTTTTAGGAAATAGCCTACATATTGCCAAATCTTGTCTTTAGTATGACCACTGTCCAAGTGATAAATTATATCACTATAAAATAGTTATATTCGAAACGGTAGTCATCCGTTCTCGTTCCCAATGAGTATGAGGCACCGTTTTTGAACCAGGATCCCAATCAGACAGCTCTTATATTTGATCAATAATGTGTGCAGTTGATGGGGGTCACTCCAATTGGGAAATTGGGGATCCCTATCGGTAGCAAGGCCATGCGCCAGTATCGACACACTTTAACTCATGCCGCTCCTCATGGGGTCATTCAGCAATGGCAAGTGCTACAATAAAGATCTAAGATGCGTTCCCCCCAAATTACTTCACTGCAAGTTAAATAAAGACCTGGGGCTCCTTGCGGTCTTGAAAATTTTTAAAGACCCAGCCCACAATTTTATTGACCATGGGATCATCCACCACCCGTGCACCTTCCGGGCAGTGCTTTATGCAGGCATTGCATAAGATACAAGCGATGGCATCTGTGGTGACGGCATTTTCGTCAACGCTAATGGCGCCTACCGGGCATACCGCTTCACATTCACCGCACAGGGTGCATTGGTCTTCCAGTGTAGTGGCAGCCTTTTCTTCCATGCCCCTTCTGTCGTGCTCCACATAGGGCCGGTTCCCAGGTGGGTTGACCAGGTCGGCCTTGGTGACTACAGACAGGCGATCAATTTTCGCCCGTATTTGTGCGCCGAACGCCAAGGCTGCGTCAATATCCTGGTCATCGGGGCGCCCGTTGGCCATGGGCCTGTCTTTTCTGGCAAAGGAGTGTTCCCCTACAAAGGCGGCGGCTGCCACAGGCATAAAGCCTAAGTCCACGGTAAAGTCTGTAAGTTCAGCCAATGCGTCTTCATAGTCCCTGTTGCCATACAAAACCACAATCGCCGCCGGCGTATTTTGCCCCCGAAACCGCTTCAGACGGTCTAAAGCGGTTTTTGCCGCCCGCCCCTCATAGACGGGGACCCCGAAAACAGTGAGCCGCTCTTCTGCTTCTTGAATGACCGGGGTTTCATTTACGGGCAGTGTAAGGTCAATTGTTTCCGCCCGATCCGCCCCGTACCCCTCGGCAATGGCATTGAGAATTTTCTTTGTCGTACCCGTGGGGGAAAAAAACACAAGTTCGAGGGTGTTGATGTTCATAAACTCTCTCCTTAATTGGCCGCCCCCTTCAAAGTCCTCATGATTTCCAGGGGGGAGGCGGTCTTGACAGTTATGAATTACTTTTAATCTTTGGGAACCACGGCAAACACCTTATGGTTGATACATACTCTCCTATCTTAAATGTGATATTTACCGCCGTGCCAGCTATAGTTGCGATGACGAAATTTTCATCGCACCGTACAACGAATGCTTCACCATCGCAAGGGGCGATCCAAGTATTCAGCCAAAATGGTACAAAACGTGATTTAATATTACATAAGAGCAAATTCACCTCAGTAACTTATCGTACTCATTAAAAATTGATGAACTCCAGCCTTCGGCACCATCAATTTCTGATAAGAAAAAGGCTTGCAGATCTTGTGAACCCTCATTTTGTTTGTCAGGTTCAGAAGTAATTTACAGACTACAAAAATCGATTTTAGTAAAAAAGATAAATTGACGATATTGATTGTCGTGTTATTGCTTCACGTAAAATGGCCTTCCTTTTTCTGAATGTGTAGTTCCCCCTGTGTCAGGATAGATGTCGCTCCCACTGAAGGGATTTGTTTGAATTGAGATGGGGCGATTGCTATGAAGGATGTATTATGAAAACCTATCCTGAGGAATTAAAAGCAAGTATCACCCAGAAGCTATTACCACCGCGCAATGCATACATACCTCAGCTGTCCGAAAAGACCGGGATTCCGAAAGACATCCTTTACACTTGGCGCATCAAGCACCAGCGAAGGGGCTAGCGCATAGAATCAATGCTGGCCGATGCTGGCGGGGGCATCAGCAGTGCAGAAAAGTTCGACATCGTGCTTGAAACGGCCCACATGAACGAGGCCCAGCTTGGAGCCTATTGCCGCGAAAAAGGGTTTTATCCAGCTCAGCTGCAGGCATTGCGCACCCAATGCCGGGATGCGAATCAAAGTGCCAGCCCACGTGAAACCAGGAAAAAGGTAAGCGAGCAGGCCAAGCAGATCCGCAAGCTCGAATCCGAACTGAGACGAAAAGAAAAAGCATTGGCCGAAGCAGCCGCCCTGCTGGTGTTGAATAAAAAGCCCGGCAAATCTGGGCGGAGCCAGAGGACGACTGACCCCATTGTCAGATCGAGGCCACATTGCAAACTGAATTTTGATGGATCTGCCTGCGGAGACCTCGGTTGGTCATCCGACAGTGCCCCTTGTCCGGCCCCTGGATAAAGATCCATGGGACAAGGCACGCCCAGTCTGATTTCTCGCTTGACCTGCGTTGGATAGATGTTAGTATCAAATTATCCGTTAATGCAACTCTAGCTTCTACAGCTCCATTGAAACACCTCCCAAAAGGTTCAAAGATGAAACCAGTACCCCCGTCCAGGCGTTGCTGTTTTCTTTTTTGGCACTTTGACCAATGCCAAAGGAGGACCCGCCACCCACCTTAATAGATTGGATCGGCAGAGTTCAGAACCAATCGAATGTCTGAATGCGCCAATCAATCCCCCCCAATGGAGGAAACGCCATGAAAAAGACCATTTCGATTTTTTTTGCCTTTATTCTAACGGGTTTGATGCTGGTAGGCAGCCTCGACTGCCATGCCATGGGAAAAAGGTGGGGCAACCGCCATTTCGATCACCATGGCAAACATTGGAATCGCTATTGTGCCGATATCCGGTGGACATCCTACGGCATCCCGCACATCCTGGCCAAAACCCTTCCGGATGCCTCCTTCGGCTCCGGCTATGCCTTCGCCAAATTGAACGCCTGCGTTCTGGCCGACCAGCTGCTGATGGTCAGAAGCGAGCGGTCCAGGTATTACGGCCCGGACAAGGTCTACGGTTCAGGCGACGGGGAGAACCTGATCTCCGATCTGTTTTACAAAGCAATGGCTGTCCAGGATGTGGCGCGGGACTTCTACCAAAGCCAAACAAAAGAAAACAGGGCGATCTTGGATGCCTATCTGGCCGGGTACAACAAGTACCTGCGGGAGACGGGCGCGGACGGACTGCCGTGCGCGGACCAGCCGGGCGCCGAGGCCTGGGCGGTGCCCGCCTCCATAGATGATTTTGTCGCCTACATGGTGGACTTTACCTGGCTGGGAGGCCCGAAGCCGCTGATGCCCTATATCATCGCGGCACAGCCGCCACCGGAGACCACCGCATCGGCCAGTTGGCGCGCGCCGGGAAATCAGATGTTCCAAAAACTGATGTCGGGCACCGTGGCCGGCGCCAGCAACGGATGGGCCATCGGCCGCGACCGGACAGTTGGAAAGACCGGCATGCTGCTGGGAAACCCTCACTACCCATGGGAAGGCGAACGCCGTTTTTTCGAGAGCCAGGTGACGGTGCCGGGAAAGGTCAACATCTATGGCGCCACCCTGCTGGGCTTTCCCACGCCGGGAATTGGGTTCAATGAGCATGTGGCCTGGACCCACACCGTCTGCACCTCGAAGCATTTTACTTTTTACCGGCTGGCCCTGAAGCCCGGCGATCCGACCACCTACCTGTACGATGGAGAGGAAGTTCCCATGATGCAGCGGCAGGTTACGGTCGAGGTGCTTCAGCCGGATGGAACACTTGCGCCGGTGACGATGACCTTTTACCGGTCCCATTATGGCCCCATGGTGGAAATCCCCGGGGTGCTGGACTGGACCCCCACCGCTGCCTGGACGATTCGCAGCGCCACGGACGAGGACCAGGGCGTGGCCATGCGCTGGGCAATGGCCAAAGCCAAAAATATCGCCCAACTCAAAAAGGCCATCGCCAGTTACCAATCGGTCAATTATTTAAACACCATCGCCGTGGACAGTTCCGGTAAGGCCTTCTACGCCGATACGGGCAATGTGCCCAACGTGACCCAGGAGATGCTCGACGCGGGGTGCGCATTGAATGGACCGCAATATCTGGACGGTTCCCGCTCCATTTGCGAGTGGGCGGACGATCCGGCCGCCGCCGAAGAGGGCATCGTCCCGTTTAAAGATGCGCCCCAATTGACCACCACCGCCTATGTGGCCAATTCAAACAACAGCTACTGGTTGGCAAGCCCCGAAACACCGATTACGATGGCTGTCCCCAGCCAGTTGTGGGGCACCGAGGAGACGGATATCGGGCTGCGTCCACGGATGGGGCTGACCTATCTGACGGAGCTGGCTGGCCCCGGCCGACGGTTGAGCTGGGAAACATTTCAGGATCTGCTCTTCAGCGACCGGGTGCTGGGCGGCGAGCTTCTTGCCGACGATCTGGTGGCATTGTGCCGGACAGACCCGGATCTGGAAGGTGCCGGCGTCTGCGCTGCATTGGCCGGCTGGGACAAAACCTACCGTCTGGAGAGTACCGGTGGCCAAATATTCCGCGAGTTCATGAACTATTATCTGAGCCACTATTCCTATTCCGACCTGTGGGCCGCCCCCTTCGATCCTGCCGACCCCGTCACGACCCCCAACACCCTGAACACCAACGGTAGCAATGCGGCCAATATTATAGAGTCCCTGCGTCAGGGCGTGGCCCACCTTCAAGCCGCCGGCCTGGATCTGAATGCCCCCCTCGGCGACATTCAATTCACGCGCAAAGCCGATGCGGTGATCCCCATCCACGGCGGGCCGAGTCAGGACGGAGCGTTTAACATGCTCTACTACAACCCGAGCTCCAACGGTACCCTGTTGCCGCCCGATGTCTCCCTGGGGGGATTGCCCTCCGCCTCTTTGATCGACCAGGGCGGCTATCTGATCAATTACGGCAGCAGCTATATGCAGATGGTGGAATACACGAAGCCCGGCAAGTTGCGAGCGAAAGTATTGATCAGCTACGGCCAATCCACGGATCCCGATTCGCCCTATTTCAGTGATCAGACCCACATGTTTTCCCAAAGCCAATGGCGGGATTGCCTTTTCACCGAAGCGCAGATCGCTTCCGATCCGAACCTGACCATTGAAAGGGTGAGGGAATAGACGCCGCCTCATAAAAAAGGGGGCCTTTGGTCCAGTGCCTTCATCTACTTAACAATGAATTAACCTTGTCAGGGGCGTTCAGAATTGTGGCTCATGGTATTCGATGAATCAAAGGTAAAAATTGGCGATTCCCAAAGCAATGGAGGAAGACGATGAAAAGATTCGGTTACTTTTCAATCATCGCATGGCTGGCGCTCACATTGATCGGGCTTGGTGTCTTATCCACCCCGGCCAGTGCCAAACACAAAAATCACTTCCCGGATATGCGGCCCATGATTTTTGTACATGGCTATACAGGTTCAGCATCCCAATTTGGGTGGCAGGCCATGCGTTTTGCAAGCAACGGCTACCCCCAGAACTACCTCAACGCGTTTGAATATGATTCTCCAAGGTACAGAACTGACCCTACCTACGCAGGCCAAATTTTTGAGGGCCTTGATCAGCGTATCGAAGCCATTCTGCAGGAGACCGGCGTCGATGCTGTCGAACTATTGGGGCATTCCATGGGCACATTTATTTTACAGAGCTACCTGAATAGTTCAGCGGAGCGTGCTGCGAAGGTGGCCCACTATGTGAACTTAGACGGCGGATCCGCTACCAGTCTTCCCGGGGGGGTACCCACCCTGGCCATATTCGGTGGGTTTGGATTTAACCCCACCGGTTCGATAACGGGAGCGCAGAACGAAGTGGTCCCCAAACAGCTTCATAACGAAACCTGCACCTCGCCTGAGTCGTTTGCCCTCATGTACAAATTCTTTACCGGTTTCGATCCTGCCGTCACCGATGTATTGCCTGAGCGCCACGGGCGCATCAGGCTTGCAGGACGGGCGGTCCTGTATCCCGCCAATGTCGGTGCGGCCGGCAGCACTGTTGAGATCTATGAGCTCAACGGAGAAACCGGAGCCAGAAAACACAGGAGGCCGGTGGCGGTTTATCAGATCGATGAGACCGGAGATTTTGGACCGTTTAAGGCCAAGGGCGATACATATTATGAATTCAACATCTCCCGTGATACCGGGAATCATCACTTCTATTTCGAACCGCGCATAAGAAGCGATTACTTCATTCGCCTGAACACATCTTTGCCTGGGCAAGGACTGGGTAGCCTGATGACCCGGAACCCCGATCAAAGCAACCTGATTATTACGCGCAACCGGGAGTTCCTGGGGGATCAGACGGACGGCTTCAACGACACGCTGGCCATTAACGGCATTAACATCGTGAATGCGACCAGCAGCCCCAGAAGTCGAGCCGTCGTTGCGTATTTTGTTTGCGATTGGGAATCGGACTACACTACGGACCTGTCCACACCGCTGCCCGCACCATTGACTTCAACTTTTCTGTCAGGAGTCGACCTCTATCAGCTTGGGACCACGCCGCCCGATGCGACGATCACCATCGTCGATATACCGCGAGGCGACTGTGGCTCGATGCACCGGATAAACGTGCCCAACTGGGCCATCATAAACGAAGCGGGAACTTTCACCGAATCCATATCCGTCGTTCTGGATGATTACATTGAAAGCCGGTGCGATGACAGATGGGACGCACCGCGGTGGCGCGGAAACGCCTGGTAGATGATCGGGAGAAGCATGACCGAATGACCACCGAACGCCATCGAATCTGTTTTTGACCATATTTTCGACGACCTTTTAATATAAAACGTCAGAAGCAGATAGGAGGGTGATATGAGCTGGAAGTGCAGCGTCCTCGTGTATGTAGTTTTGTTTTTAGCTTTTGGCGGGTCAGCCCCTATATTCGCAAACCAGCAAGTTCCCCCTGGCTACCAGCTTCTGACAGGCCCGGAGGTTACTGGCGGGCATCTCGTTACGCAACGGCCTGGAACAGGTTCCGCAGCAAGTTTGCTGATGCAGTCTTTCGCAGAAGTGCAAGTGTTCTTCCAGTATGGCCCGGAATTCATAGGTGGGTTTAGGGATGTTGAAGATCGGCGGGCCGAGGCGTTCTTCCGTGCCGGGCTTAACGGGGCAACGATCGGGGGGATCGCTTATGCCATTGTGGGCGGCGGTAGCGGGTATACGGGATTCGTTTTTGACACTCCCCAGACCATCCGTCATACCCTCCCGCGGTTGATGCAGCTTTCCGGCGTCACTGGGCGTGCAGCTGCAGCTCCTTCCCTCAATTGGCGCGATACCCCATTTCCTGACGGAAGTGGTTGGATGAAATTGCCGGAAGGGTGGGTTATCACCTTTGCACAGAAAGGCATGGCGTCGGCCGAGGGGCCGCATGGTATCATCGAGCGGGGCGTATGGGTCCCTGTCTACACCAGAGCCGCGGCCGCCCAACTTCCCAGAATCGGGGGCATGCCCTTGCCCGGGCCGGTATTTGATCCGACCGATCCAGTCACCGCCTTGCAGGAGCACAATGCTTACTTGAATGCCGTCAATCAGCAAAAGGGTATAGCGCCTCGCATCCTGATCCGTCTGGTGGAAGCCTCGCCGGCGCCGCCGGTTTCCGGATACTCCCAAGCGGCCTATATCGATTACGAATACGAGGCGGCTGGTCGGCGGTATCGGTCCATCCAGTACGTTATGCTGGGGAACGTCAGCGCGGCCGGGAGTTGGATCTTTTACACCACCTATGTCGCCTCTCCTTCTGAAACGTTCCAACAGAACCTGCCCATTCTTCTAAAGATATGGGGATCGTCGCGAACGGCTCAACATGTGCTTCAGGAGCGAATTGACAATGCTATCCAAAGCCTCAAGGAGGCTGGCGAGATTTGCCGACAGGCCAGCGGTAATCGGGAGCGAGCCCAGCAGCGGATTCACGATAAATGGACCGAGGTCATCCGGGGAACACGCATCGTGGAGGACAGTTTGACCGGCGAACGCCGGGATGCGAATCTTGCCTGGTCTGCGGATATCGTAAGCAAGATGAACGAAGCGGAAGGGTACGATCGATTTCGGGAGCTTCCCCTCTGGCAGCTCAATCGCTAACCCGACCGGTCATTCCATCTTTTCCGGCCGGTCTTAAACATCGTAAGGCGTCAACTTTACTGCCGCAAGCATTTCGTTCATTCTTTGATTTGGAGAACAAAACGTCATCGGTTCGGCCTTAGCGAGACCAGGGTATCGGTCCTCATCGTTTTCCCCGATCGGGTTAAAACTGCAAGCCGGACAAGGCCGAATTAAAGATCTGGCTGATTTGCTGAGCATTGTTCTCAGGTCCCAGGACCTGTACCCAAAGGCCCCCCGCACTGATAAACGCGTTCATGGAGTGCATCGACATGCCAGAGTTTTGATCGCGCATCGTGGCGGCAATGAAATCCGCCGGCCGTCCATTGACATCCATGGGCTGCTCGGCGTCTATCGTGGCCCCCATCTGTCGCAACATATTCGAAAAATTCTGTCGCTGCATCTGGAACGTCTGGTCATGGGCAATGGTCATAATGTTGAACTGGCACATGGCTGCCGGAATGTTGAAATTGTAAGTGGCCCCCACCGGCACAGCGCCCATGGGCAGGTTGATCCGGAAACGGCCCAGCGCATCGCCGAAGCCCTGGCCACCACCCGATGGTGGTGTCCATGATTGAGATGGTGCCGGCGATTGGGTGTAAGGATGGGATTGAGGTTGCTGTTGCGGTTGCTGCCCGCCGGCTGGTCCCCACTGCCCCTGGGCGCAGATGACAAAACCAAGCACAACAAACAAAGATACCATTAAAAATAGTAGATGCGATCGTTTTTTCTTTTGCATGGCCCACCCCTCCTTGTCAGCAAATGAGTTATATTTTCACAGCCCTTCCCAGGGCATCCCATGCTTTAAGTGTGTAGGCATAACATCAATGGTGCCAAACCCATGCGCAACGAATGTCTCTGATTAGCTTCATATCACGGGCCTCCTTTGCGAAGAGGCAAACCAAGATGGATTTGTTGCAGATGCTCGATTGGATTGGTGCGTAAAGCTATCCATCTATTAATGCTGGATAGACATATGGCTTGTCAATCTGATTGTCGGCGAAAAAGAGTGAAAAGCGAATTGACTTTACCATGCCCGCCAACACCAAATTTGCACAAAAACGACTGACCTTACTTCAACTTTCTGAAAAGCTTGGTAACTTTTTCGGGCCTGCAGGATGCGCAAAGTATCACGTAACCAGTTCCAGGAGTATAAAAGAGTCTTTCAAAAGCATGGACTTGACCACTTTGATTGACCCGTTTGGCTTCACGGTATCTATATGTCGCTCGGTATAGAGCACATGAACAAGCTGATCCAAAAATTCAGTGCGCCGGAAGCCCGTAGAGCTTGCCCGAATCTTGACATTCGCAATGTTTACTTTTAGATTGCTGGCAATATCCCATTGTTATAAAGACCAAAACGCACGGCGTGCATCTTACCAAAAGGGCAGAGCCGATGTTTGCGATCGAAGATTGGAGCAAAGAGCGTGTCCACAACGTGATGCGCGCGGTTCTGTTCAGCTTCAACTATATGTGGTTCCTCATGGAAGAGTGGGCCAAGAAAAATTGCACCGAGAAGATTGAAGGTGAGGAGTTCCAGAACCTTTCCGAAGAGTTTGGGCGCTACGAGGCGCAGCGCCTGAAAAAGAGTGGGTTGCGATTGCGCAAGGGCTTCTTCAGCTGCGTCATTCCAACTGCGAGAGCGGAGCGTCTCTTTACCCCACCGCACGAAAGGCCGGCCGGAGTGCCTTCCGAGGCGGCCTGCGAGTGGATCATCTCCATCTGAATCGGCGAGCGCATTATCACCTTCCCCAGTCGGCCTTGCGGCCGAAGGGAATCCCAAGCTTCTTCATCCGATATCGGAGGGTGCCGGGTTTGATACCCAGAATCCCTGCAGCGCCGGACTTGCCTTCCACCCGCCCATCGCTCAATACCAACGCCTTGGAGATATGGATGGACACTGCCTTGTCCAGCGTCTGCAGCTGTGATGGATCTCCGGCCGAGTTATCTTCGGTGCCCTGAGCATTGGATGCTTTGAACGCCTCGAATGTCAGCGGTTCGCCTTCATTGAGGATGAGCGCCCGCTCCACTGCGTGCTCCAGCTCCCGCACGTTGCCGGGCCATTCGTACTGGAGAAGCGGATCCAGAGCGCCCGGTCCCAGCACCGGCGTCAGGCGGCGCCCCATTTCCAAGGCTTTGCGTTCCATAAAATGGCGGACCAGGGATTCAATATCCTCCTTGCGGCTTCGCAGCGGGGGGATGTGGATGGGAAAGACATTGAGGCGGTAGTAAAGGTCCTGTCGAAACACACCGGCTTTGACCATGTCTTCCAGATTCCGATGGGTGGCTGCCACCACGCGGATGTTCAGTTTGATCGGCACGGTTCCGCCCACCCGCTCGATCTCCTTTTCCTGCAGCACTCGCAGAAGCCGAATCTGCGCTTCCGGTGTCAACTCCCCCACTTCGTCGAGCAGCAACGTTCCTCCATCCGCTCGCTCGAAACGTCCCCTCTTCCGATTGGTTGCACCTGTAAAGGCGCCTTTTTCGTGTCCGAAAAGCTCGCTGTCCATAAGGGACTGCGGGATGGCACCACAATTGACTTTGATGAAAGGGCCGTCACGCCGGGGTGAGAAATCATGGACGGCACGTGCAAACAGCTCTTTGCCCGATCCGGTTTCGCCGAAAATCAATACAGGGCTCGTCTGTGGCGCCACCTGTCGGATCATGGTCATGGCTTTCCGAAGGCCGCCGTTGGCGCCGACGATGTCGCCCCCGGCCATTTGGCGAAGTTCCTGATGAAGATACCGGTTGTCGTCGTCCAGCCGATCCTTGATTTCAGTCAGCTCCCTGTAACGGCGACTATTGGAGAGGGCCACCGCAAAAGGATCGTTGAGATGTTCGAGCAGGTGCAGATGCGCTCGAGAATAGCGATTGCGGCCATTGGCAATGACCATGACATTTCCCTGGATCTCTCCGTCCAGGCGCATTCGCAGCGTGAGCATTGAAGCCACGGGATGCCCCAGCGCATCGAGGACCTGTTGGGCAATGGAGTCGCGCGCAGGACGATTGAGCATCAAGGCATCGGGGAACTGATTCGGATCGAGAAGGGATGCCTCACTTTCCGGAACGAGTGGGATTTTCAATCCAATATTCCGCCCCCCTTCAAGGGTCGATGAGGCGTAGAGCACTATCGCACGTTGCACTCTGTCGTAATAACTCAAGGTCATCCGGTCGGCTGGAATAAAGTCACGCATGTACATAAAACTGCGCCAAAGGGCGTGTTCGATGTCCAAGCTTCCACAAATCCGCAGTGTGGCCTCACGGAAGAATTGATTCTCATTGAATTCCATCGTCTCCTCCAAAATCTATGATATTTTGCAGTTTATCACCGAACTATTAATAACGATAGTTTTTCTTTGAATATTAATAGTTTTATCTCGCCGTGCGAATATCTATCTGTAATCTTAACGCTATTCTTTTTGGCACGGGTTTTGTTAATTCATGTGGAATCCATCTCTCCCTGTTTCATCTTTACCGGAGGATTCAACTGGACCGAAAGCTGTCCTGGAGGTTTCCAATGAATGTAATTGTATTGGTGGCTGATACCTGGCAGTTCAACTACCTCGGCTGCTATGGCAATGATTGGATTCAAACCCCCAACATCGATCGCCTTGCCGAAGCGTCTATGGTTTTCGAAAATGCCTATGCCGAGGGATGCCCTACGATCCCCACCCGGCGGGCGCTGCTGACCGGACGCTACACCCTGCCCTATGGCGGCTGGATGCCTTTAACGGCCAACGACCTGACCTTGGCCGATATCCTTTGGCATGAAAGTATCGACACCGCCTTAATCACCGACACCAGCCCCATGCACCTGCCCCGGTATGGGTACGAACGCGGATTCGATGAAGTAAAATATTTTCGGGGACAGGAGTTCGATCATTACTACAGCAAAGACAAATGCAGTTTAGATCCGGATCAATTTCACAAACCCGCGTATTACCGTCAGCCGGGACGTGAAAAGGAAGAGATGTTGGCCAGTCTCTACTGTCGGCAGGAGTTGATGGACTATTTACCCCAGCGCCAGCATTGGCGCACCGATGCCGATCAGATGGTGGCCAAGGTCGCCGATTCGGCACTGGAATATCTTGAACGCCGCGACAAGAATCGTCCGTTCTTCCTCTGGCTCGACAGCTTCGACCCCCACGAGCCATGGGATCCGCCTTCGGTGTGGGATCCTGAGATCAAATGCCCCTATGATCCGACCTACCGGGGACAGGAGATCATCAATCCGGTACCCACCTACGTGGAGGGTTACCTGACCGAGGAAGAAGCGCACCATATTCGTATGCTCTATGCGGAGAAGATCACCATGGTGGACAAATGGCTGGGACGTGTGCTGGACAAATTGCGTGATACCGGCCTTTATGACAACTCACTGATCATCTTCCTGTCAGACCACGGGCAGCCATTGGGGCGCGGTGAGCATGGGCATGGCATTATGCGAAAATGTCGCCCCTGGCCCTACGAAGAACTGGTCCATATCCCGCTCATCGTCAAGCTGCCCGGTGCTTCACCGGGACGTCACTCGAGCTTCGTCCAGACCGTTGACGTGGCGCCCACCATTATGGACTACCTGGGCGTGACCGAACGCTTGACAAAAATGCAAGGCAAAAGCCTACTGCCGCTGATCCGGGGCGAAAAGAAAAAACTTCGTGAATTCGCCATCTCGGGCTACTACAACTTCTCCTGGAGCATCATCACCGAAGCCTGGTCCTATATACACTGGCTGGACGACAAGCACTTCAAGGACAACCCTCTGGATGCATCGGCAGCCGTAGGTCTTACCAAATATCAGGAAAAGGCCGACATCTGGACCTGCACTCCGGGCAGCGAAACAGAGACGCCCGAGCAGGACGAATTGTATGACCGCAGGGCAGATCCTTTTCAGCAGAACAACCTGGCCGAAACCCAGCCCGAAACAGCCACCCAATTAAATGGACGCCTTCGTGAGTTTATGATGCAACTCAAAATCGACGAATAGTTAATTCGAAGCAGGACAAAGCGATTCGTCAACGATCCGGAGGGTAGAAAATGGGAGAAGTACTCAAGATCGCTGAAGCATTGTGGCGCGGAGATACCGATGTTTACGCCCACCATCCGTTTGGCCCACCGTATGGTCTGGAATCGATCGAAGAGGGCATCTCGTTCATCAAAGGCTTCGCCAACACCATCGTGCTGGAGACCCAGGAGGGCTTGGTCATCGTCGATCCGGGCGGCTCGGTCGATTACCGGAAGAAATACGAGGCCATTCGCAAAGCGACCGACAGCCCGCTGCACACGGCCATATACACACACGGGCACATCGACCACGTGTTCGGTGTGTCGCTGTTCGTCGCAGAAGAGGCCGCCCGCCCGAACATCATTGCCCATCGGCTGCTGCCGGGCCGCCTGCAGCGCTACATTCGCACCAACGGATGGAACAGCGCCATCAATGGCCGCCAGTTTCGCGGCGGCGCTGGAAGCGTTCCCTGGCCGGATCAATTCGACTACCCTACCCTCACTTATGCCGATAGACTGGATATCACCGTGGGCGGCCAGGAGATACGGATTCGTCACACCCGCGGTGAAACCGACGATCACTCGTGGGTCTATCTGCCCGGATCCGGGGTGCTGTGCACCGGGGACCTGTTTATCTATGCGATTCCCAATGCCGGCAATCCCCAGAAAGTGCAACGATACGCCGCACAATGGGCGTCCGGACTCGAAGAGATGGCGGCGCTGGCGCCCAATGTACTGCTGCCGGGGCATGGCTTCCCGATTATCGGGGCCGATCGGGTCCGGGAAGCACTGCTCAATACAGCGCAGCTTTTGGAGTATCTTGACGCTCGGACGGTGGCCCTGATGAACGAAGGCGCTACCCTGGATCTGATCCTCCATGAAGTTCGGATGCCCGAAGAACTCTCCGGCCTGGCCTATCTCCAGCCTGTCTATGACGACCCGGAATTCATCGTCCGCAATATCTATCGCCTTTACGGCGGGTGGTATGACGGCATTCCCAGTCACCTCAAACCGGCGCCCGAGGCGGCCCAGGCCAGAGAAATCGCGGCTTTGGCCGGTGGCGCGAAAAGGCTGGCCGAGCGCGCGGAAAAGATAGTCGATGAGGGCGACTGCCGGCTGGCCTGCCATCTGGCCGATTGGGCTGTCCAGGCCGCTCCCGATGACGAATCGGTGCGGGCAGCCGCCGGGCGAGTCTATATGGCCCGAATTGAAATCGAACCATCTACCATGGCGTTCGGCCTTTTCACCAGCGCCGCACGCTCCTATGGTGCAAGCATGGAAACGGAACGGTTGAAAAAGGGCCATCTCATCATGGCCCAAGTGCAGAGGGGACAACTGAAGAAGTAAACCGCCACATCCCATCATCGGCAGTCAAAACCAACGGGGAAGGAAACTGAACATGACGGAGAGTCAAACGCCGCAACCAAGCGTCGGGGGTGCGTTTCTTGCCAAAACGCTATTGCTTGTCGCCCTGTTCATGGTCCTGTACCACCTGATCATTGTCTGGCACCCCTTTTTGGGTGAGCTGATGAACCAGAACACCCACCTGGGGTTTTGCATGGTGCTCGTCCTGATGATCATGGCCCGAAACGCCAACACGAGTTGGAAGCAGTACACCTTCCTGGCCCTTGCGATCATCGCCCTTGGTCTGGTCATCTATATGGCCGTGGAATACGAACGCCTCGATATGTTCGCCGGATTTCCGGAACCGAGGGATGTCGTCGTCGGCGTCTCCCTGATCGCACTGGTTATTTTTCTCACCTGGAAAAATTTTGGGGCTATTTTCCCCATTCTCGTTCTGGTCGGCATCGCCTATGCTTTGTGGGGCCACCACCTGCCTGGCGTCATGCACCATCCACCCCTTGAATTCGGTTATATTGTTTCCAATCTGAGTGTCGGATTTCAGGGCATCTACGGCATGCTGTTAAGCGTATCGGTCAACGTCCTTTTTCTACTGGTGATCTTCGGGTCCATCTTCCAGGCCACCGGCATCACACGCTTCTTCATGGAGTTCGGCCAGCTGCTCAGCCGCCATATCCGGGGTGGCGCAGGCCAGTCCGCCGTCTTCTCCAGCTCGTTCGTCGGCATGGTCAACGGGGTTGCAGCCGCCAATGTGGCCATCACCGGATCGTATACGATACCCGTGATGAAGCGATCGGGCTTCTCCGGCGAAGAGGCCGCGGCCATCGAAGCCATGTCGTCTACCGGTGGTCAGCTCACACCACCGGTCATGGGGATCGCCGTGTTCATCATGGCCAACTTGCTGGGCCTTTCCTATGCGGAGCTGATGGGCAAAGCCCTGCTGCCGGCATTGGCCTACTATGTGATCGCCGTGCTGGGCGTCATGCTCATCGCCGCCCGCCGCGGCATCCCGCTCTCCACTGCGGCGGTCGACTGGCAAATCCTGCGGCAGGGAGCCCCGCTTTTCCTGTTACCGATGGGCATTCTGACCATACTGCTGTTTCGCCACCATACAGTCGGGAACGCAGCGTTCTGGAGCATCACAGCGCTGCTGGCCGTCTCGTATGCGAGGCCATCGACAAGACCCGATCGACGGCTGCTGCTGCAAAACCTGATCGGCGGCGCCAGTCTGGGCGCCACTTTCGGACTGGCGGTGGCCTGCATCGGTATCCTGGTCAAATGCATGACCTTTACCGGCCTGGCCACCAAGCTCAGCCTGCTGATCACGACCATCGCCGGCCAGACCCTTCTGCCCACCTTGTTCATGACCATGGTCCTGTCTATTCTACTCAGTTCCTCCACACCGACGGTGATCGCCTACGTGGTGGTCGCCTTTCTGGCCGCACCGATTCTCACCGAAATGGGTGTGGACCGGATCGTCGCTCACCTCTTCGTCTTCTATTTCGCCATTCTGGCCGCCGTCACACCGCCAGTGGCCGGTGCCGCCATCGTCGGAAGCCAACTGGCGAAATCGAGTTATATGAAAAGTTCCTGGGAAAGCTTCAAGTTGGTGGGGCCGTTTTACATTCTGCCCTACTTCATTATCAAAAATCCCATCATCATTTCAGATGCGCAAGCACCGGACACTGCCGTTATGGCCCTCATCGCTCTGGTCATCGCCATGGGCGGCATCATGTGCTGCGCCCAGCGATACTGCTTCAACCGCCTTGGCCCGGTGCAAATGGCGCTGTTCGCTCTGGCGGCAGTATTGGCCACCCTGTATGGCCTTTATCACCAAATCTTCTTTTTTCTGGGTGCGGTGCTACTGGCCGCAGGACTGATGACCCAGCAATGGAAGCTCAGGGCGAGTTCCCCGAAGGCGACTGTCGCTTGAGGGGCTTCATCTTCTTGTTACTAACAACATCACAAAAGGAGGAGCACCAATGATTTCAAAAAGACTGCCCGTCATGTTTCTGATGGCAGTGGTGATGACTGCCTGCTTGACTCCGGCGGCGCAAGCCGCCGACCACGCGCCGGTGGATGTGGTCTTTATGACCACCCCGTTCGGCACCCATATGTATTCCGTGGGCGCCGCTGCCGAGCAGGTCTTTAAAAAAGCCGGGTCATGGGTGCAGGCCAAACATCAGGAGACCCCCGGGGCCATGTATATGTACCGCTACATGGTGCAAAACCGGGAAAAGATGACATCCGGCAAGGTGCCCTACACCGTGGTGGTCGGCAGCCCCACCATGGTGGGCTTTCTGGCCGAAGGCCGCAAACCTTTCGACAAAACCCCGTGGCCCACGGTCAAAGCCCTGGTTCCAATCCCGGCTGTGATGGGATTGTACGCCACCTTCAATCCCGACATCAAAAGTATGGGCGCTCTCGCCGGCAAACGCGTCTGCACGGGTGAGCGCTCCCGACCGTTTCAGGGTATTCTGCTCGACAAGCCGCTCTTCGGGGGCATGGGCATTTATGACAAGATCAAATGGTCCCCCTTGGGGGCGGTAGGCTGCAAAGACGCCCTGCTCAACGGCAGCGTGGATGCCATCCCGCTGCGCTTCATGGGTCTCATCGCGCTGAACGATGACGGTGTTTTCGTTACGCCCAAATGCGCCGGCGGGCCGGCCACCATGGAGATTATCAACTCCGGGCGCAGCTTGCATTTTATCCCCATGACGGAACAGCAGCTGGGCATTACCAAAAAAATCCCCGGGGCACTGGTACAACGTCCCATTATTTTTAAGAAAGGCGCCTTCGAGGGACTCAACCAGGATATCATGGGCCGGGCGGGGCCCAACGGGTTTCTCTGCGACGCATCACTGCCAGATGCGATCGTAAAGGAGATCGTGCGGGTCTGGAACGCCCATCGCGCAGATTTCGCCACATACGACGCCATGCTTGGGTTTATGCCCAGAACCCCCTATCCCGTTGGTGCGGAACCGGACGAAGTTCATCCCGCCGTGGTGGCGGCCATGCAGGAAATGGAGTTACCGATTCCCAAAATGAAATAACCGGACTGGGGCCGGTTCTGGCGCGGCGCATGGCCGCTCCGACGGAACCGGCCCCGATTTGGAACAGCGAGGCCGGGAGCTTATGATACCCAAAAATTTCAGCGCATGGCCGATGGGCCTTCCCAGGAGCCTCTATTATCCGGAGGTGCCCATTTATAGCGTGCTTGACGACACGGCGCGCCGGGCACCAAACCGAACCGCTTTGATCTTTTTCGATCGACCGGTCACCTACCTTGAACTGCGGGATCTGTCCGATCGGTTCGCCGCGGCCCTGGTGACGGCCGGAGTTAAGCGGGGCGATCGTGTGGCCGTCAACCTGCCCAACTGCCCGCAATTCGCCGTCGCCTATTATGGGCTGCTCAAAGCTGGCGCCGTCTTCTCTCCGGTCAGCCCTCTGCTATCGCTCCAGGAAGTCGAATACCAGTTGAAAGATGCCGGAGCTGAGAGCATCATCGCCTTGGAGCAGCTTTATGGGAAAATCGAACCGATGCTCGACGCCATAGGGATAAAACTGCGTTACGTGGTCTCCCTGGCAGATCCTCTGTCTCCCTTGACCCCTCCGCCGACACCGCCCCCACAGGGTACCCGGGCTTTCAACCAGGTGCTGTTGGACCATCCCCCCCTGCCCTCCCCGGCCGAGATCGACCCCGTGATCGATCTGGGGCATATCGCCTATACCGGTGGCACCACGGGATTGTCCAAAGGCGTCATGCTGAGCCATAAAAATGTGGTGTCCAATGTCATTCAGAACTGTATGCTGGTCCTGGGCGCCCAGATCGAAAAAGTTCCGGGGGAGATCCGCATCCACTACCCCGGCAGCCAGACCGGCGGTTGGGCAGGCATCTTCAAGCGTGACAGCGAAGTCTCCCTGATGGTGCCACCCTGGTTTCACGCCATGGGCGCGGTGGCCCTCAACAACCAGGTTTTTCTCGGCAGCACGATGGTGGTGTTTCCCCGTTTCGATCCAGCCGAATTTCTGGCAGCCGCCCGGAAATACAGGGCCACCTTCATGAATGGCGCACCGCCGGTCTACCGCCTGGTCCTGGGGCATCCGAATTTCACAGGATCGCAACTGGCCGACATCAAGTGGGCCGTTTCCGGAGCAGCCCCGCTGCCGATAAGTCTGCTCGAAAAGATGCTGGCCGCCATTCCGGGTGTCGTCACCGAAGGATACGGCCTTTCGGAGTGCACGTCGGCCGCCGCGGTGAATCCGCCGTCGCGGGACGGCATCCGGCCCGGCAGCATCGGCCTGCCCCTGTTCGACACCGAATTGAAAGTGATCGATCCGGCCACCGGTGGTGACCTGCCCCCGGGAAAGGAGGGTGAAATCTGCATCCGGGGTCCCCAAGTGATGCTTGGCTACTGGAACAAACCCGAAGCCACCGCCGAAGTCCTCGTAAATGGATGGCTGCACACCGGTGACATCGGCCGTGAGGATGAGCAAGGCTATTTCTACATCACCGATCGCATCAAAGACATGATCCTGTACAAAGGCTACAATGTCTACCCCCGAGAGCTGGAAGAGATCCTCAGCCGCCATCCTGACGTTGAACTCTGCGCGGTGCTCGGCCGCCCGGATCCGGATAGCGGCGAGGCGGTTGTCGCCTTCGTTCAGGCCCGGACAGGCGCTGCACCGGAGGCCGGGGAGATCCTGGCGTTCGTCAACACCCGGGTCGCGCCCTACAAAAAGATCCGGGAAATCCATTTTATCGAACAGATACCGATCAGCGGCCCCGGCAAAGTATTGAAGCGGCTGCTTCGCAAACAGTTACCGAGCGTGAAGGAGATCACCTGACATGGAGCATTTCCGACTGTATATCAACGGAGAATTCGTGGACGCTGCCGACGGTTCGACCTTCGAAACCTTCGATCCAGGCAGCGGTGCGCCCATTGCTACGGTTGCCAAAGCGGGCGCGGCGGAAGCGGAAGCCGCGATCGAAGCGGCCCGGCGCGCCTTCGATCAGGGCGACTGGTCCGATCTGGAACCGGCTGTTCGCGCACGTAAAGTGATGAACTTCGCCGACCATCTCGGACAAAAGACGCTACGCCTGGCCCTGATGGAAGCCATGGACTCGGGCGGCATCATCAACCGGACCAAATCCGAACCCTTTGCCCATGCCAATATGATGCGCAACCTGGCCCACTACGCGGCCCACAAATTCCCATGGCGAACAGACGTCCAAGTCACGGGCAACCCCCTCTCCCCGGGCCGCAACTATGTGCGGCACGAGCCCCTGGGCGTCTGCGTCGGCATCGTTCCCTGGAACTTCCCCATGATGATGGCCATGTGGAAGATCGCGCCGGCCATTATAATGGGCAACACCGTCGTACTAAAGCCGGCCACCCTCACACCTCTCTCCGCGCTGATCATTGCCGAGGCGGCCCATGAAGCGGGGCTGCCCAAAGGGGTCGTCAACGTTCTGGCCGGACCGGGCGCTGACCTCGGCCATACGCTCTGCACCCACCCCGGCGTCGATAAAATCGCGTTTACCGGCAGTACCGAAATCGGCAAAAAGATCATGCAGATGGGGTCGCAAACAATCAAGAAGGTGACCTTGGAGCTGGGAGGAAAATCCGCGAACATCGTCCTGGAGGACACCGACTTGGATCTGGCCGTGGATGGGGGTATCTTTGGCACATTTTTCCACAGCGGCCAAATCTGCGAGTCGGGCACTCGCATACTGGTGCATTCCGCCGTCCACGACGAATTTGTCGAGCGGCTGGTGCGCCGGGTCGGCGATATCAAGATCGGCTACCAACTGGAGATGGATACCCAGATGGGTCCTTTGGTCAGCGCCTCTCAACTGGAAACCACGGAGTACTATGTCCGATTGGGAAGGGAATCCGGTGCACAACTGGTCTGTGGTGGCCGCCGGGCGGAGGTGCCCGGGTATGAAAACGGCTTTTACTACCATCCCACGGCCTTTATCGACGTGGACAACACCTCCCGCCTGGCCCAGGAAGAGATCTTCGGCCCCGTGGTCTGTATTGAAACGTTCGATGACGACGATATGGCGGTCGCCCTGGCCAACGACTCGATCTATGGCCTGGCCGGCGGAATCTGGTCCAAGGACACGGCCAGGGCCGAACGGATGGCTGCCCGGATTCGCACCGGCACCATGTGGATCAACGACTACCATGCTTTTGGCAACCTCGTGCCCTTCGGCGGATACAAGCAGTCCGGCATTGGAAGGGAAATGGGTGAAATCGGCCTGTCGGAATACACGGAAGTCAAGCGGGTGCACGTCAGTTCCGGTGGCGATCGCGACAGCCGGCGCTCCTTTCAGATGATGCTGGCCACGCCCAAATCAGACAGCTTCTCCTTCCACGGGCCAACCAAAGTCAATGCCGGTCCTTCTGCCATCGCGGGGATTTCACACGAGGCAGCCATGCTTGGAAGCCGGCGCATCCTGATGCTAACCGATCCGGGTGTCCGCAACGCCGGTCTGGCGGCCATCGTCGCCCGGGCGCTGGGCGATGCCCTGGTGGGCGCCTTCGACGATGTGCCGCCCGATACCAGTCTCGATACGGTGGACAACGCCGCAAACAGCGCTCGGGAACTGGGTGCCGACGCGATTGTGAGTGTAGGCGGTGGTAGCGTGATCGACACGGGCAAAGTGCTGGCCGTGGTCCTCAGGGAGGGCGGGCGGGCCATGGATCACATCGGCATCAACCGCCTCACCAGACCCCAAACACCGCACCTGGTGGTCCCCACCACCTGCGGCACCGGCAGCGAAGTGACCAATGTGGCCGTGGTCAAGAACCCGGAAGCCGGCCGCAAGGTCTACCTGATCGATCCGTATCTCTTTCCGAACACCGCCATTCTGGACCCCCAGTTCGTCTCCGGCCTGCCGACACCCATGGTAGCGGCTACAGCCATGGACGCCTTGACCCATGCGATCGAAGCCGTAATGAGCCGGCTGTCCAACGATGTCTGCACCGGCCAGGCCCTACAGGCCATCCGTCTGATCGCGGCAAACCTGCCCGAGGCCGTGAAAAATCCGCAAAACACCAAAGCCCGGGGCAAACTGCAGGTCGCGGCCACCATGGCCGGCTGGGCCTTCACTGTGGCTCAGGTCGGGCTGGCGCATGCCATCGCTCACTCATTGGGAGCCCTGCTGGATGTGCCCCACGGCATGGCCTGCGGCATCATGCTGCCGCATGTCATGCGCTATAACGCCGAATATGCACTGGAGGGATTGACCCAGGCCGCCACGGCATTGGGCGTGAACAGATCCAGCGATACTGAACTGGAGGCGGCGATGGCGGCAGCCGATCGCGTCCATGCCCTGATGGCGACAATCGGTCACCCCTTGAAACTGTCGGAAGCAGGCGTGCCGAAAGAGCGATTCATGGATATCGCCATGCACGCCGTGGCCGATCCAACTGTCATGTTCAACCCTCGCCCACCCGGGGGGCCCAATGGTATTCTCGAAATTCTGCAGGCAGCACAATAAACGTATAGAAGGAGACACGCCAATGCCGAAAGCAACTACCGAAGACAAGGACGCCCAAGGGCACACAGCGCCCACGGAAAAAACGATCCTTACAAATACGCAGGCGCACGAATATCTTCCCGTAGAGGATCTGCAGGACTTCAAAAATGCCCGTCGGGGATGGATCGCCAGTGAATCCGACCTGAAAATCCTTCGTGCGGACGGAATACCGGCATGGGACCAGACCGCCTATCGATTCGTCGAGGGTGAGGCCCCGCCAAGCGTCAATTCCAGCCTCTGGCGCCAGACCAAGCTCAACAATATCCACGGGCTGTTCGAGGTTGCCAAGGGCATCTATCAGATACGCGGATACGATTTGGCCAATCTCACGATCATCGAAGGCAAAACCGGCTGGATCGTTGTGGATACACTGACATGCGAAGAGACGGCGGCAGCGGCCATGGCGTTTGCCCGGACGCATTTGACGCCCAAACCCGTCGCCGCCATCATTTTCACGCACAGTCATATCGATCATTTCGGGGGAGCAGCGGCCATCCTCTCAGTAAATGATGCCGTCGAAAAAACGGCCCGCATTGTCGCACCGCAGGGATTTATGGAAGAGTCGATCAGCGAGTCCGTCCTCGCTGGAGGCGCCATGCGGCGGCGGTCTCAATACATGTATGGCAAGTGGTTGTCCCGATCGATACGCGGGCATGTCGACACCGGTCTGGGGAAGGAGCCGGCCATCGGCAAAATCGGGATTCTGACGCCAACGGATCTGGTCACCCATACCCCCCAGGAGATGGATCTCGACGGCATCCGGTTTGTTTTCCAGAACGCTCCGGAATCTGAAGCCACATCGGAGTTAACCTTCTACCTGCCAGATTTCAAAGCATATTGCGGAGGTGAAATTGTTTCTCACAATCTACACAATGTGTACACGCTTCGGGGGACAAAGGCCCGGGATGCACTGAAGTGGAGCCGTTACATCGATGAAGCCCTGACCCTCTTCGGAGAAGCCGAGGTCTATTTCGGTACGCATCACTGGCCGGTCTGGGGCAATCGGCATGTGGTCGATTTCCTGAAAGTGCAGCGGGACACTTACAAATACATCCACGACCAGACCCTGCGCATGGCCAACGACGGGATGACCCCCAAAGAGATCGCCGAGGAGATCCGGCTGCCGTACTCCCTTCGCCGAACCTTCGCCAACCGTGACTACTACGGAACGCTACGCCACAATGTCAAGGCGGTCTATGCGTTTTACTTCGGATGGTACGATGCCAATCCGGCCAATCTGAACCCCCTTCCCCCCGAGGAAGCGGGCGCGCGCTATGTGGAATTCATGGGCGGCGCAGGGAATCTGCTCCGTCAGGCCCAGGCATCCTTCGATGCAGGTGATTACCGATGGGTCTCGGAGGTCCTGAATCACCTGGTGTTTGCCGATCCGGAGAACGTGCAGGCCCGGGAGCTGCTGGCCAGCGCCTATGATCAGCTGGGCTATCAATCCGAGTCAGGCCCCTGGCGCGATGTGTACCTTACCGCCGCATTGGAGCTGCGCAATGGCGTGCCCAAGACCCCCGCGCTGGTCAATGCCGATGAACTGGTCCGTCAGATGCCCATCGCCAGCTTTTTTGATGTCATGGCGGTGCGATTGAACGGTCCCGAGGCCCAAGGAAACGACCTGACCATCAATTTTATTTTTACCGACCGCGGGGAGAGTTATGTCCTGCGGCTGGAAAATGCCGTTTTACACCACTACCGGAAAGACCCGGATGAAAATGCCAATGCCACGCTGAAACTGACCCATGATCTGTATGTCCGGATCTTCACGCGGCGGACCACCATGATGGAAGCGGCAGCGTCCGGCGAGCTCCAAATCGATGGCAGCACCGACGACCTGGTCCGCTTTTTCTCCCTCCTGACAACGCCGAATGGAATGTTCCCTATCGTGACGCCGTAATAAAGAGACGAGGGCTCTACCGGCAGCAAGGATGGCACTTGAGCGTCCAATATATGCATTGATCCGGATTATGAATCGCTGTGCTTATGTGGGGTTTCTATATCACTGAAGTGCAGGAAAACGGGAAAATTGTCTGGCCATTCATTTTCAGGCCGCTGCCCCCTAAGCCTTTCTGTTCCGGGGTTTGACAAGGGGCTCTGTGATGGATTACTCTCGTTGATAGCACCCTCCTAAATTATGTCCCAACACTATTCCTGCCCCCAACAAAAGGAGTCTATGATGGCGATTTCAGTTATGATCCAGCGAAAATTTAAAGACGAGCAAAAAGCAACCAATCTTGCTCCACTGATCGTAAAGCTTCGATCTTTAGCCACAATCCAGCCAGGTTACATTTCAGGCAAAACATTCCACTGCCTGGATTTTCCCGGTGAATACCTGGTTATCAGCACCTGGAACAGCCTTGACGACTGGGACCGCTGGCTGAAAAGCGAACAACGGATGAATCTACAAAAACAGATTGATGATCTGCTGGATGAAAAAACGCAGTATCGTGTTTATGAACCCTTGGTTGGAGGAATTATACCAAAATTTAGGGCTGCAGCGGAATAAGTCCAAAATTCATCATGATTCAGCCTAACGTTTGGTGCTGTAATCCGCATGTAGATACTGTAAAAATCAGTTCTTGAGTGATGTCCGTTTTCTGGTGATTGTTCCGTCTGCAGTTCGCTACTGAACTATCGATAACAAAAGCGGATGAGTTTTTAGCCTCGGAGACGGAAAAGGAAAACACGAATCAAACGCTGAGCGAGGAAGCGAAACAGCGCAACAGATCAGGCCGGAAAAATCGACTTTCGGCAGGTGACAATTCACTACATGGAAAAGGCTGCATCACTGTTACGGTTCAACCGCGTGGGACCGTTGAACAACATTGACACAGTATTTCACGCATCAATGGGGATACATCCCCAATTGATACTCTTCGTACTCGGTACCCCCATCGAGAAACGCGTTGATCCTCTTGTCTGCGGCGACTCTTTCGGCACTGTTTTTCCACACATTCCATTGCTTGAGCGTCTCCCAATTTGAGGCCACCACCACCCGGTAAGGGTCTTTGATGTCCCACAGGGTTTCAGACGACAGGTACCCGTCCTGATTCATGGCTCCGTAACGATGTTCTTTAAGCATTTTAACGATTTCGTTAAAATGCTTTTCCTTGAACCGTCTTTTGATCAGGATTCTGACAGCCATGGTACCCTCCTTTCGCTATCGGGTTAAGAACGAAAAGCGGCCCTTATTGGAAAGATTCCATCTCCCACCAATAGTATACTGCCCTCCTAATGAATGGCAAGCAAAGCGTCGATTTTGATCCCTGCTCTCTATCAAAAAACGCTGAATCTTCGACCGAAAAATTCCAGAGGCGTCTCTTACGACTCATCTCTTTGAAAAAGAGAGCTGGATGCCACGAGGAGGTTCGGCCTGTTGAACAGCAAGCGACTGGCCGTGTCGCCTCCCCTGGCCCAAGGTTTGCGGCTTTCCGATCAGCTGCCGCCCCGATCCGGCTTTCCATCCCTCGCCTCACTTGACGAATAAGCTTTTTCCATATTGTAAATTTTTTTGACAGATCGTTTCTTCTTCGAGAGCTATTACACGCCCGGATTGTTTTCCTCGGCCACAAGGCCCAATTCCGCCAGTGCTTTTTCCGCGGTGTCTGCTCGGGTCTGAAAACGGTCCACCGCCGCGTTAGAGAACACGTAATACGGACCCTTGCCGGCGAAGCTCTCTTTGGTGATCACGGCGTCGACGGCGTGCTCGATCAAAAATTCCGCGACCCGTATTCCTTTGCCTTGTTTGACATGGGTGAAGGGGTTGACGAGGATCTCCTGCGCAATGGGTTTCCGGTCCTTGATACTGACCGTGATCAGCGCGAAACAGGGAGCTTCACCAAAGTGCTCCGAAATCTGCTGCTGTATGGCATCCTGGAGGGGCAGGGCATACACAAGGATCTCTTTTTTAATGGGTTCGAAGTGAATCAGCACCCGATCCACGTTTTTGATTTGTTCTGAGATAGTGGCTGCGATTCGATTGGCGATAAAAGCCGCCTTGTCAAGTTCATGCGCTTTCAGAATAATATTGGCTTCTATAAACTTGTAGCTGCCCGAGTTGCGTCCCGTAAGGTGTTCGATCGCCATCACCCTCGGCTCGGCCAGAATCAACTTTTCAGCCTGGCTCAGGGTGTTGTAATCCAGGGACGCGTCCAAGAGCACGCGGATACCGTCGCTGAGGATTTTACCGCCGGACCAGACGATAATCGCTACGACGATAAATGCGCTGACGCGGTCAAGATCTATGCCTGCCAAGCTGCCCACGAGCCCAGCCAGCACCGCTGCGCCGGCGAACATATCAACACCGATGTGTTTGGCATCCGCGACAAGGCTCGGCGAGTTGATCTTTCGGCCGACACGGGTGGCGTAGATCGAGTAGATAAATGCAACCCCCATGGCGCACAGAACGCTGGCAATCGTCGCTCCGACGTTCTGAAGTTCCACGGTGCCGCCATGGATCGCTTCCACAGCGATTTCGTAGCCTGCATAAAGGATGGCCAATGCAACGACGACCGAGGCCAGATTTTCAACCTTGTAGAGACCGTAGGGAAATGACCGGCTTTTCCGCTTGGCGATGAACAGCCCGCCCAAGACCGTCGAGGAGGCAACGACGTCCGACAGCGAATGAAAGGCATCGGCTCTCAATGCAATACTGCCGGACATCTCCGAAAAAAAGTATTTAATGGCAAACAGCAGCAGGTTGACCCCGATTGCCAGTAATGCCACCTTTTCGCCCTTTTCCATAAGATCCTTCCCCCTGAGGCCGGCCAGTGAGTGGTGCTACGCTTTGAGTACGCAAAACTCGTACCTATTAAAATGCTGACTTCTTGGCGACCAAAACCTCAACCTTTCATTTGGTCAAGCTTATTTAATTTGATACTGCCTAAGGCCATTTACCTTATTTTGGGAGATAGGCTCAAGTCGCTTTGAACCGATCGCTTTTCAAAATTGCCATCGTAAACCAGATAGGATCCTAGTCTGACCATCAGAAACAACGCACACAGAATCAAAACAATATCAACGTATGCCCCAAGCCTGAAGAGGCCAAAAAAACCAAAATAGAGGGTTGTCAGAGCCACCGTTGTCTCGAGCGTCACCGATCTCGGCTTTTTGGTAAGACAAAGAAATCCACAGATGACTGCCATTGTGGGGCAATTGACCGCCCCGAGTGGTGAATAGAGCACTGCATTCAGCCAAACCGGACCTTCGGTCCAATGCAGATACCAAAACCCGAACAGCAATCCGAGAATACCGAAGAGTAAACTAGAGGAGGAGATATGTTCGAGATCGAAATCCAGTTTTTGGGTGAGATATCCGCGAATGCATAAAATCAAATAGGTCCCGAAGAGAAGAACGCTCGGCAATATCCTGTACTTAAAGGCGATAACGGTTGCGCAAAGGGAGAGAAACGCTATGAATGTTGAAAATAGAGGGGTTCTAATGCTTTTGTAGAGCACGCCTGCTACGATAACAACTAAAAACACAATATGAATAATGGCCGAATAAAGTTTAACTTCCGCCGACACATTTGCCAGCATTGTTGTTATCGCTTCGGGTGGTTTCATCATGGAAAGCACAAAAATAGCGGAAAGCAACAATCCGATAACAATCCATTTTATCCCATCTTTCATTCTTTTCCCTCCATCCATTTTTGGTTGCTGATGGCATCCACATAGAGGAATCTCAATGACGACGCCTGCGCCGCGTGGCCGATATTCTTTGATGGTCAGGCGTCGAACGGCTGCCGTATCGACGATCCAACAGCTCTATTAATGTGGTTCAATAAAATCGGACACCGAGTTAAGCGTAAACATCAACTGGGTGTGAGCGGGAGCAATTTAAAAGAGCTATTTGACAAATAGAGATGATGCCAATCATCTCATGTCAACCCCAAAGCCTCCGTCGATCTGGTTGTCAAGGGCGTCGCCAGGCGTTCATCTTGACCCTTGACAACCAGATCGGCGGAGGCTACTCGCACCTGATCAAAAGGCCATTTAGCGAGGTGTTCAATGAGCGAAAAACGACAACGCAGGGACTTTACCGACGACTTTAAAAACGATGCGGTAAAACTGGTAATCGAACAAGGCTATAACTGCAGCGAAGTCGGTCGCCGTTTAGGGATCAATCACACCAACGTATCGCGTTGGGTCAGACAGCATCGAGCCGAAAAGGAAAACAAAACCGAAGCAGGATCGTCTCAGGAACTGCAGGCCGAGGTTAAGCAACTGCGTAAAGAGAACAAACGCCTTTTAATGGAGCGTGACATCTTAAAAAAGGCGGCGGCCTTCTTTGCAAACGAACCCAAGTAAGATTTGAGTTCATCCGGCAGCAAATGAAGGCCTATCCCGTCACCTTACTGTGTTCGGTGATGCGGGTTAGCCGGAGCGGGTTTTATGACTATCTGGATCGATATACCCCTGGTGGCGATCATCGCCCCGAAGAAACAGGCCTAAGGGGCCGGATAAAGGAAATCTTCGATCAATCCAGATCCAGTTATGGATCCCGCAGAATCGTCAAACAGCTTCAGGCTGAAGACCAGGAAATTGGACGATATAAGGTACGGCGAATCATGCGACAAGTAGGACTTAAAGCGAAAACCCCCAAACGGTTCAAGTTGACAACCAACAGTCGACACTCATTTGCGGTAGCCCCTAATGTGCTTGATCGCAACTTTGATGTAGATACCCCCAACAAGGTCTGGACGGCCGATATCAGTTACGTGTGGACTTTTGAAGGCTGGTTGTACCTGGCCATCATCATGGATTTGTATTCTCGCCAAATTGTTGGCTGGGCCATGGACAAACGAATGAAAAAGGAGCTGGCGCTCAGCGCCTTATCCATGGCCTACTGGCAAAGAAAACCAGCCCAAGGGCTGATGCACCATTCGGACCGTGGAAGCCAGTACGCATGCAATGAGTACCGGGATCGGCTTGAAACCTATGGCATGATCTCGTCGATGAGCCGTAAGGGCAACTGCTGGGACAATGCTCCGACAGAACGCTTCTTTCGTTCCCTTAAATCAGAACGGCTGACGGCATGTCGGTTTTTTACCCGCAATGATGCCAAAAACGAAATACTGGACTACATCACATACTACAATAGTATTCGACTTCATTCTACTTTGGGGTATTTATCCCCGATGGATTATGAGAAAGAGCAGTACTTAAAAGTTGCTTAATTTTGTGTCCGTTTTTTGTTGACCATTACATATTGCACCGATCAACCGGATGCGTAGAATCACTCGGGTCGCTAGGTCGCTATTTAGACGGGAGGGAAGATTGTGGCTAACGAATTGCGACGAAGCGGAAAAATGGCGGGTTGTATAGGAATATGCGTTTTTCGACGACGCTGCGCGATAATCAGATGATCTTTAGGAGGTCTACCATTGACACACTAAGATTGCTTTGAAATACTCGCCCCGCTAAAAATCACGCTACGATCTCTCCGGTCCGCGATACTGGAGTGAGAACTGCAACCATTTCAGAGGCTGGAGCGACATGAGCGAATCTGTCTGGAAAGAACCGTTTCACATACACACCCACGAAGCCGACATAAACGGTTTGGCACGGCTGGACGCGCTTTTCAGCTGCTTTCAGGAGGCTGCAGGGCATCATGCCCGGGACTTGGGTGTAGGGCGAGAGGATTTGGATCGCCAGGGCGTTCTTTGGGTGCTTTCCCGCTGCTGGATGAAAATCGATCGCTATCCGGCCTGGGGGCAAAGGATCATTGTCCGTACATGGCCCTGCGGCGTAGAGCGTGCTTTTGCCCTGCGTGATGTCCAGTTTCTCTCTGAGCAGGGCGAAAAACTCGGTTCCGGCGTTTCAGCATGGTTGATCGTGAACCAGACAAAGCATCGCCCCATGCGGCCAAAACCGTTTATGCAGGGAGTAACGCCAACCAAAGCGTCAACTGCTCCCAACGAAGTTCTGGATAAGCAGGCCAACGCGCAGGCGTTATCTGATTTGCGACTGTTTTCCGTTCGCTATTCCGACCTGGATGTAAACCGGCATGTGAACAATGCGGCTTACGTGCGCTGGATCTTGGACAGCTTTGACGCCCAAAGACATGATCGATTCCGAATCGCCACGATCCGCATCGATTACATTTCAGAGACGGTCTTGGGCGAGAACGTTCTGGTTCAGGCCCAAGAGGTGGATCCTTACGGTGGGCAAGTCATCCTCGGTGTCCGTCCGGATTCGGGTCAACCGGTTTTCCAGGCCAACATCGTTTGGCAAGCGCGTTCTGCTTTTAACAGCTGATCCAGATGAGAACCCAATTCATCCCAAATCCTTCCGGATGACTCCAGGTTACTCCAGGTTACTCCAAGTTACTCCAAGTTACATTGATCATGCAGGGAATCGGTAAAGCACTGCGCCCCAGGTCACGCCGGCGCCAAACCCCAAAAACATGACCGTACTGCCGGAACCGATCAACCCTTTCTCGATGGCCTCATCGAATGCCAGGGGAATGCTCGCGGCCGTGGTGTTCCCGTAACGTTGGATGTTGTGGTAGACCTTATCCTCCGGTAGCTCCAACGACTGGGCGAACGCCTGATTGATCCTCAGGTTGGCCTGGTGGGGGATGAACAGATCCACCGCCGACAAGGGCAGACCCGCTTTCTTCAGGGCCTCGCCGGCAACCTCGGGCAGTCGCCGCACCGCATGTTTGAAGATAGTGCGGCCGTCCATGACCGGATACTGTTTGCCTTCCTGAAGCATCTCAACAGTGATACGCGGATTGTCCCGGGACGCCGGTGCATAAGTCATCAAGCTTTCCGCCAGTGATCCGTCGGCATGCAGGCAAGACGCGAGAATGCCATCTCTGGTCTCCGCTTGCACGGGCTCCAGGCAAACGGCAGCCGCTCCGTCACCAAATATCACGGCCACGTCCCGGCCACGGGTTGAAATATCCAGACCGGTGCTGTGCACTTCAGCGCCGACGAGAAGCACCCTTTTGGCTAAACCGCTGCGGATATAGGCGTCGGCCGTTGCCATGCCGTACAGAAAACCGGAGCACTGCTGACGGATATCCAGAGCCGGCGTCGTCGATAGCCCGAGTTTGTGAGCCAGCAGGCACCCGGACCCCGGGAAAAACAGATCGGGGCTCAATGTGGCAAAAATGATCAGGTCGAGCTCTTCTGGCTGCCAACCGGCCCGCGCGAGGGCGATTTTGGACGCCTCCAACCCCAAATCGGAAACACCGACGCCGCCCTCCTCTGGCACCCAATATCGCTGTTCGATACCGGTACGCTGTACAATCCATTCATCAGAGGTTTCCATCCATTGCGTCAAATCATGATTGGTCACACATCGGGGAGGGACATACCGACCGGTTCCTTTGATAATCGTATTCTCCATAATATTTCCATCCTTTATCCAGTGTGCGTCATTTATCAACAATCCCTGTGAAAGTTGGATTTGGAGCTGAAATATAAACGTATTTTTAAATCAAGCAACACTTTTTAATTATGTTCCTAATTATAGTGCTCACCCAGAAAGAGCAATTATAGCACAGGCAGTTTCCGTGCACCCGCTGAGAGTGTCTGCAGTCCGTCTTTGGATTACGTATTGACTTTCAACGGTTACCGCCATTAATTCATGGTCGGCCATCATTCGTACCAATCACCCGAAGCTGCTTCACCGCCACGAAAAGGAGACCTGATTGATGAGATCCATAAAAGAGGTGCTGGAATCAGAAAACATCGCTATCTTCGGAGCATCCCTGGATCCTTTAAAACCAGGCTCCTTGCTGATTGCCACCTTGCAGCAAAACGGCTTCAAGGGTCGCATTGCCGGCATCAACCCCAAGGGCGGCGAATTCCAGGGAGTTCCATTTTATCGTACCATCGAAGAGGTCCCCTTTGACGTTGGCCTGGTTTCAATGATCATTCCACCGGCGGCGGTGCCCGAAGCGCTCAGGGCTTGCGCCCGGAAAGGCGTCAAGGGTGTGGTGATCTCCTCGGAGGGATTCTCCGAATCCGGTGACGCCGGGCGCGCTATTCAGGAGGAGATCCGGACCATCTTGAGGGAGGCCGATATGCGTGGATTTGGACCCAACACGCTGGGCCTGGTGAACACCGAAACGGGATTGACGACATCCTATTTTGCCAACCGCAATATGCTGACGCCCGGCTCGGTGGGATTTGCCGCCCAGTCGGGCATCTTCGTGGGCGCCTTGCTTATGCACATGGGCGCTTTTCCGGTCTATCGCATTTCAAAAGGTCTGGGATTGGGCAACAAGGTGGATGTGGACGAAAGCGACGCCTTAGAGTATCTGGCGGATGACGATCAGACCCAAATCATCGGTTTGTACCTGGAAGATATTCATGACGGGAAACGGTTTTTCGAAACGGCCCGCTATGCGGTCCGGCGAAAGCCGGTGATCCTGCTCAAAGGAGGCAGAAGCGAACCGGGCGGCAAAGCCACCGCATCGCACACAGCGAGCATGGCTGTGAATGATGCCGTCCTTGATGGCGTCTTACGCCAGGCGGGCGTGCTGCGGGCGAAAACAATCGACGAGATGCTCTCCCTGTTCATGGGGTTTCAGTGGGCGCCTCTCCCGCGGGGCAACCGGATCGCCCTTGTCACCTTCAGTGGGGCCCAGGCCATCATGTCCATTGACCGCGCCTCTGAAGTTGGCCTGGAGCTGTCCTGCTTCACACCGGACACCATGGATCGGCTGGCAACGGTAATATCCACCGTTCCGAAGCGAAAGAACCCCGTGGACACCTACCCGGACATGAACGTTCACGGCTTCGAAAAAACGTCGCTTTCCATACTGGAAGCCCTCTTTGACGACGATGGTGTGGATGGCATCTTCTTTATCTCCTTCGCCTCCCAAGGCCCGGACGCCCTTCAACCGCTGGCGCAAATGATAAGGGAGAGGGCGAACAAGCCCGTGTTTGTCTCACTCCTGGGCGATCCCGCGCAGGAGGAACTCTGCCGCTCCTTCCTCATGGAGCAAAAGATTCCTTTCTTCGACTACCCCGAAACGGGCATAGAGGTGTTTGCCCGCATGTGGCAGTACGCGAAGCGTATGGAAAATGGTTAAACCGGGATGCGGTCGGGTCCGGGAAACAGCTCTACGGAGAGTTCCTGAAGCTTGTATTTCTGGATCTTTCCACTGGCCGTCATGGGATAGTCCTCCACGAAAGCGACATGCTTGGGTATTTTGTAGCGGCTGATTTGGCCCCTGCAAAAATCACGAATATCGTCGGGCGTCAGATCGACTCCGGATTTCTTGATGACGAACGCCCCCACCTCTTCGCCGTATTTCTTGCTGGGCACGCCCACCACCTGGACGTCGACAATACCTTCCAGCCCGTAGAGGAACTCTTCGATCTCCCGGGGGTAGATATTTTCGCCGCCCCGGATAATCATGTCCTTGTGGCGCCCGGTGATGGCCAGGTAGCCATCTGCGTCCATCACGCCAAGATCCCCCGAATGGAGCCAGCCGTCTGTATCGATGGCCTTTTCAGTGGCTTCGGGCATGTTATAGTAGCCTTTCATCACATTGTAGCCGCGACAGCACACTTCGCCCTGTTCGCCGGCACCCAACTCACGGCCGGTTTCCGGATCGACGATTTTGACGTCGATGTGGGGCATGGCGCGGCCCACGGTTTCCGTGCGGCGGCGCATATCGTCGCCGGGCAGCGTCTGGGTGATGACCGGCGAGCCTTCGGTCAGGCCGTAGCAGATCGTGATCTCGCGCATATACATCTTATCGATCACCTGGCGCATCACATGCACCGGGCAAGGCGACCCAGCCATGATGCCGGTGCGCAGGGAGGAGAAGTCGAATTTGTCGAACAGATTGTGCTCCAGCACGGCGATAAACATGGTGGGCACGCCGTAGAGCGCCGTGCAACGCTCCTGCTCCACCGAGGCCATCACCTGAACCGGATCGAACTTTTCCAGAACGACCAGCGTGGCAGCATGGCTCACCGCTGCCAGCACCCCCAGCACACAACCGAAACAGTGAAACAGGGGTACCGGCAGGCACACACGATCGGCGTGTGTGAAGTTTTGATTCTCACCGATCCAGAAACCGTTGTTGCCAATATTGTAATGGGTCAGCATGACCCCTTTGGGAAAACCGGTGGTGCCCGACGTATACTGCATGTTGACCACATCGTGGGGATCCAGTGCAGCTTGCCGCTGCTCGTATGCATCCTGGGACGTCATGGCGGCCATGGCCACGACCTCGGGCAGCGAATAGAGTCCCCGATGTTTTTCCATGCCCAGGAAAAGAACCCGCTTGAGATGCGGAAAGCGTTCGCTCGCCAGATGACCGCGCTCCTGTTTTCTCAGCTCGGGCACGAGATCGTACACGGTCTGAAGATAATCGGTGTCCATATAACCGTCGATGAGGAAGAGATTTTCGCACTCCGACTGCTCGAGCAGGTAGGCCAACTCTGCGCTTTTGTAGTTGGTGTTGACCGTCAGCAAGACAGCTCCGATCTTAGCAGTGGCAAACTGCAGGGCCACCCAGTAAGGGATATTGGTCGACCACACCGCCACCTTTTCGCCCCTGTTGACCCCCAGCGCCATCAACCCCTTGGCCAAACGGTCGACCACCTCGCCAAACTGGCGATAGGTGAGCCGAAAGTCGCGGTCCACATATATCAGCGCTTCGTTATCCGGATAGCGCTCGATGGCTTCGTCCAGCAATGCCCCCAGCGTGATGCTGCGTAACGCTTCGCTCATGTCCCCCCCTATCTCGGAATGTAAAGAACCGCATAGATGGCGGCCTGCTCGGCCCCCTTGCAGCTTACGCAGTGAGGCACGATCGAGTTGTAGTATGCGCTGTCCCCCGCATCCAAGGTATAGGTCTCGTCCCCATAAATAATCTCCACCTGGCCACTGTGCACCACGATAAACTCCTCGCCCTCGTGGCTGGAGAACTGCTTCTCCTCAGCCGATTCCGGAAGCAACTCCACAAAGAAAGGCTCCATATGCCGATCGCTTTTGCCCCTGCCCAGCGAATAGAACTTCAAATCCACGGGCTTGTCCTTGCCTCGCAGCATGCTCAATTCGCTCTTGCGTTCGGCCTGCCGGATCACCAGCGGGTCCTGGCTGAGCTGATCGTCCAGAAAGGTCCCCAAACGCACGTCGAGGGCCCGGGCGATCTTCAGCAGCGGCCCCAATGAGGGATAGACGTTGTCCTCGATCACTGAAGTGAGAAAATCAACCGACAGCTCAGTGCGTTCGCCCAATCCCGCCAGGTCGATATTTTTTTGGTCCATAAAGGTTTTGATACGTTGTCCAACCTTATCCGATTTCATTGCACCTCCCTGATCGATTCTGTTGAGCGTATCCGGATCAATGCTGAATTTTTCCCGCCCATCGTTCCGGACACTCCCTTGTTGATACTGTTGCCTGCGCAACACAAATCGGCATCTATACCGCTTGATCCATTGTGGATCAAGGAAATCCTCCCGAAGAATGTTTGTCGGATAGTTTTAACCCGTTAATTAAACAGGCCAACTTTCGTCATTCCGCCCCCGGACCGCAGTCCGGTGGGCGGAATGACGAAGATGGCGATCTTTAATTGCCGGGCTAATAATTAGGCGCGACAAAATGAGTGGATTGGTCTACTGCAACTTTTTGAGGAACTCTCGAATAGCCTGATTCACCTCATTCGGCCGCTCGATGGGGGACAAATGGCCCGCCTTGGGGATGTGCGCGGCTTTCGTCTGGGGTATGCTATCGCACAGGAATTGGGCATATTTGGGTGGGGTCAACCGATCATCTTCGGCGGAAACGACCAGCACAGTCTCTACAATCTCACCCAACCGTTTCATCACATCAAAGGCATCGCACGCTTTAAAGTCGTTATAAACAACTTCAGCGGGGCACTGCTTCGCCTCAGCGACAATTGCTTTCAGCATGTTCGCTTCCGTATGGGGAGATACCGCCATCTTGAGACTTGACTCGGTATAAGCTTGAAAATCGTTCTTGATCATATCAAAAATTTCGGGCAAGACCTTGAGCCGCGCCCCTGTATTAATCAATATACCGGCATGGAATCTTCCTTTACCGTTGAGCAGCATCTGGATCGCAACTGCGCCGCCCAAACTTAAGCCACAGGGAATCGGCATGGGGGCCTGTATGGCATCGATCAATGCTGCTACGGTTTGCGCATAACCGTCCACATCATCCATACCCTCTCCAGGGCTGTCTCCATGTCCTGGCAGGTCGACAGCAACCGTGTTGGCGCAATCATTCAGAGCGGTGAGCTGGTGTTTCCAAAACAACCGATTATTGCCTGATCCGTGAATGAAGATAACGGTCGGCAGGTCAGCCTTAAGCGGCCACTGTCCTGCGTCAAATGAAATGCCGTTGAGTGTTGAATGCTCCATGAAAGTCCTCTCAATCTATGATGCTACCGTCAAGAAGTCGAAGCCGGTTTTGGCGTTGACCCATTTATTGTGCTTTCCCCATTCCTTAATTATCACTTGGGTCATCATCACGACCGCTTTGCTGACTCACCATACGCCCAAGCCCCCTGCCAGCATTCCGCCGGATCGACGATGTGTTGATTGCTGATAATCGATCAGCGCCTTTCGATCTTCCATTGCTGTATGGGTTCGCGACGGGGAATACCTCGGCAGGATAGCATAAAAGATTGGATAGTCAAGATGTCGATCACGCTGAGCGCCGTTTCTCTACCAGTCGGAAAACAGCCTGTTAATGCAATTTCAACCTCGGTTTAAACCGGCGCCTCAGCCGGTCCACTATCATCATGAGGATTGTCCGAAAGGTACCATGAAGCACTATTTGATGGGATCGGTATAGGGAGAGATAGACCCAACGCGCCACATAGCCTTCCACAAATCGGGTGCCAATCAAGTTACCCATCAAATTGCCGATATACGACTGGCTCAACGATATGAGTGAGCCATGATCCCTATAGACATAATTCTCCATCGTTTGCCCATTCAAGCGCCTTACAAAATTCTTTGCGAGCAAGGCCGCCTGCTGATGGGCGGCCTGGGCACGTGGCGGGACCGATGATTGCCCACGGGCTGGTTGCGGACAGTGAGCGCAGTCTCCCATTGCAAATATATTGGCGTCAAGCGTGCTCCTCAAATCCTGGCGCACATTGAGTTGATTGATCGGGTTAACCTCCAATCCGTCAAGCCGGCTCAAAAAGTCGGGGGCTTTAATTCCAGCGGCCCACACCTTCAAATCAGCATGGATGGCGCCACCCTCGGCCACTTGAACAGTTTCCTCAGTGATCTTCTGAACCTTGAGATTGGTCAGGATTTGGACACCACGCTTTTCAAGTTGCCTTTGGGCGGCTAAAGAGACCCTCTCAGACAAGGCCGGCAGTATGCGTGGTGCAGCCTCTATCAGTTTGATATGAATTGGCTTTACTTCATCAAGGCTGTCGAACCCGAACCCTTTGATTTTTTTGGCCACATTATGTAGTTCAGCGGCCAATTCGACACCGGTGGCACCGGCCCCTACGATGGCAACCTGAAGCTTTGGTAATGAGGTAGATTCCCTCTGGCATCGGTATTGTAGACTCAATAAGCGACTGATCAACAGTGACTGCAAATGGTTTGCCTGGCGCTGGTTGTCTATAAAAAGGCAGTGCTCCTTGACGCCAGGTATGCCAAAATCATTGCTTTCACTTCCCAACGCCAGAACAAGCGTGTCATAGGATATATCCGTAGCGGGCAGGACCATCACGCCGTCACTGTCGATGACCTCATCCAATTGAATGGTTTTGTATTTCCGGCTCAGCCCCGTCATCGTCCCTGGCCTGAAATGAAAACCATTTCGTCGGGCCAACACCAGATAGTCATCTGCCTCATAGCCTGCATCCAATGTGCCTGCCGCAACCTCATGCAGCAGGGGTTTCCATAGATGGGTCAACCCCTGATCGATAAGCAGGGGGACATGTGTTCTGTCTCGACCGGCCAGGCGTCCGAGCCGGACGGCAAGTTCCAAACCGCCGACACCACCGCCAACGATCACAATTCGATGAAGCGGATTTGATTTCAATTAAATGTACTCCCCTACTCTCTGAGAAATGGACCTGTTGATGCCTTAGGGACCCCTGTGCTATCCGCAGCCTATTCCCAATAGGTGGGTCTGCCATAATAGTCGTAAAGTCGTTGTTCATACTCACGGTTGACAGGAGCACTCGGGTCGTACAAGGGGCTCTCTTTAACCTCCTCCACGGTCAAGTCCACCTGCACCTTCCGATTGAGCCACTCCACCAACTCTACCCACATGGGCGAAACCAAAACCTTGCGGCCCGGTATCCAGTTACGGGTATCCACGACCAGATATCGCACACGCCAGTTCTCATCGTCCAGTACGAAATCTTCAACATGTCCGACCTTTCCATCGGTAGCATGGATGTTGTAATTCAACACCGCTTTTATGGACCGTAAATGAACGTCGTTTCCCCCGTCTTCCAATTTATTTATCTGATCCTGCATCATCTCACGGTTAAGGAGGTACTTCTGCGACTCAAACGTCACCCATGTGCTCGCATCCAACCAATAGGGCGAGTGACCATAATAGAGAGCCAACAGCTTCTCATAATGCCGGTTCAAGGGCGCATCCTCATCGACACCTGGCGCCTCCTTGATTTGATCTTTGGTTAACCCAACCGGAAAAATTTTGTCGGACCACCGAGGCTCCCCTAGCGAAGCCGGCGATATTAGGACCCTCACGCCGGGTAGCCATTTACCGGTATCGGCAACCATGTGCCGTATGGTCCAAAATTCATCATCAAAAAGAAAATCCTTACAGCGACCGATCTCTCCATCTTGGGCCGCTAAGGTGTAATTGAATAATTCGCTCGCACTGCGTAACATAATCAATCTCCTCTCATTTATTCGCCTTTTTCACCCTTGGTCTGCCCGCTGTTGTAAGGTAATCAAAGCAGTTCAGGTAGAGAGCCATTTCATTGCAGTGTCCTTTTCGAAGGTTTCAAAATAGCGAACGTCTGCTTTGGTAAAGGGTTTAATGAAGGTTGTCATCCCTCGTTCCCACTGTTTGCCTTCACCGACCACAGCCAATTTTCTAATGTCGGCAAAATGCTTAAAAGCGAACCTGGTGTCCGCCCACAAGGCGCCTAAGGTCCATCCTTGGAAATCGATGAGCTCCACCAAAAGACTGATAGATCCGTTTTTCTCAATCAACCAATCCAACTGGGGCACAAACAGTTCATAATCCTCTTTGCTCAATTTTCCTCTTACGACCAATACAACCACTTTGCCCGTTGCCGTTCTTTTCAGTTGTATTTCATCAAAACCAATAGTCATTTTATTGTCACCTCCATTGCACCGAAAATACGAATTGACCAGATAGATAGCAGCATATCACCTTTGAAGATCATGGAAATAGGTTCGGTGCTGTATATTATGCGTTGCGAGGGATGATGGTATGTCCCTTATACGTATTGACTAGAATGAAAATACATTTTGGGTGGTAT
Source organism: uncultured Desulfatitalea sp. (assembly GCA_963668675.2). GTDB lineage: Bacteria > Desulfobacterota > Desulfobacteria > Desulfobacterales > Desulfosarcinaceae > Desulfatitalea. Next base: position 4,117,756 of record CAXXMB010000002.1, on the reverse strand, counting down.
AGTATTTATTCCTCCAACTTCATATCAATTTGGGTAGCATCAGACATAAAATTCCCATCCATTGCACGCCTGGAAATATAGCTAAATAATTTCATCTTACAACGGAGGCCGCGATGGTAATAATGCCTACCATTCTAATCATTGACAGCAACCAGATGTTCCGCCAAGCACTTACGAACATGATCTGTAGGTATTTTCCCGAGCTGACAGTAGAAGAGGCGCAAACTGCAGATGAGGGAATGCAAAAAGCAATTCAAGATAAGCCGCAACTGGTGGTAACCGATCTACATCTAAATGGCGACAAATGCTTTAATATGATCCGGCAAATCGCTTTACAGCAACCGGAAACCCGCATTGCGGTGCTAACAGACAAAGATGAAGAAGAGTACCGTCAGGCGGCGTTGGGTCAAGGGGCGGACTATTTCATTTCCAAGAGTGGACCCAATGGACAAAAAATACTATCCATCATTAAAATGCGTCTGTCCGGCGCATAGCAATTACGGTGTGCAAAAGTCAAAGCGTTCACGATCCGCTATTTTCATCGACCGGATGCTTTTTCGCAGTCTATGCACGATAGCCTCCGGTCCCATACCAACCGACCATAATATATCGTTAAATCGAAAGTTAACTACTGAATCGGCCCCATTTACCATTGGGTAGGCCATCTGCATTTTAAACTGAATAGAGGTGTTGGCATATGAAAGCCGGGAGGGACAGAATGTTTCGCTCCCGGCTTTTGTGTTTAATATTCACTTTCATTGCTTATTTCATCCTAAAATCGCTACAGCGGCAGCTTTTTATGCAGACCAATGGAATATATGCCAGCGTGTTCAGTCGACGGCGGTGAGATTTACATCCTGATGCGGGTTATGTTATTGTAGGAGACAGTGGTCAGACATCATATCGACTCCAATTTATCACCGCAAAAAAGCAATAAAACGGGTGAATTAGCATTCAACATATCCTCATCCGTATATTTCCATGGCACGAAACAAAGGACATATGTTTCATACGGAAGCACTTGAGAAAGAGAACGAAGAGCTGAAAATTGCGCTCGATAGATCCCAGCAGCTATTGATGACGCTGACGCAATTCGCTTTGCTGGGCGCCAAGAACGTACAGCAATGGGCGTGCGAGCAAGGCATTGAGCAGCGCCTGGACACCATCCAAAGGGTATTTTCAGCCATACGAGATATGGTGATCGTCAGCGACATTGACGAAAAATTGCTGACCGCCAACCCCAGTACTGCAGAAATGCTTGGATATGACCCATCAGGCCTGCGAATGGAAAGACTGATTGGTGATTTGAAACTGCGGCTTAGTGATGGCTCGCCTATAGAAGAAGACAAATTCCCATTGAAGCGTGCTCTGAGAGGCCACACCATTTTTGATCGTGAATTCTTGATGAACGACAGTCAGGGACTCGAACACACTGTGTCGGTATGTGCAACCCCTCTGTTCAGCCAAGGGGAAGTCATCGGTGCCGTAACAGTGATACGGGATCAAACGGATCTGCATTGTATGCTCGACCGCGTAAGGCTGGAGAGGGCTGCGCTTCAGTCCATCATTGATAATGCCCCCGAAGGTATTGTGGTAGTAGATCGAGAAGGTCGTATGACGGTGGCCAATCCGGCAGCCGAGCATCTATACGATCGCCCGGCGCCTAAAGGGCAACCGATGGAGATTCAAGGCCAGATGGGGCTTTGTTATCCTGACGGCCGCCCTTACAACGCGGAAGATCTGCCGCTGAGTCGCGCGGTTCTGAATGGCGAAACTGTCAATAACGTCGAATTAATGCTCAACAAAAGAGATGGATCGAAACGTTACTTGTTAGCGAACGCCTCGCCGATAAATGATCATCAAGGGAGGATCAACGGTGCTGTGGGTATTTTCCGAGATGTAACCAATTTGCGCAAAGACCATTTAAGGTTGAGTGCGGATAGAGACGATTTGCGCCAGCAGGTCAATTTGCGTACGGCTGAATTGCAAGCGACGATTCGCGCCCTCGAAGCTCAGATCGCAGAGCGAAGAAACATAGAAGACAAATTGCTGCAATCCCAGAATGCGTTAAAGCGACTTTCCCGGCACACCTTGGAAACCTTGGAAAACGACCGCCGCAAAATGGCCAAGGAACTCCATGATGGAATTGGAGCCAGCTTATCTGCGATCAAGTTCATTGTGGAAGAGCAGCAAGCCCAAATTGAAAAGAGCGGATCAAATCTGCCAATCTCACTGAAACCCATAATTGGCCATTTGACGGATACCATCAAAGAAACCAAAAGCATTTCAGCTCGCCTGCGCCCGTCAACGCTTGACGATCTGGGCTTGAGGGCCACTCTTTCTTGGTACTGCCGTGAATTTGCGGCCTACCAAGATGGAATAAAGATTGAATATCGGATCGATGCAGCTGAAGAGCAAATTCCGGAAGACTACAAGATCGTCATCTACCGAATCGTTCAAGAGGCAATGAACAACGCCGTTAAGCATGCCCAGCCAAGTCTTATTCGGATCGTCATCGATATTCAGAATGATCAAATCCGGTTGGTTATCCAAGACAATGGCGTCGGCTTCAGTCTACAAAGAGTGCTTTCATCCGACGACCCGCTGAGCGGATATGGACTTCAGAGTATGCGGGAACGGACCGAAATCAGTGGCGGCGCCTTTGAGATTAACTCGCAAATGGGATTGGGCACACGGATAAAAGTCTTATTGCCGCTTGTTCGAGCGTAGCATATGCCATTATTGAAGCAAAAAAAGGGTCTATAAAAGAGAACTCGTCTTCGTAGGGAGGGGATCTAAACCTTCGGCTCGACCAACCCTTTTTCGATGGCATAGGCCGTCAAAGCGGCGGCATTGTGCAAATCCAGCTTGCTCATGATATTGGCACGGTGTTTTTCGACTGTTTTAGTGCTGATACTCAATAAATCACCGATCTCCTTGTTCATATACCCTTCCGCTAATAACTTTAGTACCTCACGTTCTCTCTGGGTTACAGTATCCCAATCGCTCTTTTCCTTGAGCGTTTTGCGACCGGCTAGATACCCCTCCATCACCTCATCTGCAATCCCCGGGCTAATAAAGGTTTTGCCGGCCATTACGCTATCGATGGCCATAAGCAGTTCATCGCGACTGGCATCTTTAATACAGTAACCGTTCGCACCGGCTTTAAACGTTTCCAGTACATATTGGTCTGATTCATGAATGGTCAATACCAATATCTTCATTTCCGGATACTGGTTTCGCACATCCTTTACGACACTGATGCCACCGAGCCTGGGCATGGACAGATCCAATATCAAAAGGTCGGGCGAGTGCTTTCGAATGCAACGTATTGCCTCCAGGCCATCCTTGGCTTCAGCGACCACCTTTAGGTCCTCATTGGCTGCCAGCAGCGCTTTGAGGCCCTCCCGGAACAATTGATGATCTTCTGCGATGACGACTTTCTGCTTTGCCTTCATGCTTCGACTCCACTCATTATCCATGTACTTCACCATCAAATCCATCCAATGGTGCATTTGATCTATTTCTACGGCAAATTATTGTAGTTGTAAAGCCCACAACAATATATGGACCCGACGATCCGATAGAGAAGCGGCGTTAAGTGTATATTAGACTTACGATCAGGGTTGCCGTGGGATGGCCCTTACTGCGCAAGTGACTGCTTAGCGCTTTTGGCTATTAAAGAGCCAGAGGATATGACTTATAGTCGCATCATTTCACATGGCCAAATGGCCAAAGAATGAGGGGACTGAGTTTAGAACCTTTATCCCCTCAACTGGCCATGTAGGCGTGAAAATCTGATATCTCGGTCCTGAAAAAGCTTCTCAACTTATGTATAATATTAGCTTCAATCTGACGTATGCGTTCCCTTGAGACACCATACCGGTCCCCAAGCTTTTTGAGTGTCAAGGGCTCTTCCGCCACGATTCGTTCTTCTAGGATATCTCTTTCGCGCCGGTCGAGTGAGGGTTTGAATCGCGCAAGCAGTTTTCGCACCAACTGGTGCATTTGTACACCAGCTATGGTGTCTTCGATGGATTGATCCCCGACGTTGATCAGGTCGATCATCTGGCCCTGATCCCGAGACCGCAAAGGGGCGTTGAGTGATTTGTCGTTTCGGCTCATACGCTGTTCCATCTCTTCAACTTCGGAGGTCTTTACACCTACATGCCGCGCAATCTGGTCAGCTGTTGCAGGCAAACCTTCTCTGCGCAATTTTTCTTTGGTCTTTTTTAAATTAAAAAACAGCTTTCGCTGAGATTGGGTCGTCCCGATTTTAACCGAACTGTAGTTTTTTATCAGATAGCTCAAAATGTAGGCTCTGATCCAGAAGGCAGCGTAATAGGAAAACTTTGTCTTCTTTTTGGGGTCAAAGTGCCGCACCGCATGCACAAGCCCTACATTTCCCTCCTGGATCAAATCGCTCAAGGCATAACGATGACTCTGGTTGTGATAATTTTTCGCTATTTTTACGACCAGCCTCAGATTGGCTCCTATGAGTCTTTCAGCTGCGGCTTCATCGTCATGGTGCAAATATCTATGCGCAAGCTCCTTTTCCTGCTTTCTCGTCAAAAGTTCGTGATTACTGATTGCCCTGAAGTATGGGCTCAATGTGTCGCTTTCAGAAAAAGTATTTGTTTTCTTTGTCATATCATCCTCCAGTAGTTCGTCTTAAGTTAATGCGTAACCGTGAATAAGCAACTGTGTGTATATCGGCACAGCATTATAGGCACCAGCGGATCGGAAGGAGAGCAGCCAATATCGCTTAAACCTCAAGAAGGCACAATGGGGGGGATTGTGTATTCGCCGATGGACAAAAGCAGTATACCGGAAATGCTCGGGTGTTTTTTCTGACCCGACACCCTATTGGCAGGCAGTTTGAATATCCCCTGTTGGCGCGGTTTTTTACTCAATTGAATCGACCTCGGAAATCGAAATGAAAGTGCAGGACCGTCTATGACAAGACAAAAAAGCAATGAACATAAAATTCCAGAAGCTCCAGAGGGGTACCGACGGGCCATGAAGACTAACATCTTACTCTGCAGTGATCTGGACCGTACTCTGCTCCCCGATGGACCTCAAACTGAATCGCCTCAAGCACGAACGAAATCTGCTGCACCGGGTCGTCGAACGACCTGAGGTCACGTTAGCGTAATTTACAGGCCGAAATCGTGATCAAATTGCACTATTGCTTGAGGATCTCGAGGAACTCGAAATGCAGGAGCCTGATAAACAGAGCCGTTTCAAATTGAGCTACTACACCCCGGAGGAGATCGATCAACGGAAGCTAAAGAAAAGGATGGGTGAACGACTCCAAACGGAAGATATTAGGGCAATTCTTATCTGAAGTGTTGACGAAGCCGAGCACCGGGGGCTCATGGACGTCTTACCCGAAAGGGCCACTAAGTACCACGCCGTTCGTTTCATCATGCTGCAAAACGGCTGCATGGATGAAATAGACGATGACTTGCCCGATCACAAATCGGGTAAAAAGGATGCTCTCACCTTCAGGATATTCTTCGTCTGAAGCAACCGATTTCGTTTCAAGGCAGGACTATTCGGAAAAATGGTATCTTTCCTGAGCATCGCGTTTAAGCAGTTCAAGATCCAATTCAAGATATTTCTTTGGAGATACGACTTGAAGGGCATATTGCTGAGACCGTTTTCCAGGATTGGTCGGGGAGTAGGTCCGCAGGAGACACAATATGCTGGCATCTTCGAATTCTGCGAAGATGTCTTCGGGGGAGTAAGACTGCTTTTTGCGCTTGAGTTCGCCAACCAACGACTGATTGACCGCTTCAAAGGTCAGCGTGGCAAATTCACCGAATTTGCCGATGCCCAATATTCGTATGAGGCCGGTCAGGCTGGTTTCTTTATAACGGGTGTCGTGGCAGACGACGACGTAAGGTGGATAAAGGATGTCGCCGCGATTGGTCTTGACCGGTTCTTGATTGTCATCCAGTCTCTGGGCGAATCTCCCGGCTGCTTCCGGGGGCAGGTTAAATTCCGATTCACAGTATGAGAAAAACAGGGGAAGATCAACCAGCCCAACAGCTGCACAAGTGCTGATACGTGTTCGCGCACCATGAGGAGGATTCATGTAGGGCGGGCAATAACTGTGAATGATATCATCCGCTGTAACTTTCAGGTGATGATGAATTCCAATTTTCATTTTCCTTCTGAAAGCAGCTTTTTTGAAGGTATAGATCCGCTTGGCCGCCTTGGAAAAAAAGCCGCCGTCGAGGTTAATCCCCGAGGCGATGCCATCCGGGAAAAGAAGGGTTGCATTGTCATACTGCATTGCTTCGCGCACTTCTTTGCGAAAAGCCCTGGAGCCCATGGATCCGCGCTTCTTGTAATTAATCGGCAACTCATCCACATCTTGGTATATCAGCCCTCCGGGGATAAATATCGCCCCTTTATTGTCCAACTTGCCTGTGGCACCCTCTTCATATGTCCCCGGAAATGTGCCTTCTTTTAACTGTACCAGCATTTTCCACAACGTATCCACGCGGATGGAGATGATCTCTTTCATCAGCTCATTTCCGATGAGCGCTTTTTGCGTTACCACAGTACCCTCCTGATCTATCTTTTATCGGATCTTGCACCGGGAAGGAGTAAAAAAATTACGTTTCAATTTGAATGATATCACGTTCGCATTGATGGGGAAAGCCGTTCAAAGAGGACATGTCGTCCTTGTCACGGCTGAACGTGGGCGTGCTTTGAATGTATAAGGTCATCAAATCGGCAACGGCCATCAAGGAGGTGATGTGTGTCCGCTCATACCCATGGGAGGCATCCACACCGAAACAGGCCAATGCCGTACGGGCATCATTCCCTGCTTCAATTGCCGAAGCCGAGTCGCTCCGATAATACTTGAACAGATCCTTTTCCATCTCAATATCGTACTTCTGGCATAGTTTAATAAGCTTGCGGCTCAAATGAAAATCAAAAGGACCGGTTTGATCCATCATGCCGATGGTGACACCAAACTCGGTGGCATTTTGCTCCGGGGCTACCGGTGAATTATCTACAACAACCATCTCACCGACATCTCCATACACTGCCGAAGACGCTCCGGACCCCACCTCTTCTGAAATCGTAAAAATCAGGTGGCAATCGACCGGCAGTTGCGTGCTGGAGACCACCAGTCCTTTGGCGGCTGCTAAAACTGCGGCCACGCCGGCCTTATCATCGAGGTGTCGGGCATTGATGAACCCGCTGGCAGATATTTCGGCAAATGCATCAAAGGCTACGAAATCACCCACCTGCAGGCCGGCCTGTTCGAGGGAATGAAGGTCTGTCACGTCCTCATCGACCCGGACCTCAAGGTTGTCCCAGTCAGTTGCCTGGGTGTTGACACCATCACCGAATGCATGGCCGGATGATTTAAGTGGCAACACCGTACCGCGTGATGGCCCACTCTCTTTATAGATGGTCACCCGCCCTCCCTCGGCAAAACGGCTGGGCCAGGTACCAATGGGTGCGATCCCAAGCCTTCCATTGGGCTTCAACTTTCTGACCATCGCCCCAAGGGTATCCAGATGAGTCACAATGGCCCGGTCGCATTGGCTCTCGCGCCCCTTAAGCGTTGCACGAATAGCACCTCTTCTTGTGACGTTGTAGGCAATGTCCAGATTCTGCAATTCATTGCCGACAAAATGGACGATCTGATCGGTATAGCCCGAAGGGCTGTGTATATTTAGAAGAGCAAACAGTGTGTTTTTCAGATAATCTTTATCAATCGAAATTCGAACCATCTATATCTCCTGGATCTCCTGGTGCCACTTTCGGTATAGAGAAAAAATTTAAAGCGACCTCTGTGGAACGGATTGGGGAAACATCAAATCCATAAATCGTTCGGCGGTCGGCTGCGGCTCGTGATTTGCGAGTCCCGGGCGTTCATTGGCTTCGATGATCCGGTAATCATCGCCCTGCACATCCCTGACAATGAAATCGAGGCCAGTAACAGGAATGTTCAAGACCTTGGCCGCACGCTCTGCAGCATCCCTTAGTTCCGGATGGATACTTTGGGTGACATCATGGATGGTGCCGCCGGTATGCAGATTGGCTGTCTTTCGAACCTGGACCGCAGATTCACTGGGCACCACTTCACCCAAGGCATAACCGCTGTCCTCAACACAACGTTCGGTTTCAATATCCAGCGGTATCTTGCTTTCGCCACTGGTAGCCGCCATTCTGCGCCGACTATACTTTTCGATAAGCTCGCGCACCGTATGCCGGCCGGTACCGACTATCACCGGCGGGCGGCGGACGGCGGCAGCGACCATTTGATAGTCGATGACGATCACACGCAGGTCCTCTCCCTCGACCAACTCCTCGACAATGACGTCCGGACAGAATCGACGCGCTTCACCGATAGCTGCATCAAGCGCCTGTTCCGTACGCACATCCACACTGATGCCATCGCCCTGTTCGCCCCGGGCCGGTTTGACGACCGCTCGCTGATGCTTTTTAAAAAATGCGGCCGCATCGAAAGATCCTGATAACGCCACTTCGTACTGCCGAGGCACTTTGAGGCCGGCTGAATGAAGAATGCGCCGTGTCACCCGCTTGTCATCGCAGCAGCTCATGGCAACGGCGGAGGTCAGCTCTGTAAGCGATTCCCGACACATAATGGTACGCCCGCCCAGGGTCAATTTAAACAGACCGTATTGGGCGTCCACCACGTCAACGCCAATGCCCCGCCGGCGTGCTTCATCCGTAATGATGCGAGCATAGGGATTCAAGTCCTGCTCAGGAAATGACGTAATAAATAGCGGTTCGTTAATCGGGTTTTTGCGCTTCACACAAAAGACCGGAACGCGTTGAAAGCCCAGTTTCTCGTATAGTGCAATGGCCTCCTGATTATCGTGCATCACTGATAGATCCACGTAGCTTCTGCCCCTTGCCAGATAATGTTCCACCAAATGACGCACCAATGCTTCACCTACACCGGGAGCTTGAGTCTGGGGATCAACGGCCAAGCACCACAAACTGGCGCCGGACTCCGGGTCATTGAAGGCTTCGACATGATCCAGACCGGTAACGGCGCCGATGATTTTACGCTCTTCACGATCTTCGGCCACCAGGAACGTTTGAAGTCTTGATGCATTTCGTTGAAGCATGATTTTGGGATCACCGGTAACCATATTCCTGCTCATGTAGATCCGATTGATACAGTCTGCATCCGACCTGTTGGCAATCCTTCTGACCTTAAAAGCGGTTGCGTGGGTCTTGCTTTGGCGATAATCATGGGCCCATAGCCGATATGTATGGGAAGGGTCCAGGAACAGTTTGTCCGGCCCCAAGGACAATAGGACATGCGGATCTCGTATATAGAAAGCGATATCTCGCTTACCTTCTTCCTCCTGACACAGCAGACGATACAATTTTTCTGCCGATTGAAATGTGTGGCCGAAGAGAATGCGCCCCCACCCCATATCGACCTCAACGTTTTGAGCCATTGATTTAACAGTGGGCCCTGTGGCGACCTGCCAATTTTGCAGCGACAGACTGGTGGCACGCTCCAATCGTTCTCTGAGTTCTTGTTGGGCTGGCATGGGATTCTCCTTCTATTTAGATTCTATTTGCTGTCAGCCAATATTCCAAAACCGCCATCTGCCAAAGTCTGGATCCATTGAGCGGGGTAATGAACCGATCCGGAGATTCAAGCGCCTGCTCGACAAATTTCGGATTGAATAACTGACGTGCCCTGCTTTGGCGTGACAGCATAATCTCGCGGACGAATGTCATATAATCACCCCGCAAGTATTTGAGAGCCGGTACAGGGAAGTACCCTTTGGGTCGATCGATCACCTTTTCGGGGATGATTTCCCGTGCGGCCTCCTTCAGGATATGTTTGCCGCCATGACCGACTTTGTATGCGGCCGGCATGCGCGCAGCAAATTCAACCAATTCGTGATCAATAAACGGCACACGTGCCTCTAGTCCCCAGGCCATGGTCATGTTGTCGACTCGCTTTACGGGGTCGTCCACAAGCATGACCGTTGTATCCAGATGAAGGGCCTTATCGGCGGCCGAGTCGGTTGGCATCCTGGCGAAATGGTCTTTAACCATCGCCCTACTATAATCTTCTTCGATAAATCTGGGATGGACGGCTGCCTGAAAACCTTTATGATTGCTGTCGAAAAAGAGATCTGCGTAGTCATTTAAAGCGTCTTCGCTGTCGAGCAGCGGCGGGTACCAGTGATAGCCGCCAAAGACCTCGTCGGCACCCTGCCCGCTCTGGACCACTTTTACATGGTTGGAGACCGCTTTGCTTAACAGATAAAAACCGATACAATCGTGGCTGACCATGGGCTCGCTCATCGCCTTGATGCAGTCAGGCATCGAGGCCAATACCATTTCAGCATTGCCTTCGATCTTATGATGACGGGTTTGGAAACGTTCGGCAATGTAGTCGGAGTATTCGAACTCATTGCCGATTTCGTCATCGATACGCTCAAAACCAATAGAGAAAGTGTTCAGGCCGTTCTGCCCTAATTCTGATAGCAGACCGACCAACAAACTGGAGTCCAATCCGCCGGACAACAACACCCCCACCGGCACATCGGCTTTCAGGCGTCGTTTAACGGCCTTGCGCAGATGAATCAGCAGCAGTTTTTTCCAATCATCAAAACGGTAGGCCATTTCATCTTCGTTAGGCTTGAACTGAAGATTCCAATATACTCTCTCAATAACGGTGCCATCGGGACGAACCGTCATGGTTGTTGCCGGCGGCAATTTCTTTACACCTTTGAGAATGGTGTGCGGGGCAGGTACGACCGCATGAAAACTCATGTAGTGGTGCAGCGCCACAGGATCAATGTCTGCATCAATGTCATTGTATACCAAAAGGGCTTGCAGTGATGATGCAAAACGAAATTCCCTACCGATGTTCGCGTAGTACAACGGCTTAATCCCCAGCCGATCTCTGGCTAAAAAAACGTCGCCGCTATCGCGGTGCAGTATGGCAAAAGCAAACATGCCGTTGAAATGGTCTACACACGATTCTCCCCAGGCGTGGTATGCCTTTAGAATAACCTCGGTATCCCCGGCTGAAAAGAACTGATAGCCCTTGTCTTCCAACCGCAGGCGCAGTTCGTGACAGTTATAGATTGCTCCGTTAAAGACAATGGCAAGCCCTAGCTGGTTGTCTACCATCGGTTGGTGCGATCGCTCACTCAGATCGATAATCTTCAATCGTCGGTGCCCAAACACCGTATTGCCCTGCACATAAAAGCCAAGAGCGTCCGGCCCCCTGTGCTTTAACCGGTCGGTCATCGACGCAGTTGGAAGTATAGATGCACTCTTCTCGCAAAATGTAACTTGGCCGCAGATGCCACACATGGTTGACGATAATCCTTTCCTGAAATCTCATGCGTTTCTGGTTGGGTATTCCGTTCTAACCTTTTGGTAAATCTGATCTTACCGGCCAACCCTTACGAGTGATATAGGGTCAATCCCGTATTTCGTTGGGAATCATCATGTAAAGCATTTGCAGCCATTGTTTGGAGAGATGATAGGCGATCGATATCTATTCATAGAACCAGTGCCAATGCATGCGAAAGGATCGTTGTCTACATTGACATGGCTTATGAGTTGGCCTGTTGACTTGGTAACGATTGATATTTAGCCTGTTTAAAATTTTAAGGAGATAATTGGATACTATGCTGAACTACACTATTTACGACAATTCCTTAACCTATTGGGCATTGGCCGTCGGGACTACCATTGGCGGATATCTCGTCGCCCGTCTTGCGAAATTCATTATCATCAAACAACTTCGCAAACTGGTGTCGATGGCAAATAACAGTTGGACGAATAATTCTGTAAAAGTGGTCGAGCGTGTCCATCCGGTCTTCCTGTTGTTTGCCGCTGCATTTCTCGGAAGCACCATTCTTGAGCTGCCTGAAGCGATTACCGCTGTCCTCAGCAAACTGTTTTTTATCGTTGTGCTGATTCAAATCGGGCGCCTGCTATCCCAAATCATCGACTCCTTCATCGAGAACTATCGTACCGCCAAACTCGAAAAAAATGCCGCCGCCGTGACCATGCTGAGTTCAGTCTCTCTCCTGTTGCGTATTTTTCTATGGACGATTTTGCTGATTTTGGCGCTGGATAATTTCGGAGTGAATATTACGTCACTGGTGGCTGGACTGGGGGTTGGAGGTATCGCTTTGGCGTTGGCCGTTCAAAACATCTTGGGGGACGTTTTCGCCTCGTTTTCCATTGTTCTCGATAAACCGTTTGTCATCGGTGACTTTATTATCGTAGGCGATCATCTGGGGACCGTTGAAAACGTGGGACTTAAAACCACTCGCGTCCGTAGTCTGTCCGGTGAACAGTTGGTCTTCTCAAATAACGATCTTCTCCGCAGTCGCATACGAAACTTCAAAAGAATGTATGAGCGGCGAGTGGTCTTTTCCATTGGGGTCGTCTATCAAACCCCCGCCGATAAAGTGGAAGCGATTCCGGGCTTAATCAAATCGATCATTGAAAACCAAAACCAAGTGCGCTTTGACCGCGCTCATTTCAAAGAGTATGGTCCCTACTCCCTTAACTTTGAAATTGTATATTGGGTTCTCAACCCCGATTACAATCTGTACATGGACATCCAACAAGCGATTAATCTTCAAATTTACAAACAGTTTCAACAAATGCGCGTAGAGTTTGCCTATCCGACGCAACAGCTTTATTTCAAAATGCAGGCAGATGCAGACGATCGTCCAGTGGAAGACCATATCCAGCAGAGTCAAGATCGTATGCGCGCTGAATTCGTCGAGCAAGTTTAGGAGTCCGGAGGGTTTATCCGTCTGTCGTGGATCAGCCTTTTTGAAAAAAACTTTGGGATGTCATCGATGATATCATGTCACTTGAAAAAGGAGATCCATCATGATCCAAAAACATACCATAGGCATCATCGGCACCGGAAATGTCGGTATAGCTGCGGCATATGCCCTTTTTTTGAACCGAACAGCCGGAGAAATCATATTGATTGACAAGGACAGGCGCCGGGCTGAGGGGGAAGCCATGGACTTGATGCATGGCCAACCCTATGTATGCAATATCTCTATACGGAATGGCGAATACAGTGATTTGACCGGCGCACAGATCGTTGTGGTGAGTGCAGGGGTAAGTCAAAAGCCTGGAGAGAGCCGCTTGGACTTGCTCAAGCGGAATACAGATGTATTGGGGCAAATCGCAGCACAACTCGACCGATATGCACCGGAGGCTGTCCTGCTGGTGGCCAGCAATCCCGTGGATATTCTCACTTACTCGCTGCAGCAACTGAGCGAGAGGCCATACAATCTTGTGATCGGCACAGGAACGATGTTGGATACCGGCCGATTTCGAACCCTCTTGGGGCAGCACTATTTCGTCGATCCTCGATCCGTGCACGCTTACATTATCGGTGAACATGGCGACAGCGAGGTGCCGCTGTGGAGCAGCGCCCACATTGGAGGCGTTTCAATTGTAGAAAATGCTGTAATGGGGAGAGAATTCGATGATAAACGAATGCAGCATCTGTTCCTCAAGGTAAGAAATGCCGCCTAGCAGATCATCGACCGAAAAGGGTATACCAACACGGCCATCGGTTCTGTGATTGCGCGATTGTGTGAAGCCGTACTCGAAGATCAGAAGAGTGTTTTCACCGTCAGCTCGCGCGTTTCAGGTGAATATGGATTAGCCGATCTGTGCTTGAGTATTCCTGCGGTTGTCGGGCTTGAAGGTGTCGGAGCAACGATTCTCCCGGAACTGGGCGAAGCGGAAAACCAGGCCCTGCACAGCTCGGCTGAGATCATAAAAACGAAAATTGATGGCATTAATATTTAGTGCTGTCCATGTGGTTTCTGAGTCCCGGATTATAAAAGGTTGCCCCGGACCTGGTTCCGGGGTCCGGGACTAAGTTCAAAACCGTTATGGTCCTGATTGATCATTTGCGGCGTTGATACAATACGTTGGTCATGCATTGTGGGCCTGCGTAAGTGCCTCGTATATCTCTCTTCTTTTATTGCCAATCACAACACTGTCTCCAATAACGATTGTTGGGAATGAGACCCTTTCGTTGTAACGTCGCACCTGTTCAATGGCGGCTTTGCGTTGCGCGCTATCGAGCAAATCGACATCAACGACTTCATATTCTGCGCCCTGTTCGTCCAAGAAACGTTTTACGGAGCGGCAGTGACTGCAAGTGCTTAATGCAAAGAGTTTTATATGCGGTTCCGCCATATCGTCAGCCTCCTTTTGTCCGGCCGTTGCATGCTGCTATCAGACAACAGCAATGCGACTAGCTATGGGCCCTAATTCATCACCTGAGAACCTCTTTCGCCATACATGATACACCCCGTTTTTTGATAATGGGGCCTGCAGGAGGGCAAGTAGGCGGACCATATTGGCGAATTCGAGGTCAACACCCACCCTGTTTGGGCCGCGCAACCGTTGAAGATGTCCATATACCTTCGAATCTAGAGCAGGAATAAAGGCTTGCCCCTATTTCTACGCTGACAATCGACTGGTAGGCTTGAATAATATGTTTAACAATTCATTTCGCTAAAGGGGGGTTAATGATTTTTATCGGCCATTTTTCACTCGATGAACAAGGCAATGATGGTGAACCGCGTCATGGCTATCTGACATGTCTGGTCGAATCTGAGAATGCAGATAGTGCCATTGAAAAATTCAACCAGCTGCTCACCGATGTTCAATCAAACGAAGCGTCCGCGATCGGTTGGAAGGCGGCATACATCGAGGATATCATTGAAATGGCATCTATTCCAGCGCATGCCATTATTACACGATATCAATCTTCAGCAGGTGAATTTCCAAAGTCTATCAGCCACAGCCTGCTTCTTGCAGATTCTCCGGACCGTCTGGCTTATGGATTAAAGGATGATATTGATCGTCTGGCGCATGAGGAAGAAAACCAATATACTGAAATGACACCGTTCATTGTCTTCTGAAAACAGTCAACCAACATTTATTATCATCGGATTCAGCAATAGTGTCGCCAATCGATGCCGATCCGTTCGGGTTTCAAAAATCCGGCGGGAAAAGCAGACAGAGCACCTATCATAACTTCAAGCACTCGATATCGACTCAAACGACTGCGCTGCAAATGGTCGCCGCCGCTTTTTCAACGGAGAACGTCCCTGTGTTCAGCACCATATCGTAATTGGCCGTATCGCTTATACTACTGTGGTAATATTTCCGGATAAAGGCGCGACGATCAGATTCGGTGCGCAGCACCCGCTGTTTGGCTTCATCCCTGGAGACATCATGGGTTTCCGCCACACAGCTCACTCGCTTTTCAAAGGGGGCCACAATGCGGACCCGGAACCGGTTCTCCGGCGGGAGCACGAAGTTGGCGCCCCGACCGACAATGATGGCCTTGCCGTGCCGACCGATCGTGCCGATCACTTTCATCATCATCCGGGAGAACTCATCGGGCCATAGATGACGTTCGCTGATAGCGGCGGAAACCCAGTCCTCCAACATGGATAGGCCTCTTTCGTCCAACGTACGAATTACCCTGGCATTGGTATCGGCATTTTGAGCCATCGCGTTGATCAACGCCTCATGAAACAGCTCCAGATCCAGCTTTTCCGCTACCGCCTCGGCCACGAACTTACCGCCGCTGCCGGGTTCTCTTGACAAGGTGATGACAGGGAGTTTTTTCTGCTCTCTTTCTTCTCTTCTGAGAATCTCCCAACGCCGCACCTGTTCTTCTACGATGTGATGAATTGTTTTCATATCGCCTCCTTAGATATTTTGGTGTTATCGCCAACAGATACCTTCTGATACAGACAATCTACGGAGGATGAAGTGGGAGTAAGAGACGAACCTGGTTGGGACGAGAATAAGCGTTCGCGTTGGTGACGAACACGGCATGAGGAAGATGGCCGGGTTCAGGAGGAGGTAATAATGTCGGTTGCCGCAGGATCTCCGAACGCATCAAATCTTATCTGTAGATTCTATTCAACCACCGCTTTTCTGTCAAGCGGGGCGAGACTTACCGACGATTTAAGACAATTCAGGGCATTTTTATCTGGAGGCAGTATCACGGTCTCCGTGCAGAGACCACCATGCGGTCGTTCATGCACCCCACATCTTCATTTGGATTCATGGCGGAGACATCGTTGTCTGACTATCCGGTCCAGCGCATTTGGTGAAAAGTCGTCCCATCTAGACCAATCAACAATGTTGGCTCTTGCCTTTGGATGGTATCGTTTGCAGGTGTGCGTATTGACACCGACACCACAGCCGCGATAGGTTGATTTATTCTATTCGTTCCCGCCAAAACAGTATGGTATCTGGATAGCTTCTACCTCCGGCTGTGCACCCCATACCTGTCGTTACGCTCCTTTTAATGGAACCCTCTCCAATACTGAACACATGAAAGGAGGTAAGGCAATGATATCTTTAACTGAATCATTGAAAACCATTTTTACCCGCAGAGTGGTGGCAGTGGTCACCCTTCTGCTCCTGGCGCCGGCTCCGACAGCTTTTGCCGAGGACGCCACCGCGCTGTTGCATGCGTTTTATAAAATCAAAATGCCGAGCTCACAACAGCTTCGCCAATCCTACGCCAATTTCACCTACACGCCCCTTGACCGCAAGGATCTCACTTTCAGTATGGCACTCCCCAAAAGCGACTGGCGCGATATTCCCGCATCGCTCTCACCTGAAATGCTGAAGGAAGACAATCAACGTCTGATCCCCCTTGCCAAGCAGATGGCACCGGAAAACGAACAGGGCGAAGCCGAGATTGAAGTGGTGTACATGCGCATGGATCTTGAGATCAGCCTCTATGACTATGTGGATCTGTTCCTGCAGAATTATCAAACCCTGTTCAAGGTCCTTGCACGCAGAGACGGACGCTACAACAACCGTAAGGTGGAAGAGGTGCTGCTACAATTGGAACAGAATTCGAAACAATACATCGTACGGGCAACGTTTTACCGCCACGGAGACCTGTTTTTCGGAATACTCACCTCAGCCCTGGAAAGCGACTTCATTCGTTATGCAGAGCCCTTCACTGTGGCGGCCGTAACATTCAAGGCGCACCAGAAAGCCCCCCATCCCTATGTTGAACAAATGACCGCTTTTTCTACCAAAGCAAAACCCGAACTTAAATTCAACTGCACTGAGAGCTGGGCCGTCGAAGAGGTGCCGGGGGCGGTAGCAGGAATTGCGGCTGTGAACGCCAACCTTGAGCTGCCGGCCGGCAGCACGCAACAAATGGTCTCACTGGCTTATATTCATGCGCGGGCCGTGGCTAAAAACTTAAACCGGACGCCGGGCCGGATCTTAAACGACCTGAAAGAAGACTTTAAGGGAATGCCCATCTCCTTCAACGCCTGTACCCTCAATGCGGACCTTGATCCCAACGAAACAGCTCCTTTGGGAAAGCTGGAGCGTTGGGACGTGACCATCAACGGAACCCCGGGTGAGGCTGCCTTTTTGATGTTTCCGGAAAGTGCTGCTTACATCGCCATGGGATTGATTACCACTCGACCGGAAAACAATCGGCTTGCATGGATGCACTCCTGGCGAATTTTTGAACTCATCGCCGCGGATCTGACCCATAAATCCGTTCGCTTGACCAAACTAAAAAGCAACTCGATGCCATCGCAAATCCAGCTCGAAACGCTGGTTGCCGACACCATGAATGTTTTTGCCGAATCCGTAAAAAAAGGGAGTTTTAATGATTTCTATGCCGCCTGCTCAACCCACTTCAAAGCACAAATAACGCCAGCGAAACTGCTACAGGCCTTCAGCGGCTTTTCCAACGTCAGCGAGATGGATCGGCTTAAACAACACCCGCCAGTTTTGAAGAAGGAAACGTGTCTCGATAAAAACGGCCTGTTAAAGCTCGACGGCTATTGCCCCACTCAACCCGACACGACCACGTTCGGATTGACATATATCATGGAGCAAACCGGTTGGAAATTGCTGGGCATTAACGTCTCGATGAAATAATGAAATGGGTTCTACTCGATGGGCAACATGCCTGAAAACATATTGAAATAATTGGACAGGACGCGATTTACGTCGGGCTGTGGGTCACAGAGCCTGCAACCGAATCCATTTTCATCCAGGTGCACCACCTCGACCTTGACCGTTACCCCGGCCCTCTCCTCCGGGAGTTTGATGATCAGCTTAACCTTCTGATTTTTTACCATCCGCAACGGTGAATCGGTCTGAATGTAGAAGCCACCGAGACTGAAATCAATGATATGAGCGTTGGCATCGACACCGATAATCACCACCGGGTAGTGAAATTCGATACGGGGATTCACACGGAAATCGGTGCTCACGCTGGAAAAGTTTCTCTGTAAATTCAACATACTCCCAAAATCCTATCGCCAAAAAGAGTTCCCATTCACATGTCTGAGTTATCACATCGTCAAGATCTAAACCCTGACAGTTGTATAGCGTTGATTCGCAATCCGCGTGCCACTCTCTCCAATTAAAATTATACCAACACATACAGCCGGTTAGAAAAAAACGGCACATTGCACAATACCGGACATGACGCATTTCGTCATATAACGGACCAAGAAAGGCAGGTCGGCCTGGATTTTAAGATCTCTGTAATTGCGCGATGAAATGCGAATCGTATCCATCGAACCATCATCTCTTCGTCAAACCCCTCCCTCAATGGACATAACAGTGTTGTCTAAACAGAGAAAGCTGTGTAGAAAATGACATCACCGGAGGATCAAATCGGGTCGCAAGAGACCCGGTTGCCTGTTTCTCGAAGCGATCCTGAAAACAGTTGATCATCGGAAGGATTAGGGAAGGAGCTCATGGCGCTATCAGTAGTCGATCTATATAGCAAGGTGCTGCCGCGGACCAATTGTGGAGATTGCGGCTATACAACGTGCATGGCCTTTGCCAGTATGGTGGTCTCAAAAAAATTGCCCCTCAAAGGCTGCCCCCACCTCTCACCTCAAACCCTGGCCCGTTGCCAACCGGAACTCGAAGCCCAGTATGCCGCCGGCAAATGGACCCAGCGCGATATGTCTGCCGATGCCCTTGCCTGGGCAAAGCAACGGGCCGCCTCCATGGAACTGACGGATCTGCCCGAGCGGATCGGTGGTGAGTTGACCCATTTGGAAGGCGAACCGGTCCTGGTGCTGCCATACTTCAACAAGACGATCCACATCCGCGGCAATCACATCCAACGGCCCGACGGAAGTGAGTTGGGACGCTGGGAGCAGGTCTTCATCTTCAACCATATGGCCCAGGGCGGGTCGAAACCCCCCACCGGCCAGTGGAAAGCCCTTCAGGAAATCCCCAACACCGTTTCCAAGATCAAGTCGATGCAGACGCAGGTGGAATCGCCCCTGCGGGAGCGTTTTGCCGGGCGTCGGGACGAACTGGCGGCAGCGGCGGGTCGCATCGGTGGGCAGGACGTCACGGCAGAGATCGATTCCGCGGATCTCGCCATTCGCTTCACCCCCCTGCCCCGCATACCGGTCATGCTGCTGTTCTGGGATGCGGACCCGGAGAGCGGATTCGATGCGGTGGTCAAGCTATCGTTCGACGAGACGATCACCGAACACCTGGATATCGAGTCGATCCTCTTCCTGAGCGAAAACCTTGCCGGACTGCTGACAGCTGGTTGAGACGCTGCATTCGGGTGATACGCTGCTTTCCCGGTTTGATAACCGTCAAACCCAAAACCAGTCGCCAAAGGCTGCTTTTCAATCTGCTTTCATTCAAAAAAAGTACCGGAAATCCGGACAGAAGATGGCGACGAGGAAAAGGATGGTACTGATTAGAAGTGAACCGTAGCCGAACAGCTTAATGCCTTCCGCGGACCACCTGGGCGCGAAAAAATGAATCAAGAGCCCGGAAATGAAGGTGCCATCCAGCCACTCTGCGCCACCCCATCGGACGACCCAAAGCCAAAAAATCAAATTGATCAGATAAGCGACAGTCAATTCCGTGAGCGACATCGATCTCTTTCCCTAACCACTGCCGGCTGATCGGCTAAACAAAGACAACTTCCCCAGAGAAGGTCAGCTGGCAGCAGGTTTTCTGCCCCTCTTCCACGAGTTTTCGGCGGTCCGATTTCAGGTTGAGGAGATGCATCTTTCGGTGGCAGTTGGGGCAGAGTGCCACCGTATTTTCGATCGTGTCGCTGCCCCCGCGGGCCAGCCGATCGATGTGGTGGATCTCCAGATACGGCTCGCCCTGCCTGGTATCGAAGGGGGCCTGCTGATCGCAAAGCTGACACTTGCCCTCCGCGCGTCGCTTGGCCAGCTCGGCCACGTAAACATTGCGTTCGTAGGTGGTCGAGGCCACCTTGCGGTTGACCGGTTGCCGCCGGGAGTGCACAGCGCGCGTGAAGAGGTCTTTGTCCGAGAGGCGCCGGGCAATGCGCTCCTTCTTTTTCTGCTTTCTGCCGATCAGATCGGCCGGCACTTCGTACCCGGCATCGGCTCCGATGACTCGAAGGGGGAAGACCCACACGTTTCGGATGGTGTCTTTCCGGTCGGGCTGGGTCTCCTGGTAAGGCTCACCGGCCAGAACCACCTGCCCCCGATAAAGGTATTTTCCACTCTCATACACTTCGAACAGGTAGGGCGTCACACCGTTGCTTCCCGATTCGACAAGGGTTTTGTTCGGTGCGATCCCTATCTTCTGGTCGCCTTCGAGCCCGATACCGGAGTAGTGGATCGTGTCGTTGGCCACCCAGCGGTCCTCATAGATCGATTTGGTGTGGTCGGATATGACCACGAGACAGTTGGTATTGCGCGAACGCCTCATCCCGCCTTGGGGACTGCACATGAAAATGGTGGTGAGTTCGCTGTTGCTGATGGTATCGCCAGCCTTCAAGCCATGCCTAAAGCTCAATGCCCCCCTCCTGGTCAGATAAATCAGTTGTCGATGAACTTTCTATAGCACATCTTCAAAGCGATGGCGATGCCGGCAGTGGTACCATACCGCCATCGGGATTGACGGCCGTTGCGCCATCTCTTATGCTTGGGATTCACCCAACCACATGCCTAAACAATGGAGGTGTCGAGATGCCCGAAGTGACGTTGAGCGATTGCAGGATCTATTACGAATCCCATGGCGAGGGCGACCCGTTGCTCCTGATCCGCGGTCTGGGCAGCAATGCAGACCATTGGTACGCCCAGGTGCCGGATCTCTCGAGGCACTACCGCGTCATCACCTTCGACAATCGCGGCATCGGCCGATCCGGAGACCCGGGCGGGGCGTTCACCATCGAGGATATGGCTGCAGACGCCATCGGACTGATAGATGCCCTCGGGATCGAACGCGCACACATCCTGGGGCTCTCCATGGGCGGCATGATCGCCCAGAAGCTGGTGCTCAGCCACCCGCAACGGGTGAAGGGACTGATTCTGGTCGTAACCCACTGCGGCGGCGACCACCAGATCAAAGCCTCGGACGAGGTGATGGAGAAGATCCAGCGCATGGCGGTCGATGACAGCATCGAGGCCCGAACCAATGCCGCCACGGCCTTTTTTGCTCCCCGGACCCTCTCGGATCGATTACCGGTCGTGCAGGAGTATGCCGCGGTCTCCATGAAGCACCCGGCCGGCACGGAAATCCTGCAGCGGCAGATGATCGCATTGCAGGGGCACGATGCGTTTGACCGGCTTGACCATATCAAAGCACCCACCCTGGTGCTGACCGGTGCGGAGGATGTGCTGATCCCGCCCGAAAATTCAAAAATCCTTGCAGACCGCATCCCCGGCGCCGAGTGCCTGGTGATCGAGGGCGGCGGCCATCAGGTCCTGATCGAACAGCCCGAAGCGTGCAACCGGGCCATAATTGATTTTCTGCAAAATGTGGATGGATCGTCCTCTTGATCCGATATGTGCTTTGACCGGGACAATCCGTCAACACCGTCGTCCCACTTTTATGAAAGATGACCATCTGATCATCTTCCGGTCATGATGCGGTCATCTATGCGTGCTATTAAAAAAATAAGCCAAGGCCATTAAAACCAGGCCGCCCGCCCCTCCTCCTTTGACGTGGGGCAAGATCCGTCAACCGGATCTTGCCCCTTTCTTTTCGTTAAATCCAGGACGAGCAGTTTGTCTGCCGCGCCGCTACGGCAATGCAGATAATAATCCCATGGCAAGCGGTAAAAGATAGAAAGCTGGATCAATTATGGCTATGGAAAAATCGTTTTACCCTTTCAGGGTCACCCTTTTCTATGCATAAATGCAACCCATCGATATCACGATCAAGGGATGGTAATGACCAATTTTCCCCGAGTGTGTTTGCTCTCCTGCTGCAGGTGGGCCCTGGCAATCTCTGACAGCGGGTAGACGCCGTGTATGACCGGCTTGATCAATCCCTCCTCGGCCCATTGGCACACCTGGGCAAGATCGCTGTTGTCCGAACGGACGATGACCAGCTTGGCCTTCCGTCCGGTTGTCCCCTTGGTCCGCTCCACGGCTTCGCCCACCTCGGGTTTCAACACCGTCGAAACCCAGGTCCCCTGGGATGTCAGTATCGGCTTTACCGTATCGAACAGTTGATTGCCGAAGACATCGAAGAAGATATCGAACTGTTGCCCGCTTTGGGCGATCTCCTCTTTGTGATAGTCGACGCAGTGGTCGGCGCCCAGCTCGTTCAGCATGGCGTGGTTCGCTTCACTGCTGATGGCGGTGACCATCGCATCGTACCGCTTGGCGATCTGAACCGCCATGCTGCCGACACCACCTGCGGCGCCGTTGATACAGACACGGAAACCCCTATCTATACGGGCTTCGTCCCGCAAGGCTTGTAGAGCTGTCAAGGATACCAACGGCAGCGCGGCGGCCCCCTCGAAAGACAAGTTGGCAGGCTTTCGACTCAGTTGATTCGGCTTGACAGTGATGTACTGCGCGCAGGTACCGCCATTCCAACCATCGAGCATACCGAAGACAGGATCGCCTTTCTCGAAGCCGGAGGCCTCCCCTTCTGCCGCCACCTCTCCTGAAAAATCGAAGCCGCTCTGCATGGGGAACTGCGAACCGGTCAAGGCGGCGAAGCGGCCTTTGCGAATAAAGGTATCCTTGGGGTTCACGGCCGCCGCCCGGATACGCACCAACATTTCGTCATCCTTGGGGGTCGGCGGGTCCATCTCCACAACCTGAAGTACTTCAGCCGTTCCGAATGAATTGAATACGACAGCCTTTATGTTACACCTCTCTCACCTTTGAAATTTGGCCTCACGGTAGTTTTCGCTCTATCCCTGATCCCGTTTCCAGACGACTTCGTAAAGCTCCTTGCGCCGGCTCAACAGATTCTGAACACTGCCCTGCTGCCGGAGTTCTTTCAGCAAATCCAAATCCAGGTCGACCATGAGGGTCATCTCGGTATTGGGCGTGGCTTCGGCAGCAATGGCGTCATGGGGAAAGGCGAAATCCGAAGGGGTAAAAACAGCCGATTGTGAATATTGAATGTCCATGTTTTCCACTTTCGGCAGATTGCCGACACTGCCCGAAATAGCGACGTAGCACTCATTCTCAATGGCCCTCGCCTGAGCGCACCGCCGCACCCGCAAATAGGCATTCTTGGTGTCGGTCCAGAAGGGAACGAACAACAGAACCATCCCTTTGTCCGCGAGATATCGGGCCAACTCCGGGAACTCCACATCGTAGCAGACAAGAATGCCGATTTTGCCGATATCGGTGTCGAATATCTTGACCTCATCACCACCCTTGAAACCCCAGTATTGGGCTTCGTCCGGAGTAATATGAAGCTTGTACTGCTCTTCCCAGGTGCCGTCCCGGCGGCACAGGAATGAGACATTATAAATCGAGTTGTCCTTGAGCAGTGGAACACTTCCGGCAACGATATTGGTGTTGTGGGAAATGGCCAAGCTAACGAAAGCGGTTCTAAGCTCCTCTGTATACTCGGCCAGAGATCGCATGGCCTCTGTGGGATTCTCCTGGTTGAAATTCTTCAGCAACGGCGCGTTGAGCAACTCGGGAAACAGGATCAGGTCGGTGTTGTAGCCTGCCATGGCATCCACGAAAAACTCTACCTGGTGCATGAAATCTTTCAATTCATTAAATGGGCGCATCTGCCATTGAACCACGCCAATACGCGGATAGGATTTTCTTCCGCCGAACAGCCGCTGCCGTTTTTGGTAGTAGATATTGTTCCACTCCATCAACACCCCGTAGGATGCAGATTCGGTATCTTCGGCAATGTAGTTTTTCAGTATTTTTTTGATATGAAAATCATTGGAAAGCTGAAAAGAGAGCACCGGATCGTATATCTCTTTGGCCTTGACCTTTTGAATGTACTCGGACGGCTTCATGGTGGCGGCGTGTTCACCATAACCGGGAATGCGCCCGCCAAAAATGATGCCTTTCAAATTGAGCTTTTCGCACAACTCCTTGCGGGCGTCGTACAACCGCCGCCCCAGGCGCAGCCCCCGGTAATCCGGATCCACAAAAACATCTACCCCATAGAGTGAATTACCATCAGGATCGTGGGCTGTCATTTTCCCACCGTCGATCACATCGTCATAGGAATGACGATTTTCAAACTCCTCACCATTCACCAGAATGGCGTGCGAGGCGGCCACGACTTTGCCCTTGTCCTCGATACAGATTTGGCCTTCAGGAAAATGGTCGATCAGCGCCTGGTACTCATCCGGTTTCCAAGCACCTCCCATCTCAGAATAGACCTGGTCCATAATCTTCTTGATGTCGGCATAGTCGTCTATGGCCAATGATCTTAAAACAAGCTTGTGATCTGTCTGTTCGGTTTGGCTCATCTATTGTTCCTGTTGCTTGGCCGCGTGCACTCGCAGCCGGATTTATGCCGAATGAATCGGGACAAGGACGATCCGGCCTCGCCTGAGCGCCGCCGGCCTACTGTTCGTATCACCGCAAAAATAGTGGCGACCGAAATGTTTTGCAACGTAAAAAGGACGACAACTTGTTTCCAATCAATCAAACAGGAAATCGGAATCAAGAACAGAACCCTACGACGGTGATGTCTGGATATCTGCAAGCAGGATGCAGCCCTTCACCTATTGATGACGGTATTCGGATTCTGTGCTTTTGTCTTCGGGAGAGGTCTCCCGAAATCAGCTTTACCCGAGGTTTATAAATAACTGCAAAAAGCTTAATATCTGTAATGCTCAGGCTTGAACGGTCCGTCCGCCGAAACGCCGATGTAATCGGCCTGCTTATCCGTCATTTTGGTCAAGTGCGCCCCCAGCTTATCCAGATGCAGCCGGGCCACCTCTTCGTCCAACGCCTTGGGCAGTGTCGTCACACCGATAGCGTGCTTGCGGGTCCACAGGTCAATTTGCGCCAGTGTCTGATTGGTGAACGAGTTGGACATCACAAAGCTGGGATGGCCCGTGGCGCAGCCGAGATTGACAAGACGCCCTTCGGCGAGCAGGTAGATGCAATGGCCGTCGGGAAAAACGAATTTATCCACCTGGGGTTTTATGTTGACCCTTTTGATACCCGGCCACGCCATCAGCCGGTCGACCTGGATCTCATTGTCGAAATGACCGATATTGCACACGATCGCCTGGTCTTTCATGCCAGCCATATGTTCGGCCGTGATCACATCCACATTGCCGGTGGTGGTGACGTAGATATCGGCCGTGGGAAGCGCATCTTCCACCGTCACGACCGAATAGCCGGCCATCAGGGCCTGAAGGGCGCAGATGGGATCGATTTCGGAGATTATCACCCGTGCCCGGTGGGCGGCCAACGCCTCGGCCGACCCTTTGCCCACATCGCCGTAACCGCAAACCATTGCTGTTTTTCCAGCCAGCATTGTGTCGGTGGCCCGCTTGATACCATCCACAAGTGACTCCCTGCATCCATAGATGTTGTCGAATTTGCTTTTGGTCACCGAGTCGTTGACGTTGATGGCGGGCACCAACAGCTTGCCCTCTTTCTCCATCTGGTAGAGACGGTGAACGCCAGTGGTGGTCTCTTCACTAACGCCCTTCCAATCGGCAACGATACGGTGCCAGAACCGGCTGTCCTCTTCGAGCTTGGTTTTGAGCAGTCCATTGACGATGGCCAGTTCTTTGTTGTCGGTGGGTTCGTCCAGAATGGCCGGACTGTTTTCAGCTTCATATCCGCGGTGGATCAGCAAAGTGGCATCGCCGCCATCATCCACCACCAGGTTCGGTCCCTGCCCGTCCGGCCAGGTCAGTGCCTGAAGGGTACACCACCAATACTCTTCCAAGGTCTCACCCTTCCATGCAAAAACGGGGACACCGGCTGCGGCAATGGCGGCCGCGGCATGATCCTGCGTCGAAAATATATTGCACGATGCCCATCGCACATCCGCTCCCAATGCCACCAGCGTCTCAATCAAAACGGCAGTCTGGATGGTCATGTGCAGACTGCCGGCGACACGGGCGCCGATCAGCGGTTTCTTGGGGCCATACTTCTCCCGTGTGGCCATTAACCCAGGCATCTCCTGCTCGGCGATATCGATCTCCTTCCGGCCGAAGTCGGAGAGATCGATATCCTTTATTTTATAGGTAAACGTCTCCTGCTCGATCTTTGTGGCTGCCTCAGCTGACATAAATATTCTCCTCGATAACTTCTTTTTTTAGATGATGAAATATTAACTGATCAGGCTGCCGCCTTGGCGCCGGCTGCCTTCCGCAAAATCTCCACTTTATCAGTCTTCTCCCAGGGATAAGCTTCATGCCCGAAGTGCCCATAGGCCGCCGTATCCTGGTAGCGCCAGCCTTCGGGATGCATCAGGTCCAGTTCATCGATCAACGCCGCCGGGCGAAAATCGAAAATGGATGGATCTTCGAGAAGCTGCTGAAGTTTCTCTTCACCAACCACACCGGTACCGTAGGTACTGACATTGATTGAAAGAGGACGGGCGACGCCGATGGCGTACCCGACTTGAATCTCGCACTTTTCGGCCAAGCCGGCGGCAACGATGTTCTTGGCCGCATAACGGCAGTAATATGCTGCCGAACGATCTACCTTAGAGGGATCCTTCCCTGAAAAGGCGCCGCCGCCATGACTGCCGACACCGCCGTATGTGTCGACGATGATTTTGCGTCCGGTCAGTCCTGCGTCGGCAAAGGGTCCTCCCCGCACGAAGGAGCCCGTGGGATTGACGAAAAATGCGGTTTCAGAATTGAGCAAACCCGTCGGCTCCAGAACTGCTTTTGCTTCGGCAACAAGATCCTCACGAATTCGCTCGAGCGGGACATCGTCGGTTTGGTGGGACAGGACCACCGTGGTAATGCTTTCGGGGCGCCCTTTTTGATAACGCACCGAGACCTGGCTTTTTGCATCCGGTCGCAGGTATTTGATCCGGCCTTGAAATCTGGCCTGCTCCAGATGTTGTAGCAGTTTGTGGCTGTAGAAAATCGGAGCCGGCATCAACGTGGGCGTCTCTGCTGTGGCGTAGCCGAACATCATGCCTTGGTCGCCGGCACCTTGCTCGTCATATAGGCCTTCTCCCTCGGTCACCCCTTGGGATATCTCCGGGGATTGGCCGTGAATGCGGCATATGTATTCAAACCCCTCATGCCAGAACTCATAGTCCGGGCGGTCGTAGCCGATCTGCCGAACGACGTCTCTCACCAGCCGGTCGGTGTCGATCTGCTCCCAACCCGAACAGGTCACTTCCCCCACGTTGACGATCAGGTTAAAACCGGCCAGCGTTTCGCATGCCACACGACTCTTGGGGTCCTTTTGCAAACAGGCGTCAAGCATGGCGTCAGATATGACATCACACACTTTGTCGGGGTGTCCTTTACCAACCGATTCGGATGTAAATACATGTGTTGAGGTAATTTTGCTCATAAAACAACTCCTTTAGTTCGCTTGAATCAATTTGCACAGCTTGGATCCCACAGGGATATAAAACGAAGGGAGGATGTCGTATCGGCTAAGTCGCAATATCGATGAATTTTACCCGCCTGCTCCGTAGTGCTGGTTTTGCCGCACGAATTGTCTGCATTACAAAAATAGCCTTGATATGAATGGCGCGAGATAAAAACGATCAGCTATATACATTTAACACGATGGATTGTCAAGGGATGGCATATACCGAATTAGATGTTAACATACTGCAATTTCAGTAATTATTTATATTAATAGCATTTAATATATTAATAGGGTACGATGTATTTCACAAAAAAATAGTAGCCTACTCAATATAAGTATCCCTATATTTGTAATGGATTAAAAAAATTCTCTGGCGGCAGGCCGGAACATTGTGTATGGGAACCAACAGCGAAAAGATCATGACAAGAAAAACCGGAGAAGGAGGGTGGCAGATGGATCAAATGACCAATGACATCGAATCCCTGAGCTCCCAACAGCGCTGCAAAGAGATGTTGGTATCGTTGCGCAAAATCACCCAGGCCATCTCTTTGCACTCCAGAAATCTGAACCGACGGTATGGGCTGACCGGCCCTCAACTTGTCATTCTAAACGAAATTTCCAACCACGAATCGCTCTCGGTCACCCAGTTGGCCCGCCTGATCAGTCTCAGCCAGGCAACGGTGACCGACATCCTCAACCGATTGGACAAAAAGGGGCTTGTGGAGCGCACCCGCAGCGATATGGACCGCCGACGCGTCATGATAAAGCTGACGACCAAATGCCACGAGATTCTCTCACAGGCGCCGCCGGCCCTCCAGGAGACGTTTGTCGAGCGCTACACCGCCCTGTCCGAATGGGAACAGCTGATGATCCTGAGCTCGTTGAAACGCGTGGTGGATATGATGTCGGCGGCAAAAATAGATGCCGCCCCCTTCCTTGCGACCGATGCTCTGCCCGCGGATTAATCGCCAGCACCGCACCTATTCATCTATAAAAAATTTCCAGCAGCAAAACCAGTCGTCGGGGTGCTCATCCGGCGGACAGCCGATACATTCGGTCTGAATGCGCGGATCGATGCTCCGCGCAAATTGGGGATACTCTACCAGGCCGGCGCTTTTACACGGATAGTCAGGCAGGCCTTTGCGTTTTCGGGCTGCCTGGACGCGGCAGTTGTTCATCTCAAAGACGATGCAGTTGTCATCAATCTGCTTGATCGACTGTTCGTTGATAAAGGCGTAAAGGCGCATTGCCAGTGCTTTTTTCAGGGCCGGAATCCCTCCGTCATCAGGCAGATCGAGCAGTTTTTTTGCCCTGAGGGCTTCATACGGGCTATAGCGCGTCCAACAGGTATCGTTGCACCGCTTAGCATCTCCCATGCCGAACCGGTTCTCAACGGCCTGGAACCAAATACCGTCGTTGGCCAGCCAGTTGATGCTCAGTTTCTCGATCAGGTCTATCAGGGTTTCCTTAGGGAGGGTTGCCAAAGCGGCCGGAATCCCGTTCTCGACGGGAAAACCGAGGGTTTGTCCAAGCCGGCCGATCTGATTGGTATAACTGGCCTCCCAAACGCCGTCCTCCACCGATAGCGCCCTCTCAAGTCCGACCTGATGGGCGACTTCGGCAAACCAGGCGCCGTAGTGAAAAACAATCCTTCTGAACGCATCCATTGCGATGCGTGCCAACACATCGTTATCGGCCTGTCCGATCCCGTCTTTGAAACTGCTCATCGCTCCTCCGGTTACATTGGTAGATGATAGAGATGCTGCCCGACGGCGAGCCATCAATTTTCATAGGGGTTGTGGTTAAAGACACGATAACGCTCCAAGATCCGTACCCCCAGCTTTTTGCGCAGCTCGTTCTGGGTCAGCGCGCCATGCGTACCCAGGGCGCACACGAAGGTGATGTCGTCCGGATCGATCCCACCCGTTTCCAACTCTTTAAGAACGATGGGTGCCAGTTCATAGGTCCTGGTGGGTCGGGTCATGTCATCGAAGACGATCACGGCCGTCCGTTTTCCTTTGGCAATATCGCGAATGGGCGGCGATCCGATGGGATCGAGGATAGCCGTTTCCATCTGCGCCAACGACATCGGCGGGCGACCGGCGCCACGCATAGGACAGAGCTGAACCTCCCACTGGTCGGGCAGATCGATTTCAAGTGTCGTGTTTCCATACCAGAGCAACTGCGGCAACTGAATCCTCATCTGCACCCTTTCCCAGCATCCCCTATTCTAGGCAAGCTGTCAAAATACGTCAAAGTAGTGACGGAATTTGGCGAGTTTCGGTGTCCACAAACAGAAGAAAAATTTTAACTATACGTATTTATTACTCTTATATATTTTTTCACTCTATGGCATGGCAAATGCATTAATCATAAACCGGAAGCTAACTTTTTCATACACCTTCATCCTCTTCCTCTCGGGCAAGACCCATTGTGGGTCTTGCCCACCCTCTTTTCAGAGCACCTTCTGAAGTTTACAACAAGGACTCGGCTCTTTACAACTCATCCTTCGGGATCCGTTCACTATAAAAACGGAAGCGAGTCCGGTGAGTCTACCTTGAATGGTTGGCATTATAGCGACTTATCGCTGATCATCTCTATCGATATAATGACATCCGCATCCTTTCCCACCACGCCCATTTTAACAAATTTGCCATCGCCAATATGATACTCGAGTCGATCGATGGTAAAACGCGCATCAAATCCGGCGATCTGTTTGCCCTTCTGAAAAGGGCTCTCCACTATGCCGTGAAAGATAAAGGGAACTACGATCTCTTTCGTGACATCCTTAACGGTCAAGTCACCCACAACACGGTAATTATTTCCACCATCATGGGATATGCTTTTGCTTTTAAAGGTCATGGTCGGGTATTGACTAACGGCAAAGAACTCTTCGGAACGCAGATGATTGTCCCTTTTGGTAATTTGGGTGTCAATACTCTGGGTCTGGACAGTCACTTCTATATCGCTCCCACTCAAATCCTGCGGGTCAAATGAAAATGTACCGGCAAAGTCATTAAAACGCCCACGTATCGTCGAGTAGATGTGCGGAACGTCGAAATAGATACCCGAGTGGGCCATGTCAAAAGACCATTCGGCAGATTGGGCGGCCTGGGGAACATTAAAAGCCAAAAAAAGCGACAACATGACAATCATAAGAGATGCATGACGTTTCATATTTAACCTCCTTGTCTCACTTACGGGTTGGTTGACAGGGTAAATCTAAACATCCCTTTTGTCTCGTCACCCTTCCTAAAATTACATGCGAAAGGCTTCGGTTCCAATCCTGCGCCGCGGATACCCAGACGCCCGAAGGTGGTGATAGATCTGTTGCATAAGCTCGCCGGGTCCGCAAATGAGTGCCGGATGTCCTTTATTATAAGGGCCAAGGGGCTGTTCAATCCTTCTCATTTCATCGGCGTGCACCATGTCATCGTGGGTATGGTTGCTCCAAATAAGATTCAATGTGCGTTGATCGCCTCTTTTTAGTCAATAAACGGTGCAACAAACTCTAATTTGTTCCTTTCCCCCTTTACGTTGGTTCATTATGATTTTAGCTGGTTACCTACTGCCGTTCACTCTAAGGGGAATAATTATTCATTGAGGCTCAATCATCCCTTGTTCAAATGAAACAATTGGTGTATGTGTCTTTTCTTTCGTCGAGGGGTTCCAGACTCTCGGCACTGGCTTGTGTTGGTGTTTAAAAAGAGCAGACCCAGACCCTGGTTCAACGCATTTGGGGCTTCCACCCTCCTGGCCGTCAGGAGGGTGTTTTTGTAGGCGGCCCGCCACGGACGCGGTATCTGTTTTTATCGCGGGGCCGACCGTTGTCCAATACATATCGACCAAGGAGAGGAAAATGAAAAGAAGTATCACATTTATCGTATGTTTTCTGTTTGTTGTCATCACCGCGCTACCAATGCAGGCAGCGGCCAAAGAGGTGACCTTGAAGTTGGCTTCATGGGGATCCGCGAAACACTACGCGGCCGTAGCCCGTGTAGAATGGATCAATGAGGTAAACGAGGCGTGTGCCGGCAAAGTCAAGATTGTAGATTACCCGGGCGGCCAGCTCTACGGGCCAAAAGACATGCACAAACAGATCGCAAAAGGCTCGGTGGACATGGGCGTTGTGCTGCAGCCGGCCATGCTGGCCATGGTTCCGATGGTCCAGGGTGTTTACCTGCCCTTTGCCTATGACAATATTGATGAAGCCGCCAAGGCTTACACCGGCGAGTCTCTCGAAATTCTTGAGAAAGCCATGGCGAAAAAACGCCTCAAAATCGTCTGGTCCGCTTTGACCGATGGTGTTCAAATCTTCAGCAATAAAAAGAACATTGAAACAATTGAAGATTTCAAGGGCCTGCGGGTTCTTTCGACCAGCCCGATCTTCGCTGAGATTATGGCCAACCTGGGTGCCGCACCCGACACGTCCATCCCCTACACCGAGCAGTATATGGCCCTTAAACGCGGCGTCTCGGACGCCATGGCCAACTCCATCGTGGGCGGTTACTTCCAGAAAACCCACGAAGTGGCTCCCCTGGTTACCCAGATCGAGATGAGCTACTCCTCCATCCTGTTCTGCATGAATCTGAAAACCTGGAAAAAGCTGCCCAAGGATGTCCAGGATGTCATGCTCAATATCGGCAAAAAGAAATCGGCTTATTGTCTGGCCGCCGCCAAAGGCTGGCAGCAAAAGTTCACCGGCGCAATGACCCAAGAGGGAGCAACGGTTAAAACCATCGCCCCCGAAGAACGCGCGAAAATCATTACCGTTGCGAAACCCGTTTGGGAAAAATGGGCAGAGAAAAACGGTAAAGATGCCAAGCGCCTTCTGGAGCTGAACGAAAGAAAGTAAATGTCCAATTTAGCGCCGTAATACCTTAAGCGTTATTCGCCTTGCCATCGAAGGAAGCTTTGTGCCAACCGTCGATGGCAAGGCATGTTTTTATGGATATCAAGTTACTTACTCAACATTCAACGCATAGGATTAGGTTATGGAAACAGCTGCACCTGAAAAACGGGATTTTTTTCTGTTTCGCTGGATTGATTACACAAGTGAATTCGGAGGCTTTGTCGGCACAGCCTGCATGCTGGCCGTCACGCTCATGATCGTCTTCGAAGTCATTATGCGCTATGTTTTCAGCTCCCCCACCACATGGGTAGGCGAAATGAGCATCTATATGAGCATGACGATCGGCTTTTTGGGCCTCGCCTATGCCCTGAAAGATGACGGCCATTTCTCTATCACGCTGCTGGTCGACCGCTTGTCTCCGAAAAACCGTCTACGGTTGAAAGTCTTCACTGATTTTGTGGCAATGATCTATTCTTGCATTTTCATCTACAAAGGCATTGCCATGGCGCGTTTTTCCTACGACATCGAGGATGTGAGCACGGGATTGATGGAAGTCCCCCTGTGGATCCCGAATATGCTGGTTCCCCTCGGAGGCCTTTTGCTGACCATTCAGTTTATCAACAAGCTGGCGGTTGATTTCAAAGCATTGAAAAAACTTTAAAATCAAAAACAGCAATACTGTACCCAACTTCAAATTCGATCAATCTGGGATGGAGTTATGACAACACTATATGTTATTGGATTTATAATTGCTTTCTTGTTGATACTGGGCAGCGGCATACCGGTGGGATTCGGCCTGGGCGTGCTCGCCCTGGGCATCATGACAGCTTATGCCGACTTCGATACGGCTTTGGGCCTCTGCATCGATCAGGCCTATGCATCCTTGGACACCGATGTGCTGGTCGCCATTCCGCTCTTCGTGCTGGCGGCCCAGCTGATCTCGGCCACCGGCATGGGCAAACGGCTGTTTGATGCGGCCAAAGCGTGCATGGGCGGGTTTCGTTCCGGTCTCGGCGCGGCCACCATTGCCAGTAGTGGCGTTTTTTCAGCCATGACCGGTTCGAGCTTCGTGTCCGCCTCAACCATGGGCCTGATTGCGATTCCCGAATTGCGCCGCGCCAAATACACGGACACATTGATCTCCGCTGCCATCGCGGCCGGTGGCTCACTGGGCAGTGTAATTCCCCCAAGCCTGGTCATGATCATATACGGCTACCTCACTGACGAATCCATCGGCAAACTCTTCATGGCAGGTATTATCCCTGGCGTCCTTTTAATGGTGCTGTACTCGGCCGCTTTGGCCATCCTGACCGGCAAAAAACCGTCGGCAGCCGCAGAAAGGGGAACGGATACCTCGGTCACCGACAACGAAGAGGAAGCCGATGAAGACGCGACAATGCCGATCGGCAAGGCCTTGAAAGAGTCGGTTTGGGGGTTGATGGCCCCAATTATTATTCTTGGCGGCATCTATCTCGGCATTTTTACCGCAAACGAAGCTGCCGCGGTGGCAGTGCTCTATTGTATCATAGTAGGCTTATGGATCTATAGAACACTCACTTACAAATCTCTTTGGCAGGTGATATCGTCGGCGACCGCAATTACGGGTATGGTCGCCCTCGTTGTGATCGGTGGCAGCATGCTGGCCCAGGCCGCCGTCTACGGAAGGGTCCCCCAGCAGATTCTCGAACTGATCATTGCAAAGGAGCTGAGTTCAGGCCTGCTGCTCTTCCTGGTGATCGTCATTTTATTCGTGCTGGGAATGTTCATGGAGAGTGTTTCGTTGATGTACCTGGCGATTCCCCTGCTCCATCCGGTGGTCGTGCATATGGGCTGGGACAACATCTGGTTTGCAGTGATCCTGCTGATCAATGTCAACCTCGGGCTGATCACGCCACCCATGGGCGGCGTGCTCTATATCATCTCCCAAATCGGTGCGATCCCCTTTGAGACGGTGGTCAAGGGAGCAATTATGCCTATCATCGTGCTACTTCTCGTGATGGTGATGATGATTATCTATCCGCCCATTGCCACCTGGCTGCCGAGCTTGATGTAGCCGGGCCGTGACCCCTATTGCCGCCGGCTTCGGTGCCGGGGATTCATACATATTTAAGAGGAAATTATGGTAGACCAAATCAAAAAAATTCTATTTGCTTCGGATCTGACCGAAAGCTCTGTCGAAGTCTTTGAAAAAACCGTGGTCCTGGCGTCGCAGACCGGCGCCTCTATCACTATACTGCATGTGATCGAGGACGGATCGTCCGGCTCTCAAAACCGCATGATCCACCTGGTCGACAGCAAAGAGTACGAGCGCATCCGCAAAGAGGGGCAGGAGATGGTCAAAAATATCCTGATCGGCAAACAGCGCACCATCCCTGTGATTCAGAACGCCTTGCAGAAGCTGTGCGACCAGACCAACGGCAAGGTGTGCGGCACGGATGATCCGGTCGTGATCGATGCCATCGAGGTCAAATACGGCAGCGTTCCGGATGCCATTACCGAATTGGCCGAAACAGCCGGGTGCGACCTGATTGCCATGGGCTACTATAAAAGGGGCTCGATCCTGAAGGCACTGATGGGCCGGGCGGAAAAGGCCGTGATGCAGCGAAGCAAAAGGCCCCTTTTTCTCGTTCCTTTGGAGTCGTAAATACCGGCTTCGCCGGGAGTTTAAAGTTTAAAGCATAGGAACTCTGTCGATTATAGCCAACGGTCAACGCGATTCGGATATAAAGGGGGCAGCACCGATTCCCAGGTGGCTGCCCCTTTTCTATAGGATCTTGCAATGTCAGCAGTCCCTAATCTGCAAAATACTCCTTTTCCATGGCCAGGGTTATCTCCTCCTGCTCGGCCAAGCGCGTTGCAAACGCATCCGCCTTGGGCAATTCGTAGTGGAAAAAATAGCGAGCAGTGAGCAATTTACCCTGGTAGAAATGGGTGTTGGACTTAGACGGTTTGCCGGCCAGGCCTTTCACGGCGGCAATCGCCTGCAGCAGCCACTGCCACGCTATGGTGATCAGGGAGAAGTAATCCAGGTAGAGGGTGGCATCGGCCAGCATGACACGGTTGCCCTTGGCCTCCCCCAACGCCT
Organism: uncultured Desulfatitalea sp.; assembly: GCA_963668675.2. Lineage (GTDB taxonomy): Bacteria > Desulfobacterota > Desulfobacteria > Desulfobacterales > Desulfosarcinaceae > Desulfatitalea. The sequence goes on along the minus strand of CAXXMB010000002.1, from coordinate 4,081,989 downwards.
TCAGGTCGGCGGTCACCTTCTCGAGGCCGGCCAATGCGGCGGAGAGTCGCTCGCCATACGCGTTGAGCTCATCTACTGCCTGGGCCTCGGATATGGCCTTGCGCACCTCTTCGAGATAGAGGGTAAAGGCCCGGCCCTCCTTCATACGCACCTTGCGGCCGAGAATATCCATACCCTGGATGCCGGTGGTGCCTTCGTGGAGGGTGTGGATGCGGGTGTCCCTGTAAAGCTGCTCGACCGGGAAATCCTCGCAATAGCCGTAGCCGCCAAAACACTGGATGGCCTGGCTGGTCGAACGCACGCTGGTTTCCGCTGGATAGCTTTTGGCGACGGGAATCAGCAGATCCAGCAGCAGATGGGCCCTCTCCTTCTCCTCGCCGTCGGCTGCAGTTTCGATATCGGCATAACGGCAGCACTGCATGGAGAGCGAAAAGGCCCCCTCCACGAACGAGCGTTGGTAGAGCAGCAGGCGTCGGATGTCGGCGTGTTCGATGATCGGCACCTGAGGTTTCGTCGGATCCGATTCCAGACGCCCCTGGGGCCGTTGCCGGGCATAGTCCAGGGCTGCATAGTAGGCGGCTGAAGAGATGCCGATGGCGGCCATGCCCACGCTCAATCGGGAGCCGTTCATCATCTGAAACATATAAGACAACCCCTTATGGGGTTCACCCACCAGGTAGCCCCGGCAGTCGTTCTTCTCGCCGATGCTCAGTTCGGTGATCGGCGCTCCGCGATATCCCATCTTATGGTAGATCTGGGTCACCGTCACATCATTGGGTTCCAAGCTTCCCGATGCCGTGGGCCGCTGGTTGGGAACGATGAACATGGAGATACCTCTTACGCCGGCCGGTGCGCCATCGATCTTGGCCAGCATCAAGTGGACCACGTTGTCCACGCCGTCGTGGTCGCCGGCTGAGATAAAAATTTTCTGCCCCTTGATCTGGTAGTACCCCTTGTCCGTCGGATAGGCTGTCGTGGTGATATCGGCCAGCGAGCTTCCGGCCTGGGGTTCAGTCAAGGCCATGGTGCCTTGCCACTCGCCGTTCAACATCTTCTCCACAAAGGTGTCGTTCTGTTCCTGGCTGCCGAACGAAGTGATCAGGCGGGCGGCCTTGGCGGTCAGTCCGGGAAAAACGCTGGCCGAATAGTTTGCGGCGGTGAAGATGAACTGGCAGGCATCGGCGATCAGATAGGGCAGCTGTTCTCCTCCGAACTTCTCTTCGAATTTGGCCGCGATCCAGCCGCCTTCCCCGAACTGCTCCATTACAGTCCGCACTGACGGATGGACCTTCACTTTGCCGTTCTCCAAATAGGGTGCCTTACGGTCCATCTCCTCGAAGTTGGGATAGAGAAGATCTTTGGCCAGTTTCAAGGCGGCATCCAGGGTCATGTCGAACAACTTTTTATTGTGCGTTTCGTAGTAGGGATACTTTGTAAGCGATACGATATCGAAGACTTCGTAGAGCATGAATTCCAGATTTCTTTTACTGACATACTTCTTGGCCACGTCGATCCTCCTGATAATAATTCCTTAATGGTGAAAACACGATATGATCATCCTTCGGCAAACCGGACCACGGTCTCGACCTTGGTGAGCAAATTGATCTTCGCACCGGTTGTTACATCGTACTCAAAGGGTTTCTGCAATACATCGTCGCAAATACCGTCTACGGCCGCCGCTTCGGCTTGAATAGGGCCGACGGTCCGAAGCGCCCGAAATATCGAAATCCTTCCGCCTCCGTGGTGCTGCCATACTTCTCCTGAAGCACGTCCATCGGACCGGCATCCAACGCAAACATAGGGCAAGCTTCTACGCAGATAGGCGCCTGCCCCTGCTCCAGTCGATCGATGCAAAGCTCGCACTTCTGCATCTTGGCGCCGACCTCGGCTCCGAACTGCGGCACATCCCAGGGGCAAGCCTTCAAACACTTTTGGGGGCACTGCTCCGTCCCGACACATCTATCCCTGTCAACCACCACGATACCGTCGTCCGCTCTTTTGGTGATGGCACCTTCAGGACATGCCTTAAGGCACGGTGGATCAGCACAGTGGTAGCAGGGTGACGCCAGGTATGCGGCGAAAAGATCAGGAAAAGTGCCGTGTTCGATGCAGGCCACACGCATCAGGTTTACCGGACCGGTGTCGATGTCATACCAATCCTTGCACGCCACTATGCAGGTGTAGCACCCGGTACAACGGGTCTGATCGAAGTAGAAACCCATCTGGATCATGAGGCCGCCTCCCTTCTCTTTTCGGGTGATCGCTCCACCTCGACGAGGGCGCTGTTCATGGGAAAGGCGCCTCCGGGCGAAGGTTCGTCCAGGGTCAGTGTGTTGCCGCAACCGCCGACATCCACCCCGTTTTCATCAGGAGAGAACCAAGCACCTTGAAAGACATTGACCACCCCCGGCATGATCCGCTCAGTGACCTTGGCAGTGGTGCGGATCCTGCCGCGGTCGTTAAAGATATCGATGGTGTCACCGTCTGCGATGCCTCTTGTCCGGGCGTCATTGGGATGGATCCAGGCACTCTGGCGCTCAAGCTCCTGCAGCCAGGGAACACGCTCCAGCGTCGAATGGGTGCGGATCTTCGAGTGGGCGGTGAGCAGTTGCAATGGATATTTCTGTGCCAGGGGGGCATCATAGTGTTCACCATGGTCGAGATATTTAGGGATCGACGGCACGCGCGGATGATTCATCTCGGCCAGATGGTCGCAGTCGATCTCGATCTTTCCGGAGAGGGTGGGAAACGGATGGTTGTCCGGGTCCCTGATCTGTTCCTTGAAGGCCACGATGGGCTCAGGTATCGAAATTTTGAGGACGCCCTCCTGCCGCATGGTGTCGTAATCCTCGATGTCCTTGCGCCGGGAGGTGAACATGCGCAGGATGTCGTCATCGGACTGCTTGAAAAAATCGGCCGGAACGCCAATCCGCGGCGCCAGCTCCCGGCAAATCTCCAGGTCCGATTTGGACTCGTAGAGTGAGTCGATGGCTTTGTTGAGATAGATGTAGTAGGGTGATCCGAGCCAGGGCGGAGCGATGTCGGTGCGCTCCATGAAGGTGTTGACCGGCAGGACGATATCGGCGTGCCTGGCGGTGGCGGTCATAAACTGCTCGTGAACGACCACGAACTCCAGCGACTTCAGGGCTTGCGCCCCGCGATTGCTGTTGGGGTATTGGTTGAGGCAGTTACTGGCCACGATGTAGGCCATCTTGAGGTCTGCCGGATACCCCCCAGCCCTCCCCCGCAAAATGGCGTCCCAGATCTTGCTCTGATGGATGCGGGCGCTGGTTGCATTGGTCCCGCCACTCAGCTTGAAGAGGGTGTTGGGGCGCGGCAGTGCGCCGTTTTCCACCGGGTTGGACGAAGGGATACCTTTGGACTTGTCGATCTTCTTCCGGGGATCCTTCTTCATAAGATGTCCGGTCTCGCGGCTGGAGTAAGCCCGCATGAATCCGGACGCATATCCCCCGTCGATCCCCACATTGCCGGTAATGGCGCACAGCACGGCCGCGCTGCGGGCGTACTGTTCACCTATCGCCGTACGGGCCGGTCCCCACCCGGCGATGAGGGCGGCCGGTTTAGATGTTGCGTAGGCCCTTGCCAACGCTGCGATCTGTTGCGCCGGCACTTTCGTGATCGGTTCCGCCCACTGGGGCGTTTTGGGGATACCATCTTCCTTGCCCAGCACATAATCCCTGTATGCATCGAATCCCACTGTGTGCTTCTCGACAAAGGCCGCATCGATAATCCCATCGCTGATGATCACATGGGCCATGGCAGCCAGCATGGCCGCATCCGTTCCCGGTCGGATGGGAATCCACTGGTCGGCAAAGGTGGCCACTGAATCGGTGTAACGCGGATCGATGGCCACAATTCTGGCGCCGTTCTCCCGGGCCCGGGCCAACCACAGGTTGGTCTCCGGATCCCAGATGGTGTTGGCCGGGTTCCAGCCCCACATGAGGATCATGCGGGAGTTGATCAGATCGTCTCGCGAGTGGCCGGTGCGAATCGTGCCGTAGGTGGCCATCGAGGCAAAGAGAGCGCCCTCGTATGAGGGGATCCCCCAGTATCGGGTAAAGCCGCCGAACTGGGTCAATAGAATACCCGGGGCGGTCGGGCCGTGAAGCATTCCCTGATTGCCGGCTCCCGGAAGGAAAAGGATGGCGCTGTTGCCGTAGGTGGCCTTGATCCGCTTGAGCTGCTCGGCAACCGTATCGAGGGCCTCATCCCAGCTGATCCGCTCAAATTTGCCTTGGCCCCGTTGGCCGATTCGGCGCAGGGGATGCTTGAGCCGATCGGGGGAGTAAAGTCGCTGACGGTAAGCACGGCCCCTCAGGCAGGCGCGAATCTGAGGTGTCCGTCCTGTGTCGGACTCGAACCGTATGATCCTGCCCTCCTTGACATGCGCCTTGAGAACGCAGCGCCCTCCACAGTCATGGCAGCAGCCGGTGTTGACGATGGAGACACCGCTATCGATCGTCCCGCGTGGCGTATCGGTCATCATCTCCTCCTTGTTCCTATCCTCCGATGTGACAAAGATCAGGCCTCCGAACACTTGGTTTCTTCGGGCCTGGCATATCAAAGTCGCATCTGGTAAAAGGGTCATATATCACTAAAATAGAAAGGCTACCAGGATCAAGTGATTGATAGAACCAATCACCGTTCAGCATAGACGAACAAAAAAATGATCTTCAGCCACTATTTTAAAACGATTTGGCCGGTGCCGGTGCGTCATTTTCCTGGAGAGACTCTCGATCCCAGGAAAATAGGCTCCCACACAGCGAGATGAAGCTTGAGACTTCACCCCATTCGCACTATACAAGGTCAATCGCCCTCTGAAAGGGGCACTCTGATCTCTCTGTCGGCGATACTTATTTGTTATTCCGAATAGGCCGATTAAAATTTCTAACACGATTGAAATTGGCATAAATTAAAATTCCAACAAAAGGAGCAGCATGATGATTCAGCAAATTAAAAAAATCCTCTTCACCTCAGACCTTTCAGAGCAATCCATAGAGGTCTTTGAACAGACGGTAGGGTTGGCCTTCCAGACCGGGGCCTCGATTACACTGCTGCACGTTCTCGATAATGCCACTTCTAAGAACCAAGAGAGAGTCAGCTATATGATCGACAACGAAACATACGAGAGAATCCGGCGTGAGGGGCAGGAGTTTGCCAAAAACGCTCTGATAGGGAAACAGAAATCCCTTCCCGTCATTCAGAAGGCAATGCAGGAGCACTACGGAAAAAAATCCGAAGAGTTGAGTTGCCCGGAGAGTATGGTTGCCATTGACGCAATCCAGGTGATGTATGGCAACCCGGCCGAGAAAATTGTGGAGGTGGCTGAAACAATGGATTTCGACCTGATTGCAATGGGATATCATAAAAGGGGGTCGATACTCAGGGCTTTGGCAGGAAGGGCCGAAAAGGGCGTGATGCGCAGAAGTAGAAAACCCCTCTTTCTGGTACCGCTTGATGATTAGTCGCCGTGTGTCGTTTTTGTGTGACCTCAGAGGGCACAGAGAATGAGCGCCAAACGGCCTTCTCTGTGCCCTCTGCAATGCTTGAGAGGGGGTGCTCGGGAATCGTCATTGAGCGGGCAAGCGGCATGTCGCTTCCATTTGACCAGACATTGACTAATCCTGCCGCTTTTGGCATAACCCCCCTTGGAAACGGCTTCAACTCCACCTGCCTTAACTCGATCTAATCCGGGCCTGGTTCGCCACGCCTTCTCTCTCCTGCGTGACAAGCTGATGGCGCAGTTTAGCTCTGTTCCCATCCCGGTTGAGCTTACGTGCCTGTTTCCATACCGAGGTCCGGTCCGATATTCACTTTGATGAATGGCGGTGGTATGAAATCGAAATTCAACATTCTCATCATCGACGACGATGAATTCGTCACAGAATCGTTGTCCGAGTTCCTATCCATGAACGAATACAACTCCATCATTGCCCAGACCGGCGGAACCGGCCTGAAGCACTTTGAGATGTACCATCCGCCCATCGTGCTGCTGGACCAGGAACTCCCCGACAAAAGAGGGCTCGATGTGTGTCGCGACATTCTGGAGTTGGACCCGTTCGTCAAAATTATCTTCATCACGGCACATGCATCCATCCGGTATGCGGTGGACGCCATGCAGACAGGAGCGTTCAACTATCTGCCCAAACCGTTTTCACTGGAAGAGCTGTTGATCTCGATCCAGATGGCGTCAAAAAGCCTGAAGCTCGAGGGCAAGCTCAAAGCTCAGGAGTATGAAAACAAACGCAAACGGACCGGGGCGCAGCTCATCGGCCGTTCGGAGGCCACCGAACAGCTGCGCAGCCAGATCGATCTGGCTGCGGCATCGGACTCGCCGGTGCTCATTACCGGGGAGACCGGTGTGGGCAAAAATCTCATCGCCAAAGAGATCCACCGGCGTCAAAACGAAAGGGAGCCCTACCTGACCATCAACTGCTCAGCCATACCGGAAAACCTGATCGAATCGGAGTATTTCGGACATGAGAAAGGGACATTCACCGGTGCGGACGCCCGCCGGGAAGGCATTTTCGAACTGGCCGACGGTGGGACGCTGGTCCTGGACGAGATCGGTGATATTCCCTACCATCTGCAGAGCAAGCTTCTCTCTGTTCTGGAGGAGAAGCAGGTGCGCCGCATCGGCAGCGCCCACCCTATTGATGTCGATGTGCGTATCATTGCCCTGACCAACCGGGATCTGGCCCAGGCCATTCAGGAAAAAAACTTCAGGGAGGACCTCTACTACCGATTGGCGGTCATCCATATCAAGGTGCCCACTTTAAGACAACATATGGAAGACATCCCTGAACTGGCGCGCTATTTCAGTACGAACTTTTGCGGTGGGGAGGTGACCATATCGGATGGCCAACTGGAGAGGCTCAAAACCTATTCATGGCCGGGAAATGTACGCGAACTGAGAAACATCATCGAGCGTGCGTCTCTGCTGCGCCAGGGCAATGAGATTCGGCCGGCTGAGCTCTTGGGCACCTCCGGCCCGGATTGCGGTGAGGTGAACTGTGTGGAGATGGCGTCCCTGGCAGCCGATGCGATCCGCCCGCTGGATGAGGTCATTCGACATCACATCATGGGTGCGCTTCGGGCATGCGGCGGCAACAAAAGCCAAACGGCAAAACAGCTGGGGCTCTCCCTTTCGACATTGAAACGCAGGCTTAGATCCTACGAAAATCCTATGGCCCAAACAGGGCCAATATGACCCATAGGTTCATTTTGACCCACCCCATCTGAACCACTCCCGTAAAATCCTCCATTTTTCACCAATCAGGATTTTATGATTAATATGCTTTATTTCAGCATATTATAAATTTTTTTGCACAAATAACACAAGGTGGCACATTTTTGGCATAAAAGTCCAACTAAAATGAGCCGCTACAATATCAAGAGTGGAAGATGATACCGCTGATCTGAGCTGAAGTGGAGCACGACTGGTAAAAAGAGACGGAAACGGCACCTGAAACTCAACTGACCGGTTGAACACGAATACGACTTACTGCCGCTAACCAGGTACCAATAGTTGAAATTACGTTAAGACGATGATCCTGAGCTGACACCTCCATTCCCCTGTTGCTGTGCTAACTGATGTGACCCCTGATTCTGATTCCGAGTTCGAAAGGAGCTGACGTAGCGGCTTCTTTTTTTTCTAAACCATTTGCGGCAGTGCACCCTCCCTCGGTCAAGTCACCTGCTGCGAACAAGCAAAATCCCCCTGTTTAAGGGGGATTTTGTTTTTGGACCTCTCCTTGCACCCAGCCTCAGGCGACCTCTCTGGCATCCAGCCCCAGCGCCTTGCGCTTGCTCTCGATGTGCTGCCGAATGAAGAGCGCTGCTTTTTCCGGGTCCGGCTCTACCGCGAATGTGGCGCCTACCACATCATCCAGACCTTTGGTCAGGAGTTGGACAACGTTCATACTTCCCGCAATGGGCGGCATCGGCCCCAGATGGGTGGTGACCCCGGAGGCTACAAAATAGGTCCCGATGGTAACAGCCTTTTCCGAATACCACTCGGGCGCGGAACCGGCCACCGGCAGATCGCTGATATCCACACCCAGAGCATCGGCCAGGACCGATAGCAGTACCAGAATACGGACATTGTCCACACAGCTTCCCATATGCAGCACCGGCGGAATACCAAGCGCATTACACACCGCCTTCAGACCCGGACCGGCCAGCTCGGCGGCCTGGGGCACCTTGAAGCCGGCCTTGGCATTGGCCACAGCCACACAGCCTGTGTCCACCACCAGGATATCGTTTTCGATCAGCCGCTGGGTCAGCACCCGGTGGTTCTGATCGTGCTTGACCTTGGGGTTGTTGCATCCCACGATCCCCACTGCCCCTCTGATCTTTCCAGCCTTGACGGCATCGAGCAGCGGTTCCGGCGTGCCGCCCAGAGCCCCCACGATGGCCTCCACCGAAAAGCCGCCCACCGCCTCCTGGGACTTGACCGGAATATAAACCTCTTTTCGATTGACAAAATTCTCAACCGCCTCGCGAACGACCTCCATGGCCTTCTTTTGGGCATTGTGCGGATGAAACTCGTGGTGGGTCATACCTGGAAATTGCGCCTTGTCGCTGGTGCTCACCATTTTGGTGTGATAGCGGGCGCCCACTTTGCCCACAGACGGCATGATGCACTGGTAGTCGACGATCATCATATCCACGGCGCCCGTGGTGAGGATCAGCTCGGTCATCAGGTGGTTACCGGCCATGACAATGCCCCGCCGCATGAGCAGTTCGTTGCCGGTGCAACAGAGGCCCACCAGGTTAATGCCTTGGGCGCCTTTGGTTTTGGCCAGATCCAGAAGCTCTTTGGACTGACACGCCATGGAGACCATTTCGGAAACCACCGGATTGTGGCCGTGAACGGCGATGTTAACCTGGTCGGCCTTGAGTACGCCAGCGTTGACCTGGGTCGGTCGTGGGGTGGGCACGCCGAAGAGGATGTCCGACACTTCGGTGGCGATCATCGAACCGCCCCATCCATCGGAGAGGGCATTGCGCAGGCCCTGCAACAGCAAGCTCTGCCAGCTGTTATCAACCCCCATATGGGTGCGGTGCATCATCTCCGACGTCTCCCGGTCGATGCCCCGGGGGGTGATGCCGACCCGGTTCCACAGATCGCGCCTCTTCTGCGGGGCGCGGTCGAGCATCTGCACAGCCTTGCGGCGCATACCGTAGTCTTCCATCATGGCATCGGCCAGCTCGCCTGCGACGGTGAGCGCGCTCTTGCCATCGGTGGTGACACCATATTCGGCCGCCAGCTTGTTGAGTTTTGCCTCATCGCGAATTCGATACCCCGGCGCCTCTCCCTTGGCGACCTGGGCCAACACCTCCACCAGGTCGCGGCCGTGGTCCGAATGGGCGGAGGCGCCGGCCGCAATCATGCGGCAGAGATTGCGGGCAACGATGATATCGGCATCGGCACCGCACACGCCGGTCTGCGGCCCTTCGCCGAAGGGGTCTACCCGGCAGGGGCCCATGATGCAGATGCGGCAGCTCAGCCCCATGTCGCAAAACCCGCATTGGGGTTGTTGCGCCTGGTGCCTGTCCCAGACCGTTTCGATATTCTCTTGCTTGGCGCGGGCGAACAGGCGATTGCCATCTTCCGTGATCGACACATTGGATTTGGGGTCAAACATCTTCTCCTCCTTATCTGAATCAGCGACGCCCGGCCGCCTGTTGAGATTGTCTCATAGACCGGTAGAGTGCCACCCCGGCCGGTATTGAGGGCTGCTGCGTGTCATCGCTTGCGACCGAATGCGCCACAGCGTCTGTTTTGCGCTTCATGGCCACCGATATCTCCTCATAAGTCAGCGCCCCGGTTTTACAGATTTCCACGCAGGCCGGTATCAAGCCCTGTGCTGTCCGTGCACTGCAGTTGTCACACTTGATCGCCATGGCGCGTCCTGCGGGGGCGGTGGGATCTTCGTGAAATCGGATGACACCATAGGGGCAGGCCATTGCACACGATGCGCAGTTGATGCAGCGATCGGGATTGATCATCACTGTCCCCTTGGCCTCCAGGCGATAGATGGCACCGGTCAGGCACGCCGATTGGCACGGCGCCGGGTTGCAGTGCCGGCATCGGTTTGGAAAGCCCTGGTTAAAGGCACCGGCCCCCACATGGATGCGCGGCTTTGGCTGGGGGCTCTCCTGCACCGCCGCCAGGAGCTGCTGGCTCCTGGAGTGGGCCACGGCACATGCCAGCATGCACTGCATGCAGCCCACACAGCGTTCCGGATGAACAATCACTTGCTTCATGGCACCTCCTTGCCCCTCCTTCGTGGAGGGAGTTTTAAGTTGAACGTCCTTGCCATTAAATTTAGGCATTTCCACTACCGTACCGGGCCGGCGCAATGCCTGAGGAGTAGTGTCCTTTTTAAAACCGACTGGCGTTAAAACGGCAACAGGGTGCTGAAATTGAAACCGGGTGACACCAGCTCCCAGGGATTGCATGCAACGGGGATCCGGTTTTCGATCAAGGCCCTTATCACGCCGCCCTGTTCGATGCCGTTTATCAGAATCGCTCCCACCAACTGATCGTCTCTGAACACAAGGCTGCGATACCATCCTTGTTGCCCCCCGCCCCATCGAAACACGCGCAGACCGGGGTCGTTACCAGGACTGGCGTAGCCCAGCGTCATGACGTCCAGGTCATAGACGCGCATGACGTTGCGGCTGAGGCTTCCCGGATATACAACGGGCCGTCCGGCCATGTTGTAGCCGGCCGCTCGCCCCTGGGCGGCGGCCTCGGGCCAGATGGCATTGACCCACCGGCAGCGGCGGGCAATATCGATCGACTCGGCCACATCTCCCGCCGCGTATATACCTCCTGCGCTGCTCTGCAGGTGCTCGTCCACCACAATCCCAAGGTCGACCTGGATCTGCTCTCTTGGAATAAAATCCCTGGCAGGCAACACCCCCTTACCGATGATCGCCATGTCGCAGGAAATGTTGCGACCGTCGTCCGTAACTGCCGTTTGCACCCTGCCGTTGCCCTCAAAGGCGTTCACGCTGACCCCCACTCGAACGTCCAGACCATGCGCCAGCAGACGATCCAGAATCATCTTCCCGGCCGTCTCGTCCACCTGCATGGCGAGCGGATAAGCCGACGTAATCAGCATCGTCACCTTCACACCCCTCTTGAGCAGTGCGTAGGCCGCCTTGAATCCGACAAGACCACCGCCCAGCACCACTGCCTGGCGGGCATCTTCCAGGGCAGCCATCTGCCCGCGCACATGGGTTTGGGTGCGCATGTAGAAAATGCGATCCAGATCCACGCCTTCGGCCCGAAGGGGCCTGGGATCGGCGCCGGAGGCGATCAACAGACGGTCGAAATCGACCCGGCTGCCGTCGGGCAGGCCGAGCTGCCGCCTCTCCACATCAATGGCCTCGACCCGCTGGCCAAGCACTGGTGTGATGTTAAGTTGGTCGTAGAAGTGTTCGGAACGGATGGGCAGTTTGTCAGGCGCCTGGGACCCCTCCAGCACATTGCTGATCATGGGGCGGCTGTAAGGAGTATCAGTTTCATCGCCCAGCATGACAATCTCGCCTTCACGGTCCAACTCCCTTATGGCCTCGGCCGCATTAATGCCAGCGATACCATTGCCAATAACCGCATAACGCATTTCTGCCTCCCTGGTCCGATCGGATGGTTGCTGGTGCGGGCTCAAATTTTTAGTCAGAAGACTGAAAAATGGTTCTCTTTCAGCTTGGAGCGGGATAGGTCCGGGCCACTTTCGATTTCCGGAAACGTACAGATTCAGCGCAGGGTAGTTGGAATGATTTCAATATAGGACCGAGGGGAAATGCCGGTCAACTATAAAAGAGGGAGGCACCGCCAACGGTGTCCGGCCCGCAAAAGCCGCGGGCATATCCGGTGACACTGGCGTCTTTTTCCAATCGAGAAGGGTGAAAAGGGCCTCTCTAATTTCAGCCGAAGAGGGCTTCCAGCTTCCCTCGGCTGGAGTTGAGATAGCCCCTGTCTCTGGTGAAGACCTCCAGGGTAATGGTGTCGTCGTAACCGATCTCTTTCAGCGCCTTGACCACTCTGGAGAAATCGATGGTCCCCGCGCCAATGGGAAGATGGTCGTCATCGCGGCCCCGGTTGTCGCTGGCATGGACGTGGCCGATGCGGTTGGGAAACCGCTTGATGAATCCCAGAATCCGCTCCGTCCCCCCACCGATATGGGCATGGCCCGTGTCCAGCGTCAACATGGTATTGGGGAATTTATCGAAGAGCGCATCAAAATCCCTGGGGCGAATCATGGAGAGCGAACGTGGGAACATGTTCTCCACGCAAACAGTCAGTTGAAGCCGCTCGGCCTCATCGAGCAGTCGCGCCATTGTGGCCTTGGCATGCTGGCGGGCCAGATCGGGCAGCATCGCGCCGAGCCCGTGGATGAAGCTTGGGTGAAGGACCGCTTTGATGGCGTTGAGCTCAGCGGCCACTTGCATGGAACGGATGGTCTCTTCGATGGAGGCCTCCCGCAGAGAGTCGGTAAGATCCGCAGTGGAGACAAAGGTCGGCAGATGGCAGACCAACTCTAAACCCAGTCGATCCAACGCTTTCAGCAGCTCCTCTTTCTGTTCGCGGATCACCGAATGGTGTGCATAGGGTGCATCCATGGTGACTTCGATGTAGTCGAACCCGAACGCTCCAAGGGTTTCCACCTCATGCAGCAAAGAGCGCATCGGAGAATTCATGGCACCGTAACGCATCGATCCCTCCCTCCTTCCAACAGCCGCCCCTTCTGCAGATCAAGCCAGCTTCGGGCATGAGGGCGGCTTTTCCAGTGACAAATAGCGACAAAGGTCGATCACCAACCGAGGTTTGCAGCAATCAGCCTCTTTCAGCGCGATCAGGGCGTCGACACTTGTGTTCAGATCAGTTGCCAGCTGTTCCAGCACGACCCCCATACTTTCGATCTTTTCAAAGATGCGCACCGTATAGGCGCACACGTTGCACTCCTGCTCGTAGAGGATGCTGAAATCTTCGTTTTCGGTTTTTTCTCTGAAAAGCTGCCTATATGTCTGCACGAATTACGGACTCCAACTGATTGTGGTCAATACGTTCAAGCAGGTCTCCCCGATACTCGGCCACTTTCCGGATCAGCCGGTCGGGCACCCGGGAGGATGTTTTGACGAAAGCGTAGTACAGGATGATGAATTTTTGAAAACAGAAAAAGTACAACAGGCGAATCTGCTCTCCTGAAAGCTTGACGCGCAATTCATGAATGCCGTCATAGAGAGTATCGGCATAGGGCCTTGGTAGGGTGGGGCCCATCTCTTCGAGCAGAGCCAGAAAACGCATGATCTTCACCTGGTGCTTTGGGGCGCAGCCGTTGATGAAGTCAGTGACAGGGCAGGCCCGCGCCGCCTCATCGCAGTAAAGTATGTGCCAATGACGATCCATCTATTTTCTTCCATTCCATCGGCTTCAGTTTCCTGTGAATCGTTGATGCTGTTGAGGCGCTTCCTCGCGAAACTAAGGTGACTCTCTTCTTACTCGTTTTGCGCTGCTGCGTAAAGGCTTGTATCGTATCAATGCGCATTCGACATGTGTCTCCGCCCCTTCTTTGTAACTGGCCGGATATCGAGCTTGCGCATCTTGCCGCGCAGGGTACTTGGATTGAGCTGCAGCAGTTCGGCCGCGCCGCCGGTGCCGATCACCCTGCCGTCACTCTTCTCCAGGGCTTTGAGAATAATGCGCGATACGGCATCGTCGAAAGGCAGAACCTCTTCGTTGTCCGGTGCCACCCGGCCGGTACTCGACGCCATTGCACCCATCGGATTCAAATCCAGGGACAACAAATTCGAAGAGGTTGTCTGTGCCCGGATCAGCGAACGTTCGACCAGATTCTGCAGTTCACGCACATTGCCCGGCCATGCGTACTGCATCATCTTCTCCAGGTTGCCGCCCGGCACATGCACCTCTTTGGTAATCTTCATCTCGCGGCGCTTCTTGGAGATGAGGTGATCCACCAGGGGAGGGATATCATTGGGGCGTTGGCGCAAGGGTGGAATCATGATCGGGAAAACATTGAGCCGAAACAAGAGGTCTTCCCGAAAGGTGCCGCGTGCGACCATCTCCTCCAGGTTGCGGTGGGTGGCACTGATGACGCGCACGTTTACCGGAAGGATCTCGGTGCCGCCCACCCGTTCGATCTCCTTGTGCTGGAGTACGCGCAGCAGTTTGACCTGCGCCTCGTGCGGCAGTTCACCGATCTCGTCCAGGAAAATCGTCCCGTTGTGCGCCCGTTCGAAACGCCCCCTTTTCCGGGAGATGGCACCGGTAAAGGCGCCCTTCTCATGGCCGAACAGTTCGCTGTCAATCAGGCTATCCGGCATGCCGCCGCAGTTGACCTTCACAAAGGGCCCCTCCCTGCGCGTAGAGGCCGAATGCACAGCATTGGCCAGCAGCTCCTTGCCGGTGCCCGTCTCGCCTAGCAGCAGCACCGGACTCTCCAGAGGCGCCACCTGGCGAATCATCTCCATCACCCCTTTGAGGCCGAAGTCCGTCCCGATGATGGTGTCGCCCGAAATATGACGCAGCTCCTTGTGCAGGTATCGGTTGTCGTCTTCGACCATCTCCTTCAGACGCAAGGTTTCCTGATGCTGCAACGCATTGGCCAGGGCGATGGAGAACGGTTCGTTGAGCCGGCTCATCAATTGGGCATGCGCTTCCTGATAGCGATTACGCCCTTCGGCGACCATGACCAGTTTTCCGATGCGTTGCTTTTCGAGTTCCAGGTCCGTGTGCAGCAGGGAAACGTCTTCAGGCCATCTCATCCTCAGAAAACCCTGTATTTCCGGCTCCACTTCCTTTAAATCATTCACTACCCCGAATTTCGCCTCCGAGCGCCAATCGTTGAGCAGCCTCTCCATGGCCTCCTCCGGCACGGTGATCGTCTCCGGCACCTTGGGCCAGTTCTCCGGTGCGACGTTGACCAGGGTACGCACGATATTCAAACTGGGATCGTAGAGTGCGATATTCAGACAGTCTACGGGCAACACTTCACGAAGATAGCCCAGTGTCCGCTTCAATGCCCGTTCCAGATTGAGGCTGCTGCATATCCTTAACGTCGCCTCACGGAAAAATCTGTTTTCATCCATTTCACTTCCTCTGTTCTCCATATCGATAAGCCTGGAATAGTCTGTCAAAAGTGTCATATTTGACACATTTCAAGTGAAAAGTCAAATATGACATCCAAAAACGTCACATATGACATGCCATTAAAAGAAAAAAATACTAACTACTTGTAATATAATAAAATTTATAACTGGCACCCCTTATGCTTAATAGCCGTAGACAGAAACGGCCATTGGGGCTGATCACATCGTAGAGCAGATCTTCAGCTCTGAGGAAAGCCCCAAATAAGGAGATGCTCATGCAATGGATCGAAATCATACACGTTCGCGCCTTTACCGAGGCGAGCAAAAAGGATGCGCTGGCGGCGGCGCGGGAGCTGACGCTCAGCCACAAGCCCGAGAGGCTTAGCGATGCGAAGTTGTGGATCCGTTCGGACCTGAGCACCGATATCAGTGTGATACTCCTTTGGATAGAAGAAAGCCCACAGCGACCCTACTCTCAAGTCGGATTGCAGCTGGCTGAGGAGTTCAGTGACTTCGGTTGGGTCACCCACTCTATGTGGCAAGACGCTATCTATCCGGTGTGAACGAACCCACCGGTTTTTCATCTAACGAATCAGGAGACCTTGAATGAGACTGAAAGTAAAATGCAATCAACCGGTTCGATGGCTGGCTGTGTCCCTGTTAGCAGCCGTGCAGTTGATATTTGCAGGATGCGACAGCGACCAGGGCCAGACGGCTGCGCCGAGACCGCTCCCCACGGTGGGAACGGTGACCATCCAGCCCCAGGTGGTCGAATTGACCACCGAGTTGCCAGGACGCACCTCCGCTTATCAAGTGGCGGAGATCCGACCGCAAGTCAACGGTATCATTCAGAAACAGCTGTTCGCCGAGGGGGCCGATGTCAAGGCGGGAGAACCGCTTTATCAAATCGACCCGGCCTCTTTCCAAGTCAGGCATGACTCCGCCCGGGCATCCTTGGCCAAGGCCCGTGCCAACCTTCCTTCGATCCGGTCAAGGGCCGATCGTTACCGCAAATTGCTCGCGGACCGTGCTGTCAGCCAACAGGATTACGACGACGCTGCTGCCGCCCTGGAACAGGCCAGGGCCGATGTCGACTATTGGAAGGCAGCGGTCGAAGCTGCGCGCATCGATCTGAGCTATACCAACATCCGGGCACCTTTCGCCGGGCGCATCGGCCGGAGCTACCTGAAAACCGGCAGCCTGGTGACCGGTTACCAGGCGGTTCCCCTTGCGACCCTTCAACAGCTCGATCCCATCTATGTCGACGTGGTCCAATCTTCGGCTGAAATGCTGCGCCTGAGACGCAACCTGGAAACCGGACTTCTCAACAACGAAGCGAAGAGCCGCAAGCAGGTCCGTATCTTTTTGGAGGACGGCACGCCATATCCCCTTGAGGGCACCTTGCAATTCGCCGATGTTACAGTGGACCCCACGACCGGCTCCTACTCCCTGCGGATCGTAGTTCCCAACCCGGATCTCATCCTGCTGCCGGGCATGTTCGTACGGGCCGTCGTCACGGAAGGCGTGGCCCGACAGGCCATTCTTGCACCCCAGCAGGGAGTGCAACGCACGACCAAAGGGGATCCGGTCGCCATGCTCGTCGACACGGAAGGCAACGTTCGACAACGCTCATTGACGCTCGAACGCGCCATCGGTGACCAGTGGCTGGTATCATCTGGGCTGTCGGGGGGAGAACGGGTCATCGTCGAAGGGATTTTAAACGTTCGGCCGGGAATGGCAGTCACAGCGATCTCCGTGGATGAGGACCCAGCTAAAAAAGAGACGAGTGCTACAGCCCAAATGCCCGCAGCATCGAAGCAATAGAGGAGCCAATCAATGCTTTCCAAATTCTTTCTGGATCGCCCGGTTTTCGCATGGGTGATTGCCATCATCATGATGCTGGGAGGCGGCCTGGCAATCTACAACCTGCCCATCTCCCAGTATCCGCCCATCGCACCACCGTCCATCGCCATCGATGCATATTACCCCGGGGCTTCGGCAGAAACGGTCGAAAACAGCGTGATTCAGATCATCGAACAGAAGATGACCGGATTCGACAAGCTGCTCTACATGACCGCCACCAGCGATGCGTCGGGAGCAGGCCGCATCGAGCTCACCTTTGCACCCGGCACCGATCCGGACTTGGCATGGTCCCAGGTCCAGAACAAACTTCAACTCGCCATGGCGAGCCTGCCCGACGTGATCCAGCGCCAGGGCGTCAAGGTCAGCAAATCCACGCGAAACTATCTGATCGTGATCGGCTTGGTATCCGAAGACGGCAGCATGGACGGCAACGACCTGCGGGACTATGCCCAATCCAACGTCGAAAAAGTGCTGGCACGGGTTCCGGGGGTCGGTGAGGTGGAGAGCTTTGGCTCTCAGTACGCCATGCGTGTATGGCTGAACCCGGACAAACTGGTCGATTACAAGCTGACCATCGTAGATGTCATTGCAGGTTTGAAGGCTTACAACGTCGAAATCTCTGCAGGTCAGTTCGGTGCGACCCCGGCCGTGAAAGGGCAGCGCCTGAACGCTTCGATCATCGTCCAGAACCTGCTCAAGACGCCCGAGGAGTTCGACAACATTCCATTGCGCATCAATCCGGACGGGTCTGTGGTGCGCGTACGGGACGTTGCCCGCACGGAACTGGGCACCGAGCGCTATGATGTCAATGCCTTGTTCAACGGCAAGGAGTGCGCCGCCCTGGCAGTCCGGCAGGCCGCCGGCGCCAACGCGCTGGATACCGCCGATGCGATCCGCGCCACTATGGACGAACTCTCCAACTATTTTCCCCAAGGGATGAAGGTGATCTACCCCTACGACACCACGCCGTTCATCGAGGTGGCCATCGGCGAGGTGGTCAAAACCCTGTTTGAAGCCATTGTCCTGGTGTTCCTGGTAATGTATCTCTTCCTGGGAAACATCCGCGCCACCCTGATTCCAACCCTGGCCGTGCCGGTGGTACTCCTGGGCACCTTTGCCGTGCTCGGGTTCTTCGGCTATTCGATCAACATGCTCACCATGTTCGCCATGGTATTGGCTATCGGGCTGCTGGTGGACGATGCCATCGTGGTGGTGGAGAATGTGGAGCGTCTGATGCACGAAGAGGGGCTTTCACCCAGAGAGGCGACCCGCAAGTCCATGGACGAAATCACCAGCGCCTTGATCGGCATCGGGCTGGTACTTTCGGCGGTATTCGGCCCCATGGCTTTTTTTGGCGGCTCCACCGGCGTTATCTACCGGCAGTTCTCGGTTACCGTCATTGCGGCCATGCTGCTCTCGGTGGCTGTGGCCTTGATCCTCACGCCGGTGCTGTGCGCCTCCCTGCTCAAAGCACCGAGCGATGAGAGAAGCCCCATGGCCCGGCGCTTCTATCTCTTCAACTACTTCTTCTACCGTTTCAATCACCTCTTCGGCTTGGCCAGGGACCGCTACATCTCCATGGTCCAGCGCATCCTCGGCCGAAGGCTGCGCTATCTGGTCGTTTACCTGCTGATTGTGGCGGCCCTGGCAGTTCTGTTCCAACGCATGCCCACCGCCTATCTGCCGGATGAAGACCAGGGCATCATGTTTATCCAGGCCCAACTGCCTTCAGGCTCGACCATGGAGCAGACCGAAGCGATTCTAGAAAAGGTCCGCACCTATCTGCTCGAAGAGGAGAGCGACGCGGTGGAATCGGTGCTGACCCTGGCCGGCATGAGTTTCGCGGGCGGCGGACAAAACGCAGGGTTGGGATTTATACGGCTCAAAGATTGGGAGTTGCGCCAACGTCCGGCGCTGAAAGTCAAAGCTCTTGCCAACCGCGCCATGGCGCACTTCGCCCAAATCCGCAACGCCCGCGTGTTCGCCTTCGCGCCGCCCGCCGTCTCGGAACTGGGCACCTCGGCCGGATTCGACTTTCAACTGCAGGACCGTGGCGGACTGGGCCACGCCAAATTGATGGAGGCCCGCAACCAGATGCTCGGTATGGTCGCCCAAGATGACCGCCTGACCCGTGTGCGGCCCAACGGCATGGAAGATGTGGCCCAATACCGCATCGACGTGGACTGGGACCGTGCCGGCGCACTGGGCGTCCCCATCGACAGTATCCACAACACCCTCTCGGCTGCCTTCGGAAGCGCCTATGTAAACGACTTCATACAAGGTGGACGGGTCAAGCGGGTCTATGTCCAGGCCGATGCGGCCCACCGCATGCTGCCCTCCGACCTGGAGCGGCTTTATGTGCGTAACACCGTCGGGGAGATGACTCCTTTCACCGCTTTCGCCAGCGGCTACTGGACCTATGGATCCCCCAAACTGGAACGCTTCAACGCCTTCCCCTCGTTGAACATCGTCGGCGAGGCGCCCGCCGGCAGAAGTACCGGTGAAGCGATGCAGGCCATGGAAGAGATCACGGCCAAACTGCCTTCGGGAGTCGGTTTTGACTGGAGCGGGATCTCTTACCAGGAGCGTATGGCCAAGTCCCAAACCGGCCTGTTGTACGCCTTCTCCATGATCGTGATCTTCCTCTGTCTGGCCGCCCTTTACGAAAGCTGGACCGTGCCGATTTCGATCATGCTGGCATTGCCCCTGGGGGTTATCGGCGGCGTGTTGGCGTCTATGCTGCGGGGCTTTCCCAACGATGTCTATTTCCAGATCGGTCTGCTCACCGTCTTGGGACTGACCACCAAAAACGCCATTCTGATCGTGCAGTTCGCCATGGCCAAGGTCCATAAGGGCATGGCGCTGGTTCCGGCCACCCTGGAAGCCGCCAAGCTGCGCCTGCGCCCCATCGTGATGACATCGCTGGCATTCGGTTTCGGCGTTCTGCCGCTGGCCCTGGCCAGCGGCGCCGGCGCCGGGGCCCAAACCGCCATCGGCACCGGTGTGCTGGGTGGCATGTTGACCTCCACCTTCCTGGCGATCTTCTTCATCCCGCTGTTCTATATGGTCGTGGTCCGGCTGTTCCGAAGGCGCAAAGCGGATCGCCCCGAAGATATTGCTTCGGACGTCGCAATCACTGCGGAGGGACACTGATATGGTGAAGAGAACCGTTTTCCCAATGATCGCACCGGGAACCGTGAGCAGTGAACCGAGCGGCCTTTTCGAATACGGTTCGGGAACCTGGATGTTATCACCACAAATCAGCATGCCGATATTTGACCTTGGGGCCTGGTCTGCGCTAAAGGTAACCAAGGTCGAACGCGAGATTGCCCTGGCGCAGTATGAGGCAGCCATCCAAACGGCCTTCCGGGAAGTTGCCGACGCGCTGGCTAAAAATTACACTTTGGGGGACCAGATGGCGGCCCGGCAATCACTGGTTTCGGCCACCGAGGCAACCTGCTGGATATCCAATGCCCGCTACGAAAAAGGCGTGGACATCTATCTGAATGTTCTGGATGCCCAGCGCTCGCTCTGCGCTGCACAGCAGGGCCCCATCTCTGCACGACTGGCCGATCTCACCAATCGGGTCCGGCTCTATGCCGCGCTGGGCGGTGGAGGTCGATCGTAGCATGGGATTTATATAACCAGACAAAAAGGGAAGCAGCCGGTGCATAGATTGTACACTTTTGCAGTGCTGGGGGCCGTCTTATGGATGGCCGGCACCGTCATAGCCGCAGGACCGGACATGGTTTTGAAAGCACCGCGCGGCGAGGTTCATGGAGGTGATACGGTCATTCTTGATCTATACCTGAACAACCCCACCGATGAGCCCATTATCCGAGAAATGCCGCTCTCGCTACCCTGTCGGATCGATCTGGAACACTCCAGCGTCACAACCCAGGCCGAACTGGTCGGAGAGGCGGCGATGGCCAGGGCCTCGATTCCGCCCGGGGGGTTCTCGAAACGCCAATATGCCCTCACCATTCCCGTTTATGCCCTCCGTGCAGTTCGGATCACACTCGCACAAATCGGGGCTGATCCCATTACCGTCAACGTTTCCGAAGCGCCGCAGGAAGCGTGGCATGGCTGGCAGATTCCACTGGACCAGGGCGAAACACTGGAACAATCCTTTCTGGATGCCTTCTCGGTTTACAAGCCCATGTATTTTCTGCTGGGAGTTGACCCTGGTTTAGATCAGAGCAAGTTCCAGTTCAGTTTCAAATACCGCCTGTTCAACCCCGGCGGCTATATGGCGGAAAAAATTGATTGGCTGAAGGGGTTCCACATGGCATACACCCAACGCTCGATCTGGGATCTGGCCGACGACTCCAAACCGTTTGAGGATACCAGCTATATGCCTGAACTCTTTTACGAGATACCGAAAATAGACTTGCACGTGGAACGCATCGCCGCCTTCGGTATCCAGGCGGGATTCGAGCACGAGTCCAACGGTAAAGGCGGTGACGAATCCCGCAGCACAAACCGCATCTATGTGAGGCCCACTATGGGGGTTCACGTGGTACATAACATCTATCTCAAGATCGCCCCCCAGATATTCACCTATGTCAACAACTCCGACAGCTCCAACAAAGACCTGATGGACTACCGGGGATACTTCGACCTCGAGGTGGGCATCATCGAGACCCGGGGCATGGCTCTGAACTCCCATCTGTATTCGGCCAAAGAGGGAACCAGCGTGCAATTGGACCTCACTTATCCCATGACAAAACTGCTGAAAAAGAGTCTGAATCTCTATCTGCATGCGCAGTACTTCAACGGGTACGCGGAGACGCTGCTACGCTACACAGAACGACAAAATGCCTTCAGGCTGGGATTCTCCATCGTCAGGTAGACCCTCCCGAAGAAAAGGCCCCAGTCATCCCTCTTTCCTTGTTCATCTTATTCTTTTAGGGAATCGTCATCTCGAGTACTAAAGCCAAATTGCGGGTGGCGCACTATCCGGTTGTTGAAACCGATGGCTTTATCCGTTATAGGTGGATTCTATCAGCTCCTATAGCAGCAAGCTTGTTTAAACCAAACAGTCAAATGGAGGCCACTATGGAGATCAAAAGAATTGGCGTTGCAGGGTTTGGCTTGATGGGCGGCGGGATTGCCCAGGTGGCTGCCCAGGCAGGCTATGATGTAAGCGTGCTTGAAGCATCCGACACCTTTCTTCAGAACGGGTTCACCACCCTTGAGGCCAGACTGGCCAAGTCGGTGGACAAGGGCAAGATGCCCCAGGCGGATGCAAAGGCCCTGCGAGAGCGCATCAGCGGCACCACATCGGTCAAGGATCTGGCCAACTGCGATTTCATCATCGAAGCGATCATCGAGAACCTGGAGATCAAGCGCGAGTTGTTCTCCGAACTGGACAAGCTCTGCCCGGAGCACACCATTTTGGCATCCAACACCTCCTCCATCCAGATCATCGAAATGGCCACCGCCACCGAGCGTCCCGACCGGTTTATCGGCATGCACTTTTTCAATCCGGTGCCGATCATGAAGTTGGTAGAGGTGGTGAGCACGATCCAGTCTAGTCCAGCGTCGGCCCAGGCTGCGACACGCCTGGCAGAGTCGATGGGCAAAACCGCCATCCAGGCCAAGGACCGAGCCGGTTTCGTGGTCAACCTTCTTCTGGTACCCTATCTGCTAGATGCCATCCGCGCCTATGAAATCGGCCTGGCAACCAAAGAGGATATCGATACCGGTATGGCCCTGGGCTGCGGCCACCCCATGGGACCGCTGACCCTGCTCGATATGATCGGCCTCGACACCATCTATTCGATCACCGGCATCATGTTCGACGAGTTCAAAGATCCCAAGTACGCCGCCCCACCGCTGCTCAAACAGATGGTCAAGGCCGGCTTCTATGGCCGGAAAAGCGGGAAAGGGTTTTACGACTATCGTTAAAGGGCTGTGATTGACATTACGACAAGGAAAGACTATCGGTAGCAGATACGCTCCTGCCGGAAGATATGCTTCATATCTTGCGACCGACATCCGGCAGGATAACGCCAATGGGATGCTCTTATGCCGCGAAACCCAGAAACCGTTCCGATCGGCCATCTCAGCACCGAAGAACTGCTGGATTTTATCAACGCTTTTCCGGCGCTGCTCTGGCGCATCGACCTGATCAAAAACAAGATCGAGTATCTGAACGCCTACCGCATCGAGGGCCTGGGGGCCAACTCCGGCCTCCTGCTCCAGAACAGTGAATTCCGGCGTGAAATCGTGGTCGAAGAGGATATCTATCTTGTGGAAGAGTTCATGCAGACGGTGCGCAAAGGCGAAACGGCCGCCACCCTTTTCCGCATCAAAACGTCGGACGCACCACTGCGCTGGATCAAGTTGACGGGCGTGCCCAATCCCAGGACGCCACGCTACTATATCGGCTATATGCTCGAAGCGACCCACACGGCCAGCATCGTCCAATCCATCACCGAAAGCGACGCGGAGATGGAGGCGATGATCGAACTGGCCGACACCCCCGCCCTGTTGCTCGATCCGCACCACAAGACCGTCACCGCACACAATGCCGCAGCACGGGACACCTTTCTCTATAAAACAAGCGAACTCAATGGCCTCAACTTCTCCGAGCTGTACAACCCCATCAACGACCGGCTTGTACAGCGCATTTACGAAGAGCTTATCTTCGCGAAAAAATGGGAAGGCAGCCTGCTCTTCAAACGCAAGGACCGCTCTATCTTTGCCGGCGATGTCACCATGCGGCTACTGCTGTTGAAAGGGCGCCGCCTCTTCAGGGCGTCGATTCACAACATCCGGGTGAATGAAACGGGTATGGGCGGGAAGGACGGCAACGGACTGGAAAGAACCCCGGCCCGGCAGGCCCACCACCCTCACAGCCAGCTTTTGGCCAAAAAAATAAAACCGATCCAGAATATCACCCGCGCCCTGCAACTACTGCTGGAGAACCAGCTGGGCGACCGCCGCTTCGACGCCATTATCTATTCGGACATCTACGCCAAAAAGAATCGCGTAGTGGTCTACACCGCCGGAGAACCATTTAAAGCCCTGCCCCAGGGAGACACCTACACCTATGAAGGCACCATCGCCGAAAATATCGATCGATTCAAACTGGACCACCTGATCGTGGAGAACACCTTTGCATCGATCAAGGCCATCGACTGGGCCCTGTTCATCCCCCACGGCATTCGGTCCTACTTTGCCAAGCCCTTCTATGAACGCCGCACAATCCGCAGCGTGCTGATCCTCTGCTCCGAGCAGAACAACCACTTCTCCACGGCACACCTGGAAGAGTACTCCCTCTACTACATGCCATTTCAAAAGGCCCTCAAAAACTGGCGCGCCGCCCAGAAAAACCGCCGCCGTAAAATCGGTTGACCCAGCCGCGGATGAAAATCCAGGACAGCTCTTTTACGACTCATCAGAGAGTGCAAAGCAGGTATGCCAAAGTTCATGGTGCCGGCCTGAAGCATCGGTATAGTGCGGCACGTCCGCACCTGCATGGCACATCACCCCGAATTTTTTGGTACTACCAATACATGATTATTTACGTATTTTTATATATTAAAATTTTTTATTGATTTATTTTTATTATATTCCTATATCGGTCATACCAATGAGGAGTCAAAATGGGCACACAAGACAAACTCAGCAAAGAGCAGTTGGCATCTCAAAAAATCCTTGAAATCATACAGGACGACAACCTCCCAATAGGGACACGCCTGCCCTCGGAGCGGCGATTGGCCCAAAAAATCGATACGAGCCGCAACACGCTCCGAAGCGCTATGCGATTTCTCAGTGCCCATGGCATCGTCGACATCCGTTCGGGCAGCGGCAACTATATCCTGAGCAAAGAGATCCCCTCCAGCCTCGCCTCGCCCGCACACGATACGAATTACGACGCTTCCGCCGCTGAGGTTATGGAGGCGCGCTATCTGGTGGAACCGGTGATCGGTGCGCATGCCGCCACCGCGGCGACGCTCGAAGACATTGACGGCCTGGAGGCTTGCCTCATGCGAATGAGCCGAGCCTCCATCGACAACCTTCACGAACGCATGATCAGCGAAGACCAACACTTCCGCAAACTGCTGGCCCAAAGCACCGGAAACCGGCTCATCGCAGCACTGCAGGCATGCCTTGCCGGTCAGAACGACGACACTATCCTGGGCAGCCAGCTTCCGGAAAGCGAAAGAGCATCTTTGTTCGCAGACTATGTGGGTATCTTCAACGCCGTTCAGAACAGAAATCCAGAACAGGCATACACAAGCATCCAGCACCATGTGCTGCGCCAGTGCCGACTGATGGCTGAACGGCATGGAATTGAAATGCCGGTGACGATTACCGAGGCGTTGAGGCGATTGGACAGGAAGCCAAACGATGATGAACCTCCGGAGAAAAGTGAAGTGTAACCAAAGGCGATTTATCTGCCGCCTTTGCATCCCAGCGCTGCGCCCCGTAAGCACGATGTGGCGCGGCGATCCCCACCAATGCAAAGATCTTCATGGATTGGCCTCACCCCAAACCCACAGCATCCACCCCATATTAAAGCCCTATTTGCGTTGCCCCTGCGGGCAAGTCGCTATCGTTAACATCAACCGTTCCAAAACTGTTGAGAAAGGAGGTGGCCTTGTCGACACGATACGGCAGATAACTTTTCTGCCAGATTTTTAATCAGGGACTGTCTAACACAAGGAGAAGAGTATGGAAGGGCAAGGTGTGAGCTATTTGGAGAACCGCCGGCTGGTGAAGCGCTGGAAAGGCCCGATTCCGGCCCTGGTCAGTCTGGTATTGACCGTGGCGGTATTTTATCTCACCTGGTGGATCTTTCAGGATCCCCGAGGCGCCATGCGCATGTACACGCCCTATGTGGGATACATGTACACACGCTGGTGGCTGATCGTACTGATCTGGATGGTCTATCTTTTCAACTACTGGCCATTCAAACAGAGCTGGGTTCAAAAAACGCACCCGCTCCTCAAAGGCGCCATACTGACGGCGGTGTCTGTGGGCATTCTGCTCATCCTGATCAAAGGATTCTTCGAAGGCATCCTGGGCAATTACGGCCTGGCCTACTTCAACCCCGACCGCCTGACCCAGCTGCCCGGCATCACCCAGTTCTTCGCCATCGAATACGCCTCACTGGCCTGTCTGATGTTTGCGGCCATCGCCTCCTGGCTGAGTCCGGCCTGGGTCGTTGCCTGTGAAGAGTCCCCCTGGCAGGATATGAAACAGCCGGGCAAGGGTGTCAGCATGTTGATAACGACCTTTTTCATAAGCACCATCGTCTACTTCATCACCATGCACTCCCACATGGCGATCCTGTACGACCCATGGCAGTCGTTCACTGCGATCACACCGCCCTATTGGGAGAAATTCGCCGACACGGTGTCCGGCAACTTTCACGTCTCCTGGATCATGTGCTGTACGGTCACGGTGTGGTTGGTGGAGACCATATGGGAACGCTTCCCGTTCAAACTGATCCGCACCCCCTGGTTGAGGAGGCTGACGGCCTTCTTCGGCATCATCGCCATCGCGTTTGCCATGCACTTCTTCCTCTATTTCGTGCAGGAGTTGACCTATGGCCAAGCGATTCGCGGCACCCGCCGGGACTTTGCCCCGGACTGGCGCTGGCTGCATGTTGGTGAGATGGCCGTATTCTTCCTGTTGCCGGCGCTCTTTATCAACTTTTACTGCGGAAACTGGCCCAAAAAATACAGCCTGCCGGTCAATGTATTCATCCGTACGACCATCGCACTGGCCGCAACGGTGCTGCTCTATATCTTCTACTATCGGACATCGCATCTTTTCCTCGGTACCCAGAAAGGATTTTCGCACCCTCAGCAGTTTCCAATGATCCCCACCATCTGGTTGATCAACATCTGGCTGGTCCACCACTGGTTTATGGACAACTGGCCGGGATGGAAAGCGGTGCCCAAAACCGCCACTGAGATCGAAGAGGAGCACGCTGCCGAAAACGCGGCCATCGAAGAGGTGCGATGGAGCCCCTCACTGGGTTGGGGCCTGGGCGGAGGTGCCCTGGCAGGCGTGGTGGCATACTTCATTGCAGTATTCGTTCTGCCTGCATTCTACCGTGCGATCGATATCATCAAATAGCGCATAGCCCCTGGAAAGGAGACAACCATGTCAGATAAACCAAAAACAGTCAGCCGGCGCGACTTCTTCAAGGGTGCGGCCATGGGCGTTATGGGCGGCATGCTGGCGACCATGGGCGTTTACTCCTATTCGCCCTGGCGCAAGAGCCACTTTGGGGAAGTTCAGCGCAAGCTGACCGACATCGGCGCCTGTAAAGGCATCAAAGTCACCAACATTACCGAAACCAGCTGGTTCAACAATGCCGACCTGATGGGTGACATCAAGGGGGCCGGCGGCCTGCTGGTCAACCAGTACGACTACAACTGGCCGCCGTTCGGGGACGGCAGCGGCCTGGGCAAAGGCTCTTACGCCAAAGGCATGGCCAAAATCAAGCACCTGCTGCCCAACCGCCTCGACGAGGCATGGGAGATTACCGAGAAGCTCTCCGTCCATCCTGAAAATGCTGGCGGTTATGCCGCCCTGATCGAAGTGGAGGCCCTTGACGGCCAAAAAACCAAGTACCTGTTGGACAGCGGGTGGTCCTACCAGTGGACCGACGAGTGTTTCAAACGTGAAGGCATCGATCAGATGCTGCGCAATCGTGAAATTGCCGCCCTGTTCATCTCCCACGAGCACTTCGATCACTTCTGGGGGCTGCCGGTCACACTCAAATACGATCCCACCATACCGATCTACATCCCCGAAGGCTTTTACAAAGAGGGGCTGCAGTATATCAAGGATTCCGGCCACCAGGGCCCCCTGCATGTCGTTAAACCGGGGCTGAACCAGATGGTCCCGGGCTTTTCGAGCTTTGTCTTTGCCATCCCGATCATCTGCCGTGTCTATGGAGAGCAGTCGCTCTACTTCAATGTCAAGGACAAGGGGCTGGTCAGTGTGACCGGCTGCTGCCACCAGAGCATCATCCAGTTTGCCGAGACCGCCTACCGCGAGATCAAATACGACAACGACAACTTGCACGGTATTTACGGCGGGCTGCACATCTCGCCGTTTGATGACTGGGATCCCAAGTACGACGATCTGGTCATCTCTCTGGGCAAATACGGCTTTGAAAAAATCGGCTGCAACCACTGCACCGGAATTGTGTGCGCCAAAAAATTCATTGCGGCCGGCTATCCGGTGGTAAGGGGCAGCGCCCGTTTCCGCTCCAAGGATACGGCCTATCTGGGCAACGGCGACACCATCAGCTTCGGCGTATGACCAACCATTTAACAACGGCCGGGTCCACCTCGGACCCGGCCGCTCACCCTCAAACGGTATCGCGCCGACAGGAGTCCAATGGAACAACCACCCCGCCATCGTGAGAGGCATGAAAAGCTTCTTGGCAACCTCTACCCCGGCGACATCTTCGAGCATCCGGGCAACGCGTTGCAGGCGATCCTGCGAACCGTCGTGATGCGGGCCAACTTCATCCCCGCTGTGCGTTACCGCATCGGCTGGCGGGGGGTGCACGCCTGTGTTTCGGACGGGGAGGCGTGGACGGCCAAAATTGCCGATTGGCCCGGCGTATTCGGCATCACCTGGCTGGCAGAGAAGAGTGACAGCCAACGCATCGGCGGCTGGTTCCAATTGCTCTATTTTCCTGACCCGCAGGAAGAACTGGTCGAACGATTTTCACTGCAAGCCGCCGCCCGGACCCAGCGGGACGACTACCTCCCCAGCGTACGGCAATTCCCCCATCACGCCGAACTGAGCACCCTTTTCCACATTGGCAACCTGGAGATGACCATAGAGCGGACGGACCTGACACTCGGCCTCAACCTGCAAGCCGAAAGCCTCCTTGCCAGCCGGGCTGAAGACGGCGTAAACGTCACACTCCGTGGAGAGACGATCACCCTGGTGCCGCCTGGCGGTTGGGATCAGCACCTGCCAGCCCTCTCCATCGCCAAAGCCGCCTATGAGGTTCTGGGCGGATCAACCGCTTTCTGCCTCGGGACGCCGCCCTCCGCATTCTGCCACTGCCGGAAGCCTGGTCACATCATCTGCTACCGATCGGACGGAGAACAGGAGAGACAAACCGACGAAGCGTGTTGGACCAACGAGTGCCGAGTTGAATTTATGACGGACCCTTCGCCAGGCGAGATGGCGTGCGCCTTCGTGAACGGTGATATTGTCTCCGAATGGCGCCCGGGCCAACCGCTCCCCGATAAATGGCAGACGGCCCCCTGGTGGCAGGCCCACCAGATCGGCGACACCAGAAGCCTGGACAAACAGCTACTGGGGATAGACGACCGGCCGGCGATGATCGTGCTGACCGGCTTCTTGGGATCGGGAAAAACCTCCTTCATCGAACACTTCGTGGCCTACCAGATACAACGCGACCGCTTCGTCGCCGTCATCCAGAATGAGATCGGCGAAACGGGCCTCGACGGCAAACTGCTGGGAAGCGACAACCTGGCGGTTACCGAAATCGATGAGGGGTGTGTCTGCTGCACACTGACAGGGCAGCTCAAGCCGTCACTGCAACGCCTGTGCAGCGAATTTCAACCCGATTTTATCATCCTGGAGACCACCGGGCTGGCCAATCCCATGAACTTCCTCGACGACCTCGTCGCCCTGAACGACCTGGTGCGCATCGATTCGGTCACCACTATGGTTGACGCGCTCTCCGACCCGTCCTCCCAGGCAGCTCCGGAGATTGTCGCCGATCAAATCAAGGCGGCCGACATCCTGCTGTTGAACAAAGTGGACGGCCTTACCAACCGTCAAGTAGACGAATCCATCGCCCGTCTGCGTCGGCAAAACCCGCACGCCGCCATCCTTCCCACCGTGCGGGGAGAGGTCAATCCTGGGATACTCTACAGCCCTGACCCACGGGAGACGCAGCTACCGAATGACATCAACAGGGTCGCCGGAAGCCACCACTCCCATCGGGAAGACCGCATAGAGAGCCACAAGGTGGCACTGCCACACCCGCTCGATCGGCAACGCTTCATTCGGACCATTGAGGAGCGCATACCGCCTAAAATTTTTCGCATCAAAGGCATTGTCTACCTCACCGAAGAAGCAAACCCGATGCTGGTCCAATACGTTTCAGGGCGCTATGAGATATCCCAATTCCCCGACCGATGGGAGGATCCCGGCTTCCTCATCTGCATCGGCCAGGATATCGCGCCTCAATTCCTGGACGACCTGTTCGGCCAATGTTTCGCGACCAACCGCGCCTAACCGTCAGTGCCACGCAGCCAGTATCAGCGTCACATCCAGAGCATCGAGGCTAAAACAGCAGACCGCTTATCGAAATGAAAAAACAGGCCGCCATCCATGCAGGGGGCGGCCTATACGCGCCGTGACCTTACTGTATGCTGCTTTCTTGAAGGCCCGCTCTTTCAGCTAAGCCGAGTTTACTCTGAAACGATGACGGTGCTCTTGCGCTGTTGATGGGCGCCGGTGTCCACCAACTCCTCCTGAGTAAATCCCTTCGGGACCCCTTCGTATGGCGTTCTCTTCTTATATACGGTCACTTTGGGATCACGCATGGTCTTCAGGATATCGATGCTATCCTTGAGCCCCCGGTTCACCCGGCACAACTCCATCGACATGCCGACGATCTGGGCCACGGCCTGGACAAAATTGACGTCATTGAGCGTAAACTCCCAGGGGCTTGCGGTATAGACCCGCAGGCAGCCCAGGATCTTGTTGCCCAAAACGATCGGAACTGAAAGGATCGACGCGATCCCCTCCTTTTCTGCCGCCTCCGGATATTGGATGCGCGGATCGTCAGACACATCGTAAATCGCCACCGGCTCCTGACCCTCTAGCGATGAAGCGATCGAACGCATGGCGCTCACCGGCCCTTTGCTCAAATACTCCTGACTCAGGCCGTAACTGCCGGCCAGCTTTAGCTCACTCGATTTCGCGCTGAACAGCAAAAGCGCACACCCCTTCACTTCCATAGCAGTGGTGACGCCTTCGACCGTAATCAGAACGATCTCTTCCGGATCCCGGATGGTGGAGATGGCCTTGGTGATTTGGACCAAGGTCTGGTAGTTGACATTGCCTGCTTCCATAATGTCCTCCTTTGTTTTGGGGTTGTGGAAAAAAGCTGACCCGAAACCACAAAAATCAAAACAGGCAGACGTTCGATGCGAATGAGAAATTGAAAATCAAGAAGTGAAAAAGCTCTGGCGACAGGGGCAGCGCAACGAGCGCGCACTCAATGGATGATAAACAGAAGGTCATCGGATATGCTGAGTCAGTTGGGTAATGCCAGGTTTCAACTGCCGTTAAATAACCGGTATCGTAATGAAATGCATCCGAAAGAATTGGTCAGACGGTGATATCGGTTCGTCGATGGAACCGAGAGATTGCTGGAAGGTGCAGCCACACCATTCGATGAGTGAATAAGTTATGCTTTCATACTCTCCGGGGGTTTGCAAGGGCATTATCCAAATCGCCCCTTGCATTTGATTTAGTTTGGCTTTATAGGATAAATATATCTACCTAATGTACGTACCACTGTACATAACAACCTGCGGAGGAGCCCCATGCATCTATCACAACCCGAAATCATACAGATCCTGCGCAAACGCTCCGGCATGAACCAAGGCGAATTTGGCGCCAAGGCTTTCGACATGACGGTTCAAACCGGCCGCACCAAAATCAAGAACATCGAATTGGGCAAGCAACAGCCGTCACTCGATGACCTATACAACATGGCCAAGGTACTCGATGTCCCCGTGTCGATCCTGATGTCCGGCGGGGAGAACCACCTCACTGAACGAGAGACCAATCCGGCGGAAGACGCACAAGCATCGGTGCTCAAATACTTTCCGGGCCTGGACGCCTACCTGGACCTTTTGAACAAGGCGGCCCAGCTCGGAGACGACGAACTGATCAATCACATCGCCTCAAAAATCTGTGAACTACTGGAGACCCGATCGACCTTATCCGCGATTCGCACCAACTAGGCGCAAGAGCAAGGGGGTCGTATGACCGACATAAAAGATCAATATATCGAAACTACCAATCTTTACTGGGAAATGCTCTGGAAGGCCCAGCGCATTGAGGATAAAAAACTGGTCCACCTGATCCGCAGACGGCTTCTGGAGGTTAAAAGCCAGCCCCACCAGGCACCCTTGCCGTGTCAAATCATTCCATTCCCCGCATCGGCTGCCATTCCAGCCCCGCTCCCGCGCGAATCTGTCTTCTCGTTCTGGCCGAAGTACCCCCTGACCGGAACCATCTCTTTCCTAGCCGCCTACTTTATGATCATCGCGGTTAATCTCATCGCCGGCGTTGCCTGACCGCTGGCGGCCCCCTGGCTATCTGCCTCAGCGATGCGCTCGAGCTAAGCCACAACACCGTCGCAAAAAGGACAATTGGTCATCCCCTATCCATCCCTGTCTCCGTAATAATCCGCACATGACTGTATCCCGAATCTCATCCTGACGATTTACAAAAGGCGTCGTCAAAATCATCAGATGACAGATCGGCGCGCGCCCATTATTGATTAATAACAACCCAAGCTAAACAACCCTCGATAATGATCAGCCTTCCATTTGTTATAAACAATCGGAAATCAAAGGGCGACAACACACCCGAAAAACCATTATTTTGTACTTGACAAAAGTATTTTTGTACTATTAATTGGACTTATGTCCCTCACGCCCGGGACCGACCGGCGCCGGGGCACAAGGTTGGCCCCATCAGCCAGCCAACCTTGTGCCTTCGGCCACCCTCCCCGGGTCCACCCCGCACTGCAGGATACCAACACTCGACGAAAGGAGGTGGATGCAACCATAACAAGAGCGGTGTGGCTTAAGAGATCGGTCAGATCTCCCGACCACATCACCCCACCATTTACCCCCATCATCGTCGACAGGAGGGATACACTATGGGTGCCACAACCTGGGTCTATATTTTTCTGGGGCTCTATATCGTCTATTGCTTTTACTGGGGCCTCAAAGGATATTTTACCGAAAAGACTTCTGCCGGCTACGCCATTGCCGGACGATCCATTCCCTTTTTCGCCTTTCTGCTTGCCGCTACCGCCGCCTCTTTCTCCGGCTGGACCTTTATCGGTCATCCCCACGCCATCTTCGCCAGCGGCCTGGCGTACGCTTTTGCATCGTTTTATGTCCTCACCATCCCGATCACCGGAACCTTCTTCAACAAACGTGTTTGGCTGCTGGGAAAGCGCTATGGCTTCATTACGCCAGGAGACATGTACGCGTACTACTTCAACAGCGAGGCCGTCCGCTGGTTGGTCGTGCTGGCGGCTTTTCTCTACGCAGCGATCTACTCGGCCGTTCAGCTGCGCACCGCAGCCGTTCTTTTCAATGTCATCACAGGGGTCCCCATCTCCATCGGAGCGATCTTCATGGGCTTTATTGTCTGGTTCTACGTCTGTACCGGCGGATTGCGGGCCAGCACCTGGGTAGGGGTGATCCAGTTCATCCTACTGGTCGGCGGCATTATCCTCCTGGGCATTTTCGTATTGAAGTCCCCCCAGTTCGGCGGATGGAGCGGATTTTCGGCAAAATTGGGAACGCTGGAGGAGACCTACTTGCGTGTTCCCAGGGTGATCAACTTCGGCCTGGGAGGAGCCGAAGGCGAGAACCCATGGACTGCGGTCATGATATTGACCTACATGTTCGCGCTGATGGGTATCCAATCCTCTCCGGCCTTTACCATGTGGACATTCGGACTAAAAAGCCCAAAACCCCTGGCCTGGCAACAGGCCTTCATGTCAACGTTTGTCGTAGGCTTCGCACTTTTCTTCTTTACCGCCTTTCAAGGGATGGGGGCCAGGCTTTTAGAAGTTGGCGGCGCCGAAGCATTTCAGAATTTAGGCTCTGATATGGTGGTGCCGACCTTAATGAAAGAGTTTCTGCCGCCCGTTGTTCTCGGCATTGTTTTTATCGGGGCCATTGCCGCAATTCACTCTACGGCAGCACCCTATATCGGCACCGGTGGTTCGATCCTGCTGCGTGACGTCTATTTCAGGTATATCAGAAAGGGCAAGGCCGGCGACAGTGAGCAAATCTGGGTAAACCGAATGTTGGCGACCGCTTTGACTGCCGTAGCACTGACCATCGCCATATCGGCAACTGGACTTGTGGTTATTCTGGGTGCCCTGGCCACGGCCTTCGGCTTCGTCATGTACATCCTCCTGGCCGGTGTCATCTGGGGGTTCAAATTCCCCCGCATGGGCGCCGTTCTCGGCGTCTTGGCGGGACTTATCGCCGTATGGATATCGGACCAGGTCTTCAGATGGCCGCTCTCCATGCATTCTGCCTTCTGGGGAGCCTTCATCGGCTTTGTCGTCGCCTACCTCTGCAGAGGCGTCGGCATCAAGGACAATGAAGAGACCGCCCAGAGACAAAGCGAGCTGAGAGAGTGGCTCGACAGCGTCGATGCCCCCACCGAATCGGGGATGGCCTGGCGCAAAGCGATGAAGATCGTCGTGCCCCTTTGGTATCTTTTTGCCATTGGACCGGGCTGCATTCTTGGCAACAAAGCTTTTACGTTCGCCGGATTCCCCTATTTGTGGAGTTGGCAGATCGTCTGGTGGATTCTTGGAATCGTCATGATGTGGGCCCTCTGCTTCAAGGCAGAGATGGCCACGACCAACGACGAACAGATCCAGCGCACCGAAAGGGAACAGATGATCGTCGTGAAAGATATCGAGTAGAGTATCGCTTTTATATGGAGATGAAAGAAAGCATAAAAATGGTCAACTCAATTCAATGGAGGTACGAGCCATGAAGAGAGAAGATATCTGGATGATCGCCATCGTCGCTTTCTGTATCGTCTGGGTGACCCTTTTCGGCATCGGTACCATGGGATAGAACCTGCCATGCCCAGCAAGGAAAGATGAACCCGGTCGGCTGTATCCGAAAGGGTGCAGCCGACCGGGAGACTAACCCTGTGCTCCTTCTTCTTCGATTCCACTGCAAGGCCCCTCTTTTAGACGATTGACGTCTATCGTTTTTGGCACCAGAATATCTTTTCGAAGTGGATTGTTTTTAAATGAAGGCCTCGTCGAATTCGCCTTGGACACTATATTTTTTTTGTCAAAGAAAGATAGGACGGCCGCACGGCGCGCCATAGCCCCGCCCCTCAGCCTCCAACCAAGTAACAAAACGTGCACACCAACTTGGGATGTAACGGAAAACTCAATGCATATATGATGCCTGTCACTTGACTTTGCCGTAGCAATACACGGGATATTGGCAGTATCGTCCATTCAATCTCACAGCTGCAATGGTGATGTTTTTACTAAACGTTATGGCATTAAATCCAATGGTGCCTATATTTGCTCTGATCGATCTATTTCCGGTTTAGGCCGAACCAACCACAACCTGCCACTGGCTTAATGAAATGAAGGAGTCGTCCGATGAGCCACCACCCCACCGCTGCCGGCAAGAGCAGCTATGACTTGATCGACACGGACCTGTTTTGGAAGTCGTTGTCCGCAGAACCTGGCATGACCGTTCTCGACCTGGCGTGCGGCGCTGGTCGTTACACCCTGCCCCTCGCAGAAAAGGTGGGCGCTTCCGGTCGCCTCATCGCCATCGATTCCTGGGCGGAGGGAATCGAGCAGCTTCGGACGAATGCCAGGTCAGCCGACCTTCGACACATTGAAACCCATGTGGCAGATGCAGGCGAAGCGCTACCCATCGAATCGGGAACCGTCGACCTCTGCCTGCTGGCCACCGTATTGCATGACTTTGCCGCCGACGGCATCGATCGTGAGGCCCTGAAAGAGGTTTCCCGCGCCCTCGCTCCAAGCGGCATTTTGTCTGTGGTGGAATTCAACAAGCAGGACGGCCCGCCTGGTCCGCCCAAAGCGGTGCGTCTCTCCCTTGAGCAGGTGACGATGCGGTTGTTGCCGTTAGGTCTGATCCGTTTCGGAGGGGTGGTCGAACTGGGACGACACGCCTACTTCTGCCAATTCAGGAGACTTCCCCGAGCCGGTTTAGCCAAGTAGGAGTGAATCAACGACGGTGAGGCAGTACTATTGAACACTCTCTTTGACCGCTCTGACCGGTAAAATTGACAGCAGCGAAAGGCTCAAAGAGATAAAGACGGCAATGAGCACTTTGTAGTAGGCATCCACCGAATAGCCCTCCCCTGCCCGCCCGACAGTATCCATCAGATAGCCGGAAAAGGGTTGAAAGAGCGCCGTGCTCAAAAAAGCCGCCGGGTTCATCAGCCCCATGGCCGTACCGGTCAGCCAGGTGGGGAAAAGCTCCTTGTTCATCGTCATATAGAGCGACAGGGCCCCTCCGCCGCACAGACCAATGATCAGAAAGAGCGGTGCGATGAGGAAGGAGGGTGGATGGCCGTGGGTCGGCAGAAAGACTGCCCAGCAGGCCAGGCAGATAGTCAGGGCAGTGACGAGGATCGATTTTCGTCCGAAGGGAAGCCTATCCGCCAGCAGGCCAAACAGCGGTGAACCGACGACGAATCCGATGGGAAGCATCATAAGCAGTCCACCGGCCTGCACCCGGCTGTAACCATGGACATCGATCAGATAGGGAACGGTCCAGAGGCCTTGAAATGCCAGGGTCGGTCCGCCAAAGAAAAAGTAGGAGCCGGTGACCATCCAAAAGGTGGGCTTTCCGAAGACGATGCCGAGGCGCTTCTTGGTCGTCATCCCGTGCGGGGTATCATTGCCTTCTGCAGCGGCGGGGTTCCGATCCTCCACCACCGGCGGCCACCCTTTGTCTTCCGGTCTGTCCCTGAGAATGGTCCAGCAGGCCAGCGCCATGAGAAGAGAAACACCTCCGATGGCGACAAAGGACATGCGCCAGCCCATAAAGAGCACCAGGTAGGTCAACGGCAGCGACGCCGCCAGGTTGCCGGCATTACCGGTGGCGAGGAAGATCCCGGTCATACCTGCGAACTCTTTGACCCGATACCATTTAGAGAACACCTTGAGGGCCGGTACAAAAACCCCTCCCACGCCGATACCGATCAGGGCCCGGCCCACCGTCGCCACCGTCATGTTGGGCGCCAACCCGAAGGTGACAGCCCCCAGACAGGCGATGACCGTAAAGATCGTGGTGACGGTTCTCGGCCCCCATGTGTCGGAGAGCAGGCCCACCGGCGGTTGCACGGCAGCATAGAGGTAGAAATAGGCTGAGGACATGAACCCGAGGGTCGTGGCATCTGCCCCGAAGTCGCGCACGAGATCCCGTGCGATCACGGTGGGGGAGATGCGATGCAGGCATGCCAGAAAATAGATAATGCTCAAGACCAAAAAGATGGCCCAACGATAGCCATGGGGATGCCTCCAATTGAACCGACCGCGATCCTCTTTCACCCAGCCCCCTCCCTGTTCCTATTATTCCGAACGCCGGACAGCTTTATCGAACACTCCTAACCTTTATCACATCATCTTTTGAATTTCATCCCAAAGGTGTTTCTGTTACAATATGACTTTTTTTGCATCCTGAACGCTTGAGTGGCTCCACGGGTACCGAGCGGCTGGTGCATCGCCTGGCGCGACATCAACAGATAACGAACGAGAAGGGAGTGGACCCATGGGGTTCGATCTGAGCAACTGCGAACGGCTGCACAACCGCAACATCGACATTACCACCTATGCGTATAAGGCCGATGCCGTTGCCCTTGAGGGACGACTCTTCGACAATCGAACCAACATCTCCTACAACATGTTCGGAGAGCCAAGGGAACCTGGGCCGGTGCACGATCTGATCGTACGCATGATCGTTCGTTTGCCGAAACTGATCATCGAAGATGTGGAGGTGGAGATGGTGACGGTCCCCAACAGCGCTTGCCCGGAGGTGATTGAATCGCTAACGCCGCTGAAAGGTGAGAAGATTTCTGCCGGTTTCACGATAAAGGTACAGCGACTGGTAGGGGGCCCCAAGGGGTGCGCCCATCTGGTATCGCTCTGCCGGGCCATGGCTTCGGCCGCCATCCAGGGCGCCTACTCATTGGCATCACGCCAACCGCCTGCCCAAGGCCGATACAGCAAACGCAGTTTCAAGGCGGTCATCGACACCTGCCATATCTGGCGTTCGGACGGTCCTCTGGTGACCCGCCTGAACGCAATGTCGGCGACGGACGATCCCCTAAATGACTAATCAAAAAATATTCTACGGATGGTATATCGTCGCCGCCTGTTTTATCCTCTGTTTTCTTTTTGCCGGCGCCGGTTTCTACTCGTTCAGCATCTTCATCAAACCGATCGAAAGTGAGTTCGGGTGGGATCGTTCGGCCATTGCATTGACCATGTCCATCTACCTTATCGTCGGCGGGCTGATGGGGCCGGTCTTCGGGCGCTTGGTTCAACAGTACGGTCCAAAAAAGGTGATGAGCGTCTGCGCTGTCTGCGCAGGGGCCTGCTTCATACTGGTCAGCTTCACCCAGTCGCTTTGGTACTTCTACACCGTCTATGCCCTGCTGGCCGTTTCGGTGTGCGGCATGGGAGTGATTCCCGCCAGCAGCCTGCTGGCCAACTGGTTCGACAAACGGCGTGGCACAGCTGTGGGATTCTCCATGGTCGGGATCTCGGCCGGTGGGTTGCTCCTGGCACCCTGTGTGGGCATGGTGTCGACCGCCTACGGATGGAAAACCGCCTTTCTGGGCATCGGATTGCTGGTGTGGTGCCTTGCACTGCCGGTCATCAGCCTCGTGGTCAAGAACCACCCTTCAGAAATGGGCCTCCTCCCCGACGGCGGCCAACAAAGGGGCGAAACCATAGGCATGGTGAAAAAAGCCGGCGAGGAGATCGATCTAGGCTGGCCAGCCGATGTGGTATTCCGCAGTAGAGCCTTCTGGTGTATCTTCATCTCCTTTTTTCTGGCCCCTTTTGCCCAGATGGGGGTGCTGCAGCATCAGGTCCCCTTAATTATGGATGCCGGCACCTCGGAAGCAATGGCGGCCACCGTACTGGGCGTCACCGCCGGCGTGGGCGGTTTTGGCAAACTGAGCTTCGGGCGCATCTCCGAATCTTGGCCCTTTCGCTATGTGGTATTGCTCTGTTTCGGACTTCAGGCCCTGGCGGTTGCCATTTTGCTTTACGCACACTCAGTTCTTATGGTGTGGATATATGCGGTCATCTTCGGTTTCGCCATGGGCGGCGTCGTGGTGCTGATGCCCCTGGTGGTCGGGCATTTCTGGGGCCTGATCTCCTACGGGGTGTTGTTGGGTGCTATCTGGGTCGCCCAGTCGCTGGGAGGATCGCTGGGAACCTATTTATCGGGTCTGATATACGACCATTGGGGTAATTACGACTATGCGCTCTACCTCTTCATCACGGCGTACGTCCTCTCCATTGTCACCTTTTTTCTGGCCGGAAGACCTAAACGCTACAGCAAGCTTTAAGGGCAAAAGAGAAGCGATCCACTGAACTTCCCCAATCGCTGTTATCGCCTGCCTGCGTGGGGGGACGGACCATCTCCTGCCATGTCGAGTTTGCGTCCCACGAGATAGGCATCCACCGTACCAAAAAGCCAGGATAAAAAGATCAGCGCCAGGGCCAGCTTATATCCGATAGTGCCGGCCTCGGCCAGCGCCTGATTGGTGGTCGTCATCATCTGGTTGATATCCAGGTTCTCGGCTGCCGGACCGACCTTATCTACGATCGCCATGGCCGTCTGGGCCGCCTTAACCATCACCACCGCCACACCGGCCATTGCAGCCACCATAAATGCGGCACCACGCCGATATCGTTTTAAAACGATTTGCCCCAATCCCGGAAGAACGAGACCGGATAAAAGGGCACCCTTCAGTGCTTTACTCATAGTCTATCTCCTGTGGCAGCCGCTGACACGTTTTCGCAATTTAGGGAGACATATTGGCACCATAGCAGCCGAAGGTCAAAGAAATTGCGCTATGACAAACCCTCGGGCAAAAGTCTTGATAACGGAAAAAGAGAACGCTTTTACATTGCGCGACTGGACTTAACGATGTCGTTCAAGGCATTGGCCAGCCCCATGAGGACCTCGACGTTTCGGTCCACCTGACCGGTATGAGTAGCCACCTCACCAGCCGCTGAACTCAACTCTGAAATACCCTCCGAGATGCTTTCCGCCTTCTCGCAGTTGCTGATCACACTCTCATTGATCACCGCGATCTCACCGGAGGCCTCTCCCACTGAAGCGGCCATGGCCTTGGTGGTGATGGACTGCTCGTCGACTGAATCCGCCGAAGAGGTGATCGATTGGTTGATCTCGTTGGTGATGGCTGAAATCTGGCCAATTTCGGAAACGGTGTCTCTGATCACTTGCTGGATGGCATCGATCTGACGCTTGATTTGTACGGTGGCCTCGGCGGTTTGACCGGCCAACTCCTTAATTTCGTTGGCAACCACCGAAAAACCCTTGCCGGCCTCTCCTGCCCTGGCCGCTTCGATGGTCGCATTGAGGGCCAGAAGGTTGGTCTGCTCCGAAATCTCTTTGATGGTTTCGGTGATCTTGCCCACCTGCTGTGCCGAATGGCCCAGGTCACTCACCTTGTGGGTTGCCGCCTCTGCCTGCCGCACCGCATCATCGGCAATCGATTTGGTCTTCCGGATGGTATCGGAGAGGTCGGTGATGGTGTGCGTCATCCCATCAATGGCCTCAACCACATGATCCGTCTTGTCGGTGATGCGAGTCATGTAGGAGGCGATGGATTTGCTGTTTGCGTTAAACGTCAGGGCGGCATCTGCCATACGCCCCGAGTCGTTGGACATGGCCTCCGCCTTTTGGGACATGTGCCCCGAAATGTCGGATAGATTGATGGAGGCATCTTTCAGTTCATCGCTGTTGCCGCTGATCTGCTCGATCACCTGTTCCAATTCCACCTTTTGCAGGTTGAGGCGCTCAATGGTCGTCAAACTGGACCAGAAGAGCTGATTGTTATCTCTGGTCATCAGGATCGCCGCAGCAACCAAAAGGGTAATCAATGCACTCATGGTGTAGGAGGGTCGCGTCCCCTCTATGAGCCCCATGACGATAATAGGGCCTATCATTATTAGGATGTAGCTTTTCGCCAACCGGACATTGGGTGCAATGGAGGATGTCGCTGCACTGACGATACCGGCCGTGCTGAGGATGAGCAACAGAGAGACCCAACCGGTTTTGTAGTAGAAGAGGATCGCCACGACAAACGATGCCCATGCGGCGCTCATAAAGAGGGTTGAGAGGCTATAGTTTCTGATCCAGGCTCTGGAGGCGAGAATCTCGTCGGTGCTGCCCCGCTTCGCCACCAATACCCTGATGACGATACTGATCAGGATAAACACACCGAAAAGCACGACCATCTTTGGATGCTCGCGATAGCTGTTGGTGGCGAACACATAGACGAGAAAGATCACCAAAACGGTGAGGCTGACAACCGTGCGTTTGGCCAGATCGCGATTGGCCCTGATCCTCAAGATCCGCTGCAGCGTCTCCTGCTGTTTCCCATCGTCACTGCCAATGTCGGAGTTGATACCGATCTCTTTTGGAGGCTCTGCTTTTACAGGTTCTTCATCCGGGAATTGGGGCGACATCTGCAGATTGGGCTGCCCGACCACCATATTTTGCATATCCATTGTCCTTATGAAAGAGGTTCCATCTCAGCGTATTCACGCTATCGAATCTCAAACTGGCTATTTTCACAATGTAAACAATATTTTAAAAAACGCCGTGCCCAACCGCGGGCAGTGGGGCAACAAAGATATCGGCACCAGGGTTTTTCATATCTGGCGTATTGATTATCGAACTTTACGTGAAATACTTGAGCGGAGGAGACACCCCCACTTCATGTCGGATAGGCAGAGCGCCCAAAGGAAGGCGGCGTCATGTTCCATCCATGACGCTTATCGTTACAGATTATCTGGTGGCAAAGAGCCTCTCAATGGTTTTACGATCAAATTTTCCGGCCGCCGTCATCGGCATCTTCTCCACCACCTTGATGCCCCTCGGACGGGCGTAGGGCTCAAGACGGGCTGCGAGCTCCTGATGAAGCGTTGCGGCATCGAGGTCCCCTTCGACCACCGCCACGATCTGGTTCTCCCTGCCCGTGCCCTCAGGAAGCGATAGAACCAGGGCATCACGGACACCGGGCGTTTTTTTAATCTGCTCCTTCACCGCCTCCAGGTCCACGCGCCGCCCCCCTACCTTTACGACGCCGTCGGCCCGACCGAGCAGCGCAAACCGGCCGCCCCCGGTCGAGGCAACACGGTCACCGACCACAAAATAGCCATCCGCCGTTCGCTCGAGTTCGGGCGACAGGTAGTCGGATTTGACCTCAAGACGTCCCTCTTCGATGCGAGCGTCAATGGTGTCGTAGGGTTTGAAATCATCCTCCGCCTGCGCCCTGACCCTTGCGGCGATGCCGCCGGTCTCTGTGGAACCATATATTTCGGCAATACCCACGCCGGTTTGCCGGCTGAACGCCAGGGCATCCTCCTGAGCCAGCATGCCCGCCGACGAAAAAGCCAGCCGCAGGCCCTTGGCTTTCAACGGATGGCCGTTCAGCGCACGGTAGTGGGCCGGCACGCTGATGAAGATCGAAGCATCGCTCCGGGCGACCACCGTTTCGATCTCGCCGGGAAACGAGGGCGTCGATGCAGCCACGGAGGCGGAAGTAAAAAGCGGCGCCAGGATCGAATAGAGCAGGCCGTAGATATGGATCGGACTCACGGTCGCCACCAGGCGGTCCTGCCTGGTCACCTCGTAATAGGAGATAATCGACATGGTCTCGGCCAACAGGTTGCGAACCGTTTTGGTCCACATTTTGGGGGTACCGGTGGAGCCTCCGGTAAACAACCGAACCCACTCCTCTTCCGAACCCTTTGGTCTAAACGATTCGGACGGAGGCCAGGTCGCCTGCCCCTTTTGGGCAATCGCACACTGTACAGTTTCCGGAACGGGAATCGGCTGATCCGACACCACATGCCGGTAGTCGATCAACTGCTGCAGTTCAGACAACACCTGGGGAGAAAAGGCGTATGGCAGAATCAGAATCGGTCCGCCAGCCAGCGAGGCGAGCAGGGCGGCTGAAACCAAAGCCCTGTCCTGTGTGCATAAACAGGCAAACGGGGGATCGCCTTCATGGAAGAAATAGTCCCTGAGGAAAGCAGCCATTTCGTACAACTCGGCAAAGGTCGTCCCGTCATGCACAAACGCCTTTTCAGGGTACCGTGGTCCCTGCAACACCTGTGTCACCCGTCGATTCAACTCCGTTTCACTTCTAGAATATGTCACATCCACCTCTTGCAGCAGCACCATTCATTTTTATTGAGCGTATTTATATGCCCCTTGCCCGGGTGTCAACTCGATCACGCTCTCCGTGCCGGTCGAAATGGCATCTGAACGGCACAGCGAATAGGGAAATAGCCTTGACACTCTTTGATTATCTCTCTATGTCTTTCGGTCAATCTCTCACCAATCAAAATGATAGGAACAGATCGATCGTGCAGCGCCAACCGGTATACGACACCAATTTTGAGTTTCCCGATGATGAGATCAAACAGGCCGTGAGCCAGGGACGCTTACTCTCCATGGAGATTGAGTTCAGCCTGCGCTGCAATTTCAAATGCCCATACTGCTATGTTCCTCGCGATGAGCAGATTCAGGATGAGATGACACCCGACGAAATCAGAGCCGTCATCCTCCAGGCCAAAGCGCTGGGGGCGACCAAGATCATCGTTCTGGGCGGGGAGCCGTCCATCTACCCTAACACTTTAGAATTAATAAAATTTATTAGAAATCAGGAACTCACGGTGGAGATGTTCACCAACGGTAGCGGGGTGACGCGTGAGTTTGCCGAAACGCTTCATGCGCTGGATGTTCGCGTCGTCCTGAAAATGAACTCCTTCGATCAAACGATACAGAATCGGCTCTCCGGCCATCCGGATGCCTACCGGATCATCCATGACGCGCTGGACAACCTCATGAGGGCCGGATACCCCTCCAAAGAGCACTTCCTGGCTGTCAGCTCGATCATCTGCCGCCAGAACATAGACGAACTGCCGCGCATGTGGCGGTGGCTGCGCGAAAAGCATATCGTGCCCTATTTTGAAATGATCACGCCCCAGGCCAACGCCCGCCTCAACGAGTGGCTCTATGTGGTACCGCCCGAGATGGAACTCTTTTTCAATAAAATAGCGCAGATCGACCGGCGTCTGTTCGGCCGCACGTGGGACATTCAGCCCCCGTTGGTGGGCA
Source organism: uncultured Desulfatitalea sp. (assembly GCA_963668675.2). Classification (GTDB taxonomy): domain Bacteria; phylum Desulfobacterota; class Desulfobacteria; order Desulfobacterales; family Desulfosarcinaceae; genus Desulfatitalea. The sequence continues at coordinate 4,037,767 of CAXXMB010000002.1, read as the reverse complement.
ACCGATGCATGCGCCACCAGTTCTCCTGCCTGGTCACCTCCATAGGCGAGGTCCACCCATGCGTCGGCGTCACACTCTCCATTGGGAACATTCGAAAGTCACCTCTGGCCGACATACTTTCGGAAAGTCAGGTGCTGAGAGATCTCAAAAATTACCGCAATACGATCAAAGGTCCCTGCCGGGAGTGTGAACAGGCCGATTCGTGCTACGGTTGTCGGGGAGCAGCTTACCAGATGACGGGCGACTACCTGGCGTCCGACCCGCTGTGCTGGAAAAATTGTGGCGCTTCAAAAACGGCGTCGTTCACGCTGCCAGGTTGCCATGCACCGGCCTGCCGATAAGCTCGGCCAACGGCCGGATCTCAATGCCGCCTTTTTGCAGTCCCTCTATGATGGCCGCCACTTCACCTAACCATCGATCGACATCACCGCTTTCTGGCGGCAGGCCATCGTGCAGCATGATGATATCTCCGGGTTTGACCCGGCTCATGATTCGACGGGCGAGGTGGGTAATCGAGCGGTTACCACGGTCCCATGCCTGACAGTTGAAGGTAACGGCAGTCATCCCAAGTTTGGTAAGGGCCCGTCCCATAGCAGGGTAAGTGATGCCAACCGGCGGGCGAAAAAGACGCGGTGTCACCCCCAGTCCGGCAAGCACCTTCTGGGTGGCTTCAATCTCATCCATCACGTGTTGTCCCCCCTTGAAGGCCACCCATGCATCATGGTGAAAACCATGATTACCGATGGTGTGCCCCTGTTCCAATATAACCTTGATGAGATCGTGACGATTTGCGACCCGCTCTCCGATCACAAAAAAAGTGGCCTCCACCCCATGGTGCGCCAAAAGCTGCAGAAGCGCTGGCGTGGTCCTCGGGTCGGGTCCGTCATCAAAGGTTAGGGCCACGGCGCCCAAGCCCGGGTTGCCGCGGCTGATCACTGGCAGGAAAAGGCCCAATCGGTGTAGGAAGGGGGCAAGCAGATAAAGCAACACGTAGAGCGTCAACGGCACCAATGCGAAAGTCGGATCGATCATAGCCAACAGCAATGCCGACAGCAATGCTATCAACCCTATTTTGTATACCTTGGTCAATTGTCTCAAATGACGCCCCTACTTTCTCGCCACTTTCACCGCCCGCACCCACAGCAAATCCCCGTTCCTTCCACCAGACTCAGTATGCTGCACCTCGAACCCGCTATGGGCCAGGAGCGTTTGAATCTCCTGATCCGAACGAAAAAAGGTTTCGAGGCCGTTGAATCTGTTCCTGAAACGATCGACCCACCAGTAGCCCGGGCCGGGCCGTTCGGTCGGCATGACGCAGCGCATCACCAGAGGTGCGCAATCGGCCAACTTTAGATGCAAGCGCCGGAAGGTGAGCATCAACTGGTCATCGGAAAGGTAGTGCATCATGTCCAGCATGAAGGCGCCATCGACGTTGTCCGGCGCCGGCGGAAGATCCGGGGCCAAACCGCAAACGACCTCCCCCCGGCCTCCCAGCGCCATATTGGCCACCCGGACCCGGTCCTCATCGGGCTCAATGCCGTAAATTTTGGCCGTCGGACAAGATTCGGCCAGCCAGCAGGCCGGCACGCCAAACCCACTACCGATATCCAAGAGTGCTTTTGGGGGTGGGTCAAAGTTCAGCTGTTCGGACAACTCGGTGAACAGGGGGTCCAGCCGCACCTTAAAACGCGCAAAAAGCCTCGCGTGTGGCTCCAGCCGGCGGTATCGGCCAACGACGCTATCTTTCACATCCGCCGAGGCGCTCTTCTTTTTCAAAGGTGTTTCAAACTGCCGTTTCAGCAGCGGCGGCAGGATAAGAAATACCCCTATCACCGAATAGGCGATGCCCAGGGAGGAGGCGATACCGGCGCTGTTCAGGAGGGCGTGATCGGCGCCGGCCAGCACACCGAACCCGATGAGCGTAGACGCCGCCGTCATAAAGACCGCCGACCGGATCAACCGGAAAGAGGGGTGATCGGCACGGCCATATCGCTGGTAGGAGCGCACCATGAAGAGGGAGTAATCGATCCCCATTCCCAAAACCACCACGGCAAGAATCAGCGCCGGCAGATCCAGGGATCGCCCCATCAGATTGAGCGTTCCAAGTGTGCAGATCATGGCAAAAACGACCGGTGCAAGGGCGGTCAATGTTAACTTCAGATCGAGAAAGAAGATCAGCAGCAATACGACCACTGCCAGACCGACGATCCAGAGGAGGCGCACAAAGGTGTGCACCATCAGATGACCCAGTCGCGCCGAAAAGAGGCCGGGATCGAAAATATTCGCCAAGGTTCCGTATCGCTCGTAAAAGCGCTCCCTTTCATACTCCGCCGGCAGACTAAGGCTGGCGAATTGCCGCCACTTATGCCGCCCCTCTCCACCTGTGATGCCCATCAAGGCCCTCACGGATCGGGGAATGCCGCTATCGACCAGACCGGCTTCCGGGTTGACAAGCCGTGACAGAAAAGGGTTGAACGCCTTTTCGGTAAAACCGGCCTGCATGCCAAATGTGTGTAAACGCACCTTCAGCGCCCCGATGCGTCCGGCGTTCCAGAATGCGGTCCAGGCAGCCAAATTTTCGCTTCGCCGCACATTTCCCGGAAAAATCATCGACGGCAGAAAAATCTGATCGAGCAGCAGCTTGTCCGAATCGGCCTCCATGGCCGCTAATAGACGGTCGTTTTGATCCTGTAAGGCCGGTATCGCGTCGGCCTCGGTCATAACGAAGACCTTACTGAAAATGTCACCCCATACCGAAGCGAGCCGCTTTTCAGCCGCCCGGGTCTCTGAGCTCACTGTGTTCATGGCGCTCAGGTCCATATTGAAATCCGGTGCTGCGAAAAAGATCATAAAAAGGAAGATCACCAGGGCGGCAACGGCCCCCTTGTTTCCCATGGAGAACATGCGATCCGCCACCTTGGGCAGGGGTAGCGACCTCTCTTTGGCGGCCTTCAGGGCAGGGAAAATCTTCGGGAAGATGGTGTGCACGAAGAGAAATGAGAAGCAGATGCCCAGGGCAGTAAAGAGCCCCAGCTCCTGAAGGATGAGAAAATCCCCAATCATCAGGGCGCCGAACGCGCCGACCGTTGTCAACACAGCCAGGAGCCCCACGGCCCACACCTCCCTGGAGGCCCTCTTCCCGTATGAGTGCCGAGGACGGTCGAGAAAAAGAAGATAGGCGATGCCATGATCTACCGTAATGGATATAATTGCACCGCCGAATCCCAACACCATGATGGAGATGCTCGGCTTAATCAGGGAGAAGACAAAGAAGGCGGTGAGTGTACCGACCAACGCCGGCAACAGGGAGAGCAGGCCGATAAGCGGCCTTGGAAAGGCCAGCATGAGCAGGATCGCGATACCGATAGAGGAGAAGAGGATGGCCCTTTGCACATCACTGCGCACAATGGTCTCATTATCGAGGGCTGCTCGATAGGCGCCTACCGGGGTGAGGGTCACTTCGATGCCTTGGCCAGCGAAATGCGCCTCGATCCGGGCGCCGATGCGCTCCAGTTCAGCGGCCAACCGTCCAGCGAATGCCGTGTCCGTCCCGGAGGCGATCGGCGTGGCCATCACGAGCAGATGACGGCCATCACCTGAAATCAGATGACCTTTGTAGACTCTGGCCGTTTGCGTAGGAGCCAGTCGGAGGAGTTTGCCCAGGGCAATATCCTTCAACCCAAGGGGGTCTTCGGAGATGGTGGCCGACTGGCCGATGGCGTCCATTTGCAGAAGCCCCTCCCGGAGAACTTCCATGCGCCGCTCGACGGCCTCCGGCGCCAACATCGGTGCAACCTTCTTCTCCAGCTCTTCGGTCGTGAAGAGAAGGGGCAGATTGGCCACCACGATTTTCATCAACTGCGGCAATCCTCCGGAGAGGTCGTCCATGCCTGCGCTTTTGAACAGATCGCTCTCTTTCAGCGCCGTCTCCACGGCCCGGCCGCACGTCACCAGGGTATCGGGATCGGCCTGCCCGAGCCCCACATCGATGGTCAGTTGATCCTGGAAGGGATGGTTTTTGAAAATGTGCACGGCGTCCCGAATCACCGGATCGCCTTGGGGCAGTGACGACACGATGTCGGTATCGATCCGAATTCGTTGCCAACCACTGATAAAAAGACCGGCCGCGACGACAAGAACAACGATCAGCAAGGGAAAATTGGTGCGTGAAAATTTCATCAGTTCCGGGCCACCGCCTCTGCCACAATCCATAAGAGAAGACCAAGCCCCGCCACATGCAGAGCAATCACCCATGCCTTGTTTCGATGGTACCACTCGTTGCCCTTTTGTATGCGTCGCAGCCCGCCGAACCATCGCCGAAATCGATCCAGGGCCTTGCGGCGGTCGTTGTCCGAGGCGGCATCGCTCTGAAAAGCGAAGGTCGGGTTGACGACAAAATAGGGAGCATTCAAGCGGCTCAACATAACATCGAACGGAATGTTCTGCCACGGTTTTTCGGCGATATTCAGGGCAAACGACTGGCTGATGGCGTATGCATGGGTCAGGCAACGGTATTCGACTCGACGAACGGCCGGCATGCCAGTAGGACGGCTACGTTTGACCAAACATCCCAAAAATAGAATGGCCCAATCGGGATGATTCCTGAGAAAGGCGACCCCCTCTTCGAATCGGGAAGGATCGTAGCGTTCGAAAACCACATCGTCTTCAAAAATCACCATATGGCGGGCACCTGCTTCAAGTCCGTCACGAAGGCATCTGATGTGAGATTCATAGATACCCTGCTCGGAGTCCGTCGGATGCCGATCGACCAGCATGAACTGCACCTTCTCCGCGATCCCCACTCTTCCGAACTGCCGCAGCACCTCCTCGCGTCGATCGGTCCGCTCTTTCACGGAGATGCAGTAGATGCGATCGAAGAGATCCCAGCCGTCCGAAGTCGATTTCTGTTTCATTGAAAGCCTTTACCTAAAAAACTTGATTGCCATGGCGGAAATCGCATATTACGTTGCCGATGAGAATGATGGCAGCACAAATCGACATTGGAGCAGGCCTAAGATAAACATGCAAAAACTGGTCGCCAAACTCGCATCGACCCGCTTCGTCCGAAATGCCATGGAAGAGGAGGCGGATCTGAGCGCCTTTAAACAGAAACCATCCGTAAGGGTGGTGCTCGGCGTCGGCGCCATTGCGCTGAGCTATGTCATCGGCTGGCCCCTGATCGCCCTGCTCGGCGCCCTGTCGGTCTACTACCAGGAGCCGATCATTGTGCTCCTCGGCGGGCCGGCCGCCTATGGCCTCTCCCATCTCACCTTCATCCTGGGTATGTACCTGGCCGGCGCCCGCTATTCATGGATCTTCCTGCGCTGGCTGACACGCATCACCATGCTCAAGCTGCTGAAGCGCTTCCCGGGCTCAGCCCCGCCGGACAGCTTTCCCAACTGAGCCATTAGCTGCTTCTGCGACGCTCGATCAACGCGGCGATATTGCTGCGGTGAAACCATACGATGCACAGCGCCGTGATCACCGGCGCTGCAGCACCGACCAGGGTATCCCCCCAAAGGAGAAGTCCGCTCCCGGTCAATACAGCGAGCATACCGAAAGAGCCGACAAAGGGCACCCGAACCAGCGCAAACACCACCAAATAGGTCAACGCCGCCACACCAGCGCCGACCGGGGTCAGAATGGCGCAGAATCCAAGGTAGTTGGCAACCCCTTTCCCGCCACGGAAACCGTGAAAGCAGGGAAAATGGTTGCCGATAATCAATGCCAGGCCAGCCGACGGCACCCAGGACTCCACCCAGAACTGTCGCGCCAACAGGGCCACGACCGCGGCCCGCCCGACGTCCAGCAGAAGAATAAGAGCAGCCATCGCCCACCCTGCCTGCCTGAACACATTGGTCACGCCAGGATTACCGCTGAATTGGCTCCGCGGATCCTCCATTCCCAGCATTCGGAACAGTAAAATGGAGAAGTTGACCGACCCGGCCAGGTAAGCGCAAACCATGCCTATCAGGAATATTGCAATTGCAGTCAATTCGGCCTCTCCGACTGGCGTTTTTTCGATTTGAAAAAGTCCCAAATAATATGAGCGGCATCAAACCCCCTAAGCGGATCACCTGGCGGCAGATCGTTTGTAAAGAAGGCACCGGGCCATACGTGTCCCCAGCCATACAATTGATATAGAACCAAAGTGCAGTCGCCTCGGCAGGGGCCCCAGGATGTCACCCGGACCTTTCCCCGGCATTTTTCCTGGATCTGGGGCTGTATACCGCATTGGTTTGTACCGATCCATACGTCCAATGTGCGCTGAACGGACCAATATTGCCGCTCAGCGTCGCTATCGGAAGCAACACCGCCGTTGAATGGGACCTGTTCATCATCCATCCCATGGATGGTCAGTAAAGGCATTGCAACGGACGGCTTGGGAATGTGCCATTGGGGGCTTGCGGCGTCCGGACGGCCTCCTCCCGTAGCAGCAAGGGGTGCAACAGCCGCCAAGAGCTCTCCCCGCTCAGCGGCAAAGCGATAAACGAGCATACCGCCGTTGGAGAAGCCAACCATGTAGATCCGCTGCCGGTCCACATTCAGTCGACGGCAGACATCCTCTATAACCTTGGCAAGATACCCTACATCGTCCAATCGATCAGCAGCGGCTTTACCGCAGCAGTGTCCGGCATTCCAATGTTGGAGAAACCCAAAGATCCCCATCCCGTTGGGATAGACAGCTATAAACCCTTCATGGTCGGCCAGTTCACTGAAACCGGAAGTGTGTTCCATCTTCTTGGCGGTGTAGAACGCGCCATGCACCACCACGACCATGGGCAGCGGTTTTGCCTCGGCATACCGGGGGGGAATATGAACCCGGTAGGTCCTGCGAAAGCCGTGGATTTTTAAATCAACCTTGGCCTGATAGGTTGCGGCCGTCGGCCCTGGCATCCGGGGCAAGGCAGGGGTGCAGTTAGCCATTAATACACTCGCAACCAGGATCAAAATGAGTCTCGGAACACCAGCGATACGACCGGATGCACGCCAACCTTCACCCCTGGAACTAACGATGAGAAAATTCATTGTCCGGTCTCTTTCCATCCCCGGTTCAAGGTGAACCATCGGCCCCGCCTGACCGGGGTCAATCCGGGCATCACTACTTGAGTTGATTCGTCGGAGGCACCAGAGTGATCATTACAGTGATCAAATGATCGTCAATCTGCCCATGAAACGCAAGGCAGGGAACCTCTCCTCTCAAACGGCAACGGCTCTCCTCTCCTCCGATTTCAACCACTTCGGTCTGCTCCCAGGCGTCGGCCAGGTCAATGTGCAACGCCTTAGCCACCGCCTCCTTTATGGACCAGATCTGCACGGCAGCCCGCACCTGATCGAGTTTCGACTGCTTTAACAGCTCTTGCTCCCTTTCACTCATGAACAGATGAGGGGCTTTCAGGATTCGCGCCGATAGCCGCTCCACATCCACCCCCAAAGGAGAAAAACCTGCTACAGCCACAGCGAATCGGCTGTCGTGTGACACGCTGCATTCGTAATGACCACTCCCGTCAGTTACAGGGCAGAAGGGTCGCACACTATCTTCATCAAGGGTCGAAATATCCCGTGGCGAGGTCAAATCATCATTTCCGGAAAGCTTACGCGCCAGCCGCTTGCATGCCAGTCGGGCCGCCAGATAACCATTGCGGCGCTTCTCTCCCATTGCCCCCACGCGCTCCCGTTCTCGATCGGAGAGGCAGGCCTCTGCAAACGGCATGATGGTGGAGCGCTCCATGATCGTTGCGGCGGCACAATCTGCAAAAAGATGATCATTTACGCTCTTGAGCTCGGTGCATCGGATCCAATCGGGTGGCTGAAGGCGCCCGCCGCTCACATCGCGCATCTGCACCCCGATCAGCACTTCGCAAAGCCGTCCGTCAGGATCCATAATCCATATATCAAAGTGCAGCAACGGCTGATCGGTTGCCTTCGGAAAAATCCGCGCAATATAAGGCTCTCCTGTTCGGGTTGGTCGCAAAACGAACCGCTGTTCGATGCCCACGGGGAAAGCCACTACCCCCGCATATCGCTGGCTCCAGACACAGGCGGCGTGGAAAGCGGCATCCAACACAAAAGGAGCACCCAGAGGCTGGGTGGTTTGCCCGTCAACCAGGTGGGGGGCCTGAAGAGCGGCCAAAGCACCTTCCTGGGTCAAGTGAAGCGGCTGGACGATGTTGCGATATGCTGCTCCGAAAGGGACCAGTTCGGCATAAATGCGGTCCGGCGTCACCTGGAAGGAGCACCCTTCCAGAGCGGCTGCCAGGTCCAGCGGGCACGCGGGAGGCTCTTCATCCACAGATTTGAAATCGAGCTGAGCATGGACAACGGTTCTCGATATTTTCGCTGTTTTAGCGGTAACCCTGGTCGCCAGGGCGGCCCGCAGAAGGCCACCTTCCAACGGCGTGACGTCGAAGAAAGCAGTGATCTTGTTGTGCTCATGGGGCAGGGGTAAAAACTTGTCGAACCGGGCCGCACGCAGGGTGTGCACCCCGGGGGCCTTATGCTCGTGCAACACCTGGTGGGCCAGCAACTGCATGGCCTCCACGGCCGGAAGAATGGCACGGCCCTGGAAATGGTGATCCATCCAGTGGGGCGGCGCCTCGATGGTTATCTCATGGCGCGCGGTGCGCCCTATTTTGGAAAGATCTCCCATAGACGCACCGTTTTGTCATCAATACCCACCGGGATGCCCTTGGCATTTACGGCACAGTGCTGGGTAAATCCGGTACAGACGATATCTCCAGTCGGATCGTGGGTAATCACATAGTCGAAACGCAACTTGACCCGTTCCATCTCGCCTGGCCGGGTATGAATCAGCATGGCATCATCGTAGCGCAGGGGGCGAAAATAGTCGAGGCCGGTGGAGATGATCGGATAGACGAAACCGCTCTCCTCGATTTCGCGGTAAGGATAGGCTGCTTCACGCATCAGGGAGGCGCGTCCGAATTCGAAATAGCGCAGGTAGTTGGAGTGGTACACCACCTGGGAGCGATCCGTGTCGGCGTAAAGCGTTCGCAAGCCGCACTGGTGCCAAACCATACCGCTGCTGCGGTCCCTTACATATGGACCGTTGCCGTTTAAGGGGTCGGGGATAAAGGGTTTGGGACGCAAGGTTATACCCCCCTGAAGACGATGCAGCAATTGGTGCCGCCAAAGCCGAAGTTGTTGGAGATGAAAAACTCATGCGGATGGCGCCGTGCCTGGTTGGGCACCACATCGACGTCGGCAAAATCGGGGTCCGGAATGTGGTTCACCGTTGGCAGCACAAGGCCTTGCTGCATGGCCTCGATGCCCAGAGCGGCTTCGATGGCACCCGCCGCGCCCAGAGTGTGTCCGATCTGGGATTTGTTGGACGACACGGGGATACGTTCGAGCCACTGACCGAAAACCTCCCGCAGGCTTTCGATTTCGACGATATCGCCCTTGAGCGTGGAAGTGCCGTGGGCATTGACATATTCGATGTCCTGGGGCAACAAGCCGGCATCATCGATGGCCTGGCCGATGGCCCTAACGATGGTCTCCTTGTGGGGCAAGGTAAAATGGTGGGCATCCGACGTCCATCCAATGCCCAGCACCTCAGCCCTGGGGGTCAAATTCAAAGCTGCCACCATCTCATCGGCTGCCAGGACGACCGCACCGCCCCCTTCCGAGAGAACGAACCCCCGTCGATCGATACTGAACGGTCGGGAAGCCTGGGTCGGATCGTCATAAGCCCGATCCTCCGGCTCAACCTTGATGGTGGCCCACATATTGGCAAACCCCTGAATTATTTCGGGAATCAGGCAAGTTTCCGCGCCGCCGGCAATGACGAAGTCGCAATCGCCGTCGCGAATCATCCTGGATCCGATGGCGATTGCGTGGTTACCCGAAGCGCAGGCGCCCTGAGGCGAAAAGATCGGTCCGGTAAACCCGAGCAGCATCCCCGCCTTTCCGGATGGCAGGTTGGCGCAAAGATTCGGCAGAAGGTAGGGGCTCACCTTCAATGGTCCATGCTGGGCATAGTTTTCAATAGCGATGCGCAGGGCGTCACTGCCGTTCAAGGCCGAACCGATCAGGCACGCCGTACGCGGTCCGGTCCTCTCATCCATCTCCAAACGGGCATTCTCAAGGGCCCGCTTGCACAGCACCATGGTGAGAAAAACGAAATCGGCATTCCAGTTGTAGACCTCCTTGCGATCGATGAAATCGAACGCCTGGGGGTTCCAATCGGGAATTTCGCCGACCACATTGCATCGTGACTCGGTCTTACAGCGCGTCACGCGCCGGAATCCGGCCTCACCTAACACCGCTCTCTGCCAGGTTGATGCAAAGTCGTTCCCTAACGGCGTCACTGTGTCGTATCCAACGACGTACACTTTTCGATTCAGAGCAGGTTTCATAACTATTCAGTTCTCACCTCCACTGCTTGACATCTGCGGTGACGAGGTGGCATCTTTTTGACTTTATGCTCGATATCATTGGGTTAAGGCCGTTTCACTCCCGAACCAGTCGGGTATAAAGCGTGCCCCTACCTAACCCATATATGATAGCGAATTATTTTACTCTCCAAAAATTTCTTCAATTATTCCATACCGATCGGATATGCAACCCCTACGGACCTCATTTCAGCCGATGGAAAACAGCGCAGGCATTGCATCCGCCAAAGCCGAAGGCATTTTTCAATACGAAGTCCTGATCGACCGCGCGGCTCCCTTCAGCCACGCAGTCGATATCGATCTGCGGATCGGCTTGGTAGTTGATGGTCGGCGGCAAACGGCCATCCAGCATGCCTTTGATCGCAAAAATCGATTCGATGGCGCTCGAAGCCCCCATGGCGTGCCCGATCAGGGATTTATTGGCCGTTACCGGCGGCAGGTTACCTTTAAATACCGATGAGAGCGCATCGAACTCCACCTTGTCACCGACACGCGTGGATGCGGCGTGAGCGTTGACAGCATCCACCTCCTCCGGTTTCAAACCGGCCTGTTCGATGCTCTCGTGGATGCAGCGTCGCACGGTTTCATAATTGGGGGCCACAAAGTGATAGGCATCCGAACTCATGCTCCACCCCTCGATGGTCACCGCATAGTCCAGCCCGTGGGCATCGGCAAACGCCTGTGAGGCCAGGAGAATGCATCCGGCGCCTTCTGAGATCACAAACCCGCGCCGGTTGACCGAAAAGGGCCGGCTGGCAAGGGACGGGGCCTCCTCGGGCTGCCCCTCTTTGGGCACATAGGCGCCATTCATGGTGGCGAAACCGGCCACAATCGGTTCTACCAAAGCGCAATCCACCGCACCGCAAAGCACCAGATCGGCCCGGTTCAACTCGAGCAGCATGGCCCCCATGATCATGGAGGTCAGCCCAGTGGCGCATGCGCTGATCGTACTGGTGATCGGCCCTGTGGCGCCGGTCAGCATGGAGACCTTTCCGGTCACCATATTGATGCACGAATTTGGATTAATGTAGGGCATCGGCAAGGCGCCGCTGGCGATCATCTTACGATCGGCATCGAGAACGGCGTCCAATCCCCCCACGGCACTGCTGTAAGTGATAGCCGTGCGGGGTGCCAGTTCCGACGTTATCTCCAGACCGCAGCGGTCGAGTGCCCGCTGCACAGTCAACAGGGCATACTTGAAGATCGGCGAGACCCAGCGCGCCCGCTCACGGGGTTTCAAAAAGGGGTAGGGCAAATGGTCGATCTCCGGCACCTGGCCGGCGATCTTCACCGGGAATTCACCATCGGTCTCGAACCTGGACAACGGACCGATCCCGCTTTGCCCCTTCAATGCGCTGTGCCACTGCCCCTCTAAGTCGATGCCCAGGGGAGAGACCGCATCGTATCCGATAATCACCGCTCTCTTAGAGTTCATCGCTCACTCACCATCGCCTGCCGGCTTTTGAACCTGCGCTTTCAACCAGAGCGACATCCTACCTCAAAGCAAGAAAAATGAAAACCACCTGCGCCGCAGGTGGTCATTTGCATATCCGTAGGCGGAACTCCGCTAAGCTACATTTAAAACTCAACCTTTTGGTTTCATTGAATCCACATGCGGAGGTGCGTCCAGTGGGTGGTCTGCACCTCGTGAGCAATGAATGTTAATGCCGCTTATCTGCAGTGGAGGATCAGCGGCCCGGACTTGTTTGAGCGCAGCGAGTTTCCTGGACGCATCCAATCTGAGAGCTTGGGCTGCAGTTTAGCGGCACTTGCATTCGTTTGCGTGAGGTGCAGACCACCCACTGGACGCGCCGGCTCTTCAATCCAAAAGTTGAGCCAACACTCTCCTACCAGGGAATAAACTGGTAGAGCTTCGCAAACATTTCGTATATCTCGATCCAGTTCTGCAAATCTTTGGTGGATCGCATATGGGCGCGCTTGTTGACCATCACCCAGCTCATATGGGCTGCGCCATCTTTGCAGGTCGAGCAGTCTCTGGTTTCCGACGTACAACAACGGTGCATGGTTTTCAGATCCGAGGCCCAGCGAATAAAATTGGTCAGGCGCTTGGGCTTGGGGTCGCGGGAGTCCAGCGGTTGCGTTACCGACGGGCACTCCAGCCATCCGAACGGCCTCCCGAGCATCTCTCCAGTGGTAATGATCTCGTGGTAGTATTTGGAAGAGATGACCGTATCCGGATACGCGTCCAGCATGGCATCCATCTCATCGCGAATCGCCGCGAGCTCCTCCGGTTTCCAGTAAAACCCGTCAACGCCTTCGTCGTTGGAGAGAAGCTGCATGTGGACCTTCAACCCCGCCTCTCGTATTTTACGGATGATGCGCTCGGTCTTTCCGATCTGCTTGGGTGTAATCGTATAGAGATAATAAGTATAGGGGTCTTGATAGTAGTTCTTGCTGGAGATGGAGAAGGTGTCCTTGCCCCGCAGCACCCGCTCATCCTCTTCGTCGCCCCAGATGGAGATGCCCACCATCATATCCGGAAAGCGGTCCCGGGGCACCTTGATCAAACCGTTGGTGGCGCAGAAGGTGGGCAGACGCTTGTAGAACGCTTCGATACGATCCATGCAGAGGGTCGGCTCGCCGCCGATAAGAATGGCCAGGTTGACGCCGCGCGCCATCTCTTTGTCGATGAAAGCCTCCCATTTTTTGACGTCCATCTCTTCCGGAGCGGCCTTGTGTTCCCCCGAGGAGAAAAAAAAGCACCCCTTGCACCTCAGATTGCAGCGATTGGTCACATCGTAAATCGAACTTCTGATATTGAGCTTGGAGATTCTTTTATAACGTTCGTACCAGTGGTCATCCAGCAGTGAGCTGACAGTCTTCATCACAACTCCTAACCTGTCTGTGCCGATTAAAGAAGGCCGTGCCCGGGCGGTGGCACCAATCGCTGGCACAGATTGTCCCCTTTTTCGTACCCGGACACCCATACCGCAAGATAGGTATCCACATAGTCTAACCAGGATTTAAAGACATACGGTTCGCAGGCGTGCCGAAAGAGGCGGGCGGTCACCACCGCACTTCCGGCGGCATAGTGGCGACAATCGCCGCAATCGGTGTCCGGCACGCAGCAGGCCGCATCCCGGTCCCAATTCAGATCGGTGCGGTATTGACGGAACGAGCGCCCCAGGCCGATATCGGTTGACGGATTACAGCGCGGATAGGAGCACCCGAACAGATCGTGGAGTCCCAGAGCGTGCGTGTGGGCCACCGCGTTGTAATACGAATAGATCACCGTTTCGGGATAGCGCTGCAGCAGGTTGAGCATGGCCTGGCGGGTCTGCTTCAGGGATTGGGAGGTATGCTTCAGATCACCTGTATAGCCGACCGGTGCCGAAAACATATTAAAGGTGATTTTACATCCCTCTTTGGCAAGAATCCGGGTCACCTGGTCGGCCTCGGCAATGTTGTAGGGGGTGAAGGTATAGACGAAAGTGGCCCGGTCGTCTCCTCGGTAATTCTCGATCTGCCGCTTGAGCATGTCCTTGGCGCTTCGAATCCGAAGACTGGTCTCGTCATTGCCCCACACGGAGATGTGGATCTTGTATCCCACCGACTCGGGAATCAACTTAATGCCGTTGGTTGCAATGGCGCCCAGCGGCATCTCCCCATAGCAGACCTTGAGCAGTTCCGGCACCAGGGACGGTTCCGCGCCGGCCAACACCACATAGGTAATACCCCTTTTCTTTTCAGCCTGCATGAGTGCCCGCCATGCATCAGGATCGCCAATCTCGCATGCGTGCTGCTTCTCTCCCTCGAAGTAGTAACACCCCTCGCAGCGGATGTTGCATCGACACGTCATGTCATAGGTGGATTCCCGTAGAAAAAAATAACGACGAACGCGATCCCATCTCTCCCTGACGATGGGATCGGCAATCAGATCGGAGAATTTCCATTCAACCGATGGGGTGTCCTGTTTTACCGTTGAAGGGGCTGAGTGTTTGGCTTCCACTGTTTACTCCATGGTTCTTGAGGGGCCATCGGGCCCCTGATCGAAATTCCGAATAAGTACCCACGCCAAAGCCTGCCAATAATGTAAAAGCATCTGAATGCCGAATTTGTGGCATCAGTAGCATTCGTCCACTTCAAACTTTCCACTTTTGGCTTGAATCTTCCCGGCAAAGCGGGGTCTATGCCTTGGCGGCTATCTTCTTCAATAGGTAATCCGAAATCAAACGGACGGTTGTCAGTTTGGGGTAATCGTCTTCATCGATGCGCACGGCATATTCGTCTCGCAACACCAATGCGACGGTTGCCAAATCCATACTGTCGATTCCGACCTCATCCACCAGATCGATATCGGGGTCGAACGTCTCCGCGGTGACATCCTCCAGCTTGAGCTCATTGATCATGATCTCCGCAACACGCAGGATCATTTTGTCCAGATCAGTATCCAACGCCATGTGCACCTGTCTCCTTTGGGATATGTCAGTCTGTTACTATGTTACGCCGATGTTCCAACGGTCATGTTGCCGCTGCACACCAGTTCATCCTTTTTGGTGATGCGAAAGGCGAAAACGCCCTTTCGCGCCGGTTTAGATTCTGCCGTAACGGTGACCTGGTCTCCGGGCAGAATCATCTGTTTGAATCGAACCCGGCTGACCTCCTTTACGCGCAACGAAGCACCAAACATAATGCCGATCAACTCAAACACCATACCGAGCTGAGCGATTCCCGGCAATACCGGATTTCCCGGAAAATGGCCTTCAAACCAGGCCGAGTCGGCAGGCACATTCACCTCCGCACTCAATTTCCCGGTATCGTTTTGATTTTGAACGGTCAGGTCGTACCACATAGTGCTTTTCTTTGTAAATCCCGGGCTCGGCTAGGGAGGAGCATTTGGCAAACGCTCATCGAATCAGATACTCCCACAATGGTCCGGTAAATCCTTTTCGATACATTTTGTTCAGAATATCGCCTGTCTCATCACCGCCGGCCCCCTGCACCCAGTTCTCCCTGCCGCGGGCGTGCGCTGCGATCATCTCGGCGGCACGCGGTATACCAAGCGACGGGGGCCGGTAAAACACCGGCGCCAGTAGACTCTGGGACGCCTCTAACTGTCCTTGCTGTTTGGCAATTTCATATAGGGCAGTGTGGGGGTAGATGCGCATTCCGCAGAAGAGGAATAGAACGGTTTTTTCAAGTTTGTCAATATTGGATAGCGACGTGGCAACCGTCTGTTCACTCTCACCCGGCCCGGCAAAGAGAAAATAGTGGGCGACATGCAGTCCGGCCGCGTTGGCCCGGCCATGGGCTTCAAACACCTGTTCCACGTTGAAGGGTTTACAGTAAGCCTGCAACACCGAATCGCACAGCGCTTCAGTGCCGAACTCCACATGCTTCAGGCCGCAACCGGCCAGGGTGTCGAAGTAGCCGTCGGGCATTCGTGTCGGTGCAAAAAAACCGCCCCAGGGGATGCTCAATCCGGCGTCCTTGAACGCTTTGGCCACCGAAAGGCTCTGCTCGGGGTGGGCATTGAAGGCCGAATCGGTCAGAAAGAGATATTTTGCCCCAGCCCGTTCAAGGGTCATTGCGTCTTCGGCGATCTTTTCGGGTGTACGGCAGCGCATCGTCCTTCCTTCAAGATGCGGATAGCTGCAATAGACACAGCGGAAAGGGCAGCCCCGTTTGGTCTGAAGGTTGAGCATGCCGCCATTTTTCAAATAAAAGCCGAACCGGTCCGGCGGATGAGTGTGGTTTACGACCGCAGTGCGAGACCGCTTAAATAGATGATGCGCGATACCAGAACGGGATATAACCCCTTGTATCTTGTTAGTATTTTCACCATTCTCCAGAGCGGTCAAAAGAGGGGCCATCCTCTCTCCCTCTCCCACCACACCGTAGTCGGCCTCAAGGATCTCCATCAGTTCTTCGGGGAAGATGGTGAATCCGCTGCCGCCAAGCACAACTGGTGCCTTACTGGCCTGGCGTATATGCCGCATCAGATGTTGGTATCCGGGGACATAGCTTTGGGGATCCAGGGCATCAGTATTATCTATGTTGCGAAGCGAAACACCGATGATGTCGGGCTCGAACTGTGCAATCTCAGAGGACAATCGGCCTTGGTCCTGCAGGCAGTTCATATCGAGTCGCACCACCTCGTGATTTGCGGTAAGGGCACCGGTAACGTAGTCCAGACCCAAAGGATAGACCGGATAGGGCTCGACGACGGTGTTGGCGGAGATCAGCAGTACCTTCACGATGGCATTATCCTGGTGGCCGTGAGAAAATCTCCAAAGCCGAGCAAGAGAGCGCCTTTGCCATGCATTGCCCGATCATCACCAGAAATCAACCCGCCAGGGACGATCCCCAACTTCACAATCTCAACGGCCAGCACCGTCGCCACCGCCGAAGCAGAGGCGAACTCACCGACCAGCGGGCGATAATCGACGACCGGTCCCTTGAAACGGCTCTGGGTCAAAAAGGCATCGAGTTGATTTTCTGCCTTGCTGCGCATGGCTGCAGGCATTCCGACCAATAATACGCCGAAACGTCGGCTGACGGTCTCCTCCCCTCCCAAGGCGTCAATCAACTCGGCTACGCCATTGGGTTTTCGGCTGGATTGGTAATAGGCCAAAGAGAGGCTCGGACCTGAAATGGTATCCCCGCGCTGGAGCAGCAGACCGCCACCGCCATCGGCCGGCTTTTCGCCCAACCGCACAGAGGCGTCGAACAGGGGCGAAAAATGGGGATGATATTCGTCGGCCCCCACGACAAGAACCGCATCAGTGCTTTCCTGGGTGAGAAGATCGGCACTGAGAAGGGCCTGTTCGAAAGAGCAGTCGCCTCCCGAGGTGGTGACATTGGCCCCCTTGGCCCCCAGCAGCATGGCAATCTGGCCGGCCGGCGCATTGTGTACCGACCCTATAAAATCGGTTGGCGATGGGTATTGCTGACCGGTCTCGATCAGCCGTTCAAGGAAATCGTGGGTTTCCGACAAAGCGCCCCAAGCGGTCCCCATGCTCACCATGGCCGGCATCCGCTCCTGAGGCAGACCGTCACAAGTACGGACAGCTAGAGAGAGGGCCATCTTTGGAAGTCGTTTCAATCGACGAATCAGTCTGGGGGGGAGCCCGTCAGCGATGATGCCCTCTTCAAGCAGGTCCTTTGCCGAAGTTCCCGTGAAAAACGCTTTGCACGTCTGCTGCGTATTCCCGACGTTGGTCAGACAGGCCCTCCCGACGATTCTCAAATCGGAAGCGGTGCGCTTTGCGTCTTCATCTGGTTTGGGTTGGGCCCTGCCGATGACCAGCGCGGCATTGTTGCCGCCAAAACCAAAAGAGTTGCTCATTACCGCCGAAACCGATGCTGAGCGGGGGGAGAGCACCGGCGCGATGTTCAATTCTGGATCGATGTTAGCAAACCCCACGTTGGCTGCCACCATATCGTGTTCGATGCAGAGGCCGGCAATGACGGCCTCGATGGCGCCCGACGCGGCCAGACAGTGCCCGGTGGCCCCTTTCGTCGATGAGAGTGGTGGCAGGCCAGCAGGAAGAAGGGTATGTAATGCCCGGGCCTCGGAGAGGTCATTGTCCGGTGTACCGGTGCCGTGAAGATTGATATAATCGATATCGGTGGCAGAGAGGCCTGCATCAACCAGTGCGGCCTGCATGGCGGCCAGGGCCCCCTCGCCCTCGGGATGGGGGGTGGTCGCATGATAGGCGTCGCATGACAACCCGGCGCCGCTCACCTGGAGGCGATGGTTTCCCGATGGTTCCGTGGTCAGCAGCAGCATGGCCGCGCCTTCGGCTACGGACATCCCGCGCCGCTGGCGGTCCATCGGGTGTGCCCCCGAGGGATCAATGAGTTGCAGGGAATTGAATCCGAAGTAGGTAAGACGGCAGAGCGAGTCGGCCCCGCCGGCCAGGACTCGCCGGGCCAGACCGCAACGCAGCAATTCCCTGGCGAGCTTGATGGCCACGGCGCCCGATGAGCAAGCGGTGGATACGGTGACAACCGGTCCGGTACAGCCGCATCGCCGGGCGATCTCTTCACCGACGGACCCCAGTGCGTGCTGGATGTACCGATCCGGATCGTCGACCTTCTCCTCGAACGAGAATTCAGTAGCGAGGATCCCTCCGGTGGTGCTGCCGAGAACAATGGCGTCCGGCGCCTGACCGCTGCCGGCCAGCGCTTGATCGGCAGCCAGGCAGGCCAGTCGGTGTGTTCGTGGCAACCGGCTGTCGTTACCCTTAAGGTCCACCAATCCAACGGGCAGTTTATGTTCCAACAGGACCGGAAACGGGGTCACCGGCCCTAGCCCACATGTCGTCTTTTTCAGGGAATCGATGGTCTCGTCGAGACCGCAACCGATTGGACTGACAACTCCCATTCCGGCAATGTAGACGGGACAACCTGTCAATTGGGCAACTCCGGTGCTCTCTCCTCGATGTAGGCGGCCAGCGTCTCCAAAGTGGCAAACACCTTGGCCCCCAGCTCTTTGTTGTTGATGGCCACGCCATAATCCTTCTCGATCATGATGACCATTTCCAGTACATCAATCGAATCGATACCCAACTCGCCACCGACGAGTTGTTCATCCGCTTTGATATCCGCCGGGGTGACATCCGGGAGGTTCAGAATTTCGACTATTTTGACTTTCAGCTCTTCGATCAATTTTTCCATACACTTATCCGCCAACGTACATTTAGAATTAATGTGCTGATGGACACGCAAACTTATTTGGTGTACCATCCGGTCCATTGCAAATTGATTAATCTATATGCTAAATGTCATCTTTTCAATGTTTTTCCGACATTTTTAAAGAGCCGCAATGATAACGCCACCGATTGAATTGGAAGAGCTCGTTCCCCACCGCCGCCCCATGCTGTTGCTCTCTAAAATCGTCTCTTTTGACGACCAGTCGGCATCGACACACTCGATCGTCGAAGCGCACTGGCCCATGATCGTCGCAGGGGGGGCCAATGCACTGATATTGATCGAGCTGGTCGCCCAAACCGCTGCCGTCAACAATGGATGGGAGCTTTTACAACATGAAGGCCCGCGCGCAGACAGTCGCGGCTGGATCGTGGGGATCAAATCGGCGACGATCGAGGTGGATCTTATCCCCATCGGCACGCAGATCGAGGTTGAATCGGTCAACCAATTTGCGTATGACAACTTTCGGGAAATCCGGGGTATTGCCAAAGTAGAGGGCCGGCAGGTCGCAGAGGTGACGCTGCAACTGATGCGGGCCGAACCGTTTCCGAATTCAAAGGGCCAGGGCTAATGATCAACACCGGACAATCGAAAAAGGCGTATCAGCCGAAAACGTATACATTACATCCTATGGAGCTGAAATAATGAACCAAAGCAGTGAAAAGCCAGTCGCCCTGGTTACCGGAGGAAGCAAAGGCATCGGCAGGGCCATCAGTGTGGAGTTGGCCAGATGCGGGTATCACCTGATCGTCAACTACCTGTCGGACGCCGAAGGGGCCCGGGAGACTCTGCGCCAGGTCGAAGAGGCAGGCAGCAGCGGCATCAGTGCCCAATTTGACGTCGCCGACGAGGCAGCCACTCAAACGGCGCTGGCGTCGATCTTCGAAACCTATCCAGCGGTGGACGCCCTGATCAACAACGCCGGGCGCATTGCCGACGAGCTTTTTATCATGATGACCTCCGATAAATGGCGCAGCGTCATCGACATCACGCTTCAGGGGTTTTATAATGTGACGCGACCGATACTCGAGAAGATGGTGGTCCAGAAACGAGGGGCCGTGGTTTCCATCGCATCGGTGGCCGGTATCATGGGCAACCGGGGACAGTCCAACTATGCCGCGGCAAAGGCCGGTTTGATCGGTGCTAGCCGTTCGGTGGCGTCCGAGGTGGCCCGCCTGGGCATCCGCGTCAACGTGGTGGCCCCGGGACTGATACAGACGGAAATGATCCATGATGCCCCTGTTCAAAAAATAAAGGGCATGATACCCATGGCGCGTCTGGGGACGGCGGATGAGGTTGCCAGGGTGGTCCGGTTCCTCTGTTCGGACGATGCATCCTATGTAACCGGACAGGTGTTGAGCGTCAACGGTGGCATGTTTTAAGTGTTCGCCTGGCCGAAAATGGTTCGAAAGCTGGAATACAGCCTGGAATGAATTCAATGCATTTTAGACACATAAGTAGATACTGGTTTCTTCCCCTGTTGGCATTGTTATGCATCGGCTGGGCCGGCAATTGGGAAGAGCTCAAATCGACTGCCGGGACCGTCAATTCAGTGAGAGCCGAATTCATACAGGAGAAGCATCTGGCGATACTGGCCAAACCTCTGATCTCCGAAGGTGTGTTTTACTACCAGGCGCCGCGCTCTCTGCGCTGGCAATACATTCGCCCGGTGGAGAGCGTTCTGTTGATGCACGAAGGCAATATCAAACGCTACGTGAAACGTTCAGCCGGTTTTGAAGAGGAGAACAACGCCGGACTCGAGGCCATGCAGGTGGTTTTGGACCAGATCACCCAGTGGATGATGGGCCGTTTTGATGAGAGCCCCATGTTCAACGCACATCTGGAAGAGGCAGGACGCATCACCATGACGCCAAAGGATGAAGCCTTCAAGGCCATCATTCAGAGAATAGAGATCAACCTGGCGAAGAGGCCGGGCGTGATTGAGGATGTGGTCATCTACGAGGGCCAAGATGCCTACACGCGCATGCGTTTTATCAATACGACGCTTAACGGGAAGATCGACGATGCGGTCTTCCGGAAAGTACCATGAACCACCCGATTCGGTTTGTCCTGCTGCTGTTGCTCCTCTTACCGGTGGCGTGTGCCCAACTGCCCGAAATCGTTCCGGCGCCACTGCCCCCGAACCCCATACGCCCTGCCTGTGATTGCGACCTCATCTTTCCCCGGGGGAATTGGCAATTTCTGCACGCCTTAGAGGCCACTGTTCCGGGCGGTAAAAAACAGACCATCCTCGGGCTGAGCCAGATATCATCCGGAGACCGGTCCATTCACTGTGTGATGATGACCATCGAAGGCATGGTGCTGTTCGAAGCCGATTACGACGGTGCCATCGAGATCAAAAGGGCCGTGCCCCCTTTTGACAAACCGGGAATAGCCGAAGGCATCATCGAAGATCTGCGACTGATCTTCTTCGTGCCGGAACTGCCCCATAGAGAGACGGGCACGCGTACCCGAAGTGAAAGGGTGTGCCGCTATCCCCTGCCCGGCGGTGGAGCAGAGGACATCGAAATAGATAGTGACGACCGCTGGACCATTTACAAGTACAACCGCCGCAACCGCGTCATCCGAACCGTGCAGTCAAAGAACGAACGAGCCGAATCGACCCGTGGCATGCCCAGCCAAATCACACTCGAAGCCCATGGCCTGACCGGTTACCGACTGCACCTGTCTTTAATAGAAGCAACTCCCGTGACAAACCAAACCAAGCGCTGAAAAGGTTCAATTATGCGACTCAAACTGATCTATCCCAAATGGGCCAAACTCATGCGGCAGACCGAATTCCACCTGCCTCCTCACGGTCCGGTGGTATTTGCCGCCTCACTTCCCGAGGATGTGGAGGTGGACTTCACCGATGAGAACCTGCAAACCATCGACTTTGACGACAAGCCCGATGTGGTGGGTATCTCCATGATGCTCACCATCCAGGTCAAACGTGGATGGGAAATCGCTGACACCTACCGAAAAATGGGAGTGCCGGTCATCTTCGGCGGCATTGCCACCATGCTGCACGCCGAAGAGACGATGGCGCACGCCGACGCCGTCTTTCTGGGCGAGTCCGAAGGACGCATGGAGCAAGTCCTCGAAGATCTTCGCAGCGGGCAACTCAAGCCGGTCTACAACTACCTCGAAGATCAGCCGCCCATCGAGATCGTCGGCACAGCCAGGCGCGATATTCTCCAAAGAGATCTCTACAACTACAAAGGGGTCCAGATGGTGGACCTGGTGCACGCCTCGCGCGGATGCCGCTTTCACTGCTACCCGTGCGCCGTGGCCTACCTGGGCGGCCGTAAGTTTCGCCCCCGCCCCATCGACAAAACCATCGCCGAAATGGAGGCCATCGACAACAATCGCCTCTTCGTCGTCGACAACTCACTGTCCCAGGACACCCAGTGGGAGCTCGATCTGTTCAAGGAGATGATTCCGCTGAAGAAGAAGTGGTGCAGCCATCCCATCGAAGACGACCCCAAGGTGCTTGATCTGGCGGCCCAGGCTGGCGCCTGGTATGTCTACCAGGCAGTGTTCGACACCTCCGACTACATTCGCGAACGGATTCAGCGCTACCACGATCACGGCATCGGTGTCGAGGGAACGATCCTGCTCGGTCTCGACAAACACACCGAAGACTACATCAAACGGCTGATCGACTTCTTGCTGGAGATCGATCTCGACCTGGCCGAATTCACCGTTTTGGCCCCGTTTCCTCACACCAAGGCGTGGAATGAGCTACACGGGCAAAAGCGCATCTTCACCTACGACTGGAATGAATACTCGGCAGACAAGGTGGTCTACCATCCCAAGCATATGAGCGCCGAAAGGCTTCAGGAGCTGCTCTACTATGCCTGGGACACCTTCTATCATGATGAACCTCAGGAGATGAAGATGTCCAAGCTCTTTGCCCAGGTCGTCCGCAAGGAGATGGAAGACAACACCTACCGGCCGCGCGAACGGGAGTTGCGAAACAGGGCTTTTGGAAGGAAGGCCGGATAGGTTCCACTTTAAAGTGTAAAGTTTTAAGTTAAAAGTGCAGGTAAGGGTCGATCTCATGTTGCAGGGTTGGTAAAGCCCCATGTTCCCAAACGACAGAATACCTCCACTTTAAATTTTAAACTTCTGTTTACTTACTTATCCCTCATCCGCCATATGCCATTCCAGTCACGGCCCGGTGGATTGAGGGAAAGGATGTCGCACCGATCGGCCATGACCTCTCCTGCGCCCAGGCCGTATTCAGCGTAGATCTCCGTAAAAATGGTTCTGGCGGCCTTCCAATCCTTCGCGCAGTATCGGGCATAGGCATCGGCATAGGCCTGTTTGGCGTCGTTTTTGACTTGGAACCGGGGGTCGCTGTCCAGCAGCAGTTCAAAGAGCGTCAGCGGATCCCGAAAGCCCTTGAGCACAACCCGGTCGATGAAGCGATAGGCAAAACGGGGATCGGACGCCAGGTACCCCTGGGCAAAATTGAAGAAACGATGTGAGATCAATATTCTCGCATCGTAGAACTTGGAAACGGCCTCGATTCTGGCCACCTCGTGAATGCACTGCCCCACCGGATGGTCGCGCTCGTCGAAGGGGTAGTAGATAAAACTGACCTCTCCTTGGGTGATGCCAAACCCCATATCGATGCTCGGCCCCGGCTTCCCCGGCCTGGCTGTTTCGTTATAGCGGCGCATGTGGTTGGTCAGTCGATAGATGTTTTCCAGGATATACTTGGTATTGTCCTCGGGAAACACCCCCATGACGCCGTCGCCGTAAACCTCCGCATAGGTGTGTTCATGGCCGAGATAGAGCTCTTGATAGGCCGTCTCATGCACATCCCGTATAAACGCCTCGTAAGTGTATCCCGAAGAGGGCGCCCCTTCTGCCGGCGCATAGACGCCCTGATCGAAATTGATCAGGATATCGGTTGAATCCCTCAGATCTGCAAAGAGAACGATCCGATTCGATTTTTCCCCCGGCAGTTCAGGTGCGGTTTGCATGATATCGCGCTCCATATGATTCGATGCCACGTCTCGTTTAATAGAGTTCAAACTTGGCCAGTCGCCCGTCCAGGTCGGCGTTGCGCAGGGGTTTCTTCCAGGCCGGCCGCAAACCGATCCGCTTGAGCATCTCCCGATTGCCGAAGTAGATGTATGCCTCGGACCCTTTGCAGCGTTGTTTGAGGAAGTCCCCAAGGGACTTGTAGAACGAACCCAACCCGGCCTCGCCGTCCAATCGCAGGCCATATGGCGGATTGCAAAGAATGGTCCGGTTTTCAAGCTCTTTCAGGTGATAGATATCGGCCCGGAGGAGAGAAACAACATCTCCGCCGGGAAGGGCGCGCAGATTGGCGCCGGCCGCTCGCACGGCCTGCGGATCGATATCACTTCCGCAGATCAACCCAGGCTTCAGCGGAACGACTTTCCGATCCGCCGCCCGTTTCACCTGCTCCCAGCTCTTGCGGTCATAATCGGGTAGAAAACGAAATCCGAAATGGCCTCTCATATACCCGGCCGGAATTCGGCACACCCGCATTAGGGCCTCGCAAAGCAGAGTACCACTGCCGCACATGGGGTCGTAGAGAGGACGCTCCCCATGCCACTGCGACGCGGCCACTATGGCTGCGGCCAGCGTCTCCTGCATGGGGGCTTTGACGCTCTGGCGCCGATATCCCCTTCTGTGCAGGGAGCCGCCCGAAGTGTCCAGGCTGATGGTGGCGCGGTCGTTGACCAGGTGCAGGTTGATCCAGAGATCGGGTTTGAATCGGTCCACATCGGGCCGCCGGTCGGTCTCCTGTCTGAATGCGTCGGCCACGGCATCCTTGACACAGAGGGCGGCGAACTTGGAGTGATTCAACTGGCGATTGCCGGATACATTGGCAAAAACACCAAAGGTGTGCTTGATGGAAAAGATCGAATGCCAGGGGATGGCCCTTGCCGCCCGATAGAGATCGGTGCGGTCCCTGCACTGAAATGATGCCAGCGGGGCCAGGATTCTTGTGACCAGCCGGGTCTGGTAATTGATCGCATAGAGCGTCGATGGATCCGCTGAAAAATGGAGTCCGCGCAACGACGGATCGATGCCTGTCGCGCC
This sequence comes from uncultured Desulfatitalea sp., assembly GCA_963668675.2. GTDB lineage: Bacteria > Desulfobacterota > Desulfobacteria > Desulfobacterales > Desulfosarcinaceae > Desulfatitalea. Next base: position 4,012,592 of record CAXXMB010000002.1, on the reverse strand, counting down.
CAGGGATCGAAGCTCGTCGGCAGCCGCTTCTTCGAAACCACTGGCCACCTGGGCAAAGTAACGGCCATCTTTTTGATATTCATAAAGATACATAAACGTACCATCATCCTTGACGTTATGAAATTCCCATTCGCAAAACCGTGTCAGGCATTCATCTTCTCTGCGCATTCCACGCAGAACTCTGCTTCCGGCATGATCATCAGGCGGGCAAAGGGGATGGGCTCCTCGCACTCCGCACAGAAACCGAAATCGGGTTCGTAAAGGGCGGTCAGAGCCCGCTCCAGCCGCTCCAATCTGCGTTTAGACATTCGCAGCGCCGCCTCGTTGATGCTCATGCTGTTCATCGCCTCCAACCTTGTCAATCGCCCGATGGCGTTGTCCGGTGCGATCGGTTTGGTGATCTGGGCGTAGGCGGCGATATCCGCTTTCACGCGTTTGATCATCTCACCGATCTGGCGCCTGAGAAGCTCTAACTGTTCATCGTTCATAATCTTTTCCCTCACTCCGTCCGAATCGATTTCAACTTATGTGCAAAATTGGGTGGGTTCAAGCCACAAAAATGAAACCAAACCCGCCCCTTTCTCTCAAAGGGCAATGAAACACATTGAATTCGTTAATAAGCTCATACGGTATGCAAATTGCAATCCTTAACCATGCTCCCACCGATCAAAATCAGGCCTTCTGCGTTCGCACACATAAAATTGAGAGGACGTCCCATGAAACGGTTCATATTGATCGTTTGTTCCCTGTTGTTGATTCTCAGTTTCACCGCTTCGGCCATGGCGGACCGTTCAACCCCGTTGATCATCGACCACACGTGTACGGATCTCTCCCAAATACCCAGCGAGTGGATCGATCGGGCCAAGGAGTTGACCCTGCACTATGCCCACACTTCCCATGGATCGCAAATCATTTCAGGCATAAACAACCTGGAATCCCTGGACGCCTTCTTCAGCGTGACGGTCAGGACCAGCGGCTCCGAAGGGCTTCCATCTATCGAGGATCCGCCCGCCTTGCGTGTCTATGATGGAAATCCGCCTGAAACCTACATCACGCCGGAAGACTACTGGAACGGTGAATCGGGGATCGACCGCACTCGTGCCGTTGCCGCCACCGGGCATTACCTTTTCTCCATGTGGTCGTGGTGCGGACAAGTCTCCGGTGGGACAGAGACCTATATCCAGAACTACCTGGACACGCTGGATCAACTGCAGACGGAGTTTCCGGATATGGAGTTCATCTATATGACCGGCCATCTCGACGGGTCCGGATCAACCGGAACGCTGCATCGGAACAACGAACGCATTCGTGAGTATTGCCGCGCCAACAATAAGATCCTTTTCGATTTCGCCGACATCGAGCGCTACACGCCGGACGGCATGGACCTGTTGGACAGCAGCGCCGACGATGCCTGCAACTACGACGGAGGAAACTGGGCCCAGGAGTGGTGTGCAGACGAGGACAATCAGGGATCGGACCTTTGCGACGCCTGTTCGTGTGCCCACTCCCAGGCCCTGAACTGCAATCAGAAGGCAAGGGCCTTCTGGTGGATGATGGCGCGCCTTGCCGGATGGGGGGCCTGCATCGACGCCCCTACCGAACTGGCCGCCCAGGGCGACAGCAGATTAGGGCAGATCACACTCACCTGGACCGCCCCATCAGGGGCGCCCCAGGCGGACACCCTCATCGTCCACCGCAGGGTCGATAACGGCCAGTGGGACACTGCCTTCGCAGTGATCTCATCCGGCAACACCTATGTGGATACCGGACTCGATCCCGGCACCTACGCCTATCGCGTCATCGCCCACCTGAACGACAACGGTGAAGGTATCCCATGCGACTCGGCCACATCCAACACGGCCTCCGCGACCCTGGCAGGGGCGGATTCGGACGGTGACGGCATACCCGACGCCCAGGACCAGTGCCCCGATGACGTCTCGAAAAGCGAAGCGGGCCAGTGCGGATGTGGCACCCCGGACACCGACTCAGATGGTGATCAGACCGCCGATTGTCTGGACCTATGCCCCAATGATCCTGGGAAAATTGAACCAGGAGAGTGCGGATGCGGATTCGCGGATACGGACTCGGATGGCGACCAGACTTCCGATTGTCTGGACCTGTGCCCCCAGGATCCCCTGAAAATCGATCCGGGCCAGTGCGGATGTGGAACCGTGGAGAGCGATCCCTGCAACAGCGGCCCACTGCAACCCGCATTGATCTCGCCGACCGACGGAGCGACCGATGTTGGTTTGACCCCCCCTCTGAACGCAGGGCCGTTTGAAGATCCGGATGCGGCCGACACCCACGCTGTCACCACATGGCAGATCAGCACCACCGATGACTTTTCCAATCTGGTACTCGACATCGATAGCGACGATGACCTTACCTCACTGATCGTTGCCGATCCTTTGACGGCGGAGACGACCTACTACTGGCGGGTTCGGTATACAGACAGCCGGGGAGTATCATCCGACTGGTCGACGCCCTGCGCCTTCACCACCACTGGGGATAACACCAGTCAAGATGCGGAGCCGGCTTCCAGTCTCACGGGCGAAGAAGACGATGACGATTTCGATTGGGACAACATAACCTGCTTTATCGGTACGCTTGTCTATTATTAAACCGGCAAGTATTCAGGTCAACAGACGTCATGCCAGACATAATGTGGGATGACGTCTGTTGATTAGCGTTGCCGGGTCATTAACCCGGCAATTAAAGATCACAATTCCCGTCATTCCGGCGAAAGCCGGAATCCAGACGTTTACTGGATCCTGGATCAAGTCCAGGATGACAAAGGTGGGTCTATTTAATTGCCGGTTTAATAATAACACACCATAGAGATCTACTGTGAAGATGCGGTCCCCTTTTGAAGCATCTCTTCAATGTCTTCAAGCCCGTGCTCCTGGGCGTAGTGGAGCGCCGTGTGACCGCTTTGGTCTTTGATGCCAGGATCGGCACCGCATTGGAGCAATGCCTCCACCACCGAAGCATACTTGAACTGAGCGGCGTATATGAGGGCGGTCGATCCATCGTTGGCCTGGGCATCCACATCCGCACCCTGTTCACACAGGTACCGCACCATACCCGGGTATCCGTAGTAGCTGGCGATGATCATCGGAGTGTGGCCGAAAGCGCCCCTCTCATTCAGCCGGCCCTCCTTGATGTAGTATTCGACCATGCTCATGTCATCATTCTTGACCGCATCGTGAATATTGGCCGCACCGCATGAACAGATAAAAGCCAACACGGCAAGACATAAAACCAAATTTTTAATCATCTCGCTCCCCTCCTCTTGCTATCGGTTCCCTTCTGCTATCTCCCTTCCTCCTGAACATCAGCTTTTCGGAACCCAACGCCATATTATAGCAAAGCAGCAACCATTTCCATTCAAATAAAGGAGGCGTATCGACAATCCTCAATTGGATGGGGGCGGTTCCAGATCCGTGAAGGTATTCATGCGGCTGAGCCGCTCGATCTCTCGCTTGTGGCGCCCTTCCCATCCGTGCTTCCTCAAAATATGATTGTAGTAAATCTTCATTACGGGTTTGAAAGTGTAGTTCCAGATCATTGTCCACGCCACGCCCTGGCTGCGCACACGGGTGGAGGGGTCCCACCACCCCACTACCTTCTGGCGATGATACCAGAAGAGAAACTGCAGCTGGTCGGCAGACAGATTGTGGGTGCGCACGTTGGCCCACTGCCCGTTATACTTTTTATAATCGGTCCGGTTCACCACCAGCCCCTGCTCGATGAGATCTTCCCGCATGCCGGTCTTCAGATAGGGGGTCAGCAGCTGGCAAATATTGGCATCTGCTTCGATGGTGTTCAGGAATTGGTAATTGTCGATAATGGACTGCTCATTGTCGTCGGGGAAGCCGAAGATCAATCCGGCGATCACCATGATGCCATTCTGGTGACACAGCTCCACCGCCTTTTCAGAGGCGGTGACGATATTGCCCTTATGGGCGACGGCCAGGTTCTGCTTGGAGACATTTTCTATCCCCAGGAAGACGACGCGAAAGCCGGCCTGGGCCATCTTGCGCACCATCTCTTCGTTTCGCGACATGGAGATGCAGTCGGCCTGCACCACGAGATGCAGGTTGCGATAGTTGCGCGCGATGATGGCGTCACAAAGTTTGATGACCCGCTCCGGGTCGAGCACCATGTTGTCGTCGATCACAAATATCCAGCGGGTCTTTCGATTGTAGTAGATGTCATCGAGATCCGCCAGTACGCGCTCGATGGGGAAGGTGCGAAATGTTCTTCCGTACATATGCTTCATGCTGCAGAAATTGCAGGTTCGGGTGCATCCTCGTGACGTCTCCAGCAGTTCGATCTTGGAGTAGAGCATATGATACCCCCAGGTCAAACGCCGCTTGTCGCGGATGGGCAGCTTCAACTTGGCCAAATCCAGATTGGGACCGCGCTCGTTATGCACGAACCGCCCGTTTTTCTTGTAACTGAGTGATGGAATCTCCTCAAAGCGATCCTGGCCGGCCAGGGCATTGACCAGGCGACGGCAGGCTTCCTCTCCTTCACCGCGGACGATGAAGTCGATCAGTTCGGCATCTGGTGAATCGGCAATCTCCTCGCTCATCAAGGTTGCATGGTATCCACCCAGAACGATCCTCGTGTTCGGAAGAATGGACCTGACCAGCCGGGCCACCTTGGTGCAGGTGTCGTATTGCCAGGCCATGGCCGACAGGCCGACCAGATCAGGCTGAAGCCGTTTAAGGGTCCGCGTAATGTATTTACGCAGCGACCGCCGCTTGCGCACCAGATCGATGATGTAAACGTCGTGCTCCGGATCGATGTTGCCTCCGATGCAGGCAATACCGTGGCTGGGGGTATGGACGGCGGATTCGTGAATGACCAGAGGAACTACGTCCGGCATGGACACCAATACAACTTTCATAAGACTCCTCGCGTACCAAGCTGGCGACCGGCGCCCATCTTGAAAATTGCAAGCGACGGAATGCCTTTTACAGTCAACTGTATGAATTGCCTTCTCGGGAAGGCTTGTCTTATCTCGCTAAATAATTTCTGACCTGCGCCTTCAGAGCGTTGAGGGAGAAATCCTCGCTGTCGTAATCCGGCGTGAACTGGGCGACCAGATCAAGGGTATTGGTGTTTGCGCCGCACGCGTTGAACAAAAACTTACCTGGCATGAAAAGCCGGTGGGTGTTACGAATACGAACCACCGTCAACGGGGCGCGGCAGAGACGGGCGATTTTAAACGCACCGGCATTGAGGGCGCCCACCGCACCGGTTCGACTGCGCGTGCCCTCCGGGAAAACGATCAGGTTGCCCCCCGAAGCCAGAAAGCCAGGCAACGTTTCCAGGCGCCTGCCCATCATCTCGGCCAATCGACCTTCTGTTGCAGCCGGCAGATACCCCGATTGGCGTAAAACCCATCCTAATATGGGAATTCCGAACAGTCTGTTCTTGACGATCGTCGTGTGCCTCTCGCATAGGGCAATCATCAGGATTGAATCAATATAAGAAATATGGTTGCACATGATCACCGACGACCGGACAGTGGCCAACTTGGGATCGATGCGCCATCTCTGCCGTGGCATGAGCACCCGGCAGAGAGCAAAAAAACCCCTGTAAAAAAAATGGTTCAGCTTCTGAAAGACCTGATGGTGATCCTTTGCCAATAGTACGGCCAGAAGATAAAACGGCCCGAAAAAGATCACAAAACCCAAGGTAAAATATACCCACAATATCGTTGTGATCAGCGTATCCAGTGTTGCGAAAAGCCACTTTGGTTCGGGTCGGATCGCATCCTCATCCGGCCTGGCACCTTGGCGCATCATTCGGCCTTCTTGATGATGAGGCAGGTGTTGACGCCGCCGAAGGCGAAGTTCTGGATAGAGGCTGTTCGAATCGGCATTTCAGTCAATTGGCGAGTGTGGCGGATCATGCGACAACGCTCGTCCACCTCTTCCAGATTCAGCGTCGGGGCCACAAAACCCTCCTGCATCATATAGATCGTCAGAATCGTTTCAATCGCTCCGCAAGAGCCCATGGTGTGCCCCATATAGCTTTTCAAACCGCTGACAAGGGGCAGTTGGCCATAAATTTTCCCGATGGCCTGGGATTCGATCACGTCACCCATTTTGGTGGCCGTGGCATGTGCGCTGACAAAATCGATCTGGTCTGGATTCAAGCGGGCACTGTCGAGCCCCAACTCGATGGTCTTCTTAATACCGTCGATATTGGGCAAAATCAAATCGCCGCCGTTGTTGTTGCAGGCAAAACCGACCACCTCGGCCAATATCCGCGCCCCTCGCTTTTTGGCCGTTTCGTACTCCTCCAGGATCACCGTGCCCGAGCCTTCACCCACTACCAATCCGTCCCTGCGGACATCGAAGGGTCTCGGGGTGAGATGGGGTGTATCGTTGAACTCGGTGGAGCAGGCGAGCAAATTATCGAACACCGCCACGGTCGTGGTGTCGTACTCATCGGCCCCGCCGCACAGCATGGCATCCTGCAACCCGAATTTAACCGCCTCGTAACCGAATCCAATCGATTGGCTGCTGGTGGTGCAGGCGGTAGAGGATGAGATCACCCTGCCGGTGATCCCAAACATCTTGGTGATGTTGACTGCGGTGGTGTGCACCATCGATTTGAGGTAGTCGACCGCCCCGATATTGGTCAATTTGGCATCGGTTTGGCCGAAAAAGGTGCGATAAATATCGCGCTGAACCGTGGGGCTGCCGTGGGTCGATCCAAAGGCGACCCCCATGCGGCCCGAGGTGACGAACGCTTCGCTCAAGCCGGCGTCTTCGATGGCCTCCTTGGCCGTCTGGCAGGCATAGAATGCCACCGGCCCCATGGTTTTACGGTACTGTCTTTTGAAGTCGTACTCGATGGGGTAGTCCACCGATCCGAATACGCCCGAATGGATATGGTCTGTCAACAGATTGTCCGAACGCATGGCGGAGACACCCGAAATACCTTCGGTCAGATGGCGCACCATCTCATCACGGGTATTCCCGATGGGGGTGATGGCGCTGCAGCCGGTAATTACAACCCTTCTGTCCATATATTGCCCGTTCTCATCTCTATTCGTTCATGTACCATCATCACCACTCGCGCAAGCGCTCGAAACCGGCTCCGTCGACATCGCTGACAGAATGGCGTTGGTTGTCCGTCCGGGGATGTCAGGCGGGCATTAACTGTTAGTTCGAGCAGCGGCCAGGGCCTCCACATAATCCACTATCTGATTGAGCGTGGAGATTTCCATGGCCATCTTCTTTTCGTCGCGGGTCAGTTCCGAGCCAAGCATCAACTCTATCTCGCGGAGCAGTTCGATGGCGTCGATGCTGTCGAACTCATGCACCTCGCGCAGATCGTCATCCAGTCCGGGATCGTCTATTTCAAACCTCTCGGAAAATATGGTCAGCAGTCGTTCCGTGATCTCAACTCGGGTCATATGCAGTTAGTATCCTTATCCAATCGAAATTCTAAAGCTCTTACTATAAATCACGTTCGATTCATAGTTTTTTCGACGGATCAACCGCCTCACCCAGAAAGGGCTGGAAATGGTACCACTCGAACGGCGAACGCTTCAGATGCCCTTCGACCAGATCGGCATATGCTTGAACCGATCTGCGCACGGCCTCGGTGCGATCGGACCTGTTCACGGCACTCACATAGATCGGAGGCGACACCGAAAAGTGGTACGCCTGCCGGCCCTGGGAAGAAGCAAAAAAGACATAAAGAGGCACACCCGCAACCAGGGCCATCATATGGGGGGCTTCAGGCAACTTCACAGAATGATTAAGGAACCGGGCCTCTACCCCACGCTGATCCGGGCGCCAGATCATATCGCCAGCCATGGAGACGAAGCCGCCCGACCTGAGGAAGGTGATGCCCTCCACCAGATCGAAGGCCGACCCCCCTTCCTGGTCCACGGCAAGCACCCGGATGCCATCGGCCACAAGGTCTCTCTTCTGCAGTTGCTCGATCTGGTCTTTGGCGCGCTGCCCCACGTATAGCATCAACTGCAGTTCGGGGATCGACTGTCGAAGCAGACGGGCCCCCACCTCCCAGTTGCCCAGGTGGGTCATGAGCAATATCCCGCCGGTGCTCTTCTCCATGGCCTTGAGGAGGTGCTGGCGTCCTTCAAACGTAAAACAGATCTCACTGCCGCTTTGGAGCAGATGGCGATCCAGAAAAACCGAGGTGAAGCTGCTGAATTGGCGCCAGGCGCACCAGTAGTGGTAAAGCCGTCCCCGATCGGGATATAGGGCGCGGTAAAATCGGGCGCTCACCATCGTTCGCCTGGGAAACAATACGAAATAGCCCCCGGCGATGCCGCGGGCAATCAGCAGGAAAAAACCAGGGCCGAAGAATTTGGCGCAGTAGGATAGAAATTTATAAAAGAGTTCACGCATGGCAGAGATGCAATTTGCAGCCTATCTTTTCAGTCCAAGCAACCTTTGAAAAATCAATCGAGTAAAGACATTGGAGTTACGAACAAAATCGACAAAGGGCCGAAAATGTGAAATTCGCTCCCCTTCGGGCTGATAGGTGACACGTATGGGGGCTTCGATCACGGGCAGACCATACCATCGGGCCTTGACCAGCACCTCCACCTCGAACTGGTAGCGCCTGGCCCGTACCCCCAGCGTCAGAACTTCCGGCAACGGGTAGATGCGAAACCCGCTTTGGCTGTCGGCGACGATGGGACCGCCGGATGAGCGGATCCAAAAATTGGAGAAGCCCCTGCCGAAGCGGCTGGTCCAGGGAGCCCCCTCCTCCAGCATGCTGCTGCGGCGACCCACGGCAATGGCCCGGCGGCCATCGGCAACCGCTGCCATCAGAACCCGGGCATCCTCCGCATGGTGCTGGCCATCGGCATCCATTGTGATGGCCCAACTTGCCACCTCGGCGGCCGCACGAAAACCGGTCAGGAGGGCCGCACCCTTGCCACGGTTGATCGGGTGGCGGATCAGGTGAACGCCCGGAAGGGACTTCAGAGAAGAGCAGCCATTATCCGTAGACCCGTCGTCGACGACAAATAGCGGGAGATTCAAACCCAACGCCGATTGCACCACCTGCGAGACAGTGCGCCCGTGGTTGTACACAGGGATGACCACCGCAAAACGATCTTGTTCAGGCTGTTCCGTCACCTTCACTCACCGTAGAGGATGGTGCGGGTCGTGGTCCAAACCCCCAGTATACTGAATATCTCCTGGTCGGCGAAGTAAAGCGTCTCCATGCCGCTCTTCTTGGCGATGTCGCCGATGGCGTTTGAGTCCACTCTGGCGTAAAAACCGAAACCAGAGAAAGGCTCCTTTACCTCCAGCACTCTACCCGTGGGCGCGTCGGGCGTCGGCACCGGGGTGTGGTTCAGATTTTTCGTCAGAGGCAATTTGATATTGGTGTAGATATATCCGCTGGGCGTTATCATACCGCAACCCATTAATCCAACCAGCGATAGAAGCAGGAGCAGTTGCAGGCCCCATCGAACCGTAGTGGTGCCACTTGACCTGAACATGACTTAATCTCCATAGACGATAACGCGCCAGCGCGTAAAAAGCCCCAGCAACACCTGAAAAGACTCCTGATCGGCATGCTTGAGCACCTTGATATTGCCATTTTCGGCCGCCTTGGCGTAACTCGCGTCTCCCCAGGCCACCAGCCAAAGAACGCTGTACGCTTCGGCGGTACCCATCTTTGATCCCAAGTCGGTCTTATTCAGATTGTCATCAAAGGGGGTCTTGGTATGCACATAGGCGCATCCACTTGCAGAAATTGCGAAAAGAAGGATCACTATACAACTCAACCATTTGAAACGCTTCATAAATTCTCCCATTTCATAATATTGATCTGTACGAAGATGTTCAAGCCGGAAACCCAACAAGTGGCGGTTACCAGAACGGGGCGAACGCCCCCTATGTTTGATGGCCTGAGTTCCCCCGATATCAGTGGTGCTGTCCATACGGCTATAATGGATCGGGAGGAGATTTAATCCGTCACCTTCGGCAGATAGGCCATACCCCACGTTCCCGGCCCCATGTGGGCGCCCGAGGTCAATGAGAGCGGCCGGAATAGAATATTGGCGTATGGCAACCGCGCCTGAATCTGTTCGGCGGCGGTCTCTTGCACCCAGCTCTGGTTGTCCGAATACTGTAACAGGATATCGGGCGCATCGCCCTTATTAAATTCGTTTTCGATCCGTGCCAGGGCAAATGCCAACTGCTCTTTGCGATTGCGCACGATCCCCACCTTGGCGGCGCCATGGGCGGTGGGAGTGATGATCGGCTTCTTGTGCAGCAGGTCTCCGAAAAAGCCTTTGGTTTTGGAGATCCTGCCGCCGGCAGCAAGATATTTCAATTGGTCCAGGAAGACGAGTTCCTGGCTGTGGGTAATGGCCTTGCGGGCAAAGCGCATCACCACATCGGGCGCCTCCGCCCCCTCGGCAAACCTCGCCGTGGCCAACACGGCAATGCCCAGTCGGCCGGATGCGGCCCCCGTATCGATAATCGCCAGGCGATTGGCGTCGTCGTTGGCGGCCTTCCAACTCACGGCCGTTTCGTAGTTGCCCGTATAGACGGAACCAACGCAGAGGTAGAGCACCTTGTTGAACCGGCTGATCGCGCTGAGATAGGATTGGTGCCTCTCGAATACCGACGCCTGGGCCGTGGAGACCTTGATGCCGCCGGACATGGCCGAGTAGAGCCGTTCGGGCTCGTAGAGTGTTTCCGGCCACGCCTGTTCGCCGACCACCAGGTAGCTGCTCAGCAGTGTCACTCCATACTGTTTGGCATCCTCCATGGTAATCGAACCGGCGGCGTCGGTCATGATATGAACCGATTGACTGCCTGCCGCAGAGCGTCGCACGTCCGTCACGATGCGCTCTTCCGACCAGCCGACCACCGGCCCCAACGACTCTAAACCGGACCGCAGCGCCCTACGATCATCGGTGTGCAGGTGAACCCTGACACGGTCTGCATCGCCGGTGACGACCACACTTTCACCGTGCGCCGAGAGTCGCTGTCCGATGTCATCCCGGTCGCACTCCGGGCGAATTGTGGCGCTGATGCAGTATCCCTCTTCGTCGCCATCCGGTGTCCAGTCCGAGGCGATGGCGAGCTTGCCGCCAAACAGCTCCGTCACCGGTCGATCGTGATCCTTCCGGCCCGTGATGTGGCTCAGGAACGCTTCTAGGAAGATGAACATGCCCAAGGCGCCGGCGTCCACCACACCGGCATGTTTGAGCTGCGGCAGGGCGTCGCTCGAGTCGGCCACTGTCTTTTGCAACCGATCGATAATGCGAACAAGGTCCCATTCACTGGGGGCCAGGTCATTGAGCGGCATCAGCTCGGCCAGCGCATCGAAGACGGTGAGCATGGTACCCGGCTGGGGATCGGCCACCGCCTGACGGGCCTTACGCATCCCCTTCTGGATGGCGCCGGGCAGTTCGCTTGAGCGCTCGACGCCCAGCAGCTCATAAAAAAAGGCAGCGGCAATATTACCCGAGTTGCCAGTGGCCATGCGGACAAGATGACCCGGCACCAGTTTAGGCTGCTCTCCAAGTTGCCTCAACGGGGCCAGGCTGATTTTCAGATTGCGCCCCGTATCTGCATCGGCCACCGGGAATACGTTGATCTGATCCAGCAGATCGGACCAGGCGGCCATCCGCTCATAACCGTGAATAAACGCGCTGCTGCAGTTAGGATCCATGGAAAGCTATCAATTCGAAATTATAGGTTTTAGCGAAAAGGTCGACTCCCGGTCAAAAAACGTTCATCAAGCAAACCGGCATCAGAACCCAAGGGCCTCGCGGATGTCGTCCGGAATAGTGAACTCCATCTCCATTTCAGGGAAACGGACCGCCAACTGCTCGCTGGTCCCCCTCGCACAGACGATTCGACTGTCATCTTTCTTCCTGATCTCGAACTTCATGGCGATCTTATATTGGGCCTCGGTTACCGTGGCCCGACACACAAACTCATCAAAGGGTCTCAAGGGCACGATGTGCTTGACCGCCGAGCGCGTTACAGGAAAGACATACTTTTTCGTCAGCATGTATTGATAGAGGTCGATGCCGGCCGCTGCAAAGAGACCGAACCTGGCCACATCGAAATATTTCAAATAGTTGCCATGCCACACAATCTGCAGCGGATCGAGGTCGTGAAAGGCGACCTTCATGTCAATATCAAAACTGGCGGCCATCTATTTCCCTAAAGAGAGTTTCCAATCGTCGTTAATCGTAGGTATTCATACACCAGCAGCGGCAGGGAAGGCAAGATGGGAATGGCAGCACCAACCCCATATACAATAAATAGGTTGAACAATCGGCAGCAAATTGGATAAAAAAAACAATATCCCCTTTTCTGTTAACAAAGAGAGGCACTTATGAAACAGTTCGCAAAACGGGTCATATCCATCCTCCTATGGGCAGCGCTATTGACCGGCTGTGGCGGATACCCGGTCCATGATGCCGTCTGGCAGCAGAATCTGTTTGAGGTCCAAAAAAGGGTATCTGAGGGGGACGATCTCAACACTCAGGACAGCAGCGGCAATACACCACTTCTCCTGGCAGCCCAGTCCGGCAATGCGGTCATTGCCAAATACCTGATCGACAAAGGCGCAGACCTCGACCGCCAAAACCGGGACGGTTGGACAGCCCTCTTGTACGCCAGCTACTATGACAACCGCCCCTTGGCAAAGATGCTCGTCGAAGGCGGGGCCGACCTGGATCGGCAAAACTCGGAGGGCTGGACGGCGTTGCTCTATGCCACCTATTACGGCCGCGAAGAGATCGCGACCCTGTTGATGGAAAACGGCGCCGCCGTCAATATGATCAACCGCTTCGGCTACAACGCCCTCTACTATGCCGAGCAGTACCAGCGCACCCAAATGGCAGCCCAGTTGATCGCCCACGGCGCCAAACCGGTGTTCTGACCATTGCACACCCGAAAAAATTGGAATGGCAGCTGAAAAAATGAGATTCTTGCTGATACCGGGAAACAACTCCTTGTCCCATATCGCCAAATGCCTGGCCATTGAAAAAGAATTAAGTGCCCGGGGCCATTGTGTAGTTATTGCGGTTTCCGAAAAACCGAAATTTTCTCGTCCGACTGAAGAAAGATCACGCCCCGTTGCCGGATATCCAGGAGGCCGATCAAGCGGCAGCCCCCCAACCGGGAATGGTTTAGGGCGACGGAGCACATTGGTGCGTGTATTCAGGCTGAATTCGACCTGATTCAACGATTTCGACGCGACCGGGTCGTGGGTGTTTTTCGATTTGCCGGAAAAAAATTGAGCCGGGCCAATAAAAAACCGATTTCATATCGGACCGCTCACATGGGAAGGCTGACAGGAAGCACACCTTCCTCCGGAGAACTATTCCCATGGTTCCTGCCCAATGGCAGTAATGAGTTTCGGCACCTGCTGCTGCGGTCGCACCGTGGCCGAAAAGCTTCTCAAGTGCCTGCTTGAAGCAAACAACAATGTTCTCATCGCTGCCAGCGGGCAGAAGGATATCTCCTCTATCGAATCGAGCGACGAAAGGGTTCGTTTCGATTTGCGATTGTCAACCCCAGTCGATTCTGGGAAATTTGCGCGAACAACCTATTTCGACCCTGTGGAATGCGAAACGAATGGAATCATGGCGCAGTCAAATGATCTCCGGGACACCGCCTGAAGCATGCCCGGTTTGCCCAAGGCTATAGCCCCCCCAATGACCTCTGCGATCACTTCCAGACTGCCCGGCAGCACGAAGTCGTTCTGCAATCTGTTTGGCATAACATCTAACCAGTTGATTTTAAATGAGTGGTTTATTAGACTGGGTTTCGCAATGCAGTGGAATTGCAACGGGTACACCTGCGATGAAACAACGTATATGTTTCTAAACGAGCGATATGAACGAAGAGTGCTTGTAGACGTCACGTTCCGATCCAACGATTGACTGGTCGAGGCAATGAAAGATCAAACACGATACACTAAATCACCCTACATCGGAATGTCAGCGGTCAAATCCAAAGATGCCAACAAGGCATTGGGGATCCCATGGTTTCTATTCGACCGGCGCGACCATGAACTGGTCCGCATCATCAACGAAGTCTCCTCCGAAGGCAGCAACCTGGATTACCTGCGACGGCAGTACTACACCTATTTCCATCCCCACGGCATCAAAGAGATGGCCGAAACGCGCAGCCTGCGCATTGCCTACGCTATGGTGCAGCTGCTGGCCTCCCTGGAGATCGGCGGCGTGGACGATCGCCTGGGCGCCCTGCGGGCGCTGAGGGCCGAGGTGCTGGATACCGCCGAGGGTCCCATGCCCAAAAATACGGCCCGCGTCCTGATGCAGATCATGAAGGAAGTGGTGCGATCCCAGGGCCGCCCCCGGCGCCAGATTGAGCTGGCCCACGATTTTCGCATCACAGCCACCGGCAAGCCGCGCCTGGTGCGCAAACAGCTGAGCACCTACCACTTGCTCGAAATGCCCGAAACCTGGAATCAGATCTCTTTTGACGACCATGTGCATGATGCCAACACAAAGGGGCGCAAGTCGTCCACCCATCTGATCATGGATGCCTGGATCAAAGGGATTCGCCGTCTGCGCATCGTCCACTACAACTATATCGAGCCGCGATTCGCCTCCGAACTGCTGGAAGCGGCTAAAATCATGCAAATCGACGTACGCATCGGCATCGAGTTCTACACCCCTTTCCGTGGCCGGTTTATCAACCTGATCTGGGTCCCCAGGGGCTTTGCCGATGCCCAGGCCTTTTTGTGCTTTCTCGAGGAGCCGGCCGTTGCTGAGCTCATGAAGGAGGGGCGGCAAGCATCGGCCTACCAGCAAACCCATGTCATGCAGCTGCTGGAGGCTTTCAACCGCAGCCACCGCCTGGACTTGAATAAAAAATTCGATATCGAGGTGCCGCCGATCGATAGAGATGCATTTTTGGCCTTTGTCGGTATCGGTCAGAAATCCAAACTGCATTTGGAAAAATTCATCCAGCAACAGATGAACACCGCCTTGCAGCTGAAGGCCGACCAGATGAGAAAAGAGCACGCCTCGGCAGATGCCCAGGGGCGTAAACGCATCGGTGACTGGTTCGAAGAGATGGATCGCCTGGACCTGGAGACCGTGGTGGCCGGCTATCTTAAAGCGGACTGCAACCCTGACGTTCGCAACCATACCATTCCCATCAACACCCCCGACGTCCCGCCCTTGCTGCGACTGGCGCCGGATGAACTGCTCTGCAGACTGGCAGGTTTGCAATCGGGCTACCGCATCACCTTGAATCTCTCCGGCCTGGCAGCGGAAGATGTGCTTGAATTGATCTACGACTGTAATGGCATGATCACGCGACTGGAGCTTTTCAATCTGAAAGACTGGGCGGACGGCAACACCGAAAACATTCCCGACATCAGCCAACTCCAGGAGGCTGTCAACGGGCAAAACCCTATTACGCTCAAGCGGGTGATCTTAGACATCATTAAGAGAACAAAAACAAAGGAGAAAACAGGCCAGGAGGACCAACTGGCCAAACTTAAGACAATCCTCCATGACATCATCTCCCTCCGGGCCATGTACAAGGCCAGGCCGCTCAAGGCACGCATGGGCAGCGATTCGACCGGCCGTTCACCACGTTTCCACGGGATGGGATTGGCGGTTGTCGACACATTGCCGGCCAGGGCCCGCCGCCATATCCAGGAAGATCTGGGATCGGGCCGTGAGCAGATCCCCATCCATATGACAGTCTATGAGCAACATACGTTTCTGCGGCGCCAGGGCATGGATGCCAAGCCTCTCAAATGGGGAAAACGGATCGCCGCTTTGCCTTTCATTAGACGCCTCGGTACCATCAGAAGAGAGGACTGGATGGTTCAGGGTGACGCAACCCGTATGGCCCGGCAGGGCAATGTGGTGACGCTGGGCGGCGTGGACCAGACAACCGGCAATGATCTGACCCTTGTCCCCCGTGCAGTCGAAAATAGAAGCAAAAAGGTCCCCTGGCGCTATGTCAACTCCCATTTGCGAAACCTGCTCAAAGTGTTGGTCGGCTTCGTGCCGGCATTTGCCACCTTCTACCTAACCAAAGAATGGTGGCTGCTGGCCTACTTCGGCGCCTTCATCTGGTTCGGCATCACCGGCATCCGCAACATCGTGCAGTCGGTGCTCGGCGGTGGCGGATTGAAGCGATCCCCCCTGCTCAGGTGGAACGCCTATGTCAGCTGGGACCGCATCTCCGATTCACTTCTCTTCACCGGTTTCTCTGTGCCGCTGTTGGACTACCTCACCAAGACGGTGGTCCTCGAGCATCTCTTCGGCATCACCATCGCCACGAACCCGATGCTGCTCTATACGATCATGGCATTGACCAACGGCCTCTACCTCTCAACGCACAATGCGTTCCGGGGGCTGCCCAAAGCGGCCATATACGGAAACTTCTTCCGAAGCGCCCTCTCGATTCCTATCGCCATAGCACTTAATCTTGCAGTCGGAAGCCTGCTGGCGACCGCTGGGGTGATGAATATCAACGACATCCTGCAGAAATGGGCGGCTGTCATCTCCAAAGCAGCCTCGGACACCATGGCCGGCATCATCGAAGGCGCGGCAGACCGATATAACAACATCAGGACACGCTACAGGGAGTACAAGAAGAAGCTCTCAGAACTGATGGACATCTACACCCAGCTAGAGCTGCTCTATCCGGAAACCACTGCCTACGAACTTCTCGAAGAGCCTCAAAAATATCGTATGGCGGCCAACCGTGAAGCCAGGGACCTTGAAACAACAATCTCCATCCATGCCCTCGATCTGCTCTACTTTTGGAATTATCAGCCCAGGGCAAGAAGTGCACTCAATCGGCTGCTGAAAACCATAAACGAGGAGGAGCGGAACCTGCTGATCACCTCCCAGTACACGCTGCTGAGGCAACGCGATATCAGCCAGATGT
This sequence comes from uncultured Desulfatitalea sp., assembly GCA_963668675.2. Lineage (GTDB taxonomy): Bacteria > Desulfobacterota > Desulfobacteria > Desulfobacterales > Desulfosarcinaceae > Desulfatitalea. The sequence goes on along the minus strand of CAXXMB010000002.1, from coordinate 3,995,661 downwards.
TTATCGACGGCGTGGTGGGGAAGGATTTTGCCCGACCCCTGGCGTTCTATCTCTCCCACTACCCCGAATACCTGGAAACGATGAAACGGTTTGTGTAGGGTTTGACTGAAAATCGCTTTTGGGCAAACAAAACGGAAAGGGCGGCCAACTTGGCCCGCCCTTTTTTATAGACAAAAGAAGAAAAACGGAATCAGCGCCTCACGCGACCAGTTTTCTACCCATCGCACGGGCCTCCCCCAAAAGCGCTTCGTTCTTCACCGCCGGCAGGACGTGGCTGTCGGCATGGATGATTCGCCCGATCTCCTCCATCCCCAGGCCCGTCCCGGCCATGCCTGCCAGCCAGCGAATCGAGCGTTGATACTGTTCCGGGCCGGGGGCCCCTTGGGAGATCACCAGGGCGAACCGTTTTCCGGGAGGCACGGCGGTAAGGTACCCTCCGCCCTCCTTGGGAGGATAGAGCGAGTACGCGCGATCCACGAAGAGCTTCATCTGTCCGCAAATGCGGTACATGTATATCGGACACCCTATAACAACGGCATCGCAGCTCTTCATCATCTCCAAATATGGGGAGAGTTCGTCTTTTTGGGCGCAGACGCCGTGCTTGGTGCGGCAGGAGAGACACCCCATGCACCCCTTCATCTCAAGGGTATGTAGATGGGCTTCCGTTGTTTCGGCACCGGCGGCCTGAGCACCTTCCAGTACAGCGTGAACCAAGGTGGATGTGTTACCCTTTTTGCGTGGGCTTCCGTTGATGGCCAATACGTGCATGTGTCCTCCTTTGATGAAATGAACCCAGGTTTAGTGGCAAGACGTGCATCCGTCTCTTTAGTACCTATCTTAAAAACCTCTTTTGGTCCAATATCTTTGTTGGCCTTCCGTTTCAGCACCACTATATATGATACGATGGCTTCATCCTCGCTGTTTTTTGGATTGCTTTTCTTCGGCAATGGGGTAAGCTGATTCTAACTTCGACTCACGCGTATAACATCATGCTGACGACGCATATCAACGACATGCTCGGGCGCATTCCCATCCGCATCTTTCTACCAGTGGTGCTGACGGTACTGCTGTTTGTGCTTACCATCTTTCTGCTTATTCTTCCCGAAATGCAAGAGCGTCTTCTAGAGGGCAAGCGCGAGGTGATTCGCGAGTTGGTCTCTTCGGCCTGGAGCAGTCTGGACGTCTATGCCCGTCAGGAGCGAGACGGCGAGTTGTCACGCCAGGAGGCCCAGGCCAAGGCCATGAGCCACATCCGAGGGTTGCGTTACGGGGATGATCAAAAGGACTACTTCTGGATCAATGACATGCAGCCGCGCATGATCATGCACCCCTATCGGTCTGACCTGGAGGGCATGGACGTCTCCGCCTTCACCGATCCGGCGGGAAAGCACATATTCGTAGCCTGCGTGGAGATCGTAAAAGCCAACGGCGCAGGATTCGTGGATTACCAGTGGCAGTGGATGGATGACCCTTCGCGCATCGTGCCGAAGATCTCATACGTCAAGGGGTTTGAGCCGTGGGGATGGATCGTCGGCACGGGAATCTATGTGGAGGATGTCCGCGCTCAAATCATAGCCATCACGCGCAAAACCACGGTTATTTGCGTCTGGATTCTCTTTCTGATCGTCATTCTCTCTATCTTCATCGTCTGGCACGGCGTTAAAGTGACCCGTGAAAAGCGACTGGCCGAAGAGAGGGCCCTGGTCAAGCAGGAGCAGCTCTTCCAAGCTGCCAAGATGGTTTCACTGGGCACGCTTGTTTCCGGCGTCGCCCACGAGATCAACAATCCCATTACCTCGGTCATGCTCAACGCCCCCAACCTGGCCCGCATCTGGGACTCGATTCTGCCCATCCTCGACAAACACCATGAACAAAACGGCGACTTCCAAGTGGGTGCAGTCACCTATAGCCGCATCCGCGACCGCATTCCGCAAATGTTAAACGGAATAGTCGATGACGCCCGCCGTGTCCGCGACATCGTGGCAGACCTGAAAGACTTTGCCCGGGACAACCCTTCTGCAATGAGAGATGATGTGGATCTTAACGAAGTGGTTCAAAAAGCGGTCGGGCTTGCGACCAATTTGATCAACAAATCCACACGCCATTTTACGTTGGCCTGCCATCCGGATCTGCCGCCCCTTCTGGGAAGCGCACAACGCATCGAGCAGGTGGTGATCAACTTGGTGGTCAACGCCTGCCAGGCATTGCCGGGGATGGACCGGGCTGTCACCGTCTCCACCGGATTCGACGCGGCAGACGATCAGGTGACGCTGCAGGTCCGGGATGAGGGTGAAGGCATCGATCCGGAGGTGTTGAATCGCATCACCGACCCCTTCTTCACTACCCGGCGGGAGAGCGGCGGCACCGGATTAGGCCTGGCCATTTCAAACCGCATTGTGCTGGACCACGGCGGCCGCATGACCTTTGAATCCTCGCCAGACCGCGGAACGACAGTAACGGTTGTCTTTCCGTTGGCGGTCCACCCCAATTCCGATAAAGAGAAAAGGACCATGGTATGACCGGTTCTCTCAACCCGCCCAACCCCATTCTGATCGTCGATGATGAAGTCAACATCCTGCTGGCTATCGACACGACCCTTCAGATGGCTGGAATCAACAACACCATCACCTGCCAAGACAGTCGCAAGGTGATGGATCTGATCGCCGGCACCCCGTTGGAAGCCATACTACTCGACTTGAATATGCCCAATATTGACGGTCACCGGCTGCTGGATGATGTGCGCCGGGAGTATCCCGATCTGCCGGTGATCATCGTAACCGGTGCAGTCGATGTGGAGACCGCTGTGCGCTGCATTAAAGCGGGAGCGTATGACTACATTGTCAAACCGGTCGAACCCGAACGGTTGATTACGGCCGTCCATCACGCCATCTCCGTCCAGGAGCTCAAACGGGAGAACCGGTCCCTTCGACGCCATATGCTCCAAAACGATCTTGAGCATCCAGACGTGTTTCATGGAATCATCACTAAAAACCAGGCAATGATCTCTATTTTTCAGTACGTGGAATCGATCGCCGCTACATCGCAACCGGTCCTGATACGCGGCGAGACCGGAGTCGGCAAGGAGTTGATCGCCGATGCCATCCACCGTTTGAGCGGTTTGAAGGGGCGCTTTGTGGCCGTCAACGTGGCCGGACTGGATGATACGGTTTTCGCGGATACCCTTTTCGGTCATGTGAAAGGTGCCTTCACCGGGGCAGACACCCCGCGTAGCGGATTGATAGAACAAGCCGACAGCGGCACTCTTTTTCTAGACGAAATCGGCGACCTCACCCAGGCATCCCAGGTCAAACTGCTGCGACTTTTGCAGGAGGGGGAGTATTTCTCTTTGGGTTCCGATACACCCCAATCGGCCAACGCACGCATCATCGCGGCCACCAACCAGCAGCTCTCCATATTGCTGGCCGAAGGACGATTTAGAAAGGATCTCAACTATCGTCTGCAGACCCATCGCATCTATATCCCGCCCTTGAGAAATCGGTTGGATGACATCCCGCTGCTTCTCGATCACTTTGTTGCCAAAGCAGCCAACCACTTGAACAAGCAAGCGCCCACACTGCCCGAAGAGCTTGAGCCGATGCTGGCCGGATATGCGTTCCCCGGCAACGTCAGGGAGCTTGAATCCATGGTCTTCGATGCGGTGAGCCGCCATCGATCCGGCCCCCTCTCCATCGATTCGTTCACCGCCCATATCGCCCGCGATCCGTCACCCACCGAGCAGCTACCTCCATCCCCTGATGACCCTGCGGGTCCGCCGATCCTCTTCTCCCATCAACTGCCGACCATCAAAGAGGCCACCCGGATTTTAGTTCAGGAAGCCATGAGACGCAGCGAGGGCAATCAGTCGAAAGCCGCCCAACTACTGGGCATCTCCCAACAGGCCTTGAGCAAACGGTTGAAAAGCAGCACGCCCTCCGAATAAGAAAACAACAACTTTTATTGTAGAATAAACTTTTATTGTATCTTGCCCTCAATCGCCACAAGCAGGCGTCAACATCTTATCTGTACCTTTTTAGGCTGAATACGGGCCTCAGAACCACAACTTTTGTTGTGATTCATCGTCGGCCCTAAAACCTCCAAATCAATATTTTTTCTTTATTATCAATCTATTAATCTATTCGCTATCCCATGGCACGACTCTTGAATTGAACCAAATTATCAAAATGAATTTAATTCATTCAGATCCATTAAGACAATTCAATGAACATTATTCATCTTAATCGGTTCCAGCTATGCAAGGCGGTTTCATGGTTTCAGACGCGACGCACCGACAAACGACAAACCAGACGGCTTGCCATGAGTTTATCAACTCCCTGGCATCTGTGAGGTGTCTGACCGAATTGCTGGTGGCGTATCCAAGGCTTGGCGCCAGGGATCGAAGCCGGTTTCTGGGCATCATGCAGAGAGAAACAGAGCGCCTGGTCCGGCTGTCTGACGACCTGATGACGACGCTTGGTGCTGTCGAGTCCGGTTGATCCAGTTATTCGAGGTATTCATGTACCACAAAACAACCAACTTTAGGACGGAGAGGCCAATGAACAAGATTAGAAACAGAGGATGGAGCGTCACCATGGCGGGGTTGGGGATTAACCTGGCTCTTGGGATCCTTTATACCTGGAGCATCTTTAAACAGGCCATCAAGGAGTCGGTGATCGCCCAAGACGGCGTATTTCAATGGGATATTGCCTCGCTCAACGATCCCTTTGCCGTTTGCTGCCTGATGTTCACAGTGGCCATGGTATTTGCCGGACGCCTTCAGGACAAGCTCAGCCCACGTCTGACCGCCGCCATAGGTGGCATCCTCACCGGCGCCGGTCTCATTGTCATCTCACAGTCCAACGCCCTTTCGGCCTGGATTCTGGGATTCGGCGTCCTCACCGGCCTTGGCCTCGGCTTTGGATATGCCTCTGCAACTCCCCCGGCCATCAAATGGTTTCCCTCCTCCAAAACCGGGATGATCGCCGGTCTGGTTGTTGCCGGATTCGGCCTCGCCTCGGTCTACATCGCGCCTCTGGCCAACTTTCTCATTGCCAACTTCGGCCTCAGCCGTTCAATGCTCATATTCGGCATCTCTTTTCTGGGAGTTGTCTGCATCCTCTCCATGTTTTTGATCAACCCACCAAAAGGGTATTTGCCTGCTGACGCAGGAGCCTCGCCCAACACCCCTGCCACACCGGCGAAACCCAGTGTCGACTATTCGCCCCTTGAGATGCTCAAAACCCAAACGTTCTATAAGCTGTGGTTCATGTACTTTATCGGTGCGGGCGCCGCGTTGATCATCATCGGCGGGGTTGCCGGCATGGCGAAGAAAAGTATGGGAGATATGGCCTGGGTCGTCGTAGCCCTGATGGCCGTGGGCAATGCCGGCGGACGGATCGTAGCCGGTGTCATCTCGGACAAAATCGGCCGGACGAAGACGCTGCTCATCATGATGAGCCTTCAGTCCGCTATCATCCTGTCCCTGCTTTTCATCAGCGAATCCGAAGCAGTGCTTCTGGTGACGGCCGCAACTTTGGTGGGTTTCAATTACGGCACCAACCTCTCTCTCTTTCCATCGGCCAGCAAAGACTACTTCGGCCTTAAAAATTTTGGCATGAATTATGGCCTGCTCTTCTCCGCCTGGGGAATCGGCGGCTTTATTTTTCCAAGGGTTTCACAGATGATCGTAGCCCAAACCGGCACCCAGCAAACTGCCTACCTCCTGTGCAGCATACTGCTGGCAGGCGGTGCCCTTCTCTCCCTGACGACGAAAGCCCCCGACGCGTTGGAAGAGAAGGAATCCGCCTGGGCTCAGTTAAAGGCGAAAATTCAATTTGCCAGGGCCCAACCCGTCGATGTCTATCTCGGATCCCGCCATATTTAACGATTCGGTTGCGGCTCATTCGAATCGTTGAGGGGAGATAGACAATTTCTTAAATGCAGATGGGGTGCGCTAAAATCGCTCCGGCCAACGACCCGGCCGGAGCGATTTTTGTATAGGAGAGATAAACGGCAATGACAGGTTCTCATCTGGGTGAAGGAATTGAGCCCCCTTCCTTTTTCACCCCTTTTGCCTTGCCGTCCGCAACGATCCGCCTCATCAGACCAACAAAATAGATGATGGATAACAGATAGGCCGGCAGGTATAGCCACCAGGCGAAGGGATTGGGAATCCCTGTTCGCACCACATCGCCAGGCAATTGAAGGATATTCTTCCAGTCCCAGCAAAATGCCACGATCATGAGCACGCCACAACCAAACTCAACCAGCATGTCATACCACCGCAGGTGAATACCATACCCTTTTTCATCACAGAGAATGATAGCGGAGCCTCCCATCACCATCGCTATAGCAATCAGCAATGGCGTAATGACCGGCCCTACCCAGGGCAGCGGGACATAGAACAGGAGATCCCATGCCATCAGCGTCTCTGGCCAACGTATCATGACAAAAAGCCAAAGGTAGTAGAATATATCCCAAATTCCAAAGGCGATGATGAAATAGCTGAACTTTTGATATCTATTCCGCCCTGCAACCCAGCCCATCGCCACCAGCAAAATGATGGTTGCAATTTCGCGCCCCATCTCGATTCGGACCAAAGGATCTACAACGTGCTCTCCATCTTTCCAGTTGATCAGCAGAGGAAAACTGAAAGCGCCATCAAAATAGATTTCACGAAGATATACGACGACGGCGCTTTCGATCCATGCAAAGGCGACGGCAAAAACAACCACCCAAACCCACTTTGCAAAAGCGCTTGGATGCTTTTTCTCTATCTGGGAACTATATTGTTCATATCTTGGGACCATATCATTACAGACTTACATCCGGTTATTGAAACCCGTCGTTTAAAGGGGAGGTTGTTGGTTGACGCAACCAACGCGTTTGCCCCCCTACCCATGCATCAATCCATACAGGCTAAAAATGAAGTGCCCGACGAAAGCGTTGGTTGAATTGGCCAACACCGTTGCCCACTCTTTTTCAGATGGCATAGTCCACTGCTTTTTGAGCATGAATGTGCGTGGTATCGAATAGCTTTACATCTGTATCACTTTGGTTTACGAGCATTCCTATCTCCGTGCATCCAAGGACAACTGCCTCTGCGCCCTGTCCTGCCAGCTGTTTAATAATGCGCAGGTAAGCTGTTTTGGAATCGGGATTTATCTTCCCTAAACAGAGCTCTTCAAAAATGACGGCATGCACAATTTGCCGATCTTTCTCATCAGGAACCAGTACATTGAGCCTGTAATTATCGCTTAGACGGCCTTTGTAAAAATCCTGTTCCATTGTAAAGGCGGTACCGAGCAAGCCTACTGTTTTAATGCCCTTCTTTAGTAGAACTTCGGCGGTTGCATCGGCAATGTGAAGTAGGGGAATGGTGACGGCCGCTTCTATTTGAGGAGCAACCTTGTGCATCGTATTTGTACATATCAATAGAAAATCAGCGCCGGCGGATTGAATATTTCGTGCCGCTTCGCAAAGAATGCTTGCCATCTGCTCCCAGTCGCCTTTTCTTTGCAAATTCTCTATAGGTTCGAAATCGACGCTGACCATCGCAATTTTTGCAGAGTGAAGGCCGCCGAGCCGTTTTTTAATCCCTTCGTTAATCGCACGATAGTAACCTGCCGTGCTTTCCCAACTCATTCCGCCTAAAAGGCCAATTGTTTTCATGCTCCCTCCAACCGCACTTTCTATCTATGACGTGACCGGTCACCACCGTTAATACAATTGGTCAAGAATGTCCCCCAAGCGGCGTTATTTGAGTTCAGAGCGAGCAGGTCGTCATTGTGAAGAAAATGACCGGCGCGATCCGTCGCCGCTCCTTACGGCATGGCGACGGATCACGAAAGGTTCGTTGTATCTCTACTTCAGGCCTACCGGAAAGGCCTCATAACTTTCATCCACCGGCGGCATCTTCACATCTTGGGATGAGACCAGTTTCCCGTAAACGGGGTTGTCCTGCCATCCGTCGATATGGGCGGCACGTTTGGCGGCGGATTTGAGCTTGGCCCAGTCGGCACTGCCGAACAGGTGCATCTGCTGGGCGGCCATGGAGCCTTCACCGTGGATGGTGTCGATCTGCCAGTAGTTGCAGGTCACGTCCTTGACCAGGCGCATGAGACGGATGCGGTCTTCAGTGGGCACGCCGTCCTTGGCGCTCAAATACTTATCCAGATAGGGTTGGATCTCTCCGTTCTTCCAGTCGCGATAAGCCGGCACGGTGGTGCAGAGGCCGCCGGCGATGTCCTGGGCGTGCTGGCACATCTGGTGAAAGTTGCTGGCGAAGGTAAACTTGGCAGCGTTGATGGACATGGGGTTGGGCATGGCCACATCCATACCGAACTCTTTGACCGGATCAAGGCAGGCGGCTTTTCCCATTTCGGCCACCATGTGGGTGATCATGGCCATCCAGGCCAGCTTCTTGCGAACGTGATCGGCGTGGTCCACACCGTTGTATTCTGCCGCCAGGGCGGCGGCGCCGGTGATGGCCTCCAATTTACCGATCATCTTGCAGGTGCCGAACAGGCGGTGGTAGCTGCCGAAGGCGTAAGCCAGGGTGCGCGAAAACTGCCACTCGCCGCACATGAAGACACGCTCCCAGGGCACGAAGACATCGTCGAAGACGATCAAACATTCGGTGGGTTGGGTGGCGCTTGTCTTTGGGTAGTCGAAGCGCCCTTCGGCGCCATAGGTACGGGTGACCGGCTCGACGGCCAGCATCTTGACGCCCTTGGCATTGCACGGCACGGCAAAGGCCAGGGCGTAATCTTTGTCCGCTTCGCCGTGAGTGCGGCACGGCGAGCAGAGCAGTTCGTTGGCGCAGGGCGAGGCGCTGATGTGGACCTTGGCGCCGCGCACCACGATACCGTCCTTCTGTCGGTCGACCACGCGCAGGTAGTAATCGGGGTGTTGCTTCTGCGCGGAAGGGTGCAGACTGCGGTCGCCTTTGACATCCGTGATGGCGCCGGTAATGCCAAGGTCCTGCTTCATGAGCAGCTTGCGGTAGTTCTCCACGCGCTCGGAGTAGTCGGTGCCCAGCTCCTTGTCCATGGCATTGGCCGTGACGGTGAAGGCGGCCAGGGCATCGGCTCCCATGCAGTGCAGCAGCACGCCACCGCCGGAACGCATGGCAGTGACAAAGCACTCTCTTCTTCTTAAAAGTTCTTCCGAGCTCTTAGGGGCGGTCAAAAGGTAGTTAACGTCTTCACCATCCTCGTCCTGGGTGACGAACAGGTGACGGTAGTCCGGGTGATGGGGCAGTACATAGTCCAGTGCAGCGGTTCGTATGATACCGCTGATGGTGGGATGGGTGCGCACATCCTTGACCCTTTCACCCATGCACCACATCTCACGCCCGTCGTCCAGACTCTCCAGGTATTGTTCGACTGTTCTGATCATAGCCATCCATCCTTTCTGTTGGCGGGCTGCTTCGAGGAAACAAAATCCTTCGTAAACAGCCTGATATACGGTTAACAGGCACTGGTGCCCAACACGGTGTGCTGATCGCTTGGAGAGAATTTGCTCAAATCAAGAGAAAGAGGGCCCCATTTTACCGAGCGATCGTTCGGAAAAACCATAGCAGGTTGGATCCGAAAATCAACCTCAAAGAATGAATCAATATTCATTGTTTGATTTTCACACTTGCATCCATTTGCCGATTCTGAGATGCCATATGGCAGTGACAGGGCATTCCGATGCCTTCAGCCGTATCACGACGCACCAAAGGAGTTGTATGAAGACGGCCTTTGACATCCACGATGCAGGGATCTATGAACAGCTTTTCGAGCACGCCCCCATCGGCATTCTCCAGACCCGTCTGGACGGAACGATCCTCAATGCCAATCCGGCCCTGGCGCAAATGCTGGGCTACGGATCTCCAACGGAATTTATGGCATCTGTCCGCAATGTTGTCTGTAACAGCTATGCCACTCCTCAGAGCCGCAAAGCGTTTATAGGGACCATTCTCTCCCGGAATCACCCCTATACCTATGAAAATCGGTTTCTCTGCAAGGATGGCACCATCCTCACCTGCCGCGTCCATGTGAGAGTGGCACGCCAGGCCGACGGTACGGTGGATTATATCGAAAGTTTTGTCCACGACATGACCCAGGAGATCGATATCGCCCGGACCCTCGAAAAGAGTGAAGCCCAATATCGTAGCGTCTTTGAAAACACGGGCGCCGGTACCATTATCATTGAGAAGGACACCACCATCTCCATGGTCAATACCGGATTTGCCCAGATGCTCGGCTACACCAAAGAGGAGATCGAAGGCAAAATGGCGTGGCCCACCATCATCGCCGACCGGCAGGACCGCGAGATGATGCTGCGTTTCCACCACCAGCGTCGAAACGATCCCGATGGCGTTCCGGTCGAGTACGAGTTCAAGCTGAGGGATAAACTCGGCCACATCAAAAACATCTGGCTGCGGGTCGATATGATTACGGGAACCGACCGCAGCGTGGCTTCTCTGGTGGATATCACCTCTTTAAAGCAGGCCGAGCGAAACCTTCGCTCCAGCGAATCGAAACTCAGCGGGATTCTGGAGGCCTTCGGGGGCTACGCCTATACCTGCACTCGGGATTTGCACATCACTTACGCCAATAAGACACTGCGCGAAGTTATCGGGGAAGATTGCATCGGCCGCAAGTGCCACCAGGCGATCTTCCGTTCGGATGAACCGTGCCCGTGGTGCTTCCAGGAGTTGGTGTTCAAAGGCGAAACCATCAACCGTGAATTGCTCAGTCCGGTTGATGGACGCTGGTATTTTGCCGTTGGCTCTCCCATTTTTGGGACCAATGACGCCGTGGCAGAGCGGCAGACGGTAATTGTCGATATCCACAAACGCAAGCAAGCCGAGTTGGCCCTCAAGGAGAAGGAGGCCCACTTGGAAAAAGAGAACCTGCGTCTGCGTGCCGCCATAAAGGAGCGCTACCGTTTCGGTGATATCGTGGGCAAAAGCGCCGCCATGCAGAAGGTCTATGAGCTGGTGCTGCGTGCCGCAGCCACAGTGGCCAGTGTTATCATTTATGGTGAATCGGGTACTGGCAAGGAGCTGGTAGCGCGCGCCATTCACAGCCTCAGCGAGCGAAGCGAACAGCGCTTTGTGCCGGTCAATTGCGGTGCCATCCCGTCCCACCTTATGGAGAGTGAATTTTTCGGCTACAAGCGCGGAGCGTTCACTGGTGCGGATCAAACAAAGCCCGGCCTGTTCGACTATGCCAACAACGGCACCCTCTTTCTCGACGAATTGGGAGAGATCAGGGAGGAGATGCAGGTCAAGTTGCTGCGCGTTTTAGAAGGGGGCGGCTATACCCCCATCGGCGGCCTTGAGAGCCACAGCAGCAGCGCCCGCATTATCAGCGCTACAAACAAAAGCCTGGTGCAACTGCTCGACCAGGGCCGCATGCGCGAAGATTTCTTCTACCGTATCCACATCTTCCCCATCCACCTGCCCCCCTTGCGCGAGCGCAGGGACGACATTCCCCTTCTGGTCGACCACTTCCTGGCCAAGTATGGAAAAGAGAAGGGCGTCAACACGATGCGCGGGCACGATTTAGAGGCGCTCATCAATTACGACTGGCCCGGGAATGTGCGTGAACTGGAAAACACCATTCAGCGCTATTTGAGCTTGAATACGCTCGATTTCATGGATTTTCAGGGGCGTGCGACTGGCGGGTCGGCCGAGAGCATGCCGGTAACAACCCGCCCCGGGGAGCAGCCCTTGCGAACGGCGGTCCAGGAGTTTGAAAGGGCCTATCTATTTTCCCTGCTCAACAGACACCGCTGGAACCGGACGCGGGTGGCGGCCATCCTGGGCATTGAGCGCAAAACCCTCTATCTTAAGTTGAAAAAACTGGGCATCCAAAAAGGATAGTAGATGCGAAAAGAGTCATAAATAACTCACTTTGAGTTTTATTATGACACAGTGGCTTTTCCCAGTTTTTTCAAAATGATAATGAGATATACGTCTTTAGGCCGGGGTGCAAATGACACACCCGGATATCCGCACAGACCGGCCTCGTGTCCAGACCAATTCTGAACCAATTGAATAGACTATGAAAATCACCCATTGGGATGTACGAACGAAGGATGGCACCCTCCTTGCTCTCCACCAACATGTCAATCCTAAACGTATTATCGGCAACCCATTAACACTTAAGGAGGATCTATGCCCGCACGTCTCATTCAACCCACCCAATCCGCTTATCAATTCCCCCTGCTCATTAAAAACCTGCTTCGGACCCCACTGATCTATTCACCCAATCAGGAGATCGTCTACCGCGATCAGATGCGCTACACCTATCGCGAATTCGGACAACGGGTGGGACAACTGGCCAACGCCCTGAAAAGCATCGGGGTCGAAGAGGGCCAAACGGTGGCCGTCATGGATTGGGACAGCCACCGCTACCTGGAGTGTTTCTTCGCCATCCCCATGATGGGCGCCGTACTACACACCATCAATATCCGCCTCTCCCCCGAGCAGTTGATCTACACCATCAACCATGCAGAAGATGACGTCATACTGGTCAACGAAGAGTTCCTGCCCATGCTCGAGGCGGTCAAAGACCAATTTACCACAGTCAAAAAAATCGTGCTCATCACCGACAGCAAGACTGCGCCCGAGACGTCGCTCAAGCTCGATGGTGAATACGAAGCGCTGCTGGCCGCTGCAGATACCGATTACGACTTCCCGGAGCTGGATGAAAACACCATGGCCACCACCTTCTACACCACAGGCACCACCGGGCTGCCCAAAGGGGTCTTTTTCAGCCACCGCCAACTGGTGCTGCACACCTATGGCATCATCACCGCCGCCAGCGGTTACACCTCCCAGGCCAACATCAGCTCCACCGATGTCTATATGCCCATCACCCCCATGTTCCATGTCCACGCCTGGGGGATGCCTTACGCCATGACCCTGCTCGGCGCCAAACAGGTCTATCCGGGCCGCTATGAACCCGAGATGCTGCTCAAGCTCAAAATGACCGAGAAGGTCACCTTCTCCCACTGCGTGCCGACCATTCTGCACATGCTGGTCTCCAGCCCGGTGGTTCAAAAGCTGGACCTCTCCGGCTGGAAGGTGATCATCGGTGGATCGGCGCTCTCCAAGGGGCTGTGCCAGGCTTCCTTAAAGCTGGGCATCAATGTCTATGCCGCATACGGCATGTCGGAGACCTGTCCGCTGCTGACCATCGCCAGCCTGAAGCCCGAGATGCTCGACCTGGCGCCCGAAGAGCAGATCCCGATGCGATGCCGCACCGGTCTGCCGGTGGCCAATGTGCTGCTGGAAGTTCTGGATGCCAATGGCGACCCCCTACCCCACGACGGCAAGAGCACCGGCGAAGTGGTGGTACGGGCCCCCTGGCTCACCCAGGGCTATCTCAAGGATCAAGAGCGCAGCGAGGAGCTATGGGAAAATGGCTGGCTGCACACCGGCGATATCGGCTTTATCGACGAAGAGGGATACCTACAGATCACCGACCGCCTAAAGGATGTGATCAAAACCGGTGGCGAATGGATCTCCTCCCTCGAACTCGAGGACATCATCAGCCAGCATCCGGCTGTCAGTGAAGTCGCAGTGATTGGGGTGGCAGACGAAAAATGGGGCGAAAGGCCCATGGCCCTGGTCGTCCCCAAACCGGAGGAGAAAGAGAGCACTACCGAAGAGGCGATCAAGGCCTTTGTCGCCAAGTTTGCAGAAGACGGCACCATCCCCAAATTCGGAGTGCCCGATCGCATCATTCTGATCGACACCCTGCCGAAAACCAGTGTAGGCAAGCTCAATAAAAAGGAGATGCGCCAGCAGTATAAGTAGGCTGAAGGTCAAGCATATAGAATGCATATAAGGTTAGCCTGCATCGAAAGAGTGTTGAATCAGCGGACAAGTCCCCCCTTCTTAAAAGGGGGACTTCGTCTCCCAAAATAAACTTTGCTTAGGCGTTCATGAGAACCGTATACGAGTAGAGCCTTTTCCAACTAACGTTTTCAATATTGGTGCATGCATGGGGCGGGCGCTTTGAGCTGATGCCAGTAGCAATAATCGTCTAACATAAAATACTTTTTGATGCCGTTATCTGCGTACTGCTGACGCTCTTCCGCCCCTGCGGCACCCATAGGATATAAGGTTCATATATATAAAACTCACGCATTGCGGCCGAACGGGACACCCAACTTCTTCATCCGTTTGCGAAGGGTCGACGGGTGAATTTTCAGCAACCGGGCGGCTCCCCGCTCCCCCTCGACCCGCCCGTTGCAAAGTTCGAGCACCCTGCGGATGTGGCGGGTCATCACCGTGTCGAGTCCTGGAACCGTTTCGGGTGATATGTGCACACGCTTCTGTCGCATGGCAGGTACGGTACGCGTATCGATATCCTTAAAGGCCAGGGGAGCGCCACGGCTGACGATGAGCGCCCTCTCGACTGCGTTTTCCAACTCCCGCGCATTGCCCGGCCAGCCGTAGCTGGTCAGGCGCTCCAGGGCGCCGGGTGCGATGGTGGGTGTGACCGACAATTTCATCTCCCGGGACTTCTTCTGAATGAAGTGCTGAACCAGGGCCGGTATATCTTCACTGCGCTGCCGCAGCGGAGGGATGACGATCGGAAACACCCGCAACCGGAAGTAGAGATCTTCCCTGAACTGTCCCGCAGCCAGCATCTGTTCGAGGTTGCGATGGGTGGCGGCGATCACGCGAATGTCGATTTGGATCGTGTCCGTACCACCAACCCGTTCGATGGATTTATCCTGGAGCACGCGCAGCAGGCGCACCTGCGCTTCTGCCGATAGTTCGCCGATCTCGTCGAGAAATATCGTGCCGCCGTCGGCCCGCTCGAAGCGCCCCCTTTTACGAGTCACGGCACCGGTGAAGGCGCCTTTTTCGTGGCCGAACAGCTCGCTATCCATGAGGGTACCCGGTATGGCGCCGCAGTTGACGCGAATGAACGGGCCGTTGCGGCGAGGCGACAAGTGGTGAATGGCATTGGCCATCACCTCCTTGCCAACGCCGGTTTCTCCCAGAAGGAGCACCGGGCTGTCCAGTGGGGCCACCTGGCGCACCATCTCCATGATCTCTTTCAGTCCGTAGCCGGCCCCGACCACCTCTTCGCCTGCGATCTGGCGCAGTTCGTCCTGCAGGTAACGGTTGTCGTCGGCCAACATGTCGCGAAGCTTTCTCAGCTCACGATATCGCAGGCTATTGGCCAGGGCCAGGGCAAAAGGCATGTTGAGCAGTGACAGCAGACGCACATGCTCGCTGTTGAAGCGTCGACCCCGCTCCCCGAATATGGAGACGGTGCCGATAAAGTTGCCCTCAAGGGCCAAATCGAGCAGAAGCCCCGGGAGATCCTCAGCCCCGAAGTGGCGAACCACGGGGCCGGCCACGGCGTCGTCCCCCATGCGTTCGACCAGCTTGGTGCGGGACGAACGCTGCTCCTCGACCTGCCAACGCCCCTGGGCCGACAGCGGTGTGCGCAACGCCAGGGCTTCACAAGCCGAGACCGTGGCCATGGCAACGGTCTCTACAATGCCAAGTTGGCGGTCATAGATGTGAAAGCACATGCGGCTGGCCGGTATGGATTCAACCAGGAACCGCAGGCAGCGCTGCATCGCCTTTTCGATATCGAGACTGCTGCATATTTTCAGGGTCGATTCGCGGAAAAAGGTGTTCTCGTCGATCGTCATGGCCGCTCCTTTTCTGGAATATGGTGCAGATTAAGAAGAATCTGGAAAATAGTCCAGTTAATTCTGCGCCATAGGACGGATACCTGAAAGTAAAAAATTTAACTTATTGATATTTAACGAAAATTTAATTGGTACGCTCTTTGCGTAATAATCGCAAATAATCATGATTGACGAAGCGCCTCTCCAGGGGCAAGATGTTTGCAAAGAGAGTGTTGAACAGCAACCCACCCCGCACCAGGGGACGCTCACAAGGAGGAAAAAATGGAGTTCGAACTTACGAAGGAGCAAATCCAGATCCAAAAAGCGGTCCGTGATTTCGTGAAGGGTCAGTTCAAGAAGGACGAAATCGAGGATCTGATCGAGCGGCACGCCTACCCCGAACGACTGTGGAAGATGGCGGCAGAATTGGGTTTCGTGGGCATTCACTTTCCCGAAGAGTATTCGGGTCAGGGGTTGGGTGTCATGGAAAACATTCTGGTGGCCGAAGAGCTGGCCCGGGGCGACAGCACCGTCGGCACCTGCCTGCTGATTGCCGACTTTGCCTCGGAACTGATTCTGCACTTCGGAAACGAAGAGCAGAAAGCAAAATGGCTGCCCAAAGTGGCTGAAGGCGAATGCCTTTCGTGCGGCGCCTTTACCGAACCCGATCACGGCTCGGACATCACCACGGTCGAGACCACGGCCGTAAAGGATGGCGACGAATGGGTCATCAACGGCTCCAAAATCTTCATCACCAATAGCGGCCCCCTGGCCGGTTTTTATAATGTACTGTGTAACACCGACCCCTCGGCCTCACCGCCGCACCGGGGCCTGAGCATGATCCTGGTCGAGGCGGACCGACCGGGCGTCGCTTTCCAGGATGTCGGCAAGAAGATGGGTATCACCCTCTCCTACACCGCCGAGGTGACCTTCAAAGATGTGCGCGTCCCCATGAGCAACTTGATCGGGAAGGAGAACAAAGGCTTTTACCACCTGCTCGAGTTCTTCGACGAGAGCCGCATCCTGGTGGCGGCCCAGGGACTGGGTATTGCCCAGGGCGGTTATGACAGGGCATTGGCCTATGTCAAACAGCGGGAGCAGTTCGGCAAAAAGATCGCCCAGTACCAGGTGACACAGCACAAACTGGCCGACATGGCCACCAAGATCGAGTGTGCACGGCTGCTCGTGTACAAGGCCGCCTGGAATTTCGACCAGGGCCGCATCGATCCCAAGCTGACCTCCATGGCCAAGATGTACGCAGCACGGACCGCAGTCGAGGTGTGCGACGAGGCGATTCAGTTGCTGGGCGGCTATGGATATATGCTTGAGTATGAGGTGGAGCGTTTCTATCGAGATGCCAAAATCACCGAGATTTACGAAGGTACCAAGGAGATTCAGAAGAACACCATTGCCAGCGCCATACTGGGAAAACTCAAGTAGCCGCAGGCAATCCCCGGAAGGTCCTCCCCTTCCTCCCCGCCTTATGGCGCAGACCCGCCTCTCCTTGGGGGGAAGGTTCACTTCGGCCCCTTGCGATTTCAAAGTGCCGTGTCGAAATCGTAAGGGGCCGATCCATTTTTGACAGGGATTAATATCCCAGCAGATCCATGATTTGTCTCAGGTTCTGAATATGGACCTGCGCCTCCAGCTCCGGGTTTCCAAAGGCGACGAAGGGAACGTCGGCCTGATGGGCCGCCATGGCATCAAGCGGAGAGTCGCCAATATACAGCATCTGACCAGAGTCGATCTGAAAGTGAGCCAGAATCACAAGAAGCTGTTCCGGATCGGGCTTGGCGCGTCGCACATCGCTGGCGGTGACCACCTTGTCGAAAGCGTCGGTCAGGCCGTGCTCTTCGAGCACGTGGGCCATGGTGTTGGTTCGGTTGGTGGCGATGGCGGTATGATAGACCGGCCGCAGTCGGGCCAGCACATCTTTAAGGTGCGGCTCGATCACCATGTGCCGGATGAAGGGCATGTAGCTCAACTTACGGCAGTATTGCAGCACCTGCTCAAGGGTGCCGCGATCGTCGAACAGATGGGCCAGTGCTTCGTTGACCGTATGCATGTGGGCATAAACGAACTGCTCGTCCGTCATGGGTGGTCTTTCGAAGTGCGCCAGGATGTGGTCATAGTAAGCCCTGTTGGACTTCGACGAGTCGAACATCACACCGTCGCAATCGAAGGCGACCACTTTCAGATCATATAAATTCAATGGAGCTGTGCTCACTTTTTTGGGGTCGGTTTGCTGTAAAGGTGACCGCTGACCGGAATGCCTATAATGGGCTTCTCTTTCAGATCGGTTTGGACCACGATATAGTCTCCGAAACTGCCCGCTTCGCCCCTGGTACTGGTTACGGTCAACAGGTATCCCTCTTTGGGCGGCGTTTCACCCTCCGGCTCGATGGCAAACGTTATATCCTTCCCGTTTCTGGCCCTTACCTTCTTGACGGTAAAAGGGTACTCCTTCAGGGGAACGATGCGCACCTTCTGGGTCAGGGGCTCCCCCATCCGCCCGACCAGGCGCACCCGCCTCGGCGAAACATCGACGTACGCCTTAACCTTCCCGGTGATCGACAAAACGGCGTGCTTCTGTTTGGGATCATTGGTATAGACCCGGAACCTTTTGGTCAAGGGGTTTCCGCCCCTATTGTCTGTGCTGACCACCACACTGATTTTGTCCTTACCACCGGCAGGAATTTGCCCCGGATTCGAGGCAACCGAGCAGCCTCAATCCGGCTGCACCTTCTCGATAATCAGCGGCGCATCGCCACGGTTTTCGACATAAAAATCGTGTTTGATCTCAACACCTTCCATAATCGACTCAAACCGGTAGAGCGATTCGAGGAAGACAGCTTCGGGGGTTCCACCGGTTCCGGCCGCGGAAGATGCTTTAACGCTCTTGACATCAGCAGCAAACCCGCCACCGGGTGACCCAAACGCTATCGAAAAGATAACGGCCAAAACAGAAAGGGTGATAAAATATCTACGAATCATGGGAACGATACAACTCCTTCTTCATACTATTAGAATTCATTTGAATTCGACCAGATCGTGTACATAACATAGGGGCACGATGCATCGTGCCCCTACACCATACAAATTGTATTTCGGCAATAAGCTAGCATTCTATAGGTTGAAGTCCCTATGATGTCAAGCCAGCGACGGGGGACCAGTCACATCAAAAAAAGCGGATCGACATCAATGCCGATGGTCACACTGCCCTTGCCCCCCTGCCCTTTTTCATGGGTCAGCAGGTCATGCACAAACCGGTGCAACGGCCCCACAGCGGGCCCCTTGATCAGCATCTGCCAGCGATATTGATTGGCGATTCGATGCAAGGGCGCCTCGATCGGCCCCAACACTTCCAGCCGGGCATAGGCAGGATCTGCGGCCATCCGCTCTTTTCCGATTGCACCCATCCGCTGCGCGAAAGCGGCCACGCGCCCTTTCTCCGGGCCGGTCATGCGGATCTGGATCATGCGCGCAAACGGCGGGTACCCAAGGGCCTTGCGAAATTCAACCTCCTGACGATAGAAGGCGCCGTAATCCTGATCCCTTGCCGCCGTGATGCTGAAATGATCAGGGTTGTAGGTCTGCAGAACCACCCTCCCGGGCACCTTGCCCCGGCCGGCGCGACCGGCCACTTGGGCCAACAGCTGGAAGGTGCGTTCACCTGCCCTGAAATCGGGTAGGCTCAGCGACAGATCCGCACAGATGATCCCCACCAGGGTGATGTTGGGGTAGTCATGCCCTTTGGCCACCATCTGGGTACCGATCAGGATATCGATCTTTTGATCACGCAGCGACTTGAGTATCTTGAGCAGGGCTCCCTTTCGCCGGGTGGTGTCGCGGTCCATCCGCCCGATGCGGGCTGCGGGAAAAATCTTCTGAATCTCCATCTCCAACCGCTCGGTGCCGACGCCCAACCCCAAAATACGCCCCGAACCACACCGGTCGCAATGGGCGGTTGCTGCCCGGGTGAAACCGCAGTAGTGACACTCGTAAGCGTTGTTATGATGATGATGGGTCAATGAGATGTCGCAATGCTTGCATCTCACGGACTGGCCGCAGTCGGCACAGATCAATGTACTGGCAAATCCACGTCGGTTCAAAAAGAGCAGCACCTGCTCACCACGCGCCAGGACCTCTGACATTGCAGAGGTCAATTCCCTGGTCAGAAACCGTCGAATCCCTCGCTCTTCGCGTATGGCCGTGAGATCCTGCACAACGATTTCCGGCAGCACCTGCCGATCCACACGATCATGGAGGCTGATTTTCGTAAATTTACCGTTCAAGGCGTTGTAGGTCGACTGCAGCGACGGCGTGGCCGACCCGAGAACGGCCACCGCACCTTGCTGCTGGGCCCGCACCACAGCCAGATCACGTGCATTGTACCGCAGCGAACCCTCCTGTTTATAAGAGTCGTCGTGCTCTTCATCGACAATAATCAATCCGATCCTGGAAAATGGCGCAAATATGGCCGACCGGGCGCCGATAGCGATGGTGGCCTCACCTGCCAGGATGCGCTGCCACTGGTCATAACGCTCGCCAGTGGAGAGCCCGCTATGCAGCAAGGCCACACACTCTCCGAAACGCGCCCGAAAGGCACGCTCGGTCTGTGATATGAGCGCAATTTCCGGAACCAGCACCAGCACCGACAACCCCTGCTTGAGTGCCGTCGCCGCCAGATGGAGATAGATCTCTGTCTTGCCGGAGCCGGTGACCCCCGCCAGAAGGTAGGTGTGAAACCCACTCCCCAGATCGCCCCCAATAGTCTCGACAGCGTTCGTCTGCTCGGCGGTCAATTGGGGCGGCCGGTCCGGCGTGATGGGGGTCCCCAGCGGATCCCTGTAAACGATCCGCTCTTCGACGGATAGCTGTCCATCCCTTGCCATGCCCCGGACCAGATTGGGCGCCGTGGGAACGATGCGCTTAAGATCGGCCAGGGCAAGCGGTCCCTTTGCGGCAAGGTGATCGAGGATCCTCTGACGAGCTGCAGAGATGCGCTGCCCCTCAGGGAGCGTCTCGGGAAGAGATACGAATCTGGCCGTCTTGGGGCGTGTTCGACCGCCGGAGAGCGCTTGCTGGCGAACGATCCACCCCTTTTTTTCCCAATCTGAAAAGCGGGACAGCGAATAGGCCTCCCCCAAGAGGCGTTTGAGCACGCTCAGCCGGCAAGGCCCCTTGGAGAGCCGCTGATAAACGATGTGCTCCCAGGCTTGAAGCGGTTCACTGTTCAAAGCCTTTCGCCCCTGCTCGGTGAGTTGGTATTGCACCTGCTCGGCCACGTTGAGGCCAGTGGGCAAGGCGGCCTGTATCACCTCCCCGAGGGGGTGCATGTAATAAGCGGCCGCCCACTCGAAAAGGGGGAGCATCCCGGACGGAAAAAGCGGCTGCTCATCGAGCACGGCAACAATGGACTTGAGTTTGGACACCGGAGGCCGGTCGGTGGATTTCAAGACGTAGGCAGTGACACGTCGACGACCGAACGGGACCAGGACGCGCTTTCCCGGTGAGAGTGCCGGAAGCAGGCCGATCGGCACCCGATAGGTATAGACTCCGGAAACCGGAAGTGCCACGGCCACATCGATCAAATCGTTATGTTCCACTTTTGGAGACGGGTTCATTCGTACCGGATCGGCTTCACTTTATGGTAGGGCCGCCTTTGCTGCTGCGACCAGATGGGCAGGTCGGAGATTGCGGCCATGCCAAAGAACTGCTATGTTGTAAAAAATCGGCGGCGGTCCGGAAACGCAAGATAACCGCCAATTTGCCGGCCCTTTAAACAAAGGAGAATATATGCATATTTCGGGCAAACAATCCATTGCTCTTTTGGCGATTGTCGCAATCCTGATCGCCCCGCTCGGTGCGATAGCAGACGACGATTTCATTATCGAGGATCCGCAAACCAAGGCAGCCTACATGGTGGGAGATGCCGTCTTGGCAAGGCCGGCCGGCATTGTTATTACCGCGGCCGGTTTTGTCCTGTTCCTGGTCGCCTCGCCTTTCGCACTGATCGCAGGCAATGCAGGCGAAGCGTGGGACGGCATGGTGGTCTACCCTGCCAAATTCACCTTTACACGGCCGCTGGGAGATTTCGACTGAAATCGTCCCGTCAGAAAAGCATACAAAACGGGGATGCGGCAAGCCGCATCCCCCTTCTTATTTTCGGAAACGCAATAGAGCGCTTAGCGCTGGTCCATAGGCACGTAATGGGTTTCATTGGGACCGGTGTAGATCTGTCTCGGCCGGCTGATGCGCCACTGGGGATCATCCATGCTCTCTTTCCACTGGGCGATCCAGCCGGGCAGGCGACCAATGGCAAACATGACGGTGAACATGTTGGTGGGAATGCCGATGGCGCGCAGAACAATGCCGCTGTAAAAATCCACATTGGGGTAGAGGTTGTGATCGACGAAATAGGCGTCTTTGATCGCCACCTCTTCGAGCTCTTTGGCAATGTCGAGCAGCGGATCCTTTAGATCGAGCGCCGACAGCAGGTCGTCGCACATCTTCTTCATGATCTTTGCCCGCGGGTCGTATGTCTTATAGACCCGGTGCCCAAACCCCATCAATCGGAAGGGGTCGTTCTTATCTTTGGCCCGCTCGACCGCCTTGCGGTAATCCCCGCCGCTGATGTAGATATCGCTGAGCATCTCCACCACAGCCTGATTGGCACCGCCGTGCAAGGGCCCCCAAAGGGCCGCCATACCTGCCGATATGGCGGCATAGAGGTTCACCCGGCCGCTGCCCACCACCCGCACCGCCGTGGTCGAGCAGTTCTGTTCGTGATCGGCATGCAGAATCCAAAAAACCTCCAGGGCCCGTACAACCTCTTTTACAAACTCGTAAGGCTTCACCGGGGTGTGAAACATCATGTTGAGAAAATTTTCGCAGTAGGCCAGGTCGGGCCTCGGATAGGCCACGGTGTGCCCTCGGGAGATCTTGTAGGACATCGCCGCCATGGTGCGCACCTTGGCCAGCAACCGGGTAACGGTGAAGTTGATCTCCTCTTCGCCGGTCTGCAGCTCGGGATAGAAGCTGCGCAGGGCGTTCACCATGGCCGACAGAATTCCCATGGGATGCGAAGCCCTGGGGAAATTCTGGTAGAAGGTCTTCATGTCTTCGTGGACCAGTGAGTGATCGTTGAGCATGATCGAAAAATTGCGCAGCTCCTCTTCAGTGGGCAGCCGGCCGTTGATCAACAGGTAGGAGGTCTCTTTGAAGGTCGATTTTTCAGCCAACTCCTCGACCGGTATGCCACGGTAGCGTAAGATCCCCCTCTCACCGTCCATGTAAGTGATGCTGCTTTTACATGCGCCCGAATTGGCAAAGCCCGGATCGTAGGTGATCAGACCGCTCTCGTTTCTCAGTTTGAGGATATCGATGGCGCATTCGTTCTCGGTGCCCACAATGAGCGGAAGCCGATATGTTTTACCTTGATAGCTGAGTGTGGCGTACTCTTCCATTCGTTTCGTCCTCTTGTTGAAGCACCCATCCGGGGCGAACGGCTGTGCCCACCCTTTCGGTGCATCCCTTGATGGTTTATCCGGAGGATGGATAATACGATTTGCTGAAAAGAAGCGAATCATATACACAATAATGGCAATCGGGTCAAGAAAATCAGCCAGGGGAGCGGCAATGGCAAAAAAAATGGCCTCAGGGACAGGGTTGCTAAAACCAGAATGCGAAACCACAACAGGCGAGTAAATCAAGGGGGAATCATGGGATTCAAAGAGAACCTGCTGAAAAAGATTCGTATTGACCAACTGGCCAACCAGGTGCGTGTTTCTTTAAAGCCATCGGATCCGCCCAAGCGCATCGACCGCACCGCCATGCAAGAGCTGCTGCAGATGGGCCCCCTCTCCCATCGGCGGGAAAGGGACCTGGATCTCTATTGCGAAGGCGACGGTGCGGAAAAACAGCTGGTCCTGGTCCTCGACAACGAACTGAAACTCTACCGTACCACGGTGGCGGATGTCGTTTTACGTAAGAGCCCCACGGTCAAAGAGATGGTGAGTATCCGCAATGCCATCAAGATTCTCAATGACAAGGACGTGGTGGTAAGCATGAAAACCGAGACCCTGGATCGGGTCCAAAATCAGCTTGTCGAGGCGATCGATCTCTCCTATACGGATGCGGACATCACATCCCTCATGAAAGAGGGCCAGGATTCACTGCACAACACCTACGCCGATGGCGTCGTCGAAACGCTGACCCTTTTCGGCGAACTGCTCGGTTATGGTCAGGCCCCCAAAGCCTTCCAGATGCCGCATGCGAATATATCCGGCAAGGTCGATCGATCCGCTACGGGTGGATTGACGATGATGCCGGTTGTCATTTACAGCCTGATGCACAACACCCTGAGCCTTCTGCACGGCCCCATCGCCGCAGACGATCCCAAGGCGGTCCAACGAATAAAGCAGGCCGCCGACGGCAGCGCAAAAGCGGATCTGGAAGGTGAGGAGGTCCTGGAGGCGCTTAAGCAGCAGGTGCTTAGTGAGGGGCGGAAATAGATGAGCTTGTGACGCCGATCCGGGCGGGCGTAAAGCCCGCCCCTACATGGCCCGTTCATGATGAGGCGCATCAACCACAAGATCGACAGAATACTTCAACTTTCATACTTTCAACTTTAAGTTCTATGCCACCATCGTCTTCATCCGGCGGCTCCTGCCGTCGTAATACCGGATCCGACAGGCATAGCTTTTTAGATCCACACTGACCGTGGTTTTATAAGGTGGTAGTTGCCAGGTCAACTCAAGCTGATCATCAGGCGCTTCCTCTATTTGGAACTCACCCTTGAACGCCGGATAGGTGCTGCGAAACTCCATCAGCCTCATCAGCCTCTGGACAACGGGTCTTTCAACCTCAGCGGAGATCTCGTCCAAGGTGTAGTTGTGGCGATTGATGTCGCGCCCGTTCTTGGTCCGCTCGACCAGCTCGATATCATTTCTTCCGGCCAGCAGACCAACATAGTAAACCTGCGGAATGCCGGGAGAGTAAAACTGAATGGCACGGGCTGCAATGTAAGAGTCGTCGTTGCACTCCAGGGCGGAGTA
This sequence comes from uncultured Desulfatitalea sp., assembly GCA_963668675.2. Lineage (GTDB taxonomy): Bacteria > Desulfobacterota > Desulfobacteria > Desulfobacterales > Desulfosarcinaceae > Desulfatitalea. The sequence goes on along the minus strand of CAXXMB010000002.1, from coordinate 3,970,945 downwards.
GTAAGTACAGTTGACCTGGTAGATATCGAGATTCTGGTATTCCGACCCTGAGTAAATTTTGCGCGTATTGGCACCCTTCTCGTCCAGCCCGTTGAGGGTGCGCTCGATCTCTTCAGGCGTTAGCAGCCCCTCCACGTCAACCACACCAAGCCCGTCGTGGGTATCCAAAGTGGTGATCTGCCGCCGCGGACAGATCTCCAGCCAGTGGCGCACACGAGCGCTTGTATGGTGGTATAAGGTGTGCAGCACCAGCATCGGCAGTGCAAAGTCGTAGGTCCAATAGCCCTGATCGGCAATCTTGCGGTGATAGCTGTAATGCTCGTGCACCTCGGGTAAAATCTCGACGCCGAAGGGCGATACATATTCATTGAGCCAATTGAGCGTGTCCCACACTTCCGGTTCAAGAAAAAAGCAGTTGGTCCCGATCTTGATGGTGGTGTAAGCAAAGGCGTCCATGCGGATCATTTTAGCTTGCGTTCTGGCAAGACGGATAAGAAAATTGCGGAACACCTCTTTGGTCTTGGGGGAATTGACGTCCACATCGATCTGCCCATAGTCGAAAGTGCACCATATTTTCTCCCTCGATCCGTCTGCGCGCTCGATGACGGTGTAGGGCGGCCTGGGTTTGCGGGTGTAGACCTTGGCCAGATCCTCATCGCTGATCTTTCCGGTATCGCTCAGCTTATTGAAATGGAGGAACATGTCCGCGTACTCGGAGTTTAGCCCTTTTTCGATGTAGTCCTGAAAAAAAACCGACTGACGCGAGATATGATTAACCATAAAATCGATGATCAAATCGAAATCGGCACCGATCTTGTCGATATCGTCCCAGCTACCGAAGTTCGGATCGACTTCGTGGTAGGTAAGCGGGGCAAATCCCCGATCGGCAGATGATGGGTAGAATGGAAGAATATGCACACCGCCGATGGCGCGCAAAAAGTAGCGCCGCAGCACATAATGCAGCTCCATCAGATTGCCGCCGAGGCTGTCAGGATAGGATATCAACTGGACCTTGTTTTGAAGGCTCATTTGACTACCTCTGCATCATTCTCTAAAAAGTGATAATGCTTCAGCCCTTCCAAGATGCCGCCGGCGCACTGGGTGTCCGCAAAATAGATGCGCCGGCTCCCTCTCAATGCCTCAAGCTCTTCGCTGTAATTGCCGACCACCACGCCCTTCGGTTCGCCCCTTAACATCTCCTCGTCGTTGCCCGAATCTCCGCTGATCAAAAAATTTCGTAAAGGGATTAACCATTTATAGCTCAAATAGCGGATCGCCTTTCCTTTCGAAGCGCGATACGGCAGGATATCAAGATATTGTCCATGGGAATAGATAAGGTTATAGCGACACTTGTTGCTCAACAGCCGTTCGTGAATCATCGCCATTCGATCTTCGTCCGGCTCCATGTAGTAGCTGATCTTGAAGGTGCGCTGTGTCTCTTCCTCCTGGTATTCCAAGAAATCAAATGCTTTCAGCAGTCCAACGATCTTGTCCCTCTGCCATTGATGGGAGATGTGAGTCGCCCACCCTTGCCCGAAATGGCGTTTGGCGCCGTAGTACATTTCACTTCCCACCGAGCAGATCATCACATCGGGTGACGGCACCTTGTATTTTTTCAAAATGGCGATCGCCGAATCCACGGTCCGGCCGGTCGCGACACCAAAACCCACGGACTCCCGGTGCTGTCTGAGAATGGAGAGCAGCTCATTGAGCCGGCTATTGTCTTCGCCGATCAGCGTATTGTCAATATCCGTAATCAAAAAATGCCTAAGGGCCATCAACCGCCTTCCGATAGTGTCCGACGGAACTGCCGTATCCATATCTGAAACCTTGTTGGTTTTGATCAGTTTATGGATGAGGTTGGCATAGGTGCTGGCATGGCTTTTCCATGTGTAATGCTTGTTGACATTCATGATCCCGTTCTTTGAGTACTCTTCCCACAATGAGGCATTGGAGATAATTTTGCGCAGCGCCATTGCCATTGCCTTGGGTTGGGTTGGATCGATGAGAATACCGTTTTTACAGTTGCGAACAATATCGTTGGGGCCGCCGTCGTTGGTTGCGACGATCGGCAACCCGGACGCCGAGGCCTCCAAAAGCGTCAATCCGAAAGGCTCGGTGAGGGCAGGATTGATAAAGACGCCCCGCTTTTCTGCTGCCGTCCGGTAGAGGGCCGGCACTTCATAGTCGAAGTCATGCTTTTTAGGGATCGCCATCTTGCCGTAAAGGTCATATTTGTCCATCATTAGAAGCATGCGCGTGAGCACATCGCGTTCGTTCTCCTCCATAGCGTCGATGTCTTTGCGCAGCCCTGCAAAAACGGCCAGGTTGGCCATGGCTTGCAGTTCCAGATCTTCGCCGTACGCCTGAACGAGACCGGAGATATTCTTGCGCTTGTCCGGCCGGCACAGTGCGAGGATCAACGGCTTGTCCGAATGGGAGAAGAATCGGTTCAACTCCCTCAATATCGACGCCTGGGCGTATCTGACATTTTCCGAAGTGGCACTCTCTTCGATGATGTCGTGATAGAAGGGATAGAAGCGGTCGATGTCGATCCCGGGAGGAACGACGCGATACTCTGGCACATGCTTATTGCGGTATAGCTGGTACTGCTCATCCACTTCATGCTGGGTGCTGGTAATAACCAGATCGACATTGGTCAGGATCTTCTCTTCGGCCTCGATGCGGCGATGAATTTTGAACTTTTTGTCAACTTCAGTCTCGCTCATCCCCTCGGCGACAAGCTTGCTGAGTTTAGCGCGCCCCATTGAGTGGCCGGTATAGACAAACGGGATTCCGAAAAATTCGGAGAGCTCCGATGCCACGTACCCTGCATCCGGATAGTGGCCGTGAATGATATCGGCAATGGCGTCCTGTTGTTTGATGAATTTGATGGTCTTGTCGACGTACTCATCCAGGTGCGGCCAAAGCAGCTCTTTGCGCATATAGCGCCGCCCCCCGCATTGAATGCGGATGATGCGACATTTTTCGTTGACCTCTTCGATGGGCTCGGCGTAATCGGGCGAAACGCGCTTGTCGGCGATCAGACGTGTGAAAATGTCGACTCGGCCGATATCTTTCCGGGCGCTGAGATGGCGCGCGAGCTCAATAACATAGGTGATTTGCCCGCCGGTGTCCGAATCACGCCCGAGCTCAAGGTTCCTGGAGCGTATCAAGCCGTGTAGACTGAAGAGTTGGATATAGGGAAGATGATTAGGCATGCGCAGCTCCTTCCAGCTGTATACGCAACGGTTCGTATAGGGACAGATCATCGGGAATTGCGCCTGGCAACGAACAGATACCCGCCGCAAACCGGGTTGCGACGGAGAGCAGTTCGTGCAAAGGCACATCACGCAGATAACCTGCTGCAATGACGGCGGCGAAGGCATCGCCGGCACCTACGGTATCTACTACCCTGCCACTGTTGGGCAGCGGTGCATGGAACACCTCTTCTCCTTTATAGATGGTGCTTCCGGATTCGCCTTTGGTCAGGACCACCATTTCAATGTCGAACCTCTCCATAATATCATGAACCAGAACCGTTTCCCTCTTCGGTCTGTTTAGCAAATCGGCAACATGGCACAACTCATCGGAGTTGAGTTTCACAATATCTGCATGGCGCAACGCACCCTCTATGGCATCCTGGCGGACATGGGGCGGCCTAAGGTTAATATCGCAGAAGGCTTTGGCATTCACCCCCTTGCGTGAAAGCGACCGTTCAAACTGTTCAAACGCCCTGTCAGAGCGCTGCGCCAGGGTACCAAAGTAAATCATGCGGGTTTCCGCATCATGGATGGGTTTGATCTCTTCCAGATTGATATAATCGTAGGCAACATCATCAAGGATGTCAAACTCGGGCACGCCCTGATCATCCAAAACAACTCGAACGGTGCCGGTAGAATGCTGGTCGTCGATCTGGACGTCATCCAGAGCGAATTGATGCCGGGTCAGGAGATCTACGATCTCATCTCCCCATCTGTCCCTGCCGATCCGAGTTACAAAACGGACCGGATAGGAGAGCTGTTTGAGATGGAAAGCAAAATTGAACGGCGCACCACCAATCCGCCGATAGCTTTCAAACAGATCCACCAATATCTCTCCAAGCACGACAATCATCTTTCCCCCTGCAGATTGCTTTTCCTTGACGCTCTCACTCCCAAGGCCTTTGACGGCTGTAACAGAGAACCACCACAGTGTCAAACCTGCGAAGGCTTTGGAATCGCGCCCAACAGCGTTACAGCATGTCTTACAACTCAACGTGCCGGTTTGGCAACGTTTACATCTGGAGGCGACATCTTAGAGTTGCCATCACCGTTCCGTTTGGGTAAGAGGTGTTCATGGAGAAAGAAATCTTTTTCAATCAACAGGCCAACATGCTGCACGGGCGAATGGAGATCTTCTCGGAAAAACGGGCAGCCATCATCACCCATCCGCACCCCCTTTACGGCGGCGACATGGACAACGCGGTCGTATCGGTCATAACCGAGGCGTACGCCTCCATGCAGTGGACCACCCTGCGCTTCAACTTCCGCGGAACCGGTCTCAGCAAGGGGCGATTCGACGACGGCAAGGGCGAGCAGGAGGATGTTCAGGCAGCGATCGATCACCTGGTAATGAAAGGCTTTGAGCAGATCGACCTGGCGGGCTACTCCTTTGGTGCCTGGGTCCTGGCAAACTGGTCGCGCAATCACCATCCCCATTCCCATGAGATACGATTCGTGGCGCCTCCGGTGGCATTCGTGGATTTTGAAAACCATCGACCGCTGCCTGGTGTAAGTCATATCTTCGTCGGAAGCCGAGATAATCTGGCGCCGATCGATCAAATCCGAGCCGCCCTACCTCTCTGGCATCCCGATGCCACACTCCATGTGATCGAAGATTCGGATCATTTTTTCGGAATCCATCTGCAGACCCTTCAATCCCAATTTACGGCCACCTTAAAAAATAGCTAAAGGATTTTGGGCATAGGGCCGATAACTATATCGGCAACTTTTCGATTAAGGTCGCCGGAGGAGGCCGGATGATTTCTAAAATAAATGAAATCGGATATTTAGATAACAGCAGCCCCATCAACGGCGTTCCCCTCCCGGCGTCGGCAAACAACGCGACCGCCCGACCCGGTCAGCCAAAGGACCGCGTAACGATTTCGCCGCAGGCCCGGGAGGCCTCGGAAGCGCAGGTCGGCGGCATCAGGTCCGAACAGGACCTGAACGATGAGGAGAAACAGGCTGTCAACCAGCTTAAAAAACGCGACGCCGAAGTGAAGGCCCATGAGCGCGCTCATATGGCTTCGGGTGCCGGCATCGTTCAGGGCGGAGCCTCCTATCAGTTTCAAAAAGGCCCGGATGGCAGAATGTATGCGGTCGGTGGTGAGGTAAAGATCGACGTTTCTGCGGAAGGTTCACCCGAAGCTACGATTCGCAAGATGCAACAGGTCAAGGCTGCCGCACTGGCGCCGGCTGAACCGTCAGGCACGGACCGTGCGGTTGCGGCGCAGGCGGCCCAGATAGAGGCCCAGGCACGCATTGCGCAGAGGGAGGAGTCCTCCGAAAAGCAGATCAACCCAAATGATGCCCCCAAGGAAGTGGTCTCTATCGAAGAGACCAACGCGTTTGGAGCGTCCCCCCAAGAGGGCTCATCAGCGGCGAACACCCAGCACATTGACCTAATGGCCTGAAATCAACCTCTTCCGCGTTGACTTTTCGACACTGAGCACCATTATAGTTCATCTTTCAGTTCTGTTATTCAGCAACAAGGATCCCTGCTCATCGAAGGAGGGCGAGGTCTATGTCTTCAATACATATGACGTCGATGCAGATAAAAAAATGGCTGCTGGTTCTCTTGATCGCAATGCTGGCAACCGTTGCGATCGGGTGCGCATCGGGCCGTTACGGACGCCTCCATCAAAATGCGGACGTTACCCGTATGTTCAGGAGCAACAGTGTTCCCGACTACTACCGCTACTATTTCAACGGGCGAACCAATATGCCTTACGCGATCATCGGTATCGATCCGAGATACCGGCTCGATACCCAATTGTGGGAGCCGGTAGCCCCCAATACGGATGAATTTGCACAGAAGGTGGCCTTTATGTGGCGCCCGAACATATGGGAACAGTGGGATCCGGCGGAGGGAGCCTGGATCGAAACTCCCGACGGGGAAAAAATCGGTATCTGGTACTCCATGTATCCCTATACAACCATCAGGATGGAGGAGGAGAACCAGGTGGCGATATTCTCTCCATTCAACCCTTCGCGGGAATAGGCATGGGCTCGAATGGTGGTTGCCGCCGGGGTAGGCAGCGCAACTGCCGTGTGTGACGAAAAGCCAATCTTGACAACCGGTTAAAAGAGTGCTTTTAGGTAAAAGGTATCGAAGAATTGGCTCCCAGCCATACACGGTTCACCCATATCGAACAAGCACCGGATTCACTTCCCACTCTGTCAGTACCGCGGCCGACTGAACGCAAGCAGAGTAGAGGACCGGGGATCGGAGGTAGGTAGCCTCCCTTAAAACAAAGGAGTGTTCATGGCGCGTCTCATTTTAACGTTAAACAACAAAGTGCTCAGCAATTATCAGGTCTCAGAGGGGCAACAACTTACCATCGGCCGCCATCCCGACAACAAAATCATCATTGAAAACATGGCTGTTTCGGCCCACCATGCCACCGTGCGTTCCCAAGGGCAGGACCTTGTCCTGAGCGATATGGGCAGCCGCAACGGCACCTATGTCAACAACGAAAGGGTTGAAGAGAGCAAACTGGCCCACCAGGACTGGGTCAGCATCGGCAAACACATTCTCATCGTCGATCTGCATGAAAGCCTTTCGATGGAAGCCACGGCCGACGAATTGATGGGGGCTTCCCAGGCTGGGGCGGATGCCGACCAGACCATGGTGCTTGACTATCAGGAGTCCCAATCCAGTTATGTGGGGTTTGACTATCTGTCGTTTCTCTCCATCGTACGCGAAGACTTCGAGTTGACCAGTAAGGGGGCCTCCATCGGCAAAAACAAGGATGCGGATATCAAAATCACCGGATTCTGGTCTCTCTTTGCAGGGCACCCCAGTGTCACCATCAACAAGAAAAGCGATAAATACATCCTCACATATGTGCATGGACTGCTGACCCCCCAGGTCAACGGAAAAGCGGTCAAGGAACCGGTTGAATTGCATCACCAGGATATTATCAAGGTCGGCCCTTTAAAGGTTCAGATCCGTTTTGTCCGCAGGCCGGTAAAGTAAAGGGCCACTATCGTTCGACCAGGGCCATGCCCGTTTCGCCACTTCACAACACCATAAGCCACCCTACGGTTGAATATCCTCTCAAAAAAAGCTAACAAGAGTCCATTCGGAAATGGCGTGTCAGGCTGCCGGGAGAGGCGCCTCGCCATGACCGGAGGACTCTCAATCCGGTCGAACGGCAATACCCTCACCGGGCTTACGGACGGTGTGCAGGCTGCTTCGGCCCACTGACACTGGAGAAGGCTGTGACCAGAGTACACGTACTTGTTCTTCGCGCCGTTTTAGGCATCGTTTTCGGAGTTGTTCTGACGCGCCTCTTCTATCCGGATGCGTCGCTTAGATTTATGATCGGATTGTGTGCCATCCTTGTGGGATTGTCCTACCTCACGGAGTACCTTCGACGGAAAAAAAGGTGACCCCGTTTTCATGGATGCCGTGAGGTGCCGCTTGAGCATAGCAGCAGATGGCCAAACCCATAGCGAATGAAAAGCAAGCCTAAAGGAGCGCAGCGGCCGTGAAGCAAATCATCTTAGGAACAGCCGGACATATCGATCATGGTAAGACCACCCTCATCAAAGCACTCACCGGCATCAACACCGACCGCCTGAAAGAAGAAAAACTGCGCGGCATCACCATCGAACTCGGTTTTGCGCACCTTGAGCTGCCCAGTGGCCAACGGTTGGGTATCGTCGATGTACCCGGGCACGAAAAATTCGTCAAAAACATGGTGGCGGGCGCCACCGGCATCGACCTGGTGGCCCTGGTCATTGCTGCTGACGAAGGCATCATGCCCCAGACAAGGGAGCATATGGAGATCTGCTCCCTCTTGGGGATTCGCCACGGCATGGTCGTCATCACAAAAACGGACATGGTGGATGAGGAGTGGTTGGCGCTCGTCCAGGAAGAGATCGGTGACTTCACCAGAGGCACCTTTCTGGAGGAGTCTCCCGTCATGCCAGTCTCCGCTGTCACCGGCCAGGGTCTGCCGGACTTCATGGAGACACTGGACTGCATCTGCAAGGATATCCCTGAAAAAAAAGCCACCGGTCTCTTCAGACTGCCGGTGGACCGGGTGTTCAGCATGAAGGGATTCGGCACGGTCATCACCGGGACACTCGTTTCAGGCAAAATAGCTGTCGGCGACCGGATTATGCTCTACCCTTCCGGTGCAACCTCAAAAGTCCGGGGACTCCAGGTTCACAACCAGAGCCTTGAGCAGGCAGAGGCGGGAATGCGCACGGCGATTAACTTCCAGGGGCTGGACAGGGCAGCGGTCAACCGAGGAGATGTCCTTGCCAAACCTGACGATCTGGTGTTGAGCTACATGGTGGATGCCGACCTTAACTATCTCTCCAGCAACGCCAAGCCACTGAAAAACCGGACACAGGTGAGATTCCACACCGGCACCAGCGAAATCATGGGCGTGGTTGTAGTGCTGGACCGCGAAGAGATTCTTCCGGGCGATAACGCCGTGGTCCAAATCAGACTAGACACACCGGTATCCCTGGTCAAAGAGGATCGCTATGTGTTGCGCAGCTACTCTCCGATTCGAACCATCGGAGGTGGCGCCATCCTAAACCCGATCCCGCCCAAGCACAAACGCAACCGCCCCGATATAATTGAAGGACTTCAGCTTCTCAAGCAGGCGTCACCCGAGGAGATCGTACGGCTGCAGATCGAAAATACCGGATTCAAGAGCTGCACTTTCGGTGAGCTGTCGATCATGACCAATCTGCCCGAAAAGCAGCTGGACCGCATTCTGCAGACCATGACCTCCAAAAAAGAGGCCCTTCTCATCGACAAGGAGAAGCGGCGCTACATCCACCAAAACATATTCGCCCAGCTCCAGGAAGCCCTGCGCAGCCAACTTACGGAGTATCATGAAAAGCACCCCCTTAAACCCGGCATGTCTAAAGAGGAGCTTAAATCCAAACTACCCCCCAACGTCGATAACAAATTGTATTTGCTTGCGCTGCAGCAGCTGCAAAAAAGCGAAGTGATCGCTCAGGAAGAAGATATTGTTCGCCTGAGCAACCACCGTGTGGCACTGGGTGTGGATCAGCGAGCCTTGCGGGAAAATATGCTGGCCATCTATAGGAAAGAGGCGTTGACGCCACCCTATTTTAAGGACGTGTGTGCAACACTATCCGCCCCCCCGCAGGAGGCCAAACAGGTGATGTCTCTGCTGATCGACGAGGGGCAAATGGTAAAGATCAAAGAGGAGCTCTATTGCCATCAGGAGCCGCTTGAGCGACTCAAGGATCAGCTCGTCTCCTTTCTGCACGACCACGGAGAGATCTCCACGCCCCAGTTCAAGGATATGACTGGAGCCTCCCGTAAATATGTGATACCTTTGATTGAATATTTCGACGCCACACAACTCACCATACGCGTGGGAGATATACGAAAACTGCGCAAACGCCCCACAGGGAGCTGATGCACCGGCCGGAGAGATGACCATGGACAATGATGCGAACACCCCAAAACAGCCTGCCGAAAAAAAGAGTGGCTTTGCCGCCTTCCTGATCAAACGCGTGGTCGTTGCCCTGGTGTTGATCGCAGTCGTGATGTGGGCACTGGCCGTTGGCGTGGACTACCTGGAGAAGCCGGCGCCGTGGAAGGATCGTTGGGTCAAAGGGGAGCCATCCCCCCAAGCCGACAAGGCCTCCCTTTCTGAAAAAGAGGCGACAGATCACCCGGCCGCCGCCTCACTTGAAACCCCAAGGGGAAGCGATGAGGATGGCGCTAATTCAAAAAGCGCTATCACACAGAGAGGGATTGACATGACAGCGGCGCTGCCCCCATCCCACACGTCACTCGATCAACAGGCGCTGCAAGAAGAGAAGCGCCAGACGAAGACACATTATGAAGCGTCAACCCCGATAGCGGAGGATAACGCCCACCCGGCAACGGTAGCGCCATCCGATCCTAAGGAGCAACAGCCTTCACACGCCGCGACGTCGGACCACCAAGCTGAGCCCGAGCCGCATGCCGCTGCTGAACCGCTACCCACGGGCGTGACCTTCGTGAATGCCGTCATACGCCCCATCGAATACGAACTCACCGAACGGTTCTGGGGGTGGCGACCCAACGACATCATCAATGTGACGGACAACGTCAACAACTTCCAGTTGGGCGTGTTGGAGGTGACCCGGCGTACGGCCGTCCAGCTTGCGGAGCGCATTTCGAGAACCGGCAGCACAGACTCGTTCAACAAAAACCTGGAAAATGCCATGAACTGGGTGATGGTCAAGGCGGACCGCTATTGGTTCCCTTCACCGGAAGCAAAGTACAAGGAGAGTCTCACAGAGCTGAAGCTGTATCGCGATGAACTGATGCTGGGGGAAGCCTCTTTTCACACCCGCACCGACAACCTGATTCCCTTGCTCGCCGCATTTGAAGACCTGCTGGGCAGCTGCGATGAAAACCTGGTGAAAGACAAAGAGGCCGACGGTACCGAAGTCGGCTTTTTTGCGGCCGACAACTACTTCTACTACGCCAAAGGCGTGGCCACGGCCATGGAAGGTATCCTCGAAGCCATCCACCACGATTTCAACAAAACCCTCACCAACCGGCATGGCGAGGAGTTGCTCCACCATGCTATCATCTCTTGCCGAACGGCCGCCTCACTCAACCCATGGATCGTGACCAATGGCGCGCTGGACGGCATCCTGGCCAACCACCGCGCCCACATGGCAGCCCCGATCAGCCATGCGCGCTTTTATATCGGCCAGTTGATCAAGACACTCTCCACATAATCCAACGTCGAACATCCAGGAGGGCTGCCTGCCGCTGCAGATGTCAAAAAGAGAAGACCACTACTGCCCTTTTTCGAGGATAGCCTTTACTGCCGAGGCGATATGCCTCAAACTGAATGGTTTTCGGATATACCCGCCGGCGCCTAGCTCCAATGCCTTCCGAACACGCGTCGACTCGGAAAAGCCACTGATGAGCAACGCCTTCTGACTGGGATTGAACGCAAGCATCCGCCGGTAGAGCGTCAGTCCGTCCATCTCCACCCCCAGAACCATGTCCAGAACCACCAGTTGAAACGCCTCCCTCTCGACGAGCTCGAGCGCGTCCCGACTGCTGTCTACCGCGGTCACCTTGTAATTCAACCGCGTCAGCATCTGGTAGGCGATCTCGCGATGCTCTTCCTCATCCTCGACAACCAGGATGGTCTCACCGTGGCCCATCAACTCTTCGACCCTCGGCGCCTCCCTCTTCGGGACAATCGTCTCCTTGGTTGCCGGGAAGAACAGACGAACGATGGTGCCTTTGCCGACCGTACTTTTAACATCGACGAAACCGTTGTGATCCTGCATCGTCGCCCACACGATCGCCATTCCCAATCCGGTTCCGCTGCGCCCCATCACCTTGTTGGTATAGAAGGGTTCAAAAATACGATGGATGGCCTGCTCGGGAATGCCGGTGCCGTTGTCGATGACCGACAACACCACGTAATCGCCGGCAGGGCGATCCTTCTGCTTACCATCCGCCTGCAACGTCAGGAACTCAGTGACAACGAGAATCTGGCCGCCGTCCGGCATCGCTTCGGCTGCATTCATCACGATATTGATGACCGATTTGACCAAGTGAACGCTCGATCCCCTTATGGCCGGCAACTGCTCGGCCAGCTGGATGAGGATGTTGATTCCCGGGTGATTGCTTTTCAGATTGTCGTACTCCGGGCTGGCCATGCACTCCTTGACGACCGTGTTGATGTTGATCACTTCCTGGAGCTGGACGCCGCGACGGGCCAGCGTCAGCAGGTCCTGGACAATGGCTGCCGCCCGCAGCCCCGCCATCTTAACCTTCATCAGCGGCTCGTACATTTTGCTCTCTTTACCGGTATCCATGAGCATCAAGTCTGGATAGCTGACGATGGCGGAGAGTATATTGCTCAGATCATGGGCCACGCCACCGGCCAGGGTGCCCACCGCCTCCATTTTCTGGGCATGCCGAAGCTTCTCTTCGAGTCGCCTCCTTTCGGTCGTGTCGATAAACACACAGCGTCCCTCGACAATCTTCCCAGCCGGGTCGCGAAACGGCTCCATGGAGAGATTGGTCCATATGGCCCGCCCATCCTCATGTAATAGTTTGACCTCTTCACTGTGTACAGCCCTTCCCCGTTTAAGGGATTCCTGTGTTCGTTGGGCCCGTAACCGGTTTTCTTGATCGGGGGCAAAAAAATCAATCCAGCGTGAACCGATAAGCGTGCTGCGCGGCCGGCCCAACAGATCGGAAGCTGCCGCGTTGCAATTGATGATGGTGGCATCTTCGACAGATATCGAGAAGTAGGCTGTCGGTGCCTTCTCATATAAACTGCGGTAGCGCGCTTCGCTGTCTTGCAGCTTTTTATAGGCCATGGCGCCGAAGATGCTTACTGCCGTTTGATAGGCGACCCCCATCAACAGGTTCATATCGCTCTGCGTCAATGGCCGCTTGGTATTGATATTATCCACGGCCAGAATGCCCAGGGAGTCATTTTCATAAACGATGGGGAGGCAGATCAGGGAGCGGGAGCCAATTTGTTGGGTGAAGTGACGGCTGCGATCGGAAAACAGATCCTTCATCTTATTGACATCGTCCACCAAGACCGGCTTTTGGTCCCTGAAAACCTGGATAAAAAGCCCCTTGGCCCCGGGATGATCCAGCCGAAATCGCGTCTTTTGAAGCAGTTCCGTCTTCTCCTGGTCGAAACCGAATCCTGCAGTAAAGACAAGCCGTTTACGATCTTCGTCAGTCAACATGATGATACCGCGGTCAAAATCGAGCTGCTTCCGGATGTGGCCCATCACCACCTGGGCCAGTAGGTTGACATCGAGCAGTTCGGATGTGGCCTGTCCGATATTTTGAACCAGCAGGGCGCCGCGGTAGCGATAATCGATCTCCTTGATATGATCTTCGGCTGCATTGCCCTGGCTCTGAATGGTACGAATCAAATCTTGCCGTCTCAAATGGGCGATACGAAGGCCGATGCCCATCAGGGCAATGAGAGCAGTTGCGTTGACCGCCCACCAGACGCACCCCGGCCAGAGAAAGAGGCCGGCAACTGCCGCGCCAGCCAGCAGTGCGCCCCCCAGTTTAAGCACCCGCATCCATCGCTGATGGGAGGGCATATCCCAGGAGGCAATATACCTGCAGTGAGGGTCGCCGCGATGCACGCATTGATCATGAACAATCTCAGCACACTTACCGGTGAACAGAGAAGCAAGCGATTCGAAAGTGCCGAGTCGGTTTTCACACTGGTAGGGTTTTTCCTGAACATCGCTTTCGGGAACAGCTATAATCTCTACCTTGTTGGCAGCGAGTTTGCGTACTTTTACGCGCGCGCCCCGGCTGAGCATCGAATGGAGCTTGTTGAGCAGCAGATAGATCGAAGAGGTATTGAGCATTCCCAAGGCGTGTTGCTTGACCGGCCCGACCGCGTCGGTCGAGACCGCAAAGCGGCCCACCTCGCGGGCGATGGCCTCGTTTCCGGTCGCCTTTACCACCGTCTCGTAAAACAGATCGACCTGTTCCTGATTGAACCAATAGCCGGAGTCCTCTATCTGATATCGGGTAATCCCTGCCTCCAGGGCAATGGCATCCAGATCAATGTGCGGATAATACCTGTCCAGGTAGACCATGTAGAGTTTTAAGATCCGGCTGTTGTAAATCGAAGCAGGCTTCTTCATGGGATGGTGGGTTCCAACCTTTTGAGCCGGCAGTCAATAGTGCTCTTGCCTGCAGGACGCACGCTGCGCTTTGCAAAAGCAGTCAATCGATTGTTTGCCGCTTGGTTCAATTCAATTCAGCTCATTACCAACCAACTTCACACTAAACATGCAGGCAATCGAAAGCGTGTCTGCATCCGGCGCAGGCTTCAGGAGAAGAACCCCTCTCAGCTCAGGTCGCCGGGGGAGATGAAAGAGAAGAATGAATCCTCTTCCTTTCCTTGAGGCCAGGGTAACGATTGCTTTTTCTGATAGTAACGAAGCATATTCATAGGCTAACCATTCCGCCGGTTGTCTGCCTGAAAGTATAATTGCGTGGGTATCATTAATTCTTGTATTTTTATCATGTTATGATCGAAAGGACTTCCCTTGTCAAGCCCTATGAGCGAAAACCGGCCATGCGTCTTCGCAGGCATCACAACCAGGCTGAATGAAATAAGATTGGCGAAAGTGGCAGGAAAAGAGTGGAGGACGTCACATCAGACCTTTGGATGGATATCATCCGTGAAGCTAAAATTCACTTCTATCGCGACATATCACCGGCAAGTTCCAGGCCGAGGTTCAAGGCCTGGTTGTTCATGTCCAGAAAACGATTCGGGACGCGCTTCTGTAAAACTTCCTTTACAGAGGCGATCTTCACCAGCCGGGTAAACCCCAGGACGGCGCCCAGCATACAAATGTTCAAGGCCACTGCGCTTCCAAGCTGCCGTATGACCGTCTCGTAGAGGGGCAATTCATTCTGCACGGCATCGACCCTTCGCTCGGTACTGACATAATGGCTGTCGGAAATGAGCAAGCCGCCCGGCCTGATGATGGGTGCATATTTGTGGTAAGCCTCCTGGGTGAGGCAGACGAGGATGTTGGGCTGCAGGACCATTGGATAGTTGATCGGATCTTCGGAGATGATAACGTCGGACCGCGTCGCACCTCCCCGGGCAGCGGCACCGTAAGATTGGGTCTGGACTGCCGTCAGATCGTCGTAGAGTACTGCAGCCTCTGCCAAAATGATGGCTGCGGTCACAACGCCCTGTCCTCCTGAACCTGAAAACACAAGTCGCGTTCTTCCCATGATCCCCACCCGTTCTTCGAACCTGTTTGAGACAGGTTCTGCTTTTATGCACCCTGTGCGCGCTCGATTACCTTGTCGTATTCACTGCAGTATTCGGGACGGTCCGCTTGGACGAAGATGCCCCTTTCGATCAACTCCGGGTTGGATTCACTCGCCTTGGAACCGATCGGCGTGGTGCTCTCCTTGAACAGTCGCAACATGTCGGCCGCGTCTCCGAGTTTGTTTTTACGACCAAAGTAGGTCGGGCATTGTGAAAGGATCTCGACCACCGAAAAACCGTCGTGGAGAATCGCCTGCCGAATGAGATCGGCCATTTCATTGACATGGTAAGCCGTGGTGCGGGCAACGAATGTGGCACCGGCAGCGACGGAGAGTTCCACGATGTCAAACCCCTGATCGATATTGGTATAGGGAGCCGTAGTGGCCAGCGTCCCATACCCGGAGAGTGGCGAATACTGCCCGCCGGTCATGCCGTAAATGCGGTTGTTCATCACAATCGCCGTCATGGCAATATTGCGACGGGCAGCGTGAATGAAATGATTTCCGCCGATGGCCAACGCATCACCGTCTCCCATGGCCACGATCACGTTGAGCTCTGGCTTGCTCAACTTGACACCGGTAGCAAAAGCCAGGGCCCGGCCATGAAGGGTGTGCAGGGTGTGAAAATCGACATAGCCGGTGATGCGCGACGAGCACCCGATGCCCGACACCATCACGATTTCGTTTCTGCTCATTCCCAGCTTTTCAATCGCCCGGACCATGTTGTTCAACACAATTCCATGCCCACATCCCGGACACCACATATGGGGGAAGAAACGTTCCCGAAGATAATCTTTAACGGCCATGGTAGATTCCTATTCCCCGCTTTGCAGGCAGTTTGGAAAGTTTAAACTTCTACACCCCTTTGCCTTCGATCAACCTTAAGCCCTGCCGAATATCGGTCGGTGTAATAAAGACCCCATCTAACCGATTGATCAGAAATACGTTTCGCGGATTGTTCAACGATTTTTTCACTTCGCCACAGATGTGGCCCATATTCATCTCCACAACAATCACCCGCTTGGCGCGGCCGACCGCTTCGCCGACGATGTCATAGGGGAAAGGCCACAGGGTCTGCAGTTCGAATAGTCCGAACTTCTGGCCCTTTTTGCGCATGCTTTCAACCACGTGCAGAGCGGAACGGGCCGTTGCACCGTAGGAAACCATAATGGTACGGGCATCGTCCAAGTAGTAGGTTTTATAACGCGCAATGGCCCCGGTATTGCTTTCGATCTTATCCACCAGATGGCGTATGAGGCCGTGGACGACTTTGGGGTCGTCGGATGGGAACCCCCACATATCGTGATAGAGCCCGGTCACATTGTAGCGATGCACCCCCCCGAAGTCGGACATTGGCAGACGGCCGTCCTCGCGCGGAAGATAGGGATGATAATCGACGCCTTCGCGCACGGATGTACGCAGCCGGTCCACCAACGGTATCCGTCCAGGCTTCGGGATATCGAGCCGTTCACGCATGTGCCCCACCACTTCGTCAAACAGCAGAATTACCGGCGTGCGGTAAGTCTCCGCCAAATTAAAGGCCTCCACCGTCATCGCAAACACATCCTGATGGTTGGAAGCAGTCAAAGCGATGATGGAATGATCGCCGTGGGTCCCCCAGCGCGCTTGATTCACATCGCCCTGGCTGATGTGAGTGGGAATGCCGGTCGAGGGTCCGCCGCGCTGGACGTTGACGATCACACAGGGGATTTCCGCCATCACGGCATATCCCAAGGCCTCCTGCATTAATGAAAATCCCGGGCCGCTGGTAGCCGTGAGTACTTTGTGGCCGGTCAGAGAGGCGCCGATAATGGCGCACATGGATGAAATCTCATCTTCCATCTGGATGAACTTGCCGCCGCTTTTCGGCAGGCGGTAGGCGAGATGCTCTGCGATCTCGGTCGAAGGTGTAATCGGATAGCCGGCAAAAAACTGAAGCCCGGCATACATTGCTCCTTCAACACAAGCTTCGTTGCCTTGGACGAATCGGACATTGGGATCCATGGGATCGTCACCTTTCAGAGTCAGTCTCTTCCTTGATTACCGTGATGGCCAGATCCGGGCAGCGCAACTCGCACGCCCGGCAGACGATGCAATCCTCTGCACGCACAACCACAGCCTTTTCGAGCCGGTCCATCTCCAGCACCTGCTTCGGGCAGAATGCGACGCAAATACCGCACCCCTTGCACCAGTCACGGTCGATCTGCAGCTCTTTCAGTTTGGGTCGGGTCATAGTAGGTCCTCTTCCGCTTAGACCAGGTATTTCGACGGGATACGCTACCGCTAATTAGGGTTACCATAAGGCCTTTCCATCAATTAGGCAACCGCGACAAGCCGAAAGATTGACAAATTCGGAAGCGATGGCATAAGGTAAGCCGTCTTGGGTGGCCGCCCTGCAATCGACCCTGCACTGTTTACCGGTTTCCCCATTGTTTAGGGCCATCGTCTGGTACAAAATAGGGTGTATCTTTTGCTGCCTTGAAACCACCGTGGCCGGACAGGCATCCATCTTCGATGCATCGACCACCGAGCAGCAGATCAAAACCCGCAACCCCAAATGAAAAAGTCCGCCAGGGATAACTTGCTCAAATTGAAATATCTCATACTACTCTTTACGGGAGCGCTGATCGCCATTGCAGGCATCGCCGCCTGGATCGCAATTGATCTTCACCGTTTCGCCCATCGCCCGGTCAATCAACAGGATCTCCCCCACATCATATCGGTTGTCCCAGGAGAAAGCTTCGGAATGCTTGCCGAAAGGCTCCAGAAAGCAGACATCGTCTCCAACGCCACCCGCTTTAAAATTCTGGCGCGGCTCAAGGGAGACGACAAGCGGCTCAAAGCCGGGGAGTACGCCCTGACCACTTCGATGACACCGTTGGAGGTGATCGACACGCTGGTCAACGGCAAGGTGCTGCTGCACCGTCTCACCATCCCGGAGGGATACAACATCAGCCAAATTGCAGCCGAAGTGCAGAAAACCGGCCTGGTCACGGCCGAAGCGTTTACGCGGCAGGCCAAAGACCCGGCGTTTGTGGCGAACCTGGGCCTGGATGGCCCCACCGCAGAGGGCTACCTCTTTCCCGACACCTACTACTTCCCCAGAGGGATCACCGCCAAAGGTATCATCGAAAAGATGGTCGACAGCTTCAAGGCCGTCTTCACCGATGAATGGAAAAATCGCACCCGGGAAATTGGCCTCTCACCACATGACACCGTTACGCTGGCCTCGATCATCGAGAAGGAGACCGGCGATCCGGCCGAACGGCCCATCATCGCGTCCGTGTTTCATAACCGATTGAAAAAACGCATGCGCTTGGAGAGCGACCCCACGGTGATCTATGGCATAGAAGACTTCGACGGCAACATCACCCGGCGCCACCTAAGTACCCCCACACCTTACAACACCTATGTCATCCGCGGGCTGCCGCCCGGCCCCATCGCCAATCCGGGCCGAGCCGCCCTCGAAGCCGCCCTCTTCCCCGCCCAGACCGAATATCTCTTTTTTGTATCGAAAAAGGACGGCACCCACTACTTTTCCAGCAACATCAAAGACCACACGAGAGCCGTGCGCAAATACCAGTTGCGCCACAGACGGCGCTAAGACCAGACCAAGGAATTGCACGAATGCAGACTCAAAACCTTTCAGACCGCCAGCAAACCGGCCAGAGACTGATGGTCGGGTTCACCGGCACCGAGTTGAATGATGAACTCAAATATGACATCGGCACCCTCAACGTCGGTGGCATCATCCTCTTCTCACGCAATATCGAATCACCCGATCAAGTCAGCGATCTGTGCGGAGAAACGCAACAGTACGCCGCCCGATGCGGCCTGCCGCCTCTCTTTATCGCCATAGACCAGGAGGGCGGCATCGTCGCCCGCCTGAAACCGCCGTTCACCCAGTTTCCAGGCAACCCCACCATGCAATCTGAAGAAGACGCCATCCACTTTGCCCAAATCACAGCCAAAGAGCTCGGGCAGATCGGCGTCAACATGGACATGGCACCCGTACTCGACGTCCCCCCACCCGAAGGCCCCAGCATCATGATCGAACGTGCCTTCGGCCGCGACCCCCACTGGGTCGCTCAGATGGGAAGCGCGATGATCGAAGCGTTGCAGAACAACGGCATCATGGCCGTGGGAAAGCACTTCCCCGGCATCGGCCGCACAGTGCTCGATTCCCACGAAGACCTTCCCGATCTCGACATCGATCTGGAGGCGCTATCGACCAGCGACCTGCCTCCCTTCCAGGCAGCCGTGGCATCCGATGTGTCCGGCATCATGCTCTCCCACATCCGCTACCCTCGCCTCGACCCCCAATGGCCGGCCAGCATCTCCGTCCCCATCGTCAACAATCTGCTGCGCAACCAATTGAGCTACCAAGGGCTGGTAATGACCGACGACCTGGACATGGGCGCCATCGCCAAACACTACCACCTGCCCGACATCGTCTCCCAATGCCTTATCAGCACCGTCGACATCCTGCTCATTTGCCACTCAGGACCAAAAATAGCGGCAGCTTTTCATGAAATTCACCGCAACATCCAAACCCAGGAGGAGCTGGCAGAAAAAAGCATAGCCTCGTTAGAACGCATCCTCTCAGCAAAAGCAAAATATTTGGCCGGCACCAGAACACCCGCCTGATTCTGAACGATAGAATGCTTCATGGAAGATTACCACAACTGATGCATCAACCCATATTCAGATAAACGATTCCCTCCTTTGACAAAGGGGGGCCGGGGGGGCTTTTTCTGTTGAATCAGCAACGCTTCGATGCAGGCCAAGTTTACCTGAACTCTGGCGGCTTGAGCATTTCAGATAACCGGGAATGAATATCAGACGATCAAACTGATGGAGGTAAATGGAGCCGGGTGATGAGGCACCTCCTGCCATTAGCGAAAGATTTTACTGCCGCTTAGATTCAGTGGAGGAAAAGCGGTCCGCACTGTCTGAGCGCAGCGAGTTTGCGGACCGCCCGGTGCGAATCTTAGCGGCAGTCAAATCTTTCAGCGTCGCAGGAGATGCCTCATCACCCGGCTCCATTTACCGGCGCCTTTCCACCCGTGCCATCAAAACCCTACAATCCGTAACTCTTCAATTTGTTGTGCAACGTCTTTCGTGTAATACCCAAACGACGGGCAGTTTCGCTCTTGTTTCCGTCAGTGGCCCCTAGCGTCACCATGATCGCCTCCTTTTCAATATCTTCCAACGAGCGTGTACCGTCGGTCTGCGGTGCAGCCACAAGATCGATAAGAGAAGGTCGGGTGTCGGCATACTGTTTCGCTATATTGAACGGCAACTGCTTCTCGGTCACATGCTCCGCGGTCATCAACACCACCGATCTCTCCACCGCATTTTCCAGCTCACGCACATTGCCAGGCCAGTTGTAATTGAGCAGCATATCCATGGCCACGGGAGCAAACCCCTTTGCAGGCTTCCGATTCCTTTCAGCATACTTATTCAAAAAATGGTCGGCCAACAGGGGGATATCTTCCCTTCGCTCTCTAAGCGGAGGGACTTTCAGTGTGATGACATTGAGCCGGTAGAAAAGATCTTCCCGAAATCGCCCCTCGCTCACATCTCTCTCCAAATCGCGGTTGGTGGCAGCGACGATGCGCACATCCACCGGCAGCACCTCCTCGCCCCCGACCCGGCAGATCTCCCTCTCCTGCAATACACGGAGAAGCTTGGCTTGCATGGCCGCCGAGGTTTCACCGATCTCATCCAAAAATAGGGTACCGCCGTCGGCCTGCTTGAAACGCCCTTCCCGCCGTCGATCCGCTCCAGTGAACGCTCCCTTCTCATGACCAAACAGCTCAGATTCCAGCAACGACTCTGCAATCGCCGCGCAGTTGACCACCACCAGGGGGTGCTCCTTGCGCGGGCTGTTAAAATGCAAAGAGCGGGCAATCAACTCCTTGCCGGTGCCACTCTCTCCCGTAATAAGAACCGTTGCATCCGACGGCGCCACCATGGCAAGCATCTCCATCAGATCTTTTATGGGAGAGCTCTTGCCGATAATGCGGGTCGCCGCCCCACCGAGTTGCAACTGCTCCTTGAGGCGCCGGTTCTCATCCTTGAGGCCGGCATGTTCGCACGCCCGTTCGATGGCGAGCCTCAACGCTTCGAAATCGAGCGGCTTGAGCAGGTAATCATAAGCGCCGGCCTTCAGGGCGCTCACAGCCGATTCGACCGAAGAGTATGCCGTCATAATGATCACGGGGATGGATGGATTATAGGCCTTGATCTGCGATAGCGCCTCGATGCCGCCCATCTGTGTCATGCGGACATCCATGAGTACCAGATCCACCGGTACGGAACGCACCGTCTCCACAGCCTCACTACCATCGGTTGCCGTGGCAACCTCATACCCCCAACTGCGACTGATGGTCTTGAGAGTGGTCAGATGCCCTGGATCGTCATCGACGATCAGCAACCGGTTCGCTCTTGCCATCATTTGCCTCCCCGTCTTTAGTTTCGCGATCAGCGCATTCTAGACGCAGAAAAAAGGTTGTGCCGCGGCCCGGGGCACTCTCCACATTCAGACGCGCCCCGTGCGCCTCCACGATTTTATGCACAATAGCCAGCCCCAAACCCGTTCCCTTGCTCTTCGTGGTGTAGTAGGGGTCGAAAATTTGAGCGAGCTCTTCCGGAGACATTCCCGGGCCGGTATCGCTGATAGCGATGCGCACCTCATGCGTATCGATCGACTCGCAGCGCACCTTTAAACGCCCTCCCCCAGACATGGCATCGATGGCATTGATCAGCAGATTTAGCAGACACTGGGCCATGCGATCCGGATCGATCGAGACCCTGCAGAGGTCATCATCCATAGCGAGATCGACATCGATCTTCTGATTGGCCGCATCCTTCTGGATCAAACCAACACTCCTTGCGACCAGCGGGGCCATATCCGTCGGCTGCCGCTTGACGTCCGACGGACGGGCAAAAGCCAGCAACTCGGTGATCACCCGGTTAAGGCGGTCCACCTCCTGAACCATCACCCCTGCGGCCTCTCTTCCCTCACTGCCCTCTTCGAACTGGCTGGAAAAAAAGGTGGCCATCCCCTTGATGGAACTCAACGGATTTCGAATCTCGTGAGCAACGCCAGCTGCCAGTCCGCCCAGCGCAGCCATCTTCTCCTGTCGACGCACCTCATCCTGCAAGCGACGCACCTCGCCCAGATCCCTCAAGATAAGAATCTGACCGACAAACGCCCCCGCCTCGTTGACAATACGGGCGGCGCTGACACTGACCGGCACCATGCGGTTGCCTGGGAAGCGACACTCCATCTGCTTTTCGTTGATGTTGAGACCACGGTCGAGCGCCTCAATCAAGCCACATAAGGGCGATGGTAGAAGTGAATTCACCAACTGCCCTGCTGCTTGCTCCCGTCTCACACCAGTAATTCGCTCCGCCGCAGCATTGAAAAAAGTGATGTGCCCCACCTGATCGGTAGCGATCAACCCCACCGGCAGAGAGGCTACCACCTTGTCGGCAAAAGCGCTGGCATCCTGCAACGATCTTTTGGTCGTCCGATAGCTGTACATCCAGAAAAGCGAAACGAACCCGCCGAATCCCAGCAGCACCAATATTACCGAGAGGATCATAGTGGTTTTGAAATCTTCACGGATGGCTGCCTCAAACGTATCAACATCAAGTCCGGCGACAATCATCAGCTTTTCTTGATCTGCGGATGAAAACCAATCATCCTCAGGTGGTGTCATCATACTGTGGCGCCGCATCATCCCTTGCATTCGGCCGCCGCCCAATTGGTTTCTTCCCGGCCTCATCGGTCGAAACGGACGATGAACCTCAAATACCCTTCCCTCTTCGCCCAGATCGACCAGCTCCCAATTCTCCTGCAAATTGGAGCCGACGTGTATCAACTTGCGCCCTTGGTCAAAAGGCTTACCTACCTGGTCCGACTCGCTATGGGCCACTACCCGGCCGCCGGGATCGACCACCGCCATGAAACGCACATCCGGCAGACGGGCGGTCTCTTTGATCAACTGCTGGATCTGCTGCCCCCCCCAGGACATACCCATCATTCCGGTCCGCGCCCCAGCCTCCACTGCCCGGATCAATGCGGCCCCCTTGGCGCTGAGGATCTCCGACATATAGCGCCGCTCGCGATTCGCATTCTGCACTGCGAGCACAATCACCACCACGATCAATATGGCCGTCGACCCCAGGATAATCCAAGGTGAAATCCGCATGCCGGCGTGCCGGCTGTTTCCTGATCGATAAAACAATGCTGGTTCCTCTTAAGAAATTTCCTTAAAATTACGCTTCACTTAATCCGCTAAAAACGTAAAATAAGTCGGATCGTGTAAATTGTAAACATCAATGCAAAAAGGATGAAAGTCGTATAATTTTTATACAGATCAGCACGCTAACGTCTGTAACGACGACGCATGAACCGTGGGGTAATCGGTAAGATGATCGATAAGAACTACTGCTCAGTCAATGCCAGTTTGATGCCAAGCACACCAAGCGTGAACGCAAATGCTCGCTGCATCCAGCGCACCTTACGAGCTGAACGCGTCAAGCTGGAACGGACACGGTGGGCGCAAATGCCATACAACATAAAGATGACCAGCGTGATCCCCATGAAGATAGCGCTCAAGACAAGCATTTGAAGGGTCGGCGTTTGGCTCTCAGCCGAAACAAACAGCGGTAAAAACGCGAGGAAGAAGATCGACAGTTTCGGGTTGAGAATGTTGATGAGAACTCCTTTGACAATAATCCGCCAGGCCTCCATTCGTGGGCTCTGGGCCTGAAAACGGATACCGCCGGTCTCCCGCCACATCGACCAGGCAAGATAGACCAGGTAGGCCGCCCCAACATACTTGAGCGTCTGGAAGGCAACGGCGCTCATGTGAACAATGGCGGAAAGCCCAAGGATACAGGCGGTCAGATGTGGAACGATGCCTATCGTACACCCTACTGCCGCAGCAAGGCTGGCGCGCCACCCAAGAAGAAGACCGGTGGAAACCGTATAGATCACCCCAGTTCCCGGTACCAGTACTACCACCAGTGACGTAATCCAAAATTCAGTGCACAGCATTCGTCTCTCCCATAATTTATTCGACCGTTTTCTCTGTATTCTATAAACGGAGGCGAGTCGAGTGGGTGGTCTGCACCTGGTCAGCATTGCACGTTAGTGCCGTTTAGGTGCAGCGGAGGATCAGCGGCCCGGACTGTTTGAGCGTAAGCGAGTTTCCGGGACGCCCGGAGCCGCACCTTAACGGCACTTACGAGCGTTTGCGTCAGGTGCAGACCACCCACTCGACTCGCCGGATCATCTATCACGAAAGCTGGGATAGGAAATAAATTCCCGTCCATTATCACACAATGGTCAGAATCGCGGACGACGCGAGTAAACGTCAGCATCCAGCGAAGTACGCTCACCTCTTTGCAGGTGGTGATACCCTACGGCCGCAATCATGGCCGCATTATCGCCACACAGGTCGAGCGGCGGTATGTGGACGCTTAACCCCTTTGCGTTCCCATCGATGACCAGTCGCTCCCTCAAACGACCATTGGCGGCCACACCACCGACCACGGCCACCCGCTTACACTGCTTCACCTCGGCCGCATGGATCACCTTATAAACCAGCACATCCATAACCGCCTCCTGAAACGCGGCGGCCACATCGGCGCAGCTCTCCACCACCGCCCGGGGGTGAGCCTGCAAGTATCGGTTAACCGCCGTTTTCAGACCGCTGAAGCTGAAATCGAACTGCTCCTTGTCCAGGTAGGGACGCGTGAACGCGATACGCTTCGCATCTCCCTCGCCGGCCAGACGATCGATGACCGCCCCACCCGGATAGCCAAGACCCAACATCTTGGCGACCTTGTCGTAAGCCTCGCCGGCCGCATCGTCCCGGGTCTGCCCCAGCAGTTCCTGGCGCACTTCCGACGCCACGTAGTAAACCCCCGTGTGGCCACCCGACGCCAACAGGGCCACATACGGATACTCGGGTGGATCATCCCCAAGCCGCACCGAATAGAGATGTCCCTCCAGATGATCGACACCCACCCACGGCAGCCCACGGGCATAAGCAAACGCCTTGGCAAACGAGAATCCGATGAGCAGACAACCGACCAATCCAGGTCCCTGGGTGACGGCCACCGCCTCGATCTCTTCCGGGCCGACCCCCGCATCCATGATCGCCTGATCGACCACCGGCACGATGGCCTCGGTATGCTGCCGCGATGCCAATTCAGGCACCACACCACCGTAAGCGTTGTGAATCTCCACCTGGGACGCCACCGCAGACGATAAAATCCGGTGGCCATCTTCGACAATCGACGCCGCCGTCTCATCGCAGGACGATTCTATACCGAGAACTCGCATGACACTAACCTTTGGGGGGATGACCAGCAAAAGAGAGGCGCTGATCTACTTGCGTGGTTTAGGTACCGTCCCGGCACCCCGATTGCGGAGACCTCAGGAGCGGCAGGGGGGCTGTTTTTCCGCTCCCTTGGCCACCCACTGAAAGAACCGCAAGAAAAAATTTGAGAGGCGTCGTATCATGTAATCCCTCTGAGGGCTCAAACCCACTGAAAGCGGGTGTCGTCTCCGCCGGCGCGCTCGACGATCTCCCCGATGACCCACGCCTTCTCCTTCATGGCAGTGAGGCTGGATAGGACATCCTGGGCCGCATCTTCGGGAACAACCGCCACCATGCCGACCCCGTTGTTGAAGACGCGCATCATCTCGTTGCCCTCCACATTACCGGCCTCCTGCAGAAAGCTGAATATCGGCGGCGTCTCCCAGCTCCCGCGCTTGAGCACGATCCCGCAGGCCTTGGGGATAATACGCAGGACATTGTTGACGATACCACCGCCGGTAATATGGGCCAAGCCTCGAACCGGCAACCCGCGGATCAGATGCTGCACGGTCTCCGAATAGATACGGGTGGGGGTCAATAACGACTCGCCCAGGGTCTGTCCCAACTCGGCGACATGGGTATGTACATCCATCTTCAAGACATCGAAGCAGATCTTGCGCACCAGTGAGTATCCATTGCTGTGCAGCCCGCTGGATGCGATACCGATCATCTGGTGCCCGACCTGAATCTCCGATCCATCCACAATCTTGCTGTTGTCCACGATCCCCACCGCAAAACCGGCCAGATCGTACTCGCCGTCTGCGTAAAATCCCGGCATCTCGGCCGTCTCCCCACCAATCAGCGCACAGCGCGCCTCACGGCAGCCGGCACCGACACCGCTGATGATCTGGGTCAGCTTCTCGTCCTCGATCTTGCCGGTGGCCAGATAGTCGAGGAAAAAGAGCGGCTTGGCTCCCTGGACAAGAATATCGTTGACGCACATGGCCACCAGATCGATCCCGACCGTATCGTGCTTGCCCGTAAGAAAAGCGATCTTGAGCTTGGTGCCTACACCGTCTGTAGAACTCACCAGAACCGGGCTCTCCATATTGGCCGTATTCAATGAAAAGAGGCCGCCGAATCCGCCGATCTCTCCCATGACACCCGGCACACGGGTCTTTTGCGCTATCTCTTTAATCGAGTGGACCAGTGCGTCGGCTTTGTCGATATCGACACCGGCATCGCTATAGGTCAAAGGTTTGTTCATGCGGGATCTCCTGAGGGTCTCGGCTTATTAAACCGGCAATTAAATAGGCCAACCTTTGTCATCCCGGACTTGATCCGGGATCCAGGAACGGTTCTGGATTCCGGCCTGCGCCGGAATGACCATTGCTAAGGTAATTAATTGCCGGGTTAATAACAATCTTTGGAAAAACAGTTGCATGGATAAACTGCCGAGCCTAAAAAGTCAAAACAAAATTTTTGACATTTTATGCTTCCTTTTATAGGGTTAGACCCAATCTGAAAGGAAAAAATCATGGTTGAATTCGCCCGCTTGGACCGTCTCCCCCCATATGTCTTTGCACAAGTCAATGAGATCAAAATGGAAGCCCGCCGACGAGGGGAAGACATCGTCGACCTGGGCATGGGCAACCCCGATCTCGGCACCCCCGACCATATCGTCGACAAGCTGGTCGAAGCAGCTCGCAAGCCCCATAACCATCGCTACTCCGCTTCAATGGGAATCACCAAGCTGCGCCACGCCATATCCGACTGGTACCAGCGCCGCTATGACGTTTCCATCGATCCGGACAACGAGGCCATCGTCACCATCGGCGTCAAAGAGGGCATGTCCCATCTGGTTCTTGTAACCATCCGTCCGGGGGATGTGGTCTTCACGCCCAACCCGACATACCCCATTCACCCCTACTCGGCCATTATCGCCGGAGGCGATGTTAGGGGCGTTCCCGTAGGCCCGGGCCAGGACTTTTTCGAGAACCTGATCAATGCAACACGCCAGTCCTGGCCGCGTCCCAAATTGCTGATCCTGAGCTACCCGCACAACCCCACCACCGAAGTCGTCGATCTCGATTTCTTCCAAAAGGTCGTCGATTTTGCCAAAGAGCACAACATCATCGTCATCCATGATTTCGCCTATGCCGACCTCAATTTTGACGGCTACCAAGCGCCGAGTTTCCTGCAGGCCAAAGGCGCCAAAGAGGTCGGCGTGGAATTTTTCTCCATGTCCAAAAGCTACAGCATGGCCGGGTGGCGGGTCGGCTTCTGCGTTGGCAATCCCGAGATCATCCATGCGCTGCGAAGAATCAAAAGCTACCTGGACTACGGTATTTTTCAGCCGATCCAAATCGCGGCCATCATCGCCCTGAACGGCCCCCAGGAGTGCGTCAATGAAATCCGGGACATCTACTGCTCACGGCGCGATACACTCATCACCGGCTTGAACCGCGCCGGATGGGAGGTCGACAGCCCCAAGGGCACGATGTTCGTATGGGCCAAAATACCGCCCAAATACAGCCACATGCGCTCGGTGGAATTTTCAAAGTACCTCATCAACGAAGCCCAGGTGGCCGTATCACCCGGCTTGGGCTTTGGCGAATACGGTGACGAATTTGTGCGCTTCGCCCTCATCGAAAACAACATGCGCACCAATCAGGCCATTCGCGGTATTAGAAAAGTAATGTAACGCCAGGGTTTTCCAATCGGCAACAGTTGCAACCCGCCCGGGGAAGCATCTTTTTATTGACTTTATCCGATGGGATATACGAAATTGCCCCCTTGTTGCTTCATTAAATCACCATTTCAATAATAATCGTCCCAAGGAGTATTCAGCCATGCGACCCGTCAAATTGGGCATGATCGGATGCGGCACCGTCGGAACCGGCGTTGCAAAGCTGCTCATTGAAAAGCAGCAGATGATTCAAGACCGTACCGGCATACCGCTGGAATTAAAATATGTGGCCGACCTGGACCAGACCACCGATCGGGGCATCACCTTCGCACCCGGTGTCTTCATTGACGACGCCCGGGCCATCATCAGCGACCTCGAAGTGGATATCGTCGTCGAAATGATCGGAGGCCTGACAGTGGCGAAGGAGCTGATCATGGCCGCCATTCAGAACGGCAAGCACGTGGTGACCGCCAACAAGGCACTGCTGGCGTCCGATGGCAATGCCATCTTCAAAGCAGCTTCGGCCGCCGGTGTGGACCTTGCCTATGAAGCAAGCGTGGCCGGCTGCATACCGATCATCAAATCGCTGCGCGAAGCGCTGGTCGCTAATGAAATCCAATCCCTGGTGGGCATCCTCAACGGCACCTGCAACTACATCCTGACCAAAATCACCGAGGAGGGGATCCCCTTCGACCAGGCCCTGGCCCAAGCCCAGGCCAACGGTTATGCGGAGGCGGACCCTACCCTGGACATCGAGGGGTTCGATGCGGCCCACAAGCTTGCCATCCTTACGGCCCTGGCATACGGCATGGAGATCAAATACGACGACATCTACGTAGAGGGCATATCAACCATCACGCCGCTGGACATCGAGTTTGCCAGAGAGTTCGGCTACCGCATCAAACTGCTGGCCATCAGCAAAAACCACGGCGATCAGGTGGAAGCGCGGGTACACCCGGCCATGATCCCCATGGACAATATTCTCTCCAACGTCTCCGGTTCGCTCAACGCAATCACCGTGAATGGCCACGCGGTCGAGGATCTCTTTCTCTCCGGTTACGGAGCCGGGATGATGCCCACCGCCAGTGCCGTTGTCGGCGACATCGTTGACCTGGCCCGCAACCTTCGCTATGGCGCCGCCGGCCGCGTGCCGCAGATGGCCTATCAGCCGGACCGGGTCAAAGCCCTGCCGGTCATGCCGGTAGCCGATATCGTCACTCACTACTACTTCCGCTTTGCAGTGGCGGACCGTCCTGGCGTTCTGGCAAAACTGGCCGGCATACTGGGGCAAAACAGTATCAGCATCCAATCGGTACAGCAGAAAGGCAGAAAGGCCAACGGTCACGTTCCCATTGTCATCATCACCCATCACGCCCGCGAGGCTGATGTACAAAAGGCACTCAGCCAAATCGACGGCCTGGAAGACGTAGGCCCGGCACCGGTGACGATTCGGATTGAAGATGAAAAGCTGGCTTCGGCCGAACGGATCGGCTGAAGCAGACATGCCGTATTGGCAAAAGGGCTCTCGGCCCGATGCTCCCAATCGAATGCAACGCCGCCAACTCAACAAATAGCGAGATAAGCCATGCACATCATTTGTACAGACCTTGAAGGAGTACTGGTACCCGAGATATGGATTCACGTCTCCCGCAAAACCGGTATCGAGGAGCTGAGCCTGACCACTCGGGATATCTCCGACTACGATGTTCTGATGCGCCAACGCCTGGATATTCTGAAACGCAACGGATTGAAACTCAAGGACATCACCGATGTGATCGCCACCATGGACCCTCTGGAGGGCGCCAACGCCTTTCTCGACTGGCTGCGCAACCTGACGCAAGTCATCATTGTATCGGACACCTATATCGAATTTGCAAAACCCCTGATGGCCAAACTCGGATGGCCCACTCTCTTCTGCCACTCGCTGAGCATCGACGACTCCGGTGCCATCGCTGACTACCACCTGCGCCAAGCGGATGCCAAACGGCACACCGTTCAGGCACTGCAGGGCCTCAACTTCAAGGTCATCGCCATGGGGGACTCCTATAACGACATCAGCATGCTGAAACAGGCCGAACACGGTCTGCTCTTCAGGCCACCTCGGAATGTAATCGATGAGTTTCCGCAATTTCCGGTCACCGAAGCGTACGGCACCGTACAGAAGGAGATCGAGCAGCTTCTCAAGCAATAGGGAGAATCCCATGGATGCGCATCAGACCCGATACCGCGTGATCTACGGCGATACGGACAACATGGGGATCGTATACTATGCCAACTACCTGCGCATGTTCGAAATCGGGCGCACTGAAATGCTTCGCGACTGGGGCCTGCCCTATCGAGAGGTCGAATTGCAGGGCATCCTGCTGCCCGTATCGGAAGTGCACTGCAAGTACATGACCCCCGCCAAGTACGATGAAGTGCTGATCATCCACTCGCTCCTGGACAAAGGGATGAAAGCCGGCCTGAAGATCGATTACCGCGTCACCAGCGAGGATGAACAGATCGTTCACGCCACGGGTCATACCCGCCACGCCTTCCTAAACCGTGAAGGCTCTGTCATCCGCCCGCCCGACTTCATCCGCCAGCTCATCCGCAACCAAAGTGTGCCATCGGATGCTTGACATACGGGCAAACGACCAGGGCGTCACCTTCGGGGTAGTGGTTCAGCCACGTGCATCGAAAGTTGCGATCGTCGGCAGCCACCAGAAAGCGCTTAAAATCAGATTGACCGCTCCGCCGGTCGACAATGCCGCTAACAAGCAGTGCATCGCCGTACTGGCCAAAACCCTCGGAAGACCAAAGTCGACCATAGAGATCATCAGCGGCCACACCAGCAGGCAAAAGCAAGTCCGCATCCACCCGAAGCAAGTCCGCATGTCGTCCCGGGAGCAGTCCGAACTTGTGGAGCGGCTGACCCAAATAGGTCGACAAAATGACAAAAAAACACCTTGACTGCACACAACAACACAGGTATAGACATCTTTTACTTGATGCGGGGTGGAGCAGTCTGGTAGCTCGTCGGGCTCATAACCCGAAGGTCACAGGTTCAAATCCTGTCCCCGCTACCAAAAAGATATAAAGGGCTTAGATGAAAATCTGAGCCCTATTTTTATGTCCTTGAAGGAACACGTCCCCCAACACTATTCCCCACAAATACATGACGACTCTCGTTGCCCAGGAGCTGTCATTAACAACTTCTTTGATGCTGTCATCCTAATAGATCATCAAAAAATTCCTTCTCGATTTCAAGTCGTTCGTCACATGCAAAAAAATATCGTAAACTTCCATTCTTTCTACTTAAGTTTACTATAATATGAGCGATGATATAACTTTGGCCAGGTGTTTTATCGGCCCACAGGTATGCCAAGCTCAATCAATGTTCGATTGGACTGCCTGAGCTGAAAGTTATTGACCGGATTTTCCCCCCAACCAAGGGAGAGTAGAAAAATGGAATATTGAACTACGCATCGGCTCAACCTCTCTAAAACAAGAGAAAACTACTGGTAATAAATAATCAAAGCTTGTCTTGGATATGTCACTATTGGGCCACGATATCATGCGCTATCGACAAATAGCGCATTGGATATCCGGAGGGTTTGATGAAATTTCACGACATTAAAATTAGAACAAAGCTGGTACTAATCGGTATTATGGTGAGTTTTATCCCGTTGTTGATCATCATGTATACGGTTATCAATCAGAACCGACGTGTTGTCCATATGGGCGAAACAGAGAGCTTGAAACTGGCATATGCAGATATCGATCATGTCGTGGACAATCTATACACGCTGGCTGAATCCCATCAAGAAGTGACCCAGAAAAATATCGACTCAGCGTTGAACGTCGCCCGAGACCTTGCAAGCAAAGCGGGGGGCGTCTCAATTTCCGATGAGCTCCACGATTGGAAAGCGATTAACCAGTATACCAAGGGCTCCCGGCAAATCTCATTGCCTAAGATGTTAGTCGGTGGCCAATGGTTGGGCAATATATCATCACCGAGTCAGACGGCCCCATTGGTCGATGAGGTGCGAAAGCTTGTTGGTGTGACCTGCACCATCTTTCAACGCATGAATCCTGCAGGAGATATGCTGCGCGTGGCGACCAACGTCATTAAAAAAGATGGGCAGCGCGCAATCGGCACGTACATTCCGGCGATCAACCCGAATGGTAAAGCCAACCCCGTTATTTCAACGGTGCTGCAGGGTAAGACCTTTCACGGACGCGCATTTGTTGTCAACGATTGGTATATTACTGCATACGAACCGATTTACGATGCCGAGCATCATATTGTCGGCGTTTTGTACGTAGGGATCCCTCAAGAGAACGTCAAAAGCCTTCGGAAAGCCATCATGGATATGTCGATTGGCAAAACCGGTTTCGTTACTGTTATGGACAGTTCAGGCAAATACGTGATCTCCGAAAAGGGTATACAGGACGGCGGCGATATCCTGAACCTTAGGGACATAGCCGGCAAAAACTATATCAAAGAACGCATCCAGGCCGCTAATAAGCTTTCGGTAAGGGAAATCGGACACCAGCGATATTCCCTCAGTGAGAACGGCACCGATAGAATCACCACCCGCTATGCCCGCTTTGTCTACTTCAAACCATGGGACTGGATCGTCACTGCGGAGGCCAATGAGACAGAATTCACCGAGGTGGCAGACAAGCTTTCAGCACTTGGGAACAAAAGCACATTTACCATTTTGATTGTCGGATTGATTGCATTGGTGATTACCGGCGTGGTCTGGATCTATGTATCGGGCAGCATTGTCAAACTCATTGATAGCGTAGTGAAGAATCTCAAGGAGATCGCCCAGGGTGACCTGACGAAACGGATAGAAATTAAGGCGGGTAATGAATTGGGCGATATGGCGCAGTGGTTCAATGTTTTCCTTGATAAGCTGCAGGAGATCATCGGTCGTATTGCAGAAAGTTCAGGGCAAGTCGGCAAATCATCTGAAACGCTGAGTGAAATCGCCGCAATGGTGGCAACCGGAGTGGGGGAAACTGCTCAACGGGCGGATAATGTCGCCAGATCCGCAGGGGAAATGAGCACCAACCTCAACAATGTAGCGGCGGCAATGGAAGAATCCTCAACCAACGCCTCCATGGTGGCAACCGCTGCAGAAGAGATAACAGCCACCATAAATGAGATCGCACGAAACGCAGAAAAAGCACGTTCCATTTCGGACCAAGCCGTAAACAAGGCGGGTGAAACTTCCAGTCAGATGGATGGTCTTGGCCAGGCGGCACATGGGATCGGCAAGGTGGTGGAAACCATCACCGAGATATCAGAGCAAGTCAACCTGCTGGCGTTAAATGCAACCATCGAAGCCGCCAGGGCAGGCGATGCGGGCAAAGGTTTTGCTGTCGTGGCCAACGAAATTAAAGAATTGGCAAAGCAAACGTCAGAAGCCACTTTGGAAATCAAAGGCAAAATTGAGGACATCCAAGGCAGCACAGGAAGGACCGTCAGGGGAATCAACGAAATTTCCGGTGTTATCGACACTATAAATCAAATTGTCGGCACTATCGCCACCTCCGTGGAAGAGCAGTCTTCGGCCACAAGAAAAATCGCTGACAACATCGCTCAGGCCTCCCGGGGAATGCAAGAAGTAAATAAGAATATCAACCAAAGCTCTACCGCTTCAACAGAGATCTCAGATGATATCGCGGTAGTAAGCCAAAGTTCAGGTGAAATCGCTGACAGCAGCGTTCAAATGAAGGTCAGTGTCGGTGACTTGCAGGGCCTGACGGCCAATCTTAACAGCATCGTCAATAGCTTTAAAATATGAGTTCCTTCGGGCCTATCTACCCAGGCAATGTAAGCGTTTGGATGCAGAATTGAAACGTGCTGGAAACCACAGAAAACAGGACCTATTTTCACGGTGAGGACTCAAGCGGCACCACCGCCCGAAAATGTCCTCGGCACATTTACACTGAACACGGTGCCGCCACCGGCCGTTGAGGTGACGTCGATATGGCCCTTGTGCTTGATCACCGCCTTCTCGGCAATATAAAGCCCGAGGCCGGTGCCGCGTTGGCCTTTTGAAGAGTGAAACAGGTTGAAAAGGTTCTCTATCTCTTCTTCCGGGATGCCTTGGCCGTTGTCTTTTATTCTGAAAATGACGTGCTCATCTTCCGGGATTACGATAAAGTCTATCTGATGATGCTCCTTTTTATCATCCTCGATGCAGGCCTCAATCGCGTTTTCCAGAATATTTGACAACGCGGACCGCAGCAAGCCGGCATCGACTTCGATCTCACCGTCACACCTGTCGAAATCGCAATTGAACTCGATGGCAGCCCCCCGAATGCGGGTTTCAAACCCGGCGGCAATACCACCGGCGAATTTCAACACCTCCACCGTTTCCAACTCAAGGGCCCGTTCCTTGGCATTGTACAGCACACCGAACACCAACTTTCTCAGCCGATCCCCCATCATGCGGATGGCATCGAGCCCCTCTTCGATACGCCAGGGCATATTGCGATAGAAGCCTTTGTCGACCATGTAGAGGCCGGCATCGAGTCCAGTGATGCACCCCTTCATATCGTGGCAGACGGTGCTGAGCATCAGCCCCACGGTGGCCATGCGGTCTTTCATCTGACGATACTCTGTGATGTCGCTCAGGATGGCCAGCACCTGAACCATTTTACCAGTGCCCGTCGTGATCGGCGATGTCTGGGCCATCACGGTGTGGTTCTGTCGATCGGGTCCGGTCAGGGCCATCTCTCCTTGGTGCGGCAAACCGTCCTTGAGGGTCAACGAGATGGGATCACGAAAAGCGGGAAAGGCTGCCGGCGTGAAAAGCTCATAGAACTTCTTGCCGACCTGGTCACCAAACAGCTCTTTGAACTTTCTGTTGACAGCCGTAATGTTGTGCTGTCGATCGAGAACCACGACCTGAACGGGAACGGCGTCGAAAAGCTTCTCATAGCGTTGATTGGTGCTGCGCACCTGTTCGGCCAGTTGATCGATCTCCTGGGTTCCGGCAAAGACCTCGAGGATCAGTGCGACGCCGCCCTCATTGTCATATATCGGAGCCGTATGCACCAGGACCGGTACCTTGGCGCCACTGCGATAGCGCACCAGGGCCGGGGTCGTCTCGACATTGCAGCTGCGCATCGTGCGGCCGACCGGGCACGCTTCGCGGGTGCCGCGTTTGCCTGCGTAGATCTCCCAGCTGTTCGCATAGAGCCGGTTGCCCAAAAATTTCAAAGAGGTGGCATTGGCCGCCAATACCCGACAATCGGGGCTGTGGACCGATACGAAGTAGGGCAGCTCATTGAAGTACTTCACCCCGCCATCCACCGCCGAGGCCACTTGGGAGATGAAAGCGGACATTTTTTCGATAATCTGGCGAACCACCAGGAAACGCTCGTTGGCCACCTCACGGGCCAGCTGGTCACAGGTTTGGGCGCTACAATCTTCTCCGCAGGCGTTTTTTGCCTGGTCAAGCAGTTTCCTCATCTTGATCGAACGCTGCAGTGCAATTTCCAATACCACGGCTTCGAGCGGGCGGGGCAAGAACTCATCGGCAAACGCTTTCAGCGCCTTCATGGCAGCGCCCATCCGATCAGCAGGTGCAGTGACCAGAATGATCGCATCCGCAGCAATGGCCCGAATGGTGTGAACAAGTTGAAGACTTCCCGGCATCGCTGCGTTCACCATTACAAATGGCGGCCGGTTCTCTCTATACCAATGCATCCCTGATTCGATATCGACATATAATTGGACGGAATGCCCCAATGCCGAAAGAATCGCCACGATCTCCCGGGTCTCCTGCCCATCGATATCAAAAAGTAATATGCCGTTCTTGTCCATCGTTGCCCCGGCGCTGCAAGCGCACCCGTCACCTCCGGCTGTTCGCTCTATTAGCGTGGTGAACCTGTCAGAAGTGAATTTACGTGTCAATACGCTTTTCACGAGGGGTGAGAAGTGGCTTGGGGATCGCTCTATTCCTGATCGGGCGATAAAAGTCTGAATTTTGGAAGGGTTACACTTTCAGTGACCTCCTCCCAGACCACCGCGACCGGCTGGTCACACCTCACCTCGTCGGGTCGGCAATCGACAAGGTTGGTCAACAGATGTGGCCCTTCATCGAGCGCCACGACGGCCACGACATAGGGCAGGTCCGCAGCGAACCCTGGGTGATATGCGGTGTGACAGACGGCAAAGGTGTAGACCGTACCCATGCCCTTGGAGTTCACCCAGCGCACTTCACGGCAGTGGCACCGGGGGCACAAATCGGATGGCGGCCATCGCACATGGTCGCAATCTGCGCACTGCTGAAATCTGAGTTCGCGCTGCGTGCACCCCTCCCAAAAGGGCCGGTTGTCGCTGTTCAATCTAGGCAATGGTTTCGCGTAGGACATCGGTTACAGTCTCCTTAGCAGGGTGCAGGCGTGGCTCTGCAGGATACCGCCATTGTCGCTGCACAGGATGATCTTGGGTTCCTTGGTGTCGGTAAGGGGGCCGAGTTGCCGTTGACCGCATCTGCCCATGATCTGCATGGCCCCCTCGGCAAGCGGCGTCAGTCCCATGAAGTAGGCTTCCGAAAGCTGTCCGCCGGATGTGTTGACCGGCATGCGGCCGCCCGGTTCGATCGTGCCCCCCTCGAGCCAATCCCTGCCTTCGCCGGGACCAAAAAAGCCGTAGTCCTGGAGGGTGATCTCCACGGTGTAGGTAAAACAGTCATAGATCTGGCATGCGTCCACATCGTCAAGGGTGATGTCCGCCATCGACAAGGCGATCTCACCCGCTCTCTTGGCGCCTGTGGGGCCGGCCATCCAGTCGGACTGAGCGATGACGGTCGAGGGGTTGTGCTGCCCCATCCCCATGATCACGGCCGGCGGCTGTTTCAGGTCGCGTGCCCGCTCCAGCGAGGTTACGATGATGGCCCGGCCGCCATCGCTGATCAGGCAGTTGTCGGGCAACCGCAACGGCTCGACCACCCACTTGGCGTTGTCGTAGTCCGCTTCTGTCATGGGCTTGGCATGCATCATGGCGTGCGGATTGAGATTGGCCCACTTGCGCTGGCCGATGGCAATCTTTTTCCAGGTTTCGGGGCCGGTGCCGAAATCGTGCATGGCCCGCCTGGCGGCCAGCGCGTAGCCACCGGTGGCGCCGAAATGGCCGAATACGGCGTCATCCCCGGAAAACGCCATGAGCATCTGCATCATGCTGTCGCTGGAGAGCGCGTTGTGGCCGTAAGAGATGAGAACATACTCACACAAACCGGATTCGAGCGCGCCAACTGCGTGCTGTAAGTGGCTCCTCGATCAGTTGGCGTCCTGGCTCATATAGGTCGGCGCGATCCCGAGATGCTGGGCAATGTGGTTGGGCGTCAGGTCGTTCTCGTCGGAGGCGGCGGGGAAGTGGCGATAGCAGATGAGGCCATCCACGTCGCCTGGCTTCAGACCGGCATCCTCGATGGCATTGGCCGATGCTTCCAAATGAAAACTCAGAGAAGTTCTTCCGGGAACGCGCCCCTGGGGTGTGTAGCCTACCCCCACGATGGCATACTTGTCCTTGAGCGACGACGCCATAAGCCCTCCGATCATTTTGTGATGTTTATTGGAGCCAACCGCGTTTCATTCGAGCATCTTTTTATTTGTATGAAGCATACCTACCACCAGTCGGGTTCAATCGGCAACAAAATATCCATACTCCCTGGCATTCACATTGTTTCGCTTCTCCCAACCGATGGTGGACGAAGTTGTGGGGCCGTAATCGTGCCCCGGCCAGACAACCGTATCATCGGGCAGCTCCATCAAACGCCGAATCGACGCACCCAGTGTGGGTCGATCGCCGCCCGGCAGATCGGTGCGGCCGCTGTCGCCCACAAAGAGGGTGTCTCCGGTAAAGAGGTTGCCTTTAGCGTATAGGCAGATGCCGCCCTGCGTATGTCCCGGCGTGTGGATCACCTCGAAGGTGATCTCTCCCAGCTGCAGCGTGTTTTCATCCTTCAGGAAGATGTCGGCCTGGGGATAGCGATCCCCATCCAGGCTGTGAATGACAATAGGCGCACCGGTGATCTCTTTGAGCGCCGCATTGCCGGCCGTGTGGTCCCCATGGCCGTGGGTGTTGACAATGTGTACTATCCGGAGAGACGCCTTTTCAGCTTGATCGACAATGCGCTGTACCTCCGGTGCCGGATCGATGACCCACG
Organism: uncultured Desulfatitalea sp.; assembly: GCA_963668675.2. GTDB lineage: Bacteria > Desulfobacterota > Desulfobacteria > Desulfobacterales > Desulfosarcinaceae > Desulfatitalea. The sequence continues at coordinate 3,932,669 of CAXXMB010000002.1, read as the reverse complement.
CATCGCGGGTCTGCGCGCAACCGACCAGGTAAGAGAAATTATCCATATATCCCATCGGGATCTGCTTTATGATCATTCGGACCTCCCTTAGTGCTCAAAATATAAAAGTCGATGATGCCGGGCATGCCCGGTGTCGGCATGCCGGCATCGCTGTCCCGTTTCTTTAATCCTATAAAGTAGGAACGGATAGTCCGGAATCAAACTTCCATTCAAACACTGTCCCGGCTTTAATGATCCATCGTCACCTTCCCATGACATGCTCAACGCTTGGTTTAGCAAAAAGATATGATCGACACCATTCCTTCACTTTAAACTTGATGATTGCGGGTCATCATGATGCGAATCGAAAATAAAACCCTTTAGTTGGTGGATCGTCCCGATTATTTTTCACGATTTATCACTATTTTGTTTCAGTATCCAACAAATCAGTGTATGTAATGCGGTTCGACGGAATATGGTTTCCATCGAGCAGCGCAATATAATCTGTTTTGAGTTTCCGAAAAGCAACCCGAACGGCCATCGGCCGGACGGCGATGCAGCAACAGATAGGCTCATGTTTACGGGACGGGTCGGCTGTTGGCTTACAACCCATGCATGCCCTGAAAAGGGCGGCATCAGCGGACGGGTCAAAACGCAAACAGGAGCAACTATCATGAACATTGAATTCACGATGTTGGATCTGCATCCAAAGCTGATGCAGGCCATCGACGAGATGGGCTACAAAGCCCCGACGCCCATTCAATCCGCCGTCATTCCAGCCATGTTGACCGGACGGGATGTGATCGGCCAATCCCGGACCGGCTCCGGCAAAACGGCCGCATTCGGCCTGCCTGTGTTACAGGCACTGGATGCCCGGCAGCGCCATGTGCAGGCCCTGGTCGTGGCCCCCACTCGGGAGTTGGCCCTGCAGGTTGCCAACGCCATCGAACAATTGGGACGTCAAATGGCCGCAAGGGTAATGACGGTCTATGGCGGGCAGCCCTATGGCCCGCAGATGAACCGATTGAAAAAGGGGGTCGATGTGGTGGTCGGAACCCCGGGTCGTCTGCTCGACCTGATCAAAAAAGGGGTTCTGGATCTGGGACATGTATCCACCGTCGTCCTGGATGAGGCGGATGAGATGCTCAGCATGGGCTTCATTAAAGATATTGAAGCTATTATGGACACCACCTCGTCCATCCGCCAAACCGCTCTCTTTTCGGCGACCATGCCATCGTCTATCCGCAGCCTGGCCAAACGCTACCTACGCGATCCGCAAGTATTTACCACGGGACGAGAAACACTTACCGTCTCCACCGTCGAACAGCGGTACTACCTGATCAATGAAAGCGACCGTCTGGCGGCCCTTACCCGGCTTTTCGAAGTGGAACCGATTGACAGCGCCCTGGTGTTCGCACGCACCCGGCTGAGCACCGCCGAACTGGCCAATGAATTGGTCAGCAGGGGATTCCAGGCCGAGACGCTCAGCGGCGAACTGAGCCAAGAGGCCCGGGAAAAGGTCCTGCTGCGTTTTCGCAACCATCAGATCAAAGTGCTGGTCGCCACGGATGTGGCCGCCCGAGGGCTCGATATCGACCATGTCAGCCATGTCTTCAATTACGATCTGCCCCAGGATCCCGAAGTTTACGTCCATCGCATCGGCCGCACCGGTCGGGCCGGCAAAGCGGGCGTGGCCATCTCCCTGCTGACCCCTCGGGAGCAATGGTTCCTGCGTAAAATCGAAGCCTACACGAAGCAGAAAATGACACAGGCCCAGTTGCCGACCGAAGAGGAGATTCAAACCATTAGGGATCGTCGTCTGACCGAGAAGATGATGGTGTGGCTGCGGCGAGGCCGCTGTCAGCGCGAACGTGAAATCGTCACTGAATTGAATGGGCAAGGCTTCGATACAGTTGAGATTGCCGCATCCGCCATAAAACTGATCCGCGTCAAAGATATGGAGCGCCCCATCGCAGCCGTTTCCGAGGTGACCCATAGTGCCCCAAAAACGCGCGCCAAGGGGCAACGCAGGCGCGGTAGCGATAATACGCCTGTGGACCCCAGGTCCCATGAAAGAGGCATGGTGCGCCTGGCGCTGGACAGCGGCAGGGCCCACGGTCTAAACATCAGTCACATCGTGGGCAGTCTCTCACACCACGCCGGGATTCCCGGCAAGAGCCTGGGCAAAATACGACTGGAGAACCAGATCTCCTTTGTCGATGTGCCGGAGAAACTGGTACCCCAGGTATTGGCGGCCGGCGCGTCCTATCGCGTGGGAAAACGGAAGGTCAGTATTCGACTTGCGTGACGCTCTCATACATCACCACCCCCTCCCGGCAGAGGGTGGCTTCTATTGATCGGGGCGGAAGCGGCAGGCCGCTGTCCCTATTCGGATGATGGCGTCTCGACGCTCGACGCCCTGTGTGCGGTCTGTTCGATGACGCTGGTTGCCGTTGCAATCAGACCGGATATATCCGTCATGGTCTGTGGCACGATCATGGTGTTGTTCGTCTTGGCCAGATTGCCGAACTCCTTAATGTACTGCTCGGCAATGCGCAGATTGACGGCCCTGTCGCCCCCCGGCATCTCGATGGCTTCGGCGATGAACTGAATCCCCTTGGCCGTGGCCTGGGCCACCAGCATGATCTCTTTGGCCCGGCCTTCGGCCTCGTTGATCCGCTTCTCCTTCTCGCCTTCGGACTTTTTGATCGCTTGCTGCTTTTCTCCTTCGGCCACATTGATCTTCGCCTGACGCTGGCCTTCGGATTCAGCAATTGCGGCCCGCTTCTCACGCTCGGCGCGCATCTGTTTCTCCAGGGCGCCGGTGACGCTTTCGGGCGGATTGATGTTTTTGATCTCGTAGCGCGTGATCTTCACCCCCCAAGGATCGGATGCCTTGTCGACCGCGTGGATGATGGCGCTGTTGATGGCCACCCGCTCTTCAAAGGTTTTGTCCAGATCGATCTTGCCGATCTCCGAACGCATGGTGGTCTGGGCCAACTGGGTCGACGCGAAAAGGTAATCCTCGATGCCGTAGCTGGCCTTCACTGGATCAACCACCTGCAGGTAGAGCACACCATCCACCTCCACTGCAATATTATCCTTGGTGATGCAGGTCTGGGACGGCACGTCCACAGCATTCTCCTTGAGGGTGTGTTTGTAGGCGACATTGTCGAGGAAGGGAAACAGGATATGAAATCCGGCGTCCAGGGTTCGCGCATATTTTCCCAGCCGTTCGACGATGAAAGCTGATTTTTGCGGGACCACACGCGCCGTTTTAAAAATCGTGACAACAATCAAAATGACGACACCGATAGCGACGACCAATCCAAAGCTTATTCCGGAACCCATTCTTATAACCTCCTCTATTTTTTTAATGGTCTATTTTTTAATGATCAGGGTCAGGCCTTCGTTTTTGACGATGGTGGCCGTTTCGCCCCTCTTGATCTCCTCGTCGGATGAGGCGCGCCAGTCGGTGCCTCTGAACTCCACGAGCCCGCCCGACTTCCCGGGAATCACATCGTTCAGTACCGTGACCTGGTGACCGCTAAATTCTTCCAGGTTATGGGACAGATCCTGGGCTCCGGTCACATGGCCGTAGAATTTATCCTTCACCCACTTGCGTAGCACCACCAGCAACGCAATGGAGGCAGCACTGAAGACAAAGAGCTGGGATGTCAACGAGGTTAAAAAGCCAAAATAGGCGAAAGCGGCAACGATCCATGCGCCGATTCCGAAAAAGACCAGTATGACGCCGGGTACGGCAAATTCCATCAGAATGAGGACCAGGCCGGCCACAAACCACATAATCTCCGGCAGGCTGGTGCTGAAACCTCCCATGGCAACTCCTTTCTCATGTGCATTCGCAATCAAATACCAAAAACAGGGACACGCTAGCGACTCTCGAACTCTCACCCTTAAAGGTGCCAGTTTTAAGTGTAAAGTTAAAAGCTTAAACTCTAACGAGCCTTGTAGAAAGGCTTGTGGGTGCTGATAACCGGGACAGCCTTATTTTTGTATATAGACCCTACTACTTTAGAATTCCGATAGTGCCTGATATGGGGGTTATAGTAACTATTTAGGCGGATTCCATTGGCGCCACTATAGGGTCAGGTGGCCTAAAGTTCAAGAAAATAGCTTACCTTTTACCCCGGAGCGCTTCTGCTATCCCACCTCTTCTCTGTTACCGGAAAGCGAGACGCTCATCCTTGACACGCTTTCCCCGAAGATTACTGTGTCTATTCGGTATCACCTTGCAGCGATTAGAATGGACGTGATAGATTCATTCGCATTAGTGGGGGACGGGGTTACACTAATCTCAACAACAACGGGAGGGGCGAAGATGTTTGACAACCTTGACCCGACGCTTTTGGCCAGAATACAGTTCGCCTTCACGGTGTCGTTTCATATTCTCTTTCCCGCTTTTACCATCGGCCTGGCCAGTTGGCTGGTGGTTGTGGAGTGGCGCTGGTTGAAAACCGGCAACACGCTCTACCGTGAGATCTACCGTTTGTGGGTCAAGATCTTCGCCGTCACCTTCGGCATGGGGGTGGTGTCAGGGGTCGTACTCTCCTACCAGTTCGGCACCAACTGGTCTGTCTTCTCGGACCGGGCCGGAAATATTCTCGGGCCGCTGCTGGGATACGAAGTGCTGACCGCCTTCTTCCTGGAAGCCTCCTTCCTGGGCATCATGCTCTTCGGGTGGCGGCGGGTCAGTCCCCGGATGCACTTTACCGCCACCCTTATCGTGGCTTTGGGTACCCTGATATCCGCCTTCTGGATCCTTTCGGCCAACAGCTGGATGCAGACGCCGCGCGGATTTCGCGTAGGTGACGACGGCCTCTTCTACCCGACCAGTTGGATAGAGATCATCTTCAATCCCTCATTCCCCTACCGCTTGGCCCACATGACCATGGCCGCTTATCTGACCACGGCGTTTGTGGTCGGCGGTATCGGCGCCTTCTACCTCTTTCGGAAGCAATTCGTCCGGCACGCCCGCATCATGTTCGGCATGGCCATGCTGATGGCGGTATTTGTCGCTCCCCTGCAGCTGCTGATCGGAGATATGCACGGCCTCAACACGCTCGAGCACCAGCCGGTCAAGGTGTCCGCCATGGAGGGATTGTGGGAGACCCAGCGCGGCGCGCCCTTGAAGCTGTTCGGCTGGCCGGACCAGGAGGCGGAAGAGACCCGGTTCTCGATCGATCTGCCCAAGATCTCCAGCCTGATCCTCACCCACGACCTCGATGGTGAAGTCAAAGGTCTCAAGGAGTGGCCCAAAGACGAACGGCCTCCCGTGCTCTGGGTCTTCTGGTCGTTTCGGATCATGGTGGGCATCGGCATGCTGATGATCCTCACCGGCCTCATTGCAGCCGTACTCTACTTCAAAAAGCGGCTGTTCGACACCCGCTGGTTTCAGTGGTGGTGCATAGCCCTGACACCATCGGGTTTCATTGCCGTACTGGCCGGGTGGTTCGTGACCGAAATCGGTCGCCAGCCGTACATTGTCTACAACGTGATGCGCACGGCCGAGGCCGCTTCGCCGGTGGGGGGTATTCAGGTCGGGCTTTCGCTGGTCGCCTTTGTCTCCATCTATCTGCTGGTTTTCGGTGCGGGCGCCTATTACATCATCCGTCTGATCCTTAAAGGATTCGACATCGAAACCGGGGAAGAGAAAAGCGGGCCTCGACCGGCGCTGGTCGGACGACTCGCTGCCGAATAGCCGGATGCGCATCGCCTTGGGGCTCATGTAAAACCGATCGGGAGAAAAAAATGTTTAATCTTGGCGCCTATATCGACCTGCCGCTTGTGTGGTACGCCCTTATTGCCACCGCCATCTTTCTATACGTGCTGCTGGACGGTTTTGATCTGGGAATCGGCATCCTCTTCCCATTCGCGCCCTCCGACAAGTGCCGCGACCGGATGATGGGGTCGGTGGCGCCCTTCTGGGACGGAAACGAAACCTGGCTGGTGCTCGGCGGCGGCGGTCTTTTCGCCGCCTTCCCCCTGGCCTACGCCATACTGATGCCGGCCTTCTACATCCCGGTCACCATCATGCTGCTCGGTCTGATTCTGCGCGGTGTTTCGTTCGAATTTCGCTTCAAGGCCCACGGCCCGTCACAACGGATCTGGGATTACACGTTTCACTTCGGATCGCTCATCGCCACCTTTGCCCAGGGAGCGATGCTGGGAGCGTTCGTTCAGGGCGTCTCGGTTACCGGCCGGTCCTACTCCGGTGGCCCCCTGGAGTGGCTGAGCGCCTTCTCGGTCATGACCGGCCTTGCCCTGATATTCGGTTACGCGCTTCTGGGCGCAACCTGGCTGATCATGAAGACCGAGGACATCACCCAGGAATGGGCGCGCCGCTGCGCCGGCTACCTGTTCGGGTATGTGGCCTTCTTCATGGCCTTAGTGAGCTTGAGCATGCCGCTCATGAACGAGCGCATACGGGCGTTGTGGTTCACGCTGCCCAATTTTCTCTACCTCCAGATCATGCCGCTGCTCTGCATCATCATGTTCGCTGTGCTGTGGCGGGATCTGCATCGCAAGAGAGAAAATCGCCCCTTTTTCCTGATCCAGGGTATCTTCCTGATGAACTATATCGGCCTGGGGGTAAGCATGTGGCCCTGGCTGGTGCCCTTCGACGTCAGCTTCAGGCAGGCCGCAGCCGCGCCCGAGTCCCAATCTTTGCTGATCGTGGGAACCGTCTTCCTGCTTCCCATTATCCTGGCATACACCGGATATAGCTACTATATCTTTCGGGGGAAGAGCTCACATGAAATTCATTACTAGGGCCTATCTCAAAATACGGATGTTGATTAAAGCTCGCGAATGCGTCTCGTTTCACCCCGCAGGCAACATGAAGTATGCCGGGACGCCGAAACGAGAAGCCGGTTCAGGTTTTGGGCCAAAAGACCTCCTCGAGACAGGTCCTGATCCACAGAAGCAATGGTTATGGTTCATCGCCCTCTGGTGTGGCGGACTGGGTGCGACCGCCGTTTTGGCCTATGGCGTCCGGTGGTTTGTTTTTCGGTAAAATCAATGGGTGTTCGACCGCTGACCATCCAGTACGTCACGGATCGCCTCTGCAATCTCTTTTCTGATAATGGGCTTGTATAATATTTTCCGATGACCGATGGCGGCCAGCTCCCGGTCGGTCATCGATTCGCTGAACCCGGTGGTGATGATAATCGGAATGTCGGGCCGAATTTTCAGGATCGATCTGGCCAGCTGGTCTCCGGTCATGCCGGGCATGGTCAGATCGGTAATCACCAAATCAAATCCTTGGCTGTCGCGTTCAAACAGTGACAGTGCCTCAACGCCGCTCGATATCGAAACCACTTGGTACCCCAGACGCTCGAGCGTGCTTTAAACGATTTCGAGGAGGGGAAGTTCGTCATCGACGAACATGATGCGTTCCGATCCTCGCGGAATATCCTCTTTTCGGTAATCAAGGGGTCCCGCATGTTCATCCGGGATGCGGGGGATGAAGATGTTGAAGGTGGTTCCCTTTCCGGGCTCCGTCTCGACACTAATGGCCCCTTTGTAGCTCTTAACGATGCCGTGAACCACCGACAGCCCCATGCCGGTCCCCTCTTCCTTGGGTTTGGTCGTGTAAAACGGGTCGAAAATCCGCTCCACGATGTGCGACGGCATCCCGATGCCGGTAGGGGTATCTTCAGCGGCAAAGCAATCGGCAAGCAGATCGATGTTGATATGGGAGTCGGGGGCAAGGATTGGAACCAGTCTCAGAACGGATGCATTTGTATATTGCCCGAATCTTGCCGTTCATGCCAAGGCGTTTGATCTCAACATCGACCGTGCAAGAATTCATAAGACCGACGAACAGATCTACCCTATAAAGGGGTCTGAGATCAATATCGAATTCACAGGACGGATTACACCTCAACGCTTAGTTTTCGTTAAATCTACCTCTGAAGCCTCAGGAGATCATCGACCCCGAAAGTTGAGTCACACCTTGAATCGGCCCACCAGGGCATTGAGCTGCTTGGCCAGTTCGGCCAGCTCTCCGGAGCTTAGATTGACCTGGGAACTGCTCTCGGACATCTCGCCGGCGGCACTTGTCACCTCCGCGATATCGCTGGCGATATTGGCGGCCACGGAAGAGCTCTGCGCGATATTCTCATTCACCTCGCCAATGCCCAGTGAGGCCTGGGCGATGTTTCCGGCAATCTCACCCGTGGTGGTGGACTGCTCTTCGACGGCACTGGCAATGGTGGTCACTACTTCGTTGACGCTGTTGACCACCCGGGTGATATTTCCGATCTCCGCAACGGTGCCATCTGTGGATTGCTGAATGCTATCCACACGCTGTTTGATCGCCAGGGTGGCCTCGGAGGTCTGACGGGCCAACTCTTTAATCTCGTTGGCCACAACGGCAAAGCCTTTACCTGCCTCCCCCGCCCGGGCCGCTTCGATGGTGGCATTGAGCGCCAGCAGATTGACCTGTTCCGAGATATCGGTGATCGCTTCGACCACCTTTCCGATCTCCTGGGCTGCACTGCCGAGTTCGCCCACCTGGTCCGATGCCCTGGAGGTCTGACCGACAGCCTCTTCCGTGATATTTCTGGCCTTTTCAGTGCTTTGTCCGATCTCCTGGATTGTAGCCGTCATCTCCTCGGTAGAGGCGGCCACCACGTTGATGTTGTTGGCCGCCTGCTCCATGGCGGCAGCCACCGATGAGACATTGGAACTCATCTCCTCACTGGCGGCGGCCACCATATTGGCCTTGGACGACGTCTGCTCAGCGCCGATGTTCATCTGCTCGGAGATGCCGGAGAGGCTGCTGGAGGCTTGATTGATACGGTTGGTATGTTGGGCCAGTTCAGAGACAATCCCCTGGATCTTTTCAACAAAGGCGTTGAACCAGCGGGCCAGCTCGCCCACCTCGTCCTTGCTGCTGACATCCAGCCGCTTGGTCAGATCCCCCTCGCCTTCGGCGGCATCCTGCAGGCCATGAACGACCTCGTTCAATTTCCTGGCGATGGTGTTGACGACCAAAAAGATCAGAACCGCCGCGACAACGATAACCACCACGGTGACGATCAGGTTCATTCGGCCCAGGGCGCTGGCCGGCGCCATAATTTCTGCGGTTGGCACATTGACGGCTACCGTCCAGCCCAAATCCTCAACGTAGTCGTATGCCACCCTTTTATTGATATCTTTATGGGTGTACTCGATCATGCCGCTTTTGTTCTCGATCATGCGCAGACCGAAGTCGAAATCCTTCATGTCCAGATTGAGGATATACTCTTTGTTCGGATGGGCTATGATGATGCCTTCACGATTGTATATGTATGCATACCCGGTCTCGCCGACCTTGATGGTATCGACAAAACGCGAGCTGAAGGTCGAAATGTCCACAACGCTGAAAATGACACCGATGACGGCCTCCTTTTCAATAATCGGGGCGGATACAAAAAAAACAGGGTTTCCCGTGCCTCGGCTCTTTACCACATCACCTGCCGAAATCTTGCCCTCCATGGCCGAAGCGAAATATGGACGGTCATTCACCTTGAACTTGCCGACGATCTTCTCGTTGGAGGATGCCACAAGATCTCCCGAGGGATTGGCCAGGCAGATATCCTCGTAGTAACCGTACTCAGCCTTCAGTTTGGCCAGTTGCGCGTTGGCCATCTTGCGGGCCGCCTTGCCCATAAAAGTGTCTTTGACGGAGGTGGTGTAAACCTGCTCCTCACTCCAGGTGGCGAGATCAAGCTTACGGTCTTTTATCCAGGATTTCAAAATTTTGGCTGTGGAGCCGGAGTGTTGTTGGAGATTTTGGACAAGGACGTCCTCCAACGCTTCGCTTGCACGAAAATACGAGATGAACGAGGTGAGTCCCATGCCCAAAACAATCAGGCCAATGATGGGGATCAAAATCTTGCCTTTGATGGTGTTGATCTTCAACTTCTTCATTTTACAATCCTTAGGCCGATGGCATTCAGTAAACGATGCATTCCTGTTCGGGTCAAACTCCTGTCAGACACACTTAAACGGCGTTTATTGCACTGACGCCAGCTTCGAAAACTTGAAACATCTGCAGTGGGCCTTGCGATTCAGATGCCCGAACCAAGGAAGAACGGTTCGAAAGCATCCTCTAGCCCAATCGCATATACTCATCATTGGCAAAATCGGGATAAACTTTAGTCGTGTGCAAAGATATTCCACCCCTCTTTGAACACGGCCGGGGATGACCCATCGATGCCTTGGCGCAACAGATGGATCGGGGCGAGTGACAGGGTCGCTCTCAGCAGTGCATCAGCCTTGATCCAGGACGTGTCTAAGGCCATGGTGGGCATAAATATCCGCCACGTCACGACACTGCAAAAAGATGATGGATTCTTTGCCCCCACACGGCGGTAGAGCCAAAGACCGATGTGGAAAAAGGCCTGCTTTCAACGCATCGATTTCATCGATAGCCCTGCGGTGAAAGAAATATAGCCGAAAATCACCTTGACGGACTTTTCCCGGTGGATAAATATAGACCCGTTTCAAAAAATCATCCGTGAAAGTACCCCCATATGCGCGATCGTCTTCTGCGACCGGCATGAAACAATCAAGGGATAAAGGAAGGAGAGGGAGATGTTGACGAGAAAGCCTTGGGTCTTGAACGTATTGGCTGTCGTTCTGGCGGGATGTGCGTCGGTGCTTTTCAGTCTGCCGATGGCGAACGCCGCTAAATACAAAAAAGAGTACAAACTGCAGGTCAATGTCGGTCCGTCCTTTTACTGGGGGATCGGCGCCACCAAATTTGCTGACCTGGTCAGGGAGAAAACCAATGGCCAGATCAATATCAAGCCCTACTTCGGCAGCGCACTGCTCAAAGGCGCCCAGCTCAAATCGGCCCAGATGGTAGCCAAAGGGGTTATCGACTGCGCCTATGAATCGACCATCAACATCTCACCGGTCATTCCGGAGGCCAACGTCTTCCACCTCCCCTTTTTCATCAACAGCTTCGATAATCTTGACAAAATGACAGCAGGGCAGTCCGGCAAAGCGGTTTTCACTGCCATGGAGAAAAAGGGGCTCAAACCCCTGGCCTGGGCGGAGAACGGATTTCGCCAGGTGACCAACAGCAAACGGCCCATCACGAAACCGGAGGATCTCAAGGGGCTGCGCATTCGCGTGGTTGGCAATCCCCTCTTCATGGAGACCTTCCGGCAGCTAGGTGCAGACCCGGTCAACATGAACTGGGGCGACGCCCAGACCGCATTCCAACAGGGTGTGGTTGACGGCCAGGAGAATCCGGTGGGTGTACTGATCCCGGTCCAGATCTGGCAGTACCACAAACACGTCACCATGTGGAACTACCTGGTGGATCCGTTGGTGATCTATTGGAACCAGAAGCAGTGGAAGGCGTTTCCTCCCGACATTCAAAAAGCCATCATGGCGGCAGCTCAGGAGTCGGGCCGATTCGAGATCGCCCTTTGCCGAGCCGGCCTGGACGGGGACAAATCGACCGGTATCCTCAAAAACGAATTCAAATATGAGATGGAAGTGCCCGAGCCGGTCAAATTCATGGAATCCAAGGGCATGACCGTCACCTTCCTCTCTGATGACCAGGTCAAAGCATTCGCTGCTGCCACAGAACCGGTGCTAACAAAATGGGCAAAGGAGATCGGCAGCGATTTGGTAGACAAAGCACGGGCCGATATGAAGCAATAATTCCAACTCGACTTTCGGGTTTCGCAACATCTTCATACGGAGACGAGTCCAGTGGGTGGCCTGCACCTCGTTAGCATTGCATTTTAGTGTCGCTTAGCTGCAGTGGAGGATCAGCGACCCGGACTGTTTGAGCGCCAGCGAGTTTCCGGGCCGCCCGGAACTGCAGCTTAGCGAAACTTTAATGCGTTTGCGTGAGGTGCAGGCCACCCACAGGACTCGCCGGATCATCAACTTCGATTTAAGACTGTATAGGAAAAGAATTTGTCGCAACACAAACCGATTCGCCTGGACCACTGGATCGTCGCTGCCCTGCTCATGGCCATGGCGCTGATCGCTTTTGTAAATGTCCTGAGCCGCTATTTCATCCACTTCTCCATCGGCGCCACCGAGGAGATTACCATCAACCTCTTCGTATGGATGACGGTGATCGGCACCGGCATCGCCTTCGAGCGCGGCGCTCACCTGGGCATGGTCACCTTTTTCAACCTGTTTCCCTTGAAAATGAGAAGACAATTGGTTCTCCTGAGCGGCCTTTTGGGGACCGTGCTCTTTGTGCTGGTCGGCATCTACATGATCCAGGCCATCTACGATGAAGTGACCATGTTCCAGGCCACCAGCGCCGCACTGGGCATCCCGGTCTGGATCTACTATGCCGGCGTGCCGATCTTCTCAGTGTTTGTCTTCAGGGGCATCTACCGCGGGACCCGATCGCGGTTGGCAGAACTGGATCGTGAGGGGAACTGATGGAACTGCTATTGATCAGCGCAACCTTTCTGGTCCTCATGGTGCTGGGGGTTCCCATCGGCATCTCCCTGGGTGTTGCCGGCGTGGTGACGATCTACCAGTTCGATTTGGGCATCGAGATGCTGGGGGTCAACTTTTCGTCGGGCATCGCCTCGTTCCCGCTGCTCGCCATCCCCTTCTTCGTACTGGCCGGGGTGATCCTCGATCGCGCCGGCCTGGCGGCCACCATCGCACGATTTTTCGAACTGCTCGTCGGCAAAAGCACCGGCGGACTGGCCATGGTGGCCGTCCTGACCTGCATCTTCTGGGGAGCCCTCTCCGGCTCCGGACCGGCCACCACCGCTGCAGTGGGCATGATCCTGCTGACGCCGATGATCCGGCACGGCTACGACAAGAGCTTTGCCGGCGCCACCATCGCCAACGCTTCGGATCTTTCGATCATCATCCCGCCCAGCATCGCCTTTATCATCTACGGCAATATCACCAGCGTATCGGTGAGCGCCCTCTTCGTGGCCGGCATCGTGCCCGGACTGCTGACCGGTGCCGGTACGGTCCTGGTGGCCTATCTGATCTCCAGAAGGCGCGGCTATCGGGGCGCCGGAGGCCGCGGTACGCCCAAAGAGCTGTGGCAGGCCTTCAAAAAATCGATCTGGGCCCTGCTGGCGCCGGTGGTGATTCTGGGCGGCATCTATTCGGGCATCTTCACCCCCACTGAAGCTGCGGTGGTGGCCGTCTTCTACAGCCTCTTCGTGGCGGTCTTCATCTACCGGTCGATGCGATGGCGTGACATGATCGAGATGCTGGTCGACGCAGCGGTCACCAGTTCGGTGATCATGTTCATCGTCGTCTTTGCCGGCATCTTCACCTGGACGGCCTCGGTCATCGGCGTCATCGACAAGGCCGCCGAGGTGATCGTGAACATATCGCCCAATGCCGTTGTGATGATCATCCTGGTCGACCTGATGCTGCTCGGCCTGGGGATGGTGCTCGATGCCATCAGCATCTCCTACCTGCTGATGCCGATCCTGATCCCCGTCCTGAAGGCCTTCGGCATCGATCCGGTCTGGTATGGGGTGATTTTTATTACGGCGCTGGCCGTCGGGCAGGCCACACCGCCGGTGGGCGTCAACCTCTTCACGGCCGCCAACCTGATCAACAGCGATGTGGACGCCGTGGCCAAAGAAGCCGTTCCTTATGTGGTGATGGACGTCATCGTCTTGATCATTCTATCTCTGCTGCCTATCTTGTCCCTGTATCTACCGATAAAAGCGGGTCTATATGCGCCATGATCAGTTTCGGCCTTTTCGCCATCATTAAAATTGCAGCATCGATCCTGATCGTGGTCTCGCTCAGCCTGATCGCCGAACGCGTCGGGCCACGGGCTGCCGGCATCATCTCAGGTTATCCGCTGGGGGCCGCCATCACCCTCTTTTTCATCGGCATCGAGATCAGCCCGGACTTTGCCGCCGATAGCGCCGTGTATACTGCGGCAGGATTGGCAGCGACCGTTGCGTTTGTGGCCGGCTACCTGCTGGGGCTTGGCTGGGCAAAAAAGTTCAATCCCGTATCGGGAATCGGCATCTCGCTGATCCCAGCCCTTGTGGCTTACGGTTTGTCGGCCTGGCTTCTCTCGCTGATACCGATCAACTGGATCGGTGCTGTACTTATTGCCACGGCCTGCATCTTGTTGGCCATGTGGCGGTTTCGCACCATTGCCAATGCATCCATAAGTGAGCCATTTCGGCTGCGGTTCGGCACGACCATGGCCAGGGCCGCATTTGCTGCCCTGGTCATCCTGACCATCACCACCGTTGCACAGGTGGTCGGACCGCAGTGGGCCGGTTTCTTTTCGGCATTTCCCAGCACCATGATGCCGCTGCTGGTGATCGTTCAATTCACCCATCAACCGGCCCACGTGCGAACGATCATAAAAAATGTGCCGAGAGGCCTGCAGTCGCTGCTCGTCTACGTGGTGATCGTTGCGGTGACCTACGGCAGATGGGGCATCATCTGGGGGACCGTGTTGGGATATGCAGCCGCGACCCTCTATCTTTTGACGCTCGAGTACTTGAAGTTCGGGAAGCGGCGCTCAATGCCGTACGCACTAAAGGAGAAAAAATCATGAAGCGACCGTTCATGTTACCCATGACTGCAGCTGTGGTCATCATCGCTTTTGCTTCTTCAGCCCTGGGTTGGTTCGATGAGACCCACTTGGCCATCGCCAAGGCGGCCGGATACCGCAAGTGGTACAATGCCGCTGCGGCAGATGTCTCTCGCATCAAACTCGGCAAAAAGGAGGGCTGCAACCATTACCACAACAGCCCCAAAGGCACTGTCATCACTCCTGAAATGGCGTTGCGTCAGGCCGGTCGATACGACCAATATGATCCAAGCGGTCATCTCTACGGAGCGATCATCGCCTCCTATCGGGCCTATATAAATGCCAAGGCCGCGGGGAAGTATGCCGAAAACCATATGGCCTTCCTGGTCCACTATATCGGCGACCTATCAATGCCGCTGCATCACACCCCTTACAACAATTTCAACAAACGGTATCATAAGGTTAACGACGGCATTATCGATGACGAGGTATTGGCCCATCTTGACCGCATCAAGACCTACCATATCACCATCGATTCGGAGAGGGACCTTGCCCGGGAGGTGGCCAGAATCGCCAATCTCTCCAAACAGCTTGGTCACCTGATGGAAGACGAGGATCGCTCGATGACCCCAGAGGAAGCATACCGCCAGATTAGCCACAGCGCATCTCTGTTAAAGGCGGTCTTAAAAGGCAAGTAGGCCATAAAATCAAAACCGCCCCGGAGCAGTATCGGCTCCGGGGCGGTGGCATTTAAGAATCGATCTTAACTGGTTTGTCGGCCTATTGTGGAGCAGAGGCCGGCGCTCTTTCAGCAGCCTTTTCCCACTCCTGAACGTCTCCCTCCTCTACCTCTTCCCACCCGGTGATCATTGCCCGGACGTGGGCCGTGACGGTATGGCCGGTGGTGGTCATATAGACATGGACGATAATGAAGGAGAAGATGGCAAATGCACCGGCGGTATGGACAAGAACCACCGGGCTCAAGGACCAACCGGCAATCCCCCAGGCCGGCCATTCGTTATACCCCCAATACAACAACCCGGAGACCATCTGTACAGGCAGCAGAAACGCCGCCAGGGAGAGATATACGAGACGCTGCAGGGGATTGTGCTTGGCCTCTTTCCGTTTGGGAACCGGATGACCTTCGCCGCGGAAGATGCCGTAGCTGTAATACCGAACCACCTGGAGCATCTTGCGTGTCGTGGGAACATATTGACGCCACTCGCCCGTGGTGAATATCCAGAAGACGAAAAAGGAGAAGGCGATGAGCCAGGTGATCCCCGCCGTATTGTGGATCTCGACGGCGCTTTCAAAGCCGAGAAGAGTGTAGCTGCCGTGCACTTCCAAACCGGTTACCAGCAAAGTGACTATCAGAAGCATTTGCAGCCAGTGCCAAAACCGCTCGTACCGAGTATAGAGATACATGTTGAACCGTTTTAACCGCTCCATATCAATTCTCCTCCTTCCTGCCACTGGTAAACATTCGGGTCAGGCCGTGGAGGCAAACACCGACGAGGCTGCCCAATACCGCAATCCAGCCGAGGGCATCCAGGGCATTGAATTTGTCGCGACCGGGCATATAGAATCCGGTCAAATCGGCAAGCCGGCTGCCGGAGCGCGCATGGCATTCCACACATGAAACGGCCTGCTCCTTGGGCGCCACCATGTGGGTAATTGGAAACACATAGGTGGTGTCCACGAAGTCAAATTCGCCGGAATAGGGGATATTCAGAGCCGCCATGCCCTTTGATAGGGCATGTTGCCAATCCAGGGTCGTCCAATAGCCGTCAGGGCCAGACAACATTGGGCCCAACAGCGTTTTGTGGACCTTGTCGTAAGGCTGACGTCCTCTGTGTACTTTAAAGGGGGAAATGCGCGCGTTCGCATCGTCTCGCGACCCGACCGGATGGCTGACGCGCACAACACCGCCCGGATCGATCTTGTCCTTTGCCGTAACACTGCTGATGGATCCGTTGTACCAAAAGTACTCCGGCTGCACATTCTTGGCCCACTTCATCTGCCCCTTGATCGACAAGTAGCTGTCCTTGCCGAACTCATCCTTGGTTTTATATGGTTTGCCATCCTTGGTTCTGCCGGATTGTGACCAGTCCCAGGACATCTTGGTCGGGTTCACACGGGCAAACGTGGGGATGTGGCAGCTCTGGCAGGCCACCTTGTCCGTATGGTCATTGGCCTTGGATTCGGCGGTGTGCGGTTTGCTGGTGTGGCAGGATTCACACGTAATCTTGGCGGTAAGATCGTCCTCGATCAGGCTCTTCCTGTCTGTGGCCGCCGGCCGAGTATAGACTCGTCCTGCGATGTTGTGCAGGGCGGTGGTGTGGCAACGGGTGCATTCGAAATTGCGGCCCTCCACCGCCATGTGGACATCCAACGCCTTGTTGGGGTTGGTCAAAGAGGTGTCCAGATCACCGTGCTTGACGCCGTCGCCACCGCCACCCTTGAAGTGGCAGCCGCCGCAGTTCTGGCGCTGGGGTCGCACCACCGCTTGAACCGAGGCCTGGATACCCTCCCGCAGTTCGTCGGCGATCTCCTTTTCACCAGGATCGTCGGACTCTGCAAACACAGCCAGATCATCAAACGCCTCACCCCAGTTGATGGTTCTACTGCTATGGCAGTTCAGGCAGTTGATCACCTTGGTCTCATTGCCCCAACCCGGATGGCAGCTCAAACAGCCTTTGTCGTTCATCCTGTTGGCCGAAATGCAATAGTTGTTGATCGAGTCGCCGCCTTTGCCATAGACATTGCCGTTTTCAGAGGTATAGGCCTTCCAAGTCCAATGGATGGTCTTGTGGATCTGTTCGGCAGCCTCCGTATGACAAGAGAGACAAGCCTGGGTGATCTCCGGACCGGATCTGAAGTCCTTCTGAAGCGCCTCGATCCGCGAGTGGTCGACGGTGATCCACAACTGCTTCTTTTTTGTGGCCTGGTCCGCCATCGTTCGCCCCGGTGCCTGTGATTCGGTCTCATCGTCCGAAGCATAGACTGCAGGCAAACCAAGAGAAGCGATCAGAAACAGGAGCAATGCGTATAGCATGATTGAGTGGCTCCCTCTGGTTAACTTCATCGTTCCCCCCCTTTTTGGGTTTGTTGCATCATAAACGTATCTCGGCGCTTATATCGGTTTCTTGATGGTAAAAGAGCCATCTTTTTTGATCGTCAATTCACCATCCAGATAGTAGACCTTTTTGAGCTCCGGCCTGAGATCCTGAACCATGTAAAAGGATTCGCCGCTGCGCGCACCCGTGCCGCAAATGAAGATGATGGGCTTATCTGCAGGCAAGGTTTTTATTCTATTTTCCAGATCATCCACCGGAATGTTGACTGCGGTTTTCAACGTGCCCTTTTTATATTCATCCGCATCCCTCACATCCACCAGATAGACCGAGCCTGGCTCCTTGGTAACGATCCGCCTGAATTCGGCATGATCGATGCTGCCCTCCTCTGCGCCTTTCTTGATGGCGGTTGCGGCAACAGCAGACGAAGTGTTGTCTTTGCCCACATAAGCCACCCAGGCAGGGTAGCCTTCGGCAAAGACCTTGACGTTCGTGTAACCCAATGCGATAGCCTTGGCGGCGCTTTTATGGCTCAGACGGCAGTGGAGTCCTCCGCAGTAAAAGACAACCGGCTGCTCCTTGCCTGCGGGAAGCCGGCCGCTTAAGGCATCAAACTCCATATCGGGGATGCTGATGGCCGTGGGGATATGCCCTTTGTCGAATTTTGTCCTTTTGGGCCGTGAGTCCACCAGGGCCATGTACTGCCCCTTGTCGATCGTGTCCTTAACCCATTCAGCCGACACCGCCGGGTAGTGGGACTTTTTCGACATCCATTTGGGGTATCCCTCTGCAAATACCTTGACATTGGTGTACCCCAAGGCCTCTGCCTTTGCAGCCGATTTATGGCTCAATTTGCATTTTAGACCGCCACAATAAAAAATCAAGAGTGCATTTTTGCTCGCCGGCAGCTTGTCGGTCATTTTAGCAAAGTGCGTATCGGGAATGCTCACTGCCATTGGGATATGGCCTCTTGCGTACTTCTTTTTATAGGGGCGAGAATCGATCAGCATGACATTCTCTGCCATTGGAATGGTGACATGCTTTTCGACAAAGGCCATATCCACGATGTCGTGAAATGGCTCGAAAGAGAACTTGTCCGGCGCCGGTGCCTTCTGAGTGGCGCAACCGGCAGAAAAGGTGATGAGGAGCGCAAAAGCAACTAAAATCGAAAAAACGCGAACTGTCTTCATTTAAAACCCTCCGTTGTATAGCGATTGGGTGGCAGGGATATCTGCTCCCACACCACCCTTATCGATTCAGGGACAAATTTACGTTTCCTACTTGCACTTTGCAGGGGTGGGAGAGTCTGCAGCATGATCGTGCAGATAAGCATAGATGTCCATGAGGTCCTCTTCAGACAGATTGTCCCACTCCTGCTTGCATCCGAAATCCTCAAAATCCTTCTTCTTGAACACCCGGGTCCACTGGGCTTGTGTTTTGGTATCCGGGCTGATGGGCGGTTTGGCAGAATCGACTTCCCCACGTGCCATACAGGCCTTGTACACCTTACGATAGGTATATTTGCCTTTGCGGTCGTTGCCTTTATCCAGGGCCAGCGTAATTCCTGCAGATACGAAAAGAAAAATCAGAGCGGTCAGTGAGATAATGGTCTTTTTGAACATGTTTCCTCCTTTATCGGTGCGGTAAAAATGGTTTCAACAAGTTTGTCCTTCAAATCAAAATACCAGGTAGCGATCGGCTTTCGACAGCATTTGGGCATTGGTGGCCTGCGTAGCGAACTCTATATGATCGGCATCGGGCACTTCACTTTCCCTCCCATGCAAACCATAAGCTCTGAAACTGATGTCGCACACGGCCAGTTTCGCTTTGCCCACCAACTCCTCGAACTGCGGTGCCAGGGTCAGCATTACCCCCTTTCCCGTAAAAAAGAGGCGGACATCCTTACCTTTATCGTAGGCCGCAATGGTAAGACGGACGACATAATCCAAATAGCGATCCGAACT
Organism: uncultured Desulfatitalea sp.; assembly: GCA_963668675.2. Lineage (GTDB taxonomy): Bacteria > Desulfobacterota > Desulfobacteria > Desulfobacterales > Desulfosarcinaceae > Desulfatitalea. The sequence continues at coordinate 3,913,119 of CAXXMB010000002.1, read as the reverse complement.
GACCAGTATGCCCAAACAATCTGCCATAAAGACCTCCTGATGGTCCTGAATCACCACCAGCAAACCACCTGGTCGTTTTCAAAAATTTTGTCTACCAACGCCGACCAATCGATCTGCGCATCATAGAGCGAAACAACTGTTGTGGTATGTTCTTCGGACATTACGTCGGTGATCTTCCCTACAGTTTCGTCCGGTTCCGACCTGAGTATGTGCAGTATTCTTTTCATTGCCAGTCTCGATCTCTTTGACATCTAAAACGGAATAATGACATCGGCAGCTTTTATTATGCGCGCCACATCGGTCAGAGTGACGTGCTTAAATCCAAAATTCTCGACGTTTGCGGAGTTATTGGAGTAGCGCTCACCGTTCATCTCGTCGACGAACTCCATGTTGTCACGATAAGCCTCGTCCATTTCGACAATCTCATGGTGCAGCACAAACATCTGGACCTGGATATTTTCCAGCAGCAGCCCGATGCTCGTCCGTAAGCCTTCGTACTGCTGCCCAGGGTCTCTGATGATCACAGCTGCCTTTTTCACGCCAACACTCCTACTAAGTTGCCCAACCAAGTTACCCAATCGGTCGGGCTTCTTTCGGTTCAACTTCAACGCCGAACTGCCTGCGACTAGTAGCGGAATGTCAGGGACAAATATGCATCCCACACTTCGTCAACAACAGGTGTCAGGGCATTCAAAGAAGAGAGGTCATCGATCTTCACCGGTTCGCCCATGGGGTTGCCGCTGCCGCTGTATTCATAGTCGTAGTAGCGCGCACCGAGAGTGGCGAAGAAATAATCCTTGAATATGGGTTGGTGCCAGTATGCTTCATACACATGTCCGCGCACGGCAAGCTTGCTGCCCACCAGGGAGTCCTCTGCCCCGGTAAAGTTGAACCAGTATTTGGTGCCGTAGTTATACTCCAGTCCAAACCGTCCGTTCCACGGCATGGGCAAAACAGCGCCCAAGTAGATCATGTAGCCGTCCCTCGATTTGAGTTCTCCATTGGAGTTGAGCAGCCCCATCCCCATGATTTCGTAGTAGGGATTGGTTGAGGTCCGCGACGGACTGGTATGGCTCCACGAACCGGCCAGAAACAGATCGATGTCCTTGTCGAACCGTTCGGTCAGATTGGTCTGCAACACCATTGAGAGGGCGTCCCAATCCCCAATTTCCGTGTAAGGCTCCAGACGGCTGACATAGCCACCTGTATTGGGTGTGAAAAAATATTGATCACCCGATTTGCTGGCGATAAAAGGCATGACCGTCAGACCGGTAAAGCCGTCGGTAATGTCCCAGGCATGGGCATAGTTGAGAAAGAGGCTCGATGATCCGTTGTCGAACAGGTCGGCGATGAAGCCGAACAGATGCACATCGTCAACGTCGGGTTGCTGGTTGCCCAGCGCGTAGGTGTTGCCCCAATCGCCTTCGAATCCCACGCCATAGCACAGCTTAAAGGCCGCTCCCGGAATACTGGTGAGCTCTTCCAGTCCCAAGGAGTATGAGGCGCCGTCGAACTGCCAGTTGATGATCGTTGCCATTGGTGATCCGCCCTGAAGGCTGTTGTTCAAATACTCCAGCGGCGCACCGTCGGTGGAGGGGCGACGCCCCAGCGAAAAATTGGTCGGCAGCGATCCCACATCGAATTTGTAATTGAAGTACGCCCGTTCGAGTCGAAGGGTGTCTCCATGCGGCAAGCTGGATGTGTTGCCGTCCAAGGTCACATCCCCCAGGTTCCCCTGATTGACCTTGACCCCTGAACTGTCGCCAAACACTTTGTAAGCGGCCAGGCGACCGGTAAAACTCAACTGGCTGTTGACCTTGGCATTCATATTGAGACGCAACTTGTTCGTGTAGATGATGTCGTTGTCGGCATCATATTTTTCGGTGGGTGGCACCATGCCGCCGGCTACCATATTGGCGATGGCCCCCTGAATCTGGGGCAAGGTGGCACCATTGAAACCGCCGGTTGGGGTACCGTCCCAGTCGACAAAGAACTGATTGGTCAACGCAGCCGGGGCCATTTGCATATCGGTATAGTGCAGGCTGTCTCCCCGGGTTCTGAGCTCGACGCTGAAGGAGAGCCGGTCCGTGGCCGTGTGGAGCTCGGCTTCGTTGAGGCGGTCGTCGATCTCTTCGATCTCCTCCTCTTTTTCCAGGTTCTTTTTCTCCAACTCGTCGACCTTCTGCTGGACCTGTTCCATCTCCTGCGCCATCCGGTCCAGCTTCTTTTTCAAGGCATCTACGTCTTCTTGTGCGAGGGTGCTGCCGGGGAGGGCAATCCCCAATAGAAATAAAAATCCGGCGATTGTGATGGTCGCCCTGACCAAACCCCCCAAATATGATTTCATGTTCTCCTCCTTCGTTGGGCTCACTGGTTGCCATTGGTTAACCATCGATGATGAGCAACACGTGTGCCATATGAAGAATCTTTATAAATAAACATATTTCTTTCTGTTTTTATTATAAATTTTCAGAATATTGAAAGAGGCTTGCAATGCCCGGACGCTGTGCTATTGTTAACATATGTTAATAGCTGTTATTAACACGTTAACTCACAGGCGTTAACACTTCAGGGGGTGTCATGGATATCGCCAAATATTGGAGAACCATCGTAGATACGCTCCAGGATGGTCTGTTGGTTGTAGATTCCCGGGGCCAGATCATGGCGGCCAACCCAGCCGCAGAACGTGTCACCGGTTACACCGAAGAAGAGCTGATCGGCCGATCCTGCCGGGTCCTCAACTGCACCGGCTGCAAGATCATCGGGAAGGGGGCTGGCGCCGACTGGTGCGGTCTCTTCGCCAGGGGCACCATGAAAGAGAAAAAGTGCCTGATCACCAACAAAGATCGCCGCTCCGTGCACATTATCAAAAGCGCCTCAGTGCTGCGGGATGAAAATGGCCAGATGATCGGAGCGGTCGAGACATTGACCGACATTACCGAAAAAATTCGCCAGCAGCAGGAGATCAGCAGCCTCCGCAGGACCTTCCATCTGGATGAAGGCTACCACGGCATCCTGGGCAAAACCGAGGTGATGTTGAATCTCTTCGAGACCATTGAGAACGTGGCCCGATCCAACACACCGGTGATGATCATGGGCGAAAGCGGCACCGGGAAAGAGTTGGTCGCGAGAGCCATCCACCGCGCCAGCGCACGCAGTGACAAACCCTACATTAAGGTCAATTGTGCTGCGCTTAACGAGAACCTGTTGGAGAGCGAGCTTTTCGGTCACGTCAAGGGAGCTTACACCGGCGCCGAGAGGGCCCGTATCGGAAGATTCGAGGCGGCCCACGGCGGAACCCTTTTCCTCGATGAAGTGGGGGACATCCCACCGTCTATCCAGATCAAGCTGCTCAGGGTCCTGGAAGATAAAAAAATCGAGCGGGTGGGTGACAACCGCCCGGTTGATGTCGACGTCCGCATCGTGACCGCCACCCATAAAAACCTGGAGGCGCTTATTGGAGAGGGATTATTCCGTGAGGATCTTTTTTTCCGTATCAATGTATTTCCGCTCAAATGCCCATCCCTGGTCGAAAGACGCGAAGACATTCCGCTGATCGCCCAGAGCTTCATTCGGAGAAATGCGGTGAGCAGTGGGAAAAAGATTCTTGGCCTCACCCCTGAGGCGCTTGAAACGCTGTCCGTTTATGATTGGCCGGGCAATGTCCGCGAGCTGAGAAACGCCATCGAATATGCCTTCGTTCTATGCCAAAGCGGCGGCATCGGGCTGAGCCACTTGCCACCCAAGATCATCCACGGGACCGATGCCGTCCCACGGGAGTGCGCACCGGATCCAGCTTGTGTCGAAGGAAGAGAAACCCTGCTTGAGGTCCTGCGTCGGACCGGTGGCAACCAGTCCGAGGCAGCCCGGATCATGGGGGTCAGCAGGGTAACCATATGGAAGCGAATGAAGAAGTACGGCATCGATGTGAGACAGAGGATTGGATAGGCAAAGATCCCGAGCTTCTTTTGAGAGACACCATAGATCTTTTGGTGCTTGAACCGGAAAGCTCAATGCCGCAGGCTAATTTGCCAAAAAGGCCAACCCGCCATGGATGATGGCCAACGCCAACAAAAGAATTCCCGTCTTCTTATGGGTCTTTACTCCTACTTTAATGACCCTGAGCCCGGATAACAGTTGGAAACAGATCAGGAGCAGATTGCACAGACCTATTATCAGGATAATGGAAATACCGCCGATCTTCATGGGACCTTCTCCGTCGGTTAAGGTTTCAAGTTGATCCTCAATACGGCCTGGCCCGCGCTCCCGTGGATATTGCAATTGGCTTGAGCGGTGATCTCGGTGGTATCGGTGATCATCACTTTGATTTCTTTGGAAAACCGCTCGCTTTCGGGTCGATCGTTCCATGAAAAATTCCAGCGCGCAATTTCTTCTCCATTGGCCTGAACCCAAACCTCCTCAGTGTAATGAAAGAAGTTGTTGCCATCATGGGTGACATTGATGCGAATCGTTATTTCAGATCCCTTTACGGCCGCATCGGGCCCTTCGATGGTGACCGCACTCTTGTCGGCCATCGTGTCGGTCGTAAACGCGATAAAAAAAAACAGAAAAACAGCGGCGATCTTTTTACTCATCACGAACCTCTCCTCTTCCTGGGGCGCGGAACTGTCTTGCCCGGTTGCGATGTTATAAATCCATATAGCATATTGGTTGAGATGTGCTCAATACGTTTATCATCAAACCAGCCTCTCCTGTTCCGGACAGTGGATTGGGGCAGTCTGTACATACAACTTCAATATCAAAAAACAGCACCGGCGGCCATCTCCTTCAGGGACGATTCAAAGACGCGTGGGAAGGTACAGGGCGATTTGGGGATAGAGGGTCAATAGTACTATGGTCAGTAGTGCAGCGATCAGAAAGGGCCAGATGCCTTTGAAAATCGTACCCAGGGGAACATCGGGGGCGGCCCCCTTCAACACGAAGACATTAAGGCCCACCGGAGGGGTGATCAAGCCCACCTCCAGTACGATCACCATGAGCACACCAAACCAGATGGTGTCGATTTGAAGTGCTTCGATAATCGGCAGGATGATGGGGATGGTCAAAATCATGATCGCATAACAGTCCATGACGCACCCGAGCAGCACATAGACGAGGATAATGCCTGCAAGCACTACCAGCTTTGGCACAGCCAGGGAGGAGATAGATGCCGCCAGGACCATAGGAATCCTGGCCAGCCCAAGAAAGGTGGAGAAGATGTTGGCGCCGATGATGATCAAGAAGATCATGGCCGTGGTTTTGCCCGTCTCCGTCAAACAGTGAACGAACGCCGGCCAGTCCAGCTTTCCTTTGCCCAGCGCCAGGACGAATGCGCCGAAAGCGCCGATGCCGGCTGCCTCAGTAGGTGTGAAAACACCCATATAGATGCCCCCCATCACCACGGCAAAGAGAAGCAGCATGCCCCATGTCTTGGCCAGAGATCGAATCTTGCCCTGCCAGGAAGTGGCGCTTCCGCGCGGTCCCATCTCCGGTTTGAGGCGGCATTGAATGTAGATGGCCAGGATGAAAAGAGCGGCCATAAGAATGCCTGGAATGAGTCCGGCCAGAAAAAGCTTGCCGATCGACTCCTGGGTCAAAATGCCGAATATGATAAACCCGATGCTAGGTGGGATCAGGATGCCCAGCGTGCCGCCGGCCGCCACGCTGCCGGTGGAGAGCCTCGGATCATATTTGTATTTCCGCATCTCGGGAATGGCCACCATCCCCATGGTGGCCCCGGTAGCCAGAGACGAGCCACACACCGCAGAGAATCCGGCGCAAGCGCAGATGGTCGCCATGGCCAGGCCGCCGCGCATGCGCCCCATCCATGCATAGACTGTATCGTAGATGTCCCGACTGATACCGGACACATAGGCGAATTGACCCATCAGGACAAAGAGCGGGATCACGCTCAAGGTGTAGGAGGAGGCCTCGGCATGGGGTACGATGCCTAAAATACTCGAAGCCGCCGGGAACCCCGTGAGCATGCAGAGGCCCAAAAAACCGACCAGTGCCATGGCGATGCCGATATACATGCGCATGGCCAGCAGGAGCAGCATGACCACTATCCCCGCAAACCCGATCATTTCAGAACTCATGCCGGCTCATCCCTTCCCGCCCCGTTGACGATCCGGAGGATGTCTCTCAGGTACTCGACGCACATGACGGCAGCACCGATTGTGAGAAAAAGAACAAATGGATACTCCGGAACGCCCAGGTTGGGAGAGGCCTCTCCTGCCCGAAACAGATCGAGAGCGCGCTGGAACGCCATCCAGGTCATCAGCGCCATCAGCAGAAAGCAGATGGTATGGTTGAGCAATGCGACGATCCGGCGAAGCTTCAAGGGCAATCGGTTGACCAGAAGGTCGACGTAGACGTGGCGCTTGGCGGCCTGAGCGGACGCCAGAAAAGAGAAGATAACAATCAAGATCATGAACTCGGTGATCTCATACACACCGGTAATTGGTGAATTGAAGAGATAGCGGCACACCACGTCGGCGGTGATCAAACACATCTGCGCAAAGAGGGCCAGGGAGCCCAGGCCGGCAAGTATTGATCCCGGCACGCCCAGCTTCTTCCCAAGCTTCTCCCCGTACTTATTAACGATCAACTTCGCACGCATGCGTTTCATCCACCCCAACTATCCCACTCATCACCATACATCATTCGCGTGTCGCTATTCGATCAGGTGAAGTGAAGATTGCAGTACTGCTCTCCCAGGCAAATCCCTGGAGGCCATCTCGGCAACCCACTCTTCACGAAGCGGCTGGGTCAACGCCTCCAGTTTTTGTCTCTCCTCGGCCGGGAGCTGTACCACCTGCATGCCCTTCTCCAGGCAAAGCCGCTTCATTACCGGGCGGGTCTGGTCGTACACCCTGCCCGCCTCTTCGGACATCACCATGCCGGTGGTCGCATCAATGGCCTGCTTCACATCTTCGGGCAGCGACTCCCATTTGCGTTTGTTCATGACCACCATCATGGTCATCGTGTAGAAATCGACCTCGGTGGCATACTTGAGCGTCCCGGCAAGCTTGAAGACGAAGTTGCCCTCCCAGTTCAGTACCGTTCCCCCAATCACCCCCTTTTCCAACGCCAGGTAGATATCGGTAACCGGCATGTTAACCGGTACCGCATCAAACTGCTTGAGGGCCTTCGTCACATGGGGACTGGCCGTCCGGAACTTCATTCCCTTGAAATCTGCCAGGCGCTCGATCGGCTTCTTGGTGGTATTGAAGTGGCCGGCCGGATGGCAGAAGAGGGCCAGCAGCTTGACATTGCGGTACTCTTTCTGAAACTCCGGATAACGTTCGAACATCTTCCACATGGCAACCGAAGTTTTGGTGGCCGAGGGCACCATGAACGGCAGTTCAAATACGGATGTCAGTGGAAACCGCCCCGGTGTGTAGTCGTGCAGGCCGTATGAGATATCGGCAATCCCCTTTTCCGCCAGAATATAGTGGTCGGTTGTTTTTCCCAATGCGCCACCGGGAAATATCGTCACCTTGACCTTACCATTGGTCATCTGGTTCAATTTTTCCGCCCAGGGTTCAAAAACTTTTACCTGCAGTGTGTGTTTGGGCGAAAAGGGCTGCGCAAATTTCAGTTCAATGGTATCGGACGATACGCTGCTCGGTGTGAAAAAAAACATGCAACTAAGACAGACACCCAAAGCGGTGCCCCACAAGCCTCTCTTTCTCATTTTTCCTCTCCCGCTCTGAAGATGGAATCGTTAAGCTGCCATACCTATCAACATCCCACCCGACAGGTTTCCAGTGGCGAGCGTGCCCGATCTTATAGCACAGCTATGGCTTTAAGGCACTAACTGAACGTCGACCGCCACCCGACTGCCCGCAGCCTTTCGAAACGCTATTCAAAACAGATAGGAGAATATATAGCGGCGACCGATATCGACCGCATTAAAATCAAGAACAGAACCCCTAATATGTTCGCTCATGTCATACGCATACCTGTTTTTACGAACTTTTTATGCTGGGATTACTATAGGTGTGATTTGATTAGAGGGCACGATTTGCCCATTGACACAGATCAACGCCTTCGATTAAAAATAATACACTAATTAATTTTATATTATTTACTGAACCTAATTTATCATCCGGCCACTCTGTCACTTCGATTTTCGTCCGACGGGAGAATGAATGCGCGCATACATCATCCGAAGGCTATTAGCGATCATTCCCACGGTACTTCTTGCCACGCTCATCGTTTTTTTCGTCATACGACTCGTGCCCGGACACATCATCGACCTCATGATCAGTCAGCACGACGTCTCCGCCGACACCATGAGTCGCGAAAAAATCAAGGCTGCACTCGGCCTCGACGTGCCCATCCATGTCCAGTACACACGCTGGATGGGAAACCTGTTCATTCATGGCGACCTGGGACACTCCCTCTGGCGCGAAACCAGCGTGTGGAGAGAAGTCAGGGAACGGGCGCCGATCACCTTTGAGTTGGGCATGCTCGCCCTCATCATCAGTCTGTTGACCGCCATACCGATCGGCGTCTATTCGGCGATCCGCCAGGACACCATGGGCGACTATGTGGGCCGCACCATATCGATTTTGGGTGTGGCGGTTCCAAGCTTCTGGCTCGGAACCATGCTCATGGTCTACCCGGCCCTCTGGTGGGGCTGGTCCCCCTCCATGGAGTTGATCAAATTCGGTGACGACCCGATTGGCAACCTGAAAATGTTTCTTCTGCCGGCGGCGGTTTTGGGGTTGCTGCTCTCGGCCGTCACCATGCGCATGATGCGCGCGATGATGCTCGAGGTGCTTCGCCAGGATTACATTCGCACGGCATGGGCAAAAGGGGTCAAGGAGCGTGTCGTCATCTTCCGGCACGCCCTCAAGAATGCCTTGATTCCTGTGGTCACATTGATCGGGCTCCAGGTGCCGATCCTCATCGGGGGCACAGTGGTGATCGAGCAGATCTTTGTCCTGCCCGGTCTCGGGCTGCTCATGTTTGAAGCCGTAGAGCAGCGCGACTACCCGATCATCACCGGCCTGATGCTGGTCATAGGGTTCTTTGTGCTCATCATCAATCTGATTGTCGATCTGAGTTACGGATTGCTGGATCCCAAAGTTCGCTACAAATAGGCCTCTCAAGGAGAAAGAAACGCATGGCCGACAGCACAACCTCGATCACTATGGGTAGTAAGGTAAAGGTGATTACCAATGGCAAACGGCGTGGCTTTTTCTGGGATTTCACAGTGCGCCTCTTCAGGGAGAAGCCACTGGGGGCATTCGGTGCCATCATTTTTCTGGTGATGCTGTTCACCGGCATCTTTGCCGATTGGATAGCGCCTTACGGTTACAACGACATCAGCCCCGTCTATATGCTCAAACCACCGTCGGCCAAATTCTGGCTGGGCACCGACAACCTGGGCAGAGACCTCTTCAGCCGCATCGTCTTCGGCGCCCGCCTGTCGATGATCGTCGGGTTTTCGGCCACGACCCTTTCTATTATCATCTCCACCGTGATCGGCAGCACCAGCGGCTATTTCGGCGGCAAATTCGACTTGATCGTGCAGCGGTTTGTCGATGCCTGGATGGTCTTTCCCGGGCTGGTGATCCTCATCGTGGCTGTATCGATCGTCGGCCCGGGCATGTGGCAGATCATTATCATTCTGTCGCTGCAGTACGGTATCGCCGGATCACGCATCATTCGCGGCGCTACGTTGAGCACCAAAGAGAATATGTACGTTCACGCCGCCAACTCCATTGGCGCGTCCCATTTCAGGCAGTTGTGGCGCCACATCCTGCCCAACATCATGGCGCCGATCATCATTTTGTTCACCACCCGCCTGGCGGCGGTCATCCTGGCCGAGGCCACGCTGAGCTTTCTGGGGTTGGGCATCCCACCACCAGCGCCGAGCTGGGGCGGAATGCTCAGCGGCGCGGGGCGCAGCTATATGTTGCGTGCCCCCATGCTGGCGATTTGGCCGGGACTGGCACTGACCATCGCTGTTTACGGCATCAACGTCTTCGGAGATGCCATGCGGGACCTCTTGGACCCGAGACTTCGCGGCGGCATCGGCAGCTATGGCGCCATGCCAACCAAACCCAATCCCTAAAAAAAGCAAGGAGGTTTAAGATGCGAACAAACGTAAAGCGCCTGTTGCCCTGCCTGCTGGTTGCCGTATTGATCATGGGCCTGCAGCCGACCGTATCGAACGCCGAAGCCCCCCAATACGGTGGAACGCTTCAAATCATATCCCAATACCCCTATATTCCGGCGCTCTCCTGGGACAACTACGACTGGAACTGGAAACATGCCCACGACACCGGCTTGGTGCTGGAGCACCTGCTGGTCGGCGATCTGCAAAAAGGCCCCCGTGGCACCAACCAGCACAAATTTCACCACAATGCCTGGTTTCCGCCCGACAGCCGCGGTGGTGAACTGGCCGAGAGTTGGGAAGTGCAAAGAGATCCCCTCAGGTTGGTATTTCACCTGCGCAAAGGGATCAAGTGGCAGGAAAAACCGGGCGTGATGAAATCCCGGGAATTCGTGGCCGATGATGTGGTCTACAGCATGACCCGGATCAAAAACAGTCCCAAAGCCATCCCGCTCTATCTCGATTTTGTCGACCGCTTCGAAGCCACCGACAAATATACGGTCACCGCATTTTTAAAGGAGTGGAGCTGGAACTGGTGGTACCGTTTCGGCATGGGATATTACGATGCAATCGAGCCGCCCGAGATGGAAGCCGCCGGCCCCCGCAAGTGGGAAAATCTCTGCGGAACCGGCCCCTTCATGCTCACCGATTACGTCTCTGGCAGCGCCATGACCTTTTCCAAAAACAACAACTACTGGGGCAAGGAGCCGATCGAAGGCAAAGAGTACCAGCTGCCCTTCTGCGACACGATCAAAGAGATGCTCATCAGGGATCCCTCGACCCGCCTCAGCGCTCTGCGGACCGGCAAGGTGGATCTGATGCACCTCGTAGACTTCCGAGATGTCAAAAACCTGAAAAAAACCAATCCCGAACTCAAATGGGACCGCGTCCTGTCCCCCAGCCCGCTGACCCTTGCATTGCGCATGGACACAAAGCCCTTTGACGACATCCGTGTGCGCCAGGCCCTCAATCTGGCCGTGAACCAGCAAGAGATCGTCGACGCCTACTTCGAGGGTGAGGCAGAGCTCATCGGCTATCCATACCCGGCCAGCTGGCCCGAGTACCACACCCCGTTGAAGGAGATGCCATCCGAAGTCAAGGAGCTGTTCAGCTACGATCCCAAAAAGGCCAAAAAGCTGCTGGCCGAGGCCGGTTATCCCAACGGTTTCAAATTCACCACCCAGGTCAACTCCGGAAGCCAGGTATCCATGGAAATCGCCCAGATGGTAACGGCTTACCTGGCTCAGATCGGGGTCACCATGGAGCTGGAGCCGATGCAATACTCGGCCTATCTGAGCAAAATGACCAGCAAAACCCATACGCCGGGCTATCTGTTCAGCAACGATCACGGTAACCCGTTTGCCACCATTCGCAAGAACTTTCTGCCCGGCCAGACCTGGAACCCGTATATGTTCAACGACGAATGGCTGGCCAAGAAATGGCATGAGCTGGTGTCCAATCCCGACCTGAGCGAGGAAGTGCTCATCAAGGAGCTCAAAGCGCTCAATATCTATGTGATGGGCAAAGCACCGGCCGTGTGGCTTCCCGGCGGGTACCAATATGTCGCCTGGTGGCCATGGGTGAAAAACTACTACGGCGAGCAGCGCGTGGGCGCAATCCGGCCCGGCCCCATCTGGGCCCGTATCTGGATCGACCAGGAACTGAAGAAGAAGATGGGGTACTGATCCCCACAGATTGAGACGGACGACCGATGCGGTGGCCCGCGCCCCGCATCGGTCTGCTACACGAAACGTTTGCCCCTGCGCCCGCCAACCGCGGCGGCAGCCCTGGAGGGATGTGCGCATGACCGACCCTTTGCTGGAAGTGAGAAATCTTCGCACCTATTTCCTAGGCGATAATGGATTGGTAAAAGCGGTCAACGACGTCTCCTTCGACCTTCGACGGGGCGAAACCCTGGGCATTGTCGGTGAAAGCGGTTGCGGCAAGAGCGTGACCGCCCTTTCGATTCTGCGCCTCATCCCCTATCCGCCGGGCCGCATCATGGGAGGAGAAATTTTCCTGGAAGGTGAAGATCTGCTTCAGGTCAGCGAAGATGAAATCCGAGCCGTGCGCGGCAATCGCATCGCCATGATCTTCCAGGAGCCCATGACCTCCCTCAACCCGGTTCTCACCATCGGCCGCCAGGTCGGAGAGCCCCTGGAGATCCACCGCAACATGCAGGTGAAGGATACGCTCAAGGAGGCGGCCGCCCTCTTGAAAAAGGTCCAGATCCCTGCCAGCGAAACCAGGATCGGCGACTACCCGCACCAGTTCAGCGGCGGCATGCGCCAAAGGGCCATGATCGCCATGGGTTTGGGCTGCAACCCGAGCCTGATTATCGCCGACGAGCCGACCACGGCTTTGGACGTGACCGTGCAGGCGCAGCTGCTCGACCTGATGAAGGAACTCACTCGCGATGCATCTACAGCCTTGATTATCATTACCCACAATCTGGGCGTGGTTGCCCGCTATGCGGACCGTGTCAACGTGATGTACGCTGGAAAAATCGTCGAAAAGGGAACGGCCGACGATATTTATGACGATCCGAGGCATCCCTACACGATCGGCCTGATGGCATCCGTGCCCCAGCTCGACCAGGATGTCAAAAAACGATTGGTGCCCATCGAGGGCCAACCACCGGATCTTGCCAATCTGCCGATAGGGTGCGCGTTCCATCCGCGCTGTAAATTCGCTATCAAAAAATGCCGGGAACAGGTACCGCCACTGGAATCCGTTGGCGGAGAACATGAAAAGGCGTGCTGGATCGATGTCCGAGAAACAAATGCATAACCTGGTCGAAGTTCGCGACCTGAAGGTCTATTTTCCGGTGCATACCGGCGGGGTGGTCAAGCGTAAAGTCGGCGATGTCAAAGCGGTCGATGGGGTCTCCTTCCATATCCGCCGGGGCGAAACGCTAGGGTTGGTCGGCGAGAGCGGATGCGGAAAAACCACCACCGGACATGCCGTTCTGCGCCTGGTCGATTTGACCGGCGGGCAGGTATGGTTCGAAGGGGTGGACATCAGCCACTTCAGCGCACCCCAGATGCGCCCGCTTCGGCGCAGGATGCAGATGATCTACCAGGATCCTTTCAGCTCGCTCGATCCGCGCATGACCGTGCGCGACATCGTCGGCGAGCCCTTGGCGGTGCATCGCATCTGCCGCAACAAGAAGGATTATCTCGATCAGGTGTCCGATCTGCTCGAGGTGGTGGGGCTCAACCCGCTCATGGCCAACCGCTACCCGCATGAATTCTCCGGCGGTCAGCGCCAGCGCATCGGCGTCGCCCGCTCACTGGCGGTCAGGCCCAGCCTCATTGTCTGCGACGAACCGGTGTCGGCGCTGGATGTCTCCATTCAGGCGCAGATCATCAACCTGCTCGAGGATCTTCAGAAGCAATTCGAGTTGACCTATCTTTTTATCGCCCACGATCTGGCGGTGGTGCGCCATATCAGCGACCGCATAGCCGTTATGTATCTGGGAGACATCGTCGAAATCGCCGACCGGATCGAACTGTACCGCAACCCGCTGCATCCGTACACCCGGGCATTGCTCTCTGCGGTTCCCATCCCCAATCCGGCACTGGAAGCCAAACGCAAACACATCCTGCTCAAAGGCGAAGTGCCCAGCCCGCTCAACCCGCCTCCGGGCTGCAAATTCCACACCCGGTGCCCGGAAGTACTTCCCCAATGCAGCAAGGAGACGCCCATCTTCAAGCGAATCGGCGATTCAGACCACTGGGCGGCCTGCCACCTGCTGTGATATTCAATCCCTGATTTACTCCTCCCGTCTTGACACGCCAAACCGGCCAGGCAATATTCGGCAAATCCATAACAAGGATATCTCACACCCTCCAATTTTTATTATTAAACCGGCAATTAAATAGACCAACCTTTGTCATCCTGGACTTGATCCAGGATCCAGTAAACGTCTGGATTCCGGCTTTCGCCGGAATGACGGGAATTGTGATCTTTAATTGCCGGGTTAATAACAGCACTATACTTGCCGAAAAATATTACTACCCGCCTATCATAAAAGAGCTCAAGGCTGCAGGAGGCATAGCAGAATAACCGCTTCGATTGTAGAAATGATCAGCTAATCTTTCGCCTGCCGGCAATGCGTCGCCTCTTCACCGCCCATGATGCAGGCGTTGCATGAGATGCACTCGGATCGATCCGGGCCTTTACCGGAATACCAGAGGTTCGGCAAATCAGGCTGACGGATGAACGGCCTGGACATGGAGACAAAATCCGCCGCGCCCGAGCCCAGGACAGCCTCTATCTTTTGTTTCGATCGGATGCCGCCGACAAGGATGACCGGAAGATGCGTGCTCGCCTTTACGGCCTTTGCGCCGGATAGGAAGTAGGCCTCCTGATCCTCCTTGGCGATCCCTATGCGTGATTCCGGCAGCAGATAGGGCGACCATCCCAAATCACGCTTATCGCGTGTAACAGTTTCCCACATACCGCCGCTGGTCTCGATGGCGTCGAATCCGGCATTGGTCAACAGTTCGGAAACCCTGCCGGCCTCTTCCAAGTCAGTACCGTCCGGGAAGAAATCGGTTGTGTTCATCTTGATCAATACAGGGAAGTCTTCACCCGCCAAATGCTTCCCCCGCTCGCATATTTCCCGAACCATCCTCACCCGGTTCTCCGTAGATCCGCCGTAGTCGTCTTGCCGCTGGTTGGTGTGCGGCGACAAAAAGGAGCTCAGCAGCCATCCATGGGCCGCATGCAGTTGGACCCCGTCAAAGCCCGCTTCACGGGCCCTGCGGATTGCCTGGGCATGGGCCTCGATAATATCTTCAATCTCTTCAATGCGCAGGGCGCGCGGCGTCCGATTGAACATGGTGTCGAGCCGGGCCGAAGGTGCGACCGGCTCAGGGGCTTCGATTGGGGGGATGGGCGTCTGAGGTTTGGCGGCTTCGGGAGATGCCTGGATAGCCTGCCGGATTATCTTTTGCAGCACCGGGGGCATATAGGGCAACAACCGAAGGCGGTCTTCGGCCGACAAAATCTGGCGGCCGGGATGATGAAGCTGAAGCATAATTTTGCAATGATTGCCCACATCGTGGACAGCCCCGGCAATGCGGGCCAACTCCGGAACCAGACAATCTTCATCGATGAGCATCGACCGGTGGGGCGCACGATAATTGGCCATGACGGCGGCAATACCCGTGACAATCAGCCCCACTCCACCTTCTGCCAGTGTGCGATAGAAACGGACCAGTCCATCCGTCACCTCACCTTGCTCAGTCGCTGCATTCTCGTAGGTGGCCGACCTTACAAGTCGGTTCTTTAGTTCGATTTCCCCTATTCGGCCTGGCGTGAACATATGGGCGTTTGCTTTTTCCGGCACGGCGCCTCCTTTCTGCACATCGTCTGTCATCAAAAAATAAAGAGATCGATTCCTCCCCCCCCCCCTTTGAAAAAGGGGGGCCGGGGGGGATTTTGCCGGGCTCGCAAGGGCCTAAACAGATCGACCATTTTCCTATGACCTTGAAATCCCCCTGAATCCCCCTTTTTCAAAGGGGGACTCATCCGATGAATTGTCCTCAGCCACTATCTTGTATATCTCGTTTCAGATCGAGGCCGTACTTTCGCATCCGGTTCCAGACCGTCACACGATTGATGCCCAGGAGCTTTGCCGCCCGTGTCTGGTTTCCCGACGTCTCCCTCAGCGCCTCGATCAGCTCCCGCTTCTCTTTCTGCTCTTTTTGGGATCCGGAGAAGACCGCTTCTGCGGTAGTGGGAGTTGCCGCACTCATCTGGGGGGGCAAATGATTTGAATCGAGAGGCCCCTTTTCAGCAATGGTAAAGGCGTAATGCAGAGCACTTTTCAACTCCCGGATATTACCGGGGAAGGGATAGGCCATCAGGATATCCATCGCCTCTCGGCGAATGCCGTTGATCGGCTTGCCGGTCTTCGATCTCAAACGCTGCATGAATGCGTCCACCAACAGGGGGATATCTTCCCTGCGCTCGCGCAACGGCGGAAGATGAACGGGTATGACATTGATCCGAAAATAGAGGTCCTCACGGAACATTCCCTTTGATATGAGTTCGATCAGATTCTTGTTGGTGGCCGTAATAATCCTGACATCGACCGAGAGGGGAAGATCGTCGCCGACCCTTTCAAACTGCTTCGTTTCGAGGGCACGCAGCAGTTTGATCTGAATCGACAGGGGGATGTCCCCGATCTCGTCGAGAAACAGATCACCGCCATTGGCGCTCTCGAAACGCCCCTTGCGGTCACGGAACGCTCCGGTGAACGACCCCTTGACATGACCAAACAGTTCGCTCTCCAGCAACGACTCGTTCAGGGCCGCGCAATTGACCTGTACATAGGGGCCGCTGCTGAGACGGCCCCGGTCGTGGATCGCCCGTGCGACCAGCTCCTTCCCGGTGCCGGACTCCCCCTGGATAATTACCGGTGCATCACTGTGGGCGGCCTTTTCAATGATTCCGAAAACGCGCTGCATCCCCCTGGAGCGCCCGATAATGCCGCAGTAACCTTCGGTTTCGTCGAGCTGCTGGGTGAGAAACGCCACGCGCTTGTCCAGACGATCGAGTTCGCTGATATCGGTCAGGGTCTCCACAGCGCCCAACAGGGTGCCGTCTTCATCATAGAGCACAGAGGCATTTTTCAGGGCCGGCAAGCTGGTGCCATCCTTCTTGACGATCTCGCAACGGCATTTGCGAATGCCGCCACGGGGCTGCTCGAACAGGGTACACCATCCGTCACTGCCCCCCTTGATCGCCTTTTCACAGGCGTCACACCTGAGCAATCGGCATGACTTGCCGGTGATCTCCTCGGTCGTATAACCGGTCATCTCCTCAAAGGAGCGGTTGGCTGCCAGTATCCGTCCCTCCTTGCTGATGATCATGAGGGCATCGTTCAAGGTATCGATCACCCTCCCCCAGTAACGGTTGATTTCGATTTTGTTCATTGCCGCCGCCTTATAAATGAGGTGATCGCCATCAACTGTTTAAACATATGTTTAAACTTAAACACATGTCACCATATCATTTAAACACCTCAAAAGTAAAATCCACTCCTAAATCATTTTTTTCTAATAATATCAAATTATTTTTACGTACCACAAAGCCGTACCAATTGGCACGCATCTTGAGAACACCTTTGCGATGAGCCTGCTGAGTGCGCGCCCTGAAACCGATAGGGATGGAGGGATCGCCATGGAGAAAACCCGACAACTAAGCCTTGTAGACCTCCCCTGGCCTCTCAGCATCTTGAAATGCAACCAGCGAATCGCTGAAATGGTGCCGGGGGAGCGACTCGACGTTACCGTGAAAGAGAGCGCCACAAAGGAAAACCTGGTGATACTGCTCAAGAAGATGGCCGATTATGAGTTTGATATCTGCTTCTCTCATGGGTGCTACCGCCTGAGCATCAGGAAGCGGCAGGCATAGCGAAGCAACGCGACCACACAGATAAAGGAGAAGATATGGGCATCAGCCGACGCAATTTTTTCAAAATCGTTACTGCCGCCGGTGCCACCGCCACAGCGGCCAGGCCGGCGCAGGCCTGGCAATCCCATGCGCCTTCCGCCCCGTACGGTTGTCTGGTGGATCTTACCCGCTGTATCGGCTGCCGCAAATGCGAGCAGGCGTGCAACGAAGTGAACCACCTGCCCAAGCCGGACCGTTCGTTCGAGGACCTGACCGTCCTGGATAGAAAACGGCGACCCGACGAAAAGGCGTTTACGGTGGTCAACCGATACTATTCGGGCATGATCGACGATCGTGACCAGCTCATTCCCACCTTCGTCAAACTGCAGTGCATGCACTGTCAGGATCCGGCCTGCGCGTCGGCCTGCATCGTGGGCGCGCTATCAAAACAGGAGAACGGGGCCGTCAGCTACGACGTGACCAAATGCATCGGCTGCCGCTACTGCATGGTGGCCTGCCCGTTCGAAATCCCAGCCTACGAATACCACGACCCCATCACGCCGCGGGTCATGAAGTGCACTTTCTGCTACGAACGGGTCGCCGAATCGGGCCAGCTTCCAGGCTGCGCCGAGGTCTGCCCGGTGGAGGCGATCACCTTCGGCCGCCGCGAGACCCTGCTGAACGTCGCCAAAGAACGGATCAAAAAGAACCCCGGCCGTTATATAGACCACATTTACGGTGAGAACGAAGTGGGCGGCACCTCGTGGATGTACCTCTCCAGTCAGCCGTTCGACAAACTGGGATTCGTCCCGCTGCCCGACAAACCCATGCCGCGCCTGGCAGAAACCATCCAGCATTCGCTCTATAGCTATCTCTGGTCACCGATCGTCCTCTTCGGCATGCTGGGAGGCATCATGTTGGCCTTCAAGGGCAAGGGCGATCGACACGACGATCAGAAAGGAGGAATCTGATGAGTCACCATCCAGCACCGGTCAACAGCAGATTCTGGACCCCCGGCGTGGTCGTTTTGTGCCTTCTGGCCGCAGCCGGACTGGCCACCATCATCGCCCGCTATATCGGCGGCATCGGCTACGTCTCCAATCTGACCACCGCAAGGCCATGGGGGCTGTGGATCGGGGTAGATGTCGCTTCGGGCGTCGCCCTGGCCGCCGGCGGTTTCACCACGGCCTTTCTGGCCCACATCCTTGGAAAGCACTACTACGAACCGGTGATTCGTCCGGCACTGCTCACCGCCATGCTCGGCTACACCTTTGTCGTCCTGGGGCTGCTGGTGGACATCGGCCGCTCCTGGGCCATCTGGAAGCCCATGCTCAACTGGAACTTCAGCTCGGTCCTGTTTGAAGTGGCCATGTGCGTCATGTTCTACCTGACCGTGCTCTACATCGAGTTCATCCCCGTCGTGGCGGAACGCTTCAAAGGGCGGGTCAATCTCCCCGGCTTTCTGTCAGCGCTGAACCGGATCTTGGACAGCCTGCTGAATTTGGCCGACAGGGTGCTCTCCAAAATCATGTGGATCTTCGTGATTCTCGGAGTGGTTCTGTCGTGCATGCACCAGTCCAGCCTCGGAGCGCTGATGCTCATCGCCCCCACCAAGCTGCACCCCCTGTGGTACACACCGATCCTGCCGCTGCTCTTTCTCTCTTCGGCCATTGCGGTGGGCTATCCCATGGTGGTGTTTGAAGCGACCCTGGCCACCACCTCTTTGAAGCTCGACTCGGAGATGAAGATCCTGACGCCGCTGACCCGCTTCACCGTCTTTCTGTTGGGCATCTACCTGGCATTGAAAGTCGGCGACATGGTGATCCGCGGAACCTACGTCTACCTTCTGGACGGCACGGCCCAGACCAATTCGTTTCTCATCGAAATCGTCTTCGGCGTCCTGGTACCCTGGCTGATGCTGCTCTTCCCCAAGGTGCGAAACTCACGCCGTTGGCTCTTCACGGCCTGCACCATGATCGTCGGCGGCGTGCTGCTCAACCGTCTCAACGTCTTTGTGGTGGGCTACCGCCCTCCCGTCAGCGAAGCCAATTACTTCCCGTCCATGGGTGAAGTGATCATCACCATGGGAATGATCGCCGGGCTGATGCTGGCCTATCGATTTCTGATCACATATCTGCCGGTGCTCAACGCGCCGGAAAAGGAGGTGACCGCATGATCCAGAAGCGACCTGCAGGTCTGCTCATCATAATCGCCATCATGGCCCTGGCCGCCTTCGGCGCATTGCGGCTGAAGAGCCACAGTGACGCGCTGGCGGCTGTGACGCCCCCCAAGGCAGAGACGCCCCAAAAGCCGGCCCAAACGTCTGCCCAGACGACCAAGTGGATTGCCCCCGACCAGGCCGAGGCGGTCAAGCGCGCCAAGGAAGTGGTACCGTTTGTCGGCGAAGTGATGGCGGAGTGCAAGCTTTGCCGCCAGCAGCGGCTGCGCGACAAAGGGCTTAGCGTCAAGGACCAGGAGTACAGCTACTACCTTCTCGACAGCCCGATCATCAAAAAAACCGAAGACCGCTACGGCCCGGTGCGTTTCATGCACAGCAAACACGCGGCCATCACCAAAGACTGCGCCCTGTGTCACCACTACCGCCCGGTCGACGAGAGCGCTGCGGAGACGGTGCGCTGCTCGGCCTGCCACCAGGAGCCGTTCCGGGAAGATCATCCCGAGCGATTGGGCCTGAAGGCCGCCTATCACCAACAGTGCATGGCCTGTCACCAAGAGATGCAGAAAGGTCCCGTCAGCTGCATCGGCTGCCACCAGAAGAGAGCCCCGAACCATGACGAACTGGTCCAGCTGCCGGCCAATCCCGAGCCCTCCCAGGTGACGGCCGAATGCCTGCGCTGCCACGAGGCGGCCGGCCAGGACATGCTGAGCACAGCCCACTGGCTCTGGAAAGGACCCTCGCCCTACACCCTCAAACACCGAAAGGAGGTCGAGCACGGTAAAGCCACCACCGCGGTCAACAACTTCTGAGTGAGCATCATCAGCAACGAGGCTCGTTGCACAAGCTGCCACGCAGGATACGGATGGAAAGACGCCACCTTTGATTTTACCGACACGACCAAAATCGACTGCCTGGTGTGTCACGACACCACCGGCACGTATAAAAAGACACCCACTGGCGCCGGCATGCCCGATCCCACTGTGGATCTGGTCAAAGTGGCCAAGAGCGTCGGTCACACGACCCGCAAGACCTGCGGCGACTGCCACTTTAACGGCGGCGGCGGAGAGGCGGTCAAACACTCCGACCTCTCCCGTCAACTGCTCGAACCCGAGCGCAGCTGCGATATTCACATGGGCGGCTACGACTTCCAGTGCGCGGAGTGCCACCGCACCCGCAACCACAAGATCGCCGGCCGCAGCTCCTCGGTACCGGTGGTGGAGGGCAGCCTCTCGTGCGAAAACTGCCACACGAACAGGCCCCACTACGGCGACGATTTGCTCGATCATCACCTCAACAAGCATTCGGACAACATCGCCTGCACCACTTGCCACGCGCCGGTATATGCCAAATGCAAACCCACCAAGGTGTGGTGGGACTGGTCCAAGGCCGGGGACATGGAGCGCAAGCCCAAAGCAGACAAATACGGCATGAAGGACTACCACTGGAAGAAGGGCGAATTCGTCTGGAAAGAGTCGGCCAAACCGGTCTACCGATGGTACGGCGGCTTCATGAAACGGGTGCTGCTGGGAGACAAACTGGATATCGACACCCCCGACGGCATCAATATCACCGAACCGGTGGGCTCGATCAACGATCCCAACTCCAAAATTTCACCGTTCAAAATCATGGGCGGCGTTCAACCGGTCGACGAAGAGTACAAGCACTTGATCGTGCCCCATCTCTTCCCGCGCAACAAGGAGGACAAAACGGCCTTCTGGAAAAACAGGGATTGGCAGAAAGCCTTTACCGACGGCATGAAAGTGGCTGATATGCCATACAGCGGCAAGTACAGATGGATCACCACGCGAATGTTCTGGGGGGTGGAGCACGAAGTGATGCCCGCCCCGATGGCGCTCTCGTGTGTCCAGTGCCACGACAGCCTCAAAGGCGAACGCACCTGCAACCGCTGCCACCAGGACAGCCGCGAAGTGGACTTCAAAAAGATCGCCCACAAAGGCACCGATTTCAGCTACATGGCCTCCAAGGGGCGTGACGTCCAGCACCTGATCGGCTCTACCGACTATATCGACTTCAAAGCCCTGGGTTACAAAGGCGACCCCATCATCTTCGGCGGGCGCTTCAAGAAACTGCCCATGGGGTATGAGGTCCATAAGTAGCGAAGTAGAGCGTACCTGAAATGAAATCGCCGGGGTTTTCGCTATATGCGCAAACCCCGGTTCTTTGTTGTATCCAGGTTGTCGATGGTGGTATAGGAACTCCCTTTGCCCCTGGGCAAACCACCAGATACGGGATGTGCCAAAATGGATTCAACAACCAAAGAGAGCGTCGATACGATCATCATCGGCGCCGGACTGAGCGGCATCTACGCCGCCAGCCTGCTGTCTCAGAAAAATGAATCCTTTATCGTACTCGAAGCGCGCGATCGCATCGGGGGCCGGATTCTATGCCCCGAACATCAAGGCTATACCTGCGATCTCGGCCCCTCCTGGTATTGGCCCGAAATCCATCCGCGCATGGCACGCCTGATCGAGACCTTGGACTTAAAAGGATATCGCCAGTTCGAGGAGGGCATGGGCCGTTTCCAGCGCTTCAACGGGGAGGTGCACACCGTCAGAGGATACATCACCGAGCCCCACTCCTGGCGCCTCGCCGGCGGCATGATGGCGTTGATCAACAAACTCCTGGAGCGGATACCCAAAGAGGCCATCCGGCTGAATCATCCGGTGTGCCAGATCGAGCGGCAATCCACCGGCGTGTTGGTCACGGTTGGTGAACTTGAAGAGACGCCCCAGGCGCAACTCATCGCCAAAAAGGTGATCCTCGCACTCCCGCCGCGCCTCACCGCCGCTACCATTCTGTTCGCACCCGAGTTGTCCGACCATCTCACCCAGGCCATGCTCAAAACCGGCACGTGGATGGCCGGGCAGGCGAAGTTCTTCGTCCTCTATGAAGAACCGTTCTGGCGCCAGTCAGGCCTGTCAGGACAAGCGTTCAGCGAGCGCGGTCCCCTGGGCGAAATACACGACGCCTCAAATCATGGTGCCGCCCCTTTCGGATTGACTGGCTTTATCGGACTTCCGGCGGTGCAGCGCAACCAACAACCCAATCTCAGCGAGGCGATCCTCTTCCAATTGGCCGCCCTCTTCGGGCAACCGGCCTCACGGCCCGCCACCCTCTTTTACCAGGATTGGGCCCGCGAACGCTTCACCGCCACCGAGTTCGATCAGCCACCGATGAGAGAACACCCCTTCTATCACCCCCCGGCCGGCCAAACCGCCATATGGGACGGCTCCATCCTCTTCGCCGGCACGGAAACGGCTGATCAGCACGGCGGTTATCTCGAAGGTGCCCTCTCTGCAGCAAAAAGGGCGGTAGAAAATCTGTAAACAATAAAATGCTTCTTTGAAGGGCGCGTCAATCGCCGGAGAGATTGGCCTCGAATTGAATCACCGGACCTGCATCTATTCCGTCGCACTCGATGGTCACCAGGGGGCCATCTCCTCCCGAGGCGATGGAAAAGCTATTTTTTCTTGACCTGTATTGCCGTTACCCCCATATTGGTTTCATCATCTGCAGTTACCAGATTTCAAACCAGTCGCAAATGAGCTCTGTTTGGCAAAACCGGCCTTGCTCACCATCCGGCCGCTATGCGCAACCAAGATCTGGAGGGCAGTTCCCACTATGCCGTACGCCATAAACCCGGCGGGAGAAAACGCCTACATCGTCCTTAAATATATCGGGGAGATCACAAGGCAGGTAGCGATAAAGGCTACCGAAGAGGCCCATGCGTTGGGCGCCAGGCACGGCATCAATCGTTATCTGGTGGATGCCACCGAAGCCAGAAACGTGGAAAACCTGCTGGGCAACTACGATTTTGCCTACAATGATCTCGATGGGGCCAACATCGACAGGACGGCTTGTATCGCCATGCTTGTAGGCGAGGACGATAAATCCCACGATTTTGTAGAGACGCTGTTGATAAATGCAGGACATGATGTCACGCTGTTCAAGGAACGTGACAGCGCTGTCAAACATCTGCTCGACGTAATGAAATTCCAGGAAAAAGCCTGAAAAACAGGCCAGGCAGCGAGGCGACCGACGCCCTGCCCAACGTGCAGCTCTCATTTTCAGGATAGCCTTGGCGTGGGTCTTTCCTGCTTTCACAATGGAGAGCCTGACAATGCCCGGCAACAAACCCACCTATGAAACGCTGAAGCAGAGGGTAGCAGCGCTTGAGCTCGAGAATGTCGAGCTACGGCGAGCCGGTGCATTGTCGGGTGAAGAGGCATTGCGCTACCGCACCCTTTTCGAATCCGCCAATGACGCCATCTTCATCCTGGAAAATTCGAAAATTGTGGAATGCAATCAAACAACGCTCACCATGTTCGGCTGTGCCGGGGAAAATGATATTCTCGGACTCGGCCCGTGGGACGTCTCGCCACCGATCCAACCCGATGGCATCTCTTCCAGAAAGAAAGCGCATTCGTTGATAAAAGAAGCCTTGGCCGGCAACCCCCAACGATTCTACTGGAAGCACAGCAGATGGGACGGAAAGCAATTCGATGCCGAGGTCGCATTAAATTGCCTGAAAACAGGCCAGACCGATGCCCTTCAGGCCATTGTCAGAGATATCTCCGGGCTTAAAAACGCCGAAGCGGCGCTGCGTGACACCATGGAGAAGTATCGAACCCTTTTCGATCTGGAGTCGGATGCGCTTGCCTTGATTGAAATCGAGACCGGCAACATGCTCGAAGTGAACAGGGCGTTCGTAGAGTTGTATGGATACAGCCGGGAAGAGATCCTTCAAATGAAGAACACGGACTTTTCCGCAGAGCCGGCCAAGACCAGGCAGGTCACCCAAGGGCGGGGACCGTATGTCCCTCTGAGGTATCACAAAAAGAAAGATGACACTATCTTTCCCACGGAAATCACGGCCAGGGTGTTCAAGTATCAAGGCAGAGAGGTTCACATCGCCGCCATCCGTGACATTACCGACCGAAAGCGTCTTGAAAGCCTGCTGCAGCGATCCCAGAAAATGGAATCCCTCGGGCTGCTGGCGGGCGGCGTTGCCCACGACCTGAACAACGTCCTGGCAGGGATCGTCGGTTATCCCGATCTGCTGCTCCTGAAGCTGCCCAAGGAGAGTCAACTCAGGGACCCCATCAAGAAGATGCAGGCCTCCGGATACCAGGCAGCGGCCATCGTCGACGACCTGCTGACCATTGCCCGGGGCGTGGCCACCAAACAGGAGCCGTTCCATCTCAATGACCTGATCGACGACTTCATGAAGTCACCGGAGTTTAAAAAACTGCAGCAGTTTCATCCCGCCGTCACGGTCACCACCGATCTTGCATCCGACCTGTTGAATACCTCCGGCTCCAGTACCCACATCCGTAAAGTGTTGATGAACCTGATATCGAATGCTGCTGAAGCCATCGACGAAAACGGCATCGTTTCAATAGCGACCTGCAACCGATACCTGGACAGCCCCCTTCATGGCTATGACAGTGTCACCCCGGGCGAATACGTGGTGCTGACGGTTTCCGACAACGGGTCGGGCATACCGCCAGACGATCTTGAACGGATCTTCGAGCCATTCTACACCAAAAAGAAGATGGGGCGAAGCGGCACCGGACTTGGCCTGGCCGTGGTGTGGAATGTGATGCGGGATCACGAAGGCTACATCGATGTGACAAGCGGATCGGACGGCACGACGTTTGAACTCTACCTTCCGATCACGAGACATGACATATCGTTCAAACCGACACCGGCACACCTGGCCGAATACCGAGGCCATGGAGAGAAGATTCTGGTGGTTGACGATGTGGACAACCAGAGGGAGATCGCCTGCAAGATGCTCGACGCATTGGGGTATGTCACAGCGTCCGCCTCCAGTGGAGAAGAGGCCATCGCCCATGTGATGAAGCATCACGTTGACCTGCTGCTGCTCGATATGATCATGGAACCGGGCATCAATGGCCGCAGAACCTACGAAGAGATCCTGAAAATCAGGCCTGGACAGAAAGCGATCATCGTAAGTGGATTCGCCGAGACCGACGATGCCCAAAAAGCCCTGCAACTGGGCGCGGGAATGTTCCTGAAAAAACCGTACAAACTTGAGCAGCTTGGCATGGCCATCCGGGAGGAGCTGAAAGAGTAAACCATCTAAAAGGTGCTGAAAAATATTCATTATCCTTAACTCATTTTACCCCGGAGGGATGGCCAAAATGACTGTTTCAGAGAACCTACACCATATAATTTTTTTAATTTATATTATTAAATCCATTTTTTAACTGAATAAAATTTTCTTGCGCTATTGATCGATGAGCTATATGTAGAGAAAACACGATATTCAATATATTGAACTTTTAAGAACGTCAGGATTGAGTAGCTGGAAACTTCGCTCCACCGACAGCGGGATATAGGCTGGTCAGCGCCCGGTTAAGGTTTCTGCCCAATAATTGTGCAACTATCTTACCAAGGAGGAGTCATGAAAAAAGACGTCGCTACCAATCGCAGGAATTTCTTGAAAACCGCCGGAGTGGCTGGACTGGGTCTTGGTGCAGCCGTTCTGACGTCCGCACCTAAATTCGCCAATGCTGCAAAATCACGCAAAATTCCCAAAACCCCTGTAAGGCTCGCGGCCATAAGCTTTTTAACCGGCCCTGCCGCAGGTCCGTTTGGCATCCCGGGCGACAATGCCTACAAGATGATGGCCGATGTCTATAACCAGAAAGGCGGTATTCTGGGCCGCAAGATCGAACTGAAGAGTCTGGACGAAGCCGGTGGTGCCAAAACCCAGGTAGAGCTGGCGCGCAAGCTTATTCTGGAAGACAAGGTCGATGCCATACTGGGCTACATCTCTTCGGGCGACTGTAAGGCGATACTGCCGATGTCCGACGAGTTGGGTGGCCTGATGCTGGCCTACGACTGCGGAACCCACGTGCTCATGGAGGGGGAAAAATCCCCCTACGAGGTACCCAAATTCGAACTCGGTTTCCGAACGGCCGCCCACTTGGGTCAAGACAACATCGCCCTGGCCCTGGCGATCAAGAAATACATGCCGAATGTCAAAAAAATCGCCGGTATCAACCAGGATTACGCCTGGGGCCGCGACTCCTGGCATATCTTCGAACTGGCGATCAAGAAGCTAATCCCCGGCGTCGAGGTGGTCAAAGTGCTGTGGCCCAAGATATTCACGACCGATTTTACGGCCCATGTCAGCGCCCTGCAAGGATCCGGCGCAGAGATCATCCACTCCTCTCTCTGGGGCGGCGATGCGGTCACCTTTTTGAAACAGGCCATGAGTGCAGATCTGTTGAACAATGCCAAGATGGCCATGAGCCGAGGGGAGCCCTACCCCCAGGAGGTCGGTCCCGACTTCCCGGAAGGACAGTTTCTCTGTTGCGCAGGCACCCACTACTTTCTCTATCCGTCCTGGGACAAGTGGCCGCTGAACAAGTGGTTTGTGGAAGAGTATAAGAAACGCTACGACAAATATCCTACCTATCCGTCCTACCATGCTTTCCAGGCCATTGCATCTTACAAAACAGCGGTAGAAAAGGCCGCCAGTCTGGTGGGCGGATGGCCTACCATAGAAGAGATATCCAAGGCCCTCTCCGGGTTGAGCCTCGAAACCCCTTCCGGTTATCTCTCAATCAACAGGGACCACAACGCCCGGGAAGACTGTCTGGTGGGTATTTCCAAGAAGGTGGATGGCTACCCCTTCCCCATTTTGGACCCGGACCATCTTGAAGTATTTCCCTCCTTCCAGGTGAATGCCCCTGCGGGTATCAGCACCGAGGACTGGATCAAGGGTTGGAAAGTTTAGTCGAGACATGAGCCGAGAGTCCCCGTCAGCCAATTGGCGACGGGGGCTCTCGTCCAATGTGGCAGAGGTCAATATCAAGGAGCGGCATTTGGAATGGGCCTGATATACACCCTGAACGGGCTATACTTCGCAGCTTTTCTGTTTCTCACCTCCCTGGGGTTGAACATTATCCTGGGAGTGATGGGCATTCTGAATCTGGCCCATGGATCGCTGTACGCCGTAGGCGGATTTGTGGCTGCATTTCTCATCGGCCTCATGGCCGGAGGGCCAATTGCGTTGACCATACCAGCGGCCTTTTTAGCTGCCATCGCCATAGCTGCTGCAGTTGGATTCGTGTTGGAAACCACCCTGCTGAAGCACATGTACAGCCGGGCATTGGAGTACCAGCTCCTGATCACATTCGGCATCCTCATGTTTGTCGAGGATGCCATTAAGTTGGTCTTCGGCGGTGAGTCCATCTATGCCTCTGCACCCATGGATGGCATGGGAGCGCTGAACATCATGGGGCATACCTATCCGAAGTACTATCTGTTTGTGATGCTGGTGGCCCTTTTGGCCGGTGCCGGCATATGGTGGCTTATGGTGAAAACCCGGTTGGGCATCATGCTGCGGGCCATCGAAATGGACCGTGACATGGCCTACGCCATGGGCATTCCCATGCGAAAACTTTCCATATTCGCCTTCGCGTTGGGAGCCGGTCTGGCCGGACTGGCCGGCGCCATGGTGGTGCCCACCACGCCAGCCGTGCTTGGCATGGGCATGGATCCACTCATCATGGCGTTTATCGTGGTGGTGGTCGGTGGCCTGGGCAGCCTAAAAGGCGCCCTGCTGGGATCGGTAATCGTGGGTCTTACCCGGTCGTTCACCATTGCATACTATGCGGAGATGGAGATGCCGCTGCTGTTTCTCATCGCGGTGACCATCCTTGTGGCCAGGCCACAAGGCCTGTTCGGACAGAGTTAAAAGGCAATTTGATGAAATACTACCTGCTGAACCCAAAAGCCGCTGCTTATCTTGGTGCACTCATCCTGCTGCTATTGCTGCCCCAATTCGCATCGGGCTATCATATCACCCAGGTGCAGATCGGGCTCGCCATGGGTATTCTGGCTCTGGGCCTCAACCTGTTGCTTCGCTACACCGGCGTGCTCTCTTTCGGTCATGGCGCCTATTTCGCCAGCGGCGCTTATGCCGTCGGTCTTTTGAATATGTATTTCCCGGAGCATTTCAGCTTTGAGTTGTCCATCCTATCGGCGATCGTGGTCTCCGTGGTCGTTTCGGCCCTTTTCGGATTTGTCTGTGTGCGTCACACCAAAGTTTTCTTCTCCATCCTGACCCTCGCGCTCTCAATGCTGCTTTTCGCCATTCTGGAAAAGGCCTATCACTTCACCGGAGGCTCGGACGGTATCCGCATCCCCATGCCGACCTTTTTCGGCTATGAATTTGAAATGCGGAAATATCCTTTTCTCATCGGCCCCTATTATTACATCGTGGTGGGTATCTTTTCAGCCGCAGTGCTGACCATGCTGGCCATCGTCAACTCTCCGTTCGGAAAAGCCCTGCAGGCCACCCGGGACAACGAAGTGAGGGCTGAAATGATCGGAATCCGAGTGAAACGCTACCGCTGGTATGCTTTTGTCATCAGCGGCGGTTTCGCCGGCCTGGGTGCTGCCGTATGGAGCTTCTCGGCCGGCCACATCACCCCGGAGATCTCCATGTGGGTTTTTTCCGGGGAGATTGTCTATATGGTCCTACTGGGAGGATTCATGATCTATGAGGGGCCCATTGTCGGCGCTATCCTGTTTACCTATCTGAATCTCTATGCAAAGGCGACCACGGAGTACTGGATGCTCATCATGGGGGCGACCCTGGTCACCCTGGTCATGGTACTGCCGGGTGGCATCACAGGCGGCATCAGCAGCCTGTACACCTTGCTTAAACCTAAAAAGTCATAGTTGAATCAATGTTAGAAATCTCCAAATTAAAAAAATCATTTGGCCGTTCGATGGTCATCAACGATGTCAGTTTTACGGTCCAGGAAAACGAAGTAGTGGCACTTTTGGGTCCCAACGGTGCCGGCAAAACCACTTTGATCAATTTGATCAGCGGACACCTCCGACCCGATTCAGGTCGAATCATGCTCAATGGCAAAGAGATCACTCACGCCCCACCCCATGTGCGCATCGCCCGGGGAATCGCTCGCAATTTCCAGATCACCCATCTGTTCGAAGAACTCACGGTTCTGGACAACGTGCGCAACTGTATCTTCAGCATCCAGGGGAAATCGGGACGTTTTTTCAAACCGGCCGGCGCATACAAACGGGCCACCGATGAGGCTATGGAGATCCTGGCCACCTTCAGTATCGACCATTTGGCGCCGGAGCTGGGCGCCAACCTCAGCGAGGGTGACAAGAAGGTGTTGGATACGGCCATGGCCTTTGCCTTGAAATCCAAGTTTCTACTCCTCGACGAACCCACCAGCGGTGTCGCCACAGGAGACAAATTTAAAGTAATGGACACCATCATCGCAGCCATCCGGAAACGGGGTACGGCAACCCTTATTATCGAGCACGACATGGATATTGTCAGCGACTACTCCCAGAGGGTGCTGGTCCTGGCAGAGGGGGTTATTCTGGCAAATGGCGAGCCTGAACAGGTCATGAACCATAAAAGGGTCAAAGAGACCCTTTTCGGAGTATTTGAGTAATATGCTGCTCAGCGTAGAAGAGATAGACTTTTTTGTGAAAAAAACGCAGATCCTGCGCAAGGTCTCGCTTGAAGTGGAACAGGGCGAAATCGTTGGGCTCCTCGGCCGAAATGGCGCTGGTAAAAGCTCGATCATCAAATGCATCATGGGCATATACGGAGCCAGAAGTGGATCGGTCGTCTTTGACGGTCGGAATGTGACCAAACTACCCCCGCGACCGAGAGTCCTGATGGGGCTTGCCTACTCACCCGAGGACAGCCGGGTGTTCCCTGATCTGACGGTTAGAGAAAATGTGCAACTGGGCATGTGGGTCGCCGAAGACAGCGCCGGCGGCAGCAGCTTCGATCCCGACATGGGCTTCGAGATTTTCCCGAAACTTGAACAGCTATGGAATCGCAGCGGCGCCAACCTTTCCGGTGGCGAAAAGAAGATGGTATCGTTCACCAGGGCATTGGCGCTCAGTCCGAAGCTTCTGCTGCTCGATGAATCTTTCGAAGGCCTGGCCCCTCTGGTAGTGCGCCATTTCAGCGAAGCCATGCGACGCATTCGCGACATGGGCATCTCCATCATTCTGGCCGAGTCCAACTTGGGCCACACCGCTCAGGTCGTGGACCGGGCTTATATTGTAGAACGGGGAGAAATTCTCTTTAGAGGCGATCCCAAACAGATCGCGGAAGACGAGAATCTCTCCAAAATCGTCGGCCGATAGGAGGTTTTGAAATGACACAACGCATTACACTTTTCCGCACCACGCCTCGGATCGTCATGGGGCCGGGATCGGTCAAACAAGCAGGCCAGGAAGCGCTGGCCCTGTCGGCCCATCGGGTCCTGATCGTCACCGACAAAGGGATCATTGCGGCCGGCATTCTTGATTTGGTCGCAGGCTCGCTGAAGTCTGCCGGGGTGGCATACCAGGTGTTCAGCGATGTGGCCCCCGATCCGCGCTACGAAACGGTGAAAGCGTGCCTGGAATCCCTGGGAGAATTCAAACCCGAGGCGGTCATCGGGCTGGGTGGCGGCAGCGCCATCGATATCGCCAAATGTACGGCGGTCATGCTCGGAAACAGCGGTACCATCGAAGATTACATGGGTGTGGAACTGGTGCCCAAAGCAGGGGTGCCCACCATTATCATTCCGACGACGGCTGGGACCGGCAGCGAGGTTACCCCTATCGCCATTTTGAGCGATGAAAACGAGAAACTCAAAAAAGGCGTGGTGAGCCCGTACCTCTTTCCCCGGACGGCCCTGCTGGATGCAGAACTGACCGTCGGGCTGCCCCAGGCGGTTACCGCCGCGACCGGCATGGATGCATTGATTCACGGCATTGAATCGTTTACCTCGGTGAACGCGAGCGGAATGAGCGACATGCTGGCCACCCGGGCCATCCGGATGATCTATGGCAGCATCCGTACCGCTTATGCCCAGGGCAACAATATCCAGGCCCGGTCCGATATGATGGAAGGAAGTCTTCTGGCAGGAATGGCCTTTGCCAATGCAGGCGTTACCGCGGTGCATGCCTTTGCCTACCCCATAGGCGCCGAGTTCCACATCCCGCACGGGGTCGCCAACAGTATCATGCTGCCCTCGGTCATGGAATTCAACATGCTTGGGAATCTGGACAAGTTTGCCCAAATGGCGGACATGTTCGGCGAAGTCACCCAGGGTAAGAATCTGCGGGAAAAGGCCCAGGCCATGGTCGATGCCCTTCACACCCTTTCGCAGGATTTGAAGATACCCGCTCATCTGAGCGAATTCGGCGTCAAGGATGAAGACATTCCGAACCTTGCAGCCGGGGTGATGAAGGTGACGCGCCTTCTGGACAACAATCCGCGTAAGCTGAGCCAGGCCGATGCCGAAGCGATCTATCGGTCCACGCTCTAACCCACACTTTGCCGTGGCGGAGGAGGGACATCATGGACGGTTTTTACAACATGGTTCTCGACGTCGATCTCTCCAAGGCGTCTTTTGAGCAGCAAAAGGTTTCGAATGATATTCTTCAGAGCCGCATGGGCGGTAAAGGACTGGCCACGCATCTGCTGTTGCGCCACAACCCGCCCGGCGTCGACCCCCTGAGCCCCGCCAACCATCTGATTTTTGCAACCGGGCCTGTGACCGGAAGCTCGGTGTGGGGATCGTGTCGCCATGGTGTTTTTACCAAATCACCCCAGACCGGCTTTTTTTCAGAGTCCTACTCCGGCGGCAAAGTGGCGGAGTTTATGGCGGCCACAGGCTATGATGCTATCGTGATCCATGGTGCGGCTGAACAGCCGGTCTGGCTGGAAATCTGTGAAGGGACCGTCCACTTCCATCCGGCCGAAGATCTTTGGGGCAAAGATACATACCAAACCGAGGACGAAGTCAAGGCCTGGGTAAAGCTGCACCGGCCCCAGGCGCGCGGGTGTGGTGCCGTGGTGATCGGGCCGGCCGGAGAAAAGTGCGTCACTTTCGCCGTCATTGAAAACGACTACTGGCGCAGCGCCGGCCGGACCGGTGTCGGGGCCGTAATGGGATCGAAAAATATCAAGGCCATCGCCTTCTGGGGGCAACGGAAGAAGCGCTTTGCCGATCCCGATCGAGTGAAAGCGTTTGCCAAATCCATGGCGGCAACCGGCAAGGAAGACGCCGGTGTCATCGCTTATAAGTCCAAAGGAACGCCCATGCTGGTCGATATCATGAACAATGTGGGCGGATTCCCGACACGCTATTGGCAGAAAGGAAAATTCGAAGGCGCCGGCCGCATCAACGCCGATGCCCTCCACGAACGTTGCGACGTAAAACCCAGTGCATGCCTGAAATGCTTCATGGCGTGCGGCAGACTCGCTACTGTCAAAACGGGCCGTCACAAAGGGCTTACGATCGAAGGGCCCGAGTACGAAACCATTTTTGCATTCGGCGGTCTGTGCGAGCTGGACAGCATCGAAGAGATCATCTATCTGAACGATCTTTGCGATCGCCTCGGTATCGATACGATCAGCGCGGGAAACCTGGCGGGACTAACCATCGAAGCGGTTCGCCAGGGTCGCATCGACTACCCTATCGACTATGGTCAAGCCGAATCCATAGCCCAATTGATAAAGGACATCGCCAACCGCCAGGGCATCGGCGACACCCTGGCCCGGGGAATCCGTTTCGCCGCAGAGGAATGGGAAATGGAAGACCAGGCCATCCACGTCAAGGGGCTCGAACCGGCCGGATACGATCCTCGCGTCCTGAAAGGGATGGGATTGGCCTACGGTTCGTCGGACCGGGGCGCCTGCCATCTGCGCGCCACCTTTTACAAACCGGAGTTGGCCGGGCTCGTCGACCCGGAGGTGATCGAAGGCAAAGCATCCATATTCACCGAATGGGAGGACCGACTGACCCTTTTCGACACCTTCATTCTCTGCCGGTTTTACCGCGACCTCTATCAGTGGGATCAGCTTGCCGAGATTCTGCGCGGCACGACCGGCTTGGAGATAGATACGGACGGGATGCGCAAAATAGCCGCCGCTGTCAGTGACGATGCCCGCCGGTTCAACATGCGCGAGGGATTGACGCCGGAAGATGACAAACTGCCCTCCCGTTTTCATCGCGAAGCCCTGCCAGAGAGCGGCAAAATCATCACCGAGGAACAGATGAAACTCATGCTGAACGAGTATTATCGCGCAAGAGGCTGGAACGAAAAGGGGGAGCCTCCTGAAAGTAAATGAAGACGCTCATTTGAATTGTGCATCGCATGCCCGTCCAGGATCATTGTCTCCTCATATCGATGGGCATGCATTAGACAAATAAGAGCACCAGCGATCCGACCGGAACTGTTCAGTTCACGATCATAAAATGGACCTCTCTGCAGCGCTGAAGTCACCTTCTATCCAACCTGAATCAGACGCCAACTCTCTCTTGAACGGCAAAAAATACTCGATCTCGGAGACCTAAGCAAGTAACCCGAACGACCTGTATTGGGGACGGAGTGTCCCAAGGTGGTGCTACGGTTCTAAGCGCCCGGGACCTTTCCCATATTCCGGATGGTCTGTCACATATGCCATCCCAACCCAATCAAAAGGGAGGTACGACATGAGAGTAAACAGAAGAGAACTATTTAAAGCCGGCGGCTGCGTTTTGGGCGCCATGGGTATTTCACAGTTACCGGTCCTTAAAACATGGGCTGCGGGCGCTGCGCCGGACGTAGACGTCTATGCTTTTAATTGCGGTATTCTTAAAACAAAAACGCAGTACATTCTCAAGGACACGCGAGTGGATGTGCCTTTCGACGTCCCGGTGCCCTTCTACCTCATCCGTCATGGATCTTCCTGGCTGGCATATGATTCAGGCAACAACGCCCAGGTAGCCGTCGACCCTGTAAAGTATTGGGGCAAGGCTGTCACTGACGCCTATTTTCCAGTGATGAAACCCCACGAAGAGTTCAGGGTTCAGATCAAAAAAATGGGGTTGGTGCCCACCGATCTCAAAGCGGTGATCATGAGCCACGGCCACCTGGACCACTGCGGGGCAATGGACAATCTGGCCGGAACGAAAGTGCCTGTCTACCTGCAAAAGGATGAGCTCGCTGAAATCAAAAAACAGGTCGATTCCGGAAAAAGATCGGCCTACATACCAGCGGATTTCAAAAAGATGGACAGGGTCAATATCCAACCCCTGGAAGGCTACTTTGATGTATTCGGTGACGCCACCGTCGTGGTTATCCCAACGCCCGGCCATACCCCAGGCCACCAGTCCGTATTTGTGCGGACCAGCGCCGGCCAGAACCTGATCCTCGCCCAGGACGCCTGCTACACGCTGGAGAACATGGTGGCCAACATTCCTCCGGGTCTGGCCTATGACATTCCCAGCTCCATGGTGAACATTTACCATTTCAAGACGATGACCATCATGGGCGCCCAACTGATCCCGCCCCATGACCCGGATTTCTGGCTGGGCAAACCGCTGGCGCCGCAGAAGTTTAAAATATAGTTTAATTCCAGCAAAGGTATGCGGACAGAAGTAATGTCCATTGCTTTTCACACAATTATTTTCAGCAACTCATCCGCTTGAAGGTTTGAAACGTTGGTATAGTTCGTCAACAACGTCCCTCAAAGAAGGAGTCCATCACGTTTTTATAGTGCTCGCCGCGCCATGCGGAATCCGGGTTGGTATCGACGGACGTTAAGATATCTCTGTGCACAAAGGGAAGAAAGTCCGAAACACCCGGAAGAACCACCCGCACCACTGGGAATTCCAGCACCGGGTGAGTGAGGTTCAAAACGATGAAGTCGGTTTCAAGAGTTTGGCAGATCTTTTTGATCGCTTCTATTTCCGAGAAGATATCTTTGCTGCGGATATCCCGGTAGGCGACGGTGTCACCTTTTTCCAGGAAGGAGATGTCCTTCGGTGAGATGCAGCATTTGAACAGCAAGTAGAGATTTTCAACACGCGATCGGTGTGAGACGGGCCTGTCCAGGTCGGGGCTGGGCATCTTCAAGGTGCCACGGCCCTGCATCATTTCGGTCAGGCAGCGGCTGAGCGCTTCGTCCATGTTGAACGAAACGCCGGGGACCAGAATCTTGTGCTCGAGTCTCCCGGGACGCAGGTTGTGATTGATGAAGAGCACCCCGATGCTCGGGAAGCACCCCCCCATGGAGAAATCTTTCAGAAGAATCTCCACGTTTTCGCTCTCATAATAGGCCAGCATGGACCGCAAACGACCGTTTTTCAGAGTCTCAATATTGATCGTGGGAACGCTCTGCTCGGGTTTGATGATCTGAATCTGGGTAAAACGCTCGAACACTTCGCAAGCGGCCTGGATCATTGCCTCTTCCAAGGTATTGCCTGCAGCCATGCCGTTGGACGCATTGATGTAGGAGATAAAGTTGATGGGAACCTTGACGCGCTTCTCCTGTATCACCGAATAGCCATCCACCCAATGCCGGGCCATTTGGCTGTTCTTGATCTTTTCGATATTCGCAGGGGTGATATGGGGCTGGTTGCGCAGCAGCGATTCGATGGGAAGGTGCTCCTCGTTCAAATCGTCTTGATGGCTGTTGCAGTAACCGTCCAGCCATTCGTAATTTAAAAATCGTTTGACTTGCCGACTGTATAGGGCTGGCATGTTGAAACGCACCTGCTCTTCGAAGTCCTGGAAGAAAAGCCCACCGCTGAACCGTTCGGCCAGCTCGGCGTGCGCACTCGCCCGGGCCAATACCGGCGAAAGCCCCTTCCCCTGGCACTGAATTTTTACGGCATCGATAGCGATCTGGGACCAGTGGATCTGGTCGGCCACCTGAAAGGGCATGTACCGAATATCGTAACCCAGCCGTTCAAAGCCGGTTCTGATATGGCGAACGGTGTTTTCCGGCGTGTCGGTTTTTCCAAACGCGTTGCGGACGTGGTTGATGAACTTCATGTGTCACTTTCCTTTTATGATCTGGCAGTTGAGCATCTCAAACAAAGAGTTTGAACGGATTTTTCGATCCGGCCATGTTGAATAGCGTTAGATGCCCGCTGTTGTCAAACTTCCAGACAGATAAGGAAAGGAAGGCGACCCTACCATTCGAAATCGTAATATCCCAACGCCGTATCCAGCAGGGCGCGTTGAGGGCCGCCCAGCCATAGCTGCAGTATTTTGACATCCCTGAGATACTTTTCGATATGGTAGTCGAACGTATAGCCGTATGAGCCCATCAACTCCATGGCCTTATTGGCAACCCAGAGGGTGTTTTCACAGGCATACTCTTTTGCCGCCGAACATTTAGATAGCAGGAAGGGATCACCGGCACTGCCAAAACGGCCTGATCCCACCATTTTGCCAACCTGCATGGCGTAGGCCCGGGCCGATTCGATCCGTTGGGCCATTTCACCCAGGATTGCCGCATGCAAGGAGCGGGAGCGCACCGGGCGACCTGCGATCTCCCTGCTTCTGGTCCACTCCAGTACAATCTCGAAACAGGCTTGCGCCGCACCCAAGGCCATACTGCACGTTCCCACCCGGCCCCGCGCCACCACATCATGGAGGATCTTCCCATCATCCCCAGGTCCTTTGACGCGATACTTCTTGGGAACGCGAACATTGTCGAAATAGATCTCCGTATTCACATCCGTATAGCACATCCCCATTTTCTGGAAGGGTTTGCCGAACGATAAGCCATCGGCATCCGGGGGCACATAGATTAATGCCACGCCCTCATCTCCTGCCTCGGGATCGGTCGTGCAGACCACACAATAGGTAATATCCGCTATACTGGCGCCGCTGGGCCATATCTTGTGGCCGTTGATAATCCAGTCGTCACCATCCGATTCGGCAATCGTGCGGATGGTTCGGCCGTGCAGGGTCGGGTCTTCGGTATTGGTTCCGCCCGAAGGCTCGGTGAGGGCCATGCAGCAGCCATGAGGGCGATCCTCACAGATCTTGGGAACAAACTCCTTCAGGAGATCCCGCCTTCCCCCGATCACAGCCGGTGTCATGACCCAATTGATGATCGACATGTGGGTCGCAACACCGGCATCTCCGCGGGAGATCTCCTCGATGATCATGTTGTAAACACTTCCGCTGACAGAGAGCCCGCCCAACGCCTCGGGCCAGGCGGCTTTTTGCACACCGATATCCACAAGGCCCTGCTGGATGGTTTTAAACGTTTCCTCCGCCAGATGTTCATCCCGATGCCAGCCGCCTTCGAGTTCCTGGCGGCGCGGCATAATTTCCCCCTCAACGAACTCATCTACGGCTTGCAGAATCTGCATATCCGCATCACTGGCGTCCAACGCACCGAAATACTTTTTCCTGAAATCCACTATCGACTTCATCGCCGGTCCCTCCTTGCATGGCTGAAAGTGCACCTGTTCAAATCGAACTCCATATGCATTTTAAAACGACGCCACACCATGGTACAGGGTCACTTACGCCATTTTTCCTTGGATTTGCGTCAAACCAGGCACGGCCCTGAACTCCTCCGGCTTCTTCTCATAGACGCGGATGGCAAGCCTATATCAACTTGACCAATTGCTTACCGAAATTGTTCCCTGCCAGCAGCCCTATGAAAGCCTCCGGTGCATTCTCGATACCCTGGACGATGCTCTCGCGATATTTGATCTTGCCCGCCTGAATCCATTGCGCAATATTTTTGAGCGCCTCCGGCCAGCGTTGCAAGTGGTCGGACACAATAAATCCCTGCAACTTGATCCGGTTGATCAAAACGCTGCCGATATGCTTCAGGCCATACGGTTCTATGGCATTGTATTGGGAGATCATGCCGCACAGGGCGATGCGTGCAAAAGGATTCATACGCGCCAGCACCGTGTCGAATGTCGGACCGCCCACATTCTCAAAGTAGACGTCGACCCCATCCGGCGTTGCCTCTGTCAAATCGTTGTACAGCTGCCCCTGCTTGTAGTCCACGCAGGCGTCAAAACCCAGTTCATCTGTAACGTAAGTGCATTTTTTCGCCCCACCGGCAATGCCCACCACACGACACCCTTTTATTTTGGCAATCTGGCCGACCACACTGCCCACAGCCCCTGACGCCGCCGAAACCACCACCGTTTCACCGCTTTTGGGTTGACCGATATCAAGCAAGCCCACATATGCGGTAACACCCGGCATGCCCATCACCCCGAGATAGGCCGAGATCGGCACCCCCCTGGGCTCTATCTTGGTCAGGCCGGTTCCATCACTTACACCATAGAGCTGCCACCCGAAAGCACCCAGCACCTGGTCACCCTCCTGGTAGTCTCCGTGTTTGGAAGCGACCACCTGCCCCACCGTGCCGCCCACCATCACCTCATCGATGGCCACCGACTGTGCGTATGATTTGGCATCACTCATACGGCCGCGCATATACGGATCCAGAGAGAGATAGTGATTGCGCACCAGGAGATGCCCTTCGGCGATATCAGGCACCGGTGTCTCTACAATATTAAAATCGCTGGTCTTGACCTCACCCACCGGGCGACGGGCCAGACGCACCTCAATGTTTTTCTCAGCCATTTGTTTTTCCTCCAACGAAAAGTTTGGATTAACGCCATATCCCCGGGGTGTAACAGACCGCCTTCGGAGAAGGGGATGGGGATTAACAGATGAATACGAATGGATAGATGCTAGGTCAGATAGGGCGTCTGTCAATCTTTGGTGATGGAAAACCGCCAGGTGCTGCACAGAACAGAGCCACGTTCAGCTCCATTCGGCCAATTACTTCGCAGCGGCTTGCCTTGCCTGCGCGATTCGTTCAGAAGTGACCGGATGGGATGAGATCCATGAATGTGGCCCCCGCCGCACTTCACCAGCGGCAGGATCGGTTAACACCTCTCTCTTCCGTCGAAGGGCAATCTCGCAGTCGACCCGCTTCGCCCTTTCAGGATACCTCTCCCGGTCAATATGAGCACTGACATCCAGGAGCTCTCTTATTAATCCGGCAATTAAATAGACCAACCTTTGTCATCCTGGACTTGATCCAGGATCCAGTAAACGTCTGGATTCCGGCTTTCGCCGGAATGACGGGAATTGTGATCTTTAATTGCCGGGTTAATAAACTGCAACTCGAGTAGTCCGGTTCACATCCCATATCTATCGATCGCTGCTCCACTTGATCTGAAACTCGATCTCCTCCATGCCATCTTCACGCTCATGTTCGATGTTGAACAGCGCATCGACAGGTACGGAGATACGTTCGCCGGCCACCTGAATCCGAAATCGTTTGCCGCTCTCAAGCGCATCGGCAAACCGCCTCAACTTGGCCACGAACTGGCTCGTGGCGTAAGTCTTTTCAACGTCCCTTTCCCTCTTTCTGGCCATGGGCACCTCACTCATTTTTAGGGGGGAAGATAAGATAAGCGACGCTTCGCTTGTTTCTCTATGCATTGGTCGCCCAGCCACCCGCCATGGGGACAATCTGCCCAACAAGGTGGTTGCAGCCTTCAGAGGAGAGAAACAGTGCCAGCTCCGCGGTTTCAGACGATTCAGCCACCCGCTTTGAAGGCACCATGTTCCGGATATGTTGCAGAAATTTTTCATTTTGAAACATGCTGTCCGGATAGTAGGTTTCATTGCGGACATAGTTCTGGGCAATGGCATTCACCTGAATGTTGAACCTGGCCAGTTCAAGACCGGTTGCCCGAATGAACGCATTCTGTGCCCCACGGGCAGTACAATACCCGGAAGTATTGGGTATTCCCCGCAATGGTGCGGCGCTTGTGACAGCGACAATCTTGCCGGCCTGACGCTCCTTCATTTGAGGCGTGACGGCGCGAACGATCCGCATGAGCGGGTGGACCAGTTTGACAAATAGAACATGCCAGTCCCTATCCTCTATGCTCTCCACGGGCGCGGTGCGAGGAGGTTCGGAAAAGTTGGCCACCAGAATATCCACTCTCCCAGCTGTTTTAACAAGCTCATCGACGCTCTCCTGCTCCAACAATCGATTTTCACTTGTGACCAGTCGCGCCCCTTCCGCCTCAAACAGCGTCTTGATGGCAGGCCCCATGTATTGATCCGCACAGGTGATTAAAGCCCGTTTCCCCGACAATCGCATATCATTACTCCTGATTCGAAATTTAATGTAAGGGACAATCAGAGTAGCTCAGCCCCATCGGCCGGCCAATGTCCCGATTAGAGAGCCAACCCGTTTCCCAGGCAAGTATTTTAATGTATCCCCTTTCTCGCCCCTGTTCAAGGGTTGAGCCCTTTTCTCGAACGGAAACAATAAGCTTGACTTTATCCCACCGCCGGAGAGACTCTATTGCTTATGTCATTCACTGTTTACAACCTGGGGAGCCGATATGATTGAAAAAGTGATCATCATGGGTGCCGCTGGGCGCGATTTCCATAACTTCAATATCTACTTCAAGAACAATCCCCGCTATCGGGTGGTTGCGTTTACGGCGACCCAAATTCCGGACATTGAAGAAAGGACCTACCCTGCGGAACTGGCGGGGGAAGGTTACCCCGCGGGGATTCCCATCCATCCGGAGACAGAACTGACGGATCTCATCCGGGAACACAAAGTGGATCTGGTTGCCTTTTGCTACAGTGATGTCCCCCATGTCCAGGTCATGCACAAGGCGTCCATCGCCATGGCCGAAGGCGCCGACTTCATCCTGATCGGGGCCACCTATACCATGCTAACATCCCGGAAACCGGTTGTTTCCGTCTGCGCAGTGCGAACCGGGTGTGGCAAGTCCCAGACCACCCGAAAGGTGTGTTCCATTTTGAATGAAATGGGCAGGCAGGTCGTGGCGATCCGTCATCCCATGCCCTATGGAGATTTGAGAGAGCAGGAGGTTCAGCGCTTTTCTTCCTACCAGGATTTTAAAACCCATCAATGCACCCTGGAAGAACGGGAAGAGTACGAACCCCTGGTCGACCAGGGAGTTGTGGTATATGCCGGCGTGGACTACGGCAAAATCCTGAAAGCCGCAGAAAAAGAGGCGGACGTGATCGTATGGGACGGCGGCAACAATGATACGCCCTTTTATCGGCCGAATGTTCACATCGTGCTGCTCGATCCGCACCGGGTAGGGCATGAACTGCTCTACTACCCCGGCGAAACCAACCTGCTCATGGCGGACATCGCGGTGATCAACAAGGTGGATACGGCCGATCCGGAAAAAGTGGCCCAGTCCCGCACAAACATCCGCCAATATGCCCCCAACGCCGAGATTGTGCTGGCAGAATCTCCCGTGCTGGTCAACAGACCGGAAAGAATAAGCGGGAAACGTGTGCTGGTTGTGGAAGACGGCCCCACGCTGACGCACGGTGGGATGTCATACGGCGCCGGAGCCATTGCAGCGAAGAAGTTCGGCGCAGACCAGATCGTCGATCCCCGTCCCTATGCCGTGGGACGCTTGAAAAAGACTTTTGAAACCTATCCAAAGACCGGCCCGGTCCTCCCTGCAATGGGGTACAGCCATGAACAGATTCAAGATTTGGAAACGACCATTAACCGGGTCGAATGCGATCTGGTGCTGTTCTCCACTCCCATCCAACTCAAACGGATTTTGAACATCACCAAACCATCGATCCGGGTCCGATACGAATACAAAGACCATGGTGAGCCTTACCTGAAAAATGTACTGCTGTCTCACCTGAAACCCCACATGCCATGAAGACAGACAAAGCCCAAAAAATATTGCTGATTGCCCTGGGTGGAAACGCCCTGATCCGCAAGAAGCAAACCGGGACATTGGAAGAACAACTGCAGAATCTGAAAGTACCCATCAGGGAGGTTGCCCGGCTCTCCAGGAACTATCGCGTCATTATTACGCACGGCAACGGTCCGCAGGTGGGTAATCTGCAGCTCCAGCAGGAAGCCTGTGAGGCGGTTCCCAAAATGCCGTTGGAGATCCTGGTTGCCCAGACACAGGGACAGATCGGATATATGATCGAATCCACCCTGGACAGCGAGCTGATGGCGCTCGGCATTGTCACCCAAAAGTGTATTGTGAGCCTGATCAGCTACGTTGTCGTGGATGAAAACGATGGGGCTTTCAAACATCCGTCCAAGCCCATCGGCCCAGCGTATACCGAACGCGAAGCCGCCGCATTGCCCTATCCCACCCTCAAGACGGCCAAGGGATACCGCAGGGTGGTCGCCTCGCCGAGGCCGGTCACCATCGTGGAAAAACGTGAAATCCGGGAACTCATCGAAAGGGACTTCATCGTCATCTGCTGCGGCGGGGGCGGCATCCCGGTAATCCGGGAAGGGCGCTCCTTCTGCGGGGTGGATGCCGTAATCGACAAAGACCTGGCCAGCGCCAAACTGGCCGAGGAGGTGGGGGTGGACCTCTTTGTGATAGCCACGGATGTAAAAGGCGTTGCACTCGATTACGGAAAGAAAAACCAGAAGTACCTTCGAACCCTCACATTCAACGAGGCCTTGAAATACCGGGACGCAGGGCATTTCCCAGAGGGCTCCATCTGGCCCAAAATCGAAGCGGGGATGCAGTTTTTGAAAAATGGGGGACAAACCGCGTTGATCTGCTCCATCGAGGAGATCGAGGATGCGGTTCTCGGCAACGCAGGAACGAAAATCGTCCGTTGAGCCGCAGACCGGTGAGATTTTCATGCCTTCTCGTGTTTTCTTCTTCTCAGTCCCCGTTCAACCGTCACCACAAAATCCTGCACGTTGGTCAAAATGGATCGTGCTGCCAGAGAGCCGCGATTTGCCAGCTTGCTCA
Source organism: uncultured Desulfatitalea sp. (assembly GCA_963668675.2). Classification (GTDB taxonomy): domain Bacteria; phylum Desulfobacterota; class Desulfobacteria; order Desulfobacterales; family Desulfosarcinaceae; genus Desulfatitalea. The sequence goes on along the minus strand of CAXXMB010000002.1, from coordinate 3,869,765 downwards.
CCACGAACTCAGACATGTCGACCGAGTAGAAATAGACCGGCCGTACCCGATGATCCCCCACCACTTGATAGGAGGGGACCATGTTGCCGGTGGCAATGGTGTGCAGTTGGGTCGCCATGCCGATGACGGTGGTCGCCCGCCGCACATGGGCTCGCATCCGGTCCTGGGCCTCATAGGCGTCGCCGATCACTTCGGGCAGCGGGCCATCGTCACGGATGGAGCCCGCCAGTACATATGGAATTTTCCTGTCAATGACGGCCTTCATGACGCCGTCTGAAATGACCCCGACCTCGATGGCCTTTTCAATGGACCCGATCCCCCGTACCAGGTTGATGGCGTCCAGGTGATTGTAATGCCCCAGTTCAACGCTTTTCTTGGCATAAATTTCCTGGCCCAGGGCCGTTGAAAAGACGGCCGCCTCCACATCATGGGTTGCCAGGGCGTTACCGGCCAACAGGGCATGCACATAGCCTTCCGAGACCAGTTTTGAAAAGGCCTCCCTGGCATCGCGGTCGAACACAACCGCCGGGCCCAGCACCCAGACAACAAAACCGTTTTGACACTCGAACTCCAGAAGATCGTAGAGTTCATCGTAATCAATGGAAAAAGAGGTCTCCCGGGTAACACGGGTACGGAAAGCGAATTTCTGAGAAATCTCGGCAGGCAATTCAAAAGGGTCCGTGTGCACATAAATGCCGTGCTCTCCGTTTTCCCCCCTGCCGCAGGCCACCCGATCACCGCGCCTGAGGTTGCGGAACTCCGTAACGACAAGCGATCCGTCATCTCCCTTCACTACCACGCAATCCATCCGCGACTCTTCCAGAAGAGACCATCGGCCTTTCACGACCTGGAAATACTCTGGATGAATGGAGGTGCCGTGATAATCCTCCGGGGCCACACCGGCTTTCTTCACCCGTTTGAATTGTACCAGGGGCGCTGCCGCAAAGGGTGCCCGGGTGAAGTCCGGCGGATGATAGGCAGGAAGTATGAAGGCCATGGGGTTCTCCTTATTGATATGACGGAAAGACAGGGCGGGCGTTTTCGTTTTATTTTGGGAATATAACACAGAAGGTCAATCCACGTCTTGCAATGGCAAAATTTTATCGCGTCGGCGCGACGCTGTATTTGGCGGCAACTTCTCACCCGGCTACATCGATTGGGAAACTTTTTCACACCAGCCCAACTTTTTTGAACCCGGCACGTCGCCCGCACTCAAGTTTTATTTAACAATGACGATACACTAGGTTACCTACCCACAGTCTCCAAACGAGACTTTTAGGTGCGGTATTGACTGATCAAGTTCCATTTTCCCGAAACGAATCATTCGATGCGGCAGCCCGAATCGGCTTTCGCGATTACAGGAGGTTGAGATTTTGAAACGGTACAGAGCGCTATTCCGATTGATACTGATTGTATTGGGTCTGTGTTTGTCGCTGAACGCATGCGATGGGTGCCACGACAGCGGTCACGATAACGGTCTCAGTGGCGACGGCACCCTCAGCGGAGTGGTGCAGGACGCCGACAGCGGCCTGCCGATTTCCGGGGCGAGCGTCGAAGTCTACGATGGTGCCACACTGGTCGTCGAGGCCACCACGGATGGTGACGGCGCCTATTCAGTCGAGCTGGCCGCAGGTGGCGGATACAGCGTGGATGCCGGCGCCACCGGCTATGTGAGCACCAGCCAGAACGATGTGATCGTCGAGGCGGACGAAACCACGGTTCTCGATTTCGAGCTCAGCACCGCAGGGGACGGCACAGGGATTGTGCAAGGCGTCGTCAGGGATGCGGTTACGAGCAACGGCATCAACGGTGCCACCATCGAAATTTACGACGGCGCAACACTGCTGGCCACGACCAGCTCCAACGCCAACGGCAACTATTCCGTGGCGGTCCTGGCGGGCCAGAACTACGAGGTCAGCGTAAGTTCTACCGGTTTCATCCCGGCGAGCTATTTCGATGTGGATCTGGAAGAGAATGAAACGGTGATTCTGGAGTCGATCCTACAAATCGCCGACACTTACAGCGGCAACGGCACCATCGCGGGAACGATCACCGATTCCTTGACCGGGACAGGGCTGACGGGCGTGACCCTCACGTTGCGCGACGGACTCAACATGTGCAGCGGAGCCTCGGTGGCTACGGGTACCACCATCGGCGACGGCACCTACTCGATCGCCGATGTGCCCACCGGTTATTACACGGCCGAGCTTTCCAAGGCCGGATACATCACCGCCTACATATCGGTCTACAGTCTCGGGGGCGAGACCACCGGCAACCAGAACGCCTCGCTTTCACCGGAACTGAGTGTAGGTGAAACACGTATTGTTCTCACCTGGGGTAGCGCACCTGGGGACCTGGACAGTCATCTGACGGCTCCCACCACCTCTGGTCCACGATTCCATCTGTATTACGCGGCGCCTGCCGTTGACGACGGTACCGTTGCGGATCTGGACGCGGACGATACCACCAGCTATGGCCCCGAAACCATCACCATTTCGACCCAGATCGACGGTGTATACCGCTACTATGTGCATGATTTTACAAACGACGGTGCGAATCCCTCCACGGTGCTCTCCAACTCGGGTGCCCAGGTCAAAGTCTATCAGTCCGGCGGACTGGTGGCCACGTACAACATTCCATCCAATCAGGGCGGAACGATCTGGGCGGTTTTCGAATTGAGCGGCACCACCCTCACGCCTGTCAACACTTTCAGCTATGACACCAGTGGATTGGAGTAGAACAGGCGATAACACAAGCCGAATATGAGCACAGGGCCGGTTCTCGAGAGACGACCGGCCATGTTTTTTTTGTTTGTCGGCAGTACAAGGTTCAGTCGGGTAAATAGTGGAAATGTGAAACACGCCTAAATGCGACCGGGGCAGCCCTGCCCCCTTATCCATATCCGGTATTATGCTTACGCTTATCCGTCTTAAAGCGTTGGGTCCAGAATGGCCGACAATGCTTTTAGAAATAGGTTGCACTCAACCCTATGAATGGATAAAAAAAACCGAATACAATTCCTGAAAGCGAAAATGAGTGCGTTTGGATAAAAACAGAATCAAAAGTGACGGCAAGAAGCTGAATCGGACAAATTGAACGACAGGAAACAGTAAAGGATGTCTCTCATGCCAGATTTTGAAACAATAGGAAAGAACGCCGAAAAATTGCTCACCCGTGACTGGAATTTAATTGCGATCAAAGCGCGATTCCAAAAACTCAATGATCAGGGAATCGTCAAAAAAGAACTGTCCAAGGAAGAGATTGTTCTTAAAAAACAAGAGATCCTGGATCGGGTTCAACTCAGGGGAGAGGAGTACTGCTATCTGACCCGAAATTGCGCCAGAGGTTCGGCGGCTGCAGTGCTCGAAGAGTTCGGCCTGGGTAACATGGAGATTGTCAAGGCGCTGTTTCCATTTCCCGGCTTAGGTATGTCCGGAGGAATATGCGGTCCGGTCACAGGCGGCCTGATCGCCCTGGGACTCTATTTTACGGGTGACGATCTCACGGATCATGACGATGCCATAAGAGCATATCCTGCGGCGAATGACTATCTAAAGCGTTTTAAAAAGATGTTTGGCAGCCTGCTTTGTCCGGATATCCAGGAAATCCTCCTGGGGAAGTATTATGATCCGTTAGCCAGTATGGAAAACCGGGAGGGGTTTAACCAGGCCGGTGCTCGCGAGAAATGCCCCCTGGCACCGGGTTTAGGCGCTCGAATGGCTGCCGAGATTATCATCGAAGACATGGAAAAAGAGATAGTATCCAGAGGCTGAAGACGATATATTGGCACAGAAGGTTGGGGGAAACAAAACAGAGGGTCAAGACAAAGCTATTCGTCCCCCCTCTGAAGGCTCATTTGCGCGCGTCCACCTCATATTGGACGAATTCACATTTTTTTAAGTGGTTATGCGTAATTCAGCTCCCTCTATTTTTTCTAAATTTCTGCGCAAAGGTTGACGCCCTATTTGAACCGGTTTAAGATTGGTCAAGATGGTTTTTCACGGCTCCTTCGGTACGCTTCGTTGATCTATACCACCTGCTCAAGTTGCCCATCTTAAAAATATCAGACCTGCCCTTCTTAATTCACGACCCCCGGTCGAGGTCATTAGATGAAAGGAGGACCACCATGTATGCTCTGATATACGATGAACACAATTTAGCCAGGCCCTTTAAAGAGGTGATCTCCGTCCACAAAAGCCGGAAAACCGCTGAAAACGCTTTGCAAAAGCGGATGAAACGACTGAATAAGCGGGTTGCAGATTGTAACACCCGTATCGTATGGGTGGACGGCCGGGTCAAGACCGGTGATTTTATCGACCAAAACGTCGTTTCCGTTTGGCGGCCGGGAGAAGCGATACCCTGGGGCGAGACCCATTCCGACACCGACTGAAACGGGCCACAGGCAACGGCATCTTTTGTCTTAACTCAAAGCCCCATAGCATAAATGCGGTTATCTGAATGACCGGAAAAGGCGCCTGCTATCTTTTTGATAACCGGAACGTTTTGTGCTGCCGAAAATCAGCACCGCCATTCATCAAAAAGACTCATTTCATCAGGAACGACGATCTCGTAAAAATCCCCAAAAGTACTTTTCCCGTCACTCCGGCGAAGGCGGGGCACGCAGTGAAACTTCAGCGCTATCCTGTCTTTTCAATGGCTTCTGGGTGCCGGATCACGTCTGGCATGACGAAATGAAGAGGCTTTACGACCCGTCAAGAACGACGGCCTCGCAAAAAAGCGTTCACGCGTCATGGGCAGACGTGACCCCTTATTCTGAAGGCAATGTCCGCGCTAGTTGAACTTTTCGCGCAGCAACCGCTTGAGCACCTTCCCTGTGGGCGTGCGCGGAATTTCATCGGTGAAGATCACCTCCTTGGGCGTCTTGAACCGTGCGAGCTTGTCGCGGCACCAGTCGATGAGGGTTTCCGAGGTGAGACTTTCCCCCTCTTTAATCACCACGATGGCCTTGACGGCCTCGCCCCACTGATCGTCCGGTGCACCGATCACCCCCACGTCGGCGACCCCCGGGTGGCCGAGCAGGCAGTCCTCCACCTCGGCCGGGTAGATGTTCTCACCGCCGGAGATGATCATATCCTTCTTGCGGTCCAGAATGTACAAAAAGCCGTCGGCGTCCATCTTGGCGATATCGCCGGAGTAGAGCCACCCGTCCTTGATGGTCTGGGCTGTCGCTTCGGGATTGTTGTAGTAGCTTCTCATGAGATGAGTGGTGCGGATGAGCACCTCGCCGGGTTCCTCCGGGGCGAGATCCTTCCCACTGGCATCCACCACCCTGATGTCGGTGTGGAAAAAGGGAGGGCCGCAGGAGCCGGCTTTCTGGATCGCGTATTCCGAGTCGATCACCGTGGCCGGGCCGGTGCACTCGGTCATGCCGTAGAGCTGGCGCACCTCCATCCCCTTCTCGGCAAAGGCCTTGATTAGCGTCACCGGTACGGGCGCTGCGTAGACCAGGGCCAACTTGATGGTCGACCAGTCGAAGGTCTCGAATTCCGGCACCGAACGCAGGAACATCAGCACCTGGGGCACAGAGCCGAACCACGAGATGTTCTCGGTCTGGATCAGCTTGAGAAACTCGCCCGGTTCGAAAGCGCGCTGAATGATCATGGTCTGGCCGAAGTGCGCGCACATAGGCACCGGCGCCAGGGCGCCGATATGGAACAGCGGCAGCGGCATCAGCAACCGGTTACCGATATCACCCAGTGTGGCCTTGAGGTTGACCGAGTTATGGTAGTAGCCCTGATGGGTCAATTCGGCACCTTTGGGCCTGCCGGTGGTACCCGAAGTGTAGAGAATGGTCAGGGTGTCGTTGTCTCCGCCGACGTGCCGGGGCTCGTCGGTCGGTGCAGCGCCGACCACCGCTTCATAAGACTTCGCCCAGTCAGGGGGCGTATCCATGATAGCGAGAAAGGTCTCGGCCGGGATTTGATCGCGGATGGCCTCTGCCACGGGGGCAAACTCCTTGCCGAAGATAAAGGTTTCCGCCCTGCAGTCATTGGCGATGTAAGCCACCTCGGGTGGTGCCAGACGGAAGTTCAGCGGTACAAGCACGACCCCGATCTTGCCCAAGCCGTAGTAGAGTTCCAGGTATTCGGGCTCGTTCAGGGCCAGCACCGCCACCCGGTCGCCACGCTTGAGCCCCATCTTGAGCATTGCGTTGGCAACGCGGTTGGCGCGTTCGTTCAGTTCCCGGTAAGAACGTCTTACATCACCCACCACAAGAGCTTCGAGCTTAGGACTCAACATGGCACGCTTGTAGAGCAGATAACCGACATTGATCTTCATGACCCCTCCTTTTAGAATGGTTGACGTTTCGAACCCAGCCTGCTGCACGTTTGGAGAACGGATACGCGCGTTATGTCCAACGAATCAGTTAGCACTTATAAAGGAGACGAATCACCCCCAACTAACGCTTTGGAGACCGGCAGGAGCTGCTTGGCGATCTGGTGATTACCACTGCGCTGTTGGATCGGCTCCTGCATCATTGCAAAGTGATCAGCATCAAAGGTCAACGTTATCGGCTCAAAAGCCTGGATTTTGCCAAAAAGTGCATATCGGCCAAACAGGCCAACCCACTCAGAGCGGCGGCTTCACAAAAAGCCACCATGAAGCATCTGCAGCAGATCCTGTCGGAGGGTTTTGATGGGGCCCCCGAGGAGGACAGACACTGCAGGCACCTTTCGTGCGGTATCTTCCGGCCAATGGGTGGTACGCTTTTCAATTACCAACATTGCCACACTTTTCACTTACCATCAACACCGTCCAAGAACAGACAAACGAATTTCTCTTCAATCCAAGCATTGACCCCTTATTGAAGAATTTTATGATACCCTTTCAGTGTCGGCCTTGTCTTCGCCTTCGGAGCCGCAGGCAACCGTGTGAAGGGCGCCCGGATATTCTATTCGCAATTGCCTTAGCACGGTTTGTAGGATATTATATTGGCAATTGGACTTAACAATCAATTCACTCTTCAAGGTTTGAGCAAAATTGCACCTTAATTAAAGGCCCTGATTTCATATCCAACGCGCTTACTCTGACCGGAAGGGGCGGGCCACTATCTTTTTGGCCAAGCCTGGTGTTTTACAACTTTTTTGTTTTCTGAATCACCTTCAATCCCCTTCCACCAGATGACAAGCGGCGTTCGATCTCCAAAAACATAAATCAAGAAAGGCGAATGAAAATGAAATGGAAAACAGCTGATGGTGGATGGAGCCCCTACCTCGCCGGAGCCCTTTTAGGTCTCCTGGCAATCGCTTCAGTGCTTGCAACCACGCAGTTCATGGGCAAGACCAGCTATTTAGGAGCATCCACCACGTTCGTTCGTGCCGCTGGTCTTTTAGAGCAGAAAATTGCTGGGGATCATGTGGTTTCAAACGAGTATTACACCGAAACAAAGGTTCGTGTTGACTGGCAATTTATGTTGGTTGTCGGAATTTTCCTGGGGGCCCTTATTTCGTCCCTTATGGATAAGAGTTTTCGGATAGAATCCGTTCCTCCCACGTGGGAAGCGCGATTTGGCCCATCGGTCGGCAAGCGAGCTGTTGGAGCTTTCGTGGGTGGAATTGTTGCCATGATCGGCGCCCGTTTGGCCGATGGCTGTCCAAGTGGCCATGGTCTCAGTGGAATGATGCAATTGTCGATGAGTTCGTTTGTGGCTTTGGTTATGTTTTTTGGTGTGGGTGTTTTGGTTTCCCATATCGTGTATGGAAGGAGGCCATCATGAATACCGGTCAATGGCTGGGCCTTGTCACAGGTGTACTATTTGGTTTTCTACTACAGAAAGGTCGTGTCCTTCGCTTCGACAAACAAATAGGGGCAATGCTGTTGAAGGACATGACGATATTCAAATTCATGCTTTCGGCAATTCTGGTAGGAATGGTCGGGATACTCCTGCTCGCTAACCTTGAAATCATTACCTTGAGCCACAAGCCAATGAATGTTGGCGCTGTGCTGCTCGGAGGCGCTTTGTTCGGAGCGGGATGGGCGATTATGGGTTTCTGCCCCGGCACATCAATAGGCGCTTTAGGTGAAGGCCGCTGGCACGCTGTGTTTGCCATAATAGGTATGGTGGTTGGGGCAGCATTTTATGCAGAACTCTATCCCCTATTTAAAACAACAGTTCTTACGTGGAAAGATTTCGGAAAACTCGGATTGCCCGAAGCACTGGGTGTTTCGCAGTGGGCAATCGTTCCGATATTCTGGGTTGGCGTAATCGCTTTGTTTTTCTGGTTTGAAAAGAAAAAGGTGTAAATCGAGATGCCTTGATCGAACCAGTCAATCCAATTAAGCCGCAACTTGCCTCTGATTTTTATTGTTATTCATCGACCCGTCTTCCTGGCACTTTAAACGATGCATTCAAAGCGGGCGAAAGATCTCAACCGTTCGACAAACGAAAAGGCCATCCTAAAAAAATAGAGATGGCCTTTTCTTGTCAATCGAGAAAATCATCATAAAATTGCGGACCGCAAAGTTTCAATCCCCATTCGATCGATCATTTTACCAATTCGTTCTCCCTTATTGGCATTTTGTGTATAGTAGGCAACCACTTTTTGAGCATAGTCCATGGCCTGATCGTCGCTAAGACCATCCGCAGCCACATCGGCAATTCTGGGAGTTATCCCTACATTTCCTCCCACGACGACCTTCCAACCATCAACCCCGCCGATCATCCCTAAATCCCGAACCCAAGACTCGGCACAACAGATCTTGCAGCCTGAAACAGCCATCTTGAATTTTCCAGGCAGTTCGGCCCCATGATATAGCTCATCCAGTTTCATTCCCATGCCGAGGGCGTCCTGTTTGCCCAGGGTGCAATAGGTATTGCCGGGGCATGTCCTGATACTGCGCACACAAAGTCCTACGGCAGCACCTTTGTCCATCCCCAAATCGTTCCATACATGATCGATATCCTCTTCTTTCAAACCAATCAGGGCGATGCGGGTAGCGCCGGTGATCTTAATTGCCTGGACCTCATATTTTTCTGCGATATCAGCCAGTTTTCTTAACAAGTCCGGGGTGACGACACCACATGGAATATGGGGGGCGATGGCATAGGTTGTCTTGCCCTTTTGGGGTATCGCTCCTTTTTCTCCAAGTTTCAGCATGAAATTCCTCCTTATCTTTTTAGCTATTAACGAATTGAAATTAAATAAATATTTAGTGTTTTCAGAGATCACCTGTCAAGACCATAAACCACAATGCCTTTCCAAAAAAACACCGTCGCTGTGACCGGATCTGTCAAACCCCTGTGCTACTCTGAGAGCCTGTCACAAAACCGATTTAAAAGTGTTGGTTAGCACGGAGGACATGAACGATGAGGAAATATGAATTTTACCCTGAGTTCCAGGATCTTTTTGAATATGACGGCAGCAACGAAATCGAGAGGATCAGGATAAAAGGTGGGCGGCCGGTGCGTCGGGATTGGTTTGTCTTTGAATCAGCCGACGAGGCGATGATGTTTTTTACTCAGCGGTGCGGTGCGTTTGAGTCATCGATTGCCAAAACGCTATGAAAAAAATTTGGTTGCACTCAACCCTATGATCGAACTACAAAAATTATACTATTCTCAATGTGGAGCTTAAATTGCGCTATTCAAATTCAAAGGCTGCACGACTGTCCTACTTTGAACTGGAGGTGATAGAATTGAAAAAAGCGATTGATATTCGACAAGACGAAACAATTGATCTTCTTAACAAGTGTTGGATGACCCATGATGGGATGTGGTTTTTTCACTGTCTACAAGAGTTTGGAATTGAGACGACAAACAGACTTAACAAAGCAGCAATAAAGTCACTTTCTGCAATTGAAATCGCAAGGGTTAAAAAGAGATTAGATTGTGCAGAGCCTGGTAAAAACGTCGAAGCGTTTAAATCCTTTTTCAGCGAAGTATCCAAGTTGATGATTCCGAAATTTATGAATGTGACATTTACTTACCCCGGAGAAGACAAAATGGCATGGGATTTTAAACGGGGAGAATGCTTTGCATATAAAGGCATCAAGAGGTTAGGTGCCATAGATCGTTATGAATGTGGCGTTCTATACAGAATAAAATGCTGGCTCGATGAACTTGGCGTAAAACATAGCTTCACACCCGAAATAGATAAATGTCATATGCACAGCGATGGTAAATGTTCAGGAGAAATTCAGTTCTATTTTGAAAATGATTATTAAACCGGCAATTCAATAGACCAACCTACGTCATCCCGGACTTGATCCGGGATCCAGTCACCACCTGGATAATGCTAAAACTTCACCTTAGCAGCCTTTGCCCGAAGATCTTCCTTGACAGCACCTCTGCTGCTGAAATCGCTGACGCGCATGCTTACCAAAATCCATTTGCTTTCCTATGTTTGATTCCGTTTTACCAGCCGCAACGTCATTTGATGGAATTTGCAATTATCGTCTGCTTGGAATCAGGAAGCATCAAAATGCCGGTTATAGATAGGAGCCCAGCACACATAAAACCTGAGCTGAATGTTCCATACTCCCCCACTATCGCAATTAAAGCCGGAAAAATACCGCCACCCAATACAGGCGCAATTGCCAAGGTTAAAGAGAGCAGAAGGGCCCTGTTTGCGCTCGTCGTAATTTTTGAAATTATAGAGAGCAGAGGGGGAAAGAGACAGGCTGAAAATGCGGCCTGAAAATAGAGCATCAATTCAAGCCAACTGCTTGGGCAAACACCCAGAAGAAATACACTCAAGCCAGTCAATGCAAACGAAATCCTGACCATTTTGGAGGCGCTGAAACGATCCGTCAACCAACCCGAAAGAATTACCATCAGAAGACTCGGGATTCTGGACATACTCAACAAGTGATTGGCATCCACCAAACTGAAGTCTCTTTCGTTTACGAAAAAGAGCGGCGTCATCGAATAGACACCTGTTTCTATGCCGACGGCTAAACTCAAAAGAGCACTTGTCTTCCAAAACGATGACTTGACCACCAAACGCTTCAGAATGCCCAGGTCGGGTGGCGTTGGACGTTCAATAGAATCGGTCCCCCACATCATATGAAATACCCAAAGAATGGCCAATACGATCGAGAGGTAGAGATACCCTTGGCGCCATGATCCCAAACCAACCGTAGCTGTCGCCAACACTGGTGCAAATATCAGTGCCAAATTGGGGGCAATTTCATGTATGCCCATGGCTTTTCCCCAGTCTCGGTGATCGACAAGCACCATAATCAGCGAGATACCTGACGGCGCGTACAATCCTGCCGTAAAGCCCAGGCAGATATACCCCGCATCAAGACTCCATATGGATCGTGAAAAGCCTATAATTAAGGCGGCAACCGAAGCCCCGAACAGTGATAGCGTGATACAACGCCGAAAGCCCAATTTAGCAGCCAGAAAAGGAGCGACAAGCTGGCTGAAGAAAATACCCAAGCCGATCAAGAGTATGCAAACACCACTTTGAGAGTGACTCAATGACAAGTCATTTTCAATGACAGGGAGTAGTGGACCAGCTAACAGTCGAATCAAAAACTGAACAAAAAAGATGACGGTCAGCAAAAGCACTGATCCAAAAACGGTTTTCAATCGATTTTCAGGCAGAATATCAGGCCTCGCGATACGGTAGCATCAAAACGCAACGCTTTTTTCCACTGTCTGACCGGACAAGATCTCGATATCCCGGACTTCCTTTGTCTGATAGGGGGTTTCCGATCGGTCCGTCACCTTCAGGTAGTAGACGCCCGGCACCAATTCATACTCCGCCGGTTTATTGTGATACCAAGTGCTCTTGGTGGGCAACGGCTTGTTGTTGCCCTGGTTGAAAACAGTGACGCTCGCATTGAACGGTTGATCTTCCTTTACCGTGGTGATGCGCAGGATGCCGCCCGAAACGAAGGAGACGCTCTTTTCCACCGTCTGGCCGGACGCAATTGCGATGTCGCGAATCTCCTGTGTCTGGTAAGGCTGTACCGACCGGTCCGTCACCTTCAGGTAGTAGACGCCCGGCACCAATTCATACTCCGCCGGTTTATTGTGATACCAGGTGCTCTTGGTGGGCAGCGATTTGTTGTTGCCCTGGTTGAAAACAGTGACCTTCGCATTGAACGGTTGATCTTCCTTTACCGTGGTAATGCGCAGGATACCGGACCCGCCGAAGGCAACCGTTTTTTCCACCGTCTGGCCGGACGCGATTGCGATGTCGCGAATCTCCTGTGTCTGGTAAGGCTCTACAGACCGGTCCGTCACTTTCAGGTAGTAGACGCCCGGCACTAATTCATACTCCGCCGGTTTATTGTGATACCAGGTGCTCTTGGTGGGCAGCGATTTGTTGTTGCCCTGGTTGAAAACAGTGACCTTCGCATTGAACGGTTGATCTTCCTTTACCGTGGTGATGCGCAGGATACCGGACCCGCCGAAGGCAACCGTTTTTTCCACCGTCTGGCCGGACGCGATTGCGATGTCGCGAATCTCCTGTGTCTGGTAAGGCTCTACAGACCGGTCCGTCACTTTCAGGTAGTAGACGCCCGGCACTAATTCATACTCTGCCGGTTTATTGTGATACCAGGTGCTCTTGGTGGGCAGCGGTTTGTTGTTGCCCTGGTTGAAAACAGTGACCTTCGCATTGAACGATTGATCTTCCTTTACCGTGGTAATGCGCAGGATGCCGGACCCGCCGAAGGCAACCGTTTTTTCCACCGTCTGGCCGGACGCGATTGCGATGTCACGAATCTCCTGCTCCTGATATGGCTGTACCGATCGGTCCGTCACTTTGCATGCATAGGTGCCGGGTGCCAGCTTGAATTCCGCTGGCTTTTCGTGATACCAGGTGCTCTTGCTGCCCATGTTCTTGTTATCGTCTTGCCGATACACCGTCGCTCCGGTTGCAAAGGGCTCCCCCTCCTTGACGGAGGTGATCTTCAAATACCCCCCCGTAAACGTGGGCGCTTCCACCACCTCCCGGGCAGCAGCCATAAATTCTCCGGCGTTACCTGCCGTGTAGTATTGCCCGCCGCCGGCCCGGGCCATGCATTCCAGTTGTTCACGCTCCTCTTCGGTAACGTCGAAGCCGATGACGTGCATAACGAATTCAATACCCGCATCCTTGAGTTCCTTCACCAACCCACAGGGATCCGGATCGCAGGTCTCTTTGCCATCGGAAACCAGGATAATGGTGGTTTCGTCCTCCATACGTTTGAGGCGCTCGGCAGTCAAACGAACCGAACGGCTGATGGGTGTCTTGCCTTTGGGGCTCAAGGCTTGAATTTTGGCGACCATCTTTTCCTTTTTCAGCGGCCCCATGGGGATCAGCTCCTCAACATCGTCGCAGTCCCCCTTGCGCCGGTGGCCGTATGCCACCAGCCCGACAACGGCATCGTCGGGCAACTCCTTGACCAATCCGGTGAGAACCTCCTTTGCGATGGCAATCTTGGCCTTGCCCTCCACCTGCCCCCACATGGAGCCCGAGGCATCGAGGATAAAAACAAGGTTACCGGAGGCGGAGGTTTTCTTCTCCTCATCCGATCGTTTGGAAAGCCTCTCCCCAGTCCCACCCGTTGCCCCTATTTTGGTGTATCCCGATGGAATGCTGAAGCGGGCGTCATCCACAGGCCCCTCCTTGATGTTCCTGAGGGCCATGGTCGCATTTCCGTTGGTGGCATAAGAGACCACCTTGACATTAAACACCAGCTGTTTGGATTCCCACACTCTGAATGCGACGTAATCTTTACCTGTCTCTCTGTATTCGACCAGTTCGCAGGGATACCCCTCCACCGTCTCCGTTCCCGCAGGCGTGCCGGTCATCTCCTCGCGCATGTACGCCCAGCCTGCAACCGGATTCATCACCATGGTCTTAACCGGGTCAGTCTCTTCCACATACTGGCGCATCTCGGGCAGGAGCCCCCAGGTAATTCCGGTTTGTCGATTGTAGATGGTGGGGAAAGGTGGAACCGTCATGGGGCCGTCAGTTTTCTCAAGCCGCATCAGATCATCTTTGACGGATAAGTCGTAGACAAAATTTCCCTGGGGGGATGTGATGGTCAATTCGGCAGTGAACTGGGCTGCCTGGCAGGGGAGGACGATTGCCAAAAGGAAGGGAACGATTTTCCAAATGCGGAAAGAGGATCGAATGCGCATCATTTTCTCCTTCTCACGAAATCGAAGTTATCGCTTGAGCAGACGCGGGGCGCTCTGATCTCGGTGTTTTCGGATGTGGAATAATCAATTGAGTTGTTTGCGGGTCAGGTGAACGGAACCACCTCCTTCATCCCTTCGGTCAGCAAAGAGGTCCGGCATGATTCGGGACAGAATGCCGGCCGCAGAAGATCTATCGTCGGAATTATCGCCCAAACTATAAAATAATTTGAGATATGTCCAGAAATATTGGCGGTCCGTTTCTGTGATACCTTTATGCTTAGATTCAACATTCAGCAGCACCTTACCGCTGTCACAGCAGAAGGATGAGGACCGTCTTAGCCGTTCTCAGGCCCTGTCTATTTTACCGTGATGACCGGGCAATGGGCATTCAGAATAAGGTACTGGGCAGTCGAACCAAAGAACAGCTTGCTCACCTTGGATCGTTTCCGAATACCGATTGCGATTTCATCGATCCCCTGCTCCCTGGCATAGGAGACCAAGTCCTCGTCCGGGGTCAATCCGCGCACAAGGAGATTCGTTTCGCACTCGATGCCCTGATCGGCCAATTTATCTTTGCCGTTTTCCAGTTCGGTCTCGAGTTGCCGAATGACCTTTTGCTCGTCCTCGGCCCCTTTCGCCATGGAGGCCACTAAATATACTTTCGCCTCGAATGCATTGGCATACTTGACCGCCACTCTCAATGCAGATCTTGAAGCATCGGAACCATCATAACAGACCATAATTTTCATACTCGCTCCTCTTTGACCGTCTTTGGACCCGGCCGATTGTGTGAAAACCAAACCGACAAATGAAAATGGAAAAATAGACTGATAGCATAAACAGGTAGGCATGTGCAAAATTTAGAAAGCGGTTCTCTATAAATCTCATGCAAAGTTTGTTTTCTGTAAGTAACATTTTTTACTTCTTCAAGGTCGGTGCAAAACTCGGATAGGATTCATCCACCTCGGGCATTTTGACACACTCCTTGATGAGCGGAAGCTTGCCGTAAACGGCGTCAGACTGCCAGCCGTCCATATGGGCAGCGCGCTTTGCCGCCGCTTCGAGTTTCGACCAGTCGGCGCTGCCGAAGAGGAACATCTCCTGGGCCGCCATGGACCCTTCCCCATGAATCGTATCGACCTGCCAGTGATTGCCAGTGCAATCCTTGATGAGACGCAGTATACGCAACCGTTCCTCGGTGGAGACGCCATCTTTGGCGGACAGATATTTTTCGATAAACGGACTGATCTCCTCATTTTTCCAGTCCCGGTAGGCGGGTACGGTAGTGGTCAATCCGCCGCCGATGTCGTGCATATGTTGGCACATCGTGTGAAAATTACTGGCGTAAGTGAACTTCGAGGCATTGATGGCCATCCGGTTAGGCATCATCACATCCATTCCGAATTCGGAGACCGGTTCTAAGCACGCCTGTTTGGAGAGCATCTGAACGGTTTCCGTGATATAAGCCATCCACGCCAGTTTCTTGCGCACATGGGGAACGTTGCGGACACCATTGTATTCGGCAATGAGGCTTGCCGCTCCGGTCATCAGTTCCAGCTGCCTTGTCATCTTGCAGGTGCCGAAAAGACGATGATAACTGGCAAAGGCATAGACAAGGCTCTGGGAGTGCTGCCACTCACCGCACATGAAAACCCGATCCCAGGGGACAAACACATCATCAAAAATGATCAGGGATTCCGACGGCTGCAGATGGTCCGACTCGGGATGATCGAATTCACACTCTTCCCCGTAAAGCCGCACGTTGGGCTCGACGCCCAGGAGCTTTACACCGGGCGTGTTCACGGGCACAGCAAAGGCCACCGCATAATCCTGGTCGGCTTCGCCCATGGTTCTGCATGGCAGACACAGCAGTTCATTGGCGCAGGGAGAGGCGCTGATATGCACCTTGGCGCCCCGCACGACGATGCCGTCCTCTTTCCGATCCACGATCCGCAGATAATAATCCTTGTGTTGCTTTTGCTGGGAAGGATGGAGGCTGCGGTCCCCTTTTACATCCGTAATGGCGCCCGTGAGGGCCAGGTCGTTCTTCTGCAGGTAGCGCCGGTAATTTTCCACGCGCTCCATGTAGTTGGTGCCCAATTTTTTATCCATCACTTCGGCAGCCACACTGAATGACGCCAGCGCATCTGCGCCCATGCAATGCACCAGCACGCCGCCACCGGTCCGCATGCCGACCAGATAGCATTGCCGGCGGCGGAGCATGTCCTCAGACGTTTTCGGGGCGGTGAGCAGAAAATTAATGTCCTCGCCGTCTTTATCCTGGGTGACGAAAAGATCCCGGTAATCGGGATGGTTTGGCAGAACATAGTCCATGGCCGCCATTCGGATAATGGTGCTGATAGATGGATGCGTTCGGACATCGACCACTTTTTCTCCTAAACACCAGACTTCCCGCCCATCATTTAAACTTTCCAGATATTGTTCGACTGTTTTGATCATGCTGTTTTCCCCCTTGAATGTTTATGCGACAGGGCAAAGTTGAATCCCTGTGTACGATCTGAAAAACAAATACATGTCTATATTTATACATAAATTTTTATCATTTTTCAATATATTCTGAATTTGCTAATTTCCTTTTATTTCTGTATGTTACCTTTTATTTCTAATACGTACGTTTGTTTTTTAGGCAATCGTTCCCATATCAACCAGGGCCCTTATAAAAGTGGCCTGCAGCTGGATAAGGCTACAAAATTGGGATTTGCCTGGGCATGAGGGTGCAAGTTGGATTTTAAGCGTTACGTTTCAGGCTGATACGAAACGGTTCGGAACTTGATTTGAATCGGGGGCTCTGGTAATTTTACAGCAATCCAATGCCTTAGGGCTTGCATAAAAGAGGTTTAAATGAGCGATAGAGATCACACTAACCGTACCCGTGACAATTCTGAAAACAAACCCAATCTGCACCAGCAAAAAGCGTTTCAAAAAAAACAGGCCCTGATTGTCAAAAAGGCCTCAAAACTATTCATCAAAAAAGGATACGCGCAAACCAGCATGCGCGATATTTCCAAGGCCACCGACATCAATCTTGGAAACCTTTACCACTATATCAGCAGCAAAGAAGAGATCCTCTGCTTTGCGTTTAACGCTTACCACGACCTGATGATGGAATGTTTGGTCAAAAAAGGTATTTTAAACATCGAAGATCCGAAATTGCAGTTGCAGGCCGCACTTCGTCAAGCGCTCGAAACCACATATGATGTCAGGAATGATATCTTGATGATGTATCGCGAGACCAACGTTTTGCCGCGAAAATTTCTGAAAATTATATTAAAAAAAGAAGATGACCTTATAAAATTTTTCGAAGGCATTATCGCCAGAGGCGCAAAATTAAAAGCTTTCAAAGTCGATGATCCTTTTTTTGCAGCCAATATGCTCGTCTTTCAACTTTCAATTTACTCCTTGAGGAGCTGGAATCTCAAACGATATACCCGTGAAGAGTACCTGAATCTGTCGGAAGAAACAATTCTTAAAACGATCATCCCGAACACCACGTGACTTTCTGTGAAAGACCGGCTTTTATTGGATTGAGGCGTCATAAGGCGACAATAAGTATGAACCAGTTTAAACGATAGAAGTGCTACCCTATTTCTTCGATATCAAGGCACAATTGCTTTGATCAGAATCTAAACTATAAATCCATATGGTTCAGCAAGGAGTGGCGAATGGGTCAGTATAATATTACCGTCTATGGAGCTCACTGGTGCCCGGATTGCCGAAGAAGCAAAATGTTTTTAGGCGAACACCAGATCCCTTACAACTGGGTAGACATCGAAGAAGCCCCAGAGGCACAGCAGCTGGTCACCCAGTTGAACAAGGGCAAACGGATTGTACCGACCATCGTTTTTGAGGATGGCAGTTTTTTAGCCGAACCCAGCAATGCCCAATTGGCGGACAAATTGGGCTTAAAAACAGAGGCTTCTCGATCTCACTATGACCTGATCATTATCGGAGGCGGCCCCTCCGGACTGACAGCGGCCATATACACGGCTCGTGAAGCCATAGACACATTGGTCATTGAGCGTGCCGCGTTCGGTGGACAGGCTGCTGGAACCGAAAAACTGGATAACATGCCTGGATTTCCAGAAGGTGTGGAAGGTCACGATTTTGCAGAACGACTGCGCAAACAGGCCGAAAGATTCGGCGTAGAGCTGTTGCAAGCCCAGGAGGTCCGAGGCATTGAATCAAAGGGCAATCTCCATTGCATCGAGACGAGTGGAGGCCGGCAGTACAGTGCCAAGGCAGTTCTGATCGCCACTGGAAGCCGGTATAAGCGCTTAAATGCGATTGGCGAATCGGAATACATCGGAGCCGGAGTACATTTTTGCGCCACTTGCGACGGCCCCTTTTATAAAGGCCGGCGGGTCGTTGTGGTAGGCGGCGGCAACAGCGCGACCGAAGAGAGCCTGCTCCTGACGAAGTTTGCGGATCACGTCACCATCCTGGTCCGGGGAGATCAATTCAAGGCCTCCAAGTTTATCCAAAACAAGGTATTCGCCCATGACAAAATTGACGTTCGCTGGAACACGGAGGTCATGGAGTTCAAAGGAGACCGGGGAAAACTCAACCGACTTGTCATTTTCAACAACCAATCCGGCCAACAAAGCCAACTGGAGGCCGACGGCGCCTTTATTTTTATCGGCCTGTCGCCAAATAGCGGCTTTCTAAAAAATAGCGGTATTCAACTCGACCCCTGGGGTTTTGTCGTGACTGGCCGTTCATTAATATTGGAAGGAAAAAGGCACGTCGGATTTGCAGATCGCGATCCATACCTGATGGAAACCAGCCTTCCCGGCGTTTTCGCGGCCGGAGATGTTCGCGATGCGAGCACCAAGCAGGTGGTCAGTGCGGCAGGCGAAGGCAGCACAGCAGCGTTGGCAATCAGGGAGTATCTTAAACATGCGTAATCCGACTTAATGCAGTTAGAAGTGCGTCCCTGCCCGTATCGTCCGCCTTCCGGAATGACAAAGTATGGCTCATTTATTCTCCGATTCAATAATAAAGAGAACCTATAAGTTCCTCGATGTTTCCATACTTCGGCTGTCATTGGCGGTGTTTGTTTATGTAGGGGACGCTCTTCATATTTTTATACCCGGTTCTCTATAAAGATGAGTTAATATTCGTAGTTTCAATTAGCGTCATTCCGGGCTTGCCCCGGAATCCAGTATTTCCAATCTTTGCACGGATGCCGGATCAAGTCCGGCATGACGTTGCAGAAATTTTCGGCATGCCCATTATCCATTTCATTCAAAAAGGAAATTTCGGTGTGAACGCCCTATAGCTGGCCAACTTATCTTCATAGAGAACCGGGAAAGATTATTGTCGTAAAGCCTCGCCAGCCAGAGCATTCTTTATGGCTTCCGAAAGCTCCCCAACACTGAAAGGCTTTTGCAAAAATCCTTGGCAGCCCTGATCTAAAAAGGTCTGGATACTCTGGTTCATACTATATCCACTGCACAACAGGACCTTTATATCCGGCTTAAGTTCTTTTAACCGGGAGTAAAGTTCTCCCCCGCTCATGCCGGGCATAATCATGTCAATGATCACAACGTCTATCGCATCCAGTGTTTCGGCATACTTTTCCAATACCTCTTCACCGCTGGTTGCGTCCAAAGCAACGTACCCCAGTCTGTTTAGAATTGCCACGCTCGATTCAAGCACCATCTCCTCGTCATCGACGATTAATACGGTACCAGTTCCCTTTTGGACAATGGAAGCGGTTTCATGTTTCATCTTAGGGGCTACTTCAACTGCAGGCAAATAGATGAGAAAGGTACTGCCTGCACCCTCTTTAGATGCGACATCGATATAGCCATTATGGGCCTTTACGATTCCATAACAAGAAGCCAAACCAAGACCTGTGCCTTTTCCGTTCTTTGTTGTAAAAAAGGGTTCGAAAATGCTTTCGATGTGTTCTATCGAAATTCCGGCGCCTGTGTCTGAGCAGCTAATTTCCACGTAATTTGCCAATGGAACGCCTGGATATCGATCGTCGATTTTTTTAGATGTGACATTCGCCGTACAAATCGTGAAGTTTCCACCAGCCGGCATCGCGTCAATTGCATTGGCATAAAGGTTCCACAACACCTGCTCGACCTGGCCCCTATCTGCATTGACGGTTAACAGATCAGGATCGAGTTGCAACTTTACAATGACATCTTTCTTAGCCTCGGCGAAGGTGTAAGAAACTTCACGGATCACTTCATTTAAATCGGTCGGTTTAACCTCATAATTTCCGCCTCGAGCATAACTCAGCAGCTGTCTGTTCATCTTGGCTGCATTTTCAATAATGTGCTCGATCCGATTCACCCGCTCCAACACCTTGTCATGTTCTTTGAATTCCATTTTGATCAGGCTTGCGTTGCCCATTATGCCTGCCAGCCAATTGTTGAAATTGTGGGCAATGCCGCCTGCCAAGGTCCCGATGGATTCCATTTTCTGAGCCTGCTTTAACTTTTTTTCCAACTCCTTTCGATCCATTTCCAACCGGATTCTGTCTCTTGCATCACGCAAGAAGCCCCTAAACCCCGCAGAGAGTCCATCTTTCCCCTCAATCAAAGAAACCGAAAGATCTACGGGGAGTTTTTCTCCTTTGCTTGTCGATAATTCCAGCTGGGCAAATCGCACCGGGCTTCTGGTATCAATAACTTGTTCGAATAGATGATGTAGTTGTTTGATCGAATCCGGGCTGAAAAAACTCGCGAATGCGGACGACGGGAGATGATCCGAAGATTGACGGACAAGTTCACTGAACGCTTTATTGGCGAACAAAAGCCTTTGTTTCAAATCGATTTCAAAGTACCCTTCTTCGATGCTTTCGAGCGTCTGGCGATATCTGTTTTCACTCTCCTCGAGCTTCTGAAAAGACCTCGCGTTATTGATGCCAATGGCGATATGCGATGCGATTCCTTCAAGCAGATTGATATCGGTTTTTTTAAGGGGTTTTATAGAGTTTATGTTATCCACCGCCAAAACACCAAGCGGCTCATCTTTGTATATGATGGGGATGCACATGAGCGAGCGTACACGGAAAGATTCCAACAGGTGCCTGCTTTTTTTCGATAAATTTTCAGACAATTCAATGGCATTGGTGATGATCAGGTGTTTTTTATCCCAAAATGACCTGACGAAAAAGCCTTTTGAATCGGGTTTGTCTAGATGAAATGTTGTTTTTCGTAAATACTCTTCTTCCTGGGGAGAATACCCATATCCCGAAGTGTAGATAAGACGCGTCTTTGCCTGGTCGGCCAACATGATGAGTCCCCGATCAAAACTGAGCCGCTGATACATCAAGGTGGCAACTTTGCTCATCAGCTCTTCCACGTTGAGAATGGCAGCGGTAGCTTGACCGATCTCCTGTACCAGCAAAGAATTGTTGTAGTTGGTGTTGGCTATTTCGATGCGCTCTTCAGCCGTCGAATGGCTGTGTTCGATAATTTTTTCAAGCTCTTTGATTTTTATGTGGCCATATGCAAAAGATATCCCCACGACAAGGCAAAATAAGGACGTCAGAAGAAACTGCAGGGACTCTATCGGCAAAAACCAAAACATGATCGTTGCCAAAAGGATAGCGCCGATCATTGCATAATTGCGCCACAGTTTCAGTCTCAATGATTGTGGATCATCCCAGGAAATGATGTAGTGGCAGGCGCCTTCGCCCCTGTGAAAACAATATGGATGCTCTACATGGCCATAAACGTTCGTAAATAATTTCGGTACGGCTTCGAAGGAGCCCAGACGGTTTTCGCACTGGTAGGGTTTCTCTTCGACGCCAGGATTGGGTGTGGAAATAATCTCAACTTTACCCTGCCCCAATCGTTTTGCCTCGACCGTGGCTCCCTTTGTAAAAAAAGAAATAATTTTCGCCATAGAGAGCAACGCTGTTTCGGTGTTCACCAACCCGGTCACATATTGCTGAGTTAACGCCAATCCTTTCGATGACGCACTGAATCTACCGGCTTTGCGGGCAATTTCTGGATCACCTGTCTTTTCAACAATAATTTGATAGAATTGATCGGCCTGTTCCTGGGAAAACCAGTGCGCTGAATCGGCCACCTCGGTTTGTGTCATCCCCGCGCGCTCGAGAATCTCTTGAGATTTAAGATGTGGATGGGCCAGGTTTAAATAATCCAAATAGGTTTGAAACACCCGGCTGTTGTAGATTTGGTCAGGAATATCCATGTGCCTTTGCATTCAGAATACAGTCAAATTCAGCATCCATAGTATTTTACAATGAAAGAAAGCTATTCATCAAGAAGCACATCGCCGCTCACGGTTTCCATTAATATCTTGAAACTTATACCAATATTTTGGATTCTTAGCTCTATCTTGTCAAGGTTTAAATAGTACAACTTCTATCACGAAGTTTCATAAGAGTTGGTTAAAATTATGGTACTTGACAATTTGAGGAGTAAATTTAAAAATGCATAATAAAATGATTTAATCTGTTAGTGTTCGTGACGTAATATCCAATTGAATTACATGGGATTGCACGTGAATGAACGGAATCATAAAAAGTTAGAAGCATATCTGATACCCTATCCCATCGAGTCTTTTTCCAGACCAATATTGATTGAGGGGCAACAAACTTTTATCGGCAGGGATCCAAACGGCAGTATCAAAATTGCAGGAAAGACCGTCTCTCGGCAGCATGCTGTCATCACTTGCGGAAATGGCCGATTTTTCATCGAAGATTTGGATTCTCAAAACGGTACCTACCTCAATGGGAAACCCATACAAAAAGCGGCCCTCAACAGCCACGACAAAATCCGAGTCGGCAATCGAACGTTTCTATTCTTGTTGCAGCCTGAAACCTCTGATGATCTTTTGATTGATCGTACCGTCTCGGCCACGGATACCATTGTGATCAGTAAAGAAGAGATAAAGCTCAATGAATTATGGGCTCAAAACACAGAACAGGCCGCTCGGGTTTTTTTGCAAAAATCAGCTCCAACAGTCCCTACGCAATCCATTGAGCCCGACAAGTTAGCTTATAAACGGCTTTCGATGCTCTATCAGCTTAGTGATGATCTCCGCACGATCAATGAGACAGACAAAATCTATAAGAAAGGGCTTGACCTCATAATTGAAGCCATCCCATCGGCCAATTGCACTTTAATCGTGGCAAAGTCAAATTCTGAGGGATCCTACAAAATCGTTGCTTCTAAATTGAATGGAGATCATAACGCAAATAAGAATGAAGTCCCCGTGAGCCGAACGCTATTCGACTGGGTGCTTTCAGAAAAAATAACCTTGGTGAGTCAAGATGTAAGCAAGGATTTGAGATTCAAGGATTCAGATTCCATAAGAATTCAAAATCTGCGATCTATCATCTGTGTGCCTTTAACTGGAAAGAACGATGTCCTTGGACTGCTCTATGCCCAATCTGACAATTTGATTGCACCACTGACCACTGACGATGCGACCTTTGCGTCTGCTGTGGCGAATGAATTAGCGCTGAATATAGACAATATACACTTCCAGGCTAAAGCGCTGAAAAACGAACGCATGGCCGGAATCGGCCTAACCATAGGCAACTTGGCTCACAATATCAAAAACCTGATAGCCCTTAACCAGAGCGCCTCCCAGCTAATGGGGAATCATATTGCCAAGACTGGGGATGACCAAATTGAAAAATACTGGAAATGGATGCAGCAAGGCCTTTCAGGCATCAATCAACTGTCCGCCGACATATTGGATTATGTGAAAGAAGATCAGTTTCTAAATACACCAACCGATATTAACAAGGCGATTATAAAATATCGTCATTCATTAGAGAGACGGTTTTCACACGAAAGAATCTCTTTTGAATTTGTCCTGTCAGCCGATAACCCAGTATGGGCGATAGATGAGATCCAATTTCAACGAGCCTTATTGAACCTTGTCATCAATGCAGCCGATGCAGTAAGCGACAAGAAACGGGGCAAGATTCGAATCAGCACCGAAGTTAAAGCGAATCGGTGTTTGACGGTAAGTGTCATCGACAATGGATGTGGCATCCCCTCCTCGAAAACGGATAAAGTGCTCGATCTGTTTTTTACGACCAAAGGAACAAAAGGAACTGGTCTGGGCTTGGCAATGGTACAAAAGTTCGTTGAAAAATCAGGTGGCAAATTGACATTCCAATCAAAAGAAGGCATCGGTTCGAAATTTCAAATGATTTTTCTTAAAGGTCAGACAAATTTTGCCGAATGAATAGACAGGAAGCTTTTTAAGCACCTCCGTGAAACCATAATCTGACATTGGAGGCATGATGGCCCGCTTGTATCTGACGATGAGCAACAGAATTATCAGCAAACATCGAATTACACCAGGACAGCAAGTAACCATTGGACGTCATCCCGACAATGACATTTTTATAGACCACATGTCCATCTCCGGGCATCATGCCGCTGTCAGGCTGGTGAATGAGCGGTTAACTCTAACTGATTTGGGCAGCCAAAACGGTACATTCGTCAATGATGAGCGCGTCACAGAAAGCACACTGGCTCATCAGGACTGGATCACCGTTGGTAAATACATTTTTATTGTCGATCTATATGAATCCCTGTCTATGGAAGCCACGGAAAACGAACTGAACGCAAATTCCATGTCTCGAGGAGAATCCGACCAGACCATGGTAATGGAAAAAGACGAGCTGCAATCCGGTTGGATCAATTACAATTACCTATTTTTTCTAAATGGTGCCCGTGAAGATTATGATTTGATCGAACAAATGATAACGATTGGTAAAAACAAGGACGCTAAGATAAAGATCCACGGCCTTTTATCGTTTTTTGCCGGCAAACCGAGTGCAAAGATCAAAAAGAATCAACACAGCTATGTTATCGAACACATGGGTGGCAGACTGAAAACCAAGGTCAACGGCACAACGATAAACAAACCAACCAGGCTTAAACATCAAGACAAAATTAAAATCGGCCCTCTCGAGATGCAATATCGCAGCTTTAGGCGCCCTTCCAAATAGATACCCAGACGTTTTCTCTCCATTTTTGCCCTTATTTGTATCCAAAACTATGAAGCTGTTAGCGGTACTCCTGTCGAGCGGTTCAGTGATCTGTTTTTGTTATAATTTGATCTCATGATCTTAAGAAATGCTCAGCACGGTCGATAAGATTAATAGAACATATTGGGTGCTTAGCATTTCTAACTGAATTCACGATAAAAATATAGATTCGTCAGGGGCGGTCGGATGTCTTGTATCGCAGTCAATGAGTTGGAACCGGGAATGGTGTTGAGCGAGGACGTTCTTGATGTCAATACTCGTTTGCTCCTATCCAAAGGCCAGAAGATCATACCAAAGCATATTCGTGTGTTGAAAATTTGGGGCATAAATGAAGTCAATATTGTAGGCGATGCAAAAGACGTCATAAAAATCATCCCTCCAAGTGATCCGGAAAAAGAAAGCCGTGTCAAAGAGGCCGTCGATATCGTATTCAGGCATTTAAATCACGAACATCCAATTTTAAATGAAATCCGCCGTGTTTCGTTGACCTATCGACTCCAGAAAGATGTACCCATGTGTCCGATGTCAACACCTCAGCCCCTTCGAGCCGACGGATCCTTAGATCGACCGAAAAATGTTGGCCGGCACATCCAAAAGATCGATGCAAAGCTCCCTGAGGCACCCTTTATCATAACTGAACTCAACAATGTCATCGCCGATGACCATTCCACATCGAATGACGTCGCCCAGGTCGTGAATAAAAGCCCCAGCTTATCTGCAGTGATTCTAAAAATTGTTAATTCCGCCTTTTACGGTTTTCCAATTAAAATCGATCGCATATCGAGAGCGGTCACCATTATAGGGACGAAACAGATCTCCAGTGTAGCGTTGGGTATCTGTGTAATGCAGGCATTCAAAGATATTCCAAAGGAATTTTTGGATACCAAGGCGTTCTTGCGTCATAGCCTGGCGTGTGGTCTTGTGGCACGCGTTTTAGGTGCATTTAAAAACATGGCCGACACCGAGCAACTGTTTGTTTCGGGGTTGCTGCATGACATCGGAAAGCTGATCGCGTTTAAATATTATCCCGAACATGCCGGGAAGCGATCAATCTGGCCATCACATCCGGAAGCAGCGTTTATGAGAGCGAGAAAAGAACCATCGGTATCAACCACACCCAAATCGGGCGTTATCTGCTTAGAAAATGGTGTTTGCCATCGGAGTTGGAAACGAACATTGTTTATCATCACAGCCCCTCCCGATCGCTTGATCCGATCAAATCCGGCATCATTCAATTGGCCGATCTTATCGTACATGGTCTGGGGATCGGCGGCAGCGGTGAACAATCCGTTCCTTGTTTTGATGCGACGGTGGTGGATCAGATCGGCATCTCAGCCAATGCCATTCATTCGGTGGTTCGCCAGGCAACCCAACAACTGGTGCCTCTTGAAGTCATTTTTGAAAGCTAATCGACATGCCAGATCCTATCACGGTGCACGAAAAAGAGTTACAGCAGGCCAATGGAGATGAAAAAGGCCGGTTGTTCATTCACAATGCCATCGAATTGGCCTTGTCTTTGGGAGATTTTCAAAAAGAAGTCGGTTGCCAGAGCTCTACCCAAACGGTTGTGCTAAAAGCAGCAGAGCGCATTGAAAAATTAATCGAATTTGAAGCCAGCGGTATCTATCTTGTCGAAGAGGAAAGCGCTGATCTGAAACTCGCTGCCTGCACACCAATCGATGCTGAGCCGATTGTTGAAAGCGAGTCCGGCTATTTAATCGAAAATGGAAGTATGGCTTGGGCGATTCGCGAGAGGCGTGGCATATCGCTATATTCCGAAAATGCTCAGCGCCAAGTCTTTTTGCACGTAATGTCAACGTGCTCTCGCATCAGAGGCCTATTTATAGGAATCTTTCCCGCTCAGTTGAGCCGGCTGCCGGATGCCTCCTTGGAAATACTGTCGATCATTTTACGTAACGCGTCCAATTGCATTGAAAGCTTGAACTATTCGAACATGCTCAGACAGGAAATTCGAGGACTCGAGATATCGGTCGAGGAAAAAAATCAACGTTTGCTGAATTATGAAAAACAGCTAATGCAGACCCAACATATGGAGACCATCGCCAAGCTTGCCGGCGGCATTGCTCACCAATTTAACAATGCTTTAACGTCGATGATCGGATATCTTGATTTGGCCTCCATGAGTTTACAACCGGATTCAAAAGAGGCTGGCTATATTGAAAACATCCGGCCGGTAACTGAAAGATTGTGTTATTTGACCAACAATCTATTATCCTACGCACAAGGCGGTCAATTTATACTGCGCACAGTATCCATGAAAGAGATCCTGCAAGATGTGCGCCCGGCCGTTCAGAGATTGATAAAAGACTCGGTGTCTCTTTCAATCGAACTCGTCGACGAATCTATTTCAGTCGAGGTAGACAGCATTCAATTTCGCATGGTTATTCTGGCGGTGGTAGAAAATGCCAACGAAGCCATCGAAGAAGAAGGAATGATCACAATCAGCGCCAAGGCTGTTGACGGCAGCCTGTTGGACGATGACTCCGACTCCCATGGCGGCAACTATCTTCGTCTGAGTGTTCGGGATAGCGGTCGGGGCATGGACCAAGAGACGGCACGTCGCATTTTTGAACCATTTTTTTCCACTAAATTCGAGGGGCGAGGGCTCAGTATGGCAGCAGTGTTCGGCATCATCAAAAATCATAAAGGGTGGACAAAGGTGCATTCGAAAATCGACCAGGGAACCCAGGTAGATATATATCTCCCGCTTGCCCCCGAGGACTGCGATAGGCAATAGACAACCATTTTCTTTCGGGGATCAAAAAACATTCTCCCCAGAGGTGAAAGACGAGCAACTTTGTTCCAATCAGAAGGTCTCAGATTTATCATTATTTTTAGTGAGTTATGCTTGAGCCTGATTGGAAAAAAATATACGGATCTCTAGATTGCCAATCACTGCCTACCTTAACTTTTATAGCTGATTTCCTATGTCATTATTAAAACGGCAATTAAATAGGCCAACCTTTGTCATCCCGGACTTGATCCGGGATCCAGGAACGATTCTGGATAGCGCTGACGCTTCACTTCGTGCCCGGCCTGCGCCGGAACGACGATTGCTAAGGTAATTAGGGCTTCCTGAATAATCCGTGACCCCAACGTTGCTCTGTGCCCAATGCCCGATTAGATACACGTAGTCGCAAATTTGTCCGATCTTAACTGTATCTGCGGGCTTTGAATGCGACTGTTATCGTCAAAACTGAACCTATGGAGAAGTAAAAGGAAACAAAAAAGAAGGCTATTGAGCCACTTCTCTAAATTCATCACCAAAAATACTACAGCTATGGCAGTCTCAGATGTGCTGTCCAGCTTGCTCATGATCTTTGACAAACTGAATCGACGCTTTCCCTGTCCAAATTTTCCTTCAATGGGGATACGATCAAGTTCATCCTGCCGGGCCTGCTTCTGTATCGCTTTGCGGACTTCGGTATCGGAAGGTGGCCGCCCCAGTGCAGGGCCGGATAACCGGATGCCGTGCTTTTTACAGAACTTGATGTTGTCCCTGTTGCGATAGATCTTGTCGGCATGAATTGAGGCGGGATAACAACCAAAGCGGTCTTTGTATGCTTGCGCCTGTTTGATTAAATCAGCCGACTCGTTATATGCATCCCAGTTCAATCGGTCCAAAAAGCAGTATCCGTCAACCGCGCTGACTGATATCTTGGCTCCAAATTCCGTAGCAGCTCCTGCCTTGCCACGTTTAATGGGCCGAACATGCGGTTGGTAGATGTTGACAATACGATCATCGATTCTTTTGACCTTCTGATCATACATCCACTTTTGCTGGCGATACACTTCATTGATGACCAACAACAGCTTGTACATGCGCTTTTTAAGCATCAACAACGATGAAATCTGCGATAACTTGTCGATCGTTTTAAGATTACGCCTCAGATAGCCCAGTTGTTGACGTATGGCCTTGCGCATTTTGCTCTTCGGCACCTTCTTGCTTTTTGCAATGGCAAGAAACTGTTTTCGTGCTTTTTTGCGATAGGTGCGCGGTTTTTTAAGTTTGCCTCTGTGGGGTCGGTGCAAAACATCAATAATTTTTTCGCTTTTTTCTCTGGCCTCATTGAGTATTTTCAGATCGGTAGGGAAAGTAATGTCGGCCGGTGTGCAGGTCGCATCAATCAACAATTTACCACTGTTTGGCTTTTTCCCATCAGCGCCACCGCCACTGTTGTCTTTACCGTCATCTTTCGCATTTTTTTTGACCGATCTTGCTTTGTGATTCACAGTTTCGATGATCTGGCAAATGGCTTTCTTGCCGAAACGCTTTCTAAAATGAACAAACATTGTGGAGTGAAATGGTTCTTCATCACGATAGTCCGTAAAGCCTAAAAAGTATTGCAGGTAAGGGTTTTCGCGAATCTGCTCGACGGTCTCTTCATCTGAGGTGCCAAGCTTTTCCTTTATGATCAACGCACCCAATGCAATACGTACCGACATCGCCGGTGGCCCTAATCCGGAACCTGACAGCTTCTTTGCATAGGCCTCTTCAAATTCTTCCCAGGGAATAAATTTGGCCAGTTTTACCCATCGATTATCACTTCGTAATTTTCCATCAAAAGGAAGGTTGAAATTTTCAAATTCCAGTTGCTTCAGATTGTGTTTGTACATGGTTTTCCCGGGCAAAAAGTGCAAGGTTATTTGTGGTTTTCGGTGAGTTCTCGATCACTTTTTGTCCTGTTTATAACATATTTTTGTTGCGTTTACAATACCTTACACTTAATTCAGGAAGCCCTAATTAATTGCCGGGTTAATACGTTTATGAAGTATTTGAAATTTTATTGCCGAAATTGGTCCAGGCATTTTTGCAAAAATCGGGCTTGCAAGGATCGTATCGTGCCAAATCGAATGCCGATTCCCCATTTGTTGGCGTGAATAATACGGCCGCCCAACTTCAGGTTCGTCGAGCCATTAACGTTTCTAAATTCAATTTTGACCGGATCTTCGATTTTCACTGGAAGGTAGCATTCCACAAATGCACCTGTGAAGCTCAGGTTGGTAATTGTGGCCGTATGAACCTCTTCGCCATAGTGAAGGGCTATCGGCATGCAGCAGTTCCTGCGCGTAGCACGCAGCTTGGTTTTGATCCGTTCTGCCTCGTTGAGCAGCAAACCACGCTCATCCGGGGTCATTTGTAAAATCAGATCGATGAGTTTACGAATCGTAAGATCATACCGTTCAGATTTATACACTCGTCCTCTTTCATCAGATTCAGGTTACTGTGAATGCCAAGATCAGGAAGAATTCACGTTTGAATGCGTCTGTTTATTTTAAACCCATTCACCAGATCTATTCCGTAGTCTTTCGCTTTTTAAACCACTCCTGATCACCATACAATTTTTCAGCGCACTCGGGACACAATCCATGACTGAATCTAACTTCGGTGTGCCGCTTGATATAGGATTCAATCTGATCCCAATATCCCTTGTCGTCTCGAATTTTTCTACAAGAGGCGCAGATCGGCAGCAAGCCACTCAGCGTCTGGACGTTGGCCAGCGCTTCTTGCAATTCTGCAATCAGACGTTCCCGATCAATTTCAGCTCGTTTCATGGCGGTAATATCCCTTACCGATTCTATGGCACCCACCACATTTCCTTCTGAATCGTAGAGTTTAGCGGCCTTACCTTCAAGATAGGTCCCGTCTTTTCCAAACGATGGACTGAAAGAGACGCTGGCTATCAACTCTCCATTAACCTCCTTCACAAATAGATACTCGTTTTCGTATCTTTCATCTCGTTTTAAAGCCAAATCGATAAGGGTGGGTCGTCTCTTTCCATAAAATGGAATGGAATAAGCATAATTGCCCTTTCCGAGAATGTCTTTTTTTTTGATGCCGGTGATCTTTTCTATGGCCCGATTCCAAGCCACTACTCGCCCTTCAGTATCAATGGCCCATGTTGAATCAGGTAAAAACTCGATAATGTCGGCCAGACGGCGTTGGGAATCTGCCAGCGCTTGCTCGGCAAGTTTTCGTTCAGTGATATCGTGAGCAATACCGACGATGAATCTATTGCCGATATCATCTTTAAATACGGATTTTTTGGTTAGAATTGTTTTAACGTTTCCTTGGGAGTCCGTAATAAGCTCCTCGTTTACGTTGAGGCTCTCCGTATAGAGCACTTCGTTGTCCTTTTCCCAATATTCATGGGCTCGCTCTTTTGAATGAAAATCATAATCGGTTTTGCCGATCAGTTCGTCCCTGTCGTGGCCAAGAACTTGGCAAAAGGCGTCATTTAATAAAGTCCAGCGATGACTGTCGTCTTTAACAAAGATGATGTCCGGAATGCTGTTCAGGATGCTGGTATAGAAGTGTTCTTTGGTTTCCAGCTTTTTTTCCAGTTCTGCAACCCTTTGCTCTAAATCTTCATAGGATGGTTTCGATTCCATTTTTGACCACCTTTACCGAATCAAGATTTGTTCACTGCAGGGTCTTGTTGTTCAAATAAAATCCCTCTATATTTTGATCTTTCTTCAAAATTAAAAATCAGCAGCTATTTGATCTACCTCCTGTGTTTTTCAATATTCCAATATTATTACATTAGGTTAGAGATGCCCAGTTTTCAAGGCTCCCGCTGTCATCGAAAGCTTCATGTTGAACACACCTAAGAGGATCCGCATCCCGCTCGTCTTTGGTAATAATCACATCGTCACGTGAATTTAAGCCACGAATCTGATATTCATAAACACATCATCATCTATCACATCAAAGTAGGAAACCAACTTGGAACCATTTGGTGTGTTAACCCTAACAGCTATGTCCGACATAGTTAGAAAACCCTATTTCTGGTTATCCACTCGCCGTTTCAACTCTGTGCCAGCCTTGAAAAACGGTAACTTTTTCGATTTCACCATAACGGGCTCGCCAGTTTTTGGATTGCGGGCCATATACGGTGCATACTCTTTGACAAATATGCTGCACAGTCCGCGTATTTCAACGCGATCGCCATTTGCAAGCGCATCGGCTATGGAATCGAAAAAGATGTTGAAACATTTGGTGGCTTCGGGGCCGGTCAAGCCTTGGGATTCTTTCAAGGCGTGGATGAGGTCGAGTTTGTTCATTGTGTCTCCCGGTAACAGTTTGAATTTTAATAAATATCTAAAGTTTTCAGCGCCAATCTGTCAAGCTATTAAGCTATAATATTGCTTATACCCATAAAAAAGCGAAGTTTCCTGCGCTTCGAGCGACCGGACCTGTCGCAACTGCACGTTTCAAGTACTGAGCCACTTCGATCATGGTCATCCCTAATTCACGCACTGTCCAAAAGCAAATCAGGGCCCTGCCCTTTACAATCCGTCTCTCTTTGCATGGCCCGATAAACGCTTAGGCCTTCGCTTAGGCCTTCATCGAAAACAGTTGGGATACCACTGTAACGACTTCTGCTATTCGCACGCCTTTGGCGGCAAGTAGATAGCGACGATTGTGACAGATAGCATGGCCTGTCAACAAACGGCGCATCAAAGTGGCGATGGGGACATTTCCAGTCTTGAGCAGTAGATAAAAATGGTTGGGTATTATTAAACCGGCAATTAAATAGGCCAACCCTTGTCATCCCGGACTTGATCCGGGATCCAGGAACGGTCTGGATAGCGCTGACGCTTCACTTCGTGCCCGGCCTGCGCCGGAATGACGATTGCTAAGGTAATTAATTGCCGGGTTAATAAAATCCAGGCAACGCAATTTATCTCGGTTTCCACTACCAGCTTACCAAGGCGCGTCAGAGAATCGTAGCGGTCTTTATCGTCCCGGAATATCCTGCGGCGTTCAATTTCCCTGCCGATAATATGGTGCACCACACCGGGCGCCTCTATTCCGGCTTTTCGGGGCATGCGGGTTCATACTACACTCATCTGTGAACTGTAAAATCTTGAATATAAAGGGCGTCCTCACATTTGTCCATCAAGCCCATGTTCCGTCTAATGGCTATCAGTTGTTTGGGAAGTCCTCGGGGGAAAATGTGGACTTTCATACAGCAAATGGCGGTCAACCTGTTGCCTGCCCAAATGGATCACTTCGACAGGATCCGAGAGAAGTATACTATTATCGCCGGATAACAGGTAATTCAAATCCATAATCCGATATGAAATCGATATCTTTGAGCAGATATCCAGCCTCTTCTGAGTTTGTAGTGTGCTTTTTAAGCGGCTGAATATTTCGTCGATAAACGCTGCGTTAGTCCGCACTAAAACAACAGCAATCGTAGATTTATCAAGCCTGCCAATGGTATCTATTTTTCGGAGGCTATCCGAAACCACCTCCGCGATTTCGCAAAAGAATCTTTCCGCCTCCAGAGGATTGTCAGCAAATTCATTGCCTTCATCGTCAAATTCTAATAGACAGAGTGACAACGGGGCATTAAATCGCACAGCGCGTCGAACTTCATTATCCAAACAATTGAGGAATGCTTCACGATTAAGCATTCCTGTATCGTCATCCAAGCTGCAGGAAACAGAGAGGGTCCTGTTGGCCTCGATCAGTTTCTTTGTCAGCACAGCGGATAGATTCGCAAACAACCTGCCGGCCGTTCGTGGATATAAGAGGCGGATTCGTTTCAAGTGCGTCTGGCTCAACGCCAATACCTCACCACTGGCTACGGCGACTACCGATGCACATCTGACACCTGAAGTCATGATACCCATCTCTCCGATGACATCGCCTGCCACTAGACGATTGACCCGTTTGGGCAGGCATTTCCGATGCTCAGAATCTATGGCCGGTTCAACCATGAGCGCATCGAACACCCCGGAAATCACCACGTACATGTTGTCCGCGGCATCGCCCTGATCGAATAGATGTACGCCGGTATCGATATAGTGTATCACGCCGGTATTCAATATCCGATGAACCTGAGGCCTTGTCATTCCCATGAGAAGGGGGACTTTTTGCTGTAATTCGATCCCGCCAATACGCAATTTGAAAACCTCTTCCAAAGTAATAGGGGAGACCTTGGACAGCAAGACGGGTAAAATTACAAGCCCGCCGGACAATGACGATGCCATCGCCAGCATCATCAGTAGCCCAAAAACAGCGGTCGGTGTAAAACTGGAAAACACGAGTATGGAAAAGCCGGCGCTGATTGCAACACTCGTAACGACAATGGGTCGACCAATATACATCAATGTTCGTCGCATGGCAGCGGTGGAATCCAGTTCCAACGCGTATGCTTTTTTGTATTGCACCAGATAATGGATGGTATCGTCCACTGCCAATCCCAAAACAATACTTGCAATCAGGCAGGTCCCCATAGAAAGATCGATGCCCAACCAACCCATGGTACCGAAACTGACCATAATCGGAAAAAGGTTGGACATCATGGCAATGACACCGATCTTAATCGAGAAGAACATCATGTGGATCAAGAAAAAAATCACTCCAAGGGTGACCACGAGGCTGTAGATTTGGCCGTTTACAAGATGCCGGCAGCCATGTGACATAACCAATCCGAATCCTGTTGTATGGCAGGCACCCCATTTACCTACGTGCCTTTGGCAGTACTCCCGAACCATCATTTCCGTATCCATGAAACCTCTGGCACTGTGCAAACGGGTCAGCATCGTAATATTGGCCGTAGCAAAATCCTCGTCGACATATCGATTGAGGATGTCTCGCCCCATGATCATCTTCAATTGGTTGGCCAGCACTCGAGCTTCGTGGTCGGTCTCAGGAAGCCTATAAAACAAAGGATCAAATTGATTGGTCGTATAGTTAACCAGCATGAGGTAATCGGCAAAAGAGAGCGTCTTATCGACGTCCGGCAGCGTTTCAAGAAAACGCTGATGATCAGTTAACGTAGTGATTCCACTTGTGGTTAAAAAATAATCTTCCTCTTCTGCGCTGAGTTGAAGATGCAGGGGAAAACTTCCCGAGAGATGGCGATAAATATCATGGAACTGCTGATGGACTGGGGTACTCCGCTTAAAATACGATAGTGGATTGGTCTCTACGCGAATGCGAAAAATCCCTGCCAATAGAAAAAACGATACGATTATCAACAACAAAAATATTTGCCGGCGATGACCGACAATTAAATTTACGAGTTTGTCCACCATTGTTGATGAGAAAAATCGATCAGACAGCTGTGATTGCCGCTTACGCATTGCGGGCCACACAATGACCAGCAGGCAAGGTAGAAAGGTGAACAACGCCACCAGCAGTGAAATGATGCCTAAACAAGCCAGGCCACTAAATTGCCGGATGGCACCAATGGGTGTGATCATTAATGAAATGACGCCGGATATGGTGGTGCCCACTGCAATAAGCGTGGGATATGCGGTTTTGGAATAGGTGGATAATAGAGCCGATCGCGCATCATCACAAATGGATATATAATCTCTGAACGCACAATAGACGTAAAGGCAATAAGCTGTTCCAACTGCTGTCAGCAGTACGGGGACCACCACCGTGAGCATGTTCATGGGCAAGCCACTCCATGCTACGATACCCATCGTCCAGGTCCCTGACACAGCAACTGTAAGAAGGGGTATCGCCATTTCAACGAAATTTCTTAAAAATAAAAGCAAAATCAATGCGATAACAATATTAGTGTAAATGGGCAGACGGTAAAAATCCCGTTGGGTATATTTAGAAAGGGCAATAGAGACCGAAGGCATACCGATCTGGTAGCCTTGATAGCCTTTGGAAAGTCGTGTCAAACACGCATCGACCCTGCGACTGATCGCTTCATGGTCAGCCCGTTTGTCCAATATGAGGGTTATACCGGCAACACGGTGATCGGGTGAAATCAGATACCTTTGAAAAATCTTCACCGGCGCCACAAGTTCGTTAAATCGTTCCAACGACCAATGATTCTGAGGATCGACGGATTTTTTGACCTGGGCCAGACTGATGACCCTGTTCACCCCTGATATTTGACCGAAATTCTCTGAAAGGGTTTGAAGCTGTCCGAAAAACGATGATGTAAAGACATCATCGCCCTTTACCGCTACAATGATGATTTCATCGCTGCCGAACAGAGCTTTGAATTCTTCGTACCGCAACCGTTCAGGAGCGTCATCCAAAATCAAGTCGCGCACCGAAGTCGAAAACGTCAGCCAAGGGATTTTGGCACCAATCAGTATCGTAAGAACCAGAATAGAAAAAAGGACGGGTATCGGTTTACCTGCGATATATGAGAGCCAACGAGAAAGGAAAATTCTATTAAGCCATTCCTGCACGATGCTCCTCGATTAAGGTTTATATCCTTTAGGGAACAGGTGCCCTCTATTCCGACAGACCTATTCCAACCCTTATCACGTAAAGGTTGCAGAAAAGTTGCGGGAAGGTTAGCTGGGAGTTATGTATGGTCAGACTTGATTGAGGATTTCCTGATGAAGGGCCTTTGTTTTGGCATCAGGCATGATCTGTAAATCACGCTGTAACCGGTTCTGAAATTCGGAAAAAACCCGCAGTGCCTGGTTCGGTCGTCCCATTTTTTGATATGTATTCAACAGGTGCCGGCAAGCCTCGTCTGAATAGGGATCGGCGTCAAGCCATGCGTTCAAGCAATCTACAGCGCGGTCATATTCCCTGTTGGCAAAATACAACTTCGACACTTTTTTTAACAGTTTCATGTAGATGATGGCCAATCTGTCCCGCTGGCGATTGATGCAGGAAATGTAGAGCTCATTAGAAATGAAAACACCTTCATAAAGATCTATAGCTTGGCGTGCCAGGCGAAATCCCTGGGCTTCATCAGCCGTATCAAAGGCTTTTTGAGCGGTTTGTTCAAATACTTCGAAATCGATCCGGCAGAGGGATTCATCAAGACCCACTAAACCGTCTCGTACATGCAAATAAGGTGACCTCTGGTAACGCTCAATGTTAGGAGCGATGACTTTGCGCAGCCGGTGCAGAGCACTCTTAAAATTGCTCTGCGCGGCCCGAGGTGAGGCGTCCGGCCAAAGTTCCTCCATTATCAAGTCTTGGGGTACATCGCGTCCCCCAAGGCCAAGCAGAACGGCAAAAAATCGTCGGGCGCCATTGCCTTTCCACTGCTGCCTGGAAATCGTCCGACTATCTATTCTAACCGTGAATTGGTTTAAGGTACGGATTTCCATAAGCGGTAAACCCGCGCGCACAATGGCATCCAGGCTTTCTTTAAGCGCGAGCTTTGATCCGGCCGTGCGGGTTTTGGTGATCAATTGCTTGAGCTCTTCCACTATGGCGGTATTTGCGTTCTCAGTCAGCAATTTGCGCACCCATTTTGAATCCTCCATGACCTGAAGCTTGAGAGCCAAAAGACATGCGCAGGCCAAATCATATCGGTGAAGCACTGGAAGTTGGGTGTACCTGCGGACTGTCATGATCTCAAAACCGGCTTTCAAATGCCTGCCGGCCGCTGGGAGGTCTGCATCTGCATAATAATTGAGGCCCAGCAGCAAATGTGCATCAGCTGTCAGGGTGTGGCTGTTAATGGAAATGGCATAGGCCAGCACCTCTTTTAAAATGGAGGCCGCGGTTGCGTAGTCTTTGATCAAATAAGCCGCAATTCCGAGCCCCTTGCGGGCGGCCTGGAATTGAAATTCGGAACGCAAAGGGCCTTCTTTGAAAATGGCGGCAGCCTCCTCTAAAGCAGCCGTCCCCACCACCGCTGCCGAACGGTAGTAAGCGCAAAAACCGACGAACAGCTGTGCCATGGCTCTGGCAAAAGTCGGTTCACTAGAAAACTGCAGCCAGCCTGCCAATAACTGTTCAGCTTCCGTCAATCTGTCTATACGGGGAAAGAGAAGGCATTTGTAAATGATCAACCAGGTAAAAAAATGGTTAAGGCCATATTTTTCGACATCGGCTTCGAAGCGTTGCAGGACATTTAGGGCTTCTTGCCCTCGGCCTCGATAAATGTTGAGCGCACATTGGGCGGTCAAGTCAAAAATCTGAATTTCAGTGGAGACATCCGGTAGTAAACGCTGAATCTGTTGGTTAAGATTGTCGGCTTTCTTGAATTCTCCCAAATAGGCGCAAGCCAATTTGGAAAGGATCAGACCGTGGCACTGAAGGTTTGTATTGTTGGCTTGCACGGCCAACAGGTATCCTGTCTGGCAGGCGGACAGGGCCTGGCTAAAATTGCCGATACCACGAATGGCTGCGAGTCCAATCTGCAACCAGAGCTGGCCTTGAATGCCTTGGGGGATGTGGTGGGCATCTTTCAGCAGGTCCCGACCTTCGGCCAACAGTACATCCATGTCAACTGGGCTGTGACCCACCAGAAAGGCGGTCTCAATCATGTAGGAAAGGGTTAGGGCTAGACCCGTATAGTCTCCTTTCAGTTTGAATTGGTCTCGACAACGGTGCAAAATTTCCAAGGCCTCGGCAGCTTTCAAGGTACGAATGGTGATACCATGAAACATTAAGAGCCATGCCGATTGCTGCCGCTCCCGAACGGGGAACCGGTCAAGGTAGTCGGCCAGCCGGGTTCCTTGTCCACGGGTGATCAATTCGGTGCCGATCTGCCGCAGTATGCGTTCAGCCTCAGTATATTGTTGGGCTTGTAAAAAGAAGGGCAGGCTCGATTGGGGCAAATCCCTCTGCGCATAATATCTGGCCGCCTTCTTGTAAAATTCATGCTGCTCGGTGGTGCCAATCTCACTTTGATACAGATGAAACAAGAATCGTTTGAACACCAAGTGGTAGCGAAACAACAATTTGCCCGACGGGTCAGTAAAGGTTTGGACAAACAGATATTCACGGGCCAATCGTTGTAAAACTGGAACACTATGGTCGATACCGAGCAGCGTATTGATCAGGGTCGGTTCCAAGGTGTCCAGAAAAGCGGTTTTAATCAGGAATTGCCGGTCATCGGGATCAAGGGAGTTAAAAACCTCTTCGGCAAAATAGGTATAGATCGTCCGGGGTGCGGCTTTTCTCAGCCGTTTCTGCAATTGCGCAATCCGGGAATGGGTTTTATCGCGACCCAACCACTGGGCGATGAGGATAACTCCGACCGGCCACCCTTCGGTGTAGGTACTGATAAAACCGACTAATTCATCATCGAGCGACAGCAGAGGATGATGCCCTAAAAACGAAGCAATCTCATTGGCAGAAAAGGCCAGTTCATGGTTTTCGATCACAAAGGCCTTGCTATCGATTATAGATCTTTCCACCTTGAGCGGCGGCCGCGTTCTCGAGACGAGAACAAAGCGCGCTGTTGATGGGGCACAGTGAACCAAAGCGTCGATGAGCAGGTACGTTTGGCTCTCTTTGGGAACCTGTTCCAAGGCATCCAGGACGATCCTGACCCGACCAGGAACAACCTGCCAAAATCCCCGTGCCCAGAGCGTATAGATCATCTGGGCTTTTTCTGAGCTGACCCTGGTTCCTAAATTGTTGAGCAGTGTTGCGAAATCCAAACCGCCCCAATTGTTTGTAAAGGCCGTCATTAGGCCGATCAGAAAGCTCGGCGGATCACTATCGGTCGGATCGACATTAATCCATACCGTGGGATACTCGATAACCTCGACAACCTTTGCCACCAGGGTCGATTTGCCCTGCCCGGCCTGCCCCACAATCAATAAAAAAGCTTTGTCCCTATTTTTTCGGATCTGGTTCAGCAGACGATTGCGGACAAATCTGGCAGGTGCCTGGGGAGGAAAAAACTTTGAAAGGTCAAGAGTCGATTGCATGATACCGTATTATATGCATTTATTTTAAAAGCAGTATTACAAACAATCAGCAACCAAATATTTCTATCAGTCCATGGCATGGGATTGGATCGAACCCCGAATATAGAGCAGAAGAATTCGAACAGGCCGGGCAACACAAAGAGGCAAACGAACAATGTATAAAAAGGAAAGGGGTTAACCCGGCAATTATGAACACCAACTATGCAGCATAAGCAAATTTTGATGTTTATTAACTCTTTTGGGTCTCTTTTGAAGCGCGCGAAGATGACATATTGCCTTGCTTCTTAATTGGTTTTTGTTCGCGCTGGAACGCCATTTCAAACCATACGATGCGTTACAATAGCATACTTCGTTATCTATTGGTATAGCGTACCCGACGCCGATGCCAAGCACCGACAAAATTCAAGACTGCGAATCCCCCTTTTCCATAGTGGGGATTCGCAGTCTTTTAAATAAAACAATCAAACGTTCGGTGCAGCCAACGCTTACCTTTATACTGCACACTTAAGTTTCACAGAGAACCTCAACCCAAACCGCATTCGGCAGATACATCAGGGCTCCTGGCAGGTAAAGCTGCCGGCATCATCCGGATCTCCAACACCGTCCCACACAGCTACTTGGGGGTATGGGCAAAGAGGCCGGCTTCGCTCCGTAACATCACCGCCGTAGGCTGGGATGCTTTCGGGTGGGATGCCCGATTCAACCCAGTTCTCGAGGGCCGTCAGAAAATCCACACCGGCGCTTCCAGGCCCCCGGCCTCCGCCGCAATGTCCAACACCAGGCACGAGAAAAAAGCGGAAAAATTTATCTACTTTCCTTGCGCCCATGGTATCCAATACTGCTTCGTAGTAATTGATTGTATTCAGAGGGGAAATGCAAGGATCTGACCATCCGTTCCACATGATCAATTTGCCACCGCTTTTTTTGAACGGACGCAGATCGGTCTCAACAGCTTCGACTATACCTACCGCAGGCTGCAGATAGGCCATGTCATCGTCGTTGGTGGGATCGAAGTCATGGAAGTCATAAGCCGCATCGTTGAAAAAAAGATATTTGAAATAATCTGCCGTGAAGGCATACTGGATGTTCGGGTATGAGTTAAAAAACGGCGAAAGGGAAGGATCCCCGATGACCCAAAAATCCCAGTTTCCGGAATCGATCTCACCGCCAAAAGGGTATCCGACAGCCAGTGGGCCGACATAATCCGGGGGTTCACCGTAGCCATAGAATTTTTTAAGCACTTCTATTTCTGCGGTCGTGAAACACGAAAAGTCGCCAGGGTCAATATCATCTGGGCACATGGGCAAATCCTCAGCAAGATCAAAGTCGCAGCTGAGCGGATCGCTGAGAAGGTCATCTTCGACGCCGTCCAAAGCATCGCACATTGTGAGCACACTATCTTCAATCAGATACACCTTCGGAAACGGAACGGTCGGAGGTTGGTATGGATCAGGATAGAGGGCTGATTGGGATTCGGCCCAGACCACAATAGCGCCCGGATCAATGGCAGGAGCACCTGAGATAATCCCATCGAAGTCGTTGGGAAAGCGCTGGGCTTCCATCATCCCCTGTCTTCCACCAGTCGAACATCCTGAGAAATAGGAGTACTTGATGTCCTTGTTATAATAAGTGCGAGTAATGAATTTTGCTGTTGATGCTGTCAACTGCACTGCCCGATACGCCCAGTTGACCACCGCTTCATCATCATTCAGAAAAGCCGAGCCGTCCAAGTTACCTGTTCCTTTGTGGCCTGTATCCGTGCCGGCCGCAGCATAACCCCTTGACAGCGCGATTTCCCATCCCTGGCTTTGGATCGTTCCGACGAACCCACCGCCTCCGCCCATGTAGAACTTGCCGTTCCAATCGGCAGGCAGCTTAACTTCAAATCCAATTCCGGTTTCGATCACACCGTCAACTTGACAATAGCCGAGCGGAGCACCCTCCGAATCGGTATCCGCGGCGCTGGTAATAGCAACATCCGGCAAATCCAGTGAAACAAGGTCAGCGCAGGCCGGCGCCGGACCGCCGGTCATATAAAACTTTACGAAGTCTCTGTCCTTCTTTCTGTTGTGTCCTTTGTAGCCCTTGATTTCGGTTTCGAGCGTATTTGTGCCTCTCTTTCTAATGACATTCAAACCGTCTTCCGGCCCCAAAGTTGCCGTCAGCCGGTTGCGATAGTCATCATAGTCGAACTGGTCGGTGACCTTTTTCTTGTTGAGCTTGGCCTTGAAGGTCTTAAGATCGGCTCCCTCTTCCAATTGAACGACGATTTTCACCACACCATAAGGAATTAATTGGTGCTGCGCGGGATATTCAACAGTGGCCCAGTTGTAAGAATGATGCTTTGCATAACCAGTCCCGGCAAGTAAAATGGACATCCCTAAAATGACCATGACCAAGTATGTCGATTTTCTTAACATATCCGTCTCCTTCCCAGCCTGTTTGATGAAGTTTGAGATGAAATTACGATACCATAACCCAAGAAGAGGGCCGGTTCGATTAAGATGGATCATGGAATCAGTCCGAAAGCATCAAAGACAGGTCCGGCCCCTGAAGGAAATCTGTCTCTTGCATCTTGAATATCCTCGGAATAATAGTCCATGGCCATGGTCGTCTCCACACTGATGTCATAGGTGGTGAGATCAGCATCGAATACAATCACTTTCGGTTCTCCAACCACGTTGGACCACTGGGGCCACTCCGGTCGAGAGAAACCAGTTAAATTCGGATCTCCCGTCCATACAAACGATCCCAGATAATCCATCATTGCACCCTGCAGCGCCTCGCGACCGGGCCGGTTGGCCTCTGAGAAACCCCATCCAAAGAGGTCGTCGTCCCAACCGAAGAAGAAAGCAATCTCCGAAGCGTGGCAAGCGTCGACAAGCGTCCTGAAAGCCTCTTTCTCCGGATCGCCTCCGCCCCCCCACTGAAAGACATAGCTGTATACTGGATTCTCATCATTCTCGGCCTTGACAGCAGACGCAGGCTGGTCTGCGCCCCTGGCCCGCCACTGGCGACTCCACAGGCCCGCTATTGTTTCATAAAGATCCTTGTCATCTGCTGTAGGCAACACATCATCGAGTGTCAGGTCACCAGGGTCGAAGACCCTGAATGCATCGTTCCAGGAGTAATCGCCCGAGGGAAAACCAAGAGCCTTCGGATAGGCACCGTAGTATCGCATATATGCTTTATACTCGTAACGGTTGGTTCCGATAAGAAGGGGCACCCGGTTGTATTGCCCGCTCTCTATCGCGGAATAAAAACCTTCAGCCGGTACAACGTTCCCATCAAGAAAAGGCGCCGAGCTCGCTCCTGCGGAGATGTGGGCTGCCATGATCTCGTCGGCGGACTTTCCTCTGAGGTAATCCTCGATCTCGTCGCTGGACATAGCTTCCCGATATGCTGCCGCACCTCCCTCTTCGACGGTTCCGTCATCAACGAGAAGCCATTCAATCATCATATTTGTCTTGGGGTCCCCTGTTGCTGGAGTGTTGAAGGTGGCTGAAGGCGGTCCGCCGCTCTCAACAACAGCAGATCGAAATAGCCCCGAAGCCTTGGGTGAAATGAGCAAGGTAAGCGTGTCCAGCGCACCTGCTGACTCACCGGCCAGGGTAACTCTTTGAGGATCTCCGCCGAATGCCCCTATATTTTCTTTGATCCATTTAAGGGCTTGTATCTGATCGAGA
Organism: uncultured Desulfatitalea sp.; assembly: GCA_963668675.2. Taxonomy (GTDB): domain Bacteria; phylum Desulfobacterota; class Desulfobacteria; order Desulfobacterales; family Desulfosarcinaceae; genus Desulfatitalea. Next base: position 3,826,309 of record CAXXMB010000002.1, on the reverse strand, counting down.
ATGCCGTAATTCCCGGATGCGTCCAGTTCATCCTCGTTATCCCGAAAAGCAGGATGAGAGAGCCAGCCGAAGGGGCCCAGACGGTATTGGACAACCACAACAATGATGTTCTCCCTTTTGGCCAGTGCCGCCCCGTCGTATTTCTCGGCACCGCCGAAAACATTGGAGCCGCCGTGAAGCCATACATAGACGGGGATATTTTTGTCATCCGTGTCAGGGCGGTAAATGTCTACGTAAAGGCAATCCTCACTCCCGACAATTTCCTCCGAACGAATCCAGGTACGGCTCGTCAACTGCTGGGTGCACTCGCTGCAAGGTTCCGTAGCATCTCTGACGCCTTTCCAACGGTCAGGGTCCTCGGGGGCAGCCCAGCGAAGCCCTCCCAACGGTGGTCTCGCAAATGGGACGCCTTTCCAAACCCAGCTTCCGTTGCTCTCCTGGTAGCCCTTGAGTTTGCCGTATTTGGTCTTTATAATCTTTTTGCGCCAGTTATCATTACACGCGTGTCCGGGCGGGCCCCATGACGGTCGCTTCCCCCACCCATGACCTGGTTTGTTACAGTCATGAATATGCGCGTGCTCAGAATGACCCCACGACAGACTCTTTCCCGGCCCCTGCCCTGCGATCGCGACGCCGCAAACGAAGAAAAGAAACACTCCGAGAATCGTAATAGCAATGGATCTTTTCATAGCATTGCCTCCTCTATAGACTTGATTAGAATCTTCTCTTTGGTTTGCCATGGCTCTTCAAAGCACTGACCTCTGCCTTTTCAATTCGCATTCCTCGCAAACCCTTTACTCACACCTTTATCCGACACCCCCTTTCTTCCCGGCTACGGGTTCACCACATGAACGGACACATTAGTAGTGTGTCCGGTTTGGAACCATCACACCGATTTTACAAGGCAACGCCGCTATCATAAGGGGTATTGCCTAAAGGAAATTAATGATTGGAGCAGGTGAAGCTTGATGATATGTACCTAGAGGACCCATTAAATCATAACTTTTTTTATCTTTAGTTCTCATGAATCTTTCACCATCGTTTTTATGATTTTATGGGCGTCCCCTTTGTCCTTTGTGGGCGTCCCCTTTGTCCTTTGTTGAGCAAAATTCAAGATATTGATCAATTCTGTCTCTATGGGAACATCCCCGGTTGCCGCGTGTTTGATGTCGGCTCCCTTAATAAAGGCACACGCATTGGCGCTCATCACGAATGCTCTTCTGGAGGGGTCGGATTCGACGTGTTCGGGTGCATGACAATATCTTCAAACACCTTCTGTTTTCTTACGTTTAACTGTTTCGGGCGATGACACCTCACCCCTCATCCGCTCCCCCCTCGAGAATTAAAAACGGAATGGTTCAACTTCTTTCTAAAGCACCTTTGATACTTGAATTTTTCGACCTCCTTGATATGGCGAAGGAAGCTTTGAGGACGAAAAATGTATCAAAAGTAATTACGATCTAATTATAATTTGAACCATATTCTGTATCATTTGGCCTTGTCAAGCTTAAATATGGAAGGCCATATTCTTACTATTTATTTATTTTTTATCATATTTGCAATCAGTTAAGGCTTTCCTCTTATAACGACCGCAACTGGCATAGTTTATAGAATTTAATTCAATAATTACGAATAGGGGTTGCAAAATTCGTGTTTTGATCTAAGAAAGCTAACAGTCGCTATGCATTAAACAGATTCATAGGCTGTCCTGCCGAAACAGGCTGCAATGATCTTATCAGCGGTAAGAGACTTTAGGATGAGTGACAAACGGCAAAAAATTCTGGATGCGGCTGAGAGTATCATGTCTGCAAAAGGCCGCAGCGCGACCATCAGTGAAATAAGTGCCGCTGCGGGCGTAACGGACTCTATGCTTTACCATTATTTCAAAAATAAAGAGGACTTGCTTTTCTCCGTCACCCAGGAGCGCCTTAGAGACGCCTTTGAAAACTTGGAGGTGCAACTCCAAGGCATCATGGATCCGGTCAGCCAACTAAGCAAGCTGATCTGGTTCCAGCTTTATTACCATGATACCCATTCCGACTATGCAAATCTCCTTTTATTCGAATGCCGCTCCAGCAAGAGCTTCATGATGCATGAGGGGTACAATCTGATTAAGCGCTGGTCGGATATCGGGCGAAAGATACTCAACAAAGGGATATCGGATGGCACCTTCTGTAATGACCTAAACCTCGCGATAGTTCGTGATGCTGTGTTCGGGCTGGTGGATATGGAAAATATTCAGAGCATGGCAGCTCGGGAGACGTCCCTGGCGCATACGGATCTGGATGCCATTATAGATCTTTTACTGCCGATGATTCGGCGCGATTCCGAACCACCCACCCTGAACAGCGACAAAGCCGGCAGGATTCTGGCATCGGCCTTAAACGTTTTTGCCACCAAGGGATATCAGAACGCCACGATACAAGAGATTTCAAAATCGGCGGAGGTTTCTGAAGGGACCATTTACGAATATTTTAAGAACAAGGAGGACCTGCTCTTCTCAATTCTGGAGCGGCAATTCCGGAACAATCTGAATTCGCTTGATGAGTTGTTCGAAGTAAGGACCCCCCTGCGTAAACTGAAACGCTTTATCCGCTATCACTTCACAATCTATCTAACGCAACCGGTCTTTGTTAAGATTTTCTTGTTTGATGCTATTTATAATGCCAACTTCTATTCCTCAAATGCCTATCCGCCCTTTAAGCATTACATTGAAAGCATCTACGAAATTTTGGACGAAGGGAAGAAGGACGGCAGTATTCGCCCGGAAATCAACAACCGGGTTTTCCGCAATCTTTTTATGGGCCTTTTCAGTCACATGGCCATCAGGTGGCTGTTTACGGAAAAGGGAAGCCAGACCGATAAAATCGAAGAGATAAATGCGGCTGTTTCCATGTTGAGCCGTGCTGTCGCCTCGAACTGAACCCACTTCCCCAAAAGCTGTCGATCAGCAACAGCAGATGCTATTCGATTTTTTGGCGTCTCAGATGAACGCCCACTAAGGTATAACTCTCTTTAGTTTCCATTAATCTTTCACCATCGTTTTTTATAATTTAATGGGCGTCCCCCATGGATATCCCCCATGGATACCCGAAATCATCTTGACTTGGCACCCAGTTCCAACTATTGCAACTCTCAGCGTCCCGACCTGTCTCCTACCTCCCACGACAATGTGTTCGCATGACGCTTGCTGACCACCGGACTTCAAACGGAACTGCGCTGATCACCCACCTGCCCTCACTGTTCCTTTCAGGCGCTTGGAGACCACGGGCTTGTTCCGGCGGTTGTCGCATTACCGCTTTTCAGCCTGATGGAAACCCAATCACCCGGGGTGGAAATTTTTGAAACTGGAGCGCATACCATGACCTTTCCAATCGTATTGGCCCACGGGGTTTGCAGGTTTGACAAGGTTTGGAGCGACGCCCTTAAAATTGACAACAACGACGATCCCAAGCTCGATCGCCTGCACTATTTCAAAGGGCTTCGCACCGAACTACAGCGACACGGCTATTGCGTATACCATTCGAGTGTCAGCTGGGCCGGCGGCGTCGATGTCCGGGCCGCAGACCTGCGCCGCAATATCAGCCATATCCTGGAAAGCGAGGAGACGGGCAAGGTCAACATCATCGCCCACAGCATGGGCGGTCTGGACGCAAGGCACATGCTGTTCAACGGCCGCAGCTCAGATCCTGTCCACGAACACGTCGCATCCCTCACCACCATTTCAACCCCCCATGAGGGCTCACCGTTCGCCGACTGGGGCACAGACAACCTCCCCCTCGTTATTCCGGTGGCGCAGAAGCTCGGCCTGTCACTCAACGCCTTCTACGACTTGAGGACCGATCGGTGCCTCCAATTCAACCGCAATCCCGAAGTGGTCGCCTTTGAAACTGCCTGTGAAAAAACGATCAAGTTCCAGACCTTTGCGGGCACCCAGAAGTTCTGGGGGGTGCTCAATGCCCTGAAGCTCTCGTACTACATCATCGAAAAGGAGGAAGGTGATAATGATGGCCTGGTATCGGTCCAGTCCGCCAAATGGCGGGATCGATATTTCAAAGGCCTCGTCGAAAACGCCGACCATCTCAACGAGCTTGGCTGGTGGGACCCGGGCCAAATTTACGAACACGAAAACGAAGGCGAACTGCTCGACCGCATCCACGCATTCTATCTGAAAATCGCCCGACAGCTGCCTTAGCCGATTCAGCGCGAATGGCTTCCCAAGCAAGAGGAGTCCCAGCCAAGATGCAGGGCTTACATTTCTCTTTTAAGGAAAGGATGAAGCCATGGATATCGAATTTCATTACTACATCACGTTTATTCTTAGCCGCAAGGCTGGTTTCGATGCGGGCGAAGCTTTCAAAATCGCCTATTCCAGTCAGTATACCGACGACAACAGTTACCACTACCATGTCAATTTGAAGGACGGGAACAGCTACATCAACCAGATATCCCAAACCGTCGACATCACCAAACCATCGGAAAAACGCAAAACGATCTACCCGCTCTTTCACTTCATCCCATGCGGAGAGGAGGGAGCGGACGCGTGTTGTTTCGACTGCGGCGACAAGAACTGCTTCGTGACCATCCCCAACAGCCAAAATGCACAGGATTTGCTCGATGCAGCCCTGAAATCCAACGACCTGTACCGCATCGGCATTGCCGTCCACGCCTATGCCGATACGTGGGCGCACCAGAACTTTCTGGGCTACAGCGACAAACTCAATGCGCAAAAAGGGCTGCTCAAAAAAGCGGTGGGCGCTTTTGTGCCGGATCTGGGCCACGCCGAATTCCTGCACGAGCCCGACAAAATCCATAACAGGTGGTACGATAACCGCCTGTCCAAAAAACACCGCGAAATCGACAACGATGAACGCTTCCTGGATGCCGCCCGTGAGATCTTCATTCGTCTGTATCGCCACAAAAACCCGCAAAGCGAAGCAAACCAGGCCGCTGGCCGGTATGACCAGCTTGGCATCGAAAAGCAACTGCGCGACGCCATGGACGAAAGCTACTTCCTGGGAAGCTCGGAGCCGGCCCGCCGCAGTGCCTATAAAAAGATCTGCCCGGAATTGAAACTCGCTAAATATGCTTACGATGCCAATTCGTGGCGGTATGCAGCCATCGAGAAAAAGGAGTTCGAGGCAGATATTTTCGACCGGTACTGGGGAAAAGCGCATTTCCTGGATTCAGACTGGTATAAATTCCAGAAAGCGATCGACGAGCACAAGGAGATGGCCCTGGTAAAATTCCGGCCGCTCTTCCGCCAGGCGGGATTTGCTGTCTATGCCTGACCCCGGATCGGAGCCCGGGCCAGGCGTTGATACGGCATCTGGTATCCATCTCTATTCCGACCCGGTCTACCCCGAACCACGAACCGGGGCCGGAGTGAGATTCAATTGCCGGGTTAAGGACTTCAAGAGGGAACCATCGCACGTCAGGGAGGGACCATGCTTACAACCGAAGCGGCCGGTCTGGTGATCTCAATCGTCAGAGGCCTTATCAAGCTGAACAACCGCGTGGACTTAGTGCTCGCCGAAAAAGTGGCCGTCGAAAGCGCACTGCCGTTGATCCAACCCGCAATGATTCTGACACCGCCATCCGAAGTGACTATTCCGGCACTTCAAAAATTACTTCTGGAAAGCTCCCCGGACGATCCAAACAGTGCCATCCAACCGGATCGCGAAGCGATCAGGATTGCTGTAGACAACGCGCTCGGCGGTGAGCAGAACGACGACATCCTGATGGAATTCATGCGCAAATACCTGCCCGCACAGGCGCTGGGCGAAACGATCGACCTCAACGGGGCCGTGATCCAGGCCATCGAGAAATCCCGACCGGAATGGGATATGAACGACACGGACATCCGCATCGCGGCGTTTTCCATCAGCCCCGGTAAAGACAGCCGGCAGAAAGGATACCCCTGGCGGCTGGCGCTGACCGTTGCCGATGTGTTGGCCGAGGTCGGTGCGGAAACCCCGGGGCTGTTCACACGGGACCCGAAAACACAGGGCATCGTCAAGGCCATTCTCCAGCGGTTTGCGGATGCGGATCTGCAAACGGCGGACTCGGGATCGGGGGTGCTGCGCGCCGCCCTGAGCGCCACCCTCAACGGGGCGCTGGACGCACGCAAGCATTACGACATCGAAAAGGAGTGGCTGGACGCGCTGCTGGATGCGCTTCAGGCGGGCCGCAAGGCCGCCAACGGCTCTGACGAGTTTCTCATCGGTCTGGTGCAGGGCCGGGGATATCCGATGCTCGTCGGCGCCCTGTTCAAAGAGACCGCCACCCGGTTGGCCGATGAGGATGCCAAGGTCTTCGAGGCAATCGCTGCCGACGTTCTCAACGTCGCTGCAGATCACTTCAAACGACGAACCAATTTCGGCGGCTACCTCAACGAACACTGGGGCGAGCTGCTGCGCGCGACACTGGGCTCGCTGGCCAATCACGGCCGCGAACTGATGCACGACCAGACCCCCCTGGTCCAGGAGGTCGTGGTCAAGGTGCTCACGCAACTCGCCGGCACACCGAACCACAAGTTCCTGACAGACGACATGCTTACCGGTGTGGTCAACGCGGCGATTGGCGCCGTTGCTGCGAAACCGGAGTTTCTCGAGCGGATCGATGACGAGTGGCTCAAGACGCTGGTCCGCTCGGTCACCATCACCGTTGCGGGCCAGGGCATCCGCGACACCTTTTCGCGCGGCGGCTTGACGCGGATCGTTACAGAAACACTGACCACATTCGCCGACCACCCCGAGCTGATCATCGATCATCCAGGGCTTGGGCAAGAGTTGGTGAAAGGTGTGCTCACCAAACTCAGCGGTCTCGACCGGTTCAACGCGGAAAGCCTGGCCAACGCAGCCGTCGGCGGTGCCCTCGACGTACTCGCCCATCAGCCCCGCCTGGTCGACTCGAACTACCCGGGGCTGGTGGCCTCCCTGGCAGGAAAAATCGCCGGTCTGGTCAAGGAACAGTCGCTTACCGGCATCCAGGCAAGCGAACTGCTGCGGGCCATGGCCGAGTCTGTCGCGGAGAACGAAAAGCTGTTCCTGGCAGGGCAGGCCAAGCTGGCGGAGATCATCGTCGATACCGTGCTGGCGGCTTCCAACGGCGAAAACGGCCGGCTCATCGCAGGCATGCTCCTGGTCGATACCGTGCAGCAGGTCACGGAAGCCATCGCGGCCCACGGCCAAACGGCGCTCGACCGCCAGCCACTGAACAAACTGGGCGAACCGCTCATCGAGGTACTCGAGGCCGGACTGGCCCGCGCCCAGGATCAGCTCGGCCGCCAGCTCGGCACCAGCGCGGTGCCGTCGGTCCTCGGTGCACTCGTCGCGGCCTGGGCGCGCGGTGAAACCGTCGTCATCGACCCCGACGACCCGGACTTTCAGAAACTGTTTATGGAGCTCGCCCTGCGGGCCGCAGCGTAGGAGTAAAAAATGAAGCCGATGAAAAACCTCCTGGTCCTCGTGGCCATCCTGTTTGTCGCCGTCTCCTGCGCCACCCAGGCGCAGGTCAAAGAGATCGTCGCTACGAGCAACGCAGCGATGATCGATGTGCCGGACCTGCCCCAGGCGGACGGAGATGCCGTGGATGAGGCCCGGCTGAAGGCAGCCGTTGAGCGCATCGAGACCATTATTACCGCCCACCCGGAGCAAACCGTTCTGATCAACACCCTCCGCGTTCGCCAGGCGATGATGTTGACCGTTGCGAACAAACCGTCGGCAGCCGGGATTGTCTGGAATCAGGTGACAAAACCCACCAGCCTACGGGACGGGGCGCTATACTCCCTGAGAGAGGAGTTGGTCTGGTGGTTTGGAGCCGCCAAATCATTCAAGGATGAGGACATCGAAAAAGGCAGACGGTATCTTGTCAATATCGACGCCGTCGGCAAAACGTTGCCCAAGGGCTCGAACACCCGCGCATACCTGGAAACCATGCGCGCCGCCATCGCTCTATCGGTCGCCAATAAAACGAACACGATGCTCGGCGACACGGAAGCCCGCCGACTCAAAAAGAGAGCGGTCGCCGACCAAATGGTCGCCAGTCTGAAACACTATGCCGCGCAGTACGATACCCAGGACCAGGTGTGGATCGAAGCCAACTGGACCGGCACCGAAGCCTTCCCGGACGTACCAGTATCGGTGGTCCGGGCCCGTGCAGAGCTGCGCCGCCTGATATTGGCGTACTTCAAACGGGCCCAGCTAAAGAAGCTGGAAGAGTTCGAACCGGTGACATGGCAGCCGGGGTGGGTCAACGAGCGGTGGCAGGTCTGGAAAGAGGCCAACTGATCCGTACCCGGATGGCGGCAGGGCACGAAACACCATCATTGCGTCATTGCGCTGATCGCGGTAGACGGCGGGTCGAGTCCACCACGATGGGATATCAACCCCGGCATCTCAATCAAGATGCCCATACAGTGTGCTGTATGGGTCTCTTAATTGACATACGAACACCGCTTTGGCATACTTGCTTCCATAAAAAGCAAGTTCCTCTCTGTCGCCCAGCCAATGCAAAAAAGCAACACCATGTGATGGTGATGCAATTGTATAATGATATTTTACATTCTGGTGGGCACCGCATTATGAAAATCGAAAAAATACTTCTAATCGTATTCATTCCGGTTCTGCTTTTTTCTTCTGGTTTAAAAGCCGAACCCAATCCGGCATGCAGTGAAACCTTATTTGAAATGAGCGACCCCAATGATCCACTTGGATACAAAGTTCGGGGGGAAAGGTGTGAGGGAAGATACCTGAACACCAGCGGAAGCTACCTTCATGTGGTTTCATTCACTCAATTTTTCGAATCCTACAACCCGGAATCGAAAAAGGATTTAACGATTGATTGGAGTTTTCCCGCTACAAAGCCTCTTTTCATCCGAGCAGTTGCTGTTGCCCCGAGTCTCTATTATCGCATGGATACGCAAGTCACTAAAGGCGACACACTCTACCGATGGCCGATTGATATTTTGTCGGCGTTGAAGATAAATGACAAGAAACTGGGCGTCATCGCATGGATGAATATAAAACTGGCAGATGAGATCCGGCGAGTACATATCCCCATAAAAATCAGTCAAACAAAGGCGGTAAATACCTTAAAAAGCCTGACAGTGATTATCCAGACTGCAAGTCCTTTGAGCGAGACATATTACAGCCTTTCGGAAATGGATCTCCAGGGCCGGATGATACGTATGCTGGTGGACGGAAAAGCGCTGGGACATGGATTCTACCCTCGAATGGAGGGAATTCGTTTCACTCTGGATGAAAGAAAAAAACAGGGCCTTTATCTACTAGAAATCACTGCCGTTCAGCAATCAGGCGTCAATTCTGATCCCGTGGAATTCTGGTTTTATTCCGGTGGAAATCCAGGCATCGGGCAATGAAAACAGGAATGATAACGTTGTTCAAAAAAGATGACCTCAAATCCAGGATTGCGGCAAAAAACGATCAACTCATAAAGCAATCCATTGCACCGCCTCATAAAATCAATGAAAGCGACTTGAGAGAACTGAATCTGCTGGTGGAGCTGAATAGCAACCGAAACCTTTATAAACAGCCGATCGAGCGATGGGTCGGGGTGGTCTTTTTATCTATTTCCATAATAATTGCCAGCCTGCTGATCGCAAAACACGTGAACAAAACCGAAATCGAAATGGATCTTAGGCTTTCCGGTATCGGTTTTACTGCAAAATCTGATCAAGTACTAACCGAAGCTTTCAATGTGGAGAAAATCACCATTTCAGGGCTAAAACAAATCACACTGCCGGCAATTGCCGAGCGAAGCCCTGAAACGATGCCAACCCATCAAATTGAAATCCGATCCCTTGCCGAAAATTCTAAAAAAGGCGTTCTGTCCATCGGAACAATCCTTCTTCCCGCCGGCATCAAAACCAAAATGAAAATGTCAAAAAGACCCAATAGATGTTCATTTCGATTCCAACACGCCCCAATTAATTTGATCATAAGCGCAAGAGGCTCCATCGAATATCGATTGGATGGAAAGAAACGTCAGGAAACCTATAAGTCTCCCAAGCGACTCAAGATCACGCCGGAGTCAAATGACATCACCTTGGATATTGCGTTTCCTGATAGCCAAATACCGAAACTCTATCCCATAGAGGTGAACGGGTTATTTTTTTCCTCCATTGAGCAATACCCCCCAGCCGACGAAGAAAAAGATATGATGATCTGGAAACAATGGACGATTCAAGACGGATCGATCTATTTTCTGGATCTTGCCGGCAAGGGAATGTCTCTGCGGCGCAGTGAACAAATTCGAATAGATGAAACCGAAGGAAAAATAGAATCACTGGCGATCGGATCAAAGGAAATATCATTTAGCTTTAAAGGAGACGTCAGCGGATTGAAAACCGGATCCGAACAAAACCCCCAAAATTTAATGCCTACACTGCTGGAGCACCTGAAGTCTAACTATTTTCTTGCGCTGCTGTGGGGAGCGACCGGTGGCATATTTGGCTTTTTCCTCTGTATCTTTAGATGGTTCAAGAGATAACTCGTTAATGGAATGAATGGGAGGCATGGCAATGGATCCAATCAACATGAGAAGGTATGCAGTCCTTTTTACACTATTGCTATATGGGTTCCTGGCACCCACTGAAGCTCTGAGCAGCGATGCACCTGAAGGGATTGCAAAACGTCTGATTGTAAAAGTTCGTTGCGAAAACAGCGCGGGAGCAGGGATTATCATCGGCAAGATTCGTGATGACGTCTATATCGTCACCGCCGACCATATCCTAGGTATGGCGCCGGAATGTAAAGTGGAATTTAAATTTTATGAATGGGTGGAAATCCCCACCAAAATACTGCGCCGCTTCCCCAAACCCATGGATAAGGCTGTACTTAGGGCAACACTACCCGATGATTTCCCTCAAGACAAAATACCAATATCCAATGTCTCATGCGGCAAGATTGAAGAAGGACAGATCCTCCATATCATAGGGCATCCCGGTGGAGACAGCTGGGTCAGCCCCAATCAAGAAATAAAGTTGCAGGATGAAAAGTACTTCGGAACACTAAAATTCAATTATCCCTGCCTACCCGGATACTCCGGAGGCGGTGTATTCTCCGAAGATTGGCATCTCCTGGGAATGATTCTGGACCAGGACGGCAACAACTGCATTGCCCGGAACATGGAATCTATTATGGTTGAAATTCCGGAGCATATCTTTCAGCTCAATTGCTCCAATATGGGGTTGAATGCAATTATTCAAAAGCTGATGTCCAGTTCATCAAATGTCGTGGTCGGGACGTTAACACAGTTAACCGGACCATTTGCACCGAATAGCGAAATCAAACGGATCGAAAGCTATTTTAAGTACCAAAACGCTACGAATGCGAGTAGCGGAAAAACAATTAATCACTTTGTTTACGATGTGGCGGGAAGATACGACGTCATTCAGATGAATATTGCAAAGCTAAAGGCCAAGAACTGCCAGTTGATTATCGTGGATTCGAGCATTGCGAAACAGGAAACCGTGGAAAAAATGATACGAAAACAAGGTATAGAAGCATTTCTGGTAAAAAGGGGCGAACCCTTTGATCCCTGATTTCTGTTTAAAGATGATTGTCAAACCGGCAATTCAACAGGCCAACCTGCGTCATCCCGGACTTGATCCCGGATCGAGTCAGTTCCTCGTCCTTTTTATCCGCCAGAAAGCTTGTTTTCAGGCCCGCGACAAAATCCCGGCTTCCACAAGAGCTGGTGTTAAACATTTAATAGGGTATTCACTATTCAAAAGGTTTAACATCGATCAATGACACCTATCATCATTGCCAAGCTAAGGGAGTACCCGGCCCCATAGAAAGTTATAATTTTATGGGCGTCCTCCCTCTGATGTCCCCCCTCCGATTTTAACTTTTTGCAATATTCACACTTTGTGGGTTGCAAAACAGCTCTATGAAATGAGACACTATTAAAAGATACTGATTTCACGCTGGTATTTCTGAATTGGATTGGAATTGAAAATGAATGATATCAGTTTTTTTGACGGAAACGATACAACCCCACTCTTTCACTCGATACCAATCCACATATTGGTGCTGAACAAACAGCTCGAAGTTTATGAAGCTAATTGGGCCGCAAAGATCCTCTATCACCAAGGAACAGGATTTCAACAAGAACGGTCTTGCGGAGAAACGATTCACTGCCTTTACCGGTTTGAGTCACGACAACCGCATTGCCATACGCAGCACTGTTCCGATTGCATTATTCGCAACGCAGTGAATGATGTGCTTTTTGAAAACCGCGTGGTCAGAAAAAGATCCCCAATTTACATTCAACAAGATAAATTTACCTATGAAGACAGTTCGACGATGACCTCTTGGCCGGTTGCCGCGAATGGCATCGAGTTGGCAATGGTCATGTTGGAGGATCTGACCGCCTTGTTTCATCTTGGGCGGATTCTGCCCGTGTGCGCATCATGCAAAAAAGGTAAAATAGCAGATGACAACTTGGAAAAAGCAGAAACTAATATCAGTCGGCATTTGGGATCAGATGCATCCCATGGGATATGCCCTGAGTGCCGAAATGGATTTTACCCTGAGCTTGAAGACAGCCTCTGAGAAATGAAAAATTCCTCTGCCTTATACAACAGCCGCATCTTTCAAAGCTACTTGGATTATCTGAGCATTTCCCAACCGCACCTGAAGTTCCAAGATATTCTCGATTATGCTGGGATGACACGTGCTGAGGTGGCCGACTCAGCCCACTGGTTTACCCAGGAACAGGCCGATCGATTTTATCAAATTATCGTCGAAAAGACGGGTGATCCAGATATCGCTCGAAAGGCCGGCCGTTTCGGTGCGTCATCGAAAGGATTGGCGTTAACCCAGCAGTATGTGACCGGCTTGATGAACACCGAGACCGCTTTGCTGTCCATGGCAAAGATTATATCTTTTTTCACAAAGGGCGCCACCGTTGAGGCGAAACGATTGGCCCCGGGTAAAGTTGAGATCATATCAACCCCCAATCCTGATGCAGAAGAAAAACCCTACCAGTGCGAAAACCGTCTGGGGTCCTTCGAAGCCGTGCCAAAATTGTTTACGAACGTTTATGGTCATGTCGAGCATCCATATTGTTTTCACAGGGGCGAAGGTGCCTGCCACTACATTATCTCCTGGGATGATCCACAATCATTGAGACTGAAACTGTGGCGCAATTATGCATTGATTGGCGCTATCCTCTTGGCAGTGATCCTGTGTTGGTTCCTGCCGGCAGAGTCCCTGCAGTTTCTTCTGATCTCTTTATTCTGTCTTGTCGTGGGGATATCGCTCGCATATGCGCACATAAAAATCAAAGAGCTTGAAAAAATTATCGAACACAGCCATTCGACCGCTGAGGAGCGGATCGAAGTAGCAAACACCAACTACAACAATTCTCTGCTGGTCCAGGAGATTGGCCAAGCGACCGCTGCCATTCTCAACGTGGAAGACTTGATGGACAAAGTTGCCACCTTGATGTATCAGCGACTCAGTTTTGATCGGGGACTGATCATGTTGGCCGACCAGGCCAAGACCCATCTTGTCTATACTTCTGGATATGGGTATTCTCCCCATGAAGAAGAGTATTTACGAAAAACAACATTTCATCTAGATAAACCCGATTCAAAAGGCTTTTTCGTCAAGTCATTTTGGGACAAAAATCACCTGATCATCAAAAATGCAAATGAATTGGCTGGGGCGCTATCGGAAAAAAGCAGGCACCTATTAAATTTTTTCCGTGTGCGCTCACTCATGTGCATCCCGATCATTTACAAAGATGAGCCGCTCGGCGTTTTGGCGGTGGATAACATAAACTCAATAAGACCACTCAAAAAGAGCGATATCAATCTGCTTGAAGGGATTGCATCGCATATCGCCATTGGCATCAATAACGCGCGGTCTTTTCAGAAGATTGAGGAGAGCGAAAACAGATATCGCCAAACGCTCGAGAGCATCGAAGACGGGTACTTTGAAATCGACTTGAAACAACGGCTTTTATTCGCAAACAAGGCGTTCAGCGATCTTGTCTGCCAGCCATTGGATCATCTCCCGTCGTCATCATTTATGAGTTTTTTCAGCCCCGATTCGATCAAACAATTGCACCATCTATTCGAACAAGTCGTTGATACCAGAAGCCCGGTGCGATTTGCCCAGCTTGAATTATCGACAAGCAAAGGAGAAAAGCGCCCTGTGGATCTGTCGGTTTCTTTGATCGAGAACCAAAATGGTCTTTCGGTGGGGTTTAGAGGATTCTTACGTGACGCACAGGATCGGCTGCAGTTGGAATTGGAACGCAAGGAGCTCGAAAAAAAACTACAGCAGGCGCAAAAGATGGAATCCATCGGCACGCTGGCCGGCGGCATTGCACACAATTTCAACAACTGGTTAGCGGGCATACAAGGCAACATCGGCTTGATCAAAATGACCGTCCAAGAAGACAAAGTAATTGAGCGAATCGCCAGAATTGAACACGTGATCGATAACGCAGCCAGAATGAACCGGCAATTGCTCAGTTATGCCCGCGGAGGCAATTATGAAGTCAAGCCGATCAACTTAAACGAAATGATCCAGGAAGCGGCAGAAACGTTTGCAACGGCTAAAAAAGAGATCGTCGTCCGAGTGAAGCTAAATCCGCAATTGCATACCGTCTTGGCCGACAGAGGCCAGATCGAGCAAGTGTTATGGAATTTTTATGTCAACGCCACAGATGCGATGCCAGATGGGGGAACATTTACAATTTTAACGAAAAATGTAACAGCAGAAAAAATAGTCAGCCGCTATTATGCTGCCTCACCCGGCGATTATGCAATGATCAGTTGTTCGGATACCGGTTGCGGCATCTTGCCCGAAAAACTGGATGTGATTTTTGAACCGTTTTATACAACCAAGAGCGGCAAAGGCACAGGACTTGGGCTTGCTTCGGCTTACGGAATCGTTAAGGCCCATAAAGGCTATGTTGACGTGAATTCTGAGCCCGAAGTCGGAAGTACTTTCATTATTTACCTGCCTTCGGTGGAAGTTGCCCCGCAATCGGATGAAAAAGCCGGCTCATTTGCTCAAATGGGGCAAGGTACCATAATGATCGTAGATGACGATGAGATGATTCTGGAGTCCACCATGGAGCTTCTTTCGGTAAGGGGCTATATCGCTTTGGGGGCCAGCAGCGGAGAAGAGGCGTTGGAAAAATATGCCGATCAACTGGATGCGGTGGATGCTTTCCTTATCGATATGATTATGCCCGGGATGAGCGGGGGCGAGCTTTATGCTCGTTTAAAAAAAATAAAACCAGACTTAAAGGCGCTGCTGTGCAGTGGGTATAGCATAAATGAAAACATTCAGGCGATTTTGGACCAAGGATGCCAAGGCTTTTTGCAAAAACCATTCGATGTCGATGAGCTATCAGCTATGTTAGCAAAGGTACTGGCAGATAAAAAATGATGCTTATTTGATCATTGATAAATAACCTGTCCCCCGAAAACTGGTCCAGATTATATGTTAGTGACGTGATAAAACCGGGTCAATGGTCCTTCCATCCTGCAAATACGTACATCAAAAATTCGACTGGTTTCTTTGGGGGATACCGTATTATTGAAATAGATATACGCCAATCCAAACAATAAAACTTTTACCAGGATGTATAAACAATGCTACCTATTGTATAGACTCAACTATCTCATGAGCTTTAGTTATGTATAATTCAGCTCCGAACTGCTCAAAAATTTTTATCGCTTTTGAAATATATTCTATGGCCTGAACTTTTCTTTTTTTAGCTTTGTGTAGTAAACCCCAATCAAAATATGTGATGCTCAAAATACTTTTGGCACCGATCTTTTCTGCGATTTCGATTGCATTTTTGAAGTACTCCTCAGCATTTTCATCGGCAAATGGAACGTTTTTCACAGTATATCCGATTCGATCAGCGAATTGATAACTTCTTCAATGTAAAATGGGTTGCCTTCCACTTTTTCTTGGAGAAATCATTGTAGATCTAAGGGGATAGTATCTGCCTTGAGCAACGACTGCACCATACCAGTATCTCCCCGGCATTTCCCAGAGCACTCAGCCGGGCGGCTACATTGATGGTATCCCCAGTGGCGCCGTGGGTGCCTTTTGTGAAATTGATATCACCGGTTACCACCAATCCAGTGTTGATTCCGGAATGCATTTTTAAAGGCTGTTCAATGGTTTCCATATATTGCGGGCTTAGCAAATCCACCGTCCGTACTTCTCCTGCTCCCGCCGGAATCTCCGCACTGAAGGGGATTTCCCGGACAAGGGTTCTCTTCTACCGGGGGTTTTCCCCGCGCAGCAGATGCTTCAAGACCTTTTGCATGGCATTCTTCGGAAGTTCAGCGACAAACTCAACAGCAGCAGGCTTTTTATAACTCGCCAGCCTTTCCCGGCAGAATTCAATGATCTCATCTGCGCTTGCAGCTTGGCCGGGTACCAGTATAATATACGCCTTGACGATCTCGCCCCAGTATTCATCAGGCACACCAATAACAGCCGCCTCCAGCACCTTCGGATGGCTGTGCAGAACATTCTCAATCTCTACTGGGTAAATATTTTCCCCACCCCTTATGATCATGTCCTTTTTCCGGCCTGCCAGGTAGAGATATCCCTCCTCATCCATCTTTGCCAAATCGCCCGTATGCAGCCAGCCTCCCCTGAGGGTGTCTTCGGTTGCCTCCTTCTTGTTCCAGTACCCCTTCATTACCTTTTTCCCGCGCACAACGATCTCACCTACCTCACCGGTTGGAACTTCACGGTCCTCCTCATCGACGATCCGGACTTCCCCTTCCGGGATTGGGCGGCCGATCCCGGTCAGTCGATGCGCCTTTTTCTCGATGGCCTCCTTACTTCCTTCCAACTGGTGATCCTCTGGGGAAAGTACACTGATAATACCTGTCGACTCGGTTTGTCCGAAATAATTTGTATACTCTGCGTCAAGCAGATCCCTTGCCCGTAACAGAAGGTTTGTAGGCATTGGGGAAGCACCGTAGCCGATACTTTTTAATGAACTGAGATCCTTTCCGGAAAAATCCGGATGGTCCAGGATGCCTTGAATCATCGTCGGTACCAGATAGGTCGAAGCCACTTTCTTCTCCGCTACGATATCAAGGAAGACCCCGATGTCGAACTGCGGCAATACGATCAGGGTATCTCCTCGATAAAGGGGGAGCAGAGTGCTGATCACCCCTGCAATATGGTACATGGGAACGTTTAGAAGCAGGGTGCCCTCTCCGAAGGTGTACCGGTCCTCTAAAGGGGTTTTTATATTTGCGTGGGTCAGCATCGCCCCCTTTGGATACCCCGTCGTTCCACTGGTGTAGATCAAACAGGCGGTGTCATTCGCATCAACGGAGGCAATGGTCGGAGGTGCCTCGTTTCGCGAAGCAAGAAGCGCATCATAATCCTTCATAGCAGAACCCGGTTTTCCAATGACCACAAAATGTTGAATGGTCGGCAGGCTGTCTTGTATGGCATTGATGAGTTCGACATACCTTTCGCCAAGGATCAGGACCTTCGGCTCGCAATTTGTCAAGATATAAGTGACTTCATTTTCCCGTAACCGGAAATTCAGATTGACAAAAATGCCACCCACCATTCCTATTGCGTAGAGCATTTCGCAAAACTGAAAGCAGTTCGTCTGGAAGATTGCAACCCGGTCGCCCGGCTGCACTCCCATTTCGAGAAGAGCGCCCGCAAGGCGCCCGGCCCGCTCCTCCATTTGCCTGAATGTCAATTGCGTCTCTTCATGAACAACACAGATCTTTTCAGGATTTTCCCGGCAGCTTTTCTCAATATTCAGGGCAAAATTCACCATACCTCCCCTACCGCTTTCTTCATTAGCGGAGCAATTCAGTTATGGTCCAATATAACGAACGGGATTCCCCCGCAAAAGACGCTTTGTTTCTTCCGGAAAGCCCTCTATCTCATTTCCTGCCATTGATGACAGGCGGGGTGCACAAATCTTTTGAAACAGCTATCGCTTCACCCCAACTGGCATTTTCATCGTACCACTTATTGGGGAAGACCAGCTCCGAAAAATAAATGTCGGTCAGCATCAAGTGATCCTGAGGTCTCATATACATGGGACCCGTAACAGATACATAATTGTCGCCCTCCCAGACTTTGATGATCGGATCGGGCTCGGTTGTTTTTGCCCTCTGCATCACATCAAAAAGCCAGTAAAGGCTTACGGTGCTGCTCCCCACAAACCCCTGCGGCCACTTATATTCCGATCCTTTATAAGGCGCCTGCCATTTTTGCCAGGAAGCGTGCCACATCTCGTTAAATTTCTTGTTTAAAGCTGTTTTGACGGAAGGGATATGGGTCTGCATCACTACCATGCCCGCACCGGCTGGCCCTCCTATCGCCTGGAGCGGAATGGGGTCATCCACATAAATGCTGGCGACAGGGGCCGTCATGCCCATTTGCCTTGATTGCCGCAGCAGGTTTTGGTTATCAGCGGACCAATCCTGTGTGATGATAACCTCGGCGCCCGTGGCCATTATCTTTGTTAAGTAGGGGGCAAAATCCTTTAGGAAAAGGGGATGAAAATCCTCGCCGACGATCTCGGCAGTCGGTTTGGCATCTTTTAAAGCCTTTTTAAAGCACTCTGCGAACGCATGGCCATAGGCATAATCCTGGCATAAGAGGTAAAACTTTTTTTCCGGCCGGTTTGCATAGAAATTAGCCAGGGCTAAAGTCCATTGTGTAGTATTGGGAGCAACCTGAAAAACATAGGGATTCCAGTGTTTTTCATCTAGCAGCAAATCGGAAAAAGAGCAGTAATTCATGAAAATTTTCTTGTACTGCCCCGCAACGGACTGCGCAATAGCCGTGATGTGGGTCCCGGGTGTTCCCACCACGACATCCACCTTATCCTCAAGGTACATTCGTTCCACCGCATTCTTGGCAATGTCCGGTTTTACCTGTGTATCGCCAAGAATGATTTTGATTTTTTTCATTTTTCCGTCGACGAATATGCCCCCCTGCGTATTGATGTCATGGGCCACCCACGCCAAAGAGAGATAGAACCAATCACCAGCTACGGCGGCCGAACCAGTGAAGGGGCTCAAAAGACCAACCTTGATGATATCGCCTTCCAGATCCGTGTCAGATTTCGGGCTTGTCGGGATAAAGGTGCTCATATCTCCCTTCATGGGCTCAAAGGCCTCGGCAGAGCCTGGGCATACAATGGCGCTCCAGCAAAGAAGCAGCGCAAGAAAAAAACTGATGCTCAGGTTTTTGGCAAAAATGGATTTCATTTTTCCTCTCCTTCTTTAAAAATTAAAGAATTCCCCAAGCTCAAAGAAATCTTGCGGGGCCATTGGACAAACCTCGGATCAGGGGCATATGTGCGGTCCGCGCTGCACCATGCGGCAGTTCTTGTTTCTAACGAGCGTTCGTTCTATTTTAGTTTGTATCTGTTGGCCGGCCCTGTCAATGATTATTTATATTTTTGTAACTATTCAGCGTAAGACATAATACTACTTATTTGCTACAAAAGCAGAGCAATTTTCCGTCAAAAAACACACGAAAAGCATCGCTTGAAGCTACGCCGCGTTTTCGATAGATCGGTCGCAGTAGAGACCGCCCTTTCAGGCGCCCCCCCGCACAGATCCCGGCATGCGGAACTACCGCACCAGGCTCCTATCTTGGGTATTTGGCGTAAAAGCGCACGTTATGAAATGGGTGCTGCGCAGTGGGTACTGGAATCCATCGCTTCACGACAGGCTTGAATCGCTCCCAGTTCATACGCCGCTTCTGGCCACGGCGGCTCAGCCTCTTGAACCGATAGCGGGTGATTTCTGTTCGGAACCTATTCATAGCAGTCGAATCAACAGAATGGTCAATTGTCCATTACCTTGCAGGATTCTATAAAAATGAAATTTCGGTTGAAAAGCCCTCTGTGTTCCGAACCAGAGGGCCTTTCATCTATTCCAACTTCGGGTTTGTTTACCCTATTTATGAGCATCTAACCAATCAAGCAAAGGTTCTTTGACATCCTTCAGACTGTGAGTTCCGGCATACACATCAAGATGTCCATATTCAGGCAGATAAACAATCGTAATATCGTTACTACTGGTCATATGCGCGGAATAATAGGTTGAAGAATCTTCTGTACACCCCCCAGGACATGTCAACTCTCCACCGAAAGCAATTACAGGGACCCTTACCTTATCCAAATTATCGTCGTAATCCAAAAATGGGCAATCATCGTAGGCGCGAAAGGCGGCACTTTCTAAATTCTGTCTTTCTGGCCAATATCTGGTGAAGTTACTGTAAATATCTACCAGCACATTCAAATCCATGTAGGTCTCACCGCTGCCGTCAGGATAGGGGGTATAAATATTTGTGACCAGACCTGCTCCCCATGCGTAATAGGCACCATAGGCTATGAGTTCAGATACATTATTTATGCCTGGGGGAAGCGGTCCATTTAAGTTGCTTGTAGAATAGGGTAGCTGTCCTGCGAACTGTCCGAGTTCATAACCTGAGACCTCGGCCAGCAGTGTTCCAGAATACTTGAGTGCTTCGACTGATGCCTCGTATGCTTCTTTTGCAGCCTCAATTTCCTCCGGGGACAAATCGCCGACATTAACCGGAGGTGTGCCCTTGATCCCTCCATCCAAGCTGATCAATCCTTTAAGGTCCTGCTTCCAATATTTGGATGCATAGACATACAATTGGGTTGCACCCCGGCTCCTGCCG
This sequence comes from uncultured Desulfatitalea sp., assembly GCA_963668675.2. Classification (GTDB taxonomy): domain Bacteria; phylum Desulfobacterota; class Desulfobacteria; order Desulfobacterales; family Desulfosarcinaceae; genus Desulfatitalea. Next base: position 3,805,589 of record CAXXMB010000002.1, on the reverse strand, counting down.
GCCATAAAGATTTTTCGGGCCCTCGAAATCTTTTTGGTCAGATTGACACACGCCTTGATATCTTCTCTAAATAGATCATACGTCCAATCCGCAGTTTCACTGATGTCCACACTAAATTCATCAAACTGGCCATAGGCAAGATCCGGGATATATTTTGTCCTGAAATCCATTGAATAAACATCATAACCATTTAGCGCCAAGAAATAGCTGGTGGTCACATCTGGATCCGATCCTTTAGAGCTTCCTTGGCTCCAGGTTCCAGGAATAATGAAAATCACCTTCTTTTTATTTGGCGCCGGTCTTCGGGGTATGAAGTTTTTGTTATTGGGTTCGAAAACAAATCGATGAAGGGCGATTTGATCGAATGCTCCGTAGGGAGGTCTCACCGCCTCCCATTTATAATGAATCAGACCCGGATTGTTTTCGACCATTTCCGCCCCTAAATAGACCCAGTCATCCGTCGGACAATTCTTTTTTGCTAAAGCGCTTGACGCCGTAAACGTCGAAACCATAAATGAAAGTAAAAACATCGCGAAAATCGAGCGTTTCATAATTTTCTCCTTTCCCAAAATAGATTAAAAATCAGGATCGTTATCCTGAAAAGACCAGGCCATAAAATACTTATTCGGGACAGGTATAAAAATCATAATCGCGCTGCGCGCTGGTAAACGTACAACCATAGTCCGGAGATGCTACAGTTGCTGGTGATAAAACGTCGTCGCCTGCTGGTTTAACCCGGTTTTCAACCCAATTTACGAGATCTGCAAACGCCACTTCCTGCTCTTCAGGTTCAAACCCGCAGTGAGATGCATCACGGACAACACGAAAAACGACGAGATCCTCCTTCCCGTTGGCGATAACCCGCTCTGCATAAATCTGCTGCATTAAAAAGGGAACATACATATCACCGATGGTGTGCAGGCTGATCACTGGTATCGTGGGATTACCCTTAACTACTGGAATGTTGGCGAGCCCACTCGGATGTTTGCCTTGAGGATCCGCCACCACTCTGAGGACCATGTCATTTAAGGCCTCTTCTTCTTCAGTCAAAGCGGGATCGCCATCCAGTTGATAAACGGTGTCGATGTTTTCCATGACATTGCCGGCGGCAACATCGCGACTGCCATCTCCAAAATTTGTACCCAGGATATAATTTGCGTAGAAGCCGTATCTGAACGCATAATCGAACAAGGGGCGGTCACCACCTGATAAATATTTTGTCACAGTAGCCAGTTTTTCTCCTAACGGCGTTAAATCATATGGACCATGTGGATACCCGAAGTACGGCTCGGCAAAGAGTACCCTCATTTCATTGACAATTGAGTTCCATTCCGGTTCCGGGGGTGAAGGAAACTGAGCTTCAATACCCGCAAGGGCTTGTGCAACAAGCTGATAACTTAAAAAATAGTCATAAAGTTCAGTATCTCCCATTACACCGCACATGGGAAGGGCGCCATCATATGCGCCTGGGTATTGCTCTATAATTTTAGCGGTGACGTGTCCGCCCATCGAATGCCCGATCACATAAACTCGATTGGGTTTTCCGACCAGGCTATTAAAAAATTTTCCAAGTGCGTGAGAATCCCTAACCCCTGCTTTGACATCATATTTATTGGTGCTGTAACTGGACGCCGCCCAAGCGAACCCATTTTCAATCAGGTAGTTCCGAATAGATGGATTCCCGACTGTAAGTTCGGGTCCAGTGCCCCTGTAACCATGGCAATAAATAACCAGGGCACCATTCCAGTTAGCCGGGACCTCAACTCTATAACCAGCGTTTTTGTGGATCCCCCAATAGGCAGTTGCACCCGGAAGGGCATCGAATGGCAGTTTTGTTTCGTCGATGTAATAGTCGGAGGGTGGATTACTGGCTGCCGATGCGCTTAAGGTGAATGCAAACACTGCCAAAACTGACAAACATGATACTATCGATATAAATTTTCGCATGGTCTCTCCCTCCTTTATTTTAAAGGAACAAGCCAAATTGAGATGAAAAAGTTTGCATCACCTCCTTTCGTTTTGGAAAATCGAAATAAAAAGCGCTTTTAGACTTGGAACTGAAAATAAATGCAAGCCACCAGATAGCAACTTCGAATGACCCAAGTAGGCCAAAAGTACTACTAATGTATCAATACAGTTTAACTGGAACGATTTGGAAAGGAATTGTCACGATAGAATCAAAACAGCTTCAAATGCAATTATTACAAAATCGCTGTATTTGAATTTCCGATGATCACAATATATACCTTTCTGACGGACGATTAGTCAAGAGCAGGAGCCAATTTTTCGTATGACATTATCGACCATAAGTATGATATTGTTGAACAAATTCATGGAGCAATCAAAACCCAAAACCAATTGCTAACACAGGTGCAGATCCCGTTTCGTATACAGCAATCCTTATCCAGGTCATCCAGCAACCTGAACGAGCATCCGGTACAGTGGTTCATTCAACATCACTCTAATGTTAATTATCAATGTTCGGTAATAGAAAAATGCCTAAAACAAACATAATATCATTAGTGTCCGGTTAAGATTCAAATAAATTCAATTGAATAGGTCCGCTAGCAATTTTGTTTCTGTAAACGTCATCTGTAAAGGCCCATGAAATGGGGATTTTCTCAAAAAGAGTCAAACTCAAAATCTGTAAAATTGTGTAAAGGCTATGTTCGAGCTTCAATTTCTTTTTCATGATAGCGACCAGCACGTAAATTGAGATTGCAACCCAAATTTGGGTTTTTACAGCAGTAGCAGAAGTTCCGAAAAATGTTTTTATCCTTAAATGCTGCTTTATCCATTTGAAGAATAATTCAACTTGCCAGCGGCATTTATACAAGTCGGCTATGGTTATTGCATCCAATGCAAAATGATTGGTTAAAAACGTGAAGCGTTTTCCGGTTTGTTGGTCATGGTACTTTATGCGCCTCAATTTATCAGGATACGCTTTTAGAGTGTTTTGCCCGGTAACATGCACTGTTTGATCGCATATAACACCCATGGTTCTGTCCACCGGAGACGAATAAAGCCGGCGCAGTTGAGTGTTTGATTTCGCCCGGAGTATGAAAAATGCAAAATCCAGATGCATTTGATAGAGCCTTTCAAAATCAAGGTAGGCGCGATCCATTACATAAATCGAACCCGGTTCGGCTATCAGTTCATCGAGGATATTGACATCATGGACTTTGGCATCAGTGATTGAAATAAATGAGGGGATATTTCCTCTCAAGTCCAAAAGCGTATGGAGTTTTATACCACTTTTGGTTGATCGGAACCGAGCCCATGGAAAAATCGAACGGCACAAATCGATTGTAGATGAATCTAAAGCATATACTGTTTCATCCAGCTGCAGGCCGAAATCATCATCTGCATAAAGCTTTCGTGCTTGGGCGATTAGTACTTGGGCAAAATCGCAATAGATCCGCCAGTCTCGTTTTTCGTTGGCATCTGCAAGAGTACTTCGAGATACTCTGCCTTGGATACCAACATGATGGAGCTTTTTGTGCATGGCACGCAAGCACAATATTGTGTCTCGAAGAATGTCACGATACGTTAATTGCGCAAATGCCATGCAGAGAAACTGATCGTAACATGTAAAAGAGCGAGCCCGATAATTGCCTCGATACCGTTCAACGCATTTGCGAAATTGTTTTCGAGGCAGAAAATCAAGGACTTGTGAAAACAGCGTTCTTCCTTGGTGCATGCCCATCTCCTTTCGCTTGTATCCCTGCGAAAGGTCATATGGGCCTATTGAACAAAAATCAAATGGTTACCCCCTGAAAAATGATGTTATTTGAAGGTATAGCAACATGTTATAGCATTATAAGCAAACTTTAACCGGACACTAGTGATGAAATCTGAAAATCATATCATTTTTCTGCTAGCATGAGGTTTGAGAAGGATGCTCATTGCGCTGCGCTTCATTCGCACCTCTCAACCTTGGCGTTGGCCTTGACTAATCCCACCTTTTGCTGTATATGTATGGTGTATACATTATGGGGGTGCAATATGATACGAACTCAAATATATCTCACTGACAAACAGCGTACTGAACTGGCTATAATTGCTAAGAACTTAGGGAAAAAACAAAGCGAAATCATTCGCGAGGCCTTAGATCGCCTTATTGAGCAAGCTGGTCAAAATCAAACAAAGACGGCACTCAAAAAGGCTGCAGGAATCTGGAAAAATCGTAAAGACCTTCCCGACTTCCGGGCAATTCGATCAGAATGGGATAGATAGAAGCTATGCCAAATTCTATTCTTGTTGATACCGACATTTTTATTGACTTTTTACGCGGATATAACAAGGCGATTGCGTTTATTGATAAGTTTTCCTCTCAAATCATCCTTTCCCCAATAGTCGTTGCGGAGTTGTATGCTGGTGTAAAAGGCAATGGCGAGCTGACCGTATTGGACAATTTTATTTCTATATTTCATGTTGTACCTCTTACCTCGAAGATTGCGAAGATAGGAGGGCTTTACAAGCGTGATTTTGGCAAGTCACATGGAGTTGGACTCGCTGATGCAATTTTAGCTGCAACAGTTGAGGTAGAGCAAGCCGAGCTGAAAACATTGAATGTGAAGCATTACCCGATGTTCAAGGCCTTGAAGCCGGCATATAAAAAATGATGGGCCAACATTTTTCTTCAGCGGACTCGTTTCACTCGCCGCTGAGAATTTCGGTTTCAAACCATCCGGTAAACCAAGCCAACACAATTCTCGACTCACTATCAAATATCAAAGAAAGCTGGGCAGGAACTATGTTATCAGGTTTGCATAGAGCAAGGGGACACATAAAAATATGCATCCCCTTGATATTAAAGAAAAGTGGCGCGCCCGGCAGGATTCGAACCTGCGACCTACGGATTCGAAGTCCGCAAAACTATGTATTGATCGGTGTTGAAAGCCATATTTGAAAATCTATATTATCCTATTTTTACGGTAATTTTCAACAATTCTCTACTTTTCATCAACACAAATCAATTGACTTATGTTGGCCCTATCTGATTACATAGTGCTTACACAGAGACGTTCGGATTTTAAAACTACCGATCATGAGTGTGTAAGCAGGGGGCAAAATGGCAAGGCAAAAGCTAACGGCAGGAAGGTTAAGGGACTTTCAATGTGATCAAGGACAGAAGTTCCTTTGGGATACCGAAGTCCCTGGTCTCGGTGTGAGAGCGACCCCGGGCGCCAAAGTTTATGTTTTCCAGGCACGGCTTGCAGGAAAAACGATCCGAATTAAAATCGGCGATTGTCGTACATGGGTAATTGATTCAAATGATCCGGTCAAACCAGGGGCCAGGCAGGAAGCTCGCCGACTCCAAAGCCTGATTGACAAGGGCATTGATCCAAGAATCGAAAAGCAAGAACGCCTCTTAAAAATTGAAGCCAAACGTGCAGAAGCGAATCGTAAGGAAATATTGGTAAGCGATGCCTGGGATGCCTATATCGAAGCACGGAAAGGCAAGTGGAGCGACCGACATCTTGCTGATCACAATGCTCTGGCAAATCCTGGGGGCCAGAAAACTAAGCGCGGAAAAGGCAAGATCAAACCCGGGCCCTTGGCGTCTTTGATGCCGTTAAAGCTGGCTGATCTTACATCCAGCCGGGTTGAGGCATGGGCAACAGCAGAAGCAAGGAAACGCGAAACGCGTGCACGCCTTTCCTTTTCCTTGCTTCGGGCCTTTATCAACTGGTGTTCAGTTCATCCGGATTATAAGGGAATTGCATCTGTCGACGCCACGTCAAACCGTATCAGACGAGAAATCTTTCCAAAAAAGAGGGCCAAGGATGATTGCCTTCAAAAGGAACAGCTAAAATCCTGGTTTGAATCCGTCCGCGGATTATCGAACCCAGTTGTCTCGGCATACCTTCAAGCCCTACTGCTTACTGGCGCCCGTCGCGAGGAACTCGCAACACTCAAATGGAGTGATGTTGACTTTAAATGGAACAGCATAACTATTCACGATAAGGTAGAAGGTGAAAGATCCATCCCCCTCCCCCCCTATGTCTCGTCGCTACTTTCCCCTCTTCCGCGTCGCAATGAATATGTCTTTTCAAGTCCAGCTTCAAAGTCTGGACGGCTCCAAGAACCTCGACATCCTCACAACAGAGCAATAGCTATAGCCGGTATCGAAAACTTAACCATACACGGTCTGCGACGATCATTTGGAACTTTGAGTGAGTGGATAGAAGTGCCGGCCGGTGTGGTTGCCCAGCTGATGGGACACAAACCAAGTGCCACCGCCGAAAAGCATTATCGCCGTCGTCCTTTGGACCTGCTACGCATGTGGCATGTGAAAATTGAAGCTTGGATATTGGAACAGGCTGGGATCGAACAGCCAGGAGAAGGTGCAGGTCGGGGGAAACTGCAAGTGATGAAATGAAAACAGGCGCATTGAAAAAATGGCAGAGTGGTTAAAACGCAAAATTTTGATTGTGGGTTAAGAAGCGGCTGCCGGATTATGTGTTGTGGATAAAAAATTTTGATATGGCTTGACAAGGTACATCAACTGTTTTTATCGTAATGAATAATTTATCAAACATTGGCTGTGGCTAACGCATTCGCCTCACCACAGCTAAGACGATCACGCCAAATAAGGCCACATCGGAAGATGTCGGCCTTTCTCTTTTTCACGGGCCGACCCCAAAGGAGGTTGGCCTCATGCCAGATAGTTCTAAAACTACCGAAGATTTTCAAACTACCGATGATTTTGCCAAGCTGTTTAAAGTAAAACCTGCAACGGTGCGACGCGGTCTTTGTGTTGACGGGCACTATTTAGGCATACAGCCGATAAAACTGCCCAATGGCCGGCTACTCTGGCCGACAACCAAGGCTAAACACCTTCTTGGAATGGAGGCCGCATAATGGATTCGGCTTCTGATCAAAGTCGAATGACGCTCTTAGATCCAGAGGTATTCACGATTTTTGTCAATCCCGGTGAAGTGGCAGAAGTTCGAATCCCGAAAGTATATGGAAAGTCTCCTGCATGGGGTGGGGAGTTCGCAAAGGGGACAGTATCCGGTTATTTTGATAACCATGAACATTTTAGTAGGGCTGTAATAGCAGCAGATAAGGCTGTACACGGCGGGATATACTTTACCTTACAGGTTATCGACCCTCGCCTCATTGCTCGAGCATTCAACCGGCTGAAACCGTCCAGCCTGACCACCTCTGATAATAACGTGACCGCTTACCGATGGCTACCGATCGACATTGACCCGGTTCGGCCGGCGGGCATTGGTTCATCGGATAGCGAATTGCAGGCGGCACTGCGACTACGAGATGAGTTGGCCGAAGTTCTTGTATCCGAGTATGGCCTGCCTGAACCCATTCGGGCAAATTCCGGCAATGGTGGACACCTGTTGGTAAAGCTGCCCGACATACCGGTTGATGATCGCAGCAAATCGTTCATTTCGTCGACCCTGAACGGCCTATCGACGCAATATTCAAACGATCAAATTAAGATTGATACCGCCGTTCACAACCCGGCGCGAATCTGGAAACTTTACGGCACAACCGCCCGCAAGGGTGACCCCGTACCATCTGGGTCACACCGTGAAGCGAGACCTCATAGAATGTCTTTTATTGATAGGATTCCGAATTAATGAAACCCACATCCCAAAAGGCAATTGACCGACTTTTCGAGAAATTCAAAAACGATGTACCTGAACAGCCACACCATTCAGAAAATGCTCAAAAGCTTGATGTCGCGAAATACCTTGGAAATTACGGTATAGAGGTTACCCGCCAAAAGACACATGGAAGCAGCAAATTATATTGTTTAGGCACTGCCTGTTTAATCCCGACCACACTGCAAATGAAGCTGCGATAGGACAGACAGAGGAAGGCAAGCTTTTCTACCAGTGCTTCCACGACTCATGCAAGAACCGCACTTGGCGCGAAGCCAGGCAGCTTATTTCCGGAAATGATCCAATATCCGAGAGGTCACACCGGACAGAAGAAAGGGCGGCTAAAACACGCTGTGATGGCTCTGTTCATCTTATATGCGCCTCACAAATAAAGCCTGAACCGGTGTCTTGGATATGGGATGGTTACATCGCCGAAGGTAAGGTTCACATTATCGCAGGGCCTCCCGGGCATGGAAAGACAACACTGCTACTTGCTTTGTTGGCGACCCTCACAATAGGTGGCCGTTGGCCGGACGGAACATGGGCCAAGGCCGGCGATGTTGCAATATGGTCCGGAGAAGATGACCCTGCCGACACCCTAATACCTCGCCTGCTGTCTTGTGGCGCTGACATCACTCGGGTTTATTTCATCTCCGGCGAAACAGAAAGTGGTGAAAAAAGAAGCTTCGATCCGGCAACAGATATCCCCCTGCTCAGAAAGAGCATCGGTGAAAAAAATATAAAAATGCTTGTCATTGATCCTATTGTTTCGGCGGTTGGAGGTGACTCCCACAAAAATGCAGAAACCAGACGGTCACTCCAACCCATTGTTGATTTGGCCTCGGACATGCGCTGTGCCGTCTACGGTGTAACCCACTTTACCAAGGGCACCATGGGTCGCGATCCAGTCGAGCGAGTAACAGGCTCCTTGGCGTTCGGCGCCCTGACCAGGGTCGTCACTGTTGCGATGAAGTTACCCGATAACGGAAATCATCCACCTGGTGCCCGCCTATTTGCGCGAGCAAAGTCTAACATCAGCCCTGATGGTGGAGGCTTATATTATTTTCTTCAAGTTGTTGAAGTACCTGGGCATGAAGGGCTGTTTAACACCCAAGTCTTATGGGGTGACTCTGTAAAAGGCACAGCCAAGGAACTGATCGCCAAGGCGGAGATGATGGGCAGTGATCAAAATATAACTGGTGACGCTGTTGTCTGGTTAAAAGACGTCTTGGCTGAAGGTCCCGTTTCTGCCAGCGACGTTCTCAAGGCCGGTAAAAAAATGGGGTACTCTAAGACAACCCTTCACAGAGCGAAAAGCCACCTGGGCATCAAGTCCACTAAAGTGGGGTTTGCAACTGGATGGGGGTGGTTTCTCCCAGAAGAATACAGCGAAGACTCCACCGAAGGTTCCAAACATCTTGGGACGGAATCTTCGGGAAATGACAAAGCGCAAGTTATTGATTATGTCGAAGATTCCACGAAGGTTCCCGAAGATTCCAAGATTTGGTCCCTTCGAAGGTTCAAAAACCACGAAGATTCCAAGGGGTTGGTCCCTTCGGACGAGCCATTGATTGACGCGGGTTTAGGGGGTGTTGAAACCACGAAGATTCCACGCCCCAAGATTTTGGAATCTTCGGAACAGGTTGGAATCTTCGATAAAGGAGATGAGGTGATCATATGAACGAAATTTCGGTGCTATCGGATGCTGGAATCAAAGCCTCAATAGAGTCCGCGGGTAGACTAAGACTGAGTGGTTTATCCCGACTGTCAGGCGAGCAAAAAAGCTGGGTCATCAATTTTGCAAAAAGCCACAAACAGGCAATCATTGGGGCCCTATCCCAGATCTGTAGACCCGGCCAATGTGAAAGCTGCCCTGCAGCCGGATATTGGGATTATTCCAATTATGCCGGCCAGGGGCTTCTGTGTTTCCACTACGCCTATTATCTGGGAAAGCCCGGAAGGCCCAAACCATGTTTGGAGATGCGGGAGAGATGCCCGAGAAAGGACAATAGATGATATCTGCGTTGAACTTTAAACCGTACGACAAGGGTGCACTGAAGGGATTCTTCGACCTTCGATACCATGGCATGACCGTTAAGGGCTGTCGTCTCATGACTGGGAAAAACGATTTGTGGCTTGCCCGGCCACAAAAGCAGGGCAAACAAGACGGGGAAGTCAAGTACTTTGACCAGATGTTCTTGACCAAACCAGAAGCTGAACACGTTCGGCGATTGGTGATAGCCGATCTTCAGGCCCAGGGCCACCTTGAAGGCAAACCACGAGGGGAGCGGGGGCAGTCCAGGCCGCGACGGATGACGCCGGAAGGTGAGGACGTCACCGACTATTACCCCGATCCTAAAAGCAATGGTGATGATATCCCGTGGTAGTCTAAGAGTTGCCACAAGTTGTCCTAAAACAATCAAATCAACTACAATAAAAGGTAGATATGAAGATTCTATCCTTAGATTTAGCAACAAACACCGGATGGGCCACCAATGATGGCAAGCGGTGTGGCGTGATGACCTTCGACCTTAAACACGGTGAAAGCCCTGGTATGAGGTTTCTAAGCTGTCGGGCCTGGTTGAAAGAAATGCACGCCCTCCTTGGTGGCCTGGACATCATCGTTTACAAGCAGGCTCACCACAGAGGGGGCGCGGCAACCGCTTGTTGTGTTGGGCTGGTTACCGAAGTTCAAACCTTTGCAGCGCATCACAAGATAGAGCTGATGCCGGTTCATACTGCTACACTGAAGAAGTTTGCAACGGGCAGGGGCAATGCCGGAAAGACGAAGATGATCAAGGCAGCAAAAAAATAGAGGATGGAATGTTTCTGTCGACAATGAGGCGGACGCGGTTCTTCTGTTGGAATATGCGGCCGATGAATTGAAAATACACAGTTACGTATGAATGCAGTTCTCAACCATAAGGAGAGGCAATTATGAGTGATAAGTATTTTGAAACTGAAAATTTATTTACGGGGTTGAGGGGGAAGCTCCTTCTTTGGCTTCGGGCTTATCTTGACGATTCGAATCCCCACACATTTTTCAGAAAAACAGGTGCAGCTCGAGAGGCCGGATACTCAGAAAAGTCCTGTGGGTCGATTGGATGGCAAAACTACAAAAAACTACAAAGTAGGATATCAGCCTGGATGGACGATGAAGGCCTTAGTGAGGTTCAGCTTAAGACCAAGCTGGTGAAATTGCTAAATGCTAAAAAAATTGTTTTCAGCAAGGTCAAAGGTAAAGTCGACCTTGATTCATTACCTATAGGAGCATTCGTTGTCACCAAGTCTGAAAAAATGAAGGGGGCATTCAGAAAAGACGAAGACGACGCCGAGGTTTACGACGATGGTGATTCAATTGTCGCTATTCCGGTTGAGGCCCTTGAAACCCAAAGAAAAGCGTTGGATATGGCCTTAAAAATAATGGGATTATATGCGCCTGAAAAACATGAGGTAAATGTAATAGAGAATATATCAGATGAAGACAAAAGGGTGCTTAAGAAAATAGCTAAGGAACTAGCCATAAAATCAGTTAGCGAACAACTGCAATGAATCTAATTTATATAGGTATGTATTTATCCACGTTTAAGAATTGCAGTATTCACCTTTTCATTGAGTTCCTTTTTTTGCTTTCATCGTATTGATATACTTGGGGCTTTATGAATAAAGACTAATCAATTGATATAATTATTTAAACATGTTATATTTTGAGGAAAAAGTGTAAAGAAAATCCCCATATTCGCCAAAAACCCTTGCACTATTTCCCAGGAAAAAATGTATCGACACAACCAAAGACAGCTCCAATTTGAAGATTTTTATCTACCTTTCGGCGGTTAATTACGCAGTGACAATCGCTGGGTAAAGCTGGCCAAGTTCATACCGTCGGAAGAATTTGAACCTGCATATGCCAAGACCTTGGCCAGTCAAGATAAAGGACCTCCTGCGATGTCTGTGCGTGTGGCCTTGGGAACCCTTATCATCAAAGAGCGGCTCGGGACCAGTTATGAAGAAACGGTTGAGCAGATCAGTGAGAACCCGTATTTCCAGTACTTTTTAGGTTTCGAATCCTTCAAACTTGAACACCCATTTGATCCATCCATGCTGGTTTATCTTCGTAAACGACTGAGCATGGACTTCGTCTGCAAAATTAATGAACAGATCAATCAAAAGGCATTCGGCCAGAGAAAGGCCCAATCAGACCCATCCGATGATGACAATAATCAATCCAATAGCGGATCTTCCGGGAAAAAGAACGTAACCCTTCCATCCAAAATAACACCGGCGAGACCCACTCGGGTCAAGAGTTTTATTTCATTGACCAAACGGGTTTTCTCTTTTCGAAAAACGCCTTTACACCTTCCTTTGCGTCGTAGGTGGTGCACAGGCGCACAAAGGCTTCACCCATAAAATCGAATTGTTTATTGTAATCCATGTCTTGGGAAGTATAAAAGGCGCTTTTGGCGATTTGAATCGCGATGGGGCTTTTTTGAGCCAACGCTTCCGCCCACTTTTGGGTTTCCGCTCCCAACGTGTCGGCAGGGGCGGTTTTATTGATCAAGCCCATCTGAAGAGCCTCAGGAGCCTTGATCAGTTCGCCGTACAGCAGCAGCTCAAGCGCTTTTTTACGCCCTACCGATTTCGATACGGGAATCACCGGTCCCACGCAATTGAGTCCGACATTGATGGCCGTGAGCCCCATGCGGACGTTGTCCGCCGCGATGGCTAGATCGGCCGCTGCCACAAGCCCCATGCCGTTCGCCGCAGCAACGCCGTGCACTTGGGCGATTACAGGCTTTTTTAACTTTGAAATAGTCACCAGAGGTCGCTCCATTTTTTCGACCAACTCGCGGTATTCCATAGCTGTTTTTCCCTCCAGTTCGCCGACATCAATTCCGGCGCAAAAGGCTTTTCCAGCCCCCTTGATGACTAACACCCTTACTTGAGGATCGGCGTCCAAGTCAACGAGGGCATTATAAAGTGATTTGGCCATGCTTGTGTTAAATGTGTTTAAACGATTTGGGCGGTTCATCGTAATAGTTGCAACAAATTTCTCCGACACTTCCACAATAATAGATTCATAATCCATTGCTTGATCCTTAAGTGAAAATAAGTGATTTGTTATTTTGACCTGTAAATAATCGGAGCATGTCAATGAGAATGAGACACTGTAATGGTCAACAAAAAATGGACACAAAATTAAGCCACTTTTAAGTACTGCTCTTACTCATATTCCATCGGGGATAAATACCCCAGGGTAGAATGAAGCCGGATACTATTGTAAAAAGTGATGTAGTTCAGTATTTCATTTTTCGCTTCATTGCGGGTTACAAACCGATAGGCAGTCAACCGTTCCGATTTCAGGGATCGAAAAAAGCGCTTTGTCGGTGCATTGTCCCAGCAATTGCCCTTGCGGCTCATGGACCCTGCCATACCATAGGCTTTGAGCTGTTTTCGATACTCATGGCACGCGTACTGGCTTCCGCGATCTGAGTGGTGCAAAAGCCCCTGGCCGGGTTTTCTTTGCCAGTAGGCCATGGCCAATGCATTCAATGCCAGATCCTTTTCCATCCGCTTATCCATGGCCCAGCCGACGATCTGGCGAGAATACAAATCCATTATAGTGGCCAGGTACAACCAACCTTCAAGTGTCCACACGTAGCTGATATCGGCTGTCCAGACCTTGTTGGCGGTATCGACATCAAAGTTGCGATCAAGCACGTTGGGGGCCACGGCAAACGAGTGTCGACTGTTGGTCGTCAGTTTAAACCGCTTGGGAGTTTTCGCCTTCAGTCCCATTTGGCGCATGATTCGACGCACCTTATAGCGGCCGATTTTATGGCCATCTTTATTCAGTTGCTTAAATATCCTGCGAGAACCATAACTGGCTCTGGACTGATCAAATATTTCTTTGATTCGACTGCTCAGTTGCGCTTCTTCAGGCCGGTTATCACCCTCGGGATTATATCGATTCAAGTAGTAATAAAAACCGCTTCGGCTAACCCGCATGACCGCACACAATACGGTGACGGGATAGGCCTTCATTTGCTGCCTGATAAAATCAAATCTTACTTTGATTCGTTGGCAAAGAAGGCCGCAGCCTTTTTTAATATGTCACGCTCCATTAAAAGGCGTTTGTTTTGTTTTCTGAGCCGTGTATTTTCAGCTTCCAGGTCCTGGGACGATCCTGCTCCGGTTTTATTTTCCGGTCGGTCTCGATGAGCCCTGACCCAGCGCGTAACGTTGGAATGGCCGATGCCTAACCGGCGGCCAGCCTCGTTGCAGCTGTAGCCTTGTTCAATGACCAGTTTTTAAATTCGTCCGTAAATTCCCTGCGTTGTCGTTTTTCGCTCATTGAACCCCTCGTTAGCGTATTGGCCGCAAAGCATCGATTCGGCACTGCAATTTAGTTGGTGATTTGAACCCGCCCAAAAACTTATTTGCTCCGACGTACAAATATGGTCCATTCTCACAAATAAGATTTTGGGCTGGTTGCCGTGATAAATTACAGGAAATCTTTTTCCAAATCGATGTTTTTCGGCGCTGTTGAAATTTATGCTTAACTCAGTGTCCGGTTTTATTGAACCACATTATATTATACTTTCAAAATCACTGCCTCACCCTGTGCAAGTCCGCCACAAATTGAAGCGACGCCGTAACCACCACCTCTTCTTTTCAATTCGCGTGCCAGATTCATGGTAATCCGTCCGGCGCTTGCGCCTACAGGATGCCCTATGGCGATAGCACCGCCGTTCACATTGGTTTTGTCCAAAAGCGCCTGCCACTTTCTTTCGTCGCCATTGGCGAGGATTTTCAGAGAAACAAGTGGCATTGCAGCAAATGCTTCGTTGATTTCGATAAGCAGCATGTCATCGATCGTCAAACCATTGCGTTCCAGGGCCTTCTGAATAGTATGTGCGGGAATTGTAGCAATTTCCGCAGGGGCGGTAGCGGCAGCCACGGCATCCGTAATCGTCGCCATTGGTTTTAAACCCCTTTTTTCCGCTTCGGAACGCACCATGAAAAGAACGGCTGTGGCTCCGGCGCTGAGTGGCGGGGCATTTCCGGCAGTTACCGTAGGGCTGCCATAAACCGTCGGCAGTTTGGCAAGCGCATCCATACTCGTATGACGCGGTGATTCATCTTTTTCAATGACTATGGGATCCCTTTTTTTCCTGGGAATACTTACCGGCGTCAATTCCTCATCGAATTTACCGGCTGCTTCTGCAGCAAAATAGCGTTCCTGACTGCGCAACGCATACGCGTCTTGCATCTCCCGCGTTATACCAAACTTTAGGGCCACTTCGCCGGCATCGACGGAAACTGGATTGAATCCCCGTGACTTTTTGTATCCTAGTTCAAAAAGGCTATCCTGCAGGGTAATGTTCCCTATTTTGGATGCCCAGCGGACACCAGGGGCGAGGTGGGGTGTGCGTGACATGTTGTCAGATCCCACCGACATGGCGATTTTCACCTCGCTCGCTCTAATTGCATACATGCTGGTGCGAAGCGTCGTCAGAGAAGAACAGCAAGCCCTGTTCATGGTGTTGGAAATCATCTCCGCCGGAAAGCCTGCCATGAGTGATGCCTGTCGGGCGGGCACATCACCGTCGATCATAGCTTCACTTAATATTGAAAGACCGTAATTGATTTCATCAACTTCCTCAGGTTTCATATTAGCCCGTTTTAAAACCTCTACCATCACTATCCGAGCTAAATCTGAACTTGCTATATCTTTCATAGCTGTATCAAATTTACTAAAGGGTGTTCTAACAGCACTAACTATAACAATATCTTCATCGCAAAATTGTTTCATTATTTTTCTCCGAACTTTTACAAAGTTGAGTCCTGCAAATTGCTCATTTCGCCGTCATCCGAATTGCTCCGTCCAGTCGGATCACTTCGCCGTTGAGGTATCGGTTTTCGATGATTTCGCGGGCCAAGGAAGCAAACTCTGACGGGTCTCCTGTTCGCTTTGGAAAAGGAACCATTTTTCCAAGAGAGTCGAGTACGTTTTCCGGCAGACTGCCGAGCATAGGCGTCATGAATATTCCAGGGGCAATGGTCATCACCCTGATACCATATGCCGCGCATTCCCTTGCGATAGGAAGGGTCATCCCGCACACGGCAGCCTTGGATGCGCTGTATGAGGCCTGCCCGATCTGCCCATCAAAAGCGGCAACTGAGGCGGTATTGATAACAACCCCCTTTTCCCCATCAGGGTTGTCATTGTTTTTTACCATCTGTTCCACCGCCAGGCGCAGCACATTAAAAGTGCCAACCAGATTGATCTGCAATACCCGATTAAACTGATCCAGTGGGTGGGGGCCTGTCTTCGCCAATATTTTGTTCGAGGTCCCGATACCTGCACAATTTATAGCCACGTGGATGGCGCCGAATGCATCCATTGCCTTGTTTATCCCAGCCATTACACTATATTCACTTGTGACATCCACATTCGCGTATATGGCGTTAGACCCAAATTCTGATGCCAACTTCTCACCTTTCTCATTCTGAATGTCAAAAATAACCACCTTTGCACCATCTGCTGCAAGATTACGAATGCACGCTTCGCCTAACCCCGAAGCCCCTCCTGTCACGATTGCAACGCTGTTTTTTACGATCATTTTTTCTCCTCGATGACTGGATAATATCTTGAGATGTTTGGATGAAAACATATCAACCGCTGTTTTTTGATGCAATATTGGATCATACGCAAGCCAAGTGATTCCAGAATATCGTCAGCGTTGAAGAGCACTGGAAAACGTTCCCGCTCAAGCTGTCAATGTGTCTCGCCGACTAATGTATTTTCAGATACCCCCCTCGTTCTGTAAGGCAATTATATCCTCTCTTTTAAAACCCCATTGCATTAGTCCATTGGAAACGCCTGCGCCAGGCTCCGTCGATGGGCGTAGGATTTGTGGCCGTGTCCTTGAAAATCGTGGTGTGGGAGCTGGCTGAACGACATCATCTACATCAATAAAGGTCTTTCGGGTCACATTATGAGGATGTTCAATCGCTTCGCGGAAAGACAATACCGGGGCGAAACATGCATCCGCATCCGCCATGATTTCACACCACCTGTCCCGTGTTTTCAATCTGAATGCTTTGGCAAGCTTTTCTCTCAGCTCTGGCCATTTTTTTGTGTTCATTTGATCTTCTGGATCGACGTCGATACCGACGCGTTCAAGCATTGACCGGTAGAATTCAGGTTCAATTGCACCTATGGCAACGTATTTCTCATCCGATGTTTCGTAGGTATCGTAAAAGGGGGCACCGCTGTCCAGGAGATTCACACCGCGTTCATCTTGCCATACACGGCCCGCCCACCAACCATAAAACGCACCCATTAATGCAGCGCAACCATCAACCATGGAAGTGTCAACCACTTGCCCCTTACCGGATGTTTCACGCTCAAGCAGGGCGCACACCATCCCGAATGCCAGCATGAGGCCCCCTCCGCCTAAATCGGCGAGCAAATTCAGGGGAGGTACTGGCCGCTCTCCTCGGTGCCCTATTGCGTTCAATCCACCCGAAAGCGCCAGATAATTGATGTCATGACCAGGGGCTAAACAAAGAGAACCTTCTCGGCCATATCCGGTCAGCCGTCCGTAAATCAATTTTGGATTGAGTTTCATACATTCATCAGGCCCAAACCCCAATCTTTCCATAACGCCGGGCCGAAATCCTTCTATGGTAGCATCGGCTTTTTCAAGCAGTCTGAAAATGATCTCTTTACTTTTAGTTTCTTTAAAATCCAGAAAGATAGAAATGCGATTGCGGAACCATATGTTGTATTTTGCCCCTCCTAGTCTAGTTTTCGGACCACCTTTTCTTTCAATACGAATAATTTCGGCACCCATGTCAGCCAACATCTGACCACAAAAAGGAACTGCCCCGATGCCGCCGAATTCTATTATTTTAATCCCGTCTAATGGACCCACTATTTCCCTCCCTGATTCCCCCAACTGGCAACGTACGCCGGTCTATCTTAGCCAACTCGATCTTATCAGGATCGTCGACCTTTTTAAGAGTAACAACTACATGGCCTTGTTGCCTGCCAACCTTATCGCCCGTGCTGCTTTTTTTCGGTTTTTCCTATTAGAATCGCTGGATGGCGCCTTGCTGTTATTTGTGCTATTTAAACCCAAACGGTTGGCCAGCAAGGCAAATACCAAGATCGAAATATCTATCATTGACTCAATGGTTTCAGACATTTGCTGATCTTCAATGATCAATTTCTGAGCCCGATTGATCGTGGCTTCGATGTCAAGGTTATGGATTTTCATTCGGATTTCCTGTGCCGGTTAATGATGCTATTTTAAACAGGTTTTTAAATCCGATGTTTTTCGTACTGTAACCACCGCTAGTGCACAAAAAATTATTAAGCGCGGGACATTGTTTTTTGTATAAAAGGCTTCGGAGCATGCTTTTTCACATTAAAAATGATGCTATATGAAAGAATTATAAAAAACAAAGACTCTTCTTTTTTCGGTTAAACCCCTTCAAGCTTTTTTCTTCTTTTTTGGATGTTTTTTATTCTGAGTAGTTACATTTTTCGAATCATCCAAGCCAACGCTTTCTTCTCCTGTAATGTTTAACATCCTTATAGCTCTTTTTGGTACCCTGCTCGCTGAGTCCGAGATAAAATTCCTTGATATCTTGGTTCTCTTTAAGCTTGGCCGCAGGTCCATCAAGGACCACTCTCCCATTCTCCATAATATATCCGTACTCAGCCACATCCAAAGCCATTGTGGCATTCTGCTCAACGATAAGCATGGATGTTTTTTCATTGGCCAAAATCAATTTTATAATTTTAAAAATCTCCTGGGTCAACTGAGGACTAAGTCCCAAAGATGGCTCATCCAGCAGAAGATACCGTGGGTGCGCCATTAATCCCGCTCCGATGATCATCATTTGCTGTTCGCCACCCGAAAGATACCCGGCAATTCTTCGTTTGAGGGTCTTAAGCCTTGGAAAATAATTATAGACAATTTCAAGATCTTTCGAAAGATCTCCTTTCTTTCGGCCCGCAAGCAAATTTTCCTCCACAGTCAGATGCCTAAAAATACGCCTTCCTTCCATAGCCTGGAAAATATTCAAATTAACAATATCTTCTGGATCATAACCGTCAATTCTCACACCATCAAGCTCTATGGTGCCGTCTGTAATCTCGCCCACTTCGGTCTTTAAAAGTCCACTTATGGCTTTTAGAGTTGTTGTTTTACCTGCGCCGTTATTTCCTAGAAGGGCAACCGCACTGCGTTCCTTTAATTCTAGAGTCACTCCCCTTAAAACAAGGATTGATTTCTGATATTTGACTTCAATGTTATTGAGCTTTAACATTCCGTCTCCCTTACATTATTGAATTTGGCCATCGTTTCAGCACCGTGGACGCCTGTTAAGAATACCTGACTCGGACTAAACGGCCCAATGGTTTAATATGTGAAAAATGTTGTCACAACGCCTATTGGCTCTGTTCCAAAACATCTACATTTGCAAGAGATCTGAACATCAGTTTTCGCTGACCGCAGGTACCATTGTGCATGGAACGAAAAAACAAATCACCTATTTTTTCAAAGCTATGTGGTATTTTGCAAATAGGAAATCCGAAATCAATGCTGTTGATTCTTAAGACCTGATTGGCCTTGGCAGCTATAATCCGGCATGGTCCTGGTTGCAAAAACTCAGACGTTGCCCCATTCGCGAGGATTGCCAATATTTTTCAGGCCGTGTCGAGGTCGATAAGTATTTTATTGGCCGCATAAAGTCCGATAAACGTGTTCGCGGGGCTGAAGGCAAAACAATCGTCCTTGTTGCTATTATAAAGGACACATTTGAATACCTCTAAGACTTTACTTCTTAATTGAAAATTTACCTTATCGTTTGTAGGTTGCCCTGCACTGCTCAGCCTGTTCAATGGGAACCTTTATCAACCATAGCATTGAAATCGGTAGCACGGTCGTTGCGAACAAGCTGAATAGCTATATCCTACTCAGACGGACTACAATCATATTCCGGTCGAGCCTGCGTTCCAGAAGGAGCCTGAATCTGGCTTATATAGCGCCCATTTGATAGTCTCTTTGGTCAAGCGACTTATCCGCGGAACTTGCCAAGGTCGTTTTGAACCAAAATACCTCCGGAAGTACTTGGATGAATATGTCCTTCGGTACAACCGTCGCAAATCAGAGCCGATTGGAAAAAATTCAGGAGAATCGTCAAACAGGTCATAAAATCACGTAATATCAGAAAGAAAAACATTCAGCTTGATCTTAACCCGATCTCGGTGTACCTCACACTTAGGTATATTAGATAACCACGCTAATTTTTACGCGAGGCATTAGTCGGACAAAATAATAAGCGGCTCGGCTCCGGTGTGTTTTAATTTGTGGTCACCGGAGGCCTTATTTTCGGCTATTGCCGCCGATAGCCAAACGATGCTGATGCCTATTGAATCCGGGCTGACATTACATTAACGGCCAACATCGTCTACTATTTATATTCAGCGGGTCTCATATCAGGGCAGATGGACCAATCTGACAGTGGAACGACGTCTCCTTTTTCTATCTTCACCATTCGGGCAACTGCAGATGAACGCGTACCTTCGGTAAAATTAAAAGGCTGAAGCCCATGGGCGTCAAAATTTTTTGTCCCTTCTAGTGTTTTATAAACTTCCGTCCCATCTAACTTTTCCCACCCAACCCTATCTATCGTCTTACTCAAGGCATCAATCGCGATGGAATTCACTAAAATAAATCCAGCATATGCCATCGTCATCTGCTCTGGGGGTCGACCTTTCTTAATAAAATCATCTACAAATTTCTTGACTATAGGCCGTTTGGTATCATAAGGCACCCAAAAAGGCTGTACGCCAACAACACCTTCCATTAATTTCCCGGCAACAGCGGCCCCCCCTCTGTCCATGCCCCAACAGCCCATCCCAAATAAGACGTTTCCAACTAGGCCTACAGTCTCCGCGCTTTTTAAAATTACCCTCGGTTGATTTGCAATGGTCATCGAATAAATGACATCCGGTTTGGTTTTTGCTACTCTTAACATCTGGGTCGTAGCGTCCATATCACGTGGAGGAAAGAATTCTTTTGCTACTACTTCAATTCCTTTTTTCTTCATATAACTTTCAGTTTCCGGGCTGAATATTGAGTGGCCGTATGAATAGTCGGGATTGACGAAAGCCATTCTAATTGTGCCCTCTTTTTTCCAATCTGTTCTCAGCCAATCAATAAAGAACGCAAACTGATCTTGATACGGCGGCAATATTTGAAAGATCCATCCTTTTGGCCAGATTGTTTTAGGCGTTGGGCTGAAACCAAGAACGGGTATTTTATCTTCCTGAAGCCGCTCTTTTAGTATTTCCATGTCAGCTGATTGATGAAGAATGATAAGCGCTGGTTTGCTTGCGGCTATTTCGGCGTATTTTGCAAGTGCTACATCTCGCTTGTTCCCTGTGTCATGCATGGCTATTCTAATTTTTATACCCTTAAGGCCACCATGTTCATTGAAGTATTTCTCGCTGTCTGGCACAGAGTAGGAACCGGCAGCTCCGGTTATGGATGCATAGGGGCCGGTAATATCACCTATGTGGTGGATTACAAATTCCTTTGGTGCCTGCGTGGCCTGAGTGCTGTGAGCAAAACAAGGTAAAAAAACCGAGATCATTACGAGAGCAATTAATTGAAGCTTCAAACTCTTTTTCATTTTAGATCTCCTTTTTCAAAGTTTTGTGTTTTTAGAAGCGGCCATTGTCTGATAGCAATCAATCAGAAAAAGGCCAAAGCCGATAATAAGACTTGAACATCTCCCATCTGTGGGCGATTCCACGCGGCTCGAAAAGTACGAATACGAGAATGCCAAAGCCGAATAGCAAAGGTTGGAGCGCCGTCTCGGCACCTACACCGATTGCTGGGAAAAATCTGCCTACCAGCATTGAAAGTGCGCGTGCCAATTCATCAAGGAACTTCAGGTAAACAACACCGAATATTGCCCCCGTGACGCTCCCCATCCCGCCCGTAATAATCATGCCTAAAAAAAACACGGATTCCATCAGCGTAAAGTTTTCAGCATTTATTGCCCTCATCCAATAGGCCCATAAGGCTCCCGCAACGCCGGCAAAAAAGGAGCATAAAAAGAAAGAGAGGAGTTTATAGTAAAACAAGTTTACACCCATCACCTCTGCTGCAAGATCATTATCTCGAATGGCAATAAACGCCCTGCCAATTCCAGAGCGAACGATGTTTTTGACGAAAAAGGTCATAAGTACCGCAAGGGGAATGATCAAATAAAACATCTTGAATTGCGAATCCAGCTTATATCCTATCAGTTCTGGAGGGGGGATCACTAAACTGAAAACGCCACCCGTTATATCCACTCTGACATTATTTATCATCCAGGGGATAATGAATTGGGCCGCAAGTGTCGCCATTGCCAGATAAAACCCCTTCACTCTTAATGAAGGTAACCCGAATAACAAACCTACACATCCGGCAGAAAGTCCTGAAAGGGGTATTGCGGTCCAGAAAGGTATTCCATAAAGCTTGGCCAGTATTCCAGTTGTATAGGCGCCTACTGCCATCATCGCCGATTGACCGATTGAAATTTGGCCGGTATATCCCGTTAACAGGTTTAGTCCCTGGACTGCAATGATGGAAATACCGATGTGATTGAAAACGACCAAATAGTGAGCGCTTGCCATCAACGGTAAAACTGCCAGAAGACAAAGCCCCAACAGAAGGATCGCCCAATGCGCCTTTGTTCTTATTATGGCAATATCTTCTGAATATTTTACATCAAAAACACCCCCTGGTCTCATGTCAGATCCTTTCAATGCGTTTGAGGCCGAAAAGCCCTTCGGGCCTGAAAACCAAAACAATCAAAAGTATAAAATAGGGTGTGATTTCTTTGAGGGAAGGATCGATAACTCCGCCGATCATGTTTTCTAATAGACCGACTACCAATCCGCCGATCAGCGCGCCTAATAGCGAGTCCAATCCTCCGAAAATTACAGCAGCAAAAGCTTTGAGACCGACATCAGCAAGCGCTGTATTAAGCGAAAGTTTCAGCCCCAAGAAAACGCCGGCGACTACAGCGATGACGCCCGCAAAGGCCCATGTTAAAGAAAAAACATTTTTAACGCGGATACCCCTTGTCTGGGCCAGTTGGTGATCTTCGGCAGTAGCTCTCATATCGAGGCCGGTCTTCGAAAATTTATAGAATAAAGCAAAAGCCAGGAACAAAAGCATGGTGACGGCAAATGTCCACAACAGCTCGTGTGACCATACTATACCTGCGAATCGAAATACGCGTCCCGGCAAAAATTCAGGCAAGTTCTTCGTGTGTGCTCCCCAAAATAGCAACGTGATCCCTTTGATCATGAACGAAACGGCAAAGGTTATAATGATTGCTGCGAGTATTGGCTGACCAATCAGTGGTCTCATAGCAACTCGCTCAATGGCCATCCCGATGAGTGCACCCCCGACACTGGCGCAAACAATTGCTAGCACAGGTGGCATTCCGATCTTGATGAGTTGGAAGGTAATAAACCCCCCAACCATCAGCATATCTCCAACAGCGAAATTAATAATTTTTGTCGCCTTGAATATGACAACAATCCCTGCGGCAATAAGTGCGTATATGCCGCCAACCATTAAGCCATTGACGAAGAATTGACTAAGGAGTTGAAAATCTGGCATCAGCGATCCTCCACTTTAGCTACCCTAACGATGCTTTCCAAATATCCCCTGCGACCGTCTTGATAAGTCACCGGTGTTGAGACTTTAATCTGATCTTTGTTTCCGTAACACGCAGCGATGAGTTGATTGAAACGCTTTTCGACAAATGATCTTCTAAGCTTTCGCGTGCGAGTCATCTCAGCTTCGTCTGGATCGAATTCCTTGTACATGTTGACGAATTTTTTTATACGGGAATGCTCCGGCAGGACAGTGTTAATTTTTTTGATCTCATCTGCAATCAGGCAAAGCACTTCAGGTTTTTGTGATAAATCGGTGAATGTAGTATAAGCTATTCTATGATTTTCTGCCCATTTGCCGACGTTATCCAGATCGATATTTATGAGTACGCTGACAAAATCCTTATCATCACCGCCAATTGCTACTGCGTCTCTTATGTATGGGCTGAAGCGCAGTCTTATCTCCAAATATTGAGGTGAGAATTTGTACCCGCCTGCCAGGTCTTTGAGATCATCCATTCTATCAATGACGATTAAATGTTCATCTTCATCCAGGTACCCGAAATCGCCTGTTTTAAACCACCCATGGTCCATTTTATCCTGAGAAGCCTTCTCGTTTTTATAATAGCCTCTATACATAAATGGATTTTTTACTAGAATTTCTCCTTCATCTGATATCTTGACCTTCACCCATGGTAAGATCTTTCCCGAAGTTTCAGACCTGATTTCGCCAATCCTGGGTGAGGAAGTAATGCCGATTTCGGTAGAACCATAATATAGGCGGATTTCGATCCCTATCGCTTGAAAGAATCTTATTATATCGGGGCTTAAGGCGCCGCCTGCCGAATAAATTATTTTTATTCGTCTGAGGCCGAGTTTATCTCTTAACGGGCGAAAAAGAGCCAAATAGGCAAGACCGTTTAGTATTTTCCAAAACAATAATATAGGTCCGGAAGATGTGTTCTTTATCTCGCTCCATTTGTATCCAATTGGCATGCATGCGCGATAAGTAAGACGTTTAAGAAAACTTGCATCCTGTATCTTTGTTTGAACCATTCTATTTATATTTTCCCAGTACCTGGCGCCATAAAAGAGAAGTTGAGGACTTATCTCCCTCATGTCGTCAGGAACGGTTTCTGGTTCCTCCGGAAAATTGACCGTCAGCCCGGCGAGGAGAGAGCCTGCGATACCAATTCCTTGTTCGGTAGACCATGCAGGAGGTATGAAAGAAACATATTCATACCCCTTGTTTTGCCACCCATCAAAAGCGCTCCACCTGCCCATCACCTCTACCAACCAGTTATGATCGAGCAATGCGCCCTTAGGGCGACCTGTGGTCCCCGATGTGTAGCAAATGACGGCTATGTCATCTTTGATTGTCTGCGCCACATTATTGTCGAAGAGATCATTGTTTTGCTCCGATAGAGCCTTGCCCATTTCTATGACTTCTGTGAAAGAAATAAGCATGGGATCGTTGTAACTCCAGAGCCCTTTATCTTCCCAGTAAATGATCTTGGTTAACAAAGGTAACTCGGCCCTTATTTGCATGAATTTATCGACTTGTTCCTGATCATGGGCGCCCGCAAACTTGGAATCTGAATGTTCGGCATAATACTTCACCTCAGAAGCCGTACAATCGGTGAAAATACCGACGGCAATACCCCCTGCGCTCTGCGCCGCCAACTCTAAAAAGTACCATTCGGGCGAATTTTCGCCTAGTATCGATATTTTATCCCCCTTTTCCATTCCAAGACTAACAAGACCCAGCGACAGATATTTAACGCACAGGAAATAATCTGCCCAAGTATATGATTTCCATATGCCGCGATCCTTTTTCCTTAGGGCCACCTTTGAGTTACCATATTTATCAAAGTTTACCCGGAGAAGCTTCGGCAGAGTATCAGCAAACATTTTTTTTCCTTTTAGCAAGGCTTTTTGCCTAAATAGGCTTCGATGACCTCTTCATTAACCCTTATTTCGTCAGGACTACCCTCTGCTATAATTTCACCGAAATCCATTACAATCAACCGCTTGCACAGATCCATGACGACCCCCATGTCGTGTTCGACCAATATTATTCCGGTACCTTTCAATTCCAGTATATCCAGAATAAAGCGGGCCATATCTTCTTTTTCTTCTACGTTCATACCTGCCATAGGTTCATCAAGTAAGAGCAACTTTGGTTCCAACGCCAAGGCACGTCCTAGGTCGACAATTTTTTGGTGGCCATACGGCAAAGTACCAACTACTTTTTTACGAAGGGGCGCCAAATCTAAAAAGTCGATTATATCCTCGACCTTCTCTCTATGAGCTAATTCCATTCGGCGATTCGGCCCAAAGAATATAGCTGATTTGATGATATTATGACTAAAATAGATATGACGGGCGGCCATAATGTTATCAAGGACCGTCATCCCGGAGTAAAGCTGTAGGTTTTGAAAAGTTCTTGAAATACCCAATGCTGGTCTTCGATGAGCTGGTAGCGATGTGATTTCGTTTTCTTCAAAAATGATCCTACCCACTTGTGGCTTGTAAAACCCACTGATGGAATTTAAAATGCTGGTTTTACCTGCACCATTCGGACCGATAATCCCGCATATCTCTCCACATCTCGTCTCGAAACTTAACTCGTTGAGGGCGTTGACACCGCCAAAACGAAGACATAGATTTTTAACTTCTAACTGAGATTTTAGATCGTGCATATGATTTTCGTTCTTCATTTCAGCCCCTGTTTCTTCATTTCTACAATCCACCTCCGACCTCTATAATCTGGCCGGTTATATATTTCATGTCATCTTTAAGCAGAAATAACAGGATATTGAGAATTTCATCGATTTTGCCGATATAACCCATGGGAATCTCTTTCAAAGCTTTTTTCACAAGCTTTTCATTTCCCGAAAAAGACCGTCCTCCTAAGATGAAACCGGGCATTATGCAATTGACACTTACTCGCAAAGGCGCTAGTTTATCAGATTGTCGTTTTGTCAATTCAGCCGCATTGGCTTTTGATAAATCATGGTGTGTAGAATCTACAAGCCTGTCCCACGCCCAAGGTCCGACATAAACAATCCGTCCAAAGACATTTCTTTTGCGAATTTCATTTACTAACGACGGCTCTATATCAAAAACATCAAAGATTTTACTCCTCCATTTCGCCTTCATCGTATTATCACCATTAATGTTCCCAACATAATTAAAGCTGCTGGGCAGACAGTAAACGAGATAGTCAAAAGGGCCATCCGATTCGATTATCTTTCCTAAAACGCCATCTGTGATGGCACCGTGTTCCTGCGCGGAGTAGTAGTTTGCCTCACTTGCAATATTATTGAACATATTAACATTTTTATTAGGAAGCTGATCATCCTCATAAAATGACACTTCCGATTGATTTGAAATCAAAAAAGAAGCAATCTCCCTCGCAAACATGGAAGAGGCATTTACAACCAAAGCCTTCTTTCCTTTTAATCCTTCATAGCTCTCTTTTTTCCCAGAATGGCTTTCGTTTTTCGACAATCCATTAATAACTAAATCTGTAACGATAGATTCCATTTCTTGCCGGCTTGTTTTATCTCGCAGATCCCAAGCTTTGAGTGCCCAGGCATCCACCATAATCGAAATTAAATTCGAAACGATTCTGGGGTTGCAATCTTTCAGTATATTCTGGGATATGCACTCCTCTATTATATCTTCGATTTCCGAGAGATATTCTCTTTCCTTTCGGAGGACCATTTTTAAAAATTTTTTACTAAGGATGTGGCTTTCTCGATACATCACAAGAACCGCGTCGGAATAATGAGAAACGAGATCGAATCTTTTTTCCATTTCCCGTCGCAGCTTTTCCAGAGGATTTGTTAAATCCTTAATTCCACCCAAGACGTTTTCCCTATACTCCGTGATTTTTTCACTTAAAAACTCATGGATGAGATAAAAGATATCCTCTTTGGAACCGACATACTTGTAAATGCTGCCGTGGCTGACGCCTACATCTTTCGCAAGGTCTTCCAATGTGGTTTTATGAAAGCCTTTCTTCACGAAAAGTTTTATCGCCGAATTACTAATCTGTTCGCGGCGGGTTTTTACGAGTTCCTTATTGTTTATGGAAGTGGAAATCTTCATATAGAACGGATCCTAACAAGTAATCAATCAAAGACAAAATAATTTGTCTGGCACCGTCCTCGGTGCCAATTCTGAGGCACCGAAGCATAGATGCCCCATTTGCTTCTTTTCAATAATGTTCCACCTTCTGATCTTATCGAACCTTTATCTGAAAACTGCTTTATGCATTCAATTTTTAAACCTTCGGCTCCTTACATCGTTATGGTGTGATCCTCGTTTCCTCGGAAGTTTCGACACTAGCTCGTGATCCGTTTCTATGCCGGCAAATCGTTTTGCAATGGCTTTATAACGATCCCAGTCCGCAAAAGCATACAACATCATTTTCTGGGCCGCCAACGAACCCTCCGCGTGAATAGTTATATTTCCATTGAAGTATCCGCAGAGATGCTGTGCGAGCATAAAGACCCGCATCCTGTTATCCGCCGTCAATTTTTCATTGATACCCAGATATTTTCGCACATAATTGCTTGTCGCCGGATTATCCAACTCAGCCATGGACGGTAGCGTCGACAGGAGCCCACCGGCTATATCGGTAAGGTGTTTTTCCGCTTCGTGGTAATTACTGGCATAAAAGTGCTTGGCTACATTGGAATAGACTGTATTCGGGTAAGCTGTACCGGATTCATCATATTCGCAATTTTCAACGGCTGCTTTACCCAAAGCATCCGTCCCTTCAACCCACATTACTAACCAGGCCAGCTTTTCCCGGATATGAGGGACTTTCTCAAGACCATTATACTCGGCAAGCAAACCAGCACATCCAATGAACCCCTCGAGTTCGACATATTTGTATGTATCGGCGCTCAATCGGTGATAGGTGGCAAAACAGTAAGGCATTTGATGGGCATACTCCCACTCTCCCGCCATGAACACTCTATCTGTAGGAACGAAAACATTATCGAAAACTAAAAGCGGATGTTGTCCATCCCCGGCATTACCGATCATTTTTAAGCCTTTTGCATTTGCAGGGACCGCACACGCAACAGCGTAATCCGAATCATTCTTCCCCATGGCCCGGCAGGGAAGCACGATAATTTCATTTACCACCGGCGCGTGGCTGATATGTGCTTTTGCACCATTAATGACGATACCATCATCCCCCTTGCTTACAATCCTTAGATAATAGTCCTTGTGTCCCTGCTGCTGGTGTGGATGAAGGCTCCTATTTCCTTTTACATCCGTCATGGCAACAGCAACCGCGGCGTCAGTGTCAATGCAGTACTGGCGAAATTTCGCCACCCTATCGGAATACTCAGTCCCTAGCTTACGGTCGATACGCTTGCAAGCCAGGGTGACTCCATTCAGGCCATCTATCCCGGTGAATTTCGCCCCGCCTGGCGCACCTTGGGCGCGCGTAGTCATCTGGATAACAGCACGCCTGCGAATTAAATCTTCTTTTGTTTGGGGTGAAACGAACGTAAAATGGACCCGCTCGCCATTGGACAGAGGCTCGGTAAACAGGTCCTGGTAGGTCGGGTCCAGTGCCATTTCGTAATCTGCAGCCGCATACTCCGCCAGATCCCTTAAAACCGGGTCCGTGGTGACATCTTCAACTTTTCTACCATCCAAATAGACTTCCCGGTCGTCTCTGATGCTTTCAAGAAACTGTTCTGGTGTCCTCAGCGCCATTTTTTTAATCCTCCTTGGATTTACTCGTTTGAATTAATGTTAATGTAATCAAGTAATGGTACTTAAATTCCAATACCACCATCTACACTGTATACGGATCCAGTGACATGATCTCCTCTGCAAACCAAAAAAGCTGCCACCTCGGCAACTTCCGCCGCCTCGCAAGCCCTGCCCATGGGGATATTGGCCTTGATATTCTCGATATTACTCGAGGAAAGGGTTTGCACCATCTCTGTGACGACGAACCCCGGATTCACGGCGTTTACGGTTATCCCGTTCAGGCCCAGTTCGCGAGCCATCGACTTTGTCAAACCGATCAATCCAGCCTTTGCCGCAGCATACGCGCCATCGCCAGGATAGCCTCGCAGCCCTACAGGCGATGCAATGTTCACAATGCGGCCCCACCCTTTGTCAATCATATCCGGCACGACCAGGTGGCAGCAATTGTAGGCGCCGTATAGAGAAGATCGCACAACTACATCCCAATCCTCCGGCGCCAGCTTATGAATTTTCGCACCCCGATGCACCGCCGCATTATTGATTAAAACTTCAATTTTGCCGAACATTTCTCGGCCTTGCCCCACCATCCTCTCCACTTCGCTATAATTGGAAACGTCAGCGGCTATGGCAATTGCCCTGGCCCCTTTCATCTGAATGAGAGAGACAACTTCTTCAGCATCCTTTTTCCTGGAGTGGTAGTTCACTAGTATGTTCATGCCCTCTTCGGCAAGACGTAAGGCAAAAGCTTTTCCGATGCCCCGCGAAGAACCCGTTATCAAAGCTGTTTTTCCTCTCACATCCACCTTGTCTCTCCTTGTTTTGTACCTGGAATACTTTCAATGATGAACCGCATGATGTGAATCATCTCGGTAAAACTCAACTTCCTATGAAAACAATAATAACTGTAAAATTTTGTCATACGGATCAGTGCGGTCTTACCACTTCCGCATTAAAGAATTCTTTTGTCACTTAACGGTCAAGACAGGGCAATGGGCCTTGAGAATAATGTGCTGCGCGGTAGATCCCATGATGAGTTTCTGGGTTTTGGACTTTTTCTCCACACCGACAACAATCATGTCCACTTTGTTGTCACGGGCAAAAAGCACTACATCCTCACCAGGCGAAAGCCCTCGCGCCGTTTCTAGTATCTCGCATGATATTCCCTCATCACTCATTCTCTTGTGCGCCTCCTTTAAAAGCGCCTGTGACTTATGTATGTCGTGGATGGTTTCCCTTTTCCCGCCATCCATGGACAAGATTATGATCAAATGTCCGTTTAATTGGCGAGATAACCGCCCAGCCAAATCGAGAGCGGTATCGGATGCAGACGACCCAGTGTATCCAACCAATATCTTAGGATTCACCACCATTTGCCTCCTCAGTATATGTATGCATGTATATTATGAAGTATAAGTATTCCTAAAAGGACTCATTCATTGATTAATCACCCTTAGCGAAGGAGTTGATAATACCAATAAAATGAACATATATAGTACCCCTGACGGAAGATGAAAACAGACGATCTCAAGAAACTATACGCCACCGTATCGAGATGTCATGCGAGCCAAGATCATCCTCCTGTTGGCTGAAGAATACTCCAATAAAGAAATCGGGTAACGTTGATTTGCCGTGACAGATCGTCTTCAAATGGAGAAAGCGTTTCTTTGACCAACGATTGGCCGGTCCACAGGAAAAACCGCGCCAGGGAAGGTCTGGCGCTTTTTCCCCTTGAGATTATTGTCGCTGTTAAGGCGCTTACGCGCCAGTTGTCCAAACAACTTGGACTGCCCTTTTTCAGGTTTTCCCATGACGAAATTGCTTGGCAGGCAGAAAAGCAAGGAATCGTTGCATCTATCAGCAGCAAGACTGTTTGGCTCTGGTTGAGTAAGGATGCCACCCGACCCTGGTGCTACCGAATCTGGATTTGGCTGCAAGATTCTGCCTTCGAGCAAAAGGCTGCAAGGGTTTTGGATCTGTATCAGGGAATCTGGAAAGGAAAGCCCTTGAGCCGGCGTGATTTTGTAATCTGCTCTGATGAGAAGACCAGCATCCAGGCGCGCAGTCGATTGGCGCCTACAACTACAGCGACTGCGAGATACTATAGTCATGTCGAACACGGCTGTAAAAGAATGGGGGCCTTGGCTTACATGGCAGCCTGGGATGTTTGGCAGGCCAAAATCTTTGGTTTGTGCAGAGACAGTAACGGGATTGATAGCTGTCGAGACTTGGTTGATCTTGTCATGTGTCAGGAACCATATCGCTCGGCACACCGGGTTTTTTGGGTGATTGATAACGGTTCCTTGCACAGAGGGCAAACATCTATCGGTCGTCTTAAAAGCTGGTATCCCAATACGATCCAGACACATACGCCAGTCCATGCTAGTCGTCTAAATCAGGTTGAAATTTACTTTTCGGTACTTTGACGAAAAGTGCTTTGTCCTAACGACGTTAAAAGCCTTGCAGAACTGAAAAATAGGATCATCGGTTTTCAGATTGAATTTGAAAAGATGGCCCATCCTTTCAAATGGAAATACACCCACGAGAACCTGAAAAAATTACTATCCAAATACGATGATCATCAAAAACTGGCAGCTTGAAAATACATCACAGAATTTTCGCTCAAGAGCACTTAGTGAAAGATTATTGCTGGGTTTTAAAAATGACTGGTCATAATTAAAATAACTAATCAGTCACTTTTCATAATTTAAAATCACGCGAAAATAATATTGTCAAGATTTTTTTTCGTCATTTCCAAGATGCAAACAACAGCCAACTCGCTTTGGTTTTCATCTGAATGGCCGCAAAGTCCTCTCCACTCCGGTTCGAGGAAACAGCCTAAAATGGAATTAAGTTGCCCAGAACTGATCCTTAGTTCCGTCAATTTGAGGATTGGTAAATTCAAGCCTCAAAATTCTGGAAAATGATGATTATCTTTTTTTGGGTAGTAAAAGGAAATATAGAAAAATTCATTGAAGTGAATACCCCGATGATATCACGCGCCCCAGATAGGTCTTTAACTTTCTGGTGCACCGCTTAGCTCGTTTTATTTGTTTGGCATGGGCGTATCGGCTTTGCTGGAATAGAAGCTGTTTCGATAACCCGCTGGGTTTGACAATCAGAAACCACCACCCCACAACTGACGGATTCCAATGCTCTGTTTAATACCATCCTTTTGTTTGGGATGTCCATTAAAGAGAAAATTTAATGCGGGCCGGGTGTTGTCCAACGGGGCTACCACGGGCTGGTGAGCAAGAATGTATTTCGACCTCGGCGCCCGGTTCCGCCGTTACCACCGCTATTACATACCGTCAGGTAAACGAGCGCCATCTTTTTTCCGATCATTAAAATTGATTAACAGGACCTTGAATTGGACGGGCATGACCGAAACCTTCCAGACCGGCCATGCCCACTTGTAAAGACGAAGCTGGTGAAATTGCTAAATGCTAAAAAGATTGTTTTCAGCAAGGCCAAAGGTAAAGTCGAACTTGATTCATTACCTTTAGGAGCATTCGTCGTCGCCATGTCTGAAAAAATGAAGGGGGCATCCAAAGTAGACGATGACGACGGCGAGGCTTGCGACGATGGCGATTCAGTTGTCGCTATTCCGGTTGGGGCACTAGAAACCCAACGTAAAGCGCTGGATATGGCCCTAAAAATTAGGGGATTATATGCGGCTGAAAAACACGAGGTGAATGTAACTGAGAAAATATCAAATGAAGACAGGATGATGCTTAAAATAATTGCCAGAGATCTAGCAAAAAGACGGATCGCATTCGAAAACGGAACTATAACCCATAAAAAGGCTCTACGTTGAACAACTTAAATTCAGGATACCACCACATTTGGTTCTTCGTACCTGGCATCCTGGTGCCTTTGATAGCAGTGAGCTCAACATATCCATCACTGGCATGGATTTCATGATGATTTTCAAAGTACCCTTTTTACTCTTTTTCAGTTCTGGGATGCGATGATTCCACCTAAAACATACTTCATGGAGATAGCGCGCCAAATGCTTTTTGCTCATATAGTGAAAAACACCCAGTTTCGCGCGCTCCAAGTTCGCGTTGAACGACTCTGCCGTGTTGTTGTGCACCTCGCCACGGACATATTCTTTGTTCCCATGGTTCACCCAATCGTGAGCTGCAAATAATTTGCCGGCTTTGCGATAACTATGAAGCTGATCGGTCATCAGATGCGATCTTTTATCGACAAAACGCTTTATATGCGGCAAAAGATCGGCAAATTTGTCGCTTTTCACCGGTACTGCCCGAACCGGGCCGTTGCGTTCAACCGCTACAAAAACTCACTGCTTTTGGGTTCCCCGGCCTCGTTTGTGCTTTACACCATGCTCGTATCGCGGTTTTCCACCGATATACTTTTCATCCAATTCGACGATGCCTTGCAGCGCCGGAACCAATTCCAATCCCGGGTCCATCATCTTTCTGACAGCATGGCCAATCTTCCAGGCGCTTTTTTGAGAAATGCCGATCCATTTACCCAAAAAGACCGAGGACACGCCCTTGCTCGAATTGGCGATGTAGTACATTGCAAGCAACCATTTCCAAAGAGGCAACTTGGTGCTGTGCATCGGTGTTTTGGTGGTCACTGTAAATTGCCTTTTGCATTGGGCGCATTCGTACAATCCGGCTCGTACGCTATTGCCTGATAAAGCGTACGACTTAGAACAGTAGCAGTGGGGGCAATACCGGCCGTGGCGCCACAAAACAGATTCGAAAAAATGACGACAGGTCGACTCATCTGCAAACCGCTTTCTGAATTGATCGATATTCATGGCATCCTCCTTAGGTTTCAGGAGAATGCTATCATAGGCCTGTGACAGATCCGGTCACACTATAGGCCTTTTTATTGGTTATAGGTCCGTTCGAAAATGATTGACGGCTAACCGGGTTGATTTCACCGGGTTGAGCCAAAGCTGATTATTCACTAATAACAATTGTTCCGTTCTTGTCTTCATAAATTTTAATCCCCTCATTGCTTTTGCGGGCATTTTTTTCATTAGAGTGAGGTGCACGGTATGAATTAATATTTTCCTCTGTCGATATTTTCCGTGATCTCATATTCTCAAACCATTCAATAAGATATTCTAGAGGAAAAGCCATTGATGAGGCTGAATGTGCTTTTAAGATCTTAACCTGGTTTATAGCTAAATCGTACCTGCCCATGTGGGCATATACTGTTCCTAAATTTACATATGCCTCTAAATAATTGGGATCAATCTTAATGGCTGTTTTTAGGTGATTAACAGCTCTTGAGTATTCTTGGAAGCAATCATAGACATAGCCTAGTTCACAATGAGCCTCTACATAGCTTGGATTAATAGCAACAGCTTTTTTCAACGCAACCAAGGAATTTAGCAAAATAGTGTTTTTGT
Source organism: uncultured Desulfatitalea sp. (assembly GCA_963668675.2). Lineage (GTDB taxonomy): Bacteria > Desulfobacterota > Desulfobacteria > Desulfobacterales > Desulfosarcinaceae > Desulfatitalea. The sequence continues at coordinate 3,771,121 of CAXXMB010000002.1, read as the reverse complement.
CTTGCTCACCAGAATGCAGGGCGATTGCATTATAGGCAAGGCCAAGGCCATAATATGCATCAGAACAGTTAGGAGTAATCCTTATGATGTCTTTGAAGGCGACTATCGCGGATTTGCAATGGCCTTTTTTAACATAAGACATAGCTTTTAATGACTTTTCTTTACATCCTTTACTGCTCCATTTTTCCAGCGGCAATGGAGTTGGCAATACTCGCATCAAATGAAGGCATGCAGAAGGGACCGCAAAATTGAGATTTTGGCCGCCTGAAATCATAAACGTGACAATACCAACAACTTCTCCTTTGTAATCAATAACAGGGCTTCCACTTGATCCCGGTGATATTGGGGCTGAGAATTGAATCGTGTTTGACGGAGATAGTTTTTGAGAGCAGGCTGGTTCTTCTGGCACATGAGAAATTATTCCATTTGTAATGGATTGGGAGAGACCGAGGGGGCTTCCAATTACAAAAACATCTTCTGCCGTTACAGGATATTTCTTTGCTAAGCTCAAAGTATATATGATGTTTTTAGGGATGCTTACTCTAACTTTAACTATGTCTAAGTCTTGATTCTCGGCAAGCACAGCAACAATAGAGAATTCACGGTTCATAGAAGTTATGACGCTCGCCTTATGCGCATTTTCCAATACATGATAGCTTGTAATTAGTTCGCCATTTCTGCCAACAAAAAAACCTGAGCCTGACCCAATTTTATTAAGATTTGGCCCAAAGATTTTAATAGTTACAATCGCGGATTTTGATTTGCTTGCAAGTTCTGAGAGTGTTCCAGTGTTGGATGCAAAAGTGCACAATGGAATACATAGAAAGAATAATAAACTCACTATTGAAATAGTCTTCATCCACCCTCACTTCTGGCTCTTCAACTCTATTCCGAGCTTGAAGCATGGTAGTTTTTTGAGATGGGGTTGTCGTAATTGCCTATACTAACGGCCATGAATTTGAAGATCAACCCAGTTTTAGCTGTCGCAGCCAAAGGGCCTATGTCAAATATTGAAAGTTTTTAATGTACGGTTTAGAATAGATCAAGTTTGCTTACATAGTGCTTACATAAGCCTAAAAATTACCAGGGGCTTCAACATAAAAAGCTGTAACCCCTTAATATTATTGGCGCGCCCGGCAGGATTCGAACCTGCGGCCTACGGATTCGAAGTCCGGTGCTCTATCCAGCTGAGCTACGGGCGCGTAAGCAGCAAGGCCATTGCAGTGGCAGCACGGCAATGGCCTTTGTTTCGAATGGGGTGAGTGATGGGACTTGAACCCACGACCACTTGGGCCACAACCAAGTGCTCTACCAACTGAGCTACACCCACCATAAGAAAGTGTGACTTGTTACCAAAAAGGCGGGGGCAGTGCAAGGGAAATATCGTGGGGCGGTGTGTGCGTTATGGTTTATCTTTGGGGCGCCGGACATTGATCAGCCCGATGACGAAGAGGGTGATGAGGAGAATCGAGATTGTGGCGATGGCGACGTAGTTGCCGATAGGGCTGCACATGAGGGCCAACCAGAGGATCAGGCCCGCGGATATGGCGATGATCCGTTTGCGCGATGGGGTTATTTTCATGGTGCGAAGGGCCTTTTTCCTCTGGTTGCATCTGTTTCGTTATGCTGCCGGCCGGTTACACGGGGTTTCGGTACGGGGCATGTGGCGTTGCGGGCACCGTCTGGTATAGTATCGCCCGGCGGGCCGGACGACTTGATGCGTTATTGTCACTTGTTCGATGAACGCAGATATAAGCTGTTGATAGATTTTACTTTTATCGTTTTGAACCAATTGGATTACGACCGTTTGGCCTCTCGTCGGAGTTTTGTTCGCTCTGCCATTGTTTTTAAATAAAATTTCAGCTATATACGAGCATTGTTGTGTTTGATTGAGCCAATATCATGTGGAGGATATTATGAGGAACCATCTCTTGCGACTGTTTCTGCTGGTTATGGTGGCATGTTTGGTAGCGGGCTGTGGGTACAACTCGCTGCAGGCCAAGGAGGAGGAGGTTTTCAAGGCGTGGGGCAATATCGAGTCCAATTTGCAGCGCCGGGCGGACCTGATTCCCAATCTGGTCGAGACGGTCAAGGGGTATGCGGGGCATGAGAAGGAGACCCTGCAGGCGGTGATCGAGGCGCGCGCCAAGGCGACCAGTGTCCAGTTGTCGCCCAAGGATCTGGGAAATGCCCAGGCCATGCAGCAGATGATGCAGGCCCAGGGCGGGTTATCGTCGGCCCTGTCACGCCTGATGGTGGTGGTGGAGCGCTATCCGGACCTGAAGGCCAACCAGAATTTCATCGACTTGCAGAATCAGCTGGAGGGCACCGAGAACCGGATCAATGTGGCCCGCCAGCGCTATAACGATTCGGTCCAGGCGTTCAATACCATGGTCCGCAAGCTGCCCTACAGCCTGACCAACAGCCTTCTTCTTCATCTGGAACGCAAAGCGTATTTCAAGGCCGAGAGCGGGGCCGAGAAGGCACCCGCGGTCAAGTTTTAGATGTGTCAAAGTGGGATAGCGGCACCACACCAACCTATGCATCGTGCCCAAAGCAAGATGAAAGACAGATTAGGAACGTCCATGCAGCAAACCAGAAATGTATTTAAACCCGCGCGCATCAAGCAGCGCATCGTGATCGTGGCTGCTGTGCTGTGCGCCCTGGCGGCCTTGTTGTTCAGCTTAGAGAATTTGTGGGCCCTCGACGTGCCGCAGTTGAAGGGACGGGTGAACGACTATGCCGATATGCTCAGCGCGACGACGGAGCGCCAGCTGGAGACTGTTCTGGCAGATCTGGAGCGCACCGACAGCACCCAGATGGCGGTGTTGACCGTCGATTCGCTGCAAGGCGATTCCATAGAGGATTTCTCCATCCGCGTGGCCGAGCAGTGGGGCATCGGGCAGAAGGAGAACGACAATGGCGCTATTCTGCTCATTGCCAAGAGGGATCGCAAGATTCGCATCGAGGTGGGTTATGGGCTGGAGGGGCGGCTGACCGACCTGATGGCGGGCCGCATCATCCGTAATGTCATTGCGCCCCAGTTCAAGATGGGCCGCTTCGACCAGGGGATCAGCGACGGCGTAGCGGCCATGGTGGGCACGGTGAAGGGTGAATACACGGCCACCGGAAACGGCCGCACCGCAACCGGGCATAGCGGACGAGGTGCTTCGGGGGTTGGTGTTATCGGGTTGGTGGTCCTTTTTTTCCTGCTGCGCGTCCTGGGGCGGGTGAACCGCTTTCTCGGTGCGGCGATCGGGGGCGTACTGGCGCCCATTGCCGGGGCCCTCTTTTTCGGTGCGGGCGCCATGATGATATTGGCCCTCATTCCCATCGGCCTGCTGGGCGGGTTTCTGTTCGGGCTGTTCGGGTCGCCGCTTTCGTTCGGCCACACCGTCGGCCATACACGACGGGGCGGCTATTGGGGTGGCGGCGGCTTCGGCGGGTTCTCGGGCGGTGGGGGTGGTTTCGGCGGCTTTTCCGGCGGTGGTGGCGGCTTCGGCGGCGGCGGCGCTTCGGGAGGCTGGTAATATCTCAGGCGGATCCATTTGGATTCGCATGGTACATAGATGGAGTTGGGGATGAAAGACCTGGCCAAGCAATTTTTGACCGAGCAGGAGAGAGAGCAGATCAATGCGGCGGTGCAGTCGGCTGAACGGAGAACCTCGGGAGAGATTGTCTGTCTGGTGGAATCGGCAAGCTACCGCTATCCCATGGGCAATGTGCTGGGAGCCACGGTCCTGGCCCTGCCCCTGGCCCTGGTGCTCACTCCGCTGATCGGCGGATGGTTATGGATGGGGACCCACAACATGTGGCTCTTCCTGGGGCTGTTCGGTCTTATTTTTACGGCCGCCTATTTTGCGGTGGACAACATGGCCTGGCTCAAACGCTGGTTCGTTTCCAAGCGCGAGATCGAAGAGGAGGTCGAGGAGGCGGCGGTGACCAGCTTTTTCCGGCACGGCCTCTACCGCACCCGGGAGGCAAACGGCATTCTGGTCTTTATCTCGGTGTTCGAACACAAGGTGTGGGTGCTGGCCGACCATGGCATCAACGCCAAGGTGGCGGCCGGCGAATGGGATGCCATCGTCACCCGCATCAAGGACGGCATCCGCAGCAAACGTGCGGCGGCCGCCATCTGCGGAGCGGTCGAATCCATCGGCACCACTCTGGCCGAGCACTTCCCTGTCAGGGATGACGATACCAACGAGCTGAAAAACGTGATCGTCTCCGATTAATAACGGACGAGAGGCCCCGTGAGGCCATCGCCATGCCCTTTGAACCCGATAGCGCAACCGTTTTACTGGTACACCCGATGCGACACATCCCGATCCCGCCTTGAAAACGCCTTCTCGCTTTGATAAACTCAAACGTCTGTCACACCATTCAACCGATCCGACCCAAGCCCGGAACCATCGGAGGCATGGATGATCAAATCCAGAGCATTAGAAGTCAATCTGGCCCGTACGCAGGTGGATGTCGACATCGATCCCAAATACGACAGCCTGCAAGCGGTCATGGCCGACTACTTCGGCCTGTTGAGGGGGCTCAACATCTTTTTAAAAGAGGTGTCCCATCCCTATAAAAACTGGCAGTTCATCGTCGGCGGCGCTCGCAGTTATGCGCTGGAATATTTTCATCTGATGCGGTCCCACCCCATGGGGGTCGATGCGGCCGGACGGCTGGTCGATATCTTCATGGACGCGCTGACCACAGCGGGATCGATGTCGGCCAAGGTCGACGCTGCCGACAACCTGATCCTCTTTCTCCAAAAGATCATAAAAACGGCGGGCGACGATTTTCCGCGCTTCGCCCCCCTGCTCCGAGAAGTATTCGATCGGATCGGCGAGCTGCCCGACGACCTCTTCGGTCTGTTCGTCAGGAGTTACTACCCGCTCAAGCGCCTGGCCGAAAATCTCGACGATCTACCGACGGCCGAGCCGTCCCTCGACGAGGCCTTGAACCGGCTGCTGGTGCGCCATCTGACGGCCGGGTACGACTACTGGTTGGGGCAGAAAGGGCCGATGAAGTGGTTCATGGCTGAAGTGGACATGGAGATACCGGATATGGCCCGGCTGAACGCGATCTTCACACCGCTCAAGCATGCCACTTTGAAGGCCCATCGGCAGAAGGCGATCCGCATCGCAAAGGCGGATCTCTCTCCGCAAGGGGTGCGCAAAGAGTTGTGTCGCCTGGCCGACTTCAACGACATCGTTCAGGCCTACCGCCAAATCCCCCAGGCGCTGCTCGATGCGGGCGGCGATGATTACGGGCACCGCTGCAAGATGCTCTTTCTCTTCCACACCATGAACCTCGAAGGCCTGTCGCTCCTGCACGAAGACGCGCTGCGCGACATCAACCGCACCCTCGACTGGCTGATCAGCACCCAGAGCGACCGCTACGCCAACAACCTGATCGAGAAGACCTTTTCTATTTTGAAGGTCAGCGTCCAGAACTATCCGGCCACTGCGCTAAGTTGTGTGTTCAACATGGGCAAGGCCATTTTCCGTACGGACGACAATGACCTGATCGCCACGTTCATCGATGCGGTGATCGACCTGGGATTCCAGGCCCCCCAGATCAAGGGGGTGGGCAACGACTGGCAGATCCAGGTCAACAGCGCCCATATCCAGAACATCCGCATCTGGCTGGAGTTGATCGAGCTGCGCCCCAAAAAGGCCACCCGACTGATGTCCAACCTGATCATTCACCTGGCGGTCGGCGGGGTCTTCATCCGGGACACGGATCTGTTCGGCCGGGATATCACCCGGATGCTCAACAGCGATATCGGTCCCATCTACAACATGGCCAAGCAGCTGGCACGCCTCTTTCCGGTCTATTTCAACGACATCGGTGCCGAGGGAGAGCTGCGCGACATCTCCACCCGCATCGACGAGATCTGCCACCGGCGAGATCCGTTGATCCACTTCCTGCGCAAGCAGAGCCATGTCGAGAGCAGCAACCGCATTCTCACACTGATGGAGGCGGCGCTTTGCTACTGGCACATTAAAAACAAAAGCGTGCTGATTCCCTTCCTGCCGCCCAACATCTACGACCAGGTCGCTGAAGACGGCCCCTATCTCAACGGTGTGCATCGCATTATCAACGCCCTGGCCCAATCCGGCCTGCAGGTCAATGCCGATCTACTGTTGAAGGAGCGGGCCGAGTTGAAGCGGAGGGTGGAGCAGGTGGCAGAGGTCTCCGACACGGACCGAGAACGGGTTGTGCTCTTCAGCGATTTTTACAAGCAGCTGAACAACAAGTACAACCTGGACTTCAAGAACCTCAGGGCCTATGTCGATCAGCTTTCAACAGAGGCGTTTCCCCAGCTCGATCGATTGAAGGCGGCCCTGGACGAACCCGATCTGAAAACCCGCATCGCCGGTCTGCTCGACTACCTGGAGCAGCTGCGATCGATCATCCTGACGCGCGAGACTTACGAAGTGCGCGAAGACATCTACAAGAAGCGCCACTTCACCGTGGACATCCCCTCCATGTACGGCAGCTACCATGAGCTCAAGTTCGACGCCATGGGGCTCACCCTGCGCATCGAGGCATTGGTCAATGTGCTCTTCGAAGAGTTGATCGACACCATCGATTTGAGCTTCATCACCAAGTCCACCTGCCACCAGATCTACGCCCGCCTCAAGCTGTTCGACCGGGCGCTGAAGATCGACGGCATCGCCTCGGCCGAACTGGAGCGCGAGCTGGACCTGCTCAACCACTCCCTGGGGATCAGGGGGTTCAGCTTCACCCAATACCTGGATATCTTCAAAGGCTTCGCCCGGGCGGTACGCAATGTAATCAACGACTACTTCAACAATATCCACGGCGAGCATTTGACGCGTGTCCTGGAGACGGTGCCCCAGGAGTGCTTTCTCGAAAAGTTCATGCCCAACGCAAGCGACGCAGTGGTGGACCGGGAGAAGTTGTGCCTGCGCACGTCGGAGATCTTCTTCCGCGATCGCCTGGCCACGTCGCTGGGCCTGCAGCAGATGGATCTCTTCCTCAGCCGCATTCTCAACACCCTGTTCCACCAATCGAGCCAACTGCCCAAAGAGAAGCTGCGCCTGCTGCTCAACTACGATCCAGAAAAGGCCATCGCACCACTGTCAGTCCTCAATCCGCTGGCCAACGACCTGATCAACCTGGGCAACAAGGGGTTCAACCTGGTCAAGCTGATCAGGTTCGATCTGCCGGTGCCGCCGGGGTTTATCATCACCACCGAGGTGTTTCGCTGCCGGGAAATCATCGAAACCTACCCCCCGGCCAATGGCCATTTCCAGGACCAGGTGACCCACAACATTCGAACACTGGAGACGATCACCGGGAAACGCTTCGGCGATCCGGTCAACCCACTGCTCATTTCGGTGCGATCCGGCTCGTCGATCTCCCAGCCGGGCATGATGGACACCTTTTTGAATGTGGGCATGAACGAAGAGATCACCGAGGGGCTGGCGGCAAAGAGCGACAACCCGTGGTTTGCCTGGGACAGCTACCGGCGCTTCCTGCAGTGTTTCGGCATGGGCCTGGGTCTGAACCGGGACGACTTCGATGACATCATCAGCGATCACAAAAAGCATCTGGGCATTCCGCTGAAGAAGGAGTTCAGCGGCGAACACATGAAGCAGATCGCCCTCAACTACAAAAAACGCATCCTCGACGAGGGGCATGCGATACCGGACGACCCGTTTCGACAACTCTATGCGACCATTCGCAACGTCATGGACTCCTGGGAGTCGGACAAGGCCAAGACCTACCGCCAGATCATGGGTATATCGGATGACTGGGGTACGGCCGTCACCGTGCAGGCCATGGTCTTCGGCAACCTCTCCCGCCACTCGGGCGCCGGCGTGATATTCACCCACAACCCGCGCTGGTCGAGCGAACGGCTCAGCCTGTGGGGCGACTTCACCCTGGGCAACCAGGGAGAGGACGTGGTGGCCGGCCTGGTCAAGACCTTGCCCATCTCGATCAAGCAGCAGGAGATCGAGCTGCGCGAAACGGACATCACCCTGGAGACCCACTTCCCCCATATCTACGAAATCATGCTCTCATGGGCGCAGGAGTTGATCTATAAAAAGGGCTGGAGCCCACAGGAGATGGAGTTCACCTTCGAAAGCCCGGCCGTGGAGGATCTCTACCTGCTCCAGTCCCGCGATATGGCCATTCGCGAACGCAAACGGGTACTGGCGTTCGATCCCGAGGGAAAATTGAAGAACATCTACCTGGGCCACGGCGTCGGGGTGAGCGCCGGCGCCATGAGCGGACGGCTCGTGTTCGACCTGGACGAAGTGGAGCACTGGCGCGCCAAGGAGCCGCAAACGTCATTGATCCTGATACGCGGTGACACGGTACCCGATGACATCAAGGAGATCTTCGCCGCCGACGGCGTGCTGACGGCCCGCGGTGGCGTCACCTCACATGCGGCGGTGGTGGCCCACCGCCTGGGCAAGACTTGCGTGGTGGGATGCGGGGATATGATCTGCGACGAGCGCGAGCGGGTGGTCCGCTTTGGCCAGCACCAGTTGCAGTCCGGAGACTACATCAGCATCGACGGCCGTGAGGGATCGGTGTACCGCGGTTACCTGAAAATCCAGGAGACCTGACCATACAGACGGAGGTTTGCTGGTGTAATATTGATGTATTCGTAAACCGTTTTTCACACGTCATGCCGGACTTGATCCGGCATCCAGAACTTTTTGAAAACACTGGATTCCGGCTTTCGCCGGAATGACGGAATTACCACTTTCGGGATTTTTTACTAATCCGTCGATGTTCCCGCAGAGACAAAATGGTTTATCGATCTAAAACGATATGCAACAATCCTGGCGCCAGGTGAAAGCGCGCCAAACTGCACCAATGGGGGAATCGTATGAAAGAGAATGAGGGCAAGAGCAGAATCGGGGGGCTCGGCATCAACGGCTTCGGCCGCATCGGCAAATTGAGCCTGTGGCACCATGTGGGCCGGAAGTACTTCGACGAAATCGTCGTCAACATCGGACGCCAATCCGGCACCTCCCTGGCGGACATCGCCCACTATCTCCAGCGCGACTCCACTTATGGCGCTCTGCACGCGCACCTTTACGGTGTCCGTGCCAAACCGCTGGTGGAGGACCTCGATGAGAGCGAAGGCAGCATGCGCGTGGACGGTGTCAAGGTTCGTTTTCTGCGCGAACAGCGCAACCCCGGCGCCATCGAATGGCACCAGAACCAGATCCGCCTGGTGGTGGACACCACCGGCCAGTTCCTCGACCCCACGCTTCCGGCCGACCACGCCAACGGGGCGTTGCGGGGGCATCTGGCCGCAGGGGCGGAGAAGGTGATCGCCTCGGCCCCGTTCAAGATAAAGGCCAAGGCGACCCCCATGCCCGAAGATGCCGTGACGACCGTCATGGGGATCAATGGCCACGACTACGACCCGAGGCGTCACCGCTTGGTCTCCAACGCCTCCTGCACCACCACTTGCCTGGCGCACATGTTCAAACCCCTGCTCGACGCCTTCGGCGCACAGCGGATTTTATCGGCCTCCATGGCCACCGTTCATGCGGCCACCGGTTCGCAGCAGGTCCTCGATCGCCTGCCCAAGGCGGGCAAGCCTGACCTGCGCAAGAATCGCAGCATCATGAACAACATCATCCTCACCACCACCGGCGCCGCCGCCGCCCTCGGCCTGGTGATCCCGGAGATGAAAGGTATCGGCTTCATCGCGGAATCGGTGCGCATCCCGACCAGTTCAGGCTCTTTGATCATCCTGGTGCTGAGCATCCAGGAGGAGCACACTGGCCGCAGTATCACCCGGGAGGTGATCAACGGTGTCTATGCAAGGGCGGCGTCGGAAGATCCCAACCACTATCTCAACTTCACCGAAGAGCAGAACGTGTCGGTGGATATCATCGGCACCCCGCGGGCGGCAGCGACCATCGAGGGGCATGAGACCCACACCCGGACCGCCGAGCTGACCATCGACCTGAAGAAGGTGCCCGCCATTCCTCCGGCAGTGCTCGAGACGATGGAGAGCACCATCGTCCGGCCCCAGGTGACCCAGGCGGTTATCTACGGCTGGTACGACAACGAGATGGGTAGCTATGTCAACATGCTCGGTGATCGCACGGTCTCGGTCGCGGAGCAGATGTAGGGTAGTATTAAACCGACAATTAAACAGACCAACCTTCGTCATCCCGGACTTGATCCGGGATCCAGTAAATCAATGGGCTCCGGCTTTCGTTGGAATGGCATCTGTTGTTTATAGTCGCCGCGTAAATAGCACCTCAGCCCTCCGAGATGGAAAGAAAAAGAGATCGAATGGCGCCTGAACTGAAAATGATCGCACACGCTGTTTTGGAGCCCACATGCGAGTAACCCGCAAAGAGATTGCCCGCTGCGTGGAAGAACGGACCGGATGCGGCCACCGGCAGGCCGTTCAAGTGATCGAAACCATGTTCGGGGCCATGGCCGAAGCCTTGGCCGCCGGCGAAGAGATCCGTCTTCATCGGTTCGGCAAACTCTTCCTCAGACCCAAACGCACGTCTCGACACCTCTCTCCGAAGAAGCCGGAAACAGCAACCGACGGAAAAAGGGCCATGGCTGTGGCGTTCAAGGGCTTCGCTGATCTCGCCCGGCAGATCAATGCCACTTTCGAAGAGAACCTTGAGCAGGCGCTTTCACAGCCGCTCTTTGTCGAGAAACGCGCCGAACAGAGAAGAACGCCATCGACGGATGCCAAGGCCATTGTGCGCATCAGCGGCATCCCGGTGTGCGAATTCCAGCTCAGCTCGGTTTCCGGGAGCGGCACCTCGTTCCTGGTGCCGGACGAGGCGCGGATCTTGAGAAACATCCGGGTCGGCCAGGAGATCGATATACGTGTTTATCAGGTGCAATCCCCTTCCGGCTCCGTCTTGCAACGGTGCCGGATTGTCCATATCACCAGGGCCGAAGCAGAGGGGTGGGAGGGGTTGGTCATTCTTGGGGTGAAAGTGTTGGGGGAGTTGCCGGTTTAATCTCTCACTCCCGGCCTTGGCGCTCCCGGAAGGCCGCCACTTCGTCGGTCAAGCGGACAAACTCTTCGACGCTCAGCGTCTCTGCTCGTCGGCGCGGGTCGATGCCGGCCCCTTCCAGAATCTCCACGGCGTCTGTACTCTTCAACGCGAGCAGGCTGCCGGCCATCGCATTTCGCAGGGTCTTGCGTCGCTGGCCGAAAGCGGCCTGGACAACCCGCACCATGAGGGCCTCATCGCACACCCGGGGCTCGATGTGGGGTTTGAACGCGATCTCCAAAACCGTCGATCCAACCTTGGGTTTGGGGAAAAACATCTCGGCCTTGACGTCGCGCAGGAGGGTCAGTTCGGCGCAGTATTGCAGCAGCACCGAGAGCCGACCATAGACCTTGTTGCCGGGAGATGCACACAACCGGTCGGCCAGCTCCTTCTGAAACATGAGAACGGCCCGACGGACTGCACTGCGCTGCTGGATCAGCTTCACCAACACCTGGGAGGAGATATTGTACGGCAGGTTACCGATAACGAGAAACGGCTGCCCCTCCCCCTCGGCCAACTGCTGGATGTCCATGGCGAGAATGTTCTGCTCGATGACCGTCACATTCTCCAAACCTTGGGCCAGCAGTTCGGAGCGCAGCAGCGGCACCAGCTGACGGTCTTTTTCTATGGCGATGGTGCGCCGGGCCTGCCGGGCAGCGGGAATGGTCATGGCCCCCAGTCCGGCGCCGATCTCCAGGACGAGATCGTCGCTGCCGATGCGGGCCAGCTCAACGATGCGCTTGGCGAGAGTGGGTTCCTTGAGAAAGTTCTGCCCCAGCTCCTTACGGGCCCTCAGGTTCCATGCTTTCAGCAAGGTGTGGGGTGATGTCATCGTTCTTGAGCGTTCCCTTGGCAGTGGGTGAATAAACAGCGGCGATCGTCGAACCGCCAAGCTAACACACGGAAGGGGCGAATTCAATCTTGGCTTTCCCTTGACTTTTGGCATGCGATTCATTAGCTATTCAAATACATAACCGATAGTTAGTAGACATCTCTTTTGCATTCGAACAAAGAGCGACAAAACGGCGGAGGTAATGATGGCCAAAAAAAAGGGTAAATCGGTCAGCTTCGATGCCATGGTCAAGTTCTTCATGAGCAGTTACAACATCCCGACCAAAAGGGATGTCGAAGCCCTTATGGTCCGCCTCGATCGCATTGAGCGTTTGATTATCGCTTCGAGTTCGGGCAAGGCCAGACGCAGCGCCAACGGCAAATCGTCCGACAAGCAAAGCGTGGCCACCGCTTCCGATCTGGTGCTGGAGATTATTCAGCGCTACCCGGAAGGCGTGGGCTTCTCCGAAATCAAACTCCAAGCCGGATATGGCGATAAAAAGCTGCGCAACATCCTCTTTCGCCTTCACAAGCTCGGTAAGATCAAACGGATCAGCCGCGGCATTTACGCGCAGGCCTGACGCCGGTTCTTATCCTCAACCATCCCAAACCAAAAAGGTGCCTTATGTCCTCTATCCCAAAGCAGGACCCCAAGCAGGGAAAAACAGATCCCAATAACAGGTCACTGGCCGAGGGCCAGGAGATCCACGGATATCGTATTCTACGCATCACCAAACTCGAAGAGATCGATGCCGTGCTCTACCGTCTGGAGCACCTCGCCACCGGCGCCCGCCATATCCATCTAAGCAACGGCGACAAGGAGAACACGTTTGGGGTGACCTTCAAGACCGTGCCTACCGACTCCACCGGCGTGGCCCATATCCTCGAACACACCGTGCTGTGCGGCTCGGAAAAATACGCCGTACGCGACCCGTTCTTCTCCATGCTCAAAAGAAGTCTGAGCACGTTCATGAACGCCTTCACCGCGTCCGACTGGACCATGTACCCCTTCTCCACCCAGAACCGCAAAGATTACTACAACCTGATGGATGTCTACCTGGATGCGGCTTTCTTCCCCAATATCGATGAGCTCTCCTTTAAACAGGAGGGACACCGCCTGGAGTTCGAAGGGGACGGAGAGGGGAACGAAACACAGCGGCTGGTCTACAAAGGGGTCGTTTACAACGAAATGAAGGGGGCCATGTCTTCGCCCGACCAGGTGATGGGGCGCTCCATGCTCAACGCGCTCTACCCGGATACGACTTACAGCAACAACTCGGGGGGCGAACCGTCCGACATCCCGGAGTTGACCCATGAACAGTTGGTGGCGTTTCACAAACGCCACTACCACCCGAGCAACGCCTATTTTTACACTTACGGCAACCTTCCCTTGAGCGATCACCTGGCTTTCATCGCCGACAAGGTGATGGGCCGTTTCGATCGTATCGATCCGGGCACGGACGTCCCCGAACAGCCGCGCTGGTCTACCGCAAAAACCGCCCGCTACACCTACCCCCTGGCCGCCAACGAGGAGGCGGACAAGCGGTGCCAGATCTGCCTGGCCTGGCTGGCGTGCGATATTCGCGACACCTTCGAGGTCCTTGTGCTTTCGGTGCTCGAACAGATTCTGCTGGGCAATGCGGCGTCGCCCCTTCGCAAAGCATTGATGGATTCCGGCCTGGGGAGCGCCTTGAGCGACGCCACCGGCTACGATGCCGACAACAGGGACACCCTCTTCGCCTGTGGCCTGAAAAACGTGAACGAAGAGGCGGGCGACGCCATAGAGAAGATTATCTTCGATGTGCTCGCGGAACTGGCCGATCAGGGCATCGATCCCGATGCCATATCATCGGCCATCCACCAGATCGAGTTTCATCGCAAAGAGGTGACCAATACGCCCTACCCCTACGGCATTAAGTTGATGCTGATGGTGACCGGCAGTTGGCTGCATGGGGGCGATCCGGAGAGAATTCTACAACTCGATGCGGACTTTGCGAGGCTTCACCGGGAGATTGCGGCTGGCAACTTTTTGGAGAAGCGGATACGGTCCTACTTCTTGGAAAACCCCCACCGGGTGAGGATGGTACTGGCGCCCGATCAGAAAAAAGCGTTGCAGGAGGCGCAACGCGTCGAGGCGGAGCTTCGGGAGAAGTTGAACCGGTTGGATGAGCCCAGTCGCACGCAAATCAAAGCGGATGCCGTTGCGTTGAAGGCCAGGCAGGAGAGTCAGGAGGACGTCTCCTGCCTGCCCACACTGGCCCTGGCCGATGTGCCGCCGGAGATTCAGACTTATGCACCCTCGGAGATAGCGAACGATCTTCCGCTGCGCAGCTATGCGCTTCCCACCTCTGGCATCTACTATTTGAATGCGGCCGTCGGTGCGGCCGGCGTGCCCGAAACATTGCTGCCCTGGGTCCCCTTCTTCTGTTATGCATTTTCAAAAATGGGTACACGGCGCCATGACTACGCCGAAATGGCCCGCCGCATGGATGCGGCAACGGGCGGTGTCGGGCTCAGCTCCCAGGTGCGCGTGTTGTATGGCCAGCCAGACAGCTGCCTGCCGATTATCCAGCTCTCGGCCAAGTGCCTGAACCGCAACATCGATGCCATGTACGGCATTGTCGAGGAGCTGGTGCATGAGATCGATTTCGGCAATCTGAAGCGGCTGAAACAACTGGTCGGTGAATACCGCTCCGCCCTTGAAGCCATGATCGTGCAGAACGGCCATCGCCTGGCCATCTCGCTCTCATCAAGGGCATTCGGACCGTCCAGCGCCCTCTCCGAAATGTGGCACGGCATCGATCAGGTCAGAACCATTCGTACGTTCAGCGACCAACTCGATGAGAAGCGGGTCGAAGCGTTGTCCCGAAATCTGGCGGATATCGCAAAAGGTCTCTTTACGCCCGAGAATCTGATCATGGCTGCCATCGGAGAGGCGGATGCGGTTTCCGCGGCCACCTCACGTACCGGCAGCAGTCCGGTCTTCTCCGCATTCAACCGTGACGCTTCCAACGCCGCCTTCCCCCTGTTGGATCTGCAGGTCGATCGTCAGCCCCCCTATGAAGGCTGGAGCACCTCCACGGCCGTCTCATTCGTCGCCCAGACCATGCCCGCCGTCGATTACAGGGATCCGGATGCGCCGGCCCTTGCCGTCCTGAGCAAAATCCTGCGATCGCTCTATCTGCACCGTGAAATTCGCGAAAAAGGCGGCGCCTATGGGGGATTTGCGCTTTTTAATGCCGAAAACGGCCTCTTCAGCATGGCCTCGTACCGCGATCCGCACATCGTGCAGACACTGAAGGTGTATGCCGAGGCCGCCGAATTTGTTCAATCGGCCCCCATCGATGACGGCGATATCCACGAGGCTATTTTGCAGGTGTGTTCGGAGATCGACAAACCCGATCCACCCGGGCCAGGCGCACGAAAGGCCTTTTTCCGCTGGATCGTCGGGTTGACCGATGAGGACCGGCGGACCTACAAAACCAACTTGATAAAGGTCAGCCTTGGCGATGTGCGCAGGGTTGCCGCAAAGTACCTCGACCCGGCCAACGCCCGCTCCGGTATCGCCGTAGTGAGTGGCAGCGAACAGCTGGAAGCGGCCAACGGCAAACTTGGAAAGCGGCCGCTGGTGCTTAAGGCCATTTAGAAAATCGATGTCCTACTATCATTCACCTGAACTTACGTTGCGTGCGGGCATGAAGCCCGCCCCTGCAAGTTAATGATAGAGACAAAGGACCATGCTATATACAACCTGTGTAGGGGCGGGCTTCATGCCCGCCCGGCTCGGTAGCACAAGCAACTTAAATTAAATGGATTTGTGCCTATTCTTTCTGGAGGTCCGTGATCATCCGGGCGAGCCGTTGGGAGAGCGCTTCCGGCAGGGGAGCCTGACCAGTATGGTGGCAGAGGGCAATGGTGCGCTCAAGGGTGGTCAGGCATACCCGACATGCTTTGCATTCGGCCAGATGCCGTTCGACCAGGAGACGAAGGGGCTGGTCCAGCTCGCCGTCGATAAATTCGGACAAGCGGGTAAAGAGTTCTATGCACTGCTCGTCATGGTGGTGATGGTGTTCAGTCATCTTTAAAATAGTGTTTAAGATGGTCTCTCAAATAGAGCCTGGCCCGATGCAGCCTCACCTTTACGTTGCTTGTGGTCAGGTTGAGAATCTGGGCCGTCTCCTCGGTGGAAAATCCCTCAACATCCCTGAGGACCAGCACGCTGCGGTATTTTTCGGGCAGCTCCAATATGCCGTTCTGGATCTGCCGCTCTAGCTCATCATTGAGCACCTGCTCCAGAGGGGCGTCCGCCCAACGGGGTGTGGCGAGTTCAACGTCGGCCTCATCCGAGGGCAGGAATTGATCCAGTGAAAGCTCGCGCTCTGGTGCGAACTTGGATCGACGCCTCTTTTTGATGCATGCGGTGGCAGCGATACGATAGAGCCAGTTCTTGAATTTGGTCTCGCGCCGAAACGATTTTAAGTATTTGAATACATTTAGAAATGTATCCTGAACCAGATCTTCGGCATCAGTGGGGTTTCCACACATCCTGATACCGAAGTTGTAGAGGGCGCGTTCGTAGCGCTTGACCAGGTCGGCAAAAAGACCGCGCTCGCCGGACTGAATCGCCTCGACGAGCTCCTTGTCGGGATCACTCTTTCTCTGGAGATTGCGCTGTCCCGTCATTCTTATCTTTGCGTGTCACCTGACATGCATCCCGCATTCAGGTCGATACGCCCAGTTTTGGCAGAATATAGGCCTGCAAAACATACCAGGCACATATAATTGCCCCAAAAATCAGCATCTCCTTCATACCTGTCTCCTCAACGGTTGAATGTTTCCACAATGGGCATAGGGAGACGGTAAAGAGGAATAGGTTACACGTCCAGCGATCATGGGGTGGCAGGCCTTACGATCCGATGGCGGATTGCCGTTACCCCCTGGCGCGTAACGCCGCGGAATCAATTTCATATTTCTTGATTTTGTAGTGAATGGCCCGCCGGCTGATCCCGAGAAGCTTGGCAGCCTCTTTTTGGACACCGCCGGCCTGTTTGAGCGCCCTGATGATGGCATTGCGTTCGGTGTCCTCAAGGGAAAAGGAGGTGGTCCCGGCGGCCGGTTCCTCTTCAGCGGCCATGGCGGGCAGGCCCGACAGGTGCATGTCCTCGGGGCGTAACAGATTGCTGTGGCACATCACGATACCGGCCTCAATGGCGTTTTTCAGCTCACGCACATTTCCCGGCCATGGATAGGAACAGAGGTATTGGACCGTTTCGGGCGGGAGTTTGACCGGCCGTGTGCCGTTCTGCTGGGCATAGGATTTGACGAAATGTTCGGTCAGGATGGGGATATCCTCTTTTCTCTCCCTCAACGGCGGAATCTGCAACGTCACAACACGCAGACGGTAGTAGAGATCCTCGCGAAAACGCCCCTGCTTGATATCCTCGATCAGATCGGAGTTGGTGGCCGCCAACACGCGGCAATTGACCGTATTCTCTTTCAGATCACCTATGCGGCGTATCTTACGGTCCTCCAGAAAGCGCAGCAGGCGAACCTGCATCTCCGGTGAGATGTTGCCGATCTCATCGAGAAACAGGGTACCTTTGTTGGCGGTTTCGATAAGACCGCGTTTGTCGTTGACTGCATGGGTAAAGGCGCCGCGCACATGGCCGAACAGTTCGCTCTCCAGAAGGCCCGCCGGAGTGCTCCCGCAATCGACCACCACAAACGGCTGTTTGCAGCGGGCACTGAGTTGGTGGATCAAGCGGGCAATGCGCTCCTTGCCAGCCCCGCTCTCGCCGAGGATCAAGACGCTGACATCGCTTTGGGCAACCTTGTTGACCATTTGATAGAGTGCTTTCATGTTCGCACTCGAGGCGCCACGCATGTCGTCGATCAACGCCTCGTCATCGTCGCCCGATTCCAAACGGGGGCTCTCTTCCAACACTTTTCGCAGTTTGAATACCAGCTCGCGGCCGTCAAACGGCTTGGCCAGATAGTCCACGGCACCGGCCTTAACGGCATTGACGGCGTCGGGGATCGTTCCGTAGGCGGTCAAAAAGATAATCGGAAGACCCGGATGGAGGGCGCGGGCTTTGTTCAACACATCCATACCGCTCATCCCGGGCATCTTCATGTCTGAAATCATCAGATCGATCTTGTTGTCTTTCAGCAGGCGTATGGCTTCCTGTCCGCTTTCTGCCTTTAATATATTGAAACCGGAGGCTTGAAGCCGGGCTTCGAGGACCTGCAGTATCTTCAGGTCATCGTCCACAATTAGAATTTTTGAGTCTTTATCTTGCGATAGGTTGACCATGTCAAACCATCCTTGAAGTCATTTCCTGGGCGATTGTGTTCTATCGAACAACGGCTATCGATCCAAAGGCATGCGTCAGCGCCAATGTCGTAGGGCAACTTTTTAATCAGTCGGCTGAAGGGATGGCGTTTTTCTTCTTCTGGATCTTCTGGTCGATGGTCTCGAAGGCTTTGATTTTCCGCTTCAGCCTAACGATCTCCTTCTCAAGCTCTTTGATCCTCTTGTCCCGGTAGGCTATTCTTTGCTGGTCGTCGGCCAGTTGCTGCTTCACCCGCTGCAACTCCTTGTTGGCCTCCACCATGAACCAACGTGGTATGTTTGGTTCCTCTTTGGCCTCCGTACTGTCGGCCGTGCTTAGCGGAATGTGAGAAAAGAGCATCTTGTTCTGTATCAGAGGCGCAAGCAGCAGCGGGCTTTCATGCTCCTCCTCACGGGAGGCGCATTGCACCCAGCTATTCCACAGGGCCAGGGCATCGTGATACGATTGGGGGTCTTCGGCGGTCATCAGACGCGAACAGGCCAATCCGAAAAGGGCCATGCGGGCCATGGTCGAATCGGTGGTTTGCTCTCGTAAGGCGGTGAACTGCTCCCCAGATGACGCATAATCGGCCGCCAGGTAAGTCCCCACGGCGTCATTATATTTTTTCAACTCAACCGGTGACGGCCCGACCTCCAGCACCGGTCGTGCCTGTCCGGGAAACCGGCAACCGGACATGCCCGCCACCAATAAAAGAACAAAAACACCTATAGCAAAGCACGACAAAACCTTGGCAATTTGTAGCCGCCGGCATACCGAACTTTTTGTTTTAGCAGCTTTCGATGATGGCAACAAATCCAGTACGTCCTCTTTCTATCCCGTTCTGCTCACGCCTGGTATCAGCGTCACGATACGGTCTTCGGGTCCATCCGGCGCGGCGTGCCCTTGCAGCTTGAGTGGGTATGCGGAACATCAGATCGAAAAACCGCTGAACACAAAAAGCCGCACATCTCGCTGTGTCTGATGCCAATTCAACTTCGAATTATCGACTTTTGTATATCATCTGCATGGTCAAGTGCAACAAATAACCCATAGGGCGGCAACAAGGCCGTTCAGAATCCATACTGGATATACGCGCCCAATCCCTGAAAACGGATGGAATCTCTATTTCGGGTAGATCAATCTTCTTTTGAACCGAGGTTTATCATCAGAAAAAACCGCGGGCAATGTAAAACTAAACGTGGTTCCCGTCCCCACCTGACTCTCCACCCAAATCGTCCCGCCATGCGCCTCCACAATGTTTTTGGTAATACTGAGCCCGAGTCCGACACCATCGAGGTGTTCCCGGACCTTGGCCGCCCTGTAGAATTTGTTGAACAGTTTGGCCAGATCCTCCTCGAGGATGCCCGGGCCGGTGTCGACCACACTGAAGGTAAGGCGTTTGCGCGTATCCATGCCCCCTGTTCTGACCCAGATCTCGGTTAGCGGATCCGAAAATTTGATGGCATTGCCGATTAGATTCAAAAAGACCTGCTGCAGATATTGCGCATCGCCGAGCACATCGGGCGTGTCGGGGGGAATTTCTGATATGATGCCGATATGCTTGGCCTCGGCGGTCGGTCTGAGAGAGTCGATGCTGGCAGAAACCAGGGCATAGATATCCACCGGCTCGCTGCTCAGCTTAAGCGCGCCCGGCTCCAGACGTGACGCCTGCATGAGGTGGTTGAGCAGGTCGCAGATGCGCCCGATCTCAGAGCCGGCAATCTCGAGAAATTTCCGCTGTCGCCGATTGATAGGCCCCATCACCTCCTCTTCGATCATATTGACCGACTCCCGTATCGAGGTGAGCGGCGTACGGATTTCATGGCTCAGCATGGAGATAAAGTCGGATCTCAACTGTTCCTCCTGCCGCAAACGATCTGCCATCTCATTGAAAGCGGAGGCCAGCTCCCCCAATTCGTCTTTGGAATGAATCTTGAGAGGCTCGCTCTGCCGCATTTTGGAGATGGTTCGGATGCCACGCATGAGTTCCTTCAGCGGCCTGATGATCGAATAGGCCAGGTAGATGACGCCCAGCAATCCTACAAGGCTCGATATTCCCAATCCTATCAATGCATTACGAACAGAGTTGACACCACGTCGATTGAGTTCGCGTGTGGCGTTCACAACTTCCGACTGATTATCGAGGCGCGCCACGGAGATCTTTTCAATCCATGAATTGATCACTTTCTCCGGAATCCAGATGTCGGAATTGGCCTTGGCAGCCCCCTTTGCCCGCGATTTGGCGAGTCGGGGATAGCGCTGGTACTCCTTATAAACGTCCCGCCAGTGCGAAGAGATGCTCTCGCCCTGGCTCTCTATGGCAAGGATTTTGACCAGACTGGTTTCGAATTCATCCCTGGCCGCGGTAAAAAAGCCAAGGTAATCCCTCTTTTTGAGCAGATGGTACTTCTTCTCGTTCTCCTCCATGCTGAGCAGGTTTTCCAACATCCGCTTCGAATAGTCGGATATCGCATAGTTCTTGTTGACGATGCGCTCCGATATGTGGACCACCTCCTGGAAATTCATATAGAGGATCAGAATCGTGCCGTAAAAAATCGCGACGATGGCGAAAAACCAAATGAGCAATTTTCCAGTGATGCCGTAACTGGGATCCATGATGATTCTAACTGTATCGGTTTATTATGAGTATTGGTTTTAACTACGGTTTGTATGTGGCCTTGATTATGGTGGCGATTTCATTTGGAGCGTACTCTAGCAAAAATGGCACTACAAATCAATTTTGCATCTCACCATGGCAAAAATCGTAATTATGAGGGAAATTTTATGTGTATCCTGACCTGATCAGAATGGGTTGATCTAAAGAGTGGCTGAATATGGGCGATTTTTAATCCGAGCATCCGGCACACAACTTGCTTTTGTAAAACAGTACCGACCTTGAGACCCCGCAGTAGATACCTCGTTTTAAA
Organism: uncultured Desulfatitalea sp.; assembly: GCA_963668675.2. Lineage (GTDB taxonomy): Bacteria > Desulfobacterota > Desulfobacteria > Desulfobacterales > Desulfosarcinaceae > Desulfatitalea. The sequence goes on along the minus strand of CAXXMB010000002.1, from coordinate 3,749,998 downwards.
AAAGAGAGAGGGGATTAAATTATATGTGCACCCAGTTCGATTCATTTCGCCAAAACGATAGGCGCCTTCATTTGGAAAGACGCCGCTTCTATTATTCAAACCACATTCCCGAGCGGCGCTCGGGCCTGGAGAGACGCAAGACAAAGGGCGCTTCACGCTCACCCGAATCGATGAGCAGCCTAGCTCGATCGAGCCATGCTGCGCGATATGCCTATCTAACGCGCTCACCTTATTGAACAGGCAACCATCTGTTTCTTAATCCAATTTGTCAGATTCCTCTGCCCAATGCGTCGACAAGAAGCGACCGAGAGGCGGGATGCTTGACTTGTAGCCCCTAAAAGGCTACAAATCAAAACAATCTCAAACACCCCCTGCAAGCGCTTTTATCCGGTTGAATAAGGAATGCTATGATTCGATTAGGCTCTCCCCCCTCAGAATCGCGGGAAATGGATCTTGACGATATTTTTTTTGCGCGCTTGAAATTGATGATCATCATGGCCAAGGCCTACTTGAACGGATACCCGATGGGCGAGTATCGACGCAAGGCCATGCTGGAAAACGCCCGTCACGTTGAAGCTGAATCCATTGATATCGGGGGGCTGGTGGACAGGCTTCCAAATCAACCCCACTCCGATCGAAATTCAGTCTACGATCATCTTTTCTACCAACGTGTGAAATTGCTGGCTGTTATGGTAAAGGCGGCGGCAAAAGGGTTCCCCATAGGGGAGCATCGCAAATTGGCGATGGAGGAGAATATCGACATCGTCTGCCAAACCCTTATGTTCAGCAGCCGCGCGGAGGATATGGCTTTTATAAAGGTGGCTTGATATGAGCAAACCTTCCGCCCGGAACGATCGACAGATTCTGCTAATTGACGATGATCAGTTTGTTCGCGATTTCGCCGTCCACACCATCGAGTTCAGCACCAACAGCAAGGTGACCACCTTTGAAAGCGGTTTCCGCGCCTGGCAATACATCCAGCACCATCCCACCGATGTGATGATCGTCATTGCAGATGCCAACATCCCGGATTTGAGCGGGATAGAGGTTCTCGAACAGGTAAAACAGAACCATCCGGAGAAAACCTTTATCATCACCTCCAGCAATCCAGACCATGAAAAAGCGGCCTACCAAATGGGCGCCGACGCCTTCGTATCCAAACCCTTCGATGTCAACGACCTGATGACCGTCATACAGCAATTTATACTTACGCCTGAACGATCGGCAGATGATCGCTCGCCCGAGGGTTGATCGACCATTGTCTGTCAAACCGGTTATGGACGAAACGCCTTTCCTGGATTGCTTGGATTTAGGATGAATTGAGCCTGGGATGGCCTTAAAAGGGTCAGCGTTTGCGAACGAAATCCTTGATCAAACCCTTCATCTGCTTCTTCTGGTAATCACTCATTCGTCCAAACTTTACCGAGCGCCGTTTGACACGTTGGTTCGGAAAAATCAGTTCACCGGTCTCATCATCGCAGACCGTTCGGCAGGGGATATGAACGATGGCCGGCTGGCCATCCGGGATAACCGACAAATTCTGCGGTTTAGAGTTGTTGCTGACCGAACCACCTTCGTCCGTATAGTAAAATGACAACCCCCCCATACCGATATCGTTGATTCGGTTCCGGCCAATGTGGGTGGCGCCACTCAAAACGACACTGAGTCCCTTTTTGACTTTGAATCTCCTCTTTTTGCGCACCCTCAAAGTCAACAGTCGTTTAAAAAGCTCTTCCATGACAACACCTCTCTGAGAAATGCTTTTCACACCGTTGCCGGCAGACGATCAAACGAGCCGCGCCTCGTCTGCTTGAAACGGATATCGCTTAAGAATGTAAGCTCGCGCAGATGAAGATCAAGTCGATGATGAGATTCAATGCATCACTTCAGGGGTAAGAAGGCAGATTGCACATACGCAAGGGGAAGAATAGTTCCCGTCAACGCTTAACAAACTATACTATTGCTACCACCTGTGATACTCATCATCAAGATGAAAAACTCTTCTGAAAAAATTGTCTCTGTTCAGAACGGGCCCAAGAAGCTGGGCACCTTCGGGGGGGTGTTCACACCATCGATTCTGACCATCCTGGGCATCATCCTTTTTTTGCGACTGGGTTATGTGGTTGGAAGCGCCGGGTTGATGAAGGCATTGCTCATCATCGCTATTGCCAATGCCATATCGGTGCTTACCAGCATCTCGCTCTCGGCCGTGGCCACCAACCTCAAGGTCAAAGGCGGCGGCGACTACTACCTGATCTCCCGAACCCTTGGTGTTGAATTCGGCGGCGCCCTTGGCCTGGTGCTCTTTCTGGCCCAATCCGTCTCGGTCGCTTTCTACTGCATCGGTTTCGGAGAGGCGGTGTCGGCCTTCTCCAGCCATCCGGCTGTAACGCCCCAAACGGTGGCCTTGGCGGCCGTTGCGGCGCTTTTTCTGCTCGCGTTGATGGGCGCGGACTGGGCCACCCGTTTCCAGTATGCGGTCATGGCCTTTCTCTGTCTCGCCCTGCTCTCCTTCTACGTCGGCGGCATGGCCAAATGGGACATCGCCGTGGCCACCTCCAATTGGCGTGCCGATGACAGCTTGATGGCATTCTGGGTGATCTTTGCGATCTTCTTTCCGGCGGTGACCGGATTCACCCAGGGGGTCAGCATGTCCGGCGATCTGGCCGATCCCGAGCGCAGCCTTCCCATGGGCACCTTTATGGCCGTCGGCATCTCGATCGTAATCTATTTCTCCGCGGCCGTGATCATGGCCGGTGCGATGCCTTTAGGGGATCTGCGGCAGGACTACGGTGCGATGAAACAGACCGCCGCGTGGGGCGTGCTGATCGATGCCGGCGTGATTGCAGCCACCCTCTCATCCGCCATGGCCTCGTTTCTGGGAGCGCCCCGGATTCTACAGTCTCTGGCGGCCGATCGGGTCTTTTCCCAACTGACCTTTTTTGCCAAAGGATACGGTACCAGCAACAATCCCCGCAGGGCCGTTGTGCTGTCTGCCCTGATCGCCGTGCTCACCATCTCCATCGGCAGCCTCAACCTTATCGCATCCACCGTCTCCATGTTCTTTCTCATCTCGTACGGACTGCTCAACTATGCCACCTATTTCGAGGCCAAGGCAGGAAGCCCGTCGTTTAGGCCCCGTTTTCGCTTTTTTCATTACAGGTTGAGTCTCGTGGGTGCCCTGGCATGCCTCGGCGTCATGCTTGCCATCGATCCGCTTACCGGCGTTGTAGCTGCCAGCGTTATCTTTGCCATCTATCAATACCTTAAAAGAACGGCCGGTCCCGCCCGTTGGGCCGACGGCCGGCGTTCGTGGCATCTACAGGAGATCAGGGAGCACCTAAAGGGGCTGGCCGAGGATCCGGAGCATCCGCGGGACTGGCGCCCGCACATCCTGGCGCTCTCAAATGAACCGATACGCAGGGAACAGCTGCTGCAGATGTCCGACTGGATTGCCGGCCACAGCGGCTTCACCACCGTGGTGCGCCTGATCGAGGGGACTGAAGGAAAACTGCTGTACAGTCAAAAAGAGGCCGAACAAGAGCTGCGGGCCGATGTGCTCAAACACGGGTCGAACGCCTTTCCCAAGGTGGTGTTCAGCCCCGATCCGGAATCGGTGCTCTCGACCCTGGTGCAGGCTTACGGCATCGGACCGCTCAAGCCGAACACGGTCATGCTCAACTGGTACAGCCCCGAGACCGAGCGGGACACCCAGCGCCTGGAACGCATGAATCGGATGCTGCGCGGCGTATACCGCTTGGGCTGCAACGTCATCATGTGCAACGTAAACAGTGCAATCCAGGGTGCTTCCGATGTCCAGCAGCAACGCCGCATCGACATCTGGTGGCAGGAGGATGCCACTGGTCGTCTATCGCTGCTTCTTGGGTATCTTATGAAAAAGGATGACACCTGGAGCAGCGCCCGCATCACGGTCTTCACAGCTGAAGAGCGCTATCGTACAGAGGATGGCAGGGAAATTCTGGCCAAAGAGATCGAGGATGCGCGTATCGAAGCGCATCTGGAAATTTTGGAGCAGCCCGATCAGAAACAGGTGATCGAGCTTAGCGCCCAATCGGATATGGTGCTTCTCCCATTTCGGTTCAAAAGCGACCAGATCATCACCCTGTTCGATCGCCCCGCATTTGAGCTGCTGCGTTGGTTCACCTCCACGGTAATGGTTCAGGCCGCCGAGGATATCGATCTGGGTGCCGAACCGGAGAGCGGCGAAGCCGCCGAAAGGGCCGAAGCACTGGATTCAATGAACGAGGCCAAAGAGAAGGCAGCCAAAGCACTCAAAGATGCCGAAGCGGCAAGGGATCGGGCGGAGAAGGCGTCGCAAAAACTCGAGGCGCTCAAGTCGTCCCCAGCCGATGCAGACGATGACTTACGGCAAAAGGCGAAAAAAGAGGCCGAAATGACCCGCATGGAGGCTGAAAAATCCGAACGGAAGGCTGCCAAGGCGAAGGCCAAGGCCGACATTGCCGAAAACGAAGCGGCCCAAATCGATCCGACCGCCAAAAAAGAGGATCAAGACGGCACTTGATACCTGCGATGAAACAAGCAGAGGTTTAGCTTTTGGAATCGTCGGCCGAAATAGCCTATAGACGATCTGTTCAGACACTCAAAGCCAATTTGAACAATCGAACTGAATCGCATCCGAAAAGGTTTGGAACCGACGTGATATGTTGCGCTACAGAAAGTATGACAAGATACTGAGAGGCTTCTGCTTTTCGTTTATTCTCCTGGCATCCTCCATCGTGATAGCAGAAGGACAGGCCCGGGTGCTATACCCGGCAGCAAAAACCACCGTCTTGTGCTACATGAACGGGGATAACGATCTGTCGTCCGAAGTGTTCCATGCCATCGATACGATGGAAACCGTTGGCTCCTCCGATCAGATCAACGTGATCGTCCTGGCGGACGGCCACCCGGACTGGCTTAAAACCTACGGCAGAGAGTGGCAGCGCACGCGGCTGATTCGTATTGCCCGGGATCCTCAGCTTGGCAGGATCCGTTCACCGGTGATCGATGAGTGGCAAGAGGCCAATCTTGGCGATCCGTCAACGCTGCAGCGCTTTGTGAAAACTGCGATCGAGCGATTTCCGGCTGAAAAATACATCTTTCTGATGTTTGCCCATGGCAGGGGAATCATCAACACCAAGCAGTTTGGGAGGGTGACGCCAAACAAGCGCCTGTCGATATCCCGGGATGCCACTAGCAGAAGCGACATGTCCATGGCCCAGATGCAAAATGCATTGACCCGGGCACTAAACGGGCAACAATTTGAATTAACGGTACTTTCATCATGCTTGTCGAACATGGTGGAGATCGGCTACGAGCTGGCCGATGTGACGCGTTACCTAATCGCCAGTCAAGACGAAATCCACCTTCTTGACGAACCTCCCGGCACCTTCCAGATCAGAGGCATCAAATTCGACAAGATCATCCAACACCTCCATGATGATCCTTCGATCGATATCCAATCGTTGTGCCGTATCATCATCGACGATTTCATGGCCGATTACCGGTTCGAACGCCACAGCTCGCTAAAGGCGGCCGCTGATGGTTCCGGCGTTTTCCCGGCTACCATGGCAGCCATCGATTGCCGGCAGATAGCGTCGCTTACCACACAGTTGGACCGTCTCGCAGCGCGCATCATCGAACGCTTGGAACAGCCGGCCTTCCTGAAAAATTGGCAAGCGATTCTGGGCCAAACGCAACGGTTCCCCAGTTTTCTCAATCTGGAGTACTATGATTTGGGCAATCTGCTGGAGATAACCATGTTGGAAACAAGCGACGCCCAGATCAGGCAGCTTTGCGAAGAGATACTGTCACAACTTCACTCCCGGTTGATTGTCCACGAGGAACACACCGCCGGCCAACACGCCAGCGGTGTCTCCATATACGTATCGAATCCCCTGGTTCCCCAAAACATCTTCGACGTCCATCAATCCCTTTACGGTCAATGCAAATTCAGCCAGGACACCCGTTGGGATGAAATGATCAACCGTTATCGACACCGAATCGACGACTTACGTCCAGACAAAAACAGCGAGTCCCAAAAAGGCGACTCGCTGCTCCCACAACCGTAAAAGCGGGACTCAAGGTCCGCTCGTTAGGGAATAATGACGCTGTCGATCACATGAATCACGCCGTTTGACGCTTGGATATCCGTCTGAATGACCCGTGCGTTATCGACCATCACAACGCCCTCCTTGGCGCTGATCGAAAATCGCTCACCGTTGACGGTCTTTGCCGAGGTCAACTTGACCGCATCCTTTGCCATCACCCTTCCCGCAACCACATGGTAGGTCAATATGGCCTGCAGCTTCGACTTGTTCTCCGGTTTCAACAGATCTTCTACCGTACCGGCCGGCAGCTTGGAAAAAGCCTCATCGGTCGGGGCAAAAACGGTATACGGTCCCTCGCCTTTCAATGTATCCACAAGATCAGCCGCTTTCAGAGCAGCAGCAAGCGTATTGAATGACCCGGCCGAAACCGCTGTGTCTACAATGTCCATTGAGCTCTTCTTGCCGTAAGTGCCGCCGCCTGCAAGAACCAGCGCCGGTATGAATGTCATTGCCACGAATAAGGTGATTACTGTTTTTGCGAATGTATTCATAGGATATATCCTCCTTAAGCCGTTGTTCGTTATGACTTGAACTGAAATGCTTCAATTCAAATCTTTTATGCTACGCAATATAGCGTCGATGCGCTAAACGGCAAACAGGGTAAAAAAACAGTGAAATGGTAGGCAAAACCCCTGGTGCGACAAATTCGTGGACGGCGCTCAGGCCACGTCGACTCTTTTCAAAACGGTTCCCCAGCCCGGAACGTTCTCGACAGTGAAAACAAATTCAAACAGATCCAAAACCAGGCAGCGCTCAAGATCCTCTGCGGGCATGTCCGGGCTTTGTGAAGCCAAAAAACGGTGAACACTTCCCCCTCTCAGGATAATCCCTTTCAACACCTCAAAAGGCAACGGTCTTCCCTTCAAGGCAGCGGCCAAATAGAGGCCGCAGAGGGTATCCTCGATTGCCGGCTTACCCCTGCTGCCCATGCAGACCAACGACACCAGGGCGGGGGCCTGCCAGCGGATATACTTCACTATTGCGCCTGCGTTGGCAAAGCTGCCGGTAAGCACCTCATCGGAGTGCGCCACCGCCGCCAACCCCATCGTCCCGTTGGAGGTGGTCAATACCGCTGTGCGCCCGCCCCAATCCACTCGAACCGCCTGACTGGGCGAGTTGCCCAGGTCGAAACCGGGTATCTGGCAGCCGTCGCGTTCGCCCAGCAGCACGGCCCGGGAGTCCAGACGTTTTAATCGTTGCGCTTCGTCGGCATCGGCAACGCTCACGATCCTGCCGGCACCGCCGGCAGCGACATAGCAGGCCGTGGAGAATGCCCTCAGCACATCGATCACCACGACCAATCCCCGGGCATGGCGCGCGCCGTGGCGACCGTGCAGCATTTTTGTTTTTGGCACCACCAACGTTCTCCTTCTGTCAGGGACAATAGGCCTTGGTCGTCGAATCTGCCACGCACCACGTCCCGTGTCAAAGGAAAGACCGATTGTTGCGCGCCTATCCGACCTGTGCTAAATATGACTGCATACGCCTTAATTCCATTGGCTCGTACTGACGAAAAGCACTGCAGCCTTATCATCTTGCGCTCCTGTTCAACACATCTATATTCAGGCGCCGCCGGTTCGGCATCACCCTTCTGGTACTGTCGGCAATATGCGGAGAGGAAATGATCAAGCAGAACTGAACACAGGGGAACGCCTGGTGAAAAGAGAGACGCAACGCAACGCCACCTCAAACAACGACCGTCCCGACAACACCTCCCGAGTCCAATTAGAACATCCCCCCCATCCACACAGCAGCCCATCGGGGCCCATGGTGACAGCATCACCTGTATCGAATACAAGCCCTGTGCTTTGGCAGGAGATCTTCGATGCCATCGCCGATGCGATCTGCATCCTGGACAGTGAGCGGCGCATCACCGCATGCAACCTGGCAATGCGCGAGCTTTTACAGCTCGACGAAGATAAGATCTTAGGGAATTACTGCTGGGAGCTGATTCATCGCACGAAACAGCCCCTGGAGGAGTGCCCCTGCCACCGGGTGATCTCCAGCGGCCGGCGCGAATCGATCACGCTGAAATACGGAGAACGCTGGCTCGATGTGGTCGTCCACCCGCAATTCGACGACCATGGTAGCATCAAGTGCTACATCCATGTGATGAGCGATGTTACGCAGACGGCCCGGAAGGAGATATCACTGCGCGAAACCCACCAAACCCTCCTGACGGTCCTGGACAGCATCGACGCCATCATCTATGCAGCCGACCTTAAGTCCCATGAGATCATCTTCATGAATCGTCACATGCGGGCAATGGCCAAAAACGATCTGACCGATCAGCCCTGCTGGCAGGCGTTTCACAACCGAACGGAGCCCTGTGAACACTGCCGGGATATGCGACTGCTCGACGAGCAAGGCAATCCCAATGACCTTCAGGTCTGGGAGGCGATGAATGAAGAGGGAACGCGCTGGTATCTGCACCACGATCGCGCCATTAAATGGGTGGATGGACGTTATGTTCGGCTGCATGTCGCCACCGACATCAGTGCCGTCAAGTTCCTGGATCAGGAACGGCGACAGACCGAAGAGAGGCTTCGGCAGGCTCAGAAGATGGAGGCCATCGGCACCTTGGCCGGCGGAATTGCCCATGATTTCAACAATATCCTCTCAGCAATACTAGGCTTTTCAGAGCTTGCCCTGGACGATGCCAAACGGGGAGAGCCGAATCCCAACTATATCGGCCAGGTGCTGCGTGCCGGCCAAAGGGCGCGGGACCTGGTGCAGCAGATTCTCACCTTCAGCCGCCAGACCGAGTCGGAGGCCAAACCGATCCAGGTTCAGCCCATCATCAAGGAGGCCCTTAAGCTGCTGCGCGCTTCCCTTCCTTCAACCATTGAAATCAACACCCAAATCCAAAGCGAAGCGGTGGTTGAAGCCGATCCCATCCAGATCCATCAGGTCATCATGAACATTTGCGCCAATGCCAGCCACGCAATGCGAAAGAACGGCGGCCGGCTTACCGTCTCTTTGACTGACGAGGAGTTATCTCCGGGCGACATCGGGCTTCAGGAGGGCATGCGCCCTGACCGCTATCTCAAGATCGAGGTCCAGGATACAGGTCATGGCATCGATCCAAACGATATGGACAAAATTTTCGATCCCTATTTCACGACCAAGGAGAAGGGAGAAGGAACCGGTATGGGACTGGCCGTGGTGCAGGGGATCGTCAGCGGCTGCCAGGGGGTGGTGAAAGTGTCGAGCACACCGGGGAGAGGCACCACCTTTACCCTTTACCTGCCGACCATCGATCATGCCGACCCCGGCATGATCGCTCCCGAAGAGATGGTGCCGTTCGGCCGGGAACATATTCTATTTGTGGACGATGAGGAGCCGCTGGTCGACTTGGGGAGAGAACTTCTCCAGCGGCTGGGCTACCGCATAACGGAGAGCACCGGCAGCGCCCGGGCCCTGCTCCTGTTCGAGCAGCAGCCCGACGCTTATGACCTGGTGATCACCGACATGACCATGCCCGACATGACCGGAGATGTGTTGGCGCAAAAGCTCCTGGCACTGAGGCCGGACATCCCCATCATCATCTGCACGGGATACAGTGAAAAGGTGACCCAGGAGATGATCGATCGATTGGGTATCCGGGCGCTGATCAAGAAACCGCTGGTGCGCAGCGACCTGGGAACAGCGGTTCGGCAAGTGCTAGACGGGAAGCGCCCGCGGCCGACCATCTGACCGGCCGTCCGCATCATGCCGACAGATGCCGTGCCGCCGACGGAAATGGATACCGAAGATGAAGCAAATTAACAACACCCTGCCCCACCACAAGAGGCGTTCTCTTTCCCTTTGATCCAGGATTGGATGATATAGCTGGCGCACCCCACCCCCGGCGTTACGGTAATCGCTCCTGTGGGACAGTTGTTGGCACATCCGCCACACTCCATGCATCCATCCAGATCCACGACACGTGCCTTGCGCCCCTCCAATGCCAACACCCCATGAGGGCACACAGCGGCGCACATGCCGCAACCCACGCACTGCTGCTCGTCCAGCGTCAGCGTAGCCACATCGTCAATATACCGTATGGACTGCATGTTTCACCTCATTAAAAGGCCGTTGCGATCCAGATCGCCACGGCGATAAGGGCAAGGCCCAACTGAGCTGGAATGGCCACCCGCATCTCTTTTTCGACGCCCGAAGGCGACGTAAAGGGCGTCGCGCCGGTAAAATTCATGGCCAAAAAGGAGCTGACCACCGTCGAAAACAACACCAGCGTCAGGGCCGTCCACAAGGCAATCAATGGATGGGCATGCACGACGGCAACGAAAAGCAGGCTCGACGCCAGCCCGGTGATGGTGCCTTTCAGTGCGAATGCGCGCCCTGGTATCCACGGGAGCAGCATGGGCACCAGAACCGATCCGGCAAAGATCCCCACCAAAATAGCGGCCGCAGCCAAAAAACCACGCTCCCAAGCTGCTGATATCGAAAAGATGGCAGGTCCGATTCCCGAGAGCAACACGATCCCCCCCAGGGTCCAGAGCAGATACTTGCGGAGCAGCGTCACCTCGACCGGGACCAGCACCAACCTTTCGACCATTGTGAACGTGACCCGGCGCATGGCAGGATCCGCTTTAAAATTGGCGTCCAGAAAAGACAAGGTGTCCCTGGCCAGCACCGGCCCCCAGACGACCTCGAATCCACATCCCCGTTTGACAAGATGCGCGGCGACACCCGTTGCGCCCAGCTGCGGCAGAATCAATCGCCGATGGCGAACCAACTCTCCCAACCGCGTCCGTTTTACGCGACGGATAAGTTCCTCGGTGCCGAAAGTGCCCTTTCCAGCGGCGCACCAGACGTTGATTCCCCGGGTATCGATCACCAAAATCCATGCATCGGCGCCCGTCAATTCCCGCCGCAAATGGTCAAAGCTGAGCTTGTAATTGGCCGTGACGAGCACCGGTGCGTCCTGGTCCGGTCGGCCCACCGCATAGAGGCCCGGTGCAACGATGTAGTCGTTGCGGCCGTATCCCAGGCGCATCCTCAAGGTCCCCATGCGATCCTCACGGTTCAACTCCGTGCTCGCGCGGGGAATACGCCCTATTTCCGTGTCGAGAAAATCCGCCACAAAACCGCACAGGCGATAACCGGGCCGTTCGTCGGGGCTGCTGGGCGGACCGGCCGGCGGCCCACAGCAAGGCTGGTCATTCGCCTCGGCCCGATAGATGGGGAACGTGTCGAGGGGCGCCTTACCCCCACAGCAATCCCCATGGAAACCATTGACCGGCCTCTCTTGCTGTTCATCCATGTTGTTCTTTTCCTTTGGGGTTATAAGCGATCCGCCATCTGTTTGAACCAGGCCATCACCTCAACGTCCAGGCAATAGCAGGTACACGGCCCCTCAACGCTCCCCCTAACCAACCCCGCGGCTTTCAAAATTTTCAGGTGCTGGCTTACCGTTGATTGCGCCAATGGCAAAACAGTGACGATCTCTCCGCATACGCACCGGTCTATTCGCTTGAGATGCCGTAAAATGCGCAAACGGGCCGGATGCGCCAGGGCCTTGCAAATCGCTGCGAAGCGCTCGACATCTTCGGTTTCCAGTTCAGGGTTCGGGGGAGCACAACAGCTGTTCAAAACGCCTCCTCACTTATTAATCGTTTATCGACGATAAACGATAATGTTAAACGTGTCAAACCACTTCTTCGTTATCATATCGGAAATTTGAGCAGGTGAGGTACATGCGTTGCGGGCAAGTGGTCGTTCCGTGTCAGTCAGGGAATCGCTGCTGAAATCCTCACCTTTACAATCCCGGCACGAATCATCCCCAGCTCTTTGGCAGCCGCGTGGGAAAGGTCGATAATGCGCCCTTTGATAAAGGGGCCGCGGTCATTGATGCGCACATTTACCTGTTTTCCGTTTCTCAGATTGACCACGTTCACCATCGTGTTGAAGGGTAGCTGGGGGTGCGCGGCCGTCAACTTCTTTTCGTCGTAACGTTCGCCGCTGGCCGTCTTGCGCCCGTGGAATTTGTGGGCGTAGTAGCTGGCCAGGCCTTTCTCCCTGTAGCCGTCCGCATGCTTTGCCGGCGGCGTGGTGCCGCATCCGTACAGCCCCACGAGCAACAGGGCCATGGCACAGACTCCTTTAAAGCAGTTAAATCGAATCGTAGATCTTGCCATTGATCTCTCCATTGATCCCATAGATGGCCCCCTTATCGGGATTGAATGGCCGCATCGCCCTGGCCTGTCCGCAATGGCCCCTGCCCCTCTCATCGTCGCCTCTGGGCCTCTCGTCATCAAATCGATCGGGGCTGCTTGAAAACAGGCGGTCTGTACTTACCATTGTTTCATGCCTTGTACTAAATGAACCCGAAACCGGTTATCAGGTAGATACCATGTCGACTGCCTTTCTTGAATGGACTGATGAAAATCGAATCGATCACCGTCAACCGGTTATTGATAAGATCTTTATCGGCCGCGGGTGCAAAGGCATGACCCAAAAAAGGTGTGTCTTGGTTCAAGACGCAGCGGTATCGCGCGACCATGTCGTGATCAGCCGCAATGGCGCCCATCTGGAAATGATCGACTTGAGCAAGAACGGGACCTGGCTGAACGATGTCCGCATGACACCCGGGGCGCTGGTGGCACTCAAAGACAACGATGCGATTGTGATCGGCAGTATGACCATTCGTGTCTCTTATGCGGGAACCGATTCACCCGGCACATCACCTGCGCAGTGGAATGACGCGACCACCATCACACCGACCCTGACCCCTGTCACCCATCTGGTGGCGGATGTCAGGAACTTTTCCACCCTTGCCCAAGCGTATGACTCCAATCGCGCCTATGCCATCATGAACGACATCATCCGCATTTTCAGCCGAATCATTCACCGGTTCAAAGGCACGGTCAAAGACTATGCTGGAGACGCGGTATTTGCGTTTTGGCCCCACACCGACACCTCTGCCGGCAAGCCGGCCCTTCTCGCCTGCCAGGCAGCCATAGAACAGGCCAAAGCGATAGAACGGATGAGGTCGGAAACCCTTGAACGGGGGCCGGAGACATCATCCGTTCGCATGGGATGGGGCATCTCGACAGGCAACGCCACGATTTCCCACTACGGCGATCGCTCAATCGATCTGGCTGTTGTGGGAGATGCGACAAACCTGGCGTTTCGACTGTCCGATCTGGCCAATAAATCTCTATCGGCCGACATCGTCATCTGCAAGACAACGGCCGGTTTTGTAAAAAAAATGCTGCCGGTGAAAGATCTGGGTCTGGTCCAAACCAAAGGGCGCGTCGGTAAGGAGCATGTATTTGCCATCGGGAGAGAAAGGCCTTAATGCGCATCATCTCCAGGACCGGACACCTGAGCTTCATCGAACGTAAGCATCTCCGTGGCCACCCGGGATGCCGCAGACAGTATGGAGAGCCCGAAAGCAGCCCCGGTGCCCTCTCCCAACCGCATGCCCAGATCGATCATCGGCTCGATCCCTAAAGCCGTCAGCATCAGGCGGTGACCTTCGACGGCCGATTGATGGCCGGAGAAAAGATAGTGCTTTACCTCCGGATGAAACGCAGAGGCCACCAGGGCGGCCGCCGTTGAGATGAATCCGTCCACCACCACCGGAACGCGGTGGGCACACGCCCCCAGAATCACCCCTGCAATGCCGCCGATCTCATACCCGCCAACCTTGGCCAACACGTCGATGGGATCGGTGGGGTCGGGGTGATTGACCTCCAGGGCCCGGGCGACTACCTGAACCTTGTTGTCGAGAGCGGCGTCGTCGATGCCGGTACCGCGATTGACCACCCGGCCCGGGGAGACCTTGAGCATCGCAGCGGCGATGGCCGAAGAGGGTGTGGTGTTGGCGATACCCATGTCTCCTGTGCCCACGGCGTCCACCCCCTTCTCCCTCTCTTCCAAGAAGACCCGGATGCCGGCCTCCAACGCCTGTACGGCCTGATTTCGGTTCATGGCCGGTCCCTTGGAGATGTCCCTGGTGCCGGGTGCAATGCGCCTGGAGGCAAAGCGAACCGAGTCCGAGTCAAGCATATCGATATCCATCTCAGGCCCGGCAACTCCCATATCGACCACGGTCAACCGGGCGCCGACATGGCGGGTCAGAACATTGATGGCCGCGCCTCCCCGGGCAAAGTTGGCCACCATCTCACGTGTCACCTCCTGGGGGAACTTGCTCACGCCCTGGGCCGCAACACCGTGATCCCCGGCCATGGTGATGACCGCCAACCGCTGTACCCGTGGTCTCGGTCGGCCGGTCATGCCCGCCATCTTTACTGCCAATTCGTGAAGCCGGCCAAGGCTGCCCGGTGGCAGGGCCAGTCGTTCCTGATGGGCCTGGGCCGCCGCCATGGCCTCCTCATCCAACGCTTCGATTGCTTCGATTGTCTTTTCAAGCATGATATCTCCTTTCAACGCCTCAAGCGCCCCGTCACATAGCGGGTCAGGCCTCGAGGCTGTGCAAGGGCATAAAAAAACCCCAAGCCAATAAAATATCAGCCTGGGGATTTACCATCTCCACCAAGAACTCATTCGATATTCGGCAGGTCTTCTGACTTGCGGATCAACCTACTCTCCGCGCCTTCCCGCATCGCTTCGTCGATGGTATTGCGATGCAGTGGCACTTATGCGGATTTCGTCCTCGCTCACAGCGGCGGGTCCGTGCCGGATTCTCACCGGCTTCCCTCTTGCGGCCCAATGGCCACCGGATATCCTCTTCGGTTCCGATGAGCCTCTAACACAGTAAAAAATCACCTGTCAAGGCGCAGTGCAATGCAGGAGCATTTATATCTGCAATTGACTAACTACGCTGTTTCAGTTAAGTTAATCCAATAATTACGGAGTGACAGTTCAATTAAACGCAAAACCACACGCAAAAACCGGTCAGGTTTTCAGACGCTGATCGCCACACATAATTTACTTGCTCCAGTGTTCCAGATCCATTTCCTGCAGTGCTTGTTGATCGCATCAGTTCCTGTTGCGACCAAAGGTTAGGCGTTGCGCTGTAGTATCGGCATAAGAAGAACTGCCAGATGAGCCCTCACGGAAAGGGGCCGAAGCGTCTGCGTATAGGAGGTTGCGCCTCCTTTATGGGAAGCCCCCCGGCCCTTTTTCAGCAACGAGAATTTTTCGAGAGGTTGTATATGGAAACAGTTCTCGACAGCATCAAATCCCTTCCCGGCGTCTCTTGCGCTTTCTATTACGACCCCCAGATCGGAATCGTCTCCCGAAAATCAGAGCCGACATTCACAGAAGAGAATCTGGCCAAGGTAGGCCAAATCGTGGAGAAATTTTTCTCCTGGGGGATGGAACTCTTCGCCGATCTTAAACGGATCCGCCTCAATTATGATGACTCATCCGTGCAGGTGTTAAAGCCAAGCGGCAGTCCCTATCTCGTTTTCATTCATGAAACAGGCCTGGATACCAATCTCCTGGAGTTGACACTGGCGCAGGCTCTGGAAAATCCGGGGATGAACGTCAGTGCTCCTACTGCCAGCTCAGGCGCTGCAGCCCCTACCGGCAGTACACCAGTGAGCGGCAATGACGCCAATAGCAAAAAGCTGGAGACGCTTCTCAACTCAGGGCCGATCGCTCAAATCCTCTCAGCCCTTGAAAGCTCACTCAATAAAGTCATGGGCCCCATGGCCTCTTTCGTCTTCAGCGATACTCGTCAAACCTGGATCGGCAGCGTCGATCATCTGAGCAAGGGGTCCATTGAGAAATTGGTCCAGATGCTCTGCAATGAAATTGGAGATCAGGAGAAGGCCAACACATTCAGGGAGCTGATCGCGCCCCATATCGAAAGCCTATAATGGAGTCACGCAATGACAACCGTCCACGATTTTTCAAAAATTGTAAATATTGATGGCGTGAAGAGCTATTACCTCGTGAAGTTTGATGGAACGGGAATCGCCTTCCAAGGCGAAAATGCCGACACCATCTTTCCTTTTGTCGCCTTCTCCGGCCTGAACTGCGACGCGATATCTCCCCTCCTCGGCTTCTCGAAATTCAAGCACATCATCTTTACACGGAAAAACCGGGAGGATGTCATCGCCTTTTCCCTGAGCAACTATTTTCTTGCGGTAATCAAAGAGGCCGACGCCCCGGCAACCGATCTCGTCCAAAGCGTGAGCACATTTATCCAGGCGATCATTAGCGAAAACCTCGCCAACCAAAGCAAATAAGGAGCAGCTATGACTCGACTGAACCACGACCGGAAGATGCCAGTCGCGCTGGTTGCCGCCGTGCTATCTGTACTGCTTCTCTGCAGCACGGCGCCGGCAGACCCTGCCGAAGAGCTGGAAGAAAAAGTCAAAGCCTGGGCCATGGAGTGCCAAACGGAAGTCAAGACACAGTTCGAATTTCTGGTCACCAGCGGCAAGCTGACCATGGCGCAAATGTTCGACACGTTCTACATTCCCATTCCCAGCACCTCGCCTCAAAAATTCAGGACCCAGTACGACAAGCTAAGCGACGCGGTCATCCAGCAGATTCTGGACAAGTATTTGCAAAAGGACCCGAGATTGTTCTTTGTGGTCGCAGTGGACCGCAATGGCTACCTGCCGACGCACAACACCAAATCCCGAGCCCGGGCGAAACGGATATTCAATGACCGGACCGGACTGTCGGCTGCCCGCAACACCGAACCCGTTCTGGTCCAGAAGTACTTCAGGGATACCGGCGAGACGATCTACGACCTTTCCGTTCCGATTCACATCCACAACAGGCACTGGGGGGCTATCCGGTTCGGCTACAAACCTTAGGCCGCCCTTTTAATTCATTACCCACAAGGGAGAGAGCGCCATGATCAAATTCATATCTGAACGGGTTGCTTTGAAGGTTACGATCTACGTCAACCTTCTTCTATTCATCGTCATTGCCGCCGGGTCGGCCTACTTGATTTACAGGCAAAGCGCCGCGTTGGAAGCCCAACTGCTGGAGCGGGGCAAAATCGAATCGATGGCGGGCGCTAAAATGACGGGCGTATTGATGGAAGAGGCCATCGACAACGGGGTCTTCACCATCAGGGATGCCTTTGATACGGCCTATGAGAAGATACCAGGTTTCAATCCGCCCAAATTCCATACCAAATATGATTTCTATCTGGATAAAGCCTTGCTGGGTATCGAAGATGAATTCTTGAAAGACGACAGCGTGGTCTTTGCTGTGGCCGTGGATACCAACGGATACCTGCCCACCCATAACACCCGTTTCAACCATCCCCCGACCGGCGATCCGGACAAGGACCTGGTCCTCAACCGAACCAAACGCATCTTCAGCGACAAGGTGGGGCTTGCCGCGGCCCAAAACCTGACCGCCGGTTTCTTGCAAGTCTATCACAGGGACACCGGCGAGACGATGTGGGACATCTCCACGCCGATCATGGTCAAGGGCAAACACTGGGGAGGCTTCAGGATCGGCTATTCACTGGAGAAGATGAATGCCGAAAAGATGCGCATGATTCTTTCTACCGTAGTGATCATGGCCGTCATCCTGGTGGTGTCGTTTCTGCTGGTCTTCATCACCGTTCAGAGATCGCTCCTGCCAATCAAGGAACTCACCGACATCTCGATGCGACTGGCGGAAGGACAGATCAACCAGAAAATCGAAGCGAGGGGCAATGACGAGATCGGCAAACTCGCCGATGTGCTCGAACGCCTTCGCTTCAGCCTGAAAGCGGCAATGGAGCGACTTGCAAAGAAATAGAAAGGGAAACGTTTATACATAGCAGCAAGCTGAAAACCACAGAGGTCGCAGAGATGTGTTGCCTTTAATGTTCATCTTCCCCCTGTGATCTCTGTGGTGAAACAGCCATTGCTTGGCGGACTGCCTGCCTGTCCGTTTTTCCAAAAGCACAGAAAAACACCCCTCCCCTGGTGATGGTGAAACCCGTCACGCATTCATCCCACTCCGGATCATTTTTCTGGTGGCCCTCTCACCCCCAAGCACCCAAAGCATGGATCGTCAAATAGCGGCCGAATGTGAAAAAGCAGGTTGACAATCAAAAATGAAAAGCTGAGAAAAGAAACGACAGAACCTGACAGCTTTTCAAGAACCTGGCGTTGATGCACGGAGATCAAGGATCCAATGAACAGATCAAACCAAATGGCAAAGGACGGTTCAAAGCAACACCTGGTGGCCAACCGCGAAGCGCTGGAGCGGATTTTTCATCGGCCGGAGAACGGCCATTCGCGGATGGTGCTGACCAAGTATATGGAGCAGATCCTGTTCGGCCTTCACGATTTTTTAAGGGAGCACGTCGGTATCACCGAAGAGATCTCCCTGAAGGAACTCGCCTCTCGGTTTACCTCTTCGGATATTGCCCAAAGCCCTGTAAAAAAACTGGCCGACGTCATTTCAGAAATCATCGAGGAGATCGCCCCCCATGCCGTCAACGTCTCCTCGCCCTATTTCGTAGGACACATGACATCGGCGATACCTTTTTTCATGGTTCATCTGAACTCAATTGTCGCCGCCTTGAACCAGAATCCGGTGAAGCTCGAGACATCCAAGGTTGTCAGTGTTTACGAACGACAGGTGCTGGCCAAAATCCATCGTCTGCTGTTCCGGTACGATAAAGCGTTTTACGACCGCCACGTCCAGGAGCCTGAGAGCACACTGGGATCGTTTGTGGAGGATGGCACACTGGCCAACCTGACTGCTCTCTGGGTGGCCAGGAACCGGCTGCTGCCCGCTTCAAAGGGATGTGCCGGGGTCGAGCAGGATGGACTGGCTGCAGCCATGCGGGACCGTGGCATCCGACGGTTGAGAGTGCTCGTCTCCGAGCTGTGCCACTACTCGATCCGCAAAGCGGCAGGCGTGCTGGGGATCGGCAACAACGCAGTGATACCCATCGCTGTCGGCCACGATAACCGAATGGACATCCGCGCCCTGAGGCAGACCCTCGAAGCGCTGCGTCAGGATGAAGGGACAGCGGTTCTGGCCGTCATCGGCATTGCCGGCACAACCGAGACAGGCTCCGTAGACCCGCTTGGCGCCATTGCCGACATATGCAACGAACACGGCATCCATTTCCACGTGGATGCCGCCTGGGGAGGCCCCGTATTGCTGTCACAACGGTATGCGCGACTACTGGATGGCATCGAAAAGGCGGACTCGGTAACCATTGACGGCCACAAGCAGTTCTATCTTCCCATGAGCAACGGCATGGTGTTTTTCAAAGACCCCAAAGCGATGGATGCAGTCGCTTATCATGCGGCTTACATCAACCGTCCCGGTTCGGTGGATCTTGGAATCCATTCACTGGTCGGCTCACGATCTGCCACCTCTCTGGTACTGGGCAGTGCCTTGGATATCATGGGATCGGGAGGGTATGCGCTTCTCATCGATCATGGCATCGATACGGCACGCGCGTTTGCCGAGGAGATTCAACGGCGGGAGCTGTTTGAACTGGTCACCCCGCCGGAGCTCAATATCCTGACCTACCGCATGGCACCCAAGCAGTGGTGCATTTCAGAAGGGGCGGACGCGAGCAACTGTCAGGAGATGCTGAACCGCATCAACGTCAGGCTACAGCGGCTGCAGCGCGAGGCGGGCAAGAGCTTTGTGTCACGGACGACGCTGAGGCGATCCGGCCGACAGGACACCGTTGTGCTCCGTTCCGTCATCATGAATCCGCGAACAACGCCAGAGATTCTCCGGGCTATCCTCGACGAGCAGGAGGTCATCTACAGAGAACGCATCGCCCCGACGCTCTAATGAAACGCCATGCCCAACTCAAAACCCAATACGATATGCATGTATTAGAGATCCTTAAAAACGATTACGGAGACTAAAAAACCAGGGATTTGGCGAAACTGCCAAATCCCTGGTTGGTACCTTTTTCTCACACAGAATGAAAGGGACCCCACAGGCTATTCTATCGGGCCCCGATCATCATCAATGATGTTTAATTCACACGATCACGTCGACTTGTGATTCTACTTCTTCAAACGGTCTTTAAGTCCCTCGGGAATGGGAGGGGTGCACTTCTCCACGGGGATAGTGGTGACTGAGCTGACCCCCGCATACCCTTCCGTAAAGGGTGCTCCCGGGTAGATCTCTTTGGTCGGATAGGTGCTCACCCCAACGTACATGGGAAAAATCGCCTGATGGTCTTCGGCCCGCATGATCCGAGTTCCCTGCACGGAGTGATATTCATATCCTTCCCATGTCTCGATAATCTTTTCAGGGTCCGTCGTTCCGGCTTTTTCGACGACCTCAAACATCCAGTAAGTATCGGAAAGTGCCTGGAGAGTCACCGTGTCGACCCATTTGTAGATCAATTTGTTGAAAGGCGCTTTCCATGTGCGCCACTGTCTGTTCCAACTTTCCAATACCTTTTTCATGGCCGGTGTTGAAGGCGTGTCTCCAGACAGAAAACCATAGCAAACGACCATATCCTTGCTTCCTTGCGTCCCCACCGCCTTCCAGGCGTCAGGGTTTGTCGCGTAAATATTGGCAATGGGTAGGTCAAGTCCCATGTTTCTCGCCTGCTTGAGCAGGTTGTCCGAATCGGGCAACCAATCGGACGTGAAAAGAACTTCCGGTTGGGCCGCCATCACCTTGGTCAGAAACGGCGCGAAATCCTTGAGCCAAAGTTCGTGAAAGTCTTCACCGACGATCTTGGCGTCGGGTTTGTACTTGGCCAGCGCGTTTTTGAATTCGGTGGCCATGTCATGGCCGTAAACATAGTCCTGATTGAGGATGTAAAACTTGGTCTGTGGCTGTTTGGCCCAATAATAGGCCATTGCCAGGTTCCATTGGGTCGCGTTGCTGACCGTCCGGAAGGTGTAGCGATTGAAGTTCTTGGCGTCCATGAGCGTATTGGACAAGGACATCGTATTCATATACGGCACTTTGTACTTGCCGGCCACGTCGGCGATAATTTTGCACAGATGGGAGCCGGAGGTACCCCAGAGAAGATCCACCTTCTCCTCCTGGCAAAGCCGTTCCGCCTCCTGCTTGGTGGTGGCCGGTTTCCCTTGGATATCACCTGTGATGATCTCGATTTTCTTCCTTTTTCCATCGACGAGGATCCCCCCTCGTTTGTTCAGATCGTGGGCGACCCAATTGATCATAGGCCAGTAAAGCTCCCCATTACCAGCGGCTGGACCGCTCATGATTTGCAGGTAACCCATTTTTATGGTGTCCCCGGTCGGCTGTTCAACGGTGTTTGGGTCAAAATCGGACATGTCCGACATTTTGGTGACATCAAAGGTGGAACTCGCACCAAACGCCGTGGGGACAACAGCCAGACAGACCATTCCCAAGACAAGCGCCATTGCCAAAAGATACCGTAAAGCAAGTACAGACTTCATCCAGACCTCCTATCCATCCTGTTCTTAATAATGCGGTTGTGGGGTTGCGCCAATATGACAACTTGATTGGCTTGTTTTATTTGAGGGGATTCGATTCTTTTATGGCGAAAAGATGTGAGTGTGACATTGGCAGGTGGAGCGATGAGCACGAGAAAATGTCCGTTCCTTGAAATGGTGTAGTTTCTAAACACTATTCAGTCAGAAAAGCCTATAATTCGATTGAGGTCCTGTCAATATATAAACGAACGTTCGTTATGTTCCATAGGATTGTCGTGATTTGGCTGCAAAAATTTTAAGCTTGGAAGGCAGTAATAATAACTTAAATAGAGGCTACGATTTACATCGTTAGTGATTGATTTTATGATAAATACAAGCCGATGGTGTCGTTGGAAATGTTGATGATAAAGGGATCGCCGGCACCGGTATAGGGACCGCGATTGAGATACGGCCAGAGAAGCTTGAGCCCTATGCGCTTAAAGAACCCCAGGGGCCGCTGCACAAAACTTGTTGGATCATTGCAGATCGATGCCATATACTGAATTTACCACGGGTTACTGGCTGACAACGGCTTTTTGAAACCCTGACCTTAAAAATCCACTGAAAAGGAGAGCGCCATGGGCGGTTTTAAAGAATACGGCCAGTATGATGCATTGGGATTGGCGGAATTGGTGAAAGAGGGCGATGTTTCTGCGAGTGACCTTTGCGAGGAGGCGATAAAACGCATCGAGCAGGTAAATCCGAAGCTGAACGCCGTGGTGACGAAGATGTACGATGCCGGACGCAGCGCAGCGGCCCAGCCTCTGCCCGAGGGGCCTTTCGCCGGGGTGCCATTTGTGTTGAAGGACCTTCTGTACGCCTTTGCCGGCGTGCCGACGACCAGCGGCTCAAAGGCATATAAAAATCTTGTGCCAGATTACGACTGTGAAATGGTTAAACGATATAAAAAAGCGGGGTTGGTCATCCTCGGCAAAACCAATACACCCGAGCTCGGCCTGATGGGGGTAACCGAGCCGGAGGTGTTCGGACCTTGCCGCAATCCCTGGCATACAGATTACACGCCCGGTGGATCCAGTGGGGGAGCCGCAGCAACCGTGGCAGCCGGCATGATGCCCATGGCGGCTGGTGGCGATGGCGGCGGTAGCATTCGTATACCGGCTGCTTACTGTGGCCTTTTCGGGCTGAAACCTTCACGCGGCAGGAATCCCAGCGGTCCACTCGGCGGGTGGCAATGGCAAAGCGCTGTACAAGAACACGTCATCACCCGATCCGTGAGAGACAGCGCCGCCGCCCTGGACGCCACCCATGGCCCGGATAGAGGCGCACCTTACGTGATCAACCCACCGTCGAGGTCTTATCTCGAAGAGATTGAAACCTCCCCGGGGAGACTGAAAATCGGCTTCAGTGTAGCCTCTCCGATCGGAGCACACGTTCATCCCGAGTGCATCAAGGCCGTGGAAGAAACGGCCAAACTGCTTGAGGATTTAGGGCATCGGGTCGAAGAAAAGCAGACGGACGCGGACGGCAAAGCCATAGCCAAATCGTATCTGACGATGAATTTTGGAGAGGTGGCGGCGGACTTGCGGGAAATGCGGGCAGTACTGGGGAGGAAGGTGACCGCCTCGGATGTCGAACCGACGACCTACACGCTGGGACTCCTTGGGCGGGCTCTATCGGCAGGAGACTTCGTGGAGGCCATGCGGACCTGGGATCGTTCTGCAAGGCAGATGGGGGTGTTCTTCCAGGCGTACGATTTGTACATGACACCCACCACGGCATATCCTCCGGCAAGGATTGGTGAAATACAGCCCTCAACGGTCGAAAAGGCTCTGATGAAAGTGGTCAATACACTTGAAATCGGGCGCTTGCTAAAAGCCACGGGGATTGTCGACCAGTTGGCCAACAAGAGCCTGGAACGCACCCCGTTCACCCAGCTGGCCAATCTTTGCGGACTACCAGCCATGTCCGTCCCCTTGCACTGGAGCCCTGACGGACTTCCCTGCGGCACACACTTCATTGCCCCGTTTGGGCGAGAGGACAGGCTGTTTCAACTGGCGGCGCAATTGGAAGAGGCGCGGCCATGGGCCGGTAGAAAACCGCAGATATGGGCATCTTAAAAAGAATAGTAATCTACTAATCGAACGAAACCGAATAGAAGCAAAAAAGATCTGCAGGCGTTGACTATCCATTGGTTTAAAAAAACAAGGAGCCAGCGATTACGCTGTAGCTCTTCGATTTTTTGGTGCCGATGGACACCCGTGTTCGACAAATTAAATGAGCAATTTTCAAAACAATCAATATACCGCACAGACACTCATAACTGCCGGCAAAAAAATCGCAATGAAACCAATATCGATAATAGATATGTTGCTTCCATAAATCACGCCATTTTCAGGTTCCCATTTCTTTAGAGCAAAAATGG
Source organism: uncultured Desulfatitalea sp. (assembly GCA_963668675.2). GTDB lineage: Bacteria > Desulfobacterota > Desulfobacteria > Desulfobacterales > Desulfosarcinaceae > Desulfatitalea. Next base: position 3,726,146 of record CAXXMB010000002.1, on the reverse strand, counting down.
TTGCTTATTAAACCGGCAATTAAATAGGCCAACCTTTGTCATCCCGGACTTGATCCGGGATCCAGGAACGGTCTGGATAGCGCCAAGGCTTCACTTCGTGCCCGGCCTCCGCCGGGATGACGATTGCTAAGGTAATTAATTGCCGGGTTAATAATACTTCGCATTTTTTAATTCCTAGTCTGGCAGATATGCTGAATGGAATTTAGGTTATAGTTGGAAAAAAAATTCATAGTATTTAACCGTGGTTTTTCTTTTGAGCTATACTGCCACAGTATGAATTATGAAATATTGATTAATTTACGGAATGTTACATAACTATAAAATTGGCATATACTGGCATAGTATTTGAATGAAAAGTGTTTTTGATTAACATTTTACTATTAGAATAGGAAGTGTTGAAGAACTATATTACTTGAATATGAAAACACATAAATTAATAGATATTTATTAGCGATCACTTATTTTTAGTGATCGCTTTTTTATTGTAGGTTCTATGGAATGCTTGTTCTGATTCTGGAATCGATAGGCTTTTGGTTTTGTTATTAACCCGGCAATTAAATAGGCCAACCTTTGTCATTCCGGACTTGATCCGGGATCCAGGAACGGTCTGGATAGCGCCAAGGCTTCACTTCGTGCCCGGCCTCCGCAGGAATGACGATTGCTAAAGTAATTAATTGCCAGGTTAATAAGTTTGCAAATGGACGCTAATTGAATGGAGGTGCAATTCTTATGAGACCAGTTTTCAATTTATTTGTTGGAAGCAGAAAAGCAATTACTAAGATTAAAATGGTTTTATTTCTTTTTTTACTAGTAATGATGGTTTCGCCCTCTCTATGGGCCGCTACTATTTACGTTGATGCCTCAAATTCGGGCACTGAAACCGGAAGTTCCTGGCTTACGGCTTTCAGTGATATCCAATCTGCCGTGGATGTTGCCGAGTCCGGTGATGAAATCTGGGTTAAGGACGGAACTTATACACGTACTCCGGATTTTACTTACGATCACTGGGTAGTTACCAACAGCGGAAAATCCATAAGCTTTTACGGCGGATTCCCATCCGATGTTTCTTCCCCTGGCTGGGGCGATCGAGACTGGGCAAACAACGCAACCATTATCACCGGTAATGGTGAAACAGGAGACAATTGGGTTCGTGGCTTTTCATTTAGCGGAGAACCGGTTATCGTTGACGGTTTTATTATTACTGACTGCGCCGGAGACGCCTATGGTGGCGGTGGAATCAGGTTGACTTATATGTCGGGGACCTCGACCATTCGCAATTGTGTCGTCAAGGATAATATCGGCCTTGACCATTGCACTGGAGGGGGAGTCCAAGTTGCTAATTCAGCAAACGCATCGGTAAATTTAGTTGGATGTTTGATTTCAGGCAACACTGCTCAGCAGGGGGGGGGTATATATCTCTACACAACAAGTACAAGCGCAGACTATTCTGTGAATATCATAAATTGCACCATCGCCGGAAATACTGCTACGGGAACAACGACAACAGATTACGGTGGAGGGATTTACAATAACAATTCCTACATGAATATCCGAAATTCGATCATTTGGGGCAATACAACTGCAGTGGCAGCCGGCCCTGGCTTATATGAAACAACGCTCGGAGCCCAGAGGTCCACAGTTTCGTACACGCTGATTCAAGGTGGTTACAGCGGAACTGGAAATTTAAATCAAGATCCGATATTCATTTCTGGAATAGATTATCAAATATCTTCAAGTTCACCTTGCGTCGATAGTGGTTCAAACGGCGCACTTCCTGCCGATATAGACGATCTGGACGAGGATGGGGATGTCGATGAATCCCTTCCTTTCGATCTCAATGCAGGCGAACGTGTTGTGGACGGTGATGGTTATTCCGGAGCCGTTGTAGATATGGGAAGCTATGAATATGCTTCCACTGTTTCCCTTACCCTACGGGTTGTCAGAACCAGTTTTTCTGAAGGCGAATCGGCTTGGGAGTGTGCACTGGATATTTCTGATGCACAGGCTACCGCAATAGATGTTTCATTAGCGTCCAGCGACGATACTGAAATAACGGTTCCCAGCTCGGTAACGATACCTGCCGGTCTGACCACCGTGTTTTTTAATATGACCATCGTGGATGACAATGAAATAGACGGGCGTCAATACGCCACCATTTCAGCTTCTGCTTCGGGTTTAGTTGCCGATACGTCAGACGTAATTGAAATATTAGATAATGAATCAAAAGAGCTCACGCTGAATGTACCACCTTCAGCGACTGAGGGAGATGATGTACTGGCAGACCATGGTTTCGTTCATTTGTCCGGAACCCTTTCAACTCCGACAGATGTCTACTTGTCGTCCAGTGACAATTCTGAAGTAGAATTACCCGAATATGTCACTATCGGTGCCAATACTCTAAATGCCAGCTTTTGGATAAGAGTGCTGGATGATAGCGATGTAGATGGTACGGCAAATGTCACCATCACTGCCTGGATCCCGAGTGATAACGATTTTAATGCAGCCTACGGTACCATCAGCGTAGCCGACAACGAAGTACCACCAACGATGTACACACTTAATGTGGACGTCTCTGGACAGGGAAACACCAATCCAGCACCAGGGGCAAGCAATTATGCCGAAGGGTCTGAGGTGTCTATTTTGGCGACACCAGCCGAAGGATGGCGTTTCGATGGTTGGAGTGGTGATGTCACAGGCACCTCTAATCCGGTTTCAGTCACAATGGACGGCTCCAAAAATGTAACGGCCAGTTTCAGTGAAATACCCCCGAATTATGACCTTACTGTGGTCTCTGACGGGGCTGGGACCGTAAACATTAATCCGCCGGGGTTGACCTATGAAAGTGGCACGACCGTGCACTTAGAAGCGTTACCGGATGAGGGATATGTTTTTGTGGAATGGATAGGGGATGTCGCCGATTTGGATAGTTCAACCACATCTGTTGTCATGACCTCAAATAAAAATGTGACAGCTGTATTTAGAACGGATGGCGACAATGACGGTATTTCCGATGAATCAGAATTCGGCCCCAGCGGTGTCGATATAAATTATGATGGAAATGGTGATGGAATCGCTGACTCTGAGCAATTAAACGTAGCCTCGGGATATGTTGGAGATGATCAGTACTACATCACTTTGGCTCACGAGAATCCGGCAGATCACAGTTCGATAAATGGTGACCTGGCCAATATAGAAGTGGATGATGCCCAAAATACACCGCCAGGGTATGATCTTCCATATGGTGTTCTCTCATTTTCTGTAAGCGGGATTGGAATTGGAGGCGAGACCACAGTCGTACTTTATTATAACGATGGTCCTGTTCCCTCTACTTATTGGAAATACGGACCGACGCCCTTAGATCAGACAGATCATTGGTATGAGTTCCTTTACGATGGACAAACAGGAGCTGAAATCGACACTGCCGGCAACCGAATAATTTTACATTTTGTCGATGGCGAAAGAGGCGACGACAATGTTTTAGCTCCCGATGGCGATATCGCAGATGACGGAGGCCCTGGAATTGAGAGTTCAGTTTCGGGCAGTTCAACGGGAGGTTCAAGTTCGAATGGCAGTTGCTTTATCAACACTATTATATTCTAACTCAAATAGCATATGATATTGAATAGGGAAGGTCCAAGTCATCGGGCCTTCCCGTTTTTAAGATAGCGTTTTAGCTTTAAGGTTTTTAAGGCTGTGTAAGATTGAAGACGTATAATGTTGACGAAATAAGTGATTATAGACTATCGAGAAAGGTTGTCAGGTGTTTTTTTGGGGGGGAATGCATGGAGCGTTGTCTGTAAGACCGGTAGTCGGCACCAGACCGGTTCTCAGTAAAGGAAAACTCGGGACTGAAAGAAAGAGATAATGAACGCAAGTGAGTGGTGTTGATAAGAGTTTTTTTCCAGTTTTCCAGATTTTTCCTCGCGTTGATCGCTTCCCGAATAAGCAATTTCCTATCACCATCACCTTTTATAAGTTATGAAAAAAGTGGTTTCCTATTGCAGCTGGGCGGGAGTAGTCCTCCTCCTTTTTGCTGCTCCGGTTCTTTTTAAAGGCGCTTTTGCCGCAGACGTCTCTCTGTCCAGCGTTTCAGGGCTGACCTCGGAGGAGGTCCAACAAAGGGAAATGCTCCAAGAGCGTCTGCGGCCGCTTCGCGAGCGACTTCTTGATCCCGACACGCCACCCGACGAAATTCAAGCCGTCATTGATGAAGCCACCCCCTTGGCAACAGCCCTTGAAGAGTATAATCGACGTGTGGACGGAACTGAAGCGGGAGAGCAGGCGCCACCGGTTCTTTCTGAATATCAACCGGCGTCGGCCTCGGGCCCTGCCGACAAGCTTATGGATTTACAGACGATCTATGGCCTCTTCCAGGAGTTTATGAATCTTGAAGCCCGGCATATGGGCGCAGTCGGCCATCCTCCCGATATATCTGAATGGCTCAGTTTGGTGGAACGGCTGACCCCGTATGCCCGCCATCAAGTCGCCTTTGACCCCGAGGGTCCGGACCCCCTGGTTTTACGGGCGACCCTGTTGCTCGGCTCGTGCCGGCTGTATGCCTCGATCTGTTATTTTCGAAAAGGGGCGGCGGCACAGCAACACGATAGTTACATCAGAGGTCTCGAAATCCTGAAGAATTTGGTACTTGCGTTTGATACGGCCAGGGACCTCCATCAGAACGACCCAGATGCTTGCGAAACCGTGCTTGGTGCCTCCCCACCTTTCACCGGTGTTGAGCAGGCCGGCGTCGGAAGTCTGGGATTGACCGAGGGCGCACTGCACGGTGAACAGGTTCCAACTTCGATAGGGGCCCGGAGGCGGCTTGCGGAATACTGTCCCTGGGGGCTTGCCGCCTACCAGAAACTTCACCGCCTCGGACTGACCGAGGGGCTCGACTGGCGGATTCTCCGCCCGTACGCCGAAGGCGAGCAGCCGTTGGTTTCGGTGGCAGCAATCTCTCGGGGTATTCCCCGGTCCGCTTTGAATGAAATGGATCTGGCTCATCAGGGACTGATTAACCATCGCGGCCAAAAATTTCCAATTGCCTGGCGAACAGTGCCGCCAGAACCGACCTTTACCGTATGGTTCGCCTCTCCGGCCCTTTTCGATACCCGGGCGTCGACTTGCGTCGGCTGGGGATTGAAGGCCATCAAACTGATTTTCGGAGGCCCCCTCGATTTGATCGTGGATGAAACCATTGGGCATCTGACCGGTGTTGTCGGTAAGGAGTATGGAGAAGACTCCCAAATCTACCTCGGCGCTAAGGTTGCCGAAGGGCTTAATAATTTTGGTTTTGAAAGTGACTTTCTTATCGAAGGCAAGGATTTCGCACAGGGCAAGCCTCCAAAGGAGATTCTCAAGGCATTCCTCGAGTGGCTCGAAGATGAGACGATTAAAATGACCTTCGATGCCATTGACCCTTCCGATGAGAAACTCCGCTCCCAGACAGGGTCGCCTGTCAGCTATGACGGAACAAAGATCCCCATGGTGCTGCTACGTGGAGACCTGCTTGGTTTCGAACGTGTTCCTCCCCACAAGTTTCTCCGGACATGGAATTTTATCAACTTCCATCAACTCGACTTCAGGCGCCTTTTGGGTGTTCAGAATGCAGATCTCTCATCGAGCATACCCCGGAGAGTAGCCCATGCCCACAGTCCCTCCGGCTCGGCCTGGGCCCGTCTGCCCGATCCGCTGGGAACCCGATTGATTCTCGGCGACATGGCACCCCAGGTACAGGTCATCCGACTGATGGAACGGTCTGAAGTTGTCCGGGCATGGAAGGAGATTCTGGACGACGGTCAGACACTTGTCGCTCTCTTGTACCGGAATCCCAATGACCGCCGTCCGGTAGCCTTCCACGAAATCGAAGATAATGAGATTTCTTTTCGTATTATGAATGACGTGCAGCTTGCACGGGACGGGACTCTGACCAACATTTTCTGGCCCGAAAAGGCAAAAGGATCGTGGGGCACGCGTTCAGCCCGGTGCTCTTATACGATCAGGATCGGCGCCGCGGCAAAAAGCCGTGCTTACACCCATGCTGGAGAACTCGGCTCACGATCGGATATTTCGTGGCAGTTGCCTCAGAAAATATTCTCATCCCGAGCCGCTCATTTCCTTAACAAGGACGGTGTCAGGCGATCCGGAAAATTGAGCTTCCCGACTGAGGCCTGTATGACACTCGACCTTCCTGCTTCAACACCTCGGCCGTCGCAGCCCAAACCTGCCGGGTCTGGGAAACTCTCCGGCCGGGTCGATCAGGATTGGTTGGCTGGCTGGACAAAGCGTAACTTTCTGTACGGGAAAGAAATGGGCTCGCCGGACAGCTTTGATGCAAATCCCCTCGTCTTCGACCAAGACGGCCAAGGTCGCTGGGGATTCGGTCTCTGCAAATACGTTATCTCGCAGTGGACGAGAGAAAAAAGTGCGGGGCCTGCCGCTTATCGCCGGACCATGCTCTCTGTTCGTCATACACTGGTCGTCACCGGCGTCAAAGGTGATCGGATTTTAGGAACCTATACGAGTAAAGCCACCGGTAAAACTCACGTCTTCATCCCGACTATGTTCCATACACGAGACAAAAGGAACCTCAAGGGCTTGCGCGGAGAAGGCCGATGGCATGCTCAGCGAGAGGATGACGGCCGGTGGCGGCTCGAACTGTCGCCGAGTTCTGCAGATGTCCCGCATATGAAAATTCCGCTTGTTTTTCTGTTGAAGGGATGGGGGGACTGAGACCATGGAATATCCCAATCGACGATCCAAGTCCTGGATGATCTGTCCGGTGATTCTTATAACTGCCGCCTTAGTCGAGATCTTTCCTCTCTGCACCTGGGCCGCACCATCGGGGATGCCCTTCATCCTCGATCTCCTGCGTCCGGACAGGACGGCAGATGAGCTTCACGCCGAGATCGGTCCGCCCTTCGAGGTAAAGCGGGCAGTGGATGGCACGACCATCGAGTCATTTAAGGTTTCTGACCGGGGACTTGCCGGAGCAACAGTTCATTTCGGACCGCATGGAACCATCCGATACATTGGCATTCAACTTGTCAACGACCTTCCTGTGGCGGCTGCGCCTATTCTGTTTGACCTTTCCCAGGACAAAGGACGTGAACCGTCGAGAACCGTCCAAAACGGTGAAGTTCTCCTTGGCTGGGAAGAATCGGGAATATTCGTAGCTGCTTCCGAAGGAGTGATTCGAAAGATCTGGGTCTCTGCCCCCAATGTTTCCCTTGAAAAGGTTTTTTATACAACAGCTGAGGATTACTATTTTGGCCGGAATGGCTGCAAACAGGACTATCGGCAAGCCCTCAAGCATTATCTGGATGCGGCGCGACTGGGCATGCCGGCAGCACAATACAGCATCGGTTGGATGTATTACAAGGGCAAGGGCGTCAAGAAGGACTATGTAACGGCAAGGTCGTGGTTTTTGAAGGCAGCCCTACAAGGACATGTCAACTCTCAAAATTCCTTGGGCAAGCTCTATTCTCAAGGCAAAGGTGTGGCGCAGGATTATCAAAAATCGATCAAGTGGTATCGCCTGGCCGCCGAACAGGGAAACTCTATAGCCCAGACGAATCTTGGCAACAAGTACTACAACGGTCATGGTGTGAAACAGGACTACGCTCAGGCCATTCAGTGGTACCGAAAAGCCGCCGCTCAAGGCCATGCGAGAGCGCAGACCATATTGGGATATATGTACGCCAAAGGCGAAGGAGTGGAGCAGGATCATGCCCAAGCCGTTGCCTGGTACCGAAAGGCCGCCGAACAGGGCTTTACTCGGGCGATATATATTTTGGGTAGGAAATATGAGAAGGGCATCGGCGTAGCCAGAGATCGCGCGAAAGCTGTCCGGCTCTATCAAAAAGCCGCCGGCCAGGGAGATAAAAAGGCCAAGAAGGCTCTGCAGAGGTTAGGGAAACCATAAAACTACACTTCGATTATTAGTGCTGGGAAAGTTTTGCGACAGCTGAGACTGTAAACGTCAGAATCCTCCCAGACAGTTCACTCTCTCGGGGTAGTATTTTTAAGCTGCCTTCGATTTGACCGCCGATTTCCTGCCCCCAAATCATAGGACCAGACAGGGTTGCGGCGCGTTGGCCGCAGCCGCACACATGAGCCGTCATTTCGCCATATCGGTCCCTCAGTAATGTCGGCCCTTCGCGAATGACGAATTACCTGCCCCCTAATGAAATCGACCAATCATGAAGCTGCCTCGAGGTTGGAGAATACCATTTTTCAAACAAATGGTAGCAAGACGGTAGCAGAAAGCAAAACAGGGGCTACAGATAGTATTGTAAACCTCTGATTTTATTTTGCCAAGGGACAGAATCGAACTGCCGACACGGGGATTTTCAGACACTACCCCTGAGTTTCCTAACCTCCTCAAATTACATTAACATGCTGAAACCACATGATATATAATTTCCACATTTTTTCTGATTTTCCACGTTTTGGTCAATTTTGGAAACTTTTTCTCACACAGATTCTCACACAGAAAAAGTGGATCGCCCCCTGTTCCACTTAAGAAATCTCCACCCTTACCACCCGCACAATTTCATCGTTCCTACCACACAAGATTCGAAAAGTTCCTGATCTCATCCAATCTCTTCAGGTGTTCGCTTTCCCATCCATCCCATAAACTTAAACCTCGTTCTATTTGACAGCAACGCGAAACATCTGTAAGGCGAGATGAACTTGGAGCTACTGGCCACAAATGCTCAACCTTCCCGGAGGTTGGCAAACCGGCCGCTTTTTCCGAAAAGCCGTGGATAGAAGGAGCAAAACATGATTATAGACGGTCATTACCACTACATGCCCGCTGTTTCAGATGAAGCCGCCCAGCGGCTGGTCAAGTATGTATTGCATCAGGCGGAGATTCTCGGGATCGAAGCCGACACCGGGGACCTGATCGAACGGATCAAGTCAAAATGGGGCGATCCGACCGGGGAGCATTTGATCCGGGCCATGGATGAGGGCGGAATCGATGTGACCGTGGCGGTCACCGTGGATCACTTGGCCCGCATGAGCCGGGAGATGACCGACAACGGCAACCGGATGCTCCACGAGGTTGCCCAAAAGTTCCCCGACCGGGTCATCGACTTGGCAGGGCTCGATCCCCGTCGGCCCGAAGCGGTCGATATGGCCAAATACTATCTCGAAGATCTGGGCATGAGGGGCATCAAATACCATCCGGATCACGGATATAATCCGGCCGGGCCGGAGTCCTACAAGGTCCTGGAGGTGCTGGCGAAGTGCAACGGCGTTTTGCTGACCCACACCTCGCCGCTGGCTCCGCCGGCCCGCAACGGACTCGCCGAGGCTGGCCTCCTGGCGGATCTGGCCGTCGATTTTCCCGAGATCACCGTCATCGGCGCCCACATGAACTACTTCAACTGGCGCCCCTGGGCGGCCCTGGCGGCCGTACAGCCGACCCTGTATGGTGACCTGGCCATGTGGGATAATCTGGCATATAAGAACTACGGCCTCTTTTGCCGGGAACTGCGGACGATCCTCGATTTTCTCGGACCCCACAAGGTCCTGCTGGGCTCCGACGGACCGATTCACACGCTGCTGAAACCGATCAAGACATGGGTTGACATCATCCGCAACCTTCCTGAAGAAGCTCCCGACGGAATTTCGTTTACCAGAGAAGAGGTCGATCTGATCCTGGGCGGCAACGCCATGCGGATTCTCAATATTGGCTGAGGCACCGGAGCCTCAAACGCGGCTTTCCCTAAAGTATAGGGATAATAAGCCGCCGTTCCTGAAAAGGTAACAGCGTCAAGTCTTGTCTTGATCCATTACAACCAACCCCTGTTACCGGCGTGAGAGATCGCGTCGGCGCGAATCCCGTCTGATTTTATTACCTTTTTTGACCAATAAAATCCGTTTTCGGGAACAAAAAGCAGTCAAAAAAGTCGTCAATTTTGGTGGTTGATTTACGGAGATGTTGAGCTATGTCCAATCGCCGGAAATCGAATTCACACCACCCGTCTCACCACCCAATTCACAGCCTACCCGACGCCGATGCCAAGGGGCAACATGATTCATGATGATCTATGACTGAAGAGTGAGGTCCTATTTTAACCTTTAATTGCATCCTTTCCAGGTCAACATGTATCATTCAGCGATTTGAGGCTTTATATCCCCCCAAGGCTTTGCCTGTTCAAGCTGAGCGGCAAATTTAAACAATGTAGCTTCGTCGCCGAACTTGCCTGCAAACTGAACGCCGATTGGTATCCCGGCATCGTTCCAATACAGCGGAACAGACATGGCTGGGTCACCGGTAATGTTCTGGATCTTAGTGAAGGCAACGAAAGCCCCTGATGCCTTGAGCCCACGCGCCGGGTCTTGTTCGGTCGGGGTAAAGGCTCCCAGTTTGGTGGGTGGGATAGGCATCGTTGGCGTTAAGATGAGGTCAAAGTTTTTAGATTGACGAAAATCGGCCAGCATCCTGGTAAAACGCTGCAGATCTTGAATGATGGCAAGATACTCTCCGCCCGAACATTTCAGGCCGGCCTGTCTGGAAAGCCAAGTCATAGGTTCGACCTGATCCTGGGTCAATGGTTTGCCGAGCTCCTTCTCCCAATACATACAAAAGTGCGCTGCCATGCAAGTGAATACCTTTCCAAACGCCTTGAATAGCCCCGGCCAGGCGACCTGTTGCGGATTGATCTCCTTAATGGTGTGGCCAAGGCTCTCACATAGCTCGGCGGCAGCATTGACGGCAGATATACAATCAGGATCTATTCGGGTGTCTGCTGCCCAACCGTCAGGAAAAGAGTTTAGCAACCCGATCTTGAGCATGCCAGGAGGTGCCGCACTTTCCTCCAGAAATGGCCTTGGAACCGGAGGCGCCCAGTAAGGATCGCCGACCTGTGGACCTGCTGTTGCATCAAGCAATGCTGCAGAATCCCTCACTGATCGAGTTAGGGCGTGTTCACAGGCCATCCCCGATCCCATATCTCCCAGTATCGGACCAAGTGGATTTCTACCGCGGGTCGGTTTTAGACCGAACAAACCACAGCAAGATGCCGGGATCCGAATCGACCCACCACCGTCATTGCCGTGCGCCATTGGGACGATGCCGGCAGCAACCGCAGCCGCCGATCCGCCACTCGAACCACCAGGGGTATGCTCCGGATTCCACGGGTTCTTTGTAGCTCCAGTGATTTCGGGCTCTGTCGTTGGGATCAGTCCAAATTCAGGCGTATTGGTTTTCCCCACTATGATCAATCCCGCCTTCTTTTGTCTGGCTACCAGTTGGCTGTCAATTTTGGAAACATAGCCCTGTACGAAGCGAGAGCCTTCATGAAGCGGCATCCCATCAACCTCGGCCACCAGGTCTTTAACAAGAAAGGGGACTCCGAAAAATGGAACATCAGCGACTTCCGGTGAACGGGCCTTTGAATCACAAAGCTCTGCTTGTTTTGCGGCCAGGTCATAAGCTTTGTAGATAATGGCATTGAGCTTTGGGTTGAGTTTTTCGATTCTTTCGATAGTACTTTCCAGCAGTTCAATCGCTCTTATTTCACCTTTTTTGATCAGATTTGCCAAACCGATGGCATCATAATCATACGGATCGATTTTCATATTTTTCCTCCATTATTTGAAAAACATGACAACGAACCAGATCAGTGGACAACTTTTTTGATCAACCCACTTAAGACATCATCCGTCTCACCAACCAATACACAGCGTACCCGACGCCGATGCCAAGGGGCAACATGATTCATGGCCGGCAAAGGGGCGTTTCCCTGAATTTCCAGGCATAAATTCCCACTGCCAAGAGGCCAAATATGATGCCGATGATTTTTGGGAGCATGTTGTTAATGCCTCATTTGTTCAATCTGCATTTGATCGTTCCAATTCATCAATTTTTCCTGCCGCCGGGATCCGTTTCAGACGATATTCCAATTTCAATGCCTCACTTTTCGTCATTCCGGAGCTGACACCGACTAACTGTAGAGGCAAACGAGACCTTGTGTATTTTGCGCCTTTGCCTGAATTGTGTTTCGATATTCGATTTTCCAAATCATTGGTTATGCCGCAGTATAGAGAATCATCAGCACACCGAAGCAAATATACTACCCATTCATTTTTGATAGTTTCATTCAACTCGATCCACCCGCCGCTTCAACTCCGTACCAGCTTTGAAAAACGGCAACTTTTTCGGTTTCACCTCAACGGGTTCGCCACTCTTTGGATTGCGGCCCACATACGGCTCATATTCCTTGACGTGTATGCTGCAAAGTCCACGGATTTCAACGCGATCACCATTTGCAAGCGCTTCAGCCATAGAATCGAAAAAAATTTTGAAACATTTAGTGGCTTCGGCTTTCGTGAGATTCTGAGATTCTTTCAATGCATCGATCAATTCGAGTTTGTTCATTGTTTTTCCAGATAACAGGTTGTATTTAAATAATATCTAAATAGTTCAGCGCCAACCTGTCAAGCGTTTAAGCCACAATATGGGTCATCTCAATAAAAAACGCAGCTTCCTGCGCATCGTATGACCGATCTGTCACACCTCCGTGCTAATTTGAAGGTCAATTACAAAAATGGCTGTAACTGAGATTCGGCATAGGAGGGCATCCACGATGAGGAAATATGAATTTTACCCAGAGTTTCGGGACCTATTTGAGTATGACGGCAGCAACGAAATCGAGCGCATCAGGATTAAGGGAGGGAGGCCGGTTCGACGGGATTGGTTTGTTTTCGAGACGATGGATGAAGCGTTGATGTTTTTCAGTGAGCGGTGTGGAATAATGGAGGGACGTTACGTTTGAGGGGATTGAGAGGATCCTAATTTTGAATTGGCACACGGTTTTGATTCATTAATTGCAGATATGCAAATATATCGACCTTCTCACCGCCTTTTGATAAAGAGGCCAAACGCGATATACCAAGGCTGTTCTTATTTCAGCGAATCAAAAACATCTATTGCGAATCCTGGGATAAGAGGTCAATATCGGCAATTAGCATTTTTTCTAAACTGGACAATTTTTGGGATATCTGTCAAAAAGTTTTGACATACTGATTTTTCGAGAGCATATAAAAACCAAGCCAATTGTAAGATTGGGACAGGAAGCTACGGGCCTTTCGAGGAAACCGGGCCGTCAGTTAATTTTCTCAGTGCGGCTGTTTTGTACCAGATTTTTGCGGTTGAAAAGAAAATCACGGTACCCTGCCTTATCGCCTTCATTTTGCCATTGCTTCTTTTTAATACGCAGATCATTCATAGAAATAATTTTCAAATAAAATCGAAAAATTCAAAGTTTAGTATCCGAGATTATCACGGCTGGCCTCTGCAAAAGGACCATTTTTGGAATGTTTTTAGTTTAAAAAATGCAAACGGGAATCTAAGAAGGAGGTTATTCATGGCTAAGATCGACGTTAACGGAACGACAATCAACTACTTGGATGAAGGTCCTGCTGACGCACAAGCGATTGTGTTCAGCCCGTCGATGTTTTTTGACGTCCGTATGTTTTCTGCGCAAGCGGCCGCTTTCTCAGATCGGTATCGGGTTGTGCGATATGACCACCGCGGCCAGGGTGACAGTGCCCGTTCACCTCGTGAACAGTTAGATATGGATACATTGGCTGAGGATACCGCTGCGTTGATCGAAGCCCTTAATCTGGCGCCGTGTACGTTCGTAGGCAATTCTATGGGAGGCTTCATTGCGCTAAGACTTGCTGCACGGAGACCCGACCTAATAAAATCAGCAGTTGTCATGGGCACCTCGGCTGACATCGAAGAACAGGCCGACACGATGGATCAACTTATAGAAGTGCTTGAAGAGCATGGAATGGAGCCGGTTGTCGAAGGTGTTCTGCAATTCATGATGGGTGACACAACTTTGAACGACCCCTCCCGAGAAAAAATTCTATCCTCTGTGAAAGAGTTGCTGCTGAGTCGTACGAAGGAGTATGCAGATGCAGCTTGGAATATTGCACACCGGAAAGGCATTCTGGATGAGCTCCCCGGCATAAAGGTGCCGCTGCTTGTCATTGCCGGTACTGAGGATCACACGTATCCGCCGCCAAAGTCTGAACAGATTGCGAAGCTCGTTCCTGGCGCCCAACTTGAGTATATGGAAAAAACGGGGCATGTTCACGCGGTGGAAAATCCAGAGGCTGTCAACCGATTGCTTGAGGTGCATCTGGCGAAATTTAAATGAGAACTTAAAGTAGAGAACTTCTTAAGGCTATTAGAGAATAAAATGAGGAATTCTTATAACGATTTCTAAAGGCTTACTAACTTGTGGGGGTGAAGAGAACAGGGAAACGGACTTGCCTGCCGTCTTATGTCAACATTCGCTTTTGACGGCACGATGTTCTATGCATTGGTGAAAAATGAACTTCCCCTCGCTGTATCCTCGCACTATCCCGACGTCTTATATTAGTTCAAAAAAATCATCGCAGCCGCCTTGCTATCGCGCTAAAGTCGCATTACCCCTCGGCTACCCTTGTCTTAATAAATTCGATATTAACGAACAGTGTTTTATTTTGACAAAGTCTGCGTTATTTTTTAATCCCATTCTAAGACTGTGTAACAGTCAATGCACTTCTATTTTTCAGTTCCTTTTGTTACCACAACCTCAAATATAGACGGGAACCAAGCCAGGGCATTCTTTTGCGCCGGAAACCTTTTTTCCGGCGGATTCCAGCTTGTTTCCCGTTTCGAAGGCATATTTCTCTCATCAAGGAGGTGATGCGTTTAATACAATTGGCGATAATTTACGGGTTTTCAATTCAACCACATTCGCCGGATCTTTACGGCAAAAGGAGTACGAAATGAAAATCAAGTTTAATCATGCGCTTTGTGTAGCATTTTTCGTATTTGCCATTGCTGCTGTCCCTGCGATGGCCGACGTCGCCAACCCAATCCTGACGGGCCCGATTCCCGTCACCGTTCCATTGGGGGACCTGTCACACGATTACCCCCAAATGGCCACACAACTTGACCTTGCCAGCTACGGCTATGTGGAAGAAGAATTCTATATGGAAGGCATCGCAAACAGGTACGACGTGCCGCGTGTCGATCGCGCCATGCCCGGATCTACTTCAGCGACGCCGATTCTTTCATCCCACCCCTACAAAACCCGCATGATTGTGCGGCGTCCGATCAAACAAAAAGACTTCAACGGGATCGTACTGGTCGAGTGGCTGAACGTGACCAGCGGTTACAACCTGGATGCCATGTGGCTGACCTCCTATGGGCACATTCTGCAAGAAGGCTATGCCTATGTCGGGGTGTCCGTGCAGCAGGTGGGTATCCATGGCACAGCGGCCGGCCTTCGCGTCTGGAGCCCGGTAAGATACGGTGATCTTGATGTGACCGATGGCGGAACGATAACCGATGACTCTTTGTCTTTCGACATCTGGTCCCAGGCGGCAAAGGCGATTTGGGAGCCCCAAGACGTGAACCCGCTGGGCAATCTGGTGCCGAATATGGTGATAGCAACCGGCGCATCACAATCCCAATCCTATCTCGTTTATTATCACAACTCGGTCCATCCACTGGCGAACCTGTATGACGGCTTCTTGCTCTACCTCGGTGTGGGAAGGTTGCTTCGCACCGACCTCGACACCAAAGTTATCAAGGTCAACACAGAGAATGATATAATTTTCCTTGGAGAATACTTTGCCCGTCAGCCAGACTCGGACCATCTGCGCACCTATGAGGTCGCCGGAGCATCTCATGTCGGCTTTTCCGACCCCAACTTGCGTGGTGAGATCCTTGTCCGCGACGGCCTGCCAATTGCCGACACCAATGTATGTGTCCGTCCTTCCCTGAGCCGCATTCCGACGCGAAATGTCGTCAATGCGGCCTTCGAGCATTTAGAGCTCTGGATAGGTGAAGGTATCGAGCCGCCAACGGCTCCACCGATGGAAGTCATTTCGGATTCCCCGGTCGAGGTACTCAGAGACGACTATGGAAACGGCCTCGGCGGCATCCAACTATCGCAGCACTCCGTACCGACGGCCACCAACACCGGGTTCAACCTCGGGGCTGGGTTCTGCGTTCTGTTCGGTTCCTACGAGCCGTTCGATGAGGCGACTTTGCAGAGTCTATATCCGAACCATGGCAGCTATGTCTCTCAGGTGGCCCATCAGGTGAATTATAACCTAGCCAATGGCTACATCGTGGCTTTTGATGCCAAAGAGACGAAGAAAGCGGCCGCCCGATCTGACATCGGAAAGTGGCGCCGCCATTAATCGGGATTTTTGAATTGGCTTACTTGAGAGCCCTCCCCCTTGAACGCGGAAGGGCTCTCAAAGCGCCTTTTCTCTGCAACAAATCATTATCTACGACCGCTTCAGAATCTTAAAATCGAGTCGCTCATTGAAAAACACATTTTTGCAAAATAACATGCATGCCCTACTATCCGCATTAATCGAGAATCCGGATTCCCAATCCCCAGCCCCCCATAGATTGGCAGCCTACCTTTGAATCGACTGACGCTTGGTATGTATTCCGTTTTTCGATAGAAACCCTATCGAACAAGATCAAATGGTCCTCAGAGCGTCAAATTTGGTCCTTCTCCCAACCTCACCGGTTCTTAGTTTTCAAAAATACATTCTGAACACGATCCTCTGACGGAGGTCGAGGAAAACAAAGATGAAACTTGACCCGGATCCATTTCCTTGGTGATTGCCAGCCGGGTTTAAATGGCTATCAAATTTTGTTATGTAAAAAGCTGCAATTCATCATGTCACAATATCGATAGTGCTTTCATCATCCTCGTTTAATAAATAGCAAAATTCTCAAATGGGAAGAAATCAAACCGGCCGTGAGCCGCACAATACCTCAATCCAACGAAACCTGATCACCAACTTGAAAGAATTGGTGTCCAAAATGGGAAAGAGCCAAAATGATTTGGTCGAAGAGGCGCTCAAGGATCTGATGATCAAGAATAGGCAACGAGTCGATAGCCGATCAGATATTTAATTCGTTATAATAGCAGTGTTGAGGGCGCTGGCCATCCCATTATGACAGCTTGGTGCCCGGTTGAGAACATCAACACACTCGATCTAAACCAAGGTTATTCTTGAAAGGCGATCCAAAACAAACAGGCAGACAGGCTCGTGTATTATGTAGAGTGAACCCTTCCTATTGCACAAAAAAATGTAAAAATGGCCCGGGGCATCTAATCGCACGACCGGGCCATATCCTACTTCACAGAAGACGAACCGCAGTTCGTTTCTCAATTCAACATCCTCAATATATTCCCGCCAACTCTCGACAACCGAAAACTTGATTCCGTAGGCAATTCCTCTATCTGCACCGCCCGATCGAATTCTATCCGATAAGACGGCACCAATACATGCGGAATCGAGTGAGCAACTATTCGGTGCGCCCCTTCAACCCTTCCGGCACTGGGGGGGTGCAATATTTCTGAGGTATCGTGATAACATTGTGAATATCTGCATAACCCTCGGAGTAAGGCTCCCCCTCATAGACTTCCCGGGTTGGATAACCGGCTTCACCAACATACATATCATAGACGGCCTGATGGTCCGCAGCCCGCATGGTGCGGACCCCCTGCATGGATTGGTAGACATCACCTTCCCATACTTGGATGATTTTTTCCGGATCGGTTGAACCGGCGCGCCTGACGACGTCAAAGAGCCAATAGGTATCGGAAATGGAGACCCCCATGACAGTGTCCGGCCACTTGTAGAGCGTTTTGTTGTAGGGCGGAGCCCACTTCTTCCACTGTTCGTGCCATGCCTTCATGAGTTGTTGCTGGGCCTTGTTCTGGGGTTTGTCGCCGCTCATCCAGGGATAGCAGACGATCAAATTTTCGGTTCCTTTAACACCAGCTTTGGACATGGCCGGGGAACTCGCGTTGGTGAGGTCCTTGCTCGCAATGGGTATATAAAGACCCATGCTGCGGGCCTGGATGAGCAAATTATCGCTGTCCGGCATCCAGTTCGAGGTGTAGAGAACCTCGGGATTTGCCGCCATGACCTTGGTCAGATAAGGAGCGAAATCCTTGAGCCATATCTCATGATAGTCCTCGCTTACGATTTCTACCTCGGGCTTGTACTTTTTCAAATACTTCTTAAAGGCCTCAGCCATGGAGTGACCATACATGTAATCCTGACAAAGAATGGAAAATTTCTTTTCCGGGCGGTTGGAAAAATAATAGGCAAGCGCCATGTTCCATTGAGTGGCGTTGGAAATTGTCCGGAAAGTATATCGGTTGAAGTTTTGCTCATCCATCAGCTCATCGGCCAGGGCCTGCGTGCAGATGAACGGCACCTTGTACTTCTTGGCTACGGCTTGAATCACCTTGGCCGAGTGGCTGCCGGAGGTTCCCCACAAGATATCGACCTTTTCCTCCAGGCAAAGCCGTTCCGCCGCAATTTTGGTAGCAGCCGGTTTTCCCTGGGTGTCTCCGATCAGGACCTCTATCTTCTTATTCTTGCCATCGACCAGGATGCCGCCCCGCTTGTTGAGATCATGGGCTACCCAATAGACAACGGGCAGGAAAAGTTCCCCGGCTGTTGCTGAAGGACCGCTCATTATCTGCAGATAGCCGAGCTTGATGGTATCGCCCTTAGGTTGCTGGAAATTGTTGGGGTCAAAATCGGACATGTCCGACATCTCACCTGGATCAAAGGCGGAGTCCACTTGCTGTGCTGCGCCTCCTGAGGGAACCAGTATATAGGTGGCTATAAAAGCCAGGGTGATAAAGAAATTGAATAGCTGTCTGCTTTGCCTCAACATAAGAGCCTCCTTTTGAATATCGGATTAAAACGACCCTGCGGGACCTCGTCAATCCTTGATGTTAAATCTTATTTGACGACAACAATCTATCGATAGAATAAAAATTTCGGTTCATCCGGGATAAGCGTACATTAGGTTGAAAAGTGGGCATCCATATCTTTCAAAAGGTCACCACAACCTCTAATGAAAGGCATATCGGATGTCCACAAGTTTGCTATATCACGGATTGCTACGCACAATAATGGTTGCCTTCTTTTGGGATGATTAAAACGCGTCCTTTGCAGTGAAACGAAATAGGTTGCGGACATTTTGACCTGAACGATTGCCGTCAACGCGAAGGTTTTGGGTTGAAGATTACGGACGGTTTCACCCGCTTGGAATAGGTAAAACCCTCTGCGGTCTGCACCGAACCGTACTTCGCTTGTAGCATCTCCAATGGGCCGGCGTCCATGGCCCGAACCGGGCACGCCTCAATGCAGTTCGGTAGCTTCCCTGCCTCGACCCGGTCCAGGCAGAAGTCGCATTTGCCCATACGGGCGCCAGTTTCAGGGCCGAACTGCGGGGCGTTGTACGGGCATGCTTTGCGACATTTCTCGTCGCAATGCTCATTGCCCAGGCAGCGCTCCCGGTCCACGACGACAATCCCATCTTCTTTTCTTTTGTAGATTGCATCCACCGGGCAGACTGCCGCGCAAACCGGGTCTTCGCAATGCCAGCACGGCGAGGCCAGGTAGCTGACGAAGACGCTGGGGCACTGGCCCTTCTCCGTATAGTGGATGCGCATCCAGTTTTCCGGTCCTGCCGGGATGTCGTTCCAATCCTTGCAGGCCACCCGGCAGGCGCTGCAGCCGGTGCAGCGAGTCTGATCGAAATAGAAGCCAATTTGCTTCATGATGCGTCCTCTTTTCTAATCTCGACAAGTGACGTGTTCAATACGGCCGCTCCGCCGCCTGAATACGCGTCGCGCGTAAGCGTATTGGCGCATCCTCCGCGGTCGATGCCGTTTTCGTCTGGATGGTACCAGGCCCCCTCCGTGACTGAGACGACGCCGGGGATGATGCGTTCGGTCACCCAGGCAATGATGGCGATGGTTCCCCGGTCATTGAAGATGTGCACCATGTCGCCGTCTTCGATGCCGCGCGCCCGGGCGTCCACCGGATTGATCCAGGCCCGGTGAGTTTCGGTTTCCCGTAACCATTCGACTTTGTACATTTCCGAATGGACCCGGTTGCGGGGGTGGGGCGTGATCAACTGCAGGGGATACTTTTTTGCCAACGGGTCGCTGCGGTCCTCAGTGGTTGGCAGGTATTTGGGAATCGGCGGACAGAGGCCGTCTTTGATGTCTGCCACCCGCTGGGAAAAGATCTCGATTTTCCCCGAAGGGGTGTCGAAGGGATGATTTTCAGGATCTTCGATCTGCTTCCGAAAAGCAACGACCGGTTCATCGAGTTCGACCCGGTGGATACCTTCTTTTTTAAACGTTTCAAAATCTTCGATATGGCGCTTGAGATCGGTACTGTTGTCATAAAAGAGCTGCAGCCACTCCTCTTCGGATCGGGTTTCGAAATTCTCGATATCCAGTTTCACAGCCAGTTCGGCCGCAATTTGCAGATCGTCTTTGCATTCGCCGAGTGGTTCCAGGGCACGATTGCTGAACATGAAGTAGGGGCCCGAGGGCCAGGGGCGCATCAGATCGCTTCGCTCGGCCGTGCTGGTCACCGGTAGCAGTATGTCGGCGTAGCGGGCCTGGGGGGTCATGAACAGCTCCTGGGTGGCAAAGAATTCAAGGCTTTCAAGCGCCTTTGCCGCCTTGTTGCTGTTGCCGGTCTGGTTGAGGTAGTTGTTGCACATGGACCAGGCCATGCGGATGTCCGCCGGATAGCCGCCCTTCTTGCCCTTCAGGATGGCGTCAAAGAGAGTGTTGATGTGGATGCGCTTGATCACGCGCTCGCGGATGTCCAAGGTTCCCTTGATCTTGGGCCCCTTCATTTCAACCGGATTTTTCCCCGGTGGGATACCGGGGCTGCGAAACATATGGCCGATGGGAATGCCCATCAGGCCGCCGCCCGCACTTCCGCCCGGGCGCCCCACATTGCCGGTCATGGCGCACAAAGTGGCGGCGCATCGGTTGTACTGCTCCCCCATGGCGCTGCGCGCCGGCCCCTGGCAATCCATTAACGCCGATGGTTTTGTAGTAGCATACTCTCTGGCCAGCCGGAGAATGGTTTCGGTCGGGACACCGGAAATCTCGGCCGCCCATGCAGGCGTTTTTTCGACACCGTCCTCCTCGCCGGTCACATACGCCTTGAACCTGTCGAAACCAACCGTATAGCGATCCAGGAAGGCCTGATCGTGGAGTTCTTCTTTCATCATCACGTTTGCCATGGCCGACATCACGGCGGTGTCGGTGCCTGGCCGTATGGGAACCCATTCATCAGCTACTGTAGCGGCAGTGTCACTGTAGCGGGGGTCGATGGCGATGACGCGTGCGCCGTTTTCTTTGGCTCGAATGAGATGGTACATGGTGTTGGTGCCCGAAATCATGCGCGCCGGGTCCCATCCCCACAGCAGGATCAACTTGGAGTTGAGCATGTCTTCGCGGCTATGGCCCACCATGACCGATCCGTACTGCGTCAGAGACGCCCACACGGCACCCTCGGAAGAAATGTTGCCATAATGGGTGACATAGCCGCCGAACAGGTTGAGCAAGCGTTGGGCGGCGCCTCCGCCCTGGTGCAGGCTGCCCTGATATCCACCGCCGGTCATCAGCAAAATTGAGCTGTTGCCGTACGTGCGTTTGACCCGTTTAAGCTGTGTGGCCAATGTATCTAAAGCCTCGTCCCAGGAGATGCGTTCGAATTTACCTTCCCCGCGACGACCAATTCTTCGCTGGGGGTACATGAGACGTTCGGGGTGATGGATATACTGCCGGTAAGCGCGGCAGCGAAGGCAGGTCCGCAGCTGGTGCGGTTCTTCAATATCATCACCCTCGATGCGTACGATGGTGTTGCCTTTGACATGAAGCCTGAGCGGGCATCGTCCGCCGCAGTCAAAAGCAGATGTTGTCTTTACAATTCGGACATCTTCTACTGCATTCCCAGACGGTTGCATGTTGCTTCTCCTTTAAGTTCCCAATGGGAACTATCTGCCAACTAAAGGCTTGAAGTTGAGGCTTTCTGACGCTCAACTTTATAACAGCCGGTTTTAAGTCCTACGTTTTAAGTGAATGAATCCTTACATTTTATACTGTTTTCCAATCCACCATAAGGGCTCCATCGATTGATTGTTTGAAAGCGATTTGTCTCGGTCCTTAGAGGTTGTGGTGACCTTCTGAAAGACATGAATGTCCACTTCTTTCAATCTAATGTACGCTTATCCCAGGTGAACCAAAATTCCCGTCTTATTATTGGCGCATGCGAATTCCTATCCCTTAGAATTTATTTGACAGATCGACGTATGCTTTTTTTTGCTTAATTCATAATGCTCTGAACCATGTCGTCATCGCAGTCCGCCTCGCCACTGTCACAAAACGCGTTGTAGACCCAGGGTTGAGTCTCCTTGCTAAACAGGACGCTGGTGGAAATAAGCCCGAGCACGTCCGCATTGGCAGCTTCAACACACAGATTGTTGCTGCTGAAAGGGCCCATGCCCGCCTGGATGATAGGATATTTGATGCCGATTAGCTCACATAGCCTTGATCTGATCATGACTGTAGCATCGAGTAGGATGTAAATCTATGAAGAGCTAACGTGAAAAAAAGAATAGCAAGGGATTGTAAAGCCTGTCAATAAAATAACGAGCGCTCGTTCTATTTTTTAAGCTAAAACCCAATGGCCAATTCCAGCGGAAGTTTGGCACATTGGATTTCAGCCAGCCTTTTTTTGAAGCCCTGTCCTTCACGCTAATTATTCCCTTACCCCGCATGCAGTTTTAAATATAGCAATCTCAGCTTGTCATACCGTGTATATCTGCAAATTCTCAGCGCGAATTCTGCACGATTTTTTCATGACGCATATACTTGCATGCGTAAAATTATATCATTCACTCTTTAAGCCTGTAAAAACCTGGGCGATCAATTGACCGTTTCAGCCTATTTAGCCAGGCAATAAGAATTCAAGGGCGCTCTTCAAGAGTGTATCTTTCAATTGCTTCGACGGCTTTTAATATGATAAGGCTCTGAACATGATGAGGAAAGCAATAATAACTGCCCTGGGTGCCTTTCATCGTGTTTATTGTTCGAGGCTTTGAGCGAATGGCGATACTTCCTAAAGATGAGTGTTGAATGAATGTATTCAAAATTCGGAGGAGACATGGCCAATTTTAACTTGGCAGATACTATCGAAGTTCTAGTGAACCAAAAGGAAGCTGAGGTGATCAATATCCGCCGTGATATCCACATGCATCCGGAAATTTCAGGAAAAGAAGAACGGACTTCGGACATTGTGGCCGAGTATCTCGAAAAACAAGGCATCGAGGTACAGCGTTGCCAAAATAGTTACGGAGTCATTGGCAGATTGAAAGGAAGCAAACCTGGACCAATCATCGCTTTGAGAGCCGACATGGATGCTCTCCCCATAAAGGAAAAAACGGGATTGCCATATGCATCTAAAATTGATGGCCAGATGCATGCCTGTGGTCATGATGTTCATACTGCCGTTCTGATGGGCACCGCATCGGTGCTGTCAACCGTTAAAGACAAGCTTAATGGTACCGCAATTTTTCTGTTTCAACCATCTGAAGAATTCTTTCCTGGAGGGGCTTTGGGACTGATTGAGGAAGGTGGTATCGACAATCCCAAACCCGATGCCATTTTCGCCCTGCACACTAGTCCGATCCCCGTTGGAAAAATCGCCATTTCCCCCGGACCGGTGATTGGCTCGGTAAGTACACTGAGTTTACGTATTTTTGGCCGTGGTGGTCATTTTTCGGCACCTCACTTGGCAGTGGATCCTATTCTGGTTTCCTCGAATGTGGTCGTTGCCCTAAGTTCCATGGTGTCGCGCCGAGTGAACCCGATGGAAGACGCTGTACTCACATTCGGTATGATCGAGGGAGGAACCAGGGATAATATAATCGGTGACATGGTGGTACTCAGAGGGAACATCGGCTCTCTGAACGAATCGTTTTGTGTGAAGCTGATGGAGGATCTGGAGAAGACAGTCAAAGGTATTACTGAAGGCCTGGGAGCAACCTATAAACTAAGGTATATTCATGGTTATCCGACGGTCCGCAACGATCCGCATCAAACGATCTATGTCAGGGATGTTGCAACGCGGGTGATCGGCGAGTCCAACGTTATCCCATGTACACCCTCACTTGGTGGCGAAGACATGTCATATTTTCTAAATAAAATTCCGGGCGCCCTTTTTTTCCTTGGAGTACACGATCCTGAGAGCGACGAGCCGCCCGTCAATAACCATGATCCCGCTTTCGCACCTGACGAACGGGCCATTGCCGTCGGCATGAGACTGATGTCCCGTTTGGTAACAGATGCTGCAGATTAACCTTGCGCTGTATGCCGATTGCCCGGTGAAACCGAGGCAGGCTCTGCTGGGGAGCAACCTACCAAGGAATAGCCGGGTGCAGGAGGCATTGAATAAATAATGCCACAGAGGGGGCGATAATACCCATTTCGCCCCCTTCGCATTTGGATAGCACTAATCAAAACTTCCTGCTTATGCCTTAAAAATCCCCAATGCAGTAGGCGCGCGTAGTACATCCGAGCAAAATTTCCTATTGGTAAAACACTAAATATGCTTCGCTGCCTAATCGGTTCCCAACAAGAACGTCGCTATTCAAGGGAACCTCCTCTATCAACTACTGTCGGTATTCATAAAATGGTCGGCCTGCCCAGGTATGTTTTTTCGTGAATTTTTAAGTTCGACTGTGGTTGGGACCCCGAGATCGGAAACCACGGCCCCCGGCGGTGGACCCCAAAAAAAACTGAACAATGTGCTAAGCTATAAGTCAGCCTGAACGAAAAGGAGCTGACATGAAAAACAAACGTCGTAATCACAGTCCAGAGTTCAAGGCCAAAGTAGCCTTGGCCGCCATCAAGAACGAAGAGACCACAACCCAACTATCCAAACGGTTCGATGTTCATCCGACCATGATTAGTACTTGGAAAAAGGCACTGTTAGACGGCGCCGGCGATATTTTCGACAAGAATCAAAAGTCGCGGAAACAAATCGACACCAAGGTCGATGAGTTGCACCGTCAGATTGGCCAGTTAAAGGTTGAGAACGATTTTTTATCACGAAAGCTCGGCTATTGAGTCTTGAACAGCGGAAACAGATGATAGAGCGCAACGACCAAAAGCTGAGCATATCGCGCCAATGCAGCATGTTAAACGTTAACCGTTCACCGTTTTACTATACACCAAAGCCCACCAATCCCGCGGACTTGGAGCTGATGCGGCTGATCGATGAGCAATATATGAAAACACCGACTGCCGGTAGCAGAACGATGAGAACTATCCTGCGTCGATTGGGATATAAACCCAACCGCAGGAAGGTTCAGCGTTTGATGCGCCTGATGGGCCTTGAAGCGATTTACCGATACGCTTCGATCTGCAGGCGTTACCATCAGCATGGATGGCAGAGGTCGAGCCATGGACAATATTTTCATTGAACGACTCTGGTGGACCGTAAAGTACCATTATCTGTACCTTCACGCATTTGACAGTGGCAGCAAGCTTCGCGAAGGGCTGATGGGATGGTTTAAATACTACAACAGCCAGCGCCCCCACCAAGGGCTTGACGACATGACCCCGGATGAGGTTTACTACGGTGTTTCTCATCCATTGAGTTGGTCAGCATAATGCATGGGGTTGTTGGCCCAACCATTAAAGTGAATACTAAAGTTTCGCAGAAGCTAACCGCGTCTGCTTAATAATAGCATCCTCAATAATATCGATAAAATGGAACAAAGTATCAGGTTCGATTTTGTAGCAAAGTACATCACTTGACCTGATAATCAGCTCTTTGACATTTGCCCACAGCGATTGGGCCATCAACAGCAGGCTTTGATCGTCTGCCATTTCTCTGAACAAAGGGCCTACAGCCCCGGTTAACCTGCGTTTGCCCAGGATGTAGACCAGCAGCAGGTAGCGGATCATCACCAGACTGTGGCAGGCGATCAACGCATCAAAGGTATTGCTTTGCTCCTTTGCCATATACAACATCTGTTTTGCATCCTTAAAAAAGACCTCAATGCTCCAGCGGCGTGCATAGTAGCAAAGGATCTGTGATGCTTCCATCTCAAGATCGGTACAAAGCAACGCCTGCCACTCTTTGTGGCCATCGGAGACAAACAGTAATCGCACATCACCTGTCTTGGGCAAGGTTACATTGAGGCAAACACCTTTTACGTGGTGTTGCGACAGCCAGCAGGTTTTGTTTTTGGCCACCTGCTGCCACAATTGCTTGAGCGTGTATTTTTGGCCCTGATAGCCGTATTTAGCCCGGCTTCTTTTTAACCGGCAGATCACACCGTAACCGCTCGCGCAAATGCTGCTGATAATGGCATCATGTGCAAACCAGCTGTCGAACAGGACAAACGAGGCGTCAATGCCCGCGTGCCATGCCCGGTCAACCATTTGCAACAGTGCGGTGGTCTTTTTATCCAGAGCCTCTTTTCGCCGTTTCCAACCGCAGGTGCGTTTATCAATTGCCCGTAACCGATTATTGGGCCGATTCGACGAGCTGACCAAGGCCACATCAATGGGATAAAAATTGATCCCGTTATGATAGCCCAGTTGCAAATAGCAGTTGCCTAAGATCGAACGGCCCACTTTGTGATCGTAGTGGTAACTGACAAGCTCGATGTCCTTACCAGTTTTGACTGCTATCGAATCATCGGCGATCAGCACTTTTTCTTTCAGCGGCGTATCTTCGCTATGGGCAATGACTTTTAACGCCAGAAAGTAGACCAATTTTCTCCAATTGAAACGCTCATGATTAATGAACCGGTAGAAAGTGTCTTTTTGAGCGTCAATCTGATTTTCAAGGCACCGACTGGACCAAAAATCGGTTAACGTTCTTTTCAAAAAGGGAAGCAGTACGAATAGAAACATCAATGATATCGTCGCATATCCCTTGTTTTTAGTGATACCGCTGCGCTTTAAAAGCGACCTGAACTTAAGCTCTCTGAACGCGCGGTTGAGTTCAGTGTCAATACAAACGCTTTGGTTTTTAATTTGCTTTTGCAAAGAGAGGGAAAATGAGCTAATTGGATTCATGGCGGTTCTTTTCTTTAGTATTATTAGGTGTTTGGCGATGTCTAATATACTAAAATCAGAGCCGCTTTTCAATTGTTTTTCCAGTTATTTCAGAAAATTATCCCTTTCTTTGCCTTAAATATTTAACTGCGAAACTTCAGTGAATATGTGCTATCGCGCGTGGACCGGAGGGATTTTATGGTCCCCCCGGTCCACAGTCCGTGCTACGAAAAAAACGTTCCGAAAGGGATAATTACTTCATTCAACCCATTGGCTCATAGCTTAATCTGAGCTTCGAACTGTCTGGACGATAGGGTCCACCGCGCAGTGAATGACACAGAATAGATGCAATGATGAGAATAACGAGGGATAAGAGGTCGATTGAATTACGAAATAGTGCGTCAGGGGATCTGATACTGCTGATGTATCAGGTGGGCATGGATACGGATACTAGCTTCTCCTTGCTTGCAGGGCCAATTGAATAAGAACTCAACTTTTCGGAACCAAAATGGCAAAAACAGTAAGATATACAAAAATCGAACAGGACCAAACAGAAGCGGAAAAGATTGGCAGGTGTTGACTTTCTGTTGACTTAAATAAAAACAAGGGGCCAGCCATTATGCTGTAACCCCTTGATTTTTATGGTGCCGAGGGACAGAATCGAACTGCCGACACGGGGATTTTCAGTCCCCTGCTCTACCGACTGAGCTACCTCGGCACGAACCGTGTATCTCGTGAATGAAAAAGCTTTTCTATTAAAACCTGCTATGAATTGTCAAGCATATTTTGGCCCAAGTCTCCGAAAAGATATTGTGTCAATGCGGTAGCAGCCAAAGCGGCGGTCTCGGCCCTCAAAATACGAGGCCCCAGGTTTACAATCTGAAACCCATGTTGTCGGGCGGCATCATGCTCTCCCGATTCAAAGCCGCCTTCGGGGCCGACCATGACAAAAACGCTTCGGGGGCTTTTCCTGGATTTGGTACACTTCATCAGGCCTTGGCCACGCTCCTCCCAAAAAAACAGCTTCAGGTCGCAGGCGTGAGATTGCACCAATGCCTGCTCGAAAGACAAGGTCTGCTCTATCGCCATGGGGCGGCTTCGACGGCACTGTTTGACTGCTTCCAGAGAGATTTTACGCCAGCGCTCCAGGCGAGCCTGATGCCGTTTGGCATCCGGGTGGGGTACTGAGCGACGAGCGATGAACGGAATCCAGCGGGCGACCCCCAACTCAGTGGTCCGCCGCACCAGTTCATCCATTTTTTTGTCTTTCAGATATCCCTGCGCAAGGGTGATCTCGATAGGAGATTCAGCGACAGATACCAGGCGCTCCGACAGAGCGATGCGTACCTTGCGGTTGTCGAGTGAGACGATGTGAGCGGCGTACTCGGCACCTGTGCCGTCGAACACCACGACGTCATCTCCTGGGCCGAGTCGCAGCACCGTTCGGATGTGACGGACGTCCTGTCCTTCGATTTCGGGCTCATCCAGATGAATCTTCTCCGGGGACACAAAAAATCGGCGCGTCATCGCTCTTGCCTCCCCTTACCCCGAGCAGAACAAACAGATCCGACCCAATGGTAAGCCAACGGATTAAGGCGGTAACCAAACAGGGAAATTACTAATCGATTGAATATCTTAAGAAGCAAATCCCTTGACACCAGTACCCCCTTATGGTAATTTTCAAAGGCTAAGAAATGTGTGAAAAGTTAAACTTTCAGCGACTGCCGCCCGATAAAACTGAACGATGGAAATCATATGGCAGCGGTCGCATTCCGGACCAGGCGTTACGGATTGAGACGGCAACTATGAATTCGGCAGCCTTGGATAGCCGAACCATTGAAAAGAACAGGGGCCGTCGGCATCCGAGAGCGCGTGCGGCTTATATAACAAAGCCGGGGGATTTATGAAAGATATGAAAGAGCCTAGTGCGCAGCCAACGGGCTCGGGGGAGAAAAAAGGCCGCATTGTCGATTTGACGTCCGATATGGAGCTCCGGGATAAGACCAAGGGCAAAATTATCGACCTGATCAATTCACTCCATGGTCCTTCTGAAGGTTTGGCAGAGAGCAACGCAAAACCGCAACCTGTCCCGACCGAAAGACCAGATGCCGCAGAGGCGTCTCAGGATAAATTGACCCTCGGAACACCGGCCGATGTGGAGGCCGACGTGGACGCCGCCTTCGATGCCATGCAGGATCAGGTGCCGGACGAGACGTCCGCACGGGCCGCTGACGCCACCAAAGTCGAGGGAGATGATCTCGATCTGTCCGAAAGCTTAAGCGGCTTGTCAATGGATGACACGCCCCCCATTCCCCCTGTACAGGACAAGGCCGACAGGAATGTCGAAATAGGAGGGGGAGAGGAACCCGAGCTTCAATTGTTTCCAGAAGCCGACGACGATACCCCATCCGCCCCCGCCATTGCCGATCAGGACGAGACGGCGTTGGAGGATGCAGAGATATCCGGGGCCGTATCCGACGACCTCCAAAGCAAATTACAGGATGTGGATGCGGGCGACACCATAGAGTTGACCGATGTGGTGGTGCCTGTCGACCTGGGCACCCCGCTAACGCCCGACGACACCTTGGAGGAGAGACAGCCGGCCGAAGCCGTTACCGATCAGCAGAGCGATGAGGTTGTGGCAGCGTCGGATGAACCAGATACAGAGGAAGAGGATGCCATCGAGCTGACCGATATCGTCGAGACCGAAACAGCGACCGTCGAGCAGGCAGAAGAGACTGATCCTTTTCGGGAAGCGGAAGAAGACGAAGAGGTGATTGAACTTGACGATATCGTCAAATTTGAGGAGCTGGAACAGGATGAAGATATCATCGAGCTGACCGATATCGTCGACCCGGCCGAACTGGCTGCACTAACCGATGCTGTCCAGAGAACTGCCTTGCAGGGGCAAGAGGACGACGAAGAGGTGATCGAGCTGACCGACATCGTCGACCCGGAAGAACCCGACGCCCTTGAAGCGGCCGACCTGAAGACGAACAGCGGATTGGAAGATATGAACGCCACTGAGATTTCCGTTTCAGAGGCGATAGAAGAGATCCCGCCGCTGACACCCGAAACGGCTGAAGACAAAGTAATCCGTCTGGACTCTGTTCTGGCGCATGTGCGCCAAAACAAGACAAAAATCGTGGAGAACCTGTCGCAGGGGCTGGACGAGGCGATCGGTGAGCCCTCGCCGGCCTCCGACGCAACTGATGACGGGATCGATATAAAAGAGATCCGCGAGGCATTAGGAGAGCCATCCGAGTTGACAGACAAAGAGCTTGAAGAAGCAATCGAAAAGATCATCCGAACCAAATACGCTGAGACCATAGAGAAGCACATTGCCGCGGCAGTGGAAAAGGTGGTCACACGTGAAATGGAAAGCATCAAGCGCGACCTGATGGAAGACCAGGATCCGGATGACTGAAAGAGATTAAGACTGACCGTTCTGCCACTGAAACCATGCGCGGGATTGTCGGTCATAAAGGCACCGGCCTAAATCGATACGCCAGGGGGATTATCGCGATAATCCCCCTCTTCGTTTTGCCGAACCGAAGGCCACCCGACAGAACGAAGCAGCTCTGGCCACGCAAGAGGAGAGAGGCGCCCGACGACCGGCCTTTCGTGCCACAACCATCTTGAATATGGAACGACCATGCACGATTTTTTCTTTACTTCCGCTGTTCACCGATTGATCGATCTGGCGCTCGATGAGGATATCGGCAGCGGAGATATCACGACCCATTTCCTTATCACGCCCGGGACCTCTTCCGAAGCGAGCATTGTCGCCAAAGAGCCGCTTGTGGTGGCTGGCCTGGCGTTGGCAAAAGAGGTCTTTCAACGGCTGGATCCGGAGGTTGATTTTCGCCCCAACGCCTCGGATGGCGACAAGGTGCCCAAGGGTAACGTTGTCGTCCATCTCAAGGGAAACCTGGCTGGCCTGCTCACTGCCGAGAGAACGGCCCTCAACTTCCTGCAGCGTCTTTCAGGCATTGCCACCAATACCTCCGCTTATATGCAATTGATCGGAGATCGGCCGGTTCGCCTGGTCGATACGCGCAAAACGACCCCGGGCTGGCGCGTTTTGGAGAAGTATGCCGTGCGCGTGGGCGGTGCGGCGAACCACCGCATGGGGCTTTTCGATGCCGTGTTGATCAAAGACAACCACATTGCCGGCTGCGGTGGTATCGGGCCGGCGGTTAAACGCATCAGAGCCAGCGTCTCCCACCTGACCAAGATCGAGGTCGAGACCGCCACGCTGGAGGAGGTGCACGAGGCGCTGGCGGCCGGAGCCGACGTCATTATGCTGGACAACATGGACCTGGATGCCATCCGGGAAGCGACCCGCCTGATCAACAAGCGGGCCCTGGTTGAGATCTCCGGAGGGGTGACCGGAGAGGGGCTCCAGGAGCTTGCCGAGAGCGGTGTCGATCTGATCTCGGTCGGGGCGCTGACCCATTCGGCCAGGGCGGTGGATTTGAGCATGAAAATAAAGGAAGTTTGAAGTGGAAAGTTAAAAGTTAAAAGTGAAGGTATCCTGTCGATTTGGATGTGAGTGGCCTGCGCCTTGGTCAGTCTTGCGAAACTGGTTTTGATCGCTGTAGTAGAAAGGGTATGTTTTCTCTAACTTAAAACTTTAAACTCGACACTTTGCCCTTATGATTCCCATTCGCGATACCACCCCGTCCAGAAACGTGCCCATGGTGAACAACCTGTTGATCGCCTTCAACGTGTTGGTGTTCATCGTGCAGCTGATGCAGGGACCGGCGCTGGATCGTTTCATATTTACATACGGGCTGGTCCCGGCGCGCTATACGGTCGACCGCCTGGCCGAGCACTTCACTTTTTTCCAACAAGCCTTCGCGTGGCTCTCGTTCATGTTCCTTCACGGCGGCTTTCTGCACATCCTGGGCAACATGTGGTCGCTCTACATTTTCGGCGATAACGTAGAGGACCATTTGGGGCCGGTTCGCTATCTGGCCTTCTACTTGCTCTGTGGCGTAGCGTCCGGCCTGTCCCATCTGGTGCTCAACGCTCAGTCGACCGCCCCCACCATCGGCGCCAGCGGCGCCATCGCGGGGGTGATGGGCGCCTACTTTCTGCTCCATCCCAGATCTAAAATCCTCACCCTGATTCCCATTATCTTCATTCCATGGTTTGTGGAGATACCGGCCTTCTTTTTCCTGGGCATATGGTTCCTGTTACAATTTCTGAATGCCGCCGCCAGCGGCGGAACTGCCGGGGGTATCGCCTGGTGGGCCCATATCGGCGGTTTTCTCTTCGGCATGCTTTTTCTCAAGCTCTTTGACGCCTTGCCCGGTACCGGGGTCACCTCCCAGATGCGGCGTGTGACCGCCAAAAAGCACTCCCATCGACTGCAGGTGGCGCGTCCGGAGAAACCGACGCCCGATGCCGATATGCATGCAACCATCGCCATATCTCCTTACGAAGCGCTTGTGGGGGCTCGCAAACTGGTCAATATCCCAAGCGGACTGCAGCGAAAAATCTACCGCGTCAACGTGCCGCCCGGCATCGAGGCCAGGCAGATATTGCGTCTCAAAGGACAGGGGCGACAGCGGACGGACGGCAGCCGGGGCGACCTGCTGCTGCGCGTTATTATTCAATAATTGAAAATCGGGGACGAACAGGTTATTCTTGCTCCTCTCTCTGCGGCCATCGACAAGCGTTGAAATCAACTTGAAGGATAGACGTATGCCTCCGTCCTGTGGTGTTTGGAAATCCCATTGCACGCCCCGACGGTTAAGGCCAGGGCGCATTTTTCTGCGCTTCATTACCTTGACCGTCTGCATTGTTTGCCTTTTACCTTCGTCCGTCCCGGCAGACCCGGGACCGCCTGGAGACGCCCCGCCCCCAGCCGTGACCGTGATGACCGTCAAATCCCAGGAGGTCAACCCACCCCGGGAATATGTCGGCCGCATGGAGGCGATCCAGTCCGTGGCCCTGCGGGCCAGAGTGGAGGGCTTTCTGGAGAAGGTTTCCTTCAGGGAGGGGAGTGACGTCAACGAGAACGATTTGCTCTACATGATCGAGCAAGCCCCCTATCAGGCGAGATTCAACGAAGCCCAGGCCAAAGTCTCCGAATCCCAGGCGGCATTGAAGCGGGCCAGACTGTATCTGAAGCGGCTGCAAACCGTCAAATCGGGCGGTGTTTCCGCCTCGGATCTTGACAGTGCGTTGAGTACGGCCGATCAGGCCGCCGCCAGGTTCGAAGAGGCCAAGGCCAACCTGGAACAGGCCCGCCTCAATTTAAACTACACCACCATTCGTGCGCCCATCGACGGCCGTATCGGACGCACGGCCTATACCCAAGGGAATCTTGTAGGCCCTGGTTCCCAGGCCCTGGCTCACATCGTCCAGATCGATCCCATCCGGGTGGTCTACTCGATGGGTGAAGCCGACCTGCTGGAGGCGCAAATGGCCATCCAAAAGGGAGGCCGAGCCCAAGCCTACCTGCAGGACCACCTGGTACCAAGACTGAAAATGCCCAATGGTGAAATCTACCCGGAGGCCGGCCAAATCGATTTCATCGACAATCAGGTGGATCCCAAAACAGGTACCATTGCCGTCCGGGCCATATTCAAAAACGATCGGGAGATATTGCTTCCCGGTCAGTTTGTCACGGTACAGATCAGCCTCAGGAAGGCCGAAACGTTCCCTGTGATTCCCCAGTCAGCTGTGATGGAAGATCGCGAAGGCCGTTATGTGTTCACGGTGGACAACAACAATGCTGTTCAGTTGCGGCGCGTGGTGACAGGAGCTGTCATTCACACTCAATGGGTTGTCGAGAGCGGCCTGAAAGCCGGCGAAACCATTGTGGTGAAAGGAGTCCAAAAGGTGACACCAGGTCAAACCGTCAACCCGATCCTTGCCAATCCAGCCGACAAGGAGTGATCCATGCTCTCGCGCATCTTCATCGAACGCCCGCGGTTGGCCCTTGTGGTGTCGATCATCGTCACCCTGGCCGGTGCATTGGCCCTGCTCAACATCCCGATTGCCCAGTATCCGCCCATAGCGCCGCCTGAGATCGTTGTCAGCGCTGTCTATCCCGGTGCGAGTGCCGAGGTGGTGGCCAATACGGTCGGAGCACCGCTGGAGGCCGAAATGAACGGTGTGGACGACATGCTCTATATGGCCGCCACCTGTTCAAACAACGGCAGCTACAGTCTGAGCGTCACCTTTGCCGTGGGGACCGATCCCAACATCGCCCAGGTCAATGTCCAGAACCGTGTGCAGCAGGCGGCGCCAAAGCTGCCCAGCGAAGTGACCGACCAGGGCGTGTCGGTGCGCAAACGCTCGGCCGACATCCTGGGCGTGCTCAGCTTCCATTCACCCAAAGGCAGCCGTGACTCTCTCTTTCTGAGCAACTACATCAGCATCAATGTGAAGGATGCCCTGACACGTCTTCGGGGTGTCAGCGAAGCGTATATCTTCGGTGAGCAAGAGTACAGTATGCGCATCTGGATGAATCCGGAGCGGCTCACCGCCCTGGGTATGACCGCCGATGATGTCATCCAGTCCATCCGCCAGCAAAATGTCCAAGCAGCGGCCGGTGCCGTTGGAGCCGCTCCCACAAGCAACAGCCAGCAGGTGCAATACACCTTGAGGGCCAAGGGGCGCCTCGATCAAGCCGGGGAGTTTGCCGATATCATCGTTCGTACTAATGCCGACGGTGGTGTGGTCCGGGTGAGGGATGTGGCCCGGGTCGAGTTGGGTTCAGCCTCCTACGCGTCGCGATCCACACTCAATGGATCGCCATCGGTCAACATGGCCGTCTACCAGAGTTCGGGAGCCAACTCCCTGGATGCTGTCCGGTCCATCGAGGCCGAAATGGAGCATCTGGCCGGGCAGTTTCCGGAAGACGTCGAGTACCGGTTTGTTTACGACACCACCCGATATGTCAGAGTCGCCATTAAAGAGATCTCATTCACACTTTTCATCACGTTTCTCCTGGTGGTGGGCGTGACCTACCTCTTTTTGCAGGATTGGCGTGCGACACTCATTCCCACGCTGACCATCCCGGTCTCTCTCATCGGGACCTTCGCCGTCCTGCTGGCGCTCGGATTCAGTGCCAACACCATGACGCTGTTCGCACTGCTGCTGGCCATCGGGCTGGTGGTAGACGACGCCATCGTCGTTGTTGAAAATGTGCAGCGCGTGATGGTGGAGGAGCGGTTAACGCCTAAAGAGGCCTCCAAAAAGGCGATGGATCAGGTGACCGGTCCGATCATCTCCACCACACTGGTATTGATGGCGGTCTTCGTTCCGGTCGGCTTTCTGCCCGGCATCACCGGTCAGCTTTACAAGCAGTTTGCAGTCACCATCACCGCGTCGGTCATTTTATCCGCTTTCAATGCGTTGACCCTGAGTCCGGCCCTGTGCGCCACCCTGCTCAAACCGCAGCGGGAAATAAGACACGGCCTTCTGGGTCTTTTTTCGAGATTCCTAATGACTTCGCGCAACATCTATGTTGCCAGCGCCTCCTGGCTGATCCGCCGGTTGGCGGTCGTTCTGGGCATCTTTATCCTGGTCTTCATCGCCGTCTATTTTCTCTTCACGACCCGGCCGACCAGCTTTGCCCCCAGCGAAGACCAGGGCGCCTTTTTTGTCAATGTCCAACTCCCCGAATCGGCAGCGTTGGCCCGCACGCAACAGGTCATGGCACAGATGTCGGACATCCTTCATAAGACACCCGGGGTATCCGACATCATCGCTGTCAGCGGCTTCAGCATTCTCAGTGGCGGAAGCGAGAATGCCGGTCTGGGCGTGGTGGTTCTGGACCCGTGGGATCAGCGCACCTCCCCGGAGGTTCAACTTGATGCGGTGCTAAACAGGGTCCGGGGCGAACTGGCCGCTATTCCCGATGCCAATATTTTCGCCTTCAACATACCGCCTATCAGAGGACTGGGGCGCACCGGCGGATTCGACTTCCGCCTGCAGGCCATCGGCAACAAGACCCCCCAGGAGCTTTCGGCGACCATACGCGCCATGGTGATCGCCGCCAACCAGGATCCGGCACTTCAGGCTGTCTTCTCCACCTATTCGGCGGAGGCTCCCCAACTGTTTCTCAATCTGGACCGGACCAAGGCCGAGGCGCTCAACGTGCCGGTCAGCTCGGTTTTTTCCGCCCTGCAGGCACAATTGGGTTCCAGGTATGTCAACGATTTCAATCTGTTCAGCCGGGTCTACCAGGTCAAGGTCCAGGCGGACGCCCCCTATCGCAACACCCTCGATGACATTAAGAATATCTATGTTCGCAGCAACGATGGCCACATGGTGCCCATCGACAGCCTGGCCACTATCTCAACGATCCTGGCGCCCCAACTGGTTACCCGCTACAACCAGTTCACCAGTGCTACCATCAACGGCGAAGCGGCGCCCGGATACAGTTCGGGAGATGCCATGGACGCCATGGCTCGCATTGCTGCAGACACCCTTCCGGAAGGATACGCCTTTGAGTGGTCCGGCCTCTCCTTCCAGGAACAGAAAACCGGAGGACAGGCCCCCATGCTGCTCGCCTTGGCCCTGTTGTTCGGCTACCTCTTCCTGGTCGGTCAGTATGAGAGCTGGACCATTCCACTGCCGGTTATCATCTCCATCTCGGTGGCGTCGCTGGGCGCATTGGTCGGCATATGGATCACCGGGATGGACCTGAGTATCTATGCCCAGATCGGCATGGTGCTGCTGATCGGCCTGGCCAGCAAGAACGCGATTCTGATTGTCGAATTTGCCAAAACCCAGCGGGAGACCGGCACACCCATCTTCGAATCTGCGGTGGCCGGTGCGCGCATCCGCTTCCGGGCAGTCCTGATGACGGCCTTCTCTTTCATCATGGGCGTTTTTCCGCTGGTCATTGCCACCGGCGCCGGTGCCAGCAGCCGCCGGGCCATCGGAACAACCGTCTTTGCCGGCATGCTGGCGGCCACCCTGTTGGGAATCTTCCTGATCCCAGCCCTGTTTGCGGCCTTCCAATCGATGCGGGAAAAACTTCACGCCTACAAAGAGAAGAGGCAAAAGGAGATGGCCACATAGGAGTTATCGAAAATTATGGCTGCAATGGTAAACACATTCTATTTGCGCGGTTGCTGGTTTTTTACTGCGATTTCGCTGGCGCTCATGCTCTCCGGGTGTCCGGCGATCGGCCCGGATTACGTCAAACCGGAGATCGAGATACCGGGGCAGTGGCACGCCCCCAAAGAGGACGGTTTGATCGCCGAGCCGGTACCACCCGAGGTGCTGGCGCGTTGGTGGACCGCGCTCAACGACCCGATGCTCTCCAGTCTTGTTGTCCGTGCTATCGCCGGCAATCTCGACCTGCAGACCGCCCAGGCGCGGGTAAAAGAGGCGCGCGCCCGGCGAGGCATCTCCAGGGCCGGTTACTTCCCTGTTTTGGATGCGGATGCATCGGCCAGCAAGAACCGCAGCAGTGAAGTGAACGGCCCCGCCACCGAATACGAGCTCTACCGTGCCGGATTCGACGCCGGCTGGGAACTGGACATCTTCGGAGGCGTCCGGCGCGCGGTGGAGGCGGCCGAGGCGGATCTCTCCGCCAGTCGGGAGGCGCTGAACCAGGCGCTGGTCACACTTCTGGCGGAGGTGGCCCTCAACTACATCGATGTGCGCGCCTTACAGGCACGTATCGCCGTGGCCGAAGAGAATGTTGACGCTCAAAAAGAGACTTACGAACTGACCCGCTCGCGCTTCGAGGCGGGCCTTACCGATGAACTGGCCGTCCAGGGCGCGCGCTACAGCCTGGCCGGCACCCTTGCCCAGATTCCTACACTGAAAACAGCGCTGGAGGGAGCCAAAAACCGGTTGGCCGTACTTATCGGAGAGACCCCCGGGACGGTCCATACCGATCTGGCCAAAAGGGAGCCCATACCGGTCCCGCCGCTTTCGGTGGCCGTCGGCGTACCCACCGAGACACTGCGGCAGCGCCCCGACGTGCGCAAGGCCGAACGTGCGCTTGCGGCCCAGACCGCGCGGATCGGTGTGGCCGAGGCCGACCTCTATCCCCGGTTCAGGCTCTTCGGCGCCTTGGGGTATGAATCGCTCTCCACCGAGGACTTTTTCAGCAGCGGAAGCCTGACCTGGGGATTCGGCCCCAGTGTCTCCTGGCGCCTCTTTGACGGCGGTGCCGTGCGTGGGAACATCGAGGTGCAGACAGCCCGACAGGAGCAATATTTAAAACAGTATCAGGCCACAGTGCTTGCAGCTCTGGAAGAGGCCGAAAACGCGCTGACGGCCTACGTGAGCGAACAAGAACGGCGGGACAACCTCATCACCGCAAGAGATGCGGCCGCAAGGGCGTTCACACTGTCCCGGGATCAGTTCCGGGCCGGACTGGTTCCGTTCAGCGACGTGCTCATTGCCCAACGCGCCCTGCTCTCCTATGAGGACCAACTGGCCCAGAGCGAGGGCAACGTAACCACCAACCTGATTCGCATCTACAAATCCCTCGGCGGGGGCTGGCGCTTCCAAGTCGATGCCCCACCCCTGAATCGAGACGCCGAAAAAGAGGCGCTGAGCGACAACGAAAACGAGACCGCAACGCGGGAGTGATCACAGAGGTCAGTATGCAGAAAGTGATATGCACCGTCATCCTTCTCTCGGCCCTACTGCTTCTGGGATGTGGTGCCCTTTCCCAAAAGCGCGATACAGATGAGCAGATGCGGAAGGCCAAGGCGCCGGACGACAAGGTGGTCGTCTATGTCTACCGCCTTTTCAATTACAGCGGCGGGGGCAGAACCCACCAACTGCTATTGGATCAAACGAACATCGGCGATCTCTACCGGTCCAACTACTATCGTTTCGAACTGTGGCCCGGGCACTACTATATCAATATCTTTCTGCCGGCGGAAAACCTCCTCGGCCACTCCAGTCCGGCCATGAGCAGCGGGCAACCATTGATTTTCAACCCATGGGACGCCGGTAGCACCTTTCTGCTGGTCTATAAGGACGGTGGGGACTACCGGCTGGATGAGGCGAGCGCCGACGCCGTGGCGCACCTGGAAAAAGAGCGCACCCTTGCACGCTCCCTATCGGCCAGGGAGACGGCCCGTGTCAAATTCTTTCTCAGTACCCGTTACGACGGGCCGGAGTTGTACGGCAAGCCCCATGGAAAGGGCACCCTCTCCTGGGAAGACGGATGCCGCTACGTCGGCATCTTTGATCACGGCCAATTGACACCGGAGGGCCGGTTTTACTTCCCCAACGGACAAATCTACATGGGAGAGCTCTACTGGGGGCGCCCCAAGGGATGGGGCGTGCTGATGACGCCTGACGGTCGCGTCCTCTATGCAGGGGCCTTCCTGGACGAGCAACCCCACGGCGAAGGGCTGCGAATGGGAGAAGAGGGGCCGGAGTATTGCAACTACGAACATGGGGTCGACATCACCAAATCCGTCTTCCAGCTTGCGGATGAAATCGTTGCCCAAGAGGAACAAGCGGAGCTGGCGCGCTTTAAAGAAAACAGCAGGAAAGAGCAAGCGGCTATGGAGGGGGAGATCCCTGCAGCCGAAGAGGAGGTCCGGGGAAAAAGCGAGATCAACTACGATCAACTCGTCGAACAGATGATAGCGTCGCACGAATTACGCCTGTCGGCCACGGTTCGCCGTCTGTCCAAAAAGAACCGGGCCAAAATCGACCATGAGCGTGCGTGGTGCCGGAAGGAGTTGGATCAGGGCAGGGACTGGTGCATCTGTGCGCCCTTTGAACTCTATGCGCCGCCCCTTAAATCGTGCATGCGGTAGCTGCCGAACCGATGTTATTCTTCTACTGAGAGTAGAAAAAGCTGCAGGTAGCGCGGATCCAATGCTTCAACGTCGACCGATCCCAATTCGCTTTCGATCTGCCTGAAGAGCTCTTCCAGGGCTGCTCCCATTCGCTCCGCAACTTCGTATGTGGCAAGGCCGCTGCGCTTGGCCGCCCAGCCAAGAAACCGTTCCCGCATGCCCGTCTTGATGCGGCGGGGTGCGGCATTTTTTTCCCACAACCCCCCATAGAAGCGCTTCAGCTGCGGCAGCGTCAGGAGCCGCAGGACCTTATCGTCTTGCTCCGGGCTCACTTCCTTTACGGCCCAAATGGTCAGCAGTAGATTCTGATAGGTCAAAAACGTATTGGCCTTGAAAGGGGGCACTTCGATCCCCATCAGCGCAATCAGGTCATCATAGGCAACGATCTCTTCAAACAGGCGTTCGGTGTGATGGATATCCACCAGGGTTGCGAACTCCCGGTAGAGAACACCGCTGGCATAGTTGTCGAAATAGAGCGGCTTCTTGATCAGCACCCCCCCCAGCACACCCATCCCGGACTCCCCCCAAAACGAGAGCGGCAACCCCGAACGGCCGAACCAGCTCCCACGCCGCCAGCGCTCGGCCCGCCACTTCAGCGCCAGGGCACATCCGTATCCCACCCTGAAAATATCGGCCAGTAAATGGTTTCGTAACATATTGGCCCCGCGGTATGGATCGGCCTTCCCGGCTTCTCGATCCACCTGCTCCAAACCGATACTGATGTACCCGGCCACCTTCTCGACGATCTGGGATAGCGCCTCTTTTTCACTGATCCGCCTCTGGTCGGCCGAAATCACCTGATTGCATAGAC
Organism: uncultured Desulfatitalea sp.; assembly: GCA_963668675.2. Lineage (GTDB taxonomy): Bacteria > Desulfobacterota > Desulfobacteria > Desulfobacterales > Desulfosarcinaceae > Desulfatitalea. Next base: position 3,685,566 of record CAXXMB010000002.1, on the reverse strand, counting down.
TGGCAAACTCCATCTGAAGACGCTGCAATTCGAGATCATCCCCCATCCGCGCCAATATCGTTGCAAAGAGACCGCCCTCGGCCGATCCATCATCCGGTGGAGCAGGCAAAGGGTAGGTTTCCACCGCACGACCGCCAGTGTCGTTCCCTTTGCGGACCCGGTTCAAAAGTTCATCCACACCGAGCGGTTGGTAGATGCCAACGGCTTCGTCAAAGGGCAAAAACCCCTTCTCCGCCAAACGCATATCGCGAAGGCGCAGCTCCTCCTCCTCCAATTCAGAAGGGATAATAGCCGTGGTCTGCAACAACAACCCCTGATAGAATGGGTAGCTGAAAATGGAGAGGCGCTTGAGCACATCTTTGACGAACAGGTCGCGCACCTCCTGCGCCTGATTGTTCTCTTCTCCCAAATCCGGATAGGGGCGCAGACGAACGAAATGGACATCGTCCTCGGTAAAGAAACCATCTCCGATATCAGCGGGATCATCTTCGTTTTCACGAACATAGAGCTCGATGTTGCGCTGAAGGTAGTAGGAAAACAGGTCCGCCTGTTCGTTGACGATCCAGTGGGTAAAACGGTCGGCATCGGCCCGCATGAGACGATCGAGCCACTGGGTAGCGGCCACCGGATCGATACGGTCCCGCTCCCACACCTCCATATCGATGAAATAGCGCCACTGATCGTTGGACGCCAGCCCCAATATCGGCAATGCATCGTCAGGGCCGATCGTGTGGACCAGCATGTAGAGATCCTCTTCGGCCATGGATTGCACGAATGTAACCGGATAGGGGTGCTCCAAAATGGCATCCAGCGCCTTGCCCGGCGGCATGGAGAGAACCTCCCTGCGCTCGGCGGATAGCGCCACATCTCTGTTCTTTTTCGCTTCAGAAAGCTTGTCACTATTCTTTTTCATAGCGTTTCCAATTAAAAAACAAATCATCCAGGTTAAGCCCAACCAGATGGATCAGGCCAAGGCGTTCGCTTCATTTTTTGATGCCCAGGGTGCAAACTTGAGCAACAGCAACATCCCCGGTATGGCAATTAAGGTGCAGAAGAGAAAAAACGAATGCCACCCCATATACTTCGCCATGTATCCGGTGCCGGAAGAGGCGACGACACGCGGAATCCCCATGAGGCTCGTGAGCAATGCATACTGAGTCGCCGTAAACTTCTTATTGGTAATGCTTGCCATGAAAGCGGCATAAGCCGATGTTCCCATGCCTGCACTCAGATTTTCAAAAGCGATCACAACCGTAAGGGCCGGAACGCTGCTGCCGATCTGGGTTAGAACAACAAAGCCAGCCGTTGAAACGGCCTGCAGAACGCCAAACACCCAAAGGCTGCGGTTGATGCCAAGCCGTATCATAATAACACCGCCGATCAACCCGCCGGCAATGATGGCGCCTGCACCAAATGTCTTTACAACCGTTCCGATTTCAGTCATGGAAAAGCCAAGATCAAGGTAGAGCGGTGTCGTCATGGCGCTGGCCATGGTGTCCCCCAGCTTGTACAACAAAACGAAGCCCAAGATCCACCACGCACCTTTCCTGCTGAAATACTCCATAAACGGTTCGATGACGGCCTCCCTCATGCTCTGAGGTATCCCATAAGGCGCCTTGGGTTCAGGGGTCAACAGCGTCGTCACGATACCGGGCAGCATGCAGCAGGCCATGACCAGGTATACCATCGAAAAAGGGATGAGATCGGCCAAAATAAAACCGCCTCCCCCTGCGACCCACATGCCGATGCGGTAACCGCTCACATAGAGTGAAGATCCCAACCCCAACTCTTCATCGTCCAAATCCTCCCTTCGGTATGCGTCAATGACGATATCCTGGGAGGCGCTGAAATAGGTCACGCACAAGGCGGCAAAGGCCACCAGCCATGGATGCTGTGCCGGGTTGGCCGCCCCCAGGCCAATGATGGAGAGCATTAACAACAATTGGCTGGTGAGCAACCACCCCCGTCGGCGGCCGAAATAGGGAATCCTGAAACGATCGAGAACCGGTGCCCATACAAACTTGAGGGTATATGGAAGACCGACGAGCGCCATCAGCCCGATGACGGTCAAATCGATGCCCTCCTTGGTCATCCAGGCCTGCAGCAAAGAGATGGTGAGCAGCAGTGGCAGCCCGGCCGAAAATCCCATGGCAAAAGCCGTCAGCATCCGACGACTGAGAATCACTTTGAGGATCGATTTTTTAACCACAGGTTGCCTTTGCTTCTCTACATATCATTATCCTGGATTCTAACTGCAATATCAGAAATCTCTGGATTCCGACTTTCGCCGGAATGACATTTATGTTTGAATCAATAGGTTGGATGTATATCAATCTCACTGTCAAGGGCAATCAATATTCCGCATCTAACGAGAACAAGCTATCGAATCAGACAATGAAGGTGTACCGGGCAGGACGCATCACGTTATAGCCTTTAATCCCCTCCTCATAATTTGACCATGTACCGGACAAACAAAACCCCTTAACGGTAAATCTTCCATCTTGCAGAAGCCCGCTTTCGAATATAAAACGGGCGACGGCTCTTTCCCGGCGCCCGTTAGCATTTTTCATTTTGGCCCTTTACGACCTTTGTTCAGTAGATTACTTCGCTCCGGCCGCCTCCTCAAGCTGTTCCGGCGTGACGATGGGGCCATACTTCTCCTTGAGCGCCATCAACCCCTCACGCTGCACCTTGAGCACCTCGAACAGCTTGGCCGGCAGATTCTCCTCCTTGCTGTAAGCCTCCAACTGCAGATCTATCCGCTTGACAATGTTGTCGACATAGAGAGAGAACTGCTTGTCGTAAAGATCGCGAGGATACGCCTTGTCGATGCGCGCCTTGAAAAGCGCCTTCAGGTCGTCATACTTCGGAAGAAAACCGATGGGCGTATTGATCGCGGGCACATCATTGTGGGAGCGCTTGTCCAGCCAGGAGAGCCACACCTTCACATCCCGCTTCTCGCCCAGCAGCTTTTTGCCGCTGCCGCCGCGGGCTTCGTGGGTCAGAAAATAGTTGAGTCCTGCCAGAACCGGCCGCTTGGCATTATCGATCTTGTCACTGCCGAAAAACTTGAACTGGGCATCCATGTAGTCGCCCAGAGCGCCCGGGATAAAGGGTGCATTGGCCCAGGGAGCACGCTTGACCCCTGTGGCTCCAACCTCGGTTGCCGTCGCGGCAGAGACGATACAGGCACCGATCACCACACCCTCATCCGAATTACGGGCTGTCCACACCGGCGGCATGGTATCGCTGTCACGCCCGCTGTAAGTCACAACACGGGTCTCCACGCCGGCCGCATCTTCGGCCAGGGGTGAATAGTTGGTGAGTGCATCCGAAGCCAGTGTGCAGCGTGCATTGGGATGCGATAAAGGAATCTCTTTCCCGTTCGTATCCTTCATCCCCTTCTCCCATTGGCCCTGAAAATTGAATCCTTTATCGGGAGGTGTCTCCCCATTGCCCACCCAGTGGGGAACGCCCTTATCGTCGATGAGCACGTTGGACCAGATCACCTCGGTGCCTGGCTGGCGCAGGCATCGCATCAGCATCGGATCGCCCTCTTCGTTGACATCCTCCACGATTCCGAAAATGCCGCACTCCGGATTGACCGAGCGAACGGTGCCGTCCTTGGCAATCCACATCTGGGCCAGGTCGTCGCCGACAAATTCATCGCCGGCCATGGCGGTGGTGGTCTTGCCGCATCCACTGGGCGCCGCACCAGTGATACCGGTAATGCGACCGTTGACGTCTTTCATGCAGGTGATGAACATGTGCTCGGACAACTCCATGCCGCGTTTTTCATACACCGAGCGATCCACCGAAAAACGATGGTTGCCCTTTTTCAGTAATAGCGTGTTGCCCGCGTAAGTGCAGTTATACGAGTAGGTGATACGATGGGCACGGTCCATCAAAACGCGTGCGTTGGGCAGATCTTCCGGCCGATTAAGACCTTCGCTGTGAATATTGGTGTAAAAGTATCCCAAATTGTTGATCTCTTTTTCAAAGTCTTTGTATGTGTTGCGATAAAGAATTTCGGCACTGTGGCTTACATAGGTCGAACTGGTAATTTCGATAGCCGGATTGGATACCGGCGACCCTACCGGCCCCCTCGAGTAAAATCCGACCACCATGGTCTTGCCGTGCATGATTCCCGTCATACCGGTACGCACCGTCTCCAGGGCCTCTTTTCGCGGCATGTTATTGGCCAGGGAGCTGACCAGTTCATCCGGATTGGAGATGTAATAGGTGCGGTCGATTATCCGCCCCTGCTCCTCCTTGAGATCGTAGTGGATGGTGTGCCCCTCCATTGTCAGGGCCTTCTCCTCCCCTTTTTCCAGCGCCATGTCACGGATCACCTGTTTGTCCGCCTCGGATCCGGTATTGATAAAAATGTCGTCCGGCTCGCACATTACGGCGGCATTGGCGATCTTGAGGATGATCTCATCCATCTCAAAATTGGCAATGCGCGCATATTGATCGGGGTCCATGCGCTCTTTGAGCAATTGGCGGGCCGCCGGGCCTGTTGTGATTTTGCCGATTTCCTGAACGATATCAATTCCCTCGTTGAATTTGAGCATGCACAACTCCTTTAATCATTTAAACAATTTCGAAATACGTCCAAAAAAACCACAGCCGGTCCGCACCGTTACGCCGCTTCCGTGCAGCTATGTTCAACTCTGTTTTGGATCGCCCATGCAACCGATCGGGTCGCTTTGGAGTGTCTGCTGCCGGAGCCAAATCAGCACCTTGTCGAATTCGGACCGCAACTCCCTCAAGGCTTTGCCGCGATGGCTGACCTCGCTCTTTTCGGCCATGCTCATCTGGGCGAACGTCTTGTCCATCGGTGGGTAAAAAAAGATGGGATCGTATCCAAACCCGTTGTCACCCACCGGCGATTGGGCGATCAGGCCTTCGCATCGGCCTTCATAGGTTAGCGCTGGTCCTGTGGGTATGGCTAAAGAGAGGACACATTCAAATGCAGCCGTGCGATCCTCCTTACCGGCCATTTCCGCCAATAGCTTTTGATACCGGTCCTGGTCTGTGGCGTTTTCCCCCCCATATCTTGCCGAGTAGACGCCGGGTGCCCCGTCCAACGCCGCCACCGTGAGGCCGGAATCGTCGGCCAGTGCCGGCATGCCCAGATAGCGGGCTGTCAGGCTGGCCTTTTTATAGGCATTGTCGTCAAAGGTTGCGCCATCCTCTACGATAGGCGGGATGGGACCGAAATCAGCCAGATTTCTGATCCGAACCGGAAAATCTTTCAACAGATCGATAATCTCTTTTGTTTTTCCTGTATTGTGAGTTGCCAATACAATTTGCACAAGGGGTTGCACAACCACCTCTTTTAAGTCCGCCTTGGGGGATAAGGCGCCATTTTTCATCTGTTGTCAGGAATGATGTCAATTACTGATTCGGCCTTACTCTATAGACCATGAATGTATACGTGTAAAGTCTAAACCCGACCGTTCGATCCCCCGGAAACCATTGGAATGGATGCCGATTGGCAACGGTTGATATACGAAGTGAGGCGGGGTGGCCAAAGATGTGCCGGGGAAAAGGCCGAAGGCCGCTATCCGGGCAGGGGGCCCGCCTTTTGGGAACAGAGGGATTGCCATTCGGAAATCGTATCGACAAGGCCGGCACTCTCGATGAAGTCCCAATCGAGCTCATCCACAATATTACCTGAACTGGCCAAATCGTCGCTCGCATTGGCAAAGGCATTGGCGATATGGGTAATTCCATCAGCCCCGAGATGGCCGGGCGTCTTCAACCCCGGGCTGTGGTGAAGCGCAACCGCCTCGATGATTGGGTCGGGCAATCCCCACAACCCCAGCAGATATGCACCGATGGCAGCATGGGTGGTACCGATGACCCGATTCTCGGCGCAGGCCATGTCGCATCCATGGGCTCCCATATGGCCGATGACCATGAGATAATCGTCAGGCAGATTGGCCGCAATAACCAACTTACCGATATCGTGAAGTAATCCGGCCATAAAAGCCGTATCCACCTCCGCGCGTTCAAGGCGAGCCTTCTGGGCGATCGTTTTGGCCTGGAGCGCTGTCGTCATTGCATGATCCCACATGCGCTCTATTGAGAGCCCTTTCAACTTCAGCGCATTGAACTTCTCGAAGGTGCCCGATGCCAGAACGATGGTCTGTACAAGGTCCAATCCCAGCAGACTGACCGCCTTGACGGGGCTGGAGACCCTCTGAAGCAGACCGAAAAACGACGAATTGACCATTTTCAGCATCTTGGCGGTCAAACCAGGATCCTTGGCAATGATATCGCCAATCTGCTGCACCGAGCTCTCCTCGGACCTGAGTGCCTCGACCAGTTCGGCGTAGAGGGCGGGCAGGCTGGGGAGCGAATCGATGCGGGTGGCCAACTGCTTGAGCGGTTCGTGTGCCAAGAGATCTCTCATCAGAAAGGCTTTGGCGATCGTGGTTTTGAGATCATCGTCCTCACAGGGTTTGGCGAGGAATTGATGGGCCAGATCCACTGTTTGCAGGGTGATATCCCGATCCACGTAGCCCGAAAGTATGATCCTGACGGCGTGTGGATGGCGATCGCGCACGGCCAGCAGAAATTCAGGACCGCTCTGACTGCCTGTAAAAACCATCTCGGTGATCAACACGTCCACTTCCGCTTGGGCCATGCACTTGAGCCCCTCTTCGGGGCTGTCGGCAAAGCGCATGTCCCATTCCTCGCGCATGCTTCTGAGGCTGCGCTGCAATGCCTTGCGCACGTATTGCTCTTCGTCGACAAAGAGAATGGATTTGGCTGGGCCGGCATTTGTCATGGTTGCGTGTTGATTACCGATAAGGTTTATGGGTTGCATTTCGATTTGAAATCTTCGAAAATGCGCTGTCATACTCAGTTATACATCGGCTGTCGGGGACGGACGCTTTAACCAATCTGCGTCCAAATTGAAGAATCATCTTTCGGGCGAGGCGCTCAATGGCCATTCATCGATGCGCGTCACCCATCATTTCAGGAGGAGCCCTTGCTGGTCGCCGGTCTGACAGGCAACATCGCGTCGGGGAAATCAACGGTCGCCGAATTTCTGCGCAAATCAGGCGCCGTGGTCATCGATGCCGACCTGATTGCACACCAGGTGGTCGCACCGGGCCAGCCGGCCTGCGAAGAGATCAGCATGCTTTTCGGTGAAGGTGTCCTTCGGCCGGACGGTACCATCGACCGGGAGAGACTGGGACGGATAGTGTTTGAAGATCCGGGATTGCGCCGTCAGCTCGAAGCCATTGTCCACCCCCGGGTAAATAAGGAGATCGAGCGGCAGATGGCGGAGGTCGCCCACAATCGACCCGATGCTGTGGTCATCATGGACATCCCCCTGCTCTTTGAGACCGGCCGGACAGAAGGCCTGGCGGAGATCATCGTAGTCTATACCCCGGAAACGATCCAACTTGAGCGGTTGATGCGGCGCAACGGCCTCAAACCGGAAGACGCCAAGGCACGAATGGCCTCCCAGATGCCCCTCGATGAAAAAGTGGCCAGGGCCACGATGGTTATCGACAACGGCGGCACCTTGGCCGAAACGGAGCGGCAAACCCTGGACGTCTACCGGGAGCTGGAACGCAAGGCCCGATAATAGGACTGCCTTTTCCAAAATCCTAAAATATATTTCAGAACCAAAGGCATCGGATTCGAGTTTCAATTTGACAGCGCTCCAATAATTGGCTAATGAAAAACTATGTATTTCCAGCATTAACGTTGCGCTCAATCTCAAAGGACGATCAGCACTTACTCGATCTCAATCTCAGGATATTGTTTTGGGTATTGCAGCAGAGAAGGAAATCATCGCTGACAGGTACGAAGCGAACAGTAACCGCATGCTCTTCATGATGGCTGCCGCACTGGGTCGGAGAGACACCTACACTCATGCCCATGCCCAACGAGTCTCCTCTTACAGCCGCCGCCTGGCAATCAGGGCTCAATTGAGCGGTGACATCCTGCACGACATTGCCCTTGGCGGCATGCTTCACGACGTTGGCAAACTCGCCCTGAGCGACAACATCTTCAGCAACAAACAGGTGAGCCTCTCCGAAAAAATGTTGGACGAGGTGCGCAGTCACCCCCTGATAGGTGCAGCCCTGTTGAGTCATTTTAAGTGCAACAGCAATATCTCCAACGCGGTGCTCCTTCATCATGAACGGATCGATGGCAGCGGGTACCCCTTCGGCCTGCACGGCAAGGAGATCCCCCTGGCAGCTAAAATCGTCAGCATCGCCGACTGCTTCGACGCCATCACAACGGATCGCCCTTATCAGAGACGGAAAACCTGCGAGCACGCCATTTTCATCCTCGAGGAGATGGCCGACACCCGCCTGGACAGTGATCTGGTGACCCTCATGATCGAGGAGATTCATGCCAACGGCAAAGAGCCGATCATGCCCGATCCGAACGAAATAACACCCCACTTGACCGCCCGATAGCACTTCTCGTCGTAAAAAGCCTATGGCCTGGTAAAAAGTCCCAAAAGTGCTTATTTCGTCTTTCCGACGAAAGCTGAAAACCAGCCTTTTCAAGGATTTTTTGATGCCGGATCACGTCCGGCATGACGTGTGAATGACGTCTTACGAGTCCATCAATTTTTGGACAAACCGTTAGGAGAATATCACTGTAGCGGTTTGACAAAGATCCAATCAAACCTCAACGCGGATATTGTCGATCAGTCGCGTACGGCCCACTTTCACTGCCATGGCGATCAGAACCTTTCCACGCACAATCTCAAGATCTGCCAGTGAGCGAAGATCCACGATCGACACATAATCAATGACCGCGCCGTCGATCCCCCGGATCGATTCTTGTAAATAATCGATCAAAACAGATGAATTGCGCTCACCCTTTTCGATCCGTTCCTTGGCGCCGAACAACGCCTTGGATATCAGGGGGGCCTGCGCCCTCTCCGCCTCGCTCAAGTAGGTGTTGCGCGAACTCATGGCCAGCCCGTCCGGTTCGCGCACCGTGGGGCAGGCCACGATCTCGATATCGAAATCGAGATCTCTCACCATCTGTTCGATAACGGCCACCTGCTGGGCGTCCTTCTGGCCGAAATAGGCACGGTCAGGCTGCACGATGTTAAAAAGCTTGGTCACGACAGTGGCCACCCCGCGGAAATGGTTGGGCCGAGACCTCCCACAAAGGGTAGCGGTCATCGGGCCCTCCATCGTGACGTAGGTTGTAAAGCCTTCGGGGTAGAGCGCTTCGACCGAAGGGAAAAAGGCCACATCGGTCCCTGCGTCGCGCAGCAAGCTCAGATCGCGCTCGGTGTCCCTGGGGTAGGAGGCCAGATCCTCATTGGGACCGAACTGGGTAGGATTGACAAAGACGCTCGCCACCACCACGTCATTCGACGCCCTGGCTTTTTGCACAAGCGACAGATGCCCCTCGTGAAGATACCCCATGGTGGGGACGAACCCCACCGTTTTACCTTTGGTGCGCAAGGAGCTCAATTCACCGCGTAACTGTCCGATGGTGTCTACGACAAGCATGAAGCGATACCTGTATTTTTTGGGGAGCCATTCATGGGAGGATCGACAGCCGCCGTTGGCTAAAGCTTCTCCAGCAGCGAAGCATCCATATGGAAACTGTGCTCTTTCTGTGGAAAGCTTCTCTCCTGAACCTCCTGAATATAACTCTTCACCGCGGAGACGGCAGCATCGCCCAACTCGTTGTAGGTCTTCACAAACTTGGGGCGCATTCTGCGGAAGAGCCCTAACATGTCCTGTATCACGAGCACCTGCCCATCACACTGGGGACCGGCGCCGATCCCGATGGTGGGGATCTCCAGACGCTCGCTGATGGCACCCGCCAGGGCGTCAGGAACACACTCGAGGACAATGCCGAACACCCCGGCATCCTGAAGCAGCAACGCGTCATCGAGAAGTCGGCGGGCGGCTTCGATATCTTTCCCCTGGACCTTGAAGCCGCCGAAGACATTCAACGACTGAGGCGTCAGCCCGAGATGGCCGAGGACCGGAATCTGAGCCTTGACGATGCCGCGAACCTTATCAAGTACATCCTGGCCGCCCTCCAGTTTGATGGCCTCCATGCCGCCCTCCTGAATGAATCGCCCTGCATTGCGAATCGCCTCCTCCACACTGACATGGTAAGAGAGGAAAGGCATATCGCCGATAAGCAGTGCCCTCTGTGTCCCCCGAGCGACGGCTTTGGCATGATGAATCATCTCATCCATGGTGACCCGCAGGGTATTTTCATATCCCAGCATCACCATGCCCAGCGAATCCCCCACCAGGATGCTATCCACTCCCGCTTCGTCCAACAGTGTCGCAGTGGTGAAATCGTAAGCAGTCAGCATACTGAGAGGTCGCTTTTCAACTTTTGCGGTTTTGAATGATTGAACCGTGATCTTTTCGGCTGGCATGGTTCACTCCTTTTCGGTTAGAGACCGCGATTTTTAAAACCCGTCTCAAATATCCAATGCATCCTTCAAGGCGTCGGCCTTTTCAGGATCATGTAGCACGTGTTCAAGGGCCAAATCCAGTGTTTTCAGTCCCATATAGGCATAGAACTTCTTCAACCCCTTCAAATGAGGGTGGGACAATGCCTCCAAATGCTGTTCGATGGTGGTGACATCACCGCGGCCGATAGGCCCTGTCAGTGCCTTGGCAGGTCCAATGCGGGCGATGTTGTCAATGGTGCCCTGGATGAGGGGCAGCATCGCGGCGAATCCCTTCTCGGGCGGAATGCCGCTGTGAGCCAGAGCTTCCATGCCGCCGGCCATCACAGTCACCAGGTAGTTGGAAAAGATACAGGCGGAGAGGTGGTAGAGGCGCTTGTTTTCAGGCAGAAGGCGGAAGTAAGGATTGCCGGCTGCCGCCATGATCTCTTCGATCGCCGACAAGCGCTGATCCGTCCCCTCGATACTGAAATAGGTTTGCGGCAGATCGGAAACCGCCTTCTCCTCTTCGGCGAAGGCCTGCAGGGGGTGCAGGCTGAAGATGGCGGCCCCTTGCCCGGCAGCGTCTTGCAAAATTAACGACGCATGGGCGCCGCTCATGTGCCCCACCAGGTGCTCATTGCATATAGCGCCCTGCCCTACGAGATCCTGACAAGCGCCGACAATCTGGTCATCGCGGGTGGTGATCAACAATACGTCGGAAATCTCCGCCACCTCGGTGGCACGTCGACACGCCCTGCTTCCGGTCCGCTCGGATGCGTGGCGGCGTTTATCTTCGTGCCGATCATAATAACCACTAATGGCAAGGCCCCGGGCATGCAAATAGCGGCCAAAAGCGGTCGCCACCTTTCCCGCACCGACAAATCCTATTCGCATCTTCACCTCCCTGGTGTAAGTATTTTGATACCCTAACGAGGCACCCCACCTTATTCAAGACAAAAATATCGAGACCGGCAGGGTCCATGCGCTGGCTTCCCTATTGTCAAAGAAGACTGAAATTGCCGATTGACAATAATCGAGCCGCCTTTAGAATACACACTTGAGCTGATCAACGATGCAAATCAAGTGGTGCCATCGCGCCATGCTCCAAATTGAGGCACGACGACGGACAAGTCAACCCAATCGGACTGTGCCGATGTTATATGGCCCCGGGTATCGCATGACGGTCTGCCCCAACGTAGCAGGTAACGCCATGGCCATTAAGCCCCATCCGGATGTACTGCCCTTTGATCGATCGGGTTATGACCCCGATCGAGGAATATACAAACTCGGAGAGGGTGAACTGGGGGGAAAAGCGAACGGCTTGGCCCTGCTCGAAAAACAACTGGAACGCTCCCCGTTCAATTCGTTTCACGATGCGGAAGGAGTAGAGATACGCGTCGTGATTCCGCCGACCCTGGTCGTCGCCACCGATCTCTTTGACCGTTTCCTGCAGCGGAATCGACTGGACCGAATCCAACTGGAAGAGATGCCCGACGACCGCATCGCAAAGCGCATGGGGCGAGCCCGCATTCCGGAATCGTTGGAAACGGCACTGCGCCACTTCCTGCGTCATCACAGCGGATGCCTGGCGGTACGCTCATCCAGCATGATGGAAGACAGCCGCCAATACGGCTATGCAGGCCTCTATCGTTCGGTCATGCTGGCCAACGACCATCTTGATATCAACCAACGACTCTCACGCCTGGCCCAGGCGATAAAACAGGTGTACGCCTCTACTTTCTTCGAAGCACCACATGCTTATGCACGGAGGCTGGGGCATTCAATAGGCGATGAAAAGATGGCCGTCATGATTCAGCCGATGATCGGAGCGTGGCACAACGACCTCTTTCTTCCCGCCATCTCGGGAATCGCCCAATCGCTAAACTTCTACCCACTGCCCCCCATGCGCCATGAGGATGGTCTGGTCACTCTCGCCGTGGGGTTGGGGCAGACAGTGGTTTCTGGAGAGAAGTCCCTGCGCTTTAGCCCCAAACATCCCCAACATCTGCCCCAACGCAGCAGCGTTGCCGAAGTGCTGGACAACAGCCAGACCCACTTCTATGCCCTCAAAAGGGACCAGGGAGAGGCCGATAGGGGATCCGGAGAGGCCGACACTCTCGTTCGGCTCGCCCTTCCGGCAATAACAGACGCCCCCTTCATGCGGTATGTGGCCAGCACATGGAACCCGGCCGATGATCGTATCCGCGACACCGTTCAGCAAGCCGGCACGAGTGTCCTGACCTTTGCGCCGATGCTCAAACAGGAGCTCTTTCCTTTGCCCGGTATCATCGCGAGCCTCTTGGAGAGAGGCCAGGGAATTATGGACTGCCCGGTGGAGATGGAGTTTGCCGTCGACCTGGGCCGCCAACCCGACGCCCCCTCCACCTTCGGCGTGCTGCAGTTGCGCCCCATGTCGACCCGCCCTGCAGCTGCGTTGGTTCACATAGAGGCGTCCGAAATAGAGGGGGCCTTGTGTTATTCCAGAGCAGCCATGGGTAACGCGGACGATACGACCATGGCCGACATCGTCTACATCAAACCGGAGCATTTCGATCCGTCTCGAACCCGCGATACGGCACTTCAGGTCGCCAGATTCAATGCCGCTTTGACTTCCCGGGACCGCCGTTATGTTCTGATCGGGCCGGGACGCTGGGGCTCCCAGGACCCGTGGCTGGGCATACCGGTCAGATGGCAGCATATCTCCGGCGTGGGGGCCATTGTGGAGACAGGAACCCCTGAATTAAGGGCTGAATTTTCACAGGGCGCCCATCTGTTTCACAACCTGACGGCTGCGGGGATCTGTTACCTGTGCGTTTCCCAATCGGCACCGGATCGTATCGATTGGCAATGGCTGGCAAAACAGGCCAAAGTAGAAGAGACAGACCATGTCGCCCATATCCGATTGTCCGACCGGCTGCGGCTAAGAGTCGACGGACGAACCGCATGTGGCGTGATCAGTGTGTTGAAAACCGCGTGATCGCAAGAAATCCCGGCAACGTAAAAAACCGACTCGCCAGAGGAGGAACTTAGCATGATGGAGATAATTCAACGGATCAAAGACAAGGATCCCCATGAACGCGAATTTCACCAAGCCGTCACAGAGGTTGCGGAGACGATCCAACCGGTCATGGATGCCAACCCGGAATTTCGCAGCGCCAAAATTCTCGAGCGACTGACCGAACCCGAACGCGTCATCATGTTTCGCGTTCCGTGGGTGGACGACCGGGGACAGGTCCAGGTAAACAGGGGATTTCGCATCGAGATGAACAGCGCCATCGGTCCATACAAGGGGGGGCTGCGCTTTCACCCCTCGGTCAATTTGAGTATTCTCAAGTTCCTCGCCTTTGAGCAGGTCTTCAAAAATGCACTGACGACACTCCCCATGGGCGGCGGCAAAGGCGGCTCGGACTTCGACCCCAAGGGAAAGTCCGATATGGAGGTGATGCGCTTCTGCCAGAGTTTCATGGCCGAACTTTTCCGTCACATCGGTGCCAATACCGATGTACCGGCCGGCGACATAGGGGTGGGAGCCCGCGAAATCGGCTACCTCTTTGGCATGTACAAACGGCTGCGCAATGAGTTCACCGGCGTGCTCACAGGCAAAAGCCTAAACTGGGGCGGCAGCCTGGTTCGCCCAGAAGCCACGGGATACGGCTCGGTCTACTTCGCCGCCGAAATGCTCGCCCACCACAACAGTGATCTGAAGGGCAAGAGATGTCTGGTCTCCGGTGCGGGGAACGTGGCCCAATACACCCTGGAGAAACTGATCGAGTTGGGGGCGGTACCGCTCACCTTCTCAGACTCCGCAGGCTATATCTTCGATGAAGAGGGGATTGACAAAAGCAAATTGGCCTTCATCAAGGAGCTGAAGAATGTGCGCCGCGCCCGGGCATCCGAATATACCCATCAATACCCATCTGCAACCCACACCGTCTTCGATCCGTCAGCCGATCACAATCCCCTCTGGCAGCACAAGGCCGATTGCGCCTTCCCGAGCGCCACCCAGAACGAAATCAACGCCAAAGATGCCCAGAACCTCGTCGACAATGGAGTGACCCTGGTGTGCGAAGGCGCCAACATGCCCACGACGCCCGAAGGCATCGAGATCCTGCAAGCCAACCAGGTCATGTATGCTCCGGGAAAGGCGGCCAATGCAGGCGGTGTGTCGGTATCAGGTCTGGAGATGACCCAGAACAGCATGCGCCTCTCATGGAGCCGCTCCGAGGTGGACGACCGGCTGCGCATGATCATGCGCAGCATCCATAAAACCTGCCTGGACGCTGCCGAACAGTACGGCATGGCCGGCAACTATATGGCCGGCGCCAATATTGCCGGATTCGTCAAGGTCGTAAACGCCATGCTGGATCAAGGTGTGGTATAAATCGCTGCGCGAGTACGACATTTGCACTTTATTGGCACGCCCGACCATTTTTTGTCACTTCTTAGGATGGGACAATATGAAAGTGCGGTATTGGAAGTGCCAATATGCCACTCCTCGCATACTGCTATTTTTATTTAATTTCAATTAGATGGAGAATTGACAATAGGAAAATTCAACCGGAAGGGCTGCGCTGGCAATGCAAATCGAAAACGGCATTTTTTTTGCATCTATTTTCACGAGATTGACAATTTAAGGCCCGGATACAATAAGCGGATATGACCAGGCCTTTAGCCGACCGAAAAAACGAAAGGATTGGACACAGCCCCTCATGCTGATCTGCCATCGAAGACAATTCATCCAGATGGGATTGGGTGCGCTGGCCGCAAGCATGCTGCCGCTCAAAGCCGTCGCCAGCATATACACTCGTCTCACTGGCCCCTGTACTCTGGCATTTTACAACACCCATACCCACGAGCAGTTGGAGGTGTGCTACCGCACGGGCAATGCATACTGCCCCGACGCACTGGCGAAAATCAACCATATCCTGCGGGACCATCGCTGCGACACGGTTGCCCCCATCGACACCCACCTGCTCGATCTGCTGTATGACGTCAGGTGCGAAACGGAAACGACAGAGCCGTTCCAGGTCATCTCGGGCTATCGCAGCCCCGCCACCAATGAGATGCTGCGCCGCAATACCAGGGGTGTGGCAAAAACCAGCTACCACACCAAAGGCCAAGCCATCGATATCCGCATTGCCGGTTACAGCACCAAACGACTTCGCAACCTGTGCGTCAAGATGAGAACGGGAGGCGTCGGTTACTACGCCCGATCCAATTTCGTCCATCTCGATATCGGTCCGGTTCGCAGGTGGTAATCGCGTTATCCGCTCAAAACACCAAAGAAAACCGACCCAAAGCAGCATCGCTCTTCCCCGGCAGCTTATTTTCCTGGAGAACGCCATCCTTTTAAATCGGAACGATAGCTGTGGTTTACGGAGTGGCGCCTCCTGTGAGGATCAGCGCCCCATTGGCCGGCAGCGGCCGGGGAGGCCGACCGGCAAGTGCCCTTTCCAGATCCGTATCCCGATCGTAGATATCCCTTCTGAACTGCAACATCCCCTCCTGATCCACCCAGGCCGTCATATAGAGGAGATGAACCCATATCGGTTGGTTGATGTGGATCGTCTGGGGCTCACCGCTCTTCAGAACTGAAGCGAGCCTTTGACTCGACCAGCCTGGATTGTCCCTAAGCAGATATTCAGCCAAGGCAACCGCATCGGCCACCCGGATACAGCCGGAGCTGAAATCTCTTTTCACTAAATCGAAGTAGCTACGATTGGGGGTGTCATGCAGATAGACGGCGAATTTATTTGGGAACATGAATTTAAAGCGCCCCAAGGCATTGGTTGGCCCCGGCGCCTGTAGAAAGCGGAAGGGGAAATTGTTTACCCCATACGCACGCCAATCGACATGCCGGGGGTTGATGGGAGGGGCTTTTTCATCCCATCCCCAATAAACGCTGATTCCCTGTTTCTCAAAATAGTCCGGATCCTCCAAAACCTTGGGCAACATATCCTCCACGGCGATGGTGAAGGGGACGGTCCAGTCCGGGTTGACGACCATATAGGACATTTGCGAGCTGAAGACCGGTGTTTGCCGAGCCGGTTTGCCAACGATGACCGGCATCTCCAGAACCGTCCGGTTGTTTTCCACCACACGCATCGTGAAATCAGCCGTGTTCACCGAAATGTAACGATCTCCCAAGCTGTCCGGAAGCCATCGCCACCGCTCGAGATTCAGCTCTACCTGACGAATGCGCTGTTCTGCCGAAATATTGAGTGCGGCCAGTGTCTGGCTTCCGACAAGACCGTCGGCCTTGAGGCCGTTTCTCGATTGAAAACGCTTGACCGCAGCCACCAGATTTTCATCGAAATGCTCAGGAGCCTCCATCTGATCCTCCATCTGATCATCTGGTAGCAAGCTCCCGTCGGCCATTAGCCTGTGCCGCAAGGCCAATATCCGCTCATGGCGATCGCCGGGTCTCAAGGTCTCGCCCTCCGGAATCCGGGGCCACCCGCCGCTGGACGCCACCTGACGAAGCCTGTACAGATGCGTGCGTAAATGGGCATATCCACTTTGCGACGGCCTCAATTGGTCAATGGCGCGATTCAGCTGGGTCTCTGTAGCCACGGTGTGCAGAAGCGCCATCATATCAACGGCGGGCGCCGAGATCACCCAGTCGTTGTGCAGCGTCTCCGGGTTGACCCGCCCCCCGGAAAGGTGGGAGCAGAAGAGCAGAAAGGCATCTGTCAGCAGTATATCGAACTCGGCCCACTGTTCAGCGGTCCGACCATACAGAAGCGACTTGCCGCCAGCCACGGCGGCACGTATCTCCTCTATCGCTTCGATGTGATAATCGGAGGAATCCAACCCGTCTTCACCGGCGCTGGAGATTGCGCTCACCAGCGCCAACGCCGTCGGACGTATCCCCTGCTCGTCCAGCCATACCGGGTGGTATTGCCTTTGGACATAAAAGGCGGGAAGCAGTTGAATCCCGCAGATCCGTTCACCTCGACAGGAGAATCCAGATTCACGGCTCTTTAAGGAGACCATCTTCTGGATCTGTTGGGCTACCTGCCCGAACGATTCGGAACTCGAAAAAACAGCCACCGCCTGCCCGGCCCACAAAAGTGTCAAAAGGGACAGAGCGGCGCCGAAACAAACGATTCTTGATTTGGAAACAACTCTAAGCATGGAAATAACCGTAAACAGCCTGCAACCAATGAGCTACCACACTTCCGGGTAACCGATATCAACAAAAGCACTCTCCATACGGGCTTTGTGACCGCGCTCCATGGCTGCAAGCTCTAAAAAAACCGCTTTCTGGGACTCATCGCTGCACGCTTCGGCCAGTCGGTTATAGTGCTGCATGGCAGCCTCCTCTTTCTTCATCGCCAGGGCAATGGCATCGGCCGGCTTCATCTCCATGGACAACGTCTCCAATGCATCAACGGTTTCGGAAACATGGTAATCGGTCACACTGGCAAAATGGATCGCCATATTTGACTTTTCCCGGAACCCTTCTAGGATGCGTTGGTGCTTCTGCTCTTCGGCGGCAAACTCATCGAACATATCCTTCAGATATTGGTCCGCGACCTTATTGGCGACATCCTGATAGAAGTGAAACGCTTCGATCTCTCCCTGAATGGCGCCATCGAGGATCTCCCGGTACTTCTGCTCGTCCATTAGAACCCCCCTCTCATTTTTAAGAAAAAGACAAGTTGGTGTCTGCCCGATTTTCGAAACAGCTTCTAAACTAACTATCAAATCACCTTAGTCCACCTGTTGACATTCTGTTTACGCGTTATCGTTCTCTGTACGCTCACCCTCCGGCTCCGCCGCATTTGAAGCAACCGCATGAGTCGTCCGCTCCGGTCCGAGCATGATGGCCAGCCAGCGGGTCTCCTCACGGCTGTCCAGAGCGATTTTAGCAGTTATTGTCAAAGGAACGGAGAGCAGCATGCCCACGGGCCCCAGCACCCACCCCCAAAAGAGCAGGGAGAGGAATACGACCAGGGTGGAGAGCCCCAATCCCCTCCCCATGTATCGCGGTTCGATGACGCTGCCGATCACAATGTTGACGACCAAGTATCCGGCGGCGGCCAAGGCAGCTTTGGCCGGTCCCACCTGCACCGTTGCCAGCAGCACGGCCGGCACCGCAGCGATGATCGATCCGATATTGGGCACATAGTTCAGTGCAAAGGCAAAGAGCCCCCAAAGTAGTGCGTAGTCCACCCCCAAAATGGTGAGCCAAACGGCAATCACCACCCCGGTCGCCAGACTGACCCAGGTCTTGATGGCCACATACTGCTTCACATCCTTGATAAACCCCTCCCAGCGATCCAGGGACGCTTCCGGCGCCCCCATCATGGCCTTCAGTTTGTTTGGGAAGTTGGCCGCTTCGAGGAGCATAAAGATTACCGTCATCAATATCAAAAAAGCGTTGGTGAGCACATTGCCCAGACTGTTGAGCATAGATGCGGCCAGCTTCATGATACCGCCCGGATCGAAGGTGCGCTCCAGGGCCAGAGATTTGGTATCCATGCCGTGCTGGTCCAGCCAGCCAAGCAGAAGCATGGTCTGGTCCTTGATCTTCTGTTGGTACATGGGCAGATCCTTGGAGAAGCTGCTGACCGACTGACCGATCATGGCGGCCATCAGGGTGATCACCGCTACAATACCGATCACGACGATCAGTAGAGCCAACGAGGATGGCACCCCCTTGCGCTGCAGCCAAAACATGGGGGCCGTACTGATGATGGCAAGAAACAGGGAGAGCAGAAAGGGGACCAGAAGGACCGTGGCCGACTTCATACCCGCCACGATGACCACAAACGCTGCCAGAGTATATACGATTTGTGAGGTTCGCACGTCATCTCCTTTCCGACATGGATGGGTTTGAAATCACAGGGTGCCGGACAGACAAATTGACGCCTATCTCTCTGTTGCGTCTATATGCACCGCCAGCCAAACGGTCTCGGCCTGATCGTCCGTCCGGGTGACGCGGTGGCGAACGCCCGAAGGAATGAGGACCGCATCTCCAGGTCCGAGTCTCATCTCTTCGCTGTCGTCCTCAAACCGCAAATCAGCGCTGCCCTTGAGCAACACCACCCACTCGTCCCAATCCTGATCGTACCAGAATCCTGGTGGTGAGCAGTGTCCCCTGGAGACGATCCGTTCAATCTTTACATTGCCATTTCTGAACAGGGTCTGGAACCACTCTTGACTCAACGAGGCCGGAATATCGTCAAACAGGTTGTTTTTACATATTTTTCCCATGAATAGCAACCTCTGTCCATTGACCATTTACAGCAACCGATACCATCTGTGCTACCGGAGACACCTCAGCCGACTTTCCCCACCAGCAGATACAGTGTCAAGCCGCCATGCATCAATCTGATGGGCCGGGAGACCAGAGGCAGGGTTGGGATCAAATCGGTTTGGGGCAGCAATACGGCCGCCCGCCACCCCTTGAAATCACCGTGCAATTTTTGCCCGATGCGACGGTAGAGCTGCCGCAGGCTTCGATCCGCTGTGAGTCTCCTCCCATAGGGCGGATTGAGCACCACCAATCCGGTCGGCAGTTGGTCCCTGCCCTTCATCGGAGGACTGAGCGTGAAAAAATCACGGCGCGACACCTGCATTGCGTCCGCCAATTCGAATCGCTCCACGGCACTCTGAAGCCGGTCGCAAGCGGTGGCGTCAATATCCGATGCAAAAATCAGGGGGTATGGATGACCCCGAACACAACGGTCGGCCAATGTCGTCAAATGGCGCCACCGTTTGGGCCTGAAAGCCGGCCATTGCATGAAGGCGAACTGCCTGTGGCGCCCCGGCGCTATCCGCTTGGCCATCAATGTCGCTTCCAGGGAGAAGGTGCCGGCCCCGCACATGGGATCGATCAAGGGACGTTCGGGGCTGTAGCCGGCCAATCTCAAAATGCCCGCAGCCAAGGTTTCACGCAGCGGTGCCCTCGCGCCGTGGGATTTGATCCCCCTCATGTAGAGATTTAAACCGCTGCTGTCCAGGGAGAGCGTCGCAGTGTCCTGCTCGATGCGCAAGTGGAGTGTCTGGCCTGTCTGCGTCTGCATCTCGACGCCGCGTGCTCGCCAGTAGTCGGCAATGGCCCCGGTCAGATGCTCGGCCACGGCCCGGGTATGGTATAAACGCGAGTGGTGTGTAGTGATGCTGCATTGCGGAAGGTTTCCCTCAGGCAGATACCGATTCCAGGATACCGTGGACGCCTTTTTGCGCAACTGCCTGAAGTTGGTGGCGTTGAATGTCTCAAGCCGCATCAGCAGCCGGCCGGCGGTGCGCAGATGCAGGTTTCCGCGAAGCAGGTCATCCAGCCTCCCGCTGAAAGAGACCCCGCCGGACGTCACCGCATCGAGCCGTATGGTGTCCGAGAGCTGCACCAGTTCCCGGGCGCAAATCTTCTCCAGACCAGGTGCGGTTATCGCATAAAAGTGTTGCGAACGCCCGATCACATGACGTTTGATCTGCTTTTCGAGATTGCTGGCAGATGCCATATTGATAAGTTGGCGGATCGTATCAGCCGACAGGCGAACATCGACCAGGTCGAATCAACCGCCCCGTTTTCGAAAACCATGCCGCCCACAACTCCAGTTGCCTTAAGTGACCGGCCTCCGATATCGATTTGCATATAAAAGCACTTGATAACCATGGGCATCAATAATAATGTGACCCGAAATCGCTGGAGCTCTATCAGCCGTTTGGACATTTGTAAATGAGATTGGGTGGTATGCAGCGAAAAGGCAGCAATAGGACGGCAAGGGCTGTATAAAGACCGGCACTGGAAATTATGACCAAAGTCTTTGTTAAAAACGCGACCTACGACCCCTCCCTGATTCAATCCCAGGTCAAGGAAATGCTCGACAGTATGGGCCCCGATTGGATCAGCCAGGGCAGCCGCGTGCTGATCAAGCCCAACCTTCTCCTGCCTGCAACTCCGGACAAGGGAATCGTCACGCACCCGATGATCTGCCGGGCCGTGGCGCAGTACCTCATCGAAAAGGGCGCCCAGGTCCAGGTATCGGACAGCCCCGGTGTGGGCAGTTTCCGAAAAGTCATCACCGAAACCGGCTATAAGGCAGCGCTTGAGGATCTTGATGTTACCCTGAAACCCTTTCAGGAATCGGTCACCGTGGATATCGGCGAACCCTTCGGCCGCATTCCCATCGCCCGGGACGCCATGGAGGCCGACCGGGTCATCAACCTGGCCAAGCTCAAAACCCATGCCCAGATGTATCTCACCCTGGGGGTCAAAAACATCTTCGGATGCATTGTCGGCCTGCGCAAACCCGAATGGCATATGCGCGCCGGCGTCGACCGCCTGATGTTCGCCCGGCTGTTGGTGCAGATCCACAAGGCCGTCTCCCCGGCCTTTACCATTGTAGACGGCATCCTGGCCCTTGAGGGGCAGGGCCCGGGGAAGAGCGGCACACCACGCGAACTGGGCCTGCTGTTGGGTGGCGCCGAAGCCCATGCAGTGGACAAAACCATCTGCACCATCCTGGGCCTCGATTCGGCAGAGCTGTTGACCAGCTCCACAGCCCGTGAAATGGGGCTCTACGACGGCCATGTCCATGTCAATGGCGACATCCGAATCATAGAAGACTTCACATTCCCCGAACTGAATTCATTAAGCCTCGGGCCCGAGTCGTTCAACCGCTTCATGCGCAAATATGTGCTTCAAAAGCCGGTGGTCGACAACAAAACATGCAAATTGTGCGGGGAGTGTTGGAACATTTGCCCGGCAAAGGCGATCAGCCATAACATCCGCGGCATCCAGTTCGACTACAATCTGTGCATCCGCTGCTACTGCTGCCTCGAAGTGTGCCTGCACGGGGCCATCCGCGCCAAAGAACCGATCCTGGGCAAACTGAGACGTCATTGTATACGATGATGAGCACCAAGACGATTAAGGCTTGACAAAAACAGCACGCCAATTCAAAAAAGGAGCCTGATTATCTCTTGTCCGTATCGTGAATCTCTTAAACCGATCCCATCCAGTTGCACTCTGTGAAAAGGCAGTGGCTTCAACTGCCCATGACAAACTCAATTGGCCATAGCCAAATGGCAGATCGCAACACTACGGCATAGAGGACGGGCTGGATCACCGCTATCAATTCAGAAAAAGAGGACAAAACACCCTATATCGAAGGTGCGCAGCGCCCTAACCATGGCGAATTACACACGTAAGGTAGACCATCGGCAGGAAAGGAAGGTTATTCATGGCAGGAGTGAACAAAGTGATACTGGTCGGCAATCTGGGACAGGATCCCGAGATCCGCTACATGTCCGACGGCACAGCCGTCGCCAATTTCAACATTGCCACCACCGAATCATGGAAGGACAAGCAGACCGGAGAGAAGAAAGAGAAGGCTGAATGGCACCGCATCGTCGCATGGCGTCGGCTTGGTGAAATCTGCGGCGAATACCTCTCCAAAGGCAGCCAGGTCTATGTCGAAGGCAAGCTTCAGACCCGCTCATGGGAGAAGGACGGTATTACCCGCTACACCACTGAAATCGTGGCCTCAACCGTCCAGTTTCTCGGAGGGCGAAGCGAAGGGGGGGGCAACCGGCCACGCCCGGCCAACAATCGTGGCGGTGGCTACCAGATGGAGGATCAGGGGTATCCCGAGCCCCCCGCCCCCAATTCCCAGGAAGACGATATCCCCTTTTAGCATTTAGATCGGTTCCCAAAGATCTCCCGGCCGGTTCCCCCGGCTGGGAGATCTTTTCGTGTCCACGGAACGCTCCCCTCCTCTCCCCACACGCAATCTCCATGCTTTCTATTGTCCTGCATCACTCAGCGCAAAGAGGAACTGCCACAGATAAAAATTATAATATCAAAAGCTTACCCGGCATCTCCATCATTTGGAGAATCAGAGGATTTATTTAAAATCGGGAAAGAGCCCTCAAGAAAAAATTAAATATTTCAATAATACTTTCAATATATTAAAAATATACACCCAAAAAAGATCGAACGAACGAGCGCTCGTTTTCTATTGACAGGTTTCCAGTTTTTAATTACCGTTCAATTTTCGGATCCGGATCCACAAACCTTCCATCCGGAGCCGGCACTGGAATCGTAGCCAGGGTACCAACCAACGGGGAAAAAACTGGTTGCCAGAATGTGTAAAAGCCAGCCGAGGAATAAGGAAATCAATAAGACGAATCATACCGATATGGAATAAATTGCACCCCGGTTACTTGGCAGATAAGGAACTCTAAAAGACGCTCCTCACTCTAAAGCACAGTAATCGGCAACTTAAAAATAGGATACACCACCGGGATGCAGGATCGAACAATTCACGTCCGCATTTTCAAAGCCTGGGGCAGAAGCAACCAAAGCTCCTGGTCAGTTCTCCACATAGAGCGCTACCCCGGAAAGATGGAGGGGGAGCACCGGATAACCACGCCGTATCCGGCAATGACTCATTCAATTGCCAACCCACCGACCAAGAGATCAGAAATTATGGCGCCGTAAACATTTAACTTACGCAGAGCGTCTCTATTAAAGAGCCGCCCTATTTAGGATAGCGGGGCATCGATGTGAGAGACCGCTGCCAGCGATTGGGGCAGGATGATGTCGGGTCGACTCACTCTTCTTACAACCAAAAGGAGGGCAAGGTTATGAAACGAATGAAGCTTTTTCCACTGAGTCTGGTTCTGTGTCTGTTGGCTTTGGCGCTTTTTTGCTCGGGAGCATATGCCAAAGAGGTGGTGATCGGGTTTACAGGCCCTTTGAGCGGCCCCGGTGCCGGATACGGGCGTGACAACGTCAATGGCCTCCAGATGGCTGCGGACGACATCAACGCGGCCGGCGGTATTACGGTAAAAGGGGAAAAATACAAGATCAAGGTGGAGAGCTATGACGACATGATCTCCCCTCCCAATGCGGTCAACAACGCCCGACGTCTGGTGGCCAGATCCGGGGCCGTCGTCATCTTCAACCCGGTCTTCAACACCATTGCGCCGCTGATGCAGATCAACGAGCAGGCCGGCTCCGAATTCCTGATGATGGCATACAGCTCCACGCCCAAAATCGAGGAGATCCCCAACAAGCTGACCTCCTCCATCCCCCCGCCATTCACGGCCTATGTCCGCTCCTTTTCAGACATCGCCTGGAAAAAGGGCTGGCGCAAAGGCGCCATGGTGGTCACCCTGGGGGCTTATGGCGACGAGTGGCGCGAGGCCTTCAAACATCACTGGACCAGCCTTGGGGGCGAAATCCTGGCCGACAAACCGGCCAACTACTACACCGACACCGACTTTTCCGCCCAGTTGAGCGCCGCACTGGCGACCAACCCCGAGTTTATGCTGATCGGTGGTCCTTCCGAACCCACCGGCCTGGTCATCGAACAGGCAAGAGCCCTTGGATTCAAGGGCGGCTTCATCCTGGTGGATCAGGCCAAGATGGATTATGTAGCGGATGTCGTTTTCAAGGGCGATCTTTCCAAGATGAACAACGTCATCGGTGTCGCCGCGGTACTGAAGGTGCCTTCCCCAGTCTCCGCCAAGTTCGACAAGGCTTACACCGAAAAGTTCAAGGTGCATAACACCTTTGAAGCGATACTGAACTACTCGGCCCTGCACATCGTTGCCGCCGCCATGGAGAAAGCCGGCACGGTGACCGATCCCAGGGCGATCAAAGCCGCCATACCCGATGTCCTGCCCCAGGATCAAAACAAGGTACCGGCCGTTTACATGGGGACCTTGGAAACCAAGCTCCTGGTAGCTGGCACGGTTGGCGTGATCGAAGATGGCCAATACAGCCGCACCTACCAGTATATCTGGTGGGCCAAAGACGAAGCGGCCTTCGAAGCGATAAAGAAAGCAGTGCCGGTTTCAGGCGATGTTGAACTTCGCTGGATGCCCATCGAAGGGTATCTGCAGAAATAGCTTCAGCAGTTCGATCCTTATGATGCCCGGGGGGCTGCCGCAGCGATGCGGCGACACGCCCCCCGGGCATCCGTTGTATCGTTGACAACTCAGGCGACAGCCGGTTTTCCAGACGACAAGGGGTTAGCGTTCAATGGAACTTTTCCTTCAGCAAGTATTCAACGGCATCATGTTCGGAAGCACCTACGCCATCGTGGCGTTGGGGCTGACCCTGGTGATGGGGATCCTGAACATTCCCAATTTCGCCCACGGGCATCTCTACATGCTTGGCGGCTACATCACCTATTTCTTCATCAGCAACATCGGTCTCGGCTACTGGGGCAGCCTGATCGTCTCGGTGATCGTGCTGGGAGCCATCGGTATGCTCATGGAGCGCATCGTCTATCGCCCGCTGAACGATGCACCTCATATCAATGCCTTCATCGCCGCCATCGGCTCTCTGCTCTTCCTGGAATCCCTGGCCCTGGTGGTCTGGGGGCCCCAGGGCCTGCGGATTCCCAATCCCTATCCCAGTGTGTTCACCTTCATGGGCATTACAATGGGCGTGCAGCGATTGCTGGTCATTGTCGGCGCGGTGGTCCTGATCGTCATCCTGCATCTGTTTTTAAAAAAGACCCTGGTGGGCACCACGATCGAAGCGGTGGCCCAGAACAGGGAAGGCGCCATGCTCAACGGCATCAATGTCAACCGGGTTTCAGCCATCACCTTCTGCATCTCTTCGGGGACCGCTGCTGTGGCGGCCAGCTTTCTGTCCCCCATCTTCATGCTGTCGCCGGCCATGGGGGCCATTCTGGGAATGAAGGCCTTCATCATCGTTATTCTTGGTGGCATGGGTAGTATTCCCGGTGCAATTTTAGGGGGCTATATCCTCGGCATCATCGAAGCGTTAGGTGGCGGGTACATATCGGCCGAATATAAAGATGTGTTTGCCTTCGGTGCCCTGATCCTGATTCTATCCATCAAGCCGACCGGCATCTTCGGCAAAAGGGAGGTATAGCGCGTGTTCACCAAGCCGATACACATCAAGATACTCTACCTGATTCTCTTTGTCGCGGTCCTGCTCCTGCCATTCTACGTGCCCGACCGCTACCTGTTTCAAATCGTCATCATGAGCTTTCTTTTCGCCATCGCCACGGCGGCCATGAACCTGATTATCGGCTACACCGGCCAGGCATCGCTGGCCCACGGCGCCTTTTTCGGCATCGGGGCCTATGGCGTGGCCATCATGACCAAGGCGGGCATCTCCTTCTGGCTGGCCCTGCCTGCATCGGCGGTAATCACGGCAGCGGTGGGACTGGTGATCGGGGCGCTGTCGTTGCGCACCCGGGGCCACTATTTCGCCATCGTCACCCTCTGCTTCGGCGTCATTTTGTGGATCGTGGCGGGCAACTGGATCGAGCTGACCGGCGGACACAACGGCATCTTCGGCATCCCCCGCCCCTCGCCGATCAGCGTGCCGTTGCTCGGCACCATTTCGTTCAACAGCCAGACCGCCCAGTTCTACCTGGCCCTGGCGTTTTTGCTGCTCACGCTGTTCTTCCTGCACCGGATCGTCCATTCGATCCTGGGCCTCACCTTCATGGCCATACGTAACAACGAACCCCTGGCCGATGCCGTAGGCATCAACACCTTCACCACCAAGCTGCTCTCTTTCGTGGTGTCCAACTTCATCGCCGGGCTGGCCGGCGGCATTTACGCCAGCATCATCGGCGCGGTCGGCCCCGGCGAAGTCAGCCATATGGTCACCTTCAACTTCTTAATCTATCTGATCCTGGGCGGCATCGCCACGCTCTCCGGCTCCGTGATCGGCGCTTTCGCCATTCCCATTATCATGGAGTTTCTGCAGTTTCTGGGAGACTATCGCATGCTGTTTTTCGGCTTCCTGCTGGTGGTGGTGATCATCTACTTTCCCCAAGGACTCGTGGGCGGTTTACGCGCCCTGAACGAACGGATCGCCGCCAGGCGGCGAAGTAAAGCGACGGAGGCCGGCCATGTTAAAAGTTAAATACCTCACCAAACGCTTCGCCGGTCTCGTTGCCGTTAAGGATTTGAGCTTTGACGTTTCGGAGGGGCAGATTCTGGCCATTATCGGCCCCAACGGCGCCGGCAAGTCCACCGCCTTCAACCTGATCACCGGCACTCTGCCGCCCAGCGCGGGTAAGGTGTTCATCGACGATCATGACATTACAGCGATGAAACCCTATCGCATCGTCACCAAGGGCGTTGCCAGAACCTTTCAAACCACCAGTCTCTTCGACCAATTGCGGGTCGTCGACAACCTGATGATCGCCTATAAGTGGCGCACCCGCCTCGGTTTCTGGAACACCCTGCTGCACACCCCCAAGTGGAAGGCGTACCAGACAGAAGCATTTCTGCGCGCCATGGAGACCCTCGAATTCCTCGGGTTAGCCGACAAGGCCGAGCAGTTCATTCCCACTCTGTCCCAGGAAGAGCAGAAGCGGCTGGCCATCGGCATCGGCATCGTATGCAAGCCGCGGCTTCTTCTGCTCGATGAACCGACCGGCGGCCTCATCCAGGACGAGACCGACCGCATTACCGAGCTGATTCATCGCATCCGCGACGAACAGGGCATTACCGTGATCATCATCGAACACAAAATGCAGATGATCATGGGGATGGCCGACCGCATCGTGGTGCTCAATTACGGAGAAAAAATTGCCGAGGGGACGCCGGATGAGATCAAGAACAACCCGGCGGTCATCGAAGCCTACCTGGGAGGTGAAGCGAATGCTTAAGCTGAAACAGGTGCATACCGCTATCGGAGAGTTGCAGATCATTCACGACGTCACGCTGGAGATCGGAAAGGGTGAATTCGTCTCCCTGCTGGGCAGCAACGGCGCCGGCAAAACCACTCTGTTCAGAACCATTGCCGGCGTGCTCAAACCCAGCAGCGGAATGGTAGAATTCGACGGCGTAGCGATTAATCGCCTGCCGGTCCACAAGATCGTGGAACTGGGGCTGGTGCTCTGCCCCCAGGGACGCCAGCTCTTCCCAGAGCTGTCAGTTCGAAAAAACCTGATGCTCGGTGCATACCCATTGCGCGGGAATAAAAAACGGATTCAAAAAAACATGGACCGTGTCTATGAACTTTTCCCTATCCTTAAAGAGCGCAGCAGTCAGGAAGCCGGCACCTTCAGCGGAGGTGAGCAGCAGATGCTGGCCATCGGTCGCTCCCTGATGAGCGAACCGAAAATGCTGCTGCTGGATGAGCCCTCCATGGGACTGGCCCCGCTGATCGTCCAGCAGATCGCCGACATCATCTCCAGCGTCAACCACGAGATGGACACGACCATCTTTCTCTCCGAACAAAACGCCAATATGGCGCTGCATATCACCGAACGGGGATATGTCCTCGAGAGCGGATGCTGCGTCCTCTCGGGTGCATGCGAACAGCTTAAAAATGACGAAAAGGTCAGGAAAGCCTATATTGGCGCCTGATCCAGCCACAAATAAGCGCTTCTGATATAGACAGGCCAACTTCTGGGCGCCATCTCAGGCGATGGCCTGTTTCTATTTCGGTCTCCAGTTCGACTTAAGCGTTGCTATAATCAAAACGATATGATCCCTATTCCAATGGCACAAAAAGAGACAAGGAGTGCCACTGTCCGAAGGAATCAATTCATCTTTAAAGCGTGGCTTTATGGATCAGCGCACCTCAAACCTGAAAGAACATCAACATCCGGCCTGGACTGCGACACTCAAGCGCTGCGTGGTCGAGGCGTTTCCGCCAGCCTTGAGGACCGGGGTCTGGCTGCTGTCGATCACGATCCCGGTCTCGTTTGTGGTCCTCATATTGAAAACCACCGGCGCGCTGAACCTGATGGCCAGGGTTTTTGAACCCCTTTTCGCCTTGCTGGGACTTCCCGGCGAGTCGGCCGTTGTCTTTGCCACCGCCTGTCTGCTCAATATCTACTCGTGTATCGCCGTGATCGAAACCCTCGGCATGACCGGCCGGACGGTTACCATACTTGCCCTCATGTGCCTGATATCACACAATCTTCCCGTAGAGAGCACCGTTCAGAAAAAGACCGGTTCTTCGCTGCTGAAGATGATCGCCATCCGGTTGGCTGCAAGCTTTGCCGGCGGCATGGCGCTCAACCTGCTGCTCCCGGCCGACCCTCTCTCCATTGCCCCCTCAATGGCCGACATGGCCCTGGCGGATACGACATTTCTCACCGATCTGCAGGTGTGGGGGATCGGCATGGCGTCGCTCTGTCTGAAAATTATGGTTCTGGTCACCCTGCTCATGATTCTCCAACGCATACTGGAGGCGTTCGGCATCACCGGCCGCCTCTCACGGCTGCTCAAGTACCCGCTCATGGCGCTGGGCGTGCCACGCCAGGCCGCCTTCCTTTGGGTGGTGGCCAACACCCTCGGTTTGGCATACGGGGCCGGGGTGATCCTCGACCATGTGGGCCGGGGCCATCTCACACCCACCCAGGCAGATCTGCTCAATATCCATATCGCCATCTCCCATTCACTGCTCGAAGACACGCTTCTGTTTGTCGCAATAGGCGTCTCGGCCTGGTGGATTGTCATCCCCCGAGTGATCCTGGCCGGCATCGCGGTCTGGCTGAAACGGCTGATCGATTCGATTCACCGCAAATCAATACGATCCAGCGCCGCGGACAAGACATAGACAGCCTCGACGCCGTTTCGCACATCCCCTACTGGAAATGGAAAATACCCCTTGACGAATTGATTGCAAGAGACTACATTTGTAGCAAAAAGCAACAAATAAAAGCCAAGGGGGGATAGACATGGCGAATCCAGTGCGCTTAAACCCTGAGCTCATCGCAGCCGCCGAACGAGCCAGCCTGGTGCAGAAACGGTCGGTACCCAAACAGATCGAGTTTTGGGCGACCATCGGCAAGGCCATGGAGAATGTCATCGAATATTCCGATATCTTTGCCATTTTACAGGGCCTTAAAAAAATAACGATCGAACCGATCACGCCGGCAGCCGCTGCACCCGACGATGTGTTTGCGGAACTGGAGGCGCGAAGATCCGGTGGTCAACTTGCCCAAGAGGTAACCGAGGCCGAAATCTATTACGAAGCGAGCCGCAGCCACGCCGGCATGCTCGACCAGGTCAAGACGATGACGGGCGAGCGCTGCACGGGACAATTTCACAACGGTGAGTTCGAGGCGCTTCAGGGATGACCCGCAAGCAGCTCTGGGTATTGACCGGCGGCAACGGCGCCGGCAAATCCACCTTCTATTCCGTGGCTTTGGCCCCAAGGGGCGTCAAGCTGGTCAACGCGGATGTGATTGCCAAAATCATCAACCCCGACCACCCGGAACGGGTCAGCTACGAAGCGGCCGGCATTGCCGAAAAAATAAGGGAAGCCTTGTTGCACCAAGGCACCAGCTTCTGTTTCGAAACGGTCTTTTCGCACCCCTCCAAGATCGATTTCATCGCCACGGCCAAATCCATGGGGTATGAAGTGGTCCTCGTCTATATCCATCTGGAGAATCCCGAGCTGAACGAGGCCCGCGTCCATCAACGCGTCACCCTTGGCGGCCATAACGTCCCGGCTGAAAAGATTCACAGTCGCATACCGCGCACACGAAAACATGTCAAAAAAACACTCGCGCTGGTCGACGAGGCGCGTCTGCTGGACAACTCCTACAGGGACGATCCCTTTCGCCAGGTTGCAGTAGTGAAAAGAGGGCGCTGTACCTGGATATCGGACCCACTGCCGGAGTGGGCCCGGGAAATACTGCCCCAATTAAGCATATGTTGACCATCAGGTTTTCATGAAAGCACCCCGCGACCATATCGTCACGCTGAAGGCGAAGCTCTCTATTCCCCATCTGGCCGACACCATTCGGCGGGACCGCTTTATCCCCCTGTTTCAT
The DNA here is from genome assembly GCA_963668675.2 of uncultured Desulfatitalea sp. Classification (GTDB taxonomy): domain Bacteria; phylum Desulfobacterota; class Desulfobacteria; order Desulfobacterales; family Desulfosarcinaceae; genus Desulfatitalea. The sequence goes on along the minus strand of CAXXMB010000002.1, from coordinate 3,654,390 downwards.
GAAATTGAAAAAAAACGCATACTCACCGTGGTGGCCGGCGCCGGCTATGGGAAAACTACGCTGGTGGCTCAAATGTGCAAGCAATTGGCGTGCGATACAATCTGGTACCGGCTCGATCGCTCGGATCAGGATCTCATCACCTTCATCCACTACCTGGTGGCCGGCATCTGCCAATACTATCCCGATTTTGGCGAAGAGACCTTCGACCGCATTGCAACCGCCAAAGGGATCAAAAAAGAACGCAGCTCCATTCTGGCCGTCTTTTTAAACGAGATGGAGAAGCGTATCGTCCGCCCAATGGTGCTTGTACTGGACGACTACCACCTGGCGCAACCCAGTGAAGAGATCCGCAGGGTGATGCGCTTCTTCATCGAACATCCGTGCCCCCGCGTTCATCTCGTCATCATCAGTCGATCAGTGCCCCAACTGCATCTCTCCCGCCTGATTGCCGGCAGGGAAGCGTTTGATATTGGTGAAGCCGATCTGGCGTTTGATGTCGGTGAGATTGCAAACCTCTATGAGGATATCTTTGATATCCATCTGAATAAAAACCAGCAGGAACTGCTCTATGATAGAACGGACGGGTGGGTTGCCGGCCTGATCATGTTCAATTACATGTTGAGAGGCAAAGCTGCGGTCGAGATCACCGCACAACTCAATCAACTGTACGGCGACAGCGGCCTGCTCTCCTCCTATCTGGATGAAAACATCTTCACCTTTCTACCCGCCCAGACCGCAGATTTTCTACTGAAAACATCGATCTTATCCCGCCTGGAGATCGAAGCCTGTAACGCGTTGCTCTCCATCGACAATGCCGGGGCAATCTTGATGGAACTGGAGAAGAAGCATCTCTTTACGTTCCCGTTGAGCGAAAACAAAGAGGTCTATTACTACCATCAGCTTTTCCAGGATTTTTTGCAGAACAAACTCAAGCGCGAACGCGGTAAAAAGGCATTTCTCGCACTCCACGGAAAAGCGGCCCGGATCCGGGAAAAAGCCGGAGATACGGAAGGGGCCATCGATCACTATCTGGCTGGCGAATTTTACAGTGAGGCCTGCGCCCTGCTCAACCGCATCGGCAGGGATCTGATCAATGGCGGCCGCCTCAACCTCTTTCTATCTTACTACCATCAGATTCCCCCAGATGTTGTGGAATCAGATCCCTGGCTACTCTATCTCTTCGGCCGCGCGTTAGAACTGTCCGGACGCACCCAAGAGGCCATCGGCGCCTTTGACGCCTCCCATGCCAAGTTTGAAACCGCTGGAATCCAGAAAGGCGTCGGCCTCTCATTGAATCGTCTGGCGACCAACTACTACGTGATCGGTGATTTCAAACGGGCGGAAGCCACATTCAAACTGCTGCTGGGCAGTATCCGCGAGATGCCGCGCCTCTATGTGGATGCCCTGGGACACCTGATTTTTATCCTCTCTCAAATGGGCAATTCGGACCAAGCCGACCACTACTATTCCGAGGCGATGAAGGCACTGCCCGGACCGGGCGAGACCGATCTGCACGCCTGGATCTTTCTCAATCACGGTTTCCGATATTTTACTGCCGGAGATTTACGAAAGGCAAAATCCCTTGGGCAACGCGCCAACGGCATCGCCAAGCGGCTCGATCTTCACCATCTGCTCACCATGGGATACCACCTGGTCTCACTCTGTGACCTATTAATGGGCAACTTTGAAAAGGCGTTGGACGGTGCGCTGAAAGGCATTGTGATCGGCCAGGAGAAGGGTTTCATTGAGACGGCCCATGCCTGGAACTGGAGCGATGCCTGTTTGAGTGCAGCCGCACTGGGTCGTCTGGACGACGCCATTGCCTATGGCCAGAAGAACCTCTCGATCTGCAGGGATCTGGGGAGCCTCTGGAGTGAAGCGTGGGCCCAGCGCGGACTCACCGTGGCCTATCTCAAAAACGGTGAAGTGGCCAAAGCGGAAGCCGCCGCGCGTCAGGCATTGGATTTGCTTGATCCGCTAAGCCTTCCATTTGACAAAGCCGTCATGCAACTGGGCCTGGCGGCCGTATTGATCGACAAAGGCGAGTTGGAAGAGGCCCACCCACTGCTCGAAGCGGCAGAGCAGACGCTTGAGCACTACAACGTTCAATTGGCAGGTGCATTGCTGCTCCATGCCCGCTATCATCATGTGAAGGGTAACCGCCCAGCTGCCCTGGCCAAACTGCAGGATGCCATCGCGCTGGGAAAAAAATACCGTCATGACCGTTGGCTGGTCGGCGAACGCAAATGGATTATCCCCCTACTGATCCGGTTATACCATGAGCGGCCACCCCGCAATTTTGTGGAAGACCAGTTTCTCAATTTCGGGGCTAGGTCCTACATCGAGCTGGGGCGACTCTATGAAAGCGAAAAGGGTGAAATGAAAATGGCTGCGAGCGAATTGCTTCGCTCCCTCAAACAGCGGCCACCCTTCGACCTGCACATCGCTTGTTTCGGCAGTTTCGAGCTAACGCGGGGCAACATGGAGATTCCACCCGATCAGTGGCCTGGCGAAAAACCCAAACTGCTCTTCAAGTATCTGGCGTTGAATCACGGACGGGGGTTCATCGCAAGAGACGAATTGCTTGAACTGTTCTGGCCGGATGAAGCCCCCGACACCACCAGCAAAAGACTCCACGTGGCGCTGACAAAGTTGCGCCGGACACTGGAGCCGGAGCTGACAAGGGGCATGCCGTCAGCTTACCTGCTACGCGAGGGGGAGGCCTATCGTCTTTACCCGGGAGCGGCGGGAACGATCGATGTGGCGCTTTTTGACATGGAAATCGCCGCCGCCCAAAAGACGACGGAAGAAGCGTTGGCCCTGGCGCACTATCTGAAAGCGGAAGCCTGGTACAAGGGGCACCTGTTTGAAGAGGATCACTACATCGACTGGTGCCGCGAGGCCCGCGAAAACTATCGGCTGAAGTATTTAACCCTCCTCGAAGCCATCATATCCGGCTATCGCAAGCAGGAGAACTGGGCCAAGTGCATTAAATACGGCCAGCGATATGTGACCGCCGACCCCTATGCTGAAGAGGCCTACCAGGCACTGATGATCTTCCACCACGCAATGGGAAATCTATCTATGATCACAAAAACATATGAGCTTTGCAGAGGCAAGCTGGAAAAGGATCTCGACTGTCTGATCAGCGATGAAACCACCGATCTCTATAAACAGCTCGTCCTGCCCAGGCAAAACATTCACCTTACCTGACCGTCGCCCGCCTCCTGTTATCGCATACGGGGTTCCTTCCTTTTCAACTTTGCATTTCATATCATTACAAAGCGGTGTTTGCACTTCCGAACCGGGCGGGCATAAAGCCCGCCCCTACAAAGACTGTTCATGGAAACGATCTGCAGTTCTATTCAATCCTCGTAGGGCGGTCTTTATGCTCGCCCATCGCATCCCTTTATGCCTATGGCTTTGACGCTAAACTCCTATCTTCCAGCTTAGCCGGGACCAGTTAATTATCAGTTAATTCATCTTTGATAGGTATCGAACAACTGTCCTGTAAAACAAAACGGCCAAGGACTCAGGTGATCAAAAGAGCGGCCGACAGGCCGACCGCCTGAAATTCCAAACCATCTAACCTGCGTGGAGGATCGATGATTACCTTTGACCTGAACAAAGAGCAGCAGTTGATTGTCAAGACAGCCAAAGAGTTCGCATCCGGTGAGATGAAGGATATTGCCAGGGATTGCGACGAAAACGGTGAGATCCCCAAAAAGTTGCTCGACAAAGCCTGGGAGATGGGCCTGGCCAACGCCGCAGTGCCGGAGGAGTTCGACGGCATCGGCATGGAACGCTCGGCCGTCACATCGGCCCTGATCTGTGAGGAGTTGGGGTACGGCTGCGCTACTCTCACAGCCGCCATTATGGCGCCCTCGACCTTTATCCATCCGATCATCGACTTCGGCACCGACGAGCAGAAAAAGAAGTACCTGCCCATCTATGGCGGCGAAACCTTCACTCCGGCTGCGGCCGCCGTTCATGAGTCTGGATTTTCATTCGACGTCACCGACATGAGAACCACGGCCGAACAGAAGGGCAACGAATGGGTCCTCAACGGCACCAAACGGTTGGTCGCATTCGGCAACAGCGCCCAGCACTTTCTGGTGCTCGCCAAAACCGGCAACCAGACCGGTCTCGCCAACCTGGGGGCGTTCATCATCCCCAAGGGTGCGGCAGGGCTCACCATTGACGGCGAACTCGAACAGACCATGGGGCTAAAACCGCTGCCCATGGCAAAAATGATACTCGAAAATGTGGTCGTCCCCGAAGCGGACCGCCTCGGCGGAGACCAGGGCATCGATGGACGCCGCCTGATCAACACCCTCCGTGTGGCCAACAGCGCCATATGCGTGGGATTGTCCAAAGCGGTCCTCGATGCATGCGTGCCATATGCCAAGGACCGCATCGCCTTTGGGGAGCCCATTGCAAAAAAGCAGGCCATCGCCTTTATGCTTTCGGAAATGCACACCGAAATCGAAGCCATGCGCTGGTTGGTCTGGAAGGCCGCCAGTCAACTCGATCAAAACAGCGACGCGACCAAAGCCACCACCCTGGCACAGCACTACGCCGACAAAAACACGATGATCATCGCGGACAACGGTGTTCAGATCTATGGCGGCCATGGATACATCCGCGAATTTCCGCTTGAAATGTGGATGCGCAACGCCAGGACACTCACTGTTATCGAAGGGGTCGTGTCCGCCTAATCACACTCCGGCTGCAAAAGAGAGCCAACGGAGCATCAACACTATCTATTTTCTCCTGCATAGGACAGGAGCATCGCATAAGGAGAACACGCATGGTCGACTTCACATACAACGAAAAAGAGCAGGAAATCATCAGGGAGATACGCCGCGAAGGTCTCGTGCTTCGTAAATATGCACGCTACTACGACGAACATGAAGAAGAACTGCCGCCCGATGCATTCCCCGAGGCAGACGAATTCGCTCATATCGACAAAATGGCGATGGACCGTGGCGAAGACGCCACCACGCCCACCCTCTTCTACCTGGTCATGCTGATGAACCGCACCTGGGGCGACATGATGCGCATGCGCGTTCCGGTGACGGCCCTGGGCAACGCCTCTGTAACGGCAGCCGGCACCGACGAGCAGAAGAAGCGCTGGGGCCAGACCCGTCTCTCCATGGCCAACACCGAACCGGGTTGCGGCTCAGACTCCAAAGCCATCGAGACCACTGCTGTGCTCGACGGTGATGAATGGGTGCTTAACGGCGAAAAAATCTTCGTCACCTCCGGCATCCGGGCCGAAGGATCGGTCGTGTGGGCCACCATTGACAAATCGGCCGGCCGCGGCGGCATCAAAGCCTTCGTCGTGATGAAGGGCACACCCGGATTCGAACTGGTGAAAAAAGAGAAGAAGTTGGGTATCCGATCCAGCGATACGGCCGCATTCGTTCTCAAGGAGTGCCGTGTGCCGCGGGAAAACCTGCTGGGGATGGACGAAACCGTCAAAAAGGGCGGAGGCGGATTCAAAGGCTTGATGAAGACCTTCAACCTGACGCGCCCCGGCGTGGCGGCCATGGGCATCGGCAACATCATGGCCTGTCAGGAGTACGTGGCCGAAGCCATGGAGAAAGAGGGCGTCACGGTCGACTACGAGGTGGGGCAGCACAAACGAAGCGCCATACAGCATAAGATGATCGAACTGGAAGCCGAGCTGGAGGCCGCCACCCTCACCACCCATCGGGCCGCCTACCTGGCCGACAAGGGCAAACCCAACAACCTGGAGGCCTCGGTGTCCAAACAGAAGGGCGGCGATATCAGCCGGCGAGGTGCCCAACTGTCCCTTGAAATATTGGGCGCCATGGGAATCACCCACGACCAGCTGGTGGAGAAGTGGTTCCGCGACGCCCGCATCACCGACATCTACGAAGGCACCGGTGAAATCCAGCGCCTTGTGATTGCCAGACAGCTGTTGAACTACACATCCAAAGACCTGACATAGTCGCTGCCCGGCAATGTTTAACAACAAAGATCAATCGAGGCATTACTCAATGGGGCGGGGTTTATCCTCGCCCCGCTTTTTTGAACGTCTTCTTCAAAGCGCCTCTCTGCACTGGCGCTCCAATGGCAGAAGGCAAGCGTAGATCACCTCGTTGACCGGGGTCTCTACGCCGACTTCTCTGCCCAGGCGCACCACCGCTCCGTTCCACGCTTCGAGTTCCGATGGTTTGCCTTCGGCGATATCGCGTTGCAGGGAGTTCGTGGCGTTCTCTGGCAGTGCATCAATGAAGGAGAGTGCTTTGTCCAGCGCCGCCTCCGGCAACTGAATTTGCCTGGCCTCGGCCACGTTCCTGATCTCCAGCATGGCACGTTTTAACAGTTGTCGGCTCTCATCGACCTGTCTTAGCACCCCCACCGGCACACGGGCCGCTGCGCCGACCCCTCCCCAGGCGGCCACCATCAGGAACTTCTCCCATATGGCCGCGTGAATATCCGTCGGGACCTTGGCGAGAACCCCAGCGCTTTTGAACATCCGGCGAATCCGCTCGGTGCGCTCGCTGGGTATATTATCCAGCTCTGCAAAAGCCAGGAATGGCTCCGCGCCGGCATGCGTGATGTGACCGGGCGATGCAATGAAGCTGATGATTTTGGCCACCCCACCGAGGACATGCTGGCGCCCCAACGCCGCCACCAGTTGGGGGGCAGCTTCGACACCGTTCTGAGTGGGCAAGACCACCGTCTCCGGCCCGATCATCGGCCGTATCGCCTCAGCCGCTTCAGGCACCTGCCATGCCTTGACCCCCAGCAGCACCAGATCCACCGCACCGATTTCCCCAGGCGATTCGGTCGCCTGGGCAGGGTGAATGACGAAATCTCCTTTAATACTGTCGACCTTCAAACCTTCTTCACATATGGCCCGCAGATGTTCACCGCGAGCGATAAAAACCACATCCTCGCCGGCCTGCGCCAAACGGCCGCCGAAATAGCCACCGATTCCACCGGTTCCGTAAACAGCAACTCGCATCACGACCTCCTTGTCTAACAAACGGGCGTCACTTGCCATCTTTTTCGACCCCATTGAACGGCAATCACTAAATATGGGCAGTGACTTGCATTTGTCATCGTTGGCATTATCGTTGACCATGATTTGCCCAAGCCAAATCGGTTTTCGGATCTAAAAAAATCGGCGGTCCAGGAATGAGGCGCAGCCCAGGATAGAGACGCTTCTCGCATCAAGCTACCGACGATAACCAAAGCCGCATGTGCCCCCGTTTGGGCCCTTACCCATCCCTTAAACCAATAAGGAGGCAATATGACGAAAAGCCCCAATGTCATCACCATGCACGGCAACCCCTTGACGCTGGTCGGCAACGAAGTCCAAATCGGACAGCCCTTGCCAGACGCCGTATTGGTAAACAACGACCTTCAGCCCGTCAGGCTATCCGATTACAAAGGCAAAATCGTCGTCATTTCGGTGGTTCCGTCACTCGATACGCCGGTATGTGACATGCAAACGCGAAGGTTCAATTCCGAAGCCGCAGGACTGAGCGACGATGTGGCCATTTTAACCATCAGCATGGACCTGCCCTTTGCGCAAAAGCGATGGTGCGGGGCAGCCGGTGTCGACCGGGTCACGACCCTTTCCGATCATCAGGCGGCTGCCTTTGGCCAGGCAGCCGGGTTGTTGATCAACGAGCTCCGGTTGCTGGCGCGGGCCGTGCTGGTGATTGATCGCGACGGCATCGTGCGCTACTATCAGCTCGTTAAGGAAGTGGGTGAAGAGCCCGATTACGACACAGCCCTTTCGGCGGTCAAGAAGCTGGTGTAAGGTTGGGGGGCGACCCGGTCGCCCCTGCTTCCATCCATGCCTGCTCTCCTCCATGGTGACGCCGTTACAGCACAACGAAGCACGGTCGCCAGCCATCGAAACTGCCGTGTCTTATTCAGTTAGGAGGATTGCACTGACTGGATGCCCGTAAAACAGGAGGCGCTTTATGTCATCGAACGTACAGAAAGGCTATATGCTCCTGGCGGATATCTCCGGCTACACCTCCTTCATGGAGAGCACGGAAATCGAGCACAGCGCCAACATCTTAAACAATATTATCCAATTGATTATCGAGCAGCTCTCGCCTGTCATGACCATCGCAGAGGTGGAGGGAGACGCTGTTTTTGCATACGCGCCGGAATCGAGCATCACCCGGGGGGAGCTGCTGCTCGAACTGATCGAAACCACCTATGCCGCCTATCGTGATCGCCAGGCGACCATGCGGCACAACTCCAGCTGTGGGTGCCAAGCCTGTCAATCCATCGCAACGCTGGATCTTAAATTCATCACCCACCATGGTGAATATATCCTCCAAAACCTCACCGGCAGGCCCAAGCCCGTGGGGTCCAGTGTCAACCTGGTGCATCGATTGTTAAAGAACACGGTCAACCAATCCACCGGATGGCGCGGGTATGCGCTCTTCTCGAAAACAGCGTTAGACAAAATGGCCATTTTGCCAACCGGCATGCGGAAAGCGCACGAATCGGTGGAAGGATTGGGGACAATCGAAACCGGCAGCATCGATTTAAACGAAGGCTACCGGCAGCTTCTTAAGAGCCGCAAAATACGTATCGAAGAGACCGATGCAGACGTGAGTGTCGTCCACTCTTTTGACATGCCGCAACCGGTCGTTTGGGATTGGATGACCGATCCGCACAAACGCAATCTGTGGTTCGAAGGCACACAGTTGAGCGTCAGACAAAAACCGGACGGCCGCACGGGGCCAACGGTTCAGTACCACTGTGCGATCAGCGATGCTATCGAAGAGATCCTCGACTGGCGGCCCTTTGAATACTATACGGTCAGACTCAGCAAAGGTCGTTTCCGGCTGCTGGTCACCGTTGAATTCCAACAGAAGAGCGGCCACACCGACATCCGCTGGAACATGAAACATGACAGCGGCCTGCCCGCCTGGATGGGCCGCCCCCTGACCCGCCTCGTGGCCAGGAAAAAATTCAAACTCGGTGACAATTTCAAACGCATGGCCAAAATGATGGCGGAACCCCGTCCCGGGGAGAGCGTTTAGCGTCATTACTTTCTTCTCGAAGATCCTGCCTTCGGAACCCGTTCCCACATCGACCATCCCCTTGCGTTTTTGCTGCCACATTGACGCTGCTATCGCATTTCCGTATAATAAGATCTCTTGTCCCATATTTCACTGCCTGCACCCAACACATAGAGGGGTTCGGCATGCCGTCCAATTCAGATTGGCATATACTCGTCGTTGACGATGAGCAGGACGTTCGCGAAGTGATTGCGCTCACCTTGACCGACGCGGGCTACTCGGTGTCAATGGCATGCGATGGCATAGAGGGCCTCGAACAGTGCCGGGTTCTCGATCCCCACATCGTCATCACCGATATCCGCATGCCGAACATGGACGGCCTCCGGCTTCTCGAAGAGGTCAAGCAGCACTATCCGGATATCGAAGTGATCGTTGCCACCGCATTCGGCGATATGGCCTCTGCAGTTCGGGCGCTTCAGCTCGATGCCTCGGACTTCATCACCAAACCCATCGACAGCAACGTGCTGATGGTGGCCCTGGAACGAGCCCGCCAGCGCTCTGAAACCCGTAAACAGCTCAAGGCCTACACCCGCCATCTCGAAGAGGGGTGGGCCGACACCACCCAAAAGCTGATGGAGACCTTTGCCTACCAGCACAAGCTGATCGAAAGCTCCATCGACGGCATTCTTGGCTGCAACGCCAGCGACACGGTCGTCACCTACAATGCTAGCCTGGAAGCGATGCTGGGCTTCCCGAAAGGCGAAGTCCTCCATCGTATGCGGTTGAATCAATTTTTTGAACCGGCCGCCTTTGACGATTTTCGCAACGCCTTGGCAGACACAGGTCTCGGCGGCCCCAACCGCCTCTACCACTATGAAAGCTGTCTGCGCGCCAAAGATGGCCGTACCGTCCCCGTTCAGCTCTCCGCCGCCCCGATCAGTGACAGTGACCGCGCCGAAGGGCTGGTCTGCTTCGCCCGTGATCTTCGCCGCATCCGGCAGCTGGAACAAGAGATGGCCGATCAGGCCCGCATCCTTCACCAGGATAAAATGATATCCCTTGGCCGTCTGGCCGCCAGCGTCGCCCATGAAATCAACAACCCACTGGCCGGCGTGCTGAACTACCTGCGCCTCATGCTGCACACGACAGAGCAGGCGCAGATCGACCCCAAAAGGCTCGACCAGTTCCGCCGCTACACACAGGTCTGCGAGCAGGAGATTGCACGGTGTGCCCGAATCGTGGGCAACCTGCTCACCTTCGCCCGCACCACACCTGAAGACTTTCAACCGGTAGAGATCGCTCAGATGCTTAAGCGCTGTATCGACCTGAGCCGGCACCGATTGGATCTCCAGAATATCGAACTGGTGGAGAAGTGGCCCGAAAACCTGCCCAAGGTCAAAGGTGACGCAAACCAGCTCCAGCAGTGCCTCCTCAACCTTATCTTCAACGCCATCGATGCCATGCCCTCGGGTGGACGCCTGGAGCTCAAGGCTTCGGGCAACAAACACCATCCTGCCCTGACCATCACTGTCAGAGACACCGGTTGCGGCATCGCGCCGGAAGACAAGCCCCATATTTTCGAACCCTTTTTTACGACCAAACAGGACGGCAGCGGCACAGGCCTTGGCCTGGCAACAACCTATGGCATCATCGAGCACCACCTTGGCACCATAGAAGTGGAGAGCCAACCGGGCAGCGGAACCACATTCACCATCACACTACCGGTGGAAAAATGAAGTGCATGGCGAAGTGATGCGGAGAGATACGACATGACCAAGAACCATACAAAGGGAGGGCCTGCCGACAGTTTGGCCTGCGGCCAGTGGCTGGCCGTGCTGGACGAGCTGAACATCGGCGCTTTCACCGTAAACATAGGCCATCAGATTACGGCCATCAACCATTGCGCCCAGGCGCTGATCGGGCTGCGCGCCGGCGAAGTGATGCGCAAAGACTGCCGCGAAGTATTCACCGGCGTACCCTGTATGGTCAACTGCATCATCGGAGGAGGCAATGGGAAACCGAACCGGTCAACATTGAACGTCACCGATGAAGAGAAGCAGGAGCATCTGATCACTCGCATGGCAACCCCGATCTACGATACCCGCCGCAAGGTGATCGGCTGCCTGACCATCCTGCAGGACCACTCCCCCGTGAGCGAACTGATCGACCGTCTGCGCTATGAAGAGCGCAGCCTGAAAAACATCTTGGACAGCCTGGACGTAGGTGTCTTCACCACCAACCGGGGCGGGCTGATCACCTTCTTCAACACCGCGGCCGAACGCATCTCCGGGTACGACCGCACCACCCTGCTCGGACAACCCTGTACAAACATCTTCGCACCATCGGAGAACGACTCCCCCCCGCCGGTCGAGGCCGCCATCCGGGGAAACACCGTCTACCGAGGACTCGAGGGGCGCCTCTTGGAGCGCGAAGGCGGCATCATCCCCATCCGGGCCAACTATGCCGCCTTGCGCGATGAATGCGAAGCCGTGGTTGGCGGATTGGTCACCTTCCAGGACATGACCCTGGTCCACCAGCTCAACCAAGCCATCCGGGGTCGCTATACCTGCCAGGACATGATCGGCAAGAGCCCGCCCATGCAGAAGATCTTCTCCATGATCCCTGCCGTAGCCTCCAGCGACGCCACCGTCCTGATCCAGGGCGCCACTGGAACCGGCAAGGACATCCTGGCCAAAATCATTCACGACGCGGGCCCCCGCTCATCCAAACCGTGGGTCAAAATCAACTGTGCCGCCATCCCCGACAGCCTGATCGAATCGGAAATCTTCGGCTACGTGAAAGGCGCATTCACCGGCGCCGACCGCGACAAACCCGGTCGATTCCAGGAAGCGCACAGCGGCACCATCTTCCTCGACGAAATCGGCGATCTGCCCCTGACCCTGCAAGCCAAACTCCTTCGGGTACTCGAAGAGAAAGTGTTTTACCCGCTGGGAAGTCGCCGCACCCGCAAGGTCGACGTTCGCATCATCTCCGCCACCAATCGCCGGCTCGAGCAACTGGTCAAAAATGGACAGTTTCGCGAAGATCTCTTCTACCGCCTCAAAGTATTGCGTATCGATCTGCCACCGCTCGAAGCGCGACGCGACGACCTGCCGCTCCTGATTCGCCAAATCCTGCGCAAGCTGTGCGCCGCCAGAGGAGAACCGCCCCCCGCCATCTCAACCAGGGCCATGGGTATTCTGCTCAACTACAAGTACCCCGGAAATGTGCGCGAGTTGGAAAACATCCTCGAACACGCCCTGATCCTTTGCGCAAAAGGCACCATACGCAAGAGCCATCTGCCCGAAGACCTTACTGCAACCGCCAAGCCTCCAACGACTCCCGAAATGAATGCAAGCAAGGACAAAACACCCGAAAATGAAGCCGAACACATAGCCGCCACCCTATCCAAATTCTATGGACACCGTGGACGAACGGCTAAAAGCCTTGGCATCGACCGCACAACGCTCTGGCGAAAAATGAGACGATATGACTTATAGCTCAGCTTTTGGGTTCGTTAAATCCATACAGGGAGACGCGTCCATTGGTTGGTCCGCCGGATCATGAACACCGAAAGTAAAGTTATAGTTTAGAATAGGATTTTCGTGAGGCTGTAAATAGATCGATTGCTTTGGTGAGACCTACTTTGGGATCTTAGACCAATTGCCACATATCCCCATCATCCCATTCCCCTATGTCAGAAAGAATCTTGAGTAAATTGACATGTCGAATGCAATTAATATAGTCAAAAGCCTCACGAAAATTGAACATAAACTACCAACAGGGAAATGCAATGATTGAAATAACGATAACCGATACCGCAAAAATCGAACTGCTCAAGGTACTCGAATATGCTGCCACCAAATCGGTTCGATTAATCCAGATGGGCTTTGGTTGAACCGGGCCCAGGTTGGGGATGGCCCTGGATGGACCGAGAGAAGAAGATGAAACGGTGCGACGGCAAGGCATCGATTTTGTTTACAACCGACATGAAAAGGATCTCTTTGATCAAACAGTCATAGACTATAAAGATTCCTGGTATGGAGAAAGATTTGTGGTCTACTCTCCACTCTCCGATCCGTGTTGAGATCGATAAGCTCGTACAGAATCGCTCACACGTTATGCCGAACTTGATCCGGTGTCCAAAAACCCTAAAATGCCCTGCTATTCCGTGGGGAGAAGCTCAAGTCGCGCCATGTCCCCTAGTGCCTGCCGCACCTTCTCCACTGTGATGTGAATGGTGTCCTGCGGCAAGCCCCAGTCGGCACAGGTCAAGGTCTTCACATGGGGCTGGCGGGCCGATTCCAGGTCAATCACCAGGGCGGTCACCTCGTAGTCCATCCTGCCGTCGCGGTCCCAGCCGGCCACCGTGGTCACCTGCGATCCAAATGCTGCCGGCCTCACCTGCGGTGGCTGTTCCCGTCGGCGCACCTGTTTGAAGAAACGCTCGCTGTGGGACGATTTCACGCTGAAGCGGTCCGGTGAAATAGACTGGGTTGTTTCAGTTTTATCAGCCACGCCCAAAGCGCAATGGGGACGGTAGATGTTCACCTGGCGCCAGTCCATAGCGGCACCGTCCTGAAAATAGACCCGGTTTTGCCGGGCCGGCACCTGGACCTGGGTCTCCAGCACCAGCTCTGAACCCACCGGAATGCGATACCAGGGCGAAGACTCGTTCGGGGGAGCGGTGGCACATCCCAGCAGCAGCCCCATTGCCGTTAGTAGCATAGACATGGCTTTCATGAAAATACCCCCCTTTCTGCGCAGCCACGCTCCGGCCACACCTTCATTTGCGGTGCGCAGCCGTGCCTCCGAATCAAGAGCTTAACAAAAGTGTATGCCTCTCCAAAAAGAATAACAACCAGCAACCGAATGGATCTCGCTGCAGTTGCAACATATTCAGAGTCAACCGTTTTCGATCCGATCTTCGGCCGGTCGCTTGTATCGGGAAATCCATCTCATCTTGCCGGCCCGGCACTGCCACCGCCGCCTTGGTTCTACGCTTCCGTTATAGGCTTCATTTGTCCTTTTCCAAATGGGCCACACCACGTGCAAACGGCTCGTTTTGAGCGGGATCTGTTCGGACGAAATCAGAGCCTGATCAACAGGCCGGTTCACATCCATCTACTTATGCAACAACTACGTTGCATTATGATATAAATAATATGCTTTATTTTAAAGCTGTTATGTATTTATAAAACAGTTATGTTTCATTATACGCCATTTCTATGCAACACATCGGCCGACCTTGAGCTGTCATAGAATTTATTTTGCATTTTATATCAGTAGGTTAAGAAAATTGTAACCCAATGGCACAACCTGTGCTTTTCAATACGCAAAATTTGGTGAGCGTACCCGCCCTTTTCACCTATCTGGTAAAAAGGAGACATTGTGCCGGCAACCAAAATCAAGATCCTCGTGATCGAAAATGAAACCGACAGGCTTATCTATATCACAAACCTGCTCAAGGCCCACGGCTTCAACCCCCTGACCGCCGCCTACCCTGCCGAAGCGCTCTCCAAAGCACGCTCGCAAAACCCCTCCCTTATCGTACTGGATGCCATGCTCCCGGTAGAACACATTCAAAGGGTATACGGCCAACTCAAAAGCGACCCCTCTCTTTGCCAGGTACCCGTCGTCATGCTCTCCAGCCTCAACCGAAGAGCCGACGGACGATCCCGTCAACGGCCCTATGCACTCTCCATCGGCAAACTGCCGGCGCCGGAAGCATTCCTTCCCAATCCTCCGGAGGCCGAAGATTTCATTGCGGTGGTGCGGCGTTTGACCGCCATGCCCAAAAAGACCCGCAACACGGAAAGGGCTTGACCATGCGAATCGGTGTATATGTCTGCCATTGTGGAATCAACATTGCCCATCGGGTGGATGTAGAGGCTGTGGCTCACTTTGCCGAACAACTCGACGGCGTCGTCGTGGCACGGGACTATCGTTTCATGTGCTCCGATCCCGGCCAGGCCATGATCGAGGCCGACATCGCCGACTGCAATCTCGACCGGGTGGTGGTTGCCTCCTGCTCGCCCCGCCTGCACGGAACAACCTTCATGAATGTGTGCCGCCGCGCCGGGCTCAACCCCTACTATTTCCAAATGGCATCGGTGCGCGAACAGGTCTCATGGGTCACCGAAGATGCCATCTCCGCCACGGCCAAAGCCAAAACCCTGGTGGCCGCTGCCGTCCACCGGGTGCGCGGCCACGAGGCGCTGCAAAGCCGCTGGGCTGAAGTGCATCCGGATATGCTGGTGGTCGGCGCCGGTATCGCCGGCATGCAGGCCGCCCTGGACATGGCCGACGCCGGCCACACCGTTCACCTGGTCGAGGCGGGCACCACCATCGGCGGGCACATGCTGCAATTCGACAAAACCTTTCCCACGCTCGATTGCGCCGCCTGTATCGGCACGCCCAAAATGGTGGACGTGGGCCAGCATCCCAATATACGCCTGCACACCTTGAGTGAAGTGACGGATGTGTCCGGCTTTGTGGGCAACTTCAAGGTGACGATCCATCAGAACGCCCGCTATGTCAAAGAGGGTGCCTGCACCGGCTGCGGCGAGTGCGCCAAGGTGTGCCCGGTATCGATCCCCAATGCCTGGGATCAGGGCCTGGGCACACGCCAGGCCATCGGCCGCGCCTTTCCCCAGGCTGTACCTATCGCCTTCCAGATCGAAAAACGGGCCAAAGCGCCCTGCAGCCAAACCTGCCCGGCCGGCGTCAACGTCCAAGGCTATGTCCAACTCATTGCAAAGGGCAAGTACGAAGAGGCTGTGGCGCTGATCATGGAGAAGCTGCCTCTGCCCGGTACTCTGGGCCGAATCTGCCCGCACCCCTGTGAAAATCAGTGCCGCCGCGCCCAGGTGGACCAGCCGGTGGCCATTCGCGCACTCAAACGCTTTGCGGCCGACCAGGTATCCCTCGTCGGAAGGGCGCTGCCATCCATCGATGAACGCGAAGAGAAAATCGCAGTGGTCGGCAGTGGCCCGGCCGGCCTGACGGCAGCCTACTACATGCGCCTGAAGGGATACAAGGTGACCCTTTTCGAAGCGCTCGACAAATTGGGGGGCATGCTGCGCGTCGGCATTCCCGATTACAGGCTACCGCCTGAAGTATTGGACCAGGAGATCGACCACATCCTCCGTCTGGGAATAGAGGTGCGCAACCGCACCCGCCTGGGGCGGGATTTCACTATAACGGAACTCAAAGAGCAGGGATTTGCGGCCCTATTCCTGGCCATCGGAGCCCACCGGGCCATGCGCTTGAACATTGATGGAGAAGAGGGCGAGGGGGTCATCGACGGGGTGCGCTTCCTGCGGGCCGTTAACCTGGGAGCGCCTATCGTTCCTGAGGGACCGGTGGCGGTGATCGGGGGCGGCAACGTGGCGATCGATGCCGCCCGCACCGCCCGCCGCCTGACCGAAGCACCAGTGACCGTGGTCTACCGCCGAAGCGAACAGGAGATGCCGGCATACACCGAAGAGATCGAACAAGCCAAAGCCGAAGGTATTCGGTTCGAATTCCTGGCGACACCGATCGGCATCGAGCACCGGGAGGGCCGCGCGGCGGTTCTCAATTGCCTCCGCAACCGTTTGGGGCCGCCCGATGCCAGCGGTCGCCGTCGTCCGGAACCGGTCGAAGGCTCCGAATTTCAAGTGAGCAGCGGCACGGTGATTCCGGCCATCGGCCAGCTGACCGACCTATCCTGGGCCGGGTCGATCCCGGAACTGCAGTGGGATCGCCGCGGCATTCTAATGGCTGATCCGGACACCGGCCAAACCGGCCTGTCCTATCTCTTTACTGCTGGTGACATGGCCACCGGCCCGGCGACCGCCATCGAGGCGGTCGGTGCGGCACACCGTACTGCAGTAGCCATGGATTTATATGTGCGCGGTGAATTGCTCTCTTCAGAAAACACAACGCCACCTCAGACCGCTGCCCCGAAAGAAGATTGGCCGCATATTCCAGAAGAGACCCCTATTGTGCAAAGGGCCGCACCCCCCCTGCGGCTGTTTCGGCAGAGCGCGGCCCCCTTCTTGGAAGTTGAACTGCCGTTAGAGGCGTCGGCGGCTCGTGCTGAAGCCGAACGGTGCCTCAACTGCGCGGTCTGCTGCGAGTGCATGCAGTGTGTGTCCGCCTGTGAAGCCAATGCCATAGACCATCAAATGCAGCCAACCGATCTCAGCGTCCAGGTGGGCAGCATTGTCCTGGCCACCGGCTATGACACGCTGGACCCCACCCCTATGCACCAGTATGGCTACGGCCGGCTTTCCAACGTCTTCACCGCCCTCGAGTTCGAACGGCTGAGCAACGCAACCGGCCCCACCGGCGGTCAGATCCTGATGCGCAACGCAGACGGCGACTTTGACCGAGCGCCTCAAAGCGTGGCGCTGCTGCACTGCATCGGCAGCCGGGACGTCAACTACCATGAATACTGCTCGCGGGTCTGCTGCATGTACGCGCTCAAATACACTCATCTTATAAAGGAGAAGGTCGGGCCGCACACCGATGTCTTCGATTTCTACATCGATATGCGCTGCTTCGGCGAGGGGTACGAAGAGTTCTACCGCCGTTGCCAGGAGGAAGGGACCTGCTTTATCCGCGGTAAGGTGGCTGAGATCTCAGACGAACCGCAGTCCGAGAGGGAAGAGAACAAATTGATCGTTCTGGCCGAAGATACGCTGCTGGGAGAGAACCTGCGCATCCCCGTGGACATGGTGGTTCTGTGCACCGCCATTGAGGCCCGGGACAACACCCTGCAGGTCGGGCGCACCTTCGGCGTCAACCAGGGGGCGGACGGTTTCTTCCTCGAAGCGCACCCCAAACTGGGGCCGCTCAACACCGCGACCGACGGCCTCTTTCTGGCCGGCTGCTGCCAGAAACCGATGGATATCCCCGACACCGTCTCCCACGCATCGGGGGCGGCCGCCAAGGCATTGGCGTTGGCGGCGCGAAAACGGGTGGAGATCGCCCCCACCATCTCGTATATCGACCCTGATATTTGTGCCGGCTGCCAGACCTGCATCGGGCTTTGCCCATACAGCGCCATCGCTTTCAACGAACGCCTTCAGGTGGCCGAGGTCAACCCGCTGGTTTGCAAAGGCTGCGGCAGCTGCTCAGGATTCTGTCCCAGCGGCGCCGCCGGCAGCCGCCACTTCAAAGGCAAACAGATGTTCGCCGAGATCGACGGCATCTTCGATGCGATGGACATGCTTCGCTTGCAGGATGAGTCTGAGAAAAAAACAAAAGCATCTTCGACTGCGGTATAAAAAAGTAGGAAAGTAAGAAGGCATGAAGGTAGGAAAGTTATTAAACCGGCAACTAAAGAGGCCAACCTCCGTCATCCCGGACTTGATCCGGGATCCAGTAAATTTCTGGATTCCGGCTTTCGCCGGAATGACATTTGTTGTTGTGTATGGTTGCCGGGTTCTTAAGGTATTCTGTCATTCGCGCCATCACATCAATGGAACACCTTCACCTTCATACCTTCCTGCCTTCTTACTTTCATACTTTTTTCCTTTTGTCTTTTTAACAACGAACACAGGATAGAACCATGCAACCTTACGAGCCCCTGATCATCGCCTTTGTCTGCAACTGGTGCACCTACACGGCGGCTGACCTGGCCGGTACGTCCCGGCTCTCCTATCCGGCCAACGTGCGCCTGATTCGCGTTATGTGCACCGGCATGGTGGACCCCCAATACATTATCAAGGCGTTTCTGGAGGGTGCCGATGCGGTCCTGGTCAGTGGCTGCCATCCGGGTGACTGCCACTACGTCAACGGCAATTTCAAGGCCCGGCGCCGCATCCGGTTACTCAAAGAAATCCTGCCGCAGTTTGGATTCGAGGCCGACCGCCTGCAGCTCACCTGGATCGGGGCCAGCGACGGCATCCAGTTCACCCAGACGATGCAGGAGTTGGTCACCCGGGCCAGGGCCATGGGGCCGGTGGTCTCGAAGGAGCAGATGGTGATCTGAATTGTCGCAAACCCCGAACGATTGCAAAGGTAGCCTATGCAGACCGCAACAATGGAAGTGAACAAACGAGATGTGACCGCTTCGATCCAAATGCTTCTCGGTCGGGTGTTGTCGCTGGAAGCGTTGGATGCCGTCATGGTATCGGGTCGAAGACCGAACAGTGCGTCCGTCATGCCCCTTCTGATCAGCGCACCGGAGCTGCTCGATCAGGCAGACCCGCTGGCGCCGTCATTCGCGCTCAATGCCGCCAGGCAGGTGTGCCGCCTGACCCGCAACGCTTCTGCACAGCGGGTTGCCGCCGTACTGCGCCCTTGTGAAATTCGCGCCTTTATCGAACTGGTTAAGCTCAAACAGGGGCTTCGCGACCAGGTGCTGATCATCGGCATCGATTGCCTGGGCGCTTACCCCAACGGGGTGTATGAAAACCTGGCACGCCAGGCGGATGGTTCGCTGACACCCCAATTCATCGCTCACCAGCTGGCCGGGGAGAACCATGCAACCGATGGCGACCCACTGGCCAAGGCTTGCCGCGCCTGTGAAAACTGTCTCCCGAACGGTGCCGACCTGGCGATCTGCCTTTGGGGCATCGACACCGACCGGGAGATGATCCTCCAGGCCCAAACGGATAAGGGTCGGGAGATTCTCGAAAAGCTATCCCTGGCCGAGGCCGCGGTGCCAACCGAAAGAGCGGCTGCCGTTGAGGCGGTGGTTGCGGATCGTACCCGGTTCAGAGACCAGATGTTTACCGAGACCGCCACAGCCACATATGACTTGGAAAAATTGGGCCGCTATCTCGATCGGTGCGTCAACTGCTACAACTGCCGGACGGCGTGTCCGGTCTGCTATTGCCGGCAGTGCGTTTTCGAGACCAATCTGTTCGACCACGAACCGCTGCAATACCTGGCCTGGGCTAAGCGTAAGGGGGAGATCAAAATGCCCAGCGATACGATCTTCTACCACCTGACCCGCCTGGCCCACATGAGCACCGCCTGCGTCGGTTGCGGCCAGTGCAGCAACGCCTGCCCCAACGACATCGATGTGATGTCTCTCTTCCGCACCGTGGCCCACCGCACCCAGGCCGCCTTTGACTACATGGCCGGAAGGGATCTGGGGGAGAAGCCGCCGTTGAGTGAATTCCGGGAAGAGGAGTTCCCCGAAGTGGAGGGGTTGCATTGGAGCGAACCGCAATCTTGAGGGATAACAAATGCTTCGAGACAAATATCATGCCGTCGTTATCGGGGCCGGTATTGCCGGCATCCGGTCGGCCCTGGATCTGGCTGAAACGGGATCGGATGTGCTGCTCATCGACCGGGCAGCCCATCCGGGAGGCTTGCTGAGCCGGCTGGACAACCAGTTTCCAACAGACGGCTGCGGCATGTGCAAGATGCTGCCGCTGCTGGCCCGCGATACAGCGGAGGCCACCTGTTTGCGCAAAGGCCTCTTCCATGAGCGCATCGACTTCCTGCCGTCCACCGAGCTGTCGGATCTGCAGGGCGAAGCCGGGCGTTTTGAGGTGAGACTCAAACAGACACTCCAGGGCGTCGACCCGCAATTGTGCATCGGCTGCGGCGCCTGCGAGTCGGTCTGCCCGGTGGAGATGGACGATCCGTTCAACAGCGGGTTGAGCCGCTGCAAGGCGATTCATCGTGCCGTGCCCCACGCAGTGGCTGGCGGCTACGTGATCGATCCTGTGAGTTGCACCCGCTGCGGCGCGTGCGCGCCGGTCTGCCCGACCGACGCCATCGATCTGGCCTTCGACCAGCGCAAGGAGTTCAAGATCCTGGTGGTGGATGACGAACTTTCGGTACGCGACTCCATCAAGGAGTGGCTTCTCAACGAAGGCTTTTCCAGCGTTCAGACCGCCGCCTCCGGCGCCGATGCCCTGACACTGCTCGGTCAATCATCCTTCGAACTCCTCCTGATCGATGTCAAGATGCCCGGCATGGACGGCGTCGATCTGCTCAAGCTGGCCAAAGGAGACCACCCCGAACTGATGGCAGTGATGATGACCGCCTACGCCACGGTCGACACGGCCGTGGCGGCGATGAAATCGGGAGCCCTCGACTACCTGATCAAACCGTTCGACCCCCAGGCGATGCTGGCCATGGTCAATCGCGTCTTTCAGGAGAATATCTCGGTCAAAGAGCGGCAGGTGGCGACCGGCGCACTGATCGTCAGCGGCGGCATGGTCCCCTTCGATCCCCGTACAGGCGTCAACAGCTATGGCTACGGTAACTGCCCCCACGTGCTGACCAGCCTCGAGTTCGAACGCATGCTCAGCGGCTGCGGCCCCACCCAGGGGCGATTGGTGCGCCCAAAGGACGGCAAGCCCCTGCGCCGTATCGCCTGGATGCAGTGCGTAGGGTCGCGCGACTGCCAGATCTCGGCTGACTTCTGTTCACGGATCTGCTGCATGGCCGCGCTCAAGGAGGCGGAGCTCGCCAGAGCCAAAAGCGGTAACGCTGTGGAGACAACCCTCTTCTACACCGACATGCGCACCTTCGGCAAAAGCTTCGAATCCTATCGGCGGCGGGCCGAAGAGGAGCAGGGGGTCAAGCTGGTGCGCGCCCGGGTTCACTCGGTGGTCCCCGAATCGGAGAACGGCGACCCGGTCGTTCGCTACGCCGGCCTGGACGGCCGTATGCATCGAGCGGTGGTGGATCTCGTGGTTCTCTCCACCGGCCTGCGGCCGGCGCCGGGGACCGAGGCGCTGGCCGACCTGTTAGGCGTCGATCGCAACTCCTGGGGATTCTTCCAACCGTCACCCTTTGCCTCGACGCGTTCGAAGGCTGAAGGCATCTTCCTCGCCGGCGCCTGCACTGAACCGATGGAGATCAACGCCGCCGTTATCCAGGCCTCGGCCGCCGCCCTCGAAACGAACCGAACCCTTCGGCGGAGCGGCAGTCGGCTGGCCGAAGCAAGGCAGAGACCATCTGCCGGCGGCTCTGCAAGTGACCCACCACGGATTCTGGCAGCCATATGCACCTGCAACGGGCGCCTGGATCAAACCCAAGAGGGCGCAGCCATGTCCGCCGACCTGACCCGGGACCCGGCCGTGGTCGAAGTGCGCTTTGTCGATCAATTGTGCGGCCCTTCGGGCTGGGCCTCCCTGGAGGAGCCGGTCGAACGCCATGCACCCAATCGTCTGCTTGTGGCCGCATGTCATCCACTGCGCCATCACCGGCACCGGCGTACGATGGCGGAGCGCACAGGACTTGTAGCCCACCTGATGACCACCGTCGACATAAAAACAGATCTACTGCCCTCCGCCGACGATGGCGCCGACGCGACGCAGAAGAACGCGGAAAGAGGGGAACGCCGCGCCGCCCTGCGCATGGGGCTGGCCTACCTCAAGCATGCCGATCCGGCGTTCATCGAACAGACGCCGGTCCAGCAGCGGGCGCTGGTTATCGGCGGCGGCACAGCCGGTATACAGGCAGCTTTGGCCATCGCAGATATGGGCTATGGTGTCGACCTGGTCGAACGCCAAGCTCAATTGGGGGGGCACCTCAACTGGCTGCATCATACGTTGGAGGGGCATGCTGTGGCGCCCTATCTGACCGAGATCGCCGACCGGGTGTCGACCCATCCCCAAATCACCATCCACCTGCAGCATGAGGTCGTTGCCGGCGGCGGTTGGGCAGGGGATTTCCACAGCACCCTGCAGGACACCCGGGGGCAAACCGTGACGCTTCGCCATGGTGTCACCATCCTGGCCACCGGCGGTGAGGAGGCAGATACCACCCAGTACGGTCACGGCACCCATCCGGCGATTTTGACCCAGAGCGCCATGGAACGCACCCTCACCTCACAGGACGAGGACCTGTCCGCCTGGGGTGCAGTGGCCATGATTCAGTGCGTGGGCAGCCGTGAACCGTCGCGAAACTACTGCAGTCGCATCTGCTGCCCCACGGCCGTCAAGCAGGCCCTTTACCTGAAGGAGAAGAACCCGCTGATCCAGATCTTCATCCTCTATCGGGACATGATGATGCACGGATTCAGTGAAAGCTACTACACCCAGGCCCGGCGGGCCGGCGTCATCTTTATCCCCTACGACCCGCAACAACCGCCGCTGGTCGACACTTCCGATGGAGAACGCGTCACCATTCGGACCCGGGATCCCATCGCCGATGTCGATCTCGAAATCGGTGTCGACCGACTGGTGTTGGCGACCGGGGTCACGCCTCGGCTGCCGGATCGGTTGGCAGACTTTTACGGCGCTGCCTTGGATGAACACGGCTTTTTCCAAGAGGCCGACAGTAAATGGCGTCCTGTCGATGCACATCGGGAGGGCGTCTTCGCCTGCGGCCTGGCCCTGGCCCCGCAG
This sequence comes from uncultured Desulfatitalea sp., assembly GCA_963668675.2. GTDB lineage: Bacteria > Desulfobacterota > Desulfobacteria > Desulfobacterales > Desulfosarcinaceae > Desulfatitalea. The sequence continues at coordinate 3,631,052 of CAXXMB010000002.1, read as the reverse complement.
ACCATCACCGAGGCTGCGGCCGCCGGGCAGGCGGCGGCCCAGAGGGCGCTGAGGATCCTGAGCCATGAACAGCTCGGGGCCGGCCACCCCACCGCAAAGGTGCGGGCCAGCCTCTGCGTGCAGTGCGAGCGCTGCGTGGAGGCCTGCCCCTACGGCGCGCGAACCATCGACGCGGAGCAACACCGTCTGGTTGTTCATCCGGCCATGTGCCAGGGGTGTGGTGCCTGCGCGGCCGTCTGCCCCAATGGTGCTGCGACGATGAGCGATCACAATGCCGGACAGATGATGGCGATGATCGATGCGGCAATGGGATGAGTAGGAATAAGGGGGGAGTCAATGCCAACAACCGAGTATTTGAAAGGTGCCAGCATGCGTTTAACCAAAGAACGCGAAGCGTTGGATAGCAACGATGAAAGTGCTTTAGCTGCCGTGCAGGAGATGCTGCGGGCGTGCATTCAATGCGGTACATGCAGCGCCTCTTGCCCGAACGCATCGGCCATGGACCTCACCCCCCGCCACCTGTGGCGACTGGTGCAGTTGGGAAAGGTGGAGACGATCTTCAGGAGCCACACCTTCACCCTCTGCTCGACGTGCCATTTCTGCACGTTGCGCTGTCCGCGCGGACTGGTCCCAGCCGAAGCCATGGCCGGCCTCAAACGTATCGCAGGACGCCGTCGCATGCGCCGCCATCGGGAGAGTATCACCTTCTGTCGCGATTTTGTCGAAAACATCCGCCGCAATGGCCGGGTGCAGGAGATGGCGTTTATGACCGCCTATTTTATGCACATGAGGCGCCCGAACCTGCCGATCCGATTTGCAGCACTTGGCTGGAAGCTGCAACGCAAGGGCAAGGTGGCCCTGCCTCGTATCGGCAGGTCGTCAACCCATCTGAAAGCACTCTTTCGTAAAGTCGATGAGTTGGAAAGCAGCAGAAACGATGCGCTGCAACGGACCGAATCCAGCCGCTCTAAAGATTGATACATTCAGCGAATGGGAGAAGATTCATGCACTATCTCTACTACCCGGGCTGCTCACTGGAAGGAACGGCGAAGGAGTACGACCTCGCCACCCGCGCCCTGATGCAGGCCCTGGCGGTCGACTTGACCGAGATCGAGGCGTGGACCTGCTGTGGCGCTTCGGCCGCACCAGGGGTCAGCCGCCTGCTGGCCCTCTCTCTGGCGGCCCGCAATCTGGCTCTGGCAGAGCAGGCCAAAACGAAAAAGGATATCCTGGTGCCCTGCAGTGCCTGCTACCTCAACCTCAAGCAGGCCGCCGAGACCCTGCGCACGGACCCCCAGGCCCTTCAGGAGACGAACGAAGTGCTCTCCGAAGAGGGGCTCTCCGTAACCGGTGCCATCCGTGTCCGCCATCTGCTCGACGTACTGTCCACCGACATTGGTGCTGTGGCCGTTGCAAAGCGGGTGGCCCTCCCCCTGGAAGGGCTGGCTGTAGCGCCCTACTACGGTTGCCAATGCCTGCGCCCCTACGCGGCGTTCGACGATCCCCAGGCACCCACCAGCATGGACGGTCTCATCCGAGCCACCGGCGCCGCTCTCTTCCCGTGGCGCATGGGCCCCCGCTGCTGTGGCGCGTCGCACATGACCACCCACATGGATCAGGGGCTGAAACTGACCGGCGCCATCCTCTCCGCGGCGCGGGATGCGGATGTCATCGCCACCGTCTGCCCCATGTGCCAGATCAACCTGGAGGGATTTCAACAGAAGATAGCAAAGAAAACAGGAGAGGCCATTAAGGTGACCGTTCTCTATTTGCCCCAATTACTGGGGTTGGCCCTGGGGATCGATCCACACGCCCTCGGCCTTGAATTCAACCTGTCGATTACCAGCGAATTCATGGAGAGATTCGGCGCACCGGCCTGACGAAAGCGAGGCAAGCACACAGAAGCCCAATTGGCCCTCCCCCAAGGAGAATAGCAGTCCACATGGTCCGATCCGTCATCCCTATCCATAAACGTCTGGCCACACGGTTGATCCTTACCGTCGGCCTGGTCCTGCTCGCCTCGCTGTCGGTATGGGCCTACCTGCACATAGAGGATCAAAAAAGCCGCCTCATGGAACAGATTCTGGCCGGAACGGACCGTCTGACCAACACCATCCGCCTCGGCACCCACTATGCCATGATGCTCAATTCGCGTGACGACATCACCCAGATCATCGCCAATGTGGGCCAGCAAAAAAAGATCGAAAACATCCGTATCTACAACAAACAGGGCCAGATCAAATTCTCCAACCGCGACGAGGAGGTGGACCAAGTCACCAACATTGAAGATGAGGCGTGCTATATCTGCCACCGTACCGATCCACCAATGGACAACCTGGCACTGAGCAAGCGGACGCGCATCTTCCGGGGCCAGGACGGTCAGCGCATGCTTGGCATCATCACGCCCATCGGCAACGCTCCGGGCTGCAGCACCGGTGATTGCCACTTCCATCCCCAGGGGAAGAAAATTCTCGGCGCCCTGGACCTGGTCGTCTCTTTGGCCGATACCGACCAGGAGATCCTGGCGGTCGAGCGCAACATTATCACCTTTACCGCGTCGATCTTCCTCATCACTTCGGCCATTATCCTGGTCTTTCTGCTGCGCTTCGTCAACCGTCCGATCCGTCGCATGGTCGACGGCACCCTTCGCATCGCAAATGGGGACTACTCCACCGGTATCGACATGCAGCGCAACGACGAAATGGGTCTGTTGGCCGGTACCATCGACCGCATGGCCGAAGCGATTGCCGAACAGCAGGCGGCCCTCAACAAGCAGCGCGACGAATATCAGGAGCTCTTCGAGCGGGTGCCTTGTCTGATCACGGTACAAAATCGCCAGTTCGACCTGCTGCGCTACAACCGCGAGTTTGCCCGGCGCTTCGCCCCCAAGCCAGGCGACAAGTGCTACCGCGCCTATAAAAACCGAGATTGCAAATGCGAGCCGTGCCCGGTGGAGCAAACCTTCCGCGATGGCAAGTCCCACTATGCCGAAGAGAGCGGTATCAATAAAGACGGCACCCAGTCCTACTGGATTGTAAGCACCTCTCCGATTCGCAACGCCAATGGAGAAGTAGTGGCGGCCATGGAGATCTCCCACGACATCACCGCACGGCGCCAGCTCGAAGTAGACCTGGAGCGTTCGGAGAAGAAGTACCACGCCATCTTCAGCAACATCCCCAATCCGGTTTTCGTTCTCGAACCGCACACCTACAACATTCTGGACTGCAACATGAATGTGATCGATGTCTACGGCTATTCTGCCGAAGAGCTGATCGACACCTCCTTTTTGAGGCTCTTTCCCAAACAGGAACGCCAACGCCTGGGCAGCGACTTGGCCGATGCCCGGGAGCTGCACCAGGTCCGCCAGACCCACAAAAGCGGCCATATCATCTATGTCAACATCAATGTCTCGCCATCCGAGTATTCAGGCAAGAAGGTGCTGCTGGTCACCACCAATGACATCACCGAGCGCCTGGAGGCCGAACAACAGCTGCTCCAGGCCAGCAAATTGGCCACCCTCGGCGAGATGGCCACCGGCGTTGCCCATGAGCTCAACCAACCCCTGTCGGTGATTAAAACCAGTTCCAGCTTCTTCATGCGCAAGATAGCCAAGAAAGAGCCCATCGATGCAGAGGTGCTGGCAACGATGCTGACCAAGGTGGACAGCAACGTGGATCGGGCCACCCGGATCATCAATCACATGCGTCAGTTTGCCCGCAAATCGGACATGACGCTGCTCAAGGTCTCGATCAACGATGTCCTGCACAGTGCATTTGAGATCTTCAGCCAACAGTTGAAAGTGCGCGGCATTGCCGTAAAGTGGCAGCTGGCCGAAAGCCTGCCCCGTATCGAGGCTGATGCCCAGAGACTCGAACAGGTCTTTATCAATCTGCTGATCAACGCCCGGGATGCCATCGAAGAGAAATGGAAACAGTTGGGCCAGGCCGTAGACAGCGACTACATCACCATCTCCAGTCTCTCTGAGGAGATGCGTGTAATCTGTCTCATCTGCGATACGGGTGTGGGCATCGAAGCCGGCACCGAAGAGAAAATTTTCGAGCCTTTTTTTACGACCAAAGAGGTGGGCAAAGGCACCGGTTTGGGGCTCTCGATCAGCTATGGCATCGTTCAGGAATGCCACGGGACGATCCGTTTTCTGCCGGGTGAAAAAGAGGGGACATGCTTCGAGCTGACCTTCCCGGTGGCCAATGACCCATCGAACAAGAAGAGATGAGATTGAGAAGCTTTGGAGGGAATATCTGAAATGCGGGTACCCGGCTGTACGAGCATGTGCGCAGGAAAGGAAACCGTATGACGGCTCTGAAGGAGGAACAACTGGCGATCCTGCTGGTCGATGACGAACAGGATATCCGCGACGTTCTCGAAGTGGCTTTGATCGATGCGGGCCATGTGGTTCTCACGGCCGAAAACGGCCAGGAGGCGATGAAGGTTTTCAGGCACGACCGGCCGGCCATCGTCATCACCGACATCAAAATGCCGGTGATGGACGGCATCGAATTGCTGCAACGCATCAAGCGCGACGCGCCTGAAACGGAAGTGATCATGATCACCGGTCATGGCGACATGGACCTGGCCGTCAAAAGCCTCAAACACAAGGCTACCGACTTCATCACCAAACCGATCAACGTGGATGCCCTGGACATCGCCCTGCAGCGCACCCGCGAACGGATCGTCATGCGACGCAAGCTGCAGGACTACACCACGCACCTGGAGGCACTCATCCGTGAGAAGAGCGAGCTTCAGGACCACCTCTCTTCGCTGGGGTTGATGATCGGCTCTATCTCCCACGGCATCAAAGGCCTGCTGACCGGCCTGGACGGCGGCATGTACCTTCTCGAAAAAGGAATAAAGCGCCATGACGAGGCGTGTCTCGAAGAGGGGTGGCAGACGGTCAAACTGCTGGTCGAACGAATTCGTAAACTGATCATGGATATTCTCTTCCATGCCAAAAAACGCGATCTGAATTGGGAACAGGTGGACCTGGGCAACTTTGTGGAGGAGTTGGCGCGCATCATGGAAAACCGCCTCGGACAGAGCGATATCACCTTCGAGCGGCATTTCAACGGTCTTCCGGCCACCGGTATTATCGACCCCGGCTATATCCACGCGGCTCTGATGAACCTGTTCGAAAACGCCATCGACGCCTGTCAGCGCAGTGAGGCCGAAGGGCAGCGCACCATCTCCTTCGGCCTCGACCTCGATGAGACGTCGATTGTCTTTACCGTATGCGACAACGGCATCGGCATGGATGCTCAAACCCAGGAGCAGCTCTTCACCCTTTTCTTCTCTTCAAAAGGGATAAAGGGCACCGGGCTGGGCCTCTTCATCACCAAGAACATCGTCGAACAGCACGGCGGCGATATCAGTGTCTCCTCTTCGCCCGGCCGGGGGAGCCGATTCACCATCACGTTACCGGTGGAGGGAATTGCAGGCAAATGAGTCTCTAAATGCCGTGACGACCTTCAGCTCCGCCGTCATACGGCATACTGTCTTGAGAAGGCAAGCACTTTGCTGACGTAGTTGCGGGTCTCCTGGTAGGGCACATTGCCGTTATAGCGTCTGACCGTGCCCGGACCGGCATTGTAGGCCGCCAACGCCTGTTTCAGGTTACCGTCGAACATATCCAGCATCTGGCGCAGATAGCGCGCGCCACCGTCGATGTTCTGCTCGATATCAAACGCATCTTCCACCCCCAACTCTTTGGCCGTGGCCGGCATCAGCTGCATCAACCCCTGGGCGCCGGCCCGTGAGACGGCATCGGGTTGAAAGTTGGACTCGGCCCGGATCACGCTGTGAATCAGGCCGGCAGGCACATTGTACTTGTCGGCGGCCGCGTGGATGCTATCCGATATCAACTCGTCCGGCATCATCTCACGTTGGGTATTTTTCTGCGTTTCCGGCGTCGACGGTGTCAAAGCAGACGCATCGACCCGCGTTTCTGGAATGGACGGTTTTGGTTCGGTTGACACCGTTTGGCCGAAGGTATTGCGGGTGGATGCTGTACCGTTTGATGGCGCAGACTGTTCCCGAATGGTTGGCTTGGCGGCCACGGGATGCTTCCAGTAGTCGCGAATGCCCATCCCAATCGGGGAAGAGATGATCGATGGTTGAGGGGGAGGTTGCAGACCTTCAAGCAGACGGACGAAGTCGTCTCCATCGCCGCTGTTGGACGCAGGTCTCTTTGGGAGATGCCGGCCCATATCGCTACCCATACCCGCCCGTTTAAAATAGTCGTGAATGGTCATATGAGTGTCGTTCGTCATTTCTCACCTCACCCTTTGCTCAGCCTGCTTCGAAAACCACTTTTGGTTCCATCTGCAAAGCAATTTTTATTCCAGCCTGAAGAAACTAAATTTATATTCATATACAGATAGTTACCGAACACAAGGCTGACAGGCACGCCAAAAGGCGGTCAAACTTTCCTGCTGACCGGCAATAAAATGACTGCGGGACATATTGGACAACCCTGAAACGCTGGCTATGTTGGGTGCAATCGCAGCAACGGCAGCAATAAGTAAAAAGGAAGGAAGCCTATCATGCCTCAAGCGAATGAGGGCCCGGTCATGCCGACCCTCTTTATCGGTCATGGCAATCCGATGAATGCGATCGAAGAGAATATCTTCAGCCGGGCCTGGGCCGACGCGGCCCGCTCTTTGCCCACGCCCGAGGCCATTCTCTGCATCTCGGCCCATTGGCAAACGACGGGTACGCGGGTGACCACCATGCCGAAGCCGCGTACGATTTACGACTTTTCAGGTTTTCCCAAAGCCTTGTATGACGTCGTATACCCGTGCCCTGGCATGCCGGAACTATATGAAACAATTACAGAAAAACTCCCTGTGGTCAATATTCGCAAAGATGTGTCGTGGGGCTTGGATCACGGCGCCTGGTCGGTATTGTGTCACATGTTTCCACGTGCCGATATTCCGGTGGTTCAGTTGAGCCTGGACCGAACCCTGCTGCCGCTGCACCACTACGACCTGGGAAAGAGACTAAAAGCCCTGCGCCGTAAAGGCATCCTTATTATCGGCAGCGGCAATATCGTACACAATCTGGGTATGGTAACCTGGGACGATCAAGCCTACGACTGGGCAATCGCTTTTGATGAAAAAATCAAACAGCTGATTTTATCCCATGACCACGAAGCGATCATAGATTATGAAAAGATGGGGCCGGATGCGGCCATGGCAATCCCCACCAACGAACACTACCTGCCACTGCTCTATATCCTCGCGACCGAAGAAGATGGGGACGAGATGGCATTTTTTGCAGAAGATATCACCCTGGGATCCATCTCCATGCGGTGCCTCAAGATCGGATAGCATGAAAACATCACAACATACAGCTGCGTGCCCTGCATCGCTGCACGATGGCGTTGGACGCGCTTTGGTGATCTCGTCCCAGGTGGAAGTTGAGCCAGGATGAGGTCTTGTTGAGCTCCCACATCCTGGGCGGCACGCACCCCCGAACCATCTCGCGGGTCTCCCCGGCGTGGGAGAGGCGCATATAGGCGCGGTACCAGACACAATAGCGATCAGGATAGACTTCGCACCGACCGTTTCGGCTGCCGCCGCATGCGCCGTTGCGAATGTGTTTGGGGCATTTGGATTCGGGGCACAAGAAACCCACATGCTGGATGCCGCAGTCGCCGCACTTCTGGCAATCGAGCATGAGCTGTTTGGCAGGGTCTTCGATCAGCTCCTTCAACAGGCTTTGCCCGATGCGGCTGTCCAGACGCTCGCACAGCTTGCGAAACGTCGGGGCCAGCGGGTGGTCCCTGTTAAACAGGATATCGTGCATGCCGGAGAGCAGCGTAAACAGAACGCGTTCCCTCACATGGACCCGCAGGGGACGCCGGCCAAAATCCGGCGGCCCCCATTCCGACTTACGCTCCTCGGCAAAGGCGTAAAAGCCGTCCGGCTGGGGGAAATCAAAATCGTCCACGTACGCCTTCCAGTCGGCCTCTATCTTTCCAAACCGATCCAGGATGAGCCCAACCTCTTCGAAGTTCTTGTGGATGCCGCCGATGTGGATACCGCCGTAGCCTAACCCTTTGAGTACAGCCGCGAGGCGCGCGGCCCGCTCGATGGCCGCCACCCGGCCGGCCTTCTTATCGCGCCATTCTGCCCGAACTCGATTGAGAAGGGCATCGGTCACCACGGCGCCGGGGACCCGACCGCTGTTCATGATAGCGGCGGATTTCGGTTTCAGGACATAAACCGAACCGATAAGGGGCACCTCGAGCTTCATGTAATCGTGGATCTGGACCAATTCCTTAAATTTTCGGGCGTCATAGCCCAGCTGGGTGATGACGAACTGGGCGCCGGCCGCCACCTTGCGGCACAGCTTGGCATACTGGGCAAAGGTTTCGGCCTCAGTCTGCTTAAAGGGGGATACGGCGCATCCCGAATAAAACGGGTCCGGGTCGCCTGACGTCTCCATCCGCTCGCTGAGCATATCCAACATGATCTGCAGCTGCACCGAATCGAGGTCGAACACCGGCGCCCCCTGCCCGCCAAACCCCTGGCCCGAGTAGTCTCCGTTGAGTGCCAAAATATTCTTCATACCCATTCGGGCCAGCTGAAGTGCCCGGCTCTCCATGCCCACCCGATTCATGTCGCGGCATGTAAAATGGACGATTACATCCATGCCGATATTGAAGATGTCGTATCCGAGCACATCCGGACTGAGAGACGGATTTCCTCCGGGATTGTCGGTGATCGATACCGCCGATACCCGGCCATCTTCAAACGCCTCCCGGGCAATGCCCATCACCGCATCCACTGCCCTGCCGGTGGCCTCGCGACCCGGCACCAGCTCGAGTGTCACCACAAAATGTCCGGGTTCATACATGTCGTTCTGAAATACACGCAGCAAAGATCTTTCCTTTCAAGTTGCGAGATATTACCATTCACATCGGAGAAAAGGACCATGGAGCATGAGCGCAGCAAAAAAGAATCCGTTGAGCTAAGCTAATTGCTATCATACCAGAAGGGGCACATCAATCATCGGATTACCACGATGAGGAAGTTGCAACCCGATCCGGGCTCTGGTTCGGTTATGTAGAAAAGAGGAAATCAGTGGTTGAATTCAAGAACTACATCCATAGGCAATTGCCAATCCTGCTGCTGGACTCTATTGGCCAAACGCCTTTTTTGAGATACGTTCTACCAAAACGCCGGGGCCTTTGCCGAAAGGGTAAGAGATGTATAGTTTCCAAAATGATTATAGCGAAGGTGCACATCCAAACATTCTGAAAGCGTTGTCAAAATACAACCTGCAGCAGGAGGAGGGCTATGGCCTGGACCGGCATAGCCTCAACGCGATCGCCATCATCAGAAATCTCATGAGAGCCCCAGAAGCCGGGGTGCACCTGATTTCGGGGGGCACTCAAACCAATCTGATTGCCATCAGTGCCTTTTTAAGACCGCATGAAGCCTGCATTGCAGCAAACACCGGCCACATTTCAACCCATGAGGCGGGTGCCATCGAAGCCACGGGCCATAAGTTGCTCAATGTAGAAGCCAGAGATGGAAAGCTAACCCCTGCACTTATAGAACCGGTCCTGGTTGAGCACCATTTTGAACACATGGTCAAACCCAAACTGGTTTACATCTCCAATCCTACTGAGTTGGGGACCGTATATTCAAAAATCGAGCTGCACGCGCTGCATGTTTACTGCCGCCAAAAGAATCTCTTGCTTTACGCCGATGGCGCCCGCCTGGGATCCGCCCTTGTCGCAGCGAATAGCGATGTGACGCTCAGGGACATGTATGCACTGACAGATGCATTCTTTATCGGAGGCACGAAAATCGGTGCACTGCTTGGCGAAGCATTAGTGCTTAGGCGTGTCGACCTAAAGGAAGAATACCGGTATCTCATCAAACAGAGGGGAGGACTGCTGGCAAAAGGCCGGATATTGGGCGTCCAGTTTGAAGAGCTGTTTAAAGACAACCTCTATTTCGATCTCGCCAGGCATGCGAATGACACCGCGCAGTTTCTGGCACAGGCGCTTAAAATAGAGGGCTGCGCCTTCTGGATCGACTCTCCCACCAATCAGATTTTTCCTGTGATGAAAAACGTTGTCATCGAGGCGTTGTCGAACCACTTCCAGTTCTATACCTGGGCCAAAGTGGATGAGAAGCACTCCGCCGTTCGTCTGGTAACCTCGTGGGCAACGCCTAAAGAGAAGGCACAACGATTTATTGATGCCTACAGGGAGGCATGCAAAGGTTCGACCGCCCATTCGTAACTTGCGGTCAGGCTGCCGGAAACGATTCTCAGCAAAAATCGGCCGCTGGACTTGCCGGTTCTTGTTCCCAGAAGGCTGATGAGCCCGTAAAAAGTCGTTCACACGTCATGCAGCACTTGATCCGGCATCCAGAAACCATTGAAAGATTTGAATTCCAGCCTTCACTGGAATGACGGAAAAGGCACTTTTTTAAACCTTGGATTGAGTGAGGTTTTGTGACAAACATGCAAAAGACCCGCTGGCCGGGAATTAGAAGTCAATGCCGCCAGCCTGGACAGATGCAGCGGGCGGGCATAAAGCTTGCCCTTACGAGGTTCGGATGGACCTGATTGTCAGGATGAAATTCGGCGCCCACCTTTACGGGACAGCCACCACACGATCGGACGTCGACTACCGGGGCGTTTTTTTGCCCTCCCGGGAGGAGATCCTTCTGGGGGAGATCCCCAAGTGCCGCAGCCACACCACCGGCGACAACACCTCGAAAAACACGGCCCGTGACGTGGACGAAGAGATTTACAGTCTGCACCACTTCATCGATCTGGCCTGCCGGGGAGAGATCGCGGCCATGGACATGCTGCACGCCCCCCCGGATGCATGGACGGACTCATCCGACATCTGGCGTGAGATTATTCGACAACGGCCTCGTTTCTACTCCAAACGACTGGACACTTTCCTGATTTACGCCAGACGTCAGACAGGGAAATACGGCATCAAGGGGTCGAGGCTCCATGCCGCCGCCAAAGTGCTTAAGCTGCTCGAGGAGAAGAACCCGAAGCAAAAACTGAGACACATATGGGACGAACTGCCGCACATGGAGCATTGCAGAGAAACCGATTCGGCCTCCAGCGGTTTAAAGCAATATCAGGTGTGCGGCAAAGCGTTTCAGGAGTCGGTGGCCATCGGCCATGTGGTGCCCATTCTAAAGAAGTTCTACGATGCCTATGGCCAACGGGCTAAACTGGCCGTCGAGAACAGGGAGATCGACTGGAAAGCGGTATCGCACGCATTGCGGGCCGCCATCCAAACCCGGGAGATTCTGACCGAGGGGACGATCACATATCCCCTGCGCGATGCCCCCTTCCTGATGGAAGTAAAGCAGGGACGGCTCGACTACACCGCAGAGGTGGCGCCGGCCCTGGAACAATTGATGGATGAGGTGGCGCTGCTGATCGAGAACAGTGACCTGCCTGACAGGCCCGAGAGAAAATTCTGGAATCGCTTTATCTGCGAAACCGTTGAGAAACACAGATTCAGGACCGGGAATAACCAATAGGACGATGCATGAAAACCACATTTACACTTCAAAGCGAATATATCGAGCTGATCAAGTTGCTTAAGGTTACAGGTCTTTGCGATACCGGCGGAATGGCCAAAAATGTCACCGACGATGGACTTGTTCAGGTCGATGGCCGCACGGAGCTTCGCAAACGGTGCAAAATCAGGAGCGGCCAGGTGGTATCGTTTGAAGGGCACGAGATCGAAGTGCGCTAAGAGAGGCCTCGTGTGCAGTATTGGTAACAGCCCTTCAGTATTGGTTGCACGCAACCGATCCTCAGAGGTATCAACCTGCTGCCCGCAAAACCAATTTAATTTAATTTTTTCTGATTGTTAATCGAGACACCCACAACCGCTATGACCCGCATCGTATCAATTCTTCCGAATGGCATTCATCTTGCCGCTAAACTATAATGAAATGATATCGCACCCCAATTCAACGAATGAATACGAATCGAACCACTTGTGCGCCTCTTTGGTGATGCATTTGGTCAACTGATGCGACCACGACAGAGGGAGAATGGCGATGATTCCGGTAACCATCTGCAAAAGGAAACGATTCAGCTCCATCTACGGTTTGATCTGCATTGCGGTATTGGCACTTTGCCTTCTGTTGGCCTGCGGTGGGAGCGGCACCGACCCGGAAAGTGAACATGGTGAGGAGACACCAACGGGCGATACGGGAGAAACGCCTGGCGATGGAACGCCATCGACACCGATCTATGAGTGGGACCCTGCCGATTTCGACCATGTGTACGAAGTGGGACCGGGCCGCGCCTACACCGCCCCCGATGAGGTACCCTGGGAGGACCTGCAGCCGTCATCCCTGGTAATGATCTACCATCGTGACACCCCTTATCATGCCAAATGGGTGATTAATGTGGCTGCCACGGCTGATGATCCGGTCGTCATACTGGGTGTGGCCAGCAATGGCAACCGTCCGGTCATCAGTGGGGACCAGGCCACCACGCGACAGGAGTTGGACTATTGGAACGAGCCGCGGTCGGTCATCAAAATAGGCGGATCGAGCATTCCGAACAACCCGAAAGGTCCGTCCCATATCTACATTCAGGGGCTGGATATCCGCAGCGCCCGGCCCGCCTACAGCTTTACCAATGACCACGGTCAGGCAGACAGCTACAGCGAAAATGCGGCCACCGTTCATATCGAGGAGGGCGAGGCGATCACCATTAACGACTGTCTCCTGCACGATGCGGCCAACGGTCTTTTCTCCGGTTCGGCCTCATCACGTCTCACCATCAGCGGCAATCACGTCTACGCCAACGGAATCGAGGGCAGTATCTACCAGCACAACTCCTATACCGAAAGCCAGGGCATCCTCTTCGAATTCAACCACTATGGCCCCCTTCGCAACGGCTGTTTGGGCAACAACCTCAAAGACCGTTCGTCCGGCACTGTGATCCGCTACAACTGGATTGAATCGGGCAACCGTCAGCTTGACTTGGTGGAGACTGATTATGACCACATTGCAAACGATCCGGGTTATAACCAAACCTTTGTCTACGGTAACGTGCTCGTGGAGCCCGATGGCGCCGGCAACAGCCAGATCCTGCACTACGGTGGCGACGGGGATGACACCGATATGTACCGCCAGGGCACCCTTTACTTCTACCACAACACCGTAGTGTCGACCCGCAGCGGCAACACCACCCTCATGCGGCTGGCCACCAACGATGCCCGGGCGGACCTCTTCAACAACATCCTTTTCGCGACGGCCGGTGGTACCTATCTGGCCATTACCAGCGGACGCGGCCAAACCTACATGTCTGACAACTGGCTGCCCACCGGATGGCGCTCCACCCACGAGTCCAGCCTCGACCCTGATGCATCGGTCAACAATTCAGGCAATGTGGAAGGCGATGTCCCGGGCTTTATCGATATGGACGGACAGGATTTCTATCTGGCGGAAGGGGCCGATGCAGACGGTGAAGCGGGAGCGCTGCCGGTAGCAGTGGTCAACTACCCTCCCGAGTATCAGTATGTGAAACACCTGCAACATGAAGAGCGGGCGGCTGATCCCATCTCCGACATTGGCGCCTTTGAACGCATCGAGTAAAAAAAGGCAGGACCTCGTTAGAGGCCCTGCCCTTCCTATCATGCGTTATATCTAATCGCCTCGTATCAGCGAAGTCCTGCCATTTTCATTAACCGGCCACATCGACACCAAGGTTACATCCCAGGTTGGGATCTTTGTCCTCACACTCGAAGTTTTCACCGCGTGTATCCACATGTCCCTCTTCACGTTCACTATCAGTTTCAATGTAGTCTTGCGTATTTTTATCCATGACGAACCTCCTAATGTTTATTCATTAACCGGCCACATCGATGCCCAGGTTACATCCCAGGTTGGGATCTCTATTTTCACACTCGAAGTTAGAGCTGCGTGTATCCACATGTCCCTCATCACGTTCGCTATCGGTTTCAAAATAGTCTTGAGTATTGTTGTCCATCACAAACCTCCTGTGGTTATTTTCGTTTTGTGTACCGCTTCGTTGTTGTCATGTAAGTTAGGAACGATTGGCCGAACGGCAATGGGGGCCGGTTACCAGCTTGCTGGTAGTACAATCCTATCATAAGGGTTAAGCCGAATAGGAGAATAGAGAGATAATGCCAAAATCAGGTGGTATTGGGGGGCTCCGATGCCATTGGACCGGCAGAGTGGCCAGATACCCCCACGCCCCCGCCTCCTTCGCCTCCACAACCGATATCAAGGTCAAATCCAGATAAAGAAACACTATCGTAATCTGTTTTATAAAAGCACTTTCAACATAGTGTTCCATAAGAAAAGAGAACTCTCGAAGATGATCAGCACGTTCGGTATCAATCGTCATATGCGTCATAACTTATAAAAATAATGAGGTTTATTTATTCTTATGTTCCCCCTTTTTCTCCGACAAGAAGAAGCTGGGAAGAATTTGTTGCACTTCCAAAGAAAAGAAACAACGTTACCAAAACCTGTTTGCGGTGACTCTTTTTAAATGGATTGCGAAAATATCTTGCAAAATCAAATCGGGTAACATAAAGACCAACTTTCAGATCGAAGTTCGTTTTAACCTAAGGGACCTGGCTTCCGGTCATCGGAACTTGCCGTCCGGGTCTTTTTCCAGACATTTTCGCACCATTCATGCCGCAATCAAAAAAATTTGCTTAAATGTTGAGATGAAACGACCGATATAATGCCTGGGGACTGCCTTACCAACAGGTTGCGGACTTCAGAGCAGCAACCAGAAACACAACCAATTGATAACGAGCGAAAAAGTAACAAAGGAATTGTAATGGACGAATCGAAAAGAAAACAATTAGAGACCCAGCTTCGCCAACTGATCAGCGCAGCGGCAAATCCCGCCAAAGCGGAGCGACAGGACAGCCGATATGTCAACGGCCGCGTCCAGGTGATCCGCAGACGAAAGGAAGACCAGACCGCCTTATTATGGATGCACAGGCCGCAACGGAGTAGACCAACCTTGAATGCTTCGGCGGCAGACAGGCTGCTGTCCGCCCTGAATACCCTTCAGAAAAACAATCTTACCCATTCGGTAAAACAGCGACACATGTGATGAAAGATCGCGGTTCAGGATCTCATCTTATGGTCGAATATCTGCTCTTCTTCGAAGACGTCCCGCATACGCTGCGGATCGAGAAAGAAGCCATAAATGGCATCGGTGGGATCGATCGATCGGCCCAACAGCTTGCTTTCGAGGTTGGCGAGTGCTTCGATGGACTTGTCGCACACCGGATAACCCTTGTCATCCAATGCGATGTGCCGCTCGAAGGAGACCTTGGCAATGTTGTTGATGTCCACCAGCTTAATCGCGCCCGAACGGACCATCACAAGGTTTCCCATGCCGGCCAGATCGGGGATATGGCCGGAGGCCGCAATCATTGTTTTTAGTTTTTCTACGAAGCGGCTGCCTTTTTGGCGAACCACATGACCCCAATTTGCTTTTCCGGGGGCAGATGTTTTGCCATCAACGAAGAGTTGATCGTAAAGCGCAGCAATCAATTGGTCACCTTCGAGAAGCCCCCATGGGTTGAATATCTCTCCCTCTACATACTCCTGCAGGCCGCAGAGAAGGGGAACACTTCCTCCTTGTGCCAAGTAGTCCACAACAAACTCACTGGACCGGGCCAGGAATTCCGGGGCCAGATAGCGCTCGACCATCTTAACCCGCTGAATCTCGTCAAGCGCTTCTGCCACGGTCGCCAGTCGGGTGCGAAACAGCCTGAAAATCCTTATCGGCTTGGCCCTCGGATAGCGTTTGATGCCATCGATGCAGGTCCCGAACTTCTCCACCTCGATGTCAGCAGGTCGCAGCACCTCCATGACATGAGACCGCAACCCTTGTCGAAAATGACGCCTGAAGTGGTAAGCGACATCGGTTTTAATAAAATTGAGACCGACGACATCGTCGTGCCCGATAAACGCACAATCCCTTATATCAACGGTCATGGAAGGGTCAGTGGATGGTGGGATGGTTGTCATCGTCGTTGTCTTTTTTATCGACGACAGTGAAGCGGGAGCGACGGCGCTTCTGTTTGAGATCAAAATACTTCCACTGCCAGTAGTTGAAACTGAGCCACTGGCCGGGAGATCGATAGTAGAGATACCCGAGGAGAATGCCCCCCAAGTGGTATGCCCCGTATACATTGGCCTTGGCCAGGAAAGTCAGGAAGGTGACGATGACCGTTCCATAGCTGATGTATTTGGCTTTGATCGGAAAAACGAACATGAGCAGTATGGTGGCCTCGGGACGCAACAGACCGAAAACAACGATCAGGGTCAAAAGGCTGGGCATCATGCCGGCAAAAGGCGCGCCAAAGGCGGCGATAAGGCTGAACATCAGGCCGATCAACGCACCGCCGTAAGCGGCAACTGCATAGAGGGTGATAAAACGCCGGGTTCCCAAGGCGTGTTCGATCGTGCCGGCAAAGAAGTAGAAGATCAGGCAGTTGATCAAAAAGCTGATGGGGGCGCCCGGGTTGTGGAGCAACGGATGGGTGATCAATTGAATAAAGTTGAAGTTACCGCTGCCGAGGGGCCACAGCGCCAGCCATCGATATATTGGAATGCCGAGCCAGTGCTCACAGATCAACTGCACCACGTATATCGATGCATAGGCGATCAGCATCTTCTTGCCGATGGAGGTCAGTGGTGCGCCAAAACCCGATATCGTTCGATGTCCGTGTGGAAACATAAGCCTTGCTAATCCTTGTTTGAGGGTCTGTTGACACGTTAGGGGGAACCTATCACCTGCCTCTGAAAAATTGAACCCAAAAATAACCATGGCACCAGCAAGTGCAATATGGCGGTCGGCACCACTTTCAAAAATCCATCCTCACTTAGCTGCCCCTGCAGTATCCTTTTTTCGTTTATTTTCTGATGGTTCTGTTTTAATACAAGCTATGTACTCAAAAACCAAACTGTTTGCCGTGGCCGGCGCCATCAGCATGGCCCTGGCCATCGGATTGGGCGCGTTTGGCGCTCACACACTGCGAGAGAGCCTTACCCCGCGCATGCTTGCGGTCTATCAGACAGCGGTCCTCTACCATATGGTGCACGCCATCGGACTCTTTGCGGTGGCGCAGGCCGCTCTTTTCAAACCGCGGACGGCAGCGTTCAGATGGATCAGAGCTGCAGGCTGGACGATGATTGGCGGGACCGTGCTCTTCTCAGGCTCCCTCTATGTGATGGCAGCCACCAGTATGCGCTGGCTGGGTGCCATTACACCCGTTGGCGGTATCGCACTGATCGTGGCGTGGCTGCTTCTGGCCGTGGGCCTGATTCGAGGTGATCGCCCAAAGGGAGATCATCAATGAAGGCTGTAGGGACTGGCCGCGTGGGTAAATGATTGAAGCCGAATCGAAATACACAAAACGTCTTCAGCTGTCAGCTTAAAAAACAGATCGCCTGACTCATGTCGCTGAATCAATTCATAACAGACACCCTGGCGCTCGATTTAGAACTGACGCGCCATGGCGTCAAACGCATCGGTGCTGTTTGGGGAGAGCGCACCTTTGAATGGGCGGGCGGCACATCGGCAAAAGAGGCCTTCGCCCAGTTGGGCCATTTCGCCAACGGCAGCCGTTGGGTCCTGGGACACAATCTCTTCCATCACGATCTGCCTTTTCTAATGGCCAACGCACCCGACCTGAAACTGCTCCAACTGCCGGTTGTGGACACGCTCTATCTCTCCCCCCTGGCCTTTCCCCAACATCCATACCACCGCCTAGTGAAAGACTATAAGCTGGTTCGCTCCAGCGTGAGTGATCCCCTGAAGGACAGCCGCCTGGCCCTTTCGATCTTTCGTGACCAGTGGAAAAGTTTTACCTGCCAGGTTGAACAGTTCCCGGAACTGATCTCCTTCTACCGCTTTGCCGTTGCATCCGGCAATTTTGACGGATTTACGGGCGACGGTCTCGCAGCGGTGTTCGACCGGACCGGAGCCCAACCGTTGGAAACGGCGGACCAAGCGATACGCATCTTCGAATCGCTGACCCAAGGTCTCGTTTGCCGCACTGCGGTAGAGCGCCTGTTCCACACCGACGCCGAACCAGCCAACACGGCCCCCCAGGCAGCATACGCCCTGGCATGGCTCCGCGTGGCCGGCGCCAACTCCGTGCTGCCGCCATGGGTGCGACACCAATTTCCAGGAGTGGTACCGCTGCTGAAAGCACTGCGCGACGTTCCCTGTGGCAACCCCGATTGCACCTACTGTCGGGAGACCCACGACGCCGACCGCCAATTGAAACGCTTCTTCGGCTTCGACGCTTTCCGGAAAGAGCCCCGCTCCAGCGAGGGTGGTAGCCTGCAGCGCACCGTGGCCCTGAATGGTCTGCGGGATCGTCCACTGCTGGCCATTCTGCCCACCGGCGGGGGGAAATCGGTTTGCTACCAGTTGCCGGCCCTGGTGCGGCACATGCGCCGGGGCCTGCTGACGGTGGTCATTTCTCCCCTGCAGGCCCTGATGAAGGATCAGGTCGACAACCTGGTGAAGAACACGGGCACCCCCTATGCCGCAGCCATCTATGGTCTGCTCACGCCACCCGAACGGGGCGAGGTGATCGAGCGGGTAAGACTGGGCGACATCGCCATCCTCTATCTCTCCCCCGAACAGCTGCGCAGCCGCTCGGTGAGACGGGTCCTTTCACTTCGTGAAATCGGTTGCTGGGTCTTCGATGAGGCGCACTGTCTCTCCAAGTGGGGCCACGACTTCCGTCCCGACTACATGTATGCGGCGCGATTCATCCGGGAGTTCTCCCGGGGTCAGCACCTGCCGATACCGCCGATCGCCTGCTTCACCGCCACCGCCAAGCCGGATGTCATCGAAGAGATCCGCAGCTACTTCCAAACCGAATTAAAGCAGGAGCTGCTGCTGTTTGAAGGGGGTGTCGAACGGGACAACCTTCAATTCGAGATCTGGCCGGTAAGCGGATCGGAAAAGCTGGCCAGTGCCTGCGACATCGTGACCCGATACACGCAACAGCAGCCGGAGGCGGGAGTGATTGTCTACGCGGCCAAACGGAAAACCACCGAGGAGATCCGCGACTATTTCGTCCACCACGGCGTGGTGGCCGAGGCATTTCATGCCGGCCTGGAGGCCAACGAAAAACGTCGTATCATCGAATCCTTCGTGGCCGGAGAGATCCCTGTCATCTGTGCCACCAACGCCTTTGGGATGGGCATCGACAAGGAGAATATTCGCTTGGTGCTGCACTACGACATCCCTGGATCACTGGAAAACTACCTTCAGGAGGCCGGACGGGCCGGACGGGATCTTCAGCCGGCCGAATGCATCCTGCTCTACGATCCGGAAGATGCGGAGACCCAGTTCAGGCTGGGTGCCTATTCGGAAATACAGAAAAACGAAATACAGCAGATTCTCAAATCCCTGAGACGCAGCAAAGTCAACCGGGAGAACGAGGTGGTGATCACCACCCAGGAGTTGATTCGCGAAGAAGCGGCATCGGAGGTGTTCGACCGCAGCGATCCATCCAACGACACCCGTGTGCGGACGGCCCTCTCCTGGCTCGAGCGGGCTGATTTTCTGACGCGGGAACACAACATGACCCAGGTGTTCCAGGGGCGCCCCCGAGTCAAAAGCGTGGTAGAGGCCGAACCGGTCATAGCGGGGATGGGACTTTCAACTGCCATGGCACGGCTGTGGCGCGGCATACTGGGCGCCATCTTCAACGCCTCGGCCGACCAAGGCCTCAGCGCCGACGACATTGCCGAACGGCTGTTTCCCTCTGCCGAAGATCTTAAACGCCTGGAGAAAGAGTACGGCCTGAAACCCTCCCAGATGGTGATCTACGCCATGCACGACATGGCCGCCGCAGGGTTGTTGGACAAAGGCATGATGCTTTCGGCATACTTGCGCCCCAAGGGGAAGAACAATGCGCGCAAACTGCTGGCCGATGTGTGCGATCTGGAGACCCGCTTTCTGAAGCTGCTGCAGGAGGAGGCGCCGGATGCCGAGGCGGGGCAGTGGCTGGACCTGGATATCAGCCGGGCGAATCAGCGCCTTCAAAATATGGGAGAGGCGAGCAACCCGGTCACCCTGCGCAATCTGCTCAAGGGCCTGGCCTATGACGGCACCGGCCTGGCCGGCTCCCACGGCAGCATCGCCTTGAAGCACATGGGCCGCAACCGCTACAGGGTCTCCCTGCAACGGAGCTGGCAGGCGATCCGGGAGATCGCCACGCTGCGACGCAACGTATCCGAGGTGATCATTAGAGAGCTCACCACCAATGCGCTGAAGGCGTTGCCGGAAACAGCAAAGGCCAACCCGGGCGACCTGCTGGTGGAGTTCGGCGCCCATGACCTTGCCAAGGCCATCGGGCACGATCTGCTGCTCCACTCCCAGGTCAAAAAGCCGCTGGCCGCCATCGACCGCAGCCTGATGTTTCTGCACGAGAACAAAATTATCATCCTGCAGAACGGCCTGGCCGTCTTCAGGCAGGCGATGACCATTCGCCTCAACCACGATGACCGCAAGCGACCTTATACGATCGGCGATTACAAACCGCTGGCCACCCATTACCGCGAACGGCGCTTCCAGGTACATGTCATCATGGAGTACGCCAACCTGGCCATGGAGAAGATTGCACGGGCGCTGGGGCTGGTGCTGGACTACTTCTCCCTGCCTCGCGACCGTTTCGTCGAAAAATACTTCGGCGGCCGGGAGGATATTCTGGAGCGCGCCACCAGTGCGGAGGCCTACCGTCAAATTGTCGAGAGCCTCAACAACCCGATTCAGATCCAGGCTGTGGGCAGCCCGATCACGGCCAACACACTGATCCTGGCCGGCCCGGGCGCCGGCAAAACACGCGTGGTGGTCCACCGCTGCGCTTACCTGTTGCGCGTGGAGCGCGTGGCCGCCAGGCGGATCCTGATCATGTGCTTCAATCACAACGCCGCCGTGTCGCTGCGCAAACGGTTGCACGATCTGGTCGGGCAGGAGGCCCGCGGGGTTACGGTGGCGACCTATCATGGCGCGGCCATGCGTCTGGCCGGCATCTCGCTGCGCGAAATCGCGGCCCATCAAAAGGTCACCGGCCGTATCGATTTCGATGGCCTCATTCGCAGCGCCGTGGCACTGCTGAAAGGCGAAACGGAGGTGCCCGGACTGGCCCCGAACGAGGCACGCGATCAACTGCTCCAAGGGTACAGCCACATCCTGGTAGACGAGTACCAGGACATCGACCAATTGCAGTACAATCTGGTCTCGGCCATTGCCGGACGCACCCTGAATGAAAGCGAGGGGCGTCTTTCAATCATGGCCGTGGGTGACGACGATCAAAACATCTATGCCTTCAAGGGCGCCAACGTTGGCTTTATTAAACGCTTCCAGGAAGATTACGGCGCCCGCACCGTCTACATGGTGGAGAACTACCGCTCCAGCGCCCACATCATCCGAGCCGCCAACCAATTGATCGACGCCAATCGGGACCGCATGAAAATCGAGCATCCCATCCGAATCAACCGGCAGCGAAAAGAGGACGCCCCCGGCGGACCATGGGCGAAGATCGACCCGTATGCCCAGGGGCGCGTGCAGCGCCTCGTCGTCCAAACCCCTGCCCAACAGGCCGAGGCCCTCTATCGGGAAATGATACGCCTCAAGGAGCTCAAGCCCTCCCTGGCATGGGACGACTGCGCTATCCTGGGACGTACTCACAGGGTTCTCACACCGGTTCGCGCCCTGCTGGAAGAGAAAGGGCTGCCGATCAAAAGAGGCCTGGAGAGCGGGCTGCCGCTCTATCGCATCCGGGAGATCCACCACTTTCTGGAGCGGGTCAAGTGCATTGAAGACGATATCCGCAGCGCCTCCCAACTCGTCGAGGCGCTTCCCGGATCGGTTGACGGCGTTGCCAATCCCAATCCTTGGATCGACCTTTTGTCCGACCTGATAGACACCTATCGGCAGGAGACCGCCGATGTGCCGCTTCCCCTCCATCTTTTCGTGGATTGGCTCTATGAGGCGCTGGCCGAACAGCGACGCGAAAAGACCATCGGGAAAGGCATTTTTCTCAATACGGTCCATGCGGCCAAGGGGCTGGAGTTCAACCATATCTTTGTTCTTGACGGAGAGTGGCGCATGCCCGCGGAACGGTCCAAACAGGAAGAGGAGCGTCGCCTGCTCTATGTGGGCATGACAAGGGCCATAGAGACCCTCTGCCTGCTGGAGTTCGCCGAGCAGGGCAACCCTTTCCTGCGAGCGCTGCACGGAGAATGGATGTTGAAACGGGAAGCATCGTCAAGCCTGCCGGACAATAGGATAGTGAAGCATCGGCACTTCACCATGCTTGGACTGCATGAAATCAACCTCGGCCATGCCGGCACCTTTGCCGCCGACCATCCGATTCACCAGCACCTTGCCAAGATGGAAGTAGGCGACCGTGTCGCCATGGTCGCCATCCAAGGCGGTATTTCGCTCTGTACGGACAAAGGGTTTTGCGTGGCAAAACTCTCCAAGGAGGGGTGCCACAACTGGGAGGGAAAATTAGATGCCGTCATCGAGGGAAGCGTTTTGGGGATAATCTACTGGTTTGCCGATGACGGCCAGCCCGAATTCCGCGGGTACGCCAAGGTTCCCTCCTGGCAAGTCCCACTGCTGGAGATCGTCCTGGAAGATTGAATCGATAGAATACCTTCCCTTTAAACTTTCGACGTTACACTTTCAATTCCCCCTTCAAGCGGGGGTTATCCCATCCGGCTTTGCATGATCAGGAATGCAAATAACACTACGCCGAAAAGGGAGAAGTAGAGACCGTTGAGGGTCTGTTGGTATTTGACCTTTATCTTCTGATCCGTCTCGGACTGGATCAAGGCCTTAAACTGCCGGTGGTCTTTCAACCAGCCCGAAAACATCTCCACGGCATAGCCCTTCTGCTTTAGAGCAATCTTGATTTGCTGCAAATTGTACACGGCGAAAATGATGGAGATGATCAAGGCGACTTCGAACAGTGACATAACCCCTCCCTCTAAAGTGATGCTCAACCACCGGCTATCTTGACCTTGTATCCCTGTTTCTGCAGCTCGTCCTGAATGGCGGCCCGATGATCGCCCTGGATAAAGATAACGCCCGCCTTGGCCGAGCCGCCTGTACCGCACCGGCGTTTCAGGGATCGAGCCGTATCGGCAAGGTCCCCCCCGGCCGACGTCAACCCATAAACGGCCGTCACGGTTTTGCCCTTGCGTCCCTGGGTTTCGCGGCGGATGCGCACATGGCCATCCTCCGGAAAAGGCGCGGCTGTCTGAGCCGCCTTTTTCTTCTTGCATGAACATTGGCCAGCAGGCCGGCTGCATTGCGGGCAGATACGACCGCTGTCAGTGGAGTATACGAGTCGGCTGTCATTCATCGGATGAGCATACCACCTAAAGAGACAGGAAACAAACGAATGACGCCACAGCTACCGAATCAAACCTCGGGTTTCCCATACCCGCCGCCGCCCGGCGTCATAATCCGCAATCGTTCCCCGGGTTGGGCCAAAATCTCGTTTTTGGCGCCCAGGTTGATCACTCTGCCGTCGTTGCAATAGAAGAGATTGACCCCCCGGCCGCCGGGCGCGCCACCCGCCAGGCCATAAGGGGCGAACACCCGTCGTTCGGATAGAATAGCCACATTGAGCGGCTCCAAAAATTCCACTTCCCGGGCCAGCCCCTCTCCGCCGTTAAATTGTCCCCTGCCCCCGGAATCCCGGCGCAGTGCGAACTCACGCAGCAGGATCGGATAGCGCCGTTCCAGGATCTCGGGATCGGTGATGCGCGTGTTGGTCATGTGGGTGTGCACGCCGCTCTGGCCGTGCCAGGTGGGACCGGCGCCGGCGCCACCGCCGATGGTTTCGTAATAGCCGAAACGATCGTTGCCGAACGTGAAGTTGTTCATGCACCCCTGGGAGGCGGCCGCCACGCCGAAGGCCTTGAGAATCACATCAACCACCCGCTGGGAGGTGAGCACGTTGCCGCCCACCACAGCCGCATCCGGCGAGGGGTCGAGCAGCGATCCCTTGGGGACCTTGATTCGGATCGGAATCAGGCAGCCATGGTTGAGCGGCAGCTCCTTTTCGATCAGGCAGCGCAGACAGTAGAGTACGGCCGATGTGGTCACCGCCTTGGGCGCATTGCAGTTGCCCCATATTTCCGGACCGGTGCCGGTAAAGTCGAGCACCGCACTGCCGTTGGGACGATCAATGGTCAATGCCAATGCAATGGTGCTGCCATCGTCCAGGTAGTCCACGGCACAAACCGTATCGACCTCGGCCATGCCGTTGGCCTGGGAGAGCTCCCGCAGCCGTGACCGCACCGCATCTTCGGCGGCGTCCTGGACGTGCCCCATATAGGCCTGAACCACCTCCAGGCCGTAGTGGTCCACCATCTCCTGCACCAGTTCGATGCCCTTCTGGTTGGCAGCCACCTGGGCCTTGAGGTCTGAAATGTTATCTTCGAGCCGGCGGCTGCCGCCAATTTTGGGACGACCCGGTGCGGGGGTAATTTTTCCGGGTGCCAGCAGCAATTCACGAATTCCCTCTTCCTGAAAACGGCCATTTGTCACTAGCTTGAAAGAGAGGATGCAAGCGCCCTCCTCTTCAATGCGCCGGGAGCTAGGCGGCATCGAGCCTGGAGAAATCCCGCCAATGTCGGCATGATGGCCGCGTGCCGCCACCCAGAAGACAATCTCCTTTTCTTTAAATACCGGCGTAATCACGGTAATGTCCGGCAAATGACTACCGCCCGCCGCCGGATGGTTGGAGACCAGTACGTCGCCCGGAAAGAGATCTCCCGCCCTGCGACGGATCTGCTCCTTGACCGCATCACTCATTGCGCCAAGGTGGACCGGTATATGCGGGGCGTTGGCCACCAGTTCACCCTGGGGGCCGAACAGGGCGCAGGAGAAGTCGAGGCGCTCTTTGATGTTGGTAGAGATGGCCGTTTTTTGCAGCATGCGCCCCATCTGCTCGGCAATGGACATGAAAAGATTGCTGAAGATGGAGAGCTGGATCGGATCCACCTCTGTTCCCACTTCCAGGGCATTACGGCTGCCAACCTGCACGGCCACGTCGCCATAAGTGGTGATCTCCGCAGAGCAGTTGGGTTCCACAAGAATGGTGGCCGTATCATGGATGATCAAAGCCGGCCCCTTAATGCACTGACCTGCGCCCAACCATTTTAGATCGTAGACCGCCGTGGGCAGCCACCCCTCTTCATAATAGCAAGACACCGTTTCCAGCGGTTCCGCCTCTCCCTGGGCTGCGGCGATGGCGATTTTACGCAAACCGGCACTTTTTCCTATTGCCCTTACGCGGATATCGTCGATGAGAATATCACGGCCGCTCAGATCGAACCCGAACTCTCTCAGATAGGTATCACGAAGCACCTGGGCATAGTCGTTGTCGGGTGGTTGGGCTATCATCATGGCCGTGTCGGTGCCGTCGTAACGCAGATTCAAAAAACAGGTGCTCTCTACACCCTCCCGGTCGAATCCCTGATCGAACAATTCCGAATAGGCTTGTCGGCGCAGTTGGTCAAACTCGGTTTCGACATCTTCCAGGACCCGCTGACCATATACCGCAGACGACGGTTTCTGGCGATCGACCACCACATTGGCCAGCCCCATGCCATAGGCCGAAAGGATACCGGCATACCGATGAATAAAAATTTCCCTGATACCCAGGGCACGCGCAATCGAGCAGGCATGCTGGGGGCCGGCGCCGCCGAAAGTCGCCAGCACGTGCTCCTTGATGTCGAACCCGCGCATCACCGAAATTTCGCGAATAGCGCGCGCCATCACTTCGTTGGCCACCTGTACGAATCCCAGTGCCACCTGCTCCACGGTTAGTTCAGGCAACCCTTTGGTCTGATAGTAGGCGTTGATACGTTCGGCCAAGGCCTGCATGGCGGCCTGACTCCCCTCAAGATCCAGGGAGAGATCTTCACCAGGACCGAAGATGTGAGGGAAGTATTTGTGCTGCAGCCGTCCCAGGACCAGGTTGGCATCGGTAATAGCCAGCGGCCCGCCCTTGCGGTAACAGACCGGTCCGGGGTGTGCACCCGCAGATTCCGGCCCCACCATGAACATGTTGTTTTCGAAGAAAAGACGGCTTCCGCCGCCGGCCGCCACGGTCTTGATGTGCAGCTGCGGTGCCTGAATTCGCACACCTGCGGTTTCGGTCTCGAAGACCAATTCGTAATCGCCGCCGAACCTGGATACATCAGTGGACGTCCCCCCCATGTCGAAACCGATAACCGGCTTGCCCTGGGTGTGCTCTAAAGTCATCATGGCGTAACCCACCACGCCACCGGCCGGACCGGAGAGGATGGCCCTGCTGCCGGTAAAGGCGCCGGCCTGGGCCAGGCCTCCGTCCGACTGCATGAAGAGCAGCCGCGTACCGGCAAGATCCTGACGAAACCCTTTGCGAAAACTCTCCAGATAGCTGCGGATGTGGGGATTGAGATAGGCGTCGACCATAGTGGTGTCGCCCCTGGCGACCAGTTTGACGCGCGGCATCACCTGGGAAGAGAGCGACACCTGGGTGAAACCGATCTCTTCGGCCAACCGACCGATGGTCAACTCGTGATCGGGCCAGGCATAAGCATGCATCAACACCACCGCAAGGCTGCGAATGCCATCATCGTATATCTCCTGCAGCCGGGTTCGCAAGGCATCGACGTCCAGCTGCTCGAGCACTACAAATTGGTCGCCGGTGATCCCCTTAACGACCACGCCACCCGGGACTGTCTCCTCCGGGCGAAGGATTCGCAACCGCTCGTTCACCTCGATCACCGCTTCATAGAGCAGATCCGGCTTGCGGATTTCAAGGTCGAAGATATTGGGACGGTCCTGATTGCCGATCTGAAGAATATCGCCAAAGCCTTTGGTGATCATCAGGGCGCAGCGAGCCCCCTTACGCTCCAGCAAAGCATTGGTGGCCACGGTGGTGCCCATGCGAATCCATTCGATCCGGGCAGCATCCACATCGTCCGGCGAGACTTCTCCACCGCTCACCGCCGCCAGAACTCTTCGAATACCTTCACGGGGTGCATCATCGTAGTTGTGGGGGTCTTCAGACAGCAGTTTCACCACGCGGTATCCAGGCTCCCCCGGCACCTCAGCGTAGATATCCGTAAAAGTGCCACCCCTGTCTATTGAAAATCTGACCTTATCGATATCACTCATCGTATTCGTATCTCGTTCTATGGTTCACATGGGCGACAGACCGCAGCATCTTCATAATCGGAAAGAGAGAGGATGCAAAAGAGCTTTTGAATTATGCTTTATATACTTCTGATCAAGACGGCGGACAACATCATTATTTTCTTCGACAGTTCCAGTTCGACCAACCGCATGGCGCCAGGCACGAATATCAGTAAGGTCGCCGCAACCAAAGCGTTGCTGAAAAAGAGGAACCAATGGCTCCCGGACAAAGGCTCCGGCAATAGCCTGCTCTTCGAGCGATACGTACAATTCTGTTGATGATGGCAGCTGCACTATTTTTTACCTCAACCGGTCATCTCATCGGAGCAGAAATCGGATCGTTTGCCCTGAAGAAAGTTCAGCGCCGATTTCGGCATTTTTGTTTCGGCCATGGACAGTTCGGTACGCGTTTGAACCGGTGTCGGTCTGGACATCGACGTCGAGGATCTTTTGGGGTTGGAATCCACTAACAGCCTCTTTAGGGCAGATGCATTTTGGCGTTTTTCCAAAAACCGACGCCAACGACTCGATCTCTCTTGGTTTTCTTTCTCCCTTGACGGCAGTCGAAGACTCCTTGACGACATCATCCTCATAGATGAAATCTGGAGGCCTTGCGAAATTGGGATCTGGCCCGAAAAATCAAAAACCGTGAGGTCACCAGAGATGACCGATTGGTTCGACCGCAACATCGAGAAGATAGCGTTTCGAGCAGAATAGCCGCCGACGATACCACGAGGGCAGCAGATCCCTTAAAAAATTGATTTTCCAACGGTCAGTCCACCACAAACGAAAAGGGTTTGCCCGGTAATATAGCTTGACTCGTCCGAGCATAGAAATGCCACCGCACTGGCCACATCCGCCGGCGTCCCCATTCGCGTCAGAGGGATACTTTCTACAATGGCTTTGGTGTTTGCGCTGTCCGCCGGATTATTCTCCATAAATCGCTCGGTGGCGATTGGTCCGGGTGCGACGCTATTGACGTTGATGTGAAAAGCGGCCAGTTCGAGGGCCCACGTTCGGGTCATGCCGATGATACCGGCCTTGGATGCAGAGTAGACGGTGCGGTCATGCTTTCCCAAACCGGCACGCGAGCTGATATTGACGATTTTGCCATACTCCTGGCCCTTCATGAACGGGATGCAAGCGCGGGTGCAGTAGAAGGTCCCCTTGAGATTGATTTGCGTCACCAGGTCCCAATCCTCTTCGGTCACTTCGTCGACGCCTCTGGGCCTGACAACGCCGGCATTGTTCACCAGGATGTGAATCGTTCCCAAACGCTTTCTTATGTCCTCAACGGACTCTCTTACTGCGGTTTCATCTCTTACATCTGTGATGTATGCAACCGCACACCTCTTCTTCTCTTCCAGTGCCCGGGCGACATGGCGTACCTCATCTGAAATGTCCAGCAGCGCTACGGCGGCGCCCTCATGGGCCAGCGTTTCAGCGATCGCTTTGCCAATACCGTAGGCCGCCCCGGTAACGACGGCCACACGCCCTTCAAATCTTTTGTTTCGATCCATCATCTGCTCGTTTCATGCAAAAAAGTTAATCAACAAAAGCCACAGCTCTCACCGGACTGCCGGTGCAGCCCTCCAGTGACAATGGAAACCCTGCAAAGATGAAACGTTTTGCCGGCAGGGTATCGAGATTGGCCAGGTTTTCATAGATCGGGATCTCTTTTCCCAAGAGATACATATGAACCTGGCGGGTCATGTCCGGGTTATCCTCGATGTTTCCCAGATCAATGCCCACGGCCTTCATGCCGGCCTCCGTAAGCCAACGCGCCGCATCGATGCTCAATGCACCTGCATGGTGAAATTCCGGATCGCTCCACTCCCCGCTCCATGCCCGGATGAGGACAATGTCTCCAGGCCGGATCTCCAACTGGTCTCTTTTCAGTGCTGCCTGTACCATCGGCAGGTCGACAGGCTGACGCAACGTCTTTTCCGCAAGATCGATCAGTACGGCCGGACCATAATATTTTTCCAAAGGCTCCTTTTCAATGGTCTGCCCCTCCTCATAGAAATGGAGGGGGGCATCCACATGGGTGCCGGCATGATCGGAAATGAGCAGCTGTTTGGTCGCAAAGCCCTTGCAAGGCGGCTGGTATCGCGGTGCTGAAAATCCATGAGTGACAAAATTATTGATAATGACTCTCGGATGGGAAGGATGGGTGGTGAGACCATCGTACATTTTGTGGGACAGGTCGTATAGCTTCATCTGAACGCCTCCTAAGTGACGGTTAAAAAAGATCCCAAAGCGTATCGCGCTTCATCATCTCATCTTGCGTCTCTTCCAGAATGATCTGGCCTGTGCGCATCACATAGATTCTCTGGCTCAATGAGATGGCCATCTTCACGTTCTGTTCCACCAGCAGAACGGCCATGCCCATCTCCTGGATCTCCTTCAGAGCATTGCCCAGCTCCTTGACCAGATTCGGTGAAAGCCCCAGGCTGGGCTCATCGAGAAGCAACAGATCCGGCTGGACCAGTATCGCCATGCCGATGGCAAGCTGCTTTTGCTGCCCGCCACTGAGGGTCTGCGCCATCTGCTTCTTCCGCTCGGCCAATATTGGAAAGAGGGTATAGACCGCCTCCAGCCGCTCCTTGAGGTTCTCCGTCTTGTCAACGGCATAGGCCGCCAATTCCAGGTTCTCGAGTACCGAAAGCTTAGGGAACAGGCTTTTTTCCTGGTGGACGAATGATATCCCCTTGCGGACATTGATTGCCGGGGAGATATTGGTGATCACTTCCCCCTTGTAATTGACATCGCCTGAATTGACGTGCAAAAAGCCGCAGATCGACTTTAAGAGAGTGGTCTTGCCGGCTCCGTTATGGCCGATGAGGGCGACAAATTCTCCAGCATCTACACCAAGCGATGCCTGAAAGACCACCTGCTTGTCCTGGTAGCCGACATCGAGGTTATCCACCTTCAAAAGCACTGATCATCTCCTCTGTTAAAAGCTACACGCCGAAATAGATCTCACCCAGTTCCGGATCCGCCATCACCTCTTCAGCGCTGCCTTGACTGATCCTCTGCCCGCCCGCCATGAAGTATACCTTGTCGGAGACACCCCGGACCACCTCCAGGTTGTGCTCCACGAGACAAATCGTTTTCCCCGAGCGGGCAAGATTTCGAATCATTTTCATGAAATGGTCCACCCAATTGGGATCCACCCCGGATGACGGCTCGTCGAGCAGCAATATCCATGCATCGGAGGCGAGCATTCTTGCAATGGCAAGGAGTTTTTGCTCGGCATAGGAGAGATCGCGGGCGAGTTCCATCCGCTTCTCGACGAGACCTACGGCCTCCAGATAGGTGGACGCTTTTTTCAAATTTTCCGCCTCTTCCTGCTTGACTTTCCAGGGTGTGAAAAAGAGTTGCGATAGGCGCTCGCCCGGCTGATTCTGGCGGGCGATCAAGATGTTGTCGAGCACGGTCATCTCTTTGAAGATGCGCACATCCTGCCAGGATCTGACGATCCCGAACTGGGGCATGCGATGGGCCGAATAGTTGGTAATATCTCTCCCGTTGAAAAAAATCTTCCCTTTGTCGGGCCTGAGAAAACCGGTGATCAGGTTAAAGGCAGTCGTTTTCCCACATCCGTTCGGCCCCACCAGTGCGGTCACCTTGCCCTGCTCCAGGGAGATGGAGAAATCATCCACCGCTTTCAGACCACCAAAAGCTTTCGAGAGACCCTTAACCTCGAGAACGAACTTTCCCTGAGACACATCAGCGGTTTTTAAAACTTCTTTTCCGATCACCGTCTCATCGAAATCGTTGGCGCTTTGGGCGATCTTTTCTTTTACGCTTCGCTTGCGAAGATGGAAATACTCGGGGATCAGTCCTTCGGGTCGGAAACGCATGAAAATAATCAATAGCATACCGTAGATGGCGCCGCGCAGGGGGACGATCAGATCGCTGGCACCCGGGATAAAATTGAGAACTTCAGGGATGATGATCAGCAGCGTGGCCCCGACGGCGGAGCCCATGAGGTTGGCCGTTCCTCCCAGGACCACCATGGCGATGATCAAAATGGACTCATCCAGGCTTCCGATCGAAGGATTGATGAATTGGGTATAGTGCGCAAAAATGGCGCCCATACCCGCAGCGACGCCTGTTCCGACCATGAAGATGGTCACTTTGAACTTGAGCACATTCTTGCCCAGCGAGCTGACCGCACTATCATCCTCACGGCACCCTTTGAGCACACGGCCGAAGGGCGAGCGCGTCACCTTGAGAGCGATCCAGTATACCAGAACGAGAACAGCTGCCATAAGGGGAAGAAATTGAACCGGCGACTCCGGAGACCAACCCAAAATTTCAGGCAACGGTACGCCGAAGATGCCGGAATCGCCGCCGGTGATGCCGTCCATCGACATCATCAGATGGTAAATGACCATTTGAAACGAAAGGGTAAAGAGCAGCACATACTCCTCTTTTACCCGGATAAACGGCGCAGCCAGCACGCCGCCGACGACCATGGTGATGGCAACGGCCAGCACCACGCCAACCAGAAAATGGGCGCTCAGCTGAAGGGTCACGATGGCGGAGACATATCCGCCGATGCAGAAAAAGGCGGCATGCGATAGCGACGCCATGCCTCCGTATCCCAATATCAGATTGAGGGAGACGGTCAGCGCCACATAGAACAGTGCCAGATTCACAATGTGGGACAGATACTCCATACGCGGTTTCCTTTGTCGGCCGGTAACGATTGAGCGTTAGCTGCTCTTCTCCCCCATAAGCCCTTCCGGTTTGAATAAAATGACGATGAACAGGATCAGGAAGGTCACCACAATTTTATACTCGGTGGGCAGCACCAGAATGACCAGGCTCTCCACGATGCCCAGCAAGAAACCGCCGATGGCGGCTCCCGGCAGGCTGCCCACCCCTCCGAGAAACACGACGATAAAAGACATGAGAATGGCGTTCAGCCCGATGTGGGGCGTTGCCGGCGTATCGAGTGTCGCCAGGAAAGCCGCAGCGCCCACCAGCATCGATCCGATCCCGAACACCAGGATAAAGATCTTGCGGGAGTCGATACCGATGAAAATCGCTTTTTCGGGATTGCTCGATACGGCCCTGATCATCATGCCGGCTTTGGTCATCCTGAGAAAGAGAAACAGAAGTCCAATGAGCACGGATGCCCCAATGAGGGCAACAAGATCCTTGTTGGTGAAAACGACCGGCCCTATAAAAAAAATCTTTTCGGCAAAGGCCTGCAACGGCCTGGAGTCAGGCCCGAAGAGCAGGTGAAGAGCGCTTTGCCCAGCGAACATCACCCCCAGAGAGGTCAGAAAGATGGGGAGCTGTGCGGCGTCTTTGCGTCGCATGGGCAGATAGATAAAGTACTCCAGCATGCAGCCGGCCGCAGTGGCCGCGGCAAGCCCGATGGCGATTGAGAGTCCAAGCGGCAGGGTCAGGTTCATGGCCAGGACGATAACATAGGCCGTTATCGCGTAGACAAACCCGTGGGCAAAATGAAATGTCCGCGTGGTGTTGTAAATAAGCCCCCAGCTTACCCCCAGCAATGCGTATAGGCTGCCGGTGATCAGGCCTCTCACCAAAAGCTGTAGAAAAAGTCCCACTTAATAAACCTCCGTAGCAAATACTTTCGGAGTTGTGATCCGGCGGGTCCTGCAATTGGTTTTGCAGGACCCGTCTCCATTTTTGACAATCCAGATGCATTGAAGGTTTTGACTCAAGATGATTGCAAAAATGATATTGCCCTCAACGTCGCCTAGTGAGGTCCATGGTACGCTATGTCAACACCCTCTATCATCTCCTGAAAGCCCTTTACCTCAAAATTCTATTTCAGCTTCTAATCCTGGCGCTGTTTGATAATGACCGGAGTCCCCCCCTTGATCGCAAAAAGGACCACCGGCTTCTGGCAGGTGCCGTTCTTTCTCAGGGTGATGTAACCGCCATAGATACTCTTGAACTTTGGATCGTCCCAGATTGCCTTTTCCAGCTGGGCGCCATCTTCGGGATTGCCGCCCTTTTTCACCACACGCTTGACCAGCTCTTCCAGGATATAGGTCAATTCATAGTAGTTGGCCGCATAGAAATCAGGCTCCACATCGTATTTGGCTTTAAATTCGGAAACGAATCGACTGGTCCAGGGATCGCTCGATTTGACGTCGAAATGCTCGCTCGCGAAGAGGTAACCCTCCGATGCATCTCCGGTCACCTTCTCCATATCCCCCGAATGCTCGGTGCCGCAGATGGGAGCGTTGACGCCCATCTTGCGAACGGCTTTGATGACATATCCGACATCGAGTCCTGTGCTGGGGCAAAAAATGACATCTGGATTTTTGGCCCGTATGACCGAAGCTTCTGCAGTGAAGTCGGTGGCGCCGGTCTGGTGCTTCTGTTCGCTTACCACCTTGCCGCCCAGGCTTTTCCAATACTTCTTGGCCGCATCGTTTAGAGAGATGGGGGCTGTCTGGTTGGCAAAAATGGTGGCCATGGTCCGATGACCCTGATCCCAAAGATGTTTCAGGGTGAAGGGAACGATCTCGTTACCCAGCATGCGGGTGTTATAGAGATAGGGGATATTGATGAGCTTGGGGCTCGAGGCGCCGCCATTGAAGACCAGGATTTTCTTCTGTTTGGCCATCGCCATGATGGAGAGGGTTGGTGCGCTGAACGAAGAGAGGATGGCGGGGGTCTTGTCAATCGATGTCAATTTCCGGAAGGCGTTCTGGGCAGGGGTTGTCAGGCCCGACTTGTGGTCCTCGACCACATAGCTGAATTTGTACCCGGCCATGGCTTTCGCGGCATTAATCTCTTCGACGGCAATGTTGATGCCGCGCTCCATGGTCATGCCGTACCAGGATCCCGATCCGCTCATGGCAAGTATTGCCCCGAACGGAAGCTCTTTGGAATCATCACCTATGGCCGTCGCCGTAAATGAAAAAATAGCCAGCAGCACGATACACGTCATCACTCTCCACTTCTTCATAATGCCCCCCTGTAAAAGATTAAAAAGTTTCGGGCACTTCTGGAGCACTGCCCCTATATCAGAGCGATCCGGAGTCAGGCCGCGTGCGATCCGGAGTCTATATGCATCGAGTAAGCTGCAATGCCCTAAGAACCATGCGTGTTTTGCATGTAGGGCTTATGTGAGAAACAAAGTAGTTGACAAGATAGCTGACAATTTTGTATTACAATTTCGTATTACAATGTTAATTTTGTGTCAAGGGCTTTCATCCCGCACAGAGATTAAGACGACCTAAGGCTCAGCTTGGATATCCCACCAAAAGCCCGGGCACAAACCAACCTTATCGACAGATTCTCCTATGAACAAACTGTTCAGCCCGATCACCATAGGTACATTCACAATGGCCAACAGGAGCGTCCGCTCGGCCACATGGGAAGGTATGGCGGACGAAGAGGGATTTGTCCGTCCGGAGCTCGTTTCTCTTTTGGGGCAGCTTGCCCGTTCCCATGCCGGACTGATCATTTGCGGCTACCTCTACGTGGACCCGAAGGGGCGCGGTCTGCCTTGGCAGGCGGGGATCTGGAAAGATGACCATGTAGAAGGTTTGAAACGGATGGTCGCGGCGGTACACCAACAGGGTGGGCTCATCGTAGCCCAGATTGCGCACGCCGGCGGCAGGACCCGCCGTGAAACCATTGGCGGGCACACCCCCCTGGCCCCGTCCCCCATCGAAGAGATGGCCTTTGGTGAAACACCCGCCGAATTGAGCATAGGCGCGATCCAAACCCTTGTGGCCGCTTTCGGAAAAGCGGCCCACAGGGCCAAGGCGGCGGGTTTCGACGGCATACAGCTCCACGCAGCGCACGGCTACCTCATCAGCCAATTTCTGAGCCCTCTCTTTAACCGACGCCGGGATGACTATGGTGGCTCGCCAGAAAAGCGAAGACGCTTTTTAATCGAAGTGTACGAGGCTGCACGTAAAGCGGTGGGAAACAACTATCCCATTCTGATCAAAATCAACTCCACCGAAGGCGTAGAAGGAGGCATCACCGTCCAGGAGACATTGGATGCGACCAGGGAACTTACTGCACGTGGATTGGCCGCCGTGGAGGTCAGCGGCGGCATGGCCGGTTCTGACGAACACAGGCCTTCAAGGAAGAAGATCAACCGACCGTCCCAGGAGGCCTACTTTCGCCAAGCGGCCCATACATTGAAAAAGGCGCTCAATATCCCCGTAATCCTGGTCGGCGGCCTTAAATCCCTGGAGGTAATCGAAGACGTTTTGGCCAGTGGAGACGCGGACGCTGTCTCCATGAGCCGGCCCTTCATATGCGAACCCGACCTGATTGAGAGGTGGGAGCGCGGAGACGGCGCCAAATCCAAATGTGTCTCCTGCAATCTTTGTCTCGGGGAGGGCCTCACAGGAAAGGGAATACGCTGTATCGGGCTATCCACCAAGCTAAAGTAAGCATGCGGTAGTGAAAAGGCCGAAGTATAATCTGGCCGCGGACTGAGTTTAAAGTGAAAAGTAAAAAGTTTAAAGCAGTGGAATTCTGTCTATTTTAACCGGATTGGCTCATATCGTAATTGTATAACCTTTCATCGTTGAACTTAACTGAACAATTGCTTGAAACAATTATAATATCGGTGTACTTCCTTTACTTTAAACTTTTTACTTTACACTTTAAACCGGCCTTTTAATTGGCCATTCGCACATCGCAACGATGATTCTTTATTTCGCAGATAGGCCCGGAGAAGAATAATCTAAGCCGTTCAAGGCCCGCGGAGGTATGATGGAAGAGATCTCCAGATCATTGCAAGTGGCCGTTGCCGGCGCCGGTACGATGGGACATGGCCTGGCCCTTGTCATGGCCCGCGCCGGTCACAGTGTCACCTTGCTGGATATTGACGAAAGTCTGCTTGTAAATGCAATGGCGTTGATCAGCGGTCACCTGGAGATGCTTCAGGAAGAGGGGCTGCTGGCGTCTCCCAAAGAAGCTGTCGCAGATCGAATTGCTACCTCTACCCACAAAGAGATCCTGCGGGACGCGGATCTCGTTCTCGAGTCCATTTCCGAAGATTCCAAGATCAAACAGGCCTTTTACCGATCTGCCGAGACGCTCTGCCGGTCCGATGCGGTCGTCGCCAGCAACACCTCCTATCTCGACATATTTCAGCTCGCCCCACCCGGCTTGCAGGAGCGACTTTTGATCTGCCACTTCTTCGCACCGCCCTATCTCATTCCTCTGGTGGAAGTGGTCAAGGGACAACAAACGCGCCCGGACGTTGTGAATTGGACAAAAGGTGTGCTTCAAATGGCCGGGCAAAAGCCGGTGGTGATGGAGAAGTTCGTTCCCGGTTTCATTGTCAACCGGCTGCAACGCGCCATGGGAAGGGAAATCTTCCATCTAATGGACGGTGGATATGCCAAGCCCGAGGAGATCGACAAAGCGATTCTGGCCAGCCTGGCCATCCGCATTCCCGTATTGGGGGTTGTGGGTCGCTATGACTTCGGCGGATTGGACTTTGCCCAGAAAGTGCTGTCCAACCCCTCGATCGGGCTGGTGAACGAGGACAATCCCTCCCGAACGCTTGATGATCTTGTGGCCGATGGCCGTCTGGGCGTCAAGACAGGCAAAGGGTTTTATGATTACAGCTCCCATGACATCAAAGAGATCTATCGAAAGCGCGATCGGCTGCTGATTCAAATGCGCGCATTGATGGAGACCATCGAGGAGACATTCTGGGAGAGCCTACGGGGAAAGGAGTAAGAAGATGGAGGATCTTGTCATCATCACCGCGGCCGTCACCGGATCTTTTCCCACCAAGGAGATGAATCCGGCTGTACCTTACTCCCCGGAGGAGATCGCCGATGCGGCCATCGAGTGCCACAAAGCCGGCGCGGCTATCGCCCATATTCATGTTCGCGACCCGGAAACCGGCGAACCATCCTTCGGCAATGAGCTCTTCAGCCCGGTCCTCGAGCGCATCAGGGATCATTGCGACATGGTGGTCAACCTCACCACCAGCGGTCTCAGGCTCGCGGGACCGGACGTGATCGCCCAGCGCCTGGAACCTGTTCAGCTGAAGCCTGATATGTGCTCCCTGGACCTGGGATCGATGAACTTTCATGACCGCGTCTTCATCAACTCTCCCCAGTGGGCGGTGGAAGCGGCCCGGACCATGCAGCAGGCCGGCGTCAAACCGGAAATCGAGGTGTTCGAACCCGGCCACATTCGCCAAGCCATCGATCTCGTAGAGAAAGGCGTGATCGATGCGCCACCCTATTTCCAGATCTGCCTGGGGGTCACCTGGGGAATCGACGCCAGCGCCGAAAGCCTGCTGTTCATGAAAAGCAGGCTGCCCAAAGAGGCCCAGTGGAGTGTGCTGGGCATCGGTCCGGCTCAACTCCCCATGATCACCATGGGGATGATTCTGGGTGGGCATGTCCGGGTGGGGTTTGAAGACAATATCTACCTCAAAAAAGGGGTTCTTCTCAAAAACAACGCCCAGATGGTTGAAATGGCCGCCGATTTGGCGGTAAGACTCGGAAAGCAGGTTGCGACACCCGAACAGGCGAGGGAGCTGCTCGGGATACAGTCTTCTACTGTACGATAACCGCCTATAAAAGTTCAACTGATTGAATAAACAGGATCCTTCTGTATGACTGAAAAAAAGAAAATCCCCCTGAAAGAGAAGATCTGTCAGGAGCTCAGGCGAGAGATCGTCTATGGAACATTAATGCCCAATGAGCATCTCAAGGAAGCCCGCCTGGCAGAACACTTCGGCTGTACGCGGGGGCCCGTGCGGGAGGCGCTGAACAAATTGGAGCAACAAGGCTTCGTGGCGCTCGTTCCCAATCAAGGCGCCACGGTGCGGGAACCCTCCGCAGATGAGGTGAAAGACTTCTATAACCTGTTGGCCGTTGTCGAAGGGAAGGCCGTCGAGTGGGCCACACCGCTGATGAAAAAAAGCGATATTGAATCCCTGGAAAAAATCAACCGTTCCCTGAAGAAAATATTGGAGGCGAAAGAAACGATGGTTGAGGAGTGGATTCCACTCAACCTGGAGTTTCATCGCCTGTTCAGGGAAAAGTGCGGGAATGAGAAGATGAACTGGCTGGCTGAAGAGATTCGAACCCGAATCACCCGCTATCGCTATATCAGTTTAATTGTAACAGCTTCCTGGGATTATGCCGGGGACCATGAAAGAATCGTCGAATTGGTTTCGAGAAAGGATGCCCAAAAAGCCGGCAAGACGATGGAAAACCATATCCACCGCGCCAAGGATGTGCTGGTTCAATTCTTGTCAAAAGCACCGGTAAGGCACATATGATGCGTTGAATTTCGATTTAAGCATATACCCCGAAGGAACGATCATGGAGCAGATTGAGTATCCCAATTTTCGCCTCGACGGCCAAGTCACCCTTGTCACCGGGGCATCCCGTGGACTGGGCAGATGGATTGCTTTGGGAATGGCCCAAGCGGGAGCCCGTGTGGTGGTGATCTCCCGCAGTTTGGAGGGAAGCGAACAGACGGCGCAGGAAATTTTGCAGCATGGCGTTGACGCATTGCCCCTGGCGGCCGATGTCGGTGATGTCGACGCCATTGAACAGATGGTGCAGCGGGCAATCGGACACTTTGGGCGCATCGACTGCCTCGTCAACAATGCGGGCGTCAATGTCCACAAACCGATGCTGGAGGTCACCCCGGAGGAGTTTGATGAGGTCTCCCGTGTGAACTTCAGGGGCGTCTACTTTGCCAGCCAGATCGTAGGCAGGCGGATGATGGCCGAAGGTGCGGGCAGAATTATCAATATTGCTTCCTCGGCCGGCCTGCTCTTGAGACCGGGCATCCCCAACTCGGTCTATGCCGGCACTAAGGCGGCGGTCATCATGCTGACCAAGTCGTTCGCCGAAGAGCTGGCCTGCCATCACATCAACGTCAATGCGGTCGCTCCCGGCTATTTCGCCACCCCACTGGTCGAAGACCGGATCAACGATCCCGCAATTTTGGAGAACATCCTCTCCATGACACCTTTAAAACAGATCGGCAGCCCCAAAGAGATTATCGGCCCGGTTCTCTTTCTGGCATCCGAAGCATCGCAATTTATGACCGGACAGACCATTTTCGTAGATGGCGGAAGAACTATCATCTGAGGGGCGACAAACAAGGACCTTCGAAATGGCCAAAGATCTTGCCACATTTGTGAAAGAGAAGGCGCAACAGTACGGCGGCCGAATTTTTTTGAAAGACCACGGCACGGACCACGCCATCTCCTACCAGGCGTTTGCCAACATCACAGACCGGCTCGCCTGGCGGTTCGGACAACTTGGCCTTAAAAAGGAGGATCGCGTTGCCCTGCTCCACCCCAACCACTCCGATTTTATCCTCGCCTACTTCTCTATCATCAAGGCCGGGGGTGTCGCCGTTCCGATCAACCCGATATACCCACCTCCCGAAATCGAATTCATCATCAATGACGCCCAGGCCGTCATGCTGGTCACCACCGCTGAACTGGCCCTTAAGGTCGAAGGCATCGCCCCTAACCTGCCCTCCTTAAAACAGACGTTCATAAAGCACGAAAGACAAAATCTTGAGGACGTTCTCGAAGAAGCCATGGTCGAAGCGCTCGGCGATATCGACAGTGTCGGAACGACGCCCCGAGATCCGGATGACCTTGCCATCCTGTTCTACACCTCAGGGACGACCGGCAAGCCGAAGGGGGTGATGATCACCCACCGGAACCTGACCTTTTCGGGTCCCAACGTGGCTCAAAATTACGGTTTGCGCGAAGGGGATGTGACCGTCGCGGCTCTCCCGCTGGTCCACGTGTTCGCAAACGCCAGCCCGGTGTTGGGGAGCCTCAGTTCGGGAGGCACGGTGATTGTCATGGAGCGCTTCACCACCGAGCATGTTTTCGACGCCATTGAGCGGTACGGC
This sequence comes from uncultured Desulfatitalea sp., assembly GCA_963668675.2. GTDB lineage: Bacteria > Desulfobacterota > Desulfobacteria > Desulfobacterales > Desulfosarcinaceae > Desulfatitalea. Next base: position 3,590,903 of record CAXXMB010000002.1, on the reverse strand, counting down.
GTCACATGGTACCCAGGTGTCCCCACAATGCTTCACTACCTCCTCGCAGCATTTTCGGAGAACAGCAAGAGCGTCGCGTCGCTGCGCATGTTTCTGTCCGGCGGGGCATCTTTGGCCGTGGAGGCCCTTCGGGAGATTGAGGAGAAATTCCAGACTGAGGTTCTTGAGGTGTACGGCCTGACCGAGTCCACAGGGCTGGTAACCGCTAACCCCGTATACGGCCTCAGAAAGCCGGGGTCGATCGGCCTGGTGGTGTCCGGCGTGGAAGTCAAGATCGTAGACCCGGCCAATCGTGAACTTGGCCCCAATGAAATCGGTGAGCTCGTATTCCGCGGTCCCAATGCCGCTAAGGGCTATTGGAACTTGCCGAAGCAGACCGATGAGAAGATGCAAAACGGCTGGGTGCATACCGGTGATCATGCCTACAGGGACAACGACGGCTACTATTTCATTGTAGGGCGGGACAAAGAGTTGATCATCACCGGCGGTTACAACATCTATCCCCGGGAGATCGAAGAGGTCCTGTTCCAGCATCCGGATGTTCTCGAAGCGGCTGTCATCGGTGTCGAACATTCCGAGAAGGGGCAGGTTCCAAAAGCATTCGTTGTGTGTAAACCCGGATCCAGAGCAGAGGCACAGGCGATCGATCTCTATTGCAAAGAACATCTGGCACCCTACAAGTGCCCGGAGGTCTCTCTGGTTGGCGATCTTCCAAAAAATCCTGTTGGAAAAATCATGAAAAGCCAACTGGGAAAAATCAAATGACCGCTCCGTGCGGCGATCAACAGGGCGGACGCATTAAAAGGAGGTGATAAAAAAGGAGGCTTTTCATGCTCTTTGGAAGATACATGAATGGATGGAGTCGTTCCACGTTGTTGATCTGCCAAAAAGAAAGGAATTCCGCATGAAAAAGAACCAAGAGAACAGCAGACAAGAGATAGAGATGCCTGATGGTGTCAGCAGACGTCAGTTTATCAAAACGGCAACTGCTGGCATTGCCGCTGCCGGAGTGATCGGTGGATTGCCGGGCCTCGCGTTTGGAGCGGGCACCAAGGAGTACACCTTCGGTTCCGCAAGCTCGGCCGGTTCCTGGTATCCGCTTGCCGTGGCCATGTCCAAAATGATCAGCGACAATGTCCCCGGCTACCATGTCACCGGCGTCACAACGCCGGGGGCCTCCCGGGAGAATATCATGCGTATTCACCGCAGAGAGATGGAGCTGGGATGGACCACCGCCAATTTTCTCTACAAAGGCTACAACGGCCTCGATCCCTTCAAGACCAAAAACGATGTGATGGGATGGTTTGCGGCCTACCCGGGCATCTTCACCATCGTGGCCCGCAGCAGCACCGGCGCCAAGACCATTTCAGACCTCAAAGGGATGAAGATCGCCACCAGCACCCCCGGGTCCATGACCCAGCTCGGCAACGACGAGGTGATATTCCCCGCCCACGGACTGATCCCGGGCAAAGACTACAAATCCGAAAAGATCCAGTTCAACGATGCCATTCAGAAGATGATCGACGGCCATATCGATGCCTGCTCCTACTTCATGGGCGCCGGTGTTCCAGGCTATATGCGCATGGCCGATTCGGTAAAGCTCAACTACATCCCCATCGAAGATTCGGCCAAATCCAAGATCAAAGAGACGGAGCCCTCATTCTATTTCGACGACTTGGCGGCCGGAACCTACCGCGGTCAGAAAGACCCGGTCGAGTATGTCATGCTGGCATACACCACCTGCTGCGGCTCCTACTTGGACGATGACTTCATGTACAAGGCGACCAAGTCTGTTTTCGAAAATATGGAATTTATCATCAACGCCTCGTCGGTGTTCAAAAAGACGAAACTGCAGAAGGTGTTCGCGGGCATGCCCGTGCCGATCCATCCGGGTGCCAAACGATACTACAATGAGATGGGAGTAACCGGATAGAAGATAAGCAAACGTTGCATCGCCTTTCACCAGGGGGACAAACATGTCGGACCGACCAAAGCGGATCGTTGACGGATTTATCACCAGCTGCGCAGTTGTTCTATCTGTCGTCTCACTCTACACCGCCTTTTTTGGGACTTTCCCGACCATCATTCAAAGAACATTTCACCTCACGATGGTCTTCATTCTCTCGTTTTTTATCTACCGAAGCAGACTGGAGAAACGGCACCCACGACTCGAGCTTTCGATCAATACGATCCTCTGCGCGCTGTTTATCGCCGCTAATGTCTATCTGGCGATGGAGTGGGAAGAGCTCTATATCTCCCCATTTCTCAGTCCGACGGGTCTGGCGCTGGGGGTCATTGCCATCGCAGTCATTCTGGAGCTTACCAGACGCACGGTCGGCCTTTCACTCTCCATCATCGTCCTGGTGTTCATTTTATATGCCTATTTTGGCAACTATATTAGCGGCTTTCTGGCCCATCGAGGATACGGTCTGGAAAGGATCGTGGTTCAAGTTTTCGCCGGAACAGAAGGTATCTACGGCATCCCGGTTGGTGTATGCGCCACCATCGTTATTATCTTCATCATCTTCGGCGCGTTCATTGAAAAAGCCGGCGCCTCGGATGTCTTTCTGGACATCGCGACCGCCCTGGCCGGCGGAAAGCGGGGCGGGCCAGCCAAAGCAGCCATCTTCTCCAGTGGATTGATGGGAATGCTCTCGGGCAGTTCGGCCGCCAACGTGGCCACCACCGGATCGGTCACCATCCCCATGATGAAAAAATCAGGCATGGAGGCCTATGCGGCCGGCGCCATCGAAGCAGTGGCCTCATCGGGGGGGTATAAAACCCCCCCGATCATGGGCGCCGTTGCCTTCATCATGGCGCAGATGGCCGGCATCAGCTACTGGAGCGTCTGTAAAGCGGCTGCGTTGCCGGCCTTTTTCCACTACTTCGGACTCTTCCTCATGGTCGATCTCTATGCCGGATACAAAGGGTTCAAAGGCATTGAAAAAGAGAACCTGCCCATGCTCTGGCCCGTCTTGAAAAAAGGCACCCCCTTCATCATTCCGGTGCTGCTGCTGATCGTGCTGATGTCGATGCGCTACTCAGCCATGTACGCCTGCGCCTACTCACTGCTCTCCCTCTGGATCATCTCCATCTTCACCCGAAGCCTGAACCTCACCAAGGTGATCGCTTCCCTGCGCGACGGCGCAATCCGGATCATCATCATCACCGTACCTTGCGCAGCCGCCGGCATTATCCTCGGCCTGTTAACCCTCACCGGCGTGGGGATGAAACTCAACGACATCATCCTGTACCTGGCCGGCGGCAGCCTCTTCCTCACCCTCTTCTGGATCATGGTGATCTCTATCGTACTGGGCATGGGACTCCCCCCGGTGGTATCCTATATCGTCCTCGCTGCTCTCGAAGTCCCCATTCTTGTCCAACTCGGCGTAACGCCGGTTGCTGCCCACATGTTTATCTTCTATTTCTGCGCCCTCTCATTGATTACCCCTCCAATCTGCACCACGGCCTTTACAGCTGCGGCTATCGCCGAATCGCCGCCAATGAAAACCGGTCTGGAAGCGGTGCGATTCGGGATAGTGCTTTATACGCTGCCCTATCTATTTGTGTACAATCCGGCTCTGTTAATGGAAGGAAATCTGCTGCAGATTCTCTTCGTATTCTTCGTAGCCGCCATAGGGGTCTTTGCACTGGCTATCGCCGCACAAGGCTTCTTCCTGCGCCGCACCAGCTGGGCTATAAGGATCCTGTTCCTGCTCAGCTCTATCTTCCTGTTCTGCCCCCAGCTATGGTTGACAGCGGTGGGGTTTGTCCTGCTGATTGCTCTGATTGTTTTCGAGAAAAAAAGAGCTGCAATAGCGGTAGCGGCATGAAGGAATGAATCAGCTCAACTATGGAATGCGGCTCACCCGTATGGTTTCGCTATTTCCAATTCTGGAGGCGTGGCCAATGGGTGGTGTGCAAGTTGAAAAATTTTATCGGACCGCTTTTTGAAAAATTGGGGACGTCCAAGCTCTTATGCTTTAATCATGTTTCGCGCCATGGAAACCAATAATAAGGGTTTCGTCTGCCTTTACCCCCTGCCCCTTGGCCCTCTTGAACGTGTCCATTGAAACCGGCAGGTGATCTCCAGCATGTGCAAATCCGCCCCGGTTGTGTGATTCCCGTAGAGTCCCGCATCGGAATAATGCATAAAGCGGTAGCCCGCGCCTAATCGCTTGAACAGCCGAATACCAACGCCTGCAGTCAAGGCATACTGAAAGGGTCCGCCAAAGTCCTGTGCTCCAAAGGTGGACCTGCTAAATAGTGCTGCGCCTGCGCCCATATCTAGTGTAAAAACTCCATCCCACCCTCCAAAGGCAAGCAGCGGCAAAAGAGAAACAACAACCCCTGTGTCTCCGCCGCCTGTAAACGCCCCTGCGCCAATCATCAACCTGACACGGGCTCCCCAGCCCGACTTTGAAAACCAACCCCAGGGTAGCCCGAAGGTTGCCGCCACGTCGTATGCCTGAAACTCTTCCGACGCATCGTCCCCTATTACATCAAAGCTTGAGAGGACACCCCTGATACCGAGGTTCAAAAGACCCGATTTAAGTGAAGATGGCGGATTGCTTTCACCGGTATCATGACTTACTTCCTGGGCCGTCACGTTTGGGGTTACGTAGGAGGTTGCAGGAGTCTTGCGCCTGGCGGCGTTGTTATCGATGGAAATGAAACTGGCGTTGATGGGCCTATGCGACGGTTCGGCGTTACCTGCCGGATATTGAAAAGATTTGCAGGCCATCTGATGTTCGTCTGGCGGGTGCTTCAGCCCATATAGGAAAATATTCCAGTGCTCGTCAGGATGATCAAAGCGGGACCCTGTTTCGTTGTGTGTATCTTTTTCGCGTGGACAAAGCAATAAGGGAGAACATACACTTGAAGTTGCCTCGGCGGATTCTGACATAATCAGAAACCCGAAAACTACTACTGCACAACTAAGTAATAAAGAGGGAAGATAGCAAAGTAAAATGGAATGTTTTTTCATCATCGTTGCACATTTTAGTAGCCAAACCTGAGCCGTTGTTTCGGCCTCGATGCATAACCAGTAACAATCTATAACAGTTGCTCGTGCATTCCGCACGTTACATTTATCTGTTGGAACAAATTTAGCGTTAGCATGGGTATGCACTTTTTCGCAAGTCTATTTATTCTACAGGACAAAGGTATGGCAATGAAATTGTGTGTTTCTTTTATTGTTTTTCTCCTCTGAAGAAAGTCGGATTCCTCAGCGTCTCTGAATCTCTACGCAAGTAGTCGCCTCTCGTTTTGGCTTTCTGCGCGGTCCCTTAAGTGTCTCGGCGAAGCTGAGAGAGAGGAGAAGTGCTCGAAACCATAGAGAGGTTTCGCCAAACCGAATCAGCGATTGTATTGAAAAACAGTTTTGAAGAAGGCGGCATGGTTGGAAGTAAAGGCAGGGGGATCGCGACGAACGATCTCCTGGATATTCGGATGCTTTTTAAACTGCTTCTCAAGGAACTGGCGAACCGCAGCCCTGCCCCACCCGGCCGGATGTTCAAAATCACGATAGAGGACCAGGTCACCTTCGTAAAAATCTCTACGTACAAGCCCTTCCGCATCCGGACTGCCTATGGGCAGGTTGAAAATGGCAAGGTTGAGAAAGCTGATCGTTTCATGATGATCTGCGACAAAGGAGAGGGTCTTTCCGGCGGCAACTTGATCTTCAGCCGGTGTGCCGAACAATAGATAGACATAAGTTGCGATCCCAGCCCGGTATAAATTCCGTAAAACCTTTGAGGCCATATCCAGACGAACGCCCTTTTCCAGGCGATCGAGAACCCTTTGGCTACCGGATTCCAACCCGAGCTTGAGCATGGTGCACCCCGAAGCGGCCAGTTGCAGGCAGAATTCAAGGTCGTCCAGAGGCGGTGCAATCCGTACGAAACCGTACCAGGGTGCTCCCGGCGGCGTCTCGACCAGTCGCTTGAGAAGCGCAGGCGAAATGGCATTGTCCAGCAAATGGATCAAGACCGGTCTATTCAAGGCTGTCAATTGTCGCAACTGCTCAGCGGCAACTGTGTGCGCCAACGGACGAAACGGTCTCCGTTCCGCCCGCTCTGGGCAGAAAGCGCAGCGCCGCCACCAGCATCCGTCCGATGCACTGAAGGGAAGAACAAAACCCGGGCTGAAATAGGGCATGTCGGTCAGATCCGAATAGTCGGGCATCCATCCCTTTCCAGTGGCGCTCATTCCCATCTCTTCGAGCAGTGCCGACTCCCCCGGCCCGGCGACCACCCGGTCCACCAATGGGCTGAAGCGTCCGATTTTTTCCGGCCACTGCATCCAGGAGGTCATCAAACCGCCACCGACTAAAACTTTAAGCTGTTTTGCTGCCCTTTTGAGCAGGCCGATCAGCGCAAAGGCACACAGCGCCTGGGAGAGAAAGTTGATGGAGATTCCCACCACATCAGGATGGGATTCGAAAATTCGATTCAACAGCTTTCCCTGATAATATTCGCAGAAGGGGTTGCGTTCAGGGGTATCTGCCGCCTCTAATAGATCATCACTGCGCAGGGGCGATAGATGCTCATCCTTGAAATCGGCCAATCCCAACCGTGTATGGAAGGCTCTTCCCGACACCGACAGCAGTCGGTTGAAATCGGCTACGGCGCGACGATATCGGTCGGGTTGTCGATAGGTCTCCTCAGAACGCAGCGCGGCAAGGTGGACAGGCAGATGGTGAAAGGCCCTTTGGGACCATGTATCGTCAGGAGGATCGACGGTGTCGAGCAAATGGTGGATCCCTTCGATATTGGCGTCGATGACCGTGCAATCCGCTCCACGTGAACGAAGCGCTCCGGCCAGACGGGCGATGCCGGCCGGTGGTTCGCTGGGCTTAACGATTGGCGGGCAAATCAATACGATGGAGGGGGTGGACATGATATGATGAACCTACGCTTGTTGCCGGCAATGGGTTTCGCGGGTAAAAAAGAGCAGCACAAGGGCCAGAGCGAGCCAGACCAACATCATGGCGAAGCCGGCCTGATAGGCTTCAAAACCGTATATGCGCACACCGGCCTGCAACTGCCCCTGCCATTTCTGGTCGAGCATCCATCCCACGGCCGGCTGGAGCACCATGGGCCCGATCATCACGCCCATATTGAGCACCCCTGAGACCGTCCCGGAGAGGCGTTCAGGCACGGACTCTTTGCCAAAAGCGAAGGTCAGAATCATGCTGCCGCAACTGAACCCGGCTATCAAAAGCATTGCGATCAGCAGCGGCAGAGAGAGATTTTCGACATAAAAAGCAGCCCCAAAACTGACCAGCGCAAGGGCACATCCTATGAAAAAGAGGGGCTTGCGTTTGCCCCAGCGATCCGATAGCCATCCGAAGATGGGGCCGGCCATTGCCAGGCAGACCAGCACGGATGATGTGACCACCGCCGCTCTGGAAGTGGAGAGGCCGTGGTGGGTGGTCAGAAAAGGGACACCCCACAATCCGCAGAAGGTGAGTACGCTACCGGCCAGCGAACCGGGGATCACCATCAGCAGCAGCGTGTTGCGATAGCGGCATACTTCGAAAATGCCGGCTATTATAGATTGGCGTTCGGAACGGTTTGATGCCCCTGAACGTGGAACCGGATCAGCATACCCCTTCTCATGGGGGTAGTCTCTGACATACATCCGGATGGCAATGCCGGTGGCAAAGCTCAGTATGGCCGCAAAAAGCATCAAGGTGCGCCAGCTGTAATGGTCCATGAGCAGTCGCAGGGGGTTGCCGGCGAATACGGCGCCGATGATGCCGAAGAAGAGGGCCATGCCCGATACCATGGCATAGTAGCGGGGCGGAAACCAGCTGTTGGCCAGCTTCAGCAACCCCACAAAAGCCACGGCCACAGAACCGCCGATGAGCAGTCTCCCGATACCCACCCCCAGCATGACCGGTGAGAGCGCAAAGAGGATGGTGCCGACCGTGGCAACCCAGGCACCGGTGCTCAGGAGCCGACGCGGGCCCCAGGTGTCGGCGATGATACCGGTAGGGATCTGCATGGCCACATAACTGTAGAAGTAGTAGGCGGAGAGCTGCCCCAGTGCGCCGGCATTGATCTGGAACTCCCGCATGAGCTCTTCGGTCATAACGGCCGGGGCGACGCGATGGAAGAAGCCCAGCAGGTAGAAAAACGCACCCAATCCCCAGACAAACCAGGCGATGCGCATCGGTGGTGGTTGTTTGATCGGTGCCACGTCGGCAGCGGCTCCTTTTCTATGCCAGTTGAACTGCGATGAAAGCAGCACTATAGAGACGCCGCTTTCGACTGTCAAATCGAACTCGGCCGATCTGAACAGGGGGACACGGGATTTCACCGATCGAAGGCTGTAGGAACGGGGTCGCCGATACCGCGACTACCGGCATGATACAAATGTCATCGACAAAAGCAAGCGGATGCAAAGTGAGCTTACAGGCAAAGTCAAAAATTGTTTAAATACAGTGGGAAGAACGGCCGCTGCACCTCTTGACAGATGAACCGTCTTGCGTCTACCCTGACGCCATTTGCTGCGATTAGATGATCATATGGTTCCAAAAAAGAAGGCCGATTATATGACCCGATGCCGCCATCAATACCTGGCCCTGCTGCCTGAAAAGAGCCAGCGCCTGCGCTGCCGCCGCTGCCATCTGACCATCGATGCCGACGAACTTCAGGGGGGGTATTGCCCCGAATGTTATGAGGCCGGCGGAGTAAGGCACAATGACTTCGAGGTGCTCGCGACGGAGCAGCACACCCAGTACCGCTGCGAGCAGTGCGGTGTCGTCATAGACTACAAACCGCTTAACCAACGGTCAACAGATGGATAAGGTTCATTGACACCGACCCGTCCACAGCGACTGGCCATCACCGGGGCCGCCCTCCTGGCCCTCTTTCTGGGTGCCCTGGATGCGTTGGTGATTTCAGCAGCCATGCCTACGGTCATCGCCGAACTGGGCGGGTTGCCGCTATACAGCTGGGTCTACTCCGCCTACTTTCTCGCCCGAGCCGTCTCTCTTCCCATCATCGGAAAACTGGCCGACCTGTTTAAGACCCGCACGCTGTTTCTGATCTCCATCGCCACGTTCCTTCTTGCATCCATCGCCGCTGGCATCTCCTGGGACATGACAAGCCTGATCGTGTCGCGCGTGGTCCAGGGCGTGGGGGCCGGAGGCATCTTCGCTCTGGTCTATATCGTCCTGGCCGATGTGGCCCCGCCGGATCAGCGGGGTCGCTTTCTCTCCGTCGGCAGTGCCGTTTGGGGCATCGCAAGCGTGCTGGGGCCCACCCTGGGAGGATTGATCGTCACCTATCTCTCCTGGCGATGGATCTTCTTCATCAATGCGCCTCTGGCCCTGGCCAGTATCTGGGGCATCGGCGCCTACCTCATCGAGGTCAGACCCAAGAAGGAGAAGATCTCGCTGGACGTGTGGGGGGCGATCACGCTCACCACGACCATCATCTCCTTCCTCTTCGCCTTTCTCATGGCAGGGCGCACCTATCGCTGGCTCTCTCCACACATCATAACGCTTTTGGGTCTCTTTTCGGTTTCTGCCATCGCCTTTTTATGGATCGAACATCGTGCACGGGACCCGATTCTCTCCATCGGTTTCTTTAAAAATCGTGGCTTCGCCACTGGAAATGCAGCGGTTTTCCTGAGTAGCTTCGCCATCTTCTCCATGTTTGCCTTTGCCCCCCTCTTCATACAGGGCGCCCAGGGACGAACCCCCATGCAGGTGGGCATTGCCATGGTCTCTCTGAGCCTGGGATGGTCCATCGGTTCGCTGGGGCTGGGGCGGGTGGTCGATCGCTGGGGGTATAAACCCAGCGGTGTAACGGGCACACTGCTGCTGGTGGGCGGATGCGCCATGACCCTGCTCTTTGAGTTGGGCAGCACACTCGCGTTTATCTTCTCAAGCTTCTTTGTCATCGGTATGGGGATGGGCTTTGTGGGGTTGTCCACACTGCTCCTGGTCCAGGCATCGCTCGACACAGAACATCTCGGCGTGGCCACATCTTCAAACCAGTTGGCACGCACCCTGGGCGGCACCATGGGGGTAGGCATCTGCGGCAGCTTTATCGCCATCCGATTTGCAGGTCTTGAAAGAATGGTACAGGCGTCCGGCATCGCGGGCCAATTTCCGAAACCGCTCTCCGAGTCAGGCAGCGGTCATATCGAGGGGCTGCTCAGCCCCGAGATACAAGCCACGATGCCCCCAGGGCTGTTGCAGATGGTTCAAACGACGATGGTCGAAGGCGTCCGGGACGTCTTCTGGGCGGTTACGGTTGTTGCTGTCATGTGCCTTGCGGTATGTCTGCTGATGCCCGCTTCGAAGCGGGCATCAGCTTCGAAGGTTCATTCTCTTCCAGCCGGGAAATAGACGCTAATGCTGGCTTGTCAGACCGGCGTACTGTATCATATTGTTCAACTGGTCTTTATCGCGCCTGGGAGCGCCGCGATACCAACTCGGTATAAAAAAGCCGATACTGAAGCCAACCACAATGGCGGTCACGCCCGTCTGCATGTACATGGCCGCTGAAAAGCCCATCAATCCTCCTGCGAGAAATAGGGCAAAGAGAAGCGCCGCCGCCATTATGCCAGCCTCCCAGAAACGGTTCTTCTTCAAGACGCCCTCTTTCTGATCCACATCCTGGTTCAGCAGAAAAGCCGTAAAAAAGGTGGTTGTGAACACCATGAACTGCCATGGCCATTTTTCGGCGATAAACCGCTCAAAGCCCTCGACCATGTTCCAATCTTTGATGATTGTACCGACGAATATACTGACCATCGATCCCATCACGGAAGCCAGTACAGCAAACAGGAAGTAGGTTGCCCACGCATTTTTGGTGTTCCCTTTCTGATCGCAACGCCACTTTGCCATCAGGGCACACACAATGCCGATGCTGTAAATACTGGCAATCATGATCGCTTTGAGAAAACTGTCCGTGGAGATCAATGCCCTTTGCGATGCCGGGTCTGCAACCCATCTCGAAAACCCAAAACCGATCATCATAATGACGAAGAGCATGATGAACATCAATGTCAAATGGTCCACACTCAGGCCCTGGTTCAACTCAGCCTTGAATCCCATTTTCACAATCGCATCGGACCGCGCATCCCCCTTCTGGGCCGCCAGCAGCCCCCGGCTCAAAAAATCAGCCAGTTTTTGAAGATGTTGTTTAAGCTGGGTCGTATAGATATTGGTGCAATCGCTGAGCGCACGGTGCAGCTCCGGGTCCTTCTCTGCTGCGGCAGACAATTTAAAGCAATACATCGCTTTGTTTGCCAAGGATTCGTTTTCGCTTTTCAGGCGTTTCATTTCGCTTGAGTGAGAATTCAAAAACATTTGATACGCAGGCGTCTCCTCCCATCGGCTCAAACTGCTCCACAAAAGAGAAACCCTGGTCCAGATGTGCTGCGGACTTTTGTCCTTTTTGATCTGTATATCTTTCGTTTCGAATCCCTGATCGGTCATTGCCTTTTCAATTGCCCTCAATTGGCCATCCTGCAAATCAAGCGCCTCGTATTGGAATTTTGAGCTCAGGCTTTGCGCTGTCGCAGAGAGGGAGGCCATGCGTTGGAAGAGAATGCGCAGCTGGCGATCCGCCTCCTTCAATTTTTTAACGCGCGGCAACGCCTCGGTCATCAGCAACGCCACCAGCAGCTGCGTGGAAAGCACTTGGTTTTCGGATGAAAAGATCTTTCTGATGTCGTCTGTCACTTCACGAAGCCCGATAAATGGCAGCGCAATTCCTGCAGTCAGGACCAGTGACAGCAGAAAATAGATCAAAATGGTCAACGTGATATAGATCACCAGGGCAAAAGTGTACCTTGAACTCACCGGCAGGTGTCGATCGGTTCTGGTGCTCGAAAAGCGCGAGAAGGCGTATATTCCCACGAAAAAGGCACCAACAATGAATTCAATCGTGTTGCGATCCATAAGCCACCTCCAAATCTGGGGTGGCAGTCCACTGCGAGCACCCGGATCATCTTTGCATCTGCTTCTACAAGGCTCATTCGAACGTCGCACCTGATAAGAAGGTATCTGCACTCCTTCGATGCGGGCAGAGACTGCCTGCCACCAAAATGCATATTGACGTTTCAGCCTACCTTGCGTCCCGCTTATTGCAAATCAAAGGAGTGTGAAAACCAGAGAAGGGTGGCGAGCATCGGAAAGTGAACAATCGCAATTTGACGAACAACATTAACAATAACAATTGCCTTGAATTGCGGGGGTAGTATAGAAATATAGCAAAAAGTATACCATCGTCATATTGTGATCTGGGCAGTCAACAAACACAACATATAGGTGCCGTGGGTAATAGCTTGCATACCAAACCAGAAAAACTGCAATAAATTATATAGCTTAGAAATCTCTAAAATCACCTCGCGGAAAACGGTTCCCGGGGGCGGAGACCACCCCGCCACCGGGAACGACACTTCTGACCCTATCTACCCATCTTCCCACACAGGGCCATCACTCTTAGCTGAAAGCCCCCTTTGCCATCGAGGCGCCGAGCAACACCAAAAAATGCCGACAAAGGCTAGAAATGCGGAAGGATCAAATTTTGAAGGATGTATATGCATAAAATCCACAAATGTTCTGCTTTCCCATACCGAAAGCAACGCTGCAGGAAACAATCGGGCTACTCAGCCAATCTCCTCTCGATCAGATCGGCCAGATCGTGACGCCCCCGCTCTCGAAGCGGCCCCAGCAGCTCCTCATAGAACGGCTCGCGATGGCGAATGGTGATCTTGAAATTTTCGAACAGGAGTGGATCCACATCGTTCTCGACAAAGGCGTCGCTCTTGTTCAACGCACCAATGGCCGCCAGTCCGCACATGGTGCGCACGCATTTTTCGCATCGGCCGCAGTTGAGACGGTCGGGCACGTTGGCCAGGCAGACCCTGAAGTTGTCCAAGGCGGCCGGCCACTCGGCGATCGTCCGCAGCTTGTCGACACGCGAAAGCTCCACATCGCAATGCCTTATCTGCACCTCGGCGCTGCCGTAGGCCGGGTCCAACAGCGGGTGGGACCCACAAGGCACCAGATTGGGAATATCGTATGAGGCCGCCACATTGACCCGCGCCAGACGCCGGGCAAAAGCATGGCCCACAGCCGCCAGCACCGCCCCGAAGAAGCGGTTGAGCCAAAGCTCGCGGTGGTCGCACAAGTGGCGGATGTTGGTATAGACCGGAACAAGCGTTACCCCGGCATCCTCGGCCACAGCCGCCATGTGCGCCCTGGCCCGCTCAAACACATGGTACTTGGCGCCCCGTTCGATCACCCCGCCGATATCAAAACCATGCACCATCAGGCAATCCTGCACACGGTAAGGATGACCGGGTGGATATCGCAGATGATTGCAGCGCAACGTGGCAAGCGAATCGATGCCGCCGGACAGAAACAAACCACACCGGCGGTCGTCAGACGAATAGAGCGGCAGCGGCCGACGCTCCACATCCAGATTCAATGGAGACATCTGCCCATCAGACCAGTGCGCCATCAGCCCCATGATAAAGGAGAGCCCCTCCAAAAATACCGGACAGACCGCTTCGTTTATCGCGATGCGGCGCTCTCCAAAATGCAGGGCCGGAATAAGAACTCCCGCCAGGAAAGCCTCGGGACCAGGCGCAATGTCTTCCGTAAATTGCCTTTCAGTAGCAATAAAAATCTCCCTCGCCGGCTGATCGCAATCCTCCCACCGAACCATCGCCCGCACCCGCACCTGCTCGCCATCAATACATTTCTCCAGATCGGTGATACGCATCCACTACTCCTTAAATAGGAAACACTTCTTCACTTCACCACCCATATGATTTTGGCACTTACAACCGGAGGCGGGGTCAGCGGGTGGTCTGCACCTCTTCAGCATTGCATGATAGTGCCGCTTAGGTGCTGCGGAGGATCATCGGCCCGGACTGTTTGAGCGCAGCGAGTTTCCGGGCCGCCCGGAGCAGCATCTTAGCGGCACTTGCATGCGTTTGCGTGAGGTGTAGACCACCCGCTGACCCCGCCGGATAATCACGACATCACCGATCTCTCCCCAATCACCCCTATAACATAATCAATCATCACCCCAGCAATATCCTTCCCCGTAGCCGCCTCGAGGCCTCTGAACCCAGGGGCATAATTCACCTCATTCACGAAGCGCTTCCCATCAGCATCCACCATCAGGTCAACACCGGCAATCTCCAGTCCGACAGCAGACGCCGATCGAACAGCCATATCCGCCAGCTCTTCATTAAGCTCCACGGCACTGCCCTGCCCGCCCAAGTGGACGTTGGCACGAAAGTCATTCGGCGCCGGCGCCAACCGCATAGCGCCCGCCACCTGCCCGCCAATAACGAGCACACGATAATCCCGACGCCCCTCGGGCGGTATATAGGCCTGTACAAGAACACCGCGACCCGCCGCCAGCTCCTCCTCCAGGTCGGGAGGCAACGTCTCGCCGAGCATCAAACGACAGATCCCCCTGCCCTGCCGCCCACTGACAGGCTTCAACACCGCGCCTCGAGTGCCAAAGCCAACCATGGCCTCACGAACGCCGTCAGCAGCGGCGGCAAACAGCGTTGGGGCAACAGGCAATCCGGCATCGGCAAGTGCCTGCAGGGTAAAAAATTTGTGCCGCGCACACTCGATCGCCTCGCGACAGTTGATCACCCTGATCCCCATCTGGGCCATATGGCCGATCAGCGGCAGACAGGCGTCTTTGATCTCAGCGCCCTGCCTCGGCATGATTGCGTCGAATGTCATGTCGGCATCTTTGCCCAGCAAGACGGGTCGCCCCTCTTGGTAAGCCGGCCAAAGGCGGTAAGGATGAATCGGCATGACGCCCCACCCCCTCTGCTCGGCCGCCTCTGCCATCCGCAGCGTGGGATGGTAATCGGCGCCTCGTATGGTGATTACGCCAATGCGCCTTTCAATTGGGTCAGGTATGGGACGATTCTCTACTTCCACGGTTCGACACGACTCCTGTTATACTATTGCAGGTCAGGCTGCCGGGGCAATTGCATCCCTTGGGGAAGCATCCACTCCGGGATCCAAATACCGATCTGCTTCTGCGTCCGCTGACTGAAAAAGGAGGCGACCAGGCGTGTCCGGTTGCGAATGGCCATCTTTTGGGTGGCCACATTATCTTCTGCAATGACAGAGTAGACCTTGTAATGATCGGACCGCTCCGTCAACCCCTCCAGCAGCTTGGCCCCGATCCCCATGCTGCGGTACTCCGGGCGCACCGACGTATACCCCCGTTCTAAATAGTGGCGAAGGTCGATGCCGCACTGCTCGCTCACAGCGTCCACATACTCCTCCCGGGGATGCTTCAGGCTGGAGTTACCCACAATGATGCCGTTCTCCTCCGCGTAGCCGATTAAAAACGCCCGCTCCAGATTGTGGCGCAGCCACTTGCTGCCTACCGTCCCGCCGGCCTCTACCATCAGGCAGATCTCATCAAGGTAACCCGGCGGCAATTGCCGGGGTGGCATATATTGGTAAACTATCCGGCGCCCCAGGGGCGCCACCGCCCTTCCATCATCACTGAGGCGCTGCTGCGCCACCCGCTTGGCGCCAAGCTCCGCCACGCACGCCTGGAGATAGACCGGGTCCTGCAGTCGCTGCCACAACGGCCGACCGGGCAGGCAAACGGTTTGGCCATAGGGCGCCCCCCCCTCCGGGTAGAGATAGATGGCATCGCTGTATGTCGAAGCGGGTTTCTCACGCCGGCACCAGGAGTGGACAATATAGGGGTTTTCCCCTGCCAGCTCCTCGAGCCGGGCCACAAGTGACCGATCATCCTGGTGGGAAAGCACCAGATGGTTCCAGTTGCCCCGCTTGGCCGCCTGAAAAAGAAGTTGGCTGATAGCGGTCAACGCGCCTTTGGGATGGCGCCATACGATCACATCCCCGTCTCCATTCCCCAACCATCCCGGAAGGTGCTGAAGGTGCTCCGGCTGCAACCGGCAACTGCGAATCCGTTGGGGCAACAGCTGTCGGCCTCCCTCTTTCCCATCCGCCAGACGGGTCGCAACTTGCGTATTAAGGCTCTGTGCACCTGTGATTGCCTGCTTCACAATGCTGGCAATCTCCCCATCGGCCGGTTGCGCCATGCCCATGCTATCCAGCAGGCGGCGTGCCGCCCGTTGAAGGTGCTCCTGGACGGCGCATATCGCAAGCTTCAGCGAAGATCGCTTCTCTTTCCAGCATCGCGCCAGGGTGAGCGCGGCTGCCATCTGGCCTGCTGTGGATACGATGAGGACAACCGCTGCACACTGTTCAATGGCAATGGTCGGCCGGCACCAGTGGTTGGCATATTCCAGGAATGGGTTTTTTTCGGGGTTTTCCAGATAGGCTTGCAACGCTGCATCGGCATCAATTCCTGGATGGCTGAACCCCCTTCGGTCAAGTCGGGTGGGGCTGTAGGCCACCGAAGCGAGCCGAAGCATCTCGTCCACCTGGTGCATCGATCGGGCCGTCGTGCGAGGATCGCTGCAGGCAGTAGATGTCGCCGCGGCCACTATCTCTTTGGCAGCGATCGAGCCCAATCCAGTTAATGGTGGGTGCTCTGCATAGGATTGAGCCCTTTGCAGTACATCTCCATCCATCCACTGGTACTCTCCGTTTTGCAGGCGCTCTCGTACCCGTTTCATGAGGCGCCCCCTTACGGAATCAGTCATCAGATAGTTTACCGAAAAGTCCGCCCCGGCATGAAAGAGGATGGGATCTCGTCCTCGTTCACGCAATGCCGCCGCCGCCTGTAGAACGGCTGGTGCCGTGACGGCCGGGTGCTGCATTGGTGGTTGAACCAGGAGAATATCCGTTGAACGCTGCATCGGTTTGTTTTCCTTCTATTTTGCTGTTTTACACCATTAACGAACCGATATCAATCAATCCACCGTGCAAAGGCATGGCACTCTCCATGGAGATGCATACTTGGCAACCCGGGAAAAAATCATTATGATTCTTACGCAACGCATAACCGAATAAAACCATTGGAGAAGCATCATGCTCAGCTCCCGCAAGACCGTAAACCTCTCATTAACACTGGCCCTGATCGTCTCGATCGGTTTCATCTGCCCTCCTGCAGTTGCCGACAGTGAGAAGGCTACGGTCGTCAATTCACTGGGCATGGAGTTTGTGTTGATACCGGCCGGCTCTTTTATGATGGGCAGCCCTGCCGACGAACCCCATCGGGATAGGGACGAAACAGCGCATCGCGTTACCATCACCAAATCTTTCTATCTGCAGACCACTGAGGTCACCATGGGACAGTGGCAATCCCTTATGGGAAGTGGATTTTTCCTGCGCTGGTTTGGCGACAAGAGCCTGCCGGCCACCAAAGTTTCGTGGTTCGACACCCAAAAATTCATTCGAAAGCTCAACGCTCGTGGCGAAGGCACCTACCGGCTGCCCACCGAAGCTGAATGGGAGTATGCCGCCCGCGCAGGAAGTACCTCCGCATACAGCTGGGGGGACCAGATCAACTGCGCCAATGCCATGTATGCTGGAAGTTACCACGGGGAGGGCGGATGCATGGGGCAGCGGGCCAGCATCCTCTCGCGGCAGGACGATGAGCGGCCGACGCCGGTGAGAAGCTTTATCGCCAACCCATGGGGACTGTACGACATGCACGGCAATGTGTGGGAGTGGGTCCAGGATTGGTATGGCCTTTATCGACCGGGCAATCAGGTGGCCCCCCGGGGAGCGTACGACGGCAGCGAACGCGTCAGACGCGGCGGCAGTTGGTTCGATCCGGGCCACGCCTGCCGCTCGGCCAATCGGGAGAAGAGCCACCCTGCCAGCCGACTGCACACCACCGGATTTCGCCTGGTCTTTGCTCCCAACCCATAACCCTTACAAAGAGGCATGGGCGGTTCCACCAGGAGGGTTGAACAACCACTGATCCTATCGAAAAAACGCAACGGCCGGATCAGAAACGTTACGCTTCATCACCCAATAGAATCGGACCCTTTGAGCATGCTTAAGCGCATCGCACGCTGGCTCGACATTTACGACAAGGAGATCGGCCTGTTTCTGTGGACCATGGCCCTTCTCTTTCTCGTGCGCAGTTCAGGCATGCTGCTCAACAACTATGCCGAGACGGCCTTCCTGAAGCGCTACGGCGTGGAATTCATGCCGGTGGTCAATATGCTCAATGCCATCGTCACCATGGTGGTGATGGGCATCATCGCCGGATTTATGCAGCGCTTTCCGGGGCCGAACCTGCTGGCCGTCATGTTCCTTATTACAGGCACGAGTGTGATGGGCCTGCGCCTGCTGATCCCTTTCGACATCGATCTCATCTACCCCATCCTCTTCATGTTGAAAGCGTTGTACGAGGTGCTGCTGGCGCTGCTCTTCTGGAACCTGGCCAATGACCTGTTCAATACCCGTCAATCCAAACGACTCTTTCCCCTGATCACCGCAGGCGGCGTGGTAGGTCAGATACTGGGCAGTTTCGGCACCCCCTGGCTGGTGCGCTGGTTCAATGTCGACAACCTGTTGGTGATTTACATGGTCATCTCTATCGTCGGCGCCCTCGCGGTGCGGGCCATGATGCGCCGATTCCCCTCGTTGCTGATGGTCGAGGAACCCACCGGAGGGGTCGGCGCCAAAAAAAAGAGCAGCATGATCCATGAGATCAAAAACGTTCTACCCGTCATGAAGAAGTCATTGCTGCTGCGCCTGATGATTGTGCTGACCCTCATGCCCAATGTGGTCATCCCTATTATGAACTACCAGTTCAATTTTGCGGTAGACCGCACCTTTGCCACCGAAACGGGAATGATCGAATTTTTCAGCTATTTCCGAGGGGTGATGAACATCGTCAGCCTGGTCATCCTGCTCTTTGTGGGCAAGATCTACGGTCGCTGGGGACTGCCGGTGGCCCTGATGTTTCACCCGCTGAACTACATCTTCGCCTTCACCGCCTTCCTGCTGCGGTTTGATGTTTTATCGGCCATCTATGCGCGCATGTCCACCCAGATCATCCGTACCACCATCAATATTCCGGCTAACGCGGTAGTGATGGGGCTCTTCCCCGAATCGTTCCGGGCCATGGTGCGTCCCTTTCTGCGCGGAACCGTGGTGCGTATCGGCCTCTTTGTAGGTTCGGGATTGATCCTGATCGGCGACCGCCTGTTTCACCCGCGCTATCTCTCGCTGGTGGCCCTCCCGTTTGTGCTGGCCTGGTTGGTGGCCCCCCTCATCCTGAAATTTCGTTATGCCGGTATCTTGTCAAACCTGATCAAGGATAACCAGCTCGACCTGAAATCATTGGAAGAGAACGATGTGGGGCAGCTATTTCGTGAAAAGTCGATCCAATCGGAGCTGGCGGACGCGTTCCTCAAAGCCGGCGACAGGGAGGTAGTCTGGTATGCCCATATGCTGCACCGTATCAAAGTACCGGATATGGATCGACTGCTGATCCAGCGGATCGTCGATCTTCCAACCGATCTTCAAATCGAATTGCTTGAGTTTTTGACACCCGATGTTGGCGCCAACGCCTCATCGGTTCTCACAGATCTGGCCGAAAGCGACGACCCGACCTTGACACTGGCTGTTTTAAAAACGGTCCATCGCCTCGGGACAGGTGCCACCGCAGGTTTCGACCGGACCTTATATCTGGCGCATCAAGATCCTTACATCCGCGCCTATGCGGTGGCGGGGTTGATGGCCCAGGCGCCTGAAACCGCCTATGCCATGATCAATGCGTGGATCGACGACCACTCCGTAGAAACGCGCAAAGCCGGTATCATCGCCGCCGGATTGACCCGCGACACGCGCTTCGTCCCCACCCTGGCAGCACGCCTGGAAAATCCGGGCAACGAGGCACTGCTGCCCGATACCATTGATGCCCTCCATGCGGTGGGTGAGCATGAGCTGAATACGGCCATGGCATCCCTGCTCAAGCATAAGAATCGATTGGTACGTCTGGCAGCGCTACGTGCCTATCATGTCACCGACAAAACCACATTGAAAACAGCCGTAGCCCTGCTCGCCGACGCCGACCCGGACATTCGCCACACGGCAGCCCGGCGGATCGAAAGCGCCCAATTTCATGATGGCAAAACCCTCATCAAGGCCCTGAGCACCCCGAGCAAGGAGGCTCGAGAGCTGATCTTCGACCTGTTGGACAGCTTGCAGATAAAGGACCCGGACGTCTTCCGCTTCGCCCGCAACCAGATAGAAGGCGCCTATAAATCGTTGGCCGAGAGCGAAGGTTTGCTCAAGATGCCCCAAACACCATCGAGGGATTTGCTCCTGGATCATCTCTCCCAACAGCGCATGGGACTACTCGAAAACGTGCTGCGTGTGCTGAGCATCGAGGACCGCAGCGGCCGTATGCGGATCATCTCCCGCGGTTTGTTGTCAACCGATACCCGCCAGAAAGCGAACAGCCAGGAGGCCATCGATGATCTGATCGATCGCTCCCTGACGCGTATACTGCTCCCCCTGCTCGACGACATCCCCATCGCACAACAGCTCGCCATAGGCCGCAAGGAGTTCAAGGTCAACGATTTCTCCAGAGACAGCGAGGCGCTGTGCCGGCATCTGCTGGGCCGTTACGATTGGCTGGCTGTGCTGATGGCGTTGCAGATCAATGCCGAAGCCGAAACGCCCTACGTCGATATGGCGGTAATCGAGCCGTTGGCCAACCACAGCAATCCCCATATCAGCGCAGTGGCTCGTCAGGTGACAGCTTTATCCCAACACAGCGGTCACGCAAAGGAGACCATCATGGCAGAGACGCTCACTCTTCCCAAAATCATTCTATGGCTGAAGAAAATCGAAATCTTTGAACAGCTGGCAGTCAATGAACTGGCGGCCGTTGCATCGGTGACGGAGGAGGTGGAATTTCAGAAAGGCCAAGAGGTGATTAGGGAGGGAGACCCGGGTGAAACGCTCTACCTGATTATCGAAGGCCGGGTCGCCGTCTTCAAGCAGCAGGACGATGGGGGGGAGATCGAACTGGACCGCATGGATGCCGGCGACTACTTTGGAGAGATGGCGCTTTTCGAAGACATCCCACGCACGGCCACCATCCGCACGATAGAACCAAGCCGGATGCTGATGCTGCACAAACAGGAGTTCAAGGAGATGGTGCGCGAATACCCCCAGATCGCCCTGGATATCTGCAAAGCGCTCAGCGGGCGCATCCGCAAACTGCACTCCCGGATGACGCAATAGGAGTTGCGCACGAATTCTCTGGTATCTAAAGCCAGATCCTTCAGTGGAATTCTACCTCGACAGATAAACCTTGAGCGATGCTCACACCGAGGAGCTTTACGTGGGTCAAAGGGATAGATCTATACAAAGGATTGCTCAACACGTCGACTCATCGGAACGCAAAGCAGCGCATGGTCAAGCAACCCGGCTTATCTCAATCTTGGGCCGGCCGATATCAACAAGAGCGCTATTGCAGCTGTGGGATATCATATCACCAGTTTTCTAATGAAGGCGGTGAGTTGGTTAAGATTCTGACAGTGATGGACCTCGTTGCAAAGGATTTCATAAGTTCGCATCTCGCTGTCGCCCGAGTACCAGAACTGTTCGGTTTCCGGATTGAGCCAGAAGAGACGCCGGCAGTGATCCCGAATCTCCTCGAAAATAGCGGCCTCGGGATTGCCGTAATTGCTGCGGCCGTCACCGATGACGATCACCGTTGTCTTCTTGGTAATGGTGTCCATGTGACTGCGCTTGAAAAGGCGTAACGTTCTGCCATAGTCAGTGGCCGCACCATGGGTAACGTCCGGCGAGTGAAGAATTTCTTCCAGTGCGCGGTCCACATCGAAATCATCGAAGTAGTTCGTTACCTCCACGGGCTCATCGATGAAGACAAAACTTCTTACCCGATCGAAGCAGTCCTGGAGGGCATACAGCATGGTGAGCATGAAGCGGGCCGATGACCATACCGATCCCGACACGTCGCACAGCACCACGATCCCGCCCTTGCGCAGTGGCCTGTGGCGAAATTTAATCGACAGGGGCACCCCCTGGGTCTGTGCAGCGGCCCGCAGAGTCCTCCGCATGTCCACCACACCCCGGGAGCGCGCCTTGTGCCTGCGGCCGGCAGCGTCTCGAAGCATGCGCACGAGCCGGGTGATCACATCCCGCAGGCGCGCCATCTCTCCGGGAGATAGGCCGGCAAAGGAGCGGCGTCCCAGTTCGCCGTATAGATCGGGAACAGGGATCTTGACCGGAGGGGTGAACTCGGGCCTCTGATCGCTTGTCATCAGCCGATAGGCGGTGTCGAGTCTGCGATGGATGAGGCGTCTCAGTTGACTTCGCGTTTCCCCGTGAATTTGGGTCCGGTTCACCACGAGAAAGTCGTCTAGTGCCACACGGGTCTCCCTTATCGCCTGCAGCATCTCCAACCGCCGAACCAGGCCTCCTGCATTGACTGCCAGGCCCCTTGGCTGATTAGCCCCCACCTCCCCTTCCGACCTTATCTCATTGAGCCATCGCAAATAAGCTTCGGGCCGGTTCGCCAAAAATTCAGCTACTGCCAACGATAGCGAATTCTGCTGCATGTGTGCCATGAGTTCCTGGAGAACAGCTTCAATTTGATCGACCGCCGCCTCCGTCGAAGGGTCCAAGTCTTCTAACATCTCATGAAAAAAGAGGTGATATAGATGCGCAAAACGCGACTGCTCGAGGCGGCTTTTGGCGAAATGGGATCGCAGCAAGGTGGTGAACTGCGCCTCGTCGAGGATATCCACCCGGGGAAGCTGATCTAAACAATCCAGCACTTCGGCCGTAGAGATGCGCATTCCTGCCGCTCGTGCAGATGCCGCAAATTTGAGAATCATCGATTCCATGGCGTTGGCTGTCGAACCGGACCGTCTATCCGTTTTGCGGGCCGTTTTGCGGGCCGTTTTGCGAGCCGGTTTGCGAGACGGTTTGCCGGCCGGTTAGCGGGGATCCAGCACCTTGCCTAAGTTTCGGTCGACCAGTTCGACATCTTCCCTGTATTTGCAGATCACATTGAGGGTTGCCAAAAGGGCCTCCCGGGAGATGTGATCGATTTGCAGGCTGATCAGGGCTTGGGCCCAATCAAGGGTTTCCGAAAGGCTCGGTTTCTTCTTGAGATCCAGTTCGCGGATGCGTGCCATGGCCGAAACCATCTGGTCAGCCAGGCGGCCAGGCAGCTCAGGCGTGCGGCGACAGACAATCTCACGCTCGGTTTCCGGGCCGGGGTAATCGATATAGAGATGCAGGCAGCGCCGCTTAAGGGCGTCGCTCATGTCCCGAAAGCTGTTGGAGGTGAGCGCTACAAAGGGCGTGTGGACCGCGCGATGGGTTCCCAACTCAGGGATGGTAACCTGAAAATCGCTGAGCAGCTCCAGAAGAAACGCTTCGAATTCGGGATCGGATTTGTCGACTTCGTCGATCAGTAGCACCACCGGCGCCGGCGCGTCTATGGCCCTCAGCAGAGGCCGCGGCAGCAAAAAGCGCTCCGAGAAAAAGGCGTCCGCGTGGTCGGCAATGCGATCCACCGCCTCATTCAAGGTGGCCGCACCAGATACGACGTCGCTGATCTTGTCCCTTACGATCTGGGTATAGAGCAGCTGCTTGCCATACTCCCACTCATACAGCGCTTTGGCCTCATCGAGCCCCTCGTAACACTGCAGTCGGATAAGATCGCGTCCCAGGGCCTCGGCGACAGCCTTGGCCAGTTCGGTCTTGCCGACACCGGCCGGGCCCTCCACCAACACCGGTTTGCAAGCCGCGGACGCCAGAAATACGACCGTGGCGATCTCGGTCGTGCATACATAGCCTGCGTTCTCAAGGGCTGTACGGGTGCTTTCCACATCTTTGAATGACATGGCGCAACGGCTCCTTTGACGATGTCGGAAATGGCCACCAATATAGCCCTTGACATTTTATTTGTAAATATCTAATTTTGTCAGTTACAAATAAAACTCCGATGCCGAGGAGAGATCATGCCGGATAGACTTTTGTTCGCTCTGTCGAAAATTCACTATCGACTCACCTCCCATTTCAAGAAAGAGCTCAAGCGTATAGGCATTGCCCTATCTCCCGGCCAGATCGGCATTCTGCTGGTGCTGGAAGGGCTCAGCGAGACCACCATGGGCCTTCTCAGCCAAACGCTTGAAATCGATAACGCGGCCATCACACGGTTGGTCGACAAACTTGAAAAGCAGCAGCTGGTCAGCCGTCGCGTCAATCCGGACGACCGGCGCCAGATGTTGATTGCGATTACCGATGCAGGGATGCAGAAAGCACTTGCGGTAAAAAAAGTGGCGCAGGCCGCGAATCGAAAAATAGAAGAGGGTTTCAGCCAAGAGGATATGGCCGTCTATAAACGGGTGAATCAGGCCATTATCCAGAAATTCAACTGAACACGACCAACCGTTATCGGATCCAACGCGTTCAAAATCCGCACAACCCCAGGAGGAGACAGCCATGTCGATGTACGAATACAAACTGGACGATCACATTGCCGTATTGACCATGAACAATGGCGAAAACCGTTTCAATATGGAGTCGATCAAGGCGTTCATGTCCGCGCTGGACGAGATCGAAAACCAGACGGAGGCCAATGCACTGGTGGTCACCAGCGGGCATGAAAAGATCTGGTGTAACGGCATCGATCTGGATTGGCTGATGCCTGAAGTGCAGGCATCCGGAGAAGCGGCCATGAGCCGGTTCCTCATTGAACTGTACAAACTTTTCAAGCGCGTCATCACTATGCCGATGCCCACCATTGCCGCGATGAACGGCCATGCTTTTGCAGGCGGGGCCTTTCTCTCCTTTGCCCACGATTTCCGCTTCATGCGCTCGGACAGGGGCTGGATCTGCCTTCCGGAGGTCGATCTGGGCATCCCCCTTGGCGCCGTATTCATCGCCGTATCGAAACGGGTGCTCCCAATGCCCCTGCTCGAAGAGATGGAGTACACGGCCAGGCGTATGACGGCCCGGGAGTGTCTGGAGTACCATATCATCAACCGGGAGTGTTCCCTGGAAACACTGATGGATGAGGCGATCGCCTATGCCAAGGGACTGAATAAACCGCGCGAAATGATCCTGAAGATGAAGATGGAAACCCTGACGCCCACAATTGAGGTGATCGATCAGACCATTGCCTCGCTGGAGGCCAAGTTAGGGTAAGATGCGGGTGAAGTGACGATTCGAAGAGACAATCGCCGCTTCATGCCGCCTGTGACGCCCGATCATCACTTATGGTCGGGCGGCTGGGGCTGTATGACCGCACCGTCCACGATGATGACGGACCGGCCCTTCTCCTGGGTCAGGATAGCGTTTGTTTCACAATGGCCAGCCAGTGGCGGATAGGTGCTGCGCAACTGCTTAAAGTCCGCAGATTCGAGCAGTTGGCGGGTCTGCTCTATAATCTCTTCGAGCTGTTGGCGCGCCGCCGGAGCGGCGCGGAAATAGTCGGATACCGCACGGTTGTGCTGCCGTTTGATTTCGGTCTCAATGCAGTGCCTGGAAAGGTCGAGCTTCAATTCAAACGCCATTGCCGCTGCCTCTTTTTGAATCTTCAGGCCTCGGAATTGCCACCCTCCATATCGGCCAGCCGTTGTCGGATCCGTTTCAGTTCAGCCTCCAGAAGATCGGCCTGGTTTTTAAGCGACGTGCGCTCCAACTCAGGAGAGGCGCTTTGAGCGTAATCCGGATAGTCGCCCCACGCTGCCCATCCCGGCCGCCATGCAACCCCACTGGGTGCTCCTCCCGCCCATCGTCCGCCTCTTCTGCCGCGTCCCAGGGGCATACCGAATCCGCGTCGCCCAGCCATGGTTCCAAAAGTGGGTATATCGCCTCCACTGCAATACCCCATGCCACGCCCGGTCATGGGCCCTTCTCCCATCGGTCCTCTACCATTTCCTCCTGGCATGTGTCACCTCCTCATTTTCAATGGCCGGTATTGTCCCTGACCATTTCGATTTCCAAGACGCGGACCTGTTCTCCGCACACATAAAACCTCTCTAAAATGAGACCATCGGCGGTCACGCATTGGATAGCATTCTTTCTCTCAGCCGGCTGCCCCCCTTTTTGCACGCCGCATCTATCCCTCTTGTTCTTCCGGTTCACCTTCAGGTGCCACCCGCCGTTCGCCATATCCGGGCATGGCAAAACCAGCGTTCTCTATACGGCCATCCAACCAGGCGCCGATCACCTCATGCAACTCTCCGGCCACAAACGGAATCACCCGTATCCCCTGGGCAGTCAGGATCGACTGCATAGGGCGCGAGATGGCCCCGCACACCAGTGTGTCCACCTCCCATTCAACCAGACGCAATATCTTCCTGGCCGGCAGCTCATGCTGGAAAGCCTCCAACCGCTCGTCAACAATGTCACCCGCTTCCGCCTCAACGATGCAAGCCACGCGGGACACGTCGAAGACGGGAGCAATACGGTTGTTCCATGTGGTAAATGCAGCTTTCATCACATCCGGCCACTCTCCTCTATGAAATGTCAGAGCATGGCCCGTGCCAATGACCACATCATCGCCGGATACATTTTATCCTATTGATTTTTTGGTTTTTTTATAAACAAGGAAAAAAGGAGACGGAGCAACCATCGTACTGAAACAGCAACCATGGCGACCCTATCGGGTGCAGACTTGCGACCGTCGACTTGACCGGTCTAACCCCCGAGTTGGCCGCCGGTAAACGTCGGAGTTTCTATAGAATCTCCGACGTTCCGTCTGGCATATTCGGCGATGCCGCATCAATGTCGATGATCTTCTTCCCGGCCACATATTCTTTGGTGGCATATTGGGTAATATTCTGAAACTTTTGTATGATGATTCTCATTTTTGCGACATTGCTTTTAAGCAAACGGAACAATTTAAGCCGAGTTGGGTCCTGCTCCGAAGCCGGCGCCAACTTTTCAGTACAGGTCAACACAACCTGCAGCGGATTATTCAGTTCATGTCCTACGGCACCAGCCAGCTCCAGCACTGACAAGAGCTTCTCTTTGGCAAGCCTCTCCTCTTCGACCTTTTTCCCCTTTGAAATGTCCATGAAATAACATAATGCCGCTCGTTTGCCTTTATACTGAATCGACGTTGCCGTTTCCAAAATCCACTTCGGGTTTCCGTTTTTATCGTCGATACAAAATTCATATGGAAAAAGCCGTTTGGCTTTCAGCATCTGGATGCAATTCTCTCTGACATGATCTCTATACGTCTGTTGGACGATGTTCAGCGGTGCCGTCCCAATCAGTTCATTTTCTGCATATCCAGTGATACGCAAAAACTCAGGGTTGACATATTTGAATCTTGCGTCTTGAACAATATAGCAGCCGATCAATGAGTTCCTGATGCTCAGCTCAAACTCCTTTTCAGCCTGTTTGCGCCAGGTAATGTCTCGTATAAATCCTTCGATGGCAATGGGTTGCCCCCCCATATCGCGCACAACGGTCCAGCGATCATGCATCACCCGCTCCGAGCCATCGTCCAGCGATAAACGATACTCTACTTCCCCACTGCTATTTTGGGGTTGCATAGATCGTGCTCTGGCGGCTTTTGCTTTATCACGATCATCCGGGTGGATGCGCAGTAAAACACTTTTAGGCGACAGAACCCTAACGCCGTTATGCACGAACGTATACAAGGACAAAAATTGTTTATTGAAAAATGGAAATGTTCTCGATTCGATATCGTACTGATAGATGGCATCCTGGGAGCGATCTGCAAGTTGCTTAAAATCTTCTGAAAGCTGTCTTATTATCGTATTCTCCTGACGCCGGGATGCCGCCAGCTCAGATTCCAAAACCGCAATTTTGGATTGCAATTCTCTCTTTGTGAGCTCAGTTTTCATATTTTTACCTTTAGAGAGAGCCATTATTGCAGCATTCGAAAAATCGAGGATAGCAATTGTCAGAAACTGGCTCCGTTGAACAGCACAGTAGGAGGTCGCTGCAGATGGATCGGAAAATGAGGGGAAAAGGTTAGGTAGCTGCGGCACGATGCACATTGCACAATATCAAATGGCGGTCGGAGTAAGAACCCATAACTGTCTACTTGACGAGTCGCAACCCCGATTTAGCAGCCCGCCAACGCTCGATGTCCCTGACATGTTCAGCCAGATCGAGACAGGCCAGCCGAAACCAGCGTGCGTTTCCTCCCTTGGCAGGGTCGATCTGTTTTTCGAAGAGGTGGAATATGGTTCGATCTGCGCCTTCGCTCATCTCTTTGAGCATCGACAGCAGCTTGGAGGCGGTTCGGTAGTATTCGGCGACATCCACCGGACCGCTATTGATATCTTGCAACAGATGCTTCAGGGCCTGGTAAGTATTGCGGTGCCTGCGGATCGCCTGTTCCGAACCCAACAACGCTTCGTCTCTCTTTCTCCTCAGGTCTTCCAGCGTGTACGTTATCATGCATCGATCCTGAAACCGCCTGTTGCATCATCCGGTGAGAAGGGCCCGGAGCCATATATCTCCGGACCCTTCCACAAGATATCATCTGTTTGGATTCAACATTCCCGATGCCGGGTGTTACATCGCCGTCTCGGGATGGAAGACATTGACCTCTTTCAGGTCGTCTCTCAGGTATTCGCGCTCATTGGGGCCCAAAATCCCAAGGGAGAGGCAAATCAAGGTCCAGAGGTGGACTACTCCGTACCCTGCTCCGTAGTGCTCGCTCAACTCATGTATCTGGGCGTGGCAGTTGTGGCAGCCGGCAATGCAGTAATCGGCTTCGGTCGTTTGAATCTGTTGGTCTTTTATACGCCCATACTCCAGGCGGGCCTCTTTGTAACCGGACTGAAGGAATCCGCCACCACCACCGCAGCAGTAGTTGTTGGAACGATTAGGTTGCATATCGATAAAATTGTCTTCACCGACTATCGATTTAACCACAAAGCGCAAATCCTCTGCAATCGGGTCCCCGTAACTTTTGCGGACAATCTGGCAAGGATCCTGTACGGTAAACTTGATCTTAAGGTCTTTGTTCCAATCCGAATTCACCTTGAGTTTACCCTCACGGATCCACTTGGCGTAGTATTCATAGATGTTCTTAACTTCAAACTTATGCGGGATGTTGTATTTTTTCAGTCCTGCCAGGACTGAGAAGGTGACGTGCCCTCATTCCGTATTGAGAAACGTCTTACACCCCAGGTCGTCGGCCTGCTTGGCCGAGGTGCTGGTGATGTGCTTCCATGCGTCGTCATCGGCCAGAAACATGCAGTAGTTCTCGCCGCCCCACCCTTTGGAGCCGTATGTCCAATCCGCCCCCGCCAGGTGAAGTATCTTCCACAAGGGGACCATCTCGTCCGGTTCGGTGACCGGCTCGCGGGAGTTCTGGTTCAGGAAGAACTCAGCCCCCTCTTTGTCGATGGGCGCCTCCATCTCTGCAAATTCGGGTTGGGCCTCGCGATACTCCTCAAGCACATCTTCGACCACAAACACGAAGTCATCCGGCGAAGTCCCCATGGCGCTGCAACTGTCATTGCGCAGGGCCATATCGCACGAGCCGAGGATTCCCTTGGGGCGCTCTTCCCTGGGCCACAGGGCGCGCGCATTGAAAACCAGTTGGGGGATATTGATCTCCATGGGGCAAACGTAGATACAACGCTGGCACATCGAGCACATCCATACCCACTCCGACTTTCGGATCTCTTCATCCATCCCCAGGGCCGCCATCCGCAGAAATTTGCGCGGGTCCATATTGTCCAGACCGGTCGCCGGGCAACCCGATGAACAGGCGCCGCAAGTCAGGCACAGGTTCAAGTTCCCGCCTTCGGGCAGGATCTCTTTCACCTTTTCCAGAAAGGTCTCTTTTCGTTTCACGCCGAGCGTGATCGGCTGTTGCGTCATGCGATGGGTTCCTCCTCCTTCATATGAAGTGAAAAATGGCGCCGCTTGTTCACCCGGCCTGGATTCGGCAACCGGGCACAGCGCGACGGTGGTTATCTCTACCCGAGTCTAAGCATTCGGCATGCCAAATAGGGCCCTCCTCGGGTTTAATGCCTATTTAATGGTATTCGTTATCGTTTTCAGCTTTCCAACCCCGAGAATACGAGGGGTTGAGTTGCACTATTGCGCCCATCGGTACCGGATTAAGTCGCATTTTTGCGACTACATTTCCCGATCAGTGACACCCCCTTTGGACCCGCCTTGCAGATCGCCCATCCTGCTCCGGCAAGGCGATGCCGAGCCGTTTGATCATGCGGAAAAGCGTGCTTTTGTGTATACCCAGCGCCCTTGCAGCCGCCAATCGGTTGAAGTTGTTCTGCTCAAGAGCGGTCTGAATGGTCTGACTGTCGATCAGATTGCGGGCCTCGCGCATACCCGAAGGCAGACCGCCCGATTTGCCGTGAGCGGTCAATTCGTCGGGAAGGTGTTCGATGCCGACGACCCGTTTGTCACAGAGCACAAATGCCCGCTCGATCACATTCTCCAGCTCACGGACATTACCTGGCCAGTCGTGGGCCATCATTAGCGAGAGCGCCTCGGCAGCAATGCCCTTGATGCTTTTGCGCTGCAATCGATTGAAACGGGCGATAAACTGCTCGGCCAGAAGGGGGATGTCCTCTTTTCGCCGCCGCAGGGGCGGCAGCTGCACGCGAACCACATTGACACGATAGTAGAGGTCTTCCCGAAAGGCGCCCTGGCGCATCTCCACCGCCAGGTCCTTGTTGCTGGCCACGACAATGCGCACATCGGCCAGCTCAGTGGCGGTGGCCCCCAGCGGCTCGTAGCTTCTCTCCTGCAGCACCCTCAGCAGTCTGACCTGCAGGGCCGGGCTCACCTCTCCGATCTCGTCGAGCATCAGGGTGCCGCCCTTGGCCATGGCGAACCGTCCGGGTTTGTCCTTGTTGGCGCCGGTAAAGGCCCCGGCTTTATAGCCGAACAGTTCCGATTCGAGCAGGGTGTCTGGCAGTGCCCCGCAGTTGACTGCGACAAACGGGCCGTCACGCCTCGGACTGAGCGAGTGGATCGTGTGCGCCATCAGCTCCTTGCCGGTTCCTGTCTCGCCCAGAATCAAGACCGTACTCGGGCTGGCTGCAATGGCAGGCAACACTTCGAACACCCGCTGCATCAAAGGGCTCCGACTGACGATGTCACCGATCCGAAACCGGCCGGCCAACTCCTGACGCAGCGCTTCGACGTCGCTCAGGTCACGGAAGGTTTCGGCGCCGCCAACGATGCGTCCAGTGGCATCGCGAAGCACCGCCGTGGAGACACTGATAGGGATCCTGGCGTGATCGGCGTCG
This sequence comes from uncultured Desulfatitalea sp., assembly GCA_963668675.2. Lineage (GTDB taxonomy): Bacteria > Desulfobacterota > Desulfobacteria > Desulfobacterales > Desulfosarcinaceae > Desulfatitalea. Next base: position 3,559,709 of record CAXXMB010000002.1, on the reverse strand, counting down.
ATAATATATCCCGATTTACCGATAATCGGTCTTTTGCTCTTCAACGTCCGGGCAAGGGGGCACTCCGCTTCGCACATGCTCGAGCGGAATACATCCGAGCAACGCTGTCCGATGGCCTGTTTTCGCGAGATCCCGGTGATGGTCTCAGCCGCCCTGTTAAATGAGGTGATGCGCCAGTTTGCATCCACCGTGAAAACACCGTCCGAAATGCTCTCCAAAATCGCTTCGGTGGGGGTTGCCTGGCCTGTTGCTGGTGCTGGCATCGACATCTGTTCAACGCTCCCATGGCAGAATCGGCAGTTGTGTAAGTGCAATCACTCTCAGCGGATTAAGGTCGTTTCGTGTTCCCACTGCCATACGCGCACGAGGACCACCGCCTCTTCGTTTTCCCGATCAAAGAGGCAATTGAGCAATTTGCATGCCTACTCAACGGTATCTAATCGTGGGGCGCATCTTATGGGGATAGGGGCGGGAATATGAAGCAGGGTGGCAGATCGGCGACCACTGTAGCATTGCATATTGCAATACTACGCTCTCTTGCTGCGGCCGTCGGTCTCCGGCACTTCGATGCCCAGCGTTCTGATTTTTCGGTAGAGTGTTGAGACATCGATGCCAAGATCCCTGGCAGCCTTCCGGCGGTTGCCGTTATGGTATATAAGCGTCTGATGAACGAACTGCTTCTCCATCGCCTTCAGGTTGACCGGTCCGAAGGCTTCCCGGCTTGAGAAAGATTCGGAGCGAAACTCGGGCGGCAGATGGTGCAGCTCGATCATGCCGCCCCTGCAGAGCACGAAGGCCTGTTCGACGATGTTCTCCAGCTCACGTACGTTTCCAGGAAAATCGTGCGCCATGAGGCGGGCCACCACCTCCAGCGATACGCCGGCAATGTCTTTCCCCTGCAAGCGATTGAATTTCCGCACGAAGTGGTCGATCAGCAGGGGAATATCCTCCCTGCGCTGCCTGAGCATCGGCAGCACCAGATGAATCACCCGGATCCGATAGTAGAGATCCTGGCGAAAGATACCCTCGCGGACCAGTTCGGCCAGATCTTTGTTGGTGGCGGCCAATACGCGAATATCCACGGATTTGGAACGGACGGCCCCCAGCGGTTCGATGATACGATCCTGCAGTACCCGCAACAACCTCATCTGCATGGCCGGGGAGATGTCGCCGATCTCATCCAGAAAAATCGTTCCGCCATCGGCCATCTCGAAACGGCCGGCCTTGTCCCGCTTGGCATCGGTGAACGCTCCGGCCTTGTGGCCGAACAGCTCGCTCTCCAGCAGGGTGTCGGGCAGGGCGGCACAATTGACCGCCACGAACCGCCGCTTGGCCCGGGACGACAGATTGTGAATGGCGCGTGCAAAAAGCTCTTTTCCGGTGCCGCTGGGGCCTTCAATCAGCACCGTGCTGCTGCTTTCGGCGATTTGAGGCATCACTTTGAAGAGCTGAAGCATGGCATCGCTGCGGCCGACGATATCTTCAAAGGTGTAGCGGCTCTTCAACTCCTTTTGCAGCTCCTCGACCTGACTCAGGTCCTGGAACGTCTCTACGCCGCCGATCACATTTCCGCCACGATCCTTGAGAATGGCCGTTGATATGCGAATCGGCACCCGGCGCCCCTGGTTGCTGACGATATGGGCGGTGGCATTCACGACAGGCCGACCAGTGTCGAAAGTCTGCCGAAGGGCGCACGCCTTCTCGCAAATGTCGGCATGGAAGACATCGCAACACGCCTTTCCGATGGCATCGCTGCGGGAAATGCCGGTGATCTGCTCGGCGGCCCGATTGAATGCAATAATGCGCCAATCCCGATCAACCGTAAAAACGCCCTCATTGACCGAATCGAGAATCACGTCCCGGTAGTCTGTCTCACGCTCTTTGTTCACAATACCCCTCCAGGGCTATATCCTTGCAAGATACAACGGTATCAACGAGAGCACTATTGCATATTGCATCGTTATGCGCAATCCCATTGGGTCCGTTTCTCCTCTAATCTGTCAGCCTGCATGCCAAATCTCATCAAATCTATCCTGGCACACCTGTTGCTGAACCAACGCCATGCGTATTGCCGTATCACAATGGAATGGTCGTGTATCGCCGGTTTTCGATGTCGCCGAGCGGCTTTTACTGGTCGACATAGCCGATGATGAGATCGATCGTGAAATCAACCGGGAGAGCGTCTATCTGACCAGCGTGGAGCCGTTTGGCCGCATCAGGGAGCTCTCCCGCATCGGTGCCGATGTTCTGATCTGCGGTGCGATCAGCTTTGCCCTCGAAAACGCACTCAAGCAGGCCGGCATACGCGTGATCGGTTTTACATGCGGTGACCTGGATGCTGTCATCGATGCGTTCCAGGATGGCTGCCTGGGAGATGAATGCTTTCGAATGCCCGGCCAGAAAGCGACTCACGGAAGTTGGGATTCAAATTGACCGGGTTGAAAAAGGGGCTTTCTATGAGAGTGGGCCCCACAAATGGAGATAGAAGACGTGACACAACAAGATGATAAAGCGCCGGGATGCAGCAGTTGCGGCGACAAGAGTTGCACCGCCAAAAATCGTCAAAAAGGGGAGAGCGACAAGGATTTTGAAGATCGCCGAAAACTGCAATCCCGCCTCTGCCGTATCGACCGCAAAATCGTGGTGATGTCGGGCAAGGGGGGGGTCGGCAAGAGCACAATGGCCGTCAACCTGGCCATGGCGCTGGTGATGGGCGGCAAGCGTGTCGGTCTGCTGGACGTGGATATCCACGGCCCCAGCGTGCCGACCATGCTGGGCCTCGAACAGCAATCGGTGCAGGGCGACGGTGAGAGCCTATTCCCCGTGGACGTGCGGGGGCTGAAGGTGATGAGCGCCGGATTTTTCCTGCAAAAGCAGGAGGATGCCATCATTTGGCGCGGGCCGATGAAGATGATCGCCATCAAGCAGTTCCTCAAGGACGTTGCCTGGGGAGACCTGGACTATCTGGTGATCGACTCCCCTCCGGGCACCGGCGATGAACCGCTGTCGGTGTGTCAACTGATCGGTCGGCTCGACGGGGCCGTCATCGTAACCACTCCCCAGAAGGTGGCCTCCGTGGATGTTCGCAAATCGGTCACCTTCTGCCGCCAATTGAACGTTCCGGTCCTGGGGATCGTGGAGAACATGAGCGGTTTTGCCTGCCCAAAATGTGGAGAAGTGACTCAGATCTTTTCAACCGGGGGCGGATTGAGCATCTCCAACAGCATGCAGGTGCCGTTTCTCGGAGCTATCCCCATGGACCCGCAGATCGCCATGGCTTGCGACAACGGCCAATCCTTTGTATACACTTACGTCACTTCGCCGACGGCGAAAGCGATGCAGGAAATTGTGGCTAAGATACGTTTTGCCGACAAGGCGGATCATACCGAGCAAAAAGCCGGATAGCAGAGAGGCGTCATGGCCGGGCGCAGCCCTAAAATAGGCCATTGGCCAGACAATCAGCCATTGCGGATCATTCTCGGCGCAGGCGATCAGACATGGCCGGGCTGGATCGCTACCGACAGGGAGACGCTCGACCTGCTGCGACCCGACCAGTGGGCATCGGTTTTCAAGGAGCGCCGAGCAGATGCTTTTCTATGCGAACATGTCTGGGAGCACCTGACCGAAGATCAGGGAAGGGCCGCTGCCGCCCTTTGTTATCGCTGGCTACAACCGGGCGGGTACTTGCGCTGCGCCGTTCCGGATGGCAACTTCCCCGACCCGGAATACCGGAAAAAAGCCCGCGTGGGCGGGCCGGGACCGGCCGATCATCCGGCAGCAGATCACAAGGTGCTTTATGACCATCAGCGCCTCACCGATCTGTTCGAAGGGGAAGGGTTTCTGGTCGATCTCCTGGAGTACTGCGATGAGAGAGGCCGCTTCCATTTCCACCAATGGGCCATCGAAGATGGCCCGGTATATCGTTCCCTGCTGTTGGATCACCGCAATCAGGAGGGCCGGATCACCAATGTGTCGTTGATTCTCGACGCACACAAACCGAAATCAATAAGGAGATAAAAAGATGGCGAAAATGACCGAACGCATGCAGGAACTCTTCAATAAAGTTCCGGCCGCTGTGCTCACCACGGCCACATTAGACGGTACGCCCAATGCTGTGCCGGTCGGCGCAAAGAAGATCATCGATGACGAAACCCTTCTCATCTCAGACCAGTTCCTCAACAAAACCCTGGCCAACATGAAAAACAATCCCAAAGTGGCGGTCACTTTCTGGGAGGGGCGCGAGGGTTACCAGTTGAAAGGATCGATCACCATCGAGACGAGCGGTGCACGCTTCGAAGAGACCGCCAAGTGGATAGAAGAGATGGGCAACAAAGCGGGTTTTCCCCTTAAATCCAAGGGCGCCGTGATTCTTAAGATCGAAGAGATCTACGGCGTGTCGCCCGGACCGGGCGCCGGTAAAAAGTTGGTTTGATCAATTGAACAGGGAAGCAAATATACTATTCTTCATAAGAGAGATATAGAAATATAAGAAAGGAGCTTATGAAATGGCCAACTTTCTGTTTATTTTGAGCAAGGACGACGACGAGGCCGCCACCCGTTGCTTCCAGTTTGCAAAAATCGCCCACTCCAAGGGTCACCACGTGGATCTTTTTTTCATCGATAGCGCAGTGATGTGGGCCGATCGCCAACGAGACCTGTCCCAAAAGACCGACACCGGCGACTGCCCGCAGGACTACCTGCCCTACCTGGTTGAAAACGAGGTGAAGATCGGCATCTGTACGCCTTGTGCCAAAAACCGGAAACTGGATGAAGCCCGGTTCTATACCAACATGCAACTCGATGGCGGCCCGCACCTGATCGATATGGCGGCCGATGCGAAAGTATTCAACTTCTAATTCAAATTCCGAGGTTGCCGAAAGGAGAACATTCTATGGAAAAAGGGGAGAGGCTCATCATTGTGGGATGCAGCGGAGCCGGGGGTCCTTGCGCCATGCTCGCAAAGAAACTGATGCCGGAGGTGAACGTCACTGTCATTCGCAAGGAGCAATACTTCATTGTAAGGTGAGCACTGCCTCATGTCGTGGCCGGTCTGGCCGCGGAGGATGCGATTGTGGTTCCCGACCAGAACCTGCAGAATGCCGGGATCGAGGTGATCGAGGGCGAAGTTGTCGGGGTGGATGCCAGCGATCGTATGGTGACCTTGGCCGGTGGTGATACCCTTGGGTATGACAAGCTATTTCTCGCCACAGGGGCAAGTCCGGTGCTGCCGCCCATCGAAGGACGCGATCTTGAAGGCGTGCTGACACTGCGGGGACTGCCTGATGCCTGCAACATCAAGGCGTATTTATCGGAGAAAAAACCAAAGAGAGTTGTCTTTATCGGTGCAGGCTTCATCACATTGGAAGTGGCATCGCTGCTGGCCGCAACGGTCAAGGAGAAGATGGATATTACCATCGTTGAACTGATGGACCGGCCCTTGCCACTCATGCTCGATGGGGACATGGCTGCGCTGGTCAAGGAGCACCTGGAAGAGAAAGGGCTCACGGTCATGACCGGCGAGAAGGTGGAAAAGATTGTCGGCAAAGAGGGAACTGTTTCCGGGGTTGTGCTGGCATCCGGAAAAGAGCTGCCGGCCGAAATGGTCTTCATGAACATCGGGACACGGCCCAACGTGGATCTGGCCAAGGACATCGGGTTGGAGATGGGGCAATTCGGCATCAAGGTAACCCCGCACCAGGAGACCTCCGACCCCCACATTCTGGCGGGCGGCGATTGTGTGGAAAAACTCCATTTCATCACCGGCAAGCCGGTGCCCGGGCAATTGCGTGGTCCTGCTGTCATCCAGGGGAGATTGGCTGCCAAACGCCTGGCCGGCTATGACATCGCTTTTCCCGGTGTGCTCAACGCCGGTGGGTGCCAGTTTTTTGAACGGGTTGCCACCTCCACGGGCCTGACCGAGCAAGAGGCAGCCAAGGAGGGCTTTGACACCGTTTCAGCCACAGTGGATTCGAGAAGTAAACATGGCATGATTCCAGGTGTTCAGCCCTGGCGCATCAAGCTGGTATTCGATAAGAAGACGCAGAAGCTGATCGGCGGCCAGATCGTGGCCCATGCCATTTCATCGGGCAAGTCCATCGATACGGTCAATGCACTAATCTTAGGAGGGAAGACCATCTCGGATCTTACCACCCTGATGTGTGCCTGCAATCCGGATATCTCATCCGAGCCCAGCCTGGAGCCGATCTCCATTGCAGGCGAGCAGGCCTTGCAGAAATTGCGGGGATAGGAGAGAAGCGGCACCATGGCAATCACCTTCAACGCCATCGGTTCGGTTCAGACCGACACCAACACAGGGGAGATGCCCCGCCATTGCAGCGTTTCGGAGATCGAAGGCTGGCTCAACCTGCTGCCCGAATATGAGAAGGCGCTGTCTGACATCGCCCCCGGGCAGAAGATTGTGGTGCTGTTTCACTTCGACCGCAGCCCGGCGTTCTCTGCGGATCTCCTGCGCCAGACACCGCCCCATCGCGACGGGCCGCTGGGCGTTTTCAGCATCTGCTCACCCAGAAGGCCTAATGCTATCGGCATGTCGGTTCTAGAGGTGCTGGGTGTGGATGGATGCCGAATTCATGTCAAAGGTCTGGACATGTATGACGGCACGCCCATCCTGGACATCAAACCCTATGCCCCGCCCGAGGCGGGCCGTCGGCACTGAGAAAGGAGACGCTCATGACGCAAATCCAGTTGCCAGATATCGACCGCGCCGAAGTGACGATACTGGTTGACAATTACACGGACCTGCTGCTGCCAGATACGGACACAATCAAAAGGATGCGGATCAAGCCGCCGGATGCCCCCAAAGCTGAGCATGGCCTGTCCTATCTGGTCACCGTGCAGTCCGGGGAGCTGCAACACACCGTTTTGATGGACGCAGGTATTTCCGGCGAGTGCCTCAATCACAACGCCGCTCTGCTGCCTGCGAGTCTGGCCGGCTCGTTTGGTATCGTCAAGCAGCGGATCGAAGATGTGGAAAGCATCGTCCTTAGCCACGGCCATTTCGACCACTTCGGCGGTTTAAAAACCTACCTCTCCCACGCAGGCAAACGGCTCCCCCTGGTATTGCATCCCGGCGCCTTTGTCGAACGCCGGGTCAAGCTCGGGCCGGAGACATATGTGCCCATGCCGACACTCACCGAGGCCGATCTCACAGCCGATGGAGCAGATCTGGACAAGCGGAGCGAGCCGTCCACCGTTGCCGGAGGCATGATTCTGGTTTCCGGAGCCGTAGAGCGGACCACCGAGTTCGAGACCGGATCGCCCGGATTGGAATCTCGGCAGAACGGCGAGTGGAAGCCGGACCTTTTCGAAGACGACCAGGCCATCGCATTTCGACTCAAGGGAAAAGGGCTGGTGGTCCTCGGCGGCTGCTCCCACTCGGGCATCATCAACACGGTCAAACACATGGCCAAAACGAGCGGTACGGAGAAGATCCATGCCGTGATTGGTGGATTCCACCTGAGCGGCCCCGGCGAGGTGTTGATCGAACCGACCGTGGCGGCCATGCAGAAAATCGCGCCTGAGTTGATCGTGCCGACCCACTGCACCGGCTGGAAGGCGATCAACACGTTTGCCGAGGCGATGCCGGATCGCTTTGCACTCAACACGGTGGGAAGCACATTTCTGTTCGGCAGTTGAGGCAGATAAGGGAAAGATCGAAATTTATGCATGCTGCCGGGGGCCGATAGCCGGCAGGATTATGGCACCCCCCATAACTGGTCCGCTCAGGTGCCCGGCAGCTTGCAGATCAATGCCCAACTAGAACGTATCGTGAAGAAGGGTTCCGACGAAGCACCAGGAAAAGCTGCCCTCTGGCGTGGTGATTTCAGTACTCGTCTCGGTGTAATTGGAGTCGGCCGCTTCGTTGTATGAGCGGATACGGTAATCGTAGGAGGTCTCACCGGCCACCCTGCTGTCCGTATAGCTTGCCGTATCAGCTGCCAATCTGGCAATCTGTGTGTATGCGTCTTCTCCCGCAACCCGGCGCTCAAGCTTGAATCCCAACTCTTCAGAACTGTTATCGATCCATGTGAGATCGATCTTATCGTAGGAGGGTGCACTTCCGCTCAGTCCGGATGGAGCAACTGGTGGCGCACCGCCGATGAAATCGCCAAGAGAGACGGCACCGCTGGTCTGGCCGTCGATCACATCCTCCACCGCGTCCGCCACCAAATCGATCATGCGGATGGTGTCGCCGGCATCCTCGTTGATCACATAGGCAAAATCGCCATTGCGGGGGGCAGCCACGCCAAACTGTGGGGCGTCGACCAGATAGCTGTCGTGAATGGTTAATGTGCCGGTATCGATAACGGTCACCACGTTATTGAAGTTGTTGCTCACATAAAGATAGTCCCCCAAAGAACCGACGGCCAATCCCCACGGATTGCCGCTAATACCGATCCTGTCGATCACCGTATTGTCGCTGGTTTGAATGATGGCCACATTGGCGGCGTTTCGGTTGGCCACATAGACATAGCGTCCATCAGGCGACGCGGCGATGCCGGTCGGACCACCGCCTACCCCGGTGATCTCGTCGATGGTTATGCTGCCTCCTACTGCATCGTTGATCACTGTCACACTGCCCTCGATAGAGTTGGCCACGTAGACCCGGATCACATCGGCAGGCTCGTCGTATATGGCCGCCACCCCCCAAGGCCCCTCACCGACATCTGTGGGAGTACCAACCACCTGAAACGTGGTCAGATTGATCTTGGAGACGGTGTCGTCATCATAGTTGGCCACATAGGCGTAGTCCCCGGTGGGAGCAATGGCCACGCCACGGGGTGTCTCCCCGACCGCGAGAGGCGACCGGGAGTAAGTGCCGGCGGTGAAGTCGCTGTTGGTGATTCTCAACACCGTATTGTCCGCATCGCAGGTGACCAGCACGGCAGTGCCGTCGGGCATCACCGCGACACCGTAAGGGTTGCAGGTGTCCCCCGAAGGAAGGGCCGTGGAGATGTCCAGGGAGATATAGGTGGCATCGCTGGTTCGCACCCTCACCACCGTATCGCCATCATAGCTGGGGATATAGGCGTAGGTGATCGCCCCGGCCGGATTGGCAGGTAGCGCAAATATCAACATGCAAAGGGCGATAATCAACGTGGTTGAGCGACTCATGGCGTCTCCTCGTCAACAGCAGCTGCAGCTTCAGCAATTAAATAGAAGTAATGAATGGGTTGGATATCGGCTAAACCGATCTCTCAATGGGTGTGGAGTTTTTATCGCATCCACCCCCCTGAACGCAAGTCTACCCGTCATTGTTTCCAATCGCTTTTGCCAGTGCCGGCAGGGCCTTGTGCACGGCTTTGTGCAGCGGAAATTGTGAAAGCGTCTCCATGGATACCCACCGGAATGCGGCGGGTCCCTTCAGGCAAACCTTTCCGCTGAGCCAACGGCATAGGTAAACCTCCATCTGCAGCTTGAAGTGGGTGTAGGTGTGGTGGACGGTGACGAGCTTGCGGTCAACCGCCACTTTCAAGCCGGTGGTTTCGGCAATCGATTCGACGCAGGTCGAAGGCAAGGCTTCATTACCATCAGCCAGGCCACCGGGAAATTCCCATAGGCCGGCCAGAAGCCCATGTACAGGCCGCCGGGTCAAAAGCAGGCGACCATTTTTCATAATAATACCAGCTACTTGTTTCTTTTTCGGGATACGGCGGGACGCCACACGCAACGGATACAGATACACCTCGCCGGCTTGCATTGCCCTGCAAAAACGACCAATGGGGCACTGGCTGCAGTCAGGCTGCTTCGGCGTGCACACCACCGCGCCCAACTCCATCAGGGCCTGGTTGTGTCTCCCCGGATCGGCGGTATCCAAAAGCTGATCGGCCAGGGACTGATAGACGGCGTGATCGGCGGCGTGATTGACCGGCACCTCCACCCGAAACAGACGCGCCAGAACCCGTTTCACATTGCCATCCACAACGGCAAACGGCTCTCCATGGGCAATACTGAGCACGGCCGCGGCAATATAATCCCCCACACCGGGCAGTTGCCGCATGCCGGACCAGTCGACCGGCAGTTGGCCGGAGAACTGGTCGACGATCAGCCTGGATGCCTTGTGCATATTGCGGGCACGGGAATAGTAGCCTAACCCCTCCCAGACCTTTAAAACGGATTGCTCGTCCGCCTTTGCAAGGCGCACCACATCCGGAAACCGGGAGAGAAAACGATGGTAGTAAGGAATCGCTGTCTTGACCTGGGTCTGCTGCAGCATCACCTCGGACACCCAGATAGCGTATGGATCACTGGTGTGCCGCCAGGGCAACTCGCGCCGGTTGGCGTCATACCACCTGCCCAAATGCCGCCGGATCGCGGCGCGGGTCGCAGTGGGAATGAAGAAGGCCGGTGGTTCGTGCCGTAGTTTCAAAATGCGCTTAGCCATATTGGGTTGTAAGCTCCAAAAAGAGATATACCGGATCTCAACATCGGACACGAACCGTTTGAGCATCGACAACAACATGTTTATAGCACACTCTCATGAGACCAAAAAGAGGGTCCATCCGATAACGGCCAATTCCGTACGACCACCAGATTGGCCTTAAGGGACCCCGCCGACCTGCCGATATGGGTATTGATCGAGAGAGGGATTTTATCAACCCCTTCTCCGGCATCGTACAGCTTCCACAGGCGCAGCCGACCTACTGCCCTGAACAAACCGACCGCTTAGCCTGTTCGAAAAGGCGGAGGACAGGAGGAGAAGATCCATGGCCAACGTCGATCCAGAGCGATTTCTCGAAGAGTTGCGTTTCGACATTGAAACCGAAAACCTGATCAAAGCCCGGCTGGTGATGGCCCACTACTCCCGGATGGATGCCCAGACCCAACGCAAAGCGTTGTATGAGCTGAGCAAGACGCCGGATTCGTTCATATTTCCCCTGCTGGTCGGGGTCCTCGGGAGCGCATCAGCCAGCGATGAGGTGGACCCCGCCTTGAAGGAACTGCTTTTTTCAAGGGCCTTGGACAATCCCGAGCAGCTCAGCCAGATGCTTGTCCGTGAGGTCAAACCGAGCCATCGGGTCGTTCTGGCTGAAGTGGCCGGTGAGATCAAACTGGAAACGGCCACGCCGGTTTTATTGGGGATCCTTAATGAAGAGCAGGATGAGAAGTCATTGCGCGGAGCAATCGTTGCGCTGGGAATGATCGGGGATCCGTCCGCGACCACCCCCATCTCCGAATATCTCTATGCCAGCAGTGTGGAGTTGGTCATCGCCGCTATTCAGGCCCTGGGGACCCTGAGCACGCCAACTGCCATCCAGCGATTGGCCGAAAAGCTCGGCGCCGATCATGACCTGGATTACATGATTTTAGACGTCTTTGCCGCCTCGCAGGAGCCCGAGGCGCTGGATCGTCTCAACGATACCCTCTCCGCCCAACTCGCCCATCTGCGCAATGCAGGCAAGCAGCGCCTGCTCGATATCGGGCGCAAGGCGGTTCCGGTTCTGATCAGCAACCTGCGCTACGACGATCCGGACCTGCTGATCCACACCCTGAACGTTATGGGAGATATCGGCGACGAATCGGCCATATCCCCCATCCGCAAGCTGCTGCACAACGAGCCCAGGGACGCCAACGTCCGTTTCGCCGCCTACGAGGCATTGGGAAAACTGCCCATGGCCAAAGGGGCCTTTGCCCTGGCTCAGGGGCTCAGCGATCCGGTGGACAACGTGCGCTCGGCCGCGGCCAGTGCCATCGACCACAACTACAATACGGTCCTTGCGGCCGGCATCAAGAACATGGTCCGTGATGAAAATCCGGCCGAACGCCTGATCAGCCGAACCATCATGGATACCGAATGCGACACAATCTTTATGGATCTGGTCCAGGAGGATCTGTTCCGCGAGTATGCCATCGAGTACCTCTGCAGCCAAGCCCACAACGATATCCGATCCCATTTCAGTGAACTGCTGAAAAGTCATGGCGAAGATAAAATGGCTGCCGCGATCGAAAACCGCACCTGTGAAGAGAAGCGGGAGACACTGAAGATCTTCGCCGTCGACGACTCCAAGATGATCCTGAACATCTACCGCAGCGTGCTGCACAACCTGGGTTGTGAACCCGTTTTGTTTGAATTCCCAGCCGAAGCGATCGAACAGGTACGCAGCGCCAAGCCCGACTTGATCTTCACCGATTTGAACATGCCCGATATCAGCGGGGTCGAACTGACCCTGGCCGTCCGCAAGTGGTTCACCAAGGATGAACTGCCCATCGTCATGGTCACCACCCAGAACGAATCACAGGACAACGAGGCTGCCGTCAAGGCGGGCATCAACGCCATCCTGCACAAACCATTCAACGAAGAGACCCTGCGGGCAGCCATGGCAGAGCAGATCGGCCAGGATGGCAAGCCATCCTAAACCGGTAAGCCATCAGATCCGTCTTGCAATCTGGGATTCGGTTGACTGATGAAGCCGCCATCCAATTTCCCGGCCGACCGCTATTTGAAATGGCCGAGCGGTCCACTGACATGATCGACCCAGATCTCTATAAAATCATCAAATTCCCCCGTTCCTTTGAGAACCGGGAAACACGTGATGCCGGCTTTGGTCAAAATTGATTTCCAGGAGTCGGCCTCTTCGCCGGCCATATCGTTTTTGGCGTGATCTCCGGCAACCGACATGAATGGCAGCAGATAGGCCGTTTTGATCTTTTTCCGAAGCATCAGCTCTTTTATTAAATCGATTCCGGGGTAGCCCTCCACCGTTCCGACAAAAATTTGGGGGTCCTTGAGCTGCAGCTGAAACATCAAGGCAGCATAAAAGGCGTTGGAGGGGTGGTGGGTGCCATGCCCCATCAATACGACGGCTTCACTTTTCTTCCTCTTTGCGGGAATCATTTTCAGAACTGCCGTCACCGTGCGAGCCATATCCTCCTGACTGGCCATCATAGGATACCCCAGAATGATCTTCTCAAATCTGCCCATCGCCTTGAATGCGCCGACGGTCCGTCGCAGGTCGTGGTACTCTGCGCCACCGATGGTGTGCAGTGACTGGACGGCCACATGGGTGAACTTCTCATCCAGCATCTTGGCCAACGCCACTTCCGGAGAGTCGAGCACGCGGCCCTGCTTGCCGAGTTTCTCACGGATGATGTGAGATGTGTAGGCCCACCGGACTGGCAAGCCGGGGTATGCTGCTTTGACCTTTTTATCGATATTTTCGAATGAGACCTGGGCCGATGCTTCACTCGATCCAAAGGCGACCAGTAGTATACCGACCTTCTTGGCTGTCGATGGCGCATGGCCGTGGGCGTAGCTGATCGTCGTAAAGCTGCCGCCGCAAAGGACGAGGAAAAGCACCGCCATGAACAGGGCATATCTTCTAATAATCGTCATGTCATCCTCCTTGTTTAGAATCTGTGCAGGTATAAGATGCTTTCAAATCAAGCCGTTCGATGAGACACCAACATCCTCCGTCCGATGCAGGGCTTTTAACGATATGGCCAGGAAGAGAAGGGGGGACGGGGCGAAGAAGTTTTCCCTGCCCAGAAAACCCTCTTCGCCCCATCTTGGGGTGCGGCATTAACCGGTATAAAAAAAAAGCCCCTCATGTCCAAATAGACATGAAGGGCTGCACCCAGCTTACTTGACCCTATCACTATGGTTGCCCAATCCGATGCCTCGCCGGATCATTGGCATGTATCAAGGCAGGTCTTCTGGCTTCCGGATCAACCTACTCTCTGCGCCTTCCCGTTTCGTTGACTGTCGAAACAGTGGCCTTTGCAGATGTCGTCCCCGGTCACAGCGGCGGGACCGCTCCCGATTTCAACGGGATTCCCTATTAAGCCCTTTCGGGCACCTTCATGCCCAGAGGTCCTACCCAAAGCGGTCGCGTTTGTCAAATGGTAAAATCGAACGGGCGCGCTCTTAATCCCCGCATCCATCAATAGCATTGATCAGGGCTTGCATATGGGCCTTCTCCGCCTGGGCGAGTTTGATAAATGCGTCTCGCCCCTCTTCGGTGTCGGCCTGATCGGCCAGGGTGCGGTAAAGATCGAAGGCAGCATACTCGATCTGCAGGGCCATCTCGACCAGCCGCAAACAGGCGTCCTTCTCTACCCCGGCTGCCTTTTTCAAAGCCTCTTCAAGCGACATGCCGCCCTCTATCACCTCGCCTGAAAGCCTTTCGTAAAGAGGCTCAAACGCATCGATACCGGCATCGATCCGTTGCCACCGCTTGTGTACCGTCCGGGCATGGGCTATTTCGGCTTTGGCGAGCCGCTCGAAAGTACGCGACCAGTCATGGCCGGCATAGTCTCGGCCGACAGCTTCATAAAAGAGCTGGGCGCCCTTCTCCAGATTGACGGCGGTTTCGAACATATCGGCCAGAGAGTTGCCAGCGAACAGGCCAACTCTGGGAAAGTCTTCCAACTCGGCACCGTCCCAGCGAAGCATGCCGCCCGCCAGGTTGTAGATCGGTACGGAGAACCCCTCCTCTTCGAGCATGGCAGCGGCTGCCATGGATCGTCCGCCGCTGCGGCAGTAAACAATCAGCTCCTTTTCAGCCGGCAACATGTCCATGGTGCGCACCAAATCGGGCAACGGCATGAGGCGGGCGCCGGGGATATGGCCCATCTGATACTCCTGGGGCTGCCGAACATCCACGAGCACATAGGTATTCTCGTGATGGTTTTGCACATAGTCACGCAATGCCTGGGGTGTAATATCCTTGATGCTCATACGCGTTTACGTCTCCTTTTCCCATGGGGTTTCTGGCGAGTGGTTGCCGTGCAGCAGCAGTTCCCATCCTGTCAGGGTGTGCAGATAGGCCGGGGGCTGTTTGCGCAGCGATCCGCCGAAGGCTTGGATCAATTCTTTGGCCCGCTCCCGCCACTGGCCGTCAGCCGTCAGTCGGTTCAAATCGATCAGGTTGTGCAGGGCAACAGCATTGGCCGAAGGGATGGCACCATCATACACCTCTTTGGGCCTGACTGGCAATTCGTGAGTGGCGACATCGGTCAGGTAGTAACCGCCCTGGTCCGAATCCCAGAACGCCCCATCCATCTGATGCTGCAGACGGACGGCCTGGTCCAGCCAGCTTGAGTTCCCGTCGGTGTGCGCCAAAGCGATCAGGCCCATGATAAAAAAAGCGTAATCATTGGCCGTGGCAGCTATGGCGGTTTTGCCGTTTCGATACCGGTGCATCAGCCGCCCCTGCCGGTCGGTCAAGCGATCGAAGACAAAATGGACGGACGCACGCGCAGCAGTTAGAAACGACGGTTCGCCGAGCATCCTGGCGCCCAATGCCAACGCCGCAACCATCATGCCGTTCAAATCGGTAAGAATCTTGTCATCCTTAAGCGGCGGTACACGTCCGGCCCGCCGCTCGAAGAGTTTTTGGCGAAACGCTTCCCAGCGCCCCTGCAGATCCTGTGGGGCAACCTTCAATTGGGCCGCCCACTGCGCCCAGCTTCGCCGCAGGTGAGGTATGTTGGTGCCGGTTTTGCGGCGGGTGGCCTCTTCCAGAAAGTTGCCCTCCGCCTCAATAGTAAAGACCCGTTCCCAAGCGACATCATCATCGGTCGCAAGCTCCCCGAACTCTTCCAGCGACCATAGGTAGAACTTGCCCTCCTCGCCTTCGCTGTCCGCGTCTTCAGCCGTATAGAAGCCTCCCTCGGCATCGGTCATGTCACGCAGGACGTAAGTGATGATCTCCCGGGCGGTCTGGGAGAAGATCGGCTCGCGAGTCGCTTCCCACGCCTTGAGATAGGCGATGGCCAGCATGGCCTGGTCGTAGAGCATCTTTTCGAAATGGGGCAGGAGCCACTGAGAATCCGTGGCATATCGGTGGAATCCAAAGCCCACATGATCCCAAATCCCCCCCTGGCGCATGGCCTTTAGGGTATGGCTCACCATCTCCAGCAGCGTTCGGTCACCGGTCCGTTCGCACACCTGCATTAGAAAGAGGAGCCGATGGGCCGAGGGAAACTTGGGCGCGCTGTCGAATCCCCCGAATTGCGGATCGTAGCGCCGGGCAGCATCTGCGGCGGCCGCATCGATGATCTCAACCTCTGGCAATGGCGCATCGTGCCGCTCAAAAGCGAAGGCGTTCCCCAGATGCCCCGCAATCTCCCCGGCCGATTGGAATATGCGCTGCGGCGACGCTTTCCACAACTCGTCGATGCGAACACACAAATCGATGAGTCCCAAGCGCATGTTGACGCTATGCTTTGGGAGGTACGTCCCGGCAAAGAATGGTTTGCGATCGGGCGTCATCACGACGGTGAGGGGCCATCCGCCCCCTCCGGTAACCAGATGGCAGGCAGCCATGTAGACCGCATCGATATCGGGCCGCTCTTCGCGATCGACTTTGATGCATACAAACGTTCGGTTAAGGACGGCAGCGGCCTCCTCATCTTCAAATGATTCGTGGGCCATCACATGGCACCAGTGGCAGGTGGCATACCCTACGGAGAGAAATATGGGCTTGTTCTCGCGGCGCGCCCGTTCGAATGCCTCTTCCCCCCAGGCATACCACGCCACCGGGTTGTGGGCATGTTGAAGAAGATATGGACTCAGCTCGTCTATCAGGCGGTTGGCGTGGTGGCTGGGCATGTCGGACCTCCGGTCTCAGGCTAAAACTATTGAGTACTGAAGTGAAAGCGTTTTTGATCACCCCGCTTCCGTCTTCAGCCTCTTTTCCTTCCAATATAGGAACCGGTTTTCAACTATGCAAATCGTTGAGAATGGGAGAAACCTCAGGGGGAACGCAAATGGTGATAGGCTGGCAGGGTGCTGATGCGTCTGTCTTCGACGGGATGGCCGATGGTGAAATGGTAGAGACTGCTCAATGTGTCGTCGGTGATGCCAAGCAGGGCGTTGACCGGATCGTCGAAAAAACAGCCGATGCCCGTGCCGCGCAGACCGTGGGCTTCGGCCTCCAGGTAGAGCACCTGCCCGATCATGCCGCACTCCCAATGGAGGTGGCGGTACATGAAGGGGGATATGGAGACCACTCTCTTCATGGGCGCCAGCATGGCAACTGCAAAAGCGCCGTGGGCAGCGATCTCCTGGTGGCAGCTCACCTCCATAGCGTCGTAGCTCACGTCGCCGGCACGCAACAGCCACAGGGGGAATTCGGGACGAACCGGCTGCCAGAAAAGATCCGGCCGACAGTCGGCCTTCAATTGTCCAACGGCATCACGGCTCCCCGACCGAACCAGCAGATAGAGCCCCGATTGAACCTCCCGGACCCGGTTCACAAAGAGAAGTAAATCGACAGACGGCCCAGGCAACCCCGCATCGAACGGGGCGACGCCG
Organism: uncultured Desulfatitalea sp.; assembly: GCA_963668675.2. Taxonomy (GTDB): domain Bacteria; phylum Desulfobacterota; class Desulfobacteria; order Desulfobacterales; family Desulfosarcinaceae; genus Desulfatitalea. Next base: position 3,542,431 of record CAXXMB010000002.1, on the reverse strand, counting down.
GCGCGGGGTAACGTTCGATCGAGAATCGCAAAGAAGGTTTCAGCGTCGATGCTACCCGTCGGATCATAGCTGACCGCGCTACGTCTCTTACGAATAATATCGGCGGCACGCAGTTTCTTCGGAGGCGGGTAGTAAACCGCATCCAACCCTGGAGAGAAGTCGAGCGCCGGAGTGACATCCTTCTCAGCCGCTGCAGCAGCCTCTGCGATGATGGGCCACCTCTCGGCCTCCCGGCTCAAGGGGTTCGGATTGCCTTTGACGGAAAGCGATTCAAACGTTCCCATCAGCTGGTCGTCCAGCGTCATGGGAATGCCGGCGGCCTGCCCCTCTGCAGAGATCCAGAAGATCATCTCAGGCACTTCCGACTCCGAAGGGCGCCAATGGGTTCGATCAAAACCCAGTATCGTTGCGATCTGCTGGTCTCCCGCTCCGGTCAGACAGAGAGCCTGCCAGCCGTTGAGGCGTGCGGCAAAAACGATTGCGGCGGCGGCATGTCCAGCGTCCAGATTGCAGTATCGATAAGCGCGCTCACCATATTTCCACGACTCTCGCCAGAAGATGGCACTCAATGCGACGCCGAACCCCTTGGTCGGGAAGTGGCCGGCCCAGGCCGCCAATGTATCCCGGGGAAGATCGATCCGCCGGAAGAGCGCATGCCCAAAGGCGTTATAGTGATAGACGCCGCCAGCCAGGTCATCGGTGGAAGGCAGAATGAGGTAGCACTCGGTTGGGTGCAGGTTGCCGGATGATGGGTGGACGCGCAGCGACCAGCGGCTGCCGCCCGCCGATTTCCAGGCGGAGATCGCCAGGCCGTGGTAGAGAAACCCCCCTAACGTTTTGGCGTTCAGGGGGAGGTGCGGTATCGCCTCGGGGAGATAGAGCGCCTCATATGGCCATTGCGGAGTATCGACGGGCAGGGGAAGCTTCTGACCCTCGCATCCTTCGAAAATCCGGAAGGGATTGGGCTGGTTGTGCCAGTCCATATATCCGGCCGACCGGGCGTACCGATTGAAGTGGTGCTTGGTGGTTTCGTGGTAGGCCAGAATCGTCCGGCGCTTATCCATAGAATGAGCCTCGTCCATGGCCGCCTGCGCACAGGCGGCCTTTCAGGCGGATAGAAAGCCGTCTTCGTCTTGTCCCGACCGCCTTACCATTTGTCATAGTGAGTAAAGTCACTGGTCTCCTTGCGTGCCGGAGCCGAACCGACCTTGGCCGGATACCCCACCGGAATCATGCTGACCAGTTCATAACCCTCCGGCACCTGCATCGCCTCGGCCGCCTTGTTATGGTCGAACAGGCCGACAACCACCGTTCCCAGCCCCAGCTCGTGGGCCGTCAGGCAGATGTTCTGGGTGGCAAGTCCCAGGTCGTACATCATCCAATCCCCGAACTTGGTACTGGCCACCTCCTTGTAGAAACCCGACACCTTGGCCTTGGCGCACAACACCAGCACCACCGGTGCCTGGAGCATCGCCTTGAAGGCCGGGTTCCCCTTGGGGGGAAGGCTGGCCTGCAACTTCTCTTTGGCTGCCGCATCCTTTACCACGATCACCTCCCAGCACTGGCAGTTGGTCCAGGAGGGGGCCCATCTCACCGCGTCCAGCAGTTTCTGTAGCGATTCGTCGGAAACCGGTCGCTCTTCATACTTACGAATACTTCGTCGCTCTTGGATCAGGGTCATCAGGTCGGTCATCGAAGGTCCTCCTCGTCGATCATGGGTTGGGCGTTAAAGGATAGTTGTATGCTACTTTTCTCCATGCTTCTTATGACATTCACAATGGTGTTCATTGCATACCGGACAGACGAATTTCTCCGGAGCTTCGGAATCGGTGGCGGGTTTAACAGAGGTCAGGATACGCCACGTCAGAAAAACGAATACAGCGATGAAGAGAAGAATGAGAATGAAGTAGATCATGGGGTGTGACTCTCAATCGGGTTGACAAAAAACAGATAACCCTTTTACCAGGATTGCGGCCAACATTTAAGTGGAAATTTCAATTTTCGCCGAGCAGGCTCCCGAGCGCCCGCTCCGCAAGGGGGTACTGGAACTCGAACCCCGCTGCCTGCAGTGCGGACGGCAGGACCCTTTGACCGGCCAGGAGCACCTCGGCCACCTGTCCCAGGGCCATCTTTAGCGCAAACCCGGGCACGGAAACGACGGCCGGCCTCCCGATGGTCTTACCGAGCAATTTTGCGAAATCACCGTTTCGAACGGGTTCCGGGCTACAGAGATTGAATGGCCCGCTCAGCTCTTCGCGGTCGGCCAGGAACTGTATGGCGCCGACCAGGTCGTCGATGTGGATCCAGGGGAACCACTGCCTGCCCGACCCTATCGGCCCGCCGGCAAACCGGCGAAAGGCCGGCAGCATGCTGGCCAAAGCACCACCGTCTGCCCCCAGAACGATCCCGAAGCGCGGCAGAACAACCCTGACCCCTTTGGTGGCCGCTCTAAGGGCCTCGGCCTCCCAGTCCCTGGCCAATCCAGCCAGGAAGTCGTTGCCGTTGGGCGCCTCTTCGGTGAGGGTTCGATCGCCTCCATCACCGTAGTAGCCCACGGCGGATGTATTGATGAGTGTGGTTTGGCTTTGGCCGGGCAAAGCCGAGACGAGATGGCGGGTTGTCAAAATGCGGCTGTCATATATTTGCTGTCGGTATCGTCTGGTCCAGCGCTTGAAGATGGTTTTCCCAGTCAGATTGACGATCAAATCGAATTGCGCCACCGTCTGCTGCCACCCACCCGGTTGGGTTGTATCGGCCTGAATGTAAGTGTAGCCGGGGGCGTCAATCCCATCGGATATTGCCCGGGTGCCGATTACGGTCACTCGATGGCCTTGATTGAGAAAATGGGTGCTCAGATAGCGCCCCACAAATCCTGTTCCACCGGTAATGAGCGTCTTCATGCGGCGCCTCCTTTGGCTCGCAGCAAGCGCACCGTATCAGGGATTCAGAAAGATAAACTGCCCCGATTCGATATAGGGCGCATCTTCTATATCGAGCGCCTGCACGATGGCACGGTTCCGACGTCTTTTGATTTCGGCAACCGTGGTGCGTTTTTTATCATGCTGGCGGGCAAATGCCATGGCCGCCTCCATCAGCTCATCCATTGGGCATGCGGCCTTGATCACATGATGGGCTTCCAGGATATCGGCAGTGACACGCGCACCGGTCAGTTGCATCTCGCGCAGCAGCCATGGCGGGATGGCACTCTCCAGCAGGGCATTCATCCCCGGCAGAAAGACCAGCTCTCGATCCACCGCGGGCAGGCAGAAATATCCTCTGTCCGATCGCATGAACCTGAAATCAAAAGCGCAACTGAAAATAGCCCCACCGGCAAAGGCGTGGCCGTTCACTGCGGCGACGGTCACCAGGGGATAATTCAATACCCGCTTTAGCATCCGGTTGAGCTGATAGAAGAGGCGTTTGGCTGCCGGCAGGTCGCTTTTCATCTTCGGCTCCAGCCAGGCCAGATCGATGCCGTTGCTGAAAATTTTCTCGTGAGTGCTGGTCACCACAAGCGTGGTTGCCGGCGTATCCTTTTCGATGGTCTCCAGCACATCCAGCAGGGCATCCATAAACGGTGGATTGAACCAGTTTTCACCGTCGTCCATCTTCACCACAGCCACATGGCCATCCAGATCGAATTCGACCAGCGCCATCCGTTCGTCCTCACTGAACCGCATGTTGATTTCCGAAAAAAGAAAAGCGGGATGCGATGCTTCCGCCATCCCGCCTCTTACGAATTCAATGTCGGTGTTAGCAGCTACAAGAGTCGGATCCGGAGGTGCCACAACCCGAGCATCCCCCGCCACCCAATTCAACTCCACAGTCGAGTTTGAAACCGTACATTTGGAAATCAACCTTAATGGGCTGGACACGGTCCAAAAATTCTTTGTTCACGACATATTTATAACCTTCAACATCAAATTCCTGATCCTGTGCATTGGGCTCATCCAGAGCCATGGCCAAGCCAGGACCGCCTCACCCGCCTTCGTTGAGAAAGATTCTGATCGGTTTGACCTCTTTACCGTTAAAATAGGCCGCAATCTGTTCAGTGGCCGCTGGGGTTACTTCTAGCATATTGACCTCCTTAGGAATATCCATCGCTTCAGGGCGTTGGTTTTTGAGCGCGTTGGGCGCTACGTGCGTCAACCTAACCATAACCGGTCTCGTTGTCAATGTCGGATCGCTCATCCACTCGAAAGTGACCTGAATCGCTGGAGATACACATCGAGATGCGCTGCAGAGAAGAGAGTGAAAATGATCTGATCGATCTGACCGATCTGATCATGGGCCTGCAGAAAAACCAGGCTGGTCTCCAGAGCGATCCCGCAAGCCTCTTCGATGGGGTATCCATATACACCACAGCTGATGGCCGGGAATGCAATGGTGCGAACCTGATGGGCCAATGCCAGCTCTAAGCTGTTGCTATAGCAGGCTTGAAGCCGCTTTGCATCTTTGGGTTTGCCGCTGTATACCGGGCCGACCGTATGGATGATGTACCTGGCCGGCAGGTTGTAGCCGCTTGTGATGCGGGCTTCGCCTGTCGGGCATCCGCCGATGGTGCGGCACTCAGCCAGAAGTTGCGGCCCGGCTGCCCGGTGAATGGCCCCGTCCACACCACCGCCACCCAACAGCGAAGTGTTGGCCGCATTCACAATGGCATCCACCTGCAGGCGGGTGATGTCGCCCTGCCGCATATCGATTTTTTCCAGAATCGCCGGATCCATGCTGGTCTCCTTTCTGACAAGGCGGATGGGAGCGGCCTTTACAAATCGTATAGCGTCTCATCCCTTCGCGGCTGCTGACGCCGCAGGGTCCTTGCCCCCTTTTTCCCAGTGAGTTGAAAAGGGTCTTCACTCTCTAAAAGGTCGCCCAACTCCGCCTCGATCTGCTCCGGATCCTCCCCCTTTTCCATGCGGCTGAGCGCCTCTTCCATACCGGTGCCCAATTCCATACCGGTCATATCGGTCAGTTTGCGCATCAAGCCAGCCGCCTGGCGCGGGTCGTCTTCATTGATCTTCTCGGCCTCTCCGGCGAGCATCTGCATGGCCTGCTCCATCTTCGACTCATCGAACGGCAGATCCTCCATTTCGCTATCCTCCTTGGCGCGTCCGGTGACGGCAAAGGCGGACATCTGACGGGAGAGGGAGCCGGTTTTGCACCGGGGGCATTTGGGCGTTTTGGTCGTATTGATCGACCGGGAGAAAAAGTTGAATATCGTGTTGCACTGCTTGCAGTAAAATTCATAAATAGGCATAAATTCACCTCATGAAATCATTCGTCCTAAGAGCTGATCGGTCCTCATTTCATGTGTCAAATAAGATGTCTGCCGGGTTTTGTCAACGACCTGGCAGCGCACCATCCGACCGGGAGATAAGCCCAGGCGAAGTCCTGAATCGAAGGCAAAAAGATGACGGCTCGAGAGGGACGCTACCCAAAGCAATAGGTGTCTGGAGCGCCATGCCCCAGGTTGGAGCGTTGACTTGCCCATGGCCTTCTGCTATGGCAGCCGCAACATTCGGACAACATCCGCAGAGAAAGGAAACAGATATCATGGAACAGACACTGGCCATCATCAAACCCGACGGCGTGACCCGCGGGCTCATTGGAGAGGTGCTCATCCGTATTGAACGCGAAAAACTGGCCATCAAGGCCATGAAGCTCATCCACATGTCCAAAACCCAGGCCCAGGGCTTTTACGCTGTCCACCGGGAACGCCCCTTTTTTAACGACTTGACCGACTTCATGTGCTCCGGCCCGGCCCTGGTGATGATACTGGAGGGCGAAAACGCCATCGCCCGCTGGCGCGACATGATGGGCGCTACCAATTTCAAAGAGGCAGCCGAAGGCACCATCCGGCGTGATTTCGCCACGGACATCGAGAAAAACGTGGTCCACGGCTCGGATGCCACCGAAACCGCTGCTTTTGAGACCGGCTATTTCTTCAACGCCCTGGAAAGGGTCTGATGGAAACAGGCGCCCGCCTTGAAAACATCACCGTCGTGCTGAATCGGCCCCGATTTCCTGAAAACATCGGGGCCGCAGCACGCGCGCTGTGTAACATGGGCATGCGCCAACTGGTGGTGGTTTCGCCTGAACAGTGCGATCTCAACAGGGTCTTGCGGCTGGCGACCCATGCAGCCATCGATGTGGTCGAGCAGATGGCATATTTCGAGAATCTCCAAGAGGCCCTCTCCCCATTCAACCATGTCGTCGGCACTACGGCCCGAAGGGGACGCGAACGCCAATCGGTCATGCAACCGCATCAGATGGCGGAACAGTTGGTTCCGATCTCGCAAAACAACCGGATAGCCCTGCTATTCGGCCCCGAAGACAGGGGGTTGACCAATGAAGAGCTTCGCCTGTGCCACCACCTGGTCACCATACCCACCGATCAATTCTCCTCACTCAACCTGGCCCAGGCGGTCATGGTCATCTGCTACGAAATCTTCAAAGCCGGCAAACACTCCTCCAGTCATCAGACGCCTCGCCTGGCTTCGCGCATCGAACTCGACGGTATGTATGACCAGGTCAAAGATCTGCTCGTGCGGATCGACTACATTCTACCCGACAATCCGGACTACTGGATGAACAAACTGCGCCGCTTTTTCACACGTCTCCAGTTGAGGGCGGGCGAGGTGAGCATCATCCGGGGTATCTGCAGACAGGTCGACTGGTACGCCGGTAAATGTTACCGCGATGGTTCGGCAGGCGCGGAGCCGCCAAAACGGTTCTCCTCCAAGTAAGTCTCGAATTGAGATAGAGCGTGAACTCAATCTTCGGGGTACACACTCGGATCAGCCGAATAGGTGATGTCGACGGTACGATTTTTTGCGTTAGATTCTAATATTATCTTTTAAGAAGCCGATACATAGTGAGGGCCGCGTCCGGTATTCCGCTGGATCTCTGCAGAACGCCTCCGGACAGAAAGAATGTAATATAGGTCACTTAAGCACCATCACGTAAAGGAGAGCCCGATCATGGACAGCGTTCTGATTATCGAAGATGACGATTTTGTCCAAAAAATGCTCAAGCAGACCTTTGAGCGTGCAGGTTATGAGGTGGCCACCGCCGAAAACGGTGTAGTGGGGATTAAACTGTACGATTCGAAGCTCAATCTGCTGGAACCGTTCGATGTGGTCATCACCGATTTGATTATGCCCGAAATGGAGGGGATCGAAACAATTTCAAAACTTCGTAAGCGTGATCCGAACGTCAAGGTTATCGCCATCTCGGGTGGCGGTCGAAACAAACCGGAGGACTACCTCCACCTGGCTAAAAAACTCGGCGCGATGCGCACCTTCACAAAACCGGTGGATCGTGAGGCTCTGCTGTTGGCCGTTACTGAGTTGGTCTCCACCACCAGATAATCGTATTCCGCCAAACAACCAATTACCAAAGGCGGAAGTTAGCGTCCCTCCTTGCCAAGTCCGCATGGACATCCTATGTTAGTGGCCGATAAAACGCATTAAACCCAATACCTGCATACGGCACGGACCAGCGGGCTGGATTGCCCGGTCTGAACCGATGCACCAAGGAGAGGGAGGTTTACCATGCGAGGTCTGGCGCTTCGATGGCTGTCACTGACGTTCGCCATCGTCCTGGCTTCTTACCTATTGGAAGGTATACACATCAGCGGCTTCTTATCCGCTCTCGGTGCCGCTGCCATGCTTGGCATCCTGAACGCATTTTTCAGGCCCATCGCCCTGATAATCACCCTGCCGATCAACATCCTGTCGTTCGGCCTCTTTACCTTCATCATCAACGCTGTCATGTTGAAAATGGTCTCCGGGGTCATCGGCGGATTCGTGGTCCACGGTTTCTGGACAGCCGTTTTCGGCGCTCTGATCATCAGCCTGGTGAGCTTCGGCCTCAACACGCTTATCGGCGAGAACGGTCAGGTCGATGTCATCGACCTCAAGCAGAGAGGCGGAGGTCGATGGGAGTGAGTCATCTCCCCTGGCAACGAAGATTAACATAGGGAGATGGCCATGGCTTGGATCTGGATCGTCCTTGCACTGCTCTATATCCTGTCGCCGTATGATCTCCTGCCTGATTTCATACCGCTGCGCGGATGGCTTGACGACCTGGTCGTCCTGATGCTGATCGTCCGTTATGTCATGCGACTCAGAAAGGCAAAGCAGGGGGAGCGCCAAAAGCGACCGCAGCAAGAGAACGATTGGCATCAGAAGGAAGATCAAAAATGCGAAAGTGAAGCGGAAGATCCATACAGGGTTTTAGGCATCTCACCCGGCGCGGCAAAAGAGGAGATTCAAAGCGCCTACCGCAAACTTGCCAGTCAGTACCATCCGGACAAAGTCGCCCATTTGGGTGCGGAGTTCCAGCAGCTTGCAGAAAAGCGGTTCAAGGAGATCCAACAAGCCTATGAGAAAATCAGAAATCCATAATTTTAAAGAGCAGGAACTATTTCAACAAAGGATGGTGATGCATGCCTCCCGGAAACAAAACACCGGATAACCAGCGCCTCGCCCAAATCGTCTCCGAAGCCCGCAAACGGAGGGAAGCGCAAGAGAAAACGTATCGTGAACGGGCCCTTAAACTTTTTCCATGGATATGCGCTCGATGCGGCCGGGAATTCTCTGGTAAGCGGTTGCGCGAATTGACCGTTCACCATAAAGACCATAACCACGACAACAATCCTCCGGATGGCAGCAACTGGGAACTGCTCTGCCTCTATTGCCACGAAAATGAACACGACCGTATCTCCGTAGCGGAAGCCTACGATGCTACTGCGCCAAACCAGGAGCGCCCCTCCGACTTTGGAAACACGCCATTGGCCGGGCTGGCTGAGCTGCTGAAAAAGAACAAAAATAAATAGTGTAACATTTGGTCAAAAGAAATATACCAGATCAAATTCAGTCGGGCTGCAAATCGATCATTTGCACAACCACAGGGAAGCACCATTGAGAATGCAAATATATACATAAAATTCAATTTGTTATAAAATTTAAAGATCCTAAAACCCCATCCTCCAACAACTTATGAATCCCATTCATTAATAAGATACTGAAATACCAAATTAAATGTAAAATAGTGCTGGTATCTTTTTTCATTTACTGATATAGGATTCCGAATTTTGCTTAAAGTTAGGGGGATAGCGCTGCTACAGCGCGATGAAATTCGATAGGACAAAACTCTATTTTGTGAGGACGCTTCTGGCCATGGAAAACAAACGACCTTTGTATCTTAATGTTGAACAGACCGTAGATTACATCATCGACCGCTTCGGCAACGAAATCAAAATAGGCATGCCGCTTGGCTTGGGGAAACCGGTCCCCTTGATCAACGCCTTGTATCAGCGGGTGAAGAACGATTCAAAACTCACCCTCACCATTTTCACCGCCCTCTCTTTTGAGAAACCAATCCCGTCCAGTGATCTCGAGCGCCGTTTCCTGGGGCCCTTTTTAGATCGGCATTTCGAAGGCGTTCCGAATCTGGACTACATGACCGACCTCAGACAAGAGGGACTTCCCGAAAACGTGACCGTCCGTGAAATCTACTGCAAGGCCGGTGCCTACCGTAACGACCCGAAAATGCAACAAAATTGCATGAGCACGAACTACACCCATACAGTTCGGGACTGCGATTATGCTTACGACAATGACATTTTTACCCAGATTATCGCCAAAAAAGAGACCGAAAACGGTCCGGAGTACAGCACCAGCTGCAATGCCGATACCGCTTTGGAAACGTTGGCCCTGTTCAGCAATTACCAAAAAAAGGGCATAAAAAAGCTCAACATCGGAATGGTCAACTCAAATCTGCCATACATGTTGGGCGACGCCGAAGTGCCGGCAGAGGCCTACGACATCATTATTGATGACCCTGCCATGAACTACCCGTTGTTCGCCACACCGCGGCAGCCCATATCGGTGCCCGACTTCATGATTGGCCTGCACGTCAGCACACTGATCAAGGATGGGGGAACCCTCCAGATCGGTATCGGCGCCTTAGGAGATGCCATCGCCTATGGTTTAAATCTACGCAACAACCAGAACGATGCCTACAAGAAATTGATCGAAAAGAGCGGTATCGGCGCGACTTATGGTTCCCTTATCGAAAAGATAGGCGGGACCGACAGCTTCGAGGAGGGTCTCTACGGATCGACCGAAATGCTGGTGGACGGATTCGTGCAACTCTACAAGGGCGGCGTGATCAAACGGAAGGTCTACTATCACGAGGGCGTCCAAGCATTGATCAACGAGGGCAAACTCAAGGACGCAATTCCATCGGACATCCTGAAGCAGATGATCGATGCGGAAACCATCCACCCCTATCTGACCAAGAAGGACTTCGATGCACTGCAAAATGTTGGTGTCCTGAAAGAGGGTCTCACCTATGAAGAGGGCTTCATCGTCGATGGGGACCAGCGCTACTCAGCCCTTCTGGCAGACAAGGCCAATCTCGAGGTCGTCAGTAAGACCTGTCTGGGCAAGGAGCTCAAAAACGGTGTCGTATTGACCGGCGCCTTTTTTCTCGGGCCCGCTGATTTCTATCAAACATTACGGGAGATGCCCGACGAGGAGCAGCGCCAGTTCGAAATGACCGGCGTCGAGGTTGCCAACCAGCTCTACGGCAATGAAACATTACGGACCCTGCAGCGCAAAAATGGCCGTTTCTGCAATACGGGCATGAAAGCGACCCTGCTGGGGCATGTCTCCTCGGATATGCTCGACGACGGAACCGTCATCAGTGGAGTGGGCGGTCAATACAACTTTGTCTCTATGGCGCACGCACTGCCCGACGGCCGTCTGGTGATGATGATCAAGGGCACCCGCCAGGAGAACGGCCAGGCGTTGTCCAATATCGTCTACAACTACGGCAATGTGACCATTCCGAGACACCTGAAGGACATCATTGTGACCGAATACGGCATCGCCGATCTGCAGGGCAAGTGTGACCAGGACGTGATCAAGGCGATGCTCAACATAACCGACTCCCGCTTCCAAGAGGAGCTATTGGCCGAGGCCAAGAAGAACCACAAGATTCCGGTAGATTATGAGATCCCGGAGCAATTCAGAAACAACACGCCTGAAAAGCTCGCCGCAACACTTCAGGAGTACAAGGCCGAGGGGCTCTTCCCCGACTTCCCCTTTGGAACCGAATTCACCGATGTGGAACTGCTCATCGCATATGCCCTCAAGGTAATGAAGGCCAAGGCCGCTGGCCCGGAAGCGGCTGAATTCCCCAAGCTGATGAAGGAGTTGCCGACTGAAATCCCGGAGAACCTGGTGCCCTTCATGGAGCGCATGGAACTGACCAACCCGTCGGGTGCCGAAGATATTCAGTCCCAGAAGATGATGATGCTGGCCTTCAAATTGGCAGGATTCTGCTAATCACACTCCAAAAGATGGGCAACTGACGAATAATAACGGATTCCCAACAAATACCCGGCCGAGCGGATCTCAATGATCTGCTCGGCCGTTTTTTTGCCTGTACAGCCTTCTCTGGGAGATGAAGGCGACTTGACCCGAACGACCGCAGTTTATATGAGCATCGATTATGAGCATCGATAAGGATGGCGTGGGAGGAACGCAGATGGATCTATATAAGTGCATAGCGGGCGGAATTGTTCTGTTGGCAGCCGTTGCTCTGGGTGCCGAATCCGGCAACTTCAACGGCCCCGATGAGAGCAGTGCGTGTGTTGTCCTACTGCATGGCCTGGGCCGGACCAGTCGGTCGATGCATCATATGGTCAAAGCATTGGAGGCGGCGGGCTACCGGACGTTCAATCCCGACTACGCCTCCCGAAAATTTCCCATCGAGCATCTTGCCATGCAGGTGATCCCCGAGGCGGTGCAGCAATGCCGTGAACAAGGGTGTGAAACGATCCATTTTGTCACCCACTCCATGGGCGGCATTCTGGTCCGATACTACCTGTCTCAGGAGCGACCGAAAGAGTTGGGCAGAACGGTCATGCTCAGCCCGCCCAACCAAGGCAGTGAGGTGGTGGACTATCTGCGCGACAACATTTTCTACCGTTGGTATAACGGCCCGGCGGGCCTTCAATTGGGTACGGACAAAGAGGGGATTGCATCACGGCTGGGGCCGGTGGACTATCCGGTCGGCATTATCACCGGCCGTGTGCACAGCTTTTTTGATGGGTGGCTTTCCGAAATAATTCCCGGAGACGATGACGGCAAAGTCTCTGTAGAGCGGGCCAAGGTGGAAGGTATGGCCGATTTCCTGGCCGTACCCCACCCTCATCCATTCATCATGGACCAAGAAGATGTCTTTGAACAGTCACTACACTTTTTGCGCACGGGCCGCTTTGCCCACCCCGTCAAACGGTAGGGCAATAATGCCGGGGCCTTAAGGAACTAATTGAGGAGCCTTTTTCTACCCAGGCCCGCCAACCCCAGCAACCCGGTTCCCAGCAGGAGCAGTGTCGCCGGTTCGGGAACAGGTGCGGTTTCGCCGATTTCCAATCTCGGATTTCCAATCATGGCAAGGGAAAAGCCGGGCCAAGAAGAATTCTGCAAAACGGCGAATCCCAACCCCAAAGTTGAATAAGAATAATCTTGGGGGATATCCCAACTTACAGTGCCAGAATTGGTCTGGTCGGTTCGGAAATCGAAATCGAAATCCCCATCACCTTCTGAACCGATACCATAAAATGTGGCGATAAATTCTCCACCCCCATGACCCAAATCCAGAAAAAGATAATCGAAGCTCAATGATATAGGGCTGTCAGGCAACTGAATTCCCGACGCCTCAAGGCCGAAATCATTCCAAAGAAAACCGTAATTTAACATCAAGGCCGTATTGCCTGTCGAATTTACCCATGTAATGCCTTCATTATTAAAGTCTTTCAAATCGATCGGGATAGACATGGAATAGGCAGCATGAGGCACCAATAAAAGGACAAATGCCACCATAATCCAAGGAATCGTTTTATTTTTTTTCATTGTTCCCAACTCCTTTCTTAAAAGTAAAAAAGGTGCTCGAAATCTCCAATGGGAACCCACTCTCGGGGATAGAAAGAGTTGTTTCTCAAACCAGAAAAACCAGACCGTCATCCAAGACGCCCAAAAATGAGTAGTGGTAAGGATGCGAAGTTCAACGGCGTGGTGTCACCAGAAGATAGTAGTTTCTCTTGAAGATGTTATAATGGTTTTTATAGTACAATTTACATGCCAAACCCTAATACTTATTTAATGTATTAAAATCGGCAAATTATAAATAGAAACAAACAAGAAGCTATGTTGTTGGGGTAACACCTGCCCTTTAATGCAGTATTTCATTACATAGCTGCGGGGTAGTTCGCTATCCATTGTCCCCCTCGGACAGGCCATACAAAACGGCTCTTGAAATATCCTATTAAAACCACTATAGATCAGGATGTTCTTTTTAAATTCAAAACATTACCGAAGGTGAAGCTATCTTTCCCTCCGGATGGTTCCTCGGTTAGACTTAAATCTGGACAAGCATCCAGATAATCTTATTGGGTGGCATTCTATGGAAAAAAAGATTAGGCAGGGGCTTTCAACCCGATCGGTTCACGCAGGCGAAGTCCGATACAATGAGTATGGTTCGGTAACAACCCCCATCGTCCAGACGTCGACCTTCATCTTCAAAAACGTCGATGAGATTAAGAAGCTGGCCGACGGCGTCGCTGGGCGGTTTGAATACGGCCGCTATGGCCATCCGACGCAATTGGCTGCAGAGGGAAAGCTGGCAGCCATCGAAGAGGCTGAAGACGCCGTGCTCTTTTCGACGGGAATGAGCGCCATCACCACATCCCTGTTCGCCCTGCTCAAGAGTGGCGATCACATCATCATCACCGACGATGCCTACAAGCGGACACTCGATTTTTGCCAGACCTGCCTCAACCGTTTCCAGATCGAGTGCACGGTGGTCAAGATGTGCGATTACGAAGCCATGGAGAGAGCCATCCGGCCCAATACACGGATCTTCTTCTCCGAATCGCCGACCAATCCCTACCTCAATATCATGGACCTGGAACGGCTCGTGGCACTTTTCAAACCCAAGGGGATCCTGATCATATCCGACAGCACCTTTGCCACGCCCTATAACCAGAAACCGCTCGACTACGGCATCGATCTCGTTATCCACAGCGCCACAAAGTACCTTGGCGGACACAACGACCTGCTCAGCGGTGTGGTGCTCGGCAAAAAGGAGTTGACCGCTCCGATCCGTGAGTACCTGAAAATCACCGGCGGTGTTATCGATCCAAACTCCGCCTATCTGCTGATCCGGGGCATAAAGACTTTCGAACTGCGTATGCAGCGGCTGAACGCCAGCGGTCAGGCCGTGGCCGAATTCCTCGAAAAGCACCCCAAGGTCAACCGGGTTTACTATCCGGGCCTTGTCAGCCACCCCCACCATGAGGTGGCCAAACGGCAGATGAAAGGGTATGGCGCCGTGGTCACCTTTGAGGTGAAAGAGGATATCAACTATGTGCTGGAATTCCTCAGTCAGTTGAACTTCGTCAACATCGGTCCGAGCCTGGGCGGCGTTGAGTCGCTCATCACCCACCCCGCCACCATCAGCTACTACGACAAGAGCAGAGAAGAGAGACTGGAACTGGGTATCAAAGACGGCCTCATCCGCTTTGCGGTGGGTGTGGAAAACGTCGAAGATATTATCGAGGATATCAGTCAGGCGCTTGAAAAGGCCGGATAGAGAAGATCCGCAAACGTATCCAACTCAGCTTTCGGAATTCAGGATCCGGTGCGACTGATTAGTGAAAACGAGTTACGATTTGCTGGTAAAGAGACAGGAGACCCGGTTGCGCCCAGCCTGTTTTGACTGATACATCGCCTTGTCGGCCCGTTGGACGAAGACGGCGATCTCTTCCTGAAGGTTGTACTCGGTCACACCGATGCTGATAGAGATGTTGACCGTCTCACCGTTCTTCCTCGGGGTAAAAAGTTCCGTCTCGACGGCCGCCCGGATGCGCTCGGCCACGGTCGCCGCTTCGTCGCCCCCGGTTTCGGGCAAAATGACCGTGAACTCTTCACCACCATAACGGTAGGCGGTGTCCATTTTGCGCAGGCAGCTCTTGATCACCTGACCGAGGCGGATGAGCACTTGGTCTCCCTCAAGATGGCCGTAGCTGTCGTTGTACTCCTTGAATTTGTCGATATCGAGCAAGAGAAGGCTCAACGGCCGCTGGTAGCGTTCGGTTCGATCGATTTCGATCTTTAGCTGGTTGTAGAAGTAGCGCGAATTGTACAGTTTGGTCAGCCCGTCGGTAATCGAAAGGCGCTTGAGTTTTTCGAGCATCTGGATGCGCTCCTGGGTCAGGCGGCGCTCTTTGAGCACGCGCCTCAGCCTCAGCAGCAGTTCTTCGAACCGTACCGGTTTGAACACGAAGTCGCTGGCCCCCTTGCTAATGGCCTCTTCGTACGAGTAGTCGCCGCTGTAACCGGTCATCACGATCACATCGATCTCAAACCTCTTTTTGATGCGATCGGTCAGCTCCAGACCGTCCATGCCGGGAAGCATGATATCCGTAATGACCACATCGATACTGTTCTGCGCCAGAATCTCCAGGGCATCTTCGGCACTGTCGGCAGTGGTTGAAATGTAACCTGCCATGCCGACGAACTCATCCATGGAATCTCTGATGGCAGCATCGTCATCCACGATCAGAATGTGGGCATCGTTCAGGGGGTGGGATTCTTCGCCCATGGCTCCATCTTTATCGGTTGACACTCTTTGAAACAATCTGATACTAAAACAAATTTCACTATTTAGAGGAATATACCGGCTTGAATTTGTGAAGTCAACTGGATTTGGAAAGTACCGAACACTCTACTTCCCCGATCGGAAGAGAGGGTTCATTCCATCAACAGGCCGACCAGCTGTTTTAAACCGGTTTATCAAAGCTCGCCACCGCGGGCCGATAGAGTAGACCCCATGAAAGAGATCCGCAACTTCAGCATCATTGCACATATTGATCACGGCAAGTCGACCCTCTCGGACCGCCTGATTCAATCGACCGATATCGTTTCGGACCGCGACTTCAAGGACCAGATTCTCGACAGCATGGATATCGAGCGTGAGCGAGGCATCACGATTAAAAGCCAAACGGTCTGCCTTCCCTACCAGGCGGCCGATGGTCGCGCCTACACCCTCAACCTGATCGACACACCCGGCCACGTGGACTTCTCATACGAAGTCTCCAGGGCCCTGGCTTCCTGTGAGGGCGCCCTTCTGCTCATCGATGCCAGCCAGGGCGTCGAGGCCCAGACCCTGGCCAACTTCCTGCTGGCCATGGAGCACGATCTCGAGATCATTCCGGTGATCAACAAAATCGACCTGCCGTCGGCAGACATCGAACGGGTCAAAAACGAAATCGAGGAGGATCTGGGGCTCGATTCCGAGACAGCCGTCCTTGTTTCGGCCAAGGACGGGACCGGCGTCCCGGAGCTGATGGAGACGGTGGTTGCCAAGCTGCCCTCTCCGGAGGGTGATCCCGAAGCACCGCTGCAGGCCCTGATCTTCGACTCGCACTACGACGCCTTCAGGGGGACCGTTGTCCACTTCCGCATCGTCCAGGGTACCATCAAGACCGGTGACCGGATCCGGTTCATGTTCAATGGTCAGACCTATAAAGTGGAAGAGGTGGGGCTGTTCCAGATCGTGCGCAAGCCCCAGAAGAAGCTCTCCGCCGGTGAAGTCGGCTATCTGATCGCCGGCATCAAGACCGTTAGCGACACCCGTTGCGGCGACACCATTACGCTGGATAACCGGCCTTGCGAAAAGCCCCTGCCCGGCTTCAGGGAGGCCAAGCCAGTGGTCTTCGCCTCAATCTACCCGGTGGCAGCCGATGAGTATGAAGAGCTGGCCGTCGCCATGGAGAAACTGAAGCTCAATGACGCCTCGCTGATCTACGAGAAAGATACCTCGGCAGCACTGGGGTTCGGGTTCCGATGCGGTTTTCTCGGCCTGCTCCATCTTGAAGTGGTGCAGGAGCGGCTCGAACGCGAGTACGATCAATCGATCATTCTTACGGTACCCTCGGTGCAGTACAAAATAATCCTCAACGATGAGACCGAGATGATCATCGACAACCCGGCCCTCTATCCGGACCCTACGACGATCAAGCAGTCTCTGGAGCCGTTTATCCGCGCAAGCATCATTATCCCGGATCGATACATGGGGGCAGTCATGAAGCTGTGTTTAGAACGGCGCGGCACCAATAAGAACTACCAATATCTGACCAGCAACCGCCTGGAGATGATCTTCGAGCTGCCGCTGTCGGAGGTCATTTACGACTTTTACGACCGGCTCAAATCGGTGACCCAAGGGTATGGCTCATTCGATTATGAGATCATCGATTACCGACCGGGCAAACTGGCCAAGCTCGATATCCTCATCAACGGTGAACGGGTCGATGCCCTCTCCCAACTGGTCCACGAAGAGCGCGCCTACTTGAGAGCGCGGGTCGCCTGCGACAAGCTCAAAGAGGAGATCCCCCGCCAGATGTTCAAAATTGCGATTCAGGGTGCGGTGGGCGGCAAAATCCTCTCCCGCTCCACCGTCAACCCCTTCCGCAAGGACGTCACGGCCAAGTGCTACGGAGGAGACATCAGCCGCAAGCGCAAGCTGCTGGAGAAGCAGAAGAAGGGGAAAAAGCGCATGAAGATGGTGGGTCAGGTCATGCTGCCCCAGAGTGCTTTTCTGGCTGTGCTCAAGACAGATAATGAATAACCGGAGGTCGCATGGGAAAGACGATAGCGGAGAAGATATTCGAAACCCACCAGGTGGATCGTCCCACACCGGACCGATACGTGCTAAGGCTGGATGCGGTCTTCTGCCATGAAATCACGACACCGATGGCAGTCAACGACCTGGTGTCCCGCGGTAAGGACCGGGTATTCGATGCCAGACGGATCAAGGCGGTCATCGACCATGTGACCCCCGCCAAAGACGGCAAAACCGCCGCCCAAGGAAAAATCCTCAGAGAGTGGGCGCGCCGCCATGGGATAGAGGATTTCTTCGATATCGGTCGCAACGGCGTCTGCCACGCCCTGTTTCCCGAAAAGGGTTTCGTACGCCCCGGATACACCATTATCATGGGAGACTCGCACACCTGCACCCACGGTGCCTTCGGCGCATTTGCCGCCGGCGTGGGCACCACCGATCTGGAGGTGGGTATCTTAAAGGGCGTCTGTGCGTTCCGCTTTCCGGCCACCATCAAAATCGATGTGACCGGCAGCCTGCAGCCCGGCGTCTTCGCCAAAGATGTCATCCTCTCCATCATTGGCCGTATCGGCGTCAACGGGGCCACCGACCGCGTGATTGAATTTCATGGACCGGTAATTGCGGCCATGAGTATGGAGGAGCGCATGACCCTGTGCAACATGGCCGTGGAGGCTGGTGCCACCTGCGGTATCTGCCCGCCGGACCGGGTCACGGTCGACTACCTGTGGCCGTTCATAAAAGACGAGTTCGACGCTCCCCATGCGGCCCTGGATAGCTATACCCGGTTTGCACCCGACGCCGATGCCGCCTACGAGCAAAGCCTCAAACACGATGTCTCAGACCTGGCGCCCCAGGCGACCTTCGGCTTCAAACCCGACAATGTGAAAAGCGTGGCTGAGATGGCCGGAACCCCCATCGACCAAGTCTATATCGGCTCCTGCACCAACGGTCGAATCGAAGATTTGCGGATCGCCGCCCAGGTGCTCAAGGGAAAACGCATCGATCCGAAAGTTCGGTGTATCGTCTCGCCGGCAACGCCGCAGGTTTATGCCCAGGCCCTGAAAGAGGGGCTCATCGAGACCTTCATGGCGGCCGGCTTCTGTGTCACCAACCCCACCTGTGGGGCCTGCCTGGGTATGAGCAACGGGGTTCTGGCCGAAGGCGAAGTGTGTGCCGCCACCACCAATCGCAACTTCAACGGCCGTATGGGCAAGGGCGGCATGGTGCATCTGATGAGTCCTGCCACTGCAGCAGCATCTGCCATCTCGGGCACGATTGTCAATTCAGAAATGTATGCGAAGTAGGGCCGAAGGCTGAAGTAAAAACCAAAATCGGGTACGCTTCATACAATAGATGATGCAGCCTGTATCAGAATTTAAGGAAACGATAATGAAGGATTTTAGTGGAGAGGTGCTCTTCCTGGACCGTTCAGACATCAACACGGACGAGATCATTCCGGCCCGCTATCTGACTGAAATCTCGAAAGAGGCCTTGAAGCCCCATCTGCTCGAGGATCTCAACATGGAAGAGTTCGATCCCCAGACCGATATCGCCGGAAAGCGCATCATCATCACCCGCACCAATTTCGGCTGTGGTTCGTCCCGCGAGCACGCGCCGTGGGCACTTGAGGTCAATGGTATTCACATGGTGATCGCGCCGAGTTTCGCACGCATCTTCCGCCAAAACATGTTCAACTGTGGCATGCTGGCCGTAGAGTTGCCGTCCGATACCGTCGATCAACTGTTCAGACGGTTTGCCGGTCGGGAAGCATATGCAGAGGTGGATTTTAAAAGCAGTCGTCTAAAGATAAAAGGCGGGAATGAAGAAGAGGTGGTGCCGTTTGTCGTCTCCGATTTCGACCGTCACCTGGTCGAAGCCGGCGGCTGGGTCGATTTTGCAGATACCCACTACTAGATCACCCACTGTCCGCTATCGATAAACATCGATATCAATGGCATCGTTTAAGATTGTACGCCATTTTATTCCGCAAACGCAAAAGCGGGCCCAAGCGTATAAAAAATCATCGCCCACAATAGATTATTCCTATTCCTTAAGGTCGGTCTGACGTCTTGAATGGCGGCGCTGGCGACGTTCCTCCTGAATCTCCAACAACTTGATAAAACGGTCATGCCCGACGATACTTCGCACGTCTAGCAGAAACCTGAATCTCTCTTCAGATAGTTTTGAGCGAGCCGCCTCCTGTTTGCGGTGCTGTTCCAGAACAGCGGTTTCACTATATTTTTTCTGTTCCATCAACGCCCTGAGTTTTATCCGTTCTATTTCGATCTTGCTCTTGATTTGGATCATTTTGATGCGCGCTGTTTCATAAGCCTCGTCCATCCGCTGAACTTCATCATCCGAAAGCGTCAACTGCTGCACATAGTCCGGCTTATGCCACCATCTGCTTCGGACGCCATCGGCGACGGCTTGCCCCCCTGGAAAAATCAACAAGACGATACCGACCAGTACCAGCGCTCGAATGGTGTTTTGCATTAGTTTACTCCCTCTTCTATGATAGAAAGTCACCATCTTCATCTTCCTGCAACGAGGGCACAATCCAATCGGACGGATCGTCGTCCCCCATATCATCATCGGTCAGATCAGGCATATCAAAAGTTGCCAGCTCCTGGTATATTTCCGGAAGAGCGCTGTCGACAATGTCATCGATGTCTTCCATCAGGCGCTGATCCTCTGCGGCATCAAACGATGCGACAGGTTGAATTGCGGGCGGGGACATTCGTGTCGGAGACCATACCACCACCACCAGCAGCACCAGTGCTGCGATCCCCATGGCCAGGATAGGCTTGCGTTGCCAATGACGCACGGTCCGTGTCTGCGGCAGTCGAAACGGTCGTGATGGAGCAGGCGCCGTCTTTCGAGCCGCCCTGCCAATGCCCGAGAGCCGATCTTCAAAATCTGCCAATGCCTCGCTGCAAATCCTGCAGTTCCCCAGATGGGCCCTGCGATCGGCTGTCAACGCTTCCCGATCTACTACCGCTTTGGCGATTTCATCACTGCTCATGTGTTGTTTGGCGTCTGAGATGCTCATATCTCCTCCCACAATCCGTCCATATCGGAAACGGCCGCCTTGATTTTGTTCAGGGCTCGGTAGAGATGGGTTTTAACCGTACTCTCACTCTTCTTCATGGCCGTGGTCATCTCCTTGATCGAAAGCTGGTCTAAAAACCTGAGCATGAAAGCCTCTCTCTCTTTGACTGAGAGGCAGTCCATCATCTTCTCCACGCGCATCCAGAAATCCTTGCGATCCAGCCGCTCTGTGGCCTCTGGTGCGACAGCCATCTCTTCACTCTCCTGAAACGTCTCTTCATCCACAGAGACCCACCCGACGAGAGACTTGATTTTCTGCCGGCGATAGTGATCCCGAACCCGATTGACGGCAATCCGATAGAGCCAACTGCGGAAAAGGCCGGGCGCTTCTAAGCGACCGATGTGTTTATACGCCCTGAGAAACACATCCTGGGTCAAATCCTCGGCATCCATCCGAGACCGTGTTCTGTAGTAGATCATGCGAAAAATATCCGGCTGGTAATGATCAGCCAGGCGGTGGAACGCCAGGTGATCTCCGGCCTGGGCCTGCTCGACCAGTTGGTCGGGCTGAAACGCTTTACCAGGGTCTTTTTCGCTATCCGCTGAGTATGCTTCGCTCATACCGCCTTTACACCGTCTTGGCACTCATTCGGGCTCAGGGCTGGTGGTGGATGGGCTTGCCGGATCGTCCAAAAGCGTCCTCACGACAAGCCCCCCCCCCCAAAGCGTTCATGGCTCAATGGGCCGGGACCTGCTCTTCGCCTCTAGTAGCGCCGCCGGTTGTGTTTCAATCCGTAGATATGATTTCCGGCTCTCTTTTGCATCTTGTGCAGGCGCGCGCGCTCCGGCTTTGACAAATGGCCGTCGGCCCAGGCCAATTTTCTGGAGTGTCGGATATGGCGCTGTTCCCTATGCAGGGTGCGTGCCTCAACCCGGGTCAGCTCTCCGCTATGCACCCCTTGGCGAATCCTCTCAAGCTGTCTGGCCTGATGCCCGTAACGCTCTCCGGCCCATGCACTGCCCGCAGTCAGCATCGCCAAACATCCACCCACCAGCAAAAATGTAATCGTCTTTCTCATTTCAGGGACTCCTTTCGTCTCTATTTGATCGACTGTTAATCTTAAAGACGTCGGGTCTCCCCGGTTTGTTTACAACAGATCTGAAAAAATTAGACAGATGGGCCAATTTAGGCAAGTTCATGAATAGCGTCAAGCGACAAAGGGATGACGGGATATGGAAGAGTGAGGATCGTTCGTCCATCGGCCCCGCGCCCCTGGAACGGGGCGGGGCGTCGACGAGGGCCGGATCAGGCCACTTTGCGTGTTTCGAGAATGCGTCCGCGGGTACTGACCACCACCAGATCGAAAGGAATATTCACACCGGCTTGATCCATCCCCTTCTGGACAATTTTCGGCAGCCCGGCGCAGCAGGGCACCTCCATGACCGCGATGGTGACGCTTCTTATCCCGGCCGTTTTGAAAATGGCGGCGAACTTCTCCACATAGGGTTGAACATCATCGAATTTGGGGCATCCCAACATCACCGTCTTGCCCTGCAGAAGATCCTGATGGAAAGAGGGAAAGGCGACCGGCACACAATCTGCCGCCACCAAGAGGTCCGCTCCCTTTAAAAAGGGTGCGTCGGGTGGCACCAGTCGGATCTGGACCGGCCAGTGGGCCAGGGCCGAGTCCTGCTCGCCGATCTGACGCACCGGTTGATTGGCCTGGGCACAAGGGGTCAAGCTCTGGATCTGGGTGGAGGGGCATCCGCAGGCCATTTTGGGCGCCTCTTGAACGGTCTCCTGCTGCCCGGCCAGGTGCTCTTCGACCGCCTCTTCATCGAAGGGCGTCGCTTCCCGTTCGATGATCTTCAGCGCATCCTGGGGACACTCGCCGATGCAGGCGCCCAAGCCGTCGCACAGGTTGTCGGAAAGGACCTTGGCTTTTCCGTCGACAATGGCCAGGGCCCCTTCGGCGCAGCCGATGACGCAGTTGCCGCAGCCGTCACACTTCTCTTCATCGATCTCGATTATCTTTCTCACTATTTTCATGGTTCACCTCTTCTGCTGAATCGTCTATTTCTGGGGGAGAAAAAGTTCCCGGGCGTAACGCTTACCCGTCTGTGTTTTCACCTCTTCCTCAATGAATCGCTCAATATCGGAGTGTTTCCCCGCATTCTCCTTCACCCGATCCTCCATGGCGACAATGGCGGCCGCATCACCGGCAATCTGATGGTCGCCGGACCCGTTTCCGTTGCTGTCTTGCGTATGACCGATAAGACCAATCACCTTGTCAACCAACGGGTCCGGTGCCTTCAAATCGGCAAGGAGCGTCCGTGCCGCCGAGAACTTCCCGGCATCCGCCTCTTGATCGGCCAAGTCCCATAGATAGGCAGCAATGAGAACGGCAGCCAGATTGCCCTTTTCCCCTTGACAGATCTGCTCGGCATGCCTCGCCCGCCGGGCGGCGCGTCCGATGCGTTTAAAATCGCTTTTCAAATAGCGCTTGACCGCAATGGCGACCCGGTCCTTGAGCAGGTCCTCCTTCTGGGCGACCAGTTCGGGCGGCAGATCCCCGAGGCACTGCTCGGCAAAGTTGCAGTAGGCCGCGCATCCGAAATCCATCTTTGGATTGACGAAGCGGTGACCGCATTTACCGCATTTACGGGTTGTGTCGTCTTTAAAAAACTCAACCAGGCTGCCGCATTTCGGGCAGGAAGCTTCAAAGATGGCGTTGGCATCCCAAAACTGGGTATCTTGTCCGGGGCATTTCATTGTATACCTCCCTGGTGTTATGTTGCTTCGTTAAATCGTCGGATCGTTGGACCGTCTCGTTTTGCCTTGCGATTGCACTTTGCTGAACGATTCGACCACCCGAACATTCAACGAATCTCCTCCCGAAGTGGCCGTCACCGCCCCGGGAGGAGACATGATCCTATCCCAATATCGCCTTCAAATCCTCTTCAGGTGTACCAATCGGCATAATGTTGAAGTTCTTAACCAGGACATCGAGCACATTAGGGCTGATAAACGCCGGCAGGCTCGGCCCCAGGCGAATGTTTTTGATGCCCAAATGGAGCAGGCTCAGCAGGATGACGCACGCCTTCTGCTCGTACCACGAGAGAATCATGGAGAGCGGCAGGTCATTGACGCCGCATTCGAAAGCATCAGCCAAGGCCACCGCAATTTTAATGGCCGAGTAGGCATCATTGCACTGACCAATATCGAGCAGACGCGGGATGCCCCCGATATCACCCAACTCCTTGTCGAAGAACCGGAACTTGCCGCAGGCCAGTGTCAGGATCACACAATCTTGCGGGATCTGCTCGACCAGCCGCGTATAGTAGTCACGACCCGGTTTAGCGCCATCGCAGCCACCGACCAGGAAAAAGTGACGGATCGCCTTGCTCTTGACCGCCTCTATCACCTGTCCTGCCACACCCAACACCGCATTGCGAGCGAAACCGACCATGACCGACTTGCCCTCACTGTCCGCAACAAAACCCGGCATGGCGAGTGACTTTTCAATGGCCGGTGCAAAATTTTTATCGGCAATGTGCTGAACACCCGGCCACCCCACCAAACCCGTTGTGAAGATATTGTCCTGGTAACTCTCTTTCGGTTTCTGGATGCAGTTAGTGGTCATGACGATGGCACCCGGGAATTGGGCGAACTCCTTGGCCTGGTTCTGCCATGCCGTTCCGTAGTGGCCATAGAAATGGCCATACTTCTTCAATCCCGGATAGCCGTGGGTCGGCAGCATCTCGCCGTGGGTGTAAACGTAAATCCCCTTCCCTTCGGTCTGTTGCAGGATCATTTCCAAATCTTTGAGATCGTGGCCCGAGACCAGCAACGCCTTGCCCTGCCTGTGCCCCAACGGCACGGAGGTCGGAACCGGATGCCCGTAGACACCAGTGTTACCAGCGTCCAGCAACTCCATGGCTCGCAGATTGACCTCGCCGCACTTGAGGGCCAGCCCCACCAGATCGTCGACGCTCAGGGAATCATCCAGCGTCGCCGCCATGGCCTCAAAGACAAACTGATAGACGGCATCGTCTTCCTGGCCTAGAATGCGGGCATGGTCGGCATAAGCCGCCAGGCCTTTGATGCCGTAAATCAACAATTCGCGCAGACTGCGGATATCAGCATTAAAATCACCGCTGTGGGGGATCCCGACCGATTCCCCCTGGGCCACCATGGCCTGACGATCGGCACCGGGGGCAAAACCAACCGGACCGTCCGAACCAATCTGGACACCAGCCGCCTCCGCCTTGGCCTTGAGTCCGTCACGCAACTTCACGCCCTCGCGGATGAGGGCCACGAAACGGTCGGGGTCAAAATCCACATTGGTCAGTGTGGAAAAAATAGCTTCACAGGCAAACTGATTGACCTTGGTATCACTGATCCCGGCTTTCCCGGCGGCCACGGCCACCTTGGAGAGCCCCTTGGTTACGTATATCAACAGATCCTGAAGGGCAGCGGTATCAGGTTGTTTGCCGCATACGCCAATTTTGGTACATCCTTCGCCCTTGGCCGTTTGCTCGCATTGAAAACAGAACATTGTGTGCCTCCTTGGTTTTATGGTTTGATCTAATTTTAAAATTTTTTCCTCGTTTTCTCCATATTCGCCCTTTTTGGCCGACATTGCATTGACCTAAGTCAAGAATGCCTTCGTGGGCAGTTTTTGCTGCATTTGAATATGAGGATATCTATTGCGTCCCGACAATACCTTGACTTAAATCAAGTTCTGGAGAAAAATGCTTTAAAATCGGTAATAGGCTGATTTTAAATAAAGACCTCCCTCATTTTTTTAAAGGACGTCAGGCAACCCAATGAACCGAAAACGTGATATTATCGCCTTGAGCCCGATTTTCGGCGGATTGGCGGAAGCACAACTCGATCAACTCGAACAGATCAGCCAGGAGATTTCCTTCGGCCGCAATGCACCCATTTTCTGGGAAGGCGATGAAGGCAATGGTTTCTATATAGTGGCCTCAGGTAAAATCAAAATTTTCAAACTCTCCCCCGAAGGAAAAGAGCAAATTCTCCATATCTACGGGCCAGGTCAGCCGTTTGGCGAAGTACCCGTCTTCGCGGGACAGCACTTCCCGGCCAACGCCCAGACCGTAGAAAAGAGCAGCCTGCTCTTTATCCCCCGACAGGCCTTTATCGACCTGATCACTGCCCATCCATCCCTGGCCCTTAACATGCTGGCCATGCTCAGTACCCGCCTGAGACAGTTTACGGTCCAGGTGGAGAACTTGTCCCTCAAGGAGGTACCGGGAAGATTGGCATCTTACCTGATTTTCCTTTCCGAGGAGCAAAACCACTCCGACACCCTTCGTTTGCCAATCTCAAAAGGCCAACTGGCCAGCTTGCTGGGCACCATTCCGGAAACGCTCTCACGCATTCTGGGAAAAATGTCGGCCCAGGGTTTGATTTCAGTGCAAGGCGCGGATATCTATCTTAATGATCGTTACGAACTTGAAGAACTCGCCGGAAGCGGACGACTGGTGGAATAGGGTGAAATTTTTGGAGGCCGTTGCAACCGCAAGCCGGCAGATGTCGATTGTTTTGTGCCGGCCAAAATGGGGAAAAACGGGCGGGAACGACGTTTGAGCCTCCCCGCCCGTGGACAGTGTTCAAACTGCCCCGATATTTCGGGATTTGAAACCATTTAGGCTTTCAAGGCCACCAAAGATTTACTCAGCAGTCTGATGTGCCCCATCTCCTCCTGAATCACAGCGTCCAGACGTTCGCGACCCAAATTTTCAGGCACTGCTTCGCGCATGCCGAGATAGAAGACGATGGAATCCTTTTCCGCGGTGATGGCGTCCTTCAGAATCGCCTCCAAAGAAGAGGTGTCGATTGGCTTCTCGAAGAAGACACGCGTATCGGCCAGGGCCCGTAAATACTTCACCGCGTCGCCTTCAGGATCGAAGATGGTCGATGCCTTCTCCGACGCTTTCAGTTCGCCGCGCATTTTGGCAAATGTCTTCTCATGATCGTCTTCCATGGCCGCCAGCTTGAGTAGAAAGTCACGTGAATCTGCGTCGGTAGTCGCTTCGGCCGCTGTCCGGTAGAATGTGGCGCCGTTGCGCTCCAGTTGCTCGGCAATTTCGAAAACGTCATCTGCATTGAAATCGTACATCATTGTGGCCTGTTCCTTTCACTGAATTGATGGGTGTCCTAAGCCAACCGGCGCTGCCGGAAGTTGAAACGGATGTGATCTATTTCGCTTTCAATTTGCACTCTTTGTCCCACTCCGGGCACGCCTCCTCCATGGAAGCCTGGTAGTGCACCATGCACTCACCGCACTCCATCTCGATATTGGGAACATCGCCGTAACGCTCTTTGAGCTCCTGAGCGGATAGATGGGTGGCGAAGCTGCAACCACACTGGGGACAGGCGGTTTTGATCTGATAACGCTTTTCAGTCATCTCTTCCTCCTTGGTCGTTAATGGAATCGTTATTCGTCGTCATCTTCCTATTTCAAGGCATCAAATTGATCCTGGCTCAGCAGCCGGTCAAGTTGCTCTGTGGGCAACACGCCGGCCGCCTCCGCCACCTGGCGAATGGTCTGGCCGGTGTCATACGCCAGCTTGGCCAATTCAGCCGCCCGGTCATAACCGATTTTCGGCACCAAACCGGTCACAAGGGCAAGACTCTGTTCGATATACTGTTCGCATTTTTCTCGATCGGCTTGCAACCCTCGAACGCATTTATCGGCCAGCAGATGAGAAGCGGCTGCGATCAGATCGAGCGATTGGAGCAGGTTGTGCGCCAGCAGCGGCAGCGTCACATTCAATTCAAAGTTACCCGACTGGCCAGCCAGGGTCATCGTGGTGTCGTTGCCCATCACCTGATAGGCCATCTGGATCACCGCTTCCGGAATGACCGGATTGACCTTCCCCGGCATGATCGACGAACCGGGCTGCAACGCCGGAAGACGAAGCTCTCCAATACCGCAGCGTGGTCCGGACCCGAGCCAGCGGATGTCATTGGCGATCTTCACCAGAGAAACGGCCACGCTCTTCAGCGCACCGCTGGCCGCAACAACCGCATCGCGACCGGCCTGGGCCTCGAAATGATTCCGTGCCTCTACAAAACGGATATGCGTCTCTTCCGATATGCCATCGATGGTTTTAGAAGCAAAACCCGGAGCCGCATTCAAGCCGCTGCCTACCGCCGTACCCCCCAGCGCCAGCTCGCACAGTCCGGGCATCACCGAACCCATCCGCTCCGTTGCCAGCTCGATCTGACGGGCGAAGCCGGAAAAACTCTGCCCCAATGTCATGGGCACGGCGTCCTGCAGGTGCGTCCTTCCAATCTTACGGATATTCTTGAAATCGGTGGCCTTGTCGGCCAGCGATGCCTTAAGATGGGCGAGTGCCGGCAACAGGGTCCGTTCGATGTGACGGGCAGCTGCGACATGCAGGGCAGTGGGGATGACATCGTTGCTCGACTGCCCCATGTTGACATGATCATTGGGATGCACCGGCTCCCGACCGCCCCTTTTTCCTGTCAATATCTCATTGGACCGCGAGGCAATCACTTCGTTCATGTTCATGTTGGTGGATGTGCCTGAACCGGTTTGAAAAAGATCCACCACAAACTGATCATCAAGCCTGCCGGCGATAACCTCATCGGCTGCCGTTACAATGGCATCTGCTATATTCGACGCCAACAACCCCAGCTGCGTATTGGCCTGAGCGGCACTGCGCTTGACCAGGGCCAGAGCACGCAAAAATGCAATGGGTGGCTTCAAACCGCTATGGGCAAAATTGTCCACCGCTCTCTGCGTCTGGGAGCCGTAGTGTGCATCCGCCGGCACACGTACGGTCCCCATGCTATCTCGCTCTTCGCGATAACGCTCAGGTGTTTTGGTTGAAGGCATGCGCGTCCCCATTGGATATCAGCGAATTACATTACCACGATTCGATCGGATGAACCAGCCGTTTCACAGATTCAACCAGAGGGTTCCTTATGGCATATTCTCAATATTGCTGACAAGTTGTGCGATCTCCAACCCCAGACCAACACACTGTTTGCCGGCGAGGCAGAACGCTGCGTCACCCTCTTCCAGAAACGTCTTCAGGTGGTGGCCCCCCTTTTTCAAGTTCACCGTCCATCGTTGCTGTTCATCGTCGTAGGCAACGTCAATGTCAATGCCACACTCGCCAATATCGGGGTAAATATCTCTTATTTTTTCACAAAGCTCTTGTTTGTCAATTTGGGTTTCGGTCATCATGTCGCACCCCTTTCTCTTTTTCGGGCTGTGGTTTCAATGAGTATAATCATTGATCCCCATTGTAAAAGGGGTTCAAGCGTTCAGCCATCCTGGCGGCATCTTCTATCCGTGGCGCAGAACAACGCCTTAGCGCCATCGCCTGTCCACCAGGGGTGGTGCAAAGATCGGAAGCAGGAGCCAATCCCTTTGACAACAAGGTGTTATGCCTCTATAGTGTCTCCCATGGCATATGGTCACCCGCCGAAACCATCCGGTCAGAATACCGATACGGAGCATACTGTTCCATGGCAGGCCGGCGACCGAAGGCCGCAGTGCCGGTACCAATCGTCATCGGCACCATTGGGGGCGCCTTTTTTGCGTTTATTGGAGTACAATAGATAGATGCTCTCTTTCTTCAGGCCAATCATTACCCTCTTCGGCCAGGTGCGAGGGCGCCTGCGACGGGGACAGGTGACACGTGACGACCTGTTCATCGGCGAGGTCCTCAAACGCAACAGCATCATCACCGAGTTTCAACTCAAGACCGCCCTGGACAGTCAACGCGAAACCCTGCTCCAGAAGGGGCAGGCCGTGCGTCTGGGACAGGTCATTGTCGAGCTCGGTTTTGCCGCCGAATCTGAAATCATCCGTACGATCAACAGCGAATATCAAATCGAGGTCACATCGCTTGCCGACGACATCCGCGAGCTGCTGGCCTATAAATACGGCACCTATTTCGAACGTCTGCCCAAACCTCGCATCCCCATGTGGCTGCAGATGGCCGTGGCCACGACCTTTATTATTGTCCTGACGATCTTTACCCTCAGCATGGTGGTGCTGGACCAGCAGAAGGACAGGCTCCACGAACAGACGGTTCGCCTGGGTATGGTCAGCCTCAACTACTTTGCCAACAACGCCCCCATCCCGTTGCTGGAGGATGACATTTTGCGGCTCAACACCTTGATCAAGGAGGCGGCGCGCGTAGAGGGGCTGCGCTACGCCCTGATCGTAGGCCCCAACAATCTGATCAAAGCCCATACCGACATCAACTTAATCGGTGTGCCGTTCAAGCAATTTGCTGAAAATCCGGAAACAACAGTCAAAAACGACGTCACCTATTACAGCTATAATCGCCCCGATGGAGAGCGGCTGATAGACCTCTATCGGGACATCTCCTTCAAGGACAAAACCCTGGGACAGGTTCACGTGGGTATCTCCCTCGACTTCATCGAAGATTTGATCCAGCAGGAACGTATCTCAGTGGTATTGATCACCCTAGGAATCATTGCGGTCGGGCTGCTCATCGCCCTGCTCTACGGTTTCCGCTTCTCCCGCCCCATCTCCGATCTGCTCAAAGCGACCCAGGAAATTGCCAAAGGCAACTACCAATACCGCGTACCGGTCAAACGCAATGATGAGTTGGGAACCCTGGGCGCCTCTTTCAACAAAATGGGTCAGGAGCTGTGGAAGAATGCCATGACCCAAAAATCGTTCGGCAAATACGTGGGCAGTGAAGTATTGGATATGATACTGGCCAACCCGGAAACCGAATGGCTCAAGGGGACTCGCAACAAAGCCACCATCCTTTTTGGAGATGTCAGAGGCTTTACCACATTTTCCGAAAGCAAAGCGCCGGAGCAAGTGGTCGAGGCGTTAAACACCTATCTCGAAATGGCGACCCGGGTGATCATCAAATACGGTGGCTACATCGACAAGTTCATTGGTGATGCGGTACTGGGCGTCTTCGGCGTTCCCGTCTACCGGCAGGATCATGTGGAACGCGCGGTGCGAGCAGCGCTATACCTTCAGGAGGAGTTGATGAAAGAGAGCCTCCATGGTAACCAACTGCTTGCCAGTGTGGGTATCAGCATCCACACCGGTGAAGTCGTCGCGGGAAATGTGGGGTCCCAATCCAAAATGGAGTATACGGTTATCGGCGACAGCGTCAATCTGGCATCGCGACTCAACGCTTTTGCCGGCCCCGGAGAGGTGATCGTCAGCCGGGTGGTTCGTGACCATCTGGGTCAATCGATGGAGACCGAGCATCTGGGCCAAAAATCGATCAAGGGCAAATCCGAACCGGTGGACATCTACAGAGCAATACGTATCCAAAGCAGAATCCATGCATAAAATTCGTTGCGTCCCCATTTTGATCTCTCTGGTCATCTGCTGCGTCCTCCCTATGGGTTGGGCGACTACAGCTGAGGCAGCATCCAAGGCGTCCGATGTGGCCAAAGGCAAAGACGTTGTCATCGTTACCGTCAAATCTGAAGAGTCATTGCAGAGCCTGGCACAGCAATATCTCGGCAGCATCGACAGGGCCTGGCAAATTGCCGACTTCAACGGTATTGAAAAAGTCAGGCCGGGACAGCGACTGGTCATTCCCCTTGCGCCGGTCAGGCCGGGAGGGATAGAGAATAACGGTTACCAGCTGGTTCCGGTTCTCTACTACCCCAGAATAGCGGCAAAACGGAGCAACGCGAAAGTGGTTGACACCAATCTCTTCGCAAAACAGCTCCAATATTTGAAAAATAACGGTTTTAAAACCATCTCCCTGGATCAACTGTATGCATTTCTCAATTTCAAGGCGCAATTGCCGCCCAAGGCAGTGGTCATCACCTTTGACACCACGCAGCGTTGGCTTTACGACATCGCCTATCCGATTTTGTTGCGGCATAACTTAAGTGCAGCCGTCTTTATCCGGACAGACCGCATCGGTCAAACCGGTCACCTGACCTGGGAAGAGGTGAAGAAGCTGGCCGCCGCCGGATTCGATATCGGCACGAACGGCTCATCGGCAAAAAAGTTGACTCGCGTAGAAAAAGGAACCGATGCGGAAACACACCTCCAAACACTCGAAGCAGAGATCAGCACGCCGCGAGAAGTGATCCGCCATAAGACAGGCCGCAGCTGCCGTTACTTTGCCTATCCATCCGGCGCCAGCGATGATATGGTGGTCGCACTGCTCAAGAGGCATGGTTACCATGCGGCCTTCACGCTCGATCCGGGCAGCAATCCTTTTTTTGTCGACAATTTCAGAATCAAACGATCGCTCGTAAGGAAGGAACCCGATTTCAAGAAATTCCACGAGCATCTGGCCACTTTCAGTTCGGCGGATCTGCGATGAAAGCGATGCAAAAACTCTCCATACTTCTGTTTTGCTTCATTGTGCTTAATGGGTGCAGTACCGTCAGACAGGCCATCCTGCGAGGCTTTCAGAAGTCGCCTGAACGAATCTACACGCAAAAAGCGGCAACATACGAAAAGCAGGGAGATCTGCATCAGGCGCTGATAGCATGGCGCGTGGTTGAACGGCTGGATCCGGAGGACAAGAGTATACCGGCAACAATTAAAGCCCTTGAAAAAGAAATTTTCAGATCGGCAAATGAGTACTACAAAAAGGGAGTGACGTATCACGAGAAGGGGAATTTGCCTGCCGCAAGAAGGAATTTCTTGATTGCGTTGCGCATCATGCCCGACCACAGACAGGCCTTTTCCTATTTAAAATTTCGACTTTCCAACGATGGAAAAGCTGTCTACAAGGTGGTGAGCGGTGACTCCTATACAAAGATCGCAACCGATGTTTACAACGACCCCACAAAGGCTTACGCCATTGCCTTTTTCAACGACCTGAACCCACGCAAACCACTCATGATCGCTACTGAACTGGTGCTGCCCCAATTGCCCTCGAAGTACATCGTACCTCGCAAAGACATTGATGCCAAGCGAGAGCGTGCTCAGACGGCTCTGGATCAGGGCCGCTATGACGACGTATTGCAAATCGCTTCCGATATTGAAGCGCAGCAACCCAACGATCCGAATATCACCAGCTTGAGGGATACCGTCTATTTTCGGCGCGGCATGGCGCTGCTGGAGAAAAAAAGCTATGCGTCCGCCATTGAACAGCTGAAGCAAGTCAGCCCAGGATATGCCGGCAGAAAGAAAGCCATCGGCCAAGCGCGCCAGCACCTGAAAAAAGAAGCCACCGCAGCAAAGGTTGCCCAGGCTCAGCACTACCTGGATCAAAAAGCTTATGCCAAATCCATCGCGACATGCGAAGAAATTCTTACCCGGGATCCATTCAACAGAAAAGCGAAAACCATATTCAATGCCGCCCACTATGCATGGGGGAAAAAGCTGTTAGATGAAGAAAAAGAGGCGGAAGCCATCAAGATCCTCGGCGCCCTCGATAAAGGATACCAGGACACGGCCCAGCTTCTCACCCAGGCGCGCGCCCGCCTCCATGCGCGCGCAGAATCGCTCTATCGCCAGGGCGTCAAATATTTCCTCAACGAAGATCTTGAAAAGGCCATCCATTCCTGGAGCGAAGCGCTGAAGCTCTATCCGGAACATCCCAAAGCCAAACAGGATATTGAAAACGCCATTCGCCTGCTCGACAAATGGCGCGATCTGGATGAAAACGGCGATCAGAAATCTTCACCTCGCCCATAACGATGGATGCCATGCATTCAAACTATTTAACAAGGCAATATCAATGAGTTAATTACAATCTGCCTCTCTTGTTGCCTGGAATCCTCATTTCACCCTAAATACCGGTCTCCATTTACTGCCCATTCTGGTCTCTCTATGACAAAATTTGCTTGCTTCCTCTTCAGGGGCACTTATTTTAATATTTCATCGTCTTCACTGTCACAATTGAGCGTTTTCGGATCATGTAAGAAATTCAGCAAGATGTTTAGGGGAGTCCGAATTATCAAAAAGCTGGCTTCCTTTTTGCTTGTCAGATAGGCGAACAAACGGTAGATTCAATCCCTTTGCAAAAGGAAAACAACAGCGACAACGAAGCCATTTAGTTATCTAACCAGCTTATATGCTTAAGAAATTTAAACATATTGCCCTCTGCATCGCGATGCTCGTCAGCTTGATCGCATTTTCGTCATGCGACCGGACGTTCATACGCAATGACCTTGAGGCCATCAAGGCCCGGGGGGAATTGGTGCTCCTGACCCGCAACAACTTTGCCTGCTATTACGAATCCGTGCATGGCGATACCGGTTTTGAGTACGATCTTGCCAAGGCGTTTGCCAACCATCTTGGCGTCAAATTGAAAACCGTTATCGTTGAAGAAGAAGCAGATATGGTCGAACAACTGCTTCATGGACAAGCAGACATCGTTGCACCTGGAATTCCCTTCGGATTTCCGACCAACCGAATGGTAAGTCTTGGCCCTGGATATCTCGAGGTGCACGAACAGGTTGTGGGCCGGAGGGGCGGACCGAAGATCAACAAAGCCGAAGACCTAAATCAATACCCCTTATGGGTTACGCGCAGCAGTGCCACCCTCGAGCAACTCAAAGCACTGAAAAATCAGTACGACGATATCAGCTGGAGAACTCTGGCTGATCAAAGCAGTGAAGAACTTTTGCATATGGTGTGGAACGAATCGGTACCGCTAACCCTGATCGAATCCAACATACTGACCCTCAACCGCAGATTTTATCCGGAGTTGATCGTTCATTTGAATATCGGCGATCCACAGCATTTGCGTTGGGCGATGCATCCGCAAAGTCGCCACCTGCATCGTGCCGTGAAAAAGTGGTTCGCCAAAGAAGGCACCCGCGAAACCATTCAAGGGTTGGTCAATCACTACTACAGCCACTTAGAAGATTTCGATTATGTCGATATCGCTCGTTATCGGCGGCGTATCGGCAGCCGCCTGCCGAAATACCAAACCTACTTCCAGGGTGCAGCAGGTCATTATGGGATCGATTGGCAGCTTGTAGCGGCCCAGTCTTACCAGGAGTCGCACTGGAATCCTCGTGCTCGGAGCTTTACCGGCGTAAGAGGAATGATGATGCTGACACTCGAGACGGCCAGATCGATGGGGCTCAAGAACCGATTGGCCGTGGAGGACTCCATCTATGCCGGAACGCGGTATCTCTCGCGACTGCACGGAATGGTGGGAGACGATGTCTCCGAACCCGATCGAATGCTGATGGCACTTGCGGCATACAATATCGGATTCGGCCATCTGAAAGATGCACGTCAGCTTGCCCGCAGACTTGGCAAACCGGACAACACCTGGCGAAGCCTGCGGGAAATTCTACCACTGCTGCAAAAGAAGAAATACTACAAAACACTCCCACATGGATACGCAAGGGGCGCTGAAGCCGTCCAGTACGTGGACCGCATCCGCACCTATCATAAGATCCTCAACATGGCAGTGGCCCCCCAGGGATTGGCTGGCATCGGGGGATAGCCTGGCGTTATCTACCTTCAAGCACCCGACTACTTCAGTCGCGGTCTGAAAAATTAGGCGGACGTTTTTCAAAATTGGCCATCACCGCCTCGACCTGATTGGGGGATCCGATCATGGCGCGCTGCAACGACTCCTCCAACCGCAACCCATCCTCCGCTCCGCTATGCCAGGCCTCGTTCAGCAAATGCTTTGCCGCTGAGATGGCATGGGGAGACTTGGAAGCCACTTCCTCCGCCAGGCGCATTGCCTCCTCCAGGGGGTTGTCGCAGATCCGGGTAACCAATCCGAGTTTTTCGGCTTCCTCGGCCGGAACGATCCGACCTGTAAAGGTCAACTCCTTGGCCACATCGAGTCGCACCAAATCACGCACTGTCTGGGTGAGAGACATGTCCGGGACTAGCCCCCATTTAATCTCCATCACCGAAAACTGCGCATTCGGCGCTGCCAGTCGGATATCGGCCCCCAAAGCAATCTGTAGACCACCGCCGAAGGCCACACCATGAATTGCTGCGATCACCGGCACTGGCATCTGTTTCCATACCATACCCGGCATTTGGGCGTGGTTGGCGATCTGGTCGGCGCCTCGCTGAAACAGGTCAGCCTCACTTCGATCGCGCTCGCTCATCTCAGCAAAACTCTGAAAGTCAAGACCAGCGCAAAAGCCGCGCCCCTCACCAGATAGCACGACCGCGCGTACGGATCTGTCCTGGGCAACAGACTTGCCTGCTTCGATAATCGCAGTAAACATCTCCGGACTCAGCGCATTGTACTTGTCAGGCCGATTGAGTCTCACATCCGCCACATGGTTTTCGATGTTGATTGTTACCAGATCGGACATAGTTTCTCCTTTAGCGTTGGCTTTCAAACCTATAAACAGAAAACGATCTTCGTGACATCATAAGAGATCCCGCTCACTCGATCGATCCAAAGGATTCCAAGATTCCAAATACTTCGATATCCCCGAGTCACACGGCATCTGTTTTAGACCGGCTCACTGCATTTGTCAACGCAACGCAATCCATCCACAACGAATTGAGGCTCGCCCTATATGTTCTACAATATCGAACACATATTGAACCTAACGAACAAACTTTTAATCCGGGATTGCGTAAACGACCTGAACATAGTAAGTTTATCCAGTATGCACGGCGCACCATCTTTGCACTGCATGACACGACCATCCGACCAAGTCCACTGAAACGCTAAAGGGGGGCCGACATGCCCGCGCTTTTTGAAACCACCGCCATCAATGGCCTCAGACTGACGAACCGTTTTGTGCGCTCAGCCACCTGGGAAGGAATGGCAAAGGAGGACGGGGCCAGCACACCTCAACTGGAAAAGTTGTACGCCGATCTCGCCGCAGGCGGGATCGGCCTGATCATTAGCAGCCATGCCTATATCACTCAAGAGGGCCAGGCAACGCCCTGGCAACTTGGCATCTATAAGGACGAGCTGATCGATCCTCTTCTGCGACTCACCGAGGCAGTCCATCAACACGATTGCCACATCGTGGCCCAATTGGCGCATGCCGGCTGTTTTACCAGCCAGAAGTTGACTGGCAGCGCCCCCATGGTGATGTCCATCGTCGATGAAAAAGGAGAGAAGCTGTACCGAGAGGCGGACACAAACGAGCTTAGGGAACTCCCGGCCCTTTTCGCCAAAGCCGCCCTGAGAGCCCGTCAGGCAGGATTCGACGGTGTTCAGCTTCACGCTGCTCATGGCTATCTGCTCTCCCAATCCCTCTCCCCGGCCTTTAATAGAAGAGATGACTCGTATGGCGGTTCACTGCAGAATCGGGCACGCCTCCTGCTCGAATCGTTATCAGCGGTGCGACAGGCCGTGGGGCCAACCTTCCCGATCCTGACAAAAATCAACTGTGCCGACTTTCTCGACGGTGGTTCAACGGTAGAAGAAGCATTGCAGGTGGGACACATGCTGCAGGATGCCGGCATCGATGCCATCGAAGTGAGCGGCGGGACCCTTATCTCGGGTGAGCTCAGTCCGATCCGCCAGAAGATCAACACGGAAAACAAAGAGGCCTACTTCAGAGACGCCGCCAAGCGCTTTAAGGAGGAGCTGTCGCTCCCTGTAATGCTTGTGGGCGGCATTCGTTCGCTACCCCTTGCCGAAAAACTGCTCAACGAGGGGGTGGCCGACTACTTCTCCATGTCGCGCCCCCTCATCCGCGAGCCCGGTTTGATCAAGCGCTGGCAAGAGGGAGATACACGCAAATCGACTTGCGTATCGGACAATCTGTGCAACCAGGCGGCCCGATCGGGTGAAGGGCTCTACTGCGTGGTCGAGAAGAAAAAAGAGATGGCAACCGCGTAATCCATTCATATAGCGAAAGGAAGACCATGAACGGGGCTGAATGTTTGATGCGAGCACTGGCCGACGCCGGCATTTCTGTCTGTTTGACCAACCCGGGCACGACCGAAATACACATGGTGGCGGCCCTGGAGAAAGAGCCCAGAATCAAAGCGGTGCTGGGTCTCTTCGAAGGGGTCTGTTCCGGCGCAGCCGACGGCTTCGCCCGCATGACCGGTCGCCCGGCCGCGACATTGCTCCACCTGGGGCCAGGGTTGGCCAATGCCATGGCCAATTTGCATAACGCCCGCCGCGCCCGTTCACCGATCGTCAATATCGTGGGCGACCACCCGTGGTTTCACCGCGAAAACGATGCACCCTTGGCTTCAGACATTGCAACCATGGCCAAACCGGTCTCCGGATGGGTACATGAGGCCGCCACGTCCCAAACACTTCCGCAAGAGGGTTTTGCTGCCGTAACAGCCGCGTTGACCCCCCCCGGCCAGGTGGCCACACTGATTGTTCCTGCGGATTGCGCCTGGGAGGCATCGTCGCCTTACAGTGAGCCTTTTTCTGCACCTGTGCCGCCAAAGGTTTCCGATGGCGCGGTGGATGAAGCGGCTCGGCTGCTCTGCAAAGGCCAGCCCACGGCACTGATCATCGGCGGCAAGGCGTTGCAGAGAGCCGGATTGGAAGCGGCAGCTCGCATCGCCAAAAAGACAGGAGCGGTGGTCATGTCTCAAACCTTCGATGCCCGTTTTGAAAGGGGTGCAGGGTTGCCGCCAGTTAAGCGACTGCCCTACTTCCCTGAGCGCGCAAGGAAGCGCCTCTCCCGCTACCCCAATGTGATTCTGGCCGGCACGCATCCACCGACCGCTTTTTTTGGTTATCCGAACCAGACGACCCAGGTGCTGTGTGATGGCTGTACCCTGGTCAAGATGGCTGCACCAGCCGAAGATGCCACCAATGCACTGGAAGCGCTGGCCGAGGCCGTTGGAGCCGGAAAAGAGATTGGAGAAATTCAGCCGGAACAGATTCCGCAACTGCCCAGCGGCCCTCTGACCATCGAATCAGCGGGTGCCGCCGTAGCCGCATTGCTGCCAGAAAATGCCATCGTTTCAGATGAATCGGGGACCTCGGGAGGCTATGCCTACCTGTTTAGCGCCGGTGCAGTGCGCCATGACTGGCTCTGCCTCACCGGCGGCGCCATCGGACAGGGCGTCCCCCTGGCAACCGGTGCGGCCCTGGCCTGCCCGGAACGCAAAGTGCTCTGCCTCCAGGGGGACGGCGGCGCCATGTATACCCTTCAGGCGCTCTGGACCCAGGCGCGTGAAGGTCTCGATGTCACCACCGTCGTCTTTTCCAACCGGAAGTATCAAATTCTACAGGTCGAACTGGCCCGGTTGGGATTTGCGACGCCGACCGAGACGACACTGAACAACATGGATCTCGGCAACCCGGATCTTGACTGGGTAAAACTGGCCGAAGGACAAGGCGTTGGCGCAGGGCGCGCAGAAGATGTCGACACGTTCATCAAGCTGCTGTCACACGCTATCAAGGAGCCGGGTCCGCATCTCATAGAGGCGCTATTGTAAACGTCTCAATCGATGCGGAAGAGTGCCGGCCCTGTGATGCATCCCATAAGGAGAGAAGAACATGCAACATCCGGGCAGTACAACTGAAGAGATCCGCATCGTCCGAGCGACGTCGGCTTTCGACTGCGGTGGCCGGTGCCCGCTCAGGCTGCACGTCAAGGACAACACCATCATTCGCATCGAAGGCGATGACGCCGATGAGCCGGACCAGTTGCGCACGTGCCTTCGCTGCCGTGCCTATCGACAGTATATCCACCACCCGGAGCGCCTCATGTATCCCCAGAAAAGGGTCGGCCGGCGCGGTGAAGGCAAATTTGAACGCATCTCCTGGAACGAAGCCCTCGACACAATCGCCGATCAGCTCAAACGCGTCAAAACCGCATATGGTAACAGCGCCATCCTGCTGATGACCGGCGGCGGCTACCTGGCCAGCCTGCACCGCGGTGGCGCAGCTGCCCAGCGTCTGCTCAACCTGTTCGGCGGCTATGTAACCCACTACGGCAACATCTCCTCCGAGGGGGCTGTATGGGCATCCCTGACGCAGTACGGTTCGGTCATGGTAGGCCATAGCCGAGAGGATATGCTCAACTCCAGGTTGATACTGCTCTGGGGGTGGGACCCGGCGCGTATGATCTCGGGTACCAACACCATGTACCATCTGATCCGCGCCAGGGAAAACGGCGCCCGCGTCATCGCCATAGACCCCCGCTATCACGACACGGCCGCAACGGTGGCCGACGAGTGGGTCCCCATCCGGCCGGGAACCGATACCGCCGTGATGGCGGCCATGGCCAATGTGATGATCCGTGAACAGCTTCACGACCAGGCCTTCCTGGATCGCTACACGGTGGGTTTCGACCGGTTCAAGGCGTATGTGACCGGCGAGGAGGACGGTGTCGAAAAAACGCCTGCATGGGCGGCCGAGATTTCCGGTGTCCCGACCGAAACCATTCTCCGGCTGGCCAGAGAGTATGCTACTACAAAACCATCGGCGTTAATGGATTGCCAGGGGCCGGCGCGCAGCGCCATGGGGGAGCAGTACAACCGATGCGCCGCCACTTTGTGCGCCATGACCGGCAATGTGGGGCGCCCGGGCGGAAGTGCGGGCGGCGGCCTGATGGGCATTCCCATCGGCCATATGTTTCGCAGCCCCGGTATCCCACCGGGGAAAAATCCGATTGAAATGAAGGGGCCCAAGATCAAGGGAACCTTGGACATCCGCGAGCGCGTGATCAAGCGCATCCACATAAACACCCTCTTTGACGCCATCCTGAAGGGCAAGAAGGGCGGCTATCCGGCGGACATCCGCATGGCCTGGTCCATGTGCAACAACTACCTCAACCAGACCGGCAACAGCAACAAGGCGGCAAAGGCGCTTGAAAGCCTTGAATTCTTTGCCACCCAGGAGCTGTTCATGACCCCCCAGGCCCGCTACGCCGACATACTGCTACCGGTGACCAGCACGGCCGAGCGAAGCGATCTGATGCGCCCCTGGCCCTCGGGCCCCTACCTCATGTTCAGCAACCGGGCCCTCGATCCGCTCGGCGAGTGCAAGGACGATCTACAAATTGCCGCCGAACTAGCAAAAAAACTCAATATCGATGGCTTCGAAACCCATACCGAAGAGGAGTGGCTGCAGCTCTTTTTCGACAACAGCAGCGATCTCAAGCACCACATCGACGATTTCGAACGATTCAAGCGGGAGGGGATCCACCGCATCGACCTCGAAGCCCCTGTGGTGGCCTTCCAACAGCAGATCGACGATCCGGACCACCACCCCTTCGACACGCCGTCGGGGAAGATCGAAATCTTCTCCCAGCGGGTGGCCGACATCAAAGACGCCCTCTGCCCGCCGATCCCCAAATACCAGACGACCATTGAAGACCGCAACGATCCGTT
Source organism: uncultured Desulfatitalea sp. (assembly GCA_963668675.2). Lineage (GTDB taxonomy): Bacteria > Desulfobacterota > Desulfobacteria > Desulfobacterales > Desulfosarcinaceae > Desulfatitalea. The sequence continues at coordinate 3,501,437 of CAXXMB010000002.1, read as the reverse complement.
GGCAAAGAAGTACCCCCTGCAGATGATTACCCCTCACCCGCGCAACCGGGTCCACTCGGAGATGTACAAGGTTGAATGGCTGCGGGAGGCCGAAGCGCACCGGGCCTGGATCAATCCGGTTGACGCCCGGCCGCGCGGCATCGAAGATGGCGATACGGTCTATGTCTACAATGACCGGGGAACCATCGCCATCGTCGCCTGGGTGACCGAGCGCATCATGCCCGGCGTCGTATCGGTCACCGAGGGGGCCTGGTACAACCCAGACGAAACCGGCATCGACCGAGGCGGATGTGCCAATACGCTCACCCGGGACGCCTATTCAGGGGGTGGCGCGGCCGTCTTGAATACGTCGCTGGTAAACGTCAGGAAGGGAGAAGCATCATGAGCCAGGTGGCATTCTATTTTGACCAGACCCGCTGCACGGGCTGCAGCGCCTGCAGGGTGGCCTGCAAGGATTGGAACGATATCCCCGCCGGACCTGAGAACTGGATGCGCATCCAATACACGGAGCGGGGCACGTGCCCTAACGTCTTCGTGAGTTATCTGGCCACGCCGTGCTGGCACTGCGAGGATCCGGTCTGTGCCGCCGCCTGCCCGGTTGACGCCATTTATAAAAGAGCGGAAGACGGCATCGTCGTTGTCGACCGGGAGCGCTGCCTGGGCAATGAGGAGTGCGACGAGAAGTGCCGTAAAGCGTGCCCGTACAACGCCCCCCAGTTCGGCCCCGAACCGGGCGCCAAAATGGGCAAGTGCAACTATTGTATCGACCGCTTCGAAGCAGGCAAACTGCCCAATTGTGTGGAAGCGTGTCCGGTCAGGGCCATGGACGCAGGACCATTGGAGATGCTCAAAGAGAAGTACGGCACGATACAGAACGCCGAGGGTTTCACCTATGCCAAACGGGTCAAACCGGCCATCATTTTCAAACCCAAACTGGCGGCACGCTGACGACGACCGTCGCGCAGCCATGACCGACCTTCGGGAGGAGACCATGATTGTACGATGCAAGCCTGTCGGCGCCTGGGCCATGAATGCGCATGTCCTGGTCTGCAGCAAAACCGGCCAGAGTGTCCTGATCGATCCGGGAGCCGAGCCCCAAACCCTGACAAAGCTGCTCGACAACAGCACACCCGTTGCCATCCTGATCACCCATAACCATCCGGACCATGTCGGCGCGCTGGGAGCGATGCGCCGGCAGCTGGGCGTCCCGGTGATGGCGCCAGCCCTGAGCGGCATCGGAGCAGACCGTCAACTTAACACCGATGACCGCATCGACATAGGCGAGCAGCAGATTCGCGTCTATTCCACGCCGGGACACACCGAGGACCAGGTGAGTTTCGGCGTCGAGGGCCACCCCATCTACATCGTCGGCGACACCATTTTCGAAGGCGGTCCAGGCAAAACTTGGTCTTGCGCGGATTTCCAAACCACCCTGGCCACAATGCGAAACATTGTCCTCGCCTGGCCCGATGACGCCCTCTGCTACCCCGGGCATGGAGACCCGTTTCCACTCGGCCCTCTGCGGCCGGCCATAGAGCACTTCCTCGCAAAGGACCACGGTCCCTTTTTTGGGGATGCAGAGTGGAAGATGTAAGGCCATAACAGAGGATCGGCCGGTTACGCCTCCATCAAATCCAATCCAATATCACGGGTTCTGTTCAAATGCGTCTACCAAGGGGGCAATATGGTTTTCCCACACCTCCCGATAGCGCTCCGCATTGCGGACAGGGTTCTTGATCATCTTCATGCAAAGAGCTGCCTGCTCGTCCGTCGTACCCGGCTTTTGGGAGAGCTGAAGGCCGAATTTCGAAAAATCCCTGATCATAAAGTCGAACACCTGGTCCAACAAATCATTTCCCAGCCCCTCTAGTCCCGCCTCCTCAATGATCAGCTGGCCGTAGGCCACAAGGGTGAACAGCTCACCCAAAGAGAGCAGAAAATCGATATCCTTGGACTGCTCCTTGCTCGGTGGGGCCGACGTCAGAAGATCTCTCAGCAGGCCGATCTGCTCCTTGAAAATATGGATGTTGGGCAAGTCGACCGAATCGTAGGCGATCCGGTAGTCGTGGAACTGGATCTTGCCCAACCCCCTGGTCGGACCCTGATTGAAGAGAAACGCATCATCGGCCGGGCCGGTCTGTTTGGCAATTACCGGAAATTCAGCCGGATTGAAGAAGTAGTTGGCCATGAACTTGACTACCAGGGCCATGTTGACATGCACCGTGCCCTCCAGTTTGGGCAGCGTACGAATGTCGCGGGTGGCGTTTTCGAAATACATATCCTTCTCGAAACCACGGGCGGCGATCACGTCCCAAAGCAGGTTGATCACCTCCTCGCCTTCGCAGGTCACCTTCATCTTCACCAGGGGATTGTAGAGCAGATAGCGGCGGTCCTCGGCCGAAGCAGAACGCATATAGTCCACGGCCCGTCTGGCAAAAAGCTTCATGGCCACCAGCTTGAAGAAGGCGTCCGTAAAAAGCCGGCGGATGTGGGGAAAATCGGTGACAAAGCGGCCGTAGAGGTTTCGGTGAGCCGCATGGTTGATCGCCTCGTAGAAGCAGTGCTCACCGATGCCCAGGGATGCCCATCCCAGATTGAACTTACCGACATTCACCGTGTTCAGGGCCGCGTCCCAGGCATCCTGCCCTCTGGACAGCACATCATCGTCAGTGATCGGATAGCCATTGAGCGCATATTCGGCCACATAGCCGCTCCAGTCCACTGTATTTTTAATCAGATCGTAGTTTTCCGACGTCGGGTCGGCCACAAAAAAGAGATATTCGTCGGTTTCGGAATTCTTGCCGAAAGTGGAGACATAGGCCGCCTTGTTGGCATTGCCGATGTAGTACTTACCGCCGTCTGCAACGTAGCGTCCCTCGGCCAGGGGGGTGACCGCCATCTCCGACGAGTAGAGATCGGCACCGTGGGTCCTTTCCGAAAGGCCGAATGCAAAAATACCGCCCTGGTCCAGTAATTCAGCGGTGCGCTGCTTCACCTTCTCGTTTGCACTCATCCAAATCGGCCCCAGCCCCAGGATACTGACCTGCCAGGCATACCAGTAGGAGAGGCCATAGAAACCGAGGATTTCGTTAAAATCGCAAATCCGAGCCGTATCCCAGCGCGCCTCCTTGTGAGGCCCCGCATACCTTGCCGGCGTCAGCAAATCGGCAAAAATGCGATTCTCCTTTATAAAGTCGAAGAAATCCGCGTGCCAGACACGGCCGCGCAGATCCTCCTTGCACCCCTCCTTCCCCTTGGTCTCGAAAAACGCGATGGTTTTCAGCATGATCTCCCTGGAACGTTCATCCAAATGTGCGTACGTTTCACTCTTGGGATTCAATAACATGCCGCGTCTCCTTTCCCCTCATCGGGATTTGTGGCCGCCCGCCGGGCACTCCACCTCATTTAAATGGCTTTTAAACCGTATAACTGGTTAGCATACGAACCATAATGGCAAAAAAACCACGGTTATGCAAAATCCATTAAAAAACGCTTGAACAAAAGCCGCTCCTCGGTAGTGAAGCTGGCCAGAAGTTCGTCATTCACCATCCGCCGTACCCCGATCAACACCGCCTTCATCTCGTTAGCCCTCTCCGAAGGATAGAGCCTCTGGATCCGCCCATCTTGCGGGTCCGACCGCCTCTCCAGCCACCCCCCCTCGGTCAAGCGTTCAATTACGCCGGACATGGTGGCCTTGTCCAGGACAAGGTTCTTTCCAAGTTCCGCAGCGGTGAACCCCTCCTGATACCAGAGCGCCTCCAGTACCAGATGCTGCATATTGGTCAGCCCGTATGGCTTCAGACGCTCCCTGAAACGGCCATGGGCCTTCTGGTATGCCTTGGCCAGGAAGAAAACAATGCAATCGGGCAAATTTTCGCGATCCCACTTCATAACCAAACTCCTTCGGGCACGAACTATCTAATCCGATCCAGCGTGTCAACTGTTTTCGGATCCCCATCCACATACAAAAGGGCGGTCCTGGGGGCCGCCCTTTGAGCAGTGCTGCAAACACCATTGGTAGCTAAAAATCCCTATTGAATCTTTACATCAATCACTTTGGCTTTCGCTTCCGCTGTTTTGGGAATACGAAGACTCAGCATGCCATCTTTGAAGTTGGCTTCAATTCGGTGCTCATCCACATTATCGGGCAAGGTGAAGCTACGCATAAACGTGCCATAGTGTCGCTCGATCCGGTGATACTTCTTGTCCTTCTCTTCCTTCTCCTGCTTTCGCTCCCCCCGGATGGCCAAAACGCCGCTATCCACCGTCACCGTGACATCCTCTTTCTTGACCTCAGGTATCTCCGCTTTGATGAGGAACGCACTATCCGTTTCTGAAATGTCCACCCGTGGTGCCCAGTCGCCCGTGGCCATCACCTCCTGGTTTGCCTTGCCGGGCCAATCCCCCGGCTTGGTATAGCGGTCAAACAGATCCTCCATCGCCTTAAAGGGATCCCACTTTGTCAATTGCATGACCATACCTCCTTTTTGTATACTTATTCTTACAATCTTCAGTTCGCCTGCCCGGCGTTATCCCTTCGGTCCGCATGGGACCCGAAAACGCCTCCGAACGCACCACCGCAAATCTTTCTTAAACGCATACGCTCCCTGGGACGTTGATAAAAAAAGCAAAAGCCATGCCGACCAATGTCTCGTCCAGTCAAACCACAACTCACTAAAAATATGACACTATTTTCTTTCAAGGAGTTGCCCAGGCACCTTAACTGGTTGGGGGTGTCAGAAAAGTTTTCAGATTGTAATCGATTTATCTTCTTCTTGCGGATAAAAAAGGGGGTATGAGGGATCAGCTGAAAGGGGTAGCCGTTGACGGGATACGGACCCCATTGGATTGCAAAAATTCCCAAAAGTGCCTTTCGGTGATTCCGGTGAAGGCCAGGCATGACATGGGTACGACTTTGGACGAGGCCGTCTATGTTTAACTCTTAAAACAAATTTTCCTTGAATTTCATAGAGAACCATTTTCTTAATTTCAAATAGATAGGCGCGACCAGGGCGTGGTCTGCACCTTGCCATTGTGGCTACGCTATCGCTGTTTGCACACGCCACAAAAGTTACAATTCTCCGGATCGGCAGGGCAAGGCAGCGTCTCCTTGGCCTTCAAAGCCCGCTGGTATTCGTTCCACAAAAAATCCTTATCCAATCGATGGTCAATAAAGTCCCAGGGGAGGCATTCGTCCCGCTCGCGTTCACGGTGCACATAAAAGGAGGGATTCAGAGGAGAATTTTTGAAAGTCTGGGGCCAGTTACCCCCGTTCTCATGGGCCAGAAGCAGTAGCTGGGCCACGCGCCGGTCCCCGCGGGACATCAACGCCTGCAAATGCGCCCAACGAGGCACATCGGCATGAACACGTACGTTGGCCACCCGCTTCAGCTCCGATTTGATCCGTTTGATCTTCTGTTTGAGGGTAGAGACTTCGTCCATGGCCACCCATTGGAAAGGCGTAAAGGGCTTGGGCACAAAAGAGTTGAGGCTGACGGTAATCGTTCCCATGCGCCCCCGTGCACGGCTGGAGCTCAAGAACCGGTGCTTGATCTTTTTAATCAAGGCGACAATGGCGCCCACATCCTCATCCGTCTCTGTGGGCAGACCGACCATGAAGTATAGCTTGAGGTTGGGGATGCCGTTGGCCACCAGTTTCTCAGCCGCATCGAGGATGGCCGCTTCATCCAACCCCTTGTTGATCACGCGGCGCATGCGCTCGGACCCAGTTTCCGGAGCAATGGTGGCCGTCTTCAGCCGACCGGACTTGAGAGCCGCGATGAGTTCATCGTCCAGCGCATCGGCACGCAACGAGCTGAACGAAAGCTGCAGCTGATGCTGCTTTCCAAAGTCGCACAACGCTTTTAGATCCGGAAGATCAGATACAGCCGCGCCCAGAAGGCCAACCTTACTGGTACGGTCGACCCCCTGGTGCATGGCGTGAAGCAGTCGGGGCGAGGGACGAAATCGCGGGGGGCGGTACACATAGCCGGCGGCGCAAAAACGGCAGCCATGGGGGCATCCCCGACTCACTTCAATCAAGTAGGCATCGTCAAAGGTCGTGTTGGGCGTCACCACACTGCTGGTGGTGTCGAACTGCCCGATATCGGAGGCATAGGCCCGCTGAATCCGGCCCGGAACCGCCTCAACAGGCACCCACCTGTCTATTGTTCCATCCTGATGATAGTCGACCGTATAAAATGCCGGCACATAGACGCCTGTCAGATCACGTGCCGCGTCAAGCAGAAACTGCTTCCGATCCTCTTGTGGATTGAACCTTTCAAAAAAAGCCGGCACCATCTCTTCGGCTTCACCGATCAAGAAGCAGTCGATAAACGGTGCCACCGGCTCGGGGTTGATGAAAGCGGAGACTCCCCCCGCCAAAACAAGGGGGAGGGAGGCGCCACGCTTGGCGGCAAGCAGGGGGAGCTCCGCTTTTTGCAAAATGGTCAGTACATTGGCATAATCGTTTTCGAACGAGAGGGAGAAGGCCAGGCAGTCAAACTCACCCAACTTGCGTCCGGATTCGAGGGAGACCAGCGGCCGGTTTGCCTGATCCGCTTCCGGAAGAAACACGCGCTCACAAACCACGCGATCCATCGCGTTAAGCAACCGGTACACCGATTGAAATCCAAGACTGGCCATACCCACGGCATAGCGATTGGGATAGATGAGCGCCACCCGCACGCGATCATGCCACGACTTATGGATCGTACCGACCTCTGCATAGAGCCATTCTTTCCGCTTTTTGTCTGCTCCTGGTGCCATCAACCGCTCCGTTTTAGCGATGTTGTTCACAGACCGTCACGACCTGGTCATCTCGATGGCACAGTCCCGTTCCGGCACCGGCTCGACAGCTCGCGGTCTTCACTGCCGAACCGTATCGCCTGGGAATTTGCTAGTCGGCTTTACGTCTCAAGAAGGTGGGCACATCCAAGTCGTTGTTGTCGATGACCATGCCCTTGTATCCTTTATAGAGCGATCCCGTGGATTCGTTGGCGGCCATCTGCTGACGACGGACGCGCTTGAATGTCGGTTCGTCCAGATCACCCCCGACGGCCAGATCCGCCGGTGTGATATCGCGCACCTTACCACCAAAGGTAGGGTCCGTCATCGGGGCCGGCTCCTTATCATCCTTACCGAGTCCGATGCCGGTGGCGATCACCGTCACCCGCATCTCATCTCCCATCTCGTCATCCATCACCGCACCCCAGATGATGTCGGCATCATCGCCAACTTCGTTGTAGATGCGATCGGATGCTTCGGTCATCTCTTCCATGGTGATATCGCTGCTGCTGGTGATGTTCATCAACACACCCTTGGCGCCTGCGATATTGATGTCTTCCAGCAACGGATGAGAGATGGCCCGCTCGGCAGCGTCCACGGCACGATTCTCGCCGCTGGCCACACCGATACCCATAATGGCCATACCGGCTTTGGACATGGTGGTCTTGACGTCGGCGAAATCGAGGTTGACCAGTCCCGGACGGATAATCAAATCGGTGATGCCCTTGACCGAGTGAAGCAATATCTCATCCGCTTTCCTGAACATGTCGATCATGCGGGCATTCTTAGAGGCCAGACCACGCAGCCGGTCATTGGGGATGGTGATCACCGTGTCGGCCACCTGCTTGAGCTCTTCCAGTCCATCATCGGCTTGTCGCGCGCGCTTCTTCCCCTCAAATGAGAAGGGGCGCGTCACCACCGCTACGGTCAGAATGCCCAGCTCCTTGCAGAGCCCTGCGATCACCGGTGCGGCGCCTGTGCCGGTGCCGCCGCCGAATCCGGCCGTGATAAACACCATGTGGCTTTCGGCCAAAGAGGCCTTGATCACCTCGCCGCTTTCAAAAGCGGCATCTCTTCCCACTTGCGGATTGGCGCCGGCCCCCAGCCCTTCGGTCAGCTTCTCACCCAACTGGATCTTCACTTCCGCTTTTGAAACATCCAGGGCCTGAAGGTCGGTATTGGCGGCGATAAACTTAACGCCATGCAGATTGCTCGTGATCATATTGTTAATGGCATTGCCGCCAGCACCCCCTACGCCGATCACCTTGATCTTTGCTGAATTCTCCTGTTCGATTAAACTAAACATAGTCTCCCCCTTGTTATATGTTAACGGTTCTCCCTCTTACCTTTTTCGTAATAGGTGTTTAGGCTGGAGACCGAAAGCTGAAGGGCACTGCTGATCTATCAACCCCGAACTCTCTCATGTCTCGCCATTCGATCAAAGGCGCTTGAACGACTTCTTGGCCAAAAGGAGTAAAACGACCACTTCACGCTACGGTCTGACAACCTTCAGCCTCCTGATGTCCAGTCTCCAGCCTATCCACCCTTCTACATCACCCACTTGCCTTAGGTGTGACACACAAAAGAATCGACATTTACCTTCACTTAAAACTTTACACTTCAACCCTTTAACTTGATCAGATTACTTCCTTAAACCACTTCTTCATTCTGTTGATAATGCTGTTGAAAATATTTTTGTCGCGAATGCGGAACTTCTTCTCCGGCTGTTTTCGGGCGCCGTACATCACCAGGCCCACCCCGGTGGCATACATGGGATTGTTAACCACATCGGTCAATCCGGAAATACCCTGCGGCTTGCCCAGCCTTGCAGGCAGTCCTAACACCGACTCGGCGATATCGGTCACTCCGTCGAGCAGGGATGTCCCTCCGGTCACCACCACGCCTGAGGAAACAAAATGCTCCATTTCGGCCCTGTAGATCTCTCGTTTGATCAGGGAAAATATCTCCTCCATACGTGGTTCGAGGATCTCACCTAAAATCTGGCGGGGCAGTTTCCGGGGTTTCCGGCCGCCCATGCCAGGCACTTCGATACTCTCCTCTCCGCTGATATTGGCCGACTGGCAGGTACCGTACTTCTTCTTTATCTTTTCAGCCTCTGCCAGCGGCGCCCTCAACCCAACGGCAATATCATTGGTCAGGTTGTCTCCACCCAGTGCCAAAACGAATGTATGCTTGATATTCTGTCCAGAAAATACCGCAAGATCTGAAGTGCCGCCTCCCAAATCGATCAGGGCCGTGCCCAACTGCTTCTCCTCTTCGGTCAGCACCGCTTCGCCCGAAGCCAGCGACTCCAGGACGATATCGCAGACATCCAAACCTGCCCGATTGGCGCATTTGACGATATTGTGCGCCGAAGTGACGGCGCCGGTCACAATATGGATCTTGGCCTCCAGGCGTACACCCGCCATTCCGACCGGATTTTGGATGCCGGTCTGGTCATCGACGATATACTCCTGTGGCAAAACATGAATCACCTCCCGGTCCATGGGAATGGCAACGGCACGGGCGGCATCGATCACCCGCTCCACATCCACCGGCGTGATTTCAGGCCCCTTGATGGCCACGATGCCGCGGCTGTTGAAGCCAGTGATATGGCCCCCGGCGATACCGGCGTATACGGAGGAGATTTCACAGCCAGCCATGAGCTCCGCCTCTTCAACAGCCTTCTTGATCGACTCCACCGTTGATTCGATATTGACCACCACCCCCTTGCGCAGACCGACCGACGGGTGAGTGCCGATACCGATAATGTTCACCTCCGGGCCGCTGACCTCCCCAACGACGCAGCATATTTTGGTCGTCCCGATATCGAGCCCTACAACGATGTTCTCGTTCCCCTGCACCATACGCCTCCTTATGCCCCCTTGGGGGCGGATGCTCCCAGACGAACCACAATCCGGTCCGGGTTATTCAAGTCCACGACGTGAAAAGCGGACCACTTCCGGTTACCTTCCAGAATCGGCCGCAGCCGCTCGAATCGCTTCAATTTTGTTTCAAAGCCGTCGAACCCCAGTTTGATATGCTGCTGTCCGTCTTTCAGCGACAGGGTGATCCCCATCTCCTTATCCAGAAACAACGACGCGATCCGATCATAGTGAATCACGCTTGATTTGCTCCGACAAATGGCCAGCAGATCGACCACAGAAGCCATCGCCGGGCTCAGTTCATCTTCTCCCAAACTGATATCGCTATAGGTAACACCTTTGATGACAGGCAGGCCTTCGAGCGCCTCTTCCTGAACCTCTTTAAAAATTCTTCCCTCCGCATTGATGAGGAATCGACGCCCCAGATCGACTTGCGCCAACGGCTCATGTTCGGCCACCTGGATGGTGATCGTCTCCGGTATCTCCCGAGACACCCGGGCGTCTGCGATCCAGGGATGGGCCAGCAGCTGCTTGCGCACCAAGCGCAGATTCAACGCAAGTAGATTATTTCCGATATCTACCCCGGCCTGGGAGAGAATGGTCTCATTGGAAACCCGCTGATTGCCGCGGACATGGATACGTTCGGCACGGAAATACTCCGATCGGGTCACGGCGGCATAACCGTACATAAACACTGCAGAGATGGCCATCAGGCCGACGGCTATACCGATCAGCTTGATACCGGTCAGAAACCGCCCCAGCAATTGTCGCCGCAGCTGTTTCATATCTTTTTTGCGACGGTTCTTTCGCGTTTTATGGCCCTTGCTTTTACTCAGCACGATGCTTCTCCTGCCCCGGCTTCACCGGTATTTTCAACCGCTCCACCAACCGCTCCCCCACCTGATATACATTCCCCGCACCCAACGTCAGCACCACGTCATCTTCGGCAATCAGCTCAGCCAAAGTGGATACCGCTTCATCCAGACTCTCTGCAAAACGCACATCCTTGTGCCCGTGAGCGCGGATGTTTTCACAGAGGGTACGGCTGTCGACCCCCTCGATGGGCTGCTCGCTGGCTGCATAGATGGGCAGCACCACCAGCACATCGGAGCGGTAGAAGCTTCGCGTAAAATCGTCAAAGAGCGCCTGGGTCCGGCTATAGCGGTGTGGCTGAAAAACCACCACCTTACGCCGCCCAGGCCAGCCCAGCTCCATGGCCTCCAGGGTGGTCTTGATCTCGGTGGGGTGATGACCGTAGTCGTCCACCACGGTAATACCGTTGACCTCCCCCTTGATCTCCATGCGGCGCTGTACGCCCTCCGCCTTTTCCAACGCCGTTTTGATCCGATTGAAGTCGATGCCCAGCTCCAAGCCCACGGCGATGCCGGCCAGGGCGTTGAGCACGTTGTGCATCCCGGAGAGATTGAGGAGCATGCGTCCGAGCATCTCACCCTGGTAGATCACATCAAACTGGCTGGTCAGCCCCTTGCAGGTCACATCCCTGGCCTGCAGATCGGCCTGGGCGTTCATACCGTAAGTCACATGGCGCTTGCGAATGTGGGGGATCAGATCCTGGACGGACTCGTTGTCCAGGCAGAGCACCGCCAATCCGTAAAACGGGATGCGGTCGATGAAATCGAGAAAGACCCGCTTGATATCATCCAGATCCTTATAGAAATCGAGATGTTCCCTATCGATGTTGGTCACCACGGCAATGGCCGGCGAATACTTCAAGAACGACCCGTCGCTCTCGTCGGCTTCGGCCACGATGTAGTCGCCCTTTCCCAATACCGCGTTGGAGCCGATCCCTTTGAGTTTTCCGCCGATCACCACCGTGGGGTCGAGCCCGCCACCCGCCAGAATGGATGCCACCAGGGAGGTGGTCGAGGTCTTGCCATGGGCGCCGGCCACGGCAACGCTGTATTTCAGGCGCATCAGTTCAGCCAGCATCTCGGCCCGGGGAATGACCGGCACCGAAGTCTGGATGGCGGCATTCACCTCCGGATTGGAGGGATCGATGGCCGACGAGACCACCACCACATCGGCCCCGGCGATCTGCCCGGCCTCGTGCCCCTCGAAGACGTTACCGCCCAATTTCGCCAGCCGCTCGGTGATGTCCGAATGCTTAAGATCGGACCCGGAGACCTTGTAGTTCAGGTTCAGCAGCAGTTCGGCAATACCGCTCATGCCGATGCCGCCGATGCCAACGAAGTGAATATGGTATTTCTTACGATACATCTTCTTTGCGTTCTCTCTTCAATGGTTCTGCGCCCCTGCCTGCCCTACCCCCCAATGAGCTTGTAGAGATCACCGATGATGGTCAGGGTGGCGTCCGGCCGCCCCAGTGAAAGGGCCTTGGCCGCCATGTCCGACAACCTGGAGCGATGGGCCATCAGATCTAAAATCTTCTCCGACAATACCTTCCCGTTGAGCTGCGTTTCGGGAACCATCTCCGCCGCACCGGCATCGACCAGCGCCCGGGCGTTGCAGGTCTGGTGGTCGTCTGCGGCAAAGGGGTAGGGGATGAATATCGCCGCCCGGCCGACCGTCGTGATCTCCGCCACGGTTGTCGCTCCGGCGCGGCAGACGATAAGATCCGCCTGCTCATAGTGCTCCGCCATATTGTTGAAAAACACCTGCACCTCGGCCTCTATTCCGGCCGCCTCGTATGCATCGGCGACCAGGCGCTCTTCTTCTCGTCCTGTTTGGTGAACAATCTTCAACGCGGGCCGCTCCGCCATAAAAGGCAGGGCCTCCAGCATGGCTTGGTTGATGGCCCGCGCGCCCTGGCTGCCCCCCAGCACAAGGACCGTGAAGCGTTGATCGTCGTGGAACTTGGGCTCCGCTCCGAGCACCAGGATCTCATCCCGCACCGGATTACCCGAGAGAACCGTCTTATCTGCCTCAAAACGGCCGGCATCATCCGGGAAAGTGAGGTAGATCCGATTGACGATACGCCTTAGGAGTCGATTGGTGAGCCCCGGCAGCTGATTCTGCTCATGCAGCACCGTGGTGACCCCTGAAAGCCATGCGGCCAGCACCACCGGACCGGCCGAATAGCCGCCGACCCCCAGCACCACATGGGGATCGAAGGCTTTGATCAACCGACGGGAGTGGATCAAGGCCATAGGCATCTTGTACAGCGCCCTGGTCTGGTTCCACAGCCCCCGCCCCTTCAACCCCTCCACCGGGATGGTCTCATAGGCCCATCCCAGCCGGGTGAGCACATCCACCTCCAAAGGCCTGCCGGCATTGATGAAAAGGACCCGATTGTCGGCATGTCGGGCTAGAAACGCTTGGGCAATGGCGATCCCCGGAAAGAGATGCCCGCCAGTGCCGCCACCGGCAACGATCATGCGGAAACTGCTCTCCGCCCCGTATGGCTCAAGTACGCTTGACATGATGCGATCCAATGTTCATCAAAATACCGATGCCGACCATGTTAAGCAGCAGAGAGGTGCCGCCGTAGCTTAAAAACGGCAGGGTCAACCCCTTGGTCGGCAGCAGCCCCAGGCAAACTCCCATGTTGATGGAGACCTGCAGGGCCAGGGCAATCGTGATGCCAACGGCCACGAGCATGCCGAATTCATCCTCACAGTGGCGGGCGATCTGAATGCTGCGCCACAACACCAGCCCGTATAGTCCAAGGATAAAGAGAACGCCCAAAAACCCCAACTCTTCTCCGATCACGGCAAAAATGAAATCGGTGTGCGGCTCGGGCAGATAGAAGAGCTTCTGGTATCCCTTACCGATGCCGGCGCCCCAGAACCCTCCCGTGCCGAACGCCATCAGCGAATGGATGATCTGATAGCCCTCGTTGGCCGGATACTGCCACGGATCGAGAAAAGTGGTCAGCCGCTTGATCCGATAGGCGGCGTTGGTCATCAAAAAATAGGTCAATGGCAGTAGCAGCAGCAGCGCCGAAAGCAGGTGCCTGAGGGGCACCCCGCCCACAAACATCATCAGCCAGGTCAGGGCGCCGAAAATTACCACCGAGCCAAAATCAGGCTGAAGCATCAGTGGAATGCTCAGTAGAAGCAGCATCAAAAGATGCGGCACAAATCCCACGCTGAACTCCTTGAGCACCTCCCGCTTCTTGCTCAGCGAATAGGCCAGGTAGACAATCAACGCCAGCCGCGCCGCCTCCACCGGCTGGAAAGTGACCGGACCGATTCGCATCCAGCGCAGCGCCCCGCCTGCCGCCAACCCCAAGCCGGGAACCTGAACCAGGGCGAGCAGCAGGAACGCCAGGATCAGCAGCGGGTACGCCAGGGGGCGATAGATACGAAACGGCACATGGCTGAAAAGGACCAGCGTCACGATGCCGACCAGGGAGAAGACCGCCTGCCGCTTCAAAAAGTAGGCACCGCTGCCGAACTTCTCCAGCGCCACCGCCGAGCTGGCACTGTAGACCATCACGATGCCGATACCGACCAGGAACAGCACGGCAAACAGCAGACGTATGTCATATGTGGGTTGAAACACAGCTCTGGCCTTGTTGCGGGTCATGCCAGTTCTCCCACCGACCGCCGAAACGCCTCACCCCGTTCGGCATAGTTGGCAAACATATCGAAGCTTGCGCAGGCCGGGGACAACAGCACCGTATCTCCAGCCTCGGACGCGGCATAGGCACGCCGCACCGCATCCGCCATATCTGCAGCGGTCTCCGCCCCCTGTGCCGGCGCCGTCCCAAGCGTTTCCAGGATCTCTTTGCCGGATTCACCCATCACGACCAGCCGTTTCACCCGCTCCGAGACGTGCCTGCTGAGCATCCCAAAATCGTAGCCTTTGTTACGGCCGCCCATTATTAACACCACCGGACGTTCGAAGCACTCCAGGGCGCGAATCACAGCATCCACATTGGTCGCTTTCGAGTCATTGACAAATTGAACGCCTTTCACCGTGGCCACCGGCTCCAGGCGATGGGCCAAGGCCTGAAACCCGTCCACCGCCTTTTGGATCGCTTCAAATTCGACGCCGACCGTCAGTGCAGCCAGGCTGGCGGCGGCAATATTCTCCCGATTGTGGGGGCCGACCAGCGTTGTCCGGGACAACTCGATGCGACCTTCAGCCACTTCCGGTACAGTGATGGCGATCTGCCTGGGGGTAATGATCGCCCCCTGACCCTGGCCGCCGTTATTGCAAGGACGCGCATAAAAATTAAGCAGCCGACTCCGCACCGATCGACACTGCCCCTGGACCAGGTCGTCGCCGCCGTTGCAGATGGCAAAATCCCCGGGCCCCTGGTTCATAAAGAGACGACCTTTTGAGGCAGCGTAATGCTCGATCGAGTCGTACCGGTCCAGGTGGTCCGGTGAAATATTGAGCAGCACGGCAACATGGGGCCTGAACGCCGACGCGGTGTCGAGCTGGAAGCTGCTGATCTCTGCAACGACCAGATCCAACTCCTCGTCGCGTCCGACGATATCGATGAGCGGATTGCCGATATTGCCGCCCACATAGACCTCTTTGCCTGCCACAGCCAGCATTCGACCCAAAAGCTCCGTCGTGGTGGTCTTTCCGTTGGTGCCGCTGACCGCCAGAATCGGCTTGCCAATGAATCGGGCCGCCAACTCGACCTCGCCGATCACCGGGATGCCGGATTGCCGCGCCCTCTCCAGTGGTCCGATGGTGTGCGGCACCCCGGGACTGATCACGATCAGATCGGCGGCCGCCAGGGTCTCTGCCCGATGGCCGCCCAGCTCCAGGTGGACACCCAGGCGCCGAGCCTCCTCGGCAAAGGGCCCCAGCCCCTGCTCGGCCGCCTGGTCGGTCACTGTCACCCGGGCGTTCTGATCGGCCAGAAACCGGGCAACGGACAATCCCGAACGCGCCAGACCCACCACAACGACTTTTTGACCCGATAGCTGCATAGGCGTTACCGTAATTTGAGTGTGCTCATGCTCAACAGCGCCAGTGCGATGGCGATGATCCAGAAGCGAACAATCACCTTGGGCTCCGGCCACCCTTTCAATTCAAAATGGTGGTGCAGAGGCGCCATACGGAAAATGCGCTTGCCTTTGGTGATCTTGAAATAGCCGACCTGAAAAATGACCGACAGCGCCTCCATGACGAAGAGGCCGCCGACCAGCGCCAAAATGATCTCCTGCTTGGTGATGACCGCCACGGCCCCTAAGCTGCCGCCCAGGGAGAGGGACCCCACATCTCCCATGAAGACCTGGGCCGGATAGGCGTTGAACCAGAGAAATCCCAACCCGGCCCCGAAAAGGGCCCCGCAGAAAACGGTCACCTCGCCGCACCCGGAGACAAAGTGGATCTGCAGGTAGTCGGCGATTTTGATGTTGCCGGCCACATAGGCAAAAATCATGTAGGTCACGGCAGCGATGGTCACCGGGCCGATGGCCAGGCCGTCCAACCCGTCGGTCAGGTTGACGGCGTTCGATGCACCCACGATGACAAAGGCGGCAAACGGTGCATACCACCATCCCAGATCCGGGGAGATGTTCTTGAAAAAAGGCATGGTCACATGGGTATTAAAACCCGGATGCATCACCACCAGCAGACCAGTGAAGAGCGCCAGCAGGGTCTGCAACATCAATTTGCCGCGGCCGCTCAATCCTTTGCTGCGCTTTTTAACCTGCATCAGATAGTCATCAACGAAACCGATCAGTCCGAACCCCAGCAGCACCAGCAACACGATCCAAACAAAGAAATTGGTCAAATCCGCCCAAAGCAGCGTGGCCGCAGCCACGGCAAAGATGATCAACACCCCTCCCATGGTGGGCGTTCCGGCCTTCTGATGGTGGCTCTGGGGTCCGTCCTCACGGATGTACTGCCCCACCTGGAGACGACCGAGCCTGCGGATCATCCAAGGGCCGAGCAGGAAGCAGATCAAAAAGGCCGTCAGTACGGCGTATATGCTCCGAAAGGTGATATAACGGAACACATTGAAGGCCGAGATGGTCGTGTGCAGCGGATAGAGAAGGTGGTAGAGCATGTTGGCCTCGTTATCGGTTTGATTTCCTACCTGGTGTTCGTCCACAAATGGCAACCCCGATGGATCGCCACGGTTTAAATCGTCTGATCGTCTGCCCAGGCGCGCACGGACGCAACGACGGTCTCCATGGCCATGCCGCGGGAGCCTTTGACCAGGAGCCAGTCCCCGGCCGTCAAGTGTTCGATCAGGTCTGCGGCGATGGCCTCTTTCTCCCCGGTAAAGATGCGGGTGCTCTCCATTCCTGCCGACCGGGCGCCCTCGGCCACGGCTGCTGCATATTCTCCGCAGGCATATAGCCGGGCCGGACCCGATTGAGCGGCCAGGCGTCCCACGTCACGATGCAGACGCGCTGCGGCATCACCCAGTTCGAACATGTCGCCCAGCACGATCACGCCGGCCCGATTTTTTCTCAGGGCGGTGAGTGTGTCGAAAGCCGCCGCCATGGAGTCGGGATTGGCGTTGTAAGTGTCGTCGATCATATGAATGCCGCGGGCCGTCTCCACCACGTGAAGACGCCCTTTTTCCGGTACGAACGCCTCCAGGCCGGCCTTGATCTGCGCGATTCCCATTCCCATCGCATAGCCGACGGCGGCGGCAGCCAACGCATTGGCCACCATGAAGCGGCCCGGCGTCTTCAGGGAGACCGCTTGCCTGCCACTCGGCAGGACCAATTCAAATGAAACCCCCCGATCGGTTGTCGCGATACCCTCGGCCCGCACCTGGGCCTCGGGATCTGTTCCGAAGAAGAGCACCTTGCGATCGGCGGTTTCGGCCAATGCCGCGACATGGACATCGTCCCGGTTTAGAATCACGGTTCCCCGGATGTCGACCTGCGGAATCAGTTCGCTCTTGGCTCGGGCAACACCCTCCAGGGAGCCCAGAAATTCCAAGTGGGCCGGGCCCACATTGGTGATCACGCCGATGGTTGGTCGGCAGATGGCGCCCAGCCGCTCGATCTCACCCGGATGGTTCATGCCCAACTCCAATACGGCGGCCTCGTGCTCAGGTGCCAGATGGAACAGGGTGAGCGGAAGACCGATCTCGTTGTTGAAGTTGCCCTGGGTCGCCAGGGTGTTGAACCGCCGGGCGACCACCAGGGCGGCCATCTGGCGTGTGGTGGTCTTGCCGTTGGAGCCGGTAATGGCCACCACCGGTATCTCCGATCGTTGTCGCTGGAAGGTGGCCAGCGCTCCAAGGGCTCGGGTGGTATCCGCCACCTCGATACAGGTTACCCCCTGCGCCTGCCATCGATCGTGCTGCAAAGGAGCGCCATTTCCCTCCTGGATCACCACTCCCCGGACGCCCGTCTCGATCACCTGGGCGATGAAGGTGTGCCCATCGTGACGCTCGCCGCAGATGGCCACAAAGAGCTGACCCTTGCCTACCGTTCGCGAGTCGATACCCACGCCGCAGAAACGGGCTTCTGGCGGGCCGTAGAGAAGACGGCCGCCGACTGCGCTCAGGATATGGTCACTGCTCCACTGCATTGTTATCCGTTCACCTCATCGGCGCATCGACCGTCAACGCCTCCAGCACCTTTTGGGCTTCGACGCGATCATCGAAAGGAAACTTCTCCTTGCCTATAATCTGGTAGGGCTCATGTCCCTTGCCGGCAATCAGCACGGTATCCTCGGGTTTGGAGGCCCGGATACCCAGTGCAATAGCCACCCTGCGGTCGGGCACCACCACATAGCCCTTGCGGTCAAAACCACCATTGAGCGCGTCGGGCAGGTAGCGATGATCGCACGCCCGGGCCACGCCCTTGACAATCTGTTCGATGATGCTCTCCGGCGGCTCGGTCCTCGGGTTGTCCGATGTGACTACCGTCAGATCACTCAGGCGGGCGGCAATCTCGCCCATGAGCGGCCGCTTGGCCCGATCTCGATCCCCGCCGCAACCGAAGACGCAGATGATGCGGCCATTGGAAACGGCCCGTACCGCTGTCAATGCCTTCTCCAGGGCATCGGGTTTGTGGGCGTAGTCCACGCATACGAAGCGCTGCCCGGCCGGATCGCCGACACGCTCCAGGCGTCCCGGCACGTTCTCCAGGGATGCGATCCCCGTCCGGATCGCGTTCTCTTCGATTCCCAGTGCCACGGCAGCGCCGATGGCGTTGAGGATATTCTCCAGGTTGTGGTGCCCTACCAATGCCGATCGAATCTTCAGCTCACCGCCGGGCGTATGGATAACGGCCGCGATACCGCCCGGATCGAGTTGAGACGAACCGCTTCGTATCCCAGCCTTTTCGCTTTTGCCGGTGGAGAGCAGGGGCAGCGTCAGCGTGCCTGCCAGTTCGCTGCCCCGGGGATCGTCGATATTGATCACTGCCCGAACCGCCACCTTACCTTTGGAAGCAGGCAGAATAGTGGTAAAAAGCCGTTGCTTGCTGGCCCAATAGACCTCCATGGTCTCATGAAAGTCGAGATGGTCCTGGGACAGATTGGTAAAGAGCGCCACGTCCACATCGCAGGCGTGGACCCGGCTCAGATCGAGCGCATGGGATGAGACCTCCATCACCACATGGGTGACCCCGGCGTCCGCCATCTCGGCCAGAATGCGCTGAAGGTCGAGCGACTCTGGCGTGGTGACCGGGTTGTCGAAGCACTTGCCGCCGCAACGGTAGTTGATAGTGCCGATAACGCCAACCGAAACACCGGCGGCCTTCAATATGCTCTCGAGCAGGTAACTGACCGTGGTCTTTCCGCTGGTGCCGGTAATGCCCACCACGGTCATGCGCCGGGACGGATGGCCGTAAAACTCTGCGGCCAGAGCCGCCATGGCCTTGCGCCCATCGAGCACCGGTATGGCGACCCGCTCGCTGCCCGGCACGACCCGCTCGCAAAAAACCGCCACAGCGCCTTGCTGCACCGCCTGGTCAATATAATCGTGACCGTCGGCGGCAAACCCCTTGATGGCAACAAACCCTCCTCCGGGCGTCACCTCCTGGGCGCGGTAGAAGAGACCGTTGACGGTCAACTCACCACCGGCATCCTCACCTGCCAATAGGCCGGCAGCCACATCGAGGCCGCCACCGTCCACTTCCACCGCATGTATGAGGCGGGTCAATTTCATCCCCTTACCTTGATATCTCTGGCCACCCGCAATTTCTGCCAGTTCGACGGAGGCACCACATTCAAATATCCCAATGTCTCCTTTACGATCCGGCTGAAGGCCGGCGCCGCCACTGAGCCGCCATAGACGGTCCTTTCGGGCTCGTCCACCACTACCAGAACGGCGATCACCGGCCGCTCGGTCGGTGCGAATCCAAGAAAAGAAGCCGTGTAGAGCTCGTTGGAGTAGTTACCGTTCTTATCGATCTTTTGGGCCGTTCCGGTCTTGCCGCACACCTCGTAGCCGGCCACATCGGCCTTGACGCCGGTGCCGCCTTCGGTGATGACACTGCGCATGATGCGCCGCACGGTCAGCGCCGTCTGAGCCGATACCACCTGCTGGATCGCTTCAGGGGTCACGGTCCTCACCGGCCGGCCGTTGGGATCGGTAACGGCCTGAACCACATAGGGACGCATCATCATCCCATCGTTGGCCAGGGCCGACGCCGAGGCGATGAGCTGGATGGCCGTGACCGATATCCCCTGTCCGAATGCGATGGCGCTGGTATCCACGGTGGTCCAGCGCTTATAGCTGGAGAGGCTGCCCGATGACTCCCCGGGGCAGTCGATGCCTGTGCGCGCTCCGAAGCCGAATCCCCTCAGATAGTCGTGCAAGCGATGGGCGCCGACCTGCTCGGCCACCTTTACCGTACCGATGTTGCTCGAATATTTGACGATCTGCTGAAGCGAAAGCCAGCCGTAGGGCTTGGTGTCGTGCACCGTGTGCCCCCCCACCACATAAGTTCCGTTTTCACAGTAGTAGATGGTGCTGGCCCGGCTCTCACCGCTCTCCAGGGCTGCTGCTGCACTGAAAATCTTCATGGTCGAACCCGGCTCGAAAGGATCGGTGATGGCCCGGTTGCGCCATGTCGCCTTATCGGAGCGGCCAAAGGCGTTGGGGTTGAAAAACGGATAGTGCGCAGCGGCCAACAGCGCCCCGGTCTGGGTCTCCATCACCAGGGCCATGCCCGATCGGGCACCGTTCTCGGTCACGGCAGCGACTAGAGCGCTCTCGGCAATGAACTGAACTTGACGGTCGATGGTCAGCACCAGATTGTTTCCGGCCCGATTGACGGCCGCCCACCGACCTGCATCGAACCTTCGCCCCAGGGCATCTTCGAGTACCGTAATCTTATCGGCGGCCCCCTTCAGCTCTGCGTTGTAGTAAAATTCCAACCCCTCGAGGCCCTGGCCATCGATGCCTGTAAATCCCAAAACCTGAGCGGCCAGAGTGGTGTTGGGGTAAAAGCGGCTGTGCTCGGGCAGAAATTCGATGCCCTTCAGCTCCATTTTCTTCACCGCCGCCACCTCTTTAGGCGTGGCCTGACGTTTGAGCCACACGAAGGAGCGCTTGCTGGCCAAATACTTCCGAACCTTACTGGTCTTTAGGTGGAGAGCCTTTGCCAGTTTGGATGCAACCTGCCGCTTATCCTTTATCATGGCGGGATAAGCCGCCACAGAGGTCGTTTCGATACTCACCGCCATGGCCTCGTGACGTCGGTCGTAAATGGCGCCACGCTTGCTCGTGAGTGTCAATTCCCGCTCGTACTGCACCGCCGCCTTGCCGGAAAGCCAGCTCCCTTTATAGAGCTGTAAATATACGGCACGCGCACCGATCACCGCCATGCAAAGCATGAAGAAACCGAACACAATAGCCGCTCTAAAGGCATGCGGATTTTTAATCTTCATATTACGGCACCATCACAATCTGCTCGGGTTCCGGCATGACCAGTGCCAGTCGTTCGCGCGCAACGCGCGAAATGGTCTCCGGCGCCTTCAAATGGGCCAACTCGATGTTCAGACGGTTCTTCAGCAGCTGCAGCTCCTTTTGCCTGCGGCTCTCTGCGGTAATGGCATATCCGGTCTGGACACACTCCACCCGACACCAGGTATAGAGCAGCAACTCCCCCACGAAAAGCGACAGGAGGGCCACCCACAGCAACCCGGTGCGTCGCTTGAGCGCTCTTCCCTTTTTGGTCTGTTTTTGGCTTTGGATGGTCTTTTTCGCCATGGTTCGCCTCTGGGGCCCTCAAGCGACCCTCTCCATGCAACGCAAACGCGTGCTTCGGGCCATGGGATTGCTTTTTATCTCCTCATCCGACGGGCGGATGACCTTCCGGGTGATCAGCCTGACCCGCTGCACGGCCCCGCATCCGCACCGGGGCAAATCCGGCGGACAGGTGCACGGATCGGCCCAGTGCTTAAAACGCTGCTTGACCATACGATCTTCCAGGCTATGGAACGACAGCACGCACATGCGGCCGCCGATCCGGAGCAGATCGAGGCCGGCAGTGAGAAAACGATCGAGGCAGGCCAATTCGTCATTGACCGCAATACGCAGTGCCATAAACACACGTGTCGCCGGATGGATCTTCTGCTGGGCGGCGGCTTTTCCCGGCACCGCCTGGCGCACCAGATCGACCAGTTGGCCGGTGGTTCGGATCGGCTCGCTGCGACGGGCCGAAATGACGGCACGGGCGATGCGCTTCGACCAGCGCTCCTCGCCATAACTCTGAAAAAGGGAGGTCAACGCCTTTTCGGAAAGCGTGTTGACCAAGTCTTCGGCGCTCTTTTGGCTGCGTTGGTCCATGCGCATATCGAGCGGCTCATCTTTCTGAAAGGTAAACCCGCGGCCGCTCGATTCGATCTGGTGTTGGGAGAGCCCCAGGTCGAGGAGGATACCGTCCACGGCCTCGATGCCCAGTTCGGACAGGAAATCCGGCAATCCGGTAAAGTTGCCGTGAAAAAGGATTATGTCGGCGGCAAAGGACTTCAATACGATTTCGGCATTGGCAATTGCGTCACTGTCCTGATCGACGCCGATCAGACGGCCCCCGGGACCGATCGCTTCACAGATGGCCCTCGCATGGCCAGAACCGCCCAACGTACAATCGGCATAGGTCCCGCCGGGTCGGCAGGCCAGACATGCCATCACCTCATGCGTCATGGCGCTTACATGCCGGTATGCCATTGCCTATAGCCCTAATTTGGCGATTTCGTCGGCCACCTCCGCCCGTTGCATGTCCTCGCCCATCGCCTCTTTCTCCTGGGCCCACTTCTCCTGCGACCAGATTTCGAAATGATCCAGCACGCCGACCAGGACGATATCCTTTTCCAAAGCTGCATCGGCCCGTAACGTCGGCGGAACGAGCACCCTGCCCTGTTTGTCGCAGGTGCACTCGTGCGCGCCACCCACAAACATCCTGCGAAACCGGCGCATGCTTCGGCTCTTTTCCGCCAGTGACAAGATGCGGTCCTCTATCTTGCCCCACTCGTCGAGCGTGTAGGCAACCAGGCAATCGTCCATGAAAGTGATCATGACGGCATCACCACTGCTGGCCCGGATGGCATCCTTGAATCGCGCCGGTACGGTAAAACGCCCCTTGTCGTCAAGGGTATGTGAGAAGCTGCCTCTGAACATTAATCACCATTTTTTTCCACTTTGTTCCACCTTAATTAATTCAAAGAGTTCAAGTCAAGAAAAAAGTGTCCGGTGAATACGATTTTCTCTAATAATTATTTTTATTTAAACAATAAAAATAAAAGTGGAGCAAAGTGGATTGAAAAATATTTTTCAATACAATTGGTCCGAAATCCACACCCTGCCATCCTTCCGGCCGGAGATCAGGCTGACGCGGTACGATCAGTGCCCGCCTGCCCATGTTTTGAAATTGACAAGCGGCGCCCCCCTGCACTATTGCTTGGTACGATCTTCAAGCGGCACATTCATGCATCGACCACCCGAAACCCCAACGAAAAAGGGCACCAGCGCCTTGACCATGCCACAACCAGACCCGGCCGCCATAAAGAACCGATCCGGGACCAACGCCACACCTCCTGTGTCCCAAGACCCAATCGCCACCGTACGCGACCAATCCCGGCACCTCTTTAGAGATGCCGCCGGAAGCCACGACTGGGAACACACCCTCAGGGTGCATCGCCTCTGCCGGCACATCGGCCCCAAAGAGGGGGCCGACATGGTGGTCCTCGAATGTGCCGCCTACCTGCACGACATCGGTCGCGCCGCCCAGGACAGGTCCAACGGCGACGTGTGCCATGCCGTCAAAGGCGCCCAGATGGCCAGCGATATCGTCGCGGAGCTGCCCTTCGACGATGCGCAGAAGGCCAATATCGTCCACTGCGTGCGCTCCCACCGCTTTCGCGGGAAGGAGCGGCCCTCATCCACAGAGGCCCGTGTGCTGTTCGATGCGGACAAACTCGATGCCATCGGCGCCGTGGGCGTGGCCAGGGCCTATCTGTTTGCCGGAGAGCTGGGGGCCTGCCTGCACAACCCCGACATACCGCCGGAGCAGGCCCGCCCCTACTCCCGCGATGACACCGGCCACCGCGAGTTCGTGGTCAAGCTCTCCAAAATAAGAGAGCGCATCATCACGGACGAGGGGAAGCGGCTGGCCAACGAACGGCATGCCTTCATGACCCGCTTCTTCGAACGGTTCCTCGAAGAGTATGAGGGGGTGCGGTAGGGAGTGTTCAAAGTCGACCTGGAGAAGGAAAGCACCCCATTGGAATCTGAAAGAGTTGAAAGTGGAAAGTTTAAAGTTTAAAGTGAAGATACTCTGCCGATTTATCTAAAAAGTGACCGTCGCAAATTAACGAAAAATGATAAATCGGCTTGATGCTTCGTCCTGCCTGCATTGGCGGGCATCCATAAAGTCTATATCCTGAATGACATTGGATTCGCACGATGACGGGATCGCCCCGTCTCGGTGCGCTTAACTTTTTCAGCGGACAACCACTTAAAACAGAGGTGGCCAGATGAGCATGAATGTTGTGGATACCATCGATGGCATAGTCAAGGTTCGAAATGTGTTGATCAGCGTTTCGGACAAGAGCGGCCTGGGCATGTTCGTGCCCGAGCTGCGCAAGATCAACCCCGAAATCCGATTCCTCTCCACAGGCGGAACCTACGCCCGCCTCAAAGAGCTGCTCGGGGACGAGGCCGACAGGTGCCTCACCCAGGTCTCCGACTACACCGGGCAGCCGGAGACCCAGGGCGGCCTGGTCAAGACCCTCGACTTTAAAATCTACCTGGGGCTGCTCACCGAAACTTACAACGACGCCCACCAGGCCGACCTGCAACGCACACAGAGCGTGCCCATCGACATGGTGGTGGTCAATCTCTATCCGTTCCAGGCCACCATCGCCAAGGAGGGCGTCACCGTCGAGCAGGCCCGCGGCAACATCGACATCGGCGGCCCCTGCATGATCCGGGCATCGGCCAAAAACTTCATCCGCGTGGCCAGTGTGGTGGACCCCGACGACTATGAGCGCATTGTCAACGAGCTGGCCATCCGCGAAGGCTGCACCTCGTTGAACCTGCGCTACGAACTGGCCGGCAAGGCATTCGACCACACGGCCGTGTACGACCGCACCATCGCCGACTTTCTGGCCAACCAGTCGATTCAATCCGTAAAAAGCTGTTACACGCAAAAATAGGAGGGCGCACGCCATGGCTGAAGATCTGAAGAAAATGTACCGGACCATCGTGGAAGATCACTTTCCATCCAACATGGAGATCAGCTTTGTCGAAGGCGCCCAGCGCCAGACGCTCTTTTACGAAAAGGTGCTGTGGACCATCGACCAAGTGCAGAAGGGGCTGCGCTACGGAGAGAACCCGGGCCAGGAGGCAGCCCTCTACAAGCTGATCAACGGCAATCTCATCCTCGGCGAGACACAGACCCTCCAGCCGGGACGCCACCTCGTATCGGACATCGAACTGCTCCAGTCCGGCAAGCACCCGGGCAAAACCAACCTGACCGACGCCGACAACGCCCTCAACATCCTGCGCTACTTCGGGGACCGCCCCGCCGCCATCATCGTCAAGCACAACAACCCCTGCGGCGTGGCGCGCGCCGACTCACTCGAGCAGGCCTACATCAAAGCCGATCTGGCCGACCGAGTGGCCGCCTTCGGCGGCTGCATCGCCCTGAACCGGCCGGTGGACGCCGCCACCGCCGAGGCCATCGCCAGCCACTATGCAGAGGTGGTAGTGGCCCCCGATTTCGAAGAGGGGGTTATGGAGATCTTCCAGCGCAAACCCAGCCTGCGCGTCATCCGCATCCAGAACATGCAGCGGCTGCAGAGCTTTGTGGGCGAACGCTGTGTGGAGTTCAAAAGCCTGATCGACGGGGGCATCATCACCCAATGGTCCTTCGTGCCGACATCGCGCACCAAGGACGATCTGCAACTGGCCGAGTGCACCTACAAAGAGAAGAACTACAAAGTGCAACGCGAACCCACCGATTCGGAGTACAACGACCTTCTCTTCGGATGGCTGGTGGAAGCTGGCGTCACCTCAAACTCGGTGCTCTACGTCAAAGACGAAACCACCGTGGGGATCGGCACCGGTGAGCAGGACCGCGTCGGCGTGGCACAGATCGCCCGCGACAAGGCTTACCGCAAACTGGCCGACCGCTACTGCTTCGAAGAGCATGGTCTCCCCTACAACGACCTCCAGGACAAAGAGAAGATCGCCGCCATCGATGCCCGTGTGGAAGAAGAGAAGGGAGGCCTGCCTGGTGCAGCCATGGTGAGCGACGCCTTCTTCCCCTTCCGCGACGGCATCGATGTAGGCCTGCGCGAAGGGGTGACCGCGGTGATCCAACCGGGCGGTTCCAACAACGACTACCAGTCCATAGAAGCATGCAATGAAGTAGGTGCCACCATGGTCTATACGGGGCAGCGCAGTTTCAAGCATTGATGCCTATTAAATTCGGTCAATTGCCAACGACTTAGCCTTAACCGATGCTCGTATATCAACATTAGAGACCAAACGAGCCACTTGACTCGTTTGGCCAGCTCCAATATCAACTGAATTGTATAGATAAGCATTTATTATATTGTATCTTTTTTGGTGACGTGAGGCATAATTCACGCCGGAATTTAGAGCCATTTGGCTCGCTAATCATCGTTCGGCACAAAAAGAACTATGAAGCAGCTACTCATAGCAATATCAATACTACTATGCGGATGTCTCGGATATCCTGAAACAATCAAACCTGTGAATGGTTTTAAAATCGAGAAGTATCTTGGAAAATGGTATGAAATAGCAAGATTCGATCATTCTTTCGAAAGTGGTCTGGAGGCTGTTACAGCAGAATACAGTATTCGTGAGGATGGTGGTGTCCGAGTTAAAAACAGAGGCTTTTCAGGGAAAAGGAATGAATGGAAAGAATCGATTGGAAAAGCATACTTTGTTGAGAATGAAGATTTGGGATATCTAAAAGTCTCCTTCTTCGGTCCTTTCTATGGTTCGTACGTTATTTTCGAGTTGGATAAGCATGACTATCAATACGCATATGTCACGAGTTCAAAGACGTCATATGTGTGGTTCTTGTCACGCAGCCCAACCGTTTCAAAAGAACTTAAAGAGCATTTTAAAAACGTATTACGAAAAAAAGGCTTTGATCCCAAAAAACTAATATGGGTTAAGCAAGAATAGGCGCCGAACAACTGCTTCCAGGAGACACCTCAACCGCGCTATCGCGCGTTCAGGCGCCTGTGAAGCAGAGCGTTGGGCAATGTAATCACGCTTGACGTTAATCATGCCATGCGTTATCATGTGATACATGATTAAATCATTCAAATGCAAATATACTGAAGCGCTATCAAGAGGCACTAATGCAAATAAATTCAATAACATTGAGAAGGTCGCTCGGCGCAGGCTCAGGCAACTCGAAATCGCTAATTTGCTTGATGATTTAAGAGTGCCTCCCGGCAATCATCTTGAAGCGCTCAAAGGTGATCGTACTGGTCAATACAGCATCCGCATCAACGATCAGTGGCGAGTCTGTTTTAATTGGACAGATGCAGGTGCAGAAAATGTTGAAATCGTGGATTACCACTGAGGAGAGGTCAATATGAAAAAAATAGATCCCGTCACTCCAGGTGAACTTTTGTTAGAAGAGTTCTTAAAGCCTATGGGACTGAGCCAATATCGTTTGGCCAAGGAGATTGGTGTTCCCGCCCAGCGTATCAGTGAGATCGTTTCCAATAAACGTTCTATTACAGCTGATACGGATTTACGTTTGTGCCGTTTCTTTGGTTTGTCTAACGGATATTGGCTACGTGCTCAGGCTGCATACGATACGGAAGTTGCAGAAATCACTCTTGCACCATTGCTTAATAAGATCAAACCTTGGTCAGAGCATTTGGGCCAACAAGGGCATTAAGGGCGACGGCAAAAGACCGCCGCGCTTTATGACCGGCGTTCATCATTGCAATGTTCTTCTAAGGAGCATGTTTTGAAAAAGAATTTGGCAGCCGCGACTGCAGGGTGTTGTTGGATGGCCTCAGTTTCCAGAAGAACAGCTCGAATTGTCATTCAAATACACATGGAATTGGATGTCGTATCGTTTCTCTGATCTACAACTTGCAGGATTCTATAGAATTCTTTCAGATGGCATGATGCATGCTCATATTTGCGGTATGGTTGTTCATCCCAAATTTCAAAACTTAGGGATTGAAATTTTGATGGTGATAAAAATCATTGAATTGTGTTTTGACAAAAATATGAAGCCTGTACTTTAAGTAAAAACGGAAGAAAAAATCACTCAATTCTACAATAAGCTTGGCTTTATAACTGAGAAGAATGGAACTGGCGCTTTGGTTTCTTAGCACCTGAACAGGTTCGATTTTTCAATAATAAAAAGAAATTATGCAGAACCATCCATTTGCATGGGATTGCAAAAATCATGGCCGCACAAATCAACCGTTGGCCAGAAAACGTAAATGAAGAAGTTATATATTGTCAAAATTGGTACGACGTTTCCCACTACGGAGAAACGGCTTGGCGACTTTGACCAGTGGACTGCAATAGCGCTTGGTCCGGTTGAGATCGAAATAGGTATTGTTGACGCCGAACATGGAGCTTCTCTTCCGAAGGAAGAAGAATGTGCGGGTGTTGTAATTACAGGGTCACACGCGATGGTAACGGAAAATGCTCCATGGAGTGTCAAACTGGAAAGATGGATAACGTTTCTGATTCAAAAACAGATACCCGTTTTCGGAATCTGCTATGGCCATCAGTTGCTTGCGCAAGCTTCGGGGGGTAAGGTCGATTTCCATCCATACGGAAAGGAGATCGGCACTGTACGTATTCAGTTGCTTCCAGATTGCTCCAACGATCCTCTTTTCCAAGCGCTTCCGGAATCATTCCTTGCACATGTCACCCATTCACAGACAGTGTTGAATCTGCCAGAAGGAGCTATATGCCTGGCAGCCAACACGCATGAGCCAAATCATGCTTTTCGCCTTGGGGAATGTGCGTGGGGAGTCCAGTTTCACCCAGAGTATAATACCGACATTATGAGATCTTATATTCTGGAACAAACAAAAGAACTCGAGTCAGCTGGATTGGATGTATCTCGTCTTTTGTATGCGGTTTCAGAAACGCCGATTTCAGTTCAAATACTCAGAAATTTCGGCAAGTTTGTTGTAACTCGGCTGTCCAACAAAGCAATGCAGCCGCCTTGTTGCACTCATGGCTGAATATATCGTTAAACATACAAAAGCAACTAACGGGAATCCAGTCTGTTCCGGCAAAAGGAAGGGAATAGAGAAAACAGAGCGGCATGAACTTGACGATGTCCTGCCTATTTATAATTCCGCTCGACTATTTATGCTGTATAACGGCAACCCGCATCAGTGGATTGATGGCTATCCTCAAAAAGAGGTAATTTTATCGCATATTTAAAACCATCAGCACTATTTGTGTCTTGAAAAGAGTAAAATTATGGGCTGCTTTGCATTAATTGAAGGAGATGATCCAACTTACCGTAGAATCAAAAATGGAAAATGGCTAAACAAGCTTCCATACGCGGTAACTTCAACGATTGGCATCCGTAAAAAAGGGCAAAGGAGTTGGCCCATTTTGTGTAAATTGGTGTGTCAAGCAGCAGAACCTACGGGAAAGGATGCATATGGATCGCAGTGTTGAACGGATGAGTGCGGTAATAGGGATCGTTGCAATATTTCTTATGTTAAACGGTTGCGGATCACCGACCCCCTCAAATGCAAATACCACTCCTATAGACCCTGAAGAAGGATATATCGCAGGCGACCTCGACGAAGGCGAGATCATTCCGGTTAAAGATGGTGTTTTAGAAGGAGTGGTTCCCATGACCGAGTTTGAATGCAGCGGGCGTGTATTCAAGGTTAAAAAAGACAATCAGGACGGCTTTAGTCATAGTATAACACTTGTATTTGGAAAGCTGGCGTCGCCTGGTGTTTTTGAATATCTTGTAGATGACGGGGCCATGAACAAACAATTTGATGATGGTTTTGTCTTAAATAAACAGTATTTCAGATCACACATTGCCTCCTTCTACGTTCATTCAGCTACAGACAACCTTGAAAAGGCCATAAACGTTTTAAAAGTGGGGAATCCAATCCATTTAACAGGAGATTTTGTCTATCTGAAAACCAAAAACGGAATAGTAAAAACCAGCTTGAATCCATCTCAATTCAAATGTAAATACATATATTTATCTGAGATTTCCACCGTAGAATTTATCTATAATTGAGGCTATATAAATCAAAACGGCCGTGGCCGATTTAGGCCACTTAACCATAAACTGCCTGACCAGACGGGGAAACGACTGAACCGGCGCAAGTGAAGATTAGATAATTGTTGCATAATTCAATCACTTTTAAAGACATAAAAGGGACAATAATTCACAACGTGCCAATCAAAATTATCCTCATTCTTTACTAGAGCACTGTTTCAAATTACATATTGCTATTCCACTACTCATCTGCGAAACAGGCCATTTCCGCTGCCTCTTTGCCCGGAGCGCCCGAATTAAAAAAGCCATGGGCCGGACAAAATGACCTTGTGTTTGGCATTCGACTGGTAATATTTAGTAATTGTGCGTCAGTGACGCATCTAAACTGCCTTACGGCCAATTTTTGCAAACGGCACCTAATGACGGAAGCCGGTTCCGAAATCTCAGTCGGCGGCGAACCTCAGTTCAGTTATTATTGTACCAACAGGTTCCTCATCGCGTGGATTTCATCGTAGATTAACGACGGAGGGCATCCATGCTTCAGTGCCCTGATTGCCGGACTGAAAATCCTGATGATAACAGGTTTTGTCGCAGATGCGGTGCTGCGCTGTTACGTGCGTGTCCTGAATGCGACGCCGAGGTCCACATTGGCGACAGCTTCTGTGGCAGATGCAGTACGAACCTGAAAAAAGTCCAGGCGTCCCCATCCGCTCAGCGTCCCAAATCGCAATCGCCTGATTCCGCTCCCCTGTCTGAAAAAGCCATGGCCGATATCGGGTCCCTATTCGAACGCAAACACGTGTCGGTCCTTTTCTCCGATCTCACCGGTTATACATCCATGTCCGAAAAGCTGGATCCTGAAGAGCTAAAGGAGATTACGAGCCGGATGTTTATCGCTCCCGTATGGATTACGAATGGCCAAATGCGACGGGGGGTCGAACTTTTGGAAAAGACACAGATATCGCTGCATGAGAACCAAAGGAGAACTGCTGCGGCCTGTACACTTGCCGTAAACCTGTGCACTCATGACCGACGATTTCATTGACAAAACCCGTTGGCTATCTGGATACTTTATTGATTCGGTGTCGTGCTTTCGAAACAGCTCCCAGACCGGATAGGGGTGGGGTCGACAGTGCAAAGTGATTTGCAACTTTTTCTAAATTTGGTTCTATCCAATCGGCGACGGGCAGGGAACATGACGGAAACCCCATCACAAGAGAAAATACGGCAAATTGCATCTCGCTGGGTAGCGCCTTCCCAGATGCAGCGCAAGGTGCGAATTCATACGGACACCACGGATTTTTTTCGCGTGGACTATGGGGATGTGGTTGTTTTAGGTGAAAAGCTCTATCTCATTCGTCATAATGCGAAAGAGGGAAGATTCGGGATCGACGATGAGGTAAAGCACTGGGTGAAAAACGCCATCGATCTGACCAGCGGCGAGCGAAAGATTGTCAAGTTGGTATTTTACGAAAAATTCAAGTCACATGTCGGAGCGATCGAGTTTGAATGTTTCCGCAGCCCTAAAAAGGAGGCGCGCATCCTGTCCCTGGTGGCCGACCATCAGAATTTCATGCACGGCTATGGCATCGAGGACCAGAAGGGCAACCTCGTTCGCGTGCTCGATTTCATCGATGGCCGCTCTTT
Organism: uncultured Desulfatitalea sp.; assembly: GCA_963668675.2. Classification (GTDB taxonomy): domain Bacteria; phylum Desulfobacterota; class Desulfobacteria; order Desulfobacterales; family Desulfosarcinaceae; genus Desulfatitalea. Next base: position 3,469,525 of record CAXXMB010000002.1, on the reverse strand, counting down.
GCATGATCACATCGGGAGTCTGAAACTGGATCACGAGACCTATTTTTACGACCATTTCCCGGGCATTTTGAAACAGTTCGTCGAGTGCATCGAGGCGGTGCGCTTCCTGCATGAGCATGGCGAAAAGCACGGGGATATCCGGCGGGATCACATTTTGATCGACCGCAACAGCGGACGGTATCGGTGGATCGATTTCGACTTTAACTATCGGCATCGGGAAAACATCTACGGATATGATCTTTTCGGCCTCGGCAATATTTTAATTTTTCTGGTGGGCATGGGGGATGTGCGGCTGTACGATCTCAAGCGGAAAGAACACCCGGCACTGAGCTCTTTGAGCGAAGATGACGTCAACATCGTGTTCAACCATCGTGTGGCCAATATCAGAAAGATCTATCCCTACGTTCCCGAATCCCTCAACCGGGTGCTGATGCACTTTTCCAAGGGCGCCAACTTGTTTTATGAACATACCCGACATTTGCTCGATGATTTGGAGGATTTCAATTCAGGCACTTGATGAGTGCCGTGATCTTCATCTTCAAAAATCCCGCATCCAGGAGGAATGAACGTGAATGAAAAGGAGAAGGTTTTTAACAAAAATATCCTGATTGCCGTGGATGAGTCGGAAAACGCCAGGCGCGCGGTCTTGTATGTGGGAAATCTCCTCGGAGGTTTCCCAGGCTTCAAGGTGACTATCCTTCACGTGATTCCCGAACCGGAAGAAGACTATTTCCATTTAGCTGAAGAGAAGGATGTCTGGTTCAATCAACACACGAAAAAAGTCGATACCATGCTGGCAGATTACCGGCAATTGTTGATCGAGAAAGGGTTTGCCCCCGAGGATGTGACCGTCCGTTCAACAATTCGTTACTGCCCCTCCATGGCGAAGTGCATCTTGTCGGAGCGTGATGAAACGGGGTACAGCACGATCGTGCTCGGACGACAGGGGCTGTCAAGAAGTGAGGAGTTTCTTTTCGGCAGTATCTCGAGTAAAATTGTGAATCATGCCCGCAAATGCTCGGTCTGGGTCGTGGAGTGAGACGGCACGATAGGGTGCGTCGACGATTTCAGGTTCCTCATGGAAGAGAGCGCCTATGAATTTTGATGATATTTTAGTTTTTGGTGGAAACGGCAGCCCTGTGCTAACGCAAAACATCTGCAAGTACTTGGATATTCAACAGGGGAAAGGAGACGTCATCCGATTTTCGGAGGGCAATCTATTTGTCCGGATTAATGAGAATGTTCGCGGAAGGCGTGTCTACATCATTCAATCTACTGTTTATCCTGCTAATGACCATTTTATGGAACTGCTCTTCTGGATAGATGCTTTTAAGCGGGCAAGTGCAGAATCTGTCACGGCAATTATTCCGTACTTCAGCTATGCAAAGGGCGACAAGAAAGATGAACCTCGCGTTTCTATCAGGGCAAGGGTATGTGCCGATGCGATACAGGCTGCGGGAGCGGATCGAGTCGTCACCCTGGATTTGCATGCCGCACAAATTCAAGGGTTTTTCAGAATTCCTGTAGATGACCTCTATGCACTTCCCTTTATATGCGAAGCAGTTAGAAAAATGCAGCTGAAAGACCTTATTGTTGTTTCACCCGATGCCGGTTTTGTTAAAAAAGCGCGATTGTATGCCAACGCTCTACAGAGTTCATTGGCGATAGGTGACAAGGAGCGGATTGCCCATGATGAGAACGCAAAGATCTTAGAAATTATTGGAGATGTTACGGAGAAAACAGCGCTTATTGTAGACGACTTCACCATTTCTGGGGGTACCCTTTGTGATATTGCAGAGAAACTGATCGAACGAGGAGTCCGAGAAGTTCATGCGGTGGTAACACATGGCGTTTTTAATGAACAGGCAATGGGAAAAATTGATCGAAGTCCGATAAAAACGTTGCTGATGACAGACTCAGTGGAAACACAGCCCGTAAGCCTCGGTCCAAAAATTCAAATCGTATCGGTTGCACCTCTTTTCGGGGAGGCAATCAAAAGGATTCACAATCGGGAGAGTATCAGCATTCTTTTTGACAATTCGGAATCAGCTGACTTAATATCCAATTCTTGATTTTACCATCGTTTATACATTGGCCTCGCTTGAATAGGCAGGAGAAGTAAAAAGACCCGCAGATCGTCAAAGGCGGCGCGTCTCGTCGCACAATTCACCGTTTACAGAGAGAAAAAACACTATGGTTGATCTCATACAACAGTTCAATCCAGTTGTTCAGGCACTCATTGCCACACTTTTCACTTGGGGATTAACGGCTGCAGGTGCGGCGGTTGTCTTTGTGACCAATACCGTCAACCAAAAACTTCTGGACGCCATGCTTGGATTCGCCGCTGGTGTCATGATTGCAGCGAGCTTCTGGTCCCTGCTCGCCCCAGGTATCGAGATGGCAGAACAATTAGAGCAAATACCATGGCTTACGGCTGTCATCGGGTTTATGGCCGGCGGAATTTTCATGAGACTTACCGATAAATTCCTACCTCACCTTCACCTCGGCTTAAACATCGATAAATGCGAAGGCATAAAAACGTCGTGGCAACGAAGCACCCTTCTTGTGCTTGCGATCACCCTTCACAATATACCCGAGGGCCTTGCCGTAGGCGTTGCGTTCGGAGCGGTCGCTTCCGATCTTCCTTCTGCAACGATGGGTGGGGCCATCGCACTGGCGGTTGGCATCGGCATTCAGAACTTCCCCGAAGGCACCGCAGTATCGATGCCCTTGAGAAGAGAGGGAATGACAAAAGCAAAAAGCTTTCTTATGGGACAGGCTTCAGGCATCGTAGAACCGATTGCCGGTGTCATCGGAGCACTGTTTGTGCTGAAGATGCAACCTGTTTTGCCGTACGCGCTCTGTTTTGCCGCTGGCGCCATGATTTTTGTCGTCGTAGAGGAGCTGATTCCCGAATCTCAGAGAATAATTAAAAATATCGATACGGTAACCATGACCACAATGGTCGGTTTCTCCGTAATGATGCTTCTGGATGTCGCACTGGGTTAAAAGCGATCTTCGATAAAACTTGCATGACGACAGGAGAGAAGCGTTGCCCGCTATCCAAACCACGATGCAGGAGATTCAACTGCAAGGAGATATATGTCAACCATAAGAGTTCGTTATCGAACGATTGAATTTGGAGACGCAGACGTCCATGTACGGACCCTACGTGACAAGCAACAGTTTTCGGATGATGAAGATGTAGCTGCAAAAATGGGCATATCTTCAGCCACATGGCCTCTCTTTGGTGTCATTTGGCCCTCGGGAGAAGTTCTGGCCCACCTCATGCACGACTATCAGGCCGAAGGCCTGCGTATTCTGGAAGTGGGGTGTGGCATCGCTTTGGCAAGTCTGGTCTTGAACCATCGCTTGATGGATATTACGGCCACAGATTACCACCCGGAGGCGGAACATTTTCTGAAGAAAAATGTTGAACTCAATGAAGGCAGAGAAATTCCATTTATCTGTACGGGATGGGGAGATGAAGATAGCGATTTAGGAGCGTTCGATCTCGTCATAGGCAGCGACCTGCTGTATGAGAGGCCCCATGTCGATCTGTTGGCGAATTTTATCGAGCAACATGCCAAGCCGGCTTGCCGCGTGCTCATCGTCGATCCAGGCCGTGGACATCATGCCCGCTTCAGTAAAAAGATGGTGAGTTTGGGGTATTCCCATCGCCAGGCAAAACCTGAAAATGCAGACTACTTGGAACACGCATTCAAAGGCCAGGTCCTTTGCTATCATCGGGAAAGTAAAAAGGGGAAAAGCACGTCAGTCGTCTAGACGCTCAAGCAGCCCGAAAACAGGTAAGATGGACCTGAACTGGAGAATCTGTTTTCATTTGACCCGCCGCCCGTGCGCTGCGCCATTCATTAAGATGGTGCTTCATCCTCTAATGCCTCGAAACCCGAGATGATATCCAGCAGTTCATTGGTGATGCTCATTTGGCGCTTTTCCCGGTGCAGCCGTATCAAATCCCCCTGCAGTTCCGTAATGTTCTTTTCCGCAGCCTGCATGGTGGCCAGACGGGCCGAGTTTTCCCCGGCCAGGGATTGGACCAGCGCCCTGTAGATGGAGATGTACAGGTGTTGCCGAAACAGCTGGCGGAACATCTCCTTGCCGGAAAGGCCGATGAGGGGCATGCACCTGCTCGGCCAGGGGCGGTCTCGATGATCGCGCACCCAGTCGCTGTCCAGGGGCAGAACGGAATAGCAGGTCTGCCCATAGCCGGTCTTTCCGGAAAGCACATTGTGACACAGGTAAAACAACCCGGTACCGCGCGAGGTTCTCCACTCCTCCAATTTACGAATCATGTCGCTGACCATTTGGTTGACCGTGGTCAGGCTGCCCGGCGTCCGGTACTCGTGGGCCGGCACGATCCCCTCGTCGGCCATGGCCGCCGCCACCTTTTCGCCCACACACCAGAATCCGGCAGCCACGCCTTGTTCGCGCAGCCGATGGTATTCGGCAATACCGGTGGTGGCAATCACCTCGTTAAACTGGCCGCACATGCCCTGATCCGACCCGATGACGATGAGCAGCGCCTTTTCCCCCGCTACCGGACCGGGCTCCACACCCCCGTATCGAAACAGGGCCTGCCATCCTTGGTCCACGACCCGTCGATAGGCCTCCAGGGAGGCGACGGAGCGTTCATATTGCCGGATGTTGACGGCCGCCAGGGTTTTCATGGTTTTGACCACCGACAGCAGCTCTTCGGCGGTCCTGATTTTCTTATCCAGCTTTTCCAGCGTCTGCATCGCGTTCCTCAACGACCTCTATCTCATCGGCCTTCACCTCGCCGTCTCTCAATAGACCTGCGATGGCCCGTTCCATCGTCTCCCATAACGGATCATCCGATGCGACGGCTTCGATACGATCGTCCAGATCGGGCAGGGCAGCGGCGATGCCGGCCACAATCACGTCCTGGGCTTCGGCCATGCGCGTCTCGGGCACATCGTCCAAATAGGCTTTGGTCACGGCCAGCAGCACGGCGATCTGCCGGGCTGCGCTCATCGGGGCGAACTGGTTCTGCTTCAACACTTCCCTTACCCGCAGGCCGTGGTTCAGATCTTTTTTGGTGCGATCATCCAGCCGGGCGCCGAAACGGGCAAAAGATTCCAGTTCCTGAAACTGGCTGTAGGAGAGCCTCAAATCGCCGGCCACTTTCCGATAGGCCGGAATCTGGGCTTTACCGCCAACCCGAGACACCGATTTACCCACATCCACCGCCGGAAGGGCCCCTTTCTGGAACAGATCGGGGGAGAGGTAAATCTGACCGTCGGTGATGGAGATCAGATTGGTGGGGATATAGGCGGAGATGTTTTGGGCCTCGGTTTCGGCGATGGGCAGGGCCGTGAGGCTGCCACCGCCCAGCTCTTCGTTCAAATGCGTGGCTCGCTCCAGAAGGCGGGAATGGATGTAGAAGATGTCTCCAGGGAAGGCTTCGCGTCCCGGCGGCCGGCGCAGCAGCAGGGAGAGCTGCCGATAGGCCAGGGCGTGGCGCGTCAGATCGTCATAGACGATCAGGACATCTTCACCGCGATGCATGAAATACTCGGCCATGGTGGTGGCCGCATAGGGGGCGATGTACTGGAGCCCCGGCGGATCATCCCCCTCCACCACCACGACGGTAGTGTATGCCATGGCCCCCTGCTCTTTGAGGTCAGCCACGGTTTTGGCCACGCCGGCACTTCTCTGGCCGATGGCGCAATAGATGCATTTGACGCCCTTGTCCTTCTGGTTGATGATGGTATCCAGGGCGATGGCGGTTTTGCCCGTCTGCCGATCCCCCAAAATCAGCTCCCGCTGGCCGCGGCCGATGGGGAACAGGGCATCCACCACCTTGAGGCCCGTCTGCAGCGGCTTGACCACCGGGGAGCGGTCCAGGATGCGGGGGGCCTCCTTGAACACGTCGCGGCGCTCGGCCGCCGATATGGACGCCAGACCGTCCAGGGGACGTCCCAGGGGGTCCACCACCCGTCCGGAAAAATCCGTTCCGACCGGCACATCCAGAATACGATGGGTTCGGGAAACCTTCTGCCCGGCGGCCAGAGCGTCGTTGGGTCCAAAGAGCACGATGCCCACCCGGTCGGGGAGAATGTCCAGCACCAATCCCAGGCTGCCGTCCTCGAACTGCACGAGCTCCTCGAACTTGACGCGGCTCAAGCCCCCGGACCAGACGATGCCTGCTTCGACCGATCGAATGGTTCCGATCTCTTCGGTTTCCGGCAAGGGGCGGTAGTGCGCCATCCCCTTGCCCATGGCCCGGGCCACATCGCCGAGAATGGCGTTGATGTCGAACTCTTTCATGCCGCATTCCGTGTGGTTGAAGGAAGAACCCGAAGCATTTCCTTCTCCAGCTCTTGCAGGTAATTTTCCAAATTCCAGGCCACTTTGCGGTCTCCGGCCAGCACCTCGACGCCCATGCCCAGCTCACCGGACACTTCAAATTCAACCGGCTGGGCCGATGGAAACCATTGGGTGCACGTGTCCCGAACGCGCGCTTGCACATCATCGGACAGCTCGAACCCGGAAATCAGTCGCACAGATCCCGCATAGGTGTCGCTGCGGAACGCTTTATTTTCCGCGCCCGTCTTTTCCATGAACACCGAGATGATGTGCGCCTCCATCTGCTGGTCGGCCAGATCCCTGATGACCTTGTCCCCCATACGCATCACGTGCCGGACCGCATCGGATTTGAGCTTCAGCAGGAAGGCCTGCCTGTCGTGGTCCACCTGTTCGAGCCAGGATCGGCGCAACGCATCTATTTCCCGGCGAAGGCGCTCGATCTTCTCTTCACGCCACTGCTCGATCTGCGTCCGGGCCTCAGCCAACAACTTCGCCTTGTCGTTCAAAAAGGCCTGCTGCTGCTCCGCCAGGTCGTCGGCCCGCTGCCGAGCTTCCTGTTGCGCTTTTTCCGACTCCGCCACACGCTTTGCGATGCGCGCTTCCCGCTGGTCCACGGCCCGCATCACCGGCCCATACAAAAACCGTTTCAACAGCAGCACCAGCACCAGAAAATTGACCATCTGGGCGACAATGGTGAATCCGTCGATGGGCACGGCTTACCCTCCTCCGACCTTGGAAAGAAAATAGTTCCAGAAAGGATTGGCGAAGATCAGAATCATGGTGACCACGAAGCAGTAGATCGCGGTGGATTCCACCATGGCCATGCCCACGAAAAGGGTCCGGGTGATGGCATTGGTCTCATCGGGCTGCTGGGCGATGGAGGCCAGCGCCTGGGCCAATGCCCGCCCCTCCCCAATGGCCGGACCTATGGCCCCGATACAGATGCAGATGCCCGAGGCCAGTATGGATGCGACGGCCACCCATGCTAAATCACTCATAGCGGTTTCTCCTTTTGTCGTTGACCGGATTTGGATTGGATCTCCATGGCGGCGCCGATATACACCGCCGCCAAAATGGCGAAGATATAGGCTTGGACGAAACCGGTGAGCAGCCCGAGCAGCTGCATCAAAACCGGGAAAAAAAGCGGGGCGATGAGCAGTAAAATGGCCCCGATCATGTGGCTGCTCATCACGTTGCCGAAAAGGCGCACGGCCAGGGCCAGGGTTCTGCTCAGATCGCCCATGATATTGAAGGGCAGCATGAAGAATGATGGCTTCAGATAGTGGGAAAGATAGGTGCGAAGCCCCATCCTGGAAATGCCGTATGCGGGGACGGCCACAAAGACCAGCAGCGCAAAGGCGGTGGTGGTGGAGAGCGATCCCGTGGGCGCATGGAATCCGGGAACCACGCTGAGGGTATTGGAAACGGCGATAAACAAAAACAGGGTCCCCAGAAAGGGCTGCAGCCCTTTGGGCTGGTGCGGGGTGACCTCTTTGATTTGCCCATGGATGGTGGTGACGATGGCCTCGATGATGGTTTGCCGGCGGGACACCGTCGCGCCGGACGAGAGCCGCCGGGTGAGCAACCAGGCGCCTGCGGTGAGCAGTAGCATGACCACCCAGGTGAAGACGATGGTCCCGTTCAGGACGACGCCGTATCGCCAGAAGATCACGCTGTCCGGACTAATTTGCACCGGTTTGGCCCCCTCTCTTCGGCGCCCCCAACCGACGTGTCAACATCGGCCGCACCAGGGCGAATCCGACGACGCTTCCCAAAAATGCCGCGACGCTGTGGTGCAGGGCCAACCAGATGCCCCCCAGGGTCACCAGGGCACGCACCAAAAAGCTCAACCCCAGAAACCACCGGGGGTGGCGTCTGCGGGAGATGCCTTGGAGGCTCCACCATAGGCCCCCGAAAAAAAGCAGCCCAAGCACGGCGCCCCATGCGACGCCGAAGCCGATGACCATGGGATCAATCGCCATTGTCCTCTCGCTCCCGCCGGATGGCCTCCCGCTCCCGGGACATCCAGCGCCATGCGTTGATGCATCCGAGGACCAGGCCGATCATCATCAACATCAGGGTCCACGAATAGTGCCCCGAATGTTTGATATCGATCCAGAGGCCGATAAAAATGCCCACCACCGCAGGCAGGGCCACGGACCACCCCACCAGGCCAAACATGCCCATACCGAACCAGAACGTCTCCTGCTTCTTCCTTTGCGCCCGGACTTTGCGCTTCTCGCGGGCATCCACGGCCCGCGAAAACGACCGTTCCTTCTTATCGAATGCTTCAGGCACGTCTTCCGAACTCCATAAAGCGACGGATAAAACCGGCCTCCATCCGGGCCACGGCGGTTTGGGCCTGTTTCTCCCGGTCATCCATCTCGTTGACCATACGGTCCACGGTCTCTTTTAAAAAACCCAATTCGCCCGAGACGGCCAGCGGGGTGGCCACGTCTACCCGGTCCTGCTGTTTGACCAGGATCCCTCCTTTCAATGCGAGGAAGGCTGCCTTGCCGGATGCCGGCTGGTATTTCATGATGCCCGGCACCAGCGCGGTAACGAAATCGATGTGGCGGGGCAAGATACCGAAGGCCCCCGCCGGCCCCTCACCCACGACTCGGGTGACGGAGGTGTCGAGAAAAATGTCCGACGGCATATAGATGGTCAGATTCAACGTTTCTCTCCCGGCTCGCGTTTCACGCTCTCCACGCTGCCGATCATATATAAAGCACTTTCCGGCAAATCCGTAAACTCGTCGTTCAAGATGCGCTCGCACCCGGAAAGGGTCTCCTCCAGCGTCACGAACGCTCCCTCGAGGCCTGTAAATTGGCCGGTGGTGAAAAACGGCTGGGTCAGAAACCGTTCGAGGCGTCTGGCCCGATAGACGGTTTTGCGGTCTTCCCGGGAGAGCTCCTCGATGCCCAGCATGGCGATGATGTCTTTTAACTCTTCATAGCCGGCAAATGTCTTGCGAACCTCCCGGGCCACATCGTAGTGCCGTTGTCCCACGATCCGCGGCTGAAGCATGCTGGACCGGGACTGCAGGTGATCCACGGCCGGGTACAACCCCTCCCCGGCCCGTTTGCGGGACATGCGGGACAACACGATGGATGCGGAGAGGTGGGAAAAGGTGTGCACGGCCGAGGGATCGGTCAGATCGTCGGCCGGGACATAGACCGCCTGGATCGAGGTGATGGCCGCCTTGCTGGTGCTGCAAATGCGCTCCTCCAGCTCCGCCAGTTCGGTTCCCATGGTCGGCTGGTATCCCATGCGGGAGGGAAGCCGGCCCAGAAGACCGGAAAGTTCTGACCCGGCCTGGATAAAACGGAAGATGTTGTCGATGAGCAGCAGGACGTCCTGCCCCAAGTCGTCCCGGAAGTATTCGGCCATGGTCAGGGCCGAGTGGCCCACCCGAAACCGGGCCCCGGGCGGCTCGTTCATCTGGCCGAACACCATCACCGTGTTTTGCAGAACTCCGGCCTCTCCCATTTCACGGTAGAGCTCCTCTCCTTCCCGGCAGCGCTCCCCGATGCCGCAAAAGATGCTCATGCCCTTGTGCTGGCCCACCATGTTGTGGATCAGTTCGGTGATGATCACGGTTTTGCCGACTCCCGCCCCACCGAAGAGACCCGCCTTGCCTCCCCGCTCCAAGGGGACCAACAGGTCGATCGCCTTGATGCCGGTGAAAAAAATCTCCTGGCGGGCGATTTGGCCGGCCAATGCCATGGGGGTTGGATGGATGGAGCGCAATTCGACATTTTCGGGACGATCTTTCCCGTCGATGGGATCTCCGAATACATTGAACATCCGGCCCAGCAGTTGCCGACCCACTGGTGCGGTGAGGGGCGTACCATCGGTTCGAACAGGGTCTCCGCGGCCGAGGCCGGAGGTGGCGCACAGGGCGATGCCCCGGATGCGGTTGGCGTCAAGATGGCTGACCCCCTCGATGGGGATGTCGCCATTTTCACCGGCCCAGATCAGCGCATTGAGTGGCGGCAGATGATCATGGAAATAGAGGTCCACGATGCTGCCGCGAACGGAAACCACCACGCCTTCAGTCGGGTCGTTCTGTTTTCGTTGAGCGTCCATGTTCATCCCTAAAAAAGCCGCCGCGGCGTTCCCCCTTTGGGGTCGAACGTGTAGCTGCCGCTGGCAAACAGTTCCAGGCAGGCCTCGACCGCGTCGATATCGTAGCGCGTTCCTTTTTGCTGCGCCAATCTCTCAAGGGCGGTTTCGATACCTCGGGCGGGACGATAGGGTCGAAAAGAGCTGTTGGCTTCGGTGACGTCGGCGACAGCCAATATTTTGGCCTCCTGCAAAATTTCGTCACCCTTCAGCCCCTGCGGGTATCCCGAGCCGTCCAGCCGCTCGTGATGCTGGAGCACCATCTGGGCCACGGGCCATGGGAAGGGAATGTCTTTCAGGATATCGTAACTGACTTGCGGGTGTATCTTGAGCATTTCATACTCGGCATCGAGCAGTTTTCCCGACCGACTTAGAATGGATACGGGAATGCGGATTTTGCCCACATCGTGCAGGATGCCGGCAACGTGAATACCATCGACCGTCTTACGCGCAAGCCCCAATTTTTCCGCTATGGCGCAGGCCAGTTGTGCAACGCGCTGCTGGTGGCCGGCAGTATAGGGGTCCCGGATCTCCACCATGTAGACCATGCTACGGATACTGGCACTGAGGATATGGCGTATTTCGGCAGTCTTTTTGGCAACCTGATCCTCCAGGAGCACGTTTTGGGATCTCAACTGGTGCCGCATCTCTTCGAGGGAGAGGTGGGTGCGTATCCGGGCCTTGACTTCCGCCGCGTGAAACGGCTTGGTGATATAATCCACTGCGCCAAGCTCAAAGCCTTTGGTCTTATGATTTGTTTCCGCCATAGCCGTAATAAAGATGATCGGTATGGCGGCCGTCTCCGGGTCGGCCTTTAACCGGGTACACACTTCGAAGCCGTCCATCTCCGGCATCATAATATCCAGCAGCACAAGGTCCGGTTTTTGTTTCCCGATATATTCCAGCGCTTTTTGTCCGCTTTTGGCAATACCCAGACGGTAGTCCGCTTTGAGTGTGTTGACCAGCAGGTCGATGTTGGTGGCGTTGTCGTCAACGACAAGAACCAGAGGGTGCGATGCATTCATGGGGTGTCCTGTTCAACGGTTAGACATCTTTCGAATCGTTTCCAGAGCCTGGTCATAGTCGTAACGGCCAAGTTGCATCTCCAGCGCTTCGAGCACGGAAAGGGGAACTTGCCCCTCTCGCTCGGCCTGTTGCCGGACGGCAGGCACGATTTCCATAATGCGTGCCGGATCGGCCCGGTCGATGGCCTCGGAAAGCTGGGTCAAAAGGGTGTCGATCGACAGACCGGATTCACCGGCTGTTGGTGGTCGGGCCTCGCCGGCTTCGGACGACGCCACTGTTTGAATCGATACGAGCACCTGGTCCAGAGCGGCCGTCACATCGTCGACCAACCGCGCAATCTGTGATGATCGCGCACCTGCGGCAACGTCCCCGCTGCAGGCCTCTTCAAGCGAATGTGCCACCGCACTCAGCCGTGTGGCGCCGATATTGGCGGCACTGCCCTTGAGCCCGTGGGCCAGTCGGTTCATCACTCCGAGATCTTCAGCGGCGCACGCCCGCCTCAATTTTTCCGCCATCTCCTGGTTGTCGGCACCAAATCCCTCCAGAATGTGTGTGAATGTGGCGCCGTCGATATCCAGCGCCTGCATGGTCCGCGCGATGTCGATGCCTGGGAGTTCATCCGGTAGCGGATGGCCATTATTGGTAGTGGAGGCGGTGGATGCAAAAGACCGATCGTCCAGGCCTTCCTCGCCAAGTTCGCCCCTCTCCGCAGGCACTTCCGCTTCGCTGAACTCATGAGATTCCGGTGCCCCCACACGGGCGCGGACCAAGCGCCATAGGGTGTGGAACATGCGATCCTGATTGACCGGTTTGGATATGTAACCATCCATCCCCGCTTCCAGGCACTTCTCCTCATCGCCTTTCATGGCGTGCGCCGTCATGGCCACAATGGGAATCGAGCTGCCTTGCGGCAGTTCACGAATCCTGCGGGTGGCTTCGTAACCGTTCATCAGGGGCATCTGGATATCCATGAGCACGGCATCGAAGGAGGTGTTCTTGATGGCTTGCACAGCCTCCTCCCCGTTGTTGACGATGGTCACAAGGAGGCCGGCGCCTTCCAATATGGCCTGGGCCACCTGCTGGTTGGTGGGGTTGTCTTCGGCGACCAGGATCCGGATGCCCTTCAATGGCTTGCGGTAGATGGAGGCCCGCGTCGTGAACCGCTTCTTCCGACCGGCCGACTTGAATCCCTCTTTGCCGAAACCGTCCATGATGGCATCGAACAGCGTCGAGGGATAGATGGGTTTGACCAGAAACCCGTTGATTCCCGACGCTTCGGCCTCGATGCGCTGCTCTTCTTTGCCGAAAGCCGTCATCATGATGATGGGCAAGGTCAGCTGCAACTCCTGCCGGATCTTTTTGGACACCTCGATGCCGTCCATGCCGGGCATCTTCCAGTCCATCATGATCAGTTCGACGGGAGTGTTGCGTAGCATATTATCCTGCAGCCGATTCAGAGCCTCCTGTCCCGAGGAGAGCGTTTCCACCCTGAACCCCAGAGAGGTCAGCATCTTGCTCATGATGGACCTGCTGTCGGCCAGATCGTCGACCACGAGCACGTTCAATCCCTGAATATCGGGGGGAACAACCAGCCGGTGGAGCGGACTGGCCGCCGGACGGCCCAGTCGCACCGTGAAGAAGAAGGTGCTGCCGCTGCCCAACTCGCTTTCCACACCGATCTCCCCCTCCATCATGTCCACCAACTGCTTGCAGATGCTCAATCCCAGGCCGGTGCCCTCGTACTTGCGCGTGGAGGAGGTGTCGGCCTGGCTGAAGGGTTCGAAGAGCCGATCGATGTATTCCGGGGCGATACCGGTGCCGGTGTCCTTCACTGAAAACGCCAGGACGATTTCGTCGCCGGTCGCGGCATCCCCGGTTACTTCAGCCTCTTTGACATCCACCCGGATCACCCCGCCCGAATCTGTGAATTTAACGGCGTTGCCGATCAGATTGGTCAGAATCTGCTGCAGGCGCAAGGGATCGCCATGGAAAATTTTAGGCGCATTCATGTCGACATCCACGAGCAGTTCAATCCCTTTTTCGGCCGATTTGTTGACAAACAGCTCCATGGCCCGGTCGATGACCTCGCCGAGCCGAAATGTGCGCGCTTTGAGTTCGAACTTTCCAGCTTCGATTTTGGAAAAATCCAGGATATCGTTGATTATACCCAGCAGGGAATAGGCCGACCCGTGAATAATTTTCAGATAGTTCGCAATTTTGGGCGGCACCTGCTCGCTGAGAGCCAGATCCGCTGCCGCGATGACACCGTTCATGGGCGTGCGGATTTCGTGGCTCATGTTGGCCAGAAACTCGCTTTTGGCACGCGTGGCGGTTTCGGCCAGCTCCTTGGCCTGCTGCAGCTCCTGTTCCTTTTGCCTGCGCAGTCTCATTTCAGAATAGAGACGTACGTTGGATGTTTTGAGCTGACCGTTGAGTTTCATCGCCGAGGCGGTCAAGCCCGCCATGATGCAAATCAGCGCGGCGGCGGCAATGATCCAATGACCGTAGGTTTGTAGGACATCCGTGAAGGTGATCTTCCCCAGGTCTTTATAGGGCCCCACGTTCAGCGCCTTTAAACAGTCGTGAACCGGCTGGTAATTCAAAGGGATCGTCCATCCTGCACAACCGGCCGCCCGGGCCGCGGGGTCATCGGCTGGCATCTGCAAGAGGGCCACGGCCACCGCTTCCGCCAACTCATCTGAGGTGTGCCTGACCCGGGCCATGGGCCATGTGGGATATTCCCGGGTGGTACACAGATAGGGCGGTGGCTCGCCCAGGCCTGGACGCCGCGGAAACACACGAATATCGCCCAAATCGATTTTGCCTTCGCCGCTGAGCGCTTCAAGGGTCCCGGTTCTCACGGTACCTGCGTCGACCTCCCGATTCAGGACCTTATAGACAACCTGGTCATGGGTCTCATCGAAATGAAGGGCCGAGAAATCCCTCCCAGGATCGATACCTAGCTCCTTGAGCTCACGCTCTGCCATGAGCCATCCCCCAAAGGAGGTTTCGGACACCGCCATGACCGTTTTGCCATTGAGATCGCTGAGGGTTCGAAGATCATTTCGATCACTGCGGCAAAAGATCACCCCGCCATATGTCGTATATACGCCTCCGGCGCGGCGCTCTTTCAGAGTGGCAACACGGCTGGCCCGGAACCAATATTCGAGGCCCACGTAAAAGGCCGAATTTGTAAGGATGAAGTCAACCTCCGCCTTCTGCACGCGCGGATTGATCTCGTCGTGGGCCAGAGGCACGATGACAAAACGATGACCGGCAACATGCCGGGTGAGATAGTCCGCAGTGGGCGACCAGCTTTCCAAACACTGCTGCGAGCCCCTTACGGCGAGAACACCGATCTTAAGGGGCGCCTCTTCATCCCCCGCGCTACCCGAAATGGGATGCACGAATAGCATTGCCACTCCTAAAATGGCGCAAAGCAGATACTGCCTGCAAGATATGGTTTCGAATCGTATCATCGAATCGTTGTGGATCTCCTCTCTCCCCCAAAAACCGCCGAAGCGCCATTGGGAGCGGGGTAAACCGACCAGGTGAATATACCGGGTATTGAGTAGAAGGGCCAATTTTGCAGGGAGAGGTGCATGGCGGTCTCGTTTCAATAGTTACAAGCACACTGCCTTTCTGAGGACAAGTGCCAGGCGAAACCAATCGGTACAAGAGACTATGTGGCCGGTACTGATTTGGCAAGCAAAAATGTCTCACAAAAAGACGTGAAAATCGCAACGGAATTCAAGAACGAATGTGCGCGTGATCTTTTGTGTGCCTTCGCGAGCTCTGTTTTGGCATGCCTGTGGGTTTTCGTGTGGAGCTTGTGGGATTACCATATTGCGCTATTGAGCACATTTTTCTGCAGTGACGGTAGTCATGCATGGCACTGCTGACAAATTATCCACTATGCTGCAGGCGCAAATTCCGTCGCGCGTCAGTTCAATACTGTAGCAGATACGACAGACACCTCCATGCCTATCCAATAGTGTTATCATAATCCTATGCGCTTCTCGTTTGTCGTCATCTGGTGATCATCCTTACCTTGATTTTCCTTTCCATAATCCATAATAACCAACTCCAAAGAGTTGAAACCTGAATTGTCATACTGCAAAACTCTGGGGGAGCCCCTATCATACGATTCTTTAAAGCTATTGGCGCTCAACTTAAGGACAGCCGTCTCAGGCTGAAAGGAGTCCCGATGTGTCGACCATAGAGATACTGGACCATCTGTTTTTCATCGAAAGAGGCTATCTGAACGGCAACCACTTTGTCTACAGGTCTGAAACGCCCATCCTTATCGATACCGGCTATATATCCGATTTCAAGGAAACGGAGCGGTTGATCTCCGGTGTGGGAGTGGATCTTCGCCGCGTGGCGCTCATCGTCAATACCCACACCCATTGCGATCATATCGGCGGCAACCATCTCATTCAACAACTGTCGGGATGCGATATCGCGATGCACCACGTTGGAAAACACTTTATCGACACCCGGAACGATTGGGCGACCTGGTGGCGATACTTCCATCAAGAAGCAGACTTCTTTAAATGCACCCAAGCGCTGAACGACGGTGATATTATCACCCTGGGGCCACACCGGTTCCAAGTGTTTTACACACCGGGGCATGCATCAGACGGCATTGTCCTGTATAACAGCAAAGACAAGATACTCATCTCCTCCGACACGCTTTGGGAAAAGGACATGGCTGTCATGGTGCCTCGCGTCGAGGGAAGCCTGGCGCTTTTCAACATGAAAACATCCCTTGAGAAGCTGAAGTCGCTCGACATCGACCGCGTCTATCCTGGCCATGGAAAACCCTTTGACCAAGTCAAAAAAGCCATAGACAGGGGAATCGAAAGAGTAGAAAAGTACATGGCCGAGCGTGTGTTTATCGGTGAAGACCTACTCAAGAAAATCCTTGTCTATACGCTCCTGATGAAAAAGCGCGTAGCAGAATCGGATCTCTTTGATTACCTCATGGGAACGACGTGGTTTAAAGAGACCGTAGACCTCTACTTCGACGGCCGGTATGAGAAGCGATACGATGAGACCATGGCCGAATTTCTGGACAGGGGTATTGTCACCCGGGAAGACGGCGTCTTTATGACAACCGTCAAACCATAATCCTCTGTAGCGACCATCTCTGCCCCTGCTGCCGCCCCTATTTCGATCTGCCATCTACCCCACAACTTCTTACCCGTTTGCAATGGTACATACAAGTATGTTACCGGTAATCGACTCGCCACACCAAAAGATAGAGAGAGGAACCGTAAAATGAAAATACTCGGCATATCAGGAAGTCCCAGGAAAGAGGCTACATCGGGCGTGTATAAATTGGTCGAGACCGTCCTCGAAAATAGCGGCATGGACTACGAGTTGGTATCCCTGAAAGGAAAGAGGATCGGCGGGTGCATCGCCTGCCTGGGGTGCGCCAAGGACAATGTGTGCAAAGTCGATGACGATATGGCTGCCCTTCGACAAAAAATTGTCGAGGCCGACGCCTATGTCATCGGCGCGGCCAATTACTACTCGACGCTGAATGCCATCACGCACGCATTCATGGAGCGCTGGTTCCAGTTCCGACATCAGGAGGGCGACACCCTGTGGGGCAAGCTGGGGGTCGCCGTAGGGGTCGGTGGAATGGACGGGAGTATACCGGCGAATAATATCGAAAAATTCTTCATGTACAACTTCGTCGAAACCATCACCAAGGTGAGCGGGCAAGGCGCCGCATCATGCTTTTCCTGCGGGTATGGCGAAACCTGCAATGTGGGTGTACCGGCAACACTCTTTGGTGCGGGGGTCAAGATCACCCCCGAAATGATTCCGGATGTGCGCAAGCAGCCTGATGTGATGGCGGCAGCAGCCAATGCCGGCAAGTTGCTGGCAGAACGCCTCACATCCGGCCATGATCGCAAGGCTGTAACGCAGAAGATGCGGGAGAGAATGATGATCCTGATGGGCAGCTCTGCATAGCCGCGTTCCGGGTGTCCGGTTCGAAAAGAACACCCGATCCTGGCTGTGGCTATTCCCGAAAAGTAGACTCGGTCAATAACGATTGAGAAGAATCAAACGAGGTCGACCTGCTGGGAGGAATTGGAGAGAGAGGCCTATTTGGTCTCTCTCCAACGATATTGATGCCGGGCCGATATCAATAGAGCGACCACCAATAGCCGATCCAGCCAACTTCCCGCACGCCTTCAATTACCTCGAGCATCCCAACTATCCAAATAAACCATAGAGCACTGAGAAGATGCCTCCTATATACTGCAGGGTTAACCATATAGTTCTCAGGTTCGTCAAAAGAAGAGAGACGGGGAATAAATGCGGGTACGCTTTTCTTGTATTCAGCGAACGAACTCCCGAATAGCTTTGCAAGACGCTTCTCTTCACTTTTGATCACAAACGGATAGTAGAGTGAGAACCCGGCAATGAATACCGCCGGGAAAGTAAATGTTTCTGTGGCGCAACCAACGCCGACAACCCCTATCATGCTGAAGAGATACAAAGGATTCCGACAAACGGAGTATGGACCTTTTGTTATCAAGCGTTTGTTCTTGTAACCCGCGATATAGAGTGAACACCACATCCTTCCCAGGGAAGCGATAGCGACAAGAATGATGCCCGCCAGGAAGAGGAAAAAGGTGACGGTTTCGCTTTTAGCTTCCCATTGGCTCCTGGTAGCGAACACAAAAAACAATCCAATGACGCCTGCAATACGCGATAACACAATTCGATATTTTTCAATAAATTTCATTTTCTTTTTTCCACAGGTCCGAGCGAACATGTTGCCTTCGTGCCTGGGCCTTGCCTCCTTGTATTCATTGGTTGCGGCTTAGTTTCCTTGCCGGCCGCTTTCATTTATAAAATGATTCGATTCTTCAAGTAAAAAGTGACTGAGTATACATCACGACAAGCCCGATCAGCGAATCATTACAAAATCTTAATCTTTTCGTAAGCTTTCTGACAGGTTTGATCCATATAGTGTTTTTTGGACGTTGAGGAACCATTGCCCATATAGGATGAGAACCGGGCAACCCCTCGACACGATTAATGCGGATTGAGCCATCAATGATATCGCAGCCAACCAACATAACCCTGAGCGTTGTCGTCCCCTTTTTCAACGAGGAGGATTGCGTGGTCGAGGTGTGCCGGGAGGTCGACCAAATCCTGTCGCCGCACTTTCCCGATCGATGGGAACTGGTCATGGTCAATGACGGTTCGATGGATCGGACGGGCCAGATAATGAATGAACTCAGGGAACGATACGGCCATTTTCGAGCCGTCCATATCCACCCCAACAGCGGGCAATCGGCAGCCATGGATGCGGGTTTTCGCGTGGCGAAGGGTGCGGTCATCGGGACCATGGACGGCGACGGGCAGAACGATCCCCAGGATTTCCTGGTTCTGCTGCGGGCATTGGAGAAGCGCCGGGTGGACATGATGTGCGGTATCCGCAGGAAGCGTTCCGATTCGCCCGTCCGAAAAATCTCCAGCCGAATCGCCAATCGGATCCGTTCAGCTGTTTTGAACGACGGCATTTCCGATGTCGGATGCTCGATGCGCGTTTTTCGCCGCCATTGCCTGGCAAAAATTCAGTTTTTCAGAAACGCGCATCGATTTTTCCCGGCCCTGGTTCAAACCGCCGGCTTCTCGGTCGCTGAGATGGCTGTCCGTCACCGCGCTCGACTTGCCGGAACCAGTCGATACGGTGGCGGCATAAGAAGCCGTCTGTTCGCGGGGCTATTCGACCTTTTCGGTGTGTATTGGATGAAAAAACGGAATCTTAAATATTCCGTCGCTGAGTTCGAGCCCAGTTCGAACCAAGTTCGGTCCAGGATCAAAGTGATCGATGTGTCGCAGCAGAACAAGTATGCGAGGATAATCCCATCGTGATGAAGAAAGAGGACATAAACACCGATGCGATAAGCGATGTGATCAGGCTGTGCCTGTTCGGACTGCTTTTCCTGGGTTTTGCGCTCTGGATCCAGTGGGGAGGATCGCATCACTATATCGATCTGGCCCGCCATTGGACCCTGCGGCTTTCAAATGACCCATCCGCATTACACCGCATGGCCGGCCTGCTGCTATTTGTCGCGGTTGGCGGTCTTTTGATTAGCCTGGGGTTGCCCAGAATATGGTTCAGCGCTGCTGCAGGGGCCGTTTGTGGAGTGACATGGGGTGTAGTGGTGTCTGTGATCGCTTCGCTTGGGGGCGCCGCAGTCCTCTTCTGGGTGGGCCGATCCTTCTTGAGTGGCATGGTCCGGCGCCGAACAGCCGGGAAAATGGCCCGTTGGAGGTCGGGCCTGCAAAAAAATGCATTCTGGTGGGTACTCTACCTGAGGTTGTTCCCGTTTGCCAATTGCACCCTGACCAGCCTGCTTTGCGGCAGCTGCTGTATCCGTTTTTCCGCCTACACAAGCGCCTCCCTGATCGGGTTCTTGCCATATACCATCATGTTTGCGGCGTTCGGGCATGGTGGATTTCATGGGAATGTCCTTCAAATCCTTTTCGGCTTCGCCCTTTTGGGGGCCACCATCATTGTTCGAAAATGGTTGCCCCGCATCCATCCGGATAAACCGGGGCTGCTCGTTCGATAACCCATATGGCGAATCATCTTATCAATACTGCCAGCGAAATGGCACAACGGAGGCGCGACCGACAGATCCCGATACTGTTCATCGTTCTCTTCTGCGTCGCCGTCTGGGGAGGGCAATATGGTTTTCGCCATCTATGGGAACCGGATGAAGCCCGTTTCACTTATATAAGCAAGGAGATGAAACAGCGCGGGAGCTGGCTGGTACCCTACCGCGATGGAGAATTTTACGCCCACAAACCGCCCCTGATGTTCTGGCTGATCAATGCCGGCACGATCGTTACAGGCGGCCGATTCAACCACATTTCAGGTCGGCTGCCCTCCTTGCTTGGATTGGTGTTGGCGTTGTGGGCCATTTCACGGATCGCGGCGCAGTGGACCGACCGGCCGACCGCCTGGCGCACTTTTTTCGTATTGTGCACCTCGTCACTGTTCTGGCAAAAGGGAGGCATGGGCCAGATCGATATGCTGCTGCTCGGATTGCAGCTGACCGCGCTGCACCTTCTCTTCAAGAGCGACATAGAACCCGCCATATGGCGCCCGGCACTGGCCTTTATCTTCATGGGGCTGGCCATACTGGCGAAGGGTCCGGTGGGTTTGATCATCCCGGCCGGCATATACGTCTGCGTCCATCTTGCGACAGGACAGGGCAAACAGGTTATGAGCGCCCGTTGGCTGTGGGGGCCGGCCCTGGCGCTGGCGCTACCGGCGCTTTGGCTGATGGCTGCGAAATGGAGCGGTGCGCCGGATGCATATTTTCAGGAGTTACTGTTCGATCAAAACCTGGGAAGGCTGGCCGGAAAATTCGGTGGGCACACGCAACCGATCTATTATTTTTTGAAATACCTGCCGCTTGACTTCCTTCCCTGGACCGTTTTTGTCCCCATCGTCGCCATCCAAATCTGGAAGAGACCTGAACAGCGGCAGTTGCTCTATCGTTTGATCGCCTGGATGGCCTTCGTGGTCGTCTTCTTCAGCCTCAGCGGCAGCAAACGCAACCTCTATATTCTCTCGGCCTATCCTGCTGCGGCCATGCTGGTCGCTGCAGCCATGCCGCGATTGTCGAGTGTCAAAATAAATTGGCAAGTGGCGACCGCTTACGTGATGATTACCATCATCGGGCTGTTTGGACTTTTTATCCTGTACCTTCCCTGGGTCGAGAAGTTGCCCGTCAGCGCATGGCCGCCGATCACAACGGGGATGGTCTTCATCGGTGGCGCCGTCCTCCTGTTGTATCAATTTCGGCGCCATCGCTTGAGCGTGCGATGGTTTTTCTACTTCATGGGCTTCTTCGTCACAGCGGAAATCTTGTTGGGCAGTGTCCTCATGCCGGCTTACAATCCAATTAAAACCCCCGTTGCACTTGCACGCGCAGCACCCCTTCATATTGCCCCTGGTAAGCCGCTTCTTATATTCCATGCGACAGAAGAGATCCTCTCGCTTTACTGCGACCGTCAAGGGCTCCGGATTAACCACCCGGATGCGCTAATGGCTAAAATGAAGGAACTGCAAACGGGCATCGTCGTATTCCACAGATCACATTGGTTCAAAGTGAAGCATCTGTTTGAAAAATACGGCCAGACGCATGAGCAGCGGGTGGGAAGCCAGCTTTTCATCTGGCTGGTTTTCGACACCTCCGAGGTCAACTAAAAGCAGGTACATTATGCCAAGATATTTATTTCCAATACACTGTTTTTCAGCAAATAATCACCTATCCGCGCGATTGAGGACCAATCTTGATTCCCTCAACGTCGCATTGTATGATTTCCAATACAGCAATGCTTTGTGGATAATGGAGCAAATTCATTTGCCTTACCTTCTCAATCGTCCAGCCCAGCGTCGGAGTTCACAGCAATGAGAATCCTTTTGGTAGAAGACGACATCAAACTGGCCACGTTCATCATCAAGGGATTCAAATCAGCCGGGTTCGCAGTGGACCATGCGAAGGACGGCGAAGAGGGGCTTCACATGGCCCTGGTTACCGATTACGACACCGCCGTTGTGGATATCATGATGCCGAAATTGGACGGACTTGCACTGGTGGAGGAGCTGCGGCGTAAAAAGGGTTCCGCTATCCCAATCATCATTTTAAGCGCCAGGCGAACACTCGATGACCGCATAAAAGGCCTGCAAATCGGAAGCGACGACTACCTGACCAAACCGTTTGCTTTCACGGAGCTTTTGACCCGGGTGCAGGCGCTCATCCGAAGGGCCAGCGGCCGTTCGGAACCCACCCGCCTTACCGTGGGCCCTCTCTCCATGGACCTGCTGACCCGCGAAGTCTGGCGGGAGCAAAAGAGAATCGAGCTGCAACCGCTCGATTTCGCCCTCCTGGAGTATCTGATGCGCAATGCGGGGAGGGTCGTTTCTAAAACCATGATCATGGAACATGTCTGGGATTACAATTTCGACCCCATGACCAATGTGGTCGAGGTGCGGATTTGCCGCCTGCGGGACCGGGTGGACAAGGGATTCGACGAAAAGCTGATCCATACCGTTTACGGAGCGGGATATGTCATTAAAAAAGAGCAATAGATTGAAAGGCACGTTGGCTTTCAGGCTCACGCTCTGGTACGCCATGATCTTCAGCTTGTCGGCCCTGGTCGTATTTCTGGCCATTTTTCTTCTGATCCGTGCCGTCGTTCATAAACAACGGGACCATTCACTTCGGGCTGAGCTGAAAGAGTTCTCCATGATTCAAACGGCGGGAGGGTTGGACAAGCTCAAGGAGGGCATGCTCTGGGAGGTCGGGTCCGAAGGCGCCCAAAACATTTTTCTACGCATTATTTCCGAAGATGGCAGGGAGTTGGCCACAACAGACCTGTCCGCCTGGGAGGGGCTGCGACCTGGAAAAACCTGTATCGAAAAGCTCAAGTTGAGTGGCGCCGACCATCTGTTCGAAACACTGCGCCTTCCCAAGCAATTCTATCCGGTGAGAGTTGTCAGTGGATCAATCGGCAACGGCTTGATGCTTCAATTCGGACAATCATTGGGTGAAGACGAGGCCTTCCTGGGAATATTGCGCAATGTCTTTATTCCGCTTATGGCTGCAGCAACGCTCCTTGCGGCGCTGAGCGGCTGGTTTATGGCCAAAAGGGCCCTCACCGGTGTCGGCGAAGTGACCCATGCGGCAATGGACATATCAAAAGGCGCCTTCGAACGCCGCGTTGCGGTTAAACACAAGGGGATTGAAATCGACTTGCTGGCCACGGCCTTCAACCACATGTTGGACCGTATCGAGCTCCTGATCCGCGAAATGAAAGAGATGAACAACAATATCGCCCACGACATGCGCAGCCCCCTGGCGCGGATGAGAGGGGCGGCGGAGATGGCATTGACCACTGTCACCTCGGCTGAAGAGAACAGGGCCATTGCCGCCAGCATGATCGAAGACTGCGATCATCTGATGGGGATGATCAACACCATGCTCGATATTGCCGAGGCCGAGTCCGGTATGGCCGAACCCAAACGGACCATGGTCGATATCGCCGATGTGATCCGTAACGCATGCTCTCTGTTCATGCCGGTAGCGGAGGATAAAAGCATCAAGATCGAGAGTGAATCCTTTGAAGGGTGCTATGCATGGGCCGACCAACGCATGCTTCAGCGCATGGTGGGCAACCTTCTGGACAATGCGCTCAAGTACACGCCCGCAGGTGGAACGATCACCCTGTCGGCATTGGTGGCAGACGATCAGGACGATCGGGTGACGATCCGCATACAAGATTCCGGAATCGGCATCGCTGAAGAAGATATTCCCCATATCTTCCAAAAATTTTATCGATGTGACCGCAGCAGGGCCGAGCACGGCAGTGGATTGGGATTGAGTCTTGCCAAGGCCATCGCCACCACCCATGGCGGCACCATAGATGTGGTCAGTCGTGTCGGAGAGGGAACCATATTTACCGTTTCCCTTCCGCGCTCGACCGGGAGCAATGGTCATGAGGGCGCCAATTGAAACATGAAGAGACCGCAGATCTGACAACTAAAAATGATTGCAAAACGAGGAGACGTGACAATGCTGTTACGGAAAAAAATGTCAACGACAGGCAACTTCCTTTTCAGGTGGAGAAGTTATCTCCCATTACTCATGATTGTGCTTATTCTTCTGGCAATGCAGAATTTCGAATATCCTTTGTACAACGAAATCTTTGATGAGCTATGGGAAATCGGCTGCCTTATGGTCTCTCTTTTGGGCTTGGCTGTTCGCATTGCCACCATCGGCTATACGCCAAAAGGGACATCCGGTACGAATTCAAGCCGGCAGATCGCAGAAGTCTTAAACACCACCGGAATGTATTCCACAACGAGAAACCCTTTGTATCTTGGAAATCTTCTCATTTGCTTCGGCATCTCGTTGTTTCCGCGTTTATGGTGGTTCAGCCTGATCGTCCTCCTCGTATTCTGGCTCTATTATGAAAGAATCGTGTTTGCCGAAGAGGCGTTTTTGGAAGAAAAATTCGGGCAATCTTTTGTTGAATGGGCCGAACGGACGCCGGCGTTTATACCCAGATTTCAAAATTGGGAACATTCGGAGATGACCTTTTCCTTCCGAAAGGTTTTAAAGAATGAGTATAAAACCTTCTACGCCATCGTTGTCGCTCTTTTTACCTTCGAAATAATTGGGGATCTCTATTCAACGAAGAGGCTTGAGCTGGATGCCATGTGGCTCATCATAATATCCGTAAGCTCCCTGTTTTACATAACTGTCAGGATACTGAAGAAAAAGACACGGGTGCTGGATGTTGGCGGAAGATGATCATCTGTCCGGGCCTATTTCAGGAAGTCATAAGCCCAGAGCGCCATGCCGGAGAGGACCAGCAAAAAACCCTCGGACCGCGAAATGCGCCAGCCCGTGCGCATGAAGGCGATGGCCACGATTACCATGGCGGTCAGTAAGATCAGCGAGTAGTAGGAGCTCTGCAGGATGGTGAGCGGCTTGAGCATGCCGGCCAGGCCGAGGACCCCCAGGATATTGAACAGGTTGCTGCCCACCAGGTTTCCCGCTGAGATGCCGTGCTTGCCCTTGATCACCGCGGTGAGCGAGGTGGCCATCTCGGGTGCGGATGTGCCTGCGGCAACGATGGTAACACCGATGACCCACTCGGAAATCCCAATGGCGCGTGCGATGGCGCTGGCAGACTCGACCAGCAGCTGTCCGCCCAGTACCACCACGGCAATGCTGACGGGCAGCAAAATCCAGTCCTTCCAAGTTGCCCGCTGCGATGGTGCAGCGCCCTCTTCGATCTCGGGCGGCTCTTTTTTGATGAAGAGAAAGAGCAGGTAGAGCACAAGGGTGACCGCCAGGGCAAGCCCCTCGAAAAAGGTCAGCGCAAGATCTCTGAAAAAGAGCAGCAGGAAAAGGGTGGATAAGATCATCAGCAATCCGTCGCGCTGCACCAGTTTGGGCGAGACGTTGACGCTGCGCACGATGGCGACCGAACCGAGAATGAAACCCAGGTTAAAGATGTTGGAGCCGACGATGTTGCCGACCGATATGCTGGCGTATCCTTTGTAGGCCGCCGTGAGCGTGACGGCAAACTCCGGGGCCGAGGTGCCCAGGGCCACCACGGTGAGGCCGATGACCAGCTCGGAGACACCGATGGTTTCGGCGATTCTGCTCGCGGACTCGACCAGCTTGTCCGAACCGAACCAGAGAAAAGCGATGGAGACGACAAGTAATATTATGTCCAATGCCATATCGTATGACCGGCCTTCATTGTGTCACATCCCACATGCGATCCGGGCGTTGCCCCGGTTCCTGCTCGCCGTTTTTTAACGCACACGCATCAAGCGATGATATCGGCACAGGGGCGCTGCGGCTTAAGCGCACGCACTCCCCCTGCGGCAAGAATGTGGCATCCTACCGTTCTTTAAGGAAAAAGGCAACGCGCTAAAAAAAATCGGGACAGAAGGCTTTGTGGCGGGTGCGCATGATCCGGTCCCACTTGGAGAGGTCGCACCCTTCGGGCCTAACGGCCCGTCCCATGCTTACGGCTTCGCTGGGGCTGATCTGCCCGAAGAGCAGCATGGCCAGGGTGTCGATGGAGATGACCAGTTCGGGCGTCCGGGAGGTGGGCGCCACGCTCACCCGGTCATCGGCTGTCTCCAACTGCCAGCGTCCGGCATTCCACGGACAGAGCGCATCGATCACCTCAAACGTTAGTTGGCCCGATTCATCGTAGCGGCGCTGCTGCATGGCTCCGGGGAGGTCCACCACCCTGGCCAGCAAACCGTCGCTGGCGCGCATATTGAGCCGGCGCGGCTCAAGCAGCAGGTGGGGCAGGGGGTCGTCCTGGGGAACGCAGGGCCATCTGATTTCGAAGACCAGACCCGCTCCGGAAAAGTGACGCCAGAGCGCACGGTAGGCCTGTGGCGTTAGCCAGACCAGATCGGCAATCTCAATCTTCTGCCACGGCTCACCGTGGGGGCGCCTCTCCCCCTTCAACGAATAGATCACATAACCCAATGGCTGGCCGTTCTCTTCGTAAACCACCTTATATAGTTGTTCATTTGGGGATCTTTGCCACAAAACGCCGGTTTTCCAGGTTGCGTCACCGCGATGAAGGTATCCTGTTCGCGATTTGACAAAATCACGGTACAGCGTTTTCAATAGGTCGGCTTCATCATCGGCGAGCTCGCGCAAACGCCCCGGGGCCAAATCGTCTCCCATGGGTTGGGCAAACACCAGATCGCGCGGCGCCACCGTGTACCGGTGGTGGGTGGAGACGATACCGTATCCATAGCGCTGGTAGATCGATGCCTGGGAAGCATAAAGAACGGCCACGCTTGGCCCGCCCTTCTCATGCAACAGTTCAACGTGTTTGGAGACGATCTGCCGAAGGTGGCCCTTTCGACGGCTCGTCGGGCGGGTGCCGACAAAGGTGATGCCGGCCGCCGGAAGAGCGCCTCCGTTGAACCGAATCTTCAACGGCCAGGTGGCATAGGAGGTTGCAACACGCCCCTCTTCGAAGGCGCATAGGGTCATGTCGGGGCGTATGGCCTGTATGGCCTCCGGGGGATACAATCCGGGCGCGACCATCAATGCATTCGTGGCAACCTGCCTGAAATCGTCCATCTCCGCGTCCGTGGCAGGTCGAATCTCAACTGACATGGTTCTCCTCTATGTTCACGGTTAAAGGGGAGCTATCGCTCTAATGTTCGATCCACGTCACCTTCGGCACCCGGTTAAAGCCGGTAGACCCTGGCGGCGTTATCGTGGAACAGTGCGGCCCGTTCGGTGCGCGTCAGGTGCTGGCTCATCCGCTTGAAGGCGTTCCAGAGCACACCATATGATGAAGATGGCTTGTCGACCGGGAAGTTGCTCTCGAACATGCAGCGCTCCACGCCGAACGTGTCGATGCAGTGGTGATAGTAAGGGGCAAATGCCTCGGCAAGGGCCTCCGATGTGGGCGGCTTCTCCTCACGATGCCAATTGAAACCGCACACCTTCATCCCCAGGCCGCCCAGTTTGACCACCACGTTCTCGCACTGGGCCAGCTCCTCAATATCCTTCTGCCACTGAGCAAACACGGCGCCCTTCTGATCGGCAAAGGAACCGATCCCCAGTACACCGCCCACATGGTCGAGAATAATCCGGGTTTCGGGGAAGGCGCGGGCCAGATCGGCAAGTTCGACGATCTGCGGATGATAGAGCCAGGCGTCGAAGCTCAGCTTGTAGTCACTCAGGCAGGCGAATCCCTCCCGGAAGCGGGCATCCAGGAGCAGCCCACGGGGCGGATGGGTATGGGCATTGTTGATCCCTTCGTCGGCAACCCAGCTGGCCGCATGGCGGATACCACGAAAGCAGCCGCCTCCAGCGGCAATGTGGGCCTCCAGCACCGGCTTTACCGCCCCTCCCAGGGTCAGATCGGCAAACCCGACGATACCGGCCGCCACGCGAGTCGATGCGGTGCCGCTGCCGTCCGACGCCGTTGTGATGCGCCGCACGAATTCGGTTTCGCCGACCGGTTTCATCTCCGTTGGCCCCTCCGGCCGGTACATGGAGAGGCACTCGATGAACACGGTCTGGACAATGTTGTGACCGCTGCCCGTATCTGCGAGCAGATCTTCCACCATATATCGGCTGGTGGGATAGTCCCACAGATGATGATGCGGATCGATGATGGGCATCTCGGGCTCGATGGGCTCCTCTTTGACCTGATCCAGCCACACGCTATGGTCCATTGTCATGATTCCTCCCGTCGAAATGGGTTTAATCGAAGATATGTGATGATATCAAGGAGAATGGTTTCATCTGATTAGCAGAATCGGCGGATGCGATCAAACGAAACCGTCAGCTTTATGTATGACAATGTCAAACTCAATTTTGCATCATTGAAAAATCGTGGCTTTTCTATTGCTAGGGTGCGGATCGATATGCTAGAAATCGAACGCTTTTGAAATGAAGCGGATCATCTTCTCTGTCTCCAGTGACCGAGCAACTGTTTACCATCTCATCAATGCGTGAACAACAGATAAGGAACTGCCCCATTGGCACCTGAACAAAACATCTCCCCCACCGACCGAAAGCCGCTATTCTACTACGGTTGGATCATCGTTTTGATCGGTTTTATCACCCTGGCAGTGGCTTTCGGCGTGTGGTATTCCTATTCGGTATTTATTATCGCTGTGATCAAAGAGTTCGGTTGGAGTCGGGCGGCGGCATCGAGCATCTTCTCCACCTTCATTTTCGCCCAAGCGCTAATGAACCTGGTCACCGGACACCTTCAGGACCGCTATGGCCCTCGTATTGTCATTCCTGCAGGCGCTCTGGTACTGGCCGGTTCCCTGGGATTGACCAGCCTGTGCCAAAACCTTTGGCAGTTCGCCATCGCCTACGGTCTGTTTGCCGGGATGGGGGTCAGCCTGATCGGATTTGCCTCCCATGCCGCCTTTATTCCCAAATGGTTCGAACGCAAACGCGGTTTGGCCGTGGGCATCACCATGTCGGGCATTGGATTCGGGATGCTGCTGCTGATCCCCCTGGCGGAGAGTGGCATCAGCCACTTTGGATGGCGCACCGCCTATGTCTATATGGCCGGCCTGATCCTTTTGATGGTGGTCCCGCTGAATCTGATCTTTGCCCGCCGCAGCCCCCAGGATATCGGTCTGAATCCGGACGGCGACGGAGGTGGGGAGGCCACGGCAACCAGCCGCTCCTCGTTCCAGGTCAAAGTGATGGACGCCTCATGGGCCGGTCGGCAATGGACCCTGGCAAAGGCCATGCGCACCAGGCGCTTCTGGTTCCTGGCGTTCGCCTTCTTCTTTCTCGCCTTCGCCTACCAGGGGACCCTGCTGCATGCGGTATCGGCAATGGTCGATGACGGTCTGGACCGGGAAACCGCCGCTTACTTCTTCGGCATACTGGGGGTGGCCGGTTCGGTGGGCAAAATCGTGATGGGTTATCTCTCCGATCTTTTTGGGCGCGAACGCATCAACACCCTGGGCGTCGGTCTGGCCATCGTCGGCATCCTCTGCCTGATGCATGTCACTGTCGCACCGACCATACTGCCGCTGCTCTTCGCCCTGATGTTCGGGCTGGGGTATGGTGCGGCGGCGCCCCTGTTGCCCTCGCTCAGCGCCGATATCTTCCAGGGCAGTTCGTTCGGCCTGATCTTCGCCATGATCGCCATCGGCGGTGGCGCCGGCGGCGCCACCGGATCCTTCATGGCGGGATTGCTCTACGATATCTCGGGCACCTATACGACGCCGTTGACCGTTTTTCTGGTGTCGCTGTGCACCAGCTGCACGATGATCTGGCTGGCCGCACCGAGTAAGGTAAGGCGGATGGTAAAAATGATTCGGTGACATTGACGTTATTGGCCTCTTGCGACCATAAACCTGTCCTTTGAATTTGGCAGATAGAGACGAAAGGAGCATCTCAATGAACGAAACCCCCCAAAACGATCATCCGGCCTGCGCCGCCTGCAAATTACCGATCCCCAAACGCATCTGCATGAATCCGAAGGGCACCGGCCCCAAGGGGTGCCCCACCCTGAACCGCCAAGATGTATTGGAGCAGGCCAACAGCGCCTACCAGGAGGCCGAAACTTACGAATTTGCACGTCAGGCGTCCCGACAGGAGGCCGAGTGCTATGCCAACCGTGACCAGAAACCCTATGTCCTCCAGCCGACCAAGACACGCATAGTGGAGATCTGCGAATTTGCACGCAAGATGAACTACAAGCGATTGGGGGTGGCCTTCTGCGTCGGCCTGAGCAAAGAGGCCATGATGGTAGAAAAGATTTTCAATAAAAATGGTTTCGAGGTCGTTTCGGTATCGTGCAAAGCGGGTCGCACCTCCAAAACGCTGATCGGCCTCAGCGACGAAGAGCAGGTCATCCGGGGCCGGGACGAAGCCATGTGCAACCCCGTCTTCCAAGCCAACCTGCTCAACCACGAAGGTACCGACTTCAATGTCCTCCTGGGCCTGTGTGTAGGGCACGACTCGCTCTTTTTCAAATACGCCCAGGCACCGACCACCGTCCTGGCGGTCAAGGACCGTGTCACCGGACACAACCCCCTGGCTGCCGTCTATCTGTCGGAGTCATACTATCGTAAAATAACCCATCCCGACAGTTAGGCCCTCCTTCCCCTTGGTGGATCGAAGGTTTTGTGATATTTAGGCAGCATCGCTTAAAATTGATCTAAATACACATCGAACCATCTATTATCGAAAAATAGACACACACGGGTAGGGGCACGATGCATCGTGCCCCACAGAAAAGAACCGGCGAAGCCGGGACAGGAGAGCCGCTATGAAACTGATCAGAGTCAATATGGCCGACCAGAGCATCCTCGTAGAAGAGATGCCGGAAAAATATGCCGGGCTCGGCGGGCGCGGCCTGACCGCCGAGATCGTCAATACGGAAGTGCCGCCCAAATGCGATGCATTGGGTCCCGAAAATAAGCTGGTGATTGCCCCAGGGCTTCTCAGCGGCACCTCACTGGTCAACACCAGCCGCATCTCCATCGGCGCCAAGAGTCCATTGACCGGCACGATCAAAGAGAGCAACTCAGGCGGTAAAATTGCCGCCTGTATCGGCAAACTCGGGATCACGGCCATCGTCATCGAGGGGAAGGCGCCGGAGGGCGCTCTCTATCTACTGAGTATCGACGAAAACGGGACGACCAAACTGGAAGAGGCTGCACCATATAAAGGGATGCGCACCTATGCCCTGTCGGCCAAACTTCTGGAAACCTACGGCCCCAAGAACACCATCGCGTGCATCGGTCCGGCCGGCGAATACCAACTCAGCTCGGCCAGCATCCAGACCACTGACGTTGACGATCGTCCGTGCCGTGCGGCCGGACGCGGTGGGTTGGGTGCCGTCATGGGGTCCAAAGGGTTGAAGGCGGTGGTGGTGAGCACCCAGGGGAATAATCCAGATGCCATCACCGATCCCGAGGGCTTCAAAGAGGCGGCAAAAACGTTTGCCCAGGAGTTGCGCAAAAACCCCTTCACCAGCAAGGTGCTGCCCAAGTATGGTACCGCCTCGACGCTTGACGCAGTCAACTCCCTGGGAGCCTTCCCGAGCTACAACGCCACCAAGGGTGTTTTCGATGGATGGGAAAAGATAAACGGCGGGGCTCTGGCGAAATTGATTACGAAACGGGGTGGTAAAACCCAGCACATGGGCTGCGCTCAATGCATCGTTCAATGTTCCAACGAATTCGTAGACACGGATGGCAAATACGTCACCTCTTCCCTGGAGTATGAAACCCTATGGTCCATGGGCGGCATGCTCGGCATCGACGACCTGGACACCATTGCCAAGCTCGACTTTCTCTGCGACGACATCGGCTTGGACACAATCAACACCGGCGTGGCTGTCGCCGTGGCTATGGACGCAGGCCACAAACCGTTCGGCGACTGCCAGGCGGCCATCGACATGGTCGAAGATGTCGCCAGGGAAACCGAATTGGGCAAACTGATCGGCAACGGACCTGACGCCGTGGGCAAACATTTCAACCACCACCGCGTACCCACTGTAAAAGGCCAGAGCATTGCGGCCTACGACCCCAGGGGCATGCAGGGCAACGGCGTCACTTACGCCACCTCCACCATGGGGGCCGACCACACCGCCGGCAACATGCTCGGCCACTACCTCACCGGCGCGCTGAAACCGCTGGAAGCCGAAGGCCAGGTCGACGGGTCACGCAAAGCCCAGATCGGCATGGCGGCCATGGACTGCACCGGCATGTGCATTCTGGCCGGTATGGGCATGGCGACACCGGAGGCCTCGGGGGCCATGTTCAAAATGCTCTCCGCCAAACTGGGCACGCCCATCGGCCCCAAAGAGTATGCAGGTATGGGGATGCGGACGCTGAAGGTCGAACGCGAGTTCAACACAAAAGCAGGATTCACCGCCAAAGACGACCGTCTGCCGAAATTCTTCTACGAAGAGCCGCTGCCGCCGCACAACAAGACCTTTGTCGTCAGCGACGAAGCGTTGGACCAGCTCTACAACTTCTAGCCGGCAACTTGGCAAATCACGACCAGAACCATGATCAACGTCGCGGTAAAACTATACGGCACCCTCTCCTGGCGAATTCAAGGCTACGATCCTGAAAAGGGATTGCGCCTTGAATTCGCCACGGGCGCCTCTGTCTCAGATCTGACCGAACGGCTCAACCTGGCCCCGGAGGACACCGGTGTAGTCGCACTGGACGGCCGGGTGTGCGAACCGCAAGAACCCCTTTATAACGGCGCCCAAATCCGCATCTTCCAAGTGACCCATGGGGGTTAGGGTCTAAGATGATATTGGCGGTTTGCAACCCCGGCAGGCGATCAGGGGGGTATAGGTAAAACGGCGGGGATCGGAAAAGAAAGAGCGAAACTCCTCCACAAACTCCTCGTAGCCACCCGGATATTCGCTGAATGCATAGCCGGAGCCCTGGCCGGCGACCTCTACCTTCTTCATCCAGTTGAAGGCGTCTACATCGTTCAACTCGCCGAATATCAGGTGGTGAGAAGCCAGCGTAGCATCGATCTGTTCAAATCCCAAATCGTAGAGAAACGAATAGAGCTTTATCCCCACGTGGGGGTCAAAATCCGCCTCCTGCTCCAGCTTCTGCATGATGCCACGAAGCGCCGCCGATAAACGATCGGGCATACCGAAGTGGTTGAGACAGTTGTTATCCAGGTCCACCAGGCAGATGATGCCCCCCGGCTTTGTGATCTGCGCCAGGTTTTTCACAATCTCAAAAGCACGGCAGCGGTGGTACTCCAGAAAGAAGCGAACCCACACAAAATCGAACAAGCCGCTATCGGTCAACGGCTCCAAGGCATCACAGCACTCAAAGGTCAAGCCGGTACAGCCGTATTTCTTCTGCGCAAATGCAAGGCGCTCTTCCGACATGTCGATGCCGACCACCTCACCGTCGGGCTGTACCAGGTCAAACAGGGCCCGGGTGGTGATGCCTGATCCGCATCCAACATCAGCTACCCGCATACCGGGTTGAATACCGGCCCATTGAGCCTGCTGATAAACGATCTCCACGTCGGTCTTCTTTTCAAGCCGTTGAATCTCGTCATCGTTCTCCATTAAATAGCTGGACCTGTTTTCCATGGACCTCTTTCTTGCAAGCAGCTCTGTATGGTTCCACAAAATATTTTAAATTCAGACACTTTTAGTTATCACAGCCTCGTGTTGGCGTCAATTTCAACATAGCTTGAAGAGAATCAAAATCAAGATCGCAGGGTGGCTGTCAGACGCAGCGGATGGGTCAACAGATCCAGGGCATCTTCGATCGAGGTGCACACCACATCGGCCACCGACAGCGTCAACCCCGAAGCGCCCTCACCCAATATAACACCGATGCCCAATGCAGCCGCCTCAACCATCAGCCGGTCGTTACGGCCGTTCCCAACCGCCGCCGTCTCTTCAACGCCCAATTGGCGTACATATTCCAATTTGGCCTCATCCTGCCTGTCAGCCGGCAGGACGGTAACGGTGGCATCGAGCCCCGCCATCGCCGACTTCACCAGACCGAATGTGTCGGCGGTGACCACATGAACATCGAGCCGCTCGTTCAGCGCAGAGAGTCTCTCGAACACACCGGGCAGCATCTCCCCGTCAACCGCCAGCGTACCATTATAGTCGAGCACCAGATGAGCCAGATGCAGCTCGCCAAAGCCTGGAATGGTGATGTCGATCATGACAGCTCCTTTGAACTTTACGGGCGGGCATAAAGCCCGCCCCTACATTTTGCTCTTATCCAACTTAATATACTTTTAACGTACTTTCAGTACTGGCGGAGGTCATTGCGGTGGGCAGGCGCCACCCCGACGCAATGACCGGATTTTCAACCTCGAAAGCCGCAGTAGAAAGACAATGAAATCAGCGATTGTCACCGTCCAAAAGATTTCCCAAAGAGCCCAAAATCGACCCCTCCCCTTTGCTACCACCACGCTGGGGCGCCGCCTGGAGCATCCGGCCGGCCAGCCGGGAAAAGGGCAACGACTGCAGCCACACCCTGCCCGGCCCCTGCAACGTGGCCAGAAAGAGCCCCTCACCGCCGAAAAGTGCCGTTTTTATACCACCGGCCTGTTGAATGTCGAAGTTCACACTCGGCTCCAGAGCCACAATACAGCCCGTATCCACATGCAGGGTCTCGCCCGCCTGCAGCGTGCGGTCCACCACCGTGCCACCGGCGTGCATAAACACCAGGCCGTCTCCCTCCAGCTTCTGCATGATGAACCCCTCGCCGCCAAACAGGCCGGTGAGAATCTTGCGCTGGAAGAAAACCCCGATCGAAACCCCTTTGGCGGCGCAGAGGAAGCTGTCCTTTTGGCAAATCAGCGTGCCCCCCACCTTACTCAGGTGAACGGGAAGAATATTGCCAGGATAGGGTGCCCCAAAAGCCACATGGGCCTTTCCGCTGCCTTGGTGGGTAAAAACGGTCATGAAGAGACTCTCGCCGGTGAGCAGCCGTTTCCCGGCCCCCAGCAGCTTGCCCATCAATCCACTACCGCCATCCGAACTTGAACCGTCCCCGAATATCGTCTGCATCTCGACCCGGCTGTCTTTATACATCATGGCGCCGGCCTCGGCCACTGCGCTCTCCCCCGGATCCAGCTCGACCTCTACGAACTGCATCTCCTTTCCGAGGATCTTGAAGTCGACCTCATCGGATTGTGTCAAGCCCGCGGCAGGCGGCGGTTTTGGAACCGACTCGACCGGCGCATTGAGCTCGCTCAGCTGCCGGATGGGCATCCACTCGGCAAAACCCTCCCGCCACGCAAACCCATCCGGATTCTTGCGGGCCTGCGCTGCCGCCTGGACCTCGTCGAAGGGGCCCAGCGAATCACCACCAAAGCTCAGGTACCATTGTGTCATGGCGTCCTCCCAAATTCTCAATTTACAATCAACGCAATCTGCCGTATCGGGTAATGGGGACAATCGATCAGACGTATAAACGAAGGCCGATAGCAGGATCATAAATGAACGCGACAACATGTCAAGGGGGATATCAATGACCACCTATCGCTTTGAACCCATCGGTCGGATCAACTCCTGTTTCACCGAAAAGTTCGGCATCCCCCGGCAACCCAACCTGGTCCCCGAAGCCGAGGCCCACCTGGAGATAGCGCCGCCGTTCCAACAAGCAGAGGCGTTCAGGGAGTTGGAGCACTTCTCCCACCTATGGGTTCTCTTTGTTTTCCACCACTGCTACGAACGGCCTTGGCGCCCGACCGTGCGGCCGCCGCGCCTGGGCGGCAACCGAAGGGTGGGCGTCTTTGCCAGCCGCTCTGGTTTTCGTCCCAATGCCATCGGCCAATCGGTGGTCGTATTGAAGGGCATTGAGACCGGCAGGGGCCGGCTGCGGCTGCACCTTGGCGGCGTCGATCTGCTCGACGGCACCCCCGTGCTGGACATCAAGCCCTATCTGCCGTATGCCGATGCCATCCCCGACGCCCGCGGCGGCTATGCGCCCGTCCCGCCAACGCCGACGGAGGTACATTTCACACGGGCGGCCGAGCAGTCGTGCGCCGCCCTCGACGCGGCCCGCTACCCCGATCTGAAAAGACTTATTGCCGGCCTGCTGGCCCAGGATCCGCGACCGGCTTACAAGGATTCCGGTGGGGAAAAGATTTTCGGCATGCGCCTTTGGGATCTCAATGTACGTTTTACGGCAGAGGCCGGACAGATTGTGGTCACCGGCGTCGAACCTCCTGCCGATGAAGGGATTTAAGTGATGGTTCAGTGTGTCGAAGAAAAATGCAGACCCGTCACTACTGTGAATTTGGCGATTTAAAAGTGAAGAGCTATCGTTACTGCACGTTCGGCAATTTAAAAGTGAAGAGCTATCGCTACTGCACGTTCGGCAACTGATAGGTGATACGATAGATCACCCCGCTTTTGTCATCCGAGACCAGCATGCTGCCATCGAACATGACCTGCACGTCTACAGGACGCCCCCACGCCGTTTGCCCGACCAGCCAACCGGTCGCAAAGGGTTCATAGGAGGCCACCCGGTCACCGCCCAGTTTCACCAGCATCACCCGGTAGCCGATCTTCTCTTTGCGGTTCCACGAACCGTGCTCGGCGATGAAGATCTGTCCGCGATAGGCCTCCGGGAACATGTCACCCGTATAAAACCGCATGCCCAAAGCGGCCACATGTGGACCAAGGGCGGCTGCCGGGGGCGTGAACTGGGCGCACGACTGGGCACTGCCGAATTGCGGATCGGGAATCGCCCCCCCGTGGCAATGGGGAAAACCGAAGTGAAGCCCCATGATGCCGGCCCGGTTGAGTTCGTCGGGCGGTTGGTCATCCCCCAGCCAGTCACGGCCGTTGTCGGTGAACCACAACTCGCCGCTGTCCGGATGCCAGTCAAACCCCACGGTGTTGCGCACACCGCGGGCGTAAATTTCAAAGCCGCTACCGTCACGGTTCATGCGGGTGATGCTGGCGTAGACGGGATCGTCGCTGAGACAGACATTGCAGGGGGCACCCACCGGCACATAGAGCTTTCCGTCCGGACCGAAGCGGATGAACTTCCACCCGTGGCGCGCCTCTTTGGGATAGCGGCCATAGACCGTTTCCGGGGGCAGGGGTTTGTCGAGGTGGGATTCGATCTGGCGGAAACGAAGAATGCGATGGATCTCGGAGACAAAAAGGTCGCCGTCCCAAATGGCCACCCCATTGGGCATGTTCAAGCCTTCGGCAACCGTGATCACCCGATCGGCCCGAAAATCGTTGTCGTCGTCCACAATCGCGTAAACTTTTCCTTCGGTGCGCGTGCCGACAAAGAGCACACCGGACGGGCTCAAGGCCATGGAGCGTGCATTGGGCACGTTCTCGGCGTAGAGATCTATTTTGAAACCGGGCGGCAGCTTGACGGCCATCATCATGGCCTTTTCCTTCAGGCCGGCGGACGGCGCCTGGGTACCAGGATACCACAGGAAGAGCAGGGTCATCACTGTTATCAAGAGTTGTTTGCGATGCGTCATAAGGGGTCTCCGGCGACTGATCACTGTTGATTTCGTTGAAGCGTGGATTGTTTGTGTGGTATGGCCTCTACACTGACCACGCGAATAGCGCAGCATAATGATTGTTGCCCGATATGTCAAAGCAGTAGAGAGGCCACCCATGACCCCCCAGGATGAACAGACCATTCTCGATTGGACCGCCCGGCAGACCACCCCGGTTAAGCTATCACTGGCAGGCGGCTCCGGTGAGGCAGGAGAGGCGCTGGTACAATTTTGCGACCGGTTGCAATCCCTGGCGCCGGCTGTCGAAAAAAGTCCGGCACCGGACGATCCCTTTCGCTCTCCGGCCATGATCGTTGGGCGCCACGGCAATATCGCCTTCCAGTCGGTTCCCGAGGGCAGAGAGCTGGCCCCGTTTCTGGCTGCGCTCGATGCAGACGCAGCGGCGCAATCGAAACTATCGCATGAGCTGGCGGAAGCGTGCGGCCGAATCGAATTGCCGGCCGACTTGATGCTCTTCATCACCATGCAGTGTCCCCACTGCCCCACGGCGGTTTTGGAGCTGGCATCGGTCGCCAACACCACGCCGCGCATCAGGCTCACCATTATCGACGGCATGAGGTTCACTGAAAAAGCTGAAGCCCATGACATTCGTTCGGTGCCAACCCTGATCCTTGACGATCAGATCCGCTGGACCGGCCAGATCAAGGTAGCGGAGGTGGTGGGGCAATGTATCGACAGAGATCCGACCCAGCTCTCGGCCGCGTCCCTGCGCCAGATTATCGAATCGGGTGAGGCGGCCAAAGCGTCTGCCATGATGACCGAGCACGGGGCACTCTTTCCCGCGCTCATCGACTTGTTGATCAGCGACCGTTGGTCGGTGCGGCTGGGGGCGATGGTCACGGTTGAGTATCTGGCCGAAGAGGCCCCGGAGCTGACGGCGGGTCTGGTCGAGCCGCTATGGGATCGATTTGATGCGCTGGACGAATCCGTACAGGGCGATGTGGTGCAGGTGCTGGCGCAGATCGAATGCGATGACGCCCGGGCGTACCTCAAACAGATCGCCTCCGGTGATTACCCGGCATCGGTGATCGAAGCGGCGGAAGAGGAGCTTGGCGATTGATCGGCATCCTCGCCCTCTTCCTCCATAGCCATCGACGCCAACAACTTGGAAGGCAGCTCCTTGGCCGCCTTGGCACCGAGATCCTTCAATTGCTGCGTGCGGCGAATCAGATTGCCGCGCCCGCCGGACAGCCTATCGTGGGCGGTTCGATACGCCTTGCGGGCGCGCTCCAACTGAAGCCCTACCTCTTCTAACGCCTCCACGAATCCGACAAACTTATCATACAGACCTCCGGCCCTACTGGCGATCTCCATGGCATGACGGTTCTGGTATTCGTGGCGCCATATGTTCTGGATGGTACGCAGGGTAACCAGCAGGGTCGAGGGGCTGACCACCATAATACTCTTCTCAAACGCCTCGGAGAAGAGGGCCCCCTCTTTTTCCACCGCCGCCAGGAAAGCGGGCTCGATGGGAACGAACATCAGCGTGAAGTCGAGACTGCGAACCCCCTCCAATGCATCGTAGCGTTTGCCCGCCAACGAGCGAATATGGTTTCGCAAGGCGTCGATATGGGCGGCAAGGTGCTTCTCTTTCTCTTCGGGGGCCTCGGCATTGTAAAACGCTTCATAGGCCTTCAGCGACACCTTGGCATCCACGATCACGTCTTTCCCCTCGGGAAGCCGAACCACGGCATCGGGCTGATAGCGCTTGCCGTTTTCATCCTGCAAACTCACCTGCACATCGTACTCGCGGCCCTTTTGGAGCCCCGATGCCTCCAAAACGCGTTCAAGCACCACCTCTCCCCAGTTGCCGCGCGTCTTGCTGTCGCCTTTGAGGGCACGCGTCAGGTTGATGGCTTCCTTGCTGATCTTCTGGTTCAGCTCCTTGAGATGGTTGATCTCGGCATGCAGGGTGGTCCGGTCGCGGGTCTCTTTATCGTAAACATCTTCGACGCGCTTTTTGAAATCGCCGATCTGCTCGCGCAACGGACGAATGAGCTGGTCTACAGCAGCGCGGTTCTGGTCGACGAACTTGTTGCTCTTCTCCTCGAAAATCTGCTGGGCCAGGTTCTGAAATTCATTTTTCAGCTGTTCCCGCGCCTCGTTGAGCAGGGCGATCTTTTCGACCGCCTGCTTGCGCTCTTCATCGAGAACAGTACTCAGTTCTGCTATTTGGGCTTTATATTGCGAAAGCTGCTGCTGCAGCTCCGCCAATTGCTCCTCTTTTTTTAGGTTGTCGGCCTCAACCCGCTGAAGCCGGTCGCCTTTCTCTTGCGCTTTGGCGAGCGCCGCCGATTCCTGACGCAAGTCCATCTGAAGTCGATCAAACTGCGCCCGGGCCTCGGCCAAAGACTTCTCCACCACTGGAATCTGCTCTGCCCGGGTTTCGAGTGCTGCCCTGGCCGCCTGCAGATCCTCCTTTTGCTGTTGGTGGTGTCGGTTTTCATCGGTTAACTGCGCGATCTGAACACGCAATTGGTCGCCGGTCTCCAGGTGGGCATGCAGCTTTTCCTGCAAAACACGCTGCTCGGTATGCGCCACCGACAGCATCTGTTCAAATCGCTGTTTGATGCGGCTGCGCACCAGCCAACCGGCAATGAGACTGCCAAGCAACAGCCCGGTGCCGGCAGCAATGAAAAGGGGGAAGTTGTCGTAGAAAAAGGTCTGCACGATTAGCGTCCGGTCTCTCGGTTGCGGGAGCGCCTTGGGGCAGCTTACCCGTTCGGGATGTGTAAATCAATGTTGGAAAGCGAACGCCCGCGACCACACAACAGCGGCTCACGGGCGTCCAGTTTCAACAATCCTTACACTTTTCATTTAACGCGATCACTCAAAGTGATGCGTTAAGCTTTGAGCTTATACTTATCCGCGATGACATTGTAGTAAGGGTTCTCTGAGATGGACCCCCACACGCCCACCTGCTCTTTGAACTTCTTGAACGCCTCATGCACTTTGCGTGATTCGGCGTCCTTGTCGGCCTCCTCCTCCAGGGTCTCCTTGGCCAGTTTGCGCAGGTCGTCCATCAGCGGCTCCGGAAAACGCACCAGATTGACATTATGTTCGCTGATCAACGTCTGCAGAGCGGCACCATTGCCGGCCTCAAACTGACACAGGCTCCACAGGTTGGTTTCGGCGGCGACGGCGTCCAGGGTCATGCGTAACTCCATGGGCAGATCGTCATAGGCCTTTTTATTAAAAATGACCTCGAGGCACGTCCCCGGCTCATGCCAGCCCGGATAGTAGTAGTACTTAGCAGCCTTGTAAAATCCCATACGAAGATCATGCATGGGCCCGACCCATTCGGTGGCGTCGATAACGCCGCGCTCGAGGGAGGTGAAAATCTCGCCGCCGGGCAGCAGCACGACGGTGCCGCCGGCTTTGGCGATCACCTTGCCACCCAGGCCGGGGATTCTCATCTTCAAACCTTTGTAATCGTCAATGGTGTTCATCTCCTTGCGGAACCAGCCGCCCATCTGAACACCGGTGTTTCCTTGAGGACGCGGCACCACATTGAACGGTGCATAGACCTCCTCCCATAGCTCGATCCCACCGCCACCATAGAACCAGGCGTTGATGCCTTGGGGGTTGAATCCAAACGGAACCGCGGAAAACCACTGGGCTGCCGGCACCTTGCCGGCCCAGTAGTAGGCCGCACCACTGCCGCACTCCACCGTACCGGCAGAAACCGCGTCGAAGGTGTTCAGCGCCGGCACCAGCTCTCCGGCGGCAAACACCTTTATGTTGATCCTGCCGTTGGTCGCCTCGTTCACCCGTTTAGCAAACCGCTCGGCACCGGTCTGCAGGACCGGCAGGTTGGGCGGCCAGGTGGTGACCATGCGCCACTCATATTTCTTTTCAGTGACGACGGCCGGGGCCTTGCTCTCCTCAGCCTTGGGAGTCTCCTCTTTTTTCTGGCTGCACGCCGCCAGCCCCGTTGCTGCAGCGGCAGCTGCACCGGCGGCTACCAAACCCGATTTCTTCAAAAAATCACGTCTCTTCATCTGCCATCCCCCTTTCATGGTTAAAAACATCAATCCACCTATCCGGGTTTCTATCGTCTATTTCACTCAAGCCTCAGGGCTTGCGCGACTCCCCGAACGAATCAGTAGAACAACATGTTATGAGACCCGATGTGACGTTATGCCCCGTATAGGGATTAGGGCCCATCGACAGCCCTTTAATTGAACAGCCTAACCGCCGAAGACCACTTTCGGCAACCATGTTACCAGTTTTGGATAGAACACCACGATCATCAATCCAATCAACTGTATGAAAACATATGGAATAATTCCACGATAGATATGTCCTGTCTGGATTTCCGGCGGCGTGACCGCTTTGAGATAGAAGAGCGAAAATCCAAACGGCGGCGTCATGAACGAGGTTTGCAGATTAACCGCGATCAGGATGCAGAACCAGGCCGGATCGAAGCCGAACTCGATCATGATCGGTGCCAGCACCGGAACATGGATGAAGGTAATTTCGATGAAATCGAGGAAAAATCCGATGACAAATATCAATCCCATGACCACGGCGAGGACGAACCATTGGCCGTGCTGTTCGGCCAAACCGCCCAGGAAGTGACGCACGAGTTCGTCACCGCCCATGCCTCGAAAGACCAATCCGAAAGAGGCCGCACCAACGAGAATGATAAAAACCATACAGGTAAGCTGGGTGGTCGAGTGCATCACTTCGCGCAAGGTGGCCATGTTGAACTTGCCGTTGACGATCGTCAGCAGCGTTGCTCCCACGGCACCCACGGCGGCCGCCTCGGTGGGCGATGCCACGCCGGCGAAAATCGATCCCAGAACGGCGATCATCAGAAAAAGCGGTGGAAAGAGCGCACGCAACATTTTGCCGACCATGATGCGAGGTGTCAGGGCAGCCAGCTCGGATCGAGGGATGGGTGGCGCCAACTTGGGGCGAATCAAGCAGATAATCAGGATATAGAGCCCGTACAACCCCACAAGCACGAGACCGGGGAAGACGGCGCCCATGAACAGGTCGCCCACCGGCACGCCGACGATATCCCCGATGAGGACCAGTACGATACTTGGGGGGATGATCTGGCCGAGTGTGCCGGACGCCGACACCGTGCCGGTGATCAACTCCTTCTGATAGCCGCGCTTGAGCATGGTCGGCACGGCCAACAGCCCCATGGTCACAACCGTGGCGCCGACAATCCCGGTCGAGGCGCCCAACAGCGCCCCCACGACCACCACCGACACAGCCAATCCACCGCGGATGCGTCCGAAAAGCAGTCCCATGGTGTCGAGCAGCTCCTCGGCAAGGCCCGAGCGCTCCAACATCACCCCCATGAAAACGAACAGCGGCACGGCCAGCAGGGTGACGTTGGTCATGACGCCCCATATGCGCAGAGGCAAGAGATTGAAGAAGGACCAGCCGAAACCGATCAAACCGAAGGTCAGCGCAGTACCCATCAGGGTAAAGGTCACCGGAAAACCCGCCAGTAGCAGAATTGTGAGTGCCAGGAACATCCAGGCCGGCAGTAGGTCCATTACTCCTTGGCCCCTTCTACCAGGTTGTCGTATGGGATGTTGCAGATGGTCAGAACGCTTTTGAGACCCAATGAAATACCCTGAATTAAAACGAGAAAAAAGCCAGCCGGGATACACGCTTTAAGCAGCCAGCGGTAAGGGATGCCGCCGGGGTCGGGAGAGCCCTCCATGACGATGAAGCTGCTCTG
Organism: uncultured Desulfatitalea sp.; assembly: GCA_963668675.2. Lineage (GTDB taxonomy): Bacteria > Desulfobacterota > Desulfobacteria > Desulfobacterales > Desulfosarcinaceae > Desulfatitalea. Next base: position 3,426,208 of record CAXXMB010000002.1, on the reverse strand, counting down.
CACGAATTTAAGTGACGTAAGGATGATCATCAGACAGCCGGGAATGAGAAAGATCAGGACGCCTGCCAGGTTAATCCAGGCTTGGCCTTTGGGACTGAGTTTCTGGTAGATGATATCGACGCGCACATGGCCATCTCGAAACAGTGTGTAGCCTGCACCGATGAGAAAGATAAAGGCAAAAAGGTGCCACTCCATCTCTTGGGTGAACACATAGCTCGTGCGAAACAGGTAGCGCATCACCACATCGACGAATACAACGACGACCACCAAAGCGGTGGTCCAGGCGACGAAACGCCCCACCCAGATATTTACCGTGTCAATCCAGAGGCAGATAAACTTGATCAGCTCCATACGATCTCAGTGTTCCTTTCACGCATTTTGGCGTGCATAAATCAAACTACGGACCGGTTGTCGAGAAGATTGTAACGTCTTTAGGTGGGGATGAAAGGCATTGCAACCGGCTTCATTTGATTAAAAGGATTCAGCAAATATCGTCTCCTTTAACACACATGCCGACGTATGACAACTGCAAGACGCTTTAGAGTCGCACCATTAGCGGGATGGGAAAGGTCCCGGCCCGTCGGCAAAGGCCGCTGTCGAACCGGGCTTGCCGCAAAACGCCCACGCCCCCTCTCTTTTTCCCCTATTCGATACCTATATCTATTGACAATAAAAAGGCCTCTATATTAATGTAGATCCTTGGTTTTGCACAAGCTGAAAAACCACCTTTAACATGTTAAAATAATTGTATTTTTAAGCAGCCGAGACACTGCATCACACAAACGGACGAACCGAGGCGAACAAAGCTGAAATGAGTACTTCGTTGAACCGATACGATGCAACGATCAGCCAGCCCAGCATCACACCGTTACGCGGCGTGACAACCGCGTATTCCCTGCCAATGTACACGCCGTTATCTATTTTTATACAAACTCGAAATAAACAGAATAAAACAAGAAAAGGAAAGGAGGGCAGTTTAGACGAAGCACGTTCGAAAGATCGACCTGCATTGCGATTGAGCCGATGGAGACCTGAATATACCTGCCCATTATCGCGTATAGAGGCCCTACCGGTGGCTTGCGGCCAATTGGTCGAGCACCAGGAGAGGACCGGTCCCGAAGAAAACTTCGGAGAGCGCGATTCAGGCCTCGCGACCCACGCAAGACGAAATTTCAGACAGAGTGTAACTATTAACCGGTATCGTATAAGGAGGTAACTTTGGCTTTCGAATTTTACAAAGAAAGTTATGCCGGCAGCGTTCTCCCAGTCACCCTGGGTAAAGGGGACAAGGCTGTGGTCGTTGGCGGTGAGAGCAGCTACCCATTCTATCATTTTGAAGGGGATATGCCCAACAAACCCCGTGTTGCCATGGAAATATGGGACAGCACCCCCGAAGATTGGGCTGAAGCAGCCATTGAGCCCTTCAAGGATGTGGTTAGCGACCCGGCCGCTTGGGCCAAAAAATGTGTTGAAACCTACGGCGCCGACATGATCGTGCTGCAACTCAAAAGCACCGATCCCAACGGCGACAACGCCTCAGCAGCGGATGCGTCCGCTACGGTTAAAAAAGTTTTGGGCGCCATCGATGTCCCGCTTGTCGTTTGGGGCGTCGCCAATCCGGCTAAAGATGAAGAAGTATTGAAAAAGATTGCCGAAGATCACCAGGGGGCCAACCTGATCCTCGGCCCGGTGGAGGACAAGAACCACAAGGGAATCGGTGCTGCGGCCATGGCTTACGGTCACACCCTGATCTCCTCGTCTCCCATCGATGTCAACCTGGCCAAGCAGGTCAACATCCTGCTGGAGAACCTGGGCATGCCCATGGAGAAAATCATCATCGATCCCACCACCGGCGGCCTCGGCTACGGCATGGAGTACAGCTACTCCGTTATGGAGCGCCTGCGCATGGCCGCTTTGGCCCAGGGTGACGACAAGCTCCAGCTGCCGGTGATCAACAACCTGGGCAACGAAATCTGGAAATGCAAAGAGGCCAAGCTGTCGGTCGATGAAGCGCCCACGCTGGGCGACCCTGAAAAACGCGGCATCCTCATGGAAGCCGTGGGTGCCGTGACCTATCTGTTGGCGGGCAGCGATGTGGTGATCATGCGCCATCCGGAATCCGTTCGCCTGGCCAAGAGCTACATCGACCTGCTGATCGACGGTGGCAGCGCCAAGGATGTGGCAGCCATCACCAAAGTACTGGAGGCCAAACCGGCCGATCTGACCGCCCTGGCCCCCGAGCCCGATCTGACCATCGAGGAAGAAAAGAAAGCCGCACCGGCCAAAAAGGCTGCGCCCAAAGCCGAAGCGCCCAAGGCGGCACCTGCGGCAGCCAAACCGGCAGCACCGAAAGCCGAAGCGCCGAAAGCCGAAGCGCCCAAGCCTGAAGCCGCACCAGCCGTCGATACAGCCAAGGCAGAAGCCGACACCAAGGCCAAAGCTGAAGCCGACGCCAAGGCCAAGGCCGAAGCGGAAGCAGCAGCCAAGGCCAAAGCCGAAGCCGACGCCAAAGCCAAAGCCGAGGCAGAAGCCAAGGCCAAGGCTAACGCCGAAGCCAAAGCCAAGGCAGAAGCCGACGCCAAGGCCAAAGCTGAAGTCGAGAAGCGTGAAGCCGATGAGGATGCCCTGCGCCAGAAGCGGGCGGCCGAACGAGAAGCACAGATGAAAGCGCGCCTGGCCGAACAGGCAGATGAAGAGGTCTCCAAGACGGCAGCTGCCGTGCAAGCGGATCCATTGGAAAAGATGGCCGCATTGCTGGATCGTATTCATCGACGCGTCGCCTAGCGATGCAGGTCAAGGTTTTAATTATATTTTAAATATATAATTGAGGAGGAACCTCTAATGGCAGAAGAAACGAAAGCCAAAGCGGCAGCCAAGGCCCCCAAACTGGCCGATCCCGTTGCCTCATCTATTGACCCCGCAACCCAACAGATGGTTAAGCGGGCGCAGGACCTGAATATCGACACGGTCTTTGACAGGGCCCAACAGATGAAACCCTGCGCCATCGGCATGCAGGGCATCTGCTGTAAAAACTGTTCCATGGGACCCTGCCGACTGCCCTTGCCCAAAGGCGGAATCGAAGGCGAAGACACCCGCAAAGGCCTTTGCGGTGCCACCGCCAACACCATTGCGGCCCGTAACTTCATCCGCATGGTCGCCGGCGGCGCGGCTGCCCACTCCGACCATGGCCGCAGCGTGGCCGAGGTCTTCATGTCGGCCGCCCGCAAGGAGACCGAAGCTTACAAAATCAAAGACACCAACAAACTGATCGCAGTAGCCCAGGCCCTTGGTATAGATACGACGGTGGAAGTGGATGGCGAAACCCAAGACCGCGATATCGACGAAATCGCCCTCGAAACCGCCACCGTGGCAATGAATGAGTGGGGTAAGCCCGAAGGCGAGCTGAAATACCTGAAACGGGCTCCGCAACCCCTCTATGAAAAGTGGACCAAAGCCGGCGTCAAGCCGCGCAACATCGACCGCGAAATCGTAGAGATCATGCATCGCACCCACATGGGCGTTGACCAGGACTATAAAAACCTGATCAAGCAGGGCAGCCGGGCGGCCATCGCAGACGGCTGGGGCGGCTCCATGCTGGCCACCGACCTGCAGGACATTCTGTTCGGCACCCCCTACCCTCTGCAATCAGAGGCCAATCTGGGCGTGATGAAAGAAGACCATGTCAACCTGATCATCCACGGTCACGAACCGGTCTTGTCGGAAATCATCGTTGCAGTGGCCCAGCGGCCTGAGATTATCGAGTATGCAAAATCAAAAGGTGCCAAGGGCATTCAGCTCAGCGGCATCTGCTGCACGGCCAACGAAATTCTGCAGCGCCATGGTGTTCCTTCCGCGGCCACCTTCCTGCAGCAGGAGTTGGCCATCATCACGGGTGCCTGTGACGCCATGGTGGTGGACATCCAGTGTATCATGCAGAACCTGGCGAACGTAGCCAAATGCTTCCATACCAAGCTGATCACCACCCACCCCATCGCCAAAATGGAGCAGGACAACGTGATCCATATCGAGTTCGACGAGCACCACGCCGTGGAAGATGCAGAAAAAATCGTTAGAATGGCCATCGACAACTTTGAAAACCGCGGCGCCGAAGTGATGATTCCATCCCAGAAAGCCACTCAGATCGCAGGCTTCGGCGTTGAATCGATCCAGTACCATCTCGGCGGTTCCTTCCGCGGCACCTACTACACCTTGAACGACAACATCATCAACGGTCGTATCCGCGGCATCGCCGGCGTAGTGGGCTGCAACAACGCCCGTACCCGCCATAACGAAGCCCATATCAAGGTGGTGAAAGAGTTGATCAAAAACGACGTCATCGTGCTGACCACCGGCTGCAACGGCATCGCCTGCGCCATGGAAGGCCTCCTGACGCCTGAAAGCGCCGGCGTCTACTGCGGGCCAGGCCTTAAAGAGGTGTGTGAGACAGTGGGTATCCCGCCCGTCCTGCACCTGGGATCCTGCGTGGACAACAGCCGCATCCTGCTGGCCGCCACCGAAGTGGTCAAGGCCGGCGGCCTGGGCAAGGATATTAGTGACCTGCCTGCGGCCGGCAGCGCCCCGGAATGGATGAGTGAGAAGGCCATCAGCATCGGCCACTACTTTGTCTGCTCCGGTGTCTACACGGTATTTGGCGTAACCCTGCCTACGTCGGGCGCCCCCGTATTCCACGACTATATCAGTAAAGATCTGGAAAAGCTCTTCGGCGGCAAATGGGACATTGAAGTTGATCCCATCAAGCATGCCCATCTGATGATCGCCCATATCGACAAGAAGCGTAAAGAGCTGGGTATCGACAAGGCCAGAGACCGCGTCCTCATGGATATGGCTGATCGCCAGAAGCTTGAGGCCTAATTCTTAAACCAAAATATCCTCAACGAAGGAGGACTTCATGTCACGACTCGTAGCATTCGCCGCCATCCAAGGTGGCTACAACATCGTTTCCAAAGTCGAAGGTAAATATAAAAGGGCCTTGCAGAGCTACAACGCCGACACCAAGGTGGGCTTCCCCAACACCGCCTACTATCTGCCGGTGATCTACTCGCTGCTGGGCATCAAAGTCGAAACCTTAGAAGATATGCAAAAGCCACTGGCTTTTGCCCGTAAGCTTCTGCCGCCGCATGTCAAGGGCCAGAACCACCTGCCCTACCTCGGGCCCCTGCTGGATGCCGGTATGGCCGCGCTTCTGGCCTTCGAACTCGAAGAGGCCCTGCGGTACCTGGAAGATCCGGACTTCTACCTGCCCGGCGAAGAGGTGGATGAGGAAGCCGGTAAAATCTGGCTGGGTGCGGCCGACGACACCATCATGCGCAAACGCGGTGTGGAGTTCGTTGACGGCTCTGCGCCTGGTTTTGCTGCCATCGTCGGCTCTGCACCAGATGCAGAAACCGCCAAATTGATCGTGGAAGAGTACCAGCGCCGCAGCTTGTATATCTTCTGCGCTGCCAACCAGAACGGCACCACGGTAATCGACCAGCTGCGCGAACTGGATGTGCAGGTGGGTTGGAACACCCGTATCGTGCCGTTTGGCCCGGACATCAGTTCGGCCATCTTCGCCCTCGGTTTCGCCAACCGCGCCGCCATGGCCTTCGGTGGCGTTCAGCCTGGCGACTACAAGAAAATTCTCCACTACAACAAAGATCGCATCTTCGCTTTTGTCAACGCCCTGGGCGATGTCAACGCCGAATGGGCCGCAGCCGCAGCCGGTTGTGTAAACTGGGGTTTCCCGACCATCGCCGATACTGACATTCCGGAAATTCTGCCCACGGGTATCTGCACCTACGAGCACGTGGTTGCCAACGTCACCCACGAAGAGATGGTGCAGAAGTCGGTGGAAGTACGCGGCCTGAAAACCACGGTCAGCAAGATCGAAATTCCGTGCGCCTTCGGTCCGGCTTTCGAGGGTGAGCGTGTTCGCGGCGCCGACCTCTACTGCCAGTCGGGTGGCGGCAAGACCCAATGCACCGAGTACCTCAAGCTGGCCGAGATGAACGAGATCGAGGACGGCAAGGTGACGGTGATCGGACCGGACATCGGCGACATGAAAGAGGGCGACACCTTCCCCCTGGCCATCATGATGCGGGTCGCCGGTCGTGAGTTCCAGGAGGATTTTGAGCCGATCCTGGAGCGCCAGACCCACCATCTGATCAACTACATCCAGGGCATCATGCACATGGGCCAGCGCGACATCGCCTGGGTGCGTGTGAGCAAAGCGGCAGTCGAAAAAGGGTTTACCCTGAAAGACATTGGCGTCGTGCTGCATGCCAAGTTCCATCAGGACTTCGGCAAGATTATGGACAAGGCCGAAGTGGTCCTCTACACCAAGAAGGAAGATGTGGACAAGATCACGGCCGAAGCGCGGGCTGCATACAAACACAGAGACGAACGTGTCGAGAACATGACCGACGAGGATGTGGATATCTTCTACTCCTGCACCCTGTGCCAGTCGTTTGCCCCCACCCACGTCTGTGCGGTCAGCCCCGAGCGGACCGGCCTGTGCGGCGCCTACAACTGGATGGACTGCAAGGCCTCTTACGAAATCAACCCCACTGGCCCCAACCAGCCCATCGAAAAGGGCGAGGTGGTCGATCCCGTTATGGGTCGCTTTGCCGGTGTGGACGAATTCGTTAAAAAGGCCTCCCGCGGCGCCATCGAAACATACAACTTCTACTCGATGGTCAACAATCCCATGACCACCTGCGGCTGCTGTGAAGCCATTGCGGCCATGCTGCCGGCCTGTAACGGGGTCATGACCGTCAACCGCGAATATGCCGGTGAGACGCCTTGCGGCATGAAGTTCACCACCTTGGCGGGTGTCATGGGCGGCGGTGCCTCTTCACCGGGTTTTGTGGGACACTCCAAGTTCAACATCACCCAGAAGAAGTTCATCGTTGGCGACGGCGGCCTGCTGCGCATGGTGTGGATGCCCAAAATCCTCAAAGATGAAATCAAAGAGCGCCTGAACAAACGCGGCGAAGAGCTGGGCGTGAAGAACTTCTGCGACATGATCGCCGATGAGACCGTCGGCACCACCGAAGAGGAGATCATGCCCTTCCTGCAGGAAAAGGGGCATCCGGCACTCAAAATGGATCCTCTGGTTGGTTAATATGAACACGAGTCGGCCGGAGGGGCAGCGTAAGAAGGCCCCTCCGACTGACATCCTATAGGATAAGGAGAAGAAACCAATGGCATTAACCGGTATTCAAATTTTCAAACTCCTGCCCAAGACCAACTGCAAGGAGTGCGGGGTTCCCACCTGCCTTGCCTTTGCCATGAACCTGGCATCGGGCAAAGCGGAACTGGACGCCTGCCCCTACGTTTCGGATGAAGCGCGTGAGCAGTTGGCCGAGGCCTCTGCTCCCCCCATCCGTCCGGTGGCAGTCGGCAAAGGCGTTCGCAAAGCCACTACAGGCGGTGAAACTGTACAATACCGCCATGAAAAAACCTTCTACAACCCCAGCCTGCTGGCCGCCGCAGTATCATCGGACCTGTCCTCCGATGACTTGGCCGCCAAACTCAAAGGGTGGAATGCGATCCAATACGAGCGGGTTGGTCTGAACCTTAGACCTGAGCTGGTGGCATTGAAGGACGCCAATGGCGATGCCGCTGCATTCGCCGCCGCCGCCAAACAGATCGCCGAAACCTCGGAATTCAACATCATTCTGATGACCGAAAATGTGGACGTGATGAAAGCCGGTATCGAAGCAGCCGGCTTCAAACGGCCGTTGATGTACGCGGCCACGGCCGACAACGCCGACGCCATGGGCGAGCTGGCCAAGGCCAATGATCTGCCGCTGGCCATCAAGGCCGATTCGGTGGAAGCCTTGGTACCGCTGAGCGATAAGCTGACCGGCATGGGGCTCAAGGACCTGGTCCTCGATCCTGGCAGCCGCGAACCCAAACAGGCCAATGAAGATCAGATCGCCCTGCGCCGTGCTGCCCTGAAAAACGGCAACCGGACTGTGGGTTTCCCCACCATCACGTTTCCGTGCGAAATGGCCACCAACCTGGATGTTGAGACCATGATCGCGGCCATGTTCGTAGCCAAGTACGGCGGTATCGTGGTGCTTTCCGACTTTGCCGGTGAGAGCATCTTCCCGCTGCTGCTCGAGCGGCTCAACATCTACACCGACCCGCAGCGGCCCATGACCGTAACCGAAGGCATCTACGAGATCGGCAACCCCGATGAGAACTCGCCGGTGCTGGTCACCACCAACTTCGCCCTGACCTATTTCATCGTCTCCGGTGAGGTCGAAGGCAGCCGCGTCCCGACCTGGCTGCTGATCAAGGATTCAGAGGGTCTCTCGGTGCTTACCGCATGGGCGGCCGGAAAGTTCGCCGGTGACGACGTGGGCATGTTCGTTAAAAAGTGCGGCATCATGGATAAGGTCAAACACACCGAATTGATCATCCCCGGTTACGCCGCGGCCATCGTTGGCGATATCGAAGAGGAGTTGCCTGGCTGGACCGTTACCGTTGGTCCGCGCGAAGCGGCTCACATTCCCGGTTTTCTCAAAGAACGTGCTTAATTGAACCGAAGGGGACGGCCAATCAACGGCCGTCCCCGCTCCATTCCGTTTCAACAAAGCGTTTGCATCCAGTGCCGAATTTTAGTAGGAACGGTCGTAATTGCGGATCGATTCTGTTGTGCACGGCGATCATCGCACGTTTCCAACACCAATGTGAACAATACATAGTATAGGGAGGAGATATGTTACTCATCGGCGAAAGCTTGAACGTGATTTCCACAAAGATCGGCCGCGCCTTCAAAGAGCGTGATCCCAAACCGATCCAGGAAGAGGCCATTTTCCAGAAAGAAAAAGGGATGGACTACATCGACATCAACCTGGGTCCGGCCAAAAAAGACGGCCATGAACTGATGCCCTGGGTGGTCCAAACGGTCCAGGAAGTGGTCCCCGATGTTCCCCTGGCCCTGGACACCTCCAACATCGACGCCATCGAGGCGGCATTGAAGGTGATCAAGCAGGTCCCCAGCGGAACCCCGCACATCGTCAACTCGATCATGGTTCGCCCGGAGCGCTACGAGCGCATGGTGCCACTGGCCGCCGAAACCAACTCCGACTTTATCGCCCTGATGTGGGGGCCGGAAGGCCTGCCGCGCGACGAGAACGAACGCGCCGCCCTGTGCGTCGAGCTGCTCTACTTTGCCAACGAAGCCGGTATCCCCAATGAGAAGATCTGGGTGGATGGCATCGTGACGCCGGTCAACATCCAACAGCCCCAGGCCATCAGCCTGATGGAGTTCCAGAAGATGATTCCAGACATGTGCCCCGGCGCCAAGAGCACCTGCGGCCTGTCCAACATCTCGAATGGTCCCCCAGAGCATCTGCGCCCCATCTTGAACCAGACCTACATGGTGATGCTTGAGAAGTGCGGCATGCTGTCGGTCATCTCCGATCCGCGTGACGACCAATTGACCGCCATCGCCAAGGGCCAGCGCCAGGACATCGTGGACCTGATCTACGGCATCATGGACGGCACTCAGCCTGACACGGGCAGCCTCTCCAAAGAGCTGCAGGACTACGCCAAGACTGTCAACGTCATCCTGGGTAACTCCCTCTACTCCGACTCCTGGCTGGAAGTGTAAATTAGCGACTCCAGCTTACAGCAAAGACATGAAAGCCCCGCTTGCCGGAAATGCAAGCGGGGCTTTTTGTTTTCCACGATTCTACCGGAAGGCGTTGGATCGAAATTTCCCTTTAAACGCCCCCTTTTCCAAAGGGAGGCTGACAGTGCATAGGCATGATGGGGATCGTTAAATAGTGACCACCTTATCCGCCAGTTGCATCGCCGTTACGATGTCAAGCATGTTGGTGGTGATGCCGACCTGTTTTTGCTCAAGCAGACTGAAGTGCTCCAGGCAGGTTCCGCAGACCAGGATCGTCAGGCCGCCCTCTTCATAAGCTTGCAGGTCCGATAACACCTCAGACCCTCCAATGGCGAGTTTCACCCCGTTGTTTACCAGCACAAGGCGCCAAAGATCCGGCCCCATCTCCTTGAGGGTGCGGATAAAATTCACCATCAGCTTTAGCCCCAGTTCATCGTCGCCAAAACCGATGCGATCGGTGGCACACATCACCATGATCTTCTGCTCGCCCGGTTCGGCCATAGGCGCCTGGGTTGACTGCTCGGATGGAGCCGAGCCACCTTTGCCGGTGATGGTGAAATCCCCCCCTTCCTGGGCCAGCACGGTTTCGAACCCCTGGGACTTTAAAAAACGCTCGACATTCTGCTGTGACGCAGCATTATCCACGACCACCTTGATTGCATCCAACCGAGTCTCCTCCAGGATGGCTTTCGTCTGAAGGACAGGCGCAGGGCATGACAATCCGCGGGCATCCACTTCTTTCATTGACTTCACTCCTCTGATCTTTCTCAAACCAGTAAACATTTCACTGAAAAAGTCTATTCTACGAAAATCTTCTCCGCCGCATCGTCGGTGACGTCACCGATAATAGCGGACTGATCGGCACCCTTTTCGATAAGATCGGCGATCAAGGCCTCGGCCCGATCCGGGGACACGCTGATCAAAAGCCCACCGGATGTCTGGGGATCGAACAGAATATCGTGCATCAGGGGATCGATAGCGGTGTCAAAGTCGACCATCGAGGCCCGAAAGGTTTTGTTGTTGTAAGCACCGGCCGGCACCAGTCCCATACCGGCATACTCAAAGGTCTCCGGCAAAACAGGCACCCTGGAAGCGCTCACCCGCATGCTGCAGCCTGATCCGAGCACCATCTCGGCCAAATGCCCCAACAGGCCAAACCCGGTAATATCGGTGCAGGCGTGGACAGGATAAGCGGCCATGGCCTCAGCCGCAGCCCGATTCAGTGTCGCCATAAGACGGGTGACCCGTTCGATCAATGCGTCGGAAGCCAGGCCGCCTTTGATGGCCGTGTTGATCACCCCGGTCCCCAAGGGTTTGGTCAGAATCAGGGTATCTCCCGGCTGCAAGTTCTTTTTCACCAGTAGATGGTCAGGGTGGATGAAGCCGGTTACGGACAAGCCATATTTCAATTCGCTATCTTCAACGCTGTGACCGCCGATCAGCACCACCTCGGCTTCGGACATCTTGTCGATACCCCCCTGGATGATCTGCCTCAGGATGCCGATATCCATCTGTTTGAGTGGAAAGCCGACCAGGTTCATGGCGGTCTTGGGCACGCCGCCCATGGCATACACGTCGCTCAAGGCATTGGCTGCGGCAATCTGGCCGAACCAATAGGGATCATCCACGATGGGCGTAAAGAAATCCACCGTTTGAATCAGCGCCAGGTCGTCCGACACACGATACACCCCGGCATCGTCGGCCCGGTCCAACCCGACCAGCACGTTTTCATCCTTGGGAAAGATCATCCCGCAAAGCGCCTTGTCCAGGTCCCCTGGAGAAAGTTTGGACGCTCAACCGGCGCCTTTGACGGTCTGAGTCAATCTGAGTTCGTCGCTCTTCATACTCGCTTATCCTGCTGGTTCTGTATCGGACAATCCAACATCACGAACTTGCTTCAAACGGACATACCAACTCTTCGGCCCTGTATATATGTTTCTCTGCGCAAAAGGGGCAGTCGATATCCACACGCACTTTGGCATCCAGCTGTTTCGCCCCGTTTGGATCTGTCCGAACGCCACGATTTTCTATGATGGTGAACGCATCGGTTTGAAATGTCTGATGCGTCACCGGGCACACGAAGATGAATTCCATTGGTATACTCTATCCGAAAACATATATTGTATTAATCATCCAAATTTGACATATTGCCAATACAAATAATAAGATAGCAAATATCAAAAGCAATGGAAAGGCAGAAAATCGCCTTTCAAAAGGAGTGCGTCCCCCCCTTCAGGCCAACCCAAACCGACATGATAAATTCCACAGAGAAGCAAAAAAGAGATCTGCAAAAACGCCTCCACCACATCCGCAGCACCTGCACCCAGTGCGGGGCCTGCCAGACGCAGTGCGCATTTCTTCAGAAGTACGGGCTACCCGGTCATATCGCCGAAACCTTCGATGGCGCCCATGCCGGCCATCTGGCCATGGCCTTTGAGTGCAGCCTGTGCGGCTTGTGCGGCGCCGTCTGCCCGGAGAAGCTCGACCTGTCCGAACTTTTCCTGATCGCCCGCTGCATGGCCGTTGAAACAAAGCAAATCGATCTTTCGAAATACGGCTCCATCATGAGGTATGAAAAACGCGGCACCTCGCCCCTCTTCTCCTACTATGGACTGCCGGCCGGGTGCGACACGGTCTTCTTCCCCGGCTGCACCCTTCCGGGAACACGCCCCGACACCACCTGGCAGCTCTTCGAATACATGCAGCAAATCGTTCCGAACCTCGGCATCGTATTGGACTGCTGCGCCAAGCCCTCTCACGATCTGGGGCGGCAGCGGTACGCCACAGCGATCTTTGACGAGATGAACCGCTTCCTCGAGAGCAACGGGGTCCGGAAAGTGATTGTCGCCTGCCCCAACTGCCACAAGATGTTCAGACAGTATGGCGATGGTATGGCGCTTCAAACCGTTTATGAGCTGATTGATGAACACGGCATTCCAGCAGGTGCAACTGCCGGAGGAGAGTTGACCGTCCACGACCCCTGCCCTATGCGAATGGAGAGCGATACCCACGATGCCGTCAGACGCATTCTCGGCCGGATGGGACTCTCCATCCGGGAGATGAAGCACCGTCGCAAGCGAACTCTGTGCTGCGGAGAAGGCGGCAGTGTCGGCTTCGTCTATCCCAGACTGGCGAAGGTGTGGGGAAAAATCCGCCGGCGAGAAACGGGGCACCAGAAGATGGTCACCTATTGCGCCGGTTGCGCCGGCTATCTGGGGCGGATCGCACCGACGGTGCACATTGCCGATCTGATTTTCAGCCCGGAACAGTCGATGAACGGCGGCCCAAAAGTTGCTTCGAGCCCCATGACCTACTTCAACCGCCTCAGGCTCAAACACCGTTTCAAATCCATACTAAAGCCGGCCGTTCAACGCGTGCGACCCTCGCTTCGCGATCACCGGCCCAAAGACAGTTGAGTTCTAAAATTTGGAAAAATCCGGTTCCCTTTTTTCTGCAAAGGCAGCAAATGCTTCCTGGGCCTCGGGACCGGACATCAACTTGCCGAACATCTCCCCATCCGCCTGGATGGCGTCCCTGATCTGTTGGGCCGTATGCCCTTTTATCAGCTTCTTGGTGGCCATCAAGGCCGCAGGTGATTTAAGGGCCAGGCGCTTGGCGATCTCCATGACATGGTCCATCAGTTTCTCATCATCGACAACATGGTTGACAATGCCAACCTCTTGCGCCTTTTCCGGGCTGAACCGCTCTCCCAGCAGGAAGAGCTCTGACGCCCGCTGACGCCCTGCCAAGGCCGGCACGATGAGCGACGAACCAAACTCCGGGCATAGCCCCAAGTTGACAAACGGCATACTGAAGATGGCGCTTTTACCGGCATACACCAGATCGCAATGCAGCAGCATGGTGGTGCCGATGCCGATCGCATATCCCTCAACGACGGCTATCAGCGGCTTTCTCAGTGACGTTACCGCATCGAAAAAGAGCGCCGTCGTCGGTGGACCGCTCTCACCATCACCGGAGGAACGCTCCTGAAAATCCTTGATGTCGTTGCCAGCGGTATACACCCCCTGTGTACCGGTGAGGATCACGACGCGAACGGCATCATCCGTGTCAGCCCTTCGAAGGTTTTCGGCCATAAGGGTATACATGTTTTGAGTGATCGCATTTTTCTTCTCCGGGCGATTCATCTGAATGGTGAAGACGCCGTCAGCTTGTTGGGTAATGATTTCGTGGGCCATGCAGTATTGCTCCTTCGCTTAAATTCTTGAGTTATCTAAATTGAGTTATCTATATTGAGTTGCATCTGAGAAGGCCCTAAGCAGGCTGTTTTGGAACAACGCCTCTTCTACTCCAGACCCGGCAGATGGTCCCCCAGATCGATCCAATCCTGCAACAGCTGTGGTTTGATAATCGACGCCGATATCGGGTTCCATCCACACTGGGCACTGATTTCAACGCCCTCCTGTATGATGGAGACCGGGTGGTCGACCGAGACCACAACCACGATGAGATTGGCATGCGACTTTGAAAACCTCAGCGCCGAATTGAATCTGGCACCCCTGGAGCGGTCCTCATTTTCGATTCGAAGACCGTCCAGCAGGCACGCGAAACCATGTAGCTTCAGGTCCCGGCAGATGTGCAGGGCCCCATCCACCCTGCAAAGCGCCTGGGCCAGTTCGATGGCGCTCGTCAATGTGAGGTCAATGGCATCCTCCAGGGTGTGTCCTGAAATTTTGACAGGCGTCCAGTTCAAATCAAGCACCAATGTGCACCCAAAGCGGTTGGCTTGGGCATGGTGCACCAATTGCGTCACTATTTTATATAATTGACTGCCGGTTTCCGGATCCAGTTCCGACTCGAGCAGGGCCTCCTCCACCTCCACCATCTTGGCCCGATGGGTGGTCGATTTGAAATTGCCATCCGAAAAGCTGCAGACCAACTCCTCATTGACGGAGATGTATCCGTACTGACCGTAAAAATCCGATGAAAGAAAGAAGGGCGGCATCTCCCCTTCTGCGATACCGATAATGTATTTGCCATCCGACACCAACACCCGAGACGAACTCTCCACCGCCTGAAGCAATTTGCACACATGTTTGAAATTGGTCAATACCGGCAGCTCACTGTCGGGGAACCGGATCACGTAGTTCAATGCCCCAGTCGATCCCCTTTCGACAAAGACCAGTCTTCCCCGCGGCCACGCATGCTCCTCGCGTGTTTTGGATATGCCCAACACCGCATCGAGGATGGGAAAGATGCGCAATGGGGTGTCCCAGCCGAGATAAAAATTCATCCGGTCGATGACATAGTCCCGAACGGCATGGTGCGCATACTCCCGGAGAAAACTTCCGGAGATACCGGTGTAAAGGTTGGCTTCATTGGCGATATCGTGGGAGAAGCGCCAGGCAGCGTGCTCCAGCCAACGCTCTGTGGGACCGACGGAGCAGGCGTCGGGGTGATGCTCGCTGAACCACATCTGGTAAAAAACATGCCGCGACCGGCTTCCATAGGAGACCAGTCCGGCCAGCTCCAGATTCTTCTCCGGAAGCAAGTGGCCGAACCCGCTCATATACTCCGCGACGCCCCCCTTCTCCATCCATTCGTTGCTCTCCAGATAGAGCTCTTTGAGTTTTGGCTCGTGGCCTCTCAACAGATGCTGGGGATCGAAAATCGAAGGCGGGTCGGTTGTCTGGACCATGTAGATGACGGCCACGCGGCAAGCGCCCGAGTAGTGGGAGAGACCATCTCGCAATCCTTCGGCGGTGTCGTTGATGCATTTGCAAACAAAATGGGAATTGGCCAATTGAGGTCTCCATGTGGCAAATAGGAGGGATTGAAACGCCCCTCTCTTCGTGATTACCGATCCATCCCATATCGTGCTTCACTTTTCAAGTCTGCCGTGCCTTTTGGCGGGGCCTGTTTGCTATTTCACTCTTTGAAGCTTCTCCTTGAGTACACTCGTCGAGCAGGTAGAGAATCGAACGGTAGAAGATGCCGCTGTGTTCGGACAAACCGATCTCGCAGGTTCGACTGTTGGAGTAACCATCCCGGCAGATGCCGGATACGGCCTGCCTCAAATGCTTCAGTGCGGACCGGTTCAGCTCCGGGCGAGTGAAGCCACGATCGCCGGCAAATCCGCAGCACTCCACCCGTTCCGGAATCACGACCCGGGCGGCACACTGCCGGGCCACTTCCGCAAACATCTCCGCCAATCCCATTTTACGGGCGCTGCAGGTCACGTGCAGCGCCACGGTATCATTTGTCTTGGTGATGTCGAGACGCGGCAGGAGATAGTTCCAAATAAACTCAACCGGTTCGTACAGGTGCAGCTTTGGATCGAGGGTGCGCCGCATCCGCTCGATGCAGGGGCTGGTATCGCACAACACCGGGAGGCGTCCACCCTGTGATGCCTTCAACAGGGCACGGTTCAATTCAGCGGCCTTCTCATCGGCCTGGCGCACAAGGCCTTTGCTCTCAAACGGCATGCCGCAGCAGAGCCGCCCCATATCCGACGGATGAACAATGCTGAATCCGGCCTTGGCCAGGACCCGGTGGGTCACTTGAACCAGCGATTCGGTCCGCCGGTCCCCTTCGGCCGGCCCCATGGTGCGGCTGACGCAGCTCGGAAAGTAGACCACTTTGGGAGCGCCGGCCGTTGCTGCAACCGGTTCCGAAATACCCGGCGCCCCATTCGGCAGGCTGGAGGTCCACCGGGGAAGGCGGTCTCCCGAGAGTTCCCGAGCCACGCGGCTGAGCCTGTTCATCGTTGGAGCGCCCAAGCGTCTGTGGGTCGACCCGATGGCGGTCAATCCCCATCTGGCAATTCCCGCAGCGATATGAAAATGGCGGGCAACCTGATCCGCTGCGAATTGGGTAGCGCCCCCTTGCACATTCAATCCGCGCAGGTATTTGGTGTAGTTTCCGGTGTTGATCTCAACCGGACAGCTAAGGGCGCAGAGGCCATCTGCGGCGCATGTCTGCTCTCCTTCATAGGTGTATTCCCGCCGCAGTTGGGCCAGGCGCATGGGATCACTTCCACTGCGTTCCAGGCGGGCAATCTCGCGCTGGACGACGATGCGGTGCCTCGGGGTCAGGGTCAACTCCCTGGAGGGGCAGGTCTCTTCGCAAAAGCCGCATTCGATGCATTTATCCACCAACGGGTGGGCCTGCGGCATAGGCTTCAGGTGGCGCAGATGCGCTTGACTATCGGCGTTAAGGATCACCCCCGGATTGAGCAGCCCCCCGGGGTCGAAGATCGTTTTGATCTCTTCCATCAGACGGTATGCATCACGTCCCCACTCCAGTTCTACAAAAGGTGCCATGTTTCGGCCGGTGCCGTGTTCGGCCTTTAGAGAACCGTCGTAGCGCACCACCACCATTTCACAAACCGCCTGCATGAATTGGCGGTAACGCTCGACTTCGGAGGGCTGACTGAAATCCTGGGTAAAGACAAAATGGAGATTGCCCTCCAGGGCATGCCCGAAGATAATGGCCTCGTCATACCGATGCCGCTGCAGCAGATGCTGAAGCTTCAGTGTGGCTTCAGGAAGATGATGGATCGGAAAAGCAACGTCTTCGATGATCACGGTGGTGCCCGCGCGTCGCATGGCACCCACCGAAGGGAAAAGCCCTTTGCGAATGTTCCATAGACGCGCATTCTCCCGGGCGTCGGCGGTGAATCGCACCGGCAGCAGGGTGGCCGGGCTCTCCAGCATGCACTCCGTGGGGTCAGTCTCTCGAAATAGATCGGGGTTGCACCCCACGGCAACCGCGATCGCACCCACATTGGCGGCCAAGGTCCGGGCATCTTCTGCCCGTGTCTCCACCAGCAGGGCAGCAGCCTCCGGAGGGAGCGTTCGCAGCATCTGCGGCATCCCCGGCTTCTCCTCCACCGAACGCATGGCCGCACGGTCCATCAGCTCCACGGCCGCCACCGGCATCGTCTTCAAAACGGCAGCCATTCGGCAGGCCCCTTCGATGCCTTCGAAAATCATCAGGGAGCTGGCCTTGTACGGATGTTCGACAACCGTTTCGTAGACTACCTCAGAGACAAATCCCAGGGTGCCCTCGGAGCCGACCATCAGATGCACCATGATGTCGAACGGATCCTCGAAATCGACCAATGCATTCAGGCTGTACCCGGTGGTGTTCTTTATTTTGAATTTGTGGCGAATGCGGTCGACCAGCTCCGGCTGGCTGCGGACCCGTGCCGCCAAAACGGCCAACCCCTCCAGCATTTCACCGTGGGAGACTGCAAACGAGCGCCGGCTCTCTTCATCGGACGTGTCCAGCAGCGTGCCGTCCGCCAGAATCAAGCGCAGGCTATCCACGGTCTGATAGCTGTTCTCGGCCACCCCGCAGCACATGCCACTTGCATTGTTGACGAGAATCCCGCCGATCATAGCCGCGTTGATCGAAGCCGGATCGGGGCCGATCTTACGACCGAAAGGCAATAGATAACGGTTTGCATGGCTGCCGATGATGCCTGGCTGCAACCGGATCCGTCGCCCCTCATCCAGAACCTCATACCTCCGCCAGTCAAAGCCGGCAATGACGAGGATGGCATCGCTGATGGCCTGCCCCGAAAGGCTGGTGCCGGCCGCCCGGAAGGTGACCGACACACCGTGCCGGCGCGCTGCCTGGAGAACGGCGATGACATCCGCTTCGGTTTCAGCCTTGACCACCAGTTTGGGAATAAGGCGGTAGAAACTGGCGTCCGTTCCGAAAGCCAGTGTGCGCAGCGGATCGGTAATCAAACGCTCGTGGGGAATAGCGCTTCCCAGTTCACCCAATACATCGCGATAGGGTTTCTCCAGGCGGGACATGACGGGCTCCTTCCTGAGTAAACGGTTTCAGAATTTATGAAATTCAACCTACGGGGCTTTGCGTCGGTGAGCCCTTCCGGCGAAAAAGCGACATGTAAAACGTGAGACGATGGCAAGTTGTCAGGTGGAGAAGAATCCCGTAAGATCTATCCAGTTAATATACCTTTTCGAATCGAGGAACAACACCATAGATATTGGTGTGGAAACCACAATCAGCCATAAGGAGGATCAGGGATGGGCAAACGTCTGCAAAACAAGGTGGCCATCGTCACAGGAGCCGGGCAAACCCCCGGCGATACCGTCGGCAACGGCCGGGCCATATCGATTCTATTCGCCAGGCAGGGTGCCAGCGTCATGCTGGTGGATCGCAATCCGGCATCTGCCCGGGAGACGCAGGCGATCATAGAGAAAGAGGGCGGAACCGCCTTTGCATATGAGGCCGATATCACCAAAACAGACGATTGCAGGACGATGGCCGACACTTGCGCTGAGACGTACGGCCGTATCGACATACTGGTCAACAACGTGGGCACTGGCGGCAAAGACGGCACCCCGGTGCAGGTAACTGAAGAGACCTGGCAGCGCATCTTCGATGTCAACCTCAAGAGCATGTACCTCACCTGCAAGTTTGTCCTGCCCTACATGGAGGAGCAAGAGAGCGGGGCAATTGTCAACATCTCCTCCATCGCCGCCGTGTGCGCCACCCCCATGCTGGCCTACAAAACCTCCAAGGCCGGCGTCAACGCGTTAACCCACACCATTGCCATGCAGTATGCGAAAAGAGGTATCCGCGCCAATGCGATCATGCCCGGTCTGATGAATACCCCAATGGCCATCGAGGGAATCTCCAAAGCGATGAAGATCGACAAAGAGGAGTTGATCGAGCGGCGCAGCAAAGCCGTACCATTGAAAGGCGGCATGGGCGACGGATGGGATACGGCCTTCGGCGCCCTGTTTCTCGCTTCGGACGAATCGAAGTTCATCACAGGCGTGTCCCTTCCCATCGATGGTGGACAAAGTGCCCGGATCGGGTAGTAAACCCATGGCGGTCGAAGCCATCAAGCCCCCCCGTAATGAGAACAAATCCCCGCCGGCCCGCCTTTTCAAAGATCAAGAGCGTGCCGTGCTGCAGTATACGGACGAAGTCGCCGAAAACATCCGTGTGGCAGATGAAACATTTGCGAAAGTCAACGCATTTTTGTCCGACCAGGAAATCGTCGAACTGACGGCGACGATCGGATACTATGGCATGGTGTCCAGAATTCTGGAGTCGCTTCAAATAGAGTTGGAAGCATGATTTTCGATCTGCTCCCAAGCGCTTTATAAAACCGGCAAATCGTCAGGACAAACTCCGTCGTCCCGGCGGTGAGACACTTATTGTTTCTCGACACCCTGCGATAAAGGCGAAGTTGGCAAATTTGCTTTTCTCTTTACCGGCAAAGGCCGGTGTACCGCTTTGGCGGGCTGTCGTATTTTGCGGTATATGTATTCCGTATTCTTTGCCGGGGGGACGTTGAGGTCTTTCATCAGCGCATCCCGGCAGCGTTCATAGACCCTTATGGCCTTGGAATACCGCCCCTGACGGTCATAGCAGAGCATCAATCGCTGATAAAAATACTCCTCGAGGCGGTCGACGGACAACCCCCTTTGGTACCATTGAATGGCTTTGCTGTATTCTCTGGTGGATTCCCGGTATCTTCCGGCGTTCTTCAATGCCTCGATAAGCCTGTTTTTCAACCGCTCGCGAGCGGCGATGACCCAGGGCAATTGACTCTCATCGGGCAGAAAATCTCCTGAGCATAATTCAATCGCTTGTTCAAAACCAGCCAGGGCGTCTCTGTTTCTGCCCTCCGCCTTGAGGCTTGAAGCCTTTCGGATCTTCTCTTCAAAAACATGGGCATCCACCCACAGATATCTCAAATCCAGGGAGACCTTCCCATCGCTCAAATGTATCCCATCTTTAGTGCCAATCAGCTTGCGCAACCGGCTCAATGTCGTGGAGAGAGCGCTGGTGGCCATATCGCCGTCAGCATCAGGCCACAAGGTATCCATGATCAGATCGGTTGGCACATAACGCCCTCCCTGAGCAATCAGTAATAGAAGCAATTCGATCGGTCGTTTTTGAGCCTTGCCACTGAATTGCACCGGCTTTCCGTTGCGGATCATTTGAAACGCCGCAAAGGTCCGCACTTGAAAGGCCCATGGCCAGTTTTCGATATCGGAAAAAGGTGCTTGCGGAAGCAAATGGTGCGTATGAATCAGGTTGACAACATAGTCGGTTTCAATTTGATGGACGAGCGCCTGGGCGCACAAATATGACATTAGACCCGGATGCCACCACCAAACCATGCTCCAAAATCGATATCGGCGTCCCAAGGCAAGGCCCTTTTTTAAACAAAGAAGCCCCTGGCAGTCATCGCCCCTATCGTATGCCATTTTTGAGTTGACCAGAAGGCTCATAAATTCAAGCGCGGCGCTCTGAATGGGGCGGATCGTGGTATCGACGATTTGGAGCGCCTCGAGAGCGGCATCGCTGGCGCCCCGCAGGTGCAGCACATAGGCCAACTGGATCCGGCATATGACCGATGCCAGCACATAGCCGGTCTCTTCGGCGATTTGCAAAGCGGTTTCGCTGTGGGCCTGCGCCTGGGCAACGTTTCCGGCCAGCAATTGATTCAATCCCGCAAAGTGGTGGTAAATGGAATAGCCATGGTAATGGGCACTATCAAGAAGCGCCTCGAACCGCTTCATAAAGGCATCCGCACTTTTAAGCTTGGACTGTACCAGTGCGGCGAAAATGCCCGCCATCAGAAATCGATGCTCCCAGGCATAGCAACCCGATCTGTTGGCAAGTTCAATGGCATCGGTGACCTCTTCCGGGATGGTATCGAGGCCGTTTATGGTGCAAAGCCGGGTGGAGATATCAATCCATCTCCAGTGGATCACCATCGGCGCAAGTGTGCCGTGGGATCTGGCCAGCTTCTTTGACTCCTTACGGATCACCTCGACTTGATCGAAGCGCCCCATCCAGGCATGATAGGTCATGACCCAATCAATGGCGTATAGGTAGAGATCCATATCACCGCAGCGATGAGCAAAGGAGAGGGCCTTTTGGACCCATCGGTCGATGCCGCCCGTCCCCGGCTTTCGAATCAACAACGCCACCATCATGCAAACGGCCACCCGCCCCTCGATTTCCGCGGACGGGTAGGCGCTGCCGGACCGGGTCCGTTCTTCCAGGAATTCAATCCACGGATCAAGCACGTTGAAATCGTTCCACTCAATGACGATCGTTTGAACGATGCCGACCCATGAAAGCAAACGACCGCTTTCGATATGCTGTTCGCCGAACAGGTAAAACGCCGCAACGAAATCCTCCCACGCTTTAGGCGCGGTGTGATGCTGGCGGGCAACCCCCCTCCAGTAAAGCAGCCAGGGATGCTCGGCGAGAATATCTTCGGGGATGTTCTGAAGCCAGCCTTCGAGCGTCATGCTGCGCCCCTGACGGATCAGTGTCATCGCGCAACTTTGAATCAATTGCACAAAGCCCTGCATATCGCCGACATCGACAAACAGGTCGGCAGCCTCCTCCACCCTCCCCGCCTCGGCCAGTACTGCGGCCGCGCGCCGTTTCAATACAAGGATCTCTTTCTCCCCAAGCAGATCCATCGCTTTTGAGATCAAAAATATTCGAAACAGTTCGTGGAACGTATACGTGCAGGGATCATCGGACGTTTTTTCCGTGAAGATATTATTGCGCTGCAAGGTCTGCAAAATCTGTTCGGTGTCCGATCGTCCGGTCAAGGCTTGCGCCATCGCGACCGTCGTCTGCGGCAGAAAAGCCATCTTTAGCAGACAATTGCGGACCGTCTCGTCCATTCTTTCGAACAGCTCGCTGGAAAAATAGTCAAATAGGGCCGACGGAATCCACGGATCCGAATTTTGGCCTGACTGCTTGCCCTCCCGAATGTTCTTCGCCAGAAGAACAAGGCCTGTCGCCCATCCTTGCGCCTTTTCACACAGTTGCCGGGCATCGGCCTGGGATAACGACCGCCCGGTTTCCAGCTCGATAATCGCTTTGGACTCATCGGGGCTGAGCCGCATGGTGTTCGCATCAATGATTCTCATCCTGTTTTTGGCGATCAAGGACGCAAAGGCAGCTGGTGGATCGGTCCTGCTCAATACCAACACGTGGACGCTCCGGGGAAGTGTAAAAAGCCCCTTTTTAAGCACATCATGCATGGCTGAGAAGGGCTCCACCAATTGAAAATCATCGAAAACCATAACAAAAGGCAGCGGGAGCCGGGAGCCCATCTTTTCGAAAAATCGCATGGCGAAGACTTTGGCACCCGGTACGGCAGGCGTGAAAGGCGGCAACGGTTCAGGAGCGTCGGGCACGGCATGCTCGGCGGCCAGGCCTAAATAGTGGAAAAAAGCGGTGAGGTCGCTATCGCCTTCATCGAACCGATACCAGAGAAACGGAAGATTTTGATGCGCGAGGTAGCTTGCGGCCAGTGTTGTTTTGCCGGACCCGGCCGTGGCTGAAACCCAGGTCACCGAATAGTGATCACTCCTATCCAGCAACTCAAACAGCGTTTGCCGCCAAACGACCTCGGGCAGTTCAGGAGGGGCGATTTTAGTGATAAGCGGTCGCGTTGGTCCCATAGGGTCTCGTTCGTCTGTTGTTCCATCCTATCGGTTCTGGACGGATTCTGTCAAGACGCAGCAGGATCACGGCTGGACGCAGGCACGCCTCAGTTGCCCCCGCTTTGCGCGATATGTGACCCATTTGTGACATTTGCCATGGTAGGTATTGATTCAAACTGATCGTATCGGTTGGATTGAGCATGTTGGATCATGATAGACCAATGGAAACCCTAACCCGTCACTATCCAATGGACAGTTATCTGATTCGAATCTATCGTCGCAGCCCGGATGAGCCTGAAAAAATCGTGGGCATCATCGAAGAGATCAGTACGGGTCACAAGCGATCTTTCAAAGACCTATCCGAATTGTGCAACGCGGTTGCTGCGCCAAAACCGGAAATCAAAACCGGTATACCCAATCACCATCGAAAGGACCGGAAAACATAGCATGGGAGGTTCCCTGATGGTACGAATCGAATTCAAGCCTGCACTACTCGCCTTAGGTTGTTTGATCCTCTGCTGCACCACCCTGCTCCCGAATCGAACGGCATGGGGAAACGACTTTACCGCGGACATCGCGACACGGATGCTCAACGATGATGTGAATGGAAAACTGTATGTGACCGATGGCCGTTACCGGATGGATCTGAACGTTAAAGAGGAGGGTGTTTCAAAGGGTCCCGTAGTGATCGTGGATCGTTCAAAGGGGGTGACCCTGCTTCTCAATCCCAATACCCACACCTATGACACGTTCGAAAACTTCTCCTTTCGCGCCCACATGATCGACCCTTTTCAAGCCATCACCTACCTGCAAAAAAATGCCACCAAGCGGCGGGTCGGCACAGACACGGTCGCCGGTTATGCCACCGACCACTGCGGGTTTTACGATCAGGACGTCAAACTAGCGGATGTATGGTTCGCCGGGGGTCTTGGGGATTTTCCGGTCAAAGCCCATATCATCAGTGGCCGAAACGACGACGCCGTCAAGGCCAAAACCAATATCAGTGATGTGACCCTTGCGCTGAGCAACATTACAGAGACGCCAATAGACGCAACGGTTTTTGCGATCCCCAAAGGATTCGCAAAGCAAGAACGGCCGACGCCTGCCAAGAAGGAACGGCCGGCCCTTACCCAAACCGTCAAGGGCGCCGCGCCCTGGGGGCGCCGCATCGGCAAAAGGGGAGAAATTCAGGTGGCCGTCGACCCTCAGCGGCCGATCAAACTTGTTTTGAAAAACATGACCGACCGATCCATGTGCACCTATCGCATTATCCCCCAAGGCAGCGATCCGAATGCCGCCAAGCCCAAACAAGTGATCCTCGAAAAGAGAGGGCAGGTTCGTCGGATCGAAATAGAAAAGTCGAAAAAGAGCGCTTGGGTGTACGTTCAGGTCGACGAAGGCCTCGTTTACGCGGCCGTGACCAACGAAGCCGATCCGTTTGCGTTCAACAGGGACCGCCAGATCAAAGAGGGCTATCTGCAACAGAGCATCCTGGGTAGCACGGGAATCATCGTCGATCCGGCCAGGCCCATGACCATCATCGTGAGTGGCGACAGCCAGGATGCATCGGCTTCCTCGGTGACCCTCAAATGCTTCAAGCGCGACTATAAGGACATTGTTTTCAATCAAACACGCCTGATTGCAAACGGCGCTACTGAAACCTGGGAATTTTCACCGGATCAGCAGATTCGTACGTGTGAAATTGGCGTCACCGGAGAGAACGACGGAGTGAAGTACCGCACGGAACAGCCCGCTGTGGCCACCAAGGGTGCGACAAAAGCAGCGGCGACACCGGCCAAGCCCCTGCAGGCACCCAACATCGTCCGCACCCAGCCCGGCGCATCCGTCGGCAGCGGCCCAAAAACGACTGCACGACAAAGGGGTGCCGGCCTCGATAAAGACGCAACCCGGGAGATCATGACGGCCTTGAATAGTGGCGATACGGCCACCGTGAAGTCCCACCTCGACAAGGGCATGGATCCCGATGTCTTCATTTACGGGGCTCCGCTACTGCAAAAAGCGGCCAATCTGAGCACGCCCGAGATGGTAAAGCTCATCATCGCATGCGGAGCGGATCTCCAGTACAAGGACCGCAGTGGCAACGATGCCCTGTTTCAGGCCCAGAGCAATTTCAAACACTGGCAGGAGGTCATCCCCGTGCTGGTCGAGGCGGGCATCGGCGTGAACCGGAACACACCCATCTGGAAAGTCGCATTCAAAACCAAAGAGGGCAAATTCCAGCCGGGGGTCCAGGAGACACTGGCTTACCTGCTCTCCAAAGGCGCAAACGTCAACACGCCCATCAGCAAAAGCGGCAACACGCTCCTGATGTTTGCCGCCAAGATGGCCTGGCTGGAGCCGTTCGAATTCTACCTGGCCCAGGGCGCCGACATCCATGCGCGCGATGCCAAAGGCAACACCGCCTTGAGCTGGGCCAAGACCGAGCGGCGGGGCGAGCAGCCGTATGAACAGCAAAACCGCAAGGCCATCATCGCACTGCTGGCATCCAAAGGGGTCCGATAGACAGTGTTCATCCACTCACAAAGGGGGTAACAACATGGTGGGGATTGCCATAGCGATCGCAGTTGTTTTGGTTCTCCTGGTGCTGTTGTTCAACAGCCTGGTGAGCAAGAAAAACCGGGTACTGAATGCCTTTGCCGGCATCGACGTCCTTTTGAAGAAACGAAACGACCTGATTCCCAATCTCATTGCGTCGGTGAAGCAGTACATGCAGCACGAGCAGGGGGTCTTGACCCGGATCACGGAGATACGCACACGGGCGCTTGAAGGCGGATTGAGCGACGATGCGAAGGTCGAGATCGACAACGAGATGGCCGGGGCCTTGCGCGGGCTCATGGTGGCGGTGGAAAACTATCCGCAGCTCAAGGCCAACGAGAATTTTCTCCAGCTCCAGGCTGCCTTGAACGAAGTGGAGGAGCAGATTTCCGCGGCCAGGCGCAGCTACAACGCAACGGTGTTGGAATACAACAACGCATTAGAGATGATTCCGACCAATATGATCGCCGCCATGATGCGATATCATAGAAAAATGTTTTTCGAGGCCGCCGAAATAGAGAGAGCCGTCGTCGATGTGAAGAGAGGGTTTGAAAGCTGAACCTTAGCGATCCGGCCCCTTCCTGCATCCGGGTTTTCATATTCAATCGGGAATGGAAGTGAATTGAGACCGTTCCCGGACAGCGAACAGGAGTGACGCATGAAAACCAGCGAAGATTTTGCACATTACTATGAGACGGATATCAAGCCCGATCTCATGCTGCTCGAAGAGAAGCGCCTGCACATCAAGAAGAAGCTCATGCCGCTCATCTTTCTCTGCGCGGCCCTATTGATCGTCTCTTTGGGTCTGGTCGCCTACTTTCATGTCTCCATCCAATGGATGATGATACCGCTGTTGCTCTGCGCCGTGGTGATCGGCGGCTGGTACATGACCTTCTACCGCCAGTTTTTAAGTCAATTCAAGGAGCAGGTGATCCAAAAAATCGTGCGGTTTGTCGACCCCGGGTTGACCTACGCGCAAACCGGGTGCGTGCCGAAGTCCCTCTTTACGGAAAGCCGGCTTTTTCAGGATCGCGCGGAACGTTATGAAGGCGATGACCTGGTCTCCGGCACCATTGGCAAGACCGAGATTCAATTTTCCGAAATCAATGCCCTACATGTCGAAACGACAGGGCGTGAACAGGGAACGGGATCACAAAAAAAAAGAAAGACGCAAACATTTCCTATCTTCAAGGGGCTGTTTTTCGTCGCCGACTTCAACAAAGATTTCAGTCACAACACCATCGTGCTGCCCGACAAGGCCGAAAAACTGTTCGGCCGGATCGGCCAGAAACTCCAGGGGTTGAACCGTTCCAAAGGGGAGTTGATTCGGCTGGAGGACCCCGAGTTCGAGAAACTGTTCGTGGTGTACGGCGAAGACCAGATTGCGGCGCGATATGTGCTTTCCACCAGCCTGATGGAACGCATTACGGCATTTCGCAAACGCGTTGGCCGGGACCTGTATCTCTCATTCGTCGCCTCGAAACTGTTCGTGGCTATCCCCTATGCCAAACCGCTTTTCGAACCGAGCCTGTTCAAAACGCTGGTCGATATTGAAAGCATAGAAGCATATTTCCAGGATCTGCAGCTGGCCGTCGGCATTGTCGAGGATCTGAATTTGAATACCCGCATATGGAAAAAAGAATCGCCAAGGGAGGAGGAAGCTAAATGAGCAATCTGAAAGATTTAAAAGACATGAGCACCGCGGAAAGAAATGAAGCCGTGCTCGATTTCGGCCGCAAAATCGACGGCACCGTCGGAGAGAAGCTTCGTTCGGGCAAGGGATGGCTTCTTAAAATCGCGGGGGGCCTCTTGCTTTTTATCGGTGTCATCGTGCTGCTGTTCGGGGCGGTGAATGCCGGTCTCGGCATTTGTGGTGTCGGCGTTCTCCTCTTCGGTTCGGGGCTGCGGAGCATTTCCGCGAGGGCACGGGCTGCCATGGTCGGCCTGGGACTTGCAGCAGTGGGCGCGGCGTTTCTCAATTACGGCATCAGTGAAATCAAGCTGGCCAAAAAGAGCGTGGACTGGCCCTCTGTTTCCGGTACTGTTATCAAATCTGAAAAAGAGAAACACACCACCACCGAAGGCACCGGCAGCAGTAAAAGAACGGTAACGTACTATTCAGCCATCATCGATTATACGTATCAGGTTGATGGAAAAACCCATACGTCAAACAGGATTGCCTTTGGCGGGCGTGACAGACATCAGACCACCGAACTGCTGAACAGATACCCCCAAGGCAAATCGGTAGATGTCTTTTATGACCCTGACCATCCTGAGGAAGCGGTCCTTGAGAAGGGCTTTAAAAAACAGGGCTATTTCACTCCCGGGTTCGGAGCCGTTATTATCCTTTTTGGCCTCTTGATTGCATTTAAAGGCAAAAGTAAACGGCAGGGAGGATGAATCAAAAAGGTTTTCTTCGAGATCGCATCGGATGATTTTCGGACCCTTTCCGCAGATCCATTCAAAGGCTCGGAGTATATGGTTTCCAAATACCAATCCAAGGTTGACGGAACTGAAAACATCAATGGCATCACGTGCGAAAAGCAGGTGGTGACGGCCCAGGATAAAAGGATCCACTCAAGATGGTATTCAAAAGAGCTGGACTTCCCAGTCAAACTGGTTTTGTATCGGGGAAAAGAGGCTGCCTATGTTACGAAACTCAAGGCGATGGGAGACGGGCAAAAGTCCCGCGTCAACATGGCGGTCACAATTCGGTAATAGGGTTCGATGAGGAAAAAAAATGAAATTACAGCAGAAAGAGTTAAAGGTATCTTCTCATGGAACGGCAATGAACGAGAGCCGGCGGGTTTCTCTTTTCGAACTCCAGACTTGGATCTATCCGGCGGCTTCAATGCTGCTGATGCTTTTCCTGTCAACGGCGCTTTTTGCCCAGGAGGATCCTATTTATGAGAAGTGTTCAGCCCAAACGAAGGCCCCTGCCCCCTGGTGCTATCAGGAGGAGGTCGAAAAAATCGGTGATCCGAACCTGTGCGAAAACATTCTCAAGTACTGGCCTAAGGCGGATGGCGTTCACGGTTGGTGCTATTATCGACTGGCCTTGATCCACAAGGATTGCGAGCTGTGCAATCGAATTGCAACGCCAGACATCAAGAGGATGTGCAAACTGGATACCTGCAAGTAATCGATAAAAAGGGACTTGACCATCATGAACACGATCGCGCTCTTATTCGGCACCGGCATCTGCGGCGGTTCGCTTTTCATGTTCCGCAAAGCTTGGCAGGAACTGATCAACAAGCGTCGGGCCGCGACACTGAAGATGACGCCCATTCGGCATTTAAAGCCGGGCCTAGTATTGACCAGTGGGAAGGTCCAGTGTGAGGCGCCTATTAAGACACCCTACACGCAGACCGAGGCGGCATGGTACAGATACTCGGCCAGCCAACGCCATCAGCGCCGCAATCAATCCGGCTTTTATGAGGAATCGTTGGCCTCGGGGCAACAGACATGCCCATTTCTGCTGAAGGACCGCACCGGCGTGGTGGCCGTCGATGGCAATGGAGGCACGGTCGTCCGCTACCCCCACTACCGTGTTCTCAAATCACAAAGCGGGAAAAAAACCCCACTACGGGAGCGGATTAAAACGCTCAAGGCCATGGACCGCAAGAACTATCCCGAAGGGCGTAAGAAGCCCTTTTTCCGAAAAATCGAGGCCGCAGATGCGCCCCTGGATGTTCCCGATGACCTGGTCGAGCTCACGCCGGGCTCCGCCGAGGTGAAAAACGCTCTTCGAACCTACCGTGAACAGTGGATTGCACCCGATGACACTGTCTATGTCCTGGGGACCGCGGCGAAAGATGCCCAAGGCGCCGGCGTGAAGATCGCCAAAGGTGACAAGCACAGCCCTTTTTTCATATCGGACGATGCCGCCGATCTGAGTACCGGCTCCTTTCAGCGCACTATGCTGGTCGCGCTGCTGGCAGGCGCCGGCATGGCGGTGCTGGGTATCTTCCTGCTTCTCATCGGGACAGGGGTGATGCCGGCGACGGCCGATGCGGTCGTCCGCTACTACAATTTTCAGTTGTAACATCCTATTATGAATCCATAAACGGTGACCCAATGTTCACTTAAAAAGAGAGGAGCTGCAAATGAAATATAAATGCATCGCAATCGGCATTTTGGTGTCTGCTGCTCTGCTGATCGGTCATGCCTGGGCCGGTCCGCAGATGAACCCGGGAAAATGGGAGATCACCACCAAGACGGAGATGGCCGGCATGCCTCCCCAATCGATCACCCACACCCAGTGCATCACCAATGACGACCTCGTCCCCATGAGCGAAGACGCCGGCAAGGAGTGTCAGATCAGTGACATTCGGATCGAAGGCAACACCGCCCACTGGAAAATTTTCTGCGGCGGAAAGGGTGGCCAGATGGAAGGCACCGGGCAGGCAACCTATCGCGGTGACACCATGGTGGGCACCATGCAGATGGAGGTTTCGGGGGCCAACATGCAAATCACCAACCACCTCACCGGTCGGCGTATCGGCAACTGCGACGGGCAGGCCGCCGCCCAGCCGGCCAAAACCGCCGAGCAAGCACCGCAAAAACCCTCAGCGGTGGAAGAAGCCATTGTCGAGGATACCAAGGACGTGGGACGCGCCGCCAAGGACGAAGCCAAGCAAAGCACCATCGACGGGGTGCGCAAAGAGGTGCGCGGGGTGTTCAAAAAATGGTTTGATTAGAATGGGATATTCGTAAGGAGAGAATGGGTCCGCATGCCAGCGAAGCCGAAGAGAAGAAACAAAGAGGCCGCATCTTTCGCGGCCTCCTTGATTCTATGCTGCCTTATCTATTTTGCTGCGGCGCGGGCTGCTTCCAACCAGCCGTCCCACTTGGCCTGGTTTTTGGCAATCCATTCGGCGACGTGCTTTTCAATGTCTTTCTGTGATTTCTCCCCTTCGTTCATCCGTGTGTTCTGCTCGTTGATATCGATCAGCGGCAGGGTGAACACCTCGAAGAACTTCTTGGCAGCCGGATTGCTTTCGGCGAACTTCTTGTTGGCCACAATCTGAATATCGGAGACCACGAAACCGAGCTTGACCGGG
Source organism: uncultured Desulfatitalea sp. (assembly GCA_963668675.2). GTDB lineage: Bacteria > Desulfobacterota > Desulfobacteria > Desulfobacterales > Desulfosarcinaceae > Desulfatitalea. The sequence goes on along the minus strand of CAXXMB010000002.1, from coordinate 3,395,513 downwards.
TCGCTGACCGCCCCTTCGATGCCGGAAACGGTCATGCGTTCCACCGCGCTCTTCTGCGACTCCTTGGGGATGATCTTGGGGACATTGATCCACATCACATCCTTGCCCGGCTTGAATTTGAATATGGTCCAGTTGGGCGCCCAGGTGTAGAAAAAGACCGGGCCGCCAGCTTTATAGTTTCCAAGAGCGGAGGCCATGCCCGCCTCGTATGAGGCCTTGACCGGGTTGATGTGGGCGTCGAGGTCGTAAACCTTCATGTGGTGAGCGATTACATTTTCACAGCCCCAACCCGGCGGGCAGGCGGTCAGGTCAGCCTTGCCGTCCCCGTTCTCATCGAAGGCCTTTTTGACCTCGTCCCGTTTGAAATCGTCCAGAGATTTGATGTTGTACTTATCCACCTCTCTTTTGGAGACAAGATATCCTTGCAGGCCTCCGGCTTTGGCCACATAGCCATACTTGCCGGCCTTGTCGTAAAAGTTCTTCGGCAGTTGGCTGTCATGGTTGGGGAACCAGCCGTTGGTCCAATAATCCACATCGCCCAAGGCGACCGATTTGTAGAAAATGGGGTTTTGCAGGTCTTTGGGGCGCTTCACCTTGAAACCCAGCTCCTCCAATCCACGCCTCACGAGCGCTTCCTGGAAAAAACCGGTGTTCCAGGTGGCCCGCGCCGGTTGCACGGTGACCCCCTCGCCCGGTTTCATGTTCTCGGCCAGGGTCGGTGCCGGGGCCACGACCAAAGCGGCGCCAACCATCAATACGGTCAGTGCTTTCATTATGTTGCGCATACACCCTCCTTCAGATTTATGTTAAAAAAGAGCCGGTTCGATCATCAGGCGGGCGGAAGCAGCCCGCCGTTGTCCGGCATGACGTCCTTATAACCACATGACGATGGGCCGCCTATCGCCTTTTCGCCATCGATTGGGTGATTCGATCGAGCACGATCGCCATCAGTACGATTGACAGACCGCCGATGACCGCCCGTCCGATATCCAACGTATTCAACCCGAGAATCACCGGCGAGCCCAGTCCGCCGGCCCCGATCAAGGCCGCGATCACCACCATCGAGAGCGCCATCATGATGGTTTGGTTCAACCCGGCCAAAATAGTGGGCATGGCCAGCGGCACCTGTACCCGTCGGAGCACCTGCCAGTTGGTCGCACCAAAGGCCTGCGCCGCCTCAACCAACTCCGGATGGACCTGACGAATACCCAGGCTGGTCAACCGAATGATCGGCGGGATGGCGAAAATAATAGTGGCCAAAACCCCGGCAACGTTGCCCACCGAGAAGAGCATGACGATGGGAACGAGGTAGACAAAGGCAGGTGTGGTTTGCATGGCATCCAAAGCCGGCCGCAGCCAAGCCTCGAAACGGTCATTGCGACCCGCGATGATACCCAACGGTATCCCGGCGATGGCGCAGAAGATGACGGCCGAAAGCACCATGGCCAGGGTGGTCATGGAGTCCTCCCAAAGACCGAGCAACCCGATCAAGACCATGGTGATGATGGAGAAAATCGCCAGCAGCACACCCGAAAAGCGCCAGGCGACCAGCGCGATAGCCACGATAACCAGAATGGGCGGCAGTGCGTTCAGTCCCAGATCGAATCCATTCAGGGTCTGCTCGATGGGCCATTTGATCACCTGAAAAAATTGACGGTAGTTGTCCACCAGCCACTCGACAAACTGGGAGACCCAGTCATCGAGGGGAATTACTTTATCTTCAAACATTGGTCGCTCCCACGGCTTCGTTTTTCAAAGTTAGGCAGCACTCTCTTCATCCGGCTGCTCTTCGTCCATCTGCTCTTCGGTCCGGTGCAGTGTTCTCAAAAATCGGTTCTTTGAAACCACCCCTTTGTACACATTGTTCTCATCCACGACCGGTACGGGCCAGGAGTGGGAGGCGACATCCGGCAGAATCTCCTGCATCGATTCATCGGTGCGAACCGGTCTGGCTTCAGCGATATAGGCTTGGTCGATGGGGCTGTCCTTTGCGCTTGCCTCGATGGCCTCCCGCAACGACTCGGAAGAGATAACGCCCAGCAAGCGGCGCTTGGCGTCCAGCACATAACCATGATCACGCTCGCTGCTGCTCAACAGTTCGTGGGCGGCCCGCAGACTGCCCACCTTGGTCTTGATGATGGTGGGGTGCGTGTCCCTGACGATGTCGCCCGCAGAGATCACATTGGTGGGGTCGACGCCCCGGAAAAAGGCGCGCACATAGTCATCGGCCGGATTTTGAAGAATATCTTCGGGGGTGCCGACCTGGACCACCCGGCCTCCCTCCATGATGGCGATGCGGTCGCCGATGCGAAGGGCTTCGTCCAGATCGTGGGAGATAAAGATGATGGTGCGCTGATCCTGCTCTTGCAATTTGAGCAGTTCATCCTGCATCTCCGTCCGAATCAGCGGGTCGAGGGCCGAAAAGGCCTCGTCCATCAACAAGATGTCAGGATCGACCGCCAAACCGCGGGCCAATCCGACCCGCTGCTGCATGCCGCCGCTCAATTGTTCCGGAGAGGAGTCCTCCCAACCCTCAAGCCCAACCTGGGCCAAGGCTTCCATGGCTCGCTTGCGCTGTTTCTCTTTATCGACGCCGGCCAGTTCCAACCCAAACGCGGCGTTCTCCAAAACGCTCAAATGCGGCATCAGGGCAAACGACTGAAACACCATGCTCATGTTGTGCAGGCGAAATTTGACCAACTCGTCCTGACCCATCTGAATGACGTCCTTGCCATCAACGATCACCTGACCCGCAGTGGGTTCGATCAATCGGTTGAGCATGCGCACGATGGTGGATTTTCCCGATCCGGACAATCCCATAATCACAAAAATCTCCCCCGCATTGACCTCAAAGCTGGCGTTGTTGACCCCTACGGTCAATCCGGTTTTTTCGAATATCTCCGCTTTTTCAAGGCCGGAGGCGAGCATGGCCATGGCCTGCTTGGGGTTGGGGCCAAAGATCTTGTAAAGATCCCGGACGATGATTTTAGAATCGGATTCCATTTAATTTCTCCGTTATTTCGGTCCGTTAATCTCTTCAGGCGCCACTGCCTCGCTAGGGCCATACACCCAAACAGGCAGGGAGGGCGCCTCCATCATCTCCACCAGCCGCTTGAGCATGGTGTCGATCTGTTCGATATCCTCACCCTTCAAGTCTGCCAGACTCTGGGAAAATCGCTCCTGAAGCGGCCACGGCATGTCGTTGGCCATTTGAGTGCCACGATCAGTGAGCTGAACCAACATCTTGCGACGGTCCAGACTGCTGCGCTCACGATTGACCAGCCCTTTATCGACAAGCCGATCGATAATGCCCGTTACAGTGGCCTGGCTCAGATAGACCGCCTTGGCCAATTGACCGGGCGTTAATTGGCCATCAACGAGCAGTTGTCGCAGGCATACCAGCTGCGGCACCGTCAGCTCGTATCGTCGGCCAAGCTGTTTGTTGTGCTGGTCGATAGATCGGATAATCCTGCGCAACGACAGCAAGATACTACCAGCGTAATCAGTTGGCATAGCGCCTCCTGTTCGACATGGCTTTAACCACGCGGACTATCATCACCAACACTCTGTACGACCTTATTTTCTAGATTTAAGCGCTTCATGACGGCATTCATCATAACATATAATGTTTAGTGTTCAAAACTTTCGAGAAGGAAACTTTTAAACTATAAGTATTTTCGAGTCAATGCCAATGGCAAAAAAATTCGGCGCCGTTTTGGCGCCGACCGCTGCAAAAATTTGCAATTAGCCTTATTAATAAACAGTTATAGACGAAAGGGGCTGCGTAGCAGCCTTCAAAATAGGAATGAAATGCAGAGCTTTATCTCACTGACAGAGTTCAATGACACGGGCAACAATTTGACCGATTGAGAGGCGGTCAGTGTCGATTTCATGATGGGCCGCGGCCTTGTATTTGGAAAGACGCCGCTCAAGCACTTCGGCGACCTCTTCGGTAAACGTCTTGCCACTGGTCAATGCCGGCCGCTCGGTTCCGCCGGAGATTCGCGAGACAATCGTCTCCACAGAAGCCTTGAGCCAGACGACGCAGGCAACGGCTCCGAGGAGCGCCATGTTTTCGGCCCGCTCGATCACACCGCCGCCGGTGTCGATCACCAGATTCGTCTGGCCGCTCAACTCACGGGCCACCTCGGTCTCCATATCCCGAAATCCTGGCCATCCAAATTTGTCTACAATTTCGGGGATTTTCATTCCTGCCTTTTCGGCAATCCGGTCGTCCATGGAGACACACGTCATGCCCAGACGGCTGGCGAGTTCGGCGCCCACCACACTCTTGCCTGTACCCCGATATCCGATCAAAACAATATTCATCTCTGCAGATGCTCCATTACCACTCGGCGCATCACCTCCACCGGTGCCTCTTGACCGGTAAACTGCTCGAACTGCAGCACCGCTTGATTAATGAACATCTCGACACCAGAAATGGTTTGCAGGCCGCGAACCCTCGCTTCGGCCAACAGCCGAGTCTCGAGCGGCGTATAGACGATGTCGAAGACCACCTGCCCTGTCCGGAAGAGCTCGGCCGGCACCAGTGAGGCATCCACATTCGGATGCATCCCCACCGATGTGCAGTGCACAATGACGTCGGCCTCGGACATGGCTTCGGTTAATGCGCTTTCCGTCAGCACGGCGGCATGAATGGGTATCTGGACACCGGCCCTCAAATCGGCACTGAGCCCCTGGAGCAACGCATCATTGATGTCCAGGATCGATAATCGCACCGGTTTCGTATCGCGCAGCAGGGTAAAGGCGATCATGCGCGCCGCTCCCCCGGCGCCCAACATCAGGACATGCTTCCCGTCGATCCGAACCTGCGCGTCGGTCAAGGCCTTGAGGGCGCCCGGTCCGTCCGTACCCATGCCGATCAGACGGCCCGCCTCATGGACGACGGTATTGATCGAGCCGATGGCCCGATCGACCTCCCTGACCTCGTCCACGTATCTCATGGCGTCTATCTTGTGCGGGATGGTGATACTCATCCCCCTGAAATTGTTCATGGAACGCATTCCGGCCAAGGCGCTTTCGACATCTTCGACCCGGCTTGCCAGGTAGACGAATTCGAGCCCAAGCGCCTGGTAGGCAGCGTTGTGGATGGCTGGTGAGAGGCTGTGTGCTATGGGGTTGCCGATCACCATACAAAATTGTGTACGGGTGCTGATAGGTGTCGCATCTGCCATAAGAACGCTCCTTGGATTGCCCCATCTTCTATTCGTTTTCAAGCCCATCCGTCAACCACGACATCAATCTAAGCGATGACCCGATTTGAATAGCGGCAGGTATGTATGGCGGGGCGCCCATCTACACCTGCACAATGTTGCGTAGGGTCCACTGATTCCGGGCCCTCAGCCACCTCTCCTGGAACTGGGGCTGCTGCACGGCTTTGGCGATACGCGACAGGGCATACAGATGGTGCTCACGTTGATCCCGTGTTCCGGCCAGAATGAAAGCGGCCGTAACGCTGGGAGCCAATTCGGAAAAGTAGATGCCTGACTTGCAGCGCACCAGTAAGATATGAAAAATTCCCGTCCCTTCGACAATGATGTGGGGGATGGCCAGATCCGGCCTAAGGGCCGTGCTGCTTTCCGTTTCCCTCTCAACCAGCAGTTGATGGAGTGTCTCGGCCGGCAGATGGATCGAGAGGGCCAGCGCCTCGGCAACCCTTCGGAAAAAGGGGTCGACGTCCATGGGTTCATCCAACTCCAGAACCGTGCTGTCTCGCATAGCGTTGTTGTACCGCACCTTGCACAAATCGCCTTCGTGACCGCAGGCGATCTCCCTTACCTCCTTTTCCAGCCCCTTAGATGCCATCTCTTTGGGTGCCGCACGGCCGACCATGTTCATTACCGCGCGCTCCCGGTTCTCTCCAAACTGCAGCATCATCTGCTCCAAACTCGATTTGGACCCCACCACCGTGAGCCAATCGCCAAACTGCAATTGGGTAAATCCGCCGCAGACGATCTGTTCGCCATGGCGTCGAATCGAAATGATGTGAATGTCCAGCGGCAGCATCAGATCCCGCACGGCAAACCCTTGCAAATCACGATTGCGCAGCTCGAATTCGATGACCTCACGGTCTTTTTCCAGTCCGAGCAACAACGTTGCGGCAGAGGGCGACCGTACGAATTGATCCAGCAGATTGACCACAGCCGTGCTGGGCTCGACGACCAGTGCGCCGAGCTGGTGAAACCGTTTGGCGTGGTTGCTCTGATTCAATCGAACGATCAAATGCTGGGTGCTGAAATAATCATTGGCCAGTTCGCAGATTCTGAAATTTTCCTCGTCCGAGAGCATGGCCACGATGGCGTCGGCGTGCCCCACCCCCAGACGGTTGAGGCTATCAACACTCACTTCGCTGATCGGGTGGATCTCGATCTCGGCATTTGCTGCCGAATGCCTGGCATAGCGCTCCTGGTTCGTCGCAATTTTGACTTCCCAACCATTGGATTGAAGCAGGCGTGTCAGCGCCAGCGACTCGCCATCCAAGCCAAAGATAACAGCATCGCGCACCCCGCCGATCTCGTGAGCCGGCAGACGCGGCCGAACCTCTTTGGCCAGGTATAGGGCCCACTTAAACAGGGGGGGCCCCGCAAGCTGATTCACCACGATGACCGCGATCATCATGGTCGAAAACGCGGCCCCCCACTGGGGGAACGTGACTGCGACCTCCTTGGCCAGCCCCAAGCCGACGCCCGCCTGGGTGACATAACCCATCCAGGCGATGGTGTTGTATTTCACGGGATCTTTTGCAAGCTGCCCCCCGCTGAATGCGCCGATAAAAATGGCCACCAGCCTTATGGCGAAAAGGGCAAGTGCGATGATCCAGCATTCAGCTAAAACGTCCAGGGAAAGGGAAGCACCGGTCAGGGTAAAAAAGGCGACATACACGATCGGCCCCACATCGTGGAGCACCTTCATCAACTCCGTGCGATAGGGGCTGAAATTGCTGACCACGAAACCCGCAACCATGCAGATGAGCATGGGCTCCATTAATACGTCAAACGAAAAATAGGAGTGGGAAAGCTGCCGAAGTGTACCAGACAGGAGGAAAATCCCATATCCCGAAAGCAGCACGGTAAGGGTTTTTACACCCCGGTGAAGACGCCATGCGAGGATGGTGGCCAACCAGCGGCCAACGACGTAACCGACGACCGCGGAAAGCGACAACTCAACGATGAGAACCAGCAAAAAGCGCAAATCGAAACTGCGCCCGGCCAGCAGCGTTGCGGCCACGGCGACGCATATGCTGAACAGGGCGATCACGATCACGTCCATGATCATCGTTACACCCAGTATCGTCTTGGTGAAGGGCCCCTTGGCACGCAATTCATTGACCACCGCCATGGCGGACGAGGGTGAACGGGCGACCAGGATGGCCCCGGCCATCATGGAGATGGCGATGCGCTGGGATACCGGCATACTCCTCGTGAAATCGATCCATTGGCAGAGGTAGAAAAAGGCGGCACCACCCAGGATAAAAATGACGGGTATCTGCAGGTAGGTGTTGTACCGAATCGATGTAAATCGAGGCCTCAGTTGACGAACGATCAACTCGGCTCCTGCGGCGAAGGCAATAAAAGCCAACGCCAGTTCGTCCACAATTTTGAGATGTCCTACAGCAGCGGCCGGAATCAGATTCAATACATAAGGCCCGGCAACGATACCGGTGAACAAAAAACCGCTGATCAACGGAAGTTTCAATCGCGCCAAAAAATGTCCAATCTGTTTGGACGCCACGGTAACGATCACAAACCCGCTTATCAGCGCCAACATCATGAAGTGGCCTTCCAACATGGTTTTTCCTGTCTCGATTCAATGGGAGGGGAAAAGCGGCAATGGCGATGATCGCAACACCCAGCCCCGAATCCAATGGCATCGGCAGAGATTGATTTCAAATGCAAAACACGTTAAGGTCCAGCGCACATCAGGATCAACGATTAAAGGAGCAGCATTCCAATGGCACGTATCGACGATTTTCAGCAGGCACGCGACCTGGCCGCGGGAGAACTGGCCAAACAGGAATTAACCGAAATCAGCCGGCGTTCCGGTTTTGAAACCGATGGAGAGAATCACCTTCTCGCCCCCTTTCTCGATCGCAGCTACACCATCTCCTATCCTGAATTCGCCTTCAGTGACAACGTCGACGCCTCGGCGGAAGTGCCCCTGCAGGAGCAGGTCCTGCTGCTTCACTACCTGTTGGGATGCCAACCGCGCCTGACCGGCCAGTGGGTTGCCTACCGGGAGATTCCCGGCGCCGGCTTCTACTACGGCGCCTTCGTCAAACGCTCCATCGATCCACTTAAAAAGGTGTTCGGCCAAAACGTCGAAGCGTTGAAACGCGCGGCCGGTAAACTCAACGCCACTCCCCTGGAGACCGGCGAAGCGGCCTTTCAGCTCGATGTGCTGCCCTACGCTCCTATCCAGGTCATCGTGTGGGAGGGAGACGATGAGTTCCCGGCGGAGGCCAATGTCCTTTTCGATGCCTCGGTGGGCGATTACCTCTCCCCCGAAGACGCTGCCTGGCTGGGGAGCCTGCCGGTATATCGAATGATGGCACTCGGCCATTGAGATAACCGCTAATACGAAGTCACCGGCGACTTCTCGGTGGGAAGATCGTTGGCCTTCCACAATCCCCATCCATCCACCAGATAGTAGACCTGTTCAAATCCCAGCCAGGTGAGCTTTTCAGCCAGTTCGTGGGAGAGCTCACAATACGGCCCTTCGCAATAGGTGATGATCGGCTGATCCGGCGCCGTACCGGCTACCAGCTGATCCGCCCACTCATCAAGGGTGTATGGATCCAGATGAATCGCGCCTTCGATATGGCCCTCTTCATAGGCGAGCAACGGACGGGCATCTGCAAACAGCGCCTCTTTGGCGACGAACATCTCTTTGGCGCGATCGAAAGAGATGGCCTTGTACAGCTCCTCCTCGGCGGTGTCCGAAGCTGTCGGATCGGAAGGTGCGACGAGTGGCAGCACCTTGGGGCGCAGCAAAAAGCTTCCTGCGGCTAGGAGTGCAGCAATAGCGATCACCAGTAAAGATTCGTAAACCAGTTGGCGCAGCATTGTGTTATTCCACTTGCGAAAGGGCCCCCTCTCAGCCGGCCCGGGTGGCGTCTGCTCTCCCTATTCAGGAGTGCGACGCGGTAACGAAAACCATCTATCATGATGTCGAAGGCCGAGCAAACCATATCTCTGTTAGAAAATGGTTTCGACGGGCATAAGACAAAACGCCGAAATATTCGATCCCCCATAAGACTTGACTTGCAATTGATGCCTGATGTATAGGGTCATGAAGTAATCAACAGACAAGGTGCTTTCATATGCTGTCCGTAAGACTGCCGAACACGAATCGTTTTTTTAGCGGATGCTTCTTTTTTAGCTTTAGAAGCATCCATCCGGCGGATTAGCACCTAAAAAAGCTGCCAACCCCGGGTGGAGATCAACCTTCACCCGGGGTTTTCTATTTTCAAGCCCTGCGGAGAGGGAGACCCTCCACAGGGCTTTTTTATTTTGAAGGTATGCAACGAATCGATGAATGAAAACCTCAACAAAGGAGCAGCATCATGATTTTGGTATTGAAACAAGACGCCAGTGAAGAGGAGAGGAACCGCATCAGATCCACACTGTATGAAAAGGGGTGTGTGGTGCGTGAGATGGACACCGCCGGGCAGAGCGTTATCGGCGCCATTGGCAGGGGCGATCTTGCCCCGGAGGATCTGGCCGAACTGACCGGCGTGGCCGAAGTGGTTCCCATCGCCGGCAAGTTCAAGCTGGTCAGCCGACAGTGGCATCCAGAGGAGAGCCGTGTAAAGGTGGGACCGATTACCATCGGCGGACAACGGGTGGTGATCACAGCCGGCCCGTGCGCCGTGGAGAGCGCCGAGCAGGCGTTGACCATTGCCCGGGAGGTCAAGCGTTACGGCGCTGTTCTGTTCCGGGCGGGGGCCTACAAGCCGCGAACCTCTCCTTACTCGTTCCAGGGACTGGAGGAAGAGGGGCTGAAGATTCTGGCACGGGTTCGCCAGGAGACCGGTCTGCCGGTGGTCACTGAAATAACCTCTCCCAGCCATGCCGACCTGATGCGCAAGTATGTGGACATGGTTCAGGTCGGTGCTCGCAACATGCAGAACTTCGAGCTGCTCAAATGTGTCGGCCGACTGGGCATGCCGGTGCTGCTCAAGCGAGGGCTGGCGTCGACCATCGAAGAGTGGCTCATGTCGGCCGAGTACATTCTGGCAGAAGGCAACGACAACGTTGTGCTGTGCGAGCGGGGCATCCGCACCTATGAGCCATACACCCGCAACACCCTGGACCTCTCCGCTATTCCGGTGCTAAAAAAATTGACCCACCTTCCGGTGGTGGTCGACCCGAGCCACGCCACTGGTATCCGCGAGAAGGTCGCCCCCATGGCACGCGCGGCTGTGGCCGCCGGTGCGGACGGATTGATGGTGGAGGTTCACCACGAACCGGACAAGGCCCTTTCGGACGGACCGCAAAGCCTCTACCCGGAGCAGTTCGGGCAACTGGCCCGCGACATCTATGTGATCGCACCGGTGGTGGGAAAACAACTCGACTTCGATTACCTGGAAAAGAGCGAACGCCATCTCGTCAACGCGAACGCCAAACCTTCCATGGCCGCCTATCTGGGCGAACCGGGAAGCTTCAGTCATATCGCGTGCCGCCAGTACATGGGTGAAGATGCAGCGATGGCAGGCCAACCCTCTTTCCGCGCCATCTTCGAAGCGGTTCAGAGCGGAGAGGCCCGGTATGGCATCGTCCCCCTGGAGAACGCGCTCACCGGCAGTATTCACGAGAACTACGACCTTCTGCTCGAATACGAGCTCAACATTGTCGGAGAACTCTACCTGCGCGTCATCCACCACTTGGTCGCCGATTCAGGAACGCGCCTGGACCAGGTTCAACACGTCCTGGCCAGTGAGCCGGCCATGCAGCAGTGCCGCCAGTTCCTGGAACGCTACCCCCAATGGGAGATAACGACCGTCGAATCCACTGCCAGCGCAGTGGCCCGCATGAAAGAGACCGCTCAACCTGGATATGCGGCTATCGGAAGTCAGGAGGCGGCTGACCTATACAACATGTCGGTCATTGCCGAAGGTATCGAAACCAACCCTCGCAATTACACCCGCTTTGTGGTAATAGGAAAAGCACCCCTTAAGGAAAGACCCAAGACAAAATCGTCCATTGTTTTTTCAACTGCAAACCAACCTGGTGCCTTGATCGAGGTAATGAAGGTGTTTGCCGACAATCGGATCAATCTGGTCAAGCTTGAATCGCGTCCCATTCACGGCAAACCCTGGCAGTATATGTTCTATGCGGATATCGAAGCAGACATCCAGGAGATCGAGCTTCAAAAGCCACTGGAACATATTGCTGACAAAACGGAATTTCTGAAAGTTTTAGGAATCTATTGAAGTGCTCCATCATGCTCGTATGGTGGAGAGATGGCCGGCGACCGGACAGTATTGAGATCGGATACGATTCTTGCTGCCCGGTCGGTTTTCTGAGAGTTACCAATCTGACCGGACAGTGATCCACAATTTGATGCTCACAAGAGGAGAACACATATGGCAACAGAAGAAAAAAGATTGTACCCTCGGCTTGACCTGCAAATTGAAGACGGTTATTTTGGCCACTTTTCACTCGCCGACAACGGACGTCTTGCTGCCTTGATCGTCAACTTGAGCGCCGGGGGGATCAATATCGCTGTTGCCGAATCCGAAAGCGATAAAATCAATGATGGAAAAACTCTGGAGCTGCAGCAAATCTCCGGCGGCACCAACTTCTCCTTTCTGAAAGATCTGCGAGCGGAGATTCGCTGGATCAAAAAACTGGAGATTGCCGGATATGTATCGGTAGGGTGCCGCTTCGTTGATATGACCGAAGAGCTGCGGGAACAGTTGAGCCAGTTCGTAAACTCGGAGAGAATGACAAGGGGGCAGTACGACTAAGCCCTGAAACCGGCCTCAAAGATTCCCCAAGGATGCGAGCATCGGGGGGATCTTGCGATGAGGCCCTAAGGGTCCGGCGTTACGATGACAAAAACAGGCAATCAGACCGGCGCTACCTCGCGCAGCTTGGCCAGCAGATCAACCGCATCCGTTGGCCCCGGTTGAAATGCCACCTCGGAAAGGATCCCGAGGCCCTCACTTCGCTCGTGAAAAAGGGCTTCATCCATTTCGGTCAGCATGGCGGTATAGATGAACGCATTTACCTCCAGCAACCGCTGCACAATATCCATCCCCGAGACGCCTCCGACCTCCTGATCGATAATCGCCAGAACAGGTACGAGGCGAACCGCAGCTTCGACCGACGCTTCGGCCGAGTCGATGGTTATCAGCTCCACGTTGGGATCGCTCCGCAACGCTTCGGCAAACGTCTCAAGCTGCGTCTCACGGGAGGTTACCAGTAAAACAATCTGTTGGGTGCTCATCGGGTCACCATCACTTCTGGGGTCGCAACCACCATCAAAAGGTTCTGCCACAGCACGAACCGGGCCCCGCGCAAGAGGCCTGATCGGGGCTCTGTCCACAGCAAGCCGTGTCCCCGGGCCCAGGAAAAGCCTGGGTGGTTTTTCCGGTCATGCTGCTTGTGGGAGACATCAGCTTGCGCGTATTGGTGCTTTCGCATGAGGGGCATTTCAGTGTGTTTTCCGTGCTGAGTAAAATCACCTCTCCTGAATAGCCACAATCGGAACATGCAATCTCATATATGGGCATCGCATCCATCCTTTCTTTGATTGGATCGAGACTTCGCCCGATAGGCATCGGCGATCGCCTCACCGAGCGTATTGACGGCCAGCCTGGCGCAGTGGAGATGGTCCTCAGGCAGTCCCCCCAGTTCAAGCTCCACGTCTTCTGCCTGCAGTTCCAACGCATCATCAACACCCTTGCCACATGCCATCATGCTGACCGCGCTCGCGCAAGCCACCGTATACGCACACCCGTTGGGTCGATGACCGATCTCCGCAATGGTCTCGCCCTCCAGCCGAATGTTCATCTCGATGGCATCGCCACAGCTTCCCACGCCGGTGGCTCTGCCATCGGCGCGGGCCAGCAGGCCCATGTGCTGCGGAAATCGGGCGTGCCGTTGAAACTGCTCGTTGGCCGGTCCGGTCTCATGGTCATGGGATGAGTCCGGATCTCTGCTCTTCCATAAAGTTGTCATGATGCTTTGTCCGTCAAAATCGATCTAGTGGCCACCGCCACCGCCACAGGTATGCTCCTGACGGAACTGGGGCAGCCGCCCCTCAATGGCAGCCTGTACGGCTTCGCCGACTGTGACGGCGTTACCACCGTGAAACACTTCGATACCCACCTGGTTGAACCCCATCAACGGCCGGAGTCCCATACCGCCGGCGATCAACCGATGAACGCCTTTGCTGGCCAGGTACTGCACCGGGGCCATGCATCCGCCCTGCTGGTGGGGCATGTTGGGAATCACCGACACATCGCCGATGGCACCATTCTCCACACTGATGAGGGTGTAGAGGTCGCAATGGCCGAAATGGGCCCCCAATCCGGCTTCCAAACCGCCGGGATTCTCCGAAGGTACTGCTATTAATACTTTATCCATGGTTCCTCCTGTTGATTTCCTATTTTTATGCGGCCTTCAATTCAGCCGCCTGTTTTACCACCTCTTGCCAGGCCATACGAACTTTCTGCGACGTTGGGCCATCTGAAAATTCGGTGATGGCGATTCCCCTGACCATGGCATCGACAAATCCCGGGTCGTGGGGCAGCTCGGCCAATACCGGCAACCCTTTTTTATCGCAAAATGATTTGATGTTGGCAACAATGGTTTTATTCAAATCGAATTTATTTATGATGACCGACGCCGGAACTTTAAAATGGTCGCACAACTCGACCACGCGCTGCAGATCGTGAATCCCGGAGGGGGTTGGTTCGGTCACCATCACCGCCATATCCGTTCCTGAAAGCGCACTGATGACCGGACAGCCGATCCCCGGAGGGCCGTCGGCAAGAATCATAGAGGCCCCTTCGGGTTCGGCCAACTCCCTGGCCTGGGCACGCAACAGGGCGACCAACTTGCCCGAATTCTCCTCGCCCGGATAGAGCTGGGCATGTACCATCGGGCCGAAACGGGTATCGGAAATTGACCATTGGCCACACTCTTTGGGAATAAAATCAATCGCCTTTTCCGGGCAGAATTCGACACAAACCCCGCACCCTTCGCAGCGGATGGGATCGACCGATGCGCTCTCATCTCCCACCTGTATGGCCCCGAAGCGGCACATCTGCTCACAGGTACCGCAGGCCGTACATTTATCATCGACGACCCGGGGTTCAAAACCGGCCACAAACGGCGTGGTTTGACGCGCATTGGGCTGCAGAATCAGATGCAGGTCGGGCGCATCCACATCCAGATCGCAGACAACGGTATCCTCACTCAAATGGGCGAAGGCGGCCGTTACGGATGTTTTTCCCGTCCCCCCCTTGCCACTGATCACTAAAATTTCACGCATGACGGGCCTCCTTTTCTGATGCGGCCGCGCTACGAATGGTCTCGGCCAGCTTCTCGAAGAGTGCCCTCATCTCATCTGAAGCGTTGGCGACAATTTCCCCGGCCGCATAGGTTTCGGCAATGGTACGGTCATAGGGAATCTCAGCGAAGATCGGCAAATTGGCCTGTTTACAAAAACGGTAGACCTCGTCGTTTCCCAGACCCGCGCGATTGACCACCACCCCCATCGGCTTTCCCAGAGGGGTAAAGGCCTGGTGAGCCAGACGCAGATCAAACACGCCAAAAGGGGTCGGCTCGGTCACCAGTACAATCATATCGCTGTCAATCACGGAGCTGACCGCAGGGCAACTGACACCCGGTGGTGAGTCGAGCAGCACATCCGCCCCTGTCTGATACTCCGGCTTCTCCAACTCTGCAAAAACCTGTCGGATAAGCGGCGGGCTCATCGCCTCGCCAACGCGCAGGCGCCCCATCACAAACTTAACCGCACCGGATGATCCCCATATGACCTCGCCAAGCGTCCGGTTGGACGGCGAAAGCGCCCCGGTCGGACAGAGGGCGATACATCCACCGCAGCCGTGGCACATCTCTGGAAAGATCAGCACGACACTGCCGAGCACCGAAATGGCTTTGTACTGGCAAAATTCGGCGCACTTGCGACACGAATCGCACTTCGCCTCGTCGGCCTGGGGCACCTCGATCAGCGCCTCCTTGGTGCCGGCAATCTCCGGTTTCAAAAAGAGATGGAGATTGGGCTCCTCCACATCCAGATCGACGGCCACCACCGGCTGCCCCCAACAGGCGGCCAGTGATGCGGTCACCATGGTCTTGCCGGTGCCGCCTTTTCCACTCGCAATCGCGATTTTCATTTTCCTAATCCTCTGGCCTGATCGGAGGTTGCCCAATCGACCTTGCCGTTCTGAAAGCGCTCGACAGCCTCTTTTACGCTCATGTTTTCAAAATTCTGGGCCACACGCATCCCCGTGGCCTCAAGGGCCTGATAGGCCTTTGGGCCGACAAAGCCGGTCAGCACCGCTTGAACACCCGTTGATACCACCGCTTCGGCGGCCTGTATGCCCGCACCCTGGGCCCTGGCTTGACTGGCGCCGTTGTCCAGATACTCAAAATCCATTGTATCCAAATCAATTATGATGAATCCGGCCGCACGGCCGAATCTCGGATCGACCTGGTCCTCCAGGGTCGGCCCCTGACTGCTGATAGCGATTTTTTTCATGGCTACGATCTCCTTCTGATCATTTATTATTTCCGGTATAATTGCCGGGGTCTGGCCACCCACAGGTTCGGGCACCTCCCCGGAATGAGACTTCGAATCATTTTCAGCGTCGTCACTGGAGGTCGATTGAGCCAAACGATAATCGCCGCCATGAATGCGCAGCGCCAATCCGCTAACCAACGCCTTGGCCACCGTCTGGTGTGCCGATGCCAGTATCCGGCCAAACGTCTGCCGTGACACATTCATCTGGCGAGCAGCCGCTTCGTGGCCCAGCCCTTCAAGATCTGCCAGGCGAATGGCCTCGAAACCATCCAGCGGCAGATAGATTTCAGACAGTTCCCGCAATGGCACCCCCCGTGGCTTGAAATAGGTGACATCCGGGGTTGTATTTACCTTTCGGCACTTTCTTGGTCGCGGCATGTTCCCCCACTGATGTTTATGAGCATACGCCAAATTGGCCTTACACCCTTCAAAATCAATAGTCAAGGAAAAGAGCGTATGCTCATAAATCTTTGCAAGGCATGACACACAGGCAACAAAGCGCATCATGCCCCTGGTTCGAAACGCGTCGACAGCCCATCACGCCTCGGGCCACCAAGTGGCAGCTCTATTCATCTGCGATTGCCTCTACCACCCCGCATCCTGCCGCCTCCATTGCCGCCGCCCCCCCCAGACAACATGTCCGGTGAATTGAAGCGACCTCTCTGGCCTGCACCTGACGATCCTCCGCCAAATCGCGCGCCTGGCATAACGCTGTCGGCGAACCTCCGGCAACGCTGCTGCAACCGCTGCTTGATCCGATTGCCCCAACTGCCACCGCCCATTCGCTGATTGTCGGTGCGGCACAATCCGTTTCCTCTGCCCGTTCCGGGCCCATTGCCATCCGGTCCTCTACGATCATAATTCGGCATACCCTGCCTCCTTTTGTTCGGGGCTCCCGGCCATCTCCCGACCACAAGCCGCGATTCCGGCCTCGTTCGGTGTTGAGATGCCCCTACCCCTCGGTTGTACATATCTATGATATCCTATCAACATTATTAAAAGTTTCGCCTTCTTCGCCCGCGTCCCTGCCCACCGCCCAAGCCTCGTGGGCGCTGCTCAGGCGGCTCCTGGGCGACAACCTCATAACTGCCTCCGTCAATATGGATGGCCCATCCGTTGCTCAACGCTCGGCCCACGATTCGACGCGCTTCGGCCAATATCCGGGAGAAGGTCGGTCGGGAGACCCCCATCCGCTCAGCAGCCTCGAGGTGGTCCATATTGTCGGCATCCGCCAACCGAATGGCCTCCAGCCCCTCGACGGACAGATTGACACCGGTCAACCCCTCCAAAGGAACTCCCTGAGGTTTGTAAAACGTGTGCACCGGCTCCCGCCCCACGCGTCGGCATTTTCTGGGTCTCGGCATCTTTTCTCCCATGTTGTTTTGAAAGTATGCTCATAATAATGATATCAATCAGGGGTGTCAAGATAGTTTTGAACATTTTTTCATAACTCAAACAAAAGGGCCGCCCCTTTTGTGGGGCAGCCCTTTTACCTTGGCATATCAGATTTTAACTCACATCAGGACTTCGCCGTGCCTAGCCTAAAAGGCGAATCCAAGTGAAACCATAGCTTACCGGCTTAATCGAAAGCCATTTCGGTCTTCCAGACCTCCCACACCTTTCCAACCAGGTCAGGCCCGGGCTTCAACGTCACCTTCCCAGGCCGCCACCCGGACGGTGTGGCCTCGGCACCCTTGGAGTTTCTGATCAGCTGAAACGCCTGTACCTGGCGAAAGGTCTCGTTGACATTGCGACCCACCGGCGGCGTTAGCACCTCATACCCCTGTACAACACCCTCCGGATCGATGATGAACCGGCCGCGTGTCTCGACACCGGCATCTTCATCGTAAACACCGAATACCTTACCGACCCTTCCGCCGGCATCGGAGAGCATCGGGAACGGTACCCCGCCGTTTACCATTTTGGAGAGCTCTTTGTCGTCCCACATCTTATGGACGAACACACTGTCGATGCTCATCGAGAGAATCTCAACCCCCAGCTTCTGAAACTCAGCATACTTTTCGGCAACTGCCGAAATCTCTGTAGCTCATACAAAGGTGAAATCACCCGGATAGAAGCAAAGCAGAACCCATTTCCCCAGATACTCAGAAAGTTTGACCGAACCGAATTTGCCTTTTTGATACGCCGGCGCCGCAAAATCCGGCGCTTTCTTTCCGACCTGAATCATGGATTGGACCTCCTTGCTGGGTTGTTTGACCTCTTCCTTCTGCTCATCGACCGACTCACCGACCGGTCCGCCAGTTGGCCTGGCGCACCCGACCTTCATCTCCTCCATACGCGTCTCCTTTCTCTATTCTCTCCAACATTGCTGCGGGAGAGAAACATTCACACCCTGCGAACATAAACAGCTCAACCGCTATCAAAAATTGTCGCACGCTATTCAGGGCATCCCTTCAGATATCCAACCAGATATCCGCTTCGCCGCCGCAATGGCTGCAGACAGCATGACCCTTTGTTTTCCCCTCACCCTCGCCAACGACTTCCGGCGTCGTCTCCATCAGGTCTTCGGGCAGAGAGCAGGTCACCACCATCTCCGCTTCGTTGCCACAACTTTTGCACTCGCACACCTGCTTGAATTGCTTCTCCGGCATGATTTTTCCTCCTATCCCGGGGCCACACGAACCCCGGCGGCATTGTCAGGATGCACCTTTCCGAAATAACGCCAGCATAAACAAACCAAAAAAATTTGCCTCATTCCTTTTGTCGACAACTGCTGCAGACACCAAAAAAATCCAGACGATGCGTCAAAATCTGAAAACCGGTTTCGGTCTCGACCTCCTCGGACATATCACTCAAACTCTCCAGGTCTGGGTCCACGATCTTTTTACACTTCACGCAAACCACATGCGGGTGCGGATAGGGCTTGTTTCCGTCGTAACGGTTGCTGCCATCTGCGAAACCAAGTTCCAGCACCTCCCCCAGGGACTTGATCAACATAACGTTTCGGTAGACGGTGGCCAGGCTCATAGTCGGGAAACCGCTCTGTAGCTGCTCAAAGATCCTCTCCACCGACGGATGCCCTTCGCTTAGAGCCAGAAGCTTAGCAATCGCCATGCGCTGAGGGGTCAGTTTATGGCCGGCCTCCTTCAACTTGCCAATAATCTGTTCGTATCTTGCGTTGGGGTCAGCCATTGTATATCGACCTTCTGATCTATAATTGATAACTATTCCTACTAACAAATGAAGTGCAACATCTCAAGCCCATTTTTCACAATTCTACGAATACCGATAATGATGATTGCTAAAAAATCCCAATAGCAATTTTTCGTCATCCCGGCGAAGGCCAGACAAGCAGTGAGGCTTTAGCGCAATCAACTCTTTTCAAAACGCTCCGGATGCCGGATCATGTCCTGCATGACGTGTGAACGATTTTATATGAAGCCGTCAAGAGCACCATGTCCGTCAATTGCCAAACGCCGGTAGCGGGGTATGCAGAAACCAGTTGCCTTTTTCCTCATCGAAGTGCCAAACCTGCTTGTATTTACGGGTTTTGACAATGTTGCGGTCCAAAAGAAAATATTGCAGAACAACATCCTGCTCCACCCTGAAACGGTCATCGGAGATCGTCACATGCACCACGCCAAAATCCACGATCTTCACATTCTTATAGGTCTCAAAATCGATCTCCTCATTTCTGAAGGAGGGCGCAATAAAGCTTTGGGCCGGGCCATACTGGGATCTCTTCAGCGCAGTCACATACGCCTCGGTGGTCTGGTCGAATTTGGACAACCGGACCCGCTCAGAAAGGCCGGCGCACGAAAACACAAAAGGGACCAGAGAGATATAACAGAGGAAACGAAACATTACCCTTACCACCTTCCCGCCTTTCGGAGTGCCCTTCGGTGCGAACCGATACGATACGCTTTTCTGGGTGCTTCCAGGCGCCCCATCGGCATTGTCCAATAGTCAGATTCCTTTTGAAGAGAAAAAGACCACACTGTTTCCGCCAAACTTGACGTTGATGTATCTCTTCTGGTCACCCCATGTGCAGTCCTTAAAGCCGACCGCCCCTTCGCAGCTATCGGGTTTTCCCAAAAGATCCACCACCTCTTCATAAAGCATCCCGATGCGCAGCTCGTCGATTTTTTCGGGCGTCAATTTACTGCAGCCGATGGAGGCCGACAGTACAAAAAACAAGATTCCAATCGATATAGATCTTACAAAAGCGTGATTCAAAACCTTCTCCAATCTGCATTTCCTTGCGCGAGCGATGCCTCGGCATGCTATTGGCGCTCATGGCGTCCGCTTGCGATTTACAGGTATATACTGACAACCGAGTTGGTCACCGCATTTTCTCCGATGGCCAAACGATCCCCCATATGTTCACAGTACAACTCTCCCTGTCGCCGTGACAGTTGCGCGCGTATAGTTTGCGTTTCTTCAACCACCCTGCCCGATACGGAACAAGGGTGCAGTGCGCCGATCCCGTAACCCGATCCTTAGGGATCCCAACCTGTTTGGCTCTCTTTCCGATTGCTTCCCTGTTGGCAAACACGCCGATCAGCATTGAAGCAGCTTCAACATCCTGGCAGCGGCAGTTTTGGTGCGTCGCCCACTTGCCATGTTTACTTCTTTATGGACCGTGCTTTCTCTTTCATCTTTCGATTGAATCTCTCTGCATCGACAATCATGCGCTCATGGAATCCCCTTCCGATGAGGCCCGACTCATCGAAGGCCGTCACCTCGAACACAAGTCTGCGGCCATCCACCTCGATCAATTTGACCTGTGCCCGCACCTCCATTCCCGGCGGGGTGGCAGCCACATGGCCCACATTGATATGGATCCCAACGGTCTGCTCCTTTGGCCAATCGATGTGCGGATTCACAGCCTGCACACAGGCCCACTCGATAAACCCCACCATGAAACCCGTTGCGAATACCTTCGGCATCTCTTGAAACTCAGCCGCCTCCGGGTAAAGCGCCGCCACGGTCTTGGCCTCTGAAAGTTGAAAGCGAAATTCAAATTCGATGCCCACTTTCAGCGAATCTTTCATGCCCCTCCCTCCTGGTCCCTGGCCTCTAAATGCCGTTTAACGCTTGGGAAACCGCTGACATCAATTGCTGGCTCTAATTAATTGTAGTGGCCAGCATAGCAAAAAATGACAGCCCGGGGAAAGGGATTCTTTCTCCCGACCTGCTTTGGCTGACCGACCACTTTGCATTGACACCGATCAGCCTTTTTGCCATAGTCGAATCCAGAACACTCAATTGGCTTCGCCTGTTCCTCGATTCCCTGGGGCACGCCCAATGATACTTACCCGCATTGCTGATACGCCTCCTTGACAACCCAGGGGTTTCACGCTTAACCGAGCGTCCGGCCGGGTTGGACGCCTCTTCTCTTTGGAAAAGGAGGCTTTCATGGAATATGTCGTCGTCAAATACTACCGTAAGCGAAAAGTGTTCATGGATGGTCATCTTGTCGGAAAAACCGGAGAGACACTGATGGTCCAGGAGGGCACTCACCGCTTCGATCTGGGCCAGTCAAAGAACTACACCCCCTCATTCCGCAAAGCGCAGGTGACCGACACCATTGCCACCGACCCCATGGTGGTCTCCTTCTCACCGGCGGAGGTGGTGCCATGATACGCTGGATAGCACTTCTATGCACAGCAGCCCTCTTTGTCGGCTGCGCCTCATATCCGCCCAACCCGGTCCTTGACCAGCTTGATCCCGAATACGGTTACCGCTTTGACAATCTGGATGCGGCGGGCAACTCGGACAGCCTGTTTGTCATTCTCACTTTCTCGGGAGGCGGAACCCGCGCAGCCGCACTCTCCTATGGCATCCTCGAAAAATTGCGCGATACGACGATTGAGTGGGAGGGCGGGCAGCGTTCACTGCTCGACGAGGTAGACATCATCTCCTCGGTCTCGGGGGGCAGCTTTACTGCAGCCTATTATGGGCTGTTCGGACAAGAGATCTTTAACGAATTCGCGGACGCCTTCCTCTATCGCGATATCCAGGGGGCGCTGACCGGCGCCCTCTTTTCGCCGCTCAACTGGTTTAAGCTGGCCTCTCCCACCTATAGCCGAATCGATATGGCTGCCGAACTTTACCACCGGGAGATTTTCAAAGGCAAAACCTTCGGAGACCTAAAAAACGTCGGCCACCGGCCCTATCTGCTGATCAACGCCACGGACATGACCATGGGCAGCACCTTTGCCTTCGTGCAGGAGCAATTCGATTGGCTCTGCTCGGACCTCAACAGCGTAAGCGTTGCCCGGGCCGTGGCGGCCTCGTCCTGCTTCCCAGTGGCCTTCCCACCCATGACAATAGACAATCATTCCGGGGCGTGCTCCTATTCGGAGCCCTTCTGGATCGAACTGGCCCTGGAGGACCTGCAGCTCAACCCCCGACGCTTTCGACAGGCCCAGATCCTCAGGTCCTACCTGGACAGGGCCGACCGCCCCTACATCCACCTGCTCGATGGCGGCGTGGCCGACAACATTGGCCTTAGAGGGCCGCTGGCGGCCATCCGCTCCAACGACCCGGAGTGGAGTATTCTGAACCGTATCAACCGCGGTAAAATCGAAAAGCTGGTCGTCATCGTAATAGACGCCAAAACCGCGGCCGACGTCCGCTTCGATCGGAGCCCCAAACCACCAGGCCTGACCAAGGTACTGACAAAAATATCCACCGTACCGATGGACAACTTCTCCTTCGATACGGTCCAAGCCCTGCGAGACACATTCCGGAAGTGGCAAAACGATCAGCGGGCCTACGACCGCTGCAGAGGCATCCTCGAAGAGCAGTGCACGGGCGCTGAAATGCCGGAGGACCCGCCGCCACAGGTAAACTTCTACCCCATCTACATCGGGTTCGACCAAATCAGCGACAGCGCCCGCCGCCACTACTTCCAGAATATGGCCACCTCTTTCGTATTGAAACGCAAGGAGGTCGATGAACTGCGAGCCATCGGGCCGCAGCTGCTGGAATCGTCAGGAACATTTAAAATGCTGATGAACAGCTTGACCGGAAGTCACCGATAAAGGCTGGGGAGATGTAATATTTGGAAAAGATAGAAAGCATTCTCATACGCCAGGTCCTTCCTCAGAAAGATGGCCATTCTCTTCATAGATCTCCAGATCCGGATAGTACTTTTTTGCGCACTCCGGGCAGATACCGTGGCTGAAATCTGCATCGGAGTGTTCGGAGATGTATAGCTCGATTTGATTCCAGCACCCCTGGTCGTCCCTTACTTTTTTGCAATGCGAACATACAGGCAGCAAACCGCTCAGTGTTTTTACCTCTCTAAGTGCTTCTTCCAACGATCTCTTCTCGCTCTGCAGGGCCACGTAATAATGATTCCGGGATGACTCCAAGGCATAAGAGATGACCGAAACTTTGGTTACCCTCTCGTTTCTATGCCGTTTCGAACCGCAAACGCTCGTCCCTTGCACTGCGCAACCACGCGTCGGTCTCTCTCTGGCAGCGTGTATCGGGCAGACCTGTACAAGAATAGCAAATGGCAGGCGACTCTCGACAATCTTGTACTAATGGGAGTGGGCGGGGAGGTAGAAGAAAACAGGTGACCTCTGTTCGAAATGAAAGTGAAGTCAGCTATAACCAGAGGCTATCAATGAAGTATAAAAGAGGTCAACAAATAATTCAGGGGACGGCCACGACCCGGCTTGTATTGCAATCGTGAAAGCGGGATGCTTCCCAGATCACTATTTGACAATGGGTCGTGGCTTTTGGATATGGTATCACGCCATAAATGGATAGTCGGTGTATCCCTTTTCATCCCCACCGTAGAGAGTTGTCTGGTCTGCCTCGCTCAAAGAGCCGCCGTGTCGGAATCGCTCAGGCAGATCCGGGTTGGCGATATAGGGCATTCCGAAGGCAACCAGATCGGCTTCGCTTTCGGCCAACGCCTTCTCTGCCTGCTCCTGATCGTATCCGCCATTGACCACCATCACCCCTCTGTAGCGTTCGCGAAGCAATTGGACAGTACGCGGCACCTCTTCCTGCACCGTGAAACCGGGATGGCCGGGCAGCGGATCGAGCAGGTGCAGATAGGCCAATGGGTATGCATTGAGTGCATCGGCCAATGCAGCAGCCAGTGCGGTCGGATTGGAATCCCGCATATCGTTGAAGGTGCCACGCGGCGAGATGCGCACGCCCACCCGGTTGGGTCCCCACACCTCCACCACTGCGGCCACCACCTGCAGGGCAAAACGCATGCGGTTGGCGACACTTCCGCCATAATCGTCGGTGCGTTGGTTGGTGCCGTCTTTCAGAAACTGCTCGATGAGATAGCCATTGGCAGCGTGTATCTCCACTCCGTCGAAGCCGGCCTGCCCGGCCAGGCGTGCGGCATTGGCAAAGTCGTCGACAATTTGGGGTATCTCGCCGGATTCGATCTGGCGCGGCAGTGCCGCCGGTTCAAATCCCTTAGGGGTGAACACCTGGGTTTTGGCCTGTATCGGTGACGGCGCCAGCGGCGGTGCTCCTCCAGGTTGCAGTGCCGGATGCGACACACGGCCGGCATGCCATAGCTGGGCAAAAATGACCCCGCCCGCATCGTGAACGGCCCGGGTCACTGCCTGCCACCCCTGTTTCTGGGCTTCGCTATGGATCCCCGGCGTGAACATATAGCCGTTGGCTGTCTCTGAAACCCGGGTCGCCTCGGTGATGATCAAACCGGCCGACGCTCTCTGGGCATAATAGGTTGCCATAATGTCGCGCGGTACGCCGTGTTCGTCAGCCCGATTGCGGGTCATGGGCGCCATGACGATTCGATTTTTAAGCGCCAGGTCATCTATTTGAAACGAATTGAACAGCTTTTCATCCATGTTCATAGTCCTTTCTTTGTAAAAATGATCAATGCCTTTACCTTGGGGTGCGCTTCAGATCTAATGATTTAGGCAATAGCAACGGGAAGCAGCAGACGATCAGGGGCAGCATGTCTTTGTGATCGTCTCCAGATTGCAAACGCCGAGCGCGGAAACGCATAGAAACAACGACTTGCAATCGCCTGCACCAGTTGGGCAACATACGCCATGATCTTGGAATGATGATACCATTCGCATCATCACCCAACCATCTTATTGAGCCAGAATCACCTCGGCGCTGTTCAGCATAAACTTGCCGCCAGCGGTCTCAGCCTGGTGCACCAGGTAGTCCCCACTCTTTACGAAAAGTCCGGTCTGCATACCAGAATATGCAGGGGTAGTCAGTTTGGTGTTGTCGCCCACAAGCTTAACCGGCAGTTTGCAATTCGATTTCAAATAGAAAAGGTCAAGCAGCAGTTCGGGTTTACTCGCTATCGGAATAAGTTGCATAAAGGTCATATCTTTCAAGAACCGCAAGGTAATGTCCCCGGATATGTCGCCCTCTGCCAGTTTCACCTCCAAATCCGAAATCTTAAGCTCAAACCCCTCTTGCATCAACTTTTCATAGGCAGCCACCATCTGGAAGCCGATTGCCGCCATCTGCTGGTTCATCACCTCCTTGCTCTTTTCGGGTTGCGCCTCAAGAGCGGCCATATCCGCAAAAAACTTAGACATGGTTTGGGTATAAATCTTCATGAACGCTTCATAACTCTCTACACGCAGGCCTCCGGCAGAGAACCGGACCTTCGCGTTGTCGATTTTCATGTTTTTGGAGCTGAAGCCATCGATTGAAATAAGCGCCTCCCCGGACATTAGCAACTGATCACGCTTGACATCGATACGATAGTCCCCCTTCACCCCCTTAAGTATAAATTGCTCCTCATTTTCCTGTGCCTTCACGTGCTGTACTTCAAAATGAAAATCACCATCCCATAGGAATGGCGAAAGCATTTTCAGGTTCGATGCCACGAATGTCGGTCCGACGGCCATTTTTTCTCCGGCCGAAAAGCCTTGCCACTCTCCCGTACTATGGAAATGCTGCAACTTATAGTCCGTGGCTATGGTCAGTCTTCCCGGTTTCACATCAACGTTTTCATCTTCAAAAGTGGCTGAAAAAGCGTCCGACACAATGGTCGTCTCAATGTTGCCCAAATAACCATATACCGTCGAAATATGCAGTGGGTTCCGGCCTTGCAGCTTTTCATCGACGAAAGAGGTAAACCAGGGATTTTTCTCAAGACTGGTAGTTGAAACGATGCCGGCAAACCCGTGTTCGACATGATCCACAAAGACAACCTCGCCTATGGGATAGATGGTTTTTAGGACACCAAGATCGATTTTCCACTCGATGACCGAAGTCGAATAGTTTCTCTCATGGCTGATGATCTCCAAAGAGTAGCCGGTACCGGTTTCAGCATAAATTGCATTCATATCCTTGAAAGCCGAACGAACGTACTTTTCCAAAAGCAGGCCGCTTGCAAAAGGAACAGACACGGCAACAACAAGGATCAACGCTACAACACCAAAGATCTTCTTCATTCTTACTCCTTCACTTGTTAGATCTTTTTCGGTTAAGGATAGCGAAAAAGATGGGAAATCAATTCAAATCAGGCAAGAAGCACGTCAACCGGGGGTAGCTTCATGGAATGTTGCCCACATCGATTTGCTCACCCGACCAAGCCGCTTTTGGGGCCGTGGCAGCGTTGGTATTGCCGTGGCCGACGATGCGACCGGTATCCATATCAACCCGGCCGGGTTAATCTGGAGTGAACGCGCATTGTCATTCAGCGTCAAAGGTCAGCGGATAGGGTCCAATCACCTCTGTCCCCATATCCATATAAACCTGGTACTTCCCGAAGGTCCTTGCTTTCATGAGTGCACTTAGTTCAATTTGAAACACGGCATTAAAGGCCGATCTCCCATCCAGGGCGGAGACCTCCTGCACCGGTATTGATACGGGAACAATTTCCGGCTGCTCATCCAGCTTCACAAATATCAGGTTGCAGGTCCAGAATATCTCTCCGGAATCGGCTCTGTATACACCGGCCTCCTTGGTTATTTGAATAGCGACATCAATGACATCCTGACGGTCCATGGATGTTTTTTGGGGTAAGACAATCTCGGTTTCCAAGGGCAACGTCTTCACGAGCGTGTGCTTTATGTAGGGAGGTGGCATTGTCCTGGCAGGTTTGCGCGAAGGTTCTGAATTGCTTTCCAAATGGATTTCAACGCGGTTGGAAAGGAGTTCATATGCCACAGCCGTGACCCGATATCGGCCCGGTTTCATTCCCCCTTCCCATTTCTTCTGCAAATCAATGAAGGTCACAGAGGATTGCAATGTCTGCGCCTTCAGGCCATCAGGTGGCTTCCCCGCGCCAGAAAGCAAATGCATTTGTCCGCGGCGCATGTCCATGAGCGGCTGGGTGGTCCGCAGCTCACCGGTTGCCAGATCCTTAACAAACAGATGCAGGTTGGTCTCATAATTCACCTCCCAGGCGCGCAAGCCCGATTGCAAACGCCCCACTAGCAACGGCACGACGGATCGCTCACCGAGGTTCACACGCTCTGGTGCACCCAGAACCAGGATTGGCGACGGTGCGGCCCTTGTCTCTCCCGGAAGGTCATCCCCATCCATCAAAGCGGCCAAAGCCTCTTGAAGTTTGAGCTGTTTGTCTTCGTCAAACGAAAAATATTCGGCAGCCGGCAGTTCCAGAATCTGCGCTGCCCGAACTTCTTTGCTGGTCATCTTCTTCACCTCGCTTGTGGCTCCATTTGAAACAGTACACCCGATCCCCACCCAACCTGCTGCTAAAAAGGTGCATAAAACCCACAAATTGTATTTCATACGCATCCCATCATACCTCGGACATATCCTGGACCAGAACATAGTGATGACAAACCGGGCAATAGCGATTCAATGATGCCTTTGGTGCTATTGCTGAACTGCAATTGCTCGTTGGGTTGATTGACATCTATTTCTGCCGATAGGGAATCTGGCAGTAGTCGATGCCATTTCTGGGAGTGACACGGTTCTTGGTCAGGCACATATCGAGGGAATTCATGGAGATATTGATATTGGGCGTCGGGCCGAGGAAGACGTGCTCCAGGGCGATGGGTTTGCCCGATTGGGGGGAGAGTTTGAATTCGACGTAGGGCACCAGCATGGAGGCGCCTTCGCGGAAGAGGACCGGTGCGCTGCGATAATCGGTGATGGCCGGCGATACGATGCGCCACTCGGCCTCCTCCTGGTAGGAGGGGTGTTTGAGAACGGCAGCGATACGCAGCAGTTGGCTTTCGATCTGCCGGAAAACGGCGTGGTAGGGCGGGTTGCCGTCCGGCTTGGTTGGATCGTCGTTTTCACAACACTCATGGGCCAGATCCTCTACGGCATTGACCACCTTGACGATGAGCCGCTGCTGCTCGGTCGGGTCGTAGATGCACTTTCCAATTTGAAACGACTGGGCCTGGGCGCACTTGAGGATGTAGGTCGGATTGAACCCGAGGCTCACGCCCTTGCCCAGACGGCTGTAACCGCGCCACTGGCTCAGCAGGTTGCCGTTGGATCGGAATGAGGCGCCGAAGAGCAGGTGGCCGTTGGTGATGCGGTGAGAGACCCAGTCCAGGAACTGGTTGAGCAGGATGGGATTGCGGTGGCCGGCGGCGATGCGCTGGGTGATCTCTTTTCGAATCAGATCGGCCGTGTGCCTCAGTTCGGCTGAATCGTTCATGTAGCGGATGTCGCTGGCCCACAGGGCCCGGCTGCCGACGATGCCCAACAATCCGGTGAAGGTGGTGTAGTGGTAGAGGGTCTCCTTGGGGATGTCGGCGTATAGTTTTTGGGTGATCGCTTTGATCATGGCGGAACACTTCCATAAAAGGATGAAACTGTTTTGATTTCACCACATAAAACAGAGAGGGCACAGATAGACGATTCGAGCAGGAGATCCCTTGGTTGCGCGCTTCGTGTTCTATGCATTTTCTCTATTCACATCTTCTGCAGTGGCATACTATCGCTTCGTAAGAATCGTGTGAATAGCGGTCGCAGATAGTGTTTATTTGTATTTTTTAAGATCATACTTCTCTGCCAGTTCAATCCTTCGCTCGTCGGCCAGGGAGCGCATGTAACCTCTCCAACCGGGGCACCAGGACGCGTGCCAGTGCCAAAGTCGGCCGAGAAAGGATTTGGGGTTACGGTCATACATAGCTCTGAAACTACACGATTCACATTTGATTGATGGCATTCGTGGCACCTCCTACCCTATCATCGCCAACTTATTGTTGTGCATCATTTCGTTCATGGATCACTATACGTCTGATCACATGGTCACTACCTGCGCCGTACTCATAGTTAAGCATCAAACATGCATTATGCACCCGCATATTTTTCATCATCGACAGATAGTTGACCTGCATCATCTCGGATTGTCCCGCCAACGACCCTGGAGTGATCACGGGCCACAAGCATGTAAATGGAAGGGACAATGAACAGGGTGAACAGGCTGCCGACGGCCATCCCGCCCACCAGCACAAGGCCGATGGAGTTTCGCGCCGCAGCACCAGCACCCGAGACCAATGTCAGCGGAAAATGGCCGGCGATGGTCGCCCCGGTGGTCATCAGAATGGGGCGCAGCCGGGTCTGGGCGGCTTCGAACACGGCCTCGCGCTTGGAAAGGCCCTTTTCCTGCAGTTTGTTGGCGAACTCGACGATGAGGATGCCGTTCTTGGACACCAGCCCCACCAAGGTGACCAGCCCTACCTGGGAATAGATGTTCAGGGTGGTCGTCCAGCCTTGGGTCCAGAAGGGTGTATTGGGGTCGGGCATCTTGAGGAAGGTGAAAATCAAAGCTCCGAACATGGCCAGGGGGACCGAGCCGGCCAGGATGACGAACGGGTCGCGGAAGCTGTTGAATTGAGCCGCCAGCACCAGGAAGATGAGAATCACCGCCAGGCCGAATGCCTGGATGAAGGTGTTGCCTTCCCGACGCAGCTGGCGTGACTCGCCGGTGTAGTCTATAACATACCCCTTGGGCAGGATCTTGGCGGCCTCGTCCTCCAGAAATCCCAGGGCCTCGTCCAAGGGCCGCAAGGCCACACCGCTGATCGTCACAGCGTTGAGCTGCTGGAAACGATTCAACGAGCGCGGCACGGTACTGTTCTCAATAGTGGCGATGGCGCTCAGGCTCACCAGCCCGCCGTCAGGTCCGGTGACATAGATATCGCGCAGTTGGTTGGGGTTGAGCCGACCCACCCGCTGAATCTGGGGGATCACCTTGTAGCTGCGACCGGCGATATTGAAACGGTTGACGAAGTTGCCCCCCACCATCGAGGCCAGGTCGGCGCTCACCTGCTGCAGGTTGATCCCCATGTTGGCGGCTTTGTCGCGGTCGATGATGATTTCGGACTGCGGTTGGTCGATCTTGACATCGATGATCGGCGGAAAGGCGAACATGCCGCTCTTCATGGCGGCCAGCCGGATCTGCTGTGCAAAACCGAGGATCTGATCCGGTTCGGCGGTGGAGGCCAGGACGAACTCCACAGGGAACTGGCCGCCGCCGGGAAGTGCAGGCGGCAGCACAGGGAACATCTGGATGGCCGGAATGGCGCGCAGCTTGCCCTGCACCTCCGGCATGATCTGAAAAATGGTGCGCTCGCGCTTTTGCCACGGCTGCACCACCATTCCGGCAAAGCCGGATGACGGCATGGTCATTTGAAAGACAAAGTCGGTTTCGGGCACACTGAGAAACGCGTCGGTAACCGCCGATGCATAGCGGCTTGTCTGGTCCAGAGTGGAGTTGGCGGCGGCGTCCAGGATACCGAAGATGATCCCCTGGTCCTCGGTGGGAGCCAGCTCCTTGGCCGACTGGGTGAACATCGGTATCACCATCAGGCTCACGGCGATCCACACCATGTAAACCGCTGGGCGGGCGTTGAGGGTGCCGTTAAGCAGCCGCCCGTAAAAGCCGCGCAGCTTTTTGAAATCCCGCTCGATTTTGCCGGCAAAGCCCCGCTCCGTCATACCGGCCTTGAGCATGCGCGACGACATCATGGGCGAAAGGGTCAGCGCCACGATGCCGGAGATGATCACCGCTCCGGCCAGTGTAAAAGCAAATTCACGGAAGAGCGAACCGGTAAGTCCGCCCTGGAGGCCGATGGGGGCGTAGACCGCGGCCAGGGTAACGGTCATGGCGATCACCGGGCCGACCAGCTCGCGGGCCCCCAGCAGTGCAGACTCTATGGGGGTTCGCCCCTCGCTCAGGTGGCGCTCCACGTTTTCCACCACCACTATGGCGTCATCCACCACCAACCCCACGGAGAGAACGATTGCCAGCAGGGTCAGCAGGTTGATGGTGAAGCCGAAAATCTGCATGAGAAACACCGCACCGATCAGTGAGAGGGGGATGGTCACCACCGGGATGAGTGCAGAGCGCAGGGAGCCCAGGAAGAGAAAGATGATCACCACCACGATGAGCAAGGTTTCGCTCAGGGTCTTGACCACCTCGTGGATGGCATTGTCGATGTAGGCGGTTCCGTCATAGGCGATGCGGCCTTGCAGCCCGCTGGGCAGCTGCCGGCCGATGGCCTCCATCTCGGCTCGCACCAGTTTGATCACATCCAGGGAGTTGGCGTTGGGCAAAGACCATATGCCCATGAACACGGCGGTCTTGCCGGAAAAGCGCACCTCGGTATCGTAGTCCTCTGCCCCCAGGGCCACCTCGGCGATATCCTCGAGGCGCACGATGGCTCCGTCCTGTTCCCGCACCGCCAAGCGCTTGAACTCCGCCACCGAACGAAGGTCGGTGTTGGCCGTCAGGTTGACCTGGATCAGGGCCCCTTTGGTCTGCCCTACGGCGCTGAGCACATTGTTGCCGGCCAGGGCCTTGCGGACCTGCACCGGGCTGATATTGAAGGCGGCCATGCGGCTCGGGTCGAGCCAAACGCGCATGGCGAAGGTGCGCGCCCCAAGTACGTCGGCGCGCTGGACCCCTTCAAGGGCCGAGAGCCGGGGCTGAACAATCCTCACCAGATAGTCGGTGATTTCGTTCTGCTTGAGGATGTCGGAGGTGAAGCTCAGGTAGGCCGAGGCAAACTGACTGTCTGCCGACTCGACATTGAGGATCGGCACCTCCGCTTCGGGGGGCAAGTCGCCACGCACCTGGTCCACCTTGGAGCTGATCTCCGACAGGGCCTTGATGGGGTCGTAGTTCAGCTTGAGGCGCGCACTGATGATGGAAAGCCCCTGGGCGCTTTTGGACTGGACGTAATCGATGCCGTCTGCGGCGGCGATGGCTCGCTCGAGTGGTGTGGTGATGAATCCGCGCACCAGGTCAGCGCTGGCCCCAATATAGACAGTGGTCACTGTAACCACCGCGTTGTCGCTGCGAGGGTATTGTCGCACGTTCAGTGAGCGTATCGCCTGCAATCCGGCAATGATGATCAGCAGACTGACCACCAGCGACAGCACCGGGCGGCGCACGAAGATGTCGGTCAGTTTCATGGTCAACCTTCCGCAGGCTGGGGCGTCAGCTTGAATTCAGGTGCCAGGGTGTTGTCCACCATCACGGGCTGGCCGTTGCGCAGCTTGAATACTCCCGTACTGACAACTGTTTCGCCTGCCTGGAGCCCTGAAATCACGGCAATGTAATCCCCGCGTTGTTCCCCTAGTCGCACGAACCGCTGACTGACCGACTGGGCCTGCGACGGCGGCGCGCCGGGTTGTCCCTGTTTCGTTTCGATCAAAAAAACCGAGTCGCTGTAAGGGGCGTAAAGCACCGCGGTGGTTGGAATGGCGAGCACCTCCTCGGCGATGGGCAACACAACAGCCACATTGGCGTACATGCCTGGACGCAGTCGCTCGTCAGGGTTGGCCACCCGGGCCTGGACGCGGATGCTGCGGGTGGCAGGGTCCAGATCGGGGTCGATGGCCGTGATTTGGCCAGTGATCACCTCCTGCCCCAGGCCGTCGGCGGTCAGGCGAACTTCCAGGCCGGTGCGGATCCGGCCCAGGTGCTGCTGGGGAATGGGGAAATTGACGAAAATGGGATCCAGCGACTGCAGCGAAACGATCGGCTGGCCACCCTCCAATACCTGCCCCAGGTTGATATGCCGCAGCCCGAGGCGACCGGCGAAGGGGGCCCGGATGGTCTTCTTGGCGATCACAGCCCGCAGATTCTCCACCTGGGCCTGTGCCTCGGTGAGTTGGGCCCGGGCGTTATCGTAGTCGGACTGGGAGATCACCTTCGCGGGCAGCAGCTTGGCGGCGCGCTCAAAATTGATGCGCGCCAGTAAACCGGCGGCCTCGGCGGCTCGCAACTGGGCGTTTTCAACAGTGATGTCCTGCTGCACCAGCAGGTCGCCGGCAGCGGCGAAAGAGCCTGGTTCGAATGCGATGCGGACCACCTTGCCGGTCAGCTCGGCGGTTACATTCACCCCCTGGACCGATTCCAGGGTGCCCAGGGCGGTGAGCAGGGACTCCCAGGTCTGGGCCTTCACGACGGCGGCCGTCACCGTCTCAGGCGGTGGCGCGGACTGCTTGCCCTGGGCGATCATCTCTTTGATCTGCAGGCCTTTGATTCCCGCCAGCAGGCCAACCAGCACAACCAGCCCCAGAATGGAAAGAAAGATTGGCTTTTTCATCAAATCCCCTGAATAAGAAAGACAGTCTTCGGTGACCGATAAAATTAACTGCAATTTTACTCGAAAGAGTAACCTTCACCAGCTGAATGTCAATCAGCGACGGCACCATGCCGCCATCGGTCTATAGCGGTGGGAAAGAATCCTTTTGCAATGCTGATTTATCAACCGTCTGTATCATAGGACAAGAAGGGCATAACGACATGTATCGCCCACGCTTCTTGCTATGAAAAACACAATCCTTGCATAGGAAGTCCCTGACTAAGTCAAGTTTGATATAAACGGTCCCGATCGCGTGGGTTTGCCTACCAGTTGGGGAATCCATCGATTCAACAGGTAGATCAACGGCATGCATAACGCCAAGCTGACGACGGTCATGGCGCAGCCTGCCGCCAGGATGATCGGCGGCGACCCGGAGAGATGCTCTGCGACCCATTTGGCGGTGGGTGGATTGATGAAGTGGTAGAAAATGCCGTTGAGGCACATGAGAATCAGGGTGTTGCGCCCCATCCATGCGATCGGCGGCCAGGCGGGCAGGGCCCGGGCAAGGAACAGCATCATCAACGAGCCGGCCACGGCGGTGAGCAGGAACCAGGCGATATGGCCATGGGAAGAGAAGAGAATCACAACGGCATCGAAGGGCGTGAAACTGAAATGGCCGGTGTTTAAACGATAGGTGAATAAGACGATAAGGAACATGGCCACGGCCATGGGTACCATGACAACCGGCGATCCTTTTCCCTGGAGAAAGGCCTTGCGCCGCAAGTAGACCCCCATCAGGTAGAAGGCGTACATGAAGATCGCTTCGTGGATGAAGAGGTAGTTCCAGCCGATCACCCGCCCTTTCATCGGATTGACGATGTCGAACTGCCAGTTGAACAGGTAGCCGCCAGCATAGAAGAGAATGATGCCGATGACGACGGCGGTGTCGGTCTTCAGAAAGCGGGAGACGACGAAGTGGACCACTTCCACCGAGAAGATGATCAGAAGAAACCACGAGGGTACGCAAAACATGGGGATACCGAAGATCGTGTTCACCAGGCCATCGATGTATCCCTGTACGGTGGGCAGTTTCAGTTTGATAAAATCGCCGGGAATAAAAGCCGCCGCGATCATGAACAGGATGGTGAAGAAGGCGAACGGAAGCAGACGCGAGAGCAGGCGGTGCTTTAAAAACCTCCCCAGGCCGAGGAGCAGGTCGCTCTCCTTGACCACATAGCCGGCCAGCACGAAGAAGAGCACCATGTGGAACGAGTAGATGAATTTATACTGCGCAGCCGCGGTCGGGTTCTTCAGGTACATGATCCGTTCGATGAAGTGGCCGTAGAAGACCAGGGCCATGGCGCCGAAGCGGGCCACGTCGATAAATTGAATTCGCTCTGATGCTTTTGGGGCCGTCATTTGTTGCGTCTCCTTGATGCACCGATGCGCAGCTTTCCCAAATCCCCCTGAATCCCCCTTTGGAAAAGGGGGACGTAATGGTGGAGGGGCAGCTTTTGGCGTTTTACTTCAGTACGATCAGGGCATCCACGGCCACCGGTTTGGCACCAGATAGGATCACCGGGTTTAAATCGATCTCGGCGATGTCGTCGATATCCAGGCTGAGCCTGCCGATGTTGATCAGCATGGCGGCCAGGGCATCGGTGTCGGCGGCCGGCATGCCTCGCACGGCGTCTAAAATTTTGCGGCCCTTGATGTCGCTCATCATCTCCAGGGCGTCCTGTCGATCGAAGGGCGCCTTGCGAAACGAGATGTCCTTGAGCACTTCGGTAAAAATACCCCCCAGGCCGAACATGACACAGGCGCCGAACTGGGGATCGCGGGTCAGACCGATCACCAGCTCGCGCCGGCCGCTGATCATCTCCTGCACCAGCACACCGCCGCTATTGCCTTTCATGCCGGCGGTAATCTCGTCAAATGCAGTGGTCGCTTCAGCCTCGCTGCGCACATCCAACCGGACAAGGTTCTTCTCCGTCTTGTGTGCAATGTCGGCGGCGCAGCCTTTCATTACCAGAGGATACCCGATCTCTCCCAAGGCGTCTGCCAGGGCCTGGCGCTCCTCGACGAGGATTTCACGGGTCACCGGGATGTCGTAAGCGGCCAGCACCTGTTTGGCCTCATATTCGGAGAGGGTTTTGCGACCCTCCTTGCGGGCGACCTGGATGATCTGCTGGGCGTTCTCTTTATTCATGACGATTTCCTTTCGTAATAGGCGTTGACGTGTCCGATGGCCCTCAATGCGTCGCGCAGGTCTGCGAAGACCGGGATGTTCCGCTCGATAAAGGCGTGCCGGGCATCGGTAAACATGTCGACCACATCGAGATGGTCCGGCCCGCTTTTGGGATTGGAGAGGATGACGACGATGGGTTTACCGGTCTCGGCCACGACCTCCTTGATGTCGTCGGCCAATTCGAGATAGGGGGTCACCTCTTTGACCGTTTTTCCCATCAGTTTGGCCATGTTTTTGTAGTGATGGATCAGGGAGGTGAAGATCTGAAGGTCGATGCGCTCGTCCGTGGCAGCCAGCCGCATGATCTCCTTGAGGGTCTTGGGCGGTACAAACGGATTGGCCACATCGACCGGGTTGCCGGGGCTCGATCCAGGCTTGGGAAGATGGTCGTCGATCTTCCCTGCCAACTCATCGGCGAACGCCGGAATCTGGACGCCGTATGTCTCGGCCATATCGGCCGCTGCCACGCCCAGCGCGCCACCGCCGCCCAGAACGCTGATGTTGCGGAAGGCACGTTTGGGAAGCAGGCTGAAGGCCAGACACGTCTGCACCAGCTCAGCCATGTCGCCGACCTGGATCGCATTGGCCTGGCGCAGGATGGATTGCCAGATCTCGCGACTGCCGCCCATGGAGGCGGTATGGCTCTGAACGGCCCGGCTGCCGGCCACCGACAGGCCGCCTTTGTTAACGATCACCGGCTTTTGGGCGGTGGTGCGCTTGAGGGCCGTGAAAAAGGCGTCGCCATCAAGAACCCCTTCGATGTACATGGCCACCATGCCGGTCTCCGGGTCGTCACGGAAGTAGTCGAGCAGATCGGTCTCGCGCAGGTCGCAGCCGTTGCCGAAGCTGACCACTTTACTGAACTTCAGGCCTACCGACTTGCCGGCGTTGGCAAAGTCCACGGCCATTCCGCCGCTCTGGGAAGAGAAGGCCACCGGACCGGTTTCGCGGGAGAGATCGGGACCGGGAAGGACGGTGAGGCCGCTTTTGGGGCAGTAGATGCCGAAGCAGTTGGGGCCGATGATGCGAATGCCTTTGGCCGCCACCTGCACCACCTCCTGCTCCAGGGCAATGCCCTCCTCGGTGGCCAGCTCCCTGAAGCCGGACGAGAAGATCTCCGCTCCGGCAGCGCCTTTCCGGCGGCACGCTTCGAGTACTTCGGGAACGGCGCGGGCCGCCACGGCGACGATGGCAAAATCGATGGTATCGGGGATCTCCGCTACACTGCGGTATATGGGCTCTCCGTTCAGGTCGCCGCCTTTGGGATTGACCAGGAAGATCTCACCGTCGAAGCCGATAATCTTCAGAGAGGCAAAAATGCCGGCGCCAAAGCCGAGGCCCTCCTTGGAGACACCCACGATGGCGAGTTTCTTGGGATGGAAGATACGGTCGAAATCAGTTGGGGGTGGATGCGTTGCGCTTGGTGCCATGGATCCGATTTCCTCCTCGATTGAGTTTGGGACGTTTATGTTCTCCCTCGCCCCTGTCGATGGGGCGCGCGGGACAAGGTTACAGGGTTGAGAAAACGGCACCCAGCACCACGAGGGCGGCGCCGATGATCTTTTTGGCCGACAGGGGATCTGTCGGGGTTGCCAGCAGGCCGTAGTGGCTAACGACCATGGCAGTCAATATCTGGCCGCTGATGGTCAGGATGAAAAAACGTCTCACGCCGAGGTGCGGAATGAGATAGGTGGTGGCCAGAACGATAAAGGCGCTGACGAATCCGGTCAGGTAGAGGTAGGCCGGTACCGATTTGAGCCGCGCCAGGGTTGCGTTGTCGCCCCATACGGCAAAGAGCGCCACCGAAGTGACCAGGGCCATCAGGAAAAAGGTGATGTTGGCCGTGATGGCCGACCCCAGGTGCTTGGACACCATGCTGTTCATGGGCAGATAGATGGAGAGCAGGGATCCGACCAGAAGGGATAGAAGTATTACAGCAATGGGTTGCATGGAACGCTCCGCTATTCCGGCAAGGCCGGAAGGGAAAGAAGTAAGAAAGTATTAAAGTCTGAAAGTACGAAAGTTGAGGTATTCTGTCGATTATATGGCAGCGATACCTTCTGTATGCAATCTTATCCTCACGGTTTCATCTGCTTGATCTCCCTGTGCCGGAAGCAGCTCACCAGGTGGTCGTTGATCACGCCGGCAGCCTGCAGGAAGGCGTAGCAGATCGTCGTGCCCACGAATGAAAAGCCGGCCATTTTCAGCGCCTTGCTCACCCGGTCCGACAACGGGGTGTTGGCCGGAATCTCTTCAACGGTTTTCCAATGGTTGTGCACCACCT
Organism: uncultured Desulfatitalea sp.; assembly: GCA_963668675.2. Lineage (GTDB taxonomy): Bacteria > Desulfobacterota > Desulfobacteria > Desulfobacterales > Desulfosarcinaceae > Desulfatitalea. The sequence goes on along the minus strand of CAXXMB010000002.1, from coordinate 3,357,715 downwards.
TGCCTTCGGTAAACGACCAGATATAGTTGTTGAACGAGCCGTGCCGCTCCGCCAGTTCGAGAAAGCGGGCGGCGTTGTTGACCGCAGCCCGAATCTTCAAGCGGTTGCGGATGATTCCCGGATTCTGCCGGGCGGCTTCCATCTCCTTCTCCGTCATTCGCGCCATGCGTTCCGGTTCAAACCGGTGGAAGACCTTGGCAAACGCCTTCCGTTTGTGCAGCACTGTGCGCCATGAGAGTCCAGCCTGGAAAGCATCGAGGGTGATGTGTTCCATCCAGAGCGTGTCGTCGTGTACCGGCACCCCCCACTCCTGGTCGTGGTACGCCAGCATGAGTTCATCGTCTCCCGGCCAGAGACATCTCGATCTATTGTCGGTCATTGGATCTTTCCATCTTTACGGCAGCGTCGCCAGCACATCGCTGATGAACCGGTTGGTGTCCCACGCCTGGCGGTCCGTGGTGGCCCCGAATCTCACCAGGACGGCATGCTTCGACGGAACGATGATCACCTTCTGCTCCTGAAACCCTTCGGCGGCATATGCATCGCGCGGCACATCCGGCCACCGGCGGTTGCTCGGATCGTCAGCCGCCCCGGCGTTGAGCCAGAACATGGCGCCATACTCCCCTTTGGGCGCCGCCGGTGTCGGCGTGTGAGTGTATGCCACCCACCCCTCGGGTAGAATCCGTTCTCCATGCCAGATGCCCTCCTGAAGGTAGAGCAGGCCGAAGCGCGCCCAATCCCTGGGGGTGGCATATGTATAGGAAGATCCCACGTAGGTGCCCGAGGCATCCGGCTCCATGATGGCGCTGTACATGCCGATGCGGTCGAAGAGCTGTTCATAGAGAAACCGGTAGTAATGGAAAGTGGTCTGCTCTGCCACCTGCCTCACGATGCGAGCCACGATGTTGGCCGTACCGCTGGAGTAGCTCCAAACACTGTCAGTTTCCGCTTCGAGGGGTTTGCCGGCTGCAAAGGCGGCGAAATCCCGACTGCCGTAAAGCATATAGGTGACGTCGTAAAAGGGGGCGTACACTTCGCCAAAGGCCAGTCCGCTGCTCATGCGCAACAGTTGGTCCAAGGTGATGGCATGCCGGGGATCGTCCTCCCGGCGCCATTCGGGCACCGGGGCCGGCGCTTCAATCTCCAGTTTGCCTTGACCGGCCAACACGCCTACCAGGGCATTGGTCACGCTTTTACTCATGGACCAGCCCAGCAGGGGCATCTCCCGGTGAAACCCATCGGCGTATCTTTCGGCGATAAGCTGCCCGCGATAGACGACGAGAACGGCGCGGGTGTTTCGTTTTCTGTCAGGACCGGGTTCGGCAAAAGCGTCTTCGATTGCCTGTTCGAGGCGGCCGGCATCGGCACCGACAGCGGCCGGATCGATCGGTCCACCGCTTCCGTGCGGCCAGGCATGGTCCGTTGGGTGTGAGGGCCGCGTCGCGATGAAATCGTTTGGCACCAGGGGCTGGGCGCGCATCTCTGCTTCGGTCGCACCGATGACCAGCGAACAGCCGCAGCCCTCCCGAAAGAGGGCCGTGGTGGAGATGATGCCGAACGAAGATGCCTTCACGGTTTTGCCGGTGCGGTCGATGTCGTAGGAGACCAGACGGGCCAACGGATTGACCGGAACGACATCTTCCCGGAAGACGGTATCGGGATCCCGTTGGGAGATAAAGGTGCTCGAACAGATAAACTTGGCCACGTAGCCGGTGCCGATGGGCATGGCCTTGGCGAAGAAGATCCCCAAGGCTGTCAGGATCAAGCCCCCGAAGAGAATCGCCCCCATGATGCCGAATTTCGCACTGCGTCTCATCGTCTCTGTTTCCTTGTCTTCATCCATCGTTCGCCGCGTCACGCCCAACATCGAATCAGCGGTTCTTCCATTCGGGCGTTTTCTTCTCGATAAATGCGCTGACACCGCTCTGGGCATCTTCGGCCAACATGTTCAAAGCGATGGTCTGGGTGGCAACCTGGAATGCCTTTTCGTCGGTCGCGTCGACTTGGGCGTAAAACCCTTGCTTGCCGATGCCCAGCACATAGCGGCTCGCTTCGGCGATCTGCAGGGCCAACTGCTCGGTCTCGGCGGATAGCTGTTCCAGTGGCACCACGCGATTGACCAGCCCCAGGGCCTTGGCTTCATCGGCTGGGAAGTAACGTCCGGTGAGCAGCATCTCCATGGCCGCCTTGCGGCCGATGGCCCGGCTGATGGCCACTGCCGGGGTGGTGCAGAAGAGTCCGATCTTGACGCCGGGGGTTGCAAACCGCGCCCCCTCTTCGGCCACGACCAGATCGCACCAGGACACCAACTGGCAGCCAGCCGCGGTGGCCACACCCTGAACCTGGGCAATGACCGGCTGGGGTATGGCATGCAGCAAGGCCATCAGTCGCCCGCAACGCTCGAAGATCTGTTTGGCCTCCTTTGCACCCTCGCCCACCATCTCGGACATGTCGTGTCCGGCGCAAAAGTGCTTGCCCGCGCCACGGATGATCACCACCTTGACCGACTCATCCGTCGACACGGCGGTCAGGGCCTCGATCATCTCGCTGATCATCTTCGACGAGAGCGAGTTGATCTTCTGCGGCTGGTTCAAGGTTAAATAGGCAATGGCACCTTCGGTGGAGAAGAGTATCTGTTCGTAGTTCATAAAAACCTCCCATCGTTTTTTGCCGCTCAGAAATAATGGATACAACAAAAGTTTCAATTCCCCATAACGTTCATAAAACCGCTGGGTCCACTCTGTTTTCTTTTGCATTCAACACGTTATGTCACCCCCTTCGCCAGGCGCCGAAGAGTATGGAGAGGGCGGTGACAGTACCAAAGATGATCGTGCCGGCGCCCACCAGGATAAAAAGCGCAGTGAGCCCCATATCCAGTGCCATAACGACGATGGCACCTCCGCCTGCGGCTACGATGAACCTCAGCAGGACCGCAGCCACCGGCCACACCACGGTACCGGCGCCCTGGGAAGCGAAAAAGAGGGCCAACCCGACCCCTTGAAATAGGTAGAGGCTGCCGACGATCCGCAAATAGGCGGCCCCGGATGCAAAGACCGCCGCGTCGTCCGTGTACAAACCGACCCACAGCTCGGGAAGTATGGCCACCAGCAGGCCGATGCCGCCTGCCAGGGCGCCGGCCGTGGCAGCTCCGATCCAGCCGATACGCAGTGCCCGCTCCCTCTTTCCGGCGCCGGTGTTCACCCCGACCATGGCCGTAAGGGCCGCACCGATGCCGAAGATCAGCGGAACGATCATGAATTCGAGGCGCGCTCCAATGCCGTAACCGGCCAGTGCAGCCGGACCGAAGCGGCTCACCAGACTGGTAATGCATAGAACGGTGAAGATCGAAATAAACGGCGACACCGACGCAAGCAACCCCACCTTCAGGATATCCCTGAACAGTTCGCGCTGCAGCCGCAAAGCCCCTGCACGCAACTTGACCAATGGATGGCCGAAAAGGAGCCTTGCCAACAGTATCAATATGGTGACGGTTGCAGATACCATGGCAGACAGGGCAGCCCCTGAAATCCCCATTTGGGGAAACGGCCCCCATCCCAAAATCAACGCCCCGGACAACGGCACCTGAATGCAAACCCCGAGAAGCATCAATGCGGCCGGGAATTTCATCTCCCCTACGCCGCGAAAGACGCTGGCCAGGATATTGACCGTCCAGAGCAGGCCACACCCCAAGAAAAGTATATTGGCGTACGCTCTCGCCTGGAGTAGCACCTCGCCCTCACCACCGAGCAGGGAGAGGATGGTATCGCCAAAGCTGAAATAGACCACCGTGAAGCATCCGGCCCCGGCCCAGCCCAGCACCAATGCGTGCCATATAAGCGCTTCGCCCCGATCGATGGCGCCACGGCCCACGGAACGCGCCACCGATGATGCCACCGCACCGCCCAAGGCACCGGCCGACATCATGTTCATCAGCATCAGCAGGGGGTAGACCAGGGCCAGCCCGGCCAGGGCCAAAGTTCCCAGTTGCCCCACGTACCAGACCTCGGCGATGCCGACCAGCGTCTGGACAAAAAACGCCAGAACATTGGGGCTGGCCAATCGCAGCAGCAGGGGTAGTATCGGCCCGTGCAGCATCACATCGGTCAGGTTTTGCGATTGACGCGCCATAGGCCGGCCGGCTCTCCGTGTTAGAAGGCCCGGCAGTAAACGCCGGGCCGGTATGCAATTTACTTCTTTTCGTAAAAGAGCGAGGTGCGCCCGCCATCCACCACCAGATCGTGGCAGTTGACGAAGCTGCCTTCGTCGCTGGCCAGAAAAAGCGCCGCATAGGCGATGTCTTTATCCAAACCGGCCCTTGGAATCGGTGTGGCATTGGCCAGGTTTTTCATCAGCTTCTCCATCTTCTTCTGATTGGTCTCTTCATCCAAGGTGTTGGCCACCTCGGACCCACCCCAGAAGATGGGCGTTGCGATGGCGCCCGGAGCGATGGAGTTTACCCGGATGTTGTACGGCCCCAACTGCACACCGGCCATCTTGGTGATGTGGACGACGCCAGCCTTGAGTGCACTATAGAGATAACCGCCCTGGTTGCTGCGGATGGCGGCGATGCTCGAATTGTTGATGATGCATCCCGAATTCTGTGGCTTCATTGCCTCGGCGGCGTACCGGATGCCGAGGGCCACGCTGCCGAGCAGCAGTTTGGAGCTGTAAATAAAGTCATCCATGGTCACCGTGTCCACCGTGCCGCGGTCCTTGCCCCCTGCGTTGTTGAACATAACGTCGAGTTTACCGAAACGCTCCATGGCCATGTCGACCAGGGCCTTGATATCCTCCTCGATGGTCACATCGGCCCGCTGGTAGATAACATTGGCGCCCAGCTTTTCCGCCAGTTTGGCGCCCTTCTCCTCGGAACGGCCAGCGATGATCACCTTGGCCCCTTCGCCGGCAAACACCTCCGCCGTGGCCGCGCCAATGCCGCTGGTGCCACCGGTAATTACCGTAATCTTGCCTTCCAGACGTCCGCTCATGAAATTACCTCCGTATCTGTTACTGAGTGTGATGGAAACGAGTAGAATTGTACGATAACGGCAATGCTACCCAATTTTATTTTGATCCTAAACCAAACTCCCCCCTTTCCCAAAGGGGGGCCGGGGGGATTTTTTCGGTGCTACCGTAGCAGCGAGAGTATCTAAGCACACTTATGCCGCCTTCAAATTCCCCTGAATGCCCCTTTGGAAAAGAGGGACTTTTACTGCGATAACCAACTGGAGTAGATTTCACACCCCCCACTTGCGTCGCACCTGCCCGTAGTGGACCAAGGCATGCATGGCCCGCGCGCACTGCTCGGGCGAACTGTATACGGGAATCCCCCCTTCGCCGAGCATCTCCTCCATGATGTCGTTCTCCATATTGGCGAAACGCAGGCAGATGACGGGCTTTCCGTACTTGCGAGGCAGCGATGCGTACCGTTCTCCACCGTCAATGGCCACCTTCACATGGGGCGGTTGCTCCTTGGCCGTCCGGTCGATCACGATTTTGTTGTCCCACAACTGGGGGCTGACCGGAACGTTACTGATGACACCGTCAATGTAATCCAACTTGAGAAACTGTTCGATGATCTCCGCCTCCTGCATGGCCGTACGCGTGGCGCCGGCGAAATCGACCGGATTTCTCGCCGGTGGCGCATGGGGCGGCAGCAGGGCGTTGATCTTGTCGGCCGTCTCCCGGTCCAGTTGCGGAAGTTCCATGCCAAGACCGGCGCAGGCGTCGGTGCCCACCACGCCCTGGCCACCACTGCCGAGAATGGCCACCCGGTTGCCCTTGGGATAGGGCATTCCGGCCAGGGCCTGGGCCATCTCGAACATGTGAAACGACTCGCGCACCTGCAGAAGGCCGATCTGCTTGCAGATGTTGTCGAAGACGACGGACGAACCGGCCACCGATGCCGTATGGGACATGGCCGCCCGTTCGGCGGCCTCTGACCGGCCCGCCTTGTAAATGATGATCGGCTTCTTCTTGACCACTTCACGGGCCACGTTGAAAAAACGCTCGCCATCCTTGAACCCCTCGACATAGAGGGCAATGACATTGGTCTCCGGATCGTCGGCCAAGTACTCGACGTAATCTGCCACACCGAGGTCGGCCTGGTTGCCGATGCTGACGAATTTGCTGAGGCCATACCCCTGGGAGGCGGCCACCTGGGCGATGGAGACCCCGAAGGTGCCGCTCTGGGAGATAAAAGCGATTGAGCCAGATTTGGGTGCGACCGGGAAGCAGAGGCTCAGTCGCCCTGACGCGCTGAAGATCCCCATGCAGTTTGGGCCGACCAGCCGGATGCCTTCGGCGCGCGCCACGGAGAGCATCTCCGCTTCGAGTGCACGCCCTTCATCGCCCGTCTCGGCAAAACCGGCCGTTATGACCACAGCGCCCTTGATACCTTTGGCGGCACACTCGCCGAGCAGCGCCGGCACGCTGGGCGTGGGGGTGGTGATCACCGCCATGTCGATATCGCCCGGTACGGCCGAGACGTTTGGATAGGCGGTGAGCCCTAGGATCTCTTTTTTGACCGGGTTGATCGGATAGAGGGCTCCCTGGTAGCCTGTTTTCATTGGCCGATCGATCATCCGATGGCCCCACTTTCCGAAGGTGTCCGATGCGCCGATCACGGCAATCGATTTCGGATTAAAGATCGCTTCCAGCGCATCCATGGGCGTGTGTTGCAAACGCGTGTCCTCCCTCTATCCCTAAACAGCTTCGATTGGAAAACAGCTGCCACCGCCGTTAAGGCGATGGCCGCTAAAGGTTGGGTATTCATATGTCGGCAATGGGATAGACTCACTCCTCATCATCAAACGCTTCTTCGTTCGGGTCATCGTCGTCTTCATACTCCATATATTGGGGCGGCGCAGCACCGACCGATTTAACCGTCCTGGCGGGCGGGACCTCGCCATCCGCCTCTGTCACCGAGTCCACCCGGATCCGGTGCCACCACTCATCGCCGAAGTCGAACAGGTAGTGAAACACCTCCTTGCTCTCCAAACCGATGGTCCCCAAGGTGGTATCGGACGAGGAGCGCTTGGGCCGGCCGTAGCCCGAATCGTCCTGCAACGCCGCAGGATGGGTGATTTCGGGGGCGTTCCAGATCGTGCGGGGATTCTTGGTATCTTTCTTCGTGATGAAAAAGGAGTAGAGATGGGCATCGTAGCGGTTGAAGGCGTCGAAGATCGCCTCATGCAGCTGGTCGAAGGTGCATGTTTCAGACGCCTCGATGATCCGGTAAAGCTTTGACATACCGATGATGGAAACTCTGAGCCTGTATACTTTCATGCGTCTATGTTCCCTTCCTTCAATCGGTTGACTTAAGACGCTTTACTTCCCCCTCGATGCGATTTAGGAGGCGTAGATCGAACACTTTCGAATGGCCATGGCCGCCTCCTGCAGCGCCTCGGAGAAGGTGGGGTGGCCGTGGATGGTGCGGGCAATGTCTTCGGAGCTGGCGCCGAACTCCAGGGCCAGAACGCACTCGGCAATCATATCCGCGGCCCGCGGCCCGATGATGTGCACGCCCAGGATACGGTCGCTCTTGGCGTGGGCGATGAGTTTGACGAAGCCGTCGGTCTCACCCATGCAGCGTGCGCGTCCGGCACCGGTAAACGGATAGCTGCCGACGCAGTGCGGGATGTCGCGCTCCTTGACCTGCTGCAGGGTCAATCCTACACTGGCCACCTCGGCCAGGTGTAGATGACCGAGGGGATGGCGTCGTAGTTGACCTCCCCGAAGCGTCCGGCCATATGCTCCACCGCGGCAATGCCTTCGGCCGAGGCCTTGTGGGCCAGCATAGGGCCGGGGATCAGATCGCCGATGGCGTAGATGCCGGCTACGTTGGTCTGGTAAGTCTCATCCACCAGGATGTGACCGCTTTGCGGATCGGTTTTGATCCCCAGCTCCTCAAGCCCCAGATCCCGAGTGAGGGGTCGGCGCCCCACCGCCACCAGAAGGCGATCGAAGCTGAGGGTGTCGCGCTGCTCCCCCTTCTCCACGGTGACACTGACCTTGCGCCCGGAAAACTTGGCCTCTACCACCCGGGTGTCCAGTCGCATCTCAAGGCCCTGTTTACGCAATATGCGGTCCAGGGTCCGGGCCACCTGGCCGTCGAGCCCGGTGCCAATCTTGGGCAGCATCTCGATGACGGTCACCTTGGCACCCAGGCGCAGCCAGACCGATCCCAGCTCCAGCCCGATGTAGCCACCGCCCACGACCCCCAGGTGCTTGGGCACCTCCTTCAGGGCGAGGGCCTGGGTGGCGTCGATGATGCGTTCGTCGTCAAATTCGAGTCCGGGCAGTTGCACCGGTGCACTGCCGGTGGCCAGCAGGATATGGCGGGCGGTGATCTCACGGGGTTTCTGATCTTCACCCTCAACGGAAACCCTGCCCGCTGCCGCCAAGCGCGCCTGACCATGGATGATCTCCACTTTGTTGCCTTGGAGCAGTTTGCGTACGCTGTCGGTGAGGTCGGCGACCACCTGCTCCTTGCGCGCCATCATGGTCTTCAGGTCGAGGGTCACCCGGCCGGTCTTGACCCCGTGGGCGGCCAGCCCCTCCTTGGCCAGGTGATAGTACTCGCTCGAATCGAGCAGGGCCTTGCTCGGGATGCAGCCTTCGTTGAGGCAGACGCCGCCCAGGCGCGGCCGCTTCTCGATGCAGGCCGTTTTGAGCCCCAGTTGGGCAGCCCGCACGGCGGCCACATAACCGCCGGGGCCGGCACCGATGATGATCAGATCATAGTCGTGCGTCTCTGCCATGGTTACACCTCCAGTACGAGCCGCTCGGGATTTTCCACCAGCTCTTTGACTCTTTTAAGGAAAGTGACCGCACCGCGTCCATCAACGATGCGGTGGTCGTAACTCAGCGCCAGGTACATCATGGGGCGGATGACGATCTGGTCATCGACCACCACCGGACGCTTTTCAATACGGTGCATACCCAGAATGCCGCTCTGGGGCATGTTGAGAATGGGGGTGCTGAGCAGCGATCCATACACGCCGCCGTTGCTGATGGTGAAGGTGCCGCCCTCCAGGTCGGCCAGTTCCAGGCGGTTCTCCTTGATCTTGGCCACGTAGTCGACGATGGCCTGTTCAATCTGGGCGAAGCTCATCTGTTCGGTGTGCCGGATGACCGGTACGACCAAACCGCGGGGCGATCCGACCGCCACGCCGATGTGCTGGTAACTGTGGTAGATGATGTCGCTGCCGTCGACAAAGCCGTTGACTTCGGGGATCTCCTGCAGTGCCGCCACGCACGCTTTGACGAAAAATGACATGAAGCCGAGCGACACGTCATGCTTCTCTTTAAAGGCCTCCTTGTAGCGGCTGCGCAGGTCCATGGCCCGGCTCATGTCCACGTCGTTGAAAGTGGTGAGCATGGCGGTGTTCTGCTTGGCTTCGAGCAGCCGTTCGGCAATGCGCTTTCGAATAGGTGACATCGCCTTGCGCACCTCGGCGGGTGCGGCCTCCTGGCCCAGCTCTGGCGGTGCCGCGCACACTTCGGGCACACCGGCCGGCGCCTGTTCCAATGCCAGCAGCAGGTCCCCTTTGGTGATCCGACCACCCGGCCCGGAGCCCTGTATCCGGCTCAGGTCCATTCGCTTCTCCGCCGCCAAACGCCGCACGGCTGGTGACACGCCACTCGGTGCCGGACCGGGCGGAGGCGGTTGGGGAGATACCTTTTCGGAAACCGGGGCCGGCGTCTCAGCCTCTGCCGGTTCGGATGTCGGCGGGGCCGTCACCTCCGGCTTTACGGAGGCCGGTTCTGGTTTGGCTTCAGCGGCCGGCTTGACAGCGCCGGGCTCGATGGTAGCCACCACGGTGCCCACGGCCACCGTCTCGTCGGCCTGCACCAGAATTTTCAGGGTGCCGGCCACTTCCGCAGCCACCTCCAGGGTCACCTTGTCGGTTTCGATGACGAATAGGGGTTCGTCTTTGTCCACTACATCGCCGTCTTGCTTGAACCACTCGGTTAAAACGGCCTCCTGCACCGACTCCCCCACGCTGGGGATTTTCACATCGATCGCCATTGATTCTCCTTGTTACCCCGATTTTGATACATACTTAAAAAGGCCAAAGTGTGCTTTAAGCGTCATTCCGGCGAAAGCTGGAATCCAGTCTTTTCAGTGGCTTCTGGATCCCGAGACATAAAAGCCTGCCCCGGGACCGCGATCCGGGGTCCGGCATGACGGTGAAGTGCATTTTACACGTCCATCAATTCTGTACAGATCCTGATCTGATCTGTACAGAGCTGATATCCTCTCTCCCTGCCATCGGGTGGCAGGCCAACGTCTTAGATGAGAACACCGTCACCCTATCCGGTCGCCTTTCCGGCAGCATCGTAGGGGCCAACCGCCTGGTCCGATATGGCCGCCTGCTCCATTTTGTAAAGGTTCGGAAACCCGGTGGCCGGCGTAGACGACGCCCGGCGCCCGACATAGGTGACCGGGTGTCCGACAACAGCCTCCAGGTGAGTCCGCACGAACTGCCACCCTCCCATGTTTTCTGGCGCCTCCTGGGCCCAGATCCAGGATTCGGCCAAGGGGTAGTTGACGAGCAGCTTGCTCAGTTGGTCGTAGGGAAACGGGTAATACTGCTCCAGCCGGATGACGGCGATATCGCTTGCCCCCAGATCGTCCCGGCGCTGAAGGAGTTGATAATAGATCTTGCCGCTGCAAAAAACCAGCTTGCGCGCCTTTTCGGGCCGGGCCGGGTCGTCGAGTACGGCCTGGAACGTTCCCTCGCTCAGGTCGGACAGGGCCGACACTGCCTGGGGATGACGCAGCAGGCTCTTGGGGGTCATCAGAATCAGCGGTTTTCGGTAGGCGGCGTTGACCTGCCGGCGCAGCAGATGAAAGTATTGGGCCGGCGTTGTAAGGTCGCACACCTGAATGTTGTCGTCGGCGCACAACTGTAAAAAACGCTCCAGTCGGGCGCTGGAGTGCTCGGGCCCGAGGCCCTCCCATCCGTGGGGCAGCAGCAGCACCAGACCGGACAGACGCTGCCACTTGGTCTCACCGCTGGTGATAAAGAGGTCAATGATCCCCTGGGCGTTGTTGGCGAAGTCGCCGAACTGGGCCTCCCACATCACCAGGCTCTCCGGCCGCACCAGCGAGTAACCGTAGTCAAACCCCATCACGCTAACCTCGGAGAGTGGGCTGTTATGGACATCGAAAGCGGCGGCTTGACCGGCGAGATGGTTCAACGGGACATAAGGTTCCCCGCTCTTGCGATCGAACAGCACGCTGTGGCGCTGACTGAAGGTGCCCCGCCCGCTGTCCTGGCCGCTCAGCCGAATCGGCACCTTTTCGTTGAGCAGTGTGGCGAAGGCCAGCGATTCGGCATTGGCCCAGTCGATACCAACCCCCTTTTCCACCGCCTCACGGCGACGACGCAGCAGCAGTTTGATCTTGGAGTGGGGGGTAAACGACCCCGGAACGGTGTTGAGCTGACGGGCCAACGAAACCAGCGTCTCCTGCGGCACACTGGTCTTGACGACCGTATGTTTGTATTGGCCGGTGTAGCGCTCCCAGACACTATAGAAGCGCCCTTCCGGAAAGGGGCAGGCGCTGCTGCGAATTTCATCGTAGGCGCTTTCCAACCGTTTCAACGCCGCCTTCTCCAGTCGGCCCGCTTCACCAGCTGACAGCACCTGTGCCTCCACCAGTTCATCGCCATAAAGCTTGTGCAACGACGGACGCTGGCGGATGCGGTCGTACATCAGCGGCTGCGTAAAGTAAGGCTCGTCGCCCTCGTTGTGGCCAAATCGGCGGTAACAGACCACGTCCACCACCACATCCTTTCCATAGGTATAGCGATACTCGACGGCCAGACGGATCACGTGCGCCAGAGCCTCCGGATTTTCACCGTGCACATGGAAAATGGGCACCATCAGCATCTTGGCCAGGTCGGTGGTGTAGCGCGTCGAACGGGCGTGTTCGGGCAGGGTGGTGTAGCCGATCTGGTTGTTGATCACCACGTGAATCGTTCCGCCGGTGGCGTAGCCCTTGAGCTGGCTCATGTTCAGGGTCTCGGCCACGATCCCCTGGCCGGCAAAGGCCGCATCGCCGTGCAGCAGCAGGGGCAGGACTTCCCGCCGCCCCTCTTCGCCGCGCTTTTCCTGGCGCGCCCGGGCAATGCCCTGGACCACCGAATCGACGGCTTCCAGGTGGCTGGGGTTGTTGACCAGCAGGGCCTGAATGCGCCCGTCGTTGCCCAGGTCGATGTCGCCCAGGTATCCGTTGTGGTATTTCACGTCCCCGGCGCCCACCAGCTGGCTGCTGTCGTAACAGTTTTCAAACTCGGCCAGGATCTCTTCCACCGGCCGCCGCAGAATATTGGCCTGAACATTGAGGCGTCCCCTGTGGGCCATACCCAGGATCACCTCCCGGGCGCCCAATCCGGCTGCCTTGCGCAGGAGCAGGTCGAGCATGGGGATGATACCGTCCCCCCCCTCAAGAGAGAAACGGGTCACGGCGAGATAGCGTTTATTCAAAAAACTTTCGAACATGGCCGTTTCGGTTAGCTTTTCAAGCACATAACGCTTTTCACTGCTGTCCAACCCTGCCTGGTTGCGGTTCGGCTCCATGCGCTCCTGCAGCCAACGCCGCTCATCCGGATCCTGCAGGTGCATGTACTCCACCCCCACCGAACGGCAGTAGGTCTGTTTCAAGATCTGGACGATCTCCTTCAGGGGAGCCCGATCGACGAATGGGAATTGGGGGGTGGCATAAACACGGTCGAGATGGGCGGGATCGAATCCAACGGCATCCAGCGACAGCAGAGGGTGCTCGGTCGGACATGCACTCAACGGGTCCATACAGGCCAGCATATGCCCCAATTGACGGTATCGCAGAATCAGCTCGCCAACCTGGGCGTCACCTGGGTCTGCCGCGGAAACGGTCTGCGTTCCCTTCTCGGGAGCGGCCTGCTGGAGGCCGACATCGAAACCGTAAAAGAAAACGCGCCATTCACGAGTGACCGACTGGGGATCGTTTTTATAGCGCTGGTACTGTTCGTCGAGGTAGTCGAGATTGAGTGTTTCGGGTATAGACATGGTGCCATCTTCTGATGAGTTGGTTAAAGGCGTTTTCGCGGCGCAAGCGCTTACACTTGCTTGGGCTGCGGAACCTTCGGTTACGGCCCTGTTTCCAGGTTGCAGTGATACGCGTATGAAGAAGAAACCAGCGGCAACCCGCAAATGATAAGTAAAAGTCCAAGGGGTGTCAATTGCAAAGGCGGATGTTCGTATAAGAGCCCTGGTTGTGCGGGACCGCCGAACAGCAGGAACGGATGTGGTGCAAACTGAAGATAGGGCCCAAAAGGTAAGCCAATTCTCAGTCCGGATCACCACTTTGACCTTGTGGTCCGGGCGCCCCATCAGCTATATAAAAAGGAGTGAACCGAAACGCCCAAACCGCCCGACCCTGCCTCTGAATCATCCAATGGGACGGGGAGGAGAAACAGCAATCATGCGGATTCCCCCGAGATCCGAGTGCATGCACATGTTGACCGACATGGAGATGCCGGACCATATCAAAGCCCATTCGATGCTGGTTTGCCAGGTGGCGCTGCTGATCACCGACGGCCTTGTATCTGCTGGGGTCTCCCTGAACCGCCCACTGGTGAAAGCGTCGGCGCTACTGCACGACATTACCAAACCGCGGAGCTTCACCACCGGAGAGAACCACTCCAAGACCGGGGGGGAACATCTCTCAGAGGCCGGCTACCCCGAAGTTGGGGATATTGTACGTCAGCACGTCATCCTGGACGCCTATTTCGAAGGCGAGGCACCCAGCGAGGCCGAAATCGTCAACTACGCAGACAAGCGGGTGCTTCATGATCAGGTGGTCTCCCTGGAGGACCGCATGACTTACATCCTCGAACGCTATGCCAAAACTGAGGAGCACCGGCGATGGCTAAAGGTGGTGTGGGACCAGACAATGCTTCTGGAAAAGCGCCTCTTCAGCTACCTGAATTTTCGCCCTGGCCAAGTGGGCGAACGGGTCGATGGGAACAAATCGATGGATTGTAACGGACCTGAATATCAATAAAGCGGCAGTGTTCCGCACAGAGTGATGCGCCCCGTCCCCTCCAGAAAGGCCCGGCACAGGGTCACATCCACCTCATGGCTGTAAACAACCCCCTGCTCGTCCACGCCCCGGATCACGCCGTCAAATAAAAAAGCGGAGAGCAAAGTGCGGCCGATCTCTTCACGGTCACAGTCAAGGTCTATTCTCAGGGGCGCTGCCGCCGCCTTGGGAAGGGATTGCCCCTGGTCAAGCCTATTTTTCATGTGGTTGAGAATGCGTCCAAGGCGCAGCAGCGTGACAGCCTGGCGTCGGTTGGTGGTGTGCTCCAGTGGCAGCGTCGAAGCGCGCATGCATCCCAACTGTTTCGGCAACCGGCCGCTGCGCCGGCACCAGTCGTGGTCTGCGCTGCCTGGTGCCGGATAGAAAACCGATACACCGGCCAGGACCGGCCGCTGGGCCAAAAACAACAGATCGGATATCGATTGATGGGGATCCTGACCGGGACCGGCCACGATGAGGTAGGCCACGCTGCTCAAACCAGCTCTACCAGCCGCCGCCAGCACCCGATCCAGGTCGCCACTCAGATCGGGACGACCGAATCTCCTGAGTTGATAAGGGGCGGTGGTGATGAGTGCAAAATTGAGCGTTTTGAAGCCGGCGCGCTGCATGCGCGCGACCATCTCGTCATCCAGTGAGGGCGCAAACATGCCATTCATGGCACGCAGCTCAGGCAGCCGCCCGTTGAAATGGCTTTCAATGGCGGCCAGCAGTTCCAGAAACCAGGTGCGATCGGCAGTGAGGTGCTCATCTTCGAAGTCAATGAAGCCCAGTGGCGAAATGCGGTCGGCAGCAACGATCTCATCCATTACAGCCCCCACACGCCGGCCCCGGTAACCGTGATAGGTGGATGCATTAACCGCACAGTAGGTGCAGCGCATCGGGCATCCCCGGCCCGCCGAAAGCGCCAGGCTGCCCTTGCCGCCCCGACGATAGAAGCGCCAGTTGAGAAGATCGAAAGCCGGTAACGGCAGTCGGTTCAAATCGTCGACCACCACCGGATGGCCTTTCAACACCGTGTCGTCGGGTTGAATCCGCACCAAACCGGGCAAACGTTCCAGGGAGGTACCGTCGCGCAGGGCTTGAGCCAGATGGGGCATTGTGGCCTCGCCATCGCCGCGAAGCACAACATCGACGGCCGGATGGATGATCACCATTTCCGGCAGCACCGACGGGTGGTGACCGCCCATCACGATGGTGGCATCGGGGCAGCACTGACGAACGGTAACGGCCGTCTCCAAGGCAGTGTCACTATAGGCACTGAAGAGCGAAGAGATGCCGATCAGATGGGCGCCCGACTGTGCAGCCATCCGGCCGATATGCTGGAAACTGTAGCCGAAGTGGCGAAAGTGGTGAAACAGTGCGAACGGTGAGCGATCGACGCGGCCAAAATAGGGTGCTAAAAACGCCAACTCATCAGGCCAGGGGATCACCCGCGCTTTGGTGGTGGCCAATCCGTCCAGGATATCGACGCTGAACCCCGCCTGTCTCAGGGACGCGGCGATGCATGCCAGCCCATAGGGCATGGTACGCTTGGCCGTCAGGTAAAAATCCTGAATGGGCGGCTGGATGAGGAGGATGTCGGGCATAAAGGGACAAGGATGAAGGCTGAAGGTTGTTGGGATCCCCCTCACCGGTGTACGCTGCAACCAAACTGACGGGGAGATAGAGGGCCGTCTTTCAAACTGCCGTTATAGTTTTACTGCCAAATCTCCGGCTTTTTCGATTTTGCTGATCCACATTTCACTAAGGATGCGCAGCTCTTCCGTGGGATCTGCGTTAGATTGATCATCACGCTCAAGCTCATCGAGCACCTCAAACTCAAAAGCGGACTCGCCCAGTGACTTCCATTCGCCAAGCAGCTCTGCATTCCGATGACTCCCAAACTTCAGCTCGGCTTTTTGCCGGTTCATTATGGCCTGCAAGTCAATACTATAACCGATGTAAGACTTCCCACGCTTCACATTCCTTATTCGATATACGCCCATCGGCCGTTTTTCCTGCTTGTATTCTCTTTTTACTTTCGACTTATCCATATTGCATCTCTATTTCCTATTATCTCTTTGAATATCGCCCCGGTTCATCGAAAAAGGTGATATCGGCGTACCCGGCAAATATTTTACCTGAATGCGGCACACCTTCAGGGATGTAATAACTGTCGCCTTTGGAATAGGATTGACGCTCTCCATCTATAATGAGCTCTATTTTGCCCTCCAATACAAATCCCACCTGAGCAGCATGCGAGTGCTCCGTCAAATCAACATCCTTTTCAAACGCCATGAAAATAATCTGATGCGATTCCGATTGGGAAAGAAAAGCAGTAATGCCATCGATCGGTATATCCGCTTCAGGAAGATCTGAAATCGGTTTCGGGAAAACCTTGGACATGATGTCACCTCATGGGTATCAGGGCAAAGCAAAAAATCGCTAATGCCGAAGGTGAATTCTCATAGCCGGTAGAGTGCTTGAACTCCAAAAAAACAGCCAACAGCGCGAGCAAACCGGCTAAATCGCCGGAGCGCACCAGAGGCAAGGCGGCCGGAGGTGAAGCTGTGGCCACACCACCGCGAACCTCCGGCAACGCAGCATCCGAGGCTTCGGGTACAATCAGAGACCACCGTTGCCGCGAAATTCCGGCTAAATCGCCGGAGCGCACCAGAGGCAAGGCGTCCGGAGGTGAAGCTGTGGCCACACCACCGCGAACCTCCGGCAACGCAGCATCCGAGGCTTCGGGTACAATCAGAGACCATCGTTGCCGCGAAATTCCGGCTAAATCGCCGGAGCGCACCAGAGGCAAGGCGGCCGGAGGTGAAGCTGTGGCCACACCACCGCGAACCTCCGGCAACGCAGCATCCGAGGCTTCGGCTACAATCAGAGACCACCGTTGCGGCCAAATACCGGCTAAATCGCCGGAGCGCACCAGAGGCAAGGCGGCCGGAGGTGAAGCTGTGGCCACACCACCGCAAACCTCCGGCAACGCAGCATCCGAGGCTTCGGGTACAACCAGAGACCACCGTTGCCGCGAAATTCCGGCTAAATCGCCGGAGCGCACCAGAGGCAAGGCGGCCGGAGGTGAAGCTGTGGCCACACCACCGCGAACCTCCGGCAACGCAGCATCCGAGGCTTCGGGTACAATCAGAGACCACCGTTGCGGCCAAATACCGGCTAAATCGCCGGAGCGCACCAGAGGCAAGGCGTCCGGAGGTGAAGCTGTGGCCACACCACCGCGAACCTCCGGCAACGCAGCATCTGGGGTGCTCCGGCGATTTAGCCCATTTTGGAGATGGTGGAGAACGTTTGAATCTCCGCCGGCAGATCCCCAGGCTGGATCGCCTCTTCGACCCCCAGGGCCAGGGCCCGGTCGATAACGTTCTGCAACTGAATCAAGTTGCCAGGCCAGTGATACCCCATGAGAATATCCAAGGCATCAGGAGAGACACTGATGATTCGACGATTCTGTTTGGCGCAGGCCTGATGGATGAAGTGGTTGATGAGCAGGCAGATGTCTTCCAGCCGTTCCCGCAGGGGGGGCAGGCGGAATACGACGGCGCTGAGCAGATCGAAAAAATTCTTCTTCAGCGCACCACTGGCGATGACCTCGCCCAACTCCTTGCTGGTGGCGGCGATCACCCGCGTGGCATTTCCCTTTTTTTTCTGCTCGGCCTCTAAAGCCTGCAGGATCGATAGCCGCAGCGCAGGAGCCAGATCAGCAATCTCATCCAGATAGATCGTGCCGCCGTGCACTTTTTGCATCAGTGAAGTGACGTGGGCGACCATCTCATCTTCGGGCACACCGTCGGCGATACCGCTGCAATTGACAGGAACGAAAGCGTTGTCGCGCCGGTCGCTCCCGGCATGGATGGTGCGCGCCACCAACTCCTTGCCGGTGCCGCTTTCACCCTGAATGAGGACCATGGGGTTTTGCTGACAGACCGTTTCGATCAGTTCGTAGATCTGCTGCATATGGGGGCTTACCCCCACCAAGCCTTCGAATCGGTGGCGCTGCCGGTCGCGTTTGCGTGCAAGGGCCTTCTTGTCTTTCACCTTACGCTCTTCGGTGATGCGATCGATGATCAACTTCAGGTGATCGAGCTTAAACGGCTTTTGCAGATAGTCATAACTGCCGAACTTCATGGCCTGGATGGCGGACTCCATTGAACCGTAACCGGTGACGACGATTACCTCGATCTCCGGCTTGTACTGTTTTACCGCCGCCAGGAGTTCAAGGCCGTTGAATTCAGGCATCTTGTAATCGGTAAAAATTATATCGACATCCTGGTCCCTGACCAGATCCAGGGCCTTGAGACCGCTGTTGACGGTCGTGATATCATAGCCCTGCATCTCAAGGTACTGCTCGACCATCATCAAGATATCTTTGTCGTCATCTACAAAAAGAATACGGCAGGTTGTCATCTCATGCTCCACGGTTGAATAATGACGAGTGGTTTAGGGTTCGCGCAAAAAATAACGTCACAGGGAACTGGGTGATGCGTTCGGTCGGTACTGGCGCTTCGTCTTCTTTCCAGATCAAGGGTCTATGCGTTTCACCGGTGCGAACACCTCAAATATGCAAGGGAATGGCAGAATATGGCAAGTGTTTTCATCGCTCGGTAAGGCGAGTTATAATGGACCACCGGTAAAAGATCAAGTAGGTATCCCTCAGGGGCGCGGTTCTTTACCGAACGACTGCGTTTGGTATGCAGATTGCATTTATCCCTACCAGGGCGATGAAGTGAAGGTGAACGTCAGGAAATAGAGGCCAAATGCGGTCCGGCATCCCAGAGGGGCGTCAACAAAACTATGCGGTTGTATCATTTTGTTCAACCGGCATTAACATAAGCTAACCGGACCACGGAGGGTAAAACGAGGAAGAGGGGGAATCATCAAGATGATGGCACAAATGAGATGCAAGGCATTGGCAAAGGGAACCCAAGTCCCTCTGCCCGCTCTTTTGGGACTAGAATCTGAGGCACGCAGCAATAGACGAACCAACAACCGGTTCTTCTTCGCCTCACCACTCACCACTCAACGTCTGGCCATTTTGAACAACATGGTGGGCAGCAGCAGTCTGGTTATTGTCGTCATCGGTGAACGCGGCAGCGGCAAAACCACATTGATGAACCGCTTCATTCAAGACGCAGGCAAACGCTGGCGGGCGGGCCGGATCCGGCTGAAATACCGCCTGGCGCCCCCCCCGGACGAGTTGCAAAATCTCAACAACCGTCTGGTGTTTTTGTCCCACAAGGACAGCCCGCCTTCAGTCATTGTCGACGACGCCCACCAACTGTCGCGGGCGGAATTGAAGTTGCTGTTACGCTCGGCCTTCGACGGAGAAGGGCACCGCAAACTGCAAAGCATCGTTCTGTTTGCAGAGCCGGATATGAGAAACCGTTTCGCTGAAATTGCCCAATGGCTGCCGCCCAAATCGGTCATCGATAAAATTTTCATGGCTGCGCTGACCGAAAAGCAGACCGCCGCCTATCTTGAGCATCGCGTCCGGGCGGCCGGTTTTCTGAAACGGCTTCCCTTCAGCGAAGATCAGATACGTGCCATTCATCACATTTCGAGAGGCCTGCCCGGATGGATCAACGGGGAGGCCTTCATGCAACTCAAGCGCATTTGCGGTGGGGATCGCAGCGCCCTCATGGCCTCGCTGAGGCGTTGGCGCATGCCGGCGGCACCACAGTCGAAATGGTTCGATCGATTCTACGCATTTGCACGCAACTGAAAATTGGAATCACTGGCCATCCTCCTTTGGCCCATTCAGTCGGCCCAGGGGCATGCAACAGCCCCTGGGCCGGCTCTTTTTGTGGTTCGCAGGCGAGTCAAGGCAGTTATTGCCGCCCTCTATCCCTCGCAAATAAAAGGGCTCGAACCGTATGCAGTTTCGTTGACATCGGCGGGGACCCCATTTATCATCGATCCACTTGAAAGCCGGCAACGCAATGGCCGGCACCGCATCGTAAAAGGAACTGCTTCATGTTTGATATTCTGATGGTCTGCACCGGCAATATCTGCCGAAGCCCCATGGCCGAAGGACTGCTTCGGCATCTGCTGCCACCATCGCTGAGAACGGCTGTGCGTGTCTCTTCCGCCGGCACCTACGCAATGCACGGCAACCAGCCGGCGCCACATGCGGTCAGTGCCATGGCTCAGCTGGGCATCGACATCAGCACGCACAGGGCGCGCATGGTGAGCCGCGAGTTGGTTCGAAACGCCGATTTGAGCCTGGCCATGGAGATGAGCCATCTGAACGCCCTGCAAAACATGCTGATGTTCAACAGGTCCCGCGTTAAGATGCTGACTGCCTTCTCACCCGGTCCGGAGCAGCCGGACGTGGAAGACCCTTACGGAGGGCCTCTGGAGATGTACCAGGCCAGCCTGCTCGCCATTCGCCCGGCGGTGGAGGGTTTGATCGATTGGCTCCTTCAGCAGTCCGGAATCACTGAAAAATGAGACAGACGATCCGGAAGCGGATGATCGCCGAACTCCGACGACAGGAGATGGACCTGGGCCAGCTCGCCCAGACAGTGGCGTTGACCGAAAAGGAGGCCCTTACCCATCTGCCGCACATTCAAAAATCGGTAATGGCCCAGGGCGGCCGGCTGTCGATCAGGCCGGCCTCTTGTGACAACTGCGGCTATGAGTTCAGCTCACGCCAACGCATCTCCCCACCGGGACGCTGTCCGCAGTGCAAGCAGTCGCGGATCTCGGGGCCCTGGTATGGCGTCACGCAAGGGTGACCGGTTATCCGCCGGACGATCCACGCCCCTATTGACACCAAGGCCATTATCCTCTATTAGATTCGGTTTCAGAGAACACCTGTAATCGTGCTGATTCGTAAAGCGGTCCGCATTCGGAAGAGACGGAATGCACCTTCCGGGCCGCCATCAAAAACCAATCCGAGGCATCAAATTCGCACAAGGGGTATAGACGATTCTCAATCGCCAGCAACGAATGAAGGAGAATGCATATGATCCATGTTGAGGGCTTGACCAAATACTACGACAATTTCTGCGCAGTGGACCACATCGACCTCGACGTCAAAGGGGGGGAGATCGTGGGACTGCTGGGTCCCAATGGCGCCGGCAAGACAACCACACTGCGGATGCTCACCGGTTATTTCCAACCCACATCCGGCGACATCCAGGTCAAAACACACTCGATTTACGAAGACCCGCTGGCCATCAAACGACTCATCGGCTACCTGCCAGAATCGGCCCCGCTCTACAAAAGCATGATCGTCTACGACTACCTGGAGCACATCGCCCGCATCCGCGGGCTGGCCGGAGAGACCAAGCAGAAGCGTATTGCGCAGTTGGCTGACATGTGCGCCCTGCGCGGTATCATGCACAAAACCATCGACACCCTTTCCAAAGGGTTGAAGCAAAGGGTAGGTCTGGCCCATGCCATGATGAGCGACCCGGAGATCCTCATCCTCGATGAACCCACTTCGGGGCTCGATCCGAACCAGATCGTGGAGATCAGAGAGATCATCCGAAAAATCGGCCGGGAGAAGACCGTCATCCTCTCCACCCATATCCTGAGCGAGGCCGAGGCCACCTGCGACCGCATCGTGATTATCAACAAGGGCCGCATCATCGCCGACGGCAGCACCCAGGAGCTGACCGCCGGAAAGGGGGGTGACCGCCATATCCAAATCGGTCTGATGGGCGTGACGGCCGAAGCGGCCGCAGACCGTTTGAAGGCGGTGCCGGGGGTCGCCGAAGTCGTGCCCATGGCCTGCGACGCGGCCGATACGATTCGGTTGAACATGGTCTGCCGGTCCGAGAGCGACGTCCGCCCCGATCTCTACGCGGCGGTCAAGGCCACGGACTGGGTGCTGGTGGAATTGGGCCGCGAAGCCAAAAACCTTGAAACCATATTCCGTGAATTGACCAGGGAGAACTGATATGCGACAGGCACTGCTCATCTTTAACAAAGAATTTAAAGATTACTTTATCTCACCCATCGCCTACATCGTCATTGCCGTCTTTCTGATCGTGACCGGCTGGCTCTTCTTTTCGACCTTCTTCATTTTCGACCAGGCCGACATGAGGCGCTTTTTCAACCTGCTGCCCTTTGTCTTCGCACTGGTGGTTCCGATCATCACCATGCGGCTCTTCTCCGAAGAGATCAACGTGGGCTCATACGAGTTGCTGCTCACCCTCCCGGTCACGTTTCGCGATATCATCATCGGCAAGTTCCTCGCCGCGGTCGCCTTTGCGGCCGCCATGCTGCTGCCCACCCTCTCCTACCCTATTTTCATCAGCACGATTGGCGATCTGGACTGGGGGACGACCCTGGGTGGCTATATCGGTGCCATCCTGCTCGCCGGATCCTATGCCGGTATCGGCCTGTTTGCCTCATCGCTGACCCGGAACCAGATCATCGCCTGTATCGTGGCCATGGTCATCTGCGTGACCCTGGCCATTGTCGACCAAATGCTCTTTTTCTTTCCACAGTCCATTGTGGATGTCATCACCTTTATCAGTTCCAATGCCCACTTCAGCAATATCGCCAAAGGCATCGTCGACTCACGCGATCTGCTTTACTTTGTGAGCGTTGCGTTCCTGGGATTGTATGCGACCCATCTGTCGATGGAAGAGAAATAGCGAGGGATATACCAAAATGAATACCACACCACGCAGCCGTTCCAAATATGTTAAATTCCTGCTTTATGCCCTGGTCGTCGTACTGATCAACATTGCCGGCGTCGGAGTGTTCTTCAGGGGCGACCTGACCCAAAACGGCATCTACTCCCTGTCGCCCATAAGCGCCAAGGTGGCCTCGACGTTGACCGAACCGTTGACCGTCAAGGTGTTCTTCACCAAGGATCTGCCGGCGCCGCACAACACTACCGAGATCTACCTTCGCGACCTGCTTAATGAATATGCCCTTAAAAACAAAAAGTACTTCAAGGTTCATTTCTATAACGTTAGTGCCGAAACAGAGGGTGTCAGCGACGAGGCCCGTGACAATCAGCAGACGGCCCGCGACTACGGGATCCAACCGGTCCAGATTCAAATCGTCGAGCAGGATGAGCTCAAATTCAAGCAGGCGTACATGGGACTGGTGCTGATCCATGGGGACATCATCGAGCGGATCCCCACCATCACCACCACCAATGGTCTGGAGTACAAACTGACCACGGCCATCCAGAAGCTGAACCACAAAGTCAGCGCTTTGCTGGCACTGGATGACAAGATCAAGGCAACCGTGGTCCTTTCGTCCGACCTTTTCAAGGTGGCCCCCTACATGAACCTGAAAAACCTGGAGCAGTATCCGGACCAGATTCGGGAGGTGGTCGAGCGCATGAATGCCAAAACCTACGGCAAGCTCGAAATCCAGCGTATCGATCCGAGTACGGATAGTGCCGCCGCGGAGAAGCTGAAAAAGATCAATCTGCTCCGCCTGAAATGGCCGGCCATTGCCAAGGCCGGCATTGCCCCGGGTGTGGGCACCATCGGCATGCTGCTGCAGTACAAAGAGAAAACCCAAGAGATCCCATTGCTGAGGGTGGTGCGTGTGCCAATCTTCGGCGACCAGTACCAGTTGACATCAATCGAAGAGCTTGAAGAGATGATCAACACCAACATTGAGCGTCTGATCAACATCAATGAAGAGGTCGGCTTCATGACCGGCTACGGCGCCATGGATATCGGCGGGGGAGGCCCGCTCGGTCCCCAGGGTGAAGCGTTGAACCTGTTCGGCGCCCTGCTCAACAAAACCTATACGGTCAAAACGATTGACCCGAAAGAGGAGAACGTTCCCGCAGGCCTTAAAAGCATGGTTATCGTGCGACCCACCCAGAAGATGTCCGACTACGCCCTCTACCAGATCGACCAAGCACTTATGCGCGGCACCAACCTGGCGCTATTTCTCGATGCCTTCGAAGAGAAACAACCGGCCAATCAGGGGCCGTTCATGTCCAACCAGATGCCCACCTTCGTTCCCCTGGACACAGGCCTGGAACAGATGCTGGCCCACTATGGGGTCCGCATCAAGCAGGCCATCGTCCTCGATGAAAAGTGTCATCACCAGATCAAACCACGGCAGCAGGGGGGCGGCGATCAACCGATCTACTTCATCCCCAAAATCGAAAATGCCAATATCAATAAAGAACTCGATTACCTTAAAAATATCAAAGGGTTGTTTGCTTATCTGGCCTCCCCTCTGGAACTGGACAGCCAACGCATCGAGGCCCAGGGGCTTAAAGCCCATGAGCTGTTCTCCTCTTCCGAGCGGTCATGGGAGATGCGCGACCGAATCGTCCTGAACCCCATGTTCCTCACCCCACCGGCATCAGACAGCGAAATGGCTCGCAGACCACTGGCCTACATGCTGGAAGGCACCTTCTCCAGCTATTTTAAAGAGAAACCTATGCCGGAAAAACCGGCTCCGGAGAAGGCCTCGGATCAACCGGCTGAAGCCGGAGCAGAAGAGGAAGAGAACCAGACGCCGGAAGCCACTGAAAAAGCCGACGCCAAAAATCTTGCCCAAATCGAAGGCCAAGGAGGGTTCAAGGAGACGAGCGTGCCCGCCAAAATAGTTGTGGCGGCCTCTTCGAAAATGCTCTCGGACCAACTGCTGGATGAGAGCGGGCAAAGCCCCAACACCATGTTTGTGCTCAATCTGGTGGACGCTCTCAACGGACGTGAAGCGGTGGCCGCCATGCGCAGCAAGGAGCAGCGCTTCAACCCGCTCGAACCAACGGGAAGCAGCACCAAGGTATTTTTCAAGGTATTCAACATGGCCGGGCTCCCGATCCTGGTCGTTTGCTTCGGGCTGATGGTCTGGTGGCGCAGGCACGTGCGCCGCAAAGCGATTCAACACATATTCAGCCAAATCGATCAGTAACCGGGAAATCTGCAATCCCGAGCGTTCAACCTATCCAAAGAGGTCGTCATGAAAGTGAAAAAAGAGTACATCATTCTCATATTGGTCATCGTTGGCTTGATATTCTACCTGACGATAAAGTCTACTAACGACCACGGAAGCGAATTGCCCAGGCCGGCCAAGGTGGACAATGCCAAAATCAACCGCATCGTCATTTCGCAAAAGGGCAGAGAGGCGTTGACGCTGGCCAAGAAAGATGAGAAATGGTTCGTCGACCCCCAGGGCTATCCAGCGGACAGCGTCAAAGTGAGAAACATGGCCAACACCATCGCCGACCTGACCCTGACGGCACTGGTCTCCGAATCGGGCAGCTACGAGCGCTATGGCCTCTCCGGGGAGAAGAAGATCACGGTGGAGGCCTTCGCCGACGGTGACGCCGTGCGCAACTTCGATATCGGAGAAGCGGCCCCCACCTCACAGCACACCTTCGTTTTGTTAAAAGGCGACACCAATGTCTATCATGCCCGTGGCCACCTCAAGCGCACCTTCGAACACACCATCGACGACCTTCGGGACAAAACCGTATTCGACCTCTCCAGGGAGAGCATCACTGAAATTGCCCTTCAAAAAGGGGAACGAATCCTTCAATTGACCAAAACGGAGCTCCCCCCGAAAGCGACGGAGTCCGCAGAGGAGAAACCCGAAACAGCCACTCCGCCATCCAAACCCAAAATCGAGTGGCGCGACGCCAAGGACCAAATCGTCGACAAAGGAACCGTAGACCGCCTGCTGGGCAGCATTAGCCGCATGAATTGCGACGGCTACATGAAAGATTCTACGAAAGCGGGCCTAAAGGCGGCAACCTGGACCATCACCTTAAAGGATGATCAGGGCGAACACGCCATCTCCGTTTACGTACCGGACAAACCGGAAGCGGAGAAAATCCCTGCCACCGCAACAGCCAACCCCTACCCGTTCGTATTGAACAAAGGACGTGTAGAAAGCCTGGAGAAATCTATCGACAAGCTGCTCGGTATCGAGGAGAAGAAATAGCGCGATCGTGACATTGTTAAACCGGCAATTGAACAGGCCAACCTCCGTCAGCCCGGACTTGATCCGGGATCCAGGAGCCAACCGGATAGCGCTGAAGCTTCACTGCCTGCCCGGCTTTCGCCGGAATGACTTTTTCCGCAGCTATTCGTTGCCGGGTTAATATTCCTGCAATCTTTACAGTGGCCCTAAATGCCCACCTGCCCATTGCATTTTAATCTGTTTCAGTCCACAATAGCCCCTAAGCGATGGGGTCGACCGCTCGACTGCCTGTCCTGCAAATTGCGTTTCGGACCAAATTCGATACCGCCCCATCCATTCACCTGCAACTTACATTGAGTGCCAACCCTATTTTCCTGAAGACCGAAGGAGGATTCCATGAAAGAGATCGATGAACTCACCTTTCCCGACGATGTGCAATACAGCAATGATCACGAGTGGGCCCGCCAGGAGGGAGAGACAGTGGCAGTGGGCATCAGTGACTACGCCCAGGATCAGCTCGGAGACATCGTTTTTGTGGAACTACCGGAGAAGGGCAGCAAGCTGGTGCAAGGCGAAGAGTTTGGTTCCGTTGAATCGGTAAAGGCCGTCTCCGAACTGTTTACCCCCGTTTCCGGCGAAGTGGTTGAAATCAACAATGCCCTCGAGGACAGCCCGGAGCTGGTCAACAACGCGCCCTACACCGACGGCTGGATGCTGAAGGTCAAACCCGACAGCAGCGACCCGTTGGCAAAACTCATGGACCGCAGCACATATGTGGCCATGTTGAAAGGATAACAGCCATGCGGTATATGCCCCATACCGAAGCGGATACCAAAGCGATGCTGGCGGCAGTGGGCTTAAAAGAGATTGGGGAGCTTTTTGCCGATATCCCCACCGATTGCCGCCGCAAAAAGCCGCTGGACCTTGCCCCGGCACTTAGCGAGTGGGAACTTGACCGCCACATGGAGCAGTTGGCCGATCTGACGGCCACGGCACCCCGCCACATCATCTTTCTCGGTGCCGGCAGCTACGACCACTATATCCCTGAAACCATCAAACAGCTGCTGCGCCGCGGCGAACTCTACACGGCCTACACCCCCTACCAGCCGGAAGTGAGCCAGGGCACACTGCAGGCCATTTACGAATACCAGACACTGGTATGCCGCCTATTGGGCATGGAAGTCGCCAACGCCTCCATGTATGACGGCGCCTCCGCTCTGGCCGAAGCACTGCTCATGGCCATTCGTACGACCAAGCGCAAGCGGGTTGCGATCTCGAAGGCCGTCAACCCGCACTATCGTCAAGTGATCGATACCTACCTGCGCCCCACCGGCTTCGAACTGATCGAACTGCCTTACCGCAGCGATGGCCGTACAGACCTGACGCCCATACCAGACCAGGCCGATTTGGCAGCCGTGGCCCTTCAGTCGCCCAACTTCTTCGGCTGCATCGAAGATCTCAAAGAAGCGGAACGCATCATCCACAGCGACGGAACCACGCTGATGATCACCGCATTCAGCGAACCGCTCGCCTTCGGCCTCTATGAAGCCCCAGGCCGCCTGGGAACGGACATCGTGTGCGGTGAAGGCCAGAGCCTGGGTATCCCGCGTTCATTCGGGGGACCGGGTGTCGGCCTGTTCGCCTGCCGCCAAAAACATGTGCGCAGCATGCCCGGCCGCCTGGTCGGCCGCGCCGATGACATCGAAGGACGACGCGGTTTCGTCCTCACCCTCTCCACTCGAGAGCAGCACATCCGGCGCGAACGGGCAACATCGAACATCTGCACCAACCAGGGTCTCTGCGCCCTGGCAGCGGCCATGTACATGGCCTCGTTGGGGCGAACCGGATTGCGGCAACTGGCCCGCCTCAATTTCGACAAAGCCGGCTATCTGAAACAGGCACTGGCCGAAGCAGGTATCGACATTCCCTTCAGCGCGCCGGTCTTCAATGAATTTGTCATCCGCCTACCAAAAAATTCATCGGCCATCCATCAACGTCTGATGAAGGCCAACATCGTGGCCGGGCTTCCGCTGGCAGAGTACTATCCCGAACTGAACGACCACTATCTGATTTGCGCCACCGAGACCTGCAGTAAAAACGATATGGACGAGTTGGTCAAGGAGGTGACCCGATGATCGGAACGACCGGATTGATATTCAACGAGCCTTTGCTTTGGGAAATGGGCGCAGAGGGGCGCAGCGCCTTCTCCATGCCGACCCGGGATGTTCCCGAGCAACCGGTCGACGCATCCTTGACCGGAACAGGACCCGACTTTCCCGACCTGAGCGAACCGGAGATCGTGCGCCACTATACGCGCCTGAGTCAATGGAACCTCAGCGTTGACAGCAGCATGTACCCGCTGGGGTCGTGCACCATGAAGTACAACCCCAAAACCAACGAACGCCAGGCCGGCCTGCCCGGCATCGCCAATGCCCATCCGTTGCTTCCCGTCCCGCTGAGCCAGGGGCTGCTGCGTCTCATGTATGATCTGGAGCGCTGCCTGGCCGAGATCACCGGGTTGGACGCAGTCACCGTGCAGCCGGCGGCCGGAGCCCAAGGCGAACTGACCGGCATGTTGATCTTCTACGCCTACCATGCCGAGCAGGGTAAACCGCGAAGCAAGATTCTCATCCCGGATACGGCTCACGGCACCAATCCGGCCAGCGCTTCGCTGTGCGGCTTCACGTCGGTTCCGGTGAAATCCGGGCCGGAAGGCATATTGGAGCGACATACAGTGGACGCGCTCATGGACGAGGAGACCGCGGGAATCATGGTAACCAACCCCAACACCCTGGGTCTGTTCGAACGGGAAATCCGCAAGGTGGCCGAAATTGTCCACAGCCGCGGCGGTCTGGTCTATGCCGACGGCGCCAACATGAACGCGCTGCTCGGTATTGCCGATATGGGTGCCATGGGGGTGGATGTGCTCCATCTCAACCTCCACAAAACCTTCTCCACCCCCCACGGCGGCGGCGGGCCAGGGGCCGGGCCGGTGTGCGTCACCCGGGAACTGGCCAAATTTCTGCCCGTCCCCAGGGTCGTCAAACACGGGGCGCGATTCGAGCTGGACTTCGAGCAGCCCCACACCATCGGCAAACTGCACGCGTTTTACGGCAACTTCGGCATCCTGGTGCGCGCCTACAGCTACATCCTCAGCCTGGGGCCGATGCTCGAGTCGATCAGCCAGAATGCCGTACTTAACGCCAACTACATCAAAGCCGGCCTCAAGGAGTACTACCACCTGCCCTACGACCGCCTCTGCATGCACGAATGCGTCTTTACGGACAAGCGTCAGCAAACCTACAAGGTGTCGACCCTGGATATCGCCAAACGGCTGATCGATTACGGTTTCCACCCACCGACCATCTATTTCCCGTTGGTCGTGAACGGCGCCCTGATGATCGAACCCACCGAGAGCGAATCCAAAGAGACCCTGGACCGCTTTATCGAGGCGATGCGGGCCATCGCCCAGGAGGCCGAAAACGATCCTGACCTGCTGCACAACGCACCACGGAAGGCCAAGGTTGGGCGTCTCGATGAAGTGCAGGCTGCCCGCAAGCCGTGCCTCATGGGATAGACGCGATGACGCCAGCCTATCTGCTCGACCTCCCTTTGACCCCGTACCTCGAGGCCCTCGACCTGCAGCGGTCGGCCGTGGAGGCCCGTAAGTCTGGCCGGCTGGATCGGAATCTGATCATAATGGTCGAACACCCGCCGGTCTTTACCTTAGGGCGCCGGGGAGGCCGGGAGAACCTGCTGGTTTCAGAACGGCAGCTGCAGGCAAAGGGTATCGACGTGGTGCCGGTGGAACGCGGGGGCGACATCACCTACCACGGTCCGGGGCAGTTGGTGGTCTATCCACTGGTCGACCTGAACCGGGGCGCCTTTCGGGTGGTGGCCTTTGTGGATGCCCTGGAGCAAGCGATGGTCCGAACCGCCGCCCATTGGAACGTTGCCGCTGGTGGGGATGCCACCAACCGAGGCGCCTGGGTGCAGGGACGCAAGCTGGGCAGCGTCGGCATCACCGTGAGGCGCGGCATCAGCTTCCACGGCCTGGCGCTCAATATCCGCACCGACCTGACCCCTTTCGGATGGATCAACCCGTGCGGCATCCAATCCTGCCAGATGACCACCCTCGCAATAGAAGCACAAAGGGAGATAGAGATGCAGGCCGCACGTCGGGTCATGACGCAGCAACTGACGAAGCTGCTGCAAATAGAGATCGAACCGGTTGACTTGGAGACGATCGAGGCAAAGGTTGAGCTCAATGAAGCGTAAAACCCAAAAACCTCCCTGGCTTCGGGTAAGATTTCCCAGCGGGCCGGAGTACGAAGAGACCCGACGGTTGATCCGACAGGGACGCCTGCACACGGTCTGCCAGGAGGCGTGCTGCCCGAACATGTTCGACTGCTTTTCGAGGCACACCGCCACTTTTCTGATTCTGGGCGACCACTGCACCCGGGAGTGCACCTTCTGCGCAGTCAAGCACGGCCCGATGCAGCCGCCCGATCCGGATGAACCCCGCCGCGTGGCTGAGGCCGCAGCCAAAATGGGACTCACCTATGTGGTGGTCACTTCGGTAACCCGGGACGACCTGCCCGACGGCGGCGCCGGCCAGTTCGCCGCTACCATCGCCGCCCTGCGCCGGGAAATCGCCGATGTGCGTGTGGAGGTGTTGATTCCCGATTTCCAGGGCGACCCGGAGGCGCTCTCCATCGTCCTGAATGCCCGACCCGACATTCTCAACCACAATGTGGAGACCGTGCCGCGCCTCTACCCCAAGGTGAGGCCCCAGGCCGTGTACCAAAGGTCTCTGGCGTTGCTCGCCTCCGCTGCACGGCAGGCCGGCCACATCCCCACCAAGTCGGGTATGATGCTTGGCTTGGGGGAGAGCGAAGCAGAAATCCGCCAGACGCTGTCTGATCTTCGAACGGCCGGCTGCCGACTGCTCACTCTGGGCCAATACCTGCAGCCCACGCCCCGGAATCATCCGGTGGTAGCGTACGTTCCGCCGGAAACATTCGAGATGTGGCGAAAGCGTGCCCTGGAGATGGGCTTCGATGAAGCGGTCGCGGGCCCATTTGTCCGAAGCTCGTTTCAAGCCGAAGAGACCTACCGCAAATCACGTTCCGGCACCATCGATTCGTCTCGTACTATCGATGACAACCCTCTATTAAAGCCGACAAAACAATAAAACATTACACTTTGGTATGACATATGGCCAGATATTTCATTTTTGTATTATTCAGTCTGGCGCCACTCTCCCTCTCATTCTGCAAAAATCATTCATAAATTCTGTCAGATAACTCCACTTCCAACCTGCTGCTACGGGTGGCACAGGCTTTGCTCTCATTAGATATAGTCTTATGGCTGAAGCGGGCAATGTGTGCCTGCGAATGTCGCCATCATTCAAACAATGGCCTATGGCATACTTTACGCCGGATGATCGAACGAATGTACCATCATGAACCAGCTTGTCCGCAAAAATGAAGAGCTCAGCGCCATTCTCCAGGTCAGCCAGGTACTGACCAGCTCCTTCGACCTTGAAAAAAACCTCTATGCAGCCATGGAGATCCTGGCCGGGCGTCTGGCCATGCAGCGCGGTTGCGTGTTTCTGCTCGATCCCCTCTCCAAGGAGCTCAAGATCGTGGCCGCCTATGGTCTTACCCGGGAAGAGATCCAGCGCGGCAAATATCGCATCGGTGAAGGCATCGTCGGCCAGGTGATCGAAACCGGGCAGCCCATGTTCATCCCCAATATCGGTGCCGAGCCCAAGTTCCTCAATAAAACCGACTCACGCCCCCAAAGAAGCGGCATCTCCTTTTTGTGCATCCCCATCACCATCGATGGGAAGACGCTTGGAGTCATCAGCGTAGATGGCATCTACAATGCTCAGCAGGGCAATGTGGACGATGACCTGCGTGTACTCTCCATCATGGCATCCTTCATCTCACAGTACGTGCTCCTGTGGGAGCATTTTCGTCAAACCGAGAACGAATGCGGGCATCTTCGTCTGCAGCTCGAGGAGAAGTACAGCCTCCCTAATATTATCGGTGAATCGGCGCCGTTCCAACAGGTGCTCAAACTGGTTCGCAAAGTGGCGGCCACCGACACCGGTGTGCTGCTACTGGGTGAGAGCGGCACCGGAAAAGAGTTGATCGCCCAGACCCTTCACTACCAGAGCCGACGCACCCCGCAGCCCTACGTGGCAGTCAACCTGGCTGCACTGCCGGAAAATTTGATCGAAGCCGAACTCTTCGGCGTGGAAAAGGGCGCCTTTACCGGTGCCACCGGTCGGCGGGTCGGACGGTTCGAAATGGCCGACCGGGGCACCATCTTCCTGGATGAGATCGGCGAACTGCCGCTGAACCTGCAGGTCAAACTGCTGCGGGTCCTGCAGGAGAGGTCCTTCGAACGCATCGGCTCTTCAGAGAGCATGACCGTCAACGTCCGCGTCGTGGCCGCCACCAATCGCAACCTCATGGAAGAGGTGGCCAAAGGCACCTTCCGAGAAGATCTCTACTGGCGGCTCAACGTGGTCCCCATCGTTCTGCCGCCGCTGCGTGACCGGGCCGACGACATCCCGCTTCTCGTCGATTTCTATGTGGAAAAATTCAATCGCATCCATGGAAGGCAGGTCCGCATGAGCGCCGCAGTGCTCAACCACCTAAAGGTCTATACCTGGCCCGGCAATGTGCGCGAACTGGCCAACACGATGGAGCGGCTCGTCATCATGGCTGATCATGAGGCCATCACAGAGATCGACCTTCCGACCAACCTCTTGTGTACGGTCGGCGGAGACAACGACAACGGCGACCGATGCCCCCTCCTGTCGGAAGATCTGGGCAACCAGGTTCAGCAGCTTGAACAGCGCAAAATCATCGAAGCGCTCAGGGAGTCAGCGGGAGTCCAGCAGCACGCCTCGCGCATTTTAGGCATTACGCCGCGCCAGCTCGGCTACCGTATTCGCAAATACAACATCGACTTGCGGCAGATTTAGAGGGCTTGTTTTCTACCGACGTGACTTGATTTCTACCCGATGCGTCTGCAACTCTGTCCGCTCTCCGAGATTGCCGTAGCGGTGATAGTTGTCGCAGATGCTCTGGTTCTGAACGTAATGGATCAACTCTAGGCGCCCTTCCATGAGCACTGGAGATCGGGCGATGTAATAGCCGGCCTTGGCGGCCGATCTTAACACCCGTTCAGGAACTCGATCCGGTGTCGCGTAGCGGATGCGCCGGAGCACTCCGAAAGAAGCGATCAGCTCCTCGTCCGATTGACGCCTGATGGGCGTAGCGACCAACATCTCTTTGGCATCGCTGCTATCGAGAAACAAGGTAACGGCATTGTCGAGATCTTCCGGGAGAGTGAGCACGACCGTGTTACCGCAAATGCGGGCAGCGGCAACACGGGCCAATGTTTCAAACAAGCTGTCATCCGGATGCAAACGAATGCCGACCACGCCCAACGGCAGATAGCGGTGAACATTGTCCTGGCCGCGGATGTGAAAGTAGTCTTTTTCAACACTGAATTCCGTCTCCCAATGGTAGCGGTAGCTCTTGATGGCACGGATGGTCTTCTTCAGATCTTCGGCGTGGCGTTGTTGTCGGCCCCACATCACTTTTCTGCGCCACTCCATGGCCAGGCGCAAAAAGGCGTCCTCCTTATGAATCGAAGGCACCATCGGCGCGGCGACCTCTGAAAAATCCATGAATTGGCTCACATAATTTGGCCCGCCGGCTTTAATGGCCGGTCCCAATGCGGATTTGCCCATCCCACCGAACGGCTGGCGCAGCGTAACGGCGCCGGTGGTGCCGCGGTTGATATAAAGATTTCCAGCCTTGATACCCGCTTTCCATGCAATCTGCTCTCTTTCATCGAGGCTCTCCAAACCGGAGGTGAGGCCATACCCGGTCTGGTTGACCAGTGTGACGGCATGCGTCAAACTCTCAGCCCGCATGACGCCCAGCAAAGGACCGAAGAACTCTGTCATATGGGTTCTACTGCCCGGAGGCACCCCGTATTTGATACCCGGCGACCACATGTGGGGATTGTCATGAAGCTGCCTCGGCTTCAGCGCCCATGACTCACCCGGCTCCAAAGTGGTCAAGGCGCGCTTCAATTCACCGGATGGCGGCCGGATCAATGCTCCCGTCTTGTTTGAAAAATCCCAGGCAGCGCCAACACTGCAGCTTTGGGCCGCATCGACGAGCTGTCGTTTGAAATTGTCATCATCGTACACCTCATTCTCCAGAATCAGCAGAGAAGTGGCCGAACACTTCTGGCCACCATTGCCGAAGGCTGAGTAAACGACGTTCTTGATGGCCTGGTCGCGGTCCGCCATGGCGGTCACAATCGTGACATTCTTGCCGCCGGTTTCCGCCGACAACAGCATGCCCGGCTTTTTTGCAAGCATGGCCATTCCGGTCTCGGTGCCGCCGGTCAAAATCACGAAATCCACCTCCGGATGAGCAACCAGATGGGAGCCGACCCTGCCTCCGGAACACGGCACAAACTGCAGGGTGTTCTTCGATATGCCTGCACGCCAGAAGCACTGGACCAGTACCCATGCAACCAGAACCGCATCGCTGGCCGGTTTGAATATAACGGTGTTGCCGGCGGCCAGTGCTGCGGCAATACCGCCACAGGGGATCGCTATGGGAAAGTTCCAGGGCGATACCACCGCTCCCACGCCTTTGCCTTTGGCCCTGATGGTTTTAATCTCCGCAAAGCGGCGTGCCGAATAGGGGTAGTATTCGGTAAAATCGATCGCCTCGGACACCTCCACGTCGGCCTCGCTGAAGACCTTGCCTGTATTTGCGGCGGCTGCCCCGATCAGGTCTCCGCGGGCCCTGCGCAGCTCGGCGGCTACCTGGGAGAGCATGCGATGCCGCTCGTCCATGGAGAGCGTCCGCCACCCGTCCGGGTCCTGCCTGGCAGTTGCCACAGCTTCATCGATATCGCGCTGCGTGGCCAGGCGCCACACCACGACACAAATGTCCTTGGGCCGTTGGGATGGATCCGAACAATTTCTCGTATCGCGATCCTCGACGATCTCCCGACCGGCCACCACCAGCGGAATTTGAATCGGTTCATCGCCTGCGCTCTTCCTCCAGCGTTCGCGAATCCCACGGGCCCACTGGCGATTCGCTCCCAACGCCCAATCGGTATCCGGCTCGTTGTTGAACTCTCCCTCGTAATAGGTACCCATCTCATTTGGAAAGGATTCGGTGGTACGATCCTGCACCCGATGCGGTTTCTCACCGGCCTGATCCGTTACGGCGCAGGCCGCCAGAAACTGGGCTTTGAGAAAACGCCACGCTCGGGAATCCACCTCCAGATGGGGCGCATATCTGAGGAAGTTCTCTTTGGATGTATTTTCATCCAGACGGCGTACCAGGTAGGCGATGGCATTGATAAACTCGTCCCGACTGGCCACCGGGGCATAGAGCAGCATCTCCTGGGACGCTTCGCTCATGGCTCGGCGCACATGGTCGGCCATCCCCTCCAGCATCTCAAAATGGAAATATGCGTCACTGCCATGAAATGTGGCCAACTCGTAGGCAAAAGCGAGCTCGAAGAGGTTATGTGAAGCGATCCCCAGATGAACGACCCGGGCATTTTCCGGATTCATACCATACTCGACCATGCGCTTGTAGTTGGCGTCCACCTCCAGCTTGTTGTCATAGGGTGCCAATGGCCAGTTGAACAGTGCGGATTCAAGCTTCTCCATCTCCATGTTGGCACCTTTCACGATGCGAAGCATGATGGGACTGCCCCCCTCAGCCACCCTTTGCCGGGCCCAATCGGTCAATTGCCTCTGTATGGCGTAGGCATCGGGAAGATAGGCCTGCAGAACGATCCCCGCCATATAGCCCTTGAATTCCTCGCGCTCCAGGGTGCGAACAAACGCCTCGCAGGTGATCTCAAGATCGCGATACTCTTCCATGTCCAGGTTGACCAGCTTGGGGACCTGCGTGCCGTCAGCGCGGGTAAAAAAATTGTCCCTGGCTGCCCGATAGAGCTTCGACAATCGATCCACCAGCACCTCGATGCTCTGTTCGATGGATAGAGAAGTGATCTGGGAGTAAATGGTGGAGATTTTAACCGATATCACTTCGATATCAGGATCCCGCATGTCTTGCAGATAGGTTTGCAACCGCCGGGCCGCCTCCTGCTCCCCAAGCACCGCTTCTCCCAAATGGTTGATGTTCATACGCACCCGTTCGGTGCGCCGCCTGCGCAGATGGGCATGAAGCGCCGCTGCCTCACCGGCAATGATGGCACGTCCACTGTCCTGACGCATCCGTTCGATCATTTTGGGCACGGAGAGAGAGGGCACATGGCGCCCCACCCCCAAGAACATCTGGACAAGCAGTTTCTCCACCTTGGAGAAGAAATCCGGCACCCCATGCGCCTTTAAA
Source organism: uncultured Desulfatitalea sp. (assembly GCA_963668675.2). Taxonomy (GTDB): domain Bacteria; phylum Desulfobacterota; class Desulfobacteria; order Desulfobacterales; family Desulfosarcinaceae; genus Desulfatitalea. The sequence goes on along the minus strand of CAXXMB010000002.1, from coordinate 3,321,328 downwards.
ACGGCATTCACCTGGTCCGCTACGCGGCGATGATCGTTCGATCGAAAGCTTTGGTCGATCAACTTGGTCAGTACCACTTTGTCCTTGGGGTGGGTCAACAGCCTCAGCATCTGCTCCTGAATCGCTCTCTCCTCGGCGGTGAGCAGCTCGTTGGCACGGCTCTGCCAGGCTTCGGCCCTGCGGATCGCCTGTTCAATGATAGCGGCCCTCTGTTTTGCTTCCATTATCTTCTCCTGGAATATGTGAAACAAACACCGTCTGTTAGACCATCCGATGGAGGTAGGGTTGTCTCGGCATAAGAAGAATCGATTGGAACGGCAGATGACGGTAACGTGCTACAGGATCATTGAGAGATCAACGGTACACATAGTAGTATTACCACGATGTCATTCACTTAAGCAGATGTCACGGGCGGGCATGAAGCCCGCCCCCTATAAGGTTCGTGTAGGATAGCAGAATATATTTCTACCCAAATTTCGTAGGGGCGGGCTTTATGCCCGCCCGGAGCGGCAGCTGAAAAGCTTTAAGCTGTTGTCGTGCTGCCATTTTTAATACTGAACGCCTCCATTGATCTCCCTTTTCTTCTTTTTCATGTAACGGTTGAACCGACGCACGTGTTCGCGTGCCAGTTCGCATGCCCGATCTGCATCGCCTCGGGCCACGCTCTCCACCAGCTCACATAGGTCCCGGTAGTTTTCATTGAGTTCGTTCCCGCCGGCCGGCAAAAAGCGATCGTAATAGATACCGATGTTGTCGTGAACCGTCTTGAGGATGATGGCATAGACGGGATTGCCGGCGGATTGAGCCAGGGCCATATGGACCTTTTCATCGACACGCACGAACTCCGGCCACTGTTCGACGCCATTTTCCCAGCAGCTTCGTGCCGCCAGCAGCAATCGGCGCAGGTACCGGATGTCCTCTGAGGTAGCGCGCTCGGCAGCCAATCCGGCCACAGTGCCCTCCACATCCTCCCTGAACTCCGCCAAATGATGAAGCGACACCTTCTGACTGCGAATCAGCATGGCCAGCGATTCCGTAATTTGATCGCCGCCGGGATCTTTGACAAATGCGCCCCCCCCTACGCCCAGCCGGATCTCGATCAGCCGCTTCTGCTCCAAGACCCGAAGCGCCTCCCTGAGAGTGCCTCGGCTGGTGCCCAGCATCTCTCCCAATTCCCGCTCCGCCGGCAGCCGGTCCCCAGGAGATAACCGCCCGTCCAGGATGGCCGCCTGAATCTGCGCCACCACATCCTGAAAGATGCGACTCTGCTTTGCTTTTCTGAATAGGGCGGCCACATCTGCTCCGATCTATTGAACCAGTGGGGTGAGCCAGTTGGGCAACTGGGCTTTCCGGCGCCTGCCTGCTTAGAAAAACCGGATCTCATCGAGGCTATGCCTCCCCCAGGTAGGCCTTCCGAATCTCAGGATTGTGCAACAGCTTCTCAGCCTCGTCCTCCATAATGATCTTGCCTGTTTCGAGCACATACCCACGCTTGGCAAGCTGCAGTGCAATATTGGCGTTCTGCTCCACGAGGAGAATGGTGGTGCCCTCCTCCGCGTTGATGTCGTGAACGATGTCAAAAATGCGCTGGACAATGAGCGGGGCCAACCCCAGTGAGGGTTCATCCAGCAAAAGCAATTTCGGTCGACTCATCAGCGCCCGGCCGATGGCCAGCATCTGCTGCTCACCACCCGAGAGGGTGCCGCCCAATTGTTTGCGCCTTAATTTCAGCTCCGGAAAGAGCCCTAATGCACGATCCATATCTGAAGCGATGTTCGATTGATCTTTCCGGAAAAAAGCACCCAATTCGAGGTTATCTTCTACCGAAAGCCGAGGGAAAATGCGCCGCCCCTCTGGAACCTGGCAAAGCCCCAATGGTGGCAATGCATCGGCCGGCTTCCCATTAATGGCCTCGCCGTTGTAGTAAATCTCACCGGCCTTGATCGGCACCACGCCGCAGATGGACATCAGGGCGGTGGATTTGCCGGCCCCGTTGGCCCCAATCATGGAGACGATCTCACCCGGGTAAACCTTGAGTGAGATGCCTTTAAGGGCATCGATATTGCCATAGCTGGTGTGGATATCCTTGAGTTCGAGAATGGGTGCCGTCATATGCTATCCTTTTTCCTCCGAACGGGTCCCCATGCGCGTTGCCGGTATAATCCCCTCCGGCCTGAACTGCATCATCAGCACCATGGCCCCGCCGAGGGCCAGCATGCGGTAGAGTTCGAACTCCCTGAACACTTCCGGCAGCACAATCAACGCCAAAGCCCCCACGACAATCCCCGGAATGGAGGCCATGCCACCGAGCACCACCATGGCCAGAACCGTGGCGGATTCAATAAAGGTAAAACTCTCAGGGCTGACAAAACGCATCCGGGCCGCGAAAAAGGCGCCGGCCAGTCCACCGAAAAGCGCGCCCATGGCGTAAGCAAGCAATTTGAGGCGAAAGGTATTGACCCCCATGAGTTCGGCCGCGGTTTCATCCTCGCGAATGGCCTCCCAGGCCCGCCCGATTCTCGAGAAATTAAGCCGTCGAACGGCAATGATGGTGATGATGGCCAGTGCCAGAATCACATAGTAGACCAGGTGCAGTTTTTTGAGATAGAGATGTCCGATGGAAAAACCGTCGGCGAAACTGGGATAGTAGATGCCCGGCGGCTTGATGCCGAGAATTCCGTTGGGTCCGTTGGTCAAACTCATCCAGTTGTTCAATATGATGCGGACGATCTCGCCGAAGCCCAACGTCACGATGGCCAGATAGTCGCCTCGCATGCGCAGGGTCGGGTAGCCGATAATACAGCCGGCGACGCAGGCGGTGGAGGCCGCCACCGGAAGAGACAGCCAGAAAGAGAGCTGGTAGTGAATGCTCAGCAGGGCGTACGTGTAAGCCCCCACACCGTAGAAGGCGATATATCCCAAATCCAGCATGCCGGCCAGGCCCACCACGATGTTCAACCCCAGCCCCAGACAGATGTAGACCAGCACATTGATGGCCACATCCGTTTCATAGCGCCCGGTGAACTGAGGAAACAGAAGCAAAAACACAAGGCCCGCCGAAACCCAGGTCCAACCGGGAAGGGTCTTGGCGGTCCTGCCAGCCGCATCAGTGGCCCGCACCAGCGGAACCGTCATAAAAGAGAGCAGGCCGGCCCTTCTCAGCAGGACGAAGGCCAGGATCACCAACGAGGACGCAAAGACATAGAGCCAAACCATGATGGCATTCTTAAAGGTAAGGGTGCCATCGGCATGAATGCCCAAAAGCGGCCAAAGCAGGGCAAAGAACCAGATCAAACCAAGGCAGTACGATTTAAACAGCTTTTTAGACGCGGGTGTCATCGACATTCTCGCCCATAATGCCCGTTGGCATGAAGTAAAGTACAGCGATCAAAATAATGAAGGCAAACACATCCTTATATTGGCCTGAGATGTAGCCGGCGCCGAATATCTCCACCATTCCGATAATAAATCCTCCGATCATGGCGCCGGTAATGTTGCCGATCCCTCCCAGCACCGCAGCAGCAAACGCCTTGATGCCGGGGACGAATCCCATGGTATAATTCACGGAACCATAATAAAGCCCCATGATGATGCCTGCTGCCGCAGCCAGACTGGCACCGATCGCAAAGGTCAGGCCGATGATCTTGCCGCTGTTGATGCCCACCAGTGAAGTCATCACCTTGTCCTGGGCCGTGGCGCGCATCGCCTTACCGATGCGTGTTTTGAAGACCAGGACATTGAGAACGACCAGAAGCACAGCAGTCACCAGAAAGATGACGATCTGCAGATAGCTGACGGTGACCATGCCGAAATTGAAACCGTCCTGAGCAAAGGAGGATGGGTAGGCCTTATCGTAAACGCCCTGGGTCAGCATCAGTCCGTTGGAGAGAAAGATGGACATGCCCAAAGCGCTGACCAGCGCCGAGAGCCGGGATGAATGCCTGAGGCGCTTGTAGGCCACTTTCTCCACGGCCATGGCGAGGAAGGCACAATAGATCATGGCCAGCAGCATGGCACCTCCCAGGCATAGCCAGGGGTGTGTCTCCAGATAGCCCCGGGCGGCCAAGAAGCTGAGCAGAATGACCCCCATATATCCACCGGCGGCAAAAATTTCACCGTGGGCGAAATTGATGAGCTGAATAATGCCGTAAACCATGGTGTAGCCCAGGGCAATCAGGGCGTATATACCGCCGAGGGTCAGCCCGTTGATCAACTGCTGGATAAAAAACTCCATTGTCTCCTTGTCACTTCCATGAATAACGAGCCGGTTTGAAGCGCCGCCCGATTTGGGGCGGCGCACCCATTCACATCAGATGGTCCTTTTAGAACAGTTTTCCTGTCGTGGGATTCCAGTAGGATTTGAACTCGCCATTGTCCACCTTCCAGATCACGTAGTCGGAGCCCGAGTCCCCATTGGGCCTGAACTTGAGCATTTTGGTGGCACCCTGGAAGTTCATCTTCATGATCTCGGCTTTAATTTTTGCCGGATCGGTGGAACCGGCGCTTTTAATGGCGCTGAGCAGCACATAGGCCGCATCATATGAGTAGCCGGAGTAGGCGCCCGGTTTACCGTATTTGGGTTCGTACTTGGCGATATACTTCTTGTACGCCGCCGTGTTTTTGTCGGTAAAACCAAACGTCAGGAAAGAGCCTTCGGCCGCCTCTTTGGCGATTTCAATGAACTGGGGATGGTAGACGGCGTCCTGGGCCAGAAATGGACAGGTCAAGCCCATGCGCCGGGCCTGGATGGCCATCAAACTGCCCGAGGCCGAATTCTGCAGGCTGATATAGAAGACATCCGGATTGGCCTGCTTCACCTTGGTCAGGACGGCCGAAAAGTCCTTGTCGCCCTGGTTGACATGCTCGTGGGCCAGCACCTTGACGCCCAGCTTCTCGCACTGCTTCTTCACATTCTCAGCCAAGCCCTGGGAGTAGGTGGTCTTATCATCTACAATATAGATGGTTTCGGCTTTGAGATAATCTTTGATGAAGGCGCCGGCGATCTTGGATTGGTCGTCGTCCCGACCGCACACCCTGAACATGTACTGCAAGCCGCGTTCGGTCACCTTCTCGTTGGTGGAGGCCGGAGTCAGCATGGGGATGTCCTCTTCGTCCAAGGTCTCCGAAGCGGGGATGGTGGAAGAGGAGCAGTAGGCGCCCACAACACCGACGACCTCTTCGTTGATCAGTTTATTGGCAGCGGCCACCGCCTGGCGCGGATCGCAGGCCGTATCCTGGGATATGACTTCGATCTTCTCATATCCCGGAATGCCGCCCTCGGCTTCGAAGACGGCCACGGCCGTCCTGGCGCCGTTGGCGATATCGTTGCCGTCGGCCGCATATGGACCGGTCAGGGGGCTCATGGTACCAATTTTGAGAGTTTTGGCCACAGCCGCGCCCATCATCAGCGGGCCAAGGACCAAGGCGATAACGGTCAGGGTCAATATCTTCCTTTTCATTGTACTCCTCCTCTATAGTTTGGGTTGATTTTCCAATGGTAACGCCGGCGTTGATTTTCCCCGGGCGGTTCATGTTTCACCGTAGGGGCACGATGCATCGTGCCCCTACACCATCTGCCTACGCAGTATCCGTTATCCCCATTCCTGGCATTGCGAATGCCGGAGGGCTTCAGAGACAAGGCGGCAAGGGTGAAGCCGTAGTAAGCTACTGCGATCCCTTGCCAACGCAGGATCTGGAGTCCTCCGGCTTTCGCAACGTCAGGGTGTGGCCGGTTGACCGAGATAGGCTTCGATCACCTTTGGGTTGTTCTGTATCTCTTCCGGTTTTCCCTCGGCGATCTTGACGCCATGGTCGATACAGATGATCCGCTGGCAAACCCCCATGACCACCTTCATATCATGCTCGACCAGCAGCACGTTGATGCCGAGTTGCGCAATGCGTGCAATATCTCGCATCAGCACCATGCTTTCCGAAGGATTCATGCCGGCGGCCGGCTCATCGAGCAACAGAATGGCCGGCTGGGCAGCCAGCGCCCGTGAAATTTCCAGGCGGCGCTGGATACCGTAAGGCAAGTTTTGCGCCACGGTATCGGAATACTTGGCAACCCCCATGAATTCAAGCGCCTCCAGGGCTTTGGTCTGAATGTGCTGCTCCTCTCTCTTCTGTGATCGGGTCCTGAAGACCGCCCCAAGCACCCCTTTACGGGAACGGCAGTGGAGGGCCACCATGGCGTTTTCCAGAGCTGTCATTTTAGAAAAAAGACGAATGTTCTGAAACGTCCGCGAGATGCCCATGGTCAGGATTTGATAAGGGCGCTTTTTCAAAAGGCTTTTGTGGTTGAGGGTGACCTGACCACCAGAAACTTTGTATACTCCTGTAATCACGTTAAAAACAGTTGTTTTTCCGGCGCCGTTGGGACCGATGAGCCCGACGATCTCACCCGCATGCAGCGAAAAGCTGATATTGGAAAGGGCCAAAAGACCACCGAAAGAGACACTCACACTTTTCAGTTGAAGCTCACTCATGGATATGGATAACCACCCGATTCAATAGTTCAATATTAATCTGAAGCCTTGTCTCTGTCCGACGATTTATCGAAGGTCGACGGAGTTGAACCCGACTCAATGGTTTAACCATTACTATGGATAGGGCCCAATCATGTCAAGGCCATATTTTTACCGACTTCCCGGTAAGCGCGACGGGCATCAGATAACAAGAGCCCACTCTATCGATTGTCCGCGCTTAACACCATCAGCAGCACCGCCCCAAGGATGAGGGCGCTCCCGACATAGCCGGTTACGCCAAACGATTCCCCCCACCAAAAAAAAGCGACCACCGCAGCCACCACAGGCTCAAGGGTTGCGGCGATGGACGCCCTGGACGCTTCGAGATATCGAACGCCGATGTAATAGCAAAAATAGGCGCCGTAGGTGCACAGTGCGGCGATTGAGATCAATGCCCCCCAGGCAGCGGGGCTTTTATGCGAAAATTCCACCCACGGAAAGAGGGTGATCGCCCCGATGGGCAGCAGGTAAAAAAACAGATTGGGAGAAGAGTAGCGTGTGGAAAAAAACTTGCCGAAAATATAGTAGAGTGAATAGCAGAAACCAGCCGCCAACCCGAAGAGCAGGGCCGACCAGGTGATCTGAATTGTACCGCCGCCCCTGGAGACACAGACAACACCAATGAGGGTCAATGCCAACGCAACCAGCTTCGAACGCGTGAGTGACTCCCTGAAAGTGAACCGTGCGATGAGGGTAACCCAGGCCGGCGCAGTATAGAGCAGCACCGAGGCAAGTGCGGCGCCGCCGCTGCGGATGGCCATCTGGTAGGTCCCGTAGAAAAGCGTCACGCCTGTGATACCGAAAATGAAGACCATGGGCAGATCCCGTGGCGCCATGCGCAGCGATCGGGTTGCAACGGCATGAAATCCGAAAAAACCCCACGCCAGCGCGGCCCGCCAGAAGGCGACCTCCATGGGCTGCAGACCTTCGGCAAAGGCAAGTCGCGAAAACGGCCCCAATACACCCCACAAAACCGCCGCCGCCGTTATAAAGAAATAGCCTCTAAGCTGCAAGGAAGCGGCCTCCCTGATTGCAAATTCGGCACATCATGCTTTGGGCTTGAACGATATTTATCCCCAATTGTCAATCGGAATTTCCAAGCCGTTTCAAGGGGCCTATAACCGTAGCCTCATACCATCGACACTTTTGTAGACATCTACAAAAGTGTTGCGCTCCCTTTCGCTTGGATACGACCTCCTCCAGAGTGGTCGAAATTCTTCCACTGTTCATAGGCCTTTCCAAAGAAAATGCGATTCACATGCACAGTTGGCATGCTTGTTGGTCTACTACTTGTCAAACAGCGAAAACACGCAGATGAATGAGTGTGCGTTCCAATAAATAGCTTAACCCAAAGGAGAAAAGAGATGCGAAAAATCGCCATTTACGGAAAAGGGGGAATCGGCAAATCCACAACAACACAAAACACTGTGGCTGGTCTGGCGGAAATGGGGCGAAAGGTCATGGTTGTGGGGTGTGACCCCAAGGCGGACTCAACCCGTTTGCTTATGGGCGGTCTGGCCCAGAAAACGGTTCTCGACACCCTGCGCGAAGAAGGGGAAGACGTGGAACTGGAAGACGTACGCAAAATCGGTTTCGGCAATACCTACTGCACCGAATCCGGCGGGCCGGAACCAGGTGTTGGTTGCGCTGGGCGCGGTATCATTACCTCCATCAACCTGTTGGAACAGCTGGGCGCCTATGCTGAAAGTGAAGAGCTTGACTATGCCTTTTACGATGTGCTGGGCGACGTGGTTTGCGGCGGGTTCGCCATGCCGATTCGGGAAGGAAAAGCCCAGGAAATTTACATTGTCGTCTCCGGCGAGATGATGGCCATGTACGCGGCCAACAACATCTGTAAGGGTATTGTGAAGTTTGCGGAAGCTGGCGGGGTGCGTCTGGGCGGACTGATCTGTAACAGCCGCAAGGTGGACAAGGAGGAAAATCTGATCCAGGAGCTTGCAAGGCAGCTTGGCACCCAGATGATTCACTTCGTTCCCAGAGACAACGTGGTCCAGAGGGCTGAGATCAACCGGAAGACCGTGATTGAATATGATCCAAAGGATCCCCAGGCAGATGAGTACCGGGCCTTGGCCAAAAAGATCGAGGAAAACGAGTTGAAGGTGATTCCCACTCCACTGGAAATAGAAGCGCTCGAAAAGCTGCTGATCGACTTCGGTTTTATGGAGTAAACCAGCAAAGCCGATACTTGAAAGCCGTCACTTAAACAAACAGACAAATAAGGAAAATAGATACCATGATAATGATTCGATCGATCGTAAGACCGGAAAAGGCAGATGATGTGCTCGCCGCTTTGATGGAAGCGGGTTACCCGGCAGTTACCAGAATTTCCGTGGTTGGAAGGGGCAAGCAACGAGGAATTAAAATCGGTGAAATTACTTACGATGAAATTCCAAAGGAGATGCTGCTTGCAGTAGTAAAAGATGATGCCAAGGAATTTGTCGTCAAGACCGTCATGCTGGCGGCGCGAACAGGAGAAAAAGGCGCTTTTGGCGATGGGAAGATCTTCGTTACGCCGGTGGACGAATCCTATACCATTAGTTCGGGGATTAAAGAAACAGAAACCGGTGAACCTGAAGAGGTAAAAATATGAAAGAGATAATGGCGATTATTCGCATGAATATGATCAATCCGACCAAGAAAGCCCTGACGGAGGTAGGCGTGTCTTCAATGAGCGTAACCAACGCCCTGGGGCGGGGAAAGGGCCTAGTTGACCTGAGCCTGCTCAAGGGGGCCGAACAGGGTTATGAAGAGGCAATATCCCAGCTTGGTCAAAGCCAGCGTCTGATTCCAAAACGAATGATCTATATCGTTTCAAAAGATAAGTATGTTGATAAAATCGTGAAGACCATTATTCGCGTGAACCAGACCGGCAAACCCGGTGATGGGAAGATATTCGTGATGCCGGCAGCCGATTCGATAAGCGTAAGAACCGGTGAAGATGGCGATCCCACTTTAGATGAGTTATAGGAGACACTAGAATGACGGCAATGCCCAATAATAAAAATGACTTAAAGGAAAATACCGCGGCCTGGCGGGAGATAGATCCTGAAGCAGTAAAAAAGGAAATTATGGCCGTATATCCTCCCAAAGTGGCGCGCAAAAGATCCAAGCACTTTGTTATCAACAAAAAGAAAGATGAGCAGAACTACGCGGAAATTCAGGCCAATGTGAGAACCATCCCCGGCATCATATCCCAGCGGGGGTGCTGCTACGCCGGGTGCAAGGGTGTGGTGATGGGGCCGACGCGTGACATTATTAACCTGACGCACGGCCCGGTCGGATGCGGATATTACTCCTGGCTGACCCGTCGCAACCAGACGGATCCGTCCACGACACCGGACGAGCATAACTTCATGAACTATTGTTTTACCACCGACATGCAGGAAAAGGAAATTGTTTTCGGCGGTGAAAAAAAACTCAAACAGGCCATCCAGGAAGCCTATGATATTTTTAAACCCAAAATGATCTCCGTGTTTTCCACCTGCCCTGTGGGTCTGATCGGCGATGATGTTCATGCCGTTACACGCGAAATGCAGGAAAAGCTGGGTATTACCATTTTCGGTTTCAGCTGTGAGGGATACAAAGGGGTGAGCCAGTCCGCCGGTCATCATGTCGCCAATAACGGCCTTTTCCTCAACGTAATCGGTAAAGACGACACGGTTCAGGAAGGCGAATATAAAGTCAACCTTCTGGGAGAATACAATATCGGCGGCGATGAATTTATCATCGATGACCTGTTCGAAAAGTGCGGCATCAAGATCATCTCTACATTTTCGGGCAACTCCAGTGTCGACCATTTTCAAAATTCCCACACGGCCGACTTGAACCTGATCATGTGCCACCGTTCCATTAATTACGTGGCCGACATGATGGAAGAAAAATACGGCATTCCCTGGATGAAAATCAATTTCATAGGCGCCGCCGCGACGGCCGCTTCACTTCGAAAAATCGCTCAGTATTACGGTGACCAGAAACTCATCGACCGTGTGGAAGAGGTCATTGCCGAAGAGATGATCGAGGTGGAAAAAGCCCAGGCCGAAGTCAGGCCCAGGTTGGAAGGCAAACTGGCAATGATGTTCGTCGGCGGCTCCCGTGCCCATCACTACCAGGAATTGTTCAGCGAAATGGGAATGCAGACCATTGCCGCCGGCTACGAGTTCGCCCATCGTGACGATTACGAAGGCCGCCAAGTGCTGCCGGAAATCAGGGTTGATGCCGACAGCCGGAACATCGAAGAACTCGAAGTCGAAAAGGATCCGGAACGTTACAATCCGCGAATCCCCGAAGATGAACTGGAAGCCGCCGAGAGACACGGCATCGAACTGAAGGCCTATGAAGGCATGATGGCAGACATGGAAGAAGGGAAAACCTACGCCATTGACGATATCAGTCAGTATGAAACCGAAAAAATGATTGAAATCTACAAGCCGGCCATCTTCTGCGCGGGCATCAAGGAAAAATACATGGTGCAGAAACAGGGTATGCCGATGAAACAACTGCACAGCTATGATTCGGGCGGCCCCTATGCAGCATTCAAAGGGGCAGTCAATTTCTACTATGAGATCGACCGCATGATCAACAGTAAGGTGTGGGGCCACATCCAGGCGCCATGGGAAAAGAGTCCCGAACTCGCCGCCATGTATGGAGATGAATAGCTAAAGACATTGTTTTATAGATTATAGAGAGGAAAATCGAAATGTTACTGCGACACACACCTAAGCAAATATCTGAACGGAAGGAATTGACCGTCAACCCGGCTAAGACCTGCCAGCCCATCGGCGCCATGTATGCTTCTCTGGGAATTCACGGCTGTCTCCCCCACAGCCACGGCTCTCAAGGATGCTATGCCTATCACCGGTCCTGCTTGAGCCGGCATTACAAGGAACCGGTCCTGGCCGCCACCAGTTCTTTTACGGAAGGGGCCTCCGTGTTCGGCGGACAGGCCAACCTTTTACAGGCGATCAACAACATCTTTACCATTTACGATCCGGACGTCATTGCCGTCCATACGACGTGTCTATCCGAAACCATCGGGGACGATATTCCCCAGATTTTCGGCAAGGCCGAAGCTGACGGCAAGATTCCGGAAGGAAAGTATGTGATGCATGCGAACACCCCCAGTTACGTGGGGAGTCATGTCACCGGTTTTGCCAACATGACCAAGGCCATGGTCGATTATTTTGCGACCGCCAACGGCCATAGGGAGAAGTGCATCAACCTGATCCCCGGTTGGGTTGAACCCTCGGATATGAAGGAAATCAAACGCATGGCCTCCGAAATGGGCGTCAAATCAATCCTGTTTCCGGATACTGAAAATGTGCTCAACGGCCCCCAGACCGGTAAGTTCCAAATGTATCCCAGTGGCGGCGTCACCATCAGTCAGCTGAAAAAGACCGGAAGCAGCCGCGGGACCATCGCCCTTGGACGGCTTGCATCCTCGCCGGCCGCCCTGGCATTGGACGCAAAGTGCAAGGTGCCTTGCAAGATTTTGGACCTGCCTATCGGCTTGAAGGCGACCGACCGATTTGTGGACGCCCTGAGAAAAATGGCCGGTGTGACCGTCCCGGATTCGTTGAACCTGGAGCGCGGGCAGCTGCTGGATATCGTAACCGACATGCAGGCCTACTTTTACCATAAAAAGGTTGCATTGGTGGGCGATCCCGATCAGCTGGAGGCGCTAACCGAATTTCTGGTCGATATCGATATGATGCCGATCCATATCCTTACCGGCACCAGGGATAAGAAATTTGAAAAACGGATCCAAGAGCTTACCGCGGATGTCCCTCACGAAGTGAATGTGAAAAGCGGCGGGGATATGCTGCTTTTTCATCAGTGGATCAAAAACGAACCAGTGGATCTGATGTTCGGCAACACCTATGTCAAATATATCTCAAGGGATGAAGACATTCCGTTTATACGGCACGGATTCCCCATTTTGGACCGCATCGGCCACAGTTATTTCCCCACGGCGGGATACAAGGGCGCAATGCGACTGCTGGAAAAAATTCTGGACGCACTGATGGATCGCCAGGATCGGGATTCTTCGGAAATCGAATTTGAACTGGTAATGTAGTTGGCATCGTTGGACCTGATCGGACGTTTTTAAATATCTCAATTCCATAAAGAAGCAACGAAAGTTTAAAATCTTAAGAGTTAAGCTTAAAGCAAGGAATTCTATCCATCTTATAAAAAGTAATACGACAGATACCATCAGTATAAAAAGTTTGAATTCCACATCTTTATACTTTCATACTTTAAATTTAAAACTTATAGGTGCAAGCCCATGTCTACCATCGAGATACTGAAAGAACGAGAAAAGCAGATCTATCAAAAGGGCAATCAAGACTTCGATATGTCCTGTGAGAAAAAGAGTCTGGCCGGTTCCATCAGTCAGCGGGCGTGTGTGTTTTGCGGCTCCCGAGTGGTGCTCTATCCCATCGCCGATGCGCTGCATCTCATACACGGTCCCATCGGCTGTGCCTCTTATACATGGGACATTCGCGGTTCACTTTCATCCGGACCACAGCTTCATCGGATGAGTTTTTCCACTGATCTGCAGGAAAAAGACATTATCTTCGGCGGTGAGAAAAAGCTATCCAACGCACTGGATACATTGATCGACAAATACTACCCCAAAGCCGCATTTGTCTATGCCACTTGCATTGTCGGATTGATCGGTGACGATATCGATACCATCTGTAAAAAGATTTCGAAAGAGAAAGGCATCCCGGTTCTGCCGGTCCATTCCGAAGGTTTCAAGGGGACCAAAAAGGACGGTTACAAAGCGGCTTGCGATGCCATGGCCAACATTGTCGGCACGGGATCGATAGAAGATGTCAGCCCGCTCAGCATCAATATCATGGGCGAATTCAATATCGCCGGTGAAGCATGGGGCATCCGGGACTATTACGAACGGATGGGGCTGGAGGTGGTATCTGTTTTTACCGGGGACGGCCGGGTCGAAAATATCAAACGCTCCCACGGCGCTGCCCTCAACGTGGTGCAGTGCTCGGGTTCGATGATGCACCTGGCGCAGCACATGCAGGAAAAGTACGGAATCCCCTATATCCGGGCATCCTATTTCGGAATCGAAGATATGTCCAAGGCCCTCTACGATGTGGCCCAACATTTCCAGGACACCGAACCCGAAATCATGCAGCGAACCCAAGCGTTGGTCCGCGAAGAGATCAGAAGGGTTTACCCGATCCTCAAGCAATACAAGCAAAAACTGCAGGGAAAAAAGGCAGCCATCTACGTGGGGGGGGCATTTAAAGCCTTCTCCATGATCAAGGCGTTGCGCACCATAGGGATGGATGTCGTATTGGCGGGGTCGCAAACGGGAACCAAAGAGGATTACCGGGTACTCAAGGATATGTGCGACGATGGCACGGTGATTGTGGATGATGCAAATCCCGTCGAGCTGTCCAAGTACAGTATCGAAAAGAAGGTAGCGCTTTTCGTCGGTGGCGTAAAGGAGCGCCCCATGGCGTTTAAACTAGGGATCGGTTTTTGCGATCACAACCACGAGAGAAAACTCTCCCTGGCCGGATACAGCGGCATGTTGAATTTTGCCAAAGAAGTATATGGCTCAGTGACCAGTCCGGTGTGGCAATTCGCACCGCATAGGGATGTTTCGTAGATAGAGGTGACTGAAATGAAAAACCGGCAGAATGAAGAATACAAAGCGACAAGTAATGCATGCAAACTCTGCAGCCCTTTGGGAGCGTCACTTGTTTTCAGAGGAATTGAAAACAGTGTACCTCTGCTTCATGGGTCCCAGGGGTGCTCAACATACATTCGAAGATATCTGATCAGCCATTTCAACGAGCCGGTAGACATTGCCTCTTCGAATTTCACCGAGGAGACGGCCGTCTTCGGCGGTGGTGCCAACTTGAAACTGGCCGTGGACAACATCATTCAGCAGTATCATCCGGCCATGATCGGGGTGGGAACGACCTGCCTGAGTGAAACCATTGGCGATGATGTGCCCCTGATTTTGAAAAACTATGTTCAGAAAAACCATGACGGTAATGGTCCGGTGCTTGTTTCCGTCTCCACACCCAGTTATTCGGGAACGCACATTGACGGTTTCCATGGAGCGGTAAGGGCAACGGTGGAGACCGTGGCCGAAAAACAGAGCAGCGAAGCGGTGGGAATCAATATCTTCCCCGGAATGCTGTCGCCGGCGGATTACAGGCATTTTCACCAAATTTTTTCTGATTTCGGCGTCGAATACAACATGCTTCCCGACTACTCGCAAACCCTCGATGGTCCCATGTGGACCGAATACCATAAGATTCCGCAAGGGGGTACGACGGTCAAACAAATCACTGCCATGGGTGATGCACTGGCAAGCATCGAATTGGGGAGCGTTCTCGCTGAAACCAAGAGTGCCGGTCAACTGCTGGCCGACAAATTCGGCATTCCCAATCATGGCATCGGCTTGCCCATCGGTATCAAGGCGACGGACGTTCTTTTCGATCGCATCTCGACGATTACCGGAAAACCGATGCCGAAAAAATATGTTCAGGAAAGAGCGCGACTGATCGACGCCTATGCGGACGGTCACAAGTATGTTTTTGAGGCGCGCGCCGCTGTTTATGGAGAGGAAGATCTGGTCATCGGTGTTGCATCCTTTTTATCGGAAATCGGCGTCATCCCGTCACTTTGCGCATCAGGCGGGAAAAGCGGCCACCTCGAAGCAAAGCTTCGCCAGGTCATTGATGATTTCGACGCCAAACAGATCCGGGTAATGGAGGGTGTCGATTTTGTCGAGATCGGCGAAGCCGCCAGGAAAGTCAATCCCGATTTTCTGATCGGCAACAGCAAAGGATACAAGATTGCAAGGGCCATGAAGAAGCCGCTTGTCCGCATCGGCTTCCCGATTCACGATCGTATGGGGGGAGCGAGAATCATTCATGTGGGATACCGCGGTGCGCAACAGTTGTTCGATACCATGACCAATACGATTATTGCTTCCAGACAGGATACTTCGCCTGTCGGTTATTTCTACATGTGAGCAACGAGGAGAAAATAATGGATCTATCCAACCACCCGTGTTTCAATGCCAAGATGAGAGGTGTTTATGGAAGGGTACACCTTCCCGTTGCGCCACGATGCAATATTCAATGCAACTATTGTGACCGAAAATACGACTGTGTCAACGAAAGTCGGCCAGGCGTGACCAGTGCGGTTTTGAAACCGCATCAAGCTATGGCTTATCTCGAATATGTACTTGAAGAGGTGAAAAACATTTCGGTCGTGGGAATCGCCGGTCCGGGCGATCCGTTTGCAAATCCAGAAGAGACCATGGAAACGCTCCGGTTGGTGAGAGAGAAATACCCCGAAATGATTCTCTGCCTGGCCACCAATGGATTGGGCATCGGCCCGCATATCGATGAATTGGCTGAAATGAATGTCAGCCACGTCACCATCACCTTGAATGCGGTCGACCCGGAAATCGGGTCGCAGCTCTATTCCTTTGTTCGCCACGGCAAGAAAGTGCTGGCCCCCAGATCCGGTTTCGAGGTTTTGCTGGAAAAGCAACTCGAGGCAATCATCCGCTTGAAGGAGAAAAACGTCACCACCAAGGTCAACACCATCATCGTACCGGGAATCAATGAAACTCACATCGAAACGGTCGCCAAAAAGATGGCTGATTTGAGAGTGGACATCCTTAACTGCATCCCGTTTTTCCCCAACAAAGGTGCTGCTTTCGCCCATATAGAAGAACCACCCAAATCGGTCGTTGCCGGGATTCGAAAAAAGGCGGCCCAATATATTCCCCAGATGTATCATTGCAAACGCTGCCGGGCCGATGCCGTTGGGATTTTGGGAGAAAGCAACGGCTGTGAAATCAACGAAAAATTGCAGGAGTGTGCCCACATGCCCGAGATTATGGAAGAGAAGCGGCCTTATGTGGCAGTCGCCAGCATTGAGGGGGTCTTGGTCAATCAAAAACTCGGCAAAGCGGAAGAGCTGTTAATCTATGGGCGCCGAAATGATGGCGAAATCTATTTCGTCGAAGCCCGCAAGACCCCCGAACCGGGCGGCGGCATGCAGCGCTGGGAGGATCTCGGGGACCTGATCAGTGATTGCAGGGCGCTGCTCGTTGCCGGTATCGGTGATAATCCTCGCCGCGTACTCAGCCGCAAGAAGATCGATATTTTAGAACTGGACGGAATGATCGAAGAGGCCACAGAAGCTGTTTTCGATGGACACAGCATGAACTTCATGGTCCGGCGGGATATCGAAGCGTGCAACAAAAAACATCCCATGGCCGGGATGGGGTGCATGTAAGCTCTTTCGGAGTTGCTGTTCAATGGACGCAAATAGACTTGTTTAATAATAAAAAGGACTCGATGCATGCGCCTCTGCCGTAGCCTTTCAACACCTGACAATCAGAAAATGGACAAGCGCTTACGGACAAGCGCAGCAGGCGGGTCAAACCAATTGGATCCATCTACCGCTTAAAAGGTCCTTCACCTCTTTTGGTAGACAGCCCCTTCACAATGGTAATTTCAACGACATCGGAAAGGAGAATTTCAAATGGATAAACCCAGTTGCCACATCTTCGTCTGTGCCAGTTTCCGTGCCGACGGCGAAACCAAAGGCGTTTGCAATAAAAAAGGATCGGTTGGTTTGTTGCCATATATCGAAAATGAAATCCTCGACCGCGGCATGGATGCCCAGATCACCAGTACCGGGTGCATGAAAGCGTGCGACCACGGCCCGGTGATGGTGATCTACCCCCAGGGTCATTGGTACGGCAATGTCGAAAGCGAAGATATCGTGGATGAAATTCTCGATGCCGTTGAAGACGAGACCACAGCAGAAAGCTATCTGATCCAATAGCCGTTCGAATTCAACAGCAATGCAGGGAGACAACACCAACCGGGAGATATTGAACTATGAGTGAGGGCACCGAATTTATCCATGAAGGATATCAGTATCTGAAAACCGCGCGCAACGGAAGCAAACGGAAGGAGGTGTTCAATAACGAGCTGATCTTCAATCTGATCGGCCTCTCTGTGGAGAAATTTCTCGTTGGTTTGTGCCTGCAACACGGGCATATGCCGGCCGACCATACGTTGGCCGGCATTGTGGTAGAAACCCATCGGCTCTGTCCCATGGAGGAGACACTTGTCAAGGCCATCCATATGATGGACCATGTCCAGGATCTGTGTTCCCTGGATGTAAAATGCAGCTGCATCGTAAGCGACCTGCAGATCGAAAATCTCCTGGCGATGAACGATCAGGTCGCCTCTTTTGTCAACCAAAACACAAAGACGCCAATGGATGACCTGGTGGCGGAAGAATAAGGAGATATAATGAAAGCGACGTGGGTCCAAATCTTTGAATATGCATCCAGCCCACTACACGGCACGATGTCACGCAAACTGCGCAAGGGAGTTCAATTGCAAATCAACGAGGGACGGATCTACGATAAGGTCGTACTATTCCTTGGTGACCAATTTGTCCGCCTGACGGAAACTGATAAAAACAATATGGCGATCAACACCTATTGCGATTTTGAAAAAATTGCGAACATTCGAACCATCAGTGATGAAGCGCCTTCCATAGGTAAGAAGTAAAAAAGCGGATCAAACAGGGGGAATGATATGCAACCTATTAAAGTGGCCGTAGCATCCACCGACGGCATAAGCGTCAACGCGCATTTTGGAAAGACCGAACGGTTCTCTATCTATTCGATGGGCCCTGATATGGTCCATATCGAAGATCGCCCATGCGAAAAACTCTCTACCGGAGATCCGGACCACGCCTTTAACGCGTCCAAGTTCAACCGCATCGCCGGGGTATTGAAAGATTGCCAAAAGGTTTACGTGGCGGACATCGGCGCTGTTCCGGCGAAAGAGCTGACGGAACGAGGCCTTGAGGTGATCAAGTGCAGCTGTCCAATCGACCAGATCGGCAAATGCGGCTGCGGCTGCCTGCGGCCATAAGTAATTTCGTTCTCTATGGAATATAAATCCATCACCCAATGAAAGTAATCCGGCATGCCCCCATTTGTTACACCCCTGATGTTGACCCTTAAAGTGGCCTTCTGCGCCACATTGGTGTCCTCCGCCCTCGGCATCGTCATCGCAAGGTGGATGCAGTTCGGCCATCGCTGGAGTAGCGATTGGATCGATGCGTTGTTGACCCTTCCAATGGTACTACCGCCAACCGTCCTGGGGTACTACCTGATTGTGATCATGGGAAGAAGAGGCGCGCTGGGGGCATGGTTGCAAAATCACCTGGGTGTCAGCTTGATGTTCACTTGGCAGGGTGCGGTGTTGGCGGCAGCGGTGGCGGCGCTTCCGTTGGTGCTCAAATCGGCACGGGCAGCGTTCGAATCGGTCGATGAGCAGTTTGAACAGGCGGCCCGCACGTTAGGGGCATCGGAATGGTCGATTTTTCTGAGGATATCTCTCCCTCTGGCATGGCGGGGTATCCTGGCCGGTGTCATGCTGTCTTTCGCCCGTGCCATGGGAGAGTTCGGAGCCACCTTGATGGTGGCTGGAAATCTGCCGGGCCGCACCCAGACACTCTCAACGGCGATCTATTCGGCTGTCCAGGCTGGCCAGGACCAGCAGGCCAATCTCCTGGTTGGAATCGCTTCCGCCGTCTGTTTCCTCATCTTATTTGGTACCGGCAGACTGCTTAAAACCCAGCATCGCTAACTCACCCCGGCCGGAGGTTTTAGACATGACACGAACAAACCGAAACGTATACAGAACAACCCTCGTCGCTTTCATGTTGGCGCTGCTGCTGTGGTGCAGAGGAGCCCATGCGGAAGAGATCATCGTATCCGCAGCAGCTAGTCTGGGCAATGCGATGCAGGCCGTCGGTGATCAATTCCAGACGGACCATCCCGATACCCGGGTGATCTTCAACTTCGCGGCCAGCGGTGCGCTGCTACAGCAGATCGCGCATGGCGCGCCGGTGGATGTTTTTGCTTCGGCCAACCAAGCGTTCATGGATCGTGCCGCGAAGCAGAAGCTTATCCGTACGGAGACACGCTGCAACTTTGTGCGCAACACCCTTGTCCTGGCGGTCCCGGCCGGGTCCACTGCCGGCATTCAGGCCCTTGGCGATCTGGCCAGCGCACCTCAACTGCGCATCTCCATCGGCGATCCGGCGACGGTTCCGGCCGGTCGTTATGCACGCCAAGCGCTGCAGCGCATCGACCTCTGGGGTAAACTACGGAACCGACTCATACTGGCCACCTCGGTACGACAGGTGCTTGATTATCTGCGCCGCGGGGAGATCGATGCCGGCCTGGTCTACAATACCGATGTCCGGATCGCCGGCGAGGCGGTCCGCCCTGTTGAAACCGTCGTCACCGACGACCCGATCGTCTATTGCATCGCCGTTACAGCTTCCAGCAACCGCCTTTCCAGCGGCCAACAGTTCATCGACTATCTGCTCAGCGAAAAGGGTAGCGCCGTCCTGTCGACATTTGGTTTTGAAAGGCCTTGACCATGTCCGGCATCGATCTTGATATCTACAAACGACTTGACACCGGTCAACGCAAATTCGACTTGCGAATTCAATTGGCCAGTGAAGATCCCTGGCTGGCGCTCTTCGGTCCCTCAGGGGCCGGAAAAACCCTCACCCTCAGAGCATTGTCAGGATTGCTGAGGCCGGATCAGGGACACATCGAAGTAGAAGGCCAAATCTGGTTCGACAGCAGCCGCAAAATCAATTGCCCCGTTGCGGAGCGACATATTGGCTATCTGTTCCAGGACTATGCCCTCTTCCCGCACCTGACGGTTCATGCCAATGTCGCTTTCGGATTGAAACCCAACCTGTTCAGGCGACTCAAACGACACGACAAAAATCGGGTTGAAGAGATGCTGGATCTCTTGGAGATCCGTTCACTTTCATACTGCTATCCCCGCTCCCTCTCCGGGGGGCAACGGCAGCGGGTCGCCCTTGCCCGGGCACTGATCGGCCAACCCCGGCTGCTGCTCCTGGATGAACCGTTTGCCGCTCTCGACCCTCTTCTGCGGCGGCGCATGCGCACCGAACTCAAGCGCATACAAGCCTTGTTCAATATTCCGGTGGTTATCATTACCCATGACCCTGAAGATCTCAACATACTGGCCAACACAGTGGTGACCATCTGTGACGGAAGGGTGCAAAACACCATCCATCACTATCAGAGAGAAAAGAGCAACATCAGATGGCTGGCCGAAAACCCCTTATCTGCAATGGAGGGACGAGAGCATGCCTGCAACGATCCGCAATGCGCAACACGAAGACATCGAATCTCTGATCGCCCTGCTCGAACAGCTGTTTGCCGTTGAGACCGATTTCCAAATCGATATCGTACGCCACCGCCGGGGCCTGACCCTCATGTTGGATGGGTGTGGAAAACATCGCTGTATCAAAGTAGCGGAGATCGAAGGCACCGTGGTCGGCATGGGTACAGCCCAACTGCTCATCTCCACCGCGGAAGGCGGCGTCGTCGCCTTGGTAGAAGATATCGTTGTCGAATCCGACTACCGCGGTCAGGGCATCGGACGGTTATTGGTAAGCGCCATTGAGGATTGGGCCCGAGCTCATGGGGCTGCCCGGCTGCAACTGCTGGCCGATCGCACCAACTTCGCTGCCCTCGATTTTTATGACCATATCGGGTGGCTACCGACCAAGATGATCTGCCTCCGTCGCAAGGCATTCCCAACCGAGCCGAAGGGTTGAATTGGAGGAGTCCACCATGAAAAACACCTTCATGCCACGCACCATCAAACTGATCGACACCACGCTGCGCGATGGCGCCCAGGCGCCAGGTGTCACTTTTGATCGAAATGCCAAGTTGTCTATCGCCCATGCCCTGGTAGAATTGGGTGTGGATGAATTGGAGGCGGGCACACCGGCTATGGGCCCCCAGGAGGAGGGTGATCTGCACGACCTGGTCAATCAGGGATTCAACTGCCGGATCAGCGCCTGGTGCCGCGCCCGCCGGGAGGACCTGGCCGCCGCCAAGCGCAGTGGCGTGCCGGATGTGCACATCAGCCTGCCGGTGTCGGATAGCCATCTTGCAGCACTGAACAAGGATCGGGCGTGGGTTCTCGATCAGTTATACGCACTGCTTCCTACTGCGCTTGATCAATTTGAAAGGGTCTCCATCGGCGCCCAGGATGCCACTAGGACCGAAATCACCTGGCTGACCACCTTCGCTGACGCGGCAGCGCGCCTGGGCGCACATCGAGTGCGTATCGCCGATACGGTCGGCATCAGTCGCCCAAGCAACGTCGCCGGACTGATCAGCCATCTGCGGACGACGTTACCCGAGTTGGCGATAGAATTTCACGGCCACAACGATCTCGGCATGGCCACGGCCAATGCCCTGGCCGCCGCCGAGGCCGGCGCGGAAGCAATCAGTGTTACGGTGAACGGTCTTGGAGAACGGGCCGGCAACACGGCATTGGAGCAGATCGTCATGGCCTTGAACCCGCATCCTGACCTCGCATGCCGTACGAACACCCATGGCCTTCTATCCCTGTGCCGAATGGTGGCTGCGACCTCGAAGCGTCCCATCGCTTCCGATCAGCCCATCGTGGGAGAGATGGCTTTCTCCCACGAGTCCGGCATACATTGCCATGCCATAATAAAAGATCCTCACACCTATGAGCCCTTTGACCCGCGACAAATCGGTAGGGCGAACCGCCGCTTCGTCATCGGCAGTCACTCGGGCAGTACCGGTATCCGCCATTTGCTCGAGCAGGCCGGCATCTGTGCTTCTCCGCTCCAGCTGGAAACGCTGCGCACTCTCCTGAAGGGATCATAGCAAAAAAAGCGCCCAGGGCGACTCATTGAAGCGAGTCGGCCTGGGCGTCTGTTTAGGTTATGTCAATCCTAAGGATTAAGGATTCGATTGCCCCGGATGATAGGTCAGGGTCATCTGCACATAATAAGGCACGTCATAGCCCCAATCCTCGTCCGGCCACGGGATATTTTCCAGCGTGCTCCGATCGCCTGAACCGGGCCATTTCTGGTAGTAGAAATCGCTGATCCCGAGGTAGAAGATGGAGTCTGCGCCCCATTCGTCTCCGATCCAGAAGGTATCTGTTCCCGATGGTGTGATCAGATCTTCCGGGGCCGTATCACCATTGGTCGGGTCTGTGGGTGTGGTGTCGCCCGCACATGCCTTATATCCGTCCGAAGCGGTGGGGTTATCCATGACGATGCCGTTGCGGTTCTGATCCCGGTAGAGCTTCCACACATACTCAACGTGGCTGCCCGGATCCGGGACAACCAGGCGAACTTCGACATCGTAATACCACTGGGTCTCCGTGCCGTCGGGATCCAGCTTGCCGAAATCGACTTGGAAGACGTCGTAATCTCCCTGGTAATCAATATAGCCGGCAATCCATGGGAAGGTGACGGTGGTTGCACCGGTACCGGCATCGGTATTGGTTTCAATGCCTTCGGGAAGCGCATCTGCATGGAAATCCAACCAGCCGAGATTAACCTTGAAGGTTGGTTGGATATTTGCCAGCACCTCAATCTCGACTTCGCCATAGCCGGGGTTGGTGGCCTGCTCGATGGCCTCACTGTAATATCGTGTGGTTCCCGTATTCATCGGCGTGACTGAAGCGGGGATGTCATCCAGGTTGGCAACGAGGGTGTAAGAAATACTGCTGCCTTCGTCATTCTGGGCATCGCCCACCCTGAAGTAAAAGGTGGTGGGTTCGGCAACATAGACCGATGTCTTCAGCCGGGTTGGGGCGTCGCTGCCGTTGAAATCGGTCCGTTTCTTGATCGCGTTGGCACCGGCACCCGGTGCTACGACCAGCTGATAATCGACCACCGACGGATCGCTGGTCAATTCGACGGACATGATTCTCGGCAGGCCGCTGGTGACTGCCAGGCTATACCAATCGACGTCAGAATTGTAGCTGACCATACCGGTCTGCTCCACACCTGCGGTCAGGCTGATCGCCGAACTTTCGGTATTGTCGTCATCCTGCTCGGCGGTGTCCTCGAAATCGGTCTCGCGCACGCCGACCTCATAGGAGGTTGACCGGGTCAACAGTACGGTTGGGACCGACTCCACCATCAGATAGTAGATGCCGTTAGGGGCTTTAAACTGATTCAGGTAAGGACTGCTGCCGCAGCGGAACTCATGGGAGGACTGCTTCTGCATGGCATCGTTAAGGACGATGACCCTCAGCATGGCACCGGCGTCGAAAACGCCACCGTTGTTGATGGTGAGCTCCACCTGGCTGAAGGCAGCTCCGCCTCCATCGACCTCGAACTGGTACCAGTCTTTGTCTCCGGCGTTTGCTGGGGGATCGCTGGACGAGGCATAGTCGATGGCTCCGGTGGCGACAAAGCCCCCGTTGATCACTTCCATGTTGCCAGCGTCATCGGAAACATCATTCTGTTTCACCTCGGCGGCGGTCACCGCCTCGATAACAATATCATAACCGGCGCTCTCATCGGCATGCATACTATCGCTGTCTTCCACGGTAAGAAAATAAGGAGCATTGTCTACGGTCAGGTAGGACAAAATGGTCTGCCCGGGAGCGACAACGCGCTGAATGCGGTTGCCGGCATTGTCGTAAAGCGACGCAGCCAGTTGAACCTGGGTGCCGTCCTGAGGGACATGCTGATTGATGTGGATGGCCTGAACGCTGTCGATGGACGGTGTAAAGGTGAAGCAGTCGACCTCGCCCACTTCGCTGATCTCACCGCTGCCGGACACGTCTTCACCGAGAGAGAGTTCCTGGGCGCTGGCAAAATCGTGGTTGCCATCGGCAGAGTTCAAATACTGAAGCTGCAGGTGATAGGGAATCTTGGTATTGGCATCGTCGTCCATGAGATCTCTGACATCTATGTATAAATGCTTGGGCCTATCGATGTAGATCAGGAAATCGATATCGGCCGCAGTCGTCGCATCCTGGCGTTTGTGCTGGCCGAAGAGGCGCACACGCTCACCGTTCGCCGCCTCCTCTGAAACGGTGACCATAACATCCACACCCGAATTCTGGGAATTCTCCTTGCATGTGATTCTCAGAAAACGGTTGGTCTCCGCCGCCCGAAAGTGATAGTTGTCAACCTCTCCCTCTGAGGAGATATACTCGATTTCGGTCTCTCCAACGGTCAATTCCCTGACGGCCGGTTCACTGCTTCCACTCTCGTCATCACCGCCGCCGCCGCAAGCCATTAAGCCCAATACCAAAAGCAAGGCTAAAAGTTTGATCGCTTTCATCTTTTTCACCTATTCTTCCTAGTCTAGAAGTTCAAAATCGTTAGGCCCCACCGTTACGTCACGGCTGGGGTCATTCTCGTTGATATAGATCTCCGCCATTCGGAAGACCGGCGGCGCATTGGGCCGATCTTCGGGCACCTGGGCAATATAAATTCGAATGAAGTTATCATTGGGCGCCAGGTTGTAGCGGTCCCCAGGAGCCGTCCCCAGGGTGGTCATGATGCTGATGTTGGAAATTGTGAACGAATAGCGCCGGATGCCATAGGGCAGATCCGGCTGCTGGATCGGATCCGGATGACCGAGGTAGACGAGCGAATACTGGTAAGCAAATCGCTCACGCACAGTGGGATCGTTGGCCAGCGCGTTGCTGTGAATCATCACCTCATGCCGATCGAGTACACCGTCGAAATCGGCATCGCTGGTGTAGACCTCCTCCCTTGGATTGGTTCCGGTGACAAACTCAATTCCGTCGGGTATGCCGTCGCTGTCCCAGTCCGGGAAGAAGCGGTAGGTGCCTCGGGTGGTCTCCTCGCAGTCGAAGAGGCCGTCGCTGTCCTGATCCGGCCAATAACCCGTCGAGGTGGGCCGGCAGTCGGTGTCGGCCATCAGAGGATTGGGCCAGTAGTTGCCGTTTTCGAAGCGCTGCATCTTGATCTCGAAAAAATCGCTCAGGCCGTCATTGTCCGTGTCGGCCATGGTCGGATCAGTTCCGTACTGCTCCATCTCCAGCTCATCGGTCAAGCCATCTCCGTCGCTGTCGGGATAGAGTGTGTCGGTCCCCGGCAATACATTGTAGTTGTATGCGAGGATGTATTTGATCTCATACTCGGTGTTGAGCCGCAGATTGGCAACGGTGAGAAAATCGATATCCGTGGCCTGCGCGATCTCCACATAGGCGCCATTTCCGACGCGTGCCATGTTCATCAGCGTGCTTTCAGCCGTCGCAAAGGGCACTATCAGTTCCGGATAGGTCTGCAGGTTGCCGTTGGCATCGAAGTACCTGAAGAGCGCCGACAAAAACAGGGTGTGGAAGTTGAATTGCCCCACCCCGCGCTCATCGGCCATGTCACGCAAATCCTGAACGGCGTTTTCGATTTCGATCGGATCTTGATTGACACCCATCGATTGGGCCATGCCATCACTGAAAAAAAGGACCACGTACTTGGTCCGGGGCACGGTAAACTCCCCATCCTCCTGGTTCGACACACTGATGATATCGTTGTCGATGGTGGTTCGAATCCGCTCGATTGCACCGAGATAGTCTGTCTCCCCCTCTGAAACGGTATTGTTGAGGACACTGGCCAGCTCTTCCCGCGAGCGGGTAAAACCCGGCACGTTGTTACCGTTGACCGTCTGGTCGATAATACCGTCATTCCATAAGATGATCGAGAATGACACATTGGGGAACTGTTCGGTGTTATACGTGTCCAGATAACTCTGCACGGCAGCAATACGCCTGCCTCTGGGCGCCTCGACGGGAATGATGGGATCGGATGACAGCATGCTCAACGAGCAGTCGATGGCAAATAGCACTTTCACCGGAGATTGAATCTCTTCCGGACTCTCGGTGTAGAACTCACCGGAGATGGTGGCCATCTGCCTCTCGGTCGTCCGCTCCAGTGGTGGCGAATTGTCGCACGCCGCCATCGCAAAGGCGAAAAGCGCAATGCAGAGTATAAGTTTAAATGAGTTAGCCATCACAAGCATCCCCTTTACCGTCCAGATCCGCGTCCGCCTGGTCGGCATTTTCGGTCCGAGGGCAGTTGTCGCATGGATCGGCTACACCGTCTCCGTCGTAATCTCCATTTTCGCTGCTCTGCAGATTGGGACAGCGGTCCTCTCCATAGGGCCCCTCGGCCAGATCGTCATTGTCATAGTCGTCATCGCAGGCATCTCCCAGATAGTCGCCATCTAGGTAGCCGTCCTGATTCTCCTGCCCCGGGTTGGGGGAAGTCAGGCAGTTGTCTACCAGATCGGGGATGCCGTCGTTGTCATCATCGGTATCACACACATCGCCGATGCCGTCTTCATCGAAATCTTCCTGTGTCATGTTCCAGTTTGATGGACAGTTGTCGATATCATTTAAGAGTGTGTCACCGTCAATGTCATCGTCACAGGCATCACCGACACCGTCCCTGTCCATGTCATAATTGCTTTCCGTCGCGATGTCCGGGCAGTAGTCGCAAGCGTCTCCAAATGCATCGCCGTCCCTGTTCTCGCTGGGATCATTGGGGTGGTCCAGGCAGTTGTCGTCAAGATCGTTGTAACCATCGGCATCCCAATCTTCCATGATGGAAAAGGTCGGCCCCCAGGTATAAGCCACAACCAAGGGCCCACCCGCGCTTCCGCCGCCACCTACACCACCGGAGGGAGGTGCCCCGCACACATCTCCCGGACACTCATCGAAGACATCATTCCAAATCAAATCCGTGCCTTCTCCAGGATCCGCAGCAAATCCGGGAGCGGCCAACAACAAGCTCACCAAAACTGCAACTGTCATTGCTCCTAATCTCGTTTTCATACAACCACCTCTCATTCCTTTGTTGACGGGCATTACCTTCCCGTAGTGCGCAGTCCGGCACTTAAAGGTTGGCCGACCGTTGGCACTTATTTAGAACCGATCTTCTTCTCTCTTTTATTTCAAAGCACTGCCGTTGTGGTCTCAAACGGCGCTGCTCTCATACGCGGGGCTATGTTGTCAACTGCTCAAAACGGCAGTAAAACTCGCTTTGTAGGATAGAATTTCTCCTATGGCCCGTACTGGCGATACAGGACAATCTGGTTGTCTTCTTCCGCATAGGAAACCACAAAAGCCCTGCCTTCGGCATCGATCCAGAAAGAGTTGAACATGCCGATATCGCCATACTCGTCGATACTCTCTTTTACCCAGCGATCTTCTTCCAGTTGTGCATAATTGAGAAATTGGTGCTCCCTGCCGACATGCGATTGGATATCTTTGTATACGATGGCGGGAATGCCCTCTTCCGAAATCGCAAGCCGAGAGTGTTCTCCGCACCATGTCGTCTCATCGACAATCTCCGTTACCCAGGTCCCGGTCTGGTTGGACGCGAACTTGACGCGATGGCCGCGGTCGGGCTCAGGGTCGGGAATCGTGACACCATAGGCCACGCCAATCGAGCCGTCCGGGAAGTAAGCGGCGCTGATACTCGACACTTCATAGCTGTCCGGAAAGGTTTCGATCGCCTCCTGGCGCCATGTGCCCGTCTCATTATCTCTGAAGGCAATTCTCACCGCAGGCGAGAAACGGTCCAACTCCTGGCGCTCCGAGTAGATCAGGACCGGCTGATCGAGTTCATCGATCAGGATATCGCATTCAAACCCGACGCTGTCCTGGTCTGCATAGGTGCTGAAGCTGTTTCCGTCCACCAGTTCTTCAAACTGGCCATAGTCGGCCAGATTCGCAATCGGGTCGTGAATGTTGGCCAGATCCCGATGTACGTAATAGAGATCCGGGTGTCGCTGATTGGCGGAATCGATATTTTCATAACGGAACTGATAGCCGATATGGATATCGCCAACGCTGTCGATGGCCATGGCCATATTGGATGAAGCGTCTCCATCCGGATAGACTTCGGCGTTTCGCGCGACATAGCCCAACACGGCGATCGATTCGCTCCACGTTCCGGCATCGAAGAAATTGACCATGATATCGGCCTCGAACTGGGCCGGTCCGGCGTTCGAAAGCGCTTCATCCACCGAGTAGATCAGCACCGGATTGCCGGCGGCATCGACGGCCAGGTCGAATTGCGAGCAGAAGTCAAAGCCATCGACACCGGTAGGGGCCGGTTGGTTGGCGACCGTGTAAGCCGTCGACCGACCGGTGCCCTGATACCAGTGCAGTAATTTCAGTTGGTGGTACTGGACATCGTCAGGGGAGGTTGCCATCTCATAATAAGCAAAGTAGACATTTCCGTCTGGATCGGGTTTGGCTTTGACGTAGGTGAGGGTAGAGCCGTTCTCTTCGACTGTTGTGATGGGAATCCGCTCCCAGTTGTTCGTGTTGCGTGTCGAATCGATCTCCGGATTTTCATAATCGTCACCACCACCGCAGGAGGCCAGCAGTATAACCGTCAAGGTCACCAGGAGGAGATGCCAGCCGCCAGTGAAGTGGTGAAGCCGAAGCACCTTGGAGGAACAATCCCTATTTGGTCTGCATGACATACGCATTTTCTATCGCTCCTATCCGGGGATGGATACCGTCTTTATCCAGGTCCGCAGGCATGGGTTGGCTCATCAGCTCGGACGCCCGTGCGTTGTGTCCGTAATGACGAAAGAGTCCGGCCAAGTTGATCCTGGCCTCTCCGGCACCGGGATCCGCCTTCATCGCCTGCTCAAATGTCGACTTTGCGATGGTGTCTTTTCCGCAATAGAGTTGGGAAACGCCCAAAAGGTTGAGCAATTGGGCCTTTGTGCGGCCTTTGCTATCCGTCGATTTAGCCAGCGCGTTCTGGGCGATAAGGGCCGACTGCCGATAGTCGCCCTTCTTCATGTAGGTTTTGGCAAGTGCCAGTTGCAGTTCAGGATCTTCAGGAGATCGCAAAAGCTGTTGATACAGACCAAGCATGGTCGTGTCGGCAAGCCCCTGTCGACTGATCTCTGCACTTGATCGGCCACCCGAAATACTCCTGAAGCCATCCTCGCGCCCCTGGGGATTTTCGGCCGGATTGAAGTAGCCGTACAACTTGGGATCGCAGATTTCCCACTTGTGCGCCATCTGCACACAGGTTTTCAGATACTGATCGGCCTTGTCCACATACGCCTGGGCCTTCTGTTGGATCAGGCTTCTGTACTGCTCCCGCTGGGCGGCATTCAACTCGTCCGGGACAGGAGAGTTCATGAGAAAATCGGCAAACTCCCGATTGAGCTCATTGGCCCTGAAGCACGCTTTCAAGGCCCACGTCGGCGATTTGTAAGCCATTACCTTCTGGTACTTGCTCTCGAGGTCTTGAAGCATCTTCATCTTGGCTTGGAGAACCTTATTGTCGATCTTCTTCTTCAGTTTCAAGCTGTAGTAGCGGCCGCTCGCATAGTAGACTTGAGAGTAAGCCAGTTCCGCCACATGGTCGAGCAGCACCGGGTCTTTACTGCCCATTGCAGGGCGGTAAGCCTTCTGCACCTGACTGCCGTAGCGAAAGGCCTTGGAGCGCCGGTCTGCTTGCAGGTTCAACACCCCCATCATCGCTTTAGCACGAATCTGCCCATCAGACGTCAAGCTGCCAAGATTGGCTTCCAGCATTCTGATGGCGGCATCGATGTTCCCCATGCTCCTGGCGTTGTCTGCGTAAGAGAAGACGACGTCATTCGCTTGCTGACGGCTGACCTTACCGTGCTGTAGGAACAGTCGATAGTTGCTGTTGGCATTGTTGAACTGCCCGAGCCCTTCACGAATTTGAGCGCTCTGCATTCGGAACAGATTCGCGCTCTTGTCCTTGGGGTATCGCTTTGCATATAAATCGAGAAAGTCGGCCAGGAGACGATACTGGCCGATCTTGACCGATGTATCGATCATTACAGCCAGGGTTTCACGCGCATGGTCTGTCTTTGGGTACTTCTGGATCATCTGCCCGCCGGCTTCGAAGAAAGTAGGCAGATCCTTTTTGTCCTTGCTGGACATCACCAGGGCATGCAGGGCCTGTTCACCCATATCGCTCGACCCGCTTTCAGAGACGATCTGCATCAAATCCTCACGGG
Source organism: uncultured Desulfatitalea sp. (assembly GCA_963668675.2). Taxonomy (GTDB): domain Bacteria; phylum Desulfobacterota; class Desulfobacteria; order Desulfobacterales; family Desulfosarcinaceae; genus Desulfatitalea. Next base: position 3,290,848 of record CAXXMB010000002.1, on the reverse strand, counting down.
CGCTCTCCCAATTGTCGACCGCTGCCATGGTCATGGTGGAAACCACCTTCGACTCGGCGCTGCGGACGATCTGAGCCACTTCCTGTCTGAGCTTGGCGTCGCCGATTTGCCCACTGCGAAGAATCGATTTGCCGTATGTAATCATGCCCTCATAGTTCTCCAGTAGATGAAACGAATCCATGATCAGGTGAACGGCAGCATTGGTTGCCTTGTGGCGCGGGTAGGTCGAGACGAAGTTGGAGAAGTCGTTGATGGCGGCCTCGAATTGGCCGGCGTCGTAGGAGACCCATGCCACATTGAAGGCCACTTCCGCGGTGTGGGTCACGTTCGGGTATTCCGCCACGTAGGTTTTACCGGCACTGCGAAGCCCTTCCCGGGCATAGGCCGCCTGGTAGTAGTTGAGATTGTCCTTGTGTTTCAAGGCCTGGTAATAGGATATGACCGCGCTGTAGAGCATATCCTTTCGCTGGCGCGTATTGACCGTTGCATCGGGAGCGACCTTCTCATAGTATTTTCCGGCCTCCAGAAATTGCCCCGATGAAAAGAGGGCCTCGGCAAAGTTGCCGGTCATCTCCTGCTTGGCGGGACTATCCTCAAAAAAGTCGAGATAACGCTTGTAAGCGTCCGACGCCAGTTTGAAATCTTTTTTGGAATTGCTTTTACGGGCTTTTGCGTGCAGATGTGTTATGATATCACGTGCATAGAGCTCATAATCGTTGAGCAGGTTGGCCTTCTCCTGCTCCGGGATATGCACCGAATACTTCTGACGCTCCAGTGCCCGGATAATAATAGCCACGTCCCTTTCTGCATTTTCATACTTGCCGAGGGCCTGGACGCTTTCGAAAATGTGCTTGGCATACTCGGCGACCTTTTCCGGATCCTGACGGAGCAGTGCCAGCTCCCGGTAAACAGCGGCCGCATGGGACCACTTCTTTTTAACGTAATACCGATAGGCCAGCTTCTCCATGACGGTGGTATAAACCGGACGGGACCATGCATAGCGCTTGAAGTAGGCCAAAGCCTCATCTGGCTGCGTTTTTTTGTATACCTCTGGATAGCAGTAGGCCATGTCGATCAACGATTCGAGGCGCACATCGACCCTTCGGTAAGTATCGATATCCAGCTCTTTCTTGGCCTGGGGGCTGGCGACCGACTCCTCGAAAAGCTTGAGCGCCCCGGGAAAATTGGCGAGATTGATCTGACACCAAGCCAGCTTGTAACGTGCTGCGGCCACGGCAGGACTTTGGGGATACTTCAATACCGCCTCGTAGGCGGTCTTGGATTTATCTACATCCTGCTTTTGGCTGAAGTAGTAGTCCCCCAAGAGCAGATGGGATTCCGGCGTATATGGGCTGTTGGGATATTTCGAAATGAGAATCTGGTACTGTTTCACCATTTCATCGATCTGGCCCAACTCGCGAAACTCGTGGGCCATGAAGAAACGTACCTTGTCGCATTGGTCGAAATCGGAGTGATTTTCCAAAATGCGTTGATAGATCTCCAACGCCTGTTGCTTGAGCATGTTGGCTTCGTATTGATCCAGCGCCCGATCTTCGCCGCCGTCCACCTGCTGGCTTTTGCGTACGAAATAGACCAGCCGAGACTTCTCAATATAGAGCTCTGCCAGGCGCAGATACAGTTCCGGCAGATAGGGGCGGTTTTTGGACCGCCCAATCAGTGTCTTGGTGTTGACGATCGCCAATTCGCATTTACGCTTGTCCTGCTCGATCTTGACAATATAGCGCTTTTTCTCCTCGGCTTCGTCACGCTGTTCATAAATGTATTTATCCGCGGCCCATAAGGACTGACACGCCCCCATTCCGATCACCAGGACCGTCGATATCATCACGAAATAGTGAAAGAGACGTTTCATTTGAAAAAGATATCCCATTCTTCTACGTTCTCGCATTTATTGGGTAGAACAACCTTGTAGTCATCCAGCTCGTCATTCCAGAATTCGCCCTGAAATGAATAGACCGCCTTCTTTTGAGCATCACCGGTCATTTCCCCAGATTTATCTGCTGAGTAGTGATAGTCGTAGACCCGCTGGTACATATCGAGTCCGATCTCATACTCCATCAGATGCGCCTCTTCCTCGAAGCGCAACATCTCATTGGCCATCTTTTCATACTCATCGAGAAGTAGTATCCTGAACTTCGTCTCCGCCTCTTCGATCTTCAGTTCGTACAACTTGTCCAAATAGGCCTTCAGTGCCGGATCGGTCTCTTTGTCGAAACGCACCTTCTCTCTGTCGAGAAGCTTGAGAAATCGCCATCGCTGTTTGATCCTTGGTTTGTTCAATATCACCAGGAGCATGGCCTGGTTCTCCTGGGGCGGTCTTCGCTGATAGATCGAATCCAACGCTTTGCCGTAGCGCTCCTTGAAGTGACCAAGCACATCCATGGCCTTTTTATAGTGGCAGACATCCTTGTAGATAAATGATTTGAGGATGTAGAACTCAGGCGTGAAGGAATTGACATAGCTCGGCGCCTCAAATGAGTAGAGCAGTCCCATGGCGCGCTCCGGATCGCCAAGCCGGTAATGGGACCAAGCGCGCTCGAGGAGGTTCTGGGCCTGCTCGACGATGTTCATCTCTATCTGCTGGTAGAGAAAGTCGGCCTTGGCGAAATCGCCCTTTTCATAGTAGAGCCGGGCGATGGTTTTGCGTGCATCATCCTTAAGGATCGACCCGCTATCCGCATTTAAAATGACCTGCTTAAGCTCTGCAATGGCCTCATCGACCTTGCCTTCGTATAGGCTTCGAAGCGCTTTTTTGAAGAGGTATTTATAAAAGTAGTGGGATTCAGACTCGATCTGTTTGAAATGGTCGTCGCCCCAGCCGAACAGTCCGTGCTCCCAATCGTACTCGCCCTGGTAGTAGTGGACGAAGTTTGCCATTTCGCCATCGACAAATCCGTAGCTCTGGTCACAGACCCCCCTGTCGATGAGCATATCCCGATCGAAAGGCATCGTTCGGCTGATCTGCTCCAGCACTTCAAGAGAGTATGCCACAATTTTCGGATTGGGCTTGCGCGTCATGACGCTGGTCAGCGTATCGACCGCCGCGTGGGAGTAACCAAGCTGTTCGAGGCTCAGTCCTAAGAAGAACTCCGCCCATTCGTAATCGGTGACATCAGGCGTTTGCTCGCTCACAAACTGAAAGAGGGTTCGGGCTGCCTCGGCATAGCTGCCGTCGGCATAGAGTTTATAGCCCTTGTAGAACAGCTCTGCATCCTGGACAGCCGCCAGAGCCTCTTCGGATCGGATTTCACTCTCCTTGTCAGCGGAGGCGACAGGCGGCCTGTCCAGTCTCGGATAGAGGGACTGGGATGAAGGCGCCGGCCATGCTGGCGCGAAGCTCATGGCTAAGAACAGTGAAACAACTATGATATTTTGTATACGAATTCGCATAGGCCAGCCGTTATTCACTTAGTATTTTATCCAATTTTTTAAGGGTGGGGTCTTCCTGAACCTTACGGGGCGCCATGTTGAAGCGCCAACCGACACCGACCCCGAAATAGACGTTGTTTTCGGTGTCATTGTCCCGAAAACTGATGATATCCCTGACCTCAACATTCAGGCACCATTGCTCATTAAGGAAGTACTTGAAGCCTGCCCCGAAGCTAAGGTTGATCACGTCTTCGGTTTCGGTTTTGCCTGTGCTGAAAGTTCGTTCATAACCGGTCAATCCCGGTCCGGCAAAAAGGTAGGTTTCATGGTTGACCACTCGTTTGTTCAAGACAGCGGATTTTCCATACAATGGCCTGAATATGAGATGTGTGTTCAGCATATACTTCGGTTCGTTGAAAAACTCTGCCTGGGCATTGAAGGGCGGGTCCTGCAACGTCTGCTTAAGCCCCCTGTCTTTATTGAAAAAGTACTGAAGGCGCCCCACCTCCCAAGAAAATTTATCGTTCAGGTGGTAGGTGTAGCCAACGCTGACCGGATAAACCATGAAAAATTCATCGTCGGGGATATACCCTATACTCAAGGCGATCTCGTGATTCTTGTGAAACACCCGGTTTTGGACGGCAAACACCTTCTCTTCCGTATCCTGCTCATCACACCATCCGCTTTGTGCGCCACAACACATGGCGATAAGGGCAAACACTATAAACAGCTTCCTGTACATACCTGCTCCTCTCAGTCTCACGGCACTCCTCAACAGCAATTGCGTATCCGACTTCATCAGAAAGCAACCAGATCAAAGACAAATGGGTAACTGACAACCACCTCCCCGCCGACCGGTTTGGGGAACTGCCATGTTTTAATCGCTCTCTTGATGCAATCGTGGATTTCATGCGAATTGATGCTAGAGGCCACGATACGTATCTCTCCCACTCTGCCGCTCATCAATATTTTCCATTCGAAAATCACCCGGCCCATAATGGTCGGATTGGAGACCAGGGCCGATTCATAGCAATAGGTAATGTCGCTCAAGTGCTGGTCGATGACACGCTTGACCATCTCACGACTCATGCCGCCTTCGACCTTCACCGTGCGCGACATCTTAGCTGTGACCATTGCCTTGACCTGCTTCTGGCCGGTGCTTCCCCGCTCCAATGCTGCGACTTCTCCTTTTCCTCCCACACCGGCGCTGCGCAGCACCTGTTTGGAGCCTTTTGTCTGCATCATGCCGCCACCCGGCGACCCCACCGAAATCTTGCTGCTCCCCAAAGACCCCTTGATGCCCCCTACCGTAAAGTTCTTCTCGGTCGCCCCGGGGACTGCGACTGCATCCAGATTGGTCACGGATGCGATCGCCTCAGATGGTCCGGCAACCGCATTTTTGCCCAAAATGCTGAGCAAACCGGTCTGGTTGACGTTTCGGTTCGCAATGTTGCCTTTACCGAAACCGCCTCCGGCCTTAGGATGCCGGCTTCTCTGCTGGACCTTGGCCACCTTTCGCGCTTTTTTCGCATTTTTGGATGCCTGGACCGGGGGCTGCTTCGGGGGCTTCTTGGGTGGTTCCTTCTGGGCCACTTTCATCGGCTCAGGCTTAGGTGGCGGTGGGACCTCCTTCTTGGGCTCAGGCTTTTTCATCTTTTTCGCCTCCATTGCCTGCAGGGTGGAAATATCGATCTTTACGAAATGCGGTTCCTGCTTTTGGGGCGCAATGGCGTTGAAATAAAAGTAGACCGACATGCACATCACCAGGCAAAGGTGCATGGCGGCCGAGTAGGCCCAATGCCGCCATGTCATCGTTTTAGGTATCACTCTGCCGGCCACATGCGGGCTGGGCATTGTATCGGTCAGGGAGATGTCGTAGCGGCAACGCCCTTCGCGGATGGTGACCACCGTGTCGGAAGATAGCGGCAGACGATAGAGCTGCTTTCGTTTTCGATAGAGGTATTCATCCCTCTGAAACGCATTGAGCGAAGTACGTTTTCCGCCCGCTGTCGTCACATACCCTTCAAGATCCGGTGAAAAGTATGCAAAGGTTTTCTTTTCGGAACGATTCTCCGCGAGGCAGATACGGCCGCCGGTGGCATCCAGGAAGTAGCGTTTGCCCTTGTCCAGAAAGCGCATATCGGCGACACTGTCACCCATCGTCTTGATGATCTGAACCTGTTGGGCGGCCTTTAATATCTGATGCCCCTTCGCGTGTGGAGCAGCTAACGTCTCCTTTACGGAGAAGTCCGCTTCCCATATCTCATCGTCTTCGTCTTCTTCGTCGACAGGAAGCCAATTGAGCGTCTCTCCACCGCCGAATACAGCGATGGCCGACTCGGGCAGGGTGTGGGTGTGCTCCCGGACGGAACTGCTCTCATGAACCGTGGCGTGCAGACCTTTCAGGGAGGTGCTGTGCGGCAAGATGGGACTCGGGGCCTCATTTGCCGCACGCTCCTCTCCGTCGCCCTTGCACTGTGCCTGGCTCAAAATGCCTCCCTTTTGCAGGGTTGCAATCCACTTTTCGGCGGTAACCCTGTCCAGGTCTCTTTTGAGCACAAACTCGGTGCGGTACAGCAGCGGTTCGACCTTCGACATCTCGCGCCTCAACAGCCGGGCAAGATTAGCGGCCGCCCTTTTGCGTTGCTCATCGGACGTGTATTGATTTAGCAGTTTGACGCAGTAGTCACCCTTTATGGGGGGGGCATGGCGCCCGGCGTCGGCTGAGCTCTCGGGGTTGGCTCTCTTCGGGAAAAAGGTGATTCTTTCATCGAATCCTTTGGTTACCGAGACCGCTTTATCGATTGGCAGACCGGTTCTGTAAATAATCGAATAGGGGCCGATCTGAATTATATCTTCAGTGCTAAGTTTGGACTCCTTGATCGATTCACCGTTCAGCCGCAGACCGTTCCCCAGGTTCTTATTGACAAGGAACGCCTGACCCTGCTTCACCTGAACCAGTGCGTGAACATCCGCAATAGCCTGGTGGTCGAGAACCAGGTCTGCATTGCGACTCTTGCCGATTAGGATAAAATCCTGGTCAAACGTACTTTCGCCGATAAAGGTTTTATCCTGATATACAAAAAACCGTGCATTGACCGGCACCGGCATATGGTTTGACCTTTCCGTTTCCAAACGATTACCCATTGTTGAATTCATCACAGACAACTCGCATTGGGTTTATTGTTTCTCTGCACTCAGCTTTTGGGAGACCGCCGGTACCGCATTCGCTTGCTTCAAAGGTGTCTCCTGCTCTTGATCAGATACGATTGCCGTCTTTTCAAGACCGTAATCTTCCATGATCTCTTTGCGATAGTCCTGGCGCACTTCAAGCATGCCCTTGATTTCGCTCTGCTTGCGGTGCAGCAGGTAGACCGCACCGGATTTAATGCTCTGCCCGAGAATATAGACGTTGCCAAAATCGATACGATGCTGCAGACCGTTCGCACTTTCGCCTTTTGGCGGCTTATCCTCGGATTGGGCAATGGAAACCGCTCCGAAGAGAAAAAGGCATGCCAGAACAAACGGCATCCATCGCACGTTGAAATGGGACATCATTGCAGCGCTCCTATTCCCCTTCTAAAACGGCAAACTGGAAGTTGGGATAGCCAGCCAACCCTGCCGTTTTTATGACGCGGTTTATGGTCTTAAATGAATGGGACCGATCACACAGAAAGAGCACGTGGGGTGCCTGGGACGATTCTCCCTCCGGTTTGGCTTCATCGGCCTTGTACGTTTTCAGCCGCTGGTACAAAGCGGAGGTCTCCATGGCGTCATCGGCCAGCCCGGTGATCTCATTGCCGCTTACTGTCGCGATCAACTCATCATTCAATCGCAGCTCTTTCTTTGAAAGCAGCAATTTCACCCCTTCAGAATATTCAGCCTTTGAGGAGGATCGCGGCAGTTCCAAGTCTTTATCCAGGTCGATCTTTTCCGGATTCTCCGAGAAGGAAAAGAGCAGGAAGATCAGAATAATGGTAAACATATCCATCATCGAGGTCAGCATCAGGCCCGGGGGTACGAACTTCTTTTTCTTCCGTTTGGATTTATTGAGTGCCACAGCACAAATCTCCTATCCCAAGGATCCGGAAAGCACGACGTTCGGAAAAAGCGTGCCCGATTCAGGGCCTCGCACGCAATCCATCGCTTGGATAATTTCACGGTAGAGCACGTTCTCATCCGGAATAAGCAACAATGTGTCGCTGGCCGGGTACCTCATTTTGATTTTTCTCAGGAATTCTGCCAGTGCGACGATGGACATGTCTCCGCCCGGCGGCCGTGTGAGCGTGGTCTCCATCTCGGCCAGCGCCTTTGGTTCGGCCTGATCTGACAAGGCTGAAATGCGTACTTCGTCGGCCTTGAGCTCCAGCACCACCGTGATCTTGATCTCTTTTTCTACCGGCGTGTTCAAGGCAGGCGCATTGCTATGCACGGGGATCGACGTATTGACCGCCTTGATATTGTAGAATGCCGCCGACATCAGTAAAAAAGGAATCAAAACCATGAACATGTTCATAATCGGAACCATGTTCAATTCGGTGTTCTCTTCCGATTGTTTTCGAAGTCTACCGAGTCGCGCCATCAGTCACTCGCCTCTGTTTCATTGCGGATAAAATATTCGCCAGGCCCAATGCCTTCTCCTCAATCTTATCGATCAAAAATTCGCTTCTGTTGTTGAGCATGTAAAAGCCAGCCAGACAGGGAATGGCCACGACAAGACCGCCGGCTGTTGTCAGCATGGCCATGGAGATACCTTGGGCCAGGACCTGCTGTTTCATAGCTTCGTCAGCGCTATTGACACTCTGAAAGGCGGTAATCAGACCGAGGATGGTACCCAGCAATCCAAGCAGGGTGGCGATGTTGGCAAACAGGGTAAAAAGATTGACACGCGCCTTGACTTTCGGAATTTCACTCAGGATCTTCTCTTCCATTGCACGCTCGATCTCCTGATCCTTTCGATCCGCCTTCAATAGCCCAGCCTTCAGTATCCCGCCCAAAGGATGTCTTCCAATTTTAGAGCACTCCTCCAACGCCCCGCGAAAACTCTCCTTCTCCAGAGATGCGAGTACTCTTCGATACGCCTTGTCCATATCTAGATTCATGCGGAAGTATAGAAAGGCAGCCCTTTCAAGGAAAAGGGCCAGGGCCACAATTGAAACCCCTATGATGACGAGCATGAAGGGTCCACCTTCAAAGATTGAAGTAAACAACGGGTACCTCCTTGTTCAACTGGTTATTCTTGGATACCTATCTTTGTAAAATCAATTGTGTTTTCACACACCCAAGAGCAAAAACAGACGCAACAGAAGATAAGTACGTACTCCACCACCAGGGCCACAGCTATCTGTCGCCACTTTTGCTTGCCTCTACAGCTATTGCTTCAGTTGATATCTGACGTTGTCTTGTAAGGACCGAAGACGCCTGCACCGCGTATGGATTATGCCATCTTACGTACAGGCGGCTTTCCGGCGGCACAGCGCAAGCCTTGCCACTTCCCTTCACTTACGGCGGGGGGATTGATAGCAGATATTTCGTTTCTACCGTCGCTCCTCGCCTCGGATACCGCTCTCTTTTCAACTGTAACTGATCGCTTTAGAAACTAGCTTTTTAAATTTTAACGTCGAAGCCTTGTAGCAGTCGTTCATTGCTCGAATATGGATGCCGGCATTTTTATTCTTCCGACACCGGCTGTTCGCAATGATAGAAACTATGAGCTCATTCAGCATATTTCATGCCAGCATATCGATTCGCTGAATTTTCATCAAAAAAAGGGTATTGATATGTGGAATTGACAGGAGAAGACGAGTGAAATTACGGTTTTTGCGCTCATGTGTTACGGTTTCGTCACAAAAAAATCGAGCCATTGGCCCAGTTCCCGAGGACCGCAGCCGGAAGGATTTTTGAGATAAAAGAAAAAATGTTACTTTACAGGGAGTTGAAACTTCTACGCCGCCTTCATGCGTCTTAGGGCTCCACCCGGGAAGTCCCGGTGGAAGTGAAGATGGATGGAAACGCATCTCAACTTACTCTTCCCCTCTATGTATACGAATGTCGATATGCTTTTGTGCACAAAACTCTACTGCCGACGTCTCAACTGCAGACGCCTATTCGTAATGCTTTGCGAAATCGTCCACAATGCGTTCATCCATGATCTTCATTCGGCGCATCAGTTTTGAGCTGAGAAGGGCAAACCGTCCGGTAGACCGGGCACACATCTCCTCCTTATTATAAAGAACGGCGGAGACCACAGCCTCCGTGTTCTTGATGCGCTGATCGATACGCCCCTCTGTTCGCAATAGTGTGTTGGGCGGCACCGGTTGGATGAACTCGGTCTCCATGGTCCGGGTGAGAATCAGGCGCTTCAGCAGGTGGATCGCCGACCAACTCATGGTCTCATCGAGCAGGGTTGATATAATACCACCGTGAACGAGATTGCCCCAGCCGCACATATGGAACGGGATGGTCACTTCAGAGGTGACAATTCGCTCGTTGCTGAAAAATTTCATATGCAGCCCAAAGGGGTTCTCTTGTCCACATGCGAAGCAACTATTATCGCTGATAAAGTTCTGCAGTGGTGTGAATGCGGGCTCCGTTTGCATCGATTTTCCGTCCTTTCCTTGAGGGCTCCTGTGGTGCCCGAGTGATTACCGAAATATCCAATAGCCAAATTCAGTATTATTTTCAACCATTTCATCCATGTCATAATAAAAGACTTGAAAGGCCCATACTGTTATGGTAGTCGAGTTCCTTGGTTTTCAATCGCTCGGTGTCAGCTTTTTTACATAAATTTAAAATAGTAAGGAACTTGTGCAGATGACTTCCAAGAAGCACCGAATGATCATGTATGGCGTAGCCATCCAGCTTGTTCTCATTGCCATCGTCAGTTACGCCGCCTTTCCCATCGAAACACCCCAGGAACCGATTCGCTTGATGTATCAAACCAATGCGGGAAAAGTTCTCTTCGACCACAAAACCCATGCATCCGTGGATGGGTATGCCCTGGATTGCATGGATTGCCACCACCCCCATTTCGGTGAGGAGATCGAACCGGTTGCCTGCAGTTTGTGCCATGCCGCAAAGGGCGAGAAGAGCGAATTTCCCGAATCGTGTTTTGAGTGCCACGGAGACGCTTCCGAAATTGAGGCGCCGGACACCCTGAAACGCTCCGACGCATTCCATCAACAGTGCGTCCAGTGCCACGAACAGTATGGTGCAGGTCCCCAAGCGGGATCGGAGAATTGTTCGGCGTGCCATGTTCTATAGTGGGCCATCGCCGTTTAGAGGCAATTATGGATTCACCCGTTTACTGTTTACCGCAGCAGCCCAGTAAAGGTTAAACCATGCTATCCAAACCGTTTTTCGGCTACGCCAAACCCAAGTTCCACTACGAATTGTTAAGCACAACCTTGCCCCGGCCAGCCACCATCACCTTGCCGGCCACCGTAACCCTGTTGCTGCCTCGCGAGATGGGCCCGACCCCCTCTCCGAACCTCAAGCCCGGAGTGCGGGTCAAAACCGGTCAGAGGCTGACATGGGATGACGCCCCGATGCCGGCCGTGGTCTCCAGTGTCACAGGTACGATCAAGGGAGTTAGCGCCCATCTTGGCGATTACGGCAGCAAATTTACGGCGATCACCATCGAAACGGAAACGAATGAGGAGCAGGACGATCAATTTTCCGAGGCAATCGGAGACGTAACCCTGCAGACGCTGGTCGAGCACCTTGCCGGCGCTCCCGGCGATCCTTCACTGGAGACGATTGTTGATGCCAAGACCCCGATCCATACTATCGTGGTTTACGGCGGCGACACCGATCTACTGGTTGACACCAATCTCTACGTCCTCAAGGGGCGGACGGCCGAGTTGGACCAGGGCATCAAAACGCTCAAACAGGCCACCGGCATAGAAAAAATCATTGTGGCCGTTCCAGGCGATGCTTTCCAGAATTTCGATGGCCACTTCAGCGCCGATGTGAAGTCGGTCCCCAACGCCTATCCTTATGGTCAACCGCTGATGCTCTATTACCAGCTGTTCGGCCGCATTCTGAATCAGGGAGAGACCTTCGAGGGCCAAGGTGTGTTCTTCATGAGGGCCGAGGCGGTGGCATCCATCGGCAAAGCCGTCAACGAAGGCCAGGTTCCAGTGGAAAAAACGCTCACCGTGCTGGACAAACAGGGAAACAAAAAGGTCGTCTCGGCCCGCATCGGTACACCCATTTGCGATATTCTCAAAACCATGAACATCACCCTGGGCGATCGAGATCGCCTCATCTTTGGCGGCCCCATGACCGGAACGGCCGTCTATTCCGAAGATCTGCCCATATTGCCCGATACCGACGCCATCTTGGTTCAGGACAGCCGGGAAATCGTGCTCACCAGCGACTACCCCTGCATCAACTGCGGCGAATGTGTTCGCATCTGTCCGTCGAACGTGGGGGTCAATTTGCTGGTCCGCTTTTTGGAAGCCGGCCAATATCAGGAAGGCGCGGACCTCTACGATCTCTACTCCTGTGTAGAGTGCGGACTCTGCAGCTTCGTCTGCGTCTCCCGCATCCCCATCCTCCAGTATATCAAGCTGGCCAAATACGAACTCGCACGTGAAGTACCGGCGGAGGAAGAGAATGAATAGTCAGAAAAAGCTCATTGTATCCCATGCGCCCTTCTGGCACATCGGCAGCGCCGTGCCCGAACGCAACTACAACATTATTATCGCCGCTTTGCCAGCCGTGATGATGGGGTTGTCTTTTTACGGTGTGCCGGCCCTGGCCGTCATCTGCCTGTCGGTCGCAAGTGCCATCTGCTGGGAGTTTCTGATCACCACTATATCCAAACGCCCCAATACCGTGGGCGACGGCCATGCGGCTATGCTCGGCCTGATCTTCGGCATGCTGCTGCCGGCCGCGGCACCCTGGTGGCTGGTTATCACCGGCACCTTTCTGGCCATCGTGATCGGCAAACAGATATTTGGCGGTATCGGCGCCAATCCGTTCAGCCCGGCCGTACTCTCCTACGCCATCACCTCAGTGGCCTGGAAGGTCTATTTTGACTTTGACGCTCAATTAATCAACTTCGATGTTGACTTCACGCCTTTTTACCCATTGGTGGCGGCTAAGGCATTCGGCACCGGGGCGATTGAAAGCATCCCGCTGGCCGACCTTTTTATCGGAAAGGAGATCGGCGGTCTCGGATCGACCAGTGGTCTGGCGCTGATCATTGGCGGCTGCTATCTCATTGCCAGAGGGTTCGTTCGTTGGGAAATTCCGCTATCATTCATCGCAGGGATCTTCATTACAGCAGAGATATTCCACATAGCCAACCCGGATGTTTACGCCGGCCCGATGTTTCACCTGCTGACGGGTTACTCCCTGATCGCTGCTTTTTTTCTGGCGACAGAGGAGAGCTCATCGCCAATCAATACAATTCCCATGATTATTTTCGGAGCAACGGGCGGTATGATGACCATATTGATCCGCAATATCGGCGCCTATCCTGAAGGGGCGATATTTGCTGTTCTGCTAATCAACCTGATGAACCCGCTGATCGATAAAATCAGGCCCAAGGCGATTGGAAAGGTAGCATAAAATGGGTGAAATGATCAAAATGGTGGTGGTTCTGACCATCTTGAGCGTAATTTCCGGAGGCGGCCTGAAAGGGCTGCAAGAGTACACCAAGCCGTTGATTGAGAAACAGGAGTTGGAGCTGGTCAAAGGGCCTGCGATACGCAAGGTGCTTGAGGGGGCCTCCAACAATCCGGTCGAATCGCGATTCAAAATCAAAGATGGTGATAGCGAGCGAACCATTTTCGTCGGCGCCTTTGACGGCAAACCCAACACCGTGGTCTTTGAAGTCCAAGGAACCGGTTTTGCGGACAAATTCGGCCTGCTTGTGGCAGTCAATGTCGAGTCCAACGAGTTGGTCGGCGTCAGCGTCACCACCCATAAAGAGACGCCAGGTCTGGGGGGCGAAGCGAAAGACAACCCCGCTTTTGCGGCCCAGTTCAAAGGCAAGTCGATTCAATCCGCCTTTAAAGTGACCAACGACGGTGGAGAAATCAGCGCCATCAGCGGTGCAACCATCACGTCCCGTGCCGTATGCAAGGCAACTAATCAAGCCATTGCCAAGTACGAAGAACTCAAACCGAAACTGCTGGAAGAAATGAAGAGCGCTGTAAAGTGATAGAGGAGTTATGTCATGGCTAAATCGTTAGCTCAGGAGTTCACTAAAGGCCTTTGGAAAGAGATTCCGCCATTTCGTCTGGTACTGGGCCTATGCCCCGTGCTTGGTGTCACCACTTCAATGAAGAACGGAATCGGTATGGGCCTGGCAACCACATTCGTGCTGCTGTGCTCCAACGTCCTGGTTTCGTTGTTACGCAAGGTGATTCCGTCCAAAGTGCGTATCGCATGCTTCATCATTATCATCGCTACCTTCGTCATCGTGGTCGAGCTGATGATGCAGGCCTACGCCTACGGCCTGTACCTTGACCTCGGTGTGTTCATTCCGCTGATCGTGGTCAACTGTATCGTATTGGGACGCGCCGAAGCATTTGCTTCCAAGAATGGTATTGTTCCGTCCATCGCCGACGGTTTGGGCATTGGACTTGGATTCACCTGCTCGTTAGCCGCTTTGGGCGCTGTTCGTGAGCTGTTGGGTACCGGCGGGCTGAAAGGGGATATCTTCGGTCAAGTCCCATACGAAATCGCCAATATTTTTGGTAGTGCTTTCGTTCCCTTTGAATTTGCGGTTCAAGCACCAGGCGCATTTATCTGCCTTGGCCTGATGCTCTGCTTGATGAACCTGATTCCCAGCAAGTAGCTTGAGGAGATCACCATGGGATATATTGAAATTCTTGTTGCCGGCATCTTCGTTAACAACATTCTGCTGGCCCAATTCCTAGGTAACTGCCCATTTCTTGGAACCTCCAAAAAGATGGAGACTGCCCTCGGTATGGCCATGGCTGTTATCTTCGTACTTGTCATGGCAGGTGCCATTACCTGGCTAATTTACCACCAGTTGCTGGTCCCAACCAAACTCGAATTTTTGCGCACCATTGCATTTATTCTGGTTATCGCTTCACTGGTGCAATTTGTGGAGATGTTTTTAAAAAAGAGTATCCCTGCACTCTACGCCGGCCTCGGGATTTTCCTCCCCCTGATCACCACTAACTGTGCGGTGTTCGGCGCTTGCGTGCTCAATATTGATAAAGAATTGGAATTTCTACCGGCGCTGGTGACTTCGTTTGCCTATGCAGCGGGGTTTGGCCTGGCCCTGATCCTGTTCGCTGGTGTGCGCGAACGCGTTCTGGTGGCCAGAGTGCCCCGGCCGTTGCAAGACACCTCCATCGCTCTGGTCACGGCCGGCATTATCTCCCTGTCCTTTTATGCATTCAAGGGCATGGTATAGAGAAACATCCGCCCGTGGCGGGATTGGGCATGCGTTATCTCAGTGCACAAACCGTTCTGGGCGCCTCGTTCCGAACGGTTTTGCTTTACGGAAAGCAACACGATGGCAACCCTTTTCGCTTTCTCAAGAATTGTATTTGCACAGAAAACCTCAGCAAGTTGCCGGATAATGGCCCCCTGAGTTTCTTTTGGGAAGCCAAGGGTTCTGTTCATCGACCTGCTGCTGTGGTTCCAAGGAGGATCCTGTGTTTGAAGCTGTTCTCGTCATGTTGGGTATCGGGGCTGTCTGCGGTATCGTACTCAGCGTAGCATCCAAGGTGTTCTACGTCTGGGAAGATCCGCGCATCGCCGAGGTTGAGTATTTCATGGCTGGCGCCAATTGCGGCGGCTGCGGATTCGCGGGCTGCTCGGCAGCGGCCAACGCCGTCGTAGCCGGCAAAGTACCGCCCAGCGTCTGTATTGTTGCCGGACCCGAAGCGGCCATAGAAATCGCCGGCATCATGGGCGTCGACCCCGGCACCGCCGAGCCGATTAAATCACTCAATGCCTGTCTTGGCGGACACCGTGCAGCAGACAAGTACTACTATGATGGCGCCCAAACCTGCGCCGCACTAGCCAGCATGCATGGCGGACGCCGCGTCTGCTCGGTTGGCTGCCTGGGTATGGGCGACTGCATCCGTTCGTGTAAATTCGACGCTATCCACATGGGACCGGAAGGCTATCCGGTTGTGGATGAGGCCAAATGCGTGGGCTGCGGTGCTTGTGAAAAAGCATGCCCCAAGAGCATCTTGACGGTTCGCACCATGAGCGAGCGCCTGCTGCACTTCAATGAACTGGACGACGCCTTGGCCCCGTGCCAACAGACCTGCCCCGCTGAAATCAACATTCCCAAATACATCGACTGCATCCGCAAGGGAGACTACGCCGGTGCCGTCAACACCATCCGTGAACGCAATCCCCTGTTATTGAGCTGCGGCCGGGTGTGCCCCCATCCCTGTGAAGATTACTGCCGCCGGGGAATCGAAGATGAGCCGGTTTCGATCAACCAGTTGAAGCGTTTCGTCGCCGATTGGGAGATGAACTCCGGAACGCGCCTGCCGATCCCCTGTGCGCCGGAAACGGGCAAGAAAGTGGCGGTCATCGGCGGCGGACCGGCCGGTGTGAGCTGCGCCTATTTTCTGCGGCGCCTCGGCCACACGGTCAATATATTCGAAGCCATGCCGAAACTGGGCGGCATCACCCGCTACGGCATTCCTGAATACCGATTGCCGGACAAGGTGCTGGATTGGGAAATTCAGGGCATCCTCGACCTGGGGATCGAAGCGTACACCAACCACGTCCTCGGCAAAGATTTCACCATACAATCATTGAAAGAAGAGGGCTACGACGCCATTTTTCTCGGTATCGGCGCCTGGAAAGACTACTCTATCGGCGTACCGGGAGAGGACATGGAGGGGTGCTGGAAAGGCATCGAATTTCTCTCTAAGGTGGCTGGCGCTCCCGACAAGAAAGTCCCTGTAGGTAAGAGGGCCGCGGTCGTCGGTGGTGGAAACTCAGCCATCGACTGCGTTCGCACCCTCTTGCGACTTGGTTGCGAAGAGGTCTATATCGTCTACCGGCGGACCCGCAAGGAGATGCCGGCCAACGAAGTTGAAATAGTCGCGGCCGAACACGAAGGTGTCAAATTCCAGTTCCTGGCAGCGCCCAAACGGGTGATCGCCGATGACCAGGGGCGCGTCGCCGGCCTTGAATATCTCCAGATGGAGCTGGGGGAACCCGACGCCAGTGGACGACGCCGGCCGGTTCCCATCGAAGGTTCTGAGACCACCCTTCCCATCGACATGCTGATCTCAGCCATCGGACAGCAACCTGAAATCGGCTTCCTCGAAAAGGAGGCTGAAAAGGACAACCTTGCCATCACACGCTGGAATACGCTCGACAACGATCCTGAGCTGCTGCAAACCAGCCTGCCCTATGTCTTTACCGGAGGAGACTCTGCAACCGGCCCATCACTGGTGGTAACGGCCATCGGTGGTGGACGGCGTGCCGCACGCTCGATTCACCAGTACCTTGCCGGCGAAGAGATCAGCACTTCTCCCAAATCGCTGCTCAAAAAACACATTCCTGAATCGCTCTTCCAAACCGTACCGGGTGTTGAAAAAAAGAAACGCACCCCCATGCCGGAACTGGAAGTAAAGGATCGCATCGACAGCATGATCGAGGTCGATCTGGTCATCAGCGAGGAGGACGCGACCTACGAATCCGGACGTTGCCTCAATTGTTGCCGGATCTGCTACAATCCGGATAAGAAGATCAACGCCGCCTGAACCTCTTACCCAGTCTAGATAAAGCCCCTTGCAGCAAAACCATACGCTGCAAGGGGCTTTTTTACTTAACCCGATAGACGCAATCTCAAGTTATCATGCTCTTTTTTAGTTCGGGAGGCCGATCAGCTTACCCACACCCTTTTCCCGTGCCATCGGCATACGCTGTTCGGCCCTATCATACTTGAATTAGTGCTATATTTCTTTAACACTCTGTAATTTTGTTCAATTCCCGCTACTGTCGCTTTTTGACCGTTGACATACAGATGGCGGTCTGTCATATAGTCTCACGTGCACCATTGATTGGGTGTAAATTGCACGTTTGCCCTGGCCTTAATCGGCTGAATATAATTCAACATATGTGCGTTTTTCGGGGGCACCCCACAGCAGAGCGGTGGAGAACATATCATGTCTGGCCATTGGCGAAGCACCAGCATATCGGATTCACACGCTGTGATTTTTGTATGGCCGGATGCAAATTCCCGATGCCTGAGCCCTTTCAAAAAACGCCTCTATCCCAGCACATCAACCTGCTGAACTAAACTGGCTACCTGAGGTTGAAAGGAGGTGGAGCGCTACCCTTTTCCCCATCTAAAAATCAGCTTATTACCCCAATCCATACAAGGAGGAATTGATATGAGAGGAAAAACTTATCTTATTGGCTTACTGGTTGTGGTTCTGGCCTGCTTTGCAACGTTTACCCTCTGTACACCCGAGGCCGGTGCCGCCGACAAGGTCTTCAAGTGGAAAATGCAAACCCATTGGCCTGCATCAAGCTCCTCCTTTTCGGCCAGCGCCGAGGTGGTTGTTAAAAAGCTGAAGGAACGCACCAATGGTCGCCTGGAGATAGAGCTTTTCCCGGCAGGCGCCCTTGTGCCGGCCAAAGAGCTGTTCAATGCCTGTAAACGCGGCATGATCCCGATCATCGTCACCTCTGCGGCATACCCGCGGGACCAGGTGCCGTTGATGAATGTGGCCTCCGGCCTGCCCATGAATTTCAAAAGCGTCTGGGAAATCATCTACTACAACAAGTGGTTGGGCTTCGACGACATGGTCCAGGAGGCCTTTGGAAAACACGGCCTTTATTACTCACCGGATAAAGTGTATCCCACAGAAATCTCTATCAAGAAGCCGGTGAAAAGCTTCGAGGATTTCAAAGGCCTCAAGCTCAGATCATCAGGCATCCTGCAGACCTACTTGTCTTCCATCGGCGCTGCCGCTTCATACCTGCCCGGCAGTGAAATTTACGCGGCGCTGAGTTCCGGCGTTGTTGACGGTGCTCATTGGGGAGCCGTCCAGGGCAGCGACAGCATGAAATTTTATGACGTCAACAAATACCATTTGCGCACCCCGCTCAACTTCGCGCAAACCGATATCTGGCTGATCAACAAAAAAGCGTTGGCAAAACTGCCGCAGGATATTCAGGATATCATCAAATCGACCCTAGATGAGCATTTCTGGTTGCGCACCAATCAGTACCAGTATCTTGAGGAGATCACCCTGGCCAAAGTCCAAAAGGAAAAAGGCGTTCAGGTGCTGACCCTGCCTCCCGAAGATTATGTCAAAATGAAAAATGCTGCCATGACCACATGGGATGAAGTGGCCCAAAAGAGCCCCGAATGCGCCAAGGCAGTAGAGATGCTCAAAGAGTTCAACCAGAAATTAGGTCGATAGGAAAGTCGGAGCCGGTGCAAATGTATGCGGTACCAAGCATGCTTTGCACCGGCGCACTCGTTCCAAACTCACAACTCATTACGCATTTTTATCGGTAGAGGGTTGCTTGGCCCGAGTCACGACCACTGCACGCTTTTGATCGTGGGTGCATGGACAGTTTGTCAGCCGGCTCGGATCGGACGACCCTTTTTCAATGGAGGAGAAGGGTGAAGACGCTCAACTCAATACTACGCTTCATCGACAATCTAAACGACTGGATCGGCAAGATATTGTCGTACGGTTCATTCCTGATGTTTATCCTGGTCCTTTCCGAGGTGGTCCGAAGATACTTCTTCAACTCACCGACGGTATGGGCCAACGAACTGACCCAACTCATTTTCGGTGCTTATGTCATACTTTCAGGCGGTTACATCCTGCGCTGGGGTGGGCATGTCAATGTCGACATATTCTACTCAACCCTATCGGACCGATGGAAAGCCGTGCTGGATATCGCCACAGCCATCGTTTTCTTCCTCTTTTGCAGCATGCTGTTCGTATACGGGGGAGAACTGGCCTGGGAGTCCCTAACAACGCTCGAGCATTCTCAATCGGCATGGAACCCGCCGCTCTATCCCTTCAAGTTATGTATACCCATAGCGGCAGTACTGTTGATGTTGCAGGGCATGGCCAAGTTGATACGTGACATTGTAACCCTGGTTCAAGGCAAGGCTATGGAAACGACTGATACGATAGAAAGGGAAGTGCTGTGAGTATCGAAATACTGACCCTCTTATTTTTTCTGGCTCTCTTTGTGTTTCTCTTCCTCGGTTTGCCGCTCTCTTTCGTTTTAGGCGGCATCTCCATAATTTTTCTCTATGCGACGTGGGGCCCTGAGGCGTTTTACATGGTGGCGGCTCAAACCTGGGGAGCTATGAACAAGTTTACGCTTGTGGCCATTCCGTTATTCATCTTCATGGCCATGATATTGGAAAAATCGGGCACTGCCAAAGATTTGTATGACATGATGTATATCTGGTTCGGCCCCCTGCGCGGCGGACTGGTCATCGGCACCCTGGTAATCTGTGCCATTTTTTCAGCCATGTGCGGCATCAGCGGGGCTGCAGTGGTCAGCATGGGCGCCATCGCACTGCCCTCCATGCTGGAACGCAAATATGATAAGCTGATGGCCGTCGGCTGCATCAATTCAGGCGGCGGTTGGGGCATTCTCATCCCCCCGAGCGTTATCATGATTCTCTATGCACTCATCTCCGGCGAATCGGTTGGACGACTCTTTGCCGGTGGAGTAATTCCTGGCATCATGCTGCTTGTTCTGGTCTCCACTTATGTTCTGGTCCGCTGCTACTTCCAGCCTCATCTGGCGCCGGCACTGCCGCCGGAAGAGCGAGGCAACTGGGGGAAAAAGCTAAAAGCCCTCAAAGCCGTCATCCTGCCGGTCGGCATCGTCTTTGCCGTGCTCGGCTCCATCGTGTTCGGCGTGACCACCCCGACAGAAGCTGCGGCCGTGGGCCTCTTCGGGGCATTGGTTTCGGCCCTGGTCTACCGTCAGTTGACCTGGGGACTGCTGCTCGAAGCGAGCATGCGCACCTTCAAACTGACCGGTATGATCATGTGGATCCTGTTCGGGGCGTACAGCTTTACAGCAGCTTACCATGGGATGGGCGCCTCCCACCTCATCGAGAACATCATGCAGTATGTCCCCGGCGGCCCATGGGGAACGATCATCTTCATCCAGATCGTCATCTTTCTCCTCGCCATGGTGCTCGACCCCGCCGGCATCATGATGATCTGCGTACCGGTCTTTCTGCCGATCATCAAGGCCCACGGCTTCGATCCCCTCTGGTTTGGTATCCTGTTCATCATGAACATGAACGTCGGCTACATGACGCCGCCCTTCGGCTTCAACCTCTTCTACCTCAAAGCCATCGTGCCGCCCTCCATAAGCATGGGCGACATCTACCGCTCGGTCATTCCATTCACTATCATTGAGTGCACCGGATTGGCGCTGGTAGTCATTTTCCCGGAAATCGCCACATGGCTGCCGGATCTGTTCTTTAAATAGGGCACAGGACGGCCACTGTTGAGTAGAACGGTTTCGTCAAAACTAAAAAGGCGCAGGGTCATCCTGCGCCTTTTTAGTTTCAGCCTGATAGATTCCGGCGCACACCGAATTAATGGCGGCACTGTCCCCCAACCAAGAGTACGATCCTCAACACTTTTAATCAGGAAACATCTTCCCCGGATTGAGTATACCGTTAGGGTCGAAAAGTTCCTTCACACGTTTCATCCACGCCAGCGACAAACCGTGTTCAGTCGGCATGAATTTCCGTTTTCCGATGCCTACACCATGCTCTCCAGTGGCCGTGCCATCCATCTCCAGCGCCTTTTCAACCATACGCCGATTCAACTCATCGATCGCCTCCCAAGCCGACGCATCGTCCGGCTTGGCCCCGACCACCAGGTGGATATTGCCATCCCCAGCATGGCCGAAAATATAAGCAGTGGTGCCCTTCGCCTCCTCGGCCACCTCACGCGCGTAGGCAATCATCTCCGGGTAGGCTGAAATCGGAACGGCCACATCGATGACCACCCGACGCTGATCCGGATGGGCACGCGGGATCATCTCACCGATGGCGTGGCGGGCCTCGATCAAACGATCCCGCTCGGTACGATCCAACCCCGGCCTAAAATCGACACTGCCCTGATCCTTGCAAACCTCTTGCAGAAGATCCATCGCCTCGGAAAGATGCTGCGTCGTGGCACCATGCAGCTCCACAAAAAGGGTCGGTGAAACGATCAGGTCAAACCCTTTGAACCGATTGATCAAATCGATGCACTCGGGCGCAAGCAGTTCAATGGCCGCCGGATCGATCCCAGAACGCATCACATCCAGCACGGCCCGGCTGGCCGCCTCCACACTGGGGAAAGTGGCCACCGCCCAGGCAAACTCCTCCTGGATGGGTGCCAAACGCAGCGTCGCTTCAGTCACAATACCGAGCATTCCCTCCGATCCCACGAAGAGATGAAGCAGATCGTAGCCCGACGAACTTTTCGAAGCCCGGTTGCCCACCTCGATCACTTCTCCATCGGCCAGCACCACCGTCAACTTCTGCACATAGTCCTTGGTCGATCCGTAACGCACCGTGCGCGTTCCACTGGCGTTATTTGCAATCATGCCGCCGATGGTCGCCCCGGCGCCCGGATCCGGTGGGAAGAACAGACCCGTGTGGCGCAGCTGATGATTCATCTCCTTGTAAACGACCCCCGGCTGCACATCGATCTGGAAGTCGTCCGGACGAACATTTAAAACCTGGTTCATACGTTCAAAACTTAAAACAATGCCGCCACAAACCGGGATCGGATTGCCCTCCAGGCTGCTGCCCGATCCCCAACCGGTGACCGGTAAGCGTCTCTCATTGGCATACTTCAGGATGGCAGCGACTTCATCCCTGGACTCGGGCCATATCACCACTTCAGGTCGCGAAGGAGGGTGCAGGGATTGATCTCTGGAGTGGGTGTTGAGCACCGATTCGCCAGTCGAGCAGCGCTCATCGTCTACCAGGGATGCCAGATGGCGCATATCCTGTTCATTTAAATGATTCAAAGACATGAATGGCACCTTGCTCCTTTTCGTTGCACCGGACTCAGGTGTGGCGTAAGAATGTATATCTATTTTCACCCAAATCCTTAAACCGGCAATATTGATCAGAAAGGATTTACCCCGGATGTGGGGTTCGAGAAATCGGGCAGATAGCCCATATAACGCGATACCTCTCCGGTCGTTTTCAACAACTCCTCGGACAATTCAGCGATCTTGTCGTCGTCCATGCGCTGCGCTGCCCCCGACAAGCTGACCGAACCGGCCACCTTGCCGTCCCGATGGAAGACCGGCGCTCCAACGCACACCAGGCCTTGCACTGCCTCCTGGCGGTCGAGCGCATAGCCGCGTTTGCGGGTGGCAACCAGGTCGGCACGCAGCATCTCGGCATCGGTGATGGTTGCATCAGTGAATGGCGTCAACTCGGTGCGCTGGAGATAGAGTTCCACAAGCTCCTCTTCAAGAAATGCCAAGACCGCCTTGCCGATAGCGGAGCAGTATGCATGCACGCGCGGACCGAACTGGTGGGGCAGAACGGCCCTGGGCCGGGGGTGGGCATCGGATGTGATCACCATGGAATCTCCGTCCCATATGGCCACGCGAACAATTCTCTGGGTTGTTTTGGCCAACTGATTGATCAGGCCTGCTGCCTTCTGATTGATCTCCAGCGTGCCTGCCAGAATAATGCCCAATTCATATATTTTGAGTCCGAGCCGGTACTTACGGCTAGGCAGGTCCTGCTGCAGAAACCCCTGCTTGAGCAGTGTTCTGATAAGCCCATGAACGGTTCCTTTAGAAAGCTCAAGGGCTCGACTGATCTCGGTCACCCCGAGCACGGGGCACCGATGTGAAAAAAGGGCCAGGATCTGAAGCGCACGATCAACGGACTGGATGGACATAACATGACCTCCATTCGACATAAGGGATCTCGGGTTGAAGCCTGATACCGGCCGGGATTGTCCTCTCCACAACCCCGGAACACTATCTCCGGCTGCCTAAACTTTTATCGTCTTCGCAATAAAGCGAACCATCTGACCGGCGACCATAGCCCTCACATCGTCGGGAAGAAATGCGTCACCGGAACGTTTTAAAAAAATCGCTGTGATCTCTCTGGTGCATTTATCGATATCGCGTGTCCGCCGATAGGTCTCTTCAAGCAACTGACGCGTCTTGCAGGCCGCCTCGATAGCACCCGGGAAAAAGGCGCGCGCATCTTCGCCCAAATAGGCGCCATAGTGTTCCAGAAGCAGGACCTCCACATCGTAACGCGACAATCGCTCCAGGCTCTGCTGGTACTGATCGTAATTGGAATTGGGGGTCGGGTGGTACTCCCCATGGAGCCGCAGCCCGACGGCATCCGATGCAAATAGCGCCCGCTCCCCAGGCATGTAGCAAGCGATGGAGCACGATGAGTGCCCCGGCACTTCGAGCACCTCCAAGCGGGACGAACCGCATCCGAGCGTGTCGCCATCGGCTACAGTCGCTTCGATGTCAAAGCCATCGAACGGTATCTCCAATGCCCGGGCAGCCCGTTCAATGCCCATATGCTCGACCGCTTTCCGGTTCATTTCGGCGATGCTTTGTGCGATCTGCGGTTTGGCCAGCAACTCGGCCGCCCTGGCCGACGCGGTCACCGTGGCCCACGGCCAGCGCTTTTTCAGAAACGGGACCGCGCCGCAATGATCGAAGTGGGCGTGCAGAATACAAATACGGGATATCCGCCTCTCATCGACGCCAAAGGCCTGCAGTTGCCCGATCATGTCAGGTATGATATGGGCCATACCACCACCCAGCAAAATGCTCTCATGGCCACCGTCGACCAGGTATACGGACGATTCGAAACGCCCCAGCATGGTTATGGTGTCAGTTACCCGTCCAGCTTGGGAAACCTCCATTACAATGCCCTCTTTCGCTTGGTCGGCAAAGATAACATTAGGGTAGATGAAAGCAGGTGCCCTCTATTTAATCCAAAATGTCACGTAACGCAACATGTTTTGGGATGTCATAATGTGTTCTGTGTCGCCGAATCTTCCAAAATAGAGCCAACCTCGCTAAGGGTGGTTGACAAGCCCTGGCGACTCTTCTAAGCTGGACCGATCGCACTGTATTGGAGTTTAGATAACCCACAGGAAAAATAGCATTTCCAGCGGCAGGTGGAGACACCTCCCGCCTGCTCCCCTTCCCGTGGACCATCTCTTTACACTTTAAACCTCCCTGCGAAGTGGGTGTTGGGCACTTGAACCTGAAAAACCTCATTCCCCTCTATATCGGCGCCGCCATCGGTCCCATGGGCGGATTCGGTATTGTCACCATTCTGCCCGTGATGGCCAATGCATGGTCCGTGAACTTTGGCAGCATTTCCGTAGCCATCACATTCTATATGCTGCCCTTCATTGCCATGCAGATCTTTTCCGGTGCCATTGCCCAGCTCTTCGATGCGCGCAAAACCTTGATTTTCGGCTTCACCATATACGCGCTGGGTGCCCTGCTCAGCGGTTTGTCGACCAACTTCAGCACGTTCCTGGCATGCAGGATATTGCAGGGCGTCGGGGCCGGCTTCCTGACTCCTATCATCATGGCTCTCATCGGCGAACTGGTTCCGGATGAACATATCGGAAAAGCGATCGGCCTTCTCGGGGTGGCCTATACCGTCGGCGTGACCCTCGGCCCCTATATCTCCGGCGCCATCGAGGTACGGTTGGGATGGCCCTATTTTTTCTTCTTGCTCTCCATTGTGGCGCTGGCCGCAGGCATCTCCTATTTGGTCAGCAGCAGATCGCTCACGCGCCCCGCCAAAAACAAGGCCGCCATCCTTGATATTCTTCCGGTATTGAATCGCGCTGTTCGAGAGCCCGGCGCACTGTTCATCAGCTTTGCAGCCTTCAGCCTCTTTTTCGGTTACATCGGCATCATTACCTTTACGGCCGACGACCTTATGAGCCATCTCGGCCTGGCATCGGACAAAATAGGCACCATCCTGTCGATCACTGGCCTGTCGGGTATTATGGTGTCGCCCGTGGCCGGATACCTGGGCGACCGACTGGGAAGGAAACAGGTCTTTGCCTGCGGAGCAATGATCGCCATCATCGCCATCGGACTCATGGCGTGTCTGCCCTACGGCTACTACAACCGCCTACTGCTTTTCCTTTTGCTGGGAACGGGGGCCGCCACGGCCTGGACGTCACTGAACACCATGGCTGTGCGCATCTCCACCGACCTGCGGCAGCCCGTCACGTCCATTTACAACGCCATCAAATTTTCCGGATACGCCCTTTCACCAGCCGTTCTGGCTTTGCTATACGGGCCGTTCCATATTAAAGCGGTACAAATCGGCAGCATGGTCGCCGTTGCCATCTCAGCCGTTCTGGCCCTGCAGGCCAGGCCCAGGATAAACCCAAAAAGGATCACCATGCCATCAGGCACTTAACCATAATTGAAAAAAAGAGGAGAAAAACATGATTTCAGTCGTCGCTAAATTACCGGTTCAAGAAGGCAAAGCAGAAGAGGCCATCGAAATGTTCAAAGCACTGCTGAAAGAGGTGGCCACCGAAGAGGGCACCCTGCTCTACAGCCTCAACCAGAGCAAAAAAGATCCCAACACCATCGTCATCATCGAACGCTACAAAGATGATGCGGCCCTGGCAGCCCACTCGGCTACACCCCATTTCAAAGCATTCTCAGGCAAGTTGGGTGGCATACTGGCCGGCAAACCCGAGATCAGCGTGCTCAACGAGCTGGATATCACTGCCAAATAGACGGCACCAGGCCACCACGGCAGTCGGCATTTCAGCGACACACCACATCGACCGACCGAAAGCCGTCGCGATCGTTTCGGAGAAGGGGCAACCAGAGGGGTTGCCCCTGCGAATCGATGGATCACCCGACATTGATCCGCCCCTAAAAAATAATCAGGAGGAGACAATGCACACCTTGCTTTCCAAAGAGGATATTGCGTTCAAAGCGCACTGTGATGCATTTGCAACGGAAAAGCTGGCCCCGCTGGCCAAAAAACTCGGCGAAATCAACGACGTCCCCCAGGAACTGCGCACCTGCTTGGCCGAATCGGGCCTTTACGGCCCCCTGTTCCCTGAATCCTACGGCGGCACCGGACTCAGCGCCGTGAGGATATGCCTGGCCCGCGAAGCCATTGCCGGCATCTACGCACCAGCCGACACGACACTGGCCATGCAGGGGCTGGGCGGCTACCCGATCGTGTTGGCCGGTGATGAGGCGCAAAAGCAGAAATATCTGCCCGAACTGGCAGCAGGCAAACGGCTCTCCACCTTCTGCCTGACCGAGCCCGGCGCCGGATCGGATGTCTCCGCCATGCAGACGACGGCCGAGCCCGACGGCGACCACTTTGTCATCAACGGCCGCAAACGCTTCATCTCCAACGGCTACTCCGCCGATATGGGCGTCGTCTTTGTGAAAACGCCGACCGCCGACAAGCCCAACGCCGTCTCTGCCTTCATCATCGAGAAAGGCATGAAGGGATGGAACGTGGATTGGCGCATCGAACTGATGGCCAGCCACGACATCGTCGAATTCGAATTCAAAGATCTCCGCGTGCCGAAGGAAAATCTGCTGGGCCCCCTGGGTGGCGGATTCAAGCTCGCCATGCAGACCCTTGATCTGATGCGCATGTCGGTCGGAGCCGCCGCCCTGGGCATGGCCCACACCGCCATGGGCCAAAGCATCGACTACTCGCGCAAAAGAGTGCAATTCGGCAAGCCTATCTCCAAGTTTCAAGGCATCTCGTTCAAGCTGGCCGAAATGGCCGTTGACATCGAAGCGGCACAGAGCCTGGTCTATCTGGCAGCCATAAAAAAGGACCGCTCGGATCCAGACGCCTCCATGAGCTCATCCATCGCTAAACTATTTGCCACCGAAGCAGCCTTCAGATGCATCGACCAGGCCATCCAGATCCACGGCGGGGTTGGTGTGGTCAAAGGGGCGGTGGTAGAACGCCTCTACCGGGAAATTCGACCGCTGAGAGTCTATGAAGGCACCACGGAGATCCAGAAACTCATCATTGCCAACCACCTGCTTAAACGACAGACCAAGTAGTAAAGCATACCAAAAGCAAAGGGCAGCTCGTCATAGCTGCCCTGCCACTTCTTCCCCCTTGCGCGCTCTTGATGTTTTAATCTACTTTTCGGCGTTCGTATAATCTTCAGTTGAAGGTGAGTCCAGTGGGTGGGCTCCCTTTGTTGAGCACCTGACACTTTACTCATCCCCTCGCCTGTTTCCCCCAACCTCAATTCCCTGACTCAAAACATGCTGTTTCGGTTTACAAAAATCCCGAATGATATTATTGTATTGGTTTGAAATCAGGCATCGCGACCCCTGGTGCTTGGCAATTGAGCCGGCCAGGCACCGTAAACAACACCAACTCAATCGATCGAGCATCGAAACCGTATGCCGGAAATCATTCCGATAGGTGGTGGCAAAGGCGGGGTGGGAAAAAGCTTCATCTCCGCCAACCTGGGCGCTCTTATTGCCAGGTACGGCAAACGGGTCGTGCTGGTCGACCTGGATCTAGGGGCCTCCAATCTGCACACCTTCCTGGGCCTGCCCAACCCCAAAGGCGGCCTGAACAGCTATCTGAACAAAAGCACCAACCAGTTGGAAAGTGTGGCACTACCCACCCAATACACCAACCTCTTCTTCATCAGCTCGGTCAACTGTTCCATGGAGATCGCCAACCTCTACCATGCCCAGAAGCTGAAATTGACCGCTGCCATCGCCAAGCTGCCCTACGACTATATCCTGCTCGACCTGGGCGCCGGAACCAATTTCAATACGTTGGACTTCTTCCTCACCTCCAGCAACGGCGTCGTTGTGTGCACGCCGGATCCAACCTCCATTGAAAATGCCTTTCGCTTCATCAAGGCAGCCTATTTGAGAAGGCTCAAACAGATCATCAAGGCCAACTCCTTCAACGATATGGTCAAAAGTGCCGTAGAGTCCGGTCGAAAAGCGGTGAGATCCAATGACATCATCGAACTTGTTCTCAAGCACGACCCTGAAAGGGAAACACTACTGCGCGAAAGCATCAACCATTTCCAGTTTAAATTTATCTTGAACCAATTTCGCAAAAATTCCGACACTACATTGGGAGAGAAGCTAAAAATCGTATGCAACCGACACTTCTATTCGCAATTTGACTTTCTGGGCAATATTCGTTTTGATGAACGGGTATCCGACTCGATATTGAGCAAAACGCTCTATGCACGAAAACACCCGGATGCACCAACGTCGGCGGACTTAAACCTCATTGCCGAGCGTCTGACTCAAAAAGGGCCCACCGGCCAGACCGCATTTAACTGACATGAAAACATTTGAGAATCAGACCTACTACGAAATACTGAAAATTCCCCTGAATGCCGATTTGAATACCATCAAACGGGCCTACCGGGAAGCACTGGACACCTACAGCCAAGACGCCCTGGCGACCTATTCCCTTTTTTCCGAAGAGCAGCGTGCAGAACTACTCCAAACCATCGAAACGGCATTCCATACCCTGATCGATACGGGCAAACGCAACGCCTACGACCAAATGCTGCTCGATTCGGAACAGGCCCAAACGCCCGAGTGGCAACAGACACGGCAAGCACCCTCAGACATATACTCAAATCCCAACATAGGGATGGGAACACCCCGTCCGCGTGCGATCCGCTCCTGGGTCAAAGCAAAATTCACGGAAGATGAGATTCAACAGCTGGCAGAGCAAGTCGTGGGCAAAGACCTGGTATCGGGTCTTGACCTGAAGCGCATGAGAGAAGCGCTTGAAGTGGACCTTTCAGACATCTTCGAATTGACGCGCATCTCAAAAACAACACTCGCCAGCATCGAAGAGAACCAATTCGACCAACTCCCCGCCGAGGTCTTTCTGAAATCTTTTCTCAAATCCTATGCCGAAATCCTTCAGATCGACTCCCGGCGCGTCATCGAAGGCTATTTAAAATACATGGCGCTCTCTGATCGTTAGTAGATATTTCTGCGTCTTGTGACCGCCGTCACGCATCTATCGTGACCCACTTGGCAGAAATCACACCCGCCAGTCGACAGGTTCAATCACACCCGGGCAATACCCCCTTTTTCAATCCAAACCTTTGGAGTAAAAAATGAAAGGTGAAAGGGGAGAACGCTATCTCTTTGAATCTGTTGGCGCGATAGAGTGGCCATCCAACTTTCAACATCCTTGCCATGATCGAGGGAAAGCTGGCCCTCGGCCAACCGTCCAGCCTGAATCATCACATAGGTTCCCCGGCCCTGGCGGTTGAACACGAAACGGTTCATCTTTTCATCGCTGCGCAACAATCTGAACTTGTAATCTATTCGAATCACGATGGCAGGCTTTCAGTACTGAATTTCGCCCCGGCATCGGCACAGGTGCCTGGATCGCCCCTCTCCGGTGCGCCAGCGCATCCCGACAGAACAATAATTAGGAAAATCACCACCACTTTTTCTAAAACGGTTTGCATATCACCTCCAACGCCCCCACTTTGGTCATCGGATTGATTGTGCCGATGCAAGCATCAATCGGCTGTATCTATTCCATTTTTTATCCGACAGATTCTTTTCAAGGAGGCATTTGCCGCACGTGAATAACACAGCCGCCACCTGCCGCCAACAATCAAGGGTGCTTTATATATTGACAAGGCGGCAGCTGGTTGGCAAACTTTTTAATATTCGATCTGAAAACGCCTCCCCCGCTTGTCAAATCCGTGACTTGGAACGGATCAATATGAACAGTGCTGCATGAACCCAAAAACGAAGCGAGGTGCGCTACAATGAACAACCGTATCATATGCTTGCTCATCACCGCCACTGCCCTTTTGCTTTTCTGGGCCTCTCCCGCCTTGGCGGATAAGGAGAGCTACTGCTATGTTACCGCCTACTCCTACAACCTGAAAACCGCGTACCACACCCTCATCTTCAAACAGTTGTCCAAGGGAAAGTCCTTCAACGACGAGCAGTATGTCGCCGATATGAAACAGATCCGCAAACTGGAGGATGCATTTCAGGCCTACCTCAAAAATAAACACCGCATTAATCAAAACTTCTTTGTGTTCAGTGCCCGAACAGGCTTTATAAACCGAGCCTTTGCTGAACGGCGGCTGAAGATTGAACTGGTTGACCTGACAACCAAAGGGATACGGATTCAGGCGGTCAACGATTTTAAAATAGAGTAGAACCGGTCTCAAGAATCGGATTTTTATTCATGACCGGGGCGGCTTCCCGTTCAATCCGGATACATGCTTTTGTTTATCTCTTCTGTGCCCTATTCGGTCAACAGATTGTTGCTGGCAATCAATGTGCTGCAGGCCCTTGAGAAGGTACTATCAGGTATATCGATTCGGGTTACTTGATCATTTATTTTCATCTTATCTTTCCTTCGCGTTGCGCTTCATGTGGAAGTATAGCGCCCTAACTCGCCAACTTGGGTCAACACGCATCCTCTCGCGAACTTACTATGCCCAATAGCCCTGTCACTTTTATTAAACCGGCAATTAAATAGGCCAACCTTTGTCATCCCGGCCTGCGCCGGAATGACGATTGCTAAGGTAATAAATTGCCGGGTTAATAACGTCAGGGGAGCCCTCATTGCTTCTCGGCGAGATTGATGGACCATTCAAAGGTTTCAGAGGTGAATCCTGTTGTACTGGATTTTTTATTGGCATCCGACGTTTGCTTATTCACCGGCTTTTCGATGCGACCTGCTCCCGAGGCCGAGAGGTTGGTGGCCTCCTTTGCCAGCCAGACCGGATCCATGGCCAAATGTTGCTGGTCGTGAATTTTTTCATCCAGGGCAAGGTCCAGAACAAGGGTGGCCCATCGCTTCACGGATCTGGATCTGGACTGGGTTTCGGTGGTGGCGATGTCAATGTTCTGGGTGGATTCGTATATTTCACGTTCCTCCAGCTTGCGGGAAAGCACCACCGTCGCGGCATAACAGCGGGAGGTGGGCACAAGAGAGATTCGAAAGGATTTATACTTCTTTTTTTGACTGTCCGAACAACTGATGACCGTATGAATTTCGGTGAAACATTGAGACTCGATATTCAGGCAAAACAGCCGTTCCTCTTTTCCGGTCCAATCCTCATAGACCTTATGGCCATCCAAGAAAATAATCACACTCTGGACGTAAATCCAACCCGAATCATTTTTAAACGGACCTATAACCAATAAAAAGGCCTATAGTGTGACCGGATCTGTCACAGGCCTATGATAGCATTCTCCTGAAACCTAAGGAGGATGCCATGAATATCGATCAATTCAGAAAGCGGTTTGCAGATGAGTCGACCTGTCGTCATTTTTTCGAATCTGTTTTGTGGCGCCACGGCCGGTATTGCCCCCACTGCTACTGTTCTAAGTCGTACGCTTTATCAGGCAATAGCGTACGAGCCGGATTGTACGAATGCGCCCAATGCAAAAGGCAATTTACAGTGACCACCAAAACACCGATGCACAGCACCAAGTTGCCTCTTTGGAAATGGTTGCTTGCAATGTACTACATCGCCAATTCGAGCAAGGGCGTGTCCTCGGTCTTTTTGGGTAAATGGATCGGCATTTCTCAAAAAAGCGCCTGGAAGATTGGCCATGCTGTCAGAAAGATGATGGACCCGGGATTGGAATTGGTTCCGGCGCTGCAAGGCATCGTCGAATTGGATGAAAAGTATATCGGTGGAAAACCGCGATACGAGCATGGTGTAAAGCACAAACGAGGCCGGGGAACCCAAAAGCAGTGAGTTTTTGTAGCGGTTGAACGCAACGGCCCGGTTCGGGCAGTACCGGTGAAAAGCGACAAATTTGCCGATCTTTTGCCGCATATAAAGCGTTTTGTCGATAAAAGATCGCATCTGATGACCGATCAGCTTCATAGTTATCGCAAAGCCGGCAAATTATTTGCAGCTCACGATTGGGTGAACCATGGGAACAAAGAATATGTCCGTGGCGAGGTGCACAACAACACGGCAGAGTCGTTCAACGCGAACTTGGAGCGCGCGAAACTGGGTGTTTTTCACTATATGAGCAAAAAGCATTTGGCGCGCTATCTCCATGAAGTATGTTTTAGGTGGAATCATCGCATCCCAGAACTGAAAAAGAGTAAAAAGGGTACTTTGAAAATCATCATGAAATCCATGCCAGTGATGGATATGTTGAGCTCACTGCTATCAAAGGCACCAGGATGCCAGGTACGAAGAACCAAATGTGGTGGTATCCTGAATTTAAGTTGTTCAACGTAGAGCCTTTTTATGGGTTATAGTTCCGTTTTTAAAAGAGCCCAGATCAAGCCGGACGGCCGGAGCTGTGGGGCCGGTATTGTCATTGGTCACATGGAAATAGCACGCGTTGATCCCCTGAATGACTGCGACGCTGCCGCCGGAGCCATTTTTGCTGAGGACGATCTTTTTAAAGCCATGGGAAGATTTAATTTTCAACGGGGCCACGCCACCGAATTTACCGACGGTGTCCGGAAGGCGCTTGTCTTCAGGCGCCACATCCAGGGTGACCAGACTGAACCTTTTCCAGGTACCTGCCTTTTCAAGGGGAGTAAAAGCACTCTGGAAGGCATGAAACATCTCATGGGCCAGGGTCGAGCCCATATGTCTCTCCTGATCGAACGTTTTGTTTGAAAGAACGACGATGGGTTCACCGGTTTTAGCATCCTCGAAGTAGAAGCCATAACACTTATCAAAGCCCTTACCATAGACTTTCACGACATCACTGATCAAAAAGATGACAATTGTGTTTGTCGGGGTCGGCACGTCAACGCCCAGCATCTTTTTGAACCGCTCGTAAATGCTTTTCGATTCCAGAAGGTCGTGGGCCAACCTCGCGGGCGCATTCAGGTCCGGCGTACCAAAAATGTCCATCTTGGGCCCATTTTTCGCTCGATAGACCTCGAGGCAGGTCAGGATCACATTTTCCGCCCAGGCGTTGGGAACGAGTGAAAACCTGCGCCCGGGACGGCTTTGGGCGGATGTTTCCTGCAATTTTGAATGGTAATAACTCCTGGGGTTCAAAGGCCATAAGAAATACGGAAGAAATTCCGCCCGTGTCTTCTCATCCAGTCGGCGGAGATCTTTTCGGACGGTATTGCGTAGCGGCGTTCCGCTGGGCAGGGCCCGGACCGGCCCGTAGGCTTCGGGTACCCTGGAAGGTTCAAAAAGGGAAAAATGCAGTAACGGGATGCCTGGTTTATGTCGATACGCCCTTTTTGCAAATCGTAGCCCAGCTGCTGCAATGGGGCAGCCGGCGATAGGTGATGGTTTTCCGGATTTCCGGTCCTCCCAGAACCGTGGCCGCCAACTGAATCTTCGAACCGGGTTTAGGGGATACCGCCGGTACTAGCACCACCTGATCGAAATCCGATGACCATTGAGCGGTCCAGCCCGCCTTGTCCGGTGTGATGTCAAAATCGACAAAAGCCGGGTCCACCGGCCGGAAAAAACTGATGACCACCGGCTGATCCAGCGGTAGCGTGTTGTCTGCATGGATGGTCGGCGCAAACATTTCAAGCCGGTGGTCTGCCACGGGGAGATCCGGGGGAAGGCTCACCTGCTGCCCGGTATCGTTTTTGGGGATCACCCGGGATATCTTCTTGATCTTTGATTCGACCGTCGCCTTTTGTACCGTCGTGTTGACGGCTTTGGGCGAACGCTTCGGTGTTTTGCGGACCCAGGTAAGGACCACCCGGGTTTTTCCGTTTCGGGATGCCGCCATCAGGACAAATTGTCCTCCCTGATGATTGAGCATCAACCGGCTCTGGCCCCAAGTCTTTCATTTTAACATATTGAGCCTCTCTTTGTAGGCGTGTTCCGCATAAAAATATATCGCCCAGAGGCACTGCACACCATGGTTACCAAACAACGCCTTGGTTGTCATCCTTTATGTCCATCAAGCAGCTCGCGGAGTTTCTTGATATGCGAAGGTCTTGTCCCGCAACATCCGCCAACTATTGTAGCACCTGCTTTGATCCAATGGGATGCATGGTCAGCATAGCTCGATGGATCAAGGTCCGTGCGTTGGGGGATAAAGCCATCTAAATCTTTTTCCCCATCAAGCCGCCAATCTTCAGGTATGGGTTGAAATGTGTTGGCATATCCGCCGATCCGCTGATCCGTTAACTTTGCCAATTGAGGGATGGCTGCTGTGACACTCTCAGGGGGACAGCAATTCACAAGAAAGCCTGATACCGGCAAATCTGCAAGTGCAGAAAAGGCCTCGGCTATCGATTCACCGCTTCTGAGCCTGCCCGAATGGTCCTCGTGAAGTGTCCAGGAAACCCAAACAGGCTTCCCAGTCTTGCAGGCCGATTCAGCAGCGGCTCTCGCTTCAATAGCCGTTGACATGGTTTCACACAGAAGAAGATCGACATGAGGCGCGAGCAGTTCCGCATGTTCCTGATAGAGGGGGGCAATTACTTCAAACGGAGCCACTAAGTCGGGCCGAAAACTGCCTCGCAGCGGAGGCAATGATCCCGCGATTAAAACAGGATGATCCGCACCTTCACGAGCCTCCCACGCCAAGCTGCAAGCAAACGCATTAAGCGCAGCAAATCTGTCCTCAATGCCCACTTTTGCAAGATCTCTACGTATAAGACCATACGTATTGGTGGTTATGATATCGGCTCCTGCCGAGATATAATCCTGGTGAATCTGGCGTACGATCTCGGGAACAACGAGCAACGCATTGGCAGACCAGATGGTTTCAGGAATCGGAACCCCCCGAAACCGCAACTCACGCCCCATTGCCCCATCAAGCAGCACCGGTCTATCGGGCAGACGACATTGTACGATTTCGTTCATTGAACATACCCATATACGATTCAAATTTCCTATCTATACACTTTACATCTAACGATCGGCCTCTTCGGCGAGTGATACGAGTCCGCAGCAGACCGAAGTTATATGCGGCCATGGCTCCGTTGACCCGCCCCACACAATTATGGACAATTGCGGCGCATCACCCGGCAGAATCAAGCCCGTGTACATGGCGCTCCAGCTGGGAACGCTTAACCCACCCAGTCAGATTGGTTGAGGTGCGGATCAAGAAAACTTCACAGGGCCCGGTATAGCTTTTGCCACATTCCGGCGCATCGAGATCGACGGCCAAAATTGACAACTCACTGCCCGGCGACACGTAAATCAGTGAATTAGGCTCATGGCGCTGAAGCCGAATAGGAAATGACGCACTCACCTCAACCGTAAGGCCGATAAAGTAGAGGCTTTGTGGTGTCTCGGTCAGTTTGGGTGGCTTTTGGCTCAACTTGAAGCGAGCAGTAGTGGAAAAGTTGCCGTGCCATCTAGTGACATACAGCTTGCCTGATCCAGGAACTTTTATATTTCCTGTAATCTCTGCCAATTGGATGATGTGACGCCCATCATAGGCATATAAATCGCTATGGGCATAGCCGCCATCCAACTCGACAATCACCCTCAGCTCCTGCATGCCGTCCTCTCTGTCGATATCCAGCCCCTCGATGCGCAACAAGGTTTTTTCGCTCTCTTGTTCCACGACCAGTGCATCATTTACCATCAGCGTATAGCCGCTTTCTGTCTTCTTCGCATGGACTTTCTCTGGGATGCCATCGCCATTTAGGTCAATATCCAAGTCGAACGGTGCGGCAATCGCAGCGTTGGTCATCATACATATGAAAAAAATGAATCCTGTTGTATTCTTTTTCATCATCGCTCCAAGACGGTTGATTCGAACATTACATGGGTCCACGTCTTTTTATGCTCCATCACTGAATATTCCATTGCTTTCCGACCTCTATCCATCACAGCACCAGCAATATTCGTAAAGCTGATGCTTTCACCAAATATAAAGCTGGATATCAATGCAATAGAAAGAATGCATGCTCCATAAAACACTGGGTAGGCAACATTCAGCTGGATACCCTTCAGCGCTTTGGTGAAAAAAATCACGTTTATTCCACCAAGTGTCAGACCGAATAGAAGAAGTAA
Source organism: uncultured Desulfatitalea sp. (assembly GCA_963668675.2). Classification (GTDB taxonomy): domain Bacteria; phylum Desulfobacterota; class Desulfobacteria; order Desulfobacterales; family Desulfosarcinaceae; genus Desulfatitalea. The sequence continues at coordinate 3,254,486 of CAXXMB010000002.1, read as the reverse complement.
ATACCAGAGAATACTACTTTGCCTGTTTGAAATACCTTTATATAGGGTATATGACGCAACATTGAAGCCAATGGATAGAATCAAATATAAATATTTCATTTGGTCCTCTAAACGATGCAGAATCTGCCGGTTTTAGAAACAACGCAGCTTTAAGTAGTCGGTTTGGAGCGCAGCGAAAAACCAGCCCAACAACGGAGCCTTGTTATGTGATTGTGCGATAGAAGACATACACTACCAATACTCGGGGTTATTTAGTGCGCCCACGCAACTTGAACTGCCCGAAACTGGCTTGATCTCACCGCCGTCAAGCGCCTGACAAAGCCACCCCTCTGGCTGAGTCAATTCGAAGGGTGCCTTAGCTATTTTTTCCGCAATACATTGAAAACCGACTTTCGAATAGAATGCCGGATCACCATATGTAAAAACCAGATGCACGCCTTCTTCCCTAAGCTGACCAATACCATATTGAATCAGTTTTTGTCCGATTCCTTGACCTTGGTGGCTTGTGTGGACCGCGACAGGCGACAAAATGAAAGCCTCAAGCGGCGTTTCAAATGAAAGCCTTGTAAAAAAGATGCATCCAATTATCTGCTCTTGTTCGGAGGCTACAAAACCAAAAATATCCTTTTGCTCAGTGCGCTTCATCATATTAAGCACCAAATCCCCGATCAGAGTTCCTTCAGATTTTCCCTCTGAATCAGAAAATACTTTTGTGAATAGCTCGCAGATTTCCTCCTCGTCCGCGGTTTTATATGGTAATAATTCCATATGCTTTCCTATGAGGTAGCCTGGCCGGTTCATTGCAGCACATAAAGCGATAATCAGCATAAGGCAGGGCAATGATAAATTTCATGTTGGCACGGCCGCCCCGACTTGACTGTCTGCTGTATTTAATTGTTAGCGGTGAAATATTATCTTTTCAATTTTGTTCCTATTTTCGGGTAAGGGCTGTTGGATAGCCACCGGTCTGTTCTTTATCACTTGCATCAAAGTAACTGCCTTTAAGTACTCCATCTTCGAACCTTTTTAGTCGCGCGGTATAGTAAACCTCCCCACCACTTAGAAAAACAAGATATATCTTCTTGCCGGATACCCTGCCTTCGACAAGGTAGTTGCCAATTGCTCCATTAACATTGTTTCCATTTTGGCGTAAGTATCCCTCACCCCAGCCAAAGAAAAAATTCCCTTCCGCGTCATACCATTCACCGGAAATATCAATTTCAGGCGCCTCACCAGTTGAAATTGTTGACAACCAATTGGGTATTTCTTCTTGTTTTAATCCAGCAAATGAACAGGCAAATAGAAAAGCAAGAGAGACGATAATTACCAATTTAACTATTTTGCTCATCATTCATGCCCCCTGTAGGTTTATGGTTTTAAGGTTCCGCTTCAGGGGCACGCAGCTTTTTGCGTGCGGACGCGGGACGGGACCCGGGACGCAGGACGGTGATGAAATTATGCATTTGTCTTATCCAATAGGGTGATTGCCATCTCATCCGCAATCTGTTCGCCTCTTCTTACCGCCCTGCTTACTGCCGATTGGGTCAAACTCAAGCTACGCCCAACTTCAGTACCTTGCATCCGCAAATGCTTGACCGCTCAATATGCAGCGACGCTGCGGGCCCTTACCCTCTTTGGTTCTTTGCTCGATGCAATAATCAATTTCGGTGCCAGCTCGAAAATATCAGAAACCCGATCAATGATCGTATCTAAAGTATAACCATTGGCAATGAGACGGTAGTGGGGCTCAAGATCCTCTTGGGCACGTTGTAGCACCGACTCAACAAAATCGCTATCTCCCAGGATGCGCTCGTCTCCTTTAGATGTTGTTTCATCTTCCGCATGGTTTTGAGCACACCCCAGCCACCGGAGCTTCGTATCAATCCACCACTGAACCCGATGGCAAAATTACGCATTGGATTTGATTGGATCGATGACAGAATCGTTGAGCTGCGGGTAATATCGTTTCTTTTTGGCAGCTTGACTGATGGTATTCTCCCACTTCCGAAATGAATCTACATTCTTCAATGTGTGGTCAGCACTCTTTGGGTTACCCTTTTCAGCAATTTCGCGTATTCCTCCAAGAGCCTGATTGTCGCCAGGAAAGTACATGGGTATCACACCCTTATCCTTTGGAATTGCATCGAATAACATCTTGGAACGTCTTTCACGCTCGCAGTCTTCAAAAAATTTCTCCAGGCTGAAAAAGTTGAGGCTGCCTAAAGCACCCATGGCGTGTCGTACGATATGAACTCCATACTTGCGTAGCGCATTTCGGCTCAATTCTGAATCGGCCAGTGCCTGGGCAGTCACATCGGGCAGACTGGTACTGCCACCGGTCTGGGCGGAAGGAAAACCTGTAATCCAAATATTGATTCGCGCCAAGGCTGCGTTGATGAACGTTTGGTGGGGAGAACTGTAAGAAAGGTTGCCGTCTGCCCCGATAACGCTGGGTATACCGCAATGCACGCATGTTATGCCCGGGTTGATGGTCTGGGCGATAACCATCATGAAAATCACCTGGGCATGATTCTGCGTCAGGAAAGATTCCGGGCTGCCGGGGCCGGAGATGCCGGCAATGCTCTGGTCGATCAGCAATAGGTTGTTGCCGGTTCGGGCACTACGAAAAAAAGGATCAACCATGTTGTTCATTGGCGCTAAGGAGGTGATCAGGCTGGTCCCGTCGATCCAGTGCTCTTTTCCTTTCAAAAATGTTACTTCGTCATCGCTCATCGTATGGGTGGTGATCATCTTGAGCCCTTGATAGCTTTGCTCCATCAGTTGGGCGACCTCACAAAGGGAAATGCTCTTATCGAAGGCCACCGGCAGACTGAAAATCCCTACCGCATCTTGGTGTGAGCCCATCTCAAGGATGATGTTTTTGTACTCTTCGCGGTTGGCCGGACGCAGTTCTTCGTCGCCGGTCCGTTTTAGAAAGGGTGGTGTCGCACCGGTACCAAAAGTGTTCATACCCGGATCTGCAGGCATTTCACGGGGTGTTTGCTCCAGGCAACGATCGATATAATCCCGCTTCAAAGGAACGAACAGCGCCGTTTCGTTGTTGAAATCCACCGCATCGGCTTCGATAAGGAGATCCATAAGTGGTTGGTTCGCGCCGATATTTATCCCGATTTCCGTAAGTACCCGTTTTGCGTTTTCGTCTATGCGTTGGTAAATAGCTTTCTCTGCGACCAGGTCGTCGATATCCTCCATTCGAAATCGAACTTTTCTCAGGACCGTTTCGTCGGTGACATGACGAAAGATGTCTTCATAAATGGTTTTGGCCTTTTCGAATTCTCCCTCCTTTTCCAAGTGTATTCCCTTGTCAAAGTTCTCATCTGCCTGTTTATTCATAATCGCCATTACCTATTTGCAAACAAAGTATTAGGAAAGTTACTTTGTACAACCTTCACTTTCTTTGAAGTTCATGCTTTTCATATCTATCTTGCGTATCCTATTTGATGATGACCAAAACCATATTACGGGGCTCTTCAGCGGGCGCGGCTGGTTGCGATCCGCTGCAAGAGGGTGGTTATGGGCTATTCAATAGTGCTGAATCCTAATCTTCCCTGGTTTGCTGACCCTGAATTTTCGAACGAAAAGCCAGCATCGCTTTTATCATCAATCGAAATGCTGTGGAATTCGCATCTACCTGATTTATAGTTCCGGATAGGTACAAGTTTAACGCTTTTGAATGGTACAGGAAAGAACCAGTAGAACCCGAATGCCCCCACACAGGTGGTACCTTAATGATCGCTGAGATAACTGGAGGTAATTTAAAATACATGGTGCCGAATCCATATTGAAGGGGAAATTCTATTTTGTTCCATTGATGCATTATTTCTAATGTAGCTTTGCTGACAATTCGGCCTTCATTGAGAGCTTTTAGAAACTGGATACCGTCTTCAGCGGTTGAAACAATCCCTCCGTCTGCCCAGTATGACCCGTTCGAGCGAGTTTTTGTAATAATCATGTCATTATAAACAATGTCAGCTGGAGCTACGGTTCTACTAAACTGTGAATTAGCATGTCCGACCAACCAGGTATGCTTAAGACCAAGAGGACGAAAGAAAAAATCCTCGTAAACATCGTGGAGCTGCTTTCCAGTGACGGTTTCAATGATCTTTCCCAGTAACTGAAAATTGGTATCTGAATAGGACGCATCTGTGCCAGGTTCAAAATTAGGTTCCAAATCGTTTCGTGCCCTGTTTATTGTTTCGTCCACAGTCCATAACCGCTCAGGATCCTCAACGAATATATCAAAAAGGCTTTTCCCATTTTTTGCTTCCTCAGAATAGTAATCTGCGATGCCTGACTTATGCGACAACAATTGTCTAATGTTGATTTCTTTAGAGTAGTCTTTGCCTTTGTATTTATGAATGCCTTTGATAAGCTCGTCGGGAAGGTATTTCGACATCGGGTCATCTAAAGAGATACGCTTATCTTCAAACAGTTTCATTATTGCTGTAGCTGTGTAGAGTTTTGTAATACTGGCAATATAAAACGGTGTCTCCCTGGCAATTGGTATCTGACCTTTTCCGTGAGCAATTCCTGCAGCGCCTGTCCACTGATAAGAGCCATCACCCTTCATCACAGATAACACACAGCTCCTCGCTGTGTTTCCATTTTTCACCGCCTCTGAAACCAAATATTCCAGTTCCTGATCTACAGTATCAAATGAGGGTGCTGGATTTTTCAATAGTGTTATGATCAATCCAATTATTAATAAAAAAAGTACAAGTATTAATGATGCGATTATAAGTCGTTTCTTTTTCATAGTTCGAGCCCATCTATCGCATTGGCCAATTTAGTCTTCGGATTTTTTCCATAATACCATGATCTCGCCGCCCCCTTACGAGTTGCGAATAAGCCGAGCACCTTGTTTGCCTGCTGCCATTGATCCGGCTTTTTTCCCATTAGGTGGCTATGACCCGAGTATGGATATTTATCCAAAGGCTTTAAATCGGGTACTATGCCGGCTCGCACAGGATTCAAATGGATATATCGTACCAATAATAATAGATACGCCTGTTATGTATAACAACAGACTGTTGACCAGGCCGGGTTCACCGGCTCATAAAGGCCAGGTTGACAATGGATTTTTCTCCGCTGCCGGTTGCTTTGAGCATGATCTGGCTGGTGCCCTTAAGGAGCTGCAGCACCCCCATGGGGCCCTTGGTCATGGCCATGCCGGCCTGCCAGCCCTTGGCGGTCAGCGTCTTTTTGTAGAAGTTGATAATTTCTTCAGGGGTTGAAGGGATCTCCAGGTCGTAACGGCCGGAGGCCCCCATGATCGTTTCCTTGAGCACTTTGGTGCCGGCCATGAGAGGCACCTGCCCGTTGAAGATTGTGTCGCCTGATTCGGCCGGCGCGGCCCCGGTAGAGGGTTCAGCAGCGGGTGGTTTTACGCTGGCCGGCGCAGGTTTCTTCTTGGCCTTGGCTGCTGTAGTGGCCGGTTTCTTCCGGGCGTTGTCCACAGTTGCCCTGGCGTTTTCAGACTGGTCCAGTTGGACTCTGAACGAGCCCTTGTGGATCCACACGCTTGCCCAGCCCGTCTTTTTATAGCCGGGAACAAACAGCGATTCTTCCTGGTCTTTTTTCAGTTTGAACGAGAAGGTGTCGATCTTCTTTGTCTGGTTGCGATCGGTGAATAGTCGGATCGCCCCAGAGGCATCAGCCGAAACCCCAGTGACGACAATGCCCAGGTTCTTGCCGGGACTGAGCGGCCTGCTTGTCCCGGAGGGGTGGGTAACGGTGAATACATCCGCGACCTTGGGTTGCGGCGTTTTCTTTACACCCTGCTTACTGGCAGCGGCCTTTTTAACCAGTGCTGGCTGCTCGATAATGACCTGCACCCCGCCGCCCTTGCCAACGCCGATAGAAACGTACCGGATGGCTTTCTCAGCCGGGTAGTCCCAGGTCTTGCTCTGCCCGTTTTTCAGGGTGAAGTCGGTCTCGTCAAGTTTATCTTTCTGCTCCTGGTCCTTGTAGAAGGAGAGCTTGACCGTTGACTCGGGGCCGTCCTGGCTGTCGCTGGTGACGGTGAGCCGGAGCTGCCGTTTGGGATCGAGGTACGTGCCCTGCCCCCAGTCCTTTATGCCGGTTGTGATGAAGAATGCTTCGATCTTGTCCTCGTGGGAAAAGGTGGACCCCTCCTTATTCAAGACTTCGGCGACAATCTTGCCCTTCTCGACCGCAACGGCGATCTCCTCGGCCTGGTTCTGAACGCCCACCAGGCATTCATCCCGACGCCCCTTGCCCTTCAGACTGAAGCTCATCCTCTGGCAGTCCAGGTCGATGGGCTGGCCGGCGCGAAATCCCTTGATGGAAAAGACGCTCTCGCCCTGGGTGAAATTCTCAAACTTGATCCGGACCGATTTTTTCGAATCGACTGCGACCCGCATAACGCCGGACGGGCCTATACGGCGGGCCCAGGGGGCCTTGCCCGTAGCCGTACTCGTCAGGAAAGGCAGGGCAGCCTCTTCCCGCGCGCGCTTTTTGGCCGGGTCTTCCTGCTCGGTGTATCCGTCCGGCATCTGAAATTTTGCCTTATCTACCCGGCCTTGTTTGATGTTTTTCAGCTCGAACTTATCGCCGGTTGCGGGGTTTACGATCAGGATGGGCAAGCCATACGGTTTGGCCACCCACGCGGTCATGAGATCTTTGCCGGCATCCGAGAGGATCACCTTGTCACACTCAATCCCGGCGATCGTCTCACTGCCGGACGCTATAGACTCGTAATCCCTGCTGATCCTGTTGTATGCCTCGATGGGATTGTTAATAACACTCTGTAAGCTGTCGCTTTTTATCTCCCGGTACTGCTTATCGCTTGGATTTAAGACACGGGTCTTGCCGCTGGTGCGGTTCACCAGGATGATGAGTTCCTGGCCGTCCTCGACAACATCGAGGCGATAGAGATCGTCCAGCAGGAAAAACTGGCTGGTCTTCGTCTTGCCATCCTCACTTATGACAAGGTCGGCGGAAAAGGACACTGCATAAGCGTTTCCGCCAATAAGCAGGAAAATGAGAACAGCGATCAGTTGAAACAATTGCAGGTTATGGAAACAACCGGCGCCCTTGGTAATCGTCCTGTGTGACTTCATGTACCTTTCCTTTCTCGTTCCCTTGTGACGGCCGGGAAACCGGCAAGTATGGATTGAAGACGATGTGATAGTATAGATACCCGGATGTTGCCCTTTATGCACCCATGATAATCCCTCCATAAATATTGAGAAAAAGCTCAAAAAAATCACGCTCCCAGTCCACACGCGCAGTGGTCAGACAAATTTTCCGAAATGTAAATTTTTATACCCCTTCTTACCTCCGGCCTTGTCGATAGATTGATGCTCCTTTATGACAGAGACCAGGTCACATTTCGGTCACAGAAAACAGATAATTTTTAAAATTATATGCAAATTGGGAAGTTGGGACGGGGACGTAGGGACGGGACATAGGGACGGATGAAATTATGCATTTATCTTATCCAAACAGGGTGATTGCCATCTCATCCGCAATCTGTTCGCCTCTTCTTACCGCCCTGCTTACTGCCGATTGGGTCAAACTCAAGCTACGCCCAACTTCAGTACCTTGCATCCGCAAATGCTTGACCGCCCAATATGCAGCGACGCTGCGGGCCCATACCCTCTTTGGTTCTTTGCTCGATGCAATAATCAATTTCGGTGCCAGCTCGAAAATATCAGAAACCCGATCAATGATTGTATCTAAAGTATAACCATTGGCAATAAGACGGTGGTGGGGCTCAAGATCCTCTTGGGCGCGTTGTAGCACCGACTCAACAAAATCGCTATCTCCCAGGATGCGCTCGTCTCCTTTTAGATGTTGTTTCATCTTCCGCATGGTCTTGAGCACACCCCAGCCACCGGAGCTTCGTATCAATCCACCACCGGTCAATTCAGGCCTGCGACCGTCCAGTGCCCCGGCTTCAATAAATTTACGATACTTTGTTCTCGCCGCCCCCTTACGAGTTGCGAATAAGCCGAGCACCTTGTTTGCATCCTGCCATTGATTCGGCTTTTTTCCCATTAGATGGCTATGACCCGAGTACGGATATTTATCCAAAGCTTTCAAATCGGGTACTATGCCGGCTCGCACAGGATTCAAATGGATATATCGTACCAATTCTAATAGATACGCCTGCTCTTGGCATAGGATGGACTTGTAACGATTTTGAAACAGTCGGCCGCTGCGCCGATGCCTGCGGTTAAAAAAAAGGGCGTAACCGGTAAGCAAACGGCGCATCACTGTGGACACAGGCACCTTTCCTGTCCTGAGCAATATATGGAGATGATTGGGTATTAATGCCCAAGCGTAGACAGGCGTTGAAGTTTCATTGACAATAGTTGACAGCCGATCGATAAACTCATTTCGATCCGAATCATCAAGAAATATCCTACGGCGTTCTATTCCTCGGCAAATTATATGGTGTAATGCACCAGGTGCGTCTATGCGAGATGATCTTGGCATCAAAGAACCTATATCATAACCCAATCACAAAGAAACGCATAATTTCATCACCGTCCCACAGTCCACACGTCCCACAGTCCACACACGTCCCACAGTCCACAGTCCCTGCGTCCCCCAGTCCCTGCCCCGAGCCTCAACACCCGTTTTCTATCCAGCACTGCGTTGATCCTTGTTGCACCTGCAAGAATGCTTATAGTCATCCTAAATCAAGCGATCTCAAGAAAAAGATACTGGGTCAAAAAACTTATTGGGGTGGTTTGCTGTCAGCTCGGTGGTCTTATACGAAACGATTGAAAATATGTGAAAGGCGTACCCATTTTGTTGATGATAGACATGAAAGGGACCTCTTTCATCAAACAGCGATAGACGATAAAGATTCCTGGTTTGGTGAAGGATCTGTAGTCTGCTCACCGGCCTCCGAGTCATATTATTAAATTGGCAAATAAATACGCAAATGCGTCATGCCGGACTTGATCCAGCATTCAGCTTCAATATCTGGATAGTACGGGCGCTTGACTGCGTACCCGGCCTCGCGGAATGACGGCAATCGCGGTATTTGAATACCGGGTTAATCAAAGGAGAAAAATGCCAAGAGTATTTGAATCGACAGAGATCAATGGAATGAAGCTTAAAAACCGTTTTGTCAGGTCTGCAACCCACGAGGCAATGGCGCTGTCTGATGGGACGGTGAAAGACCAGCTGTTGGACTGCATGGCGGAGCTCGCCCGGGGTGAAGTCGGGCTTGTTATAGCCAGCCACGCCTATGTGGCGAGAGAAGGCCAGGCCGGTCCTCGCCAGGCCGGCATCTATTCCGATGCAATGATCCACAACTTGAAACGGGCTGTTTCGGCTGTTCACGACAATGGCGGCCTTGTGGCCGCCCAGTTGGCCCATGCCGGAAAAAGGGGTATTGGGAAGGATGACTTTGCACCCATAGGGCCTTCAGATGTGTATGCAGACGGCGTACAAAAAGCGTCGGCAATGACTGATGATGATATTCAAAGAACGGTAAAAGCCTTTGGTGATGCAGCCCAACGAGCCTTCAATTCCGGTTTTGATGCGGTTCAGATTCACGCGGCCCATGGCTATTTGCTGAGCCAGTTTTTATCTCCTTTCTATAACGAAAGAGATGACGGTTACGGTGGCACTCTCGAAAACCGGGCAAAACTGCTTATCCAGGTCTATGAAGAGATCAGGCAAAGGGTCGGTAAGTCCTTTCCGATCATGGTCAAGATCAACTCGGAAGATTTCCTTGAAAACGGACTCACGGTGATGGAGATGATCACCGTTTGTCATATGCTTGAGGACCGTGGCGTGGATGCCATCGAAATGAGCGGCGGGACCTTTGAATCAGGCAAGTTTCTCTTCTCCAGGGTCGGCACCGCAACGTCGGAAGAGCGGGAAGTCTACTACCGAAAGGCTGCAGAGGCCTACAAAAAAGAAATAGGGATCCCGCTCATTCTTGTGGGTGGGTTTCTGTCCTATAATGTAGCGGAAGAAGTGATCACCACAGGCATAGCCGACTATGTTGCACTTTCAAGGCCGCTTATCAGGGAACCACACCTTGTCAAACGATGGGCCAGTGGAGACCGGCAAAAGGCATCCTGTATCTCATGCAATAAGTGCTTTTCAACGCTGTTCATGGAAGAGGCGTTGCACTGCGCTGCTGAAAAAATGAAAAAGGAGTAAAACATGTCTCAAAACAGAGAACACAACCGCCGCATCGTGCTGGCTTCGCGTCCCCACGGTGCTCCTAATCCCGATAACTTTCGGATAGAGAAAACACCTGTGCCGGAACCGAGTCAAGGCCAGGTGCTGCTGCGCACCGAGTATCTCTCCCTCGACCCCTATATGCGAGGCAGGATGAATGACGCGGCATCCTATGCGGAACCGGTTAAAATTGACGAAGTGATGGTGGGGGGAACGGTTTGCCAGGTTGAAGCATCCCGGCACCCTGATTACACGGCAGGGGAATGGGTCCTTGGGCATAGTGGCTGGCAGGACTATGCGCTTTCCGATGGTACCGGCCTGACGCGATTAGGAGAAGATCCCAGCCATCCCTCCTATGCATTGGGGATATTGGGCATGCCAGGTTTCACGGCCTATATGGGGCTATTGGATATTGGCCAGCCCAAACAGGGGGAGACCCTGGTCGTCGCTGCTGCCACAGGTCCTGTTGGTGCGACGGTCGGCCAAATCGGCAAGCTGAAGGGCTGTCGCGTGGTTGCTGTGGCCGGTGGCAGCGAAAAATGCCAATACGCAAAAGAGGTGCTTGGCTTTGATGAGTGCCTGGACCATAAAGCTTCGGATTTTGCGCAACAGCTTATCCAGGCATGCCCCAAAGGAATTGACGTCTATTTCGAGAACGTCGGGGGCAACGTATTTGATGCCGTATTGCCTCTACTTAACGCGAAAGCCAGAATTCCGGTGTGCGGGCTTATCTCCCAGTACAATGCCACCCAGCTTCCAGATGGACCTGACCGCCTCTCCCTGCTCATGGGCACGATTTTAGTCAAACGGTTAACGGTGCAAGGATTCATCATTTTCGATGATTATGGCCACCGCTACGACGAGTTCGCAAAAGAGATGTCGCAATGGTTGAGCACCGGCAAGATCAAATATCGAGAGCATCTGGTGGATGGGTTAGAGCGGGCGCCAAACGCCTTTATAGGCATGCTAAACGGCCAGAACTTCGGAAAATTGGTTGTCCGGGTCAATGACTAACCCTAAATTGCAATTTAAAGAGGAGATCCTCATGAAAATACTGATGGTCCTTACATCCCATGACAAACTTGGCGACACAGGTCGCAAAACCGGTTTCTGGTTAGAAGAATTCGCTGCGCCCTATTACATCTTCAAAGACCAGAACATTGAAGTCACCCTGGCCACGCCGAAGGGGGGGCAGCCCCCAGTGGACCCCAAAAGCGACGAGCCTGATTTTCAGACACCGGCAGTTGAACGCTTTCGCAAAGACGCGGCATCGCAAAAACAACTCGCCAATACCCACCGGCTCGATTCAATCAACCCTTCGGATTTCGATGCTGTTTTCTATCCGGGAGGTCACGGGCCCCTATGGGATCTTGCAGAAGATAAGACGTCAATCTCGCTCTTAGAATCCTATTACAAACAGGGAAAACCGATGGGACTTGTCTGTCATGCGCCCAGCGTGCTGCGCCATGCGAAACGTGAAAATGGTGAACCCCTGGTAAAAGGTAAAAGAGTCACCGGCTTCAGTAATAGCGAAGAAGCGGCTGTACAGCTGACAGAGGTTGTCCCTTTTTTAGTCGAAGATATGCTCAAATCCAATCAAGGATTGTACAGCAAAGGCCCTGACTGGGCAAATTATGTTGAGGTGGACGGAAGCCTGCTAACAGGTCAGAACCCTGCATCGTCAGCAGCTGTCGCCGAAGAGATGATCAAGCTTTTGAAGAAGTAGGCAAGGGCTCTCTATGATACCCGCTTCATCTATCCATTTGATATCATAGCATAAACACGATTTTAGTCATGAATGCGTGAATTCATCCTGACGCTCTCCCGTCCCGCTATATCTCGCTTCTGTAAAAACGCCACAAAGCTGCAGCGACTATCGCGACGGTGTAGCAAAGAACATTGGACCACACATAGAGCGGCGGCAGAACGTCGAACCCCTGGTTCGTGATCCATTTGGATGCCATGTGCTGAAGCATATAGACCTTAGGAAATAGGATACGCCACAGAGACGCCTGGCTTTCGCCGGACATCACTTGCCGGACCATCTCGATCTGCATGAGCTGGAAAGCCCCATCCGATACATAGCTGACGCCGATGACGACCAGGGTGAACAGCGCCGCCATCACGTTGGGCAGAAAAAGCGATAAGGCAGACGTCAGCACGATGGCAAACAGCAGGTTGACGGAACACAAAAGCGATGCGGCCAGATATCCGGCATCCAAGGTGCCGGTATTGGCCAACACGATCAGGGAGATGGTCAGATGCAAAATGAACATGAAAACCGTTGACAGGACCCATGTGCCCAACATTCTTCCGAGCACATACTGCCATCGCTCTACGGGGCGGGAGAGAAACATCACCATGCTGCCGTCATCGCGATCCCGTGAAAAAATGCCCATGGAAACCATGGCGCTCATCAGAAACATGCCGGCGGCGATGACATGAAAGGCGAACACAGATGCATGCAAGGCCAGGAAAGCCTGGTCCACCGGCCGGCCGTTGACTGTATAGCTACCCTGATAGCAACTTCTGAGCAGCAAAACAAAGGCGACCGCCACGGCCAGCAGCACATAAAAGCTCTTCTGGCGCATTAGGTCTTTTACCGTGATCGCAGATATCCGGGTCAAATTATTCATCTTGCGTGTGCCTTCCCTCTACATGGCGGATGAAGACCTCTTCCAGGGTTTCATTTCCGTGAACGATGCGCGCAAGGTCGCCCTTGGCCACTATCCGGCCCTGATGCATGATCGCAATCGAATCGCAGAGCCGTTCCACCTCCGAAAGCAGATGGGAGTTGAGGATAATCGTACCTCCACTTTTCTTAAACGCCTCGAGAAGCACCCGTATATCGCGCATCCCCAGCGGATCGAGGCCGGATACCGGTTCATCCAGGACCAGCAGATCGGGATCGCCCAAAAGCGCCGCCCCGATTCCGATGCGCTGTATCATTCCTTTTGAATAGTGAGCGGCCTTTTTCTTCTCCTGTCCGTTCATACCAACGCGTTTCAGAATATCTCTCACCGCCGCCTTCGCATCACGGCGGGTCAAACCGCAAAATGCCGCATGGCGCATCAAATATTCCACTCCGGACAAATAGGGCGGAATGCGGTGTATTTCTGCCAGGTACCCCAGCTGCCTGCGTGATGCGGATCGGCCCGCCGGCAACCCCTCGATGGTGATCTTTCCGGCAGTACAACGCGAAAAGCCAAGCAGCAGTCGCACCAAGGTCGTCTTTCCGGCCCCGTTAGGCCCCAGGAGTGCAAAAGCCTCCCCTTTTTGAACCGAATAGGAGATCCCATCCACCGCGACCAGATTTCCGAATCTTTTGGTTACATTTTCAAATGCGATCATGGCTGATCCTTTTTTGCGAAAGCCTTTGATTCCTGTATCAAGCGGTTCCCAGGGAACCGGGACAGGCACCACCTAACGGGCTCACACCTTACATCAGATGGCCGAATTTCTCAAAAGAATCATCCCCTCCCGGCGGCAGGGAGGTTGGCCGGCTTGAGGGGACGAAACATGGTTATTACCGCAGTTGCTTCATTCGGGAGAAAGCCGGAGGCGAAGGGAAGCTTTAGCGCCTTCCCAGGCATTGAAGCTGGATACTGGGTCGAGTCGATGAGGCCTCGCAGCGGCAGAGACCTAAACCTTGGCCCCATTGGTTTCCTTGAACACGCGTGGCAGAAACACTCCGGCCATGAAAATCAATCCACCCGCGCCTATAAAGATACCAATAATCAACCACGTGAGGTTGTCGGCGATACGTGCATCACTGGGATCATCCGGATCGTAGAGGATCTCAAGACGCTTTCCCTTCATGTCTTTGTAGCCCGACGATGCTGACTTTGAGGCAAACGAGTGACGCCTTCCATCCACCTCGAAACGAATTATTGGGCGATAAACGATAGAAGTGGTGCGCCGGCCCCCACTCGTTGTGGACGAGGTCTCGCGTCGAACCTCCGTAACCGTTCCCATGGTCTTCTCTGCCCTGGCTTCAAAATCGCGCTCGTAAAGGTAGAAACCGATCCCGAAAACCATGAAAGCCAGCCCAAACAAAACCAGATACAACCGTATTTGCCGAGGTCCGAATTTATTACCCTGAGACGTTCCCATAATGCACTCCTCCAAGGTGGGACCATAAACGGGGCCGCTGTTTGGAATAACCTTGTCCATAATAAATTCTGATAACCCGCGTTATGCCGTAACGCCCTAAGCCCGTTTTACTTCTTTCTGAAGTAGAGAAAGACTCCGGCTATAAGGAACAAAATCAGCAGAGGGGATAATATGTTGAAAATACGCAGGTATTCAAACCGACTGAAGAGCACCAGCAGTTCGTTGGCCTTGTCGATATTGTCTTGGTTCAGAAGCGAAAGGTAGTCATTCCATACGCTGATCAGAGCGACCAGTTGCAAAATCGAGATGAAGGCGAGAATGATATTCTGTCGCTGTTCGGTCTGGGACGTCTTGCGACTATACATACGTTGGAGGTAGTCCTTGAAAAATGCGACGTACCGGTTGGAGGTGCGCAGCAGTTGTTCCACATTCCATTTGGGGCTGATCTGTTTGTAGACGCGCTCGTTGTCGGCCTCGATGGCGGTCTTGAAGTTGGCATTGTGCAGGGAGAGGATTTCTACCTTGTGAATCACAACATCAATAAACCGGTTCTGGAATTCGAGATTTTTGAGGGTGTCGTCCCCGATGATCTCATTGTTGAGACGTTCCATGATTTCATTGATTCGGTTCAAATAGAACCACATAAATTGGATGTGAAACTGGATCGGGATGTATCGGTAGCGATCTATTGGATCTTTCATAACGATGGTATGGAAACGGCCGTTGAAGTGATAAATCTGGTCATCGCTCAAGTAGAGCGGTTCGCTGTAGTCACGCAGACGTTCGGCCGCGTTGTTCAACGCAATAAAACCAGTAGTCAGATCGTGATACTGCTCGTCGGACAATCCTGTTTGGGTTATGACGATTGTTATGTTCCCGGTATTGTTCAGGATGCGCATGGCCTGGGGTTCACATTCGCAATGATAGGCAGTTTTCAATATCCCATGTATTTTCTCTCTCACCGTATTCTGGATCGCTATCGTCCATGCCGCGGGCACAGAGGCGTCAGTCTCTTTAACCAGAAGGCTGCGCACCGTATTGTACAGATCCAGTTTGACGGTGGCCTCTGGATTGACATGCAGGAAAGGGGCTATCGTCTCCCATGAAAACTCAAAGCCCAATTCGTAAATCAAATTAAAATACATCAACCTGAAATCGTAGATCAGGTAGGCATTGACTTCTGACGGCATCAAGTGCGGCGCCAAGGCCAGTTTGCCATCGACCAGGAATTGTTCTTCCAATTGAGCGATCAGCGGGCCGGAAGCCACATTATCAAGCGGTATGATAAAGAACGAACTGAATATGCGGTACAGATTGTGAAAGCGTTTCAGCCACTTGGGCATGGTAGCGTCATTGGCTGCAAATTTCTTGACCGTACCGATGTTGGCTTTGGAAAGAATGATGCGTCTTAGATCGTCGCGTCGGAACGAAATCGGCTGTACACAATAGAATTTGAGATAAACTTGCTTCATAGAAAGGCCTTTCCGTGTCCCTCGAGATAGCGCTCTCTTAGCGGCTCTCTGCGATAATCGAGCAATAACTCTTCCCTCGCCTGTATGTCACGCAGGCTCACAATTCTTAAGGGATTTCGCAAAATCACCAAATTGGGCGTTCGGGAGTGGTTGATGAAGCTGTAACTTGTCCTGAAAGGCCTGACCAGCAGCACGGTTTCGCTTAACGCGTTCCACTCCATGAACAGGTACTGTGCCGCGCTGCCAATCTCCTGGCGGAAGTTCTCTACAATCTCGTCGTAATGGTCCCATTCCATTACCTGTCCATCGAGCACGCCCAATAGTGTCCCCTTTGGAATATCGGCTTCAGCGAACAAACCAAAACCGTGAATGCTGCTCTCGTCAATGTAAGTGAAAGAGAGATTGTTGACGGTAAGCTTACGCAGCAGCTCCAAGGGATGATCGTCTTGATGATTCATTTATCTCCTCTGTAAAGTTTGTACCCATAAGCATTACGATCCACTGAAAGCCCTGGTTAAAACTTTTTTATATCTATTATTATACCAATATTTTCAACACTAAACCAAGCCACCTTCTGCTTCTTTATGATATTACTGGCAACTGCATTTAGCAATTCTATATGCATGCTCAAGTAACCCGCTTCGCGGCAGAGTATACTCGGCTTGCGTCAAAGTAACGGGCCTTGCCCCGGCACACCACCTCAATTCACAATTTCATCCTGCCGGATTAAGTGACCGCACCCAGCAGTGCTACTCAGACAACTGGTCGAATTTTACAACATCTCACCTAAAAAGATCACCGAACAGCAGGTGCAGGACTACTTTCTGCTCCGACGCAAAAAGGATAAGTGGTCGGCAGCTACCTTGCGTATCGCCCAAAGCGGCATTAAATTCTTTTTCACCAACGTTTTAAAACGCAAATGGCATATGTTTAGCTACCCTAATGCCAAGCGCGAACGCCGTCTGCCGTGCATCTTGAGCCGGCAGAAAGTCTATCGGATCCTGAGCTGTGCTAAAGCCTTCCACAACTACGCCTTTTTATCAACAGTCTATGCCTGCGGGCCCAGGTTGTCCGAGGCGTTTGCCATTCAGACTCCGATATCGATAAATCCCGCATGATGATCCATGTGCATCGAGGCAAAGAAGCCAAGTATCGTTTTGTACCCCTGCCGGTTGAGACCCTTGGCTTGCTGCGAAGGTATTGGCTCGCCCACAAAAATCCTGTTTTTCTTTTCCCCGCTGTGTGACGGGGGCAAAACAAAGGTACTGTTTCCAAATCCCCCATGTCCATCGAAGGGGTCCAGGGCGCTTTTCGGCGCACAAGGATTGCGGTCGGAACCAAAAAACGCCTGGTCTCGATACACACCTTGCGCCACTGCTACGCCACCCATCCGCTCGAGGCAGGCACCAACCCCAGGGTGATCCAGCGCTACATGGGACACACTAATTTAGAGACCACCATGGCTTACTTTCATCTGACCCGAAAGGGTGCTGAAGATGCCTACGGTGGGTTATTTTGTGAGGCAAAAGCGATAACGATGATCCGAAAACCATCGAATTGAGATATGACGGTGAGCATACGATCAGGATTCAACCGCGTCAAACCCCTCACCGGATTGATCAGGTCTGGTTGAGCCGGCATCAAGTTCGAATCCCGGATACGGGCAGATACATTCGGTAACGCTGCTTACGCATGGCGTTATTATCAATCCGGCAATTAAAGATCACAATCCCCATCATTCCGGCGAAAGTCGGGCACGCAGTGAAGCCTTGGCGCTCTCCAGACGTTTGCTGGATCCTGGATCAAGTCCGGCATGACGAGCGGTTGGTGTTTGGCGTGTTCTTCCGGATTTCGCCCGGTGAAGAATTCAGTTGTTGGGATTTTCCCGGCGCATTTTTAACTCCTTTTTAAGTATCTTACCGGTCGGATTTCTGGGGAGCCGCTCCATGAACTCGACAAACTCCGGCACCTTGTAGCCTGCCAGTTTATCCGATAGATAGTTTCGGATCTCCTCGGCTGAAAGTTCGCAGTCAGCGGACGGTTCGACAATTGCTTTGACCCTTTCACCCAACGCCTCATCCGGCACACCGACCACGGCCGCGGCCAGGACGGCAGGATGGCCTTCGAGCACCATTTCGATCTCCTTGGGATAGATGTTCTCCCCCCCGCGATTGATCATGTCCTTTTTGCGGTCGACCACATAAAAATAGCCTTCTTCATCCATGGTTCCGATGTCGCCTGTCCGCAACCAGCCATCCTGCAATGTTTCCGCCGTGGCCTGCTCATTGTTCAGGTACCCCAACATGGTAATTGGTCCTTTAATGCAAATCTCGCCGCGCGCATTGACCGGCATCTCTTTAAGATTGTCGTCAATAATGCGCACCTCCTGGCCGGGAAGTGCTACACCCACCGAGCCAACCTTACGTCTGCCCAAAGGCGGATTGACGGTTGCGATGCCAGTCCCTTCGGTCAACCCATAGCCTTCAAGGATCTCCACATTGAACCTCTCTTTGAATCCCTCGATCAGATCCACCGATAGAGGGGCTGCGCCGCAAAAGGCCCAGCGCAGTTTCAGCTTCGACCGGTCGACGGTTGCCGGATCGATGGAGTAGTAGACGTAGTTGTACATGGCCGGCACCCCCATCAGGATAGTCACGCCGTTGTCCGTTATCGCCGGCCAGAAATCATTGGGGGAAAAGGATTTGCGGATACACACTGTCTGGCCTGCGTAGATCAGCGGGTAGGACCACACGCAGATGGGGTTAGTGTGAAACATGGGCAGCAGGATCAGCATCGTATCTTCTCCCTGCATGATACCCAGTCGGGACATGGATTGACAAATCGCCAGCTGGTTGGCGTTTGAAATCAATATCCCCTTGGGATGGCCGGTGGTGCCCGAGGAGTAGAGCATCAGGGTCGGATCATCGGGCGCCTGGACGACAAGTGCTTCATCGTCAGGGTATTGGGCCAATATTTCAGAGAGGGTCGTACGGGAGATAGAAGCGCGCTGGCTTGCATCGGTGTCGACCTCCACAACCACCGGTTTGTGGGACGCCGTTTCGTAGCCCTGGGCAAAATCGGCCATGAACGATTTGCCCACAAACACCACCCGGGGTCGCGCGTGATCCAGGGTATAGGCGATCTCCGGGCCCTTGAGTGCAAAATTGATCAGGCCGGCGATGGCGCCCAGCTTCTGGGCACCGAACATGGCATCGTAGATCTGCGGCGAGTTCATGATCATCAAAGAGACCACATCGCCTTTTCGGACGCCTTGCGCTTTCAGGTAATTGGCGACCCGGTTGGCATTGTGATTGGTTTGGGCGTAGGTGCGGGATTGATCGTAGTACAATACATGGACGCGCTCGGGAATCTCTTCTGCGCGTGTGGCGATCATCTCTGCCAGGCTGGAAAATGAGGTGCGCAGTCCTTTTAGAAAGGGAAGTGCGTCCAATGCCGGTGTTTCAGATGTCGGTCTTGAGCCGATGGCGGTCATCTTGACATGTCTCCAATAGATTGTGAAGTAAGCGTTCCATTCAGGAAAACACCAGATTAAGATGCTTCCCCAGATCTTTCCATCCATAGCGAATATAGACCGGGTATCCGGATTCACTCGGCCGATTCACCTGCAGCTCATGGCATCCTCTGGAGCGGGCCTCTTCAGTCGCCGCCCTGATGAGTTTTCCTCCGATCCCCTTGCCACGACCTTTTTGATCGACAATGAACTCTTCGATTGAGCCGTAAAGGCCTGCGCACCGGATGGCGGTTGGGAATGACAAGGTGATAAGGCCTAAAATGGCTCCCTGTTCATCTGCGACGAAGAGGGAGCCAAGGTCCGGATTTGCGATAATGCTGCGGAATGTTGCTACACCTTTTTCCCAGTTGTGGCCTTCGCTTTCCGATGGAAATTGGTTCAGCAGGTCAAACAACATGCTTTCATCTTCGAACGTCGCCCTGCGAATCTCCATTTGTTCTCCTTTTCGTGTGTACACCTTACCGGGCCATCAAGCCCCAAAGGACGGTTCGAGGATATCCACAACCGCTTTGCTGCCGGCTTGGATGGCGTCCATTCGCCCGAGGGTGACCGGCAGAACGGCCTCGATGAAATATTCGGCCGATTTGATCTGTCCGGCGTAGAATGCGGCATTCTTGTTCTTCTCGATCAGGGCGCGCCGCTCCTCTCCCTGGGCATCTCCGACCAATTTTTCAAGTGCCGGCTGGGCCACGGCCGCACGCCAAAGCAGCATCCAGGCCGTGATGACGTCTCCCATGACATCGAGAAACGGCGTTGCGTAGGAGAAAGCCACCTTGAAGTCGGGCGACATGGCCGTCTTGCCGATGTACATGGCCGTTTCGCCGAGCCGGTTCATCGCGGTTTCAAGTTTCCCGGACAGCGCTTCCAGTCCTTGTGTCTGCTTTGCCTGGGCGATCACCTTGGCAATCTCAGCCAGAAAGGCCATGAAGACGGCACCCTTTTTCATACCAAGCTTGCGGCCGAGCAGATCCATGGCCTGGATGCCGTTGGTGCCTTCGTAGATGGAGTTGATTTTGGCATCGCGCATCAGCCGCTCGACCGGATAGTCCCGGGTGTACCCGTATCCACCGTACACCTGAACGGCCTGCACCGTGCATTCGAATCCCCGGTCCGTCAAATAGGATTTGATGATGGGGGTGAGCAGTCCGATGAGGTCGGCATAACCCTCCTTCTCCTCGGGGGTTGATGCGCATGCCTCCTTGTCGAACAGTTCAGCCACGTAGTAGGCAAAGCTGCGCATGCCTTCCGTATAGGTTTTCATCGAGAGCAGCATTCGCCGGACGTCCGGATGGCGGATGATGTTCACCGAAGGGGCGTCCTTGTCCATCATGTCCGCCAGGTCGCGCCCCTGGATCCGCTCCCGGGCATAGTTCAGCGCATAGAGATAGGCACAAGAGGCGTTGCAGAGGCCCAGCATGCCGACGCCGAGGCGTGCCTCGTTCATCATGTGAAACATGACGTGCATGCCCTTGTTCTCCTCTCCGAGCAGAACGCCGCGGCATTTTCCCTTGCCGCCGAATGCCAACTGGCAGGTCGGGCTGGCGTGAAGCCCCAGTTTCTCTTCGATGCCTGTACAGACCACATCGTTGGGCTCGCCGAGGCTGCCGTCGTCGTTTACCCAGATCTTCGGAACGATGAAGAGGGAGATGCCCTTGGTGCCTGCGGGGGCGCCTTCGATCCTGGCCAGAACCGGATGGATGATGTTTTCGGTGACGTTGTGCTCACCGCAGGTGATAAAAATCTTGTTGCCGGTGATGGTGTAGGTTCCGTCGTCGTTCTTCACCGCCGTGGTGGTCAGGGCGCCCACATCCGAGCCGGCTTCCGCTTCGGTCAGCACCATGGTGCCGCCATACTGCCCTGAGTACATTTTATACATGTAAAGCTCTTTCTGCTTCTCGGTGCCGAAGATCTCGATCATTTTGGCCGCGCCGTGGGTGGCAAACCCGAATGCTGAAAATGAAAAGTCCGCTCCCATCAGATACTCGAGGGCCGCCTGGGTGACCAGGACCGGAAGCCCCTGTCCACCAATCTCCGTATCTTCGGACATGGAGATGAATTCCGCCTCCCGGAACAGCTTGTAGACCCGATGAAAACTCTCCGGCACCGTCACCTGGTTGTTCTCGAACTTGAGGCCGATGCGGTCGCCCTCCTCGTTCAGGGGCAAAATCTCCTTGATGGCGAAATTGCGCGCCTCTTTGAGCAGCATGTCGAACATTTTCCTGTTTTGGCCTTTGTACCGCTCCGTCTTTTCAAAACCGGCCGCACCCAGTTGCTCATAAAGGACGAAGTCGATGTCCCGCTTGTCTGCTATTAGCTGTGCCATGATGATTCACTCCTTTTTAAAGGTTGGGGATCTCTTCCCAAAAATAATATGACTAAATGACGCCTTGCTTCTGCAGTCTATGGATTTGCTCGGCCGTATATCCCAACGACTCGAGCACCGTCCGGGTGCTCTCACCGAATTGAACGCTCGGGGTTCGAATCGATCCCGGCGTTTCGCTTAGCTTGACAGGGACCCCCAGGGTTGTTTCGTCGGTACCGTCGGCACGGGGCGTCGTCACGGCCATCTCGCGTTGTTGGAACATCGGCGATGCCAGTGCCTCTGCCATGGTGCGGATACCGCTGACGCACAGCTCCTGTTGGCCAAGCTCCTCGACCCACGCGTCCATGCGCTTCTGTTTGAACGTGACCCGCAAGGCGTCAATGATCTCCTGCCGCCGGGCTTCGTCGAATTGCAAATCGGCGTAATGGTCCAGGCCCAAGGCCGCACAGAGCCCTCTCCAGAACCGGTTTTCCAATGCGCCCACAGCCATATGGCGCCCGTCTGCGGTTTCATAGGTATTGTAACAGGCGTAGCGGTGGGAGAGCATGTTGTCCCCCCGCCGGGGAGATTCGCCGGTGAGCATTTGCCAAAACTGGGCCACGGGCAGCATGGCGAGCATGCCGTCGGTCATGGAGATGTCGATGTATTGGCCACTGCCGGTCTGTTGGCGGGCAAAAAGGGCCAACAGGATGCCGATGGCCGCGTTGAGGCCGCCGCCGGCGATGTCGGCAATCTGGACGCCCGGGATGGTGGGCGGTTGATCGGGCCGCCCCATGAGATCGAGCACCCCGGCATCGCCCAGGTAATTGATATCGTGGCCCACGCGGTCGCGGCCGGGTCCGGTCTGCCCGAAGCCGGTGATCGAGCAGTAGATGATATCGTCTTTGGCGGCACGCACGCTGTCGTAGTCCACGCCGAGGCGCTTCACAACGCCGGGCCGGAATCCTTCGATAACCACATCGGCCTCGCCGACCAGGCGGAAGAAGATCTCCTTGCCGGCCTCGCTTTTCAAATCCAGGCTGATGTGCGCCTTGTTGCGCTGGACTGTGGGCAGAAAAAGCCCATCAGCCGCATACTGTTTCTTGTCCTCGATGGCGATCACCCGCGCACCGTGGTCGGCGAGGATCATCGAGCAGTAAGGGCCGGGCAGCAGCCGGGAGAGGTCGAGAACAGTGATGCCGTCGAGGGCGCCTTTGGGGAGCATGGTCATCCTTTCACAATCCCATGAATTTAGCGGCGATGCCCTTCATGATCTCGTTGGTGCCGGCGAAGATCGACATGACCCGGGTGTCGCGGAAGGCCCGCACCATGGGGCAGGACTCTAATGCCCCCGCATCGCCGATCAGTTCCAGGGATCGGTTGGCGATGCGGTTGGCGGCATCCGTGGTCCAGTACTTGGCCATGGAGACGTCCACGACGATGTTCTTCTGCTCCATGTGCTCGGCGATCAACTTTTCCAGAAAAGTGCGCCCGATCTTCGCCTCGGCACTCATCTCCACCAGAGCGAACTGCACGGCCTGGGACCGTGAGAGGGGTTTGCCGCCGACCAGGGTGTTTTTGCAGTGATCGATGGTGTACTCGACGATCCGTTCGGCAGCCACCACAGCGCCCATGCTGCAGGCCAGCCGCTCCTGTTGGAGCTTCTCCATGAGCAGAAAGAATCCGCTGCCCGGTTCGCCAAGCCTGTTTTCGGCCGGGATGCGGCAGTCTGTGAAAAAGAGCTCGGCGGTGTCCTGGCTGTGCCAGCCCATCTTCTCCAGTTGGTTACCGTGCTTGAACCCCGGCGTGCCCTCCTCGACCACATAGAGGGAGACGGCCTGGTGGCGGTTCTCCACGGAAGGGTCTGTGGCGGCCACAATCACCAGATCGCAGTTAACGCCGTTGGAGATGAAGGTTTTGGAGCCGTTGATGATCACCTCGCCGTCCGTCTCTATGGCCGTGGTCTCCATGGAGGCCAGATCGCTACCGGCAGCTGGTTCGGTCATGGCCACGGCCGTGATGATCTCTCCGGAAACACAACCGGGCAGGTATCTGCGTTTGATCGCCTCCGATCCGAACGACTCGATGTAGGGCACGACGATGTCGCTGTGCAGGGAGGCGGCCAGCCCTGTGTGGGAGGTGCGTGACATCTCTTCGGCCACGATGAGCGAGAAGACAAAGTCGCCGCCCATGCCACCGTACTCTGTCGCCACGCACGGGCAGAGAAAACCGGCCTCTCCCATTTTGCGCCACACTGCTTTGGGTACGAGGTGGTCCTCCTCCCACTGGTCGACGTGGGGGATGATCTCCGCATCGCAGAACGCTTTGAGGCGTTTGCGGAAATCGTGATGGGCGTCGGTGTACTTTAAAATTTCCATAGGACTATCCTGAACTATATTTTGGGAAAAGCTCAAAGTAAGAAAGCAGAGGGAGCATAACAAATCGACACGTCCCGTTGGACACCCCCGTTTTCCAAATGGGGGCCGGGGGGGATTCGGGGATTCGCGGCCTTAAAAAATCCCCCTGAATCCCCCTTTGGGAAAGGGGGACTTGTCTGTTGCTGAAATCGTCTATGTTTCTTCGCTTTCACATCTTTCTGCCGATAACACCATCCGCAATCTTTTTTTTCGCCTCTCCCGGTCCGCCGAGCATCAATTCGATGGTTTTGGCGTCCCTGTAAAATCGCTCTACTTCGGACTCTTTCATATAACCGTATCCGCCGTAGATCTGGATCGCTTCGTCGGCCACCGAAACCGCTGCCCGGGTGGCCACCATCTTGGCCATCGCCGGCACGGCGCCGGCCTTACCCGCATCGTGCTGCCGGGCGGCCCGATAGGTGATCGCCCGTGCGGTTTCCACCTTGGCGGCCATCTCCGCAATTTTATGGCGGGTGATCTCGAAAGCGCCAATCTTGCGACCGAAGGCTTCACGCTCTTTGATGTAGGAGAGAGCCCGGTCAAAGGCACCCGCAGCCATCCCGGTAGCGGCTGCCGCCAACAGGATCGATGCATCCGCGAGAAAGCGTTCCAGGTGCTGCAATCCCGTGCCGGCCTTCCCCAAAAGGTTTTCCACCGGCACACGGACATCGACCAGCCGCATTTCCGCGCTCCCGGTCATGTTGGCGCCCAAACGCCTTCCCTGGTCTTGGAGGGTAATCCCGTCGCACTCCCGTTCGACTGCGATCATGCTGATCTGTTCAGTGCCGGTTCGGCAGAGAACGACGAAGACGCCGGCACCCGTGCCATTGATCACGTGGGTCTTGGTGCCGTTGAGAACCCAGTGGCCCCCATCAAGCCTTGCGGCAGCCTGGATCGAAGCGTACGCAGGCCCCACACCCGGTTCGCTTAAGGCAACGGCACAGCGCAGACGCCCCTCGGCCACCGCGCAGAGGTATCGCTGTTTAAGGGCATCGTCTTGGCAATCCAACAGACATTCGGCACCAAGCCCGGCAAGGAGAAGCGCGCATCCGATAGTAGCGTCCTGGCGGCAGAAGGCCTCGGCCACAATCGCTGCTTCTAAAAACCCGAGCCCGCCACCGCCATACTTGTCGGGAAAGTGAAGCCCCAGAAAGCCCAGATCCCCGGCCTTGACCCAGATCCCATCAGGGAAAATCCCGCCCGACTCCATCTCCAGGGCCACGTCGCGGTCGAATTCTCCCTTGGCAAAATCACGGGCCGCCTTCTGGATCTCCTGCTGGGACCGATCGAGATCAACCATTGAAAATCCCCCTATTTCCCCCTTTGGGAAAGGGGGACGCTGATCTGTTACTTGCCGATAATGGCGATGCTGCAAATGTTCTGGAACGGAAAGCCGCCCAGGTTGTGGGTCAGGCCGTAGCGCGGGTCGGGCAGCTGGCGTTCGCCGGCCCGTCCATGGAGCTGCAGGTACATCTCGTAGAGCATGCGCAGGCCTGAGGCGCCGATGGGATGGCCGAAGCATTTGAGGCCGCCGTCCACCTGGCAGGGCACCTGTCCGTCGATGTCGTAGAAGCCGTCCAATACGTCGTGCCAGGCGCGGCCGCGCTCGGAGATGTGCAGGTCCTCCATGGTGACCAGCTCGGTGATCGAGAAGCAGTCGTGCACCTCCATCATGCTGATCTCGCTTTTGGGGTCATCGATGCCGGCCTCTTTATACGCCATGGTGCTGCAACGGGCGGTGGTGAGAAAGTGGTCGCCGTCCCAGCTGTTATACCCCGCCTCCTCGCCGCTGCTCAGGGCCACCTGCAGGGCCTTGACACGCACGGCATCTTTGTGGCCCAGTTGCTCTGCGATCTCCGGAGTGGTGACAATGGCACATGCCGATCCGTCGCTTACCCCGCAACAGTCAAACAGCCCCAGGGGATGGGCGATGATCGGGGCGTTGAGCACCTGGTCGAGACTGACGCGCTTGCGCAGGTGGGCCTTGGGATTAATGGCACCGTTGGCGTGGCTCTTGACCGAAACGTGGCCGATGGCGTTTTTCAGGTCCTGGTCGCTCACGCGGTATTTGGCGCTATAGGCACTGGCCAGTTGGGCAAACGAGCCGGGGGCCGTCAGGTTGGGCCACCATTGCCAGCTTAGCGAACCGGCGCCCGAGCCGGGATTTGGCAACCCGCCGTAGCCGGTGTCTTTGAGCTTCTCCACACCTAGGGCCAGGGCGATATCGTAGGCCCCTGAGGCCACGGCGTAACAGGCCCCGCGAAAGGCCTCGGTCCCGGTGGCGCAGTAGTTCTCCACCCGGGTCACCGGTATCATGGGCAGCCGTAGCGTGGTGGCCAGCGGCATGCCGGTTTTGCCGACATTGATCTCGTCCATGCAGGTGCCCAGCCAGGCAGCTTCGATCTGCTTCTTTGCAATGCCGGCATCGGCGAGCGCCTCCTCAAAAGCCTCGACCATCAGCTCTTCGGCGCCCATGTCCCAGCGTTCGCCAAAGCGGGTGCAGCCCATGCCGATGATGGCCACTTTATCTTTGATGCCTGTTGCCATTTCAGTTCCTCCTGGTCCCTTTATACAGGGAAAAATGTGTAGGGGCGGGGTTTATCCCCGCCCGGAACCGGACCTGCCTTATCCATGGGCGGGGATAAACCCCGCCCCTACATTTCTCTCTCAGCCCTCACGCTTCAGCCTATCTCAAACAATTTTTCGATCAGCTGGGACTTCATTACGTCCCCTTCGATCTTCAGCTTGCCCGATGTAAACGCCTGCATGGGCGGCAGTCGGCCGCCGATCATGGCACTGAAGTCTTCGGCCCCCATCTTTAGGGTGCAGGTGGGCTTGTCGTGCCGGCCGGGTTCGACGGTGCAGGTCTGGTTGCTGATGGCGCACGACCAGTCGCCCCCGCCGCTGCCCGAGATCAGGAACTGGAAGACCACCTCCACGCCCTGGGCGGCTTCGGGTTTGAACGTGCCGGCCATTGCATCGAAGATGGCCTGCACATCGGCGCCTCCATCTGCCTGGGCGGGCTTCTCCTGCGTACCGGCGTCTTCCGAAACAGGTGTCATGAGATCCACGGTGGCGGCGTTGAGATCGTAAAGCTCTTTGGCGCCCTCCATGACATTGATGCGCTCCCAGTGATCGGCGATGTCTTCCACGGTGGGCAGACTCTCGCCGCTGCCGAGCTGTACGGCTGGTCCGGTCATCACGGCCGCACGGCTGAAGTAGCCCATGCCGGCATTGAAGATATCACCGGTACGGTCGCAGGCATCGCTGCACAGGTAGAGCGCCATGGGCACGACATACTCCGGCTGGGCGCGTTCGAACAGATCCGGCGGCATAATGTCTTCAGTCAAGCGCGAAGCGGCCAGGGGGGCGATGGTGTTAACCTTGATGTCGTGCTTCTCGCCTTCGAGCTTGAGGGTGTTCATCAGGCCGACCAGCCCCATCTTTGCGGCAGCGTAGTTGGTCTGGCCGAAGTTGCCGTAGAGACCGGCCGCCGAGGTGGTCAGGAGGATGCGGCCGTATCCGCCCGCGCGCATGGCGGCCAGAGCCGGGCGAGTGACGTGATAGGCGCCGTGCAGGTGAACGTCGAGCACGGCCTGCCAGTTGGCCGGCTCCATCTTGATCAAGCTCTTGTCCCGCAGGATGCCAGCATTGTTGATCAGCACATCCAGGCGGCCGAAGGCATCCAGGGCGCTCCTGACGATTTTCTCCCCTCCTTCGGGCGTGGCCACATTGTCGTAGTTGGCAACGGCGTCGCCACCCGCGCTCCGGATCTCTTCAACCACCCGGTCGGCCGGTGTGCTGCTGCCATCGCCCGAACCGTCACGGGCGCCGCCCAAGTCGTTGACCACCACTTTGGCGCCCCGTTTGGCCAGCTCCAGGGCGTAGGCACGCCCCAGCCCGGCGCCGGCGCCGGTGACCACTGCGACCTGACCGGCGAAAGAGATCCGGGACATCTCCTCTGCCGCGCCTGGAGCTGGCGCGGCCTTCCAGAAGTAGTTGACAAAGCCGCGCTGGGGGTCGTCCGCACGTTTGCGGAACACCATCCGGACGGGAAGCCCCACCTTAAGCTCTTCGAAATCACAGTCGGTGAAGTCGGCCATCAGGCGTCCGCCGTCTTCAAACTGCACCATGCCGTATTTGTGGGGCGGGTCTACGGAGACGGCCAGCAGGTCGCCGGTGAAGGTTTTGACGCGCGCCGGACGGTCGGCGAATTCGTAGTCGTCCTGGGTGTGGTGAGCCCCGCAATCGGGGTTGACGCAGATGTCCATCTTGGGGAACTGGGGTGTGCCGCACTCGCGGCAATAGCCGCCCACCAGTCCGAGAAGCATTTTGCGCTTGCGCCACAGGGTGGTCATGGCGGTCTGGTTGGGGGCCTCGGCCCTTATGCCGGTCTCCGGCTGGATCAGCTCCCTGAACTTGAGCCACTTGGTGTAGTTGTTGGTGCTCTTCTTGCGGGCCAGATAGCCGCTGACGGCGATGCGCGGCGGCAGGTCAGCGATGGCGTCGGTCACTTCGAAGCAGAGGGCATTGCACCCCTGGCCGAATCCGGCCACCACGATGCGATCGCCGGGCTGCGCAGTTTCGAGCACACGCACCAGCATCAGCAGGCTGTGGGCCGTTCCGGTCTCGCCGCACTCGCCGTGCATGTTGTCGGCCACCGTTTCCGGAGCAGCGCCCAGCTTGCGGGCGATGTTGCGATGTTCGGCCTTGAAGACGCAGGGGAAAACCAGATGGTCGATATCCGCCATGGTCAGGTTGAGTTTGTCGAGCAGGCCGTTGACCGCCTCGGGGATGATCTTGCCGTAGCCTTCGTCCCTGGCCCAGCGCTCTTCCCAGGTGTAGTCGAACCGGTGACCGGCCCCGCGGTAGTGCTCCACAAAGTCGTAGGAGACGGCGTGGCTCCCTTTGAACCCGGCGATGACATCGCTGTCGCCCACCATGAGGGCGGCGGCACCGTCTCCGTACCACATCTCGTAAAACGATGCCGGACGGGTTTCCCGCCGGTCGGCGGCGGCCACGAGGATGTTGTGGCGCGCACCGCCTTTCACAGACTCCAGGGCGGTCAGCAGCGCTGTGCTGCCGGCCTTCTGGGAGGCGGTGAAGTCGGAGGCCAGCAGGGTGCTGGGCAGGTTGAGGGCCGTGGCCACGATGCCGGCATTCTGGCGATCGTCGAACGGCAGGGTGGTCGAGGCCAGATAGAGCCCCTCCACCTGCTGCTTGTCCATGCCGGTGAGGCAGTCTCGTGCAGCTGCCACGGCCATGGTGACCGCGTCCTCGTCCCAGTTGCACATGGATCGCTCGCCGTCGGCCACCATCATGATGGCCGGTGCGTACCAGCCAAGGGCCTGGACGATGGCCATGCGCTCGAGCCGTAGTTTGGGAATGTATGCGCCGTAAGAGGTGATGCCGATCATGAGTAACTCCTTGGGGAGAAGTGTTAAGTTTAAAGTGTTAAGTGAAGGAAAAGGGCCGATTGATATTCGCCTTCAGCCGTTACCACTTCAGTCTTCAGCCTTCAGTCTCTACTCCTTTATACTCTCCAACACATCCATCAGCTGCTCGCCGAGCTGGCCGAACGCCTTGCCCTCTTCCAGAGTGGCCATCTCATCCATGGCGTCGCGGACCTCCTCGATGGATGGGATGCTGCCGTCCCGGACCGGTACGACCCCGGGGCCGGTCATGATAGCCGCCCGGTTGTAGAATCCCATGCCGGCGTTGTAGATGTTACCGGTAACCTCGCACTGCTCCGAGCAGAGGAATAGGGCCATGGGCACGGCGTACTCGGGCTTCAATTTGTCGAACATGTCCGGGGGCAGAATATCTTCGGTCAGTCGCGAGGCGGCCAGAGGCGCGATGGTATTGACCTGGATGTTGTACTTCTCCCCTTCGAGCTTCATGGCATTCATCAGGCCGATCAGCCCCATTTTGGCGGCCGAGTAGTTGGTCTGTCCGAAGTTGCCGTAGAGACCGGCAGCCGAAGTGGTCATCAGGATCCGCCCGTAGCCGTTTTCGCGCATGGCGGTAAATGCCGGCCGGCTCACGTGGTAGGCGCCGTTGAGATGAACGCCCATAACCGCGTGCCAGTTTTCCGGCGCCATCTTTATGAAGCTTTTGTCTCTCAAGATACCCGCATTATTGATCAGGATATCCACCTTGCCAAAGGCCTCCAGCGCGGTACGCACGATCCCCTCCCCGCCTTCGGGGGTGGCCACCGAATCGTAGTTGGCCACCGCTTCGCCGCCAAGGGCGCGAATCTCTTCGACTACCTGGTCGGCCGGGGCGCTGCTGCCCTTCCCCGAACCGTCCCGGGCGCCGCCCAGGTCATTCACCACCACCTTGGCGCCCCGCTTTGCCAGCTCCAGCGCGTAGGCGCGTCCCAGCCCGGCACCGGCGCCGGTGACGATCGCCACCCGGTCGTCGAAACGGATCTGACGCGCAGGCACATCGCCGTATTCGAAGAGGCCGTGGTCGATGACCGTGTCGCCGGTTTCAGCATTAATGACCCGCCACAGGGCGCGCCCCTCCTCCTCTTTCCAGATCAGGATCTTGATGGGCACGCCGGGATAGAGCGGCTTGCTGAAACGGCACACCATGCGACGCGCCTTCTCCGGTTGCCCGGGAATCAACGTGTCGCACAGCGCCCGACAGGCATAGCCGTGGGTGCAGAGGCCGTGCATGATCGGCTTCTCGAAGCCGGCCATCTTGGCGAATTCCGGGTCCACATGCAGGTCGAACAGGTCGCCGGAGAGGCGGTAGAGCAGCGGCTGGCTGGCTGCCGGATGGGACTGCACCGTGGCGTCCGGTTCGCGATCCGGAAAGGCGAGCTCCCGTTTGGGGGCGTTGTCGCCGCCGAACCCGCCGTCCAGGCGCCCGAAGACCGTGCAGATGCTGGTAAAAAGCTTCTTGCCGTTGGCGTGGTAGGTGTCGCTCTCACCGATGATCAGGGCTCCTTTGCCCTCGCCTTTGTCGTAGATATGGGTGATGCGCCCCTCGGTGGTCATGCCCCCTTCGGTGGGGATGGGATTGTGGAAGATCAGCTCCTGCTCGCCGTGCAGCACCCCGGCCAGGTTGACGTTGGCCTTGATCCCGATCTCGGCCAGGATGTCGAAGATGGTGGCGATGGAAAAACTGGGGATCACCTTGAGCGACTTTTCGAAACAGTAGTGCAGATCGTCTGGGCCGGCGCCCACTCCCAGGGCATACAACACCACATCTTTCCAGGTGTACTGTTTTGTCAGGGGCCCGAGCTTCTGGCCGACCGCATCAAGGTTGAGAGGCATCGGAATTCTCCTTTTGCAAACCGTCAATTGTTTAACGGATCGTTAAACCCTATATCAAACAGAATACCTTCACTTTCATACTTTCATGTTTTTCACTTTTCCCCGCGCAGCGGGGTGCCCTCTTGAGTAAACGCCGGAATCAGAATAAACTTCAACGTCTCCTTGACCACATCGCTATAGCCCTGGGGATCGAGCTTCAGCATGGGCCGGAAAAAACTCTCGCCGGCGGCAAAGTTGATTACCGAATTCCAAACAGCCAGCACCCTGGCATTGGCCTGGGGAGGGATATGGGCCTTGTCCTCGGCCAACCCCATGGCCACGGCGATATTGGCCAGGTAGCGGGTCATGTGGGTATGGATATCTGAGTTCAGCCGATTTTTGGAAAAGTGGCTGAAGAGCATCAGGTTGGCCGATTCCGGATTACCGAAGAGGTGGTCGCACATGACATCGATGGCCACCTCCAACCTGACAGAGAGCGGTTTGCCATGGACCAGATCCTCGATCTCGACCAGCTTGTCGCTAATCTCATCACTCAGATCGGTCAGCACCGCCTCGTACAGCTCCTGCTTTTCGCCCCAGTGGTAGTGGAGGGTTGAGATGTCGATGCCCACCTCCTTGGCGATCATGCGGGTGGTGACGCCGTGAAAACCGTATTCACCAAACAGCAGGCGGGCAGCGGCCAGTATCCTGGCCTTCATCGAGTCTGGCGCCTGTCGTGCTTTTTCAAGGGCTGTGGGCATGCAGAGATGGACCTTTCATTGTTGCGGGCAATGCCGTTTTCAAAATTGCCCAACGATTGATTCCATCATTTGATGGATAGAATCTATGCAATATTGTGAACTCATGTCAAGTAATAAATTTCATTCATGCCCATCGGTATATACCACCCATATCGACACCATTCCTTCATCTAAAAGCTCAACATGTAACAATTTGCCCTTCCCTCCCCGGCACTGTTCGAGTACAAGTGACATAGACGACTCAAAAATCGGAGATGACTGCATGACACTGCCCATCCTTTTTCCTGCCCTGCTGTTGCTCGCCCTGCTCCTCTATGCCGAAAAACGGGAAAGTATCCCCTGGAAACTGGCCTCGAAGCCTTTACTGTCGGCGCTCTTCATCCTGACGGCCTGTCTGCAGCCGTGGACGACCCCGTCGTTTGCCGGATGGATGCTGGCCGGATTGATGCTGAGCTGGGTGGGCGACCTTTTTCTTATCTTCTTCAACTCCCGCAAACTGTTTCTCGCCGGACTGGTGTCATTTCTACTGGGGCATGTGTGCTATGCCGTCTGTTTTTACACCTACGGTTTTCTCAATGGGTGGGTTGCGGCAGGGCTGGCCGTTCTTCTGGCCGTCGGGACGGTGATCTTCCTGTGGCTGCGGCCCCATCTCGGCGACATGACCGCCCCGGTCATCGGCTACATTGTGGTGATATCGGCAATGGTCGGTGGCGCGCTGGCGGTTTTCATCAACCCCGAGTGGGCTATTGAAGGAAGAAATGCCGTACTGGCAGGTGCGGTCATGTTCTACATTTCGGATATCATGGTGGCCCGGGATCAGTTCGTTGCCAGCGCCTATATCAACCGCATCGTAGGGCTGCCGCTCTACTACGCGGCCCAGTTTCTCTTCGCGTCGGCCATCGGTCTGCTATGAGCCGGTGGCATGAGAAGCGCCAGCCCGCCCCAGGTGTTTCACCTTCCAGAACAGTAAAAAGCAAAACAGGACGAAGAGGATCAGGCAGATCAGGGCCAGGCCTGAAATGTGGCGATAGCTGCCGGCCCGATGCTTGAAATAGAGAGCCTCATCCACGAAAGGTTGAGCGCCAAACCGCTCGACGGTGGCGTCTTCGAGATTGACGCTGAAGAGGGTGAACAAAAAAGGGTCCGCCACCAGTAAATGGTTTCCGAATACGGCCAGGGATTCCGGCTGGGCATCGTCGGGGAGTGCAATACGCTGGCGGGGGATGCCGTCGGAATCGTAGCGCACCAGATCCGCCTCCAACAGCCTCGGGCCGGCATTGAGCACCCACCAATTTTTTCGAGGTCCCTGGATGAGGTTGATGGGGAAGTAGTTCCCCTCCCTGGCCACCCGAGTGCGCCCCGGGTAATCGGTGTAAAAGGCCTTAAACTGTGAATCTGCGGTAATCACGCCGGCAATCCGTTGTCGCAGCGTATCGGCGATGCGGGCCGTGCCGCGGTGGTCCACCCAGATATCGCTCGGCAAGGCGAGGTCCTCCTGGTCCAGCACCAGGCTGCGGCTCCCTTTGGGCATGGCGACAATGGTAAACTCCAGCAGGATCGCATCGACAATGAACAGGCGCTCTGTGGCGGCATCGAAGTAAAAATCAAAGGCATTCCAGTCTGCGGCGCGCCCGGGGTTCTCGCGGCCATCCACCGCCGGAAGTGCGTAAAACGGTTGGCAGGTTGAAAGATCCCCATCACAGACATAGATCGCACGCGCTTCCCGATTGCCCACCATCAGCCGCCCGTCCGCAAGGGCCTGCATGTCGCAGGGCGTCTCTGCAAATCCGATGGCAGCGAGGGAGACGGCATCCTGAAGGACGCCGAAACGATCGAGGTGGTACAAGCTGCCGTTCATAACGACATAGACGGATTGCGGATTGGCAGCCACAAGCTTGGGGCCGTATATGGATTGAGCATGATGCCCGCTCCAGATACGCAACCCCAGGGTCGCCACAATACCGAGGATGATCAGAATCGCCAGATAATTTTGCTGCCGCGTCGCCCGCATCAGCACCGCGCCTGCCGCATCGTTCCAGAAGAATACAATAGACAAGATTCCTTCACTTAAAACTTTCCACTTTACACTCAATGTCATTAACTTACGGACCTATAACCAATAAAAAGGCCTATAGTGTGACCGGATCTGTCACAGGCCTATGATAGCATTCTCCTGAAACCTAAGGAGGATGCCATGAATATCGATCAATTCAGAAAGCGGTTTGCAGATGAGTCGACCTGTCGTCATTTTTTCGAATCTGTTTTGTGGCGCCACGGCCGGTATTGCCCCCACTGCTACTGTTCTAAGTCGTACGCTTTATCAGGCAATAGCGTACGAGCCGGATTGTACGAATGCGCCCAATGCAAAAGGCAATTTACAGTGACCACCAAAACACCGATGCACAGCACCAAGTTGCCTCTTTGGAAATGGTTGCTTGCAATGTACTACATCGCCAATTCGAGCAAGGGCGTGTCCTCGGTCTTTTTGGGTAAATGGATCGGCATTTCTCAAAAAAGCGCCTGGAAGATTGGCCATGCTGTCAGAAAGATGATGGACCCGGGATTGGAATTGGTTCCGGCGCTGCAAGGCATCGTCGAATTGGATGAAAAGTATATCGGTGGAAAACCGCGATACGAGCATGGTGTAAAGCACAAACGAGGCCGGGGAACCCAAAAGCAGTGAGTTTTTGTAGCGGTTGAACGCAACGGCCCGGTTCGGGCAGTACCGGTGAAAAGCGACAAATTTGCCGATCTTTTGCCGCATATAAAGCGTTTTGTCGATAAAAGATCGCATCTGATGACCGATCAGCTTCATAGTTATCGCAAAGCCGGCAAATTATTTGCAGCTCACGATTGGGTGAACCATGGGAACAAAGAATATGTCCGTGGCGAGGTGCACAACAACACGGCAGAGTCGTTCAACGCGAACTTGGAGCGCGCGAAACTGGGTGTTTTTCACTATATGAGCAAAAAGCATTTGGCGCGCTATCTCCATGAAGTATGTTTTAGGTGGAATCATCGCATCCCAGAACTGAAAAAGAGTAAAAAGGGTACTTTGAAAATCATCATGAAATCCATGCCAGTGATGGATATGTTGAGCTCACTGCTATCAAAGGCACCAGGATGCCAGGTACGAAGAACCAAATGTGGTGGTATCCTGAATTTAAGTTGTTCAACGTAGAGCCTTTTTATGGGTTATAGTTCCGTTAACTTAAGGCTCTTCAGCTACCGATCCGGGCGGGCATAAAGCCCGCCCCTACACGGTTCTTATATGGTAACAGAATGTGTTTCTACTCAAACGTCGTAGGGGCGGGCTTTATGCCCGCCCGTTACATCCGCTTAAGTTGATGACATTGACTTTACACTTTCAACTCCCGGAGAAGCCGGGCTAATGCATCACCGCGCCGCCATCCACATTGATCGCCTGCCCGGTAATATTCTTGGCCCTGTCCGATGCCAGGAACGCCACCATGGCGGCGATATCCTCACCGGTCTGGGCACGCCCCAGAGGAACCTTGTCCCTGACCCGGGCCTCGAAGATCTCTTCCGTGGATTTGGCGGCCAACACTGCAAAATTCTCGCCCATCTCCCGGGCAAGTTCCTCCCAGGCGGGGGTCCAGACGTATCCAGGGCAGACGCTGTTGGCCGTGATGCCATAGCGGGCCAGCTCCTTGGCCATCACCTGCATCAATCCGATAACGCCGAATTTGCCTGCACAGTAGGGTCCGATAAGCGATTCGCCCATCTTCCCGGAGATCGAGGAGATGCTGATGATGCGCCCCTGTTTGCGTCGAACCATTGCCTTGGCCGCAGCGCGTGAGCATAAAAAGACACTGCGCAGGTTGACATCGATGGTGCGGTCCCAGGCCGCCGCCGTCATCTTGATGACCGGATCGGGGCCCGAACCGCCGCCGACGTTGTTGACGAGGATATCGATACGGCCGAAATCGGAAACGCACTTCTCGATCATCAGTTCGACCGACGCCTCAACCGTGGCATCCACTTCCAGCGGCAACGCCTTGCCTCCCGCCTCTTCGATCTCAGCGGCCACCTTTCCGGCCGCCTCTGCGATAAAATCCGCCACCACGATAGAAGTGCCCTCCTTTGCCAGCAGCAGAGCAATCTCCCTTCCGATGCCATTGCCCGAACCGGTCACAACGGCCACCTTACCTTCCAGCATCAAATCCATATTCACCCCTCACTTGAAACGTTTGACCCAATTCCACTAGATAGATGTGTTCGCGCTGCCGATCCGGGCGGGCGTAAAGCCCGCCCCTACGAATCCCGTTCATGGTAAGGACCGATGTTTCTTCCCAATCCTCTTAGGGGCGGGCTTTATGCCCGCCCGTTGCATCCGCTTAAGCTATATCCCTTGGCAGTAGAAGTTAAACTCCCATTGTAGGGAACTAGTAACCTGAAGACAAATCCACCACATTCATCATCTCCCCCTGACCACGCAAATAGGCGTCGAGGTTGTGGTCGATGATCTCCATGGCACGCGCCATGTATCGGGGCGACATGCCGCACACGTGGGGCGAGATGATGACGTTGTCCATCTCCCACAAAGGGCTCTGCTCGGGCAGCGGCTCCGTTTCGTAGACATCGCTCACCATGGCGTTGATCTTCTTCTGCTGCAGCGCCTCGACCAGGTCGGCTTCATTCACGGTCTGCCCCCGGCCGATGTGGATGAAGCTGGCGGTGGGTTTCATGAGATCGAAACAGCTCCGGTCGATGATCTTCTCCGTATCGGGCGTCGACGGCAGCAAATTGACGATGTAGTCGCTCTGCTCGAAGAGCGCCCCCATCTCCTCCTGGGAGTAGACTTTCTCGACATGGTCCACAGGTGCGGGGGTGCGCCGCACACCAATGACCCGCATCCCCATTGCTGCGGCGCGTTTGGCCAGCTCTCCGCCGATGGCACCCAGACCGAGGATACCGACAGTGGCGCCGTGGATCTCTCCGGAGGGCAGACCGCGGTCCCACTTCTTCTGCATCTGGTTGCGCACCATGGTGTGAAACCCCCTGGCCAGGCTGATCATGGCGCCGATGGCAAATTCGGCCATCTGGATTTTACTGGTGCCGCGCCCGTTGGTGAGCAGGATTTCCCGGCGGGCGATCTCCGCCAGGTCCATGTAATCCACCCCTGCACTGATCGCCTGGATCCACTTCAACTGCGGTGCCGCATCGAGCATCTTGCGGGTGCACAGAAAAAAGGTGAGCAGGATCTGGATGTTGGGGAGATGGGTCTGCGCCTCTTTTCGGTCAGTGCAGTGGACAAACGTCACCTCGGTGTACTTGCGCTTGAGTTGATCGATGTACGGGGCAGGCAGATCGAAGTTGATCAGGAGTGGGGTCATGCGGATCGTTTCCTTTGCTGATGGGGTGGTGATGGACGTGAACAACGCACGCGATCATCAATGGTTCACAATGGCCGGTATTCGGTAGAACTTATCCCGATACTCCCGGGGCGACAACCCCACTTCCCTTTTAAACAGCCTTCGGAAAGTGCTGCTGTCTTCATA
This sequence comes from uncultured Desulfatitalea sp., assembly GCA_963668675.2. Taxonomy (GTDB): domain Bacteria; phylum Desulfobacterota; class Desulfobacteria; order Desulfobacterales; family Desulfosarcinaceae; genus Desulfatitalea. Next base: position 3,216,911 of record CAXXMB010000002.1, on the reverse strand, counting down.
CCCGATGCAGTAAGTGATTTCGTTCACGCTCGCCTGGGTGGTCTCCAGCTTCTCTTTGGCCGCCTGGATGCGCACATTTTGAAGATAGACCAGGGGGGGTGCCCCGGTGGCTTTTCTAAAACGGCGCTTGAAGTGGCGCGGGCTCATACCGACCTGTTGGGCCACAGCATCGATGGAGATGGTCTGCGCGTAGTTCGCCTCCATCCATTGCTGGGCCGCCAGCACCTGGGCGTCGCCGTGGCCTTTGCTCGATCGGAAGATGGCGTAGGGCGCCTGACTCTCCCGGTTGGGATCGACCAGAAAGGACTTGGCGCAGATCGAGGAGAGTTCTTCGCCGCCATACCGTTGAATCAAAAGCAGGGCAAGATTGAAAATGGCCGTGACAGCGCCGGTGCAGATCAACCCGTCGGTCTCGGTGATCATGCGGTCGATATTGAGATACACATTGGGATACCTGCGCCGGAAGATTCGGGCAAACTGCCAGTTGGTGGTGGCGATGCGTCCGTCCAGAAGACCGGTCTCGGCCAACAGAAATGCGCCCGTGCAGGTGGCGGCGATGGGGACACCCCGTTGGTATTGGGTCACGATCCAGGAGAGAATAGAGTTGATTTCCGGCGCCGAAAGGTGGACCATTTCGGAAAAGGCCGGAATGAAAATCATATCGGCAGCGCACGCTTCGGAGATGGACCGGTCCGGATGGATGCATACGTTCCGGTTTGCACGAACAGGGCCGCCGTCGACACTTACGATCTCCGTTTCGAAAAGGCGATCAACAGCCGCTTTGTCCAATGCACGATGCCATAGGTTGGCGATGCCGAATGCGTCGATCAAGTTGTTGATACTCGAAAAAAGGCACCCTTCAATCGCCAGGAAGGTCATTTTTGCCATTGTTCATCCTTTTCACGATTATGGCCGTTTTCGAACGCTTTTTGTCATTTATGCCACTTTTTCTTTTTTTGGCATATGGTATTTGTTTAATCAAGGGAATCTTTCGAACCACTCATCGATGACCGCAACGTATTGGAGGAACTGTTCATGAAGACGCGTATCACAGAACTTTTAGGCATCGAGCACCCGATCATTCAAGGCGGCATGCACTATGTCGGATTCGCGGAGCTGGCCGCAGCAGTGTCCAACGCCGGGGGCCTTGGGATCATCACCGCCCTGACGCAGAAGACACCGGCCGATCTCGGCAAGGAGATCGCGCGTTGCCGCGAGATGACCGACAAGCCGTTCGGTGTGAACCTGACCTTTTTACCGACCGTCAATGCTCCCGACTACCCGAGCTATATCAGCGCCCTCATCGATGGAGGGGTGAAGATCGTAGAGACGGCCGGCCGCAATCCCCAGGAGCATCTGCCAAGGCTCAAGGACGCGGGGGTGAAGGTGATCCATAAGTGCACGGCGGTGCGCCACGCCCTGAAGGCCGAGTCGATCGGATGCGATGCGGTGTCGGTGGACGGCTTCGAATGCGGCGGCCACCCGGGGGAGGATGACATCCCCAACATGATTCTGCTGCCGCGGGCGGCGGAAGAGCTGAAGATACCGTTCGTCGCCTCGGGCGGTATGGCCGACGCACGCAGCCTGGTCGCCTCTCTGGCCCTGGGAGCGGACGGCATCAACATGGGCACACGCTTCATCGCCACCAAAGAGGCGCCGGTGCATGAGAATGTGAAACAGGCCATCGTGGCGGCGTCGGAACTCGACACGCGCCTGGTGATGCGGCCGCTGCGCAACACCGAACGCGTCATCGTCAACCCCGCGGTGGAGCGCCTGCTGGAGAAAGAGGCGAAGCTCGGCAAAAATATCAAGTTCGAGGACATCATCGATGAGGTCGCCGGGGTCTATCCCAAGATCATGATGGAGGGCGCCACCGATTCAGGCGTCTGGTCCTGCGGTATGGTGGCGGGCCTGATCCACGACGTTCCCACCTGCAAGGAGCTGGTCGATCGCATCATGTCCGAGGCCGAAGCGATTATCCGCAAGCGTTTGGAAGGGTTTTTGGGATAGTTGTAACGGCCTGTATTGTGAAAGGAATTGTAGGGGCAGGCTTCACGCCCGCCCTGTTTGGTGACCTGAACGTCTCATATTCACGATATCGATTTGAACCCTCAATCTCCGGCGATGCCGGGTCAAGGAGATGTCATGTCTGAATGGCATAAAACCGGATGTGTTTTGTGTGCCCAGAACTGCGGGTTGGAGATCCTGGTGGACAACGGCCGCATGGTCAAGGTGCGGCCGGACAAGGAGAATCCGCGCAGCCAGGGTTATGCGTGCCGCAAGGGGTTGAATGTAATCTACCATCAATATCCTGCTGACCGGCTCACCGAGCCGCTCAAGCGAAGTGGCAACGATTTCGTGCCCATCTCCTGGAAACAGGCCATCGATGAGATTGCCGGGAAAATGAAGGAGCTGGTGGGACGTCACGGGCCACGCTGCCTGGCCTACATGGGGGCCAGCGGCCAGGGCGGCCATTCCGAGGCCGCCTTCGGCATTTCCGTTTTGCGGGCCATGGGCTCCCAATATCTCTACTCGTCGGCCGGCCAGGAGTTCAGCGGCCTCTTCTGGGTGGCCGGGCGCATGTTCGGTCGCCAGTACTGCATGCCCGGGCCCGATGAGCACGCTGCCGACATGCTAGTGGCCTGGGGCTGGAACGGCATGCAGAGCCACCAGATGCCCCGGGCACCCATCACCCTCAAAGGCTTCAGCAAAGACCCCGATCGACTGCTGGTGGTTATCGATCCGCGCCTCAGCGAGACGGCCGCCATCGCCGACATCCACCTGGCGGTGCGGCCGGGCACCGATGCGCTTCTGGCCAAAGCGATGATCGCCATCATCGTCAGGGAGGGCTGGGAAAACCAGGATTATCTCCGTGACCATGTGGATGGATGGGAGAAGATCCGCGCCTGGTTCGAGGGGTTCGATGTCGAGGCCGCTTTGAAGGTTTGCGAGTTGCCCTACGACCAGGTGCACCAGGTATGCCGCCTGATGGCCACCCGGCGCTGGGGGGTACACCCGGACCTGGGCATCTACATGGGACGCCACAGTACCCTCAACACCTACCTGATGAACGTGCTGGGCACCATTTGCGGCATCTTCGGCGTACGCGGCGGCAACGTGATTCCCGGAATGGTGATGCCGATCGGCTTCCACGCCGATGAGCGCAACCCCAAAATCTGGCGCACCGTCACCACCGATATGCCGCCAGCGGCCGCCGGGGCATTTCCTCCGGCCGTCATGCCCGAGGAGATTCTCAGCGACCACCCGGAGCGCTTGCGGGCGGTGCTGGTCAGCACCTGCAACCCGCTGCGGGCCTATCCGGACACCACGGCCTATGAACGCGCCTTTGCCAAACTCGACCTGCTGGTGGTCAACGATATCGTCATGAGCGAAACCGCCCGCCTGGCCCACTATGTGCTGCCCTGCCGCACCTTTTACGAGTCGTGGGACGGCACCTTTTTCCCCATGACCTTTCCGGAGGTCTATTTCCAGCTGCGTCGTCCCATCGTCACCCCTCCTGAACAGTGCCTGGAGGCGTCCCAGATCTTCACCCGGCTGGCCGACCGACTGGGACTGATTCCGGAGATTCCTTCCGAAGTGATGGAAGCCGCAAACGGCGACCGAATGGCCTTCGGCGTCCAGTTGATGACCTGGGCCGCCAAGGAGCCCCGAGCTCTATCCGCCATGCCGTTCGTGCTGGCCAAAACGCTGGGGGAAAAATGGGATAGCGCAGCCAAAGCAGCCTTGTGGGGGGTGCTGATGACCGCTCCCAAGGCGTTCCAGAAGAACGCCGCTCGGGCAGGCTTTGCAGCCGGTCCGGACTTGGGCGAACGCATCTTCCATGCCCTTCTGGACAACCCGCAGGGAATGTGGGTGGGCCAAGTCGACCCGAAGGAGAATTTGAAGGCCGTCCGGACCCCTTCCGGCAAGATAGAGCTGCTGATCCCCGAGTTGGCCGATGAGGCCCAGGTGCTGGATGCCCGAAGCGAAGCAGAAGATCTTCGCCTGCCGTCCGACTTTCCGCTGGTCCTCAATGCCGGCCGCCACACGAAGTTCAATGCCAACACCCTGATGCGCAACCCGGAATGGAACCAGGGCAAACGCGCCTGCACGGTGGCGGTCCACGCGGACGATGCCGCCGGCCTGGGGTTGAACGACGGGCAGCAGGTGCGGGTGACCACCGCCGCCGGCAGCGAGGTGGGCGAGTTGGAGGTGAGCGATCAGGTACGACAGGGCACAGTGCTCATTCCCCACGGCTTCGGCCTGCTCTACGACGGCGGTGTTTACGGCATCAACGTCAACCGCCTGACTAAAAACACGCACCGCGATCCGCTCGGCACGCCGCTGCACCGCTTCGTGCCCTGCCGGGTAGAGGCGGCATAAAAATATCATAGACAGAATTCCTTCACTTTCATACTTTAAACTTTCCACTTTAAACTCCCCCCCGCAACGCGGGGGGCAAAGGAGAACGCACCATGTCCGAACCCGTCTACACCGAGCTGATGAATGTCATGAAGAAAAGAGGTGGGGAGTTCGCAGGAATGGACATCCCCGAATTCTACGCCATGGCAGAAGAGCTGTTCACTCCGGCGGAGGCCGAAATCAACAACGCCATGCCCAGAGGCCCGTTCAGCGCCGCCGATCTGGCCAAGAGCATGGAAAGGCCGGTGGAGGAGACCGAACCGGTCCTGGAGGCCATGGCCAACAAGGGGCTCTGTGTATCGCTGCGCATGGGTGACACCACCTTCTACCAGAGCGCCCGTTTCATGCCCGGTATCTTCGAGTTTCAGTTCATGCCCGGCAAGTCCACGGAGCGGGACAAGAAGATCGCCAAGCTCATATACGCCTATAAAAAGGCCCACGACGAAAAGTCGAATATCAGCAAGCCCAAATTTCCCACCAACCGGGTCATCACCGTGGATCGTACCATAGCGGCGGGCAATCAGGTCCATACCTACGATCAGGTGCAAAGCTTCATCGACAAGCACGATCAAATCGCCGTCACCACCTGCTACTGCCGCCACGCAGCCGCCTTGCGAGGTGAAGATACCCACGACATGCCCAATGACGTCTGCATGCAGTTCGGCATGGGTGCCCAGTTCGCCGTCGAACGGCTCAACGGACGCAAGGTGACCAAAGCGGAAGCCCGTGAAGTGCTCGACCGTTCCGAGGAGGCCGGCCTCATCCATATGAGCATCAACAAAGCCGACGATGTGGAGTTCATCTGCAACTGCGACCGTTGGCACTGCGTGGCCGTGACCCATGCCCTGGCCAAACCCAAGCCCGGATTGGCCTTCAGCTCCGGTTTCGAGCCGCGCTTCGATGCAGAGCTGTGCGTGGCCTGCGAAACGTGCATCGAGCGCTGCCCGGCCGAAGCACTGGAGATGGGGCCGGACGATTTGCCGCTGATGGATCCGGACCGCTGCTTCGGATGCGCTGTCTGCGCCACCGGATGTCCGTCCGAAGCGATCACCATGCACACCCGGTCCGACATCCCCGAGCCGCCAAAGGACGGAAAGGCCTTGAAAAAAGCGATAAAAACCGGTGCAACCCTTTAATCAACTTCTGGAAGCGTCAGCGGAGGCTCACGGGCACTTGTGCCCGGGCCAGGTGGTGGGCGTGCGCATGGCCCTGCTCGGCTGCCGTCTCATCGGCCTGGACGATCCCCGCTGCCGTGACCAGATCAAAAAGCTGCTCGTCTATGTGGAGATGGACCGCTGTACGGCCGACGCGGTCGCCTTTGTCACCGGCGTCAAACTGGGGCGCCGGTCGCTCAAGTTCATGGATTACGGCATCATGGCCGCCACCTTCGTCAACCTCGAGAAGCAGAGCGCCTATCGAATCATCTCCACAGAAGAGGCCCGCGACCTGATCCCGCTCTACGCCCCGGAGGTGACGGAGAAGCGTCGGCAGCAGATCCAGGCCTACCGGCGGATGCCCGACTGCGTCCTCTTCAGGGTGCAAAAGGTAAGGGTGCCGATCGATCCGTACGATCTTCCCGGGCCCACTCGCAGCAAAGCGACCTGCGCCCGCTGCGGCCAGGTGGTGCGCGACCGCAGGGAGATTGTGGAAGATGGCCGCCCCCTGTGCCGGCCGTGCGCGGAGGGTGGCTACTTTGAAGACCCCCAGGCCGTTTCGTGGCCGGACATGAACTGGTCGCCGGGAGATGAAGAAGCAACAAGCGATCCGAAAGTAAAACCCGAAAAGCGCAAAAGGAAGACGTCGACGTCATGCTAAAAAAAGTGCCCCTCGAAAACGCAGTCGGTACAGACCTGGCCCATGACATCACCGAAGTGAGACCAGGTGAGTTCAAGGGACCGGCCTTTCGCAAAGGGCATCGCGTCTGTGATGACGATGTTTGCCACTTGCAGCGGCTGGGCAAGAACCATCTCTATGTGGTCGAGCTGGAAGCGGACGAACTCCACGAAAACCAGGCGGCCGCCGTACTGGCGGCCGCCATCGCCGGAGAGGGCGTGGTGTGGGAAAATGCTCCCAGTGAGGGCAAGATCGAACTGTTCGCAGAGCACGACGGTCTGCTGCGGATCGATACGGCCGCCCTTGCTGCGTTGAACATGATCGATGAAGTGATGTGCGCTACGCTGCACAACCATACGCGGGTGCGAAAAGGCGAGCTGGTGGCGGCCACACGGGCCATCCCCCTGGTCGTAAAGCGTGAGCCGATTGAACGGGCGGCGGCCATCGCCAGCCAAAATGGCGCCGTTGCGGAAGTAAAAGCGCTACGGCCGGCGCGCGCCGGATTGATCATCACCGGCAGCGAGGTTTATCACGGCCTCATCCGGGACGGCTTCGAGCCTATTTTGAAAGCGAAACTGACCGACCTCGATGCATCGGTTGAGACCGTCGATTTCCTGCCGGACGATGCCGAACGCATCGCCAGAACGATTCGCGAGCAGATAGAAAGGGGCTGCGATCTCCTGCTGCTCACCGGTGGGATGAGCGTGGACCCGGACGACGTCACCCGCCACGGCATCCGCCTGGCAGGTGCCGACGAAATTCATTATGGCGCGGCAGTACTGCCGGGCGCCATGCTGCTGGTGGCCTACATCGGTGACACGCCGATCCTGGGTGTACCGGCCTGCGGGCTGCACCACCGGGCGACCGCGCTGGATCTGATCCTGCCGCGCATTCTGGCTGGGGAACGGATCGGGAAGGCGCAGCTGGCATTTTTGGGACACGGCGGCCTGTGCCGGCAGTGCCCGGACTGCTCTTTTCCCCAGTGTGCGTTTGGCAAAAGCCTATAATTCAATGTCATTGGCTTAAGCGGATGTAACGGGCGGGCGTAAAGCCCGCCCCTACGAGGTATAGTTAAAAACATAGGGCTCGGTCAGAAACGGATATTGTAGGGGCGGGCTTTACGCCCGCCCTGACCTGTATCAAAAAGGCCTTAACGTAATGGCGCAGATCTTCGATTACAAAAAAGGAGAAGAGAATGCACACCGTCAAATGCACCGTCCAATCGGTGAAGGGATTCTGTTCGGCAGGATACAAGGTCGGTGACACTTTCTATGTCAAACAGGCCTTTATCGTCGAGGCGGAAGAGCCCAAGACCATCTGCCTGCATGCGCTCAGCGCCATGACCCCCTACCTCACCGCCTACGGCCGCCACACCGACGAAGAGGATTGGATCAACCGGAAGAAGGAGTTCCAGTGCCCGGACAGCACCAACTCGGTGGTGTTCAGTGTGGAGAGGGTGGATACTGAAGACTGAAGGCAGCAATAAAGCTTCCGGCTTCCTATTATTAACCCTGCAACGCAATCATCACAGCACATGTCATCCCGGCGAAAGCCGGGCACGCAGTGAAGCCTTAGCGTTACCAGTTGGTTCCTGGATCCCGGATCACGTCCGTGATGGCGAAGGTCGGCCTGTTTAATTAGCGGTTTAATAGAAGCGGCAGAATACCTTCCCTTTCATACTTTAAACGTTCCACTTTAAACTTCCCCGGAAAGCGGGGGCTACACCTTCACCACGATCTTCCCGATATGCTCGTTCTTCTCCATGTATCGCTGGGCCTCGACCACTTCGTCCAGGGTGAACGTCTTGGCAATGATGGGTTTTAACTGTCCGGAAGCAAGCCGGTCAAAAACAAATTGCCTCCCGCGGGCCAGCTTTTCGGGATCGCTGGTGATCTCGAAGAGGGTATAGCCACGGATGGAGAGTCCTTTTCCCAGGGCGTCGAAAAGCGGATAGGGCGTGGGCTCTAAGGAAAGCGAGCCATATTCGAAGATGGTGCCACGAGGGGCGGTCGCTTTGGCCAACTTCTCCAGGAGCGAACCGGCCACCGGATCGAACACGAGCCGGGCGCCCTTTCCATCAGTGGCTTTACGGGTCTCCCGGACCACCTCCTGCTCGTCGGTCACGATCACGTGATCGGCGCCGGCATCGAGCAGCGCCTGCCGCTTCGCCGGCCCCCGGGTGGTGGCGATGGCCTTGGCGCCGACGGCCTTGACGATCTGAATGGCGGCCAGGCCGACGCTGCTGCTGCCAGCGGTAATCAGGACCGCATCCTCTTTGGTCAATTGACCGTATTCAATGATGGCACCGTAGGCGGTCATATACTGCATCCAGATGGCTGCCCCTTCGACCGGAGAGAGACTGTCCGGATAGGCGGTGACGATGGCGGCCGGAACGACAGTACTCTCGCCGTACACCCCGTATTTGCGCATGGAGAATCCGGGGATGGTACCGACACGGTCGCCCACCGCGACGTCGGTGACATCGGGTCCCACGGCATCCACCACGCCTGCCGCCTCATAGCCGACGCGCGACGGCGTCTTGGGACGTTCCAGATACAATCCCTGGCGAAACAGCAATTCGGCACGGTTGAGACCGAATGCCCGGACCTTGATCCTCACCTCTCCCGGCCCGGGGTCCTGCAGTGGCTCTTCGACAATCTGAAGTACTTCAGGTCCTCCCAGTTTGGTAAATCTGACAATACGCGGCATGGGTCACCTCTAAAAGTTTGAAGTGGAAAATTGAAAGTATGAGAGCGATTGTCAAGTAAGGTAATGTACTGCAGGTGGTTGTCAATCGCAAAGGATGTTGGGCTAAGATTGAGCCGCCTATTCGTGCCGGGCACCCAATTGATGGGCCTGGCGGGCAATCATGCGCTCCTCGTCGGTGGGGATCACCAGCACCTTGACCCTGCTCGCCGGGGCGGAGATGATGCCGACCCGGCCGCCTACCGTCCGCTGGTTGGCCTCCGGGTCGAGGATCAGGCCCAGTGCATCCAGCCCTTCGAGGAGCAGCACACGCAGTTCGGCGGCGTTCTCTCCGATACCACCGGTCAGGATGAGCGCCTGGGCCCCGGAGAGGGTGAAGTGATAGCCGCCGATATACTTGCGCAGCGTGTGGACGTACATCTCCACGGCCAGGGCCGCTTCACTGTTGCCGCCGGCCCGGGCCGCCATAATCGCCCGCAGGTCTCGGCCACAGCCGCTGACCGCCTTGAGACCGCTCTCCTTGTTGAGCAGTTCGACCAACCGCTCCAGATCCATCCCGGTGCGGCGTTGCATATAGGGCAGCACGGCAGGATCCAGGTAGCCGGCCCGGGTTCCCATAATCAGCCCCTCCAGGGGCGTAAACCCCATGGAGGTGTCCTCGACGCGCCCGCAGGCAAAGGCGGTGATGCTGGCGCCGTTTCCCAGGTGGGCGCTGATCGATTTGAATTCGCCCACCGGTATGTCGAGCATCTCCGCTGCGCTCTGGGTCACGTATTGGTGAGAGATGCCGTGGAAGCCGAACCGGCGCACCCCGTGATCGCTGTACCACTCGCGCGGAACTGCGTAGAGATAGGATCTGGCCGGCATGCTGAGGTAGAAGGTGGTGTCGAAGCAGACGATCTGACGCAGATCGGGCATGCGCTCCCGGCACGCATCCAGGACCGCCAGGGCCGGTGGCAGGTGCAGCGGTGCCAGATCCTCGATGGAGGCCAGCTTCGCCATGACCCGATCGTCGACCACCGTCGGACCGCTGAAGAGATCCCGACCGTGCACGATGCGGTGTCCGAGCAGGTCAATGGGAAGCGCCTCCTTCGCCACGGCCGCCAACGCCAGGTTTAAGGCCTCGGCGTGGTCTCGGCACACTTGGTCTTGCGCATCGGCATGTCCGCCGGGCCGGAAACACGATACCCTGGCGCCGTTCTGCTTCTCTCCAATGCGCTCGACGATGCCGCGAAACAGTTCCATCTCACCGGGCATGCGGATCAGTTTGAATTTGAGCGACGAGCTGCCGCTGTTAAAAACCAGAACATTCATCGTCACGATCACCCGTTGAGATGCTTGTACTTCTCCAGGTAGCGCACCGGCATCTTGAGCGCATCCCGCCGAAACGGCTCGGCCAGCACCTCTTCTCCACCCTGGATCATGGCATTGATCACACAGGGACGGCCCGAGGCGACCGCATCCCTGACCACATCGCCGACCTCTTTGTAGTCGTTCACCAGATAGCCTTTGGCACCCATGTCTTCCGCCAATTTTGCGTAATCGGGGTTCTCGCGCAGATTGGCGCCCACGAACCGGCTGTCGTAGTAGTCGATCTGGTTCTTCTTCTCGGCTCCCCACTCCAGGTTATTGGCCACGATGGCAATGACCGGAATGTTCTCCCTCACTGCAGTCATCACTTCCTGGATACCGCTGATACCGTATGCACCGTCACCCTGGAAGGCGAAGACCGGCTTGCCCGGCGCGCCAAGCTTGGCACCCATGGCCGCGCCGTAGGCGAAGCCGCAGTTGCCCCAGCTCAAGGCGGAGATGTGTTGGCGCACGTCGGAGAACTTGAAGTAGGCGTTGCACATGGAGGAGTTGTTGCCGATATCGGTGGCAACGATCGATCCGGACGGCATGGCTGAGGCCAGCTCGGCCAGAAAGCGGCGGGGGTGCATCAAGGCATTGGTGGCGGCTGACCAACCGGCCAGCTCCTCCGCCCAGGTTTGGTTGGCTTCGGCGATCTGTTGCAGACGGGCCTCATCTCTGGGCCGGTCTGGAGCGCTTGCCTTCAGCCGTTTCAGCAACTCGCCGCCGAACGATTTGACATCGCCGCATGAGGCCACATCCACACGCTTGCTCAGGCCGAGCACGGACACATCCACATCGACCTGGATGATCTTGGCGCTGTCGGGCCAGTAGGCCATGTCGTATTGCGGCAGCGTACCGAACGGTCCCAGGCGGCATCCAAGGGCCAGCACCACATCGGCTTTGGCGATTGTGCGCATGGCTGCTTTGGATCCGCAGTAGCCGATCGGTCCAACCGAGAGGGGGTGGCTCGCCGGGAAGGTGTCGTTGTGAAGGTAGGAGTTGACCACCGGCGCAGTGAGATGCTCGGCCAGAGACGTCACCACTTCGAGTGCATCGGCCTGGCAGACGCCGCCGCCGGCAAGGATCACCGGGAACTTGGCGCTGGAGAGCAGTTCGGCCGCCTCTTCCAGTGCTCCCATTTCACCCGGGCCTCGCTTGATGGACGGCGTCTTGTAAATCTCGTCTTCGCACACCCCGTAGAAGTAATCCCTGGGGATGTTCAACTGGGTGGGCCCGTTGAAGTTCTTGGCCATATAGAAAGCCCGGCGGGTCAGTTCGGCCATCCGTTCGGGGCGATTGACCCTCACCTGATAGACGGTCTGGCGCTCGAACATGGCCATCTGGTCCAGCTCCTGGAAGCCGCCGGTGCCAAGCCCCATGCTGCCGGTTTCGGGGGTGATGGCCACGACCGGCGAATGGGCCCAGTAAGCAGCCGTCATGGCGGAGACGAAGTTGGCTGCTCCCGGGCCGTTCTGGGCGATGCAGGCCTGGGGACGACCGGTCACGCGGGCCAGCCCGTCGGCGGCATGGCAGGCGGCCTGCTCGTGGGCCACGGGCACGAAACGAATTCCTGCGGCCGGAAAAAGATCCAGCGCATCCATATAGGCACTGCCCACAATCCCAAAGACCGTATCGACCTGTTCGGCCACCAGGGTCTCTACCAACGCTTCAGAAGGGGTCATTTTCGGCATGTTTACTCTCCTGTTTTCCCCGTAAAAAATAGGGTCGTAAAAAGTATAAACGAATCAAACGGTGTAGGGGCGGGGTTTATCCCCGCCCGGTATCCTGCTCCATTTGGCGGTCGGGGTTTATCCCCGCCCCTGCGAAAAGATTTTACTCACTACCTTTCCAGTTCGGATCGTACCGACCTGGCCATTAAGAATTCATACAGCCGCGGCGACACTTTGTTGACCAGGCGAGTCAGGCGGCCGATGGGGGTGAGCACCAGCATTCGCCGGTTCTCCTGGGCGGCCTTAAAGACCTGGTCGGCCACCTGATCGGGTGTAGCCGGCTTGCCTACCGTGGATTGGGGATGGCTCGCAATCGAGCCGTCCCCGTCCAGTGCGGAGGTGCCGATGCCGGTGGCTGTGAATCCCGGACATACGACGAGCACGCCGACGCCTGTGCCGCGCAATTCGCTGCGCAGGGAGTCGAACAGCCCGTGCAGGGCGTGCTTGCTGGCCGAATAGGCTGTGCGCCCCAGCAGAGGCGAGAAGCCGGCCAGCGAGCTGATGGTGATGATCAGCCCCTTACGCCGTTTCAGGCTGCCCAGGGTTGCCTTGGTGGCATAGAGCGCTCCGAAAAAGTTGATCCCCATGACCCGGTGAAACACGGCCAGGTGAGTCGCCTCAAAGGCGGCCCGGGCGCTGATACCCGCATTGTTGATCAGTACATCCACGCCGCCGAAACGCTCCATGACCCTGGCCATGGCCGAGGCGACGCTTTCGGCGTCGGAGACATCGCACCCCAGAGCGAAGGTGTCGATCCCTTCCAGGGCCAACGCGCCGGCTGCGGCTTCGACATCCGCTGCCTTGACATCGAGCATGGCCACCCGGGCGCCAGCCTGCCCGAAGCGCCGGGCAAAGGCCAGGCCCATCCCGCCGGCCGCGCCGGTGACGACGACGGTTTGTTCTGCAAAGACGCGCTTAATTGGCATGGCTTCTGCTCTCCAGAAAATGGTCGAACACCTGTCGGGTCGTCTTCTGCGGGATGTATCCGAAGACCTCCTTCAATCGACGGTTGGCCAGCACAGGGCGATAGCGCAAAAATCGCACCTGCTCCGGCCCGTACTGGGTCATTCCCAAACGTTTGCCGACCCAGAGGGCGGCCTTCACGAGCCACACCGGCAGGGCGATGTAAGGCTTTCCGATCAGGCGGGCCATCTGCGGCAACGTCAGTATGCCGTCGCCGGCCAGGTTGAAGATGCCGCTGCCGCCCTCGAAGATGCCCTTCAAAATGGCGCCGACCACATCCTGGTCCCAGATGATGACGAAGGGGCTGTCCGCGCCTTTCAGCCCGACGATGCGCTTCTGTTCGAACAGGTTGGTGATCTGGTTGCGGGTGGTGGCACCCAGGATGAAACCGGGCCTGAAGATGAGCTGTTCCAGCTCGGGATGCGCATCCCGATAGCGGGCCAGCATCTCTTCCACCAGTCGCTTATGATGAGAATAGGCAAATTCCACATTGCCACGAAGGGCGTCATCCTCCACCAGCCACTCCGGGTTGTCCGCATGGTACCCATATGCCGCACCGCTAGAGGTGTAAATAAACTTCTTAACACCAGCGGCAATGCTTGCTTTAAGCACATTCTCCGTACCCAGCACATCCACCTTGTACTCTATTTCGCGGTCCGACTTGAGGCCCGGCGTCACCACCGCCGCCAGGTGGACCACCACCTCGACCTTGTATCGCTCGAAGGCATTGGCCAATTCGGAAGAGCAGATGTCCGCTGCCAGATAATCGATGCCTGGCAGCTGTTGCTCTTCGGGAACCAGCTGTAGATCGGTGGCCACGATGCTGGTCAGATTGCCACGATTTGCTGCCAGGGCGGCCACCAGCTGACGGCCGATGTAACCGCCGGCGCCGGTGATCAGGACCGATCGATATTGGGTCGCCTGAAAAGGCGTCGGTTGTGTTGTCATCAAACCCTCTCCTTTTGTGCGGACACCAGTGGCCGGCGCGACCAGAAGAAGGCCATGGTCAATCCTGATATGATGTGCCAGATCCCCCACCACCCAGCGATGATGGCCATGCCGCCCAATCCGGCGAAAAACTGAAAGATCAGCACCAGGGCCAGGGCCGAGTTCTGGATCCCTACTTCGATGGCCACGGCCCGGCGGTCGCGCTCGGGCAGGCCGAAGAGACGGGCCGATGTATACCCCAGCAAGAGCGCCAGGGCGTTGTGCACGAAGACCCCGAAGGCCACCAGACCGATGGCGTGCAGGAAATTTTGCCAGTTGGCACCCAGGGCGGCAGCCACGAAGAGGCAGAAAATCACAACCGATACGATTTTGAACGGCTTGCGGATCTTGTCGGCCAGCTGGGGGTAGAAACGCGACGTGCTGATCCCCAGGAGCAGCGGAATGCCCAGGATAAGGATAATGGTCTGGAACACATCGAGGGGATCGAGCGACACTTTTCGTAAAATGGCATGGGTGGCCGGATTGAGGCTGCCCCAGATGGAGAGATTGAGCGGTGTCATCACCACGGCCGCAGCGGTCGATACCGCTGTCATGCTGACCGACAGGGCGGCGTTGCCGCCAGCCAGATAGGTCATCACATTGGATAGATTGCCACCCGGGCAGGCCGCGACCATCATCATGCCCAGCGCCATCGAAGGGGTGACCGGCAGGACAAGGGTCAGAAGATAGGTGAAGGCGGGCAGGAAAAGAAACTGGGCAACCAGGCCGATGGCCGGGCCTTTGGGCGAACGCAGAACACGCTTGAAATCGTCCAGTTTCATATCCAGAGCCATGCCGTACATCATCAGGCCGATCACGATATTGAGGCCCAACAGGCCGCCTTTGCTGAAGTTGAGGCTGATCTGGTCAACGGCTGCTGCATCCATACATCATCCTCCTGTAAGGTCTAATGGCATTCGAAACGTCCCTAATGTTGGGTCTACTCCCCCTGCGGCTCCTGGTGCATGGCCTTGAAGTGCATCAATCCGGGTGCCATCATGTGGGCCTCGGCATTCACCAGGCAGTGAATCACCGCACAGGTATCGGCCTCGCGGGCCTCATCCAGAGCGACCCGCAGCTCTTCGGCACTGCTGGCGTGGGCCCCGAAGGCCCCCATGGAGCGGGCCAGCCGGTCCCAGGCGATGTCGCCAAGGTCGGTGTTGATCGTCCCGGTCTTGTCCGGGCCCAGTGCGGTTTTAAACATATCCTTTACAGGTTCCAGGGCAAACATCTGGTTGATCTTCACCATGCCCCAGGCCTTGTCCACGAAGACGAGGAAGATGACCTTGAGGCCGTGGCGCACGGCGGTCTCCACCTCCTGCATATTGAACCCCATCGCGCCGTCGCCGATCAGGCAGTAGACCTGCTTTCCCGGCCGGGCCACGGCCGCACCGAGCGCCTGACCGACCCCCGCCCCCAGATGCCCCATGTGGTGGGTCCCCAACTGGCAATTGGGTGTGGGCAGGGAGGTGTAGAAGTTGCCCCAGACCGCCGTGTTGCCGCCGTCGAAGACCACCACCGCATCGTCGTCGAACACCTCACGGCAGATTTTCGGCACCTGGCAGGAGATCATGGGGTCGCCCGGCAGGGCCAGCATTTCGTCAAGTGTTTTGCGGTCTTCGGCCTTCATCCCGGCAAGCTTTTGAACGTTGGCTTTACGGGTGTCCATGTCCATGGTTGAAGCACGTTTCTCCAAAGCTGCCATAAGCATCTGCAGAAAAAGCTTCACGTCGCCGACGATGGCAAGGTCATTGGCCCGGTTCCGTGCCAGGCGCTCTTCGTCGATGTCCACCTGGATGAAGGTCTGCTCTGAGCGCTTGGCCCAATAGGGCGCCTTGCCCCACCAGTCGGTCTCGCCCATGTCCGATCCCAGGCAGAGGCAGACGTCGGCGCTGTTGCGCAGGGCGTTGTTGGCATCGATGTGCACCATGGGCCAGGCCAGGGGGTTACGCTCATCCAAAACGCCGCGGCCGGCCCACGAAGTGGTCACCGGTGCGTGCAGAAGCTCGGCGACCTGGCGAAGCTCGTCAAAGGCCTGAGCGTGGATGATGCCGCTGCCAGCGTGAATCATCGGCAGTCGGGCCGCCGATAGAAGCTCGGCCGCCTGCTCGAGCTGACTGGGCAGCGGTGCGATGGCTTCGGTACGGCGATAGTTGGCAGGCGCCAGGATGGGTGCTTCGGGGCACGGCCCGTTGATCAGGTTTTCGGGCACATCGAGATGAACCACGCCCGGTCGCCCCTGATAGCACTTGCGAAACGCCATTTTCAGCAATTCTGGAATGCGTTCGGGATAGGCGCAGGTGGCCGACCACTTGGCCATGTTCTTGATCACGCCCACCTGGTCGAAGCATTGGTATGCGCCGCCTCGATCCGGGTAGCTGATGCCGGTGCGGCGGGAGCTGGTGATCAGCAGCACCCGGTTGCCCTCCACGTTTTCCACCGCCACCCCGGCCAGCATGTTGGCCACGCCTGGACCGTTGCTGGCGATGCAGACCCCCAACCGGCCGCTCATGCGCGCATAGGCACCTGCCATGTGGGCTGCCACCGCTTCATGACGGGGCGTGATCATCTCGATCCCCTCTTCAACGCAGTGGGCGAAGAGCTGCAGATAAGTACCGTCGATAATGCCGAAAAACTTCTGGACACCTTCCGCCTTTAGCATTTTGGCGATAATCTGACCGCCGGTGGTATCGGACATTTTAGACTCCTTGATATTAAAGTTTAATAGCGAGAAGTATGAAAGTTACGGAGGATGGTCTATTTAATTGCCGGTCTAATAAAATGACAGAATGCCACCACTTTCATACTTTCCTACGTTCCTGCTTCCTTATCTTAAACCGGTTTCAACAAACTGTTAATCATCTCCGTGGTTCTCTGGATAAGGGTTTCGAGCGCCGGATCGGTGAGTTCGCCCTCGATCTCCAGGTACTCTTTCAATCTGACTTTAAAATGGTTGGAGACCAGCGAGGTCATGAAGATGATATAGAGACTGTTCACCAAAAAGGCCGCAAAATTGACATCCAGGTCATCGCGGATCAGCCCTTTTTGAATATCCCTGCGGATCAGCCGTTTGAGATGGTCGGCGGTGTATTTCTCAACATCCAGGGACATCTGGTCGGAAAAACGCTTCATGCCGGCCGATGAGATATTGGCGTAGAGAATGAGATATTCCGAATGGCTGGCGACGAATTGCGCCCCCTGCCTGAAAATGTGTTCGATCTGGCGGTAGATGTCCCAGTCGGGATCCAGATCACCGTAGATGGCCTGGCGGGAACGCTGCATGCCGTCCCTGCAGACATAGAGGTAGAGATCCTCTTTGCTCTCGAAATAGTTGTAGATCGACCCTTTGGCAACGCCGGCACGGCTGGCCACTTCGGCAACATCGGCTTGGTTGTAACCACGCTCGGCAAACAGCGCTGCCGCTTCGCGCAAAAGCCTCTCCCGCTTGTCTTCGGCAATCCTGAAAAAGGTCTCTTTGGGCATATCCCCTCCTCGCCTCGCCTTGACTGACTGGCCAGTCATATAATTGTCGTTCAGTTTATATTTTGTCAAGTAAAAATTCACATCGAATAATTTTACATCATAGAACGCATGAAGAAGGCAAAGGATCGATTCAGGCAGATGTCCTGCAACGCCAACATCAATGAGTTGAACCACCTGATATCATCGCCAGGCGAGTGGCTGGGCTACTATAAAATATGATCTCAGCCGCCATCCAACCCCAGCGTTCCCCCCGGATTCATGATGTCGTGCGGGTCAAAGTGGCGTTTCAGCGCTCTCAATACCGCCATCTGCTCCTCCCCGAGATGCCCCTCCATCCACCGCCCCATGAGTTTGCCCACGCCGTGATGGTGGCTGAGCGATCCTCCGCACGCCACGATCCGTGAAATGATCTCCGCCTGAAAAGCATTATAATCTTCCACGTCAGTCATGGGCGTCATGAAAATGAAGTAGAGATTAGTCCCCTGGGGATAGAAATGCGAGGCATGGGACAAGCAGATCGTTTGGGGCCGCGCCTTAATCAGTTGGCGCACACCCTCATGAACTGCCTCGATACGGTCCCAGGTCACGGCCGTCTCAAGGGTATCGATCAGAATGCCCATGTCGTGCAGATCGTCACGCATGTAGGGATCGAGAAAGCGGCTGTGGGCCCAACGGTTGACCGGATATCCGCTGAGCCAAAGCCCGCCCAGCCGGCGGCAGATGCGACGACTCTGCCGCGCAATGTTGCGCGCAAAGCACCTCTCTCCATCGCTCTGACCGATCAGCAGGCAGCGTTTCATGGGCAAGAGTCCCTTCAACCGCATCAGTCGATCCACCCACCCCCCGCCCAGGCCATAGATGTGAAGGGCCGCTTCGGTCTCCTCGGGGTCTGAAATGCGAAGCATGGAGGGCATGCCGAACTCCCCCTGGGCGATGGCTCTCGAAGCCTTAACGACCGCTTTCCAACCGGGCAGCATGTAGGCAAAGCGCCGTCGGTTTTCGGGCATGGCACGGAAGACCTTCAGGGTTGCAGCAGTAAGAACGCCGAAGGCACCTTCACTGCCTTTGAGCATATCGTTGACCTTGGGGCCGGTGGCTGTGGCCGGAAAATCGGATGTGGTGACGGTTCCCACGGGGCTGACGATCTCCTGGCTGACGACGATATCATAAATGTCACCATAGTAGCTGGACTGCTGCCCGGCTCCCAGAGTGGCGATCCACCCGCCGACGGTGGAGTACTCGAAGGATTGGGGGAAATGACCGCAGGTGTAGCGATGCTTCGAATTGAAACGACCGGGCGCACCGTTGAGAGCGGCCTCATAGGCCGGCCCAAGGATCCCCGCCTCGACGGTGGCGGTCTGGTTGACCTCGTTCACATCGAGCACTTGGTTCATATGGGTCTGCATGACCAGCGTCACCCCGCCGCGGGCCGGAGTTAAGCCCAGCGTGACTGATGAACCACCCCCATATACGGTCAGGGGGATCCGGTGGTGGTGGCAATAGGCCACGATGCGCTGCACATCTTCTTTGTGACGCGGATGCACCACCGCATCCGACAAGGCGTCGGGCTGCCCATGCCGTAGCTTGAGGATCTCTTCTACGGACTGCCCGTGGGCATAGCGAACCCGGGTGTAGTCGTCGTGGCTGACATTCTCCAGGCCGACCATATCCGCAAGGGCAGAGAGATGATCGGGCGAAAGACGTGGAGACGGACACTCCCCGACCACTGTGACCCCGGTGTTGACAGGTGCAGTGAACGCATCGGTCGACAGCGACATGCGCTCACGCAAGAGGCTGACCAATCCGGATTTCGGATGGTAGTGGCGACCCGGCGCACCCCATTTAAAAATCGATCGGTAGCTCTTCTCGGGAAAGGGCTCTCCGAACCATCCCGGATCGGGACGATCTTTGTACATGGCAACGCTCCTTGGCTGAGGGTGTCAACGGCTGCGAGAGGCGCTATCCGGCTGAGTGCAGTTAAAATAGTGCTCTCCACTATCGCATAAACGCATCATGATATGATATAAACCAATTGTCGAACACAAATTTGGGGAGCACGCATGGAGCAGTTGCCCGACACCTGCGACCTGCTGATCATCGGAGGCGGTGTCACCGGCGCAGGGATATTCCACGAAGCCGCCCGCCTGGGTTTGAAATCGGTCCTGGTGGAGCAGCACGATTTTGCCTGGGGCACCTCCAGCCGATCGTCCAAACTGATTCATGGTGGACTGCGCTATCTGAAAGAGGGGCACTTCCTGCTCACGCGAGACGCCGTCAAGGAGCGCGAACGACTGTTGAGCGAAGCGCCCGGCCTGGTCGCCCCCATCGCCTTCCTCGTTCCCGTTTACAAAGGCCGCGGCCCGGGCCGCTGGACCCTGGAGGCCGGCCTCTCGATCTACGACCTGCTGGCCCAGAAACGCCAGCACCGATTTCTCGAAGCAGATGCACTGGTCGCCCGGGTGCCCTTCATCGACCGCAAAGAGCTGAGCGGCGGCTATGAGTTCTGGGATGCCCAGGTAGATGATGCACGCCTGGTGCTGCGCCTGATCGCCGAGGGGAGAGCAGCCGGCGGGACGGCACGCAACTACACTACGGCTGTGACAGTGAACCGCGACGAGCGGGGCGTGGTCACCGGCGCAACGCTGCAGGACAGCGAGACCGGAGAGACCCGATCCATCGAAACCCGAGCCGTCATCAACGCCACCGGCTGCTGGGCCGAGGCACTCCATCCGCAGCCCCAAAAAAAGAAGCGTCTCAGGCCGTTGCGGGGCAGCCATCTCATCTTTCCCAAGCAGGCCCTGCCAGTGCATCAAGCCGTCTCATTCATCCATCCCCAAGACCAGCGGGCCATTTTCGCCATTCCATGGGAGGGCGTCGTCCTGGTGGGAACCACCGATTTGGATCACGACGAGGATCTGAACATCGAACCCGTCATCTCCAAAGAGGAGGCCGACTATCTGATCGATGGCGTACGCGCCCTCTTTCCCTCATTGGGAATCTCTATCCGGCAGTGCATCTCCTCCCTGGCCGGTCTGCGCCCAGTCATCAGCAGCGGCGGCAACCGGTCCCCGTCCGAGGAGTCACGGGAGCACGATGTGTGGGAAGAGCGCGGGCTGGTCACCATTGCCGGTGGCAAGCTGACCACCTACCGCAGGGTGGCGCTGGATGCGCTCAAGGTTGCCCAATCTTATCTTCCCGAGATGGCCAAGCCGTCGGCCGATACAGGCGGATTCGACGATGGAGAGAGCCCTCCCCCGAAGAGCGCCATCGAAGCGTCCGCCTGGCAACGGTTGTGCGGACGATACGGTCGGAACGCCGTCACCCTGGTCCAAGAGGCTGGCCCCGAAGACCTGACACCGATCCCCGGTACGAAAACGCTGTGGGCGGAGCTGCCCTATTCAGCTGCTAACGAATCGGTACGGCACCTCCCCGATCTTTTGCTTCGACGCGTGCGCATCGGGTTGCTGCTGCCCGAGGGCGGCAAAGCATACCTGACGCGGATCGGGAAGTTGTGCCGACCGGCGCTGGGGTGGGACCTGCGCCGCTGGCACCGGGAGACGCTGGCGTACATGGACCATTGGCAACGGACCCACGGCTTCCCCTGGCTGGCACAAGAGGAGAGAACCGTCACGAAGAGCTGGCGAGGGCTCAAAAAACGCCTTGCCAATCTCTTCTTGCGGTATATTTAGACCGGCTTCGCCGGGGGTTGAAAGTCAATGTCATTAACTTAAGCGGATGTAACGGGCGGGCATAAAGCCCGCCCCTACGACGTTTGAGTAGAAACACATCCTGTCGCCATACACGAACCGTGTAGGGGCGGGCTTTATGCCCGCCCGGAGTTGAAAGTATGAAAGTGGAACGTTTAGAGTAAAGGTGTAATTGCCCATGCCTCAAAGTGACCTGATTCTGGCCATCGACAACGGCACCCAGAGTCTCAAGGCGATGGTGTTCGATCTTAATGGTCAGATGACAGCCAAATCGCAGGTGGCCTTCAAGCCTTATGTCTCCCCGCAGCCCGGATGGGCCGAACAGGCCCCGGAACGCTTCTGGAGCGCCCTCTGCGAAGCGTGCCAAAAGCTGTGGGCATCCGGCGACGTCTCCAGGGAGGCGATAGCCGGCGTGGCCTTGACGACCCAGAGGGCCACAGTGGTCAACATGGACAGGGATGGAAAACCGCTGCGCCCTGCCATCATATGGCTCGATCAGCGCAAGTCACGCGGACTGCCGCCCCTGGGCGGTGCATGGGGCTGGATCTTCCGCCTGGCCGGCCTGAGCGGTACAATCAACTACATTCGCTCCGAAGCAGAAGCCAACTGGCTGGCGATGTACGACAGCGACGTGTGGCGCCGCACCCACAAATACCTGCTGCTCTCCGGCTATCTCACCTACCAGCTCACTGGAGAATTTGTCGACTCGGTGGGATGTCAGGTCGGCTACATCCCCTTCGACTACAAGCGCCTGCAGTGGGCCCGCAAATGGGACTGGCACTGGCGATGCCTGCCGGTTGTCGAAAGCATGCTGCCAAAACTGATTGCGCCGGCCGCCCCGATGGGTCAGATCAGCAACCGGGCAGCCGAAGAGACGGGGATTCCCGCCGGCCTTCCGTTGATCGCAGCGGCAGCGGACAAGGCGTGCGAGGTGATCGGATCGGGCGCCCTGGCCAGCCATATCGGATGTCTGAGCTACGGCACCACCGCCACCATCAACATGACCCACGGACGCTATGTCGAACCGATCCGGATTCTGCCCGCCTACCCGGCCGCGGTACCGGGCCACTACAACGTTGAGGTAGAGGTCTACCGGGGCTACTGGATGGTCGAGTGGTTCAAAGAGCAGTTCGGCCATCTGGAGCAGCAAAAGGCGCAGGAGAAGGGAGTCACACCCGAAATCCTGTTCGAACGGCTGCTCGAAGAGGTCCCGCCCGGCGCCATGGGGCTGATGCTGCAACCCTACTGGAGTCCCGGTTTGAAGTTTCCGGGCCCGGAAGCCAAAGGGGCCGTCATCGGCTTCGGGGATGTCCACACCCGCGCCCATCTCTATCGCGCCATGCTCGAAGGACTGGCCTATGCCCTGCGCGAGGGCAAAGAGCGCCTCGAGCGACGGGCCAAAACCCGGATCACCACGTTGCGGGTATCGGGCGGCGGATCGCAAAGCGACCAGGCAGTGCAACTCACGGCCGACATCTTCGGGCTGCCGACGGCCCGTCCCCATATTTATGAAACTGCCGGTTTGGGAGCCGCCATCGACGCAGCGGTAGGCCTCGATCTCTACCCTGATTTTACTTCGGCGGTCCAGGCCATGACCCATACCGGCACCCTGTTCGAACCCGACCCGGTTCAGCACCGCCAGTACAACCGTCTCTATCATGAAGTCTACCGGCAGATGTACAAGCGGCTCAAACCGCTCTATGAAAAAATTCGCGATATTACAGGCTATCCGCAGCACGAGTAGTCGTTAGGAAAAAGTGGTCCAATGTGTTCTGCGCTTTTCGCAGCAACCGTTGAGGATAGTAAGGTGTCGTCACCATGTTGTGGACCTGAAGGAAGAGGATCCAGTAGAGTTGGTCGTTGAAAGAGAGGGGGGCATTACCAGTCGATTTGCGCTGCTCTTCAATCTCGATTTCCATCAGCGGCCTGATCTGACGATCCAGATGCCACTCATCGATGATTAACAGCTTGTGGAAATCGCGTATAAGATAGTCGAAGGTGGAGGATTCCCAGTCTACCAAAAAATCCCCATCAGGGGAGACGATGATATTGTGGATTGCCAAATCGCCGTGAATCTGAGCGCAGGGCAGAATGCGATCGCGAAAACCCTCGATCTTCTTTAAGTCAAAGGGGAAGCAGATTTCAGGTTTGGCCTCCAACGCCTGGGTGTATTCGTGGATGACCTTGTCCACATCATCGCCGCGTTCCCCGGGCGTCATCCACTCTATACCAACAGATTGGTAATACTTCCAAATATCGGGGATCAATCGTCTGAACACCGCTTCGGCACCTTGATCCTCCCATGCCAATAATCTGCCCGGAATCACCTCATCCATTAAAAATGATGAATTCTCCTCGAAACGTCCCTCAAGAAGCCGAGGCACTTTTAGAAGGTCCATCTTTTCCACTCTCTTACGAAGTGCATACTCTGTTTTCAGCCCTTCCGCAGGCCTTTCAGGGTTTCCGACATTAATTTTGATTCGGATAGCGTCTTGGAGATAAAAAAGGCTGATATTGGCCCGCAGAAGGATAACATCGGCGTTGGATGGCAAGACGACACTATCGAACAGGCAGCGCTTGCACCATCTCAGATGCTCCTTGATATTAGACGGGTGTACGCAGAGGTCGGGATTCTCAGATTTTGTCGGTGCAGCGCTGGTATTACGTCGATTAAATGACGATACTTTTATGAATCGCCCGCCATCGCTGGTTTGGAAATAGCGATTCTCCTCCGGTGTTTTTCCGAAAGCGATCGATTCAAAATTGTGAAGAATTGTCGTAATTTTCAGCAGGTGTTTCGAAGACTTTTTCTTCATCTTTTTTTGCGGCAGTATCCCAAACGTAATTTTTACCAACTGATCGCTGTCCTGAATAGATTTCTACGGATTGTCCCTTTTTTATCGTTCCCTTGTACAATGGAACGGGGAGAGAGCAGCTTTGTCACCAATCTGCTCTTCAACGGGACGCTTATTCGTGCTTTCAATTCCCGCAATGGCTTCGGCAACGCCCAAAAAGCATTCGCAAAGGACAATCCATAAAAAAGGGGCGTGCTGGCGTGCCGTTCGGCTGCCAGTTCGAACACCTCTTCGAAATTCAAATGAAATCGTCTTTGGATATAGTGAACGATGGTCGTCACATGCACGAAGCGCATGAATTGGTGTTGACAGGTGGCATGAAGAACCAGGTACAAGAACTGGACTTCCAACGAGGGCATGGCATAGGAGAGCCCCCGCCATTGACCGCAAATGGTCCGACGCGTGAAGTCTTCATAGCTCAGAAATTGGCGACGCATGAAACGCGGGCTGGGCATGGGGTCCCAGTGAAGCTCCACCACCACATCATTGGGCCGGGAAGGGTCCGGGGAAAAAGCCAGCTCCCCCCTGCCGCCAACAAGCTCCTGCTCCAGGCCGCCACTCAGATAATGGGGTCGATACCCCAGGGCCACCATCATCTCGGTGGCTTTAGGAATATCCGATTTGGGCAAGAGCAGATCGATATCGCCGATATGGCGCCAATGGTAGGCCTCATAAAGCGGCACAAACCAAAAAGGGCCTTTGAAGGGAACATATTCAACCTCCCATTGGTCCAGGGCGCTGAAAAGAGACCTAACTTGCCTGAAGTAATGCTCCTCCCGCATCATGTTATGCAGGTTGGCTTTGTTTAAGATATCAGCCAAGGTCCGGCACTTGGGCTTGCCGGGGTCTTGAATTGCCGCAGCAAGCGGCAGGACTTTGTGCCATGCAAGACGCTCACCGAGCCATCTGGCCCGCCTATCGGGCACCTGTTCAAACCGATCTTCAAATGCCAGCAGACCTTTCAGGCACTCGCACAGCACCTTGTTCTTATTCATGGGAATGTCCGCTCTTCTGGCGCTCGATATGAAGGCTTCTAAAAAACTGATCTTTGTCTTCGATCTCCGCCACCTGCATGGTCTTGGTGATACGCCCCTCGACCATCACGCTAACCCGCTGGCAGTGCCGGATCACATCCCAGTTGTGGGAGATGGCCAGTATCGCCGTGTCGGGCAGCATGCGACGAATGTTCTCCCAAAGAAGCCGGCCGGTCTCCACATCCAGACCGGACATGGCTTCATCCATGATCAACACCCGAGGTTTGCGCAGCAGGGCTCTGGCGATGGCGATCATCTGCCTTTGCCCACCGGAGAATTGAACGCCGCGGTCTCCGATCCAGCTCTCCCAATTGCGACGACCTGTGGACATATAGGCCGACAATCCGACGGCGTCGGCCACACGCCAGACCTCCTCCATTGAGGATTCCGGTGCTGCCACCCGGATCTCCTCGAACAAAGCGTTATTGAACACGATGGTGTCTTGTGAACAGAGCGCAAATGATGCCGTAAAACTCTCTTTGGAAAAATCTGAAGCGGGTGTGCCGTTTACGAGCAGTTCTCCTTTGGAGGGTTCATACAAACGGCAGATCAGATCACACAATGTACTTTTCCCGGCGCCGGTGGCGCCGACCAGTGCCATGGCCTCACCGGCGTGAAGCGTCAAAGACAAGCCCCTTAGCACGTATTCGGTCTCTGTTGCTTCCTGTTCTCCGCCACTGTCAGCAACGTCATAGGCAAACCAGAGATCCCTCACCTCCAACTGGCTGAAACGATCGAGCATGACACTGCCCTGGTTGCTCTGCACTTTTGCAGCCCGCTGCTCGAGGATAATCAACCGCCGGCCCGCATCCAGGGCCAACTGGTAGTTCATGAAACCGTTGGAGATGTCCTTCAGTGGCCTGTAGATATTCAAAAAAGCCATGATGAAGACGAAAAAAGTACCTGTCGTAAAGCTGCCGTCGATGATGCGCTGACTGCCGGCGAAAATAATCACGGCCAGGCCGATAAAGCCGATCAATTCCGACAACGGAGACATCAACCCGAGGTAGAAGGCGTTTTTCATGTTGATGTCTCGTTGCTTATCGATGGCGGTTGCCAACTGGGCGACGTTGCGCTCTTCCAGGCCAAATACCTTGACGATACGGATACTGCGAATACTCTCGGAGACCACCTCTTCGATCACGCCCAGCAGCATCTTCCGCTCGGCAACAAAATCCTTAATCTTGCGTTTCAAAAAGAGGATACAAGGAATCCCAAGGGGCGCGAGCACCAAGCCAACGAAAGTCAATACAGGCGAGATGATCCACAGAGCCACTACCGTGCTGAGCAGCACAAAGGGCTGCTTGGCCCAGGCATTGAACATGCCGAAAATCGAATTAATAAACTTCATGGCATCTTTCAACACCCAGGCGTATTTTTTGCGGTCCCGCTCCCCGATGTGATACCGGAAAGGATTATAGAGCAGGTGGCGAAACGCCTTGATCACCAACTGATCATTGATACGTGCCACAGCGACAGCTTTTTTCCAGTTGAACAGGAACTCCAATCCGCTCTTGAGCACTGTGGCCAGAAACAGTGTGCCGACCAGAAACATCACTGTGTTCAGGTTCTGCTTTTCAAAAAACTGATCCAGGGCGCTTTTAAGCAGATAGATGGTGCCGCCGGCGACGCCGCCCTGCAGGATTACTGAAAAAAGGATAACCAGAAACACCCTCTTCTCGTAGCGCGCATACCTCCAGAACAGACGGAAGACCTCTTTTCCGGAAATGGTGTCGTATCCTCCCGGAATGGACCGGTAGCCCTTCATCAGTTGAGGGCCGGAGGGTGTCTGATGTTCTTTTTCTGCAGCCAAAAACATACTCCTTAAATGACACACAAAATGCGCTGGGGTGTTCCGCGTAAAGGCTGCGGACGACTGTGAGTGCCATTTGTCGATTGCGCCACTTTTTCCTTAAGAGCTTCATATACATCGACTGGCCTGATCGACCGGATACAGCTGCGCCCACGCACACAAGGCCCTAACACGCACGGACGGCAGGACAGTTTTTCAGGCGGCAACATCAGCGTGTGCAGATCTGCGTCCATGGGCCCGAACTCACGTTCATTGGAGGGACCAAAAAGAACAACCGTCGGTACACGGCAGGCCTGGGCGATGTGCGACGGCCCGGTATCGCCGGATACAAACGCATGGCATTGTCGAATCAACGCGATCATCTGGGCCAGGGTCGTTTGGCCTGAAACATCAAGCACCATCTCTTGAGAGAACCGCTGTGATACCTTCCTGGAGAGATCTCGATCCAGACCGAGCAAGAGGAAACGGTACCCATCACGAATGCCGCTCTCGATAATAGCAACATAATTTTCCAGTGGCCAGCTCTTGATGGATCGGGTGGTTTCCAGGGTAACGCCGACGAGAGGGCGACGATCTGTCGGCCAATGCTGAGCCAGCCGGTCCGCAGCCCAGATGTCGTTGGGTGGATCGGCCACCAGTGCCGGCTCATCGGGTCGACGATGAAATGGCATGCCCAGTGGTTCGAAGATATAGGCACTCTCGTGGGCACTGCGGCTTTCCGGTGGGACAAGCTGAAGGGTGTGGGTTATAAATGGATTGGTTGAATGATTCCGTCTATTCCTGCCACTGCGCATCTCCTCACGACCGACGAATCCCATCTCTCTTATGCGCATCTTTCCAATGTGTCCGACATTGGGCCGTCCGATGCGAATCGGCGCCCGGCTGGCAGAAAAAACCAGGGAGGTAAAGATCGGATAGATCCCCCTCTTGGGCAGAAAGGCGATTCCTTCGGCCACCAAATCATATTGATTTCGATAGATCGTACGAAACAGTTTGATGTATGCCCATGGGGGTTTAAACTTGGTCGGGGTAAAGAGGATCAGGTTGTCCACCGATGCCATGAGGGCCCACATCTGCTCAAAGCTACCGCTGATAACATCGATCCTGGCACCGGGCCACCTCTCTTTAAGTCGCCGGAACAGCGGATCGAACAGCAGACAATCCCCCAAACCTCCAATGACCATAACCAAGATATTCTTATGGTCGCGCTTGGGGAGAGGACGTATCACCGCTTCGATCCAGAAAACAGCCAGGCATATCTTTAACAGCAGCCGTAAAAAGTGTACCCGGGCAATACGACTGAGGTATTGATAGCGCAAACCGAGCCGATAACGATATTGTGCTGTTTTTGAAGATCGATGGGGTCTCATGTTTACTTGGCTTTGAAAGAGATAAGCGTTCGGGCCAGGCACCCGCCGCTGCACAAACCAGTGGCCTGGTAGCGGCACTGGGGGCATTCGGGTCGATTGCCCATTCGCTTGATATGCCTGTACTTCTTGTTAAAATGATCGATAATATCGTTGCGGGTCTCAAACGCATCAAGCTTTCCGCAGACATCACCCAACATCGGGAAACAGCGCCACACGTTCAGGTCCGGACCGATGTCGACGATGGGATCGCAGCGCGATGTAAACCGAATCCCGCAGCCAAGTAAGGTTTTGTGCTGCTCTAAAGAGAACATGCAAAATTCAAAACCGCAATCAAATGAGAAGCTGATGTTGTTTCGCTCGACAACTTTTGCAAAAGCGACGATATCCTCTGCGATGGCGGGGAAGTCCTTCCGCCTGGCATAGCGATTTCCAGCCCCGACAATGGGATGGGTCAATCCCAGTCGAATATGGCGGACCATATCGTATTCGTTGATAGCATCGACAAGATACTTGTAGTCCTGGCCGGCTTTATAGATATTGATGCCCAAACCGACTTTCGGCCCCACTCTTTTAAGGGTTTCTTCGATATGATCAAGTTGTTCCTGAGGATAAACACTCGGCGCGTTAAAATTCAAGGCGATCTGAAGCCGGTCGTCCTGCTGGTTCTCCAGGTAGTCGAGGACCGGCTCCGGAATAAGTCCGTTGGTAAAGACCAAGACCATCTTAAAACTCGGTTCGGCCAACACCCGGTCCAACAATGTTGTGAACTGAGGATGGAGGGTAGGCTCTCCGCCCAAAATCGAAAACCGGCGCAAAAGGCTCCTCTTATAGAAGGAGATGATCTTCTCCAAGGCATCCATGCTCAGGTTCTTGGATGGGTCGCCCTTGTCTCTGTTCAAATCCACCTTTCCCTGGGCAAAACAGTAGGCGCAGTTGCGGTTGCAATAGGTGGTCCATAAAACGTTGGCCATGATATATCTCTCTTTTCTCGTTACTGTAACAGAAAGCCTCCGCAGCACAAGCCCAGCGAAGTCATCGCACATCCGTCACACTGCTCGAAGGCTATTGGCTCGCGGCTAAAACCTACCTGTTTCGCCGCTTCTGCAAACGATGAATAGCTGTCGCTCTTCATTCGACCGACGTCTGAAAAGACAACCGCACATGACCGCTTCTCGTCTTCGAAGCGATGGTAGTCAAATCGGTTCGACGAAAGAAGTGATGTGGCATCTTCATCATTCAACTGACACAGCGGAATCTGCCGGGCAATTTTAACGTTTACCCCTCTCCGACTCAGATGGTGGATAAGGGCTTCGCATTGGGGCAGACGCTTTTCTCTGTTCACAACGGGGATGACCGTCAACTGTCTATTCCCATGCGTATTCTCAATTTCATCGGCCACCAATTGCCAATCGCCTTTTCCGTTCGCTGAGATCCAGACGACCGCAATTCTATCCACGCGAGGGATTTCCGCCTTCTCTTCCTTGGGCGCTGATCCGACATTGTCATTTTGACGGATCCCCTCACCTTTGTACTGCCTTTCCAAAAACTGCTGCCACGCCTGTTGAATTATCGGCAGTCGATCCTTTTCACCTGCCGCCAACGCCCTTAGAAACGGATAGAGTAACGGGGCCGACACAAACCAAGGATAGACAAATCGCTGAAGGACCTCCAACGCCGACTCCGCCATGAGTTTTTCACACCCATTTATCCACTCAGACAAATCCACCCAAGGCGCACAATTTGTCATGGGGCCTTGGGGAATTGCAATCGGCTCGCGAACAGGTTGCAACCTGGCAACGGGAAGGGTCTGGAAAAAGCTGAGCACCAGCTTGAAGACATGGGGGTCATAATCAGCAAGCAATGGAATCAGATCAGCCAGCTTGTAATTGCCGGCCGTTCCCCACGATTGTCGAATCAAGGCCGTCTTTTCCTTGCGCGTTGCCGCCTGTGACACGGGTTTTATCCCGATGGACGATTGGCTATCTCCTCCGGCAAGGAGCAGGTCAAAGATCTTTCCCTGGTAATGCAGGTCGGTTCCAACCCGCGCGGAGATCGGCATTGGCGTCCACCGTGCCAGTGTCCGGGCGTATTTTTCCGCATCACTGCGCCCCATAAAGGAGAAATGACGCTTATTTTCACACAAAATGGAGAGGGTTTGCGCTTCGCCAAGAGGCGTATAGGTTGTTTCCGCGTCGCCGCTCAATTCCAGAAAGCAGATGTGCTCCAGTCGGGCTCCGGGCAGCCGTTCGGCCGTCTGGCTGAAATAGAATTTCTGACCCTCTTTTTGATAATCTCCCAGGGGGATACCCTGCTTTTCAAAAAGCTTGAAAGAGAGGGGACGGAGAGAAAATTCGCGTGACAAGGGCCATACCAATAGTCCCTCCTCTCCCGGGGTCACCAATACCGCATCATCCGCATAACAGTGAAAACCGAAACGGATCAGGTTGAAGGCCGAAGTCGATTTCCCCGCACCCGAGTTGCCCATAAAGACAATGGCACGGCCATCCCGCACCATGCAGGCGCCATGGAGAATAAATCCACCAATGCGATCTAACACATACTGCATGGCCGCTTGCAACACATCGTCCAACAGCAACCGTATCGGCGCATGGGAGGGATAGCGAATCTGGATAGTATCATCGCAAAAATCCAGTGCTACCGTAAACGCATCGAACATCTGAAGCAGAAGTCTTTCCCGCCCGTCTTCCCGTTTTTTGCGAGAGATACCAACCACATTGGGGCGCCCGGGCATAGAAAGCTCACGGCCGACCGCTTCATCGTTGATATATTCAAGGGTTGCAATGACCTGTCCCGGGAAACTATCGGAAAGAAATATGTGGCGGCACGCCTGGTCGGCAAATTCCGAGTCGGGAAAATCGAGCCTAACCCCCGTTTGCCCGAGTTGAAAGTACCTGCTCGCACACGGATTCACTGAACTCATGATGGACGCTTTCCCAGCTCGGACAGCTGTTTTTTTTCCAATGTGGTCAGCTTGGGATAGTATGTGGCCTGGGACTCATCCTGCGGCCTTCCATGAACCCGGCCGGCATCAATGTCGGCCAGCAGGGGACCAAGCAGTTGGATCGCCAGGGCAGTTGACTTTTGATCCAAATCCTTTTCGGTATCATCGCGATCAATCTCGAACTGATCCTGGGCCAGGATATCCCCCTGATCCATTTGGGTGGTGATCCTGTGCCAGGTGACACCGGAAATCTTCTCCCCGTTGAGCAGCATGTGGCCCAAAGGCGAAGGCCCCCTGTATTTGGGCAGCAATGATGGGTGGTAATTGATGAAACCAAATTTCGGAATGGACAACAACCGGCTGTCGATCCTCTGGCCAAAGTTGGCAACCACTCCCAGATCGACCCCGCAATCGGCCAATTGCTTTCTTAATTTCCCACTGCTCACCTGCTTCGCTTGCAGTGCGGCGATATTGTGATGGCGCACATATTGATCCACCCCGGCGTAAACAGCCGCCGTTTTCAGCCTCTTCTTAATCATAAACCGGGGAGTAAACTTAAGATACCAAGGCGGGTGTCTCAGGAACCGGTATGGCGCCGGGGGAAGGTAAACGCCGCACAGATGGATCGGGCGCTTCATGAGCGCGTCCAGTATTCGCAGATCCATTCCAAAAAACACAACGTGAAGCATTTTATCCAGACAGCGGGGGACGATGTTGTTGTTTTAGTCTACAACAAGAAATTTTTTCTCCAAAAAATGACGGGTCATTATTATAACATCTTCTAAGGCGGTCTCTTCATCCACGTCGAAGTCGCTGCAAAGCCCCTCAACGATCTGATCGGCAGACTGGTTCTCCAATAACCCTCTCCATATCACACTGCCGGAAGGGTTGAGCGAATAGTAGCGCCCGGATTCAAAGTGCAGCACAACGACCTGGTCCCCGATCTCCTTCCAAAGGTAATCTTGTGACAATTCGTAGGTCATTATTATTTCCTATCACGTGTATTCAACCAGAGTTGTATATTGTTGGATTACGCTGTCGACTTCGAAACGGATCTCTCCGTCCAGGATGATCCAACAGTGGGTGTTAAATTCCCCATTGACGATCTTGCTCCCAAAATGAAGCCGGATATCCAGTTTCCGCCTTTTCCCGAAGAAAAAAAGCAGCAACCCCCTGATCAGGCACACCTGACGGTGGGCGTAGAAAAGGAAGGGGACATTTTTCAGCAAAGCGTCGATACGATCCGAGTACTCACCCAGTCCACCGTTGGAAATAGGAACCCATGGGGCTATTTTCTTTATCAAACGGACTGTCGGTGTAACACCTTGCCACCGCGCTACAACTGCCAGCGCGTTGCCCCAGAGCAGAACGCCGATTGCCGAAAAACCGGTATGAAACAATCGCAAGATCATTGTTCACCTGTTTACCGGTTCCCGCTGTTTTGAAGCCTACCAAATTGGGAAAAAACCAAAACAAGAACCCTTCATCGGCGATGACCAGCTTATGTGCAACAGCTAAAACTGATGCGCTCGAAAAAAGCCCCATAAGTACTTTTCCATCATTCCGGCGAAAGCTGGAATCCAGTCTTTTCAATGGCTTCTGGATGCCGGATCACGTCCGGCATGACGTATGAGTGGCTTTTTAGGGGCCATCAAAATTGTCTTACAAATATATGAAGCGCCTGGGCTCCAATTAGAACCCAGGCGCTTCATACTGCCCAATAATCATTCTTTAATCGAAGATATAGGTATAGTAATAATAGACATAAGCAGTTGCTTCTTCCAGTGGCTCATGCTCGTCGATCCTGGCGCGCTCATAAGGTTTCTTAACCGCTTCGGATGTCATTCCAATTTCAGCTTTTTCTGTCTCAATTGTTCTCATTTCTCCTCCTGTATTCGGGTTGCTGAATAACGCTATCTGTTCCCGCAACAAAGACACCAGCCAGCTCGGCCTGCAACAGATCCTCGCAGCTGCATAGCCTGACTCTCAGAATCGCATATTCGATCCCGCATTTCCCAATAGTTGTAATCTATACAGAGTTTAGATAGATTCGTGACAGCAATTATACTCTCATGTTCAACATTGATTTCTGAATTTTACTGTCTTAAACAAGCCTGAGCTGTTAATTTAAACTTAATATTATTGCCACATCCAGCTGTCAAGTAATTAATCAGCAAGCCTTTGATAAAACACACTATGTATAGCGAAACAGTCGTGTTTTATTTTGAAACATAGTCAACCCCAAGCACCCATTTTTCAACAGCGGGGACAAATCCCGGCAACCGTTCCAAATTGAGAGTTGATAAACGATTATCTACCTGTTAAGATTCGATATTCAATGAGGAAAGAGCTTAAATGAATAACAGAATCGACACGTTTGATCTTTGCGTAATTGGTGCCGGACCCGGCGGGGTCGCCGGGGCGATGCGCGCCATCGATGCCGGTCGGCATGTCTGCCTGATAGAGGGCGATGAGATCGGGGGCACCGGCGTCAAGTGGGGTGCCCTGGCCTCCAAAACCATGTGGGAGCTGGCCAAGGATTATGCTGTGGCGGCCAAGACAGACCGGGGGTACCGCTGCAGCGACCTCAGGGTGGATTACCAGGCGGTGCGCGACACGGTTATCGAGGCGGTCAAGGAGAAGCAGTACCAGCTTCTGTCGCAGATCGAGACGTTCGCCCGGGGACACTGGAAGGGTCCCGGAAGCATCAAATATCTGCGTGGATGGGGACGTTTTTCAGGGCCGGATCGGGTGGCCGTGGATCTGGCCGAAGGCGGAACCGAAGAGATTGCCGCCGATCACTTTTTGCTGTGCACCGGCTCCAAGCCGAGGCATTTCGATCACATCGAGGTCGATCAGCAGCGCATCTTCGACTCGGACGGTATTTTTCAATTGGAGCGATTCCCGAGGCGCCTGATGATCATCGGCGCCGGTGTCACCGGGTGTGAGTATGCCACCATCTTCTCCAACTTCGGCCAGACCAATGTCTTTCTGGTCGACCACCAGGAGCGGGTCATTCCGTATGAGGACGAGGATGTCAGCGACTTTGTCAGCACCAACCTCGAACGCCACGGCGTCAAGATTTTTCACTCTACGAAGGTGCGTGACATTGTGCGCAAACCGCAACATCTGGAGGTTGTGCTCGACTTCGACGACGGTCATGCCACCGTGGTGGAGGTGGATGCCGCCCTCATCTCCATCGGCCGAGACCCCTATATCCATAGGCTCAATCTCGAAAAAGCGGGACTGAAGCCCGATGCCGCCGGCTACCTGGATTGCGATCCGGATTGTTGTCTGGGCAACAACATCTACGCGGCCGGCGATGTCAC
The DNA here is from genome assembly GCA_963668675.2 of uncultured Desulfatitalea sp. Lineage (GTDB taxonomy): Bacteria > Desulfobacterota > Desulfobacteria > Desulfobacterales > Desulfosarcinaceae > Desulfatitalea. The sequence continues at coordinate 3,182,364 of CAXXMB010000002.1, read as the reverse complement.
CCATCGACCCGCCCTGGTCAATATGGCGACCATGGAGAGCCGGCATGCAGTCAAACATATGTTCAATCTGCCCACCCGGCCGTTGAGTTTCCCCAACATGTCCACGGTGATGTTCTTTTACCCGGCCGTCGCTGCAGTGGGATTGAACGAGAAGGCGTGCCGCAGGAAAAAGATTGCATACCGGGTGGCCACCTATGCCAACGCCCTATTGCCGAGAGCAATCGCCATGCGTGCCACAAGCGGTTTCGCCAAGATCATTGTCAGCGATGACGACACGCAGAAGATTTTAGGCATGCGCGCGGCCGGGCCGCAGGTATCGAGCACGATCATGTCGATCGCCTTGCTGATCGACCAAGACAAGAATGCCATGGATGCTTTGGGCACCATGTTTCCCCATCCGACCATGTCTGAGGTCATTCAGGAGTGCCTGCGCCTGCTCTCGGGCAAATCTCTCTATAGACCCGAGGCATTTCCCGAACTCTTGAAAATACGCCGCTGGCGGCCGGAGGTTGGTTTTATCTCCTGACATGGAAACCGGGACGGCGGCCGCCTTCGACATAGGCTGACTTCAAAAGAGCCTACGAAATCTACAGGATGGAATTTGGAGGATCGGGTTCGAGCCGATCCGGGAGGGAAGACGCGCGGACAAGAATGGTCGCACATTGGTGCTGGTGGTAGATGCTTGGAGACCCGCGAGTCGTGTTGAGCCGGGCATGGCGGGGTTGGCCGGTTCAGCGGCCATTTGTGGCGGATGCATCGAACTAAAAGATGCATCCACCATGACCATATCCTGATAGGGTGCGGATTAGCGGTCGACGCGCACTTTCAGATCCGACCCCGCCTTGAAGAACGGCAGTTTTTTTGGCTTGACCTTGACCAGTTCGCCGGTTTTGGGATTTCTACCGTCGTAACCTTCGTACGTTTTGACCTTAAACGTGCACAGCCCGCGGATCTCCACCCGCTGCCCCTTTCCAAGGGCGTCGCAAACCTCACTGAAAAAAAGATCGACAACCTTTTTCGCCTCATTTTTCGACAGGTTCTGCTGCTCTCCCAACTCCGTAATCAATTCAAGTTTGTTCATAGCTCTCCCCGGCATAGGGTCGTATAGAAAAAGTGTCAGCTTTATCCGCTGTCGGCAAAACATTTCGTCAAGCCGTCCAGTGCCCGAAACGCCAAATTCTTTATAAAAACGACTTGTTTCGATTTCTCCTTGGGGTAGCCTGGCTGGCAACAAGAAGAGACAAAAGCCATATTACCGACCTCAGGCCGGCAGGTCAACGCAGTTTTTTCAACTTTTTCAGATCATCGTTCCGGCAGGCCATATCCCCACCTGTCATCCTGCCATCTCCCCAATAGATCGCCAGGGCCTATGGCGCCCATATCCCTGTCGTGTTCAGGGGACGATCAGCGCTTGGGCAAAGGACGCCGGAACAGGGGCCAGTGGTCGTAGCAGACGCCCGCATCTGCTCAGAGGGCTTGACCCAGATAATCCGTTGGTTTAGTTTGTCATTCAACTGCTATGGCTTATCACCCATAACATCACCTCGTTGATACAAGGACGTGACATGAAGGTCGGATTAGAATCATTGCGGCGCACCGCCAGGTGCCTATGTTGCCTGTGTATCGGCATCGCCATGCTCTGGCCGGGTTTTGGTACGGCTGCGGTCGAAGGGGGAAATACCGCCATCGACCTGATGTTCGTCGTCGACAATTCGGGCAGCATGCGAAAAAACGATCCTGAATTTATCACTCCCAAGGTGGTGAATGCGTTTGTACGTCAATTGCCCCCAAACGCGCATATGGGCATGGTACTGTTCGATCGATCGGCGAAACTGCTTGAACCGTTGGCATCGATGGACACCGAGCAGGCACAGAGGAGATGGGCCGCCAGCCTCTCCCGGATCGACTACAAAGGACAATTCACCAACAGTGCCGTCGGCTTCGAGCGGGCCTTGTACGAACTGAAGAACAAGGGGCGCAAAGAGGCCCAGAAGGGAATTGTTTTTATCACCGATGGGATAACAGACACCGGGGATCAGCGCAAAGACCAGGAGTTGAATCAGTGGCTGCGGCAGGATTTTGCGGCCGAAAGCAGAGAGCTGGACGTTCGCATCTTCGGCATCGCCTTCACGGACGCAGCTGATTTCGTGCTTATCCAGGCCCTGGCCTCGCGAACAGAAGGCGAATATTACCGCACCTATGACGCCTCCGAGATCCTGGGCGTTCTCGATGATATTTTGACCTACCTGCAACCGCCGAAACCGGAACCGAAGCCGAAACTGATGCCCCCCCAGGCGCCGCAACCCCTATCCACCCTGCCCGAGCCGCAAGAACAGGCGATATCCGAAGCGGAACGCAGCGACATGGAAAGGAGAGAGGACACCACATCCGGCGTCGACATCTTCAACCTGATACTGGCGCTGCTGACCACCGCAGTGGCTTTGGGGATCGCCTTTTTGTATGTCAAACAGTACCGGAGCAAACGCAAATCGGATCAGGAGGAGGCCAGCCGGCGCAAGCAACCGGAGGCGTATCTCGAAGATCTGGATCGCGTCACCGGCCAGGAGGAAAATCGGATCGAGATCACCAAAAGACACACCACCATCGGTCGCGATCAGCGCAACGACATCACCATCGTCAAGCCCACCATCTCGAGCTTCCATGCAACCATCGAGTATAAGAATGTTGCCTATTACATCGAAGACCAGCGCAGCACCAACGGTACCAAACTCAATGGCCAGGCGCTGCAGGCCAACTCGCCTTTGAGATTAAAAAGCGGTGATTCCATCGACTTTTCCACCTTCCATTTCAAATTTTCCATCCCCGAACAGATGCCTTTCGGCGAGACGGTCATGGTTTCGATAACGGAGCTGGAAGGACCGGAGTCGGGGTCCACTGTGGTCATCGACCTCAACGGCCAGGACAGCGAGCAGGGCCTGATCAGTTGCATGCAAAGCCATCTGTTGCAGTTGTACTCCATGGGGCCGAAGTACAAGCAGTTTGCCGCCAACTTCTTCCCCTACGAAATTCTTGAGGCCATTGCCACCAAAGCCCACGAAAACCTGAAAAAGACGGAAGCTGACGGGAAGCAGTACTGCGTGTCACTGGTCAAGCGTAAGACCTTTTACCTGGTGTGCAGTCTTCCGGTGCCTGTCAATAGTGCCGTCGAATGGTACAACACGAACCACCAGGGTTTCACCAAGTTCATCATGCAATGGATCAGGTCCACCAACTACGAATCGGCCCAATGCGACCAGTTGTGCGTCTTCACCTTCGGACAGGATCCGGCCACCTGGGCAAGCCTGACGATCGTCCCCACCAACGAGGAGGACGACCCAGTGGAGATCATATCCGTCGACTTTCTAAGCGAGGAGGAGAAGGGATTGCTGGCGCTGGATTTCGATCACCACGGTCGGGTGATGTAGCATCTTCCTTGAAAAGGGCACCCCATCGGTCGCGGCGGAGCTTCGCTCTGCACCGGATGCAAATGCCCAGACAGCCTGTGTCGGCCGCCAAGATAGAAAAATGGCCCTAAAGAAATGGCCAGACCTGTCCGATAAAAGTATGAAATCCCCTTGTTAGCATGAACGGGTCTGATGAGATATGAGCGATGCGGGTAAAATAGAAGGCGACAAACTGATCGAGCTGTTTCAACACCTGATCGAGGCGCGGGTGATCATATCGATGCATATGGTCGGTACGGAGTTCGAACGCCTCACCTGCGTCACCGGACTGCAGCAGCATCCGGAAAACCCCACCCTGCAAATCGACCTTCCCAACGATTTCAAATCATCTGTAAAAAAAGACGCCCCCCTGAATTTGAAATTCAACTTTAACGGGCCTGATCACCTGGAGTATATCTTCTCCACCACTGGGGGGCAGATCAGCGGGCGTGAGATCACCATACCCTTTCCCGAGTATGTGGACCGCATCCAGCGTCGCAAAAACTTTCGAATGGAGACGCCGGTGGGGACCAAGATGTTCATGAAGTCAGGGCATATCCAGGCCGTTTTCAGCTTGGTCAACATCAGCCTTGGCGGCGCATATGGCACCTTGACAAAGCACAACGTCAAAAACAGCGCCGGAATGATTCTGTCAGTCGACGACCGCGTCCAGAACCTTGGCATCTATGTGGCAGAGGACAAGGATTGGGATGAGCTGATCATCATCATCAAGATGGCCGAAGTGCGGCGCATCGACTACGACAGAGATCACAAACGCTACAAATACGCTTTTGAATTCATGGAGATAGCAGAAACGGAAAAGCGGAAGCTGACCCAATCGATCTACAATTTCCAAAGGCAGTTTCTGCAACGGCGTTGATGCCGATAGCGAGCCACCTATCCATCTCCTACCCTCAACACAATCTTACCGAAATGGGCGGATGACTCCATCTCCATGTGAGCTCTGGTGACCTCCTCCAGGGGTAGCACCTGATGAATGAGCGGCGCGATACGATGGCTCGCAATGTGGGGCAACACCTGTCGCACAAATTCGTCGATAATGGCAGACTTTTCCGCCACCGGCAGGGCCCGCAATACCGAACCGATGATCCGCTGCCGCTTGACCATCATCACTCCCAGGTTGAGCTCTCCGACCGCCCCCCCCATGCGTCCGATCACCACCAGGCGACCGCCCACAGCCAAAGATGCCTGATTCTTTGCCAGATAGGACGCGCCGATATGGTCCAGAATAACATCGGCACCAGCACTCCGGGTGAACCGTTTCACCTCTTCGGCAAAATCCTGCTGCCGATAGTCGATCACCAGGTCGACCCCCAGTTGCCGCACCCGATCGACCTTGCCGGTCGAAGCAGTCACAACGATCCGGCAATCGGCAACCAGGCTGCGGATAATCTGAATCGCAGCCGTATTGACGCCTCCGCCACCACCATGCAGCAGCACCGTATCGCCCTCCCCGACACGTCCGATGAGAAACAGATTTAGAAATGCGGTGATATAAACCTCGCAAATCGCGGCCGCACTCTCAAAGGTGATCTGTTCGGGTATCGCCATCAGATGCCCGGAATAGGCGATGGCATACTCAGCGTACCCGCCACCGGCCACCAGACCCATCACGCGATCTCCCGGGCGCCAATCCTTCACCCCGGCGCCAACCTCATCGACCACACCGGCCACCTCCAGCCCCAGAACCTCAGATTCGCCCGGCGGCGGGGGGTAGTTTCCCTTGCGCTGAACCGTATCGGCCCGATTGACCGAAGTGGCGACCACACGCACCCGCACCTGGCCACTGCCGGGTTCGGGCACGGGCAGGTCACCAATCCCCATCACCTCGGGGCCACCAAATCCGTCCAATATGACTGCTTTCATCTTTCCCTCCTTGGTCTCTACCGCGCCCAGACTTGGCTCGGTATGCTGTCCAGATGACCTTATCCTTTTATAACAGGGCATTACTTGACTTAACTGAGCGAACGCTCTACTGTGCTCCATAGCAACTGCACCGCATGGGCCCCTCACAGCAGTATCAGCACCTTGTATATCATGCGGCTGGAGATAGATCCAATCGGCAAATCAATCCGCATTTCCTCTTTGCAAAAGGAGCCCGCGATGAAACTGTTCGACCCCATTGTTATCAATGGTCTGCAGCTGAAAAACCGAATCGTCATGCTGCCCATGCAACTCAGGCTAGGGCTGACCAACCCGCGCGCCCAAGCGTATTATATGGCCCGTGCCAAGGGAGGCGTTGGGGCGATCGTTATGAATGGTACATCCGTTGATCTTTTTGTCAATGATGCCGCCTGGGGTCGTCAGGGGGCTGTCCGGCGCTTCATCGATAAGATGAGAAAATTCACTGACGAAATCAAAGGGGCCGGCGCCCGTATCGGCATTCAGCTGTGGCACGGTAACCAGCTGCCCGCCGGTAACGGCGCCTTCAATCCCAGTGCTGAGCAGGTCGCCCCCTCGGCAACGGGCGATCAGCGGGAGTTGAAGATTGCGGAGATAGAGGCCATCACGGCAAAATTCGGCCAGGCGGCCGAGGCGGCCAAGCGCTCAGGCTTTGACTTCGTGGAGGTGCACGGGGCCCATGGCTACCTGGCCTGCCAGTTCTTTTCCGGGGCCGATAATCGGCGAACGGACCGTTATGGTGGTGATGCTGAAAAAAGAATGCGTTTTGGTGTCGAAACCGTTCGTGCCATGCGCGATGCCGCAGGCAGTGACTACCCTATCCTCTACCGGCTGGGCGCAAAAGAGAAGCGCCCCGAAGGCATCACCCTGCGCCAAAGTCGCACCTTTGCCATGGAACTTGAGAGAGCGGGCGTGGATGCGTTTGACATCTCGGTTGGCGCTCCGGTTGGCATAAGACCGTCTCCCGGCCCGAGAGCAAAAATGGGGACCTACGTGCCTTTGGCACAATCCATCAAGCGATCGGTTTCCGTTCCGGTGGTGGCGGTGGGACGGATCAACACCGCGGAGGTTGCCGAAATGATTTTGGCCGAAAACCGGGCCGATCTGATCGGAATCGGCCGGCAGCTCATTTCCGATCCGGATTGGCCCAATAAAGTCAAAGCCGGCGAGCACAAAAGCATCGTGGCCTGCACCTCCTGCAATAGCTGCTTCAGGCCCCTGCGAAGCAAAAAATGGCGCCCCGGCGATCCCATATGCGAAGTGAATCCGCATGCGGGGAAAGAGCTCGATAAAATCAGCGCATAAAACAGTCAAGGAGAAGAGGGGTATGGATTTATCAGAGGTCAAAACAATCGGCTCAGGTATTATACGACCTGAAGGGGTCATGGCGTTGGATGACGGCTCGCTCTACACGGCCGATGCCCGTGGTCGAATCGCCCATATATCAGGAGACGGCCAGGTGAGCTTCTTCGGCGATCTGGGCGGGGTGCCCAACGGTATCTGCATCGACACGAAAGGGCGCTGCATAGTGGCCAACATCGGTAGCGGTCAGGTGCAGGCCCTCTCTCCGGACGGCAGCCACGAGGTGCTGTTGACCGTTGCCGAAGGGCGACACATGCGCGCTCCTAATTTCCCCTATGTGGATAGCCAGGAGCGCTTATGGATCTCCAACTCGACGGAGAAAGAGAATGTCGACGAGGCCCTCTGGCATCCCGAACCGGATGGTTGCGTGGTGCTCATCGATAAGGGTGAGGCCCGGATTGTGGCCGACGGACTCTATTTTGCCAACGGCATCACCCTGGACATGGAGGAGCGCTACCTCTACGTGGCGCAAACCATGCGGTTCGACATTATTCGCTATGAGATCAAGGACGACGGTACCCTCGGACCAGGTGAACCTTTCGGACCCAGCCCGCTGTCAGAGTTGGGATTGCCGGACGGCATCGCCTTCGATGAGGCCGGGAACCTGTGGATCACCTTTCCCCACTGGAATGCGGTAGGCTATCTTACGCCGTCGGGTGAACTCCAGATGGTCCTCGAAGATCCGGACAAAAGGGTCTTCCAGCGGCCGACCAACATCTGTTTCGGCGGACCGGACCGAAGGACCGCGTTTATCGGCAGCCTGGACGGCGCCACGATCCCTTACTTCGATGTTCCTCATCCAGGTATGCGACTGGTGCACCAATCCGAATAGCGGCCTTTCAGCCAACAGCGTCAGGCTAACCGATGCCATTAGAACAATTTCAGGCATAGAGCGGAGAATAAGGACCTCACTCCGGTGGCGCCCGCTGCGGCAAGCCATGAATCGCCGAAGCGGCTCCGGTTTCCGGTCAGGCCCTTTTGTCGATTGCCGGAAAGTATGAGTGGTGGGACCAGTCCACTTTGGGCCGCATCACATCCATGATTCGTGTCCGCAAAGTAAGGTGGCTCGTTGCGAGCAGCGTGTGGCAAAACACATTTAGCACATGGGGATCGTCGATGTAGAATTCCAGGTGCCGCAATGCCTGGATCTGGGCATCGGGATCCGTTTCGTTCTGCAACTGATTCAGGAGCTCTTTGCGATTCATGACCTCTCCTCTTCTTTGCTGCCACCCGGGTTGTTTCTCAAGCCAGGCTGAAGGATTTGGCGCCTTCTGATGCTTGTGAGCCAATTTATTCGAAGTGAATGAAAAAGAGTGTGATCCAAGACATCAAGCCAGTGTGACATTTCTCACAATGTAGTGTTTTGCTGACAACCGAGGAAGAGATAACGATGGTGTACTCTGTCTCAGCAGCAGGTGTGGGGACACTATTGGCAGATGAAACTCCGGGACTATTTTCATCAGGCGCTCGCAGCAAGCAGCAGGTCTGAAAACCGTATTGGCTGGTTTCGTTTAGGTGGAACGCGTTGCCTGCAAAGCGCATGCACAATACTTCTTCCAATAATCGTGCCAAGCAATCAAATCTATTAAAATTGCATATCAGGCTTGAATAATTAAAAATACTCTCAGGGCGTGAAGTAGTGGAGCGGATTTTAAGAAATGCTTTTCACAATAATTGTGGATATGGCTTCATCTTTATACAGTAAGATGCTCCATAACGTTGCGGAGCGTTCGATAGATAAAACCAAGCCGCTATTGAGGTGGTTGCAAAAATGTCGATTGATGGAAGTTGCTTAGAACATGACAAACTCATCCGTCTCGATGCAAACCCCTCCGGCAACAGGTATCTTCTCCGTAGAAGAATGGACGTGCTGGGCACCCGTCGCCCTGGTCTCTTCCGTCACTGCCAGCAGAACATGCCGGATCAGCGTATGCATCTTGACATAACGGTCGTTCATCTGAGTGACGATCTCTTTGGGGCGGGCAATCATCACCGGCTGAAATGGTATGTCGGCCATCTCATGGGGCTTCAGTCCGGATGCTTTCGAACCGTTATTCGCAATATCGCTCAATATCGGCTGAAGCCGCAGACGTATGGCCGCCAACTTTGTACCGACCACGTTGAGTTGCTCGCTGGTGCCCACGTTGCGATAGAGAAAGCGGGTCGTACCATCTGCGGATGATCTGAGGCCCTCGAAGAAGAGGGTATGCGCCCCGAATGCGTGCCTTAGCCCCCTCTCAATGATCCGGCCGATATAGTAGGCAATGTCCGACAAGGGAAGGGCAAGCTCCAGACGAACGGTGTTTTCAGCCACCGAATAGGTCTTCTCGAACTCACCGGACTTGAAGTCGATGCGACGCTCACCCGAAAACGCATGGCAGCAGATGATATCGGTGATGGTCCAATCCGACATATTGGCGTTGGCAATATCGGCACCCGTAATATCCGCTTCGGAGAGATCGATCCCCACACATATGGCATCGCTTAAATCGGCATTGCGCAGATCGACCTTGGCCATTCGGGCTTTGCTCAAATCGGCCCCCTTGAGAACGGTTCCCACCATGCGCGCTTCACTCAGATTGGCACTGACGAGTCGCGCACCGGTGAAATCGGCGCCATTCAGAGTGGCATGACGAAGGGTGGTCATATCGAGCACGGTGCCCAGCAGTCGGGCGTCGGTCAGATCGGACCAGCTCAAATCGGCCCCATTTGCCCTGGCACCGGAGAGATCGGCCTCGGCAATATGGCAGCGGGTGAGATCGGCATTGCGCAAATCGCTCTCGGAGAGATCGGCTTTGCTCAGGTTGGCCCGGCTCAACACGGCATGTCTCAAGCCGGCGCCCTTTAAACGGGCTTTCACCAGCTTGGCACTGGAGAGATCGGCTTCATTCAGCTCGGCGCCATCCAGTTTGGCCCCGTTCAAATCGGCCTCACGCAGACACGCTTTCCTTAATCCTGCAGCGCAGAGGTTGGCGGCACACAACTGGGCACCGGTAAAATCCGCACCGGCGCCTTTGGCCTGCTCCAGGGAGACACGGTTCAAATTGGCGCCGCTCAATCGGGCGCCGCACAGATCGGTCTCCCTCAGATCCGCGCCTTCGAGGAAGGTGTTGCGCAGATCAGCGCCACGCAGGTTGGATCTGCTCAGGTCCACTTCCCGCAAATTGTGCCCGCGCAGAATGACCCCCTTGAGCTTGGCGGCCTTCAGACTGCCCTTTTTCAATACAGCCCGGGAGAGATCGGTGCCATCCAGAATGGCGCCTGACAGATCGGCATCGGTCAGATTCGCTCCGGTCAGGTCCGCCTCGCTGAGTTTGGTCGCATTGAGGCGCGCATTGGTCAAATTGGCATTTTTCAACAGTGCCTGCTTCAGATTGGCGCCGTTTAGAATCGCACCGGTCAGGTTCGCTCCAGAGATGACAGCACTGCGCAGACGGGCGGCATTGAACTCGACCTGGCGAAGATCCGCATTGCGCAGAACCGCCTTGAACAGATTGGCACACATGAGCCTGGCCCCGGAGAGTTTGGCTTTGGTAAGATCCGCGCCACTCAAATTCGCCTTTCTCAGGTTGGCGTCCTCCAGGTTGGCCCCCTGCAGCTGTGCGCCGCTCAAGTCGCAACCGGACAGATCGGCGCCGCTCAGGTCAAAATGGCCCAAATCGGCGCCCTTCAGATCGGCACCGGAAAGATTGGGGTGCTGGTTCGCTTCGTCTGCCCGAAACGCCCTCCACTGATTTGCGTCCTGGGAGATTATCATCTCCGATAGATTGATCTCACTCATGGTACCCATCCATTTCGTTCCATGATCGCCGGAAGGATCACCCCTGCTGCCCAAACAGGCTCAAACGAGGAATCTACCAACCCCCTCCGGAATATCCGCCATAATGGCAGCCATGGCGCCAGCGGCGCCACCAGACAAGACAAATTTTCTTCTATAGATTAAGCCCTACATTAAATACCAGGTGGCAGGGAAGACAAAGCAGGATTGAGCTTGTAGTGCCGTCATAATTAGTGGGTTGAAGAACGAATGTCAATTGGAATATCGACCTTGAAAGCGTTTCTGGCCGTCTCGTGCCCAATGCTGCAATACCGGAGGGGGTCAAGAAGGCTCATCCTCCTGATCGAGAAACCGTTTCACCGTCCCGATGTGGTAGACGGCGAAAATCAGGATCAGCAGGCCGACGATGACGCCGCCCCATGTCTTTATCAGGCCGACATCGACATAGCCGTTGACAAAGTCGAGAACACTGTTGCCGATCAGAGCATAGATAACGATGGCGACCAGCGTGCCGCTGAAGACTATCAAAAAATTGTTTATCGCTTTGTAGTGCAGCAGATATCCGATGATAGCGCCAATGACCGGCCCGGTCATGAAGAAGGGAAACATGACAAATAAAAAAAGCCCTATGGCGCCATACCTTTTGATCTTAGTCTTCTGCTCTTGGGCGGTCAGCTCCGCCTGCCGCACGGCGCTTTTAAGCAGTTTCGGTTCGATGACGTTTCGAATGATCAGAACGGCCATCCCATAAGCCACCAGAACGATAATGACCTCAAGAAAAAAGTTGTATGCAATGGTGGCAAAGGTCGAAAGACCGGCGGAGAGGCAGGTGGCGATGCCCAGACCCCGCCCCCCCATGAGGTGAATAATCGCCGTCGACGAGAGCACGCCGTACAGACCGGTATCGAAAAAAAGAAGTATCAGAAGATAAAGACAGAGAAGAAGAGTAAACAGAAGCCCGATGGATAAAATTTTTACCTCTATGAGGTCGAAACGCTCCCGAACGAGATACGCCATCTTCTTGATGGCCCGATTCCCCAGGGAAAGCAGTTTTTTGACATATTTCATGGCATCTCCAGCCAAAAGGACAATGGCTTATACTGACCTATGGAGTGCACTGTCAACCAATAGCGGCAGCTCTTGCGTCTGCTGTGGCCGCAAACGGGTTTCCAGTGGCGGAGTCCCCTCACACCCGATAGGATTGTATGAACCGGCGCACCTGATCCTTCCCGCGGATGACGCCGAAGTGACCCTCGGCCAGCAGATCCGCGTCCAGGTGCATCAACTTTTCCAGGGAAGCCTGGTAGTGTGCATCATCCGAGCGCAGGGCCGGATGGATCGGTCCGTGGATATCCTGGCCAAAAAGAACGTGCAGTCCCTCGATTTCAGCCGTATAGGCCAAAGATCCCGGAGAGTGGCCCGGGCAGTGAATCGCAGTCAGCTCACCATCGCCCACGGGCACGCTATTCATTTCACCTTCCAGGAGGACATCGACCTCGAGCGGATCCATATCGGCACCATACCATGCGGCAGCCGTTACCGTGCTGTCGCCGGCCGCCAGATATACGGCATCCAGCGCATGGGCCACAATACGGCACCCGAAATCGCGGCGAACCTTCTCGGCGCCCCCGCTGTGATCGAAATGACAATGGGTCAACAGCAGGTGTGTCAAAGGCACATCGGCCGGCAGTGCCCTTTGGATGTGGCTTTTCAACTGCCCATGCCCTCGTCCAGTGCCTGCATCGATCAACGCTGCGGCAGCGCCCATGTGAATCAGATAGGCGGCGGCATCCCCCGGATGAGTGAGGCCATCGCCGCACACCTGCCAGAGGCCTTCGAGTATCTTTATGCCCATTTTGTCTCCTGCAAAAATTCGGAGAAAGCCGTTTGATTGCCACATTCAATTCTAGTATTATGCTGGCTTATGCAATATTGCAAAAGCAAGATGCATCTTTTCATCGATCCGGATCTTGTATCGGCTGTGTTTTAGATTGGAGAGGCAACGTGCATTTTCATCCTGAAAATCTGGTGCCTTTTGTTTCATGGCTGCGGGGTTACCGCCGACGGTTCCTCAAGCCCGATCTGTTTGCAGGCTTGACCGTGGCAGTGGTGGCCGTCCCCCAATCGATGGCGTACGCCCTCATTGCCGGCCTGCCGGTGGCGTACGGTCTCTATGCCTCCATTGTGCCTACCATCATCGCCTGTTTGTGGGGCAGTTCATCCCACCTGATCACCGGCCCCACCACAGCGGTCTCCCTGGTGGTGTTCAGTGCCCTCAGCCCCCTGGCCCAACCCAACAGCGCGGCTTACATCGAGCTGGCCCTCTTTATGGCACTTATGGTCGGTGCGGTTCAGATCATCATGGGCGTGGCCCGGCTGGGCGCACTGCTCAACTTCGTCTCCCACGCCGTGTTGATCGGATTCACCACCGGTGCCGCCTTTCTGATCGCGTTCAAACAGCTCCCTGGGCTACTCGGGTTGGAAATAGAGAAGACCTCGATCTTTTACGAGCATCTGTGGAGCATCCTCACCCATCTGCATCAAACCGAATGGATCAGCCTGGGACTGGGGGCGATCACCATCGTGGTCATTGTCGGGTTCAAGCGCCTCCGACCGAACTGGCCCGGCACGCTCATTGCCATGATCGTGGTGGGCGCTATGGTTGCCCTGCTCGATCTCGATGAACGGGGTGTGGCGGTCGTAGGCACCATCTCCGGCCGGTTGCCCGCCTTGCGCCTTCCTGACGTGGAGACGGTTTTTCAGGCCGGAAAGCTGGTACCCGGCGCCATGGCCATCGCCATTCTCGGACTGGTCGAGGCGGTCTCCATCGCCAAATCCATCGCCGACCAGACGCGGCAGCGCATCAACATCAACCAGGAGTTTGTCGGCCAGGGCCTGTCCAATGTCTCCGCTGCCATATTCAGCGGCTATGCCGGCAGCGGATCCTTTACCCGTTCGGCGGTCAATTTCAGGTCCGGCGCCAGAACCCCCCTGAGCGGCATCGTCTCTGCCATGGCGGTGGCGCTGACCGTATTGCTCGCCGCACCGCTGGCGGCCAATCTGCCCATCGCGGCCTTGGCCGGCGTTCTCATCGTCGTATCCTACGACATGATCAGGGTGCGGGATATCGCGCGTACCGTCAAAACCACTCGCGGCGACGCGGCCGTTCTGGTGATCACCTTTCTCTCGACGCTCGTACTCAACATCGAATTTGCCATCTACACAGGAGTGCTGCTCTCGATCGGCCTGCATCTGGCGGCCACATCACACCCGCGCATCCACTCGGTTGTACCGGATCCGGAAACCGGCAAAATGACCGGATCTGCCTATGGAAACACCTGCTGCCAGATGGATATTGTCGCCATTGAGGGGTCGCTCTTTTTCGGCTCGGCCGCCTTTGTCCTGGACGATCTGCAGCGGCGGTTGCGCAGCCATCCCAACACAACCAACCTGCTGATCCGCATGCAAAAAGTGAACACCATGGATGCCAGTGGTGTCCATCTGCTCGAGATTGTATTGGAGGAGTTGCGCCGGCGGGGGGGCGGCATCTATTTCTCCGGCCTGAATCACCGTGCCTTTCTCACTCTTAAAAACTCGGGATTACTGAAAGAGATCGGCGAGGGCCACGTCCGCACAGCCACCGGCAGGGCCATCAGGCAGGCCATGCGGGAGTCGTTCTGTCCTGCAGTATGCGCAGCTTGTCCGGAAATCATCTTCAAGGAGTGCCCGGATCTCAAAAAGGGCAACTGGGAGATCTTCGGGCCGGGTGTCCTTCCCCGGGTGTGCCAATCATCCCAGGCTGAACCGGAGGAGCAGGCGTTAAACGCCCCGGGCAGGGCTTCATAAATGCCGGCTTTGTCAAAGAAGGGAAAGAGTGGTGCTATGCTGAAACTGCTTGTTTGCATCGACGGGAAGCCGGCGACCGAAAAAGCGCTGCACTTTGCGGCCGAACTCTCCAAGCGGATAGAGGCCGAAATTGCCGTGATCACGGTTCGCACCGGCACCCACGCCGCTGAAGACCCGCCGCCGGTGGGCGTCGATTTCCCCCTGGCCGAACGAGAGCGGTTGCCGCGCGGTCTTCAGATATTGACGCAGGCCATGGAGCATCTCATCGACAGGGACGTCCTGGTAGCGACGCCATCCATCAAGATCCGCGATATTCCCAAGGGCCATATGTTCGTGTGCAATGCGGCCGACGGCACCCGGGTTCCGTTTTACGAATCTTACGGGCACTTTATCGAAGCCCTCAACAGGGAGATCGATGAGCACCACTACGATCTTCTCATCGCCGCCCCCCCGCAGCGCAGCCGCCTGGGGAGATGGGTAACCGGCAGCACCACCCGAAAACTGGCCCTCGACCTGCACACCTCACTACTGGTGGTACGCGCCGGCGGGCCAGACAGCCGCTTTCTGGTCTGCGCCGATGGCTCCCCCTCCTCGCGCCGACAGTTTCCGATGCTCAAACACCTGCTGCCCGCCATCGCCCCCCCGGTGGACCTGATCTGTATCCAAAAGCCTAAAGACAACGAGCAGACCGTTAAAGCCGCGCAGGAGTGTCTGGCTCATGCCGGCGAATGGCTGGCCAACTGCAACAAGGCGGGCCGCCGTATCGTCGTGGAGAGCAGTCGCCGGGCAGAACAGATCATAGAGGCCGCCGGCCGGGAGACGGTGATCATGATGGGGGCCAGCTTGCGCCATGATGTCTACCGCCTGATGGTCGGGAGCCTTCCCATGCAGGTGCTGGAGCGGTCGCCGGCCAGCGTCCTCGTGGTCAAATTGCCCCCCGAGGCGGCGGATGAGGCGTTCATGAAAGATCCCTTGGCCTGTGGGTAAGGTAACCGCAGCGTCGGTTCCACCCCAGCACGCCGTTCCACCTCCTGCAGTTGAAATTGAAAATCAATGGAAGTAATATCGATCACATGGTTAAAAAAACAGTACTGTTTCAAACCACCTGTGGTCGTCTGTTGTTGAGCCTGACATGTGCTGTATTGATGGTTTCCGGATGCACAAGCAGTGTGAGGCCGCTGCGGGCGAGAGTTCCTACAGCACCATCACCCATGGCAACCCGGACGGTTCCGCCCCTGCCGGCCATACAGTTCACCATCCAGGTGGGTGCCTTCTCCACAGTCGGTCGTGCTGCACGCTACGCCGAACGTATGAAGTCCGCCGGTCTGGACGCTTACTATTTTATCGACACGGACGGCCTCTACAAAGTCCGGTTCGAACGATTTGGCACCAAAGAGGCCGCACGCAATCGCGCGCTGGCGCTCCAGATCCGGGGGCTGATTTCAGACTATTTCATCATACGCCCAGGACCCACGGGCGGTCGGACCGATCCCGAAAAGCACCTGCAGGAGAGCATTGTAGAGACGGCACGCCGGTTTATAGGTATCCCCTACCGGTGGGGCGGCGCTTCGGTGAGCAACGGTTTCGACTGCAGCGGATTGACCATGACGGTCTACCGCCTCAACGGGCTGGAACTGCCACGCAACGCCTACAGTCAATACCGTGCCGGAATATCGATAGGGCGAAACGCCCTGGCACCCGGCGATCTCGTCTTCTTCGCCACCGGCCGCAGCAGCCGCATCTCGCATGTGGGCATTTACGTGGGCAGTGGGAGGTTCATCCATGCGCCCGGCAGGGGAAAGCGCATTCGTACGGCCGCTCTCTCCAACAGCTACTTCCATCCCCGCTACAAAGGTGCGCGACGGTATTATTAATCCGGCATCGAAACAGGCCAACCTTCGTCATCCAGAATTCGATCCGGAATCCAGCAAGATTCTGGATAGCGCTTCACTGCGAGCCCAGCTTTCGCTGGAATGACGAGTGCTGTGGCATTTAATCGCCGGGTCAATATTAAAAACCAGGTGCATCCACTTCCGTTGATGACAGGGATAGATACGCGTCCAGCCAGGCAAACCGATAGCCATCAAGGAGCAGCCCCGCACCGCTATCAATGGCTTCGCCGGTTACGCGATCAACCATGGTTCCGATAAAATTCTCTCTTTCCAGACGATCAAATTCCATGGATTGGGCATGCTCGGAAAAGTTATTGACCACCATGATCCGTTGGTCACTCTTTTCGCGGATAAACGCAAATAGATGCGGATTGCCCGTCTCGACCACCCGCATCCCCCCATTGCAGAAAGCCGGTAATCCCTTGCGTATGTTGATGAGGCGAACCATCTCATTGAAAAACCGCCATTGCAGCGTTTCGGCATCGGTCAAATCGTCACGCGCGTCCCACTTGCGTTTCGAGCGGTGCACCCATCGGCTGTCGCCGGCCTTGATGGGATCGGTCAGAAAGGTATAGTCGTTGAGCATGCCCCACTCATCCCCCAAATAGACAAGCGGAAGTCCGCCGGCGCAGAGAAGCATGCTACGCAACAAGTTGATACGCCGCACGGCAATTTCGATTCGCTCCATATCTTCTTCCTCGATGGCCTGCTCCAAGCCGGCCAGCGAGGCCAGTGTCCCCGACACTCTCAAATCACCATTCTCCGGATTGAATTGAAAAGGCAATCCCCTGGCGAAGGAGCCCTCAAACCGTCCGGTGTAGAACGCATTGAGAAACCTGCGGTGCCCCACCGGATCAATGCCGACGCGACGGGCATCGGCATCGTCGAAGGTCCAGCCGATGTCATCATGGCAGCGCAGGTAGTTGACCCAGGCACACCCCTCCGGCAGATGGCTGCGATGGCGCATGGCATGCTCGAGCAACTTGACTTCACGTGTGGCCAGGGCTTCCCACAACAGCGCCATCAGCGTCGGGTTGTAGGAGAGCTGACACTCGTCGGGCCGCACATATGCGATCACCTCGTCCGGATGCACGATCGCCTCTGATTTGAAGAGCAGACCGGGTGCAGCGATCCTCGCGAGAGTGTTGAAGGCTTGAACGATCATGTGCGCTTCGGGCAAGTTTTCGCAAACGGTTCCCAACCGTTTCCATATAAAAGCGATCGCGTCCAGCCGAAGGACCGTCACACCTTGGTTGGCCAAGAAGAGCATCTCTTCGGCCATGGCGCGAAAGACCTCCGGATTGGCATAGTTCAGATCCCATTGATAGCTGTTGAAAGTCGTCCAGACCCACTTCTGCATCTTCTCATGCCACGTGAAACTGCCCCTCCGAATGGTGGGAAAAATATCGCGCAGGTGAACCTGGTATTGATCAGGCAGGGTGCGATCATCGAAAAGATGGTAGTAATCCTGGTATTGACGGTCTCCTGCCTGGGCCCTGCGCGCCCATTGGTGTTCGTCCGATGTGTGGTTGAACACAAAATCCAATACCAGATCGATCCCTTCTTCCCTCAGTGCAAGCGCCAGACGGGACAACTCCTCCATGGTGCCGATGTCAGGATTGATGGCCCTGTAATCGCTGACCGCATAACCGCCGTCATTTTCGCCATGGGGTACCGCGAAAAGCGGCATGAGGTGCAGGTATGTGAGCCCCAATTTTTTAAAATAGACGATATGCTCATGCAATCGGGCCAGCTTGTCGCTGAACAGGTCCACATAGAGAACGCCGCCCATCATCTCCTGGGATTGAAACCAATCGGGCGTTGCCTCTCGTTGTGCATCCAACGCTTTCAAATCATCCGGCCGGGTGAGCCAACTCCTTGCTGCAGCAAGCGTAATCTGCTCCAGGTGAAAGAAAAAATCGTACTGCCATCCATACAGATGATGGAGCAGGGAGAAGAGTTTACTCCAATGCTCCTTCAGTCGTTGCTTAAAATCCTGCCACTCGTGCTGCCCTGATGCGATATCCGAAGCCAAATCCGACTCAATCCGCTGCTGGATGCGCCCAAGCGCCCTTGGGGCATGTTCATCTATCCAAATTTGTTTCTGCAATGGCCCTCCTGCCTTCATCAATTGCCCATGATCGGCTTTGCAGGTTTGACGCTATCTGTCCGGTGACCGCTTCCCTCCCTGCTGCCATCAGCCCGATATCCGGATCGCGATGATTCTATCTTGGGGGGAAGTTGTTTTATTCGGCCACCTTCACCTTTGTAATACCTCGCATCAGTCTGCCGAGCAGATCCGCTCCGGTAATGATTCGCTTTTCGTGCGCCCACACCAGGATAATGTCATGGTCGATCACATCATCGTCCGGCGCCTCTTTAAACACCTTGAATTGCTCCACTAACGCCCCAAGCTTCATCCCGGCGTCAGTCACCACGATGGGCCGGTGACAGTGAACATAGCCTGAGGGTGAATCACACTGCAATAGCGCAGTACGAATATAACCATCGACATCGAGTACAAATTGAGGTGCCCCCTGTGCATCAACGAGAACAGCCCACTTCTTTCCTGAGCGGTTTATTTTTTTGAGAAAAGCATCTGAACACCCATTTGAAATTTTTGGGAAAACTGGCAAACCTCCTTCGTCCAGCGGTATGGAAAGCACGCTTTCAGGGGCAATCGGTTCACCTTCCTGGCCGGCCTGAACGTCGTCGAAAGCCAGAAAATTGATTGCCCCAACCCCCTCGACCTGCCCCACGTCACTGCCATCACCCGTCATGTGTATCTTGATGACTTCTCGCAAATCGCGCTCCCGAAAGTACTGCAACCCTTCAGGGCCCAACCAACGGTCGAGCAGCAAAGCGCAGGGCTTGGCGAACGGATAGAGAATAATCTGGTAAACCCTTAGCACCGGTCCTAGCAGCGCGGCCATTCGCAAGGCGTGCCTGGAAAAATAGGCTTGAGGCAAAATCTCACCGGCAAATGTAATCAGAAAGGTTGAAAACAAGAAGGCAAGCAAGCCTGCCATTACCGAATCGGACAGCAGGGTTAAGAGAACATTGATGCCCACATTGCCCCACAAAATGGTGGTCAATAAAAAATTTGCGTCCTGGCGCATTTCCAACAATCGACGGGCATCGGCGTTTCCACCGGCGGCCTCGGCTTCGAGTCTCAGCCGGCTGATACTGAACACCGCCAGATTCATTCCCGAAAACATAGCCGATTGGGAGATACAAACGGCAATGCCCAACCAAATGGTGATGTCGATTACGGCACCCGATGGCATGGATCCCCCCCTTAGATAAATCGTTTTACTCGAAACCCCATACGGTCATTCACACGGTGGCAATCCTCTTTCCGCCGGACCAGAAACGTTGGCGGCAGCAGGGCCAGAGTTGCTGTTCAAATCAACAACGCATAGCGAATGACCCGTTTGGCCTTGTCGGCTTTCCGCCATCGGCGAAAAAAGATGACGCGCCATAGTGTCCTCGGATGAGGGGGCAATTGCTTGCTTAAGCTCATTGCTATTCGGTTCTATCTACCAAATAAAGGGCATCGAAAAATGGACATTTCACCACAAAGTGCACAGAGAAAAGAGAATTTTAAGGGTAACATCCCTCTGTGGTTTCAAGCACAATGTGATACGGCCTATGGCCATCTACCTTGTTATAGATAGGCCCATCGTTGCGAAAAGGGCAAATAAATAAACCAACCTTCGTCATCCCGGACATGATCCGCAATCCTTTAATCGCCTGGATGGCTCTACGGCTTAACTGCGTGCCCAGCTTTCGCCGGAATGACCTCTGTTGATCGTTTGAGTTGCCGGATTCATAATATTATAACAGATGCCCGAAAATTGCTTAACCGAGAACAGCCGCCGAGGAAAACAAAACTTCCACGAGACAAACCCCAGGTTTTTGGGTTGTACTTTATGGCGATGTGTCAGTGTGATACATAGCATGTCGTCATATCATATAGCTGCCCGATAGCACCCACTACCGGACGTCAAACAGTACGCGATGGAATGAATTAATTTGGTTGGGAAGGCTGTAATCAAAACCGGTAAGAAGCGATATCCGATGGACTGGTGGGAGGGGATTTGACGATTGCTCATCTGCACTGGACATATCGCGGAGGCTTTTGTCTGTCAGAACTGATCTGTCGCTTCCGCGACGGTGGATCACCCTCTTTGTGCGCTTCATTCGCGACCAGGAGGCTTCCGCTGGCCTCAATGCCGAATTCTTTACAAGAAACGCTATTGAGACTATCATCGGCCTAGTTTCTGACAACGCTTTTTCAAACATGTAAAGGACCAATGCCGAAAGGTGCTCCCATGACCAAACATGTCAAAACACGCAAAAGAAAAATTGGACGGCCACCGGGCACCCTGGTCTTCGTCGGCGAGCAAAAGACCGATCGCCCTCTCATTTCGGTTATGGATTTCACTGCCGATCACCTGGATGAACGTGAAGTGACAGACGCCGAGCAGATCGCTCCGCTTCGCGACCGGCCGGGCACCAGCTGGATCAATGTCACCGGCATTCACGATATCGCGCTGCTGGAAAGGTTTGGTGCCACGTTCGGCATCCATCCCCTGACCTTGGAAGATATCGTCAACACAGCCCACCGCCCCAAGGTCGAGGAGTTCGACACCTACCTCTACTTAGTGATGAAAATGCTTCACTACGACGAGACAAAAGAGAGGATCATCTCGGAACAGATCAGTCTGATACTTGGATCCCGCTTTTTAGTCTCTTTTCAAGAGGCACCGGGGGATGTTTTCGATTCGGTGCGCGAGCGTATTCGAAAAGGAAAGGGACGTATCCGGAACAGCGGGTGCGACTATCTCACCTATGCGCTGATCGATGCGGTGGTCGACAACTACTATCTGATCCTTGAACAGCTTGGAGAGCAGATTGAAAACCTTGAGGGAGAGCTCCTGGGAGAGCTCCCGGGCAAACAGACGCTGCAAGCCATTCACCATCTGAGAAGGGAAGCGCTCCATTTGCGCAAGCAGATCTGGCCACTGCGCGAAATGGTCGGGCTATTGAGCCGGGGGGAGTTTGAACGCATACAACCCTCCACCCATGTCTTCCTGGTGGATGTCTACGACCATGTGATCCAGGTGTTGGACACCGTCGAAATCTACCGCGACATGTTGGGCGGGCTGCTCGAGCTATACATGTCCACAGTAAGCAACCGCATGAACGAGGTGATGAAGGTGCTGACCATCATCGCCACCATCTTTATCCCGATGACCTTCGTGGCCGGCATCTACGGCATGAACTTTGATCACATGCCCGAGCTGCACTGGCGCTGGGGCTACGCCGCTATATGGGCGATTGTTGCCGCTATCGCCATTGCCATGCTTGTTTTTTTCAAGCGGAAAAAATGGATATGACCCATTTTCCGAGCAGGGCTTGGCAGTCCCGCCGCACCCGGCGGTATCTATTCGCAACCTTTTTCGAATTTGAATTTCAAGGGTTCGTTCTCTCTTCATAAGGAACTTTCAAAAATGAAAAACAAAACAAAGGCCATTATCATTGCCGTCATCTCCATCCTGGTGTTGATTGTTTTTCTGCAGAACACCCAGCGGGTGGATACCCAAATTCTTTTCTTCACTATCTCCGCACCACGGGTCATTATGCTGGCCGGCGCTTTCCTGGTTGGTGTTTTGGTAGGTGCATTGACGGTTTTTTGGACACGAAAGTCTTCTCAAGACAAATAGAAAAGCCGAATCGACGCCAATCAGGCAGGCCCCCGACAAGTCATCTGTCGCAATCGGTTGTCTGTTCATCCATCGACCCCTCGGCGAAACGGACAGCAGTTGAGATGCCAAACCGTATGCGCGTCTTGAAAAACGAGATTTTTTCCTATAGTTCAGCAGAATAAATGGAATTCGACAAATTCACATCGGAAAACGCACTCCTGTTGGAAACCATTCAGGGCGTTTTCGTACAGATATCCGGCGATGGCCGCATCCGGGTCTTGCACTGCCTGCTGGAGGATTGCGATCGCCTGGCGCATCTTCAGCCCCTTGGGGACCGGTGGTATGACCTGTTCGAAGCGATGGAGGGGCAACCATCAAGCCGGGAGTTCTTCGATCAACTGCTGCTGACCGGTGGCCATGGCCGCCACCTGAACTGGGTCACAGATGCGAACGGCACGCCCCTCTACCTCGAGTGGCAATTCCAACGTATGGAGGCACCCGGTGATGACAGGCCATATCTGATCGGTGTCGGCCGGGCAATGTCCCAGCGCATGGCCAACGAAGAGCGGCTGATGGCCGAGCATCACCGCCTGGTCGAACGCAACAAGCTGATGACCTGCCTTTACGGCATCTCACAGATCATTGTTGAAGTGGGACGCAGCTTCGACGACAAACTGGCACTCATCGCCCAACTGCTGTTGCCCGCGTTGCGCTATCCCCGCCGGGCCTCGGTCCACATCCTTCTGGACGGTGTCTCCTACAAGACCCCTGGTTTTGAAGAGGCGGACAAACGCATCACCGAACAGGTCATTGTCAGGGGGGAGGAGCGCGGCTGTGTCGAAGTCGGCTATCGCCTTCACCATCCGCCGGCCGACCGGAAGAAGGTCGACTTCAATGAGAAGGAGCACCAACTGCTAATAGATGTGGCCCGGCAGCTGGCCTTCAAACTGGAAAAGCGGGAGATGCAGGACCAGCTCATGCACGCCGACCGGCTGGTATCGGTGGGCGAACTGGCCGCCGGCATCGCCCATGAACTCAACAACCCGTTAACCGACATCCTCGGATTCGCCCAACTGGCATCACGACGTCCCGATCTGCCCGATGAGACCTACCAGGACCTCGTTCGCATCGTGAAATCCTCCCTATATGCCAGGGAGGTGATAAAAAGAATATTGCTTTTCAGCCGACAGAGCCACCCCATGCAGACCGAAGTCGACCTCAACGCCATTGTCGCCGAATGGCTCGATTTTATCGAGTTCCGCTGCGCAAAAAACGACATCGAGGTGGCCCTCGATCTTCAGCCCGACCTGCCGTCCATCGTAGGAGACTCGGCCCAACTCAATCAGGTGCTGGTCAATCTGGTCGTCAATGCCATCCATGCCATGCCCCATGGGGGGCGGCTGACCATCCGCACCGGCTCGGACGGCAACACCGTTTATTTATCGGTCCGGGACAACGGGGCCGGCATACAGCGTGAAATTTTCGATAAAATCTTTCTCCCGTTTTTCACCACCAAAGAGGTGGACCAGGGCACGGGGCTGGGTCTGGCGGTCGTATACGGCATCGTAGAGGAACACGGCGGCAAGGTGTCGGTGCAGAGCAAAGAGGGGGAAGGATCGGTGTTCCGGATCACCCTTCCGCGGCACAAGGCATCCCATTAAACCGGCAACGCACGAATCGGACAGGCAATGAAAATCCAAAATATCAGACTGCTGGCGGTCGACGACAATCCCAACACCCTGGAGGTGATCCAGCGGATACTGCAAAATGCCGGGTACGATGTCAAAACCTGCCAGAGTGCGGTGGAGGCGGTGAGCGCATTGAACCGGGTTCCCATCGACCTTGTCATCACCGACTACAAAATGCCCAAACACAGCGGCATGGAGCTTATCCAATATATCCATGAAAATCATCGGGACGCGGCGGTCATCATGGTGACCGGCTACGCCACCATCGACGGCGCGGTGGAAGCGGTCAAGAAGGGGGCTGAAGCCTACCTGGCCAAACCATTCACCGAGCAGGAGCTGCTTACAGCGGTTGGGCAGGCACTAGAGAAGCTCGAACGCCGGCGGAGTGTCCAGACCGATAGCGAACCGATCACTTCTCACGGTATCGTGGGCAACTCGCCGGGCATGCAGCAGGTATTCAAGATGATCGCCAAGGCAGCGGCCCTGAGCGCCAATGTTCTGATCTCGGGTGAAAGCGGCACCGGTAAAGAGCTGGTGGCCCGCGCCATCCACTACGAAGGCCCCCGTTCGGCCGCGCCGTTCGTCCCGGTAAACTGCACGGCCATACCCGACAGCCTGCTCGAAAGCGAGCTGTTCGGCCATGTGAAGGGCGCCTTTACCGGCGCCAACGTTTCACGCGAAGGCTTTTTCCAGGTCGCGCACAACGGCACCATCTTTCTGGACGAGATCGGCGATGCCAGCTTGAACCTCCAGGGAAAGATGCTGAGAACCATCCAAAGCAAAGAGATCTTCATGGTCGGCTCCAGCCAGGTGCGCAAGGTCGACACCCGTATCATTGCCGCCACCCATAAGGACCTGCCGAGCCTGGTCCACAAAAAACTTTTCAGGGAAGACCTCTATTACCGTTTGAACATCATCGATATACCGATCCCACCGCTGCGGGAGCGAAAAGAGGACGTGCCCGCCCTGGTCAACCACTTTGTCTCCCATTTTTGCCGTGATATGGACCGCAAGCAGCCGGCATTTACCGACAGCGCCCTAAATGCCCTGATGAACTATGGCTGGCCGGGCAACATTCGCGAACTGGAGAATCTCTTGCAGCGCCTGCTGGTCATCATTGACGATGACCGCATCGATGTCGGCGATCTACCCGAGGCCATGCGTTACAATATCAGCACCTCACATACAGGTAGCAGATCGTTGTCAGAGGTCGAAACAGAGCATATTTTAAATGTTCTGGCAGGCGTGGAAGGCAACAAAACCAAAGCGGCCGAGATCTTAGGCATCGACCGAAAAACACTGCGCGAAAAGGTCAAGAAAATTCAAAAATAGCCCGCCCTGCAAGCGGGGCATTATACCCCTGCGGGGAGAAACGCCCCGCGCGGCCGATCCCTCCTCTCACACATAGTGCACCGCGCCCCGCATTGGCCAAAGGCTTGCTATCTGAAATTGCATCTATTTTTTCGACAGAAACGACTCATTGCGGCGACAATCCTCATGGCATGTCACGTGCATTTCAGATCGTTGAGGCCTCACTCTGGAATCACAACAAGGATGTGCCGGAATGGAAATCAAAGAGACGTTACAACAGCGATACTACCGCACCTTTTTCCGCAACATCATCTTTACCATTCTCATTGCGTCGATAACCCCCATGGTCATCGTCAGCATCTTTATACTCGATAACTTCAGGACCTCCTATCGGCAAAAGGTCAACGCACATCTAGAGATGGTGGCGTGGCACCATAAAAAAAACATCAACCTTTTCCTCAAGGAAAAACTGGCCAACATCCGACTGCTGGCCTATAATTTTGGTTTCGATTCGTTCAACAACCCCTATTTCATCAAACAGAAACTCTCCGACCTTCAGCAATCGTATGACCGCGTTTTCGTCGATCTGGGACTGATCAACCAAGAGGGTATTCAGGTTTCATACGCAGGCCCCCACGCGCTGATCAATGCGGATTACTCCGAAGCGGATTGGTTTAAGAAAGCGATCGAAACCACCTATTTTACGAGTGACGTGTTTTATGGGCTGCGGGCCGAACCGCACTTTATCATTTCGGTTAGGCAATCAGATAAAGGCCGGCATTGGATTCTGAGAGCCACCATCGATTTCCGCTCGTTTAACGACCTCGTTGAGAATCTTCGCATCGGGAAGACCGGCTTTGCCTTCATTTTGAACAAAACCGGTGAGTTTCAGACGAAACCTAGCGCCGAAACGGAAGACCCCAAAATGATCCTTAAACTGATGGCCCCCGACAAGCTCGGCCAATCACCGACGGTGATCACAAAGAAGAACCAAAAGGGCCATCAAATCATTTACGCATCTGTCGATCTCAAACAGGGGGATTGGATGATGATCCTTCAACAGGATCTGAAGGACGCTTATGCAGAGCTTTATGATACCCAACGCATCGCCATCATCATTATGCTGGCCGGCGCTTTGGTTATCGTCGGCACCAGCCTTGTGCTCAGCCGCGGCCTCATCAAGCGCATCTCCCAGGCGGATCGAGAAAAAAGCCAGGCCGATCAAGAGCGTGAGATGATGTCCCAGCAGGTGATCGAAACCGGGAAACTGGCCTCCATCGGCGAACTGGCCGCCGGCATCGCCCACGAAATCAACAACCCCGTTGCCATCATGGTCGAGGAAGCCGGGTGGATCGAAGACCTCCTGGAAGAGGAAAATCCTCCGATTGAGCAAAGCGACAATCTGGATGAAATCCACCGGGCCCTTCGCCAGATCCATACCCAGGGCAAGCGCTGCAAAGACATCACTCACAAGCTGCTCAGCTTTGCACGTAAAACCGATTCGCGCATCCAGGAAGTTTCGATCAACGACGCCTTGGACGAGGTGGTCTATCTATCCGAGCAGCGGTCCAAGTACAGCAACATCAAAATCAACAAACACTTCGAGAATAATCTGCCGAACATACAGGCCAGTGAAACAGAGCTGCAGCAAGTGCTGTTAAACATCGTCAACAACGCGTTGGATGCCATGGAAAAATCGGGTGGTGAAATCAATATCCGTTCAAAGCGCAATGACGATGTTGTGGTCATCACCCTGGAAGACACCGGCCCCGGTATTGCCCAGGCCAACCTACAGCGCATCTTCGATCCGTTCTTCACGACCAAACCCGTCGGCAAGGGGACCGGACTGGGGCTGTCGATCTGCTACGGCATCATCAACAAGATGGGGGGCCACATCGATGTTCAAAGCGAAGTGGAGAAAGGAACGGCGTTTACGATCAGCCTCCCCGTCAATCAAAGCAAAGGGGCTCAAGCCCAACCGCTCAAGCAGAGCATAAGCGATTCAGTCAAACCGGACGACCCGGCAAACGGTCGTCGACAATCGGAGGAGATAAAACCATGACGATAGCAAAAGTGATGTTGGTCGACGATGAAAAGCCCTTTGTGGACACCATGGTCAAGCGTCTCAACAAACGAGAAGTAGACATTGTGCCGGCGTACAACGGGCAGGAGGCTTTGGAGAAACTGGCGCAGGATAGCACGATTGAAGTCGTTATACTCGATATCAAAATGCCTGTAATGGATGGTATGGAGGCCCTTGGGAAGATCAAAAGCAACCACCCTTTGGTAGAAGTCATCATGCTCACCGGCCACGGCACCGTGGAGACAGGTATCGATGGGATGAAAAAGGGCGCCTTCGATTATCTCCTGAAGCCATGCAACGCCGATGAGCTGGTCGAAAAAGTCTTGGAGGCGGCGGCCAAAAAGCGGCAGCATGAAGAGAAGATCATTGAAGCCAGGGTGAAGGCGATTACGCTGCGTAAACCCTGATGCTCACCGCGAGGTCGTTCCTGCATTCACGCCCGGCGTTGCCCGGAGAAAAAAGGTACAAAGAGGATA
The DNA here is from genome assembly GCA_963668675.2 of uncultured Desulfatitalea sp. Classification (GTDB taxonomy): domain Bacteria; phylum Desulfobacterota; class Desulfobacteria; order Desulfobacterales; family Desulfosarcinaceae; genus Desulfatitalea. The sequence goes on along the minus strand of CAXXMB010000002.1, from coordinate 3,154,851 downwards.
AATGATGACTGCTGAACGTGGCGACAAAAGCGCTCCCATCAATGTCTTATTGGTTGACGATGAGATTTGCTACGTCAATGTTTTGGCCAATCGGCTTTTGAAACGCAATATTGTCGCGACCAAAGCCTTCAGCGGCACAGAAGCGATTCAAAAGCTTCGAGACACGGATTTCGATGTCATCGTCCTGGATCTCAAACTCGAAGACATGGACGGCATCGAGGTCCTGAAAATCCTGAAGAGGATGGTACCCCATATCAATGTGATCATGTTGACGGGCCACGGTTCAGAAGAAGCGGCCAAAGATGGCATCAAGGAGGGGGCGTTTGACTACCTCACCAAGCCGTGCGAATTGCATGACTTGATCGCTAAAATCAAGGAGGCGCATAAAAGAGGTCAGGATGGCTGATACGGCACCGTCATCGATTGGGAGGCATCGGTCAACCGAAAAGGCCTTGCATCGCCTACTCATCAACACATACGTGACGAACCCATCATTCCCAGGAAGTGATACGTATATTGCTCGTGGGCACCAAGGAGAATATTGATGTTATCCCTTCTCAAATCGAAACATGTTCAAATACTTTGCGCCTTGTTCCTGGGCGTTGTCATCATGATGCTGCCCAGGCCGGAAGGAACGCGATTCACCATATCGGGTGATAGTGATCATCGATTTTACGAGACCATTCGTGGACAATTCGAAATGGTCACATCAAACGACGCCACACCCGATAACTATACGGTCGAGCTCCAGGCGTCGGGCGATATGGAATCCGTGGAGGGTTACCTAAAGAGCAAAATCGAGGCGCATAAAAACAGCCAGGTCCAATATGAAACCGTCGACGGCCTCTCCCCCAAAGCGATGCGGTTTCTGGCCATTTTGGCCGTGCTGATTTTCCTCTTTCTGGTTGAACCCATTCCCCTTGAAATTACCGCCATCCTTATCGGTGTCTCCCTGGTGGCCATGCAGATAGTGGATGTGAAAACCGCCTGGGCGCCCTATATGCATCCGGTGGTGGTCTTCATCATGTGCTGCCTGATTTTTGCCATCTCCCTGGAAAAAGCGGGCCTGACCAAACGGTTGGGGCATTTCATCGTGCAGAAGGCCGGCACCAACGTGGTTCGCTTTACGTTTCTGATCAGTATCGGGTTAGGCCTCTCGTCGTCGTTTATGCACGACGCCGCCGCGGTCTCCATTGGCATCGTTACCATGCTGCCGCTTATGCGCGCCGCCGGCATCCATCCCCATACCAACACGGCCAAGTTCATGTTGATCTCCCTTGCGTTCGCCTGCTCCTGCGGCGGTATGGGAACCCTTATCGGCGGCGGGCGCTGCATGGTCTCGGCCGCGTTTCTCAAGGAGTTCACGGGGATTGAGATCAATTTCATGGATTGGATCAAGTTCGCCATGCCCATGGCCCTGGTGACGGTGCCTGCTGCCGTGGGGGTGTGCTATCTGGTATTCCGACCGGACAAGACCCTGGAACTGCCCAAGTTCGATGATAAAATGCCGCCTTGGTCCTACAAGGAGATCATCACCCTGGTCATCATAGCGGCGGCGTTTCTCTTGTGGTTGACCAAGGGGATGCATGGACTCGATTACTCGGTGACCGGCATGCTGGCCGTGGCAGCGCTTGTGTTGGCCGGCATCCTGAAATGGGATGACGTCCATGAAAACCTGGAGTGGGGAACGGCCCTCTTCATTTTCGGCGGCGGTATCTCTTTAGGGCTGGCCATGGGGTATTCAGGCGCCGCGACCTACTTTGCAAACCTGTTTTTTCCGCTGGTCAAAGGCGGCGGCTGGCTTCTGCTGTTTGCCGGTGTGGCTGTCTTCGGGGCGCTGGTGACCAATGCCATGGCCAATGTGGCTGCAGCCGCCTTGATCCTGCCCATCGTCATACCGATGGCGGAACTGGAAGGCGTCGATCCCCGGGTGTTGGCACTGTGCCTGGGAACCGCCACTTCGTTCGCCATGCTGCTGGTCATCGGCTGCCCGCCCAACGCCATTGCCTATAGCTTCCGTCAATTCAAAGCATCCGATATCACCAAGGTCGGTCTTGTCGCCACACCCGTGCTGCTGATTATATTAATTCTTGTTGCAGCCGTCTGGTGGAAGATATTAGGTTTGGTATAACGGGTGCCCAACGAAAATATCGTGCATAGCGGAGTTTTATGATGACAGCGGAACACCTCCATAACATCCGCCTGCTCCTCATCGATGACGAGGACCATTTTCGCCACACGTTGTTCAAACGCCTGGGGAAAAGAGGGCTGACGGCTCGCCAGGCCGGCAGTGGCGAGGAGGGTCTCGCCATGATGAAGGCCGAACCGGTGGATGTTGTGGTGTTGGACATGAAAATGCCCGGCCTTGACGGCATCGAAGCCCTCAAACGAATAAAATCGGAGTGGCCTCAAACCGAAGTGATCTTCCTCACAGGCCACTCGACCACTCAGGACGGTGTGGAGGGCATCAAATCGGGCGCGTTCGACTACCTCAGCAAGCCCATCGAATTCGAGCATCTGCTGGAGAAGATCAAACAGGCGTACGAAAAACAAATCAGGGATGAGGAGCGCCGGCAGGAGGCGGCCTACAAGGCCAGAATCGAGCAGCAGATGATTGCCACGGAGCGGTTGGCCTCCCTGGGCACGCTGGCAGCCGGTGTGGCCCACGAGATTAACAATCCGCTGGCGATCATCAACGAAGCTGCCGGTTATCTGGATCTGCTGCTCAAAAAGGAGGAGCTGGCCGGTATGCCTCGCCGGAGTGATTTCGAAAAGGCCGTTGGAAAAATCAGTAATGCCGTGAAACGCGCCAGAGCCATCACCCATCAATTGCTGGGCAGTGTCCGCAAGCACGAGCCTGTCGTCGCCGAAGTTGATCTGAAAGAGCTGGCCCAAGAGACGCTTCACCTCGTCCGCAAAGAAGCCGCCAACAAAGAGATACAACTCATACAGACAGCAGGCGAAAATCTTCCTCCCATCTGGATTGACCCCAATCAGGTTCGGCAGATTCTGATTAATCTGCTGACCAATGCCATCCACGCAACCGGTTCACAAGGCACGATATCGGTTCATATCGAAGCCGATCGGGAGAGCACAACGCTCCTCATCAGCGATACCGGCAAGGGCATCCCCAAGGAGAATATGAAAAAGATTTTCGAGCCCTTTTTCAGCGACAAACCTCCGGGGGAAGGAACCGGACTCGGCCTTTTCGTGACCCGGCAGATCGTCGACAAACTTGGGGGCACCATCGAGGTTCAAAGTCGTATTGGCGTGGGAACGAGCGTGAACGTCGTCCTTCCCAACCGTAGCCCCATGAAGCCAGAACAGGGATTGCTGTGACAGAATTATTCCCCATCCGATAGAAAGAGAAGACCACCATCCAAAGGAGACAATGACCATGATTAAGATACCGACCAGAATCTTGCTGGTTGATGATGAAAAAGATTTTGTAGAGATGCTCTCCATGCGGTTGTCGGAAGCCGGTGAGCATGTATCCGCCGCCTACAGCGGGCAGGAGTGTCTCGAGTCGTTGGCCCAATCCCCCATCGATGTGGTGATTTTGGATATCAAAATGCCTGGCATGGACGGCATTCAGACCCTTCGTGAAATCAAAGGCATGTACCCCCTGGTCGAGGTGATCCTGCTAACCGGACACGGCACCACCGATACGGCCGTGGAGGGCATGAAGCTGGGCGCCTTCGACTATCTGCTCAAACCTGCCGATTTTGAAGATCTGGCCGCCAAACTCGAGGGCGCCAAGAAGAAAAAAGACGAACAGGAAGAGCGAATTCGCCAGGCCGAAGCGAGATTGCTCCTGCGAAAGGGCGGCAATATCTGACATCGAGCAAACACTGTTGAACCCTAAGCCCATTCCCGTTGCTGACCTTGAACGGTAAAGCACAGGGGTGGGCCGGCCGCACCACTGAACTCTTTTGCGGGTGACAAGAACAGCCACACATAGTCCCTCCCCGCCGGGCAGTTGACGGGACACGTCACACCATTTCCACCGTCTTTTAAAACAACACTCTTTCCCGGCACGCGGCCTGAAGCCATGCGTCGGTGGCATCTAGGAGAACGATCGATGCTATCGGTAACCAAATCCAAAAATATGCAAATTGTGTTTGCCTGTATCCTCGGGGCCATCATCCTGCTCCTTCCCAGGCCGGAAGGTACCCGCTTCAAAATTTCGGGTGACAATAACCGGCTCTTTTACGAAACCATTAAAGACCGGTACAGTCTGATCGACGCGGAACAGCCTATTTCCAGCAGCTATAGTGTAGAGGTGCGCGAACCGGCAGCGTCATCTGCACCAGACCAATACCTGCTTGATCTGGCCAAGGGCTTCAAGGATGGCGTCATTCAAGTCGACTACATCAATGGTTTGTCTGTCAAGGCCATGCGCTTCCTAGCGGTTTTGGCCGTACTGATCTTCCTCTTCCTGGCGGAGCCGATCCCCCTGGAAATCACGGCGATCCTCATCGGCGCATCCCTTGTCTTCATGGGGATCGTTGATGCGAAAACCGCCTGGGCGCCTTACATGCACCCCGTTGTCGTCTTTATCATGTGCTGTCTTATCTTTGCCATCTCCCTGGATAAAGCCGGGCTGACGAAACGATTGGGGCATTTTATCGTTCAAAAGGCCGGCAGCAATGTGGTCCGCTTCACTTTCGTCATCAGTACTGGTCTCGGGTTGGCCTCCATGTTCATGCATGACGCTGCCGCTGTCTCCATCGGCATCGTCACCATGCTGCCCTTGATGCGGGCTGCCGACATAAAACCCTACTCCAACACAGCCAGATTTATGCTCATCTCGCTGGCGTTCGCCTGCTCCTGTGGAGGAATGGGTACGCTGATCGGTGGCGGACGATGCATGGTGTCGGCGGCCTTTCTGAAAGAATTCACCGGAATCGAACTCACATTTATGGACTGGATCAAATACGCCATGCCCATGGCCATCGTGACGGTACCGGCGTCTGTGGTGATCTGCTATCTGGTGTTTCGGCCGGACAAAACCCTTGAACTCCCTAAATTAGACGAAAAGATGCCGCCCTGGTCCTTCCAGGAGATCATCACACTGGTGATCATCTGCTTCGCCTTCGTGCTCTGGCTGACCAAGGGCATCCACGGCCTCGACTACTCGGTGACGGGGATGTTGGGCGTGGCAGCCCTGGTCCTGGCCGGTATTTTAAAGTGGGACGATATCCACGAAAACCTGGAATGGGGAACCGCGCTTTTCATTTTCGGTGGCGGCATCTCCCTGGGATTGGCCATGGGCTACTCGGGCGCAGCCGACTACTTCGCCAATATCTTCTTTCCGTTGGTCAAAGGCGGCGGATGGCTGCTTCTTTTTGTCGGTGTGGCAGTATTCGGCGCCCTGGTGACCAATGCAATGGCCAACGTGGCAGCAGCGGCATTGATTCTGCCGATCGTGATTCCCATGGCACAGCTTGAAGGGGTCAACCCGGCTGTACTGGCACTCTGCCTGGGGACCGCCACATCCTTCGCCATGCTGCTGGTCATCGGCTGTCCGCCCAATGCCATCGCCTACAGCTTCAGGCAATTCAAGGCCTCTGATATTACCAAAGCCGGCCTGGTGGCGACCCCCATCCTGATCACCATGCTGGTAGCCGTGGCCTTTGTCTGGTGGAAATTCCTGGGGCTTGTGTAATAAAATTGGCTGCGTTTGACTACCTGCTCAAGCCGGCTTATTTCAAAGAACTCGAAGCCAAGCTGGAGGATGCGCGAAAGAAGAAGAATGAACAGGAGGAGCGCATTCGATCGGCCGAGGCCAGATCGCTGCTGCGCAAAGGCGGCAATATTTAGTGTCCCACTTGATAGCGGCCTTCCGGCCTTTCTTTAGGATTTTAGAGGGCACAAAGAGAACCAGGTCAAAAAATATTTTCTCTTTGTGCCCTTGTGTTTGTCCTACTCGCGCTGATCGATCTCGCGCAGCTTGTTGAGAATTTCCCGGGGTGAAAGGCCCATTGAAATTCGCAGCATGGAATCCATTTTTTTCTCTTCGATCTGCTTTTTGTTCATGACACGCTGCTTAAAGGCCTGAGTCAGTGTCTCCAACAGGCGATCGAATTCACAGGGCTTCTGCAGGTAGGAAAAGGCCCCTGCCCGTGTGCAGGCAGCCGCCGAATCGATGGTGCCGTGTCCGGTGAGGATCACGATCTCCATCCAGGGGTGCTGCTTTTTGAGTGCTTCGAGGGTCTCCTGTCCATCCATACCAGGCATTTTCAAATCCACCAGTGCGATATCAATGGGATGAGACCGGGCAGCCTCGAGTGCCTTGTCGCCCCGGTTGACGGCAGTGACGTTGAAATCCCGCATCTCCAGGCTGCGGCTGATGGAATTTAAAAACTGCTCCTCGTCATCGACAATTAACAAATCGATTTTATTCATTTCCATGGTATGTTCTCCGTTCTGATGGGTTAGTTACGATTGATTCACCTTGCAAAACCGACGACGGGACCGTTAAAAAAATCCGAACCATCGCCAATATCCCCAGAACACCCAGACCCAAAGCACCAGCATACTCAGAAGAAAAACCATCGTCCCATGAACCAAAAAATCCTTCATGGTAATCAGCTGTTCACCCGTTTCCGGATCCTTGGCGATACTGAAAACGATCGCATTGTTAGGGGTGCCGATAATAAGGATGTGTGCAAAAGATGAAGCAAAGGCCGTCGACAAGCCGACCAGCAACGGAGATGTTCCCGACAGGGTGGCCATCGGCACAGTGATCGGACCAATGGCGGCCACAGTGGCGCCGTCGCTCATAAAATTGGTCATAATACCTGTGATCAGGCTTGTGGAGATGCACAAACCGGTCCCCGCCATAAGAGCGTCGGGGAGCAAATTCACGAAAGCAGAGGCCAGCCACAGGGCGGCGCCAGAGGCTGCCAAGCCATACCCCATGGCACTGGCAGCCGCATAAAGGGCCACCACGTCCCAATGGATCCCATTGATATCCTTCCATCGCAGGATGCCCAGCAGGTTGAGCAGCACCAGCGCTAGCAAGGCCGGCCCCCCCATACCCATGCTATCGGATAGCGTGGCCCACATGATAATCAACAGAACCAGCACAAACGCGGCTTTGTATTCATCCGGCGTCATCTTTCCGATCTTTTCAGCTTCCCGGCGCACTTCGGCAGCCACGTTCACATTGGGAGATAGGATTTTCTTCCGGCAAACGATGAGGAAATAGGCGGCGATAGTCAACGACATCACCGGCACAAAGGGCAACCCGCGCGCAACCCACTGCCCGAAGGTGAGCTGCACACCATAATCTGCAAAAATACCGAGCATCACCGCATTGCGCCCACCGGCGGCAGGTGATCCCGGTCCGCCCACATTGCCGCAAAAGGTGAGCATCAACAGCAACATGACCACCAGCGCTTTGTCTTTTTCCAGACCGGCTGCCCTGATCGCGCCAAGGTACACCATCATCAATATGGGTGCGATAAAGGCCACCAGCGCATGCTCGGACAAAAAAGATGCCGTGACTGATAGCAACGGGGCAAAAATCAGACCGAATTTTACCAAATTGGTACTTGTTCCCAACAGCAGAATACCGATGCGCCGGTCGAGGCCGGTCTTGCTTATCGCTGCAGCCAAGGCCAGCACACTGAAGATAAAGATCACAGAGTCCTTAGCATATGCCTTGGCCACATCGCCCGGTGTGAAAACCCCAAAAAAGTACATCAGTACCCCGACCAGCAGTGCGGTCACCCCGATGGGAATAGCACCTGTTGCCCAGAACAGCGCCGCCAGGACCAGCACCCCGACCATCACCTTTGTTCGCAACGCCACCTGCTGATAGGTGGCGGGGCCTTTGACGCTCTTTCCTTCGGCATTTGTGCTTTTATTGTATATTTTCGCCTTGGCGCTGTAGAAATCTACGATCGATTCACCCGGTCTCATTTTTTTATAATCTGAATAGCCGGCAATGGACTCCCCGGCCCTCCCCTGCTTGGGTGTCGTGATCAGATTTTTCAAAGAGTGGGGGATGGGCATCAACGCGATCAGAAAAAAAAGCATGGCCCCCAATATGATAATCCCGGGCCTCGCATTGTGAGCACCGATCAGCCACTGCTTGATACTGGTTCGCTCGATGTCTGGGATTTCATGACGTGCCAGCGCTTTGACCCGCTCTACCGCGGCCGCCTGGATGGAATCGATCAGGTCGTCCAAAGGACACGGTTTTTCGATATAGCGGAAAACATCATGTTTGCCTGTAATACGGGCCGATTCGGTGGTCCCGTGGCCGGTATGCATGATCACCTGAACTTCCGGCCTGACCTTCTTGATCTCCTTCAAGGTCTGAATACCGTCCATACCCGGCATCTTCTGGTCCAGGATCACCACTTCCGGATTCTCATGACGCACGATCTTGATGGCATCCTCTCCGTTGTCCGCATCAATCACTTTGTAGTTTCGAACAATCAGCTGCTGGGCCAATCCCTTGCGAAATTCATTTTCATCGTCAATTAGCAGTACGCTCGGCAATCCGTTACCGCCGCTCATCGCTATCGTATTTCCCATTGATGGCTCCTTTGTTTGCCGTTTTGGGCAGCACCACTGTAAATGCGCTGCCGGCGCCCGGTAGACTCTGCACCTCCAAACGGCCGCCCATCGACTCAACGATGCCGATGGAGACACTCAGTCCCAGTCCGGTCCCCTTCCCAACCTCTTTCGTCGTAAAAAACGGATCAAAAATGTGCTTCATCTGTTCGCCGTCCATGCCTTTACCGGTGTCCGTCACAACAACATGCACCGCGTCACTGTTTTGATGCGTTGCGATCGTTATGCGACCGGGACCTTCGATGGCGTCGCCGGCATTGTTGATCAGGTTCAAAAACACCTGCCGGATCAGATCATGGTCCACCAGAATGTGTGGCAAATGGGCATCGAACTGCCGGATGACTTCGATATCGGCCAGCTCCAGCGACCGCTCCTTGAAACCCCCCAGGACCTCTTCCAGAATGGCATTGACGTCCGACAGCACCAGTTGAGGCGAGGTCTTGTGTCCGTAGTTGAGCAGTTGCTGGGTAATCCGCCTGGCCCTAAATACGGCCTCCTCCACCGTGTTGAGCTCTTCGGTAATCTGCTCCGGCGTCCAGTCCAGATGGAACTCGGGGTTGAACATGTCCTTGATCACACCGGTGGTGGCCACGATGATGGCCAGGGGATTGTTGATTTCATGGGCCACTCCGGTGGCGAGTTCACCCAGCGACGCCAGCTTGGAGGCGTGCAGCAGTTGACCCGACAACTCCTCCCGCTTCTCGGCATTCTCCCTGGCCTTGGCGATCAGGGCGTGCGTGGCCACCCAGATGCCTACTGCGACGAGCAGCAAGATAACGGTGGAGCTGATCAACATAATCCGGCGCGCCTGGTAAAGTTGCGCATAGGCGATGTTCAGCGGCTCGCTGACCAGCAACGCCCAGGGCACCTCTTTCAGCCATGCATGGCCGATGAGCACCGAATCGCCGTTGGTGCGGATGGTTTGCGCTCCGGAGAGGACATCGTCGGGCGGCAGATAGGTGCTCTCATCCAGTGGCGCGTGGGACCAGGGATCGGCCAGTTGAATGCGCCCCTCCCGGTTGACCAGGATCGATTCGACCCCCTTGCCGTGGTTGATGGTTTTCAAAAAGAGATAGAACTTGTCTGGATCTAGGGTGGCTCGCAACACGTAGGCCTGGTTGTCGATCGTTTGCTTGGCGGCAATGGTAAAGTGAGGCTTGTTGCGGAAACCAAGATAGATGTCGCTGATATAGCGGTCATGATCCGGCGACATCAGCTCCACAAACCACTTCTGAGCACTGTAGTCCTTGTTGTGCAGGGAGGGAAACGGACCGGCATATCCGGACTGCACCCCCAGATCGGTTAAGAAGCCGACATCGATAAAGGCGTCGCTGGCGCGCTGCAATTGCTGAAGCAGTCGTTCCATATTGTTTTGGGACGGCGCCAGTTCGAAGGCGTTGCTGTTGAACAGGGCGAAGAGATTGACCAGGCGCTCCTGGAGAAAAAGATCCACTGTATTGCGCTGGCTTTCGGCAATGGCAGCCAGATTAAGCTTGCCGGTCTCTTTGAGGGTGACATGGAATTGGTAATGGAAGTAAGCGGAGAGAAGCACCAGCGGCAGCAGAAACGCCAACAGCAATCCCAATATGAATCGTCGCTCCAATTGACGGTAGTAGGCCCTGAAATCCGAAACTGCGCCCGAAGTACCAACGGGTGGCGGTGTAAATAATAAATTTCGCATCGACATTTTCACCCTGCCTTCATATTCCGTATCTGATGCTTGAGCATATCGACACTCTGCCCGCTCTTCTCCACGAATGCCAGCACCCTCCCGGGGGTGCGCAGAGCGAAACCGTCCCTTATCATGCAGTGGAAGATGACGCTCAGTTGGGGCCTCATCGCCAGCAGATCGGCCAGATGGGTCGAGGTACCCAATCCGGGCATATCCGGGTCGATCACCAGGGCATCCAGCCGGCTAGGCCGGTGGAACCACTTTTTCAGCTGATCGACACTCTCCGCCGTATAAACGCGATGGCCCTCGGATTCCAACTCCCGCTGCAAGAACGTTCGAATGCGCGGGTTGCGATCGGCGACGAGGATCACGTATTCATTTTCCATCTCAATCCAATGCCTTGGACAGCTCGTACTGTGTGCTGCCGGGGATGTGTTTAACCATGAACCCGAGCTTTCGGCCCAACGCCAGCATCTGCTTGTTCTCCGCCAGGACAATACCGTAGATGCGTCGATAGCCGCGTTGCCCCGCAATGGCCAGGCAGTGCTGCAGCAGACAGGCACCGACCCCCTTGCCTTGCCAGGGATCACTGACCATCACTGAGAATTCGGCGTTGCCCGGATCAGACGTCTCGACCACACGCGCATCGCCCACCATCTTCTCTTCGCCGCACTCTTTGCGCAATGCGATCAATGCGATTTCATGCTGGTAGTCGATGCGGGTAAAGCGCTCCAGCATCTTGGCCGGCAGCTGGCGGAAAAAAGAGAAAAACCGCAAATATACCGAGTGCGGCGTGAGCGAGCGAAACAGCTCTTCGAGCATGGGAACATCTCCCTCACGGATGGGACGCACCTTGATATGGCCCACCGCCGGGAGGTCGATGCCCAGCTCACAGTGCTCGGGATAGGAATGCCCATCCGGCATCTTTGGCAGATCCGGTTCTCGTATGCCGGCAACCTTGCCTGCAGTGGGATCGTTGACGGGCATGCTGCTGCTCATGAGCCACTTCCCTTCCCTTAGAAGACGTTTTTCACAATCCATGAACCCCAAGAATAAAATCGACCAAAGGGATCAATCGACGATCCATACGTGGTGCTTTCTGCCGACGTATAGGATCTTTCGGCTGACCCGGCCGATGAGAAATTCATCCAGACTTGAAACGCCTTTGCGGCCGATGACGACGGTGTGATACTCGCCTTTCTCGGCCAGCTCCACCAGTGCCCCGGCGCGGCTTTGTGCGCCGGTGATGAGCTCACTCGCCACACTCTCCGGGTCGAATCCATAAGAGCTCAGGCACACCCTGGCCTTTTCAAAGGCATCGGTAATGGCTCTCCCGAAATCGGTCTTCGCCCCCGCATTCTCTTCGGAACCGTCATCCTCTCCTGGAAACTGGTCCCGTCGCATAACGGCAGCAAGGGCAACCTTGCAGCCCGTCCCTCGGGTCATGCGGCCAACGAAAGCCACTGCGCGAAGGGCATTTTCCGACAAGTCCATACCGATGAGAATCCGTCGATTGTCAGGTTTGCGGCCGGCAAACACCAAAGGGGCCTGGTGAATACCATCGAGCAATTTAAAGGCAACGCTGCCCATCACGACACCGGCCAAGGCTGTCATACCGCGGCGCCTGATAAAAACCGCGTCGTAGCCTTCTTGTGCGGCGGCAATAATATCCCTGGCAACGCCCTGCCGGCGCTTGGCGATCATCTCTTTGACCCGTTGGGGGTCGAAATCAGCTGCGAGAAGAATATCCCGGCACTTCTTCATATGGTTTTCGATCTGGTGGCGCTGATGCTGCTCCCAACCGACCATGCTTCCCAGCATCCTGATACTCGAAGGCTCCCTGGCCAGATCGTAATGGCTCTCCGGAATGTGCTGGAAGACATGGAACAGATGGATCTCCGCATTGACGAGTCCCTTCAACCCGGCGATATACTTCACCGTTCGTAGAGAGCGATCCGATCCGTCAATGGCCACCAGAACCTTGTTGATTGCATGTGGATCCATTTCCCCCCCTTATCGATTCAGCAGTTGGCGCTCACCCGTTTTCAGGTCGACCCAGTAGAGCAGTGTACCCAACTTTTCGAGCCGTTCCTTCAAATCGGGGAAGGCCGATCGGTTCAACTGGTAGATATGCAGATAGGCCTCCCGATCACCGCCCTCTTTCGGCGCATCGGTCGTAATCAGGCTGGCCAACCTCGCACGCACATTGCGAACAGCACCGATCACATCCATGATCCGACCAGGCGTGTCGGTCACGCGGATGCCGAAATGCACGCCCCTTCGACCAGAAGAGGTTATTTTCAAAATAGCCCGCTCCAGATCCGTGCTGGTCACAACACCCACCAATTGTTCCTCGGCGGCCATTACCGGGGCCGCCTCCAGCTTTTGCTCAAGAAAGAGCTCCGCCGCCTCTGCCAGGGTCGCATCAAAGGAGAGTGTGGGAGGATCCTGGACCATGATCGTCTTCACCTCCACCTTCTGCAGCAGATACCCCAGTTCATATGTGTCGAGACTGGTTGCATCCGATGCTTCGGCGCGTTTCAACGCCCGATCGGTAACCAGACCGACAAGCGTCTCTCCATCGACCACCGGCAATGCACGGATCTCGTTTCGATCCATGAGATCCCTGGCCATCTGAAGAGTGCCCGTAGGTGCGATGGTGACAACCGAACGACTCATCCAATTTTTTATCAACATGCTTTCACCTTCTGGCGCGGAAAAATCCCCGCCCCCTTTTGTGGTGTCACATCGTCTCCGCCCTTGCCCAGCGACTCAAAGGATGGCGCGATGGGACCTTCGCACCTATTGTGTCGACTTCGGCGGGAGACTTAAAAACGGTATGGGACTTTTGCGAAACATCTTGCGCGCACACGACCCGATAATCGTGTCGGCCAGATTGCTGCGCCCCTTGGTTCCCATGACCAGCAAGTCAGGCTTATCTTCCTCGATCACAGCCAGCAACTCCTGGTAAGGCACACCCACGCGAAGCACCCTTCCGATCACCAGCTCCTGGGCATCGGCCTTTTCTACCAGTTGATCCATCTCAGTGCGGCGGTACACCTTGCTCTCCTCCATCACCTTTTCGAAAAAGCCTGGGTCGTAATAGGCGTCGGTAGAGGTTTTGATTGCAGTGATGTCGCGCTGGTTATAGACGTTCACCAGTATAATTTTCGCTTCCAAGGCCTGGGCCAGTTGACAGGCAAATTGTACAGAGGGCAAAGAGTACTCCGACAAGTCCACCGCCACCAAAATCTTCTTCACTTTTTGCATGGGCCTTCTCCTCTTATTAAAAAGTTATCTGCGTGCATGAAAAAATGGACTTCCGGAACCGTTTATAAACAGAGCAACGGCTGTGCCACCTTTTATGAAGATGCAAAATCGCTAAGATGTTCGATTTACTACACTATTGTGTCGTGTCAGACGAATGACAGGAAAGGGATCCGGCAGCGCATTTGAAAGGGCTTGTCAAAATGTAAAAAAAACTGACAAAGACGGCCTGGGCAGATGCACACCGGCATTCGCCCAGGCCGTCCCCGGAGGGTCATTCGGGCTGGGCCACGGAGGTTTTGAAGGAGAGGTTGTACTTATCGATCTTGGCATGCAAGGTGGGGCGGGTGATCCCCAACAGCTTCGCGGCACGGGACCGGTTGCCGTCGGTATGGTTGAGCGCCTCCTGAATCAGCAATGCAGCAAATCGGTCGGTGGCCGCTTCGAACAGATGCTCGCCCTGATGACTTTGCAGCTCCTCACGCATCCACTGGCGCATGCACGCCTCATAACTCTCAAAGCCGCTCATCCGTGTTTTGGCTTGATCTTCCCGAACTGCATTGAGGATATCCTCCTGACGCAGGGGCGCACCACGGTTGAAGATCAACGCCTTTTGCAGGGTGTTGGAGAGTTCGCGCACATTTCCCGGCCATGGCAGCTGCCGTAGGGCAGCCAAGGCCTCTTTGGTCAGCGGCGGCGCATCGAGCCCCAATTCGGCGGCATGCTTGGAGAGATGATACCCGGCGAGGGCCTCTATGTCATCGATGCGCTGGCTCAACGGCGGCAGCCAGATGGTGATCACCTTCAGACGGTAGTATAGATCCTCCCGGAATTGGCCGGCGGTAATCATCTGCTCCAGATTGCGATTGGTGGCCGCTACAATGCGGACATCCACCGTAATGGTTTCGCGCCCTCCCAGCCGTTCGATGCAGCGCTCCTGCAGCAATCGCAGAATCTTGGCCTGCAGATTGATGGGCATGTCGCCGATCTCATCCAGGAAAATGGTGCCACCGTTGGCCTGTTCGATCTTTCCGATACGCCGGTGGGCAGCACCGGTAAAGGCGCCCTTCTCATAGCCGAACAGTTCACTCTCCAACAGCGTGTCAGGGATCGCCACGCAGTTGATCACCAGAAAGGGGCGGTTGGCGCGCTGGCTGTATTGATAGATCGCCCTGGCCGCCAACTCCTTGCCCGTTCCCGAGTCACCGCGAATCAGCACCGTCGCATCGGTGGCAGCGACCCGGCCGATGGCCTTGTACACCTCCTGCATGGCCGGACTTTTGCCGATCATGGCATCCCGGTCGGCTTTGTCGGGGAGGCTGTCCAGGTGCACGGGCGACCGCATGAAGCGTCCGGCACTGAGCGCCTGCTGGATGGTGTTGAGCATGCTGGGGATGTCGAACGGTTTGAGGACATAGTCGAAAGCCCCCATCTTGGTGGCCTTGATGGCTGTCTCGGTCGTTCCGAAAGCGGTCATGATGATGACCGGCATCTTGGGTTCCATCGCATGCAACCGCTCGAAAACCTCCAGGCCGTTCATGCCGGGAAGACGAATATCCAGAATGGTCAAATCGGGGCACTGCTCTTCAACCGATTGAATGCCGGCCTCTCCCGAGGCGGCACTGCGCACACGGTAACCCTCTTCGGTGAGCAGTTTTTCGAAGCTTTTGCGCAGTTGGTCGTCATCATCGATGACCAGGATGGTATTCATATCAGGGCTCCTTTACCGGCAGGTGAATCATAAAGGTCGCACCGACCGTATCTTCCGTATCCAGGTCCAGGGAGCCGCCGTGCTCGGCGACGATGCGTTTGGCGATGCTCAACCCAAGCCCGGTGCCTTCATCCTTGGTGGTAAAAAAGGGTTGAAAAATGTTCTCCACATTGTCAGGCGGCACACCGGGACCGTTGTCGGAGATGGTCAACACGGCGCATTCACCACCATCTGCGTTGTGCACGTATTCGTTGATGGTGATGGTGCCCCCGCCTCTCATCTCCTCGCACGCATTGATGATCAGATTGACGAGCACCTCCTTGAGCTGCTCCGGATCGGCCATGACCTCCGGCAGAGGGTCGGACCGTATCACTTCGACATCCACGCCATAGGAGTCGAGCCGATGGGAGAGCAGTTGAAGCGCATTATCGACAATAAGCGACGGGCTGATCGGCTGCATGACCAGTTTGGGGGGACGGGAAAACTCCAGGAAATTCTGAACGATCGTATCGATGTGACGAATCTCGTGGGAGATCACCTCGAAATCCTCTTTTTGGTCGACGTCCATCTCGAGCGAACGCCCGAGAGAGAAGAGACGCATCTTGACCGAGGTGAACGGGTTGCGAATGCTGTGGGCCATGCCGGCTGCCAATCTTCCCACCATGGCCATCTTCTTGGCCTGAAGCAGATTTTCACGGCTCTTCTCCAGCTCCTGATGAACCTGCTCCACGTTCATCAGAAGATCGTTGATGTTGCGCCCCAGGGCGTTCACTATGTTTTCGGAAGGGTCGGGCGTGTGATTCCGTGCCGTACTTTTCAGCATCTCCCAAACCGGCACTAGGATTTGGTGCACCAGCAGCAGCCCCAGGCCGACCACCAGGATCATGTGGATCGAGAGGGTGGCGGCCGTCACGAAACGCAGCCGCCCGGCGCCGTCGGCCACCTCGCCGCGGGCCTCCTTGATTCGGGCCAGATGTTGCAGCTTGTAAGCTTCGCACAGTTCGATCATATCGAAGAAAAGTTGACGCACGGAGCGGTGCAGCTCGGCGCCGATTTCACGTTCGCCACGCCGGTAATACCCAATCACGCGATCCTTCATTTCGATGTACTCGCCGTACCGTTCGGCAATCTGCTTGATGCCGGCTTCCTGCGGGGTGTTGCGTGCCATCTGTTGGGCATGGTTCAACTGTTTCTGGAAAATATGGCGCTGCGCGTCATACTGGCGAAGCCATTTCGTATCGCCATCCGTGAAGTAATAGGTGACAAACCCCTTTTGCTTGACCAGCGCCACTTCAAGCGCTGCGGCCGATTCGAAAGACGCCATGCTGTGATCGATTATCCCGTCGAAGAGCCCCTGGATGCGGTAGGTGTACCACAGCATTACCCCACCGCTGGAAAGGGCGATCACGACCAGCGCGGTCAATAACAAGTAGATCCGTGTCCTCAGGTTAAAAGCTCGCCACATTTGCATGCTGCCTCGAAACGCTCCTTTTGTCCGGGGTGTCTTCGACACCGTTTTGGGCCATTGTAAGTGATCCGGGCTCAGCCGCTACCGGCGACCTGCCGACCCGCATCTGAGAAGCTGTTTGCCCGGCGTCGCAACGGGCTTCCGGCACCGGCCATTGAATCCGTTTAAGCTGCAACCTCTGCGCCATCGAACCATTAAAATATTTCCTTTAAATTCAAACTCTAATGCTTCCGCATATCAGCACAGCGGCAGTAGATGTGTCAATATTTTTTACAGCATGTATAAAACGCTAATATCGCACCTCTGAGCACATCCCGCTCGAAACCCATTACACCTCGTAAAAATGGCTGACACCGATGTGGGGGGCGCCAGATGACCGAAACACTTCTGTTCTCATTAAATTTCAAGATGATAGCAGCCATTATCACCTGCAATGGAGTTTGGCACCATCGTTGCTGATGCATTTTGGTGGTTCAACTCGCACGTGGAGAAGAGATTTGAAAGAGGACTACTACACACGCACCATACGCAAAATGCTCATCGTCCGCGTATTTCTACTGCCTTTTACCGTTCTGATGCTGGTCTACGGAACCACCATCTACTTTTTCACCTCCTATTCCAGCCGACAGGTCAAAGCGGAGTTGGTGCGCATCGCCACGGACCATCGCAATCTCATCGATCAATTCCTCCTGGAAAAGACAACCATTCTCCAGTTTGCGACAGCCAGCTTCAATCTTGAGGAGCTGAGCGCAGCCACCAAACTGGAAACCGTGCTCCAAAACCTGCAATCCCAATCCAAAGCCTTTTTTGACCTGGGCGTCTTCGACGCCACAGGCCGCCACATTGCCTATGCCGGCCCTTTCGATCTGGCCGGAAGAAGCTATGCCGAGGCGGACTGGTTCAAGGCGGTTCAGGACCGGAATGTGTTTATCTCCGACGAATTCCTGGGCTACCGCAGGATCCCCCACTTTATCATCGCCGTGAAAAAAGTAGAGCGAACGAAGGCCTGGTACCTTCGCGCCACTATCGACACCTACCATTTCAACGACCTGGTCGAGAGCATTCGCATCGGACGAACCGGAGAGGCCTATATCGTCAACCGGAAAGGTGTATTGCAGACCCAGCGGCGCTCCGGCGGCCACATCATGGAGTCCGACGCCGATTTCTCGCGCTACACCCTCCCGGACGGCGCCGTTGCCACATTCTTTGCGGATGGCGGATTGAGAGACGGACGCCTCTACGCTTCCATACCGATCCGGCAAACAGGCTGGCTCCTTATCGTCAGGCAATCGATCGATGATGCCTATGCGCTTCTGGCCACGGCGCTGTTGATCTCTTTCCTGCTCCTGCTGGGTGGAGGCGCCCTGGTGGTGCTGATGGGTTACTTCATGTCCTCCAACGTCGCCGCCCGGCTGAAACGGGCCGATCTGGAGAGACGCGAAATGAAGACCCAGCTGATCCTTGCCGGAAAACTGGCCGAGGTGGGAGAAATGAGCACGGGCATCGCCCATGAGATCAACAATCCACTCCAGGTGATGAAGTCGGAAGTGGCCATGATTCAGTCGTTGACCGATGACATCGAATCAGCCTCCGATGGAACGGCAAACGAAAAGCTATTCGAGTTAAAAGATTCCACCCGGGAAATCGGGGTTCAGATAGACCGTTGCAGCAAGATCACCCAGGGGCTTCTCAATTTCGCCCGCAAGAAGGAGAGCACCAAAGAGGTGATCGCCCTGGAGCGCTTCATCCCCAAAATGGTCCAGCTCGTCGACCAGCGGGCGCGTCTCGAAAATATCCGCATCGTCGAAGAGATCGAATCGGATCTGCCGGCCGTCACCAGCGATCCCGCACAGTTGCAGCAAGTGTTTCTCAATCTGTTCAACAACGCCATATATGCGCTCAAAGGCCGATCCGCTGCAGAAATCCGGGTTGAAGTCCGAGAGGAAAACGGCGCCATTCTTATCCGCATCGCCGACAACGGGTGCGGTTTTTCACCCGAGCAGATGGAGAAGGCTTTTCTCCCCTTCTACACAACCAAACCGGTGGGCCAGGGCACGGGGCTGGGGTTGAGCACGGTGTATGGCATCATCACATCGCTGGGCGGGGAGGTCACCCTGACCAGTGAACCAGGGGCAGGGGCTGAATTCCACATCCGCCTGCCCATCGACAAAGAGATCAACAAGCAACGATGTAACCCGATCCATCAACAGGATGGTTCCTAAGGAGGAAGACTATGGCGATCACCCATGTATTGATCATCGATGACGAACAGCGCTTCTTGAAAACCACCCAGTCGCTGCTGGAGAAGGAGGGATATCATGTGCTGACAGCCGTTGACGGCCTAAAAGGCCTCGAAGCGCTGCAAAAAAAACGCGTCGATGTCGTCGTACTGGACGTCAAAATGCCCGGCATGGACGGCATCGAAGTACTTCGCCGGATCAAATCCGACCACCCCCTGGTGGAAGTTCTCATGCTCACCGGACACGCCACCATGGAGAGCGCCATCGACGGCCTCAAACTGGGGGCCTTCGACTACCTCACCAAGCCCTGTGATATTCCGGTCCTGAAGCAGAAGATCATGGAGGCCTATGACAAGCGGGCGTCCATGCTGGAAAAAATCCAGAAAGCCAAGTTCGATCGGATCATCAGCCACCCCATGGAGGTCTTTTCCAAAGAAGAATCACTTTAAGAAGGAGAACGGATGACATGGCAGAGAAAATTCGCGTACTGATGGTGGATGATGAAGAGCGCTTCCGGGAAACCACCGCCAGACTACTTTCCAATCGAGGTTTTGAGACCACCATTGCCGGCGACGGCGAGGAGGCGATCCGGATTCTGGACACCAAACCGCAGGACGTGGTGGTGCTGGACATCAAAATGCCGGGGCTCGACGGCCACCAGGTGCTGTCTAAAATCAAAAGTCGCTTTCCCGACACGCAGGTGATCATGCTCACCGGACACGGCTCGGCCAACTCGGCCCGCGCAGCCCTGACCCAGCAGGCCTATGACTACCTGAGCAAACCGTGCGATATCGATATCCTCACCGCCAAAATCACCGCAGCCTATATGGACCTTGCGTCAGGTGCCAGCGGGCGGCGACGGGAGAAGACCATTCGCGACATCATGATCCATGTCGACGACTACTCCAAAGTATCGGCCGACGATACCGTCCACAAAGCCATCACCACCCTGATGGACTCTTTCAACAAATTTGTCTCCAGCGGACGCATCATGGAGACCGGCCATCGCTCACTGCTGGTCTACGACCAGGATGAGACCCTGGTCGGCATCGTCTGCATCACCGATCTCATCCGGGCGCTGCGTCCCAAGTATCTGTCGGCGGCCAAACCCTCCACGGCCGACAGCATGCAGTATTCGGCCATGTTCTGGGAGGGGCTGTTTACGACCCAGGCAAAGCAACTGGCCAATAAAAAGGTGGAAGAGATCATGTCCGACACTCCGCTTTGCATCGATCAGGGCCTCAACCTGATGGAGGTGGCCAATATCATGTTCACCTCTAACATTCGGCGGCTGATCGTAACCGATCACCAGAAGATTATTGGTGTGGTGCGCGAACAGGAAATCTTCTTCGAAATTGCCAACATCATTGTTTAGCACAACGCGGGCGAAACAGTCCAAACCAGGAGGAAAACCACTATGGCAGCGGTTAAAAAAGCAAAGCCGACCGGTTACGACAAATATGTGGATTGGAAACTCTTTTCCATCCCGGTGATTCTGTTCTTTGTGATACTTTCTCTTCCCACCCTTTCGGGTATGAGAGATGTGGGAGCCGAATACAATGTGGGACCCAAGGTGGTGGTGGCGCATATCACCCGGACGCTGTTCAACACCACACCTGAGGATGCGCAGCAATGGCAGCGACTCACTGCGCAGATCATGGAGCAGAACATGCAGATGGGTGCCATGAGCAAAGGACGCTTTCTCAAGCGCAACGACAAATGGTGCCACAAATACAATATACAGGCAGATGCATCAAATTTGGAAAAAGCAAAAGCGTATATCGAATCCAATGTCAGCGACGAACAATTCAGTTCGGTAATGGGACAGGCCCTGGATCTGAGAAAAGACAAACTCGACTACAAGCAACTTGACGGCAATGACAAACGGGCCGCCGAAAAGGGCGCCTGGCATATCAAGGTCGCCATCGCCATGGTTGTGTTCGTGGTTTTTTGCTTTCTTACCGAATGCATTCCCCTGCCGGGTGTCGCTTTCTGTATCGGGTTGATACTGGTATTTACCGGCGTGGTCGGGCGAAAAGAGGTGGCCATGCTCTATTGGGACGACGCGGTCTGGTTCATCATGGGCAGCCTCATGTTCGCCGCCGCCTTTGTCAAAACCGGCGTTGACAAGCGCGTCTGCATGGCAATTTTCAAGAGGTTGGCCGTACCCAATGTGCGCTGGATCACCTTGATCTTCTTCATCATCATCGCCCCCCTGGCAGCGTTCATCTCCGACCATGCGTTGGCCGCCATGTTTCTGCCCATCGGCATCCTGCTCTACCAGAACAGCCTGACGGATGAGATTCCCGAAGACATGGAGTTGGCCAAGATGCTGATGATCAGCATCGCCATGGCGTGCAACATCGGCGGTTTCGGTGCGCCGTCCGGCGGCGCGCGGAATGTCATCATGATGACCTATCTCAACGACATGTTCGGATTCGACATCGGCTATTTCCAGTGGGTCAGCTACGCCATGCCCTTCGTGATCTGCATGATCCCCATCACCTGGTTTGTCACCACCCGGCGCTTCAAACCGCGTATCCACTCCCTGGCGCCGGCCATGGATCAGCTCAGACGCGAGATCGACAAAATGGGTGGCTGGAACAAGCAGCAGATCGTTTCGGTGATCATCTTCCTGGTCATGGTGTTCGGCTGGTTCACCGAAAAGGTCTTCTACGATCTCGGCATAATTCCTATCCGCCTCGGTATCGGCGTTATCGCCATTGCCGGTGCGGTGGCCTATCTCCTGGCCGGTGTCGTGAACTGGCGAGACTACCATCAAAAAGTGGATTGGGGCGTGGTCTGGCTATACGCCGGCGCCATCATTTTCGGACGCACCCTCGACAGCACCGGCGCCGCCTATTGGATGGCACGCTCCTGCATTGACGCATTATCCCATTTGGGGATGGAGGCAGGCGCCCCGCTCATGGTCATCAACAACGCCCTCACCTCCGTACTCACAAACTTGATGGCTGACGGCCCGGCCGCTGCGGCCGTGGGGCCCATTTCGCTCAATATGGCCGGACTGGTACACCCGGGCACCACTTTCCTCCCGTTCATCGCCATGAGCACGGCAGCCGCATCTTCATTCGCCTATTGCATGATCATCGGAACGCCACCCAACGCCATCGTTTATGCCAGCGGATACCTCGAGCCCAAAGACTATCTTCGCGTCGGCATCATCATGTGGGCAGTCGCCAACCTCCTCCTCCTGGCGCTAACAATGGGATATTGGATCTTTCGCGGGTTTGGCGACCTTCCCGCTTTTTAGAGCGAATCGGAAAGGAGTCACGAAAGGTGTTTAAAAAAGCAACTCCCCCAAAAAGCGAAGTTGAACATCGGATTCGGCCGAAAGGCCGAATTCACTTCACCAGAGAGGCTGAACGGACCCTCTTTTTCTGTCTGACCATGGCAATGCTGCTGATGGGCCTTTTGGCCAAAACAGGCCTCTGGTGAAACACCTATCCAACGCCGACATAGCAACCCTCTTTCCTTTTTCCCGAAACGCCTCCACTGGCAAGCCGGGTGTGCATGTGCTATAATTTGACATATCAACTTTGGGGTTTGTATGTGACTTATAGGGAGAAAAGCACAAATGGGCGCACACCCGACCATGGACAATGAACAGGAAATGCTGTCCGAACTGACCACCTTACGGCGCATGTTCCACCGATGCCCGGAGATCGGCTTTAACGAATTCCAGACAACGGCCGCCATCTGTCAATACCTCTCCCAGATCGACTGCACCCTGATCTGCGGCGACCGTCTGTACGAAAACTTCCCCGAGCCTGAACTGCTCAAGGTCTGGGAGGAAAGCCGCAGCACCGCCGCCCCATCGAGCGAAAAGAACAGAGCGTGGATCGAAATACTCAACGGCCGCACAGGGGCGGTCGCCGTGATCAATGGCAAAGCAGCCGGCCCAAAATTCGGCTTCCGGTTCGACATCGATGCACTGCCCTTGACCGAATCGACCGACAATGCCCACCGACCCTTTGCCGAAGGGTTCTACGCTACAAACGGAAACATGCACGCCTGCGGCCACGACGGCCACATCGCCATCGGCCTGATGCTGGCCAAAACGCTGGCCCAAGCCTCAGAATACCTCAAAGGGGAGTACTACATCTTCTTCCAACCCGCCGAAGAGACGATCCGCGGGGGCAAAATCTTCTCAAAACTTCAATGCGTCAAAACCCTGGACTACTTTTTCGCAACCCACCTGGGCCTGATCCCCAACCGAAACATCATCTGCGGGGTATCGTTCCTGGCGGACAAACGGTACGACATCGCCTTCAAAGGGCGTTGCGCACATGCCGGTGCCTCTCCCGAAGCAGGCCAGAATGCCCTGCTGGCCGCCTGCAGCGCCGTCACCCAACTCTACGGCCTCTCCCGGCACAGCCAGGGTGCCTCACGCATCAATATCGGCAACTTCGTCTCCGACAACGCTGCCAACATCATCTCCGACAGCGCTCGCTTCGTACTCGACCTGCGGGGGGAGACCAACGACATCTGCGACTATCTGAGCCGTCGGGCCGAAGATGTGGTGCGCGGGGCCGGCTTGATGCAAAACGTCGAGTCCTTCATGACTTTCATCACGGATGCCGAAACGGCAGAAAACTCGCCCGAACTGATTTCAGAAGTGAAAAAGGCATGTCTGGAAATCGGTGTTGAAAATGACGAAATCGTCGACCACTTCCTTGTGGCAGGCAGTGAAGACGCCACCTTTATAATGAACGAAGTGTTGCGAAACGGGGGAAAAGCAACTTATATCGGCCTCTGCTCTCAAACCTATGGCGGCCATCACAACGAGAACTTCGATTTTGACGAGGAGATCATGCCACGGGCGGTGCGCCTGTTGCTACAGCTGGCAACCAACCTCTCGGAATGATTGGTGGTTGATCGCCAAACCGACCCCGAGAGCCCGACCAGCCTATTTTCCCCGCTTCATCTCCGGCTTGATAATCACATCGATACGCCGGTTCTGGGCCCGGCCCTGGGCCGTTTCGTTGGGTGCGATGGGCTTGGAGAAACCGTACCCCGCCGCAGCGATCTTTTTTGAGGGCAATGTCCCGTTGGCAATCAAATACTGACGCACCGATTGCGCCCGCTGCTCCGAAAGTGCCTGGTTCTTCTCCTGGGATCCGGTGCTGTCGGTATGGCCCTCGATGACCACATCTGGCTGTCCGAAGGTAACGATCGCCTTCTGGACCTTGGTCAACAAATCGTAGTTCGACGGCACGATAACCGCCTGCCCTACAGGGAACTGAATCCCCTTCAGACGAATGATCAGTTCGTTGTACTTCTTATAAACCTCGGCCTCTTCGGGTGTGAAATAGCCCTGGACGATAACGAACTGCTCGTTGAAGCGCTTCTCCTCGGCCAGTTGCTCTTTGTCGTACCTCACACGCTGTGAAGTGCCCTCGACTTCAGCCAGTCGCTCGCCGAGGCGTTGGATCATGCGATTTTTTTCCTGAATGCTTTGGGATGCTGAAGCGAACTCTTTCTGAAGAGCGCCGATGGCACTCACGATGCCGGTTTGCTGCTCCTTGAATGAAGCATTTCGGTGATCCGTCAGATTCAGCTTTGAACTGGTTTCAGATAGAAACGATTCAATCCACAAGGCACTCTCTTCGGGCGGCATCTCTTCGATCCGGCGCCCGGAGTCTGCGATGACCATGGAGCGCTCCGCCATGAAACGGGCCTCGGCGGCCTTCCTCCGAATCATCTTCTGGTCGTAGCGGTTCTCGCTGATGAAGGCCTCAGCCCCGGCAAGCGACTGCTTGGCTTCTGCGTAGGATTTGGGCGCGATTTTATCGACCTTCATCTGCTCGGCCTTGACCAAAAGTTGACGAACATCGCCCAGCGCAGACCGGCTGATGGCTCGCAGTTCGAGTTCACGGTAGCGATTACCGACATCTTTCTGCCGTTCACGCGCATAACGAAAATCACTTTCGTCCATGGCTTTGGTGAGCTTTAAAAAATCGCTCTCTACATCGGCATACTCTTTTTGGAACTGCTGCGCATTGACAACCTGTGCGGCTTTGCGAGCTGCAATGGCATCGGCCAGTTGATCGCGGGATCTCAGTGCAACCACGCCGGCCTGTTGAAGTTCAGCGCGACCGTTGGCGATATTATCCAATATTCTGGACAACTCAACCCCCTTCTCGAGCCCCAGCTTGGCACTGGCATGCGAAGAGACCGCACGGGCGAACCAGGTAGGCGACAGCACATCCACCTGATCGGCTTTTGCCTCCTCCAACGCTTTTCCCAACTGGTAAACCATGTCGGTAGGGTTGCCGCTCTTCTCCGCCGGCGCCACTTTTAATGCGGCGCCGCCGCAGCCCAAAAGCAGCGCTGTGGCAAGCCCCAGTGAAAGGAGTAGTGTGAACCTTGTAATCCGGATTTTCATTTGGCACCTCTCACTTTATAGGGATAACTAGTTTACGACCTGTCTTCTCAAAACCGTGTCTTTTTGCCAGCGCCGGTCATCACGATGCGGATATTCGAGATTGTAATGCAGCCCCCGGCTCTCTTTGCGGTGACTGGCACACGTGATGATCAGCTCCGCCACCGTGGCGATATTGCGCAATTCAATCAAATCGGGCACCACCTTGAAATGCCAGTAGTAGTCCTGAATTTCGCTCTGGATGATGTCGATACGCCGTTGGGCGCGCTCGAGCCGCTTGTCCGAACGCACGATGCCCACATAGTTCCACATCAACCGTCGAATCTCGTCCCAGTTGTGGGTGATGACGATCATCTCATCACTATTGCTGGTGCCCACATCGTCCCAGGCCGGCGGCTCGGGCAATGGGTTGAAAGAGTTGACCTGCAGTTGCCCGATCACCTCCTTGGCCGCGGCATCGGCGTAGACCAACGCTTCGAGCAGCGAATTGCTGGCCAACCGGTTGGCCCCATGCAGACCTGTACAGGCCGTCTCTCCAACCGCATATAGGTTGAGGATGTCTGTTCGGCCGTGGATATCGGTAACGACACCGCCACACAGGTAGTGGGCCGCAGGCACCACGGGGATGGGGCTTTGGGTCATGTCGATGCCCAGAGTGAGACATTTTGCATGGATATTGGGAAACCGTTCACGAACCTCATCTGCCGGCTGATGGGTAATGTCGAGGAATACCGAATCGTCACCGCTCTTCTTCAGCTCGGTATCGATGGCCCGGGCCACCACATCGCGGCAGGCCAAATCCTTCTGGGGATCGTAGTCGCCCATGAATGCACGGCCAGCAGCGTCGATCAGCACCCCCCCCTCCCCACGCACCGCCTCCGAAATCAGGAAATTTTTGGCTTCGGGATGATAGAGGCATGTGGGATGAAATTGAACAAACTCCAGATTGGCCACCGTTGCGCCGGCCCGATAGGCCATGGCAATCCCGTCGCCGGTGGCGATATCCGGATTGCTGGTATAGAGATAAACCTTGCCCGCACCGCCCGTGGCCAGCAGGGTGATGTGGGCCGCGAAGGTTTTGACCTGACGGGTGCCGCGTTCGAGCACATAGGCGCCGCAACAAAAGTCTTCGTGGGTGGTGGTGACCAGGCCACGTCTGATGCGGGTGGAGTGGGTGATCAGATCGATAGCGACGTGATTTTCATATAGCTGAATATTCGGATGGTTGCGGACCCGATCGACGAGGACCTGCTCGACCTCCTTGCCGGTCATGTCATGGGCGTGCACAATACGGTTCTGGGAATGGCCGCCTTCGCGCCCCAAATCGAACAGTGGTGTCTGGCCCGCTGGGGTGTCATCACCCTCCTGCAGGTTAAAGCGAACCCCCCTTCCGATCAGCTCGTTAATGCGTTCGGGGCCCGCCTTGACGACCATCTCCACCACATCGGGATTGCACAAACCATCCCCCGAAGCGAGCGTATCCCGGATGTGCAGGTCGAAACTGTCCGTCTCTCCAAATACCGTGGCGATACCGCCCTGGGCCAGGTTGGTGTTGCTGTCCATGGCGGCTTTCTTCGTCACAAGGGCGACCGTACCATGCTCGGCCACCTTGAGGGCGAACATCAATCCAGCCACGCCACTGCCGATAATCAGGATGTCGGTTTTTATGTCGGTCATTTCGCTTGTCTTATGTCAACGCTCGAAGCGGTTGTTATCTCAAAAAGAGTATGAAATTACGAAAGTGGAAAGCAGAGGAATTCTATCTGTTTTCAAATTTGGTCAAAATCGCCAACTTTAAACTTTCCTACTTTTTCCTTACATCAACCCTGATCTGCGCTTGGGTTTTTTGAGAATGAATCCGATGATCAGCCCCAGGAAAACCAACCCACCACCATAAAGAAAGCCCTCATAGAGCTGATTATTTGCCAATTTATTGAATTCGCTTTCAAACTTGTCCGCCTTGGCACGCATCTCCTTCAACTCCTTGAGGTTCTTCTCATAGGTGGCCTTGAATTTCAAAAACTCGGCAGACTCTTTCTTCAAGGCATCGTATGCCTTTTGGGTTTTGTCCAACGCATCCTGGGTTTTCTTGAGCTCGCTGCCGACAGTACGGTTGCCGGAGCTCAATTCACTCATTTTTTCCTTGAGATCCTTGTTTTCCTCAATCACATCGACATATTTGCTCTCCAAGCGCTCAAGCTTAAGTGCCGTGGGCGTCACCTGGGTCAGATAGCGCGTCAAAACCCAGCCCTCCTTGCCATTGGCCAGTCGAACCTGGGACCACTCATCGCCCTCATTGATCAGCTCCACCTCACGTCCGGACGCAATCAGCGAAATGATCTTACGATCCGAACCAGGCCCGGTCCTCATGGTAATTTCGAAATCCTCGGACACATATCTGGTTTCAGCATGGCAGATGGTTGCACTCATCAGCATGCAAAGAACGAAACAAAGGCCTAACTTGATCTTAACATTCATTGAATCATACTCCCTTGGGGGTTTATCACCGCGGATCGCTACAAAACCCGGCCCCTTTTCGGCTGGGAGGTCGACATGGGCCGGAATGGTCCGTATTCTTTGATGAAAATGGGGCTTGTGTCAATAATTTCTTTGAAAAGAAACCCGATCATGATATTTTAATTTTTTGTTACAACACCAAAGGACGGCAAAGGGATGATTGCTTACGATTTACAATGCTCAAACGGCCATCGCTTCGAAGGCTGGTTTGAAGACGCCAAAACGTTCGATAAGCAGAAAAAGCAGGAGTTGATCGCCTGCCCGGTCTGCAACGATACCGAAGTGACCCGACTGCCGTCCACCTTTGCGATAAAGGGCATCAAAAGTTCAAAACCCACTTCGATCAAACCCAAGACACCGGCCGAAGCGGAGATCGTCATGCGCGCCATATCGGACTATGTCGAAAAAAATTTCGACAACGTGGGCAGCGAATTCGCCAAAGAGGCGCTCAAAATCCACTACGGTGTCACAGAGCCGCGTAACATCCGCGGTGTGAGCACGGAAAAAGAGGAGGAGACCCTGCGCGAAGAGGGGGTGCAGTTCTTCAAATTTCCGGGCGCCGACACATCGGAAACACCATCGTCCTCCGAATCCGATTCGTGATCCGTATCCTCTTGTTTCACGATCAACCTTTGACGCGTTCGTAAACCACCCCAAAATTTGTTTTTCCGCCATTCCTGTGAGCGCCATACACGAAGTGAAGATTCTTTGAGGCTATCCATTATTCTCCAGTAATTTCCGGGCCGCCCGGAACTGCAGCTTAGCGGCACTTGAATGCATTTGCGCGAGGTGCAGGCCACCTGCTGGACTCGCCGGATTCTGAACGCCGAAAGTTGAGTTGCTTTTTTAGGCACGCTCCCCTTCAAGCCGCCACGCCAGAAGGGTCTGCCGCCTGCGCGGCTGATCGGACTCGACCGCGATGCGTACGGCCTTGGCCGAACCGACCAGAACCACCATCTCCCGGGCACGGGTCAAGGCCGTATAGAGCAGGTTGCGCTGAAGCATCACATAGTGCTGGGTCACCAGCGGCAGGACGATCACCGGATATTCGGAGCCCTGGGACTTGTGCACCGAAATGGCGTAGGCCAGTGAAAGTTCATCCAGATCGGCTTCGTCGTATATCACCTGCCGGCCGTCGTAGTCGACGCTGAGCCGCCCCTGTTCTCCATCAACCTCGCAGATGGTGCCGATCTCGCCGTTGAAAACCTCCTTCTGGTAGTTGTTGCGCAGATGCATCACCTTGTCGTCCAGATAGAAACGTCCGCCGACTGGTTTTCCTCCCGAGGCCCTGGGGTTGAGGGCCGCCTGCAGGATCTGGTTCAGGTGCAACGTCCCCACAACGCCCTTGTGCATGGGGGTCAGCACCTGAACCTGGCGCACACCGTCCATACCTGTCTGCTCGGGAATATGCCGGGTACACAAATCGACAATGGCCCGGGAAACGTCCTCAGGACTCTTCTGCTCTATGAAAGTGAACGGCTGTAACGCTATTTTCACCGCACCCGGATCCCATTCGGGGATGCTGCCCTGACGCACCCGGTGAGCACCCGAAATGATCGGGCTCTGGGCAGCCTGGCGAAACACAGTTGTCAACTCGAAGGTGGGGGCTATCCCGGACTGGATCAGATCGGCCAGTACCGTGCCCGGCCCCACGGAGGGCAACTGGAACACATCACCCACCAGAATAAGATGGGCCTGCAGGGGAAGCGCCTTTATCAGGTGCCCCATAAGGAGGGCGTCCACCATGGAGGCCTCGTCCACGATCAGTGCCTGGGCATCGATGGGATCGTCCTGGTCGCGTTCGAACCGCCCCTCACTCAGATTGAATCCAAGCAGTTTGTGCAGTGTGCTGGCCGTTCGTCCGGTCACCTCGGCCATGCGACGCGCCGCCCGCCCTGTGGGGGCCGCCAGCAAGCAATCACGGCCCACGGCCTTAAAAACAGCGGCGATGGCCCGGATCAGGGTGGTCTTGCCGGTGCCCGGACCGCCGGTGATGATCACCACGCGGTGACTCAAAACGCTCTCCAGCACTGCCAACTGGGTGTCGGACAACTGAATGGCCAGCCGCTTCACCACCGCCGCCATGATCTGATCCGCATCCACGGATGGTTCGGGAGCAGGAATCTCGAGCATGACACGAAGCCGTCGGGCGATCAGCTCCTCGGCATCGTAGAGTGCCGCCAGGTAGACCGGTTCGTCCGGAGCGTCGGGGCAAACCGTCACCTGTTCCGCTTCGACCAGATGCGCCAGCGCCTCCTGAGCCGCATGGAAGTCCAGGTTGAATGCAGTGCTGCAGCGCCCGACCAGCGCTTGCATGGGCACGAACATGTGGCCCTCGTCGGCCGCCTCCTCGAGCAGATAGCGCAGGCAAGCCCGGGCACGCTCAATCTCGTCGATCGGCAGTTCCGAATGGCGCACAATGGCGTCGGCGATATAGAAGCCGATCCGCGGCAAATCGTCGGCCAAACGATAGGGCTCGTGCTGCAGAACAGAAAGGGCCTCCGCGCCATAGGTTTTGTAGATACGCGCCCCATGGGCCGGCTTGACCCCGTTGTCCTGCAGAAAGGCCATCAATGCCCTGACGTTATGGTGGGAACGCCACGCCTCACCGATATGCCGTGCGGTTTCGGCCCCGATGCCGCGTACCTCGGTCAACCGGTGAGGTTCGTTTTCAATGACGGACAGGGTATCGGCCTTGAAATGGAGCAGCAACCGCTCGGCTGTCTTGGGGCCGATCCCTCTGATCAGCCCCGAAGAGAGGTAACGCCGAATCTCTTCGACCCCCGAGGGCAGAAGCACCTCGAAATGGGATACGTTGAACTGCTGGCCGTACTTGGGGTGATGTTTCCAGGAACCGTTCAGGCGCAGCGTCTCGCCCGGGCTGGGATCGGGCAGATGCCCCAAAATGGTGACCAGGTTACCTTGGTCTGCGACCCGAAACCGGGCGATCATGTAGTGGGTATCGGTGCTGCGGAAGGTGACCCGCTCGATCTGGCCCTCCAGGCGGGTGGACGTATGGTCTTGCATCAGGGCCCCGCTCCCTCCCCAACCCCCTGTTGTCGAATGATATAATGGGCCGCTGCCAGCAGGTCGGCAACCACCGCACCAGGACAGACCATTTGGTCGGCCAGCTCCTTCTCAGCGCTTTTCCCGTTGCCCGTACGGACAAGGATCGTGGCCCCGCATCCGGCATTACGGCCGCAGAGAATATCCTTGGCACTGTCGCCAACCATCACACCGGCAGCCGGATCGATCCCGTACCGACGGCACGCCTGTTGGATCAAACCGGGTTTGGGCTTCCGACACGCGCAGTTTTCATCCGGACGATGGGGGCAGAAGAAGATATCGAAAATTTGGCCGCCAGCGGCCACCACGGCCGCTTTCATGCGCCGATGGGTCTCCTCCAGCACGACCGGCGGAACCATGCCTCGATGGATGATCGACTGGTTCGTGATCACGATCAGGCAGTACCCCGCCTCGCTCAACAGACGCATCGCTTCCAGGCTGCCCGGCAGAAACTCGAATTCATCCCAGTTTTTGATGTAATCGGGCGAGTCACGATTGATCACCCCGTCACGATCCAGAAAAATCACCTTCTCAATGTGCTCTTGACTACTCGGCAACGATAAAAGTCTCCGGAAATCCACTCTGTCTCAAAAGCCGCTCGTACTGCTCAGCCTCTTCCAGATCGGTGCTGAGCCCCACCCGCACACGGTAAAACGTGCGGCTGCCGTCAAAATAGGGGACCTGGTGGGCATTTTTATAGATCCGATCCAATCGCTGAACCAGACGCTCGGCATTGGCCCGCTCGGTGAACGCCCCCACCTGAAAAGTAAAGTTGCCCGAGTAGTAATCGAGGGGCATATACTTTTTGGCCTCTCCCGGCCGCGATGATTCGACAGGGGCGCCCAGGGCGAAGATTTTTACCGGCGCAGTCCCCGCCGCCACCACATCAAGCTTTTTGGCGGCGCCGTAGGAGAGATCGATAATGCGTCCGCGTACAAACGGGCCACGGTCGTTGATGCGCACATCCAGGGTGCGATTGTTGCTCAAATTTTGAACGCGCACATAGGTTCCCAACGGCAGCGTCTTGTGCGCCGCCGAAACCGCATACATGTCATAGATCTCACCATTGGATGTCTTGCGGCCGTGAAACTTCTTACCATACCAGGAGGCCACCCCCTCCTGCTCGAAACCGCGGGCATGGGACAAAGGCTGGTACCATGAGCCGTTAACTCGGTATGGTTTGGGTTGGCCCGGTTCAGCAGGCGGCCGCTGTCGAGGCGGCTCCAACGTCGAGCACGCCTGAACCAACAAAAAAAACAGCAACGCCGGAATCACAGCCCTGCTGCATATAAAATTGCGAAACCGCAAGTTCTCTTCCATATTTGTGCCGATGTTTACTTTTGGAATAATTTTGATGAATTCGTAAAAAATCGCAAACATGCTGTTTTCATCATTTTGGCGAAGGCCGGGCACGCAGTGAAGCTTCAGCGCTATCCATTCTTTTCAATGGTTTCTGGATGCCGGATCAAGTCCGGCATGACGTGTGAGTTCCTTTTTACGAGTTTGTCAATTTTAGGCAAATTCAAATCAAGGCTCTCATGGAGGCGAGTCCCGTGGGTGGTCTGCACCTGCTCGGCATTGCATGTGAGTGACGCTTAGGTGCAGACCACCCACGGGACTCGCCGGCGCGACATCTCACAAAAGTGATTCACTTCACGAGGGCGATCTCAAGCACCTCCATCATCTTATCCACAAAATGAAAGGTGATATCCTTCTTCACCTTCTCGGGAATGTCCGCCAGGTCCTTTTCATTCTGGCGGCACATGATGATGGTCTTGATGCCGGCCCGATGCGCCGCCAGCATCTTCTCCTTGATGCCACCCACCGGCAGCACCTGGCCGCGCAGCGTGATCTCCCCTGTCATTGCCAGATCCTTACGGATCTTCCTGTTGGTAATCAGGGATACCAGGGCAGTCATCATGGTCACGCCGGCCGATGGTCCATCTTTGGGGATCGCCCCGGCCGGCACATGGATGTGCAGGTCGTGTGAATCGAAAAAATCCTCATCGATCTTCAGCGCCTTCGCATGGGTCCGGATGAAACTCAGGGCCGCCATGGCCGACTCCTTCATCACATCGCCCAGTTGGCCGGTCAGCGTCATCCCCTTTTTACCCTTCATGGCCGTGGCCTCGATAAAGAGCAAGTCTCCGCCCACAGGCGTCCAAGCCAACCCCATGGCCACACCCGGCACACTCATTCGCGCCTTGACCTCTGAGGTGAAACGGACCGGACCAAGGTACTCCACGAGATCGGCAGCCTTGATAGAGGCCTTTTTGATCGTGCCCTCCGCCACCTTGGCGGCCACGCCCCGGCAGACCGTACCGATTTCACGCTCAAGGTTGCGCAACCCAGCCTCACGCGTATAGCCGGAGATCACCTTGCGAATGGCCGCAACGGCAAACGTAATCTGGTTGGACTTCAGACCGTTCGCCTTGCGCTGTCTCGGCACCAGGTAGCGCTGGGCAATCTTCACCTTCTCGTCTTCGGTGTAACCGAGCAGTTGAATCACCTCCATGCGGTCTCGTAGGGCCGAGGGAACCGTATCCAAAACATTGGCCGTACAAATGAACATCACCTTGGAGAGGTCAAAGGGAACATCCAGATAGTGATCGGAAAAAGAGAAGTTCTGCTCAGGATCGAGTACCTCGAGAAGGGCTGCGGAGGGGTCACCGCGAAAATCGCTGCCCACTTTGTCGATCTCGTCGAGCATAAAGATGGGGTTGTTGGATCCGACACGGCGCAGCCCCTGGATGATGCGTCCAGGAAGCGCTCCCACATAGGTCCGGCGGTGGCCGCGGATTTCGGCCTCATCGCGCACACCCCCCAGTGAAATACGATGGAAATTGCGCCCCAGGGCCCTTGCAATGGATGCGCCTAACGATGTTTTACCGGTTCCCGGAGGGCCGGCAAGACACAAAATGGGCCCTTTTGAGTCGGGTTTGAGTTTTCGCACCGCCAGGTATTCAATAATGCGACGCTTGGGCTTTTCAAGCCCGTAGTGGTCATCGTCGAGCACCTTGCGCGCCTTCTTGATATCCAAATTGTCATCCGTGCTCTTGTTCCAAGGCAGATCGGTGAGCCAATCCAGGTAGGTCGACGATACGGTGTATTCGGCCGAGGAGGGGTGCATTTTGGCCAGTCGCCCCAACTCCCGTTCCGCCTCCTTGACCGCCTCTTCGGGCAGCCCACCCTCATGAATCTTGGTACGGTACTCCTCTATCTCCACCCCGCCCTCGTCGGACTCCCCCAGCTCCTCCCTTATCGCTTTGAGCTGCTGGCGCAAGTAGTACTCCCGCTGGCGCTTGTCCATGTCACCCTTGACCTGGGACTGAATCTTGTTGCCCAGCTCCAGAATGCTCAATTGATGGTTTATGAGCTTGGTGACCACCTTCAACCGTTTGGTGGTGTCCTGAGTCTCGAGCACCTGCTGCTTCTCTTCGGGATTGGAATTGATGGTGGAGGCGATCATGTCCGCCAATGTGCCCGGCTCTTTGAGGGTATTGGCCATCTGGGCAATCTCGGCAGGCAATCCTGGAGAGAGCTCCACGATACGGGCAAATTGTTTGGCCGCATTGGCCATGAGTGCCGCGGCCTCATCATCGTTGCGTTCAATGTCGTCAAAATGTTCTACTTCAGCCTGCAGGTAAGGTTTGCCTTTGATGAAGGATTTGATTTTAAACCGGCTCAACCCCTGGACCAGCATCTGCGCACGGTTGTCTTCCGTCTTGGCCATTTTCAGAATCAGGGCGCTGCAGCCCACTTTGGACAAATCCGCCTCGGTATCGGGGCCCGATTTTTCCTGCTTGGCAGATACAGCCAAGCCGATAATGCGATCACGCGACATGGCTTCGTCTACCAACTTGACAGAGTCGCCCTGCATCACCACAAGGGGCAGCACCATTTTGGGAAAGAGGGCCGCATCATACAACGGCAATATAGGCAGTGTGTTGGGTAAGTTCTCTGTATCGTAGTCAACCGAGGGTTTATCGTCGGACATTAAAACCTCCTTGTCATCGGCGTGGGGTGTTCGTGCTTTCATGGGATCCCTCTCTTTCGGTACAAACAGATCTGGATCTGTTGCCCGAGCAGCGCTGTCGGTCGATCATCGCGCCTATCCGTCACTAATGGGTATCTTGTGCGTCTTATGAATCTGGAGCTTGGGCATTCGGATGGCAAGAAATCCATCTGAAAAATGGGACGAGACGATCTCGGTATCCACCGGGGAGGGCAAATAGAGCACCCGCTCGAACTTACCATAGCGTATCTCCGCCAAACGGTAGGCCCCATCGGAGGGTTTGGGCAGCTCTTTGCGCAGGCCCGATATACGCACCGCTTTACTGTTCACCTCGACCTCCAGATCCTCTTTAATCACACCGGCCAGCTCCGCCCAGATGAACACCTCCTTTTCGGTTTCATAAATATCCACCTGGGGCACCCAGCTGCAATCTTTGCACGCAAACATTGGATTCACCGGTCTCGGCCTGAAAATATCCTGAAGCGTTCTTTCGAGGTGTGCACCGATGCGGTCGAATTCATCACCAAATCGGATTTTGACATAGTCCATGTCGACTCCTTAGATGAAAGGGTGTTTATGCACGCCGGGTCTTGTCGCTTCAAACAGCATCTATATTGAGCCCGGCGAATTGCTAAGGCACTAGAACACTTTCAAAAATCCATCAGAGAATTGAAACCGCCCGTAAAATAACATCGCCCCAGTGCTTTGTAAAGGCAATCTCCGGCAGCGAAAGGTTTTCCTCTCATTGGAATTTCCGGGGATTCTAGGTGATATTGACAAGCAGGTCGAGGTGATTAAATTTGGCGCAAGTTCAGATCGTTGTAAGGCCCATTAAAGCAAGCGACAAGGAGGTATGGCCATGACGGTGGTACGGTGGGATCCTTTCAGAAACATTGCTGCATTGCAGGATCGAATCAATCGGCTCTTCGAAGACGCTTTCCCCCATAAAGGGGATGAAGAGGAGGACCTTTCGGTCTGCGCATGGCGCCCCCTTGTGGATATATTCGAGACCGATGAGGGCATCGCCATGCAGGTCGATCTGCCGGGCGTCAAAAAAGATGATGTCTCGGTAGAGGTCAAGAACAATATGCTCACGATTCAGGGCCTCCGACAGGTCGAATCCAGTGTCGGCGACGAAAAATATTATCGCCGGGAGAGAACCTGCGGCACCTTCCAGCGCTCGTTCGCACTGCGTTACCCCATCGCCCCGGAGAGCATCAAAGCCTCGTTCAAAAACGGCGTGTTGACGATACATATTCCAAAACCCGAGGAAGAGAAGCCGAAGAAAGTCTCGGTGAGCATCGACTGAAACTTCTTTTCAAAGCCGTCGGCACGTTTCTTCGCAAGGAATATGTCAACCTATCTGGGGCCAGATAGACGGTTCAGCCAAGCGCTCAAGAGGATTGAGTCTGACGACAGATGAGCGGAGGCCGACAGGCGCTTCATCGTTAAAGGCGCTCAAGCTGTTCTCTTTTTGTTCGTACGGGTTCTAATCTCATGTTACGCTGTTGCACTTTCACCCCTCTTTTTCTATCATAGCTCTCATGATGCTATCCCGAAACATTCGCGGCACATTCGCCGCGCAATACTTCTTGTACTTCGGCACCATGGGCATGCACCTGCCCTTCTTCAATCTTTACTGCTACCAACTCGGTTTCAGCGGGTTCCAAATCGGCACCCTGTCGGCCATGCGTTCAGTGACCCTGATTCTCTTCTCGATCCTCTGGAGCATCCTGGCAGACCGGTTTCATACCCGGCGGGGGATATACATCCTGTGCAACTTCATCAGCGCAGGCTTCTGGGGGCTCTTCCTTCTGACGGCCGACTTCTGGTGGATGTTGGTGATCACTATCCTCCACGGCATCTTTTACGCCCCGCTGATCTCATTTCTCGAAGCCTTTGCCATGGATGTGCTGGGGCCCGATAAAAAGCGCTACGGCCGGCTGCGCGCCTGGGGATCGATTGCCTTCATCATGGTGGTACTGGTGCTCGGCCGTGTGATCGACGCCTATGGCGTCAAAATTATCCTGGCCCTGATTCTGGCCGGCTCATGGGTGCAGGTGCTGATGTCCCTCGGATTTCCAAAATCGACATCGCCCCGGCAGAAAAGGGTGGCCGGTGAGTGGGGACATCTGCTCAGGCCGCGGGTCATCGTTTTCCTCTTCTGCGCCTTTCTGATGCTGCTCAGCCACGGGGCCTACTACACCTTTTTCTCCATCCATCTGGCCAATCTGAATTACGGCAGCTTCTTTATCGGTATCGCTTGGGCCGTAGCGGTGGGGGGCGAAATCACAGCCATGCTCTTTTCCGAACGCATCTTCAAACGCTTCCGGTATGAAACGGTTTTGGTCGCCTCTTTTGCCGTGACCGCCCTGCGCTGGTCCGGGTTATGGGCCGCATCATCGATGCCGGCCATCCTGGCACTGCAACTGTTGCACGCGATCACCTACGGCACTTTCCACATGGCGAGCGTTCTCTACATCGATATGCTGGCTCCCAGGGCCTCCAAAACGCTGGGACAGGCGGTGAACAATTCGGTGACCTATGGACTCGGCCTGATGGCCGGTTTTTTCCTCAGTGGCGCGCTCTATGAGTCGATGGGCGCTCAAGGCCTGTTTGCCATCAGCGCCTTGATCGCCCTGGCCGGCGGCATCGTCTTTGGATTGTATGGCATCGTGCGTAAGGGGGAAGTGTCAGGATAATACACTCGGTCGGAAAGGGACGGTTCAGCCGTCGCGTCTGGGGAAAACCAGGTGCCGCAGCCATCCGAAGAAGGTGTTGCCCTTGAGCACCGCCTGCTCCCACTTGATAAACTCGCGTGCCAGCCTGGCCGGATCGGCATACCAGTCTTTCCGGGTGGTAAACGTTTCGTTGGCGTCAAGTGTTTTGACCACCTTGGCCGGATTGCCCACCGCCACACTGTTGGGCGGAATCGAGGCGACCACGATGGCGCCGGCACCGACGATGCTGTTCTCTCCGATGGTCACGCCTTTGCAGACGATGGCGCTGTCGCCGATCCACACGTTTTTGCCCAAGCGTACCGGTTGAGCCCTTCCCATGGAGACACGATCATAAATACCGTGCCAATCGCTGTCGGTAATGTAGGCCCCGCTGGCCAGCATGCAATTGTCTTCGATAGCGATCTCTTCGGCTGCACTGATCCGAACACCCGGGCAGACCAGAACGTAATCCCCGATTCGGATACGGCCCTCTTTCTCCCTGCATTCCGGCCACACCGACAGCCGCACCTTTCGATCCGCCGTGGCGATGAAGGTTGAATAGTTCCCGATGTCGATGGGCCCTCCGAAGAGCTGGACATGCCAGGGGCCCAAGAAGGCGAACCCTTTCCCCAGAGAGTGGAGCTGGGGCTCTATAAAATGGTGGGTGTAGAACTTCTGAAATTTCAACCACCCTTTTTTGATGGCGTATGGTCGGTAATCCTTGCGCACGGTATTTATATGTCCATTTCACGCCAGTGGTCGTGGGAGAAGATGGTGGCGGCGGGGCTCAACTGGTATAGGGCGTCGGCTGCCATGATAACCACTGCGTTGGTCCAAGAGATCTTCTCTTCGGGCCAGATCACCATGTCGGGAAAAGTGAAGCCGCACCAGAAAGAGCCGTCATCGAAGGTGTGGTCGCAGATCCATCGGAAAATGATCTCGGCCTGCTGGTGGCTGCCCATGGCCTTTAACGCCAGAACCAGTTCGCACGATTCGGCAACGGTCACCCAGGGCCGGTCGGAGACGCACCGTACGCCCAGGTCCTGAACAACAAATTTTTTCCAATACTTGTCGATGCGCTGTTGGGCGGATTGGCCGGTCATCACGCCGCTGAGAATGGGATAGAACCAATCCATGGAGAAGCGCGCTTTGGTGGTGTTGAACCGATGGGGCTTGTCGGTCAGGCACTGCTGAAGTCGAGCCAGGGCGATGCGCCAGTCGGATCTGTCGATATCCATCAGATGGGCCAGGACCAGAGCGCATTGAAGGCTGAAACAGATCGAACTGCATCCGGTGATCAGTGCCATGCGATCGATCCGACCTTCGGGACTGACGGCCCAACAGATCTCACCGGAGGGCATTTGATGGTGCAGCACAAAACCAATGGCGCGTTGAACCGTGGGCCACATCATCCGGACGAAATCAATATCGTTGGTGGCCAAAAAATAGTGATAGACACCAACGGCAACATATGCGGCGTGGTTGGTCTCACGCGTGCGATCGGTCGGTCGACCATCGATATGGGCCGCATACCAGCTACCGTCGGGCAGTTGTGTGTTGCACAGCCACTCGAAGGCGCGTCGGGCAGGGTCAAGGGCGCCGCCGATGGTCAGCCCCATGGCCGACTCCACATGGTCCCACGGATCGGTTTTGTCGCCTTCGGACCATGGGATAGCGCCGTCGGTCTGCTGCAGTTTCAATATGAGGCGCAACGGGGCGGAGAGGTCAACGGCCACATCCTGCTGTGCCGCAACGGTTTGAATTCGAGGTGTCACGATAGGCGCGCTCCTAGCCAGTGGTATCTATCGGGGGATTCGAAGCCTTTGATCACGAAGTGGCTAACATACTGGAAACTCGGGCGCCAATACAAGGCTAAAATGACCCAACTCGCCGTGGATGAAGATACCGTCCTCCATCTTGACAAGAAAGGTCTTTCTCCACTATTTAGCGAGGCACCAACCGATGCCGGCGCCAAATGGTTCAGCCGGTGCCACGCCATCGAATACCGAACAAGGAGAACCGTCACCGTGGAAGAGCTGACACGTCAGATCGAACAGCAACACGCGCTGATCAATCAAATTCGAAACGAAATCGGCAAAGTGCTTATCGGCCAGCAGGCGCTGATCGAAGGGCTGCTCATCGGGCTCTTCACCAAGGGTCACATCCTGATCGAAGGGGTCCCCGGTCTGGCCAAGACCAGTGCCGTCAAGGCGTTGGCCGATACCGTTCAAGCCGATTTCAAACGCATCCAGTTCACCCCGGACCTGCTGCCGGCCGATCTGATCGGCACCGAGGTGTACCGGCCCAAGACCGGTGATTTCGTCATCAAAAAAGGACCCCTGTTCAACAACATCATCCTGGCTGACGAGATCAACCGTGCGCCCTCCAAGGTTCAGTCGGCCCTCCTCGAAGCCATGCAGGAGCGCCAGGTAACCATAGGGGAGGCCACTTTCAAGCTGGACGACCCCTTTCTGGTGCTCGCCACCCAGAACCCCATCGAACAGGAGGGCACCTACCCGTTACCCGAGGCCCAGGTGGACCGCTTCATGCTCAAGCTGCTCATCGACTATCCGAACCAGGCCGAAGAGAAGCAGATCATGCAGCGGGTGGGGTTCGAGGCGCCGGCCCAGGTATTGGCCGTCCTGACCCCGACGCAGATCGACGCCACCCGTCAATTGATCAACGCCATCTACATGGATGAAAAGTTGCGAGACTACATCGTCGCCCTGGTCTTTGCCACCCGTGAGCCCGAAAAGCTGGGAATCGACATCGAACCCTACATCCAGTACGGTGCCTCGCCCAGGGCGACGATCTTTCTGAGTCTGGCCGCACGCGCGTACGCCTTCCTGCACAACCGGGCCTATGTGACCCCCCAGGATGTCAAAACCATCGCGCCGCTGGTGTTGCGGCATCGCATCATTCCGACCTATGAAGCCGAAGCCGAGGACATCACCACCGATCAGATCATTGCCCGCATTTTCGACGCCGTCCCGGTACCCTGAACCCTTTATTGAAAATGGAGGCAGCTCCGCGTCATGGTTCCGGCCGATATCATCAAAAAAATTAAAAAGGTCCATATCCGCACCGGCCGCACGGTGAACACCCTCATGGCCGGGCAGTACAAGTCGGCCTTTCGCGGTGCGGGGATCGAGTTCGAAGAGGTGCGCGAATACGCCCCCGGCGATGATGTCAAAAGCATCGACTGGAAAGTGTCGGCCCGTTTGGGCCGTCCTTTCGTCAAACGCTACCGTGAAGAGCGCGAGATGATCGTCATGTTGCTGGTGGATCTGAGCGCCTCGAACCGCTTCGGCACGCAGACGAGCAGCAAGCAGGAGATCGCAGCCGAAACGGCGGCCATTCTGGCGTTCAACGCCATCCGCAACAACGACAAGGTGGGTGCGATTCTGTTCACCGATCAAATCGAACGCTATATTCCGCCCCAGAAAGGCAGCGGCCATGTCTGGCGTGTGATCAAGGAGATCTTCACCCACCAGCCCCAGCGCACCGGCACCGATATTTCGGGTGCCGTCAGTTTTCTGGGCCGCGTGTGCCGCAAGCGCTCGGTGACGTTCGTGATCTCCGATTTTCTGCTCCCCCAGGGCGGCACGGTGGTCGATCGCCAAATGCGCTCGGTCAACCGAAGGCACGAGCTGATCCAGGTGCTGATCAGCGACCCTGGTGAATTCAAGCTGCCCAGGGCCGGTATCGTAACGTTCCGCGATCTGGAGACCGATCGCGTCATGCAGCTGGACGCATCCCACGGCCCCACCCGCCGGCAGATCGAACTGCGACGCGCCGATGCCCATCAGGCCATCAAGGAGCAGTTCAAAGCCGCCAACATGGATTGCATCGACATCAGCACCACCGATGCGACCGCCGATGCCCTAGCCCGCTACTTTCGTATTCGGGAGATGCGCAGGCGATGAACGATATTCACGACATCAAACCTGCCTTGGAGATGGGAGTGGATTGGGGATGGACAGTATGGGCATTGACCGTTCTGGGCCTTGTGGCAGCTGCTCTGCTGGCATGGTGGCTGTGGCGCCGTCGCCGTAGACAGGCCTCGAACCCGCCCGCAGCGCCACCGATCAGTCCGGAAGCCGAAGCGCTCTCGGCGCTGGAGGTCTTGGGCGCCGATGCCGAAGGGGATGGGAAACAGTTCTATTTTACCCTCTCGGCCATTTTGCGTCGCTATATCGAACGGCGATATGCCATACCGGCCGCAGAGATGACCCTTGAAGAGTTGCTGCCCCAAGTGGGTCATCTGCAGCTGGAGCCCGATCTGTACGACCGGTTCAAGCGATTGTGCCTGCAGGCCGAACCAATCAAGTTTGCCGACGCACCGGCCGAACGGGATCAAATGCCGGCCGACCTCGCTTTCAGCCGGGAGTTCGTGCAGCGCACCACCGTGACGGCGCCCGAAGTGAATCAGGTGACACCGAAAGAGTGACACACTGCCGTCTGGATCAACCCAATATTGAGGACGCTTTTGCGACACCATGCTCCGTTTCGCCACCCCATATGCCTTCCTACTGATAGCGCTGATACCGCCGATCGTATGGTATCGCCGCCGTCACGCTGCCCCTGCCATGGCCCACTCGGGGGTGCAGCCGCTGGGCGATCCGGCGCCGTCATTGGGGTTGGCCGTCCATCGCCTTCTGCCCTTGCTCTTCTATCTCATACTGCTGCTGATGATTGCAGCCCTGGCGCGGCCCCAGTGGGGCAGCGAACGCACGCCGCAAAAAACCACGGGGATCAACATCGTCCTGGCGGTGGACCTCTCCGAGAGCATGAACGCCCTGGACTTCAAACTGGAAGGCGACATCGTCAACCGACTGGAAGCCGTTAAATCGGTCGTCCGCGATTTCATCACACGGCGCGACGGCGACCGCATCGGCCTGGTGGTGTTCGGCAGCCACGCCTACACCCAACTGCCACTGACCCGCGACTATGAAACCATTAGCGCCATCCTCAATCGCCTGAAGATTGGCGCAGCCGGACGCGCCACAGCCGTGGGCGACGCCATCGGCATCGCGATCAAACGGCTGGCCGACATCGAGGGCCATACCCGAATCATCATCCTGCTCACCGACGGTCGCAGCAACAGCGGTGAACTGGCACCCCAGGCCGCAGCTGAGATCGCCAAACAGCAAAACATCAAAATCTATACCATTGGCGTTGGCGGCAGGGGACGGGCCCCCTTCCTGGTCAACGACCCGGTTTTCGGCCAACGATATGTCTACCAGAATGTCGACCTGGATGAGGATACGCTCAAGAGCATCGCCCAGGCCACCGACGGATCGTACTTCCATGCAGAGGACCTTGAAGGATTGCAAAAGATCTATGCCACCATCGATACATTGGAAAAGACAGAGATGGAGGCACTCAGCTTTGCCGAGTACGATGAGCTGTACCTCTATCTGCTCATCCCGGCATTCGCTTTGCTAGGGATATGGGTTGTGCTAAAGAACACCAGATTTCTGGAAATACCTTAGTCCACAGGTGCTAACACTTTGCGGATGAGTTAGAAGTATGAGAGTGGAAAGTTATCCAACCGGTCAAAGCCATGGTTAAAAGAGTGAAATCATGAAGTTTGCTCGTGTCGAATTGCTGTTTCTTTTCTGGCTCATCCCATTGATGCTGTTGGCCTATCTCTATGGCTGGCGTCGGCGCGCAACGATCCTTAAGGGATTTGCCGACGGACGCGCTCTGAAGCTATTGGTGCCAACAGGCATTCAGGCCCGGAGACGCCTGCTAGCCGGCTTGATCCTCACGAGTGCCCTGCTCCTGGTTGTGGCCATGGCCGGCCCCCAGTATGGATTTCAATGGCAAACGGTCGAACGGCGCGGCGTCGACCTGATCGTCGCCCTGGACTGCTCGCGCAGCATGCTGGCCCAAGACATCCAGCCCACGCGCCTGGATCGTGCCAAACGGGAGATCATCGACCTGCTCGGCATGCTGCGGGGTGACCGTGTGGGGTTGGTGGCCTTCAGCGGCACCGCTTTCCTGCAGTGCCCCTTGACCGTCGACTACAGCGCGTTCGACCTGTTCCTCAATGTGCTCACCCCCGACTACCTTCCGTTGGGCGGCACCGATATGAGCGCCGCCGTGCAGACGGCCCTCGGCGCTTTCGAAACGCAAAGCCCGGCCGAAAAAGCCATCATCCTGATCACCGACGGCGAAAACACCGGCCGTGACGATCCTGAAAAGGCGGCCCGGGAGGCTAAAAAAGCCGGTGTCAAACTCTTCTGTATCGGAGTGGGATCGACCGAAGGGGTCCCCGTACCATCCGGAAAAGGCGGATTTCAAAAAGGAGACGACGACCAGATCGTCCTTACCCGGCTCGACGAACCGCTGTTGACCCGCATGGCGGTGACCACCGGCGGCACCTATGTACGCTCGGTTGCCGGCGATATGGATTTGGACCGCATCTACCAGGATCAGATCCGCGTTGCAATGGCCGATGCCAACATAGAGAGTGGCCGCAAGCAAGTCTGGGCCGATCGCTACCAATGGCCCCTCTCCCTGGCGCTGGCCCTGCTGCTGGCGGCACTGGCCATACCCGGTATCCAAAAGGGCGCGGCTGCGGTCTTCATCTGTTCGGTCCTACTCGCGCTGGCCCCCCGGCCGGTGGCGGCCGGGCCGTTGCAGGAGGGATATGAGGCCTACCAACAGGGAGCGTACGAAGCAGCCCTCAAGCACTTCCTCGACGGTCAGGTGGCGAAACCAGACGACCCAGAAGTACTCTACAATATCGGCAATACCTACTACAAAACCGGCAAATATGACGATGCCTACGGCTATTACAGCCGGGCCCTCTCCCAGGCAC
The DNA here is from genome assembly GCA_963668675.2 of uncultured Desulfatitalea sp. Classification (GTDB taxonomy): domain Bacteria; phylum Desulfobacterota; class Desulfobacteria; order Desulfobacterales; family Desulfosarcinaceae; genus Desulfatitalea. The sequence continues at coordinate 3,110,354 of CAXXMB010000002.1, read as the reverse complement.
CACCAGCACTAAAGGCGAAGCTGCTCTACAATTTAGGCAATGCGGCCTATCGCCGCCAGGCGTTGGAGGAGGCCGTCAAGGACTACGAGGCCGCCCTGGCCATCAATCCCAAGGATGAACAGGCCCAGGCCAACCTGGCATTTGTGCGCGAACAACTGAAGCAACAGCAGCAATCTCAACCCAATGGCGACAACAACCAGGATCAACAGAAGAAGCCACCTGATCAGGAGAGCCAATCAGGCCAACAGCCGCCTGAAAACAAACCCGGTCAGAGTGAGCCTCAGGCTCAAAATAGCCAGCAACCTCCGGAAAAAAACCAACAGCAACAGAAGCCCCAAACCGGTTCTGAAAAAGAGAGGGATACCACTGCATCGGATCAGCAGCAGGATCGCCAAGCCGGTAAAGCGCCATCTGAAGCATCGAAGAAGGGCCAGCAGCCCTCCTCCCAAGCAGCCGAACAGATGCTCAACCGCTTGAAAGACGAACCCGGACGCGCCATGATGCCGAACTATCGAAAACAGACGGTGGATAAGGATTGGTAATGAGAAAGGGGATCTGGATCATCGGCCTTTGCTGCCTGCTCGTGTCGGTCCTCCCCGCTTGGGCCTCCGAGGTGAGCGTTCGGGCTTATGTGGATCGCAGGGCACTGACACCCGGTGAGTCTCTGGAGCTGCGCGTGACGGTGCAGGGGGGCGACGGCGAGGTGGACATCTCCGGCCTCTCCGATTTCAAGGTGTTCTCCAAAGGAACCAGCACAAGCATGCGCATCATCAACAACCAGACCTCCCGGGAAGCGACCCACACCTTTCTGCTGATCCCCAAACACCAAGGCAAACTGACCATCCCCCCCCTTGCCGTCACCATCGACGGCCAGCGCCACCACACCGAACCAATCGTGGTGAATGTGTCGGCCCGGGCTGCAACGGAGAGGGACGACGCGCCGGATGTGTGGGTGGACGTCTCGATCTCCGAACCCCAGCCCTATGTGGGACAGCAGACGACCTACCGATTCTCCCTCTTCCAGGCCGTGCGGGTAACGAACGGCACCCTCGAACCACCCGATTTCGATGGTTTTTCAACCAGCGAGGTGAAAGAGCGTGACTCCCGGCGCGAAATCATAGACGGTCGGGAGGTGGTCGTTACCGAAATCAACTACGTCCTGGTACCGTTGAAACCCGGCGCGCTAACTGTCGAACCGGCCACCCTCCAGTTGGGCATTGTCCGGGCGGACCGCCAACGGCGCCGATCAAGGTTCGATGACTTTTTTGACGACCCCTTTTTTAACCGCGGCCGCGTAGAGACCAAGGTGCTCCAAAGCTCACCCCTGGAGGTGCAGGTGCGCCCCCTGCCCGCCTGGCAGGGACCAGAGCCTTTCTCTGGTCTGGTCGGTCGGTTCGAGATGGCATCGGAGATCGAAACCACCCAACTGAAGGTGGGCGGAAGCACCACCATGACCGTAACCATCCAGGGGCGGGGCAACATCATGGATGCCCAGCCACCGCAACTGACGCTTCCGGAGGGGATCAAAACTTACGCAGACGCGCCAGAGGAGAAGATCCAACTCGATGTTGAAGGATATCAGGGGAAGAAGGTGTTCCGGACAGCACTGGTGCCGATTCGGGCCGGTAAAATACAACTGCCGCCGGTCCAAATGACCTATTTCGATGTTGAAGAGGAGCGCTATCGCACCCTAACCGCCTCGATGCCCGCCCTCTCCGTCCAGCCCGGGGCCGACCAGAGCGTGCCCATCGTGGCCACCCCTCAAATTCCGGGCACCCAAAAGGAGAGGGTCGCCTTTACCGGACGGGACATCCTGCCCCCCAAAGAGGGCCTCGATGCCTTGGTGGCCAGACACCCGATGACATGGCCCATGTTTCTCCTCTGGCTGGTCTTGCCGGCGGCGGCGTTCGGGCTGTTGACCCTTTTTCAGCGACTGAAACAGACGGACACGAGGCCGTCCGCCACGATGCGTCGCAGAGCCAGGCAGGCATTCAAATCCGCGCAGGCGGATCGCACGGCGGACCCATCTGGCTATCTGGCTGAACTCTATCGAGCCCTCACATCGGCCGTCTATGCCCGGGTCGGACGCAGCGGTGAAGCCCTGGCCTGGAAAGAGACCGAAACACTCCTGCAAGATAACGGCGTCGAGCCCGAAACAGCCCGGCAGGCGGCAGAGTTGCTGACCGCCATCGAATCGAGCCGTTACAGTGGGGCGCATCTGGCCGATACTGAACGCCGAGAGTTGCTCGATAAAACACGCCGAATGATAAGGAAGCTTGCCCCATGAGTCGCCATACGATTCGCCACATCTCCTTATTCACCCAGACCCTGCTGGGGATGGCGGCTGCGCTCCTGCTCCTCTACACGCCATCTGACGCCTCCCCATTTGCCCGGGAGTTCATCTCCGGGATAGAAGCGTACCAGGCTGGCCGCTACACCGAGGCCATCAAAAAGTGGCGAGCCATCGCCGACGACGGCGTCACCAATGGAGAACTCTTCTACAATCTGGGCAACGCCCATCTGAAGGCCGACCACCTGGGACCGGCCATCCTCTGGTATGAACGCGCACTTCGACTGTTGCCCAACGACCCTGACCTGCGTTTCAACCTGAACTACGCCCGCTCACTGACCAAAGATACCCCGGAAGAGGGCGCGACACCCATCATGCGCATCCTCTTCTTCTGGAAGTATCAACTCAGCCGCCGCACCGTCACGATTGCAGCCATTACAGGCAACATCATCTTCTGGGTTCTATTGGCCGGCTGGCGACTGACCAGGCGACGGGGACTGTGGCGCGCAGCGGTTGTGACATCCGTGCCGGTTTTGATCTTGGTCCTGACCGCCGCCTTCAATTTCTATGAAGCGGCCCACCTCAAACAGGCAATCATCCTGCCCGTCAAAGTTTCGGTCCGGTCGGGTTTGCAAAAGACCGATACGGAGTTGTTTGTACTGCATGCCGGTGCAAAGGTGCAGGTGGTCAGAGATTCGAAAGAGCACTATCAGATCCGCTATTCGACCGGCAAAACCGGCTGGGTCGATCGAAGCGCAGCCGGCCTGATCGATACGACTTATCTGCCGCCGGGCAAATGAGCCCTGTCGATCATGAACACCATCAAATAGCCCACAATGGAGGTGAAACGGCCAGTGGGCAGGCCTGCCCCCACGTATTTAGCGAACAATCTTACTGCTGTTTAGATGCAGCGGAGGAAAAAACGGTCCGCACTGTCTGAGCGCAGCGAGTTTGCGGACCGTCCGGAGCGCATCTTAACAGCAGTTAGATTGTTCAGCGTCGCTTGGGGGGCAGGCCTGCCCACTGGCCGTTTCACCGGGGCGCCCCACTCCATACCTGTACCGACCACTTGAGCCGTGCCTGCCGCTATTTGTCATGCCGGATAGCAAACAGTGACACAAAAGGCTACCCCTTCTGGTTCAAGCACCGCTCGCCAATTTATAACTCACTGTATCCAATATAAAAATCAAAAGGCAAAAACACAGCAAACGGTATACTTTTTGCTTAATATAACCGATGCCTATGGCACCCTTATCAATATTTCAGCATAATCGGTGAGAACGATGTATTTGATGAAAAACAAGTTGAAATTCTACGTTCAAGCCTTCGGCATTTCGGGACGAAATTTTGTCTGGGATGACTGCTTGACTGTTTCCTCTTCGATCTCATTCGTCTTTCTGCTCTCGATCATTCCCTTTTCGGCACTGTTCCTGCTGCTGTTGAACTTTTTCAAGGACCTTTTCCTGCCCGGTCTTTTGCCGGATGACATGGTCTCCATTCTCGTTGAGGATATCACGCAGGTGATCCCCTTCGTCTCGCCGCAATGGATCCAGACCCATCTGATCGATTCGGTCGGCCTGGGTTCGTTCACGACGATCAATCTGCTGATGCTGCCCATTGTCAGCGGCCTTCTGTTTAAATCGCTGGAAGAGTCCTTTCGGCGCATCTTTCACCTGGAGCGCCGTCATCTTCTCAAGGGGCATATCGCCTATGCCTCCATGAGCATTTTTGCGATACTGCTCTTCTTCATGGCCAACCTGATCTGGACCCTGGCCGCGGATACCGTCCAGCCCCTCCAGGGCTATCTGGAGCAAAACCCCTATGTGCACGACTTCTACGCCATCGCCATCGACTACGTCACTTTCAATCAGAACAACATCGTTTCGGCGTTAATCCTGATCCTCTTCTTTCTCTCCACTGCACGGCTCTTCCTCACCATCCCGATCAAACGCCGTCATCTGGTCACTGCCGCCATGATCTTTGCAATGCTGTGGACTCTGGCGCGCATGATCTTCGGATACTACATCCAGCATGTCACCCGCCTCAATGTCCTGTTCGGCTCGCTTAGTTCGGTGTGCATCATTCTGCTCTGGATTTTCTACTCCTCAATTGCCTTGCTCTATTCGGTCGAATTCATGTATGTACTGCACTGCGGACCGTACAAGGTGTGGGACAACAATCCGCGCCGGAAAGCGACAAAGTAGAACGACTGAACGGCAAGCCATCTTGAAAAGCGTTTTGAATCCACAAAGCGTGTTTTCAGAATGGCTTGTCATCCTATTGCATTGAAAACCGTATGACGATGGAAATTCAGCAGCGGCAGGCCGAACCGGTACCCAAAGAGTATCGCCGGAGCACCTCTTTTTTTGAGGGGATGCGCGACACGACACCGCTGATTATCGGCGCCATCCCGTTTGGCATCATCTTCGGCACCCTGGCAGGCGGTGTCGGGCTCCCGGCGGCCGGCGCCATGGGAATGTCCCTGTTTGTCTTTGCCGGCTCCTCCCAGTTCGTCGCCCTGGGAATGCTGGCCAACGGCGCCGCCTGGCCCATGATCGTCCTGACCACTCTGGTGGTCAACTTCCGTCACCTTCTCTATACAGCCACCCTGCTGCCCCACCTCCGGCGTCTGCCGGCACGATGGCAGGCAGTACTGGCCTTCGGTTTGACCGATGAAACTTTCGTCGTTTCGGTGGGAAGATGGCAGCAGGCCGATGCCCCTCCCAATCGCCACTGGTATCAGTTGGGGTCGATGCTCTTCATGTACACCAATTGGAACTTGTGCACCTTCATCGGTTTGATGGCGGGACGTCTGCTCCAGGACATTGGCGGGTGGGGACTCGATTTCGCCATGCTGGCCGCCTTTATCGGCATGCTGATCCCTTACTTCAAGGAGCGTCCCAACCAGTGCGCCATGCTGGCCGCCGGCATCACTGCCATCGCCTTGAATGGATTGCCGCACCGCTTGGGATTGATCATCGCATCGTTTGTGGGGGTGGGCGCCGGTGTCCTGGCCGAACGGCTCTCCGGCAAAACGGCTGAGCTCCAGACAGAGGAGAAGTAGTGTGAAAACCGTTTACCTGGTCGGCGGCATGGCCCTGGTCACCTTTCTCATCCGGTACACGCTGCTGCCGCTTTCGGGGCGATTTCAGTTTTCAGACAGCACCCAACGGGCATTGGGGTATGTGCCGGCGGCGGTTTTGACCGCAATCATCGCCCCCTTTGCACTGATGCCTGATGGCGGGCATCTGCAGATCTCCCTCTCCAATCCGTACCTCGTCGGCGCCTGTCTGACGTTCGCCATCGCCTGGTTCAGCAGGCATCTGCTACTGACCATCGTCGGTGGCATGGCCTGCTTCTGGGGTTGGCGGGCCGTGCTGAGCGCCGGGTGGTTCTAACCGGTGGTGTTCCGGCCGTCAGCTTGAAAGAGATGGTAACCCGCCGCCTTGGACATGGCCGAAACCGCCCGGTCCAGGCCCTGGAAAACGGGCACCCCGGCATCTAACAGGGTTTTCTCCAACTTTACTCGCACCTTTTTGGTCGCCGGATTAGGCTGATACTGGCGCCACACAACGGCCAACGGCTTGCCGTTGAGATGCTTGCGCGCCTCATTGGCGATATATTGCCCGATGCGCATGATATGCCCCCCCTGCTCCATACCGAAAAGCCAATCCATGTGCAGTGAAATAGCGAACATGTCGATATAGGATTGGGCCGAGAGAAGTTCGAGCGTCCGCCCCAGCAGATCGAGATCGGCCAATATGAGAATCGCATCGATGGGATTGCGGATCATGTTGCCGGCCGGCGGGATGATCTCCCGCAGCTGGGACATAACCTCAGGCGTAAGGACCGGCATATCCAACCCCGCTTTAGCACAGCTGTCGGCAGCCGCAACACCGATTCCCCCTCCGTTCCCCAGGATGGCCAATCCACGCCCGCGGCAGGGGGGCAGGTGGTGCAACGCCAGGGTCACATCGGCCATCTCTTCCAGCGAATCGACCTGAATGGCACCGGTCTGATGGAAAAAGGCCTGCCAGATCTTCACACCGCCGGCCATCGAACCGGTATGCGAGGCGACCGTCCGGGCACCCGATTCGGTGACGCCGCCCTTGAGAATCACCACCGGTTTGGTGCGGTTGATGTCGGTCACCAGTTCCAGCAGCTTGGTACCGTTCTTGACCCCCTCCAGATACATGGTGACGATGCGAGTCTCGTCGTCCCCGGCCAGGTAGGCCAGGAAATCGGTGCTGTCCATGGTGACGGCATTGCCGTAGCTGAACACCTTGCTGAAGTAGAGGCCATAGGTCGTGGCCGCATAGTTTGAAAAATCCTGGGCATTGCCGCCGCTTTGACTCACCATGGCCACCGGGCCGCTCCGGTCGGGTGCCGCCACCCAGGTGAGCACGCGGGAAGCGGGAACATAGATCCCCATGCAATTGGGACCGATGAAGTTCAACCCACCCTCTTCGATGATCTGTTTGACCTCCGCCTGCAGACGGATGCCTTCGGGCTCGCCAGTCTCTTTGAAGCCGGAGGTGAAGGCATGGACATTCTTACAGCCCGCTGCAATGCAATCCTTCAGCGCCGCCGGCACGGCCGGACCCGGCACGGAGAGCACCACCAGGTCGGCGGGTTCCGGAAGGGCGGTCAATGTGGGATAGGCCTTGATCCCGTCGATCTCATCCGCCTTGGGGTTGATCGGATAGAGATTGCCCTTGAAACCGAAGTTGCGTATGCAGCGGAAAATCCCGGGAAACCCACCCACCTGGGTGCGCGCCACTCCGACCACGGCAATGGATTTGGGGTGGGTCATCACCTCGAGGGCGGCATTCAGACGGGCTGTACGCGCCTGCTCCTCCTCGGAATCCAGAGCAGGCAGAAGGGTTTCATCCTCCGGATCGTTGAGCACCACCAGCGCATCCACCGCCGTCACGCCGCCGTCAGCGGAGACAATCAGGGGGTTGATATCCACCTCTTTGATATCGGGATGCTCCATGCCCAGACTGGACAAGCCCGCCAGGACATCGGCCAGTGCCTCCCTATTGGCCGCCGCATCGCCCCGGAACGGACCTAAAAGCGACCGGGTCGAGAGCTCCTCCATCATATTCAGGGCCTGGCGCTTGTCGATGGGGGCTATTCGAAAGACCACATCTCCGATGGCCTCGGTATAGATGCCTCCCAGGCCGAACATCACCACCGGCCCGAATTGGCCATCGCGGGTCAAACCTGCGACAAATTCGCGCCGTCCCGATACCATCGGCTGCAGCAGGCACCCCTCCCATGCGTCTGCGCCGGCAACCTTGATGTCACTGAAGGCGGACCGAACCAGGTCCGGCGTGTGGAGGTCGATTTTGACCAACCCCAATTCGGTCTTATGGGTCAGTTTGCTGCCAAGCCCTTTGAGAACCACTGGATAGCCTATTGTTTCTGCCATACTGAGGGCTTCCTTTTCGGAGGTGGCCACCATCTCCTTAACCACAGGAAGCCCGTAATGGCCCAAAATTTTTTTTGATTCCGCCTCATTCAGAGACAGCCTCTTCTCTTCGCGACAACGGTTGATCAGTTCTGAAGGTTCCAAATCTCTGCCTTTCAAGGATCAGGCCGCCCCTTTTAGAGGAGCTGCGGGTCTACCGGGGCAAGCGTATGGAGCAGATAGGCCGGCCCCTTTTCAAATGAAGGATTTAAACCATCTTCAAGGTTATCTAATGAACTTCGTTCAGTAAGGAAGAAAATACCAGGTTGGGGTATGAGCGTCAACGAATAATAACGAGCGTTCGTTCTATCGATCGCCGATTTCGCCTTCGACAATCCCTTACTCGAGGTTTCATTTCTTCAGAATAAATTTCTGCAGATATTGAGAGATCCGCCGTCCGACGGGTGCGCTGATCACATAGACGATACCGGCGATCATGACGTGAACGATGGCCATCCCAGCGGGTCCCATGTCTGGCCTCAAGAGGTGAGGCGCCACCACGAGCGCGGCGGCAACGGCAATAACAATCTGCCAGGTATCGGGCAGAAAAAGAAGGTAGAAAAAAACATATCCGGGCGTAAGTGGTCTTTTGCGCAAAAATGTCCCCCTCATGGTTTTGGAATCCTAAAGCGAAGAGGACGGATTATAAATGCGGGTTCGCCGGAGATCAACCCCATAGCATGAAAACTGCCGCCAAAAGCCGTCTAATGGACCATTTTTGTCACCCAGGCCGGGATCACATACAGAGGCTGAATTTTAACATACTGTATTTTAGTTATATCCATAGGTATAGACGGTGGCAGGATTCTTGCTGCAACAATTTGATTGCGCTGTGGGCAAGATATGCCCTAAGCGCTTTCACGTTAACCGCGAAAAGGAAAAGATCATGGACCTGATCTGCCCGCAATGCAATGCCACATATGAAATTCCGGACCACCGCGTTCCAGCACAGAAGGCGGTGTTGAAGTGCAAACGGTGCGAATACCGCATTCCGATAGCCCCACCTGCCGCGTCGGCAAAAACAAGGGCAGACAAGCCCCCCCTCCAACGCCAGGCGAAAAGAGGCGACAACGGTCTGCGGCCAAAATCGATTGCCAGTGAGATCCTTGAACCCTACCCCCAACTCGCCTCATACGATACCGGCGTGTACCAAATCGACCAAGTTTTCAAACCGAACAAGAGATCGAGTTACAATACCCGTCTGAACAAACTCAAAGTCAAACTTCTGGATCTGGTCAAACCCGTGGTCGACCGGCTTCTCGACGAGGGCGAACAGGTGACGGGCATCGCCACCGGATTGGGCTATTACCCCCTGGAGATCCTTTTGGGCAATGGGGTGCTGACCATGCTCTACAACCGCTATGTGTTAGTGGCCACCGACCGACGACTGCTGGCCGTCAATACCAACTATCGGCTCACCAAACCGGCTAACTACCTGTTCCAATTTCCATATGGCGATATCAAAAAGGTCTCCAGAGGCCTTTTCGGCACCGGCCTCATTCTAAAACGCAAACAGGGCAGGCAGCGTATCTTCACCGGGTTAAAGCGAGCGCTGGCCAAAGAGATGAAACTGTGGATCTCCGATCGAATCAGCACCGGGCACGTGGGCGCCCCCTCCGAAAAGTTGCAGGACAACCTGTGTCCGTCCTGTTTCGTGCCACTGCCCGCCAAGCTCAACGCCTGCCCCCACTGCCAGGCGCCGTTCAAGCCCCCCAAGAGCGCAGCCTTGCGTTCGCTCTTATTACCCGGCTGGGGAGACATCTATCTGGGGCATCGCGTCATCGGCAGCTTCGAAGTGCTCGGCGGCGTGATCATATGGCTCCTGGCCCTCTCCATGATGCTCGGCGATGAGGCCGGTGGTGGTGCAGTCGGCGTGATCGTGTTGCTCTTATTTAATGGAATGGATGCATTATTGACTTTGCATATGGCCAAAAAGGGGTATATTCTGAGGGAAAAACAACCGCAGCGAAGCAGAACCGACGGATCGATGGTAAGCGCTGCGTAACCACTTGCACCATCATTCTACCGCCGCCGCAACGGCTATCGCTGATTGGGGCGGACACTATGTTATTTCAAATCGCCCCAAATAGAGTGGAGGTAGATACGTTGAAGCGCACGTCTCCCCAAAAGATGAGAGGTTCCATCCCATGGGGATGGTTGGTGACCATTGTTATCGTCGCAGTGGCAGTGGGCCTGGCCATCATGTTCTTTCCCAAACCGGCTGCCAAAACCCCGCCACCTGCTGTCGTAAGGGCCAAGGTGCCGCCCATGCCTGTGGTGATGCCGCCGCCTGAGCCGGCAGCCGAGGAGCCGTCGACGACCGAAGATGCGGCCGGGGCGGATGGCAACGTCACGACACCCGGGGAGGAGAGTTCAACAGGCCAGGAGACGACTGAAACGGCATCGACGGCGGTTGCCCAATCGACCGATGAGGCGCCCCAATCAGTGCCACAGTCGCCCCCGGCGCCAACCGTGACGACGGCTGTCCGACAGGCCGACACCACAACCGCCCCAGCACCTGCCGAAGCGACGGCGAAAGGCCCCGCCGCACCGGGCCCTCATAAAGAGACATCACCGGCCGCGCCTGCACCTGTAAACCCGATGTCAGCGACGCCCGCCCCCCAGACAAAGGGTGATGAGACCGCTCCGGATACCCTTGCCGGCCAGGCCGAAAAGACCAGCGAGGCGCCCAAGGAAGAAGAACAACCGACTGAGTCGGCCCGACAGATGCAACCCAAGCCCCAGGGATTCGCAATTCAAGTGGGCGCCTATCGGAACAAGGCGTACGCCGAAACGCAACTCGCCGATATGGAACAGCGCGGTTACACCGCCTACATCTATGAAGTGACCGACGCGCAGCAGCGGTCGTTTTACATGGTGCGTTTTGGTCAATTCGCTACACGGGAAGCGGCGGCCGAAGCAGTAGCCGACTTCAAGGAAGAAGAGGCTATGATGGCCGTCATCGTTCGCTCAGGATCGATGTAGCCTCTATCAGACGATGATGCGCCAGCACCGGTGGATGCGTTTGCGTTTGTGGATATAATCCTCGGGTATGGTGCGCGATGTGATTTCACTTATGTCGGCAGCGTCCAGCTCCTCAAGACGGGAAGTGAAGTTCTGGTGATTGGTGGAGAAGAAAAGGGTCGCCCCCGGGTGCATGAGCGCCGACACGTCCCTCAACAGCCGCACATGATCGGCCACCACATCGAACGATTCCTCCTCGCTCTCGATAGCGTAGAACGAAGGCGGATCGACCACGGCGATATCGAAACGCTGCGCTTTGCTCCTGGCGGCTGAAAGAAATTCAAAGACATGCGCCTGGACCAGCCGATGCTCCTTTTCGGAGAGCCCGTTGAGTTCGTAGTTCCGGCGAGCCCAGCGAATGGCCGTCTTGGAGCGATCCACCGAGACGGTCAGCCGGGCGCCGCCGCTGGCCGCGTAGCATGAGAACGACCCGGTGTAGCAAAATAGATTTAAAAACGCCTTGCCCGCAGCCATCTCCCTCACCATCTGGCGTGTGTTGCGATGGTCGGCAAACAGGCCAGTATCCACATAATCCCACGGGTTGACCAGAAATTTCAGATCCCTTTCGGAGACGGCGAACATGCGGTCCGTGTGGTCGATGCGCTCATAGCGCCGGCCTTCCGTCTTACCGTAATAACGCTCCTTCAGGTGGATGCTGTCCTGGGGCACCCCCAGCGCCCTACCCACCGCCGCGCCCATCATCGGCAGCCACTCGGGTGTCGATTGCTTGCGGGTGTACTCACCGACCACCAGATGGCCGGCATACCAATCGACCACGGCGCGGATCTCCGGAATATCCCAGTCGTAGAGCCGGAACACCTCGATATCGGCCTTTTCGAACCGCTTGTGCAGGTGGCGAAAGCGCTTCTTAACCCTGTTGGCCAGCATCCCGGCCTGGCGGTGATACTTGTCCTCTATTCGCTGATCCATGGCCTGTCCATCGCGTTTAAACAGCATCGGTGATTCATCGGCCATCTGTATCACCTTTTGGCCCGGCATTGAACCGGGAATGCCCTGCAGTTGGCAAGTCACTTTGCAGCGCCTTGCGGAAAATGCTATATACGACCCGAAAAAGGTTAAATCGCATCCACAGAGGACAAGGAGATCTATTCAAATGCACGTATGCGATCATCTGCATGCCTTCATCTGGCGCTCCATGTCGGCCAACAACTGCAACTGCTACCTGATCGACCGATCCAGGCGCATCCTGATCGATCCAGGCCACTCCCCCTACTTCGACCACGTGGAGAAGGGGTTGCAGGAACTGAACCTGACCATCGCCGACATCGACGTGGTGATGTGCACCCACGCCCATCCGGACCACATCGAAGCCGTCCAGCTCCTCAAACGCGCCGGCGCCCTCTTCGCGATGCACAGCGACGATTGGGAATTGGTCAAGCAGATGGCTCCGCAGCTGAGTGCGGCGGGCGGATTCTCCCTCGAAGATCTGACGCCGGATTTGTTGCTGAACGAAGGCGAACTCAATATCGGCGACACCGGCTTGACGGTTCACCACACCCCCGGCCACTCTCCAGGATCGGTGTGCTTCTATTGGCCCCTTCAGAAGGTTCTTTTTACCGGCGACCTGGTGTTCAAAGGCGGCATCGGACGAACCGATCTGCCCGGCGGGGATGAGATGCAATTAAAAAACAGCATTGCCCGGATGGCAGAATTGCCGGCACACCACCTGTTGCCTGGACATGGTGATATCATATCCGGAGAAAAAGAGATTCAAGACAATTTTAAAAGAGTGAAACGCGCATACCTCGGCTACCTATAGCCTCGCCTTCTCCTCTTGCAGCTTCACGGCATACAACCCATGCAGCGTGGCGGCTTCATCCAACCACTTGGCATCTGCCTCCAAATTGGGAGCGACAGCCGTACCCGCCACCTCATAACGCTCTTCAAGATAGGCCGCGAGCTCCCGACGACGGTCATCGGCGCGGGTGGCCATTTCATTCCGGTAATCCTTACCGAGCGCACGAAGGGCAGTGGTATCGCAGCCGAACACCTGTTCGAGCAGAATCAGAAGAGGCCCGCTCATCGACTCCGGCGCAAGCTTCTCAACAACGACCTTCCGAAGCACCCCGCGGTCACTCAACTCATGCTTCTGTTCCAGCCCGGCGACACCCCGCTGCACGGCTTCCAACTCCAATTGCCCATCTAAATATTTCTGCAAGAGACCGTTGAAGGCCCTACTCGCCTCCTCCATCTGAATCTCTCTCTTCTCCTCCGAACTGAACCTTAAGTTCCGGGTCTTCTCCATCACCAGGTCCAGCGTGCTCTTGATCTCAGCCATGGTACCCTTCTTAATCCTGTATGTTCATGAATACTCATAGTACCCTTCGACCTATTTTCATATATAGCGACATCACCGTTCGAATACAAGTACCCTCAACATAGCGCAGCTCAAGTATCAATCCTGCCATATAGCATACCAATTCTCGTCATCCCGAACCCACCACATGTCCCAATAGCCGTTAGGATATTGCAAAGCCTCACCGTGCGATTGCTCGCCGGTTATGGGGAGGTAAACAGGAGGAAAAACAACGAGGATGCTCATTTTGGTTCGGTCCCTTTGTATTTCACTTTGGTCCAACCGTTGCCCCAAAGGATAAGCCGCATAGAAAGGAAGAAACCCAAAAACTGTCTGGACTGTGATGATGAAAACCAAAATGCGTCCTTCTTTCAGCTATGACCAGATTTGGGAAAAAAGATGTTTCCAAATCAAATATTTTCAACAAGAATACGCTAACAAATATTTAATATTCACCATTGACTTTAGTAAAAGCAGCTGTGCTTTGCTTCCTATAATCAGTTACTAAAGTTTCGCAGAAGCTAACCGCGTCTGCTTAATAATAGCATCCTCAATAATATCGATAAAATGGAACAAAGTATCAGGTTCGATTTTGTAGCAAAGTACATCACTTGACCTGATAATCAGCTCTTTGACATTTGCCCACAGCGATTGGGCCATCAACAGCAGGCTTTGATCGTCTGCCATTTCTCTGAACAAAGGGCCTACAGCCCCGGTTAACCTGCGTTTGCCCAGGATGTAGACCAGCAGCAGGTAGCGGATCATCACCAGACTGTGGCAGGCGATCAACGCATCAAAGGTATTGCTTTGCTCCTTTGCCATATACAACATCTGTTTTGCATCCTTAAAAAAGACCTCAATGCTCCAGCGGCGTGCATAGTAGCAAAGGATCTGTGATGCTTCCATCTCAAGATCGGTACAAAGCAACGCCTGCCACTCTTTGTGGCCATCGGAGACAAACAGTAATCGCACATCACCTGTCTTGGGCAAGGTTACATTGAGGCAAACACCTTTTACGTGGTGTTGCGACAGCCAGCAGGTTTTGTTTTTGGCCACCTGCTGCCACAATTGCTTGAGCGTGTATTTTTGGCCCTGATAGCCGTATTTAGCCCGGCTTCTTTTTAACCGGCAGATCACACCGTAACCGCTCGCGCAAATGCTGCTGATAATGGCATCATGTGCAAACCAGCTGTCGAACAGGACAAACGAGGCGTCAATGCCCGCGTGCCATGCCCGGTCAACCATTTGCAACAGTGCGGTGGTCTTTTTATCCAGAGCCTCTTTTCGCCGTTTCCAACCGCAGGTGCGTTTATCAATTGCCCGTAACCGATTATTGGGCCGATTCGACGAGCTGACCAAGGCCACATCAATGGGATAAAAATTGATCCCGTTATGATAGCCCAGTTGCAAATAGCAGTTGCCTAAGATCGAACGGCCCACTTTGTGATCGTAGTGGTAACTGACAAGCTCGATGTCCTTACCAGTTTTGACTGCTATCGAATCATCGGCGATCAGCACTTTTTCTTTCAGCGGCGTATCTTCGCTATGGGCAATGACTTTTAACGCCAGAAAGTAGACCAATTTTCTCCAATTGAAACGCTCATGATTAATGAACCGGTAGAAAGTGTCTTTTTGAGCGTCAATCTGATTTTCAAGGCACCGACTGGACCAAAAATCGGTTAACGTTCTTTTCAAAAAGGGAAGCAGTACGAATAGAAACATCAATGATATCGTCGCATATCCCTTGTTTTTAGTGATACCGCTGCGCTTTAAAAGCGACCTGAACTTAAGCTCTCTGAACGCGCGGTTGAGTTCAGTGTCAATACAAACGCTTTGGTTTTTAATTTGCTTTTGCAAAGAGAGGGAAAATGAGCTAATTGGATTCATGGCGGTTCTTTTCTTTAGTATTATTAGGTGTTTGGCGATGTCTAATATACTAAAATCAGAGCCGCTTTTCAATTGTTTTTCCAGTTATTTCAGAAAATTATCCCTTTCTTTGCCTTAAATATTTAACTGCGAAACTTCAGTCAGTTAGAATAATTTGCCAATTTATTTTTTCCAGCATTGGCCTAAGAGTATTAAATAATTTGCACGCCTTTTGTCATGTAAAAATTGTGTTGACATATGAATTTTTCAAATGTATCCAACATTACCCTTCCATAATATTTTAGGCTTTGCACCAACATATAAATCAATTGCAGGCACAGCCATCTCTGGTTTGTTGGTAGAAGTTTGTGCAAACACCATTGTTGGATCGAATTTGAATTCACTATCTTCTACATCTTAGTAGCTTCTGTGAGTAGAAGCACCCACTCGTACTACTAAATTTTGTAGCCGCCGAACTTTCGGATGGTAAAACAGCACAACACTGAAAAGAAGTAAGGTGAGCCCCCATTTCGTTTAAAAGAGCACATAGTCAGTGCTTTTATAATATTAGCCCTGCAACTAAAAAACCCAGTAAGCGTCATTCCAGCGAAAGCCGGAATGACGCTTACTGGATCCCGGATAAAGTCCTGGATGACGGAGGTTGGTTTATTAAATTGCCGGTTTAATAAAGTCGGTTTTAAGGATGATGCGTTCGTAAACAGTAGTATTGGTGATTTTTCCATCATAGCGGGAAAGACCGAAATGCTTTTTTTGATTGGCTATGGACCTCGGACCGGGTTCGGCATGACGTGTGAACGGATTTTGTGCGAGGCCGCCAAAGATGGTCTTCAAAGACAAATAATAAAAAGAGATCGGGTGGCTTTTATGCTTCAAACGGGTTCTTCCAAAAAAGAGGCAATTATGATTTTGAAAAAAACTGCTCTATTTTTCGCTGTTGGTTTACTATCGATATTGCTTAGTTTCGGCAATGCGACTAATGTTTTTTGCGACGAACGCAAATCCACCAATCGCTGATGCAGGTCCGGACCAAACAGTACCACAGCAATCTACACCATTTGGAAGCCTTATCTATTTAGACGGCAGTGGCTCATATGATCCTGACGGTGAAGAAATAACGTACTCATGGACTATCGAAACTTTTCCAGAAGGCAGTAGTGCTATGATTTTCGGCGAAAATTCTGAAAGCCCCCTTTTTTTGGCTGATATAGGCGGTATATTTGAACTAAAATTAGTTGTGCATGATTGTTTTGGCGCAAGCGATGAAGATACCGTTACTATTACGGTCGCTGTTTCTGGAACGGTGACAGTTCCAAATTTTGTTAACATGGATTTTTTTAATGATGTTCTTTTGGAGGTCTTTGTTAGTGGTTTAGAATTAGAGCTATCTGAATCATCAGTACAATATTCAGATGACATTCCCTATGAACACGTCATAAGTCAAAGTATTCCCGCTGGTAGTGTCGTCGAATATGGAACCCCAATTAGTTTTGTTGTTTCAGCGGGGCAGGAAATGAATGTGAACTTAACAGCATCACATGACAGTCCTGTTCAACCGGGAACAACGGTTGTATTCACTGCCCTGGCTGAGGGTAGTACTGGCAACTATGAATACAAATTTGCAATGAAAGGGCCGGCGACATCGAACGAATTTCAGGTAATGCAAGACTATTCAACCAGCAACAGTTGGTCCTGGGACACGACCACTGACGATCTTTGCGGCAACAAGATTTATGTCTACGCCCGAAGCATCAAATCGGAATCCGATGACGAGGTTTATCAAACGCAATACTTTGAAGTGCTGCCACTGCCGGTGACAGTCGTAAACCTTACAGCATCGCACGAAAGCCCGCTGCAACCGGGAACAACGGTTGTATTCACTGCCTTGGCCGAAGGCGGCTCAGGTGACTTTGAATACAAATTCAAAGTAAAAGGACCGTCCACAGGAGACGAATGGGTCGTTGCTCAAGAATATTCTAGCAACAATACACTTAGCGGGGTTCTAACATGTAATTCCGCGGGTATCTATAAAATACTCGTATATGCCAGGAGTGCCGGCTCATGCGCAGATTATGATACTTACGCCATAATTGAAAACATTGAGATACTACCGTGTGCAGGAAACAACCCGCCAATTTCCCAGAACGATGTGATCACAACAGACGAAGACAATACAATATCCGCGATTCCAGTACTTTCCAACGACACAGACCCGGATTCAGATGAGTTAACCATCGCATCCATCACACAGCCGGCCAATGGAATCGCCACCAATAATGAAGACGGTACCCTGGGATATTCACCAAATGAGAACTATTTCGGGGATGATGCGTTTACCTATACAGTCAGTGATGGCAATGGCGGCACAAGTGTGGGCACTGTGACGGTATCCGTCAATCCCGTTAACGATACGCCTATTGCCAATGCAGGTATTGATATAGGCGCTTATCAGGGAGAAACAGTTGTATTGGATGGCAGCGGCTCACACGACCCTGATGGTGATGAAATTACATACTCATGGGCGATAGAAGATCTTCCCGCTAACAGCAACGCGGTATTATCGGGGGTAGACTCCGTCAACCCAACTTTTTCCACGGATATGGAAGGCACATATGTTTTCGAGCTAATTGTCTCTGACGGCATTTCAACGAGCACCTTCGACCAGGTGATCGTTACCGCTACTATCCGAATGGTCACAGTCCCCGACCTAATCGGATTGGATCAGACCGTTGCGGCATCTCAGATTTCCAGCGCTGGATTGACGGTAGGTGTCGTTGAAACGGAATACAGCGATACGATTCCCGCCAATACAGTTATCAGCCAAAGTCCATCATCCGGTAGTTCGGTAGAGATGTATACCCCTGTTGATATCACTGTTTCACTGGGGCCGGCGAACGCTGAAGTCTCTTTGTCGCCATCAACAATTACCATCGTTCAAGGGGAGTCCGCTACACTTTCATGGTCATCTACAGGCGCTGAAAACGCACACATAGACAATGGGATCGGATCTGTGCCGACCTCTGGGAGCGTTACCGTGTCACCAGAGCATACCACGATATATACACTTACTATCAGCGGCCCGTTCGGAGCGGCCAGTGCAAAGGCTGAGGTACACGTCACAGCATACACAGAGCCCCAACCCGAGGGCACATTCGGGGAAACCTACAATGATGAGATACCCCAAGATGCAACGGTTGAACGGTATGACGAGCACCGCTTTGCCTTAATAAGAGGTGCCGTAGTTGATGTTGATTCACAACCAATCGAGGACATCCTTATATCGATTCACGGGCATCCCGAGTATGGAACCGCAATGACCGATGCCCAGGGACAATTTACGCTTCCGGTTGAAGGTGGTTCGATGATGACTGCCGTATATCAGAAGCAGGGTCTGATCTCTTCTCACCGAAAAGTCAAGGTACCATGGAACAATACCGTGGTGGCCGATACCGTTACTATGATAGCTGAGGATCCTGCCAGCACCACCGTTACTTTCGACAACGATCCATCAACTGTGATTATCCATCGCAGCAGTGCTGTTACTGATGATTTTGGGACCCGGTCCACAACAGTTGTATTCTCAGGGGACAACCAGGCCTACCTTGCCGATGAAAACGGCAACGCAGTTCAAGAGTTAGATACTATTATAACTCGGGCTACGGAATACCCAACAGAAGCATCAATGCCAGCACCTCTTCCTCTAAACTCCGGTTTTACCTTTTGTGCTGATTTATCTGTGGATGGGGCCGAACGAGTGCAATTTGAGAACCCGGTTGTCGTTTGGGTGGAAAATTTTATCGGATTCGATGTCGGCACTGCAGCCCCGGTAGGATATTTCGACAAGGACAAGGGGCAATGGTTACCAGAAAAAAATGGTTCGGTCGTCCAACTATTAGACGTTGATAGTGACGGTGTTGTCGATGCACTGGATGCGAGCGGCGATGGCCAACCCAATGATCTGAACGCCGATGGGGATTTTGCCGATGAAGTCCAAGGGCTCTATGATCCGGCGGTTTATACGCCGGGCTCAACATATTGGAGAGTAGAAATAAGTCACTTTTCATCATGGGATATCAACTGGCCAGTAGGCCCCCCACCAGGGGCAGAAGCACCTACCACCGCCAATGATTCATCAGTCGATTCCATAACCACAAGCTTTGAAGATTGCGTTATTTTTACAGGGTCGCATGCTGAAGTACGCAAACGAGTTCACCATGAAGATATACCAATTCCCGGTACCGGTTTCAAACTTCACTACAGCAGTAGCAGAGAGCATGGTTACAAGCAGGTTGTCTCGGTACCCGCCAGCGGCGACACCGTCCCGGACAACTTAACGGGTATCGTAGTACAGCTGAAGGTGGCTGGCCGCATAATAGAACAAGTTCTGCCGGCCCTCCCCAACCAGAAAGCGGAGCTTGTGTGGGATGGCATAGATTTTCAAGGGACTCCAGTCCATGGAAGCATCGATGCAGTGGTCGCTTTAGGATATGTTTATGATGGTTATTATTATAGCCCAAGCGATTTCAGTGCAGCTTTTGCCCAGAATGGAAACACGATCACGGGAATTCTTGCACGACAGGATTGGATCTATTGGGATGATTTCCTTATTAATCTCAAAAAGGGTCAAGGGGGATTGACAGAAGGCTGGAGCATTTCAGATCATCACTACATGGATCTTTCAGACCCATCCAAACTATTTAAGGGCGATGGCACTGTTATTGAACGAGAGAGAATTATAAGTACTATTGCTGGCAACGGTACTGTCGGGTACAGCGGAGATGGCGGGCCGGCAATAGAGGCCTCATTGAACTATCCAACTGCGGTCGAAGTCGATTCTTCTGGGAATATTTTCATTGTAGATAGGGGAAACAATTGCATCCGCATGGTTGATAGAGATGGTATTATTTCTACGATTGCAGGAGGAGATAGTTCAGGGGGTTTCGGAGATGGCGACTTGGCTATTTATGCCGGATTGACAAATCCCAATTCTATCGCATTTGACTCTGTTGGCAATCTATACATTGTTGATATGGGGGCCAATAGAATTCGCAAGGTTGATACTAATGGTATAATAACCACAATCGCTGGGAACGGCTCGCTCGGAAACACTGGAGACAATGGCCCGGCAACCGAAGCGGCTCTGATGACGCCGGAAGGAATAACAATAGATCGGGCCGACAACATATACTTTACCCAAAGACACCACTCATATGATGATCAAGGATGTGTCCGTAAAATTGATTCTAACGGTATTATAACAACAGTCGTACCTAAACTTACAACCTATGGTGCAATTGCAGCTGACTCTCAAAGCAATCTGTATGTTTCAATGGATTCCATTGGAAGCTCTAACCATGTGTGCAAAATAGACACCCAAAACCGTCTTACAGTGGTCGCTGGAAGAGGTGAGTATGCATTTAGCGAAGACGGCACGGCGCGCCTTGCTTCCCTTGCTTACCCTGCAGGTATTGCAATCGATGCAGATGATAATCCAATTTTTGCAGTCCAAAGGAATCACCGTGTACAAACAATAACTAAATCGGGATTGCTGGTGACGCTTGCCGGTAGCGGTCCTGCGCCACAACCAAATGGAGATTATTTTAGCGGTGACGGCGGACCGGCAACAGATGCGGGCTTGAGCACACCGCTTGATGTGGCTTTGGACGAGACAGGAAATATTTACATTGCAGAATGGTACGGACATCGTATTCGAAAAATCGGTTATCCAAGACTTTCGCAATCAGCTGGCAGCTCAGTTAGCGAAATTCTTTTTACCGAGTCAAATGGTCTCGGATACGTAATTTCTGCCAATGGACTTCACCAGTCCACGGTTGATCTAAATACCGGCGTAGTTTTGTTGACATTCGGATACGATGAAGACAGAAAATTGGTCTCAATGACTGACCAGTTCGGTAACCAAACCACAATTCAACGTGATGCCGATGGTGTGCCTTTGAGCATCATCTCACCGGATGGCTTGGTCACGATCCTATCAGTGGGAATCAGCGGCCAGTTGGACAGCATCACCTATCCAAACAACAGCACATATCATTTTGCGTA
Source organism: uncultured Desulfatitalea sp. (assembly GCA_963668675.2). Classification (GTDB taxonomy): domain Bacteria; phylum Desulfobacterota; class Desulfobacteria; order Desulfobacterales; family Desulfosarcinaceae; genus Desulfatitalea. The sequence continues at coordinate 3,089,306 of CAXXMB010000002.1, read as the reverse complement.
TACAGAGGGTGGGCTGCTTACCGGTAAAGAGGAGCCGGTGGGGAACAGTTTTGGACATCAATATGACGTAAATGGAAGACTGATAAGCTCGACCGACGACGAAGGCGGTAACTGGCAATACTTACGAACCATACTCGAAAATAACGATATTCAAACTGAGGTGCTGACGGCAGAAAACAACCTTACCATATATTTGGACCACTTCGACGATAATGGCGTTTATACGAGCACGATTACCGGCCAGAGCGGAGGTCAGACCCTTTTCGAAAAATCGCGTGACGGAATGAGCGTTACCAAAAACCTCTCTTGCGGCATGGAAAATGCGTTCCAGTACGATTTTGATCCACAATATGGCGATAAATTTGTCCGTCAAATGAATGAGATTACGCCAGCACTTTTAACGCGTGAAACAGTCAGACAGAAGAATTATGAGGATACAGACAGTGACGATGTCATAGATTCAATTACTGAAACAGTAGCCATAAATGGAAGGGTTTTTACAGCGGTGCAGGACACGCTTGCTGCGGAAATAACATTTACAACCCCAGAAGATCGGACCGTAACGGTTTCATACGATCCCAACACCCTATCTATTCTAAGTGAAAGCACATCGGGTTTGTATGACAAGGTGTACGGATACGATAGCCGTGGAAGAATGGACTCAATGGCAATTGGCACAAGGGGTGTCTCTTTTGCATACGATGCAAACGGTTATCCTGACTTGGTTACTGACGCAGAATCGCACACCACTGATTATGATTTTGACGAGGTCGGACGACTTAATGCCATCCACAGCCCTGATGGCAACTCCCTTTGGTTTGAGTATGACGACAATGGCAATATGACGGTTTTAACCAACCCTGCCATTGTGGATCACATTTTCAGCTACAATGGCGTCAATCTGAAAAGCGGCTATCAAGCCCCCTCAAGTGGGAGCTATAGCTATCTTTATGACCGTGACCGAAATCTTATACAAACAACATTGCCTTCCGGTCGACAAATCATAAATGTTTATGAGTCCGGTAGAATTGATCAGATCCAAACTCCCGAACGCAATATCGACTTGGATTACAGCTGCGCCAATAAGATCAGTACCATCTACGATGGTTCAAACTCTGTCGAATATCTCTATGATGGCAAACTGTTGACCGATGTGATCCTCACCGGTGTGCTGAACCAAAGCAATCGTTATTCTTATAACAGCAATTTTGAGAAACAAACCCTTGCATACGCTGGTACAACAGAGAGTTACAGCTACGATCTGGACGGCTTGCTTACCGGGGCAGGCGGGTATACCATTACACGGACTGCTCAAAACGGTTTACCCGAATCGGTCTCCGGTCGGGGCCTGAATATGGAACGAGGCTTTAACGGTTACGGCGAGCAAGAATCACAATATGTAGATGTGAACTCCCAATTGGCCATTGGCTGGAGTGCTTTTAGGGACAACACCGGCCGTATTACAGTCAAAACCGAAACGGTAGGTGGTGTAAGAACTCATTTTGGATATACATATGATGCCGTCGGGCGATTAAGGACGGTGACGCGAAATGGAAGCCTTGTCGAAGACTACCATTACGATGTGACCGGCACGCGAATATCGGAGGATAACACCCTCAGAGGCATTACCAGTCGAAGCTTCAATTATTCGGACGAGGACCACCTGCTGACCTCTGGTGATACGACCTATTCGTATGACTTGGATGGTTTTCTGACGAGCAAGAACTCTGCAGGGCAGGAGACCCTATATACCTATTCGACACGAGGGGAGCTTATGCAAGTCATCCTGCCGGATGGGCGTATAATTTCTTATATCAACGATCCTGTCGGCAGGAGAATAGCCAAACTTGTTGATGGTGTTATCGTTGAAAAGTATCTTTGGGAGGGGCTGACAAAACTTCTGGCTGTGTACGATGGATCTGACAACCTCATATATCGCTTCGAATACGCTGACGCCCGAACCCCAGTTGCCATGACATCCGGAGGCGCAAGGTATTTTCTGGGTTACGATCAGGTCGGGTCTCTGAGAGTAGTTGTTGATGATGCTGGAAACAGTGTAAAGATAATTGAGTATGATGCGTTTGGCAATGTTATCGATGATACGAATGAATCGTTCATAATGCCTATTGGTTTTGCCGGAGGCCTGTATGATGCCGATACTGGGTTGGTTCGGTTTGGATATCGAGATTTTGATCCCGATACGGGACGATGGACGGCCAAGGATCCTATAGGATTTTTGGGTGGTGATTCGGATTTGTATGGGTATGTCCAAAATGATCCGGTGAATTACATCGATCCAAATGGAGAGTTTGCCACGGTAGTTGGAGGTGCAGTTGGCGGTGCTATTGCTGGTGGAATAGCTGGCGCAATCTCAGGTGCTATTGGTTCAGCAGTAACAGGGGGGAGCTGGTCTGCAATTGCACAATCTGCGTTGGTTGGTGGTGCATCAGGGGCTGCAGTGGGTGCTGTTGTGGGAGGATTAGCTGGTGCTGGCATTGTCGGGCCATTAGGCCTTGCTGCTGGTGACTTTGCGGCTGGATTAAATGTTGGGATAGGCGCAGAAGGAGGCGCTTTGGCGTCGTTCTTTGGCGGCCTATTCGGTCAAGCGGGAAGTGTAATAGTTGACCCAACCCCGGCATATGGGAATGAGGGCCCTTGTAAATAATGGCGAAATCATTGGTTGCTTTACTCAGCTCAATAATCATTACCATTTTGCTTTGCTTAAGACTTTTTAGCGCAAAGTCTACTGGCGATATTGTGGTTATTGGACTTCTAACTTTATTCACTGGCATGATTAGCATTTACTTGTTGTTTGAAAAACGTATCAAACGGATTGATATGTTTCATAAACATCAAGAATACTGTAATAAAAACAATGTGGTGATATTTTATGTTGCTGCAATTTTCTTAATGCTGGTACTAGTAGTATTTTTTGTGCTTGTGCCTGTAGAGGGGCAGTTTTTTAATGTATTAAAGATAATTCTTATTTCTTTCTTCTTTCTTTCAATTTGCACTTTGTTAGTTTTGATTTATCGTGACAAAATGAAGGAAAAAAAGTGAAACAAAAAGCAAGGGAAAGGGGTCAGATCTGCCCTTGACTCATGCTGATTAAAATCATTGATAGACGGCGGTTTGAGGGGATCAACTTCTTCTTTAACCGCCGTTTTTGTTTTATCAAATCAGATAAAATACCTTTGGGGCGGTGGGCGGGAATAGATATCGAATCAGACGCCGCCGCCCTGCACGGCATCCCGCAGCCCACCAAAGCCCGAGCCAAGCACGGCATCCCGTCGGGCCTGGCGTGGGCCTTGCTCCTGTTTACATAATCAGAATTATCATTGACGGTGCCGTACCTTTAAAAAATCAGATAGCCCAGGCACTGTCTGATAATTTAGGTTTGATTATGTAATCAGACGCAAGGGGCATGACAGGCCCTATTGCTGATGACTGCCTTTGGCGGCGGCATTCCATCAAGGGTTGGCCGGGTGGGCATCAAATAAAGACGCAGGCTGCGAGCGCAGGCTGCGGAAGCCCTGACGATCCATCAAGGGCTGAAGCCCGAGCACGCAGACGCACCGCTTTTTAAGCTACATTAGAAATGTTTTGACGTGGTGCGGGGGCGCCCCGAAGCAAACCTTCGGTGCTTAAATCTTCATCGATATCCAGCCAATGAATGCCGAAACCGCCGCCGCTTGTCTTCCAGTTCTTGCGCTGCTTTTTATTGGCATGCAAGAGGCGGGGAAACCAAGCCAGCGGTACGCTGATCGTACGGCCGTCCATCAGGTCAACGCTTAAACTGTCCTCTGTAAAATGCACATCTTTGACCCGTTCGCCGGGTTTAAGCTCCGAAATACTCATTCCATGCCTCTGCGCTAATTTCCAATTGATGACCCCTTGATATCGAGGAAATAGGGTAACACTCCGGTTAGTAGAAACCAAGGAAAAATGAAAGGAGTGTACCCGATGAAAACCAAGGCAAAGCCATCGCGCAAAAAGGGAAAAGGTACTGGCAAATGTGTTGCCCCCTTTCCCATTGAGTTCAGGTTAAAGATTGCCAAGCTTCGCGAAGAGGAAGGGTATCCGGTCCGGCTGCTCGCCGAGCAGTTTGGCATCAGCCAAGACAGTGTCCTTCGCTGGGCCAAGCGTTACCGGCTTTACGGGCGACAAGGTCTTGTCAACCAGGCGCGCGGAAGATCGGTAGCCAAAACGCCGGCGGCGGTGACCCAGTCGATCATCGATCTTAAAAAGCAAGATCCGGCGCGGGGTGCGCGGCGCATCTCGGACATTCTCAAACGGTTTTTTCTGGTCAAAGCCTCGCCATCAACCGTCCAGCGCACCCTGCATGAGCAGGGATTAACCCAACCGGTAAAAAAGAAACGCAAAAAGAACCCGGCCAAGCCGCGATTTTTTGAACGCGCCACGCCGAACCAGCTGTGGCAGTCGGACATCTTAACCTTCCGTCTGGCGGGCAAAAACGCCTATCTGATCGGCTACATCGACGACTACAGCCGCTATATCACAGGTTGTGGATTTTACCGCAGCCAGACGGCCGAGCACGTGATCGAGACCTACAGAAAGGCTGTGGGCGAATATGGCGTTCCCAAAGAGATGCTCACCGACAACGGCCGTCAATACACCAACTGGAGAGGGACCACCCGCTTTGAAAAGGAGCTGTCCAAGGATCGAGTCAAGCACATCCGCTCCCGGCCCCATCATCCGATGACGCTTGGCAAGATCGAACGGTTCTGGCAAACGATCCTGTCTGAGTTTTTACAACGGGCCCAGTTCACCAGCTTTGAAGATGCCGCATCGCGGATTGCCTTTTGGATCAAGTACTACAACTACAAGCGGCCCCACCAGGGCATCGGGGGGTTGTGCCCGGCCGATCGGTTTTTTGAGATCGCCACCGCCTTGAAAAAGACCCTGGAAAAAGGGGTTGAAGAAAACGCTCTGGAGCTGGCCTTGCGAGGAGAACCACGGGATCCGTTTTACATGGTCGGTCGCATGGGCGATCAATCGGTTGTGATCCGCGCCGAAAAGGGCAAGGTCAAAATGCTGGTGGACGACAACAAAGAACTCATCTACGATACAACCAAGGGGGCCGAAGATGAAAGCCAGAACGCGCCGGGTGTTCGACCCGAAAGAGAAGATCACCGCCGTTTTATCGATCTGGACCGAACAAAAGACGCTGTCACAGCTTTGCAAAGAGATGCAGGTGAGCTGGGCGCTGCTCGACCGCTGGCAAAACCAAGCCATGGAGGGGATGCTCAGCGCCTTGTCCCCGAAACGAAAGAAGGACCCTGCCAAGCCGTTGAACCCCAGGCTGCTCCAATTGATCGACAAGAAACTGGACAGCGGCAACCTGGTCAAGCTGGACCAGCGCCTGAAAAGGATCCAGAAAAAAGCCAACTAATCGCGGAGGCCTCAAATGGGCCGGCAATCGAAACAGACCAGGGCCAGACACCGGGCCCAGGTGATCATGAAGGTGCGCTGTGGGCTGATGAGCGCCAGTGAAGCGGCCGCCGAACTGGGGGTGTCACGCAAGACCTACTATAAGTGGGAGCAGCGGGGCCTTGCTGCGCTACTCGACGGTCTGTCCGACCAGGTGCCGGGCAGACCGGAAAAGCCCGACACCACAGTAGAGCAGAACCTGGAGAGACAACTTGACGATTTGAAACGTGAAAATCAGTTACTAGAACAAAAGATGGCCCTGAAGGATCTGGCCGCCGAGTTGAACCTTCGATCCGAAACGGATCGGACCAAAAAAAAATGAACAAATCCCAAAGATCATGGAAAGGATCGAAACAGTAAAATCCCGATACGGTGTTGACCAGGACTACCTGGCCGCCGTTGCCGGCATGAGCGCTTCAAGCTACAAACGTTACAAACGTCGGATCCGATGTGGGGATGTCCCGGTGAAAAAGCCTGGTGTAAAAAAGGTGGCGCCGATTGATCTTCAAGAGTTGGAACAGCAGATCAAGGATCTGGATCACGGTAAAAAGCGCAGTACTGGAACCGGTCGATTGTATCAGGCCAACCGCCATGGGATATCGCGTCGGGAGTTTAACGAGATGGTTCGTCAGGCTCGATCGGCCCAAAACCGGGCATCTGCTGCGGAGCTTTGCCGGGTACGCTGGCTTTGCCCGGATATTGCCTGGGCGCTTGATGGGATGCAGTACCTTGACTGCTATGTCCAGAACCTGCAGGATCTGTGTTCGCATTATAAGTTCGCTCCCCTGAACACGGTGCATATGCCCTGCGGAGAGGAGATCGCCGGACATCTGGACCGTCATTTAACCCGGTTCGGCCCGCCCCTGTTTTTAAAAAGGGATAACGCCGGCAATCTGAATCATCTTGCCATAAATGCCATTTTGGAAGAGCTGATGATCATCCCGCTCAATAGTCCCGGCTACAGCGCCAGTTACAACGGGGCGATCGAACACAGCCAGGGAGAATTAAAATCCTGGATCGGCAAATGAAAGTCATTGGCCAAGACCAATCGCGAGCTTTTTTTGTTGCTCGAAAATGCAGCCCATGCGCTGAATCATCATCCCCGTCGAAGCCTGTCGGGAAAAAACGCATGCCGATCCTATTTTGCATCGAACCGGGTAAGATATACCAAATCCCAGCGTCGCCAGGCCTGGGACTGGATCACGGATCTGGCGGCCGATATATCGGCCAAGTTCTCAAAACGAACCATTGATCCGGCAGCTTGGCGCATCGCAGCCAGAAAGTGGATGGAGCAGCACAATTTGATTATCATCCAAAAACCGGAAATGGAAAGCGGTTCCGTCTTGTTGTAATTGACATGATGTCCGTATCTTTTTAAGGTTTTACGATCCGGTGAAACGCAGGCAGGCTCTGCTGGGGAGCAACCTGCCGAGGGATAGCCGGATGCAGGTGGCATTGAATAATGCCCCGGGAGGAAACGGCTTGATTAAATCGGCTGTTTCCTCCGCCCCACTAATTGTCTATTCAAGCCTTCCTGCCCATGCCTTAGAAAACCCAATACAATAGAGGCGCGCAGCGCACCCAACAAAATTGAACTGCCACGGATCAGCGATGAAAAGAGTCTGCCAGATAAGCAAAGATGTTCTTCAGTATGGGGATGGGATGATTGGTCTGCGAATCGTCCCTGGGTTGGGAAAGTGTTACCCTATTTATCTTTAAAAAATGGGCCATATTTAATGATGTCGCACAGATTACTGGCGCGAAGGCAGGTGCGGAAACCAAGAACCCTTACGCTGGCATAATAGTTGGTGGGGTAGAATTAACGACCTCATGCTTTGCATGCCATACTGCACTGGATATAATATTTGATGAAACTGAAGATAAGAGTAACGGGTCGAAACCTTGTGAATAAATTATTTGTGATTTAGAAGAAAGAAGATTCATGAAAAAAGGAGATAGTAAAAATAGGGTTAATTTGGTCAAGTATACTGCTGTAGTCGCTTTAATTTCATTTTTTTGGGCTTTTGTTGGTGGTTTCATTATTGCTTTAAATCGGAAAGAATTTCTAACAACAGGTGCATTTGTATTTTTTTTTGGTATAATTGTAACTTATTTCCTGTTTGATTATTTTGTTAAAACAAAGAAGTGGAAATGGATTCTAAAAAAAAGTTAGAAAAATGGGAGCAACATGGGACGCCCCGAACTTTCTAACTTGGTCAATAAAAGTCTTGCCAGGGAGTATCATGGGGACGCCTATGATTTTATGCTTTTATTCTCAACCAACTCAACCTCAGCCTCAACTGCAATCGTTTCTCCCCTTCTGGACAAACGGCTCATCGCTGATTGGCACCGCTTCCTCGCTGAAATATGAAACTATCCGTCGAGAACACTACGGCAAACCGTAAAGTGCCACGGTGCTGAGAACAATCATCTGAAGGGTTACACGTCTGTGGGAACCTTTGCCGGGAAAGGTCTGAACACCCTGTGATGTGGTCAAACAAAAAGGCACACCCCGTTAAGCCCCTTTCGAAAAATTGATTCATTTTTCAAAGTCGTTTGGATTCTTGTAATCAATGAAGGATAGCGCCCCCTGCTAGTCTCGCAAATTCAACAATTTTGTATCCAAAAATGTCATTTAATACTTTTTTGTATTTAATCTTAACTGTAATCATAACCCACAAAACTAATTTTTCTTTTAATTACAAAATATTAAAACCTAACAAAATAATTGGCACACTGTTTGAATTAATAGTCACCAAATTTATTACATATACAAACGAGGTTGAACAACATGGTCGTTACGCACACCACCACCTGGAATGGAGAAATCTGGCGAAAAATACTCAACAGTGTGGCCAACAAATATGACTGCGGCGTTCGTTTCTCGGTTGATGGGGGGCGCCTGGGTTGGGAGGGTGATCGGGCATGCGCCATAGAGATCGTTAAAGAGACCATGGCACTGTTTGGCGTCGATAGCCATTAGGATTTGAGCTCAACTATCGGGACACCATATCGACATACGAAGGCGAAACCTGTGGGTGGTCTATCCGGATGTCGATGCCCGGACGTTTGATTGCTACTTTGAAATGGTATCCTCAGGTTGAGACCGATCAGACTCGCTCTTTTGTAAAACCTTGGCCGGCGCACCACCCCATCGGATCACCTGGTTGTCATAATCGATCTCATACTTCAGGCCCCACAAAAAGTTCATGCCCAGCAGGCCGTTGTATTGATTATCGGGTGGCCCTGTGTATTCGACGATGGCCACGCGCAAATCCTTCTTTTCATATGGGCCGACACGCACGGAGTTCAATCGCGACACCTTTGCGTCGATCTCGACGCCGCCGACGCCGTGCCCTTTGGCGTGCACATATTCGTCGACAGCCAGATTGTCGGCCACATTCTGATGCAGCACGATACTGCTGGCGCCGGTATCGAACAGCAGGGTCGTCTCGACCTTCCGCCCCCCGTTACCCAGCACTACCGGCACAAAAATTCGGCCCCCCTTGATCACCACCCTGGTCTCGCCGGGACTCTCCCCCTCATCGGCCGTCTGCGGAACCTGCACGCCAGCATTGTCCACATCCCGGTCGAGGTCGACCATGCGGTCCTTCTCCCCCGGCTTGAATATCTGAATGGCTGCCAACCGGTAGCGGGGTTCAGCCTGCCGATCAGACGCGGCTGGCGTGGGTTGCCAAATGAAGACAGAATTCAGAGGCCTGAGAATCGATTTGAGCCCGTCTTCCAGGTCTCTGTTCTCGTATGAAGCCGTAACGTCGGGGTTGATGGTCGGATCGATACGAATGGTGATATCATAGTCGGACAACCGGTAGAGCAGCTCGCGCAGGGGCACACGGTCAGCCGACACCCATAGCCGCTCCTCCTCTATCGTAAGTTCGAAGGCCTCAGCGGCGGCATTCGATGCAGCGGCAACAGAAGCAATAAACAGCGCAATACAAATAAAAAAAAGCGACTTGGGCCAAACCATGACATTGGATCTCCGGGAGCAGGCATCGGATGATGCCCCGTCCGTTTAAAAGGTAGGCGTTTAGCGTACAGAGAAAAAAACCGCCTCATCATCCTATTTACTGCCACCTTCGTCAAGCGCAATTCAGGCAGATGGTCTCGCAACATCTTCCCGGCGCCTTCCACTTCAGAAGATCTTGGCACCCTAGGTTGCATTTCTGACGGCGATTGTTCTATAAGTAGCTCTTTTGCCAAGCGCACGTTGCAGGGGCAGGGACGGTTTCGATAGAGAAGGATGGGGGACGCACATTGCGGTTTGTCATCACCAATGACGACGGATACGGAGCGCCGGGACTGACCACGCTCGCCGAGCTGGTCCAGCCGATTGGCCGGGTGACGGTCGTTGCCCCACATGCCCCACAGTCCGGCATAGGCCACCAGGTCACCATGAAGACGCCCATCCAGGTGATCCGCGGCAGCGAAAAGGACCATTTCGTCGTTCACGGTGCACCCGCCGATTGCACCCGGCTTGCCGTCAAATCACTGGTGCCCGATGTGGACTGGGTCCTGGCCGGCATCAATCCGGGGGCAAATCTGGGCTCTGATGCCTACCAGTCCGGCACCATTGCCGCCGCCAGGGAGGCTGCCATTCTGGGCGTCAAGGCAGTTGCCGTCTCCCAGTACATCGGCCCTGATCGGGTCCTGGACTGGCAAGCCACAGGAGAACAGGTCGCTATAATCCTCCCGATGCTCCTCAAAGAGAGGCTGGCGCCGGGCCAATTCTGGAACATCAATCTGCCGAGTACCCTTGTTGCCGGTTGCCGAGTCGACTACCAATTCGGCCCCCTGGACAAGCATCCGCACAAGTACCAATTCCGTAAAGAGGGTGACAACTACCACTACGAAGGGATCATCCACGACCGGCCACGAACCGCGGGCAGTGATGTCGATATCTGCTTCGGCGGTAAGATTTCTATTACGCGCATGGAGATATAATCGATGAACTTCTGCTCAAATTGCGGTGCTCCGGTCACATTGAGGATCCCCGAAGGGGATGACCGGAAACGATATGGATGTGATGCTTGCGGCCGCATCCATTATGAAAACCCCAAGATGGTGGTGGGCTGCATTCCCGAATGGGAAGAGAAGATCATGCTCTGCCGCAGGGACATCGAACCCCAAAAGGGGTTGTGGACCCTGCCGGCCGGCTACCTCGAAAAAGGAGAAACGGTCAAAGAGGGTGCCATACGCGAAACCCTCGAGGAGTCCGGCGCCACGGTGACCGATCTGCACACCTATCTGATGCTCGATATCGTTTACATCGGCCAGATATACCTGATGTTCATAGCCCGGATGGAAGCACCCCGGTTTCATCCCACCCATGAAAGTTCCGAAGTGGCCCTCTTCTCGGAAGATGAGATCCCCTGGGACGCCATCGCGTTCCGCGCCATCGAAAAGACACTGCGGTGCTATTTCAGCGACCGCGCAAAGGGCGAGTTCCCCTTTCGCAACCGCCAGATCCGTCGCAAACCCAATGTCGACCAACCTGGTCGACCTTAAACCCCTCAGGAGCCGCCTTTGAATCCGATGGTCACCTCGGTGCCCTGGACGATTACCGGGACCTTGCGCTGTCCCTTGGAGACCTCGAGCATTTTCTCCATATTACTCGAGTCTTGCCGCACATCGACATAGTCGTGCTCTTTGAATGCCTCACGGGCCTGGGATGTGTAGGGTCACCCGGCCTTTCCATAAATGATCACCCGGTCTGTCATACTGCACCTCCCTATCAATGTTTTGACCTATCGTATCAGCCACCGCAAACCCACGTCAAAGGAGAGGATCGAGGGTCAACAGAGGGGGTTGATCGGGCAGGTCTAAGAGATCGTCGATCAAGCGATCCAGGTTGGCGATGTATCCGAGGGCGGCAGCCCCTTCCCTCAGGTGCCGGCGGGCCCGGAGGGCCAATCCGCCAGCCGCCTTGGGCTTTCCGCGCAGGTGGTGCACAAAAGCCCCGGCTGCCTGGATCAACCCTTTAAGCGCCGTGCGTTCGGGCTCCTTAGCCTTGAGCCATATGGTTTCGAGCAGTTCGTGCAGCTCGAAAAAGAGGCCTGCGTTCCATAAAACGACCGCCTGATGCCTCGGGTCGGTATGACCGGCGGCCTCTACTTCGTCCAGTACCGTTTGATAGGATTTTTGGCAATGGTCCATGAACGCCGTATAGAGCGGTGCCAGGTCTCTGCCCCTCCACTGGTCTGCCTCATGGGCGACGGCATCGGAGGCCTTGCCGGTCAACTGTTCGACCAGGGCCGAACTGAGAGCGTTACGAAGATCACGGGCAGTGCGGTCGCTGAACGGGTCGAATGTTCTCACATCCCCTCCATACAGACGATGGATATCCGATCATTTCTCCATCGTCTTCAATTGGTGTTTTAAAATCTTGCCTGTCGGATTGTGGGGAAAATCCGCCATGAAGTCGACCTTCTCGGGAATTTTGTATTTGGCCAGTTTGTCCCGAAGATAGCCCTTCACCTCATCTTCGGTCATGCTGTTGGGCTCATTGAGAACGATGCACGCCCTCACCCGCTCGCCCAAGGCCGGATCGGGCATCCCCACCACGGCCACTTCAGCGATCTTGGGGTGCTTCTCCAGCGGGATCTCGATCTCACGCGGGTAGATATTCTCTCCGCCGCGGTTGATCATCTCCTTGATACGGCCCGAGATGAAAAGATACCCCTCTTCGTCCATGTAGCCTACATCGCCGGTATGCAGCCAACCCTCCTTGAGACTTTCAGCTGAAGCGTCGGGTCTGTTGAGATAGCCGATCATGACCGCATCGCCCCGGACGCATATCTCTCCCTTTTCCCCGTAGGGGAGTATGGTATTATCGCCATCCATGATCTCGATCTGCAATCCGGGGAAGGGAATACCGATACTCCCCTGCTTGTGCGGCACGGTGGTACTGGTAACGGAGACGCCGCACCCCTCGGTCAGGCCGTAGCCGTCGATCACATCGACGTTAAACTTCTCCTTGAAGGCTTTGACCAAACTGACGGGAACCGGTGCCGCTCCTGTGTAGGCCAGCCTGAGCTTCAGCCGGCCATGGTCGATGGTCTCGGGGTCGGCCTCACGGTAGATGTAGTCATACATGGCCGGCACCCCCTGCACCGTGGTGACACCGTAGCGCATGATCGACGGCCAGAAGTCACTAGGGGAAAAGGTTCTACGAATACAGAGGGCCAACCCCAAAAAGATCGAGGGATAGGTCCAGACGCAAAGCGGGTTGGTGTGAAACATGGGGAGAATGATCATCATCACGTCCCCTGGCTTGCTGACGCCAAGCACCGCCTTCCCCTTGCAGACGGCGAGTTCGTTGCGGTTGGAGAGCAGGATTCCCTTGGGCATGCCGGTGGTGCCCGACGAGTAGAGCAGCATGACGGGGTCGTCGAGCGACTGGGGTACAACGCACTCGTCCGTCGGATAGCGGTCGAGGATCTCTTCCAACGTACACTCGGCAATGTCGGCATGGTGCTCGACATCGGTCACCACCTCGACAACCAATGGTTTGTGCTCGGCCATGCCGATGCCCACCGCAAAATCGGCCATGTAGTCGCTGCCCACAAAGACCACCTTGGGTTTCGAATCATCGAGCACATAGGCGATCTCCGGGCCTTTGAGCATGTAATTGATGGCCCCGGCCACGGCGCCCAGCTTCTGGGTACCGAACATGGTGTAAAAAATCTCCGGGGAGTTGAGCACCATGGTGGAGACGATATCGCCTTTAGAGACCCCTTTCTCTTTGAGGAAATTGGCCACCCGGTTGGCCCGCCGGTTGGTCTGGGCATACGTCACGACCTCATCGTAGTAATAGACCAAGGGGGCGTCCGGCACTTCGCCGGCACGCGCCACCAGCATCTCGGAGATGCTCTCAAAAACGATCTGTTTGCCCTTCAGGGCAGGTAACTGCTCCAGCGGTACCAACTGGCGTTCAATACGTCTGCTTCGATCAATCATGGGACCCGTCTCCTCTTGTCAGCGAATAGAAGATTTCGAACAAATGAGATAGAGCAATGAGCCCAACGCCGCCGCCAGGAGGGCGATGCCCCCGGAAATGATGCCCAGGCGGTCTACGAGGACGACCAGTATCATAGCGTTGAGAATCAGGAAGGTCAATTGGGAACCGAGTGCGATAAGAGCGGTGTTGGCCCCTTTGCTGGAGAGGTACCAGGCCTTCATCTGCACATGGAACTGCACTGCACCGAACAGGGTGAGGCAGACCAGCAGCGGCAGGCAGAGCGGATAGCCATAGAGCCAGAGCACCCCCCGTCCCACTGCGGCGGAGAGAAGTATGGTGACGGGATACTGCAGCAGACTCAAGCGTCCCAGATTACGATGCAGATGGCCGTTATCGTCACGACAGAAGAGGGGGAACAGATAGGTGATCAAAATTGTTATTAAAGCGCTGACGACACCAAAGGTGGCCAGAAAGTGGGCCTGGTAGAGACCGACACTCTCCGGCCCGAGGGATTTTTGGATGATGATGCGATCCATGCTGTAGGTCGATACGGTCACCAGACCACTGAGAAGCATAAAACCGCCGTGGCGAACGATCGGTTTTACATAGGTGCGGACTACACCGAGCTTGATGGCGCCGACCAGATACCGGATTGCCCCAAATCCGGCCAGACCGTATGCGATCCAGAAGAGGACAACGACCCCATAGAGATCCACGTGACCCGCCAGGATAAATGCTAAGAGCGCCGCAAGCAGGATGACGGAGAGGGCCGCCTCCACAGCCACATAGGTCCGCCAGGCCTGAAAACCCTGGGCAATCTGCTTGGAAAGGCTCCACCAGGCATAGAGCAAACCCATGATGAGGGTCGCATCGATGAGCCGGCCCCCGATGCCGATCCAGTCGCCTAAGTAGCTGCGCAGACCCAGAAAAAATCCGCAGACCAAAAGGCACATCAGCAACGCCACCAGCAGCAGCGAGTTGAGTGCTGCCAATCGCCGGTCCGTTTCGGTTTCATTGGCGACGATACGGGTAAAGGCGAGTCCCCATCCGCCGGTGATCGGAACAGCCAGGTAGCCGGCCAGCAGCAGCACGATGGTCAATTGACCGTAGCCGGCCTGGCCAAGAACCCTGCCGATCACAATCTGGGCAATCACCGAGAGAAATTTGGCGGCCACCATCCCCGTGCCAAACGCCAGGAAACGATCCAGATGTCTCAAGAGCCCGCTGGGAGGGGGCTCATGAAACACCAATTGCCATAAAAGAGAAAATGCGTTGAGCGCTGCATTGGACAGAAAAAGGGGCATCTATCTCCGGCCCTACCTTTCTCCCAGCCTAGCGGCCTGCCCCCACGGATTCGACGGCCTGGGCGGGCACGGCAGGCGTCACCCATAATTATGAATCAAAATATCAGAAAAACAAATGGTTACATTGAGCCACTAAAGACCAAAAGCACCCAAAAGTCAAACAGCGGCCAGGGGGTCGTTTTGGGTATACTTTGGGAAATAGATCTTGAATGTGGTGCCGATCCCCTCCGTGCTCTTCACGCGGATGCGCCCCTTGTGAGAGTGGACGATGCCATGGACCACCGCCAGCCCCATCCCCGTCCCTTTCCCTATCTCCTTGGAAGTGAAGAATGGATCGAAGATGCGCGCCAGGTGTTCAGGTGGTATGCCGATGCCGGTGTCGCTGACAACAAGCTGGACATAGGCGCCCCTGTCCAGATCCGACAACTTCAGAAAGATCGCCTCGGCGGCACCCATCTGGACCTCATCAAGGCTGAATCGCAGGGTACCGCCCCTCTCCTCCATGGCGTGGGCGGCGTTGGTGGAAAGGTTCATCAGGACCTGATGAATCTGGGTCGGGTCTCCCAGGATGGTACTCTCTTTGGTGCGAATATCCACCTCGATCCTGATGGTAGAAGGCAGGGTCGACCGCAACAGTTTTGACACCTCAGAAAGAATCGCAGCGATTTGCACCGGTTGCTGCTTTACTTCCGAGGCCCTGCTGAACGTCAAAATCTGACGCACCAGCTCCTTGGCCCGCAATAGACTGGCCAGAACTTCACTCAGATTTTCGTGCACCAGTGTGTCTGATGGCACATCATCAAGGCACAATTCGGTAAACCCTATGGCGCCATACAATATATTGTTGAAATCGTGGGCGATGCCGCCGGCCAGGGTGCCGATGGCCTCCATCTTCTGAACCTGCTGAAGTTGAATCTCCAGACGGCGGTTCTCCTCCTCGATCCGTTTCTGCTTGTGAAGAGCGGAGGCAATGAAGGTGGTGCTGGCAATGAAGATGACAACGACCATGATGCGGGACGCCGCCTGATACGGTGGCACCCTGAGCAACAGCGTATCGATATAGGTCATCGGCTCTCCAGAGAGCAGATAACTCAGATTCATCTCGAAAGACCAGAACGACCAGATGCTGTCCAATACCCAGTAGGCACAACAGAAGAGGAGAAGTCCGAAGATGAGTCTCATTTTAGGCGGTGGTAGTCTCATAGACCCGATCAGCAGAAGGAGAGACGTTTGAATATCGCTGCACAGCCTCCACTCCCCTATATGGATGTCTGCCGCTCGACCACGGTGTGGGACAACGGCTCATCCGAATAGGCCGGAAATCCTTGTATAAACTGGCGATCGAGCAGTTGGGTCGATAAGATGGCCACCAGTGCCATATTCTCCCTTTCACTGGCCAGGCGTCCATCCTGCTGCCGACACTTGGCCGTGAGCCGCTGCACCTTCACCGGATCGAAGTAGCCCGACCGCTTCAACGCGGCTTCCGAAAGCAGTTCGGGCACATACTCGGGCGGGTCGGCACACATGAAGCACCGGCTGATCGGTGCCCGGTAGGGCTGTTTGGCCCGGTCGATCAATTCAGCCGGAACCTGCTGCCGGGCGATCTCCTTCAACAGATACTTCTCGGTCAAGCCATTGAGCCGCAAATTGGCAGGTGTGCGAGCCGCCAGCTCCACCACGCGGTGATCCAGGAAGGGAAAACGCCCTTCCACCGAGTTGGCCATGGCCATGCGGTCGCCCTGGGAGGAGAGCAGGTAGTTGGACAAGAAGAGGGTGCTCTCCAGGTACTGTGCTTTGGATAGGGGGGACCAATCGTCGAAACCGGGCGGCAGTTTATCGGTGATACGGCCGACGAACGTCGAAAGATCCTTTCCACCGGCGGGAAGCATATCGGGGGCAAAGAAGTTCTTCAGCTGGCTGGTGTTGAGCCAGCGGACCATATGGGAGTAAACCGGGGAGTCGACATCGGTCAAATTCTTCTTGAAAAAGCCGAAGAGAAAAGCGTTGATCTGTCCGGTCTCACTGTTGAAAATATAAGGATAGATTCTCCTCAACAGGTGTGGTCGAAAGATCGAATCGGGATGCCGCGCCCAGAAACGCCTGATCTTGGCCTCCTTGAAAATATTGTAGCCACCGAAAATCTCATCGGCCCCTTCACCGGTCAGCACCACCTTGAAATCGCTGCGGCGCACCAGCCCGGAGAGCATCATCAACGGCGCCGGTGCGGTTCGGATCATAGGCACTTCAGTGTGCCAGATCACCTGGGGGAAAAGGTTGCCGATATCTTCGTCCGAACACTGGATGGCGCGATGCTGGGTCTGGATGGCCGACAAGGCCGTCTGCTGAAACTTCGACTCGTCAAACCGCTCATCGGTGAACTGCACCGAGAACGTATTGAGCTTGTTGTTGAAGTTGTTGCGCACCAGGGTGCTGATGTAGGTGGAATCGATCCCCCCGCTGAGATAAGCGCCCACCGGTACATCGGCCCGCAGACGGATGCGGGCGGCATCCAGTAACAACGCTTTCATCTCTTCGGCCCACTCATCTTTGGATCGTTCATCGGGATCGGCATCGTCGAAGGTGAGTTGCCAGTAGCGCCGAATATCGAGTCCGTTGACGTCAAACCGCGCGTAGTGTCCGGGAGGAAGCTGGTAGATCTCTTCAAAAGCGGTGAAGGGGTCAACCGGTGTCCAGCAGGTAAACACGTCCGATAGGGTCTGGGGGTTGAGACGGCGGGGTGTCCTGTCGTCGGCCAGAAGCGCTTTGATTTCAGAGGCGAAGAGCAGACGCCCGTTGTGCTGATGATAAAAAAGCGGCCGAATCCCCATCCGGTCCCGTCCCAGCAGCAACACCCTCTTGCGCTGGTCCCAAAGGGCGATGGCGAACTGGCCGTTAAGATGGTCGAAGAGCCCCTCGCCATACGCTTCGTATAGATGGACGATGGTCTCCGTATCGCTCTGGGTGTAGAAGCGGTGTCCCCGCTTGAGAAGATCTTCCCGCAATTCAGGATAGTTGAAGATTTCGCCGTTGAAGATCACCCAAACGGTTCGATCTTCATTGTGGATCGGCTGGTATCCACCACTCAAATCGATGATACTCAAGCGTGCATGCCCCAAACCGATATCGTCGCTCAGGTAGAGACCGGTGGCGTCCGGCCCCCGGTGCTGCATGGTGCGCAACATGCGGTTGAGGATGGCTTCCTGCGCTTCTTGATCCCTCAGATTGATAATGCCGGCAATTCCGCACATGGATCACCTCTTGGTGGCTTCAAAATTGGACAGGGCTAAAAACCCGGTGATTTTTAATGCAACATGCTTTTGACAATTTTCATGATTCAACTTCGACGAATTCGTAAAAAGTCCCAAAAAATCAAGCTACAAATTTGCATTTTTCAGGATCAAACGCAACATGGGAATAACGCCGTTGGCCGCAACATGGCCGTCCTAACAACATCTGGCATGAGAAAAAAGGCCGGGCCCCTCTTTTCGCAGGACCCGGCCATTGACTTCGCTAACGCTAGTCGACTGTATCGACAGACGCGCTATATATCGTAGTAGAGCGAGAACTCATGTGGATGGGGACGCAGTTTCACCGGATTGACCTCTTTCTCGGTTTTGTACGCGATCCACATATCCAAGGCATCCTCGGTGAACACGTCTCCCTTGGTCAGGAACGCTTTGTCATCCCTCAGGGCCTGCAAGGCCTCTTCCAGGGAGCCGGGCGCCGACGGGATCAAAGCCAGCTCTTCTGGCGGCAGACCGTAGATATCCTTGTCGAGCGGATCGCCCGGATCGATCTTGTTCTCGATACCGTCGAGAACCGCCATCAACAAGGCGGAGAAGGCCAGGTAGCCGTTGCACGAAGGATCGGGTGTGCGGAACTCGAGTCGTTTGGCCTTGGGTGATGACGAGTACATGGGGATACGAACGGCCGCGCTACGGTTCCGGCTGGAGTAAGCCAGGTTCACCGGGGCTTCAAAGCCGGGCACCAGGCGTTTGTAGGAGTTGGTGGTCGGGTTGCTGAAGGCGCAAATGGCCCGGGCATGCTTGAGAATGCCACCGATGGCGAACATTCCCATCTCGCTCATTCCGGCATATTTGTCGCCGGCGAACAGCGGGTTGCCGTCCTTCCAGATGCTGATATGGGTGTGCATGCCGGTACCGTTGTCCTCGAAGAGCGGCTTGGGCATGAAGGTGACCGTGTGGCCGTTTTGATAGGCCACATTCTTGAGCACATACTTGAACCACATCAGCTGGTCGGCCATCTGCAGCAGCGGTTTGAAGCGCATGTCGATTTCAGCCTGACCGGCGGTGGCCACTTCGTGGTGCTGGGCTTCGATGTCGATGCCCATCTCTTGCAGCACAAGGGTCATCTCGGTACGCAGGTCCTGGAACTTGTCCATGGGCGGCACCGGAAAGTAGCCCTCTTTGTGGCGGGGTTTGTACCCCAGGTTCGGACACTCGTCGCGGCCGGTATTCCAGATGCCCTCAACGGAATCGATCTCATAGAAGGCGCGGTTTCGGCCGGATTCGAAACGGATGTCGTCAAAGATAAAAAACTCGGCTTCCGGTCCGATGAAGGCGGTGTCGCCAATACCGCTGCTCTTCAAATAGGCCTCTGCCTTGGCGGCGATATGCCGCGGATCGCGACTATAGGGCTCCCGGGTGATCGGATCGGCGATGTCGCAAATCATAACCAGGGTCGGCTCTTTGAAGAATGGATCCATTTTGGCGGTGGCCGGATCGGGGATCACGAGCATGTCGCTGGCATTGATCGGCTGCCAGCCGCGAATACTGGAGCCGTCGAAACCGAAACCGTCCTCGAAACTGCCCTCGTCCACTTCGGATACCGGCACAGAAAAGTGCTGCCACAGTCCGGGAAAATCCATAAAGCGCAAATCGACCATTTTTACGCCTTGTTCCTTTACCATCTTAAGCACATCTTTGGGTGTCATAGCTTCTCCTTTCACATCACATTCAAGTAGTTGTTCAACAATTGACTGTTATCGTATCAGGCCGACGAATCAGTCTTGATGTCGGATATACGTATTGGGCTGACGTTATATCGCATCCTTTCCGGTCTCTCCGGTACGCACGCGCACGGCCTGCTCCACCGGAAAGACGAAGATCTTGCCATCGCCCAACTTGCCGGTCTGGGCGGATGTTTTGATGGTATCGATCACTTTGTCGACCCAACTCGCTTCGACGACGATCTCCAGTTTGATCTTGGGAATGAAATCCACCACATATTCCGCCCCGCGGTAGATCTCCTTGTGCCCTTTCTGGCGCCCGTATCCTTTTACTTCCGAAATGGTCATGCCCTGGATGCCGATCTCGTTTAACGCCTCTTTGACGTCATCCAGTTTGAACGGTTTGATGATTGCTTCAATCTTTTTCATAAACTCCTCCTATTGTAATCCGTTGTTCGGCGCCGCAGATCAGCTTTGAATCTCAAAACCGCGTTCACCGTGGAATGCACCATCCAGTCCGACAATTTCACTTTCGGCGTCGATCCTCAAACTCCCCGTGACCAGACGGGTCAGGCCGATCACGATCAAGGTGGCCACCGCCGAATAGGCGGCCGTTCCTATAATAGAGACAAACTGAATCCACAGCTGTTTGGGATTGCCGTAAATCAGGCCCGTACCTGCAGCATTGACCGCAGGATTGGCAAAAATGCCGGTGGCCAGTGCACCCCAGATACCGCAAATACCGTGCACCCCGAAGGCATCCAGGGAGTCGTCGTACCCCAGTTTATGTTTGAGCTTGGCAACGAAGACAAACCCAAGCAGGCCGGCCCCTGCACCGATAATCAGCGAGGCACCCAGGCCGACAAAGCCGGCGGCTGGCGTAATCGCCACCAATCCGGCCACAGCCCCCGACGCCATGCCGAGCAGGGTCGGTTTTTTCTCCATGGCCCACTCGATGAACATCCAGGTCAGGGCCCCCACTGCCGCCGATGTATTGGTCACCAAGAAAGCAGACCCAGCCAGTCCATCTGCCGCCAGCTGGCTACCGGCATTGAATCCGAACCAGCCGAACCAGAGCAGGGCCGCGCCGAGAGCGGTCAGGGTCACGCTCGAGGGGAACATGGCCTCTTTACCGTAGCCGATGCGCTTGCCCAGGACCAGGGCCAGGACCAAACCGGCCACACCGGCATTGATATGGACCACGGTTCCACCGGCGAAATCGAGGGCGCCCATCTCGGCCATCCAGCCGCCTCCCCATGCCCAGTGGGCCACCGGGCAGTAGACCAGTGTCACCCACAACAATGAAAAAACAAGCCACGAGGCAAAGCGCAAACGGTCGACAATCGAACCGATGACCAGGGCCAGGGTGATACCGGCAAAGGTCATCTGGAACAGGACAAAAACGTACTGGGGGATCGTACCCGACAGGGAGTCGACGCCAATGCCTGCCAACAGAAAATAGTCCAATCCGCCGACCAAGCCGGCCTTGTCCGGGCCGAATGCCAGACTGTAGCCATAGACCACCCACACCACACTGGCCAGACAGTAGGCGGCAAAGGTCATGGCGTAAGTGTTCAGCAGGTTCTTATAGCGAGACAACCCACCGTAAAAAAGAGCCAGGCCGGCAGGAGTCATCATCATCACCAGCGCAGTGGAGACGATCATCCAGGCCGTATCACCGGCGTTGAGCGCATCGGATGCAAATGCAGGTGTGACCGTAAAAAGAGACAGAGGGATAACATACCTTAGCACCTTGTTTAACATGAGCGTTTTCCTCCTTCAATGCTCAAATGATTCTTAAAGACCCCAGTGACCGTTCATGCCTACTGAAGTATCTCTCCAATGGTTTCACGAATTTTAGACTCCTCCTCGGGGGAGTCCACCTTCTCTCCGTCAAAACTGCGGACGTAGAACACATCCACCACCTGGTCCACTTGGTTGGCGATTTTGGCAACCCAGATATCTAGCCGGCAACGAAAGATGGCATCGGTGATGCGATAGAGCAGCCCGGGGAAATCCCAGGCGATCACTTCAATAATGGTAAAAAAGCTGGATGTTTCATTGTCGATGACCACCTTCTGGGGCCGATCCTTGGTCATCTCCTTGTCTTGAAGCGTCTGAAAACCGCCCTGCCGGCTGGCCAGTTCGGACGACAAATCCAACTCATCCTGCAGGGCCGCAATCATGTTGCGTTCGATGCGCTGCCAGCGCTCTTCTTCGAAGATCTGGTCGGGCGGCGCCTGCACCTCAAAAATATCCAGGGCCACATTGTTGCGCCAGGTAAAGATCCTGAAGTCCAGAATATTGACGTTGTTCAAGGTCAATACGCCGGCCACGAGCGACAGGAGTCCCGGTCGGTCCTTGGCGCACAGCGTGATGGTGCGGGTCTTGCCGTCGGCGGATTTGTCGATGCGCCACACAAAAGGCTGCTGCCCCATACGATGGAAGAGCTCGATGTGCTCTGGGATCTCCTGGGAGGGGGTGTGCAGCAGGTAGCGCGGTGACATGAAATCCATCAGGCGCACATTCTCTTCTCCCTCCTCCGTCGTTCGGGAGGCAGTGATAATGCGTTCCCTCTTCTCTTCGATCACGCGGATTGCCTTTTTGGAAACCAGCTCGCCCTTCTCCATGACATTGAACGTTTTCAGAAAAAGAGATCGCATCAGCGATGCCGTCCAGTCGTTCCACGCTTTGGGCCCCGTGGCCATGGCATCGGCCACGCTGAGCAGGTAGAGCATTTTAAGGCGTTCGGGCTTGACGATGCGCCGGGCAACGTACAGCGCGGTCTCCTCATCGTTGATGTCCCGGCGGGTGGCCGTCTCAAAAAGAGTGAGATGCTCCCGAACCAAGAAGACCGCCGTATCGATATCACTTTCCGACAACCCCTTCTCCATAAGAATGCGCGCCACCATTTCGGCGCCCCGTTCGGAGTGGCCGCCGGACGGTTCCGCCTTGCCGATGTCGTGCAGCAGGGTTGCCCACAGCAGAGCCTTTTTGCGTCGAATCTCCTGGTAAATTTTGGGTGCCAGTGGGTCGCCGCTGTCATCCCCCTTTGCGGCAATGATACCTTTGAGCTGCTTGACGCTGAGCAGCAGATGCCGGGCAACCGGATAGAGATGGTATTGGTCGAACTGGATCCGATTGGTCACGCCTCTAAACTCGGGTATGAAGCGGGCCAGGAAACCGGTCTCCAGCATGTCGTTCAACACATTGAAGCCGGAAGCAGGGCGAGCCAACAACCGCTCGAACGTCTCCACGACTTCGGGGGATCGGCGGAAACTGGCCTGGCCGATCATCTCGCCGAACTCCTTGATCAAACGGCGAGCTTCGGCGCTTAGTGGCGCTTTGTGGGCCGCGCTCTCGACAAAAATTTGGATCAACAGCAGCGGATCTCTTAGAATCGCCTCGGGCGAAAGGAAATTGAGCAGGCCTCGATTGAACTTAAGACCCGGAACCTGGGTCACCTTAAGCGCCTTGTTTTTTCGTTTGAGGCGTTTTCGCTGGTCCAGTTCGTAGATAAAAACACGGTAGCACTGCTTGACATACTCCATGTGGCCGTGAAGGTCGCCCAGAAGCTGCTCAACCGGAAGGTGGCCATTGGTCTGCCCCACCTTCATCACCTCGGCCAGCCGGGTCTGGTGCTCCAGATGCAACTGATCGAGTTTGCGCCCCATGAGCAGGTGGAGTTGGTTGCGTACCGACCAGACAAACGAAAGAGACCGCTCGAGGGTCGCGTATTCATCATTGGAGAGATAACCGCAATACTCCAGATCCCGAGCCGATTTCACATCCGACTGAATGCGGGCAATCCACAGCATCGTGTGGTAGTCGCGCAACCCCCCCTGCCCCTCCTTGAGGTTGGGCTCGAGCAGATAGGCGCTGTCTCCGAATCGGGCGTGCCGCGTTTGGTTGGACTCCACCAGGGCGCCGATCAGCTTGGCTGGCTTGACACTGATCAGTTTGTGCCGCAGGCGCTCCATGAGACGATGGAACAGGGGCGACATCCCACAGATGAAACGCCCGTCCAGCAACGACGTCATCACCTCCAGGTCCTGCCGGGCCATTTGAATGCACTCCTTGACCGAACGCGTGGCGTGGCCCACTTCAAGCCCCATATCCCAAAGCGGATAGACGATCTCGCGCACCAACGCTTCAGCCTCGGGCGGCACCTTGTTCTCGAAGAGGAAAAGCAGATCGATGTCGGAAAAGACGCACTGCTCCGCGCGACCGTATCCTCCCAAAGCGATCAATGCATAAGGATTGCGCATGATCCCCATCTGGGGCCCGACGGTACTCTGGGCGAAACTGGACCGAAAGTACTCGTCCACCGCATCGGCCATCGTATCGAGAAACTCCCGCGCACCGAAGCTGCTCACCGTTTCGAGCAGTTTCGTCCGCCGCTCCTGGAACGCCAGGGCCGGTGCATTGGTGACTTTCGTGTCGGGTAACGGTATCATCGCCATATTTTCCTTAGGATCTTCCGAACGGCAGTATGCGCGTGTCGGCAGGAATGACCTGGTTGTATCGCAATAGGTGTGCCAGCGCAGCAGATAAGAAAATTATCAAATATATACAGTATTTTATATTATTTGAGGAGAATACGAATTATATACCCCTACTTACATTTTTGTACAATAACATTTCTTTAAAACAACAATTATGTCATATTGTCGCCAACGCCTCATCGCCCTTGGCCCTGCGACATTCCCCAAAAAATCAGCCGAAAGCCGGCCCAAGTGGCCGCCTTTCGGCTCTTGATAATAAGGAGGAGCGGCCTCTAAAGCCGCACACCCTCCTTGTGTTTGAAAGCTACTCCTGACGCACCGGCTTTGCTCCGATCATGGCAGCGGCAGATGCCATTGAACCGCCGGACATGGTAGCTGAGCCTCCATGGGTTGAGGTCACGCCAAAATCCGGATAGGCCACGCCGCCGTGCTCGGTGACATCCAACCCCTCCAACTCCTCTTCAGGGGAGACACGCAAACCGACAATTTTGTCGATGAGCTTGAACATGATGAATGCCGTGCCAAAAGTCCACACGAAGCAGGCGCCAATACCCAGCAACTGCACCCCGATGATCGACATGCTTGTGCCGCCGATATTGAAAATTCCGGCGGCAAGGGTTCCCCATGCGCCGTTGATGCCGTGAACCGACACTGCGCCAACCGGGTCATCGATACGGATCCGGTCAAAAAAGACCACTGAGAGCACCACCAGTACGCCGGCGACGGCGCCGATGATGATCGCACTGCCAGGCATTACATTGGCGCATCCGGCCGTAATACCCACCAGGCCGGCCAAGGCACCATTCAGGCTCATGCCCACTTCCGGCTTTCCAAATTTGATCCACGATGTGAACATGGCGAACACGGCACCTGCAGCCGCTGCAAGGTTGGTGTTGACAAAAATCATGGCGATGCTGGTATCGGCCGTTGTGGTCGATCCGGGGTTGAATCCGAACCAACCCAGCCAGAGAATAAAGACCCCCAGGGCCGCCAAGGTCATGCTATGACCCATGATCGGTTTGATGGAGCCGTCTTTTCCATATTTGCCCAAACGCGGCCCCAGAACAATGGCCCCGGCCAGAGCAGCCCAGCCACCCACGGAGTGCACCACCGTGGAGCCGGCAAAATCGATAAATCCGAGTCCTTCAAGCCAGCCGCTGCCGTTAAACAAACTGCCCCAGGCCCAACTGCCGAAGACCGGATAGATGAGCGCACTGACAACCACACTGTAGAGCAGATAACCGACGAATTTGGTCCGTTCGGCCATGGCCCCCGAAACGATGGTGGCGGCTGTGGCAGCAAAAACGACCTGAAACATCCAGAAGGCCAATACCCACGGATCACCGTCCGGCGTAAAATCACTGAAAAAGAATCCCGAAGTGCCGAACCATCCGGTTTTGGAGGCACCGAACATCAGACCAAAACCGATGGCCCAGAAGGCCAGACTGCCCATGGAGAAGTCCATGAGGTTTTTCATCATAATGTTGATGGCATTCTTAGCCCGGGTAAAACCCGTTTCAACCATGGCAAATCCCGCCTGCATAAAAAAGACCAGGCACGCCGCCACCAGGGTCCACAGATAGTTGGCGTGGGTCTGGACCAGATCGATGGCTTCCTTGTTACTTAACGGCGTTGGGTCGTCCGCCCATACCCCGGCGACACCGCCAAACAAGAATATCAATCCCAACCCTATCAATCTCATTGATTTCATCAGCCCTGCTCCTTTCGGTATTAACACTGTTATTTTAAATTCTTTGAAAATAGAAGGCATCGTCTGTATCGCTGCTTGCCGGCCCGGCCCATACTCCGAACGGCCCCCCGCAACCCGCTGCCCAATCGTTAGAATCAGATCGCATCCTGCCCCGACTCACCGGTGCGAATGCGCACCGCCTGCTCCAGCGGCAGAACAAAAATCTTGCCATCCCCCACCTTCTGGGTGTTTGCATTTTCAGCAATCGTCGCCACCACTTTGTCGACCATGTCCGCAGAGATAACGATCTCGATCTTGACTTTGGGGACGAAATCGACCTGATATTCGGTTCCCCGGTAAACCTCTTTGTGGCCGCGCTGGCGTCCGAACCCCTTGACCTCACTAATGGTCATGCCGGAAACCCCCAACTTATTGAGAGCGTCTTTGACCTCATCCAGGCGAAACGGTTTGATTACAGCTTCAATTTTTTTCATTTCCATACTCCTAAACGTATTTGGATGTTTGCCGCTCGAGCTTGTCTTCACAGTATTCAGCAATGTATGTGCCAAAGCATTGTTAACAACTTATCTATACGTATTAGTTGTAAATATTTACTCTGTTGGCTTATGCGCTATTTTTTTTAATATGACAATTTTGTTTATATAAGTACAAATACATACATATTTGTCGTTTTTAATACCGTCCCTGCCTATTTGCTGGAGGGGATGGGAATCTATGAAACTGAAAAAGAGGGGGACCGCTTTGAAAGCCGGTGTGGCTGGAGAAGAGCTTTACACGTTCGCCGGCGGGGACAACAACACATCTACGCGGCCTATGAAACAACACAACTTATAGGATCGCCAACATACCTTCACTTTATTAACCCGGCAATTAATTACCTTAGCAATCGTCGTTCCGGCGCAGGCCGGAATCCAGACCGTTCCTGGATCCCGGATCAAGTCCGGGATGACAAAGGTTGGCCTATTTAATTGCCGGTTTAATAAACTTCCCACTTTCCACTTCAAACTCAATGTCATTAGCTTAAGCGGGTGTGATGGGCGGGAGAGCAATTTTGGGAGGAGAGAGAAAACGGTTCCATACATCTATAATAAAGCGGCGCGGACGCTGAAAGCGGTCGTTGCCCACCAGGGCCGGCTGCTGCCGCAAATTGAGCCGGTGAGCCGTGGCCCTGTAAATAAGGTAGGCGCGCCGCAATCGGAAAGCGGTCTCGTCATCAAGGATGCCGGCCTCGTTCAGGGCCTGCAGCAGCCGGACATTATCTGTCCAGCGAACGATTTCCGGGTGGCGGTGGGCATTGTTTAACACCAGATACTGAACCAGAAACTCGATATCGACGATACCACCAGGGTCCTGTTTGATATCGAAGTCATCAAACGCTTTTCCATGGTGCTCCTGTCGCAGTCGCTCCCTCATTCCGGCCACCTCCTGCCTGAGCAACTCCGTATCCCTGGGACGCGTCAGGATCTCCAGGCGAATCGCATCGAAGAGCGACCTCACGGCCGGATCTCCCGAGATGAATCTGGCCCGGATCAGCGCCTGGTGCTCCCAGGTCCAGGCATCTTCTCTCTGGTAGGCGGCAAACCCGTTGACATGACCGACCAGCATACCTGAATCACCGCTGGGCCTGAGACGCATATCGGCTTCATACAGGATGCCCGCACCGGTATGAGTGGTAAACATGTGCAGAACCCGCTGGCCCAGTCGGCTGAAAAATTGGGAGTTATCCATGTTTCGTCCCGGCCCCCTGGTCTCCCCCGGTTCGGCCGCATGTAGAAAGACCAGGTCCAGATCCGACCCATAGCCCAACTCCAAGCCCCCCAGCTTTCCATAGGCGACAACAGCGAAACCGCGCTCGCAATGCCCCCGATCGATCCGGCAAACCGGTTGCCCATGCTTGGCCACGAGCTGGTCGAAACAGAGGCGCACCACCTCGGAGACCACCACCTCGGCAATGTCCGAAAGGTGATCACTGACCTTCATCAGCGGCAGAATATGCATGATGTCCGAAGCCGCCACACGCAGAACGTTGACCTGTTTGAAAACGCGCAGCACCTCCATCTGGTACTCCAGGTCATCCTCGTCCACACCGGCCAGTCGCTGCCGCAGGTCGTTTTCCATCTCTGCCCTTTGTGGCGGCCGATAGAGGGTCCT
This sequence comes from uncultured Desulfatitalea sp., assembly GCA_963668675.2. Taxonomy (GTDB): domain Bacteria; phylum Desulfobacterota; class Desulfobacteria; order Desulfobacterales; family Desulfosarcinaceae; genus Desulfatitalea. The sequence goes on along the minus strand of CAXXMB010000002.1, from coordinate 3,061,237 downwards.
CACATCAAGCAACTCGTCGAGCAGCACAGGATGACGGCTGAGAAACGAGGCGATCCACGGGCTTGCACCGGCCAGCTCCACCAAATGGGTAATCACCGCAGGATTCTCTATGAGAAGCGCCAGATATGAGGTACGCCGCTGGATGCTTCTGATCAGCTCGAACACCCGCCCCAGCACAACGTCTGCCTGCTCAGCCTTTCCAGCAGCCAGCAGCAACAAGGGCACCAGACGGTTCAACCGCTCGCGCCCGATCCGGCCCAATGTCTGCAAAACGCGATCCTTTCTCAAGGAGTTGATTTGCTGAAGAGCGGCATCGGCATCGAGATACCCAATCTGTTCGAGCAGCGCCTCGCCCTGCCCCTCACCCAGCACCCCCTGCCACAGGGCGGCCAATTTAGCCGCCGCCTCTTTTTGGGGATCGGATGGGCCACCGTCATCAACCGGCGCCAGCAACTCATTGAAATGCAGATGAACCTGATAACGATGGCCGTCGAGCACCGCCTTGAAACTGTCCCAGTTTTCAAATCCCATGGCCGCCGCCAATCGCAAACGCCCGGCGGCATCTGTGGGAAGCGAGTGGGCCTGCCGATCCTCCCACTCCTGCAGTCGGTTCTCCACCTTGCGAAAAAAGAGGTAGGCGCGGTCCATCACTTGGCCGACCGATTCAGGGATGTAATTTTCACCAACCAGTACGGCCAACACCTTTCGAATCGGACGAATTTGTAATGATGGCTCGACACCGCCCCGGATCAGCTGAAACATCTGCCCGAAGAACTCGATTTCACGAATCCCACCCGGCCCCATCTTGATGTTGTCCAGAAGCCCCTTGCTGCGAACCTCCGCGGCGATGCGCTCCTTCATATCGCGTAAGCTCTCAAAGGCGCCATAATCCAGATAACGCCTGAAGACAAAGGGCTTAAGACGATCGAGCAGACGACTGCCGGCCGTCTGGTCGCCGGCCACCACGCGGGCTTTGATCATGGCGTAACGCTCCCACTCACGCCCCTGATTCTGATAGTAGTCCTCCAAGCGGTCAAAGTTCATGGCCAGCGGCCCGGCCTCGCCATAGGGGCGCAGGCGCGTGTCCACCCTGAAGACAAAACCGTAGGCTGTAGAGGCCCCGATGGCTTGGATCAACCTCCGGCATAGGCGGGTAAAAAAGGCTTCATTGGTCTCGACACCCTTTTCGCCTCCCGCCGTCTCCCCCTCGGAGGGGTAAGCAAACATCAGGTCCACATCAGATGAAAAATTTAGCTCGTTGGCACCCAGCTTGCCCAGGCCAATCACCACCAGATGGAGCGGCTGCCCATCTGCGTCCCGTGGAGCCCCCCATGCGTGACACCCATGCCGGTAAATCGTTTCCAGGGCTGCGGCGATGGCGGTATCGGCAAGTGCAGAAAGGTCGGCCAACGTCTGATCCAAATCGGACCAGCCGCAAATGTCGCGCAGAAAAATGCGCACCATCTCCCGCTGCCGGAAGGATCGCAGCAGCTGCATGAGCGTCTCTTGGGATACTCCCCCGGAGAGTTCGGACAGATCCATTTTAAAGGGAGAGACATGGCCTTGCCCCTGCCATATGTTATCCAGTCGATCGCGCATACCCTCGGGACCATACGCGACATGCAGGTCCCCGCTGGCAATTAGCTCTCCGAGCAGAGATGGATCGCGCATAAGCTGATGGGTTGCAAAATCACTGAAAACCAAAGCCTGCTCAATGATCCCATCCGCCTTATCGAGCAGAGGCGGCAAGAGACCGGCTCGCTCCATGGCCTCAAGGAGAGCACGCCATCTTGAAGCTGCATCGGTTTTCAATTCAGAGGGCAGGAAATACATGGAGAGGTCCTTTTCATGTCAACGGAGAGGGTAGCGGCCCGGCGGTCGAGCCACCCGAGGGTCTCGGGATTAATGCCTTGGGACGCCCCTGGTTAGAAGAGAAAAACCGTTCAAGCTGTGATTGGCTGACCTCTTTGGCATGTTTTATGAATAATGATTTTCATGCTCGCAGAAGGCTTCCTCTATTGATACCAGAAAACAAAATTCTGGCCAAGGGATTGAACGGACGGTCGACAATTTCGTGCTCATCCCGAAATGGCATAAAGAGGCATCGGCCATCGTCGTTTCTGTGGCGCGGAATCAAGGAAGTCATTGACTCCCGAAGGCACTATCGGCCTGCAATCGAAATATGGCAACCAGCACCTGGAGGCCGCTGACGGATCAAACATCTTTGGAGGCATCGAACCGCTGGACGGATCGCCTTGAGAGGTATAGCGATTGGAAAAGACGATAAAAATAGCATTTTTGTAGTTTTTCAGCCAATTGCCCTACAAAAATGTTTCTTTTTCAATTTGTTGTGGACTTCGATAACTATTATTTGCTATTGGCAAAAGTTTCCGCATCGCAGTGCTGCAACAAACGAAACCAGATATTACCCCATCGGGTGCAGCGAGCGAAACGTATCGACGGTTGAAAAGGAAAGGACCACCATGTGTCGTTTATTCGCCATTACAAGTAAAACCCCTTTATCACCCATGATCGCCATGGAGGCCATGGATGTGATGCGCGAAGGGCATGACGGCTCGGGAGTCGGCCTCTTTTTACGGGATCTGTCCGGCCCGTTCGAAGAGATGAAGGATGCCCCGATCCTATCAGGGATCTTCACCGATGCCGGCATCAAACGCCTGGACCGTTTTATGATGGACCGGGGTTTCATGACCAAATACAAAATTTCGATCAAGGTCCCCAAGGTCGAACTGCCTGGCACCCCCAAACGGGATGTCTATCTGATCCGGGCCTATGAGTACCCGGAAGAGTGGGAATCCCTTGCCCAGGAGGAGCTTGAAAAGCGCCTGGTGAGCATCCGGCTGCAGCTGCGCACCATGGGAGAGGAAAAGAAAGACATGATCGTATTCTCCTTCTGGCCGGATGTGATTATGATCAAGGAGATTGGCGATCCGATGAAGGTGGCCCGACACCTCAATTTCGATCGCCATGAGCTTTACGCACGCGTGGTGATGGCCCAGGGACGCCAGAACACCAACTACGCCATCAATCTCTACGCATGCCACCCGTTCTTTATCCAGGGCTATGCCACCATGACCAACGGCGAGAACACCGCGTTTGTCCCCATTCGCGAATACCTGCTCTCCCGGAACTTGCTGGGCTATACCGGTTACCAGTCCGACTCGGAGGTGTTCACCCACATTTTGCATTACACTGTAAGACACCTCGGGCTTGGGCTGGAGACGTACAAACATATTATTACGCCATTGCAGGACGGAGATTTAGCCAAACATCCCAACGGCGCATTTCTCAAGCAGCTTAAACACAGCTGCCGCCAATTGACCATCGACGGACCCAACTGCGTCATCGGATGTTTGCCCGACCACTCGCTGTTTATGGTTCAGGACCGTAAAAAGCTGCGCCCTGGCGTGGTGGGCGGCAAACCCGGCTGCTATGCCTTTTCTTCGGAGATCTGCGGACTGGATGCCGCCATACCGGACCGCGACAAAAGCAAAGACTTTCAACCCATGCACCTGGACACGACCATTGTCGGTCCGGACCGCCAGGAGATCGCCATATGCTCCCAGACCGACCCGTTACCCCTTCCACTCTAAGTGTCAAGGATCTGCCCTGGCAGATCATGTGGGACAAAGACAAATGCACCCTGTGCGGCCGATGTACCGCCGTCTGCCCGGTCAACGCCATCGAACTGGGCGTTTTCCGTCAGCGCGCCCTGAGTGCGTCCATCGATCCGAACCAGGCGCCATCCAATGTCTACAAGGTCTACCACGGGATTCGCCAGAAAACCGACCCGGCTTATGGATGTGTGGGCTGTGCCATGTGCAACCTGGTCTGCCCCAACGATGCCATCATCCCCATGCGTTCGGATGAAGCCGACAAGTTGCGCTTCCACGTCAATCGCGGAGGCCAGCCCCGCAGCAGAGGCGGACGGCGCAACGTTTCCGGCGGCCTGCTCGATCAGATCAAGTTTATCCGCATCTCCATGCTCACCGACCCGGCCCTGGACGCCGGTCGGCATGAGTTTGAGCTTCGCACCCTGCTCGGGCGTGTACTGCCGCCCGAAGAGAATATCAAGTTCTTCAGAGAGAATGGCTGGATTCCGCCGGTGCGTGAAATCTACCCGTTGATCATCGGCAGCATGTCGTTCGGCGCCCTGTCGCCTAACATGTGGGAGGGGCTCCAACTGGGCGTGGCCTATCTCAACGAGGAGTTGGGCATGCCGGTGCGCATGTGCACCGGCGAAGGTGGATGCCCGCCGCGTCTGCTGCGCAGCCGCTTTCTCAAATATACGATCCTTCAGATCGCCAGCGGCTACTTCGGCTGGGATGAAATCATCCACGCCCTGCCCGAAATGGTGGAAGATCCTTGCGCCGTGGAGATCAAATACGGTCAGGGCGCCAAGCCGGGAGACGGCGGACTGCTCATGTGGCACAAGGTCAACAAATTGATCGCCGCCATTAGGGGTGTGCCGGTCGGGATCAGCCTGCCGAGCCCGCCCACCCACCAGACCAAGTACTCGATCGAAGAGGCGGTGGCCAAAATGACCCAGTCCATGTACATGGCCTGGGGATTCCGGGTGCCGGTCTATCCCAAGATCTCCGGCTCATCTACGGCCATGGCGGTGCTCAACAATCTGACCCGCAACCCCTATGCCGCCGGGTTGGCCATCGACGGGGAAGACGGAGGCACCGGTGCGGCCTACAATGTCTCGATGAACCACATGGGCCACCCCATCGCCACCAATATTCGCGACGCCTATCTCAACCTGGCCATGCTGGGCAAACAGAACGAGATCCCCCTGTTTGCCGGCGGCGGGGTGGGAAAAAACGGAAACCTGGCTGCTAATGCAGCCGCGCTGATCATGCTGGGCGCCAGCGGCGTGCAGATCGGCAAATATATCATGCAGGCGGCCGCCGGCTGCGTCGGCTCCGAGGGCGACCGCTGCAACATCTGCAACATCGGCCGCTGCCCCAAAGGCATCACCTCCCAGGATCCGCGGCTTTACCGCCGTCTGGATGTGGACATGGTGGCCGAACGGGTGGTGGATGCCTTTCTGGCCTTTGACATGGAGCTGAAGAAGATCGTGGCCCCGCTGGGACGCTCGACCGCCCTGCCCATCGGCATGTCCGATGCGCTAGGCATCAGCGACTATCACGCGGCTGATCGTTTAAACATCAAATATGTGGTCTAAAGCAGAACATAAAAATAAGTAGGAAGGTTAGAAAGTATCAAAGTATCAAAGTGAAGGAATGGAACCTCATTTACTTCAAAAGTAAACCTAAGGTTAATTAACTTGGGTACTCGTGAGGGATGGATGATAGCAATTATAAAATCGACAGAACACCTCAACTTTCATACTTTCAACTTTCATACTTTCATACTTCTTTTCATTTAACACAGGATTCAGCTATGAGCTCAGAAAGCTATTTTACCATCTCCGGCAAAGAAAACGGAACCCGCATCGAGTCGAGGGTCCTGGAAGAGAGAATACAGGCCGCCGTGGCCCAGGGCAAAACCCGCATAAAGATAGAAGCATACGGCCAGCACGGTATTGGCGGACGTCTGTGGCACGCCGGGGAGAATAAGGTACACGTCCAAATCGATGGCCCGGCCGGCCAGCGTGTGGGATCGATGGGGTTTGCCAATACCCATATTGAGGTATTAGGCACCACTTCGGACGACGTGGGTTGGCTCAATGCCGGTGCGGAGATCGTCATCCACGGTCACGCCGGCAATGGTGCGGCAAATGCCATGGCCCAAGGTAAAATTTTCATTGCCGGCAATATCGGCGCCCGCGGCATGACCATGACAAAGTCCAACCCCCGTTTCGCACCGCCCGAATTGTGGGTTCTCGGTTCGGTGGGAGACTATTTTGGAGAGTTCATGGCCGGGGGTATAGCGGTCGTTTGCGGCCACGAGGCCCAGAATCCCAAAAACGTGCTCGGATACAGACCCCTCGTGGGCATGGTGGGCGGCAAAGTCTTCTTCCGCGGTCCCCACGCCGGGTTCAGCCAGGCCGACGCCAAACTGGTCCCCATCGAAGATGACCAATGGGAATGGCTGACCGGCGGATTGAGGACCTTTCTGGAGAGTATCCAGCAGCACGAGCTCCTCTTCACCCTGCTGACCCAGCGCGAACAGTGGCAGTGCCTCCAAGCCCGAACCCCCCAGGAGCGCATCGGCCGCCCCAAACGCGCCATGGCTTCATTTCACAGCGAGGTTTGGGATGAGACACTAGGCAAAGGCGGATTGGTGGGAGATCTCACCAACTTGGACCGCAGCACCATCCCACTGATCACAAGAGGGGAACTGCGCCGCTACGTGCCGGTATGGGAAAACTACAAGTACAAAGCACCCTGCGAGGCCAGCTGCCCCACCGGCATTCCGGTCCAGGAGCGCTGGCGGCTGGTGCGTGAAGGCCGCGTCGACGAGGCGGTGGACATGGCGTTGGCCTATACGCCCTTTCCCGCCACCGTGTGCGGCTATCTGTGCCCTAATCTGTGCATGCAATCGTGCACCAAGCAGTCGGCCTTCATGGCGCCGGTGGATGTCACCCAGCTGGGTCAGGCCAGCGCTAAAGCCAAAACACCGAAACTACCGCCCCTGAGCGGCAAACGGATTGCGGTGATCGGCGGCGGGCCGGCAGGGATCTCGGTGGCATGGCAATTGAGACTCAACGGCCACGAAGCGGTGGTGTATGACACGGCTGCACGGCTGGGCGGAAAAATCGCCGGCTCCATTCCCGAGAGCCGGATCCCCAAAGAGGTGCTGGATAAAGAGATCGACCGCATCAATAAGGTGATCCCCCATGTGCATCTGCAGCAACGCCTGAAGAGGGCGGACACCGATCAACTGATCGCCGATTATGATTTTGTGGTGGTTGCGGCCGGTGCCCAGAAGCCACGCACACTGCCAGTTCCAGGCAGTGAGCGTCTGACCACCGCGCTTGATTTTCTGCAGGCCTCCAAGCAGGGCCGGGCCAGAGTCGGCAAACGGGTGGTCATCATCGGTGCCGGCAATGTGGGCTGTGATGTAGCCACTGAAGCGGCCCGCTTGGGTGCAGAGGATATCCTGCTGCTAGACGTGCAGGAGCCGGCTTCGTTCGGCAAAGAGCGCGAAGAGGCCGAGCGGGTCGGTGCCCGATTCCGCTGGCCGGTGTTCACCCAGGCCATCGTCGAGAAGGGCGTCCAGTTGAACAGTGGTGAGATCATACCGGCCGACTCGGTTTTTATCTCCATTGGCGACGCACCGGACCTGGCTTTTCTGCCGGACGACATCGCAGTTGAACGCGGGTTCGTCAAGGTCGACGAGAACTATCAGACCTCAAACCGCAAAGTGTTTGCCATCGGCGACGTGGTCCGACCCGGCCTGTTGACCGATGCCATAGGTGCCGGGCGCCGCACGGCCCGGATCATCGACGATGTGGCCTCCGGCAGACGGCCGACCAGCGATCCGCGAACGATCATCGATATAAGTCGGATCAGTCTCGAGTATTACGATCCACGGGTGGTCAGCTACGAAGACCTGGATCATTGCGGCAGCCAATGCGCATCGTGCGGCCAGTGCCGGGATTGCGGCATCTGTGTGGCCGCGTGCCCGGAGAGCGCCATTAGCAGGATCGAAACCGAGGACGGCAAGTTCGAATATGCGGTCAACGCGGATCGATGCATCGGATGCGGCTTCTGCGCCGGTGCATGTCCATGCGGCATATGGAATCTGATTGAAAATGCCCCACTGGAATAAGACCTTTTTTCGGCAAACGCTCTCCACAAAGCGCGCGGTTCGAACAACCACGCGCTGTTTTGTATCCGAAAAAGCCTGATAGAGGGGTGCACGGGAGATATATAGGTTGATTTGCCCCGCGCATATAAGTTATGGGGGGCACGTTTCATCTATTCGTCAAACGGTTGCGCTATAGACCGACTCAGAGAGGGCGTATCAACGCCACGGGGTGTGCAGTCTGCGAGGCGAATAAATAATAACTATTTGATAACATGAGAAATTTTCGAATATGAAAGCCATATTAGCTCTGGAAGATGGACGCTCGTTCGATTGCCGTTCATTCACCGGTCCCGGTGAAACCGGAGGCGAGGTGGTCTTCAATACGGCCATGAGCGGTTACCAGGAGGTGCTGACCGACCCCTCCTACAGCGGCCAACTGATCAATATGACCTATCCGCTGATCGGCAACTATGGCGTCAATAGCGAGGATGTGGAATCTGCCCGCGTGCAGGTGGCGGCATTTATCGTTCGCGAGTATCAATCCGAGTACAGCAATTATCGTGCGTCGGAGAGCCTGGCGGACTATCTGGTTCGCAGCGGCGTCATGGGGGTCGATTCGCTGGACACCCGTGCCCTGACGCGCCATATCCGCAATGCCGGCGCCATGCGGGCGGTCATTTCGACTGAAGTTTCGGACAAGGAGGCGCTCGTTCAACGGGCCCGCGAACTGCCCAGCATGGCCGGACTTGATCTGGCAAAAACGGTAAGCAGTAAACAGCCCTACCGATGGATTGAGGGACGGCCCGAACCCATTGACGTTCAGAAAACGCCCCTGAACGACACCATCTGGCAACATCGCGAGACCTTACGGTCGGTTGTGGCCATCGATTTCGGTATCAAATACAATATCCTGCGTTGCCTGTCGTCCCATGATCTGGAGGTCGTGGTCGTACCGGCTTTTACCGAAGCCGAAACGATCAAGGCGATGGCGCCCCACGGCATCTTTCTCTCCAATGGGCCGGGCGATCCGGGACCGGTGACATACGGGATCGAGACGGCCAGGTCGCTTATGGGCTATCGACCCATGTTCGGCATCTGTCTGGGCCATCAGATTCTGGGATTGGCCGTGGGTGGCAAGACTTACAAATTGAAATTCGGCCACCGCGGCATCAACCATCCGGTAAAGAACCTGATCACCGGTAAAGTGGAGATCACATCACAAAACCATGGCTTTGCGGTGGACGCGAGCTCCCTGGATGCCGCCAAAATCGAGGTGACCCACATCAACCTCAACGATAACACGCTCGAGGGTTTCCGCCACAGGGAGCTTCCCCTTCTGGCCGTGCAGTACCATCCTGAGGCTTCGCCGGGACCGCACGACGCGCGCTACCTCTTCACCGAGTTCAGTCGAATGATGGATGAGGCCGGTTGAGGTGGATGGTTCGAAGAGTGAGGGCTGAAGGAAAAGATGGTTTTGACCCAAGAGGACTGAACAGTTTAGCGATACGAAATGCCCAAACGCACTGACATACACAAAATCCTGATCATCGGCGCAGGCCCCATCATCATCGGCCAGGCCTGCGAATTCGACTACTCCGGCACACAAGCATGTAAGGCCCTGAAAGAAGAGGGCTATTTCGTTATTCTGGTCAACTCCAATCCGGCCACCATCATGACCGATCCGGAGACGGCCGACCGCACCTATATCGAACCGGTGACGCCCGAGTCGGTGGCCAAAATCATCGCTGTCGAGCGTCCCGATGCGCTGCTGCCCACCCTGGGCGGCCAGACCGGATTGAACACGGCGGTCAAGGTGGCCGAGATGGGTGTGCTCGAAGAGTATGGCGTCGAATTGATCGGTGCATCCCTCGAAGCCATTAACAAGGCCGAAAGCCGCGACCAGTTCCGTGAAGCCATGGAGCGTATCGGACTGAGACTGCCCGACAGCGGTTTCGCCACCACCATGGAAGAGGCACGCACCGTTGCCGACGAAATCGGATTCCCCCTGATCATCCGCCCCAGCTTTACCTTGGGGGGTACCGGCGGAGGGGTTGCCTACAATCCTGAAGATCTCGAAGTGGTGGCCAAATCGGGTCTGGATGCCAGCCTGATCAGCCAGATCATGCTCGAACAGTCGGTGCTCGGCTGGAAAGAGTACGAACTGGAGGTGATGCGTGACCACAACGACAACGTGGTCATCATCTGTTCGATCGAAAACTTCGATCCCATGGGCGTTCATACCGGGGACAGCATCACCGTGGCCCCGGCCCAGACTCTGAGCGATCGCGAATACCAGGTGATGCGCAACGCCTCACTGGACATCATGCGGGAGATCGGTGTGGATACCGGCGGCTCCAACGTTCAGTTTGCCGTCGATCCCGAAAACGGTGAGATGATCGTAGTGGAGATGAACCCGCGAGTCTCAAGATCGAGCGCCCTGGCCTCCAAAGCAACCGGGTTTCCCATCGCCAAAATCGCCGCCAAGCTCGCGGTGGGCTATACCCTGGACGAGATCCCCAACGACATCACCGGTGAGACGCTGGCCTCTTTCGAGCCCACTCTCGACTACTGTGTGGTCAAAATCCCGCGCTGGACCTTCGAAAAGTTTCCCGAAACGCCCGATGTGCTCACCACGGCCATGAAATCGGTGGGTGAAACCATGGCCATCGGCCGCACCTTCAAAGAGGCGCTCCAGAAAGGGCTGCGATCACTGGAGATCGGGCGCCATGGACTGGGGGCCGACGGCAAAGACCCTGATGCTGCGGGCGAAGCGTTTCCATCTGACGAAGAGATCGAACGGAAACTGGCTACTCCCAACTCCCAGCGCATCTTCTATCTGCGTTACGCATTGCAGGCGGGTCGCAGCATTGACGATATCTACCAGCTCACCGGTATCGATCCGTGGTTTCTGTTTCAGCTCAGGCAGATCGTCGAAATGGAGCGCCGCCTGAGTGAATATGGGCAGTCTCAGGGAGCAGGTTCGGATTGCACAGCGGGTCTGGCAGCCATCTCGGCTGAACAGCTGTGGCAGGCCAAATCGTGGGGGTTTTCCGACATACAACTCGCCCATCTGTTGCGTGAAGATCCTGACCATATCGCACGACACCGCAAAGAGAACGGTATTCGCCCGGCATACAAACTGGTCGACACCTGTGCCGCTGAATTTCGTGCCGCCACGCCCTACTACTACTCGACCTATGAAATCGAATGCGAAGCGAGGGTTTCGGATCACAAAAAAGTGATGATTCTCGGCGGCGGCCCCAACCGGATCGGACAGGGAATCGAGTTCGACTACTGCTGCGTGCACGCCTCGTTCGCCTTGCGCGAAGAGGGTGTGGAGAGCATCATGGTCAACTCCAACCCGGAAACCGTCTCTACAGATTACGACACGTCAGACAAACTCTACTTCGAACCGCTGACCAAGGAGGATGTGCTCCATATTGTCGAAAAGGAGCAGCCGTTCGGGGTCATCGTGCAGTTCGGTGGGCAGACCCCCCTGAACCTGGCCACACCTTTGGCCCAAGCGGGCGTCCCCATCCTGGGCACCCATCCGGACAGCATCGACCGGGCGGAAGATCGGGAACAGTTCCAGGCCATGCTGCACAAATTGGGGCTGGTTCAGCCGGCCAATGGAATTGCCCTGGATATTCCCGAGGCACGGGAGATCGCCGCCAATATCGGCTACCCGGTGATTGTGCGCCCCTCGTTTGTGCTCGGCGGACGTGCCATGAAAATCGTCTATACCGAACCGGAGCTGGATAACTTTGCCCGTTTGGCCATCCAGGCCTCACCGGGCCACCCGGTGCTGATCGATAAATTTCTGGAAAACGCAGTGGAAGTGGATGTGGACGCCATCAGCGATGGCCGGATGACCGTCATCGGCGGCATCATGGAGCATATCGAGGCAGCTGGCGTACACTCCGGCGATTCGGCCTGTGTACTGCCGCCATATAGCATTTCAGAGGAGTTGATCGCGGAGATCACCCAGGCGACCAAGGCCATGGCCGCCGAGTTGAACGTGATCGGACTCATGAATGTTCAATACGCCATCAAGGACAAACGGCTGTTCGTCATAGAGGTCAACCCGCGTGCATCACGCACCATCCCCTTTGTCAGCAAAGCCACAGGCGTCCCTCTGGCCAAAATGGCCACCAAAATAATGATGGGGCGGACGCTGGAAGAGCTGAAGCTGACCAGTGAAGTGATACCCAAGCATCTGTCGGTCAAAGAGGCGGTATTGCCGTTCGATCGGTTCCCATTGGTGGATACACTTCTGGGGCCTGAAATGAAATCGACCGGCGAAGTGATGGGGATCGGTTCCGATTTCGGCTCGGCCTACGCCAAGGCGCAATTGGGCGCCGGGCAGAAACTGCCGACCCAAGGCACCGTATTCATCAGCGTGATGGATACGGATAAAGCCGATATTGCCAACGTGGCCAAGGAGTTTACCCAGATGGGATACACCATCATGGCCACCTCCGGCACCTGCTCTTTTCTCAACAAATTGGGAATCGCAGCCGAGCAGGTCAACAAACTGGAACAGGGGCGTCCGCATGTGGAGGATGCCATCAAGAACAACCAGATCGACCTGGTCATCAATACCGGTTCGGGAGATACGCCCAGCAAGGACGGCTACGTCATCCGGCGGGCCGCATTAAAATTTGCCATCCCTTACGTTACAACGGCAGCCGGCGCCCTGGCCATCAGCAAAGCCTTGGCCGCGCTCAAATCACAAACGCTGGGCGTACGCAGCCTGCAGGAGTATCACAAATAGAGTGAAAAAAGCACGGGGAGCCATGAGCCCATGAGTCAGATATTTGAAGCCAACCATGCCGATACCGATTCACTGGATTTGCTTGACGAAGACCATCCACGTGAAGCATGCGGCATTTTCGGCGTATACGGACACCCGGAAGCGGCCAAGCTCTGCTATTTCGGCCTCTACGCACTGCAACATCGCGGCCAGGAGAGCGCCGGAATCTGTGCCGTGGAAAATGGGGTTCTCAACGAGCACCGCGACATGGGTCTGGTCTCGGATGTTTTCAAAAGAGAACAGTTCGATCAGCTGCCCGGTCCAAGCGCCATCGGCCATGTGCGCTACTCGACCACAGGCAGCTCCGTGCTGGCCAACGCCCAGCCCTTTGTGGTGCGGCACAGCCAGAAGGCTTATGCTGTTGGCCACAACGGCAATATCGTCAATGCACATGCCTTGAAAAGCGAATTGGAAAATAACGGCTCCATCTTCCAAACGACCATGGACAGTGAAATCTTTCTGCACCTTTTCGTACGCAACCTCAATCTGGGCTTTGATAAAGCCCTTTTCGAAGCCGCCAAGCGGCTGGAGGGGGCGTTTTCCATGGTGGTATTGACCAGCCGCGGCGAGGTGATCGGAATAAAGGATCCCAATGGATTTCGCCCTCTGTGCCTGGGCAAACTCAATGGGCACTGGGTGCTGGCATCCGAATCGTGTGCCCTCGATCTGGTTCAGGCCGAATTCATCAGGGAGCTCGATCCGGGCGAAATCGTCATCATCGACGAGAATGGGCCTCGCAGTCTTCATCTGCCCAAGGCAGAGCGCAGCTCTTTCTGCATCTTCGAGTACATCTACTTTGCCCGGCCGGACAGCACGCTCCTGGGGCGCAATGTCTACCAGATCAGAAAAGCCCATGGCCGACGGCTGGCCATGGAACGCCCGGTCGAAGCAGACCTGGTCATGCCGTTTCCCGACTCTGGTACCTATGCGGCCCTGGGTTATTCGGAGGCTTCGGGCATCCCTTTCGAGATGGGAATGATCCGTAACCACTATGTGGGGCGTACCTTCATCCAACCCACCCAGAGCATGCGCGACTTCGGCGTGCGCGTAAAATTAAACCCCATCAAAGAGCTGCTCAAAGGCAAAGATATCATCATTATCGAGGACTCGATCATCCGCGGCACCACCGTTCGAACACGTGTACGCGCCCTGCGCGAGCTCGGCGTCAAGCGGGTCCATCTGCGGGTGGCCGGGCCTCCCCATCGCTTTCCCTGCCACTACGGCATCGATTTCTCCACCAAGGGTGAACTCATCGCCGCCCGAATGTCGATCAAAGCCCTCGAACAGCACCTGGGGCTGGATACGCTGCACTATTTGAGCCTCGATGGGCTGCTCGGCGCCATGGGCGTGGACGATCCGGGCGACTATTTCTGTAAAGCCTGTTTCGACGGATGCTATCCGGTATCATTTGACAACAATCTCACCAAACACTGTCTGGAACTGAATCAGCAGTAACGCTCGGTGCATGATCGGTGTGCCCGGACTTTGCGCTTGCCTTTTTGAGTGGCAGCAGCCTACAATGCGCGAGGTGACGTTGGTATACGCGGCACAGGAGAAGCTTGATGATCGAATCCAAATACCTTAAGGAGAACATCGAAAACATTCAACGCCTCATGAGCATCCAGGCGCTGAAACATTTCGAAACCCGCAACCTGGGCAAACTGCTGCGCCTGAGCAAAATCAGACAGTATGAGGATGGCGAGCAGATTATTCAGGAGGGTGATATGGACCCCTGGCTCTATTTTCTCCTCTCCGGTAAAATCAGCATCACCAAGGAGGGGGAAGAGATCGGTGTCATATCGAAAAAGGGTGAAATCTTCGGTGAGATGCGCATCATCGATGACCAGAGTCGATCCGCATCCGTACATGCCATGGGGCAAACCGTCTGCCTAGCGGTGGACACTTCGGCCGGCAACCGGCTCACCACTTCGGATGAAAAAGAGGCCCGGCTCGACTTCCTGCTGTTGCTCTACCGCATCTTCGCCGAATACATCACAGCCCGCCTGCGCCTGACCAACGAAGAGCTTGTCCGGGCCAAAAGGGATGCCAAAAGCAGCAGATCATATTCAGCACCCGAACCGCCCCCTGAACCGGAAAAACCAAAGGTGGCCGCCCCCAAGCGGCATATTGAAAAGTTCTGATGGCCCCGACCGTTCGTTTCGCAAAAAGCGCAGCCAATATCTTTTTTCATATCCTGACCCAGTGCAACCTGAAGTGCCGGCACTGCTATATCAATCCCCAACAGCACGGCACCCAACGGCTCAGCCTGGACACCGTCCGATCCTGGCTGGCAACCTTGTCCCGGCGTTCGCCTGGGGCGGACCTTATCTTTCTGGGCGGTGAACCCACCCTGCACCCGGATCTGCCCGAGGCGATCCGTTCAGCCCGGAAAATGGGCTACCGATCGATCACCATCGACACCAATGGGTACCTGTTTAACGACATCCTCGACCGGGTTACACCACAAGAGGTTGACTTCATCAGCTTTAGCCTGGATGGGGCATCCCCGGCCACCAACGACCCAATTCGCGGCCAAGGCTGCTTCGACGCCTGCACCCAAGGCATTCGCAAGGCAGCGGACAAAGGATTCCGTACCAGCCTGATCTATACCGTCAGCGGCCTCAATCTGGACGAACTGAAGGCCGTACCCATGCTGTTGAAGGAGCTGCCGATCGACCGATTTTTCATCCAGGTCATCGGACTCAGGGGGCAATCCGCCACCAGCGTTGGGCACCCTGCCGAAGAGCTGCAGGTGACCCACGACCAGTGGCAAACGAATGTGCTCCCTGTGGCCCGCCAAGTGGCCGCCCAAGGCTTACGCGTCACCTATCCGAAGGTGTTTCTGGATAAAAACGAACCGTTCGAATGTGCCGGTCGCGTGGCCGACAACTACTTCGTCTTCCCCAACGGCCGCGTCTACCGCTGCCCGCTTTGCGAGGATTTCCCGCTGCACAGCCTCAGCTTCGAAAATGACCGACTCATCGAAACCGCCCCCATTAATGAATCGGACCTTTTCAAGCTCGACATCGCCGAAGGGTGTGTCATGAATAAGCTGATTCAACCCCATAACATCTCCTACCGGCCGGATGGCTCGCCAGTGCATAAAATCGCCTGCTGCCTGCTCAAAGAGGAGCTGTGAGATCAGATGCGATACTGCGCAATCTGACGACTGATGGCGACCAGTTGCCCCTCTTCATCCCATATCTCGCCATCCTCCTCCAGCAGACCACATGTAATGAACCGGGTACGAAAAAAACACTTTAACCATGGTGTCGAAGGCAGCTTACGGATATTGACCGAAAGCTCGATCGTCGGCACCCAGGCGCCCATTCCGAGGCTGGCATAAGCCGGCGGCGGAAAACAATCGGCGACCAGCAACAGCGCCAGCGCATCATAAGGCCGTTTCTCTTTAAAGCGAATCCACCCCTTGTGCTCGGATCGCTTGGCCAGCTCCCCGCTGGTCATCCAGCCGGTACAGGCCGGATCGATGCGCAGATCCATCTGGTCAAAAAGCGTAAATTTTGGCATTGCGGGCATGGCCATACACGCTGCAAGCGGCGCCACCTCTGGAACGGCGGCCTCGTAACGGTCGACAGAACACGCCATTCCCTCTTCGATCAAGGTAGCCATGGCGGCCACTGCTACACTCTCCTTTTGCAGCAGGCGGGCCCCAATACGTTCGAATTGCGCCGTGTCGGATATGCGCTCCAGGGAGAGGCGCACCGGCCCCGGGGTGGTTCTCTGGATGTAGTTGGCCGTCACGATGGCGACTCTCTTTTTCCGGCCCGCTTTTAAAATGGCATTGGCCAACAGGGCCATGAGGTAGCCGCCGTTGGGCAACCCGTTGATGGCCCAGTTGGGCTTGATCTCACCCGACAGGTCGAAGGCGGATCCCTCGATCTTTCGACTGTCGATATCGTTGTCAAATAGGTGCATCCAACACTCCTTCCATATGAAATATCCAACTTTTCCCATTGTGTTTTGGCCGCTGTTTTTTCTATCATAGCGGCTACCCATTTTCATCATCAAAAAGAGAGGAGCGCCTATGTTCACCAAGCACAGCACCGGGAAAAACCGCAACATGCTCGACGGCATCGATATGACGACGCTTACATGGGGAGAGAAGACCATCATGGTCCGCTTCGATCTCCAAAAGGGTAGCCAACTGCCATCCCATCACCACGTCTATGAACAGATCGGGTTTCTCGTATCGGGACGCATTCGATTGACCATCGCCGGCGAAACCGTTGAGGCCGGAGCTGGCGACAGCTGGTGCATTCCATCCGACGCACCCCATGAAGCAGTTGCCATTGAGGAGAGCGTTGCACTGGAAGTATTTTCTCCGCTGCGCGAGGACTACCTGCCTTGATCCCCGCTTCGCGGGGATTTTTATAGGAGATCCGGTCACCGCCAAAACGGCCAGGTGCGCAAATTTCGTACCCGAAAGGGCGCAAGAAAGTACAGGCCGGTATCTTTTTACTTCCCCCTATATCTTGTATTATACTAATATTTCAGAATGTTACAATTTGGCATAGGGATTGCTTTGTTACAAATGCAATCGCCGGCAGGAGCTAACACCTTGGGGAAGGGAGGCTGCCCGGCGGCAACTTGTTATACTTAGAGGGAGGTAAGAGAAATGAAGTGTAATCGTATGAAATGGATCGCCGTAATGCTGGTCATTGGTTTCCTGACCGCCAGCGTCGCAATCGCTGGCGAGCAGAGCATTACCGGTACAGTGGAAAAAACGGATCAGGGCATCGTCATCTCTGCAAATGACGGCGCCACTTACATGGTACAGGGACAGGATCTGTCCAGCATGGTTGGCAAAACGGTCAAAGCGACCGGCACGCTGGCCGAAGGTGAATCGGGCAAAATGCTGACAATCACCAGCATCGAACCGGTTCAAAAGTAAGCCCCAACGCTGCCGGTCCCACGCTTCCGGTTCACCCCAAGCGCAATCTGGTTGAGTTGGACCGGCAGTTCCCCACCCCGCCATGGGCAGTGATACACTCCTTTCTTGGAGACCGTTCCTGTCCATAATAGCTTCCACCCCTTCGTGACGCCCGGCGCATCGCCAACACCAGTTGGTGATGCGCCGGATTTTTTAGTGGAACTTCTGTCGGACCAGAAACAAACCAGCCAAGAAATCCTATTAGTCCCAAACGCCCGGGATGGCTGTCCCGCAAAACCGGCAGTGCCCGTTTACCAGGTGGTACTCGGGGAGTTGATACCCCTTGCGTTGGATAACCATTTTGCCGCAACTATGGCAAAAGGTGTGATTCCCTTCGTGCCCGGGGACATTTCCCAGGTAGACATATCGCAACCCCTCGGAGATTGCGATTTCACGGAAACGGTCGAGTGTGGAGATAGGCGTCGGAGCCAAACGCTGAAGTTTGTATTTAGGGAAAAAGCGCAAAAAATGGAACGGGTGGTCCTGTCCGAGATGGGCAACCACCCAGCGACACATCTTACGAACCATCTCCATGTCGTCGGTGTAGCCCGGTACGACCAGATTGGTAATTTCGAAGTGCACCTTGTGGCGATGCAGGCCCTTGAGTGTTTCGAGGACCGGTTCAAGCCGCCCCCCATTCAGGGTTCGGTATATTTCGTCACTGAACGCCTTGAGATTGATATTGGCGCCATCGATCAGCCCGCACAAATCGGACAGCGGTTCCGGATTGATGTAACCATTGGAGATCCACAGATTTTTAAGCCCTGCCGCTTGAGCCTTGGCGGCAACGGCTGTCATGTATTCGATAAACGTAACCGGTTCCGAGTAGGTGTAAGCAATTGCCCGACATCCAACACGCTTGGCCTCATCCAGGGCACTATCGGGGGAGAGGGTGCGATGGGAAACCTGCTCGGGTGCAAATTGGGAGATCTCCCAGTTCTGGCAGTTGAGACACCGAAAATTGCATCCGGCCACTGCCAGGGAGTAGACGCTGATACCGGGCATGAAATGGTAGAGTGGCTTCTTCTCCACCGGATCGAGATGCACCGCACAGGGGTTGCCAAACGCCAGGGTGTACAACGTACCGTCAATATTCACCTTGGAGCGGCAAACGCTTCGATCGCCGGGTGCCAGCAGACAACGATGCGGACATACCAGACAAACGACCCGTCCGTCACCCATCTTTTTGAATCGATAGGCTTCACGGGCGCCGTCCCAGAGGTGGTCGGGGGCGTCGCCTTTAAAAACGCGGCCGCGAATCTCGCCGCCTCCAGGACCGGCATCCGTCTTTCCACCGAACGGCCAGAACGCCTGGGCGGAGGTCGCCCAACCCAACCAGGCCGCACTAGTGACGATGAAGGACCGTCGATCCAGGCCGCACATGGCACCCTCCCACAATCAGAAAACTCATCACTTTGACGGCACCCAAAATGCCGATGGTCACGCCCAATCCGAGAAATGGAATTAAGATGGTACTGGTGGCCAGGGCTCCGAAGGCCGCCCCGACCAGATCGACCGCAAATAGGTGCGCCGCGGCGCGATTGTCGTCGCCCAGACGGGCCAGCGCCAGGGGGAGCTGAAATCCACACAGAGATGCGATGCAAAAGCCGGCCACATAGAAGAAGAGTGCTGGCAATCGATCCCCTGCATTGAAGATAAAGAGTGCGAGCAGAAGCAGCCAAACGATCATCAACAGATCGCCAAGGGCCAGCATCCGCCTCGATTGCTTGACGAACCGATACCCCAGCCAGGCCCCGGGCAGCAAGCCGGCCAGCATGGCGGTCACAATCATACCGATCTTGGCATAAATATAGCCCAAGAAGATCTGGAACGCAAAAATCAAAACGACTTCACTCCCCATGGCTACCAATCCGGTGGAGAAGAGAACCATCTCTTCCCGCCGCATGCGAAACAGGTAGCCGATCAGCCCAGCAGCCAACAGCAGCATGAAAAAGCGGGGGGAGTGCCCGAAAAGGGTGAACCACTGCGAGGTCATCACCTGCATCAGATAGGGGCGGGTGTCCCGGTTGGTGGGGATCTTGGGATTGATCGCCTGCCTGAAGGCTTCAATGCGTTCGGTCGTCATGTCGCCATAAAAGTAGGGCGCCACAAAACGGGTGGCGATGTCCAAATCGGCAAGGCGATGGGGGATGTCCAAATCGATTGGGACCTGACGACACAGGAACACCGTGTGCTCTCCTGGCAGCACCGCCACATGCCGGAACTGACGACTGGCGGTGTGCCATAAACATGAGAGTTTCCGGCGCTGATCTGCGGTAAAAACGTTGGCCGCACCCTGGACGCTGAAACTGAAAACACCCTGAGGAGACAGGTGGCTATCGACCAGGGCAAAAAAATGCTCTGTAAAAAAACGGTTGAGCTGGAAGGTTTCCGGTTCCGGCAGGTTGAGCAGGATCGCATCGTAGGTGCGGTCGCACTCCCGCAGCCATGCGCGCCCATCGGCATGGATGCGACGCATCTGTGGCAGCGTCTGCATCAGCCCGAACTTCTCTACCAGACGGGCGACTGCCGGGTCCAGTTCGACATAGTCGATCTGTTTGGGATGATATTTGCGGAGCTCTTCGGTCACACCCCCCCGGGCCGATATGAGTAAAATGCGCTCCACCCGGGAGAGTTGCGACAAGGGATAGTGTACGACCCGCTCGGCAGCGGCGACATCGTGGCTGGCGCTCATCGGCCTTCCATCGGCAAACAGGGTTGCCTGATCCCTGTCCTGATGAACGGTCAGACGCGCGTAGGGAGACTCCTCATAGTGGATCAGTCGCCCCACGGGGGGGGCCAACGACCACTCCTCCCATATGATAGTGGATGCCATGATCAGAAGGATCGGGATGAACACCATCACCGATATCCATCGGCGCGGCATCAACTGCATGGCTGCAATAAGCAACGGCAGGCCGGCCAGGGCCACTGCCTGCATGGGGGTGACCCAGATGACCAGAACAAAGGTGAAAATGACACCGCCACACGTATCTCCCAGGTTATCGGCCAGGTAGATGCGCACGCCGGGATAATGCGGTATTTGGGAGCGGAGGAAGAAGAGGCTGTAAGGTAAAAGATAGCCAACCAGCAGCGCGCAGGGGGCCATGGTGAGCAGGCTGAAGAAGAGTACCGGGTAGAAACCAACCGCAGCACCAATATCGAAAACCGTCTCACGCAACCAGCGGATGGCCATCATCTGAATGGGCGGCAGAACAGCCAGGGCCATAGAGAGAACGGATAGAAGAGCGGCATCGGTTCTACGATGCCATTGGGCCAGACGGGTACCTAACCCGCCCAAGAGCAACCAGCCGGAGAGAACCAGCGCTATGATCAGCTCATTGCCTTGAAACTGGGCAAGGAACTCGCGCACGAGAGCCAACTGGGCAACCACCGAAGCGATACCGGTGGCGACGACCAGACGAACCACATCGCGCTCAATGGGGCTCTTCAAAGTATTGGACTTGATAGGTTTCGATCTCCAGACTCCCCTGGCGCCACTCATTGGCCCCAAGACCTGCCTTCATGCAGAGGTGGGAGAGGAAATCCTCGGCGCGTGGCAACTGCTCCCAGACCTGGGGCAAAAAGGTGGCTTGTGCATACCCCTTGCGCAACGTCACGCCATCCACATGGGGCCTCAACTTGGCGAGCAAATCGTCGGCATCGTCATAGGCGAGCGGCTGGGGGTCTGTCAGTACGCTGACCTCGATGGTCACTCGGGATAACTCCTCTTTGCTCAACGGCTGAAATCGAGGATCGTGAAATGCTGCCTGAATCGCGTGATGACGAACGCCGTCGACCAGGGATTCGCTTGTCCCCAGATTTCCGATACAGCCCCGCAGGTTTCCGGCGATTTTCAGGGTAACAAAAATGCCGCTGTGGCGCTCCAAGGCCGTGTCGAGGGCCTCCTCTACCGCCTCGCCACCGGCGAGCTTATGTTGCAATTCGTAACGGGCCAGACGCACCAGGGCCTGGCCCTGAGCGGGTGTCAGTTCAAGCGTATTGGCTGTCATGCTCGGTTCTCCGTAAAATGCAAAAGCGGCATATCCGACCACCGCTTTTCGATCGCCGGCCGTATCCCCGCTGTTGGCGTATCGCAGCAATATCGGCCTCCAGTTCAAAGCACGTGCCAGATCGATCAACACAGCGAGCGGGTAACGCCCGCAGGCACGGTTCTCCTCGGTCAACAGAGGGGCAGGATCCAGGTCGAGGATCGCCTGAATGGTCTCTTTGTCTCTCACCACCGCCTGATCATACGGCAGGTAGTGGGAGAGATCGGAACTGACCACCATCAACGTTTGTGCATTGATAAGCGGTGCCAGCGACAAACTGATCCGCCGGGGATTGCATGGCCCCAAAACGATGGGCACCAGGGAGAATTCAGTCAGATAGGCCTGTAGAAACGGCAGCACCACCTCGAGACAGTGCTCACTGCGATCCGATGCAGAAACGCACCGGAACAGTGGTGTTGCCGAACAGAGCCGGCGGGCATCGCCATCCAGATTGATCCTCCCCAATGGCGTGGCGTAGGCATCTGCACCACTCACGGCACCATCGGTAAACCCAACCCGGTGGTCGGGCCCCATCAGGATCACCTTGTCAAATCGTTCACCCTTCAAAGCCCGGTGGGCATGGGCGGCAACCAAGCCGGAATAGACATATCCGGCATGGGGCAGCACCAGTGCCCGGAGCTTTTCTCCGGCAGGCAGCGACGGGCAGGTTCGATCAGCGGCATCGGCCAGATCCGACAGTGTACGCCTCAGCAGGGCCGCATCGGCAGGGTAAAACCGGCCTGCCCACACCGCTGGCCGCACCGTCTCTGCCGCGGCGACCGCACTGGTCCCCAGCAACAGACTGAACAATAAAAGAACCCGCAACGCTTTCAGCCGCCCGCTAACGGGCAGTAAAAACGCCCTTATTCCCCGGCCATTCCGGCATCGGGTGCCAGCACCGTTTGTGCATCGTTTCACGGCATGCAGGGCTATGAAGCCGGTTGATGGACGGTTGGATGAAATCGTTTCCATCTCTCACCGCCGATGCGGTTGTCGGTTATGGCCCTCTGTATCATCTGTACGACAGCCGGCCTGGAAAAAACAAGGCCATAAACGGCCGAAACTGTTTCGACGTTAAAAGAGTTGTAACTGCTGGCGGTAGGCCTCGGTCACGACCTCGGGATCATCGGTGATCACCAGATGGTCATTGATCCACTCCGGTGCCCGATGGTGCTGGACCATGGTGGCGATCTGACATCGCATGCTTTGCCAGAAATCGCGTTCGCCTTCGGTGTCGAACAGGATGATCGGCACCCGCTCCATGATCGACAGCTTCATATTGCATAGCGTGATGCCAAGCTCCTCCAACGTGCCCAACCCGCCCACATTGAAAATGGGGAACGACGCAATTTCGAACCACTTCTGCCGGCTGTGGCGGCAGGTGGCTTGAAACACCTGGCAAAAATCCACATCGGTGGTCATGGCCTGGTCGGTAATGTCCAAAAAATTGGCGCCTGAAAGGATGCCGCGCTGCCGAGCCATGGTGTTGGCGGCCTCCATCACCCCGCTGCCCCCGCCGGTCACTATTCCGATGTTGCGCCCCCAAAACGACACCAACGCATCCATCAAACGTCCGAGCCGATCGGAGGCGGTGTCTGACAACGGCAGCGTTGAGCCGTAAAAGGCAAACAGCATGGACTTGTGGAAATCGGCCAACCGATCCACCGCCACGAAATATCCCTTGCCGTCGCGCATGGTATGGATCATCAACCTCTGGTTCAAACTGCAAATCCAGTAAACGTCCACACCGAAGGCGTGATACTCCTGGAGCCGCGAATGGTCCTCCTGGGAGAGAAAGGGGCCGAATTCACATGAGGCCTCAAAAAAATAGAGGGCGCGGATCTTCTCCTGAGCGACCAGATTGATGATATCCCGGTGTTCGATCAGGTTGGGAAAGTACTTCAGCACCAACACCGCCGGGGGTTGTTTGTCGTCTGGCTTGATACGAGAGGTGGCGTAGAGATGAAAACACCGGCTGCGGGAAGAGAAGTCATCGCGCGCAGTCGAGCACTGGGCTTTTGAATTGGGGCACCGCTTCTTCGGGCCGTTGGCAAAGAGCTCCGCCTGGGCAACCTCTCGGGAGGGATCGATTAAAGCCACCGAACGATCCATGAAATGGCAAGTCCGCTTTGGCCGGGCCTTCAGACGCTTTTGTACTGTTTTGAGATCACCGAGGCTGAGACGTTTGTGGTTCTTGGTCGGCGTTTTACGGCGCTCCACGGCTCTTTTGCTTGGGGCGCCATATACCCGGGCACTGATCAGGGGATTGACGATGGTGTGGCGTGTCCCGTTGATAATCTCCAGATAGATACAGATGCCTCTGGTTTTAATCGGATCGAGAACAGTGGCGGGCAGATTGCGCCCCAGGGAGAAGCCGCTCTGCAGTACGACATAGTGCTCGTTCAGGTACATCGAGCAGGTGGTGATGACCCCCTCCCCCGGCGGAATCACCAGGTGGGGCACCTTTGCCTGACGTTGATAGCGGTTGAGCATCTCGCGGCCATCTTCGCGCAGCAGGATGCGGCCGAAGGTCTCCTGATCGATATCCTCGCGCAGCGCACACACCACCCGGTGGGGAGTGATCACAATGCTGCCGTCACTCGAGATGGCTGCTGAGGCCGGCAATTTCAACTCGGCACGATCCACGGCCGCCATCACCTCTTCGGAAGAGAGCAGGGCATCGGGGTCGCAAAACACCATGCGCCCGACCGGCAACCCTTCATCGAAAAACGTTCTCAGTTGATTCAGCCCCGGATAGCCGGTGATGGCCGCCGATGCGGTCTGGGTGAGGACCAGCAGATCCCCGTCCAGATGATCGATGGACGGTGGATCACAGGTAATCTGCACCCCCAAGCGCGCGATGCGGGAGCGTTCGCTGAAGACGATATGTTCGGGATGCTCTTTGAGCTGCTTGACCATATGCTTGGACAATCCAAAGGCGCTTTGGAAGGTGATCTGATCGCCGTTATCTTTCAGTACCTTTACAATTCGGCCATCGCCGGATTGCAGGATTCCCCGAAACGATCGATTATCTCTTATCATATCCTTCATTTAAAACTCCTCGACAGAAAGGTGCACGGTGTGACCGGCCCTTTTTGACAGGTCGGTTCCGGTTAATAGGAGAAGCAGAGCAGGGGGAGGCATCAGCCGTTCCAAAGAGGGCAATCCCCCTCTCAGGTGATTCCGGTATTAAATTTTTTTAAGCTTTTTTGCCATTAATTGTCACTTTGAAAAAATCTCTGGCGCTATGCGCCTGGATGCACGAAGCCGACAATTCGGGTCGATCCGCGCCCTTGAAGGGTCTACTATGCTGATTTCCAAACCTGATTTCAATACTTTATTGATGGTACAGATTTTGCATTTTATTACTTGTCACGCAAAAACAACCCCAAGCGAGGCCGGATATGAAATGCCCAAAATGCGGATACGTGCGTCAAGCCAGCGACAACAGATTTGCCCCGGCGACCGAATGCCCCGCCTGTGGCGTGGTCTACTCCAAGACCGGTTCCAACACTTCGTTCAAACCCATGGCCGCCGCCCCTATCAAAAAACCCAGCCCTCTCAATGAAGAGACACTGAAGCGCGCCCGCGAGCGCGTGGAGATGCGGCTGAGAAAACAGATGGAGGCAGACCAGAGTGACGAACAGAGGGAGCAAACCTTGCAGCGGGCGCGAGTCTTTGCGGCAGATGGTGTACGACAACGCCAGGAGGCCTGGAAACGCCAGAAGGTGTCTGGAAAGAACGTACCGGATGACCTGACCATGTCCGAGGCGGCCATCCGGGTCAAAGATCCCACTGCAGATCTCGATGCATTTAAGGGCGGCGCCCTTACGATGTTCGGAGTGGTGCGACCGCAAATGGGCGCCAAAGAGATGAACGACGAAAAGAGCCCGGGGCACTCCGGCCGGGGCACCGATCAAAGCGTATCGCTCTCCGATTCCCTTGCCCAGCGTCCGCCCGGTGACGACCTCGCAGATGATACCCATCCGTCGCATTCATCCCCGCCTGAAAAAGCACCAGCCGCTGCCCAAGCGGCGGCTGTCAGCGTGGCCCAAGCCGCCCGGGAAAAAGAGGTGGCGCCATCAACAGCAGAGCGCCCGCCTGGGGTGGCGCGTGAGAGTGATAAAAAAGCGGTTGCAGCCCCGTCGCGTGAAATAGAGAAAACGTTCCCGACCGATACCGGCTCTGACAATACGGTCAAAGAGCCGGTCGCAGCCCTCAAGGTCGAAGCAGAATCATACGCTTCGGGCGATGAGGCACAAGCAACCAAAAAAGAGGCACCCGCCCCGGCCGTCGAAACATCTCGCGAAGAGCGACCGGAGTTGCCGGCTTACATCGCTAACACCGCAAGCCAGCAGCCAGGCAGGGGCCTGATGCGCTTGCTGCCCACGGTGGCCTGGCTCATTTTGGTAGCGGGCCTGGTGGGGGCCGTTCTCTCCTGGACGACCCTCCACGATGTGCAGGCCAACATGGATGGCCCCGCATCCATCGGTTCCAACGCCATTCCCATCGCCCTGTTGCTCGGTTTCGCCTACCTGGCGACCGGTGTCCTGGGATTCGCCTTTTTCTGGGTCTGCTCGATTGTCAGCGGCCAACTCAAAGATATCCAGACGGCAATAGAAATGCGTGCGGCCGGCATGGATAGTGAAACTAAACCAACATAAATCAACGCTTCATCAACAACACTTTCGCTCCTCGAATCTTGCGCTGCTTGAGTTCCATCAAGGCTCGATTGGCCTCGGCAAGGGAGAAGGCCTGCACCTCGGGCACAATGGGGATGCGGGCTGCCAGCTCCAGAAACTCGCTCACATCCCGCCGGGCGACATTGGCCACGCTTTTAATCTCCTTCTCCTGCCACAGGTGGTGTTCGTAGTCGATGGAGAGCAGCGCCTCACGATCCCCAGCCTCCTTGCGAATGGCATTGATCACCAGCCGTCCCCCGGGCACCAGATGTGCCAGGGCTGCCACCACCGGTTTCCAGGCCGGCGTCGTATCGATCACGGCATGCAGCGATTCCGGCGGCGTGTCGTCGGTGTGGCCGGACCAGACAGCGCCCAAATCGAGGGCGAATTCCCGCTCACGGACGCTGCGGGCGAAGACATAGACCCGACTCTCCGGATAGAGATAGCGAACCAGTTTTAGAACCAGGTGGGCGGAGGCGCCGAATCCAGTCAACCCAAGCCGCTGACCGTTGGCCAGACCACTCAATCGCAACGAGCGATATCCGATGGCACCGGCACACAGCAAGGGTGCCGAATGAATATCGCTCAAGCCATCGGGCAGCGGATAGGCGAACGCTTCATGCACCTTCATAAGCTCGGCGTAGCCGCCATTTGCATCCCTACCCGTTGCCCGAAACTGGTCACACAGATTCTCATCTCCGCTGCGGCAATCGTCACAATGGCCACAG
Source organism: uncultured Desulfatitalea sp. (assembly GCA_963668675.2). Lineage (GTDB taxonomy): Bacteria > Desulfobacterota > Desulfobacteria > Desulfobacterales > Desulfosarcinaceae > Desulfatitalea. The sequence goes on along the minus strand of CAXXMB010000002.1, from coordinate 3,034,268 downwards.
GCTGAAAAGATCCAGGCAACGCCGACCCTTTCGCCGACCTTGCGTTGGCGAACCAGCGGCCCCACAGCCGCGACCCGCCCTACGACCTGGTGGCCCAAAACCATGGGGAAGTGTGGCGGCGGCGTGCGCCCTTCGATCTCATCCAACTCGGTATGACACACCCCGCAAGCCGTAACTTCGATCAAGATCTCCTTCCCCGTAATCTGCGGCTCGGGAAGATCCACCATCACGAGCGGCGTATCGCTCTTCAGCAAATCGACGACCCGGTTCAACACCATCGCTTTCATAACACGTTGCCCTCTTGACCGCTCGACTCAACTTTCGGGTTTCGAAAACCGACATGCAGAGGCGTGCCCAGTGGGCGGTCCGGCCATCTTAAACCCGAAGGTTGAGCTCTTTAAAAAAAAACACCCATAAAAAAGATGTAAAAACGCCATAGCGTATAGAATCGACAGCATACCGCCACGCTAAACGTTCCAATTCCAGCTTCGACTTTTTGTACCATATGAAAAAGCATACCGAAAAGCAAAGCATCAAAACGTGAAGGCATTTCGACAAAAGAAGTCCCCATATCCATTCAAAGGTCTTGACCAGATCCGCTTATGGTGCAAAATATATGGTTGTTTCCGTTGAAAACCGGTTATTCCTGATAGGGAGGAAGAGCGGTTTTGCGAAGAGATGCCGGCCGTCGCCTCTGACGATTCAATTCGCCTGGGGAAACGATCACCAACATCGGAGACTTCCTCCCTGCCACGTTAGGCTGAGCAATTGATCCATTAACAATACCAAAAACGAAATCTTGCACTGCCCCAATGGATCACGTGATAATATCAAAATGAACGCTTCGCTCCCGCAGCGCGAGAACAACTCCCCCCGTCGGTTTCGGCCGGAGGTCTGATATGGGAAAAACAATCACTTCCTTGGGCTTATGCATGGGCGCATCTTCGGTCTCCCTGGTTCGTGTTCGGCTGAACCCGGCGACAGATCGCAACAAACGCAAGGAGGAGAAGCCTTTTGTCATGGACCATAAGGTCCTGCCCCACGACGGCAACCCGAAAGCGGCGCTGCTGGCATCATTAAAAGATGTGGATTGGAGCGAAATCGACCGGGTGGCTGCCACAGGACGAAAGTTCCGCCAGTTTCTCAATATGTCATCCATCCCCGAACCGGAAGCCGTGGAGTACGCTTATGGCCATCTCAAACCCGACGGCACCCAATGCCCTGCGGTGATCTCGGCCGGTGGTGAAACCTTCATGGTCTACCAGCTCGATCCCACGGGCCGCATCACCAATGTCCTCACCGGCAACAAGTGCGCAGCCGGTACGGGCGAGTTTTTCCTGCAGCAGCTGCGGCGGATGGACGTCACCCTGGAGGAGGCGGGCCAGTGGGCCGAAACGACTGAGCCATACCACGTTTCGGGACGCTGCTCGGTCTTTTGCAAATCGGACTGCACCCACGCCACCAACAAGGGGATCCCCAAAGCGCGCGTTACCGCCGGACTCGGCCAGATGATGGCCAACAAGGTGCTTGAGCTGTTGAAAAAAGTGGACCGCCGGGATCTGATGCTCGTCGGGGGAACCGCCCGCAATCAGATGATGGTGCGCTACCTGCGCGAGGCGATCCCAGGGCTGATCATTCCGACCGAAGCGCCCTATTTCGAAGCGCTGGGGGCCGCGCTCTGGTCATTGGAGAACACCCCGCAACCCTTCCCGGGCATGGATCGACTCTTCGTCAGCCAGCAAAGCCGCTTCGACCTTCTTCCGCCGCTTGAAAAGGTACGCAGCCAGGTGACGTTCAAGACCATGGCGCGGGGCGTAGCACAGGCCGGAGACGTTTGTCTGCTGGGGCTGGACGTTGGTTCAACTACCACCAAAGCCGTTCTCTTGCGCCGGGAGGACCATGCACTGCTGGCCTCCATCTACCTGCGCACCAGCGGCGATCCGGTGGGGGCTTCGCGCAAGTGCTACCAGGCCATTCTGGAGGAGATCCGCGAGCAGGTCGACCCCGACCAAATCAGCGTTGTGGGGCTTGGCGTCTGCGGTTCGGGACGTCAAATTGCCGGGCTGCATGCCTTGACCGACGGCGTCATCAACGAAATCATCGCCCACGCCACCGCTTCGGTCTATTTTGACCGGGATGTGGACACCATTTTTGAAATTGGCGGCCAGGACGCCAAATACACGTACATCACCAACGGCGTGCCATCCGATTATGCCATGAATGAGGCGTGCTCGGCCGGAACAGGGTCGTTTCTGGAGGAGTCGGCCCTGGAGACGCTGGGTGTGCCCATGGAAAAAATCGCGGGAGTGGCGCTCAACGCCGCCCAGCCGCCCAACTTCAACGACCAGTGTGCCGCTTTCATCTCCTCGGATATCAAGAATGCGATCCATGACGGGATTGCGCACGAAGAGATTCTGGCCGGCCTGGTCTACTCGATCTGCATGAACTACAACAACCGGGTCAAGGGCAATCGCCCCATGGGCAAGAAGATCTTCATGCAGGGCGGCGTGTGCTACAACCAGGCCGTTCCCCTGGCCATGGCGGCACTGACCGGCAAACCGATCATCGTGCCTCCCGAACCCGGCCTGATGGGCGCCTTTGGCGCTGCCCTCGAGGTTCAGAAACGGATCGCCAACGGGTTGATGCAGCCCGGCCATTTCGATTTGGCCGCTCTGGTCAATCGCGACGCCCAGTACGGCAAACCCTTCATATGCAAGGGTGGCGCTGAAAAGTGCGACCGCCGGTGCGAGATTGCCCGCATCACCATCGAAGGCGAGGTCTATCCTTTCGGAGGCGCCTGCAACCGCTACGACAACCTGCGCCGCAACCAACGCTTCGATGTGGCCAAGCTCGACCTGGTGCGCATCCGACAGCAACTCGTCTTCGGCAAGTACGCACCAGTGCCACCCGATCCGGGATCGCCGGAGTACCGGGGGCGGATCGGATTGAACCGCAGCTTCCTGGTCAATACCTACTACCCCCTCTATGGACACTTCTTCAGTCGATTGGGCTTCGCACCGGTGCTGCCCAACACGGCCGATGCAGAGGGCATCGATCAGCGCAACGCCCCCTTTTGCTACCCGGTCGAACTGGCCCATGGATTCTTCCATAACCTGATTGGCGAAGAGAGGCCGCTTGAGGCGATCTTTCTGCCCCACTTCAAATCGGTGCCGGCACTCAACGGAGATCACAACTCCCAGGTGTGCCCCCTTGTACAGGGAGAGACCTTTTACCTGCAGTCGACCTTCCGGCAGCCCCTTGACCGCCTCAAGGCCCGCGGCACGCGTATCTTCAGCCCTCTGATCGATTTGACGGAGGGCTTGGCAGCCGCCCGCAAGCCGCTGGTGGCAACAGCGGTCAGCATGGGCGTCTCCAAAAAGAGAGCCGAAAAGGCGTTCAAGCATGCGCTGGCTGTCATGCAGGCCTGTCAGGAGGAGATGGAGGAGATCGGCCGGCAAGCCCTGGCAGATCTGGAGGGGCATCCGGAGCAGATAGCGGTGGTCCTCTTTGCCCGTCCCTACAACGGGTTCGTGGAAGAGGCCCACAAGGGCATCCCCCATAAATTCGCCAGTCGCGGGATCATGGTGTTGCCCCTCGATTTTCTGCGACTGGAAAATCAACCCACCAAACGCCACATGTACTGGGGTATGGGGCAGCGCATCATGGCTGCAGCACGCCTGGTCAAATCCCATCCCAAGCTGTTTGCCACCTATATTACCAACTTCTCCTGCGGTCCCGACTCATTTCTGGTCGGCTACTTCCGGGACCTGATGGGGCGCAAGCCCTCGTTGACCCTGGAATTGGACAGCCATACCGCCGATGCCGGTCTGGAGACGCGAATCGAAGCCTTTCTCGACATCGTGCACGCCTACCGCCAACTGGAAAAGGGGTCGGGCGGCCCAACGGACAATGCCGAAGGGTATCGACCGGCGCGAACCATCGTCAGCGAGGAGGTTTTCAGTGTCATCGACTCCGACGGAAAAACACTGCCCTACACCGATCCAAGGGTGACCCTGCTCTTCCCCTCCATGGGAGACCTGGCCGCACAGGCCGTCGCGGCCGTCTTTGGCGGCAGTGGTTTTAACGTCTACGCCCACGAACCGAGCAACGATGCCATCCTCAAGCTGGGACGCGGCAACACCACCTGCAAAGAGTGCCTGCCGCTGATCCTGACGACCGGAACCCTGCTCAACTACCTGCAGCATCATAAACGACCGGACGAGGTGGTGCTCTACTTCATGCCCACAGGATCAGGGCCTTGCCGCTTCGGGCAGTACTACATCTTCATGGAGGATCTGGTACGCAAACTCAAGATCCCCAATGTTGCCATGTTCTCCCTCTCTTCGGAAGATGGCTACGAAGGGCTACCCACATCGCTCCACCGCAAGAGCTGGTGGGCGATTGTGCTCTCCGATATCTTCGAAGATATCCGGTCCATGCTGCTGGCCAATGCGTGCTCCGCAGAAACAGCCATGAAGGAGTTCCGTCACCAATTCCACAAAGTGTTGCATGCGCTCGGCACCGGACGTTTCGAAGCGCTGGAGCGCACGCTGGTGCATGTGGCCGAAAAACTGGCTCAAATTCCTTTGAAAAGACCGGCTGCCGAGGTTCCCATCATCTCTCTGATGGGAGAGATCTTTGTTCGCCGAGACGGCCTTTCGAGACAATACCTGAACGAACAACTTGCCGCCAACGGTTTTGCCACAGTATGCGCTCCGGTGGCCGAATGGGTGCACTACTCCAACTACTTGGTCAACAAAGGGTACACCGATCAGGCCCCTGAGGGATGGCGCAACAAAATCAACGCCCGCATCAAGCAGCACTTCATGCACAAGGATGAACATCGCATCAGAGCCATTCTCTCCTCTTCGGGCCTGGTGTCGGCCCATACGGCGCATATTGATGACATCATGGAGATCGCCAAACCCTACATCTCCCCCCATCTGGCCGGCGAGGCGATTCTCACCGTGGGAAGCTCACTGAAAGAGGTGGCCACCGTCTCGTGCGGCGTCATCGCCATCGGCCCCTTTGGATGCATGCCCAACCGGCTGGCGGAATCGCTATTGAACGAGGCCATGAAGGGTGCCGACAAACTGGCCGCCGAGCCGAGAAACCATGAGCTCAAAGTCACACTGACCGATGTGCACGACCTCCCCTTTCTCGCCATCGAGAGTGATGGCTCGCCCTTTCCCCAGCTGATTCATGCCAAGCTCGAAGCCTTTTGCATGCGCGCCGAACGCATGCATCTGCGCATGCTGTCGGCACGACTGAGGAATTGACAGAAAAGAAAATGCGCCACACACCTGTCAAGCCAACCGTGTCACCCTCGAAAAAATCATCCCCTGGCGACCCAACCCGGAGGATAGGCGGCGCTGCCCCCTTTTCGCCGGTCGGGTGTCCTGCGCCGATTCGACTCGGTAGAGAGCGTCACCACAATACCGTCCCTTACACTCCGGCGCCGATCGCTCCGGTTTTGACGACGTTCGCGCTGTTTTCCCTTTTTGGAAGGGTCCGATCGTCCCCGGTCATCCCTTTTGCCTGCCTGATTATGCACCGGTGAAACGGTACCCACAATAATGTCAACCATAACGACTCACCTCCTGATCCGTCAAAGCGTAGGTTGAACCTATCCCCATCGCCTTGCGGAGATGCTGCCGATATTGCTTCTAATCGTATCATCGGTTGAATCGGTGCAATACTTTAGCCCTAACGCCCCTCTCATTTCCCGACACACCGCCGAACCGTTACGATCAAACCGTAGCTGCATCACAGATGAGAAAAAACCCGGTGCCGTTGACAGGATTGAAGCGCAAGCTGCTTTATGATAAGCCGGACCGGCAAAACGAGCTGAAACGGATATTCGATATGAAAAATGGCAAAAACGGCAATCCAACAGGTGGGGATAGACCATCGCTGCGCAACGGATCGATGGCGACGAGCTACTATCGTTTCCTGACGCGGCATCTGTTGGGACATGTTGAAAAGGCGGGGCTGTCCCCCAATCAGATCAGTCTCATTGGTGTGCTCTGTGCAGCGGTTGTACCGCTGGGCTTTGCAGTCCATCCCTTTGTCGCTCTTTTGTTCCTGGTCTTTTCGGCCATGGCCGACTCCCTGGACGGTCTGGTCGCCCGAAAGAGAAACCAGGCCACCGCTTTCGGAGCGTTTCTGGATGACAGCCTGGATCGCGTGGCCGACTTTCTCTATCTTGTTGGCTTCTGGGTGCTGTTCTGGGGCAGCCGGCTATGGCTTCCGGCAACCGTGTTGACCCTGAGCGCCATCGGCCTGACTCAGGTGGTAAGCTATATCGGCATACGCTCCGCCCTGGCAGGTATGCGATGCCCGGACGGCATCCTGGGCCGCACGGCCCGAACGGTCTACCTCATCTCCTGGGCCGGCCTCATCGTTTGCGTCCCCGGTGGACGCCCGGCCATCATGTGGATGGGACTGGTTCTTTACAACGCCCTTGTATTGACCACTCTGATCCAGAGGATTTTATACATTCGCCGCTTTTCCAGCCCGGCTTAAGGCGAACGCCTCCATTTGTGTACAGTCGCTCTATTGCAATTCAGCGCAAGCTGTTCAATATTGAGTAGACTCTCAGTACCGCTTCGCAGGTAAATGCAGCGCAGACCGTTTCGAGTGAATATCGTCTGCCGATTCGAACGGCAGGTTGAAGGAGAAGATTATGCGGAAAATCAAGATTGCCATCGTCGGCGTTGGCAATTGCAGTAGCGCTCTGGTGCAAGGGCTTACCTATTACAAAGAGAAGTCTCGCGAGGAGGCCATCGGACTCATGCACTGGGAAATGGGTGGATACACCCCCCGGGATATCGAAGTTGTGGCGGCCTTCGATGTGGATCAGCGTAAAGTGGGCAAGGATGTGGCCGAGGCCATTTTCGCTCCACCCAACTGCACCACCATCTTCTGCGAAGAGGTGCCGCCCACCGGCGTCACTGTAAAGATGGGGCCAATTATAGACGGCATCTCCGAGCACATGGACGACTATGACGTTCAGCGGACCTTTCTTGCTGCCGATCTACCCCAACCGAATCAAGCCGACGTCGTTGCAACGCTGACGGCGAGCGGTGCCGACATCCTGCTCAACTACCTGCCGGTCGGCTCGGAACTGGCCAGCCGATTCTATGCCGAATGCGCCCTGGAAGCTGGCGTCGCCTTTATCAACAACATCCCGGTATTTATTGCCAGCGACGACCAGTGGGCCGACCGCTTCAAAGAGAAGGGTCTGCCCATCATCGGTGACGATATCAAATCGCAGCTTGGGGCGACCATCACGCACCGGGTTCTGACCGACCTGTTTAAAAAGCGGGGTGTAAAGCTTGAAAGGACCTACCAACTCAACACCGGAGGCAACACCGACTTTTTGAACATGCTCAACCAAGCCCGCCTCTCCTCCAAAAAGCGTTCAAAGACCGAGGCGGTCCAGTCTGTGGCGGCCAAGCGCCTGCCAGATGAAAATATCCATGTCGGACCCAGCGACTATGTTGCCTGGCAAAAGGACAACAAGGTCTGTTTCATACGGATGGAGGGCCGCCTCTTTGGCGATATCCCCATGAACCTTGAGCTGCGGCTCTCGGTTGAAGATTCACCCAACTCGGCCGGTGTCACCATCGATGCCATCCGGTGTGCCAAAATCGGTCTGGACCGCGGTGAAGGGGGTGTTCTCGAAGGTCCATCGGCCTACTTTTGCAAGCATCCGCCCCGCCAGGTCACGGATGATGAGGCCTACCGACTGATCGAAGCGTTCATTCGTCAGCACCCAACCAAAGTCAGGGAGATAAACGATGTGAGAGCCGCACAAAGCGGCATCTGATCGATAAGATGGTGGGGGGGGGAGGCCCGTGGGTATTAATCGCCCCTGCGGCCAATGGCAAAGCGAATCGTCACCCGGCCATCCGACGGGCCATCTGCACCTATCCGAACGCCTGGCTTTGGCGCCAGTGCGACGGCAAGTTGACCGGATGCGTCAATGCGATCCAGCTTCACCTTTTCGGTATAGAGGGTGCTGGTCCGGTCCAATGCCTCCTTCGCTCCGATCATGACGACGCGGTTCGGGGCAACAGTGACACTTTCGAGAATCAGCCCCTTGGGCAAGGAGCCGACCCAGTCCACCTGAACAGGCAACTCCTTCTTGGTTGGCACATCAAGGGCCACCTGAACTTCAGGCGGTTCGATCCGGTTGAGACGCACTCCCGGCGGCAGGACGATATTCTCTTTGGTGAGGGAAAAAAGATTCTGCCCGTTGACCGCTTTGCTCAAATCGAGCTTGGCCTTGACCTGTTCGGGCCGCAACGATCCGATCAAGGCGCCCGATCCGCTCAAGTGCAACCGCACCGTATTGACCGATGTTGAAATGATCTGCATCCCCGCATCCCGGTTCAGATACTCCAGCGGTACCTCGACACTGGTCAGCGTCTCCATTCCCTTGGCGATACTGAACCAGACGCCGGCCATGCAGAAAAGGCAAATCATCGCAGCGACGATCATCTCCCTGCGGTCACGCTGTATGCCTTGATCCTCCTCACCACCAACGCCCAGATGCGCTGCAAGGATTTTCTTGAGTGTCAGATTGTCATAGATGGAGGTGAACGACTGCCCCTGGGCAACGACCACCTGTCCACGCTCCTCGGAGACCACGATGACCAGCGCATCGGACTGCTCGGAAAGTCCCGCGGCCGCGCGGTGGCGCGTACCATAGAACTGAGGCAGATCATCCCGAAGACTCAACGGCAAAATGGCCCCCACCCGTTTCACACGATGGCCCTGGAGAATGGCGGCACCGTCATGCACAGGGTTGCCGTTGTAGAAAATCGACAGAAGCATCTCTTTGGAGATGAGGCCGTCCCATGTCACCCCCCCCTGAACCGCCTCATCCAGATCCTCTTTGCCCGGGATCACGATCAACGCTCCGGTCCGGGTGCGTGCCAGTTCGTAAACCCCCTCCACGATGCTGTCGATGGGGGTGCGGACCGCCTTTTGGGGAAAATCCCATAAGAGGGCCCTCAGGTTCTTGGCCTGCAGCACATTACGGATCTCATTGCGAAACACGATGACGATGATCAGCGCCGCACCGGCGATAATGCCCTGCATGGCCCAACTGGTGACGATCAATCCAAGGGCAACCGCCATCCGCTGGAATATCCACAGCAGCGCAATACCGACCAGCACACGAATGACGTTGGTGCCCCGGAACAGCACATAGAGACGAAACAGGATATAGCTGTTCAGAAGGACATCAACAAAGTCCTGCCATCGAATCGATTGTAAAAAAGCGTATAGGGAGTTCATCTCGTCGCAGCCGCTAAACACCATCGCATGGACCGGACCATGGCTGACTTGCCTGCGTTGAGCACCGGCCCGAAATGTGGCGTTCTTCTATGGGATCATGAATGGTCCCGGTTCAATTGATAACACTGAACCGCAGGGTTTTGACCAATTGCTCCTCGGCGTTCCATATCTCGACACGCCAAGGACCCAGGTCATCTTCACGCAGTTGGATGCTGCTATATGTCGACCAACTGGGCGGCTTGAGGGTCAGTCGCTTGGCCGTCACCAACTCATCGCGCCGATACCACTTATGATGGATGTAGGTTGTTTCCGAAACGCCTTCGAAAGCGGTAAAGCAGGAGATTTTTCCGATGTGGATGGGAAACGCTGCGGCGACATACCGCGGTTCATAGCTTTCGATCGATTCGCACATGGCAGCACGCACGAGTTGAAACGGCTTTTCCCGAGCGGCCAGACTGTTGTCGGCCGCATCGGCGCGGGAGAAACCGATACAGATGAGAATCAATACCATGGAGCTGTAAAAAGGTCTGCGTTTCATCAGCCATCTCTTGAAAATGGTTAACGCCTTTTCGATAAATCCTCGGGGCCTTTGTCGATTGGGTTCGAGATCCCCGCAAAAACAGTGCGGGGCAGGCATGGCGGGAGGGTGCGGCGCGCGCACCCCGCCGCAATGATGGTACCCGAGCGGAGGTTATGAAACCACTTCTAACGAAACGAACAAATTTTGCAAGGAAAAAGATACCTCACCGGCTGCTGTCAACGCACTTTGACAGGCAATGCGATCCAACGGTGATAGGAAGCGGGGGACAGGCGGCAGGTGCAGGGGGGAAACGCGATATCAGGGTTATGGTCGTCCCAACAGATCGGCCAGGGTCTTCTCAACAATAACCTCTTTGTCGGCGGTGCTTTCATGGATCATTTGAATAATGGCTTTATCGACAACCCAACCAAAGCCAAGCTCGTCGAAAAAAATAATCTCTCTCTTTTTCATAATAAAACGCCTCCCTTAGTTGATGCCGTCGCCTGCCGCTTTGGAAAAAGATCCAACTCAATGGGCGACGCTACCATAATATCGTCCATTTGATACGGCACCTTTAGCCGTTTTTGCGACTCCCCCGGCCTCGGACATACAAGATCTTGTTGTTGGCAAAAGAGAGGGGGAGGCACGGCAAGTGGCGCCCGTCAGACAAAGCGGCCGCCGAGTCTGTCAGCGTTTCCAATTAAGATGACGCATTCGGATCGGCGACCGTCGCACTTGACGAGCAGCGGGGGCCCTGTGCGCGCGTGTCGGAGATAGGCGCCCTCCCAAACCGTCGTCAGGGTGTTCAAACGCTTCCGGTCGAGACGGTCGGGGCCCTCCTCGGTGATGGTCAGGTAGGGAATGTTCAGGGCGGTGATCTGGTGAAAAAAATGAGAGCCTTGTGAGGGGTCCGCCTTAAGTTGCCCGGTGCGCAGCTCGACCATGGCACCGACACCGTCAATATGGTTCCACTTGACCGGTATACCCAGCCATCGGTCAAATGAGCCCCATCTGCCGGGGCCGATCAGCAGATAGGGCCGCAGGTCGGCTTTGAGGCGTGAGTTGATCTTACTGATTTCAGCAACCATCTCAACCGTACGGGCCGGATCGAACGCATCAGGCCGCACATAGACGATATCGGCTATTTTATCGAAGCGGCCGTTTCCCAAGGCGTGTGTGGCGTAGCAGAGCGCCCGGGCCTTCTCCTCATCGGTCACCAGGAGATCGTAGGGGTCTCCGGCCACCGGCATGGGCCGCAGTTGAAGCAGGTTGAACTGCCCCGGACGCCCGGCCCCTTCGTTAAGAACTACAGCAAACTCCAGTTCCACGGGGCAGCCCATCTCCCGCCGCCCGACCTCCAGCAGTCCGGTCAGCAGATCGGCCAGGGGAAAGAGCCGATGCTTCAATATGGATGCAAAGGTCACCACCCGATGGCCGTCGGCAACTGCCGAATCACGCAACCGATGCTCATCCGGGACATAGGTGCTGCACACCCCCCTCACCGGCGGCTCATTCAACGCATCCGCCACACTGCGTCGCTCAAGGGCCCCGGCCTCATATAGACCTGGCCCGCCTCCAGGCATCTGAATCGGCAATGCATGGAAATCGGTCTGGGCATTCTCCAGGATCTCCTCGACCTTTGAAAAAGCGGGCAGCAGTTCCGGATAGAGTGGACAGAAACGGACTCCCTTGTCACCTGCACGGCCAAAACCCAGCGCTATTTCAGCCATGCCGTCTTCCGGACGAATGGGGCCGAAGGGATAGTAGTTGTGTGAACGGGCCACGCCCGAAAGGGCCGGGTAGAAAAATCCGCCATGGTGTCTCCCGACCACCTGTTGGATCATCACTGCCATCTGCTCTCGCCGATGGGCAAAAGCGGTGCCCCGGGTAAAGCGCCGCGGCAGGTCGAACCAGCTCGAAGCCAGCACCCGTTTGACCGCATCGGTCAGCTGGGCCAGACGGACACCCTTGTCCGGGTGGTCATTGGGCAGCATATAGGTTCGATAGAGACCGGTGGCCGGGTTGTGGCGGGCATCCTCCAGCAGGCTGGACGACCGTATGGCCAAAGGGAAACGGGCAGCTCCAAGATAGGCGCTCAAATCGGACCTGATGTCTCGGGGCATACGGCCCTTCACAAAGGCGGCCTCGATCCGGCCATTCTCCATTCGTTCAAGCGGCAAATTGTCGAGCCGGTTGGATTGGACGAACCGATCGAATCCTTCGGTGGTAATGACCAGTGTGGTGGGGACCTGGATGGCGATATCGGGAAACCGGTTGATCAGATCGGGCGACTGGCGCAGCAGGTGGGAGGCAAAGGCCAACCCGCGCGCTTTACCGCCCAATGACCCGTTGCCGATTTTGGCGAAGTCGGCCATCTGGGGGTCGAAGTTCCGAGCCTTGAACTGAATCACCACCCCCTTCTGCCGCCATTGGCGAAGGCTGTGAATGCTGGCGATGAGATAATCCCGCAACGAATGGGTGTCCGGAAAATCGGAGATCCTGACGCGGCGCAGGCGTGATGCCAGTTCGATCTCCGATCTTGCCATGATCCAGTTTGAAAACCGGTTTCGGGAGGCGTGATAGCACAGGGGTTCATCCGGTATGGCGGGCAGAATGATCTCCAGCTGGCGCAGATCGGAGGCCCTGGCCACCTCGCTGCCGTCGGCTTGGCGAAAGATGAAATCGCCGAATCCCAACTCATCCAGGAAAAAGTCGTGCAGCTGTTCGAAAAGGTCCCGGGCATTCTTGTCCACGAAGTGGGCGGCCAGCCTGTCCGCCTTTGCTCGATTCTCGGGCTGGGAGCTGAGCAGCAGGATCGGCAAGTCGGGGATCTGCTCCTTGACCAATTTCAACAGCCGGTAGCCGGCGTCGTCGCACAACTGACCGTTGCAGGGAAAACGCGTGTCCGAAATCACACCGAACAGATAGGCCTTGTACCGTTCAAAAAGGTCCTGGGCGGCCTCCATGTTTTCGGCCACCAGGATCTTGGGGCGGGCCCGCATCTTGAGCAGCCGGTGCTCCTCGTTGAGGCTCTCTTCCAACACCGCCTGGGTCTGATGCACGACTTCCTTATAGATCATCGGAAGAAAAAAGGAGCGGTACAGGGGCGAATCCTCCACCAGAATGAGGATGCGCACATGGGCCCGTTCTGTGTCACGAGCCACATTGATGCGATCCTCCACACTCTTCACGATGGCCAGCAGGAGGTCCGCATCCCCTGTCCAGATGAATATCTGATCCACTCCCGAAGTATCCTTGCCGGCCGGCATCGGATAGAGACCGTCGAGGGTATGGGAGAGAATGATCACCGGCAGATCGGGAACCCGGCGTTTGACCGAGAGCCCCAGATCGAAGGGATCCATGTCATCCCACAGCGGCATCACGATGACCAGATCGAACCGGTCCGTCTCGATGGCCCCGAACGCTTTTCGGGCGGTCTCCACCCGGGTGATGCGAGGCGGCTTGCTTAGATTGAGCCCCCTGTATTCATTTATAATTTTGGATGCCAGAGAACCATCCTCTTCGAGGATATAGGCATCATAGGCGCTGGCCACGAGCAGAATATCGAGAACCTTGCCGGCCATGAGTTCATGGAAAACCTTAAAATGGGTATCGAACTCGCAGGCCGCTGACTGCGGCGATTCTTGGCAGGGATGCACTTGCATGCGTCGGACGCCTTTCCTCGTTTGGCAAAACGGTCGGCGGATCGGGTAGGCCGAGACATATGCCGGAAATCATGCTAATATCGCCCTCGATACGATTTTCGCACTGAACGGAGCACGGAGCAGGCAACCATGAGATGCTCTTTCAGAATAGTGACCCCGGAGTGCTTTTTCAAGGAGAATCAAAGTGGAAGACCAACATCACGGGCAGGTGCAAGCCGAACACGGGCGGCGGACCATTTGGGGTTGGGCCCTTTATGACTGGGCCAACTCCGCATTCGCTACCACAGTGATGGGGGTCTTCTTCCCCGGATTTTTCAAACAGGTGTGGAGCCACGGTGTGGATGTCAACGTCAGCACTGCCCGCCTGGGGTTGGGCAGCGCAGCCGCCAGCCTGCTGGTCGCCTTGATAGCCCCGGTCCTGGGCGCCATTGCAGACCGGAGCGGCCGGCGAAAACGCTTTCTCGTCGGATTCACCTATCTGGGAGTCCTGCTGACCGCCGGCCTGGCCTTCATTCCCCAGGGTCAGTGGATGACAGCCTTGCTCTGTTACGCGGTCGCCTACATCGGCTTTGCCGGCGCCATCGTCTTCTACGACGCACTCCTGCCTCAAATCGCGCCCACGGAGCGCCTCGACCAGGTCTCCAGCCTCGGCTACTCGTTGGGTTACCTGGGGGGCGGTATTCTTCTGGTGCTCAACGTCATCATGGCCCAGAAACCCCACCTGTTCGGCATTGCCGATTCAGCTCTGGCCGTGCGCCTCTGCTTTGCCAGCGTTGCGATCTGGTGGGGGCTGTTTGCCCTGATCACCTTTGCCTGGATCCCTACCGACCCGTCAGGACCGCGCCCAGCCCTGACCGAACAGATCACCTCGGGCTGGCGGCAGCTGATCGGTACTTTCAAAAAGATACGGCAACTGAAGACCGCCTTTCTCTTTCTGCTCGCTTACTGGTGCTACATCGACGGCGTGGATACGATCATCAAAATGGCGGTCGATTTCGGCATGTCCTTGGGTTTTGAATTCAAGGACCTCATCGGCGCATTTCTCGTTACCCAGTTCATCGCCTTTCCATCGGCCCTGCTTTTCGGGCAACTGGGAAGATATTGGGGAGTGCGCCGCTCGATCTATCTGGCGCTGGGCGTCTATGTGCTGGTGACCATCTGGGGGGCCAACATGACCCGGGTCTCCGAATTCTATGTTCTGGCCGGCGCCATAGGCCTCGTCCAGGGCGGCATCCAGGCACTGAGTCGTTCCTACTACGCCCGCTTCATCCCTCATCGACAGAGTGCCGAATTTTTCGGCTTCTATAACATGCTTGGCAAGTTTGCCGCCATCATGGGGCCGGCGCTCATGGGGCTCACCGGCCTCGCCGTAAAACGACTGCTGCTTCCGCAAAACCCCACACTCGAACAGATGGTGAACACCAGCCTGCTGGCCACGCGGACCAGCATCATTGCCGTACTGGTGCTGTTCCTGATCGGCGCCATCCTGCTCTACTTTGTGGATGAGGAGAAGGGCCGGGCCGAAGCCGCCCGGTTCGATGTGCCCTAAGTACCATATTGTTGCACCCGTCGATAAGGACGTGCGGTTAATGGAGTAATGACCACGATGGATGATAACAAAAACGTTGAACTCGACCCGGAAGCCCAACGCCTCTTCGAAGAGTTTGGAGGCCTGCAAGCCCACGAATCGTTCTCCTCCATGACGGGAGTGGACAATCTGGCCCACAGTCTGCTGGTCGAGCAGAAGCGCCACGACGCAGTCCGCATCCTGATGGTGAGGGCCACCTGGCTGCTCAGTCGCTACCTGGGAGATGAGCGCTTCTCCACCGGCATCAGCCATGAATCCAAAGTGTTCGAACAGTTGTCTGCGATATTGGCCAAACTGGCCCATACCCCCGGCCATCTGGGATGCATGCTGATTCGCTATCGCGGGGCCCCAGGCGACGCCGACATCCCGGAAAAATACGATTACGAAGTGGTCTTCGGGCATCATGCTGTCGACGCCATCATCGCCCCCAACGTGGCACGCCGAAACAGTGCCAAGCTGTCCAAGTTGCCTGATCAGCTGATCGAAGCCTATACCCTGTTCGCCGATTACGGGGTCAACAACATCTACGTGCGCCTCTCCGACCACCTCTCGGGCGATCTGCCCGACTACCGGATCTGCCTGAAAATCCTGGCCGGTTTTCGGGAGGCGCGCCAGACCGGCAGCGCCATCTCGATCGATGCCCAGGGCAACCGGTTGACAATTCCCCTGATCAACGATGAAAACCTCTTCCCGGACCCTAACCTCACCTTGGTGGCCGGTTTGAATCGCCTCAGTTCAAAATCTATGGAGACGATGGTCGACAAGGTCGACCGTTGGCTGCGCCAGCAGGCCGCGGCCTCGGCCGTCAAACGATATGCCGGTGTCTACAACGCGGCCCTGGAGCTGCCCAAGGTGCGTGCGCAGCTAAAGTCACCTCCGGTGGAACTCAACAATGTGAAGTGGCTTCTCGGCGAATCCGAAGCCCAGGAGGTCTCGCCCGAAAAGGTTCACGTCGCCCAGTTGGCAATGGAGATGGCCAGCGCCTCACCCCAAAAAGTGGCCAAAATGATCAAAAGCGTCTATGCCGACGATTTTGCCAGAATCAACACGCCCTTGCTGGGTGAACGCTTGCATCTCTCTTCGGATCTGCTCCACGCAGCAGGCAAAAAAGCGCAAGAGACCCATCTGACTAAAGAGCTGCTCGGCAACCTGCAGGCCCGGCTCGATCAGGTAAAAGACCATGTCATCGACGACATCCATGTGGTGCAGGACACGGGCGCCGAACGCACCGCAGGCAAAACCCCTCCACGGGAAGCGGTCGACAGCCGCATCTATCGCATGGTCTCCTTTTACAAGGGGCGCTCGGCCACCCGCAAAAAGATGGTCGGCATGGTGAACCACCCGATCAGCTTCACGGTACGCGACTATCAAATTCTGGCCAAAGACTTCCGCATCGGCCAGGATGAAGCCGAAGCACTGGTCAGAAAGCTGAAGGCGTGTTTCAGTGTCGAGGGGCGTTTCAAGAAGAGCGCTTTCGCCGAAGCGGTGCCCCTGTTCCGGCAATACGAGCAGAAGATATTCCAATTCCTCTGGCACCACATGAAAGATGTGGTGGTTCCCCAGGACCGCGCCGCTTTTCTCAATGCGCTTCAGGGGTTGACCACCCAGATGAATCAGCCTAAACGGGCCCTGAAAATACTGCTCGAAGATCTGACCGTCGATCCGGCGGTTGTTCAATTTTCGGATAACAAGGCCATTATGCTGGCCAATCTGATCATGCACAGCGACAAGTCGATGACCGACTACGACATTACCCCCGAAGACATTGTCCTGAGCCGTCACCAGATCGATGCCATCATGGCCCAATATGCCGCCTGGCGTATCGAAAAGGAGCACGAGGCCTTCTCAACCAAAGTCCAGACCATTCACAAGAGACTGATGGAGGCCCTGCAGATCGGCGAGACCAGCGGGCAGCGTATCCCTGCCGCCCTGCTGCTCAATCTGGAAAGGGAACTCTATATTTTTCTATCGCTGGTGGGCGGCGAAACAGGGACGGCCATTCTGCGCTCGGCCGCCTATGAGTATGGCGACCCCACCTCTGCCGTCTACGGGCAAAAGGAGAGCTCCAACTGCATGGGGGCGCTTCTGCAAAACCTTAGGGTGGCCCTGCGCGGCGTTGGCAGCCTGGGCACCATGGCGGATGTGGCGCTACTGGAGACGATCAAGACCCAGGAAGAGACGTTCGGGCGGTTGAAGAACGACCGGCAGTACCGCGCCCAGGCCCGGCACATTACGGAGTGGGTGGATGAGGGCATAAAGCTGATCAAGTTTCGCAGCTGAAAAATATCATCCCACAAAAAAGCGACAGGCCAGCTTTTGACCGCCCTGCTCTGAAATGTCGAAAAATGTTCTACCCGCCAAATGAAAAAGGTTACTGATTCTCCGCAGCCGCCCGTATCTTTGCAATCGCTTCCCGCCTCTGTTGCAGCCGCTCCTTTAGTTGCGGAAAGCTGTTCAGGTCCGTATGGGGCAGGAACAGGGCTGCATAGTAG
This sequence comes from uncultured Desulfatitalea sp., assembly GCA_963668675.2. GTDB lineage: Bacteria > Desulfobacterota > Desulfobacteria > Desulfobacterales > Desulfosarcinaceae > Desulfatitalea. The sequence goes on along the minus strand of CAXXMB010000002.1, from coordinate 3,016,697 downwards.
TGATCCATGAAGGAGCTTGTCTCGGAGAGTTCGAAGTTGGTCATCATGTTGGTGACACTCACCACCTCCTGGCGCACACTGTTGGTCAATGCGCTCATACGCGCACCCAGCAGGGAGCTGTTGCCCACATAGATCACCTTCTGAGGCTCGATCTCGGGCAGCAGGCCGATTACCATGGCGTTATCCAGGTCCACGTAGCTGCCGAAACCGCCGGCCAGGATGATCTGCTCCACATTTTCGAACGTCATACCCACTTCGCTCAACAGCGTCATGCAGCCGCTGTAGATGGCGCCTTTGGCGCGGATCAGGTTGTCGATGTCGATCTCGTTGATCGTGATGTCGCGGTCGATCTGGGTGCTCTCCTGGTATGCCAGCACATATTCGTAGACGTTGTCTGTTTCGCGGATGCGATCGGTCTTCAGGTCGCGGTCGAACTTGCCCTGGTTGTTGATCACACCGTTTTCGAACATGGTAGCCACAATGGTGATCAAACCCGAACCGCAGATGCCTTTGGGGCGGACATTGCCGATGGTGGCGATCATCGGCTCGAGGGTCTCCGGGTCGATGGAGAAGTCCTCGATGGCGCCCTTGGCGGCGCGCATGCCGAACTGGATGCCGCCGCCTTCGAAGGCCGGGCCGGCGCTGCAGGCCGCACAGGCCATCCAGTCCTTGTTGCCGATGACCACTTCGGCGTTGGTGCCGATATCCATGAAAAGGGTCAATTTGTCGGTTCGGTACATGCCGCAGCCCATCACGCCGGCCACGATGTCACCACCCACATAGCTCGACACCTGGGGGTAGACCAGGGCGGTCACATGGGAATCGAGATCGATGCCCAGGTCGATGGCCCGTATAGGTGGGTAGATGCTGGCTGTGGGCACATAGGGCGATCGCCGGATATTCCGTGGATCAACCGCCAGGAGAAGCTGGGTCATGGTGGTGTTGCCGGCCAGGGTGATCAGGGAGATGTTTTCCCGTGCCACCTTGGCACGCTTGACGATTTTGGCAATGACCTTATTGACGGTATCGATCACCACCCGGTGCAGTGTTTCCAAGCCGTCCTTCTGCTTTTCGGCATACATGATGCGCGTGATGACATCCTCACCATAACTGATCTGGCCGTTGAAATCGCCATTCTCGGCCAGAATCTCACCCGATACCAGGTCCACCAACTGACCGTAGATCGTTGTTGTACCGATATCCATGGCCACGGCATAGTGCTGCCCAGTAGTGTCTCCCGGCTGAACGTTGATGATCTGGGTCTTGCCGCTACTGCGCACCGGCCGGGCCAGGGTCACCGTGACCTTGAACTCCTCTTCCCTGAAAACCGTTGGTATCTTGCGGATCACGGGGAGTTCCACCTCCAGGCCATGTTCATCGTGTTCCATGTTTAGGTGTTTGACCAGGCGGGTGACGTCGGGCAGGTGGTCCTGGGCATCGGGCGGCGGTAGCTCCAGGTAGATCTTCTCCACGGCTGGTAAGAACAGCCCCTGCTCTTTGATCTCATTGAACCCGATCTGCTTGACGGTGGCGGTCTGCCGGGGCGACTGGCGCAGCAGTGCCGAGGTATCGACGGCGGATTCCACCGGAACCCGAACGGTGACGTCTCCATTCACACTGGTTTTGCAGGCCAGCCGGTAGCCCTTGGCATGATCTTTCGAACTGATCTTTTCGGTGGGCTCGCTATCCGTCAACCCCTCTTCTATGATCACGCGGCATTTGCCGCACACACCATCACCGCCGCACGAGGCATTGATGTGGACCCCCGCCGCCATGGCAGCGCGGATCACGCTCTCTCCCTGGGGCACTTCGATGGTAACGTCGTTGGGCAGGAAAGTGACTCGGACATTGCTCATGGAGAACTCCTTGTGGTGAATCCCGGGCAGGCGCCCGGCGATCTGTCAGATTATACTGCCGCCTACCATAGCGAATTTTTTGGGGGGTTGAAACCACATTTTTGTGGACATGGACGACCAGTGAAGACTATGGAGAGTGTTTTCATTCAGAATGCATCTGTTTCCCATGCCAACAATCCGATTCAGAGGTGGACCTTTGGAGATGAGATGGACCCCCGAGGCGGAAGACGCCATTAAAAAAGTGCCCTTTTTCGTACGCAAGCGCGTTCAGGCGCGGGTGGCGAAGGAGGCCCGGGAAGCCGGTAAATCAAACGTCACCCTGGCGGACGTCAAGGCGACCCAGCAGCGCTACCTGTCCGGCATGGCGAAGGAGGTCAAAGGCTATCAGTTCGACCTCTGCTTCGGGTCGTCGGGGTGCCCCCACCAGATCCAACCGTCCGACACGTTGGCCGAACGGATCGAGCATCTGTTGCAATCAGCAGACCTGCTCGCCTTTTTAAAATCGAAGGGCATCACCGATCTCAAGTTTCACCATGAGTTCCGGGTGACCATGGCCAACTGCCCCAACGCCTGCTCCCAACCCCAGATCAAGGACATCGGCATCATCTCAGCCGCCCTGCCTGCGGTCAGCGACGAAGCGTGCAGCGATTGCCGGGCCTGCACCGATATCTGCCGGGAAGCGGCCATCTCGTTCGGTGAAGATGCCACGCTGCCAACCCTGCACAGCGAACGTTGCGTGGCCTGCGGCCAGTGCGTTCCGGTCTGTCCCACGGGCACCCTGGTGGAAACCACCAAGGGGTATCGCGTTCAGCTGGGAGGCAAGCTGGGTCGCCGTCCCCAATTGGGATTGGAACTGCCCGGCATCTACACGGAAACGGCCGTACTCGGCATCGTGGCCGACTGCCTCGACCTGTATAAAAAGAGATCCCGGCGCGGGGAACGCTTCGGCGAGTTGGTTGGCTCCGATGACGTACGGCGTCTGGCAGATCGCTACACTGAGGTGTAGCTCGGCTTGCGCCAGTGCGTGTCGGCGCCCATCTCTTTCAGTATTCGAATGCCGTCATCCAGATGAAGCCCAACCGTAGCCACTCCGTGGGAGTCGTCACCCGGCACGACCGGGATCCGCAGGTAGAGCGCCTGATTGAGAATCGGACGGCATAGATACGGTTCGAAAGCCCCTTTTTTCATCGCAGCCACGTTGAAATCGAGCATCAGGCCCAGATCCCGTATCAGTTCAAGGTTGCGCTGAACCTTGTCAAGCACATTCCGCCGCATCAATTGACGCCGATAGATCGGATCGAACAGACGGATCAGATCAAAGTGCCCCACCACCTGCGGCTTCAGCCGTTCGATGAGGTGATGCTGGCGATCGAAATAGGCACAGTAGAGCGCCTCTATGCCGCCAACGGCATCTATAGCTCGCTGGTACGCTTCCTCACTGTAATCGAAGGGGATGCCTTCGATATGGTGGACGCTGCCGACGATGTAGTCGGGGCGATGGCGGGCCATCAACTGCTCTGCCAAAGAGATGGCCCCGGGCGTGTCTTCGGTTTCAAACCCCACCAGAATCTCGATTCGGTCGGCATAGCGCTGCTGCAGACGCCGCGCCTCCTCGATGTAGTGCACGAACCGTTCGGCCATGGCCTCGGCGGTCAACCCGGCGGCGAGCTCCTCCGGATAGAGATAGCGATCGTCTGTGGGAGGCATATGTTCGGTCAAGCCCACCCAGGCGAAACCCTGGTCGATGTAAGCCTGAACAACCTCCTCCAGCGTGTCCTGAGCGTGGTTGCAAAACTGGCCGCTGTGGCCTCCGTGGATAGAAACGCGATCGATCGCCATCATCATATGGGTCCCTTGAGATAGTCCTGCCGACACTCCCCGGGCAGTCGCCCGATGGTTTACCTGAGCATGGCGTACGCCGTGCGCTGGAGATGTTCCGCCGAGGGAAGAAGCACCATAAGCCGAACCCGGCCACTTGTCAATTTCGGTCGCAGAGAGACGGCATGATCACCCAGCCGAAGGAGCAGATAGGGAAGAGATCCTTTAATCGACAGTCAACGGGTTGCCACCAGCGCGGCGCATTGGTATACTTTAAAATATACGATAACGTCTGGAACACTTGCAGCGGTGTTGCCGTCGGTAACACCCGATGAGGAAAGAATGGCACCCTTGGCTTCTCCTTCCGGATATCAGCAACTGGCGGAGCGGCTCAACCGGTTTCCGCAAGGCGCACCGCCATCCGATCAGCTGTATCGAATTCTCAGCGCCCTCTTTACGGAAGAGGAGGCGCGGCTGGTCGCCCTGCTGCCGATCAGGGTGTTCCATGCAGAACAGGCTGCCCGTGCATGGGGCATCCAAATCGCCGCCGCCCGGAAGAAGCTCGACGACCTGTGTCGCCGGGCCCTGCTGGTGGATTTCGAGCAGGACGGCCGCCTCACCTACTGCCTGCCGCCCCCCATGGCCGGTTTCTTCGAGTTCTCCATGATGCGTGTCCGTGACGACATCAACCAAAAGGCACTGTCCGAGATGCTCTACCGGTATATCAACATGGAAGAAGACTTTGCCAAAGCACTGTTCACCCAAGGGCAAACGCAGTTGGGACGTGCCTTCGTCGACGAAGGACAGCTCCCGGCACCGTTCAGCGTGGAAGTCCTCGATCACGAGCGGGTGTCGCATATCATCGAAACCGCCTCGCACATCGCCGTCGGTATCTGTTACTGTCGACACAAGATGTCCTATCTGGGCCAGGCGTGTGACGCCCCGAAAGAGATCTGCCTGACCTTCAATCTGGTGGCGGCATCCCTCATTCGACATGGCAACGCACGACCTGCCGATGCTGCCGAGGCGATAGATATTCTGCAGCGCGCCAAGTCTCATCATCTGGTTCAGTTCGGCGAAAATGTGCGCCAGGATGTCTGTTTCATCTGCAACTGCTGCAAATGCTGTTGCGAGGGCATGATCGCTGCCCGCCGCTTTGCCATGTTCCACCCGGTCCATACGACCAACTATCTGCCCCGCATCGACACAACCCGGTGCACCGGCTGCGGCCAATGCAGCACGCTGTGCCCGGTGGAAGCCATCACGATGGCGCCGGAAAAGGCATCGGAGCGGGTCCGCACCAAGCCATTGCTCAACAAAGACATCTGCCTCGGATGCGGCGTCTGCGCCAGCGCCTGCCCATCCGGGGCAATTGAGCTGACCGTTCGGGAAAAACGCGTCGTCACACCGCTCAACACCGCCCATCGGGTGCTGCTGATGGCCATTGAGCGCAACACCTTGTCGCATGTCCTGCTCAACAACCAGGTCATGGGCAACTACCGAGCCCTGGCTGCTTTCTTAGGTGTGATCTTCCACTTGCCGCCAGCCAAACAGCTTCTGGCCAGCCGACAGCTCAGATCCCGCTACCTGGAGACCGTGGTGGAGAAGCTTCGCTGGCAGCCGCCAAACGAGAGGTCCAATACCGATCCCACACCCTCAACGGAAGGAAAAATGAAATGCTCGACTTCAGTCTGACCCCCGAACAGGAAGATCTGCGCCAGAAAGCGCGCAGGTTCGCCCTGGAGGAAGTGTTACCGGTCGCCGCCTACTACGATGAAATCGACCAGACACCGCTGCCGGTGATTCAAAAGGCGTATGATGAGGGCATCATCAACCTCGACATTCCAAAAGAATACGGCGGCCAGGGATTGGGGTTGTTGGAAGCGACCCTGGTGGTCGAAGAGATTGCGGCGGCGTGTGCCGGTACAGCCACTTCGCTTTTCGACAACTCGCTGGGCATGGAGCCGGTGTTGCTGTCGGATAATGAAGCATTAAAAAAGCGATATCTGCCTAAAGTGGCCCATGAGTTTAAAAAAATCTGCTTTGCCACCTCCGAGCCCACCATGGGATCGGACGTCTCCGGCCTTCGATGCCGTGCGGTTGAGGACGGTGACGACTACATCCTCAACGGCACCAAATATTGGATTACCAACGGCGGACTTGCAGACTACGCGTCCGTGTTCGCCACCATCGATCCCAAATCCAAACACGAAGGCATCTGTGCATTTCTGGTGGAGATGGATTGGCCGGGGGTCAGAGTGGGCCGTACGATTCCCAAAATGGGTCAGCGCTGCTCGAACACCGTGGGGATCAATTTCAAAGACGTCCGGGTGCCCAAAGCCAACATGCTGGCCCCGCCAGGCAAAGGCTTCGTGCTGGCGATGAAAACCTTTGCACGCACCCGGCCCACCATCGGCGCTTTTGGCGTGGGCGCCGCCCGCTCGGCCATGGAGCACGCCATCGACTACGCCAAGCGACGCAAGGCGTTCGGTATGCCGATCAGCGGTTTCCAGGCCATCCAGTTCAAACTGGCCGAAATGTATCAGAAAGTGGAAACCGCACGCCTGCTCACATGGCAATCGGCCTGGGAGTCGGACCAAGGCAAAGATGCCAACATCAGTGCCTCCGTTGCGAAGATGTATGCCACCGAAGCCGCCCTGGAGGTGGCCAACGAGGCACTGCAGGTCTTTGCCGGATACGGCTATACCAAGATGTTTCCGGTGGAAAAAATATTGAGGGATGTGCGCCTGCTCAGGATCTACGAAGGCACGAGCGAGGTGCAACGCGCCGTACTGGCCGGCTATCTGTTAAGTGCCTACAAACCGGTCATGCCGGCACTGGAAGATCTTCCCCTTCACCGGGAACTCGACCCCCTGGGAGACAAGGCCGACCAGAAAGCCTGGCGCTGTCGCATGTGCGGTCATGTGCACTATGGTGACGAAGCGCCGGAGGAGTGCCCTTACTGCTTTTTCCCCCAATCGGCCTTTAAAGAAGTGAAGATTAAAGAGGCGTAGGCAAAAAAGACGAATAGAAGGGAAGTCTCAAAACAAGCCCCCACCTGTTGATCGGGTGGCGCCGATTATGTTCGCAATGCCACCGTTGCTTCCGTCGAAGGGTAACCCACCATTGCCTTTGAAATTCCATTGATTTCGTTGTATGAATGCAAGCCACTGACAACATCAACACATCTCAAAGGTCATTCACATGGATATCGAGGAAGTTGCCCGACAGGCCAAAGCTGCCGCCATCGCCATGGCGGCGCTCGACGGAGAAGCTAAGAACAGCGCCCTTAACGCGATCGTCACCGCCCTGAAAAAGAACGGTGCTGCCATTGCCGCTGCCAACCAGGAGGACCTGGCCCAGGCTGAAAAGGAGGGGCTGGCCGCACCGCTGCTCAAACGGTTGAAATTCGACGTCGGCAAACTCAAGGAGGCGTGCACGGGCCTTGAGAGCCTGATCCAGCTGGAGGATCCGGTGGGCGCGACGCTCAGTGCCCTCGAACTGGACCAGGAGCTGGAGCTCTATAAAGTGAGCCGTCCGATCGGCGTGATCGGCGTCATCTTCGAATCGCGTCCCGACGCCCTGGTGCAAATCTCCTCTCTCTGCCTTAAGAGCGGCAATGCGGTCCTTCTCAAAGGCGGCAGTGAGGCTGCACGCACCAACCGTATCCTGGCCGATACCATCACGGCGGCTGCCGGCGAGGCCGGTCTGCCCGGCGGTTGGCTGGGGCTTATGGAGACCCGCTCGGATGTGACCGACATGCTGGCCCTGGACCAGTTTATCGACCTGATCATCCCAAGGGGCAGCAATGCGTTCGTCCGCCACATCATGGACAACACCCACATCCCGGTCCTGGGGCATGCGGACGGCATCTGTCATGTCTACATCGACCGGTATGCCGACCTCGACCAGGCTGTGCGCATCGCCGTGGACAGCAAGTGCCAATATGTGGCCGTCTGCAACGCGGCCGAAACGCTCCTGATCCACGAGGCTGTCTCCGCGCAGGCGCTCCCGATGCTTCAAAAGGCACTGGAGGCCAGGGGAGTAGAGATCCGCGGATGCCCGACCACCTGCAGCATCATCGATGTCAAGCCCGCTGACGAAGCCGATTGGGGCACCGAATACCTCGACCTTATCGTCTCGGTTCGGGTCGTCCCCGGCATGGATGCAGCCATCGCGCATATCAACCGCTACGGATCGGGCCACACGGACGTTATCGCCACCACCGACCGGCAACGGGCCGTTCGCTTTATGGACTGCGTGGACTCGGCAGACCTCTTCTGGAACGCCAGCAGCCGCTTCAGCGACGGCTTCCGGTTCGGCCTGGGGGCCGAAGTGGGGATCAGCACCAACAAAATCCACGCCAGGGGACCGGTGGGCATGGAGGGGCTGCTGATCTATCAATGGCGAATGATCGGAAACGGGCACATCGTGGCGGACTATACCGGCGAGAATGCCAAGCCGTTCACCCATCGAAAATTGGAGAAGCAATTCAAGCCGTGAAACGACCCTGACTTCTTTGGCACCTATTGCAAGAGGCTGCGGAAGCTCTTGATAGCAACAGAATCGACAAGCGAATCGAACATGCCTATTCAACGTCTCAAATCCGCCAAGCGCGTGGTCGTCAAGGTGGGCAGCAATGTCCTGACCGCCGCCAGCGGCCTCAATCTCGATGCCGTGGCATCGCTCTCCGCGCAGATCAGCGACCTGATCGACCGGGGCCTTGAAGTGCTCTTTGTCTCCTCCGGCGCCATGGCCTCGGGGCTGCGCAAAATGGGACTGACCCATCGGCCCGAAGAGATCCCCAAGCGGCAGGCCATTGCCGCGGTCGGTCAGAGCGGCCTGATGAACGCCTACGAAACCGCCTTCGCCAGGCACGACAAGCGGGTGGCCCAAATCCTGATGACCAGCGAGGACCTCAACAACCGCAAACGCTACCTCAATGCGCGCAACACGCTCAACACCCTTCTCGAATGGCGGGTGGTGCCCATCATCAACGAGAACGACACCATCATGGTGGAAGAGATCAAGCTGGGCGACAACGACAATCTTGCCGCCATGATCACCCTCTTGATGGACGCCGATTTTCTCATCAGCCTCACCGACATCGACGGCCTCTACACCAAAGACCCGCGAACCATGCCCGACGCCCAGCTCATCCCGCATGTCTCCGCCTATAAAAAGAAGATCGAGGCCTACGCCAGCGATATCCCCGGCGCATTAGGAAGAGGTGGCATGTTGAGCAAAATCAAGGCGGCCAAGAAGGTCAATGCCGCCGGGGTTCCCATGATCATCGCCAAGGGAGACAAGCCCGATATTCTCCTGAAACTCTTCTCGGGAGAGGCGCACGGCACCTATTTCGAACCCCGGAAGAAGAAGCTGAACCGGCGCAAGTGCTGGATTGCCTATACCTTAACTCCCAAAGGGAAAATTGTGGTGGACGCCGGCGCAGAAGTGGCCGTTGTTCACCGCGGGAAAAGCCTTCTGCCCACCGGTGTTACCGCCGTGGAAGGAGAGTTCAAGGTGGGGGCGCCAGTGGCAATTCTTAATTCGGAGGGGGACACCATCGGCATCGGGTTGGTCAACTACAGCTCGGTCGACATCCGCGCCATAAAAGGTATGAAAACCAGTCAGATCAAAGATTGCCTGGGGGACAAACCCTATGACGAAGTGATCCATCGGGACAACCTCGTCATCACAGAAGAGAAGAAGTAGAGCGAACTTCAATAGCGAATGCGGTAGTAGAGCAGCCCGAACCACTCATGCAGGGCCGCCGATGTCGCCGCGAGGCTGCCGGCACCAGGCAGCCAGTGATACCAATGGTAGGTTTTCCCCGGATAGGTGGTCAGACCGCACGGAAAGGGGGTCACCTTCATGCCTACCGCTTCGAACGAAAGTACCGCACGCTTAAGATGGAAACCGGTCGTGACCAACAGTGGATTTCGGAAGCCGTACCGGTCGCACACGATTTTGGTCAACAACGCGTTTTCGTAAGTGTCGCGGCTATGCCCCTCCAGCAGGATGTGGGCTGGCGGAACGCCCAAATCGACCAAAAAGCGTTGGGCCAGCTCAGCGATCGAGGCGCCCTGGGCAAAGACCCTGCCTCCCGAGACGATGATGGGAACCCCCATGCGGCGGTACAGGCGTGCAGCGGTCACCAGCCGTTCCATGGTGCCTTCTCCGGGCGCACCCTTTCCGGAGAGATCAGGCACATTGCGATAGGCGGCCCCGCCCAGCATGATGATCGCATCGGCGTGAAGTTCCTTTGGGAAAAAAAAATCCGCTTCCAATCCGGACATCAGCAGATCTGCGGTGGGTGCCACCGAAAGCACCCATATCATCAGCGCCAGGCCAAAGGCGCCCAACGCTCCGGCCCTGGATCTGCAGCGCAGGCGCCACACCCCCCATCCGAGCAGAAGAAAAACCAGCAATCCAGGTGGAAGCAGGAAGGGGGTAACGACCTTCTTCAGGATAAACATCATCTTCAAATCTCCAGCCCGGGGATTGAGGTGCAGACGCTCCGTCTGACCAACGACCAGGGGTGCAGCGCTACACCGTCACACCGCCATCCACCACCAGCACCTGTCCCGTCATGAAAGTGGAGGCTCCGGAAGCAAGAAAAACGGCCGCACCGGCGATATCAATCGGTTCGCCGATTCGTCTGAGGGGGGTCGACTCCAGGCGTTTGTTGAGAAATTCGGGGTTTTCCCACAGTGCCCGGGCAAAATCGGTTTTGATCAGGCCGGGCGCAATGGCGTTGGCCCGTATGTTTTTGGGACCGTACTCCAGGGCAATATTGCGTATCAGGGCGATCTCACCGGCTTTGCTGATGCCGTAGGTCCCCAGCGACTCCGAGCCCCGCAGGCCGGCAATGGATGAGACAACGATAATTGAGCCGTTCCGGCGCTCCGCCATCCCCGGAAGAACCATATGGCACAACCAGTGGGTGGATTTCAAATTGGTGTCGATAATCTTGGAAAAGGCTTCATCGGAGATGGTATTCGAGGGGCCGTGGTGGACGTTGCTGGCGGCGTTGCAAACCAGGATATCGATCTGCCCCATGTGCGCAATGCTCTGATCGACCAGGGCCTGGAGCTGCTCCTTGTGAGAGATATTGCAGGCCACGGGGAACGCCAGTTCAGCCCCTCCCGCCGCCTGATTGATCTGCGCGGCCACCTCTTCACACGCCTCTATCTTGCGGCTGGAGATGACCACCTGGACGCCCTGCAGGGCCAACTGCTCTGCGATGGCCCTGCCGATGCCACGGGTCGCCCCGGTGATAACTGCCTTCTTACCCTTTAGATCGAACATCCGAAACTCCTTTCACATCCTGTCTGGGGTTGAACATCATAATACAGGCATCAACGTAGTCGGGTCATCGAGGAATGTCCAGAGAGAAGCTGCAGAAAAACAATGAGATGGCGGGTGGACCGGGCGTTCTTCGGGAATGTCGAAAAAGCGGATACTTCTTCGGTGTCACATGTTGGTCATCGCCGGCCATATGGCCTCCGGATTCGGCCGAAGACCGCCGGCATAGTTAAGCTCTACTTTTCGGCTTTGTCCTTTTTTGCTTTCTTGGGACGACTCTTGCCTGTTGTTCCGCGCCATACCTTTCCGCGTTTGGTGCGACGATCTCCTTTACCCATCGATACCACCTCCTTGAGCGTTTTTGATAAGTGCGTTCCAATAGCACGCTACGGCAAGACTGCCAAGCAGAAAATTGGCCCGGCAGCCAGGCTTGAAAAAGACTTATCGGGTCTACTAAACAATCGAACGATAAAGTCCTGAAAGAGTGTTGCTCGAAGTTTTAAGTTCAAAGTGGAAAGTCTAAAGCGTGGCATTCTGTCTATTTCATGGAAGCCAATTCCAATTACATCATCACCACCACTTTTCCATGACCAACTCGCCGATGGTTGAGAAGATGGTATTATCGAGATCATTCCTTCGCTTAAAACTTTCCACTTTCCACTTAAAACTAATTGTCTGCATGTAGTTACAGCATGAATAGCGGTTATGATCCTTTATTTGGTGGATAGGCCCAAGACTCATTCCAATTAAAGGAACATCGGCAACGAGAGGGCGAAAATGGCACTGTTGCCCAGTACATGAATCGTAATGGGCACCATGAGGTTGCGGCTGGTTTCGTATGCAAGCGCGAAAACGATACCGCCGACGATCTGGGTGACCGGGATGCCACTCACCGAGTGCAGCGCGACGAAGATAGCGGTGCTGAAAAGGAGGGCAACCCATATGCCCCACCTGCGGAAAAAGGTGTAAAGCACGCCCCGAAAGCAGATCTCTTCGGCCAGAGGCCCCACCAGCCCGCCCACCAGGAAAAGAAGGATCAGTTCGAAACGGTCCGCCGGCATGGGGGTTCTCAGCAGCGCTAACGGATTCTGCCCGGCAAAGAAGATCACTGCCATTCCCAAAGCCGCTGCCAGCGCAAACCCCGCCGACCAACAGGCACCGACGATCACCCCCCGGGGCCAGGTGGCCGGCGCCCAGCCGATGGCTGCCAGCCCGCCCTCCAACCGGATGACGCACACGAGCAGTGCCACAATTTGAACCAGTCGGGTCAGACCGAGCATGACCATCGACGGCAACTGCACCCGCGGAATGAGCCACCAGGCCATCGCCTCAGTGGCAACCAGAAGCCCGAGGGCGACAGCCAGTGTCGGCATGCCGATCTTCACTGGTTGGGACGGGTCTGATGCCATCCGAGTCTCCTCATCGCACGATAGCCGTACCACTGTGCGTACCAGTGATCCGACTGCACCATCTGCTTTTGTATGGCCTTTGCGGCCGCCCGCCGCCCGCTTTGTCCGAGGGCATAGTAGGCCTGACAAACCACATTGGGATGGGGATCGCGCATCAGGCGAAGCAGATCGGCGTAAGCGGCCGGACTGCGGCTTCCGGCCATGGCCCTGGCCAGCCAGTAACGTTCGACCACCATGGGGCTCTCGAGCAGCAGCCGGTATCCGGGATAGTCGGCAATGTCCAAGTGGAGATCTGCGATCTGCCGAAGTGCAGCCACGCGCCGGGTCCAGGTTTCGGCAGCCAGAGCTTCGGCCAACCGGTCCGTAGCGATATCATCCGCCCGGCTTCCCAGCATGGGAAGAAAAAGGGCGATACCGATAACGAAACAGACGATCGACCGGATCCATACGACAGCAACCTCCCTGAAGAGGTGTTTCGCCGCGCGCCCGATCATCCCGTCCACGCAAACATACAACAGGATGGGAAAACCGATCAGCAGGCCGAAGAGGGTGATGCGCCGAAAAGGGCCGTATCGATCTTCGGATTCTGAAAACCGGCGCAGCCAGGTGCGGGGGTCCTTTCGAAAATCGGCCGGCAGCACCTCAATCACATCACCGCGGGCCGATACGAGACGGAGCTGCTTGCCGACAGCGGCGATGATCATATCGACCGGCCCATTGCCGGAGACCGTCAGCACATCATGCCGTGCCAGCAGAGGCGTCCAATCCACACCGCTGACGGGGGAGGCCGAAGGGTCGAGGCGACAGCTCCGTATGGTCTGCTGTTCAAAAGATTTGAAGGCCTGGGCGGCGAACAGCGTATAGCGATAGTAAAAATCGTTCACCTGTCGCCCCACAGTGTTGGAGAGCAGCAGATGGTCCCTGATGGTGGAGAACATCTGCCGGTTCAACTGCGTGGTCCACAGCGCCGTGAGCAGCACCAGCGTCACCAACGGCAAAAACCAGAGCGTGCGGGTCGATCCTGCTGCTTCGCGAGGCGCTCTCTGCACACTGGCCAGAAGGGTAACCGATGGAACGAACACCACAAAGAGCGAAGGGAAGAGCGCCCAGCCGCTGGCATTCACCAGCGCAATCAGCGCCAGCCACACGCCCGCGCCCCCCAATATCAGGCGGCGATCGCAACCGAAAAGCCACTGCCAGAGAGAGCAGAGGGCCCATGTTGCCAGCGTCAATCCGCTCCCCACGCTCAATGTAAAAAAAAGGCCGCCCCAGAAAGCCGTGCCATAGCTGTTCAGCAGGGCCGCCGCCGGTCCTGCCGGAATAGCCAGCCAACCGGCCGCCTCCAGCGCTTCGACGCGTTGAAGCTGATGCAGGGAGGCTTGGCGCACATAAAAGAGGGCAATCAATTGAGCCGTCGCCAATCCGGTGGCTATGGGCATGAGGGATCTTCGGCGAATCGAAAGCGTCATCAAGGTTGGGGCTCTCTCTTTGGGATGAAAAGATGGCATGAGATATATCCCAATTACCCCGGGAGGTCAAAAAAAGCTACCAACTGCGAATGGTTTACAGTCAAGCCCCCAATATGATAAAAAGACAACTTCTCAATTACCGGGTGCATTCCATTACCGTTAACTGCTGCAAAGGAGTGGCGTTCATGATCACACCCGTCATTTTGGCCGGCGGCTCGGGGACACGCCTGTGGCCGCTGTCCCGCAAGCTCTATCCCAAACAGTTCATGCAATTGGTAGACGAGCATACCCTGCTGCAGAACACGCTGCTGCGGTTGACTGAACTGGAGGGGGTCCAACCGCCGATCCTCCTTTGCAATGAAGCCCATCGCTTCATCGTTGCCGAGCAATTGCGCCAGATCGGAATCGAACCCGCAGCCATCGTCCTCGAACCGGTTGGGCGCAACACAGCGCCAGCATTGGCCGTTGCAGCACTAATGGCCGCCTCCGGGAAAGAGGAGTCCTCCACTCTGTTGGCCCTGCCAGCCGATCACCATATTGAGGATACAAAAGGGTTCCTCGACACTGTCAGAAAAGGGAACGCCTACGCAGGCAGCGGACACCTGGTCACCTTCGGCATCGATCCGGATGCCCCGGAAACCGGTTACGGTTACATCCGCAAAGGCAAAGCCCTGGAAGAGGGCGACGCTGCTGAGAGCGACGCATCTCCCAAGGCCTGGGGCATAGACCGCTTTGTGGAGAAGCCGGATCGCGACACCGCCCAGCAGTATGTCGACTCAGGGGAGTACTGCTGGAACAGCGGTATGTTCATGTTCAAGACCGATAGACTGCTCCAGGAGTTGGACGCCTTTGCCCCCGATATCGTCACCCACTGCCGGAATGCCGTGAAGCGAGGCCATACGGACCTGGATTTCTTCCGTCTGGACAGGGACGCCTTCGGCCAATGCCCATCGGACTCCATCGACTACGCCGTAATGGAGAAAACCAAGTCGGGTGTCATGATCGCCCTCTCCAGCCCGTGGAACGACCTGGGTTCCTGGGAGGCCCTCTGGCAGGCGGGAGATAAGAATGCCGACCGCAATGTCATCCACGGCGATGTCTGCCTGCAGAACGTGGAGCAATCGTTTATCCACTCCTCCAGCCGTCTGGTGGCCGCCGTCGGGTTGATCAATCACGTGGTGGTGGAGACCAAGGACGCCGTCTTTGTAGCTCCCAGAGATCAGGTACAGCAGGTCAAGGCCCTGGTCGAACAGTTGACCCGGCAGGAGCGACCTGAAACCATCACCCAGAAGATGGTCTACCGCCCGTGGGGGGCCTATGAAGACATGGATATTTCCGAGCGATTTCTGGTCAAACGCATCACCGTCAAACCCAAAGCCAAACTCTCCCTGCAGAAGCATTTTCACCGGGCGGAGCATTGGGTGGTCGTAAAGGGAACCGCCCTGGTGACCCGCGGCGACAAGCAGTTCATCTTGCGCGAAGACGAGTCCACCTATATTCCCCTGGGAACGGTGCACCGCCTGGAGAATCCCGGCAAGATCCCCCTGGAGCTGATCGAGATCCAGTCGGGGAGCTATCTGGCCGAAGACGACGTGGTGCGACTTGACGATGTGTACGGCAGGCACAATGATACAACGGGAAACAACACCCGCTGAAGACCGCGGGCATATCCAGAGGCAGGGCGAACATGCGATGAATCATGGCGCTGGCACACAACCTTGGCTTAAAAACGAGGTTGCACTGTGCTCGGATTGTGACCGGTATTTCCTTATTAAACCGGCAATTATATAGGCCAACCTTTGTCATCCAGGACTTGATCCGGGATCCAGGAACGGTCTGGATTCCGGCCTCCGCCGGAATGACGATTGATAGGGTAATCAATTGCCGGGTTAATAACTTAGGCTATTTTGATTTAGCACATTCGCCACTGTATGAGGGATAGATGCAACTTCTGATTGTCGGCAGCAACGGTCAACTGGGACAGGACTTGATGGCGCAGGCGCGTGAGCGGGGGTGGACGCCCATCGGCGCCGATATGCCCGACTGCGACATTACCGATCCGAACAGCCTTCAAAAGGTTCTCGCTTCGGCTGGACCAGTGGCAGCCATCATCAATGCCGCCGCCTACACCGCCGTGGACCGAGCCGAGAGCGAAGCGAAGATCGCTTACGCCGTCAATCGAGACGGTGCCGAAATCCTCGCCCTGGCGTGCCGCGACCACCAAATCCCCTTTATCCATGTCTCCACAGATTACGTATTCGAAGGACTACAGACCAGGCCCTATCTGCCGACCGACCCCATCAACCCCCAAGGCGTCTATGGGCGCAGCAAAGCCGAGGGGGAGGATCGCATCCGAAGCTGCTACGACCGTCACGTTATCGTTCGCACCTCATGGCTGTTCGGCCGCCACGGTGACAATTTTGTCAAAACCATGATTCGACTAGGTACCGAACGCGAGACCCTGAAAGTAGTGGACGACCAGGTGGGGTGCCCGACCTACGCCGGAGATCTGGCTGGTGCGCTATTGGATGTGGCCGCCTATGTCACCCGGGAAAAGGACGGTTGGGGCACCTACCATTACTGCAACCAGATAGCGGTCACCTGGTACGCCTTTGCGCGCCGTATCCTGGCCCTGGCCCGCCCCTATGAGAAGCTGCGCATCCATGAAATTCTGCCCATATTGGCCTCCCAATATCCGGTGGCCGCGCCGCGACCGCATTACTCGGTCCTCGATTGCAGCAGTTTCGAGGCCCGCTTCGGTGTAGAGCGGCGCACTTGGGAAATTGCCCTGCGTGAGATGCTTGCCGAGATGTATGCGACACAGCCTTGATGCCCCAAGACCGCTCTGATAGAGTTGAAACGCCCCAATCCCATGAGAAGGAGCTGTATATGGAAATGAAGATCTCTCTGGATGAAGCCCAAGCCCGCGCCAAAGCATTTATGCACAAAGGATATCACTGAGGACCTGCGGTCCTGCAAGTTATGTGGGATGCATATGGATTCGAAAACGAAGACTTCCTGTGGGCGGGGATACCGTTCCTGTCCGGCATTAGCGGCGCGCAGCAAGCACCCTGCGGCGCTGTCTCCGCAGCGGCAGTCAGTCTCGGCCTGAGGCACCGCTGCCCACTCTCCGACAAGCCCAACGCCAAGAAGGCACGTACCTTGGTCCGCAACCACGCCGGTCAATTCGTAAAAGAGTTCACCAATGAGTTCGGTGACATCACCTGCCGCAACCTGCTGGGCATCGATTTTTCAGAGGAGGGTGAATACAAACGATTCCGGTCCTCGGGCATATGGAAAGACAAATGCGAAAAATACGTCCAATACGCCATCAATCGGCTCTACGCATTTGAAAACGGAACAGCTTCGCCCATGACGGAAGAATAGATCGGGCCATAAAAATTTAAGACTACACCTCCAGCAACTGACGAATGGTTGCCGAAAGCGTTTTGGACTGGAGCGGTTTCTGCAGAAAGGTCTGGCGGGTGTCGCGCATGGCGCTTTGTACCTCCTCCGCCTCGGGAAAGCCGCTGGTGAGGATCACCTTGATGTCCGGCGCAATGGCCCGCATGGCGTCGGCCACCTCCTCACCTGAAAGGCCGGGCATCACCATGTCCACAATCACCAGGTCGATCTGCGCCTGACGGTCGCGGAAAATATCCAGTGCTTCGTTGCCATCACAGGCGGTGATCGCCTGATACCCCATCTTGTCGATAAGGTCGGAGACCACCTCGCAAATCACCCTCTCATCGTCGACCACTAGGATGGTAGGGCTCACCCCGCATACCGGCGGTTCCGATTCAGCCTCCTCCTTGGCCTCCTTGGCTAACGCCGGCAAATAGATCGTAAACGTGGTGCCTCGGTCCTTCTCGCTCTCAACCTGGATGATGCCGCTGTGGTTCTGGATGGTCCCATAGACCGATGCCAACCCCAATCCCGCTCCTTTGCTGACATCCTTGGTCGAAAAAAAGGGCTCGAATATCCGCTCCCGGGTGATTTGGTCCATTCCCACACCGGTGTCGCTTACCGCAATTTTGACATAGGGACCGGACGTCAAGCCATGGGGTGCAACAAAATGCTCTTTCAGCAGGAGATTCTTTGCCACCACACGCAGAGTGCCGCCCTCCGGCATGGCATCGCCGGCATTTTCTAAAAGATGCTTGAAAACACCTGCCATCTGCTCAATATCGGCAGCCACCGCCCATAGCGTATCGGGCAGATCGATATAAACCTCAATATCCGGCTGCTTGGCTTTGAAATAGGCAATGGCAGGCTGCATCGCTTTGCTGACATCAACCGGTCTGACGGCAAAGCGGCCATGGCGCGCGTAGCCGAGCAGCCGGGTCGTAAGTTCGGAGCCGCGTTTGATCAGATCCTCGATGGTCTTAAGCCGTGAGAAGTGTTGGTTTCCCTCCTCGATATCCAGAAACATCAGTGAGACAAACCCTTGGATGCTCATTAGCAGGTTGTTGAAATTGTGGGCCACACCGGCTGCCAGGGTAGCGATCGCCTCCAGGCGCTTGGACTGATTGAGCATCGAGATGAGACGCTCGTTTTCGGCTTCGGTCGCTTTCTGATCGGTGACATCGCGAAGAAAGCCACGAAAGCCGACCGGCGCTCCCCCGTCATCGCGAATCAGGTCGATGGTCATATGGAGATTGCGCAGCACACCGTCACCGCGCCGGATTTCATAGTCCTGCACCTCCCCCGGATCGCCGGTCCGGTAGACCTCGTTGAAAATACGATAGACCTGTTTGGCCATCTCCGCGGAGGCGTAGCTGCGGTTGTTCATCCCCATGAGCTGCTCGGCAGAATATCCGAAAATCCGGCAAGCCGCCTGGTTGCAAAACGTAATATCACCCCGCAGATCGACCTCGAAGCAGGCGTCTCCCACACCCTCAACAAACGCTTGGTAGCGCTCCAGCGCCTTCTCTCTCTCCCGTCGATGCGTGCGATCCCGCGTGATACCGCGGAAACCGACGGGGTGTCCAGCGGCATCGCAAATCAGGGATGCGGAGACCTCCAGATTGCGAATCGCCCCATCCTTTCGCAGGATGTTGTAATCAACTATTTTAGCTGGATTACCCGTGCGGTATATCGAGTTGAAAACGTTAAAGATCATTTTGGCTTCTTCGGCAGGGGCGAAATCACGATGATTCATCCCGATCAACTCATCGTAAGTGCAGCCGTGAATACGGCACATACCTGCATTGATAAAGGTCAGGGTGCCGTCCAGATCCACCTCGAAACAGCCGTCTTCAATACTTTCGACAAAGTCCCGATAGCGCTCCAGATCAATCTCATAGTAGCCGCCGTAGACGCCACCCAGAGAGGCGTCGCGGTGAATACCCTCACGCTCACTATGCAGTTTCCCGCCAGCCGAAGCAGACGCTTCGTCGACGCGGCGCCGCAAATCGGTCAGCTCGTCAAGCAACTGAGCTCTGGTCTTTTGGCTGTCCTCCATCGCGCTCCCTCACTCAGATTCAGAGAATACACCATCACTGCCCCAGAACGCAATTGGGGCCGACAAGCAGCATGTTGTTGGGCATCCACGACTGTATCGTCTCCATCTTGCTCCCGAAAAGAAACTCTTTGATCAAACCGTGTCCATATGCGCCCACGATCAGAAGCGCCTCGTGCGACACCGTGTAGAGGCTCTCCCCGAAACCGCCCCGCTCGATCTTGTGCCAGGTGCGCACCTTCTCCTGCACCTGATCCCACAGCTCCACCTGACGCAACTGCTCCTCGAAGTAGTCGGGCTCGCGACCATCCGCATAGGTAAACATGTCAAGGGGCCGGCCGGATGTGCGGTTGAGGTGCAATCCCCAGCGAAGCGCCTTGTTGGCATTGTTCGAACCGCCGTAGAAAACAGTGATACTCGTCCACGGCTTGAAAACGCCGCCGGTCATGAAGACCGGAAAAGTGGAGGACTTGATAATGCGCCGCACCTTGGGGCCGATATAGCCCAGCCCAATCTTGGAAGAGAGGTCGCTGATAGAGCGGGGGCAGCACATATAGTTGAAATGGGTTGGAATATCAGGCAATTGCGATGCAGTAAAGTTTTTGGGAACAAAAAAAGTGGGCTGAATGTCAAACATCTCGGCCAATTGCTCTGCATGCGCTTCGGCACTTTTCGGTGAGGTGAGGTACGAGCCATCCAGATCCACCTGAACCATGTCATGGTCAAAATACATCAGAAACTGTTTCGATTCGGGGATGTAGACGTGCAGATCGACGCCCAGTGTCCTGCAGAAATGGAGGGATTGCAAGAACGTCTCTCTACCCAGGGGGGTGTTCCGAAATACATGCAGCAAACGCTCGACCATGATTAACTCCTGTAAAGTTGCAAAATTCTAATTTAGAGAGAATGCAGGGATGGGCGACAAAATGCCATTGGTGGATGGGCACTAATTCCCCGCCTGCACAATCAACTCCTTACGATAGTGATCCAGCAGCGTCGACTTGGAGAGCATGCCAACAAAATGGTGCTTCTCGACCACCGGCAGCGTGTTCACCCCCTGGCGCTCCATGAGGGCAAGCACATCGGCCAGTTCGTCATCCGCGGAGACGGTGGGCACCCTGGCGTCCATCACCTGCTCTACCATTAAAACCGCGTGCATCTGCGGGTCGAACAGATAAGGCCGGATGCGATCGACATAGATGATGCCCTGGTAGTTGCCGCTGTGCCGGTCGACCACCGGAAACCGGTGCTGCCGCGAGCTCTCCAGAATCGGCAGGAAATCCCGGAGCAACATATCGCCAGACACTGTTGTGGTCACTTTGTCTACCAGTTCCCCAACGGTGAGATCGGACAGCACCCGGGCATCGGTGCCCGGCCTTAGAAACTGCCCCTTTTCAATCAGGTCGCGCATGTAGAAAGAGGCCGGTTCGATGTAGTAACAGAAGGTGGAGGTCAGCGCCGAAACAATAATCAGTGGCAGCACCACATCATATCCCCCGGTAATCTCGACCACCAGAAAAATAGCGGTCAAGGGCGCCTGCAGCATGCCGCTCACCAGGCCGGCCATTCCCAACAGGGCAAAGCAGCCCTCACTGCTCAACATGGCCGTCGGAAGCATCCAGATGAGCATGCGGTGGTAGACCAGTCCCACCAGGCTGCCGATCATCAAGCTGGGGGCAAAGATACCGCCTGACCCGCCCCATCCTAAAGTGAAAGCGGTTGCCGCCACCTTGGCCACCATCACCAGGGCCGCCAGCAGCAACCCCTGCTTGAAGGTGCCTTGAATCATCTCCTGGATCGAATGGTACCCCTCTCCCAGTACGAAGGGCAGGCCGATTCCGATCAAACCGACCATCGCACCGCCCACAGCCGGTCGAACCCACTGGGGAAGCGGTGTCCGGCCTGCCACACGGTTCATCCCTTTGAGCAGGCGTCCGAGCACCACCGACACCACCGTGGCGATAACCACTACGCCGAAGCTGGCTGCGATATCGGGCAGGCCGATGGTGAACTGCTGGTGCTGGAAAGCGATCTGATTGCCCTGCAGCAGCCGGCTCACTTCGGTTCCAGCTACCGCAGCGATGGCGATGGGAATGATATTGAATGAACGCCACTCGCCCAGAACCACCTCGACCGTGAAGACCAGGCCGGTGATCGGCGCATTGAAAATCGAAGCGATGGCACCGGCCGCCCCACAACCGACGAGGGTGATGCGCTGGCGTTCCCTGAGAGAAAAAAGTTTGGCGATATTGGACCCCAAAGCGGCCCCGCTGATGACCACCGGGGCCTCCGGGCCGGCCGAACCGCCGCTGCCAATGGTGAGGCAACTGGAGACCAGACGGGAGTAACTGGATCGGAAGCGCAACAGGCCGCCATAGCGCGATACCGCATAAACCACTTCGGGAACACCGTGTCCGGCCCTCTCCTTTAAAAAGTTATTGAGGAACAGGGCTGAAAGGGTCGCTCCAATGGCCGGCAGGATGAATGCCCACCAGTAGCCGTGCAGGGAGTGAAGCGAATCAGCCAGAAAATGGAGGGAGCGGTTCAGGGCCACGGCCGCCACACCGCTGCAGGCCCCCACGACACCGGCCAGGGCAATGACGATCAGCCGGTCATCGGACCGGACAATGGCCCACTTGAGCCTGATCGCCTTGAACATGCCACTCCCCCTCATGTTTGAATAGGATGGTTGTTTTTCCTGAAAAACAAGCCAACGGTTACTCCATTCCGGCCACCTTGTCCAGAATCTCCCGGGCCGGCGGCGCGGTAAGCAAAAATTCACGGAACGATACATTGCGGAGGTAAAAAGAGATCTTGGACAGAAGGCTGAGATGCAGCTTGGTCGAACCGCTGAGCAGCACCATCATAACCGATACCGGGTGATGGTCTATGGCATCGTACGGAACCGGTTTGGGGAAAAAACAGGTGGTGATCTGCGGGAGCATCAAGCCAACCCCAGGATTGGCCCTGGGGTGCGGCAGGGCCACGCCATGACCGATACCGGTGGAGGCCATCTGTTCACGCTCCAAAAGCTTTTCTAAAACGATTTTGCGGTCGATCCGCTCCAAGTTGGGTATCCGCTCGACCGCCGCCTGCAGCGCGTCCTCCTTGCTGTCTCCCTGCAAATCGAAAAAGATACCGCCCCGCTGCATGGCCGGCAGCACCCCGTCAAAAACCGCTTCGCCATCCTGCTGCGCCTCTTCCGATTGGGAATGGATATTGAGTTTGTGCTCGTCGGCCCAACGCTCGAACATCTCTTGGCGGATGGTATACTCGCCCCTGTTGCGCTGCATCGGTATTTTCCCCTGGCGCACCCAGCGGTGGAGCGTCTCGATCGGTATTTTTAGATGTAATGCGACCTCTTTGATCGTAAGTTCCATGATCTCATCACTCCTGCGTGTTATGGCAAATTGCCGCAAAACCCTTTATCGGCCTAAGGATGGTGGCCTCGTAAAGAACCGTTTATACGCCATGCCAAACCTGATCCGGCATCCAGAAGCAATTGAAAGGCCGAATAGCGCTAAAGATTCACCGCATGCCCAGCCTTGGCCGGAATGACGTAAAAGGCGCTTTTGGGACTTTTTACAGCCTCATCCAAAGTAAACTTATAGAGACAGTAAATTTTATTCGAAATGTCAACCATCAAAATCACCTTACCCGCACAGACAGCTTAAAACAACCATACTTCCTAAATGATCAAACTGCCGATGGTACAAAGATGTCAAAAAAAGCGTGAAAGTCACCCACGCCCTTTTGCCACACCATCAAGGTGTTGATGTGGTTGGATATATGGTAAGTTCAGACGTATTTGTGCCCATCCAGAAGCGGTCATTTATGGAACTCTATTGGTGTTTGCAACGGACCAAACCTCAATCCGGGCTTTTCGAGGCTTGCATCACGCCAGAGCTGCCATACCGTTTCAGGATGGGCACGAAGTAAAGATCCTGATGAATAGATTTCTTTGCCTTGGCCTTTTCAACTGGTGATGGTCTGAATAAGCTGAAGCGATTCCATCGCTACCACCCCTTGGCATTAATAATGCTTTTAAGTTTTGATTCCATCTCCTTGTCAACCAGCACCATCTTTTGAGCCTTGGCCTTTCTTATTTTTTCGGTCAGCTCGTTGATATCGGCTGGCTTTTCAATAAAATCCATAGCGCCCAGCTTCATGGCTTCGATGCCTTTTTCCAGCGTTGCCTGCCCTGAAAGAAGAATCACCTGCAGCGAAGGTCTCTTCTCTTTAATCCTCTTCAACGCCTCCAGCCCATCCATTCCAGGCATCATTAAATCAAGTACGATGGCATCGAATCCGCCTTTTTCGACCTCCTGCAAGGCTTTCTGTGCCGACTCGGCCGTGGTGACCTCCATTCCCCTGTTGCCCATGCGCTCGGACATGACTTCCAGGAAATCAGTTTCATCGTCGACGAGTAAAATTTTTTCAGACATATGCTACCTCCTTTTGGCCGCTTGACGCCCACCTGCCGCTGACCTGGGCAGATAGGGTATCAGCAATTAGACAATTTGATCTCCATGCATTTTTTCTCGGGTTCCATGCGATACGTCGCACCCAGCACTTCAAAAAGGGCGGATTCGGACTCTCCGGGAAAAGGGTGCTGCCGCATCTTCTCCAACTGTTCAAATCGAATAAGGCCTCCATCTTCAGTTTTAGTGACACGCACGACCAGCTCCTTACTTGGCCCCATGACCTGCAGGGCAAAAGAGAGACAGTGCCCCAAGAGGGTTAACAACCAAAAAGGTGTGGTCTTGACCATCACGGGGGATGCTTCGACTTCGGTGTTCAACGTTGCCTGCTGCATGGATATCTCTCGCGAGGACAAGGCCGCGAGCAACGCCAGCACCTCATTCAAATCCACCGAAGTGAATGTGTCATCCACGCTGTGTCCGAAACGATTGAGATGCCTGATCAGGTCATCGGCCCGCTGGGTCTGCTGATCGATCCGCCCGGTAACCAATCTGAGTCGATCCGGCTCAAGCGGCATTCCCTTGTCCATCATCAGCAGGTAGTCATTCAACAAACCGGCATTCTCTTTAATGATTGCCAGCGCATTCTTTAACTCATGCGATACGGATGCGGTCGTTCGGCCGAAAAACTGCATCCCGGCCCAACCGGCCGTCTCTGTTGCGGCTGTCATTGGTCACCTCCACCATCACCATGCGCGAGCAGATCTTTCATCTGTTGAATCAGATCTCCGATATCCGCCGGCTTGACCAGATAACACGATTCTCCCTTCTGACACGAGGCCTTTTTAAATTCTATTTCAGATCCATAGCCGGTCAGGAAGATAAACTTCATTTGTGGATAGAGGCGTCGCAGGCGCTCCCTCAGTTCCAACCCGCCAACTTTGGGCATTTTCACGTCCAGAACGGCCAAATCGTATTCCACAGCGCTTGCCTTTTCTAACGCTGCCTCAGCGGTCGTGACCCAGTCGGCCTCTATCCCGCGCAGATCAAGCCTTTCAGCAAGGGCAGACGCCAAATCCACCTCATCGTCCACTAACAGTACGCGCATCATCTTATCCTTTCCTGGACGGGATGGTCATCGGCAAATTGATATCAAAACAGGTGCATTTTCCCACCTCGCTCTTTACCTTTATCTCGCCACCGATCTCATGCACCAGGTTGTAAGTGATGGAAAGCCCTAATCCAGTACCTCCCTGTCCGGTTTTCGTTGAAAAAAATGGCTCGAAAACGCGCTGCAAATCCTCCTCCGGAATCCCACAGCCATCATCGCTGAAGTGTATGGCCACCCCTTCACCGTCCAAAGGATGAATTTGGATGTCCAAGTGACCACCATCTTCAACAGCGCCAAAGGCGTTGTTGACAATATTGAGAAAGATTTGCTGAAGCTTGCCTCGATCACTTTGGATGATCTTTGTGTCAGGTGACACATCGACATTTATCTGGATGTCGCGCATCTGAGCCTCTTTCTCAACGAAGCTGAGCACTTCGCAGACGACATCACCGATATTGATCTTCTCAATCGTGGCTTCAAGATTGCGGGCAAACGTGAGCAGGCGTTTTGTAATTCTGCCGGCCCTTTTGACCGAAGCCAGAATGGCATCCACAAGGCCTTGCAGCTTTTCATCCGCCGAATAACGCTGTTTGATGGTGAACAGATCTTGGATCAACCCCGCCTTTTCGTTTATGATGGCCAGGGGGTTATTGATCTCATGGGCAACGCTGGCGGCCATACGTCCGATCGAAGCCATCTTATTAGCATACTCCACATGGTGCAAACTCACGAGACGCTTTTCGTCGGAAAGATACATATGATGCACCATGTAGGTTGCCGTACCCAGAATCACCGCGGTAATAAGGGTGACACTGACCACCAGGAAGAGAATCAGCCCCAAGCGTGTACTGTACCATACGCTCATTAAATCCTGTTTCTTCTTTACGATCATCAAAATAAATGGCGTGTCCTGGATGAAGCGATAGCTTATCAGAAGTTCCTCTCCCTCGGGATTGACGCCGTCGCGTACCTGCGTGGTTTCGAAGTATTCCGGAATGGGCAGATCGATTCGGTCCAGCACCCGCCCGTGATAACGGGAATTGGTTTGTAAAATACCCTGCCTGTTGATGATAAACGCGTCGCCAAGCCCCCCCAGTTCCAGATTGGCCAACAAATCCTCAAAAGGACCGATTCCCACCGACGCCCTCAGAACTTGAAACGACCCTTCCGGCATGCCCTGCTTTACAGCGATGACCAAGTGGGGCACTTTTCGATAGCCCAAGAACACATCGCTGACGTAAACACCGCGCTCGACGACCTCCTGAAACCACGGTTGTTCATGGTAATCTTTATATTGCAGTTCGAAATCCCCCACGTACGTCTTCTGCTGGCCGTTGGCCCCGATGATACCCATATCGACAAATCCGCCCCCGAAACTCTTCTGCAGTCCTGTCAGGATGGAAGACATGCGGGCCGAATCGATCAGCGCATATGGCGAATTGTCACGCACGATAAAATCAAGCGCCGAGCGACGTTCGCTGAGAAAAAATCCAATCGCCCGCTGTGTATTGGAAACCACCCTGGCGGCCCGCAGGCGAAATTCGGACTCGAATGCCCTCTCGGTCACCTTGTAGTCGACCAAGGTGATAAAAACCAGGGGCCCCAAAGAGACAATTCCGGTCAACAGCACCGACCATTTCCAGATGCGCCGGTAGTTGAATAAAAATTTGGATGCGCCTGGCAACGGAGGACGGGCATTCCAAAAATCGGGTATGAGTTTCTTCAACAAATTCATGGTCGTCTAATGCCCAATCATCGGCGTCTTAGTTCTCGTTTGCATTCTTCTGCCTGAGCTGAATCTTTGCATTGGCCCTTTTGATGGTCGCACTAAGTTCTTCGACATCTACCGGTTTTTGCAGATAGGCAAAAGCGCCCAATTGCAAACATGTTTCCCGGTCCGCCTCTGAGCCATGCCCGGTCAGAATAATGACTTCAATTTCCGGTTGGGTCTCTTTTACGCGTCGAAGCACTTCAATACCATCGATCCCGGGCATTTTCAGATCCAGAATCATGACATCCGGTTCGTCTTCTCGGACCACTTCCAGAGCGGATTCACCGTCATAGGCCACTGCCGATCCCATATCGCGCATCAACAGTCGCTCGGAAAGCGTTTGTACGAACTCCCTCTCATCATCGACCAGAAGTATTTTGGAAGGCATGTTGAAATCCTGTTTGCGGTAAATATCGGCCTGATAAAAGCCGGGGCCCACTTGGGTGACCACGCTCTTGACATTGTTGACCTTGCCGGCAATCGATTTGAGCTCGTTTTCGAGCCGGTTGAGCATCAAGACATGTTTATTGATCGTCAGCGTCACCACACCATCCTTGGCGATAGCGTTGACCTGATGCCCCTCTTTGACCAAGGTCACCTCCACTTCAGCAGCCAACAGAAAATTGTCGACCGCCGCCAGACTCCGATTGGTTTTGCGAACGACGTCTGAGGAAGCATTTTCTCCCACCATGCGGGCAATCTCAGATGCCTCCATTTTGTCCGTCGGCAACACCATGTCGTATAAATCGGGCGCCCACGGATCTGCTTGGTCAAACAGGTTCTTGACCCACATCGACCGATCCTCATCCTGCTTGTGGAGAACCTTGACGGCCTCGGATTCCGTCCCCTTCAACTTCTCCATCGCCTTGGCCAATCTAGACTTCATATCGGCAATCAGGCAGACGCGCAGCACATGATTGATCTCGCGTGGGATCAAATGGCTGACAAAGCCACTGATGACGGTCTGGTCTTCGTTCAATGCCTGGGCGGTCACCAAACGCAGGTAGGCAAGGGCACGTTCCCGCTCGTGGGTGAATTTATTAAACACCGAAGGTTGAGCATTGAATGCCCTTCCTATTTTCTCTGTAGACAAACCCGAAGCCTGGCTTGCCTTCGCGATCAGATCGGAATCAGTGATCAGACGGTATCCGGTCTGCTCCATTATCGCGTTTAATACAACCTTACTATTACAGAAGCTCCCGCTGAATACTGAAATATTGGACATGTTCTTCTCCCATCGAGATTCTTTAGTTTTCGACCAAATGACACACCGTTAACAAAGGACATTCCGCTTCCCGGCTGTTTTTATGGGCTTGGGCGTGCACAGAGCTGATGGCCTTTTCCATGGTCGGAAACAGATGATCTTCTCCAATCTTTTCAGGCAAATGCGTGCGCTGAAATACTTTCATCACAGATTCATTAACGCCGCTCAAAGAGATATCCACACCGGCACTGCGCACCCGATCGATGAGCAGGGACAATGTCTCCTCACCGGAGGCATCGATGTCGTTTATACCGTTGGCAACCAGAATAAGGTGCCGCAATCCTTTTTTGGCCCGCATAATTTCCATGATGACATCTTCTAAATAGCTGGAGTTGGCAAAAAAGAGCGGCCCGTCAAAGCGCACCATGGCAACATGCTCGCACTCCTTCAAACCGTGGGTGCTGACGCAACGCAATGCATCGTCCGAGGCGCGCGCCAATGAGGCTACCTTGGGTCGCATGCTGTTGTAAAGGAAAACGGCCAGAGACAGCACCACACCGATCATGATGCCCTTGTCCAGATGTGGCGCATAAAGCAACGTCGCGAGAAACGATATGATGGAGATGGCGCCGTCATACCACTTGGCATGCCAGGCGTGAATAAAACCGGAGACATTCACCAGGCCGATGACAGCCATCATAATCACTGCCGCCAAAACCGACTGGGGCAAATGGTATAGCAAGGGGGTAAAAAAGAGGAGGACGATCACGACGGTCATACTGGTAAACACGCTTGAAAGCCCCGATATGGCGCCGGCCTGGAGGTTGACAGCCGACCGCGAGAATGATCCTGAGGTCGGATAGCTCTTCCCCATGGCGCCCATAATGTTCGCCAGTCCCTGCCCGATCAGTTCCTGGTTGGGATCGAGCCGCTGACCGGTCTTGCCGGCCATGGCCTTGGCAATGGAGATGGCCTCCATAAATCCGAGCAGAGAGATGATCACTGCAAAAGGAAAGAGATGACCGATCACTCGCCAATCAATCGTCGGCGCGGACAGCGTGGGCACGCCCCTGGGGATGTTACCGACGACGGCACCGCCGCCCATCATCGTTATACTGTCCGTGTGGATGGCGAAATTTCCCACTTTGATATGCCAGAGGCGACCGTCGGTTTCGGCACCGTCCGGAAGATCCTCCTCAAGATAGAATTTCAGCCCTTGCCCATCTTGGGGAACGGCCTTAAAGATCAGATATCGCAAATGCTCCCTGGCTTGATGAGCCTTCTCTTTAAAAAGATTGATCTCGACATTGATCACATCGATATCGTGCTGGGAATCGATAACCCCTACCGCATCGTGCTCATCGTTGGCCTTGGTCAACTCTCCACCGACCTCGGTGCGCTGTTTTGCCAATGCCGCAATCTGCGTCGTTGCGCCGTTAAATTCATCGATCAGGCTCTGCACCTGGGGAGAAGCAATGTCGGTGCGATTCACCTGGCGATTGTACTCGAAACCGATGGCGAATGAGATCACCGTGGTCACCACCACCGCCACAAGGACATTGGGAACGCGGGGAGCAAGTGTTTTGAGAAAATACATGATGGCGAAAGCCAAAACACCCATGAATAGGGTTGGCCAGTGGGTATAGTGCACAGCGGCCTGCAATACATGCCATATGGTTTCATAGTGATGGGCGGCCCTATCGACATAGACGCCGAACATTTTGGAAAGCTGGGAGGATGCGATGATGATGGCCGCCGCATTGGTAAAGCCGTTTACTACGGGATGGGATAAAAAGTTGACCACCAAACCGAGCTTGAGCACTCCCAAAGACAATTGGAACACACCGACCATAATCGCCAACACGATGGCGTAGGCGATGTACCCCTCACTGCCGGCAGTGGCCAAAGGTTCCAATGAGGCCGACGTCATCAAAGAGACGATTGCCACCGGTCCGGTAGCCAACTGCCGGCTTGATCCGAACAGGGCGGCCACCATAGGCGGTAAAAATGAGGCGTATAAGCCATAGTAGGCGGGCAGGCCCGCCAGTTGGGCATATGCCATCGACTGGGGAATCAGGACCAGCGCTACCGTCAATCCTGCAATTGCGTCCGTTTTAAAATGACCGAGATTGTAACCTTTAAACCATTGAATGAAGGGAAAAACCTTTGCAAGCATTATCAGCTCCTACTTGGCGCTACATGATTTTGCAAAATGGTGCGACACGATTGGACCACGTCCTCGTATAAGACACCGGCATCGTACAGGTTATGCGTATGAAAGCGGACCAGTCCGTCCACCATGGTAAATACGATCATGGCCATCCGGCGAGCAGGTGCGTTGCGAATGGAACCGTCTTGCTGCCCCGTGGAGATCGCCCTTTCAAAAATGTCGATCAGGCAATTGTAAATCGCCTCCAAATAGGCGTGACAGGTAGGATTGACGCGAGCCAGTTCATAAGCGTCATGACGGTGCAGGAGCATGAAGCGATCTTCCATCTGTGACGCCATGTGCAGGTAAAAGGCAATGACATCCTCTATCATGTCAAGGCCACTGGGGAAGTTGTGCTCGCGTCTGAAGCGCGAAAACTCTTCGACGATGTCCTCCTGGAAGGCTTTCAAAATGGCCAGGAAAAGCTCTTCCTTGTTGTTATAATGATAAAAAATAGTTCCCTGGGCCACCTCTGTGATCTTTGCCAGCTCGGCCATAGAGGCATCCTTGTAGCCTTTGATGGCTAACAAATGGGTGGCAGCGTGCAGGATGGCATCTTTTTTCGACATGACGGAGAATTCTCCTAAAACCAAAAATACTAACTGAGTACTCAGTCAGTATTTGATTTCAATAAAGTTGTCAACACTATTTTTCCTGAGACAATCGAGACACAAATGGATCAAAAGCCAATGATACACACAACGGACAAAGTATGCCTGGATTGCTGCTTTACATGCTATTATTATTATGTTTTTTACACTCAATAGGAGCTCGAAACAACAGGTCTGAAATTTCTTAAAATTCTATAAAAATCTGTTATTACATAGTATTATTTTTTTAATGGCTTTCTTAACGATTTGGCACGATGATTGTAAAAGAAAAGCGAAAATTATAACGCAAACCGCCAAAAGGAGAGTTGAAATGGCAAGGTATGAATGTCCGTGTGGCTATGTTTACGACCCAGCCGAGGGTGATGCAGAAAACAATATTCAGATGGGAACGCCATTTGAGGATCTGCCTGACGATTGGGTATGCCCCAAATGCGGCGCGGAAAAGGAGTTTTTCGAAAAACTGGACGACTGATCCGCCTTAATCGATCCAGCCGCCGAAGCGCACCCGCCACAACACCACGGGAGTAGCGATGAGGAGCATAAAGAGGCCCGCACTGAGCAACACATTGCGGCCGGCCTGTTGAGATCTGCGGCGAGCAGGCACAGTGAGAACGTCGTACCGGCGGCCGGCCGAAGCAGCAACCAGGCCGGCCATCGCCTCACACACCACTACGGCCATCGCCCCGTACATGGGGAAACCTATGGCATTGTGTTCAACCAGGAAAAAACACCAGGGGCAAGGATGCCGGAGCACCTCGTAGATGTATGGGGCAATCCCCACCTTGAGCCCCGTGAAAGCAGTGGCCAGCCAAACGGCCACTATTCCCGCCGATATCCAGGTGAACACCCGTCCGGCAACCGAAAACCGCCACACCAACGCGCCCCAAAAAGCGACCAGGGTGCTGCCCGCCAGCGTCACGGCAATCCACAGCCTGGGGGAGACCAGATCAGCCATGAGGATGCGCCCCCACCCCGATTCCGCGACCTGGGCGTAGAGCACGGCGCAGCAGCTGACCGGTGCTTGGGATGTCAGGGAAGAAAGGGCTTGTGACAGGGTCCAGGAACCCAGGACCATAAAAGGCAGGACCATCAGAAGCAGACGTCCCTGCAGCAGCGCCAGCACGCCTTCCGGCCGGCAGCCGTCGATCCTGGCCACCACATACCAGCAGTAGAGCACCATCAGGGTTAAACCGCGATAGAGCAAGGTTTGCGTGCCGGGCGGCCCCATAGCTTGCAGTACGCCGGTGCCACACATGGCGCCGGGCACCAGACGGGGCCAGAGGTTACTGATGCCGGCCACCAGCACCAGGAACGCTCCCGTGAGCAACGCCGCTGTCCACCCCCCCTGGAAACGGGTCAGCTCCAAGGCCCGCTCACACCATAGCTGTTGGGGCTCATTCGAACCGGGCTTCCAGAGGGACAACACCCGCAGCAAGCGCCATACGGCACCCAGATAGACCAGCCAGGCCGTAATTTCCATGAGCCAGATGGCTATGGCCGCCGGATGCCAGATCATGGATCGGGCTCCAGGTTCGCTCGATTCAGTCGATACCTGTGTCGAAACGACCGGTCGCTATTGCGCATCCTCACGTCGTGGGTGCAGACCACCACACACGCCCCCGCGCCGGCTGCCTCGGCGATCAACGTGATCAGGCACCGGGTAGCAGCATCATCCTGAAAACTGGTGGGTTCGTCGAGCAGCAAAAAATGCGGTTCGACGATCAGGGCGCGGGCAATGGCCACCCGCTGCTGCTCTCCGCCCGATAATGTTCGCACCGCTTCCTGATCATATGCGTCGATATCCAATCGTTCGAGCAGAACCCTTGCCCGCCGGGCCACCTCCGAATATGACGTTGCCGTGGGGATACAGGGCAGCACCACGTTCTCCACGACAGTCAAGTCGGGCAACAGGTTGAGGTGCTGAAAAAGCATACCCACCTTCCGTCGCCAACGGTCTCGGTGGGGGGCCGGCCAGCGGGATACGGGTGCGCCATCGGCCCACACCTCGCCACCGGTCGGCCGCAGCAAG
Organism: uncultured Desulfatitalea sp.; assembly: GCA_963668675.2. GTDB lineage: Bacteria > Desulfobacterota > Desulfobacteria > Desulfobacterales > Desulfosarcinaceae > Desulfatitalea. Next base: position 2,984,020 of record CAXXMB010000002.1, on the reverse strand, counting down.
CCGGCCAGCAGATGAAGCAAGGTGCTTTTACCGGCACCAGTGGGACCGGAGATCAAGGTGGCCTCTCCCGGTGCAAAGTGCGCATCCACTTGTTCCAACACCCGTTTCTGATCGGGTCGCACGAAGCTGAGCTGGCGGCAATGCAGTCCGGATCGTTGCATCAACGCCCCCCTTCGATGCCGACAGCCGGATCGGCTGTGGCCGATCGCCATCCGGTCCAGAAGACGGCGGCCATAAACGGAACACCGGCCAGAAGCACAGCCAGCAACCACGCGCCGGCACTTCCCAGGGGCGTCAGATAGAGGGCCGGTGCCGGACCGCTCCATCCGAAGAGCAGTCGCGCTGCCCAGGTCATCCCGGGACGGAACAGAAGCAGATAGGCCGCCAACACACCGACAGCCGCGGCCGGAAACCCTACCAGGCATCCCCGGTAAAGATGCAGGCGCAGCAAGTCGCCACCGGTCCAGCCCACGGCCCTGAGCACCCCGGTCTCCCTTGGGCGGCGGCCCCATATGCCGGCAGCCACCACCGTGGTTGCCACCGAGAGCAGCAAAGGTAAGATCGCCAGACACGCCAAGCCTGTTGAACGGGAGATGTGAGCCAGATGACGCCCCTGCTGTTCCACACGGGTTGTGATCTGCACAGGCCAATCGAAGGCGGCTGCCAGGTCGGGTAGCAATGCCTGGACTTCGTCATCGTGAAACACATCCAGGGCCAGGTCGCTGGCTTGCCCTGAATCGAGGCCCAACAGGGCCCGGGCTTCGTCGATGTGGACCACCACCACGTCATGGACAGCCATGCTCGCGGCCCGGGGCATCTCTCCGATCACTTCCAGAATCCTCGGCTGGCGACCAACAAGCGTCAAACCTTCCCGGTCCGATGCCGGCGGCAATACGCCCGGCCCGACAAGGGCTTGGCCCGGCTGCGGACGAGACCATCCGTCGGGCAATGCGATGGCCGCACTACCATCGTCGCCGATCAGCGTCACCGGCCCGGCGGGCCCCTGTACCACACCCCAAACCCTCGACCGCGGTCGAAGCACCCCAGGTACTGTGGCGGCTCGGGCCAAAGCCTCGTCGGCCGGCAGCGGCAGCCATCCGCCGGCCCCGATCCGCCGAACAACCGCGTGGGGCGCCTGGTCAAGCAACCGAACGCATGCGGTCGTCAATGTCTGGTGCAGCAGCAGCACAATGGCTGCAAGAATCGTCACCATCGTCAAACTGAGGAAAAGCATGGCCGTAAAAAGCGGCTGGCGCATCAGATCGCGTGCCGCCCATAGGGCCAAGGGCAGGGACCAGATCTTTTGGGGCATGGTAACGGTTATCTCCACTCTGTGAGGGGCGACGGCTGCATGCGTCCGTCGCGGTCCCAATCAAACAGAGGACTCATGCGTATTCCCACTCCCGGGGGCAGTGCCTGGGGGGAGCGCTGAACCGTACCGGCCGGCCAGAGGGCGGGTGAGGATATATTGAGAGCCCCCATCCACTGGCGAGCGATGCGGTCTTGACAATCGGAACGCAGGGACACGTCCAGAGCGATGGCAGCCAGGACCGCCAGCGGCAGCACGAGTGCCGCCGCCACGAGCAGACGGGCCTCTCTCATCATCTTTTCCATATCAAGTGCCTAGATTGACGTGCCGGATTACTTGTGCTTCGGTGGGAAAAGAGCGGCCCACAGGGCATCGTCCATCTCGCTCAGCCGGAACACCTTTCGGCCACCGTGGCGCTCTTTGAAACGCGCCAGCTCTTGCTCGGACCGTAGGGCCACCAGCGCCGGGCCCATGGGACCGATCACATCCGATCCTGCCACCCACCAGGCCTTCTCCGCATCCAGAGGCGCGCCGCTGAAGTAGTCCCGCACTACCATCCGTTGGATTGCATCGGCTGGCTCCTTCAAATGGCGGTCTGAATAACGCCAAGTACGCAACAGACACCCGTTGCCACAAAAATAGAATGTACGGCCATCTTTGAGTACCATGGCCGCTGCGCTCTTGGGCCGCTTTGCGGGAAACATCCCGCACACCGGGCAGCGGTCCTGATCACTGAGCTGCATCTCACCGTTCGCATCAACGGACTTGAGGGCCGGATGGGGGCCCTGCCCGGGCGAAGAGTGGTGCTGACCATGTGATCCTGCCACTGCAGCCACAGGAATCGCCAGAAGCGCTGCGACCATTAACACCATTCCACCCCTTAGAAATCGTCTTTCGAACATACGCCTCCTTTCCGGGTAAGCATGTTGCATTTTGGGAGACTCTCCTGCCGCAACCAAGCGGCCAGGTTATCGCTATTGGGTTTCTTTACAGATCGAAACTTTACCTTAACGATTTTTAGGCGCAGCTTCAAGCTGCAAACCTGGTTTTGAACCATGTCTGCTATAACGAACCCAACGGCACCGCCGCAAGGGGCCTCGCCGAGAGTCATCTGGCCACTCTACTCGTTTTGGTCTATAAAGAACCATTCTGCTGAACCCAATGAGAGGAAACCGGCCGTTGGACGCTGGAATCGACCATTTATCCATGTTTCTGCTCGGTCTGCTCGGATCCGGCCATTGCCTGGGCATGTGCGGCCCACTGATTATCGCCCTTCCCGGACGCTATGGGCGCTGGTCCGCCCATGGTATCTACCACCTGGGCCGCCTGCTCACCTACAGTGCCGTCGGCGCAATGCTGGGCGGTATCAACCAGGGGCTGGTGCACTTGGCTGGCGGATCGTCCCAAGCGGCCCTGGCCTGGACCACGCGCATGCAGATCACCCTCTCCCTGTTCGCCGCCCTATGCCTGCTGCTCATGGGGTTGAGCCGCATCGGCCTGCTGAAGGAGCCGACATGGATGGCCGTGGCCACACCCCAGAAAATTCCCGGATACGACGCCGTCTTCAAACGCTCCATGGACCGTCGCAACGTCCTCTGGCTATTCGGCATGGGCCTTATGCTCGGCCTCCTGCCATGCGGCCTCTCCTACGGTGCCTTTTCCCGAGCCCTGGCCGCCGGCGGCCTGGTCAGCGGGGCCACATTGACCGCAAGCTTCGGTCTGGGCACCCTGCCCAGTCTATTGCTGCTGGGCACCGGACTGACCCGCCTGCTGCGGCGCTATCAAGTGCAGACCGAACTCATTGCCGGCCTCATCATGATCGGCATGGGGGCCTCCCTAATCGCCGAAGCGTGGACCGCCCTCGGGTAAAATCGGCTTTAAACCCCATGCCGTATTTACTATTGCAGCAAAGTTCGATATGCCTGCCTGGACCTCAACGCGAAACGACCGGAATCATATATGACAACAACGATAAAGGACCGTCTCAAACTCTTCTTTGCCCTCTCCCGGACCCCCCACGGTGTGATCGATATGGCCGCGCCGGCCCTGGCGGCGCTGCTTTGCTTAGGCCATTTCCCGGAGCTGCCGGTGGTCGTGGTCGGAATGATCACCGTATTTTCCGGCTATACGGCCGTCTATGCACTCAACGATCTGGTGGATCTGCGAACGGATAAACAGAAGGTCGACATCGGCGCCTGCAGAGATGATGACGACTGCCTGGATATGGATGGGGTGATGATGCGCCACCCCATGGCAAAGGGCGCCTTGAGTTTCCGCGCCGGTCTGGCTTGGACGCTGGGCTGGTCCCTTGTGGCCGTCGCCGGTGCCTACTGGCTCAACCCGGTGTGCCTCTATCTGTTCTTGGCCGGCTGCGTGCTCGAAGGGCTCTACTGCAAACTCCTGCAGGTCACCCCGATAAGGGCAATAATCAACGGGGCTGTAAAAACGCTCGGCTCCGTCGCCGCCGTCTTCGCCGTAGCCCCCTCACCATCGCCCCTGTTTCTGATAGCCCTCTTCGCATGGCTCTTCGCCTGGGAGATCGGCGGCCAGAACATTCCCAACGACTGGACCGATATAGAAGAAGATCGCCGTTTCAAAGCGCAGACCATCCCCGTGCGCCTCGGTCTGCGTCGGGCGATGATGGTCATCGTGGCCTGCCTGGTGGCGACGCTCTTTCTCAACATCTTCCTGCTGTGGGTCTCACCGCTCACCTTCGGCATCCTGCCAATGATCGTGGTGGTAGCCGTCAACGTCCTGCTCCTGCTCCACCCGGCCCTCCTGCTGGCAAAAAAACAGCAGCGGCAACTGGCCATGGCCCTGTTCAACAAGGCGAGCTACTATCCCCTCGCCATGCTGGGCATCGTGCTGGTTCGCCTTGCCTATTGATGCACTACATATCGCAAACTCTTCTCACCAAAAGCAAAAAAGACGGCTTCGATAGAAAAAAACATTGACAAAGGCAGCCTCTTTTACTACCCAAGCGCCATCATTACACGGGCCTAAAGGCCCAATTCCTGTCGGCAAAAAAGTTTGATCCCCACAGCACTGTATCTTCTTCCCACTCCATAAACGCAGGAAGGAGCGCCTCGTCGGATCTCCGGAATACGGACGCCGCACGATTGTAGGAAGAATAAAAATACCGCCCGGCGCACAAGCAGACCTTCGGTATGCAGCTGTGTATCCATGCGTATCCTTTCTGGCCACTGTACGCCACAGAGGTGTTTGTAATACTGCTTAAAAGCCTTGCCCCTTGACGGCACAAGAAAAGCCCCCATTTCAATCGATGCACCGATTCAGTTGACAAACCAAACCCACTTCCCTATAGGTGGAACATGGAACATACGCTAGGGGTGCGGTTCACGCTGAGAGGATCTTCTCCAACCCTTAGAACCTGATCCGGGTAATACCGGCGAAGGGAAGCGAGCTGATAAAAGCCGACGCCGTTTTTTTCAGAGAGCCGCTGCCCCCTTTGCCCAGGCATGCGGCTTTTGGTTTTTTCTGAAAGGGAGCCTTGTATGGAAGTGACGATTAACGGGACGGTCGAATCGATCGCCCCCTGCACCATCGAACAACTGGTTCAGCATAAGGGCCTGCGAGTCGAGGGCCTGGTGGTCGAACACAATCTAATGATCGTAAAACAGCCCGAATGGGCCGATATTCGGCTGTCCGAGGGCGATACTCTGGAACTGCTCAGTTTCGTGGGTGGAGGTTGATGACATGAAAGATGACGCACTGACCATCGGTGGAGTTAAGTTTACCAACCGCCTTTTCACTGGCACCGGCAAATTTGCCGACGATGCCCGCATCCCGGATATGCTGGCCGCCAGCGGATCGCAGATGATCACCGTTGCCCTGCGACGCATCGACATGGCCGGCAGATCCGACAACATATTGGATTACATCCCCAAAACGGTCAACCTGCTACCCAACACGTCGGGTGCCCGTACCGCCGCTGAAGCGGTGCGCATCGCTCGCATTGCGAGGGAGGCAGGGTGTGGCCGTTTTATCAAGATCGAAGTGATCACCGACACCAAGTACCTGATGCCCGACAACTACGAAACCCTGGCCGCCACTGAAATCCTGGCTCATGAAGAGTTCGTGGTGCTGCCCTATGTGCTCCCCGATCTGCCGCTGGCCAAACGGCTGGAGGATGCCGGGGCCGCAGCCGTGATGCCTTTGGGAGCCCCAATCGGATCGAACCGGGGCCTGCAGACCGCCGAGTTGATCGCCCTTCTGATTGAGAATTGCACCGTGCCGGTCGTCGTCGACGCAGGCATTGGCCGGCCGTCCCATGCTGCAGCCGCAATGGAGATGGGGGCCGATGCGGTGTTGGTCAACACAGCCATCGCCACAGCCGAGGATCCGGTTGCCATGGGCCGGGCCTTCTCTCTGGCCGTGCAGGCGGGCCGGATGGCCTATCTGGCCAAGCTGGCCGAAGAGAGCCGGATAGCCCAGGCCTCGTCTCCACTGACGGGGTTTCTGGATGAACTATAAAATAGGTTACAAGAAAAGGAAGCGTCTCTTTGAACACCTCATTTATTGACATCGTAGAGAAGTACGACGGCTTCGACTTCGATGACTTCTTCGCCCGGGTGGCGAAAAAGGATGTGAAAAACGTCCTGGAGAAAGAGAAGTTGGGGGCCAGAGATTTTCTTTGTCTGCTCAGCCCAAAGGCGGCGGCATTCCTGGAACCCATGGCACAAAAGGCCCAGCGACTGACTGTGCAGTATTTCGGTCGCACCATCCAGCTGTTCATTCCGCTCTATATCTCCAATTATTGCAGCAACCAGTGCCTCTACTGCGGTTTCAACAGGACGCATGCCATCGACCGCTCCAAACTCACTTTGGAAGAGATCGAAACCGAAGCGCGCGCCATCGCCCGTACCGGCATGCAGCATCTGCTGCTGCTCACCGGCGAGGCGCACGAAACGACCTCGATGGATTACATCGAGGCGGCTGTGCGCCTGCTTAAAAACTACTTCGCCTCGGTCTCCATCGAGGTATTTCCAATGGATGAGGCGAATTACCGACGCTTGAAAATAGCAGGTGTGGACGGCCTGACCCTCTACCAGGAGGTGTACGACCGCAACACTTACCGGCAGGTCCATCTGGCCGGGCGCAAAACCGACTACCGCTATCGTCTGGACGCTCCGGAGCGCGGCGCCCGGGCCGGTTTCCGGAGTGTCAGCATCGGCCCCCTGGTAGGGCTTGGGGAGAAGCGACGCGAGGTCTTCATGTGCGGCCTGCACGCCCGCTACCTGGACGACCGATTTCTGGAAACCGAAATCGGGCTCTCACTACCGCGCCTCAATCCGGCCGAAGGCGGATACCAACCGGCACACCCGGCCGACGACCGCACTTTCGTTCAATTTATGACGGCCCTGCGCCTCTTTCTGCCCCGGGCTGCAATGACTGTTTCCACACGGGAAAGCGCACGATTCAGGGATCGTTTGATCCGGTTGGGGGCCACCCGTTTCTCGGCCGGGTCTTGCACCGGCGTGGGCGGCTATGCCGATCCGGTGGCACGCAAGGCGACCCAATTCGAAATATCGGACCAACGCAGCGTGGCGCAGGTGGCCCGGGCCATCGCCGCCCAAGGCTACCAACCGGTGTACAAAGATTGGGATCTGATCGTATGAAAATCGGCATCGCAGGCGCCGGCGGCATCGGCTCCAACGCAGCCGTCTGCCTCGTGCGCAGCGGCGTTCGCCGGCTGAAGATCGTTGATTTCGATTCGGTGGATGAGAGCAATCTCAACCGTCAGTTCTACTTCCACGACCAGATCGGCTGCCCGAAGGTGGAGGCGCTGACCGAAAACCTTTTACGCATTGCGCCAGACGCCCTGATCGAAGGCATCGTTCTGCGGCTGGACGATGAAAGCATGCTCCGCACCTTCGATGACTGCGATGCGGTGGTGGAAGGCTTCGACGACTTAAGGGCAAAAAAACAACTCGTCGAAGCGTTGGCCACTGCGGGGTTGACGGTTGTATCAGCCTCGGGCGTGGCCGGCCAAACGATGGAGGGCATCGAAATCCGCCGTCTGGGCAACTGCACCGTCATGGGCGACTTTCGGACCGATGCCTGCCAGGCCCCCTGCTACGCGTCTAAAGTAACCACGGTAGCGGCCATGATGGCGCATCTGCTTTTAGAGAAAGGAGGCTTTTATGAGTAAAGCCAACACCAATAAGATCCTGCCTGATGGCATCTACGGTATCACCGCCGAGCAGTTCTCTGCTGGCCGAACCAACATCGAAACGGTTCAAGCCATGATCGAAGGCGGTGTCACGATCGTCCAGTACCGCGAAAAGCGACCCAATAAAAGCCACCGGCAGATGCTAGCCGAGTGCCGCGAAATCCGCCGCATAACCCGCGAAGCCGGCATACCCTTCATCGTCAACGACTACGTGGATATCGCCATGCTCTGCGAGGCCGACGGCATCCATGTGGGCCAGGATGACCTGCCCGTACCCGACGTGCGCCGGCTGGTGGGCCCCGACATGATCATCGGCCTCTCCACCCATGCGTCCGATCAGGCCCGTGAGGCCGCCTCACTGGGGGCTGACTATATCGGCGTGGGCCCCATCTTCAGCACCCAGACCAAAGCGGATGTGGTCGATCCGGTGGGATTCGATTACCTGGACCACGCCCTAAGGGAGGCACGGTTGCCGATCGTGACCATTGGTGGCATAAAAAAACATAACATCGCAGAGGTCGCGCGCCATGGCGCCCGCAGCTTCGCCCTGGTGACAGAGATCGTAGGTGCGGCGGACATCGCCGGCACGGTGCGCGAACTCAACCAGATCATTGCCAACGCATAAAAGAAAAAGGGGAAAGCTAATGTCCTATACCACCCAAATGGAAGCGGCCCGCAAAGGCGTCATCACCCCCCAGATGGAACAGGTCATCGCAGATGAAAAGATCGACCGCGCCGACCTGCTCGAACGGGTTGCCGCCGGCCGCATTGCCATACCGGCCAATAAGAACCACCCCAACCTCAAAGCCAAGGCGGTGGGCGAAGGGTTGAGCACCAAAATCAATGTCAACCTGGGTGTTTCGGAAGACTGCTGCAATGTGGAGTTGGAGCTGGACAAGGTGCGGCGAGCCATCGACCTCAAGACCGATGCGATCATGGATTTGAGCACCTTCGGCGACACCCAGGCCTTTCGCCGCCGGACGGTGGAGGTCAGCCCGGTCATGATCGGCACCGTTCCGGTCTACGATGCCGTGGCCCGATACGGCAAGGAGGTACCCGGTATTACGGTGGATGACTTTTTCGATACGGTCGCCCTGCACGCCGAAGACGGCGTGGACTTCATCACCATCCATGCCGGCCTGAACCAGGAATCCGCCCAGCGCCTTCACCAGAGCCCGCGCATGACCCATGTGGTCAGCCGTGGCGGCTCGATCCTGCTGCACTGGATGGATGCCAACAACGCGGAGAACCCATTCTACGAGCACTTCGACCGCCTGCTGGAGATCTGCCGCGCCTATGACGTCACCATCAGCCTGGGCGACGGCCTGCGCCCCGGCTCCCTGCACGATGCCACGGACGCGGCCCAGATCCAGGAGCTGATCGTCCTGGGCGAACTGACCCGCCGCGCCTGGCGCGCCCATGTACAGGTGATGATCGAAGGGCCGGGGCATGTGCCCCTGAACGAAATCGTCGCCAACATGCAGCTGGAGAAGAAGCTTTGCCACGGCGCTCCGTTCTATGTGCTGGGTCCCATCGTCACCGACGTGGCCCCGGGCTACGACCACATCACCTCGGCCATCGGCGGTGCGCTGGCCGCCGCCAACGGGGCCGATTTTCTATGCTATGTCACCCCGGCCGAGCACCTCCGCCTGCCCGACCTGGAGGACATGAAGGAGGGCATCGTGGCAACCCGGATCGCCGCCCATGCGGCCGACATCGCCAAGGGCATCCCCCATGCCATGGACTGGGACAACGCCATGAGCTACGCCCGCAAGGAGCTCGATTGGACACGCATGCTCGAGTTGGCCATCGATCCGGAAAAGGCGAAGGCCTATCGCGAATCGAGCAAGCCGATCGATGAAAGCGTCTGCACCATGTGCGGGGACCTGTGCGCCGTCAAGCGCAGCCGGAAGGTGCTGGAGGGGCGATAAGCACTGTTTTTGTGACCGGCCGGAATTGGGGAGAATGACGCGCCAGCGTTTAGCCCCAATCCCGGCCGGTCCATTCGCCTGGCAACGATGTGACAAAATCTGTCAAAAATCCGACTCGAAATTGACGAACCCGACTCTATCCTGGCGCCTTGGTGTGCCTGACAACATCCACTTTTCCTGCGTGCCACCCGGTTACGAATCACATCCCGTCAAAATCCATAAGCTTCAATCAGTTGGGCGAAATCGTGGCATAATACTTGTATAAACTCAACCCGAGTGTGCGCGGCATAGGTTTAACGCTCTGAGCATAAACCGGCGTTCAGCAGATATGGACGCAAACAGTGCTAAATACCCTATCCGTAAAGATCGGATTGCGGGTACTGATATAGACGAGGCGATTTTGGATTCGAAAAACGAGCCCCAGAGCACTTTTCTCAAGGTCTCTCGGCTTCAGAGCATCAAAACAAAGATCATTGTTTTTGCGCTGTTGGCCACTATTGCCCCCTCCCTGATACTGGGTGTGATCTCCTACTTCCAGAACAGCAGTCTGCTCAGGGAAAAAATCTCACAAGAGCTTCGCAATGCCACCGACCAGTCCTCAAAAGAGTTCGACTTGTGGTTGAAGGAGCGATTGTATGACCTAAGGGTATTTTCAAGCTCCTATATCATCTCCGAGAATCTGCCCCAGGCCCAAAACAAAAAAATGTCCAATATCGAAACCATTGTCTCCCTGGATCACATCAGGGGATACCTGGAATCTGTAAGCGAAAAATTCGGCCTTTATAAAGAGCTGACCCTGCTCGACCCATCAGGCGTCTTGGTGGTAACCAGTTCTGCGAATCCTGAAACCACCGGAATACCGAAGCATTGGCTCGAACAGCTGCGCAACGTGCCACCAATGGGCACGAAGGTCCGTTTTGATCCGCACATCGGCACCGGATCGATCATGATCGCAGAAGGGGTCAATGCAACCAGCGGACCGTTGCTGGGCGTCCTGGTGGCCCAAATCGACCTCGACGCTGTCCGCGCCATGTTTAAACGCCACTGTATGGAAGGCATCAGTGAAATCTATCTGACCGATGAAGGCAGCAGGGTGCTGGTTAGCTCCACGGGTTCAACTCCATCACCAAACGGTTTGCTATCCCCGATCAGAGCCGCCTCAACAGCGATGGATCTCAGCGCCGGACCGTCGGATTACGTCGGCCGTCACGGAGAAGCGGTCATCGGCATGGCCATGCCGATTGCAACCGCGGGTTGGATGATGGTGGCAGAGATGGACAAACAGAGCGCTTATGCAGGTATTCTCAAGTTGCGCCGCATCACGATCACGCTGGTGGGGGGGTTGATCTTCTTCATCGGTATATGCGCCTACATCTTCGGCCATAACCTGGTCAGCCCGGTCAGGAGATTGAGCCGAGGCGCCGCCCGCGTAGCCAGCGGCCACCTGGATGTGGACATTCCGGTCACCGGCCTCAGCGAAGTGAGTTACCTGACACAGGTGTTCAACCATATGGTGGCAAGCCTCAGGCGAGGCAGGGAAGAGATATCCGAAGCGCACAACTCATTGCTCAAAACCAACGAAGTGCTGCACCAGCTCTCGATTACCGACAGTTTAACCGGTCTCTACAACCGCAAGCACATCATGGATTTGTGCAGCCACGAAATGGCCAGGGCCGCACGATACCAACACCCGCTGACCATCTTGATGGCCGATATCGACTACTTTAAGCGCATCAACGACACCTATGGCCATCAAACCGGCGACACCGTCGTGCGCCAGCTGGCCGAGTCCTTAAAAGGATCGGTGCGGGAGTGTGACTATGTCGGCCGTTATGGGGGCGAGGAGTTTTTGATCATTCTAACCGAGAGCACTATCGAAAACGGTGCGGCCATGGGTGAACGGATCCGGGAAAACATAGACAATCTGAAAATTTCCGCCGGCGGGAATACCATCTCGGTGACGCTCAGTATCGGTATTGCGGGATATCCCGCTGACGGCATCGACATGGAGTCGATTATTCGCAAAGCAGACGATGCTCTCTACAAAGCCAAAGCCAACGGCAGAAATTGTGTCGTCCTGTCCGAAGCGGAAGGCGGCCGTGAACCAAAAGGCGATAATGGCAAAATGGAACCCAACCTGAAACTGGTCAGCGGATCCTGATCGCGGGGCATCAGGGCGCGCCAATCAGCGACTGGAAGACCCACCCGCTCTGGCCGGCCTTGGTTTCCACGCGCACCCAACTCTCCTTGAAAGAGAAGCCCACGACCACTTCATCCTTACTGAGTTTGCCGACGACCTGATACGAAAGGCCCGGGCCCTCCCTCAAGTTGCAGTCATCTTTGATCACTTTAAGTTCGAGTGGTTGCGCAAAGAGAGACTCCCCCTCCAATGCTTCCGTTTTTTTATCCACCCGCGCCTGCACTGCCCGGACCTGCTCTTTGGCCTGGTTCGCCAGGTAGAGTGCACCACCGAAGTTGAGGGCCTTGAACTCATTGATGCTCATGGAGAGCAGCTGATCGGCTTTCGAAATCTCTTCACGGGTCACGTCATCGTCCGAAACGCCCCGCTTCCTCAGCGCCTTGACCGCAATCTCGGCTTCTGCGAGCGCAGAGGCGGCCTCTGCTTTGCTTTCAAGGCTGCGCAATTTGGATTTCGCCCGCACGACCTCAATGATGGCCGCATCGAGCCTTTTCTGCTGAGCATCTGAACGACGCCTCAAATCGTTGATCAAGGCCTCAAATCCCAGAACCTGCAGCTTCAAATTGGAAATGTCCTGCTCGAGGTCCGATTGCGTCTCCTTGCTGGATGCCAAGGCCGCCTCAAGCGCTGTATTGTGGCTCTCCAGTTCAGCGCTCCTATCGGGCGGGCAGGGCGGGCAGGGAGCAGGCGTGACCACCGGTTCAGACGGCTGGCTCGTATGCAGGCAACTCGCTATCATCCAGCAGACCCCAAAAAAAGCTGCTATCTGCCAAACCCTCTTTTGTGTTTCTCTTCCGGAAAACGACATGTATCCTCCAAGATGCAGTTGCGTTAGCGTTCGAATTCCGGCAGGGGAATCACCCCTCCCCCCAGGCTGCCTGTATCCCCGCCATCGGCAATGCGATTGCCACCGCCTCCCTTAGCGGCGTCCAACAGGTCGTCGACCCGCTGGACAAGTTCAGGCGGGGTCTGATCCACAAACTGGGTCAGGCCACCGCTGACCGTCACCTTCACCTCACCCTGCTCCCACGACAAGCCGGCGATCTTCTTCCGTACGCGTTCTGCCGTGCAGCGGGCCTGTTCGAGGGTAGTGTTGGGCAGGATCACCAGAAATGCTTCTCCCCCGTAACGGCCCACCAGATCGATCTCGCGCATGTTGCGTTTGATGGTGTGGCCCACATCCCGCAGGATACGCTCACCCAGCACGTAGCCGTGCTGATCGTAGATCTTCTTGAACCCGTCGATATCGAACAGCACAAGGGCCAGCGATACGTTGTAGCGACGCGCCTTTTTGATCTCTTCGACCAGCCGTTGGTAGATATAGCGCCTGTTGGGAATGCCGGTGACGCCATCGGTCAAGGATTGCTTCTTGAGCTTCTGATTGACAATCTGCAAGTGAACCGACTTCTCCCTGATGCGGCCATCCAGATCCGTATTGATTTGAACCAGGCTGCTCTGTTTGCTGCGCTGGCGCATCAACAGCATCAGTAAAAGGCTGCTGAGCAACAACAGCGCCGCCACCAGACAGACGAAAAAGATGCCGTGGCGCAACCAAAAAACAGGCTGTTGGTGAATGATCTCACTCTGCTCCGGCACCTGATCGGCATCGATATCAAAACGCTGCAGTGCCCGGCCGTCAAAAAGATAGGGGTGCGGCACTTGATCCGCCACAGGGATATCCGCTGCCGCCTCTCCGGAAAGGATGCGCAAGGCCATGCGACCTGCCTGGGCCCCCTGGCCGGAACCGGAGTTGACCAACCCGCCGACAACGCCTCTACCCAGATAGAGGTCCAAGGGAGTGTAGACGGCCACCGGAGACCAGCGCACCACCAGATCGGCGACCTCGGAAGCGATAGCGGCGTTACCGCTTCGATCGTGATCGAAGCCCAGCAGGTAGACCAGGTCGCCAGGTGTCAATGCAACCAGTTTGGCCGGCATCCGTGACCAGGGTATATCCTGCCACGTATCCACCGATACCCGCTGATTGATCTTTGCAATGGCCTTTTCCAATTCGTCCAACGCAAAAGGGCTGATCGCCTTACGATCGACCAGCGCAACGATCCTGCGGCATTCGGGGTGCAGGCGCAGCATGAGGTCGAGGGCCCCCAAATGGTCGATCTGCTCGACAACCCCAGTCAGTTCACGATCGCCGAAGAGGGAGCGCTGCGGTTCACTGTTAATGCCGCAAAAAACAACAGGAGTACCGGGTGCCAGCCGGTCGCCATACTTGTCGAGAAACTGAAGGGCGCCGTCGTCCGACACGATGATGACATCCATGGCGATGTGCTCGAGTTTGCGTTGGAAATAGGTGGCGGCATCGGCAAGGACGTCGTCACTGGCACGGTGCAAATCGAGATAGTCGTAATAGATCAGGATCTCTTTGCCGAAGGGGGAGAATACCGATTGGATGCCTTTGGTAATATGATCGGTCCACGGCCACCCCTGGTGATAGCTGTGCAGTACCCAGACGTTCTTGGTCCCGGCAGCGTATGTGCCACTGACGCTTGAAAACAGCAATAGGGTCAATATGATAAAAAAGCGTACCATTCCAATCAATTCCGCCATTTGAGAGCAGGGCGCACTGTATGGCTTATATCGGCATCATTGCCAAATGGGTGCGCCGACGATCCCGATCGACAAATGCGCCACCGTCGTTTCCGTCACCCTGTCTCAATCAAACGCCTCCATGAACACCCGTGACGCTTTAAATCTAAAGTCGATCACCCGGATAACATCACGGATCATCCCTGCCCGACCACAGAGGTAGAAATCGTAAACCCCCTCCGGAAAAACGGTCGAGAGATATTGATCGACCCGACCGGCAAACACAGCGGGCAACGGTTCCCGAGGAGGCTCCCCGGAGATGCACGGTATGTAACGATCGGCTGCATCGGCCAGGATGTCACGGTAATAGAGCGCTTCAACAGTTCGCCCGCCATGGAGCAGAGCGAATCCCCGCGTGCCGGCATGCGCATAGGCCACAAAAGGAGCAATCCCGGTCCCGGTGGCCACAAAGACCGCCGACCGCGATGACGCCTTATAGGTAAAATACCCGAACGGCGCCGTAATCTGAAACCGGTCGCCCCTGTTTGCCCGGGCCAGTCGCGGTGAAAACCGCCCGTTGGGCACATGGCGCACGCACAGAGCCAGTTCATCGACGTGGGCCGGCCCCAGCAGCGTGTAATCGCGACGAAGCGGACCCTCGACAAAGCTGATCTTCTGGCCCGGCTGATAAGCAAAGCTATCCGGCCGCTCGAACCGGATTTCAAATACCTCACCGCTCAACCAGCGCAGATCGAGAACAGCCACCGAATAGAGCGATTCGGAGGTGTTGCCGGCCATCTCCCCGGTGGCTATCCCTGCCACGTCACGTCTCCAACGCCCGACATCTGATTCAACCAGCGTGCAAGCACGAAAAAGTAGTCGGAAAGGCGATTGACGTAGACGACCACCGACCCTGTCCCATCGGCGTCTCCCGCCGCTCCGCTCTCCTGTTCTGCCAACATCGTCACACCCCGCTCCGCTCTTCGGCAAACCGTGCGGGCAATATGGGCCCATGCAGCAGCCGGATGGCCGCCCGGCAGAATGAAGCGTTTCAGTTCGGGCAACGCTTCATCCATGGTGTCGATAAACGCTTCAATGCGCCGGCTGTGCTCGATGGTGATCGGCGAAAGACGCGCCCTTATTTCGGACCCCGGCGTGGCCGCCAGCCAGGCACCCACCTGGAACAGATCCGATTGGATCTGTTGGAGCTCATCCCGGGCCGATTCGGCGCCGGGTGTCAGAGCGGCTATGAGTGCCCCGACCACGGAGTTGAGTTCATCGATCTCACCATAGGCCTGAATGCGCGCATCGCTCTTGGCCACCCGCTCGCCGCTGAGCAGGCTGGTTTTGCCCTGATCGCCGGTCTGGGTATAGACCTTCATTGGCGCTTGGCCTTCGGGGAGGGCTTTTCCGCCACCTGCTCGAACATCTTGGCCGGTGCCCCACATATCGGGCAACGGTAGGGCGGCTGCTCTCCATCGTGAATATAACCGCAAATCAGACAGCGCCAGCGCATATCAACACCTCCTTTAATGGTTACAAACCTCATACCAGTGTGACACAACCTTTGGCAACCAATTGTATCGTTTGAGCCGTTGATTTGAGACACGCCGGCAATGGCCTTCCCTCCCTGGCAGTTGCCAACAACCAGGTTTTCCGATATGCCAACAGGGATATTCTCCACCTGGCACCTCATAGCCAAGGGGTTTATGTGGGATCAACCTATGTTCTAAAAGGACACGCGAAATGAGCCAACTCCTCATGATCGATATCGGGGCCGGCACCATGGACATGCTCTGCTACAACAGCGACAGCGGTGACCATTTCAAAGCCGTGGCGCCCTCACCGGTTCGCCTCGTGGCCGAGCAGATTGCCCAAACCAAAGGCGCCTTAGTGGTGTCGGGCGCAGAGATGGGCGGTGGGCCGGTGAGCGACGCCCTGCGCCAGCGGGCCGAAACGGATCGGGTGCTCATCTCCCCATCGGCGGCAGCCACGCTTCACCACGACATGGAGCGGGTGCGCAGCTGGGGCATGATCATTGAAGAGGACCGCACCATCGATCGGTTGAGTGCCGATCCCCAATACACCACGGTACGCTTGGGCGATGTGCAGCCCGAACGCATCGCCCAAATCATAGAGGGGCTCGGACTGCCAATGGCATTTGACGCGGTGACCCTCTGCGCCCAGGATCACGGGGTGGCCCCCAAGGGGGTGAGCCATCTCGATTTCCGCCACAACTTGTTCGAAGAAATCCTCGACCAGTCCTCATCCCCATATGACCTGCTCTATCACAGCGATGAAGTACCGAAAGCCTTCAACCGACTGCGCTGCATGGCCGACGACGCCCACAAGCTCAACGCCCGAGAGGTTTACGTCATGGACAGCGGCATGGCCGCCATGTGCGGCGCCGGCCTCGACGCCGCTGCCGCGAGCGCTTCGCCGGTGATCATCCTCGACATCGCCACCTCGCACACCGTTGCCGCAACGCTGGAAGGAGACCGCGTGGCCGCCTTCGTGGAGTACCACACCCGCGACATCACCCTGGAGCGCCTGGAGTCGCTGCTCGTGGACCTGGCCAACGGCCGCATCCGACACGATCAGATTCTCGCAGAGGGCGGCCATGGCGCCTACCTCAGAAATGTGGTGGGCTTTGACAAGGTCCGGGCCATCATCGCCACCGGCCCCAAACGCCGCCTCATGACCGGGTCGAAACTGCCGATCGTGTGGGGAGCACCTTGGGGAGACAACATGATGACTGGCACAGTCGGTTTGCTCGAGGCCGTCCGGCGCAAAAGAAAAATGACACCGATTCAATACCTATAAAAGGGGAGTCAAGGCCATGCAGGAATTCTGGCTCTGCTTCGTACCGCTCTTCGTTGCCGTGGACGCCATCGGCGTATTGCCGATCTACATCTCTTTGACAGACGGCCTCGAAGCACGCACCCGCCGGACCATACTCGTCCAATCCATCATAACAGCCACCGTTTTCTCCCTGGCATTCATCATATTCGGGCCCGCGCTGCTCACCTTCCTGGGCGTAACGGTGGCCGACTTCATGATCGCCGGGGGAAGTTTGCTCTTTGCCATCTCATTGAACGATCTATTGACCGGAGAGAAAAAAAGACGTCAGGCAGATACGGAACTCATGGGCGCCGTTCCCATCGGCATCCCCCTGCTGGCCGGACCCGCCCTGCTGACCACCTGCATCGTGCTGGCCAACGCCTACGGCAAGGGGCTCACCTCCCTGGCCGTTGTCGTCAACCTGCTGATCGCGGGCGTCGCCTTCCTCTTCGCCACCAGCATCACCCGCATACTGGGCCGTAACGGCACCCGCAGCGCCACCAAAATCGCCAGCCTCTTCCTGGCCGCCATCGCCGTCATGCTCATCCGGAAAGGTGTAATAGAAGCAATTGTTGCCGGACTGCCCAAATAGAGTATAACGGGGGCAACGCCATAGAAGATAACCAACTTGGCAAAAGTAGAAAGAAAGGTGCTGGTGGCAAGGGGGAGTAGTTGACGTCAGCGCAGTGGTCTTAGTGATGCTTAGATGCAGCGCAGGGTCAGCGGCCCGCACTGTTTGAGCGCAGCGAGTTTGCGGGCCGCCCGGAGCGCATCTTAGCATCACTTAGACCACGGAGCGTGTCAGCTACTCCCCCTTGCCACCAGCACCGGTGCAGCAGTGCATAAGCGATATACCCACAAAAGGACATCTAAAGCACTATTAAAAGTTCACCCCTGCGGCCCGCCATACCGCTTTTTAACTTCGGCCCGATCCGCCGAACCATCTTTCAACAACGGAAGCTCTTCCACGAATTGCACATACTGAGGCTTTTTATATCGGGCGATGCGCCCCCCGACGAATTCGATCAACGCCTTGGCCTCCAGTGTCTCACCCGTTTTCAGACAACACACCGCCTTGATACCCTCGGTCCACTTGGGATCGGGCACACCGAAAACCACCACCGACTCAACCGCCGGATGCGCCAAAATCACCTTCTCCACCTCCGCCGGGTAAACATTCTCCCCCCCCGGCTTGATCAACTCCTTCTCCGCCTTGCGGGCCACATACCACAGGTATCCATCCTCATCGAAGCGGCCCATGTCACCCGTATGGTGCCAACCATTTCGGAATGTATAGGCGTTCTCCTCGTCCAGCCCCCAGTACCCTTTGAAGACCATGGGGCCGCGCACAGCAATCTCCCCCGCCTGACCGGCGGAAACCGGCTGATCGGCATCATCCATCAGTTGAATCTCAACCAGGGGCAACGGTCGGCCGGCCGATCCGGGTCGTTCTCTGTAAGGGCTCATGGTCACCACCATGGAGGTTTCCGTCTGGCCGAAGAGGCTGTAGAACGAGCCGCCGGTCAGCGCCTGGTAGCGTTCGATCACCTCGGGCGTATCGATTCCAAGGACGGCCCGCAGCGAATCGATCTTCCCGCCGCTCTCAGTCACATGGGCCAGCAGGGTCTGCATCATGGGCGCAAAGGCGAACAGCACGCTGACACCATGCTCGGCAATCAACCGGGCGGCCTGCACAGCGTCGAATTTGCGCATGTTAACGTTGAGCATGCCGGCATGAAAGCAGCAAAAAGCCATCCCCAAACCGGCGATGTGAAACATGGGCAAGGGATTGAGATGCACATCGGCACCGGTCAAATTGGCCTGGTGCATCAGTTGGGCGTTGGCGCAGAGCAGGTTGCGGTGACTCAGCAGCGCCCCCCGCGGCCGCCCGGCCACAGCCGCCGTGTGAATAATCACAAAGCCATCGTCTGACGACACCTCGTCAGACGGAAGTCCGTCACTGGGCATAGGTGCATCGACCAGATCGGCAAAGGGGCCGTTCTGGGCCTGCAGATTGAAGCACTTGGCTTTGCCGGCAAGCTTGGCCTGAACCGTCTTCATCGCCTCAGGGTCTTCGCTGTCGGCAAACAGATAGGCCACCTGGGTATCGTTGAGGTTGTAAACCATCTCATCCGGAGAGAGCCGCCAATTGATAGGGACCACGATCCCACCCAGCGCCGCTGCCGCACCGTAAAGCACCAGGTAGGAGAGGCAATTTTTGCCGATGACGCCGATGCGTTCTCCCTTGCGAAATCCCACGGCCAGCAATCCCGCGGCCATGCGATCTACCGCCCCCCGGTAGGCTGAGAACGTCATCGTCCGGTTCTCTTCGGCCTCCAACCACGCGGCCCGTTCCGGGAAGAGGCGGGCATTGCGACAGATGATATCGTATAGGGTCAGATCATATTGGCTCATGTACTGTTCCTCCTATGTAAATATGAGAGGGGATCATCGAATGCGCCATCTGTAGCGCAAGGGGCAGGCGTATCGGGAAGGGGCATCTGTTGCGCCACCACGCATCGGGCGTCATCACCCACCGGACCGGCCCCCGGAAGGATGTTGCATATCGTTTCAGACGCATCCAAATCTGTCTGGTGAAGCCGGAAAGAGACAGACAGCGCCCCTGCCCATCATTTTGTGGTGGTCACCGGGCAGGGCCCTCTCAGAATGATGAACTGGGCCGTCGACCCGAGCAGCAGCTTGCGTGTTCGCGATTTCTTCTCTATGCCGATGAAGATATGGTCCACACCATTGTCTTCGGAAAACTTGACCAGATCTTCACCAGGCGTCAATCCACGCGCCAGTTGGAGCGTCTCGCAGTTCACTTGCGATTGAAGCAGGTAATCTTTGGCTTTTTGCAGATTGTCTTCCACCTCCTGGATATCCTCCAGGGTCTCACCACTGCCACCCTCCATTGAGGTTACCACATAAACCAGAGAATCCGATTTCGCTTTGGCCTTTTCGCACGCCATTTCCAACGCCCGCTGGGAAGGCGGTGAGCCATTGTAAGCCACCAATATCTTCATGCAATACTCCTGTTGCCCGGCGTTGCCGGGAGTTTAAAGTGTAAAGTAAAAAGTTTAAAGTGAAGGTATTCTGTCGATCGTATCCACTCTTTTGATCTTCCACCTATTCTCGCAGCAAGTTACTTCCAAAATTCAAAATCGACGCCTTCGAATCAGACAACATACCTTCACTTTAAACTTAAAACGTCCAACTTTAAACTGATAAATCCTACATCCACCGTTTGCGACGCTTGTAAGACTTCACCTCTTTAAAAGACTTGCGCCCCCCGCCCTGGGTCACCCCCATGTAGAACTCCTTCACATCCGGGTTGTCCTGAAGTTTGTCCGACGGCCCCTCCAGAACGATTTTGCCGTTCTCCATGATATAGGCATAATCGGATACCGCCAAGGCTATCTTGGCGTTCTGCTCGACCACCAGAATCGTAGCCTTCATCTCCTGGTTGATGCGTTTGACGTTGTCGAAAATCTCCTTGACCAGAAGAGGGGCAAGCCCCAGTGATGGCTCATCGAGCATCAGCATCTTGGGGGCCGCCATGAGGGCCCGGGCAATGGCGATCATCTGCTGCTCGCCGCCCGAGCAATACCCGGCCAGGCGGTTGGTCACCTTGGAGAGGCGGGGAAAATGGACATACATGCGCTGATAGTCCTGGCGGATGTTGGCCGCGCCGTCCTTGCGGGTGACCGACCCGACCCGGATATTCTCATCCACGGTCAGATGCTTGAACACCCGGCGGCCTTCGGGCACCATCACCGCACCCAGGTGGACCACTTCGGTGCCCAGAACATTGGTGATATCCTTGCCGTCGAACTTGATAAATCCCTCCCGGATATATCCGTTCTCCGGCTTGAGCAGGCCACTGATGGCCCGCAACGTCGTGGTTTTGCCGGCGCCATTGGTCCCCAGCAGTGCGACAATGTCGCCCTTGGCCACGCTGATGCTGACACCACGCAGCACCTGAATGATATCGTTGTACACCACTTCGATGTTGTTGACATCGAGCAGTCGCTCTCTATCGGGGGTCGCTGCCATAGTTTGAACCGTCCCTGCCTGCCTTGCTGAAGGATGGGCGCAGGGCCATCCCTGCGCCCATACGCCCGTCTACGATTCTCAAGCGTCGCTGCTATTTCGCATACTTCGGGATGAAGGGTTTGCCCACAGCCTTGAAAACACCGCCCTGCACCGAGTAGGCCTGCAGGGTATCCACACCGGCATGGTCGGTGGGTGAATAGGTAACGGGCCCCACGGTGTTGCCTGGCGAGTAGCTATTACTGCCGTTCATGGCGTTGAGCGTCTTGTACAGGCTCTCGCGAGTCACCTTGCCGCCATTGGCCTTGACGCGCCGGATGCACTCCACGGCCACCTGGGCCACCATCATGCCGTTGGTGTAGTTGTGAGAGTTGGCGGTCTTCTCATCCCGATCATACTTTTTAGCCAGCATCAACTGAAACTCCGTACCCGGCCCCTTCTCCGACGTAAGCGTATAGGAGGTGGTCCAGAAAAATCCTTCCGAAGCCGATCCGGCCAGATTGATCAGGTCGATACCGCCGGTGTAGTGGGCGCCCAGAAAAGTGAGCTTGCCCTCCTCGCCAAAGGATTTGGCCACCACGCCCAACCGCTGGGCGTCTTTGAGCAGCGTGGCCACCGGTGACTGCACGGTCTGGCAGATCACGAAACGCACCTGTTTGCTCAGCAGCCGTTGCAACGTGGCCGTGTTGTCCAGGTCCTTACCGTGCTCCACCACCTCGACAATCTCCATCTTCAAACCGGCTTTGACGGCGTTCTCCACATCTTCCACCGGTCCGCGCCCGAAGGCCGACGGGTGGATGAACATGGCCACCTTGGGCAGGTCGCCCTTGTTGTTCGCGACGACATACTCGGCCAGTCCGATGCACTGGCTCGAATAGGTAGCGATGGGCAGGAAGATGTAGTTGGAGTCCACGAGGTTTCCGGCGTGGAACGATGCAGGGATGGTCGGGATCTTCTCCTCTTCGAAATCGCGCTTCAGGGCCAGGGTGCTGCCGGTGGAGTAGTTGAGGTAGAGCACGATGCCATCGTCCAGGAACTCTTCGAAATTGCGCTTGGTAATGTCGGTTTTGTACTGATCATCGCGAATCGTGCACTGGACCGAGTTGCCGCCCAGCATCTTGGTATCGTTGACGTAACGGATGTAGTCCTCCACCCCTTTGGAGTAAGGATTGCCGGCGTCCGAGGTCGGGCCGGTGATGGCCAGCGACAATGCCAATTTGTAAGTTTCAGCAGCGTGAGATGGCGCAGCCAGCACCACACACACGATCAAGGTAAACACCATTTGAAACATAAAAGCATGTCTGTTTTTCATACGTACCCTCCCATTTTTGGCGGGCGTCATAACCCCTTGCCCATTGATAGACCCCTCGTCGGCCTTTCGGCGATCAGTAGCGGAAAGGCCAAAGCTTCAAATACGAACGGCAAATGCGCCACCAGTTGGCGATGCCGCGCGGTTCGAACATCAGAAAAAGGACGATGACCAGCCCGAAGGTCAACGGTTTGAGGGCCGTGGCCAGGTTCATGTTGGCCGGCATGAACTGCGCTGACCATTCAACCAGATTTTCGACCTGCAGGTCAAGGATACGGATGGCGGCCGGCCCCCAGAACGATCCGGTCAAGGTGCCCAATCCGCCCACGATGGCCATGGCCAGGTAGGAGATCGACTGGGTCAGGGTGAACGATTCGATGCCCGCGCCGCGGTAGAGATAGGCGTGCAGGGCGCCGGCCACACCGGCGAAGAAGCCGGCCAGGGCAAAGGCGTACACCTTGGTCATCCCAGGATTCATCCCCATGGCGTCGGCCGCCCGATCGTTGTCGCGCACCGCCACCAGACACCTTCCGTAGCGCGTTCGCAACAGGTTGCGCACCCCAAGGCCGAAGATGACCACGATGGTCAATATCACATAGTACCAGAAAAAGTAGTGCTCCTTGCGGGGCACCATGCCGGTGAACCAGTAAACCCGGCCGATGGGAATGGTCTGCCCCTGGTTGAACAGCGGCAGGAAGTTGATCGTCCACTGAAAAATCATCTGGAACGAGAGCGTCGCGATGGCCAGGTAGAGATGCTTCAGGCGCAGCGCCGGCAAACCGACGAAAGCGCCGAAAATAGACCCGACAAGACCGGAGATGATCAGCATCAGCGGCCAGGCATGGGTCACCAGCACATGAGAATCACCCATGGTGCGGGCAAAAAGGGCCAGGGTGTAAGCCCCCACCCCCACGAAGGCGGCATGCCCGATTGAGATCAGCCCGGCAAACCCGGTCACCAGATTGAGCCCGATAATCGCCACCATGGCAATCAAGATGTTGTCGACCACCAGCATATACTTGTTGCTGACATCAAATGCCAACGGCCAGGCAAACAGCACCGCGAGAAAAACCAGAAATACGAGTCGATCGAGATGGGTAAAAAAGATACGCTGCTCTTCCCTGTAAGTGCTGAAAAAATTGCCGGTGGCCAGCCATCGATTCGCGGACATAATCTCTTTCCAATGTATTTTAAGCGTTTGCTTTTCTGCCTGTAATCTATCGCTCTGGTGCTCGAACGCCTTTGCTATATACCCGGCACGTTGTCATCGAGGCGCTCTTGCGTTTGCCCGGGCGGGGATAAACCCCGCCCCTACGTCAATTTGCCTGCATCTATCTAATCGATCTTTTCCTTCACTTTAAACTTCAAACTTAACACTTTAAACTGAAATCGAACTACTTCCATTGCCCTGTTCACATCGGAACCGAAATCATCGGATCGAAGCACCTACACCCGTTCAATCTCATGCGTTCCGAACAGGCCGTGCGGTTTGAAAAGCAGAATGATCAACAGAATAATGTAGGGCAGCACGTCGGCCGTCCCGTTGAGGCCCCAGTTGCCGTCCAGGTAACCGGCTGCGAACTGCTGGATCAACCCCATTATGATACCGGCCACCACTGCCCCGATGATCGAATCGAGCCCGCCCAGAATCACCACCGGAAAGACGATAATGCCGAAAGCGTGCAGGGTTTCGAAGTTGAGGCCGGTAATATTGCCGATAATGCCACCGGCCGCGGCTGCGCTCAGACCGGCCATGGCCCACGCCAGCCCGAACACCTTGGGCACGGAGATCCCCACCGACATGGAAGCGAACTGGTCATCGGACACGGCCCGCATGGAGATGCCCACCGTCGACTTTTTGAAGAACCAGGTGAACAGCCCGATAAATACAAAGGTGATGATGACGCCGACCAACTGCGTCCAGGAGATGGAGACCCCAAGGAATTCGATGGGCGTCTTGGGGAAAAACTCCGGAAAGGAGTAGTTAACCGTGCCGAAGGGGGTCAGATAGATGATACCGTCGAGGATGGACATCAGGCCGATGGTCACCATGATGACCGAAATGATCGGCTCTCCGATGAGGCGGCGCAGAAATATGCGCTCGACACTCATGGCAAGGAAGAAGGTCACCACCATGCTGACCAGAAAAGAGATGTAGAGCGGGATGCCCAACCAAACGGTCAGGGCGTAGGTGATGAAGGCACCGGCAGCGATGATCTGGCCGTGGGCGATGTTGAGCACCCGGCTGGATTTGTAGATCAGTACAAAGCCTAAACCGGAGAGGGCGTAGATCGATCCCACCACGATACCGCTGACGACCAGTTGCAGAAAATAGCTCATAGGAGGCTACCCGTAATTCTTCCCCTGAATCCCCCTTTTTCAGAGGGGGACGTTGTTGCATGTTACGTTACTGCCTCATTCTCATCTACCGTGTAAAACCGCATCTCTGTTTCAACCGTGGTGGTCTGTCCGTCCTGATACTGGAACGTGGCTTCCACCTTCTTGGTCTCTACAGTCCTGTCGTAAAGGGCCTCATAGAGCGGCTGGTAGCGGTTTTGCACGAAATCACGCCGGATCTTGCCAGTCTTTGTCAGTTCGCCGTCGTCCACATCGAGCAACTTATACAGGATGGCAAAACGCCGGATCTTGAAATGGGGCTTCTCCACCGCATCGTTGATGGCCACAATCTCTTTGAAGATCAGATCAGCCACCTCCTCCTTCTGGGAAAGATCCATGAAGGTGGTAAAAGAGATGCGTCGATCTTCAGCCCACTTCCCTACGATGATGGGGTCGATATTGACCAAAGCGGCCACATATTCCTGTTTATCTCCGTAGATCACCGCCTCTTTGATGTAGGGGCTGAACTTGAGTTTGTTCTCCAGGAACATGGGGCTGAACATCTCCCCGGCGTTGTTGTGCATCACATCGGATACACGATCGATCACCACCAGGTGGCCGTTCTCGTCGATGAACCCGGCATCGCCCGAATGGAGCCAGCCGCCTTCGAGCAGCTCCTCGGTCTTCTCCGGCAGCTTGAAATAGCCGGCGCACACCGAAGCCGAACGCGATAAAATTTCGCCATCTTCGGAGATGCGGCACTCGGTGCCGGGCAGCGGTTCGCCCACCGTGTCCGAACGGATATCCCCGTCCCGATGCATGTAAGCGATCCCGGTGATTTCGGTCTGACCGTAAATCTGTTTCAAGTTCACCCCGATGGCCTGGTAGAAGGTGAACAGCTCAGGCCCCAGGGCCGCTCCCCCCGTATAGGCCCGTCGCAGCCTCAGCAGCCCCAACTGATTGATCAAGGGATTGAAGACCATGGTTTTGCCGAGCCAGGCCAGCACAGCCAGTTTGAACGGCATCTTGCGGCCGCTCATGCGGTACTCGGCCGCCTGCTGGCCGATCTTTATGAAGTAGTTGTAGAAAGTCCGGTTGAGCCAGTAGGACTCGTCGATCTTCAACCAGATCTCGGAACGGATGGTCTCGTAGATTCTCGGTGCGCCGAACATGAAGTGCGGGCCGACCTCTTTGAGATCAGCCATGATCGTCTCCACCGATTCGGGAAAATTGATCGATATGCCTGTGGCCAGCGCCACCCCGAAAGAGTTCATCTGCTCGCCGATCCAGGCAAACGGTAGAAACGACATATATTCGTCATCGGCCTCCAGAGGATCGGCTTTGGTGATCTGAACCCCCATATTGATATAGTTGCGGTGGGTCATCATGGCGCCCTTGGGCAAACCGGTGGTGCCGGAGGTGAGGCAAAGATGGCACACATCGTCCGGCTTGCCCTTGGCAATCATATCGTCGAAAAGCGCTTCGTTCTCCTCCAGACACGCTTCGCCTAACCGGTAGATATCCTCGATGAAGACAAACCACTCGTCGCTGCGGTAGCCCCGCATGCCACGGGGGTCTTCGTAGATCACCTTTTGGATGCTGGGGATCTTGGCGCGCACCTCGACCAGTTTGTCGACCTGCTCTTGATCGTCGCAGAAGACATACCTGGCCTCTATGTAGTTGAGGATGTCAGCGATCTCGTGGGGCAAACTGCTCTGATAAATACCGGCGGAAATCGCCCCCAGTGATTGGGCGCCGATGGCAACGATCAGGATCTCCGGTATATTATCGCTGATCACGGCGATGGTGTGCCCCTTGCGCAAACCGATCTGCTCCAGACCCAGCGCAGCCTTGCGCACCAGTTCGTAGTACTGCTTCCAGGTCAGGCTGCGCCATATGCCGAACTCCTTCTCACGCAACGCGACCCGATCGCCGGTCAGCTCCACCCGCCACCGCAGCAGCTGGGGGATGGTGTATTCCAACAATGTATCCTGATCCGTCATGCGCACTCTTCTCTAAAATTATGCATAAGGGCTGAAGTCAAATACAAGATGCCGGCAGCCAACCCTTCGCTATATCAATCGATAGACTACCGTCATTTTCATACCTTCAACTTTTCTGCTTTCATACTTCTTTTAATCTTCTCCAATGTATGCCTCCACCACCTTCGCATTTTTGGCCACCTCGTCCGGGCGGCCCGCACCGATCACTTCTCCAAAATCGAGCACGTAGATCTGATCGGAGATATCCATGACCACGCCCAGGTCGTGCTCGACCAGCACCACCGTGGTGTGGCGCTCTTTCTGGATGTCGATCACAAAGCGCACCATGTCCTCTTTCTCTTCGATATTCATGCCAGCCATGGGCTCGTCGAGCAGCAGCAGTTCGGGTGCCAGGGTCAACGCCCGGGCCACCTCGACCCGTTTTTGAACCCCGTAGCTCAGATTGCCCACCGGATGTTTGCGGTAGGGCTCAAGCTCCATGAAATCGATGATATCTTCGACATAAGCCCTGTTTTCTGCCTCCAGGCGAGACGCCTTCCCCATATAGACCACCGCGTGCAAAAAGCTGTAGTGAAGCTTGCGATGCCGCGCCAGCATCAGATTATCCAGCACGGTCAACCCGCCGAAAAGCTCAATGTTCTGAAAGGCGCGAGCGATCCCCCAACTCGACACCTGGTGAGGCGATGCATGGCTCAGGGAGTGCTCCCCGTAGAGAATTTGACCGTGCGTGGGGTGGTAGAACCCGGAGATGCAGTTAAGCATACTGGTCTTCCCGGCCCCGTTGGGACCGATGATCGAAGTGATCAGACCCGGCTGGATCGAAAGGCTGACATCGGAGAGCGCATGCAGCCCGCCAAAGGTAAGTGTCACGTTGGAAACCGATAAAGCATTCATAGGGCAGTGGGGCCAGGAGTCATTGTTTTAAGTTGTGTTTGCACACCGCAAACCGGAATCACAGCTTCAGATTGAACAGCACCAGATTGAATAGAGCGGTAAAGGTATTAAAACGCACGCCCCGGAAGGTTGTCAAGTTGATAAAATAGTGGGTTAATAGTGGGTTTTTGCCACTACTCATCCATGGTCAACAAGTGAGACCGCAGGTTTACGGCGGTGCCGGTGAGTTTTAGTTTCTTGCGGATATTGTGCCGATGATAGAGCACGGTGTTTTTGGAGATGAACATGAGCCCGGCGATCTCCTTATTGGTCTTGCCCTCCTTGATCAGATTGGCAATACGGATCTCCGCCGGCGTCAAACCGGCCATGCGGGCAGATAGTCGCTGCACGAAGGGCGACACGATATGGTTCAAGTTGGACTCAAGGATACGCACAAGGGTCTGTTGGCGCGTGCTCATGCGTGTCTGGTTGATCCGTTCAAGATAGGGCAACACCAGCTCTTTGACATTGTTCATCACATTATTGATCAACTCGTCCTTGTCCTCACCGCGCTGCTTGAGCAGCACCCGCAGTGCCGTGTTGACCTCCTCCAGATGCTGGGACTGAGCCTGCAGATCCACCTCCCGCCTGCGCAGCGCCTTCTCGGCCCGCTTGCGGTCATCCACCTCCCGGCCAAGATGCTCATTGGCCACGTTCAGCTCCTGGGTGCGCTCCTGCACCAGCGCTTCGAGCTGATCCTGATAGTTGTGCAGCGCCCGTTCGGCCCGCTTGCGATCTGAAATATCGCGCAGGGTGACGATGTTGCCCACATGGTTGCCCGAGTCGTCCATGTAGAGACACGAGCTGATCTGGACATCCAGCTTACGGCCGTCCTTGGTCAAACGCCGGGTCTCGAACAGCTTGATCGTCTGACCGTGGAGCATGGCGTCGATGGCGGCACGGGTCTCCGGCCACGCCTCGGGTGGGACGAAATCGACCCTCTGGCCCAATATCTCCTGCCGCGACATGCCGAAGGTCCTCTCGAAGGCGGGATTGGCGTATGTGGCGATCCCCTCCATGTTGTAGACCACGATCGGGTCCGGGGAGGACTCCAGAAAATTGCGATAGCGCTGTTCGCTTTCACGTATACGCGCTTCGGCCTTCTGCCGTTCGCCCAGCTCCCGGCGCACCTTCATATAGAGCTCGGCCTTCTCGAGAGCCAAGAGGGCCAGCGCTGCAAAACGCTCCAGCAGCTGAACGGCCTCCTGATCGAAGTGGCGATCCGGGTCCACATGACCCAGCCCGATCACCCCCCGTATCCGCTGGTCGAATTTGAGCGGAATGCCCACGATGCAATGCAGGCGGTCCAGGGAGTCGTCGGGCAGACGATCAGGCCAACGCTGGTAATCATCCACCACCAGGGGACGCCCTGCCTGCCACACCTTGCCTCCCATCCCCTCGCCGCAACTCACCCGGCGCCCCAACTGGCCGCTGAAAAACCCCATGCCAACCCGGATCTCCATGTAGCTGTCGTCCGGCCCGCAAAGATAGATGTACCCATGCCGGGTTCGGGCCAGCGCCACGGCCCGCTCGAGGATGGTCTGCAGCAACTCCTGGGTATCGAGCTTGTCGATCAGGCCCAGGGCGGTTTCGTGCAGGGCGGTCAGATACTCATTGTTTCGCTGCACCGCCCCCTCGGCTGCAAGCAGCCTCTCGGACTGCGCCTTGAGCGCCGCGACCTCCCGAGACAACGTTTCGTATGATGCCTGATCAACCAAGATCACATCCTATCTATCTCAATAGGCGATAGCCATTGCCACCATCAGCTGCCTTTGCACTCCCAACCGATAGCGGCAGCCAACTACACAATCACGAAGCGTTTCACAGTCTCCACCACCTCTTCCGGATCGTCGATGATTTGAACGATATCGATATCATTCGGCGAGATCTTCCCCGTCTCCCTCAATTGCTCCTTGATCCAGTCAAGCAGCCCTGACCAGTAGTCGCTGCCCACCAGAATGATGGGGAACGGCTTGACCCGCCGGGTCTGAATCAGGGTCATCACCTCGAACACCTCATCCAAAGTTCCAAATCCGCCCGGCATGGCAATATACGCGTATGCATATTTGATAAACATCACCTTGCGGATGAAAAAATAGTTGAACTCTATCTGCAGATCCGCATGGGGATTGGGCGCCTGCTCGAACGGTAATTTTATATTAAGCCCCACTGAAGGTCCGCCGGCCCTTGCTGCGCCTTTGTTGGCCGCCTCCATGACCCCGCCGCCGCCGCCCGTGATAACCGCGAATTTGTTTTGTGCAAAAAGCTCGGCAATGCGCTCGGCCTTCTGGCAGATCGGATCGTCCGGCTGAATCCGGGCAGACCCAAATATACTCACCGCCGGCCCAAGGTCGTGCAGCCGCTCCACCCCCTCAACAAATTCACCCAGAATACGAAACAGCCGCCATGATTCGCTCAGTTTGAGATCGTCGATCAGAAATTGCTTTTCCATAACCCATCCTCCGTGGGACCCCTGCTTAGGTTTTTCGTTAAATTACAATAATCTGTTTCTTATCGGCATACTATCAAATTGTCAATCAAACCCCGTTGACACTGTCGGATGATGATGGTACTAACAACAGCTTTATAAAATGCGACAGCCTCCAATCCACCTAGTCAGGCTCGATCTCGAATGGCTACCCAAATGGAAC
Organism: uncultured Desulfatitalea sp.; assembly: GCA_963668675.2. Taxonomy (GTDB): domain Bacteria; phylum Desulfobacterota; class Desulfobacteria; order Desulfobacterales; family Desulfosarcinaceae; genus Desulfatitalea. Next base: position 2,953,716 of record CAXXMB010000002.1, on the reverse strand, counting down.
AAAAGGATCAGTTGCTCTATCGGGAACTGAAAATCGTCAACGAACTGGGTCTGCATGCCCGTTCAGCAGCCAAACTTGCCAAAACAGCCCAAGAGGCCGATAAGGGAGTATGGCTCCAATCGGACGACGAGGAGGTGGACGCCAAGCAGATCATCGACATCCTCACCCTGGGAGCCCAACAAGGCGACCGGGTAAGGGTGCGAATCGACGCCTCGTCGGATATGGACATTTTGAATCGAATCGCTGAACTGTTCAACAGCGGTTTTGGAGAGTAGCAAACCCATGCCGGAAAAGGAAGCACCGGAACTCATACTGCGCGGGATCGGCGGATCCCCGGGCATCTGTATCGGCAAGGCCTACCTGGTCGACAAGGAGGGCGTCGATGTGGTGCCCAAGTACACGGTCAGCGACAAGAAACTGGAGGAGGAGAAAAAGCGCTTCAAAGTCGCCGTCAAAAAGGCCGCCGACGAGCTGCACGAGATCATCAACGACACCCCCGAAGAGCTGCGCGAAAACGCCAAGATTCTTGAGACCCATGCCGTACTGCTCAAAGACAAGATGCTTTACGGGCGCACCATCGAAACCATCGAACGCGAACGGATCAATGCCGAATGGGCCCTGCGCAAAGTGGTCCTCGCCATCAAACCGCTATTTGAGAGCATGGGCGATGCCTACCTGCGAGACCGCGCCGAGGACGTGGTCAATGTCTCAGACCGCATCTTCAAGCACTTGACCGGAGTGGAAAGCGTCAATATCGGCAGCATCTCCAAACGCGTCATCCTCGTGGCCCGCGACCTCTCGCCGGCCGATACCAGCCAGATCCAGCTTGAACGGGTCATGGGGTTCGTCACCGACAGCGGCGGGCGCGCCTCCCACACCAGCATCATCGCCCGCAGCCTGGAGATCCCGGCCGTGCTCGGACTGGAACGCGCCACCAGCGTCATCCAGAACGACGATATCATCGTGGTCGACGGCAACGCCGGCATCGTGGTGATCAACCCCAGCGAAGAGACCCTGGCCCAAGCCGAGATCCGCAAAACCGCATTCGAAGAGCGCCGGGCCCTCTACGCTCGCAGCGGCCACCTGCCGGCCAAAACAATAGACGGGCTGGAGCTCGCCGTCATGGGCAACATCGAACTGCCAGAAGAGGTGGTCGCCGTGCGCGACCGGGGTGGCGATGGCATCGGCCTCTATCGCACCGAGTTCCAGTACCTGGCGCGTAAAAACTTCCCCAGCGAAGACGAACTCTTCGAAAACTACAAAGATGTGGTCGAGGTGATCCCCGACAAGCCGGTCACCATCCGCACCCTGGACATCAACGGCGACAAAGCCGTGTCCTACATTACCGAACAGGAAGAAAACCCGGTACTGGGCCTGCGCGCCATCCGCTACTGCCTGCAAAAGCCCAAGGTGTTCCGCACCCAGCTGCGCGCGATCCTGCGCGCCGCCAACTACGGACAAGTACGCATCCTGCTGCCCCTCATCTCCCATGTCGAGGAGGTCACCGAAGCCAAACGGCTGATCGCCGAAGCCTTGCAATCTCTGAAAAACGACGGACTGCCCCACCAGAAGCGCATCCCCGTGGGCGTCATGATCGAAGTGCCCTCGGCCGCCATCATGGCCGACACCATCGCCAAAGAGGTCGATTTCTTCAGCATCGGCACCAACGACCTCATCCAGTACACCATGGCCATCGACCGCGGCAACCGAAACGTGGCCTACCTGTACAACCCCATCCACCCAGCCGTACTGCGCCTGCTCAAACACGTCACCGAAGCGGCCAAGCACAACAACATCCCCGTCTTCATGTGCGGCGAAATGGCCGGCGAGAGCATCTACGCCCCGATCCTGGTCGGCATGGGATTCGAGGAGTTGAGCACCAACCCTCAGGCCATCCCGATGATCAAAAACGCCATCCGGATGCTCAACCGGGACCAGGCCCGACAGTTCACCGACGAACTGCTCAAAATGACCACCACCGACCAGATCGAACGGCTCATTGAAAGCACTTACGGCAGCCTGCTCAACAATGGCCACCATAAGAATTGGGAGCGCTAACCCGTGGCAAAGGATCACATTAAAATCATCGCTGAAAACCGCAAGGCGCGCCACGAGTACTTTATCGAAGACCGCTTCGAAGCCGGTATGGTGCTCAAAGGCACCGAAGTCAAATCACTCCGGCAGGGCCGCGCCAACCTCAAGGACTCCTACGCCCGCATCAAAAACGGGGAACTCTACGTCCATCAACTGCACATCAGCCCCTACCCCTTCGCCTACTACAACAACCACGATCCGCTGCGCGTGCGCAAACTGCTTATGCACCACTACGAAATCAAACAGCTCTACGGTAAAATGAACGAGCGCGGCTACACCCTGGTCCCCCTGCGCCTCTATTTTCGCGAAGGCAAGGTCAAACTTGAACTCGCCCTGGCCAAAGGCAAGCGCCACTACGACAAACGCGAAACCATCCGCCGCCGCGACGAACAACGCGACCTCGATCGACAGCGCAAAGAGTATAAATAGCTGCTAATTCAATTCGTAAACCGGCAATAAAATAGGCCAACCAAAGTCATCCCGGATCGCGGACCGGGGGCAAGCTTTTATGATTCGGGATCCAGGGAAAGCCTGGCTTCAGGCTTTCGCCGGCATGACAATTCTATGTGTATTTGATTGCCAGATTAATAAATTTCATAACCCACCTGAACCATTCAGCAACACACATTATTCGCTGCAAGACAGCGATTCGCGCATTGACAAACGCCCAGAACTCCATTATTTTCGGGTGTTCAATCGTTCTCTGACATAAGTCAGCATACCCCGCCGTTCAACCAACCCAATGGGGGCGAAACGGCTTCGACGGGGGCAAAGAAGTGCTGGTTGCATACCGAGTGCTCATCGGCTCGTAAACTCGATGGGAAATAAATATAATCGCAGACGATTATAACTACGCCGTAGCTGCTTAGGCAGCTTCCGTCCTGCCCTTTCTCTCCTGCGGATTTGGTAAGGGCGTCGACTAAGTAGGATAGTTCATGCCGGATGCCTGTTACGGCCTGAATGAACTTTTTACAGGATAGCGAACCCTGCCTATTGCCTGATGGAGCCTCGGTTCGTGAAATTAAACATCAGGACAAGTATGTAGACGCCAGTGTGGAATGTTCTCGGACGCGGGTTCGACTCCCGCCGCCTCCACCATTAATACTATTAAATTTCAACAAGTTATACAATATTCGCGGTCTTGAAATGTTGTACACGTGTTGTTCAGGCTGTACAACTATTTTTTATCAGCCAGCCTGACAACTTTTGCCGGTTGCTTCCTCTGCAACTGCTTAATTTCAGAGACAACGATTTCGGATTCAGCTCGCCGGGGCTGAAAATATCGCTCAAATGCCTTGTTGGTTGCAGATCCCGTCCCACCTCTTTTGATCTGTTCCGGTGTTAATGAAGCGCCCAATGCAGTAGCCGTCGAATGCTTCGTCCCGCCATAAAGATCAACGCCTTTTATACCGAGGTTTTCGCAAGCTTTATCCCACCATTTTTTAAAATATTTAGGACCGAACTGCTCACCTGCTTTAACGCCGGATCTTTTAACCTCATGCCGAAAGAAAAACAAATTGGGGTCAATCGACCTGGGGCAGCTCTTAATCAGCGCTATGTCTTCCTCATCGAGAAAGGCGAATTTACCCTGTTTCTTAGACCCCTCTTTTGGATGTGGTATGTGAATGAATCCCGATTCAAGATTAATGTCACGCTCCCTGACATTGCGCATTTCACCAGGTCGAATTTTTATATACGTCGCCAGCAACTTGATACCCAACCACACTTTCGGTTCGATATCGTATGAAATCCGCTTAACCTCCTCAATTATAGCCTGTTGTTTTTCTATGGTAACAATGTTACGCCACCCAAGCTCGAAAGTTATTTCTGGAAATTCGGGTTGAACTAATGTTTTTTCCCGCCTGCATGCCCAACTGAAAAACTGATGCAAGCAAGACTTCATATTGTGTCGCGTTTTATCGGAAATTGGCCTCTTCGTCCTTGGATTGATGTGGTCGGCCAACAAAAAATCCTCGACTTCGCCAGTTCCTATTGTCTTGATGTTGCGTTGCCCCCATGCCTCAATGGCCTTGTCCATAAAATTGGTGTAAGATTGAATAGTTTTGGCCTTCACATTCGTGCGCTTTTTCTGATCCAACCACTTATTCGCCAGATTTTCGAATCCAAGCGGATTTTCTTTGCGATAGTCGCGTATATCAAAGGTCCCCTTGTCATTTTCGAAACGCAATCCAGTTAAGAATCGCTCAGCTTCTTCATAACTACTACATCTCTTTGTTAAGGATCGTCCAAAGCGAATTATGAATTTTTTTCTTGCGGCAATCTCAGGGTGTTGCTTACAGAATAAGCCGCCTCGCCTCTCGTCGTGATAAAAGCGACCATCACATATCGGGCATCTTTCCTCCGTATAAATTCTGCCTTTCATACATCCTCCCCATCTATTGTATGGGGACATTTTAGCGGACTGCTGCCCACTGTCAACTTTTGCCTTGTTTACCACTGTTACCCCGTTTCCGGGTCCAGAGGTAACATCTTTTAAAAACGGTCAGTTATGACCTGTAACTATATTGTTGTTTGCTGCGGTAACTTAGGTGGGGTGGCCTGTGCACTGTGGCGGCGGCCGTAACATGATTTGAGTTTGGACCCTTTGTAGTTGTTAATTTCAGCTTCTTTTTTTTTTGAGGGGGTAACATGTTCACTGGGCAAGGTGTTCAATGTCTATCATGCCTTGCCACAGAGGCTTGATGCAACTGGTTGGGCCCCTCATTTCCCATTTTAAAGTTCGATCAGCTCAATCAATGCCGGTGTATCATCATGGCAAATGCAGTTCAGCCACCACTTTGATGCCTGACTTTTCGAGTATCCTGCTAAACCGCATAGCAAACTCAGCGGCCATACCAGGCTGTGTTTCTTCGGAAAAGCCGATGAAAACCGGATGGTCATCACCTTTGGGCAAATACATCGATGCACCAACACTGTCGACGAAGTATTCCATACCATCTTCTTCACAATGCATTTTTTCATCATAATACAGCCCAAGCTCTTGCAGTGCCGTACGTATGATCAGTTGTCCAAATTCAAAAGCTATCATTTCATTTAGTCCTCCTTTCAAAGATTAGGCGCCCATAAACTTGGTAGCGCTACAATTCAACGCCGCCTCGGGGGGACATTTGTCTGCCAGCGCGAGGAGTTTCAGTGTTTGACAGAACAGCATGGCCCTATTTGATGGTGGCGAAAATTGTCAGGGGTCAAATAGCCCAAGAAACTGGGTGGTGTGGCCGCTACACTTTGGCGGCGGCCGTAACATCATCGGGGTTGGACCCTGCTTGTTTTTAGTTGTTGCAGTGGTTAAGTGCCGGTATGGATTAATCCATCATACCGCAGCGTGCTTTAAATTCATTGATATCGAACTGCCATGCCTGCAGCCGGCTGGCACCCATTCTGATTTGATGGGTTATGCGACCTGGGCCTGACCGTATTATCAGATTTTCCCTGTCCAAGGCGTCCCGTAAGGTTTCTTTGCTAAAGGACATTTTTCTACCAGAAGCCCGAAAGTGCCGATGCAGGACTTCGAGGGTTGGATCAGGAAACAGACAAATAATTTGGTTTTCACGGACCTTGCCAATCAGGCGACCACTGTTTTGATCCGATAACCCTTGTACCATAATAGAGCCGGTGGCAAATCTCTGACTGAGAATTTGGTAAAAAACCTCGACCGGACTTTGAACTCTGATGCGATTTGCATGTGCGGCGATATGGTCTTCTATTATCTGTCTATATTCATCAATTATTTCATCTGCGTAGCCCTCATCGACAATTTGTAAATGCTCAGCATATCTAATAAAAAGCATAAAGCCCCAGGCATTTAAGGCCCAGTTGCTGGCCACTCGAAATCCGTTGGAAAAATCAGCGATGGTGGCACAAATTCTTGTCGTCTCTTCATTCACGCAATTCTCAAATTGCTCAGTCCAATCATCCTGAGCCAAAAGCCACTGTAGCAAGGCTGGCATTAACATTCGGTATTCACGCCGACGAGCCCAGCACTTGATACCAGATTGCTGATTCTGGTCCGGCTCAACGTTGATAAGTATGGTGCGGCCGGTGACCGATTCAACATCGTTTATGAAATCCTCGCCTGTCGATAGGATCAAGCCTCTCACGCCTCGCATCGGCGTCAACTTTAGATCGCCACCGGCTGTCAGGCGGCTGCGTCCCTGAGAGTTGGCACTGTTCTGAATGATTCGGATGACCTTTTTCGGATCAACTATCGATGTTTTCAAATCGTCGATAAAGAGCAGCGCGTCACGGAAAAAATACCCCTCATATTCAATCGAATTCGCAGTGGAGGTCCAGGGGATGGGCCTATCATTGAAGGCACCATAAAAGGATGTGGCAAGGTTGCCCAGAAATGTTTTTCCACAGCCCGAGGTCCCTTGAAGATGCATAAACGGCTTTTGTCTGCCAATTTCACCAATCTGTGATGCAAAGGCAGCCCCAACGATATGACCGATCAACGGATAGACGACCTGGTGATTCTTAAGCTGCATAAAATCAGCAAGAATATGGTCGACCAAATCCTTGATCCGATCCTGGTCAGGCGACAAAAAACCAATGTGACGGGAAAAATTGCCCTCACTCAGATCAACTTCGATCTCCGGCATTTGGTCAATACCTGTTTTTGAGATCACCATACCAGGGGCTAAATACGCTTCGTGTCTGTCAAATCCCATGCTTGAAGTGATGGTCTTCGTCGGTGGTGTGGACATCTCTTGGGCAGCAATTCTCAAATCATTTTGATTCCCATAGATGATGGCCCTTGATCCGGCCTGTGCGATGATTTGATTTGCCAATCGGTTGCTGCAAAATTCCTCTACAGGAATCATCAACTCGACAATTTCGTTATTTAAATGCACATCGATTTTAAAATCGCGGCCTGTGACAGTGCCCTCATCCATTCGAATATACTGGGCAGCGATAGTAAGGTAAAAATTGGCAACCCGAATGTCTTTGCCCCCTGCCACTTTAAATAGGTGGCCCTCTCGGATTTCATAAATCAAATCCTTGGATGGTTCATGAATTTCAGTCTCGACTGCATCCGCATCGTTTGCAGCTGTCGCCTCCATCGGCTGTGTGTAATCAGCCCCGGTTGGGTACGGGATGGGGCTTCTACTACAACCTTCTGTGTTTTCATACCCTTTGAGAATTTCAACCAAATCTTCTTCCATTATTTAAATCCTTTCTGTTTGATTTCGGATGCTTGGGGAGTGTGTCTGCAGTGTCAGCAGAGTCAGCAGTCCCACAGGCATCATCGATTGAGATCATCGGAAACAATTTTCCGAGTCTTGTACTTGTATGATTATGTTCGGTGTTTGCAGGTTTTTTGAAATAAGTGAAAAATGTGATGTGATATTGGGTTGTTAAGCAAAAATTTCTGTCAACGACACTGACAATCGTCACAAAAAAGGGTAAGCTGATATGGAAAGGGTCTTTTTTATAGAAGCTATATGTTGCTGCTTGCCTGCAGAATTTAGGAAAATGGCCTCTTCAGGCATATAAACTCAAGGAGGACACATGGCCCAGCCCCGTTTAACAACTCCTGAAATTCATCAAGCCATTCAGAAAATTAGACAGATACGGACTCCAAATATCGATGGTGAAGTATTGGCCAATATGGCGGAAATTTGCCACAAGTGCGCATTAAAGAATCATGAAGTCCGTGGATTAAACATAGGCGACGTATCCAAGTCTGGTATTGCTCGCAACACCATGTCAGTTAAAGGAACACCGATTCCAATTTCAGCTCCGGCAAAGGTCATTGTTCAAAGTCACATGAATCACTTAAAAAAGGCTGGCCACAGACTCTATCCCAAAAGACCACTTTTTCCACAGAAGAAGTCAGGGTTACGATACACCTCTGAATCATTTAATAATCACATAGTTAAATGCTTGGACAACATGGACTCGGGTTTTCGTCTCGAAAATATCAGACAAGCGGGCATCCGTGATCATTTTGACAGGCTATTGAAACAGGGAATGCTTGCCGATGAGTGCCTGAAGCAAACGGCCGATTTTGCAAGAGTTGATAAAAACGATTCAAGTGAGATGCGGCATTTAAAAAATCTACTTGAAGGTGAGATTCAGAGTACTGGAAATAAACCACCGAGGCCAGGCGAGTTTGGTTTTTACTTGGGTAAAATTGAGAATGCGACTGATTACCGTAGAGAAAATGTCGAGTTGATTCTTGGGCAACTTGAAAAAAATAAATATGAAATTACTACAAAACAAAAAAATAAATCCTATGAAGAAGTATTGGATCCGATATGGTTAAAACTAAACCAAATTGAAAATGAACTAAATAAGGAGCCAAAACTTGACAGCAAGAAAATGGTTGAATCAGTTATCGAACGTTTAGATAAGGTTAATTTTGAGATTAATAAATTGAAAAAGTCGAATTGCGAAGAGAATATCGAATCCACCTTGCAGGCTCTCGAAGAAATATACCGTGAAATAGTGGCGGAGCCAAAACTTGATTATGAAGAGAAACTAGAGTGTATTTTGCAGCACCTTGAGGATTTGAGAGATGAAATTAATAGTGAACGACAACTAAAGAATAATGTAAAAAAGCAACTCAATGAAATGATCAACGATAAAAAGAAAAAAATAGCCTATCGCTTTTCTGCTCAAATCTCACCGTCAATTAGTGATGAATTCGAATCAATAACTGATGCCATCAAAAATTATATCCCTGAAAAGGACAAGCGCAGTTCTTCATCAATGGAGTGGGCGCGCTATTTCGGATATGACGAACACAGATCGCAAAGTGAAAAGCGGGATATAGATTCTGATAAAGACTCGAAGAAAGACGATGAGGCCATTTGACACCACTCAAATCGTGAAACTCCACTCGTGAAACTTCAGCTGAATCCCGTTTTTCAATTTTCACCGAAAATATCCCCGTGCAGGAAATGAAATTGAAAGCACAGTGTACCCGATTATCTTGTATGCCCCTCAGATAAATATACGAATTTTGATATAATTACGAAATGTTAGATGGTTCTCGGCAACTATCCTGCATTGTATCAACAAAATTGCATAAACGAATAAATCGTTTAAAAGTAATTTTCGTTGTAATGGAGGTGATGCATATGGGGGCATAAAGACAAGCCGATGTAGTTGTTGGTGGCCGATCCGGATTTTCGGGTCGGCCCTTTTTGTTTACAGCGTTTAAAGAAAGGAAAAAGAATGATTAAGAATAACGAAAATGAGAAGTATGAAGACGGGTTGATTTCCGAGCAACCCCGACCTGAAACAACAGCGTTAACGGACAGTACACATCATCATATGGTAAGGCCGAACGATCTTGAGCCAATCAATAGATTTTTCGAATGGCCGGTCATCAGGGATGATGGCGCTTATCAGCCAATACAGTATAAAACAGTCGGTCATCTGCTATCAAGCGGGGTCACCCCTGAGAACATTCAGGCAGCGAATCTGATTTTTATGTGCATGCTGTCTGCGCGATTGGGGTATCCCATCTCTGCAATGCTCGACCCCGATAACACCCACGAGGCCGTCAAGCTACTCGACTACTGCCGAAGAGTCGTTCCTGAAGACGCGGTGATAGAGTTTCCGGAATTCAAGCCTGAATACCTCTATATAGATCATGGAAGACGACTTGACGGCAGGTGCATCATTAGTCCAGCCGAAAATGGTTTTAGCAAGGTTTCTCGGGACCTGGAATTGGTTCTCACCCGTGGCCATACAATTCGGCAGGATGTCGCAAAAGGAAAATACAAAGTTGACCTGTCCGAACATCGATCGGAGATGCACATATCAGTGCTCGGCATTAATGGCGGCAAACCAGGTAAAGGCTTAAGCCTCCCTTCAGTGCTAACAATTCCTGTCGGCACCAATCCGGGCATCATATTGCCCTGCATGACTGACGTATTCGAACGATACGGGTTGGTTTATTCACCATTATTTAAGATCCGAAAATCATTTCAGAGGCTAAAGTCAAAGACGGTGGTTATTCCCTACGAACATCAACTGGCAACCGCCATTATTGAAAGTGGTTGTGATCATGCCGCTGAAAAATTGACGATTCTTAAAAACCTGATTTCCATCTGTGCACTCATCAGTAATCCCCCCAAGGTAAAAATGGCGGAACTTGGCGCTATAATGTTTGGTACGGATGAAGATGAGATCAGTCGCTGGATGCGCGATACGGGTCTCGAAAAAGATGTGTCGCCGACGCCTAACGAGCCGATAATTGCATCGAAGGTCGAATATCAAATGGCCCGACTACTATTGGATGGCATCCTCATTACTGGTTCAAACCGTTTTACCGATCGTGAAAAAAAGGTCTTTAAAACAGTCAAGGCCATCAATATGGGCAAGATGAGTGAAGCCATGTTGAAAAGGGATGATGATGTAGAAAGGCTGTCTACCCTTGCTCAGCATTATGGATATTGGGCTACGCGCGAGAAAGTTTTTGAGATTATAAACAGTTCCGATTTCGATTTTTCTTTATCAAGCGTTAGCAATGATCTTGTTGCTCTCACGAAATTAGGGGTGTTGGAGCGTGCCAAGCCTCCGAAACGCAAACAATATGGCTACTACATTACTACTATGTCTTTAAGCGACGCCATTGAACTACCTGCTCCCAGTACAATCCAGGACCCGATATATGAAGGCAAAGATGTGCTGGTGGTTAATCCTCTAACCGGTGAGGTTGAGAAAATTTAAACATTTAAACATTTTTCGATTTTTAGCGGTTACTGATTAAACTGTTAAAACTTGGAATTGAGCCCATGTGGGTTAAGTCGAAGGGGTCAATCCTCACTACGGGGTTGACCTTTTCAATTTTAAAATAAAACTTTTTTAGGAGGTAGTAATTATGATTAGTAAAAATGTTAAACAGCAAAAGAAAGATCTATCTAAAGCGGCGCACGGCACTAAGGAATGGTCGGTAAAGAGCGTAAATTGCTGTAACGGTTGTTCTCATGATTGCAAATACTGCTATGCCAAGGAGGATGCAACTCATCGTTACAAGCGGTTTAAACCTGAAGAGTGGTCCCTCGAGCGATTACGGCAAAAAGATGTCGATAAGGCTTACAAAAAGATCGATGGTCAAATCATGTTTCCCTCAACACATGATATCACGCCGGATATCCTGAAAGAATGCATGACAGTTCTTGAAAAGTTGCTCAAAGTCGGCAATCAAGTGTTGATAGTGAGTAAGCCGCATTACGATTGCATCCGGGAAATTTGTAAAAAATTCGAGCCATACAAACATCAGATCCTGTTCCGTTTTACCATAGGCGCTTGTGATGATCGGATTCTTTCGTATTGGGAACCAGGTGCGCCAAGTTATAGTGAACGCAAGGCATCCCTGAAATATACTTTCGATCAAGGATTCAGGACATCTGTAAGCGTAGAACCGATGCTGGATTCTGCCAACATAGACGCACTTATAAGCGATTTGTCTCCCTATTTGACCCATTCGATATGGATAGGCACGATGAACCACCTGGGACGATTAGAGAAGTATGCAGACAATAATTTGAAGAAAGAGATTAGACGAATTCGCCGTGGACAGACTGATTCGGTCATCAAGGCTATATATGATCGTCACAATGGCAATCCGTTAATCAGGTGGAAGAAAGAGATCAAAAAGATTGTCGGTATCCCGATTCCTAAGCAAAACGGCTTGGATATTTAATAAATCGCCGATCAAGAAGTAATAAAAGGGCAATCTCCATTTGGGGATTGTCCTTTTTTTGTTGAATTCTCAACTTACAGGTTTCGGGTGCCAAGTCACAGAACAAATAAATGATAGGGCAATCATCATTGCATCATAAATCATTTCAAAAGGAGGAAAGCATTATGAGAACAAGTCAGTATTCAAAATCATTAAGCGTGGCATTGCCACAGGAACATTTCGACAAGATTAGACGGATTACAGACGAAGAACAGATCAGTATGGCTGAATGGGTCAGGAGAGCTGTATCAGCGGCGTTGAACAATATTAAACGAGAGGAGGATACAATGTAATGACTACCAAAGAAATCGCACTGCAATATTTGAGCAAAGGACTCTCAGTAATACCGCTTATCAGTCCATCGATGGCATCAAAAAAATTATCAGAGAAAGAATTCATCCGTCGATGTAAAACACCACCGATGCCGTGGAAAGAATACCAAATGCGCCTTCCAACAGAAGAGGAGGTCTCTGCATGGTTTGAAAAATGGCCTGATGCCAATATAGGGATCGTCACCGGCAAGGTGTCTGGGATCGTCGTTTTCGATCTGGACTCGGATCATGCCGTTGAATATGCCGAAAATGAAGGCGGGTTCCCTGAAACGGCCAAAGTCAAAACTGGAAAGGGATACCATGTCTATGCGAAACATCCCGGCTTTGAAATCCGAAACGATGTTCGCAAGGAACTTGACTTGGATATACGGGCAGACGGTGGATACGTGGTTGCTCCACCATCTTTTCACGGATCCGGCAGGCAATATGAGTGGGAAGAAGGATATTCAATATTCGAGATAGATCCCGCTGATTGTAAGCCATGGATGATCGATTATTTAAAGGAAGTCAACATTTGTTCCGCAAAGCCTGTGAAGAAAACGACACCCAAACCTTCTGACAACCATAGCACAGCGAGTAAACCGGTTACCGATAATCAATATGCGGATATCCTGAAAAAAGGTGCTCAACAGGGTAATAGAAACCATTCAGCCACGAAACTCATCGGCCACTTGCTTGGGAAAGGCAATGATCCGGAGATGGTCTGGGAAATGATCACACAGTGGAACGCATCCAAAAACAAACCACCAATTGATCACTCTGAGTTGAAACGTACTTTTGAATCGATCAGAGACACGCATCAGAAAAACAAAAGCAGTAAGGATGAGAAAAAAGAGATTGATGTAACCGAGTTTCTCGATACGGAAAGCAAAATCTGCGCAGAATACAACCAGGATTATGTCAAGGTCTCCTTTGCGGGTAATTTGCTCTCGGTGATGGAATCGAAAATGAACGGCGGATTGATCGGAGGAAGAGCTTATGTGATCGGAGGGATTCCGTCATCGTGCAAGACTGGACTGATTAATAATATGGCGGACAACATCTGTCTGAATGGTCATCCTGTTTTGTTTTTCAGCTACGACGATGGTGCTGCCGAGCTTCGCTATCGAACGTTTTCGAGGTTTTCGGGATTTGATATCGAAGACTTTAACAACAACAGGGTCTCCGATTCCGATCTAAAGGCGATATTTCGTAACGATCAGGTATCTCTCATCAGCAAATCGAAATACGTGGTCCAGAATTCGATCAAACTCGACGATTGGGCCCAGCTGGTCGATAAGATATCTGCTCGCCACAACAAGGCCCCGGTTATCATGGTCGATTATCTGCGCAAGGTCAAAACCGAAAGCAATCGTTTGGACGAGCGTCTGCGTGTGGATGAAATACTGGGGTCTTTAACCGAATTGGCAAAAACGTACAACCTGCCCGTGTTGGTCATCTCGGAGCTATCCCGGGAATCATACAAATCTGGGCAGCGATTAGGAATGACGTCATTTAAAGAATCGGGGAACATCGAGTATGAAGCATCGTGGCTGGGTATCCTGGCCGCCGTAGAAGATGACGGATACACTCTTAAAAGCGACTGGGAACGCATCATCAACCATGACGGCAATATCGATCTCATCGTGTTCAAAGCAAAGCGAGGCACAGGGATGACTGGAAGGATACCGCTCAAGCTGGACAAATTGAAAATGACCGTCAGGGACCGGATTGAAGCAACCAAGGCAGATACCGTCACGTCGCTACCAAAGAAATCAAAATACGCATAAGGGGGATCTATGAATGAGCACAGACCAAGCACAAGCAACGTTACGTAAGATACAGCAATATTATGATTCGATCCCTTCGCCGAAATACCGACACGCCGAATTAAATACACTCATAGAAAATTTTGAACAGCTGCAAGGTCTGAAAGATGATCTGGGGCATGACAAAGCATACACCATATTGGTCAATGCCATGTCCCAGGTCATTGCCAAGCTGTCAAAATCTGCCGACCTTGAAAACGTATCAAAAGAGAAGCTCTGGTCGAATCGATCTGAACGGGGCACCAACAAAGTCATCCCACCCATAATAAAGGGGAAGGTGAAAACGTGGCCCGTTGAATGGAGGGACAAGTGGGGAAACACTTGCAGCATCAGTAAAGGGTATTGGAATACAAGAAATCAAATGGTGATGGATGCCATCGGATATATGTTTTTATTGAAGGAAGGGGGCGATTGCTTGCCGGTGAATTCAGAGCCACTTTTCAATGATCTATTTGAGATAGAGCAACTGGAAAACCAACTAAACGGGGGATCCGGCAGTATGATCTCTTCAGGCACAAAACGACACTACATCCGATTTACAGATCATGATTTCAAGAAATTCACTGGTATGGACCTGAATTCTACGGAGATCAAAACTCTGCTATTGGAAACGTCCCGGGTAGAGTTTAAGCTTACGTTTCCGGTTCGATTGAAATCCACGGGTGCCAAGGAAAACACACATCGAATGAACTATTACAGCCGGTTCTTCGAGTTCGCCCATGAGGATATATCGGTCAAAAGAAATGATGTCGTCTTGTCCAGGCGCTACACAATCGTATTCAATACGCTTCTGGGAGAGATGTTCGTCAACAACCTGCTGGCCAAATACAATGATCCCATCGATATTCGATTCTACCAGTTGACCGACTCGGCACAGTATTTCTATCGAAGAGCGCTGATCCACAATAACTTTAAAAAGATCGAATTCAATCTATCCACCATCGCTGAATACGCAGGACTTACCGACAGCAACTTGTGGAATCTCGCGAACACAGTTGAAACCAACATACTTCAGCCACTGGTCGATTTCGGATATATCGATACATTCGATAAGATTGGTGATGATCCCAAGTCCCGGAAATATATGATTAGAAGATCTGCACCTGATGAAAATAGTAACTCGTAAGAGGGACATGGCAGGGTCGGTAAAGGATGTAGCAGGGTCAGTAAAGGATGTGGTAGGGTCGGTAAAGAGTCGAGATTTATAATTAATTGAATTAGTGATATTTTTGAGAAATTTGCGAGATCTGATGATATTATATGATATATTAAGGACGTCAAAGCATCCCTGTCGGGATTCTTTGCCAGGGAGAACCATTTATTTTTATTTTTTTGAGGAAGTAGGGTGAGGATGAGAATAATAGCAAGTGTAAGTGTAGTCGACTATCCTGATTGCTAACAGATTATGGACAAGATGAGGAGATAGTCTATAAGCAAAAAGCAGGTATCTAAAAAAAATAAAAAAATGGTTGTAGTAGTTCCCCATCATGGTGGTGCTTTTTTGTTAAATGTAGATTTGATATGTCATCATAAAGTTTGACAGCCATGAAAATTTTTGGATATTCTAAACGTATCGAAGATCATAATTAAATGACAAAGAATGGTTCAAGATACGATGATTGAATGAAATCGGCTTATCATTATTTTAATTTAAATTCTCATCAAAATGTTCATGTAACATACCATTATGAAAGATGGAGATAAACCTCATTTGATTGTCAGGATTGGTCTTTATCGAGGGAATTATGAGCGCGCAACTTCATATACCTAAACTGGTCGCTGCGCGGCGCCAGTTACGTGCTGCAATCCGTATGTTTTTTTTATGTGAGGACGAGCTTGCTATTCACACAGTTGCTTCAGCCGCTTATAGAATAATCTCAGACATAAAAATGAAGCGGGGCCGCGATGAGGTTGGAGACTATTATCTCACCATGATTTTTTATGTTGTTCGAGATTATCGGCGCGGTACACTTCCAAGGCAGTTTACCGAAGATATAAAGGCCATGCAATGGATTCAGGAGATGGCGGAGCAATTTCCTATTACTGCGTCGACGAAATACGAAGACATCCGAGTTTCTGTTTCAGAAGATACAGCAAGGAAATGGTGGAACAAGAGGAATAAGATTTCAAATTTTCTCAAACACGCTGACCGTGATGCGAAAGGTCATATTTCACTTCAAGAAATAGACAATTTGCATCTTCTAACACTTGCCCTTTCATCCTACACCGATCTCGTTAAGGATGATCTCGGAGCAGAGGGTACAATTCTCTGGATTTATTTCAACGTAATTACCGAAACAAAGGAGCAACTACCAGAGAGGTTCAGAAAAATAGCAAACGATTTGTATGAATATGATCCAGAGGAACAGTTGCGAATGTGTTCTCTGTTTATCAAAAGGATGAATGAGATTGAAACTCGATGATCGACTGCACAAGAATTATTGCCAAATAGGCCGCCCTCACTAATAAACAATACCTTGTAAAATAGACAAAATCGCGGTGACAAAATGGAACCTCCAGCAGTATCTCCTATCCCACTTTTTAGGAGAGTAATGATTTTCATAGATGGAACAAATCTTCTGATTCGTCTAAGGGAGATTCTTGGCATTAATTTTCGCCCAGAGAAAGTGCCAAAGATTGCGGTAACCTATTTCATAAACACTTTTTTCAGGTGAACCGGAACCCTAAACACATACCTTAGCCTAAATCATAACTATAAGTATTTGTTTTTTCCAACGTTGTAATTTTCCAATCTTTTCACAACGATCAAACCAAGATTCTGCAGATCCGCTTTCATCAAAAACACCGCACCCCATTTCTGATTTAAAACCCCGCTTCCGAGCAGTACTAATTTTTCAATTGGAAGGCACTTTAGCATTTCCCCCGTCTGCAAGTCTACTCTATAGAATCAATCCAGCAGCTAACATCGAAATTTTATAAGAACAAAATACAAATCAAATTCAAATTCAATTCATAGGAGGAAATCATCATGAGAAAGAAAATCTATACTCGAAATGTCGGTGTGATGATCACAGAAGATTGCTATCAGCGACTGGTCAACATTACCGACAAAATAGAAATGACGGTATCCGCGTATATTCGCGACCTGCTTCAAAAAGAAATCGACCAAAAGGAGGAAGACCCAAATGCATAATTTCAAAAACCAAAATGAAAACGTTAATCATATTATAGACTTCATTTCTGAAGAGCAATCCTTAAACGATCTGCTGAAAAAGAGCGGAATTACAAAAGTCACAGAAGTTAACCGTTTAGAAAAGTACCATCGAAAAGGCAACCGTAAAGGAATCATATTAGAGGTTAAAGAGAATAACGATACCGAACCAATAAGAGTGCTGATTGATGTCAAGATTGGCGAACCTGCTGTTGATCAGATCATTGATGCTACGTTTGGGATTGGGGAAGATTGTGATAGAAGGATAATACTATATTCACCTGGCACGAATAACGACGATCCTCATAACCCTGCAGCAAACGAGTTTGTAGTCGCTTCTTTGGTACAATATCTTCGACGATATCCATTAAGATTCAGTCTCTTCCAAATCGCTGAAAAGAAACTCACATTCGGTTTGCCGGAATATCTTGAACCCATGGATGCATCTGATGATGGAAAACTGCCACTGAGTCAATTGCCATCCAAAGAGCGTTTTTTGGCTCATACATTCTGGAACGTTTATTTTGATTCATTCAATGAAGCGTTTTATGAGCCCTGGAAATCATTCGACGATGGGGTGATGGATACTAACGACTGGGGGCACGTTATCTATATCGACTGCTGCTTTCTTGGAGAAATACAACTGTATTGGGACAACGACGGTGTTCGATTCGTGGTTAAACAAGAAGATGATAGAGATGAGTATTTGAAACGAATCTTGGATCTTGTGATGCCAAAGCTTAAAACGAGATTTTGGGAACCAGCAATAAAATTTGAGAATATCCCTGGTCGACTGCCAAGATTACATATCCAGTATTCTACGAAACCATTGACCTGGTTAGTAAGCGCATCGCCTGCTGAAATGTTAAAGTTTGCGAGATCGATATTTGATGATGCATGGGACCTTCGCTGGCTTATTGAGGAAACAGCTGGTCAGATTTTTCAAACCGGAAACGCAGAAAATTTCAAGCTGGGTGAACACCATAATCGCCCAAATCTTACAACTAATGGAGGAGAAAACAATGACACTGAAATATTGCCCGCATTGTAATAAAATCGGTCACACTCGAACTATGCCTCACTATATCCAGGTGCCTTGGAATGGCATCGTGGTAAAACAAAGAAGAATCATTCATATGGTTGAGGAAGGTGGTTGTGGTTTGACATGGTACACGGCTGAACTGCCATGGGATATGCTGCCTTCTGATGATGAGAATGTGGAATCGGATGATGGTGACGATGGCGGGGGATAAAGGGAAGTTCGCTGGTGTGTGAACAAGATGGGCCAGGAGGGCGACTTGTTATATCGATTTGTGATTACGACATATCGTTTTTGAAATGTGAAACATCCTTCTGGTCTCATATAATCGACCATGAAGTAACAATTTATTAATACGCAGCACCTGCGTTTTTTTAGATACGAACCTTCAATGAGGTCCATATGATCGAGTAATACGAATTAAAAAGCATCTTGGTTATTTTCGATGAACATATTAAGATAATTTCTCGTTTTAGGCTTCAGTCGTCGTTGACAAAAATCGTCATATGAAGCTCCGAGTTCCTCATCTCCACGTTTAGGATTCCAGTGATAGAACTTACCTTTTAAATATAGGATGTTGTCGGTTAGCAATTGATCTAATAGGGCACTCCCCATTTCGTTATTTAGAATGCGCCTATGTTCGATTTTGTCTCTTACTCGAGCAAGTGACCCCTTGCTATGAGATTGAAACGCAGTTACAATGCGTCGCAAGCGTCTATATGTTTCCTCCATATATGGATTTTCTTGATTATAATTGATAGACTCCACAGAATATTCATTCCAAGGATAGGAATCGCTTCCTGGCCAGCAAATTGTAAGATTGCCACGAACAATCGGCCTTCTTGAAACACTTGATTTGCAATTCTGAGCGTCAAGGACAACAGCCTCTGAGGCTACTTCACGTGATCCAGCACCGCGTACAATTAAACCCATTGAGTTTATCTCTAAATCATTGCATCGAATTTGGACCGATGGCCCTATCTCGAAATCGTCAACCTCTCCGCCAAGTTTAATAATCCCTCGAGTAATGATATTTGCATCTTTCAATTGCCTTCGAAAAGAAAGTGGGCGATTTATTTGGTCTATTATAAAGATGCGAGTTTCAACATTTTCCTCTCCATCAGAATCTGGTAACGCATAGACGAGTTCGAATTCTCCTTCACCTATATTGTCTTCATTATCATCCTCAGGATCACCTGCCTCAATAGATAACCTTATTCGTAAAGAATCGGTTTCACCCGCAAGCAATGAATCATATAAGATTCCAATCTGCCGTTGAGCAACCCGATTTTCCCCCTGCTTTTGTCCAAGCAAGATGTAAAAATCTGCAAGTAAACGAGAAGGTTTGTATTCGCTTGTCATTACATGATCCTCAACATCCTGCGCCAGAGGTGTAAGGTATTCCCTCATTGCATCAGCAAATAGATAAGATTCGAATACGAGGTTTGCCGGTATGCTTCCCTCACGCAAAAATGGGTGTTCAGGCAACCAAACTTTTAATTGTTCTTCATATTGAGCACGAACTGATGTAGGCATCTTGGGGCATGCTTCTACACGACGCTTAAGAATAATCCCCAACAACCGTGCTTTCTGCTCCTCTGGAGAGTATAGATCATTCCATGAGTCCCAGCCAGCTTCCTCTGCTACTGCTGCAAGCGCTGGTTTGATGTTAATCTGTAATTTTTGCTTCTGCTCACGTTCTAAAAGCCTTGTAACAACATGGTCGAGTACTGCTAACGGACGATCTTCTTGTTTACCCATAGAATTTAGGCTTTCTATGAAATCGTGGTAGTTGCCCTCCTTTGCCAAAAGCACCGCAACAGTTTCTAGAACCGGTGCATATCCAAGAAACTCACGTGCAGTGTTGTCAGGTATTTTATCATCCCCAATAACAGCCTTTTGAAGAAGGTTAAGGATATGGTTCCTCGCCATAAGGAATGGTTCTTGATGGTCTTGTATTCTTTTTTTCGCTGAATCATCAAAATGATTTATTCGTGCTTCTATATATTCTTCTGCCTGCCTACGCGTGAATGGCTGGATTGCCAGAAGGGAGGCAGGAATACCTATATCATCAAGAAGGAGCCAAGTTGTCTCTGCAGTCTGAGTCCTACCTAATAGCACAAAAGGTGTTCCGCTCGCATTTTTTGTAATTTCTGCGATATTGACGATGAACGCTTCATAACCTGCCTCGTTGGCTTTAACGCGAGCTTCATCCAGAGCATCGATTATCATAAAAAGCTCACCATTAATTAACTGCTGACTAACTGTAGATGCAGTCTCAAAACCGAATGCACTTGTAATTTGGCCCGTGACTGAGTTAGTACCAACTGCCGGAGCCTTGGCCAGATCCCAAATTGGTGATCGTTTCCGGTATGCGATTTCATTAGCTATTGTAGATTTCCCCACAGCACCGGCCGCCGAAATAATTATTATTTTAGGGTGAATAGGTTGCTCTATACTGATGCTTTGTTCTATATCTGGTCCTATAAATTCAGATAGTCCTTTGCGTTGATATTTGAGACCTCCGGATTTGACACCTAAAGGCAAAATTTCTTCACCTGGGCATATTGGCAATTGATCAAGCATTTCATAAAAATTCATTGTACATCTCTCCTCCTTCACAAATTTTATTGTTGAGGTTTCAACTGTACAAAATACTCATAAGTCATTTATTATCTATAAGCTGCAGTGCAGTCCGAGTTTAAGCATCCCCCCAGGTGCACTGACAACTTTTCAAAACAAATCTATTTTCAGGCAATGGGTTGTGATAGTAGGTAACTACCTCAAAAAAAACTAAATCCAGTTCAATCAAAGCTATTACTGCTTTGAGCGTTGAAAAACTGCGTTCTAAGGAAATAGTAGGTTTGCTCAGCAACATCAATAAACATCTGTGATCTCGGCCCCACTCTTTTCGATATATCTTGACACTTCATCAACACTGCCTTGATCTATCCCTCCGGCACCCGTGAAGCTCTCTCCGTAGAATTCAAAATAAGTGTCATCGTCGAAAATCAAAAAGACCTGATTTCCGGGAGGCCTGTCGTTTCTTGTTACGATAACGGATTTGATGGTCTTCCCGATTATGTTTTGTATGCCGTCTTTCATATAGGCAGCTTTTTATATCCGTTTAAGGATATTATCCTATTAAAACTGGATCAATTCCGTATAGCCGTTTGTATTCAGCAATAGCAAAATTGTCTGTCATGCCTGCAATATGATCGCATAGCCCTCTCAATAAGCTTATCTGAAAGGCCTTATCTGACTTTTTCGATAGACTATTAACTTCGTTTCTAAGACTTCCCAATTCAGGCTCTTTATAATCATAGATTGCTTTTCTTCCCGTAGTTCGCCCTCTATAAATGTTTTCTATTGCAACAAGAGTTGGGTCGGATAATTGTGAAGGATTGGTTAAATATGCTTTCAATAACTTTCTAATGATGTAGGTTCCTCTACCATCCATTCGTTGAACCTCATATGAATTGAGAATTCTATTCTTAAGAAATTTTTGAAACTCTTTTTGTGAAATATCGAATTCCTCTTCGAATGCAATGCATGATTTTGTTTCACTATAATTCAATTGATTATAGATGTTACAAAAATCTTCGGATGATGAAATGGAATGCAGTTGAGCTAACTTAGATAATTGTTCACTCGAGTAGTTAATAAGGTTCTTATTCAGTAAATTTACAATGAATCTCGATATCAAGGGCAAAAAATACCCTTGATCCTTCTCTCTTGAAAGCTTGTAGAAATTTGCCTTGTCCTCATCATCGAAGTATTTTTTAAAAAGATCCCTGATTCTATCTTTTAATTCCTCGATAGAAATTATTTTCATAAATAACCCATCTTCCACATCATGATGCCTCTGGGCAATTTCATCGGCAAAAGCGACAATGAAACCTTCAAAACTCCAGGCCTCATTTTTGCTTTGATCGATTCTTGTGAATTGATTGTATTTATCATAGAATCCGACATAAAGTCGATTATTTATGCATGGTTTCGGCCTTAATTGAAAATAGCAAGTACCATTTTGATTGTATTCACACGCTGACAACTTCCCGCTTTCTGGATCATACTTATCCCAACTCAATTTGCTATGGTTTTTAATGCCCCACAGAGTAAAATTTGTTAGATTCATTCCTGGTTGTAGCCTGTAGGCTTTTTCAAGGTGACATATCACTCGCAACCCATGAAGATTATGTTTAAAACCTTTTTTCGATGGATCTAATACTTCGAAATAAGGATGCAATTCCGCGCAGTTATTACTTATCAAATTTAACGCACGTTCTCCTACGTGACCAAATGGAGTGTGGCCCAGATCATGTCCAAGTGCAATCGCTTCAGCTAAATCACCATTTAGGTTCAAATTCTTTGCTGTGACTTTTGCGATCTGGGATACCTCTAATGTATGGGTAAGCCTATTTCGAACATGATCATGTGATAATGGTAAAAATATTTGAGTCTTACCGCTGAGACGTCTGAATGCTTTCGAATAAAGTATCCTATCCCTATCCCTTTCAAATTCTGTTCTGTACTCATGAAGGGATTCAGATAGTTGTCTATGGGCATATTGTAATGGAGCAGCTAAACTGATTTTCATTTTTAATTCCCTACGCTACTATAGACATTAATTTGTCATAGCTATCTACAACATCGTACTTAACCTGGTCGGACGTAATACCGGCAAAAAATTTTCGGGCGCATTCTATTTTCGATTCTTCTATTTTTCTGAGCTGCAGGGTGGACATTGAGCCTTTGGTTTCGGCGACAAAGTATACGTGTTTGACGGTGCCTTCTTTGAAGGCTATGGCCCAGTCTGGATTGTAGTTGCCGACCGGGGTTGGGATAAAGAAGCTGCGGGGGAGTTTGGCGTACACGACTACTTCGATACTTTTGTCTAACTGCTGCACGAACTCTTTCTCAATTTTGGAATCGGTGAAAACATAGTCGTAGATGTGACGGTCTGCTTTAACCGCTTTACTAAAGTCTTCGCGATTTTTTTGAGCGGTGAAGATATCCAAGTTGTGGCGATCTTGAACCGGGTCGTATGAGAGATACTCCACTATGACCGTCGCTTTTTGTTCGTTGATGAGGGTGCCTGCTTTTAGGATGAAATCCTCCGGGTTGGTTTTAAACTGGGCGAAGATGGCGTTGTTTATGCCTTTGAGGATCTTGACGATGGTCCTGCGGGTTAGTTTGGTATCCTCGGCCAATTTGCCGATAAGATCGTAGGTGACAGCGGAATGGATTGAATGGGTAAACGTGCCGGTTTGGTTTTCGCGGACTTCGAACCCTTGACCCTTTTGCATGCTCTCATGATCAATGGAATCTTTCTGTTCGCCCCGTTCGATGGTGTATTGCAGCTTTGTGACCCGAAGTTGTTCATCCAAGGCTATGATGCATTTGTTAACCAACTCCTCGGTGTCAAAGTGAACGGTATAGGCGGCTTTTTGGTTGATTTTGTCCCACAGAGCGCGAAACTCAGCCCGTTCAAAATTTTTATTCAATGGATTGCGTTTGGCCTTGCGGCCGTCGTCTATGTCCGGCAGGGCTGCATCGCTGAAAACGCTATCGATGAGCCCGATCACCTGGGGGGCATGGGGTGCCAATTCAGGTGGTAGTTCCGCTAAAGTACCGTCCTTTCTGGCATCGTGATAAGTTTTAGTGACAGTATCATTGTCGTCGGTATAATCGTTTTTAATTAGATACCGATAAATTTGTTTAGCCATTTGGGCATCGACGGTTATGTCACCATCGTCGCTTCTTAGTATTTTACCGATAAAATAAGCCTCATCAGCCTTGCGCGGTCTGGCGGAAAGGGATTCGGAGATCTCTTTTTGCAACGCGCCTACAAAATCCTTGTAACTTTCACTGGCCACGACGGTCAAAATGTTGATGTTGTGGACATCCGCAGGGTTGTCCATGCGTTCCCCCACTTGATTGACACTCAACCTCAACCCGCGCCCCACCTCCTGGCGTTTGGCAATGACGCTGTCGCTGTGCTTTAACGTACAGATTACGAATATATTGGGATTGTCCCAACCTTCCCTAAGTGCAGAGTGGGAGAAAATGAAGCGGACCGGCTCTTTCAAAGAGAGCAAACGTTCCTTATCCCGAAGGATTAAATCGTAGGCCTCCACATCGTCGGCCTCTTTTTCCTTACCTTTGGCTTTAGGATCGACCAGACGTTTATTCTTTTTGTCGATGGAAAAATAACCATTGTGCGTGTTTGTCGTGGGAATATCCCGGAGATATTGATTGTAAGGTGAATTTTCAATGGTCAGTATTTCGTTCAGAATCGTATTATATTCCTCTTCGAACATGACGGCATATTCACCAGGCTGCTCCACGCCTCCCTCATAACTGCGGTATTTGGCCACCTCGTCAATGAAAAACAGGGACAGCACTTTGATGCCCTGGTAAAACAGGGCTTGTTCTTTCTCAAAGTGAGCTGCAATGGCTTCACGGATTTGGATTCTACGCAGGGTTTCCTCGTTTACATCACCGGTGGCTTCACCCGCATAGAGGGCTTCGCTATTGGTAAAATCTACACGGTTTGCCACTGCATCGATGTCAGATATGACAAAACCTTTGTACTGGCCAAGTTCGCCGGAGAGTTCGAAAAGATTGTCCCCAGATTTAAAATTACGGATGACCCGCTTGATGTTGCCCTTTTGGCGGAACTCAAATTCCATCCTGGCAATGGGTGGGCTGGATGCGGATATGCGGATAGATTCAAGGTAAAGATAGGCATTGGTGCCTGTTAAACCCTTCACGGTAATCCCGTTAACCTTGATTTTTTTAACTATCTTTTGATTATAGGCATCCAGGGCATCCAGGCGGTACACTTGGTTGTGTTGGGTCTTGTGTGTGGCGGAAAAGCGCAAGACCGCCAATGGGTTGAACTCCTCCAATGCTTTGGTGGTCGCCGGGCCTTCCATCTTTTGGGGTTCGTCTAAAATCAAAATCGGATGATTACGTTTGATCACATCAATGGGCCGCCGGGATTGAAAATCATCGAGTTCCATGTAAATGCGGCGGGCATCCTTACCCCTGGCGGCAAAGGCCTGCACATTGATGATCATGGCATTGATGCCGCCGTCGGAGGAAAAAGACTCAATGTGGTGCGGCTCTTTGGAGTTGTAGATGAAAAAACGAATCCGCTTGTGATACGCCTCCATGAAATGGTCGGCGGTTATCTGGAATGACTTGAATACACCCTCCCGAATGGCCACGGAGGGCACCATGACGATGTATTTGGACCAGCCGTAACGCTTATTCAGTTCGAACATGGCTTTGATGTAACAGTAGGTCTTTCCGGTCCCGGTCTCCATCTCCACATCCAGATTGACGTTACACACTTTGGTGGTGACCAGTTTGGGAGAAAGGTCCAAATTGAAGGAGCGTTGCACGGTATTGATATTGTGCAGCAGTTGGTGGGGGGCAAGGACCAGTTCCTGGTTCCTGAAACCGGATTGAAGGAACTCGGCATCCATGCGTACCTGTTTGTAATGCTTGGCCTCGGCCGGGTTGGTTTTGCCGGGGTCGATACGATATTTTTGCATGCTCTGTCGGGGTTGTCCGGCAAAACAGTCGGCAATGGCCTTAACCGCTTCAGTTTGAAAATTCTGCTGCTTGAATCTTATTTTCATGGAAAAGCGCCTGATCCTTAGATGGTCTTAACTTCGGTTTCCGGAGAAAGCAGTTTGAAGATCTGCTCCACATTAATCTTGACGCTATCGCTGCCGAAGCCATCATCCCGAAAAACGGCGCGCAGAGGATTGCGCTTGGCCAAGACTTTGACCATATCCTCGGTGATGTCGGTATCAAAACAGGCAGCCAGTACGTTGCCGTCCACGAAAAAGACCGTCTTGTCTTCAATGGTTTCCTTGGCGATGGGTAGGGACAGATCCAGGCCCCAGTCGAGGAGTACCTGGAACAGAATGTCTTCGCGACGACGGTCGTCTTTGATGTGGTCGGTGAACATTTCCAAGTTGGTTTGTTTGGTTTGGTCGGGGGTGTAATATACATCTTTCATATTGGAAGTATCGAGTTTAAGGATGCGGAAGCCGGTGTCAAGGACTTGTGTTTTTGCAGAGTTTTCCTCTTTGATCTTTTTACCAGCTCGACGAATGCGCTCCTTGGCAATTTCGGCTATGTTTTTGTAACCGGCTTTGAAGGCTTCGGACGTTTCATCGCATGGTTCATCGAGCTGCACCATGATGAATTTTCGTTTTCTCTCGTCTTCTGCGTTTAGTTGCATTACGGCGTGAGCGGTTGTGGAGGAGCCAGCAAAAAAATCGAGGATGATAGGGCTCTGTTCGTTAGAGCAAATCCATTTAATAGCTCTGGATAGTAAAGCTACATTTTTTTCAGTATTGAATTCTTTGGTCTCATTTCCACTTAAGGTAATATCCATCCAGTTGTCACTTAGTAATCTGCCTTCAGTAGGTGGCACATAATACTGAACAGTACCTTCTTCATTTTTACGGACGAAATTGAGTTTTATATTTGTTGCAGTTAAATTATCCAAATACCATTCATCTAGGGACATATCGCTAGCGTGGTTAGCAAGATAGTCCTCATAATTCTTGACAGCTAACTTTGTGCGTCCCTCTTCCCATCTCCATTGCCCGGTCTCAGGAAAAGTCCCGAAAAGTTCGTAGCGCATGGTTGGACGATTTGTCCCTCTCCAAAAGGTATCCCATTTTCCAGGTTTTTGTTTGCCATGCGAATAGACTAATTTGGGGAGACGTGTTTCTGACGATTTCGAATACATGAGAATATATTCATGGCCTAATGATAGGGAGCTTAAATCCTCAAATTGCGCCTGTACGTTTTTTATTCCTCTACGAACAGCAATAGTATTTTTGTGACACGAGCTGCCAAAAACTTCATTCATTAATAATCGCAGATTAGATACTTCATGGATATCTATGCTGATAAAAATTACCCCATCATTTTTCAAAAGATTCCTTGCCAGTTTCAGCCTCGAATACATCATGCTGAGCCAATCAGAGTGAAAACGTCCTTTGGAATCGGGGTTTGGTATAAGGCGATTTCCTTCTTCATCTTTTTGATTTGAGCGTTTCAGGAAATCCTTTGTGTTTTCAGCAAAATCATCATCATAAATAAAATCATTCCCTGTATTATACGGCGGATCGATATAGATCATTTTCACCTTGTCCAGATAAGTCTCCTGCAGCAGCTTGAGTACATCCAAATTATCGCCCTCAATGAAAATATTCTTGGTGGTATCAAAATCAACGCTCTCCTCTTCACAGGGCCTTAATGTCTTGGCAATGGGCGCATTGGCTGCCAGAATGGCTTCATTTTTTCCGGGCCAACTCAGAGTGTACCGCTCCTGGGGGCCTTCCACCAGGTGGGGGGAAAGCTCCTGGCGCAGCAGATCGAAATCCACAACCCGTTTCAAATTCCCATTTTCATCTTTGCTTTCGGAAATGCAGTTGGGGAACAACTCGGCAATCTTGTCTATGTTGGATTCCACCAGATTGGGGCTTTGCATTTTGAGTTTGTCCATTTTATTACCTTCTTTATTCTTTATCTTGAGGCTGCCATTAAATCCGCCAGTTCATTTTCAAGGTCGCGAATACGGGTGTTGAGATCCACCTTGCGGTTGAATTGTCGTTCCTTTTTCATTTTAGACTTCACTGTTTTCAATTTTCGCTGTTTGGTCCGGATCAAATGATGCCGCTCCACCAGGGATTCCAAATGTTCATCTGGACGGCGACCAAGGGGTATATACGGCAACAGCATCTGCTCGTAAAGGGATCTTAAGTCAAGGGCCAGCGGCAGTTTGGATTGAGAGTGTGTATTGGGTTGCCAACCGGTTTCAAAATAGGTTCCAAGAACCCAGGGGCGATCGTCAATTGTTTTTGGTGTTTTGCTCGTAGCGACATTGGGCCTTTTAAATGCAGTGACCCTGTTGATACGGTCCTGGTTATGCAATCTGAAAAATAAGGGGTAAGGAATGGCCTTATCTATTGAGCGGAGCACCTTTGGGTCGAGCTTTGCGCCTTTGAGCAGGATGTCGAAAACCTGAATCTCCGTGTAACCGGCCTTGGCCGGGATATTGATTGTCTCTGGGGCTAACTTGAATTTCCAGATGATGTCGGCCACCTGGCTGACAAAGAGCTCTTTGACGGTCGTGGATGGCTTGGCGTTTTTATAAATAACACTTTTAGGCAATTTGCGGTCCACCCGGGCCTGGGGGGGATAGACGAACATGGTTAATTAGCCCTTTCCCGAATCACCAGAAAGGCAACCAGCTCAAAATCATCCAAACCATTAATGGTGTTGTGCAACGCGGTGGTGCCGCCGCCGGTAAACAGGCTTTGGATATCTTTTTCTTCCTGGGTTTCGATCATGGAACGAATGCCCAGGCCGAGCAGTTGGGAATAGGTTCCCATGTTTCGTCCGTCACGGGTCTCCCGGTTGAAGGTGCGAAAAAGGTCCGGGATCGGCTCGGATTGGCCTTTGCAGGCTGTGCGCAGCAGGTCGAGTATTTTTTTCACTTCTGTGTGGTTGATCAGGATGTTGCCGTCTTTAAGAATGTAGACCAAATAGTAAGGGTGCAGGCGGTTTTGCTGATTGACATTGACCCCTTGGTTGGTGTTGCGCAGCGCAAAGATCACACCAGGCAACAATCCTTTGTCCGGTTGGGCCTCGGTAATGGCATGCATGCCTTTGGGGATGCCATCCAGGTTACCATGGTTTTTGACATAATTAATCAGATCCATCCGAAAGTCGTTCAAACCCAGATCGGTGATGGAGACGCCGGTTTTTATGTCTTCCAAGTCTATCACTTCGTCTTGCAGGCGTTGCAGTTGGGCCTTGCGATAGGCAAGGTCATTGGCTTCCGGCTTGAGAATGTTGTCGTCACCGGTGGCGGTGAAATCGGCGATGACCATCCGGCTTTCAACCCGCTCTTTTAGATTGATGTAATCGTCCAAAGAGATATCGGGCCAGTAGTTGACCAGTTGGATCTCTTTATTTTGAGAGCCGATGCGGTCGATGCGACCAAAACGCTGGATAATGCGCACGGGGTTCCAGTGGATGTCGTAGTTTACCAAAAAGTCGCAATCCTGCAGGTTCTGACCCTCGGATATACAATCCGTGCCGATTAAGAGATCGATCTGTGCCTGCTCCTGTGGCATGATCAACGCCTTTTCCTTGGCGATGGGTGAGAACAGGGTCAGGATGGATTGAAAATTATAATGGTTTTTTAGCGTCGATTTAATGCTGCCGCTGCCACTCACCTTGGCGGCATGAAGGCCGAACTGCTTTTGGATATAGGGAGCCAGGTTGTCGTAAAGATAACCGGCGGTATCGGCGAAAGCGGTAAAAAGAAGTACTTTGCGGTTGCCGGGATTGATCGGGTTTTCTATTTTATCCTTAATCAGAGCTTTGAGATGTTCTAATTTGGCATCCTCGGGTGGGGTGATCTTTTGCATTTCTGAAAGCAGTGCGGTGATGGTGCCAAGGTCGGAGCGAAGGTCGAACTCCCAGGCATCCAAATCCATGTCCGAAAGGCTGATCTGAACCTTGCCACCGATGGTAGTATCTTCTTCATCGGGGAACTCTTCTTCATCAACCTCTGTGTATTCTAAGGCTGAGGAAAGGTCGTCAAAGCTATCGCGTTCGCCTGTTTCTTTAAAGCGTTCTATTTTATCAAGGATGCTTTCATGATTTTTCTGGAGCTTTTGGAGGGTGATGCGAAAGGCTTCCACCGAGCTTTCCAGGCGTTTGAGCAAGTTCACGGTCATTAAGGCCTGGAGGCTTTTTTCACGATCACTTTGTTTTAATCGGGAAAGCCCGCCCATGATCATGGTGTCATAGATTTCCTCATACTTGGCCAGGCGGCTGGGAAATATATATCGGAACGGGGCGTATACTCCCATCTTCAGGGAGATCAAAGACTGAAAAATGTCGTTAAATCCCATAACATCCGTCCGTGTGGTCAACGGGCAGTGAAACGACAGCGGCTTTTTGCGTGTAGGGAAAGAGCTAATATCGGTGGTATCATAAAATTTCTGAATATGCTTTCTGGATCGGGCGATGGTAACGCTATCGAGGAGTTCAAAGAAATCGTAATCCAAGGCGTCCAGAATCGCTTCAGGGGTTCGCTCTTCGGGCGGCAGTTTGGTCCAACTGTTGAAAGCGGCCTGGGCACGACGAAATATTTCGTTGATATCTTTGCCTGTGTGCAGCTTTTCATTCAAGTTGTCCGGTTCGCCTTCATAGGCCAGCGCCAGTTGGTTCCGTAAATCGGTAAAACGGTTATTGACAGGCGTGGCGGAGAGCATCAGGACTTTGGTGCGTACACCGGATTTGATCACCCGATTCATTAGTTTCTGGTATCGGGTCTCCCGGTCTCTGTACATTTCGTTATTGCGGAAATTGTGCGATTCATCGATGACCACCAGGTCGAAGTTGCCCCAATTAATTCGATCCAGCGGTATGCCGAATGAATAGCCTCTGTCGCGTTGCAGGTCGGTGTGGCAAAGCACATCGTAGTTGAATCGGTCTTTGGCAAAGATATTGGTGGTAAGATTTTGGTTATAGTTGAGCCAGTTGTCAGCCAGTTTTTTGGGGCATAGCACCAGGACGGACTTGTTGCGAAGTTCGTAATATTTGATGACGGCCAGAGCGGTAAATGTTTTGCCGAGCCCCACGCTATCCGCCAGAATACATCCGTTATAACTTTCCAGTTTATTGATGATGCCGACAGCGGCGTCTCTTTGAAAATTAAAAAGCTTATTCCATACGAGACTGTCTTGGTAGCCGGTTCGATCATTGGGCAGTACGTCTTCGGAGATATCTTCAAGAAACTCGTTGAAGATATTGTATAGGATAAAGAAATAGATGAACTCCGGTGCGTTATCCTGGTAGACGGTTTCAATATGATCACATATAGATGCTGTTACGTCCTCGACCTTGTCTTTGTCCTGCCATATCTGATCGAAAAGCCGTAGATAGGTTGCCACTGAACCGGCATCGGTCATTTTGTTTACAAAGTTGGATACGGCGTTGCCTTGCTGATAACCCAAATCAACGGCTGTAAAGCCGTGTAATGGCATATATAGGGATGAGGTGCGCTCATCATCCACACATATGAAAGGTTGCATGGGGGAGTTGGAACGGTTGGATTTAAATTGGACCTTTTCACGCACCCAGGCGGCGCATTCTCTGGCGATGGCCTTTTGAGTGAGCTGATTTTTTAATCGGATCTCAAATTCTGTTCCATAAAGGCTGTTTTCCCGGTCTAATTTGGGGATGTAAAATTCCCGTTTTTCCTTTTTAAGCTTGTCTGTGACCTGATCGGGTACAAAGGTTGGGGATGTAAAAATAAACTCAAGGGATTCTACTTTAGATAATTCTTTCTTTAATGCTTCGAAAGCATAGATGGAAAAACAGGAGGCAGCAATCTTAAGTTTTGAATTAGGGCCGATTGTACGTTTTAGGCTGTCACCTAAAAAATTATTTATGTTGTCAATAATTTCCATTGTCACTCAAGTGTGGACAATTTTCTTGATGTGTGCACCCCGTACTCAGAATTATAATTTACCACATTGAAAACCACTAAGGCAAAGGTTTGAAGTCTGAATATGTTTATAAATTCCTTCTGTTGCCAGTACAATCCATCCAACCAACTAACATCTATACATATTAATTGCTAAGAAAACCACCAAACTCAGCTAACACTCAATCTATCAACCAAACTAAGGAGGCATTACATGCTCAATTCATGCGTTTTAACTGGCAACCTGGGCATCGACCCCGAGATCCTGATCTTCAATTCCTGTGAAAGCAACCCGGTGGCCATATTTATTTCGCAATTCGACCAAATGGGTCAACGGATCTACACTTCCGCAAATAATATCCCCCAGAACCGTCGATTTCTGATTTAAACCTGCGCTTCCGACAGTTCTAAAAATCCCATTTTGAAAAAGATTTTCCATCCAAAAACACCCATCACCAGGCATTACCACCACCCAAATCCATCATATCGCCATCGTCTATATATATAAATTCCTGAAGTCATCCGCCTGTTTTCAATTTTCAACCCCATTAAACCATTAAAGGAGGAACGCCTATTGAATTATTACAAACTTGCAGCCTGGTTCGTCGTATTGGTCCTGGCAATCATAACCGTTGCCTATGTATTATCCATCCTGCCCCAACAGATCATCTGGATTCTGTTCATCGCAGTGCTCACATACTGTGCCATCCGTATCAAACAAAGCTCATAACCCCAGCGTAAAAACCCAAACCATTATCGATGAAGGAGTAAACCATTATGCTCAACTCATGCATTTTATCCGGCAATCTGGGTGCAGATCCCGAAGTCTTCTACGGTTCAGAAGGGGACCCGGTGTCCACATTCAATATGGCCTTTAAGTCATCCAAGAAAAAGACCGGGTGGATCAAAGTCACCTGCTTTAACAAACTGGCAGAGATCACAGAAACATATCTTCACAAAGGCGCCCGTATCGCTGTCATTGGAACCCTCGATCAGCAAAAATGGGAGACAGACGAAGGCGCAACCCGAACATCATATCAACTGATCGCAAACTCCATCGAATTCATCAAGACAGACGGCAGGGGATTCGATGACGGCGACAACCAATAGAGCCCATCCGAATTAATTCAAAGCAACCAAATTTCAACGACTATACAGGAGGAACCATGACGGCCAAAGAAATCCAAAAGAGAAACCAAAAATCCGAACAGTTGAAAGTCCTTCAAAGCGAAGACGGCCAATACTTTGTCGAAAGCGGCGAGGGAAAAATATTATACAACGTGACCCTGGACGATAAAGGGGATAGCTGCACATGTGGGGATTTTGCAAAGAACGTAAAGAAGGACCCCAACTTCAAATGCAAACACATCCTTGCCGTATACAACGCCATTCCCCAAAAGCAGGTCGAAGGAGCATGCTTTCTTGAAAAACATGAACCCAAACTCGATGAACGTTTCATCTCCAACATCAAAGGGAAAGACTTCGTCCTGTATGCCGGCGTGTTGGATCTGGCAACCCAACGGGGACTTTTAAAACTCGAAGTCGAGCTGATTCAATTTCCCTCGAAAGAGAACGGGAATGAAGCGATCTGTCGAGCCGTGGCTGAAGGTAAAAGCGGTGATGTGTTTTCTGATATCGGAGATGCCAATCCCAGCAACTGTGCCTCCATGATCGCAAAGCATTTGATTCGTATGTCATCG
Source organism: uncultured Desulfatitalea sp. (assembly GCA_963668675.2). Classification (GTDB taxonomy): domain Bacteria; phylum Desulfobacterota; class Desulfobacteria; order Desulfobacterales; family Desulfosarcinaceae; genus Desulfatitalea. Next base: position 2,920,310 of record CAXXMB010000002.1, on the reverse strand, counting down.
ACCAGAGCAAAAGCAAGATGCTTGAGGGACATGTGCAATATCGGCATTTGCACCGTTGAGGAACTGGCCGACTTTGATGAAGTGATCGGTACACCCGATGGCAAAAAGGCACCTAAGACCCAACCTAAAGCTACCGGGAAATCAACACAAAAGGCACCCAAAAAGAAAACGACGGAGAAGGCGACACAAACGAAGCAACCGGACGCCAAAGAGTCCCTGGATAAGAAACCTGAAACCGAACCTAAAGAGCAACCGGATCAAACCGGGCAACCTAAAATGTCGGAAGCTCAAAAACGTGCAATCTTCAATCTTTCCCGTCGACGCGGCATCAGTGTGGATGAGATTGAATCCATGGTCGAAGAATCTTACGGTGTGGAACTTGCCAACCTGACAACCAAGGATGCATCGTCGTTTATCCGCAATCTGCAGCAAGCGGCATAAAGATCGAATCTCGAACGGTTGTCAGTTTGATTCTCATCATTCCGTAAATCCCCAGAATAAATCCGGGCAAACCAGAGAATGAAGCTGGATTGATTCCCTTCACCAGAACCGTTCTCGAAGATTACCTCGGTCACAATCGGATTAAAACCGGGCAGCGAGTTGGCATCTTGCAGCCATGAAATGGTTGAAAATCCATCTTCTATGTTCTGGTTCGCATCTGGCAAATACAACGATGGGCCTGATCATGTGTGATTTTGGGATTGAGAATCAAACTATACCCTCAAAAGGGCGATAGGATTTTGTGACTCCTTATCGGACAAGATCCTGTCGCCTTTCATTTTAGAAATACGCCAGATACAGCGGCTTTAGGATCAACCTAATGGAGGTGACTTAAAATGGTTTTAAGTGAATTGCGGCAAACGCCCCACCTGTCGGCATCTTCCATAAACGAATACGTGGAGTGCTCATTGCTGTATAGGTTCGGCAGGATCGACAAACTGCCAATGGAGTTCAAGTCAGATGCCTTGGAGTTTGGCACCTGCATTCATCGGGTACTTGAAGAGTTTTACAGCGCCAGGATGATCGGCGATCGGATGTTGTTGAAAGATGTTCATGAATTCTTCGTTTTCAAATGGTTGGAAATAGCCAAAGGTCGCACCGATATCAAATATGCCGACGGCAAGGATTACAACTCCTACCTGATGTATGGAAAAGACCTTCTTTCCGCATGGTACAGTAAACTGCCCGATGACGATTTTACCATCCTTGCCATTGAGGAAGCATTTAGTTTCAATCTGCCGGGTATCGATATTCCAATCATCGGAGCCATGGACCTGGTTGAAGAGGACTCCGCTGGCACCCTGATCATTACCGACTTCAAGACATCGGGTCGGGCCTATTCAAAAGACGAAGTGGACCAGAACCAGCAGCTGACCATGTATCAAATCGCTGCTAAGCAAAATGGATATGCTGACCGGGAAATCCTGTTGCGCTTCGATACCCTCATCAAGACAAAGACCCCAAAATGCGAACAATACTGGACCACGCGAACAGAATTGGACGAAAGGCGCCTGATTAAAAAGGCCAGACAGGTGTGGGATGGTATCTCAAAAGAAGTGTTCGTACCCAACGATACCAGCTGGAAGTGCAAAGGGTGCGCCCACAAACAGGCCTGTGACGCCTATCTGGAAGGAGAAGAGTATGACCAAGCGAGCAATCAATAACGTTCAGGAGTTTTTGACCTTCATGCAGTCGGATGGTGATCGGATCTATCAGATCGTCAACGTAGAGTTGCTATTGAGACGACATCCTCCCGATGCGGTCATCACCTTTCTGCAAGAGCTTCACAAGGATTACGGAAAGGCCCTGTCCAAACTCATCAAAGAGGACAAGACCAGTTCCCAGATCAACGAGTTGGTGGCCAAACGGTTCAGGATCAAGATGGCCATCAACACCATCCGCAACCTTGAAAAGGAGGATCGGGCCGCATGAACGACATGAATCGCAAACAGCGTGAAGCAGCAGCGTTTAAAGATGGCATTGCCGTTGTGATAGCCGTGCCTGGATCCGGCAAGACCAAAACCATGATGGAGCGTATCGGCATATTGGTCACAGAGCATGGCATTGCCCCGGAAAACATCCTGGGACTTACTTTTACCAGGAACGCATCTGATCAAATGAGAACGCGACTGGTATCCGTTTTGGGTGAACTTTCTTCACGGGTTAAGCTCTCGACCATCCATTCCTTTTGTCATCTGCTTCTGGGATGCGAGGGCAGGGTGTTTGAGATCTTGTCTGGTAAAGAGCAAATGGTGTTCATGAAAAAAGTGATGCAATCACTTAAGGTAAAGGACTTGACCGTGGGAACCGTTCTTCGAGAAATCTCATTGGCCAAAAACAACATCATCGATCCGGCAGAGTTTAAGGTGCTGTTCGAAGGCGATGCGACCATGCAAAAGATTGCAGCCGTCTATCAAGCCTACGATGACAAAAAGCAAAAGAAACTGTTGCTCGATTTCGATGACATCCTGCTTGAGACCTATTATCTGCTTCGGGACAATGATGAGGTGAGGTCCAGATACCAGCAAACCTTTACCAGCATCTTGGTCGATGAGTTTCAAGATACCAACCCGGTTCAGTTTGAGATTATGAAACTGCTGATCCGTGAGAGCATTCGATCGAGCTTCTGGGTGACTGGTGATGATTCTCAGGCGATCTATTCATTTACGGGAGCATCCGTTGGCAACATCTTAAACTTTCAATCTGTGTTTCCCGAGGCAAAGCAGTTCATCCTCGATCTCAACTATCGATCCACGCCCCAGATCCTTCGGGCCTGCCAGAACCTGATCCATCACAATGTCAAACAGATCCACAAAGAGCTTAAGACCGACAATCCTGACGGGGATGACATCATTGTTTTAGAATCCTCCAATGAAGAGAGCGAGGCATCGGGGATCGTCAACGAGATTGTCGATCTGGTGGAACGAAAGGGCTACGAGTTCAGTGATATTGCCGTGTTATATCGGGCCAACTTTCAATCCCGGTATGTGGAAGAGGCCTTTTTGCAGAACAAGATCCCCTATCATATCCAAAACGGACGGACCTTTTATGATCGATTCGAGGTCAGGTGCCTGCTGGATTATATGCGGGTGATCCATGCCCCTGACAGCGATGAGGCCGATGAAGCACTGCTCAATATCCTCAATGTGCCGGTGCGCTATGTCAGCAACAAGATCAAGGATCAGCTCAAAGACTATTGCAGACAAAGGGGCATTCATCATTTTGAGGGGATAAAATCCATGATCGTCGAATTGCCCTTCGTTCGTAATAACATCAAGGTGTTCACTTCGTATATGGATTCATTGATGGAGGATGTTGAATCGCTTGAGCCGGCCGAGGTCATTCAGAATATCCGTACCAGCCTGGACTACGATCGATTTATCGTGGATGAGGATATCCCCAGTCCCGATGATGTGAAGATCTCCAACATTAATCAACTCCAGTTGGCCGCTTCAAGATATTCAAGCATTGGTGCCTTTCTTGAATATACGGACAGTTTTCAGGATCAAGCCGCTGCCGACGATAAAGAGGGCGTGAGCTTGATGACGGTGCACAAGGCAAAGGGGTTGGAGTTTCCGGCAGTGTTTGTAATCGGTCTGGTCGAAGGATTGATGCCCAGCAAGAAGGGAAACATGGAAGAAGAGCGCCGGATCTGTTTTGTAGCTATCTCACGAGCAATGCAGCTGTTGTTTCTGTCATACCCCTTGAACTATCTGGGACAACCCACCAACAAGTCAATCTTTTTAGATGAGATTTTAGGAAAGAAGTAAAAACGATAAACCTTCCCCGAAGCCCTTCAGCGTAATTTGCCCGAAACATTCGAACAAAAAAGTAAAGGAGATCAAATGTTATGATGTATCATCTGTTTCATTTTCGAGAGGCGCACAAGGTTTTCGAGCAAAAGGCCATGGCCTCCGATGTGACCATGACGGTGAACCATGTCTTAAACAGCTTAAATGGCGTTTTCAGGCGCAATGATCTGCTCAGGGCCGCCCTTAATGAGATGGGCTGGCACAAAGGACCGGTCTGGAATATCATTGCCGGGCGCAGTTATCGTTTCTTGGGATACAAGCACGGCGTTGCCATCGAGGCCGGTCTGGACACCTACGATTATATCGTCGAAGGACTGATGACCCTGCAGCTCGGTTACGACAAGGGGCAAATCGATGCGGGCATTTTGATGCTCTCGACCCAGGGCAGCCGGATCTGCAAGGACACCGACATGAAAGAGTTGATCGAAAAGGACATGGGTGCCATGGAGCCGATCCTATCCATGCCGGTAAGCATCTGCCTGTACGATTTGAACGATCCTTTCATCAGAAACGGTCTTCAAACTCCCACCATCTTGTAGATCGATCTCATTAACCGCTTAACCCGTCCTCATCACCGGATCTCTTCCATTCTCCCACCCATAACTGTAACCATTAAACCGACTGTAAGGAGGCTGTGATGCCGGTTGAAGTGATGCATTTCAGAGACGCTGATCGTATTTTACACTCCAAACACCTGAAAGATGATGTGATGCAGACCATGCACTATCTGGAGCAGTGTCTGTACGGAGCCTTGTACAAAAAGGAATTGAGCGGCTTTGCCTTAAATGAGATGGGCTGGTGTGACGCCAACCGGCAGATCCTTAAAGGCCGGCGCTATCTGTATAAGGGCTTGAAAAAGCAGGTGGCCATCGAAGGCAATTTTGCAAGCTACGAGTACATCCTGGAAGGGCTGTTTCGTCTCCAGGTGGGATTTGATCAGAGCAGAATCGATACCGGTGTCTTGATGCTCACGGGGCAACGCAGCAAAAAGTCGCAACTGGGCACAACTAACGATCTGGTCAAAACGGAGATCGAGATGCTCTATCCGACCATTTCCATGCCGGTGACCATTGCCCTGTTCGATCTGGGTAGCCCGTGCCTGCCTGACGACAATGAGAAAGGAGGTTAACAAATGGCCTATCCGTTTCGGGCATTTAAGAAAAAAGCAGTAGACGATAAGCAATCGAGCAAATGCAGCGATAAAATCAGCCGTCTCCGGCCTGAAAAAACCAAACCGAACCCCACTTCAAATAACTCACCGGTCAAAGTCCTGCCCCGTTAAAATCTCTCTTCGATCGCCGTGTAATCAATAATTGAAACTAAATTCCGGAAGCCGCCCGTCCGCTGGCATGGGTATGCACCCTGTAGAGTCGTCAGGGAAAATATAGTGTGCCATGTGGTGAAAGGTGCATCTTTCCGGAACTCAACCTGAATGGAGAATCGTATGAAACCAAATTTGACTACCCTTGGAAAAGTGTTCGATCGTGTAGATGAGCTGTCATCGGCCTGTTATGACCAGAACATCGACGTTCCTGACATATCTTTCGATAACCTGGAGACTGTGCTCATTGCAGGTGAACCCCATCCGGTCAAACCTGTAGCTCAGCGTTCCATATCCAATCGTCTTGGGATCCCTTATCCCTATTTGACCAGGTGTCCTCCCGATGTGCAGGCGCTGAATTTGAACCACTGGATCAAGCATGAGAAAAATGATCACCTGCTGTTCCGGTTCGATGGTTATGCGGTTAGGGCGGTGTTTACGACCAAGTATATTCCCGTGGACAACTTCGAGGTGATGGAACGGTTGGATGCTCTGGGATATAAACCTGAGACTCAAGTCCAGTGTCATCTTGATCCGGAGTTCATGTCATTGAGTATCCCTGATGGTGCCAAGGCGTTCGACATCAACGGTGATAAGTTCAAACCAGGTATATCGATATCCAATTCTGAAGTGGGTCTGGCGTCACTTTCCATTGCGGCTTTCGTTTTGCGTTTGGTTTGTACGAATGGTCTGGTGGCAAAATCGGATGTGTCGGCGTCATATCGGCATGTGAGCACCAAGATCTTGAGTGAGTTCCCGAATGTGATGGACAAGGTGTCATTGGAATTGGGCGCTCAGAGAGCACAGTTCAAGTTGTCTATGGAATCGGCTGTTGATGATCCCACAGCGACTCTGGCAAGTTTCAATCGTCAGTTTGGTTTAAATGGCGGTGAGAAGGATGCTGTGGAATGGGCCTGGCCGCAGGAAGCGGGCGAGACCATGTTTCATGTGGTCAACACGTATACCAGGGCTGCCCAGATGGAGGTATTGCCGGCGGAGTCGAGTTTTCGGTTGAGTCGGGTTGGCGGGAATATATTGGGGATGTTGAACTGAGAAGGGATTGAAGGGATAGGGCCCGGTAGGCTTGGAAGGGATGCTGGGCCACATTCTTTGAATATATTTAAAATTTCCGAGATTGATGAATAATTGAGCGCTGCCGTCAAAAAGAGAAAATGACAAGCTGTGGTCCCACCAGCTCTCCCCTGGCTATAATCAAATATATCCCGGAATGATTGTTTCTGGTCTAACAGTTCAGGATTGCTGCGCTAATATGCCCCGGTTGAAAATTTCATAAGCGATTCCAAGCGTCGATTTCAAATGGTTTTTTTTATCATCCAAAGTGCTTTTACTCGTCTCCCATAAGACGATACCGGAAAAAAGAGACCCGAAGATATCGGCCAGTGCGACGGGATTCTTCTTGATAAACAGGCCAGCGTCGATGCCCTCCTCGAAGATTTTGGCAATGACCGTATTTGAGTAACGCACCAAATTTTTTATTTCATCGAGCAAATCCTCTGAGAGATTTTTCAGCGTCTGGCTGGACTGCAGGTGATACATGTTTATGGTAACCAAAGGGTCATAATTATATACATCGAACAGGACATCTTTCAGCGCGTCAAGTTTTTGCATCGTACTCAAATCGCTTTGATTCATAACATGGGAGATGCGCATATTCATATAATAAAGGATTCTCAAGGAAAGCGCGGCGTAAAGCTCTTCCTTGTTCTTGAAATAGATGAACAACGTGCTGTAACCCAGTTCGGCCTCTTTGGCGACATCTTCTATCGTCGCTTTGTTGAAACTTTTTTCACGAAAGACCTTTCTGGCAGCCACGAGGATCTGTTGTCGCCGTTGTTCCTTTTCTCTTTGCCTGCGATCTTTGATGCCCATTTTTTCCTTACCCGGTTCTCTATTAAACTTAAGTTTGCGTTAAGGTGTGACCGGATCTGTCACACGCCGCTGTTATAATAGCCTCAAAACAACAAAGGAGGCCGTTATGACAAAGTTTACGATTACCGAAGATTTTCCTAAAAATGAGATTGAGTTCGATCACCGTTTTTCTGATCCTAAAGCATGTTACCAGTATCTGTTTGATCAAAAGTGGCCCGACGGATTTACCTGCAAAAAATGCGGTCACACTAAATACTGGGTCAGCGCACGCAATCTTTATATCTGCACCCAGTGTGAACATACACATTCATTGACTGCTGGTACCATTATGGACAGTACAAAAAGTCCAATTACCTATTTGTCAAATGCCATGTGGTGGTTTACCACACGAAAATCCGGGATCAATGCTACAAATCTCAAAGAACTATTAGGCTTTGGCAGCTATGGAACAGCATGGACCTGGCTGCAAAAACTCAGACGATGCACCATACGCCAGGGCGTAATAAACTATCCGGGCGCGTTGAAGTGGATGAATTTTTCATCGGCGGCCAAAAATCTGGCAAAAGAAACCGTGGTGCTGAGGGCAAAACAATCGTCTTGGTTGCTATAGAGAGAGACACTGTTGAAGATACCGAGACCGCTAATCATTATTGGCAAATTGGCCGTGTTCGTTTGCAGGTTGCCCTGGACTTTTCAGCCTATTCACTGGAAACTTTTATCAATCACAACATTGAAACCGGCAGCACGGCCGTCACAAATGAACTCAATAGCCATCGTCCTGCGCTGAACCAGGAATACCATCATAATCAGGTCGGGCCTGCCCCTCAGAAGGCCCCTGAATCTGGCCTCTATGGTGTCCATTTGATTGCCTCTTTGGTCAAACGACTGATCCGCGGCACTTTCCAAGGTCGATGGATGAATACGTTTTCCGGTTCAACCGTTGCAAATCAAGGTCAGTTGGCAAAAAGTTCATGAGAATCGTCCAGTGTCTTTGACTGCACCTAACAGCACGTCGCGAGCCAGATCTTTGCCGGATTTGTCCAGCCATTTTTTAAAACGGTGTGGTGTGGGATCCTATCATATATATGGGATCGATTATGGGATCGATCATTTCTCTTTTCATTTCATTTTCTTTACTTGGCAGCCAGACGCACAGCAGCATCCAATCGAATGGTTTCTCCGTTCAGCATTGGATTTTCCACAATCTGTTCAACCAGCATGGCGAACTCATGGGGTTTGCCCAGCCGCTTGGGAAAGGGCATCATCTGTGCCAGGGCCACTTTGGCCGGATCCGGCAGCGAATCCATCATGGGCGTCTCAAACAGCCCCGGTGCAATGGTCATCACCCGAATGCCGTATTCGGCAAACTCCCTGGCCACCGGCAGGGTCATGCCCACAACGGCGGCCTTCGAGGCCGAATAGGCCGCCTGGCCGATCTGACCGTCAAAGGCGGCCACCGATGCAGTGTTGATCACCACCCCTTTTTCGTTATCGGCCGCCGGTTCATTGCCCATCATTTTTTCTGCGGCCAGACGCATGACGTTCATGGTGCCGATGATGTTGATCTGTATGACCATATTGAACTTGTCAATGGGCATGGGGCCGTATTTGCCCACCACCTTCATGGGAGTGGCCACACCGGCGCAGTTGACCGCCAGGTTAATGCCGCCAAAACGTTCCACCATGCCGTCAACGGCAGCCTGGACCGAATCGGCATCCATTACATTGGTCTTAAAAAAGACGACATTTTCACCCAACTCATCTGCAATTGCCAATCCCCGTTTATCATCCAGATCAAGGATGGCCACCTTCCCGCCTCCTGCTACAATTCTTCGTACAGTGGCCTCACCAAGTCCTGAAGCACCGCCAGTTACTACTGCCAAACAATCGTTGATGTTCATGTTTTCTCTCCTTCATTCAATAATTGGCATTGTCAAAAGAAAGCACCTATATATTTTTACTTAGAAATCAAATAACCTGGGCTATAGCATTGCCAAGGGCTACGCCGCCATCCTGCCCTTTGACATAGATAATAGGGAGGCGGTTACTTTGGCTCGCCACTGATGAAATTTAGCATCGAAATAAGCTCTACTTGATTTTGCCTAGGATCGATCCGGCAATGGTGTTTTTCTGGATCTCTTTGGTGCCTTCGTAGATTTCGGTGATTTTGGCATCCCGATAGTAGCGCTCTACATCGTACTCTTGCATGTAGCCGTAGCCGCCCATGAGCTGAATGGCCTCGTCGGCCACCTCTACAGCGGTGCGGGCGGCATACATTTTGGCCATAGAGGTCAGTTGCGGGTCGATACGACCCTGGTCAAAGTTCCAGGCTGCCTTGTAGGTGAGCAAACGGGCGCACTCGATTTTGGTAGCCATATCGGCAATTTTGTGCCGGTTGACTTGGAACTGGGCGATCTTTTGACCAAACTGCTCACGCTGCTTGATGTAATCCAGGGCGCGGTCAAAAGCACCCTGTGCGGTACCCAGAGCTTGGGCTGCCACCAGGATGCGGCTCTCATCGAAAAAATGCAGCAGCTGGTAAAATCCTTTGTTCTTTTCGCCGATGAGATTTTCAAGCGGAACACGAACATCCTTGAAGACCACCTCTGCGGTGTAAGTCAATGAGATGCCCATTTTGTGGCCCACGTCTTGGTAGGAGACCCCAGGGTTATCGGCTTCAACCAGAATCAGGCTCAAGCCGCGGTAAGAGGGTTTGGCATCCGGATCGGTGAGGCACAGCACGCAATATAATCCGGCCAGCGGGCCGCTGTTGGTGATAAAGATCTTGTTGCCGTTGATCACCCACTGATCGCCCTCTTTGACGGCGGTGGTGTCTACCGTGGTGATATCCGATCCGTGGTTCGGTTCGGTAAAGGCACCGCATGAAAGGCATTCGCCTTCGGCTACTTTAGGCAGCCATTTGGCCTTTTGTTCTTCGCTGCCGTTGTGCAGAATGATTTCCGAGGCAAAATTGGCCAGCAGCAAACAGGTTCCGACGGTGCTATCGCCCCTTGTTAGCTCTTCAGCCACTAGGATGTTCTCAAGACAGCCCAGTCCCATACCTGAATATTTCTCTGGATAGTGGATCCCGACAAATCCAAGCTCGGCTGCTTTTTTCCATAACTTTTTCGGATAGGCATGGCTTTCGATGAGTTCTTCGATGAGCTCTTTTTTAAATTCGCCTTTTACAAACTCTCTTACCGCCTTCTGTATCTCTTTTTGTTCTCTGGTCAATTCAAATTGCATAGTGATACCTCTTGATAATTTTTAAGTGTTGTTAATCAGTATCTATTCGTTTCTGCGGTATTTCCCGCCAATTTCATACAAAGCCTAGGTGATCTGCCCCAATGAGCAAGCCCTCACAGTGTCCATCAGCTCAGCGAAATTGAGCCTTTTGCCTACATATTCCGCCTATATTGCCCGCCCACCTCATACAGCGCAGCGGTAATCTGCCAAAGGCTGCAAGTCTTGACCGTCACCATCAACTCGGCGAAGATGTTTCCGCCGGAAAGGGCCACCTTTTGCAAACGCTCAAGCGCACCGGGAGCCTTGTCCCCGTGCCGGGTGTGGAAATCCTTGAGCCGGGACAGCTGTGACTCCTTCTCCTCAGTAGTGGCCCGTGCCAGTTCGATGCATGCGGCCCCTTCGAATAAATCCGCACCTTCAGCATGAGGATCCCGGAAGGTGTTGACGCCCACGATAGGATACTCGCCGGTGTGCTTGAGCATCTCGTAGTACATGGATTCTTCCTGGATCTTGCTGCGCTGGTAGCCGGTCTCCATGGCCCCCAGCACCCCGCCGCGGGCAGTGATCTTGTCGTACTCCATGAGCACGGCCTCCTCCACCAGATCGGTGAGGTCGTCCACGATGAAGCTGCCCTGGTATGGGTTCTCGTTCTTGGCCAAGCCCCACTCGTGGTTGATGATCTGCTGGATGGCCAGGGCCCGGCGCACCGACTCTTCCGTGGGCGTGGTGATGGCCTCATCGAAGGCATTGGTATGCAGGCTCTGGGCGTTGTCATAAATGGCACATAAGGCCTGCAGGGTGGTGCGGATGTCGTTGAACTGGATATCCTGGCTGTGTAGGCTGCGGCCGGAGGTCTGGATATGGTATTTCAACATCTGGCTGCGCACCGACGCCCCGTACTTCTCCCGCAGGGCAATGGCCCAGATACGGCGGGCCACCCGGCCGATGACCGTATATTCGGGGTCCATGCCATTGGAGAAGAAAAAGGAGAGGTTCGGTGCAAAACTATCCAGCGGCATGCCCCGGGACAGATAGTATTCCAGGTAGGTGAACCCGTTGGCCAGGGTAAAGGCCAGCTGACTGATGGGATTGGCCCCCGCCTCGGCGATGTGGTACCCGGAGATGGACACCGAGTAGAAGTTGCGCACATTCTTTTCGATGAAGTATTCTTGGATGTCCCCCATCATCTTCAAGGCAAAATCGATGGAAAAGATACAGGTGTTTTGCCCCTGGTCCTCCTTGAGGATGTCTGCCTGTACGGTGCCGCGCACGTTTTCAAGGACCATGGCCTTGATCTTTTCGTATTGTTCGGCGGATGGCTGCCGGCCCTCTCCCCGGACGAATTTGTCCACCTGTTGGTCGATGGCCGTGTTGAGAAACATGGCCAACATGATGGGCGCCGGCCCGTTGATGGTCATGGAGACCGAGGTGTTGGGGGTGCACAACTCAAACCCGTCATAGAGCACCTTAACGTCATCGATAGTGCAGACACTAACGCCCGAGTTGCCCACCTTTCCGTAAATGTCAGGCCGACGGTCCGGGTCGTAGCCATAGAGCGTCACCGAATCGAAGGCCGTGGAGAGCCGCTTGGCCTCACTGCCATCCGACAGCAGCTTGAAGCGGCGATTGGTGCGCGCCGGGTCCCCCTCGCCGGCGAACATTCGTGTGGGGTCCTCCCCTACCCGCTTCATTGGAAAGACGCCGGCGGTGAATGGAAAGAATCCGGGCAGATTCTCCCTGCGCATCCAACTGTAAATTTCACCGGGGTCGGTGAAGCGCGGAAGGGAGATTTTTGGAATCTTCTGGCGGGAGAGTGATTCGGTGAAAAGAGGCACCCGAATCTCTTTACCCCGCACGGTGTAGACCAGTTCGTCGCCGGAATAGGCCGTCTTGGTCTCAGCCCACTGTTCAACCAGCTTTTCCGTTTCGTCTTCCAGATGCTGGCGCGCCACGTCAACTTCCCTTTTGAGGGGATCCAGCACAGCGGCGGCATCGCCGGCGAGGTCACCGTCGGTCAAGCTTCTGGCGGCCTCTTCCAAATGCCAAACCCGGCGCATGACCTCGGCCTGGGTTTGGGTCTGGCTGTGGTAGTTTCTCACCGTTTCGGCGATTTCGGCCAGGTAGCGAGTGCGTTCGGGCGGAATGATGATGGTCTTGGAGGTCGACTGCCTGGTGGCGGGGCGCGGCAGACTCGACGCGAAGGCCACGCCTGTCTTTTCCGTGATGGTGTCCAATAGTGCATGATACAAGGACGTGACGCCGTCGTCATTGAACTTGGAGGCGATTGTGCCATAAACCGGCATCTCGTCCGGACTCAGATCGAAAGCCTGGCGGTTGCGCTGCAGCTGCTTGCGCACTTCACGTACCGCGTCTTCGCCGCCTCGCTTTTCGAACTTGTTGACAACCACCAGGTCGGCGAAGTCAAGCATATCGATCTTCTCCAGTTGGGAGGCCGCCCCGAAATCGCTGGTCATCACATAAATGGACAGGTCCACTAGGTCGATGATGTGCGAATCCCCCTGGCCGATACCGGCGGTTTCCGCAATGACGATATCAAAGCCGGCGGCCTTCACCAGATCAAGCACATCACCCATGGCCTCGGGAATCTCCGTATTGGAGCGCCGTGTGGCGATGGAGCGCATGTAAACCCTCGGGTTCCCGATGGCGTTCATGCGGATACGGTCGCCCAACAATGCCCCACCGGTTTTGCGCCGGGAGGGGTCGGCACTGATGATGGCGATCCGCACATCCTTGAGGTCGTGGAGCATGCGCAGGATCAGTTCGTCGGTCAACGAAGATTTTCCGGCACCGCCAGTGCCGGTAATTCCGATGACCGGCACCTTTCGATTGCCGATCTTCTTTTTCAGCGCCTTGCGGAAATTGGCAAGGTGGCCGTTCTCCCTGGCCTTGGCCTGCTCCACCAATGTGATCAGGCTGGCCACCCGCAGCTTGTTGTCCGACTGGACATCGGAAAGATCCAGAGACACTTGGTCGGTCTTAGAAAAATCCATCAATTCGACCATGTGGTTGATGATGCCCTGCAGCCCCATGCGGGCGCCGTCTTCTGGCGAGTAGATCTTGGACACGCCGTAGGCTTCCAGTTCCTTGATCTCTTCGGGGACAATCACCCCTCCGCCACCGCCGAACACCTTGATGTGGTGAGCGCCGCCCGCTTTTAAAAGATCCACCATATAGGTGAAAAACTCCATGTGGCCGCCCTGGTAACTGGATATGGCGATGCCTTGGGCGTCCTCCTCGATGGCGGCGTCCACTATCTCCTTGACGGAACGGTTGTGCCCCAGATGGATCACCTCCACCCCGGTGCTCTGCAATATACGCCTGAAAATGTTGATGGAGACATCGTGGCCGTCGAAAAGTGATGTGGCCGTGACCACCCTTACATTATTGGTCGGTCGATACGGCTGGATAATATCGTTCATTCTTCCCCCTGATTAATTTGTCATTTATACATCATCACTGCTGTCCAAGGCCTTTGAATGGCAGTAGCTGTATGACAGGTTGAGGCGTTATGGGAAGAACGTCAAAAGGATCGTCGACCCATTCCCATAAGTTTCTGTAAGTAAAAAGGTTCCACCTTAAGAAGGTCACCATATTCATAGTGACCACTTGAACTTGAATTTGAATTGGAGATACCTGATCAACAGCATGGCGATTAATGCTGCCCAAATTTGGATGCATAGGGCGTTTTCGCTCGTTTCCACTGTTTGCGCCTTGTGTCTGAGGTGCGTGTGCAAACTGCATGGCATATAGACGCCTCTTTGGATGATTATCCCAACGCTTCGCTTGAATATAGACGACATCAAGGGCGGGTGAAGTTTTCTTTAACCTGGCGAGTAATTCATCGGCTAATCCGTCATGGAGTTTCTCATATGCGGTTTGTCGATGCAGTAATCAAGCTTCCAAAAAATTAATAATATTACAGTCAGTAGTGTCCGGTTAAGGAAGTAAAAAGATAGGCTTGAACCTCTTCTTTTGTTATAATGGGTTTATCGATAACACATTAGAATCAAAAGGAGATTCAAGCCATGGCCCATAATAACACACTCTTTCATTCGATGCTAAACTTTATTCCGAGACATCAATTTGACGCCCTTTAAAACCAGCACGGCACAGGGCGAAAAGCGCGTGATTTTAGCAGATGGAACCAGTTCGTTCATTTGATGTTCATGCAACTGACTGGCAGATCAAGCCTTCGTGATGGCATCCAATCTATGAATTCCAGATTCAAAAACCTGTATCATTTAGGGGCAAAACCCGTAGCCAGGTCAACCTTTGCAGATGCCAATGCCATGCGGCTTGCTTCATTATACGAAGCGCTATTTAAAAAGTTCTACCAACGTTGCCGGGGATGATATCATCGAAATATAAGTTCAAATTCCAAAACGAGCTGTACAGTCTTGATGCACCCGTAATTGACCTGAGCCTTGGGGCGTTTCCCTGGGCCTCATTTCGGCGCACAAAGTCAGCCACTAAGGTCCATACACTCATGAATCACGGCGGTTATCTGCCCGCATTTGTTTCGATTACTGATGGCAAAAAGCATGAATCCAAGGTTGCTTCAACTATCAAACTTCCAAAAGGCTCCATCGTTGCCGAGGATCATGCATACACAGACTATGCTTGGTTCGCCCAACTACAGCAAAATGGCATCTTCTTCGTTACCCGGCAAAAGACCAACGCCGTGTACAAAGTGATTCAACGAAGGGGCGTTAACAAAAAGCAAGAACTATGCTCAGATCAAACCATCTTGCTATCCGGCACCAAGGGTCATTTGTGCCCACATCCTTTGCGCAGAGTCGGATACCGAGATCCTCAAACAAAAAAACACTACGTATTTCTTACGAACAATTTCAAACTGTTAGCTAAAAAAATTGCTGATATCTACAAAGAGCGTTGGCAAATTGAGATATTCTTTCGCTGGATCAAACAGAACCTCAAGATTAAAGCATTCATCGGCGAATCTCAAAGTGCTGTAATGACGTAGGTTTATGTTGCTTTGATCGCATACCTTCTGCTGTGCATGTTTAAGTTTATAGCCAAGATATCTGTAAGTTTGCAAAACCTACTACGAGTAATCCAACTCAATATGTTTAGAAGATGTTCACTGAAGGAGTTGTTTGAACCTCCACTATTAAATGCAAATATTAAACATAATAACAGGCAGTTAGTCTTTAATAATTTTTAACCGGACAGAATTGTATTACAGTATGTTTGCATTTTTCCAAGCTGTTATCTCATCAGGAGAAATACCCCATTCCAATAACCCTTTCAATGCCCCAATACCAGGTTGTTTTGGAGGAATGGTAATCTCGGGATGGGTTCGTGAAAACCGCGGTACAGGCGCCGGTTGTATGACATCTTCAATATCGACGAATGACTTACGCATAACATTATGGGGATGTTGGATGGCTTGCCTGAATGACAATACTGGGGCAAAACATGTTTCAAATCCTTTCATAATAACGCACCATTCCTCCTGTGTCTTCGATTTAAACACCTTGGATAGTTTCTCTCGAACCGCCGGCCATTGATCAGTTATCATTTGATCTTCGGGCTCAACATCATGAACCCCTGCATGTTCCAACAACGATTTGTAATATTCTGGTTCGATCGCCCCTACGGCGATGTATTTTTCATCAGATGTTTCGTATGTATCGTAAAAAGGAGCACCACTGTCTAAAAGATTCACGCCGCGCTTATCCTGCCATATCCCTCCGGCCCACCACCCATAGAATGCGCCAAGCATTGCGATACAACCATCAAGCATGGCAGCGTCCACCACCTGACCCTTTCCTGACCTTTGCCTCTCAAGGATTGCGCAAACGATTCCGAATGCCATCATGAGTCCTCCGCCTCCTAAGTCTGCTAACAAATTCAAAGGAGGCACCGGACGGCTGGTCGGGTGTCCTATCGCGTGTAGACCTCCTGAAAGTGCCAAATAGTTAATGTCATGCCCAGCGGCCATGCATAAAGGGCCTTCCTGCCCATATCCTGTTAGTCGACCGTAAATTAATCTAGGATTGCACTTAGTACATTCATCCGGTCCTAGTCCTAATTTTTCCATAACGCCAGGCCGAAAGCCTTCAATAGTAGCATCTGCGCTTTCGATTAATCTAAAGATCACCGCCTTGCTTTCCGTCTTTTTGAAATTAATAAAGATTGAACTTCTATTTCGGAACCATATATTGAATTTTGGGTCACCTAGTCTGGCAATTGGACCACCCTCTCTTTCAATGCGTATAATTTTTGCTCCCATATCAGCCAGCATTTGGGCGCAGAATGGCACGGCTCCGATGCCACCGAATTCTATAACTTTTATCCCCTCCAGTGGACCCATCTCATTTTACCCCTTTTTTGTTAAATTTATTAATAGTGAATATCGATAATCTCCTTATTGTTTGGTCTTTTGTGAAGCACTTTTCACTATAAGGAATCTATAAAAAAACAGACCTATGAGCTTGTCGGAGAACCGTTAAGGCTGTCGACATTAAATCAGAAAGCTCTTTGAAAATCGGTCACACATCAAAACGTATTTGATGCACTTGCTATGAGGCAATTTTGTGCATCTTTCCGAGTGTAGCTATCATATATGGGCAATGGCCGCCAACCGCTACGATACAGCTTCAAGAAATTATGGGTCAAACAGACGATATCCCACTTGGCCGATACATTTTTTATTCCTCGGAAGCTGAATCGTCGAAATTGCCTGGCTTCTTTGATTTGGCCGAAAACCGGCTCGACAATATGTTTGCGTTTTGCATAAACTAACCGCCCCTTAATCGTTTGAAGCTTTCGGGTCATGCGTTCAGTGATAGAAGCATTTTTCGATATCCGACCTCGTGGTGCCTCGGCATTTGCATGTTTATTGGTTTTTTCGGTCGCAATGTACGCATTAATTTTTTCTGTTTGTAAATAGCTGCAGTTGTCCTCGCTAAAGTAACCGGCATCTGCACTAAGTTTTTCCGGGACCTTACCTACGTTGGCCATTACGGTTTTTATCAACGGTTTTACTTGTAACTTGTCGTTGGTCTGCTGGGTAACCCCGGATGCTAAGATTACCTGGGCTTTGTTATCAACGACGGCTTGACAGTTGTAGCTTTGTTGAAAGCTCTTCGTTGCGCCATCAACCATTATCCTGGAATCCGGATCGGTGAAGTTAAATTGTCGCTTTGGATCAGGTTTTCCCGAAGGTGCTTTTGGGGGGCGGCCACGGTGGTCCGAGCGCTGTTCTTTAGCTTTGAGTTTTTTCCTATATTCTTCTTGCTGTATTATGAAGTTGTCTTGAGACTCTTGTTCAATTACTTTTTTTGCCTCACGGATACGTTCCAGACGCGATTTTCTAAACTGAAGTTGCTCAGGCAGTTGGTCCCTGCGCCTGCCTTTACCGTAGAGCGTATCCTCATGTCGGTCACAGGCTTCAGCTTCATTGAGCAGCGTGTGCACTTGTGCTTCCAGTTTGCTGATTTTATCGTCCGTGCGCTGGTAGCTCATAGCCTTGTGCCGGGAGGCATTGGCACGGTCCTTGGTACCGTCCAAAGATACATGGCCCAGGTTGACCAATCCGGCCTTTTGACACAATTGTAAACTGGCTAAAAATAACTTGGACAACGGCTGAAGATGCTGCTTTCGAAAAGCAGCAATCGTATCATGATCCGGGTGTTGATTTGCTGGAAGAACCCTGAAGGCAATTGAATGATATGTGGCCTGTTCAATCTTGCGCGAACTGGGTAGCCCAAAGCAATAGGCATATAGCAAAAGGCCTACCATCATTTTTGGATGATACGGTGGTTGACCACCTTTGCCCCGGCTATATTGACGATAAATAGGCTCAAGATCCAGCTCATTAATAACATCAATAATGAAGTAGACCAGATCATCTTCTGGCAGCCACTGCTTAAGGTCAGGGGCAAACAACATTAATTGATCCGGATTATAGGGTCGAAAGCGAAATTGATTTATCATAAGCATTAAAATAGCTCAATTCTACTATTATTCCAAAGGTTATAATTTTTTAGAGAAAATTGAAGCTTGTCAATTCTCCTACAGGCTAATAGGTACGTAAAAAACTAACTAAATGGTTCCACCGTCCACATGGATGATTTTACCTGTAATGTAGGATGCTTTATCTGATACTAAGAATACTGCTAAATTACTGATATCGCGCGGATATGCAATCCGCTCAAGAGGCGTATTGACCAGTGTCACTTGCACTAATTCATCTCCCATTGCTTGCATCAATCGATTACCCATATCCGTTTTAACAATCCCGGGTGCAATCGCATTAACCCGAATTCCGTTAGGCCCTTCCTCTTTTGCTAATACTTTGGTTAAAGCTTCAACACCAGCCTTGGACACGGCATATGGGCCATGTCCCGCCTGTAGCAGCTTTGCGGAAATAGAAGAAATATTTATAATATTACCTTTTTTTGAACTACGCATATAAGGTAGCACAGCTTTCGAACAGTTAAAGACCGAATATAGATTAGTTGACAAGACAATATTCCATTCTTCAATATCCGTAACTTGAACAAACCTGCCTCGGGATGCGATTCCGGCATTGTTCACGAGGATATCAATTCTGCCAAATCTCTGGGCAGTCTCTTTCATTAACATTTCGGCAACATTCCAGGTGGATACATCACCAGAAAGCAGTAGAACATTCCTGCCTGTCTTTCTAATTTCGCCTGCAATTTTTTTTGCTGATTCTTCATCCTTACGATAATTTATAACCACATTTGCCCCGCATTCGGCAAGAGCCAGTGAAATGCTTCTGCCGATTCCTCTAGACCCACCCGTTACAATTGCTACCTGCCCCTCAAGGTCCATCTTTTATTCTCCTTTACATTCTTCGAACGTCTTATATTTTGTCCGATATCATTACTGCCCAAAATAAATCTTAAAACGATATATAATCGCCATAATTTCTAGCCATTATGAAGAAAACAAATCAATTTATCGGATTCAGCTTACCAATTAATTAAATATGCTGTCTAATAATACTACTAAACGGCAGTATACATTGGACAGGTTAGAATGACGCAAATATTTCTATTTCAAGGTCCATGTAGGTTTTCGCTTTTCTAAAAATGCACTTATTCCTTCATTAGCGTCAGAGGTTGTACATAATCTAGCGAAGTTTTCATTCATGTAATCGAATTGATTTTTGTAGCCCATGTCTTCGGAATTATAAAAGGCTCTTTTTGCAATCTGGAGAGCGATTGGGCTTTTCATGGCTAGTTTTTCGGCCCATTCTATAGTGGTTTCATTCAAATCATTTTCGGGACTCACCATGTTAATAAGGTTAAGTTCAAGCGCTTCCTGCGCAGTTATCAAATTGCCAAACAGAAGCAATTCGAGAGTTTTTTTTCTACCGATAGATTTGGAGACGGGGATTACCGGTCCCACACAGTTTAATCCGACATTGATCGCAGTGAGGCCCATGCGTGCATTATCAGCTGCAATAGCCAGATCCGCGGCCGCAACAAGTCCCATTCCATTTGCGGCTGCGACGCCATGAACCTGCGCTATTACAGGCTTTTTAAGTTCGGAAATTGTAATCAAGGGGCGTTCTATTTTTTCACCAAACTCCTTGTATTCCGAGGCGGAATTTTTTTTTAATTTGGTGATGTCAATTCCAGCGCAAAAAGCTTTTCCATTTCCTCTAACTATTATTACTCTTATATTTGGATCCTTGTCTAAAGATACCAATGCTCTATAAAGTTTTTCAGCCATACTTTCTGTAAAAGTATTAAGAAATTGCGGACGATTTAAAGCAATGGTGGCCACGTGGTTACCAGACGTTTGAACCAAAATTGATTCATTTTTCATTATAATTTCCTTAAGAATAATAATACGCAATTATCCATAATGCCCAAATGATTAATGGAGCTCGGGTCTCATCCTCTTGCTTTAAAGCCATGATAAGCTATCGAAAGTGGCTCCGAATTCCAAAAGGTTTGGAAGTAGTGCATTAACATTGATCATTTCGGATAAACTAACGATTTTTGTGACATGTGTTTTTTAAATAGCCGCTAATCATTATCAAGAAAATATAGACAAAAAAGATATCGAAATAATTTGCCGGACATCTATAATGAAAGTGGTTCGAAATGATTTTCAATTATCCAGTCATTAGAATAGCAGATTGAATCGACTAACTGGTAGATCTAATGTAATTCTTTGATTATTTTTTTGGAAAATGACAAAATGTTTTCGATAATATGTTATAGATCTTAAGATACGATACCAGCTAAGTGAATAAGGTTTAAGGAAAACGTAGAAAGTTTGCGCGAAAATGCAAGTTCCAGTAAAAAGTAAATATGTCTAACATTATTATTCCAACAATAATCAAGGAAATATGCCTAGTTTTCAATTTTAGAAAAATTAATTAAGCTGACGGTGTTAAATTATTATAGGGAATATTTTTTAAATACCTTTAAAGCTTGGTTGTCGTTTTTCCATAAAAGCAAATAGGCCTTCTTTTCGATCTTCTGTACCAAAGAGCATGGCAAATAGGTCCTGCTCTAGTTGTAGTCCGTCTTTAAGTGAAGTGTTTAATCCTTTTCGAATAGCGATTTTTGCAGCACGAAGTGCGATGGTAGGCATCTGAATCAATTTAGAGGCAAGGACTTCTGTCTCAGAATCTAATTGGTCAATAGAAACCACCTTGTTTACCAATCCGATTTTTACAGCTTCGTCTGCTTTTATCATCTCACCTAAAAATATAATTCTTGTGGCGTGTCCGATTCCTACTAATCTTGACAAACGCTGAGTTCCACCACCACCTGGAATCAGACCGAGCTTAATTTCAGGCTGGCCGAATATAGCGTTCTCAGCAGCAATTCTGAAATCACAGCATAGGGCGATTTCACAGCCGCCACCTAGAGCGTATCCGGCAATAGCTGCGATCGTTGGCTTTGATAAATCCGATAACCTCTCCTGAACTCTTAAGCTTAAATCTGTTAAGGCATATGCTTCTTTTACGTTCATACTGGCTAAATGATCAATATCGGCGCCGGCGACAAAAACATTTTTGTTTCCTTTTATAATAACAACGGCGATCTTATCGTCTTCTTCATATTCAGTGATAGCAGCTTCTATATCTCTAAACACGTCAGAATTGAGGGCGTTCAATCTTTCAATTCTGTTAAACTGAATCCATCCTACCTTACCTTTTCGATAAGTATTTATATAACGCGACCCCATATTCCCCCCGAAAGTATTCTTTAAATCATTTTCAGCAAAAACAATTAGCCTATAACATGCATAATTACTATGAGGTAGAGTTGTTTATCCCTTTTTTAAAGATTATTATGCTAACCTTGATCACCCCATTAGTATGGCGGCGTAATTGTCAAAAACATAAATTATTAGAAAGTATATAAGTCTATAGAATGTTTCCACACACTAACATAGTGATGCTCATCTTTCCATTCACCGAAAAGAAGACTATGCGCGTGGTATAGTTTAACTTGTAACCACCTTTTCGAACATCCCTAATAACAGTTATCCCTGTCCAAACCTCCTTCCATGAGATGTCGATTTTGTATTGTATGCTTTTCCATCAGATTTATTAGTTCCTCTATATTAAATCATTGAACTAAACGATTCTGCTTTCTGTCCTGTCGGTATGCTTTCTATGTCAGTGCGGTTTTTCTCTCGCCTCACACTATATAGCCTTTAGGCTTTTTAGCATAAGTATCCACGGTTTTGCCCATTATCGAGTATATTCCTTGTGTTGCTAACAAAATTATAAATCCCTTATAGATTATCTTGACTGCTAAATGCTATAGTTGAAGAAATTAAAATGAAATAAAGCTTAAGATTGCTTTAGAAAAATACCTGAAATATTTAATTTTCATTCCAAAATGACTTATTTTATTTATTTTTTAAGGCTTTTTTTAGATACATATTAAATGTAAATCTTAAATGGATCGCATTGAATGCTTCTTATTTTGTATTTGAGCGTTTGACGGTTGGAGAGGCTTTCATCTTCCCCCACAAAGGCTTTGCTCTTGAATTTTTACATCAAACCAAAAGGGATAGCATAGAACAATTACTTGTGCAAAACCGAAACTAATGCTATTTCCATGCCTTATTAAAATAGATAAAATCAAACCTGAGAGTTCCTTGTAATTTATCTATGTATTTATTTTTTTGAAAACCATGATGGAAACATGAAGTTGCCAGTTGATATATCTTTCGGATAAATAATTTTAGGTATTCCTTGTTCTTGCCATTGCAACATGTATGGTTTCGGACGTCCTTCACCCTCAATAGGATCGTGGCTCTTGTCCCATTCAATTAGACCGGTGGCTCCAGTAATTTTCACAGTTTCGATTGCCTTGACAATATCATCGCCTTTGAGGGATGTAGCCCTTCCTATCGAGTCTGCGAGTATGTAAATTGCATCATAAGTATAAAATGCGGCATACTCTGGAGTTCTCCCGTATCTCTCTTTATATTTTTCCCAAAATGGCTGTGTTCTGGATGAAATCGGTATATTAAAACCTCCCAAAATGTAGGTACTTTCAGTCAAACATTGCCTTTGTGTCTTTTCCCAATAATCAGATCTCATTGCGCTAACATTTGCTCCGCCCATAGGTGCTGATTTCGCTTCGTACCAGGCTTTTGATATGGCCTCGCCAGGAGCAATCGCTATGTTGCTAATTATGAATTCTGCACCACTCGATTTTATACGATTAAATATTGGAGAATAGTCTTTGGTGTGGATATCGAAATAAGTTGTGTAAACGACCTCTAATCCTCTGTCTTTGAGTCTTTTTTCCATCCAGGGAATAAAATCCTCAGCCCATTTTGCTTGTTCAGAAATAATAGCATATTTTTGTATTCCGTGGTCTTTTACAAGCACATCTTCTATAAATGATAAAACAAATGCATTCTCACGATGTGCATGATTCATCAATCGAAAATAGTATTTAAATTTTTCATAGTCTTTAGAAACATTCTCTGTTAGAGTAGGTGATGCGGATGCTGTCCCGATGAAAGGCAACTTAAAACGCGACAAATATGGCTGAATAGCTGCTGTGACCCCACTTGAATATATACCTGCGGCAGCAACGACCTTATCAGAAACTGCCAATTTACTAAGCGCAGCAATTGCTTTTTCAGCGTTAAGTTCAGTGTCAGCAAGGATAAGTTCTATCTTTTTGCCGTTTATGCCCCCTCTATCGTTTATTTCTTCTACCGCAAGTTTCGAGGCCTCAATTTGCCCCTCGCCAGCAACAGCATGAAAAGGTGCTAGAACTCCAATTTTTATGGTTTCATCAGCAAGAGCTTGCGACGATAGTAATGCAAAAATTGCCACAACTGTAAATTTCGCAAAAATGGTTTTTGTCTTGAAACCTGATACGTTCGACATTTTAGCCTCCATTCATTTTGATTGTTTTTGTGACCTTACCGCGAGTGCTATTGACTCGGCAATTTGATAAGCGAATAATTATAGTTAAATACTTTTAAAAATGTTATAGAGAGTACATGAAAAAAATAGATGCACGCACACTGACAACAGAAGCACAGCAGCTGATTCAAAATCAAGTAATCAGATTGCGTAAATCTGGAAAAACCTATCAGGAAATAAGTGATCTGATCGGTATCCAAAAATCTACAGCTTGCAGTATATATAAAAAGTACGAAAAGGGTGGTTATAAAGCCGTAAAAGGTAAAAAATGTTGACGTCCTGAAGGCATTAACAGGACGCTTAGCCCCGAACAGGAACAACGGGTGAAGCGGGCAATTACCGATAAAACGCCAAATCAGCTTAAATTTCCCTTTGCGCTTTGAACCCGCCAAGCTGTCAAAGAGCTGAACAAGCAAATTTCTTGCGTTGAAGTTCCGATTAGAACGGTAGGTGAATATCTCAAGCGATGGGGGTTTACCCCTCAGAAGCCATTGCGTCGCGAATATGAACAAAATCCTAAGTCGGTAAAAAAATGGCTTGAGGAAGAGTATCCAACGATTGTGGCTGAGGCAAGGAAGGAAATAGCATAAATTCACTGCGGGGATGAAACGGGCCTGCGCAATGATAGTCAGCATGGTAGAAGCTATGCACCGAAAGGAAAAACCCCAGCCATCCGGCTTAATGCAAAACGTGAAAGGGTTAATTTGATCTCCTCGATCACGAATCAAAGTAAAGTTCGTTTTGTGGTCTATACCAAAGCGATGAATGGCCAAACGTTTATCAAGTTCTGCAAGCGGTTGATAAAGGACGCTGGTCAGAAGATTTACCATATATTGGACAACTTGCGCGTTCATCATAGTCATTTCGTTAAGGATTGGTTTCAAGCGCGAGAAGGTCAAATAAAACTGTTCTTTTTCCCATTATATTCGCCGGAACTTAACCCCGATGAATATTTAAATTGTGACCTGAAAGCAGGGGTACACTCTGGTGCTCCTGCAAGGTCCGAATCGCAATTAAGAAGCAAGGCAATAGCGCATTTGCGTATGCTTCGAGAAAAGCCGAAACGTGTTGAGAAATACTTCTAATACACAAAAATATCCTACGTAGCATGATTCGTATATTAAGTTTCCGGGTTAATAAATTTTATCTAAACGAATAAATTATACACTTTCTATCTACTTATTTAAGACTCTTCCTCTTAACAGTCCAGCAGGCACTAACGCCTCTTTATATCGTTAGGAAAGGCATTCAGTTTGATTTTAGCCAAAATGCAGAGTATTTTATATTTGGTTTAGCGTATGGCCTTGTATCGTTTTCATTATGCGGCCTTTCCAAAATAGGCTTCGACCAAGTCATGATTTTGTAAAAGTTCTCTCTTGTCACCTTGAAATTTTATTTCACCAACCTCAAGAACATAAAATCTTTTTGCTATTTCTGCTGCAGCATGAACATTTTGCTCAACTAATAGAACCGTAATTTCATTTTCATCTACTATTTTACGTATTGCTTCGAAAATATTATTTCTTACCACTGGTGCTAGACCGAAGCTGGGCTCATCAAGCATTAAGAGTCGTGGCTTTCCCATTAAAGATCTGGCTATTGCTAACATTTGCTGCTCTCCACCAGATAAGGTAGATGCAGTTTGATTTGTTCTCTCTTGTAATCTGGGGAATAGCCTATAGACCATTTGTAAATCATTTTTTATCTGTTGTTCGTCTTTTCTCAAAAATGCTCCCATTTGTAGATTTTCTAAAACAGTCATTTCAGGGAACAAGAGCCTTCCTTCAGGACAATGTATTATTCCAGACTTAACAATTTCCTTAGGTTTTTGATTGTTCATATTTTTATTCATAAAGG
Organism: uncultured Desulfatitalea sp.; assembly: GCA_963668675.2. Taxonomy (GTDB): domain Bacteria; phylum Desulfobacterota; class Desulfobacteria; order Desulfobacterales; family Desulfosarcinaceae; genus Desulfatitalea. The sequence continues at coordinate 2,894,743 of CAXXMB010000002.1, read as the reverse complement.
AAATATTCCCAGAAAACTTTACTAATCCAGAAATCGTATTTAATAAAGTTGTCTTCCCAGCGCCGTTAGGACCTATAACACATACAATTTCATTATTTGCAACTTCCATATCAACCATGTGTAGTATTTGCGCTTTTCCTATATATGATTCTAGCTTCTCGATTTTAAGCATTTTTTATTTTAATTCCTCTTTTCCAAGATATGAATCGATTACATCCTGATTTTTAATTATCTGCTCTGGCAAATCATCAGCAATTATAACGCCAAAATTAACAACTATTATCCTGTCCACAAGATTTAGAAGTTCCCTAAGCTTGTGCTCTATTATGATTACCGTAGTTTTTTTTCTTAATTCCGCGATGATTTTTGTCAATTGAATGATAGTTTGATGTCCAAGTCCCGCAAATGGTTCATCTAAAAGTAATAATTTCGGTTCACTGCTCACAGCTCGAATAAGATCAAGGATCTTTAATTCACCTTGTGTTAAATCTTTGACCAAAGTGTTTTTTCTCTGCTCTAATTCTATAGACTGCAATAAATGGTATGTTCTTTTTCTTAAAGCTTTGATGGATTTATAGTTTGCATTAGAAGAACTTAGTAAAGGGATTAAAACCGTTTCCTCGATAGTCATGTTCGGAAATAGATTTGCAATTTGAAAACTTCTAGATAAGCCCGCGCGGGCGATCTTGTGAGGTTTTAAATTTGTAATATCCCTATTTTCAAAAATAATCTTTCCAGAAGTTGGCCTCAAAAACCCGGAAAGAAGGTTAAAAAAAGTGGTTTTACCAGCACCGTTTGGGCCGATTATACCGGTTACTCCTTTGTAAGGGATTTCTACATTTGCATTATTAATTGCAGTAATACCTCCGAAATTTTTACTTAAATCTAAAGTCTTTAAAATAAAATCTACCATTTAAATACCTATTATAAAAATAGTGGGTTAGGCAGGCGGTTGCAATTTTTTTACTTTATATTCTTCCCAGACTCTTTCAAAATTTTGTTTTAAGGTAATAAATATACCATTGGGAATATACAGAATAGTAAAAAATAATATTAATGTAAAAATTAGCATGCGGTACTCTGAAAATTCTCTAAGCATCTCGTTTAACAAAAATATGCTATAAGCACCGAAAAGAGGCCCAGTGATAGATCCTATCCCTCCAAACAAGCACATGATAAGAATCATCGAAGAAAGCATTACCTGAAGTAAATCGTAGCTTGCATGCATTTGCAAATGGACGTGAAATCCGCCGGCAGCGCCTGCCATGCTGGCACTTATACCAAACGCTATGACCTTGTATAAAGTAGTATTTATACCACAAGCTTCAGCCACATCCAAGTTTTCCCGAATAGAAATTAAAATTGTCCCGTGTTTAGACCTGGTTATCAATGTAAGAAATAGATAAGATGCGATACATAAAATCAAAGCCGCATAATAGTCATTCAAGGGAGATTCGGTTAGTACATCAAGACCTGGAATGCCCTCTTCACCACCTGTAAATTTCCATAGTATCAGTGCTAATTGGCTAATAAAGAGATTCAGAGCCAAAGTAATCATCGCAAAATATGGTCCCCGCAACCTTAGAGTAAGTATTCCGACGATAAGTCCTAAGAAGCCTGAAACAAAAGTTCCCATTAAAATAGTAAACCATGGATCGATCCCAAACCTTTTATTTATAATCGCAGAAAGAAAACCACCTACTCCTATAAAAAAAGCGTGACCGAAGCTTATTTGTCCTGTATAGCCTGAAAAGATATCCCAACTCATAGCCCAGACTGAATAAATACTGGCTATCGTGATTATCTGCCAAATATAATAACTACCTGTAAAAAAAGGTAGCGACAATAAGACTATAAATAGAAACAAAGCTGAGAAGGGGCATTTTTCGTACAAAATAATCTCCTTAATCACCTTCTAAGTGTCCCGCCCATTATTCCGGTTGGTTTAACTAAAAGCACAATTATCAAAATAACTAGGGATACCATATTCGATAAATAATCGCTAATAACTAGGCTAGTTATTGTTTCTGCATATCCCAAGGTAAACGCACCTATTATACTACCAGGTATACTTCCAAGTCCTCCTAATACAACAATAGAAAAAGCCTTAATAAGCGGAAAGAACCACATAGTGGGATCAACGCTCCATATAGGTGATATAATTCCTCCAGCAAGTGCAGCTAAAAATGAAGCTATACCAAATGTAGCAGTAAACATTTTAGGGGGATCAATTCCCATCAAAATCGCAGCGTTTTCATTTTGGGCCAGTGCCCGGATTGCTTTTCCGAATGAGGTAGCTTTTAAAAATAACAATACTGCTGCAGTAGCTATTAAGAATACAAGTAAAATAAATAACCTCTGATAGGCAAAATTAACTCCGAATAAATTGATACTACCTAATAAAAAACTGCTGACATGACGAGCTTTACTGCCATAAACTGCGAAAATTGCATACTGTCCTAATAGTGCAAATGCTAAGGTAATCACCAAAACGTATGATTCATTAGATTGTAGTTTCCTTATGATGAAATAATAAAACCCCATGCCAATAGAACCTACAAGCAAACAACTTGCAATTAGACTGTTTAATGGGGATAGATGAAAATTGATTGCCAAGCTGTATGTGAAATATGCTCCCAACATATAGAATGTACCATGCCCTAAGTTGAGTATTCTGGCAACGCCAAAAATCAAGGTAAAACCAATTGCAATGAGTGAATAAACGCTGCCTTTGAATAACCCGAGTAATATTATCTGGCTTATAAGCATAAGATTTTCCTATTTCTTAGCTAATTACTTAATTATTTATTTCTCATAGGAATAAAAACCTTTTCCACTTTTTCTTCCAAGGTGACCTGCGTTTACATAATTCCTCAAAGTCCTTGTAGGCTTGAAACGTTCACCGATCCCTTCTTCTAAACCTTTTGATGCCATTAACCTCGTATCGAGTCCAGAAAAATCACTCAATTCCATAGGGCCCATAGGATGGTTAAAAGCTAGTCTGCATGCTTTATCCACATCTTCACGACTGGCAATCCCTTCCTCAACGATCTTTTCTGCCTCATTACAAAAGAGGTTTATTAAACGGCTTGTAATAAAACCGGGGGAATCTAAACAAACAATTGCTTCTTTCTCGATACTCATTACAAATTTAAGTGTTGTGTTGATAGTGTCTTCAGACGTTTGAATCCCTTTAACAATTTCGACAATCTTCATTATAACAGGTGGATTGAAAAAATGAGTCCCAATAACTTGGGATGCTCTATTTGTCACGGTTGCTAGTTTAGTTATACTATATTGAGAAGTATTGCTACCTATTATCGCGTGTGGCGGAGATAATCGGTCAATTTTCTCAAACGTTTCAAGTTTCGTTTCAATATTTTCAGTTATTGCCTCGATTATGTAATCTGCGTCTTTGACTGCGACTTCTAAATTCTTTGTAAAAGATAGCCTTTTAAATATCATATTACTTTCCTTTTCAGATATTTTTTCTTTTTTTATTAACCTTTCCAGGCTACCTTTTATGTTCTTCTGTGCTCTACCTAACATATCTTGGTTTACATCATTTAAGGTCACTTGATATCCACCGGTCGCAAAAACCTGTGCGATACCATTACCCATTATACCTGATCCAATGACAGCTACTTTGATGATATTCATTTTTAATATCCTTTAAGCTCGACATTTTCCGTTTTGGAAGATTTTTAATGATTCATCACACATCACAATGTTACAGGGGTTTTATTCAAAAAAAAGTCATTGAATTTTGCACGAAGAACTTTTTTATCCAGTTTTCCTACGCTCGTCTTTGGTAATTCATCAACAAATAGTACTTCGTCAGGAAGTTGCCATTTGGCGAACTGACTTCCTATATAACTCAAAATATCTTTTTTGGTCACATTTTTAATTGTATTATTCCGGAGAACGACAAATGCGACTGGACGTTCTTGCCATTTGGGGTGGATGAGGCCAACAACGCAAGCTTCTTTTACATCCTTGTGACACATAATCGCGTTCTCAAGATCAATAGATGAAATCCATTCTCCACCGCTTTTGATCACATCCTTAATTCTGTCAGTAATCTTTACATAGCCGTGTTCATCAACTGTTCCAGAATCACCGCTTTTCCAGTAACCATTTTCAAAACATTCATTAGTTCGATCATCATTGTAATAGCTTTTTGTAATCCATGGTCCTCTGATAAGTAGCTCACCAACGGTGATTCCGTCTTTTGGTACCTCATTACCGTCTGCGTCAACTATTTTCAGATCGAGTCCGCATAATGGAAGGCCTTGTTTTTTTTGGTTATTCCATTGTTTCTCCTGGGTCCACCCCTTAATAGTTGGTTTAAGATAGTTTACAAGTACGAAGGGCGTAGTCTCCGTAGCTCCATAGCCATGAACAATTTCGACGTTTCCTAAGTCCCAATAATCCCGCATCATCGACAACGGAGCTTCTGTTGCACCAGAGACCATACGAAGTCCTGAAAAGTTGGGCTTTTTTGGTAGGGTGCGTATATAGTCTAGCATCGGCATAAAAATGGACGGCGCACCTCCGTTAAATGTAACCTTTTCAGAAATCATGAGATCAACTATAATGTTTGTGGTTTCCATGGTGTATCGTCCCGGAAAGACTATTTTTGCGCCTACCATGGGAGCGCTCAACCAAATACCCCAACCATGGCAATGAAACATGGGAACTGTCTGCATAATTACATCATTCAAGCAGATCTTATTACCCATAATCATTACCATTGTATGGAGATAGATGCATCGATGTGAGTAGTATACTCCCTTTGGCTTTCCAGTTGTCCCAGAAGTATAACAGGCACTATAACTCGAGGTTTCATTAATCATAGGCCATTCAAGAGTTGAGTCATTTTGTTCTAAAATTCTTTCATAACTCATAATAGGGTAAAGACTTGTTGGAATTTCATTTAAATCTTTATCGGTAATTATCACATAGCCTTTGACTGTTTTGATTTGATTAGATACAGCTTCGACTGTCTGCAAGAGCGTTTCGCCAACAAAGATAAACTTGGCCTCACTATGGTTTATCACATAAGCTAAATCTGTTGGTGAAAGTCTTATGTTTAGTTGGAGAACGACAGCGCCGATTCCTGAGATTGCAAAATACAATTCAAAATGCCGGTAGGTATTCCATTCTATGACCCCAATCCGATCCCCTGGCTTTACTCCCATTTCAACTAACGCATTAGCAAGTTTCTTTATCCTTTCGTATGCCTGTTTGTAATTGTAGCGAAAAATTGTATCGTTGTCATTACGCGACACTATTTCTACTTCTGGATAAGTTCTGGCAGCACTTTTTATTATAGTGGATGTATTTAATGGATAATCGTCTCCCGATGTTGATGGGCACCCGTCAATGATTGAGTATGTCATTCTATGCCTCCATTGATAGCGTTAGCGGGTTCAAATGTGCTTTGTCAAAGATATAATTATAGTTTCTTTTACTAAACAGGAAATTTTGACACATACTAATTATTTTTTATATTTACCTAATAAGTAGATAAGTCTTGCTACTTTAATAATTGTTTTGCGATAATATTTCTTTGAATTTGATTAGTTCCTTCCACAATTTGAAATATTTTAGCTTCACGCATATACCTTTCAACTGGATAATCCTTGGTATAACCGTAACCACCAAAAAGCTGGACTGCTTCAGTAGTCACGTACATGGCCGAATCAGTCGCAAACCATTTGGCCATGGAGGCCTCTTTGATAAATGGTTTTTTTTTATTGGCAAAATCTGCAGCCTTATATAGAAGAAGCCGTGAAGCTGATATCTTTGTGGCCATTTCGGCCAGCATCCATTGGATGCCTTGAAATTTGCATAGTGCGCTTCCGAACTGATGGCGTTCTTTTGTATGCTTGAGAGCGGTTTCGTATGCTGCTTGGGCAATACCAAGCGCGGTGGCCCCCACCGATATTCTTCCACGATCAAGTGTATCCATTAGCATTGGAAAAGCTCGTCCCTCTTCACCGATCAGGTTGTTTTTTGGAACTACGCAATTCTTAAAAATCAGTTCTCCAGTAGGAGAACCGCAGTACCCCATTTTATTTTCGAGCTTACCAAAAGCAAAACCTTCGGTACCCTTTTCCACGATAATAGCAGAAATACCTTTATGTTTATCTTTAGATTTAGTTTTCACCATGACCAGATAGATATCGGCTTCTCCAGCAGTGGTAACAAAAATTTTCGTTCCATTTATTAAATAGTTACTACCATTTATTTCAGCCGTTGCGCTCAAAGCTGAAACATCGGAACCTGCTTGTGGCTCACTTATGGAGATAGCTCCGATTTTTTCTCCAGATGTCATTTTAGGAAGAAACCTTTTTTTAAGTTCCTCTGATCCATATTTTTGTATCATATACTGAGTTGTGAGATGAACGGAATACGTTCCTGCTGTGGCAACGCACCCCTTCCCCAATTCTTCCATCACGGCAACCATGGCGTCATAGCCATACCCCATCCCCCCATAGTGTTCATCGGTTAGCAGGCCCATGCAGGAAAGTTTACTGAGTTTTTCCCATGCTTTTCGAGGAAAAGTATGAGTCTCATCTATCCCAGCGGCATAGGGTGCAAGCTCTTTTTTTGAAAATTCAGCAATTGATTTCTGAATCATTCGCACTTCCCTATCTATCTCAAAATCCATTTGAACCTCCATCAAAAATGATCCGGTCATACTACCTATATTAACCATGTTTTTTGATACCATTGGTTTTTTATCAGCGGAAACCCACAATTGTAAGAAGTTGTTTTAAATTTCTATACTTGTATTGTGGTTGCTTCACCCTGACAAAGTCCTCCGCATATGGTTGCTGCACCCAATCCCCCCCCCTTTCGCCGAAGCTCAAACATTAGCGTCATAAGAATTCGTGCACCTGAAGCACCAACGGGATGTCCAATAGCAATAGCACCACCATTTACATTGATTCTTTTTCTCAAATCTTGAAGTTTTTTATTATTTCCATTTGCCATGATTTTACTTGCCACTAATGGCATTGCAGCAAAGGCCTCATTTATTTCGATAAGTTTTAAATCATCAAGCCTAAGATTCGCATCGTCTAATGCCTTCTTAATGGCAGCAGCCGGTATTTTAGCGATTTCTCTAGCTGGTCCGGCTACTCCGCTCCCGGACACAATTGTAGCCATTGGTTTAAGGTTTAAATCTTTAGCCTTAGCCCCACTCATAATCAAAATTGCCGCTGCCCCGGAACTTAGACCCGGGGCATTCCCAGCTGTCACTGTAGGGCTACCATAAACCGGTTTGAGAGATTCCAACTTCTCGATAGTTGTATTCGGTCTAACCCCGGAATCAGTATCAAAAAGTATGGTGCCCTTTTTGGAAGGCAAGGTCAGGCTCATCAACTCTTCACCCACCTTGAATTTTCCTTCCTCAAAGGCTCGCGCGTAACGTTGTTGACTCTGATAAGCCCAGTTATCCTGCTCCTCTCTATTTACTCCCATTTCAACCGCGACCTCACCAGCGTCAACACTAACTGGATTATAATCTCGATAACCAAGTTGAAATAACACATCTACAGCTTTCATATGACCAATTCGCGTTCCCCAGCGTGAAGTCGATGGAATTAACAATGAAGCGCGACTCATATTTTCGGCACCAGCCGCCAAACAAACTTTAGCACGACCAGATTTTATTGCTTCAAAACATAGACTCACGGCAGTGAGTGATGAGCAACAGGCCCGATCGATTGTGAGCGAACGCGTCTCCGGAGGGAGGCCTGCTTTTAATATTGCTAACCTCGCAGGTATATTAGTTTCCATGGCTGTTTCGGCCGGGAGGCAGGTGCCATAGAAAACCTCTTCCACTTCACTACCATTCAAATTTACCCGTTCGATTACCTCCTTAATAACCGCAGCCCCCAATTCTATGCTCGGCCACTCCTTTAAAACACCACCAAATTTGTCAAATGGCGTTCTTACGGCGCTTACGATTACAACATCATTATCTTTTACCATTAAAAAGCTCCTTTTTTTGACAAGAATACTACTTGTCTTTTAATTATTATGATTTAATATCCGTAAAAAGTCATGCAGTGAACTGCTTAAGGATATATATATCAAAGCAACATTACCAAACTTGTGGGCCGATGAGCTACCATATCGAAAAAACCAACGTATGTTCTCACTAAAATAATCTTTATTTACAAAACATAAACTTTAAAAATGATATTAGAGACTATAGCAAGATTAATAAGGAGTACCGTCGATGACGATTTCCGCTACAGTTGTTCTTTCAAGATTGGGACAAATAAGCACTTGCATTTACAAAACTTCAGTTACCAAATTCGTCTTTTGGATCAGTTAATGGTAACTAACTTGACTACTTTTTCTGCATCAAGTGTCACCTTACCAATAAGATTCCATCATTTTGAATGATATCGCATCAGGTAAAAAGGTATCGAATCTCATGTTCAATTAAGCTAATTCTGATGCAAAAACCATTCTGGCCATACGGACACATGCCTTTTTTGATTCGATGGTAAGTTCGGTTCTCTGTTCAACACTATTTTTCAATAGATCCGAGGCCGGCCATGATAAAGTTTATTACTGAATCCTCAATTGATTTTGAGGTGTTATTTTTTTTAAAACTCCACCCACGGATGCACTCGATTGTAATTAAATACTGTATAATATTAGCTGCAAGGAAAGATTCATTAACCTTGAATTTACCACACTCGACTCCTCGTTTTATTAAGCCTTCAATTATTTTTATCATTTGAGTTTCTTTTTGAAGTACTACTTTTAATGAATCTTTTTCAAGGTGGCGGCTTTCTGAATACATTGTAAGTATTTCAGATGGTATTTGACGTAGGATCCTGAGTATCAGGACCAAGATATTTTTCATTAATACGACTGGGTCTTCCCCTTCCGAAGACTCTATCATTTTATATAGAGGAGAATATTTACTATGAACATATTCATGGAACAAAAATAATATATCATCCTTACTTGAAATAAATTTGTATAAATATGATAGCTCTATTCCGGATTCCTCCGAAATATTTCTCATAGTTGTCCTATGATATCCTTTTTGTGAAAATAATTTACTAGCAGCATCAACAATTCTTGCACGTTTTTCCGACACTAATACTTCATTTTTGACCTTAGAATAGGTTTTCTCCGTAACCACTTTAATTTCCTTATAAGTCACTTGTTATGCTATTCGTCCTCAAAATTTGGTTCCCAACGACAAAGGCGATAAACGGATTCTAAATTAGGGATGTTCATAATTAGAGAACATACGTTGGCTATTTTTAATTGTCAACTAATTTCGTAAAAAGCTTTCTAAAAATAATTAAACCGCCATTCGGAGCAATACACTCAATATCGATCCACAAATCTAAAGCAAACCGTATTCAGAAGGCTATGAGGATAACCGTTTCGGTCGACCAATGACAAGGTCTGGCGTGGGGAAACAATTGCAAATGGTTGTCACAAAAGCCAATCGTCGATGCCTTTCGCTTAAACACAAAAAATGTCTCCTCATACAATTCGTCACACAACGGCCATGCATTTCCTGCAATCAGGCGTGTACATATCAATCATAGCACTATGGTTGGGTCATAAAAATATTACCACCACTCATCACTACATGCAGGCGGATATTAAAATGAAACGAGCCTATCTACCAAACTAAGGTTTAGCAAACGCGACGTCCTGTATGCCCCATTTTTTAGTTCTTCGCAGATGGGGGCCGGAACATCTCATGATTAAAAGAAACGTAAGGGTTCAATTAACCCCATCTTCTCAAACGATAGCAGCCATGCCATAGTGCGCCAAAATTTCCGATAAGGAGGCGCACAGATGAGCACCACCAGTTCGAACGAAACTCGCAAACAAAAGCGCAAGTATTGGCAACACCACATTAACGCCTGGCAACAAAGTGGTTTGAAGCAAGCAGCCTATTGCCAGGAGCACGGGATCAAGCAATACCAGATGAGCTACTGGAAAAACCGCTTGTCAAAAACCGAGCAGAGCATCTCATTCGTACCGCTGAAAGTGGCATCCCATCTTCCCGTGCCGGTTCATCAGGCAACATTGAAGTTGCACACCCCCAACGGGTTTTGTATCGATGTCCCCGGCAACTTCGATCCGCATGTGCTGCGACAACTCATCGCAACGATCAAGGTGCTATGATGCTGCCGCTAAAAACTCAGCGCGTCTTTCTCGCCGTCGGGCACACCGATATGAGAAAGGCCATCAACGGGCTTTCGATCATGGTCGAGCAGGACATGTCGTTAAACCCCTTTTCAGGGGATCTGTTCGTGTTTTGCAACCGGGCGCGCACCATCATCAAGATCCTGTACTGGGCCCACAACGGTTTTTGTCTGTGGCACAAGCGTCTTGAAAAGCATCGCTTTAAATGGCCGACGTCAGTTGACGAGGTGGTGACCATCGGCACTAAACAGTTGAACTGGCTTCTGGCGGGCCTGGACTTTACTAGTGCCCACGAACGATTATACTACTCTGCAGTAGCATAAATATTTTACTTCTTTTTAAGAAATTCCCTTTAAAATAACGGCCGGTTATGCTATACACGCAGGCATGAAATCGGATCTGTCCAGCCTGCCTGATGATGTTCGCTTATCCAAGCAAGACATTGCTTCTTTGATCGAAGCCATCGATCAAAAGTACCAGGAAAAGATCCATTACCTGGAAGAGCGCATCCGCTTATTGCAAAACGAGCTGTTTGGCCGAAAGAGTGAACAACGCCGCCAGGGCGATGATCGCCAGATGCCGATTTTTGGTCAACTGGACGATACGCCCGATCCAGAACCGGCAACACAGCAGATCGTTGTCCCTGCCCACAAGCGGCGCAAGCGCGGTCGCAAACCGTTGCCCGAGGATCTGCCGCGCGTCGAGGTCATCCACGATCTGCCCGAAGAGCAAAAGGTGTGCGCCTGCGGGGCAAAGCTGAGCCGTATCGGCCAGGAAACCTGCGAAAAGCTCGACTACATCCCGGCCAAGATCAGGGTGCTTCGCCACGTCCGGTACAAATATGCCTGCAAAGGCTGCGAGGGCGTCGAAGATGAAGGCCCCACGGTAAAGATCGCGCCGGCCCCGGTACAGCTGATCGAAAAGTCGAATGCCACCGAAGGGCTTTTGGCGCACATCGTCGTGTCCAAGTTTGCCGACGCCCTGCCGCTTTACCGTCAGCAAAAGATGTTTGCCCGTTTGGGTGTCGATCTGTCGCGTGCCACCATGGCCAATTGGCTGGTGCAGGCGGCCCGGCGGTGCAGTCCCTTGATCGAACTGATCGAGCATGAAATCCGCGAAGGTCCCTTGATCCAGATGGACGAAACGCCGCTTCAGGTCTTAAAAGAGCCCGGCCGGAACAACACCAGCAAATCTTACATGTGGGTCTTTTGCGGTGGGCGATACGATCACCCGAGCGTGTTGTACCGGTATCATCCCACCCGCAGCGGTAAAGTAGCCTTGACGTTTTTGGATGATTACAAAGGCACGATCCAAAGCGACGATTATGACGGCTATGATTACCTGGGCAAAAAGACCGGCATCGTACACATGGGGTGCTGGGCGCATGCCCGTCGCAAATTTACCGAGGTGATCAAGGCCCGCAAAAAAAACCGGGGCAACCGGGCCGATACCCAAACCCTGGCAGATGAGGCGTTGGAGCACATCGGCCTATTGTACAAAGTTGAAAGGCTCGCTCGGGATCAGCAGATGTCACCGGAGCAGATCCATGCCCTTCGCCAGGAGAAAGCCAAGCCGATCCTGGATGCGTTTGAAAAGTGGCTGGAAAAGACGCAGCCGTTAACACCTCCGAAAGGGCTTTTGGGCATCGCCATCAACTATAGCCTCCGCAACTGGTCCAAGCTGGCTGTGTATATCGAAGATGGGCGTTATAAACCTGACAACAACGCTGCCGAAAATGCCATCCGCCCGTTTGTTCTAGGAAGGAAGAATTGGCTGTTTGCCGGTGCTCCCAATGGGGCTGATGCCGCCGCAACGTTCTTTGCCCTGATTGAAACCGCCAAGGCCAATGGGTTGGAGCCATACTCATACCTTCGCTGTCTGTTTGAAAATCTTCCGCTTGTCAAAGATCAAGATGGTTACCGCGACCTGCTTCCACAGAACATAGATACTGAACTGATCAGCTCATCCCGCGCATAGGTGCAGGTGTACTTCCTTTGACGCTTACAAAGAAACAGCATATCTTTGACCAGAATTGGTTTCATTACCGTTTTCTCTTTTCCAGCAGTTGTCAGAGTTGTTACCGGAACACGATGGTCCCAGCGAAAGCTAAATTCATTGAGATGCCGGAACAGATAACTTTTGCTAAGGTAATGAAATACACCGATACGAGCTCTTTGAACAATGGATGAAAGCGACTCAGCCGTATTACAGTGCACTTGACCCCGGCTATACTCGCCCTTGGAATGAGTCACATGTGAATGGGCTGAATACTGTCGACCGATATGAAGACAGGACCTGTGCTCATCGCTCATTAGATGGGCGCTATTATCGACTAAACGGTTAATGATCGGCTTCAACGTATCGGCCTTTTCGTTTGCAACAGGAACGGCCCGCACGGGACCATGGCGCTCGACGGCAATCATCACTCACTGTTTGGAGGTGCCTTTGCCGCGTTTGTGAACGACGCCTTTCTTGGGTTGTGGAGTATCACCGACATATTGTTCATCCAGTTCGCCAATGCCTTGCAGCAAGCCTGCATCGGAGCGACTCGGGTCCATCATCTGCCGGATCGCATGGCCTATTCGCCAAGCTGTGGGTTGCCTTACGCCAATTAACCGCGCCAGGATCACCGAGGAGATCTCTTTGCTTGAACTGACGATCAAATACATGGCCAGTATCCATTTGCGAAGCGGCAATTTGGTACTGTGAAGGGCCGTCTTGGTTGTGACGGTAAATTGTTTTTTGCACCGCTTGCATTCGTATCGATCCTGGATAGGGCCGCTAATATTGATCTTGTACGAAATAATAAAAGAACAATGTGGGCAAATACGCCCATTGGGCCATCTGGCTGCTTCGAAAAAATCACGACAAATGGCCTCATTTGAAAACTGGATATTTAATTGCTCGATGTTCATGTGACCTCCTCAATTTTGGTTTTTGAGGAGATCTTAACGCATCACTGTGACAGATACGGTCACAACGGCCTTACTTTAGTAGATAGGCCCGAAATGAAATAAATGGCTTTGAGAAAAATGGCCACGTATCATGCAAATGTAGTGCGTTTTATACATCAAATGATGCACTGACGTTTCTTGACTTGTTGTGATTATGTGGGAAAAAAGCTTGCCAACAGCATCATCTCGATATTTAATAACTATTTGAATTTGCTTAGCTTGATTTAAGAATCTGAATTGGCGCTATTGGCTAAGTCTGCATAATCGACAAATCTACATAATTTCTTCCCACAACGAATGGGTAGATAACATTTTCGGCAGAGTTGTTGTCCGGTTTTAAATGCCCGGCTTCGATGTAAACTGTTAATTTTGACCATTAGATATTATTTAAATTCAAATCCTTATCGGGAGAAACAATGAACAAACTTGAATTGATCGAAGCTCTGAAAGAGTCTCAAAACCTCACAAAAGCTGAAGCCACCAAATGTTTCAACATCTTTTTCGATTCTATGGCCAAAGCTCTTGCAAATGTTGATCGAGTTGAAATCCGTGGACTGTGCAGCATATACGTCAAGAAATATAAGCCTTATGTGGCCCGCAATCCAAAGACTGGCGAACCCGTTGAGGTGAAATCGAAAAAGCTGCCGTTTTTCAAAGTGGGAACGGAGCTGAAGCGGCGGGTGGATAATAATGGATAGGTTATGCATTAAGCGAGAACAGATAGAAACAGATTTCACTTTGTAGATGGCCGCCTGAACTGCTTTTAGCCGGGTTAGAATATCCACACAATGGCGTTGGTCTTCTATCATCTTCTCGATATCTTTAATCTATCCTCCAATACGATCTAAGTTGGGGATTTGATTTTTATACGAGGATTCATGGATCTCCTTTGGGGTTTTAGCTTTTCGCGATGCAATAGCACGGTAGGGCATACGTTAAGCCGAAACGAGCATATCAGAATATACCTTTGTGCTAAAAAATGGCCCCTCCAATGTTAAACGGTCATATAGGCATTGACTTATATCATACAAAATGACTATTAAAATTAACATATAGACTGGAATGGTTGATGGCTAATTTGTCACGATTCGATTTCTCGGTTGTCCGCACCCTTCGTCTAAAGTGGGGCCTAACCGCCGACCAACTGGCCAAGAAGGCCGGTTTGACGAGAGCGACGATCATGAAGATCGAAGGCGGAGGTGGTAACCCCACATTGGACACGATTGAGTCCTTGAGCCTTGTTTTTAACTTGTCTTCGAGCGATTTGATACGTCTCGCCGAGGTCGCCCAATGCGAGCAAGGCACCTTGGACACATTCAAGAGAAAAGGGATCAACGTTTCCCACACATGGTTCCCCGGCTTTGAGATTTACCACGTTAAGGCAGAAAAAGGTGCTCAGAAAATTTGGGAGCCGGAGCGGCATGAAAATACCGCTGAAGTATGTATGGTGCTTTCAGGAAAAATAAGCGTGACAATAGCCGAGCAAGTGTATGAATTGGGACCGGGCAAGGCAATTCGGTTCAAGGCATTGCAGGAGCACCAATTCAATATTCTCGTAGCGGCCGAATTCCTTTTGATCCACCACAATTAGTCTTCGATAGCGTAGCATATTTATAGCCATGGACCACGAAGGCCATCGCACCAATGCGAATCATAGTGGTCCGTTTTATTTAAGGGAGTCTCATATGAAACCAGAATTGAAAGAAGCCCTGGAAACCTTGGAAAGAGAACTGCCCGATGTAATGGGAGCATTCCGAGAATTGCAGTCGACAGCTACAGCTGACGGCGTGCTGGATGCGAAAACTAAAAAGCTCATGATGGTTGCGGTAACCGCAGCGCTGCGCTGTGAACCATGCATTCGAGAACAGGTCAAAGGAGCCCTGCAATTGGGTGCCAGCCGTAATGAAATTCTGGAGGCCGCCGGCGTGGCGATCTTGATCGGCGGAGGTCCCACTGCGGCTTACTGCGCTTTATACTTGATGGACGAGTTGAGTAACGCCCACCCTGGAGGTCAAAATGAAGTGTGATCTATGCAAACAGGACATTACGCCTGGAGATGAACATGAATATTGTGGAGAAACGCTTTGCGAGGATTGTTGTATGATTGTGCGTTCGCCGTTGAAAACCTGCGACCCATGGTCAGTCCACAGTGCCAAGAATTTCGAAAAAAGCGCTGGGGAAAATCACTCTCTAACGCCTATTCAATCGCAGATGTTGACGCTTCTGGAAGAAAAGGGCCCCATGGAACCCAGACAACTACTCGGCGAATTGGGTTCTGACCTGCAGATCAAAGAGCTGGAGCGCGAATTCGCCATGCTTCGGCACATGGAAAAGGTACGGGGCGAGAAAAAGGGAAACAAGATCCTTTGGCGACTTTGGTGACACGGAGGCACTATGAAGCAAGCACCAGTGTTTGATGAAATTTATAAGAACTACATCTCCGATGTGTCTGCAATCGATTTAAACTCCGTCAGCAGCCGCCTCGGCATCGTAGTCGATGAGGACACAGCGGTAATCCCTTTTTTCGGGATCCCCCATCGTGTTTCGGGTAAAGGGGTAACGAATGATCAGGGCCGGCGGCCGATCCATGCTGTCAGCGTTATTCTATGCAAGTACCTTCTGTTATGTCCCAAAGAGGAACCGTCAACCAGTACGGAATGGATAAAATATCACAGTTACAAAGATGCGGCGCCTTTCGCGGGCGGTTTCCGGAACACCGCGGAAATGCCCATCAGCAATACCTTCTCAGGCCGTCTGAACGATATGGAACAAGCATGCGACGAACTGGGTGGCATTCCCAGCGATGCTCCGTTCAGCTGCGATCTGGCCATTCAGTTCCCGGCCCTTCCGAGGCTGAAACTTCTCATGTTATTCAATGACAAGGATGATGAATTTCCCGCAGACTGTTCGATCTTGTTCGAAAAACATGCTGATTCCTACCTGGACATGGAATGCCTTGCCATGCTGGGCATGGTGCTGGCAGTTTGGTTGAAGAATGGGCCGGACTATAGTGCCGGAAACATCTGAGGCTTTCTTTTTTCACAAATCTGCAACGACAAAAAGGAGAATACAATGGCAAAGAAAAAGTAGTAATGCAACCAATACCGGAAATAGATATATTGATTCTGTTAATCCTGTGGCGTTAAGGCCCTCATCTTCGTAGAACGAAAAAATGGGGTATTCAGGACGTCGCATTTGCTAAACATTAGGTTGATAGATAGGCCCGTATATTTTTAACTTTACTCCTCAACTTGTCAAGTACCATAATTTTAAACAGCCCTTAAAAAAACTTCGGGATAGAAGTGGCACCATTAAAACCTTGACAAGCTATAGTTGAAAGTACAGAACATTTGTTTAAGTACAATATATTACCTGAATTTTGCACGCATTTAGCCATAAATGGTCATAGCAACCAATTTTTTCAAAATACTGAAGATTTTTCTTCTACCTTATCGCATCTGCTTTTTTCCTTAACTGGTGGCGCGCAGTAAACCGATGATTCACTTATCCGCCCATCTTTAAAGGTAATTTTTGTGCAAGAAATATTTTGCATCACAACACAAGAAAAAGTAAACACATCAAGATGCGGCATGCAGCCACGGCTTCGGTTTCAATCTCGCTTGATCCAAAAAGTTAAGAAAGTGGATCATCGCAGGTGCCCTTGCGTCGTGTATAGAGTATTTCACCTTATCTCGGTTTTGATCTTTGACAACTTTGGCAGCAATAAAAAGCAACTTCAGCCGGGCAATACGGATTGTATTGGATGCTACTGCTTTTAAATACGGCATCTTTTCTTTGGCTTGGCTCATGGCAGCCAACAGCTTAATGTAGCGCCAAATATTATAAGAGAGCATCACCAGTTGAAAAAACGCATAGTTGTTTTTGAACTTTGCCGATGGTATGGCCTCGAGCCCTTCACGCTTGGCCTCACCCACCAAGTTTTCAACATCCGCTCGTTTATCGTACCGACCGACCACTTTGTGGGCCGGGCCTGAAAGACTCGTGCAAAAGATGCGGTATGTATAGTTATCATCCTCAAAGAGTACACACTGCACCTGCTGGTTTGAACCCGTCTGGGTCTTAGGCATACGCATGGCTACAAAACGGCACGGGGCACCCCAACCGGTGGGCTGATATACGCAGCTGTTATACTCAATGTTTTTGCGTTTCAAGGGCCGATACCAAAAGACCGGATCAAAGGGCGGGTCGCATCCCCTGTTGGCAATGATAAAGTCATATCCGCAGCTTTTGGCAGCCCGGACAGACTCCCCACTGTTGAACTCTCCATCAGCACGCAATAAAACCTTTTGGACGCAGCCGGGCAGATAGGATTTGGTTTGCACGATAAAAGCGGCCGTTTGTTTGCCGCTGAGCGTTTCACCTTTTCGTAGTTTGCCGATAAGACATTCTCTGGTCTGCTCAATGAAACAAAGCACCGGTCGGTATCCCTTCTTGCCCCGGTTTTTGGTGTTGTGACCTTTCCGGCCGCCTTGCTGATTGCCGTAGATCGTCTCCACGGTGGTGTCGATATCGATACAGATCCGGCTATGATTTATCCCGAGCTGTTGCCACACCCTTTCACGCAAGATACTCATCAGCTTTAAAAGGGATTGGGCCTGATTGATGCCGCAGCTATCGAGGTAACGCCAGAAAGTGCTGGCCACCGGCAGCTTTGTCAGCCTGAAAAACCCGCACAGCATTGCATCGAGTCGAATGTAGGTAAAATGCCAGATTCGGTTAAACCCTATAAGCAGTAGCATCAAAAGCCCTGCCACCATCGGATAGTGGCCCAGCTTGGGTTGCCGGGCAGGCGCACGATAGGTGGCGTTGAATATTTTCTCAAAATCGATCAAATCGAAAAACTTGATCATCGCTAATAGCCCGCCAAATGGGCTTAGCTGCTCGCTGCATGTTTCATACGGCGTTGAAGCGTTGATTTTTCTGGTCCTGGCGGCGTTTGCGTTGAACCCTTTGTTCTTGCGGTTTTTACGCTTTTTTGATTTGTTGGATTTTACCATCTGGGTACCTCCTTGCTGTTATGGGTTGGTGTCGTAACCCCCACTATAGCAATGGTTCCCGGATGGTTTCTACTTTCTATTCAAGTTCATGTGCAAAATCCAGGTATTAAATAGCAACAGTTGGCGACTGCTTGCTCCTCATTAAAGGGTTGTCTTTCAGAGCGAAATACTATGAATACTGCATTTAGCTGCATTCTGAATGCAAAGGCACATGGATACTCCTAACCAAATATACAACAGTCGCATCTTTCAAAGCTACTTGGATTATTTGAGCCTTTCTCAACCTGATTTAAAAATCCAAGACATTCTTGATTATGCCGGTATAACTCGTGAGGAGGTCGCCGATTCAGCCCACTGGTTTACCCAAGAACAGGCTGATCGATTCTATCAAATTATTGTTGAAAAGACTGGGGTTTCAGACATTGCTCGCAAGGCTGGTCATCTCGGTGCCTCGTCTAAAGGATTGGCGGTGACTCAGCAGTATGTGACCGGCTTGATGAACACCAAAACCGCTTTGCTATCCATGTCGAAGATTATTTCATTTTTCACAAAGGGTGCCACGGTCGAGGCGAAGCGATTAGCACAGGCTAAAGTTGAAATCATATCCACTCCCAACCCTGATGTAAAAGAAAAACCCTACCAATGTGAGAATCGACTAGGGTACTTTGAAGCCGTACCGAAATTGTTTACGAATGTTTTTGGTAAGGTCGAACATCCATATTGTTTTCACAGGGGTGACGGGGCCTGTCATTACATTGTCTCATGGACTGACCCGCCTTCGCTGAGGTTGAAACTATGGCGCAATTATTTGGTAATTGGCTCTATTTTGCTGGCAGGAGTCCTGTTTTTGTTTTTGCCGATAAAGTCCATGATGTTTCCACTGGGGTTCTTATTATTCATTAATATGGTAATATCGATAGCATATGCGCAAATTAAAAATAGAGAACTTGAAAAAATTATCGAACAAAGTCATTCGACGGCTGAAGAGCGGATCGAAGCAGCAAACACCAACTACAACAATTCTTTGCTGGTCCAGGAGATTGGCCAAGCGACCGCTGCCATCCTCAATGTCGACGACTTGATGAGCAAACTTGCCACGCTTATGCATCAGCGTTTGAGTTTTGATCGGGGGCTTATCATGCTGGCCGACGAAACCGGGACCTGTTTGGTTTATTCTGCAGGTTACGGGTATTCGGAGCAGGAGAGAGACTATCTGCAACAAACAGTGTTTCATTTAGACAGGCCTGATTCCAAAGGTTTTTTCGTGAGGTCGTTTTTGGATCGGCAACACCTGATCATTACCAACGCAACTGAAATGGCTGAAGCGTTGTCAGAAAAAAGCAAAAAGCTACTGGAATCGTTCAAGGTAAGGTCGCTCATGTGCATCCCGATCATATACAAAGATGAGCCCCTTGGTGTTTTGACGGTGGATAACATAAACTCTATTAGACCCCTTAAGAAAAGCGATATCAATTTACTTGAGGGAATTGCATCGCATATTGCCATTGGTATCAACAACGCGCGGTCCTTTCAAAAGGTCAAGGAAAGCGAAAGCAGGTATCGCCAAACGCTCGAGAGTATTGACGAGGGATACTTTGAGATCGACTTGAAACAAAGGCTTTTATTTGCCAATAAAGCACTCGGTGAGCTCGTCGGCCAATCTCTGGATTATTTGCCGTCGTTTCCTTTCGCGAGTTTTTTCAGACCGGATTCGATCAAACAATTACATCGTTTGTTCGAACAGGTCGTGGATACTAGAAGCCCGGTGCGATTTGCCCAGCTGGAATTGTTGACAAGTAAAGGAGAAAATCGACCAGTGGATCTATCGGTTTCTTTGATCCTGGATCAAGATGGCTGTTCGGTGGGATTTCGAGGCTTTTTACGCGATGCAAGGGACAGGCTCCAATTGGAAGTGGATCGAATGGACTTGGAAAAGAAGTTAAAACAGGCTCAGAAAATGGAGTCCATCGGCACCCTGGCCGGCGGCATTGCCCACAATTTCAACAATTGGCTGACAGGCATATTGGGCAACGCAAGCCTGATCAAAATGGATGTCCAAAAACATGACAAGGTCTTGGAACGGGTCAATCGAATCGAGCACATCATTGAAAATGCAGCTAAGATGAACCGACAGCTGCTTAGTTATGCCCGGGGCGGTAATTATGAAGTCAAACCAATCGATTTAAATGAGGTGATCCGTGAAGTTTCATACACTTTCGCGGAGGCTAAGAAAGATGTCATCGTCAAGTTGGCTCTCGATGAAGAACTGCACACCATCAAAGCAGACAGAGGTCAGATCGAACAGGTATTGTGGAACCTTTATGCCAATGCGACTGATGCAATGCCGGGCGGTGGGAGCTTCACAATAGGTACGGCTAATGTTTCATCCGAAAAGATAGACGCTCGGTTCCAAGGCGTCCCACCGGGGGATTACGTGGAGCTTAGTTGTGTAGATACCGGGACTGGAATTTCGATAGAACACATGGATAGCATTTTCGAACCTTTTTTCACGACCAAGAATGGAAAAGGCACCGGTCTTGGGTTGGCTTCGTGCTATGGCATCGTAAAGGCCCACAATGGGTATATCGATGTTGCCTCTAAAGAGGATGAAGGCAGTACCTTTCTCATCTATTTGCCCGCAGTTGAAGGAGCCCCGGAGATGAAAAATGAAGCCGCCTCCACTGTCCAAAGAGGAACCGGTACTGTATTGATCGTCGATGACGAGGAGATGGTGGTTGAATCGAGCGCGGCAATTCTAAACAAACTGGGGTACGTTGCTTTTGGCGCAACCAGCGGTCAAGAGGTATTGGAAAAGTATTCCAAGACACTGGATGCGATAGACGTTGTGATCATCGACATGATTATGCCTGGTATGAGTGGTGGAGAGCTCTACTCCCAGTTAAAAGAACTTAAACCAGACATAAAGGTCCTGGTGTGCAGTGGATATAGTATGAACCAGAGTATCCAGAGCTTTTTAGATCAGGGCTGCCAAGGATTTTTGCAAAAGCCTTTCAGTATAGGAGCGCTTTCGGCAGCCATGAAGAATTTGTTGGTCGGTGCGGCTTGATGTAAAAGGCCTTTTGGGGGAAGATTGCAAAAATTCAAATTTAAGAGCTACTCATAATATTGCCAAGAATACCATAAATGACTCAAAGAGCTTGGTTCGCATTGTTCTATCAATGTTGGTCAGACACAGGGTGCCTATTACACTCGCGTAATTACGAGGAATATTTCATACAGACGGATCATGGGACCGCCCTTGTACTCGGTGCCATTGTTGGTAAGGACAGCTCTTCTTTTGCAGGACCGCAATTGCGCCAACACAGCGGGTCGGAAGCCAGATAGTCGCCCGTCATCTGATAAGCCGCTCCCCGGCAGCCGTAACATGAGTCAGCTTGATCGCACTCATGACAAGGGCCTTTGATTGTATTGCGATAATCTTTTAAATCCTTCAGGACTTTACTTTGGGAGAGAATATCGGCCAGTGTTGCTTTCCGGATGTCGCCAATGGAAAGGGTGATTCCAACGCATGGTTGAACTACCCCATTGGAAGTAACCAGACATGAGAACTGGTGACGCATGCACTTGTTTCCCAGCAATGGCGGTTGTATGTCCCACGTACGACCGAAAAACCGTTTGTCGATATCCGCTATGTGTTTAAAAAAAAGTTCCAGTTCGCAGGAGGGCACATAGAGCCACTCATTGAGGCGGGCATTGGCCTGGGGCGTGATCATTTCGAAATAGGGCACGATGTGCTGCTCACGGAGCCACTGCCACATGCGCGGTAGCTCCTCGATGTTCTGGCGGCAAATGATCGAACTGACGGCCAGGAAACGGTCCCGGAAAGGGTAGCCGGCTGATTTGAGGTTGCTCAACGCACTTTGGATGATCTGGTAAGCGTCCGGATGGCCGGAGAGCCGATTCTGTTTTTCTCGGTCGAAAGAGTTCATCTTCAAAACGACGCGGACACCCAGTGCGTGCAGCGTTTCGGCAAACGCACGCGTCACCCCACTGCCATTGGTGAACATCTCCACCTCAAGACCCAGATGACGGATAAACTTAATCAGTTCGGTGGTGTGGGGGTAGATTGAGGGCTCCCCGCCCAAAACGATGATCTTGGTTGCTCCAAGCGCTCTGGCCTGGAGAATCACATCCTTGATTTCGTCGGGCGTCATTTCATCTTTAAGCTGGTCATCGCGTGGGACATAGCAGTATGGACATTTGAAGTTGCAGCGCAGACTGAATTCAATCTCCATGGAGAGCAGCCGTCCCTGGCTGACGGCTTTCTTGATTTCATCATCAGGAAATTCAAAATTGGTTTCGTATAGCGGTTGGCACTGCATGGTTTGTTGAATCCTGTATAGTCAGTCGGTTAAAGGATGACCGAGAACAATAGAAAGTTAATCGGGCAGTGTCAAGGCCATTTCCTTATTGTCCATGCAGTGCGAGCGAGTTGTCACTCGGGTGTCAGGCATAGAAGTACGCTCAATAAAAATGAAGGGCGATTTTGTAAGCGGTGGATGTGATATGTTTCAGAAGCGAGACAGAGTTGAATCATAAAGTGTATAGGCATTATTTTCTCCATGAAACCAATACCTGTTACAAGATAGGACAAGGCTGTGGTTTAGGCCGCACTGTCCTCTTAGCTGATTAATGACTTCGAATAGGTTTTGAGATTGGTTGCTAAAATAGCATAGCGATGTGACAGATCCGGTCACTATGGTGGGTGTTTATATTGGGATAGGCGGTGTAGCGGCTTAATAGCTTGACAGGTTGGTGCTAACATATTTAAATATTATTTAAATTCAAATCCTTATCTGGAGAAACAATGAACAAACTCGAATTGATCGAATCTCTGAAAGATGCCAAAAACCTAACAAAGTCTGAAGCCACAAAGTGCGTCGAAATATTTTTCGGCGAAATGGCCACTGCTCTCGCAAATGGTGATCGTGTTGAAATCCGCGGACTGTGTACACTTTACGTCAAAGAATACAAAAAGTATGTGGGTCGCAATCCAAAGACTGGCGACCGCGTTGAGGTCGAATCGAAAAAGCTGCCGTTTTTCAAGGCCGGCACAGAGCTGAAAAGAAGGGTGGATCGATAAAACACAGTTCCCAAAAAAATTAAAAGATCGCAGGGCCGACGGTCTCCGGTTAACGAATTGACCCCATAGCTTACTTGCCCTTAAGGCTGTCCAGCCGATGGAGGCCACCACAAAAATTCTGCCACCTATTTCATAAAAAACCGCAGATCCTTCATATGAGAAACCTGCATGAAGGAGACCTAAAATGGTTTTAAGTAAACTTTGCACGCTTTTGGGTTTTTAACAAAAATCTTCTTTGTGAGGTGCAGACTATATTCAGACAAGGGTTTTAAGGTAAAAGCAACAATATGCATGGATTAATCGTTGTTTGAAGGTAACAGTTTTTCATCTACTTCGATATGTTACCAGAAATATTTACCAATAAATCACAGCCATAATCACTAAAGGAAAATTCTATTGGTTATTACAGAATTAAAAAGTAGGGCTTTGTTGGCAGCCCAAATGCATTCAAAACGATTGAATACAGTAAAAAACAATAAGGCATCGAAAAGGCCGGAAAGAAGTGTTCGACTGCCGCTTGCCAATTCAAGCCAGATTTTCATAACCTCCACAACAATTGTAAGATTACTCGAGTAGTTGATGAAATTTCTCAATGACGATCTTACTTGCCAAAATACTGTCATGATCTTCATCAAACGGAAACACATGAACCGAATCTCTTTGCGCACGATGGTCTATTTCACTTGCAATTTCAATCGTTCCGTCGTTGTTGGCCATCATCATACTGAAATTGCCTCGAATCCCGAACATCAGATAAAACTGCACATGATCCGGCAAAGATTTGTTGTAGAGATACGATATGAACTCGCTGTCAGGTGACAAATCATACCAGCTGGGCATCACGACTGGCGCATTCTTCACCCCTATCTGAGCCGTTTTGACTCCTCCCCAAGGCGTGGATAAAGTGATTAATTTTTTAATATATGGTTGTGAATCCTCAACGGCATTTTTCAGAATAAACGCCCGAGATACCAGGCCGCCCGTGCTGTGGCCAGCGATCACCAATTTATCAAAACCAAGATTGTCATGAAGCGACTTGACCATGTTGTTCAGTGCTCCGGCAATGGCATCGATCCGAACACCGGAAGGGTAATAATAAAACCAAGCTTGATAGCGGGACCGATCCATTTTTTCTACGATTGGTTTAAAACCGATCGGCGTACCATTAGTACCGTGAACGAACAATATAGGTGTTTTTAAGGGGCTATACGGCTCTATAAAATAAATCCCTACGCCGACTTGTCTTAGGAACGATAGCGGCTTCCAGCACCCCATGTAACCATTCTCTTGAGCAAAAATTGGATCATTGAGACTGGTTACAACACCGACCTTGAGCCAGGATTTTCCCGAAAGGGTGCTGATGTCAACAAAGGTCGGCAGATCAGGACGGTAGCCCGTTGTGCGCTTTAGGTAAATATTGTTTGCCTTAACTCCCTTGCCGTCCCTTACCATTTGTTTGGCATCGATATGAATTGGCTGGGATGCATTGGCATAACCGTATCGTTCTCCTTCATTATATGTAAAATCACAATTCAAATCACCAAAAGCTGCTATATAGTAAACTCCTTCTGGAACAAGGAACGAATAGTGGCCGGCAGGGTCTGGTAGCGAATAGTCGAAAACTTGGATCAGATCCTTTTCAACCCTGTACAGGACGGTAACAACCGGTATATCGTCTGATGCGTCGTTGAATATCTTTCCGTTCAGACCAAATGTGGCTTTCATTTCAAATAGCTGTCCTTTAAGTTCGAAAAACGCACAGTCGGTCAACAAATAGAAAACCATGACGGCAAAAACCGAAAGCCCAACCCCCCGTATCGAACGCTTTAAAAGCATTGAGATCTCCTTCCGGCTATAGTCTTTTGTATTTCCCTATTCAACTTCTATCAAATGTAGGTCTATCGATTGTCAGGTCAGGTAAACCAATAAATCATCGGAACCGCAGCTTGTGATCCAGCTGTTTCATAAATCGGTCGTAGGTGATGAATGTTTGGAACGCAATGCTCCAGGGAAATGTAAAAGAATAAATCTTGGCGTTATTTAGCAACACCTATCATCGGATTGATTTGTAAATGCTTACTGTTAACTGATGCGGATGTTATAAAACCTCTTAAAATCAAGCTTATGGGAAAATTGAACAACAGAAATAGTTTTTTACCGGCCTGTTAGAGCCTGGAAAATCGTTGGATGTCAGTTAGCAAAGCCGAAATGATCGCTTCAGGTCCTCTTAACAAGAAGGTGAAAAGGGTATTAACGATTTCAGAGCTCCCGATTTTAGCAGATAAGTTCGGTTCATAATTTAAAACAATCGGCAAGTTTTGTTGCCAAGCATACTTCTATTCCCGTTTTCCCCATGGAGGAGGCATGGCAAAAGAGCGATTCCGAAATCTCAATAAAGCCGAAGAACACCAATGGATCAAATTGTCTACATTGTTGTTTGAGAATTTTAATCGCATCAACATATGACGCAGCAGGTTTGTAAGGTCTCTTGGAGATTAGTGCATCAAACACGTCCGCTACTGCAAAAATTCGGGCAACGATGGGTATTTGTTCCCCGACTAATCCGAGAGGATAGCCACTTCCGTCATATCTTTCATGATGGTATTGGATTACATCCTTAGAATCCCTTAGCCATGGGATGTCATTGACAATTTTAACCCCCTGTTCCACATGGGTTTTCATAATCGCAAACTCTTCGATTGAAAGCTTTGTGGGTTTTAGTAGAATATGGTCACGAATGCCAATTTTTCCTATATCGTGAAGAAATGCCCCCTTGACAAGGGACTGTAAAGATTGTGCTGACAGATTCAAATGTTCGGCCAGGCATAGGCTAAAATAGGTGACTCGATAATTGTGTTCATCGGTATCACTGTCCCGTTCGGCAATGGCATTTCCAAGAACCTTAATAGTGTAAAGATGGCTTTCCAACAGTTCACGGCTGCTTCGCTGAAGTTTGCGGTATGAAGCATGAATCAGCGGGTATAAGATCAGTGCCATAGTAGATATTGTGCCGATTGCGTGGAGCACAGCAAAAATCAGTGCTCTTTTAAATTGACGCACTATTTTGGGGCCAATTATAACCGTCATCCCAACAGATCCGAGGTGTTTTTGATCACCGTAGACGGGACTGAGTATCTGGTAGTAAATTTCGTCATGAATTTTATAAAAAGAGTGTGTATCTTGATCGCTAACGGAAGACGGTTTCAGGCCAGTCTTCTTGTTTTTAATTAATTCAATTGCCTCCGGACCGCTGTCATAGTGGAAAATACCATGGTGGTCGGTATCGTAAATATCCAACCCTATAATACGAAAATCTGTTAGCCTGCGTTTGGATTGCTTGATAAAACTATCAAATATTTGAATATCCATCGTGTTGAAAGGCACAAACTGACCGTCAGTGATGTTTTGGCTTGCTTTTTCCAATTGAAGGAACAATTCTTTTTTTACCTGATGAGATTGATATACATAGATTGCCGTCCCCCAACCCACGGACAGTAAGATTCCACTGACCATCATCCGCAAAAAAAAGTTTGAAATCAAATTGTGCCAGCAATTGTTGATTGCAGTCACCTTCAGATATTTGATTTTGCTTAGCGTATCGAACATGTTCAGTGCACCATTTTTATTCGAGATATATCAATCCCATACCGAATCGAATGGCGTTCTTCTCAACTATCCTGCGTCGCCATTTGACTTCCGCCAGGCAGATGGAGCGAGGTTGCTTCGCCTCGGGTACCGATGACGGCGTGCACCCGTATTTTTCTACCCGCACAAGAAGTATAGTCCCAGCCTCGAATGCACAGGAGGTTTCAATACAGCACCCTTGATTTGAAAAGTTGCACATGACGCCATCGACTGGGTCAACGACTCCGCAGCTCGAATGTGCAAAACATTTGATGGTCACCTCAGCAGAAATACGAAGAGAGGAGCGCTCAACAATTATTTCCTCCTTTTTATCTCTTCTGATTTCACCGTGGTGTTTGTCGGTATCATCCGGCGGTCTATTCCCCTTCATCATGCCCCTTTCCCGTCTAAGGATAAAGAAAGACAAAATCCAAGGTTTTGGAATAAATTTCAAATTCAATGTACAAAAGAGTGCTCCGTTCACTGTTGTTCTTAATAGGAATGTGGCTTGTTCGGATCCAATTGTAATGAAGGAACTCCTGGGTTTGCCATCGCCAGCGGAACACAGCGGTGATCTGAAGGCATACGTTACAGGTTGATCACAGAATTATAACTGTCTCCATAATGTGTCCGAGCGTCGTCATCCGCATCGGGGTCGTTTTTCCAAATGGATTGCCCCAAGAAATATCGAAAGTGATAGGATCGACCTGTCTTGAGTTCCACCGTGGCGCTGAATGATCCGTCCTTTAAACGTTTCATAGGGGTGGCCGTGGTTGACCAGTTGTTGAACGCTCCCACCACATGAGCTCGTGTGACTGAATCTGCCTGCTGCTCTGTGATTTTAAAAGTGACTTTGCAAACAGGTTTTGTCTTCAAATACCTTTTCTGAATACTCATTGTTTACCCCCCCCTTTTTTTGTTGATGCATGCTGCAACGTTGGTTTATCTGACGATGGAAAATCCCATCCTGAAGGCGTTTTGGCGTTCGTTATAATGAAGAAGTGTCTCGGCGTACCCGTTAAAGTATTGCGCGTGTAGATACAGATTCAGGCTCTTGCTCAGCAACTTCGTCATGGGATAAGTGAGGTCCAGCTGCACGCTGGTGCCCTCCTTGGCCCACCACAGATGAGAGCTCAGTGCTAGGCTCTCTGAGTCAAAGATGCCTACCTCGAGGTCGACATATCCCCTGTAATCCATCAAGTCTTCGTTCGTGCTGTCGGAATTGTTGACATAGGTGAATAGTTGGGGGGCGATTTTTAGATAGATATTATTCACCACATGAATACCCACAATGGGTCTTAAGTATAAACGGTTGGTGCTGCGGGATTCTTCACCACCTTTGCCGTTGGATTCGTGCTCGAACCCAGCCTGGACGCCGAAGGCGGTGATGCGTTCCATATTTATGTCGATCTTTGTTATCTCGTAGAAGAGTTCCGGCATATAACTCGTATCGTCAAATGGTTTGGAGTCGTCGGCCAGATCCCAGATCGAGCGTTGGGTATATGCCATGTGGAACCCCGTCAACCAAGGCGCTTTTTCTGTCAGATATCCCCTGGGATTGAACAGTCGGTATTTGAAACTGAACTGGAACTTGCTCTGATCCAGGCCGGGATCCACTCCCAGCAGGAAATACATGGGCTTGTGAACGGAGAAGGCCTCTATAAAAGATTGGGCCAGTGTCTCCCCATAATCGAGTGGGACCTGTTGTCCACGCCACGCTTGCGACAGCGCTTTGGATACCTCGAAGGAGATGGGGTCAGCCCCGATTTTTTCCAGTTTGATTTGCACCACATTTTGAGCATAAACAGGAACGGTGAGGGTATATTGCCTTTTCAAGAATCCATCGGACGGAATTGACACTCGGGACATCGTCGCCTGTCCGACCAAGTCGGCGTGTGTTGTGACGCTGGTTCGTCCCAGGTCGATCCGGCAAGGGAGTGAGAGCGGCAGTTCACGGGTTATTGATGTATCGGAGGGATTGTGCAAATAAAGATCCAGAATGACCGTATCACCCCCGTGGACCTCTCCGTGTGGCGCTTTTATGACTGTTACGAGGTCTGCCGCCATGACGGAAGTGATGAGCATCAGCGCCATCAAGTGAATAGTGACGTGTTCTATGAATTTGAGCACCGTCGTTTCCTTCTGCTAAAGACTCACGTAGCGTATTGGCCCTTGCGTTTCTATGTTTGTGAAAGCACCTTCTGTTGGCGCTTGTTTGCCCCATCGTTCCAATTGAAAGCCCTGCGTAGCGGTACAAATTGTCATGAGCAATAAAGGCGAAATGGGTGTTCGATGCGGCCAGCGATTTTGGAGGCGACGTCGATCTCGGTGGCTTCGATGTGTCCGTTGCCGCTGACCAGACTATAGCCCCGTTCTACTCCGCAGCTCTGCCAGACCCATACCGCCGCAATGCTAAGAATCAGCCCTGGCACGGTCCAGGCCAACCACCTCTTCTTCTCTTTGCCCATTTTTGCAACCCCTTATTCGCTGCCTCCCCCCAGTACGGCGTAAAGCCGCACCTGATTAACCAAATCGGCCAGACGGATGGTGATCAGCCCCTGCTGAGCGGCGTGGAGAGAGCGTTGCACATCCAGCACGTTCAGGTAGATATCAATCCCCTTTTTATACCGAGCGCTGGAGATCCGGTAAGAAACCTCGGTGGAGGCTACCAGGGATTTTTGCGCATCCATCTGATCCACTATGATGTTTCTTCGCGCCAGGGTGTCGGCCACCTCTCGAAATGCTGCTTGAATAGCCCTTTCATACTGAGCTACGGCGATTTCACGCTCGACCCTAGTGACCCGTAGCGCCACCCATGCGCGCGGATCGAAAATCGGTAATGCGATGTGTGGCGAGAACATCCAAGCGCCTGAACCGGACTCGAACAGACCACTAAGTTCAGAGCTGGCAGTACCGACAGATGTGGTTAGGGAGATACGAGGGAACAAGGCTGCCCGAGCCGCACCGATATTGGCATTAGCCGCTTTGAGTAAGTTTTCGGCCTGGAGAATATCTGGATGATTGAGGAGCACTGCGGACGATGTGCTAGGAGAAAGCTTGTGCACCGGTGTGAGGTCGCTCAATGACTGTGGTAAAAGTTCGGTCGGCACGGACGTTCCAACGAGCATGTTGAGAGCATTAACGTCTCGGGCCACTACCTCGGTAAGCCGGGCAACAGTCACTCGGGCTGCATCGACCTGCGTTTGTACTTGGCGCAAATCGAGTTCGGGCGCAACGCCAACCTCATATCGGAGACGGATTAGATCGCGGGCCTCCTGCTGGGATGTGAGTGTTTCGCGGGCCAGCTCAAGGTTTTCACGATCCGCGGCCAAGGTCAGATAGGCCTTAGCCGTTTCTGACACCAGCAGTATCTTTGCCGAAAGCCGGGCCTGTTGGGTAGCGAAAAACTCCTCAAGTGCACTTTGGCTCAGGCTGCGGATGCGGCCGAAAAAGTCTATCTCCCAATTGCTTGCGCCCAGTTCGGCCCGGTACTCTTCTGTTGTCATTCGGCTGCCGGTGCTGGACAGATCGGCAGGCACACGCTCCTTGTAAGCTTTGCCGGTGGTACCTATTGTTGGCAGCAGCTCGGCGCGCTGAATACGGTAGTAGGCTCGCGCCCGTTCGACATTCAGGGACGCTACGCGTAAATCGCGATTATTCTCTATCGCTATGGCGATGGTCTGCTGGAGACGCTTTTCGGTATAAAATTGACTCCAATTCAATTCGGATACACGGGAAGCCTCATCCGCGGTTCCTTGGGTATCTACCGACCATGCTTCGGGCACCGGCGCTTCAGGTCGTACATATTCAGGAGCCAGCGTACAGCCGGATAACCAAATTATGCTGAATACCAAAAATGAAAGCGTTCGACACGTCATACTACTGCTCCTTCTAAGAGATCGTCGTTACAGAATCGTTTGGTTGATCCGTGTTCACTTTTCTTTTTGCGAACAACTGCACCACAGCTACATAGAAGAGCGGGATGAAAAATATGGCTAAAAAGGTCGCAGTGATCATGCCGCCGAGCACACTGGTGCCGATGGCGGACTGGGCACCCGCACCGGCCCCGGAGGCAATGGCCAAGGGAAGGACGCCGAAGCCAAAGGCTAAAGAGGTCATGACGATCGGCCGCAATCGTAATTTAGCTCCTTCCAGGGTGGCCTCGATCAACCCCATTCCTTCTTGAACCCGAACCATGGCGAATTGAACAATCAGTATAGCGTTCTTGGTGGTCAGACCGAGCACTGTTAGGAGCCCTATTTGAAAGTAGACGTCATTGGGGAACCCGCGCAGCGAAGAGGCGATGATGCCGCCGATCACACCTAGCGGCAGAGCAAGCATGATCGAAATGGGAATGGTCCAGCTTTCGTATAAGGCTGCTAGACACAGGAAAATGACAATCATGGAAAAAGCATACAATAGGCCGGTCTGGGATTTGGCCATGTGCTCCTGAAAAGAGATGCCGCTCCAGTCGAAACCGATGCCAGCCGGCAACTTGGCAACGATTTCTACCATTGCCTCCATAGCTTCGCCGGAGCTTCGGCCATGGGGTGCTTCGCCCAGAATGTTCATGGACGGAAAGGCGTTGAATCGTTCGAGTTGGGGAGACCCATAGTCCCAGTATCCGGAGGCGAAGGCGGAAAATGGTGTCATTGTCCCAGTGGTGTTACGTACATAGATTCTATTTATATCTTTGGGCAGCATCCGGTAGGGCGCATCTGCTTGAACATACACCCTCTTGACTCGGCCGCCCTGAATAAAATCATTGACATAGGCACTGCCGAAGGCTGCCGAGATCGTGTCATGGATTTCACTGATGGGGACGCCCATCGCCCCAGCTTTTTCCCAATCAACGTCTAATTTATATTCCGGAACATCTTCCATGCCGTTGGGACGCACGCGGGTTAGGCGTTTATCCTGGGCAGCTATGCCCAGTAACTGGTTGCGCGCTTCCATTAATTTGGCATGACCGATGCCGCCACGGTCCTGTAGTTGGAAATCAAAACCGGTCGAGTGTCCCAATTCAGTGATGGCCGGCGGGGCAAAAGCAAACACTCGGGCGTTTCGAATTTGAGCGAAGCGCTGCATAGCGCGGCGGGCAAGGGTGGTCACTTTCAAATCCGGCCGTTGGCGCAGTTCCCAATCCTTGAGCCGGACAAAGCCCAGTCCCATACTCTGTCCAGAACCAGCGAAGCTTCGTCCGGACAGGGTCAAGATTGAGCTGACCGTTTCCCGTTCATCTTCAAGAAAATAGTTGCGGACCTCCTCCATAATCGCGCTGGTTTGCTCCAGGGTGGATCCGGCCGGCAGTTGGGCTTGGATGAACATGATACCTTGGTCTTCGTCAGGAAGATAGGCGGTAGGCATACGCTGAAATAGCAACCCAAGCCCAACTACGATCATCAAAAAAATAACCAGGTAACGCCCTTTTCGACCGAGCATATTTCTGACGATGCTAATGTATCGATCCCTCGCCCAGCCGAAAATATGGTTGAACCGGTAATGGAAATATTTCAAGAGATAGAGGCGACGAGACAGCAGGGTTTGGTGCTCGGAAGGCAGCTTGAGCAACGAGGCGCACAGCACAGGCGTCAGTATTAATGCAACTACGACTGACAGCAGCATGGCCGATATAATGGTGATGGAAAACTGACGGTATATTACACCGGTGGAACCGCCGAAAAAGGCCATGGGACCGAACACTGCGGAGAGTACCAAACCGATGCCTACGAGGGCGCTCGTGATCTCTTCCATGGATTTGCGCGTTGCCTCCTTCGGAGGAAGCCCTTCTTCATGCATAACCCGTTCAACATTTTCCACAACGACGATGGCATCATCCACCAGCAGGCCGATAGCCAGCACCATGGCAAACATGGTCAGCATATTAATCGAGTATCCGAAAAATCCCAGTACAGCAAATGTCCCCAGTATCACCACCGGCACGGCGAGGGTGGGAATTAGGGTAGCCCGAAAATTCCCCAGAAACAGAAACATGACCAGAAAGACCAACACGATTGCCTCAAACAGGGTCTTAACCACTTCGTCAATAGCCACCTTGACGAATGGTGTGGTATCATAAGGGTAAACCACTTTCATTCCGGCCGGAAAGTAGTTAGATAGCTCGTCCATTTTAGCCCGTACCGCGTCTGCCGTATCCAAGGCATTTGCGCCGGGAGTCTGGCGGACGGCCAGCACAGCACAGGGCATGCCGTTGTAAAGAGAATCGGTTTCATAGCGCTCGGTGCCCAATTCTGTGCGGGCCACGTCGCCTACGCGGACGATTGCACCATCCTGAGCGGTCCGCAAGGGGATGGCTGCGAATTCCTCAGGGGTCTTCAGGAGGTTTTGGACAATGATGGAAGTGTTCAGACGTTGGCCTTCCACCGCCGGAACACCGCCAAATTGGCCAGCAGAGATTTCAACGTTGTAAGCACGAATTCCGGCAATCACATCCTCCACGGTCAGTTGGTAATCCATCAATTTGTCGGGGTTCAGCCATACACGCATAGAATATTGGGAGCCGAAGCTGGTTACTTCACCAACACCTGGAACGCGTGCTAAAACCTTTTCGATATTGGATTGGGCGTAGTCTGCCAGATCATAGTTTTTCATGCTGCCGTCTTCCGATATCAAACCAACTAAAATCAGATAGTTCCGAGTAGATTTACTAACTTTGACGCCTTGGCGTTGCACTACGTTCGGCAGACTTGACATGGCGAGTTGCAGTTTGTTTTGCACCTGGGACCAAGCCAAATCAGGATCGGTTCCCGGCGCGAAGGTCAGTTCGATCCGGCCGGCGCCGGATGAGTCGCTGGTTGCGTTCATGTATAATAGTTTGTCAAATCCGGTCATTTTTTGTTCGATGATTTGGACCACGCTGTTCTCAACCGTTTCGGCCGAAGCACCAGGATAAAATGCGTCGATGGCGATGGCCGGCGGCGCGATTGGCGGATATTGTGAAATGGGGAGATTATATATGGCCAAACCGCCAGCCAGCATCATAATAATGGCGATCACCCAGGCAAAGACCGGACGGTCTAGAAAAAATTTAGATAGCATAATGGTCTCCGTGAATCTCGGTTAGTTGGTCGATTCAACCGGTTTTGGTTTGGCGGTGGGGTTTGTTTCGGTGGTATCGGGTTTCCTATTCACCTCAGCGATTCTGACAGCGGTTCCGGGTTTCACATTCAAGCGGCCCTCGGTAATAACGCGATCTCCCGCGGACAGCCCCTCGATGATCAGCCAATCGTTGCCGATAGCGCGGTCAATGGAAAGCTGACGCTCTTGGACCACACTTTTCTCATCCACGATCCAGGCGATGGCCTCTCCCTTTGGATTGCGGGTCACTCCATCATGGGGTACCAATATGGCCCTTTCGGCCGTACCTTCTTTAATTATGGCCCGTACGAACATGCTGGGCAGGAGCAGGTTCTCGGGGTTGGGTACCACGATGCGCAGAATATATGATCCGGTGGCAGGATCCACGGAGGTCATGTCTCGAAACTGGAGTATGCCATGCAGAGGATATGGCGTCCCATCCTCCATGCGGATGGTCACCGTATGGCCATCTGCATTATCGTTGCGGAGTTTACCCGATGCCAGTTTGCGCCGCAGGTCGAGCAAATCGGAGGTTGATTGGGTCACATCAACATAAATAGGGTCGAGCTGCTGAATGGTCGATAGAGCGATAGCCTGATAGGCGGTTACCAAAGCGCCGTCGGTCACATTGGATCGACTGATTCTCCCAGAGATCGGTGCCGTCACCCGGGTATAATTCAAGTTTATGCAGGCCTTTTCCACTTCTGCCCTCCAATAGTCAATTTGGGCTTTTGCCTTTTCCATGGCAGCGGCTGCATCGTCATAGTCCTGATGGCTGACGGCGTTTTGAGCAAGCAGGGTCCTATAGCGCTCGGCGCGTGAGCGGATGGCCGGGATATTGGCTTTGGCCATGGACAGGGAGGCCTCGGCAGAATTTAAAGCCGCCTGGAAAGGTGCCGGATTGATCTGGTAAAGTAGTTGACCAGCCTTGACATTTGCTCCCTCCTTGAACAGCCGCTTCTGGATTATACCGTTGACCTGAGGCCGGATTTGTGCCACGCCATAAGCAGTTGTTCGCCCCGGGAGCTCGGTGGTCAGCTCGACCGGTATCGACCGGAGGGTCACCGTTTTGACCTCCGGAACAGTTCCGGGTCCAGTTTTTTGATTGCGATGACCGTCGCAACCAGCTATCCACATCATAGCCGCCAAAAGCAGTATAAAGGCCACGCATCGAACCGGTTCATGTTGGTGCCTGTTCAATTCCATTTGAACTCTCCTTATAATAGAATCATCTAAATCGTCTAATCGTCGCCGTGCTTTTCATACCGTCTTGTGGCCGGCATTTTGCCAGAGTGAGTGGTTTACCCACCCGAAATGACTTAAGTCTTCAGCCAACTGCAAACCGACTTGGGAATAAGCCCTATAGCTTGTTGGCTTTCTCCAGCAAAGCAATAGGCAGATATCTGAATCCAGATCTGAACGGATCCACAACACTATCTCAGTCAGATTTTCGGGTCTGCAACCATCGGCGAGTTCCTGCACTTGCTGTATCGCATTCTTTTTGCTTACCTTGCTAAAGGTACGCAGGTGGATGATTTCAATCCATTGCATTGCTACCTCTTTTAACAGGTGGCTTTCACTCGAATGTACGCTTAATGTGTTAAAGCCCGGTGAATGTTGATAAAAATGATTACTTAAAGCACAATTGGTGCCAACATATGATTATCTATAAATACAGTAGGTTAATATTTAGGCAGCCCAGATGGGTGTCAAATATGATCGTTTTTATGTCATATTTGATTTTTTATAGATTATGTGTCAAATATAGCCGTTTCACTTTTTAAGGAGTCATGCGCCTATGGATCAAAATATATTTTTCTGGGAAGCCACCTTGAGGATATGCAGTAGCTTGAATTTGCGGCGGGCTTTATCCCGGACACTTAAATATTTCAACAGCGTCCTTCCGGCCGATGGCCTGCATATCGGTTTGTATGATCCTGATTTGAATTTAATGCGTAATCTGGTCCATATTGCACCGGATAACTGGCCCAAGGTACCTGCAGTCATCACTGTGCCGGACGGTGCCATCGATCAACTGATGAACGATTGGCGTTCCGAAGCCAAGTTCGGGGTGGTCAACGATATAGGGGAGATTGCCCCCGAAGTGAAGAATCTAGTGCAGATGATCTGGCCTGCCGATGTCTCCATTCTCCATACGGATCTGGAGCTTGAAAAACAACGCATTGGAAAGCTGGTCATAGCTGCCGAAGGGCGTCATCGCTACCATGAGGCGCATGCCCAATTGATGAGCCAGCTCAACGAACCCTTCTCCATCGCTCTGGCCAATGCGCTACAGCATCAGGAGGCGCTGCGCCTGAAGGAGATGCTCGAAGACGACAACCGCTACCTGAATGAAGAGCTGCGTCACATTTCGGGTGATACCATCATCGGGGCAGACTTCGGCCTCAAGGGGGTGATGGAAATGATTCGCCAGGTGGCGCCCTTAGAGAGCCCGGTGCTCCTGCTGGGGGAAACAGGCACAGGCAAGGAACTGTTGGCCAATGCCTTACACTCTGCGTCTCCACGCAGGGAGGGAGCTTTTGTGAAGGTCAACTGCGGCGGCTTGACAAAGAGCCTGCTCGACAGTGAGCTGTTCGGTCACGAGAAAGGCGCCTTCACCGGGGCCATTTCGCAAAAGAGGGGCCGTTTCGAGAGGGCCCACGGAGGAACCATCTTCCTAGACGAGATCGGCGAACTGCCCCACGAGGCCCAGGTCAAACTACTGCGGGTTTTACAGTACAAGGAAATCGAGCGCGTGGGCGGTACGTCGACGATTCCAGTCGATGTGCGTATTATCAGCGCCACTCACCGCAATCTAGAAGAGATGGTCGGCCGTGGTATGTTTCGACAGGATCTATGGTTTCGACTCAATGTCTTTCCCATTATGATTCCACCGCTGCGCCAGCGTCCTCAGGATATGTCGCCCCTGTTGGATCATCTCATCCATAGAAAATGCAGAGAGATGAAAATCGCCAAGGAGGTTTATGTACCGGCTGGTACTTTGGAGAAGATGAAGAATTATCACTGGCCAGGAAATGTGCGTGAACTGCAGAACCTGGTAGAACGGTCTTTGATAAGGGCTCAGTCCTACTCGTCAAAGGAGTTATGTCTGGATCTGACCCCAGTTGGTTCAATTTCTTCAGTCTCCAATCAAAAGAATCTTGAAAATGAGGAAATTCTGCCGTTCGACGATGCCGTTACCAAAATTATTCTGAAAGCGCTTGAAAAAAGCAATGGTAAAATCATCGGAACTGGCGGTGCGGCCGAATTGCTGCAGCTTCACCCTAGTACCTTGAGGGGTAAAATGCGCAAGCTAAATATATAGCCTGATTTCAAAAAAGGACGGTCGTCAACATCGGAGCGCCTCTTGAAACAGTGCCGACTTTTTCCTGATAGCACAGAGTGTGTAAAAAAATAGCTTACGAATAAAGATTGAACCTGCCAATCTTAAAGTAAACCCTATCCTAATTTAGAGAGAATACCGGCACAAAAAGTGTCAAGTTTTTTTGCTATTTGATAAGACTGAAAACCATCTTATATGTTGGAAAAAACCACAGTGCCTATAAAAACCCCTCATGTTATTGGCACATCATTTGCGTCCAAAAACAAAATACCGAGAAGCATAAGACGGCTAAATCAAAATTAGAGATTTTTCATTCACAATCGATGGCGATGGGTGGTTATCAAATAGTTGTGCGAACTAACCGATAGTTTTTAAAGGTCAAAGTAAAATCATGAATGCCATAAAAAATAATCTCCGAATTTTAATAGTCTCTC
Source organism: uncultured Desulfatitalea sp. (assembly GCA_963668675.2). Classification (GTDB taxonomy): domain Bacteria; phylum Desulfobacterota; class Desulfobacteria; order Desulfobacterales; family Desulfosarcinaceae; genus Desulfatitalea. The sequence goes on along the minus strand of CAXXMB010000002.1, from coordinate 2,856,962 downwards.
CGGAAATGACACGTGTACCCTGTGGTATGGGCCCCGGTTCTCAGACAATTTCCGCTCGTGCCGGCGGTCTCGGTGACATCTGTTCCACCCAAATCCATGCGCTCTGGGAGCACGGAGCCAACGTACACTTAGCAATCCCCAACTATCGGAATGTGTTCAAGGCAACCAACCCTTGCGTTTCGGGGATTGACATTCATAGCCGTCTAAGTGAATTTCCCGAAAACCGAATCCATTTGGCTCAGGATAGGTCTTTTTACTATCACCCAAAGTTGTTTGTGACGGCTGATCAGGAAAATGTCAGGATTGCCCTGTCTTTTCAACGCGAAGTGATCAACCTTATCATTCCCGAAGTGCAACCGGACCTGATCCATTGCTATGGCTGGATGACGGGTCTTATCCCTGCAATGGCTCGACAATACGGAATTCCATGCCTTTTTACTATGTATCGTTTAAATTCTCCAAAACTGCTGTTATCCACCATCGAGGATCGCGGCATTGATCCTGCCGTATTCTGGAACCATTGTTTCTATTGCCGGATGCCAATGAATTATCAGGAAACCAGGAACAGCAATCCAGTCGATCTTTTAACGAGTGGTCTGTTTTCTGCTAAAGTGGCCAACGTGTTCAGCCATAGCTATCTCAATACGTTGATCGATGACAGCAACAATCATGCAGACGTTTGGCTCAAGGCCGTTTTGAAAGACAAATTGCAATCAGGTAACCTTTGCATCATGCCCCCAATACCGGATCCGTCTTTTAATCCAAATATTGACCGTGCTTTGATAAGGCGCTATGGTCCAAACAATCATTTTACTGAAAAGCTTTTCAATAAACTACACCTCCAGGCTCTCCTTAATTTGCGAATAGATTCAGCGGCACCTTTATGTTTTTGGCCTACCCGATTGGATAGCTCGCGTCTCGGGTGCCGACTCATGGTAGAAGTCTTACCGGAGGTTCTGGAACGATATCGTGAACAGCGCCTACAATTGGTTTTTGTTGCAGATGGAGACTATCAAGAACACGTACGAACGACGATAGATTATCTTCACGCTTCGGATCGTGCAGCTGTGTGCGATTTCGATTCTCAACTTTACCGGCTTGCATATGCTGGGGCAGAGTTTGTCCTTATGCCGATGCAATTGGATCCATGCGCACTTCCCTGTAAAATCGGTCAACGTTATGGTACTCTCTCAATAGCCCATGACACTTGTGCAATTCACGACTGTGTTGAGGATCTGGATATGGCTGGCCAGACTGGCACAGGATTTCTTTTTAAACATTTAAACCGTGAGGGTCTAATTTGGGCTGTAGACCAAGCCATGGCCTTTTACAATCAGTCACGCGAGTTCCGATCTGAGCAAGTGCAGAGAATTATGATGAAAGCCCACATGCAAATTGATCCGGAACAGGCAGCACAGCAGATGATGGACCTGTACACAATCACTGTTAACCATTTTCAAACGGATTCGAAAGCAGACCCCAAGCGGGAACAATTAGACCCAATTGCGGCCTGAAGGGCAGCTCCGTTTTTCCTATTGACGACCACCTGGGCCTCAAATCAGACTTGGGTCAGGGTGATGCTTTTGCGGAAGCGGAGCAAGGCGATGATAAAAAAGATAGACCCAATGGCGATGATGGCGATCAGGTTCGCCCATACTGCTTCCAGACCGGCTCCCCGATAGAGAATTGCCTGAGCAAAGGCCACAAAGTGGGTGGTGGGAGCGAACTGCATCACCATCTGCACGATTTGGGGCATGCTCTCCCGTGGAGTGATACCGCCGGACAGTATTTGAAGCGGTAGCAAAACCAGGATCATCAGCAATCCCAATTGAGGCATGGAGCGTGCCAGCGTACCCAGGAAGATACCAATGGATGTTGTGGAAAATAAGTGCAAAGCGGTTCCGACCAGAAAAAGCACAACAGACCCGGCAATGGGAACGCCCAGCACCTTTTGCACCATTAGCCACAAAGACAAACCTGCTCCAACAAGCACAACCAAACCACTGGACCATACCTTGGCCGCCATAATTTCAAAAGGGGTCAAAGGCATAACTAACAAGTGCTCGATGGTGCCGTGCTCCCGTTCTCGAATCAGCGCCGCCCCGGTTAAAATAATGGACAGCATGGTAATGTTGTTGATAATCTCCATGACGCTGCCGAACCAGTAGCTGGTCAAATTAGGATTGAATTTGACGCAGATCTGCTGTTTGATGGCGGAGACAACATCTCCGCGGTAGCCTTTAAGGAATTCGCCAATGGCGATAAGGGTGATGCTGTTGATGTATCCGGCACCGATAAACGCCTGGCTCATACGGGTGGCGTCGATGTTAACCTGAATTTCAGGCTGACGACCTTCAATCACATCCTTTTCAAATCCAGAAGGAATAACCATCACAAAGGTATATAGGCCACTGTCGAGACCGGGATCTACTTGCGTCTGTTCGATTCGTTCGGGCGTTTTGAAATAAGGCCCGTAAAAACTATCGATGATTCGGCCCGAAAGTTGAGAGCGGTCTTCATCCACAATGGCCAGGGGCGCATTGTGCAGTTCCTGGGAAGTGGCGGTAGCAGCGGTGTATATGCCTCCTGAAAACACCCATATTACAAATAAGAAAAGAACCTTGTCATGCCACAGGCTGAGAAGTTCCTTGGCACCCAAATGGAAAATATTTTTAATTCCGGGCATAGCTACCTTCCCTGTTTTCGCAATGCCAGGGTGCTCAACACCGTCAAGACAGGGATGAAAGCCGAAAGGGCGATAAAGCTAGGATAGAGCTCAGCAAACCCCAAGGCCTTGGTAAAAATACCGCGACTGATGATCAGAAAATAAGTGGTGGGAAATATCTTACCGATAAAAGCACCAATCCCTTCAAGGGAAGAGACCGGATGGGTAATGCCGCAAAAATTGACGGCAGCCAGCAAAGTTACGATAGCAGTGCCGGCAAGCGCCGCAATTTGCGTATGGGTAAACGCGGACATCAGCAGACCGATCCCAGTGGTGGCAGTGACGTAAAGCAGGGCTCCAGCAGTCAGCGCTATGAAGCTGCCCTTCACCGGTACCTGGAAAACCACCACGGCCAAGGCCGACAACCCTAAAAAACTGATCAGCCCGATGCCGATATAGGGAAGCTGTTTGCCTAACAGGAACTCCAGGCGCGTAACCGGAGTTACATAGAGGTTGATGATAGAACCCAACTCCTTTTCCCGGACTACTCCCAGGGCCATCAGAATGGCCGGGATAAACACCAACAGAAGAGGAATCACGGCCGGTACCATAGCATAAATACTCTTGAAATCCTGATTATAGCGATACCGCATCTGCAGATTGGCCGGAGCCGCCTGGGGAGTCCATCCTTGATTGTCGTGGAGTCGGTCGGCAACGTATTGGGCGTGAAGCCCCTGTATATACCCTTTTATAGTTTCGGCCCGAAAAGGCATGGCGCCGTCCACCCAAACACCCACTTCCGGTTGGCGACCTCTTTTAAGATCGCGCCCGAAATCAGGTGGTATGGCAACAGCCAAGCTCAATTCACCGTTGCGCATGCGCCGTTCCATATCTGCGAAATCAACCAACTGATGTTGCTCTATAAAGTAGCGGGATCCGCAGATATTCAAAGCATAATCGATACTTTGAGGTGTTCCGTCCTGGTCTAGCACGGCAAAGGAGAGATCCTCCACGTCCATGGTGATGCCGTATCCCAGAATGAACATCAAAAGAACCGAACCCAAAGCTGCGACAGTCAAACGGATTGGGTCGCGGCGGATTTCCATGGCCTCTCGGTGGGCGTAACCCAGAAACCGTAGCAGGCTGAACATCCTGGGAACACCGTGGACATTGCTGGGCGGCATGGAATCAAATGCTGTCTGTTCCTGGGTATCCTGTGCCTGAGCTGAAACGCTCATGGCGGACTCCAGATAGCCGATAAAGGCTTCCTCAAGGCTCGATGCGCCGCGCCTGCGTTTCAGATCCTCTGGGGTTCCGTCTGCCATCACTCGCCCCGCGTGCATCAGCGAAATACGGTCGCAGCGCTCGGCCTCATTCATGAAATGGGTGGAGATAAAAATGGTAACGCCATCGTTGCGGGAAAGATCTACCAGCAACTCCCAGAACTGATCTCTAGCCACTGGATCCACACCAGAGGTGGGCTCATCCAGAATCAGTATCTCTGGATTATGCACCAGGGCCACTGCCAGCGAGAGGCGTTGCCTGATACCCAGCGGCAAATCGGCCGCCGGCATATCTCCATAAGATGCAAGACCGAATCGTTGCATCAACTCCATAACCCGTTTGGGAGTCTTGGCCGGCGCGACATGAAACAACCGGGCATGAAGATCTAAATTTTGTCTCACGGAAAGCTCCGAATAAAGAGAAAATCCCTGGGACATGTAACCCACCCGCCGGCGCGTCGCCAGATCGTTGGCGTCCAACGCTTCCCCGAACAGGCCGGCATATCCTTCGGAAGGTGGCAAAAGACCAGTCAACATCTTCATCGTGGTGGTTTTGCCGCAACCGTTGGAACCCAAAAAGCCGAAGATTTCACCCTGCTCTATACGGAAGCTGACCCTATCCACTGCGGTAAAATCATCAAACCGTTTGGTCAGGCCCCGAGCATCAATGGCACACATCCCTTCGCCTTGCCGGCGGGGAGGGATGACAGGGAACCCGTGCCCTTTGCGTTGATCTTCCGGAAGCAGACTGATAAATGCCGCTTCCAGCGAGGTCTGTCTGGTATGTGCTTTGAGTCTATCGCAGTGGCCCGTTGCCAATACGCTTCCGGCGTTCATAGCCACCAGCCAGTCAAACCGTTCGGCTTCTTCCATGTAAGCTGTAGCCACCAGAACACTCATACCCGCTCTGCGCAATCGAATACGCTCGATAAGTTCCCAGAATTGCCTGCGGGAAAGAGGATCCACCCCGGTGGTGGGTTCGTCCAGGATCAGCAGGTCGGGATTGTGAATCAGGGCGCAACACAAGCCGAGTTTTTGTTTCATGCCGCCGGAAAGCTTACCTGCTGGGCGATCGGCAAAATGGTCCATTCCGGTGCTCTTCAACAGCTCTTTAATGCGCAGACGGCGCTCGCTTTTTTCCAATCCGAAGAGACGGCCAAAAAAGTCCACATTCTCAAATACCGACAAGGTAGCATAAAGATTTTTCCCCAATCCCTGGGGCATATAGGCAATCTGCGGATTAACAAACGTCCGATGGCGCCTTGAGCGCATATCCCCGCCCAGTAAACATAGGGATCCGACCTGGATAGCTCGCGCCCCGGCAATTAGACCCAACAGAGTGGATTTGCCCACTCCGTCAGGGCCGATGAATCCTATCATGCAACCTGTCGGAATCTCTAAATTCACGTTATCCAGGGCCACTACATCATCGTATCGATGGGTCAAACCCGCGATGCGCGCGACATAATTCGTCATCTATTGTACCTTGCCCAGTGAATTCTGCAAATGAGGTGGCCACTGTACATCCGGGTCCAATCGCACATATGCCACCCCGGGGAGACCTGTTTTAACCTTTTCTGCGTGAGCACGTAAAAGATCGGCATCAATTTTGACCTTGATGCGGAACATAAGTTTTTCACGCTCCGTGCGAGTCTCCACCTCCTTGGGCGTAAATTGTGCCTTAGCGGCGACAAAGGAGACTTTGGCCGGGATAGAGTTATCGGGTAATGCGTCAAGAACGATCCGCGCATCACAACCCACGAAGACACACCCTGCCTCACGGGTCGGCAAAAAGATGGTCATGTAAACATCGGTCACGTCTAGTACCGAAAGAATTTTTCCCCCTGGGGAAAGCACTTCTCCAGGTTCGGCCAATCTGTAAATGATGCGGCCGCCGAGAGGGGTTTTTAGACTGCTGTCGTCCACATAGGTCTGAATCTCGTCGGCTCTGGCCTTAGCGGCATCGATCGCCGCAATCGTATTGGCCAATCGAGCCTTGGCTGCCACCAGGGCTGCCTGGGCGGACTGTGTTGCTGTTTCCTGACGCTGAAGGCTCTGCAGGGTGATGCATTTGACTTCGAACAATTGCTGGGACCGGTCAAGTTCCTTCTGCGCCAAGGAGAGTTCGCTTCTGAACTGATCAATCACGGCTGCTGCATAGCGCCGCTCCTGTTCGGCCCGCCGGATCTCGGCCTGCGCGTTGCGCATTTGAGCCATTAATTCATAGGTATCCATACGCGCTACTATTTCTCCAGCTTGGACCATATCGCCTTCGCGAACCATCACCTCGGCAAGCCGGCCCGCGAGCTTTGTGGCGATATCCACCTCAGTGGCTTCGATTCTGCCATTGCCTGAAGCGATTCCTTCTGGAACTTGATCGTTGCGGCGGCTGAAACGTAAAATCGCACCAGTTGCAGCTATCAATAGGACCGCAAGGATCGCCCATTTTATCCAACGTTGCTTGGCCAAATCCAACCTCCCGCATGATTGTCAACATGCGCGATCACCCGCTGATTTTTATGAAAATCACTTCTCCTTGGTATAGATATGTTTAACAGCAACCGCCATGCCAATGAAGGGCTTTGGTGGAAACTGTCTATGATAATTCAAGATATTTCCTGAACGGTGAAAACAGGCCGTGTGACGGGCAAAGACATAAGCTGGCGGGGTTTACTCACTGTAAAAAAAAATGACAGCTATCGGTGATAATAGAGAGCAAAAAACCGAGGGAGATTGAATCTTGTGTTCGACAGTTATAGGCACAATGTTATAATTAAAATGTTGTAACTGCCCTGCATTCCCATGGTTCGGTTTCGTCCAGAGACTGGAATACATAAGCCCTTGATTATATTTAATTAGAGTTTGCTGAATAATTGAAATTTCACTGCCATCAGAACCTATCGATTGTCGTTGGGTAATTTTCCGTCGAAGGGAAGATAAAATCTTCAAACATGGAGCATGGTCACTCACGGAAAAAGGGCTTAAATCCGATCTCAAAGATAGCGACTTGCTCGATTTATATGAAGTGCGAAAGAACAGGTCGCAGGAGGCAAGAGAAAAAAGAAAACTCAAAGTCATCGACGATGATAACGATGCCGAGATCATTCCAGATGAAGAAGAGGATATTTCAAGTGACCATGTCGATTATCGGGCAGAGCTCTTAAATACGTTGAAGGCGTTATCACCAGCCGGATTTGAACGAATTTGTCAAAGGTTGCTTCGGGAATCAGGGTTTGAGCAAGTTAATGTCACCGGGCGTTCAGGTGATGGTGGTATTGATGGAATTGGGTTACTCCAGGTCAATCCGTTTGTAAGTTTCAAGGTGTTGTTCCAATGCAAACGCTTTAAAGAAACAGTTGGGGCTCCAGTGGTTAGGGATTTCAGAGGCGCCATGATGGGACGGGCGGATAAAGGGATAATAACGACAACCGGAACCTTTACCCAGAATGCCAAACGTGAAGCCCGGCGTGATGGTGTAACACCCATTGAATTGGTCGATGGCGAAAAACTTGTTTAGATGTTCGAAATGTATGAGCTCGGATTAAAACCGGTTAAAACATTTGAGATGGATTACCTGTTTTTTGAGGAGTTTGAGTAGATTGATAGCAGATAAGAAAGAAGAGGAAGCTTTGGGAACACCTGCGAATATAGTGATCGAATACAAAAATGAATCCTTTTTACTTCCAAATGGAAAAGATCAAATATTGTTGTTCTGTAGTTCTGATGGCTATCCTTTCAAATTGGAAGGCGTTATATATTTGATACTTAGAGCCTATGAAAACCTTACGCAAACAAAACAGCATCAATGGATAAGAGGTAATTTATCTCCGGACAATTTGGCTTGCGAGTTGATAATAATCTCTTTATATGAAAAGTCCGGTGAGTATAGAATTATGCCAGCATCACAAATGATGTACGACCAATATAAAAAAGAGGGGTATTTTTCTGATTGTGCATACAAATACGTATGCTCGTTCAAATTCGATGAGGGTAGCAATAACTACGAAATGAAACTGACTTTGAACGACGGTTTAAAAAAAGCAACTAAATCGATGGATGAATGGAAAAATATTTGCGATAAGGCTTATCAGATAGCGATTAATGAAAACGACAAACTAATTCTGATGAATAATAGCGTTCCATGCAGGGAATGCTTGGTCCGACCTACATGTTTGGATATCAAGTCAGATTTGGCATATGTAAAAGAAACCTGCTATGCCTTAATAGATTATAAAAAGAACGAGATAGAGAGACTGAAAGGTATCCTTCCTGATTGGGCAATGCCTTTTGTTTTTGATAATTATTAGTCACTGACTAAAATGAATAGCATCCTGGCAGTCGGCATCTATGCTTGGAGATTTAAAGAAACGCCCCTATGCCGGCCATGAATCATGGTGCCCTTTGGCATCGGCATTGGGTACGCTGTGTATTGGTTGGTGAAACATTTGATAACTTGATAATCAATATTCAAGTCATATCAGCATAATCCAACTGACAAACACAACTGCATCTGGACTTCTCAAGTCCCACTCTATCCCAAACATCAGCCGACTCTTTGCAAAGGGCAATTTTGCAATCGGAATACTTCCTGATTTCATCAATGGCAATTTTAAATATTTCGATTCGCTGTTCTTCAGAAAAACTGTATTTGCCGACACTGCTTTTACCGCCGGGCATTTTAGCCTCCTTAAACATCGGTTTCATGTCTTCCAACATATTCGGCAATTCTTGACCGGATGTGAATATCGTCTTGCGATTCTTGTAAAACCCAGGTTCAAATCTTAATGTGCCCAGAGTAATTCTTTCTGGTTGGATTTTTTCAAATATTTTTCTAATCGTTTCTGTATAAGCCGCCTGCCATCCATCAAAGGGTACTATAGGGTCGAGTCTTATTCTGAGAGGGTAACCAGCATTTTGCACTTTTTCTGCAGCTCTTAAACGCCTGTCAAAAGAAGGGGCGCCGATTTCAAATTTTCTTGAAACGGATGCTTCATTCATACTCCACGCAACAATCGTGTGGCCATTGTGATCCAGATCAAGGATGTCATCAACGTTGTCGCTCTTGGTAAGCATGAACATATATCCATTATCCGCCCTGCCGAACCAGGGTATAAAATACCTCGCGGCGCCCGTTATATGCTCCAAAGCCAGCGAATCAGCCATTTCACCACTATTGAAAATGACCGGTCCCTGTGCCTGCGAAAGTCGTTTTTTCAACTTTTCAGCGATAGAGTCAAAATTTGCGTAGACGGTGATAAATGGTCTCGATGCGCGATAAGTGAGCTTCAAATAACACCAGTCACATTGATAAAAACAACCGTTGGAGGCAAATTTAACACGATCAAAATGGGGGCAAAGGATTCTTTCATCCGGCATTGTGAAAGTATCAACGGTGCTGTTGGACGCCGGTGCCACAAACAAGACATTTTTTCCTGCGATGATTTTCTCAAGCATGCTGTCGCCCGAATTCGCGAGAACATTTGAAGCTGCCACTACCGAATTGGATTTGGCGCTTGTTACGAATTTTACGGGAACGGATGGGCAATTGCTAAGGATAAAATGTGTTGCCGGGTCATTCTCTGCGCGTCGGTCAATGATTATTTCAGACGGTTTCCATTGAGTTGTCATGGTCATTAATCCTCATGGACAGTTGGGGGGGGTTGATTGACAATGGCGCTGTATTCTAATGAATATATCGGCATATTGATAGCTTGCATTAGATCTAATTGAAAAATGGATGCAATCGGCATTCTCTATCCAGAACCTCAACAAGAAAAGTTCTACAACAATCAGTGTGCCTTGTTTTAGACGAACATGTGTGCGTCGGGTATGCTATGAATTGATTGGCGAGACGGATAGTCTAATATGGAAATTGATTAAAATGTTGTTCGCTTGTTGTTCAGCAAAAATATAACGATCTGATTTTACAGTTTTTACAGGCGTATTGCTCGGGTTCGACTCCCGCCGCCTCCACCATTTAGAAAAGACAAACCCGTCTCTCCGGGACCACTTCCGGGGGCGACGGGTTTTTTATTTTCCCTTATTTTCAAATGGTTTGGGCGATTTTCACATCGACGAGGGAGCCCTATCCACCCGCCTCGTTTCCACCATTCTCCAGCCTTTCATTCTCTGTTCGACCTCTGATTCTCTGTTTTCTCAGGACGAAGTCTGAAGCTCGTCCGATTAGTCAATCTCCTTTATATCAATAACTTAAGCCAATCGGCCTGTTTGGGGAGTTATGGAAACACGGCCTGTGGTGTGATAAAGCACCCGAATTTTCGAACCCAAAGTCCCTCGCAGGACCTGAGAAGTGGGATTAATGTGGATTTCCCGGCAGGGAATACTCAATACTCGTCGGCTCCTTCAGGGAAGATTCGGAACCGGCAACGATAACACTTTTCACCCTTGATCCATTCGATGGGCTCACCGTCAAGGCGAAAAAAGTCCCGCAAGCACTTCGACAGTTCCTGCTTTTTTTTTTAAGAAATGGTATGGGGTCTCTTTGCGGCTGTTTTTGTCAATCTCTCCGCGGTTTTCAGCGAAGTCCAGGAGGAGCTTCCACTGTACAGTGCGGTCACCATTTTTCTTGCTGTACATGCCCATTTGGTAATACGTATACCGCCCGATTTGGCCGCCCGCCCAAATCGTAACCGTGTGTCCGTTCCTGAACTGGATTTTTATATCGGACCATTTTATCCCGTCAGGTGTCGGGAAATGCACCAGCCACCGGAGCCAGGCTCGGGGATATCCTCATGAAGCGGTTCGGGATGGATTTTCGTTCGGTCGACCAGCTATTCTTCGAATCGATCCGGGAGGACGCCGTATCAGACAGCAACCTCCGCCAGGCAGCGCTTGCCAACACGATGGAAAATTTCGACTACGTCTTTCGCAAGGCTTTAGAGGGGCTCTTTATAGACCGAATGGACCTGAACGAAGAAATTACAGCGAAATTCATGAACGAGGATCGATTCCGGGAGGCGGTCAGCAAGCATCTCCTCAAGAAGGTCTACGAAAAGATCAGGGAGGAGGCCGAAGTCGCAAATGACCAGTGAAGACCTGCTTTCCGACCACACCGAATTGTTCAAACAGTTCTGCGACAACCCCTGCTTCAAAAAGTGGCTTTCGGATACGGTGTTTGGGGTAACCTACCAAGCATGAGCATCTCCGACTGGTTGAATATCAATAAAAATTCAAAGGTTTATCGAGATAACGCCTTCAGGTGTTTGGTTTCCTGTCTGCCCTGGGTTTCAGTTCATTTCTCATAAATGTACATTCTTGTTTGACAAGCCCTTGTTGGTTCAATATATTCCCAATTAACGATATGGAGACGCCATGAGAGATTTTATCAAAGTCATGAAGGCCCTGTCCGATCCGAACCGGGTCAAGATGGTCAAGCTGCTTCAGCGGCGGGTGCTGTGCGTGTGTGAGATTCAAGAGGCTTTGGGCCTGGCCCAGTCCACCGCCAGCAAACACCTCAAGATACTGGAAGAGGCTGGCTTGATTACCTATTTAAAGGAAGGACCGTGGGTGAATTACCGTTTGGCCGATGGGGCCAGGAATCCCTATGTGGCCAACCTGCTGGGCAATTTGCGACATTGGCTGGAGGATGACGCGGATGTGGCTGCACTGGTGGCCAGACTGCCGGAGATTAATCGCGAAAACATCTGCGGCAACTGATTTTTTTTAACCTAATCATATCGTCATATGACGAAATCAGAATAAGACGGCGACCCACGAGACCACCGGCCGGAACGCGAGGCCGCCAACGCAAGGAGCAGACGTTATGAAGGAACGCACCAAGCTGTTGTTGATCGTGGGGGTTTTCGTGGCCGCCTACTATGTTCCCTGGGGCCATCCGGTGATCCGTCAATCCGGGCTGGAAGCCTTTATGATGCTTCAGGAGTACGCCCGGCAACATGTTCTCACCTGTTTGATTCCCGCCTTTTTCATCGCCGGGGCCATTGCCGTGTTCGTGTCCCAGGCATCGGTGCTCAAGTATTTCGGGGCCCAGGCCGGTAAGTTTTTGTCCTATTCGGTGGCCTCGGTTTCGGGAACCATCCTGGCGGTGTGTTCGTGCACGGTGCTGCCATTGTTTGCGGGGATCTACACCCGGGGCGCGGGCATCGGGCCGGCCACGGCGTTTCTTTATTCCGGACCAGCCATCAATGTGCTGGCCATCACCCTGACCGCCAAAATCCTTGGCTGGCAATTGGGCCTGGCCCGTGCCTTGGGGGCGGTGATTTTCGCCGTGGTGACGGGTCTTTTGATGGCCCTCATCTTTCATAAAGACGATGCGGCGCGCACCGCCGGGCAGATTTACGTCCCGGATGAGGGAGCCAAGCAGCGCACCCTGCTGCAAGACAGTCTATACCTCTTGACCATGGTGCTGATCCTGGTGTCCGCCGCCTTCGCCAAACCGGCTCCCGGATCGACCGGATTGTGGCCGGCCATCTTCGCCGCCAAATGGCACATCACCATCGCCCTGCTGATCATCCTGGGATTGATACTCAAGGCTTGGTTCACAAAGGATGAGTGTAAAAGCTGGGTGGAGTCCACCTGGGGATTCATGAAACAGATTTTCCCTCTGCTTTTCGGCGGAGTGATTGTGGCTGGATTCATGCTGGGCCGCCCCGGTCATCCGGCCCTGATTCCCGAGCAGTGGATTTCCTCGCTTCTAGGCGGCAATTCTATCTGGGCCAACCTGATTGCCTCCCTGGCCGGGGCGTTGATGTATTTCGCCACCCTGACCGAGGTGCCGATTCTCCAAGGACTTTTGGGAGCCGGCATGGGAAAGGGGCCAGCGCTGGCCCTGCTGCTGGCCGGCCCGGCACTGTCACTGCCCAACATGCTGGTGATCGGCAGCGTCATGGGTGTGAAAAAGACAGCCACTTTCTGCGGCATCATCGTGATCATGTCCACCATTGCGGGGATGATCTACGGTGCGGTGTTCGCGTAAGCGACTATTGGAGGACAAAACATGAATTGTCTGGAAATCGAAACACAAACCAAATGAAGGAGTGTCAAAATGAACATCAAAGTACTGGGCCCTGGCTGCCCCAAATGCCAGCAGACGGAAAAAGTGGTCAAGGAGGCGGTGGCTGAAGCAGGCGTGCCTGCAGATGTGGAAAAGGTCACCGACGTGATGAAGATCGCCGGATACGGTGTGTTCGGTACACCGGCGGTGGTTGTGGACGGTGAGGTCAAGTCGGTAGGCAAGATCCCCAGCAAAGAGGATGTCAAATCCTGGCTTGGAAAATAGGGAGGATGCGAAGGACAAGAATTTCAACCTTCAGTGCGATGATATCGATTGTGTCGAAGCGGCGGTCAAGCGGGTAGTGGGCCAGCCAAGCCCTGCGTTCGGAGCGACGTCCCCGGCTGGCTGTGGCTGTAAATCCTGTTGCTGAATTGGAAATGTGCAGATGAACAGATCGGTTGACATACCCTTTTCCGAGGATATCCGGGTGGCACCTGAAACCGAGACGGTGCGCTATTGCTCCCAGGTCACAAAAGCGGACATCCTGTGCGCCAAGCAAAAGGGGGCGCAAACATTGACGGAAATAAAAGCGGCCACCGGCGCGTGAACCCAGGGGCGCTGCAAGGAAACCAGCCCCAGGGGGCCTTGATGCTCACGGGAGATCCGCATTCTCCTGGGCCAGGAGAACGAACGCGCCGGTGAGCTTTGTTAATGGAGGTGACGCGATGCAGCTGTCCGGATACACCAAGACCATCTTTCGTCCCGAATGCAACCCAAGTTTTACGTCTGTGCATTGCATCGCGCGTCTGAACGAGGATGTGGGCGAAGTGCTGCCCTATCTGAACGCGATTCTGGGCGGCACCCAGTATTTCAGCGATCCGCCGGAGGTGATGTTTCACCATCATGGCAGGATTATCAAAGTTGGGACGCGGGAGATCGCGATCAACGCGCTGGAAGACGAGCAGGAAGCGGACCGCATTCTGGAGTGGCTGAAGAAAGAGATCAATCAAGCGTGGGAAAATCGTGATGCGATCACGCCCTGCTATACGGGCAAGACCAAACCGGTATTGATGGAAATATTGAAGCTGCTGCCCAAAACCAACTGCAAGAAATGCGGCCAGCCCACCTGCATGGCCTTTTCCGCCCAGGTGATGGAGGGCGGTCGGGGAGCGGAACACTGCCCTGAACTAAACGAGGAAAATCGAACGAAACTGTCCGGCTATCTGGCCGGTTTCGTTTTTGAATAGAAGGAGGAGGCATGACCGATTCGACCATCAAGAAACTGAGCTTTCTGGACCGCTTTCTCACGCTGTGGATCTTTCTGGCCATGTTCGTCGGCGTGGGGGGCGGTTACCTGTTTCCGGAGATCAAGAATTTCATCAACCGTTTTTCCGTGGGTACCACCAACATTCCCATCGCCTTAGGGCTGATCCTGATGATGTATCCGCCTCTGGCCAAGGTTAAATACGAAAAGCTGGGTTTCGTGTTCCGTGACGTCAAGGTTCTGACGCTTTCCCTGGTCCAGAACTGGATTATCGGACCGATCCTGATGTTCCTGCTGGCCATCGCTTTTCTGTCCGGCCACCAGGAGTACATGGTGGGGCTGATCCTCATCGGACTGGCGCGCTGCATCGCCATGGTGATCGTCTGGAACGACCTGGCCAAAGGCGACCGGGAGTATTGCGCCGGGTTGGTGGCCTTCAACTCCATCTTCCAGGTGCTCTTTTTCTCCGTTTACGCCTACATTTTCATCACCGTACTGCCCCGCTGGATAGGCCTTGAGGGCATGGTGGTGGATATCTCCATTGGCCAGATCGCCGAAAGCGTATTCATCTACCTGGGCATTCCCTTTATCGCCGGGGTGCTGTCGCGGGTCATCGGTTTGAAGACCGTGGGCGTCGAACGCTACGAAAAGAACTTCATCCCCAAGATCAGCCCCATCACCCTGATTGCGTTGCTGTTCACGATCCTGGTGATGTTTTCGCTCAAAGGCGAGTATATCGTTCAACTGCCCATGGATGTGGTGCGGGTGGCCATCCCGCTGTGCATCTATTTCGTGATCATGTTCTTCGTCTCCTTCTGGCTGTCCGTGAAGGCCAAGGCGACCTACGAGCAATCGACCACCTTGTCCTTTACCGCCGCCTCCAACAACTTCGAGCTGGCTATCGCCGTGGCCGTGGCGGTCTTCGGTCTGGATTCGGGGCAGGCCTTTGCCGCTGTGATCGGCCCCCTGGTGGAGGTGCCGGTGCTCATTTCCCTGGTCAACGCCGCCATGTGGTTCAAACGCAAATATTTTCCTTACGCCGTGGAAACACCCACCGGCGTGTGCCATGTGACGTGCAAGCCATGAGTGAGGAACCGCTGTATCGATTTCGGAGCGAGCTTTTTCCGAAGGCCGTTTTTCAAGCCTCGTTGGTCTTTCTGGTCGCTGTCGGGCTGGCACTGGGCGTAAACCGATTCCGCACGGACGGCATCCCCCTGGTGGTCGACTGGTCACCGGAGGCACGGCTGAAAGCGGCCACAGACGACGGCATGGTGATTCCGCTCAACGAAGCCGTAGCGCTTTACGATGCCCGGGAAGCGGTTTTCGTGGACGCGAGACCGCCGGATATTTTTGCCGATGGCCATATCCCCGGCGCGCTCAACGTGCCTTGGCAGCAGGTCAACGACTATTTGGACATGTTTTTCGAGAAGGTGACGGACACCAAGACCATCGTTATCGCTTACTGCGACGGCGAGGCGTGTTCCCTGAGTGAAGACCTGGCCTTGATGCTCAGTGACATGGGCTATGAGAATGTCAAGGTGTTGATCAACGGATGGACGATGTGGACGCAAAATGGTTACCCCACCGAACAGGGAGGGCATCGTGAGCCATAATGAGGAACAGCCGTCCACGGGATGGCCGACATTGATCGCCCGCCTGTTTCTTGGCGGGGTTTTCATTTATGCCAGCGTGGACAAGATTCTCCATCCGGCTGATTTTGCCCGTGCGGTGTACAACTATCAAATCCTGCCCGACGGATTGATAAACTTGACCGCCCTGGCGTTGCCCTGGCTGGAATTGTTGCTGGGGGTATGCCTGCTGACCGGTCAATGGCTGCCCGGTGCGGTCTTGTGGTCCAACGGGTTGCTTTGGGCTTTTTTTCTGGCTCTGTTGTTCAATCATTACAGGGGGCTGGATGTACACTGCGGGTGTTTTTCAACCCGACCGGACCCGGCTTCATCGCCACCCACGGCCTGGTACCTTTTCAGGGACCCGATCTTCCTGCTGGCCGCGGGATACCTGATGTTTCGGCAGTTCATGATACCCAAATCGGTTCAACAGCCAACAAGGCAATTCGAAGGGGCACCGGCTGAGCAATGAAAGGATAAAGAGGCGATATGAACCCCATACTTATTATCGGCGGTAGCGATGCGGGCATCAGCGCAGCGCTAAGGATCAAAGAGATCGACCCGAAGGCAGCGGTAACGGTGATGGCCGCCGACGCATACCCCAACTTCAGCATCTGCGGGCTGCCGTTTTACCTGAGCGGCGAAGTGGCGGATTGGCGCACCCTGGCCCATCGCACCGTGGAGGAGATTACAAAACACGGTATCGATTTATTGCTCGATCACAAGGCGCTGGCCATTGAACCGCGGACCAAGCAGGTGCAAGCTCGTTCGTCCGATGGAAACAATCACCGGATCGGATACGACAAACTGCTGATCGCCACCGGTGCGGAATCGGCCAAGCCGCCCATCGAAGGTTTGGAAAATCCCGGTGTCTTTTTCCTTCGTTGGATGGATGATAGCTTCGCGGTCAAACGCTTTATCGACCAGGAAAGCCCCAGGCGGGTTGTGGTCATCGGCGGCGGCTACATCGGACTGGAAATGGCCGATGCCCTGACCCACAAGGGGATGGCGGTTACCCTGCTGGAATTCGCCCCCGAGGTGTTGACGACGTTGGACCCTGAACTTGGGGCGTTGATCAGGGCCGAACTGCAATCCAAGGCAGTGCGGGTGATTACAGGGCAAGCGGTTCAGCGGATCTCACGAAATGAAGATGGTTTGTCGGTGCAAACGGCTGCCGGTGACACCGTAGCGGCGGACATAGTGCTGGTGGCTGCCGGAGCCCGACCATCTACTGAACTGGCCCAAACAGCGGGCATCGGTCTTGGGGCCGGAAAAGCGATCCATGTGAACAGGCAAATGGCCACGGAAAAGGCGGATATATGGGCTGCCGGGGATTGCGTGCAGACCTGGCACCGCATGCTCGAACGTCATGTTTACATGCCGTTGGGAACCACGGCGCACAAGCAGGGCCGGGTGGCCGGGGAAAACATGCTGGGCGGAGATTGCGAATTCCAGGGCAGCCTGGGAACCCAGGTGGTCAAGGTCCTCGACCAGGTGGCGGCAAGAACCGGCTTGCGGGAAATCGAAGCGGCCGAAGCCGGTTTTGATCCGTTGACCGTGTCGCTGACCTCCTGGGACCATAAGGTTTACTATCCGGACGCAAAGGAGCTACGCATCCGCCTGACCGGGGATCGCCCAACCGGACGTCTGCTTGGAGTCCAGCTGGTCGGCCATCGGGAATCGGAGGTCTCAAAGCGGGTCGACATCGTTGCCACTGCCCTTTATCACGGCATGACCGTAAAAGCGCTTTGCGACCTGGATCTTTCCTATACGCCACCGCTGTCGTCTCCCTGGGACCCGGTACAAATGGCGGCCATGGAATGGTGCTCGAAACGGTAAGTAAGAATTTGAATATTGATGAGATCTCATACGATTTAAAAGGACGGTGTATGACAAAAACGAAATGGTTCATGTTCGTCGCCCTGATAGCCGCATGTTTGGCGGCGGTGGCGGCCTCGGCCGGAGATTCTAAAAACGACGCCATACCGCCTGTTCCCACACCCGGCCTGGTCACCATGGTCGATCTGGGAGCGCACAAATGCATTCCCTGTAAAATGATGGCCCCTATTATCGCGGAACTTCAAAAGGAATACAAAGGCCGTGCCTCCATCATCTTCATCGATGTCTGGGAGCATCGTGAGCAGGCGCAGCGATTCGGCATTCGCGGCATTCCGACCCAGATATTCTACGACAAGGAAGGCAAGGAGGTCGGTCGCCATGTGGGGTTTCTGGACAAGAAAAGCATCGTGGCGACATTCGAAAAGTTGGGCGTTCCCAAGGAGGGCGGCCAATGATCAACGAGCTACTGATTACGATTAACGAGTGGATGGCCGGCGGCGTGGGAATCGCGGCGCTGGGATGTTTCTTATGGGGTGTGGTGAGTGTGGCGCTCAGCCCCTGCCATATGGCTTCCATTCCCCTGATCGTCAGCTATGTCGCCGGCCAGGAAAAAGGCCTGCACACAAAAAGCGCGGCATCTTACGCGGTGGCCTTCACCATCGGTTTGTTCATCACCATCGCCCTGGTGGGCATTATCTGCTCGCTGCTGGGGCGGATGCTGGGCGATGTCGGCCCCTGGTGGACGATCATCGTCGGAGTGATTCTGATTTGGGTTGCATTGGATATGCTGGGGGTCAAAGCCTGCTCCATGTCCGGATCGCTGATGGCGCGGCTTCGTGTGAAAGGATTGGGTGGGGCGTTTCTGCTGGGGTTGGCGTATGGGGTTCTTTCCGGCTCTTGCACGTTCGGTTTTATCGCACCGATTCTGGCTATCATCACCATACAACAAAAGGTCGCCACCGGCATTCTGTTCATCGTGCTGTTCGGCATCGGGCACTGTATCCCTATTGCCGTGGCGGGCTCCAGCGCGGCCCTCGTGCGCCGCGTGCTGGAAAACAGCCGGTTTCAGCAAGGCGGTATGTGGTTCCGGCGCATTGCCGGTGTGGCGATTGCCTGTTTGGGCGGGTATTTCATCGTTCAGCCCTTTGCAGCAGGCGTCTGAATCGTTACGGCATCAAGCCTCATTGCATATTCTGGATTTATGGTGTGTTGAATCCTGTGTATTGAATAAAGGAGGGTGAATGTTAAGAAAGTTTGCGTCAGCCATGGTTTTGCTTTTTTAGTTGCTCATACCGGCCTTGAGCTTTGGAAATGAGAAGCTGAGTCCACAACCGAAAGCCTACCTTCCCGAGAGTGTTTTTACTTTCCAACCGGTTGTCGAGGGCAACCAAGCGGTTCATGAATTCATCATTCACAACCAAGGAGAGGCATCTTTGAACATTCTTGATCTGAAATCCGGTTGAGGTTGCACGGCCGCGTCCAGCACGCGGCAGATCCCTCCCGGGCAGGAGGGGCGCATCCAAGTCAGAGAAAGGGCGCTATGCCGATGCGATTTATCTCAGCACCGACAGCAAGATTCGGCCAGCGATTCCCGTCTACATCACAGGGTTTATTCAATAAACGGGAGAAATCCTGGAAGTACTGCACTCATTGATGACCCGCTTCACTGTCTCAGGCGTGGAGACATATCTTTTTGTCCCACCCCTGGTGGCGTTCGCGGTGTCTTTTTTCACATCCATGGGAGGTGTTTCCGGCGCTTTTGTGCTCTTGCCCTTTCAAGTGAGCGTCCTGGGCTACACGGCACCATCGGTTTCGGCCACCAATCAGGTCTTTAATATCGTTGCCATTCCAAGCGGCGTGTGGCGATACCTGAAAGAAAAAAGGATGGTATGGCCCCTGACCTGGGCGGTGATCATCGGCACTTTGCCAGGCGTTTTCATAGGGGCCTGGGTGCGCATCGAGCATCTGCCTGACCCGAAAAATTTCAAGTTTTTTGCCGGGTTCGTCTTACTGTATATCGGTACTCGATTGTTGTTCGATGTCGTGAAAAGTAAAAAGCAGACCGCCACCAGTCGAAAACAGTCCCATTCCCTCCCGGAGCAGTTCATGGTCAGCCAAACGCGGTTTTCGTTGATAAATGTGGCAGGGAAATACATTGTCATTTCTTTGTTTGACAGAATAGACGCCTTTGCGGAAGTTTTATCAATCTCGTTTCCGCCTCATCGGAAACGGCCCGCGCTTTGATAACCTTCTGATATCGAAGGGCTTCGGTTAAGCGTAGGAGAAAAGCAACAAGATTTTGGAGACCTGGGTTGCGATAACACTGCGTTTGATATGCAACTGGGAATCGAACCCACGTCCGTTCTCTGTTTCGGGAAAATGTAGAGAATTAAATTTCTCTCGGAGTCCGGCAGGCTGAAGGAATTTGATGTCTTGTAAGGTGTTGAATAAACAGGGTTTGCGGATGTATTTTGGTTTGGAGAACGAATTGGGGTAAGGCTCCGTGTCCTCCGATTTTTTAGTTCGTAGTGTTAACACAACTCATGCTCCGTCCGGAAGTCCGGGAAATTGACATATAAAGTCAATTCCCATTTCCCCGATTTTCTGAATTGATGAAAAATCGGGCGTGCTAAAAGCCCTTTGTTTACAATGTATTGCGGATTTTATCCGATCAGACTTGAGTTAGAGAATCGGGTGCTTGTGCTACTCCTGAACGAACAAGTCTGAGGAGCGTTAAAAAGAAACCGAATAAATGCTGATTTCCTGCTCGTGTTTCGAATGTGCCGGGACAGCAGTGCGGTAATGTGAGGCAGATAAAGGAGTTGCGGGTGCTGTTTCGGTCGGACGCTGGTTTTCAACACATCAAACGACATTTGCCGACCACCCGTTCAAAAACTCAAGTCTGGAGTAACGCTTGGGAAGGGGTAAAAATGCCGATTTCCCCACCGATGGAACCACCAGACGGCCGATTTTGGCAATTTTGGTCCGGATGGCTCGGGAAACGAAGTTAACGTAGATTTCCTTTTCCAAAAAATCGGCAAGTCTGCACCGCATAGAGGATGTACATCTTTCTTCAACCCAAGTCTGGACGGCATTCCGGAACAGTCCCTTGACAACTGGCGGCTATCACGTTATTTTAGATTTCGCATTAAGTTAAAATAAGAAATCCGTTAATTCAAAAAGTGAAATAAGAGCATGAACCGGAATCTACAAGGCCATTACATAACCATTTCGACAGTCGGGGAAAAGGCGCAAGCCTTTGTTCCGGCTCCGTTGCCGCCCACACCGCCAATTGAATGGTCGTCAGAACTCCGGGAAAAGTTTGATCAGGCTCTGCTGGCGCTCGGTCGTCTGGACAGTGTTTCGGTGTTACTCCCGGATACCTCACTCTTTCTTTATATGTATGTGCGCAAAGAGGCGGTTCTGTCCTCGATGATCGAGGGAACCCAGTCCTCACTTTCCGACCTGTTGCTTTTTGAATTTGAGCATCAGCCCGGCGTACCTCTTGATGACGTGCAAGAGGTCAGTAATTATGTGGCGGCGCTGAATCACGGGTTGAACCGGCTGAATGAAGATTTTCCGCTTTCACTCCGATTGCTGAAAGAGATTCACAGTGTTTTGCTATCCAAGGGGCGCGGCAAGGAATGTGATCCAGGCGAGTTTCGCAGAAGTCAGAACTGGATTGGTGGCAGCCGTCCCGGTACAGCTGCTTTCGTCCCACCGCCTCCGGAAAATGTTCAGGAGTGCATGGGCAAGCTGGAGCTTTTTCTGCACGACCAGCCAGAGAAGACTTCTGTCCTTATCAAAGCGGCCTTGGCCCATGTTCAGTTTGAAACCATCCACCCGTTTCTCGATGGTAACGGACGTCTGGGCCGTTTGATCATTACCCTATTGCTTTGCTCCGAGAAGGTGCTCAAGGAGCCGATGCTGTACTTGAGTTTATATTTCAAAACTCACCGACAGCAATACTATGAGCTGCTCAATGAAGTGCGTCTGACAGGAGACTGGGAGGCGTGGCTGGATTTCTTTGCAGACGCGGTCATTCACACAGCAACGCAGGCAGTGGAGACAGCCCAGCAGTTGATGAAGCTATCTGCCGAGGATGGTCAGCGTATCAACGGCCTGAAACGCATCTCCGGCTCTGCACACCTGATTCACAAGGCGATGCTGGAACGGCCGATGGCCTCGCCAAACTGGATTCAGGAAAAGACCCAGCTTTCACCGGCGACCGTCAATGCCTGCCTACGCGAACTGGAGCAGCTTGGCATTGTCAAAGAGGTAACCGGTCAGAAGAGAAACCGCCTCTATTCCTATGTGGAATACATCCGGATCATGAATGAAGGTACGGAGCTGCCACGCTGATCAGATGTGGTTTTGATGTGTTACGCTGGGCATGGCGGAATGAGTCGAACTCACGTCCGTTCTCTGTTTGGGGAAAAATCAGAGAATTGGATTTCTCTAAGTCCTATGAATAAAATAGGTTAGCTTTGGTTCGGATCTGTGTTATCCGAAAGAACTTACGCGGATTTATCGTGTTTCAGACGTGGTTGAATTAAGGCTCTGAGACCTCCACCACATATTTCCTAAAAATACAGAAGGTTATATCTTATTAATTCATTGGGTAAATATAGGATTATTAAAATACCCCCTGTGCGATAAAGTGAGTTAGATCTATTCACGCATTTTCTATGCTTTTGATCAATTCGTTCGCAATATTAGAGCCTTCAATCCGCATGATACTCTCCTGGGCGCTCCCGTAGCTCAATAGGTTGATGCTTCCGTACCACACGATTTTTTGATCCATGATGGCAAATTTCTGGTGAATATTCGATTTGTATATGATGTTTATCCCACTGTGGGTTAAGAGATTCAAAGCCTTCTGCAAAACAGAATGATTTTTCTTTGGGAAGTCATCTTTCGGGCGGGTCACTACGGTGATATGGATGTGTTCCCCGATTGCATTTTTCAAATGCTGTATCATTTGAAGAGTACGTCTTTTTCGTGCAAACGGGCTCACGATCAGGATTTCTTTATTAGCCGCAATAATATCCTGATTGAATACAGAAATAAAATTATCCTTATTGAATATGATATCCAGTGGGGTGTCCATAACCTCTTCCCCCTTGGCCTTATATCCCATTGAGGCGTATCCGTTCAGGCGCCTTTGGTAAATGCTCTCGAGCATCTTTACCTGGATGTCTACATAATCATAGATCCGGACCTCTTTTTTCGTTTTATAAAGGCGGTGGAGTCTGCCTGCATATTGCTGCAGCGTTCCTTTCCAGGATATTGGCATGGCCAAAAAAAGCGTGTCTAAGCGCGGCTCGTCAAAACCCTCACCGATAAAATGACCGGTTGCCACCAGAACGATATTTTTTCCGACGGGGATGTCGGCGATACGCTCGAAGGCTTCCTGGGTTGACTTCCTTCCCATGCCACCAGTGAGAGCAATGACGTCCGGTATATTTTCTTCTATTCTTTTTGTAAGCCGCTTCACATGGGCCGTTCTGAGGGTCAAAACAAGGCAGCTTCTGCCCTGACGATAATTTTTGAGTACATCCTCGACGATCAACTGTTTTCTGAAGTCATTATCCATGATTTCTGAATATAATTCCTGAATGGATAGGTCTTTTGAATCGGTGCCCAGAGGAATTCTCAAGGAGGTAAATCGGGGGATAATGTAATGATCAAACGGTCTGTTCTCTGCCTGTTTTTTGGGATTGTCCCGATAGCGGATCGGGCCGCAATGCATGAACAGAATCGGGTGGTGCCCGTCTTTTCGTGTCGGTGTGGCGGTGAGGCCATAAATGTATTTTGCATTGGTTGTTTTTAAAATCTGTTCATAGGTGAATGCCGAGGCATGATGACATTCATCGGCAATGACGACACCATAATTTTTGACGCATTGCTTGACTTCACCCTGTCTGCTGAGCGACTGCATGACTGCAATATCGATAACCCCGCTCAGTGCATTTTTACCACCCCCTATTTGTCCGATAACGCTTTTCTTTTTCCTGCGCCCTTTTTTGGGGGGCTGGGTGATTGGTTCCTCCGGCAATATTTCGTTGACTGTGAGGAATTCTGATAGCCTTTCCCTCCATTGCGACAGCAGGCTGATCTTGTCCACCAAGATCAACGTGTTTATTTTTTTCTCCGCAATTAGTTTGATTGCCACGACTGTTTTGCCAAAGGCTGTTGTGCCTGAAAGGATGCCAATTTCATGCTGGAGCAGATGTTTGAGGGCCAAGGGCTGTTCATCTCTAAGTTGGCCTTTGAATTCCACATCTATCCTGTTGCCACTAAAGGTTTTGTTGACTATTCTGACATCGATGCCGAGTGCTTCGAGTTCATCAAGCAATTCCGGCTCGCATCCTCTGGGCAGGCACAGATAGTGTTTGGTTTCATCGGCGCAAGAGATGACCCGCGGATGCCCGTAGGTAGGCAGACGCATAGCCTGCTGCCGGTAAAACATCGGATTTTTAAATGATGCGAGACGCTTCAACCGATTGAGTGCCCTTTGGGAGATTCCGGCTTTCGGAACATACAGCATGTTCGCTTTGATAATTTCGAGATGATCTGGAAAATCGTCTTTTTCTAATATTTTTTTTGGACGCTGAGTTTCCCAGGGTTTCTCTTCTTCGTCTATCTTTAAATTACCCAACTCATTCCCATGGGAAAGTACTGAGATAAGATCTTCTAATTGGTTTTCTGAAATTCTTTGAATCGAGGAGAGGAATCTCCATTGGTCACTATACGATCGAAAACTATCATCGACAAATTCACTGTTTGATTTTTCCCTGGCTGTTTTTTGCAGCGGCAGCGCAATCAGGTTTCCCAAACCGCCCTTGGGCATGGTGTCCTGGCTCGGGAACAACCTGTCATAGGACTGAAATTTTATTTCATGTCGCCTGTCCATTGTACAGGTAAGCAGGGAAGTACCGAATTTCCGTGCAAGAACGGCAGAAATTGATTTTTCAAAGAAAAACCAAGCATGACAACCAACACCGGAACGTGAACGTTCAATCGCCAGGGGGATCTCAAACTCGTTGCAAACATCCCGTACCGCGGATACATCTTTTAGCCAGTCCGCCTCATCGAAATCCATTGCCAGAAAGCAGCATGTTTCATCCGGCAACATGGGATAGATGCCGACGACGGTATTTCCTCTGAGATGATCCTCAATGACATTTTCATCCAGTACGGCATATGCTTTATTTTTGCATTTTGAGCAGGGAATTTTGGGCTTACTGCATACCCCTGGTTGCCATTGATTCAGACATACCGGTGCGTACCCCAATGTTCCTTTATTTTTATTTTCCCATCGCCTTGCGTAGACATCCTTACGACCTTTGAACAGGGACATAAACAGCCGAATTTTCGAAGTTGAATCCGAGGTGCTGTTAATATCTATAAGAGGCTTTATATCATTCGATTCACCATCAGGCACAAATTCCATCTGAATTGCTTGGGTTGTGTTTCGTGGGGCTTGTGCTTCCTGCAATCCGAGTTTGGCTTTCAACCTTCGGTTTTCTCGTGTTAATTGATCAACTTGTTCTAATAGGGAGTTATACTTTTTGAATAATTCCTGATACGCCATGTTCATACCCATGGACCTGGAGCAGACCATTTTGAAGGAGGTGATTTGTCCGACATCAGTGCCGATGTAATAGGGCCGATAAAATCCTTCACTTGCTTGACGATCTCTTCAAACTTTTCAGGAATGTGATCTTGTCTGAGTTTTTTCCGGAAAGCATTCCATTGGGTTTGTTTGGTTGAGATGAACTCATTAGAAAAGGCAACTATGTTGACTGGTAAAGAAGTCCCGCGTTGTTCAAGTGTCAACTTTATGGCTTCCGATAGCTCCCTTCCTTCAAAGCCAAAATTGCGGGAGAGCAACCAGATGTCATGAAAATCCTTCATCCGACTATACAATTCACGGTGTTTCAGCATCACTTCAAATTTCTCAGCAATCAAACTCTCACGGCTGTAAAACAGCAACCACGGTGAGGGGAATTCTAACATGGAGGGGATTTCAGTTATTTCAGGCGCGGGATAAACAACATCACCGAATCCGATATCAATTTGCATATTCAGCGACATTGTATCTATTTTTGCAGGGAACCAGATTCTTACACCTTGATATTCAGCCTCTTCGGCAATCGTCTCAACTTTTATCTGTTCAGCCAAATAAATTAGGCCATCCGGTTCAATCTCAATAGATAATATATCCTCTACAATGGACGTAAGCTGTGAGGTATCATTATTTGTCCTGCCAAGCAAATCAATGTCCATCGTCGGTCTGATTTCGGGAGCCTGCCAAATACGAAGCATCAAGGCCCCTTTAAGAATAAATCGATTTGCATGGTGAGATAGGGAAAGGCGATATAGAAACCGCTCCATGGCATAATATTGAACAAGTTCATGAAAAGGACGAATATCAGCCCTTGATTTATTTAGCAGTTTTTACCTTACAGACGCCGCGATATTTTTCAGCAGTCTTTTGGTCAGATCGTTGCCTCCAGATAGGGCATCATAATTTTCTTTACACGGCACACCTCGGAAAACATAAGTAGCTTTTTAAGATCTAATTTTTTTCGCGATTTGTATAGCTTAAGCGCTTCAAGGACAACATCCATTCCAATTTTGTTTCTGAATTTGAAGCAATCGGCAAGGGTCTTTTCCGGGGTGTAGATTTTTACAGACGCACCATCAATGACATGCCTTTCGATTCCGACGTTGTATGCTTGATTAGAGTAACGATGGACTTGAATTGGAGGATAGTCGATTGACGGTATTCTTGAGTTTCTTGGTACAGCCAAGTAAACTGAGTGCGGAATCTCGGTTGTGATACAACAAGGCGGAAATAAGACAGATGACGGCATTAGAGTACCGGAGGCATACGGTAACCAGGTCCGGGTTGGATATCGGAGGCAGTTCCTTCAGCCGGTAAACGCCTCTGCTCACCTGCTTTAACGCCGGATCTTTACACTCGTTCGACCGTCATAGTTACACGAAAACGGAAAAACATCAATATATCAGCAAGATATAGACTGAATGAAATTCAGCGTCCTGAAGGCACGTTCGACTTCCAGCAGTTGCTTGCAGCCCAAGGCGATGTCTTCGGCTGAAAGGTGCAGATCGCTGGTTGAAAGCAGATACTTGCCGTCAAGCGTTTCATCTTGCTTGACTTTGGCTTTATCGATCTTGAGTTTACCGCTCTTGAGCTCTTTGACATAACGGCACGTGGAACGGTGATGGATCAGTTTGCACTGGGCCTTGGTTTATGCTAGCGGTTGAACATATCTAACTCACAGGAAAGGCGTTGTATGACTGATAGGCGTCCCACTTATGACCTCCCCCTTATGACCCAAGATTCGTTCTTGGGATGGGCTTTAATACTATGCGACGAAAGTCAAGTCCGTCAGTTTGGAACATAACAGGCGCAGCATGAGTTTGGGCTCAGATGGCACGAGGTGCCTGGATAGTTCATGCCACTGCGCCTGAACCATGGAGTGCGCCTCCCGGCGGCACTCTTCCAGCGCGCCGGATTCTTGAATGATTCGAAGGCCTGTCTCGATATGATGGAAATCGCGCCGGTATCCTTCATCGCAGGCGAGGCGCTGCAGTGTTTCACGCGCACTACCCTCTGTCTTCTCCATCGCTTTAACAAAAACATAGGTGAGCTTCCCGGCCGAAAGATCTTCTCCGATTACCTTGGTCCACTTGCCGGAATTACTGAAATTAAGCACATCGTCCATAATCTGGAAGGCCACGCCGAAAGACCGCGCAAAATTAACGCAAGCTTTTTGGACCTTCTCCTCTGCTTCCGCAATGATACAGGCCAACTTTGCCATGCCGATGACGAGGGCAGCAGTTTTATCCGCATACATGTCGAGCACCTTTGCGGACAAGGACCCATCGATCCATGGTTGCAGATTATCACCGGAGACGAACTTGGACCAGTAGATATCCATCCCCTGCCCGAAATGCGTACGGACATATTGCCGTATCATCACCTGGTAGACGCGTTCCCGCTGAGCAATTGACAAATGCGGGTGATTTTCCAACAGCAGTAATGGAAGAAAATAGAGGGTGTTACCCGCATTGATCGCAAGGTCGGTTCCGTAGCGCAGGTGAATCGACGCTTCGCCGCGTCGCAATGGTGATTGATCTTCTATATCATCGATGATCAGCGAACCGAGATGGCTCAGCTCCGCAAAAACAGACAGGAGACGTTCGAACGGGAGGTGGCTTTTCCCCAGGGCATTCAGAAGCAAAAACCCAAAGACAGGCCGCCAGCGCTTACCGCCGCGCGCCATCATATCCCATACCGGCCTGTTTAGCATCTGGGTCTGGGCGCCCAAGTCATAACGGCATTGTGAATCCACATATGAAGAGAGGCTTTTGGTATCCATCTCCGGCGGCAGAAATGCTTCGATATGCCGGTCAATTCTTGCCACCCAACGATCCAGATAAGTTCTAAAATCGAAAATATAGCCATATCCGTGCAATTCCAGGCGGGCTCGGCCGGAGACCTTTCTGCCCTGTTTCGTCCCCCGCACATTGCAGGCGCCCTCCCAGGTGGACCGCATGACGCCGAACAGAGCCAATTCCTGATCATCGGCCAACGGCGTAATGGCCAGGGATGCGTCAATCTCCGGAAGTTCGATCTGCCAGCCCAATGGATATTCGCTGAGGGTAACGGGGCTCTTCCAGGAGTAAAAAGAGTCGGCCCTAAATGATGATAGTTCTCGAGAAGGTCCTTCTGCAGGGATATATATGGCATTTTGCTTCAAGATACGCTGGTTCTGCATGTCTCTATGGATCAACAACAAAAGGTCGCTACCATCATCGAGATTGATACCAAACCAATCCCAGCCGAGCACCTGTCTTCCGCGTCCCTCGGCTGCGAACCAGGCATAGGTTCCCCATTGGTGATCGAACCAGGCTTCGCCAAGCACCGGCGATCCTGCAACCGTACCTTCAAGGGTCATCCGGGGTATGGACGCATAGGCCATGGTCTGGTCGAGCCCTGCATCCAGTTCATGAAAGATACGACTTGAGCGCGGGGATAAAACGAAGCGGCACGGCAGTTGTTCATCCGGAGATTCGTAGTGCAGAAAAAACTGTTCTCCAACCTGTCGAATCACCGTATCCGCCCACTGCACATATAGTCTGTTTGCGGCTGATTTCACTGGAGTTGCATTTTCAACAATCGGCCGGGGCGGCCCATAGGTACGAATTTCGTCCATAAGATCGTCGATCATCGCGTTGTCGAAATCGGCCACTTTGATCTCTTCGCGGTAATGGTAAAGCAGATCGGAAACCGCTGGTGAGATTTGGCTGCGATAGCAATGATCTGAAGTCTTGGGATTCAGGTGGGAAAGCAGCAGCGTATGGCCCGTCAGCTGTTCGGCAGAAGAAGAGTGCTCACCCTGCTGAAAAAAAGCGACCATAAAATGGCGCAACTCCGCTGACTCTCCCTTAAACCATCCCTGGAAAAACCACCACTCCATGGCCGCATCTTTGTGGGCGGTTTCCTGAACCGGTGTGCTCGGTAGAACCGGTTGCGTTTGTGTCGGTCGGGTCAAGAACATGGGCTGGCTCCTGTATTACATTTTGGTTTGGCGATAGAACCGTTGAGGATCATTCTCTGTATCCTGTCGAAGCTCAAAATCAAAGCGGGCATGAAAACCAGATCGGCGGCCAAAGCGATGACGGCAGCTACTGATGCCAGCAGTCCGAAAGAAGCTGTCGGCCGAAAGGGTGAAAACACAAGTGTGACGAAAGAGAGCGCCATAACGGCCGACGTCGAAATCAATGCTTTGGCGCTCATTCGGTAGGCCTCCTTTACGGCGCCACGGATCGCCCCTCGGGTCGGCGAACGTTCAAAAGCAGACTGCAGCTGAGAAAAGTAGTGGATGGTGTCGTCCACGGACAATCCGAATGAGATGACGGCGGCCATGATAGTTAAATTATCTAGCGGGATGCCGAACCAACCCATCACCCCGAAAATAGCCGCCAGCGGGAAAATGTTGGGTATCAGGCTCAAAAGACCCATTTGCCAAGATGAAAACTGCAGCATCAGCATAACGCAAATGGCGACCAGGGCCAAACCGAGTGATGTCATCTGGGCGCGAATCAATTTCCTGGCTTGATCTTGGGCCGCCAGTTCAGGCCCAGTCACCGATATTTGTCCAATCTGGGACAACTGCTGGTTGGCGAGTCGAAGAATTTCGGCCGCTGAAACCGTTACTTCACGTTTTCTTGGCTCAGCGATTTCCAGAGAAAGGCAAAGAGTGCGGGTTTCGAAATCCAACACCCCTTTTAAAAGGCGCCTGCTATCCGGGTCAGAGAGAACACGCCGGTATATTTGTTGAAACAAAAAACTGGATCTATAGAGTCCCAAAAGGTCTTCGTCTCCGAACAAACCGGCATATACTGTCTCGAGTACCCTAAAGAAAGAGTGGCAGGACTTTACTTGGTCAAGCGCCACGAGACTATTCTCGAATTCCCTGATCTTGCTAAGCGTCTGTGCATTCAGAACCTTTCCGGGGGGCGCTTCGATCAACAGGTGTAAACTCTGGTGCGGTGCCAGTGTTTGTTGAATATAGTTGTAATCTTGCACTTCAGGTGCGTTTCTATGGAAAAGATGCATGAGGCTGGTATCTATCTGTATTTGAGGCAGGCCAGCCATCAGGATGACAAACAGCAAAGCAGCGGCGGCGACATACCATGAACCGCGTCGGAACACCGAGCGGCCGATGTGGTCGTGGATGCGTGCCAACACGTCATCCGAGCGCATTGCAAGCCGCCGGGGCTTGGTCCATTTCAAATTCAGCAGCAGAAAAGGCAACAACAGGTAGACCAATCCAAAGGAGAGCAGCGCGCCTGTGGACATTATCAGGCCAAACTGCCTTACGGTCGGAACCGAACTCGTGGCGATGCTGGCAAAACCGATGGCCGTTGTTACCGAGCACATGAATCCAGGCCGCCCCACGGAGGCGATCGCCTCGCGCATCGCCGTTTCCCTGTTTGAAGCGCTCAGGTATCGCTCATAGTAATGTGTAACCAGATGGATTATGGTCATGGAGGTCAGGATGAGGACCATACCAAAGGCCATGCCTGAAATCGGGTTCAAGGAAACTCCGGATAAGGCCATAAAACCCATGGTCCAGACAACGGCAACAGCCGAAACGCCATAAATGAAAATGGATACGAGAAGATTTTTAAAAACGTAAATTTCAACCGCGATGCCCACCAAACAGGCGCAAACTAAAAAAATAAACGCATTTTCCACGTTGTGGCGTCTTATGGCTTCCATCAATATAGGACCGCCGCTCATATGAACGGCGACGGCATCAGACCCGAAAGCATGATGGATCGAGCTTCTGATAGTTTCAATCATGCCGGTGCTATTTTGTCCAGGATCACCGGGACGAAGTTCCACGAAAAGGCCTATGGTTTTAAGGTCCTCCGAAATAAGTTGTTTTACGGCCGGATAGGTTGTGCGTAGCAGGGTGAGCAGATTGTCATCCAGTGCACGAACTGGCCGGTCTTTGTTCGGCAGCCAGATGAGGGGCCATTTTGAAATACCGTCAACCGTTCTGCGAACGGTGGATATATCCATCAGGCTTGTAGTGGTTCGTACTTCCGGAATCTGCCGCAAAGCGGCATCCGCTTTGAGAAGACGCCTTAAGACCTCTGGATCTCCTACCGGTCGTGCCAGATGAACAGCAACAAGGACGATATGCTCTGAACTAAAGCGCTTCAGGTAGGTACGATATTCATCACAGGCCTTGGATTGGGTATCGATCAAAGCCTCTGCCCTGTTGTCGATGTGCAGTTGAGAAGCAAAATAGACGAAGAGGCAGGTCAATCCACAAGTGATCAAAAAACAAGCCCGTCGGGCGGTGATCATCCAGTTCAGTAGCCGCACAATAAAATTCCCAATCCCATTCCAACCGATTTGCCCATCGTCAACTGAATCAAGGTGTCGATAACTTCTCGTTTCCGCGACTCTACTTGATTTGCTGGCTGTAGTTCAATACCCAGTCCAGAAATTCCTTCTCGAAAATTTCCATAACATGCGCCGACTCTTCCTGGCGCAGGAGCTTTTTTGTGGCTGCATAAGCGGGCGTGGAGAGTTTAAAGAGTTTCTCCGCATAAGCGCGGGCAGCCGCCATGATGTCGCCGCCTTCTTCCACCAGATCATCGACAATTCCACGCTCGAATGCTTCCCGGGGGGAATAGGGCGTGGCATGGAGCAAGGCCTCCTTCCAGTAACGATGGGGAATGGATGAACGGCAGATCAGGGTAATCCAGCTCGGGATTACCATCTTGTTGGCCACTTCATTGATTTGAATGGTGTAGGGCCCGTCGGCTACCATAAAACGGTCGCAGGCATAGGAAAGGATAGCCCCACCGGCAATGGAGTGTCCGGCATAGGCGGCGATGGTCGGTATGGGAAACTGATAAACCCTGAGCATGGTTGTGGCAAACCTTATTTGAAACCTGATCTGCTCTTCGAGTTCCTGGGTGGGCAGAAGCTTTAGGTCAAGGCCCGCTGAAAAAATGCCCGGCCGGCCGGTAAAGATAAGAACCGCGGCCTCGTCGGCAATGGTATGGTCCAAGGCGTCGTTGAGTTCACTGAAAAACTCCCAGTTCATGACATTGACCTTACCGTCATCGAGGGTGATGCAGGCAATTTTTCCATCTTTTTCATATTGCATTTTGGCCATAATTTTCCTCTTTTCTGTTGGGGACTTATTATTGCAGGCCGTCTCAAAAAAGAGTTTTGGTTCAAGATCCACGCCCCGGATCCGGTGTGAGGCCAAAAGATTTTTGGAGAGGGCTTGTATTGCCGCTATGTTCGTGGAGATATCAGCAGTTTTACCATATATCAATATCTGCATCGTCCCACGACGGATATTCAGGACGCAATTCGATCGCTTTAGGGTAAAAAGTGCGAAAAGTGGGACGGTCATGAAACGATGCGTTTCTTTCATCCGTATCAAAATCACCAAAATTTTCTAAATCTGTCTGTAACCTTTCTTCTAAGCAAACGTTAAATCTATATTAGCAATTTTGTCCTCTTCCCACGCCTGACCTGCCCGGTTAACCCATTTCATCTCATGCTCGATCTTCTTGTTGATTGCTGAGTGTTTAGGGAAAAATTGCATCGACGCATAACGGGGTTGGAACACTTGGCATTGAGTGCTGCACCCGAGCCCCTGTTCACCGCCTACGGCTAGGCCAATATCGGCGTACCTGCCAATCCCGATGTGCCTTCACCGGATCTGGGATTGGGGGACAGCGTTGGAGATACAAACCAGGATGGAAAATTCAAGATTCCTACCCTGCGCAACATTGCCGTGACGGCGCCATACGCTCACAACGGGGCGTTTCCGACACTTTATGACATGGTCTCATTTATTAACGACAGCAGCAGTTTCGTTCCGGATGTTCAGGGTAATGTCAGTAACGCGGTCGGCAACTTGGGATTGAGTGAAGAGCAAATCGACGATCTGATCGCCTTTCTGCATACATTGACTGACGACTATTAGTTTGTCGAGAATACGATTGCCTCCGTTTCCGGCCACATGACGGGTGGATAGAAAACCGAATATGGGGGGAGAGATTCGTATCTCCCCACCATTTTATATTTGCAGGCACTCATCCACAAAGGGAGATATATATGAGGACATTGATTTCGATTGGCCTTTTCGAATGGCGTGTGTATTCTTATTCATTTCGGGGGCCGGTGAATTCACTCAGGAACAATCACCCTGTGGACACCGCCGATCTGCCTGAGTAGAGCTTTAGATAAATACTTCTGTGGAAGCATACGAACATTTTTATAGGGAAAACAGGGGCCGGCTAATGGCCTACCTGATGAGATTGACCGGGGACGCTCAGCTTTCCCTCGATCTCATACAGGAAAGCTTTGCGCGCTATCTGGCCAAATACGGGCGCGGCGGTGGCAACCGAGCGCTGCTCTTTACCATCGCCCGCAATGCGGCCTTGGATGCCCTGCGCAGACACCGTGAAGAATCATCGGCGGATGGTGAAAGCCAGGCGCCGGGGCCGGATCCGGAATACCAGTGCATCGCGAAGGAGGCTTTCGACCGGATGTTCGCCGCGATCCGCCGGCTCACCCCATCTGAACGGGAACTGATCAGCCTCGTGGCGACCGAAGCATTTTCCTACAAGGCGATCGGCAAACTGCTCGGCATCAGCGAAGGCAACGTAAAGATCAGGGTCCACCGGGCCCGGCTCAGGCTAAGATCGATACTTGCAGATGGAGACGAGTGATGGACTATCTTTCCAGCATGTACATCGACAACGAAATGGATCTGGACGAGAAAAAGTGCTTCGTCGAAAAGGTCCACACCGATCATGCGTTCTACACGCTCACCCTATCCCTGCTCGATCAGGAAAAACTGCTCCGGCAACCACTGGTGCCCGTCGAGCAAACCCTTGAAAAAGGGTGGCGGCCGCCGCTGCGTGTCATCCTATTCCGGCTATTGAAACCCGTGGCATTAGCAGCGGCCGGCTTTGCGGCTGCGATACTCCTCTATTTCACCGGGCCTGGTGAGCATGGGGCGTCGATGCACAGTAAGCGGTTCATTCTCTTCGAACCGACAGTGGAGCGAGTGGAGCTGGCCGGTTCGTTCACCGGCTGGCAGCGGGTGGCCATGCGGCGCATCGGTATCAGCGGCTACTGGGAACTCAACCTCGAGATTCCACCGGGCGAGCACCGCTTTGCGTATATCCTCGACGGGGACCGCCACGTGGCGGACCCCACCCTTCTTACCAGCGAGAAGGATGATTTCGGCGGTGAAAATTCCATCCTGAACATGAAGGAGCACATATGAGGCCATTGCTGCTGATGGCAGGCTGCCTGCTGATCATGAGTGCCTGTACTGCACATTACTTCAAGGTTGACGAAAATGTGCTGACCCTGTACCTGGACAAACCGGGTGCCCAGAAGGTGTTCTTGGCCTGCAGCCTGGACGGATTTCAACTGCGTGAAGTGCCCAAGGTGGAGGGGCGTTGGACGATCGTCCTGCCGGCTATGGCTTCATTTCGCTATTTCTACATTATTGACGACAATGTTTATCTACCCGGCTGCCGCATGCGGGAGATGGACGATTTTGGTTCCGAAAACTGCATTTTTGATCCCCGGATGTAACCTTTTTCCTGCTGAACAGTTGAAGAAGATAAAGGATCAGTTCGAATTGAAAGGAAGGGGAATGATGAAAAAGACATTCGTGACCATTTTAGCACTCATCTGTTTCTTGTCGCCGGTCATTGCCGATGCCGCCCAGGCGCTGTCGCGGCAGGCCATGGAGGAGATCGAGCAGCAGGTCCGGGAAATGAGCGCTTTCGGTGTGAAAGAGGCCCAAGCCCAAAAAATGCTGACCCAAATGTTTCAAAACCGCTTTGAGAGCCGAATCGTGAATCAGGCGCGGCAAGAGGTCATCAACGCTGCAAGGGCAGGGCTGCCCACCGAACCAATGATGAACAAGGCCCTGGAAGGCATCACCAAGAAGGCCAATCCTCAGGCAGTCATTGCGGCCATGCAAGCCGTACGGAGCCGTTACGCCCATGCCGATCAAGTGGCCAAGTCGCTGTCCAGGGATACCAAGACCATCGGACGTGTGACACACGCTGTCGCCGACAGCCTGGCAGCAGGGATGAAAACCGAAGATATGGAGGCGGTGAGGGCCCAACTGCAGATTCAGCAACATCAACACACCCGAAACCAGGACCAGAGCGAGGCACTGGCCCTGCAAACCATGCAGACCGTCCGTACCATGGCCCAATTGGGTATCCGCTCTAAGGATGTGGCCGACACTGTGTGTCGGGCCCTGCGTAACGCGTACACGGAAAGACAAATGGAGCAGATGCGCCACCAAGTATCAGAACAGTCCCGTCAAATGCCGCGTGGGCAGATAGACAACCAATTCAGCAATGGCCGTATTGGCAGTGATGCCGGCAAAGGAGGAACGGGCGGTAATTCAGGTGCCGGATCCGGCGGTTCAGGCGGAGGTTCCGGCGGCGGCGGTGGTGGTGATGGCGGCGGTGGCGGCGGTGGCGGTAGATGACCGATACCGTGGACATGGTTTCCAGCCATTTCTCAATAACGAAATCAAATGCACCTTCGCGCTTTCAGTTATAGCACGGTCCTAAATTCCAAGTGGCCCCTTTTTATGCCCCTTAAGGCCGTTCCGGAAGAGATTCACTTATCTTCTGAACCTTAAGGGGCGTCATTTCTTAGCACGCTCGCTCTTGACCTCCGGGTATCCCATCCCAATGTTTCCTATTATACACTTCATTTGGGAGGCAGGAGAACTCCATGATGCACAGCAGTAGACAAAATCGCCTGGAGGCCGGGTGGAAATTCGAGAACAGCTACGCACGGCTGCCATCGGCTTTCTATGTCCGGTTGGATCCGGTACCGATAAGCACACCGAAGCTTGTGGTTTTCAACACAGCGCTGGCGCAGTTTTTAGGCTTGAACCCCAATGCCCTGAACGGTGAAGAGGGCGCCGCTGTTTTCTCGGGCAACAGAATCCCCGAGGGAGCCGAGCCTCTCGCCCAGGCCTATGCGGGGCATCAATTCGGCTCTTTCACCATGCTGGGTGATGGGCGGGCCATATTGCTGGGCGAGCATGTGACACCGAAAGGTGAGCGCTTCGACATCCAGTTCAAAGGGTCCGGCAGGACCCCGTATTCGCGGCAGGGGGACGGGCGGGCGGCCTTGGGGCCGATGCTTCGGGAATACATCATCAGCGAGGCCCTGCACGCCCTGGACATACCGACGACCCGCAGCCTTGCGGTGGTGACCACCGGTCAACCGGTGTTTCGTGAAACCACCCTGCAGGGGGCGATTCTCACTCGCACGGCGGCCAGTCACATCCGCGTGGGCACTTTCGAGTATGCAGCGGCGAGAGGCAAACCCGACGAGATCCGGACGCTGGCCGATTACACCATTCGCCGCCACTTTCCCGATCTGGCAAAGGACGAAAATCCCTATCTTGCGCTGCTTGGAGCCGTCATGGAGCGACAGGCGCACCTGGTGGCCCGCTGGCTGATGGCTGGCTTCATCCACGGCGTCATGAACACGGACAACATGGCTCTTTGCGGTGAAACCATCGACTACGGCCCCTGCGCGTTCATGGACGCCTACGATCCGAATACCGTCTTCAGCTCCATCGATCACGACGGCCGGTACGCCTACGGTCGGCAGCCGCAAATTGCCCAATGGAATCTTGCCCGGTTTGCCGAGACGCTGTTGCCGCTGATTCACTCGGATCCACAAGAGGCCGCGTCGATGGCGAACAAAGCAATCTCCCGGTTCTCAGACATCTTTCGTGATTACTGGCTGGCGGGCATGCGGGCCAAACTGGGACTGTTGAATCAGGAAGCGGATGACGGCGCCATGGTGAAAGAGCTGCTCGATTGCATGCACCGACACGGGGCGGATTTTACCAACACCTTCCGCGACCTGGCATCCGATTCCTTACCGGAGGCATCCATGTTCCAGACCCTGGATTTTAAGCAGTGGTTCGAACGCTGGCAGGCCCGGTTAAAACGGCAACCCGCTTCCCGGGAGGCATCCTACCAGCTCATGAACACCCACAACCCGGCGGTCATCCCCCGCAACCACCGCGTGGAAGAGGCCTTGGCGGCAGCTGTTGAGCGGGCCGATTTTTCGGTCATGGAAAAACTGCTGGGTGTTCTGTCCCAACCTTATCAGGATCCGCCGGAACAGGCCGGCTATCAGCTGCCGGCACCCCCTTCAGCCAAGCCCTACCAAACCTTTTGCGGGACGTGAACCCGCCTGCGGTAGCCACGCTCTGCAGTTCGCCCTGTCCGTAGGATACTTCTTAACACGTGGCTCGTATCCGTTGAAAAAATAGCATCCCTCAGTGCGTTCTAAGGCAGCTGTTATCAGTGGATAATTGAATTTGGGCTTGACTGAAAGTAATTAATGTTAAATAATAGCAGTTATCATTTAAAAAGAGGCTCCAGTTGGCAGACCCTAAAAAAAGATTTGACGCCATCATCCAAAAACTAAGGGATAATGGCCACAAGATAACGCCTCAGCGGTTGGCTATCGTCACAATTCTTGCCAAAAGTGAAGGTCATCCCACTGTTGAGACCATTTATGATCAGATCAAGAACGATTTCCCGACAATGAGTCTTGCAACTGTATACAGAAACATCTTATTAATTAAGTCTCTTGGTGAAGTTCTTGAGTTAGGGTTCCCGGATGGGAGCAACCGATATGACGGAAACACGCCTAACCCCCATCCTCACGTCATCTGTATCAAGTGTAAAAAAATTGTCGATCCGGCCCTGGACAGCCTGGATGAAATGAAAAATGAGGTTGCCGAAGCGACTCACTTTAAAATTCTGAACCATCGGTTGGACTTTTTCGGTATATGCAGCAATTGCATGGCAGAAAAGGCGTAATATATTTTTTTGCCATTAATTGATAGTTATTATCACCTAATATGCTATTTCTTAACCAACCAAAAAAGGGGGATATCATGGCAAATGAAGATAGCAGGTGCCCGGTAACGGGCATGACAAGTAAACCCATTTCCGGCGGTGGCACGTCGAACCGGGACTGGTGGCCGAATCAGTTGAACCTCAGGATTCTGCACCAGCACTCGAAGCTGAGCAATCCGATGGGCGAGAAGTTCAACTACGCTGAGGAATTCAAGAAACTCGACCTGGCGGCCGTGAAAAAGGACCTCTATGCGCTGATGACCGACTCGCAGGAGTGGTGGCCAGCCGATTGGGGTCACTACGGAGGGCTCTTCATACGAATGGCGTGGCACAGTGCAGGCACCTACCGCATGGGTGACGGCCGTGGGGGCGCAGGCTCCGGCAACCAGCGCTTTGCGCCCCTCAACAGCTGGCCCGACAACGTGAACCTGGACAAGGCGCGCCGTCTGCTCTGGCCGATCAAGCAGAAATACGGGCCAAAGATCTCCTGGGCCGACCTGATGATACTCACCGGCAACTGCGCCCTCGAATCGATGGGATTCAAGACCTTCGGCTTCGCAGGCGGGCGCGAGGACATCTGGGAGCCGGAAGAAGACATCTACTGGGGTGCCGAAGAGGAGTGGCTGGCGACGAGTGACAAGCCCAAGAGCCGTTATACGGGTGACCGCGATCTCGAAAACCCCCTGGCGGCGGTGCAGATGGGACTGATCTACGTGAACCCCGAAGGTCCGGACGGCAACCCGGATCCCGTGGCGTCGGGCCGTGACGTTCGGGAGACCTTCGCACGCATGGCCATGAACGACGAAGAGACCGTCGCGCTCGTCGCCGGCGGGCACACCTTCGGTAAGTGTCATGGCGCGGGCGATGCCGCGCAGGTCGGACCGGAACCAGAGGCCGCCGGCATCGAGGAGCAGGGCCTGGGCTGGAAGAGCAGCTTCGGCAGCGGCAAAGGCGGTGATACGATCAGCAGCGGCATCGAAGGCGCCTGGAAGCCGAATCCGACCAAATGGGACATGGGCTATCTGAAAGTGCTGTTCAAATACGAGTGGGAACTGGTCAAGAGCCCGGCCGGCGCGAATCAGTGGCTGGCAAAGGACGTGGACGAAGAGGACATGATCGTTGACGCGCACGACCCATCGAAGAGACACCGGCCGATGATGACCACGGCGGACCTTTCATTGAAGTTCGACGCCATCTATGAGCCGATCGCACGGCGCTACCTGGAGAACCCCGAGGAGTTTGCGGATGCCTTCGCCCGGGCCTGGTTCAAGCTGACCCACCGCGACATGGGCCCCCGCTCACGCTATCTCGGTCCGGAGGCCCCGACAGAGGAGCTGATCTGGCAGGACCCGGTGCCCGAAGTCGATCATGAGCTGATCGGCGAAAAGGAGATCGCGGACCTCAAAGGCAAAATCCTCGCCTCGGGCCTCTCTGTCTCGCAACTGGTCTCGACCGCATGGGCATCGGCGTCCACGTTCCGTGGCTCCGACATGCGCGGCGGTGCCAATGGGGCGCGCATCCGTCTCGCTCCGCAAAAGGATTGGGACGTCAACCAACCGGCCCAACTGAAGACGGTGCTGAAGACCCTTGAGGGCATCCAAAAGGCGTTCAACAGCGCGCAGTCCGGCGGAAAGAAGGTTTCGCTGGCCGATGTGATTGTCCTGGGTGGGTGCGCAGCTGTCGAGCAAGCCGCCAAGAGTGCCGGTCACGATGTAAGCGTTCCCTTCGCACCGGGACGCACGGATGCGTCACAAGAGCAAACCGACGTCGAAGCCTTCGC
Source organism: uncultured Desulfatitalea sp. (assembly GCA_963668675.2). Lineage (GTDB taxonomy): Bacteria > Desulfobacterota > Desulfobacteria > Desulfobacterales > Desulfosarcinaceae > Desulfatitalea. Next base: position 2,817,006 of record CAXXMB010000002.1, on the reverse strand, counting down.
CGTACTCGAACCGATTGCAGACGGATTCCGCAACTACCTCAAAAGCAAATACACCGTATCGGCAGAGGAACTGCTGGTTGATCGTGCACAATTGCTGACACTGACCGCCCCTGAGATGACGGTTCTCATCGGCGGCATGCGCGTCTTGAATGCCAACTTCGGAGCATCCCAACACGGCGTTTTCACCAAGCGGCCAGAGCAATTGACCAATGACTTCTTCGTGAATCTGCTCGACATGGGCACGGTGTGGAAGGCAACCTCGAAAGACGGGGACGTGTTCGAGGGGCGTGATCGCGCAACGGATGAACTCAAGTGGACCGGCTCCCGTGTCGACCTCATCTTCGGTTCGAACTCCCAACTGCGCGCCCTGGCCGAAGTCTACGGATGTGAAGACGCCCAGGAGAAGTTTCTGAACGACTTTGTAGCGGCGTGGAACAAGGTAATGAACCTTGACCGCTTCGACCTTACCTGATCGGAGCATAAGCATCTGCGTGGGCTTCTGAAGCGCATTCTGAACTGAACATCGAATGATCAGGAGGCGGCAACCGACAGGAACTGACGAATGTTTGGAAGGATCACGAAGTCTATTCGCAACAAATGAGCGCGGCGTTTCGATACACTCTGAAACGCCGCGTTTTCTTTAGGCCCAGTGCACGGGTCACAGAATCGGAGCCAAAGACATAAGCGTCTCTAAGGGGATCAACCCACCTCTCGTCTTCAGGGAAGACCGGCCTTCGGTGATTCGACTTGAACCGTTTCAACTCTCCCCACCAGTTCACTGCTCGAGAGGTCTGATGTGAGAACGAAGAGGGTCTTTCCATCCGGACCACCCAACATGCAGGCGTATGGAAACGTTTCAACCTTAATCCGATCTGCAATTTCCCCACCTTCAAAAACGCGAACCACTTCGGCTCCTTTGCCCGGTGAGGCCACCCAGATAGCACCTTCTTCATCGAGGCAGATACCATCGGGCAGGATTCGATTCATCAATTTACTTCGATCGGTGACAATACCAAGGCTGTCAAACTGAGCCCATATCCGCCGATTGGCCAGGGATCCATCTGCTTCGATATCAAAAGCGGTCAAGCGCGAAGCATAGGTTTCCCCAACGACATAGGTCTTTTCATCTGGTGTGATAATGCTTCCATTTGGGAAGGCCATATCTTTGGCGACAACACGCTTGTCTCCATCTGGTTTTACCAGAATGATTTCCGCAAGTTTTGCAGCCGGCGTCGCAATGGGGGCTCCGAAATTTCCGATGTAGGCATTTCCCTTCGAATCGACGACCATATCATTGCAATGAAATGAGGCCAGATCGCTCAAATCCGCGAACAGCGTCATTTCTTCTTCATGCAACCTTAACAACTGCCGGTCGGTCATGGAAATCACAAGCAGACTATTGTCAGGCAGCCACCCCAGACCCGAAGGTTGGCCGGGCACCTCAGCGATTGTCTGGAGCGTTCCCTCAAGATCAACTGTCATCACTTTTTTTGTACGAAAATCCGAAAACCACAATTTGCCTTCGTGCCATCGCGGCCCTTCCGGAAAGCCTAGTCCGTCTGCCAATAGGGTTGTCTTTTTCATGAGCCTAATCGTCACCTCGTCATTTTGGGGTGTTAAGATGCCATCGGGATGGAAGATGATTTATAAATTTTACGTTAAGCCATCCTGTCGGTCAATAGAGTAGAAGGTAGAAGGATCGAGTCTGCCCTTGATGCATCTGACTTATGAAGGTGATGGCTTTACAATAACCAATGGGGTGTTACTCTCCTACTCTACCTATTCGATTTCCACAAGGCAACAAGGCCTGCAGGCCAATAAAAGGAGAATCGCCATGAACCAAAACACGAATTCGTTTGCCCGTCGCTCCGTCATCGCAGGTATAGCGTTGGCCATCGCATTGATTACGACACCTGCGCTATCGGGTGATTACGCCGCCCTCGACGGGGTTAAACGCGTCAAGGCCGTTTTTGATGTCAGCCTGGGATCCCCCCAGACAGCCAACATTGTTTTTTGGGCTGTGAAAAACGTAAATGATGATGCAAGCGTTCGTTCACTTTCAAAACCACCGCAAGTTGCGGTTGTGTTCCATGGCCCGGCGGTCAAAATGATTTCAACAGATCGTGAGGGATTTAACGCTGTTGATAATGAGGCGTTGGATAAGTTCGCCAGCATGATCCGGCAAATGAAGAAAGAAGGTGTACGCTTAGAGGTCTGCGACTATGCCTTGAAAGTACTGGGCGTAGACCCTGGTTCCGTGTTGCCGGAGGTGGATCATGTAGGCAACGGCTTCATTTCCATCGTCGGTTATCAGGCGCAAGGATATTCCGTGGTGACAATTAACTAAAAATGCCAGGGGGGCGCTTTCCCATAAAGCGCTCCCTGCTTCAACTCCTCCTCCCTACCCCCTTCCCCGTTCATACTGCACAGGCCAGTCGATCTCGGCATTTAGGGCCTTGGCGGCGTGCAGCGGCCAATAGGGATCGCGAAGCATTTCCCGGCCCAACAGCACAACGTCCGACTGACCGGTGGCCACTGTCTGTTCGGCCTGGTGGGCGCTGGTGATCAGGCCGACGCTACCAGTAGCGATGTCCGCTGCTCGTTTGATCGCTGCCGCAAAGGGGATCTGAAAGCCGGGGCCGGCCGGTATTTTGGCATGGGGCACCAATGCACCACTGGAGCAATCGATCAGGTCGACCCCCACCTTTTTAAGCTGCTTGCATAATTCGATGGACTGTTCCAAGTCCCATCCACCGTCTGCCCAGTCGGTGCAGGAAATACGAACGAACAGGGGAAGCTCTTGCGGCCATACGCTTCGAACAGCCTCGGCGATTTCCAGCGGCAGGCGAACCCGGTTTTCCAAAGCACCACCATAATGATCGGTACGATGGTTCGAAAGGGGCGATAAAAATTCATGCAGCAGGTATCCGTGGGCCATGTGCAGCTCAACCACCTGAAAACCCGCGGTCAAACTTCTGCGGGCGGCGGAAACGAACTGATCGACGACATCCTGGATATCCTGAGGCGTCATTTCGCGAGGAACCGGGTAACCCGCGTCGAAAGCGATGGGGCTAGGGGCGATAGGCTGCCAGCCGTTGGCATCCTCGCCAAGGGGCTTGCCGCCTCGCCAGGGGGCATCGGTAGAGGCCTTGCGTCCTGCATGCGCCAGCTGGACCGCCGGAGCGCAGTTTTGGCTCTGCATGAATTGGGTGATCTGCTGAAATTGCTGTGCGTGCTTGTCAGTCCATATGCCACTGTCGAAGGGCGATATCCGTCCTTCCGGGGAGACCGCAGTGGCCTCAACCATGACCAGTGCGGCACCACCCACTGCACGGCTTCCAAGATGCACCTGGTGCCAGTCGGTGGGCAATCCATCCCGACTCGAGTATTGGCACATCGGCGATACGAAAACTCTGTTTTTGAATTCGATATCTCGCAGCTTGAATGTTGAAAACAACCTGTTCATGGTTTTTCCACCTTTCTGACTTGAGAGCGATTCAGGCGTTCACCGCCCGGTGACCTCTTCATCTCCTGTTTTTGCCAAACACAATATGAATCTTTACCAGCAATGCAATAACCGGAAAAATTCAGGAACAAAGTTGCGCAATTACCACAGAACGGGGTATTGAAAGCATGTAAATGCGCAACATCCCATTTCCGGGTGAACCATCGAAACATCGAGATGCGCGAGGAACTATTCGCTATGCGCAAATTCAGACAAAAATACTATGACCTGTTTTCGAAATTCTATGACCATTTTGTCGCCATGCACGCTACCGACAAACGAAACGTTTTGCGTGACACTCTTGCCGGACACACAGGCGCTGAACCGGGGGATATGGTGCTCGACATCTGCACGGGCACCGGGGCGGCGCTTCGGCCGCTGGCTGATCGGATCGGCGACACTGGCTTGGTTGTGGGGCTCGATTTTTCGTCGGGAATGCTCAAGGCAGCGAGGAAAAAACCGCGAGGCAATGTCCGGGTTTGTCTGGTCCAGGCGGATTGCAGCCGGCTGCCGTTCAAGAAAGGCATTTTTGCTGCCGTCACCTGCTCCCATGCCTTTTATGAACTGCAGGAAGCCACACAGGCCAATACCCTTGAGGAGGTCAAGCGGTGCCTCCAGCCGGGAAAGCCGTTTTTGATGATGGAGCATGAAGTGCCGGAAAATCGGTTCGTGCGACTGCTCTTCTATGTCCGCCTTATGTCAATGGGTCGGGAGAGAGCCATACAGATTTTGAAACACGAGAAGCATTTTCTCGAACAGCATTTCACCAAGGTTACAAAAGCCACAACGGTTACAGGCAAATCAAAAATCTATGTCTGCACTTGATTTGATATGGAAACATATCCGCAGGAAGGGCGTGAAGTAGTGGCGAATCCACTACGAAACAGGAAGTGAGGTCCCCGATGAGTGTAATCGTAGAACTTTCCATCTTTCCCACCGATAAGGGCATGAGCGTCAGTGCCTATGTTGCCAGGATTATCAAGGTCATCGAAAGCAGCGGGCTCCCCTATGCGTTGAATCCCATGGGAACCTGCATCGAGGGTGACTGGCCCGCGGTTCTCGACGTCGTCGATCAGTGCTTTCGCGCATTGCAAAAAGATTGTGACCGCGTCTACCTTACGATGAAAGCCGACTACCGGAAAAATCGCACCAGTGGGATGAACAGTAAGGTTGCCTCTGTGGAGTCGAAGTTGTAAACAAGACCAAGGCCCTTTGAGCGGATGGTCAAGGTTGTCGGTCCGGTGACGGCCCATAAATCAAGAAGGAGATGTTGCTATGGTAGTGGATCGTGCTGAAATTTCGGAATTGGCATTTAACAAGGCGAAACAGTATGAGATGCGAAGCGGCGGGTGCTCCCAATGCTCCTTGGCGGGCATTTTCGATGCCCTCGGCGTTGAGAATAATGATATTTTCAAGGCTGCTACGGGTCTGGCAGACGGTGTCGGCCTGACTGGCGACGGTCACTGCGGTGCGCTATCCGGCGGCGTCCTTGCCATCGGCTACTTTTTCGGTCGGACGAAAGAAGATTTCGGCGATATGATGAAGCTGGTCAAAGCCAATTTGCTCTCGAAAAAACTGCATGACCGGTTTATCGAAAAGTACGGCACGTGCCGATGTGTCGATTTGCAGAAATCGTTCTTTGGACGCTTTTACAATCTGTATGATCCGGAGGAGATGAAGGCCGCCGTCAAGGCAGGTATGCTGGACACCTGCTCGACCCTCGTTGGCGAAGTGGCCAGGATGACCACAGAGATTATTTTAGAGGCTCAGGCGAAAGAGGTGAAAAAGCCCTGACCTTTAGGGACCGTGCATAAAAAAATATCCGGCGTATCTCAATGGAGCGGAAAAGGGCCGATCAGATCCTGAAACTGCATTTTATATCGTAAATTGCTGGATCACGTCCGTTCGAATGTTTGCAGGTTCACCGCCAGCGCGCGGGCGTGTTGCTGAAACAGCTCGCGGCAGACCGTACATGCGCTGCAGTTTTGATCGCAGGTGGTAAGTCGTTCTATCAGTCCCTCCGGCAGTTTGCTGTTGGGCAGATCCCAGTGTTGAGTCATCCAGTTGGCCGCATCGAGCAGGTCCAGAAGATTGCCCTCGTATCGTTCGGCAGCATAAGCCGCCACCGCGCGCCGCAGAAACCTGCTGCCCAGGGTGCGGCCGCAAATTTTAATAATATCGGTAGCATCGGCATAGCGTGAAAGATCTTCCGGCCGGATAAAGGGGGAGGATAGAACGCAATGGGGTGTTTCGGACAAGATGCGGACGCACCCGAGATCGCGGTTCAATCGAAACGTATCGATGGGCGCCCCAACGTTGGCGGCTGCGATGAGCGCTTCGTGTGTACCCCGGAAAGCACAGTGATTGAGGCAGCCTTCGTTGGCCAGCAACTCGACGTGCGTCTCTGGATAGCGCTCGCGAATGACGGCAGCCAGATCTCGAAGTGACTCCGGACGCCGATTCAATGCGCGGTCCAGGGGGATCTTGTCCGGCGGAAGAAAACGACTGCCGTTTAGGATCGCCATAACCGCTTCCAACCGTTCAGCCGAATCGATCATGAAGTTAATGCTGGGTATGGCTTCCAATCGGGCCGCCAAGTGCGGCGCTGCATCGGAAAGGGCCCTTAAAAAGTATCCATCAGAGAAAATGATACCGTGAAGAACACCTCCGGCCATCAACTGCTCCAGGCAAGCGATTAAACGTGACAGGGCGCCTCCGGCCCGATAGTTTTCGGCCGATTGGAAGCGGGCGTTGGCCAGCAGATATTTTTTTACCCCGGGAATCTGTTGCAGCCCATTGATTAAAGGCTGCAGGCCCTGGGTATGGAGACGAACACGGGCATCGGCCAGCACGGGTTGATGCAAGCTGAAGTGGACCGCATACAATCTGCTCTCGAGCCGTTTCAGATCGTCGATGTACTGCTCATCAAGGATAAATGGGACGTTAAAACGCATCATAAAGGTTTTTTGGGTAACTCCTTTAAATTTTTTTTTCTACCCACGAAAGGGGCAAGTCCCCCTTTACTTCCACCGAAACAGAAAAGTGCAAATCTGCCCCGGCATTTCAATTTATCGCTAAAGTATAGCAAGGTTCGCCGCTTTTTCGCAAACGTAGTTTCAGCACGCGTGGCCGACTCTCCTTTCAGCTATATTACCGAATCATTGTGGCCTTGATTGACACATGAGGGCCGTGCCTTACGTTGATTTATACCCCGCTTGACGCTTAGGCAGAATCCAAGCCAAAACAGTCAGGAGGAAAATGCCATGGCCTTAAGAACAGTTGCCGAATATGTGGAATCGCTCCGCGATGACCGCGAGGTCTGGTTCAGGGGCGAGCGCGTGCCGGATGTCACCTCGCACCCGGTCATCGGGAAAGCGGTTCGGCACGCCTCGATCGATTTTCAAATGGCGGAAGACGAAACATACCGGGAATTGGCCGTTGTCACCGAAAATGAAAAGGAATACAGCCGCTACTACAAGATACCGCAAAATGCAGAAGACCTGCTGTTGAGGTCACGCCTCATCGAGGCGGCAACGGCTGAGGGCGATACCCTCGTCGTGCTGATCAAGGAGATCGGAACGGATGCCCTGTTCGCCCTGCTTGCGGTCACCGCCGGGATGAATGATCCGGTATACCATCAACGGGTACGCGCCTACCACGCGTATTGTCGCGACAACGATCTGGCGCTCGCCACGGCGCAGACGGACGTCAAGGGCGATCGGGTGAAACGCCCCTCGGAGCAGGCGGACCCGGACCTCTATCTGCGCGTTGTTGAGCGCCGTTCGGATGGCATTGTCGTTCGCGGCGCCAAGATCCACACCTCAGTGGCACCGAACGCCAACGACATCATTGTGCTGCCCACACGCGCCATGGGCACCCAAGAGGCGGACTGGAGTGTTGCCTTTGCGGTTCCGGCCAACACGCCCGGCGTGAAGCTCCTGGCGAGTCCCTTCGGCGACGGAAAAAGCCGGCCAGGTGAGCAGCCGATCAGTGCCCGTCACAAGATGATGGAGACCATGACCGTCTTCGATGACGTCTTCGTGCCCAACGAACGGATTTTTCTGGATGGCGATACGGCGCTGGCCGGAGCGCTGGCGCTGACATTTGTCGAGTACCATCGGTTTACCGCCGTTTCTTACAAACTGCCCCTGGTGGACGCCATCGTGGGCGCAGCGGTGACGATTGCGGATTATAACGGTATTATGAAGGCCTCCCACGTTCGCGAGAAACTGATCAAGCTCGTTGCTTACGCCGAAACGTTGCGCGCACTGACCCAGACGGCAGCGAAACGGTGTGTGGCCAAAGCCAACGGTCAAGTCGCCCCCGATCCGATGACAGTCAACATCGCCAAAAGCCACTTTGCGCACGGCTACCATGAAGCGGTACAGCATCTGCAGGAGCTTGCGGGCGGCATACTGGTAACCGGCCCCGGGGACGAAGACTGGACCACCGAAGAGACGCGAAGATACCTGCAGAAGTATTTGGTCGGCCGCGAGGGTGTAAGCGCAGAGCAGCGCATGGCCATGATGAACTTCATCCGCGATCTGACAGCCTCCGAGTATGGGGCCTATCAAGAGGTCCTGGCGATTCATGCGGAAGGGTCATTGGAGGCGGAGAAACTGCAAATCATCAGATCGTACCAGGCGAACGGCGGTGCCGAGCGTGTCGTTGCGCTGGCGCGCAAAATGGCGACGCGCCAATCTACCTTTACTGCTGCATAAATACTCTTTTTACTTCCTCTTTGAGGATTTTGCCCATCGTATTGCGGGGAATCTCTTCAATAAAAAATATCTGCTTGGGACACTTCCAATTGTGCAGGCGCTCTCGGCAAAAAGCTGAAATGGTCTCTGCAGCTATCTCGCATCCAGATTTGAGCTGAACTGCCGCCACGACCGTTTCACCCCATTTGGGGTCCGATATGCCCACAACCGCAGATTCCTGAACCCCTTCGAGCAGATTGATCACCGTTTCCACCTCTTTGGCCGAAACATTTTCCCCTCCGGTGATAATGATGCGCTTGAATTCGCTAACCAGGAGCGGTGCGGAGCCAGAGGCAAGTAAAGAGGCCAACCTCCGTCATCCCGGGACTTGATTCGGGATCCAGGCGCACGGATTCCGGTTTTCGCCGGAATGACATTTGTTGTTGTTTGTGGTTGCCGGGCTAATAACGTCCCGCTGGCATTTTACAGCATCCCATAAACATATTTTGCTACCTGGTAGACAAGCGGAATGAATATGGCTGGAAGCATGTTGCCAATTTTGATCCGTTTAATCTCCAACAGACCGATGCCAATGGCAAAAATAAGGAGACCTCCGACGGACGACATTTGGGAAACCACCTCGGGCAACAAGAAGGGTTTCATCGAAGATGCGGTTACGGTAAGAAGCCCCTGATAGATAAATACAGAGACGGAGGAGAAAAGAACACCGATGCCTAATGTCGATGCAAACAGCACCGATCCGATGCCGTCAAGGATGGATTTGGCGAAAAGCGTCTGGTGGTTTCCCGTCAGGCCGCTCTCCATCGATCCGATGATCGCCATTGCGCCCACACAGTATAGAAGGCTCGTACTGACAAATGCTTTGGAAATGCCATCACCCTCTTTCGAAACCCGCCTTCCGATCCAAGTGCCGAGTTGATCCAGCCGCTCTTCAATTCGAAGCAGCTCTCCAAGCAGACTGCCCACGGCAAGACTGATGATGACCACCAGAATCGCATCGGTCATAAGCGCCGATCGAATACCGATCAGAACAACTGCGAGTCCAATGGCGTGCTTGATGGTTTGACTGTATTTCTCAGGGATACTTCCCCTGAAAAGCAATCCGATCAAGGTGCCAGCGATAATGCTTAATGTGTTGACAATTGTGCCGAGCAAGTTTTGAACCCCTCTGCAATAAGAGATAAAACAAGCGTCTCTATAATGAAAATTGAAATCACTGGCAAGTGTCAATGTGGAACGGCTGTCTTGAGTCTCAAAATCCTGTCGATGCTTCAAATCCAGGCATCACCCCATACGGGTTCACGGGATGGAACTGTTTCCATCCCGTGAAGCGGATCTAAATCCACTAAAAGGCTCTATGCTGAACAACTTATTAAACCGGCAATTAAATAGGCCAACCCTTGTCATCCCGGACTTGATCCGGGATCCAGGAACGGTCTGGATAGCGCTGACGCTTCACTTCGTGCCCGACCTGTGCCGGAATGACGATTGCTAAGGTAATTAATTGCCGGGTTAATAAATTCAGGATGCCACCGCATTTTGTTCTTCGCACCTTTCTTCCTGGTTCCTTTGATACGTGATGAGTTGATTAAACCGGCAACGCTGAGGGAAAGTGTCCTTTAATAAAAGCCTAAACTTGTCTCAAAGGGTCTCAAGACGGACACAATCGAAAGTAGCCGGCCCCGGGTGGACGCTTCGGTACGCCGATACGATCCTTTACAAGGGCCCTGTGAATCAATTAGAATAGCCTTGATGATTCGTTGAACCCATTTTCTAAAAGCACCCGTTAAATCAAATCATTGTCGCCGTCTGCCCCACCATGGTCAGCGTCCGCTGCGGAGTAACGATTCCCGAAAAAATACGAGCGGCGACAAATCGATGATGAATTTGAATTTCACCGGGAGTGAGGCACGGGCTTCAAAACGGCAAACAACCCCATCCCGGTGTCTTCCAAAGGGGTTTTTCCGGAGATTGGCGACAGCGACACACATAGACTGATCCTCTACAGGGCCAAGGCCGTTTCTGAACGCTATTCTCTAATGGCCGTTCACGGCCAAAGACGAGCAAAGGAGATGATCATGGTTAAGAAGAAAATCATGCTCAAACACCTGCCCGCAGAATTGTTTTTCGGTATATGCCTACTTGCAATAATCGGTTTTGCAGCCCCTTCTCTCGTTGGTGCGGCACAATTTTCCGCCGACATGACGGCCGTGACAAACGGTAAGGCCGCCAAGGGAAAAATTTACGTTCGCGACGAAACCTATCGCATGGAACTAGTGAAAGGGGACAAGCGCGCAGTGGTGATCGTGGACAATAAGGCTGGCCTCACAAAGGTATTGGTGGATCCCAAAAAGATCTACCTGGAGATGAAAAACGATGATTTCGGCAGCGCCATGAGCAATCCTTTTGTCTCCTACCAGATTTCGGTATCTTATTATGGAAGCCAGATTATCGGCAAAGAGGTGGTCAATGGGTACCCATGCACCAGGCGGCTCACGAAGTCATCCGGTAAAGATTTCCTGACCGCCTGGTTTGCTGACAGGCTCGACTTCCCCGTCAAGATTGTGAATCATCTTAAAGAGGGCGATTTCACTGAACTGACCAACATCGAGGAGGGCGCTCAAGAAGCACACTTGTTTCGGCCCCCGGAAGGGTACGTCAAGATGGACCGCATGCCCATTGACCCTCCCTCATGGGCAGGAGACGTTCCCAAAGCCCCTACTCTTGCGGTTCCTTTTGAAAAAACCCTTTCGAAAGGAGAGATAGTAAAGGCCGCGATTAAAAAAGGATTCAAAATTATTGTCCGAGGGGAAAATTTGGTGGAAGGGCGAACGGCCGTTACCGCCGTGGCCTTTAAGGACGGCAACCCCGTCACTGAACCATCTATGAGCACCTTCAATGTTTCCCGTAAGGGCCAGAAGCTGGCCATTGCCCGAGAGGAGACAATCGCGAAGGCCGATGAAATCGTGATCCGCGTCGGGGAGGGCAAGGCGCTCATTCGAACGGAACTGGAGGAGGCGCCGGAAGGCATCGTTCTGAAAAAGGAATACATCAAAAAAATGTCCGGAAAAGATCTGCGCACATATACGGACAGGCCTTTCCGGCTGGTCGTCAGGGATGAGAAAAAAGACGGTGTCGACAGCCGGGTAAAATTGATCGTCTACAAAGGATCGTTTCAAAATAAGGAGAAGATCGAAGAGCATAATCTGGACATCAAAAACGGCCGGAGCATGTCCTGGCAGTATCCGGCGGACAAGGGCATCGGGACCCTGAGCTTCGATGTCGTTGCCGGCGGCATTCACGTTCGCCTTGAATATCCGGAAAAAGAGGGTGCCACACCGCCCTCCTGGAAAGAGAGTCCCTTAAAGGAGAAGGGTTCGCAGGAGATCGAGGGAACCGGTGCGACCAAGACACGTGCTGGAGAAAAAACGACGGGGAAAGCGACAGTCGAAACGAACTCTTTGACCGACGGACCCGCGGCGATCATTTTTATCCTCGATGCCTCCGGCTCCATGTGGGGACAGATAGGGGGGCAGCCTAAAATCGCGATTGCCAAAGCGGTTCTGACGGATCTCATCAATGATCTCCCCGACGATAGCCATGCCGGTCTCGTGGCTTATGGTCATCGCCGAAAGGGGGATTGCCAGGATGTGGAAGAGCTGGTGTCGTTGCAACCGATCGACAAGAAGAGCCTGATTGCCAAAATCAAGGCTATCGGCCCAAAGGGCAAAACGCCCATCACCCTCTCCATACGAAAGACGTCCGAAAAGCTGAAAAGCATAGAGGAGGAGACCACCATTATTCTCGTCAGCGACGGCAAGGAGACGTGTGAGGGAGATCCTTGCGCGCTGGTGAAGGAACTCAAGGCGGCCGGCATCCGGTTCACCATGTATGTGATCGGCTTCGATGTCAGCGAAGAGGAAAAAGCCCAACTCGAATGCATCGCCCAAGCAGGCGGCGGACAATACTTCACCGCCAAAACCGCCCAGGAATTCCGTGTGGCGGCCAAAGAGGCGGTCAAAAAGTCGCAGAGTTTCGGTTACCTCAAAATCACCGCACTGCGAAGCGGAAAGCCCATCTCTGCTCGCGTGGATATCTTCCCGCAAGGCGAGAAAAAGACCGTCAAGAGCGTTCGTTCGGTTACGGAACCGGCTTTGACGGGATCGAAATTGAAACCGGGGGTTTATGATCTGACAATAACGGATAGAGAGGTGCGACCTCCCCAGAAGGCGACACTTTCCGGTGTGACGGTTACGGCGGGTGCCACCACGGAAAAGAGCGTCGACTTCAGCGGCGGAGGTTTGAGCGTGGCCGTTTTGGCCGAGGGCCGAAAAGAGACGGCCGGTCTCTACGTCTATCGTGCCGGTGAGAAGCAACCCCTGGTCACCGGCGATACCTCCAGCGACAATCCCAAGACGTTTGCTCTGGGTCCTGGGATCTACGATCTCCGTGTGTTGTATAAGAAAGTCAGGCCGGAAATGGAGCGCCGTTTCAGCGATATCAGGATCGAGGCAGGACAGACGATTGAAAAGCGGGTTGAGTTCGGTGAAGGCCGGCTGAGCATCGAAGTTCTGGTCAATGGAAAAAAGGGGTCTGCCGGTTATTATGTCTTTGACGCCGGCACGACCAATCGTGTGACCAGCGGTGATACCTCCAGTGACTATCCAAAGATTGTGGTATTAAACCCAGGCACTTATGATCTCCAGGTCGTTTATAAGGGGTCCAAGCCCGAAACAAAACAACGTTTCAACGGTATCGAAATCAAACCCGGCCGAACCGAAGAGCGAAAGGCGGAATTTGGTGAAGGCCGGCTGAGCATCGAAGTTCTGGTCAATGGGAAAAAGGGATCTGCCGGTTATTATGTCTTTGACGCCGGCACGACCAATCGTGTGACCAGCAGTGATACCTCCAGTGACAACCCCAGGGTCATTAATCTGAATGCCGGCAACTACGACCTGAAGGTCGTCTATCGCAAGGCCATCCCTGAAAAGGAGATCGTCCTGAAGGACATTGAAGTCGTCCAGGCCCAGACCTCGAAACAGCGGGTCGAGTACCAGGAAGGAATTCTCAATGTAAAGGTCACTTCCGGCGGTCAATCCACTCGGGGCGGTCTTTCATTCTTCCTGGACGGCGAATCCAGGCGCTTTGCAACCGGAAACGCAGAAAAACCCATTAAAATGCAACCGGGCCATTATGAAGTTGTCGTCAAAGCCTACAAATTAGAGGGAAAACCCGAAAAGCGATTTCCTTTTACGATACAGGCCGGACAGACTACGAATCTGGATGTGGTCTTCTGATTAAGCTATTTGGTTCAGGAGTCGAGGAGTTTATCCCAAGACCTTATCTTTGATATTCCAAGTTGATGGTCCTTGCTTGAATGCTTGAAGCTGATACATTTTTCACCGTTTCGGCCTTTGGTCGATGACGCTTACTGTGACGAAAGTCACAGCGCCGGTTTTTCCAGTTGCAAATCAAGCGAAACAGTGTCAGGAAAAAAATATAAGGGGTCCTTGCCGCACTACCAAAAATCGCATGAGATGTATGGGCGGGTTTTTCACATGAATTGCCATTGCTCCGCATATCAATGCTTTCAGAACTCGGTCCCTGGCCAACCGCACCCGTGTTGCCGGGGCAGATCCACTTGATTTCAGTCCTCTGACGAATTCGTCCTTATTTGTAAGCCATCAGCTTTCGGTCAAGCATCTATCACGAGCACTTCCATACTTAAAAATTCGGCAAGGAAGGTTCAGGAATCAGCACTCATCATGAAAGGAGGGAAAGATGGTCGCTAAACGGATTATTGCCATTGCGCTCATCCTGCTGATGGCGGGGTGGTTCAGCGGATGTTGTTCTCCGCTGCCCTCGGATTCGCATGCTGTGAATCTGTTTCCGCAACATCGCGACTGGTGGTGTTGGGCGGCTACCACGGAAATGGTTTCTGATTACTACGGCCACCGCGTACAGCAATGCGACTCCGCCAATTTTATACATGGCACACCGCCGAACTGCTGTACCGGATGTATTGGAAACTGTCCGGGCTGGGGAGGGGCGTGGGGTGCGACAATTACCGACATCCAAAACAACTGGACCCACTGGAATTTCACTTATCGGCATGATAGCTCAGCGCTATCCTGGGGCGACGTGAAAAAGACGCTTTCCAAACAGTCTCATTGCCGGAAAAGCCCCATCCAAGCCGTCTGGTGGTGGTATGATGGAATGGGAATGCGAACCAACGGCCATGTCGTCACCATTACCGGTTACAGTGAAATCAGGCTAACCACCTTAAATATGGATCTCGTTTTTTACAATAACCCGGCCCCCATGGATTGCTCGTTAAACGCCCTCAATCAATGCCAACAAGCCGCGACCGGCGGTGCAGCGGTTTTAGCCACATACGAGTCATTTAAGCAAAGCGGCAATCGCAAGTGGGAAGACTCTTTTTATCAATTTAAACACACGGGGCCATGACGACTTTAGTGGATTGGAGGATAGCGCAATGAAGAGAGCAAAATCGACAGCCATTATGCTGGTCGCGCTGATTCTGTCATTCCTGATATTCCCAATGGGTGGATCAGCCACAGACCAGATAGCCAACCAGAAAGAGGCAATCAAAATCAGCAATGAGGCCCTTGCCAACTATATTCAATACGGACTAACAGAGAAAAATGCGGCCACCTTTGGATTTAAAAATCTCGACGACGCGAAAGCGGCCCGCATCGGCAAGCCTTATCCGGTCAAGATGCTCGATCTTTCAGCCGTAAAGGATTACCAACCCGGAAGTGGGGCGAAGAAGATGTTGCGGGACCCGGGCATAATGTGGTTTCCGGTCATGGTTGGCGATACTTTCAGGACCAAAATCGAGACGGTCCGTATCGATGGACAATGGAAGCCCGGCGAGTTTGGCGATACCCTCAAAGCGCAAGAGGTCTGGGCTGTGGGCACCAAAACGAAGGCCATAGCCGAAGCCAAGGGGATGAGAGATGGATATACTTCCTTTATCGTACATGCGCCATCGCTTCTGGCCACATTCGTTTACCTGCAGTCAGATGACAGAGAATTCCTGATACCGGCCATGGTCAACCCCGAACGCTACGGTATGGACAACGGCAAAGCCTATTCAGCGGATGAGGCCTTACGCATATTGAAGAGATTCGCCAAAGAGATAAAACCCGGCACTATCCGCTAAGGTGGTCGAAACCAGGACGGCGCACCACATGGCACGGCTGCAACGGCTGACAATAGTGCCTCAGGAGGGTATATCACCGGCTGATGGAGGCCTGAAAAGGAGGATCCATGGGCAACGGCGACGCATCTGAGCATCAACAGCTATCTTATCCTCTTGCATTTTCAGAGGACGATTTCCGAAGAAGCAGATCGTACGACTATGACCTTATCCTTTTAAAAAATGGCGGATTGACCGAACGGATCGGCTGGCCGACACTTCCCTTTGCTATTCGGTATTTTGTTTTACCGAATGGGGCAAAAGATATCAATGTGACCATAGAAAGCGCCAGTTGGACGGCACTACCGGACAAATACACGTTGCTGCCGGCTCAGCCGCTTCGTCCCGCCGCGGAAACCTTGGAGACAAAAAAGGGATTGCCTTTGCCTCCGATGGAAACGATTGAATATGTTGACGTTGCTGGCTTTCAAGCCATGAATTCTCAAGTGGCTCACCTGGATGAGATTGCGCTGATCGATGCCGAGGTTTCTGCAGTGGACTACTATGCAGGCCGGTGTGTTGCCGCCATCCGTATTCATCCCTTGCGCTACCGTCCTAAGGAAGGGGTGATCCACTACCTCGAAAGCGGCACCCTCGGTATCTCCTACCGAATCAGCGAATTGCCCGTCGAACCGCGAAGTAAAAGCCCTCTGCGTATCAATGCCGAAATTAAGAAATTGATCTCTTTAGTGGCCAATCCCGAAGATTTGAAAATCAAGATAGCAAAAGATATAGTCGGTTTTGATGACATCAAACCGGTGAGCCCCACGGAGCCAACGTTTCACGCCTCGAGGGCTGTTTACACCCACTATCCCGTGGTGGAAAACGATCGCCTGTTTCTGCCTGCCGAAGTTCTGATGAAAGCGGCACAGGGAGACTGGCCCTATCTCATCATCACAGACAATTACGAATGGGACGAAGCTGGCACCAAGGGCGGGTATATCGATGACCTGGCTGAAGAATTTGAAGAGCTTGCCCGCTGGAAAACCATGAAAGGATTGCGCGCCAGGGTCATCACTGTTTCCGATATCATGGCCAATCGTTTCGGCAGTCACTGGCAAACAGGTGTTACCCGGGGCGTGCCGGAAGCGATCCGCAATTTTCTGAAAGATGCGCTGCGGCGATGGAATACACAGTGGTGCCTGCTCGGCGGTGATATCAATATCGTGCCGGTACGTCATATACTGGGCAACATCAACTGGTTCTACATAGAGAAAAAAAATAACGCCACACCGGATGAAAACAAAATGTATTACGACAGCGGCATGCCGAGTCTCCGCTATCACAGCCCCTTTGAATTTTCCACGGCCGATGTGTTCTTCGCCGTCGATAACACCGATGTCATCCGGTACCGCGCCAATGCCACTACATCCAATCCAGGCTGGTATTGGACCCTGGCGGATTTTACCACCACGTCTGTCAATCCCACACGTCATATCACTATTCGTGGCGGCAGCGCCCTGTTATCATGCACCTTCACCGTGCCACAGTATGCCAATATGATCCCCACGGATCTCTATTACGCTTCTATCGACAGCCCGCTATACTCACAGACGGGTCTTCACGATTGGGACAATGATGACAACGGTTTCTACGGCTGGTGGGACGGCGGCAATCCCGACGGCATCGATTTCACTGCCGACATCTCTGTGGGCCGCGCCCCGGTTCGCGACAGGCAGCAAGCCAAGGATTATGTCGACAAAGTGCTCACTTATGAACAGTTCCGCGATCGACGCACCGATAACCCCTTGGCATTTATTCAGCCACGACGGCTATTCTGTGTAGCAGGCACCTGGGGCTCGGGTTGGCACGACGGCAGTTTTGATAAGATTCGATGGGCCAATCTCGACGGTGCCTGTCAGGACAAGGAGAACGTTATCGATCTGATGCGCGATATTACCGAAGTGGACGTCATCAAACGTTTTTACGAAGACATCTACTTCGTGAACCAGATTGAATCCAATCTATCGGTCAATGACGTTGCCCACATTGCCGATTTGAAAAGCGCCGTCAATGAAGGTCCCCATTTCCTCAGTGTGAGCGGCCACGGTTGGTGGGACGGTACCGCTGGTTTCAGTTCCACCGATCCCAATTGGGTGAACGTCGCCGGCATGAACAATTGGCCGCACTTCTCTATCTATTTTGTTGATTCCTGCTTGACCAACGAATTCGATCTGGATTTGTGGACGGACTATAATCGCATTGGCGGTGCCCAGGCCGGTAAACCTCATGAAGTCTGTTTTGGGAAAAAAGTCGTGCGCTGGGGTGGGGGCGGTGCCATCGGTTATGTCGGTTACGCGCGGATGGGCGCCGTGGGCTGGAGCCAAGAGCTCCCATTTTGGGAGGCGCTATCCTTACCTGGCCAGGCACATCTCGGCAGTATGCTGGATCATGCCCGAGAAGTTGGCAAGGATCTGGTAGGAAAATGGCAGATCTATCTCATGAGTCTGATGGGTGATCCGGAATTGCCGCTCTACCGTGAGACACCTGAAATGATGACGGTCTCCCATTGCAGTATCGTCTACGGCCGTGACGATTTGGTGGTGCGCGTCTTTCATGAACAGAAAGCGCTGACCAATGTTCATGTCAGCATCACTCAGATTTCCGACAGCGATCCGAACGATAAAATCGTTTTCCGCCAAGTCTGGGCCACCAGCGGTTACTATGCCTTCGAGACACGCGAGGCGCACCCGGGAAAATTGAATATCGTTGTCACCAGTGAAAATTTCGTGCCTTACATTGGAGAAGCACAAAAGGTATCTGAGCCCGTGTCACCTTGGAAATACAGGATTTCCCGGGGCTATGTTTACGATATCGTGAAAATGTCGGCCAGTTCCTTCTGTGCCTCGGCCAGCAATGCACTCATTGCCTTCAAGACAGACGCCTACAACCCAGATTGGTTTCACTCCCACGGCGGCACCATTCAGGATCTGACTGCGGATGCGAATGGCCGTGTACTAGCAGGAGTGCGCACAAAAGGAAGTAAAAACCTTATATTGTACAATCGACAAGGCACAGAGCTGCGCAGCTGGACATTGCCCGAAGAGGTTTTCAGCATCGATTGGGACCTCAACGCCAATATCGCTTATGCCGGCATGCGAGATGTTGGCGTTCATAGTGTACACACCGAAACCGGTGCATCGTATTGGGACCGCAGTGACCTCGGCACCTGCAACTACGTCAAGCTGCATGGCGACTATCTCTACGCCACCACCACCGACAACGGTATCAAAGTGACACGATTGCAAAAAACCAACGGCAACACAAATTGGGCGTATGAGGTGGGTCCTTCTTGGGAGTGGGGCATCGTTGCCATGTGTGTGTCCCAGGACGGCAAGGTATTCGCCGCCAGCCGCAATCGTGAACTTCACGCCACTGACGAAAACGGCAATCAAATATGGAAAGTCACTGGTATGAGTGCATCAGCGATTTCACTGGTCTCATATGGTGATACCCTATTTGTCGGCTTGGGAGACGGTCAACTCTTTCGTTACGACAGAACCAGCGGCGCTATCGATTGGCAAAGAGACATTGGGGATCGAATCGAATGTATTCTGGCCGAAGGCACAGAAACCTTATATGTCGGCTCATGGCATGGTGTCTTCGCGCTTGACCCGGCTACCGGAAATACGCGTTGGTTTCGAGAAACGCTAGGCGCCGTGACGTGCCTGACAATGATTGGGAACGATCTGATGGCCGGCGCCCGAGACGGTTGGGTCTACGCTATTGATACGCGCGCTTATATCGGCAATTCCCGTACCAAAGAGCTGCACCTTAAGGATTGCGAATGGGTGGATCTGATGGCCAATCACAATAAAGTAAGCTTCAGCTCTATCGAGGAAGCTATTCGCCAAGGCTATAATGGATGTTACTACTGCCTCAACGACTACGATACGGGTTAACAGGAGGTTTGGAATCGGATAACAAAGAGAATAACCAGGCTTTGTGTTGACTTGGCCGCAAGGTGTGGCGTAGTTGTTGAAAAAATCTACTGATGAAGATACAAGGGCAATCATTGTTGGGCTACCAATTTGAATACCACGAGGCATTTAAGATGAAAAATCGAAACCTGTTTTGCTGTTTGCTTTTAGTGGCCATCTTGGTCTCGCTGGCGGGATGCCAATCGACCTACTATGCTGTCTGGGAAAAGCTGGGCAAGGAGAAAAGGCATCTGTTGAAGGACCAGATCGAAAACGCACGCGACGATCAGATAGAAGCGTCCGAAGCGTTTAAGGATGCTCTGACGCGCCTGAAAGAGTTCAACGGATTTGAGGGTGGAGATCTTGAAAAGGCTTACAATCGGCTCTCCGATGATTTTGGAAACTGCCAAGAGCGTGCGGGGCAGTTAGAAGAGAGGATAAAAAAGGTGGAGCGGGTTGCACAGGATCTTTTCACCGAATGGGAAAGTGAAATCGAACAAATTCAGAAGCGTGAGTTTAGAACCAAAAGCCATCAAAAGCTCAAGGCGACCAAGGCAAGGTTTGCACGCCTGGACAGGGCCATGAACACCGCCAGGGCGCGCATGACGCCGATATTGACTACCCAGAATGACTATGTGCTCTATCTGAAGCACAACTTGAATGCCCAGGCCATCGGCAGTCTGAAAGGAGAAGTAGACAGCATCGAAGCCGATATCGATCGGTTGATTCGCGATATCGGACATTCAATCAAAGAGGCCGATGATTTCCTTAAGATTTTCCAGGGATAGAGAGCACCCGTTAGCACAAGCAAAAAGGGCGGGTCTGCATTTGATTGCCCGTACGGTGTACCCCTGCCCCTCTCCTCTCCCATATTGGTAGGTTTTGCCTGTCAATAAACGATCAATCGATCCATATTGTACATTCCCCATGATGCCGTAACTTATATTTAACAGACAGACAACGTTCTGCATCAACCCAACATTCAACCAGTGAGGTGACATCATGGCGGAAAATAAAACTCAAGACTACTTTGACGAGACCAGCGAAGGACACGTAGATACCCGCGAAGCCAATTTCAGCTGCGGAAACCCTGATGAGCATCTGGGCTGTGATCTGGGGATCGACGTCCAGGGATAGGCGAAAGGAGGGTGCGTTATGATCGGTATCATGTTGACGATAGGTGTTATTGGATACTTCATCAATCAGTGCATCAACGACCGCTTGGCAACTGCAAGCTGCAGACTGTAGCACGATTGAGCAACGGCAGAGCTTCATCGCTTAGGGCAAACATAGCGATATATAAACTAAACGGCACAAAGGGCAGGGCCTCGCATGAGGCTCTGCCCTTTTGATGTTCAAAATGAAGAATAACCGGATCGCCGCAGTATGCCACTAAACCGGATCGATGTAGGGCAGATTTGCTTCCTTAGCGCATCTGTTGGGTGACGACATCAGTCCCTTGATGATCCATTTACGCGTATCGGCCGGGTCAATGACCGCGTCGATCTCCAGGTAGGATGCCATATTGACCGCTTTGCCGCGCTCATAAAGCTGGCTGAGCAGTTTGTTGTAGAGGGCCTCCCTCGCTTCGGGGTCCTTTTGGGCTGCAAGTTCTTTTTTAAAGCCGGCTTTGACGGCGCCTTCGAGCCCCATACCGCCGAACTCACCGGTGGGCCACGAAGCCGTAAATGCGGATTCGTGGAAACCACCTTTTGCCATGGCCATTGCACCGAGGCCGTAACCTCTGCGGGTGACGACCGAGAAGTATGGTACTGACACATGCGACCCGAGTACGAACATACGGCATACGTGGCGCACCTGGGCGCGCGTCTCGATCTCCGGGCCGACCATGAATCCAGGGGTGTCGATCAGGCTCAGGATCGGAATACCGTGGACATTGCACAGCTGCATCAGGCGGGCCGCATTGTCGGCATCATCTGCTTCGATGGCACCGGCCATGTATTGGCAGTTGTTGGCGATCACGCCGAACGGCTTACCTTCGATACGAATGAATCCGTTGATCATGCCCACTCCATATTCGGGGCGAAGCTGCAGAAATGAACCGACATCAGCGATACCGTTGATGACCCGTTTCATGTCGTAGGTGCGGCGGCGGTTTTCCGGAATGACGTCGCGCAATGCCAACGGGTCCGGGGCCTGCCAATCGGTGATCGCGCCCTGGAAATAGGAGAGATACTTTTTGGCCACGGCAACGGCTTCGACATCATCTTCAACTGCGATATCCACAACGCCATTGTTGACCTGGACATCCATAGGCCCTACCTCTTCCGGTTTGAATACGCCCAGTCCGCCGCCTTCGATCATCACCGGCCCGCCCATCCCGATGTTGGAATTTTTAGCGGCGATAATCACGTCACAACACCCCAAAAGGGCGGCGTTGCCGGCAAAGCACGGTCCGGATACAATGCCAACCAGGGGGGCTTTGCCGCTGAATCCGCCGAACAGGGCGAAGGTGGAGATATCCAGGCCTGCGATGGTAACGCCCCCGGCATCGACATCGCCGGGTCTTCCGCCGCCACCCTCGGCAAACAGCACCAGCGGAATCTCCTGTTCATGGGCCAGCTTCAACATACGGTCCATCTTTTTATGGCTGAAGTAACCTTGTGTGCCGGCCAGCACCGTATAGTCGTATGCCAATATCAGGCAGCGGGCATTCTCTTCTCCAAACAGCTCCCCATTGACCGACGCGATCCCTGCGATAAGGCCATCGGCCGGCGTCTTGACTCTCAGCTCCTCTTCTTTTCTGCGAACGCGCTGCGCGGCAATTGCCAAGGCCCCATATTCGATAAAACTTCCGGGATCACAAAAGGCGTCCAGATTGGCGCGGGTGGTCCGCTGGTTTTTTTGCTTTCTTTTAACAACCGCCTGAGGCCTGTTTTCATCAAGGCCTAACGCGGTTCGCTCGATCAACTCGGCAAGTTCAGGTCGAATGGCATCACTGTTGACTGGATTCCCACCGCTTGGGTTCCTCATGGTCTACACCTTCCTTGGAAATTTTAGATCAGAACAGAATGCGAGGACAGTGCTTCTTCATTTTCAGAACCGGTCTCATATCACCGACGCACCGCCGTCAACCGCTACCCACTGCCCGGTGATATGCCTGGAGGCATCCGATGCAAAAAGGGCCACTAACCCCTTTAGGTCTTCCGGGCCTCCGATCCGGCCCAACGGCGTTGTGGCGAGGATCATGTCGCTCATGGTATCGACCAGGATCTTAGCCATTTTGGATGGGAAGACGCCGGGACATATGGCATTGACAGTGATATTGTACTTTCCCCACTCCGCGGCCAGTGCCCGTGTGAAGTTGACAACAGCGCCCTTGCTGGTGTTGTAGGCGATCGTATCCATACCCGGGGGGTTGCCCATCAGTCCGGCGACCGATGCGGTGTTGATGATTTTACCGGATCTATTTGGAATCATGCACTGTTTTCCGACAATTTGAGTTAGAAAAAAAAGTGCGTTGACGTTGAGGTTGAGCACTTTGTGCCAGGCATCGGCCGGATGGTCTTCGGCAGGTGCCCCCCAGGTGGCGCCGGCATTGTTGACCAGAATGTCGATATTGCCGAACCGTTCCACAACGCTATCGACAAGGCCTTGGAGTGTTTCATGTTTAGAGAGGTCGGTGGAGCAAGCCATCACGTCGATGCCTTGGGACGACAGCTGCTCGACGGCCGCATCCAGCTCATGCTGTTTGCGGGCGGTAATGGCCACTTTGGCCCCCAATTCACCCAGTGCCTCGGACATCTGAAGACCAAGTCCTCTCGATCCGCCTGTGACAAGGGCGACCTTCCCCGATAGATCCATCAATTGCTTTAAACTCACGATACGCTCCTTCTTTGTTAGAACCAATCATGTCATCAGCTTTGGCCAGTCCCTTTTGAAAAAAGCCGCAGGGATTCTCGCGTGCTTTTTTGCATGGGCGGGCTTCCAAACCAGCTGAATATCATAGAAGGGATGCCCTGTGCCACTTTTTTCACTGTTTCAGGTGGCGCAGAACTGGAGTCGATCACACCATCGTCGGAAAGCTTGTGACCGATATTTCTGTATGTGCTATACACAGAGTTGCTTTGAATAAAAACAGATTGACGAAAGGAGTGAAGGATGGATCTATCTCGGTTTTCTCTTGAGGGTAAAGTCGCTGTCGTCACCGGTGGCAGTCGTGGCATCGGACGGTCCGCCGCTCTGGCCATGGCAGATGCCGGCGCCCATGTTGTGGTGAGCAGTCGAAAAATCGATGGGCTCGAACCTGTGGCCGCGGAGATATCGGCCAAGGGCGTGAAAGGAAGATCCATTGCAGCCCATGTCGGCAAAATGGAGGATACCAGGTCCCTGATCGATCAGGTGATGAAAGAGTTCGGACGCCTCGATATTCTCGTCAACAATGCCGGCACCAATCCTTATTATGGATCGATGATGGACCAGGACGAGAAAACCTATGACATCACGATGAACGTCAATCTGAAGAGTATCTTTTTCCTGAGCCAGATGACAGCGAAGATCATGAAAAAGCAGGGCGGCGGCTCGATCATCAACACATCATCGATCGGTGGCATACGCGCTGGGGATTTGGGCGTCTACTGCGTTAGCAAGGCGGCCGTCATTATGCTGACCCAGGTGATGGCCAAGGAGTGGGGGCAGCACAATATCCGGGTTAACGCCATCGCCCCGGGGATCATCAAAACCCGTCTCAGCGAAGCGTTGTGGAAAGATCCGAAGGTCAATGCCAAAGCCGTCTCTCAAATCCCCATGCTTCGTCTCGGCGAGCCGGATGAGCTGGCGGGGATCGTCGTGTTCCTGGCTTCCCAGGCGGGAAGCTACGTGACCGGTGAAACCATCGTGATCGACGGCGGCCGGGTTCACAACGAACCGGCCTGGCTTGAGAAAAAATAGCAGCGCTATCCATTGGAGGAAGTCTATGAAACTTAAATCGATCGACCATATCAGTTATGCCGTATCGGACATTGACAAGGTGACCGAGGCCTGGTCGCGGCTTTACGGCCTTGGCCCTTGGAAATACATGGAAAACGGCGGTCAGGATGTCAAGGGCCGGCCCTGGAAGATACGCATGGCGTTTGCCTATGTGGGCCCCATGGAGATCGAACTGGTTCAGTGTGTGGAGGGCCGGATATTTCAATCCAAGTTTATCGATAAGTGGGGGGAGGGTGTCCACCATATCGGTTTTTTCGTGGATGATGTCGATGCCGAAGTGGCTGAGCTTGTGAAAGAGGGCGCCCATGTCCTGATTCATGACCCGGGCCGCTTTGCCTATCTGGATGGCGGCGGACCGGGGGGCGGGATCTTCGAACTGATGAGCAGAAGAGAGTAAAACGGAAGTCCGGCGCAGATGGCTGTAAAGAAGACCTTTTCTATCGCGTCTTCGACGCCGGAATCTTTAGCAGGCTGCCCGGTTTACTTCCCCACCGCCTCCAAGCTCTCCCAGCGCGCATAGGCTTCGGCAATGGCGGTTTCGATCTGCTCAAGGCGTTTCGTATGGGTGACGATCGCCTGCTTGCCCCGCTTGTAGTATTCGGAATCGGCCATCATGGTGTGCAGATCTGCTTGCTCACTCTCCAGAGCCTCGATTTTTTCGGGCAGGGCCTTGAGTTCACGGGCCTCATTGAAGGTGAGCCGTTTGGGTTTCGAGGCCGCCGGCGCCCGTGGGGACGCCTCTTTCTTCTGTTCGGCTTTAGGGGGTTCAACCGGCTGTGGACGCTGCAGGAGCCAATCGTCGTAACCGCCTGCATACTCGACCACCCTGCCTCCGCCTTCAAATACCATGGTGCTGGTCACCACGTTGTTCAAGAAGGCGCGGTCATGACTGACCAGCAAGAGGGTGCCTTCAAAGTTG
The DNA here is from genome assembly GCA_963668675.2 of uncultured Desulfatitalea sp. Classification (GTDB taxonomy): domain Bacteria; phylum Desulfobacterota; class Desulfobacteria; order Desulfobacterales; family Desulfosarcinaceae; genus Desulfatitalea. The sequence goes on along the minus strand of CAXXMB010000002.1, from coordinate 2,791,769 downwards.
AGCAGCAACTCTTCGAGCAGTTCCAGCGTTTCGGCATCCAAATCGTTGGTGGGTTCGTCCAGGACGAGAAGGTTGGCCGGTTGGGTGAAGAGTTTAGCCAACATCAGCCGATTGCGTTCACCGCCCGAAAGCACATGGTGTAATGGTCAACAAAAAACGGACACAAAATTAAGCAACTTTTAAGTACTGCTCTTTCTCATAATCCATCGGGGATAAATACCCCAAAGTAGAATGAAGTCGAATACTATTGTAGTATGTGATGTAGTCCAGTATTTCGTTTTTGGCATCATTGCGGGTAAAAAACCGACATGCCGTCAGCCGTTCTGATTTAAGGGAACGAAAGAAGCGTTCTGTCGGAGCATTGTCCCAGCAGTTGCCCTTACGGCTCATCGACGAGATCATGCCATAGGTTTCAAGCCGATCCCGGTACTCATTGCATGCGTACTGGCTTCCACGGTCCGAATGGTGCATCAGCCCTTGGGCTGGTTTTCTTTGCCAGTAGGCCATGGATAAGGCGCTGAGCGCCAGCTCCTTTTTCATTCGTTTGTCCATGGCCCAGCCAACAATTTGGCGAGAATACAAATCCATGATGATGGCCAGGTACAACCAGCCTTCAAAAGTCCACACGTAACTGATATCGGCCGTCCAGACCTTGTTGGGGGTATCTACATCAAAGTTGCGATCAAGCACATTAGGGGCTACCGCAAATGAGTGTCGACTGTTGGTTGTCAACTTGAACCGTTTGGGGGTTTTCGCTTTAAGTCCTACTTGTCGCATGATTCGCCGTACCTTATATCGTCCAATTTCCTGGTCTTCAGCCTGAAGCTGTTTGACGATTCTGCGGGATCCATAACTGGATCTGGATTGATCGAAGATTTCCTTTATCCGGCCCCTTAGGCCTGTTTCTTCGGGGCGATGATCGCCACCAGGGGTATATCGATCCAGATAGTCATAAAACCCGCTCCGGCTAACCCGCATCACCGAACACAGTAAGGTGACGGGATAGGCCTTCATTTGCTGCCGGATGAACTCAAATCTTACTTGGGTTCGTTTGCAAAGAAGGCCGCCGCCTTTTTTAAGATGTCACGCTCCATTAAAAGGCGTTTGTTCTCTTTACGCAGTTGCTTAACCTCGGCCTGCAGTTCCTGAGACGATCCTGCTTCGGTTTTGTTTTCCTTTTCGGCTCGATGCTGTCTGACCCAACGCGATACGTTGGTGTGATTGATCCCTAAACGGCGACCGACTTCGCTGCAGTTATAGCCTTGTTCGATTACCAGTTTTACCGCATCGTTTTTAAAGTCGTCGGTAAAGTCCCTGCGTTGTCGTTTTTCGCTCATTGAACACCTCGCTAAATGGCCTTTTGATCAGGTGCGAGTAGCCTCCGCCGATCTGGTTGTCAAGGGTCAAGATGAACGCCTGGCGACGCCCTTGACAACCAGATCGACGGAGGCTTTGGGGTTGACATGAGATGATTGGCATCATCTCTATTTGTCAAATAGCTCTTTTAAATTGCTCCCGCTCACACCCAGTTGATGTTTACGCTTAACTCGGTGTCCGATTTTATTGAACCACATTATGGACCGGCGTACGGCAGCGTTCCGGCGAAAAGAGAAAATCCTGAAGGTGGCTGATCACATGACGTCTGCTGCCGTTGAAAACGATAACGTCATTCTCCGGGTTGATGTTCTGGGCAACGGTCTTCTCCTCGTCCAGTTGGGCCCTTAGTTGATCGAAGTAAGCCACCTGAACGTGGGTACCGAGACGCACCGTGCCGCTGTCCGGTTCATTTTCTTTCAGCAACAGATGGATCAGGGTGGTTTTGCCGACGCCGTTGGGGCCGATGATGCCCACCTTCTCCCCGCGCAGGATGGTAGTGGAGAACCCCTTGACAACGGTCGTTCCGCCGAAACCATGGGTCAACTCCCGGGCCTGGATCACGAGCCGGCCGGTGCGTTCGGTCTCCTGCAGTTGCATGCGCACCTGGCCGATCTTGGCGCGCCGCTCCCGGGCTACCGCCCGCAGTTTGAGCAATGCCCGGACACGCCCCTCATTGCGGGTGCGCCGTGCCTTGATACCCTGTCGAATCCAGGTCTCTTCCTGGGAGAGCTTCTTGTCAAAGCGCCTCTGTTGCTGCATCTCAGCATCCAGATCCGCCTCGCGGCGCTTCAGGTAGGTGTTGTAGTTGCAGGCATAGGAGAAGAGGCGTCCACGATCCAGATCCATAATTCGAGTGGCGATGCGCTCTAAAAATGCGCGGTCATGGGTGATGAAAAGCAAGGTTTTGACATGGCGTAAAACAAACGACTCCATCCAGATGATCGCATCAATGTCCAGATGGTTGGTCGGTTCGTCCAGAAGCAGCACGTCGGGCTCCAGTGCAAGTGCTCTGGCGAAAAGGGTGCGGCGTTTCATTCCGGCCGACAGATCGGCGAACGGTTTTTCGGGATCGAGACCGGTACGCGACAATACGCTTTGAATGGTGTGTTGCAGGGGCCAGCCGTCTTCGGTGTCCAGCAGATGCTGCAACGCCTCGCGCCGCCGGCCGGATGGTTCACTCTCCATCGGTGACGCCGCCCTGCACAGTCGGTGGTATTCGGCCAGCGCCACTCCTTTATGGCCCAGCCCCTGGGCAACCACCTCGAATATGGTACCTTCGCAGCCGGACGGCACCTCTTGTTCCAGGGCCGCTACGACCATGCCTTGCTGGCACCACACCTCTCCGCTTTGGGGCTGCATTTGGCGGTTCAAAAGCCGGAAAAGGGTCGACTTGCCCACGCCATTGCGCCCCAACAGGCCGACCCGTTCACCCCTTTCGATCTGAAAAGAGATGCCATCCAATAGCGGCGGATCACCAAATCCCCAGACCACATCGCGCATGCCGATCAATGCCATGGGGCGGTCACCATCCTATCGTTGTGATTGACGGCACGCCCTGCAGGCCGATCCCAAGTTCGAATATCGAAATTCATATTCCACAACATCCTCTATCCTCGTTATTCGCCCGGCAATTCATCACAGCAAATGCCATTCCGGACTTGATCCGCAATGACGAAGGTTGGCCGGTTTAATGGCCCTGAAACTTACCGCTTTCAATCCTGCTTATCACGGGCCATCCTGCCGTGCTCGATCTTTTTTATCAAGAGCGTAAATGATCGGAACCTCCATACATTTTCCTGAAATGCATGGGCGCTCTCTTCCTGATGCTTGCCCGCTTGATCTATTTCATCTATGCTGAACCGCAATTCACATCGGAATCGATTTCCTGATCGTTTAAAAACAGTTGTATTGGCTACTTCGGATAGAGGAGGAGACAAATGAGTTGGGTGACCATCGACAAAGACAAATGCAACGATTGCGGTATCTGTGCCGTTCGCTGCCCCCGATGCTTTACGTTTACCGATAAGAACATTTCAGTTCAGGCCGATGAAAACTGCTGTATCATCTGCGGTCATTGCGTATCCTTGTGCCCCACTGGCGCCATCGCCCACAGCCGGATGGATGCGAACAACTTTGAATCCGCGGGGACACCGGTTCAATACCAGCCCGATGAGTTTATGCGCTTTATCCGCCAACGCCGAAGCCATCGCCATTTTAAAGACAAAGTTGTTTCCAAGGACACAATTGAGCATTTGATCGAGGCGGCCCGGTACGCACCCACCGGAGGTAACGTCCAGGGTGTCGACATCATTGTACTTGAAGATGACGAACGCAAAAAAATGCTGTCTGACCTGACCATCGATTTTTTTGCCGAGATGGGACTCAAGGCCGCTGAAAAACTCAAAACGATGCCGGACGACCTCCAAACGCCGGCCCGTCTTCAGCTTGAGAAGACAGCGCGCTACCGTAAAAACATGCTGCTGGCCAAATCGATTGGCTACGATCCGATTTTTCATCACGCCCCCCTCGTCTTAATATTTCATTCACTGCTTGAAACCAGCACGCCTAAAGACAACTGCGTCATTGCCTCGACAACGGTCGGGCTGTTCGGCCGCACCCTGGGGCTAGAGTTCACCTATATCGGGCTACTGGAGATGGCCGCCCGCTCTTATCCCCCTCTGGCCGAAGCGATTGGACTGCCAGAGGGACACGAGGTGCAAAGCGTTCTGATTGTCGGCTATCCGAAATTGAAATATTTGCGCCTCGTAGACCGCAAACCTCTCAACGTTCGGTGGGAATAGCGAAAACGAGAGAAAAGGAGAACCAATGACCGATTACGATGCCATTGTCATCGGCAGTGGCGCAGGAGGATTGGGCGCTGCATTGCGGATGAGCCAGCAGGGCGTGTCCGTCCTTTTGCTGGAGGCCGCCCCGAATTTTGGCGGTTACCTGAATCCATTCACCCGAAACGGCTACTCCTTCGATACCGGTCTTCACTATCTGGGAAAACTCCAACCGGGTGGTTCTTTTATGATGTTGATGGAGTTGTTGGAGGTCGACAAGGAGGTGTCGTTTATCGAGCTCAACCCGGATGGGTTCGATTGCTTCTGTTTTCCGGATTTTGAGTTGCGGTTTTGCAAAGGAAGAGAACAGTATCAGAAGAGACTGCTAACGCTCTTTCCCAACGAAGCCAAACCGATCAGGAAATATTTCCATATCATCGATCAACTGCTGAAGGCCTTTTCCGACCCCAAAGGCCCGCCCAAAAACATCTTTGATAAAATCGGGTATATCTTCCGGCATCCCGTACTGATGAAGTATTTCCGTTCAACCTATCAGAAGATGCTCAACGGCATTACCCGCAATCCTCAGCTCCAGGCGGCGCTGTCGGCCCACTGCGGCAACAGCGGCCTGCCGCCTTCAATGGCGTCCACCTTTCTGTGTCTCATGCTGCTGGACCACTTCTTTGAAGGTGCCTATTATCCCAAGGGAGGCAGCGGGGCAATACGGGACGCCTTTGTCACCGGGCTTCATCGGCACGAGGCCGTTCTTAAAGCCGGAGCCCCTGTAACTCGCATCGAACGTCAGGGCGAGGCGTTCTGCGTCTCTACCAAATCCGGAGACCAATACACGGCCAGGGCTGTGGTCAGCAATGCCGACCCCATCATTACCTTTCGGCAATTGGTCGATCCCGGCCTGATCCCCAAGGCCCTGGCAAAAAAAGTGGCCGGCTTACGACCATCGGCCGGCGCCTTCTACGCCTTTATCGGCACTTCTATGGATTTGTCTGCGACACGGCTCTCCGACGCCAACATCATCCACTTCGATTACACGGACGTGGAGCAGTGTTTTGATGCCCTCGATGCACGCAGCGAAACCGATCCATTCCCCTACTACTTTCTCACGTCACCATCGTTGAAGGACCCACAAAGCGCCCACGCACCCGAAGGCCACCATACCCTCCAGATCATCAGCGGGGTCAGCTACGACCACCCCTTTCTACCCTGGGCCGGTACCCGCAGCCGGCACCGCGGCGAGGCGTACGACAACCTGAAAAATCGAATGGGCATGCAGCTCGTACGTTCAGCGGAGCGTTATCTTCCGGGTCTCAGCGGGCACCTGGACTTTGTTGAGTTCGCCACGCCGCTCACCAATGAGTATTGGGTCAATAGCTATCAGGGAGCCAATTTCGGCCTGGAACAGGCCCCTGACCAGTTCGGCCCGGGCCGCTTCTTCGACTGCACCGCTGGGATTGAGGGGCTCTATCTGGTCGGATCCGGGGCGATCAGCGGGGGAGTCCTCTCGTGCATGGCATCTGGTGTGTGGGCCGCCAATCAGGTGGTGGATTTCCTGAACGCCTGATCTTTTCTCGCCGTAAAAGCAGGTTGCGCGACATGCTTGATTCAGGTTCGGTAAAAAGGGTCCTTGACCTTTGGAATATCTCATTGGCCCAACTGCTGCCCGCCGATACGATACCGGGCAGCCCAGAGCGGTGTAAGCATCGATTGGCTTTTGCAGACAGAGACGGGCATCGCTTTATTCTGGAGCAGCTCGATCCCATCTCCTTCAATAGAAAAATGACTATCGCAGAACGGTTAGATCAACTGGCTCGCAGCAATCTCACGGTGACACCCTATTGCCAGGGAAGCGATGGCAACTGGGTTCAAAAATTGAAAGGTGCCTGTTGGCAGCTCTCGCCATATGTTGACGGCATTCGCCTGGACAGGACGTCTTACTGGAGAGACGCATGGCGAGGTGAAGCCGTGGGGCATTTTTTAGCCGACCTGTCCAATGCCACTTGCGGCTGGACTCTCGAAGAGCCGTTCTTCTCCATGACCGGCTTTATCGACAATCTGATGGCCAGCATCAGCCGGAGCGACCCGTTGCTGATTCCGGAGGTGAACCCAATCTACGAATTTCTGCGCAAACGCCTCTATCCGGTGATCGACGATCTCCCTATAACATTTGGTCATGGGGATCCGCATCCGCTCAATACGATCTGGGGAGAAGATTGCATCAACAGCGTCATCGATTGGGAATTCTGTGGATGGAAACCGAAACTTTACGACGCGGCCCTCGTGGCCGGCTGCGTGGGCGCCGAGGCGCCGGAAGCAAGAGAAGCAGAATTTGTCTCGTCCTTTTTGCGCACGCTCAGGCAAACCGGATTGTTATCGCTGGAGGATATGGCCCTTTTTCCCCTATTTGTGCTGGCTGTGCGTTTTGGCTGGCTTTCAGAATGGCTTCGCAAAAAGGACGACGAGATGATCGATTTCGAGCTGTTTTACATGCGGCTCCTCATGGATACCTGAAACGTAACAGGAGGGCCAAGCCTACGTTTTCCGATTCCTGGCTATAAGGATAGGAGCAGATAAAGGTAGACTTGGCCACGGTTGATAGTGCTGACGTCTCTTTCCGCTTGGTACAGATAGTCAACAATGCCCCCCTTGGGGCTACTCTTCGCGCTCGAAGAGGTAGGTGGCGCCGGCATCCGTGCCCACGGTGTTGTCGTCATAGAGTGCGCTGATAGCAGCGTAGTATCCGCTGATGGCGGTACGATAGCCGAAGAGATCTCCTGCGGCGCCATCGGATGCGGTTCGTTTTTCCACGTATAGCAATTCATCTCCTGATCGGTAGTAAACATAAGCGGCGCCGGCATTGGTGCCTGAGCTGTGGTCATTGTAAGGTGCGCCGACAACACCGAAGTAGTCCGTGAGGGCGACTGAATTGCCGAAGTGATCGCCGCCGGCACCGTCGTCGGCCAGCAGCTTTGCCTTCTCGCTGAAGCTCCCGCTGCCGCGCACATAGAAATAGGCCGACCCGGCATTGGTGCCGTTGGAATTGTCGTCGTAGTAGGCCCCTGCCAGGATATAGTTGCCCCAGATGGCAACCGATGTTCCCAGGTAGTCGCCGGCCCCGCCATCCGATGCGATGTGTTTGGAATTTTGGTACCAACTCACGCCGCTGCGCTGGAACACGTAGATACTTCCGGCGTTGCCTCCCCTCTGGTTGTCCTCATAAGGGGCCCCGACCACAGCCCAATCGCCGTGGATCGCCACCGACCAGCCGAAGATGTCGCCTCCGGCACCATCCGCGGCCAGCCGTTTGACGCGCTGGACCCAATCGCTGCCGGTCCATTGAAAAAAGTAGACCGCACCGGCATCCGTACCTCTGGCGTTGTCATCGTAGGGCGCACCGACAATGGCCCAATCACCACTGATGTCCACGGAGACACCGAAGCTGTCGCCATTGCCCCCATCGGAGCCGGTCAGTGTGTCCTGCTGATACCACGCATTGTTATTGCCCAGCGCCGTGTATCTTTGGTAGATACGGGCCTCCTGGCGATGATTGGCCCCCACGATCAACCGGTCGGCATCGATGGCAACCGAAAAACCAAAAAAGTCATCGTTGTCCATGTCCGTGGGCGCAATTTTGATCGGGTTGGCCAGCCAGTTGCCATTTTTTCTTTCGGCAATGTAGACGGAACCGGTTTTAAAGTCATATACATTGTAGCCTTGCGGATTTCCGATCGCCGTGAAATTACCGTCAATGGCGATGGCCCAGCCATTGTACTTGTTACTTCCGCCAAACCAGTAGTCATCCACGATCTTCGCTTTCTCTTCGTAGCATCCCATCAGGCCGATCGCCAGAGCGATCACCCCCGGAAACAGTCTCTTGAAACGTTTCATGCGGGCCCCCTTTTGATTGTTTGTTGATGGAGCAATGGATGGAAATGGGGCGCAGCGGCGTCACAAGTGGTGTGCGCCCGAAGCCTGGATCGCCATGCTTCCATCAATAGATGACGCCCGCTAGCGAAGATGTAATGTGGGTCACGACAATTGCGTAAGGCCGCTCACACCTTGCTTGAGCGTCCTCTGTAACAACACTGCTTCGGCACACTTTGCAGACGGGATGACGTGCCAAGCCAGGGGCAGGCAAAAGGATCCCCCCTTTTTCACGAAGGCGGCGCCAAGATTACAAACTGGTAATGTTGGCGTCACGTTGTGGTCATTTTGAGGTGTTACGTTAACCGTGAAGCCAAGAGCAGAAGACCAAACCCTTTCATTCCCTCCTCCGCCGGGCAAGATCCAGATCATGGATCTTGCCCCTTCCTTTTATGGCCTTTCTCTGGAAGGCAAAGTGGGTGTGATGGAATTGTTTCAGAAGAGGCTTGCGCCTGTCTGTTTCGAGGTGAGGGCCTCCCGGACTTTGGTGGCGAGCCCCTGGACGGTAAATGGCTTTTCGATAAAACGGGCGCTTTCATCCAGCACCCCGCGCTGGGCAATGATGTCATCGGTATAGCCGGACATATAAAGCACCCTTATGTGCGGGCATATCTTCTCCACCTTGGTCCACAGCTCCTTGCCGTTCATATCGGGCATGACCACATCGGTCAGCAGAAGATCGACCTTGCCCTTATGATTTCTCAAAAGACGCAGTGCCTTGTCACCATGCTCTGCGATCAGCATCTTATAGCCCTGACGCCTGAGGACTACACTGGCGAGGCGGCGCACCTGTGCGTTGTCCTCCACCAACAGGATGGTTTCGGTGCCTTTCATGTCGACGGCGATCTCTTTTTCGCTGTGGGTTTCGATCGGCATCTCTTCCGAAACAGGCAGATAAACTTTAAAAATGGTGCCCTTGCCCATCTCGCTGTATAACCAGATATGGCCGCCGTGCTGTTTGACGATACCGTAAACCGTGGCCAACCCCAGCCCGGTCCCTTGTTCGCCTTTGGTGGAGAAGAAGGGTTCGAAGATATGCTCCTGGGTCTCCTCATCCATGCCCAGGCCATTATCGCTAACTGCCAGCATGACGTATTGTCCGACCTGGGTGTGTGGATGATCCGCGGCATAGGCCTCGTCGAGTTCGGCCATGGCTGTCTCGATGGTCAATTTACCGCCGTTGGGCATGGCTTGCTGAGCATTGACAAAGAGGTTCATGATCACCTGTTCGATCTGGCCGATGTCTCCTCGAATGGTCTGGATATCCGGCGACATGATAATGCTCAATTCGATGTCTTCCCGCACCGTTCGCCGGAGCAGTTTTTGGAAACCCCGAATCGTCTTGTTCAGGTTCAGAGGTTGGTATTTGAGCTTTTGCTTGCGACTGAACGCCAAAAGCTGGCGCACCAGGTCACGCGCACCGTAACCGGCCTGCAATATCTGGTCGATGGACTCCCGCCGCAGGTCTCCCTGACTGAATTCCCCCGACAGCAGCTCACCATAGCCGATGATAGGCGTCAGCAGGTTGTTGAGATCATGCGCCACACCACCGGCCAGGCGACCGATGGCCTCCACCTTCTGCGATTGCCGGTACTGGGCCTCTATCCGATCCTTCTCTTTTTCGGCCCTTTTACGGTCGCTGATAAATCGCGCCTGCTGCACGTTTTGATAGGCTGTGGCGGACAACTGATTGGCCAGGGTAAAGAGCGCCTGGGCCACGCGGCCGAATTGCGCCTGGGACATTCCCGGCACTTTCCGAAAGGCTTTCGCAGCCTCATCTTCATCAGCGCCGATCTCCCTGGCATAGACCCGAATACTCTCCTCGGTCTGGGTTTCGTCGCGCACCTGTCCGATCAGCCAATTGGCAATGTGCCTGCCACCCACCGAAATCGCCGCGCCGGCATCCCATAGCCCCCCACTCATACACTGCTGGATCGTTGGGCCCTCGGAAGACATGCGCCCGATCAATGCATCGGATCTGTAGCAATTGGAGCACCCCTTTTCCGTCTTGCGAATGATGTCGCGGCACAGGTGGCAGAAGTTGCTCGATTCGGTAATGGGTGTGCCATCGGTGTGGGTGATGATCGACGCCACGCCAGTTGCTGCCGCAAACTCATCCTGAAGGCGTTGGATATCTTCCAGGTTGAACAGGTCCTCAAACTTGATGCTCTCCGAGTCGTCCAGCGGCATGGTCAAAGCCAATACGCGCTTCTCCAAGGCCTCCTCAGCCCTTTTACGGCCCGTGATATCATGCAAAAAATTGAGCGAGGCCGGCTCTCCCTGCCAGTCGACCAGCACCGCATTCAACTCAACCCACCTCACCTCGCCGGACCGGGCGATGATCCTGAACGAATAGCGGGGTGGCATCTTGAGGCCTTGAAGCCGTTTGAAGTGATGGCCCAGCACCAGGGCTCTATCGTCTTCATGGATCAACTCTTGGAAAGGTTTGAAAATCAGCTCCTCGTTCGTATACCCGCTGAGCGACTCGGTCTTCTTGTTGACGAACTTGAGCATCCCCTGCTGGGCAATAAATATCGCCTCTCCGGCATTCTCTACGAGGGTGCGGTACTTCTCCTCACTTTGGCGGTAGTTCTCTTCGGCACGCACATGGTCTGTAATGTCGGTGGCGATCCCACCGACCGCTACCAGGTCGCCTTGGTCACCGAAGATCGGAAATTTCATGGCGATGTATTCATGCACCCCATCGTTGAGTTCAACCTTCTCACCAAAGGTTTTGGCCGATTTGGATCGGATAATCTGCCTGTCATGTTCCATCGTTCTTGCGGCCAGGTTGTTGGAGAACAACTCCACAGGGGTCTTCCCCAGCACCTTGCTCGCCGGGAGCCCCAGGATGTCACATAGCTGCCGGTTTGCCAGAATAAATCGACCGTCGACATCTTTTACATAGATGACATTTTGGGCATTGTTGATGATGGCAAACAACAGATTTAAACCCGAATCCTCAAGTATGGGAGCCATCCAGCGGGATTTTACGGTCTGCTTACCCCGAATGGCCTTGAGCTCCGCCTGCAGTTCGGCCAGGCGATGCTCCAATTCTTGGTATGTCGGCTTTTCAGGCATATTACCCCCAGGTTCGAGGTTCGCGTTCAGGGGATTGTGCTTGCCGGTCCAACCACGCTATCCCCGGTGGGGATCTATGCCTGGAACCGAACGCTTCGAGGTGAACGCCTGATCCGTTTCTGTCCGAACGCCAACTGGGGTTGCAAAGAGAGCAGCATCCGGAAACTGCATATTAACGCACCGTGCGCGGTTTCTGTATAATGGGTGACCATCGGGGCGCAAAAATTCGTTCAGGGGAGGTTCAGATTCGGGTAAAAAGCAATAGCTGTTTTTATACACCAAAAACCGAAAGGAATACAAGACAGCTTTTAAATCAATCTCTTGTCAGAGTCTCGCGCACTTTCGCGGCCAATCCCTGCACAGTGAACGGCTTCTGGAGGAGGGCGCCCCTAACACCGCTCGTCCATCTCACGAAAACTCTCTGAGACATGGTCGGCCAGCGATGCCATCGCCGGTGACGGCGTACCGCGGGATTTGATCAGCGTGACGACCGCCGTAGGCAACTCCGGAAAGCCATCGGCCGGGCCCAGTATACGCAAACCGTCCGCCAGGGTGCTGCGCCCCACTGGCGCCACTGCCAATCCTCCCCTGACCGCTGCCAGAATGCCCGCAATGCCCAAGCTGGTGTAGGCTATGCGGTAGCTCCGTCCCGCCCCCTCCAGGGATCGCAGCGCCCATTCGCGAAAAATGCAGCCTTCATGATAGACCGCGATGGGGAGGGGGTCCTGTTCGTGGACCAGATGCCGGTTTGAAGTGACCCATATCACCTGTTCGCGGTAGATCGTCTCTCCGCGCAGCGGCACCTCACAGTTGGTGTGCACCATCAGATCCAGCTCACTGTTGTCCAGCGCCGCCAGTAATCGGGCCCCCGGTTCACAAACCACGTCCACCTGCACCTGCGGATAGGTTTCGGCGAAACGCGCCAAAACACGCGGAAGCAACCGCTCCGCATAGTCCTCGGGCGCCCCCAGACGGACACTGCCCGACAGCTCCGGACGTGCCACCGCCGCAACGGCCTCATCGTTGAGCTTCAGGATACGACGCGCATACCAAAGCAGCGTCACCCCTTGGGAGGTCAACCGCATGGCACGGCCGTTTCTCTCGAACAGGGGCTGCCCCATCCCCTCTTCAAGCCGCTTCATCTGCATGCTGACGGCCGATTGGGTGCGATGAACCATGGCCGCTGCAGAGGTGTAGCTCTCGGCATCGGCAGCCGCAACAAAAGTACGCAGTAGATCGGTCGGTAATTCCATAAAGGTCCTCCGCAACAACATCAATATAACTTATGTTTTATATCAAATCTATTCATTTCCCTTATGTCTTACCATGGTTTATCTTTTTCTCAAAGTCAACACGGAGGTGACCAAATGAGAAGAGACACGATCAAACTGTTGCACCAAAAAGAGGAGTATCTCCCACACACCTTGGCAGCCGGGCTTAAAGGCGCCATCGACGCATTCAAAGCAAAAAGGGCAGCCCGGACGGCTCGCCGGGAGATGTTGAAACTGGGCGAACACCTTCTTCACGATCTGGGTTTTGACGCATCGGGCATCCCGTTGGACCCGGCCGGCGCGAAGGCTGAATGTGCCAATGTTAAACTGGAAATGAAGCAGGCCAACCTTCATCACCCCGGACGTGATCCGGAATCCGATTATCACCTGGCCGCCGGCTTTCCCCAGAATAACGTTTGCTGTGGTTGTTAGTGGCTTGGCCAACCAAAGGCAATTGGGGGCGGGAATAGGATCCGATTTGGCAAAAATACGAAGCAACCTGATAACACACTGCCAATGGTAACGGGTACGCCGATACTACGGCATGATGCATGCCAATCGCAGGGGAACCACGATTTGTCTGTTGGCCTTTTTAGCGCATTGGGTGTATTCTCGAATGGATGGATTGATCAGCCAACCAACCAAATGCGGAGCCCCCATGACCTTTACCCTAAAAACCATCCTCGGCCGCTCCGGCCTCGAGGTCGGCCGTCTGGGTATCTCATCGAGTTTCGGTGCACCGGCCGCCGCTTACGAACAGGCCTTCGAACGCGGCTGCAACTACTTCACCTGGGGCACTTTTATCAGAGGCCGCTCCAGACCCATGGGCAGCGCCATCCGCAACATCGCCAGGGCGGGGAAGCGTGACCGACTGGTGGTGGCCATGCTCACCTACGCCCACAACCGCTGGCTCAGCGAACACTTTTTCACCAAAGGACTTCACGCCGCACACCTCGACTACGCCGACGTCCTGGTGCTCGGATACTTCCCCAAACGCCCCTCCCAGAGCGTCATCGATGGCGCCCTGGCACTCAAGGAGAAGGGCTTGGTCCGTTCGATAGGACTGACCAGCCACAACCGCAAGCTGTTTGCCCAACTGGCCGGGGAGGATCTGTTCGATCTTTTCCACGTGCGGTACAACGCCGCCCACCGGGGTGCCGAGACCGAAACCTTTCCCCAACTGCTCGACACCCCGAACCGTCCCGGCATCGTCAGTTTCACCGCTACCGACTGGCGCAAACTGCTCAACCCCAAAAAAATGCCCCCCGGCACCCCACCCCTCACCGCCGCCGAATGCTACCGTTTCGTGCTCTCCCATCCGGCCGTGGATATATGCATGATGGGCGCTAAAACCATGGAACAGATGGGGGAGAACCTTAACATACTGGAGCAGGGCCCGCTGACCGAAGAGGAGATGGAACGCGTAACGCGGATCGGAAAGTATTTATACGGAAGATGAGTCAGGCCTTACCAAGCTCAAGCCTGTTTTTCGTGATATCTATTGGCCGAGATTAAGGGTGCGTCTCATTTCAGCTTTCATATAGTAATTTTCCTTCATGGTTTGCCCCCCGAGCGACCACTGTATTCACTACGAGACCAACCCATTTTTGATAGATTATGATATCATGCAGCCAACAACCGGCGTTCGCAGATAAATCTATGGCTGTTCGGACCGGTCCTGAGCAAGATACCTTTTCAGAGACCGGTCCTGAACCGGTTAACCAGCTTGGACGGCAATGGTTCGCGGTGCAGCCTTCTCCACCTTTGGCAGGGTGAGTCGCAACACACCATCTTTCAATTGGGCATCGATTTTCTCCTGGTCAATCACTTCTGAAAGGGAAAACTGCCGGTAGTACTTACCCACCTCATATTCGATTAGAATGTCTTTCTCATTTGCCCCCTCGAAAGGCGCCACCTCACCTTCGATGGTAAGAGTGTTGTCCCGCAAATCAATGTTAAGGGCTTTGGCGTTCACCCCTGGCATATCTGCGAGCAAAACAAGTGAACTGTCATTTTCGAAAATATCAACCGAAGGCGTAAAGAGCAGTCCTGGCTTGGTCTGTTCTGCTGTGGCGCTTACCTCTTGCTTCTCTCTTACCTTGAGTTCTTTTGAGTCTTTACCAAACATGACATCACCTCCTGGTCATCACGTCTGTTAATTGATGGTAATCTGGCGCGGTTTGACCGCATCCGCTTTCGGAATGTGAATGGTCAAAATACCGTCTTGCATTCTTGCCTCGATGCGGTCCGGATCAATCTCAGTCGGCATGGCAATAATTCTGGAAAACTTACCAGCTTCACGTTCACGGCGGTGGTAGCGCACCCCTTCCCCTTCCGCTTCGATCTTTCGTTCGCCTGAAATGGAGAGATTTTTCGAAGTGGCCTGCATCTCGATGTCATCGGTCTTCACGCCCGGCAGCTCAGCTCTGACATAAAACTTGTCTGCGTCTTCGGTCAGATTGATTTGGGGAAAAACGCCAGCTCCAAGCAGGCCGCGACCGCCTCTGGGATCCTCACCAAAAAGCTGTTCAAACTGACGATTCATTCTGTCAAGCTGTTCGAAAGCGTTACGAAAGCTCACAGACGGGGTATTGTAAATTCTGCGGTAAATCATTGTAACACCTCCTTTTAAATATTGGCCCATTCGGTTTTGGCTCTATTTGGCAAGAAATTAAAATGCAATTTCGTCATGTCAATAGGGAAAATTAATATTTTATTGCATTACTAAAAATTTCTTATGGTTTTAAGTAATGACACTGAAGCGGATGCGAACCATTTCCCGGGCTCGATGTGAAAATTTTGCACTCTTTCTCTCAGCAAATACAAAAATGATGCTCTCCTCCCAGGATGCCATGAGCACCCTTCCTTCTCTACTTCCAGGACGATCCCGATCAGGTGATTCACTACATCTCAAACCAGAGTTATCGCATGGCAGATCGGGAAGACCACCACAACGAAACCGGACGGGAAGCAGAGAGCCCTCTCCCCAGAACCCTCGTTTCATGGATGCCGCGTATGACGACTTCCGCATCCACTCCCAAAGTGCGGCAAAAAACAACGGAATGATCGTCTCCGGCAGAAACTCAGATTTTTACGGCAATCGGATTGTTGGAAGGCCTGATATCGGGGCCTTGGAGTATCAGGAGTAGGCGCTATGCCAGATGGGGCATACCTTATGGGAGGCAACCCCGGTCTGGTGACCTGCCTTCCCCCTTCCTGCATATCACCCGTTTTTCTATATCCCCGGGCTTGCTTTTATTGATATGTCTGCTATTAAAAAATCTCTCGGCAGACCCGTCCCATTGACACACACCAAAACAGTCGGAGGAAACCATGAAAGTGATCGCCTACCTGCTTGGTTTTGGGTACATCGCGATATGTTCCTGTCTCATCCTCTACACCACGGCCACCGTCGATACGCTCAAAGGCCTGACCCGGAAATACCCCCTCAATTATCTCTCGGCCGTCGCCGCGGTTATTGGACTCCTCTTCTTCCTGTGCGCTTCGGTCACCACCTATCCATGGGTGTTGAGGCTGGTCGGTCTTGTGGCCTTTGGCGAAGCGGTTTTGGCCTACACCAACCCGCAGGAGCTCTACACCCGGATACTGGACTGGTACTTTGATCAAGTTTCCGAACAGACGCATCGGCTGTTTGGCATCATCGGCATCATCTTCGGGACGGTGCTGCTCAGTTGGATAGAGTAATCCCTCCGGAGGCCAACCTCAGGGGCTGCACCGGCAAAAATGGCCCGAATAGAACCGACTGAACCGTCTCACGGGGAGGTCGTCAAATCCTGACAATCGGCACTGTTGCCCGCCTTGTCGACAGACCGGATGACGTAGCTGTGGGCTTCGGCTGCCAAGTCGCCCTCCAAAACATCGTCGAAACGGAACCGCTTGGGGCTGATCTGGGGATGGTGGGCAACCCGGGCCACCTCCTGCCGGTCTCGCAGGACCACATAGTGATCGATGGCCGAGGCGCCTGCATAGGCGCTATCCCAGCTCACCCGCACCGCCTTGCGTCCGAAAGCGGGCATTGAGGAGTCTGCCTCGGCTCCCGGATTACGCGGTGGCGTGAGCCCTATGGCCGGACGCTGAAAATAGGCGTTGGCCCCATCCTTGCCAGCGGCGCTGACGCGCGCCTCTATGGCCGCCATCTCCTCTTCGTTCAATGGGGCCTCGATCTGAGCGGCCGATAGGTTGTCGGTCAGCTGGCATTTGTCAGGGTCATCGTCCACGTGGCCGATGCCGATGATGAGGGTGCTGACGCCCGGCACGGACAAGGCGTAGCGGATCAGATCCCGGCTGGGCAAGTCCTTCGATCCCACTTGATGGTAGACATCTTCGACGGCATTCGAAAAGGCGGGCGCCTTATGGTAATAGGCGGCATCGGCGAAGACCTTCATCCCTATGATGCCCATGTCGGCGGCATCGGCAGCGGCAATGGCGTTGTGCCGGTGGCCCATGTACTTTTTGTCGCTGGGATTGACGGTAACAAGCAGGGTATCGATCAAGCGGTGGGCATCCCGCTGAATGGCGTACATCAGCGCCGCGGAGTTCCAATGGCCGCTGATGCCGATGTGCCGCACCAGTTTTTCCCTAGTGGGGTTGCAGCCGGTTCGGTTGGTGCCCTCCCGCAAGTCCAGCATGGCGGCCAGAGATCCCATCCAGGGGCGTGTCGGGCTGGGATCGTCAAAACCTTCAAAGAGCATCTCGATCTCTTCCATCGTATTGATGTTGTGGAACTGAATACTGTCCAGATAGGCATCTTCGGGGTAGGCCCCCTTGCCGTCCCCAAACATCAGGCTCAAGGCGCGGCGCACATCATCGACGGAGGTGGTCACGCCAAATCCATCGGACATGCCATCACTCCAATTGGTGGCAAAGCGTTCGCCATCCGGGCAGCGGGCGGTGCGCATGTGGGTCTTGCCGGCCACAAACAGATTTGCACGTGCCTGGGGATCATAGTTGCCTGCAGAAGGAGACACACCCGTCTTTCGAAAGGCATGGCCGTAGTTTTGCTGGCTCGGACCGTATATATTTGAAGTGTCCAGATAGTTGACGCCAAGATGGATCGCTTTTTCGATAATGGCCACGGGATCGATGCCTTCGGCAGTCCATTGCAAGGATGCCTGCCCGCCCAATCCAAGGGTGGTCACCATACGCTCGGTGCGGCCCAGACGCCGCGTCATCAGTTGTGTCATATCCCCATCCCCCTATTGTTTTGCACGCTTGGTTTATCCCTGCTGACATTCGATGCAGCTTATGGTTGTTGCAGTGACTGGCAGCGGCCTGGTTGATGAATCAGGGAGATAACATCACGACACAGACCGCAACGCCTCCTTGATTCGCGACTTTGCGACATCGGATAGCGTTTCATCCACTTCGCCAGAGAGCTGGTGGCGCTCCATGTGTCCGGCCATCTCTCTGAGCATGAGCAGTTGCCGCCTGAAACGTGCGCAGTGCCGGCACATCATCAAATGCAAGCGGATCGCCATGCGATGATGGATCGGAAGGGTTCTGTCCATCGACTGGGATACTCTTTCTGAAACATCCCTACAGTGAAACATCCAGCGGTTCATCGTGCAGCCGCTTTCGATGGCGGTTGATATCCTACCATTTCAAGACACTTTCGCAACAACATCCTGGCCCTGTAAAGGATCACCCAGCAGTTGGATTCGGTGATGTCGAGACGTCTGCATATCTCGCCTGTGGTCAAGCCGTCGATCTCACGGTGGGCAAAAGCCTCGGCTGTTCGATTGGGCAACCCCGAAAGGCAGTGGTAGAAGTGGTCCAGGAACTCTCTGGTGTCATATGCCTTGCCGGGATTGCTGCTCCAATGGCTCGGTGGGGCGTCCCATCCCCTCTTGGTGTTGAAGAAGGCATCCATGCTGTCCGGATCATCGGTGTAGTCCTGGACATGGATCATCGTTTTACTCTTTCGGTAATAATCGATGATTTTATGCTTCAGGATACCGAACAGCCAGGTCTTTTCAGAAGATTTCCCCTGAAACCGCGCCTTGGATTTAACCGCCGCCAGAAACGCCTCCTGAACCAGATCTTCCGCAATATCCCTGTTCTTGATCCTGGCCACGGCAAAACGGAAAAGCGCGTCACCGTATTGATCCACCCAGGCTTCGGCGTCTAATTTTGGTGGCTTTCCCATTTGGCGGCGTACCCTTCGAAGCTATTGATCACAATGAATCAGATCAGTAAATGTAACAACCTGGCTTGATATTGCAAGCGCGAACCTGGCCCACCGCTGTTCCGAATGCGAAGAGACAATAACCTGGCCCCTGTCACCGACATGGCCATCCATGTAAAGACGGCACAAGGGTTGGGCCTTGGTACATGCAATCCCAAAAAAATTGATACGGTTAGGTCGGTTATCGCGTAAAGGAGACAAACCATGAAATGGTTGGATGTAATCCTGTCGGCCCTTCTGCTCATCGTTACGGTCCAACCGCTGCCCTGCGACCAATCCGCCCTGGAGCGGGTGATCCCAAAATCACCGGTAAAAATGGGATGGCAGGTTGAGGAGGCCCCGCTCATCGCATTTGACGAGGATACCCTCTCCATGGTGATCAACGGGGCTGCCGGGCGTTACGTCGCCCTCGGGACGCAGAGAGCCGCTTTCGTCAATTATGAAAAAAAACGGGTTTACATGATGCTTGAAATCTATGAAACTGTTTCCAGGGGCGATTCGGAAAAGATTTTTAATGAATTTGCATCCGATACGTCCGCTCCTGTCCGGGAGTTGGGCGCCAGGGCGAGATCGACTGCGGAGATGGGCGGGAGCTATATGCTCGAATTCACCCAGGGGAGGTTCTTTGTACGGGCCAGCATCTCCCGAGAGACCGAAGAGGCCAAAAGAGAGCTCCTCGCCTGCGCCAAAGAGATCTCGGACCAAATTGCCACCATCGGCGAACGATAGGTGGACGAAATAGGAGTAAACCCATGAAGAGAAAATACAGCCGAAGGGATTTCATCAAGCTCCAGGGCAGATACGGCCTCTTTTTGGCCGCCGTCACCAGTGGACTCTATTTGCCGAAGATCGGCATTGCCTCGGCGGCACCCGACATCGGTGTTGCCATCGGAAAACCCGAGGCCGCCACCAGGGCGGCGGTCGATCTGATCGGCGGCATTCAGAGCGTGGTCAAAGCGGGCCACCGCGTATTGATCAAGCCCAATATGAGTTTTGCCAGATCGCCGGGACAGGCCTCCAACACCCACCCTGACGTGGTCAAGACCATAGCGGCCATGTGCAAGGAGGCCGGCGCCTCCAAAATTAGTATTCTGGACCATACGCTCTCTTCGGGGAAGGCGGCTGTTCAAACGTCCGGTATCGGACCGGCATGCGAGGCCATCGAGAAGAACATGGTGCATCCCATCAACGACGCCTATCTCTACACGCCGGTCAGCATCGCCAAAGCGAAAAACCTCACCAAAACCGATGTGGTAAAGGAGGCGCTCAAAGCGGATGTGCTCATCGCCGTGCCGGTTGCCAAATCCCACTCGGCCACGGGTGTCAGCCTCTCCATGAAGGGGATGATGGGGTTGATCTACGACCGTGGTATCATGCACCGCATGGACCTCCATGAAACCATCGTGGACCTGGCTGGCCTGCTGAAAGCCGATCTGACGGTGATTGATGCCACGCGGGTGCTCAGCACCGGCGGGCCCGGCGGACCGGGCAAGGTGATCAAGCAAGATACCGTCATCGCGTCGAGGGATATGGTCGCGGCGGATGCCTATGCGGTGGCATCGTTCGAGTGGTACGGCAAACGATTCAAACCCGACCGTGTGCGTCATATACGGCTGGCCCATGAGCGGGGGCTCGGTCGCGCAGACCTTGACAACCTTTCGATAAAAACGGTTGCGCTATGACCCGATTCCGGCTGTCCGTCCAACTCCTCTTCCTCGCTCTCTTTCTACTCCTGTTGACGGCGGCTTCCATCTCCGGAATCTCCATGGCCTCCCTGGATCTCTTTCTCCTGATGGATCCGAGTCTGGTGCTGCTCAGCGCCATCAGCGGCAGAACTGTACTGCTCGCCTTCGTTCCGGCACTCCTGGTTCTGATATCGGGGCCGCTGATCGGAAGGGTCTTCTGCGGTTACATCTGTCCCATGGGCACCACCCTCGATGGGACGGACGCCCTCTTCGGCCCCAAAAAAAAGAAGCTCTTCTCTTCGACTCGCATGACAGGCGTCAAATACCTGATGCTCATCTTTTTGACAGGTTCCGCCCTGGTGGGCGTCTCCTATGTCTTCTTCGCCGCCCCGCTCTCCTTGATCACCAGGGCCTATGGCCTGGTCATCTTTCCGGTGGTTTCGTTCGTCTCGAGAGAGGTGCTCGATCTGGCCAGGCCCCTGGGCGACTGGATGAATATGAACGCCATCACCTTTGCCCAGATCAGGACCATCCGCTTTGCCACGCAGTTTTTCATTCTTCTCTTTTTCGCTGCGATCATCGCTATGGTGATCTTCTCTCCCCGCTTCTGGTGCCGATATCTCTGTCCGTCCGGCGCGCTGCTTGCACTTGTCTCCAGAGCCCCGTTGGTGCGCCGGAGGGTATCCAATCAATGCACCCAGTGCGGCAAGTGCGCACGGAGATGCCCCATGTCGGCCATCGATCCGGCGGCACCCGAAACCACCCACCATAGCGAATGCATCGTCTGTCGGACCTGCGAAGAGGTGTGCCCCGAAAAGGCCATCTCTTTCGACATACGAAAACGCACCGGCATACTCCCCGCCGGAGGTGTCTCTCTTGAGCGGCGGCAGGTGGTCTCCGCCGGGCTTATCGGAGCAGGCACTGCGGTAATCTCCCTGACCGGCCTCACCTCTTTATATGGAAAACAGGGAGAGGGGCAGGTGAGGACGCCCGGTCTCCTGCGACCGCCCGGCGCGCTGCCGGAGATGGCGTTTCTTTCCAGTTGCGTTCGCTGCGGTGAGTGCATGGTGGCCTGTCCGACCAACACCCTTCAACCCATCTGGTTGAAGGCCGGATTCCTGGCCATCTTCTCCCCTGCCCTCACACCGCGCAGGGGATTTTGCGACCCGTCATGCCATGAATGCGCAAACGTCTGCCCCACCGATGCCATACGGCAGACGAGCCCGTCTGATCGTATCTGGGCAAAAACAGGTACGGCCCGCATCTATCGCCGCAAATGCCTGGCTTGGGAGTTTCAAAAGAGCTGCATGGTGTGTGACGAGGTGTGCCCGTACGATGCCATAGCGTTTTTGAAGGAGGAGGGCAACCAGGTGCCGGTTCCCCATGTCCTGGAGGATAAATGTGCGGGGTGCGGTTACTGTGAACACTACTGCCCGGTGCAACATCAGGCAGCCATTGTGGTGACCCCCATGGATGCCCTGCGCATTGAAAAGGGACGCTATGAAGAGGAGGCTAAGCGGAAAGGCTTACGGCTTCAGTTAAAACCCAAGGGTCGGAGCGCGACGCCATCGGAGGCGCTCCCCGATGCACATCAGGGCGAGGCACCAGGCTTCGACCCGCCGTAGCGTTCGTTTCGAATAGACGTCATCTGCGGCGCACTTCAGACGGCCATCTGCAAGGGCATCTTCTCAAGAATCTGCAGCGGACGTCCGGGAGGACGGGAGATCATCTGCGACGGTGAGACATTGCCCATCTCACTGAGAACGGATTGCAGGCGCCGACGCAAAACTTGGTAGGAGAAGTGTGTTTTTGCGATCTCGTAATTTCTCTCTACAGCCACATCCACTTCTCCATTACCCGAGATGATGTCCCGGGCCGCTCCGACAACATCCGGCGTGAGGTAGCCATCCATGGTGATAAACTCGAAACCGAGCGGCTCTATATCTTTGACGAAGATCTCATATCGATTGATCACCACCGGCTTTTTGAAGTAAACGGCTTCGAGCAGGCCATTGCCGAACCCCTCGTAAAGGCTGCAGAAAGTCACCAGATCGGCAGCCGCGTAAACCGTCCACAATGTAAACTGCCCGTTGACGACAGCAGCCTCACTCCATGGGCTGACCACATTGTGCGTCACCAACCGCAGATCGACGCCATGGTTAAGGGCTGCCGACTGCAGCCATTCGCTGTAGCCTTGCCCCTCGTCGCCGTCTTCATGGGAGATCACTAACTTGCAGCGCGGATGGTCCATGGCCTTGACCAGTTCAATCACATGCTCGATGCCTTTGCGTTTGATCAAGCGGGTCGGCTGCAACACCATCCGATCCCCGGGTTCCAAACCGATGGCATGGCGAAAGCGGGCGACCTGCTCGTGATCGATACGGGGTGGCTGTTCGAAGTCAAGCATGTTGGGAATCAGGGTCGCAGCTATGCCGCGGCGGTGCGCCAGATCCCTCTGGGCCGGCGAATTGATCACCACATGGCGGATGTTGGGCAAATCGGCGGGAAACGCCATAGGCAGATACTCGCCCACTGCGTTGACGCTGAATCGTTTGCGTTCCCAGAAAAAGTCGTGGTGATGAGCGATGATCGGCATCTGGGTTTCGGAGATCACCTCGGCCAGGGCCAGCCCCAAGGGCAGATTCATGGGGATGGTGAGCGCATTTTGAACGATGAGCAGTTCGATCTCGTATTGCCGGATGAATCGATACAACTCTTTTTTCAAAGCAGCGCGCAGGGCATGGATCATCTCCGTAGTCTCAGGCGTACGGCTGGTGCGGCCGAAGATGTTCTCAGAGATGTGGTTGACCAGCGGATGCTTGAAATGCGCTTCGGGAGTGAGGAAGCTGCTCGCCTCGTCACGGTCCAGTTCACCTGCAAACCAGTAACAGCGGTATCCATCTTCTTCGAGCACATGGGACCATTTGGCCGCTTCCAAGCTGACGCCGTCCGTTCCTGCAAATCGCGTCGATACAAATCCTATCCGCCCTGTCATCGTTACTATCCCTTTCCAATTCGATCTTTTCTCCAACGAAACCCGCTCAACGTCTTCGCTCACCGGCCTGGCGCTGCGGCCATTAGTTCAGTGGGGAAGCAAAGAGTATTCCAAAAATCCATCCATTTGCACATTGAATATAATTTCAAATGGTTAATCGCATACCAATCAAAAAACAACCCTGGAAAATGGGAAACATGGCTTGAATTATGGCTTTTTTTTCACAAAATTGAGTATTTGGTGACAGAAAAACGACAGGCAAAAAGCTTCGACTCAGTACGAGGCGCTTCTTTAAAATCCATTCTGGCGTCCGGTTCGGGATGGCCGACCAAAAGAATATCCTCGACTATAGGATCCAGGATGGTTATGTTTTAAGGGTTTGGCATCATCAGGGAAGCAAATGAGGATCATGGGAGTTGGCGCATCGAATTTGGCACAACAGAACGGACATCGGCAGGTTGAAGCAAAACAGCAGGCATATTGAATCCATGGATCGGAACGCCCAATTTTTGTGCGGTGAGCAGCTGCGCGACCATATCGAAAGCAATCTCCAAGCATTTGTTCACAAGGAGCACCGCGGCGACGAGATGAGGCGGGCGGCGGTAGCGCTCACAGTGGTGGATGTCGATTGCAGTTCGCATGGGGGAGGTATCTCCTCATATCCGGTGCAGGAGATGGACGCCGCGCTCATTTTGACCCGACGATCTTCCAGACTGAAGCACCATGCCGGCCAGTGGGCGATCCCCGGTGGACGGCTGGAAGAGGGGGAGACGCCGGAGGAGACCGCATTGAGAGAGCTAGAAGAGGAGGTGGCGCTAAGGTTGCCCCAAGAGCGAATTATGGGCCGCCTGGATGATTTTGCCACCCGTTCAGGGTTCATTATGACACCCATCGTGATATGGGGGGGGCTGGAAGCGCAACTGATGCCCAATCCCGAGGAGGTTCGATCCGTTCACCGGATTCCCATCCGGGAATTTCTGCGGCCGGACGCTCCAATACTGGAGGAGGTTTCCCACAGTCCGCACCCGATCCTCTACATGCCCGTCGGGAACAGCTGGATCGCCTCCCCCACAGCCGCTCTGCTGTACCAGTTCAGAGAGGTGGCCATTTTGGGAAACGAGACGAGGGTGGCCCACTTCGAACAACCGATGTTTGCATGGCGGTAGAAGATGAGATTGAGTCGCCACATCCATAAAGCGACCGTCCATACCTTTACCCTTCCTCCGCACCATACGACGAATTGCTATGTTATTGGCCGAGACAAAGAAGCGCTCCTGATCGACCCGATCTTTGAAAGCGGCGGCAGCCTTGAGATCTGTTTAAAGGAGAGCGGTATCGGATTGATTCGTTACGCTGCCATTACCCACCCTCATCCGGACCACTACGGCGGCATCGAAGCCCTTGTGGAAACATACAACGGCCGGATCTTGTGCCATCGCAACAATGGGAATCGAATGACCTTCGGCACGTCCAAGGGCCATCTCATCGACCGCTTTTCAGGTGGAGAGGTGATCGAAACATCCGAGCACATCATCCAGGTGTTGGACACACCGGGCCACTCCCCAGCGCACCTCTGCTTCTATATCCAGGAGAAAGGGATGCTCTTCTCAGGCGATACGATTCTGGGATATGGCACCTCGATCATATCGCCGCCGGAGGGAGATATGGCAGACTACCTGAACACACTGAATCGACTGGCCGAAATGGATGTCAGAATCATCTGTCCTTCCCACGGCCCGGTGATCGACAAGCGCGCACCCGATCGCATCCGTTGGTACATCGACCATCGCCTGATGCGGGAGACGCGCGTGCTCGAAGCGCTGCATAGCGGTCTATCAACGATTCCAAAAATCACAAAGGCGATCTACAACGAAGAGGATTTCCAGATGCATGGCCATGATCTGCAGCCAAGGGCTGAAAGGACCGTTCTGGCACACCTGGAGAAACTGGAGAAGGATGGGGTGGTGTTAAGAGAGAGCGATCGGGAGAGATCGCATTTCTATCTTGTCTGAACAAGCAGTGGTAGAGATGACGACCGAAAAAGAAGAGGTTATCATGAGCCTTTCCCAATGGATTGAATCTTGGCTATCAGCCTTCAACCTGGGCACTGAGTCCAGTACGATCCTGGCCAGGGCCATCCTGGCAGCGGCTGTGCTGCTGATCGCCTCTATTGCATTTCAAATCAGCCGCCGTATCGCGCGCAGTATCGTGCACCGCCTGATCGAACGTACGAAGATGGCCTGGGACAACCGGCTGCAGGAAAACCAGCTCTTCATGCGCCTCACCTTGATCGTACCGGCGCTCATCATCCACCTTTTTCTTCCCATGGTGCTCAAAGGTTACGACCATGCCATTGCCACGGCTGCGGGCGTTCTCAATATCTACTTTATCGTCGTTGGTGCGCTGGTGGTGGACGCCCTGATCAACTCTCTGCACGACATCTACCAGACCTTGCGCGTCTCCCGGGAGATCCCGCTCAAGGGCTTCGCCCAGGTGCTCAAAATCATCCTCTACTGCACCGCGCTGATCATGGCCGTCGCCGTGGTGCTCGACCGCTCCCCGATCTACCTGCTCAGCGGCTTGGGGGCACTCACAGCTGTCTTGATGCTGATCTTCAAAGATCCCATACTGGGGTTCGTGGCCGGCATTCAGCTGATCTCCAACCGCATGCTGAAAAACGGCGACTGGATCGAAATGCCCAAATATGGGGCCGACGGCGACGTGATGGACATCACCCTGACGACCGTCAAGGTGGCCAACTGGGACAATACCATCACCACCATTCCAACCTATGCCCTGATCAACGACTCGTTCAAGAACTGGCGCGGAATGCAGGAGTCCAAGGGCAGACGCATCAAACGGGCCATCTTTATCGATATGAATTCCATCAAATTCTGCACACCGGAGATGCTGACACGCTATGCCGGTATCCGCCACATCTCCGAATACATGCAGCAAAAGCATCAGGAGGTTGCGCGGCACAACAGCGAGCTGGGCGGACAGTCGCAGGATTCCGCCAACACCCGGCGCCTGACCAACATCGGCACCTTCAGGGCCTATGCGGCAGCCTACCTGCGCAGCCACCCCATGATCAATACGGAGCTGATCCTGATGGTGCGGCAGTTGGCACCGACCGCGCAAGGTTTACCGCTGGAGGTTTACGCCTTCTGCAAAGACAAGGCCTGGGTCAACTACGAAGCCGTCCAATCCGACATCTTCGACCACCTCCTCTCCATTGTCGGCGAGTTCGATCTGAAGATCTTCCAATACCCCTCTGGGACAGACATCCTGAATTTATCCCACCGGATGGAAAGGGACACGTTTGAGAGAGACCTATCTTAAGCTTGCCTCGGTGTTGCGTCTCTTTTCGATCTTTCCCGCCAATCCATTTATCGCTCCCTATTTCTAAGGAAAGGTGCTACTTATAGTAACCAGCCAGGGACTGGCCACATATATTGAATACAAATCGATGCCAAAGCTGCGGAGCTTGTTGTGCCTTTTACAAGGTCGCTTTTCTATCCACTGAGGTGGATGACCATGAAGGGGGCCTTGTACCGCTTGCCTTGGTGGTACACATCAACAAATCGCGAAGTGCCATGAAAGGAACCAACGGATTTTTCAAACGGTGTACCGCTCTGGTCGGAACCATCGGCCAAAATGTCAACTGCTCGATTTACCTCTGCAGGCCCTCCACATGCAAAAATTTTCTCCCCGGTTGGGACATTCATTGCCATAACAGCGCCTGTGCCCAAGCCAGATCCGCTTATGGACTGCAGCCTTTCGAGGATTATTAAAGGCTACGCCTGAAGCGTTTTGCTTTTTTGCGAACCGTGCCTAAATTAGGGCCTATACCTTCCGGTCATTCCAGCGGCAATCACGCCCCATCGGTTATCGGTACTCCCCGCTCTTCTCTCACAGCCCGCTGAAATGACATTCATCAATTCAAAGCCACAAGGAGGCATCCTATGAAAGGATTGATCGCTCTTATTTCAATCATGATGATGACGTCTATGGCCGGCGCAGCCGGCAAGTCAATAACTTACCAGGTGAATGGGGCGCCTTACGAGGGCTACTATGTCAGCCCTTCGAAAAATGCACCGCTGGTGTTGCTGATTCACGACTGGGACGGGTTGACCGATTACGAGGTCAAACGGGCCGAAATGCTGGCCGAAATGGGGTATGCCGTGTTTGCAGCCGATCTGTTCGGGGCCGGGGTCCGCCCGAAGGAGGTGAAGGACCGCCGTCAGCACACCGGCGAACTCTACAAAGATCGGGAAAAAATGCGCGCCCTGCTCTATGGCGCTCTGAAAACGGCCGAGGCTCAGGGGGGCAACAGCGGCAATGCCGTGGCCATGGGGTACTGCTTCGGCGGTGCGGCGGTTTTGGAGCTGGCCAGGTCCGGCGCCGACCTGAAAGGCTTTGTCACGTTTCACGGCGGTTTGAGCACCCCGGAGGGGCAGAACTACTCAAAAACCAAAGGCAGCCTGCTGATCATGCACGGCACGGCCGACACGGCCATCACCATGGAACATTTCGCCGCACTCGCCCAGGAGTTGGAAAGTAGCGGCGTGGCTCACGAGATGATCACCTACGGCGGAGCGCCCCACGCCTTTACCGTTTTCGGCGGTGAGCGCTACCGAAAGGATGCGGACCAAAAATCGTGGCAGCGTTTCTCCGAGTACCTGACGGCTACCCTGAAGTGATCGCATGCACAAAAAAACCCGAATATATTCGTAGGGGCACGATGCGTCGTGCCCCTACAGGCGACCTGTATATCCCTCCCCTTGACAAATCCCGTCGATCGTATGCAATTAAACTCGATATCCGAAATTAATAGAATCCAAAGCTATGTGATGCGCCACGCCCACTGCCTGGGGCACCGGGAGGCTCGGGTGTGGACCGCCGATCAATGGATCGGCCGATCAGGAGATGAGGGACCGTTGCAACAAAAAAGTTAAATCGCGTAAAAGCGGGTGCTCTATAAGAACAGGAGGACCAACAACAGGAGGATAGACCATGCCGACCTATCATTGTCTCCTGGCACGCCTTTCTCTCTTTACGATACTGCCCCTTTTACTTCAGATAACCATTGGCGACTGTCCAGCCGCAGAGCGCCCGGACGACAGGGCTGACGAACGCCGCGAGATGGTGACGCGGCAGCTCGCAAAACGCGGCATCGAGGATGAAGCCGTCCTGCGGGCCATGCGCAGCGTACCGAGGCATCGCTTCGTCCCTGAAGCGCTGCAATCCAAGGCCTATGACGACCAACCCCTGCCCATCGGGCACGATCAGACCATCTCCCAGCCCTACATCGTTGCCTTGATGTCGGAGGTGCTCAAGGTGCGGCCGGGCCAGCGGGTCCTTGAGATCGGCACCGGCTCGGGATACCAGGCGGCGGTGCTGGCCGAAATGGGGGTGGTGGTCTACTCGATCGAGATCATACCGGACCTGGGCAAGCAGGCCGAAGAGGTATTGGACTCCATGGGATACAAACAGGTGCACGTTAGAATCGGCGATGGATACCGAGGATGGCCGGAAATGGCGCCGTTTGACGGCATCATCGTCACCTGCTCGCCGTCCGGAATTCCCAAGCCGCTCACCGACCAGTTGGCAGAAGGCGGCCGCCTGGTCATTCCGATAGGCAACCTCTTCTACCAAAAGTTGGTGCGACTGACCAAAAAAGAGGGGCACATTATCGAAGAGAGGATTGAGGATGTGCGTTTCGTTCCCATGGTGGATGGGGCTGGGAAAAAGTATTAGAACAGGAATCTCGGGCCCCATGAACAACACCCTATTGATTCAATTGCCGGTGCCGCAAACCAATTTTGGCCGACAAACCGGAAATGTGCCCCTGGCCGCCGCCTGGCTGGCCCAATCGGCCGCACCATCGGCCGACAGCCAAGTCACTATCCTTCCCGAGAGTGAAGTCTCCTATTTGGGTGACGCCGCCCTGATGGACCGGATCATTGCCCTGCGCCCCACTATCGTAGGATTTACCGTCTATTGCTGGAACCTGGACCGCTCGCTGTATATTGCCGGGAGAATCAAGCAGCTTGGCGACGTGCGCATCATATTCGGCGGCCCCGAAATCACACCCGACAATCCACGGCTCACCGGATCACCCGCTGATTTTCTGGTCTACGGGGAGGGCGAGGCCGTTTTTCAAAGACTGCATTGCGAGCCGGGGTTCTGGAAGCGCGGCTCAGCGTCCGCTGCGGTCGATGGCATTTTCGAATCGAACGTCAGCCCCTATCTCTCCGGATGGCTCGACCCGGGCCCGGGCAATATCATGCTCCTGGAGACACAGCGTGGCTGCCCCTATCACTGCGGCTACTGCCACTACAACAAGTCACGCCAGGGGCTGAGCTTTGCCTCGGAAACGCTTGTCTTCGATGCAATTGACTGGGCACGGGAACGGTGCGTCGGAGAGATCTATCTGCTGGACCCATGCCTGAGCGCACGACCCCGCCTGCAGGCCTTTCTGGCGGAGCTGGCAGCGCGCAACCGGGATCATCTAATCGGCTTTGTGAGTGAAATCCGGGCCGAATCGATCGACGCTCCCCTGGCCGATCGTTTTCAGGATGTCGGTTTCCGCTGGCTCGAAATCGGGCTGCAGTCCACCAATCCCAGGGCCCTCGAACTGATGAATCGCCGCACCGATCTCAAGCGGCTCGCCCAGGGCGCGCACCTGCTCAAGGAACGGGGGATCCGCCCCCAGATCGACCTGATTCTGGGGTTGCCCGGAGACGACCTGGCCGGCTTCAAACGGTCGGTCGACTTTCTTGCGGAAAACGGCCTGGCCGACGATGTCCAGATCTTCCCCCTCTCTGTGCTGCCCGGAACCGATTTCCGCAGAAAGAGCAAAGCACTCGGACTGATTTTTACGCCCGAACCGCCCTACACGGTGCTGGAAACTCCCGCCTTTTCCAGCAGCGAAATGCAGCAGGCCATCAAGTATGCCGAAACGAGCTTCGATGCCGCGTTCTACCCCTTCCCCGACCTGAACATCGCCTGGCGCAGCTCGGAAAAACGCCGAACCGACGATGTAACCGCCCGCATCGGCAACCGGACGCTCTTCACCAAGCTCTATCTCAAGTCGCCTCGTCCGGCCGAAGCAATAGAATCGATCTCGAAACGTTTGAGCTACCCCTACCAGCTCTTTGTCGATCCGAACTTTTCCGATGAGGAGACGCTGTGCCACATACTTTCGACGCTCACTGCCGCCAATCCCTTTACGCCCTTTGAAATGATCTTTCTCTCACCCGGACGAAGGCCCGACCGTAAAAAATTACTTTCGGCCGTACACCTCAAACGACCCCATTTCCTTGATCTCGAAGAACGCTTTCTTTATGAAAAGCCCGGCAATCGGGCCGTGATCTTCACTATCGTCAACCAGGAGCCCCGACGGCAACACAGCGGAGAGATGGAGCGACAAGTCTTTTGGTGGAGTAAAGCGATCCCGCCCGTACGGCAGGAGTTGAACGACCTGTTCCATCTTGACGGAGTGCTCATAGATTCGTCCTTGCCCGCACCAGCACTCATCGAGTGGCAAGACCGTTTCGCATCTTCGGCAGACGACCTGCCCCATATTGCATTCGCCAAACTGGATCTTCAACGTCGTTGGGTGTTCAAAACGGCACCGGACCTGTGGGCTAAAAAAATAATAGCAAAGGAAGGAACTGTTTAAATCAGGTCGATTTCCTGAAAAAAGGGGAAGTTGAATAACAATGGCGACATCTTCTGTGACCATTATCGACGCCCACGCCCATTGCGGCATCCTTGACGACAGTTGGCCACAATCCGTAGATGATTACGCTAGGCATATTAAGGGCACGGAAATAGAAGGCGTGGCCTTTTTCTCTCCGGTTTACGAGATCTACGACCGCTATGACCGCAACTTCGTTGACACACCTTCCTGGCAAAAACGCCGCCAAAAGAGCAACGCCCACCTGCTCTCCCTGAAGACTTCCGGACTGACCGTCTACCCCTACTTTTTCATTTGGAACGACTTTGCGGTCGAACAGCTGACATCTGCACATCGCGGCATCAAATGGCACCGGCATGCCAGCGAACCACTTTACCACTATGACGAACCTCGATGCCGTCACGCTCTTGACAAAATCCGGCGGCGCAACCTGCCGATCGTACTCGAAGAAGAGTTTGATCACACGGTGCACTTCATCCACGAAATGGCACGGGGGATCAGGGTGATCATTCCGCACCTGGGAGGTTTAAACGGTGGTTTCAGCGCCATCGCCTCAGCGGGTCTTTGGGAAATGGAGAATGTTTGGGCCGACACGGCGCTGGCATCCCGTGAAGAGATACGTGAATACCTCCTGCATTACGGCCATGAAAGACTGCTTTTCGGCTCAGACTTTCCCTTCGGTCACCCCGCGGAAGAGTTGCACAAAGTTTGCGGCATGGGCCTCGATCGAGACATAGAAAACGCTGTTGTGGGCGGCAATTTTGCGCGCCTGCAATCCGAAGCAAGAAGTCGGCATTTCAGATAGTAAAAGCCGCGAAGCCGATAACTAAACCAGGAATCAGTTGCGCGAGGACAATATCATTGGCGCGGCGGCACCTTTGGTACAATTTTTGCGTCAACTTTCCGGCAAAGCTCAGCCGAATTCGGAATTATAGATCTGTATTTAAAGAATATCAGACTATTGGACGACGGATTTCATGCTTACACGACGGGAAAAAAACGTACAACAAAACGCAACGTGTGCACCGTTGAAGACACACGCTTGGATGCCGACAAGAAGGTCTCTTTTTGGATTGGCGCTGCTTCTGTTTCTCTTTTCCGCGACCGTTATGGGATGTGGCAGCGATGCAACCGCACCGGCCGATGATGCGGGAGGAGGAGGTATCGTTGATACAGAGGACGTTCAGGCGCCCTCCGCCCCCCTGAACCTTGGGGCCGAAGCGGTCAGCTCGTCTCAGATCAATCTGGCGTGGGATGCCGCCGCCGATGATCGGGCGGTGGTGGGCTACACCATCTATCGCAACGGATCGGCGCTGGTAGACTTGGGAACCGCGACCTATTCGGACACCGGCCTGACGGCCGATACGGCCTACACCTACGAGGTGACGGCCTACGATGCCGCCGGCAATGAGAGTGAGCGATCCGACAGCGTCACGGCGGCAACGTCGGCAGCCCAAACCAATGGATTGAAAGCCTTTCCGGGAGCCGAGGGATTCGGCGCCTACGCCACTGGCGGTCGCGGTGGGCAGATCATTAAGGTGACCAGTCTGGCGGCCGACGGCCCCGGCTCTCTCCAGGAGGCCCTCAATGTCAAAGCGCCGCGCACCATAGTCTTTGCCGTCAGCGGGGTGATCGAGGCCGATATCGTCCGCATCCCCTACGGCGATGTAACCATCGCCGGCCAAACGGCTCCGGGGGGCGGCATCACCATCAAAGGTCGCCTATATGGCGCTTACCAATACGGCGTCGACAACATGATCATCCGCCATCTGCGCATCCGCCCGGCCTATGACGACTCCGACGGCGAGCAGTTCGATGGCATCCAGTTCTCCAGAAACCGCCGGTTGATCTTCGACCACATCTCCGTCGCGTTCGGAGTGGACGAAACGATCGATATCTACGAAGCTCAGGATGTCACACTGCAGTGGTCGACCATCGAGATGTCCGGCACCACTGGCCATCCGGAAGGACTGCACAACTACGGCCTGATCAGCGGCCCATCCGGTACGCGCGTGTCGGTGCACCACAACCTTTTTGCCCATCACCGCAACCGCTGCCCGGCAATCGCCAACGGACCTTCCGAGGTGATCAACAATGTGGTCTACAACGTGCGCCACGGTTTCGTGCACCACAACCCGGCGTCGGGGCAGTTCAACATCGTCGGCAATCACTACATCGATGGGGCCGACGACACGCTGATACCGTTCTACTTCGATGATGAAGACAACGGCAGCGCCCCTGATCTGTCATACTTTCTGGCCGACAATTTCATCGATGACCCTTCCAGCAGTTGCGACGGCGTGGTGGACAACCCCTGGAGCGAGTGCTCCCAAAACCTCAACCTGGGCGAATCGTACCGATCCAACAGCATGTTCGACTTCAGCGGCCGATCCGCCTATTATGCCGAAACCACGGTGCACCCCTCGGGAGAGGTATTCGGCCGGGTGATGGAGCGTGCAGGCGCATTCCCCCGCGACACCGTCACCCGACGGGCCATCCAGGAGACCACCGACGGCACCGGCACATGGGGCGCCTATGAACCCGGCGACTACATGGAGGGCCTCGTCCCGGCACCCGCTCCCCAGGATTGTGATAACGACGGCATGGCCGACGCATGGGAGCTGGCCCACGGCCTCGATCCCACCGGCGCTGATGACTTCAACACCGTCATGCCGTCGGGCTACACGGCCATCGAAGTCTACATCAATGAACTCGCCGAAGACCTGACAAATAGCTGACTCAACATTCGGGTTTCGATAGATCCACTCAAGGAGGAGGGTCCAGTGGGTGGTCTGACCTACTCGCCGATATTGGCCCTGAGCAAAACAATCCCCTCTTCCCGGGCCTTGAGGATTGTACTCATCTTGATCCCCTTCAACTCCTCGCGGCTTTCGAGCAGCGATTTAAGGGCAGTGCGGTAGCGCAGATACTCCTCCTTGGCGGAGATATTGGGCGGGACCGCTTCGGTATGCAGGAACACGTCGATGCTTCGGTTCTTTCCGTTATGGTTGCCGGCGGTCAGATCAACGAAGGCATCGCCGAACGCCAAAAAGCAATGAAGCATTGGGACATAGGGCAGCCCATACCGCTCCAGAATCGCCTCCGCCCCTGTCACCAGGGACTCGGTCATGGCATAGATGCCGATACGCTTGACCACTGAAAGCCCTATTTCAGAGGCCAGGGTGGCGATGACGGCATGCTTGGTGGCACAGCTCCCCTTGCCCTCCTTGAACAGAACCATCACGTCGTCGCGGTCCGAGTTATAGCCGTAGGGCATGCGGTGCACATACTCACAGGCGGCCTGAAAACGCTGAATCCCGCGCTCCTGGAAAGCGACTGCCATAGGTCCTGTACCGGAGATTTTCTTTTCGGGAAGCAGATCGATACGTTGCATGGCGCTTTCTCCTTTTAGGCAGATCTATTACTCACAAAATTAAACGGTATATTCGAATTGTTAGAACCGGATGAGATTGGATCAAGTCAAGTATACCGATCAGGAAAAATGCAATAGGGGATAAGCAACCATATAGCAGTGCATGAATCGCTAACTATTCTTGAACCTGCTCATGGAAATGGGGCCGAACGGCTCTCAGTCCCTGTATACGGTATCGACCCACTCCTTGAACCACCTCGGCTTCTGATAAAGCACAAAGATCAGGGCCATGGCTGTTATGGGGATCGGAATGATCACGTCAAAAAGAGCCATGGCCAGCAGGTAGATCAAAAGTTGTGTTTTTAATGACATCGGGGTGCCTCCTTCGGATCGATACATGTGGTAAAGGAACGGTCAATTGATCTAACAAGATGGGCAAGGCCCTTGATCGGCATCTTGCCCGCTGGCCAAAGCGTCGCTCCAACATTACGCCGGATAAACAATCGGTACCACTAATTCCCATACATGGGACCCTGCGGCCCCAGATGGCAGGAGTAACAGCCGAAGCCCCTTCGGGTAATCAGGCTGAAGCTTTTGAATCCGAGGGCGTCCGCCATTTCCGGCACCAGGCGATCCAATTTCAACTGAGTGGTCTTTGGGTATTTGTTGCGCTCGGTTGTGAGGAGCAAATCCCCGCTGAGCCGAGGGAGGTGGTCGGAAGGCATGCGAAAATTGCCGTAGTGGACACCGATACCGTGGCATAGATTGCACTCAATGGTAGCATAGCGATCCGGGCGCCAGGTTCGAAACACAGCGGCCGCCCGTGGCAGGACGACCGACTTCATGTGCGTTTTACGCTGTTCGATATTCATTTCAGACCAGGTCAATGCGTCCCCGTCCGGGCCGAGAGGCCCCACGCCCTTGGGATAGCATCCCATAAAGAGAATTAGCGTCAGTAAAGTTGTCAAGAGGGTATAGGCATATCTGCAACTTGCATTCGCCATATCCGTTCTCCCTTCATATCAGGCAGCTGGCCATTGATGCGGCGATCAGGCGTGCCCGAGCACCGGATGGGGTTTGTACGGTGCCTCGAGCCGCTTTATCTCCTCTTCACTTAGTTTGACCTCTACGGCCGCCACAGCCTCTTCGATGTGGTTTATTTTGCTGGCTCCGACAATGGGAGCGGCCAACCCCTTTTGATGAAGCAGCCAGGCGTATGCGATACGGGCATTGGTTTCGTCTCTTTCGGCCGCCAATTGGCCCACCTGTTCGACCACCTCGAAGTCCTCTTCACGGTAGTAGAGGTACTGTGCAAACCCGTCGGTTTTGGAGCGCGTTGTGTTGCCGGCCTCTTTGTCCTCGGGAGTGCGGTTGCCGGCCAGAAATCCCCGGGCCAGGGGACTCCATGGAATCAATGCCACACCCATGTCCCGACAGAGGGGAATCATTTCACGCTCCTCCTCCCGGTAGACCAAGTTGTAGTGGTTCTGCATGGAGACAAACGGCGTCCATCCATGGGTCCGGGCGATGTGTTGGGCCTTGGCGAACTGCCAGGCCCACATGCTCGACGCACCGATGTAGCGCACCTTGCCCGATTTGACCACATCGTGCAGGGCCTCCATCGTCTCTTCGATGGGGGTGGTGTTGTCCCAGCGATGGATCTGGTAGAGGTCAATGTAGTCGAGGCCGAGTCTTTGGAGTGAAGCATCCACGGCCGCAAAAATCCGCTTGCGTGACAAACCGCTGGTGTTGGGCGGCTGGGGGGCGGTTTTTCCGAAGCTGCCGGCAAAGGCCAGATCCACGGGGAAGAAGACTTTGGTGGCAACCACCACCTCGTCCCGGCGGGTGAACTCACGCAACAGTTTGCCGGTCACCTCTTCGGAGATCCCTCCGGAATACATGTCGGCCGTATCGAAAAAGTTGATCCCCAATTCGACGGCCCGCTTGAAAATCGGTCGGGTATCCGCTTCATCCAGTACCCATTCGCGCCACTTGGAACTGCCATAGGTCATCATGCCCAGGCATATCCGTGACACCTGCAATCCGGTATGACCCAATTTGGTATATTGCATCGCCGTATCCTCCTGAATTGAAAATTCAACTGACTGACTAGTAAACCCAACCCATTGCACCCAATCCAATAATATTGGCGACGGCAGCCACGATGTACAAAGAAGCAACCATCCAGATCTTGGCGCGCAGGGATTTCAATGACAACATGATGATAATGGCCACATAGAAATGAAAGTAGCCGAACAGGAAAATCAAACCGACACCTGCGAGGGAACGCGTCCACCAGGGATATTCCCACACCAGCAATCCTCCCATGTTGAGCAGGCACTCGACGAACACGCAGAAGGCGGCGTACCCGATGGCCCAGAACCAGCGATCGGGGAGCCCCAGGATACGGGCGTGGCGATCTCCCGACAGGGTGTTGTAATAGATGATGCCGGCAATGGCGAACATGAACATGATCTCGATGTTCCAGCCAACCATGGTGCGCAGCGCCGTCGGGCCGGGTGCGGTCCAGAAGGCGGAGTGCTGTGTGAAATGAAAGACCCATCCGTTCCAGGTTTCGTTGATGAAATCCATGCCGAACAGGGTCAGTCCGGCCAGGATTGCATTCCAGTTGCCAGTGGCACGGGCCTTTTTGATTTCAGCGGTATAGATGTAAAAAACAACAGAGAGCATCGGGATGACATACCACTTCAAGGTGGTTAGATCGCGCAGCCCTTCCAAGGCTTGCTGCGAGGCGGCGGTGGGCATTCTTTTTCTCCTTGTCCGTGGTTAAGAGGCAATCAGCGGCGCGGGAACCTATCGAAAAAGGTAGAATTCGAATTTTTCCGAAACCATAGCAGCCGGCGAGCCGGATGTCGAGAGATCAAGCTTTCACCGATCATTGACACGACCGAGCCCTCTTTGTATCTTTACCCGGCTTTCGCAACGTTAGGCAAACCCGCAATCGAACCCTGAGCGTAAGAACCGAATGAAAAAAAAAGCGGAAGATAAGCCGTTAACGCGCGTCACGGCGGCCATCATGGCAAACGACGGGAAACTGTTTGTTGCCAGAAGACCGGCCGGCGACCCTTTGGCAGGAAAGTGGGAGTTTCCGGGCGGAAAAATCCAGGGGTTGGAGCCACCAGAGGCCTGCCTGATGCGTGAGATGCGCGAAGAGTTCAACATCCAAGTGGCGGTGGCCGAACGAGTGGGGGTTAACGTCTTCCACTACCCTCATATTTCCGTCGAGTTGCTGGCTTACAGGACAACGTGGCAATCGGGGGAGATCACGCTGAGAGCCCATGACGCTTTTGCCTGGGTGGGAATCAGGGAGCTGGGCCGATACGATTTTTCACCGGCGGACATGCCATTCGTCGATAAGCTGCAGGGGGGAGAAATTGAGCTCTGAAGGGAATTGCCGCTTCTGTGCGGCCGACATCAAAAATCGGATTGCAGCGGAATACCGATCGGTCTGGGCCATGGCGGATCGCTTCCCGGTCTCTGAGGGGCATCATCTGATCATCCCCAAGCGGCACACCGCCGACTGGTTCTCCATGACCGAAGCGGAGTGCCGGGATGCCGAGCAGTTGCTGCGAAGGCTCAAGGAGAAGCTCCACGCGTCCGACCCCACCATCACCGGCTTTAACATCGGCATGAACTGCGGCACCTCTGCTGGGCAGACGATCTTCCATGCCCACATCCATCTCATTCCACGCCGGGACGGCGACACACCCAACCCCACCGGCGGCGTAAGGGGCGTGATACCCGACAAAATGTGCTACTGCCTGGACGATTAGAAACCATTTTTAAATTCATTTTTACTTCCATCCCACCTCATCAACTCCTCGCATAAGCCTACTATATATAGGCCTATTAATGGATTTAATGCCCATATCATGTGGTTGTGGCTTGACTTTCGCCCGATGGGAACGTAAAAGTTGTATCAGCTCTGAATGTTCGGACAAACGGAAGCATCGGCCGAATTTCTCAAAGCGAGCGATGAAGGATTGATGTGCAGCATCGAAGCGTTCATCGCCATGCCTCTGCCTATACAGCACATATTCGCATCGTGCGGAATATTGGAACGGGAATCAGTTGATCTGCCAACCCTACAGGATAGGAGGATGACCGAGGATGATTATCAGTTTTGTCAATCAGAAAGGCGGTGTCGGAAAGACCACAACGGCAATCAACCTGGCAGCGAGTCTGGCACGGAAAAACTACAGCGTCGTGCTTGTCGATGCAGACCCCCAGGGAAGTGCCACCCGTTGGCAGGCGGTAGAGAACAACCAGGCGTTTGAAATGATCGAACTGTCTGAAGCCGTCAAAAGAGAAGAAGTTAAACTCCTTGCAGAGAGCTGCGATTATCTGATCATCGATTCACCGCCGGGCAGATCCGGCACCACCCGCAACATCCTTGCGCTATCCGATTTGGCCATCATCCCGGTCAGCCCGAGCTCTTTGGACATCTGGTCCTGCAAAGGAACCCTGGAGATGATCCAGGAGAGCCGGCAAGGCAACCCCGATCTGTCGGTTCACTTCCTGGTCACCAAGAAGATCCCCGGCACGCGTGTGGCTCGTGAGATCAGCGATGAACTCTCCGTTTTCGGAGAAAAGATCATGAAGGGCGAGCTCAGTCAGCGCGTCGCCTTTATCGATGCCATGAAGCATGGTGTCTCCGTGACACAGTATTCACCGGGCAGCAAAGCCGCCGAAGAGGTGGAAGCCCTCTGCGAAGAACTGATAGAAGCCGCGCCCCCCGTGGCGGTTATGGCGGATGAACCTCTCCGCGAGGAAGAGCCGATGGAAGAGAGCGACCCGGAGATGATGCAGTCGTTTGACGAACAGTCCTACATGCCGCCGACGTGGCAAAACTCCCTGGCCTGATTCGACGTCCGGATCATCGGACGACGACAATCCCACGGACCGATGACCCCCGCGTCATCGGTCCAACAGCATACGACAGGAGGTGCCAAATGGCCAAAATCAAGAAGCGCACGCTGCGATGGAACGCATCACCATCGACTCAGGTGGTCGGGTACAAACTCTATTGGTCCGCGGACGGCGGTGTGAGCTACAACTCGAACAGCGTCAAACTGGGCAATGTCACCGAAGTCGTGTTGCCCGAAGATGTAAAAGCCCTGGCCGATGTTGACGGCCCCGTCGAGATCGGTATTGCCGCCATCGACGAAGTGGGCAATGAATCGGATCTGATCACGCTTAAAATGCCGTTTCAGTTTAAAGTCCCCCAGGCGCCAACGGATCTGAGACTTGAGCCGCAGAAAACGTTTCATGCCATTGCGGCTGCTGAAACGGATCAGGAGAAGAGAGAGGATCTCCCGAAAGCAACCGATCCGATCGGTGTGAAGGGGCCGGAGCAGATCAATCGCCCGGGACAGCCGACGCCCTACCCATGGGGCAAGACGTCTCCTACATCTGCACAAAATCGATAACCACCCGGGCCAGCTGCTCGCCCCTTACCGTTCGTAGCAGCCCAGATCGATCCCGGCGCCTTGCGGGCGAATGATGCCATCGTGGTCCTCGGAGGGTGCCAGATCGGCGCTACCGACATCGATAACCGCCGTCGCATCGGCGCGCAGGTGAAAGTCGAAATAGTCGGGATCCACAAAAAGATCGTCACCTGCGGTCAGAAGATGATTGTGATCCGCTACCGTATCGCCGGTGGCAACGACACTCGGGACAATATTGTTGCGGATCAAACACCCTTCACTCGGTGTGCCGTCTTTATGGGGATTGACGCGAATCCAGGGCGGGCCGGGACTCTCGTCGTTGCGGTCCACCACGGTGTTGTTGACGATACGGCAGTTGACGGCGCCATACAGGGAGATGCCGTGCCAGTGGTCGGTGATCACCAGGTTGTTCTCGACCACCCAGTCGACGTAGAAGCCGTCGAAGCAGCCGATCCCCTGCAGGGTGCCGCGGAACGGCTGGTTGGGATCTTCATAGTTGATAAAGGTGTTGCCGCGCAGCACGACGCGCTCCCGGGGCGGATCGTCGTTGATGGACCACGACTGGAACCCATCGTCGTGGTTGGCGTTGACCGCATAACAGTTCTTCACCAGATTGTACTCGAAAACCAGGTCATTGCCCAGTCCGCGCATACCGTCGCCACTGAAATTCTCGACGGTGTTGCCGTTCACCACGCCGCCGTTGCCGCTGAGTGAGATCCCGAAGTTGACATTCTTGCAGTAATTACCACGGATGGTCATGCAGTCGCCGGAGGCCGATATGGCGCTGCAGGCCAATGTGTTCCAATCGTCCGCGCTCCAGGCGGAGGTGTCAGACACGGAGTAGAGGTCACAATCTTCGACCACGATGTGAGAGGCCGGGCCATGCCAGCCATGAGATTCGATCTGCACCAAGGTGCGGGTTTCATAAGTCGCGGCAGTGGAAGGAGAGACCGTCAACCCCCTGAAGTGCCAATTGGCGGCCGCCGAGATAA
Source organism: uncultured Desulfatitalea sp. (assembly GCA_963668675.2). Taxonomy (GTDB): domain Bacteria; phylum Desulfobacterota; class Desulfobacteria; order Desulfobacterales; family Desulfosarcinaceae; genus Desulfatitalea. The sequence continues at coordinate 2,750,895 of CAXXMB010000002.1, read as the reverse complement.
AAACCCGCGAAAGCATGGGCCGTTGCCCGACGGCCGCGCTGATCGTGATGGGATATTCGTTGTAGGCACCGCGAAGATAGCACTCCCCGTGAAAACCGTCGAGCAGCACCAGCGTATCGCCGGCCTTGACAGGCGCCCCCGGGTTTTGGGCTACCAGATCGTTGTCACCGTCATAGGGAAGGTCGGCATATGCGCGCGTCTCGATCATGCCCGCCTCGACCACCGACTGCAAACTGCCCCAGGGACTTCCCACCGAGCCGTCATTATCGTTGCTGCCCGAAACCGGGTCGAGATAGAAAGTGTTGCCGGCAACTCCGGCATCGCCCTCATCACATGCGATCGGTTCGGACGATCCTGGAACCGGATCGCCGGCCGGCGTCGAATCCTCCTGCGCCTCTGCTCCCCCGTCACCGGTATCGGATGCCGTACCGCCGCAACCGATCAGGAACAATACCACCATTAAAGGCAAAAGGGGTTTACAAAGCGCGTATTTAACTATATTCAAAAATGCCATAGCTCCCTCATCGTTTCGCCCCGCCTCACCTGGTACGCAATTATGGTGCCTTCGGCGAAGCGATTTCCCACGAACAATCAACTGTCCTTAAAATTTGATGGATAGAAATGTACTTGGAACCGGCCGGCAATAGCCGGGACAAAGAAGTACACTTTCTCAGATAGAGATTGCGCCCTGTTTCGGAGCAGGCGGAGATTACGATCGCGACGTATCGTCTCACGTCTTCTCCGATTACAAACAGCAGCCTTTCGAGTTACGAAAATGACACCCGAAAGTTCGAAATCGTAACACGCTATACGAAGTGCCATATGCATCGAATCAAGGATATTTTCCCCGTGAAGTGAGAACCCATTAATTTTCTTCTGCTTACAAAAAAATCGAGGGAGACCGCTATGCATTAGAGCTACCTGGCACCAACATTGCTTACTCTCTGGGAGGTGCGCTTCTCCGCACGCACCAAATTCGCTTAAGGCTAAAGGAACCGAATGCATTCAATAAAAAGTGTTGCACTCCTAATCCTGCTGATATTCATACTCCCAACCATGGCAATCGCCAGAGACGTCACTCTGGCATGGGACCCCAGCACCGATGCTTCAGGCTACCGGCTCTACGCCCGTGAACGCGGCGAGTCGTATGCCTACAACGACCCCGAATGGCAAGGCACCTCCTCCCAATGCACCGTTACGGGATTCGACGAGTACGAATCCTACTATTTCGTCGTAAGGGCATACGACAGCGACGGAAATGAGAGCGGTGACTCCAACGAGGTATACCTCGCTTCATTATCAGACGGTGAAAGCAGCGACAACGCCCTTGAGGGTGGCGACAGCAGCGGCACAAGTTCCAGCGGCGGTGGGGGCTGTTTCATCAGCTCGATCTTCGGGCAGTAGCCCCCCTTACTTCCCCCCAAATATGACATATTGAGAAACCTCTGCTACAATTGCGCCCATAGCCCGTGCAGTGCCGCAACCGCTGAGACTCCGGACAACGCCTCCGTGTCGGATAGGGATTGCGGACAATGGCATCCTTACCTTTTAATTGAGAGAGGAGACTATATGCCGCGCATCCCCTACTTTGACATGGCCGAAGCCGACGAAGCACTCCGCAAAGCCGTCGAGACCCGCCCCCCGCTCAACATCTATCGCATGCTGGCCCACAGCGGGCCGGCAGCTGTGGGGTTCTTAAAACTGGGAGGGGCGCTGCTCAGGGAGAATCAACTCGACAGCCAACTGAGGGAGCTTGCTATTCTGCGGGTCGGCATCCTGAGCCGAGCGGGATATGAAGTCTTTCAGCACAAACGTGTAGCGCGCGGTGTCGGTGTCGGCGATGAGAAGATCGCGGCACTGGAAGATGGCCCGGACCATCCCATTTTCAATGATATCGAACGCAAGGTGCTGCGATATACCGATCAGGTGGTGCACAATGTCAAAGCCGGTGACTCGACCTTCAACGCCCTGGCCGAAGCGATGTCGCATCGAGAGCTGGCAGAGTTGACCATTACCATCGGGTACTACATGATGGTGTCACGCTTTTTGGAAAATTTCGAGGTAGAGATCGAAGAGAAACCGGTCCTATAGACACGCTTTTTGTAGGGGCGGGGTTTATCCCCGCCCGTGAAGCTCTAATTCACAAAAAGCAAAGGCGGGGATAAACCCCGCCCTTACAAGTCAAAAACAGAAAGCGCCCTTCAATGGCCGCTTTACATTTTCTTCAATACTTCCAAGGCTTCTTCGGCAGTAAATTTTTTCCGGTTGTAATAAGCCGCCCCATCCTTAGGAGATATCCCCGCGACAGCCGAAAGTTTGTCCGCGGAGACACCGGCATCCTTCAACGAAATCGGCAAACCGCTGAGATCGTGCAGGGTCTGGCGCAACTCCCTGATCTTTTCAATGACCCGTTGGCCACGCTGCCCCTTTGGCGTATTTGCATACGCCTTGGCACCGGCAATAGGCAGCAGTAGTTCACCCAACTCGTCGCCGATCGTATCGAGATTAAACTCGAGCCCATCAGGCAGGCAGATGGTCATGGCATCGCCGTGGGGCAGATGGCAGATGGCGCCCAGCGAGTGGCCCAGGGCATGCACCATGGTCACCATGGAGTTGGAGAAGGCGATGCCGGCCATGGTGGCGGCATTGGCCATGGCCAGGCGAGCCTCCAGGTTCTGACCGTTCTTGACCACCTCGACCAGATTTTCGAAAATCAGTTTGATGGCCGATGCGGCCACCGCGTCGCTGATCGGGTTCTTCTGGATCCCCAGGCAGGCTTCCACCGCATGGGTCAAGGCGTCCATGCCGGTCGAGGCAGTCAGCCGCGGCGGCAGGGTAGCGGTCATGCGCGGATCGATCACCGCTGTGTTGGGCGGCATGGACGGCGAGATCAGGGAAAGCTTGATCGCTTTGTCCGGATCGGAGATCACCGCCGCCGATGTCACTTCAGAGCCGGTGCCGGCGGTGGTGGGGATCACGATCAGCGGCCGGGTCGGCTTGACCATACGCAGCACCGCCTTGAAATTCATCAGATCGATATCCGGGTCAGCCAACTTGATCTTGACCCCCTTGGCCGTATCGATAGTCGATCCGCCGCCCACGGCAAGGATGCAATCGCAATCGTTCTGCTTGTACATCTCCACAATATCCAAAATGGAGGAGATCGGAGAGTCCGGCGGCACCTGATCATAGACCGCCCCGATGGTAAGTTCGGACTCGGCCACGGCGCCTCGAATCAGATCGAGCAGTCCGGCCTTGGCCACACCTTGGTCAGTGACAATAATTGGCCGATTCCCACCGAGTTGTTTGAATTCGCTGGGAAGTTTATCCAGGGCACTCTTTCCGGAGACCACTTTCACCGGGCAATGAAATCTGTAGTTGTTCGACATGATGACCCCCTATATCCGTTTAATAAAGTTCAAGTTGTCTGTTTTCTGGGGCGTATTCAACCACTCCCTTTGAAGCGGGGATCGAGTCGATGTCACCCAAAATGTTCAACCAACGAGAAAGCGAAATGCGCAGGATTGCGCGACGCCACCTGATAAACCCACATCTAAGATTGATGACCGGTCTGCTCACACATGACCATCAATAAACGCATAAATATGCCGCTCAGCATATGCTGTGTCAATAAAAAACCCTCAATTCCTCATAGCGGTGACAGCCGTATGCTCAAATGGCACCACCATTTATTCGTAGCAAACGGATAGAAAAAGGAAAGAAAAGAGATCGATATCGTTGATACCGGCAATAAAATGAAAGCCTGTCCCAATTGAGAAAAGCCGGAAAGATCCGACCGGTACAAGCCCCTTGCAAGGGGAGGGATAAAGTCATTGAGGCACAACGCCGACGGTAACTCGCCGGCGTTGGATGTGCTCCTCATTTTTTCAATGAGTTAGTATTTGAACCGCCCCACCACGCCACTGAGTTGCTCGGAGAGGCTGGAGAGCTCTTCGGCGTTCAGCTTAACTGTGGCGCTGCTGTTGGATATGTCTCCGGCGTCGCTGTTCACCTTGCCCACCTCTTCGGCGATATCCGCCGATACTGCTGAGCTCTGGGCCACGTTGGTGTTCACCTCCTGAATGCCGAGAGAGGTCTGGCTGATGTTGTCGGCAATATCGCGGGTGGTGACCGCCTGCTCTTCGACGGCAGAGGCGATGATGGCCACGGTTTCGTTGACGTGGTTGATCACCTCGGAGATCTCGCCGATTTCAGAGACGGTCAAACCGGTCGAGTTTTGAATGTCGCTGATTTTGGCTTTGATATCCTGGGTAGCCTGGGAGGTTTGGGCAGCCAGCTCTTTGATCTCGTTGGCCACTACGGCAAACCCCTTACCGGCTTCGCCGGCCCGGGCCGCCTCGATGGTGGCATTGAGGGCCAACAGGTTGGTCTGTTCCGATATTTCGGTAATCACCTCTGTTACCTTGCTGATCGCCTCAGCTGCAGCGCCCAGCTGGTGAACCCGCTCCGAGGTGGTGTTGGTTTTGGCCACGGCCGTTTCGGTAACACTCCTGGCTTTCTCGGAGTTGGACGCAATTTCGCTCACCGAGGCATTCATCTCTTCTACGGCCGCGGCCACCAGGTTGGCACTGGTCGAGGCTTGTTCGCTCGAAGCCGCCACCGATGTCATGGTGGTGCTCATCTCTTCGGTGGCGCCGGCCACCGAAGACGCACGTCCGGACATATTTCCGGCCGCTTCGGACATGCTGGCCGACAGCTGTAACAGTTGGGTGGAAGATTGGTCCAGTTGGGATGCGTTACCGGCGATCTCACGAATCATCCGGTTCAGCTTATCCATAAAAACATTGAACCAGTTGGCCAGTTCACCCACCTCGTTTTTGTAGTCGAGGTTTAGCCGCTTGGTCAGATCCCCCTCGCCCTCGGCCACATCCTGAAGGCCGGCGGTCACCTGTTTAATGGGGCCGGTGATCGATCTTGCTGTCAACCAGGCAAACAGGGCGCCCATCAGCACGGCGGCCAGGACGGCTATTCCGATAATCGACAAAGAAACGGATTGGACCTCTTCCAATTTTTCGGTCGCCTTTCCGATGAGTCCAGCGGTCATTTGGCTGATGCTGTTCTCGGCGGCGTGCATCTTCAGCTGCATCTCTTGCTGGCTGAGAACCTGGTCGTAGTGCTTTTGCAAGGATTGGCCGATCTGTTCGAATCGTGTTTTGATCTGGGCATGAACTTTGAGAAGATCGTCGCTGTTTTCGATGAGGGTGTTCCATTTGGCCATCGCTTGCGAAAACTTTGCTTGATGTGCGTCTATCTCTGCCTTGCGTTGCGCTGTGGGGCGCTCGAAATAGCCGAAGGCACTGGATTGAATAAAACCTTTCGCCACCAGCATCTCGTCGGTTCGGAATACGCCTTTCTTGATCAATTCGTCATACGTCTCTAGCAATGCAACGGTTTTTTGTTCTTCGACAATTTTGGCACTTTCAAATTCGGCAAAACGGGCAAAGCTGTTCTGAAAATCAAGATAGCTGTCCAAAAGGGCTTTCAGGCTCTCTCTGGCCGCTTCGGCAAGATCGGCTTGCGCTTCAGCGGCTTTGATTCCTTCTATGATGCCGGCCATTTTCCCGGTGGCCGCCTTGCCGGCCTCGGCCTGTTCTTCTCGTCCCTGCGCGTGGCTGTTCAGCAAAAATTGCGCAATGTGCTGTTCGGCGCCGCTGAAGTCGCTTTGTGCCTTATTGACCTGGCGGTATGTATCCATCACTTTCGAAACATTTCGCAGGGATATCAAACCCGCCAATCCGACGATACCGGTAAAAAACAGGACCAGCGCAAATCCGAATGCCAATTGTCGATTTAGCTTCCAAGCTCTCATTTTGGCTTCCACCCTTTCTCAGCTCATTTCCAGTTTTTTTTTGGGAACCGACGATTGCCGATCAACTTGAATATCGGCATCTGTTTTCGAAACTATAGCTGGAAACAGAGGGGGCCTTCTTTCAACGGCTTTACACCCTGTAAAAGAAGCCAACAACGTGCCAACGTTCAACGATCCGGCCAAGCGCCGCCGTCCATTCTATAAAAAGAGGACCCAGTCCCTGCAAATCATCTCAATATCAATCTGTTAGCAGATGTCGCTCCCCCGACTTACGGAATCAAACCGCCGCATATTCCGCCTCTCGCGCTGGCATGTTTTCTGCTCATCCCATTAGATGAGTTCAACTGTCGATACAGCACTATTGACGAGGATGAGATGGCCTCAAGAGGAAGGAAAGCCGCCATGAAGAAAAAATTACTGATCGCAACAGATGGCTCCATACATGCGAAGCGTGCACTGAATTACGCCGCCTCCTATGCGAAAGGCGGGGCCGATTGCCAATGCACGCTGATCAACGTTCACCCCATCATGTCGCAGTATCTGGTCGATGAAGCCAAGAGAGATGAGGGTGTGCGGCTGTCATTGAAAAAGCTGCACGAAAAGCACCATTCCGATTCGGATCAGATGCTGAACAAAAGCAAGGAGCAGTTGCTGCGGCAAGGCATCGCCGAAGCCGACATCGATATCGTAAGCCATGAACGGACATTGGGCCTTGCCAAAGACATTCTCGAATATGGGCTGAAATATGGCTATGACGCCATTGTTGCCGGCCGCAGGGGATTGACCCGGGCACAAAAACTCTTCATGGGCAGTGCGAGCAGCAAACTGGTGGAGTATAGCGAAAAGCAAACCTTGTGGATCGTGGACGGTGAGGTCAAACCCAAGCGCTTGCTCATTGGAGTAGACGTGATGGCCTCCTGGTCGGATATGCTCAGCCGGTTAGGTCGCCTGTTGGCCGGAATGACCCATCTGCATCTGACCTTTTTCCACATTCGCCAGGAGAACTGGGCGGACCACTTGGGTGCCGTCAGCCCTGAAACCTACGACATGGCAGCGATGCTCTCGCGCCATGAAGAGGAGATGATCGCGCGTTTTCGGACCGAAGCGATCGAGGAGATGGTTTCGGCGGGCCTAACCAACGACCAGATAGAGGTGCTCGTTAAAACAAAAACAGCCAAAGTTGGAAAAATGATCACCAAAAAAGCCGAGAGCGGCGGTTACGAGACGGTTGTCATCGGCCGAAGCGGCAGCGGCCGCTCCTTTTTCTACGGCAGCACCTCCCGCTATCTGATCGACCGCCTCACCGATCATGCACTCTGGATTGTGTAAACGCCTCCGGGAAAAGCGAAGTTTGGGGTTTACCCTATCGTTGAAAACGGCCGGAGGGCTTATTTCGCTTCCGGCTCGTTGTATCGCTTCGCCAGATGCCGGTTGACAGTGTCAAACAGCTGCTCGGGGGAGATCGGTTTCGAAATGTAGTCATCCATTCCGGCGTCGAGACAGCGCTCACGGTCGCCCTGCATGGCGTGGGCGGTCATGGCGATGACCGGAAGCGTTCGGTCCGCTTCTCCGCAGCGACCCTTCCGAATGGCGCGGGTGGTTTCGAATCCATCCATTTCAGGCATCTGCACGTCCATGAGCACCAGGTCGTAAGTGTTCTTGGACAGAATATCCAGGGCCTCCTTCCCGTTGGTCACCGCATTGGCCTGAAAACCGAACTTGTCCAGAAGGTGCATGGCCAGCTTGCTGTTGACCGAATTGTCCTCGACCAGCAGAATGCGGCTTCGCTTTTTTCTGGCATCGGAAATGAGGTGGCGGGTAATCAGGGGGTGCAGCCGTGATGCAGGTTTCACCTCACCGGTACCCAGCACCATGGCCAGGCACTCGAGCAGTTGGGAGCGCCGCACCGGCATGGTCAGGTAGGCCGAGTATCCGATGGCCTTCATCAGGGCGGCCTCTCCACGCACCCCCTGGGCGGTGAGCAGAATCATGGGGGGCTGGCCGAAGGCGGGGTCTGCCATGATGCGCTGACCGAGGGCTGCTCCATCGATGGCCGGTAACTGTGTGACGATGAGGGTAAGATCGAACGGGTTCCCTTTCCCGGTCGCCGCTTTTAGTGCCGATAGCGCCGTGTCAGCGTCGGATACGGTATCGAACCGGCACCCCCAGGCCTCGAGGAAGCCGGTCAGGGTCTTGATGGTGCCCGGATTGCGGTCCACCAGAAGGATGCGTCTCCCGCGCACCTCCTTGATGGAAGCCCGGGCGTCGATGGGCAACTCGGGCTGCCGTTCAAAACGGACATTGAACCAGAAGGTCGATCCCTCATCCGGCACGCTCTTCACACCGATCTCCCCTCCCAGCAACTCAGCCAGATTCCTTGAGATGGCCAACCCCAGACCTGTACCGCCATACTTGCGGGTCATGGAGGCATCCACCTGGCGAAACGATTCAAAGAGCTGGGCCTGGTCCTCTTCGCAGATCCCGATGCCGGTGTCCGTGATGTCGAAACGGATCTTCACCTGGGTGTCGGACTCACTCTCCAGGAGCGCTTTGACTGTCACCCGCCCCTTCTGGGTGAATTTGACCGCATTTCCGGCCAGATTGGTGATGATCTGCCGCAGACGTCCGGGATCACCCCTGAGCAGGGAGGGGATTTCAGGATCGATCTGGCAATCGAACGCCAGCCCTTTCTTTTCAGCCTGCATGGCCGGCAGGGCAATCACCTCGGCCAGGGTGGCCCTGATGTCGAAGTCGAGGGTCTCCAGGTCCATCTTGCCGGCTTCGATCTTGGAGTAGTCCAGGATGTCGTTGATAATGGCCATCAGACTGGCACAACTCTGCTTGCCGGTCTGGGCATAGTCCATCTGCTCGATGTCGAGCCGGGTGCTCAACAACAGATCATACATGCCGATGATGCCGTTCAAAGGGGTGCGGATCTCGTGGCTCATGTTGGCCAGAAAGGCACTCTTGGCCCGGGTGGCCGCCTCGGCCGACTCTTTGGCCTCCAGGAGGGCCAGCTCAGCCTGCTTGCGCTCGACGGCGAAATGGATACGGCGCCAATGCCGGAGGCCGTCCGACTGCGCCAGGGACCAGTAATCCTGAACCCCCTTGCGGGGCAGATCGATTACCCGGTCCGTATCGTCGTCGGTCAACAGGATCAGTGTTGCCTGGGAGGATAGGACCGAAACCGATTCGATCCAGTTGAATGCGGAAGCTTCCAGCAGCGGCAGGCACAACAAGACCACATCGAAGGTGCCGTTTGCCAAAACCTTGAGCCCTTGGCGCAGATCGGGCACCGCTTGCACCGTATCGGGAAGCCGACCGGATGAATCGGAGAGCGATGCCGTCGCCCGTTGCAATGTTTCACTATCGTTTGCCAGCAGTAAGATATGCAAACCCACGGTGTAGCCTCCTTGCCCGTCCACCCTAACGCCAGGTGATGCCGGGCTCGTTGCGTAACGGCATCCGGTGGTAGCGGTGTTTGGGATAGCCGATCATCAGCGCGCCGTAAACCACATGGCCCTCTGGCAAATTAAGGGCCTTCATGACGGGCGGCCAGAAAAGCGCCGCAGCGGTGAAGTACCCGGCCCAGCAGGCGCCCAACCCCATGCCGGTGGCCATCAGTTCGAGATAGGTCAAAGCAATGGTACACCCGCTCTGGGCGGTGCGGTTCTCCTCGTGCGCATGGGTGAGGATCAGGTGCGGGGCGCCTCTGAAAATCCTTTCCGTGCCGGCCTCCCAGCTTTCCACCACCCGATCCAGATGAAGCATCTCGACCAGGGGCGATGCCTCGTCGATGAGCGTTCGCATCCAGTCGATCACCATGCCGGCGAGCCGGTGCACCTCCTCTTTTTCGTAGATGACCATCCACTCGACGGGTTGCGTGTTGTGGCCCGAGGGTGCATAGCGGGCGATCCGGATGAGCCGCTCCAGTTGGTCGCGCTCGACCCTGCGCTCCTTGTAAGTCCGGATGGATCTGCGTTGGCGCAAAAACTGCTCGGCCTGCTCGGCCGAGATCATCATCTCTTTTCGGATGAGCGGGCACTCTTCCGTCTTCATATCCGCATGGCTCAATGCCCCGTGGGGGCAAACCGCCACGCAGTGTCCACACCGGATGCACACCTCCTCACCACCATCGACCATGGTCGGGAAGGCCTCTTTATCCTTGAATTCGATGATCGCTGCCGGACACACCTCTGCACAGATGCCGTCTCGCTTGCAGCACTCCTCGTTCACGCTGATCAGGGTCATGAAATCCTCCGAAATTTGATGTACCAACCGGCTGACAGGGGTGGCTATCGTCAACCCCATGGAAACGAATCTGTACATTTTAGAGGCGCTTCGAGGTTTTCACAAGGATAAAGGGGGAGATCCGCTCCACTTCGACAAGACAGGTAACTGTAGCAAAACAGGACAAAAATCTGGATATGAAACATATTCCCACAGTCCATGCAACCGTAAAACCTTGGCCCGCTTGATCAGACTATTGACAAATCAAAAGGGAATGACGTACTTAAAACTTATTGAACCCAATTCACATTCTTATCGGTCTACTAAGGCTGACATGGCCACCAGTCCATGCCGGCAGCACACAACAGCGCGGAAAAAGGACGATTACCTTGGGCGACTCGTTGAGACAGATCGAACACTCTTGGTTTTTACACCACAGGCAACTTTACACCAGCCGGCTCCTGATACCCCGCTTAAATTTAACCAATCCCATTTTCCACTTCCGGCATTGCTGGAAACCTGGCGAACCATCTCGACAGGATCCATCTGCCTGCCGAGCGTATTGCAGTGAGTGCCAATAACCGGGAAAGGAGTGACCCAATGAAAAACGTTAGACTTCTTATGATCGTATTGCTGATGGGGGCAGTGGCCTTGTCGTTCGGCACCCCGGCATGGGCGGCGGACACCATCAAAATCGGTGTCATCGGCCCGATGCAGTTTTTACAGGGCAAGGGACACTGGAACGGCGCCACCATGGCGGCAGAGGAAATCAACGCAAAGGGCGGTGTCAAAGTCGGCAAGAAGATGATGAAGATCGAACTGGTCAAAGCCGACTCCAACGAGTTCCTCAACATCGCCGACGCCACCAATGCCATGGAACTGCTCATGACACGCAACAAGGTCGACTTTGTAGTTGGCGGTTTCCGCTCGGAAGCGGTGCTAGCCATGCAGGACATCGCCATGGAGTATCAGAAGATCTTCATCGGTTGCGGCGCAGCCCATCCGGAGCTGTGCGAACGGGTCGCCAAGGACTATGATACCTACAAGTATTTCTTCCGTGGAACGCCGTTCAATTCGTTCTTTCTCGTCAAAACCAGTTTCATCCACGTAATGTACATCGGCAAAATTCTTAAAGAAGAGTTGGGCCTCGACAAAGTCAAGGTCGCCATCGTGGCCGAAAAAGCCATGTGGGCCGATCCCATGGTAAAGGCCGCCGAAGATTTTCTCCCGAAAGTCGGGATGGAACCCGTGGGCGTTTGGCGTCCGTCTCCAGTGGCTACTGATGTGACGGCTGAACTCTCTGCCATCCAGCGCACCGGCGCGAATTTGATCTTCACCATCTTCTCCTCGTCCGTGGGCATTCCCTTCGCCCGCCAGGGCGGTGAGCTGAAAATCCCAGCCGTGCAGGTTGGCATAAACGTGGAAGGCCAAAAGGACGGCTTCTGGCAGGCCACCCAAGGCATGGGAGAATATATCGTCACCATCAACACTTACATCCGTGGGGCGGAATACAACGAACTCACCACACCGTTCATCGACACCTACGTTGAAAAGTTCGAAGAGACCCCGACCTACACCGCGGATACCTACTCGGCCATCAAATACACACTCGTTCAGACCATCGAAGAGGTGGGCAGCCTCGACCAGGACAAACTGGTCAGCGCGATCGAGGACTCGGTTCACAAGACTCCCGGTGGGTTAGTCAAATACATGAAAGACAAAGAGGGACGCCACCTGCATGACCTCACCTGGGGCCCGGGCTATCTGACCAGCATGGCCGGCCAGTGGATCGACGGCAAAATGGTGGCCGTGTGGCCCAACCATTGGGTGGCCGCCGAAGGCGCTCCTGAAATCACCTACAAGGGCGTCGTCGATTACAAAATTCCGCCCTGGGTCATCAAAGCCTACAAAAAATAGCCACGACGCAAACATAGAACAGACGCAAGCGCCCCTGACGGCATTGCCGCCAGGGGCGCTTGCCCAGGTAATGCGGTGAGGTGTTATGTTAATCGATATCTTGATCACCAGCCTGATCAACGGGAGCACCTATGCGCTGCTTGCGATCGGTTTCTCTCTTATTTTCGGTGTCGCCCGAATCGTCAACATCGCCCATACGGCGTTTTACATGGTGGCGGCCTACTGTATCTACTTCACGACCTACCGCCTGGGGTTCAACTCGGTGGCGGCCATGCTCACCGGGGTCATCCTGGTATCGATCCTCGGCTACATCGTTTTTAAGGTGTTCATCGCCCCCATCCGCGAGCACGAACAGGCCGTACTGATCGGCACCATCGCCCTGGCCATCGCCCTGCAGGAGATCATGCTGCTGATCTTCTCCGGCGATTACCTCAGCGTACCGGCCCTGATCAAAGGTTATGCAACGATCTTGGGCGTCAAGGTTTTCTATCAGCAGCTGATCACCTTTGCGTCGGTGCTGGTCGTACTTGGGGCCATGCGGCTGTTTCTCATGCATACCAAACTGGGCCTGGCCATCCGGGCAACGGCCCAGGACCGTGAGGTGGCCAACCTCATGGGGATGAACGAGAGCCGGGTGGCCATGATGGCGGTGGTGATCTCCGTGGGATTGGCCGGCGCCACAGGGGCCATCATCGTTCCGCTCACCACGATAGAGCCCTTCATGTGGAGCCATCCCCTGATCATGATGATGGCCGTGGTGGTGCTCGGCGGTATGGGGAGCATCAAAGGCAGCTTCTATGCGGCCTTCATATTGGGTTTTGCCGAAGCGATGGTGGTCTTTTTACTTCCGTCAGGAGCATTTCTCAAAGGAGCGGTGGCTCTTTCCATCATGATTCTCGTTCTCGTAGTCCGGCCGGCAGGCCTTTTCGGTGTTCAATTCGAAGAAGAGGGATAGACATGAATCTGTTGCGCTACTATTTGCGAAAATTTGTATTAATTCTGAAAAACGAAGTATTTGTCCTTCCCAGCCGGATTGTCGTGTTTCTGTTTTTTCTGACGCTGATGCTGCTGCCGTATCTCATCAGCGATCCTTATGTCATGCGGATCATGATTCTGGCGAGCATCTTCGCCATCTTTGCGGCCAGCTGGGACCTGCTCTCCGGCTTCACCGGTCAGATCAACTTCGGCCACGCCCTGTTCTTCGGGGTCGGCGCTTACGGCGCCGCCATCCTCAACCTCAGGGCCGGTTTCCCGCCGTGGGCCAGCATTCCTTCGGGGGCCCTTATCGCCGTGCTTGCAGGGTTGTCGGTGGGCATCCCCTGCCTGCGGCTGCGCGGGACCTACCTGGCCCTCACCACCCTGGCCTTCCCCATCATCTTACTGGGGCTTGTCTTTGCCGTGCCGGATCTAACTGGCGGCGAGCTGGGGTTATCCGGTTTGAGCCGTCTGGCGCGATCGCGGGTGGCCAACTACTATATCGTCGTCATCACCATGCTGGTGCTCGTCACCATCATGTGGAAAATCACCGACTCCAAAATCGGCATCATCTTCCACGCCATACGTGAAGACGAACTGGCCGTCAAAGCGGCCGGCATCAATACCATCAAATTCAAATTGATCGCCTTTAGTCTCAGCGGATTCTTTGCAGGTCTGTCCGGCGGGCTCTATGCGCATTTCATGCGCATTGCAGGACCGTCCACACTGGAGATCTCCATGTCGTTCCAGGTGGTCATCTGGAGCGTGTTCGGCGGCATGGTCACCATCTGGGGACCGGTGGGCGCCGTCTTCATCCTGTTCCCCCTGCTGGAGTTCTTTCGGATGTGGCCCGAGTTGCGGCAACTGATGTTCGCCATCGTCGTAATGGTCATCCTGCTGTACATGCCGGGCGGCTTACTTCCTTGGATCCGCAGTAAAATTGAAAATGAATGCCCACGCTGCAAAATCCGCAACATCGCGACCCGAAAGACATGTCGCGTCTGTGCTGCGGAGATGCACTAGTGCTCATGCGCAAGTGGTGTCCCTCAATGGTTCAGTGAAATACGGGCGCCATTTGCGAATGAAGAGAGATAACAGATCCGCAAGCGTGTGATCAGGCCATAACCAGGAGGAAGATCGGAAGATGGATTTAAAAGAACTCTACACCAGCAAACCATGGCTTAAATTTTATCCGGATGATGTCCCCCCGACCGTCAAGACGCCCGAGCTCGCAGTGCCGGAGCTCTTGGACCAGACCGCGGAGAAGTACAAGAAAAAAACCGCCCTGATCTTTTATGGGAAGAAGATCAGTTATAAGGAGCTGATCGAACTGATCGACAAATGCGCCACTGGCCTAGCCAAACTGGGGGTCAAAAAAGGCGACACGGTGGCCATCTACCTGCTCAATTCACCCCAGTTCATCATCAGCTACTTCGGCGCCCTGAAAGCCGGGGCCAAAGTGACCCCGGTCAGCCCGGTCTATACGAGCAAGGAGGTGCGTCACCAGCTCGAAGACAGCGGCGCCAAAACGGTGATTTGCGAAGATATGCTCTATAGCAACATCGAGCGCGCGGGGGTCTCCCTGGATAACGTCATCCTCTCCAACCTCGGCGATTTTCTGCCCCTGCTCAAGCGGGCCTTTGCCAAAAAAGCGATCAGTAAGGCTTACGCGGATCTCAAACCGCCGACACCCGAAGAGATCAAGCGCATGGGGCTGCTGGTCTTCAAAGAGTTTATCAATGCCCATCCGCCCCAACCGCCCAAAATCAAATTCGATCCTAAAAAAGACATTGCCGCCCTGCCTTACACTGGCGGCACGACCGGCCTGCCCAAGGCGGCCATGCTCACCCACTACAATCTGGTCTCGGCCTATGCGATGGGAAAGGCGTGGTGGCCGTTCGTTGAGGAGGGCAAAGAGACCATCATCGCCTTTCTGCCGCTGTTTCACATCTACGGCCAGGCCGTGTTAATGCTGTCGGGCCTGACCCAGGGCCAGACCCTGGTGCTGTTCACCACGCCGGACATGGACGAAATTCTCAATGCCGTGGACCGCTACCAGGCATCGGCCTTTTATGGCGTACCCACGCTCTATGAGTATCTCAAGGAGCACGAGAAGACCGATCGGGTGAACTGGAAACGTCTCAAAATCATCGTCTGCGGCGCCGACACACTGCACGACACCACCTGCGAAGGGTGGGAACGGCGCACCGGAACCAAAATCCTGGAGGGCTTCGGCATGACCGAGTGCACCTCCATCAGCCACAGCAATCCCAAGGATCGTCCCAAGCACGGATCGTTCGGCGTGCCCATGACCGGTGTCGACGCGGCGGTCATTGACATGGAGAGTACCGATTTCAAACCGATCGGCGAGGAGGGCGAGTTGATTCTCAGTGGCCCCAACGTAATGGCAGGATACTGGCAGCGGCCGGACGCCGACGAGGAGACCTTTGTCGAGATCGACGGCAAGCGCTGGATGCGCACCGGCGACCTGGTGCGCATGGACGAAGAGGGTTACTTCTTCTTCTTCGACCGCAAGCGCGATCTGATCAAGCACAAAGGCTACTCGGTCTTTGCCCGCCACGTGGAAGAGGTGCTCTACATGCATCCCCAGGTCAAGGCGGCCGGTGTGGTCGGGGTGCCCGATCCCAAAGTCGGACAGATCATCAAAGCCTACGTGGTGCTGCAGAGCGAAGCACGCGGCAAACTCTCCGAAGAGGAAATTATCGAATTCTGCAAGGAGAATCTGGCCCACTACAAAGTACCGGGTATCATCGAATTCAGGGGAGAACTGCCCAAGACCGACGTGGGCAAGGTATCCCGACGGGAACTGCGTGACGAGGCGGAGGATAAATAATATGGCCGTTCCGATGTTGGAAGTTGCGAATCTGAATAAGAGCTTTGGAGGGTTGAAGGCCACCAGCAATGTCAGTTTCAATATCGCCCGTGACGAAATCGTGGGGCTGATCGGGCCCAACGGGGCAGGCAAAACGACTCTGTTGCGCCAGATCACCGGAATGATCAGACCCGACAGCGGCAAAGTCCGCTTTAAGGGGAGGGATATCACCCGGAAAAAAGTGTGGGACATCGTCAACATGGGCATTGCCGGCACCTTTCAGAACATGCGCCCTTTCCGGCGACTGCCGATCATCGCCAATGTAATGGTGCCGTGCCTTTCGCCCCGCTCGATGAAAACCGGCGAATGGGTCAAACGCATCGAGGCAAAGGCCATGGATGCCCTGGAGTTCGCCGGCATCTCGGATATGGCCCTGGAGAAGGCCTCGACCCTCTCCCAGGGCGACCTGAAACGGCTTGAGGTGGCGCGCGCCATCGCCACCGAACCGGAGCTGCTGCTGCTCGACGAACCGTTCGGTGGATTGAGCCCGGCCGAGACTGACCTGATGGGCAAATCGATCAAGCGACTGCACAAGGGTGGCCGCTTCGGACGACTGCACAGCGAGGGTCCGGCCATGATCATCATCGAGCACAAATTGCAGGCGCTGATGAAGATCGTCGATCGCGTCATCGTGCTCAATTACGGTGAAGTGGTGGCCGAATGCTCGCCTGAAGAGGTGGTCAAGCATCCTGCGGTGATCGAATGCTATCTGGGTAAAGGAGAGATATAACGGTGCTGGAGATAACGAATCTGACGGTCTGTTACGACAAGGCGATGATCATCAACGACATCAGTTTGAAGGTCGAAGAGGGCGAACTGGTCAGCCTGGTGGGCCCCAACGGCGCGGGCAAATCGACCACCCTGAGGGCCGCCACCGGCTTGGTGGCCTGGGAGAAGAGCATCCACCGCGGCGGGGACGGCGACATCACCCTCGAAGGGACAGTTGAGTTCATGGGCAAACGCATCGAAAAGACGCCGGCCCACGAGATTGCCAAGATGGGCCTGATCCACTGCCCCGAACGGCGGCGTCCGTTCAAGGAGATGACCGTCCTCGAAAACCTGAAGGCGGGCGCCTACCTGCTCAGCGACAAAAACGAATCCGATGAAAACCTGCGGCAGGTCTATCAGCTCTTTCCGCGGCTCAAGGAGCGCTCCCACCAGATCTCCGGGACGCTCTCGGGCGGCGAACAGCAGATGCTGGCCGTGGGCCGGGCCATGATGTCCAGCCCCAAACTGCTGTGCATCGACGAACCCTCGACCGGCCTGGCACCCATCATGCGTTCCGAAGTGTTCCGCAAGATTCAGGAGATCAAGGATCTGGGCATCACCGTCCTGCTGGTCGAACAGGAGGTGAGCACGGTTTTCACCATGACCGACCGCAACTATGTCCTCTCTTCGGGAAAAATCATCGCCGAAGGCAAAGGGGAAGAGTTGCTCAAAGACGAAGTACTGCGCAAAACTTACTTGGGAATGTAATCTGCGGATGCCACTGACAGCGAACAGCAACCCCTCCCCTGCGGCGGCCCCTGTTAAAACCTCCCGGGGGAGGGTATCACCTCGTCTCTGACCAGCCAGACGGAAAACGTCGCACCCGTCTTATACCCAACCCCCACGGCGCCGTCCTGCAGATAGAGTACCCAGGCGTACCGTGGGTCGTAGCGACTGGTGGATGATGTCCAGTAGTCGGACCGCACATCCTCAAACGGATGGCCCGCAGGCAGTGCCGGGCTGTGGGTGCTCAAATCGCACAAGCTCTCTATTTCCCGCACCGCCGGCAGCCGCCAGGTATCATGGTTGCCGTATTGTTCTCGATTGGCCGCAGCCGCCAGTTCACAGGCCGATTCCCAATCGACCGGAACGGCATTCCTGCTGGCGCATCGATCCCATACCAATTCGGTCAATCGATCCAAAACACCATCGTTGCGCACCTCAAAGCGCGGCTGCGGCCATGGGCGCCCTGCCCGCACGTCCCCGTCCTGTCCGCCGCCGGAGCATGGGAGCGGCCGATGATCTTCGGAATAACAGATCCTTTGGCCGGTATGATAGGGCAGACGGCCGTGCATGTCTGCCGTTCGGACCGGCCACACCATATAAAAGCCGCGCTTCATTCCCTTAAACACGCGAGCTCCACCCAGATGGAGATACCAGGCTTGATCGGGCAGGCGGCTGCAGGTGGTGCTCGTCCAGTAATACCCTGAAAAAACATTGACAAACGGGTGCCCCTTGGGCAGCGCGGGGTTGATTTGCGTGTGGCTGACCAGACTGAAAAGCTCCCGGCGGTTGGGCAATCGCCAGTCCGAATATCCGTAAAGCCGCCGCTTGTTAAGGTCGGAAATAAAATCAAGGGCCTCGTGCCAGGCCAGAGGGAACTCACCCAAGGCCGCATCGGCCGGCCACATGAGCCCTCTGCTGCAGTCGCAGACGACTTGATCCTCTGTCACAAATCGTTTTGTTATGGTGTTCATAAGGCCTACCAATATAAACAAACCCCGGGACGCTTGGAGCAAGTGCCACAATGAAACCTTGATCGGCCCATACAAATCCTCTATGATGATAAGTATACCGTAACATGAAAAATGACGCTTTGATACGATATCGGCACAGATTCTAAAACGGCCTCGGACGGTATCAGGGTGAATGTCATGTATCTTCTCAACAGGCTCGCAATATCCATCCTCTTCGTGTCACTCTTCATCATTTCCCCTTCAACTGCATCAAACCTTGAGGTGCCCCAAAACGTCCTGCTGTTGCTCTCTTACAAACATGCATTGCCTTGGCAGCAAATTACCACCGAGAAAATCCTGTCCGCTCTTGAATCTTCCAAAGATATAAAAACAGATATCCACATTGAATACACCGGTCTTAGCGAATCCCGGGATCATTTGAGCAACCGGTCCAGGCAAGAGGCTCTGCGAAACTATTATCTGAGCAGGCACTCCGCGATGAACGTTGATCTGCTGATATCCGTGGGCTTTCCATCAAGCTCGTTTGCCATAAATCAGGGCAGGGAGCTGTTTGGAGGCGCCCCGGTCGTCTTGATCTCATCCATCCGCGAAGATCTTGAGCCGGTGGCATTGAGATCCAACGTCACGGGAGTCTTCGAATCCATCGATGCCAACGGATGCATCGAGACTGCGTTGCGCCTCCTGCCGAAAACCCGGCAGATCACCGTCATCTCCGGATCCTCGGCGACAGATCGATACTACCTGGAAAAGGTCGACAAGGCGATAGAAGAATATGAGCCCCATATCAGGGTTGATCGCATGATAGGCCTTCCGGTCGCATCGCTTGGCGAACGCGTGAAACAGCTTCCCGACCACTCCCTCATCCTCTATGTCACGACCTTTGAAGATAACGACAAGAGACCACTCATACCGGCAGAAGTCGCAGCATATTTGGCCTCGAATGCAAACGCTCCCATTTTCGGGCTCTGGGAGTCGATGCTCGGTTCGGGAATAGTGGGGGGAAAATTGAGCAGTCCGACAGTGGTGGGCGAAAAGGCCGCACGAATGGCACTGGACATCCTGTCCGGGAAAACGCCCGCCAATATTCCCGCCGTGGTGGGGGCCAACGCTTACATGTTTGACTGGCGTCAACTGAAAAGGTGGCATATCCGTGAAGAGCGCCTGCCAAAAGGGAGCATCGTACGATACAAAACGCCATCGTTTTTCGAGCTTTACGGAACCTATATCGTCGCCGCGGCCGTATTGATGGCGCTGCAGGCCCTTCTCATCGCGGCACTGCTGTTTAACCGCAACAACTATATGAAGGCAGAGCGGGCTCTTGCGAAATCCCATGAAATGTTGGAGACGCAAGTGGAACAGCGCACCCAGACACTCAAGGATGAAATCCATGACCGGAAAAGTGCGGAACAACGGCTGCAGGAAAGCGAGTCGTTTCTCAGTACCATTTTGGATTCGATCCAGGATGGCATCACGGTGCTTGACCGCGACCTGAATATTGTGCTCGCCAATAAGACCATGAAAGCCCTATATGACCAGAATCAACCACTGGAGGGTAAAAAATGCTATCAGGTCTACTTCGCAAGAGATGAATGCTGTCAAACATGCCCGTCGGTACGCGCCATGGAAACCGGCAAGATGGCGATGGATGAAATTCCTTTCTCAAGATTCGGCCGTACCGCTGGCACCGCGGAGTTGTTCGCGTTTCCAATTTTCGACCCATCGGGACGGATCACTTCGGTTGTCGAATATTTGCGCGACATCACAGAAAGGGCGAGAAGCAGAGCGCTTCTGGCAGAACGGGAACTCATCTACCGCTCTTTTTTCGATAAGAACATATCGGTCATACTGATCATCGATCCGGAAGATGGGTCCATTATTGATGCCAATCCCTCGGCATGCAAGTATTATGGCTATGCAAAAAAGACCCTGACAAAGATGGGTATGTCGGAAATAAACACCCTGTCAAAAACGCAAATTAATAAAGAAATGGCGCTGGCCAAGTTGGAAAAGCGGAGTCAATTTCACTTTCGGCACCGCCTGTCAAATGGAGATATTCGCGACGTCGAAGTCTTCAGCGGCCCCATCAGCGTCAGTGGGAAAACGGCTCTCTGCTCGATTGTCCACGATATCTCCAAGCGCAAAGAGGCCGAAAAAGAGAGGGAGAAGCTGATCGCCCAGTTACAGAAGGCACTATCGGAAGTAAAAACACTTCAGGGATTCCTTCCCATATGTGCATCATGCAAAAAAATCAGGGACGATAAAGGCTACTGGAATCAAATCGAGTCCTACATCCAGAGCCACTCGGATGCCAAATTCAGTCACGGATTATGCCCCGAGTGCGCCAAAAAGCTTTACCCTGATTTTATTGTCGGTTAAAATGATAAAAGACCACAGAAGAGGGGTTCTGTTTCCTTTTTGAAAATTGTGTAAAACCGCATTGACCCGTTCCCGATTGGTCGCTAAGATATCACTATTCCATTCTGCTTTGTCAACCACACGAAACACACCCTGTTGATCCAAGTACTGAACCCGATACGAGGGGCCCATCGATGACGGACTTGGTGAACAACCTGGAATCACGCTTAAGCGATAACGAAGCCAGACTCATCCAGATCAGGTTGGATGCGCTGGCAGCGGATATCAAGCAGGTCAAGTCTTCCAGGAAAATTCTCCCTAGAATCAAGGATATCGCCGCCATCTTGACCCCTCTGATTCTGGCAGCGGTCAGTTTCTATGTGACCCACGCCATCACCGGGGCCATGGAACAGGAGCGACTCCAACTCGATCACCTGACGGCGATGCAAGATCTCATGGTAAAGCTGGGCAGCCCTGACACCGGACCGGCAGAAGCTGAGGCCACGGCCGTATCCCTGGCCGCCTTCGGTCCGACGGCCATCGTCCCGCTGATTCATGAACTGCAGGCCGACGGCAGTGTCAGGCCCCTGGCGGCTGAAGAGGGTTTGCGTACCGTGGCATTCCGGTACCCGGAGAGCACCTGTGATCTGTTGATTAAAGTGTTGGAAAACCGCTCCGGCCTTTTCTATTGGCAAACCCACAGAAGCGCCATCATGCTATTGGGCGATATCGGCTGTACCGAAGCGCCTCCCCTCTTGGAAAAATTGAAGACCATTTTAGCGTCGCCCGATGCCTTGGAAAAATATACCCAAATGGTCCGTGAAGACCGTCCGCCCAACCACAAAGCCCTCAATAAAATTCGAGCGGAAATCGACCGGACGTCCCAAAAACTGAATCCATAATCCGCCAACGGCAAAGGAGGCACTATGCTTGGCAGGAGAGAGGCAAGTTGGATGGCTGTTGGGGCCACCGTCGCTGTTATTTTTTCGCTGTTGACCGTTCAGCCAGGCGAGGCCCAAACCATCGACTGTGTGGAGAGCCTGTCCGGGGGCATCTATCAGATCTACCTGGATGAGCTGGACTACACCAAGGAGGGGTTGCAAAAAGACCCCCAGCTACAGAACCTCATGCAGCGGCTCTATTTCAAGCTGCGCACCAATGCGAAAGGCCTCACTTTGAGCTCGACGCCAGTCCCTCTGGCCCTGGCCTTCTGTAAAGGACGCAAACCCAAGGGGGAGGCGAGCTTCAACAAACGGATGGTCGAATCTCTCGACGACAGAGATGTCATCCTGGAACTCTGGGGTTTGCTGGATGGAAAGCAGCTCGACGACCAGGTATCCAACCGCAACGCAAGCATCTGCTTTGTGCTGGTTCCGGTACTGCTCGACGAGTACCAGAATCCGTTTCAGCCGGGACTTCAGTTTGTCACCTACCCCAAGGCGCCGGACGTTGCCTCCGGAGAGCTGATCAATCTGCTCGAGCAATCCCTCGAACTGGAAACCTTCGCGGCCATCGGCATCGGCGTCAACCTGCTGAAAAACAGAAAGTATGACGAGGCCATGAAGTACATCTGCAAAGCCCGGATCCTTCTGCAGCCAATGGTAGAATCCGGTGAAAAAGAGAGCCGTATGGCCCTGATGGACTATGTTGAAGAGACTGCCCGACAGATCATCGTCAAGGCGCGCGGGGATGCCAACTACACCGGTGCGCTCATAGAGCTGGTCGACCCCGACAACCCCTGCCCATGAGAAAGGAGCGACGCATGGCAATCTTAAAGAGCGTATATGCTTTGCCGCTGCGCCTGGCCCACCAGATTGGACCGATCAGTTGTCTTCTGGTGCTTTGCCTCTTCAGCGGCGCACAGGCCGGGGCCATTGGCATCGAGTGCCGCAAGCCGTTTGTGTGGAGAGGCGCCGCCGTCAACGCCGTCATACTGCCCTATGTCAATATGAGCGAAGATCGCAAACCGTTAACCCAAGCAGCGGAAGAGCTGACCCTGCTCGTGCAGATGAATGTGCTCTTCTCCATGCTGAAGTACAGCGGCGTGGGCGCAACGGTCCTGTCGGTCCGGCATCTCCCTGTGAAGATGCTCGAAACCGAATGCAGTGCGGAGACGGTAATGGACAAGTTGGTGGGGAAGGTGGGGGGGGCACGCGCCCAGGTTCCACCCGGCAAGGGGGTCGTGCTCATCTGGGGGTATCTCTACGAAGAGGGCAGTGACATCTTCATCCAGAGCTATATCCGCTTCCTGCGGCGCGATGTGGACGATCGCCTCGTACTGCAGGTCGACACGCCTTCGAACGGCCCTCTCACATTTAGCGGACGCATGCCGGATCAGGCATTCGCATTTGCCCCCAGGCGGGTGAGCGTCGATGAGTTGAAGCAGATCGGACGTGCGTTCAGAAAAAGCGCCATGGTGCGCAGAGACCCCAACATCGATTCAAAGGGCGATGAGATCGACCTCAATCCCGACATCCCCTTTCAGTACCGGGTGATGGAGGCGCGCAACGGATGGATGAGAATAGAGGCGTACGCGCATACCGGCCCGAGCGGCTGGGTCCATGCCCAGTCGAGCCTGGGCGATGTGCCGATGGGGCGCAGACTGCCCGAGTTGTTCTTCGTGGAGGGGGCGGTCGGCTATCTGCGTTTCAGGGTTCACCTGGACGGCATCGACGACCACCCCTATGTCGACCGGATGAGAGGGTATGCCCAGAGAGCGCTCGCCCGATATGCCAAGTATTCTGCTCAGGCGCAGAGTCCCGAAGCCGGGGCGATGGCCAACATCCTCAGTGGCAGTCTCGACATCATGGGAGGAAAACCGTTGGAGGCCGCAGCCGCCAATGAAAAATTCACCGCAGCAGCCCGATCGATCCCCTACAGCGCAGCGGCTCGCAATCTATCGGCCATTAGCAGCATCTACGTGGGAAACCAATCGAATTGGGTAAAGGTTAAGCCGGCGGAGATCTCTCGCAAGCTGCTCGACAGTCTGGCCTTGGACGCCGGCAACAAGGATATTCTGACCAATATGGAGAAGTTCTACCGCCTCATCAAACCGTTGCCACCGGCCACCCGCCAGATGCAACCCACCGAGATCGATCGAAAACTGGCCGCCGTGCAACGGGTGCTTGGCTCACTGGAAAAACAATAAGCGGGACGGGCTTTTAGCGAGCGCTGTCAATCCCCATCAGCACCAGATCGCTTGAACTTCAGGGGATGGCCTTCTGGTGCGGGTCCTGGGTCGGATAGTTGGCCGCGCGCTTCAACCGCTCCTGCATCTCCTTGTCTGTGACATGCTCCAAGTGGTGGGCGCTGTAGTGGGCCTCCGCATCACAGAAGCCCATCTTGTCACACAGGTAGGTCTCCCACAGGCGATGGGAACGAATCAGGTTTGCGGCGGCGGTAAGTCCGCTCGCCGTCAGCACCACCCCTTCAGGGGTGTGGCGCACCATCTTGCTTCGCAGCAGGTCCATCAGGGCCAACCGGACCCATCGGCCGGTTTTGAGGGCATTGCGCAGATCCTCGGTCTTAACCGCAGCCACCCCCTTGCCGGCCAACTCGCGGACACGATAGAGCATGCCCAGTATATCGTCGCGGTTAATGCTCAGGGTGAGAAGGCCCTGGGCCACCATCTTACCGATGACCCCGTGCCGGGGAGCGAACAGAAATGCGGCCAGAAACAGGACGCCCACGGCCACGGCCATCATGCCGGCGGTGCTGGTGTCGCGAAATCCGATCCAGGTTGGAACGGTGATAGCGCCCACATGGCCCAGCACCGCCGAGAGGGCCGCAACCACAAGGCTGATGCCCAGCATGGCGTCGAGCCGGTCGGTGAGCAGGTGGGCGGTGGCGCCGGGCACAATGAGCATGGCGATCACGAGAATGCTGCCGACACTCTCGAAAGCAGCAATGGTGGTGGCGGCCACGAGCCCCATGAGCACATAGTGCATCAAGCCGGCATTGAACCCCATGGTGGTGGCCAGGGCCGGATCGAAAGAGGTGATGCGCAGCTCCTTGAAAAAGATCACCACGAAGCCGACATTGACCAGCAGCATGAGCCCGTTGGTCAGCGCGGCGCGCGGCACCTCCCATCCGAAAAGGGTGTAGACATCCAGGGGCGTCAGTTCGATGGCCCCATAGAGGACGCAACCGGGGTCAAGATCCACATGGTCGGCGGCCTGGCGGATGAGGATCAGCCCTAACGCAAAGAGAGATGTGAAGATCACCCCCATGGAGGCACCCTGGTCCAGGCCGCTGAGCTTGTTGATGCCCTGGATCAGCACTGCGGTCAAGACGCCCACACCTACTGCGCCCACAAGCATGGGCAGACTGTCCCGGCTCCCGCTGATCAGAAATGCGATGGCCAGCCCGGGCAGCACCGCATGACTGATGGCGTCACCCATCATGCTCATGCGGCGCAGGACCAGGTAGTTGCCCAGCAGGGCACAGGACATGGCGCTGAGCATGCCCGTGACGATGATCCAGGTGTCGATGAATGACCACTCCATGTTTTCTAACCCTATCTACCTTATGCTGGTTTTTGTCTTAACAGATGCGGGCTCTCCGGCACCTTTTGCGGCGCCAGGCCGGGCAGTCGGGATTCCAGTTCGGCGATGATCCGTTCGTCGAGCACATGCTCGATGGTATCGGCGCCCCAATCCACCTGTCCCGGCGCCGTATCGGCATGGGTAATCAGATAGGCCTCCCACAGGCGATGTTTGCGCACCACCTTCCGGGCCAGCTCCAGCCCCGCGGCCGTAAAAAGGTAGCGTCCGCTATCTGTCGCCTCCAGCCATCGGTTGCGCACCATCTGGCGGAGCCCCCTTTTCAAAATGTGCGCCGACCAGGATCGCATGGGCAGCAGCTCTTCCAGATGAGGCCCGGCATGGGGCAAGGGCTCGGAGCCGATCCCGCTCGATGGTGCTGCACTCTCCTGCCACTCGTAGAGTTCACGCAACAGGTTCTCGCGCATCACCTTTCTGCTCAGGCGAAACCGCTCCAGGGCCATCCTGAGCAACCCGCCGGTGGTGCCGAACACCAGGCTGAAGAAAAAGAGGGATGCGGCCGTCAGCACGATGACGGCACCGGCCGGAAGGTTGGCCATCAGAGCACTGATGCCCGCGCCGATCATGCCGCTGGCAGCCCCGAAGGCGGCCGACAGCCCAAGCATGACCGACAGACGCCGGCTCCAGAAGCGGGCCGCCGACGGCGGGATGATCAGAAGGGCCACTACCAGGATCAACCCCACGGCCTGCAATCCCACCACGGTCACCACCACCACCAGGGTCATCATGAAGAAGTCGAGGCGCGCCACCGGCCACCCCTGGGTGGCGGCAAAGTCGGCGTCAAAACAGATCAGGGAGAACTCCTTGAAAAAGAGCAGACAGAGTCCGCCTGCCAAAAGTGCGGTAATGCCGATCAAAAGGGCATCGGCAAAGAGCATGGAAGCGGTTTTCCCGTAGATGAACGAGTTGAGACCGGCGGCATTTCCCGAGGCCATGCGCGTCGCAATGCCCATGATGGCAATGCCCAGGCCGAAATAGACGCTCAGCACGACGCCCAGGGCAGCATCATTCTTCAGGCGCGAGTAGCGCTGGATCAGCAGCACGGAGCTGGTGCCCAGCACCGCGAAGATGGCGGCACCGGTGATCAGACCGATGAGATGTTTTCCATCGCCGAGCAGCAGGTTCATCACGATAAAAGCCAAAGCGATGCCGGGCAGGGTCGCGTGGCTGAGGGTGTCGCTGAGCAGGGCACGCTTGCGAAGGATCAAAAAAGTACCACTCAGCCCGGCCGCCAGCCCCAGCAGGGTGGTGCCCACGATAACCACCCGGGTGTTGTAGTCGCGGAGGGTCAGCACACGCAGCAGCTCTTGCAAGGTGGGCCACTGAAGCTGCTCTCCGGCCAGTCCACCGGCATGGGCGATGGAGGCCCATCCCATCGTCAACAGGGTCGCAAACAGAGCGCTGCGCCAGCCGACGAACGAAGATAGCGATGGTAGCATCGGCATCATCGGTGCTCCCCTTTGGTGCCGCCCTTCCCTATGACAGGTTGCTGGGCGTATTTGTGAAGGGCCTGGCTGAGCAGGGTCAGTTTGCCGCCATAAGTCTTTTTCAAGTTCTCTTCGGTAAACACCTCTTCCACAGGGCCCGCCGCCACCACCCGCATGTTGAGCAGCACGACATGGTCGAAATAGGCGGTGACGGTCTGCAGGTCGTGGTGGACCACCACGCAGGTCTTGCCGGCGGTTTTTAGCTCCTTGAGCAGAGCCACGATGGCTTTTTCTGTGGCCACATCTACGCCGGCGAACGGTTCGTCCATAAAGTAGACACGCGCATCCTGGGCCAGGGCGCGGGCCAGAAAGACTCGCTGCTGCTGCCCGCCGGAGAGCTGGCTGATCTGGCGGTCGGCATAGGCCTCCATGCCCACCTTGCGCAACTCTTCGACCGCCTGTTCGCGATGGCGTCGCGACACCGGCTTGATCCAGCCGATCTGTCCGTAGAGCCCCATGGCCACCACATCGGCGGCGCTCACCGGAAAGTCCCAGTCGACACTCTCACGTTGGGGCACATACCCCACCAATCGCCGCTGGGCTTCGTAAGAGCGCCCGTAAATGCGAATGTCGCCGGTGGCCCTGGGTACCAGCCCCAGGATCGATTTGATCAGGGTGCTCTTGCCGGCGCCATTGGGCCCCACCACCGCGATGAGTTTGCCTTCGGGGAGGGTCAGGTCCACGTCCCACAGCACCGGTTTGCGATGGTACGCCACGGTGAGATCGTTCACCCAGATGGGAAAGGGCTCCTGTTCGACAATCGTCTCACGCTTCGATTCAAATAAGCTAAACATACGCCCCTCCAATCAGGTAGAATAGCACCGCTTTCCTATTTTCACACTTTGCCACTTCTTCTCAGTGTCCACCCTTAAGTTTCCCGTTCATCCCCTTCTCGGGTGCCTGCCCGCCCAATGCCCGGGCGATGATGGTGATGTTGTGGTCGATCATGCCCATGTAGGTACCTTCATATGTACCCGCCGCTCCCATGGCGTCGGAGAAGAGTTCGCCGCCGATTATCACCGTGTGCCCGCGGGAGGCTGCCCCTTCGATCAAGGCCTTGACGTTCTTATCGGAGACACTGGTCTCGACAAAGACCGCCGGAATGCGCCGACGCACCAGTTCGTCCACGATGCTGTTGATGTCCTTCAGTCCGGCCTCCGATTCGGTGGAGAGCCCCTGGATGCCCAACACCTCGATCCCGTAAGCCCGGCCCATGTAGTTGAAGGCATCGTGGGCCGTCACCAGGATGCGCTGCTCCTTGGGGATGGAAGCGATCACCCGGCGCGCATAGGCGTCGAGTTGCTTCAGCTCGGCCTGGTAGCGGGCGGCATTGCTCCGGTAAAGATCACCATTGGCCGGATCGAATGCAACCAGCGCTTCGGCCACCACGGTGACGGCTTTTTCCCATCCGGCCACATCCATCCAGACGTGCGGATCGAGATGGCCCGACGCGGCGTTATCGATCAGATAGACCTTTTGCAACAATTCGGTAACAGCATGCGCCGGTCTCCGGCGGGAGACCTTAATTAGAATATCGGACATTTGACCTTCGAGCAGCAAGCCGGAATAGAATACGATGTCCGACTTCAGCAGCAGGGCCACATCGCCGCGCGTGGGGTTGTAAACATGGGGATCGACACCGGCGCCGATAATATGCTCCACCACGGCCCTATCGCCAGCCACCTCCTTCACAATGTCAGCCACCATGCCCACGGTGGCCACCGCTTTGTAAGGGTACTTGCCCTTGTAGGCGCCATAGGATGGCAAAGCCGTCAGTGCGAGCCAAAGGGCGGCGACTGCCATGCAGCACCATTTTGAAAGACGAATGTTGAACAACCGCATTGGTAAGCGCATTCTCAAGCTCCTATTTTCGACAAAATTACAATACGCTCCTGAAAGCGCCTTTCGTAATTCTGGCGGAAGCCGGAATCCCGTAATAGGTATGACCGCTGGGTTATATATCAAGTGCGGCATGTTGTAAGGTTACGTTTTCAGGAGCTCATCCCCAAATGGGGTTTGAGCGCTTCAACAACGCCATCACCATAATCACAGGACAAAGAGTAAGAATGAATAAAATTTGGTCAACCAAAAATTTTATTTTGAATTACAAAATTTTTATGCGCGGAGCGGCGCAACGTAGATATGATCCAAAATTTCACGCCCCACCGTCTCCACCCTTCGAGCCCCTTTCGATCCGATACGCAGACGGATCGGTCCGTTAAAAGGTGCCCTCTCCTCGACGGCGATGTGGGTTCCGACACCGATACCCAGCTCATCCAGGTACTGCAGCATCTCATTCTGGCGCGGATCGACCCGCACCACACGCACGGTGGCGCCAGCCTCAACTTCAGACAGGGAGATCTGAGCAGCCTTCCTCACCTTTCCCGTCTTGGATGGGATCGCCTCCCCGTGGGGATCGAACTTCGGGTGGTTCATCAGGCGGTCGAGGGCGTCGGTGACCCGTTCGGAGAGGTGGTGTTCTAAAACCTCCGCCTCTTGATGCACCTCATCCCAGCCAAAGCCCAGCACCTGATAAAAAAAACTCTCCAACAATCGATGCCGTCGCACAACGCTGAGGGCGACACGCCTTCCCTCGTCGGTCAATTTTACTCCCCGATGGTGCTGGTAGTCGATCAGGGCGGGATCGGCCTGGGAGAGTCGTTTCAACATATCGGTCACCGAACCGGGTGTGAGCCCCAACCGTTTCGCCAGCAGGGAGGTCTTCACCCTGGCATCTCCCTCTTCGAGGCTATGAATGCTCTTGAGGTAGTCCTCTGCGGTCTGCGAATTGACTCTTTTTTTCATTGGGACGCCTTTCTGCTTCGGCATTTTAGAACAGTCCGACCGGCAGGTTCAACAAAAATAGCACTTGACAAATGAGCGGGCCCTCTGCAATTAGGAGTTCCATCTTATGTTATGTAAGCCTAACTTTTGGCGAGGTACGATTTCCTGGCACCCTTGGTGAAAAAATTTTTCCGTTCTCTTGGCAGAATCGGCATGAATAGCGAAGGCTTTTACAAGCCAGCCGTTTGAATTAACCAATTTATTTAGGAGAGCACGCTAAATGAGACGACACAAACAGGATATTATCAACGCGCTCAACACCAGCGCAAAGGAGCTGCAGCAGGGTATCGACATGCACTGCTGCCTGATGACCTCTATACTCGAAGGAGAAGTGGATGAGCGCAACCTGGCACCACTTCTGGACCTGTGCCCCAAACGGTCGCGGGAACTTCGGTTGGAAAAAGCGGTCGAGGAGGCGATCGAGGCGCTGGAGGAGAGCCGCAAAGCGTTTAAATCCAAACGGCTCGAACGACTGAGAAAGAAGCTCACACAAACGCTGATCGGTAAGGATTAGCACTGCGGAAAACCTTACGGGCGTTATCCCTTCCTCGAAAATTAAGAATAGTGAAGAATCATTCATCAATGTCTGCGACAAGGAATATTTGCTTAAAAAGCAGGAAGCGCCTTAAATAGTGCTTGACAGTACCAGTATTGGGGTGGCATTTGTAGAGCCCAATTAAATTTTGTGCACCTAACATTTTGAGGTAGTTCTTACGGTCTTTGGCCTGTAAAGGCGCAAAGAAAGTGAAGGCGTAACTCGACGCGAATCAAACGTGCTCGGTTGCGCCTTCTTTTTTTTGAGCCCTGGTAGATGGATCGATCACTTAACATGGGGAGAAGAGATATGAAAGCATCACTGCAACAGATGTTCGTTGGTGAGTCCGGCACGGTGTCCGGCTATACCAAGGGGGCATCCGCGTATAGAGAAAAGCTACTGGCCATGGGCCTGACCCGCGGCACACAATTTACGGTCGAACGTATCGCCCCAATGGGGGATCCGGTGGAGATCCAGGTACGGGGATTCGCCCTCTCTCTCAGAAGGGACGAAGCATCTGCATTGATGGTGGAAAGAAAGGAGCTGTCATGAAGGACTATTTGATTGGAGTAGTGGGCAACCCCAATTGCGGCAAGACAACCCTGTTCAACGCCCTCACCGGGGCCAAGCAGCGCGTGGGCAACTGGCCTGGTGTCACAGTCGACCGAAAATCGGGCGACTATAACTACGATGGGAAAACCGTCGAGGTGGTGGACCTGCCCGGCATCTATTCCCTATCCGCTACGTCTGTGGATGAGGAGGCGGCTCGCGACTATATCTTGTCGGGTGAACCGGATCTCATTGTCAATATCGTGGATGCCTCCAACATCGAAAGGAACCTTTACCTTACGGTCCAGCTCCTGGAAATGCGCGTTCCGATGGTGGTCGCCCTGAACATGATGGATGTGGCCAGGGATCGGCACATCGATATTGATTTGGCGGAGATAGGTCGCCGCCTGGGCTGTCCCATCGTCCCCCTGACAGCCTCCCGGGGAAAGGGAGTAAACGAACTGCGTGCCCAGATCAATCGCAGCGCTGACAGCAAGACCGTCTCGCCGCTTGAAGTGGTCTATCCTGTAGAGATTCAGGAAGCAGTTGACGCGTTGGTGCCGCTGGTGCGGGACGCATTGCTGTATAAAAAAATGCATCCCGACTATGCCGCCGTCAAACTGCTTGAGGGTGATGAGACGATCGGTGGCTTGGTCGGCCCGGATATACTGAAAAGGCGCGATACCCACCTGAAGCATATTGAAGCGGCGCTCGACGAAGAGGCCGATATCCTGCTGGCCGACAGCCGCTACAGCCTGATCGGATGGCTAACCGAGGGGGTGGTTAATAAGACCAACCGTGCCAGCAGGACCCTTTCTGACCGCATAGACCGTGTTGTTCTCAACAGGGGCCTGGGCATTCCCATCTTCCTGGCGACCATGTACCTGATGTTCATGGTGACCATCAACCTCGGCGGTGCCTTCATCGATTTTTTCGACATCTTCGCCGGCACCATTTTCGTGGACGGCGTGGGCGAGTTCCTCTCCGCAATAGGGTCGCCCGAGTGGCTGATCGCCGTTGTCGCCGGGGGCCTCGGCGGCGGTATCCAAACCATCGCCACCTTTATTCCGCCGATTGGTTTCATGTTCCTCTGTCTCTGCTTGCTGGAAGACTCCGGTTACATGTCGCGGGCCGCGTTTGTCATGGATCGCTTCATGCGCATCATCGGACTGCCAGGCAAGGCCTTCGTCCCGATGTTGGTCGGATTCGGCTGCAATGTACCTGCCGTCATGGCCACGCGCACCCTGGAGAACCAGCGCGACCGCACCCTGACGATCATGATGAACCCGTTCATGTCGTGCGGGGCGCGCTTGCCGGTCTATGCCCTTTTCGCCGCCGCATTTTTCCCTGTCGGCGGACAAAACCTCGTCTTCGGCCTCTACCTGCTGGGCATCGGATTTGCCGTTGTCACCGGCCTGATTTTGAAGAACACCCTGCTCAAAGGCGACATCACCCCGTTCGTGATGGAGCTGCCGCCCTATCACCTGCCTACGGTCAAGGGGGTGCTTCTGCGGGCCTGGGACCGGCTCAAGGCCTTTATCTTAAAAGCGGGCAAAGTGATCATTCCGGTCGTGGTCATCCTCAGCTTTCTCAATTCGATGGGAACAGACGGTACGTTCGGGAATGAAGATAGCGACGCTTCCGTGCTGAGCACTATCGGCAAGGCTATTACGCCTGTGTTTACGCCAATGGGCATTACCCGGGAGAACTGGCCGGCCACGGTGGGCATTTTCACCGGTATCTTCGCAAAGGAGGCGGTGGTCGGCACCCTGGATGCCATGTACACGCAAATCGGCGCTTCGCGCGAAGCATCACCTGAAGAGGTGTCAGCCTTCGACTTCTGGGGGGGCATCCAAGCCTCCTTTGCGACCATACCCGAAAACCTGGTCGGGGTTGCCGATACCGTGATCGACCCTCTGGGACTCTCTGTGGGGGATGTAAGCACGATAGAGTCCGCAGCTGAAGCACAGGAGGTATCCGTTGGCACCTTCGGCGCCATGACACAACTTTTTGACGGTAAAATCGGCGCCTTCGCCTATCTGCTTTTCATTCTGCTCTACTTCCCATGTGTGGCCGCCATCGCCGCTGTCTACCGTGAAACCGATCTTAAATGGACAGTTTTCGTGGGAGCCTGGACCACGGGACTGGCCTACATGGCATCGGTGCTCTTTTATCAGATCGCCACCATCGGCCGTCATCCCATTACTTCATCGATATGGGTCGCGGTTTTATTCGCACACTTTCTGATTGCAATCTGGGTCATGCGACAGATCGGAAATATGGAGGAGAGATTGGGGCACGGCATACCTCAAGGCGTGAAAGCATAAAATTGTGAAACGCGTTGGGGGCGTCAGTTCCCCAACACTTCGATAGACAAATGGAAACCATTTCAAGCCAAGGAGCGACAATGATGCTTTCTGAAATCAAACACTACCTTCGCATACACCAGCGAGTCACCCTGAGCGAGCTTGCCATTCATTTCGGCACCGAGCCGGAAGCCATGCGGGGCATGCTCCAGCAGTGGATCCACAAAGGCAAAGTGGTCAAGTTTAATACGGCGAACGGCTGCAGTGGCAATTGCCCCATGTGCAGTTGCAGCGATGGGTTGGAGATATATGAATGGTGTA
The DNA here is from genome assembly GCA_963668675.2 of uncultured Desulfatitalea sp. GTDB lineage: Bacteria > Desulfobacterota > Desulfobacteria > Desulfobacterales > Desulfosarcinaceae > Desulfatitalea. Next base: position 2,717,626 of record CAXXMB010000002.1, on the reverse strand, counting down.
TTTAGCGAGATTGGCCCAAAGAAAGTAATATGTGTAAATACAAAATATTCTTCAGGAGGTTTCTACAGATGAAAAAAATGATTCTATCAATGGTATGTTTGGCAGTAATCGGACTGATGACACCTTTCGTGGTGGTAGAGGCTGCAGCAGCCGAAACAAAGGCGGGCGGCGTCAAGAGCCTTGAAGATCGCGTGGCGCAACTCGAAGATGCCATCGGCCGGGATGTAGCCGGCCCCAGCTGGTTCGACCGCATCCAGATCAGCGGCGTGATCGAAGTGGAAGCCAACTACCAGACGGTCGACGACAACGACCCGGCCACCGACGATGAGGATAGCAGTAATGTAGACCTGGCCACCGTCGAGCTGGCCATCGATGCCAGGATCATCGATCACGTGGACGGCCACGTGCTGTTCAAGTACGAAGACGATGACGTGTTCGTGGACGAGGGCTTTATCACCCTGACCGGCAGCGAGGCATTTCCCGCCTATCTGATCGCCGGGCGCCAGTATGTGCCGTTTGGCAACTACGACAGCCACTTCGTCACCGATCCCAACACGCTGGTGCTGGGCGAGACCAACGAGGGTGCGCTGGTGCTCGGCTACCGCATCGGCGGCGACCTGGTGGACATTGCCGTGGGCGCGTTCAACAGCAAGATCGGCGAGGCGGGCGACGACGACATGATCGACGGCTATGTGGCCAGTGTGTCGGCCCAACCGCTGGAGGGGTTGACGCTGGGTGTCTCCTACATCTCGGACCTGACCTCATCAGACAGCTTTTCCGAGACGGTTACCGACAGAGATAGTGACGGCGAAGTGGATCCCGTCGAGGAGATGGTCGCCGGTTGGAGCGCCTTCGTCACCTTCGAGTTTCTCGACCGCTTCCGGCTGATCGGAGAGTACACGGCGGCTTTGGACGAATTTGTGGCCGGTGAGATCTACGACAACACCGAAACGCTGGCGCGCGAGCCGTCGGCCTGGAACGTGGAGTTCGGGGCCATGGTGATCGACGCCCTGGAACTGGCCGTGCGCTACGGTGGCTCGGACGACGGAGGAGAGTTCTTGCCCGAAACCCAGTATGGCGGCGTGGTCAACTGGGGCTTTTTCGACAACACCAACCTGGCCCTGGAGTACATGCACGACGAATATGAGAATGACGGCAATGAAGTCGATACGATCACGGCCCAGTTGGCTGTCGAGTTTTAACCCTGCACCCCATACCTCTTCTCTGTTCCCAAAAAGGCGCCCCTGTTGCCTTAGCGGCCACCCAATGGCGGTTCCATGCACCTCGTTTCCCGAAAATATTTGGAGGCGAGGTGTTTTTTCATCAGCCTGCCAATAGGACAAATCACTAACATGAACTAAAGTTCATTTTTGTCTTGACAAAACATGAACCTTAGTTCATGTTTACCATCGAACCCTATCAGGAGGAAACATGAACATACACACCACACCAGCCACTAAAGCGGGTGGGCAACACATCTGCCCCTGGTGGCTGGCCTACTTTTTTGACAATCCTTTTCGCCGCATGGTCCACCCGGCCGATAAAATTTTAGGGCCTTACGTCACCCAAGGCATGACGGTTCTGGATTTCGGATGCGGCTTCGGCCACTACAGCCTGGGCATGGCCCGCTTGACCGGTCCGTCTGGCGAGGTGGTGGCCGCCGATGTACAGCAAAAGATGCTCGACAAGACCATGTCCAGGGCCTGCAAAGCGGGGCTGGACGAGATCATCCGTCCCCTTCTCTGTGACGGGCGGGGCATCGGTGAAGCGCTCGATCTGGACTTCGCCCTGGCCTGCAACTCCCTGCACGAAACGCCCGACCCGGCAGCCCTGCTCTCGGAGGTGTTCGGCCTGCTCAAGCCCGGCGGCCGGATGCTTCTGATGGAGCCATGTGCCCATTTGAAAGCCGGTCAGTTTGAAGATGAGGTGATGAAGGCCGAAACTGCTGGCTTCTCTATCGCCGGGCAGCCCAAAGTGGTTCGCCAGATGTGCCGCCTGCTGGAGAAACCTCATGGCCGAGTCGACGCATGAATTGGCATAATGGCGAATACCGCCCCAAGCAAAAACGCGCCGACGAGAAAAAAGGCCTCATCCTGGATGCGGCCCTGGAACTCTTTGCCGCCCATGGGTATCACGGGACAACTGCCAAGGCGATTGCCGCCCATGCAGGCGTGGCCACCGGTTCGTTCTACCGCTACTTTCGCGACAAAAAGGCGGCATTCATGGCGGTATGCCACCGGATGGAGGCGCGACTGGGCGGGCGCATCTTTGAATTCGGTTGGCAGATGCGAAGGGAGGGACGGTCAGAGCGGGAGATCCTTACCGCCATTATCAGCCACGCGGTAACATCCCACAACCGTGACAGCGCCTTTCACCGCGAGGTGCTGGCCATGCAGATGAGCGATCCGGACGTGGCCGCCTGGGCCAGGGAGAGGGAAACACGGTTGCTGGCCGCCCTTTCGGACTTCCTGGGCCCGATGCGCGATGCCTACCGCATCCAGGACCTGGAAGCGGCGGTCGAGTTGGTTTACTACGCCATCGAAGAGGTCTCACATCGGGCCGTAATCTTCGACGCTCCAGTTGGACAAGAGCGATTGGTCAAGGCCCTTCAAGAGATGCTGGTGCGGTATCTTTTTGCGTGAGGATGGCAGGTGTTGTCAACAAATCCCGCATCCAGGACAACGCCCCCCAGATGCGGCCGTGGAAGCATATCTGAAAAATTTTGGCTACTTCGTGGAGATTACAGATGCCAACATCCGCATATTTCAGCCGCACCAGTTCTTCAAAACTCCCTAATGCCGCATCTTTAAGCCTTGGGTGGGGACAACGGAACCCGCTTCAAACCCGAAAGCCTTATTCCCTGTCGCCCCTTACAATAGTGGTTTCGGGCGGCAACAACGCCTCAGGGCTGCTGAAAGACAACTGTCGTCTTCTCGAGGGAGCGGTACCTTTCCGTCTCAAGGGAATCATTGCTGGCGATGTACTGCTTCATCGACTGGATAAAGCGCACCGGCCACTTCTTCTGGATAATGGTTTTGACGAAGGCCGGTATCCATCCGCCCAAATCACCCGAGAAGGTGAAGGCCACCTCGGTACGGCCCGCTGAAATGGGAACCACGTCAAAGGTCAGCGTCTGAATGTTGGCCCGGAGATGATCCTTTCTTGCCAACGCTCCGTTGGTCGAATTCTCGGCGGCAAACACGATACGATCCTGGCGGTACTCTACGATGCCGGCCAGCAGAAACTCCCTGTCCTTAAACGGCCAGGGCGTTTGGTAGTACTCGCTGTACTCGAAGCGGTTTGGGGATATCCGGGTGTGTATGGCGGTGGCTTTGAGTTTGGGGGCCCAGTCCGCTTTGCGCTCGGCATCCACCAGGGCCATGACGATCTTGTCGAAGGGGATATCCAGCACGGCTACAGCTTTAAATGGCAGTACCTCTTCCGTTTCATACACGGAGCGATAGAGCGCCACGCCTTCATAATCACCGATATGCTGCCACGCTTCTTCATTGGCGCAAGCGGTCGGCACGGGTCCCGCAAACGCCACGCTCAGGAAAAAGAGAAGGAGTGCAACTGCTTTATAGCGAACACTTGAAATGTAACTTCTCGTCATCAATTCATTTTCTCCATAATCCTGTCCGCTGCCTCACGGAACTGCGATCGTATCCGCTCAATGCGCTTTCTGTTTACGCCCATATCGGAGTGGCCCACCCGGGAAGCCGACCTGACGTGGATCAAGGATTCATTTCGAGGGAAATAGAACTCCACGTCATCGACAAACCGAAAAATCCTGCTTTTGAATTGAAGCCGCAGGTATTCGTCCGACTGATCGACGATGGTTGCCCTATCCTGGGAAACGACCACTTGCTGCAACACTTGGCGTGCCTGGCGTTTCTCTATCGAATAGGCGAATGGCTCGACATAGTGCTCTTTGTCGTCCACCGCCATACTGGAGACGCAATTGGGGCGATCAGGGCACGGCGCCAGTCTTCCGCCGGTGACACCGATGACGGCTGGGGGTTTGCCGGCGCAGCTCAACTGCAACCCGGAGAGAACGATGGTAACGAACATTGTCTTTTGCCAAACTGATTTCATATCGCGCTTACCTCCTTGGATATCAGTAAGCTTTCGTTTCGTGATGTCAATTCAACCATCAGCCCACGCCGCTGGTTCCTGCCGGCAAAGTGCTTCCTTTGCAAATAGGATTGATATCGCAGGAGACCTGTTGCATCCTCCCATTTCATGCAATATAGTTGCACAGGTGTTGTTCAGATGTTCACGCGTGCCCCTATGAAAACAGACCCAATCACTGCAAAGGCGAGCGTCATGCGAATGCGGCTAATCACTCTATTTGTGACACTATTCATATTGGCTGGCTCAAACGTCGTGCTCGCTTCAGAAAAGCTGACCGTCTATGTCAGTATCGAACCCCAGCGATACTTCGTGCAACAAATTGGCAAGGAACTGGTATCCGTCGAGGTGATGGTGCATCCGGGGGCCAGCCCTGCCACCTACGAACCCAAGCCGAAGCAGATGGCCCGGCTCTCCCGGACCAAAATTTACTTTGCCATTGGCGTACCGTTTGAACGGGTGTGGCTGCCCAAAATCAGCGCCGCCAATCCCGGGATGGTTATGGTGCATACCGATCAGGGGATCGAGAAGCTGACCATGACAGCGCATCACCACCATGAGAAGGAGCGCCACGTGCATGAAGAGGGGGGGGCTGCCCCAGGCGGCGACGATCCGCACATATGGCTGTCGCCCCCGCTGGTAAAAATTCAGGCCGGTGTGATACGAACCGCCCTTCAGACTGTGGATCCGACCCATCACGAAGTGTATGAGGCCAACTACCAGGAGTTTGTTTCCCAAATCGGCGCCCTGGACGCTAAGTTAAAAGAAATACTTGAGGGAAAGCAGGGGCTCCGCTTCATGGTATTTCACCCCTCCTGGGGTTACTTCGCAAAGGCGTATGGACTCGAGCAGATCCCCATTGAGATCGAAGGCAAAACCCCCAAACCGGGCCAGTTGAAAGAGATGATCAAACATGCCAGAGAGGAGCGCATCCAGGTGATCTTCGTCCAACCCCAATTTTCGACCAAGAGCGCAGCCCTGATTGCCAAGGCGATCGGTGGCCAGGTGGCTTTTGCCGATCCGCTAGCGTCAGACTGGAAGGCGAACCTGTATGAGGTGGCCAACAAATTCAAGGCGGCATTAAGATAGGATACCAAATGTGAATACCCCAATTGTCGAAATCGAAAATGTCAGCTTCGCCTACAACGGCGATGCGGTGTTGGAGGAGGTCAACCTGGCGATCCAGCCGGGTGAGTTCATGGCCATGATCGGCCCCAACGGCGGCGGCAAAACCACTCTGTTGAGATTGATGCTGGGATTGCTCAAGCCGGACACGGGTGACATCAGGGTATTCGGCCGATCGGCGCGAAAGGCATCCTCCTCAGTCGGGTATGTGCCCCAGAATGTACACATCAACAACAGCTTTCCCGTCACGGCCCTGGATGTGGTCCTGATGGGGAAACTCGATCCCCGCAAGCGCTGGACACGCCGGTCGACCAGCGACCAGAGCGAGGCGATGGCTGCCCTGGCGCATCTTGAAATGGAGGCGAATGCGCACAAGCGGATCGGGGAGCTTTCCGGCGGGCAGCGCCAGCGGGTTTTTATCGCCCGTGCACTGGTGAGCGACCCCAAACTGCTGTTGCTCGACGAACCGACTGCCGGCATCGACACCAAGGGCCAGGCCGATTTCTACAGGCTGCTCAAGGAACTCAATGATAAAATCACCATTGTGGTGGTCAGTCATGATCTACTCGTCATCTCACGCTATATCAAATCGGTCTCTTGCGTAAACCGAAGAGTGCACTACCATGACCAGGCTGAAATCACTGGCGATATGCTCGAAACCATGTACCCTTGCACAGCCGAAGAGGTGTGCCCCGTTGAACTGGTGGCCCACGGCCTGCCGCATCGTGTCCTGATGGACCACAAGGAGTGATGGGAATGATCGAGGCCCTTGAGTTCGAATTCATGCGCCACGCCCTGGTGGCCGGCTTTCTGGCCAGCATCATCTGCGGGATTATGGGCACCTTGGTGGTGGTCAATCGCATTGTCTTTCTCTCGGGCGGCATAGCCCACGCCGCCTATGGCGGCATCGGACTGGCCTTCTACTTCGGCTGGCCCTATCTTCTGGGAACGGCGGGTTTTTCCTTGGCGGCCGCCATGCTGATGGCCGCCATCAGCTTACGGGCCAGGCATCGCGCCGACACGATCATCGGCGTCATATGGGCCCTCGGCATGGCCTTGGGCGTCATCCTGATAGACCTGACTCCCGGCTACAATGTGGATCTGATGAGCTACCTCTTCGGCAGTATTCTGACCGTTCCAGCATCGGACCTTTACATCATGGCGGCGATCGGCCTGTTCATCACCCTAGCGGTGGTGTACTACTACAAAGATCTGTTGGTGCTCTCCTACGACGAAGAGTTTGCCCAGATCAGGGGCGTGCCGGTCAAAAGACTCTACTTCGGGATGATCGGCATGCTGGCGGTTACCATTGTAATGGTCATTCAGGTGGTGGGTTTGATCCTGGTGATCGCCCTGTTGACCATTCCGCCGTTCATTGTTGAGAAGTATGCCAAATCCCTGGCCCAAATGATGCTCGGCTCCAGTGCGCTGGGCGCGCTTTTTACCGTTTCCGGCCTCTGGTTCGCCTATCGGTTCAATCTCACATCGGGGGCCGCAATTATTCTGGTCTCCGGGATCGCCTTCTTTATCTCGTTGGTGATCGACCGACTGAGACGGCAGGCATCGAAATCAAAGCAACAGCGCTGAGTCGGCGCCATATCCGTCCAGCGCATGATCAAGGAGCGCCATGTGCCACCAATGCGACTACAACGCCCTGTTGGCAGCCGCCCAACTGGAAGCCACGGATAACCGCCTGCGGGTTCTCGAAGTGGTCGGCAACAACAGTTTCCCGCTCTCGGCCGGCGACATCTTTCGCACTTTGGAACGCAGCAGTTCGATCAACCGGGTGACCGTCTATCGGATTCTCGATCTGCTGGTCGACCATGGAGTGGTCGAACGCATCAGTACCGGCGGACGGGCCGCCTGCTTCGGATTGGCTCCCAACGACCACCATCGCCCCCACCCCCACTTTTACTGCAAACGCTGTGGACAGATGAACTGCCTCCATCCTGAGAGCCTCAATATCGATACAGGGAACCTGTGGAAAACCTTTCCGGGCCAGATCGACAGGGTGGAGGTCCGCGTCGACGGCATCTGCAAAAACTGTATCCGCAGCTCCCAAAAATAGACCGCCGCGGACGATTACGTTCCCATAACCACCGTATTGGACGTTGTGGTGCCGGTTCGATCGATGCTATGATCGTTCGATCAATGCAGAAGAGATTTCCGCATACCAATCGGGACAGCGACGTATGAAAATTTCCATATCCATGATCGTATTGAACGAAGAACAGTTCATCGCAAGAGCACTAAGTTCATGCCGCTTTGCGGATGAGATCGTGGTTGTCGATGGCGGCAGTATGGACAGAACCATTGAAATTCTCCAGGCCCACCCCAAGGTAAAGGTCGTCCGCCATCCATGGGAGGGCCACTTTGGGCATCAACGCCAGGTTTCACTGCAGCACTGCTCGGGCGACTGGGTCATCCGCCTCGATGCCGACGAAGCCTTCGCCCTTGCCTTTGAAGAGGAGATAAGCGCGCTGCTGAACCGCACCCCCGAAGAGGTTGAAGCTTACCGGGTGAGGCAATGCAACCTGGTAGGCAACGAAAGCTTTTTCTCCAAAAGCGCCGACACGTTCGAATCAACGCCGAGAATCTGGCGAAATCGCAGCGCCATAAAGTGGCAATCTGCCATCCATGAATCCTTAACCGGGTTTTCCGGAACCATACTGGATTGGAATGCTTACGTGGTCCACTATGGCTTTTTGAACAGGTCCCGCTTTCTTGAAAAGGCGCAGAAGTATTCGGAGATATCCGGAAGCCTCGTCAACAGGTCCGAAGACCTTGTTTTCCGAGACTACGACTTCCAACCCGTACCGGAAAAGGCGAGGGTGGGGAAGCATGTTCCACCCTATCTTCTGCCGGAGCACGCTTCGGGAAAACCGCGCGTTGCGGTCGTTCGGGGACCGCATCTCAACATGTCCGAAATCCATGCCCTCGCACCACTGCAGGAGATGTTTGACATAACGGTCTATACAACCCGTCAACCTGCGGAAGATACCGGGAAGAGCGATCCGCCCATCGTATGTCTCCCCAAAGATCCGAGGGTAGCCACGGCCATGGCAGGCCTCGAGTACGCCCTTTTCGATACGGACATCGTATACGTCCCGGAGATCGTCTGGCCGTATGCCTATCAAGCCATCATGGCCAAAGAAAAATTCGGCAAGGCGGCGGTGGCGCTGCAGAGGGAAGTCATCCCCTTTGCCCATGAAGAGAACGAGGCGCTCAGAAAACTCAAGCACGCAAGCAGGGAGATGGTGGATGTTTTTGTGGCCGAATCGGAAGAGGCCAGGGATGCGCTCCTGATTGAGGGGGTTCCCCGGGAAAAGATCGCCGTCATTCCCATGGGCGTCAATTTCAGCGAAATTGCACAGGACGGTGCCGCCAGAGTGCGTATACGCCATGAATTGAAAATCGAACCATCTGCAAAGATCGTTCTGTACGCCGGCGATACCGTCTGGGAGAACGGCATCGGCGATCTCGTTTATGCGGCCAAACTGATTCAGATGGCCGGCGGCGCAATAAAAGCCAATATCCGCTACCTTGTTGCCGCAGAGGGGTCAGAACTGAAGTGCATCGAAAAGCGCATAGAGGAGATGGGGATGCGATCGCTGTTCCGTTTCTGCAACGGGATGCGTCCCGGCAACCTCTTCAATGCCGCAGATATCTTCCTTATGCCGAGCATCCCTTCCCCGGCCAGAAACACACCGTCCGGTCTTATATTGAAAAAGGCCATGGCCTTCGGCCTTCCGGTCCTCGCCGTCGCCTCCGGCCCTATCCCAAACCTGGTCGGTGACGCGGCCGTGCTGCTCCCGGTGGAGAGCCCCGGCGCCATCTCTGCGGCCATTACGGCGCTCGCCTGCGACGATGACCGCAGGGAAAAACAGGGCCGAATGGCCAGGCAGCATGCCCTCTCCCGATTTTCAATTGAGAAAACCGTTCGGGATATGGCGCGGCTTTTTGAAGCTGTCTACAGGGAAAATAGCAATGCCGGACATACACCTTGAACCCACCGGCGATATTGAGGCCATTCAGGATGTCTACTGGATCATCCGATGGTCTTTTTGACGATGCCCAGCAACTTGTCGGGGTCAAAGGGCTTGGCCACGAAGGCCACAGCATCCTTAACGGCATGATCCCCATCGATACCACTGATCACAATTACGGGCGTCTCACGCAGTGTCTTGTTCTGCCTCAGTTTGCGATAGAAGCGCGGCCCCCACTCCCCTGGCATCTCCAGGTCCAGCGTGATCAGGTCCGGCCTTTCAGCTTGCACCAGTTGAAGCCCCTCTGCACTGCTATTGGCTTCACACGTGGCATAGCCGTTGTCTTCGAACAAATTTTTCAAATACTTCACCACTACCGGATCGTCGTCGATAATCAGTATTTTCTTCGGCATATCGTCTCTCCCCCTACCTATCGCACATGGCACTGCGCACAGGCGATGGGACCTTTTTGCTCCGCTAAATGACATCCTTTACAGTTGGCATGAAATGCCTTGCGCAGTCCGGGTTTGCGGCCATCGTCCTTGGGCTGATGACAATCGGCACACATCTGGTCTTCCGAAGATTCATCCTCCAGCTTCTGGCCGTCGTCATCATAGAGATGATGACACTCGGCACAGTCGTCCAGGCCAGCTGCCTCATTGTGGGCGTCGTGCTCGAACAGCGCCGGGGCGCGCTGGGGATTCTCAAAGGCGCTGTTATCGACGAACTGCATATCCTCCTGACCGAAGGCGCAGACCACCAGGACCACCGAAAGTATAATCACACTCCAAAAGAGCGGTTTGTTCATGCAACCCCCCTCCTTCCCTCAACATCGGGGTGACGTAACAGTGCGCCTCCTGCAGATCGGCAAACACTAAGGGTTTTCAGGCTTTTCCATACATTCATAAATAATGTCGCCGAAAAACTTGATATCGAGCCCGATCTCATAGTGTTGAATAATGTCCTCCAAACCGCTGTGGCAGTTGTGACATGGGGCAATCAAGGTTTGGGCGCCGCGGCTCTTGGCATCAAACAGCTGCTCGGCCTTCACGCGATTGCCCTCCATACGCTGTTTTTTATAGGGAGGGCCGCAATTGATCACACCGCCTCCCGCCGCACAGCAGTAGTTGTGCTCCCGGTTGGGATGCATCTCCACCAGCTCTTCGCAGATCTCTTTTGCCACATATCGGGCCTTTTCGTACAAACCGCCGCCGCGCGAAACGTTGCAGGGATCGTGCAAGGTCACCGGCTTGTCGTATTTCTTAACGATTCGAATCCGGCCCTCCATGAGCAGGTCGTGATAGAACTCGATGGCATGAACGATGGGAATCGGCGGCATGGCCCACCCCAGCCAGCGGTTGCCCATGTCGTAGACGGATCGGAAGGCGTGACCGCACTCTCCCATGACGATCTTCTTGGCCTTCAGGCGAGCGGCGGCCTCGAAGTGGGTCCGCTTGATCCGCCCCATGATCTCGTTGTCTCCACTGTACATGGCCATGTCGCTGTTGTCCCAGCCCAAACCCGCCGGCATGGTCCAATCGACGCCGGCCACATGCATGATCACCGCCGCCTGGTAGATCAACTGGGCCTGGAACTTCGGCTCGGGAGCGATCACCGAGTACATGATCTCCGCCCCCTCTTTCTCCAGGGGGATGCGCAGACGGGGGATCTCTTCGCGGGCCTCCTCCTCCTGCCACTGCAGGGTGTCGATCCATTCATCCCCCTTGACCCACATCTGGTTCATTGTGGAGGCGTGGCTATGAGCGGTGTCCTGCAGATAGAGGGGCGTCACTCCCAGTTTGTGAATGATACGTCGCACCATGCTCATCATATAAGCGATATCGATACCAAAGGGACAGTACATCACACAGCGCTTGCACAAATTGCACTCTGTATGGGCAATACGGGCCGCGTCGCGAATGAACTGATCGTCGACCTTGCCCTTTTTCTGAATCATGGGCCAGATGGTCTGCTTCAGCTTGCCCACCGGGGAGAACCGCGGGTCTTTGTCCCTTGAGAGATAGAAATGGCACGCATCCGAACATAGTCCGCAATGAATGCAGGTCTGCACATAGGCCTTGAAACGGGCGCCGGCCTCCCCCCCTATCACACTGTTCACCACCGACTGGATCCGCTCGGGCGTCAGCCGCGAAATACCGACCTCAATCCCCTCATCCCGGGCTTCATCTTTAACGTCTTCTTTCTCCGGACCAGCCATTGTCACTCTTTCCTAATTAAAGTTGAGAAAAACCCAACGCTTCTATTTGTCTCCCAGATGCCGAACCAAGTCCGGCATGACGCAAATTAGCATTTTAACAAAACTACAATCTCAGCCCTTACCCTTGGCGTTGAGAAGTGGTGCATCAGCCTGTCAGGCAAGGCCGCAGACTTTTTGCACCCACAGGCGTAGCAACGCTACGCCGAGGACTGCAAAAAGGTGAGAACGCCGCATGGCATGCTGAGGTGCCGCTTCTCAACGTCAAGACTACCAGTCGCGCGCATGCCGCACCCCCCCAAACTCGGACCCCATATACGCCCTCGTCAACCACGCAAACACCATGTGGCTCAAACGCGTAAAGGGGAGCGCCGCCAACAGCAGTTCTCCGCTGAACATGTGGAGTATGGTCATCCAGGCCCCTTCGGTCCACTGGTGATAGGCCAAAAATCCCGTAACGAACGGCGCCGCGGTGAGGGCCAGAAGAAGATAGTCCGAGCTGTCCGTGACAAACCGCACCTCCGGCTGCGTAAAACGCCTCACCGCAAAGAAGATGCAACAACCGATGACGATGGCGCTCATGACGTCCGCTACCGTATCGGGCAGGGCCCACCAGCTCACCCCCCAAGCCTCATCAAACAGAACGATGTGGGAAAGCAGAAAGATCGGCGTCAACAGCAAACCGATATGAAAGGCGAAGGTCGCGATGGTCAAAACCGGCCGTGTCCGCCAGCGGACGGTGCCGAACGGGATGAGCCAGTGAAAGATCGACCTGAGGCTGTAGCGCCAGCTCATGTAGGTAAAGATAAAGGGTTCGCTTTTGCGGGCCATGACCAGCAGCCGCATCAGTCGGTAAATCATCCCGCCGAAAAAAAGAACGAACGCCACCCAGGCCATCGGTCCGGCAACAAACTGATATAATGCGTGCATTGGAATGGCTCTCCATAAATGCGGTGGATAGACCCGGCATCTCCATCAGGGCCTGTCTCAAGTGTGAGGCAGGCACCGGCCAGGCCCGCAGGGAGCTTTCCCTACCCTGCGATCTTATCCACGGGAATGACACTTCTCCGATAGACACCCTTTTCAACACTTCTCACCAGCAGTCGGGTACCATCCGGGCTGAAACATGGCTCCCACACCATGTCGCACGCCCGGGACCAGAGATGGTCATTGACGATAATGGTGTATCGGCCGTCGATCTCAACTTTGGCGGCAACATGGTTGCCGTCGGGTGAAAATACGGGCTGCCAGGCCATGGCGAACCTGTTTTTCCAGACCTGGCCATCCACAACGACATACCACTGCTGCCCCCCTTTGGCGAGTGCGGCCACGCGCCGGCCATCCGGGCTGAAGGTGAGGTCGGTGACCATGCTGTCGAACATCGCCTGCCACGATTCGCCATCCACGGCAACGGTCCAGCGGCCATAGCTGGGGGCGCAAATGGCGGCCAGGCGGCTGCCGTCGACATTGAACTGCTGCTGCCACAGCTGCACAAAAGGACGCGACCACGAGGTGCGCGCATCCTGGGCCATATACCACTTCCCCTTGGTTCGCACCGGGGCCACCACAGTGCCGTCGTTGGGATGGAAACATGGTGCCCAAACCGCCGAGTAAACCTGAGGCCACAGCTGCCCGTCCACAGCGATTGTATAGTCATATAGATTGAGGCGCACCTCGGTGGCGAGATGCTTTTCATTTGCACTGAATACCACATGCCAGGCATTGACAAACACCGCATCCCAAGGTTGGCCGTTGACAGCAACGCTGAAGGTCCCCTCCTGAAAGGTGTGGATCTGCCCGGAGTCGGCGTCTTTCACTTGAACGACCGCTGCGGAATTGGCCCCTGAAGGAGCGATGACACAGTACCCGATGTCGGGAAAATTGTTCTCCCATGACTTGCCGTCGACAGACATGGCATAACGCCCGGCCTGCTGAACGGCGACGGCGATGCATTTGCCATCGCCGCTGACCAGGGGATGCCAGGCATAATCGTAGCCATCCGGCCAGGACTCGCCGGAAACGGCAACGGCCCATTCGCCGCTGTCCAAAACCAGGGCATACGGTCGGTTGTCCGGCGTAAATCTCAGGTGCCAGATTTTATCGCTATGGGTATCCGACCAGAGGGAACCGTTAAGGCAAACATTGAAAGCTTCTTCTTCTACATTAACGATGGCCGCGACGGTTTCACCGTCGGGACTGGCGTACATCTCTTCCACCCAGCGGAAGCGTTGGGACCAGTCGGTGGTGTTGACTTCTCTCTCCCCGATTTCCCAGTCCCAACTCTGGTGAATGACCATTTGGCCTCCTTGTCCGTTTCAAAGAGGGAAGATAGACCCCGTGGAAGCTGCCACTGCCCTTTTCGTTGAAAGGGAAGCCAATTGTCGCGCCGTGCGTAGCAATAACAGGGCATTGGCAGTGTTGATCAAATCTGGCCTAAGGGTGAATCAAGGCCATGGAGAAGTCAAGCCCAAAATCATCGGGGGCGTGCCCCGCTGCACGCTTGGGCCGCACCGCCAACGGCTTTGGGCAGGCGAACCGTGAACACCGATCCGGCGCCAGGACTGGACTCGACTTTGATCTGGCCGCTGTTCTTTTTCAGGATCTGGCGTGCAATGAAAAGGCCTAAGCCGCTGCCCTCCCGTTTGTGACTGATAAAATCCGGAGCGAAGATCCGGGCCTGGGTATCGCTGTCCATCCCCTTGGCATTATCGATCACCTGGAAAACGATATCGTGCTGATCGGCATGCACCTTAAATGAGATCACATGCTGCTTGGTCCGATCCGTATCCGCAACACAGGCCTCAATGGCATTGTCCAATATATTGGACAAAATCGCCTGCACCATGCCAGGGTCCACGTGGGTGGTCTTGAGGTCATCGGCCGCCTCGCAGCGCCACTCGATGCCCAGTTGAAGCGCTTTGGGCTCAAACTGTCCGGCGATCTCTTGAACAAACGACACCACATCGACCCGCTGCCACTTCAGGTCCTTCTCCTTGGCATAGTAAAGGATATCCATTACCAAATTGCGGATACGCTCGATCATCTCGCGCAAGGTATCCCACCCCTCGCGGATCAGATCCGGTTCCGCCTTGGCCACCCCGCGGTCCACCAAGTACATGCTGCCGTCCAGCCCGGTCAACAACCCCTTGATACCGTGAGAAACCGAACCAATCATCAGCCCCAGTGCAGCCAGATGCTCCTGCAGTTTGCGTATCTGGGTCACATCGGTGGACATCTCCATCACGTGGGTAATTCGCCCCGCACTGTCGCAAAGGGGGGCCGTCTGGACGAGCATGCGCTTCGGACTCCCGTCAGGGCCGACCACATCCATCTCCTTCTGGTGAGGTGCCCCGTCGTCGAATGTCTTGGCCACCGGGCAGTCGCTGCAGGCGGCCTCTCTTTTGCGATAGACCTCAAAACAGCGTGCCCGGGCATCCCCGCCGAAATCCTCCCGGAAAAGCCGGTTGGCCTCTGTTATGCGCAATTGCCGATCCTGAACGGTGATGTAGCAGGGTGCCTCGTTAAACAGGAGCTGGTAGCGATGCCGGGCCATCTGAAGATCGTCCCGGAGGCGCCTGATCTCGGCCACATCGGCAGCAATCTCCACCACCAGCTCAACCTGGCCGTCGGCATTGCGAATGGGGGCCGTGTGGACGATAACGGGTGTTTCAGTACCGTCGGGGAAATGAGCGGTTGTGTTGATGCGCTGCCCCCGGCCCGATGCAAAAGTGACCGCCGCCGGAGACGGACCGGTCGACTTGTAGAGCCCACCGCTGGAATGCCCGTCCGGAGATCCCAGTTTGGCAATGTAGCGCTGGTTGGCCGCCACCACTTTGTATTCGGGGGAGTGGATCGAAACGAAGCATGGCAGATCATTGAAGCAGGAGATACCACTGTCCAAATCCCCCGCAATGTTCTGCATGGCCGTGGTCAATCCCTCCAGCGCCTGCCCCACCGCCGCGCGCCGCTCGGCATCCACCAACTGGGCCGACTTCTCCTCGACCAACCTCTCGAGGTTTTCCGTGTATTCCCGCAGCTGGCGCCGCATAAGGATCCGCTCATTGGCTCTTTTTAGAGCGATCTCCAGGGCGTCGTCATTGATCGGCTTGGTAACGAAATCGGTCGCCTCGAGCTTGAGGCACTGGATGGCCAACTCCATATCGCCATGGCCGGTGAGCATGATCACCTCAGTGTCGGGATCTTCCCGCTTGATCTGCTGAAGCAGCTCGATACCGTCCATAACAGGCATCTTGATGTCGGTAATGACAATGGGAGGGCGTTGCTCGAGAAACTGTTGCAGCCCCTGCTTGCCGTCAGCGGCGGTCACAATGTCATATCCGATGTCGGCCAGGACGATCCCCAATACCTTGCGGATTCCCTCTTCGTCATCGACAAGCAGGAGTCGTTTATCCATCATTGGTTTCCCGGCGGCGAAATTAATAAGGCTCAACTTGGACGAGTTCGCAAAAAGTCCTAAAAGTACTTTTCCCGTCATTCCGGCGAAGGCCGGAATCCAGTTTTACAATGGGTTCTGGATGCCGAATCAGGTCCGGCATGACGTGTGAATGACTTTTTTACGCGGCTGTCAGCTTTTAGAATTTGTTAAAACTACAAAAAACTGCGTGTTAAATATCGATTATGACTGCTGCGCGAGCACCTGCCGGGCCAATGTCAACAGCGCCTCCGGATCGGGCGGTTTTTCCATATAGGCCTCGGGCTGAGGAACAGGTGCTTCAAGTCGGGCATTGAGCATGGCCAGGTAGTGCCGGAACGCCTTTTCATCCACCGCCGAGAGCATGATCACCGGAATACCGCCCAGCCGGGCATCGCTCTTGAGCGCCTTGTACATGGCCGCGCCCCCTTCACCGGGCATCATCACATCCAGCACGATCAGGTCCGGCCGAAGTGCCTCGGCCCGGGCCAATCCCTGACGGCCATCCCGGACCGCCACCGCCTCGAAGCCGCTGGTTTCAAACAGCGTGGTCATGAAAAAGCGCATGTCCATTTCATCATCCACGATCAAAACGAGCTGCTTCTTCGATTCGGTGCCCACGAATAATCTCTTGGTCCTTTCGGTCAAGTGGCCGCCTGGTCCACGGCCTTATCGGGATGGTTCACCGAAGCCACCGGACAGGCCGAGCGCAACACCACCTGCTCCACAGTGCTTCCCAGCAGGGCCATTTCCGGATCGATCTCCCGGGTGTGGTGCGCCATGACGATGAGATCCGCCTGGCGCTCGCGGGCCAGCTTCAATATCTCCACATAGGGAGATCCTTCCCACACCTGGACGGTGTACTTCTCAAATCCCTTGAGCTGGGGCAGATAGTCGCGCTCCAGCTTGTCGCGCGCCGATGCAATCCGCTCCTCTATCTCCTCCTGGGCCTTTACCTGCCCGGCATCGGTAATCTCGAGATCGACAGCGTGAAAGACATGCAGGTTCGCATCCACCTCTTTGGCCAACCTGGCAGCCCACGAAAAAGCGGCCCGGGAGGCTTTGGAAAAATCAATGCCCACAACGATATTGGAAAAAAGTTTCCAGCAGGTGGTGCAGGGCCGGCTGATGATCACCACCGGACAACGCGCCGCTTTGGCTACCTTCTGCATGGTGCTGCCCACCACGCTGCGGTAGCGTGAAGCGCCGACATCCTCCGGCCGGGTGTGGGCGCCCATGATGATCATATCCACATTCTCTTCGCGCGCCTTGCGCAGTATCTCCCGATGGGGCACCCCAACGGCCGCCTCTAGTCGGACCTGGTCGGCATCCTTGAGCAGGTCGCCATAGGTATTGCGCATCTCCTCCTTGACCCACTCGATGTAATCGGGGTCCATCTGTTCGGACTCACCGGTGCGCACATCGGTCACAAAGGGACTGAACCCACGTGTGGGAATACCCAGCACATGGAAAATGGTGAGTTCGGCATCCCACTTCAGTTCAAGATCAAAAGCCACTTTGGCCGCATTGTCGCAAACCGGTGAAGCGGAGGTTGCAAACAAGATCTTTTTAAACATGGCTCAGCTCCCAATCTTGCACTCCCTGGGTGTGCCGTGAAAACTAAGCTCCCAGGCAATGCTGTCGATAAATTCAAAAAGAGTGTAGACCGTTTCAAAGGAGAACACGTCCACCCGGTCACCAAAAACAACATGCCTCAGGAGTCCAAGGCGCAGCGGCATGTCCAGAAGAAAAGTCAGGTCAAGGGATCGGATCTCCTCGGGCTGGTCCGGCTGGTCGACCCGAACGCCGTGAAAACTGTTGTAGATGTCCAGGCGCGGTTTCCCCGGGTAGCCGACCATTTCAACGGTTTTGGTCAGCGCCAGGAGTTCGAAGGCGTCCCACCGGCAGCCGTCGACCGGACAAACCCGGAACCGCTCGACCAACAGGGGATAAAATTCCCCCAACCGAACCAGATCCGGGTAAACCGCCAGCAATCGGAAGAAGCTGCGCAGCGTGCAGTCGTCCGCCAGCTGCACCTGGTGCCCCAGGCATGCCAGCGGCTCTTTCACCAAAGCCGGGGCATCTGTTTGAATCGTTCCATCCGATTGGAGTTCGACGCAGTTCATTAAAATTACTTTCCCGTCGCCGCCTGTGAAAGCCTCAAACGCCTCCCATCACTCTTCAGGCTGCATATGCTCAGGCACCACAACCATCTTCAACAGCAGCGGTTTGAGAAACGACCAGCGGATGCCGACCTTATAGATCTCTTCCAGGTCACGAATGGCATCCCAGCAGTTGTGGCAGGGGGAGATCACCAGCTTGGCGCCGGTGGCCAGTATCTGGTCCCGTTTGATCTGCAGGCCTACATTGCGCTCTTCCCGGTACCGGCCGATGCCGTTGAGCCCGCCGCCGCCGCCGCAGCAGTAGTTGTGCTCCCCGCACGGATCCATCTCACGGAAATCTTCGGCGATATAGCTCATGATCTCCCGGGCGCACTCCTTCAGCCCGGCATTGCGGATGTAGTTACATGAATCCTGATAGGTCACCGGCTCCTTGATCCGTTTGGACGGATCGATTTTCAGCTTACCGGTCCGCAGCGCCTCGGCCACCCACTCCACATAGTGAATGCTTTCAATGGGAGGTTTACCGCTCTTCAAGCCCACCCAGTAAGGCCCTTCGATGACCGTAGCACGATAAGCATGACCGCACTCGGTCACCACCATGCGTTTGGGCTTCAATCGATCCATGGCCGCGTACACACTCTCCACCTGGTTTTTACACGCCTCCCAGTCGCCGGCGAACATGGCCAGGCTGGTCTCTTCCCAGCCCTCACTGGGCACCGTCCAGTTCTCTCCGGCCAGGTGGAACAAGATGGCCGCCTCGGCCAGATCTTCCGGGTAGTGCTTCACCTCGCGGGCGTTGACCGTGTAGATGATGTCGGCATCCGATTTGTCGATGGGAAACTGCAATCCCGGCCAATCCTCTTCGTACTCTTCGCGCATCCATTCGCACGTCTCGACCCAATCCTCCGTGGTCACATCCATCTGGGCGCGGTAGATGCGGTGCATGCCGGATCCAATCTTCAGTTCCCAGGGGACGAATCCCTGGGAGAAACACAAGCCGCGCAGGTAGCCGAACATCACCCCCATATCGATACCGAACGGGCAGTAGAGGGCGCAGCGGTTGCAGCAGGTGCATTTGGCCCAGGCCGTATCCATGACGTAGTGCATGAAGTCGTTATCCACACGCCCCTTGCGCCGCACCATTTCACCGAGCGTGGATTGTATCTTATAGGAGGGCACCTGCTTGGGGTCGCGCTCATTGGCCAGGTAGAGAAAACAGCTGTCGGCGCACATGCCACAGTGCGCGCAGATTTCGAGCCATGTGCGCAGCCTCGATTTGAGCGTCTTCTGGATCGTGGCCCACAGGGCATCGCTGTCCACGTCGAGCTGTTTCATCTCTTCGTAGTACTGCTTGCCGCTCTTGTCGTTCAACAGCGCCTGCAGCTGCTCCACCGTATCCACCGGCTTCTTGTTGCAAAGTATTCCTTCAGGCATGTCAATTTCCTAAATTCCGGCTTCGCCGGAAGTGTAAAGTGTTAAGGGGTAAGTTTAAAGTGAAGGCATGCTATCGATTCGAATTATCCGGGCTCATGCCCACACCATTCCAATAGCAGAATTCCTTCACTTTCATACTTTAAACTTTCCACTTTCAACTGATCTGTTCAAACCCACTCAAGTCCTCAAACCGACGCATCCAGATAGAGTGCCTCCGACCGCCAACCTACCACGGCATCCCGCTGCTCTTCATGCCACCGCGCTTGATGCCGAAATCCATTCCAATCTGAGCGCGAGAGAGAAAGAAGAGAATGAAGTGGGAGAGCTTGGTAAACGGTATGGCCACCAGCATGATCTCCCCGCACAGGATGTGGGCGATCAGCCAGAATTTGTAATCCCCCAACTGATGGTAAGCCAAAAATCCGGTCAAGAAGGGCGCCACCGCAATCAGAATCAGGACGATATCATAGGTCTTGGTCAGGATACGCACTTCCGGCAAGGCCATGCGACGCAGGAAAATAAAGAACGCCGCCACCATCACGGCCAAGGTCATGATATCGGCCAACGCTTCGGGCAGGGCCGGCAGGCGGACGCCCCAACGCTCCTCGAGCAGCAGGTTGTGCCCCAGCAAAAAGACGGGGGTGATGAGCAGGCAGAGATGAAATGCAAACACCATCACCGTAAAACCCGGATAGAATCGCCAGCTGTGGGTGCCGAAGGGGAGCAGCCAGCGCACAATGGATCGAATGGCACCCTTCACCCCGTAACTCACATTTTCACCGTAGCTGACACGGTCCATCTGCCAGTTCAGACCTTTGACGTACCAGATGAATCGCCAGATCAAACCGATGAAGAAAACCGCGAATGCGATGATGGCCAGCGGTCCTGTGACAAACTCATACATCTTTATTGCTCCTGCCGCCTTTTCAGGCCTTCTAAGGTCTTCCTTCTATACTGTCATGGATGGGAAACGATACATCCCATCCCCACCGTCGCCCGGTCATGTTTGCGACCCGGCCCTAATCCCGGTCCCGTCCGTTCAAAAAACGCCAAAACGCCGGCATGGCCAGCAGGCCCAGAACGATCAGAATATAGATGATGTTTTTCGTATGGAGCATGAACTCCTGCAGCGTATGAATCGTTTCCACGAATAGCCTCCTGTGTGTCTCCCCTGTTAATGCGCCTCATAATCGGGATGGGAATACAAAATCGGCATCCGCGTCACGATGAACCGGAAGGCCAACACGCCGATGGTGACGATGAACACGGAGATGCCGATCTCCATCCAGTGGGGAAAGTAGCGCTCTTCGGGCGGCAAATGCCAGTTGAAGGCCACCAAGCAGATGTTGAACCGGTTGATCACGATGCCCAGGACCGTCCAGGCGGCCGTCCAGCGGATAATCGTGGTGTTCTTCTCGCGAACGCCCACGGCGTAAATAAAAGAGGGCAATGCCACGAATCCGAGCAGTTCGACCAGGTACCAGGCCCCGTAGCCGGTTGCCAGGTAGTGCCAATTGTTGTCGGCAGCGATGCCGATCACCTTGATAAAGAAGTAGCCGGCCAGAACCCATGCGGCGGCCTTGCCGAATCCCATCATCAGATCGTTCTTGCCGGAGAGATGCGCCTCGTCCATTTTGTCTTTGAAGTAGCGATGGGACAGGCCGCTTTCGAAGATCACCATCGAGAGGCCGGCGATGATGCTGGTGACGAAGAAGTAGATCGGAATATAGGGCGAATACCACAAGGGGTGCAATTTGGCCGGCGCGATGAGGAAGAGCGCCCCCAAAGAGCTCTGGTGCAGGGTCGATAAAATCACACCGAAGATGGTCAGAATCAGGGTCAACTTGACCACCAGGCTGCGGGCTCGCTTGAGCCCCAGCCACTCCATGGCGGCCGGAGAGAATTCGATGAAGAGAACCGAAAGATAGAGCGCCACACAGGCGGCCACTTCAAACAGCAGTGAAGTGGTGCCCTGCGACACCAGAAAGGGATAGGGCAGACGCCAGGGGCGACCCACGTCGTAGTGCAGGGCCAAGACCACCAGGGCATATCCCAGAAACCCGGTCAGGATGGCAGGCCGTACGGCGGCGTGAAACCGTTTCATGCCGAAGATATAGACGGCCGCCGACGTCACATAGCCGCCTGCGGCAAGGGCCACACCGACCAGCAGATCGAATCCGATCCAGATGCCCCATGGGTTGTAGTCCGACAAGTTGGTCACGGTGGACAAACCGCCGGTAAAACGGAGCACGGTGATGATCAATCCGATCACCACAACGATCCCGGCCACCACATTGAAGGGGGTGAGGTATCGGCTGGATGTTGGGGTTGGTTCCTGGGTCATGAAAAGCCTCCTGAAGCCCCATACCATCTCGTCTCATCGGGGCAGTTCATGCGCGCAGCGCACACTGTGATACGACCACTTGAATGCTTCGACCGAATCTGAATCGATCCGGTATCGTTTACGCCTGGTCCTCGCCACCGCTGTCGGACGATTCCGGATTCTCGTTGGCTTTAGCAGCCTCTTCCATCGCCTTCTTCACCTCACGTTCGACAGCCGCCGCCTGATTCTGCTCCGCCTTCTCCAGGGCCGTCTTGAGTCTTCCTTCGGCCTCGCTGTTGGCCTGCTCCACTGCACTGGCTACCGCGGCGGCCTGCTCTTCGGCGGAGATCTTCTCCTTGCGCTTGTTGATGGCGTAAATGCCGGTGAGCAGCACCGGCCACAGTCCGATGACAATCGGCACGGCGCCCAGTGCGCCCGATGTATACTCGCCGGCCGCCTTGGTGCCGAGATCTTCCCGCAAGCCCAATTCCGAAAACGGCACTGCCGACAGGTATAGCCAGCTGGTCCCGCCCATCTCCTTTTCGCCATATATGTGATCCACATAGCGTTCGGGGTAGGTGTGGATGCGGTCCCTGGCCACGCGAATCAACTCATCGCGCTTGCCGAACACCAGCGCCTCGGTGGGGCACGCTTCGACGCAGCCCGGAAGTTTGCCCTCGAGGATGCGCGGATGGCACATGGTGCACTTCATGATTTTGGGGTCCAGGGCCTTGTGGTACTCGTATGCCGGTACATCGAACGGGCAGGCCACCATGCAGTAGCGGCACCCCACGCACACATCGGCATTGTAAATCACGGCCCCCTCGGGCGTTTTGGTGAACGCCTTGACGAAACAGGCCGACGCGCAGGCCGGTTCGAGGCAGTGATTGCATTGCGTCTTTACAAAAGCGGGCTGCTGGTCATTGTGGTGGGAAAAGTGGCGATTGACGATGGTATAGTCCTTGGCCGTGGTGCGCCGCCGCATTTCAAGGACCGTCAGGTCATCGAAGGGCTTATCGGGCGCCGGCAGTTCGTTGACGGTGTTGCAGGCCGCCTCGCACCTGCGGCAGCCGATACAGCGGGTGATGTCATGCAGCACGGCATTGCTGTCGTCGTAGCCTTTAAACTCTTTGTTGGAGGCCGCCCTGGCCGTTCGGCTCGCGGCGCCGGCCACTCCTGCGGCGCCCATCCAACCCAAAAATTTTCTGCGTGAAATCGACATGCGTATTCCCTCAATTGTTGCGCTGAGATGATGTGCGCTTGGCATGGCAGGCCGCGCAATCGCGCTTGGCCGGCTTGCCGATCTCCATCTTTTCGTGACACAGCATGCACTGTTCGTGGTAGGCCGCCATCAATCCGGGCCGGGTGATGTTCAGTGCGTCCGAAGTCCTGCCATGGCAGGCGCCGCACTGCGGCGGCTTGAGCGAAGCCGGGCTGTTGTGATGGCACCCCTGGCAGAGGGTGGTCGGCTCGGTGTGAAACGAACGGGCCAAGCCATCGTCTTTCACCATTTGGGCCAGTTTCATCACGATCTGGCGGTGGGGCATCTTTACCGCCTCGTAGGCATCCATCAAATGGTCGATGGTCACGACTTCAGGGATCTCCTCGATCGACACCGCCGCCGGCACCTGGCGGCGCGCTTCGATCAGCGGTGCGGCCATCTCCCTGGCCAGTGTTTCGTCCTCAGGTCGCGTTACCGGTGTTTCCTGGGGCATATGGCAAACCTTACAGGCCACCTCACTGGCCCAAACCTTTTCGGCCGGCATGCTGGCGTGGCAACCGGCACACTCGGGCCGCAATTGCTGCTCTTTGTGGCAGCCGATACAGCTCATCTGCGCATCCTGCTGGTGCATGGCCTGGGCCAGCTTGACCATCTTTCCATCCGCATGCCCCTGAATCGGATGGCAACTGGCACAGGAGGTGAGTTCGGCGTGGTGACAGGTGCGGCAATACTGGGCAAAGCCTTCATGCTTGCGGTGGTCGAACGGGACCACAGCCATGCGCGGTTTGGGGTCCTTTTCAGCCGCATCTTTTCTGTGGCTCTTTACCAGGGTGATATCCGGCTGGTTGCGCTCCAACCGGGGAATCTCCTCCACCTTGGCAATGTAGGCCTGCTCTTTGGGATCGTGGCAGCCGGCGCATACGATTGGTCCCGCATCCTTCTTCTTTGCCGTCAGATCCCGGTGGCAACCCAGGCAGTCCATATGAGCCGCCTGCCGAAAAGCGATGCGGTTCTCCTCTGTTTTCTCCTTGTGGCAGTACAGGCAAGCGCCCTCTTTGCCTTTGTCATAAAAGAGTTTTTTGGTTTCGGGATTGTATGCGTGATGACAACGCTCACACTTGTTCTCATTGGCTTTGGCATGCCGGTAGTGCAGCGACTTGTCCAGTCCGATGGCGGCACGGATATTTTCCACCGCCTTATCCTGGACATGGCACTCACCGCAGGTGACCGGACCGGAGGGTTTGTCCTGTTTGCGATACTCCGTATGGCAGGCGATGCACCCTTCGTGATAGGTGTCCATGACGGCCTGCTTGTCCGTGTCCTCGGTACGCTGGTATTTGAGCGAGAGATACTTTTCACCTTTTAGATGACAGGCGAGGCAATCCTTCTTCTCCTTGGCCAGCGCCTCGGTGTGCTTGTCATGAAGGAAGATGACGGGGGGGCGCTCCAGGGGGCCGAACGCTTTCAGCCCGTCGATGGTGACGATGTCGGCCCGCCCCGAATCCAGCCCCGGCTGCTCCTGCATGGCAATGGCCAACGAGACCAGCAGCGCGGTCAACAGAAGCAATCCGGACAGCAGGAACAGCTTGTTGATGTGTCGATTTAAACCTTTGCCCATCTTCGTGAATCCTTGCATAGACACTCCTTGGCACAGGGGTGCGTTCAGGCGACGCACCGGGGATCCAACACCTTGACCGCGTCGTTGTCGTCGAGCAGATCTTGCAAGGTGGTGTCATCATAAACCTTAAATACAGCGGTTTTGGCCCGCTGCCACAATGCGGAAAAGGCGCACTTTCCTTCAAACGGGCAGCTCTTCACCGAGATGCAGGCCACGCACTCTGCCGCGGCCATCTCCTTGTGAACATACCTGAGAATCTCACCAACGGTGATGTTATCAGGGGGCCGGGTCAACAGGTAACCGCCGTAAAAGCCTCTTTTGGAGGCAACCAAGCCGCTGCCTTTAAGCTGGTGGAGAATAACTTCCAGAAATCGGTGGGGTATGGCTTGGGCATCGGCAATGGCTGATATCTTGGTCGGCCCCCGGCCTTGATGCTTCGCCAGTTCATAGACGGCACGCAAGGCGTATTGGCCTTTTTTGGTCGGAGTTAGCATATCATCGCCACTTTCGGCGTTGCGTCCGCCTGCATCGGCCACCCGCTTGGATCGACGACGCCACTTTGCTGCGGTACCGGCAATTCGATCAGGTGGCTGAATCCAGCTGCTCGACGAACAGATGTTAGCTGTTTCTGTTTCTTGACTTATATAGTGAGGTTAATGCTGAAGCGTCAAGTTTTTTCTGAACGATATTATTCGAATGAATCAAAATTGTCGATTCTGTCGCCCCAAAGGATACGAAGGCAACATATTCATTTTATTTCAGAGCATTAGGAGGTAAAAGAGAGCTTGGCCACAGCGATTATGAGGAGGGTTGGACGGATGGAAGGCGGATTTCGAAGGTGCTGCCGCGGCCCTTTTCAGAGAGAACTCGGATCTTTCCCCGGTGGCTATCCACAATTTTGCGGGTGAGCATCAGGCCGATGCCGGTGCCGCGGCTCCCCTTGGTGGTGAAAAAACCGTTGAACAATCGCGACTCGACCGTCGCATCCATGCCGCCGCAGTTATCTTGAATTCGGTAGCGCACACCATCTTCACAGACAGCGACGGCCATTGCAACCGAAGGCTCAGTGCACTTTCCCAGGTTCTCTTTGCAAGCATCCAGGGCGTTGGTCACCAAATTGAGCAGGCAGCGGTTGATCGCCTCCGGCGCCATTGGAATCGGCACCAAGCCTTCTCCACATCGAAGGGTCAAGCGGACGTCGAACATTTCGGCCTGGGGTCGCATCAGGTCATATACCGCACGCAGTGGAATGCAGGGATCGGTTGGCTCAAACGTCAGGGCGCCGGGCTTGGCGATATCGAGCAGATCCAGACTAAGTTGTTCGACACGGGCCACATTGTCGCGGAGCATACGCCAGCCCTGCTTGAGGTACTCCCGATTCTCCAGCTCAAACCCCTTTTCAACCACAAACGCGCCTCCTTTGAGGCCCCCGGTGATATTCTTGATGGCGTGGGCCAAGCCAGCCACAGTCTCACCCATGGCAGCCAGCCGTTCGGCCTGGATCAACTGTCGGCTCTTCTCCTCTACCAAGCGTTCGAGATTCTCTGTATAGTCCCGCAACTGAGCCCTGAGGGCAATGCGCTCCCGGGCCCTCCTCAGCGCCACATCGAGAATGTCATCATCGATCGGTTTGGCGATGTAATCGGTCGCCTCGTGCTTGAGGCTCCGAATGGCCAGGTCCATGTCCCCGTGCCCGGTGATCATGATCACCTCGGTTTCGGGATTGCGGCGTTTGAGCTCCCGAAGCAGGTCGATGCCGTCCATGCCGGGCATTTTGATGTCGGTCAGCACAATCGATGGCGCCAGCCGATCGAACAGGGAGAGGGCCTCCTGGGCATCGGCGGCCGTATGGACACGAAAACCCCGATCGGCCAGCGCAATGCCGAGCACTTTGCGAATACCCTGTTCATCATCTACAAGCAGAATGTCGATCGTCATTGTATTTTCCGAGATGTTGTCACTGCTTTTGTTGCCGGAGCCAAGTCCTCGAATCGATGCACCTACTCCGGAACAGGAAACTCGATGAAGAAACAGGCGCCTCCCTCCGGATTGGGCCGGACGTATATTTCGCCGCTGCACTCCTTGATGATGCCGTAGCTGATAGAGAGACCCAGGCCGGTACCCTGGCCGACTTTTTTGGTCGTAAAGAAGGGCTCGAAAATGCGCTCGGCCATCTCCTCGCTGATGCCGGTACCCGTGTCGCAGACAGAGATCACCACTTTGCCATCCTTTTGGGCTGTTGCCAACTTGATCATGTGGGACAACGCCTTCGCGGGAGAACCGGCGCTGCGCGCTTCGATGGCATCGCGGGCATTGATCAGCAAGTTGATGATCACCTGCTCCAGTCGTCCCGGATCCCCCATCACCAGAGGCAGATCCGGAGTGATATCCCAGACCACCTCGATGCCTCGCACCTTGAGCTGTTGGCTGAAGATATCGAAAGCCTGGCTCAGAACATCGTTGACCTGCACCCGTTCCAGATTAGGGTCGGTCTTGCGGCCGAATTGGCGCATGTGGTTGATGATCTTGGTGGCCCGCTGCACATGGCTGTCAATCTCTTCGGACATCGTGAAGAGAATATCCTCTGCAATCGGCTCCTTGCCGCGCAGCTTGCGCATGAAAAAATTGCTGGCGGTCTTGATGACCGAGAGCGGCTGGTTCAACTCATGGGCCACACCGGTGGCCATCTCGCCCAGCGTGGCCATTTTGCTGGCCTGGATCAATTGCTGCTCGGCCTCCAACCTCGCCGTGATATCGCTGATGGTGACCAGGAGAACCCTCAACCCGCCATACTCGGAGGGCGACACCCGGATGGTGACATAGCGCAGTTGGCCCTCCTTGCTGCGGTGCTTGGCCCGCTCGATAACGGTTGCCGGCTTCAACCCGGCCACTTCAACCGAACCGGGACGGTCCCAGAAAAGATCCAGAAATGACCTGCCCACCATCTCTTGACGCTGATACCCGTAAACCCCAGTCACGCTTTCGTTGCAGTCCAGGATCAGCAGCTTGAACGGCTCCAGAACGAATACCGGATTTGGAATGTTGTTGAAAATCGCGTGATACTTCTTCTCCGAGTGGGCCAGTTTCTCTTCCAACTGCTTGCGCTCGGATATATCGAGATTCATCTCCATGGCGGCGACGATGTTTCCCTCGGCATCCTTGATCGGGGTGGTGCGCACGATCCAATGCCTCACCGTGCCGTCCTTATCGACGGCCGACTCCTCGCTGTAGTGCGACAGCCCGTCCTCAAAAGTCTTTTCTACCGGGCAGACGATGCATTTTCGGTCCCGACCTTTATAGGCCTGGTAGCAGAATGCGCCCGGCTGCGGATGAAAATTATCGGCAAATTCACGGTTGTACTCGATGATACGGTAATCGTGATCCTGTACGGTGATGATACACGGCACGGTTCCGAAAAGATTCTGGTATTCGTCGCGCTGCCGGTTGAGTGCCCGGGTCTTTTCACCGATGGATCGCCCCATCTGATTGATGGCCTGGGCCAACTCCTGCATCTCATCTTTCTGGCTGATCTGCACGGAGGTACCGTAATCTCCACCCTCTATATTTCGAGCCCCCTTGATCAGGCGTTTGACCGGTACCGTAACGAACCGGAAGATGATGATGACGATCATCGAAGCGGTGCCCAGGAACAATCCCACCGCCAACAGGATCAGATTGCGCTGATATACATTGATCTCCTGGTCCGCCTCCTTAAGCGAGACGACCAGATCCAGCGCTCCGAGCACCTGCTTGTCCACCGGGTGAACATGGCACTCATCGGTGGCGCAGCCCTGCTCGTTGTAGACCGGGCTGATGATCCCCATCATCCGGTATCCGCTATCCGATCGAATGATGCGCACCCGTTCGGCCAGCGGAACGGAGACCACCGGCGGTTCGATTTTGTGGCAGATATAACACGCCTCCGCCTTAATATTGGTCTGCTGGTCCACCTCCTCGGGACGATTGGAATATTTGATTTCGCCATCCTTGTTGTAGATGCGGATATTCTCAATGTCGTTCTGCCGGGCGACGTTGTTGATGATCTGCTTGATGTCATCGCGGGAGTTGAGCATCATGGCATAGTGGGTGCCCAAACGGATGGTATTGCTCAAACGGTCCATGTTCGTGGTCAGGTCATCCATCACCTTGTGTTTCAAATAGCGATTGTTATAAAACCCCCAGACGCAAAGGCACACCAGCACGATGGCTCCGACACTGAGCAGCAGTTTGGTGATCAGGCTGTTGCGCAATCTTCTGAGAAAGGGTGCCATGGCATTTCCTTCAGGGGGCAAATGACGAGAAGCGTTTTTCATGGGCAAGTCGATGAAGCTATAATTTCAAGATAGCCGATTCTCCAAGGGGGGTCAACTTGAGCACGGCCTTGTCCGACCGCCCAAATCCCTTGTCATGCCCTCTCGGACATGTTATGCACACTCCGATTATGTTGCTCCAACCGATGCCGAAAATGGCCAAACGCATCGCCATAAGGAGGTTGATACCATGGATTCGCTGAACCGCTTTGCCCCCTTCGTCGTTTTGATCGCCCTGTTTGTCGTTCTTCAGGCTGCGCTGATCGGACTGGATTGCCAGCAGGGACCGGCAACCGTCGCCAAGGCGTTTGCCAAGGACTACTACTACCTGGATGCGGACATGCAAAAGTGGCTCTGCTCCAGCGAGGGTGACAGCAGCGAGGCCGTCCAGGCGTTTCTGAACAGCAAAACCGACGAAGCCGCCCAGAGAGGCTTCGACGTCAGCTATCTCCGACACATGTTCACCCACATCCATGTCAAAACCGTCGAACTCAGCAACGACTCGGCCAGCGTGCACCTGACCGGCACCACCCGCGTCGCCATCAATCCAGCCTTCATGGTCGTCGGCAAGCTCTTTCAACTCGGGGACGACTACCCGGTCGATACGACCATCGATCTGGTCAAGGAGAACGGTCGTTGGCGTGTGTGCAGCAAAGCGCTCGGACTGCAGTCATAACATCCGATTCATCTTCAGACCCAATTTATCCATACAACTATTAGACGGGGCGGCGCTTGTATCGAGCACCGCCCCGTCTGTTCATGGCCGCCACGCGACCTGATCTCGGGCGCGGCCTGAGTCACACAAACAGGAGATTCCATGGAGACAATGACACTCGACGCGTACCAAACCAAGGTAGACCAATGGGTCAAGCGTTTCGGTGTGCGCTATTTCAGCGAATTGACGAACCTGGGTATCCTCATGGAAGAGGTGGGCGAGGTGGCGCGCCTCATGGTGAGGCTCCATGGTGAGCAGAGCTTTAAAGACGGCCCCCGCGAAGAAGAGGCCCTGGCCGACGAACTGGCCGATGTCATGTTCGTGCTCACCTGTATCGCCAACCAGACCGGCGTGGATCTGACTGCGGCCCTCAACCGCAACCTGGACAAAAAAGCCGACCGCGATGCCAGGCGGCATTGGAACAATCCGAAACTAACCAAGTGATCCATGCCAGGTTGGCCATGGCCAAACGACAGATACGGCCGATACTCACAGGAGAACCGCTCAACGAAAATCACTCTTGACGAACTCATACAAAATCCCAGAGGCCGGTGAGCTCAGCCTGCCGATGCCGTTTGCCCGCTGCACTCCGCATGGCGCCATCTCCCTCGACGAAATCGGAGAGGTGGCCCAGCAAGTGCGGCTCGACCGCCGCACCGTTAAAAAGCATGTGGGTTCGGGACGGGCGCAATTTGCCTGATTCACCACCATACCAGCGCTCATCGATTTATGTTACCCATGGTCTCAACCACTCACACGATCGAGAAACGATACCGACGGCGCTAAGGGACTATCGTGCGAAAGGGCTTGCCGGCAGGGCAGGAGTGGTTATCGTAGGGTAAGTTTGAGAAACGTTGAAGGATTCACCTTAAACATTAAGCTCCCCGCCAAACGGGGATTTGGAGGGATACCATGAGCGATTCCACAAATGAAACCAAGAACGGCTGCATGAGCCTATGTGAAGCACAATTTACCAAGTGTACCCGTAAAATGCCTTCGGGATGCGTCGAAGATCTGCGCGTGTGTCGGGACAGTTGCCGCCTCGAGCAAAGCAGCTGACCCTGCCCGCCTTACTCCCCCGCCTGGCAACAGCGAATATTAAAAAAAATGGCCCGGTACAACGAATGATCGTTGGCCGGGCCGTTTTGGTTTGGATATCCCGAGGAGCGACGTTCTCGACAGAGCCTACTCCGAGCTGTCGTTATGGGCCCTGTCGGTGCTCTCCATATTGAAAAGCGAGAGATATCGCCCGTAGCCCTCTTTCGCCAGATCCTCCCGAGGAACGAATCTCAAAGCGGCCGAATTGATGCAGTAGCGCAAGCCGGTAGGTTTTGGGCCGTCATTGAAGATGTGCCCCAGGTGGGAATCGGCGTGCTTGCTGCGCACCTCGGTGCGCACCATGAAGAGGCTGCGGTCGGACCGCTCGATGACATTGCCGGGTTCAAGGGGCTTGTAAAAGCTTGGCCACCCCGTCCCGGATTCGAACTTGTGGGTCGAGCTGAAGAGCGGCTCTCCCGAGATGATGTCGACATAGATGCCCGCTTCATGGTTGTCCCAATATTCATTTCTGAACGGCGGCTCGGTCCCCTCGTGCCGGGTGACCTTATATTGAAGGGGCGTCAGTGTGGCACGCAGGGTCTTGTCGTCGGGAACGGGCTTGTACGCCCCACCCTCCTTCATCGCCCCGCTCTTGCCCATCTCAGTGGCTCTTTTTTCGGCCTCGCCGGCGAACTTGTCCATCTCCCATGCCTTTTCCAGGAAGCGGTCACGTCCCGATCCGGACCGATACCATTTATAGCGAATCGGATTCTCTTTGTAATAATTCTGGTGATATTTTTCCGCCTCGTAAAACTCCTCGAGCGGCATTATCCGGGTGGCAATGGGCTTGTCGAACTGGCCGGAGGACGCCAAGCGCTCCTTGGAGGCTTCGGCCAATTGCCGTTGCCGGTCATCCGAATAAAAAATGGCGCTCACATACTGGGAACCCCGGTCCACGAACTGGCCGCCGGCGTCGGTGGGGTCCACGTGCCGCCAGAACACCTCGAGAAGCTGCTCATAGGAGATCCTATCCTCATCGTAGAGCACCTTCACCGACTCAATATGCCCCGTGCCTCCAGCCGAGACCTGCTCGTAGGTCGGGTTGGCGGCATGGCCGCCGGTGTATCCCGAGATGGCTTCGATCACGCCGTCGACCTTTTCGAAATCCGACTCTGTGCACCAGAAACAACCGCCGGCGAAAACAGCGCTGGCGGTTTTTCCCGGCATGGCCGCTTCATGGTGATCGGCAACAACACGTTTGCCTGAAATGTGGTTATAGCCGAATATAATTGCAAACAGCGCCAGTGTGGCCATTATAATCGTCTTCATGGATTACCTCCCTTATCGCTCCAGGTTGGGCGGCCTCTCAGGCGTCATGTGGTGCCGCAAGGCCCGCCATGGAAGTGATTCAAACCTGACCCACTATAAGGCAAGTAATCAAAGGCGCCATAAAGCGCATGTAAAGATTGGGTAAAGATCGTTCTAAAGGGGTGAGGGGGGCATCAGATGGACTTGTAATATGACGCTCTTTCCTGTTTTTGAAAAGCAATCGCCAATCTGCCGAACCTGGCCCTGATAATCTCGCCCTTGACCATTACGTATCCCATTCTTTTCCTGTAGGGAATGGTCAGAAGCAATTCCTGGCCCAGCTTGGGTTTGAATGTTTCGGGGTGCTCCACCAGCGCGCCGCCGAGGCTCAAATCCCTCAGGTGGCAACTGTAGATTTTGGTGTAGTCGTTAATGTCGACCGAAAAGGTGCAGGTTTTACGCTCATGCAATCGTCTTTCACCGAACATC
This sequence comes from uncultured Desulfatitalea sp., assembly GCA_963668675.2. GTDB lineage: Bacteria > Desulfobacterota > Desulfobacteria > Desulfobacterales > Desulfosarcinaceae > Desulfatitalea. The sequence goes on along the minus strand of CAXXMB010000002.1, from coordinate 2,685,157 downwards.
ATCTTTGCGCCCATTGGAAACTCCTGCTAATTCAACTCAAGCAACGTTGTCCGACCACAGGCTGCCGCGCCGGCCAACCAGGTCATGTGGAACAAAAACAATACGTGATGCCCCCCCTATCTGAGAGGCAGACAGTTTTGCGCCGCACATGTCGAACAGGAGATTTATCAGGATACCGGAAGCGGAAAAGGCGCACTGCTAATTGGAACCGGAATTTACATCCTGCGCCGGCGAAGCCTTGTACCGGCACATTTGAAAGCCTGTCGGACACCATAATGGATAGCTGTGGGAAAATCAAATTGAAAAAATGATGACGACTTATGATCGGCAATGTCGAACACGATGCCGCCATAAACAGCGCCGGTGCAGAGCAGCACATGCCCCTGCACCGGCGCTTTGGATTCACATCTCCTTTGCCGGAGACAGCTCTTTGCCGAATGCCTATCCTGCCTTGCGCATCGGCAGCGGTGCCTCCTCTTTACCTTCACCGCTTCGCCACACACCATCCGGCAGCGGCAGCCTGAACGCATCCACCGGCTTCCTCAACGTACGGCAACTGACCGGGCGGCCTCTTCCGACCCGAAAAAGCATCACATGCCCCTCCGATTCACTCTGCACACCCAAAAGGCGACGGTAATGGGGCCACACTTCGGTTAACAGTTTCCGATGCACGGGGCTGAAGTCATCCTGCCCGCCCATCTGCCAGCGAAGCCAGAAGAGGGTGGCCGCGGTCATGGGTTGAAACGCCAAACCAAGGCTCGCAACCGTCAGCCAGATCCGCTCCAGGGCGCGTCCGCCTGTGATCATGTCCGCGGGACGCCAGCTCGGCACCTTGAGCAATCCAACCGCCGAAGAGGAGCGGATGCCCTGATAGGTTATCTTGGAAACCATCTTGCCCATTCCTATATGGTTGAGTGCATTCATTACCGGCCATGGACGCGTCAGGCGAAGGAACCATTCGCCGGCCGTGCCCGCCTCCAAATTCTTCAGAGAGAAACCGTCTCTCTTCTCCATTGCCTCTTGGGTGGTAAAACGAATCATGCGCATCAGGTGCTTGTGCAACCCCTGATGCTCGGCCCGGATGCGATCGATTCGGGCGACCAGTCGGCCAGCCTCCTCGATCTGGTCCGGCTCGGTCAAAAGAAGCAGTTTGGCATCGGGAAACGCCTTGATGGATGAGCGAATCTTCAAACCATCGTCAGGGTCGAGCGGCGAACGATCATACATCGTTCGATTGGTGTGGCGCTCCCAGACAAATCGCTGGAGGGGATCCTCGGCAACTTTTTTGTCGGACAGCTCAATGCTGACGTGAGGCGCTGCATCCGTTCCGACGATCTCCACCCGAGCGCCTCTATCAAAACGGCTGGCCGCCAGAACGAGGTTCTCTATAGCGGCGCCGCAACTGATCAACGATGCCACCTGGGAGACATTAAAAAAGGATCGGTCCACAGATGGATCCACCATGAAGTGTATTTTGTTGTCCTGGCGAAGGTACTGCCACGGCTGGCAATTGTCGCCCGAAGGGGCACGAATGGCTGCCTGCATCAGAAAAGCGTGCATCTGCCCGTCCGGCGCGTTGTCATCCGGCCATCGCCGTCCATCGGCTTTCGGACGCGCCTCCTGCAAAAAGTCGGACCGTGTCCCCAACTTCGATTTAAGTATCCTGCGCTTGAAGCGCTGCAGCGGTCCCCGGTTGCCAAACCAGAGGCGCCCCTGGATGAAGCGGCGCGCGAACGGATCGAATTGGAAGTAATGGGGCGCAGGCCGCAGGCCAGGCTTACCGAGGAGAATGCGAACCGCTTCGGCAGCCGCAACGGCGGCACACAGCTGGCATCCACTGCCCAGCGAAGGGCCACGGCGATCAGCCATGCTGATGCTGCCCGGAACGGTATAGTTTTTCTGAGCGGCTTTTGGGGCAAGGCCGACGAAAAAAGCGATCAGCTTCTCATCCATACTCATCTCGTCGTATAGATCAAAATAGCGGTCGAAGGTCATGCCCCGATCCGGGGCAAAAACCATGAAGGCACTGCCAAACCCCATGGGGCCGGCCGTGATGACATGAATATGCTTGTCCCATGCCCGCTTGAAAATCTTCCTGCGCATCTCTATATTGAAAAAGTCCATGCCGTCGATCACCACATCCACGCCATCCAAGAACGCGTCCATGTTCTCCTCGGTCACCCCTTCGTCAAACACCTTCAACTCGACAAACGGATTGATGGCCCTGGCCTCCTCGGCCAGGACGCGCGATTTGCGTCGCCCAAAAGTGCTCACCCGGGCCCCATGCTGCCGGTTGATGTTCACCGGATCGAAACGGTCGAAATCGGCCAGATGCAGCCTTCCGACACCGAGCCGTGCCATGGTCGCCACATGGGAGCCGCCCGCGCCCCCGAGGCCGGGGATGGCCACGGTGGCATGATGCAGACGCTCCTGTTCGCCGGCTGTTAAAAAGCCAATGTTGCGATCAAATGCTTCTTCCCAATAACAGTATTTATTCTCGCCAGGCCACTGCTTGACCTGCCGATTGGATTGTATCGTTTGCATCTCTATCTCCTGTCTTTATCATAAGCGTTTATAACCTGGCTTCCCTGGCCAGCCTGCCACCGTCGATCACCCAGATGCTCTTATGCTTCTCGTCGGCCTCGATCATATGATCTTCTTCCCAGGGCATGACGACGCGGGTGAGGCTCTTCCGGTCCAGGCCGCACTGCCCCGCCAGCCAGCGCGCATCCACTGGTCGGCGTCCCTGACCCGAGGCCCCCACCAACAGGCGGGCGGCAAGGGCCGTGGAGGGATCTCTCTCCGGCACCTCGAACGTATTTCGTACTTTTCGGGCCATCACCTTGCAGAGTTGCATCATCCGCTCGGGCGATCCGTACATCTGATCCATAAACGACTTGCGCGGCCACACCATCACATCGACATCTTCGGAATGGGCTATCATGGTCTGAGAGCTGGCGCCTCCATCGAGGGCGGACAGCTCCCCGAAGACCTGTCCCGGCCCCAGCAGCAGCCCCGGAGACATTTTTAATTCTTCACCAACTTTACCTTCAAACACCTCCGGATCCTGGGCACGCACTACCCCCCGCATGATCTGATAGACATGTTCGTCTTCATCGCCATGGGCAACGATCGTCTCATTTCTTCTGAACAGACAGCGCTCCGCAGAGTCTTCGAAGAGATGTTCATCCGGATCCATAAATCGCTCCCGGCTGCCCGATGGCAGCTCTTCCAGATCGACATGCACCGGAACGATCCCCACGCCCAGGGCATGGTCTTCGATTTCGGGCCCCAGAGGTCTGGCCCCCACCAGCCGGGAGAGCAGCGGCAGCGCCGGCGGATGCATGACAGCCAGCACATGACGGGCGCCATGCTGGCGCATCTTCCGGAAGCACATCTGAATCAGCGACACCACAAGGCCGGGGTGACGCCGAAACTGCTTGCGAATACAAAACCAGCCGACAGTGGCACACCCGCCGGAGAGTGATCTGCGCAGCGGTCCGAAATCGAATGCCTCCTCGGCGGGCAACCCCACGGGGTTATCCAGTACCAGGCGAATGCCGGCAACGGGCACATTGTCGCTGTAGGCGAGAAAGTTACTCGTTTCATTGAAACTGTCGAAGCGATCGTAAATATGCTCCGTCGACAGATCGAAACGTCGCTCCTCCTCAATGAACACCTTGTAGCGAAGTTGATACACATTTGCCTTCTCCACTGTTGATTGTGCGACCTTCAATTGAATCGACATGGTGATACCTCCAAATTTGGGATTAAATAAAATTGGACAGAACTGCCACCTCTGGACATGCAAAAAAAGCACCCCGGCCAAACCGCTCAGCGGGAAGTGCTGAAATGCCATACCTAATTGTTTTTATATGTTATTTACAGAATGACGTAAAAAAGTGGATGGTGAAGAAAAGGTCAGAGGCGCCGCACGCAAAACCACGTTCGTTGCCATATGCGGGCGGCCAAAAAGACAGATCAGATCAGATCCAAGGCAGTCGTCATCCATATCCGGCTCACAAAAGTAACCAATGGCGTCTTGGTGATACCATGGTACTGCCGCGCCAACAAGAAATTGACAGGCGAGTTCGAACCATTTAACAGCACCGTTCGACCTCGACGGCGGTTGATCAAAACAGCAACCCGGTCACGTTTACTGGATTATATGGCGTTGGATTTTAAATCGTCAATATTATCAGTTGGTAGAAAGAAAAAATGAGGTGTCTCCCGCTATTAAAGCATACGCCGATGTGCACAAAATAAGCCTCTGGCCTTCGCTCCACCTTGAAAAAGATAGGGGCTCACCGTCCAGTTTCGGCCACCCGGTTTATGCTTTCTCGATAAATTTCCCGTAGAGATCCTTAGCGCAATTGGGACAAAGGCTGTGACTGAATTTGGCATCGGTGCGGTCTTGAATGTAGTTTTCTATCTTCTCCCAAAAGCCCTCATCATCACGTATCTTCTTACACTTTGAGCAAATGGGAATAAACCCCTGGAGTGTCTTTACTTCTGAAAGAGCCGCCTGCAGATCTCCAATCAACTTCTCTTTTTCGTCATCATGACGCTCCGACTCTTTCAGGGCCGCATACTCTCGTCGTTTCGCACGATTGTTCGATCGCAGTGTCATAATGCCAAGATAGTTGAGTGGAATTAGAAAGAGGAAGGCACCGACTATCTCCAGCGTTTTGAATTCCAGAAAGAGGACGGAGAAAGCAATTGCACTCAGGCCGAAAAAAACCGACGCTGCTATGGTCAATTTGAAGCTGTTGCTTACAAATTGATAATAGACCAGCGTGAAAAGAATGGCGTCCACTCCCACATAGACGGCCGGCAATCCTCTGTAGAAAGCCACCCAAAAGATAGCGATGGGAATGAGCAATTGGATGAAGAATTGAAGTATTCGATAGCGTGCCGTGTAAGATGACAGACGGCCGATATGCAAGGCTGCAAGTGCGATCGTACCCGTGGCAATCAACCTTACGGTAAAAAGCAGAGCAAGCGTGCTGCCCTTTTCCTCTGCCAGAACGTCAGCGGCGAAAAAGGCCATGCCCATCACAGCGATGACCAGCAGCGTGCACTGCGTCATTTTTTTGATGGATTGCCAATTGGCGTTAAGAAAAGCCGACTCCATCGCTGCTGAAGCGAATTCCCCTGAAAATAGAAGTGCATACGCGTTCGTGGACTCATGCATGGCCTGGTATCTCTTGGTCAAACACATAAACGGAAAAAGGTTGACTCACAGAACAACCGCAGACGTTCCACAGCATCATGAAGGGTCATGATGCAACATCGCCGAAGGACAGCGGTTTGAGTCGATCTGCGGTACGGTGGCAATATAAGGGGGTAACTGCCTACTTCTTCGGTTATATCTAACCGATCCATCGGCTGAGGTCAAGGGGTCAGGCCAGGGGCCTGCAACTTCAACGATAGGACCGCAACGCACTTGGCTGCCGGATAAAACGGGCCACCCTTTGGACTCGCCGGAGCAAGCCTCTGAAAACTGAGGTATTCACATATTGCTCTGAAGCCATGGTGTGATCGACGGAAAAGAGATCAGCAGCGCCAGGAGGACAATATCAGGCATCATAAACGCCGTTAGGACGCGCGGAAGGATCGACGACGTGCCCACCGTCAATGTGCTCATCGGCGGGATTATCTGCAGTGCGGAAAAAAATTACAGCAGAGTTCAAGCAGTGGGCCATGTTGGTGTAAGTAATTTGTTCTTCACAAGCACAAAACCATGACAAATACGCTTCCGCGGCACGGAAAACACCATCCGCTATCCTGGAAGCAATATATTTGGGCAATATCAGACCAAAAGTTAATCTATACCCTGACTTTCTCTAACGGCTCACTTGTAAAACAGCTCTCTTGAAACGAAGTGGCTCACTATTTCTGACCTGGTAGATGTAGGCGTCTATGGCACTGCCGTCCTTTAGCTTTACCGTGGTCAGCAACACACTCATAGCCCTCGACTTCAAAGCCATCGAGTTCGGTCTATTGCTCAGCAAGATTCTTCGATATGAATACAGTTCGTTTGGCCTTCCTGGGGCTAACGTGCCATAAACAAATAGCCTTTTGACCATTAATATCTCCACAGTAATGCAGGCTAACGCCCGCTTTCACCAGGCTGCCGAACGGCCTCGCAAGAAGACATACCATCTGCGCTGCGGTGCCGGTGCAACGCCTTGCTAAGCTGCTTGTTGCATTGAGCTTATACCGAGAACGCTGGTCAGGAGGTGTGATTGTCCCGCCAGGCGCGATATCGAATCACCTTGGCATACGCTTCGGCGGCCCGTTCGCCGGACATATAAAACGGAATTCCCGCCGCCCGGAATTCCAGGGCATGGGCCGGGTCGAGGCCCGGAATATCCACCATCAGAAACGGTTTGCCTGCTTCTCTTTGGACGTCGATCATTCCAGCGGTGTATTTCCGGTTATCTTCGGGACTCAAGCCGATCCCGGCGATCATCAACGCGTCCACGCCCGGATCGGCGGTCACGATACGCGCGGCGTCGATGTACATGTCGATGACCATCGAGGCGGTCAAGCTCACGTCCACGGGGTTTCTCAGGCTGGTGCCGGTGGGCGGAATGAACCGCGCCAAAGCCGCCTGGGTGTCTTCATTCAGTTCGGCCAGGGCCAGACCGGCCCGGCCGCAGGCTTCGGCCATGGAGACGCAAAGCCCTCCCGGACCGGAAATAATGGCCAACCGGTTGCCCAAATCGCCGCCGGGCAACATGGAAAAGGTCATGAGCGAATCCACCCATTCCTCCCAGCCGAAGACCGGAATGCCGCCGCCTTGACGGACCACGCCTTCCCAGATTTCCCTGGACCCGGCCAGGGCGCCGGTGTGGGAGGACGCTGCACGGCCGCCCTCCTTTGTCAGCCCCTGTTTCCACAACAGCACCGGTTTTTTCAGGGAGGTCGATTTGAGCGCATCCAGGAACAGCCGGCCGTCCTTGATGTTTTCGATGTACATGCCGATCACGCGGGTCCGGTCATCCCGACCCAAATAGGCCAGCATGTGGCTGGCGTTCACGTCGCATTCGTTGCCCAGGCTGGCCATTTTGCTGAAGGTGATGCCGGTCTCTTCATGCATCCGCCCGATGATATTGGCCAACGATCCGCTGTGGGATATCAGGCCCACGGAACCTGGCTTTTTGGAAAGGCCGGGGAAAAAACTGATGCCCGATTCTGACGAATACAATCCCATGCAGTTGGGTCCGAAAATGCGCATGCCCGAAGATGCGGCCAGCCCGGCCAGGTCGGTTTCCAGCAAGCGGCCCTCTTCCGTGCCCAGTTCCTTGCCCCCGGCGGTAAACAAAACCGCTCCCTTGACGCCCTTGTCCGCGCACTCCCGGGCTACGTCCCATAACATCCCGGTGGGCACCAGAACGATAGCCAGATCAATGGGGCCCGGCACGTCGGATATGGTCTGATAGCACGGCACGCCGTCGATTTCGGAGGCCTTTGGGTTCACGCCGTATAGTTTGCCGGCGTATCCCATGTCCCTCATGGCCACCAAGAACAGTTTTCCCGTCTTCATGCCCTGGGGCAGGCCCACCAGGGCCGTTGAATCGGGATTGAACAGCGAATCCAGACCGGAAATCACCACATCGTTCACGCTCATCCCGCGCCCCGCCGCCTTCACGCCTTTGTCGAGTATAATCAAGGCGTCAACGGCCACCGGGCGCGAGCCGTCCAGGATGACCGGATTGATGTCGATCTCCTTGACCGCTTCGTTTTCCAGGCCGATGCGCCCGACCTGTATCAGGATTTCAGCCAAGGCGTCCCTGGCCGCCGGCTCCATACCCCGGACCCGGTCCAGAATTTTGCGACCCTTGATATCGCTCATCATTTCCAAGCAATCGGCCTTTTCAAGCGGGGCCACGCGAAACACGACGTCCCGGAGAACTTCGGTAAAAATCCCACCCAGTCCGAACATCACGCTGGGACCGAACTGGGGATCGCGGGTCATGCCCACCACCAGTTCGCGTTTCCCCTTGACCATCTCCTGAACCAGAACGCTTTCCAGGCCGGGAGAACGGGAAATAATCCGACCGTATGCCTTGGCGGCCTCCTTCCGGGTTCGGATATCGGTTTCGATCAGTCCCTTTTCGGTTTTGTGAGCGACCTCGGGCGAACACCCTTTGAGCACCAAAGGATAGCCGATTTCATCAGCGGCCTCGGCGGCCCGGTCGGCGCTTCGGACAAGAATCTCCTGCGTAACCAGGATACCATAATGGGCCAGAATCCGTTTGGACTCCAATTCAGACAGCACCGTTCGGCCTTGGTCCAAGGCCCGTCGGATCAATTCCATTAATTACTCTCCTGTTTTCTTTATCCGGACGCCAGCGCGATACCCCGCATGGCTCGTTCTGGTGACCGGCCCTAGTATTTGTATCACTTTTTAAGTTAGCATTCGGATCGCATTTTACTTATCAGGATCAAGTGGTGATTATCCACCTTTACCTGCAAATAGGCCGATGTTGGGGTTATAAACGGATATTGACCTATTTCTGTTTGGTCTGATAATTGGTGTTTTGGAACGACCCGATCTGGCTGTTATCGATGCGTTTACAAAAAAATACCAAAATGTTAGACAATCTTTAAGGATGTGCCTACAGGGTAGTGACGGCCTGGAAACCCTTTGGTTACGATCTGGTATCTGCTGTCTATTGTACTTAGGTGCATGACTCGCAAGAATCACCGTTATTTCTGATTCACTTGAGCACTGCCGCCTCATAAACGGACAGGGTGCATTTAAATACCCGCGACCAGGTATAATCGGTTGCAATATTGTCGGCCTCGGGATCGTCGACATCGGGAGACCGGCTGGCGGTCATGATCATTCCGAGAAGGCTTTCAGAAAGGGCATCGATCAGCCGGGCTTCGTCTTCTTGATATGGTCGGTCAATGGTCTCGAGGGGCGGCAGGGGAAGTAAGCAAACCGTGTCTTCTCTGGTTTTTCCAAATATTTGACGGAATCCTGACAACTCGGTAGTGATGACGCGGCATCCCGAGGCCAGCCCTTCGAACAGCACCAGAGGCAATCCTTCGAAAAAGGAGGGTAGCACCTGAATATGGGCTTGTTTCATCAGTTCGGCCAGCCGGTGATGGCTGACATGCCCGTGCAGGGTCACCCTGTCGCCAAGTCGCCGGGCCAGGTCGATGCACAGGTCGTATTCCGGCCCACTACCGCCTCCCGCCACATGCAGGTGCCAATCCCGTTCTGTGATCTTCATGAGGGATTGCAGCAACCAGGGAACGCCTTTGCTCCGATTCAGTTTCCCGGCATACAACAATTGAATCGTTCCGGCCAAGCGCCGCGGACCTCGGTTGAAAATGGTATCGTCGTAACCTCCACCGATAACCGCAATGGTATCTGCAGGAATGTTATACACCTGTTGGATATCCCTTTTCTGATCAGCACTCAAGGCGATGATTTTGTCAATGTAACGGCAATGACGCCGCACAAATCGTCTCAAATGCGGGCACAGCTCGTATTGCCGCAGATCGGTTCCATGGCAGGTAGTAACCATGGGTAAATTTGGGAACCGTTTCCTGACCAGGGCCGACAGCAGGAAGAGGTGGTTGGTGTGTATGATATTCGGCTTGAAACGATTGACCGCCGCATCCAGCACACTGGAGAATTCCGCCTTGTAGGCCGTCAAACGCCGGCCCTTCAATTCGCTGAACAGCGAACTGCGATAGGGCATGACATCGGACATGCCAACGACCGGGAAATCGAGCGGCTCCGATTCAAAGAGAACGAAATCCTCGTCCACTGAAGAGTTCACCGGCAACGGGTGCCGGCTGCCTTCAGGAACACCTGCGACCCGGTAACAGACGATTCCTTGTTTTTGCGATTCCCGCATCAGGGCTTCAAGATAGATCCCGCTCCCGGTCATTTCCGGACGCTGTCCCAGTACGTGCAGTACTCGAAATTTCGTCATCTGCTTAGGCGCCCTCCGGAGTTTTGACTTTCCGTCCGCTGCGCCGCAGCATCATAAGCCTTTTGCCAGGTTTTAGACTGCCTGATTTTCCTTGTGGGCCACTGGAAGCCAAAATGACCGCACAGCGGGCAAAAGGCCATCATCTGGTCGGTAAAATCAGCGTGTGGATCCGGCAAGGTCGGACGACCCAGGCGATAACCGAGAATCCGATCGATGCCGCCGGCAATGGCACACATGTAATACCCATAAGGCGTCAACCCTAGTCCGCAATCTTCAATGATACGGCAGCCGCAGGAGTAATCGGAAAACCGGTTGTAATGGGTATCCATGGGGGCCATATTGAAGGGCCGAAACAGGTTAGCGCGTGAATTTTTAAGCGTACTCTTGATGGCGACGGAAGGAGGCAACTGCTCCAGTACTCGGCGAACTTGGCGGCCATGAAAATGAGTGCCCACAACCAATCGGACAGTTTTGTTATAGCTCCTACGATAGTCAATCAAGCGGTCGATGATATCGAAAAACCTGCTGTGAAGGGTGGGTTCGCCCCCCAGAATGCGGATCCGTTTCCATGGGACCTTCTGATCGACGCTCTGGGTGATGAAGGCTTCGACCGTCTCGACGGGCATCTCTGCCTTGCTGGGAGCCTGGGTGCAGGAGCGGTTGCAATTGATGCATTTCAAGTTGCAATTGTAGGTGATGTCGATTTCGACATAGTTGCGGCTGGGTTGGAACGGTTTGCCGAATCGGCTGCTGACCCACGATTGACAACGAATGAATTGGAAGGCATCCGACAGCAGTCGTATCAGTGTGATGTTGCGATGCTTGCGAGGCGGTTTCAACGGCAGCCCTCCTTATACGGCGGGTCGAGCAGGATTAGCATACCCGGGCAGTGCAATTCAAATACCCATCATGGGAAAAACCAGACTCGTGGGTATCTTTTTCACCTCAAAACCACATCTACACTGCCTCCTCATGATCAAACAGATATCCCACAGAGCGTATGCTGCGAAAATAGATGGGGTGTTTGGGGTCCGGTTCAAAGTATTTGCGAAATCGCACGATAAAGTTGTCAACGGTTCGGGTCTGGGTGCGGCGGTCGTAGCCCCAACCGATCTCCAGCAGCTGGCCGCGGGAAACCGGTTTGCCCCGGGAGGTGACAAACAGCTTGAGCAGCTTGACCTCCAGTTCGGTCAGATCGATGTTGCCCCGCTGGCCGTAGGCTGTTGCCGTGCTGAAGTTAATCCAGTTGCCGCCGAAACAATAGGTCTGCGTGGCATCTTGATCGTCATTTTTGGATGCCGGACTGCCGTTTGGGCGAGGGGCTCTGAACAACAGTCGTTCGACCCGCAGCAGGAACTCTTCCAGATGGAACGGTTTGGACAGGTAATCGTCGACGCCGTACGAGAACCCTTTGACTTTATCCGCCGCATCGCTCTTGGCCGAAAGAATGAGTACCGGCAGATGCTCATCTTCCAGGCGAATATTTCGAAGTACAGACATACCGTCTATGCCGGGCAGCATGATATCCAATACGATCAAGTCCGGCTGCCACTCTTTCCACTTCTGCAATCCTTCGACCCCGCTTGCGGCGATGCGTGCAGCATGGCCTTTCAGGGAAAGGTTCAAGGCCAGCCCTTCGGCAATGTGGTGTTCATCTTCGATGATCAATATACGCTTCTTCTCAGTGGCGTTCATGCGCCTCTTTCCAAATTATTGCGCCGCTCTTTGATGGGAAGCATGACCGTAAAGACAGCCCCATGTCCGATGCCGTCACTTTCGGCCTTAATCCGGCCTTTGTGCATCCGGACGATGATATCTGCCAGATACAGCCCCAACCCGCTGCCTTTGGCCGTCATATTATCCGATTGGCCGAGCTGGTAGAATTTGCGAAATATTCTTTTTAACTCCTGGTGCGGAATGCCGATGCCATTGTCTTTAAAGCAGATATGCAACTGCCGCGTTTTTGGGATGAATGTGATACCCACCTGCGGCGTTTCGGAACCATTGTATTTAAGAGCATTGGTGATCAAGTTCATCAGGAGCATCTCAAACAGGGCGATGTCTATGGCGTAGTAAAACTGGCGGTCGGATGGGTTGTGAATCTGAATGGCATCGTCGCCGAAAACGTGTCTGTTTTTGTCGCAGAACTGCTCCACCACCACCACGAGATTTCGCTGCAGGAACTCGGCCTTAAAGGTTTTGCTTTCAATGCGGGCCAGGTTGAGAATCCGATTGACCTGATTGGCCAGGCGATCGGCATCATGGATCATATAGCCGATATACTTGCGCTGATCATTGCGTTCCAGTTCATGTTTTTCCAGGGTTTGCAGGTAGAGTTTCAATGACGTGACCGGCGTCTTAAGTTCATGGGTAAAGTTGTTGATGAAATTGCGCTGCAGCCGCAGCAGTTGAAATGTCTTCTGACTATAAACAAAAATGATGAACAAACCCAAAATAATAATGGCGACCAAAATGGAGAGCACCAGAATGACCACCCAGGTTTGGGAGGCCAAGGCCTGACCCGGTTCGATATTGGCCTTGCGGATGACGGCTTTGAGTCCGGTACTCACTTCGACGTACCAGTAGATATAGAGCACCAGCGAGGTGGTGACCGCCACAATGGAAAAGATGAAGATCAGTATGGGCTGCTTGAACCAAACGTTTCGATACATGAATCGGCCCCATTGACGTTTGTGTTACGCCGCAGTTTTCACCTTGAATGTTGATGTGTTCGTAGAAAGTCCCAAAAGTACTTTTTCCGTCATTCCGGCGAGAGTCGGGCACGCAGTCAAGCTTTCGCGCTATCCATTTTTTTCAATGGCTTCTTGATGCCGGATCAAGTCCGGCATGACGTGTTAATGACTTTTTATGAGTCTATCAATGTTGAAAACCGATTTCAATATCAGGCGTGTAATGGCACGGTTTGTAAAACTTTTGTAATACCCTATCCGCGCACTGTCATTCTACTTATCTATCTATTAAGTTAGACCGATGATTTCAACCACAAGCTTTTTCAACACCCCTCTCAGGCTCAAGTCCTGCGTCGGGACGAAGTGTTTGAGCATCAAAAAAACCTAAGGAGCCTACGAATGACATCACCCCCTAAACACCCGCTCGGAACCCGGGCTAAAATTTTGCTCAGCAGCGTCTTTGGTCCTTATGCCGAGGACGATGAATACGGCAGCCGCAAGATCAACCCCATGGAGCTTTATCAAAATCAGGTCACCCGCACCCAGGGTGCTATGTCCCTGCGCATGTTTCACCGCTCCTTCGGTTTGTTGCTCATGCAGGCCAATATCGAGGCGCCTTGCAGCGTATTGGATTTTCCGACCCGGGAGCGGTTTATCCAAGAAATTCAGGACGATTTATATGACATTATCGGCATCAGCGGTATCATGCCCAATACGGCCAAAGTGATTGAGATGTGTGCCCTGGCGCGCCGATATCAGCCTCTGGCCACGATCGTCGTTGGCGGCCATATCGCCAACAAACGCCATCTGAATCAACTGATTGATGTCGACCATGTTGTCAAAGGGGATGGCGTGCGGTGGTTTCGAAGATTTCTCGGCCAGGATGAAAATGCCCCGATTCAGCACCCTTCCGTTCCATCGGGTTTCGGGACACGCACCCTCGGTGTACCGCTACCCGATTCGCCCGGCAGCACGGCCGGCATTCTGATTCCTTCGGTGGGTTGCCCTTTGGGTTGTAATTTCTGTTCAACCTCGGCCATGTTTGGCGGTAAGGGCAAATCGGTCAATTTTTTTGAAACCGGGGATGAGCTGTTTGAGGTGATGAGCCGCATTGCCGCCGATCTTAAAACCCGATCTTTTTTCGTGCTCGACGAGAATTTTCTGTTGCAGCGCAAACGCGCCCTGCGACTGCTGGAGTTGATGGAGCAGCATCGCAAAAACTGGTCGTTGTATGTTTTCAGTTCGGCCCGTGTGCTGAAGTCCTATAGCATGGAACAACTGGTACGGTTGGGCATCTCCTGGGTCTGGATGGGCCTTGAGGGCAAGAAGAGCCAATACGCCAAGCTCAACGGCGTGGATACCCGTACACTGGTCAAGACATTGCAATCCCATGGGATTCGGGTGCTGGGATCGTCCATTATCGGCCTGGAACATCACACGCCGGAGAATATTCATCAAGTGATCGATGAGGCCATCGCCCACGATACCGACTTTCATCAATTTATGCTCTATACCCCGATTGATGGCACCCCGCTGTATGCCCAGCACCAAGATCAAGGAACACTGATTCCGGAAAGCGAGCTGCCGCCGGAGGATGTCCATGGGCAGTATCGATTCAACTATCACCATCCCCACATCAAGGATGGGCAGGAGGGCCAATTTCTACTGGACGCCTTCGATCGCGATATGGCGGTCAACGGCCCCAGCCTGGCCCGCTTGATCCGAACCACCCTGGCCGGTTGGCAACGCCACAAAAAACATCCTGACAAACGTGTCCGGGCCCGATTCGCAAAGAACACCCTGGCATTGCGGACCACCTATGCCGGTGCCGTGTGGGCCATGCGCAAATGGTATAAAGGAGACGACCGTATCGCGAACAGACTAAGCCGGCTACTGTCTGGGCTATATCAAGAGTTCGGCTGGACCACGCGCGTCATCGCCGGGTTTGTCGGTCGATATCTATATCAAACGATGAAAAGAGAGGATCGCCGCCTGGCCCAGGGATGGGCCTATGAACCGGACACTTTTTTTGAGCACAACGAGGCTGCCGCCTTATTGGCATCCAGCCCAGCCAAAACCTTAAAAACCCAACCGATGGAAAAGATTGCCCGGATGACCGCCAAACAGACCGCACCGGCAGCCACCGCGCAAACCGGGCCGTAATCAATTGTCTTGCACGGTTATCTGAAACGCTCAAACAGCCAGAATGCATGTGGGATTGCCCTGCATCGAAGCGTTGGTGATTCAGCGGAAAAGCCCCCCTTTTCCAAAGGGGGGCTTTAAGGTGTTAGGAGAAACATCGCGTAATTTGAGCCTTGCCAATCCAGCAAACCGCATCTCACCGCTTAACAACCTCGGTCAACACGGTGCCCACTGATCCTGAAGGGCGTTTGACGCCCAGATAAGCAGTAATGGTCGCAGCGATATCTGTGGGGGCCACCCGCCGACCGATGATTTGGGCCGGCACACCATTGCCCGCAAAAAAGATCGGCACAAAAGTGTCGTAGGCCCAGGGAGAGCCATGGATGGCAGCAATCGATCCAATCCCCATCTTTTCAGCCTCTTCGGTGGAGTGCAAAAACCAGTATTGCTGCGGCACCATGTGGATATTGCCCGAGCGCGTCGGATGAAAGCTGCGGCGGATCTGGTTCTGGACCGGCGACTCGGTGATGCGGCCGGCCAGCATATCGCTGCGGGTCTGGGCGTAAGCAATCCCTGGAATTTTCATCAATTCGTCGGCCACGAAACGCTCCACGTCGGCTATCTTCAATTTGGCAGATGCAATGACCTCCAGGTTCAAGTAGAGGTAGGGGTGGCTGTGGTTGGACACAATATCAGCCCGGCCGAATTTTTTCTTCAAGGCCTTGGTCAGCGGCCCTTCGGTCTTGAACCAGTCAAAAGCAAACCGACCGGTGGAGAGCCCCAGGGAGGCCATATATTCCGGTGCCTCGGGCGCGCCGTGGTCTCCGCTGAGCACAATCAGGGTATGCTTCAGCCCGACTTTTTGATCGATGAATTGAAAAAGATCCGCCAGGTTCCGGTCCAGGCGCAGGATATTGTCTTCGGTCTCCAGGCTGGACGGCCCGAACAGGTGCCCGATGTAATCGGTCGAAGAAAAACTGATCTGGAGGTAGTCCGGCGCGCCAGTGTCGTTGTGCCCCAGATTCTCGTTTTCAACCAGGGCTTTGGCAAAATCGAGGGTGAGCATATCGCCAATGGGTGTCAGGGTCAGCAGCAGGTAAAAGTATTTTGAATCTTCCCCCAATGAATGCGGAAAGACGCGCCCCAGCGGTTTCAGGTCGGCTTCGTACGGCCGGTCGTCCATCTTTTCGTGGACGTAAGTGGCGCGATCGTTCAGCAATTCCCATGATTTTCCTTTGTACGCATCGGCCGGTTTGGCGGCGTTCCATTTTTTCACCCATGCCGGATAGTCTTCGTAGTAATAAGTGCTGGTCACAAACTCTCCGCTGCTTTTGGAAAACCAGAAGGCTTTACCGGCATGGCCGCCCGGCAGAATCGCCCCGCGATCCTTGACCGAGACACTGAAAGCGCGGGTCCGGCCGCCGGTGTGAACCACCATTTCGTCGGAAATGGTAGAGGCGAGCAGGTTGCGGGGCGAGACCCCGTTATGGGCTTTGGGTTTTTTGCCAATGATGTGGTGATGTTCATCCTCGGTATTGTAGACAAAAGCACCGGTTTCTTGATCAATCCAGTCATTGGCCACGATACCGTGGCGTGAAGGATCGGCGCCGGTCGCCAGGGTCGCGTGCCCCACGGCGGTTTCAGTGTTGGCGTGCTGATAGTGGGCATCGGTGTACCAGGTGCCCTTTTCCATCAAGTAGCGGAAGCCCCCTTTGGTGAGACGATCGGCATAGCGGCCGGGCATGTCGCCGCGCAGTTGATCCACGGTGATCTGCAGCACCAGACGGGGAGTGGAAGACGCTGCAGAAACCGGCGCTGCCAATGCCAAAACCACCAGAGCTGCGATAAAGCAAACAGTGCCTTTTCGGACGATCATGACTGTCTTTCCTTTCATTGAGGATTGCGCCGGTTCAACAGACGATTATAAGTCGTGTTTGTATCGTATTGAAGGCGCGCCAGTCCTGGTGGACATATTGATTAACGGGAAGTCGAACTAATGTGCGCCCCCATCTTTTAGTTTCTCCATGACCTGGTCCAAACTAAAACTGGCGGCCTTTTGGCGCGGCGGATACTCCTTGAATGTTTCGAGAAATTTGGCCACATAGGCTTGTGCCGGTACCAACAGGTAGGCGCGGTCTATGAGCCAGTCATAGTAGGTGTTGGAGGTGATCTGGGCGCGTTCATAAGGATCGCGGCGCAGATTAAATATGAGGGGGATCCGAAGCGGCACGAACGGTTCCGACCAGGCCTGCAATGTGGCTTCTACACGCTGCTCCATAAAGATCAGTTTCCAATCATCGTACCGCAGGGCGGTCAAATCGCCATCATCTGAGAAATAGAAGATCTCCTTGCGGGGGCTAGGTGTGTTTTGCGGATCTTTGAGATGGGCGGTGACATCATACCCATCCAGATGGATTTTATAGTTTCTCCCAAGAGCCTGGGATGTGTATCCGTCAAGCAGATCTTCTTTAATGTCCTTTTTGCCGGCGGCAGCCACGAAAGTGGGCAGCCAATCCATATGATGGACAATGCCGTTGCTGATCGATCCGGGTTTGACCACTCCCGGCCAGCGTACGGCACAGGGAACGCGCCAGCCGCCTTCCCAGTTGGTGTTCTTCTCGCCACGGAACGGTGTCGCGGCGGCATCGGGCCAAGTGTTGTAATGGGGGCCGTTGTCCGTGGAGTAGTGCACGATGGTGTTGTCGGCGATCTTGAGTTTATCCAGAAGTGCAAGGAACTGGCCGATGTGCATGTCGTGCTCGATCATGCCGGCAGTGTATTCATCGGCATTGGGATATTTCTTTGCGATCTGCGCTCGCTTTGCTGCGCTGACATGGGTCCGAAAATGCATCCGCGTACCGCTCCACCACACGAACCAGGGCTTTCCGGCTTTCGTCTGGCGCTCAATGAAATCAATGG
Source organism: uncultured Desulfatitalea sp. (assembly GCA_963668675.2). Lineage (GTDB taxonomy): Bacteria > Desulfobacterota > Desulfobacteria > Desulfobacterales > Desulfosarcinaceae > Desulfatitalea. The sequence goes on along the minus strand of CAXXMB010000002.1, from coordinate 2,667,444 downwards.
CGGCGGCAACGGTATAATCGTCTATCGTCTCCATGCGCTTTTTCGTCAAAGGGCCAGTATCCACAATTTTGCCGCCTGCCGTCGATTTAATCACACCGCGGGGACCGAAACGTTTCCGAAATTCGGGATCCTTGGGGTAATCTTCATTTTCCGGCTCCTCTTCCGCATTGAGGTGGTAGAGATTACCGAAAAATTCGTCAAAACCGTGGTTGGTCGGCAGATGCTCGTCTTTATCGCCCAGATGGTTTTTGCCGAATTGACCGGTGGCGTAGCCCTGATCTTTCAGGAGAACGGCAATGGTGGGGTCTTCCTCGCGCTGCCCTAAATCAGCGCCGGGCAACCCGACTTTGGAAAGACCGGTGCGGTAAACACTTTGCCCCATGATGAAGGAGGAGCGTCCGGCGGTGCAGCTCTGCTCGCCATAGTAATCTGTAAAGAGAATACCCTCTTTGGCGATACGGTCGATGTTAGGCGTCCGGTATCCCATCACCCCTTTGGTATAGGCACTGATATTCGATTGCCCGACATCGTCGCCCCATATCACTAGAATATTGGGTTTTGCAGATTTGGCAAAAGCCGACGGACTAAAGAGCAGCAGGGCCAAAATGGCAGCTGCCAAACTAGAAAGTATCAATGTCCTCTGTTTCATTTTCTGGGACCTCCTTCTTCATCTGGTTGTTTGTTAAATGGCAAACCCGAACTTGCATCACCGATTTTGGGTCTAATGCCGTTTGGACGATAGGCCGCCCGTTCACTCGATGTATGGGTTTTACAGGATATGTGTCTTCCAACTCAGCCTTGCCGGCCTTAACCTGATCATCGAGAAGGCGGATCCCGTGAGTCCCGGCATGCAAAGATCCATGATGAAGCAGTTACCAGTTCCGTAATGCCCACTTTCGGCGAAGACCTCAACGGATGGCAAATTTATGGCGTGGGTGAGATGCTGGCTTTTTCCGCCAGATGAACCGATTCGAGAATTAAATCCATAGTAAGATTTCGTATGTTGAGGCCTTCCTGTGTTATAACGTTGCGCTTGGCAATGTCAAACGATAGGGCAATCTGATAGTTCGGGCGGCCAAGGACTTCACCTAACACAGACGTTGAGACCGGTGCCTCATGTCTATTGCGATTTAGAGTTGGCTGCACAGGCAGCCATTGGCGTTCGAAGTACAATGGAGTAACCTCCGGTTGGACCTATCACGCAATAGGCAAGCGTGGATTGATCAACTGCCATGTTTACCTCGCGGCAAACAGGTACCGATCAGCTCTGGGGCAGAAAAATCTATGGTGCCGCTCGGAACCGCATCGTCCCGCCGTCCATCGGAAGATCCAAGTAAAGTTCACCGCCCTGCATAAAAAACAGCTTTACCTGCTGCAGATCCTGCATAAATCGATAGCCCAAGGAGTCCGGGGGACATGCCATGCGTATGGCCAGCAGCGGACCGAAGGAGAGTTTCCCAGGAGAAATCTCATAATTGCCGCCGCCGCTGTTGCAGTCAAATTGGGCTTGAAGCCTGCCTGTTTCGGACAGAAGAATCGTATAGCGTTCCGGCGCAGGCACCGTTATTTTCTCGACCGGTGTGAGGGTCGATACCCATTGCCAGTTTTTATCCAGCACCATTTGCGGATCGGTTCCGCGGTTCTGCGTGCCAGGCTTGGATACGGTGGAGCTGCAGGATGGTAATAAAACGATTAAACAAAGAAAGCTCAATATTCGTAGCATGTTTCCAGGTCTCCATGCAGATTGAAATCCTCTGCGTTTAATGCACTCGCATGCGCGTCATTGGATCATTCAATCGCGTCCAATGGATATGTCCAAGTGGATCAATGACATCGCTACCCATTCACGAAGTCAAGCCGATCTCCTGGAGTTGGCAATGCTCCATATGCTTGCAAACATAGTCGGCAAACCCAACGCCGGCTTCATGGGAGACAATGAAAGCCGCATCGATGCCGGCTTTTCTCAACTCGTCGATCTCGTCTTCGTGGTGCACGGAAGCGGCAATCTGCCCCGTATATCCCCGTTCTTTCAGTTGGTTGATGACAAAGGCGCTCGCTTTAGGGTCCGGCAGGGTCAGCATCACCATGCCGATATTGGTGCCGGCGACGGTTATCCGCTCCCAGAAGTCGCTGTCCGAAGCATCGCCCAGCACCACCCGCCGTCCCAGCTGCTGATGCCGTTGCACCGTTTCCCGGGAGAAATCGACACCGACCACCACCTCCCCGTTGCGCCGTCGCATCTCGTCGTAAGCTGTCGTCCCAAGTCCCCCAAGTCCGATGACGGCGATTTCTGCATCGCCGACCACCAGGGGGGGGGACTCCTCAATTGGACGCTTCGAGCTCTCGAATCGTTTGAGCAGATCGGACCACCGGGCGTAGATAACGTGGACCAAAGAGTTGGCCGGCGCTGCCATAATAAACGTAATGGAGAGCGCCATCGCCAGGACGGTCAACCACTGCCTGTCGAGCCATCCGTGGGCAACACCGATGGTGCCGACGATCAGTCCGAATTCACTGTAGTTGGCCAGACTCAGTGAGGCCAGCAGTGAAGTGCGTCCGCTCAACCTGAAACGGGTGAAAAGACCGAAAAACATGGCGGCCTTGATCGGCATGACCACCGATAGGAGGATCGCCATGCCGACTGCCGTCAAGGTGGGTGAACCGGAAATGCCGATGTTCAGAAAGAAGCCGACCAGGAAGAGATCTTTAAAGCTCAGCAGCGCATTGGAGAGTTCATACGCTTTGGGATGCGCCGCTAAAAGCATCCCGAATACCAGGGCGCCCAAGTCGCCTTTCAGGCCGACCAGTTCGAACCCCCCATAACCGGCGGCCGGCATCAGAATGCCGAAAAGCATCAACAGTTCACCGTGCCCGCATCTCGACATGAAGCGCATCAACAGAGGACGAATCAGAATAAGCCCCCCGACGAATACAGGCGCCCACAGGCTCGGTGCCTTGCCGGAGGATACGGCCATAAAGACCACGGCGATGATGTCCTGCATGATCAAAATGCCGATGGCCGTTACCGCATGGCGCGAGGCCATCTCCTTTTTCGCTTCGAACGTCTTGACGGCAAATACCGTACTGGAAAAACTCAAGGCAAAGGCGATGAGCAGCCAGTGCGCCCAGGTCAACCCATCCAACAAAGATGCGCCGAACATGCTCAACAGGCCCAACCCGATGGTGAAGATGACCACCGTGCACATCATGTGGACTGACGCTCCTGCCCATACCGCCGGGCCGGCCAGGTCCCTCAGTTTCAATTTTAATCCGATGGTGAAAAGCAGCAGGGTCACACCGGCATTGGCGATCGACTCCAGATTATTCCCTGCTTCGATACCCAGGCCGTTGAGCACAAAACCGGCCACAAGGTATCCCACCAACGGCGGCAGACCGATCCGGCTCGCCATCGAACCGAGAACAAACGCAGCTACAATCAGAATGGGATCCATTTGAGGTGTGTCCTTTTGCGGATATTGGCTCAGGTTCGTAATGGAGAAAAAACTTTAAACCGCAGGCATACGCCGGCATTTTGAGGCCTTAGATGTTACATCCAATAATAGATTGGGCCTAAAGACTCACTTGGAATAGCTTGCCTTCACCTGAGGGTACGTTTTTCTACAGAGAATCAAGATAAAAAAACAGCAGCGGAAAAGCAGGATCTGGTGGTCGTAATAATTCCTTAACCGATACGATTCGGCCGAATCACTCAGGCTGCCATCCTGCCAGGCGTGCCATCAGCCACCAGAAAGCCCTGGCTTTCATATCGCAGTTCAGCGGCATCGAATGGGCGCATCGATAATCGCTGCATTCCCCGGGATTGGCTTTGCACCATTCATCGGCCCAGTTTCTCCGTTCCCCCTCTTTTTTATAGTCACACCTATCGTTGGCATCCAGATTTAAGAAAGAGTTGCCGTCGGGATCGTAGCTTTCAATATCTGCGAAGTCATACAATATTTTATTGTTGTTTCGGCAAAAACCCCGAATTTGCGTATTGCGGATGTTCAGATTTCCACGCTCACCACTCCCGTCCAAGTGCCCCGTCATATAGATAAAAATGACTTTGGGATACTCTTTTTCAAGCGCATCCATCAATTCGAGATAGGTATCGATGTCCTCTTTCGTGGCGTTGGAGACCTGTCCACACCATGACCACAGGATGATATTGGTGTCTCCCCATCCATGATCCAATAGATCCTTTGTCCTTTGATACCAGGTTCGCCTGTCGGGATTTCCCAAATCCCCTTTTGGTTCGCGATCAAAAATGGTCAGATGTCTTGAACTTGTATTACTGCTGAATGAAAGTATTCCATTTTTAGCCTGCAACGCTCGCATACCGCTTATGATTTGGCTGCCGTGCGATGTGTGGCCGTAGGAGATATTAAAGGTTTTCTTGGTCTTTTCTATCCAGATTTCAGGAATTCGTTCGATATCTGTGCACATATGGTCAACTATAATAGGTTCTTTCCCTATAAATGAGTTCTCTGCATTTTTCACGGCTGTTTTTGCACATCCGAACAAAATGGCTGCCAATATCAACAAACTTATGACTTTCGCGCGCATAAGAACTCCTGGCTTCTCAGAAAAGAAATTGAGTTTAAACCAAGCACATCCTGCATGTGGGAACTTTCTTCCAGTAATGACCTGGGATAACAACGGGTATCCAGTCAGCTCGCTTTTTCCACGTAAATCTTCATCAGAATTTTTCCCCACCCGCCCTTATCCAACCCCACGTCCGAGCAATGGACGATATCTACGCGCTCGTGCTGCGGATCTGTATTGTTGATCAGGCGCTCGGAAATGGCCGGTAAAACGTGACCGATCGCAGTAACTGCAGATACACACATATTGTTGGGGCATTCGCTGGTTATAAGCTGACCGCCGGGGGTCAGGACAAAGCGATCCCCCACCCGGTGCCTGGCATGACAGCCATGGGATTCAACTACTTCTGCAATCACCCGGCACTTCACAAAATCAGGTGTTTCAGTCACCATTTTCACCTTCACGGGATCTGATTTAAACACCTCCAGTTCATCGTCGGTGTAATCCATGTGGGCTTGGAAAAGCTTCCAGATTTTTTGGATGTCCATGACGACCTCCTTTGCAAAGGTTAAGCGAATATCAGTCGGTTGGCCTATCGAGAAGATGAAAGTTGCTCTGAGAAAAATCCGACAGATTTGAAGCGGACAAGAGTGCCGTCGTAAAATGGGAACCCTTTCACCGCGGCAGTTTCATCTTAACCGACGGCGATATAAAGGCATTGGCGACAGCCGAGATCAAATTGGAAGATGATGCGAGATGCTACCGGCATAGCTGTCGGTTACCGATATGCAGCAAACGCGCTTGGGTGGAACTCAATGAAAAATGCGGTAATAGACATCGAAGAGGTAGATAATGCCAATGGGCTTGTTCCCCTCCAACACAGGAAGACGGCGGAACTTGTTTTTAATCATCTTGTCCAGGATAACGATAATATGCTCGTCAAGCGCCGCGCTCGTCACATTGGTGCTCATCAGCTGATTGACCTTCTTGTTCTTAAGCTCTTCGGTCAACCGTCTCAACTGCCCTTCCCACAACAAGGTGTCTGCATCCACACTCAAATTCAAAAAGTCCGGCCGAAGATGAAAAAGAATGTCATACATGCTGATCACCCCTACCATCTGACCAGCGTCATCTACAACGATAATGCTGATGGTCTTTTGGCCTGTCTCTCTGATTTTCCCGTTCAGGATCATGTTGATGGCATCCTCGATGGGCGAATCCTGGTGAATTCGATCAAACGACGTTACCATTACGTCCCTGGCATGGATGGTCATATCATCACTCCTTGCTGTCTTTCGGGAACCATATCTCAGAGAAGCCCCCACGTCATAGATTTAAAAAGAGTAAAGCATAAAAGGGCATTTCGGTGTCAGCCTTTTTTTTACCACTAGTCATAGGAATAAACCCTGTATTCCGTCGGTGCACCCAATACGGCGTCAATTTTCCCCTCGATCTCCGCGCGCTCCTTGTTGGCGAACCACCTTTCCCAGTCTTCGACCGATTTCCAAGTGCTGATCACCAAAAATTCGTAGGGATCAGCAATATTTCGCATGGTCTCTCCGGAAATATACCCGGCTTGACGAAACGCCAATTGCCTGGCCTCGGCCAACAAGGGACCCAGCTGGGGCAACAAATCAGCCTCCATTCCGCCGTACAAGCGAGGCATTTTCCTGATCATGAGAACGCGTATCGACATCTTTCCCTCCACTTAGGTTATCCCGGGTCATTTTTTCCGCCGGCAGCCGTTACAGTATATCAAATTATGGGCCGCTTGCAATGCTCGTACGACAACCCTTCAGACCCATCAGACGATCAGGTTTTTTAACGTTAACAATACGCCGGCGGCCACCGCCGACCCGATCACACCCGCGACGTTGGGCCCCATGGCAAACATCAGCAGCATGTTTTCGGGATCTTCCTCGACCCCCAACTTCTGGCTGACCCTGGCGGCCATAGGGACCGCCGAAACGCCGGCAGATCCGATCAATGGGTTGATTTTTGTTTTCGAAAACTGGTTCATCAACTTGGCCACCAAAATGCCGGAGGCGGTCCCGATACTAAACGCAACGACCCCAAGAAGCAAAATGCCCAGGGTTTCCAGGTTCAGAAATTTCTCCGCGGAAAGCCGCGAACCGACCCCAATCCCGAGAAAAATGGTGACGATATTGATCAGGGCATTCTGAGTGGTTTTGGAGAGGCGATCGACCACGCCGCATTCTCGCATGAGATTGCCGAACATGAAAAAGCCGATCAGGGGGACTGCCGACGGCAGCAACAGCATACACAATCCGAGGGCTATCATTGGAAATACGATCTTTTCCGCTCTGCCCACGTAGCGCATTTGGGTCATGCGGATTTTGCGTTCATCGGAATTGGTCAGCGCCCTCATGATAGGGGGTTGGATGATGGGTACCAGCGCCATGTAGGAGTAGGCCGCCACGGCAATGGCTCCCAGCAGGTCGGGTGAGAGCTGACTGGCCAGAAAAATGGCGGTCGGTCCATCGGCCCCGCCGATAATGCCGATGGATGCCGCGTCAAACAGGTCGAAATCGATGCCGGGCACGATGTGCGACAGCACCAGGGCCCCGATAAGCGTGCTGAAAATGCCGAACTGGGCCGCCGCACCCAACAGTGCGGTCTTGGGATTGGCGATCATGGGGCCGAAATCGGTCATGGCGCCTACCCCCATGAAGACCAGCAGCGGAAAAACTCCGGTTTTGATGCCGATTTCGTAAATGTAATAGATGATGCCTCCAGGATCCGCAATCCCAGCCAGAGGAACATTTGCCAGGATGCATCCAAATCCCATGGGCACCAGAAGCAGGGGTTCGAACCGTTTGGAGATGGCCAAATACAACAGCAGCAGTCCCACAGCGACCATGATCAAGCTGCCGATCCCTGCTGTCCACCCGCCGGCCTCGGGAAAGAGATATCCCCAGAGACCAGTGGACTTGACGAACACGGCGATCATAGACCCCAGGGGCGCCAACTCACCTTTAGATCCGGCGGGAGCCGATGATTCGGTACCGGCCAACACCGGTGCGGCCGTGGCCAATACCGTAACGACCGACGCCCAGCCGATGGCAAACTTAGTAGTGTGCTTCATCAGGTCTCCCTGGTCTATGCAATCGTTGCGACCAGCTGTTCGGGCTTTACCACCTGGCCTTTTTCCACTCCAATAGAGACGATATTGCCGTCGCAAGGCGCCACCACGGGGGTCTCCATCTTCATGGCTTCAAGTATGAGAAGCGTATCGCCCCGACGGACCCGATCCCCTGCGGCGACAAAAATCTCGGATACGATGCCCTGCAACTTGGCCACGACGTTTATGGCATTGGCTGACTTGGCGGTCGGCGCTGCCGGCGTCACCGCTTGGACTTCGCCGGTAGTCGATTCAACCTTGACCTGGTAGGCCTTGCCCTCCACCGTCACCGTGTATTCGGCTGGAAACGACGCAGGCGCTGCCTCCGACGACGCTGCCGGGGAAGGCGTTGCCGTATCGTCTTCGGCGGCGACCTTGCGCACATTGATGGGTTTGTGGCCTTTCAGAAAATCCAGCCCCTTGTTGCCCCCCGGGGTTTGCAGGGCACCAACGATAAAGATGTTCTCTTCGGTAATTGGCAGGCCCTCTTTTTCAAGGATCGCCTTGGCTTTGGGAATGCCGGGCTCGAGCAGCTCCACCGGATTGCCCTTGAATACCGGTTTGCCGAGCTGCTCTTCGGCAATGCGCACGATCTCCGGATCCGGCGGCACCGGTGTGCGGCCGAAGTACCCTAACACCATCTTGCCATAGCCGTCGGTTATTTTCTTCCAGGGGCCCTGGGTGACATTGGCGTAGGCCTGCTGAAAATAGAACTGGGACACCGGCGTTACCGAAGTGCCGAAGCCGCCTCGGGCAACACACTCGGACATGGCTTCGATCACCTTTGGATAGAGGGCCAGCGTTCCGGTATCGCGCATCATCATGGTATTGGCCGTCAATGCGCCGCCCGGCATGGGGGAGAGAATCACTTCGGAAGAGACTTTCTGCGCCTCCGGCGGAAAGAAGTAATCCTGAAGGCACTCCTCGAGAACCCGATTGGCCTCCATGATCTTTTTTACATCGATGTCCAGCGTGTAGTCGGTGCCTTTCAACGCATGCCACAACGACAGCATGTCCGGCTGGCAGGTACCGCCGGACAGAGGCGTGCGGGCCAGGTCAACGCCGTCGCAGCCGGCCTCTATGGCGGCTTTATACTGGACCACACCTACACCGGCGGTTTCATGAGAATGGGCCCAGATAATGGTATCCTTACCCAGCAGTTCACGAGCGGCCTTGATCGTATCGTAAAACTTGCGCGGGTTGCTGGTCCCGGAGGCATCCTTGAAACAGATGGAATCATAGGGCAGCCCGGAGTCCATGATTTCCCGCAGCGTTTTGATATAGAAGGGCGCGTCGTGGGCCCCGCTGCAACCTGGCGGAAGCTCCATCATGGTAATGGACACCTGGTGGTGCAGACCTGCTTTTTTGATGCACTCGCCCGAATAGATAAGATTGCGCACGTCGTTCAGGGCATCGAAGTTGCGGATGTGCGTCATCCCATGTTTTTTGAACATTTTGGCATGCAGATCGATCATATCTTTGGGCTGGGCCGAAAGCGCGACCACGTTAATGCCCCTTGCCAGCGTCTGGAGCTTCGTGGTCGGCCCGGCCGCCTCACGGAAGCGATCCATCATGTCAAAAGCCGATTCTCCGCAATACATAAACAGCGCCTGAAAACGTGCGCCTCCGCCCGCCTCCATGTGTTCGATCCCGGCATGCGCACCCGCTTTCACTGCGGGGATAAAATCATCCGTCAGCGCACGAGCACCGAAAACCGATTGAAACCCATCGCGCAGAGAAGTATCCATAAACCGAATTTTTTTCATGATTGCTCACTATCTCCAGAAAAGGTTGATAAACGACACCCTATATCATCTGACCGGCCGCGTCCGGGATCGATGGGCGGCGATCGCCGCACTGATGATGGCCACCAGCACGTCGTTCTCTTTTGCGCTCAAAGAACGCCTCTTTTTGTTCAGTTCGGCGGCCTCCGCAGCGGCCAACTCCTTGGCACTGCCTGCGGACAGAAACCAGTAGGAAATTTTAACGAACAGGATCAAAAGCAGCAGAAAGGAAAACACCACCGCCATACCCAAAAGCGTCAGCTTGAGTCCAGCAAAAATCATCTGCCCTCCAGTAGGGGCCTGCCTGTTAAGCAACGAGGCGGTGTCGCCTGACGGGGTCAAGAATTCAATAATTAGTTCAATGCCGTGAAAAATGAGATCATAGCAATCTGCAACGTATCAAGTCTCAGGAAAGCAGGCAATTCAGAAATTTTTGATTCTGATGTAGGGATTTTTCTTACCCCATCAAAACGGCCGCGCTGTGTTGACCGTAAAACCCCACATACTGGTCGAAATCCTCGTCCATCTCCTTCTTGAACTGGAAGGTCATAGCAGGCACACCCCATTGTCAGGACTTCGAAAACAAGGCGTCTCTTGGCTCAATTATAATTTCGGCATAAACGATCTGACAGCACACCGATAAAATGCCGGTAAAGTGGTAACGGGATTTATCCTTGCGGTAAAAGAAAATCGGGAGATGGTTAAACCGTTTACGTTGTCGGCAAATGAAGAAGCGAAAACCACTAAAACGATCGATCCAACCAGGACGAGCAAATCCTCACTGACGCCAATGCTTAAAAAATGCATGCTGGGATTCTGATAGATAAAACTTCTGCTTCTTATAGGACCATAGCCTGAGTTAAAAAACCCATCCCAACCATTTCAACGAGAATCAGGCACCCCCATTTGCTTGCAGGAATTTTCTACGGACGGTCAAGCTTGATGCATTCATTCGTAAAAAGTCCCGAAAGTAGTTACTCAGTCATTCCGGCGAAAGCCGGGCACGCAGTTAAGCTTTAGCGCTATCCAGTCTTTTCAAAAACTTCTGGATGCCGAATCAAGTCCGGCATGACGAGTGAACAACTTTTTACGAGTTCATCAAGCTTTTTCTTTGGTTTTATTTTCAAATCTCGCCACCGCGGAAAAATGTTCCGGGGTAGTGCAGCAGATACTCTGCGTCCGATTCTCGAACTCGATGGCCGACATCAGCGAGGCGGCATCCAGGTTCACGTTCAAGCTCTCCTTGGTCAATCGAAGGGCGGTCCCCCCTTTCTCTACCAGGCGCCTGCCCATAACCAATGCCTCTTCCAGCAGTTTCTCTTGCTCGACCAATGCGTTGGCCAGTCCGATCCGCACAGCCTCTTCGGCCCCAACAGAACGCCCTGTCAGAAGAATCTCTGAGGCGCGGATATGGCCCACCGCACGAGGCAAGAAATAGGAGGAGCCAAGTTCGCCGCCTGAAAGCCCGATGTTGATGAAGGAGGGAATAAACGACGCCTTGCGGCTTACGATCACGATGTCTGAAGCCAGCGCAAAGCACATTCCTCCACCGGCCGCGACACCGTTTACAGCGGAAATAATGGGCTGCCCCAATGCACGCATGCCCATTACGCTCTCAGCATACTTCTTTTGGATATGAATTAAATGGCTGCCGGCATTGCGCACTTGGCCAACGGATTCGCTCCACGTCTTAGCGTCCTTCAGATCCGCGCCTGAACAGAAGCCTCGTCCGGCACCGGTCAGCATCAGCACCCAGATCGATTCCATCGACAGAAGACGTTGAAACAAAACCTTTAGCTCATCCAACATCTCCATGCTGATGGCGTTGAGCCGGTGTGGGCGACTCAGCGTAATTAGACCGATGTGGGGCTCCACCTCCTCGAATTGTACCGTGTTGAACTCCATGCAACAATCCCTTTTACGTTGAAGCGTCTATCGAAATATATGTGAATAAGGAACCGTAAAACATAAATCATCAGGTCATCAGTTATTCATTTAATCTGGGTTCCAATTGGCGCATTTCGGAATCATCCAACTCCTTGTCTATCCCGGCAAGGTAACGCGCGAGTCGCTTTTTGTCGTCGAAATCATAGCCGATGTTCAATGCGATGGTTTCCATTATGGGTGAGCCGCCACCATGGACACCCGCGATTTTGTACCAAGACGCCATGCCCGATGCACCGATGTTCTCAACCAACTGCCAAATTTTTGTAGACTCTTCGGCAGAGAGATTCGGATTCCTGACGATGAAACGCTTCAGTGCTTCGACATTGTCTCCTCTTTCGAAGTCCTCATCAAATGGCATCGTTACAGCAATACCACCTGCAATCTCCGTTAGAATGTTGTATTCGTGATAAATCATTTCTCCTGTCAACCGCCGGCCGACATTGGCGTATATCTCATTCGGGAAAAAGACACCGCTGGCAGTCTTTTTCCCATATACCGCCGCCGCTACGCCTGCCGCGAACGCCAATTCAGCAGCACCGGCATATTCGGATAATTTTTCTTTAACGTGTGACGCTTTCGCAATATTATTGGCCTCGGCTGCCAGTGATGCGGCACCACAGAGAATGTCTGAAACGGCTGGTTTACATCCGCTGTAGCTATGCCGGTGGGAGTCAGCAAACAAGAGCGCCATTCGTCGACCGAACTGCCACTCCCCACACATGAAAACACGTGATTTTGGTATGAAAACGTTATCAAAATACACAATGCAGTCCGAAACGCCATATTTACAAAAGGGAGGGGCGTCCGCCTTATCCTTACCTCGCAGCCATACCGGACGCGTAATTAAACTAAGCCCTTGCGCATCCGCCGGAATCGCAAAAGCGACCGCATAATCCCGATCGGATTCCATGAGCGCACGCGTTGGCAAAGCAATAATCTCATCGGCATAAGCAGCCTGGGTAATGGACATCTTGAATCCACTTACAACGATGCCGTCTTTGCGCTCCTCCACAATATGCAGATAGGCATCCGGATCTTCCTGTTCACTTGGTCTTTTCATCCGATCGCCCTTGCTGTCAGTCTGAGCGCAACACCCATCCAGATCCTTTTCATGATACATTTTTAAATAGTCGAGAAAACGCCGGTGATAGTCGCTGCCATTGGCATCATCCATTTCACGCGTGCAGACCGCAAGTGCATTGATTGCGTCGTGCCCCATGCACCGTTGGATGCATCCGCCAACGCGTCTAGCGCCTAATCGAATCAACTTCTGCTTTTGTATTAAATCGTAAGGGTTCTGAGGCAGGTGGGCCCATCGGTTGATCTCCTCACCGGTGACAGAGGATATTGCCGTTGCGACACCTTTCCACTCAGGTGACAACGCAAGATCGAAAGTGACATCGAGCACATTGATTCCCGGCCGAAGGCGGGAATCATCCCTGCCCACGCGTTCGCCTCCGATATAGATGTTTTTTTTCATTGAAAAAAGATCTTCGTGATATTTTTCTTTTGTTCGCAACATGATAAAAGCCTCCTTGAATCATTACGGACCGTTAACCCATTAAACAGGCATATAAGCGAAATCATACATGCACCCGTGTTGCAAGTCCAGAGACTCGAATCGTGAAGTGGCTGACGGATACCATGCGGTAGAGCCATCAGCCACAAACAGCGCAGCGCCGGTTGCATATGTCGATGGGGCGGATGGAAGAAACACCTTAATTCGACAGGAATAGGCATTTATCAGGGGGGTTGAGTCGAGATCAAAGTGAGGCCCTGTCATTCTTCCGGGCTTTTCCTATTTTATGATTTTACCCTTTTTGAGCGCTTCAATCTGCGATGCCGTATATCCCAACTCACCTAAGACGTGATCGGTGTGTTCGCCGATCGCAGGTGCCGGAGACTTTGTGGAGGCACTGCTGTGGCTGAACTGAACGGGGTATCCAGGAATATTAACTTTTCCGAGATCTTTAAAATCAAAAGGCGTCACATACCCGTTGGCCAAGGCTTGCTCATCATGTTCAACCTCTTCTATTCTTTGAACAGCGCTGAACATGAGTTTGTGCTTCTGAAAAATCGCCATCCACTCGTCTCTGGTTTTGGTGGCGAAAACGGTATCAAAGATGGGTATCAGTTCACGGTAGCTGGTGGGTTTTCCGTGTGGATCTGTGAACCGTGAATCCTGCAGCAAGGCCTCCTGGCCTGTCGCCTTGCAAAACACGGCCCAATACTTTTCTTCCGGATGGTGTGTCCCCAGTATCCACTGACCGTCTTTGCAGCAAAATCTGTTTCGGAGGGGGGAGTGTTCATGACGGACTGCCGGGACGCAGGGGTCGATGTGCAGCGCATTGGATATGACCAGGTTCGGATGCTGGAGCCAAAGCGCCGTGCTGTAAAGTGAGATGTGGACCTCCTGGCCGATCCCTTTTCTTTCCCTCACAAAGAGCGCCGTTATAATCGCATGGCTTGCGGCAATCGCTGTGGCCTGGTCGAGCACGCCAAGATGAATCAGAACCGGTTCATCCTGTCCGGTGACAAACATCATGCCTGAGAGCGCCTGGCCAAGCGGATCGAAAGCCCCGATGTCGCTCATGGGTCCCTCAGGGCCATAACCCGAAACATTGGCATGGATGATCTTCGGGTTTACCTTTGCGAGACTCTCATAGTCGATTTTCAGCTCTGTTTTGGTACTCTTTCGCAGATTGGTCAGGAAGACATCGGCCCCTTTCACCAGACGGTGCAAAACATCACGCCCTTCCTCACGCTTAATATCCAGACAGATCCCTTTCTTGTTGCGGTTTGAAACTTCGAACATCAGACTTTCGCCGTCCGGCTTGGCAATGTCAATGCCGCCCACCTTGGTCCAGTACCGTATGGGATCTCCCGCAGCAGCTTCTATCTTGATCACTTCCGCGCCCAGATCCCCCAATATGGCTCCGGCACCGGGTCCGGCGTGAAACACGCCATACTCCACGATTTTGATACCATCCAATGGGCCGATGCGCTCGGATTTATCCGCTTTGGTCATATCCATTCCCGTCACCATTCCAGTCACCATCAATAGATCACTTGATCTTCTTTTAACTTCCCGATTTGCTCCGGTGACATCCCCAGGTAGTCATGAAAAATCTCATCGGTGTGCTCCCCAAGCAAAGGGCCGTATGAATTGATTGTGGCGGGTGTCTCGGTCAATTGCCACGGAGGGGCGATGACCCAGTTCTTCCCGATGACGGGATGATCGACCTGCCGGAATATGCTTCCCTCCTTCAAGTGAGGATCGGTGAAAAGATCTTCGCTGGACAGAGACGGTGTTGCGGCAACACCAGCGTTTTGCAGCAAGGTCATGGCTTCATAGGCGTCCAAATTCTTCGTCCAATCGGCAATGATGCCATCCAGCATTTCCTCGTTTATCTTACGATCGTTCATATCGACGAATCGGGGATCATCGATGAGGTCGCTTTTGCTCATGGCGTTGCACAGGCTGACCCACTCCGACTGAGTGGCCACAGCGATGCTGATCCACTTGTCCTCACCTTTGCAGCGGTAACAGTTATGCGGGGCCATAACGTCGTTTTGGTTGCCTTGACGCGTGGGAACCCGCTGGTTCATCACATAGTCCAGGAAGATATCACCGGCATATGTGGCAATGGCCTCCTGGGATGCCAGATCGATATACTGTCCTTCTCCCGTCTGTTGATGATAGTAAAGGGCCGCCAAAATGGCGAAGGCCGATGTGCACGCGCTTCTCAGGTCGATGGACCCGAGAAAGTTACTGGGAGGCCAATCGGGATAACCGGTCACATGGGGCAACCCGGCAAGGGCGGCAAAGGTCGGCGCATAGCCGATGTACTCCCTATCGGGTCCGGTCTGACCACATGCTGAGGAGGAGATGTAGATAATGTCAGGTTTGACCTCTTTGGCCGCATCATATCCCAGGCCGAGGCGGGGAACCACGCCCGGCCGCATATTTTCCATGACCACGTCGCCGATCTCGATGAGCCGTTTGGCGATCTCCACAGCTTCGGGCTTTTTCAGGTTCAGGCAGACGCTGCGTTTGTTCAGGTTCAGGTTGTTGAAGACTTCCGATTCATTCAGGGTTTGGAATGCCTTGCCGGTCGTAAAGGAGATGATCCTCGAATGGTCCGGCCTCTGTTGGCTTTCCACCTTTATTACTTCGGCGCCCAAAAATCCGAGCAGACAGGTAGCGTAAGGTCCGGCCCAGGCCGAAGTGAACTCAACGACCCTGATGCCTTTTAAGGGGCCGCCATTTTCCATGTTTTCCCCACTTTCGTTTTTCTCATGATGTTGATCAGATGATGCCGGCGTCTTTAAAGGCTTCGAGATCGTCGGTTGTATAGCCAATCTTTTCACACAAAATCTGTTTGTTATGTTCCCCCAATCGAGGTGCCGGCCTTGAGACCGCCCAAGGGGTTTTGGAAAACCGGTATGGAGAAGAGGGGAATTTATCCAGTTTTCCCGCCACCGGATGATCGACTTCCACAAAAAAGCCCCGGGCATTGAAATGGGGGGACGACACCACGTCTTCGGCCGTGTTGACTTGTGCCACCGGGACACTGAGCGTCTGGCCTTTTCTGAAGATCTCCTCCTTGGGTTTGTCTTTCATCCACTCCAGAATATAGGCGTTGATTTTGTCTGCATGGTTGCCTCGTTCAAATCGGTTTTGACACCACGGCTCTTTGGACCATGGCGGATCACCGATCAGTTTCATAAAATTCTGCCACTGGTGCTCTTCTGGTGTCACAATAGATACGTACCCATCCTTGCACGGAAAAATCCCATTGCCGCTCATCCGCAGGGACTCCCCTTTGCGACTCATACTGATACCGCTATTGGGAAAGGTCACACTTTCAACACGCTGCATGGCGATCAAGGCTTCCATTTTCGACATGCCGATGTATTGGCCTTTGCCGGATGTTCCCCTCCAGAACAGGGCTGCCATGACCGCAAGGGAGGCCGTCAGCCCGGCATCGAAGTTGCCGCTGTTGCCCCCGATTTGCACCGGCGGACGGTCCAGGTGCGGTGAGACCAACGGGAGCAGATAGCCTTGCCCGCTCATGTGTGAGATGTTCAGTTGGTAAGCTTTATAGTCCTTATAAGGGCCCTTCTGCCCAAACGGCGTAATGGCCATCATGATCAGACCAGGATTGTTTTTTTTCAACGTGTCATACCCAATCCCCATCCTTTCCATCTCACCGGGGGGGTGATCTTCAATCAGGATATCCGCCTGATTGACCAACCGTTCAAAAATATCCTTGCCATGGGGCTTTGACGGATCGAGCGTGATACCAAATTTGTTGATGTTGATATACATAAAGAGCCCTGATTTTTCAGGGTCCGGGTCATCGTTCTGGAAAGGCGGCTTTCTTCTCGCTTCGTCTCCGATAACCGGCGGCTCTATTTTAATCACTTCCGCCCCAAGGTCCGCCATCAGCTTCCCGCAATAGGCGCCACTGACGGTGGTACAGAATTCTACTATCTTAACCCCTTTGAGTGCACTGGGTGTCATAACCGGATTTCTCCATTGTCTTTACTTTCAGCTATAGTATCATTGATATCTTCTTGCATACGCAATTTCGTGCCAATTGAATATAGAACATACCAGGTATTTAGACGCTGATCCATAGCAATTGCGCTGATGTCGGGGAATAATCCGGGTTCGATAATATCGAAGATACCATCTTGGAGACTTCGAATTTTGCTGTCGATGAATCAGCCCGGACATTGATCTTTACGGGAATCGATACATGTCTGTCGCTGGGGGATTTTGCAGGAAATAAGGGATAGCCCATACCTGTATTTTGTTTGAGTCTGCCGTCTAAGTAAAGACGACCTGTTGGACCATCTCATCGGACATAATCTTTTTGCGGATTTGGTCTCGTTCGTTCTGATCTGCAATGGGGACGACACGGGTTATTGCATAACCCTGCTGATCTTCCTTACACTTCCAATCTTCGACAACCCCTTTGACAATTGCATAGCAGCAGCCCCAAGCGCCGCAACAGGCATTGTCCATATGAGCAAGCCCCACAAGGTACAACACCTCTTTGCCATCATAAGCCAGCCGCTTCTCTTCGGTGATCCGGAAGCTTCCGCCAATGGCAACAACGCTCTCATCCAGCGGTCCGTGTGTGTATTCCACACTATTGTCAGTTGATTTGCTTTTCATTTGAACAGAAACCTCGTTCAATGCCAGGCCATTGTCATAACGGGAGACGTCAAAGAGGTCAATCCCTTCGCTGGCGTCCGTGCGCCATTTCACCTCTTGAATAATTGTACATTGATCACTCCAAGTCATTATTGACGCTATTTTATCACCGATCCACAGATGATTTAACACGCGCAAACAACACCGACGACACAACCTCGACATGTCAATAGGATGAGGCTATGTCCGGCGCTTTCGGCCATTATTTCAAAAATGTACACCTTGTTGAACCAAAACAAATATTCTATATACCTTAATAGCAATTGCCGGAAATACGTTCCGTCTTTTAGCATAAGCGACCTTTGGCATTAAAAGGAGCCACAAAATGGCACGTGCACTCGAAGGGATCAGCGTTTTGGACATGGGTAGTTATATAGCAGCCCCATATTGCTCAATGTGCCTTGCGGACCACGGCGCAGACGTCGTACGCGTTGAACCCCCCGGCGGCAAAGTGGATCGAGAGGTGGGACCGTTTTCCAAGGATGGTCAGCCGATGATGTTCGGCTTGTCTTATCAGCGAAACAAGAAGAACATCACACTGAACCTGAGGTCGGAGGTCGGCAAACGGATCCTTGATCAATTGATTCCTAAGTTCGACATTTTGGTTCATAACTACCCCAAGGGAACGGAAGAGGCGACAACGCTTGAATACGAGCGCCTGAGCAAAATCAATCCAGCACTGATTGTCGTCTCCGTCTCAGGCTTCGGAATGAATGGTCCCTATTCCGAGCGCCCCTGCTTCGATGCCATTGCGCAGGCCATGGCAGGACTGATGAGTTTTACCGGATTTCCGGGCGGTCCTCCTCTCCGCTCGGGCCCGGCTTTTATCGACTTCAATACGGGCGCCCGGGCGGCGATAGGGGCCCTCATTG
Source organism: uncultured Desulfatitalea sp. (assembly GCA_963668675.2). Taxonomy (GTDB): domain Bacteria; phylum Desulfobacterota; class Desulfobacteria; order Desulfobacterales; family Desulfosarcinaceae; genus Desulfatitalea. The sequence continues at coordinate 2,648,931 of CAXXMB010000002.1, read as the reverse complement.
CTTATATCGAACGCACTAAAAGCGGCCGTGGGCAACTGGTGGATGTGGCCCTGTTTGATGTGGCCTTCGGTATTGCAGCGGCATCAGGTTGTGCCGCGGAGTATTTGGTTTCGGGAGAGGTGCGGAAGCAGGTCGGCAATGGGGGTTTTTACGCCTATTGCTGCAGTGCTCAGGCCACTGACGGATATTTGATGATCAATATTGTGGGTAATAGCATGTGGCGGCGAATGTGTCGCATCCTGAACCGTGAAGAAATGATAACCGATACTCGATTTATCGACAATTTGGCGCGTTACCGGAACTATCCTGCCATCGATGAAGTCATCAGCGAATGGGCCGGCGAAAAAACCGTTTCCGAGGCCATGGCTGTGCTTGACAACGCCGGTATCCCTTGTGGTCCGGTTAACGACGTCCCGGCTTCGATCAAAGTGCCCCAGGTGGCAGCCAGAAAGATGTTGGAGGAGATCGATTATCCCGGTACTGGCAAAGTACCGGTAGTCGGCGTTGAGATCAAGCTCTCGAGAACGCCCGGCAAAATTACCCGGCGCGCTTCTTTACTTGGAGAGGACAACGAATCGATCTATTGTGATCTACTTGGATATAGTTACGATGATCTTAAAAAGTTCAAGATAGAAAAAGCCATATAATAATTCAATCTGCCTATCTACCACGATAAGGGATAGTGTTTTTCTTAATCGTACTCTCGATCGAAATGAGACAACATACGATTGGAAACGGTGCACGTGTGCGTGTAGGATTCGCAAAATCAAAATGCTGATTATTAAACCGGCAATTACATAGGCCAACCCTTGTCATCCCGGACTTGATCCGGGATCCAGGAACGGTCTGGATAGCACCAAGGCTTCACTGCGTGCCCGGCCTTCGCCGGAATGACGATTGCTAAGGTAATTAATTGCCGGGTTAATGTTATGCACGACGGAATCTTTCACTCTTTCCGAAGACAAGTCAGATCGTGAATCGGTAGCCGACGCCGTAGATGGTCTGAATGATCTCTCTGTTCGGTAGCCTTTTGGAGATTTTTTTGCGAAGGTTTTTGATGTGGCTGTCGATGGTGCGGTCGTATCCGTCGTAGCGGTATCCCTGCACCTTGTCGAGCAGGTCGGCACGAGAGAATACACGGTTAGGGGCGGCCATCAGAACGTGAAACAGTCCGAACTCGCTGGGGGTGAGGGCGAGGGGCGTACCGTCGATGGTGACCTGGTGGAGCTCCTCATCAAGGATGATGGGGCCGGCAACCAGTCGTTGAGGCGTCTCGCCGGGGCGTGCGCGCCGCAAAACGGCCTTGACCCGCGCCACCACCTCCCGGGGGCTGAAGGGTTTGCAAATATAGTCGTCGGCGCCGATCTCCAACCCGAGAAGACGGTCGACCTCCTCTATCCTTGCGGTGATCATGATAATGGGGATATCGGAGAATTTGCGCACTTCCCGGCAGACCGAGATGCCGTCCATTCCCGGAAGCATGATATCAAGCAGGGCCAGCGCCGGAGACACCGCTTTTATCTTCTCAACAGCCTGGTCACCGCTGTGGATGCATGAGACCTTAAATCCGGCCTGTGTCAGGTAATCGCTCAGCACCTCAGCAATCTTCTTCTCGTCTTCGACCACCAGGAGATGTTCATCTGTCATGGTATCACCCCTCCAGCGGCAGTCGTATGCCGATGGTTACACCACCCATCGGGCTGCGCTCCGCCCATATCTCGCCGTCATGGTTTTCGACGATATGCCGGCAGATCGCCAGCCCCAATCCGCTGCCGCCCGAATCCCGGTTGCGGGAGCTGTCCACACGGTAGAGGCGGTCAAAAAGATGGGCAAACGCGTCGTCGGGAACGCCCGGGCCGGAGTCTAAAAACCGAAGGGTGAGAAAAGCGTCATCGGTGCGGCAGTAGATCTTCAGCGTCCCGGGTGAATGGACATAGCGGCAGGCATTCTCCACAATATTGGTAAAGACTTGTCCCAAACGGTCGGCATCGCCCCGGATGTTGAGCTCTTCGATCTCGTCGAGCCGAAGATCCACTTCGATCCGGCACTCGACCAGCCGGGTTTGATAGTTTTCGATGACCTTCTCCAGCACCCTGCTGATCTGCATCGGCTGCTTGTCCAGAAAGATGCGGTCCGAGTCGGCCAGAGAGAGAAGGTGCAGATCTTCCACCAGCTTACCGATCCTCAATATCTCCGCATGCAGGGATGCCAGGTTGCGCGGAGACGGATCGCGCACGCCATCCTGGAGTGCTTCGATCTCACCGCGCAGCACGGCCAGCGGGGTCCTGAGTTCGTGGGAGATGTCGGTCAGCCACTGGCGCCGGATCTTCTCGTAATTTTCGAGGGTCTGCGCCATGGCATTGAAGTTCTCCGCCAACTGCCCCAGTTCGTCTCCGGTGGTGGGTGTGATGCGAACCTCGAAATTGCGGCCGGCGAGCTCCCGTGTTCCCCGTGCAAGGTGCTGGATCGGGCGCAGCAGATGCCGGGAGAAGAGAAAGGCGATCAGTGCGGTCAAGGCGATCACCGCACCGCCCAGAAAGTAGAGATGTCTGGCCTGGCGCTTGAGCAGTTCGGCCGGCGGACCGGACCTGAAGTGTTCCCGCCGCTGCAGCCCAAGCCATCCGACGATTCGACCCTCCACCTCGATGGGGACCAGGCGCCGTTGGTCCTTCGGTTGCGGTGTACCGATGATGGCGCGATCCTGGTCATCGGTCAACAGAATCACGGGGGGTCCGCCGGGATGACGCCGCTTTGCAGGGGCGGCCCCATTGGCAGAGGGTGACGCCGGGGGGGGCGGCGGGACAAACCTGTCTTCGCCGGGGCCTCTTCTCATGACGTGCCGCCAGTGCTCCGGCTCGGTGGTCAACCCTGCCCAACTGCCTTGTTCACGAAACCTCTCCTGCAGTTCAGGCACGAGGCTCGTCAGCCGCTCCAACTCCACCTGGTGAATGTAGTTTTTAAAGTTGACCGAAAAGATGTACCGCGACAGCGACAGCGCGCCAACGACAACAGCCAGAATTAAAAAGAACGCGCCGAACAGCTTGTATGATAGTTTTATTCGCATTTTATGTATTTGACACCTCGGGATTCACATTGTCGAACTGCCTATCCTTAAACCCATATCACCCTCAATTTCAATCGCCATCCCCAATCTACCCGCAAAGCCCACACTTTCTCCACATTTTCTCCATATTCAGATGTTAGACAGGGGTCAGGATATGCACAAACAGATTGAAACATTACCAACCCATGGAGGTTATCATGAACGTAAAAAACATCTCTTCTTTTCTGCTAATCTTCGCTTTCGCAATGCTGATGGGCATCTGGCCGGCGTTGGCCTTAGCGGCAGATAGTGATTCTGCGAACGAATCATCTCTGTTTATTCAACGGTTTGACAAGAATGACGACGGCGTGGTCTCCATCGACGAATTTCCTGGCCCCGAACGTCACTTTGACCGCCTGGACAGCAATGGCGACGGAGCCATCGACGCCGATGAGGCACCGCAGCGACCGCCCCGTCATCGGCCCGATCCGGAGGAGTTGATGACCGACTTTGACGAAGATGGCGACGGCCAGCTCTCGCTTGAGGAGTTTCCGGGGCCGGACCACCACTTCGAGCGTCTGGACAGCGATGGTGACGGCGTCCTGACCAGTGAGGAGCTGCTGGCCGGCAGACCGGGACATAACCGCAATCGTCGCGGATCGGAATAGTGGCGACTTCAAACCATAGCAGTGCCGCACCGCACCGTGGGGTGCGGCGCTTTTACCTCACGGCGCTCATCGGGTTTTTGCTCATTGCTGGCTGCACGGCCGTCGGGCCGGACTATATCCGCCCGGAGACCCCACTGCCCGATCAGTGGCGCGGCACTTCTGGAGACGACGGTGATCAGGATACGGCAACCCTGACCCGGTGGTGGCAAAATCTGGAAGACCCGCAACTGACCCGGCTGGTGCAGTTGGCCGTAGCGGACAATCTCGACGTGCGCGAAGCGGTATCACGGGTGCGTGAAGCGCGCTATCGGCAACGGATCAGTCGCGCCGACCTCTTTCCGACCGTAGAGGCTGCCGGTGCCGCCCGCAAAAGCGGCCAGGAAGACGCATCCGGCGCGATGAACGAGACCGAACTCTATACGGCGGGCTTCGATGCCAGCTGGGAACTGGATCTCTTCGGCGGCACCCGGCGTGCGACAGAGGCTGCCCTGGCCGATCTGGAGGCCGGCATCGAAGATCTCAACGATGTCATGGTGACGCTGCTGGCCGAGGTGGCCGGCAACTATATCGAACTGCGCACCTATCAGACGCGTTTGACGGTGGCTGAGCGCAACGTGACCTCCCAGGAGGAGACCTGGAAGCTGCTCGAGGCCCTCTCCCGCGCGGGCATGGGCGATGAACTGGCCGTTGCCCAGGCGCGCTATAACCTGGAGAGCTCACGCGCCAAAATCCCCGATCTAATGGTAGGGGCGGAGGAGGCGATGAACCGGCTGGCCGTATTGGCCGGCCAGACGGCCGGATCCCTGCAGGCGGAACTGGCTGCTGCCCAGCCGCTCCCAACGGTATCGATCGATCTGGCCGTTGGTGTTCCGGCCGATGCGATTCGCCAACGGCCGGATGTTCGCAGGGCAGAGCGTGAACTGGCCGCCCAGACGGCCCGCATCGGAGAGGCGGAGGCGGATCTCTACCCCAAGTTGACCCTGAGCGGATCGATCGGCCTGGAGTCTCTCTCGTTGGGCGATCTCTTCTCCTCGGCTGCCCGGGTGTGGTCTTTCGGGCCTTCGATCAGTTGGCCAATCTTCAAGGCCGGAACCATTCGCAACAACATCAAGGTGCAGGAAGAGCTGCAGGAGCAAGCCCTGGCCCGCTATGAAGCCACGATCCTCTCCGTCCTGGAGGAGGTGGAAAACGCTCTGATCGCCTATGCCCAGGAGCAGCAGAAGATGGAGATACTGCGGGCCGCCTCGGACGCAGCCCGCACCGCCGCCGAGCTCGCCGGGCACCAATACACCACCGGCATGACCGGTTTCAGCGATGTTCTGGATGCCCAGCGCTCGCTGCTCTCGTTTGAAGATCAGATGGCCGAAAGCCAGGGGGCGGTCCTGACTGGGCTGGTGCGCCTCTATAAGGCCCTTGGCGGCGGATGGCAGTCCTTCGGTCAGATGGCCGGTCGGCAATCACCGAAAGTCAACGAAGGTTGAGCACAATGATAGAGACAACAAACACCCCAACCAAAGAGATGATGGCGCAGGTGGAAAAAACTGCCGGTCGCAAACGCCGCATCGCCTGGATCGCCGGTATCATCCTGCTGCTCTCCCTTGTGGCCTTGACGGTGGCATGGTCAGTGGGCGGCCAGGATGCCCCGATGCTCTATGAGACCCAACCGGTGCGCTTAGGGAACCTGGTGGTCACGGTCACCGCCACCGGCAACCTGGAGGCGACCAACCAGGTGGAGGTGGGCAGTGAACTTTCGGGAACGATCACCCGCATGACCGCGGATTACAACGACAATGTAACGCTCGGCCAGCCGTTGGCCTACCTGGACGACGCCAAATACAGCGCTGCGGTCATGAAATCCGAGGCAGAGGTGGCGTCGGCCCGGGCCGACCATCAAGAAGCTGTCGCCACCCAAAAGGCCGCTGAGAAGAAGGTGCGGCGCTACCGCAAAACACGCGAGCTGACCAATGGCAAGCTACCGTCCCTGGAGGACCTGGAGGAGGCGGAGGCCGATCTGGAGCGCTCGACCGCAGCGGTCCAATCCGCGGCGGCAGCCATCGAGAGCGCCCTGGCCAACCTCCGGTCAAACCAGACCGACCTCAAACGCACGGTCATCTATGCACCGATCAATGGCATCGTCCTCAGCCGCGACGTTGAACCAGGCCAGACGGTGGCGGCCTCCCTGGAGGCCCCGGTCCTCTTTGTCCTGGCCGAGGACCTGCACCACATGGAGCTCCAGGTGGATGTGGACGAAGCCGACGTGGGCCAGGTGAGAGAGGGGCAGCTGGCCACCTTCACGGTGGACGCCTACCCGGAGCGCACCTTCGAGGCGCAGATCACCCAGGTCCGCTACGGTGCGGAGACCACCGATGGTGTGGTCACCTACAAGGCGGTGCTGCGGGTGGAGAACCCGGATCTTCTGCTGAGGCCCGGCATGACCGCCACGGCAGACATTGTCGTACAGAAAGTAGAGAACACCCTGCTGGTGCCGAACGCGGCACTGCGCTTTTCCCCCCCCGTTGCGGCCGCAGGCGGAAGACGAAACCGGAGTCTGCTGGATTCCCTTCTGCCGCGGCCGCCCCACCGCAGCGCCTCGAAAAAGGACTCCGGGAACAGTGGGCCGGATAGGCAGGCAATGGAGACCAACGTCTGGGTCTTGAATGAGGGCCGGCCGGTGCCGGTGCCGGTCGAGAAGATCGCCACCGACATGGCATTGACGGCCGTCCGATCAACACAACTGCAGGAGGATGAAGCGCTTGTTGTTAACGCAATCGCCACCAACTGATCGAAAGAGGGAACGCCCTTTGCTAAAACCCGCCCTGATCGAATTCAGCGGCGTCGCCAAAATCTATGGCCAGGGCCAGGCGGCGATGCAGGCCCTGAAACGGATCGACCTGCGCATCGGCGAGGGAGAGTTTGTGGCCATGATGGGCCCCAGCGGATCGGGCAAATCCACCTGCCTGAATATCCTGGGATGCCTCGACACCCCCACCCGTGGAGGCTACCGCTTCGACGGCGTAGCGGTGGAACAGCTCTCCCGCAACCAGCGGGCCGCGCTGCGGCGACACTACCTGGGATTCATCTTCCAGGGATTCAACCTCTTGAGCCGCACATCGGCCCTTGAAAACGTCGAACTGCCGCTGGTCTATCGAAAAATTCATACAAAAATTCGGCGCCAGCGGGCCATGGAAGCACTTGCCACCGTGGGGCTCGAACGCTGGGCCCACCACACGCCGGCAGAACTCTCCGGCGGACAACAACAGCGCGTGGCCATCGCCAGGGCCATCGCCGGCCGGCCCAAAATACTACTGGCCGACGAACCCACGGGCAACCTGGACTCGGTAAGAAGCAGAGAGATCATGGAGATGCTGCTATCCTTCAATCGCCGGAAAGGGATCACCATCGTCATGGTGACCCATGAGGAGGAGATGGCCGCCTATGCCGGCCGCCGGCTGCACTTCCAGGATGGACGTATTACGGGGGACTCAAACCGCGGAGCGGCATCATGATGATATGGGAAGCATTTCTGTTGGCCCAGCGGGCCATCCGGCGCAATGTACTGCGCTCTTTCCTCACCATTCTGGGCATCGTGATCGGCGTCGCCGCAGTGATCGCCATGGTGACCCTGGGCAGCGGCGCCACGGCCAAAGTGACCAATGACATCTCCCAGTTGGGCAGCAACCAGCTGCATGTGCGCCCGGGGCAGGGCATGCGCGGGCCGGGCGGCGCCCGTAGCAGTGCGGATGCATTTGAAGTGGCGGATGCCGAAGCGATCCAAAACAATATCTACGGCCTCCAAGCGGTGGCGCCGACCGTCAGCGCCTCCCAGCAGGCCATCTACGGCAGCGCCAACTGGGCCACCGCCATCACCGGCACCACCAACGCCTTTCTCACAGTGCAGGGGTGGCAGCTCGGTGAGGGGCGTGAATTCAGCGCCGGGGAGGAGAAAGCGGGAAAGGCGGTCTGCCTGCTGGGGCATACCGTTCAGACGGAGCTCTTCGGCCGCGTCTCTCCGATCGGTCAGGCCATCCGGTTGGGCAAGATCTCTTTCAAAGTGATCGGTACGCTCAATGAGAAAGGGCAGTCCAGCTTCGGGCAGGACCAGGACGACATCGTCATCGTTCCCGTGAAGACCCTGCAGCGGCGAATCGCCGGCAACACGGATGTGTCGACAATTCTCGTTGCCGCGCGCGACGGAATCTCCACCGCGGCGGTAAAAACCGCCATCGAACGATTGATGCGCGAGCGGCGCGGGATCGGCGCCGGCCAGGATGACGATTTTCATGTTCGCGACATGAAAGAGCTCATCGACACCCTCACCGGAACGACCACGGTCCTGACAGCCTTGTTAAGCGCCGTGGCCGGTGTCAGTCTTCTGGTGGGCGGCATCGGCATCATGAACATCATGATGGTTTCGGTGACCGAACGCACCCGCGAGATCGGCACCCGGCTGGCCATCGGCGCCCTGGAGCGCGAAGTGCTGACGCAATTTCTGGTGGAGTCGGTGGTGTTGGCCGCCTTCGGCGGCTTGATCGGTGTTATCCTTGGGCTGGCCGCCTCCGGCATCGGCACCCGGCTGATCGGCATTCCCTTCGTCTTCAAGCCGGGCATTGTGACTGCGGCATTTCTCTTTTCGGGCATGGTGGGCGTTGCGTTCGGCTACTTTCCAGCCAGGAAAGCGGCCAGCCTGGACCCCATCGAGGCGCTTCGCTATGAGTAGCGTAAGATTGCGATACGCCCCACGCATGTGGATCTGCTTTTTCACCTGCGCCGTTGTGAAAATTGACCCCTTCCCGGGAAAGGAGCGATGTTGAGCCCAACAGTGATCCGCAAAAAGCCTTCGACGATCTTTATCTGCGACGCGGCCCTGGACGACGACCACCCGCTGGTCAACTATCTCTCGGCCAAGGATTTCATCGTGCGCTGTATTCGCGAAAGTAGCCAGGCCATCGGCCAGATCATCACATCGGCCCCGGACATCGTTCTGATGGGTGCCCAACTCCCCGTGGCCGGCGCCTATGACGTCTGTGCCGCCATCCGCCCCTACTACAACGGCCTGATCCTCTTTACCGGCGAGAGCGGTGATGAGGCCGCGCAGCTGCTCGCCTTCGAACGGGGTGCCGACGACTATATCATTCTGCCCGCATCGCCGGCTTTGCTGGCCGCCAGATTCATCGCCCACCTCAAACGCCGCCACGGCGCGGCAGGCGTGACCGACGGTCGCCGAATCCGGGCCGGAGAGCTGGTGGTGGACGCCACCCGCAGAGAGGTCTTCCTGGCCAACCGGCCGATCGAGCTCACGACCATCCAGTTCGAACTGCTCTGGTACCTGGCCAAACGGACCGGTCGCGTGGTTTCCCGGGACGAACTCTACGAAGCCATGTACCGGGAAAAGTACAACGGCTTCGACCGATCCGTGGATGTCTATGTCTCCCGAATTCGCCAGCAATTGGGAGACGACGCCGACAACCCCACCTACCTGAAGACGGTCCGGGGGGTCGGTTATCTCTTTATCGACAACAGCGTCCGGACTTAGCCTCCATCCCTATTCGCCCCCCTTCTACCAGTGTTACAAAGAGTTACATACAAGTAACACAACTGCCATAAAGCCCGCCGATTTTTACACGATATAAAATATAGTTACGAATTGTAGTGAATCTTGACCGCTTGGCCGTCACGCGTCTGATTGCCGCCTCATGCTGGCGGTCAGGCAATTTTTAACCCATCAGCTAAAGGAGGATTATTATGATGATCAGCAGCACGAGTTCAAGCATGTACTACATGGGGCAGATGTCCGGCATGGGCAAACGGCCGGACCCTGCGGAGAAGTTCGCCGAAGTGGACACGGACGGCAGCGGCGGCCTGGATCAAACCGAGTTCCAGACCCTGGCTGACAAGATCAGTGAAGCGACCGGAGAAGAGGTCGATGTCGAAGCGTTGTTCGCCACTTACGATGAAGATGGTAACGGGGTGCTCAGTGAGAGCGAAACCCAAACCGCCATGGAAGCCAACCGGCCCCAAGGCCCCCCGCCGCAAGGTCCCCCGCCCGGCGGCATGATGGGCGGCTCACCACCCGACTTGTCACAGCTCGTTAGCGATGCCGACGAGGACGAAGACGGCACGCTCGATGAGACCGAAACACAAACCCTGGTCGACTTCATCAACCAGGCCGCATCGGAAGAGATGGACGCGGCCGAGCTGCTGGCTGCCCATGACGAAGATGAAGACGGCGTCCTCAACGAAGAGGAGGCCATGGCGGCCTTGGAAGCCAACCGGCCCGAGGGCCCCCCGCCGCCAAATGGGTTGTCGGCTCAATCCGAGGGTGTCTCTCAGGCGGTCTTGGCCGGCATTGAAAACTACATGAAGATGGCTGCCCTGGGAGCGGGGCTGGGCGCACAATCCGATCTAACAGCCATGTTTGGCGGCAGCAGCCAATCCTTCGCTTCCGAAACACTTCTCTCGATAAGCACCCAGGCCTGATCCCCCTGCACCAGGCCACCGCACCAGATAAAATCCCCCTCGATCGAGGGGGATTTTACTGGGGTCGCAAGGTAAGCTTACGCCCATCGACAATTTCCCTAATACCCTAAAATCCCGCTAAATCCCCCTATTTCAAAGGGGGACTTGTCCGGTGAGCCGCTAAAAATAGGGTTGCATCAGCCCCGCCCTTGATCGATAAGGGTAACCGGAATATAAACAGGAGGCCCATTTGTGCGCATCCGGTTTCGCCCCGGGGGCGTTTTTTGTTTGTGGACCATTGAATATACATACCGATTTCACACTAGACACACATGAACAGCACCACAGCCAGAGAGATCCCGTTCAACTATACCTCAGCCGACGACCGGCGCATCTGGACCCTGCTGCTGGGCGAAGAGGTGCTCGCCCCCCTCGAACGGTTGGTGTTCACCCGCCGAACAGGCCGCTCCTGGCGCCTGCTCATGCGCACCATCGGGGATCTTTTCATCCTCCGCCGCAACCCGTTTCTCTACCAGGAGTTGGTTGACGACCGCAAGCAACGGCATCGGTTTCTCTCCAATGCCCGCCGGGACCTCGACCTGATCGCTGCGCGGGGCCAGGAGACCCCGGAACTGGAGCTGGTGCTGGAGAGATGCCGTGAGCAGCTCGATGCCCTGGGCCACGGCCTGGCGACCACGACCGAACAACGGGAACGGATGCGCCGTCGCCTGGGTGCCATCGTCGGCGACCAGAACCTCTTCTTCGATCCATTCACCCTCTGTGCCCACGCCACCGACGCCACCGATTGGCGCCTGCACCTTCCGGTCGCCGTGGTGTGCCCCAGCGCGGAGGAGCAGGTGCCGCGCCTGCTGCAAGCCGTTGCCAGCCTCGGACTCAAGGCGATCCCCCGGGGCGGCGGCACTGGACTGACCGGAGGGGCGGTGCCGGTAGTGCCCGATTGCGTTATCATCAATACCGAGAAACTCAACCGCATCGGTGGCATCTCAAAGGCGCGTTTCAATCAACCCAACGGCGATCCCCTGACCCTCGATACCATCGAGCTGCAGGCCGGCGTCATCACCGAAGCGGCCATGCAGGCGGCCGAAGCGGCAGGTCTGATCTTCGCCACCGACCCCACCTCCTCCTGGGCCTGCACCATCGGCGGCAACATCGCCGAAAATGCCGGCGGCAAACGGGCGGTTCTCTGGGGAACGGCCATCGACAACCTGCTGAGCTTTCGCATCGCGCTGGCAGACGGCCGGTTGGTCGAGGTGCGGCGGCTGCACCCCCATGGCCGCCGCATCGATCCGGAAGAGCGTATCTCCTTCGATGTGATCGACACGGTCGCACAGGCGCCTCTCAAGACGATCCACATCGAGGGCTCGCAACTGCGCAAACCCGGCCTGGGAAAGGATATCACCAACAAAACGCTCGAAGGACTTCCGGGCGTTCAGAAGGAGGGCACCGACGGCATCATCACCTCGGCCACCTTTCTGCTTCACCAGGCGTACGCCCATCAGCGAACGGTCTGCCTCGAATTCTTCGGCGAAGACATGGAGGAGGCCTCCGAAGTGATCGACCGCATCTCGCAGGCCTTCTCCGAGAAGGACCGCGAGGCCCTGATGGCCTTGGAGCACTTCGATGAAGAGTACGTGCGGGCCATCCAATACAAAGCCAAGGCGCCCCGCAGCGAGCGCCCCAAGGCCGTGCTGCTCATCGACATCGTGGGCCACACCACCGGCCAGATCGACACCGGTCTCGAACGGCTGACCCTTTTGCTGGGAGACTATCCCAACACCTTTCTGGCCGTGGCCCAAAGCGACCAGGAGGCCCAGCGCTTCTGGCGCGACCGTAAGCGCCTGGGGGCCATCGCCGCCCGCACCAACGCTTTCAAGCTCAACGAAGACATCGTCCTGCCCTTGAAGGCCCTGGCCGAATTTGCCGCCTATGTCGACCAGCTCAACGTCGAGGAGGAGCGAGCCAACCAGGAGGAGGTGATCTGGCAGCTGCTCACCTACCTGGAGCGAGCCGTCCCCATCGAAGACCCCGAGTGGCTGACCGCCAAACTCCCCCGGGCCAAACAACTGCTCCAGGAAACCATGGCCCAGATCAAACTGGCCGGCCGCACCCACCTGCGGGCCGAAACCCATCTGCGCGCTATCCGGGACGCCATGGCCGAACTCTTGCGCGGTTACAGCAAAGTGACGGCCCAGATCGAAAGCGACATTACTGAAATCCGCAACCGCCGCATCGTGGTGGCCACCCACATGCACGCCGGTGATGGCAACGTGCACGTCAACATCCCGGTCTTCTCCAACGATCGTGAGATGATGCGCCGGGCCGCCGAAGTGGCCGATCTCATCATGGAGAAGACGGTCGAACTGGAGGGGGTGGTGAGCGGCGAACATGGCATCGGTTTCACCAAAATCAAGCATCTGGACGACGCGATCATGGCCGAGTTCAGCGCTTACCAGCAGGCGGCCGACCCCGACGACCTGATCAACCCGGGCAAACTGACCGACCGCACGGTGGCCGATCGGGTGTATGCGCCATCGTTCAACCTCATCGAGCTGGAGGCCCGCATCCTGCAATACGGCCGCCTCGAAAAGCTGGCCGAAAAAATCTCCCAGTGCGTGCGCTGCGGCCGGTGCAAAACCGGCTGCTGTGTCTTCTACCCGGCTGGCAATCTCTTCTACCACCCGCGCAACAAAAACCTGGCCCTGGTCGCCATTATCGAAGCCCTGCTCTACGAAGCGCAGCGTTCGAATGCACTGGGATTGCGCTCGCTGCATTGGCTGGGCGAAATTGCCGACCACTGCACCCTGTGCCATAAGTGCCAGCCACCCTGTCCGGTGAATATCGACACCGCCGAAGTCTCGATCCTCGAGCGCGAAGTTCTGGCCACCCACGGCTCCCGGCAGACTGCATGGCCCACGCGCCTGGCCCTTAACTACCTCGCTTCGCGCTCCCGTACCACCAACCGCCTGGTGCGCCGCAGCGTGTTTCAGTGGGGCGGCGCCGTGCAGCGGGCCGCAACCCGGATCGTCGGACGCCAGTGGCGCCGCAGCTCACTCCTGGCGCCGCTCTACGCGCCGGCACCGGCCATCGCCGCCCAACCGCTGCCGCACCTCTACCCGCGAGCCCACGACCTGAACCATGTGCTGGTGGTCACCCCGCAGGGAGCGTCACCGGCGGCCACCGTCTTCTACTTCCCCGGCTGCGGCTCCGAACGGCTGCACGCCGATATCGGGTTGGCCGCCATCTTTTTGCTGCTGCAAACCGGCGTACGGGTGGTGCTGCCGCCCAAATACCTCTGCTGTGGATTTCCGGCCCGCGCCAACGCCAAGACCGACCTCACCCACCGCCAGGAGCTGCACAACACCATTCTCTTCAACCAGATCCGTGCTATGCTGGGTTATCTCGACTTCGACGCCTGCATCGTAAGTTGCGGCACCTGCCGCGAAGCAATGGAGCGTATCAATACCGCCGACATCTTCAACGCACCGCTGGCTGATATATCCGGCTTCGTACTGTCGCAGGGATTGGAAGTTCGATTGGAGGGGGAGTGCTGCTACCATCAACCCTGCCACGACTCTCTCGATGGACAGGGGGAAACAGTGCTGGGGCAAATTGCACCGGCAGGCGTCACCACCATTCCCGAGTGCTGCTCCGAAGCCGGCACCCTGGCCTTGAGCCGGCCCGATATCGCCGCCGCCATGCTGGCCCGCAAGCGGTCGGCCCTGGCACCGCTGGCAACCGGGCATCCGCAACAACATCTACTGACCAACTGCCCGGCCTGCCTCAACGGCCTGGGACGCCAGCGCCTCACACCGCCGCAACATCTGGCGGTGGCCATGGCCGACGCCTGCTCAGAAGGAACGTGGCGAAAAGAGACAACCCATCGCCTCGCACAGGCGGAATTGATCCAAATTTGATGAATTCGTAAAAAACCATTCAACCGTCATGCCGGACCCCGGATCGCGGTCTGGGGCAAGCTTTTTTGATCGGGCATCCAGAACCCGTTGAAGAGACTGGATAGCGCTAAAGCTTCCCTGTGTGCCCGGCCTTCGCCGGAATGACAGGAAAAGCACTTTTGGGACGTTTTACAAGTTCATCAAGCTTATAGGCAGGGCAATCTTACCTGCATTCTGTTCGCCGACAGGCTCAATGCTTTTTGTCGAACGGTTACATTTCCACCACAATCTTGATCGCGGTTTCACTTTTGCCGGCAAGCACGCCAAACCCCTTGGCGTCAATATCCGCCAGGGGAATGATATCAGTCACGACGCTCTCGGGTTTGATTTTACCAGTGGCCAGCCACTTCATGGCCAGGGGCGGATTGATCGAGGCGGTGCCGATCATGGTGGTCTCCCGGGTAACGAACCCGAGCATATGCAGATTGGCCCGCTCGGTGAAAATCCCCTGGACGATGACCGTCCCCTGGTAGCGCGCCGAGGCAAGGCAGTCTTTCAGCGCCGCTTCGATGCCCACGGCCTCGATGGCCACATCCACGCCGCGCCCGCCGGTGATCTCCTTGATCTTAGCCGGGCTCCTGACCTCCATGGGGTTCCACACCATAGTGGCACCCAGCTCCTCGGCCTTCTTGCGCCGGTTCTCCAATACATCGGTGACGTAGACCGTCTCCACGCCCATGGCCTTGAGCCCCTGGAGCATCATCAGCCCGACCGTACCGGCACCGGCGATGAACACCGTATCCCCGGTCTTCACCCCTCCGCGATCGATGGCGTAGGCCGCCCCGGAGAGTGGCTCCAGAACCACGGCCCGCATCCACTCCACCCCTTCGGGAATGGCGATCAGACGCTCGGCCGGACAGACCACCGCCTCGGCATAGGCACCAGGCGTAACGGTACAGACCCGATCGCCGACCTTGTATTCCTCTACTCCCGGACCAACCTCTGAAATCGTCCCGCAGGCCTCGTGTCCGAACGGGCTCTCCGGAAAGGGGCCGTGCAGGTACTCATGCAGATCGGACCCGCAGATGCCGCAATACTTCACCTGGACCTTCACCTCACCCTTTCCGGGCGTGGGGTCCGCCACATCCTCTACCCGGATGTCCCGAATACCGTGATAAACCGCTTTTTTCATATGATCACTCCGTTGGTTAGACTGACAATCCGTCCATTGTTATGACGCCTTGCGCAGTGAAGAGAAGCAGAGGGAAAGAGAGACCATGGCTCTCTCTATGATCTACTGTTTAAAAAGCCTAACCCCATCTTGTCAATTTTAAAAAGGGGTGGCAGCCCAGGGTTTGGGCTGCCTTTGGTTTCAAACAGACTGACTGATCCATTGCACCATCAATCCCGACAGTTGATCACGCCCCTGGGCAGCTGCCCGTCCCGCTCCGGATAGGGGATGAACCCGGCATCCACGGCCTGGCGTGTCAGCTCGTCACGGTGCTTGGGATGGGCGATGCGGATTAGCGCCTGGGCCCTTTCGTTGATGGTCAACCCACGGGAGCGAACCAGGCCCCACTCGGTCACCACGTAATCGACCAACGAGCGCGGCACGGTGACCACCGTTCCCTTCTCCAGGGTCGGCACGATCCGCGAGCGCCCTTTGTGCTCCGAATAGAGGGCCAGCACGCTGACGCCGGCCCGGTCCTGCGCCAGCAGAGTGCCCATCACGAAATCGAGCTGCCCCCCGGTACCACTGATATGCCGCGGGCGGTCCCCGCCGATCTGCTCGGAGGCCACCTGGCCGACCAGGTCGATCTGCATGGTGGTGTTGAGGGAGAACATATTGGGCTGCTGGGCGATCACCATGGGGTTGTTCACATAGTCCACCGGATAGGAGGCGAACATCGGATTGCGGTGCAGAAAGTCGTATAAATGGCGACTGCCCAGGCAGAAGGAGAAGGTGCTTTTGTAACGGTCGATCTGCTTGCAGGTGTTGTCCACGATGCCAAGTTGGATCAGGTCGTACATCTTGTCGGTCAACATCTCGGAGTGAATGCCCAGATGCTTGACCCCGGCACTGCACAACGCCTCCAGCACCGAGTTGGGCAGACCGCCGATCCCGATCTGAAGGGTGGTCCCATCCTTGATAAGCCCGGCCGACACGATATTATCGGCGATCAGCCGATCTTCCGGCTTGGCCGGCACCGGCGGCAGGCAGAAGGTTTCGAATTCGCGATCCTCCACGATGTGGTCGATCTCGGAGATGTGGATCGCCTCCTCCTGACCACCGCAAATGACCGGCATATCCTCGCGAACGATCACCACCACCTTTTTGGAGACTTCACTGTACGCTTTCAATTCGGTGACCGACAGGCCGAAGTTGAAACAGCCGTGCTCGTCCATCGGTGCGGTCACATAGTAGGCGATGTCGTTCTGCAGTTGTTCACGGATCACGCCGGGTGCCATGTGCCAGGACTGGGCGTG
This sequence comes from uncultured Desulfatitalea sp., assembly GCA_963668675.2. Lineage (GTDB taxonomy): Bacteria > Desulfobacterota > Desulfobacteria > Desulfobacterales > Desulfosarcinaceae > Desulfatitalea. The sequence continues at coordinate 2,632,363 of CAXXMB010000002.1, read as the reverse complement.
GTAGACGCCGCTGCCCCTGGCCGACACATGGGACCGCACCGAGTGCAGCAGAAAGCCGCTGTGCCATTTGAACACCTCGCCATTCGGATCGGCCTTGAGGAATTCATGCTCGGCCGTGTCCAGAAACGTGCGGACGGCCACATCGTCCAACTCGTTCACCCGCGCCGCCAGATGCTTGTCGATAATCCTGGCCAAGTTGGCCGAGCCGCCCAAAAAGATGGTCATGCCTGATTGAACCATACCGGCGGCCGCCTCTGCTGAAATCAACTTCTGCTGGTAGAGATCCTTCAATGAACTGTTACCCATCCATTCCTTCCTTCCCGTTCTGTGGACAACCGCTCCATTCTACAATTGAGGGTCATCCTGTACTTGTTCTATTGCACTTCCTTCCGGTTCACTTTTTCCAGACCGGCCAAAGGCCGGAGACACCCTGTACGCTGTTTCAACCGTCGGCGGAGAGCGCCTTCAGCACCCCCTCTAAGGCGGACTTCGCGATGGCCCTCATCTCATCATCGGTTCGGTCCTGAATCGGGTGGGGCACGAACACGGCCGCCGGATCATAGCCCAAAGCCCGGGCCTGGGAGGCGCCCGCCTGTTCGAATTCGGAAGAGGCGACATAGACGCTGGGAATGCCGCGCCCCTCAAGGTCGATGGTGTCGTGCACACTGCACGACGTGCAAGACCCTCAGTCGGCCAGCGCTTCGATCACCACCTGGCATTCGGTGCTGATGCGCTGCAGAAGCTCGATCGGCGCCACACGCGCAAAAGTGGGTTTCTGGTAGCGCTTGACGCTCACGCCTCTCGCGGCCAGCTGCGTTTCGATCTCGTCCAGAAAGATATCCCCGCGGGCCTTCGAAATATCCAACAGCCCGACGCAACACCCTTGCAGATCCTTTGGCCGCGGCAACCGTTCGCGTGACGCTGGCTTCAATTCCGCGGTCGGGTCCAGCAATACGATGGTCTCACTCATGGTTTGATCTCCCGGGTCACCATTTGACTCCCCTTGGGGCCGCTGGCCACCCATCCGCTGATAATAGCTGAAAACAGTCCCGCCGTCCCGCCGGCATGTAGGATACCAAGCCCGCCGGGACGGAACTTCGGCAGCGTCGCCTCGCCCAGCTCTGCCGGGACACCCTCCTCAATTCCCTGGGCACCACGGATCAGCTCCGCACCCGGAAGTTGAAGCAACTGTTCGAGCCGCTCGCGCAATTGACGCTTGGTCCAGCCCGCACGACGAAATACCCGGCCGTGTTCGGGCGAAACCACCAGCAAGGCATCGGCCGTCATGGGGATTTTGGGGTGCACCACCGCCCGCAGACAGGCCGCAAAGCTGCACGCCAGCGAATCGGGTTCGCGAGAACGCTGGTCGAAGATGGGTTGCACGCCACTGCCGGAAAAAAGGGTGACCGTGGAGCTCTCTTCGGAAAAACCGTGCTCGACCGCCAGCGATTCCCAGGGGGAGCCCGCTTCGTCTTCGGCAAAGCAAAAGGTGTATTTACCGGGGGTTCCTAAGGTGGCGCGGTCGATTTCACCGGGTCGCCCGCCGCCCACGTTGCGCACCACCAGCTGCAGCGCCCGGCCGATCGTTGCATTGGCGCGGTTTCCCTGTCCGAAGGCATTGACGCCCGAATTCATGCCGACCGCCTTGGCAATGGGGCCGTTCACGATCACCACCGGCCCTGAAAAATAGGTGGTGGCCAACAGGCCATGCAGACAGAAGTCATCCACGCAGGCAGCCTCCACCGCTGCGATCACCACCGGCAGGTATTCGGGCTTGCAGCCGGCCATGACCGCATTGATGGCCACCTTCTCAACGGTGCAGGGCGCCTGGTTGGGGGGAACGATCGCCACGACATCGTCCGGGGCCCTTTCGGTCCCGGCCAGCATGCGCACCACGCGCACTTCGGTGGGCGGCACCACCGGCAGGCCGTCGGTCCAGCCATTGGCAAAGCAGGTCTCTGCCTCGTCCTCGAGCATGGGGGTTTCGATGCGCCGCGCCGCCAGGCGAATGCCACCGAACCGGAGCGCCAAGGCTTCCGCAACACCCGGTTCGACACTCTTCGATCCGCACCCCGGCCGTGTTGGGGGAAGATCCCTGCCCAGTCTCTCCAGGCCGGTCAACGCCTGCCATTCGGCCCGATCCCAGCCGACTGCACGGGCCTGTTCAACCCCACCTCTCATTTGGATCAGGGTGGGTACGGCTTCGATCTCAAGTTCATACGAACCGGAGAGATCCGAATCGTCCACAACGCCCTCGATCTCTTCCGGAAACCCAGGATCGTCCTGGCTATAGATAGTCAGGGGTTGTTCGCTGCGAACCAGCTCGTGCAGCACCGACACCACCATTTGGCAGGTGGCGCACTCCCGCTTGCATACCACGATCAATCCATCGGAAGGAATGTCCACAAGCCCCCCTTTCCTACGTCATTGAACGATTGCCCCCATAGGCAACCACCATCAAATCGACAGAATACCTTCTCTTTCATACCTTCATGCTTTTCTGCTTTCTTACTTCTCTTCCCAAAGGAGCGCTAAGAAACCATCTCTTGAATGATCGCTTTAACCGGCCGTATCTCATGGATCAATGCGCTGATCTGGCCGGCACCGGCCGGAAACAGATCGAAATCGCCGCTGCGCCAGGCAGTGCCGGCGTCACCCATATTATAGGCCTTGCTCAAATCGGCGCCGCTGGCTATCAACCCAGCCATCTTGGGATTGATAACGGTCCGCATGGCCATATTGCCTAGCGGCAGCAAGGTTGTACCGGCATCGGCGCACTGCACGATGGCCTCCTTCCAGGCGTTGGGGGCCGGGCTCTCTTCTGCGGCCAGAAAGGCCGTGCCGATCTGAACGCCCTGGGCGCCCAGCGCCAAAGCCGCCCGGTAGCCCCGACGGTCAGCGATACCGCCGGCCGCCACCACCGGCACCTTGACCTGGTCACACACCAGCGGAACAAGAATCATATTGGTGGACTCCGGTCCGGTGGTCCTCAGCCCGCCCGATTCTGTTCCCGAAACCACCACGCCATCCACGCCGGCATCAGCCGCTTTTACCGCCATCGGAGCGGCCAGGGCGACGTGCAAACCTTTCAACCCAAGCTCCTTGATCTTGGGGTAGATCCGCTTGGGCGAACCGGCCGAGGTGGTGACCGTCTTGACACCCGCTTCGGCCAGAATTTCAAGGATCGCCTCGTTGTTGGGATTCATGGCAATCATCAGATTGGCCCCGAACGGCTGATCGGTCAGCGACTGCACCTCTGCAACCATCTGCCTGACCCTCTCCAGGTCGCTCACAAACCCCAGTGCCAGCATCCCAAACGCACCGGCTTCGGAAACCGCCGCCACCAGTTTTGGATCGTTGAGTTCTCCGATCGGCCCCTGAATGATTGGATATCGACTTCCCAACAGATCTGTGACTTCACTCATCTCCTTGCCCTCCCGCTGAAAGTTGATGTGACCGCGCATATTAAAACCGCGCAATCACAGGGTCAATATCTGTTTTACAATTTGGAAGATCGTTTGGTAATACCGAACAAAATATCGACTTGAGCGAAAACGGCAGGCAGCGTTACCACCTCAACGTGTTAAACCCGGGATATCCCTTCAGGTGTACAAAATGAAACATTTGAATCGCTTTGGTCAAATAGCTTGCTTTTGTAAGAAAAGATGTTATTATTCGCTTATTCAACAAGGCCCTGCCTTCGATTTGCAGGGCGGTTTTTTTCTGAAGGAACAAATCAATTCAGTTTGTTACATCCTCCAGTTTAAAATCTTGAGCATCTTATAGAAAGGAGGATGTCAACATGGCTAACGGAACAGTTAAGTGGTTTAACGACCAAAAAGGGTTCGGCTTCATCGAGCAAGAGGACGGCCCGGATGTATTCGTTCATCACTCAGCAATCAACGCAAGCGGTTTTAAAAGCCTCAATGAAGGCGACCGCGTTTCCTTTGACATCGAGCAAGGTCAAAAAGGTCCCTCTGCTCTAAATGTCACTGTAAGCTAAATTTCGAGACCTAAAGATAAGGGGCACACCTTGATGATTAGGAGTGCCCCTTACCATTTTAGGATGATCCCCGGGAAAAAGGGTCAAACGTCTGCGCTCGTCCTCTGGATGCTACATCGGGCACCGCGCCGTTCACCTGGTGCTCGTCTACTAGTGCGTGAATCGCAATATGCCCATCGATAGCGGGTACTTTCTGCTTTCCCCTCGAATGATCTGCGATACAGTAAAGCGCGAAAGGTATCTTTGCATGAACATCTACATTGGAAATTTGCCGGACAGCATGACGATAGACAAGCTGAAGTCTCTGTTTGTAGAATTTGGAAAGATCGAAAACCCCAAAGTCATCCAAAACAGATTCTCCGGAAGAGGGAAGGGTTTCGGATTTGTCGAAATGCCCAGCAACTCTGAGGCGGACCAAGCCATCAAAGCATTGAACGGCAACCGCATCGATGGCAGCAACATTATCGTCAGACCCGCAGACCCGGGTGGAAAGAAACGCAAGAAGAAGTCGCGTCGAAGAAGAGGCGACTTCTGAAGCAAACACCTTTAAAAAACCACAATTAAAATCAAGATAAGGAACCTCATCATTTGAACTTCGAAACATTTTCTCTCCACTCCAAATTGGCGGCAGGTATTTCAGCCGCCGGATACACCAAACCAACCCCTATTCAAGCCCAAGCCATCCCCAAAGTCATGCAAGGTCATGACCTGATGGGACTGGCCCAGACAGGCACCGGTAAGACCGCCGTCTTTGTACTGCCGATCTTGCACCGGCTATTGCAAAAACCGCAGAAAGGCGTTCGTGCACTCGTCATTGCCCCCACGCGGGAGTTGGCCGAGCAGATTCATCAAACCATCGAAACCCTGGGCCGCAACACGGGCATCAGAAGCGCGTCCATTTATGGCGGCGTCGGCATCCAACCACAGATCACGGCGCTGAAACACGCCCACATTGTGGTCGCCTGCCCCGGACGCCTCCTCGACCACATCGGTCGGCACACCGTCAACCTCTCCCAGGTTGACGTGCTGGTCCTCGATGAAGCCGACCAGATGTTCGATATGGGCTTTCTGCCCGATATCCGCCGCATCATTACCCATCTGCCGCAATCGGATCGACAGACACTGCTCTTTTCAGCCACCATGCCCACGGCCATCGGCCGACTGGCCAAGGAGATCCTGAAAAATCACATCCGCGTAGAGGCAGGGCATGATGCACCGGTGGAAACGATCAGCCACGCCTTTTTTCCTGTCGCGCAGCACTTGAAAACGACGCTGCTGCTCAAGTTGCTTGGCGATACCAGCTCCGAATCGGTTCTGGTGTTCACACGCACCAAACACAAAGCCAAGCAGTTGTCCGGGAAATTGGCCAAGGCTGGTTTTCGCGCGGCGTCCCTGCAGGGCAACCTCTCTCAATCGAAACGCCAGGACGCCATGAACGGCTTCAAAACAGGCAAATATCAGGTGCTGGTGGCCACCGACATCGCAGCACGCGGCATCGACGTCACCAATGTCTCCCATGTCATCAACTACGACATGCCCTCCACACCTGAAATTTACATCCATCGCATCGGAAGAACCGGCCGGGCCGAACGCAGCGGGGAAGCCTTCACCCTGATCACTGATGACGACCGGCAGATGGTAAAAGAGATCCACCGGATCATCGGACTTCCTGTGGAGCGACGCACCTTGTCCGATTTTAATTACAACAAGCCGCTCCAGGCCAGAACCCAGGCCGGTGGCGGCGTAAAAGTTAATCGCAATGCTGGAAGACAACCCGGCAAGCCGGTGGGGCGCGGAAAAAATCGCCGGGACGCTGCAGGGATCTTCACCCTGAAAAAAAGAAGCGGCAGGCGCTTGACCTCACCCGCTTAGCGCTTCCGGGCATCTCTCCCCTTACCCAGGGTCTCCACGGTAAAAAGATACAACACCGTCGTAATCACCAGGCAGAGGGCGCAGAAGCCGAACCCATCGATAAAGGCCGCACTCCCCATGGAGTCATCGGGATGCAGGTACTTCATCATGTTGCCCAGTCCCTGAAGGAAAACGGCAACGCCGATCATGGTGAAAAAATTGATGCCGGTCATGGCCGCGCCTGCCCGCTCAGCCGGCATCCGCTCCTTGATATGGGCATACATGATCCCGCCGGCACTGCCGAAGAATCCGAAAGAGAAGAAGAGCACACTCAACACCGCCATGCCCGTACCCGCAGAGAGCCGGGTCAATATCATCAGTATGACCGCCATGCCCATCAAACTGCTGATCACCACCCCTTTACGATGCCGAAACACCGTATCGGAGAACCAGCCGAAGATCGGGCTGCCGACCACGATCCCGATGCTCGTCAACACCAGCAGATTGCCCGCCGACACCGGCGACACGCCAAGGGCCTGAATCAAAAACGGTCCGGCCCAAAGGGCCTGCACCGCCGCGAAAATACCGTAGCGGCAAAAGGTCCCCAGGGATATGATCCAGTAGTCCTTCTCTTTGAACAGATGCATGAGGCTCTTGAAGATATCGGCGAGCCGGGTAGAGGCCGCCTCGGGTACATCGGGCACCAGCTGGGTTTGGGGTCGATCCCGGGCAATCAGAAAAAAGAGCGCCACCAGCACCAGATTGGCCCCCGCCATCACCAGGAAAGAATAGCGCCATCCCATGGCCTGGGCCAGGAGCACCAGGGGCGTCGCCGCCATCAGATTGCCCATAGTGCCGGTGGAGACGACCAGCGCCGACAGCGTGGCAAAGTAGCGCGGGCTGAACCAGAGGGTAATCAGCTTGAGGGTCCCCATCAGGTTGCAAGCCATGCCAACCCCCATCAACGCCCTGCCGACCACCAACGTCGACGCGGAGTGGCCCATCGCAAAAACGATCGACCCGGCCACAGCGACCAGGGAAAGCGCGGTCATGCTGATGCGCGGCCCGATACCGTCCAGGTACATGCTGATCGGAATCTGCATCAGGGCAAAGGCATAGAAAAACGCGGCGGAGATCAGACTGAGTTGAGCCGTATCGAGCGCCAGCTCATCGATCAGATCCGGCGAAATGACCGCCACGGAGGCCCGATAGAACTGGGAAAGGACAAACAGCAGGCAGGCCAGCAGAAAAACGATCCACCGCTTGGCGCGATCCGGAATCATTACAGATGAAATCATTAATAAATCAAGCCTTTCCCGTTATCATTTCATGTTGAATTTTCACTGGGCTTTCCACAATTCAGCACGCCATTGTAGGACTATGACTGAAACAGGTCAACGTCTGTGTCATAAGACCAATAGATATGCCAACAATCGCCACAGCGTCATGCCGGACTTGATCCGGCATCCAGAAAAGTTTGGAAACAAGAGGTCCGAAATAACCAATTCGGAATCCCCTATAGTCCAATAAATTTTAGTAATTTATGAGCTGGTCGATTTTAAATGAGAGCATCAAATTCCGCTTGACATTGACCAACCGAACTGGTAGCTATGGCGCTTCATTTGGGGGCGGGTAGCTCAGTTGGGAGAGCATCGGCCTTACAAGCCGAGGGTCACAGGTTCAAGCCCTGTTCCGCCTACCACTTCCAAATGCACCAAAGTCTTGTACGGGGGTGTAGTTCAGTTTGGTTAGAACGCCGGCCTGTCACGCCGGAGGTCGCGAGTTCGAGTCTCGTCGCTCCCGCCATTTTTCCAAAGCCTGTCTTTCCGACAGGCTTTTTTGTTTCAGGGTCTATATACGGAAAGGGGGGCAAGCCTGCACTTGACTCAATATAGCGTTTCTATGAGTCGAGAACAGACTTTACCCTCTATCTTTCGCCGTCATTTTCCACCCCACCGCAATCAAATTACTTCGAGAGAAGAAGCTCCGTAGCTTGCAAAGAAAATCATCAAAACATAGGCGTCCCCATAGCCTACATACGAGCATTCTGAGGCTCCTGGGTTGTGAAATCCCATGAACCGGATTATGGTGGCCGGTGCAATGGAGATCTCAAAAGACGCAGGGGGTGCTATGGTTTTGAAGCGAACATGGATGGTGCTTTTGCTTGGCTTTTTGTTTTGTATGCCGGTTCAAAACACGGTCGGGGCCGCGGAATTGAAGGGCAAAGTGACGGCGGTCAATGGCAGTACAGTGCAGATACAGCTCGACGGCGATCTGTTGCCCCGGGTGGGTGATCCGGTGACCATCGGTTTTAAAGTGCCGGGCCTGGGACTGGTACCGCTGGAGGGGCAATGGCATGTATCCTTTACGGGTACGGCGGTGGTCGAGGCCGAGCCATCGGGAACCGCCCCGCAGCCCCAGGTGGGCCAACTGGTATCCATTCAAAGCGCCCAACCTGGCAGCGCGCCCGCCCCTGCATCCAATGCGGCTGAAACCGCTTTCAACCGGGGCGAGGATTATTTCCATGGACGCAATGGTGTGGCCCAGGATTATGGCCGGGCCCTGGCGTCCTACCGGGAAGCGGCCGATCTGGGGTATGCCAAAGCGCAGAACAAGATTGCGGGGATGTACGACAAGGGTCTGGGTGTCCCCCGCGATCGCGTTGAGGAGGTGAAGTGGTACCGTCGGGCGGCTGTGCAAGGATATGCGAAGAGCCAGCACAACCTGGCCAACGCCTATTTCAATGGATCCGGTGTGGCGCAGGATTACGGCCAGGCACTGGCGTGGTATCGAAAGGCCGCGGACCAGGGGGTGCCCCAATCCCAGAACCAGTTGGGGGTCATGTACTTTAAAGGCCGTGGCGTGGCCGTTGATTATGCCGAGGGAATCCGCTGGTACCGTAAGGCGGCCGAGGCGGGCAATGCCACGGCGCAGCACAACCTGGCGTGTAATTATATAGAGGGGACCGGGGTTGCCCGGGATTATGAACAGGCCGCTGACTGGTGCCGCAAGGCCGTCGATCAGGGGAAAACAGGTTGTGCCGTCATGCTTGGCATGGGCTATGAAAAAGGGGCCGGGGTTGCCCGGGACTATGCCGCGGCACTCAAATGGTACCGCTTTGCCGCGGACAAGGGCAATCCCGCGGCGCAGTTCAACATGGGCATCATGTATCTCAAGGGCCATGGGGTACCCAGGGACAACGGGATGGTGGTTCACTGGTACCGCAAGTCCGCGGATCAGGGGTTTGCCAAAGCCCAATATTATCTGGGCACCAAGTACGAAGAGGGCATCGGGGTGCCTATGGATTTGGATGTGGCCGTGCACTGGTACCGCCTGGCGGCCAAACAGGGGCGGAACGACGCCAAGAAAGCCCTGGCCCGGCTGGGGCGCCAGTAGTTTAGTCAGGGCAATGCACGGTGAACTGCCACTGGGTGTTGGTGCCGCCGTTGCAGTTGGGTTGGACGTCCACGGTGACCTTGGATCTGAATCCTTTTTTGAGCCGCACCGATTTGCGTCCATGGGTGCCCACACAGCCGCTGTCGAACAGGGTCCGGCTGCCCTGGGTGACGATGATGCGGTCCTCTTCGTCGTAGGTCTCGTAATCAAAGACAAAGGTTTTGCCGCGGCTGCCCAGCTTGATGATATGGCGCTCGGGCTGGTTGGCCCCCGACTTGCGCACATCGTTGCACTGGCCCTCTTGGACCACCGGTGTTGTGGATGCATGGCCGCTGTTCGAACCCCGGGTGGTGGTTCCCGATCCCGCCCCCGAAGCCATCTCCTGAAGCGCACTGCCCACAAACTGGCCCAGGGTCTTGGTCCACTGCTCGTTCCGCTTGCGCTGATCAGCGGCCTGTTTTTGGCCCTCGTTCCATGCTTCGGCCAGTCGATTGTAAAAACCGCATTGTTCACTTTTTACCAACAGGGCGCGATAGCGGTTGAGGTCATTGGTTTTCAGGGCGCCGATCATTTTGCCGAGATTCTCCTGGCAGGTCAGTTTCTGGGCCCATTCGTCGTGAAAATCGCAATGCTTGTTGGCGGTCAGGATGGCCCGGGCCTGACTGTAATTACTGCCTTTCATGGCATTGAGAAAGGCCACCGCGTTATCCAGGCACTCCATTTTTTTCAATTTGGCCAGGCCCTTTTCATAGAAGTCGCACTCCCGGGCCTGGGAGATGATCTCTTTACCCTCGGCCAGCTTACTGTCGGCCATGGCGCCCCAAAAACGCCGCTTCAGATCCAGGCAACGCTCTTCTTTTAAGTCCTTGTAAACGTCCAGGGTAATAAATAGGCCGTCCGGCGCGGACTGGGACCAGACCTTGCCGCTCAGTTCGGCTGTGGGGGCCACCTTATTTTTGGAGATGACCGGTTTCATGCCGATGGCCGTTATTTTCGCTGACGCTTTCGTTTCGCTCAGGCCGATCACATTGGGAATGACCGGTTTATACGCACTGTAGATGCGGATGCTCACCGGGGATCCGGGTTCGGCCAGGGCATCGCCCACCGGATTCTGAGACTGGATTTTAAATTCGCTCTTTTTGTCCGGCGCCGGGTCGCCGCCTCCCGGTGCCGGGACCAGCCCAGCCGCCTTGATGGCACGTACCGCCCAGTCCGTCGGTTTTCCCAGGACGGTGGGCACCCTTACCTTTTCGATACAGCCGTCGGGGCCTGCCTGGTACTGTTTGGGGTCGTTGGGGCATTCGTCGATGCAGTCGGGCACCAGGTCGCCGTCGCTGTCGGTTTCCGGCACGGCGCAGCCGCACAGCCCCGGTTTGGTCTTGTTGGGATTCAGGGGGCATTTGTCCAGGAGGTCGGCGGTGGCCTGTTCGATTCTGTCCTGTAGGCGCTGCTCGCGGATCTCCTGGGCCTGCTGATGGATCACTTCCATCGGCGGCAGGGGATTTTCCGGGGAGACCATGACCCCATTCGGGTAAACCGTTCTGATGTCCACCCGGATGCGGCGCCGCTTTTTTTCAGCCTGCTCCTCTTTTTCGAGCATTTTGACGACCTCTTTGTGGGCGCCTTTATCCAAGCGGGTTTTGACCTGGGTGTCGTACACGTAAGATGCCGCGATGGCGCCGCCCACCGCGCCCACGATGCCGCCAAGGGCCGCCCCCCCGGGTCCGCCCGCAGCGCCGCATGCGGCACCGGCTTTGGCGCCCAGCCACGCACCGGCACCCACGGATGCACCGGACAATATGGCGTCGTTGACCGCCTCCTTGGCGCCCGTTGTGTCGTCTCCGGCCAGGGCGCCGGCAACTTGCCACCCTGTGCCCCATTTGTCCAACACGTCCATTGATTTGGTGACCTTGTCCAGGTTCTTGCCAAACGTACTCATCGATTTAACCGGACTATTGGCAATGTTCTTGGCTGTTTCTTTTTTAAAGCCCACCTTCTCCAGTAGCCTGACATTATTTTTCTTGGAGTTTTTTTTCAGGTAGAACAGGCTGTTTTTCACCTCACTGCCCACCGACTCGGCGGCGTTGTACATGGGCCCGCCGCCGCTGATGACATCCGAGGTCAGTTCCGCTCCCGCGGCGACGGTGTCATAGGCTGTCGAGCCGTCCTGGCGGCCGACCCTTTCGACGACAATCTGTTCGTTGGATGCAGGGCCGATGGTCCCGTAGGTATCGGCGTGAACGATCGATGACATGCAAATGATCCAGAAGCAGGCCAGGAACAGAATGCCGGGCAGGGCCGGTTTGCGCTTATTCATGGCGGCCTCCTTTCCCTGAAGCCCCGGATGGATCGGCTTTGAGTTCGCTGTAGAACTTGCGGTAGTCCACAAGATCGATGCGCCGGATGTCCACCCTTTTGCCCTGCGTGCTGAAATAGAGGCAGAGGCTGGCGGTGGTCTGTTCCGTCGGCGAAAGGAACACCAGCACCCCTTGCGAGGCGGTAAGAACGCCGGTGGTCTTCAGTCCGGCGAACCATTCGGGGGGGATGGCTTTCAGATCCCTGGCCGTGCCGGGCAGGGTGTCCGCCATGAGAAAAAGCATCGGCTCGAGCTTTCCGTCGACCGCCCGCTTGACCACCTCGGCGGTGATATCGCGGCAGGTCTGCAGGGTCTTGGCGTCGGGATCCGGAGCGAGGATCTCTCCCACATTGATCAGTTGCCCATTGAGCATCAGGGCCATAAACGGATCATTCAGTTGCTTGAGCGCCGCTTCGTCTTTCAGGATGGGGAGCCGGCTGCGCCAGTTGTCCCGGTCGGCCGATGCAAAGGCCTTTTCAAAGGCCAGCAAGGACCGGGCCGTGGCCAGGCCCAGAGCCGCCGGCCGGTGAATCGGTTTTCGGCGCCACAGTGGGATCAGGTCCAGTTCATCTGTGTCCGCGCGCACCCAGTCGCCCATGAGCATTTGGGCATCCACGATCTGATGGAAGGTGCGGCCCTGCTGCCAAACGGTGATGAGAAACACATCGCTGTAAGGGTTGTAGTAGCCCACCAGGTCATATCGGCCCTGCCGGCCGCCTATCACCGGAACCGCGGCGCCGAAAAACTGCGTCCAGGCCCATTGGGACAGTTCGATGTCCCACAGCTCCCGATCCAGGGCCCACAATTTTTTCCGGCCGTCTTCCCGGGTATACACCAGCAGCGCCTTTTCAAAATCGGTGCGCGCCAGCGACTTGAAACGTGAGGCGGACACCATCAGTGGGGCCAGCTGCGCCGCCTTCCTGGCCGACGGTTTGAAACCGGGGTAGGTGCCGGTGGATGCCGGCATTGCTTTTTCAGCCGGACCGGCCCAAGCCGGCCATCCGCCGCCCAGCAGACAGAGCACCAAAAGGAGAACGGTCAGGGGTTCTTTTATAAGGAAAAAAAACTGCTTTTCGAACCGGGGCTTGCTGTGATGGACAACGTACGGAAGGGAGGACAAGTTCATGGTAGTTTCCACTCCTGGTCAGGTTGGGCAGCTTGACATTTTCAATCGGCAGACGGAAATCCAAGTCAACGTTTTTACGCATTAATCCTTTATCAGTAGACTGTAAGGAGGGTCAAACCTTGAATTGTGAATTGACTATATAGTATGAGCAGTAACCCTTTATCGCATCGCTATATCAAGACTATGGTATCTTATTCACACATCAAGGATTGACCCCATCGTTGGCCCCCATCGTCTGTCGTCGCCATTTGTCTCGGGGAGTGCACCGAACGGTGCATTTCCGGTGATTGCCTTTTCGTGATGAACAACTGTTTGCGAAGACGACCACTTGTGTTGACTGCGGACTTTGCGTTAAGGTTCGCCCTCTGGAGTAACCAAAATGCGCTTACGGAGCAGATCGTCTCGATCAGATTATCATCTCTCACGGTAAAAGGGCGTGCGTTGATGAAAGGCAAAAAGGGCACCGATCGTATTGACAGGCCATTTAAAATCATGGTTTTCCAACAGGAAAACCTCGGTGAAAGTAAAGTGAAAGGGATCCGGCGCTATGGGCGGGATCAATTCGATATCACCCTGATCAATATAGATCGTTCCATGGAGTTGGTGATAGATGACACATCGGAATACCTGCCGGATACCATCGAGGCTGATCTGGTGCTTGACTATTTAAAGCATCCGGACCTTTCCCACGATTTGTCCCGGCTGTGTCGGCGGTTGGGAATCCCCATTGTGGCTTCCGGCAAAAAAACGACCGTGTCCAACACGCATACTCCGCCGGTCTGTTGCGCATTGGCTCACCACGCAGACCTTGGTCGCTATTCCCTCTGCTTCGGCACACCGGAGTTCGATGCAACGGTAAAAGAAGGCAAAATCGTAGCGATACATGTGCGGCGCGGCGCACCCTGTGGTGCGACCTGGGAGGCCGCTCAACACCTTAAGGGAAGTAACGTCGATGAAGCGTTGGCACGCATCGGCCTGGAGACCCAATTTTTTTGTACGGCCGACCCGTCGAACTGGGATCCAATTGGTGGCAAGAGCCCGGTCCACCTGGCTGCCGATCTGCATCGGGCCGCCCTGGCGGCAGCCATTAAAAAAGCGCTGTCACAAGAAACAGGAAAACAATGAAGCACCTATCCTTCCTTTTCGGGCCCATGCGGGTCCCATTTCTACTGTTGACACCGGCCTGCGTGGTTTTAGGGGCCGGGACCGCATTTTATAGCGCAGGCGCTTTTCGCCTGAAGTGGTTTCTGATCGCCCTTGCCGGTGGGATCTGCGCTCATATCAGCGTCAATGCCATCAATGAATACGAGGATTTCAAGTCGCGCCTCGATTTCCGGACGATGCGCACGCCGTTTTCCGGAGGGAGCGGCACGCTACCGGCAAATCCGGAAAAGGCCGTCTGGGTGTTGGCGATGGGAGTGGTCACACTTGGTTTGACCGTCCTCGTCGGGCTCTACTTTGTCTGGCTTCGGGGTTACGGGCTGCTGTGGATCGGCATACCCGGCGTCTTGGCCATTTTTCTCTACACCCGTTGGCTTACGCGGGATCCGTTGTTGTGTCTTCTCGCTCCAGGCATTGGATTCGGCCCTTGCATGGTCATGGGTGTTGATTTCGTTTTGACCGGAACCTGCGGCCCAACAGCTTTGGCCGCGTCGTTGACCCCGTTCTTCCTGGTGAGCAATCTGCTGCTGATCAACCAGTTTCCGGATATCGAACCGGATGCGCAGGTCGGGCGGCGCCATCTGATGATCGCATACGGTAGACGCACTGGTGCCGCCGTTTATGGGATTTTCCTGGCAGGCACCTATCTTTCGGTGGCGGGTGCATGGCTGATGGGCTGGTTTCCCGCAACAGCGATGGCCGCTCTTATAACTGCACCGCTGGCGGTAAAGACAGCCGTAGGCGTGGCCAGGCATTGCGAATCGGAACCTGAGGCCCTACTGCCGTACATGAGCCGGAATGTGATCATCACACTTACTACTCCAGTCTTGTTGGCTGCCGGCCTTTTCATCGGTCGTTTCTTTTTCGCATAGCTGCATAGCTGTGCCAATGGGTCCAACATTGAATTGTGAGTTAGCTGTATGAGTGTTGCGTTACACCTTTATCGGATCGCTCTGGCACAGACCCAAATTTCATATTCACAATTCAATGTTGGACCCTCATTCGTATGATCCTCATTCCGAATTCATTCTATATTATACCGGTGTTCTTTAACTCGTTTTAGTTCAAAATATAACAAGCGTTCGCTATTTTTCGTTGACAAGCTTTGCACCCTCCTGCTAAGAATTTTCTACGTTTAATAACCATGGATTAACATTTTACCCATAATGAGGCGACAGTCATGATCAAATCTAGGCTATGTGAGCTAATCGGCATCAAGTATCCTATCATCCAGGCGGGCATGGGCCCTTTCAGCAACAACAATCTGTGTGTGGCCGCTGCCAACGCGGGCGTGCTCGGGCTTCTTTCCACCAGCGGTCTCTTCAACAAAAATGACCAGCCTTGGATCTATAACGCCTTTTGCGACACCGGGGAGGCGAACCGCGATGACGATATGGGCACAGTGCTGGCATCGGTCCTGAAGCGAACCCACCGCTTGGTGAAAGACAAGGGCGGCGTTTTCGGTCCCAATGTGATGGTATCGGCGGAGCTTAAAGAGTACTCAAAAATTATGATCGAAACGGCCATCAGGGTACGGGAAGAAAATCCCGAAATGAAAAACACCCTTAAGGTGATGTACACGTCAGCCGGTGACCCAATGGGCTGGGGCGACATGATCAAAAAGGCCGGATTTACCTGGGTTCATATCATCCCCTCCGTTAGAGCAGCTCATCGCTGTAAAAAGGCTGGGGTTGATGTAATCGTCGCTTCAGGTCATGAAGGCGGCTTTCATACACACTGGGAACCGCTTCACTCTATGGTGCTTTTTCCCGCCGTGGCCGAAGCCGTCTCTGATGAAAATACGCTTGTGGTCGGTGGTGGAGGAGTCGGTGACGGGAAGAGCTTGGCAGCCACCCTGGCTTTGGGCTGTGACGGAGCGTTGATTGGAACCCGCTTCCTCGCAACACAGGAAAGCGATTTCCCGCAGCTCTGGAAGCAAGCCGTTGTGGACGCACAAGATCGTGGAACTCTGGTCGCACGTGGTTATGTAGGCCCGGCCCGGTGGTTGAGAACCCCCCGAAGTGAAGAGCATGCAGTAAACACCCTTAAGAAATCACCTGGTGTGTACCTCGGCACGCCTGATAGTTACCAAAGCATGGAAGATATGTCGCTTATTGAATTCGAGAACGAGTCAATCAAGGCGGTATACGAGGGTGACAAGGAAAAGGCCATGATGGCCGGCGGTGAGGTTGCCCAGCGGATCAATGATATGCCAACAGTTGATGAATTGGTACAGAGAATCGTGAAAGAAGCGGAAGAAGCCTTTGCGAATCTGTCGAAGAATTTTAAGGGATAAAAATAGAGAATTCACATCCGTCAATAGAAAGGCGGATGTGAATTCTACTTCCGATGTACACCCGTCCTATATACACCAATGAAGTGCCTGCTCATATTTTAACTGCTTGATCATTTTGGGCGGTACCCTTCTTTGCTGTGTGATCCTTTTGCTGCTATTGTCACTGACGGCAACGGGCGCACAATCTACCAAGAACATCTCACACATAACAGGTTAATACTAAAAACAGGTCCGGCGAACTGTATGGATTACTCCGATAGCGTGCCTGAACGGATAGTCCAAATCCGGGTGCCTTCTCCTGCTCCATGTTCGACAACTCGTCCGAAGTTCGACAGATCCCACCGCAGAAGCTTTCTTTATCTGCATCAGCTCCTCTTGTGTCGCTCAAATAAATCAATTAAATAGAATCTTGAAAGCCGACCCTTTCCTCAAGGCGCAATAAACGGCAGAGGGTTTGTATTCGTCTATGACAGGTCGCTGTCCTGCCAATAGCAGAAGGGGGCGTCGATGAACGTGAGCGATCGGACAAAGATCTTGGCCATGGCAATCATGCTGATTGCCGCCGCCATGCTGACGATCTATTTCCACTTGGTGTTGGAACGGGCCACCGTTTTTACGCACCTATTTTATATCCCTATTATTCTCAGCTCGTTGTGGTGGGGGAGCACCGGAATTGTAGCGGCCTTGATCCTCAGTCTCCTGCTAATCGGTTGCCACTGGATAGGCAATATCCCCTCCTCCGGCCTCGATAACTTTTTCCGCGTCTGCATGTTCTTCTTGGTCTCATACGTAGTCGTATTTTTGAGAAATAGAATATTTTCCACTCAGTCCGCCTTGGCCGGCCAGGCCGCGGATCTGCAGAATCGGGTGCGCGCCCTGAGCTGCCTTGCCGCCATCAACCGGCTGCGTGAGCGAGAGACCCTATCCCTGGACGAGATTTTCAGAAGGACCACCAGCATACTCCAAGAGATCGGTTTCGGAACCGGCACAAAGGTCCGCCTTTTTTACCAGGGCCATCAGTTTGGAGACCGGGAAGGAGAAGATAAAGGCATCAAGATAAACAGGGATATTCTCTCCGAAGACGGCAGTACTTCGGGGCGGCTGGAAATCGTTTTGTCCGAAGCTGTCGACGAGGATGACAAATATTTGGAAAATGCCAGGAATCTGACCGATACTGTGGCCAGCAGGATGGCCATGATCATCGCCCATGAGAATGCCCGTTCGGAGCTGGAACGCCACCGCCTTCGTCTGGAGGATTTGGTGCACGAGCGCACCGAAGAGCTGGTTGTGGTCAACCGGCGACTCAGGAAGGAGATCGATGAACGCATCAAAATCGAAACAGCCCTGCGCGAGTCGGAAAAACAGTATCGCGTGCTTTTTGAAAATGCCAGTGAAGCCATATTTATTGCCAAGGACGGCCGCATCCTTTTCCCCAATGACGCTCTGTCAACGCTAAGCGGATTTACACGCGACGAACTGCTTGAATCACCCCTTTTCGACCTGGTTCACCCGGACGATGTCGAACTGGTCTCCGGTCGCTACCGGCAACGGCTGGCTGGTGAACCGGCCCCCAGTTCCTATTCGTTCAAAATCATTACTGCCCAGGGCACCAACCTTTGGGTGGAGATCAATTCCGTACTGACCCAGTGGGAGGGACAACCGGCCACGCTCAACTTTCTGCGGGATATCACGGGGCGCAAAAAGATCGAGGCCGCCGTCGGCCAGATCCAGAAAATGGAAGCCATCGGCGCCCTTGCCAGCGGCATTGCCCATCAATTCAACAACAAGCTTTCGGCGATCACCGGAAACGTGGATCTGTTGCAGTTTTGCTTTCCCGACAATCCCCAGGTGAGTCGCTACTGTGGCTCCATGCTTAAATCTGTGGAATTCATGGCCGGTCTGACCCAGCAGCTGCTGGCCTATGCACGCGGCGGCCGATATCAGGCCAGCCGGAACACCTTGCAAAAGTTAGCGCGCGATGCCGCCCATCTCATAGGTGACACCGGCGATAAAAAAATCGTGATCGAAACCAAGTTCGCCAAAGAGTCCCCTGATATCGAGGGAGATTCCGTGCAACTGAGCATGGTGCTCAGGGAGGTGATCGGCAACGCGGCCGAAGCCATAAAGGAGAACGGCATTATTCACATTGAGACCTATCGTGCCTGTATCGATGATACTGCGGCGGAAGTCTTCCACGGCTTGCCGATCGGTGAATATGCGGGTTTGTGCGTTACCGACAATGGCATAGGTATGTCCCCGGATGCATGTGCGAAGATTTTCGACCCTTTTTTCACCACCAAATTCCTGGGACGCGGGATGGGTATGGCCGCCTCCTACGGCATCATCAAAAACCACGAAGGATACATCTATGTGGATTCAGAGGAGGGGCTCGGCACGACCGTGCATGTCTTTCTGCCCTGCGCCCCACCTTTGCCGGACACGCCTGGGGAACATGCCCTTAACGTGTCACCTTGATCGATCTTTGTGAACCATAGCCCTTCTTAAAAATAACTATCATGGGTAACAGTTTTACAGCCGAACGAAGGAAGGGACGAGCGTTTGCCGATCTGAACGCCGAATGTGTCAGAAGCAGAAAGCGGAGCGGATGTCAATGATGCTCTTTCTTCATCATGCAGCCCAAAAAAGAGGGCGGGTTGAACCCCGCCCTTTCACTCTTTGTGGTGGTGTCTTTTCTAATTGATCGGCGCGTGTTTGTCGGAGGGGTTTTCCACTGTGCCCATATCGAAATGGACGTCCTGGTTGGCGAAGAGGCTTTCGCCTTCGGCCAGGACCAGGGCGTGGGGCAGTACTTCGTCCATGTGCTCGACGCTGACGATCTCCACCTGCTTGACGATCATGGCCGGGATGTCCCGAATATCTTTCTCGTTCTCTTTGGGAATGATGATCTTCTTGATGCCGCCGCGGTGGGCTGCAATGATCTTCTCCTTGAGCCCGCCGATGGGCAGCACGCGCCCGCGCAGGGTAATCTCGCCGGTCATGGAGACCTCGCGGCGGGCGGGCCGCTTGGTGAGGGCCGAGATGACCGAGGTGCACATGGCGATGCCGGCCGATGGGCCGTCCTTGGGAATGGCGCCTTCGGGAATGTGGATGTGCAGGTCAAGTTTGCGGTGGAACTTGTTATCGATGTTGAGCAGGTCGGCCCGCGAGCGCACGAAGCTGATGGCGGCCTGGGCCGACTCTTTCATCACGTCGCCCAGCTTTCCGGTAACCGTCACGTTTCCGCGGCCGGGCATGGTGAGGGTTTCGACAAAGAGCAACTCACCGCCCACCTGGGTCCAGGCCATGCCGGTGGCCATGCCGACCTGATCCTCTTCTTCGATCTCTGTCTTTTTAAACTTTGGTGGACCAAGGTACTTGGCCACACTCTGTTCGGTGACGCGCACCATCTTGTCGCTCTGGGTCTTGACCACGTGACGGGCCACTTTCCGGCAGATGCCGGCTATTTCACGTTCCAGGTTGCGCACGCCGGCTTCACGGGTGTAACGATTGATCACCATGTAGACGGCCCCTTCGCTGATGGAGATCTGTTCGGGCGTCAGCCCGTTGAGTTTGATCTGCTTGGGCACCAGGAACTCTTTGGCGATGTTGTATTTTTCGTGCTCGGTATAGCCGGGCAGGCGGATGATCTCCATGCGGTCCTGCAGTGGCAGGGGGATGTCCGGAAGGGTGTTGGCAGTGGTAATGAATAGGATTTCGGATAGATCGTAATCGATATCGAGGTAGTGGTCGTTGAAGGCGTAGTTCTGTTCGGGATCGAGCACCTCCAACAGCGCAGCGCTTGGGTCTCCGCGAAAATCCATGCTCATCTTGTCCACTTCGTCGAGGCAGAAGACCGGGTTGTTGGCTCCCGCCTTTTTGAGCGATTGGATGATTTTGCCGGGCAGGGCGCCGATGTAAGTGCGACGATGTCCTCGGATCTCGGCCTCGTCGCGCACCCCACCCAACGACAGACGTACGAATCGCCGGCCGGTGGCGCGGGCCACCGAACGGGCCAGGGAGGTTTTACCGACGCCGGGAGGGCCGACCAGGCAAAGGATGGGGCCACGGATCTTTTTGACCAGAGACTGCACGGCCAGGTATTCGAGGATGCGCTCCTTGGGCTTTTCCAATCCATAATGATCCTCATTGAGGATACGTTCGGCGTCGTTGATATCGATGTGGGTGCGGCTGCGCTCGAACCAGGGCAGGCTGATGATCCACTCGATGTAGTTGCGCACCACAGTAGCCTCGGCTGACATGGGGGTCATCAGCTTAAGCTTTTTAAACTCCTGCCGCGTCTTACCGGCGGCTTCACGCGGCATACGCTTGCGCTTGATGCGCTTTTCCAGCTCCTGCAGCTCGTCGGCGGCCTCGTCCTCGGCACCCATCTCCTTGCGGATGGCGCGCATCTGCTCGTTGAGATAGTAGTTTTTCTGGGTCTTCTCCATCTGCTCTTTGATACGTCCCTTGATGCGCTGATCCATCCGGAACACTTCGATCTCCAGACTGATCAGTTCGACGAGCAGATCGAGGCGCCGTTCCACCGGCGTTGTCTCCAGAAGACGCTGTTTATCTTCGATTTTAAATGAAAAATGGGATGCTACGACGTCGGCCAGCTTGGCGTGGTCATCAATGGCGGAGACTTTGGCAATCAGATCTTTGGCGATGTTTTTGTTGACCTTGGCATAGGCTTCGAAGCTCGCCTTGACCTTCCGGGCAAGGGCTTCGGCTTCGGGTTCGGAGGCGACCACATCGGGGATGGCCTCCAACTCCACCTGAAAAAACTCATCGGCTTTGATAAAGCGGCGCACCTGCGCCCTCTGTTTGCCCTCCACAAGGGCTTTGACGGTGCCATCGGGCAGCCGCAACAGTTGAAGCACTGTACCGATGACCCCAACGCGGCTGATGTCCTTTTCGCCGGGGTTGTCCACATTGACGCTGCGCTGGGTGGAGAGAAAGATGTACTTGTCCGCCGCATTCATGGCGTCTGAGAGTGCCGCAACCGATTTGGGGCGCCCCACGAACAGGGGGGCGACCATCTGCGGAAAGATGACGATGTCACGCAGCGGCAGCAGGGGCAGCACCTGTCCGGTGCTTCCATTATCTTCGTTTTTGAAAAACCGAGTGATATTCACCATTATGACTTCCTATATCTGTGGTCCCATGATGTGTCCAAAAGCAAGCTTATAATTATTAATCTAACATCTCAATTGCGTTTGTACAGCATTAAGTTGCCGGTCGGCAGGGCTTCCCATCGAACGAGGGCGGGAGGGCGATACAGGGGGAGGGGGCTTCGCTGCCTCCAAACAACAGGGTCCGGCCCGGGCGGCACCGGGCGGACCCGAAAGATGGGATTCACCTGATCGTCAGGCCTGCTTTTTGGTCTGTTCGTAAAGCAGGATCGGATCTTCCTTGTGCATCACCACATCCTCGCCGATGACGCACTCTTTGACATTTTCGATGGACGGAATCTCGTACATGATGTCGAGCATGCACCCTTCGAGAATGGCGCGCAGCCCACGGGCGCCGGATTTGCGCTCGATGGCCTGGTCGGCGATGGCAGCCAGGGCGCTGTCGGTCAGGCGCAGGTTGACCCCTTCCACCTCGAACAGCTTCTGGTACTGCTTGACCAGGGCGTTTTTGGGCTCGGTCAGGATGCGCACCAGCGACGCAGCGCTCAGCTCATCCAGGGTGGCGATCACCGGCAATCGGCCGAGAAATTCGGGAATCAAGCCGAACTTGATCAGATCCTCGGGCTGCACCGCACGCAGGACGTCACCCAGGGGCGCCTCTTTCTCCTTGACGATTTTGGCGCCGAATCCCATGGCCTTGGTGCCCTGGCGGCGCTTGATGATCTGCTCCAGCCCGCTGAAAGTGCCACCGCAGATGAACAGGATATTGGAGGTGTCCACCTTGACGAAATCCTGCTGCGGGTGCTTGCGTCCGCCCTTGGGCGGTACGCTGGCCGTGGTACCTTCTATGATCTTGAGCAACGCCTGCTGAACACCCTCGCCTGAGACGTCGCGTGTGATCGAGGGATTGTCTGATTTGCTGGCGATCTTGTCGATCTCGTCAATATAAACGATGCCGCGTTTGGCCTTTTCCACATCGTAATCGGCGTTTTGCAGCAGTGCAAGGATGATGTTTTCCACATCCTCGCCCACATATCCGGCCTCGGTCAAGCTGGTGGCGTCGGCAATGGTGAAGGGCACGTTGAGAAAACGCGCCAGGGTCTGGGCCAGCAGGGTCTTACCACTGCCGGTGGGACCAATGAGCAAAATGTTGCTCTTCTGGATCTCCACATCGCTGGTGCTCAGGCTGGTGTCGAGTCGTTTGTAGTGGTTGTAGACGGCCACGGCGAGAATCTTTTTGGCGGTCTCCTGCTCAATGACGTACTCGTCCAGCTTGACCTTGATCTCCTTGGGGAGCATCAGGTTGGCCATTTCGCCAACCTCCTTCTCGGTCTCCTCCTCGATGATCTCGCTGCACAACTGAATACACTCATCGCATATGTAGACGGCCGGTCCCGCGATCAGCTTTTTCACCTCTTTCTGGTTCTTGCCGCAGAATGAGCAGAAGAGATTGTCATTGGGATCGTCTTTTTTTGCCATGTGGTTACTTCTCCGATTTATCGATGGTGTCCAGATCCTCTCGATTGCGAATCACGTGATCCACAATACCATAGTCCCTGGCTTCTTTACCCGACATGAAATAGTCACGGTCGGTATCTTGCTGAATCTGGGTCATGTCCTTGCCCGTGTGCTCTTTGAGAATCTTGTTGAGCGTTTCGCGCATGCGCAGGATCTCACGGGCCTGAATCTCGATATCCGACGCCTGTCCTTGCGCCCCGCCCATGGGCTGATGGATCATGATACGCGAATTGGGCAGCGAGTAGCGCTTTTTGGCGGCGCCGGCGGCCAGCAACAAGGCTCCCATTGAAGCGGCCTGGCCAATGCAGACCGTGGCAATGTCCGGCTTTATGTACTGCATGGTGTCGTAAACCGCCAATCCCGAGGTCACTGAACCTCCGGGTGAGTTGATGTAAAAATTGATATCCTTGTCCGGATCCTCTGATTCCAGAAACAACAACTGGGCGATAAGCAGGTTGGCCACCTCGTCGTTGATTGGGGTGCCCAGGAATATGATCCGATCCTTGAGCAAACGGGAATAGATGTCATAGGCCCGTTCGCCGCGACTGGTTTGGTCGATGACCATTGGAATGACCGTCACACCAAGACTCCTTTTATACTAGTAGGGTTAAATTTTCGCAAGTGTTCAGCCTTTTTCATACGGCTTCCGCAGCATGTTCCGATATTGTATCGCCCCAACAGGAAATAGATCAAGAGGCTGCATCCGCTTCGTCGTTCGCCTTCTCACCGACTGCTTGCGCTTCAGCCGGATCGACTTCCTTAACGACATTAGAATCAATGATAAGATCCAACGCCTTCTTTTCAAGCAGTGTATGCTTAAAAAATGCCAGGCTGTTCTGGTCTTGCTGGTAAAACGCCTTGATACTCTCGACCGGCTGCTGGTAGGTCGCGGCCATCTCCTTGAGCCCTTCGTCAAGCTCCTCATCGGTCAAATCGAGCTTCTCCTGGTCGATCAACTTGGAGAGGATCAGGTGCCGACGCACCTGCTTTTCAGCCACAGGCCGGTACTTTTCGGACATCGAATCCTTGGAGAGCCCCAGCTCCTCCATCGATTTGTTGCTGTACTCGAATGAGCGCTCGGCCTCTTTGAGAATGTGCTCCAGCTCCGAAGCCACCATGGAATCGGGCACCTCGAAATCGGTCTGATCGAGCAGCTGGTTGAAAATCTGCTCGTTGAGCTCCTGCTCAACGCGCTTGTCGTAGCCGCCCTGCAGATTCTCGGTGATCTTCTCCTTGAGCATCTCCAGCGACTCAAACTGGTCGCCCAGGCTCTTGGCCAGTTCGTCGTCGATCTCGGGCAGCACCTCTTCGCGAATTTCGTTCAGTTTGACCTTGAAAAGGATCTGCTCACCGGCAAGCTCCTTGCCGAAATAGTCCTCCGGAAAGGTGGCGTTGATCTCTTTCTCCTCACCGACCTTCATGCCGGCAATCCCATCGTCCAGGTCCTTGATGACCCGACCCTCGCCGAGCTTGACCACGAAATTTTCACTTTTCGGTGTGGCTTCGTGTGGTTGGCCGTCCTTGAAACCCTCGTAGTCGATCACGGCCACATCTCCCAATGCAACTGGCCGATCTTCCTCGATTTTGTTCTGCTTTGCCATGTTGCGCTGCAGCATATTCAGCTGCATATCGAGCTCTTCGGCGCTCACCGCGTACTTGCTTTTGGTCAGCTCGAGGCCTTTGTAGCTGATATCGGCGATCTCGGGCCTCACCTCCACCTTGGCGTCAAACACATAGGCGCTCTTGTCCTTAAGCTCCGGCGGATCGACCTCGGGAGAGCCGACGATATTCAGTTCCGTCTCCCTGATCGCCTCGATAAAGGCTTCTTGAATCAGTTTGGACGACACATCGGCATGGACATCCTTTCGATACATACGCTCGAGAACCGATCTTGGGGCTTTACCAGGCCGAAACCCCTTGATTTTGGCTGTTTTTTTGATCTCGCTGTACGCTTTATTGAGCTCCGAAACCACCTTTTCCTCGGGCACTTCGATGTGCAACACTTTTTTGACGCTGCTTTGATCTTCAACTGTCACTTTCATAACCAGATACCTTTCTAAACCAATAATAAAGTGCCTCAAGCAGCTTCACCTCAAGGCACTTTGCATTTTCCGCGCCATCCAGATCCGGAAGCCCATGCAGCCGACTTGGCATTCGCGACATGCCGGCGTCCTGCGGTTCTAAACGCAATGGCGGAGTACCGGGGCGTGCCAGCCATGTTGGATGAAAAGCCAATCCGTGTGCACAGTTAGTATCTACCTTGCAAATCGTTGGAGCGTGCACGGCAGCGGCAGGTCACACACATTGCGTGCGGCTGACTGAAACGTAATCACCACAAACGGACTTTTCAGGATGGATGGATAAAATTTGGTGCGAGAGGGGAGACTTGAACTCCCACTCTGTCGCCAGAGCTGGATCCTAAGTCCAGTGCGTCTACCAATTCCGCCACTCTCGCAAAATTTATTGCCCAAACCCTATTTAGGTCCTTGACATTCAACCCTTTTCAAATAAAGTACAAAACAAAAAAATTTTAGTTAATATTAAACCACATGGGTGTCAAGCGAAATCAAGCGGCCACCGGGCGCCGCAATACGCCAACCACACTGTCCGCAGCCCTCTTTTTCACAGCAGCGATGATGGTGATCTGGACGTCATCCATTGCCCAGGGTCAGCCGCCATCGCCGTTCGAAACCGATCGCAGAACCGTTGCCATCGATGCCGGTCACGGAGGCAGAGATCTCGGCGGCCGTGGTACCGCCGGTACCGTTGAAAAAGAGGTGTGCCTGGCACTGGCCCGACAGCTGACTCACCTCATGGAACCGACGTATCACATCGTCCTCACGCGAAGCGACGACTACGATATTGCTCTGCAGGAACGCACCGCTATCGCCAACCACAACCAAGCCGCCCTCTTCATCAGCATCCATATGGCAGCAAGCTACCTGCACAGCACCAACGGCATCTGCATCTATTATTATCAACCCGCCGGCAGGTCTCCGTCCGATCCCGTGGCTGGAGAATCGGCCACCGCGTGGAACCACATTCAGATGGCCCACCTGACCGCCAGCCGCGAATTGGCCATGAAGTTAAAAAGCGCATTGGCCATGCTGCCGGGGCAACCGACCGCCAAAATCATGCAGGCGCCGCTGGTCGTTCTGCAGGGTGCGGATATGCCGGCCGTGGCCATCGAGGCAGGCTATTTGACCCATCCGTCTACCGAAAAAGCGCTCAACTCCCCGGAATTCCAAACCGCTATCGCCCGCGCCATCGCCAAGGGGATCGATCTTTACCTGGCGGCAAACCCCTGATCCTTGAAATGCCGCTAACCCGTCGGCCAAGGGATATGGTCTTGCGTCACCCCTCCAGGCGTGCTATTCAGCGGCCAATATCGGGGCGTGGCGCAGTCTGGTAGCGCACCTGCTTTGGGAGCAGGGGGCCGGAGGTTCAAATCCTCTCGCCCCGACCAGTAATATCAAGTTGTTAAATAACCTTTTGCGATTGTAATAATTGTCATATTTGCAAGGGGGCCATTTAGGGGGCCGGTTCGAAGCCGGTTAAGCAATAGCTGCCTAAACCCTTAATTAAGTTGTTGACATGCCTAAAATTTTGTGCATTTATTTTTATAGTTTTATTGACGTTTAGATCTTGTTTGCCCCGCGAAGGTCTATATATTTATCAAAAAATAGAAATTATTATGCTAATTTTAAAGCACACACATTTAGTGCCCTACTAGATGTTGCGGTGCTTTTTTTTTGGCATTGATTTCATGATACAAAAAGGAGGGCAATTAATGCATGCTAAAGTTGGCCGCTTTGACGCATATACGCCCGACATAAACTTATTTGATGTTATTTTGGCAATCTTGTCCAGATCATTACCAAAAAGAGGCATGAAATTTTCCTCTCCATTGCCAAAAATTCATGATTTCTTTTTCAAGATGAAAAAATCTTATCCTGTAATTTTTGAGGATGTTCACTTTAGGGAAAGCCCTGATTACAGATATTCAAAAGAGATAGCTGACTGCTTCATTGAGCTACAGGAGGCAGGTTATTTAACGCGCCCAAATCCTTCGCTTTCGATGTACAGAATAGATGCCGATTTAAGTGAAGACACGTTTTCTCAGAAAAAGCCTGACCATAAAACTATGAATGAAATTGCAGAACTATTTAATAAAAATTTCACCATAATCTATGATGAGCAAAGATCAGCTTGTTGATCAATATAAGAAACAACTCACAGAATTATTAAGAACTAATCTATTACCACCTAAAGAACCCTCAAAGGTTGGAATGAAGGTTATTCATGATCCACTTTGGGGGTCTCGCATTTTCTACCCATGGGAAATTGCACTCATAGACACACCACTTTGCCAGCGCCTAAGGAAAATACACCAATTAGGCTCAGCATTTCTCACCTATCCTTCTGGAGTACATAATAGGTTTTGTCACACATTAGGCGTCATTATCCTAGCGGGTCGATTAATAACAAGGCTGAAAGAAAAGGCAGAAGTTAAAAACAATAAAGATGTCGAGATCACTAATAAAGACATATACACAGTTAGGCTTGCTGGCTTATTACATGATGTAGGGCATTGTTTTTTATCTCATGCAAGTGAGTACGCCATAGGGCCAATTATAACACCCGTAATGAAGGCGTTGGGGATTTCATCAAAACCTCATGAGTTTTTATCATATCTAATTGTAAGCAACCCCTACTTTTTGGAATATTGGCACAGCAATATTGCTTTCCTATTTCCAAATAAAGATGCAATTCCCGATTTAGAAGATGTTTCTAAAATTATTATTGGAGAGCCACCATCTGAGGAAAAACGCTTTTTACAAGAAATAATTTATGGCCCTTATGATGTAGACAAATTGGAGTACCTTTATAGAGATGCACGAACGGCTGGATTAGAGATAACATATGATATAGAGCGCTATTTTTATAAGATACATCTACACAGGGATGGTTATGGATGCAGATTGGTGATGGAACAAGGAGGTGTTAGTGCAGTTGAACAAATGATTTTCAGTAAAATGATGCTATTTTCATTTGTCTACCATCATCAAAAAGTTCTTGCATCAGATATTTTGATTAACGATATAGTATTGGAACTTTTATACCAAAATAACGACAGAATAAGTATTGTTCATCCGACAGATTTTTTGAAGTACACTGACTACGATATTTTTTCCTCCATCAATCAAGGCACTACTGAACGATTCAATATAATAAGAGATAAAATCAATAATCGTGATTTACCGAAACGCTGTTTAGTCCTTAGCAAAGAGTCAGTAACCAATATCAATACTGATTATAAAGTTAAGCAAAATTGGAGAAAATTATTAGAAGATCTGCGTGGTTTGCCGGACAAGAGATTTGAAATTCGGAGTCAGATTGTAAGTGAAATGAAAAAAGAACCTGGATGTGAAAATTTTACAATTGATGACATATATTTTAATTTTCCTAAAGCTCCCTCTTTTGACGAAGCAGTTCACGGTCCAGTAATAGCTTTTGATGGCAACATTTCCCCAATGGGTGCTTTCTTTGACCTTGAGGGATGGAAAACTACTTACGAGCTAAAAAAACTCAAAGGTTATTTCTTTGTCACTGAAGAATTCAGGATAGTAGCATCTAGTGTGATTCAAAAATACTTAGAGACCGAATATAATCTGCGCTTCAATCAAAATGCTAAAATTGAAGCTAAAATTCTATAGTACCTCATTAAGATTCGTTTTATAATATAAATAAAATGTTACATGAATGGATTGAGTAAGAATATTTAGCCTTTTTCAACTCATTTATCAGCAAACAACCTCATATAAAAGGTGTTATCATTCTATTATAGAACAAACTAAATTGAGGGGAGGGCAGCTATGAGCGGTGGCGGAGGCTCCGATTACGGTGGAACTGGCGACGGAGGGGAAGGAAGAGTTGCAGATTGCACGAACTTAATTGAGAATACCATACTAAATTCACCATCACCATCCGTGCTTCAGCATTTAAAACCTAATGATATTCTACAAATACAAATAATAGATGAGGCACCACCTAAAGTTGTTGCGTTTTATAAAGATAAAATCGCTGGATCAATTACAATAAGATCACTTGCCAAGTTAATTGAATGTTTGGAGCAAGGTGTAATATTTGTTGCTATAGTAGAAAAAGTGGACGGCGGAATGTGCCGTGTTCAAATTCGACCAGAAAGTAACTTATGATTAGCATCGTTGGGGGTGTTTATCCTGAAGTTTGCATTTATCCTGAATGGAACCAAATTTTTGGTTCCGGTGGCAGATCTGCAGCTGCTCTATGTGAGCTATCGAATAAAGTCGATCTATTTTGCTACATCAGTCGGCATTTATTAATGGACATTAAGGCAATCTCAAATTCTTTTGGGTATAATTTGCATCCGGTCCTTAATGAAAAATCTGTGTCGTTTAAATATTTTCATGGGTTATCACGACCCGAAATATATCCACATAACTATCTGCATTTTAATGCCAATACTATTATTGTAAAAGCCAGTAATATACTTAGATTTGGTTTTATCGAGGGAAACGCAAAAGTAGAAGGTGAATGGGTTGTGTATGACCCTCAGTCGGCTACTGCCCCGGAGGGTTTCCATAATAATGGTTCATCTGCCAAGCATCTGTCAATAGTGCTTAATGCGAATGAAGGCCGCCTTTTATCCGGGGAATATGATCCATACAAAATAGTTTCAAAGCTTTTAGCTGATAGTGAAGCTGAAGTCATAATTTTAAA
The DNA here is from genome assembly GCA_963668675.2 of uncultured Desulfatitalea sp. Lineage (GTDB taxonomy): Bacteria > Desulfobacterota > Desulfobacteria > Desulfobacterales > Desulfosarcinaceae > Desulfatitalea. The sequence goes on along the minus strand of CAXXMB010000002.1, from coordinate 2,602,762 downwards.
AATGGGGCCACTTGGGACTTTAATTCACACGGAAAAACATAATAAATTATTACCGTGTTTAAAAACTAATAAGGTCTGGCCAATTGGATCGGGCGATATTTTTTCTGCTGTCTATGCTCACTTTTGGACAGAGAAACAATCTGACCCTTTTGTTGCGGCGGATTGTGCATTAAAAGCTACTGCTCATTACTGTAACTGGAGCGTTCTCCCAATTCCCAAAGCATTCGATGAAGAAATAGCAAGCATTGCAGTCCCGCTTGAATTCCAAAAGGATATAAGCGGTATTGTTAAAAAGAAAATCTATCTAGCTGGCCCGTTTTTTACCATTGCCCAACGGTGGCTAATTGAAGAAATCCGAAGAGAGTTGATAAATCAAGGTTTGCAAGTTTTCTCACCGTTGCATGATGTTGGACATGGGGCAGCGCAGGATGTCGCAAAGGAGGATGTTAAAGGACTTGAAGATAGTGACATAGTGTTTGCAATTATTGATGGATTGGATGCTGGAACCCTTTTTGAAGTCGGATACTCTGTATCCAAATGCATACCTGTAATTGGTTTGGTACAAAATGAAAAATTTGAAGATTTGAAAATGCTTGAGGGGACAAATTGTATAATTGAAAACGATCTTGTAACCGCGATATATAAGACAGCTTGGATGGCAAGAGAGATATGACAACTGCTCTACTTTTATCAGGAGGCATGGACTCAATAGCCTTAGCCTATTGGAAGAGGCCTAATTTATGCTTCACAATCGATTATGGTCAACGATGTGCGATAGCTGAGATAAGCGCGGCTGAAAAAATATGCAGTGAATTAGACCTCCAGCATGATATTATAACCATAGATTGCAGCAAGCTGGGATCAGGGGATCTTTCAAATCATCCTCCAAATCACCATGCACCGTTTACTGATTGGTGGCCATTTAGAAATCAGTTGCTGATCACTATTGCTGCTATGCGATCAATTGAATTAGGTACTGAATCATTATTGATAGGATCAGTCAAATCGGATTCCGGACATGCTGATGGCCGTGTTGAATTTATTAGGTTAATAGATAAGCTGCTCAGATTCCAAGAAGGCAATATTCGTATCAAAGCACCTGCTATAGATATGTCAACAGTTGAACTCGTACAAAAATCGGGTATTCCCTTTTCATTGCTCTGTTGGTCTCATTCCTGCCATACAGGTAATATAGCTTGTGGTGCTTGTCGAGGCTGCAATAAGCATAGATCAAGCATGATAGATCTTGGTTATGAAGACTATTAGCCTTAATTCTCCTAAACCGCTAACCAATGCACTGGAGTATTCAGATTTCAAATATCCCATTGTTGATAGGTTTTACCTCGATACTCCTACTGAAATGAACGAAATTGATTTTTTTAGTGTCTTGTTGGAAAGAAAAACAAGAAGGGATTTCAGCCATCTTACGCTTAACTATCTGTCAAGCCTCCTTTGGTACAGCGCACATATAAAAAAAAATTCCTTGGAAAAAGATCAAGTGCCCTGGCAACATCGCCCGGTTGCATCAGCTGGAGGATGCCATCCGATTGATATTGTAATTTTTAGACCGTGCAAAAAAGGATGGTTATCGTATATTTACGACCCATATGCTCATTGCATATGCTCATTGTCAATCAGCGAATCTCTGATAGAATTATTCTTAATGGAAATAGATTCTGTAGTTCCACTTCAGCAAGCGACGCTATTCTGGTTTGTTGCACAGGCAGGGAAAACATTATCGAAATATGAGAATGGAGATAGTTTGGTTTGGCGCGATGCTGGTGTTTTGCTTGGCCACCTCACACTAGTGGCTGAGGCTTTGGGTCTATCGTGCTGTCCGGTGGGAATAACCGGCGATGCAGAATTAGATGAAATCCTACCGTCTAGTGGCAAATTGACTGGTATGGGTGGGTGCCTGTTCGGGACCAATGCCGATTTTAATACTAGATCTATGTAATTTGTTTAATTAGTTCCCAACATCCCTATTGCGGTCTTATTCAATCGTCGCATATTTTCCCAAATAATTGAGTCAAGCAAAGAGGCTTTAGCACCAATTGCATTAGCAAACTGTAAAAATCGATGCTCCATTTTTAAATAATTCTTTTGAACCTTGCACGGAAGATCAAATATCCCGGCCAGAACTCCAGCTCTATATACATGAATATCAATTATTGCCACTTTATCGCTGCAGAGATAATTTCGAACAATCCAGGCAGAAGTTTTAAATCCAATACCAGGAATGGTTAGGAGCCATTCCCTAAGCATTAGTTCATCATTAATTGGCGGTGGTTCTTGATTACACTTGCTGACAGCAGCAAACAAATATTTCGATTTCTGTCTAGCAAATCTGTATCTTACCTCTCTCCCTCCTATCTGAAGTGGAGCGTCTAAGACTTTAAAAAAATCATCCTCCGACACCTCGTCCTTAAAAAGAAGTCCGCTATCTTTCATTTGAGCATATGCCGCCAATCCTATGTCAGCCGGTATCCCATGGCCACCAAGCAAACATGCGGCTATTTCCTCGACAAAGGTGTCTCCAAGTCGATACATTTGGCAACTCAATTCTGGATCACAAAGCCAAGCTTGTACGGCCCAAAAAGCCGGTGTGAAAAGCTCATCATATTTTCCCCAAATAATCCCCGGCATTACCTCATCCTTAGGACTAGGAATGCTTAAGGTTCTGATTTCGCCTCTGAAATCACCAAATATTTTCTGTCTCATTTTACTATTCCTCAAGTTCTATAGCAGAACGCAAACTTAATAACCCAATATACTGGAATAGTCGATTATCCTATTGGTCATCGTTTGTATATCATATATATATCGATTTAGTATCAAAAGTTTTTTATTGTCAATAAAATGATATAATATTATTATTTAAATATGAAAAAAATCCTAATCAGCTTGCGAATAGACCCCAAAATGAAAAAATTTTTCGAAAAGTACGCCGAACGGGACAACCGCAGCTTGGCAAACTTTTTAATTAATGCAGGCCTCGAGCATATTAGGGAAAAATTTGGTGTTGACTGGCATGCGGAGAATTTAAACCATCACGGCAAAGACTGAAAATTACATCTTTCTAAGCACTTAACCAATAAGAAAGCCCCGATCGAAGCCGGAGCCATATATATCCAAAGCATTTTTTTGGCGCCGAGCAGCAGGAATCTATGGTGGTGAGCTGGTTGAGTGCCAATACCCAGCCCTATTAGATACGACTGCTGGACATCTATTAAGCTGGTTTCATGGATAGCCATTATATTTGTAGCAGCACTTAATATTTACAGCGGTTAGGGGCTTTATAAAGAAGGGGGCCCTCAGTCGTGAAAAGTGACAAAATTATTCTATGGTTGGCAAGTCCATATGCCATACTATTCTTTGGTATAGCTATTCCATCGATCATATTGGGAAATAAAACAATAGATTCAGGAGTAATGGAAAAACACTCTGCTGCCATAATTTCAGCGGCCAACCGGACAGCATATCTCTCAAAATCAAAAAGCGTCAGAAATACCTACTATGCAGATCGATTCTGGCCATAATCATCAATGCATCTACCGGCGCCCCTCACACCATCTTTCAAAGCCCTCCTCCCAAGCTCCTTGGCAATATCCCTCAACATATCCCTGTCCTCATCGTCGATATGCTCTTTAACGGTCACACTTGCCTCGACAGGCTTATAGAGCCCTATAGCCTTTAAAGCCATATCCAACGCTCTGCGCTGGATTTCCAAGTCCTCAACTGGAATAGCAACAACCGTATCTCCAATATCGAAAGCCTCCGCATCTTCACCCTTGTCAGCCAACGCCCTTTTTGCCGATTCGGCAACAATGAAAGCGCCTTTTGGTAGAGATGAAAAGTCAACTTTTCCCTTCACCTTGGTAAAAACGACCCTTTTAGCATAAATTAATTTCACCAGCTTGGTCTTTAACCTAACCTCGCTGAGGCCTTCATCGTCCATCCAGACTGATATCCTATTTTGTAGTTTTTTGTAGTTTTGCCATCCAATCGACCCACAGGATTTTTCTGAGTATCCAGCCTCTCGAGCTGCACCTGTTTTCCTGAGAAAAGTGTATGAATTCGAATCGTCGAGATAGGCACGAAGCCAAAGAAGGAGCTTCCCCCTCAGCCCCGTATATAAATTTTCAGTTTCAAAATTCTTATCACTCATAATTGCCTCTCCTTATGGTTGAAAGCTGCATTCATACGTAATTGTGTATTTTTAATTCTTCGGCCGCATATTCCAACAGAAGAACCGCGTCCGCCTCATTGTCGTCAGAAACCTTCCACCCTCTATTCTCTGCCGCCTTGATCATCTCCGACTTACCAGCATTGCCTTTGCCGGTCGCAAACTTCTTCAATGTGGCAGTATGAACCGGCATCAGTTCTATATTGTGGTTCGCTGCAAAGGCTTGAACTTCAGTAACCAACCCAACACAACAAACGGTTGCCGCACCCCCTCTGTGGTGAGCCTGTTCATAAACAATGAGGTCCAGACCACCAAAGAGGGCATACATTTCTTTCAACCAGGCTCGACACCTTAAAAATCTCATACCGGGGCTTTCTCCGCGCTTTAGGTCGAAAGTCATCAAGCCACAGCGTTTACCGTCATTGGCAGCCCATCCGGTTCGGGTCGCCAAATCAAGGGATAGAACCTTCAATTTCTTCTCCTTCGTGCCTGTTTTGGGGTCAGGGTCGGTTGCGCCACCTTTCCCCATGGTTTTTAATGGGGTCTCCCCCATGATATACATGTTAGTACGCTCAAAACGTGACCCTTCCGGCTTAACAGACATGTCCGTCACTGCTGGATTTAGAAAATTAGAGTCTCGCATTTTGAGTACCAAAAACCTCATTTTTTGAGTGTGTATAAGTCTCGCTTTTTGAGTGCGAGCTTTGTTTTTGGTTGGAGATAACACCAAGCTTTCGTCCCTGGTATCCTCGGCGTATGCCATCCCGTTTTCGCTGTCGGAATACTTTGCCATCTGTCCATTGCAAATAATCTTCGATAAGCGCATAAACTGACATATCGTGTTCGCCAGCGCCGCCGACATGTTTGATTTCGATAAAGCCTTTAGCTAAGAGGTCATCAATCGCACGTGGAATGGATTGCACCGGCATACCGAAGTCTTTATGCAGGGTGGTGTACGGCATCTTAATTTTATCAAGATCAACATATCGGTCTGCACGGTGTCCCTGCTTCGCGGCTTTTTTATACGCCGGGTTTACCTGGCGGGCGTCTAACATTGCCAAGAGTACCATGCGCGCATTTTTTGATAGCTCCAGGAATGCCATGGAGCGATAGATTTTCCTCTCAAAGTAGATTCCGCCGGTCGGTTCATCGTCTGTATGCTTCATAATAGCCCCTCGATAATGTGTGGTCGGTGAATTCCGGGGCCATGGAATTCATTTTTTCACGGACTGCCCAGGCCCGCGCCAACCAATTGCATGCACCTTGCTCGGTTCGTTTAAATTTCATCGCAAAAAGCCACTTCAGCGTGCTGTTTCGACGACTTTTTTTGTAACTCCAGATCTGTTCGGGTTGGTTCCAAAGCGAAAGGGGTGCAATGGACAATTACCATCTGCACATCCTCGCACCAAGGTGTTGCTGCCCCCCATACATTCAATGCAGAATTTTCGAATGGTCTTCACCGATGGTCGGCCGTCGCCCAGCCGGTATGGGGAAAAAAAACGTAAGGGTTCAATTAACCCCATCTTCTCAAACGATAGCAGCCATGCCATAGTGCGCCAAAATTTCCGATAAGGAGGCGCACAGATGAGCACCACCAGTTCGAACAAAACTCGCAAACAAAAGCGCAAGTATTGGCAACACCACATTAACGCCTGGCAACAAAGTGGTTTGAAGCAAGCAGCCTATTGCCAGGAGCACGGGATCAAGCAATACCAGATGAGCTACTGGAAAAACCGCTTGTCAAAAACCGAGCAGAGCATCTCATTCGTACCGCTGAAAGTGGCATCCCATCTTCCCGTGCCGGTTCATCAGGCAACATTGAAATTGCACACCCCCAACGGGTTTTGTATCGATGTCCCCGGCAACTTCGATCCGCATGTGCTGCGACAACTCATCGCAACGATCAAGGTGCTATGATGCTGCCGCAAAACACTCAGCGCGTATTTCTCGCCGTCGGGCACACCGATATGAGAAAGGCCATCAACGGGCTTTCGATCATGGTCGAGCAGGACATGTCGTTAAACCCCTTTTCAGGGGATCTGTTCGTGTTTTGCAATCGGGCGCGCACCATCATCAAGATCCTGTACTGGGACCACAACGGTTTTTGTCTGTGGCTCAAGCGTCTTGAAAAGCATCGCTTCAAATGGCCGATATCAGTTGACGAGGTGGTGACCATCGGCGCTAAACAGTTGAACTGGCTTCTGGCGGGCCTGGACTTTACTAGTGCCCACGAGCAATTATACTACTCTGCGGTAGCATAAATATTTTACTTCTTTTTAAGAAATTCCCTTCAAAATAACGGCCGGTTATGCTATACACGCAGGCATGAAATCGGACCTGTCCAGCCTGCCTGATGATGTTCGCTTATCCAAGCAAGACATTGCTTCTTTTATCGAAGCCATCGATCAAAAGTACCAGGAAAAGATCCATTACCTGGAAGAGCGCATCCGATTGTTGCAAAACGAGCTGTTTGGGAAAAAGAGTGAACAGCGCCGCCAGGGCGATAACCGCCAAATGCCGATTTTTGGTCAACTGGACGATACGCCCGATCCAGTCCCAACATCACAGGACACGATCGTTGTTCCTGCCCACAAGCGGCGCAAGCGCGGTCGCAAACCGTTGCCCGAGGATCTGCCGCGCGTCGAGGTCATCCACGATCTGCCCGAAGATCAAAAGATGTGCGCTTGCGGCGCCAAGCTGAGCCGCATCGGACAAGAGACCTGCGAAAAGCTCGACTATATACCGGCCAAGGTTCAGGTGATACGCCATGTCCGGTACAAATACGCCTGCAAAAGTTGTGAGGGCGTTGAAGATGACGGTCCCACGGTAAAGATCGCGCCGGCCCCGGTGCAGCTGATCGAAAAGTCGATGGTCACCGAAGGGCTTTTGGCGCACATTGCCGTGTCCAAGTTTGCTGACGCCCTGCCGCTTTACCGTCAGCAAAAGATGTTTGCCCGCTTGGGTGTGGATCTGTCGCGTGCCACCATGGCCAATTGGCTGGTGCAGGCAGCCCGGCGATGCAGCCCCCTGATCGAATTGGTCGAGCAACAGATCCGGGAGGGCCCCTTGATCCAGATGGACGAAACGCCGCTTCAGGTCTTAAAAGAGCCCGGCCGGGCCAACACCAGTAAATCTTACATGTGGGTCTTTTGCGGTGGGCAATACGATCGGCCGAGCGTGTTGTACCGGTATCATCCCACCCGCAGCGGTAAAGTAGCCTTGACGTTTTTGGATGATTACAAAGGCACGATCCAAAGCGACGATTATGATGGCTATGACTACCTGGGCAAAAAGACCGGCATCGTACACATGGGATGCTGGGCGCATGCCCGTCGCAAGTTCGCCGAGGTGATCAAGGCCCGTAAAAAAAACCGGGGCAACCGGGCCGATACCCAAACCCTGGCAGATGAGGCGTTGGAGTACATCGGCCTATTGTACAAAGTTGAAAGGTTCGCTCGGGATCAACAGATGTCACCGGAGCAGGTCCATGCCCTTCGCCAGGAGAAAGCCAAGCCGATCCTGGATGCGTTTGAAAAGTGGCTGGAAAAGACGCAGCCGTTAACACCTCCGAAAGGGCTTTTGGGCATCGCGATCAACTATAGCCTCCGCAACTGGTCCAAGCTGGCTGTGTATATCGAAGATGGGCATTATAAACCTGACAACAACGCTGCCGAAAATGCCATCCGCCCATTCGTTGTAGGAAGAAAAAATTGGCTATTTGCCGGTGCACCCAATGGGGCTGATGCCGCAGCAACGTTTTTTACCCTGATTGAAACCGCCAAGGCCAATGGGCTGGAGCCTTATTCTTATCTTCGCTGTTTGTTTGAAAATCTTCCGCTTGTCAAAAATCAAGATGGTTATCGCAACCTGCTACCTCAGAATATCGATCCTGAACTGATCAGCTCATCACGCGTATAGCTGCAGGTGTACTTCCTTTGACGCTTACAAAAAAACAGACATTGTTCTCATCGCCTCCGGTGCCGATCATGCGATTACCACCGCAATTATCCAAATCAAACGGTGATTGAACACATCGAACGCACATCTTTCTGACTGCCTGCTTCGGCGTCATGGCTTAACCTCAGCATCCAGCAGCTTCATTCGCTGTTGAACCAAGGGGGTATTTTCAAATTCGTCTGGTCGCATCGATTTATCTCTCTCTTATTTTTTCCTGAATCCAAGCGATTATTTCTGATTCAAGCCAACCAACGGACTTGCCTCCCATTTTAAGCCTTTTGGGAAATTTTCCGTCTCTCTCCATTCTCCAGATCGTTGGATCAGAGAGACCGGTCTTAAAGCCAACCTCAGGCTTCCTTAGGATACGGTCATTGCTTGAAATCTTTTTCATAAAACCTCCGTAAGTGTAATAAATCGAATCGGGCAATAAAAAAGCCACACTGGAAACAGACGGGATTTATCCCATCGTTCCAGCGTGGCTTTCGCGTGGCTGGCATGCCCGGGTGTGTCAATGTGGCCCGGGAAAGATATTTAGTCTATTGAATAACCCTCTGGACGAAGCGCAATAGAGTTGCCCAGAGGAAGTATTCAGTTCATTACATATTAATGAATATGCTTGAGCTTAAATACCTCGTCAAGCGTTTTGTAAAAAATTACCCGGTTCTCTATGAAACTTAAGTTTGCGTTAAGGTGTGACCGGATCTGTCACACACCACTGTTATAATAGCCTCAAAACAACAAAGGAGGCCGTTATGACAAAGTTTACGATTACCGAAGATTTTCCTAAAAATGAGATTGAGTTCGATCAACGTTTTTCTGAACCTAAAGCATGTTACCAGTATCTATTTGATCAAAAGTGGCCCGACGGATTTACCTGCAAAAAATGCGGTCACACTAAATGCTGGGTCAGCGCACGCAATCTTTATATCTGCACTCAGTGTGAACATACACATTCATTGACCGCTGGTACCATTATGGACAGTACAAAAAGCCCGATTACTTATTGGTTTAAGGCCATGTGGTGGTTTACCACACGAAAATCCGGGATCAATGCCACTAATCTCAAAGAACTTTTAGGTTTTGGCAGCTATGGAACAGCTTGGACCTGGCTGCAAAAACTCAGACGATGCACCATACGCCAGGGGCGTAGTAAACTATCCGGGCGCGTTGAAGTGGATGAATTTTTCATCGGCGGCCAAAAGTCTGGCAAAAGGGGCCGCGGCGCTGAGGGCAAAACAATCGTAGCTATTGCGGTAGAAAGATGAAACGTGAAAAAGCGAATGGGTCGTGTTCGCCTGCAAGTAGCCTTGGATTGTTCCTCCTATTCATTAGAAACGTTCATCCTTAATAATGTACAATCCGGCAGCACAATCGCCACAGATTCATGGAGCGGGTACAACTTTATTGAAGGTACTTACCATGAAAGATCTATTCAAAGCAGTTCCAAGGATAACGAAAGCCTGTATGGTGTTCATCTGGTAACGTCTCTTGTAAAAAGGCTTATCCGTGGAACGTTTCAGGGTCGTTTCGAACCCAAGTATCTTCAAAACTATCTTGACGAGTATGCGTTTCGTTTCAATCGCAGAAAGTCAAAGAGCATCGGCAAAAAGTTCATGCGATTAGTGCAAATAGCAATGACATCGACGAAAATTACCTATCCCAAAATAGCGTGGGATATGGACCCGATTTCTGAATATTACGCAACTTAAGTTTCATAGAGAACCGGGAAAAATTATTTAGGAATAAGTTGGGCTACCTTGGTGCAAATAGAATAACCTTTTCGCTTGGTTTTGAAAGCCCTAATATTTCCTGGAGCCTTTGTTCCCAATTTTGCAACGCTTGCCGCTTCTCTGCATCATATGAATGTTGATTGTAAACAGCCAGAAGCCCCTGCAACTTGTGGCCAAGAACCCGTTCGGCTATGACATCAGCAATACCGATTTCAGCAAGCCGGGTTCGCACAGTTCGGCGCAGATCATGGGGCGTAAACGGCTCATCAAGCCCCATCTCATCCTTTCCCCAATGGCGGTGGATTGCCTTTCCTATTGCGGCTCGGCTCAATGCCTGCTTCGGCTTGTAGCTGGATCTAAAAACGAAGTCCGTGTCATCGTCGGGTGAATACACTTTTGCCTGTTTAAGAATTTCGAGCGCCATTCGGTTCAAGGGTACGCGGTTTTCCTGGCGGTTTTTGGCCCTCTCTGGCGGTATTGTCCAGATATTGGTCTGCTCATCGATTTCCAACCATCGCATATTGGATACTTCACCAGGGCGTTGACCAAGCAAGAGAATCAGCTTAATAGCAAGTTTTGTCGGTCGATAAATGTCAATCCTAATGTTTTCGAGATCCAAGCCATCCCACAACTTCTTGATTTCGTCGTTGGACAATACGCGCGTTTTTGGTTTTTCTTTCGGCCGTCGCATGCCCACCATGGGAGAAAAATCAATGATCCCGCGTTCCGCCGCAAAATTCCACATGCGAACCATTATAGATTGCAGACGACTGGCCCCGACCGGCGCCCTCTTACGCACCTTGTCAATTAAAAGGACGGCATCCCGCCGGGTAACGTCGGCCACTTTCCGTTTACCCCATGCCGGGATCACGTCTTTTTCAACCATCCTTTTTCGCTCTTTTCCGGATGGAGTCTTTGAAAGCTCTTCCTCCCAAAACTCATCCAACAGTTCTTGGACTATTGGTGCAGCTTTTCGTTTTGCCCTTGCCTCACGCTGTTTCGCCCCCGGATCTACCCCGTTCTGCAAGTTCTGAAGCGCCTCTGAGTATTTCCCGCGTGCCTGTGCGAGAGATATGCCCGGGTACTGACCAAAAGACATCCGGCGGCGTAATCCATCAAAAGAATAGCGGTACATCCACGTCTTCACCCCGGATGGCAGAACACGAATATATAAACCCCTATTACCATCGAAAACCTCGTATCGCCGGGATTTGGGCACCAACTTTTTGACCTGAAAATCTGTAAGTGTCATGAATTATTACCTCCTATTAGATTTCCAGGGGGGCCACTTAGGGGGCCAGATGGGCCTAAATAAAGGTGAAATCATGTGAAAGAATATGCAATGATTATTAGGTTTTTTATATCGTATTGTCAATATTTTTCGTTATATTTGAGATGATCTGAAATGAGGTGAAAATTAATAGATTTTGCTTTGGGAGCAGGGAGTCGGAGGTTCAAATCCTCTCGCCCCGACCAGTAAAAAACTATAAAAAAATCAATATATTGAAAGGCTCACAAAGGCATCTTGCCATTGTGGGCCTTTTTTTTGTTTGCGGGCCTTGCTTGAGGATTTGTCCTAAAAGCATCGCCTATCAACCTTAAAAAGGAGATTTGAAATGACAAAGAGATTCCCAGGCAGACTACAAAAGAAATGGAACATGCCTCTTCGAAAATCGACCAGGCAGCTTTTTCTTGGTGAAGGCACAGAACCTTTAACAGATGAGCTTATCGAGGAGCTTGTATTAAAGGGATGGAAAAAGTCAGACCTTCTTTATCACAGGCAAAGAGGAGGGATGTACTCCAGGCCAAGAAATACCGTTTTTTATCCGCCTGAACATGGAACTATGGAAAGAGATTAAGGTGTTGAAAAATAAGGAAATTATCACGGCGATACCCACTGAATTTGTTAATGCATTCCGAAACAAAGCTGAAACTTTAGGAATGACACATCGACCGTTAGCGGCTGTATGTTTTTCATTGGGTTACAGAATTTTTAAGAAAAAAGGGCGCTCGCCTTCCCTGCCTTCGGAGCCATCCCCCGTTGTGGCTGATCAAATAGCGGAAAAAGCGGCGGTGTCAAAGGTCGACGAAGTCGACAGCGCGTAGCGCTGCTTGCCCTTTACACTGTCAGCCGCTTTTGGAGCTATCAGCCGCAATCAACGGGGGGTGGTGGAGAGGTAGGGAAGCCCCCTACCTTTGGTGGATCCTTTGGCCTCGGTGCTCCCTCTTTTTTCCTGGTTGTTCGAAGAGGTCTATTTGCAGTGAATCTACTCATTGGCTCAACAGGCACTTTTGTAGCAACATTTTTTGCGTATCTTGTGCTCTCTTTCACACGCGGTTTAGATTTTAATTGGCCGTTTGAGACATTTCAATTCTTACCTTTTGTATCGCTATTTGAATGTCCTGGATTTCAGATTTCAGTTTGCCTCCGTCATGAACGACTTTCCCGGATATCGGTGCAATGGACTCGATGCCTTTTGGTGTCAAGTCGTTCGAAAGGTATTTCTCAATTTCTTTAAGATCGGACACATAAGTTTTGAAATGGTCCCTCACCCCTATGCTGGTTGTGGCTATATCTCCATATATTCCGACGAGTTTGCTGCGTCGCTCGTCACTTAATGCCTGTATACGGGGGTTTTTATAATTGTCGCCTTCCTTTTCCCATTCTTCGAAATAGTCCTTGCCCCGAGCATTCATTTCATCGGCGTGTTTGGCGAAGTCCTTCTCCATATTTTCAATTTTTGAAACATTGTCCTTAAATAAATAGAAAGCCTTCTCCACATCCGAGTTATCTGGTTTTGTAAGTTCATTAAGAGACGCCCCGGTGGCATCCAGCTGAACGACAAGCAGTTTTATCCCGTTGTCCATAGCTGTCATCGTTGTTGTTGCTTCTCTTGAGCGTTGAATGCCCGTCGTAGAACAGTTTATGATGCTTATAACGGCTGTGATGAGCATTCCAAAGATAAATACAATCGATAGATATGATGGTTTCATTTTGATTCCCCTTTTATAAAGCTAACTACAGGCTCCTTAAAAAACATGATTCATTCTCCCGAAAGCTTAGTTTCACTGAGTTGTCTTTTTGACCGCTTCTCCGACTTCTTCGGCTTTATCCTTTACAGCATCGGTTGCCTCCTTGGCTTTATCGGACGCTTTTTCCATGGTCTGATCAATTTTTTCACCGGCTTTTTCCGCAGGCCCTTTGGAATCACATGCGGTAAATGCAAATATGGAAAAACTTAGAATGATCATTGCGATTAATTTTTTAAGAATCATGGTTCCTCCTTTTCTTCATCAGTTATCATAATAGCATACCCCCCGGAGCTCCTACCAAGTCTTTCACCTCCCGATATGAATCTCTTGGAGAGAGCCAATAAGCCCACTTCTCTTTTTCATAGCAGTTACTCCTTTTTTGTGAATACTTCGCTTTGTCTGACGAAGGTCCAGAGGGTTACGCGTGTCTTCGCCCTTGAAAAACCTGTACCAGCACCACGATGATGGCGATTACCAGCAGGGCATGAATGACGCCGCCCATCGTGTAGCCGGTTAACAATCCCAGTGCCCACAGAACTAAAAGAACTACAAATATGGTCCAAAGCATGTTGGACTCCTTTCTTTAGCCGTCCGAAATCGCGGTTTTGATGTATGCGCTGCATCTTATGTAATAGGGTGCCAGCACATAAGACATTGTACTAATTGCCAACGATCTTTTTCACCTGACCGACCTTTTCTTGAACTTTACCGTCCAAATTTTCATCCTTTCCTGCTGCTTTCAGGTCTGGATCCCTACTGACCTTTCCAACGATTTCTTTGATCTTTCCCTTTGCCTGGTGCAATTTTCCCTCTGCTTCGTCCCTTGTCCCTGATTTCATGATATCTCTCCTGTGAGTTTATGGTTTGATTGAAATAATCCCTTTGTTACCTTTTCCTTCTTTCTCATGGACCCCAGCATGCGTAGCGGCATTCAACGTGAATTTTTGTGCCGGTGTTTACTACTTTTAACTCAATTTTCGTGCCAGGCATTCCAATGCTTAGCATAATGTCGCACATTGTTCTGATTCTTAAACAAAACTTGCTTGCAGGGCATTTCCGGGGCGGCCACTTACTGCCATATAAATGAGGTTATATTTGGCCATTGGTTATATATGATCAATTATATTAACTGTGGTTTACAACTCGTACAGCTGGGGTCAATGCAGTCAATCTAAAGGAACTGCTCGGCCTCGGCAGTTACCACACAGCATGGACCTGGCTCCAAAAATTGAGGCGTTGCACCATTCGCAATGGTCGCGAAAAACTATCTGACCGTGTCGAAGTCGATGAGTTTTTCATCGGCGGCAAAAAGTCCGGCAAACGTGGCCGTGGGGCTGAATGTAAAACGATTGTTCTGGTCGCTGTTGAAAGGAACAACGTTCAAGACTCCGAAACCGGTGATCACTTCAAAAAAGGCCTTTTCCGATTGGGCCGAATTACTAAGACCCCATTATTGTATGCGCGATACTCGACAGGTGGCTTCACCATAGTGCGGTGATCAACATCAAGGCCAACAGTTATCGCTTGAGAGGGAAAAAGAGGACTGACTTGCCAATTGAGATTTAGCAAATGAATAGGTGTGGCTCAATTCTCACGACCGAAAATGGCTCAGTTTTAAACGACCGTTGACACAGTTGCCGTTTCGGGTTTTTTGTTTTGTGAATCGTGCTGGCATTATTGTGATCAAGCGGTTTATAGTATGATTTGACTTGAACTGGGTTGATGAGCGAATTTGGGTAATATGAAGACTATGATTTAGCTAACATTTCGTAAGGGGAATGCTATAAGATCAGAAAACATACATGTAACACGACCTCAACCAGGGAGGGTGTTTCAATGGCAAATAAGCTAAAAATTAATCCACCGCTCTATTTGTTAACTACGGACTGGCCGTGCTGGCAATGTGAAACTAAAATTCCTCTGGTTGCCCTACTTGCTGCCAATACAAACGAAAACAGTCACGACATCTGCATCTTATCAAACATACTAAAATTGCCAAATGAGATATTGGCTTTTATACAAAGCCGTGTCCCTTCGTTTAAATACGCTTATTCAAAGGCAATAGAATCGTACTATTACGCGAACACATGCCCAAGCTGTGGCGTGGTCCAAGGTGATTTTTTCCTGCACACAGAGCCGGGTTCCCCGTTTCGCCCCTTGGACAAACAAGAGGCCAGTGCCCTATGCATTATAACCGTACCATTGGAAAAAACCATTGTGATTAAAGCGGAATGTGGGGCAGGTGCATCCAATGATATGATCTATGCGCATGCCAAAAGAATAGCGTAAAAAGCGTTTAGCGTCTTATTGCTTCTGCGTTAGACGCCTATTGTGTTCCAAAACCGCTTCAACGGCCCGGGACAATTTCTCCCGGCCATCTGAACTTAAACCGTCTGCACTGTAACGATGCTGGTAGTGCAAGGCTAAAATAGGCTGGATCATGTTCCAGTCAAAGGTGGCCGGCGCAATCTTTTCCAATCGATTAACCCATGCGTAGAGTGTCTCGCCCGGTCCTTTGTTCAATCCCTTGCCATTGAGCCACTGTTCAATTTTGCTGAAATCGGTAGTTCGAAAGGAGGTCGTGTTTTTACTGCTCCCCCTTTTCCCTTCGTGTTGAACGCGCCGGACCGATTTTGCCCCGGCCAGTCTTCTTAGAAAAATCGTTAGCAAGACGAACAGCACAATGACCAGATAGATGATCATCTCCTTTTTCGTGACCTGCTGCCGCCAGGTGGAAAATTTGAATCGCAGGTAGGAAAAAAAATCCGAGATCATCAGTAAATCGGATGCCGATTCGGCCTCTATGGCGGTCCAATCGGGCGGTGTGGTGTCGATATTGACCCATCGACCGGCCGTCCGCCCGTCAGCCCTCCCTTCAGATAGGTAAGCCATGGCCCAGGCATGGGCGTGGCTGTGACGGACGACGACCCTCTTTTCCAGGTCACTGTACTCCCAGGCCATAAATCCCGATACATATCTGGCCGGAATGCCTGCGGCACGCAACAGCAGTACGGTTGCCGTGGCAAAGTATTCGCAGTGGCCTGAACGCGTATCGCGCAGAAAGCCGGCCAGGTCGGTTTTATCCGGTGCGTGCCGAACCAGGTCCAGCGAGTAGGTGAAATGGTCGGCGAAATAGGATCGGATCTTGGCAACCGCCTCCCTTTCGGATCGGTTGGGGAGGTTTAGAGCGGCGGTGATCTGTTGTATCGTTGCCGTTTCGTCATTCGGAATGGAGAGATCGGTTTCATCCGGCGCTCGGCTGTGCAATTGGATCGGGTCATAATCAGCGGTAAAATTCGTCAGGCCTGCTTTAGCGTCGACCATGACGGCGCCCAACGGGTTGCGCTCCACCGTTGCGACATCGAGACGGCTCAGCCTGAATGCGCCGCCGGGCAAATTTAACAGGCTTTTGCCCCGGGGTATGTACATGGCCATTTGGATGGTGCTGCAGGCCTCCGGTTCGTCATCCAACTGCCAGGATGCGGCCGCGTTGTTATCGGGCATTAAGCGATCGAATCCGGAGTGTGTCGCATACCATGTAGAACGATCGTAGGCCGTGTAGCAGGCCTGGCGCAAAAGCATGGGGAAACGGGCGTTCCCTCCGGGCGATATCCTGAATTGAATGCGGTCTGACAGTTTGAGCCGCCCCACTTCGCCGATGGCGGTGATGCGCATTGACGGGTCGTTATCTTCCATGAAGAAGGCGATGGCCAGGTCGGTGATATGGGTTTGCAGCCGGTTCAATCCCCGATGGCCGGCATAGCCCACCGCGCCGCCGACCAGAAGGATGGCAATCCAGGCGGTAACCCCATATCGTTGAGTCCTCAACGGCCACAGAGCCCAGGCGGTCAACACGATCAGGCTGAAAAAGAACCAGCGGTTGGCTGCACCGGCACCGGCTGCTGAAACGATACAGACAATGGCATAGGGGTAGGACAGATTGACATGCAACCGTTTCGGCCGTCGCCGGCCCTTTCTCCTTCGCACCAGCAGGAACAGTTGGGCGGCATCGATCCGATCCGATTGACTGTATTGCTGCACAAGGATCAAAGGGTAGAGGACGAGGGGCAGCCATGGAACGATGGAGAGGACCAAGCGGCTCGGCTCCTGGCGGAAGGCAATGGCGGCGACCGATACGAGAAGCAGGGCACAAAGATCCGATGCCCGGGCGATATGGGCGCTGCTGAAGACCCAGCGTGTTTTTATGAAGCGGGAACCCGCCAGGACGGCGGCCATGGCCACTGCCGGAATCAACCAACCGCTCTGAACACCCCAGAGCAGAATGCATGCGCTCGTCAGGAATGGCGGCGTCCTTCTCATCCGGCCATCCCCGCTTCGATCCGACCGACCTCCAGGGCAAAGAGGTTGTCCGGCTGATCCCGCATGGGACCGGGGTCGATCTGCGTTGATCGATCTTCATCCACGATGACGATGGCCCACAAGGGAATCTTCATCGCTCTGAGATCCCGGATCAATGCCTGCCGGCGGTCGTCCCAGCCCAAAAGGATGCAGATGCAACTGCTGAACAGATGGACGTGCTGGAATAGAACCGGTGCCAGGGTGTCAAAGGCTTTGTCCGTACAAGTCTGCACCGCCGCCAGTATCTCCAGCATGCTGTTGGCCGAGGAGATGCCCCTGCCGGCAGAGAAGCGATAGGGGCGATCGCCTACGAAGAGGAGGTCCATGAACGACTCTTGCGTTTGCAGGCTGCCCACAAAAGAGGCGGCCACGGATACGGCCTCTTCAAAGGTGTCGCTGCAGGTTTGATTGCTGAAGGTGTCGAGAATCAGTGCATGGCGCACGAAGTATTCGTCCTGATACTCCTTTATGATCGGCTCGTTTCGCTTGGCCGTGCTGCGCCAGTGAATATGGCGCATGGCATCGCCGGGGCGATAGTCCCGCAGCGAGATGAATTCATCCTGGTTGCCGACGGAAGATGCACGGTTCACGCTCCCCGAGTGATATCTTCTGGCGCCCGGCAGACGAATGGGGGGCAGCCGGTACTGCTTCGGCAAAACGAGCACCTTTTGTCGGACCGGAACCGTGAACAGGGTGTTGAACAGGCCCAAGGGATCTGAGCGGGCGATATCGATACCGGTAAAGTAGATATAGCCGCGCCTTTTGGGGGTCACCGCGACTTGCGTTTCGGCCCTGCCGTTTTGCGCAAGATGGGCAATGGCGTGGGGCCGGTCATCGATGTTGCGGTTGCGGTCGATGAGCCACAGCCATCGATAATAGAGTATTTTTCGATCCCAGATGTTGCGCGCCGCTTCGCCTGGTTCTCTGGCCCGCATGAGCTCTTCCAGCGCGGGGCGCGGGTCGGTTGTGTTTTCATAGAGGCTCAGGCCGGCCTGGTGTTTACCGGAACGGTTTTCGATCGTGATACGGTAGACAAGCTCGTGGCCGACCATCGCATAGGGGGGCAGTTTCCGGATCGCCGTGATCGAGAGCCGCCGGAGACGCCTGGTCCATAGGAACGAGAGAAGCAAAAGGGCCGCCCCCCATGTAAAGGCCTGATAGATCATGCTCTTGTGGGTGTCCATGCCGAGGATGGCGACAATGACGACCGTGTTGACCAGGATCAGACCGGGCAGGGTGAGATGTCGCCGGCGCCACTGTTCAGCGAGATAGAAAAAACGGTAGCTCTTGTACAGGAACTGCTTCATTGCCTCCCGCCCCTTCATCCGTCTTCATCCCTTCGGGCTATGACGGCACACGGATCGTCTCCACGATCTCTTCGACCACCCGGCCGGCGGTCTTTCCCGAAAACCTGGCCTGGGGTTCGAGTACGAGCCGATGGGCGATGACGGGCCTGGCAAGCTCCTGGATGTGGTCAGGGGTGACAAAATCGAGCCCGTCAAAGAGTGACACCGCCTTTGCGGTTTTCATCAAGGCAATGGAGGCCCTTGGGCTTGCGCCCGTCAGTACGCCGGGAAATGACCGGGTGGCGTTGACGATCTCGACGATATAGTGCTTCAGTTCGTCGCTGATGTGCACGTCGTCGATCAGGCGCCTCAACGAAAGGACATCCGACGGGGTCACACACGCGTCAACGCTATCGATGGGATGCCCGCGGCTTTGTGACGTCAGTATGCGTGTCTCTTCTTCGGTGGAGACATACCCCAAGCTGGTCTGAAGCGTAAAGCGATCCATCTGCGATTCGGGCAACGGATAGGTGCCATGCGACTCGATGGGATTCTGGGTGGCGATGACAAAGAAGAGGTCGTCCAACTGATACCATTGGCCGTCGATGCTCACCTGTCTTTCGGCCATGGCTTCGAGCAGGGCCGACTGGGTTCGCGGTGAGGCGCGGTTGATCTCGTCGGCCAGCAGGATCTGGGTGAAGATGGGGCCTTTGTGCAGTCGGAAGAGTCGCGCTTTGGCATCAAAGATGGAGACGCCTGTGATGTCGGACGGCAGCAGATCGGGTGTAAATTGGATGCGCTTGAAGGGTGCATCGATGGAGAGGGCCAGGGTTTTGGCCAGGGTTGTTTTTCCAGTGCCCGGGTTGTCCTCCAACAGGACGTGGCCGCCGCCGGCAAAACCGGCCATCACCAAACGGATGGCGTTGTCCTGCCCATGCATCACCTTTTGGATGTTCTTTTCAATCTTTCGATAGGTGGGGTCCCCGATAGCCTCATTGGTGCCGTGCATGTCGCCGTCCTTTTTTATGATGGTTGCCCGGTCCGCCAACATGTCGGATGGGCACTTCGAATGCCCGGAAAAGCGCCGGCTGCCGACAGAGGATTCGGATTACTTCGTACCACCATATCGTGAACCTTGCCAGCGTCTTGAAATTCCGTCTGTGAAACATTTTTGAAAAACTATGAATTTCGAACGCGAGCAGACGCACCTGTCCTTATCGTGTTAAAACGAAAAACAGTGTTTTTTGGGAGCCGATCAGACCTCTAACTGGCAGCCGCCTAATTTCCGACGACAGAATCCACATGCATGACAGGCAGAGCGGCAGGTTTGCCACGCTCCAGCAGAATAACCTTCGCTTGCTTTAGAAGGTTGAATCGGGTCGCCGTTGCTGATGTGTAAGCACCCATCATATGACCGATCAGCAGGTCGCCGATCTGAAGGAGGGGAAGTGGGACATCTTCGGCAATCAGATCGATACTGTCGCAGGTCGGCCCTGCGATAACGCTGGGAAACCTGCGGCTATTGTCAGAAAAAATCTCGAGCGGATAACGTGCATGGTCGTAAATCTGGCCACTGAAAGATCCGTAGACGCCATCATCCAGATAGTACCATTGCATACCCGATCGCATGGCTTTACCGACGATGGTGCTCACGCAGGTCATGGCCGGACCTGAGAAAAAGCGCCCCGGTTCGGCAATGACGCTCACATGGGTGGGCAGGGTTTTCAAAGCCTGACGGATGGGCGCACAGTAGCCGTGAATGTCCACATTACCGCCGTCGTAGGCGATGGGAAATCCGCCGCCGATGTCCAGGGTGCTCATGGGCGCCGCGCCGGTGTCATGGTGCCGGCGAATCAGCTCGGCACAGGCGTGAATGGCATCAACCTGTCGGCTGGCATCGCTGCATTGGCTGCCCACATGAAAACAGAGGCCCTTGATATGGATGCCCAGACGGGCTGCCAGGGTGATGATATCCGCAGCCTCTTCCACCGAGCACCCGAATTTTTTGGACAGATCCACCACGGCCGCTCCACTGCGGAAACTGAGGCGTATTAAAAGGCCCACACGGTGTTTGTAGGGCAGAAACTTCAACAGTTCGTCTGTGTTATCGACGACAAACGTCGTACAACCGTACCGCAGGGCATCCCGGATGTCACTGTCCCGTTTGATGGGATGGGAGTGAAGTGTGCGCCGGCCTGAAATATTCAACTGGCGAATCAACTCAATCTCGCCGGTAGAGGCCACATCGAAGCATGCCCCCATGCCGTCAAGCTGAGACAACATGGCCGGGAGGGGCAACGATTTAATTGCGTAGTAAAACGAAACGCCCGGCAAGGCGAGGGCCAGATCTCGATATTGGCTTCTGACCGTATCTGCATCAAACAGGAGCAATGGTGAACCATGGGTCTTCACCAGTTCCCGGTATAATGCGCCCTTTTCGTAGGATGAAAAATGAAGGGTATTCATCTTTTTACTTCCCGATGGCTGACAATATATACTGGGGCAATGCGAATGCCGCTTTATGAATCTCGGGTGTATAATATCGGGTTGATACTCCCGAGGCCGAAAACCGCGCTTTAATCGTATCGATGTCGGTCTGGCGCATGGACAGATTATCAGTGGCCCAGGCAAAGGTCATGATGCCGCCAACGTATGTCGGCACTGCCGCCGAATAAAAATGCCAATCGGCAAACAATCCGGCAATCCTGCGGGCTGTCTGTTTAACTTCTTCCAGTTGCATAAAAGCCACCCCGTTTTGACTGACCAGGAGGCCGCCCTGGGTCAAGCTCTTTTTGCAGGCGGCATAAAACGGCTTCTGGAAAAGTACTTCGCCAGGTCCGATGGGGTCGGTACTATCGCAGATGATGACATCATACTTCTCAGGGGTGTTGCTCACCCATCCTAGACCGTCGTCGATAACAATCCGTACACGGGGGTCATCATAGGCGCCGTTGGAGTGGTTGGGCAGATGCTCGCGACATAAGTCAATAACCGCCTGGTCGATTTCAACCTGGGTGATATGTTGGATGTTTGCGTGCCGGGTCACCTCGCGCAGGATGCCGCCGTCTCCGCCACCGATGACCAGAATCCGCTCGGCATTGCCGTGAGCCAGAATGGGCAAATGGGTCATCATTTCATGGTAGATGAACTCATCTCTTTCCGTGGTCTGGACCACACCGTCCAAGGCCAGTACCCGGCCGAATGCGGCGTTGTGAAAAATGACGATATGCTGGTGATCGCTTTTGATCTCAAAAAGCATCTCGTCGATGCGGAACTCCTGCCCGTATGCATCGTATAATGTCTCACTGAACCTGGGCATGATCGACCACTCCTCTCAGGTTTTCCCTGATATTCATGACCTTCGGACAAAATGCTCTTTTTAGCACGCAAATCGCCTCTTCGGGTTTCGCTTCACCGCACATGAAGATATCAAACGCGGCGAAATCACGCTCCGGCCAGGTGTGTACGCTTATATGGGATTCGGCCAATACGGCTACACCAGAGATACCGCCATTGGGCGTAAAATGGTGCAGATGGATGTGCAGCAGCGTTGCGTTGCAGCGATCCACGCTTTCACGCAATGCGCGCTCAACCACCTTTAAGTTGTCGAGATTTTTGGCTCCCCACAAGTCCAGTATGAGGTGTGTTCCGGCAAAAACGGTTCCGTCCCGTTCGACAAAGTGGTCTGCGGAAACGCCGGCCGAAGATGCATCGTCATGATGATTCGGCCAATCGGCATTACAGGTTGCAAGCCCTATAGTGGGCAACACCGGCTGTGTGGCAATAGCTTCCCTTTTCATTCATCGGGCCCCCCTTTCGACACGGATGGCAGTTAATAAAATGGCCGATTGACGGCCGAATTCGAAAAGCAGAGCTGCATTTAATTAATGAACTTCAAAAATGCAAGGCTTTTTCAGCTTGTCCCTTTTTCTACTTTCTCCTCGGAACGGCCATTGACGCTTAATGCTCATACTGTGCCAAAACCCTCTATGGATTTTTCATGAGGACTTTTCGCTGTGATATCAAATAGGCAAAAAAGCGGAGATGATATATGAGCCCATGCTTTCGACAGCTCACCCACAAGAAAGAGAAATGACAGTTCCGGTTTTTTTGTTATCGGAATTCCAAGTTCTTCTCAAAATTCCCTTACGCATCAATGGGTTACTCCGTCAAAGGCATGATTGCATACCAAAACGAACTATCGAGACCTCTTTCTAATTGCCGTGCCAATTTTTTATGACTGTAATCATTGAAAAATTTAGTATTTCAGTATGGCACGGCTGTTGCTCTTCGCAATGGGACAAAAAAGCAATGCCAGACAGCTTACTGAATGAAAACGGGTTTGATTCGCAGGCCCATTAAGCACTCTGATTCCAGAGACAACTATTGAAGCGGGGACATAGGAGTGGTTTATGTCCAAAAAAAAGTCGAACCAAAACGGTGAAACACTGGTAGGTATCGTCACTCCAATACAATGGGATGAGGATGACCAAATTACAGCAGTTGCTCTAAGTGCCACCGACGATGAGGAGTATTTTATCGAAAACGGAGATAAATTCATCGACTTGGTCCAAAAGTGCATAGAAGCCAAAGGGAGCGTAAAACGGGACAGAAAATCCACGCGGCGTATCACCATAAAACGATTCAGCGTCATAGATGATGAATAGCCATTAGAACCTGTATCAATGGTGAACGACTCGTGCCGCAACTGCAGGAGCGAATTGATTCATGATGAGACCCGTATCAACACAAAGTGCTGAACCGTCGTTGACGCCCGAAGATATAGCAGAATTCAAGCGGATGCTGACCCACCAACTGAACGATCTGTTATACTCTGCCGAAAGAACCGTCGGATTCTTGCTCCAGCACAACACCCAATCTGCGGATCCCATCGAGCGCGCTGTTATAGATGTCGACCGGAACTACACCTTGCGCATTCGGGAGCGTGAAAGCCGTCTCATTAACAAGATTAAAATAACGTTGGACAAAATAGAAGAGGGCACATTCGGAATTTGCGAAGCCTGCGAAGAAGAGATAAACCCTCTCCGCCTGAAAGCAAGACCGGTGGCCGCCTATTGCATCCGATGCAAAACGATCATAGAGGCACAGGAAGTGGCATCTGGATTTTAACCATAGCATAAAGTATTCAATCGTTTTTCTGACAACGCATTTGAAAGGGTATCTCTTATGACAAAAAGTGAATTGATCGACGAAATGGCAAAGTATCTCAACACCAAAAAAGAGGCTGAGGTTGCATTGAATTCTCTTCTAGACACCATTGCAAAAGGCCTTAAAAATGGAGAAAAAATCACACTGACCGGATTCGGCACCTTTAAAGTGTCCAAGCGCAAAGCACGCATGGGCCGCAATCCAAGCACGGGTGAAGCCATCAAAATTAAAGCGAGAAAGGTGCCTCAGTTTACTGCCGGGAAGGCATTGAAAGCATCGGTTGCCTGATCGTCTTCAAGCAGGGATAGGGATAAAGATAGATCCTCATACGATACGAACGATTCGATGAGATCACGGCGCGGGACAGTATGCGCTTGAACCGAATCTCATATTCAGGATGAGGCGGCCGCCACCGGCCGCCTTCTCTTTTTGACCAGGGACATCATAGTTTCGGATCGAGCCCCAGCCCCGGCCTGCCAGTCGGATAGAGCACACCCTTTTTGAGCAAGACAGCCCCTGACGCCGGGTCACCCCTTAAATCCAAGTGTCCGTCAAGATCCGCATGGGTGATGCCGGGGCGGCTAAGGGCAAAATGCAGCCCGGCAGCGATGGCCAGGGCCGATTCATCCATGCACCCTACCATGACATCAATGCCTGCAGCTCGGGCAACGGCATGAATTTGGATCGCACGATCAATGCCACCGGTCTTCATGAGTTTGATATTGACCATGTCCACCAGACCGTTCTTTGCAAGACGAAACACATCGCGCAAGCCCATGATGCTCTCATCCGCCATAACAGGGATATCGGATTGACGGGTAATTTGCCCAAGCAGGTCGAAATCCTCTCTCGGCGTGGGTTGCTCGAACAGCTCCAGATCCGCTTTTAAGGTGCCTTGCAAGAACTGCCGCGCCTGGTCAGCCGTATACCCCTGGTTCGCATCGAACCGCAGTTGGACATGGCTGCCCAGAGCCTGTCTGAGCTGACACATCTTTTCGATATCCGCGTCGACCTCTACTCCCCCTTTGACCTTCAACGCCGCGAAGCCTCGTTTGACGTGGGCCTTGGCCGCAGAAAGCGTCTCTTCAAGGGGTAAAATGCCGATGGTAACACTGGTCGATATGCTGTCACGAAAACCGCCCAACAGCTGAAAAAGCGGTAACCCCGCTCTTTTTCCCAGCAGATCGTACAAGGCCATATCCACCATGGCCAATGCTGATGGGTAAGGCCTGAGTGCGGGTAGTAATTCATTCAAAACCACCGCCATTTTAAGGGGATCTGCACCTTGAAGGCAGGGCGCTATCGTCGCCGCCACCAAATCGTGGGTCCCGGCGGCGGTTTCATGGGTCACAGCAAGGTCCGGTGCGGCACAACCAAAGCCACAGACCCCATAATCCGTCTCCAAACACAAGAAGACATTCTCTACACGGCTAACGCTTTCATAGGCAATGGTGTAAGGCTCGGCCAAATCGATAGGAACCAGACAGGCGTGAACGGAAGTAATCTTCACGGGTTACACGCTCCTCTGATGAATTTCATCCAGGCTCATTTGCTTAATATCTTCCACCAGTGCGACCAGGTGGGCCACCATGATTTCCCAGATCCTTTCGCCCTTGGCCGCATCGGCCAGCAGCGGATTTCCCATGACCCCGGAATCGGAAATCTTATCCGTGTAGGCGTACCAGGAGATGGCGTGCCGTGACGTAAAATCAAGATAGCGATTGGAGAAATGGGGCACTTCCGACACCGCTTCGCTTTGTCTCACCAGATGAGGGCGGGTAGCCAGGCTGGTACTGGTCTCGATCTCCCCGGCATGAACATCGTTGGCTGTTTGGATCAGGGCGGCAATATCCACATCGCTGGTTTCACCGCTATCGACACACACAAAAATATGGGCATCGCGGTTGATGCGCTGGGCCGCATAGTTCAAGGCCGGTCCATTTCCGCCGTGGCCGTTGATAATGATCAGTTTGCGGATGCCGTTGGCCGCCACACTCATCCCGATATCATAGATCAGGCTGGAAAACGACTCATTGCCGACACTGAGCGTACCTTTGAAATCGCTGTGGTGATAGGAGATGCCGTACGGCACGGCCGGCAAAACCAGCGGCTTGGGAGGAGGGCACGCTTCGGCCACCATACGCGCTAAACGATCGGCGTCATAGGCATCGGTGTCCAGCGGCAAGTGGGGGCCGTGTTGCTCGATGGCGCCCACCGGCAGCAGCGCGATATCGATATTTTTTAATCGTTGGGCCATCTGCGGCCAGGTCATCTGTCCCCATTCGTAGTCATTGTGGGTCTTATCCGCCACCACCTCGATGTCGGATGAGGCCTGATCAATGTCGCTTTCAAACGGATAGGGTGAGTTCAGGGCCGTAGCGGAAAGGGGGTCCATGGCCCTCCAGTGGCCCCTATTGCGCAGCAAGGCGCCTCGGGTGTATTGACTGTATATGCGATAGAGCGGAGCGCGCAGATTGAGTGGTATTGCATCGAAGGGAGAGCATTCGCCATCAAAGCGCATGCTGATTACCTCCGGCCGCTCCTGGGGTTGCGGACCGGCTTCGCCATCCAAGTCGATCATTTTGGCCTGACTCAGAAGATAGAGCAGCTGCTCGGCACCTGCCGCTTCCTGGTGTATTCTGCCGGAAGCGAGTCGCTGCAGACAGTGTTGGACTTGCGCTTCTGTGTATCCGCACCGCTGGGGATCGGCGCCGATGGCGGTCAACATGCCCACAATACGCCGGCACTTCTCACAACGGCCGCAGGGCACAACACGGTCCGCTTGCTTGCTGGTGGCATGACACGACATCTGCAGTTTTTGCAGCTCCGGGAAGCGTCTGGTCAATATCGTCTCGATGGACATCTCCGAAAGGGGACGCAAAATGGAAAATTGGCTGACCCCCCACCCTTTTTGCATAAAGTAAGCGGACATGGCCCGGTCGAACAGGACACTTTGATCATAAAGACCGTCGAAGTGCCGTATGCCTTGAAAGATGGCCTGCACGGTGGTGTCGTATTCATCGCCGATGAGCAGGCGGCCTATTCCGCGTTTGCGCATCAAGGGCAGCACACCGAACAGAAAAACAGCCACAGTCCACAGCCGGATCGGATACTCATCCGAGCGGACGTCGGCAAAATCAGAACGGATAAACGGCAGCCTGCGCAGCATCCAGGCAAACAGCCGGTCGCTGTTGACCCACACGCGGGCCGTATTGGGCACGTAGCGTTCAAAATGGCGATAGGCATTCAATGCCGTAAACCAGTGCCGGCCCGATTCGTTGACAAAAATCGGATGAACCTCACCTTTGAAGCTTGCTTGAGAAGCACCGCCGACAATCTCTTGCATTAAACCAAAACTGAGCAGGCTGTCTTTGCCGCCACTGGATAGAATACAGTGGCGATGCCGATCAGTTGGCCAGCGCTGCCAGCGCGTGAGTCTCGCTTTCCCTTTGTTCTGATCCACAAATCGCAAGCGCGCTTGGAGGTAGTTTTTCTGTACAACTACCGGTAGATTGCTGACGGCACCTTGCAAAAACGGATTGGGCTCCAGAAACTTTTTGACGTAAATCTCTTTGGACGTATTTTCGGCCATGGTGCGCAAAAAGCGGCGATCCGATCCGTCAAAAGGGCCGTGAAAAATGATCTCCCGACAAAAAAGACCGTAGTTTAGCGCCGCCTGGGCGCCGATCATGGCAGCCAGGTTAATAGACTCGGGCTCTTCAGGATCAAACACACGCTCCTCGTATGAGTAGATCAGATCAAACTGCTCCGACCGGTCGCCTTGTTCCACCCGGTAGGGCATCACCAGCCGTTTGTTCTCCAACCGCAAGGGACCGACCTGCAATCGATCGATTACCAGAAGTGCCTGCATCGGATTGTCTGGGTATGAACTTTGGGAAGTACTCATCGCATTTCTTCCAGCCGTCTGATGATCAGCGCTGCCAAGGCCCCGGCGCCATCGTTGAGCACATCGAAGGCCGGCAAGCCTGTCTCCTGCTCAATGCATTCAAAGGTTTGGGGCAGCTGCTCGGGTGAAAGCCCCTCGTGGTTCACCGTTACCGCTACAACGGGTTTGCCCGAAAGCAGTTCTATTGCCTGGATCTGAACCGGCAGCGGGTGCATCGGATACCCTGGAAATCCGTCGTAATCCTCTCTTGCCGGCGCATGCTGCAGGATCACAATGTCCGGGCGCCCGGCAGCCAGAATCTCGAAACCGCCCGGATAGGCCGGGTTCATTAAACTGCCTTGGCCTTCGATCACAATGGCCTGGGGATGTTGCTCGTTCCATGCCGACCACACCGCATGTTCTATCTCTCCGGAGACAAAATCATTGACCAGTGAATCGAGTACGATGCTGTATCGCGCCCCTTGCAGCCATGCCGTTTGACCGGTTCCCACCATCTCGGCAGCGACACCGGCCGCATTCAGCGCATGCACCAGCAGCCACGCCGTTGTGCGTTTGCCCACAGCCGAATCGGTTCCCAATAGCGCAATCTTGAGGGCATCCACTTGCTCGATTTTGCCGCTGAAAAAGTGCAGCTCGCTTCTTGGCGGCGGCTTTCGGATATCCCGGATACGGCAACCCTTCTTTTCCGCCAAAGCGTTCATTATCGGGTCGTCCGACAAAAAGTCATGCAGACCGGCGTCCACATGCAGACCGGCCTCCAATGCAGCAGCCATCGCTTTGCGATCCTCACTGCTCAGCCGGCCGCCATCCGGTGCCAAGCCGACTACCAAATGGGTTGGCTGCATGCCACTTTCCACATGCGCGGCCAATGCTTCGGCCAAATTAGCGTATACGGGTATGCCGCTGGCCAGCCCATCAAGGACCTGCCCGGCATCTTGGCCGGCATAGCGCGTATCGATAACACCCAGAATTCGATACCGCTGCGTATATCGTACAAGGCCATGGGCGGTTTTGCCGTTGGTGGTGTTGAAACCTCCTTGACAATAGATCAAGGCATTGCCTTCGGGTGTGTGTAATTGAGCCATTTACGCTTTCCTTCCCGTAAGAATGATCACATATCGGTCACCGGGCAGCGGATCGGTCCGGTGGCGTTCGATAAAAGCGATCAAACCGGCCGTGGATGCAGGCAATACCTGCAAGCCCTCTTTTTCACGCAATAAGCGTGAATACTGCCGCATGGCCTTATCCGAGGCATTGGCGGCCCATCCATTGGTCTCACGAATAGCGGTTAGCGCCAAATCGCCATCAATGGAGTGCCAGTTGATCAGCGGTTCGTTGACGGCCGTCTCACGAATCCGCTCCGGTCTCAGATCCATACAACTGCTGTGCCCCGATATAAAAGAGTGCACGATGGGATTCTTACCGAAAGATGAACCGGCCACGATACGCGGCATATGGGAGGTCTTGCCGCGTCGGTACAGACTCAAGAAACCCCGGTACAAGCCGACCAGCGTCGTCCCGTTGGATACGGGCGCGGCCACCACCGCCGGTGCATCTCTGAGTTCGTCATAGATCTCGTACGCCATGGCCCCGTATGCCTGGATTTGCAGGACGGTATTGTCCCCGCCCGGATTGGCATCATAGCACTCATGGTCATGGGCATACTGCCGGGCCGCTGCAACGGCAGCTTCATAATCTCCTGGAATCCTTCTAATTTCAGCTCCGAGCCGGACCATCTCATCCACTCTCTTGGTATGATAGTGGCCGGGAAGAAAAACCAGACAGTGCAGACCAGCCAGCGAACACGCCATGGCGGCCGCCACACCATAATTGCCGCATGTGGCCACGGTAACCGTATCAAAACCGCGGCGCAATGCATCCATGGCCTGGGCAAATGCAATCCGGTCTTTCTGGGTGCCGGTGGGGTTGCCCCCCTCAAATTTCAGATACAACTGACGAAGCCCCACCTCTCTCTCGATATTGCGGGTGCGCACCATCAACGTATCGCCCACTTGGGAGTCGATAATATCTTCGAATGCTTCCAACCGGGCCGAAAGGTTCTGGGATGAATCGGTGGCAATTCTTCGCTGGACATCTACGTCCTTCACCGTATCGTCCACAATGCCATTTGCGCCGTCCATTAAGCTGTAGCGCGAATTGAGATCACTGTTCTCCGACATGTGCTGCACCTCTATAGTTGAACTACAACAGCGGTTAGACGCTGCCAACAAAAAAAGAAGGGCACCGTCCGCTCAGCAGAACAGCGCCCTCCACAACATGTTGTAAAAACGGTTATTCTACCACTTTAAAGCTGGTCACGGTGATGGTTTTGATGCCCTCTTCTTCCATCAGGGTGCCTTGGACCACAACTTTTTTACCGACATTTTCAGATAGCTCTTCTCCTTTTGCATCATCCGCGACATCGTAGACATCACCCGTTGCGGTGACGATCTGATAGCCGTCGGTCAATTCGCCGGATACGGTCACATCGCCGGCCAATGCGGTACCGATGCTGAAAATGGCCAAGAAAACGAGGGTAAGCAACATACTGGTTTTTACTTTCATTTTATTCTCCTTGTCTGAGTTGGGGACGGTAATTTCGTCGGTATCACCATAATCAATTTGCATGCCACAATTTAACTATCTGTATTTAAATATATTATTTGCGCCAGGTTTTTTGGGGTCGGAACCCAAACTTCCGCCATATAAGCGGCAGTGCCTCGCCCCATTGCCAAAGACCGATTTTGAAATCGTTTAGACGGCTGATGCCCCATAAATGAAGTGGAATCTTCGGTTCCTGTTCGGGAGAAAAGGGAACTCCTATTTCTTATCTATCGCCTGAACCATCGCTGGAATTATAGGTTCTAACCCTTCTGGAAGAAAAAATAGCATCACCCTATGATTTTCCCTTCTAACCCGTAATCATGCATTGATTGATCTGTTCACCTTTATTATGTAAAGATGCAATTGTTCGGATGCAACTCAAAGCTTGCAGAGGTGCCATTGCAATCCCTGTTGATCATATCCGCTGTAGCGGACGATATTGCAAAGATTCAATCCGCTTTCGAGCCTGGCTTGAAAATCGACAGCGCGGTCGATGTGCCACACGCCGTCAAAATGGCTGAACAGATGCGATATGAAGGAGTGATTATCGATCTGGACATTTTGATGGAATCAATGGGCGACAAAGCGTTTGACGCGGTTGCAGAGCTTTTTCGAAAGCAGACCCCCTCCATCAAAATCGTCATCATGGCCGCCCCCGAAAAAGTTCGCCAGGCCGTTAGCATGGTCAAGCAAAGCGCTGACGATTACATCACGTACCCAATCTCCTGTGACGAGGTGCTGCTGGTTATCGACACGTTAAAAAAAACAGAAATACGTCAATCAGAACTGGACTATCTGAGAGATAAATTTTGGAAAGACGATGCCCGTGAAGTGATCCAAACCAAAAGCGAGGCCATGGTCTCGGTGTTCAAAAAAATTCGATCGGTGGCGTCCACCAAAACCACAGTGCTCCTGACCGGCGACACCGGCACAGGGAAAAGCGTGATGGCCAAATTGATTCACCAGCACAGCAACCGCCATCAATCTCAATTCATCAGTGTGCATTGTGGCGCCATACCGGACACGTTGCTTGAGAGTGAACTGTTCGGGCATGAAAAAGGGGCATTTACCGGCGCCATGCGTAAAAAACTGGGAAAGTTCGAAATCGCCAACGGCGGCACCATCTTTCTGGATGAGGTGGGCACATTAACGCCCCAGGCCCAAATTAAGTTGTTGCAAGTCCTCCAGGATGGCACGTTCAGTCGGGTCGGCGGCGATGAGATGATCAACACCAACGCCCGGGTGATTGCCGCCACCAATAGCGATTTGAAAACCGCGTGTGAGACGGGCCAATTTCGCAAGGATTTGTACTATCGATTGAACGTCTTTCCGATCCACATACCACCTTTGAGCGAACGCATCGAAGATTTGCCCCAACTCGTTCACCTTTTTCTTGAGCGTCTCAATCGGGAGTTTCAAAAATCGATCTCTTCGGTACACCCCCATGTTCTCCAAAACCTGGCCAACTACGACTGGCCGGGAAATGTGAGGGAGTTGGAGAATCTAATGGAACGTGCCTACATCTTGGAAGAATCTCCTGTTCTGACCCCTGAAGGATTCCCTTTGGAGCTTTTTGAAAACGCTTCAGATTCGACCACACTCACGGTAGACACCCAATTGCCGTTGGCCGAGGCGCGCAGACAGGCGTTGGATGATTTTGAGCGCCGATATTTAAAAGACCTTCTCTCCCGAAACGGTGGAAAGATCAATCGCTCTGCTGAGGAAGCCGGCATCACGACCCGGCAGTTGCATAAGCTCATGAGTCATCACGGTATTCGAAAAGAGGCATTCAAGAACAGGGCGTAATGGCCGCATGATGTTTCGTGGGACAGAGCGGCTTGAACCGCAAGAATACGCTCGAGCAAATCACATCTTTAATCGTCAGAAAGTTTTAGGAGAATTGGATGCAAAACCTGCGCTATAAGGCCATCTTAGCCTCAATGTTTCTTCTGGCGCTCTGGTTCCCCCTTTTCCAGACGGTTGGGGCCCAAACGAAAGCGCCCCAGAACCCAGCGACAGAACAACCGTCCGATCAAACTGCGGATGAAGGCGACAATCTGGTCCCAGAATCGGGCAAAATCGACAAGGCCGGTGAGAAGGTCGGGCAAAAAATCGAACAGTTCGGCAAGAAAGCGTCCGATCGCGTCGGAGCATGGATCAACACAAAAATATATCGTGATATCAGTTGGCTGAAAATATTGTTTTGCCTGTTTCTGGTCTTTCTCGTGGTCTCCTTCGAACGGATGGTTCGCTGGCTGATCCAACGCAAAATCGATGCTATTCCGCGTGTGGAGGGTGCCATTTCGTTGACCCGTCTTATGCTGCGGGCACTGACGCGGCCCTTGACGCTGGCCATATGGGTGTACGGTATTTACGGTGCCCTTTCGCCCCTCTACGGCCACTTTCAATCGCCTGACGGCAGCAATCTTGTCCATTTGATCTTGCAGCGCTCAACCGCCTTGGGAGGTATTGTCGCCCTCTTCTGGTTCATCTATCAATTCGTCAATGTGCTCGATGCAAGGCTTATGCAGTGGGCCAAAAGTACTGAGAGCACGCTGGACGACATCCTGGTGCCCCTGTTCGGCAAGACCCTTAGAGTTTTCATCATCATTCTGGGCAGTGTCATCGCAGTTCAAAACCTCACCGGTGTCCAGATCGGTCCTCTACTGGCCTCTTTGGGTATTGGCGGTATTGCCGTAGCCCTGGCCGCCAAGGACTCGATCGCCAATTTCTTCGGGACGTTGACCATCCTGCTCGACAAGCCGTTCCAGGTTGGCGACAGAATCATTATCGACAGCTACGACGGTACGGTGGAGAGTGTCGGGTTTCGCAGCACCCGCATACGAACGTTGCCCGGCAACCTGGTCACCATTCCGAACGAAAGGCTGGTCAATTCCGGCCTGGAAAATGTCAGCAAGCGCCCCCATATCCGCTGGTTGAACAACATCGGCATCACCTACGACACACCGCCGGAGAAGATCGAGAAAGCGGTGGCCATCATCCGCGACATTCTCGCCGACCATGAGGGCATGCACCCCGATTTTCCGCCGCGCGCCATCTTCAACGGATTCAATGACTGGAGCCTCAATATCCTGGTGGTGGCCTGGTATCACCCGCCCGAGTGGTGGGATTACCAGGATTGGGTCCAGCGCACGTGCCTCGAGATCACCCGGCAATTCAATGCTGAGGGGATTAACTTTGCCTTTCCCACACAAACCCTGCATCTGGCCAACGATGACAAGCGGCAGATCAAATTGGAGCTGTTGAACAGGAGCGAAGACAGTGTCGCATAGCAAATGATCGTATAGCGACTCGCAATATTTCGGTTTTCGAGCAGGAAGTTTAGACGAGGAGTGTCGCTGTTCAGTCTCCCATGGATCGCATGTGGGGATTTTCCCTTAATTGGGTAGATAGGATCGATAACATAAAGAGGAAACGTGCAAAATGGATAAGGCTGACGGATTGGTATACGCCCACCTGCTTGGTCATCAGACACAGCAACAGATACTCACCTGGTCCGATGTGGACGATTGGCGACCGGGACAGGGTTTGCTGTGGATTCATCTGGATGCCGTCAATGAAACCGCGTTGGACTGGCTGGAAAAAAAGAGCGGTTTAAATCAACTGGAAAAGGAGGCCCTGCTGGAATCGGGCACGCGCCCCCGCATTGCAACAACCGACAGAGGGGCGATTGTGATCTTGAGAGGGGTCAACTGCAATCCTGGTGCGGATCCTGAAGACATGGTGGCCGTACGCATGTTTATCAGCAATGAACGCATCATCACCATGCGCCGCAACCGTGTCATGGCCATTCAGGATGTCCATGATGACGCGCGGGCGGGATTGGGGCCGGCAACCCCCGGAGAGTTCTTTGTCTCCGTCGCGGACCGCCTGTCCGACCGCATCGGCGGCGTCGTCGCCGATATTGAAGACCGGGTGGCCGAAGTGGAAGACGCCATCGTGAGCGCCGAAACGGAAGAGCTCCGGCCAAGACTGGCTGAGTTGAGGCGTGAAAGCATCAGCTTGAGGCGCTATGTGGCGCCGCAGCGCGATCTTTTGGGTCGTCTGGCGCATGAACGGATTGGCTGGCTGCAGGATTCGGACAGAACCCAGTTGCGGGAAGTCGCTGAAAGAACGGCACGCTTTGTGGAAGATATCGATGCGGCCAGAGAGCGGGCGCTTATCACCCAGGAAGAGCTCAACAGCCGTCTCTCCGAACAGATGAACCGCGCCGTTTACACACTTTCCATTGTAGCGGCCATTTTTCTGCCGCTGGGACTGCTCACCGGTCTTCTCGGAATCAATGTCGGGGGGATTCCGGGAACAGGCAGCCAATGGGCGTTTTTTATCGTTACGGGTCTTATCGTGGCAATTGCAATTATTCTGGTGCTGTGGTTTAAAAAAATCAAATGGCTTTGAAGCACAAGATCCAGGCAGGTTGGGGGCTGACGTTTTGCCGAGCCCCCATCGTCATTGTCTCCGTATATCCCGCGACTGTTTATCCCCTCAGCTTACCGGCGATGGTCGCCACATGCTTTCCTTGAAAACGGGCGGCGTCCAGCTCATTTCGGCTCGGCATCCGTTCGCCTGATGTGCCGGCGATGGTGGTGGCGCCGTATGGTGATCCACCCGTGATTTCGTCGTTGCGCATTTGTCCCTGGAAGGCATAGGGCAACCCCACGATGACCATCCCTTGGTGCAGCAGGCTCACGTGGAATGAGAGCAGGGTGGATTCCTGCCCGCCGTGCTGGGTGGCCGTGCTGGCGAATACGCTTCCAACCTTGCCCACCAGTGCCCCCTCCGACCAGAGCTGGCCGGTGGCATCCAGAAACTGGCGCATCTGGCCACACATGTTGCCGAATCGGGTGGGCGTCCCGAAGATGATGGCGTCGGCCGAAGCCAACTCCTCTACAGTGCAGACCGGAATATGGGCAAACGCTTTCTGGGCCTCCAGCGCCCCCATCTTCTCCAGGATCTCATCGGGCAGGGTTTCCGGCACGCGACGAAGCTCCACCTCGGCGTCCTGCACCTGGCGGGCCCCTTCGGCCATTGCTTCCGCCATTTGATGAACATGACCATATGTCGAGTAGTAAACGATCAAGATTTTCATGGTGGTTTTTATCCTTTCTGTGAAGTTGGTTTGGGTTCAGGCCCGGTCTTTACGATTATGCCGCCATCGCATTTTCAATATTGCAAGGCAGTTCGTCGCCACACAGCGGAGGTAACTGCCGAACGATCTCTTCACGCATGCCCTCATACGGTTTCGGCAGCTGAAGTGATGTGCCGAGCCGCTCGACGGATTCATCAACCCCAAAGCCGGGTGGATCGGTGGCCATCTCGAATAAGATGTTTGCCGGCGTTCTGAAGTAAATCGAGCGGAAGTAGTTTCTGTCCCGCACGTCGGTGGCGTTGTATCCCAAACCCCTCAGGATCTCCTGCCAGCGGCTTTGGGTCAGATCGTCCTCTGTGCGAAAAGCGATGTGGTGCACGGTCCCGCTGCCCATGGACGCCGGGCGGGCATTGGGATCGATCTTCAAATCGAACCAGCGGCCCGGTGACTCCCAATCATCCATCTTGTACCGATATCGGCCTCCATCACGATCGACCAACCGCATCCCCATAACGTCCGCAACCAGCGTCGCTTCGGGATCGAAGAGATTCACCGTGGCGGTGGCCGAGTGAACCCCCCGAATGGCACTCGCATCCGGAATGGGGCCGCGCTCCCAGTTTGAAATAATCGGCGGACGCTCCTCTCCAACCAACTCCAGCGGCAACCCGTCCGGGTCGGAGAATCGAATCACCCGGTCGCCGAAGCGCTCCTCCATCTTCACCGTCACGCCACTGCTGACGAGCCGTTCGCTCCAAAAATAGATGGCTTCGGCTGGGACGGCAAAAGCTATCGCTGTTAACGCACCCGCGCCGGGCCTGCCCCTGGGGAGATCCTCCCGTGGGAAAAAGGTCAATATTGTACCCGGATGCCCCTTTTTATCACCGTAGTAGAGATGGTAGGTGTAAGGATCGTCAAAATTGACTGTCCGCTTGACCAGACGCAGGCCAAGCACTTCGGTATAGAAGAATAGATTTTGGGCTGCATTCGAAGATACGGCAGTGATATGGTGGATGCCTGATATGTCAGGGATTGCATTCATAATGAACCTCATCATTTTGAATTAGTATAGCAAGTCAAACCATCGCTTCGGCATGACAGCCAAGCTTTTTCAGCAGGCGGACAAGTTCATCGCGTTCCCGGTCGGTCAAAGCGCCGGCGACAGCCTCCAAGTTCTGCTCATGGGCGGCGTAGGCCCGTTTGATCTCCTTTCGCCCTGCAGCGGTCAGATGAACATGGAAGAAGCGGCCGTCCGAAGGATCCTGGGAACGCCGTACCAAGCCCCTGCGCTCCAATCGATTGACGGCTGCCGTCATCGAACCGCTGGTGAGCAGGACCTTTTCGCCAATAACGCTGATCGGCAACGGCCCTTTGTGCAGCAACACCTCCAGAATGGTAAAATCACTGATATGCAAACCGGTTTCGGCGATGCTGGCGCGGTCGATCTTGTCAACAGCCTTGGCGGTCTTCCATAAAACAAGTCGTATGTGGGGTGCTGTTTGCATGCTGAAAGGGTATGACAGCATATCTTGATGTCAAGATATACCAATTAAGTATGAAATACCGTTGCGATCGCCGTATAGCATGGGCAGCGGCAGGGATATCGCTAAAGGAGGCCGTGGGATGCAGCCCAAACAGAAGCTTGGGTGCGGTCATTGACACCGAGTTTATTAAAGGTAGGGAGTGTATCGCCATGATCGGGTCATCCCTGGCCGCCTGGCTTGATAAGGCGTGAGCACCCTCTCCCACCTTCGGAGATGGGGGGCTTGACAATACATCGTATTCGATATATTTATCGGCCTCAAACAAGGGCGGATTTTCCTAATATTAATATTTTTAACTGTCTTCTAACACGTTAATCACTATGTGCCAGCTTGTCGTGTCCGGCTTTTTTGCATCGTGTACTATTAAATTTCGTGCTCTCCCAAAGCCGGGTTCGCCACTTGAACAGAACATCTTGATACCCATCGCACGTTATCGCCGCAGGTCATTCAGCCTTATGATGATCAAGACCCTGGCAGTCACCCCCTGGAGGAGAGCTACCGGCCGCACCCAGTCGAAGCCACCATCGGCTTAGTTTCCATGCGGCCGGCCGGGAAACCCATCGGTGGGAGGCCCCCCATTGCACACATCGGGCCCAAGGAGATAGATCCATCATGAAAACGACACCAGAACTATGGAAAAACACGTACGAGGCCGAAACACAGGATGAACTCAACGAAGCTTACAGTCATTGGGCTTGCGACTACGATCGCGACACGTGCCAGGTCATGGGATATGTGGGACCGAAAGTGGCGGCCAGAATTTTGGATGACCATCTCGACTCCAAAAACGCACGGGTTCTCGATGCGGGCTGCGGCACCGGATTGGTCGGTGAAGTCCTCAACGCAATGGGATATGAGAACGTCGAGGCCATGGACTACTCCCCGGACATGCTCCAGCAAGCGGAACGCAAAGCGGTCTACAACAACGTGTTTCATGCGGACATGAACCGGCGGCTCGACTTGCCGTCCGATCTCTATGACGCCACGATCTGTGTCGGCACCTTCACCTATGCCCACGTCGGCCCTGACGCTTTCGACGAGCTTGTGCGCGTGACCCGGCCCGGCGGCGTCATCTGTTTTACCATTAGAGACGGCGCTTATGAAGCGTATGACTATCGCAGCAAAATGCTTCAACTCGAAGCCGATAACACGTGGCGGCTTCAGGAGATGCGCCAGGAAGACTACCTGGTCAAGGAGGAGGTTACGGCCAGATTCTGTGTCTATCAGGTGAACGACAATTAGAACCAAAGGAGATGCAATGCGAAGCGAGAATAAGACGCTGAATAAGGTCTATACCGCAAAAAACCATGAAGAGCTCATGGACGCTTATAAGGATTGGGCTTCGGATTATGAAGCCGACACGGTTGACGCTTTCGGATACGTGGCTCATATCGAGAGTGCCAAGGCGCTGGATCGGGTGCTGGACAGCAAAAACGCCAGAATACTCGACGCCGGCGCCGGTACCGGACTGGTCGGAGAAGAGCTGCAGAAGATGGGCTATGTCCGCATGGATGCATTGGACTACTCCAGGGAGATGCTCGATGAAGCCGGCAAAAAAGAGATCTACCAGGGATTGATTCAGGCGGACATGAGCCAACCGTTGAAGATGGAGGACGACCGGTACGATGCGGTGGTGTGCACCGGCACCTTTACGTTCGGCCATGTCGAGGCCGATGCGCTCGATGAGTTGGTCCGCATTACACGGCCCGGCGGGATGATCTGCTTTACCATTCGGGAAGGCGCCTATGAAGAGTATGGTTACCGCCAGCGCATGATCGAACTCGAACAGAAACGGTCGTGGGAACTGCTCTCCATGGTGGATACCGACTATCTGAAGAAAGAGGGCGTGACCTGCAAGCTGTGCACTTATCAAGTCACACCATAGGTTTGGAAGAGACTATTCGGGTCGTTTGCCGTGGCGTACGATTTCGCCTTCGATGAGATGGATCACCTCTTCGGCGACGTTGGTGCTGTGATCGGCCAGACGCTCCAGATGGCGTGAAATGAGGAGTAGATTGATGAGATAGCTTACACGGTCGGGATGCTCCTTAATGGCCTGCTTGATGCGTTGGTAGGCTTGAACCTGAATCTCGTCGACCTCGTCATCCATGAAAATCACCTTGAACGCCAGGTCAACATCGAGGTTGACCAGGGCGTCCAGGCTCATTTTGAGCATGGCGAGCACCTTTTCGGCCATGGGTGTGTAGTCGAAGACAAACACAAACGGCGGTCGTTTGGCCACCACCTGCAGCCGCTCGGCAATGTTGACCGCTTCGTCGCCGATACGTTCCAGGTCGTTGTTAATCTTGATGGTGGCGATGAGAAGGCGCAGATCCACCGCCACCGGTTGGTAAAGTGCCAGAATCTTCAGGCACTCCTCCTCGATCTCGACCTCCATCTCATCGATTTCCCAATCCGAATTGATGATCTTCTGCGCAATGTCTCCATCACGGGACTCGACCGCCTCAACGGCCATGCGGGCCCGCTCTTCGACCAAGGCGCCCAAAGAGAGCATCTTCTTCTTAATCTTATCCAGTTCTCTGCGTAAATGCTTGGACATGAAATCCTCCCGGAATCGACCGGACCCTATCTTCGAGAAAGATGATCGGGGTCACGCTCGCAGCGACTTCCCATTTTAACCGCAAATGATATTGTGGCGGAAAGCCATATTTGAGACCGGCGCTATCCAAATCGCCCGGTAATGTAGTCCTGAGTCAGCTTATGTGTGGGGGTAGTAAACACCTGTTCGGTATTCCCTACCTCGATCAAGTCTCCCAAGTGGAAATAGGCGGTGCGCTGGGACACGCGTGCCGCCTGCTGCATGGAGTGCGTGACGATCACAATGGAGTACTGCTGCCGCAGCTCATCGATCAGCTCTTCAATCTTCCCCGTGGCAATGGGATCGAGCGCACTGCAGGGCTCGTCCATCAGTATCACCTCCGGGCTGACGGCAATGGTGCGCGCGATACACAAGCGCTGCTGCTGCCCGCCGGAGAGGCTGGTACCCGGCTGGGTAAGTCGATCCTTGACCTCTTCCCACAACCCGGCCTTTTGCAAAGAGGTCTCGACGACCTCGTCCAGTTCGGCCCTGTTGCCCGCAAGGCCATGAATTTTGGGGCCATACGCTACATTGTCGTATATCGATTTGGGAAAAGGGTTGGGCTTCTGGAAGACTATACCGACCTGCGCCCGCAAAGGCACCACATCGATCTGGCGGCCATAGATATCGACGCCGTCCAGCAGGATATTTCCCGTTATTCGGCACCCGTCGATGGTATCGTTCATCCGGTTCAGGCATCGAATGAACGTCGACTTGCCACAACCCGAAGGACCGATCATGGCGATGACCTGGTTGCGGGCGATGTCGAGAGACACATTCAAGATGGCGTGCTTCTCTCCATAGTAGACATTGACATTGCGGCATGTCATGCGGGGATCATCGACAAACGGTTGACCGACTGTTTTCCCATCCCCCTTTTTCGTGTAGGGCGGGTCCTCAATGCCTTTGGTTGCACCCTTCACCGGCTTGTCATCTGACTGCTTGTCGCTACCCACACCAAACTCCCTTTTTAACATCTGATTGCTCTGAAACGCGACTGCCATGGGACCATTTCTCCCCATTAGCACGCGGAGCACCGCAAGGCAAACCTGCGGCGCTCCGATCAGGTCCTATGATGTGATCAGGACACCTATTTAAGTTGATCGGCCATAAGCGGCTTCAGGTTTTTGACATCCGAGCTGAACTGCTTGCGCTCTGCATCGGGCATGGGAATCAGGCCTTTGTCGGCCAGATACCCCTCTTCTCCCCATGCTTTGTCGGAGGTGAACTCACCAAGGTACTCCTTAATGCCGGGGATTTGGCCGACATGGGCCTTCTTTACGTAAAAGAAGAGCGGCCGGGAAACCGGGTAGCTGCCGTCAGCAATGGCTTCAAAGGTTGGGCTCACACCATCGACTTGGGCGCCCTGGATCTTGTCGCTGTTCTGGTCGAGAAAGCTGAAACCGAAGATCCCCATGGCGTCGGGATTGGCTTCCAGCTTTTGAACAATTAAGTTGTCGTTTTCGCCGGCTTCGATGTAGGCGCCATCTTCGCGGACGGTGTGGGCAACGGCCTTAAACTGCTTTTTGTCTGTCTCTTTCAACGCATTCAACCAACCAAAGGATTTGGCCCCGCTCTCCATCACCAGTTCGACAAAAGCATCCCGGGTACCCGAGGTCGGCGGCGGACCGAGCACTTCAATTTTAACAGCCGGCAGAGAAGCGTTGACGTCCTTCCAGGTTTTATAAGGATTGGCGACCAGCTTCTCACCGCCCTTGGGGTCCGGGACCTGCTTTGCCAAGGCCAGATAGAGCTCTTTGCGGGTCAACTTCTGCTGAGCGGTCTTCTTGGAATTCGCCACGACGATGCCGTCATATCCGATCTTTACTTCAATGATACCGTTGACGCCGTTGTCTGAACACATCTGAAACTCCGATTTCTTGATACGGCGGCTGGCATTGGTGATATCCGGGTGTTCGACCCCGACACCGGCACAAAAAAGCTTCAACCCGCCACCTGAACCGGTGGACTCTATTTTGGGCGTTTTAAAAGAGGTGGTCTTTCCAAACTGCTCCGCCACCACTGTGGCAAACGGGTAAACCGTGGACGAACCGACGATGCTCACATAGTCACGGGCTGCGGCTGCAGCCATACCCACGCTGCCCGCCACAATAAATGCAGTCACAATCGATAGGGTAAGGGTCTTTCTCAACATGTTTTCCTCCTTAGGATGTTTATTGTTCAAATTCGTCTTCACAACTGAAATACCGCCCGATTACTTCCCGCACTGTCACCATGCAGGCTACCAGCGGCGTTCGAACTTCTTTCGCAAAACGACGGCCAGCCCGTTCATGGCGATCAAAAAGATCAGCAGCGCCATTGTGGCGGCCGAAGTTCTTTCAACAAAGGCCCGTTCGGGGCTGTCGGCCCAAAGATAGATCTGAACCGGCAACACAGCCGAAGGGTCGGAGATGCCGTTGGGGATATCCACGATAAATGCCACCATACCGATCATCAACAGCGGTGCCGTCTCCCCTAATGCCCGGGCCATGCCGATGATGGTGCCGGTTAGCATTCCGGGCAGCGCAAGCGGCAGCACATGGTGCAGAATCATCTGCATTTTACTTGCCCCCACACCCAGGGCCGCCTCGCGGATGGAGGGCGGTACGGACTGCAAGGCGGCACGGCTCGCGATGATAATCGTCGGCAGGGTCATGAGGGAGAGTACCAATCCCCCAACGATGGGGGCCGAGCGGGGCAGGCCAAAAGCGTTGAGGAACACCGCCAGGCCAAGCAATCCGAAGACAATGGATGGCACGGCCGCCAAATTGTTGATGTTGACCTCGATCAGATCGGTCCAACGGTTTTTGGGTGCAAACTCCTCCAGGTAGACAGCCGAAGCGACACCGATGGGAAACGAGAGCAGCAGCGTAATCAACAAGGTAAAGA
The DNA here is from genome assembly GCA_963668675.2 of uncultured Desulfatitalea sp. Taxonomy (GTDB): domain Bacteria; phylum Desulfobacterota; class Desulfobacteria; order Desulfobacterales; family Desulfosarcinaceae; genus Desulfatitalea. Next base: position 2,560,392 of record CAXXMB010000002.1, on the reverse strand, counting down.
AGCTCCCGCAAACCGCCCCCCAAATGCCGGCCAACTCGGGTTCGCGACTATCGCCGGCTGTAAAAAAGGCGGTGTTGAATTTTTTACGCAGCCGGCCATCTTCCTTTAAATGGTCGATCCAGGCGAGCTGCTTTTCGGACAGCCTGCCGCTGTCGCGCAGCAGATGCCCCTTGATCAGCATATCCACATCGTCATCGGCCGGCACCCAGACAGAGATCGTCCGGCCAATGGTGGAGCGGTCTTCCAATACCATGCTGCGCAGTTGAAAAGCCGCGCCGGAACTGACCAAGGCGTATAAGCCGCGCTTGTCACTCCGTCCGGTCACCTGGGGGAATATTTTGCGAAGTGCCGATTTCACCAGCTTCGGATAATCCGAGCGGCCCACATCCCCTTCGCTGAACAGCTCGGGATCAAAAAAGATATCAAGTTCGACGCGGGTTTGGAAAATGACGCTGTGCCCATTTCCCAGAATCGTAGCAAACAAAATTGACAGGAAGATAAGGCTCACAATGATCGCACCCAACCCCATACGCCTGAACCGCCGTTCGGAGCGGTAACGCCGCTTCAATCCCCTCTTTACGATATCGATGGATTTGGGTTGTCTCTCTTCCACTTCTCTTCTCACCTGTTTATTATTAACCCGGCAACTAAAAACCCCAGTAAATGTCATTCCGGCGAAAGCCGGAATCCAGGAGCTTACTCGATCCCGGATCAAGTCCGGGATGACAAAGGTTGGCCTGTTTATTTGCCGGTTTAATAGTCTATGTTAAAACGTCAAACCGGTCTTACTCGTATTGCTCCCTGTACTTCCGCACCACTTGCAGTGCGATGATGTTGAGGCCCAGGGTGATGACAAACAGCAGCAACCCCAAAGCAAAAGCAGCCAGCGTTTTGGGGCTGTCGAACTCCTGGTCCCCCACCAGCAGCGTGACGATCTGGACGGTCACGGTGGTGACGGTTTTGAACGGGTTCATGGTCAAATTGGCGGTCAGGCCGGCTGCCATGACCACGATCATGGTCTCTCCGATGGCCCGCGATACGGCCAGTAAAACACCGCCGACGATACCCGGTAGGGCCGCCGGCAGGACCACCTGCTTGATCGTTTCGGATTGGGTGGCCCCCAAACCGTAGGCGCCGTCCCGCAGCGATTGAGGCACGGCGTTGATCATGTCGTCGGAGAGGGAGGAGACAAAGGGGATGATCATGATACCCATCACCAATCCGGCCGCAAGGGCGCTCTCCGAGGAGACATCCAGACCGACGGATTGCCCGAAGCCGCGAATCATAGGCGCCACCACCAAGGCTGCAAAAAAACCGTAGACCACTGTCGGGATGCCGGCCAGGATCTCCATCAGCGGTTTGGCCACTGCCCGGAACCGCTTTCCGGCGTATTCGGACATGTAAATAGCCGCCATCAGCCCGATGGGCACGGCAACCGCCATGGCGATACCAGAGATCAGCAGTGTGCCGGCAAAGACGGGCAATGCGCCGAAAGCGCCCGAAGAGCCGACTTGGTCGCTTCGGATCGCCATCTGGGGGCTCCACTTCAATCCGAAAAGAAACTCGGTAACCGGCACGGCTTTGAAGAAACGGATGGCTTCATAGAGAACCGAGAGCACGATACCGATGGTGGTGAATATGGCGATGGTCGAACAGGCGGCCAGGGCCCACAATATCACTCGCTCCACATGATTTCGGGCTCTCAGACGCCGACTGATGCGGCTGCGCAATCCTACCAGCCCCAAGATTGCGGCGACCAGGACCACGACGGCCAAGGCGGTGTGGCTGATCTGCTGAAGACGCTGGTAATGATCGGCGGCCGTTTGAATCTCCGGGCTGATCTGTCCCGAAATAATGTTTCCACTGAGCAGGTTTTTGATATCGTTGAGCACCAGGCTCAACTGGGAAGGTGTCAGCTCCTTCAACTCCTGTGGCATGGCAGCCATAACGAGGTGGGCGATGACGCTGGATTCCGAGGCCTGCCAGACCGCATAGATGAGCAAGGCCGGAAGACCACACCACATGGCCGTCAGCATGCCGTAATAGGGCGGGCGCGAATGCAGCGTGCTCACCGACGACGGCCCTCCGGCGACAGCCATGGAGCGACGCAACCCCACGTAATAGGCCAGGGTGATCATCACCAGCAGGGCGACCAAAAGGGCTCCCGGAGATATCATAGGGGGCGCTCCTGTATTGATCCGGGTGTTTCAAGCCAACGGCGACGCTTCGATGCATGCCGGGCAGGGTCTCTTCTGAGGTCCATTTTGATCCTGATCATCATTATTATAAGAAGATGAAGCAACGCTTACCAACCTGTGCACAACCATTTCGTTGCCCTCAATAGCAACGTCGCAAAGCTAATCCCGGCCTGTTTGGAAATTGTTTGCATCTTGTTAGATTTGTGTTAGCGGGGTTTCCCCTGGTCGGCGACCAATTCCTTTCGGGAAAACGGGGGCAACGGAAACACAACTCTATCTGACGCCTAATATTTTGCTAACATCTCTGGGACAGGGTCTGTTTCAGTTGGAAAAGGCTTGCGAAGTGTCCAATGGGAAACCGTTGACAGAGGCTTGGGAAAGGATTCAGAATGAACTTCTTTGATTCAGACGTATGGCTGCTAATGGCATAGCTGGCATGCATCGGGCTGCCGAGGGGTAGGTTTGCGGATGAAGCTATATACGCTAAAACAGATGGTGATTGACAATATCTACTTCTGCCTGATCCGGTTCAATTGGTCAAACCCTCTCTGCACGCTGAAACGCTCTTCTTGGCTGCTGGCCATAGCATCGGCCATCTTCATCATCTCCAGTCCCTTTTCAAGGTCACCGCGGTTGGCATAGGCGATGCCCAAGCCAACATAAGCTTCTGCATACTCCGGGTCCAGCTCTTTTGCCCGTTCGAATTCACGGCAGGCATCTACGAATTTGTTCCTTTCGAGCAGCGCATTGCCGTTTGAAACATGATGTGCCGGCGTATCAAACCCCTGGCGTAAAAAAATGGTATCCGGGCCACAGGCAACCAGAACCAAAACGGTCACCAACCCGACCAGCATTCCCTTCAACATAGTGCCACCTCGAAACCTCGAACCGCTAGGGGTCAAGAATGATCATCACCCTGCACTGTTTTAAAAAGCCCAAATTGGCCGACACATCCATCAGTTTGGCAGCATCGGCGTTGCTGATCACGATATCACAGTTGCGATCAACAAATGTCCGCAACCCCTTTACCACCAGCGGATTCGGCCCCACCCGGGGATGCTGCTCCGGATGCGCCAAGGCGCTGGCATACATGCACACCCCCTGCTGAACGGCATATTCCCGACTGACAAAGACCGATCCATACACCTCTTTGCCGCTCTCATCAACCAGCAGAGGCACCATGGCCGGCTTTGCCCCGGTGCCGCGGGCATCCACAATCAATCCGGTATAGGCATTTGACCGATCCGTCGACGCCTGGCGCCCGATCACCTCAGACGTCGCCTCATCCTCTGTCTCGTCAGCGACCGAATTGATCGATTTGATGGTGTCCACCTGCTTGATCGACTCCGGTAACACCAACTGCGCCAGAGGCCCGAGCAAGGCCATCTGAACCGTGACCTCCATCTTTCCGTCCACCTTAAGGTGCTTTGCCACAACCGGCGCAGCCGCCGCCATCTCATCCCCCTTGGCCCCCACCTGGTAATCCAACGACATCATGTGGGATATATAACGGGTACCATCCATACGCACCTGATGCATGGTTTGCAGCATATGTTTGGCCGCCTCCTGGCGGGCCTGCCGGACCATCTGTTCCTCGGACCGGCTCCCGGCATCCGGCAGGCTACCGGATGGCGAACTTCCTTTGGCCTCAAGAAGTCCCTTGGTCCAATTGATGCAGCCATTGGGGAGGGTTTCGATAAGCTCTTGTAAGGGTTCGGCATGGCCAACCAAGGGGCAGGCAAACAGAAGACAGCAACAACTCAGCAGAAACCGGAGACGCATTATAATCACTATTTTTAGGTAGTTATCCAAACTGATTGACCGTATTATGCAATATATTGTATGACTCTTAGGAAGTCAACCAATCCTCAGCGAGAGGGGACAGCGCCAAAGACCAGGCATGATAAGGATTATCGGTTATATTGGTCGCAAGGCCATCGACTCCATCACCCATCTGCTGGATCTCTTTGCATTCCTCTACCGCATCTTTGCCCAAGTTCGCCACCGCCCCGAAGAGGGCCGTGCCCTGGTCTGGCGCATCATCATCCAGCAGCTCTATTTTACCGCCGTCGAGGCGCTGCCGATCCTCATGCCCATCGCCCTGCTGGTCGGTAGCATGGTAATCATTCAATTCGCTAAATTATCCGGACAGTATGACTTCGGCCGCATATCGGTATTGCTCATCGTCCGGGAAATCGGACCGATTATCACTGCCCTGTTGGTGCTGCTACGCTCATCGACGGCGGTTACCATCGAAATCAGCTACATGCGTGTCCTGAACGAACTGGACGCCATGGAGATGGCCGGGTTGGATCCGATCCGCGTGGTGTGCCTGCCGCGCCTGGTCGGAATCACCTCGGCCATGGTGGGGCTCTTTGTGGTGTTCGATCTGGTATCGATCCTGGGCGGCTATGCCATCGTCTGGATGGTGACCGATATCCCCATGAGCAACTTTTTGTTCCAGATCGCAAAGGCCATCAAACCAGCGGATATCGGGGTCGGGCTGCTGAAGGCGGTGGTGTTTGGCGTTGCCATAACCGTGACCAGCTTGTATCGTGGATTTGAGATGAAGCGCCAGATCACGGAGGTTCCGGTGGCCACATCGCGTTCGGCCGTGGAAGGTTTCCTCTATTGCCTGGTTATCAATGTTCTGATTTCATTATCTTTTTATCTGTAATCGAGTATCTTTTGAGCCATGTCCCTTTTGCAGCTAAAAAACTACACCCTGGCGGCACAAGGATCGGGTGACGGTCTCAGCGGCTTCTCCTTCAGCCTCGACAAGGGCGATGTGTGCGCCATTGATAGCGGCAACCCGGACGATGCCCAACTGTTTCTAAGGGCTCTGGCCACCCTGGTTCACCCGCTGAAAGGCACCTACATTTTCAAAGGGCAGCCCCACGATCTGAAAAGATATGATAAGATGCTGGAATGCAAGAAAAAGATCGGCTATGTGGCACGTGATGCAGCCCTTATCAGCAATATGAGTTTACGACAAAATCTGCTGCTGCAGCGCTACTACTACGAAAACCGGCTGGACATCGGTCTCGAGCCCGAGGCCCTCTCCCTGTGCAGCGATTTCGACCTCATGGAGAAGCTTGACAAACGGCCATCCGAACTCAACACCATGGAGATCCAGGCGGCCATCGTTATCCGTGAATTGACGAAGAGAGCGGATGTGATGCTGCTTTCCCAGCCCGAGGATTTCATCGGGCACGCCAAATTCGACCTCCTGGTCACCCTTTTCAACCGATTGATCGCCGCACGCCTGCCGATCGTCTTTCTCTCCTACGATCAACGGCTGGTAGAACGCTTCGCCAATCGAAAAGTGATGATCAACAATGGATCTCTGACCGCCATGGTGTAAGGGCCGCCCCGGCAGGTGACGCTGTATCGCGTCATCGTTTTGCCACGGCGTCTTTGCCAGTGGGAGAAGATAAACGCTCATGGAGATGGAATTTTCCAGAATAGAGAAGATCGTGGGCACTTTCGTGGTGGGGGTGTTCCTGTTGTTGATGGCGATGATGGTGATGATCGGTCGCGGCAAAGATTGGTTTGAAACCTACGTCACTTACTACACCTCTTTTAACGAAACCTATAACCTTCAAGAGAATGCCGCCGTAAAGCTCTTCAGGGCCGACATTGGCAAAGTAGACGATATCACCCTGGAGAAGAATCGCGTCCTGGTCAAACTGGCCATTCGGGAGAAGTACACCTCGCGCATCCGCCAAAACGCCGTGGCAGTGGTCGAAAGCCCCACCCTGATCGGGTCTGAATATATCGCCATCATCCCGGGTTCGACCGATGCGCCAGCCATTGCCCACAGCGGCAACATTCCGTCACGCGAGAAGAGATCCATCGATGACATCCTGACCGAATTCGAGGTCGAAAAAACGGCCAAGATGGTGGTTAAAGCGATCCAGGACATCTCTATCATCAGCGAAAATTTGAGCAACCCCGAAGGCCCCCTGCTCGTGTCGCTCAACAACATCGAGCGGGTCAGCCGTGACATCCAAAAAATAACGACGGACCTTGAGGCCGGAAAAGGTCCCATGGGCCTGATGCTGAAATCCGATGACCTGCTGCAGAAGATTGTCGACAACATGGAGAAGATGAGCCACATCCTGGAGAATATCGATCGGGCCGCAGCCAGCGCCCCGGACACCATGCTGTTGGTCAACGAAAACCTGACAGTCTTTCGCGAAACCGGCGGCGCCATCAACGAGGGGGTGGAGCAGGCCAAGGGAATTCTGGAGGAGATCCGCAGGTCGGCCGGTGACCTCCAGACGATCATGGAGAACATCAAAAAGGGCAGTCATCAGGTGCCCGAGATCACAACCTCTTTCAAGGAGGGGATATTGGAGATCCGCCAGGGCGTCGAAGAGGTCGATCGCGTCGTGGAGTCCCTTCAGAAGAGTGTGTTCATTCGCGGCAATCTGCCGCCCGATCCGGTGCCGCAACCCACCGATGCAGGGGCGAGGCCGTAAAAATCATGTCCTGCTCCCGCTCCATCTCAGCTTCGTTCTCAAAACATCGAAAAAGCTGCGTCCGGGCAGTGTGATCAACTGAACGGGCGAATCGGCCTTGCTGATGACAATGGTATGGTGCTCGTCGATGGGCAGCCCCACCTGGCCGTCGAAGGTGAGCATGATATCGGAGGCTTTTTCGGCCAATCGGAGTTCGATCCGGCTGCTGTCGGCGACGATCAGCGGCCGGTTGGTCAGGGTAAAAGGACAAATGGGAGTGATGAGGATCCCCGGGACGGTCGGGTGCATGACTGGTCCTCCAGCGGCCAGGGAGTATGCCGTCGAGCCGGTTGGGGTGGCCAGAATCAATCCGTCGGCACGGTAGTCGGTCAGGTATCGGTCGTTCACCTTGACGGTGATCAGGGCCAGCCGGGCAAGGGCGCCCTTGTTGATGACCACATCGTTGAGCACCGTCTCATATGCCAGTCGCTCCTGGTCCTGCCACACCTCGACATTGAGTCGCATCCGCTGCCAGGTGGTAAACCGGCCTTCGAGTATCGTCGCCGCAACCGAATAGATCTGCTCTTCGGCTGCTTCGGCCAGAAAGCCGACCTCACCGAATTTGATGCCCAGGATCGGCACCTGATGGTCGCCCAGCCAGCGAACCGCGCTGAGAAAGGTGCCGTCTCCACCCAAAACGACCGCACAAAACAGATCTGTCGGTGGCTGTGCCGGACTTGGGTCCGGCGCCGACGGGGAGGTCGCATCGCTGGCCATGCGTACGACCTGGCAACCCTTCTCCACAAGCCACGCATCCAGTGCATCGGCATGTCGCCGCGCCTTGTCATCGGGCTTGACCACCAATCCGATTTTTTTGGGGGGCATCGGCCACTCCTTTGGCTATCCATCCCACCCATGGTCAAAGAGAACGATCTACCGGTCAAAGCAATGGTGTGGGGCTACTGGTGAGGGGTTATACACATCCCAATGGCCCATCATCAAGGAATTTTTCCATCTCTTCAATCCGTTTCTGTTCAGAAGAATGAGGGCCCGGGCCGCCCACCGATGGACTTAAGGTTTCCCGTCAAGATACCGATACCCAAAAATGGAACCAAATGCCGAACCGGCAGTGTCGGGGCTTGTGCCGGACGTTTGATCAAGGGAAAATCAATGCGACTCAACATCACCGCCCGATGGCTGATACTCCTTATGGTGGGAGCAATGTTCACGGCCTGCACCAATGAGATTGACATATCACAGACGATGCAACGCAATGGAAAGGTCTATCAGATCGGCAAAGATCATCCGTTCAGTGGTGTGGTCACCGGAAAAAGCCATGGCGAGGCTTACCGTCGAAATACCGTCAGTTTTAAAAAAGAGTATAAAAACGGAATGTTGAACGGAAGAAGTTTCTACTATTTCCCCAATGGTAAAATCGAGAGTGTCGAGCCTTATGAAGAGGGCATTCTCAATGGCGTGGTCACCCGCTACTACGATAACGGCCAGCTCAAGTCCCGAATTCATTTTGTCGATGGTTATCGCGGCGGAGCGAAAGGCGAAATCTTCTGGGATAGAAATGGCAAGCGTCGCAAAGGATAATCACAACGCCTGCGATATCACGATCCCCTCAAAAACCGGCCCGTCGATAGAGATCGAAAAAATGGTGTGTTGGGCCATGCCCTCTTCCGATGGCCAGAGAGTGGGCGATTGCCCCCGTGACATACGTTTTGGCCTTGCCCACCGCATCGAAAAAAGCCTCGCCCTTGGCCAGGTAAGCGGCAATAGCCGACGAAAAGGTGCATCCCGTACCATGGGTGTTGGTGGTTGAAAGACGGTCGGTGGTCAATGCACGGTGATGGGTGCCGTCGAAAACCACATCCGTGGCCTGCGCACCGCTGAGATGCCCCCCCTTGACCACCACCTTGGCCGGACCAAAGCCCTTAATCTGCTCGGCCGCCGCCTGCATCTGCGCCTCTGTCTCGATCGCTGCACCTACCAGTACCTCGGCCTCATGGATATTGGGGGTCACCACATCCGCAAGGGGAAAGAGGTGTGTCTTCAGCGCCTGTTGGGCATCCGGGTCGAGCAGGGCGTAACCGCTTTTGGAGATCATCACCGGATCGAGTACGACCGGAGGTCGCTCGACTTCAGCAAGGGCCGCGGCTATCGCCTCGATGAGGGCCACACTGGACACCATACCGATTTTGACGGCGTGGATATCGATATCGTCGAAGAGGCAGGTGATCTGTTCATATACGATCTGCGGGGATATATTCTCCACCGCGTACACTTTGCGGGTGTTCTGGACTGTCACTGCGGTGATGGCGCTCATACCGAAAACGCCAAGGGCCTGGAAGGTCTTCAGATCAGCCTGCACCCCGGCCCCTCCGGAGCTGTCCGAACCGGCAATGGTCAGAGCCACGGGCAGTGTCCGGGCGCCTTCGGCGTCCAACTGTCGACGGGTCATGGGATCCTCCCTGTAGCGGTCATCTGTAAGGCTCCGTCGGCGTGGCCCCCATTTTCCGAATCGGGCTGGTGAAAGAACCTGTTGTGCCACGCTTTGAAGGTGGCCGCCTTCTCCGGACCGTAACGTACCAATTGGGCGACCACCTCTTCCGGATGAAGCTCGCAGCCTCCACCGCTCTTGGAAAAGAACTTATCGGCGTAGCACACAATGATCTCTTCCAGTCGAATCGGGACCATATCCCGCAACGGCAGGGGTAGATTCTGACGTTGAATATCGACGATGGTGATCCCCGTTCCGATATGCCGTTCACAAATCGGCCCCAACCGCTCCAGACGATGCGCCTCAAGCATACGGCGTCCAATGATACCGTGGCAGACATAGGGGTGGGATCCATGACAGTGAATCGAAGGGGCGGCGGTCCCGATGATACCAATATCGTGCAGCATGGCGGCGGCGGCAATGAAATCGAGATCGACCGGTTCGCCAAGCAGTCCGTCGGCCACTGCAAGCGCCTTGTCCCTCACTCTGCGGCTGTGGTCCAGCAGCAGATCGGCAAGCGCCGATCCGCGCTGGTAATACTCGAAAATAATGGCTTCGGCATCTACTTTCATCTGTTGCTATTCTATCCCTGCCAGCAAAACCCCCTCGATCAGGGCGTCCAATTGGCCGTCGAGCACGCTGCTTATATTGCCGATCTCCATATTGGTGCGGTGATCCTTCACCATCTGATAGGGATGCAGCACGTACGAGCGGATCTGGTTGCCCCAGGCGATCTCATCCTTGGTCTCATGCATCTGCTGAAGCTCTGCGTCCTGCTTCTCTTTCTCGTGCTGATACAGCCGCGAGCGCAGCACCTTCATGGCCATCTCCTTGTTGCGGTGCTGGGACTTCTCCTGCTGGCACTGCACAACGATCCCCGTGGGCAGGTGGGTGATGCGCACGGCACTGGAGGTCTTGTTAACATGCTGGCCGCCTGCGCCGCTGGCACGATAGGTATCGATGCGCAGGTCCTTCTCTTCGACCTGGATCACGATTTCGCTGTCCACCTCGGGATAGACAAAGACCGAGGCAAAGGAGGTCTGCCGCTTGCCGCTGGCATTGAACGGCGAGATGCGCACCAGCCGGTGCACACCGATCTCGCTCTTGAGATACCCGTAAGCGTACTGCCCCTTGACCGTAAAGGTGGTGCTTTTGATGCCAGCCTCGTCACCGGGCTGAAAATCGATCGTCTCCACCTTGTATTGCCGCTGCTCGGCCCAGCGCAGGTACATGCGAAACATCATCTCGGCCCAATCCTGGGCATCCGTCCCTCCCGCGCCGGCGTTGATGCTGACGATGGCATTGTTGGGGTCCTGCTCTCCATCCAACATCATGTCGAGGGAGAAGGCGTGCATGCGCCGGTCAAGGGAATCGACCTGGACCTCGACCTCGGCCAGGGTCTGGTCATCCTCCTCCTCCAGGGCCATATCGAGGAGCAGATCGTTGTCATCGATCTCGGTGAGCAGGGTCTGGTAGGCCTCAATGCGTCCGGTGAGAAAAGTGCGCTCTTTGAGCATCGGTTTAGCGGCTTCGGGATTGTCCCAAAATCCGCTCTTGGCAACAATGGTTTCTAACTCTTCCAGGCGGTTACGTTTGCCGGCCAGGTCAAAGACAGTCTCCCAGGTGGGTCAATTTTTCACGAAGGGATTTAAGGGTTTGTTTAACTTCTGAAGACATGGCAGCACCTCCTGTTTGGTTAGACTTAATTAATATCGATCTATCTGGATGTCAATGAATCAACGGGCTGGATATCAACGAATCAACGGGAGCCGGTTCACCGGGAGAAACGGTCGCGCCTGCTCGCACCGCGCTTCAACCAGCGGGCGCCGCCGAAGAAAGCAATAATGATGAGGCAAATCAGGACAAGGGGATAGTCCCCCCATCGGCTGTAGAGGGTCAGATCGCTCAGGAAAGCCACCGGGGCGGATAGCACGGCATCCGTGTAAAGATCCGTGGCGGCCAGAACCCGCCCGTTGGGATCGATAAAACCACTGATGCCCGTGTTGGCAGCCCTGGCGAAAAAGCGCCGATTCTCAACGCTTCGAAAAACGGCCATGGAGAAGTGCTGGTAGGCGGCGCTGGTGCGTCCGAACCAGGCGTCGTTGGTAATGTTGACCAGCAACTGGGCCCGGTTGCAGGCCATGGCACGGGCCAATTCAGGAAAGATAGCCTCATAGCAGATCAACATCCCCACGGGGTGCTCTTTCCACATCAGGGTATTGCCCTGGTGGCCGGCCTTGAAATCCCCTACCTGGGCGACCATCTTGTCGATGAAGGGCAGCCAGCGCTCAAGGGGCACATACTCGCCGAACGGCACCAGATGGACCTTGTCGTATTTCCCCCCCACCTCCCCATCGGCGTTGATCAGGTAGGCGCTGTTGAAATAGGCGGGCGCCTTGGCACTTAAATCGACGTTGGGGCTGCCAATGATGAAATCGATCCGACTGTCCCGGATCCCCTGCATGACCATCTTGGTCAGCAGTTTGTCGTGAAAGAGGTAGAACGGGGTCGCCGTCTCCGGCCAGATCACCAGATCGGCACCCTGTTCGACCGCTTTCGTTGAGAGATCCTTGTACTTGGCCGTGGTGAGCATTTGAAAACTGGCATCCCACTTAACGGCCTGGTCGATGTTGCCCTGAACCACAGCCACCTCGGCACGATCGGCCCGGGCCGCCTGGTCGTCAATGGCGTTGATGCGGTAGATACCGTAAGTGGCTGTCAGGACAAGCAATCCACCGACGATTACCCCGCCGCGCACCACCAAGCCACGTTGCACCGAAAGGTCCCGCCAAGGTTTTTCGGCCCAATAGAGAAGCGCCAGCGTCAACAGCGCATTAAACAGAACGATCAGAGCGGAGACACCGTAGACCCCAAACAGATCGGCCTGCTGGATGACCCACAGGCGGTCGTACTGACTATATCCCAGCAGCTCCCACGGAAAACCGGTGAAGAGCCAGCCGCGCAGCCACTCGACCAGCACCCAGGCGGCAGGCGCCACGGCAACCAATTGACCGGGCCGGCGTGCCAATGCGCATACCGCCAAAGCAAATAGTCCAATATAGGCGGAGAGGACGGTGGCAAACAGCATCAGCACCATAACCGACTGGATCCATGGCAATTTTCCGTAAACATGCATGGTATAAGCGGTCCAGTAGATCAACCCGCAGTAGTGTGCCATGCCGCAGGCAAAACCGAGCAGAAACCCCACACGCGGCCCAACGGATCGCAGCACCAGCAGCAATGGCACCAGGGCACACCAGGCCACCCAGCCATGATCGATCTTGGGAAAGGCCAGGGTGAGCAGGATGCCGCTCAACAGCGCCATCAAAAGATGACTGCGATAGGGTTTCATCCGGGTCCACATCATACGATCCTCTAAAGTACGGGTATCCATTTGGCAGGCTGGCTATATCACACCTGCGCGCATCAATTAAGGTAAAAAATGGTCGAGCCCGCAGTCCGCACTGGCATTGGCACAAGGCCACTGCCCGAATCGACTCAGCAGAGAAACGTCAACGGGCTGGCAAAGGCTGAAGCGTAGTGCTATAGAATCGGCTTGAACCAACGACCCCGTCATCGAGGATATGGGCTCGATCGAAAACGATTATCTCTTTGCTCTGGATGTACCTTGGTTAAAACGGAATCTCGGAGCGATAACTTGAGGACCGAATCATGCCACCCGTCGTCTCCATCGTGAGCAAGAAGAATTCCGGAAAGACCACTTTGTTGGAAAAACTGATCCCCGAGCTGTGCCGGCGGGGCTATCAGGTGGGGACCATCAAGCACGACGTTCACGGCTTCGACATCGACCGGGAGGGGAAGGACTCCTGGCGCCACAAGCAGGCCGGCGCCAGCACGGTGGTTATCTCCTCGACCCGTAAAATTGCCATGGTCAAAGATGTTGCCGAAGAGTACCGTCTGGACGATATCGTCTCCGAGTTCTTCGGAGACAGGGATCTGGTGCTGACCGAGGGATATAAGAGAGGCGATATGCCGAAGATCGAGGTGTTCCGCAGCGCCGCCCACCGCACGCCCCTGCATACCGAAAACACCTCCAACCATCTGGTGGCCATCGTCTCCGACATCCCCATCGATCTCGGCGTGCCCCAATTTGACGTCAACGATATTCCATCGATTGCCGATTTCATCGAAGAGCGCTTTCTCAAGAGGTAGCGATCAGCTTTCGGGATACATGTCCAGGATGGTTTTCAGGGCTTCGGGGGTGTTGACGTTGAGGAAGGAGAGCATTTTCGGGTCGACCTGTTGGATCTTCTCTTCGGACACGATCTTCAGACGAATCAGATCGAAAAAACGTGTGATCTTATATTGTCCCCTGTGCAACTGAGACGTGATGGGCGCCAGGCAACGCTTGGAGTAGATCGCACAGAGCGGCTCGTAGTAACCTTTGATGCGTGGCACAACCGCATCCGTATTGGCATCGATCTCTCCGAGCAGCAGTCGAATCAATTGCGGCTGCAAAAAGGGCGCGTCGCAGGGGATTATCAGTGCGTGTTCGGTGTCGGCATGTTTCAACCCGGCATGTATGCCGGTGAGCGATGAGCGCGCCGAGTAGAGATCCTGTACGACGCGCAACGGAACATCTTCATAGTGCTCCGGCTGGCGGGTCACCAGTAAAATTTGTGGAAAGATGGGCTGCAGGGTGGCGATCAACCGCGCCAGAATGGTTTGGCCACCGACTTCGAGAAAGGCCTTGTTGCGTCCGTCCATGCGCGTGTTCAGACCGCCGGCCAAAATGACGGCACAACAGCTTGGGTTGTCCTGGCCGGGTTGCACCGGTCCTATCCTCCAATGCTGGCCATCTTGCTGTTCAACGAACGGCTCCCGGAAAAGTCGAGCTGGTGCCCCCCCTTTTTCATGGCCACGGCCCGGGCATAGATGCCGGCGATCTCATCATCGCCGGCCCCTTGGCGCAGGGCGTCGATCACGTTGACCTCTTCGTCGGAAAGCAGGCAGGGTCTCAGGTGGCCGTCAGCGGTAAGCCGCATCCGATTACAGCGACCGCAGAAATGTGCACTCATCGAACCGATCAGGCCTACCTCACCCGGTGCATCGGCAAAGCGGTATCGCAGAGCCGGGCCATCCGATTTTCCACGCGGGATGGGCTCTAACGCCCCCATCTTTTGAAGACGGCTCTCAATCTCGGCAATGGAGATAAAATACTTTTCGGAGGCACGGGGATCGGTTCCGATGGGCATATACTCGATAAAGCGGACGTGGAAAGGGTATTGGCGAGAGAGATCGGCCAGCGCTTCAATCTGATCTTCGTTGCGCCCTCGCATGGCCACGGTGTTGATTTTAATCGGATCGAATCCGATTTTCTGGGCGGCCATGATCCCTTGCCAGACGGCGTGCAGCAGATCTTTGCCGGTCAGATATTCGAAGGCCCGGCCATCGGTGGTGTCCAGGCTGATATTGATCCGTTTCAGACCGGCGCGCTTCAACGGCAACGCCTTTTCAGCCAGGAGCGTGCCGTTGGTGGTCAATGCAACATCTTCGATGCCCGGCACCGTGCAAATCTGCTCGACCAGCCCCACAATCCCTTTGCGGCAGAGGGGCTCGCCACCGGTGAGGCGAACCTTGGTAATTCCAAGCTCCGCTCCGATGCGCACCATGCGATGGATCTCTTCCAGGGTAAGAATGTGGCCTTTGGGCAGCCAGCGGGTATGGCTGGTCATGCAGTAGCGGCAGCGCAGGTTGCAGCGGTCGGTGACGGAGACACGCAGATAGCTGATGCGGCGATGGTGGATATCGGTGAGATGGTGCTGTGGGTTAATGTATGTCATGGGTGTATCGTTTTGCTCCTCACAGGCTGATATCGCCTGTTAAAGCTGAGCCCTTAGTTCAGCAATTGTACATGCACCAACGATCCGGCCGGCAGCTTCACTACGTCCTCGGGGATGGCCGCCAGGGCATCGGCTTGAGCCATAGTCGCCAATCGACTTCCGCGGGGCAGGAGATCGAAGATGGGGTAAGCCGAATCGTCCGCCCTCAGCCGGCCGAAGACAAACTGCGTCCACTCGCGGTTGCGGGCGATCAGGTCTGAACTCAAACGCGCCTCGGCTCGGGGCAACCCTGTCTCTTTAAACCCACCAAGCCTCAGGAGACCCGGCAGGGCAATCTGCAAAAAACCGATCAAGGCGGCCGGCGGACCACCAGGAAGCATGAAAACCGGCTTCTCCTGCAGAAAACCAAACGCCGTTCCTTTGCCCGGGGCCATGCGGATAGTGCGAAAAAGCTGCCGCCACCCGAGCCGTTCGAGGGCATCGGCCACCAGGTCCCGGTCTCCGCTCCAGGCGCCGCCGCTGGTGATGATGGCATCGCTCCGTTTCACCCCGTCCAGCAAGGCACGCTCGATCGCCTTCGGTTCGTCCCTGACAATGACCGCCTGCAACGGCCAGCCGTAACGGCGGCACCATGCGCAGAGGGAGACCATGTTACTGGCATAAAGGTGACCCTCCGCCAGGGGCTCTCCCGGTGCGACAACCTCATCCCCAATGGCCGCAACAGTCACAACAGGACGCCCGATCACCCGAACGCGACGGTATCCGGCGGCAGCCAGCAAACCGACCCTGGCCGGTGAAAGCACGTCGCCGGCCTGTACCACGCGATCACCGACGGCCACTTCTGCCCCTTTGGCCAAAATCCATGCGCCCGTCCCGGCAGGTGCGGTGAAAACGACTTGGCCATCTTCAACCGCAATCTCCTCCTCGGCCACCACCGCATCTGCGCCCCCAGGCACCTTGGCCCCGGTCAGGATCCGCACCGTGCTCCCTGGCACCACTTCATCTTTCCGGGTACCGCCTGCGGCGGCAAGGCCGTCCAGCCTCAATCGCACCGGATGTTCCGGTTCGGCAGCGCCCAGGTCGCACGAAAACACAGCATAGCCATCCCGGAGCGATGCGTCAACCGAGGGGGCGTCCACCCTGGCCCGCAGATCGTCAGCCGCAATGCGATCTACTGCATCAGCCAAGGCCACCGCTTGGACGGCCAGTGGTCGCATCTGCGCCAGAACCAGTTGCAAAGCCCCCTCAACACCTATGAGAAAACGATTGGACATGAGGATTTATGACATGAGGTCGCATCCAAGATCAATCTTAAATGGCAGCGGCATTTCTTCAAAATCCGCCCGAAACGGGATGATCTGAAATCGAAAGTATTAATAGAGAGGAGAGAGGTAGGCGCTGCGTTGCCAGACCACATCGGGTTGATTTTCAAAATAGAGGATGCCGTCATCCTTGTCCGGCTGAAAGATGAGCGAAAAAGTGACCTCCATCTGCTGATCGTCGATCGCTGTTATGGCGACATCCAATTGGCCACCGCGCTTCCTGCTCTTCACTTTCCGAACATCATAGTCGTGCATGGTTGCGTCGGCCGCACCGAGCGTAATCTCATCTGGAGAAATGAGCAGATAACAGCCCAGGTATCGTTTATTTTCACTTACCCATGCGGCCACCATACCCTTGGGGATATACTCCCTCTGGCAGGCGGAAAGCAGGACCAGAAGCAAAAGCAACCCCGATCCCAGTTTCATCAATGTGGCGTATCTGATATTTGACCGATTCATGATGCGTTTCACCTCGCCTGGGCTGCCTTCGGCGTCATCGACACCGGGGCAGCGGAGCTGTTGCCCCCGGCCACAATGGACAGCGGAAATTTTCTGGCCACTACCAGTTCGAAAGCTTTCACCACTTCAGGATCGAACTGTCGCCCGGACTCCTCACGGATGATGCGTCGCACCTTTTCCACCGGCATGCCCCGGCGATAGGGACGGTCAGAAACCATGGCATCATAGGCATCGGCCACTGCCATTATTCTGGCCGACACATGAATCGCCTCTCCGGCAAGCCTTTTGGGATAACCTTTCCCGTCATATCTCTCGTGATGCTGCTCCACGATGGGTATCAGCCGTCGATAGGATGCAATCGGGTCAAGGATCCGGGCACCAAGTGATGGGTGTGTTCGGATCTTATCGAATTCATCATCGGTCAAGGGATCCTTTTTATCGAGAATGGAGACCGGAATTCCAATCTTGCCGATGTCGTGCAACAAGGCAGCGCTATGGATGTCATCGAGCTGATCGGTTGAAAGCCCCATGGTTCTGCCGAGCTGGAGGGACATCTGCATCACCCGCTCAGAATGGCCCGCCGTCCAAGGCGATTTGGCGTCGACGGTGCGCGCCAGTGCATTCAACGTTCCCAGGTTGAGATTTTTAAGTTCACTAATCAATGCTGCATTGGAGAGGGCCACAGCCAACTGATGGGTGAGTTGGTCGGCATGTTCCAAATCGTCTGCAGTAAATTCATTTCGATCGGAGCAGGCAAAGCAAACCAGCGCAATTGGCCTTTTGTGATGGTAAACCGGCAGCACGATCCACATGGCAGCGCCCCCAGCCTCTACCTCCCATAAAAATGAGAGTGGTGATGAGGCATCGGAAATCTCCATCCAGTTGGGATGATCGCTCAATAGCGCCTGGGCATCGCTTGAGATATGGCACTTGCGCACTCTGGGGGCCAATCCGTTTGAACCTTCCGAATAGATGTGCCCCTGGGCAGGATTCTTCTCATCCAAAAGCGTTATGGCCCCTGCAACACATGGGAAAAACAGATTCAGACTGGGGAGTATCTTAAAAACAATCGCCTCGGCATCGAGCAGTGAAAGGATGGCGCGATCGACATCCGACCGGGCCGATTGCGCTTTGAACTGCTTGTCCAGTTGTCCCGACATACGGTTGAACGCTTGGGCAAGATCGTGGAATTCATCCCGGCTCGCCACCTCCACCCGATGGATGAAGCGTCCTTGGGCGACCTGCCGCGCCCCCTGGAGCAGCGAATCGATGGGAACCAGGCTTTTCCGTATGGCCACGCTACTGAGCAGCAAGACAATGCCAAGCGTTATCAAAACGACCAGCGGGAAAAAGTTCTGGAATCTATAAAAAGGAGCCATGACTTTATATCTGGGCTCCATCACCACTACGAACCACCGGGGCGTATGGAACTGGGGCTTGATGAACATAGACCAATAGCCGGCCAGGTAATTGTCGGAGGGCAGGGGCAAGGCAGCATTCCCGGCATGCCCGCCACTGTCCATCGCGATAAATGAAACGATAGGTGCCTGTTCATCTTGGGGAAGGGTGCTGAACAGATTGGTCTGTCGATAGTCCCACACACTCCATTGGATGGCTGACGGCAGAATCGTACCGCTATCCATTCCCCATAAGAAACCCGGATTCAGCACCCCGACCAGATAGTTGGGGCCACCGGCTTCTGCCGGCTGTGATGCTACCCGGCGGACCAGGGCGATCTCAGGAGACGCCTCTTCCGTGGGCAATACGAGCAGGGTGGTGCCCTCCTCGGCTTTCAATCCCTCAATTGCATCTGATATGGTATCAGCAGAGATGGAGGCACCCAACAGGGCGCGGTAGCGACCTTGGGAATAGATCCCCAACCGGCTGAAATGGTGGCTGCCGCTTTCCCTCTCCCATGAGGCGTAATCATGCTGCACACCACTCCAGGTGCCACCTGTCAAAGCGGGCTCCAGCAGCTTCAGTTGCCCCTTGGCCAAAATCAAATGTTCTATAATCGACATGCCGTGGGATTTGGCATAGCCCTTTAAACGCTCGTATGCCTGGGCTTCAAGCTGGCCGGCCACATGGGTATGGGCCATCAGCGCCATGGCCAGAATGGGAACAAAAGCACAGACGATGAACAGGCCAAAAAAGCGCCATGCCAGTTTGCTCTTGAATAGTTTTGAATCCAGTCGCACGCTTTTCAACCATCTCGTGATTATCGGTTAAAAATGACTCGCTCGTCCTATGAAGCTCCCGTCACTGGCCCGAATGATGTCATCCTGACTCTGCGGAGCGGTCAAAGGTCCTACCGACAGACCATCGGGCCCCATGCTGTAGAGATCGAAATCGGTATTGATGGGGACCAGAAAGCGGTCTTTACGCGCCTTGCCTTTCACACTCTTCGCAGCGCCGTCGATCTTCAGATATTGATACGGATTGCCCCACGGGTCCATTTTGCCTCCCCAGCCGGCCTCTGCGAGAGTTTCCGGCAAGCGATCGTTATCAATAGAAAACGCGGAAATCTCCTTAGCGATGGTACCGATATCCGTGATGCAGACGGCCACCATTGCCCGCTCGCGGTAAGCGGCAAAGGACGGCACCGCAATGGCTGCCAGAATGCTCACAATGGCGATGACCACCATGAGTTCGATCAGGGAAAAGGCCTTTGCGCCACTATTCCACTTTAACGATTGGCTATTGTCTCGAACCGGCAACCGCATGAAAACCCAATCAAACCTCAGTTGTTTCGTTCCACTCTTCAATCCGCCTCATTCGAACAAAAAGGTAGCTTCCGTTCACCTGGCAGATTTATGAAGAAAAAATACTGAATATATATCGGCGCTGAGCGCTCAAAACTTTAGCTTGGAATGGATCGAAATTGATGGGGATAGATCGGAACTGAATGCCTTGGCCCCACAAGACTGAGCCTGTGGGGCCATCGGGAAGATGATCTGAAAAGCTTGGTAAAGGAGGAACTGAATGAACCGATCAATGCAAATGGGATATGAAACAGCCTCCGCCGCCACCGCCACCGGAATCGATTGATTGTGGCGGCGGGTCTGTATTTTGAACGTCTATGGAAATTTCGTCAAATCCAACGCCCCGCTCCTCATCGATAGCCTTGAATTGAAAGACAAGCTCTGTAGTTGAACTTACGCTGGGCGCATTAAATGAAAGGCTATTTGAAGAGTCGTTTCCTAAATAAACGTAAGGGCCTTTCACTTGACGCCATTGGTAAGAGGAGATGGAAAGTGTTGAATGGGACGCACTGCCAGCTAAGTCAACCCGTGATCTTTCATCAACTATTCGATCAAGGCCTGCGTCAACCATTGGCAGGGAGTTATAATTAGGCTCGATTGACATCACTATATATTGATCTTGATCGACGTACCAATCATAGTCACCGGCATCAAAATCGGTGTCGTCGGACACGTCGTAGTAACCATCTTCATAGCCTGACCAACCAAGGTTGATATGAAGTGTGCGGTTTGAGCTGTCGTCGTCATTGTAGCCATCTACTACCACCTCGTGTCCACCACCAGGAGAAAAAATAGAGAAAATGACCGGCCGCGGAGGACTTGCATTCAGCTCATTTTTAAACAGGTCAAACCACTCTTCGGCAGAGTAATCATCGCGATCCCTGTAATCCATTGCTTTGTATCTAAAATAGATATCCAAAACAGTGTCGGCATATGCAGAACTGCCTGAACCGCTACACCCATAATCCATTTCAGCGGAAACTCCGAGATGATACATAAGTTCTGAAACGGCCTGTTCTTCATCTGAGGTGCTGTTGCTGTCTAGCACGTCAGGCATATTTCCCCAGTTGTAACCTGTGGAGAAATCGGCTGTCAGCTCCTGGCCGTCCCATGAGTAACTATGGCTCCCGACGCCATTATCAGGCCACTGCCAATACCGTAACACCTGGGCCCATGCAGTCGCCACGCATCCGGTAAGCGTGTGAACACATCCTGTATCACTAGGCGTCATTGAGTTGTAGGGGCTGAGCTGCCCCCAGGTTGTTGTCAGTAGGGGCCCGACGATGGTTGTACGGATTAATGATGATTGACCTGTCTTGACCTCATCTGGCGAGTCTTGTCTGGTAGCTCCAGCAGTTCCATTTTTGTAAAAATCCCAAGCCTTGGATATCCGCTCACTTCTATAAAATGTGGCTGTCGGATCTCCAATGGACCTAACCCGCAGATTGGACAAAGCCGACACCTTGCCGTACGTCTCTGGAATAATCCAGGATTCAATAGCATTTCGCTGCTCGGCGCGATTCGTATCAAAGGAAGATCGCGTAGAATAGAGCGGCACCGGACTGAGATAATCATCAACCGCCACGAGAACATGACCACTAGGGATCACAGAGAAATTGTAGGCCACGCGCCTACCTTTGTAGGATACAACCTGCCCATTTGCAACAGCTGGTTCGGATGTGCCGTTCCAATTCCCGTAGAGTGCTAAGTGACGCTTTAAAGTGTTCTCCGCCACAATGCGGGCAGTTGCCAAGTCTACCTCATCGCAATAACCAAAAGGAACCGGCAGAATAATCAGGCTCATTATGAACCCTAAAATGAGGGGACCGCACCATACTCTCCAACCGCTATTTGAATTCAACTTGATCCGCATGATCGATCACCACCTTGATGCCGAGTTTGCAATCATTAGAAATTGGCAGCTTGACTGCCTTGAGTCTTCCGGTCACGGTCGCCTCATCGGACGAGCGTGCGGATAACTTTTTGAATATAGTGCTGTTGTCCCCTGCTTCGGGCCAGATCTCCACGGAGCGACCGCTGGCGCCAATGAGGCGAAACTTCTCGTAGGGTAACTTGGGGTAGTGCTGACGGTCAAAGATGTTGGCAGGGTCCAATCGGCCCGAAAAGATAACGGTCTCTCCCTCCCAATCTGTCGGAGCGCTGCAGTCGGCAGGAAGGTGGCAAAGCTTGTAGAGTGCCTCGATCGTCAACACGTTGTCGGTGTCACCTTGATGGGATCCCATTCCCAGGCAGGATATTGACAGAATGGCCATGAGCACCCAGAGCCACGACGGTCGTCCCTGAAGGCCGTTTTTCCACTGTTCGCGGGCGTTTGGCAAAGAACCTCCTATATGACAGATCAAACCGCCACAAAACAAACAGAGGGCAATGTATCATATATTCCAGCGGTTATCAATTACCAGCGGCCTGAAACCACCAACCGCCGTTGGCACAAAAAAAACGGGGCGGCTGCCGCAGCCGCCCCGCCGGCTAAAGGAAGATATATTATAAAATATATCCCAGAGGCTCCCCCGCGAAGCCTCTGTATTTCTCTATCGCCCCTCCTGACACAAACTTTAGGAGGAAGTGTCACATTTTTAATTTTGGGAAAACCGGCCTTTTGTCTGCATCAGACGAATCATCTTGGCGGCCACGCGGGTCTCTTCAGGCAGGAGCACACCGGCGGAGATCCAGCCTTCGATCACCTCGCTGGGGACGTTAAGCATCTTTACATAGCTCTCCAGATCGCCCTGTTGCGAAAAGGCGATGGTTGCGTCGGAGCGGAGTTCGTCAGGCGCCGGACGCTGTTGCAGCGAAAGGTTTGCGGCAACACGCTGTGTTTCGGTTTCGACGTTCGCATCCAAGGCCACGGTGCACGCCTTAACATATTCAAGATGTTGTTTTTTTGGTGTTTGCCGAAACAGGTTGCGGATATAGGTCAAGACATTCATGGTGCGCTCCTCGAAATATATTAAACCGCTCCTGCACGGAGCGATTTGGGCCGTTTTGGTATCGCGATGTCGGTCGGAACCTGACTATCGATTGTTGCCAATGCCTGTGGTGTCTCTATCAGGCTATCGGTTGGCAATAGCACTAGGTTAAATATTTTTATTCTCTATGCAATAAGGATGCCCGGAAAAAGGTGCAATAGGCGAGAAATAGTACCGGTGGCGAACAGGCCATTGAGAGATGACCGATGGATTTACACGGACCTTTTTTAACTATCTGAAAACAATCCCCGCGTAACCCACAAAGCTATCGCCTGGGCTCTTATCGTAGCTGGTGGCGTAGGCAAGGGCCTCGGATCGGGTGGCGCCAGCGTGTTTGGCCGCTGCGATGGCGGTGGCCGCCGCACCGGCACAGCAGGCGTTTTGGTGCTGCAGCCCCAGGGAGATCACCTTTTCAGCATCGATATCGAGCATGGCGTCGATCACCTCGCGGTCATTCTGATCGCGAACCCACGCCACCGCCTGAGAACCGGCCCCCTGGGGTGAAAAGCCGTAATTGGGTCCGTAATGGGTGAGATCGGTCGACCCGACAATTTTGAAACGAAGGTCATTGTCGCGCGCCCAATCCACCACCGCCCGACCGATCTCCAGGGATCGATTGGCCGGTGGCACGCCGATGCCTAACACCGCCGCTGGGTTGAGCAGTTTTTTGACAAACGGCATTTGCAGTTCGATGGTGTTGTCCTGCACAAACCGAAGCGGGGTTTCCACCTGAAAATCGAACCGCTCCTGCAGGGCATCGGCCAGATCCTCAGCCACAGGCAGGGGGCCGAAGGGCGTCTCCCAGGCACCACGGGTCATCATATGGTTGGCCGATCCGGGATGCAGATGCATGCCGAGGATCACAACCAGATCGATAGGGGCGTCCGCCTTTAGACAGTTGATCACCTGGCAGGCGATGGCGCCACTGTAGTACCAGCCGGCATGGGGCACAATGCCGGCCACCCAGTTCTGCCCCGCTTCCGGCGATTCGGTGGCGCCGGATAGAAACCGGGCGATCTCCTCTTCACACGCCCTGGCCTGGCTGGGGTACCAACTCCCGGAAAAGGCCGCTTTGCGCAGCTCCATACCTCACCTCTCCTGTTTTTCAATGGCCGGTTTCTTCACTCGATCCCAATCCGCTGGATCATTAGATTCAACATACCATCGGAAAAAGCACTATTGTCAACACGCGATTGACAAGGCCGATGCCGGTTGACTGCTTTGCATCCGCAAATTGATGCTTATTATGACACCAGTGTGCCAAGAATGAGACCACTTATACAAGCAGATCAAGCTGTTGCCAAATAATCACCCGGGAGGCCGAGATGTGGGAATATACAGATAAAGTGAAAGAACACTTCCTCAATCCGCGCAATGTGGGAGAGGTGGAAAACGCCGACGGCGTCGGCGAGGTTGGCTCCATGGCATGTGGAGATGCCCTAAAACTGACATTCAAGGTTGACGATGCCGGCCGCATAACAGATGCCAAGTTTAAAACCTTCGGTTGCGCCAGCGCCATTGCATCGGCATCGGCGTTGACCGAACTGCTCATCGGAAAAACCATTGAAGAGGCCGAAAAACTCACCAACGATCATATCGCCGATTCTTTAGGCGGACTGCCCAAGGAGAAGATGCACTGCTCGGTCATGGGTCAAGAAGCCCTGGGAAAGGCCATTGCATGCTACCGTGGCGAGCCGGAACAGAAAAAGCCGGGCAATGTGGTGTGCGAATGCTTTGGTGTGACCGATCTACAGATTGAACGGGCTGCGACCGACAACAGCCTGAAAACCATCGAGGAGATCACCAACTACATCAAAGCCGGCGGTGGCTGCGGGCAGTGCCATGACACCATTCAGGAGATCATCGATCGCGTCAATGGCTCCCTCGTGGAAAAACCGGTCGAACCAAAACCGTTGACCAATATCCAAAAAATCAGACTGATCGAGGAGACGTTGGAGCGAGAGATCAAGCCGGCCCTGATGCAGGACGGTGGCGACATCCAACTGATCGATGTGGACGGCAACCGCGTAGTGGTCAAGCTCAAGGGACGCTGCGCCGCGTGCGCCATGTCCCAGATCACGCTCAAGGATTATGTGGAGAGCAAGCTTCAGGAACTGGTGACCAAAGATCTGGTGGTCGAGGAGGTGGCATCATGAAACCGGTCTACTTTGACAACAACGCCACGACCCAGGTGGCGCCCGAGGTCGTCGAAGAGATGCTGCCCTACTTCACCCAGTTCTACGGCAACCCGTCGAGCATGCACACCTTTGGCGGTAACGTGGCCATGAAGATCAAAGAGGCCCGGGCCAAGCTGGCAGATCTGCTGGGCGCCCAAGCGGAAGAGATCGTCTTCACCTCATGCGGCACCGAGAGCGACAGCACCGCCATTTGGGCTGCCCTACGATCCAATCCCGGTAAACGGCACGTGATTACCTCCAATGTTGAGCACCCGGCCGTGAAGAATCTGTGTGAATATCTGGCGCACAACGGCTACCGTGTCAGCTACGTCCCCGTCGACACCAAGGGGCTTCTGGATGTCGATTACCTATACTCCCGGCTCAACGACGAGACGGCCATCGTCAGCCTGATGTGGGCCAACAACGAAACAGGCGTGATCTTCCCGGTCGAGGAAGTGGCCGAGCGGGTGAGTCAACGAGGCGCGGTGTTTCATACCGATGCGGTCCAGGCGGTCGGCAAGATCCCCATCAACCTCTCTGAAAACGACGTCGGCATGCTGTCGCTCTCCGGGCACAAACTGCATGGCCCCAAAGGCATCGGCGCCCTCTATATCCGCAAGGGGACCAAATTCGCCCCGTTCATGCTGGGCGGCCACCAGGAGCACGGCCGCAGGGGGGGCACCGAGAATGTTGCAGCCATCGTCGGACTTGGTAAAGCCGCAGAACTGGCAGCCGAAAAAATGGAAGACGAAAACACCCGCGTTAAAGCGATGCGCGACCGCCTGGAAAACGGTCTCGTCAAAGCCGTGCCCAACGCCATCGTCAACGGCGACATTGAAAAGCGCCTGCCCAACACCTCCAGCATCGCCTTCGAGTTCGTGGAGGGCGAATCGATCCTGCTCATGCTCGACGAGTTCAATGTGTGCGCCTCCTCCGGCTCGGCCTGTACCTCGGGCTCGCTGGAGCCCTCCCATGTGCTGCGGGCGATGGATGTGCCCTTCACCGCGGCCCACGGCTCCATCCGCTTCAGCCTGAGCGTCTACAACACCGAAGAGGAGATCGACCTGATCATCGAAAAGATGCCGCCGATCATCGACCGGCTGCGCAAAATGTCACCCTTCTGGAATCAGCCATCCGGGGTTTGCATGACGAAGGCTTAGATTTTATAAAGTTCCCCCTCTTTTTCAAAGGGGCCAGGGGGATTCTCTTCAGGGTGCCACTCTTCTACGGTTAGTTCAAATCCCCCTTTGGGAAAGGGGGACCCGTCGCAATGGGCGGCTTGTCGATCACGAATACTAGAATAGGTGGGCGTTTACTTTCTGAGAATTCTACTCTGCACGCTTTCCGGACACTTGGGCCTTGAGCCATTCGATCCAGCCGTCGAATCCATCACCGCTCTTCGCAGACATTTGATAGACAGGCATCCCCGGATGCAGTTGGGCCACGCTTTTCAATGTCACATCCACATCGTAGTCCAGGTAGGGCAGCAGATCGATCTTATTGAGCAGCATGGCGTCGCACTCGCGAAACATAAGCGGATACTTCGCCGGCTTGTCTTCACCCTCGGTCACCGATAAAACGACCACACGCTTGTCTTCCCCGATATCGAACTCCGCCGGGCAGACCAGGTTGCCGATATTTTCGACAATCAGCAGGTCCAACCCGTTCAGGTCGATACCGCCCAGGGCGCGCTCGATCACATGGGCGGCCAGATGGCAGTCGCCACCGAATTCGTCGGTATTGATCTGAACCACCGGAGCGCCCGATGCTGCGAGGCGGTCCGCATCCTGGGTGGTGCAGATATCACCCACGATCACCGCGCAGTGCATGTCGGGCATCAGTTGCGACAGGGTACGCTGGAGTATGGTGGTCTTGCCCGACCCCGGAGAGCTCATCATGTTGAGGACGAAGACGCCCTCGGCGGCAAAGAGCTCACGGTTGCGGGCCGCCATCATATCGTTGGCATCGAGCACCCGCCGCACCACCTTTATCTCGCGGCTGCCTGATGGTTGCGACGCCATTTCAGGCGCATCGTGGGAGTGGGGGTGGGGATGGCTGTGGGAGTGAGAGCCCTTGTGGCCCTCTTTATGGTGGCGGTAAATCAGTTGCTTATCCTTGGTCAACATTGGCACCGTCCTTCTCTTCAATCTCGATGGATTCGATATTCAACTCCCGACCGGACAACAGATCGATATTACCGCTGTTACAGGCCGGACAGACGAAAACCGGTTCGTCGACCGACCATTCGTGCATGCAATCCTTGCAGCGGGCGTTGACCTGGACCTCCTCGATGGCCAACTCGGCACCATCGGCAATGGTATCCTTGGCCGCCACTTCGAAACAGAATCGCAGGCTCTCGGGCACCACCGCCGAAAGCTGCCCGACCTTTAAGTGGACGCGCTGAATGCGCGCACCCGTCATCTCCGCCGGAACAGACTCCTGGGCGATCCTGAGGACCTCCATGGCAATACCCATTTCGTGCATGACAGCTCCGTTGTTGTTTGCAGCCCCTGCTTAGAAGTATACCTTAACTTTCCTACTTTCCACTTCCATAGCAGAGATCTTGAAAGACAATGTATTGGTAAGCACTCAATGTCAATAACTTACGCGGACGCAACGGCCGGGCATAAAGCCCGCCCCTACGAAATTTGAGTAGAAATACGTTCTGTTACCATACACGAACCGTGTAGGGGCGGGCTTTATGCCCGCCCGGATCGGTAGCCGAAAAACCTCAAGCTAAGAACATTGGGCAAGCACTAGTAAAGACCGGTGAAGCTCTCTTTACACAAGTCGCCCAACCGCCCCAGGTTCTTGCACACATTGATTCCGGCAGCGCCCATGGCGTCGATCTTGCCCTGAGCCGTTCCGCTGTTGCCACTGATGATCGCCCCGGCGTGGCCCATACGGCGCCCTGGGGGCGCGGTCAGGCCGGCAATAAAGCCAACAACCGGCTTCGTCACCTTTTCGGTGATAAAGTCGGCCGCCTCCTCCTCGGCACTCCCGCCGATCTCACCGACCATCACAATGCCCTTGGTCTCCGGATCGGCCTCAAAAGCCTGCAGGCAGTCGATGAAGTTGGTGCCGTTGACCGGGTCGCCACCTATTCCGATACAGGTGGTCTGGCCGATGCCCTGCTGGGTCAACTGGTGCACCACCTCGTAAGTCAGGGTGCCGGACCGCGAGACCACCCCGATGGGCCCGCCCGGCTTATGAATGGGAGCCGGCATGATGCCGATCTTGCACTCGCCCGGGGTGATGATGCCCGGGCAGTTGGGGCCGAT
Source organism: uncultured Desulfatitalea sp. (assembly GCA_963668675.2). Taxonomy (GTDB): domain Bacteria; phylum Desulfobacterota; class Desulfobacteria; order Desulfobacterales; family Desulfosarcinaceae; genus Desulfatitalea. Next base: position 2,532,430 of record CAXXMB010000002.1, on the reverse strand, counting down.
CAGTCTGGACCGGCTCGGCTTGAGATAGTTCTTCACCTTCATCATGTCCAGCACCGGTATGCCTTCGGTAATGGCCACAATCAATTCGATATCGGCATCGATGGCTTCGAGAATGGCGGCCGCCGCAAACGGAGGCGGCACGAAGATCAAGCTGCAATTGGCGCCGGTGGCGGCTTTGGCCTCGGCCACGGTGTGGAAGACCGGGACATCGTCCATCTTCTGACCGCCCTTGCCAGGCGTGACACCGCCCACGACCTGGGTGCCGTAAGCCACACATTGACGGGCGTGGAACTGCCCCTCGCGGCCGGTGATGCCCTGTACCACTATTTTGGTCTTCTTATCTGCGAAGATACTCATGATATAACTCCACTTTAATCATCTTTTAATCAAAACGGGGGTGACCATTTAATTCTTCACCATGTTCGCCACCTTGGCTGCGGCATCGCTCAAATCCACAGCCGGTGTGAGATTCAGTCCGGAATCGGCCAGGATTTTTCGCCCCTCGTCCACATTGGTCCCCTCCATGCGCACCACCACCGGCACCGAGATGCCTGTCTTCTGGGCCGCCTTGACCACCCCTTCGGCCAACACATCGCAACGCAAAATACCACCGAAGATATTGATCAGGATCCCCTTGACGTTGGGGTCGCTGAGGATGATGCGAAATCCGTTCTCGACCATCTCGGCATCGGCACCGCCGCCCACGTCGAGAAAATTAGCCGGCTCCGCACCGGCGAGTTTGATAATATCCATGGTGGCCATGGCCAGGCCGGCGCCGTTGACCATGTTGCCCACGTTTCCGTCCAAGTTGATATAGTTCAAGTTGAACTTGGAGGCCTCTACCTCGGCCGGATCCTCTTCATCGAGATCGCGGAAATCGATCAGATCTTTGTGCCGGAAAAGGGCATTGTCATCGAAATTGATCTTGGCATCCAGCGCAATCACCGCCTCGTCCGCCGTAATGATCAACGGATTGATCTCCACCAGGGAGGCGTCATAGTCGACAAAGAGCCGGTAAAGGTTGTTCAGCAGCTTAATGAACGGCTTGACGCTTGCGCCGGGCAGATTCAATCCATGGGCCGCCTGCAAACAGTGGTAGGCCTGGATGCCATTGAGCGGATTGACATAGACCTTGATGATCTTCTCAGGGGTCTCGGCAGCCACCGCTTCGATATCCATGCCGCCGGCCTCGCTCGCCATGATGACAATTTCTGCCGTGGCGCGGTCGGCCACGATACTCAGGTAGAGCTCTTTAGCGATGTTCAACCCCTGTTCGACCAGCACCTTCTTCACCGGCTGTCCTTTGGGGCCAGTCTGGTGGGTGACCAGATTCATGCCGATGATCTCGTCGGCCACCTGTGTCACCTCTTCCGCCGAATGGGCCAGTTTGACGCCGCCGCCCTTGCCGCGGCCGCCCGCATGGATCTGCGCCTTGACCACCACCGGGTAACCACCCAGTGTCTGCGCAACGTTCAGCGCCTCTCCGGAAGTAAAAGCGACCTCGCCCATGGGAACGGGCACGTCATACTTCCGAAAAAGGATCTTGGCTTGGTACTCATGGATTTTCATGATTGGCCTCTCTCTTCTGTTTCGATATCAATCTTCTTTTTCGGTGCATAACCACCGTTTTGAACATGCAGTCCGTCTCTCATGGGCCTTGTTCCACAGCATGAAATTTTATGCTGCCCGTTTCTGCTTCCCTTGCGTTGGGCCGGGCGGGGATAAACCCCGCCCCTACACGCTTCACCTGTCTCATTTTCAGGTTCATAACCCAACTTACGGGTTCTCTTTGATCTAAAACGGAGGCGAGGCCGGCGGGTGGTCTGCACCTGCTCAGCATCGCATGTTAGTGCCGCTTAGGTGCAATGGAGGACCAGCGGTCCGGACTGTCTGAGCGCAGCGAGTTTCCGGACCGCCCGGAGTTGCGCCTTAGCGGCACTTGCATGCATTTGCGTCAGGTGCAGACCACCCACCGGCCTCGCCGGCTCTTTACCCCAATAGTTGAGTCAATAATTTTCGGGCGGAGATCTTCTCCGCCCGCAGCGCAATTACTTCACGACATCTTAGCACTACTCGATGACGCAGAGAACATCCCCCTTGGCCACCGTATCGCCGCTCTTAAAATTGATCGCAGCAATCTTGCCGCCCTTGGGAGCGGGCAGTGCATTCTCCATTTTCATGGCTTCCAGCACCACCACGGTCTCACCCTCGCTCACCTCATCACCCACATTCTTGGCATAGCTGACGATCATGCCCGGCATGGGCGCAGCCATGGGCGTACCGCTGACAGCGGCCGCAGGGGCCGGCTTGGGAGCTGGAGCCGGAGTCGGCTTGGCAGCCGGCGCTGCTGGTGCAGGCGCAGCTGCAGCCGTCGGTGCAGCGGGCGCTGCTGGTGCAGGCGCAGCTGCAGCCGTCGGTGCAGCGGGCGCTGCAGGGGCCGCCGCAGGCATGGGCGCCACTGCCGCCTGGGCGATATTGATCACCGGCGGACCGCCCACCGGATCGACATTGACCTCGAAGTAGTCGTTGTCTACGAAGACATTGAAGGTGCGGGCATTGTCGCTCTTTTCCGGAGCATCCTTGCTCTTCTCGACCAATTCACCGGCAAGTGCTTTCTTCACCAGGGCATCGCGCGCCTTGACCTCTTCCAGTGTGATCGGTCGCACGCTGGCCGGCGCCTCCTCCTTGCCATACTTCCACTGCAGGAACTTTTTGCCGGTCACCGGATAGATGGCGTAGAGAACCAAGTCATCCATATCCACCGCCAGGTCGCCGATCTCCTTCTTGGCCTTGTCCAGCTCAGGCTCGATCACTTCGGCCGGGCGACAGGTGATCGGCTCCTCACCGCGCTCGTAACCCTTGAGCGCCTTTTTCTGCACTTCCGAATCGATGGGCACGGCCGTCTTGCCATATAGACCGTAGCACAGATCCTTGACCTGGCCGGTGATCATCTTGTAGCGCTCGTTCTCATCATCGAAGAGCACATTGTTGACCGTCTGGATGCCGACAATCTGGCTGGTGGGCGTCACCAATGGAATTTGGCCCAGCTCCTTGCGCACGCGCGGCAGCTCTTTGTAGACCTCGCCGATCTTATCCAGGGCGTCCATTTCGCGCAGCTGGTTGACCAGGTTGGAGAGCATCCCTCCCGGGGTCTGGTGCAGCAGCACGTTGATATCGATGATCGACACCTTGGAGTCGTCAAGCAGATGCTTGTACTTGGGCAGCACCTCTTTTTCGAGTTTTTCGTTTATTTTGGCCAGCAGACGGATATCGAAACCGGTGTCGCGATTGGTGCCCAGCAGCGTCATGACCAGCGGTTCGATGGCCGCATGGGAAGTGCGGTAGGCATACGGGGTCATACACGTGTCGATGATGTCAACGCCCGCCTCGATTGCCTTGAGATGGGTCATGGGCGACATGCCCGACGTAAAATGGCTGTGCAGGTGGACCGGCGCTTTAACGGCTTTTTTGAGGGCTTTGACCAGATTGTATGCGTCATAGGGGGCCATGAGGCCGGCCATATCCTTGACGCAGATCGAATCGGCACCCATCGATTCCAGGTCTTTGGCCTTGTTGACGAAGTAGTCGATGTTGTAGACATCGCCGCCCATGCGCGGCTCGGTCATGGTGTAACAGATGCAGCCCTGGAAGTGCTTGCCGCACTCCTTGATCACTTTCACCACCGTCTCGAAGTTGCGGTAGTCGTTCAAGGCATCGAAGGTGCGGAAAATATCCATGCCGTTGGCCGCTGCGCGGTCCACAAACGCGCGGGCCGTGTCGTCGGCGTAGTTGCGGTAACCCACCAGGTTCTGGGCGCGCAGCAGCATGGAGAAGGGCGTCTTTTTAATGTAGCGCTTCAAGGTACGAATGCGCTCCCACGGATCTTCGTTGAGAAAGCGGTGCATGGTGTCGAATGTGGCGCCGCCCCAAGTTTCAATGGCCCAGAAGCCCACTTCGTCCATCATCTCGGCAACCGGAATCATATCTTCCGTCCGCCCGCGTGTGGCGAACAGAGATTGATGGCCGTCGCGCAGCGTCAAGTCTTCTATCTTGACCGGATTCTCCGCTTTGGGCCGATCTTTATCGTAATTCATGGGGGTCATTTTCACTTGATCATGATCGCTCATCTTATGCGTCTCCTCCTGGTAAGGCGTTAAGGATGCAGATTAGAATCGGTGATGGAACGCTTTGACCTGCATCAAATTTCTCATCTGCATCATGCTCTGGCGTCCGCTCTGGCCCCACAGATTGATCGTCATCTGGGGGGCCTGACGCTTCGGGGGCGCCACAGCGGCGGTCAATTGCTGGTGACATGCCTCTTCTTCCTGTTGCAGATAGGCAGATACCGCAGCCATTGCAGCAGCCATTTTCTTTTCTCTATCGGACATGGTTTCCTGTGCTCCGTTGTTTATCTGCGGGATCGGGTTAGACCGGGCGGGGATAAACCCAGCCCCTGCACACGATCTATTAAACTTACATCGGAATATTGCCGTGCTTCTTCGGTGGCCTTAATTCACGCTTGGTGCACATGATCTCCAATGCGTCGATCAGCCGGGAGCGGGTTTCGCTGGGCTGGATCACGGCATCGATATATCCGCGACTGGCGGCACTGTAAGGATTGGAGAAGAGATCCTGGTACTCTGCAATCTTCTCCTTGCGCTTGGCCTGGGGATCGTCGGCCTCCTTGATGGCCTTGCGATGGATAATGTTCGAGGCCCCTTCGGCCCCCATCACCGCGATCTCCGCCGAGGGCCAGGCGAAGGCCATGTCGGCACCCAGGTGTCTGGAGGACATGGCAATGTAAGCGCCGCCGTAATCTTTGCGCGTAATGAGCAGCAGCTTGGGCACCGTCGCTTCGCTGTAACACCACAGCAGTTTGGCGCCGTGGCGAATGATGCCGCCCCACTCCTGCTGGCTGCCGGGCAGGTAGCCGGGCACATCGGCGATGGTCAGCAGGGGAATGTTGAAAGCGTCGCAGAAGCGGATAAAGCGGGTGGCTTTGTCCGATGCATCGATATCCAGGCAGCCGGCCATGTTGTTGGGCTGGTTGGCGATGATGCCGATGGTGCGGCCGTTCAGCCGGGCCAGGCAGACGACGATGTTTTTGGCAAAATAGGCATGCGGTTCCAGTATCTCACCATTGTCCACGATGGATTGAATCACCGCTTTCATGTCGTAACCGGCGTTGGGACTATCGGGAATGATGGTGTCCAGGGCCGGATCGGTGCGTTGGGGATCATCGCCGGTGTCGATACGGGGCGGATCCTCCATGTTGTTGGCCGGCAGATAGGAGAGCAGCCGCTTGATCTCATCCAGGGTGTCGGCGTCGCTGTCGCAGGCGAATTGGGCCACGCCGCTGCGCTCATTGTGGGCCATTGCGCCGCCGAGATCTTCGAAAGTGATCTCTTCTCCGGTAACCGCCTTGATCACTTCGGGGCCGGTGATGAACATGTAGCTGGAGTTCTTGACCATGAAGACAAAATCGGTCATTGCCGGAGAGTAGACAGCACCACCTGCGGTGGGCCCCATGATGGCCGAAATCTGCGGGATGACCCCCGAAGCCAGCGAATTACGATAGAAGATATTGCCGTAACCGCATAGGGCGTCGACGCCCTCCTGAATGCGCGCGCCGCCCGAATCGTTCAACCCGACGAAAGGGACACCGGCCTTTATGGCCAGGTCCATCACCTTGCAGATCTTGTTGGCGTGCATTTCGCCCAGGCTGCCGGCCCGGGCGGTAAAATCCTGGGCAAAAGCGAACACCGGCCGGCCGTCGACCATACCGTGGCCGGTAACGACGCCATCCGAGGGGATATCCACCGACTGCATATTGAAATTGACGCAGCGATGCTTGACGAACATGTCGATCTCCCGGAAGGTCCCTTGGTCGAACAGATGCTCGAGGCGCTCCCGTGCGGTCAGTTTGCCTTTCTCCTTATGTTTGGCAACCAACTTGGCACCACCCATCTCAAGGGTTTTGGCTTCGCGTGCTTTGAGCTCCTTCAGCTTTTCTTCCACACTACCCATGCTGGCTTCCTTTCACTGGTATGGGCGGTTTCCAGAACCGGCGCGTCATCGGCGACCCGGAAAGGGCCCCTTCGGCCGGACAGGTCATTCCGTCCCTTTGATCCAACAACATATAATCAAGCGAAAAGACTATATTCCTTTATTATCTGCACCCTTATTGTCAAGCAAAAAAAGCAGGTGACCGGCCGCTTTTGTAGGTGTGATGCGGCCCCGACGGACGTCGCTTGCCAGATCGGGCAACCGCTCACGGACAGCCGGGTGCCGGTAAAACCGATCTTTGAGCCCCTCTTCGATCAGGGCCCACATCCACTGCAGGGCCTGCTCCTGGCGCTGCTGCTGAAGCTCGCCACTCTCGCGCATCTTTTCATGATGTTTTTGAACGATCTCCCATATGGCATCCAGGCCGGTGCGATTCAGCGCACTGCAGGTCACTACTGGCGGCGTCCAAGAGGAGGTAACCGGCTGCATCAGGTGCATGGCGTTTTCCAGCTCATTGCGGGTCTTCTCGGCCAGGGCCGTGTTGTCGCCATCGGCCTTGTTGATCGCCACGGCGTGGGCCAGTTCGAGGATGCCCTTCTTGATCCCCTGGAGGGCGTCTCCGGCGCCGGTGATCATCAAAAGGAGAAAAAAATCAACCATGGAGGCCACGGACCCCTCGCTCTGCCCGACACCGACGGTCTCGACAAGCACCACGTCGAAACCCGCCGCCTCACACACGAGCATGGTTTCCCTGGTCATACGGGCCACGCCCCCCAGGGTGCCACCCGATGGCGAAGGCCGGATGAAGGCCGATGGGGAGCCGGCCAGATGCTCCATGCGGGTCTTGTCCGCCAGAATGCTGCCACCCGAATGCTGGGAGCTGGGGTCCACCGCCAGAACGGCCAGTTGGTGTCCGCGCTCGATAAGCCGCATGCCGAAGTTTTCGACGAAGGTGCTCTTGCCCACCCCCGGCACGCCGGTGATCCCCAGGCGAACGGCCCTGCCCGTCTTTGGCAGCAGCGCCTCGATCAACTGATGCGCCAGGTCGCGGTGGGCCCCCAGACGGCTCTCGACCAGGGTGATGGCCTTGGCCAGCACCCGCCGGTCGCCTGCAAGGACGCCGTCCAGGTAGTAGTTCAAAGATTCGCTATTCATTCGGGCCCAAAATTACCATTTATATCCGAAAGGCCGAAGCCGAAAAAAGGATGTTGATCCTATCACACAACTGTCCAAATTGGCGGAACGCCTTCACTTAACACTTTAAACTTTCCACTTTAAACCTCTATCTATCTTTGCTCCAACGCATTGAGCACATCGTTGGCGGACTTGATCAGGGATGTGCCCGGCCCGAAGATCCCGGCTGCCCCGGACTCACGCAAAAAGGCATAATCCGCAGGCGGAATAACGCCGCCCACCACCACCAGGATATCCTTGGCCCCCTCATCGCCCAGAGCACCAAGCAACTGGGGCACCAGGGCTTTGTGGCCGGCGGCCAGGGTCGAGACGCCCACCACATGCACATCGTTCTCAACGGCCATCTTGGAGACCTCTTCGGGCGTTTGAAACATGGGGCTGATGTCCACATCGAAACCAAAGTCGGCAAATGCGGTGGCCACCACTTTGACGCCACGATCGTGGCCGTCCTGTCCCATCTTGGCCAACAGGATGCGCGGCCGCCGCCCTTCGCGCTCGGCAAACGCTTCGGTCCGTTTGCGCAGGCTGTCGATCACGGCCCGGTCCTCGTACGCGGATGCGTAGACGCCTGAAATCACCTGGGTGGTGGCCACAAAGCGGCCGAATACCCGCTCCATGGCATCGGAGATCTCGCCCACGGTGGCACGTGCACGTACCGCCGGCAGGCAAGTTGTGAGCAGGTTCCCGCCCGTTTCGGCGGCATGCGTCAATTCCGCCAACGCCGCTTCCACCGCCCGTTCGTCCCGACCCTCTTTGGTCTGACGGAGACGATCGATCTGCTCCTGGCGCACCGCTTCGGGCACCGCCAGCACTTCGTCGAGGGGTTGATTTTCAACCTGGTATTTGTTGACGCCGACGATGACATCCAGCCCCTGGTCGATGCGGGCCTGCCTCCGGGCGGCTGACTCTTCGATGCGCATCTTGGGCATACCGGTCTCGATGGCCCTGGCCATGCCGCCCAACCCCTCGACCTCCTGGATGATTTTGCGCGCTTCGTCGATCATGGCAGCGGTGAGGGCTTCAATATAGTACGAGCCCCCTAACGGATCGGCCACGTGGCATACCTGGGACTCCTCCTGAATAATCAGCTGGGTGTTGCGGGCGACGCGGGCAGAAAAATCGGTGGGCAGCCCCACGGCCTCGTCGAAAGAGTTGGTGTGCAGCGACTGGGTACCGCCCATGACGGCGGCCAGCGCCTCCAGCGTGGTGCGGATGATGTTGTTGTAGGGATCCTGTTCGGTCAGGCTCCAGCCCGACGTCTGCACATGGGTGCGCAGCATGGTCGATCGCGAATTTTTGGGATTGAACGGCGTGATCAGCTCGTGCCACAGGAAGCGTGCCGCCCGCAGCATGGCGATCTCCATAAAAAAGTTCATGCCCACGCCAAAAAAGAACGAAAGCCTGGGCGCAAACGCATCGATATCCAGGCCCGCCTTGAGCGCCGCACGCACATACTCCAGGCCGTCCGCCAGGGTGAAGGCCAGCTGCAGCACCGATGTGGCCCCGGCCTCCATCATGTGGTACCCGCTGATGCTCACCGTGTTGAAGCGCGGCATGTTGGCCGAGCAGTGGGCGATGATATCGGCGACAATACGCATGGAGGGAACCGGCGGATAGATGTAAGTGTTACGCGTCAGGTACTCTTTGAGGATATCGTTCTGGATGGTGCCGGTCAGCTTCTCCTGGGAGACGCCCTGCTCCTCGGCAGCGACAATGTACATGCCCAGGATGGGAATCACGGCCCCGTTCATGGTCATCGAGACGGACATCTGGTCCAGGGGAATCTGATCGAAGAGAATCTTCATGTCCTCGATTGAATCGATGGCCACGCCGGCCTTGCCCACGTCCCCCATGACCCTGGGATGGTCGGAGTCGTAGCCCCGGTGGGTGGCCAGATCGAAGGCCACCGACAATCCCTTTTGGCCTGCCGCCAGATTGCGGCGGTAGAAGGCATTGGACTCCTTGGCCGTGGAGAAGCCGGCGTACTGGCGGATGGTCCACGGTCTTCCGGCGTACATGGTGGCCATGGGGCCGCGAACATAGGGTGCAAACCCGGGCACGCTGCCCAGATGCTCCAATTTGTCCAGATCTTCGGCCGTGTAGAGGGGCTTAACGGTGATCCCCTCCGGTGTGGCCCAATCCAACGTCTCCAGCGGCCGCCCCTTGAGTTGTTTGGCGGCCAGTTCTTTCCATTGATCGATGCCGGCCATAGGTTGCTCCTTGATTGCTTGGCATCTTCCCGGAAAGCGCATTTGCGATGTCAGCGCCTAACCCTATATCCGGGCTGTCATCGGTCCTCTCCGGTCGGATCCCATTTATTGTTTATCCGAAGGTGTCGGATCGCACGTCATCCCTCGCCAGAGCATATCGAAAATAACGCCGGATTGCCCTGCCAGGCTCTCCTTCTCACCGCGCTGAGCCCACATGGTAAATGCGCGCTGCACCATCCCGAGCATGAAATCGAGCAGCATTCCGGCCCGCACATTGGGATTCAACACGCCTTGATCCTGGCCCTTCTTGAGTACGTCCAGATAGAGATGAATCATCTTCTTCTGTTTGAAGGTCTCGTCTGCCATCCAGGTGGCCATGGGCAACGTCATGAAGATGATGCGGCCTAAATGCGGATTGCGTTCGTAATAGTCGAGCTGCAGCCAGAGCACCTTGCGCATCTTCTCTTTGAGATCCTCGATACCCTGCAGGTGATCGACGATTCGCTCGGTCAACTCACCCAGCCACACATCCACGAAAGCAAATACCAGTCGCTCTTTGCTGCCGTAATATTTGTAGATGGTGCTGAAACTGACGCCCGCCCGCTTGGCGACGTCACGGATATTGGCTTTATGAAAATCGGAATGGGAGAAGATATCGAGAACGGCCTTTTCCAGTCGGGCCTTCACTTCCGGGCGCAACGGTTGTAACTTTGTTACGCGTTCATCTTGACGCCTGTCTTTAGGAGGCGCAGCAGGCGAAGGCTGTTTTGACAAAGCAGAATAGGAAGCAGGATTGGATTTCATCGACATGAGAAACGGTCCCTGAAACACGACGTTCCGGCCCTGGCCGCGTCGGTATCCACGAGCATGATTTTATCGGCTCAAATCGCCCGAAAGTGTAATTATGTTACACTCAGGATTTTTGTCGCACCACCATGCCCATTACGCCTGGCGTTCACACAACTCCACCAGCACACCATGGGTATCTTTGGGATGCAAAAAAGCGATTCTAGCGCCTCCGGCACCAATCCGGGGCTGTTCGTCTATCAAACGCACCCCCTTGCTTTTCAATTCGTCCAATGCAGCGTCGATGTCTTCAACACGGAACGCCACATGCTGAATGCCCTGCCCGCGCTTTTCGATGTATTTGGCCACAGGGCCGTCCGGAGCAGTCGATTCGAGCAGTTCGACTTCACTCGCGCCTACCGGGAAAAAGGCGGTAGTCACCTTCTGCTCGGCCACCGTCTCGTCACCCTCGAAAGGCAGGCCCAATATATCGCTCCAAAATGTTTTGGCCTGGTCGATGCTGTTGACCGCAATTCCCAAGTGATCGATTTTGATGATTTTCATGTCACTGCCTCACAGGATGGGCGTTTAAAGAAACGATGTTACACATAATAATTTATCTCAACTATCCGTCTTTACTACGTTTAGATCGACATTTGTTTGATAAACGAAATTCAGTGTAACTGTGTTCTGAGAAGTTTGAGTTTTATAACGCAGCGATCTCGGAGATGTCAAGGGTAAAAGGGTAGAGAAAGCATAAGCACTTCAAGAGCAGGAGATGCCGTCCTTGCGAAAAAAAAAGAGAACATTGATCGATAGAAAAGCCACCCTATGTGCCTCAGACGGAAAGCCGTGGAAGGTTTTCACCTTGGGGAGGAGAGGTGGCAGATGCCCATGTCGCTCAATAGCAGATATAACGCTGTTCCGGGTGGCATAACCTTGCAACGCCTATCTCCATCTCCAATTCGAGGGTCGAGATTCACAGGGGGGCTAACGCTTGTGGTTCGCCATAACTCGCTTAAAACCTGGCATTGCGTTGATAATGGTCTGGTCGTCCACGCAAAAAGCGAGGCGGAAGTAACCCGGGCCGGCGAAACCGCTACCCGGGACCGCCAATATCAACTCCTCCTGCAGCTGGCGAACAAAAGCCACATCATCTGCAATGGGTGATTTCGGGAAGAGATAAAAGGCACCCGGCGGTTTGACAAATTCGTACCCCGCATCGGCCAGTCCGTCACACAGCAGATCCCGTTTGCGCTTGTACTCGTCCATATCGACGCTGGCGCCCTGGAGACAGGCCACCACCCGCTGCATCAATGCCGGCGCGTTCACAAATCCCAGGATCCGGTTGGCCAAGGCAAACCCGGCCCTTAGGTCGGCGTTATAGGTCGCCGATGGATTGATGGCCGCGAAACCGATCCGTTCGCCGGGGATGGAGAGATCTTTGGAGTAGGAGGTGGCGATAATACTCTCGTTGTAAGCCTGAAAAATACTCGGCACCTGACGGCCATCGAACACGATCTTGCGGTAGGGTTCGTCCGATATGAGATAGATAGTCCGATCGAATTCACGGCCTTTTGCCTGCAACAGCGCGCCAAGGGCCGCCAGAGCCTCTGATGTGTAAATCTGCCCGGTGGGGTTGTTGGGCGAATTGATCAGGACCGCCTTTGTCTTGGCATTGACGGCCGCCCCGATGGCATCGAGGTCCAGGGAAAAATCGGGCAGGGTCGGCACCATTTGGATCACGCCGCCATGATTGTCCACATAAAACTTGTATTCGACAAAACAGGGGGTCGGCACGATCACTTCGTCGCCCGGATCGAGCAATGACTTGAGAATCACGTTCAAAGCACCAGCCGCCCCGCAGGTCATGGTGATGTCCGCCGGTTCGAGTGCAACGCCCTGTTCGTCCACCAGGAACTCGGCCACGGCATCGCACACCTGGGGATAACCCGCCTGGGGCATATAACAGTGATCCCCCAGCCCACAGGAGCTGACGGCATCCTGCAACGCCTCGTTGAACTGCGCCGGTGGAGGCAGATTGGGATTGCCGAGGCTGAAATCGAACACCTTGTCGGCCCCATATTGCGCTTTGAGGCGGCCGCCCTCTTCGAACATCTTCCTGATCCATGAGGATTGCTGCATTACCGTACTGATTTTCTGGGCAACGGACATTGATCTCCCCCCTGAAATGGTTGACCCGGACTACCGAACCCCGGATTACTTAACCATAGATGTTTAATCAGACCGACTCGACCGTTTTCACCTCAGGCACCGACTCTTTGATGATGCGCTCGATACCATTCTTGAGCGTCATCTGAGACATGGGGCAGCCGGCACAGGCGCCCTGCAGACGCACCTGAACAACGCCCTCGGGGGTAACATCCACCAACTCCACATTTCCGCCGTCGGCCTGAAGCATGGGACGAATCTTGGCAATGGCTGCTTCGACTTTATCTTTCATGGGTATGCTCCTTATTGATTGAGGTTGAAGGCTGAAGAGCGAAGGCAGCAGCATTGAGCATCAGTGTTGTTGTCTTCCGCACTCAGACGATGAAAGCCTTGCTTATTGCTCATATTGACTGTGAAAATCGCGCCTAAACTGCGCGAAAGTTCCCTCTAGTATAGCCATACGCACCTGTTTGACAAGGTTCAAATAGAAATGGAGGTTGTGGATCGTGGTCAAGCGATGGACCAGGATCTCTTTGGCGTGATAAAGATGGCGCAAGTAAGCGCGAGAGTAGTTCCGGCAGGTGTAACACTCGCAGCCCGGTTCGATGGGGTCCGTCTCCTCGCGATACCTCGCGTTGCTGATATTGAGGGTGCCCTTGCGGGTAAAGAGCTGGCCGTTGCGCGCATTGCGGGTCGGCATGACGCAGTCGAACATGTCGGCCCCCATGGCGATCATATCGACCAGGTCAGCGGGCGTACCCACGCCCATTACATAGCGCGGCGCATCGGTCGGCAACAAGGGCAGGGTGTGGCCGGCCATCTCCAGCATGAGCTCTTTGGGCTCCCCGACACTCAACCCCCCAACGGCATAGCCTGGAAATCCGACCTCGACGATCTCCTCCGCCGAGCGGATGCGCAGATCCTTGAACATCCCGCCCTGTACGATACCGAACAGGAGATTGGGACATTCGGGAACGGCCTGCCAGGTATCCTTGCAACGCCTGGCCCAACGGGTTGTCAATGCCAAAGCCTCCGAGGCTGCCTGTCGATCGGCTGGATAAGCGATACACTGGTCCAGACACATCATGATGTCGCTGTTGAGCCCCATCTGCACCTCGATTGCCGCCTCGGGCGTCAACAGGTGGCGGGCGCCGCCGTCAAGATGGGACTGAAAAGCATACCCCTCTTCGGAAATGCGCGACAGTTCGGCCAGGGAGAAGACCTGAAATCCGCCGCTGTCGGTCAGAATCGGCCGATCCCAATGCATGAAGCCGTGCAGGCCGCCAAAACGACGAACGATCTCCACCCCCGGCCGCAGATAGAGATGGTAGGTGTTGCCAAGGATAATCCGGGCACCCACGGCCAGCAACTCTTCGGGCGACACCGCCTTGACCGTTGCCTGGGTGCCCACAGGCATGAAAATAGGGGTTTCGATATTTCCGTGTACTGTTTTTAGGAGACCTGCACGGGCCGCGGTTTGAGGGCAAGTGGCTTTTAGGCTATAAGAAGGCATAATGATAATTGGTATAAAAGTAAAAAAGCAAGAAAGTATGAAAGTTAAGGTATTCTGTCTATTTGTTGTTCAGTGATGTGATGAGGCCCTGCAGCATGCTGGATATAGCCTTCAACTCTACAATCAGTTCATGCAATTTTGGTTTGTTAGAAAGCAAATCTATTTGCGCGGCGATGTAGACTTGGGTTCTCAGTTCCGCTGCAGATCCTTTAGAGATCCTCAGGAACCGCCTAAAATCGGCAGCAGTTCCCCTTTCAGCGCCTTCGGCGATGTTGCTGGCGATAGAAACCGCCGAGCGCGTCATTTGGTCTTTTAAGCCGAAATCCCTGCAATCTGCCAGCAATCGATAAACCTCAACAGCCAATCGGCTCGCTCGCCGCCAAACCTCTAAATCCTCAAAAGAACCAAACGCCACAATCGCACCACTATTTCATCTTATAAAAAACAACCTATGAGTACAAATGTCGAGAATCATAGAATCCTCTTCAAGTAACACAAAAACCGTATAATGGACAGAATACCCCAACTTTCCTACTTTTCTACCTTCTTACCTTCCTACTTCTAAATAACCATCATCGCGTCCCCATAACTGTAAAAACGATACTCTTCTCTCACCGCCTCTGCATAGGCGGTGAGCACCTGCTCTCTTCCCGCGAAAGCCGACACTAGCATAAGCAGGGTCGATTTGGGCAGATGGAAGTTGGTGATCATGGCATCGACCATTTTGAACTCATAGCCGGGATAGATGTAGAGATCGCAAGATCCGCTAAGTGGCACCAGTCCATCTCCCGCCCGTGAGCAGTATTCGATGGTTCGTACACAGGTGGTGCCCACGGCAACGACCCGGTTGCCGCGGCCCTTCGCCCGGTTCACCGCCTTGGCCGTCTCCCGGGGTACGGTGAACCCTTCGGCGTGCATGCGGTGGCGGCGGATATCGCTCTCCTGTACCGGAAGAAACGTTCCATAGCCCACATGGAGGGTCAGATCGACGATTTCAACGCCCCTTTCGACCAGGCGGTCCAACAGGTCGTTCGTGAAGTGCAATCCGGCTGTGGGAGCTGCAATGGCCCCTTTGTGGGCTGCATATACCGTCTGATAGGTTTGATGGTCGGCCTCGGCGTCCTCTCGACGGATGTAAGGCGGCAGTGGAACATGGCCGATCCGATCCAGGGTCTGCCCGAAATCGGATGTGCCCTCGAATGCCAGCGTGCAGGTGCGCTCCTGCACATCCAATACCCGCGCCTCCAACCCCTCATCGAACAGCAGGCGGCTTCCCGGCTTTGGCCGTTTGGAGGCCTTTACCAGACAGGTGAACTGACCAGAGGCCGTCCCCTCGGCGAAATCTAAAACCAATACCTCAACCCGTCCGCCCGTCGGCTTCCGCCCCAAGAGACGGCCTGGAATCACCTGCGTGTTGTTGCGCACCAGCACATCGCCGGGCGCCAGCAGATCAACCACACCGGAAAAAATTCCATGGGAGATACGGCCGGATGAGCGCTCCAAGCGCAATAGCCGGGACCGATCACGGTCCACAACGGGTGCCTGTGCGATCAACGCCTCAGGCAACTCATAATCGTAATCGTTCAGATCATACATACAAACGAACCCGATGCTTCGAACGAGTGATTTCTAACCGCAAACCACCATATCAATAGACAGAATTCCTTCACTTAACACTTTAAACTTTACACTCTCCCTAAATACACCAGCACCAACCCCCCCAGCATGAGCCCCAACCCCAACCGCCGTAATGCTTGATCCGGTGTTTCGATCAACTTCAACAACCAGGGCTTCATTCGATCCGGAAAGGCAAAATAGGGCAACCCTTCGATAATCATCACCATGCCGATCACACACAAAAAATAGCGCACCCTCGGACTCCTTTGCTCGCCCATGTATCGCACCCTAACGTGGTCACTCCACTTGGAAAACCAGCTACTACCGGTTCGTCCCGCCGTTGTCAAAGTGAAAAGGTCTTGAGTTGAAAGGGGCAATTGGTCAAAACTGGAACTTGGGAGTATATACCCACATGTTTCAGGCGGCATGCACAACAGAATCAAAGAGAGCAAGGTTCACCACATAGAGTACAAAAAACAGAGAGATCACAATTCTATCAAATTGCATCCCTTATCCCTATATTCACTGTTCTTTCGCAGGCAAAAAAAGGGCACCATCTTCACAGATGCATGCAACGCAGTGATTGCTTTTGATTCGAACATAAAGTAATAGTTAGAGACTGTTGAAATGCGATTTCCGATGTCGACGGAGGCATCAATGATAGACCTTGAAATATCAAATTTTAGTAGCAGGGTAATACCTATATTAAAACGAAACAATGTTAAGAAAGCCTCGCTTTTTGGCTCTTTTGCACGTGGAGAGAGCCGGGAGGGCAGCGATATCGATATGATGGTCGAGTATGGTGCCGGCACCACTCTGTTCAAAGCCGTAAAGCTCAAAATGGATCTCGAAAATGAGCTGGGGTGTAAAATCGATCTGGTCAGCCATAATGATCTGCACCCCAGGATTAAAAGGCAGGTGCTGAAGGACCAAATCACAATTCTATGAATAGAGACCCTCTCATATTCCTTGATGATATCCGCGATTCCATCAATGCGATCATGAAATATGTTAAGGGAATGCAAAAAACAGAATTCATGACGGCAGACGTCGTACAAGATGCAGTTATAAGGCGTCTTGAAATCATAGGAGAAGCAGCGAACAGGTTGCCTGATTCAATCAAATCGAAACACCCCAATGTACCGTGGGAACAAATTATCGGCATGCGTAATTTCCTAATTCATGATTATGGACGAGTGAATTTGGAACTGGTATGGGATACAATTCAGCTCGACCTACCTGATTTGTCTGCCAAATTGAAGAATATCTGAATTTTATCACGCTCATGCGTCTGAAAAGGTCCCATTTTGTTTGCAAATTTTCTTAAACAGCCAGCAATGTCCGGTTTAAGAAAAAGCAACAATTACGAGAAGTTGATGCAAAAAATAAACCGGAAATTGCAGAAGTAAAATAGGCTTCCCATGACGACATTCGAACCTGTAATCGGGCTGGAGGTGCATGCCCAACTCAAGACGGCCACCAAAATATTCTGCGGCTGCTCAACACAGTTCGGCGCACCGCCCAACACCCACACCTGTCCTGTCTGCCTGGGCATGCCGGGCGTTCTGCCGGTGCTCAACAAAAAGGTGGTGGATTACACCCTGCGCATGGCCCTGGCCACCCACTGCAGCGTGCCGGGCCGCAGCCGCTTCGCCCGTAAGAACTACTTCTACCCGGATCTGCCCAAAGGCTATCAGATCTCCCAGTACGAGCTGCCCATCGCCGTCGAAGGCCATGTGGAGATCCAGATCGACGGCCGGACCCGTCGTATCGGTTTGACCCGCATCCATATGGAAGAGGACGCCGGCAAGCTGGTGCACGATGCCGACCGACCGATCAGCTTTGTCGACCTCAATCGCACCGGCGTGCCCCTCATGGAGATCGTCAGCGAGCCCGACCTGCGTTCAGCCGAAGAGGCCGGCGCCTATTTAAGGGTGCTGCGGGCCATCGTCCGCTGGATCGATATCGGCGACGGCAACATGGAAGAGGGCAGCTTCCGCTGCGATGCCAACGTTTCGATCCGGCCCAAGGGAACGGAAGCCTTCGGTACCCGCGCCGAAATCAAGAACCTCAACTCGTTTAAGCATGTGGAGAAGGCGATCCGCTACGAGATCGCCCGCCAGACCGAAACCCTGCTCGACGGCGGCGAAGTGGTGCAGGAGACCCGCCTGTGGGACCCGGACAAAGGAATCACCCTCTCCATGCGCAGCAAAGAGGAGGCCCACGACTACCGCTATTTTCCCGATCCCGACCTCCTGCCCCTGGACATCGCCCCCGAATGGATCGAAGCGGTGCGCACATCGCTGCCTGAACTGCCCGACGAGCGCCGGGCGCGATTTATCGCCGATTACGAACTGCCGGACTACGACGCCGGGGTGCTGACCAGCAGCCGTGAACTCGCCGATTTTTTTGAAGATTGCCTTAAGCACCACAATACCCCCAAGGCGGTCGGCAACTGGATCATGGGCCCGCTGCTAGGGCTGCTCAACGCCCAGGATCAATCGATCGAGGATTCGCCGATAACGCCCCAAAACCTGGCCGACCTCCTGAAACTGATCGACAAAGGGACCATCAGCGGAAAGATTGCCAAAACCGTCTTCGAGGAGATGGCTGCTACTGGAAAACCACCGGCGGAGATCGTAGAGGCCAAGGGCCTGGTCCAGGTGTCGGACAGCGGTGCCATCGAAACGGCCGTGGATCAGGTGCTGACCAATTCCCCCGACGAAGTTGAGCGCTACAAAGCCGGCCAGGCCAAACTGATGGGATTCTTCGTCGGCCAGGTGATGAAAGCCACGCGGGGAAAGGCCAATCCGAAGGTTGTCAATGAGATTTTAAAACAGAAGTTGGATGGGTAAAAAGGAGCACACTTTGAAAGCACACTGCCGTCTTTATAAAATCTTCATCTATATCGTTTTATTCTCCATTATACCCACGATCGCTATGGCTGAACCTGTCAAAATAGCGATCCTGCCGTTTGCGATCCATGCGGATAAAGACTACACCTTTCTGCAGGAAGGCATCGTCCAGATGTTGACCTCGCGCCTGTCTGATCCGGGCAAGGTAACCGTGATCGACCCGGTCGCCACGGACGAAGCCGTTGCAGCGGCCCAAAACGCCAGCGGAGACGATTTGGTCCGGCAGGTGGGTCTCAAATTGAACGCCGATCGCACGATCCACGGAAGCCTTACCGTTCTGGGCGACAGTGTCAGCATCGACGCCAAGATGATCGACGTCACCGGCGTAAATCCGCCGCTCACCTTCTTCAAACAGACTCAGGGGATGGGCAACGTCATCGGTCAGATCAATCTGATGGCGGCCGATATCAACCGACAAGCCTTCGGCATCGAACCGCCGGCTTCGAACAAAGCCGCAGTGACGGCCCCAACTGCGGTGGCCGCAATGCCACCCACGCCGGCACCGTTCCAACCCTCGCCGCCCGATATCCACATGCATCCGGAGAAATTGATTCAGAGTGGAAGAGCGGCGGTTCCTAACCAACGCATGGAGAGCCCCCTCGTCGCATCTCAAACAGCTGCGCCGACCGGCAGCCCCCCGGTCAACCAGTTGAACCCGGCCTTCATCACCAGCCCAGGTATGCAGACACAGGGACAAGTCGGTTTCTGGAAAAGCCGCAACTACCCCGCACTTATCAACGGGATCGATGTGGGCGATGTGGACGGTGACGGCCAGATGGAAACCGTGGTGGCCATGCCCGAAAAAGTCATGATTTACCGATTTGCCCAAGGACGCCAACAAACAGTGGCGGAAATCGAAACCAGCCGCTGGGTGCGTAACATCAGCGTCAGCATCGGCGATATCAACGGCAACGGCACCCTGGAGATCTTCGTAACAGCGTTTACCGTCGCTATGGATGCCCTGCAATCATCGGTGCTGGAATACGATGGCAGCCAATATCGGCCCATTGTCGAAGGCACCAACTATTACTACAATGTCATTCAAGATGCTCACTTAGGATCCCGATTAATTGGCCAGTCCCAGAGCGCCGGGAGTGACCCCTTTTTCGGCGCAATTTTCGAAATGGAATGGAAAGGAGTCAATTACGAACCTGTCCGAAAAATCCTACCAAGCCGAAAAGCAAACGTTTTGGGGCTCACTATTGGCGACATTACTGAGGCGCAAGAAAAAAGCATCATCATTTTAGGCCCAAGGGATCATCTGCGCGTCATGCTGCCGAACGGCAAGACGGAATGGAGAAGTGAAGATAAGTTTGGTGGAACTACACTCTACTTTGCCGCCCCACCCACCTCACCGGACCAGCAATATTCAAACTCTTACCTGCCTATCCGACTGCGCGCGATTGATTTTAACCACGACGGACAATTCGAAGTGCTCACTGCTAAAAATCACGGCAGCACTGGTCGCGTGCTCGAAACTCAGCGATACTTTTCAAAATCCCACATCGTGGCACTGCGTTGGGATGGATTGGGATTAGTACCAGCCTGGCAGACACGCCAACTCTCCGGACGGGTTCAAGATTTTGTAGTTGCCGATTTTGACAACGATGGAACCACAGAGATATTGGCGGCAGTCATTTCTAAAGAAGGGGCAATCATCTTTACCGATGCGCGCAGCACATTAATCGCTTTTGATTTGAATCTTCCTGCCAAATAAAGCTTTATCCTATCTATACATACGTATAGGTTTGCCGGCTCTCTCAATGAAGCTTGAGTGAGGAAAAGGCTTTATTCATAATCTGTATCACGCATTCGATTGTTCTATTGAAAGCACTACGATTCAACAAAAAAGTCCCTCTTTTTCAAAAAGGACCAATTAGCGGCAGCAAGTTTAATAGGAAGAAGCCCACACTGCGTAAACTTCTTAGAGCACCGGGCAGGTTATAATAAAGTTGGCGTATTGAATAAGGTGGGAGGTAATCTTAGTGTCATGCTTCGTCCCGTAGCTTAACCTCTTATTTTCCACTAATAAATAAACCAGGGCGCTTATGCGCCCTGGTTTATTATCTGCACTATAACGATAGTTTTCTTTAATGCGGCTTAGAAACTTAGAAATCGACTCGGAAATTCACATCGACGTATGTCATATCACCAGCCGGCACGTCAACTCCGCCAATTTCGTAATCATCACGATCCATCATGCCGATTTCGGGAATAAGGGTCACGCCCTTGGCCAAACCGATGGGGGCCTGAAGGTAATACACAAAGCCAGTCTGCTTGACGGTGGCGCCACCTAGCACTGCAACGTCTTGTTCGAGACTGCCGTAGCCGACACCGGCTTCCAAACCGAACGCCTTGTTAAGCTTCACGCCGACCACGAAAGTGCCCTGCATCTCTTCGGCATCCTCAACGTCGCCGTTGATGAATTGAGCGTTACCGGCGCCTACACGCAAAGCATCCAGCACCAACAGGTTGGTGTCGCCATAGTTGCCGGGGTTTTGGAGATAAGAAAAGGTTGCCTTGATGTAAGCCGGCCCTAGTGTTGCACTAACACCCAAACCAAGCGTATAGCTCATAATCGTTTCGTCATCACCTGTCGTTTGATCCTCAGCTTTGTAGGTCTGAAAAGCAGCGATCGGACGAATGGAGACTACGGGTGTTTTAAATACGTAGGCCGCTTCGATGCGCGGAAAGGTAAAATCAATATCGCCGGCGCCCAGGTCATTGGCACTAGTGTTGGGTTGAATCAAGGCAATGTCAAAAGAGCCGAAGCTCAGGCGAATCTGGGGCTGACGGCCGATATAGGCCAGACCGGCAACCAGCATGTTGGCATCGCCATTGTCGCCCAGGTCGGCACCCATTCCAGAGTATCCAAGGAAGGTGGCTGGCGTATAGTGTTTACCGACCATGAGTTTGCCGGCACCAAAATTCCAGGTGCCGTAGATCAAACGCAAATAAACGGCTTCCTCTTCTCCTCCAGTGCCAGTCTCTCTTAGACCGAATTCAAAACCGCCTGAAAAATTATCGGAAACAACCGCTTTTCCTCCGAAACGGCTCTGGCCGTAAAGGTTTAAGGTCGTACCCGAATCATCGTCCAGGCCGTTTGATCCAATGCTGGGATCGGTGGCAGGCCCGGTAGCAAAGTCCTCATCGACCATATAGTACCCCAAATGGGTTCTTGCGCTGCCATAGAAATACCAGTCACTTGCCATTGCCGGGGCTGCCAACCCCAGCACCAAAAGAATTACCAATAGTTTCTTCATCTGTTGTCCTCCTTAAGACAGGTTAAAAGAAAACCAAACCAATAAAACAACAATGGCCGAACGCAGCTTGACGCCGCCAATAGACTTTGCTTCCCAAATAGGTTCCTTTCGAGACGTTCGGTATCGTTCGCATCAATTGGATATTGGGCCTCGTTCAGTTAATTGGCAGTTATCAATTACATTCGGCCACACAATAATATGACGAAGCTATCAAGGTTAAAAGTATAAGTCAAGTGGTTTTGAGTTTTTTGAGTCGGATAGTTTTTTGGGTTTATTGAGTATATTGAGCTCGTTGGGTTGGTTGGGTTTGTTGAGTTTATTGGGTTGGTGGGGAATACTTCATATGGGGGTGTGACTGCTTTACTGCCCCATTGGGGACTGTCAACTCAACGAACCCAAGAAACCCAACCAACCCAACGAACCCAAGAAACACAACCAACCCAACCAACCCAAGAAACACAACCAACTCAACCAACTCAAACCACCCGCCCGAACGCCTTTTCCAGGTCGCGCAGGGTCCAGCGAATCCACGTGGGACGTCCGTGAGGGCAATTTGAGGGGTGCTCGCAACGGTCGAGCTCCTCGAGGAGGTGGCGTATTTGCGGTTCGGCCAGGTGCTGTTTGGCCCTCACCGCATTGTGACACGCCATCACCATACGACAGGCATCCAGGATGCGTTCGACGCCTGCGCCCATGCCGATCTCCGTGCTGCGTTCGGCCAGGTCGGTCACCAGCCGGCCGACATCTTCATCACCCAAAACCGTCGGTACGGTCTTGACCACGAAGGTTGTACCGCCAAAGGGCTCTACCTCCAGGCCCAGATCGTTGAGGCCTTCGATCAACTGCTCGAGCATCCGGGCCTCGGCAAAACCGAGTTCGACGGTTTCCGGCATCAGCAGATGCTGCGCCTCGATGCGTCGCCCGACACGGGAGAGGCGCTCGTAGACGATGCGCTCGTGGGCCGCGTGCTGATCGATGAGGATCAGATCGTCACCGTCCTGGCAGAGGATGTAGGTGCCCCGGAACTGACCGATGACGGTCAGATCCGTAAAGCGGCGGCCGCTCCACAGCGGCTGCTGGCCCCTCGGCGGTTCAGTTGCCAGCGCCGGTTGCGCAACTGCTTTAGCAGACGAAGGGGGGAAATCGGAGTGGTTCCCGTCCGCCTCCGGTTTGGGCGGGGCGGCTCGAACGGGTCGGCTGGGCGAAATCGGTGTCCATGCCGGTGGATCGGAGGGCGCATAGGCCGATTCAGGCTCCGCCACGGCGGTACGCGTTACTTCACTGCCGGCGCCGGCCCATATCCTGCGATCAGCCCTGGCGAGGGCGCCGGCCACCGACTGCTGCACCAGGGCGTGTACCCGCCGCTGATCGACAAAGCGGATCTCGTGTTTGGTCGGATGCACATTGACATCGACCTGGTCGAACGGGATCTTCAGAAAGAGGACCGCCCGCGGAAACTGCCCCTTCATCAGCCGGCCGCGGAAGCCTTCGAAGAGGGCGTGCTGGATGACCCGGTCCCGCACCCGGCGGCCGTTGACGAACAGGTAGGTGCCCCGGGAGGTGCCGCGCGCCATGCGGGCCGGCGCCAGAAAGCCGCTCAGACGCAGCGGCCCAGCCTCGCTGTTCAGCCCAGCCTCGCTGTTCAACCCGGGCTCGCTGTTCAAATCGACCAGGTCTTCACGTGTGATCCGTCCCATCACATCGGCTGCGCGCACGGCAGGATCGGTCGTCCGGGTCCACTGCTTGACCTGTTTTCCGTTGTGGATGAGTTTGAAATGCACCTGGGGATATCCCAGGGCCATGCCGGCCACGTGATCGGCGATGTGGCCCATCTCGGTGCCGGTGCTTTTGAGGAACTTGCGTCGGGCCGGGGTATTGAAAAAAAGCCGCTCCACGCGCACCAGCGTGCCCTGGGGCGCTCCGGTTTCGGTGACCTGAACCATCTTGCCCCCCCGGATCCTTACCTCGACACCGCTCTCATTCTCACGGGCACGGGTGGTCAGGGTCAGATGCGATACCGCCGCTATGCTCGGCAGGGCCTCGCCCCGGAACCCCAAGGTGCGAATGGCCGCCAGGTCCTCATCGCTGTAAAGCTTACTGGTGGCAAAGCGCTCCAGGGCCAGCAGGGCATCATCGTGACCCATGCCGGTGCCGTTGTCGGCCACCTGGATGAGCGAGCGCCCACCGTTTTCGATTTCGACGGTGATCCGTTCGCCGCCGGCATCCAGGGCATTCTCCACCAGCTCCTTGACCACCGAAGCCGGCCGTTCGACCACCTCGCCGGCAGCGATCTTGTTGGCCAGAATGTCAGGCAGGATGCGAATGGGGGGCATGGAGGTGTCCTTGGTTGAAGATCAAGAGCGGGATGCAAAAAGACGAACCCATTCAAGCTCAAGCGCCCTACAGGGTATCACCCCTGGCCAGGTGATCCAAATACTCGGCCTCCTTAGGCGAAAGATTGAATTTCAGACACGCCTCATCAACCAGCTTGATGACAGGGGCTTCAGGACGTTCCTGACGTTCGGCGCTGAACCACTTGACCGCCTTGCGAATGTTCTCTCCATCGGGTTGGATGGTCATCGTAATCACATCTCCGGTCGCAATTTATGAAATTCCGTAGCCTGCTCGAAGGCGTGGGCCGCTGTCAGCAGCCGCTCCTCCTGGAAGTGGCCGGCCATGAGTTGCAGGCCGATCGGCAGGCCGCTGCTCGAAAAGCCGCACGGCACCGAAATACCGGGGATACCGGCCAGGTTGGCCGGCAGGGTATAGACGTCGGTCAGGTACATGGCCAGGGGATCGTCCACATGGGCGCCGATGGGCGGTGCCGGGGTCGGCGTCACCGGCGAGGCGATAAGATCGCAACACTCGAAGGCGCTGCTGAAATCGCGCATGATCAAAGTGCGCACCTGGGACGCCTTGCGATAGTAAGCGTCGTAATAGCCGGCGGAGAGGGCATAGGTTCCCAGCAAGATGCGGCGCTGCACCTCCTGGCCGAATCCCTGGGAGCGGGTGCGACGGTACATGGTGATCAGGTCGTCGCCGGCCTCCACGTTGCGCAGGCCGTATTTGACGCCATCGTAGCGGGCCAGATTGGAGCTGGCCTCAGACGGTGCGATCACGTAGTAAGCGGCGACACCATATTCGGTATGGGGCAACTCTACCGGCACGGTTTGGGCGCCAAGCGCTTTCAAGGTATCGATGGCCTTCATCACCGTGGCGGCCACTTCCGGATCCAGGCCCGGCGTGTCGAAGTGGGCTTCGGGGATGCCGATTTTGAGGCCCTCTACACCGCGGCTGAGCGCAGCGCTGTAATCGGGCACCGGTTGGGGCGCGCAGGTGGAATCGGCCGGGTCGTGTCCCGCAATGGCCTGCAGCATCCAGGCGCTGTCGGCTACGGTTTTGCTCAACGGCCCGATCTGGTCCAGGGAGGAGGCGAAGGCGACCAGGCCGAAACGCGAAACGCGACCGTAGGTCGGTTTCAGCCCCACCACGCCACAGTGGGAGGCCGGCTGGCGGATGGAGCCGCCGGTATCCGATCCCAGAGAGGCGAGGCACATGTCGGCAGCGACTGCAGCGGCTGACCCTCCGCTGGACCCGCCCGGGATACACTCCCTGTTCCAGGGATTGCGGGTCACCTGGTAGGCGGAGTGTTCGGTGGTCGATCCCATGGCAAACTCATCCATGTTCAACTTGCCCACCAGCACGGCCCCCTGGTCTTTGAGTCGCTGCACCACAAAGGCGTCGTAGGGGGGCACAAACCCCTCCAGGATGCGTGACCCGCAGGTGGTGCGCACCCCTTTGGTGCAGAGCACATCCTTGATGGCGATGGGAATGCCGGTGAGGGGCGCCATACGGCCCCGGGCAATCTCTTCGTCCGCCCTGGCCGCCTGCTCCAGAGCCTGATCGGCAATGACGGTCAGATAGGAGTGGACGAGCGGGTCGGCCTGCTGAATGCGTTCCAGCACGGCCCGGGTCAACTCGACCGAGGAGATCTCCTTATGTTCGAGCAGATCGCGGGCCCGGGCAATGGTCAGGGTGTGCAAACTCATCTTGACGAACTCCAGATCGATTTGGTTTTTTGTGCGAAAACAGTCGCTCAGGATCCAATTTGTTCTTGCAAAACGCTCTTTTGCGGAATTTTGGGCCAGTCTGAAATCACCTTCAGAACATGACGTACGAAGGCGCACTCGCAGCGAGCAGGGCAGGGTGACAAATCCTCCTCGTGCAGACACATACCCGGGCAGTCGTCGCTGCCGGTGGCGCGCTCCACAAACACCGGCCCGTCATACAGGTCCTGAAAATCAACCACGTATAGCGCCAAGGTTGTCCTGCAGGAGTGGTTGAACAGCACGATGCCCGTCTTGAGCTGCTTGAAATTGACCTGATAACCGATCAGTTTCAGCTCAGGATCGGCCAGAAAGTGGTCCCGTGTGGTCCACTGTACGTTACATTTTGGGCAAACCTTGAAACTCATTGTATGTCACACCACATCTGTCGCCAATGTTAACGCTTGGGGGAGGAACGAAACAAAGAGAGGCCCTTTGTTCACGCCTCCTCGGTCTCCGGCCGCCGAATGTTATCCAATCACCTTGGGAACGACGAAGCTGGCGTTCTCCTTGACCGGCGCATTGGCCAGGGCCTCATCGGGCGCCAGATGGCCATGGGGCTCGTCATCCCGAAATGCATTGGTCAAATCGATGGCATGGGTGGTGGGCGGCACCCCCTCGGTATCGACCTGGGCCAGGGTATCGACATAGTCCAAAATGGTGGCAACCTGCTGAGCCAGCTTGTCAACCGACCCGGGTTCGATCTCCAGGCGGGCCAATCGGGCGACATGCATCACTTGTTCGGCCGTTATCTTCATTTACCGCTCCCTAATCTTCAGGATCAAACTAACGATAGAGCCAAGCCAATTACTAACCACGTCGGACCTGTCGTGTAAAGGCGAAAGGTGATGCGATCAGGGCGTGCCGATCACCATGCCCTTTATCTTATCGCCTCTGAGTCGCACCAGTTTGGCGTCGGCTGCCGACCGGGAGTCGAAGGCGCCCACACGCACCCGGTACCAAACGCCCTTTCCCGGCACTTCCGTACGCAGGTGATAGGCGGCATGCCCTTTTTGTCGCAATCGATTCACCAGCGCATCTGCACTGTCGGCCTCTCTGAACGCGCCGACCTGGATGGTAAATCGCCCTCTGGCGGCTGGTGCGGGTTTCGCAGCCGGGGCAGGTTTGGCGGCCACCGGAGGCGGAGGCGGAGGCGCGGGCTTTGGAGCGACCGTCCGCTCAGCCGGCCTGGCCGGTGCCGGTTTCGTCGCCGGTGGCTTGGCCGAAGAGGCCGGCTTCTGCGCAGGTTTCGGTGACGATGCGATCCTGCGCTGGGTTTCTGCTGGCGGTTTTTTCAGCGCTTCATAGAAGCCCAGCTCCGCCGCCGGCGCATCCCCCTGCTTGACCCTTGCATCGATCTCATCCTGCTGTTTCTTCAGCACGGTCTCTTTGCGCGCTTTCAGCTCCTGCTCCAGTTCATGCGCCTTCAAGGGGATCGGTGCGGTACCCCGTCCGACAAGGATACCGAGGATGAACATCCATCCCATCACAAAAAAGACCAATCCGCCCCAAACACAAAGCCCCTTGCGGGTAAGTTGAAACGCCGGTTTTAATTCGCTTTTGGCCACGCAATCAACCCTTTCAAGCAGACCGGGATCCAGAATAGACACAAGGGAGGCACATATTCAATTGCCATCGTAAAATCGGCAGAATACCGTCACTTTCCTACTTTCATACTTTCCCATTTTCCTGCTTTCATACTTATTTTTCTACATCTTCTCCGGCGCACCGACACCCAATAGCGCCAACCCGTTGCGAATCACCTTCTGCACCGCCAGTATCAGACAGAGACGGCCGGCGGCCAGTTCGCGCTCCTCGACCAGCACCCGGTGCTTGTTGTAGTAAGCATGAAAGAGTGCGGCCAGTTGCATCAGGTAGAAGGTGATGCGGTGGGGGGCCAGGGTCTCGGCTGCCATTCGTACGACCCGCGGGTAGCGGTCCAGCGCCCTGATCAGCGCGATCTCCTCCGGTTCCACCAAGCGGGCGCCGGCAGCATCCGTCCAGGCGACCGCATCCACCCCGCTCTCCTGCGCCTTGCGAAGGATGCTGGCAATGCGGGCATGGACATACTGCACATAGTAGACCGGGTTGTCGTTGGTCCGTTGCTTTGCCACCTCCAGATCGAAATCGAGGGGACTGTCGTAAGCCCGGGTCAAAAAGATAAAGCGCGCCGCATCGCACCCCACCTCGGCCACCACCTCTTCCAGCGTCACGAACTCTCCGGCCCGGGTCGACATGGCCACCGGCTGGCCGCCCCGAAGCAGATTGACCAACTGCACCAGAATGACCTGGAACTGATCCCGGCGCTGCCCGGTGGCCTCCACGGCAGCATTCATGCGAGGGATGTAGCCGTGATGGTCGGCACCCCATACGTCGATAACGCGCTCGAAGCCGCGCTCGAACTTGTTGCGGTGGTAGGCAATGTCAGAGGCAAAATAGGTGGTGAGCCCATTCCGGCGCACCACGACGCGGTCCTTCTCGTCGCCGTACTTGGTGGTGTTGAACCACCAGGCGTCCTCCTTGGCATAGACCACACCTTGCCTTTTCAGCACGTCGAGGGCCTGCTCGACCATCCCCTCATCGAAAAGCCGCTGCTCGCTGTACCACTCGTCATAGGAGACGCCGAAAGCCTCCAGATCGGCGCGGATTCCGGCCAAGATGGCATCCGCCGCATAGCGGGCGCAGTAGTTTAAGGCAGCATCTCCATCCTGACGGATGAAATCGGTACCCTTGGCGTCGATCACCTCCCGGGCCAGTACGCGAATATATGCTCCCTGGTAGCAGTCATCTGGAAAATCGACCGACTCACCGAGCAACTCCCTGCAGCGCAGCAATACCGAACGCCCCAGGGTCCGAATCTGGCGTCCCGAGTCGTTGATGTAGTACTCCCGCTGCACATCGTAGCCGCAGAAAGCCAGGATGTTGGCCATCGCATCCCCCACGGCCGCGCCGCGGCCATGGCCCACGTGCAGGGGGCCGGTGGGGTTGGCGCTGACAAACTCCACCTGAATCCGTTTTCCCTTCCCCATCTCCGAAGCGCCATAAGTCCGGTCCTGGGCCAGCACATGGGCCACCACCGGCGGCCAGGCCGACAGCTTGAGGAAAAAATTTACAAATCCGGGGCCGGCGATCTCCATTCGGTCCACGTGCCCTTGTGGATCTTCCATGTGCTCGACCAGGGCCTGGGCGATGCCTCGCGGCGGCATCTTCTGGATCTTGGCCGACAGCATGGCAAAGTTGGTGGCAAAATCGCCGTGACTCTCGATTTTAGGCTCTTCGATCTCTACTTCGGGAAACGCTTCTGATGGCAGCACGCCGGCATCATAAGCCCTGCGCGCCGCGTTCAGCACCAGTTTGCGGATATGATTCTTCATAAATATTACTCTTTTCCGACATTTGAATGGAATGATGGCCGTCAGAGATTACTTATCCCTGTCAGCCATCTTGCCATGCACCTGGTCTGCCTCGAGCAGAAGGCGCTTTGTCACAGCCGCGTCAGCATAGCGATTGGTTTCCAGGACCCTTTTAAGCGCCTCCAGATCCAGCCGGCACAATGCCATTACGACACCGGAACCATCACTGTATCGATGGTCGACAATGCGGGCCTGCTTCATGACAGTCTGACGCATCTCGTAGATCATCTGCCGGTTCACGGGCCTTGAGGTATCGATCCCCACCGCTCCAGCCAGCGACGCCAGGTAGACCTGAAGCAGATCGGCCATCTCGCTCTGGGCCTGGTTGTCGGCCGTGGCACGCAGCAAGGTGGTACTGCGCAGGCCCGATGCCCTGCCGATGCCCCAAAAAAACCGTCCCCGATCGCTGCTATAGGCGCCGCTGCTGGCCACGGTCCAATCCATGGGAGCGACACCAGCCACTTGCGGCCGGGCACAGCCGGAAAGGAGCCAGAGCCCCAGCACCAG
Source organism: uncultured Desulfatitalea sp. (assembly GCA_963668675.2). GTDB lineage: Bacteria > Desulfobacterota > Desulfobacteria > Desulfobacterales > Desulfosarcinaceae > Desulfatitalea. Next base: position 2,502,728 of record CAXXMB010000002.1, on the reverse strand, counting down.
GAACCACCAGGCAGCGGGTCGTCGACAGCGCAAATACATGTCTCTCTCCATATTGGCTTTATCGTTCTGTTTTCCGGCACTGTAAAGAGAAAAAGGGCTGCGAACACCTCGCAACCCTTCCGCCCTAAATGGTAGGCACGGGGAGATTTGAACTCCCGACTTCTACCGTGTCAGGGTAGCGCTCTCCCCCTGAGCTACGTGCCTGAAAGTAACGGCTTTGTTAACACCAGCGCCTATCTCTGTCAAGGCCAAATCAGGCTGGAGAACCAGCAATCCGGCAGCCTTGCCCGCATTCGGATTGACCTCGGCCCGATCGGTGTTAGCTTACCCTTTAAACCTGGACTCAAGCGACGGCTGAAAGGCAATCTCATGATGGGACGCAGAGCATTTATCCAGAAGATGACGCAGGGGCTCAAAGCCATGCTCCTTCTCCAGATGATACCTGGGTGCGTCGCCCGCGCAGCCATCGATGAAACGAGCCGCGATGAAATCCACTACAACCTGCTCGACGGAACCACCCTCAAGGAGTTGGCCGCCCGCAAGGTGCATCACGGCACGGAGGGCCGCTTTATCAATCCACTGGGCAAGGCACGGCGCAGAAAAGGCTTGGGCGAACTGCTGCACTGGAAGCTGTTCAGCGAAAATGAATATCGATCACACCTGGACGAACAGCCGGTGACGCCGGTCCGCGTGGATTGGGATAGGCTGGGAAAATCGGACGGCGTTTCAGTCACCTTTATCAAACACGCCTCAGTGCTGATCAAAGACCAGGATCGCCACCTGATCGTCGATCCGGTATTCAATGACATCTTCTGGTTTATTCGCGATTTTTCACCGCTCGATTTTGACGTCACTGAAATGCCGGCCGCCGATCACATCCTCCTCACCCATGGCCACTACGACCATTTCGACAAAGGATCGCTCTCTCTCTTCAATGCCAACACGCATGTGGTCGCGCCGCTCGGGTATGACAACCTGCTCGATGGCCTGGGGATGACCAACCGCAGTCCTCTGGACTGGTATGAGACCTACAGCGACGGAAAGCGCAAAATCACCTTTCTGCCCTGCAACCACTGGACCATGCGAAACCCCTTTTCAGGTCCCAACCGTGCCCTATGGGGATCCTATGTGGTGGAGACCGCCGGCGGGAAAACCATTTACGTCTCCGGTGACACTGCCTTCTTCGACGGATTCCGCGAGATCGGCAGCCAATTCGACATCGATCTGGCCATCGTCAATCTCGGTGCCTACGAACCGCGTTGGTTCATGGCGCCCAGCCACATGAATCCGGAAGAGACGGTGACCGCATTCAAACAGCTTGGCGCCAAACAGCTGATGGTGGTCCATTGGGGCACTTTCCGCCTGGGAGACGAGCCGGTGCACTTCCCGCCCATGGACCTGCGCGCAGTGATGGAAAAGGAAGGGTTGTTGGATCGATGGGTGGATATCAAACACGGCGAAACGCATTTTCTCGCCTGATCCGGCGCATACCGATCCAGTCTAACCCGGCTCCTGCAAAATATTCATCCCGATGTAGATATAGTGCAGCCCCGAGAGAACGGTCAGACTGGCAGTCGCCCAGAGTAGCGGAGGATGCAGGGCCGCCATTCGGATGTGGTCCGGATCGAAGAGCGAAACGGCCACCAGCAGAATTTGAAGGGTAGTGGTGCACTTGCTCAGGATGCTCGGCCGCACTGCGTATGCCTTTTCAAAAAGCGTAAAGATCGCAATACCGACGACGATGATTACATCCCGGGTGATCACCACCACGGCCACCCAGGCGGGAATCACCTGGAGCACAGAGAGGGCCACATAGGAAGAGACCAGCAGCAGCTTGTCTGCCGTGGGGTCGAGGTAGGCGCCGAGGGCCGTGCGCTGATTGAAGTAGCGGGCGATAAATCCGTCCAACCCGTCACTGAGTCCGGCGAAGATGAACACCGCCAGCGCATGGGGATAGAGCTGACGCAGCAGCAGAATGACAAACACCGGTGTGAGAAGAATTCTCACCAGCGTCAGGATGTTGGGAATATTGATGGGCGAACTGAATCGACTCAAAACACTCCCCTATCGCGGTACCAACCTCAGTCGAATCTCGTCGGCCCCGACCAGTTCGATATCGATGCCGAAGGTATCGAAATTGAGCAGCAGAACGGCATCAGCCAAAGCGCGGGCATTGCCCTGATACCGGACGGCCAGTGCAGCCGAGTCGGTCATCATCTCTTTCAACTGCAACGCATCAACACCCGACATGGTTCCCAACGCACCGCGGAACTTCACGAAATCGGCGATGTGGCCTCCGATGCCCTGCACACGCAACGTAATGGGGGCGCTTCCGGCGCCCTGCCGGAACCACGCCTTGGCGAGTTGATCGCTCAGAGGCGGACCCGCTAGAGCGGCTGCATTTTCAATCCCTTCGCGGCTGCCCGTCTCGGGATCTTCAGCCGCCGACAGGGCGCTGTCGCGGATCTCCGTCAGCACCCGACCATCGGAGGCACGATAGGCCCGGGTCGAGACCGTAGCGCGATAGGAGCGGACATCGCCGCCCATGGTATTGGCCGCCGCTTCAACGACGGCCAGGCCGACCACCACCACTTCGGCGCCGTGCCGTTTGGCCAGCGCCTGAGCCTGTTCAACGCTCAATTCAGCCGGCAACCCGGCACCAGCGAAACCCGTATCGGGCTGAACGACCTTAAAGCCCGCATCAATCAGGGCCTTCGTCAACGCACTGGCAGCGATTCGGCCGCCCAGGGCCGGCTGCCCACCCCACCAGTAGCTTGGACCGTCATCGCCGAAGCCCTTCTCAGCGATGCACAACAGCACCCTCGGATATCGTGCCTTACCCAGTCGAATGCCGGCCGCTTTGATCGCCCCCTCGAGCCGGTCGATGGAGACGGTGGTGCGCGCCATGAGCCGATAGGTATCGCCCAACGGGGATTCCGCCATCACTTGATAGTCCCTGACAAACTTCTCTGTCCGGCTCAAAATGGACTCATTGAGCACCTGAAAATTACCGGCGATGCTTTCGGACGGCAACAGTTCGGTGAGGGTCTGACTGACAGCCGTGACCAACCCATCCTCAATGGCCTCCTGCCGGGCCGTCGACATATCGCCGTTGCGGATCTGGCTGGTGCCGACCACATAGACCAAATTTTCACTCTTGGCAGGCTGGGCCCAGGCCGAAGGCAGAGCGACCATCATTACGGCCAGCATCGCCATCCATCGTTTCAGCCCCATTGCCATCTGCATGATTCCTCCTTGTCCGTGCGATTGTCCATTGAAGCCGATCATATCATGGCCGGCCCCCAAGTGGCATTCAAAAATGGTAAGTCACTGCGTGTCAAGAGCTCCTGGACCAGGCATACTCGGCAATATCGCACAACAGCCGACGGTGGTCGTTGTCTTCAAAACCGCCAAGCGCCTCCTTGGCCTGCCGGACATGGTCCGCCGCGCATTGACGGGTATACTCAATGCCGCCATAGTCACCCATCAGGGCAATCAGCCGCTCGAATTCGGCTGTTGAAAAGTCAGGATTCCGGATCAGCGCCTCGATCCACACCCGATCGGCCTCTTCGGCCTGCTCGAGGGTTCGGATCACCGGCAGGGTCAGTTTACCCTCCCGCAGGTCCGCGCCGGCCGCTTTGCCTAAATCCGCCGTGCTTTGGGTGTAGTCCAGAAGGTCGTCGGCCATCTGAAACGCCAAGCCCAGATGAAACCCGTAAGCGTCCATCGCCGCCGCCTGATCCGGTGCCGCCGCCGCGATCAACGCCCCCGTCCGACAGGCACCCTGGAACAAAACCGCCGTCTTGCAGCGAATCACATCCAAATAGATCGTCTCGCCCAGCGCCACATCCCCTTTGTGGGCGAGTTGCCGAATCTCGCCCTGGGACATCTGCTCGGTAATCCCGGCAATCACCTCGATCACCTCGGGCAACCCCGTGCGGGCCGCAAGGGAGAGGGAACGCGCCAGCAAAAAATCACCGGTCAATACCGCCGTGGGCGGGTCCCAGACGTTGTGGGCCACTGCTTTGCCACGACGCAGCCGGGCACCATCCACCACATCGTCATGCATCAGCGTGGCCGCATGGAGGTATTCGAAGATGACCGCAAACTGGGCCAGGTCCTGCTTTTCACATCCACACAACCGGGCCGCCCGTATCATTAACAAAGGCCGCAGCCGCTTGCCGCCGGCAAACAGCAGGTGCCCGGCCACCTGCCCGACCAGCTCGAAATGGGGATGAAGATGATCCGCCAGGGCCTTTTCGACGCAAACCAAATCCTCTCGCACAGCCGCCAGAATCTTCTGTTTCAGATCGCTCATATCACCTCTGCAATCAAGTCGTAGTCCATGCTCTCGACGATACGCACCGGAACCACCTCACCGACCGCCATCGTTCGATCCGGCCCGGGGGGCCGAATGAAGGTGAGGCCATCGACCTCGGGCGCCTGAAAAACCGTGCGCCCCATCCAAAACCCATCCTCCTCGCGGGCTTCGATCAGAACATTGAGATTCCGACCCAGGTAGCGGGTCAGATTGTGGGCCGATATATCCCGCTGCATGGCCATCAGTTCATCGCAGCGCGCCTCGGCCACCTCAGGTGCCACATGTTCATCCAGGCGGTGAGACGGTAGATCTTCGGCATCCGAATAGGCGAACACCCCCAGATGATCAAACCCCACCTGGGCAACAAACCTCTTCAACTGCTCGAAATCGTTTTCGCTTTCACCGGGAAACCCCACCAACACCGTAGTGCGCAGGGCCACATCCGGAATCGCACGGCGCAAACCGTCGAACAGGAGCAGCAGCTCCTCAGCCTGATAGCGACGCCCCATGCGTTTGAGCACCCCCTCCGCGGCATGCTGGATAGGAATATCCAGGTAGGGGCAAATATTATCATGCTCAGCTATAGCCCGGATCATCTCCGGCGTAATGCTCTCCGGATGGCCATACATCACCCGGATCCAAACTGACCGTTCCAACCCGGCCAGCGACCCCAGTAGTCCGGCCATATCTCCTGGCGGATCCAGATCTCGCCCATAGGCCGTGGTCTCCTGAGCTACCAAGGTCAGCTCCCTGGCCCCATCGGCAATCAACACCCGCGCCTCCTCCAGAATCGTCTCCAATGGACGGCTGCGCTGACGCCCGCGCAGCTTAGGAATGATACAGTAAGTGCAGTGCCGGCTGCACCCCTCGGCAATCTTTAAATAGGCCGTATGAGCCGTCAGTGGACTCCTGGCCACCGGAAGACGCACATCCACGGCATCCGGATCGGGCAGCAGGCAAGTGCCGGAAGCCATCCCACCCTTTACCGCAGCCACAATACGATCATAAGCGCCCGTCCCCAAAAAAAGGTCCACTTCCGGCAAAGCCTCTGAAATCGGCTCACGGTAACGTTCGGGAAGGCAGCCGGTCACAATCAGTCGCCGGCAGCGTCCCTCCCGTTTGAAACGGGCCAGCGTAAGGATCGAATCGATGGCCTCGTCCGCCGCCGCCTCGATGAAAGCACACGTGTTCACCACGATGGCATCGGCCACAGCCGGGTCAGCTACGATCTCCATGCCGGCCGATCCAAGCTGGGCCAGCATGGTCTCACTGTCCACCTGGTTACGGGCGCAGCCCAGACTTTCAAGATAAATGCGCATAATTTCTTACTGTCGATTGCATGCAAAACATCAAGCCATGATAGAGCGTGTGAAAACAGCTTATAACGTCATTCCGTCGAAATCCGAAATCCTGTCTTTTCAATTGCTTCTGGATGCCGGATCAAATCCGGCATGACGGGTGAGCAGCTTCTTACGAATTGCTCACGCTCTACACTTTCCGTAAGATTATTCACGGGAGGTGAGGTGGTCAGGGGGCATCCAATGCATTCAGCGTATGGTTTTACTGCCGCTTAGGCGCTGCGGAAGATAAGCGGCCCGGACTGTTTGAGCGAAGCGAGTTTCCGGGCCGCCTGGAGCTGTGCCTTAGCGGCAGTTAAACCATGGAGCGTCGCATTGGATGCCCCCTGACCACTTCACCGGCTCTCTAATCATCCAGACACATTTAGACCAATTTTCAGAAACAACTAGCTGAAATCTAAAAGGCCGCCCCCCGAGGAGGCGACCTTTATCATCTATCGGCATACAACCGGAATTGCAAGACGGCAAAGCATCTCCGCCAACTATCCCTTGATCTTCTTGATCTCCTCGGTCAGCGCCGGCACCACCTCGAACAGATCCCCGACAATGGCATAATCCGCTTTGGTAATAATCGGCGCCTCCGCATCCTTGTTGATCGCCACAATCACCTTGGAAGACGACATACCGGCCAGATGCTGAATCGCACCCGAAACACCACAAGCCACATAGAGATTGGGCGACACCGTCTTGCCTGTCTGGCCCACCTGATCCGAAGCCGGTCGCCACCCCTCGTCCACCGCCGATCGCGATGCACCCACAGCGGCGCCGAGCACGTCGGCCAGGGCCTCGACCGCCGAATAGTCCTCCCCACCCATGCCGCGACCGCCGGTCACCACCGCATCGGCCTCGGTGAGGTCCACCTTGCCGGACTCGAACTGCTTGCCCACCACCTTGGAGCTCAACTCACCCACCTCGGCAGCCACCGTCTCAACGGCACCGGCCCCCGCCTCCTTGGAAATCGTCTGGGTATTGGGGCGCACCGAGACGATCACCGGAGCACCGGACAGCACCACGTCGGCCAGCACCTTGCCGCCATACATGGGACGCGTCGCCACCACCTGGCCGTCTTCGACCTGCAGGCCCACCGCATCGGTGGCCAAAGCCGCATTCAATCGAGCCGACAACCGGGCCCCCAGATCCTTGCCCTGGGTCGTCGCCCCCAACAAAATCACGGCCGGCTGAACCTGGCCCACAATGCCGGCCAGTGCGTTGGTATACGCTTCAGTCGTGAAATCGGCCAGCGCCGGATCGTCCGCCACCAGAATCTTCTCTGCGCCGTATTGTCCCAAATCGGCTGCCATCCCCTCGATGCCGCTGCCCAACACGACAACATCCACCGAACCACCCAACTGACCGGCCAATTGCCGGCCTGCGGAAAGGACCTCGAAGGTCACCTTGCGAAAGACGCCTTCAACCTGTTCTGCAACAACCAAGACACTCTGCGTCATGATCTGCTCCTTTATCTTTTATCTAAATCACTTTTGCTTCTTCATGCAGCAGCCGCGCAAGCTCGGCCGCTTTGGCCTGCACCGAATCGCCCTCTATCAGACGCCCCCCTTTGCGCTCGGCAGGGGCTTTGAGTGCCTTGACCTTCACCAGGGGTTGAAGATCGGCAGCATCCAGGCCCACATCGGCCAGGCTCTTGGTCTCCAGAGGCTTCTTCTTGGCCTTCATGATACCGGGCAGGCTGGCATAACGCGGATCGTTAAGCCCGCGCTGGGCCGCAATCAGGGCCGGCAGCGGTGCCTCCACCTCTTTGGTGCCCCCTTCGACCGTGCACTGGCATCGGATGGTGCCATCGCCCAGCTCCTGCTTGATCACCATCGAAATGTTGGGAATGGAGAGCAGCTCCGCCACCGCCGTGGCCACCTGGAAGCTGTCGTCGTCCACGGCCCGATGACCGGCAATGATCAAATCATAGGCGAGCGGCTTGATGGCCGCCGCCAGAATCTTGGCCGTGGCAAGACCATCACACATCAGATCACCGGGATCGATGAGAATGCCCCTGTCCGCGCCCATGGCCAGACCGGTACGGATCGCCTCAGCCGCCTTGGCCGGACCCACCGAAAGGATCGTCACCTCGCCGCCCTGGGCTTGGCGCACCTGCAGCGCCTCCTCCACCGCCAGCTCATCGTATGGATTCATCACGAATTTAACGCCGTCGGTCTTGACCGACACACCGTCATCGGCAATGGCAATCAACGACTCCGTCGCCGGAACTTGTTTGACTAACACCAAAATATCCACTATGCACTCCCTCCTTTGTCGCTCGGTGCATTCGGGTCGGCATCGGACAGTGCCCGAACCACACCCCATACATCCCTTTTTTTAAAAAAATCAGCCGCTTCGTTCATCCGGCAAGCGCTGCAGCGCCCAGCGGCATGCATCGGAAGCGCCTTCCGCCTCCCCGACTTTCACTAGCGCCTTTCCTCAACCGGAAGTGCGTAGCGGGCATAAGTAACTTATATCATTAAGATAGAATTTAACTCACGGGATACTTATAAGAGTAGCAATTCAAAGTCAACGCCAAACACAACCATCTACTCCCCAAAAAAAGCGGCCATCCCCCGGGAGAGATGATCCGTAAACCGGCCATCCGCATGGCGCACCACAATCATGGTCTCAACACCGGGCAGCGTATCGACCAGCGCCACCCCCTTCTCCGGCCCCATCACCATCAGCGCCGTGGCCAGACCGTCAGCCAGGGTGCACGTATCGGCTACCACTGAAGCACTGACCACCCCATTTTGCGACGGATAGCCAGTGCGCGGATCGATAATATGCGAGTAGATCTCTCCTTCGATCCGGTAGAAATTGCGGTAGTCGCCACTGGTGGCCAAAGCGCCATCACGCAATGTTACCACCTTGTAGACCGCGTCGGCCGCCGCATCGGGCCGCGGACGGTTGATCCCCACCCGCCACGGCTTACCATCCAAACGCTTCCCCTTACCAGACACCTCACCGCCAATCTCCACCAGGAAATGCTCAAATCCCAGCTCTTCGAGCAAAGCGGCAATCCGATCCACCCCATACCCCTTGGCAATCGAAGCCAGGTCCACCGTGACATCGGCCACCCGCTTGGACAACACAGGCGTATCGCCCACCTCGATGTGATCGAAGCCTACCCGCCGACGCTCCTGCTCCACCACCTCAGCCGCAGGCATCTGCTGAAGCGGCCCCGCCTTGCCGAAGCCCCACAAATTCACCAACGGATTGACCGTACCGTCCCAGGCACCTCCCGTCATCCGGTGAATATCCCGGGCCGTCACCATCACCTTCCAAAAATCAACCGACACCTTAAAAGGTTTATTTACCTCTTCAAAAGTATTGAACCGACTGATTTCACTTTCCGGCCGGTAGGTGGACATGCTCTCATTGATCTCTTCCAGCCGCGCATCCACCCTGACCTGCACCGCTGCCACATCCACCGAACGCCCCCCCATAAACTTGATGTGGTAGGTGGTCCCCATGGTCCGCCCGGCGATCTGATACTCCTTCTGCCCACCGCATGCGGACAGAAATAGTAATACGGCAAGAAAAACGAACGATCTATAAAGTCGCGTCATCAGGGCACTCCATTATTTTTTGCTTCCACACGATTGGAATCCGACATTGAAACCGACAACGTCCTTGCGATCTCCCGGGCGGGGATCAACTCCGCCCCTACGACGCGCCTATCTACTCGCCATCAAAATGACGGCCGGTGGGGTGGTCCGGTGAGCCCGGTGCCGCACTGTGAACCGCCTCTGATGGCGTTTGATGTGTGGCACCGGGCTCACCGGACCACCCCACCGGCCATTCCTTAAACTTTTTCTAGCATATTCGGGGCAACTGCTCCCCCGCCAGCATATCCACAATCCGCTGCCCGCCAATGGCCGTCTCCATCACCACACGCCCAGGATGCTCAGCCACCACTCTCCCGATGACGCACGCCCCGCGACCAAACTCGTTCTTCCGCATCGCAGTCAATACATCCTCCGCCCGCTCGCCCGGTACAAAACAGAGCAGCTTACCCTCATTGGCCAGATAGATCGGATCGAACCCCAACAGCTCACAAATGCCGGCCACCGCTGGCGACACAGGCAACCGCTCCTCCTCCAGCACCATACCAACGCCGGACTGCAAAGCAATTTCGTTGAGCGCCGTCCCCACGCCCCCCCGGGTCGGATCACGCAGCACATGCACGTCAGAACAGACCTTCAAAATCGCCGCAACCAAACCATTCAACGGCGCCGTATCGCTGGTCACATCCGACTCGAACCGCAGCCCCTCCCGTTGGGTGAGCACCGCAATGCCGTGATCGGCCATGGTGCCACTCAAAATGATTTGATCGCCAACCGCGGCCCCTTCAGCGCCAATCGTCACCCCATCCGGCACCACACCAATACCGGACGTGTTGATAAAAATCTGATCCGCCGCCCCCTTTGGGACCACCTTGGTGTCACCGGTCACCAACAGCACTCCGGCCCGATCCAGTGCATCGCGCACGCCATGAAGCACGCGCTCCAGATCAGCCATGGCAAGCCCCTCCTCCAGAATCAAGCCCATACTTAGATAGCGCGGCACCGCGCCGCACATGGCCAGATCGTTGACCGTACCGTTGACCGCCAGATCACCAATGCTCCCGCCAGGGAAGAAGATTGGATCGACCACAAACGTATCCGTAGAGAAAGCCAAACGCCCGCGATCCACCTCGAAGATGGCCCCGTCATGCAGCTGAGCCAGAAAACGATTTTCGAACATCGGCATCAACACCTCGGTGGTCAACTGATGTGCCATCTTACCGCCGCTGCCGTGATCGAGAAGTATTTTGTCCGTTTTCATCATATCTCCTATGCACTATACCGGTAGTAAGCCGCACACGTCCCCTCGCTCGAGACCATACACGGTCCCACCGGGTCCATGGGGGTGCAGCGCTTGCCAAACAGGGCGCACTCCAGTGGGGTCTTGATGCCGATCAAAATCTCTCCGCAGGAACACCCTTTTGGCGGCGGCATATCCACCACAGCAATATTGAAACGTCGAGTGGCGTCGAAATCGGCAAACTCGGGACGGATGATCAATCCGCTGCCGGGAATTTCCCCCAAGCCGCGCCAGCGGGCATCACTGGCAGCAAACACCCGATCCAGCACCTCCCGCGCCTTAGGGTTGCCCTCGTCGGTAACGACACGCGGATAAGCATTCTCGAGCGCTGGCATCCCCGCCTCGATCTGCCGGGCAAGCATCACCAGCCCCTGTAGTATATCCAACGGCTCGAACCCAGCAGCCGCGCAGGGAGTGCCGAAAGAATCGAAAAAGGACTGATAGGCCTGCATGCCGATGATCACCGACACATGGCCGGGCAGTAAAAAACCATCAATGCGCACATCCGGGTGGGTCATGAGCGTTGCCAACGCCTGGGGAACGGTTTTGTGGGCTGAATAGACGCAGAAATTGGGCAGTTTAAGCTGCTGCGCCGTTAAAATGGCCGCCGCGATTGTGGGCGCCGTAGTTTCAAACCCCACCCCCAAAAACACCACCGTCCGGTCCGGATGTGTTTGGGCCAGCTGCACGGCATCCATGGGCGAGTAGACTACCCGTACGTCGGCCCCCTCAGCCACCTCCCGCTGAAGCGACGTATAGGTGCCCGGTACACGCATCAGGTCGCCAAAAGTGGCTATCGTCACCTCCTCGCGCTGGGAGAGGGCAATAAACCCGTCGATATCGGTCTGGTCGGTGACACATACCGGACATCCCGGTCCGGAGAGCAACGTCATCGTCTCGGGCAAAAGTGCCCGGATACCGTGACGAAAAATGGACATGGTATGCGTGCCGCAAACCTCCATGATCCGCATGGGCGACCTGGCCGTCTGCTTCAGCTGTTGCACGAGGCTGCGGGCCAGTCGGGGATCTCTAAAATCTTCGCTAAACGCTTTTTGCTCATGTGACATATCTGAAGTCCTTGAACGAAGAAAAACTCGTCTTCTACACGCTGTTGATTAAATGTCAGATGACACCTTAAAACCGCTCCCATCCAGCCGGCTGCCGGCCACAAAGGCTTGCCCCAGGGAGATGCCACCGTCGTTGGTCGGTACCTGCTCGTGGCTGAAAACGTCAAACCCGGTCTGTTTCAGGGCGGCAGTGAGCCCTTCGAGCAGCAGCACATTCTGAAAGCATCCGCCGCTGAGCACCACGCGCCCCAAACCGGTTTCACCACGCAGCTCCGCGCACAGTTCGGCCCACATGGCAATGAGGGTGTCGTGAAATTTCCGACTGATGATAAAGGCCGGCAACCCGTCCAAAATATCTTCGACTACTCCCTTGACGATCGGGCCGACGGCCACCTGTTTGACCGGATCGTTGGACCACTCAAACGGATAGCTGTTTTGCTCATTTCCATCGGCCATCATCTCCAACTCCATGGCAGCCTGGCCTTCATAGGCCACCGTACCCCGCAATCCAACGATGGCGGCCATGGCATCGAACAACCTGCCCAGGCTGGAGGTGAGGGGGGCATTGATCCCTTTGACAGCCATCTGAACCACCGTTCGGGCTTTGTCGCCGTCAAGGCGCTGTAGAAATGGCAGGCCCAACTCCCAAAGCTGCTCTCCGTAAGCGTCGTGCAGATAGGCCAGTCCCAGACGCCAGGGCGCCCTGATCGCCGCCGCAGCCCCCGGCATGGGCACACAGGCAAGATGGGCCGCACGTTTGAAGTCCTTCTGTTCGGCAACCAGCACCTCACCCCCCCAAACCGTGCCGTCGGTTCCATAACCCGTGCCGTCAAAGGCCAAGCCGATCACCTCACCCTCCAGATGGTGCTCGGCCATACAGGCCGCAACGTGGGCATGGTGGTGCTGCACTTGAATCATCGGCATCCCCTCCTGGGCCTCGGCCCAGCGGGTACTCAGGTAGTCGGGATGCATGTCGCAGGCAATGGCCTGGGGAGCGATGTCGAGAATGCGCTGGAGATGATCGATGGTGAGGCGGAAGAAATCCTCGGTGGCCATGTTTTCCAGATCACCGATGTGCTGGCTGACAAAGGCTTGATTGCCTTTGGTCAGGCAAACCGTATTCTTCAGCTCGGCCCCGCAGGCCAGAATCATGGGCTGCTTGTGTTTCAAAAAGACCGGCACCGGCACGAACCCCCTGGAGCGCCGCATGGGCCGCGTCTTGCCGCCCGATCGGCGTACGATGCTGTCGTCGCTGCGTAACCGGATAGGCCGGTCGTGAACCAGGAAGAGATCGGCGATGGCGCCCAACCGTTTGAACGCTTCGTCGTTATCGATGGCAATGGGTTCTTCGCTCAGGTTGCCGCTGGTCATCACGACAGCCTTAAATCCGTTGGCCAACAGCAGGTGGTGCAACGGTGTATAGGGTAGCATCACCCCGTAATAGTGGTTGCGCGGTGCCACAGAGAAGGCCAGTCGTTCGGGAAGTCGTTTGGGGAGCAAAACGATCGGCCGCTGAATGGTGGTCAACAGTTCGACATCTTCCGACGTCATATGAGCGAAGGTGGCAATGGTATCCACGTCGGGCACCATCACGGCCAGGGGTTTCTCTTCACGGTGCTTGCGTTCGCGCAGCCGTGCCACCGCATCGTCGTTGAGGGCGTCTGCCGCCAGGTGAAAACCTCCCAATCCCTTTACGGCAACAATGCGACCCTCCCGAATCAAGCGCGCCGCGTAGGCGATGGGATCGTCAGCCGCCACCGGATCGCCGCCGGCATCGAACAGCGCCACCTTGGGGCCGCATACCGCACACGCATTGGGCTGGGCGTGGTAGCGACGGTCTTCTGGATCCTCATATTCGGCCTGGCATTGGGGGCACATCTTAAAGCCGCGCATGGCGGTCTTGGCACGGTCGTAGGGAATGTCATCGATGATCGTATAGCGTGGTCCGCAGTTGGTGCAGTTGATGAACGGGTAGCCGAAACGCCGATCCCGGGGATCGAACAGTTCGTGCAGGCAATCATCGCACACCGCCACATCAGGCGATACCAGGGTGGCCCGATAGGCGCTGCCCTGGCTGGGAGCGATAGTGAAATCGGTATGCCCGTCGACCGGCCGATCCTTCTGGGCAATCTCCACCATATGCGCCAAAGGCGGCTTTTCGCGCTCGAGATCGGTCATGAATCCGTCGATCTGAGCCGCCTGCCCTTCCAGGAGAATCGTCACCCCCCGGGCCGTATTGGCCACCTCCCCGCACAACCCCCTGCGCCGGGCCAGGCGATAGACACACGGCCGGAAACCGACGCCCTGGACGATGCCGTTGATGTGGATCTCTCTTGCCGTCTTGCCGCTTTTCATTGGTTGATCAGGTGGACTCTGTGGTTCGGCCGCCGTCGACCAGACGCGCCTGGATCTCACCAATGGCCTTCTCCAAGGCCTCCGTATCCAGGGGTTTGTTGAAGAAGGCGCTGGCATCCAGATCCAACGCCTGCCGCGCCAGATCCTTGTCGCCATGGCCGGTGATGACGATCACATCGGTTTGGGGGGCAATGGCCTTGACCTTTCGCAACACCTCGAACCCGTCCTTGCCGGGCATCTTGATATCGGTCAGCACAATCGGCGGAAGCTCCCGCGAAAATGTCTCCAGACCCTTGGTCTCATTCTCGGCGGTCAGCACCTCGTAGCCGCAAGCCTCCAGAAAAAGACTGAGCATCTGCAAGGTCGGCTGTTCATCGTCGATAATAAGAATCTTGGTCATTATACCTTAACTCTCTGCTGGTTTTTCAATAGATTACCAAGTATCCGCTTGTATAAATTTTCGAATTTTCAGCATACCCCACTTCAGCCAATTTGTCGCACTAAAATAGAGAGAAATCCTCTGCTCAAAACGGCAGACAGAAATTACGGATTTCTCAATATAAACATCTGGAGGCGAGTCCAGTGGGTGGTTTACACCTCATTCGCATTGAATGATAGAGCCTCTTAGCTGCAACGGAGGATCAGCGGCCCGGACTGTTTGAGCGCACGCGAGTTTCCGGGCCGCCCAGAGCAAAGCTTAGAGGCACTTACATTCATTTGAGTGAAGTGCAAACCACCCGCTGGACTCGCCGGATCATTCCACCGAAAGTTGAGTTAACACTTCAAGCTCTCCAGCAATTCAATGCTTACGTTTTTGCAAAACGAAGCTCAAACCGCGTTCCCAACCCCGGTCTGCTCTTAACGACAATATCTCCACCGTAATCGCGCACAATCCCATAGGTGATGGCCAGCCCCAACCCCATCCCTTTACCCACCTCCTTGGTGGTAAAGAAAGGCTCGAAAATTTTCTCCTTGGTCTCTTCTGCGACGCCGATGCCGGAGTCAGCCACGGCACACAACACGTCCTTGCCATCCACATAGGTTTCGACGATGATCTTGCGCGCCTCGCTGTCGGTGGCATCGCCCGGAAGCTGTTCGATGGCGTCGCGGGCGTTGCTCAACAGGTTGAAAAAGACCTGCTCGAGCCGGTTGCCATTGGCCAGGATATCGGGCAGCCCGTCGGCCAGATTGCACTGGATGCGAATATTGTTCAGTATCAGTTGCTGACCGATGATCTGCAGCACATTGGCGATCACCTGGTTGAGATTGACCGGGGCCTTTGCAAAATCGGGTTTGCGGCCGAATTCCCGCAACCGATGGATAATCTCCGACGCACGCTGTACCTGACTGGTGATCGCTGCGGCCACACGCTCCAGATCAAAATCGGTTACCTCCTCGCCTTGCTGCATCTTGCGCCTCAGATAGTCGCTGCCGATCTTGATGGCATTGAGCGGCTGGGTCAATTCGTGGGCCATGCCGGCCGACATCTCACCCAATGTCTTCATCTTGCTGGTCTGAAAGAGTTGGGCGTCCTTTTCGATGGACTCGGTGATGTCCGTGGCCGCCAGAATCAACGCCTGGCGGTCCTGGTATTTAATAGGGCAAGTTTTCACACGAATGTAAAAGGGGGTGCCGTCCTTCTTCAAATGGCGCGCTTTCTGATTGATAAAGCAGCCATGGGGCCACTGAATCGCGGCATCCAGGGTCAGACCCTGTTCGCGGATCTCAAATTCGCCCAGTTCGGTGAAGTAGCGCCCCAGCAACTCCTTCTTCTCATAACCGTACGTGTCCAAAGTGGCCGGATTGACATCCAGGATCTGCAAGGTGGTCGGGTCGAGCACAAAAATGGGATTGGGTCCGCTGTCGAAAAGGCTGCGGTACTTCTCTTCCGAGTCGTGCAGGGCGGCCTCGGCCATTTTACGCACGGATATGTCCAAAATGGCGCCGCTGATGAAATCGATGCGCCCCTCTTCGTCATATACGATCTGGCTGCTGGCCTGCAGCCAGACCGCATCACCATCGCGTTTGCGGACGCGATATTCACGGATGAACTGGTGGTTGCCCCGCATGGCGTTGATGAAGCTTTTCCTTGCGGCATCGCGGTCCTCTTCAAGGATCAGGTCTGTCCAGCGCAACTCCCGGGAGAGAAACATCTCTTTGGGATAACCGGTCAACTTTTCGATCTTGTCGTCGAAGAAATCGATGCTGCCGTCGTCATACCCCTTGAAAACGATATTGGGAATATTGTCGATGAGCAGCCGGTAGTTCCTTTCGCTCTCCTGCAGTGCCTTTTCCGAGCGCTTCTTCTCCGTGATGTCGGCTGCAAGGCACAAAAAACCATTCAGCGCACCTTCGGCATCCCGCAGGGGGTTGATCGAAAGGGTCACCGGGAACCGCTGCCCATCCTTGTGCACATAGGTCCACTCCTGCTGTTCGCGCTGACCGTGGAGGGCGTAATGGAAAAAGAGATCAATGCCATCGATACGATGTCCCATCGCGCTGCTTAGCGCTTCCGCCTTGGCCTGCAGCTCATCCGGCGCATGGAACACCAGGGGAGTCAATTGACCGATCACCTCGGCTGAATAGTAACCGAGCACATTCTCGGCGCCTTTGTTAAAAACGATAATCGTCCCGGTCCGGTCGGTGGCAATAATGGCCATTTGGGCAGCCGAATCGAGAACCGCTTTTCGCTGGGCATTGGCCACCTGAAAACGGCGCAGCACGCGCTCGGTCTCTTCGAACTGCTTGACCACCAGGCTTGCAGTGATCTCAGCCGACTCACGTGATACGCGGATCTCCTCTTTGAGCAACTCATTCTCGATGACCAGCCTCTCTATTGGGCAGTGCTCCCGGTCCCTGCACTCTAGACACCTGTTTGGCCATAGGTAGCTGCAGCACTCATCATACGGTTTGGTTTGTGATAGGGTTGGCATGGGCATATAAACGTTAGAGTTGGTCATGCGATGTCGCTTATTCCAAACGCACGGCATGAACGGTGCACACCAGACAAGGATCAAACGAGCGAACCACCTGACCCACTTCAATGGGGTTTGCAGGATCGTCCACACGCAAACCGACGATCGCCTCCTCCCAAGGCCCGCGCACACCGTTTCCGTCCCGGGGCGAACCGTTCCAGGTAGTGGGAGTGATCACCTGATAGTTGGCGATACGCCCATCCGCAATGACAAGCCAGTGCCCCAGAAACCCTCTGGGAGCGGGCACGAATCCGTGCCCGCGGGCCGATACCTGCTTCCAATACTCCTGGTAGAACGGAGTGTCGCACTCGGTCATCTCAACCAACCACTGATCCACCGCCGGTAACAGATGGGTCGCTCTCACCATTCGGGCCAACTCCCTTAAAAAAACAGTCGATCCCCGGGATTGTACCTCCTCGGTAAAGAGCGGATCGCCGGCAGCGAGCATATCCGCCAAGGGGCCAGTCTCCATCGGGCGGCCATCATAGCGCGGCGCCTTGGCCCAGGAGTACTTGCCGGGGTCCTGGGAATCGGCATCGGTAACGGTGCGGCCGTCGTAAGGGTGACGGCTATTGCCCTCCTCCTTGAAAAAAGAGGCCGCAACCTCTTCGCTGATCTTTTGCGGATCGAATCGAGCCAGACCGGATGGGGTAAAAATACCGGACGGGAAAAGCTGCCGGCCAACGCCATCCCCTTGAACGTTGGTCTGGTTCGGCATATCGACGCCACCCGAACTGATAAAGCAATCGTGTCCCCGCCCCATGCGGTCCAATCCCACCGATCTGGCCAGTTGGATAAAGAAACCCAACTCGCTGCTTTGATGGCTGGCATGCTCAGCAAGCCAGCCATCCAGATCGGCCGACGTCTGCACCGCTCGCCACCGCTCGAGCGAGCATCCCAGAATCCGCCGCTCATACCAGCGGCGAAAAGCACGCATAATGTGCCGGCATTGGGCAATGTCATTCCCGCTGGGCACCGACACCACCCCCCCGGGCACCATAAATGAAGAGTGTGGCCACTGTCCCCCCAGGATGGCGATCACCTCTATGATCTTTTTGGTCTCTTTGACGATCTCAAGCGCCGTCGTCCCCTTGATCACCCGATATCGCCGAAGGGCCTGATCATACCAGGGGGCCTGGGTGTAACGCATGTCGGTAAAATCGACCATGAACAGTAGAAAGAGATGCCGCAAATCGTTTTGCATCTGCTCGACCATCAGCGTCACGTTGCGCAGTCGCCTGGCGTTGTCGGGAACCGCGGCGCTGAATGCCATATCAAGGGCCTTGGCTGCGGCATTGAGATGGGCGGTGGTGCAGATACCACAAATTCTCGGTGTAATGACCAGACCGTCCAGAGGTCCCCGCCCGGTCATGAGGTTTTCGATGCCCCGGTACATTGTACCCACGCTACGCGCCTCGACCACCACGTTGTCTCGGTCCAGTTCGATATGGATCTCCATATCGCCTTCGACCCGGTTGAGGGGGATCACTTTTTTCAAAATATTGGCCATAAAACCATTCCAATGGGCGTCTCCAATCCAGCTGTTGGAAACGCAACTGAGATAACTAAATGCCGGTTTTGCGCTTGAGCAGCCGTTTCGGTGCCGCGGCGGCCGCCATCCCCTTGTAGGCCATGTAGTGGGCCCGGCTCACCCCGTCGGGCAGTTCGATGGGAATGCCCTCGATGTTGCGCGTTTCAAAAAAGGGATACTGCTGGGGAAAGTCGGGACGGGTGCAGCCGAAGCAGGGGACGCCCACGCGGGTCTTGGATGACCGGCGATTCCACAAGGCCTTGTTGCATGGGCCGGTGACCAGGGGGCCGTGGCAGCCCATGTAGAAAAACATGCAGCCACGCTCGCCGAAGCGCTTCTCCTCCACCCGGTACTCGTGGTATTCGTTGCGCGTGCAGCCCTGGTGCACCATAACGCCATACCAATCCGACGGTGTATTGTGGTGGCCCAGGGTGATGGGCATGTCGGCCGCTACCGCCGAAAGCGTTCCGACCAGCACATCGCAGTGGCACGGGCAACCGGGCAGATTGATCACCGGATAGCCGCCGGGCGATTCGAATTGCTGGCCCAGCAGTCCACCCATCTCCCATTTGATGAACTGCATGCCACTGGCCATGATCTCACTATCGGCGCCGATACCGCCAAAACTGGCACATGTCCCCACGGCCAGTACATAGCGCGCCTTATGGGCCAGGGCTTTGATCATCTCACGCTTGGGCCCCTGGGGCAGCATGTCGAAACGCCCGGTGCCGTTGGGCCCGTTGATGACCGAACCCTCCACGCAGAGAATATCCAGGGGTTGCAGGCCGGAGAGAATCCGTTGATTGAGCCGTTCGAAGGCATCATCGGTCAAACAGCTGAACGCCTGGTGCCAGAGCAGCTCAATACCGAAGGCATCAAGCAGTTCGGCCAGATCGGGGGTGTCGGCATTGAGCAGGGACCAGGTGTCGCCGCCGCAACTGCCGCCTTGTATCCAATAGAGCGTTTTGGGCATGGTGCCTCCCGTAAAGACATTGCGCCTTTAGTATCGGTCATTGCGCCAAGATCTATCGTCCAGTGTAGTGCGGACAGGCAAGAAAAAGCAAGTCGCCTTGTTACTGCAGACTACACCATCTGCCCGGGCACCGGAAATGAGAGTGTAAAGGTGGCGCCCTGGCCGGCAATGCTGGTCACCTTGATGCGACCGCCGAAATCACGAACGATCTGCTTGCATATGGTCAAGCCCAACCCCTTGCCCTTGGTCTCCGGCTTAGTGGTGAAAAAGGGTTCGAAGATGCGGTCGATATGGTGTTCGGGAATCCCCGTACCGGTATCACTGACACTAATGCACACAGTGTTGTTGCGGAGACAGGTGCTCAGGGTGATGGTGTGGCACGGCCACTCCTGGAGGCTTTCCTCTTTTCTTCTGGCCAGAATCGCATCCTGGGCATTGTCGAGCAGGTTGTAGACAACCTGCACCAGTTGATTGTACTGCCCATGGATGGCCGGCAGGACCTCATCCAGCTCCAACTGGATCTCTATATCGTCCAGTTCGAACTGGTTGCCCAGAATCTCCAAGGTGCGGCGGATCGGGTGGTTGACATGCAACGGCCCATTCTCGATGCCCGGCAGCTCGCTCATGTCGTTCAACCGTTGAACAATCTGTGCGGCACGCCTCACCTGCCCGGATATCTCCCTTGACACCGCCATGAGATGATCGGCATTGGGAGGTGCGCCCTGGCGCAGCATGCGATTGATAAAATCACTTCCAACCTTGATCGCATTGAGCGGCTGATTGAGTTCGTGCACCATGCTCGGCGGAATGCCTCCTACCGTGGGCATCATCTTGAGCAGATCCCAGGCCGTTACCAGCTCCACGTGCATCATCAGGGTGG
Source organism: uncultured Desulfatitalea sp. (assembly GCA_963668675.2). Lineage (GTDB taxonomy): Bacteria > Desulfobacterota > Desulfobacteria > Desulfobacterales > Desulfosarcinaceae > Desulfatitalea. The sequence goes on along the minus strand of CAXXMB010000002.1, from coordinate 2,482,405 downwards.
GCAGTAAAATGGCATCGGCCACCAGGGCGGAGATCATGGTAACGATCATCAGGATTCCGAAGGTGGCGGTGGGCTCGAAGTGGGAAAAAATCAGAACGGAAAAGCCCAAACCGATGGTTCCGGAAGTAAACAGCATGGGCCGCCCCACGGCCAGCATCGTATCGCGCAGGGCACGATCTTTGTTCATGTCCTTTTTGAACTCGGTATTGTAGCGCACCAGGTAGTGAATGGTGTCGTCCACCGCCAAGCCGATGGCCACACTGGCAATAAGGCTGGTGGCCGTGGAGAGCGGTATGCCGAAGATCCCCATGAGGCCGAAGTTAACCAGGATGGGAAAAAGATTGGGCAACACGGCGATCAACCCCACCTTGGCCGACAGAAAGAGCGCCACCATCACCACGAAGATGAGGGAGAGCGAGATGCCCAGGCTCTTCACCTGCCCGACGGTGAGCAGGTGGCTGCTGGCGGCGATGATCACGCCGAGGCCGGTCACATCGACGCGCAGCGCCTTGCCGAACATCCGGCCGCCATGGTCCTCGATCTTCGACCGGGCCTCCAAAAAGGCGCTTGAGCTGGCGATATGGGTCAACATAAGCACATTGGCCTGGCTATAGTCAGGGCTGATGAAGCGCTGCAGCAGGTCATTGCCCAGCAATATCTTGAAGTTGTTGATCAGCATTCGCAATTCGTAGGGATCTTCTGGAAGTGCATAGAACCGAGGATCATATTGGTTGTAGGCGTAGTTGACCAGCATCAGATAGTCGGCAAACGAAATGCTCTTGTCCACGCCCGGCAGCCGGTCCAGGTAGCGCTGCATCTCAACGATTTGGCTGATGTTGTCCGGATCCTCGAAGTAGGCCTCGGTCTTGGCGGCCATGGTGACGTGGATGGGAAAACTGCCTGACATCTGCTGATAGATGTCGTGAAAATTTCGGCTCACCTCTGTGCCCGGTTTGAAGAAGGAGACCGGATTGGTCTCCACACGCACGCCGAAGAGTCCGGCGATGCAGATCGCCGAAACCAGCGCGATGACGATCATGCACCGCTTCTGGTGCTTCAGGTTCAGGTCGATAATGAACGCCAACAGACGATCGATGGCCCGGTCCACCATGGATGCACCGGCCGCTTTGCCACCGGCCAGAGGAAGCAGACTCAGTGCGGCCGGGAAGAAGGTGAGCAAAATCACCAGGAGGCTGCCCATGCCGAAGCAGGCGCAAAAGGCGAACTCCTGAATCGCAGTGATATGGTTGGCCGCCAGAGAACCGATGCCGATCAGAGTGGTGAGCACCGCCAACGTGACCGGAAAGGCGAGTCGTCCGAAGGTGGCCTCCACGGCTGCACGGGCATTCTCCGCTGTACGGGTCTGGCGCATATATTCGGAGCAGATGTGAAGGCAGTAGGCCGTGCCAACGGCAATGAGAAAGACCGGCACGATGGTGGTGAGCATCGAGACCGCACGGCCGCTCCAGGCCATCATCCCGAAGGTCCAGACCATCGACAGCAGCACACAGGCCAGGGGCAGGATCAAGCACTGCACATTGCGGAAGAAAATCACCAGTAGAAGAGCGATGATGGCCAGGGTCACAGGGGTGAGATGAAAAAAATCCTTATGGGTAAAACTGGCCAGGGCCTGGGAAACCAGGGGCATTCCGGTCTGGTAGAGTTGCAGCGGCTCCTCGGCGGTCGCCATCAACCGCTCCACCGATGCGATCACCGCATCCTTGTCCGCATCCGGAGCAAGCACCAGCGTGACAATCGTGGTGCGGCCATCGGCAGAGATCAAATTGCGCTGGAACAGTTCGACCGGCTTTATTAGCGCGATGAACTCGTCGAGGCTCCAGTTGCTGCCGATATCGACGCTCTTTTTCACCTCCGGCAGGCTTATGATGCGCCGGACGCCATCGATCCGCCCCGCGGCCTCCGAGAGATGCACGATCTTGGTAAAGGTTGCCGGCTCGAAAATATTGTCTGCTTTGATCACCAGGCGGATGATCTCATCCGAGCCGAAAAGCGCCTGGAAATCGTTATACTGAGCCGTCTCCGGCAAATCCTCGATAATGAGATCGTAGACGGTGGTTTTAAAGGAGAGGGTGGGCAGTTGCCAGGCCAGGAGTCCCGTGATCGCAAAAACGAGCAGCAGAGCCCATACCGGATGGCGGACGACAAAAGCAAGACATGTCTGAAAGGAAAAGCGTTTGGCGCCGTTGAGCTCCATCATCGCCCCCGCCGTCGCAATGGCGTCCTATTCGAGGGAATCCTCTTGGTCAGCCCGATCCGCTGCCTCCCTGAGCAGTTGAAGGGTCTCCCGGGCCGCTGCGGCATCGAGCCTCTGGATGGCAAAACCGGCATGGACAATGACAAAATCTCCAACCTGGGCATCCTCCAGCAACAGCAGACTGGCCTGGCGTTGAACGCCAGCCACATCGATAGTTGCGAGCTGATCCTCGATATGGGTAATTTTAGATGGAATGGCAAGGCACATGTTGTCGACTCCCAACGGTGGACGCGCTTGTTAGCAACAGAGACCTACATATAACAAAAAGAGCCCTCGCGCCAGAGGACAGGTTTGAACGACACATAAACGGTGAGGTGGGAGATGGTGTTCGGCTTTGAAGCGGGATCATGGGTCATCGCTCAAACGGTATCCCGCGCCCAGACGATCCAGCTCGGCCAGAACCATGTCGGCCAGGCGGTCCAACTGCCCGGCCACGGTCGGCGTCAATTCCACATCCATGGTGGCCATATCCTCCGGTTCCATGCCCAAAACGACCGTCTCGGGCTTGTGATCGATGGTTTCACACAGCGCCAGTACCTCGGGGAAGTCCATCTGGTGCAGCGAGTGTTTGGCCAGCACCCGGCGGGGCACCTCATCGCCGGCCAGGCGATAGAGCGTGCCTGGAGCGCCGCCGTTGCATACCGCATCCGCCACGATAAGCACATCGGTAGAAGCCACAATGCCCATCAAACGCATCCCGAGAACGCCACCGTCGAGCACCTGCACGTTATCGTCAAACGCATAGCGGGCGCCGAGCCGCTCCACCACCCGAACGCCGAGCCCCTCATCGCGCAACAGAATATTGCCAAGCCCCAAGACAGTTATCCGGGGTTTATCGGAGTCGTTTTTCATATATCCCCCTGCCAAATCAGATAGAATTCTTTCTTCTTTAGTTAGGTTTCGTTTAGCCTGCATTTGGAGGCGGATCCGGTGGGTGGCCTGCTCCTGGTCAGCATTGCATGTTAGTGCCGTTTAGGTGTAGTGGAGGATCAGCGGCCCGGACTGTTTGAGCGCAAGCGAGTTTCCGGGTCGCCCGGAACTACACCTTAACGGCACTTACTTGCGTTTGCGTCAGGAGCAGACCACCCACCGGATCCGCCGGCTCATGAAACCTGAGGGTCGAATTCAACTTTCCTACTATCATAAGATTTTATCAACACTCCTTTGCCTTGTAAGCTATCTTCAGCTCATCCAACTCCGCCAGCACCATCCCAATCATCTCTTCGGTCTTGGCAGCCAGGACAGGGGTAAGACTGCAGGTCAGTGTTTCGGCATCATCCGGTTCTATGCCCAGCATCACCGCCTGGGGCGCATGATCTAACATTTGGGAGTGGATCAGGCATTCGATAAAGGCCTCCTGCAGTACATGATCGACCCTCTCCATGTGGTCGATGATCTCCTGCCCTTCGAGGCGACATATGGCCCCGACAGGGCTTCCGTTGCTCACGATATCGATGGCGATTACCCGATCGGCACCGGCGATCGTACCCATCATATGCACACCGATCGACCCGCCATCGACCAGCGACACCTGATCGGGAAATTCGAAACGGCGATCCAGTTCGTGGACCACCTGCACGCCAAAGCCTTGGTCGCTGAAAAGCGTGCATCCCATGCCCAGTATGACGATTTGGCTGTTTTTCACTTTTTTAGCACACAAAAAGGGCCCCCGATCAAGTGTATCTCTGAATGGGGGCCCTTGGTTTGAAGGTTAAATCACGTTGACCTTGTAAGTCTGGTTGGAGTGCGGATCGATCACATGCACCGCACAGGCGATGCAAGGATCAAACGAGTGCACCGTTCTCAGAATCTCCAGGGGCTGTTTGGCATCGGCCACCGGCGTTCCGATCAGGGCCTCCTCCACCGGACTGCGCTGCCCCTTACCGTCGCGGGGGCCCAGATTCCATGTGGAGGGCACCACATACTGATAATTCTTTATCTTCTTATCTTTTACCTCAACCCAGTGTCCCAGGGCGCCGCGCGGTACATCATTCAGGGCGAAGCCGCGTCCGCTCTCCGGAATTTCATGGGGTTCGTAAGTCTTGGTGTCGCCGCTCTTGATATTTTCCACCAATTCCATGGTCCACTCCTGCAAGGCATCACCAACCGCCACGGTCTCGATGGCACGGGCAGCGGTGCGGCCCAACGTGGAGAAGAGCGCCGAAGCGGGAATGGACAACTGGGTGAGCGCCTTGTCGACCAGCGGCTTGATGTCCTTGTGTCCCTTGCCGTAGGCGACCAGCACACGTGCCAGTGGACCGACTTCGCAAGATGCCCCGTCATAGCGCGGCGCCTTGATCCATGAATATTTGCCCTTGGTGGGGTTGTATTTGGGATCGTCGGCCAGCGGTTTGGTTTCGCCCTCATAGGGATGCTTGGGTGACCCCTTCTCATACCACGACCGGGTCACATCCTCGGTGATCTTGGTCTGGTCGACCATCTTCACCTTGGCCAGGTCGCGCTTCATGACCGCGCCGCGCGGCAGATAGAGACTCTCCGGCTCCTGGTCCGTCTGGGGAAAGTCGCCATAGGCCACGAAGTTCGTGGTGCCGCCAATGGCACCCCAATCTTTGTAAAACGATGCTACGGCCAGCAAGTCCGGCAGGTAGACGTTTTTGACGAAGTCCTGGGTCTCCTTGGCCACATAGAGAAACTCGGCGATGTGATCCGCCGTGAGGTTGTTCTGGCAGCTGACACCGCCGACGACCAGGGATTGAGGATGAGGATTCTTACCGCCGAAAATGGCGTGCAGCCGGGCTGTGCGGGCCTGCAGGCGCAGTGCCTCGATGTAGTGCGCACTGGCCATCAGGTTGGCTTCGGGCGTCAGCTTGTAGGCCGGATGGCCCCAATAGGCATTGGCAAAAGGCCCGAGCTGGCCACTGTTGACAAATGTCTTCAGGCGGTCCTGCACCTGCTTGAAGTAGACCGCGCCACCCACCTTGGCCCCCGAGACACTGTCAGCCAATGCGGCGGTCGCCTTCGGATCGGCCTTTAGGGCGCTGACGATATCGACCCAGTCCAGCGCATGCAGATGGTAAAAATGGACCAAGTGGTCGTGCAGATATTGGCCGCCATGCAACATGTTGCGAATCAGTCGGGCGTTTTTGGGAATTTTGACCTTGAAGGCGTCGTCCACCGCACGCACCGAGGCGATAGCGTGAACGTAGGTGCAGACACCGCATGAGCGCTGCACGAAATGGTGTGCATCCCGGGGATCGCGCCCTTTGAGAATCATCTCGATGCCGCGGAACATCTGTCCGGAGCTCCATGCATCCACTACTTTCCCGCCCTCGACCTCCACCTCAATCCTCAGATGGCCCTCGATGCGGGTAATCGGATCGACTATGATACGCTTGCCCATAACTCTCCTCCCTTCACTGCCTTCGGACAGTGTTTAGAATTCTTCATAGAACGGGGTCATCTTGTCCCAGAAATCAGGTTCGCTGCAGCCGATGCACGGATGTCCGGCCTCGACCGGCCAGCTGGTGCCGTCATTGAATTTGGCCACCGGGCAGTTGTTGTAGGTTTCCGGTCCGCGACAGCCCATCTTGTAGAGGCAATACCCAAGGGCCGCCTCTTCGGATCCGAACTCTTCGACGAACTCTTCGTTCTCAAAGTGGGAGCGTCGCGGGCACTGATCGTGAATGGTCTTGCCATAAGCGAACAGCGGCCGCCCCATATCGTCGACCTCTGGCAACTTACCGATGAGCAGATAGTTGACGATGGTGCCGACCAGGTTGATGGGGTTGGGCGGGCAGCCGGGGATGTTGAGGGTCTTCATCTTCAACGCCTCGCCGACGCCCATGTAGCCGCCCGGATTGGGCTTGGCGGCCGGGATCCCACCGAAACTGGCGCAAGTGCCGATAGCGATCGTGGCCAGAGCCTGGGGGCAGACCTCTTTGGCGATCTCCAAAAAGGAACGGCCGCCAATGCGTCCATAGCCACCGTTGTACTTGGTGGGAATCGAGCCCTCCACGACGCAGATAAACTTGCCCGAGTATTTCTTCAGCGAGGCGTGCAGCTGGTCCTCTGCCTGCTGGCCGGCAGCAGCCATGATGGTTTCGTGATATTCAACGGAGAGGATCTCCAGCACCAGTTCGTCCACATAGGGGTAGATGGTGCGAAGCATGCCCTCCGAACACCCTGTGCACTCCCCAAAATGAAGCCAGATCACCGGGGGTCGCTGCCTGGGTGCGGCAAACACCTCGGCCACTTTGGGCACAAAGGATGCCGAGAGGCCCATGGTCGCGGTCAGGAAGGTACAGTACCGCATAAAGTCCCTTCTTGAGACCCCTCGTTTCTCCAGCCTTTGGTAAAACCGCTCTTTCTTGTCCATTGGCTCCTCCTCATACGATGCAAAGCTAATATGGGCCCCTGCCGTATGCATGGCCCGGAAACGGCGTATCGACTAAATCACCTACCCCAAGGTACCGCGGTCAATTGAGCATTGCTCACGGCCCTTGACTGCAAGCGTTCTGTTGATAAGGTTTAACCTCGAAGGATATTACGGGTGAAGCCTCTTCTATCGCAAGGCGTGTTATCGAGAAGAGAACGCAATTTGTCCGCGTTTTTAGCATGGTTGGCAGATACCGGGTTACCGCTTCGCAAGAAATCATAAAGTAAGTTTGCCAGCTGAACAATTGTGCAATTTGTGCATATTGTGCAGTAATGAACTGTGCTACTAATTTATGAACAACATTCATTTTCTATGACAAAAATACGACCGAAGTCAAGACCAAAGACGATATGTCGATTGATATTTTGGGGTGATATTTTTGGGTGCGCCAGGTTTTTAGACGATTTGCAACCAAATCGTAAAACCCGGTGATTGAGGAGAGGCCCGACAGGCAACCCCATCGGGAGTTGGAGCGGAAAATCAAAGCGTTGATCGAAGCGGGCAGAAAACATGTGCGCCCACCTGTGAGGCGGGCGCATTTTGAATCTTATCATGAAGTTTTCCAGCGAGCTGGATCAGGTGGCATCTTCAGAGCCCGTGCTGTCTTCATCGGCGACCTTCAGCGATGACTTCAGATCCTTGAGCACACCCTCATCTTGAAAATCGTCTTCGATGGTCTCTTCGTCCTCCAACAGATCATCGACTTCAACATCCTCATCCACCGCCTCATCCGCCTCTTCGACAGGCTCCTCTTCCACCTTCAGAAAAAGGTCCTTGTCATCGAAAAAAAGCTCGGCTGACTGATTGCCGCCCTCTTCCAGAAGCGCACAAATGGCTTCGGCAATGGCGAAAGCAAAAGCGGTCGGCGGATACATGTTATTGGTGCGAATCGCCTTGATCACACCGTTATGGCCCTCCTGCATGGCCGCTTTAATCTGTTCCTGGGAATAGGTCTCCTCGCACAGAAGGGACATCATCTCTTTATCAAGTTCGGCGTATTCGCGAACCAATAGGTTATTCTGATCATCATCCCTGATGATGGCATACTTTTGCTTCATTGCGGATCTCCTTAAATACCCTATGTTTTAGGGCAATTATTTTGCCGGCCAGATAATCACCAATAGGTGTCGATGTCAACTCCATAATCACACGCATGGCTTGGATATCGCGTAAAATTGATTGACCACCCATGTGCATGATGTTAAAAGCGAACCTACCTTTGAGGGAGGGATGGCCGAGTGGTTTAAGGCGGCGGTCTTGAAAACCGTTGAGCGAAAGCTCCGTGGGTTCGAATCCTACTCCCTCCGCCACTTTTGTTGGATCGCTGAACCGCCACAAACGATAACGGCGTGGTGACACTTAAACAGAGTATGGATGGTGCGAACCGACAAACACACAAAAGAAATCGGTGAAGGAGAGATGGCCGAGTCGGCTGAAGGCGCTCGCCTGCTAAGCGAGTGTGGGGGGAAACTTCCACCGAGGGTTCGAATCCCTCTCTCTCCGCCATAAAAAAAACCGGCCCGACCAGGCAACTGGCCGGGCCTTTCTTTTAGAGCAGAGGCACGTTTGGGTTTTAAAAAACGAGCTGCAAATGATAGAGTGCCTCCTTTGACATAGACATGCGGAACACTGTTCCTGCAAATGGCATGATATCGGAGGATACGCGTGAAAAGCCTTACCGTAAAAGAGTTGATGGTTCCCCTGTCGGAGTATGCCACTGTCTCCGAGGGTTCGACGCTGTTTGACGCCGTTCAGGCGTTAGAAAAGGCACAGGAAGAGTTCGATCACACCAAGTACCGACACCGTGCCGTTCTGATTCTGGATAAAAACGGACGCGTCGTAGGCAAATTGACCCAAATGGACGTTCTTTGGGCGCTGGAACCCAAGAGCCGTGATCACAAAGACCTTGATAAGATGATCCGTTTTGGTTTTAGCAACACTTTTGTGCGGTCCCTGCGGAAAGAGAGGCGGCTGCATGGCGAACCGCTGAGAGATCTATGCATCAAGGCAGCCAAATTGAAAGTAGAGGATTTCATGCAAGCGCCCGCCGAGGGCGAGTATGTGGATGAAAAAACATCTTTGGACATGGCCATCCACCAGCTACTGCTCGGCAACCATCTATCACTGCTGGTCACCCGAGGCAAGGAGATCGTAGGCATTCTTCGCCAGACAGACGTCTTCGCAGCTGTTTTTCACACGATGAAAGAGTGCGAGAGCAACCTATAACCGAGGATCGACGATGAAAGAACTGAAAACACTTTTCGACAGAATCGTACAACGGGCCAATATCAACCTGCGCGAGCTTAAGGTGGATGTCACCCCTTATATCAGCCACCTCGTCAGTTTGGAAAAGCTGGTCCAATTCTACGCGTTCTATGGGATTACACCACACCATCCACTGAACTTTGTCTTTCGGCACTCCAACCTGGCCGGGAGCTATTTTCTGGGAAAATGCCGTGTGGCCAACTCCATTCTTTACAAAAGCGACATCCGCGGTGATGAACTCAAAAAACAAGGGGATGTCGTCAACTATGAGAATTTCAACATTCAGGTGCACAGGGACGAAGCGATCGAAATCGAGGACAGTTTTTTGATCAAAACGCTGGTTCACAATTTTTCCCATGACCCGGAAACCCTCGAAAAATTTTTCATTACCAATACGGTGAGCACCCATTATGCCAATATTCACGGTTCGCCCACCGACGGCAGCTTTCTAGGCCCGTTTGCCACCGTCGATTTGACCACCATGAACGACTGTGTACTCGGCACATTCTCATACATTCAAGCCGGCGAAATCGGCCATCTCAACATCGATCCGGGGACCATATGGGTCCGTGTACCGGGCGTGTTCAACTTTCTCTACCACCACCCCATCGACAAATTGAACCACTATATCTTTTTCGATCAAAACAAACTGCCCCAGGGATTGCTCATCGATTTTGTGGAAGATCGCAAAGCCGCTTTTCAACAAATTTTCGAGGTGGTCAATGTGGCACCATCGGTGAGTGTCCCCAACACCGCATCGCTGGACCGTTTCGCGGTGGTAAAACCTAAAACCCATATCGGTGACAATGTACTGGTTGCCCAAAGGGCCTACCTGCAAAATTCCTGGCTGGGCAAAGGCGCCAATGCCCAGGAGAACTGCTACATCATCAACTCACGTCTGGAGGGCAACAATGTGACCGCCCATGGCGCGAAAATCATCGAGGCGGACATGGGCGAAAATGTCTTTGTGGGTTTCAACAGCTTTCTGCACGGGCGACCCGACAACCGGTTGGCCATCGGCAAGGATTGCATCGTCATGCCCCACACCATCATCGATATCAAAGCGCCACTGAGTGTGCCTCCCGGCCACCTGGTATGGGGCATGATCAATGATCAGACCGATCTTGAAGCAAACAGCATCAGCCTCGCAAAACTGTCGAAAGTCGATTCAAATCTTTCCCAGGGTGACATGGTCTTCGAGGGCAGTGGTAAGACGTTTGTCAACGCCTTCCGGGAACGCATTCACCACATTCTGGAGGCCAACGGCGCGTTGTATGACGGTATTAAGAACAAGGGCCACGCCCAGAAAAACCAGAACATCTCGTTCAACACCATCCAGCCTTACCCGGAGGGAGCGTTGGAGGGATTGTATCCAACCATATTGATCCAGCCGTAATTTTTATCGAGGCGATCGCAACCCGAAACAGCTCAGGCCGCTTCTATTTAAAAAAGCTGAGCAGGGCATGCAGATTGGTGAGGGGATGGGGCGGGCAGCCCGGGACAAACAGGTCCACGGGCAGAAGCGTATCCAACCCTTCGGTGATCTCGGGGCTGCCGTGAAAGGGACCGCCGCTGATGGCACAACTGCCAACGGCGATGACCACTTTGGGTGCCGGCACCGCCTCGTAGGTCTGCAGCAAAGCGGTTTTCATGTTACGGGAAATGGGGCCGGTGACCACGATACCGTCGGCGTGCCGGGGCGAGGCCACAAAATTGATGCCGAATCGGGCCAGATCGAAAAAGGGTGTGGCCAACACGTTGAGATCGGCCTCGCAGGCATTGCATCCGGCGGCCGATACCTGGCGCAGCTGCAATGAGCGACCGAAGAGTTTCTTGAAATGCTTCTTGGCGTGATCGGCAAGGGCAGGCAGCGTCCCCTGGGTCAGCAGGTCTTCCCTGGCGGCTGTGGAGAGCTCGAAATCCCGGCTGAACGAAACAAATCTTCCTTCGGAGAGACGCTCGCAGGTGCCGCAAAAAACACAGCGCCCCAGGTCGATCCGCTTTGCTTTGGCATCAATAGCAGACTGTGGGCAAGCATCGGCACAGGCAACAGCCAATTCGGATGAGACCTCGTTGTTGATCCTGGGCACCCCGCGATAGCGGGCTGGCAGTTCAATCGTCTCTTTTGGATAACGCGAGGTCCGGTATCCTTGCTCGAATCTGTTCTTCAGCGTCTTGAGCATAATTTTCTTCCCTATCCGCCCAGATATCCTTAACTCATAGGTTTATACTCAATGTCATTAACTTAAGGTTTTTGCGCTACCGCTCCGGGCGGGCGTAAAGCCCTCCCCGACAAGGTTTGTGTATGGTAGCAGGCTTTGTTCCTGGTAACATTTCGTAGGGGCGGGCTTTACGCCCGCCCGCTGCGTCTGCTTAGGTTAACGACACTGGGCTTATACTTTTAAAATTCTTATGGTATAAATTTTGGGTTTCATTAAATCCACATATTAAGCCGAGTCCAGTGGGTCTTGATCCCTGAAAGTTGAGTTATAAATCATAACCGCAATAGGACAAATTGAAGCTCTTGTTGTTGAGGGGAAAATCCGAGATCCCCGTATCCCTTAACGCCATGGCCAGTCCGTTCCAGTTGTGAAACGAGGGGTCCTTGACCTTGTAACGCTGCAACCGCCCCTGGTCATCGGTCAAAACGCAATGGGATACTTCACCGCGCCATCCTTCATTCAGCGTCACCACAAACGAAGAGGCCGGAAGGCCTGTATGGTTTGTTCCAACACATTGCGTCTCCACTGGCTGATCGAGCAGCGCCTGGACAATTTCCATGGATTGAAGTACTTCATCGGCCCGTATCCTGGCCCGGGCATAAACATCGCCACTGGTGATGGCGTGTTCGGGAATCTCCAACTGACCGTAGTGCTCGGTGGGGAAGCATCGGCGCGCATCATAAGCAATGCCGCAGCCGCGCCCGGCCGGCCCGACCAGCCCCAATTTTTCCGCGTCCGCCTTACTCACCACGCCACAGCCTTCAAAACGGGAACGAACGCTGGAGGTAGAAAAGAGCAGATCAATGGTATGGGCGACGTGGGGCTTGAGTTCGGCCAATCGGCCCGAAAGCACTTTACGGTCCTCATCGGTAAGGGGAAAGAGAACCCCGCCAGGTCGCACCAGCCCCTTGCCGAAACGGTTACCGCAGATCCAGAGGCTCATATTGAGAAAATCGCCGCGCATGCGACCGCAGTAATTGGCCGGGGGCAGAAATGCCACATCGCCGCTCAGGGCGCCCAGGTCACCCACATGATTGGCAATGCGCTCCAATTCGAAAGCAATGGTCCGAATCACACGCGCGCCTGCATCCGGTGAGATGCCCGTGAGCGCCTCCATGGCCTGGGCCATGCAAAGTGTGTGGCCAATGCTTGTATCGCCGGCGATGCCTTCGGCAATCACCGGCCAGCGCTGCGGATCACTGTTCAGAAGGAGTTGTTCAACGCCCCGATGCTGATAGCCCAGCTGAATTTCCAAGTGCAGGACCCGTTCACCGATGCAGTTGAATCGGAAATGGCCCGGTTCGATCACACCAGCATGCACCGGTCCCACAGCCACCTCATGGATCTCTTCGCCATCCACGGCATAGTAGTCGTAATTGCCGGGAATATCTTCGCTGTAATCGTTGTCGAACAGATCGGGTTTACCCCGGTAGTTGGCATGGTATCGCACCATCTTGAACCACGGGTGGCCTTCGGGACGGATGCCGTACTGTTCAGCCATCTCCCGTTCAAACAGATGAAACGGTTCGCACTCCGCGCTCAAGGCAGCATAGTTCTCCGGGGCATCACATCCGGCCACGAGCAGTTGATCGCCCCTGAGCACAGCCATCAGCTTCAACGTGTCCCCGTCCGGATAGGCGAAAAATTGGACCACCTTGCCACCGTTTGCGACAATGGCCACGGCTTCCTGGCGAAACACCTCGAAGGATAGATGCGGTATATGCTCTCTTGCGACTGCTTCGCCATTGCCGATCTGAATAAATCCCGCCTGCATCAAAATTAAAATCCCCCGCCGATAGTTTTGACAGCATTCATGATGGTCTGCGATACGGTACCAGGCATCCAGAAGCACAGCGCCAGTGACGTGAGCAGCAATGCATATTGGGGCCAGACCATAGCGGCTTTTTCTCGAAATTGAACTGAGCCGCCGGATGCCCCGAATGAAATTTTCATGACGTGGTTGGCAAACCCGGCAAAAATCACACAAATACTCATTATAAAAAGCACGACCCCGACATAGTGGTGGGCACGGAACGCCGCGATGATGATAAACACTTCGCCCAGAAAAATACCAAACGGCGGGAAGCCGGAGATACCGGCAAATCCGCCGAAGAAGGCAACGAAAGTGCGGGGCATCAATTTGGCCAGTCGCCCGGTCCCCGCGATGAAGCGATCGGCATAGCCGAGCAGAATATTACCCGAGGAGAGAAAGAGCGACGATTTGATCAAGCTGTGGTGCACCAGGCACAACACGGCGCCATATGCCCCCAAACCACCCACGCCGGTGCCGAAGGCGATGATGCCCATGTTTTCGATGCTTGAATAAGCGAGCAATCGTTTGTACTCGGTCTGCTTGAGAATAAAGGTCGCCGCAGCGATGATCGAGGCCAAACCGAAGACGATGAGAATCGTACCCGAAAAATCACCCAATCCGGCAGCATGCATAATCTTATGGGTCTTGAAAATGCCCAGATAGGCGCAGTTCAACAACACGCCGGACAACAGGGCCGACGCCGGGCTGGGCGCCTCGCTGTGCGCGTCGGGCAGCCAGGTGTGCATGGGGGCCAACCCCATTTTGGTGCCGTAGCCCACCAGGATGAAGACAAACCCGGTCTTGAGCCATAACGGATCCATTTGCCGGGCCGCGCCGGCCAGTGCCGAGAAGGACATGGGCACATCCACACCGCCCAGATCCATGGAGAGGGCCAGCAGTACCGACCCCAGCAAGGCCAGGGCGATACCCACCGAGCATATCAGCACATACTTCCATGTGGCTTCAATCGAGGCCGCGGATCTATGCGTATAGATCAACGGTGCACTGGCGAGGGTGGTGGCTTCTATGGCAATCCACATGACCATGATGTGATCGGCCAGCGTCACCATGGTCATGGTGGCAAGGAAAAGCAGCATGGATCCGGTAAAGATCGGTTCCGAAGGAATCTGCTGCTCTTTGAGATATCCCCGGGTGTAAACGGCGATCAGAAAAAAAAGCAACGATATGACCAGCAGCGATAAAAGGCCTTCAGCCGTTACGGCAAAATAGGTGTCCAGAAATGCGGTGGGCCGCCGGATCCAAATCCCCACCGACAGGGCCAGGTGGACGGCGCCGGTGATGATCAGCAGCACCCGGCCGACGGACTGTGGCATAAAAAAGGCCAACAGGCCCATGGCGAATGGCAGCAGAATAACGATTTCAACCATAAAACCCCACACCTACTCCTTTAAGGTTCTCAGCAGTGCCGTATCCACATCATCAAAGGTCTTTTTGATATTCTGCAACACAATGGCCATGATCATCACGCCGGCCAGAACGTCGAGAAGGATGCCGAACTCCACGATGTGCTGGGCACGAACAGAAAAACTGGTACCGATGAGGTAGATCCCGTTCTCCATCATGATGTAGCCCAGCACCATGGCGATGGCATTGCGACGCGCCATGAGCAGAAACATACCAGCCACGATCAAAACGATGGCCGTGGGCAGCAACAGGGTGTGGTCCTGCACCAACGGCAGATTGAATTTGGGGCTGACGAAGATGGCCCCGACGATCAGTGCCAAACCGGCCAGCAATGAGGCGTGGTAGCCGACAATCGGCTCAACCTCCCGTCCAATGGCGACCTTTTTGATGGCCAGATAGATGTAGAGGGGAATGCCAAAGCCCCGTATCAACAGGGTCACGATGGTAAAGGCGATCCCGCCGGTGGTCAGATCGTGTCCGATAAAAAACGGCACGATGGAGACCACAACCCCCTGGAAGGCCAGAACCTTAATCAGAGCCGGCAACCGGCTGGAGCCGAAAGAGAACAGTACCGACAGCAGCACCAATACCAGGATCGTATCCAGCGATTGAATCATTTCAAAAACTCCAGCGTAATAACGGTGGCAAAAAAGACCAATGCAAAGGATGTCAGCACAAATTGAGGCACCTTGTCCATACGATAGCGGGCCATGATCGATTCCGTCACACCCACGGCCACGTATACGAAAGCCAGTATTACGAAGAACAAAAGCGTGTTGGCCGCTGGTGCAACAAAAACAAACGGACAAAGCAGATGGGTCACCAGGGTCGCGTAGAAAAAGAGCTTGAAAAAGGAACCCAGCTCAATCAAAGCAAAATCGGGACCGCTGTGATCGAGCACCATCACCTCGTGAATCATGGTCAACTCCAAATGGGTGGCGGGATCGTCTACGGGCACCCGTGAGTTCTCGGTCAGCAGGACGATAAAGAGCGCAAAGACCACGAAGAGCAGGGGCGCGCCGGCAGTCTGCCACAGGCCGAGCGGTTGTCCGCCTGAAAAGTAGGCTGCCAGCTTCAACTCGCCGGTCAGGATGTAAAACAAAACGAGCATCATGAAGAGCGTGGCTTCGCAGATGATGGGGAAATAGGCCTCCCGGGCCGCCCCCATGCCTTCAAACGGAGAGGCGGTATCCATGGCCGCGGCGATGGTGAAAAAGCGACCCAGCCCCAAAAGGTAAAGAAGAAAAATCACATCGCCATGAAAGGAAAAAACGGGCTGCAGTCCGGCAATGGGCAAAAACATCAGCACTGTCACGGCCGCAGACAGCGAAACCATGGGGCCCATTTTAAAGATAACGGTCGTACTTGTGCTATAGACCGACCCCTTCTTCAGCAGCTTGATCAAGGTGTAGTAATTGATCAACAGCGGCGGACCCTTTTTGCCGCCGAAGAACGCCTTGACCTTGAGAATCAAGGCTGAATAGAGCGGTGCCAGAAGCATCGCCAGGAGCAGTAGAATGATAGGGCGCATCAGTGTAGCCTTTTGGGTTGGGGGGTTTGCCTTTCCGCTTCTTTACTTACACAAAGAACAGCAGCGCCACGATCGCCAGCAGGATATAGCCGATGTAAAGATGAATATCGCCGTGCTGCAGCCACCGCAGTTGGTCAAAAAGAAAGAGGACCGGCCGTACGACCAGGCGTCCCATGTTCACTTCGGCAATATCATGCACATGACTATGGTAATGGGTTTTGACCGGAAAACGGCCCTTGATGGCCGGATGCGCCTCGGTGACAGGCGCCACCGGCTTGAAGAATTCCAGGATGGAAGCTGCATAGGAAGAACCCGTATATTGCATCTTAACCGTCGGACGGGTAAAACCGCAGCCCCATGTACCGGATTGCGTAATGCTTTTCCTGCGATATAGCAGGGTACGCAGGGCAACAACGGCGATAAACACCGCAAAAACAATCGCCGCCGCTCGGGTGATATTGGTCGTCCACTGGACGAAAGGCTCCAGGGGAATGCGGCCGTATCCCAGTTCAATGGCGGCCACCGCTTTGATCGCCATGGTCGCAAAAAAGGGCGGAAAGACCCCGATCACAAGACAAACGGCCGCCAGGACCACCATGGGTACAAGCATGGCAGGCCCCTTTTCACCTGCATTTTGGGCTGCCGGGGTACGCGGCTCCCCCTGAAAGACCACTCCCACTACCTTGGTAAAACAGGCCAGCGCCAATCCGCCGATGATGGCGAGGCTGACAATGCCCATCATGCTGAGAGCGAAGTCGAAATCGTTCAGGGCGATGCCCTTGAACCCGCCCATGTAGATCAAAAACTCGCTGACAAACCCGTTAAAAGGCGGCAACCCGGAAATGGCCAACGAGCCGATGAGAAAGGTGGTGCCGGTAATCTTCATCCGTTTGATCAAGCCGCCCAGCGTATCGATGGCCCGCGTGCCGGTTTGATGAAGCACCATCCCGGCGCCCATGAAGAGCAGCGACTTAAAGATCGAATGGTTGAGCACATGCAGCAGCCCGCCGGCAAATCCGAGTACGGCCATGACCGGCTGGCGGGCTGCCACACCGATCATGCCCAATCCGATGCCGATCAGAATAATACCGATATTCTCCACGCTGTGATAGGCCAGCAGCCGTTTCAGATCGTGCTGTCCCAGCGCATAAACCACCCCCAGAACGCCGGAAACGATGCCGGCAATCAATACGATCTGTCCGAACAGCGGGGCAGGCAAAACCAATATGTCATACATGCGTACGATGCCGTAAATTCCGGTCTTGATCATCACACCGGACATGATGGCTGAAATGTGGCTGGGCGCTGCCGGGTGGGCATGGGGCAGCCAGGCGTGCAGCGGAAAGACACCCGCTTTTGATCCAAAGCCGACGAAGGCGAGAATGAAGACCAGGATTTTGGCACTCTCGGTTAAACCGGCCGCGGCATCGAACCCCAAGCTGCCGCTATGGGCATACATGACACCGAACGCCCCGAGGATGAACATGGCCCCCACCTGGGAATATATCGCATAGAGATACCCCGCCTTACGGTTCTCATCGTTCTCGTAGTTGTATACTACCAAGAAGAAGGACGCCAAGGACATGATCTCCCATGATGCGATAAAACTGATAATGTTGTCAGCCGCGACCACCAGCGCCATGGCTGCAATCAACAGGCTGGTAAAAAGAAAACATCCTGCTGTACGAAACGCTTTCTCGGCCTTGTCCATGTAATGGTAACTGTAAATGACGGCAAGCAAAGAGATGAGAAAAATGGCCATCAGGAAAAAGGCGGACAGGACGTCCAATTTGAAGCCGAGGGTAAGTGAATTGGCCAAGTTGAAAGAAACACTGACAGCTGTTGCGTTGAAAATGCGGCCGCAGGCATCGACCAGGCCGAGAGCGCATCCTGCCGCTGTCAAAACGACAGAAACCGCTCGCATCAACTTAAAATTTTTAATAAAAACAAGAGGAAGCGTGCCACCACAGAAAATGATCAGCAAGGACAGGAAAAAGTACGTCATAACTCCCTTTCCACCACTGGATGAATGCTGTTTTTAGAGGAGCACGATTGCCGCTGAATTTCATTCGATCAGCAAAAACGAGTAAAAAGTCATGACCTGATAATAAAAATTCCCGGATGAGTCAACAATGATCGCCCGTCAGCCCTATTGAATCTTAAAACAGAAAGCCCGGCCGGCTTTTCCGGACGGGCTTTTATCAGTTCAATCTGGTTGGGAATGCTTATTGATCCAGCTGTTGACGCAATCGCTCCAACTCCTCCCTGGCTTCCAAATACTTGGAGGTGGTGATGCGCAACCGTTTGGCGAGCACCTCTGCAAAGCCCCTGAAGATGGCATAGCGAAACACGAAACGATTTTCGTTGGGCAGACCGTCCACACTGGAAATATCGATTTTCAGGCAGGTGGCCTCGTCAATGGCGTCGACCGAGACCGAGAGATCGCCGCTTCCCATGCTGCCCACATCGCCGAAAACATCCCCCGTTCGTTGAAGAATGGCCAGTTCGGCGCCCTTTTTGGCGATGCGAACCCGGCCGGAGATCAAATAGTAGATCCAGGTGTTGTGTGTGCCTTCGTCCACAATGGCTTCGCCCGGCTCGTAGCGCACGATCTTGCTGATGCGCAGCAGCTCTTTGAGATCCTTCTCATCGAAGGTCTCGAGCGCCGGCAGGGTCTTGATCTTCTCTATGATATCAACACTGTCTTTGAGCTTTTCCGCAGTGCGCATGATGGGAACCTCCTGACGTGCGGCCGCCTCAATGGATTCGCATAATTCCATAACACCACCGTCCGCTTGGGCGCAATGGCTAATTGGACCACGCTGTGATGCCCAAACCTGATATGGAGTGTATCGGACATCAGGCAGGACAACTTAAGCCCCCCATTTCAGGAGTACGCTTCCTTTGAAACGTCCCTTTCCAAAATCATTAAACCGCTTTTTCCGGCTCTTGCTCTCCTAGGGGATGTACCCGCCGACACATTCGATTCCATCCGTCCTCAAGGTGTCGAATCACCCGATTATCCTTGACAAAATAATGGTTCCTTAATAGGTATACGCCTTTGGATCTATCGAGGCCGCGCACGCTAAAGGCAAATTAGCCTATTGATATCAATATAAATATTGAAAGGAGAACACCCAATGTCACAACTCATTCCCCCCCATGGTGGCAAAGGCCTGACCATCTGCTTGTTGGAAGGCGCAGAGCTGGAAGCTGAAAAGAAAAAGGCCGAAGGCCTCAAAAAGGTAAACATCTCACCGCGCGTCAAAGGCGACCTGATCATGATTGGTAATGGCGGTTTCAGCCCCCTGACCGGCTTCATGACCAAAGCGGACTGGAAGGGTGTTTGTGAAAATTTTCTGACCGCCGATGGCACCTTCTGGCCGGTACCGGTGGTGCTGGACGTTACGGCCGAAGAGGCCGGCGGTATCAGCGTAGGCGACGAAGTGGCTCTGTTCGATGCCAAGAAAAATGAAATTATGGCCACCATCAAAGTCGACGAAAAGTGGGACATCAGCGACGAAGAGAAGACCTGGGAATGCGAAAAAGTATTCATGGGTGAAGGCACCCCGACGGCTGAAGAGTTCTGGAAGATCGCAAAGGAAGACCACCCGGGCGTCCAGATGGTCATGAGCCAAGGCCCCGTGAACCTTGCCGGTAACGTCAAAGTCCTCAGCGAAGGCGACTACCCCGTCAAATACGCCGGCGTCTATCACCGTCCGGCCGAATCCCGTAAGATCTTTGAGGAGAGAGGCTGGAGTGAAGTGGCCGCGTTGCAGCTGCGTAACCCCATGCACCGTTCCCACGAGTACCTGTGCAAAATCGCTGTGGAAGTGTGCGACGGCGTCTACATCCACTCTCTGGTCGGCAACCTGAAACCGGGCGACATCCCTGCCGAGGTTCGCGTCAAATGCATCGATGCCCTGGTGAAAAACTACTTCGTCGAAGATAACGTGGTACAAGGCGGCTACCCGCTGGATATGCGCTATGCCGGCCCCCGTGAAGGCCTTCTGCATGCCACTTTCCGCCAGAACTACGGCTGCTCGAAGATGATCATCGGCCGCGACCATGCCGGTGTGGGCGACTTCTACGGCATGTTCGAAGCCCAAACCATCTTCGACAAAATTCCGACCCCCGAAGGCGGAAAAGCACTTCTGTGCCAACCGCTGAAGATCGACTGGACCTTCTACTGCTACAAGTGCGACGGCATGGCCTCTCTGAGAACCTGCCCGCATGCCAAGGAAGATCGTGTACTGCTGTCCGGCACCATGCTGCGCAAAATCCTCAGCGAAGGCGGCGAAATGCCCGATCACTTTGGGCGTGACGAAGTTGTTGCTATCCTGCGTGAGTACTACAGTGGATTGACTGAAAAGGTCGAGATCAAGACCCATAAGGCCGCTACCGGCAATTAATCGCCGATAGAGGAGATATCGAAAACCAAAAAACGGAGAAGTGCTGCGGCACTTCTCCGTTTTTTATTGCGTATCCTCGTATCCTCTCCTCCGGACCCGCCGAATAGAAAGACGCGCCTTTCTAAAAGCGCGTCTTTCCTGTCTTTGCTGGCAGCCATGGCCGGCCACCCGATTATGCTGATTTTGATTTATGCCAATGTTGGCATCCCCATGAGCGGCCACAGCACATACACGGCAAAGCCAGTCACCAGCATCAGAATGATACTTGCCGGTATGCCGTACATGAAGAATTCACCCGTGGTAAATTGCTTCGAGTCGTATGCGATGGCGTTGGGGGCCGCACCCACCAGCAGCAGGAAAGGCATGCCTGCCGTCACCAGGGAGGCAAAAAGAATCACTTCGCCGGCAACTCCGAGATAGCGCGCAGTGACCAATGCCACCGGCAGCACAATGGCGATGGCGGCCACATTCATGATAAAGTTGGTCATGATCATCACCAGGAAGGCGATGCTGAGCACAAACACGAACCAGTTCGCATCTTTGAAAAAGGCAAGGTAGTTGATGGCCATCCATTCGGCCGCCCCGGTTTGCCAGAGGCAGAAACCGATGCTCATGGCGCCGGCAAACAGCAGTACGATGTTCCAGGGAATCTCCTGAAGATCTTTGGTGTCCAGAATACCGGTGATGAAAAAGAGAATCGTGGAAAAGAGCAACACTGCCGTTTTATGGGGCGGTGTAAAGTCCGGAATGGTCGATTTCAACACCGCTGATATGCCCAATACCAGAATGGCTGCGCCAACGATAAGAGCAGCGATGACCTCCTTGCGGGTGATGCCTCCCAATTCAGCATTGAGTCGTTTGGCCTTCTCCCTCAAGCCGGGAATGGTCTTCTTTTCCGGCTTCAGAAAGATCATGAAAAAGCCCCACAACAGAAACGTCATCAGCCAACCCACGGGAAACATGTAGTAGGAGAGTTCGAAAAAACCCACATTTCTCCCGGTGACCTCCCCGTAAAAGCCTAAGGCGACCGCACCTCGGGCTGCGCCCAGCAGCGTGACGATACTGCCCGCGCCGGCGACATAGGCCATGCCGATAAACAGGCCTTTGCCGAATTTGGTCGGTTTGTCGCCCTCGCCGTACATGGCGTAGATGGCGACCAACAAGGGATATATGGTTGCCGCCACGGCGGTATGCGCCATGATGTGGGTCAGTGCCGCTGTCAGCAAAAAACAGCCCAAATAGATCATACTGGTTTTTTCACCCACAATGGCCAGCATTTTATAAGCAATGCGCCGGGTCAGGCCGGTTTTGGTGAACACCAGTCCGATCACAAGAGAGCCATAGATGAACAGGACGTTCGGATCCATAAAATCGGTGAACGCCTTGCTGGCCGGACGGATCAAAAACAGCACCTGCAGCACACCGATGGCCAAACTGGTCACACCGATGGGCACCACCTCGGAGATCCACCACGTCGCAGCCAGTAAAAAAACGGCGATGGCGCCTTTTCCAGCCAGACTCAGCGCAAAAGTTTTGCCCTCCGGATCCACGGCATCGGGCCACATCGGAGACCAGTAAACCACCGCGAACAGGAGAACACCTAGTAAGATAAAACCAATTCTACTCCAATTGACACCCTGTGTGGGTGCCTCTATAGTGTCAGCAGACATTCCTCCCCCTTCTGTCCTAAAATGGTTTATCTATCATTTCAAGATATTAACGAATTCATTCGTTGCTGAAAGCACACGATTTCATGGCATGAAATACAGCCGCAAACACGTCAGTCAATCTCAGCAATCCTGCAATCCTTTCGCCCCGTTTGACCAGGAGGGATTGATGATGGCCGACCAC
Organism: uncultured Desulfatitalea sp.; assembly: GCA_963668675.2. Classification (GTDB taxonomy): domain Bacteria; phylum Desulfobacterota; class Desulfobacteria; order Desulfobacterales; family Desulfosarcinaceae; genus Desulfatitalea. Next base: position 2,460,215 of record CAXXMB010000002.1, on the reverse strand, counting down.
AAGCAGATGAATGGCTTTGTCCAGGGAAGCATCTTCTTCGATGAATTCGCCCTCGGTGGGTCGATGCATATATTTAGCAACCTTTTCCAAACCGGTCTTCTGGCAGATATCATCCAGCGGTTTGTCAAAAAGATTGTAGGTATCGAGCATGGAGAGCAGAAACTTCCTGCTGAACCCATACTTCGCGATTCCGGGCGTATCCGTTTGCATATCTTCATACTTGGGCTCCAATGCACGCAGCACATCGATTTGCCCAAGCTTTCCGACGATCCGCCCCTCTTTGTTCTCGACCAGTACTGCACGATGCCGGTACTTGGTCTGATCATACTCCTGCTGAGTCTTTTCCAGTGCCATTACGGCTTCGTATATGTTTGCATCTTCGGAAATGACCGCGTATTCCTCTCGCGGTACCATCAAATCCTTAACCAAATAACTCTTCATAGTTACCTCCTCTACCACCTTAAGCGTTGCGCCGGATAATCCGGATGTCGTCACACCATACGCCGGCATTCAACGTTTGGTTATCGATGTCGCCTTAAGAAAAAGCCTTCCCAAACAACGGCCACTTTAATTTTTCGGGCAGCTGCATGCGGCCGCCGGCAATCGCGAATTGTACCTCCAAACGCAACGTTTTCAGACCTGCAACCATTTCAGAATAGAGCGCATCGGCTCAAAAAAAGGGAGCTGATCAGGCATGCCGATCAACTCCCTTTTTGTTTACATGCGAACCTCCACTCCGCGAACATTAGGTGCGGCCGGAATATTCCTCATAGGCCATAGCCGTCGTGCGATAGACCAGATGCGCCAATTTGGAGAATGGCGTATATGCAAACAGGGCCCACACAAAAATCAGATGGAGGAAGTAAATAATAGCGGAAAAGCCATACAAATGCCCCAGGCGCAGCATCTCGGTCAACAGGCCGGTTCCGCCGAGCAGCATCACCAGACCGAGCAGATACCAATCTTTATAGCTGGTCACCTGATCTTTCTGGCCCAGACGCTTGGCGATCATCAATCCACCGCCGATCAGCAGGGCGATGCCACCAGCATTGCCCAGCCATTTCACCGGGTTGATCTGGCTGTAGGGACCTTCGATGTGTAAAACCCACTCTGCGATGAAAAAGCAGTTGGTCACAATGAACAGACCGATGAAGCCATACAGCACCATCATATGCGCTGTGGCACGATCCTTGTTTTCGCCGCACTCGCTGAAGCGGTTGTGTTTGAAAATCGTCGGAAGGATCTTGATAAAGGCCTGGACAAATCCGGCCGGTTCGATCTTCTCTTTGGTGGTCTTACCTTCCAAAAGCGCATTGGCATGCATATCGGCGATAAAGCGTTTTAAGCCGAGGGCAAAGACGCCGACAGCACCAAAGAAGGTCGGGATCATGATGATGTCCACCAGGTAGTTGCTGATGTAGTCCGCCTGCCACAGTTCGTCTCCGGTGGGGGCGAAGTTGAGCCAATCGAGCCCAAAGGCGTTAAAAATGAGGCCGAGCACCAGAATAATGGCTGCCGGGATGGCCATCAGAATTGGGAGCGATCTGGGATCGTTGACCATTTTGCCCAGCACCTTCGGGGTGGCATATTCGGTGACCGCGTAGGCCCGTATGGCGGCTAAAACGTCACCCGGTTTGGCCCCCCGCGGGCAGAGCGTCGTACAGTCCCCGCAGTTGTGGCACAGCCAGATATCGCCGTTGCCGATAAGGCGGTCTTTCAGGCCCCATGAAGCGGCTATCATCTCTTTACGCGGAAACGGTTTGGTGTCCGGAGAGATGGGGCATGCAACCGAACAGGTGGCGCACTGGAAGCACTTTTTCAGATCCTGGCCGCCGAGCTTGCTCACCTCCTTGATGAAACCGACATCCGGTTCGACTAAATAGGAATCAGACATACACTTACCTCCTGAATTGTCACAGCAAACAGGTCGCTGTTGGTTTCCTTTGCACAGGTCGTCGGACTAGAAACCCTTGAACGGGTTGGGGCCCAATGCCTCAATGGACTCGACGAATTCGTTGATGATTTGAGGCGCCTTATCATACTCGTCGATGGCGATCTCAAACTGGGCCACACGCTCCACTTCCAATGCCAGACTGGCCAGGGCGTCACCGATCTTCTTCATACGGATGCCGGCCAGCTCGCTGCCTTTGACAAAATGACACTGGTAGTCGTCGCCATGTTTGCAGCCGAGCAGGAACACGCCGTCCATACCTTGGGAGAGCGCGTCCTTGATCCAGATCACGTTGACGGAACCGAGGCAGCGCACCGGAATCAAACGAACGTCAGCCGAGTAAGAGAGACGGTTGAGGGCTGCAATGTCCAGTGTCGGATAGGCGTCATTTTCACACACCAGGCCTAGCACGCGCATGGGCGGTTCGGAGTAGTCGTCCTCGGATGGCACGCCGATGGATTTCACCATCGAGCCGATGCTGTCGATGTTGTAATCGGCAAAGCCGATGATGCGTTCGGGGCAGGCACCCATACAGGTACCGCAGCGGCGGCAGCGGGTCGGATTGGGCTTCGGGGTTCCCTTCTCATCATCATCGAGGGCACCGAAAGGGCACTCCTCGGTACAGCGTTTGCACTGGGTACAGCGCTGGAAGAAGAAATCGGGGAAGGTCATGTCGCCGGAGCGCGGATGGACCGACACACCGCGGTTGGAAGACTCGATGCACTGAATGGCCTTCAGGGCCGCACCGGTGGCATCTTCCATCGCCTCTTCCGTAGTCATGCTGCGACGCACGGCACCCGCTGCATAAATACCCGTTCTCTGGGTTTCGTATGGGAAGCAGATAAAGTTGGAGTCACAGTACCCATTGAACAGCCCGATATCCCGGAAGGCCGGGCCCTGACGATACGCCAGGTTGACAACCGGATCATCCTTGGTGGCCGGCACCATTCCGGCGGCCAGAACGACCATGTCGGCCTTCACCTTGAGCTTCTCGCCAAGCAGGGTGTTGCTGGCGTCCACAATAAGTCTTCCACCGTTCTTAGTGATGCTTAGCACATTGCCCTTGGTGAGGAAAATACCCGGATCCTGCTGAATGCTTTTGTAGAAGTTTTCGTTCAATCCCGGTGTACGCATGTGCTGATAGAAGACAAACGCTTTGCCGTCTTCGTAATCGTCACGCACATACTTGGCCTGCTTCAGGCTCACCAGACTGGTAACTGCGCCGGCATAGCTGAAATCGCTGTCGTCCTCGTCCTTGCCGGGGCTTTGAATAAAGACGACCGATTTGGCCTCTTTGCCATCCGAGGGGCGCGCGATTTTGCCCTTTTTGGCAATGGCTTCAAATTCGGCGTTGGTCACCACGTCGGGAATTTCGCCATACCCCAGATGGGCGCAATCTTCTTTGGTGACATCTGCCGGGCGCCATCCGGCGGCCAGGACGACAGCACCGAACAGTTCGCCGTCGGGATCGAGGGTGAGGATGTCTTTGCGGCCTTCGTTGTACTCCAGGTATTTCTTGTGGAGAGTTTCGGCGTCCAGCTCCTTGCCGGCCTCATCAACCTTCATCTCTTCAGGCAAAGGATAGGGAACATCGAAGCTGATCTTCTCGCCCGGCTTTTTAAACGTCACGGTGAACTCGCCGGGTTGACCGGCGATACGGGCCACCACGGTACCGGTCTTGACCGTTATGTTGGAATCGGCCTGCACCGCCTTGATCTTTTCATTGATGACCGGCGGAATCAATTGCTCATAAGGATCGACCACGGGCAGCTGGCTGCGCCAATTGAGCGCCGCACCACCGAGCGCATCCTCTCTCTCCACCAGCGTCACCGGATAGCCGGCTTTGGACGCATCCAATGCCGCGCTCATACCGGTGATGCCGCCGCCAATGACCAGTATCTTGTTGGTAAACTGCTCCATCTGATAGGCTTCGGGCAGATTGACCTTTTCCACCCGGGCCATCCCCATCTTGAGGTAATCTTCGGCCATCATCTGAACGCGATCGAAGTTATCCTCGTCTTCCTTCTCCTCTTCCGTGAGGGCCGGGAACTGATCCCGCGGATGGGACCACACCACGCCTTCGCGCAGGTTGACACGATCCACGATGCAGCCGTCGAACCGAAAGGTGTCGAAGTTGACGCGTCGGGAGCAGGCACACAGAACGAGGGTGTTGACCCCGCCCTCGATCTCCTTTTTCAGGAAATCGACCCCCTCTGCGCCGCAGAGAATGGGATGGGTTTTAGTGGTAAGCCCTTCTTCTTCGGCCACGTTCTTCAGAGCGGCGACATCCAGGGAGTCGCCGATGCCGCAGCCTTCACAAATATAAACACCATATTTCTTATCCATGGATAGCCTCCTACTTCCTTGCCAGGGTTTGGATGGCCTTCAAGGCCATGCCGGTCGCATTCTGGTTGGATGACACCACATCGGCAGGTTTGTTGGCACACCCTGCAGCGAACATGCCGCCCTTTTCATAGTCGTTGAGAATGAACCCATCGGCATTGAACTTTAAGTCCGCCGGCAGTGTGACGCTCGCGGCCGTGGGTTGCATCCCGGTGGCAAGGACCACCAGATCCACAGTTTGCCTGGTCTTTTCACCTGTGACGGCATTTTCCGCCACAACGGTCACCTGTTTGGTGGCGGGATCCTCCATCACCTCCGCAACCTTACCCTTGACGAAGAAGACTTTTTCGTCCTCTTTGATCATCTTGTAGAATTTCTCGTATCGATCGCCGGGAGCGCGAAGATCGATATAAAAGATGTAGATATTGGCATCCGGATATCGCTCGCGCACATAGGTGGCCTGCTTGAGAGACGCCATGCAGCAGATATACGAGCAGTACGGCAGATGATTTTCATCCCGCGAACCGGCGCACTGCACGAAGGCGATGCTTTCCGGCGCCTTGTCATCCGACGGCCGCACGATTTTGCCTCTGGTCGGCCCGTTGGGAGCGGCCAGACGCTCCATCATCATATTGGTGATGATGTTGTCATACTGCCCAAACCCGAGATTGTCGATCTTGGCCGCATCATAGGGTTCCCAACCGGTGGCCCACACAATGGCGCCGGCCTGAACGGTCATGGACTTGGCCTGCATCTCCAGATCGATGGCATCGTATTTACAGGCAGCCTTCGCCTTTTGGGCCGCTTCCGTACCAATAATTTGCGGCGAGAGAACATAACGGGTCGGAAACGCCATTTCGAACGGCAGATACGCCCCTTTTTTGGTGTTCATGCCGAAATTGAACTCGTCGCTGATTTCAGTGTCACACGCTTCCGCACACTCACCGCAGCAGGTGCACTTCTCGTTGACGTAGCGGGGGTTGAGTTGAATGGTCACATTGTAGCTACCCGGTTCGCCTTCCACCTTTTCCACCTCGGCCAAGGTGAGCACCTTGATGCGGGGATTGTCCTTGATGCGGCGGAAATTAATCTCCAGGCCGCAAGACGGCGGACACAATTTGGGAAAATACTGGTTCAACTGGGCTACGCGTCCGCCCAAGTAGGGATTTTTTTCCACTAGGTAGACCTCGTACCCCACTTCCGCAGCTTCGATAGCTGTCGTCAGGCCGCTGATACCACCGCCGACCACAACGATGCTTCCACTCGCAGGGGCTGTGTTTTCGCTTGTCATACTATCCCTCCGTGCGTTCTAGATTAGACAGAAGCAATGCCACTCATCGAGTATGAAGACCCGCAGGGCTGCTTCGTGAAATGAAATTATGCTCTTTGCAGCCGCCCCCGGCGGCCACAGGCGATACCCTTGGATCCTGAACCACTTAGCTGAGCCTTGGAACACGTCGCCGACCATTTCCAGGAATCAGCTCCGTGGTTCAGCAGCGGTTTCACGCCATTGCCCGCCACGCTTTTGATTGAAACTACAAAAATTCAAAAAGGATATCGCCTGCACCACTCATCCTACGGCAGGCTTTATTAAGTTCTCTTAATAAAAACCTCCAGGCGCGCTAGGGCGCCTGGAGGTATTATGTGTCAGTACTTATTGCACAACCGACAACCGTCCATTAGGAGATGATTTTGATGTAATCTTTTTTGAATACATCCCACTCCTTCTTCGCTGGATCAAACTTCGAGTTTACAAAGCAGAACCAGTTCTCATCATCCTGTCCGGGATAGTCGGCTTGATAGTAGAAGCCCGGATAGCGGGTCTCTTTACGATACTGGATGTGACGCAGATGCGCTTCCACAGTCCAGATGCGATGCTCGATCTCCCAAGCACGCATCAGCTCATGCAGATCGCCGGCTGCCATCTTTTCGCAGTCTTCGCGCATGGTCGACAGAAGATCCATTACCGTTTCCAGCATCTTGCTGCTGGTCTGATAATACGTTGCAGTACCCGCACCATACTCGTGGGTGGCTTTCATCAGACGATACATCATACCATTCGGTTTGATGTAATTGGGGTTGATGTCGGCGGCGGTGGTATAGTCACAGTTATCAAGGTAGGTGCGAACCGGTTTGTAAACCAGGTCAACCAACTCGTCTTTGCTCTGCTTCAGGGCCGGTGCGAAATCCGCATTGTCTTTGGCGTAGCGCACCATCTGTTTGGCAGCCATACGGCCTTCAGCATGGGAGCCCGAAGAGAACTTGTGACCGGAGCAGCCGACGCCGTCGCCGGCAGTGAACAGACCGTTGACCGTGGTCATACGGTTGTAGATTTTGCCGTTTTCGGCTTTAATCTTGTAGGCATCCGGTATCCAATCCAGATCCGGACCGGAGGTCCACAGACCGCAGCAACCGGAGTGTGAGCCCAACAGATATGGTTCGGTGGGCATAACTTCGGAATTTTTCTTTTCCGGTTCACAGTCCTGAGCACACCACAGGTTGGCCTGGCCACAGGTCATGTCCAGAAAGTCTTCCCAAGCTTCGGACTCGAGGTGCTTGAGCTCTTTCTTGTCCATGGTCTTGCCAAGTTCGGCCAGCGCAGTGACAGTGTCCATGAGGATCGGGCCGCGGCCCTCTTTCATCTCGAACAGCATCAGGTGGTTACGCAGACAGGTCGGCGTAATGGCGGCTGTTCCGTAAGGTGCATATTTTTCCAGCTCGGCTTTGGCGGCGTCGCTGCCGGCAAATGCTTCGCCCAGACCGTTGAGGGTTTTGGCCTTGAACAGAAGGAACCAAGCACCCACCGGGCCGTAACCGTCTTTAAAACGGGCCGGGGTGAAACGGTTTTCCATCATGCTCAGCTCGGCACCGACCTTCATGCACATGGTGTAGGTAGAACCGGCATTCCATACCGGATACCAGGCACGGCCTTTGCCCTCACCGACAGAACGCGGCTGGTAGATGTTGACCGCGCCGCCGCAGGCGACCATCATGGTTTTGCATTTGATGATGTAGACTTTGTTCTCACGCACGGAGAAACCAACGGCGCCGGCAATCGTGTTGGCCTTGTTGGCATCCAGAAGCAGCTCGACGATGAAGCAACGCTCGATGATGTTATCATCACCCAGGGCTTTTTTAGCAGCTTCAGCAACGATGCGTTTGTAAGATTCACCATTGATCATGATCTGCCATTTGCCGGTGCGAACCGGCTGGGCGCCAGCTTTCAGGGTACCTTGCTTCTGGCCTTTTTTACCGTCGAGGTTTTTCCCGTCGTCGGTTTTTTTCCAGACCGGCAGGCCCCACTCTTCGAACAGATGGACAGAATCGTCCACGTGGCAACCCAGATCATAGATCAGGTCTTCGCGCACGAGACCCATCAGGTCGTTACGCACCATGCGAACGTAATCTTCCGGAGAGTTATCACCAATATAGGTATTAATAGCGGACAGGCCCTGTGCCACGGCACCGGAGCGTTCCATGGCGGCCTTGTCGCACAGCAGGACGGTCTGGCCGTCTTGCAACCATTTTTTTACTTCAAATGCGGCTCCACAAGCGGCCATGCCGCCTCCAACGATAAGGACGTCAACTTCTTTTTCAACAACTTCAGGATCTCGCACGGCCTTAAGTTCACCCAAAGGTTTGTTCGGTAATGCCATAATCTATACCTCCTAAAAGATAATTCGAAGTGTATGGTACAATGGATTCAAATCGCCGCCTTATACGAGCTCCTTAGGTGTGGGCATCGCGTAACCGTCTGACTCTTCGGTGGAGAGCAGTTGGCTTTCAAGATCATTGCCCTTCAGGCTTTCATAAGCATTGGCAGCACCTTCGGGAGTGGTCCGGATGGGGAACTTAAAGCGTTTGATGAGTCCGTTACGGAATTTACAGGTCCACATCACATCCTCGGTACCCATCATCGGCATGATCGAGCTTCCCAGGGGTACGAAATCAGCATAGCCGCGCACTTCGATGGCCTGGGTGGGGCAAATTTTTACGCAGGAGAAGCATTCCCAGCACTGATCCGGCTCTTGGTTATACGCCTTCATTGCGTTGGGTTCGAGGACCATCAGGTCGTTGGGGCAAATGTACATGCAAGCGGTCTTGTCGCCACCCTTGCAGCCGTCACATTTTTCCTGAATAACAAAACTTGGCATTTAATATACCTCCTAAATTTGGTTTAAAAAATTCAACCAATCCACTCCTAATTGAAACATGTGGAACAGTACGCTCTTTTCCTTGCACCCCCCTTCATTTTGGTTGTCCGATGATTATCATTCTCGGACTTAATATATAAGGCAAACTGAAGCTCTCACGGAATTTAAGCATCACTTTTCTCAAAGAGGCGAAAAATAACTTATAAAATCAACGGCTTATAGATAAAACAAGATAAAATGAATAGCACCCTACTCTTATGTTGTCAATAAATTTCGGTACCCCTGGGGGCTAAAATTGCAATTCCAAGCCCCGGTACATGCGCCTTTTCAATATATAGAAAGCTGTTCGTTTCACATCACAATATGTAGTGCTACGATCCCATGCCTGATCGCATGAAGGGCGCAATCGCCCCCACATAACGGACCAGGGTCCAACGGAAAAAGCTTGGGGCACCTTTTTGCCTGCCGGATCGGCTCCGATCATGTGCCAATAGCAAATAAAACCAAGCCCTTTACATTCCCGCCCGGGTATCTTATGAGGGCTGCGCAGACGCAAAACCGACCCAGTGGATGAGGAGGTCAGCCATGCGAATTCACTATCTTCAGCACGTACCTTTCGAAGGCCCCGGATTCATTGGTCAATGGGCACGCAAAGAGGGCCACGGCTTGACGGGTACTGCCCTATTTGAAGGGGAACCGCTTCCGGAAATGGACCACTTCGACCTTCTGGCCATTCTCGGCGGCCCCATGGGGGTGCAGGACACCTCCGAACACATCTGGCTGAACCTCGAAAAACAGTTCATTGAAAAGGCCCTCGGGCAGAACAAACGGATCCTCGGCATCTGCCTGGGCGCCCAGCTTCTGGCCGATGTGTTGGGCGCCCGGGTTTTCAAAAACCGGCATAAAGAGATCGGCTGGTACCCGGTCACCAGGTCTGCCGCTGCGGAAAACAGCCGCCTTGCCGATCTCCTCCCCGACCATTTTCATGCCTTTCACTGGCACGGCGACACCTTCGATCTTCCGGCCGACGCCCTCCATCTTGCCCAGAGCGAAGCGTGCCAACACCAGGCTTTTTTCTATCCACCCTTCACCCTGGGCCTGCAGTTCCATCTGGAATCAACGGCGGAGAGCATCGAGAAGATCATGGCCCACTGCGCTGGTGAACTGATCGAGGCACCCTACGTCCAGAACAGGACGGCGATCCAAAAGCGCTCGGATCTCATTGCGCCGTCCAACGATCTCATGGCCGCCATCCTCGACCATCTGCAAAAGGCGAAATAGACCGTTCGAACCCCATGCATTCAAAATCTGAATAGAACGCATAGAAAAACATCGAGTATATCATTTTGACATTTTCCGCCCGCTTCTCTAATGGTGTCCTTCGACCATCGATTCACATGCTTACCCCATTGTAGGTAGGGACATGCCTCATTCGCACCGATATATTGGCTTCACCTGAGCAAGCCGCTGTTCGCAGCCCGGGCTGGCATGCGCAGGTGTCTACGCCGAAGATCGGTCTCTCTCCGCTGAATAGCACCCTTCAGCATCGATCGCATCGCATCTTTGCCGCAAATGCCGTGATGCGTACAAAAGCATCGATTTGACCGTCACCACCCGTGGTTACCGGGTCGAGCAGGGAAACATTTCCGAATACGATATCGCGTCGCGGGCGCGGAAAGGAGTTCTGTTTATGACCCAGGCCATTACGCTCAAGAAAGAGAAGGGCGAACGATTTCTCGACCGGGTTAGCCACCTGATCCCCAAAGGCGAAAACCTCAACCTCTGTCTCACCTGCGGTGCATGCGCCTCAGGCTGCCCGGCCACAGGACTGGAGGGCATGGACCCGCGCAAATTTCTGCGCATGGTCGCTCTCGGCATGGACGAGGAGATCAGCAAACATCCGTGGGTGTGGATGTGCTCCATGTGCAACCGCTGTACCTATGTTTGTCCGATGGAGATCAACATCGCGGGGCTGGTGTTCGAAGCCCGCAAGCTGTGGCCGCGCGGAGAGCGCCCCAAAGGCATTCTCGGGTCGTGCGACATGGCCCTGCGCAATGAGAGCGGCAGCGCCATGGGCACCCCACCCGAAGATTTCACTTTCGTGGTGGAGGATGTGCTCGAAGAGGTCCGTGAGACCCAGCCGGGGTGGGAGAATCTGCAGGCGCCCCTGGAAAAGCAAGGGGCCCATTTTTTTGTCAGCCAGAACTCCCGTGAACCGGTCACGGAGCCGGACGAAATGGTCCCATTGTGGAAAATTCTGCATCTGGCCGGTGTGGATTGGACCTACAGCAACCAGGGCTGGGGCGGCGAAAATTACTGCATGTTTCTGGCCGATGACGAGAACTGGAAAAAACTAGCCTCGAACACCCTGAAACGGGCCGAAGATTTGGGATGCAAGGTCTATCTCAATACCGAATGCGGCCACTCCACCTTTTCTGTTTGGCAGGCCAACAAACGCTACGGCCTCGACTCCCCGTTGGAGATCGCCCCGATGGTGGCCTACTACTATGACTGGATCAAGTCCGGAAAGCTGCAGGTCAGCTCCGCTTGGAACAAAGATCTCAAGATCAAATTCACCGTGCAAGATCCCTGCAACCAGATTCGCAAAAGTTATGGCGACGAACAGGCCGATAAGATGCGCTATGTGGTCAAAGCGTGTGTGGGCGAAGAGAACTTTGTCGATATGCAGCCCAACAAATCCAACAACTACTGCTGTGGCGGTGGCGGCGGCTATCTCCAATCGGGCTACACCGAAGCGCGCTTCACATACGGAAAGATCAAATTCGACCAGATCATCGCCACCGATGCCGACTACTGCCTGACCCCCTGCCACAACTGCCACGCACAGATCCACGAGTTGGCCGACCACTACGGCGGCAACTATCATGTCACCCATATGTGGACCATCATCGCCCTCTCTCTGGGATGCCTGGCCGAAAACGAACGGGAGTATTTGGGTGAAGATCTACAGGGGGTATGGCTGCCCGGCGAGCCCGGAACGCCGGATCCGTTTAAATAACTAAAAGTAGGAAAGTAGGAAAGTTGATGGAATCGTAAAAAATCTCCCACCCGTCATGCCGGACATGGTCGGGCATCCAGAAGTCATTGAAAAACCGGATAGCGCCAAGGCTTCACTGCGTGCCCGGCTTTCGCCGGAATGACGGTACAGAAGAATTGCCGACTTTTTACGATTTCATCAAAGTTAAAGAATGCTCCCTCAATATATTGAAATGCACCGAGGTAGTCCTGTCACGAATTAGACGGAACACCTTCGCTTTCATACTTTCATACTCAGAAAAAAAATCGAATGTAGCGGTCATGCTAACTGAGGAGGCAAATATGCCTGATACCTTCGAGCCCCGAATCCTGGCTTTTTGCTGCAAATATTGTGCATATGCTGCCGGAGATCTGGCCGGCAGCATGCGGCTCAACTACCCGGCCAACGTCAAGATCATCCAGGTGCCGTGCAGTGGCCGTGTCGACAAGCTCCACCTGCTCAGGGCCATCGAAGACGGCGCCGACGGCGTCAATGTAGCCGGCTGTCTTGAAGGCGAGTGCCATTTTATAGAGGGTAATCTGAGAACGAAGAAAAAGGTTGCCGCGGTTCAGAAAACATTGGCCTCCGTCGGTTTGGAACCCGAAAGGGTGCAGATGTTCAATCTAAGCTCCGCAATGGGACCGCGTTTTGCAGAAATCGCCACTGAAATGACCGAAACCATCCGCCGCCTGGGGCCGTCCTCAATCCCTGCCAGAGGGCGGTGCGACAGCGAGGCCGCAAAAGAGAGAATTTCACATGGAATGGCAACCTAAAATTATCGCTTTTTTCTGTAACTGGTGTACCTACGGGGCCGCCGACCTGGCCGGTGTCAGCCGCCTGCAATACCCACCCAACATCCGTGTTATACGGGTGCCTTGCAGCGGTCGCATCAGCCCCAAATTCATTCTTGCCGCCCTGCGCAGCGGCGCCGACGGCATATGGGTATCCGGATGCCACCCCGGAGATTGCCACTATATCGAGGGCAATTACTACGCCCGCAGAAAATTCACTCTGTTGAAAAACCTTCTGGAGTATTTAGGAGTGGAAGAGGGGCGCCTCCAGTTCTCTTGGATCTCGTCGGCCGAATCCACCAAGTTCGCCGCCACGGCCCGAACGGTCACCGAAGCAATAACGGCACTCGGACCGGCCAGGCGGATGATCAAAACATCGGTCGAGACGGTTATCGAATGACCGATCCGACAGCAGCCGCAACAGTGGTGCCCGGGGTATCACAGCATTTCAACAGTTCACGGTAACGCATTATGATTACAAAAGTTTATGTCGACCCTAAAATCAACAAAGGATTGGAACTGCTCCGACGTTCGGGCAAAAAAGCATCCCTGGCCGCCACCAAAGCCGAGGAAATCATTGACCGCTTGCAGCATGGCCGGATCGTACCGGACCGGCTGGGCACGGTGACCAAACATGGCGAACTGCGAATCAAGGGTGTAATGAAGTACAACCTGGGCAGCGGATACCGCCTGATTACCTATAAGAGCGGTCAACGCCTCTTCCTGCTCTATTTGGGCAGTCACGACGACTGCCACCGATGGATCGAAAACAACCGCGAATTGACCGTTGAACAGATCCAGGATCGCTGCAGTGAATTGTCGACATGCACACCGAACCCCCGAAAACGTCAACTTGCCACGGAGGCCGCTGCCGAAGAGGACGATTTCGATCCTCTCACAAACGCAACCCAACGGGACCTGCGGCATGTTTTCTGCGGATTGGTGGGCGATACCCAATAAGAGAAGCGTACTTCAATTCAAACCGACCGAACCATAACACTTCCCTATGGTTGAAACATCGTTAAAGGAGAAGACCTCATGCTGAATGTAACGGAAAAGGCTCAGGAACAGATCGCCAAATATTTCGAGGAGAACGAGATCAAACCGATTCGGGTTTTTTTGAACACGAGTTGCAACGGCCAGCAAATCGCGCTCGCCCTCGACGAAAAGCGGCCCGACGATGCAACCTTCGAGTTTGCGGGTGTCGAATACCTGGTGGACAATGCGTTTCTGACACAGGCCCAGCCCATTGAAATCGATTTTTCCGAATCCGGATTCAATATCTCATCGTCTATACAGTTGTCCTGCGGCTGCAACGGATGCGGGTCGTCCAATAACTGCTGCTCTTAACTTTCATGGCCATTTGCCGTCCCTATGTCAGGCCTTAAAGGATATCAAATAAATCAATTTGATATCCTCTCTTTTTCCGGACAATATCCTGTCCGCCCCTAATTCATCGGCCTGGTTTGAAAATATAGACGGTGATCACACATGCAAACCAAAACGCTTCGTGAAGGGAGAACCAATCAATGAGTGAGAATTACCGTTCCATGTGGACCGATCTGGGCCTGGACCTGGATGCCCACGATGTCTTGCTGGGGGTGTTGGGCAATGCTTACCAGGAGACCTTCCTTTCCCAAAAAGCTCGCCCCGAAGGTATGAGCTACTTCGATTTCGTCATGAGCGAAGTGCACGGCCTGCGCATCAAAGAGCTGATGGACGAGAAGGCCGCCGGCCGAAAAATCGTCGGCTCCTACTGCGTCTTCGTACCCGAAGAACTCGTCCTGGCCGCCAATGCCACCCTGGTCGGCCTCTGCTCGGGGGCCGATTTTGCCATGGAAGAGGTGGAAAGACTACTACCGCGCAACACCTGCGCACTGATCAAATCCTCCTTCGGGTTCAAACTGGGCAAAGTGTGCCCCTATTTGGAAAGCGCAGATATGATCGTGGGTGAAAACACCTGCGACGGCAAGAAGAAAGCGTATGAGTCGTTGGGCCTACTGGTCGACAACCTCTACGTGATGGACCTGCCCCAGGTCAAATCGGAAACCGGCCGGGCCCTGTTAAAAGGGGAGTATCTTCGCTTCAAGGCTGCGTTGGAAGAGCTTACCGGCGTACCGATCACTCCAGAATCCCTTCGAAAGGCCATCCATACGGTCAACGCCAAACGGGCCGCCATTCACCGGCTCCTATCCCTGCGCCAGGCGGACCCGGCCCCCATCTCGGGCCTCGACGCCCTCCTGGCCAACCAGGTTTTCTTCTACGACAACCCGGAACGTTTTACCGATTCGGTCAACAAAATCTGTGACGAACTCGAAAAGCGAATTCAGGACAATATCGGTGTCTTTCCAACCGGCACCCCTCGCATCCTCGTCTCAGGCTGCCCCCAGGCCGTGCCCAACTGGAAACTGCCCATGATCGTCGAGACATCGGGCGCCGTCATCGTGGGTGAAGAGTCGTGCGTCGGCGAACGGGGCACCCGCAACCTCACCGCCGAGTCGGGCCAAACGGTGGAAGCGATGATCGAGGCCATCGTGGACCGTTACTACCAGGTGGATTGTGCCATCTTCACGCCCAACTCCGACCGCCTGGCCCATATTGAAGAGATGGTTGCCGCCTACAAAGCCGACGGCGTCATTCACTACGGGTTGCAGTTCTGCCAACCCTATATCATGGAATCGATCCTGGTGGAGAGGGCGCTGGAGGAGAAAAACATTCCCTGTCTGCGCATCGAAACCGATTACGGCATGGAGGATATCGGCCAGCTGAAAACCCGCGTGGAAGCGTTTATCGAGCAAATTAAAGGGTAAAGCGACAATGGGTTCCTCTTATGCCGGCATCGACATCGGGTCGCGCACCATCGAACTGGTGGCCGTTAATTCTTCCGGAGCGGTGACCCACCGTTCGAAAACAGACACCGGCTTCGACCCCGGCTCCGACGCCGAAAAATTACTCGACGGGCACCGGTTCGAACGCATCATGGCCACCGGCTACGGCCGCACCCTTTTCGAAATCTCCTTCGATGCCCCCACGGTGACCGAAATCAAGGCGCACGCCCGCGGAGCACGAGCCCTCTATCCTGAGGCCCGCAGCGTTTTGGACATCGGCGGCCAGGACAGCAAAGCCATCGCTCTGTCGGACAACGGCAAAGTTAAGAAATTTGAAATGAACGACCGCTGCGCCGCAGGTACCGGAAAGTTCCTGGAAATCATGGCCCGCACCCTGGGCTATGAGATCGAAGTCTTCGGCGAAGAAGCCTTGATGGCGAAAAAGGAGCTGACCATCTCGAGCATGTGTACGGTTTTCGCCGAGTCGGAGGTCACCTCCCTGATCGCAAAAGGCCAGAACCGACGGGAAATTGCCCTGGGCCTTCATGCTGGTGTCATGCGCCGGGTGGCGGCCATGGTCCAGCGGGTGGCCGCCGACGGAGAAATCGTCTTTACCGGCGGCGTGGCCAACAACCCCTGTCTCCGAATTCTACTGGAGCGGAAACTGGGGCGGACCATTCTCTTTTCGGATCAGGCGCAATTTGCCGGCGCTTTGGGAGCGGCCCTGCTGGCCATGGAGTCGGCCTCAACAACATAGGAAAGACGATCACCATGACATTGGGAAAGGGGCGGTCGCATTCTTTACATGTACGAAGATGAAACTGAATTGGAATGACAACAAAGGAGGTTGAACTGATGCAAGGGAAAAACATTTTTGCGACGCGCTGGGGGATTATCGGGGTCGGCGCCGTGATCGGGATTCTGGCCCCGTTGCTGCAAAAACTGGGCAATCCGGGCAACATGGGGATCTGCGTGGCCTGTTTCGAGCGCGACATCGCCGGCGCCCTGGGCCTGCACCGGGCCGCGGTGGTGCAGTATATGCGCCCGGAGATTATCGGCTTTGTGGTCGGATCGCTGATCGCCGCTTACCTTTTCAAGGAGTACCGGCCCCGGGTCGGATCGGCGCCCATCGTTCGATTCGTGCTGGGGGCCTTTGCAATGATCGGCGCCCTCGTATTCCTAGGCTGCCCCTGGCGGGCCGTGCTGCGTCTGGCCGGTGGAGACGGCAATGCCATCCTGGGATTACTGGGGTTGACGTTCGGCATCTGGATCGGCACCCTCTTTTTGAAAAAGGGGTACAACCTCGGACGCACCCAGGCCACCCACGCCGCCGTGGGGTGGATGCTGCCGCTCATCATGGTGGGATTTCTGGTGTTGATACTAATTTTTCCGCAACTGGAAGGCCAAGCCAAAAGCGGGGTTTTATTCTACAGCCTCAAAGGGCCCGGTGCCATGCACGCGACGTTGCTGCTGGCCCTGGTTGTCGGATTGGCCATCGGCTTTCTGGCCCAGCGCAGTCGATTCTGCACCATGGGCGCCATTCGTGACACCGTGCTGTTCGGACAGACCCACTTGCTCTCCGGCTTCATTGCCTTGGTCGTGTTTGCCTTCGTGACCAATTTGATCCTGGGCCAATTCAAACCGGGCTTCACCGGTCAGCCAGTGGCCCACACCATGCACATCTGGAATTTCGCCGGCATGGCGCTGGCCGGGCTGGCCTTTGCATTGGCCGGCGGCTGTCCCGGACGGCAGCTTTTTCTGGCAGGCGAAGGGGACGGCGATGCCGCCGTATTCGTCATGGGCATGATCGTGGGGGCCGGATTCGCGCACAACTTCGGCTTGGCCAGTTCGCCCAAGGGGGTCGGTCCGCACGGCATCGCCGCCGTCGTTATCGGCCTTGTGGTTTGTCTGTTTATCGGCTTCACCATGAAGAAAAAAAGTGTATAAGGAGGTGTGCAATGACCACAACCGTCGATGCCAGAGGGCTCTCCTGCCCCCAGCCGGTGATCATGACGTTGGATGAAATCAGAGGCGGCCAGGACAAAGAGATCGTCGTACTCGTGGATACCGACACGTCCAAAGAGAACGTGGTGCGGGCCGCCACCAGCCAGGGATGCCGGATCGGAGATGTGGTTCCGGCGGGTGAAGGCTACCGCATCGCCATCACGAAGGATTCGTAGGGGTGTTCGGTCTTTTTAAGCGAAACAAGCAGGCGGAGCCCATTTCCCGTGAGCGGCGAAAAAACCAATGCGCACAAGCGGACCGTGGGATTCTGGTGTTCGAACATACCAGCGAGGTGATTCAGGCGGAGAGTGTCCTTAAAAAGGCCGGTTGGACCGTGCGGGTCATGGGACCGCCGGCGGAGATTCAAAGCGGGTGTGACCTGGTGATCGAATTCCCGTTGATCGAGGAGCTCAATATCGTCCGGGAACTGCACATCGCCGAGGTCCCCCCTCTGAACATCGTACCGGTAACCGCTCCGCTGCTCATGCCCGTCGACCTGTTTCACACCAAAGACTATGGTGCTTATTTGATGGTGCGGGCGGCCAACATGAAAATCACCATTGCCAAAGAGACGCTCACCATCGTCAACATCTCGGGCGGCGGTTGTCCAGATGTGCCTTACCTCGCCCAGCAGATGGTCGGCAAAACCTTGGCTGAAGCGCCCCGTCCGAGAGATCTGGGGCATACCCTTTGCGGGTATGCCCTGGAACTGGCCTACGAGGAGTTGCAACGACAATGTTAGGTATTATCGGTACCGTCCCGGATCAAAGCTTTCCACTGACCCACGGCCCAGTGCATTGGAGTGGGGATCATCTGCAAATCGACGGCCGGCGCATTGCAGTCAATCGCGGTACCCCCGCGCTGATAGGCGCCGCGCTCAACGCCGGCAAACAGATAGACACACCTGAAATTCATGCCATTCTGGTAGGAGATATCGGCAAAGGAGAGGGCAGCCGCTGTCTATACCGATTTCTTGAGAACGAACTGGATCAGTGGGACTTCCAGGTGTTGACCTTTCATTACCTTCAGCCCGATGTGGACTGGCACAACCGGGTGATGTTCGCTATCGACCGCCTGCCGCAACGTCCGCTGCTCATTGCCGACGCCGGCTTCATGTATGCCGCCAAGATGAGCGGTCAGGCACCAGCCTACGATTTTTTCACGCCGGACGCGGGCGAGCTGGCCTTCCTGGCCGATGAAACTGCGCCGCATCCCTTCTACACCCGGGGATTCATCCTGCACGAGCAAAACAAGGTGCCGGAGCTGATCCAGCGTGCCTATGAGCACGGCAATGCGGCCCGCCATCTGCTGGTCAAAGGCGCCACCGACTACATCACCGAAGCAAATCGTATCACGGCCACCGTCGACCATCCCGGTTTCGACGCCATGGAAGCCATCGGGGGCACCGGCGACACGTTGACCGGATTGCTGACCGTGCTGTGCGGTGCCGGCTACGCACCGGCGCAGGCAGCCGAACTGGCAGCCCGAGCCAATCGCCGCAGCGGCCAGCTCGCCGATCCCAGTCCGGCCACCCAAATTGCCGAATTGATTGCCCGCATACCGGAAGCCCTCACCACAGTGCTCGGCGAATTCGCCTGCCCACCCTGACACCCCAAATGTTCGGCAGGCTTTCGTTGACAGCCTGTCCACGGCGCGCTATTCTTCGGCGATTTATCGAAAGGAGGTCACCCGTTTCATGCCGGAACCCGAACTCATTGCCATCGGTCCTGACGAACCCTTCCAATTCCAGTGCGGCCCGGGAGTGGCCTGCTTCAACCAGTGCTGCCAGGACCTCAACCAGGCCCTGACGCCCTATGACGTTTTGCGCCTCAGAAGCCACCTGAATCTCTCCTGGGACCAGATCCACGATCAGTACGTGGTCCTCTACACCGGGCCATCGACCGGCCTGCCGGTGGCCATGTTTCGCTTTCAAAACGATGGTGAAAAGCGGTGCCCGTTTGTCACGCCCCAAGGGTGCAGCGTCTATGCGGCCCGCCCCACCTCGTGCCGCCTCTACCCGGTGGCCAGGGCGATTCAACGCTCCAGAAAAGACGGACACATCAGCGAGCATTTCGCCCTGATCAAAGAAGGGCATTGCCGGGGCTTTGAAAACGGCCCCAGGCAGACGGTGCGCCAATGGCTCGAATCTCAGCAGGCCGGAGAAGGCCTGGCCGTCGATGACCGGATGATGGAATTGATCGCCCTCAAGAATCGGCTGCGACCCGGCCCACTGGCCCCCGACCAGCAGCAATGGGCGGCGATGGCCTTTTACGACCTCGACCGGCTCAAAGCGCAGGCGGCCGTCAACGGCTTGCCGGCTATGGACACCGGCGAGCCGCCGCCGACCGATGCAGCGGACGAGGTCCGATGGCTATCCTGGTCGATGGCCTGGCTGAAGCGGGCACTGTTCGGCGCGCAGTCTTGAACGGTAGGTACTTAACGATATCGGGCCAGGCTGTCACTTTCACTTGACAAACGCTTCACCATTTCAGTAGATAGCAGACTTATGTTCAAAAGGGCTACGAAAGCTCCGGAATAGTAAAAGCTTAAGCGGCAATGGGCCGAACGCCCATTAACTTTTTTTGGATAGGAAAAGGGTCAAGGGGTCCGCGCAAGAACCCAGCAGCAAAGTAAAAAACACGAAATAGACAACAAGGCCGGGAAGGTCGCATCGGAAAGAATTCCGATCGTCGATCTCCCGGCTTTTTTTTTGCCGAGCCCTGTCGCCCTCGATGAATCAGGATGAAAAGGAGATTGCATGCAACGATCGAAGCTGATCACCTTGTTATTCTCAGGCGTGCTGCTTTGGCTGGCTTCCCATACACCAGTGGCGGCCGATGAAGTGACTAACCGGATCGAAAAACCGGTCCGTGATGCCATCGCCACACGCCAGGAAACACAACAGGAGCAAGAGCAGTGGCACGCCGAGCGCGAACGGCTGCTTGCCAAATATGAAGCTCTGGAACAGACCATCGCCCAACTTGAGATCCGCAAAACAGCGCTGCAGCAATCCAATGAAGAGGCCGACCGGCGCATTGCCGCCAAACAGAAGCAACTGACGGATATCGAGCAGATAGGGGCAGGAGTCGCTCCTCTGGTCGAAGAGGTCATCCGACACCTGGAGACCCTTGTTTCCAGCGGGATGCCGTTTCTCCAATCCGAACGCCGGATGCGCATCGACCGGCTCGAGCAACTGGCAGCAGATCCTGAAATCGCCGTCAGCGAAAAATTTCGCAAGGTGATGGAAGCCCTCATGATCGAAGCCGAATTCGGCAACACCATCGAGGTCTATCAAGAAACCATAGCGGTGAACGACCAGGAGATGTTGACCAACATCTTCCGCCTGGGGCGCATGAGTCTTTTTTTCCAGACGCTGGATAAGAATCACTGCGGCGTGTTCAACGTGGCGACCTCCCGCTGGGAATCGTTTCCCGGTACTTACAATGCAGCCATCGAAACCGCCATCGAAATCGGTGCGAAGCGGCAACCAGTCGAGCTGCTCTCTCTCCCGCTGGGAAGGATGGCCATCCAATGAATTGGACCCTACACTCTCTGATCGGAATCGTATCCATCTTCATCCTGTGTGCTCCGGCGTCCGCCCTGGATATGCGCGAAACGCAAATCCAGGCCCGCGAAGCCAGACAGATGCTTATCGATCGGGCTGCCGTCGAACAGCAGGCCGCAGCAGAAGCGGCAAAACAAAGCAAAGAAGAAATCGGCAGGGATCGAACGGCCTTGAAAAAAGCGTTGGCGGCCATAGAAGCTCGGCACAAGGCATTGGAATCGGACGTCGGTCGACTCACCGATGATATGGAGCGCCTGACGGCCGAAGAGAAAGCGCTCACCCAGCGTCTGGCCAAAAGTGACAGTGTGGTCCGGGAGTTGGTGGGTGTCATCCGGGTCGGTGCCAAGGATCTGGTCGCCTTGATCGAGGAGAACCTGCAAACGGCCATCTTAAATCCACAGATCGACTTTCTGCAATCCATCGTGGGGCAGGCCCGATTCCCCGGAATGGGCGATATTCGTAAAATGATCACGCTCCTGCTGGACACGATTCGAGCCTCGGGAGAGGTCTCCCTGCAACGCGGACTGATTGTCGACCGGAGCGGCTTGCAGGCCGAAGCCGACATACTGGCCATCGGCAACTTTACAGCCGCCTATCGCATCGACGGCGAGGTGGGATATCTTAGCTATTCACCGGCCGGCCGCAAGCTCTATGCCCTCTCACGACTTCCCTCGGGCCGTATTCAACGCCGGATCGAAGCATACATGGAGGGGCGAAGCGAAGAGATCCCCCTGGATATCTCCAGGGGAGGCGCCCTGCGTCAACTTACCCATGAACTGAACCTGTGGCAGCAAATCCCCAAAGGCGGCCCCATCGTGTGGCCGATTCTGGCCATTCTGGCCATTGGCGCCGCAATTATTGCAGAGCGAATTTTTTTCCTTTGGCGCAAACGCTCGGATGGAGAAGGTCTGATCAGCCGCATTGCCGCAAGGGCCTCAGAACAGAAATGGGAGATTTGCCAACGTCTCTGCGACGCCGACCGCAACAAGCCGGTCGCCCGGGTCATCGCCGCCGGACTGAGCTGCCGTTTGATGGAACGTGAAGAGATGGAAAACGTGCTGCAGGAGGCGATCCTGCGGGAGATCCCTCCCATGGAACGGTTCCTTTCGACGCTAGGGATGCTGGCCGCCATCGCACCGCTGCTGGGGTTGTTGGGAACCGTAACCGGAATGATCGACACCTTCCATGTCATCACCCATCACGGAACGGGCGACCCGCGTATGATGTCCGGCGGCATTTCCGAAGCCTTGGTGACCACCATGCTCGGGTTGACGGTGGCCATTCCGATCATGCTGGCCCATACCCTGCTCAACCGATCTGTTGAAAACCGTATCGGCCAAATGGAAGAGAAGGCGGTGGCCCTGGTCAACATCGTTCACAAGAATAGGAAACTGGAAAATTAGGACAAAGTAGGAAAGTAGGAAAGTAGGAAAGTAGGAAAGTAGGAAAGTAGGAAAGTAGGAAAAACCATATTGACCGAAAAATCAACATGTTTTGTCATCAATATGAATTTTCTGAACACAATCAGGGTCGAACACACCTAAAACAGATGGAATACCTTAACTTTCATACTTTCTTACTTTTCTACTTTCATACTCAATGTTCTTTTTTACTTTTATACACGAGACGCTTTTAACAGCTATCATGAATTAAATGGCATCATTTTTAAATCAAAACTGGCTCCGACTCGAAGCGTATCTGAACGACGGCGGTATCGTCATGCTACCGCTGGTGCTGGTCAGCCTGGTCATGTGGATCCTGATCATGGATCGGATCTTTTTCTTCCGGCGGCTGCGCCGGAAGAACATGAGCGCCCGGGTGGCGTGGGACCATATTCACCGTCAACGCATGCCCGACCCAATGCAATACCGGGGCATCGTATCGCTGCTGGTGGCCGAATATCTCGAGCACCGCAGCGGTGACCGGACGATTGACCGTTTTATTTTGGACGAACGCGTTGCCCATATCAACCGGCGCCTCAAAGCCTATCTGGCCGTCATCGGCGTGCTGGCCGCCATCGCGCCGCTGCTGGGGTTGTTGGGCACGGTAACGGGCATGATCGCCGCCTTCGATGTTCTGGCCATCTTCGGTACGGGAAACGCAAAAGCCCTGGCCGGAAGCATTTCCGAGGCGCTGATCACCACCCAGACCGGTCTTCTGGTGGCCATTCCCGGACTTTACATGAAAGGCTTTCTCGACCGGCGGGCCGATAATCTGGCCCAGAGAATCACGACGGTGGGCTACTATTTGCGAAGGCATATCTGAAGAGAGTAGATCGACAGAATGCTTTCACCCTGAACTTAAAACTTTTCTACTTCCCCGAAGGGGGCCATCTTGATCAACATCACTGCAGCCAGAAGAGGAAACCGAAGCGCCGCCGAGCTGAACATCGCGCCGTTGATCGATATGGTCTTTATCCTGCTGATCTTCTTTCTGGTGACCACCAGTTTTGTCAAAGAGACCGGCATCGAAGTGAGCCGACCCACGGCGGCCACCGCTGCCAACCAGTCCAAGGCCACCATTTTGATCGCCATCGACCCGGGCAACCGAATCTATATGGACCATCGTGAAATTGATGTGCGCGCCGTACGGGCCAATGTTGAGCGAGCCCTGGCGGAAAACCCGGAAGGCGCTGTGGTGGTGGTCGCCGACCGCGCCAGCAGCACCGGGACGGCCATACAGGTGATGGACGGTTGTCGCATGGCGGGTGCTAAGAATGTCTCCCTGGCAGCCAGCCTGCCGGGTGCGACATCCCAGTGATGGACGCCTGGTGATGGGTGAAGGATTAGGTGAAAACGATGAAAACAGCAACGAAAGCGGCCATCCGCACCGCCGCCTCGGGCAAACAAGTCGGAGATAAAAACCCCGGCAGCGCATCCGCCGAAGGCAGTGGACGCTCTCCGTCCGATGGGTATCGCCGACTATTGCGCCAGCGAAACCGCAGCGCCTGGATCCTGGCGGTACTGACGGCCATGGGACTGAACTTGGGGCTCTTTCTGCTGATGCCCCATCTGCTGCACTCGGCACCGGCCAAACCCACTTTCGATACACTGCTGCCCCAGATCCAGATGGTGCGCCTCAAACGACCGGAAAGCCCTGTGGAGCGCAAACCGCAGCAACCCCCTGAACCCGAGAAGCAGCACCGGCCGCCTCAGCCCAGTTTGAACAGTGCGGCCCTACACCGGCCCACGTGGCCGGTTGAAATCAACACCCGACTTCCAGGCGGACCGGCAACACTGGCGCTGCCCCCGATCCAATCCGACCTTGATCAGATGGGGCTGGATGATCTTTTCAATCTCGATGATCTGGACCAGCCGCTGATCACGTTGACACGCAGGCCGCCGATCTACCCGTTGGGCGCCAAACGCCGGGGCATCGAGGGATCGGTTACGGTGCGCTTTATCGTCAACGAACAGGGCATGGTCGAGCAGGCGACGATCGTGACCTCGCAACCCCCGGAAATTTTCGATGACAGCGTCATGCGCTGCGTATCTGTCTGGCGTTTCCAACCCGGAACGGTGGAGGGCCATGCGGTGCGCGTGTGGGCCGAAACCACCATCCACTTTGAACTGGATTGATCCCATGAAAGAACACTGCCGACGCATTGCGACCCAGGCCTTTAGCACGGCGCTGATCGTTTTCGCTATCGCGGTGCTCGCCCCGATGACGGTCCGGGCCGATCAAAACACTGAAAAGCTGCCGGCCAAAGTACGCTGGGTGCTCAACGACGTGGGGCACCTGATCGACAAAAAGGACTATGCGGCCGCCGTCAAACGGCTGCTCGAATTCCAATCTCGCGGAGGACCGGCGCCGGAAAGCGCGTCGACACCGCCAAACGCGTATCACCACCCCATCATCTATTTCGCCTTGGGCAACTGCCGCCTCTACCAGGAGCGCTACGACCAGGCCGAAGCGGCGCTGGCGACAGCGGTCCGCCTGCAGCCGGACCTGGTGGCCGCCTGGCTCAATCTGGCCAAAGTGTTCTACGAGCAGGAGAAGTTTGTCGAGGCGGCCGCCCATTTCAAAGAAGCCTACGAGCGGTCGCCCGACAAGCGCGCCGAACACCTGTACTACAGCGCCGCATCCCTGCTGACGGCACAGCGGTACAAAGCGGCCATCGCCGTCTTCGAACGCCTCTTCGCCGCCCATCCGGACCGGATCGAAACCCCCTGGAAGGTTCACTGGGTGCATGCCCTGCTGGCCGATAACCAGGCGCGACGGGCGCTGCCCTATATCGGGGCGTTGATCGCCGAGCACAGCGGCAAAGAGCGCATCCGCTGGCAGGAAATTCTACTCTATCAATATGTTCAGCTGAAGATGACCGCCAAGGCCCGCACGTACGCCCGCGCGCTGACCAGGGAAACACCCTCCGAGGCCCGCTGGTGGAAGATGTTCTGCCAGCTCGAGCTGACCGCGGGGGAGTATACGACCGCCCTTGCCGCTCTGACCATCTATGGATATCTGAAACCCCTCACCGATGAGGAGAAACGGCTGTGGGCCGACCTGAACCTCCAACTTGGGATACCTGGGCAAGCGGCACCGCTCTATGAGGAGATGCTCGCCACCGCACCGAATCCCCAAATACTGAAAAGCCTGGTGCTGGCCTATCGCCGGTTGGACCGGCCGGAAGCGGCCCTGGCGCAACTGGTCAACGTTCCGCGGATCGGGAAAGACCCCGAGCTGATGATGCTCAAAGGCGATCTGCTCTACGAGATGAAACGGTATGCCGAAGCATCCGCGGCTTATCGCTGTGCGGCTTGCGAAAAACACTCCCGAACCGGAAAGGCTTGGCTCATGGCGGGATATGCCGCCTGGCAAGCGAAAGATATCGATGCCAGCCGGCAGGCCTTTGAACGCGCCGCCGACTTTAAACAACAGCGCCGCAGCGCCCAATTGGCCATGCGGCAACTGCAGAAAGTCAATTGAAATCAAAATGAAACAGTCAAACAGCAAGCGCATTTGTGTGATCGACGGGCAGGGCGGAGGCATCGGCGCCACGCTGATCAAGTATCTGAAAAATGCTTTCGGCGAATCGATCGAACTGATCGCCTTGGGCACCAACGCCATCGCCACCTCCCAAATGCTCAAGGCCGGGGCCAACCGGGGTGCTTCCGGCGAAAATGCCATCTGCCACACCGTTCCCCAGGCAGACTGTGTGGTCGGTCCCATTGCCATCACATGGGCCAACGCCATGCTCGGGGAGGTGACGCCACGGATGGCATCTGCGATCACATCCTGCCCGGCCCTGAAGATATTGCTACCGCTCTCCCAGGAGCGAATTCAGATCGTCGGCATCGTCAACGAACCCCTGCCGCACTTCGTACAGCGGCTGGTGGAAAAAGAGATCAAGGAGGTATGGAATCATGTGTGAAGCCAATGTCTACATGGAAAAAAACGGCATCGAGGAGCTGGTGCTCGAATCGGTGGATATCCTCGAACCCCAGGAGAACGACACCTTTCGCATAGTGACCATTTTCGGAGAGCAGAAGATCATTCGGGGGCGCCTCAAAGGCATGAATCTGGTCGACCATCGAATCGTTTTCACGGCTGAAAACGAATAGAATAAAAAAAGGGACAGGTGTTATGAAACGGATTGGTTTGGTCTTGTTGTTTTGTACAGCGCTTTTTCTAATGATCGGCACCCCTGCGGCCGATACCGCCACTCCGCCAGAGGGGGTCAAACAACTTGAAGACATGGTGGTCGAAGAGAAGGCCGGCGCCCCAGGCCTGATGGTGACGCCCGACAAGACCGTGATCGAGCTCGACCGATATCCTACCATCGCAGCACCCGGCAGTATAGTAGACGTATTGAAAACCCAGTCGATCATCGATTTTCGCGGCGACTCCGACTTCGACCCCGGTGTGGACAGCATCTACATGCGTGGCTTCGACGCCAAGCGCTTCGTTACCGCCATCGACAGCCTCACCGTCCAGAAAACCGGCGGCCGCAAATCGAGCAACATCGTGGACTACGCCCTTCTGCCTGCTTTCCTCATCGAGCGGATCGAGGTGCTGCCCGGCCCCCACACAGCTCTCTACGACAGCAAGGCCATCGGCGGTGTGCTCAATTTCGTCACACGTCAGCCCGAGCGCCGCGACAGCCTCAAACCCGATGTCCGACTCAGCACCAGCTATGGTTCATACAACACGTCGAGCAGCAATCTGTCGGTACAGGGCAGCGCCAATGCCTTCGTATATGACCTGGGCTATCAAAAGTACCGCACCGACGGCTACCTGCGTAACACCGAAGCGGACATCGACACCGTCTTCGGACGCTTCGGGTTGTTGCTGCCTCAGGACGGCCACATCACGGTCAGCGGATCCTACTCGGACGCAGACCGTGAAGCGGCAGTTACGAACACCGGCACGGACTATGACTCGGACTACCCCGAAACCGAGGCCGGTTCCTTCGATCCGGAGCAAGAACCCACCTGGGACAGTATCTCGGCCACCTACCGGCTCAACTACGCCCAAAACCTACCCATCGGCCGGGTGGATCTGGGTGCCTACTATGGTGAAGACAACCGCAACCGGGCCTATTATGAAAATGCGGGTGACACGGAAAAAACGGTCATGGATACCGACTGGTGGCAACAGGGCGCCAAAATCACGGACGAGATCGAGTGGAGTCCTGACCATGTCACAACGGTGGGATACGACATCACCCAGCTCTACGACGAGGGGGTCGATGACGACAAGAAAGAGCGCGTCCGCAAACAGGGTGGATTCGTACAACACCAGTGGGGCATCATACCATCGGTCGACGTCAAGCTGGGGTTGCGCTACGAAGATGTGAAGATTTGGGTCTCCAACTGGTCCAACGGGTCGTTCCACATCCCTGGAAGAGATAAGTATATCAACCGCCACTGGAACGAGTTCATCCCCAAATCATTCACTACCTGGAAAATGGACGGGGTGGCCGGTTGGTTGCGGGACACCTCCCTCTCCGCGGGGATCAGCCGTATCTGGCGCGCTCCTGACTACCATGGCGACTACAACCCCCAGGGCCGACCGGCCGGGGCTTGGCTCGATCCTGAACACGGCATCGGTTACGACCTGGTCTTCGATCGCCGGTTGTGGCGGGACATCTCTTTTCAGGTAGGCTATGCGTTTTACGATATCGAAGATTTTATCGTCAGCAACCGCGAACACGCCCAATATTCAGGCGCTGGCGCCGGAAGCCTGCGCTACAGCGACTACAAGATCAACCTGGACCGGGTGCACCGCCATGGTGTGGACGTAAGCATCGGCGGACACATCACCGATCCGCTATCCTTTTATATCACCTACGCCTGGCAAAAATTTGACAACCGGGGAGACGAACGCGCCGGCGATGAAGAGCTCTCCAAGCGCGCCGACCATCGCGTCAGCGCCGGCCTGCGCTATACGCTCTTCGAACCCACCGTGTTGATGCTCGATTACTACTACCAGAGCGAGGAGACCACCGAAGACTGGGTGGAATCCCAGCCTGATGTTTGGACCTACACCGAGGTGAACAACGACGCCTACCACGTCTTCGACTTCGGTATCCAGCAGACCCTGTTCAAACAAATCGGCGCCTTGAAAAACGGCATCATGAAACTGTGGGTCAAGAACATCTTCGACGAAGACTACTACAACGCGTCGGGTCATCCGGCCACGGAACGCAACTACGGCGCAAGTTTCCAAGTTGATCTATAGAAAGAAGGAGAAGATCACTATGTACTCTAGAAAAACAATTTATATACCCCATCTATTTATTCTACTGCTGGTAGGCTTGTGGGCCATCACGGCTGGCTGCGCGGGCCAATCCGACACTCGGCAGTCCCAGGCCAATCCGACCGCAACCGGCAGCTACACCCTGGTCGGCATCGGTCCGGGGGACGCCGACCTGCTCACCGTGCGCGCCATAGAAGCGATCCAAAAGGCGGACATGGTCTTCTGCAGCGCCCAAACCCGGGAGAAACTCGCACCGGTCGTCGATTTCAGCGCCAAGCAGGTGGAGGACGGCTACGGGGTCCTGTTCCGCTTCTACGGCCGTGACTGCAGCCAGGTTCCGGAAAAGGAGCGCACCTGGCACGGCAAGACCTGCGAAGCGTTTCACCGCAAACAGGCGGAATTCATCGCCATGGTGCGCACGGCGGTGTCATCCGGGCGGCATGTGGTGATGCTCAGCGGCGGCGACCCCACCATCTACGGGCCCGACCTGTGGACCATCAAGGCGCTCGGCGAGTTCAAGCCCACCATCATCCCCGGCATCAGCGCCCTCAACGCGGCCAACGCCGTTCTGAAGGGCGGCATGGGGGAG
Source organism: uncultured Desulfatitalea sp. (assembly GCA_963668675.2). Taxonomy (GTDB): domain Bacteria; phylum Desulfobacterota; class Desulfobacteria; order Desulfobacterales; family Desulfosarcinaceae; genus Desulfatitalea. Next base: position 2,431,255 of record CAXXMB010000002.1, on the reverse strand, counting down.
GTGATCATCACGGCCCCCTTCCAGCGTCCGGGCCGCACGGACACCATCGAGCAGCTTGCCGGGCACGAACGGGCCACCATGGTGATCTTCATGCCGCGGAACATGCCCGACCTGATCAGGCGATTGGCGGCGGCCTACCCGGCCGACACCCCCGTCGCCGTGGTCATCCGCGCCGGCTGTGCGAACCGCGAGAGGGCCGTATTGGGCACGGTGGCCGACATCGGCGCCAGGATTGCGGACCAGGACACCCGGCTTTCGATCGTCTATGTGGGCAAAGCCCTGGCCCGTTCACAGTACAGGCCCGACGGTGAACAGGCCCCGACCGGACCGGGGAAATTCTACCTGGTGGGCATGGGGCCCGGCGATGCCGACCTGGCCAGCCTGCGCGCCATGCGGGTGATCGAAGAGGCCGACCTGATCTTCGCCAGCGGCAAATACCAGAAACGCTATGCTTCCCTGCTGAAGGGCAAGAACGTGCTGGACGGCTACGGCCGGCTCTTTCCCTTTTACGGCAAGACGTGTTCGGAAGTCACGCCGGCTGAACGGGCCAGAGAGCGCATGAGCTGCGAAGCGTACCACGAGAAACAGGCCGATTTCGAACGGCGGGTGCGCGAAGCCGTGGCCAAGGGGCAAACCGTGGCCATGCTGGACACCGGTGACCCGCTGATTTACGGCCCCTGCTCCTGGTCGCTGACCGCCCTGCGCGACCTGCCCACCGAGGTGGTGCCTGGTTTAAGCTGCTTCAACGCCGCAAACGCCGCCCTGCAGGCCGGTGTGACCCAGGGCAAAAACAGCCACTCGGTGCTGCTCGCTTCGGGCTGGACCGTGGATGAAATGGCCGTGCACGGCAGCACCATGGTGCTCTTTACCATGCGCAACGAATTCAAGCATTTTATCGACAGCCTCTCCAAACACTACGCCGCCGAAACCCCGGTGGCGATCGTGTCCAAAGCCGGATACGCCCGGGAGGAGCACGTGACCCGGGGCACCCTGGGCACCATCTGGGCGCAGGTCGGCCCGGATAAAATGCCGTTCGAGTATCTGCTCTACGTGGGCGACTTCCTGGCCGATGGCGGACGGGTGGCGAACTAAATGGGCGCTCCTGCCAGGGAGACGAATGGGTAAAATGATATACGAAAATAGAGTACGGCCCCTGATCCATAACCGGCGTTGTAGGGGCTGGGTTTATCCTCGCCCGCGCCCGCCTCTGAGTGAATAACATTGAGTGGAAACGCATACAGGCATTTAAATCGGAAAGTGAGGAGATAAACATGAAAAAGATCGTCTTTTGCTTCTTTTTGATCATATTCCAGGCGTTGATCGCCATGCCGGCCGGGGCGCACATGCTGTGGCTCAACCCTTCGAATTACTACCCGGAGGTGGGCTCCACGGTGGAGATCGGCATCGGCTGGGGCCATCAATATAAGGCTGACCGCACGGACGAAGCGATCAAAGAGGGCCGGGTGGCCACCATCCAGGCGCTGACCCCCGACGGCCACACCATCGATCTCGAATCGGTGGCCCTGGGACGTTACCGCCTGCCCATCGACAAGCCGGGAGCCTATGTCGTGACGGCCCGAATCAAACCCGGGTTCTTCACCACCACCCCCGAGGGCCGCAAGTGGGGCAACAGGAAGCAGGTGCCCGACGCGGTCAAGTGCACCAACTTCCACATCGAAGCCAAGACCGTTCTGCTGGCCGGCGGCAGCGCCCAACACGTCGAAGCCCGCTCCGGGCAGCCCCTGGAGTTGATCCCGGTCTCCGATCCCGGACAGTTGAAGGTCGGTGATCGGTTCTCGGTCCGCGTGCTCCATGAGGGCAGCCCCCTGGCCGGTGCGGATGTGAAAGCCGTCTATGCCGGTTTTGAGAAGGAAAAAAGTGCCGCGTCAGGGGCTAAAAGCAAGGGGCACCATGGGTCCGGCGGCTATCCGGTGGAAACCGTCACCGATGCCGAGGGCAACGCCGACATTCCGCTGGATCGGGCCGGGTACTGGATGGTGGTGCTCTCCCACCGGCCGGCCTACCCCGACCCCGAAACATGCGATCAGTATATGCACAACGTGACCTTCGCCTTCGAGGTTCGTCCATGACCGGCAGCCCCAATGGCAACAGCCTGCGCCGCGAGATCGGGCTTTTTACGGCCACGATCCTGGTGATCGCCAACATGGTGGGCACCGGCATCTTCACCACCTCCGGCTTCATCCTGACGGAAGTGGGCTCCCCCCGCGCCCTGATGCTGTGTTGGCTGTTCGGCGGTGTTTTCGCCCTATGCGGTGCACTGTGTTACGGCGAGCTGGGGGCCCGATTCCCCAGGGCAGGCGGTGAGTACGTCTTTTTAAAGGAGAGCTTCGGCCGGCCGGTGGGCTTTCTCTCCGGCTGGATCTCCCTGGTCGTGGGATTTTCGGCGCCCATCGCAGCCGCGGCCATCGCCTTCGCCACCTACAGCTTCCAGGCGCTGTCCATCCCTGCCGGAGACCCTGTGTTGATCTCCATCGGCCAATGGCATCTGGCCACGTTCTCCAGCTTGAATGCCGTCGCCATCGCCGCGGTGGTCGTCTTTTCCCTGCTCCACTACCACAGCCTGCACGTGGGCAGCAATGTCCAGAACGGACTGACCATCTTCAAAGTCGTTCTGATCGTCGTCTTCATCCTGGCCGGTGTTCTGTTCGGCAAGGGTTCGGGGGCCAACTTCGCATCCGCCGGCACGACCGTATCTGCGGAAAAGTTCGCCGTCTCGCTGATCTTCGTCTCTTTCGCCTACAGCGGCTGGAATGCAGCCGCGTATCTTGGCGGTGAGATCGTACGCCCCCAGCGCAACATTCCTATGGCCCTGGCCCTGGGAACCGCCGTCGTCATCGTCATTTACCTGCTGCTCAATGCCGTTTACATCTATGCCCTGCCGGCCGGGCAGATGCAGGGCGTGCTCGAGGTCGGCGCCCGATCGGCAGTGGCCCTGTTCGGAACCGGCATCAGCCGGCTCTTCAGCGGCGCCGTGGCCCTGGGCATCCTCTCGGTGCTCAGCGCCATGATCATGACCGGCCCGCGCATCTACTACGCCATGTCCCGGGATGGGGTCTTCTTTACCCTCCTCGGCCGCTTGAACCCGGAGCGCAAAACCCCGGCCGCCGCCATCTTTCTGCAGGCCGTGCTGGCTATCGTCATGGTGCTTTCCGCTTCGTTTGAAACCCTGCTGATCTACATCGGCTTTACCCTCTCCCTGTGCGCCATGTTGACGGTGACCGGCCTGATGCGCATCCGCCGAAAAGCGGACCGGGCCACGATTCCGTATAAAACGTTCGCTTATCCCTTACCCGCACTGATCTACATACTGGGCAACGGTTGGATCATCCTCTTCTCTCTCAAGAGCCGGCCGGTGGCTGCCCTGTGCGGAGTGATCACCATAGCGGCAGGCGGGCTGGTTTATCTTTTCTTTGCTCGCCAGAAGATGCATGAGGAGACCAATACCCCTTAGGAGTCAATATTATGCGACACCTGTTCAAATGGATCATCACCCTGACGATCGTGGCCGGCTGGGCGCAGACGGGCCAATGCCACGGCGTGGCCGGATCGATCGATCCGGAACAGGGCTATCAGGTCACCGCCGTGTACGATGACGGAGAACCCATGAGCTACGCAGCGGTGGAGATCAAGGCCCCCGATTCAAAAATCGCCTTCCAGACCGGCCGCACCGACCGCAACGGCATCATGATGTTCCTGCCCGACCAACCCGGCCGCTGGCAGGCCGTGGTGTCGGACGGCATGGGTCATCGGCTGGAGGTGGAAACAGAGGTGGCTGCAACGGCCGAATCCCCCACACATGAGCCGGTAACGAACCAAGTCCCGGTCGTAAAACGCCCTGGCGGCAGCCGGGTTCAAGGCATCATTACCGGTCTGGCCGTCATCTTCGGTCTCTTCGGCCTGCTATACGGCTGGCGGGGGAGACGTCGGCATCTGCGTTCCGCCTGACGCCAAGCCCACGCGAAAGAATGTTCACAGCGTGCAGTGACCGCCCCAGGTGATCAGCTCTTCATCCGTTTCCGCCACTGCGGTGGTCGCGGTACTCTCGGTGTTCATGGACGGCCTCGCGGCCGGGCGCATGATCGACCACCGGCACCGCCGACCACCTCTTTGCAATACAAAACCGACGATGGTCTCTGCGCCCCCGTGCTGCAGTCGGCGCACAAAGCTGGGCGTTGACTCTCTTTGCCTATCGGGCTTGTGCGCCATGGCCTGCAAGCTGTTCTGGACCCGGCTGAATTGTTGAAATTATTTAAAAGTGGACGAAAACTATGCCTTTCTGGTAGGCCAGCAGATATAAGGACAGAAGAGGTGGTATGGGCCCATCGAACGAGGGTACTGTTTCTGAAATGACCGGCCATATATGGGCTTTACCCGAAAAAATCAAATGCGGCTTAGAGGTGATTCAATGGCGAACAACTCAAATTTAAATACAGAAATAATGTTCACACCCATCGGCAGGGTCCTCAATGATATCAAGGAGCCAATGCTGCAAGCCGGGGAATTGGACCTTGACCCATCCGTGCGAATGGAACGCATCAAACACTATTATCTGCAGGTGGAAAACAGCCTGGGCCGATTGGTCATTCAAGATGAATGGGCGGAGCTCCTGGATGGCATCGAAGCATTTTCCCATATTATGGTGTTGTATTGGCCGCATCTGGTCGATCCAAAGTGGCGTCAATTGCGCAAGGTGCATCCCATGGGACGCAAGGACATTGCCCTGCAGGGCATTTTTGCCACGCGCAGCCCTGCCCGGCCAAATCCGGTGCTGGTGTCCGTGGTTCGGTTGTTGGGGCGAAAGGGCAATACTCGGAAGTTCATCCCTGCCCACGATGTCTATACTCTGTGCATCAGGCCTGTCTCCGATTCTAACGGAGTTCCCGATTAAGCTTAAAAGAGCACCTGAAGTATATTTTGGCTATATCAATGACCTCCCCGTTGCCTGGAGAGGTTCATGCCGTGCCATCACTTTCGGTTGAAATGGAAATGCCGGTTCATCCGCTTTTAAAGGTGTGCTATATCATTCGAACAACAACCCACCAAGGGAGAAGAAAAGAGATGGAGATAACCGATAAAGTGGCACTGGTATTGGGCAGCGTCAAAGGCATCGGCAAGGCCATCGGCCTCGATCTGGCCCGAGCCGGCGCACGGGTGGTCTACACCTACTATGATTGGCTGGAGAGCCTGCCCGACCTTAAGCGCGATGCGGCGGATGCCGGCCAGGAGTATATGATCATCCCGGTCAACCTGATAGAAACCGCAGCGGCGGACGACCTCGTTCAAAAGGTGATTGCACGCTTCGGCCGTCTGGATATATTGGTCAACAACATCGAACGCGGCGGAATGCCGGTGGTTCATGGAGAATATGTGCCTGAACAGTGGGACATGGAGCTGGCCACCACGCTCAGGGCCAAACAGTGGGTCTTTACGGCCGCACTGCCCTATCTCAAGCAGTCGGGCGAAGGGGTTGCGATCAACTTGTCTTCCATCGCAGCGATGGTGGGCCGCAGCGGGCCGGCCAGCTATCTGTTTAATGAGGGCTACGCCGCCGCCAACCGGGGGATCTCCCTGCTCACCGAAACGTGGGCACGTTTGGGGGCGCCGGCGGTGCGCGTCAACGAAATCATGCTTGGCATCTTCGAGACCCGGCATGCCGAAGGAACCAGGGGATGGGGCCTGCTCGATGAAGTCCAGCAGAACGCGATCATCGATCACACGCTCCTGGGACGAACCGGACACCTGGACGATGCGGTGAAGGCCGTTCGGTTCATCATCGAGGATGCGCCCTTCATGACCGGGAGTGTTCTGCGTTTGGATGGCGGCTTTGTATTAGGGGGGGAGAAGATCGCACCAATGCCGCCAGGGGTGGTTTAAAAAGCTTTGGTTTTGGTTCAGGGGGGCAAAAGAAGAGATGCCTCCTATTTCACGCGCATCTGCTTGGATGGCTGCCCCCACACAAAAACGCGAATCCATTCAAAACCAAATTCCAGCAGGGCCTTATCCGAACGGCGCATCTGCTTCACCAGGGTTGACTTCACATGGTAGCGTTTAAAAAAGCTGCTGTTGAAAATAAATTCCCGAAAGCGGTCGATATTGTAAGCGGCCATGAAGGCCATTTTTGCTTTTGCTCCTTGCGGGCCTTCGAGTCCCCATGGATCGTTGCCGAATAACTGCCTCACCTTGGCCCATTTCAGATTCATTTTGAAATGCGCCAAGGCATTCTGATCCCGAAGATATTCATCGACGCTCATGGTGTAGGGCTCTTCCGGCCCACGGCAGAACTCGGGCGGACGAAAGAAGTAGAGCGGTTTCGCATCTCCTTTTTCCGCATTGAAATAGACGCCCTGCTCCATGGGAAAAAGACGACAGGTGTGCGGGCGGGCCTTGTAGACGCGGCAGCCCTGTTCGGAAAGAAAGGGGCAGGGGTGACCTTCGCTCTCCGACATCCGCAGGAGCACTTCGGGGAAGTGGTGGCCTTCGCGCAGGACCACATCCACGTATTCATCAATAAACTGGTCCGAAGATAGCTTGAGGTGATCTTTCAGGCAAAGAACATCGTAAGGGTAGAGAAACAGATTCAGGTTGCGGCAGCACTGGTTGAAGCAGGCCAGTTGAGAGTGGCAGCGGAAAGCGAACCGTTCGCCGGGCTTGATCTGTTTGCCGGGCAGTTGATCGATTTGGCCGGGGTCGATATATTTCATCTCAAGTTCCTGACAGAGGCCCGTCGCCGGGTTCATCGAGGATGGCGACCACCATTTCGGCAATGGTCATTTTGATTTTCGTATGGTAATCCCACAACGATCGCAACTGTCTCTCTATCTGGGCCATAGCGGTGTAGAGCGGGGTACGATCGAGCACCGCTTTGGGCTGTGGGCCGCACTGGCGGTCGAAGTCTCCGCACCCGGGGCCAGACTGAATTTGCCCGTCGGGTCGGCGCAACTGGTGGGCAATGCCGTGCAGGCGGCATATCATGGGGCGGCTGGCATAAAGAAGGCAGCGCTCATCTTCGTTCAAGGGGCACATCTCCTTCACCGGCCTACCGGCCGCTTCGGCAGCGCGCATACGCGTCATGACGTCCACAGCCCGCTTGGCGACCCGTTGCCGTGCATTATCCGAAAGGCACGCCAGTCCCTCCTTCAGAAAGAGATACTCGGCCAGGGTGTGATGGTGAAAACGCGTCCGGCAACAGTTATCCTCACACCCGTTGCACTCGAAACCGCACTGCCGGGCCACCTCGTCGTAGGCCCGGTCCATATCATCGAAAAGATCTGCAAGCGCTTTCATAAGGTGGCGATGGTGGTCCATGGATATCCTATCGCGTCATTCCGCTCAACGCATCTGGGAGGGGAAAAAGGTGTTGGCATAGAGGGAGAGGGCGTATCGATCAGTCATGCAGGCCAGCAAGTCGCACACCATGCGCTCCTTGGAGCTGCCGGTGGTGTGCAGCGCCGGCAGGCGCATTCGGGCCAGCTCTTCGTCCAGCAGGGTCTCATTCTCCAGCAGATAGACAAACAGCTCGGACATGATCTTCTTGGCCTTGATGAACTCGTTGTGCACCAGCGGCGACCGGTAGACCCTTTCGTAAAGGAACTGGCGCAACACCGACATGGCCCCGTAAACCTTGTCTGTCATGTCGAAAAGCAACTGGCCGTTGTTCGGCCGGCTGGTGGAGATCAAATCGGTCATCATGGTGGTGATACGCTCGTCGGAGGAGGTCCCCAGCACCCGGTTGCAAACGTCGGGGATATCCTTTTCGGTGATCACGCCGCTGTGGATGGCGTCTTCAAGATCGTGGTTCAGGTAAGCCATGATGTCGGCCACCCGCACCACACGACCCTCGGAGGTGGCGGGCAGTTCACGGGGATTGTCCGGCATGATCTTGCCATATCCCTTGGAGTGCCTCAGGATGCCGTCCCGCACCTCATAGGTGAGATTGAGTCCCTGGCCGAAATTCTCCAAAACTTCGATCACCCGGATACCTTGGGCCTGGTGGGAGAATCCTTTAGAGAAGATCTCCTTGAGCACCATCTCACCACCGTGGCCGAAAGGGGTGTGCCCCAGGTCGTGCCCCAGGGCGATCGCTTCTGCCAGGTCCTCATTGAGAAACATGGCCCGGGCAATGGTACGTGAAATCTGGGCCACCTCCAGCGTATGGGTCAGTCGGGTGCGGTACTCGTCTCCAGATGGATTGAGAAACACCTGGGTTTTGTACTTGAGCCGGCGAAAGGCGTTGCTGAACAGGATGCGATCCTTATCGAGCTGAAAGGCGGTGCGAATGGGGCAAGCCGCTTCCGGACGCGTGCGTCCGAGCGAATTACCGCTCCTGCACCCATAGGGCGACATGAAGTTGTCTTCCCGCTTTTCAAATTCCTCGCGTAACGTCATGGCTGTTTTCGACCAACCGGCAACTTTGGGCCATTACGATAACGCATTAACAGCGGCTGCCGGATGTGTTATAGATTTCTTGTCGCTCATTGGTACCCCATTCCGTCTTGCCAGGCAACCTGAATTTCCTCAGCCGGGCGGCAATTGAGACAACCACCGAAACCCAAACAGATCGGGTCCCGACAACCATGAATGACCACCACCTCATACTGGGCCAAATCAAGGATCTCATCACGGGCAGAATGATCGATGACACCCACGATGAGCGTTATCGCCAGAAAGTAGCCCGTTTATTATTGGATACCAAAGGCTACGAACGAACGGAGATTCGATCACAAGAGGTGGTATGCGTAAAAGCAGGCGCCAAATCGGCGAAGGTGCCGGTCACCTTCATTATTTATATAAACGAGCGTCCGGCCATGCTGATTCAGTACGGCCCGGGATCGCTTGTCACCCGCTACCGGCCTGCCTTGGCCCTGGCTAAAATCGCCGCCCCTTACCAGATTCCGGTGGTGGTGGTCACCAATGGCGAACAGGCGGATATCCTGGACAGCCGCACCGGGCGGGTAACCGCTTCCGGTTTGAATCAGATTCCTTCAAAAGAGCAACTCACCCGCCGACTGCACAACCACAACTGGTCAACCGCCTCTCAACTTCACGCAGAAATGGCCTCGCGAATCGTCATGGCCTTTGAGGTAGATGACCGGTGTCCTTGCGATGACACAGTGTGTAGCTGGAACGAAACGTAATGGACGATCAAACGATGAACCACGAAACCTGCATGCAGCATGCATTAATCATTGCGAAAAAAGCGCTGGACAAAGATGAATTCCCGGTGGGTTGCATTATTGTGGCCGATGGTGAAATCATCGCGCAGGGGGAGCGCATCAATACACGGAAAGCGGTTCCCAGCGAACTGGATCATGCCGAAATTATCGCCTTGCGGCAACTGGAACAGCTGAAGGAAGCCCCGGATCGCCGCCACATGACCCTTTACGCGACCCTGGAACCATGCCTGATGTGCTTTGGGGCCATTCTGATCAGCGGCATCGGGACACTGGTCTATGCCTATGAAGACGCAATGGGCGGCGGTACGGCATGCGAGCGTGATCGCCTGCCTTCGCTTTACAGCGGCAACGACCTGACCATCGTCCACGGGGTCTGCCGCAGAGAGAGCCTGGCACTTTTCAAAACGTTCTACCAACGTCCCCACATCAACTATTGGAAGGAGAGCCACCTGGCCCGATATACATTGACACAGGCGTGACATGCCGATATGAGAACAGTCACGAAAATGGATTCGATCCTGCCGACTGCCCGGCGCACTCAATCGTCCCGAGCGACAGCACGATCCCGGGGGAAAGAGGCGCCTGCCCATACCCATGGCTCTTTTTTTTCTTGCATTTCTGCAGGCGTTTATATAAGAAAATAAGCTTTCAGAAACGTAGCCCTAATGAATACCGGATAATTTCAAAGGGCTACATGTTGACATCGGCCGAAAGCGGCCGAAAAATGACCAAACCCGTACAAATGGAGGTGTTGGCATAGCTCATTATAAATCTGCAAAAGAAGACTCAACGCAACGCACACGTTTGAATCAAGGTATTCATGCAAGAGAAGTTCGCGTAATCGATCCGGACGGCAACCAGCTTGGAATATTGCAGATCCGGGAAGCCCTTGCGGCCGCCTCTGAATTCGGACTCGATCTTGTGGAGGTTTCGCCCACCGCCAATCCGCCGGTGTGCAAAATCATGGACTACGGCCGTTATAAATACGAGCAGACCAAAAAGCAGCAAGAGGCCAAAAAAAAGCAGACCACATTCCAGGTCAAAGAGATCAAAGTGCGGCCCAAAACCGGCGACCACGACCTGCAGACCAAGTTGGGACACATTCGAAAATTCCTTGGGCGCAAGGATAAGGTCAAGGTCACGGTCATGTTCAGAGGACGTGAGATCGCCCTCTCGGGCCGAGGCAGGCAGCTGCTTGAGCAGATCGCCCAGGAGATGGAGGAGATTGCCATCGTGGAGCAGCTCCCCAAATTCGAAGGCCGCACCATGATGATGGTGCTGGCACCCAAATAGCCCGGGCGCCGGCGGCATGATCAACGGTCAGGCAAAGTGGTTCTGGCCGATAGCAGCGACATAGGGTTCATCGCAACGACCGACAAAAGATCAAGGTGCTTCCCATAAGGGATGCCGTAGAGGATGAACACAACACAGTTTCGTTGGCGTGAGATGACGCCGGTATTGGCGTTCGCGCCAACTGTTTTTTTGATATTGCACTGAAGAGCGCACACATTGCAGATGATGCCACCCGACACGGCTACACCATCAGGAGAAGTGAACGATGCCTAAAATCAAAACCAATCGAGCGGCTGCCAAACGGTTTCGCAAAACCGGAAGTGGAAAGTACGCATTTTCCAAATCACATGCCAGCCACATTCTGACAAAAAAGAGCCCCAAACGTAAACGGGGGCTGCGGCAGCCACAATTGATCAAAGCCAGCGACATGAAAGAGATACGCCGGCTGCTGCCCAACGGATAAGGAGAGACACCATGCGTATCAAAAGAGGATATAAGGCCCGGCAACGCCGCAGAAAGGTGTTGAAGCTGGCCAAGGGTTTCCGTGGCGGCCGCGGCAAGCTTTTTCGCACAGCCGCCGATTCAGTGGACAAAGCGCTGAACTACGCCTACCGCGATCGCCGCCAGCGAAAACGTGACTTCAGGCGACTATGGATCGCACGCATCAATGCGGCGGCACGGATGAACGATCTTTCTTACAGCAAGTTCATCAGTGGATTGAAAAAGGCCGACATCACCCTGGATCGCAAGGTTCTGGCTGAGCTGGCCCTGTCCGATCCCACCGGTTTCTCTAAAATCGCAGCGTTGGCCTCGCAGCAATAGTCGATTTTCCTTTTCGGGAAAACCATCCATACTGCGGCCGTCATTCAAACGACGGCCGCAGGTCATATTCGCAACCATCGAAAAAGAGACGACCGTGGAGAGCATCGATCAGATCTGCACCGCAGCGCTGAAAGAGATTGAGACAGCCACCACCCCTGAAGCTGTGCAGGAAGCCAACACAAAGTACCTCGGGCGCAAAGGATTGATGACCCAGTCGCTGCGTGCCATCGCCCAGTTGCCCGTCGAAGAACGCCCGGCCGCCGGCAAGCGCGCCAACCAGATCAAGCAGGCCATCGAAGCTGCCTGCACCGAGGCGCTGGCACACATTGAGGCCGTCGGTGCCGGTCAAGGGGCGGGCATCGATGTCTCCCTGCCCGGTCGCAACGCCACGCCCGGATCACTGCATCCCATCACCCGGATCAACAATCAGATCTGCGACATCTTTTCCCGCATGGGGTTCGAGGTGGTCGAAGGCCCGGAGGTGGAGAGCGACTACTACAACTTCGAGGCGTTGAACATCCCCAAGGACCATCCGGCCAGGGACATGCAGGACACTTTCTACGTATCCGACGATATCGTCCTGCGCACCCACACCTCCCCCACCCAGCCGAGGGTGATGGAGAAGAGAGAGCCGCCGGTACGCATTATCGCTCCCGGAAAAGTGTATCGCTGCGACTCGGACCTGACCCACACTCCCATGTTCCACCAGGTCGAAGGACTGTTGGTGGACGACAATATCTCCTTCGGCGATCTGAAGGGCACCCTGACCAGTTTCGTTCACCAGATGTTCGACGCCCAGATCAAGGTGCGCTTTCGACCGAGCTTCTTTCCCTTTACCGAACCGAGCGCAGAAGTGGACATCCTCTGTGTGATCTGCCGCGGCAAGGGTTGCCGGGTCTGCTCGCACACCGGATGGCTCGAAATTCTCGGCTCGGGCATGGTCCATCCGGCGGTGCTGGAAAATGTCGGTTACGACACAGACCGGTATACAGGGTTCGCCTTTGGCATGGGCGTCGAGCGCATCGCCATGCTCAAGTACGGCATCGACGACATTCGCAGATATTTTGAAAACGACATCCGGTTCCTGAAGCAATTTTAGAGCGCGTGTGAATTGATAGGTAGGCGATGAAAATAAGTTTAAGCTGGCTGCAAACGTATGTTCCGATTGAGATGGACGTCGACCGTTTGGCACACCTGCTCACCATGGCCGGGCTGGAGGTCGAATCGGTGGAAGACCGCTTCGACTATCTGGACAGGGTGCGGGTTGCAAAAATCGTAGCGGTGGCGCCACACCCCAATGCTGACAAACTCAAGCTCTGCAAAGTCGATACTGGTGATCAGACCCACCAGGTGGTCTGTGGCGCCCCTAACGCCTGCGAGGGCCTGCTGGCGCCGCTGGCCGTTGTTGGCTGTGAACTGCCCAACGGCATGGTGATCGAAAAAGGCACGATCCGGGGAGAGTGCTCGGAAGGAATGCTCTGCAGCGAGGTGGAACTCGCCATGGGAAGCGATGGCTCGGGCCTGATGGTGCTGGACGGCAGCCTGACCCCCGGCACACCGCTGAACAAAGCATTGGACCTGACGGACGCCGTTTTTGAAATTGGATTGACCCCCAACCGTCCCGATTGCCTGAGCGTGATCGGCGTCGCCCGTGAAGTAGCTGCCTTCAGCGGCACTGCAATCAAACGGCCTGAGATAGAACTCCCCAAGGCACACGGTCGGGTAGAAGAGATAACCTCAGTCACCATCGAATCTCCGGACCACTGCCCACGCTATGCGGCCCGCATCATCGAAGGCATCGAGGTGGGGCCCTCACCGTTCTGGCTGCAGGACCGCCTCCTGTCGGTGGGATTGCGGCCCATCAACAACATCGTGGACATCACCAACTTTGTGATGATGGAGACCGGTCAACCACTGCACGCTTTTGATTTCGACCGGCTGGCCGGACAACGCATTGTGGTGCGTACCGCCAGCGCCGGGGAGCCGTTCACCACCCTGGACGGGAAAGAGCGCAACCTCGAAGCGGACATGCTGATGATCTGCGACGGTGAAAAGCCGGTCGCCGTCGGCGGTGTCATGGGCGGCCTCAATTCCGAAATCGAGCCGGAGACCACCCGCGTCCTCATCGAGAGCGCCTACTTCAATCCCACCAGCATTCGGAAAACAGCCAAGCGGCTTGGGATCAGCTCGGACGCTTCCCACCGCTTCGAAAGGGGCGTGGATCCCCACGGTACGCGCTATGCCCTGGACCGAGCCACCCAATTGGTGGCCGAGCTCGGCAACGGTGAGATGGTGGCGGGTTGTGTTGACGTCGTCTGCGATCTGCCCCAGCCCCCTACGCTCGATTTGAGTGTGGCGGCCACCAACCGTCTCCTGGGAACTGCCGTCGACCAATCAGAAATGGCGCGACTGCTGACGGAGATCGAATTTCAGGTGACGACCAAAAGCGACGACCTGCTGACCGTCGAGACACCGAGCTTCCGTGTGGATGTCAGCCGGCCCCAAGACCTCATGGAGGAGGTGGCCCGGCGCCTGGGATACGACAACATTCCGGTCACCTTCCCGGCCCTGCCGGCAGCCATCCAGCCGCCGCCTAAACTGCTGACCCAGCGTCAGAGAATGCGCGACCTGCTGACCGGAATGGGCTTTGCCGAAACGATCAACTACAGCTTTGTGCATGCCGATTCGTGCCGCCGCCTGCGGCTGCCGGAAGAAGACACACGCTGTCGCCAACTGGCCATCCTCAACCCATTGAGCGAAGATCAAACCGTCATGCGAACCAGTCTGATCCCCGGACTGCTGGAGAGTATGCAGCGCAATCTGGCCCATCAATCCCGAAATCTCAAAATGTATGAGGCCGGAAAGATCTTCATCGGCAGGGGTAGCGACCAACAGCCCGAAGAGCGCGATATGGTAGCCGGCTTATGGACAGGGGACCGCGCCGACCACCTGTGGCAAACCAAATCCGAACCTTGCGACTTCTACGACCTCAAGGGAGTCGTAGAAGGATTGCTGGCCGGATTGCAGATCGAGGCCGCCCGATTCACAAGACTTGAAGCGGGCAGATGCGCCTATACCCAACCGGGTGCTACGGCCAAAATCGTGGTAAACGACACCGAGGTGGGCATCATCGGCCAGTTGAACCCAAAAGTGAGTGCGACATACGACCTGAAGCAGGAGGCCTTCATCTTCGAAATGGATACGGAGCTTCTCCTCCCCCACATCCCCGAAGCCGTTCAATTCCAACCGCTGCCCAAATATCCGGCCACCGCGCGCGATGCCACCTTGATCGTTGACGAAACGCTGGAGGCCACCGAACTGCTCACCATGGTCGAGCAGTTGAACGAAACACTGGTCGAAGAGGTGCGTCTCTTCGATGTATTCCAAGGCGCCCCCATTACGGAGGGACACAAGAGCGTATCCCTGCGCATCATCTATCGATCAGCAGACCAGACCCTGGAAGACGAAGTCGTTAACAGCCTGCATAAAGGCATCACGGGGCGACTGGTAGACCATTTTAAAGCCGGTTTGCCGACATAGGCCCTCTCGGCAATACGGTTGCGTCACATCTAAACCGTTCTCGGATCGAAGCGTGAAGACGCTTCAAAGGTGGAAGAAAACGCCAATGGCAAAGCCAACCAGGCATCCGCCAGACATTCCGGACAAACTTTTCTACCGCATCGGAGAAGTGAGCCGCATCGCCCAGGTCCCCCAAAGCGTCCTGCGCTTCTGGGAAAACGAATTTCCACGCATCAAACCCAACCGCACCGAAGCCGGCCAGAGGCTATACCGTCGAAGAGACGTCGAGCTGATCCTGTCGATCAAGCACCTTCTCTACGACCGCAAATTCACCATAAAAGGCGCACGTCAGCATCTGAGAAAAGGCCAGGCCGACGAAAAACTCCTCAGCGAAAAGACGACCATCCAGGAAATCTACGACGAATTGAAACAAATTAGAGAGATGCTTGAGTAGGAAGTCATTCTTCAGAAATGAACACTGTTTCGCTCTCTCTTTTGGAACAGCAACAACCAATATTTATTGAAATAACCAATGGAGGCGAGGCAGTCAGGGCCTACCCAATGCCTTCAGCGTATGGTTTTACTGCCGCTTAGATGCAGCGGAGGAATAGCGGTCGGCACTGTCTGAGCGCAGCGAGTTTGCGGACCGCCCGGAGTGCATCTTAGCGGCAGTTAAGCCATTAAGCGTCGCATTGGGTAGGCCCTGACTGCCTCGCCGGCGCCCCTACTCACCCTTCACTTCAAAATACTTACGCGCCTTTGCCTCCGCCGCCTCAACGTCTTCTTCCCGTTTAGCCGCCTTTTGGGTGGCCCAACGAACCGCCTCCGCCTCGTTCTTCTCCAACACAGCACACCACATCATCCCGGCCATGGGGCCTACCGCATCCGGATTGAGATCCAGTGCCTTTAAAAAAACAGCTTTGGCAGGATCAGCCGATTGATTGCGGTATCGGGCCCACCCCAGCAGGTTGTTTGCCATGAATGACTCGGGTGCCAGCGCAACAGCTTCCTCGAAAGGCACCACATCGATCTCCCTCTTACCACCATATGCGGAGTAGATATAAAAGCGTTCCAGTGCCTGCCCGATTTTCTGCAGGCCCTTCAAAGAGGCCTTTTCGGGCCACAGCGCCATCTCCTTGCGCTCATCGTCCATGGGAAGCCCACACCCCTCAAGCCAATCCAGAAATCGGCTACGGAAAGAGACCAGATGGTCATCTGTCGTAAAGGCGATAACGCCGCCGGGTTCATCCTCCCGCAGATCGTCGAACAGGGACATCGACACAGCCTCACCATCCATCTTCCCATAAACCCAGCAACGTATCTTCTGCTCGATGCTGATCTGCCGCCGATCCACCGCTGCTCCTTGTAGACAAACGAAATCTTGCAGTGCAGCGGGTGACGCAAAAATCTTACCCACGCGCCAACCGAACCAGCACTCGGCGAATCCGGTGTGAACCGCAATCACATTGCCGATCAGGAAGTGCAGGGCCAGACCGGCACCACTGCCGGACAGCTCCTGAAACGGCATGATGATACACTTGTGGCGTCCCTTTACAGATGTCGCCATCGGCGCCTCTACTCTTCTGTTTTGGGGTTAAAGACGTCGAACTGATTGGTGGCATAGTATCTCACAGGGTTACCCTCATCATCCACCACGAAAATATTGACCAGTTTCCCATTACCACATTCGGGATGGTCGGACTGGGCGACCTGGTAGAGTTTCCAGGCCGAACGCCACGCCACCACATCCGAATCGAACGCCGACTCCCCTTCACCCGGAACGCAATCGGTAACCATCCCCGTCTCGGTCAGCTTCTGGAAATGAACCCTGAACCCTTTGGGCTTTTTCACCCATCCCTGATCGACCGTCTTTAAAAGCTCGCTTACCTTCATGGCATCTATCTCCAAAAATTGGGCATCTGAATGGTCTGCTGTCTCTATTTCAGGGTGTGATATCCACGCCCCTCTTTTCGACCGTCATCACTACCGGGCATCTTCATTCAGCGTCATCAAGCCCGGCCTCGTCCATCTCAAACCCATCTTCCTCTCCATAATACCGTATATTGACATCACGTTGTGGGAGGGCAAAGGCAATACCTTCGGTATCAAAACGCAATTTAATCTTTTCGAGCAAATCGCAGCGCGCTCGCCAGTAGAGAAGGTTCTCCACCCAACAGCGCCCTCCCAGCACGACACAGTCTGGCAGAAGCTGGGTCACAAACACGACCGGGCGGGGCGTCTTTCTCACCCGGGCGTCTTCGATCATCAACGCCTCGAGCACCTGCTTGGCCTGCATCAGATCCTGATCGTAACGAATGCGGACGTCCAGGTGGATCTTGCGCGTCGGTGTGTAGTGATAGTTGATCAGATAGTCGTTGAGGATCAGCCGGTTGGGTATCCAGACCGTCTTGCCGTCAAAAGTGCGCATACGCGTATTGAGAAAGGTCGTGCCCTCCACCTTGCCCAAGAGGCTGCCCGTTTTGATGGTATTGCCCGCCTTGAACGGCAGACTGGGAAGATAGGGCCGAAACATGAAGATGACCGCAGCAGCAGCCAGGGCCACAGCGATAAAAAGTTTGATTAGGTTGGCACTTTTGAGCCCGATCAGGTCGGCAGTGATGCCCAGGACGACAACATACAACAAAACGGTGACGGTCTGATGAACAGTAGCGGACCAGGCTGGCTTGATGGGAAGCCTCGTCAAACCGCTTTTCAACAGACGGCTGAGCAGCCGGGCCACAACCAGCCCGCCCACCAGTACAATCAACCCCAGGATAAGATCCCATCCGTAATTGCTGAGGATATAACCCAATCGTTCCCATTTCTGCTGCGTTACCTCATTCATATATACGCCCCCTGATTCTTTTTGGTTCGATAACGTATGGGATATGAGTGGGTACCGAATCAGTCCATCTGTGTGAACATCAAGCCCCGGAACGCATGCTCCGACCGACACCGTATTGAAAAGAGCATCTCCTTATGCTAATGGCTGAATCAACACCACGGCAATCACCAAACCTGCTCGCACTATCAAATGCCTCTGTCGTTTCAAACGTCGACACAGGACGCGACCTTAATGATCAGACACCCCTTCTTATCTTGGTGGAAAGCCATCGCCGAAGGAAAATTCTTCTTTCTGCTCACCTTCCTGCTTCTCTTTATCGGCTTTTCACCCCTGCTGCGTCATGTGCTGCCCTTTAGGCTGGTATACGACCTCTCCTTTACCACCGTCCTTTTGGCCGGAGTCATTGCCGCCAGCGACAACCGCCGCCAAACGATTCTGGCCACACTTCTGGCGGCACCGATGCTTTTCTTTATGTGGTACTCCTACGGGAAAGGCCAAGCGGGCATCCATCCGATCGGATTGGTGTTCGGCATTCTGTTTGTCGGATACACGGTTATCCTGATTGTCGGACTTTTCATGAAAGCCAATGAGATCACCAGCCATCTGGTCTTCGCTTCTGCAAGCGCCTATCTGCTATTGGGCATCCTCTGGTCGTTTGTTTATGGCATCATCCATGCCTTCCAGGCCAACGCCTTCTCGGAAGTTGTGGTGGAGCCCTATACGCTTGTCTATTTCAGCTTGGTAACCCTCACAACCCTGGGATACGGCGACATCGCTCCGATAACGCAGGAGGCGCGCTCCCTGGCCGTGCTTGAAGCTATTGTTGGCCAACTATACCTGGCGGTCATTGTGGCCAGACTGGTCGGCATCTATATCGCCAACGAGACCAGCAAGAGGCGATGAAAGATCCTACGAACCTATTTTGAGATGGTCTCAGCCCTCAGGCGCACCGACAGGGTTTGCCGAATCTTACGGTTCCCTTGTCTGAGAACGAGCAGAACTCCGTTTTCACCCGCCGGCAGAATACCCGGCAGGAATCCCAAGCGACCTTCCCCTGGAGTCTGGTCACGCGGCAAAAAGGCAATGGTCCGTAACGGAAAAATCTCCCGCGTAAAGGTCTCTCCTGCAGCAATCGTATCCGGTGGGATGGCATCCTTGATCGTTTTCGGATCGATGCCCTGGAAGACAAAAACACCCAAATCGTTGCCCTTATGCAGGTAGCGTGTCTGATTCCAGTCCACCTCAATGGGCATTACGGTGTTGTTTGCTATGGAGAGGCGAAAACTGACATAATATGGATTGTCTCGTTTGAGGGGACCGATATCGACCCGCACGTTCTGCCGGGTAATCGTCTGTTCGGCCGGTTGACTGTACCATCTTTTGGCTTGTTTGTGGACGCAAGCCAACACACTGAATATTATAATAAATCCTACTGGGATAGCAACTGCCTGGAAATAGATCGGTTTTGATTTCATGCTTGCTCCGGAAGATGAAAAGGGGGAATTGCCTGAATACCGGAAATTCCTTAACAGTCGCTATCTTGAATGTCAATGAACCGTTTGAAACCGGTTGACATCACTGGAAGGGTGTCCTATATAGAGCTTCTGGTAAGCGGGCATAGCTCAGTTGGTAGAGTACAAGCTTCCCAAGCTTGGTGTCGCGAGTTCGAATCTCGTTGCCCGCTCCACCAAAAAGTCCGGTATTTCATCTGAACCGAACTGGGTAAAGTAGAGACAAAGTAGGTGCAGCTTTGAGCGTATGATTCAGATGATCAGTTCCAAATAGCGGATACGCGTATCCTTACCAGTAAGGATCTACTTTGCAGGGGAACGGGCTTCAAGCCCGTTTTTGTTTTTTCGCAAAGAGGGGACGGCCAAGAGAGGCAGATAGAACAGATGGCGTCGGGAAGCAATGAAGAGATACCCCAGGTGGTGGGAATGGCGGCCAATCCCATCATCGGTCGCGTCTGGCAGGCGGCGGAACCGTTGTGCCTGAGCGAAGGTGTTGAACTGGTGCATGTGGAGTACCAGCGTGAACCGAGCGGGCGGACACTGCGGATCTACATAGACAAACCGCACGGCATCACGCTCGACGATTGCGCCCATATCAGCCGTCAACTGGGTGATATCTTAGATGTCGCCCTCGATATGGATGAGTCGTATCGAATGGAGGTCTCCTCGCCGGGAGTGCCTCGCCCCATGGGCAGACGTGATGATTTCCAACGGTTTCGAGGAGGTAAGGCCAAATTGAAAACCGCAAAGGCCGTCGATGGACAAAAAAATTTCACCGGCACGTTGGAAGGTGTTGACGGAACGGACGTTCGGCTCAGAGTCGGTGACCGGACCATGAGCATCGCGTTCGTCGATATCGTCAGAGCGCATCTTATACAACACAATGGAGAAAACGCATGTTCATAGCAGACATAAAACGCGTCGTCGAACAAGTAAGCCGCGACAAAGGCATTGACCGACAGATCCTGATCCAGGCACTGGAGGAGGCCTTGCAGTCCGCGGCAAGAAAAAAATATGGCGCCAAAATCGATATTGAAGCCAACTTCAACGAAGAGACGGGTGAAATCGAAGTCTTTCAATTCAAAGAGGTCGTCGAAGAGATCGAAGAGCCGGATTTACAGTTGACGCTATCGGAGGGCCGCAGACTCGATCCCGATTGTGAAATTGGTGACAGCCTGGGAACCAAGATGGATGCCACTACCTTTGGCCGCATCGCCGCCCAGTCCGCCAAACAGGTGATCATCCAGAAACTTAAGGATGCAGAACGCGATGCGGTTTATGCCAACTTCATCGATCGCAAAGGGGAAATCATCAACGGCATCGTCCAGCGTTTTGATCGGGGCGATATCATCGTGAATCTAGGCGCCACTGAAGCCGTAGTTCCGGTCCGTGAGCAGGTGCCCCGCGAAAGCTATCGTCGGGGGGATCGCATCCGGGCGCTAATTCTCGATGTGCTGTACGAAACCAGAGGCCCCCAGATCGTGTTGACCCGGACCCACCCGGATTTTCTGGTCATTCTGTTCAAGACCGAAGTGCCGGAAATCGCAGAAGGCATTGTCGACATCAAAGGTGCCGCACGAGAGCCCGGCAGCCGTGCCAAGATTGCCGTTGCGTCACAGGACTCGGATATCGATCCGGTAGGCGCCTGCGTGGGCATGAAGGGCAGCCGGGTCCAGAATGTGGTCCAGGAGCTGCGCGGCGAAAAAATCGATATCATTCCCTGGCATGTCGATGCAGCCAAATTCGTATGCAACGCCCTGGCGCCGGCCGAAATTTCCCGTGTGATCATCGACGAAGAAAACCGCGCCATGGAAGTGATCGTGCCCGATGAATTTCTCTCGGTGGCCATAGGCAAGCGCGGACAAAACGTTCGCCTGGCCTCCAAATTGACCGGCTGGCACCTGGACGTCAACAGTGAGACCCAATACAACCAGGCAATGCAAAACGGCTACGACTCCCTTGTCCAGGTGGACGGTGTCGGGGTCAGCATGGCCGATGCGTTGTTTGAAAAAGGATTCTATTCAGCCGAAGAGCTGTCCGAAGCCGACATCGACGATCTTGTACAAATACGCGGTATCGGTGAAGAGAAAGCCAAACAGTTGATTGCCAAGGCACAGGATGCCGTCGACAGAGCAGAAGAGGCGGCAGCGCAGGAAGCCGAGGTAAAAGAAACCCCTGAAGCGGTGGCCCCAAGCTCTGACCAAGGCTCTGATCCAAGCGCAGATCCTATCTCAAATGAGACAGATACGGAGGCAGACACCGAATCGTCGGACAGCGAAGCCGATCCACCTGACGAGCAGAGTGAACCGGAGCAGGTGGAAACTGACGAAACACAGGAACCGCCCCAAAATTAGCCGGAAGCGGAACGGAAGAGAGTGCCGGGAGACGGCAAGGACAACCAAGTTAAGGGGGATGGATGATACAAACCAAGAAGAGAGTATACGAGCTGGCACGCGAGCTCAATATGACCAATAAGGATCTGCTTGATACGATCAGCCCGCTCGATCTTGGCCTGAACTCCCATATGAGTGCGGTCGGCGAAGAGGTGGAAGAGAAGATCCGAAATTTCATCCAAGGCGGTCCCGCACCCGAGCTGGAAGAGAAGCGTGTCAGACCTACGGTTATTCGCAGGCGCCGCAAAGTCGTCGAGGAGACGCCTGATGAAGAGGCGCCGGCCGTGGAGGTCGAAGCAACTGAAGCACCTGAAGAGCCTGAGCCGACACCTGTTGAAGAGACGCCGGAGAAGGTGGTTGAAGCGGAAAAAGCCGAACCGGAGGAGCCCGAGGCCGAGCCCGAGGCCGAAACGGTAGAAGAAGAACAACCGGCGCCGGTAGAAGCGAAGGAGGCGTCTGTTGAGACACAGGAGCTTCAGGAGGCCGAAGCGCCAGAGGCAAAGGCCGAAGCGGCCGAACCGGCAGCCGAAGCCACCGCCGAGGAGCCCCCCCCAACAGCCGAGCCTCAGCCCGAGGCGGAAAGCACGACGAAAGTTGTGGCCAAAGGCAAGAAAAAGAAGAAGGAGGCGGCCGCTAAAATCATTAAACTCCCGGAGCGCCCGGTGGCACCCGAGCCCGAACCCGAACCCACACCTTCTCGTACCACACCTTCTCGTACCACACCCTCTCGACCGGCGCCTCCCAAGGCCGGAGAAGGACCGGTACCAGCCAGAGCCGACCGGCCCAAGAAGAAGGGGAAGAAAAAAGTCGCTGACGAGGAATCCCTGCAGGACAAGAAGTTCCTGAAGAAAAAGATCTCCTTCCGGAAAAAAGAGGTCGTTGAGGGAGCTGACCTCTATGATCGCGCACGCCCCAGAAAAGGGCGTAAGGGCGCTAAGATGAAGGCCCAGCCGGCAGCCCAAAAAACCCAGATCACAACGGCAAAGGCCATTAAGCGGCGTGTCCGTATCGACGAAACCATTATCCTGTCCGATCTGGCCAAACGCATGGGCATCAAGGCCGGCGAAATGATTGCCAAGCTGATGGGCATGGGGGTCATGGTGACAGTCAATCAAACCATCGATTACGATACGGCCACCCTGGTGGCCTCCGAATTCGATTATGAAGTGGAAAAGGCCGCCTTCGAAGAGGAGACCATTTTGCAGACTACCCAGACAGACGATCCCGATACGCTAAAGCCAAGGCCGCCGGTGGTGACTATCATGGGGCACGTTGACCACGGCAAGACATCGCTGCTGGACGTGATCCGCAAGTCGCGCGTCACGGCGGGTGAAGCCGGCGGCATCACGCAACATATCGGCGCCTATTTGGTGGGCACGGACAGGGGCAACATCGCTTTTCTGGATACCCCGGGCCATGAGGCCTTTTCGGCCATGCGCTCCCGCGGCGCGCATATCACCGACATCGTCATTTTGGTGGTCGCCGCCGATGACGGCGTGATGCCCCAAACGGTGGAGGCCATCAACCACGCCAAGGCCGCCAAAGTTCCCATCATTGTTGCGGTCAATAAAATCGACAAAGCCGATGCCAACCCCGACCGCGTTCAGCGCCAGCTCTCAGAGGTAGGCGTTACATCGGAGGATTGGGGCGGCGACACCATCTTCGTCCAGGTGTCGGCCAAGCAGCAGACCGGCATTGACGATCTGATGGAGATGATCCTTCTGCAGGCCGAGCTGCTCGAGTTAAAGGCCAACCCCAACAAACTGGCGGTGGGCCATGTGGTTGAAGCCAAGTTGGATTCCGGGCGAGGCCCGGTTGCCACCGTATTGGTCAAGGAGGGCACACTACACGCGGGCGATGCGGTAGTTTGCGGCGTGCACCACGGAAAAGTGCGAGCCCTGCTGGATGACTACGGCCAAAAAGTCGATGATGCCGGCCCATCGTATCCGGTGGAGGTGATCGGCCTTTCGGGCGTACCCATGGCCGGTGATGAGATGGTGGCCCTCAAGGATGAAAAGGACGCCAAGCAGGTCAGCCAGTACCGCAGTCAGAAGCAGCGTTCCAAAGAGTTGGCCAAGACCAGCCGCCTGAGCCTCGAAAAACTCTACGAACGCATGCAAGAGGGAGAAGTCAAAGACCTCAACGTGATTATCAAGGCCGACGTGGACGGTTCCATGGAGGCGATCCGCGACTCGCTGCTCAAACTCTCCAACGAGGAGGTGGCCATCAATATTATGCACTCGGCCACCGGCACCATTACCGAATCGGACATCTCTCTGGCAGCGGTCTCCGAAGCCATTATCATCGGATTTAACGTTCGGGCCAATCCGAAAGTGCAGGAGTTGGCCAGCGAAGAGAATGTCGATATCCGCTACCACAACATCATCTACAACGTCATTAAAGAGATTAAAGACGCTATCGTCGGCATGATGAAATCAACCTTCGAGGAGCACTCCCTTGGCCGTGCCGAGGTTCGCGAAGTGTTCCATATCCCCAAAGTGGGAGCGATTGCCGGCTCTTATGTGACCGACGGTAAAATCGAAAGGGGTCAGCTCTCCCGGCTGCTTCGTGACGGGGTGATCATTTACGAGGGCAAAAACACCTCGCTGCGGCGTTTCAAAGATGATGTCAAAGAGGTGCAGAGCGGATACGAATGCGGCATTGGACTTGAAAATTATAACGACATCAAGGTCGGCGACGTGATCGAGGCCTACTATCTGGAGGAGATCAAACCGGAAGTCGATTAAGAGATGCCCAAGAGATCATCAGCCCGGGCACACATGGTGGTGGGCATCGGGGTGCTCACGTTTCGATTGCACGAATGCCGCTCATTGAAAACCAAACGGGGCATCGTCAAGACGATCATCCATCAGGCCCGCAACCACTTCAACGCCTCGGTGGCCGAGGTGGGGGCCAACGATGTTCACCAACGCGCCCAGATCGGATTTGCCATGGCCGGCGCGGATCACAAAGTGATCAACGCTAAAATCGACAAATTGATCAACTTTGTCGAGGATCTGGGTTTGGCCGAAATGATCGATACGGAGATGGAGATCATCCATCTGTAACCGGTAACGGTGATTGATATGAAACCTTATTCGCGTAGCGACCGCGTGGGCGGCTTGATCAAGGAGACCATGGCCGAGTTGCTGCAGAAGCAGATCAACGATCCACGACTGGCCGGGGTCACCATTACCGGTGTAAAGATGAGCCGCGACCTGCGTATTGCCAAGATCTATTTCGCCACCCCCGAGGGTGAAGATGCCGGCCACAAGGCGGTGGACGGCTTTGAGAGGGCCCGTGGATTTGTGAAACGCGAGCTTGCCCAACGGTTGGGTTTGCGATATATGCCGGACCTTAAATTTTTTTACGATACCTCCATCGACTACAGCGCCCGCATAGAAAAGCTGTTAAAGACGGTAAAACAGAACGATGCAGACCATCATTAACCAAATCAAGCGGAACCGGAGCTTCTTTCTGGCCTCGCATACCCATCCGGATGGGGATGCGATCGGATCGCTGTTGGCGCTTGGCTTGGCGCTCAAAGCCATGGGCAAGGATGTTAAGCTGTTCAATCCGAGCCACATACCAGCTGTGTACCGTTTCCTGCCGTCAGTTCACATGATCGAGCAGCGGCTGGACCCGGATGCGCAATTCGATGTCGCCCTGATACTGGACTGCGGCGACATCGATCGGATCGGCGGAGACGCCAAGACCGTTTGCCAAAAATCGCTGGTCATCAATATCGATCACCATGTGACCAACACCCGGTTCGGTGACCTTCAGATAATCGATGTGAATGCCTGCGCCACAGCGGAGATCATTTACCACCTGATCCAACACCTGCCGGTAAACATCGATTGCGCCATCGCGACTGCCATATACACCGGCATCTTGACCGACACCGGCTCGTTTCGCTTCTCCAATACCAATCGCAAGGCATTTGCCATCTGCGAACGGATGATCAGCATGGGGGCGGACCCCTATCAGGTAGCCCAGCACGTATACGGCACCTACTCCCTGGGGCGCATCAAACTGCTCAATCTGGCCCTGGATTCATTGGAGATTTCACCAAACGGCAAGCTCTCCGTCATGACCATGAGTCAACGCATGCTACGCGAGACGGGCACGCAGGCCGAGGATATCGACGGGATCATCAACTACGCCCGCCGCATCGAAGATGTCAAAGTGGCGGCGCTGATCCATGAACTCCCCGCCAACGGAAGCATGCCCAAAGGACAAGCGCAGTTTCACGTGAGCCTGCGCTCAGACGGCGGGGTTGATGTCGCCCATATCGCCGCTCATTACGGCGGCGGAGGCCATGCGGGTGCGGCCGGTTTCAGCACCAAGGCCAATTTGAACGAACTCAAAAAGGAGCTCATGGATCTATCCGAAGCTTTCAGCGACACATGCGAAGTGACCTGAGCGGTATCATTGTCGTCGATAAGCCGGAGGGCATGACCTCGGCCAGAGTTGTGGCCGAAGTGAAAAAAAAACTGGAAGCCGCCCGAGTGGGCCATACCGGTACGCTGGACCCCTTCGCCACTGGCGTACTGATATGCTGTATCAATCAGGCCACCCGCCTGGCGCGCTTCTTCCTGCACGGCAGCAAACGCTACGAGGGGCTGTTGCGGCTGGGATCGGAGACCGACACTCAGGACGCAACCGGCCAGATCGTTGCGACATCGCCCGTGCCGAAACTTGAACAGGCATTTCTGGAAAACCTGTTCAAGCAGTTTGAGGGCCGGCAGTGGCAACTACCGCCGGTCTATGCGGCCCTCAAACATGAGGGGACGCCGCTGTACAAACTGGCACGCCGGGGCCAACCCGTGCAGAAGCCGGCCAGGCCGGTGACCATAACGAGCCTGCGTATCCTTCAGGTTGCGCTGCCGGATGTGCGTTTCGAGGTGGCCTGCTCTGCAGGAACCTACGTTCGCACCCTGTGCCACGACATTGGTCAGGCCGTGGGATGCGGTGCCCATCTGGCCGAATTGCGGCGCACTGCGAGTTGCGGTTTCAGCCTCGATCAGGCGGTAGCGCTCGACAGGCTCAAGGCAATGGATGCGGCCGAACAAGTGGGGGATGTGATAGTCCCCATGGCCGAAGCGCTGAGGGATATGCCGGCTTTCAGTGCAGATGATGAGATGGTGACGCATATCAGTCACGGCCGACCGCTCCCTCCCGAACCGTTTACGGGAAGGGATCCGGTGAACTGCCCAGCCGATTACCTCAAGGTCGTGGACCGGTCCAACCGGCTGAGGGCGGTGATCAAATGGTCATCTGAGAGCGGCACGTACATTTATTGTTGTGTTTTTAAATGATTCATAGCAAACTGCCCGAATCGGTTCGTAAATAAGGAGGAACTCAAAAGTGGTATTCACGACAGAAGATAAAAAACAGTTGATCGAACAACACAAACTGCACGACACTGATACCGGAAGCCCGGAGGTGCAAATCGGGTTGCTCAGCCATAGGATTACATATCTCACCGAGCACCTGAAGGTTCACAAGAAGGATCACCACTCACGCCGCGGGTTGTTGATGTTGGTCGGTCGCCGCCGCCGGTTGCTCAACTACGTAAAAAAGAACGATGTGCAGAGATATCGTACCATTATCGAAACGTTAGGACTCCGTAGATAGTCCAATCGTTCAACCGTTTACACCAGCGGCCAGAGACCGGAGCACCAGCGCATCCGAAGGGTGCGGTGCCGCCGGTCTTTGGCGCTTGGCATATACTCACGGCCGATAGAGATGCTTATCGGAAACAGCAGGCAGCTGATACCGTTTGTTTCATGAAAGGCCGCACCATCAGAAGTGCCCATCTACCAGTGGGATCCCCAGGCATGACGTGGGATCTGCGAACAGCGGCCCAGATTTGGGTTCTTGTACGGTCAGAATCTTCGCGCTCACCGGCGACAAAAACGCATCGGTGGTTCTTCCCGCGATTTGAACGGAGTGATTTCAAAACCCGACGCCCTCGCATTGTGCGGCAAGGCGTCGCCGACAAACGCAATCCGGTCCACAAGCTGCCCATTTAAAGAAAGACATCAAGCAGGAGAAATTGAATGGAAATCAATGTAAAAGCCGACGTAGGAGGCAAACCTCTCATCATCCAATCCGGCAAAGTCGCCAAACAGGCCGACGGTGCCGTTCTTGTGCGCTATGGCGAAACCACAGTTCTGGTCACAGCGGTAGCGGCCCACGATGAACGCCAGGCGGATTTTCTACCCCTGACGGTGGAGTATCAGGAAAAAATTTACGCTGCGGGCCGTATCCCCGGCAACTATTTCCGCCGTGAAATAGGGCGCCCCAGTGAAAAGGAGACCCTTACGGCGCGTTTGATCGACCGGCCGATTCGGCCGCTCTTTCCCAAAAAGTGGCGTCACGAAACCCAGGTCATTGCCACGGTGCTCTCCATGGACAAAGAGAACGATCCAGACGTATTGGCGATGGTGGGTGCTTCAGCGGCCCTGACCATTTCGGACATCCAGTTCGATGGCCCCATCGCCTGTGTCCGCGTGGGAAGAGTGGAGGGCCAGTTTATCGCCAACCCCACCATAGCGCAGATCGAGGCGTCAGATATCAACCTTGTCGTGGCCGGCTCAAAAACCGGGGTCGTCATGGTGGAAGGCGGTTCCCAAGTCGTATCGGAAGCGGACATGTTGGCAGGGATATTCTTCGGCCATGAAGCCTTGAAACCGCTTATCGACATCCAGGAGGAGCTCCGCGCAGCCCTCGGCAAACCCAAACGCCCCTTTGAGCCTCCGCAGAAAGACGAAGCCTTGGCAGCCCAATTGGAAGCGGCCGCAAGCGATCGAATCCGCCAGACGCTCACCATAGCGGAGAAGATGGAGCGCTACAGCACCATGCGTGCGCTGAAGGCGGAAATTTTCGAAGGTCTGGGCGAAACGTTTGCCGAGCGCAGAGGTGAATGCATGGAGATTCTGGGCGATCTGCAGAAACGGATCTCCCGGGATATGATCCTTAAAGAGGGACGGCGCATCGACGGTCGTAAATTCGACGAAATCCGTCCGATCTCCTGCGAGGTGGGCCTGCTTCCCCGTCCCCACGGCAGCGCGCTCTTTACACGCGGCGAGACCCAGGTGCTCGGCGTGCTCACCCTGGGGTCGGGTCAGGATGAACAACGCGTGGAGACGCTCAGCGGCGAAGAGATGCGCCCGTTCATGCTGCACTACAATTTCCCGCCATATTCTGTGGGCGAGGTGAAACGGGTTGGCTCCCCCAGCCGCCGCGATATCGGTCACGGCGGGCTCTCGACCCGCGCCATAGAGAGGGTTCTTCCGGACCGGGAAGACTTTGACTACACCATCCGGTTGGTGTCCGAAGTGTTGGAATCCAACGGCTCCTCCTCGATGGGAACCGTCTGTTCCGGTATCTTGGCCCTGATGGACGGTGGCGTACCGATCAAAGCGCCGGTATCGGGTATCGCCATGGGCTTGGTCAAAGAGGGGGACCAGGTGGTAATTCTCTCCGATATTTTGGGTGATGAAGACCATACCGGCGACATGGATTTCAAGGTCACCGGAACACGGGACGGCATCACGGCCCTTCAAATGGACATAAAAATCAAAGAGTTATCCAAGGATATCATGGAAAAGGCGCTGGAACAGGCCAAGGCTGGCAGGCTCCATATCCTGGGCAAGATGCTCGAAGCCATCGACCAGCCCAGGGAGGATATCTCCCAGTACGCACCCAAAATTCTGACCATCAAGATCAATCCCGACAAAATCCGCGATATCATCGGCCCTGGCGGCAAAGTGGTCCGGGCCATCCAGGCCGAGACCAATACCCGTGTGGAGATCGATGACAGCGGCCTGGTTAAAATCGCAGCCACCAACGAGGCTGAAGGCAAGGCAGCCCTGGAGCAGATCCAAGCCATTGCCATGGATCCTGAAGAGGGAAGAATCTACGAAGGAAAAGTCGTTAAAACAACCGATTTCGGTGCCTTTGTACAGCTGGCTCCCGGCACCGACGGGTTGGTTCACATCTCCCAGTTGGCCAACCGACGGGTGGCCAAGGTGACCGATGTGGTCAAAGAGGGGGATATCATCCGTGTCAAAGTGCTGGAGGTCTCCCAGGACGGCCGCATCCGTCTGAGCCTCAAAGCAGCACTGGAAGAGGAAAAGAACAAAGGTGGTGAATAAGACCCGACTGCCCAACGGCGTCCGCATCGTCTCCAGACAGATGCCCCATGTTCGATCCGTCTCCATGGGCGTATGGGTCGATGTGGGTGCCAGAGACGAATCAGACGAAGAGAGCGGGCTGTCCCATTTCATTGAACACATGATCTTCAAGGGGACGGCCCGCCGTAGCGCATATCAAATCGCAAAGGCGTTCGACGCCATCGGCGGCCACACCAACGCCTTCACCTCCATGGAGAACACGTGCTACCATGCACGGGTCATGGACAGCCACCTCGACACCATGGTGGACATCCTCTCGGACATCTTTCTCAACTCGATCTTTGCCCCCGAAGAGGTCGAGCGCGAGCGGCCGGTCATCTTTCAAGAGATCGGCATGGTCGAAGACACACCCGAGGAGTTTGTGCACGTCCTGGCCGGGAGCCACTTCTGGGGCGACCACCCGCTGGGCCGCTCGATCCTCGGAACCCGGGATCACGTTCTCGGTTTCTCGGCCGAGTCCATCAAAGCCTATTTCCAACGGCTCTACCATCCGGAGAGAATTGTCATCTCCGCGGCCGGCAATGTGAGCCATGACCGTTTTGTGGAGCTGGTCGGACCAACCTTCGGCACAATTCACAACGGCCACCCCCTGCCAAAGCGCACCCGCCCCGCAATACGGCCCATAACCGGCCGCCAGGAGCGCACCCTTGAGCAGGTCCATATCTGCATGTCCACCATGGGGCTTTCGGTCACCGACCCGCGCCGGTTCGCCTTTTCGTTGATGAACACCATCCTCGGCGGTAATATGAGCTCGCGTCTTTTCCAGGAGATTCGGGAAAAGCGGGGCCTGGCTTACTCGGTCTACTCCTTCTTAATGTCTCACGTGGACACGGGGATGTTTGGCGTCTATACCGCCGTAAATGCCGACAAGGCCTCACAGGCAATCGAATTGATCATGACGTCTGTGCGCGAGCTCGGCAATGCACCGGTATCCGATGATGAATTGCAGGATGCCAAAGAGTACACCAAGGGTAACCTGCTCCTGGCCGCAGAGAGTGTCGACAATCAAATGGTCCGACTGGCCCAGAATGAGATCCATTTCGGGAAATATGTACCCGTTGAAAAGGTGGTCGACAAGATAGAGGCCGTCACCGTTGAAGACATCCGGACGGCGTCCGAAGGGCTTTTTAAAAGTGATCAAAGTGCCCTTACAATGCTTGGGCCAGTTGAGAGCATCGGCGGCCTGGAAGGAATATTTGAAAAATAGTTTAAAGCGGAAAGTGTTAAGTTTTAAGTGAAGGTATGCTATCTATCGAAAAACTTAAATGACAGAATTCCTTCCCTTTAGACTTAACACTTTAAACGCTACTTCTTACTACGCCATGCCCCCTGAACCTGCTATTGCATTCAAACGCCTGCACCCCGACCGCGACCAGGACATTCCCTTGCCCCGTTACATGACGGCCCATGCGGCTGGAATGGATATTTGTGCGACGCTGGAGCACCCCATGGTCCTTGAACCCGGCCAAATCGCCCTGATTCCAACCGGATTGGCCATGTCCATGCCCCATGGATACGAAGCGCAAATTCGGCCGCGAAGCGGACTAGCCGTCAAGCACGGTGTCACCATCGTCAACGCTCCGGGCACCATCGACAGCGACTACCGCGGAGAGATCAAGGTCGGCCTGATCAACTTGTCCCACATTGCTTATACAGTCCGGCGCGGCGACCGGATTGCCCAGATGATTATTCAGGAGGTGTGCCGGGCGCAGGTGACAAAGGTGGTCGAACTGGATGAAACCGAGCGCAGCGAGGGTGGATTTGGCAGCACGGGATCGGATTGACGGCGTGACCTATCGTACCCCTCTCACGGAATCCGATGCGTGCACGCTCTCGGTGTGCGCCCTGGCCAGCGGCAGTAAGGGCAACGCCATCTATGTGAGCGATGGAGAGACCGCACTGCTAGTAGATGCAGGACTGTCCGGCATCGAGATCGAACGGCGCATGACCATGGCCGGGCTTCAACCGGAAAAACTGGGCGCCATCGTCGTCTCCCATGAGCACAGCGACCATATCCGGGGTGTGGGCGTGCTGTCGCGCCGCTACAAGCTTCCGGTTTACATCTCTCCCCATACCCAACGAGCGACGGGCACGCAGTTGGGTCGCCTGCACGAGATCTGTTCGTTTGAAATCGGCCGGTCATTCAGTATCAACGGCCTGACGATCCACCCCTTCTCCACATCCCACGATGCCGAGGACCCGGCCGGGTTCACCCTCTCCCGAAACGGACGCAAAGTGGGGATTGCCACGGATCTGGGCATTGCCACCGGCATGGTCCGGCAGCATCTAAAAGACTGCAATCTTCTCGTCCTTGAGGCTAACCACGACCCTGCCATGCTGATCGACGGCCCCTATCCCTGGCCACTCAAACAGCGCATCAAGAGCCGCAACGGCCACCTCTCCAACGAAGACTCCGGCAATCTGCTGGCGGAGATCAAACACAACGGCCTATGCCATGTTATCCTGGCCCACCTGAGCGAAACCAACAACACCCCGGAAAAAGCGTTGAAGGCGGTAGAGCTGGCCCTGGGCGAGTCCAATGGCGATCGATCTTTTGATATCCACGTGGCCTGCCAGGAGCAGTGCGGCTGCGTTTTGATGTTGAGATAGTCTAAGCGATTGGTAAAAATGAGTTACGATGGTATGCGCCGGTGAGGTGGACAGGGAGTATCAATGCGACGGTTAATGGTTTGACTGCCGCTAAGATGCGCTCCAGGCGGTCCGGCAAACTCGCAACGCTCAAACAGTGCGGACCGCTTATCCTCCACTGCATCTAAGCGGCAGTCAAACCATACGCTGAATGCATTGGATACTCCCTGTCCACCTCACCTCATTCGAAAAAATGCATAACGCCTGTACTTTTTACGAGGAAGCTTCAGCTAATAGGAAAGTCTCTATTCTGTAAAAGTCCCCACCCTTTCACCATACCGAACTAGCGTTTCAATCCCCTGCTGGGAGTGTTCCATAATATCATCATCCATACGAACGCGATTCGACTCCAGTAGTACGATCACCGTCGAACCACCGAACTGGAAATAGCCCTTCTCCTGGCCTCTTCGGCAAGGGCCGCCATCCGGTTGGAGCTGGACGACGCTGCCCACCATCATGGCGCCCACCTCTATCTGAAGGATGGTGCCCCAGTGCGGGCTCTGCACCTCGCACCAGTGCCGGTAGTTGGTGCAGTGGACATCAGGTTTGTGGCGCAGGGCCAGCGGGCTGACCGAGTGCAATGGTCCGTCTATGATGTGGACCGGGCCCTGGACGCCCTCATCCACATGGCCGAAGCGGTGATAGTCGCAAGGTGCCAGGCGATAGACGAGGCAGGTTCCCCCCATGAAACCGTCGTCCAAATGGGTGCCACCCAGCAGTTGGGAGACGCTCATGGAGGCGCCCTTGACCGTCAAGCGCGTGTCCGGCTCTATGGGAAAAACGCTGAGCCGTGAATCGGCCGGCGAAACCATTGCTGATGGGTCGGTATCGATCGGTCGGGCCTGGGGTTTGAGTCGGCGGATGAAAAAGTCGTTGAAAGAGGCGAAGCCACCCGGCGGGATCTCTACTTCGGAGAGATCGATGCCATACAGGGTGACGAAAGCGTCGATCTTGGCGCGGCTGCGGGGATGCTGTTGAAGCCGGCCGTAGAGTCTGGAGAGCGGGTGCCGGCAAAGCAGCCAGCCGGTAATGGCGCGCCCCCAGGTGGTGCCATAGAAGATATCCATCCACTTACGGCCATAGACCTGTTCGGTCTCAAATTGGCCGGATCTGCGATTATAGAGGGTGATATCGTTATTGGTTTGGGTCATAACTCGTATCTACTCCGCGGGGTAAAGCACGTTGCGCTTCTCCTACTTGGTTTCGATCTTGACGGCGACGGCGAACCGGCCCGGCCCGGAGAATAGCAAGCCGATGCAGATGCAAGCCAGGGCTCCGGCGTAGAGCGGCAGGGTTTTATAGCCGACATGGATAAAATTGAAGAAATAGAGGCCGTAAACGGCGGCCAGTAAGAGGGCGCTAACCCGGAAAAGGTATCCGGTCAGCAGGCCTACTGCAGCCAGAATCTCTACGGCCAGCAGAATCAGGCCGACCACCTGGGCGGAAAAATCAGCATGCAAAAACCGCATCTCCCGACCCACGAGGGTCCAGGTTCCCTTTCCGTCGATAATACGCGGCAGCGCATAGACAAACTGGCTCAGGGCGATTCCCAACCGCATGATCAACAATCCCACACTCATCCGACGTTCACTGGCAGTTTGCATATCGCATCCTCTTCGTTGTTATGTAACGTCCGCTCTTTCTGACCAACGGGCTATTTTGGCGGCTTGTCGCCGATAAAGAGCACTGCAACCCCCAAGGTCATCTTGCGGTAATTCACCTTATGAAAACCGACCGAATGCATCATCACCGCAAATTCCGCTGCTGGTGGAAACTGGGCCACGGAGGCAGGCAGGTAGCTGTAGGCGAAGGCGTGTTTGCTGAACAGTCGCCCCACCAGGGGTAGCAGCCGGTTGAAGTAGAAGAGATAGGCCCTTCTCAACAAACTACTGTCGGGGGTGGCCAGCTCCAGCACGGCCAACCGCCCTCCCGGCTTTAAAAGGTCGTAAAAGCGCCTTAACACCGTTGCCTTGTCCTGAATATTACGAATGCCGAAAGCGATGGCGACCGCATCGAACAGATCCTGGCCGAAAGGCATCCTGAAGGCATCGGCGGCCAACAGGCCGATGCTGTCCCTTGCTTCCCGGTCGTGGATTTTGGGTTGCGCCAAATGCAACATCCGGGGGGCAAAGTCCGCTGCCGCCACGAAGACCCCCCGTCCCCGCTGGCGAACGATTTCAAGGGCCACATCCCCGGTGCCGCAGGCCACATCCAGAATGCGGGCCGTGGGTGTCACATCGAGGCGGCCGACCAGCTCGCGGCGCCAGTAAACATCCCGACGAAGGCTCAGCAATCGATTTAAAAAATCGTAGCGGGGCGCGATGTGGTTAAACATATCGCGCACATAGGGCAATTCAGCGGATTTCATTGACAACTTAAGCTCTTGCATTAATATTCGCCATTGATTACGTACCCATCCGGTGTGCTTGAACAGATGGGCGCCATCACGACAGACGAGGCCGACAATGGCATGGTCCCGCCAATCGCGTTTGGGCGCGCCTGCTAACTGTATTGGCCGGAATCAGTATTCCTAACACACAATGCCGACAATCAACAAGGATCAATCGGAACGCTCTATGAAAGCGAAAAGAGACTACTATGAAGTACTTGGCGTCTCTAAGGACGCCACGGACAACGACCTCAAAGCGGCCTATCGAAAGCTCGCACTCAAATTCCATCCAGATCGCAATCCCGGAGACAAAGAGGCCGAAGAGAACTTCAAAGAGGCGGCCGAAGCCTACGAGGTGTTGCACGACTCTCAAAAGCGCCAAATTTATGACCAGTATGGCCACCAGGGTCTGGAAGGTTCCGGATTTTCAGGCTTTGGAGGATTCGAGGACATCTTTTCCAGCTTCGGCGACATCTTTGAAGATTTTTTCGGATTCGGCGGGCGCAGGGGCGGGCGCAGCCGGGCTCGCAGAGGGGCCGACCTGCGCTATGACCTGAGCATCAGTTTCATGGATGCGGCCTTTGGTGTGGAAACGACCATCGACATCGACAAGCATGAAACCTGTGACGTCTGTGACGGCCAGGGAGTCGAACCCGGCACACAGGTCGAGACCTGTCCCCACTGCCGAGGTGCAGGCCAGGTCGGCCGCAGCCAGGGTTTTTTTACCATTCGTACCACCTGCCCTCAGTGCCGGGGCGCCGGTCAATTCATCCCGCATCCCTGTAAAGAGTGCGGTGGCAACGGCCAGAAGAAGATTTATAAAAAAGTATCGGTCAAGATACCGGCCGGGGTCGACAGCAACTCCCGGTTACGGTTGAGCGGAGAAGGTGAAGCCGGCACCATGGGCGGCCCTCCCGGTGATCTGTATGTGTTCATCCATACCAAACCCCACGACTTCTTTAAGCGGGATGACAATGATGTGATCTGTCAGGTGCCCATCTCGTTCATTCAGGCCACCCTCGGTGATAGCATCACTGTTCCCACCCTCGACGGAGAGAAAAACCTTAAAATCCCAAAAGGTACCCAGTTCGGGGATGTGTTCCGTTTCCGCGGCGAAGGGATCCCCTCACTGCGCAACGGCCACAAAGGCGACCAGATTGTCCAGGTCACCATCAAGACCCCGACCAACCTGAACAAGAAGCAGGAGGGGTTGCTCAAGGAGTTTGCCAAGCTGGAAGAGGGCAAATTTGGCAAACGGCTGAAAAACATCCTTAAAAGCACAGCGGCCAAAGCGGCCCAATAAAGGAGTTCCACCACCATGTTCGAATTGAAAATATTGACCCACTTCGCTGCTGCGCACCAACTGCAAATGGTGGCCAAAAAGTGTGAAAATCTACACGGACACAACTGGAAGGTAGAGGTGTGCGTGGCCGGGGAGCGGCTCAACGAGGCGGGTGTGCTGATCGATTTCGGTGAACTCAAAGTCCACGTCAGGGAGATTATCGACGCCCTCGATCACAAGTTTCTCAATGAACTTGGCCTGTTCAATGACGCCCCCTCTTCGGAAAATATCGCCGTCCATATCGCAGAGACCCTGGCTGAAAAGCTCTCCGGAACACAGGTCCGGGTGAGGCGGGTGACGACGTGGGAGTCGGAAGACGCCTGCGCGACGTATTATCCGACTTCACCGGCCGTTTGAAGCGGCATCCACTTGTCCCCCTTTTTCCAAAAAAAGGGGGGGGTGTATCGAGAGAAAGTATGCTGTCGCATTTTCTCAGAGCTTTCCGTAAAGCCTTGAATCAAAGTTGCGTCGGTTCCATCTCGAGTGTCACACCGAAGCGTTTGCGAACGCTCTCACGAATTTCAGCGGCCAGGGCGAACACCTCCGCTGCCGTGGCACCCCCGCGGTTCACGAGGACCAGGGCCTGCTGCTCATAGACCCCCACATTGCCCATGCACCTTCCCTTCCATCCACACGCCTCGATCATCCACCCGGCCGAAAGCTTGAAGGTGCCGTCCGGTTGTGGGAAACTCGGTATCTCCGGCTCGTTGCGCACAAGCTCCCGGCGTATGGTCTCGCCGACCACCGGATTTTTGAAAAAGCTGCCGGCATTGCCCCAATCGGCCGGATCGGGAAGCTTTGCCTTCCGCACGGCGCACACCCAGTCGAACACCTGTTGCGCGTCGAGTGTGTGGCGGCCCGCTAACCGAGCGCGGCGCTGCAAATCGGGATAGTCGACAGCCGGCCGCCACGGTTTGGGCAGACGCAGCCTTATTCGGGTGACCAGGTAGCGTCCGGCCAGCTCACGCTTGAAGACACTTTCACGATAGCCGAAGCCGCAATCGTCGTGCGCCATATGCACGCTTTGTCCTGTTTCCAGGTCCACCGCATCCAGAGCGTCGAAGCGCTCTTTGAGCTCGACGCCGTATGCGCCGATGTTCTGAATAGGCGCCGCTCCCGCCGTTCCAGGGAT
Source organism: uncultured Desulfatitalea sp. (assembly GCA_963668675.2). GTDB lineage: Bacteria > Desulfobacterota > Desulfobacteria > Desulfobacterales > Desulfosarcinaceae > Desulfatitalea. The sequence continues at coordinate 2,393,962 of CAXXMB010000002.1, read as the reverse complement.
GAGGGCCAGATTCTCCAGACCGGGCCATCCCATCGCTATGGTCCACGCAACTACGTCGTGCCACACCTCGCCGGCGCCTACCTCAACCATCCAGGCGTCGGGCCGCTCCTCAAGCAAGCGTTTGCCTGAAATCTCCACCTTAAGCACGACGTCCGATAGTGTGGGCGGCAAAATAACGTTGCTGCCGCCCCCAAGAATGGCTCTGGGCAACCCCGCCAAACCGGAATCCCTTAACAGCCTGCACGCATCCTTTTCGCTTCGAATGCGAAGCAGGCGCTTCGCCACGGACGGCAAAGCGAACGTATTGAGGGCGGTGAGGTCGATGTTGGTTTCGATACGCATAGGTCACCCTGCCGGGCCTGGTCGGCTACCGGTGCGATCCGCTGCTCACACCCGGCTCACTCTTCGGAATTATCATTTGGTATCACTATCTTGGTTATGGCAAAATGCCAACGCATTTTAACGAAAAGAGATTGAGGAGATCAACGGGGAAACAGAAACGGGTCAGACCGCCTCGGAGAGCGTTTCGGAATAGCGGACACAATCGATGGCGCCCTTTTTGGCCTTGTACATGGCAAGATCGGCATTTTTCATCAGGGCTTCGGCCGATGTCCCATCATCGGGGAAAGAGGCGATACCGATGCTGGCGCTAACGAAATTGACAATCACATCCCCGAACTCAAATGGTCGGGATAAGTCTTCAGCGATACGCCGGGCAACGATCTCCGGAAAGACGACATCCGGATTTTTGAGAAGAATGGTGAATTCGTCGCCGCCAAGCCGGGCGACCAGATCGGTTTCCCGAACAACCCTGGTCAGCCGCTCGGCCACGCCAATGAGCAGCCGGTCGCCGATCTCGTGGCCGAATGTGTCATTGACCTGTTTGAATTTGTTCAGATCGAAAAAGAGCAGTCCCAATCCGGATTGGTAGCGTTGGGCATACCGGACCTCATTTTCCAGATACTCAATGAAGGCCTTTCGGTTATGGAGTCCGGTGAGCGCATCGTGGTAGGCCATGTGGATCAGATCCTGTTCGGATTTTCGCCGCTCGGTAATGTCACGGGTGACGCCTAATACGCCAACGATGTTTCGCTTATCATCTCTCAGAAAGCAGGTGTTGACCTCTGTCCAGACGGTCGTGCCGTCCTTGCGCATCTGCTCAAGCTCGGTGTTGCGGCTCTGTGCAAGAACGGCGCCGGGCCTGTTGACACGATCCAGCTCTTCGCCGATGGCCTTGCCGGCAATCTCCAGGGACTCAGGCGTCAAAACCAATTGAATGCCCGATTCAATCAACTCCTCTGGACTGTACCCCAGGAGATGCTTCACCGCTGGGCTCATAAAAGTAAAGTTACCCTCCATATCGATGGTCCAGATGACATCGGTGGAGTTCTCGGTGATCAGGCGGTATCGCTGCTCACTCTGGCGTAGTGCGTTTTCGACCTTCTTGCGATCCTCCATCTCCTGGGTCAGGACATGGTTGCTGATCTCAATTTTGGCCGTCATCTCATTGGCCTTTAAAATGGCCTCCTCCATGGCCACATGAGCCTCCTCAAGCTCCATCTGGACCGCTTTCAATGACTCCTCGGCCCGTTGGCGCTCATCGATCTCCATGGTCAGCGCCTCGGTGCGGGTCTGTAAATTGTCCCTGAGAGCAGCGATGCGCTGGTACATCAGCGCATTGGAGAGGGCCAGGGCCAGCGTGCCGGAAATGTTCTTGATGAAGTCAGCCTCCTCCTGATGCATCGACTTCTGATTGCTCTTTTTGGGCAAAATCAACAGCCCGACCAGCTTCTCATTGTTTACCAGAGGGACTGCATAGGCTGCCTTAAGACAGGACATGATCTGGTGTAACTGAGATTGAATCGAATCTTCATCCGGCACTTGCTGTGAGGAGGACCGCTCAACAATGCCATTGAGAGTTGCCAATATCGCTACCAACGGTTCAGGAAGCGGGTATCGCATTTCGTCAGCAGTCACCAATGCATGATCGGTCGTGTCATATTGCAGAATCCGCAGCCATTTGAATGGCAGAATCCGGCATATGGCACTATCCACTTTGCGAGCGAGGTCATCGGCATTACACAACACCAGCATCTCTTTGGTGAACTGGGTTTCCGCCTTTCGAAGCTCGATATGCGATTTGTAGAGCCAACGCCTTGCAACCATTCGAATTTGTGCAAAATACATATAATTTAACAGAAAAATGAGCGCCAACAAGATGAATTGCAGCTCCATTGGCAAACGGAAAAAAAATGATGAGCCTTCGCTGAAGAGGATGGCGTTGGGTAACAGAACCATCATAAAAAGGACGCAACGAATGAATGAAACATTAAGCAGGCTCCGGATCTCCACCAGGCGGTGTTTAAAGAGACCGTATGCGATCATCGCCAATGGGAGGAAACTGAAATTTCCAGGCGGGTAAAAATCAACCCCATGCATGGCGGGAATGTTGAAAAAGGTCAGGAGCACGGCTACACCAAGGGAGAAGGCAACATATTTGAATCTGAGACGGAGTGCCGGATTCGGTTCCAATTTGATGCGATGTGCAAACTGGATGATACAGTAAATCATTGCGAGGGCACCGTATAACCCAAACAGCTCAAACGCGACGCCCCCTTTGGCGATGTACCCCCATTCATACTTGTACAGGCCTGCGAAGTAGAACTCGCCCTGGGTGGTCAAACTGATCAGAAAACTCAATACCGTAACGACCAACATGACAACTGGCCGGCGAATATCGAGCAGTTGGTGGATAAAGGCAATGAACACGACAGGGAGGTAGACGTAAAAGAAGTGCACTTTACGTTCGATGGAGAGGATCAAATCCGGATCGTCGATGATGTGGTGGCAAATAAACAGAGGTGCCAACAGAGAATACCAGATGCACATCAGGGCAAAGAGTGCCCTGCCCTTGAGTGATACGCTTCTGATCGAAATCAGGGCCAGAGCCGCAAGATAGCCGCCAAAAAAGAGCGATAGCATCGGCGGTATTAAAAAAATGGAATAGGTATCATTCATAGCGACTGCTGCATCGGACCTCTGTTTGTAAACACGGCATTCGGGAGCTTTTCATATCCTGCCGATGGGGTTGGCACCTCCTAACAGTTCGATATTAGCAAACAATCCCGGAGCCAATTTTCGCCATACCCCTTGCGCCGAACGAAGTGTTGGTATAGATGAACACCTATATTATCGGTTGATCTGTAATTAAATTAACCAAAATCTATACACCTGCCCTAAATATTGCCCCGAATATAAATCTACAGTCGGTTTGCGCCCTGGGGCGAGCGGAACAAAATTATCCGTGTTCAGCAGAGGTGAAAGGCATTTCGATGGATATTAAAAGACAATCGGATCCGAATGAAGCCCAACGTCTTGCTTTAGCTGAAAAAACAGAGGAGGTGGAGAGCCTCAGGGATGCGTTGCGCCAGGCCGAAGACAAATACAGGGTGCTGGTGGAGAATGCCAATGACGCCATCTTCGTCCTCCAGGACGGGAAAATCCGCTTTGCCAACCCCAAAGCGCTGGCACTGGGGGGTGTATTGGCCGAGGATCTGGAGAAGGTTCCCTTTACCGAGTATCTGCACCCCGAAGAGCGCGATCTCGTTGTCCAACGCCACGAGCAGCGCCTGAAGGGCGAAAAGATCCTGAACATGTACCCCCTGCGCATCATCACCCGAAGGGGAGACATCTTCTGGGCCGAGGTCAATGCCGTGCGAATCGAGTGGGAGGGTGAGCCGGCCACGCTGAACATTATCCGCGACATCACCTCTCAGAAACTGATCGAGCAGCACTATTTTCAAAACGAGAGCCTCGCCACGTTGCGCACCCTGTCGGGCGGCATGGCCCACTCGTTCAACAACCTGCTCATGGGCATACAGGGCCGCGTCTCGCTGCTCTACCGCAGCATGGGATTGAACGATGTGCGCCGCGACCATTTGAAGGGTATTGAGGCCTGTGTACAGGATGCCGCCAAGCTCACCCGCCAGATGCTGGGATTTGCACAATCGGGTAAATACAACGTAAGCCGGGTGAACATGAATATGGTGGTCGAAGAGATGGCCAAAACCTTTGCCCGCAGCCAGAACGAGGTGGCCCTCGTCAAGGAGTTGGATCCGTCGCTGTGGCCGACAGAGGCTGACTGTCAGCAGATGGAGCAGGTGATCATGAACATCATGCTCAATGCGTGGCAGGCCATTGACGACAAGGGCAAGGTGGTCGTTAAAACCGAAAATTTCGAACTCACCGAGGGGCGTGAACCGTTTCAGGACGCCGGAAGCAACAAGTGCGTCAAGATATCGATTCGCGATTCGGGTTCGGGCATGGATGACAATACACGCAAACGCGCCATCGAGCCGTTCTTCACCACCAAGGGCATCGGCCAGCACCGTGGCCTGGGCCTCTCCAGCGCCTATGGTATCATTGCCAATCATAACGGGTTCATTGACATCGACAGCATCCCTGGAACCGGGACCACTATCACCGTCTACCTGCCTGCCGCCGGCGACGCCTGATCCCAGAGGCCACAAAGCGCAGGGTCTCAATTGAATTGCCCGCTGAAATGGTTATGGTATCCGCTGAAAACCTTAAAAATTGAAACCCCTGACCCAACGAGGAGTTCCCATGCCAGCCCAAGCTGCAAACCGCTATGACTTTGAAACCGGCATCTACCGTCCCCCGAGCGAAGGGGGCAGCTATTCGCTGCTGGTCCGCTTCACGCGCAACTGCCCGTGGAACCGCTGTGAATTCTGTGCCATGTATAAAACCGAAAAATTTGAGCTGCGCAGCACCGACGAGATCAAAGCCGATATCGACGCCATTGCTGCCCTGTGCAAAGATCTGAAGGGCGGACGCCCGGACGGGACCGTGAGCCGTGAAAATGTGGTCGCCCTGATCGGTCGCAATCCCGAGCTCAATTACCACCAGGGCTTCGCCATGGTGTACCACTGGCTATTGGCAGGCGGAAAAACCGCTTTTGTACAGGATGCCAACAGCGTGATCATGCCCACCGACCGATTGGTGGAGGTGTTGCGCCATTTGAGAAGCACCTTCCCCTCGATCGAGCGGGTCACCTCCTACGCCCGGGCCAAGACCCTGTCCCAGAAAAAGCACGAGGAGTTGGTTGACATACGCAAGGCCGGCCTGGACCGGTTGCACATCGGACTGGAGACCGGCGACGACGAGCTGCTCAAAAAAGTTAAAAAGGGCGTCACCTCCGAAGGCCATATCAAGGGAGGCCGCAAGGCCATGGCGGCCGGTTTTCAAGTCTCCGAATACTGGATGCCCGGGTTGGGAGGACGCGATATGTGGGAGAACCACGCCGTCAATACGGCCCGGGTGCTCAACGCCATCAACCCCCACTATATCCGTTCCCGGCCGTTCTATACGATACCGGGAACCACCATGCACGAATGGGCCCAAAAGGGCGACTACCATCTGCTGACCCCCGAGGGGCAGCTGATGGAGCTCAAACGCATGGTCACCGAACTGGATGTCACCTCGCGGGTCTGCTTCGACCATGCCGGCAACTACTGGCGCGATCGGCGCGGCAACCTTCTCTTTACCCACAGCTACGAAGGATATAAGTTTCCCGAAGAGAAGCAAAAGGTGCTGGACCGTATCGAAGAGGGCCTCAAAGCCGACAACCAGAGACCGGATTATCTGAATTTGTAATCTCTCATTGGCTTTTGACGACAACGTGGTGATACATGCAGCGCTCGACCGGAATATGCCTGCTTCTATTGGCCGCCTTGTGCTGGAGCAGCGGCGGTCTTCTGATCAAGTGGGTGGATTGGTCGCCCATGGGGATCTCAGGTATGCGCGGTGCCATCGCCGCCCTCTTCCTGTTGCTGATCTTTCGTCCCAAAAGATGGCAAATGAACCGGTACATGATCGGCGGGGCGTTGGCCTATGCCCTCTGCATTACCAGCTTCGTATTGGCCACCAAGTGGACCAATGCAGCCAACGCCATTCTCCTTCAATATACGGCCCCCGTGCATGTCGCCTTCTTCGCCTACTGGTTTCTCGGAGAAAAGCCCTGCAATATCGATTGGATCGCCATTGCCATGGTGCTCGCCGGAATGGTGCTCTTCTTCTCGGAGGATCTCTCCCTTAGCGGCCTATGGGGCAATGTGGCCGGATTGATTTCAGGCGTTGGCTTCGCCTGGATTGCGTTGTTGCTGCGTAAACAGAAGGATGCCGATCCTGTCCAATCGGTCATCCTGGGTAACCTGTTGGCTGCTGTGGTCGGCATGCCCTTCATGTTCGGGGAGGCCCCCACGGCCATGGGATGGATCGGCTTAGTGCTGCTGGGGCTGGTGCAGATCGGATTGGCCTATGCGTTGTTCTCCATCGCCATCCGTTATGTGACCGCTCTTGAAGCGCTGTTGATCTCTACTCTTGAGCCTATTCTCAATCCGGTCTGGGTTTTTCTGTTGCTGGGTGAACGGCCGGGAGATCTCGCCATTATCGGCGGATGCACGATCATTGCCGCCATACTGCTGCGGAGCCTGGGGCCGTGGTTGGGGAGAAACGGAATGCGGAAGAAACGATCTTAAAAGGTGGCGTGGCAACCTTCTCCGGCATCGCCTCCCAGTCGCTTTCGCAAAAGCGTGCACAAATGGTATATTCCCCGGGAGGCAGCTGACTCGGCAGGCGATAACGAATATTCATCATGTCTGCGATGGCAGCGAAGCGAGGGCAAGCGCCTTCAATGCCGATATTGAAATCGGGGCGGCCGGCGGCGGCCTTTTGCGACTCAGTACTAGGGCCAATTCGTTCCAGTGTAAATTCGGGTACCACGCCGATGGGGAAAGCGGTCATGCGGATAAAACGGAGCACCACCAACTCTCCGGGACGGTACTGGTCGCAATCGGTTACCAGGCCGATGAGCTTGTTGTCGTCAGCGAGGCCGGTTCCCACACCCGAACTCGACTCATCCCAAAAGCGGGCCGGACCCACATCCACATGCACCGTTCTGCCGTGGTAGTAACCGGTGCCGCCGAAACCGAGGCGACGGACAAAATGCCACACCCTTTCCGAAGAGACCCCATCGATCACGATATCCGCCGCCATCCCGTACTGATGCAGGCTGGCTGTGGCCGCCAAGCGCCCATCCTTGCGCAGCTTGGTGTTGTAGTTCGGACTACGCCACCCCGAAACGATCTCGATTCGGGCCGTCGGATCGAAATGGTCCTGGATAAAATCGAGAAAGGCGATCAGGCGCAAAGCAATATGGGCCAGAGGGTCTCCTTTGGGAGAGCCAAACACCAAAGCGATCCGATCAAGGGCCTTTTGATCGTAATTCCCCGCCCCCAAATCATACTCACCCGAAAATGAACGGCCGTTCTTACTGCTGTACAGCTGGATCCGACCGTCCCCGCTATGAGCAAATCGGCGGCCATCGTCAGCGGCAGCGTAGCCGTCTCCCAGAGCAGCGCAGAGCAGCCACACCACTATCGCCAGGCTATATGGTTTCATAGGGTGATCCGATCACTTCTCTAAACAAAAATCGATTCTCACCATCCCCCCCTTTTTTTAGGGGCAGTGGAGGATCAGCGCCCAGGACTTTTTGAGCGATAGCAAGTTTCCGGGCCGCCCGGAATTGACGCTTAGCGGCACTTGAATGCGTTTATGTCAGGTGCAGGCCACCCACTGGACTCGCCGGGCCATTTTCATAGAAGATTGCGATAGAATTTTAGCTTTTACCAATATGCGCCATCAGTTCGTCCCGGGTGATCAGGGCCTGCACATCGTCCACATGGTTGCGGATATTCTCCAGTCCGCCCTCCTGGCGATCGACCAGGACCACCGAGCGGACGACCTCCAGTCCCTCTTCACGGGCACGTTCGATGGCCTTAATGGTCGACCCGCCGGTGGTGGCCACGTCATCGATCACCACCACCCGTGAACCGGGCGCCAGGTCCCCCTCGATCCAGCGGGCGATACCATGGTCCTTCTTCTCCTTGCGGATGGAGAAGGCCTGCACCGGACGCCCATTCAGTTCCGAGGCAAATGCGGTCGCCATTGCAATGGGATCGGCGCCGAAGGTGAGCCCGCCTACCCCGTCGGGATTGAGGTCTTCGATGGCGGCGGCCATCAGATGCCCCACCAGGTACATCCCCCGGGGGTTCAGTATGGTGGGTTTGCAATTGACGTAGAAATGGCTCATGCGGCCCGACACCAGCTTGAACGTCGGTTTGGATGAATATTTGAACGATTTTTCACATAAAAGGGCGATCAGTTCTGCTTTCATTTTTTGCTCCAGCTTGGTTTGCACGGCGCCATCTGGGAAGAAGTGCTTGATTTTAGAGCACTTATGAGATAAAAAAGCCTCCACTGATTGGAAGAAGCCGTTTGATGGGTTTCAGCGGAGGCAGAGCAAGGAAAACTGGGGGCAGCACTCCTCGGACTCAGCGGTGTTCTTAGCAGGGAAGCCTGCACCGGTCAACCTGTTCGATCGACGGTCGCCGACATTCGTAAGGTTGGCCTTTGTTTCATATTCAAACCATGCATTGGGATTACACCTTCAACACCGGCACGGCCGGCGTGGGACATTGAGGCACATGATCCAGACCAACAGTGATGCCATCATTCGACTGTTCCATATCCATAAACGTTACGGCAAAAACTTCGCACTTAAAGACGTTACCCTGGATATCTCCAAAAACGAATTTCTGTTTGTCACCGGCCGCAGCGGCGCGGGCAAGACCACCCTGCTCAAACTGCTCTACCTGGGCGAACCTGTCTCCGAGGGTCAGGTGCTGATCGACGGCATGAATCTGTCACGCATCGGCCGCAGTCGTATCCCCCTGCTCAGACGCAAATTCGGCATCATCTTCCAAGATTATAAATTGATTCCCACCAAAACGGTGTACGAAAACGTTGCACTGGTTCTGGAGGCCGCCGGCCGCAAGCCGCGCCTGATCGACAAAAAAGTCAGGAGCGTGCTGCGCACCGTCGGCATGGAGGACCGCATGGGCGCGTTGCCGCAAAGCCTTTCGGGCGGGGAGCAGCAGCGCGTGGCCGTGGCAAGGGCGGCTGTGGGCGATCCCAAGATCATCCTGGCGGACGAACCCACCGGCAGCCTGGACGAAGAGGCCGCCGGCGTCATCATGGACTACCTGGATGCGTTTCATGCCCGAGGGACCACGGTGATCGTGGCCACCCACGACAAAAACTTACTCCAACGCAGCACATCAAGAGTGGTGCATTTGCGTGATGGCCAATTGTGGTCGAACGAGTCGGCATAGGCAGGAGTCTTGATCTAAGATGAAACGGTTTTTCAAACGCGCCATCAACGACATCAAAGAGAATCGCTTCCTGACGGCTATCACGGTAGTGACCATCGCCCTCTCCATACTGATCGCTTCGGCCTTTGCCCTCTTTTTCGTCAATGCCGGAGACCTGCTGACCCAATGGCAGAAGGGCATCCGCATGATGGTCTATCTGAAGCCCAACACCTCGGAGGCTGCCCGCCTGGACACCAAATTCAGATTGCAAAGCATCGCCGGCGTGCAGAATGCCATTTACATCTCCAAGGAGGAGGCCATGGATCGGCTCAAGGGCCAGATGCCCCACCACTCGGCCCTCCTGGAGAACCTCAAGGAGAATCCGCTGCCGGACGCCTTTGAAGTCACCCTGCAGGCGGCTGCCCGCAACAGTGACGAGCTGCAGTTTCTGTCCGAGCGCATTCAGAACCTGACAGCCGTCGAAGAGGTTGAATACGGCCAGCAGTGGATTCAACGCTTCACCAACATCATCAACCTCTTCAGTATCGCCGGCTACGGCATCGGGGCACTCTTCTTCATGGCCACCGTCTTTATCGTGGCCAACACGATCCGCCTGGTGCTCTATTCGCGGCGCGACGAGATCGAAATCATGCGCCTGGTGGGAGCCACCGACCGATTTATCAAAATCCCCTTCTACCTGGAAGGCATGATTCAGGGCGGCCTGGGCACCCTGATCGGACTGGCCGTCCTCTATGTCGGTTACTTCTCTCTATCCAGCCATTTTCAACCCAGCCTGGCCAGCGGTCTGCTGACCCTGCGCTTTTTTCCAGCCACCATCTGCCTGTTGATCGTCGTCAGCGGCACCCTGGTGGGATGGCTGGGATGCTGGATCTCACTGAAACAGTTTTTAAAATGACCAACCGGACCATCCATATAACACTCCTGACCCTTGGCAGCCTGTTGCTGTGGCTCAGCAGCGCTCTGGCGGTCGAAGTGGGCGTGGTGCGAGTGTCCGATCTAAACATGCGATCGGGTCCGGGTAAGAAGTATCGCGTGGTGATGCGCCTGGCCAAGGAGAGCCGAGTCCGTGTGTTGGGGCGCGAAAAGGGATGGCTGAAAATCGACCATGCCGGCACCAAGGGCTATGTTCTTGAGAACAAGGGCCTTCTTCGCCTGATCAGCATAGACGAATCGGCCGCTCGATCCGTCGACACGGCCCAGGGCATTGAACCGGAAGAGCTAAAGGAGTTGCGGCACGAGGCCGAAACCCTTAAGGGGAAGCTCGAAGCGTCTCGCAGACAACTCGATGAGGTGACCCGCAAAGAGCAGGCCGTGATCGATGAAATGAATGCATCAGAGCAGGCCCTTGACCGACACCGGCGTCAGGTTCGCTCCACACGCCGAGGGCTTGAGGAGTTGCAGAAGAGAACGGAGGAGATCGGGAGAGACTATGCGGCCAAGGAGAAGGAGATCGCGGCCGGCCAGGCCTATGCGTCCCGGCGCCTGAAAGCCCTTTATAAGCTCAACTGGATTGGAAGGGTGCAGCTATTGGCCACGGCAGGTTCGTTTTACGACTTCATCCAACGCAAATCTTCCCTGGAACGTATCCTCTCTCAGGATGAGGCCGTACTTGATAAACTGCGCGCCGACCAGACAGAGCTCGAGTCCATGCTGGAACAGCTCAATGCCAAGCGGGCCGAAAAAAGAGCGCTGGAGATCGAACTGAGCCAACGTATTGCCGTACTGGACAACGAGCAGGACAAACGCACCACGCTGCTGAAAAAAATCCGCGGCCGTAAGGAGTTGGAGCAGGCCGCCTTCAAATCGTTGCATCAGGCGGCCAAAACCCTGGACAGCACCTTGGCAGCCTTCCAACCGGGGGCGGCCGAAGCAGCAGCGCAAATAGCGACCGGCGCGGCTGATGACAACCGGCCTTTCGAAACGTACAAGGGGTTGCTCGATTGGCCGGTAAAGGGTAAGATCATTTCGTTTTTCGGACCTTATCGCGATGAGAAGGCAAAACTGGTCAACTTTCAGAGCGGCATCAACATCCGCGCCGAACGGGGAGAGCCGATTCGGGCTGTTTCTGACGGATACGCCATCTATTCAAGCTGGTTTAAAGGGTTCGGCAACATGCTGATCATCGACCACGGCAATCACTACTATACGGTCTACGCCCATCTGGAAGAGGTCTTCAAGGTCAAAGGCGACCGCATTGACAAAGAAGAAGTGATTGCAACTGTAGGTGATTCCGGTTCGTTGATGGGCCCGGCGCTGCATTTTGAAATCCGCCACCACGGCAAACCAATCGATCCGCTCGAATGGATCAACAAAGGATAGGAGAGCCTCGCATGCATAAATTCCGCAACAGCTATCGTTGGGTATGGGTCGGCATTATCGCTATTGCCGCCGCCCTTTTCCTGCCCGGCGCCTACCGCAATCTTGCCGCCGATCGCGACGCGACATATAAGGGCCTCAAAATATTTTCGGATGTCATCGACATTGTCGAAAAAAACTATGTCGATGAAGTCGACGAGCAGAAGATGATCGAAAATGCCATCCAGGGCATGGTCAACAGTCTCGATCCCCACTCCTCTCTGCTGACCCCGGAAGCGTTCAAGGAGCTGCAGATCGACACCCAGGGGGAATTTACCGGCATCGGCATTCATGTGACCATGCGCAACAACCTGGTGACGGTCATCTCCCCCATCGAGGGGACGCCCGCCTACAGGGCAGGCATCCAGGCTGGTGACAAGATCGTCAAGGTGGACGGCACCCCCACGGACAACCTGACCGATGCGGTCAAACGGATGCGTGGTCCCAAAAACACCAAAGTGACCATCACGGTCATTCGAGAAGGCGAATCCAAGCCATTGGATTTCGAACTCATTCGAGACGTGATTCCAATCCATAGCGTCAAATCGACCCAGCTGCAGCCCGGATACGGCTATGTGTGGGTCACCCATTTCCGCGAAAACACCTACGATGATTTAGTGTCGGCCCTCAAAAAGCTGGAGAAGGCCGATCCGCCCCTCAAGGGGCTTGTTCTCGACTTGCGCGACAACCCCGGCGGCGTGCTAAACCAAGCCATCGACATCTCGGATCTCTTCATCGATGAGGGCATTATCATGACCAGCAAGGGGCGGCTCAAACGACACACCAAAGTCTATCCGGCCACTAAAAGCACCCCGCCGCGTACCTACCCGCTGGTTGTCTTGATCAACGGTGGCAGCGCCAGTGCTTCGGAGATTGTGGCCGGTGCACTTCAGGATGACAAACGGGCCATCGTCATCGGCACCACCTCGTTCGGCAAGGGATCGGTACAGTCCATCGAACCCCTCAGCGACGGTTACGCCTTGAAGTTGACCATTGCGCGTTACTATACGCCGAGCGGCCGTTCGATCCAGGCCAAGGGCGTGGAGCCCGATATCGTGGTAGCCCGCCGTATCATAGAAGATGATGCCACCGAGGCGGATCGTCTTTTCAAGGAGAAGGATCTGGCCAACCATCTGGACGCCGAAAGCGGTAAAACGCAATCGGGCCCCCAGGACAAGACAAAGGACAAAAAGAGCGACGACGCAATCAGAACACGGTTGAGTCCCTTGAGTGCGGAGCAGTTGATGAAGGACAGCCAGGTTCGAAGGGCCCTGGATATTTTGATCGGCTACGATATTTTCAAGAAACTGGGCAATGGCTAAAAAAGGTACCACGGTCAAACGGCGCAAAAAAAGGTCGAAAAAGGGTCCGGATCTAACACTCCAACTCATCAAGATCTTTGGCAGTCTCACCCTACTGGTGGTTCTGGTGCTCGGTGCTGGCGTCGCGGCCAAATGGCTCATCGGCACGCCGACCGACCACACCAGTGCCGCCATACGACCGGACAGCCACTATCCCATCCCGGAGGTGGTGTCTCCCCAGAGTCAAAAACCGGCCTATGAGGTCTTCTCCAAAAGCCGTCCGCCGGCCAAGCCGTTGAAACGTCTGCCGCAACTGCCCGGAGACCGCCCACCCCTGGTGGCCATCATCATCGACGATATCGGCTACGACCAACGCATCGCCAATCAATTCATGGAGATGGACGTGCCATTGACCTTCTCCATGCTGCCCTACAGCCCCTTCAGTCGCCACATCGTCAAGCGGGCACGGGCCAAAGGGCTGGAGATCATGCTCCACCTGCCCATGGAACCCAATGAGTATCCGACGGTCAAACCAGGCCCTGGTGCACTGCTCTCCGAAATGAGCCCCGACGAATTCATTTCCCAACTGAGGCAAAATCTCGACCAGATCCAAGGTATCAAGGGCGTCAACAATCACATGGGATCCAGGATCTCCGCCTCACCCGAGCGGATGCGGCAGATCTTCTCGATTCTCAAGAGGCAGGATCTCTACTACGTCGACAGCCGCACCACCACCGAAACGGTCGCACGGCCATCGGCCAATCTGCTTCAGCTGCCCTTCGCCGAGAGGGATATCTTTATCGACCATGTCGACGATCCGGCCTTCATCCGCTCCCAGCTGGAGCGCCTGATCCGACGCGCCCGCCGGCAGGGTTACGCCGTGGGCATCGCCCATCCCCATCCCAACACCGTCCAATCGATCAACGCATTTCTCCCGCGCCTCAAAAAAAGCGTCACCCTGGTTCCCGCATCCATGGTGGTACGCCAAGCCATGCTGGCCGAAGCGCCGCAAACCAAAGCCACAAGATAGTTCCCTCTCGAAACACACTCTACTGCCTTGACAATTGATTTTTTTTACCCATTATTTAGCCGGATTAACCATCAAAAAGGAGCTTGAGAGGCATACCCATGGAAGGCAAAAAACAGACCCATCAATTTAAGACCGAAGTTCGTCAAATCCTCAATTTGATCATCAATTCCCTCTATTCCAACAAGGAGATTTTCCTCAGGGAGCTGATCTCCAATGCGTCGGACGCCATCGACAAACTGCGCTTCAAATCCCAGACCGAGCCGGAACTGCTGGGTGACGACGCCGAATTCAAGATCAAAATCAAGAGCGACGGCATCGCCCAAACCCTAGAGATCAGCGACAACGGCATCGGCATGACCTTCGATGAGGTGATGGACAATATCGGCACCATCGCCCAAAGCGGCACCGCCGGCTTCATGGAGATGCTCAAAGAGGCCCAGAGCGCAGAGATGCTGACCCCTGAACTGATCGGACAGTTCGGCGTCGGGTTTTACAGCGCCTTCATGGTGGCCGACAAGATAACCCTGGTCACCCGGGCCGCCGGAGCCGCCAAAGATCAGGCCGTACGCTGGGAGTCGAGCGGCGACGGTAAGTTCGATATCGAAACAACAACAAAAGAGCAGCGTGGCACCGCCATCACGCTGCACCTGCGCAAGGCGGAAAAAGATGAATCCGATTTCACCGATCAGTGGCAGATCCGCAGAATCATCAAGCAGCACTCCGACTATGTGGCCTATCCCATCCTGATGGACGTCGAGAAAGAGGTCCCCATTCCCGACGAAGAGATCATCAAGGACAAAGAGGGTAAACCCATCGGAGAGACCAAGCGCCAGGTGGTCGAAGAGGAGACCATCAACTCCATGAAGGCGATCTGGTCCCAGCCCAAGGATGACGTGGACGACAAGACCCACGAAGAGTTCTACAAGCACCTGGCCCACGACTGGAACCCGCCCCTGGCCCGTCTGCACATGAAGTTCGAAGGCACCACCGAATACGACATGCTGCTCTACATCCCCTCCAAAGCACCCTTCGATCTTTTCCAGCCTGAGCGCAAACACGGCGTGCAGCTTTACTGCAAACGGGTCTTTATCATGGAGGACTGCAAGGAGCTGGTGCCCGAATATCTGCGCTTTGTCAAAGGGGTTGTCGATGCGCCCGACCTCAATCTCAATGTGAGCCGCGAAATCCTGCAGCAGGATCGTCTGGTGATGAACATCCGCAACAACCTGGTCAAGAAGGTGCTTGATCTGCTCAACGAGATGTCGCCCGAAGATTACGAAACGTTCTACGAGGAGTTCGGCCCCGTCATCAAAGAGGGCATCTACACCGACCCCAACAAGCGGGACAAGATCGCAGCCCTGGCACGCTACAAAACGACCCGGTCCGACGGCAAGTGGGTCTCACTGGACGAATACGTTAAACGCATGCAGCCCGACCAGAAGGAGATCTACTATATCACCGGAGACGATCTGAGCGCCCTGTCCAACAGCCCGCTACTGGAGAAACTCAAGGAGAAATCGTTTGAAGTGTTGCTGATGGCCGATCCGGTGGATGAATGGGCCATGCAGTCCCTGACCGAGTTCGACGGCAAACCGTTCAAAAGCGCGGAGAAAGGCGACCTGGAGTTGGGCGAAGAACAGTCGTCCAAAAAAGAGGAGTTCAAAGCCCTCTTCAGCTTTATCAAGGGACAGCTGGAGGAGAAGGTCAAGGAGGTCAAAGCCTCCGACCGGCTGAAGGAGTCGGCCGCCTGTCTCTCCGGGGAGGCATACGATATGAGCGCCTACATGGAGAAACTGATGCGCGCAGCCGGTCAGAAAACCCCCGAAATCAAACGGGTTCTGGAACTGAACATGGACCATCCGGTGATGGCCAAAATCAAGGCCATCTACGAAAAGGACCGCGACAATGAGGTTCTGAAGGATTACAGCCATATGCTGTATGACCTGGCCGTCATAGCCGAAGGTGGCAAGCTCGAAAATCCGGGCCGCTTCTCCCGTCTTGTGGGAGAGGTGATGAGCCAGGCCATCGCATAACCGAATCATTCGGCAAAAATAAAAATAGATTGAAAAGCCGGAGCAGCCGTAAAGACTGCCCCGGCTTTTGCGTTTGACAAAGTGGACGGCACTTTATAAATGGGTGTTCATGGGACCTTACTGGCCGAACCGGTACCCAAGCCCTCCTACAGACAATTTGGATTGTTTACCGGTCTTTATGGATGAATCATTGCTCTGAAATTGTGAACTAAGGCGAAATGCCCTTCTTTGATCAACCCTATACGCTTCTGCTGCTGGTAGCAGTCGGAATATCGGCCGCCCTGGCCATTGCCGTCCTCAGAAACCGACCCAACTTAGGCAACCATGCGTTTGCCGTTCTGATGGTGTCGGTGGGCATGTGGGCCTTCCTGACCATGTTCGAGGTCGCCTCCTTCGATCATCCGACCAAGATCTTCAGCGGCAATTTGAAGTATCTCTTCATTGCCGTGATCCCGGTGGCGTGGTTCACCTTCAGCCTCTATTATGCCAATCGCATTCGCGGACTGAAAACGTCGCGCCTCTTGATGCTGTCGGTGGTACCCGCCCTGACCGTCCTCATGGTGGCCACCAACAATCTCCACCATCTCATGTTCCGACAGGTGGAGTGGTTCCAGAGCGACAGTTTCTACCTCATTTCGCGCAAATTCGGGCCCTGGTTCTGGATTCATACGGCCTACTCCTACATCCTGCTGTTTCTGGGCTTCATCTTCATCGCCAAATCTTTGATGGACGCCCAGCGCATATACCGCAGTCAGGTGATTTCATTGATGGTTGCGGCAACGGCCCCATGGGCATGCAATGTGCTCTTTCTGAGCGGTGCCCAACCCTTTCCCAAACTCGATCTGACCCCGTTTGCCTTCAGCATCAGCGGGCTGGCCGTCATGTGGGGCATCCTGCGCTACCGCCTGCTGGACATCGTTCCCATTGCGCGCGATATCGTCATCCAGAACATGAGCGACGGCATTATCGTGATGGACCCGGACCACCGTATCCTAGATCTCAACCGCTCCGCTGCACGGTTGGCCGGGGTCCAGCAGAACAGCGTGATCGGGCGCAGTGCCGATCAGGTCATCTCCTGGTGGCCGAGACTGCCCGTGATCGGCCACCTCAAGGATGCTGGACTACCCACCATTATTGAGATCGAAAATAGCGGATCCTACCAGTTTCTGCAGGTCAAAGCCTCGGTGCTGCGCAACAACGACAAGTTGACCGGCCACCTGGTCATCCTCAGGGATGTGACCGAGGCCATGGCGGCCCAGGAGGCCCTGCGGCAAAGCGAAGAGCGTTTCAAGTCGCTCAGTGAAAATGCACCGATGATTGTGGTCACCCTGGACGACGTCGGCGCCATCAGCTACGCCAATCCGGCCTGGGAGAGTATACTGGGCCATACCAAAGAGGCGGTGATGGGCCGCCGGTTCACTGATTTCGTCGTCGAGAAACAGCACGCCCGTTGCACCGACATACATCAGCAGTTGATCAACGGCAAAAAAAGTGTTGCGGCATGCAATCTGGAGATGGTGAGTCAAACGGGCAGCCAGCGCATTTTTGATTTCACCGCTTCGGTCAACTCCAACGAAGAGGGACGCATCACCGGTATCATCGGCATGGCAAAAGACATTACCGAGGAGAACCAGCTGCAGGAGCAGCTGCTGCAATCCCAGAAGATGGAGGCAATCGGCACGCTGGCGGGTGGCATCGCACACGATTTCAATAACTTACTGATGGGGATGCAGGCCAACGTCTCCCTGCTGCGTCTGGACCCGGGAAACGACTACGCCTACCGGGAGAAGCTCCAGCGCATCGAAGACCAGATCCAGTCCGGCTCCTCATTGACCCGCCAGCTGCTGGGATATGCCCGGAGAAGCCATTCTATTTTTGGGCCCCTCGATTTGCACCAGTTGATCGACGATTCGTTAAACGTTGTCGAACGTACCAACAAGAACATCCGCATTCATCGCCAGCTCAATGCCAGCCCAGCCATATTGAACGCCGACCAAGGCCAGATGGAGGTGGTGCTGCTCAATCTTTTCGTCAATGCCGTGGATGCCATGCCCAACAGTGGCGAGCTGACAGTATCCACCCACAGGTTCCTCGAGGAAGAGTTGGCGGAGCACTGGAGCGACGTGGACCCGGGTCCCTACATCGAGATCGAAGTGGCCGATACGGGTACGGGAATGGATGAGGGTACCATCAAACGCATTTTTGAACCCTTCTTTACAACCAAAGAGATCGGTCGCGGCACAGGGTTAGGTCTAGCCTCAGTCTACGGGGTGGTGAAAAATCACCACGGCCACATCCGGGTCTCGTCGCGTATCGGAAAAGGTGCCACCTTTCGTCTGCTATTGCCGGCCGCCAACGGCGCGATGCCTGAACCGGTTCGGGAAAAAACCCCGACACTCATCGAAGCCGAAGGGAAACGCGTTCTGGTGGTGGATGACGAGGCGCCCATACTCGAATATATTGGAGAATTGGTCCAGAGCCTCGGATTCAAAGCGACCCTCGCCGATAACGGTCTGGATGCCGTACGGATATACGAAGCGCAATCCGGAGCCATCGATCTGGTCATTCTGGATATGATCATGCCCGAAATGGATGGCCACGAGGTGTTCAAAGCGTTGCACGCCATCGATCCGGACCTCAGGGTGATCATCGCCAGCGGATCCGAACTCGATGAACGTTCAAAGAGGATCGTTCTGAACGGACCCCACTCCTTCCTAAAGAAGCCCTTTACATTAGATGAGCTGGCATCAGCATTTGCTTCCATTTTGGGAGCCGCCCCCAACGTTTACTAGGGACGATACCGCTCCCAATCAGGGTCCATTCAGAATTGCCTTGGCCGGAATCAGGCCGGTGGCACTGGCTGAAACGATGTTGCCGGCCACTCCGGGTCCATCCCCTGCCACGTAAAGCCCTCCTACCCTGGTCTCCAGATTGTGATCGGTCTCCACCTGGGTAGCAAAAAACTTTATTTCAGGTGCATAGAGGAGGGTTTCATCGTTGGAAACACCAACAACCACACGGTTGAGCTGCTCCAACCCTTCAATCAGATTGGTGAGTATGCGCTCGGGCAGTGCCATGGCGATATCGCCGCACACCACATTGGTCAGGGTGGGGCGGATGTAACCCTTGTCGATGCGATGCCATGTGCTGCGGCGGCCCCGTTTCAGATCCCCGAAACGCTGCAGGATCGGCTTGCCGCCGCCGATGAGGGTGGCCAACTGGCCGATCGACTCGCCGTATGCCTGATTGTCGGTCACCGGCTCGGTGAGCACCACTTTGGACAGAAAGGCGAAATTGGTGTTCTGGGACTTGCGGGCTTGGTAGGCATGGCCATTGACACAGACAAAGCGGCTGTAGTTCTCCAGGGCCACATACCCCCCCTGATTGGTGCAAAAGGTGCGGGTCTGATCGTCATACTTGGATGTTTGAATGAAAAAGGTCGGATCGTAGATGATCTTGCAAAGGTCCTGCAAAATGTCGTTGGCGACCTCCACGCGCACACCCACCTCGATGCCGCGTTGCTGCAAACCCAGATCGAATCGGGAGGCCACACGTCCCATCCATTCGGCGCCGGCGCGGCCGGGGGCCAGTATGACATGGGGGGCCCGGTAGGACTTGCGCTGGGTCTCGATGCCACTCACCCGCCCGTTTTCAACCAAAATATCGCGTACCTCTTCGGAGCTGTGGATCACCACTCCTCTGGATCGCAGATGGTCGACCATGCCGGAAATATGGTCCGGCAGACGGTCGCTGCCCAGATGCTTCTGCTTGATGATCAACAGTTCGATGCCGAAGCGCTTGGCCACCTTGCGCAGCTGTTGGGCAGCATCCATATCCGTCGGATAGACCGGCCCGTCCATGCCGAAG
This sequence comes from uncultured Desulfatitalea sp., assembly GCA_963668675.2. GTDB lineage: Bacteria > Desulfobacterota > Desulfobacteria > Desulfobacterales > Desulfosarcinaceae > Desulfatitalea. The sequence goes on along the minus strand of CAXXMB010000002.1, from coordinate 2,374,125 downwards.
CGGTTAAAGATCGATTCGGTCTCTGCGATCAGCGCCTGGGCCGCCTCCTGTGGCATGAATTGGGTCAGGTCGGTCTTGCCGAGCCGTTCAATGTAGTTGAGCTTGCCGTCTGAAAAGAGGCCCGCCCCGCCAATACCGCATAGGATGTTGCACGGTTTGCAGCGGCGGCACTGCCCCCCCGACGTCATCGGGCACGCCCTTCGATGGGACGGCTTGCCCTTGTCAACCAGCAGGACTTTCACACCGGAATGTTCGCTAAGCCAATAGGCCGCAAAGAGGCCTGCCGGCCCTGCGCCGACAATGATGACATCGAATCGGGTTGATCGAGACGGATTGGATGATGGCAAACGACGCTCCTTTCCTCAGGGAGGCCAGGACGGTTACTTTGCGTCGACCACCAGATGGTTGTCGTTGATCACCTTGGCCAACTCGGCCACCCGGCGACCCATCTTGCGTGCATTCTCAACGGTTCCGGTATCGGGCGCCCCGACACAGGCAACGCCGTAATGGCCGGTGGCCGAAAGCGGGTCTCCGACGATGATCATGCCGTAAATCAAGAGTGCCTGGAGAATCGACATCAAGGTGGTCTCCTTGCCGCCAGTGGGATCTCCCGATGTAGCAAAGGCGGCTCCAATCTTATTCTCCATCCCCCTACGAACCCCAACGTAGTCGTCCAGCACCTTCTTCAGCGGTGCTGCCATGCTTCCGAAATAGACGGGCGATCCGGCAATGACGGCCATGCTCTGTACGAAATCGTCCCGGCTCACTTCGTCGGTGCGGCGAAGCAGAACCTGGGCCCCCTCCACCTGACCGGCGCCTTCGGCGACGGCTTCGGCCAAACGGCGCGTGTTTCCACCCTTGGAATAGTAAAGCACAAGAATCTGCATCTTTCTCTCCTTCTCCATCGTCCCTCAAATCTATAACCACATAGAAAAGCGCCTCAATTTACCCTTAAGCATCATCGAAGTGTCGCAACGCGTGCGCGTACGGCAACCCTTATAGTTTAATGGCTCCGAAGATGCTTATCAAGCAAAGTTATGAATCTGTTCCAAAAAGGGTCTCATGGCACATTGAGTCCATGGGGAAGACAGAGAGCGCACAGGGTCTGAACTTTGCCTTTGACTTCATTGGGAAGCTGCACTTATAGTGAATACGTAATCAAAAGTGGCACCGGACAATATCGGCCGATACCCATCTGACCTGCCAGCGACCGCAGTGCCTTTCGGCGCACCGAACGCTATTGACCTCTAAGTGATGCAATACCTGCCAAGGCCGGCTCCGTCAACCCCAAGCCCGAGGAGGTTCTTATGGCAGTAAAAGCCCTGATCAAAAGAGTCGTTCCGGAAAACAAAGCTCGAGAGATGATACCTCTGTTCAGGCAGATGCGCGCCCTGGCCATGAATCAGGACGGCTACATTTCCGGGGAGACGCTGAGAAACCTGAACAACAGTGAAGAGTTTCTCGTCATCAGCAGTTGGCAGTCTTCAGAGGCCTGGATCAAATGGCTTAAAAGCCCCGAGCGACAGCAGATCCAGGAGAAAATAGACGCCCTTCTGGGCGGCCAGACCAAGTACGAAATCTACCACTACGGATTCAGCGAGTAACGAAATAGACGCGGCCTAGCGCTTCGCCGCGGCAATCAGCACCCTGTTGCAGCCGTTTCAACCGAGGCCTGGCCGATTGCTGTATCCGTTGCTGCGCTTTCACAGGGTGACGGTGCAGCCCGGTGCGAGAGCGCCCGGACAGTTAAAAGAGAGCCTGATGGCATCGACTACTGCTTAAACGTCTCCAAAATCTCTCCGGTTGCGGTCTGCAAATTGTACCAGGAGACCCGGAGGGCCACACGGGCCAGGGCCAACTGGGAATATGAGACGTTGAGATCGCGCTGGGCCTGGTTCAATCTCACCAGCGACCCCACGCCCGCCTTGTACTCTTTCTCCACCAGGTCACGCTGCTGCTGGACCAGGGCGGTGTTGGTCTCCTGCAGACGGAGCACGCCCTGGGCGGCCTCGATTTCGGTGACGATTTTTTGAATATCCGAAGCCACCTGCACCCGGCTGTCGTCGCGCAGTTTCTCCGTTTCGTAGAGCCGCGCCTTGGCCTCACTCGTGCGCGCCCGCGTCAAACCGCCGGCAAAAAGGTTCCAGGTGAGCCCCACACCAACCGAATTGCCGAAATCATCGCTTTCAAAATCGATATCTTCCGATCGCTCGCCTTCGTACGCAGCGGAGAGGGCGATGGTGGGGTAGTAGCCCGCCCGGGCAGTTTTCACACCGGCGTCGGCCTGCTTGACGCCCCAGTCAAACCGCTTCAGATCGGGCCTCAGGCTCAGGGCAAGCGCCACCTGATCGGATCCGTTGGGCTCTGCCAACTCCCGGGAAGTGGTCGGCGACAGCTGGGCAAGATTCACGTGGCCGGGCAGGCGCCCCTCGGGCAGCCCCAGCAGAGCCGCCAGGCTGGCCAAGCCTGCACGGTAGCCTCTCTCCTCTTGGATGCGGGCGCTCTTGGCGCTGTTGACCCGCACCTGGAAGTTGAGCACATCGCTCAACGCCCCGGTGCCCACCTCGTAGCGCAGACGCGCCTCGACCAGCTGCCGCTGGTTAAACGCCTCGTCCTCCTTGGCAATGGCCACATTCTCGAGGGCCAGTTGGGATTGCAGATAGGCGATCGTCACTGCCGACAGGAGCAGGCGCTGGGCATCGTCCTTCGCGGCCATGCTGGCCTTCTCTCCGTAACGCGCCGCGGCCAGGGTGAACTCCCGGGCCAGGCCGTCGAAGACAAGCCAGGTGGCGGTGAGGCTTGCCGAGTAATAATCTTCCGGATTGGTGTAGACAGAATCGAATGACGGAACCGTACCTGGTGGATACAAATTTCGAATAAGGTCGTAACTCTGCCGTTGCGTATCCATTTCGGTATCAGAAAGATCCATCCGTGAATAGCCGGCCCTGGCATCGATCTGGGGATAGTATGGCGCCTGGGCCTGCCTGACCGCCTGCCTGGCCTGTAGCACCCGGGCCTGGGCCGCCGCCAGGGAGGGGTTGCCGGCCAGGGCGATCCGGGCAGCGGTTTGTAGATCAAGGATATTGACGCCCTTCAACGCTTCGGCAGGGCCAGTTGTGTCACTCCCGGCCGCATTGGCGGAAGAGGGCGTCATCGTAAAAAGCATCACCGCACACAACATGGCCAACGCCATTCTGTACAAAATTGCCTTCATAATCCGTACTCCTGAACCTTTTGTTAATTGATGGGTGTTTCGTAAAACATCTTCTCGACGCTTCTGCGACCGGCAGACGGTTCAACCTCTTCACGGGTCGGCCACCGCTTGGTCGTCAGGCGACGGACCACGCGGCGAAAGTCATTTAGAATGGCCAGCAGGCTCGGAATCATTACCAGCGTCAACACGGTGGCAAAGGCGACGCCGGCCGCCAGGGAGAGTGCCATGGGAATCAGGAACTTGGCCTGAAAATCGGTCTCCATGATCAACGGTGCCAAGCCGCCCACGGTGCTGACCGTGGTGAGAAAGACAGCCCGAAAGCGCCTGGCCCCGCCGGACACCAGGGCTTCGAAAAAAGGCATGCCTTCGGCCAGATTTTCGTTGATGCGTTCGATCATCACAATGGCGTCGTTAACCACCACTCCGGTGAGGGCCACCATACCAAAGGCGCTCATCATGGAAAAATCGTACCCCATCAGCAGATGGCCCAAAATAGCGCCGATAATGCCGAACGGCACGGTAAACATGATCACGAACGGCTGCAGGTAGGATCGAAAGATGGTGGCGATGATGATGAAGATGCCCAACATCGCCATGGGATAGCCGATACTCAAGGGGGTGAACGCTTCTCGCATCTTCTTCTGCTCGCCCTGCATCGACACCCGCAATCCGGGATACTTGCGCATCAGCTGTGGAAAGAAGGAGTGGTTGAGCTCACCGAAAATCTCGTTGGCGTTGGCCTTGGTGTTGTCCACGCCTGCGCTCACCATCACCCTGCGCATGCCGTCGGCCCGATTGATGGTCGCATAGCCGGGTGCATAGGTCAATTCGGCCACGGAGGTAAGCGGCACTTCGAGGCCGTTGGCGGTGCGAATACGCACATGGTTCAGATCCGACAACCGGCTGCGTTCATCGGCCGTATAACGCACCTTGACGCGCACATCGTCGCGCCCCCGCTGCAGCCTCAAGGCCTCACGGCCGAAATAACCGGCATGGATCTGTCGGGCCAGATCGTCGACCGTCAAGCCGAGGGTGTGGGCTTCAGGCTTGAGCGCCAGTCGAATCTCGTTCTTGCCCGGGGAGAAGTCCGTCCGGATCTGATAGACGCCGTCAAATTTATGAAGACGTGCCATCAGGTCGTCGGAAGCAGCCATGATGTCCGCCATCTTGTGGCCCTGGATCCACACCTCGATGGGATCTCCAGGCGGGCCGGCGTTCAGACCGGTGAATGTGAGGGACTTGATGCCGGGAATCAACCCGATCTCCTCCTCCCACATCGACATTAACTTTTTGGCATGTACGCCGCGCAGCTCCGAATCTAGCAGGATGGCCTGAACCGACCCCAGATGCGGCCCGACGCGCGGTATATCCTCCAGGGTCTGGCCCACCAGGGTGAGGCGATCCTCGATCAGCGGCTCGCCGCTCAGGGTCGGGGTCTTCTCCTCGAGGCGCATCATGGCCGCTTCGATGCGATCCAGTGTATCGGCGGTCACATCTGCCGGGGTGCCACTGGGGTACTCCACGGTGGCGGTCATGATAAAGCCGTCTATGTCGGGCAACATCTCGAATTTCAGGATACCGCTGACCACCAGGCCGAGACTGATGAAGAGGATGGCGATGGCCGTTGAGAGGGAGATGTATCTCCAGTTCAGCGCCTTTCTCAAAAAAGGCGTATAGATCCGTTCGACGAACCACTCCATTCCGCTGGAGGTGGCCCGATGGATGCGCTCCAAGCGCCGTGTCACCGGGTTGAGCTGCCCGTTGGCCCTGTTCGGGTCGGGCAGGTGGCTCAAGTGGGCCGGCAGCAGCAGCAGGCACTCCACCAGCGATACGGCCAGGCATGCGATCACCACCACCGGCATGATCGCAATGAATTTGCCCATGATGCCACCCACATAGAGCAGGGGCACGAAGGCGACGATGGTCGTCAGGACGGCCGCCACCACCGGCATGCCCACCTCGCTGACACCCTCCACGGCCGCTATCAGCGCAGGCTGGCCCTGTTTACGATGCACATAGATCGCCTCGCCCACCACGATGGCGTCGTCCACCACCACCCCCAGCACCATGATAAAGCCGAAGAGGGAGATCATATTGATGGTCGCACCCAGGCTCCACAAAATCACCATGGCCCCGGCGATGGAGATGGGGATGCCCATCCCGCCCCAGAACGAAAGGCGTGCATTGAGGAAGATGTATAGCAGGGAGAAAACGATGAACATGCCGATCATTCCGTTTTTGACCATCAGGTTGATGCGCGCCCTCAGCATCTCGGTGGTGTCGTAGAGCACTTCGAGGCTGACCCCCTCCGGCAGCTGGGTCTGCCGCTCTTCGATATAGGCGTGGACCGCCTTGGAGATGGCCAGCGCGTCCTCCTCCGATGTCTTGAACACGTTCAGGATCACGGCCGGTTCGCCGTTGATCCGGCTGGCGATAGGATCTTCACTGAAGTCGTCCTTGATGTCGGCCACGCGGTCCAGGGTAATGATCTGGCCGTCGGGACGGGCCATTACCACAATACCGGCCAACTCCGTATCCGTGTACCTGCGCCCCATGGTGCGCAGCCGGATCTCCTCACCCATGGTACGGATAGTGCCGCCACCCATGTTCAGGTTGCTGCGCCGCACAGCGGCCGCCACTTGGTCGAAACTGAGCCCGTAGCGACGAAGATGCTCCTCGGACACCTCGATGCCGATTTCGTAGTCGCGCGTTCCGAAGACGGTGACCCGCGATATCTCGGGCAGTTGCTGGATCTCATCCTTGAACTGCTCGGCCCACTCCTTGATGCGCCGTTCTGACATCTCCGCCGACAGGTAGAGCAAGACCACCGGGTCCAATATGCTGAGCTCTTCGATCACCGGCTTTTCGGCATCCACCGGAAAGGAAGAGATGGCGTTGATCTTGGTACGTACTTCGTCCAGAACCTCATCGATGTCGTAATTCTCATGAACTTCGATACGTGTGGTGCTGATATTTTCGGCCGAGTGGGTGACGATCAGCTTGATCCCCTCTTGCCCCTCTAGCGCCTCTTCGATCTTGCGGCTGACCCCCTCCTCGACCTCTTCGGGATCGGCCCCGGGAAAGGGTACGTTGATGAGGATCATGTCCAGGGAAAACTCGGGAAAATTTTCCCGCGTCATCGAGCAAGTGGTCAGGCCACCGGCCATGAACATCAGCGCCAGCATGATGTTGGCGAAAACCGTATTGCGGGCAAAAGCCGCCAGGAGACGTTTCATCGATAGCCTCTCTCAATTTATCCCCATGCAGGTGCGATCAGCTGCCGGGCATCACCTCCAGCAGGCTGTTCTCCAGTGGATCGACCAGACGGGTGACAATTACCGTGTCCCCCTCCTTCAAGCCGCCTGTGATATAGGCGTGGTCGCCATCCACCCGGGCCACCGTCACAGCCACCGTCTTGAGCCGCCGCTCCATCGCCATGAACACCGTATTTTTAAAACTCACCGCCGCTCGCGGCACGGCGAAGGCGTTCGGCAGAGTTCGTCCGGGAATCTCCACGGCACAGAACATCCCCTCGACCAGGGGCAGCCCGCCGCTGTCCGAAACGGCGTTGGCCGCCGATACCCTCACCGCTACCGTGATCGTACGTGTCTTTTGGTCATACGCCACGATGCGGTGCAACCGCCCGGTCCACGCTTGTCCCTGCTTATCATCGGTCCAGCGGATCGGACAGGCCACCGGCTCCGGCTGCCCGAACCATGCCTGGCTTTTCGGGGTTGGTTCAGCAGTAAAACGCAACCATTGGCGCACATCCCGGCTGTCGAGGGGCACCTGAATCTCCAAAAGGCGGTCGTCAGCCATGGTCACCAGCGGTTGCCCGGGAGAGACGTACTGACCCTGCTCAACATTGGCCATGGTCAGCCGGCCGCCAAAAGGCGCTCGAATTTCACAGCGTTCCAGGTTGGCCCTGGCCTGCTGCTGACGCGCCCTGGCCGCTGCCAGGCTGCTTTTGGCCTCTTTGATGCGGATGGGATAGAGGGAGACGGCCTGGGCCATCTGATCGGCCTGATCCACAGCCGCATTGTATGCCTGCTCGGCCCGATCCACACTCGAACGGGTGCCCACCTTGTGCTCGGTCAGCAGATCGCGGACACGCCCAAACTCGGCCCGGGCCAGATCCCTGCTTCGCTCAAGGGTCTTGAGCCGCTGGGTGTCGGTGCGGGACTGCTTCTCCAATCGCGCCACCACACTGGCCATCTGGGCCACCTCAGCTCGACTCTGGGCAGTGGCAGCGGCATAGTTGCGCTCATCGATCTGAAACAACAGCTCATCGGCAGCAATCAACTCCCCCACCCGCAACCGGGGATGAACGGCCACCACCCGTCCGGCCACTTCGGCCGAAAGGTTCACCGCCTTGACCGTCCTTACTTCGCCGTAGCCGGTGATGGTGACCGGAATCGACGCCGATTTGACCGGCAACACCTTGACCTTCAAGGGGCGTTCGCCGCTCTCCACCTCAGTCGGCGGCGTCTTGAGATTGGCCAAGGCAAAGAAGCCGGAAAGACCCAGCAGCACAATCAAAACGGACAGCACCACCCTAAACGTATAGCGTTGAGGAACACGCTTGGCGTTGGGATCAGGCTGGACACTCATCACATCACCTCTCCTGCACTTTGCATCACCGAATCCTTAACCGGTGGCAACTTAAGCGGACATGCCGAAGCCGTAATCATCGTCCTCCAAAAAAACCTTTTGAATCGAAGCCAGCACATCGCACCATTTTTCGGTGGTCTCGGGTCCCAATTTCTGCACCAGCCCCTGAAACAGCTTGAACAGACTCTCCTCGACCGCCTCGATCTGCTTGACCGCCTCTGGCGAAATGCGCACCTCCACTTTGCGGCGGTCCTCGCTGCTGTGCTCACGCAGCAAAATCCCCTTCTCCACCAGACGATCCACCATGGCCGACGCCGAAGGCGCCGTGATTCCCAACTGCTCAGCCAGAACCCCCATAGAGAGTGGACCATGCTTGCTGACAATGGTGATGGCATTCATCTGCGCCACGGATAGCTCACTACCCAGGCTGGTCGCCTTGTTCGCCAGATGGCGGCTGTGTACTTTTAATATCTGCTCATGGATCATGCGGCCAGTGATGAAGATAAACCGGGCCTGCTCAAGTTCATGATGATTGTTCATTAACCCACCTAATATTTACCTATATTAAAATTTAATTAGAAAAACATTTAGCCCGCCTAAACTTTATACAAATTAGATAAACCGACACTAAATGTCAACAAGGCATATGCGCAATTATAAGGAATGACAATGAAAAGCATTGGGAGAAAACCGAGCTGTTCGAATAAATCATTATATGTAAGAACTTTACCTACAGACAAATCAGAAATCGTCCAATTGACCCCTCCTGATTGCGCCGGCTAAAGTGTAATCATAAAAAAGAGAGGAGGGGCGATGCTCAGCGATACCTGCGGCCCATCCGAAATATCAACGACAATAGGAGGTCAGACATGAAAAAGGTTTCCATGCACCTGTTGGTGTTCACTGCCGTTTTGGCTCTATTTATGACACCGGCGATGGCTCAGGACTACAGCGTAAAAATCGGCGGCGGTCCGACGGGCGGCACCTTCAACACCTTCTCCAACGGCATGGCCATCTACGTACCCAAGGTCAATGCCAACATCAAGGCTTCGTCGGTCGGTTCGGGCGGCTCGGTGGAGAATGTCAAGCGCGTCTCCAACGGTGAGTCTGACTTCGGGCTTTGCTATGCGGTGGACAGCGACCTCGGTTTTGCCGGCAAACTGCCCAAAGACAACAATAAGTACAACGGATTGCGCGCCATGGGTTACCTGTACGGCGCCCCGGCCCAGTTGGTGGTCAATGCGGACAGCAAGGTCAAAAGCGCCATGGACCTGAAGGGTAAGCGCGTGGCCGTGGGCAACGCCGGCTCCGGTGCGGCCGCCAGCGCCGAACGCTTTTTCCGCCATATCGGTGTGTGGGACAACTTCAAGCCGACCTTCATGGGCTATTCCGCGGCTGCCAGCGCCTTCAAAGACGGCAAGATCGACGCCTTCTGGGTTCTGGTGGGCTACCCCAACCGTTCAATCATCGAAGCGAGCGTACAGGTGAAGATCCGCCTGATCGATGTGGGCGTGGATGCTGAAAAGAGCGGCTTTTACAAGGCCTATGCCTACAGCCCGACCACCATTCCAGCCGGCACCTACGGTAAGAACATGCCCGAGTGCAAGACCTTTCAGGATTCGACCATCCTGAGCGCCAACAAGGATCTGCCCGAGGATCTGGTCTACACGGTCATGAAGACCCTCTGGTCGGAAAAGGGCATGGAGGCCATGGTGACGGCCAAGAAGACCTTCAAGGCGATGACCCTGGAAAACGCCTTCCGCGGCGCATCGGTACCGCTGCATCCGGGGGCGGTCAAATTCTGGAAAGAGCAGGGCAAGGAGATTCCGGCAAATCTGATGCCATAAACTTTGCACTTGCCATTATCGGATACGCTTCACTACACTTGGGGGACGGCACCACATGTGCCTCCCCCAAGCCTGTATGCTCCCCGTCGGATTTCGTTTGGACTGAATCGATATGGCCGACGGATATTTAATGCACGACAGATCTATCGAACAGACCATCTCTCCCTGAAACGGTAAGTTTTGCGACGAGATGGCAACCACCAAACGGCAACCCAACAGATCAACAGACCATGCACCGGAAAAGGCAGCAGCCCGCCTTTACAACCGGCCCGAGGAACAAGCCATGAGCGATCCCCAAATCATTGAAGCCGCTGACCAAGAGAAACTCAAGGAGATCATCCAGAAGGATGAGAAGGTCGGTCGCAATATCGATACAGGTCTCTGGTACTACATCAGCGCCGGCATGGGCATCTTCATGGTGCTCTTTTACATGTACTGTGCGGCCACGCCCGTAGACACGCAGTACTTTCTCGGCTTCTACGTCCTGCTGACCTACATCCTGGTCTTCGTACACTACCCGTTCACCGACAAGGCCCCTAAAAAGAGAGGCTACTACATCGACGCAGCCATCTCATTCGCCTGCCTCTTCCTCTGCGTCTACTTTGCGCTCCACTTCCTGCTGGGCAGCCAGGGCAATGAAGAGCCGTTTGAGGGGATCAACTGGTTCTATGCATTGGCGGGCCTGGCGGCGGCCGTCTCTTTCTTTCTGCCGATACGATTCTGGGGCAACCGGCGCTCGGACGGATCGGTCATCATGCTCGACATCGTCCTGGCCCTGGCAGCGGCCTTTGTGGTCGGCTACTTCATTGTCGAGTATGAAAACATCAACTACCGCATGGGATCGGAAAACGCCTTGGATACGGCGGTGAGCATGCTGGGCATCCTGATCTCCCTGGAGGTGGCCCGCCGCGTGCTGGGCTGGTCCATGACCATCGTGGGCGCGGTATTTCTGCTCTACGCCTTCTGGGGGGATGTGCTTCACCACATCCCCATCATCAACGCGTTTGCCCACGAAGGCTTCAAAATCGACCGGGCCCTCAACCACATCTACTACAAACAGGAGGGTGTCTTCGGCATCATGGCCACCGTGCTGGTGACCTATGTCATCCTGTTCATCTTCTTCGGCTCGTTCCTGAAATCCTCGGGCGCCAGCCGTTTCTTCCTCGACCTGCCCATGGCCCTGGCCGGGCGCACCGTGGGCGGGCCGGCGAAAGTGGCCGTCATGGCTTCGGGCTTTTTCGGATCGGTCTCCGGATCGGCCATCGCCAATACGGTCTCCACAGGGGCCTTTACCATTCCCCTGATGAAGAAAGCGGGATTCCGTCCCCATGTGGCCGGGGCCATCGAGCCTTCTGCCTCCATCGGCGGCATGTTCATGCCCCCCATCATGGGGGCCGGCGGATTTATCATGGCCGAAATGACGGAGATTCCCTATGTGAAAATCATGCTCATGGCCATCTTTCCGGCCGTGATCTATTTTCTGTCGGTCTTTGTCATGATCCACTTCGAGGCCAAGCGCTACGGGCTGGTGGGTATCGACGACCCCGAAGCGCCTACCGCATTCCAAATCCTGAAACAACAGTGGTTCATGTCCCTGCCGCTGGTGATCATCGTGGTGATGATGCTCTTCGGCTACTCACCCGGACTTGCTGCCTACTGGGCAATCCTGAGCTGTATCGTGGTGTTCTGGCTGGACCAGAATTTCACGACCGGACTCAAGGAGATTGCGCGCTTTGCTGTACCACCATTGGCAGTATGGGCGGTGCACATCTTCGTGACGGAGAGTGTAGCAGCCCTGATCGTCGGCGGTCTCGTCGCATACACTTTAATCGGTGTACTCACCAGGGATATCAACCAAACCGAAAAGGGCTTCGATTACACCGGCTTCGGTATCACCATGATCCCGGCTTTCATCGGCTTGTTGGGGGCCATCATTTTCGTTGATAATTCCGCCATCAGCGGTTTTCTGGCCTTTGTCGCCTATCCAATTGTAAGCTTAGTGCTCAAAGATCCGAAGCAACGCTACAAAGAAGTATTGACGCCGTTGCTGGAAGGCGCCCGTTCAACCCTGGTCATCGGCGCCACGGTGGGTGTGATCGGTATCATCGTGGGGACAATCCAGTTGACCGGCATCGGATTGAAATTTTCCCAGATCATCATCGATCTCTCGTTCGGCTACCTGCCCCTGGCCATTCTGCTCATCGGCCTGGCCTCACTGGTGCTCGGCATGGGCGTACCGGTAACGGCGGCCTACCTGATCACGGCTGTATTGGCAGTGGGCGCGCTGAGCGACATGATCATCCAGTCCCAGGTCGGCGTCTCCCTCTACGAGTTCAAGCAGCCGCTGGAGAACCTGATGCCCAACGAACCGCAGTACATGGCCATCTCTGCGCAACTGACATGGGCGCTGCTGGCCTCGCACATGATCGTCTACTGGTTCAGTCAGGACTCCAACATCACGCCGCCGGTCTGTGTGGCGGCCTACGCGGGCGCGGCCATTGCCGGTTCAGACCCCTGGAAAACCGGTTGGACCGCATTCAAGTTCGCCAAGATGCTCTATATCGGACCCTTTCTCTTCGCCTTCTCTCCGGGATTTCTACTTGGCGGGCCGGACTTTATCATGCCCTGGTATCAGGTGGTCAGCACCTGGTTCACCATCGTGCTGGGCACCGTCGCCTTCGGCAGCCTCACCATGGGCTACTTCCTCTGCCCCACCACGATTGCGGAGTGGGGCATCTGCGCCGTGGCCACGTTGCTGCTCTTCTTCCCCAAGATCGTCCATTGGCTGTTGGGCGTGGACTTCCCGGTGCTGATCGTGGATCTCATCGGCATTGGACTCTGGGTGCTTGTTTTCTTCAAGCAGAAGGTGCGTATCAGGAAGGATCCATCGCTGACGCTGCCAATAGCCCAGCGGCAGGAAATGAGCAAAGCCACCGCTTAAACTGATCGGACAGAAACCGGATCAATCGATCGGGCGGACAACATCTCATATAGTCTAAAATGAGCCCCCGCACATGATGAGCGGGGGCTCATTCCTTGTATCGATCACTCAATTTTTCCTGCAACGCCCCGTCCGGAAAAAGCAGCCTTTCTATCGGGGTCATCTGTAGGCCAACCGATGCATTTTATGTTTGCCACAGGGTGACTTACGTCCCAGGCGCATTAGATTATGCCATCTTTAACCCAACCGCCGGTGTTATCCATAGGAGCTCGAATGCATAACAATAGGGAAGGGAGCACGGCATGATTCTCTACGACACATCCATCACCATGAGTCTTGAGCCTTTCGGCATTCTCATCCCTGTACGCGACAGTCGATCCACTCGAACCTTCGCAGCGCTGAAGCGTCATCCGAACCTGGGGCCCATAATTGAGAAGTGGCACGCTCCGGCCGTCACCGAGCGCCTCTCCCGTGAGGATCTGCTGCGGGTCCACAGCCCGGCCTACGTCCAACGGCTTTTCTCGGATCGGCTCGAAGAGGAGATCCTCTCCACCTATGAGTTGATCGCCGCCGACGGCAGCTACCATCGCTATGCCCCCGAAACGGCCCAATACCCCCTCGATCAACTGTTTGAACGCATGCTGATCAAAGCAGCCGGATCGACCCAGTGTGGACGACTCGCCCTGGCTCATGGTTTCTGTTTCTACTTCGGCGGCGGCATGCACCACGCCTACAGCGACCACGGCAGCGGTTTCTGCATGATCAATGACATCGTCATCGCCGCACGCAAACTACAGGCTGAAAACGCCGTACAGCGCGTATGGATTATCGATGTGGATGCCCACAAGGGCGACGGGACGGCCGCGCTGACCGCCGATGACAACAGCATCGTCACCCTGAGTGTCCACATGGCCACTGGTTGGCCGCTGGATGGGCCACGCCGCCTAAAAGATGGAACACCCAATCCGGTCTTCACTCCCAGCGACATCGACATCCCCATCGAGGCGGGCGAAGAGGGGGGATATGTCGACCGGTTGGGTGCAGGGCTCAAGGAGATGGAGCGGAGGGGACGGGCGGACCTGGCCATCGTCGTTGATGGCGCCGATCCTTATGAGGGGGATGAGCTGCCCTCGACCTCGGGTTTGAAGCTCACGCTGGATCAGATGCTGATAAGAGATCAGATGATCTATCGATTTCTACGCTCGAAAAACATTCCGGCGGCCTTTCTTATGGCTGGGGGGTATGGTGACAACGTCTGGCAGGTCTATGCCCGGTTTTTAACCTGGGCGCTGGCCGATGGGGCATAGCAGCGAGAGAGGCAGGCACACGCTTCTACCGTGAAGATTTGTGAATATCGATGATCTTGGTCTTGTTAGCGTACTGCATGGTCTCGTAATGGGTGATCCCCTGCAGCTTGGCTGTAATGGATCGCATGCGCTCGATCTGGTCAAGCGCCTTGGCGACATACTCCGCAAGACCCTCATCGGCCTTGCTTTTCATGGTTAGCAGTTCCAGATATCCGGACAACGCCTGCAGGGGTTGGTTGAATTCGTGGCAGACACCGCCGGCCGTCTCGAGCACCCCTTCGAGCTTCTCTCTGTGCGCCCGGTCCCGGGCGGCGCGGTTCTGCTCAGTCAAATCGGAAAGCACTGCCACACTGCCGATCGGTGCGTCGTCCTCATTCTGAATGAGTGCCAGACTGAAGAGAAAATTGCGCCGCTGACCGTCGGCACAAAGGGCCTCGGCCTCGAAGGTGTGGGACTGCCCTTTCTGTATCATCGTCATCTCCTGGCGCAGATAGGTCGCAGCCAGCTCCGGCGGAATCTGCTCGGGCAACTCCTGGGGGCGTACTCCGATGATACGGTCACGGGTCAAGCCCAGTATGCTCTTGGCAAAGACCCGGTTGCAGCCCTGAAAAACCCCCTGGGCATCCTTGAAGTAGATGGGGTTGGGGATGGTGTTGATCAGCGCATCCAGCAACTGCAGATAGCCTCTCAAGCGATCTTCCGTGCTTTCGCGATGGGTATCGCGCCGGTTCTGATCCTCCTCCATGGCATGGAGGCGAATCTTGGCATCGTTGAGTGCGTTGCGCAGCTTCTCCAGGCGTAGCGCCTGTTTTCGAATACGCTGGAGGCACCACGCCATTAAAGCAACGAGCAGCAGAATGACAATCCACATCAAAAAGGGCATAACGCGTTGTCCCTCTTCCAAAAGTTGACCCCACGTTACCATATCGAAAGCCGTTCCAATAAGCTTTTTCGAAACGCTTGCGCGGCCCACCGAAAATCAGTATGGTGAATTCGCTCTCAAAGGCACCCACCCATATCACCATAAAGGAGTATCACCATGCCGACCACCGCCGTTCGCTGGTTGACGGACAAAAAGTTTCTGGGTACGGATTCCCATAATCAATCGGTCGTGCTTTCCGGCGACGATCCGGCCAAAGGCGTCAGCCCCTCCCAGATGCTGCTCATCGGCCTGTCGGCCTGCACCGCTTACGATGTACTTGATATCATGACCAAAAAACGCAAGCCGCTCACCATGCTCGAAATTATCGCCGATGGTGAACAGGATCCCGATCCACCATGGGCCTATCGGCGCATTCACCTGAAGTATCGGGTCAGCGGCAAGGATTTGACGGAAAAGGCCATCTCCCAGGCGGTTCAGCTTTCCCAGGAAAAATATTGCTCCGTGGCCGCCACGGTGCGTGGGGTGGCTGAGATCATCACGGAAATCGAAATGGTTTCGGATGAATAGAAGGAATGCTTTTTGCATGGCTTACATAGCCGAGGGATCACCGTTGCACCGGAAACCGAGAACTTAACTTCCGGGAAAATCGACCGATAGACATATATCGGCGTGTTGCTGAGGACCAGATACCAGATGTAGCGGCAGAAGTGACAATTAAACGCAACAGAGATCGAAAAACCATGAAACACCGGCACCTATCACTCGCACTGCTCATACCGTCAATAATTGTCCTGCTGACATTTTTTGTCACGCCGCACGCCCATGCCGATATCTACGTCTTCGTGGACAGTGAAGGTGTTTTGCACTTCACCAACACCCCCACCTCCAGCAATTACAAGGTATACATGCGCGAAACGCCGTTGCGCCCCAAAGCATGGTACTCCATCGAGAGCTACGACGATGTCATCAAAGAAGCGGCCAAGCAGAACGGCATCTCCTTCTCCCTGCTCAAGGCCCTGATTCACGTGGAGTCCTACTTCGACCCCAAGGCGGTATCCAAGAAGGGGGCCATGGGATTGATGCAGATCATGCCCCAGAACCTGGAACGGCTCGACATCAGCGACCCCTTCGACCCCTGGGAGAATATCATGGGCGGGGCGCGCTATCTCAAAGCCATGATCGAGCGCTTCCAAGGCCAGCTCCCCCTGGCCCTGGCCGCCTACAATGCCGGTCCCACCGCCGTCGAACGATACAAGGACATTCCCCCCTACGACGAAACCCAGCGATACGTCCAAAAGGTGATGAAGCTGTTCCACATCTACAAGAAGAGCTGAGCTATCAAACAAAAGTGATGAAATCGGAAAAAGTCCCATAAGTCCTTTCCCCGTCATTCCGGCGAAGGCCGGAATCCATTATTTACAATGGGTTCTGGATGCCGGATCAAGTCCGGCATGACGTGCGAAAGACCTTTTACGGGGCCATCAAAAAATAGCGTTCGACAAAATTGCTCTCTACCCGCACAATTGTAAAACAAGCGCCGTACGGTGGGGCAGGTAGAGGCTGAGCCGGTGCGGGGGATGGTGCTTCTCTTCGGCCTTCAAGGTAAAATGGGACTGGGTGTGGTCGATGCGGCCATAGCCGCCAAAGCGCGCATCGTCGGAATCGAGCGCGACCTCATATCTCCCTGGTGGAGCGGAAAACGTGTAGTCGGTGAACGAGCGGGTGGGATTGAAGTTGAAGGCCCAGATCAGTCCTGCCCGCTCAAAGATTAAAATCTTGTCGTCATCATGCTCCCACAACATGCGGATCGACGGCGTCGCCAGCACATCGTACTTCCGGACCAGCTCAATCATCGCTCGGTCAAACGCGCCCAACTGGGCATACTTCAGGTTGGGATCGTCGGCAAGGTTCCACTGACGCCGGGCATGGTGATAGGACCAGTTGTTCCCCTCCCGCGGGAAATCGATCCACTCGGGGTGGCCGAATTCGTTGCCCATGAAATTGAGGTAGCCGTGGCCAGCCGTGGCCAGGGTGATCAACCGGATCATCTTGTGCAAGGCCACACCGCGATCCACCACCATGTGATGGTCGCCCACACTCATGTGGTAATACATCTCGGCATCGACCATCCGAAAAATCAGGGTCTTGTCTCCAACCAGGGCCTGGTCGTGGGATTCGGTATAGGAGATCGTGCGCTCGTCGTAGCGGCGATTGTTCAGTTCGTACCAGAGCCCGCCCATGTGCCAATCTTCATCCCGGGTGTCCTTGGTCAGCTTAATCCAGTAGTCGGGCACCCCCATGGCGAAACGGTAGTCGAAACCGATGCCTCCCTCCTCCCAGGGTCTTGCCAGCCCTGGCATGCCGCTGACATCTTCGGCAATGGTGACCGCGTCCGGCCGCACGGTGTGAATCAACTGATTGGCGAGGGCCAGATAGCAAATGGCATCTTCGTCGACATTGGCGTTGAAGTAGTCGTCATAGCCGCTAAATGCCTTCTCAAGCCCATGGTCCAGGTAGAGCATGCTGGTGATGCCGTCGAAGCGAAAACCATCCACCCTGAATTCGTCCAGCCAGTAGCGACAGTTGGAGAGCAGAAAGTGCAGGACTTGCGGCTTGGCATAGTCGAACAGACGCGAATCCCATGCGATATGGCGCCCGCGTGGTCCCTTGTGGAAAAACTGATACTCGCTGCCATCATAGTGGCTGATACCTTCGACTTCATTGTTGACAGCATGCGAATGAACCAGGTCGATGAGCACCCGCAGACCGGCCATGTGGGCGTTATCGACCAGGGCCTTGAACTCGTCGGGTGTGCCGAAGCGCGATGAGGGGGCAAAGAAGCTGCTGACATGATAGCCGAAGCTTCCATAGTAGGGGTGTTCAGGAATGGCCATGATCTGAAGCGTGTTGTAGCCGGTTGTCACCACGCGGGGCAACACACGCTCGATGAACGCGGCATAGCTGCCCACGCCCCCTTCGGGTTGGGCCATGCCCACGTGCACCTCGTAAATCAGGGGTGGCTCATCGGCAGCTTTGAAAGCCGGCATCTGCCAGCGGTAGGGCGTTTCAGGCCGCCACACCTGAGCATTGAAGATGAGGCTGCGGGGATCCTGCACCACCCGCCGTGCCCATGCCGGGATACGATCGCCGCTGCCGCCGGGCCACTGGAGGTGAAGCCGATAGAGATCGGCGTGTTTCAGTCGCTCTCCCGGCAGCCGTAATTCCCACGTACCGTTGGCATCGATCTGTCGAAAGGCCAGATCGTCACGCACCTGCCAGCCACTCAATTCACCAATCAAATAGAGTGCCGTGGCGTTGGGCGCCCATTCGCGCAGCAGCCACTCTCCGTCTTTAAAGTGCAGGCCATAGTACTCGTGCCCGGAGGCAAAGTCGGCCAGCGCCCCCTGGGCGGCGGCGATGTCGTTCCGTCTCTTTGAAATCAAGGCAATACGCCGCTCCACAGCCTTCAGGTGGGGTTCAAGATAGGCATCGGAGGAGACAAAACGCTTGGCGCGCTGGTGATCTTGGTCGATTGTCATATCTAATTCAACAGGGGCCGTTCCAACATTTTTTCGTACAGATCGATATAGTGCCGTGCGTTGACCGAGTGGGTAAAGGTCTCAAGGGCATGGCGCATGATCCGGGTCACCTGTTTCTCTTTGGTGGCGTATGGCAATTGAAAAAAATCCATGGCTCGGTCCACAGCCCACATCAAGCCATTGGCATCGTAAATATCGAAGAGAAATCCGCTGCCCGAATCCCTGTCCGCATCGACTTGGGTCACGGTGTCGTTGATACCTCCGGTGTTGTGGGCCACCGGCAGCGCCCCGTAAGCCTGACCGATCATCTGGGGCAAACCGCACGGTTCGAAAAGCGAAGGCATCAGTACAAAATCGGCAGCGCCGTAAGCCTGGTGCTCCAGGCGTTCGCTGAAATCGCACACCGCCACCCTGCGATGAAACGCGTGCTGGTTGACGATATTGCGAAATACGTTCTGATATTCGCCGTCTGCCACGAAAACCACCTGCAGATTTTGATCCCAGTACTTGGAGACCATCTGATAGAAGATATCTGCCAGCAACTGGCACCCCTTCTGAATCGGATCGAGGCGTGACGGCCACAGAAAGAGCGGCGCCAGCTCGTCTTCAACAAGCCCGAGTAGCTTTTGCAGTTCGCGTTTGTTATTCCGTTTGGCCTGGAGATGATCGTCCGGTCCATAGGTCTCGATCAGGTATGCGTCATTGTTCGGATGGAATCCCGGGTCCGGCGCATTGAGAATGCCGGCGGCGCACTCTGCGTGGACTTTGTTGGTCAGCTGTTGGCGCAGGTGCGGCGCAATGAAATCGTGACGCCCTTCGACAATCTCATCGAGAAAGCGCTGGCTCACCGTATTGACAAAGTGGGCGGCAAACACGCCACTGGTCAGAAAATCGACGGGGATATGGTCCCTGGCATCTTCATAGCTCCCGGCAAAGTCGGAGTAAAAAAGATGGTTCCAGAAGTAAGCCGCGTCGATGCCGCGGTCCTCGATATGGGCCAGGGTGGTCTTAACCGTATGAATGTTGTGAATGGTGAAGAGACAGGGGACGCCCATCTCTCGCGCCATAGCCGGTATCAGCCCGGTCATCCAGTCATTGCAGTGGATCAGATCGGGGCGCACGCGCGGCACGATGTTGTTGATCACCTCGCGTTGAAATGCCAGGGAGATCTGGGTGTTCTCCCCACCGTAGTTGGAGTAGACGCGGTTCAGGTAGAAAAAGGCCCGATCTTCGGCCAGGTGAATACGGTCGAAAGGCATCACCCGCCGCAAGGTCCGCTGCTCGCGTCGCAAGAACGGCGCCAGGCGATCTTCGAAAATCGAACGGTAGTCGGGCAATGCCACATGAACATCTGCGCCCTGGTTGAAAAGGGCGCTGATCAGGGCGGCCGATACATCTGCCAGGCCACCCGCTTTAGCCGTCAAGTAATTGGCTATGTTCCCCATACGGTCGGGAAGATACGTCACCTCGGGGGTGACGATCAGTACCCGCGGTTTTTTTCTTCTTCTCGCCATGTCGATTGTCGATCTTTCGGCCGGATCGGAGCCCGGCGTTGGGGTGAATCGATGCGTGAAGGTGGCACAAGCGGCCAAGCCGTGTCAAAGGTAAAGTGGCGGTCAGGCCCAAGTGATCAGGCCGGGCGTGAAACGGATCCAGTCATCTCCACGCGGTACGATCCGTACGGTAAATCCGTACCGGCCCGAGTCCTGGCACGTCACCGTACACCGGTAGAGATGGCTGCCCTGACCGCGATCCTCCACCATGGTCATGACCTGGGTAAACCCCTTCTCCATCTCCGCGGTGCCTCTCATGCGTCCGAAATAGAGCTCCACATCGACCTCTTCGGGCCTGAGATCGCCCAGATGGGCCACGGCATCGACCGTGAAGGTGTCATCCACCTGGAACGGGCCTTCGTGATCCCGTTCGGGAAAGTCGATACGGATCTCCTTCCAGGAATCCTTCAACCGTTTGTGCAGCACGCTCAACCGCTTGGCTTCGTCGGCATTGTCTTCGAGCAGTTCGCGCTGACGCTGCACCGCCGGCAAGTAGAAACGCTGCTGGTATTCGTTGACCATGCGATGGCTGCAGAAGTCGGCCATGGCCATCTTCATCGAGGCCTTCATCTTGGCCAGCCAATCTGTAGGCATGTTACCGCTGGAACGGTTGTAGAAGGTCGGTATCACGTCGTTTTCCAGGATATTGTAGAGGGCCTGGTGGTCGACGGCATCCTGATAGGCCTGATCAGTCGTCTCCTGGCCGCTGCCCAGACTCCACCCCCTCTCCGGGGTGTAGCCCTCATCCCACCAGCCATCCAGTATGCTCAAGTTAAGGACGCCGTTGACAGCAGCTTTCATGCCCGATGTGCCGCACGCCTCCATGGGACGCCGCGGTGTGTTGAGCCACACGTCCACCCCCTGAACGAGATGGCGCGCAATGCCCATGTCGTAGTCTTCCAGGAAGGCGATGTGGTTGCGCACATCATGGGCCCGGGTAAACTGGATGATGTTTTTGATCAACTCCTTGCCCTCATTGTCCTGTGGATGGGCCTTGCCGGCGAAGATGATCTGCACCGGCCGCTCTTTGGAGGTCAATATGGCCTTGAGCCGCGCCGGATCGCTCAAAATCAGGTTGGCGCGCTTGTATGTAGCGAAACGGCGTGCAAAACCGATGGTCAGCACTTCGGGATCCAAAGCGTTTTCAGCGGCTTTGACCACCGAAATCGGCGCATTGCGACGCTCGAACTGCTTCACCAGCAGGTCCCTGACCTTGCTGATCAGGCGGGCGCGGCTCATCTCATGGGATCGCCAGAGCTCTTCATCGTAGATCTCATCAATGCGCTCGATATTTTCACTCTTGCGGCTGCTGTAGTGCCACTCCGGCCCTAAGTAGCGTTCGAAAAGCAGAACAATTTCAGGCGCGATATAACTCGAGACGTGGATGCCGTTGGTCACATGCTTGATCGGTGTATCCTCTTCCGACCGCTGGGGCCAGACGTGAGACCACATGCGCCGTGCCACCCGGCCGTGCAGCCGGCTCACCCCATTGCAATATTCGGAGAGGCGCAATCCCAATATGAACATGGAGAAGGGGCCCTGGGGATGGGCATTGCCGGTGCGCCCCCAGGCCAAAACCTCCTCTTCGTCGATGTCCAGGCGCTGGGAAATGCTATTCAGGTAAGGCTGCACCAACTCTGGCGGAAATTCGTCATGGCCGGCAGCCACCGGGGTGTGGGTGGTAAAAACAGAGGTGCGCGCCACCACTTCCAGCGCCGTGGGCACATCCAATCCAAAACGCTCCACACATTGCACCAGACGCTCGATATTCGCAAAGGCGCTGTGCCCTTCATTCATATGGCATACGGTGGGCTCCACACCCATGGCATGCAGGGCACGCATGCCGCCGATACCCAGCAGCACCTCCTGGGCCAGGCGAATGCCCGGTTCGCTGTTGTAGAGCCTGGCCGTGATGTTCCGGATGGCCGGCGGATTCTCCGCCACATTGGTGTCGAGCAACACCAGTGGGATGCGGCCGATCATGATCTTCCAGACATCGGCCAGGATGTCGCCCTCCGGGCCATCCACACGGATGCGCAGCTCTTCGCCCTCGCTGTTCTTTACACGAACCAGCGGCAGCGTGTAGAGATCCGTCTCCGGGTAGGTCTCCTGCTGCCACCCATTGGGATCGAGCAGCTGCCTGAAATAGCCCTGCCGATAAAGCAACCCCACCGCCACCATGGGAAGACCCATGTGCGAGGCGGACTTGAGATGGTCGCCGGCCAACACCCCCAAACCGCCGGCAAACAGCGGCAAGCTTTCGTGAATGCCGAACTCCATGGAAAAATAGGCAATGCGGGCCTTGCTCCCGTATGGGTTGCCTTCCACATCCGGCGATGCCAGTACACGCTCCTTGAACTGCTGCCGCACCCGGTCGAGATGCGCCAGAAAGCTGTCATCCATGGAGAGTTTCTTCAGTCGATCCTGGGAGACTTTGGTAGCGAAAACAATCGGGTTGCGGCCGGACGCGTCCCACAATCTGGGGTCCACCCGCCGGAAGAGCTCTATGGCGTCCGGCTTCCACGACCACCACAGGTTGCGCGAAAGCACACCGAGAAAACTGAGGGAACTGGGCAACTTTGGAAAAACCTGAAAGGCTTGAATGTGTTTCATATTACGACTCCTGGGAGATAAGTTCACATAGCGCTGGGCAGACACAAACACATAATTTAATCATGGCAGATCCGATTGTCCACGGCCATTAAGCATCGAAGCAGTTTAAGGGTTTCGCATACGGTTCCTATGCAGCCTCTCACTCCGGGAAGAGGCGGAAAGGCCCGATGGTGGTCAGGTGGCGATTAGGCGACTATACAACCACGACAGCGTTTTCGGCGTTGGAGAAACCGGCCGGCACATATTTGTCGGCACTCTCATCGGTGATCCAGTTGGTGCCGTCGATCACATATCGGAATTGATACTCCTTTCCGGTGGAGAGGTTGACGGTTACGGTGAAGTCCCCGCTCTTGAGGGCTTTCATCGGAGTCTTCTCCGCCTCCCAATTGTTGAACTCCCCCGCTAGGCCTGCCTTTTTCGCCTTGCCGGCGCTCTTTTTATCCAGTCGAAAGGTCACTTTGCAATAGGGTTTGCTTTTGAGATACTGCTTCTTGATGCTCATTGGTGCCTCCTGCCCGACAAAGGGTGATGATTGGTTCCATCCAAATGCTGAATATCTGCTTTGGACAGTGACATACCTTGCGGCGATAAGAGAGCCATATGCAGGTTGAAATATACGAATCGATAGTGTCGAACGAAGGCTGCGCCGAGTAAAAATATATGGCCCTGAGTTCAAGGGGAAAAGAGTGGCATGTGGTTATAGGTCAATTTTTTTCCAAAAATACGTTGAGCTGTTGGGTTTGTCAACCATTGCCTCATAGCGCCTGATGCTCCGTCTTTCTACCGCTCTCCATCCATGATGGCGATCACCTTTTTCCAGACCCGCAGAAGTTCGCTGACCCCCCAGGCCTGGGCGTCGCACCCGCGCTGAGCATGGGGGGTGTCACCCTCCACAATCTCGGGAACCTGGCCCACGCAATGGCTGTTGATAAGCTGCACGCTGCTCGACAGCCAGGCCAGGGCGGCGTTCACACCGACGCGACCGTGACATTGAACCCACGCTTCACAATAGAGGGGAAACGGCCAGGTCCAGGCCGTGCCGTTGTGGTAGGCCGGTTTGCGGCGGGTGTCTTCATCCCCCTGATAGCGGCCCCAGTAGGGGGCATGGGGGTCGTTGAGCAACTGGCCGTCTCTCTCCACGACCAGGGGTGTCTCTACCGGCTGGTCGGCCAGGCTCCTGATGGCACCCGGGACGATCAACGCCTGACAGGCACTCAGGATGCTGCGGGTCATGTCGGCGTCACTAAGCGCCCCCAGGGTTACGGCCAGCAACTGGTTGGGCCGCAAGGTGTCATCGGCCCGGGCCTCGGCTGCCGGGGTGCCCGATGCGGCATGCAGACAGTCGCTCAGATAGCCCGCCTCGGCCTGCCAGAAAAGGTCGTGAAGGCTGCATTGCACCCGTTGGGCCAGCACCTTCCAGGAGGCGCTGGCCGCCGTGTCGACACGCGCCAGAAAATCGAGGGCGGCGTACCAGAGCGCCTGGATTTCCACGGGATATCCCTCCCGCGGCGTGCCGGCCGGATAGTTGGTGTCCATCCAGGTAAAGTGGGAGGGACTGAAGAGCAAACCCGAAGCAGCGTCCATACCGATCCCGTTGTCCGTTCCAGACATCAGCGCCCGGGCCATATCCACCAGGATCTGCCGAACAGAGCGCCCGCGGCACACTTGGTTCAAGAAATCGTCTCCGCCTTCGGCAATCGTCAGATCGGCGCAGGCCGTGAAAAACCACAACGGGGCATCTGAGGTGTCCCGATTGCTGGCGTCGTCGCCCCGGATCATGTTGGGCAAGGTGCCGTTCTCCTCAAACTCGGCGAATTGCAACAGTATCGCACGGCTCTCCTCCAGTCGCCCGGCGCTGATCAAACCGCGCACCACGATCAGCGTATCGCGTCCCCAGTCCAGGAACCAGGGGAAGCCGGCTATCACGGTCCTGAAATCCCCCCTGCGCACCACATACTGATCCAGTGCGGCTATCATGGCCGCTTCAAGCGGCAGATCGTCTCCGGGCATGGCCCCATTCAGATCGGAAATGTCGACCGCTTCCGGTACGGTACCTGCATCGGCAACGGCAGTCAGGACGACGGATTGGCCACCCTGCAAATCGCAGGAGAAGTAGCCGGGACTGAACAGATCCGAATCAGGATCGAGCCCGCGCAGCGCCTCCATGGGCCGGTGCACCATATAGTACCACTCCGTCTCTGCCTCGAACCGTCCACGGTCCACCTGCATGGTCAGGCCGTATTCAGGGTCGGGGGCAAAACGGAATCCCCTTTCCAACGGAGCCACGGCCCCGGGCCAGTTCTCCTCGGGGCCGCTGAAGGCCTTGGTGCATTCATGGAAATTGCGGTCCTCGACATCGGGTCGAACGATCAGGGTCACCGCCTGATCATCGGCCAACTCGGCCTCTCCCGAGATCCGATAGAGCCGCTCGAATTGAAGGACCACCGTATTGGCCTGTTTCAATGACATGAGGGCGCGCACCTGCATGACAATGTGTTCCCCCTGTCCGGCGATGAGCTGATAGCGCCACCATGCGCCGCCCCGATAATCGAAACCGAAGTGCTCCAGACTATCCGGCTTCAACTCCTGGGAGTAGCCCTGGTAGACCACCCAGGCGCGACAGCGGGCCAGCAGATTGTGGCGATCCTCGGGAAAATCGGGATTGAGGTTGGCCGCCAGCAGAGCGTCATAACGACTGTCGAGTTGCCGCCAATCGGCGTGCACCCGCATCATGGCACCGCGGCCATTGGTCCCGAGCACCATCAGCGGCGTCGCATGGCAGTCATTGCGGCTGAAGGCAGTGCGCACACGAACCGTGCGTCCCTCAGTCAAATAGAGTAACGGGGAGTGATGATGCACGGGACCCTGGGGTCCGAAAATGGTGAGTTGCAACTCGTAACTGCTGTGCTCCATCGGTCGCGCCAGGGGAGCGAAAAGTACAAAGGCATGGCCGTGGAGATCGACAAGGCTCTCCTCCTGGACCAGGACCCGCTCGTGCGCCACAATTCGGACGCGAAACGGATGCGGAGCCTGAACAAGCAGCAGATGGTCCGGTGGCACCATCACCTGGCGGTTCAAGTCCACCGGAAACGACCACCGAACCACCTCGGACATCTCGCCTTTATCGCTTACACGCCGGCAAAAGGATTCCGGATCGGCCTGCAGTGATCGCGCTGCCCCATCCGGGTCGTCAATTGCAGAGCGGCCATAGGCCGCCATGATCTCGAACGCCTTGGCGCGCAGACACTGCAGTTCCACTGCCGGTGGCAGATCATGGACCGCCTCTTTTCCTTCTGATAGCCAGTCGTCTTTTTCGTCCGCCAGGCAAACGATCTGGTCCGGTGCCAGGTCGACCCGGCACGACGCTTCGCCGCAGGTTACCGGAAAGGGCTTGCCGCTCAACAGATCAACAGCACCTGCTTTTATAAAAGTGGTTTGATCGGCATACCATTCGGCGGCAACCGGCTGATCTGCATCCAGATTGGCGGCAACCACCACCCCGCGCCCGCTGGGCAGATGGCAGCGTACCAGTACGATGAAGTTGCCCTCTCCCTTCTCGACCAGGGTCAAGCGGACCTCGGGACCGAAGGCCGGGTGACGCTTGAGCAGACGGCTCAGGTGGGCAATGGCCGCCACCTGGTTTTCGGCCGCCCCCCAGTTCAGGGCACACGGTTCGTGAACGTTGATCTTCTCCTCGGCCAGCCACTCGACCCCGTTGGCGAATCCGAAAGCGCCGTTGGGCGCCAGCAGTGCACACAGGGCCGTGCGCATGCGCGCGTGAGTATGCGATGTGGCGGCCAGCCGATTGTTGTCATGGGTTTCGGCAAAGTTCACGGTAATGCCGTCGGCGGCACTGATCTCGATGGCCTCCGGCAGATACCTCTCGATCTGGCCCCGGTCATAGTTTTGGAACAGCTCCGAGTAGGCCCAGTTGAAGTTGGCCCGGTCGAGCAGATCGCGGGTGACCGATATTTTGCCACCCAGCCCCTCGAGCAGAAAGAGGGTGTCGGGAAACTGGTCGCGCACCTTGGCGATGATATACTGCCAGGCCCGCATGGGGATCATGTACCCGGCGTCACAGCGGAAGCCGTCCACGCCCCGGCGGCACCAGGCAAGAAAGATGTCCGCCATGTAGGGCCACATATCCTTATGGCTGTAATCCAACGCCGTCAGATCGGCCCAGACGACCCCCCACGCCCCGGGGTTTTCTATCTCGCCGTTCTCTTTGCGCGCCAGCCACTGGGGGTGGGTTTCGTGCAGGCTGGCCGCCCAGCCGGTGTGGTTGATGGCGATATCGATAATCACCTTTCCACGGCGGGCGTGCACCGCATCGACCAGCTCGACAAACTGTTCGAGCGGTGTGGCGGCCGGATCGAACACGGCCAAGGCCGGATCGACCGCAGTGAAGCTCAGGGCCGCATAAGGGCTGCCATAGCGCCCCATGCGGGCATAGGTGGTCGGTGTCGGATGGATCGGCAGCAACTGAAGCAGGCGACACCCCAAATGCCCCATGATAAAGTCGAGTTCAGCGATCAGGTCGCGAAAGGTGCCCGAGGGCGGAATGACCGTGTAGTGGGCCCTGTCCAGGTCGCGAATACACGCCTCAACGGTCGACAGATCGCTGCGGGCCAGGTTTTTATTCGGCCCGAACTGACGCACGAAGGCATTGTAGATGATATTGCCGCAGACCGTGTCGGCCGGTTCCACATTGATCGCCGCGTTGGGCCCGGACGGCCATAGTGGCTCGCACTGCCCTTCGGGGATAAAGAGGCACTTGGCTTCGAAATGCCCCACCTCGTTCAAGGGGATTGCAACCTCGTAGCGCCCCTCGGTGGATTCGATCATGGGGATATCGTACCAGTCTCGCCCCTGGGGCGCTTCGTTCAGTTCTATGTTGCGAATGATTTCACGCCGTATCACCCTGGCCTGACCCAAATTGGTCCGAACAAAGGCGGCACCGGCTAAGGCCGTTTCGAGGTGGAGCTCAAACCTTACGATGTCGCCCCGAAACCGGACGACGCGACTGGCCGGGGCAGGAGTTTGTCTGATCTGTATGTGCTTGTAGCTATTGGATGCCATTGGGGCTCCGGTCTATCTATGTATCAAAAGGTTATTGGGGAAAAATGCAGACGAACACTATATCGGTAATTTAATGCAAACAGGTTAGAACTCAACTTTCGGGGGTCAGGCGCGGGTGAGCCTGGTGAGTGATCCAGCCGAACGGAGATCGAAACGGGAAACGAATAGAGGAATCGGACATAATTGGCTAGAAACGGGTCTATCGCTAACCTCTGGCGTTAACCTTTGGCGTTAACCTCTGGCATTAGTCCTGCTCCACACCGAAAAAGCCGTAAATCAGCATGTTGAGCCAGTGCCTCAGGCCGGCATAAGAGTAATAGCGTTGGGCCACGGCATAGTTGTGGTTCGTCATCCGCTCCCGTCGCTCGTTGGATTCGAGCACCTGTCGCACCTGTTGCACGTTCTTCTCCGTTAAAAACCCATCCATGACAATCAGATCGAACCCCTTGGGTTCGATGTCGCGCACGAATATGGCATAGCGATTGATCAAGAGGGGCTTCCTGAAATAGATCGCCTCGAGAAATGCATTGCCAAACCCCTCATACAGGCTCGGATAGGTAATAAAATCCGCATGCGGGTAGATATCCCACAAGGAGTAGGGACCGTTCCGGCGGCCCCGCCCATTGATGGGATCACGCATCTGTGTGTTCACCAGGCGCAAATCGACACCGTGCTCCCTGGCGTGGCTTTTGAGCCATTCGGCATATTCGAAACCCTCATCACCGGCTTCGTGTGAAATGACCAGCTTGTAGCTCGGGTCACCGAGCTGCCGGATCAATTCGATGGCGTGTTCGATGCCTTTGCGCTGCACGATGCGGGTGGGCTGCAGAATCATTTTGTCTTCCGGTTCCAAGCCGACGGACCGCTTAAAGGCGGTGGCGTTGTCCGGGTCGACCTCTATGCGGTTATCAAAATCGAGCACATTGGCAATGATGGTCGATGAGATGCCGGTGCGAAGGGCCAGCTCCTCCTGGGCAGCGGAATTGATCACCACATGGGCAATGCTGTTCAGTTTGGGCGGAAAAGCCATGCGCAGAAAGTCGTCCACAGCATTGACGCTGAATCGGGTGCGTTCCCAATAAAAATCGTGGTGGTGGGCGATGGTGGGAATCAGGCGTTCGGCAATGATTTCGGTGAGCGCGACCCCCAAAGGGATATGCAGCGGGATGGTCAGTGCATTTTCAACGATGAGCATATCGAGCTTGAACTGGTCGATAAATTCCGCGAGGGCAACCTTGATCAAGGTCTTCAGGGCATGAATGGTGTCGGTCACATTTGATTTGCGGCTTTTGTGGCCGAAGACGCGCTCATTGATCCACTGATTCTTCTCATGCTTGAAATGGGCCTCGGGAACCAGCATGCACGACGCCGGGTCCCGGTCCAGCTCACCGGCCAGCCAAAAGCAGCGGTGTCCGGTCTGTTCGAGTACCTGGGCCCACTTGCTCGCCTCGAGGGTCACCCCATCAGTGCCTGCGAAACGGGTTGACACGAATCCGATGTTCTTGGCCGTAGCGCTGCTGTTCATGCTGATCCAACGAATGGTTGTCTAAATGTGGTCCTGCAATCTACTTTTCGAGCTCACACACGTTCAAGGTTTTTTGCAAAAAAGGAATCAGCCGATCACGCATCTCTTTCCTGTCCAGAGCGTAGGAGAGGTTGGCCATCTGAAAACCAACCTTGGTGCCGCAATCGAACCGCTGGCCTTCGTACCGATATCCGTATATCGACTGCTGCCCGAGCAGGCGGGCCATGGCGTCGGTGATCTGAATCTCTCCGCCGGCACCGGTCTCCTTGCGCTCGAGGATATTGAAAATTTCGGGTGTAAGGATATAGCGGCCGATAATGGCAAGATTGGAGGGCGCTGTGGCTGGATCGGGTTTTTCAACCAACCCTCGAATTTTTGTGATGCGATTTACAGGAGGGTCGGCATCGAGAATGCCGTAGCTGGCCGTTGCCGCCGGATCGACCTCTTCCACACACACCATGGACGCCTGCAGGCGGTCGAACTGTTCGATCATCTGGCCCAGCACCGGTTTGTCCGATTTCATCAAGTCATCGGCCAGCAGCACGGCGAACGGTTCGTCGCCCACGATTTTGCGGGCGCACCAGATGGCGTGCCCCAACCCCAGCGGCTCGTTCTGCCGGGTGTAGGTGAAGGTTCCCGATTCGGGGATCAGAAAGGCGATCTCCTTGAGCAGGGAATCCTTGCCACGCGCCATCAGGGTGTGCTCCAATTCACAGGAGTGGTCGAAATGGTCTTCGATGGCCTGTTTGCTGCGACCGGTGACAAATATGATCTCACTGATACCCGCCGACAGGGCCTCTTCCACCGCATACTGAATCAACGGCTTATCTACGACTGGCAACATCTCTTTGGGCATCGCCTTGGTTGCCGGCAAAAAGCGGGTTCCCAAACCTGCCACCGGAAAAACGGCTTTGCGGACCTGCATGTAGCACTCCTTTATTGATCACACCCCGATATTTCGGGATCAAATGGATATGAAATAGCGTTGAACGGAAATCTGATCAGCAGGCCTAATCGACCGGCTCGACCCACCCCATCGTATCTTCCGCCCGGCCGTACTGAATGTCCGTCATCGTATCGAACAGCCGCTGGGCAACCGGGCCGACCTCTCCTTCGCCGACGGTGATGATCCGATCTTCGTACTTGAGCTCTCCCACCGGCGAGACCACCGCTGCCGTACCCGACCCGAAAATCTCCGTCAGGCGACCCGCCTGGTGGGCCTCGAACACCTCGTCAATCGTGATCAAACGCTCACTGACGGGCATGCCCCACGACTTGGCCAGCGCCAAAACCGAATCACGGGTGATGCCGGGTAAAATGCTTCCGTTGAGCATGGGGGTCACCAGTTCGCCGTCGATGACGAAGTGGATATTCATGGAGCCCACCTCTTCAACATATTGCTGCTCCACACCGTCCAGCCAGAGCACCTGGGTGTATCCTGCCCGGTGCGCCTCCTCACCCGCCAACAGGCTGGCTGCATAGTTACCCATGGTTTTGGTGTCGCCCACGCCGCCGCGCACCGCACGCACATGATCGCGGGTCACCATAATTTTAATGGGATTGAACCCTTCCGGATAGTAGGCGCCCACCGGAGAGAGAATGATATAGAAACGATAGGTGTGCGATGCGCGCACGCCCAGAAAAGGGTCGGTGGCGATGATCGTGGGACGGATGTAGAGAGACGTGCCCGGCGCACCAGGCACCCACTCCCGCTCGATGCGCAACAGCTCCTTGAGCGCATCGAGGGCAAACGCCTCGTCGAATTCGGGGATGCACAGTTTACGGGCCGAATAGTTCAGGCGCTTGAAATTTTCGTGCGGCCGGAACATCTGGATATGCCCCTGCTCCGTGCGGTACCCCTTAAGCCCTTCGAAAATACCCTGACCGTAATGCAAAACCATAGTGGCCGGGTCCAGTACAAAAGGGGAATAGGGTTCGATCCGTGGGTTGTGCCAGCCCTTCTCGGGCGAATAGTCCATATTAAACATATGGTCGCTAAAAATCGTTCCAAAACCAAGGTTGTTCTCATCGGGTTTTGGCTTCAACTGATCGTTGAGGGTAACGGTTAACTGCATCTGCATCTCCTCAGGCTCGGAATGGGTAGGGCGGCTGCTGCCGGTAAGGGCGCCGATGCGCCGAATCGCCAAACAATAGCATCAGATCGGGCCAAGATGCAAGCCTGCAGCGCACGCTTTGACCCACCTGTTGCACTGGCGTGAAACAGAGATTTCAAATGTCCGCGTACCCGCGTTAGATGCCAAATGCCTCGCCGGTCATGCGGGCTCTGGCCACCGTGCTTGTTGACACATTTGAAGGATGTTGCTATGTGGATTCGCTTGGCACAAAGCTCTGGATTGTTCCCAACCTGCCAGAACCTGTATGACGGTTCCATTGCGACGCTCCCCGGACGTCGACGCACTCGCTCCCCGCACGGCGAGATTACGGGAGAGGCAGACAGTTGCCGATTGATGCAGAAACCGATATGCGGAAAACATGAAGATTGCCCAAATGAATCAATACAAAGGATGCCATATGAAAGAAGTTGTCATTATCAGTGGAGTCAGAACACCGGTAGGCCGCTACATGGGTGCGCTTAAAACCATCCAGGCATACGATCTCGCCGCCCTGGTCATGAATGCCGCGCTTGAGAAAGCCGGCGTCAAACCGGAGAGCGTGGACGAGGTGGTGTTCGGCCAGTCTTACCAGAATGGAGAGTATGTCAACATTGCCCGCATGGGGCTACTCACGGCCGGATGGCCCGATTACGTCCCGGGCGTAACCCTCGATCGGCGCTGCTGCACCGGCCTGGACGTGGTGCGTTTTGCCGCCGCCTTGATCCAATCCGGGGATGCTGAAATTGTAGTGGCCGGCGGCGTCGAGAGCATGAGCAACGCCGAATTCTATCTGCCCGGAAACATCAAGTGGGGTGTAGGCGGCACCGGCGGCATGCCCCGGGGCCATGGCGACCTGGGCATTTGGGGCCTGCGCTTCTACGACCGCATCCAACGCGCGCGGGTCATGTCCCAGCCGGAAGAGCGCTTCGGCGTACTGCCATCGATGATGGCGTGGGCCGAAACCGCCGCCGAAGTCGAACAGATCTCCCGTGAGGCGTGTGACCAGTGGTCTCTGGAGAGCCACCAGAAAGCGTGTGCGGCCATCGAGGCAGGTAAATTCAATGATGAGATCGTGCCGGTATCGGTGCCCCAGCGCAAGGGCGACCCCGTCGTCGTGACCCAGGACGAGAACCCGCGCAGCGACACGACCCTGGAAAAATTGGCCCGCCTGCGACCGGTGCTCGGTGGCGTATGTACCGCCGGCAACTCTTCCACCGAGAATGACGGTGCCGCCGCCGTGGTGATCACCACCCGCGAAAAGGCCGAAGCCCTTGGCGTCGAGCCGATGGCGACCTTCAGAGCCTGTGTGGTGGCTGGAGACGACCCAAGACACGCCTACCGCACTGTAGCGGTCGCTGCCGATAAGGTTCTGAAAAGGACCGGCCTGACCATCGAGCAGATGGAGATGATCGAGATCCAGGAGGCATTTGCGGCCCAGGTACTGGCCGATCTTAAAGAGATGGGCGTCGATCCGGCCGACTACGGCAAGGTCAATGTCAACGGCTCCGGCATCTCGCTGGGGCACCCCATTGCCGCCACCGGCACCCGCGTGCTGGTCACCATGCTGCATGAAATGAAACGCCGTGACACCCGCCTGGCCATGGAGTGCATTTGCGGCGGCGGCGGATTGGGTATCGCCGGAATTCTGGAAAGAAAATAGCTGTCAAAATACGGTAAGAAGCGATCGCTGGCTTCCATCACATCACGATCGCCGCTGAAATCAAGTTTCGATTATTCTACTTAAAGGGAGTTAACAATGGATTTCAAACTGTCAAAAGAACATGAAATGCTGCGCAAAGCAGTACAGGATTTCGCTAAAAAGAAAATCGCCCCCTTCGTGGACGAATGGGATGCCAACCACTACCTGCCGGTGAAAGAGGTCATCAAACCCATGGGAGAACTGGGCTTCTTCGGCGCCGTGATCCCCGAAGAGTGGGGCGGAGAAGACATGGGCTGGCTGGCCACCTCGATCATCACCGAAGAGATCGCACGGGTTTCCAGCTCCCTGCGGGTACAGTATAATTTGTCGGCCATCGGCTGCGCCTTCCCCATCTACCTGTATGGCACCGAAGCCGCAAAAAAGAAGTATGTAAAAAGACTGGCCGAAGGTGACTACCTGGGCGGTTTCGCCATCACCGAGCCCAATGCCGGATCGGATGTCATGTCCATTGAGACCGAAGCAGAAGAGACGGACGACTGCTTCATCCTCAACGGCTCCAAA
This sequence comes from uncultured Desulfatitalea sp., assembly GCA_963668675.2. Taxonomy (GTDB): domain Bacteria; phylum Desulfobacterota; class Desulfobacteria; order Desulfobacterales; family Desulfosarcinaceae; genus Desulfatitalea. The sequence continues at coordinate 2,340,678 of CAXXMB010000002.1, read as the reverse complement.
ACCTGGATCTCCAACGCCAACCAGGCCGACGTGGTCATCTGCTACGCCTTCACCGACAAGAGCAAGCGCGGTAAGGGACTTTCCGCCTTCATCGTAGAGCTGAAGAATTTCAACGGCATCAAAACCACCGACCTGGACAAGATGGGCTCCTACTCTTCGCCCACCGGCGAGATCTTCTTCGACGGCACCCGGGTACCCAAGGAGAACCTGCTGGGCAAGGTTGGTGACGGCGCCAAAATCGTCTTCAGCTCCCTGAACAACACCCGCCTCTCCGCCGCCGCCGGCGCCGTGGGCTGCGCCCAGGCGTGTCTGGACATCGCCACCAAATACTGCAACCAGCGCCAGCAGTTCGGCCAGCCGATCGGCAAGTTTCAGATGAACCAGGACCTGATTGCCCAGATGGTGTGCGACGTGGAAGCCGCCCGCCTGCTCGTCTACAAGGCCTCCCTGCAAAAAGACGCCGGCCAGCTTGGTAACGGCATGGAGGTGGCCCAGGCCAAATACTTCGCCGGCGAAACGGCCATGAAGTGCGCCAACTACGGCTTGCGCATCCTCGGTGCCTACGGCTACTCCACAGAGTACCCCATCGCCCGCTTCTACCGAGACATCCCCACCTACATCATGGTGGAGGGTTCGGCCAACATCTGCAAGACCATCGTCGCCCAGGATCAATTGGGCTACCGCAAGGCCAATCGTTAATTTACACCCCCTGGAATTGGCCTGAAACAGCATTGAGATAAAAAAGGCTATCGCCCTTGAATGGGCGATAGCCTTTTTTAATCCATCGAAATATCGAACTGGGATCGTCACGCATGGTTAGGGTAGCGTTTTAATCTCACCCTTATGTTGCGCCGGATCGGTATGAATAAATCGACATGAGGCGCGTGCCTCTGATCTATTTGCGTGTGGAGGTATTCGTGACTATTGTCTCAAAACAAGGCCAGTTTAAAATAAAATTCAGCAAGAGGTGACCAGATGACCCCTGTTTTAGAAATTTTTTCCGACTATATCTGACCGTGGTGCTACTTCATTACCGGGCGTATTGAACGAGCACGACAGGAGTTTGAAATCGACATTCAATGGACCGCTTTCCCACTCCATCCAGAGACACCGGACGAAGGGCGCACGTTGGAGGATCTGTTTGCCGGACGCATTGCCGATATTTCCAAAGTAGTGGAGCGGCTCAAGCAAACAGCCGACAGCCTCGGGCTGCCCTTTACCCGGCGCAGCATGACCTACAACAGCCGCAGGGCCCAAGAGCTGGGCAAGTGGGCCGAGTCCCAGGGCCAGGGCGACCGGTTCCACCAACTCGCGTTTGAAGCCTATTTTGCCCATGGCAACAACATTGCCCGACTCGAGGTGTTGAGATCGCTTGCTTTGGCGTGCGACCTTGATCCGGATGCAGCCGAGCAGGTGCTGGTCGAGAGGCGCTGTACGGCGGATGTGGATAAGGATTGGCAGCGTTCGTATGAATTGGGCATCACCGCCGTGCCCACCTTCAAAATGAACGACACCCTCCTGGTGGGTGCCCAGCCGTATGAGGCGATCAGGGATATGGTGATAGGGACCGGCGTCGTTAAAAAACAGTCCTGAAAAGCCCCTCTCTTAACGAAATACCGTTTCGGACTCCTGGTCAAGGGCAACGGGGCGGCCTTTCATCGCGGCCCCACTCACAGTCTGCTGTTTGCCCTGGTGGCCGGCTACATGTTCTCCTGTCTCTCTGTTGTGGCCGTTTGAGATCTACTGGAGCCAGGGTCACAGCAGCTGGTCCGATATCGTTCAAAATGATTTGATTTCCACTGCCCCTTCGTTTTAAACAGGGGCAACAAACACCATTTCAAACAATTCCAACTTAAATCTTCGGCTTCCCGTGCCCGGCCAGAAGGAGCGGCAATGAGCAACGATCCCAACAAAGTCATCTATTCGATGATGAAAGTCAGCAAATTCTACGACCAGAAACCGGTCTTGAAAGATATCTCACTATCCTACTTCTATGGGGCCAAAATCGGTGTCCTGGGTCTCAATGGCACTGGAAAATCCTCGCTGCTCAAAATTCTGGCCGGCGTAGATAAAGAGTTCAACGGCGAAACGCTCCTGTCACCTGGATTCACGGTGGGCTACCTCGAACAAGAGCCGTTGGTCGATTCGAAGAAAACCGTCCGGCAGGTGGTTGAAGAGGGCGTACAGGAGACGGTGGACCTGCTCAACGCTTTTGAAGAGATCAACAACAAGTTCGCCGAACCGATGAGTGATGAGGAGATGGACCAGTTGATTCAGCGCCAGGGCGAGGTACAGGAGCGTCTGGACGCTCTCAATGCCTGGGACCTGGATGCGCGACTGGAGATGGCCATGGATGCGTTGCGCTGCCCGCCGGGCGATACGGCGGTTGAGATACTCTCCGGCGGCGAGAAGCGCCGGGTGGCGCTCTGCCGACTGCTGCTCCAGAAACCGGACATTTTGCTGCTCGACGAACCCACCAACCATCTGGATGCCGAAAGCGTGGCCTGGCTCGAACGCCACCTTCAGGAGTATGCCGGTACGGTGATCGCCGTGACCCACGACCGCTACTTCCTCGACAACGTGGCCGGCTGGATTCTCGAGCTGGACCGCGGCCGCGGCATTCCCTGGAAGGGTAACTACTCCGGTTGGCTCGAACAGAAGCAGGAGCGCCTGCGCCGGGAGGAGAAGAGCGAAAGTACACGCCAAAAGACCCTGGCACGCGAGCTGGAGTGGATCCGCATGTCGCCCAAGGGGCGCCACACCAAGAGTCAGGCCCGCATCAACGCCTATGAAACGTTACTCTCCCAGGAGTCCCAGAAGCAGGAACGCGATCTGGAGCTGTACATCCCTCCGGGCCCGCGCCTGGGTGATGTGGTCATCGAAGCGGACCGGGTCCGAAAATCCTTCGGGGATCGGCTGCTGGTCGACGACATGAGTTTCCGTTTGCCGCCAGGCGGCATCGTTGGGGTGATCGGGCCCAACGGCGCCGGCAAAACCACCCTCTTCAGGATGATCTGCGATCAGGAGCAGCCGGACAGTGGAACGATTCGCACCGGCGACACCGTCCAGCTGGCCTATGTGGACCAGAGCCGTGAACTCGATCCTGATAAATCGATCTGGGAAGAGATCACCGGCGGCAGCGATCAGATCGAACTGGGCCATCGCCAGGTCAACTCCCGGGCCTATGTGGCGCGCTTCAACTTCTCCGGCACCGAACAGCAGAAAAAGGTCGGTTCCCTATCGGGCGGCCAGCGCAATCGCGTCCACCTGGCCAAAATCCTGCGCCAGGGGGCCAATGTCATTCTGCTCGACGAACCCACCAACGACCTGGACGTCAACACCCTCCGGGCCCTGGAAGAGGCCTTGGAGCACTTCGGCGGCTGCGCAGTGGTGATCAGCCATGATCGCTGGTTTCTCGACCGTATCGCCACCCATATTCTGGCCTTCGAAGGTGACAGCCGGGTGGTCTACTTCCAGGGCAACTGGACCGAATACGAGGCCGACCGCAAGCAGCGCCTCGGTGCCGAAGCCGACCGGCCCCACCGCATCAAGTACCGACAACTGACGAGGTAGGTTCTGGAGAAGGGGTAAGAATGAAGGATGAAGGCGAAAACAAAACATGAAAGAGGAGGGCATCTATGGGCAAGGACCGGAGGATCACCATCTATTTCACCGACGGGTCCGACCTGCAGTTTGAATTTCCCGTCCAGATCGACGATCCCAGCCAGATCGGCACGATGGTTCGTAAAGCATTGGCCGAGAACCAGCTCGTCCTGGAGGTCGAAGGGGCCATGTATGCGGTACCCTATGCCAACGTCAAGTATGTCCGTGTGTCGCCATGTCCTGCAAAGCTGCCCGATACCGCCATCACAGGTGTCCGGCTGGCCTATTAACCGCTGACGTTGCAAAGACCTCAGGGCTTCAGCGTCAGGGGAAGCCGCCTGATCAACCGCGAGAAATGGAACATTGGCACATCCAAAACCCGGTATCCCTTTGCGTGCCTTCGTTTACCGCAGCTTGGCCTTTCGCCTGGCACTGGCTGGCGTGATTATCTCGCTGATCGCCGCCGCAGCCGTCTATCTAACGCACTATGAAGATATCAGCGATCATGTGATCACCGACGCCCGCAACCTGTTGGATCGCATTCTCTATCACTGAAACCAAATTGCTTCCCAGCAAAATATCACCCCCGGACAGGCTTTCGAGCAGACTCTAGCTAAAGGACTTCCGGTTCGACCCCGCCAGCTCCAAGGTAGCTTTATCTTTGGCCGATTCTATACTCCAGAGGGAGAACTAAAGCGGTCCTCTATGTGCCGTTCATCATACTGACCATCACCGGCCTGCTCTATATGGAAACATTGACCTACTAAAAGCGAGTTGAATCCGGCAGCTTGCCCCGGCACGCCTCGGCAAAGTCTTCGGGATAGTGGCCGTTGATCCAGCGCAGTTGGGCTTCGCTGAATGCGCCCGGGGATTCGGGCAGGCGGGGCAGGAAGGCGTATAGCAGGCGCTGTCCGCTCCCACGAAGGTGGAAACGCCTGCTGTATTCGATCACGGTGACCATGGTGGCGCCCAGCGCGGTCAGGATGCGCATGGCCAGCAGCAGAGCCCGATCCAGGGCGTGCCGCACCGCTTCATCGGCCTCTACCACATTGCCGACCCGGCCACGTGTCATGAGTTGCAGTTCCCACTGGGAGGTTTGCGCCTTGGGCACGAAGAGAAGCACATCGTCATCCTGATAGACGACCAGATCATGGGGCCGGTCGGGATGCCCGTCCATGCGCCGGTTGGCGGCAATGGCCTCCAGATAGCAGTCGAAAAACGACCGGCCGGTCTGTTCGCGATACCTTTCGATAAAGGCGTGAATCATATCGCCGCAGGCATAGGCGTCCAAGGCGCTGTCCGTTTCGCCAGCGACCGCCGGCACCCTGGAGGGAACCAATGCATACTGCTGGTGAATCTGTTGGTGGGATGCGTGCAGCCGATAGCCGTTGGGTGCGTAGTCGAAGCCATAGTTCCAGCCCCACAGGGTGGCTGTAAATGGCAGTCGGTCCCGGTCGGCTGTGGCAAGGGTCGAGACAATCGATTGTCGCACCCGCTCCAGTTCGGTCGGGGTCAGCTCCCGACGCGCGGCCGGAATGGAAAGATGCAGCATGTCGGCCAGACGGACATAGGTGCGCTGATAGTAGAGGTGACGCATGCCGAAGATATCTTCGGGTATCAACTGCCCCACGGCGTAACGGACCGCATCGTCGGCCATGTTGGCTGCGTAGTGGCCCCAGGGGATGTAGCTGTTTCGCCGCAAGTATTCGAAGGCATGACTCCCTTCACGGCGCCATTCGCCCACAATTTCACTCCTCCCCTGGGCGCCGGGGCGCAGCACCATCACCTCTCGGTAGCGATCGGGCAGGGCCGGGTTGTTGGCCAGAGTATCGAACAGTGGTTCGTCGAACACTTTGGCTCTACTGTGACCTTCGTCATCCGTGGAGTAGATCAATCCGATGGGGTCACCGGTCTCGGGACACCGCTCCAACAGGCAGCAGACATCGACCAATGGAATCAGATCGGCCGGGTCGGTGGAGGTGGCCGCCACGGCCAGCTGCAACGGACGCGGCAGACCCGACACCAGGCCCTGCAGCTCATCTTCGTCACTGCGTCGTCCAACTGGGCTTTGGCGCAGATGCTGTGTCAGGGAGACTTCTGGTCTTTCGGGGATGACGATTCGGCTCACATCCCCGGCCGTGCGGTCGGCCCACCTTTTGCCGATATAGGTGGTGCCTCGAAAAGGAAACGGGTTGGCAATTTCGAAAATGGGGTCGGCCGCCGGTTCTGTTACATCGCCGGCTGGGAAATTGGAACTATTGGTGCAGGATTGGCCATCCAAGGTGCGGCCCAAGCGATGGTGATAGTCCCCGGCACGCAAATTGACAGCCGCAAATCGGGGCTGGTGCAGCCCATAAACAAATCGCCCTTCGGGTGACACGCAAGTGTGAAAGGGGAGTGTTTCGGCTTCCTTGCCCATATTGATATCCGTTGGTTGGCGTCCGTTTCGTTTCGATAGTCGAATTTTTTCCTTTTTTCAAGCATTCAAAACGAAGCAGATCTGGCGTCTGTGTCGAGGCAGATACCTTGCAGCGAAAGGTGCAGGGTCACCGATCCCATACGTCCGTGACGAACCCTACTAGGCGGAGTAGATCACCGCCAGAATTTTCGCTCTTCCCTCCTTGGCCGTCAACAGGTGGGGAGTCGTGGAGAGGTAGTAGACGCTGTCTCCGGGATGCAGCTCGAACTGCTCTTCGCCGATGAGAAGTTCAACGATACCATCGAGTACATAGATAAACTCTTCTCCGGCGTGCACCGAACGCTCCTGATCGGGGAGGGCCTCCAGTTCCACCAGCAGGGCTTCCATGTGACGGCCTTTGACCTCCGGCGCCAGACTCATGTAAGTGTAGGCCGGGCGTTCGCTGCGTGTGGCCGAAGAGCGTGAAACCACTTTGCGCTCATCTTTGCGTGTGATGGCATAGAGTTTTTCACCCTCGCCGGAGAGCAGGCGCTGCAGGGCGCTGTCCAGCGCTTTGCTGAGTTTGATGATGGTGCCGAGTTGGGGACTGATCGCGTTGCTTTCGATGTCTGCCAGCATGGTGGCTTCGAACCCGGTCAACTGGGAGAGGTCGGCCAGGGTCAACCCCTTCTCTTCACGCAACGTCCTGATCCGATCGCCGATCTGCTCCCGGCACGCATCGTCGCAGGATGCAATGTCGCCGGTCAGATCCTCGAAGTAATCCACATTGATGGGCCGCTTCTCTTCCGGTGCCATGGTACGCCTCCTGCCTCCCGTTTTGAGGGAGGAAGTTTAAAGTATAAAGTGCAACATTCCAAATAAAGGTATTCTGTCGATTCGAATACCCATGCCAACACCACCATATAATAGACCGGCTTACGGTCGCAAGTGCTCGGGCAGAACCGCTTCAGCTCCCCACCCGTCGGGCAGCTTCTGGCCCGACGCCTCGCCGCGTTTCTCCTTGCGCGGCCCAAGCCCCGGACGGGCAAAGCGGGGGTGCCCCTCTTTGAGCGTACGTCCGTTGATCGCGGCCTCGCTGCGCAGGCGATGGCCCACGGTGCGCTCCAGCTGACTCCCCAGCCAGAGAATGCGATCCACATTGTAGCCATGTTCGATGCCCATTTCGTCGATCTGCACCAGCATATCCTCCAGACAGGTCAGCCCGACATAACGGGGGTCGTTGTAGTAGTATTCTCCGGTGCCGGGCACCGGGCAGTCATCCAGGAAATTGGCCGGCTGACCACCCAGACCGCCCAGGGTTGCTTCGAAGTAGCAGATGCCCGCCTGCAAAGCGGCCAGTACCGATGCCGACGCCACCCGTTTGGTTTCATGGAAGTGGGCGACGTGCAAACTCGTGTCGGGAATCTCGTCGAGGATCATGGCAAAGTAGCGGTAGACGTCCGGTGCCGATGCGCTGCCGTCATGGTCGGCATGCTCGATATCGTCGGCGCCGATCTCCAGCCAGCGCTTGGTAAACTCCACGGCATCTTCCAGCCGGGTCGCACCGCCGATGGGGCTTCCCCAGATGGTGCTCACCGTCCCGCACATCTTGATGCCGGCATCCCGGCACTTTTGAATACTGCGCTCGGCCTCCTCCCAATACTCGGGCAGGGTGCAGCCCGAATTGGCGAAGTGGTGCTCCTCCTCGGTAGAGACCATCATCAATACCCGGTCCGGGCCGATACCCTCTTCATGAAGCCGAATGGCGCGATCCACCGCCGGCTCGCGGATGGTGATGGCCGTGAGGACCACCTCATCGTAATTGACCCCTTTGCGCGCGCAGCGGTCCTTGAAACGTTGGCTGCGCAGATGCCTGAGAAGCTCTTCGGCATCGCTGAACTGGGGCATAAGGTAGGGATTGCCCAAGTTGGTCACTTCGATGTTGCGGCAGCCGGCAAAGATCAGCTCCTCCAGGTAAAACTTCTTCGCCCGGGTGGAGATGAACTTCTCCAAGTGCTGAAACCCATCCCGGATGGTGATGTCACCGATGGTCACCTTGCGCGGCATGCGCGGAAATATCTTCCAATAATCGTATTCTGTCATGGCGTTACCCTCAATCGTTATTTTGTGAATGTCTTTTTATATAGAACAATTCATGGCCTCGGTGCTGTTGCTCGGGCGGGGATGAACCCCGCCCCTACATCCGTTTTAACGATAAAATTCCTTCACTTTAAACTTCTTACTATCTTCCTTTATAAATTGGCTTGCGCTTCTCTCTGAAGGCGGCAAGTCCTTCCAACCGATCTTCTGTGGGTATGCACAACCAGTATGCGTTTGACTCGATGGCCAGACCGGTAGCCAAGTCTGTCTCCAGACCACGGTTGATGGCATATTTGGCCTGCTCCACGGCCACGGGTCCGGACTGGCAAATTTCGCGAGCCAGGCAGCGGGCCTCCTCCATCAGATCGCCGGCCGGGTATACATGGTTGACCATACCGATTTTCAGAGCCTTGCGGGCATCGATGCGACGCCCGGTGAAAATCAACTCCTTGGCCACGCCTCTGCCCACCAGTCGCGGCAGGCGCTGGGTACCGCCGGCACCCGGGATGATGGCCAGCCGTGCCTCGGTCAGTCCCATGGTCGCCGTCTCCGAAGCCAAACGAATGTCGGAGGCCAGGGCCAGTTCGGTGCCGCCGCCCAGGGCAACGCCGTTGACCGCTGCGATCACCGGCCGGGGGAACTGCTCGACATCATCCATGAGGCGGCGGATGGTGTAGATGAACGCCTTGACCTCGTCGGGGGACATGCCAGCCCGCTCCTTAAGATCGGCTCCGGCGCTGAAGGCCCGATCCCCGGCCCCCGTGACGATAATCACACGGGCGGAGGTGTCGAAACGAAGCAAGGCCATCTGCGCCTCCAGGGCCCTGAGCATCGCAAAATTGAACGAATTCATCACCTCGGGCCGATTCAAGATGACGGTTGCAATGCCATCGTCGACCTCACATTTCACCAGTTTTTCATCCATTGCCCCCCCTATTTTGGCCTCTTGAAAACTATATTCGTCAACTTACAATTTTCGCATATTTCACAGATGGAGGCGGGTCCATTGGGTGGTCTGCACCTCTTGAGCATCGCATGTTAGTGCCGCTTAGGTGCTGTGGAGGATCAGCGGTCCGAACTTGTTTGAGCGCAGCGAGTTTCCGGGCCGCCCGGAACTGCACCTTAGCGGCACTTGCATGCGTTTGCGTGAGGTGCAGACCACCCAATGGACCCGCCGGATAACAGCCCACAACGTTACAATTTGTCGCGCCCCTTCCAATCGGCACTGCTGTGTAACTTTCCTCATTCATATTATCGACTAACACCCAATATGCCGCGATATCACCAGCCGCTGCACCTCAGACGTCCCCTCACCGATCTCCAGCAGTTTATGGTCCCGGTAAAACCGCTCCACATGGTAGTCTTTCATCAACCCGTACCCGCCATGGATCTGGACGGCATGGTCGGCCACCCGCCCCATCAACTCGGAGCAGTAAAGCTTGGCCATGGCCGCCTCCTTGGCAAAAGGGCGATGCCGGTCGCGCAGCCAGCACGCCTTGTAGAGCAGGTTCCGGCCGCACTCGATCTCCATGGCGCTGTCGGCCAACTTGAAAGCCACGGCCTGGAACTTGGAGATCGGTTGGCCGAACTGCTCGCGGCTGCGGGCGTACTTGAGGGCCAGATCATAGGCCCCCACGGCGCCACCCAACCCCATGGCCCCAATGGAGAGCCGGCCGCCATCCAGGGTCTGGAGCATTTGATGAAACCCGTCACCCTGGCGACCCAGCATATTCTCTTCGGGCACCCGTACATCGTCGAAATAGAGCTCCGCCGTATTGGATGCACGCCACATCAGTTTGCCCTTCATGGGAACAGCATTGAATCCGGGCGTTCCCCGCTCGACCAGGAAACAGGTGTACTCGGGTTTGCCGCCCGGTCGCGTGCCGGTCACTGCCTGCACCGTAACACCCAACGTCATGTCGCAGGCCGCATTGGTGATAAAGATCTTGGAGCCGTTGAGCACCCAGTGGTCGCCATCCTTGACCGCCGTGGTCTTGCTCCCCCCGGCGTCCGATCCGGCTGTGGGCTCGGTCAGGCCAAAGCCCCACAGCGCCTCGCCGCGGCACAGGGGCGGCAGGTATTTGTGCTTCTGCTCCTCGGTGCCGAAGTAAAAGAGGGGCCCGATCCCCAACGAGTTGCCCGCCGCGATGGTGGCTGCCTGGGAGCCGTCCACCCGGGCGACCTCCTCGACGGCGATGATATAAGAGAGATAGTCCAGGTCCTGGCCGTCATACGCCTCGTCAACGATCATGCCGAAGAGACCGATTTCACCCATCTTGCGCGTCAGCTCGGGCGAAAAGATCTCCTGGTCATCCAGTTCTGCAGCAACCGGTGCGATCTCTTTCTCGGCGAAGGCGCGCACCTCCCTGCGGATCATCTCCTGTTCCCGGGTCAAGTCAAAATCCACCATACCCTCCTTTCTAGATCCGGACGGGTGTCAACACACCGCCCTGGCCTTTGGGCCTGCGGACGCCCATTGGGCACTCTTGAGTCCGTTAATGACAAAATTTTCATAAATCTCGGCGATCTGCTCTACCGAAAGACGCCCTTCGGGCCGGAACCAGGAGGCGCCGGCCGTGCAAAGCGTCAAAATCGCATAGGAGAGGATCTTGATATCACCATCGGCGAAGATGCCGTCATCGATACCCCGGCCGATCAGGTCTTGGAAAATGCGCTCATACTCATCACGCCGGACGGCGATGACCTTGAAGTTTTCGGCGGATAACCCCCTGAGTTCGCTACTGGCGATGAAGGTCTCCTTCTGGCGCCGCAGGTGAAACCGCACATGGTTTCGCACGGCCGCACGCACGCTCGCCTCAATCTCCTCCGCATCCGACAGACGCTTCTGCAGACTGACGAGCAGATCCTGCATGGTCGTCTGCATGATATCCAGCAGGAGCACCTCTTTCCCGGAGTAGTGATAATATATGCTGGCTTTGCGAATATCGCATCCTTTGGCGATTTCACTGATACTGGTGGCAAAATAGCCTTTCTTGAAGAACAGATCGACGGCCACTCTCTTGATCTTATCTTTCATCGTGGTCATAAGGGTGTCTCTTTCCGATCCGTGAGATGCAGCGTACTTTCCGGACCGAAGGGAACACGCATAGGATCGAGTCCGCAACAGCTACCTACCGTCCGGTCGGTAGTTGATTTTTACCATATCCATGCATCTATCCTGTTGTCAAGAGATCAGTGCGTCATCGGTCAGTCGGGAGGCCACCATTTAAGGCTTGACATCCGCCGGGGCGTCCAACTATTTTTGATTGAGCGCCCGCTCAATATCGACCAGCACGACCTCCACTTACACGTGTTGCAAACAACCGGCTGAATTTAAACAAAAGGGGCAAAAGGTTATCATGGCAATCAGAAACACCGCCTTCAGAGAGATCCCCACCCAAGTCAAGGACAAGCACCTGGTCGAGCGGCGGCGCACCCAGATCGCAGACGCAGCCGTGGAGATGTTTCTCGAACGCGGCTTCCACAAGACCACCACCCGCCAGATTGCCCGGGCAGCCGGTATATCAAACGGTTTGCTCTACGAATATGTCTCGACCAAAGAGGATATCCTCTACCTGGTCTGCACGGTGATTCACACCGAGATGCAGAATGCGGTCAGTGACGCCCTCAAGCTTTCCGATCCGAATACCCACCCCCTGGCTGCGGTCATACGGGAGTATCTCCAGGTGTGCCACCGCATGGGAGATCACATTCTGCTGATCTATCAGGAGACGCAATCCCTACCCGGCAAATGGCGTAAGGAGTTGCTATCAAACGAGATCCGCATCACCGATCTCTTTGCCGGCGTACTGCGCCAGCTTGTCCGGGAGGGCGAGCTGGCAGCCATGGATGACGACACCCTCGCCCTGATTGCCCACAACATCTCGGTGATTGGCCATATGTGGGCCTTCCGGCGCTGGTTCCTGGCCGGCCGCTACACCATTGATGACTACACCCGCATTCAGACCGACTTCATCCTCGACCGCTGCCAAGAGGCCGTCCCGCGCGAAACGACCTGCCCAGGGAAGACCCGGACCAAGGGTCGGACCGAACCGCGCAGAGAGAGCGCAACATATAGAAAGGAGTGATCCATGGACCACCCCGACACCATCTATAGACCCAACCACCCGATCCGAGTGGTCACCGCCACCGCCCTTTTCGACGGCCACGATGCCGCCATCAACATCTACCGCCGGCTGCTGCAAGCCACCGGCGTCGAGGTGATCCACTTGGGACACAACCGCTCCGTGCAGGAGATCGTGGACGCCGCCATCGAAGAGGATGTGCAGGGAGTGGCCGTCTCCTCCTACCAGGGCGGCCACCTGGAGTTCTTCAAATACCTGGTGGATCTGCTGAGAGATGCCGGTGCGCCCCATGTCAACGTGTTCGGCGGTGGCGGCGGTGTGATTGTACCGGCCGAGGTCGAGGAGCTGGAGGCGTACGGGGTGTCCAAGATCTATACCCCCGAAGACGGGTCACGCCTGGGGCTCCAGGGCATCATCAACCATATGGTCGAGACATTGGACTTCTCGGCTCTCCGGGATGACCACTTTGACCTCCAAGACCTGACCCCCCAAAACAGAACACGTGTGGCCAACCTTATCACGCGCGTCGAGCAGATCCGGGAACCGGATCGTCTGGAGCAGTGGCGCCGGCAAATGGATGCCAAAGCCGCCGATCACACCACTCCGGTGGTCGGCATCACCGGCACCGGCGGATCGGGCAAATCCTCGCTGACCGACGAATTGATTCAGCGTCTTCTGCTCGACCAGCCTGATCTGACGGCCGCCATCTTCAGTGCCGACCCCTCCCGCCGCAAGACCGGAGGCGCCCTGCTGGGCGACCGCATCCGCATGAACGCCATCGGCAATCCACGCATTTTCATGCGCTCGGTGGCCACCCGCGCATCCCAGACCGAAATCCCCGAATCCCTGGGCGATGCGATCAAGGTCGCCAAGGCTGCCGGGTTCAACCTGATATTTCTCGAAACGGCCGGCATCGGCCAAGGCGATTCGAGCATCATCGACCTCTGCGACGTTTCGCTCTATGTCATGACCAGCGAGTTCGGGGCCGCTTCCCAGCTCGAAAAGATCGACATGCTCGACTATGCGGATCTGATCGCCGTCAACAAATACGAAAAGCGCGGTGGAGAGGATGCGGTGCGCGATGTGCGCAAGCAGGTGCAGCGCAACCGCACCGCCTTCGACCGCCCGCCCGAGCAGATGCCGGTGTTCGGCACCATCGCGGCCAAATTCAACGATGACGGCGTTACGGCACTCTACCACGCCCTGTTGAATGCCATCGAAGCGCGAACCGGAGTGACCTTTGAATCGACCCTGCCCAAGCCGGCCACTGCCACCTCCAGCTCCCAGACCATTATCATTCCTCCGGAGCGCACCCGCTACTTGGCAGAGATCTCCTCGGCTGTCCGCCGCTATCACCGCCAGACCGAGCAGCAGACCGAATTGCTGCGCCGGGTATGGGCCCTCGAACAGGCAGGCCAATCCGTCTCCGACGAAAAGAGCGATAATCTTCTCACCCGTCTCAAGGAGGAGGTGGCCCGCGCTCGCCAGTCCGTCGACCCGGCAAGCAGCCGGTTGTTGGAAGATTGGGAAGAGATCAAGCAGCAATACAGCCAGAAGCAGCTGGTTTACCGGGTGCGCGACAACGAGGTGCGCACCCCCCTCTACTATGCGTCACTGTCTCAAAACCAAATTCCCAAAATCGCCCTGCCTGACTTTGATGAGCCCGGGACTCTGTTCCGCTGGTTGCGGCGCGAGCACCTGCCCGGCTTCTTTCCTTTTACGTCCGGCGTCTTCCCGCTCAAACGCACCGGCGAAGACCCCACCCGCATGTTTGCCGGCGAGGGCGACCCGGCCCGCACCAACCGGCGCTTTAAGATGCTCTCAGCCGACAGCTCGGCCAAGCGGCTCTCAACCGCCTTCGATTCCGTGACGCTCTACGGATTCGATCCCGACGAGCGCCCCGACATCTACGGCAAGATCGGCAATGCCGGCGTGAGCGTCTGCACCCTGGACGATGTCAAAACCCTCTATGACGGTTTCGACCTGTGCGCGCCCACCACATCGGTCTCTATGACCATCAACGGACCGGCCCCCATCATGCTGGCCATGTTTCTCAACACGGCCATCGATCAGCAGGTCGACCGCTTCACGGCAGAGAAGGGCCGCACCCCGGACGCCCAGGAGTACGCCACCCTCAAGTCCGAGGCCCTTTCATCGGTGCGCGGCACGGTGCAGGCCGACATCCTCAAAGAGGACCAGGGGCAGAACACCTGTATCTTCTCCATCGACTTTGCCCTGCGCATGATGGGCGACATCCAGCAGTACTTCGTGGATCACCGGGTACGCAACTTCTACAGTGTTTCGATCTCGGGCTATCACATTGCCGAAGCCGGCGCCAACCCCATCTCACAGCTCGCCTTTACCTTGGCAAACGGCTTTACGTATCTCGAATACTACCTCTCCAGGGGAATGCCCATCGACAGCTTCGGCCCCAACCTCTCCTTCTTCTTCTCCAACGGTATGGACCCGGAGTACACCGTCATCGGCCGGGTGGCCCGCCGCATCTGGGCCATCGCTCTGCGCGACCTTTACGGTGGCGGATCGCGATCGCAAATGCTCAAGTACCACATCCAGACCTCGGGCCGCTCCCTGCACAGCCAGGACATCCAGTTCAACGACATCCGCACCAGCCTGCAGGCCCTTTGCGCCATCTACGACAACTGCCAGAGCCTGCACACCAATGCCTTTGACGAAGCGATCACCACCCCCACCGAAGAGTCGGTGCGCCGGGCCCTGGCCATTCAGATGATCATCAACCGCGAGTGGGGACTGGCCAAGAATGAAAACCCACTGCAGGGCAGCTTTATTGTTGAGCAGTTGACCGATCTGGTGGAGGAGGCAGTACTGGCCGAATTCGACCGCATCACCCGCCGTGGCGGTGTGCTCGGCGCAATGGAGACCGGATACCAACGGAGCAAAATCCAGGAGGAGTCGATCTACTACGAAACCCTAAAACACACCGGTGAACTGCCCATCATCGGCGTCAACACCTTCCGGGACCCCCACGTCGGCGATGCCTCCTTCGAGGATCACTTCACTGTCGAACTGGCCCGATCGACTCCCGAAGAGAAGCGCTGCCAACTGGACCGGCTGCGCACCTTCCAGCAACGCAATGCCGAGCAGGCCCCCGCGGCACTGAAGCAACTCCAGCAGGCGGCCCTCAACGACGGCAACACCTTCGAAGCCCTGATGGAGACCGTGCGCTTCTGCAGCTTGGGCCAAATTACCCAGGCGCTGTATGAAGTCGGTGGAAAATACCGCCGCAATATGTGACGTGGCACAAAACAGGGTTCTGTTCGATGCGAAATCCTTGACAAGCCACTATCGTCTATCCGTCCAGACCACCATCCATGGTGTTAATCCGTTTAAATACGCCTATATGTTGAGCCTTGCCAAAACCGATAGACACTGATAAGGGTTGTCTGTCGGTTGAAACACTTATCGGCCGTGACCCAACTGGTTTGGCACACCACAATGGGAAAAAAGCTTCACACTCATTATGTATCTGGATTTACAAACGACTCGTTTTCCTTGGGAAAACACGGCTTGCCCGGAAGTGGAGTGTTGCCATATGTAATTGATATAACAGATCCAATTTCAGCTGCGCGGAAATATCGCCCGATAGGCGGCATGGTTTTTGCTGCTTGAGAGGCTAATGCTACGACAAGGGGTGAAAGAAGATGGATCAAGGCTCAATGGTAACCTATAGAGATTTCAGCCGCAAAATGGATGGCTCGTGCGGTATTGTCGAGGGATCGGTGCAGGGCAAGCCCGATTACGTACTGGTCAGATGGGCCGGCAACCATGCCCAGAGTGAAGAGTGCGTGACGGACCTCGAAGAGGTGTAACACCCGCACATACGGCACGGCAAGACCGCTGCAGATGTCTGCCCGGGATCGAAAGTGATCAGACGATCTCAAGGCGAGAGCGCTCCGGCTTGATGGCGCAATGAGAATAAAAAAGAAAAGGGCCGGTTGCCCCAAGGCAACCGGCCCTTTCTGCTTGAAAAAATTCCGATATCCCCAGAACTACTTCTTCTTTTTGGGATGGCAATCCGTGCACTTCTGTGGTGCCGCTTTGGTCTTGTTCTCTTTGTTATACTTCTTGTGGCAATCGATGCAGTTCTTATGAAGCGCATTCGCATGGTAAGCCAACTTCTCTTCAGAGGACAACCCCTTGGCCTTCTTACCCTTCAATTCACCGGGCTTGTTGTGGCAATCGAAGCAGCTTTTCACCGGATCACCATCTTTGAGATCCTTCAACGGCTGCCCCTTATCATCGTGGTGACACTCTCCGCATGTGATCTTGTGATCGGTGATGTGTTTCTGGTGGGTGAAAACGACAGTGCTCTTCTTGTGTTTGTAGGCCGCCTCCATCTTGATTTCAGCCGGTGCGGTGGCCGCATAGATTGCGGCTGCCGTCGCCATAACCATCACCAGTGCTGCAACAACCATCAATGCCAATGACCGTCTCTTCATCAATTGTTCACCTCCTTTGGACTGATTTTGCCTGCATTCAAAAATTCTATCAACTCCGGTTTTGGCTGTCAACGAAGCGCAAAGACCTATGGCTGCCCGGGCATTGCCAAAAACGGCAGTTATTCTTCTCCTTCCGGAGAGGAGGCCTCCGGGCCATCTTCCGGCGTCTCCTCAACCTCCTTCTTACGCCCAAACATGCGCGCTCCGACAATGCTCAACTCGTATAACAGCATCATGGGCAGGGCCATGAAGACCTGGGTCACCACATCGGGCGGCGTCAAGACCGCCGAGCCCACAAAGAAGAGCAGGATAGCATACTTTCGATTTCGCTTGAGCAGATCGACCGACACGATGCCCAGCCGCGCCAGAAAGGTGAGCACCAGGGGCATCTCGAAGGCCACACCAAACGCCAGCAACAGCTTGGAGGAGAACCCCAGATAAGCCTTCATCGAGGGCATGGGCCGGATGGTTTCACTGGCAAAGCTGAGAAAAAACTCGAAACCGATGGGAAAAACCACAAAGTAGCCGAACAGCGCGCCGCCCACGAAAAAAAGGGTGGAGAGTGACAATATGGGCAGCACCAACCGCTTCTCCTTGTCGTAAAGTCCCGGCGCAATGAACATCCAGAATTGATACAACAGATAGGGTGAGGCCAGCATCAGTCCGGAGATAAAAGCTGCTTTTAGAAAGGTGAAAAAGGCCTCGGGCAGGTTGGTATAGATGAGGTGGTCGCCCTCTTTCATCACCTTCACCAGCGGCAGGGTGAGGATATGAAAAATCTGCTCCTTGAAAAAGTAGGAGGCCAGAAAACCGATGGTCACGGCAATGAACGCCTTGATCAACCGCGACCGCAGCTCCTCTAGATGTGCGGTGAAGGGCTGTTTCTCCAGGTCGGTCATCGGGTGCTGCCCTCTTTAGACGCGTCGGGCATGTCCGAATCCGGCTTTTCGACACCATCTTCATCCGATGATACCCCGGCGGGGGCCTCATCGGTCTGATCTTCAGCGTAAGGATCCGCTCCAGCCGCCTCCTCCCGCTTTACATCATCATCCCCGTCGTCGTCTGTTTTCGGCCGGGCATCAATCGGATCGATCGACTGGCGGAGGTCCTGGTTGACCGCTTTCATGCTCTGGCGCACCTCGTCCAGACCTGAATCCTGCTCGATGCTCTGTTTAAGGTCGTTGGTGGCACGCTTGAACTCTCCCATGGCCCGGCCCAGTGATTTGGCCAGATCGGGCAGTTTCTTCGGGCCGATGACAATGAGCGCCACTGCCAGGATGAGCAGCAGTTCCGGCATGCCGATTCCGAACATGGAAGAACTCCTTTTGGGTGTATGTACTCCATGGCCGTATGACCATGAAAGCGCCGATATTTCAGTCCGTCACTTGTATGGCTTTTAGCTATCCTTGTCAAGCGGAACCGGGTCGATGGCCAAATGGCACAACAAACCGAATTTAAAAGAAATCGAACGTACTTAAAGACCCGCCTCAGTGGGCTTGAGCACCAGGAAATAGAGCCGGCCGTCGTGCTTGAGGTGGCCGGCCGCCGTCTCCGCCCGCGCCCCATGCCCCCAGAACAGGTCGGCCCGTCCGGCGCCAGTGATGGCGCTACCCGTGTCCTGGGCCAGAACGAACCCATGATACGATTGCCAACCATCAAGTCGGCCCTCATCGTCCACCCGGGGCGTCGGCAGTGCAATAAACGCAAGGGCAGCCATGGGAAAGCGTTGGCGGTCAACGGCCAAAGAGCGATTGGGCGTCAGTGCAACCCCCAGCGCGCCTAAAGGTCCCTGCTCGATACGGTGGAAGAAGATGTAGCGCGGATTGTGATCCATGACGGCATCGGCCTCGTCGGGATTGGCCTTCAGGTAGTCCCGGATCGCCTGCATGGACATCTTGTCCTTGCTGATTTTGTCCTGAACGATAAGCAGGCGGCCGATACTCCGGTAGGCGCGGCCATTGGAGGCGTCAAAATGGACATCGAACATCTCCCCATCGTCCAGAACAATCTTTCCGGACCCCTGGACCATGAGGTTGAACAGGTCCACATCATCACGCAGCCATGCGATGGGTGTCGCTTTTTGATCAAAGGCAGCGTCTTGGCGTATCTGCTGGCGATCCGGATAGGGTATCACCGTTCGGCCGGTATATTGCCCCACGATGCGACGCCCTTTGAGATCCCGGGCAAAGGCCGACAGATCGATCTCCACCAGGTCTGCCGGCCGGGAGTGGACGGCCACTGGAAAGCGATCCGAACGGGTAAGGCTGCCGTGCAGTATCGGCTCGTAATAGCCGGTAAACAGCACCTGGTGCGTATCGCCTTGCCCTGCGGCGCGGTATACCAGAAAGTGCTCTCTGATCCGGCGGTTCAGCAGCTCTGGCGAGGGGCGATCTTCGATCAGATCGGCAAAACGCTCCAAAGATCGTATAAGGTGGGCCACCGTGTAGGCATCGGCTCCGAAACGGACCTCTTTTTGGGGCGGCCGTTTACGCAGATAGACCAGGCTCATCTCGAGACTGCGCGCCAGCTGCTCATAATCGGCATCGTCCACAAACTGCGGCTGCTCCCCCGCAGGGATACACACCAGCGCCGGTTCTCGCAAAACCGGTTTCGGCGCGCAGGAGATGCAGATGGCCACGATCACCAGCACACTGACAAGACACCATCTTCTGAATTTACAATCGGGCAGGGCGTTCGCACTCATAAAGATCGCATGCTCGCAAAAGGTGAAAGGTGTTCACTTCCGGGGCTGGTTGTCACGGCGCCAGGTGCCGCTTTTGCCGCCGCTCTTTTCAAGAAGAAAGACATCGGAAATCGTCATGGCGCGATCGTAAGCCTTGCACATATCGTAGATGGTCAATGCGGCCGCAGTGGCGGCCGTGAGCGCCTCCATCTCGACGCCGGTCTGGGCGGTAACGCGCACCACCGCCTCGATACGGATAGCGGTGCCGGACGGCTCAGGGAAAAAGTCAACCTGGGCATGGGTCAGGTTCAGGGGGTGGCACATGGGGATCCACTCGGCCGTTCGTTTGGCCGCCATGACCCCAGCAATGCGGGCCGTCTCAAGCACATTGCCTTTGCTCACGCCCCGGTCCCGGATCATGTCGAAGGTCTCCGGTTGCATGGCCACCACAGCCTGGGCCCGGGCCACCCTTTCGGTGGACAATTTGGCGGTCACATCCACCATGCGCACGCGCCCCTGGTCATCGATATGGGTCAACTCGCCCATGCAGACTCCTTGGTTATATGAAATATTCGGTCTTTTGGGTTACTTTGGATTTTATGGCGTTGAGCGTTTCGCTCAAGGCAGCGATGACATTTTCACGAATATCGCCGGCCACAACCAGCACCATCACGTCATCGCCCACCAGCAAGTCCTTGTCTGCGTTGATCTGCACCAGGATTTCGACAACGCCCGGCAACGCCTTCTTCTCCTTGATGATCTGCGCCAGGAGCTGTTCATTAACGGCCACCCGCAAACCTCGTACGGGTTGTCCGTCCCGGGAAGTGGCCCGAACCACACCCTGATGACACAACACCATACCGACCTTATCGTATCCAGGATGGTTTTTGATCTGTTCTATCAGTGCATTGATGTCCATTGGATACTCCTTTGATGAGGCTGCATAATGGATGAACGACCATTGAATGTGGTGTTCACCGATTTGGGTGTCAGATCCTATCGAAACACTGTTTTGGGTGTACCACAAAAAATCCAAGCCCTCAATTCAAGCCTTCCATCACCCTCGGCGCAGTAGCATAGCAAAAAAAGATGGAAAACAGGTAAAGCGATCCGCCCCTCTCGTCGATAATAGAAGCAAGGAGGCGCAGACCGGCGATAGGACCGGTGCCCCGGCAGCGATGCCGACGGAGATCCCATCGCCAGAACCAGAACAGGATCTGTTCATGTCGTTCAAAAAGAATTTTTATCTCATAGGGGTTGTATTGAGTATGGTGCTCTATGGCGTCGTGGCGGTCGCTTACGCCTGGCGGAGTGACGTCGGTGCGGCGGGATCAGATATCGCTCTCTCGGTGCAATGGATCCTCTGCATCGTAGGACTTCTTTTAATCGGGACCCACGCCTTTTTTCTGCGCCGGGCCCTGCTCAGGCCGCCAGACGTCAACATCGCCCTGCCGGCAGCTGGCGAGTCTTCGGACGAAGCCCGCAAACGGGCCAAAAACGAAGTTTTTGCCAAGATAAGCCATGAAATCCGGACGCCGCTCAACGGCATCATCGGCATGACCGAAGTGGCCCTCACCACCCGCCTGGACGACAACCAACGGCGCATCATCTCAATTATAGGGAGCGAATCCAACCACCTGCTGGAGTTGATCAATGGTGTGCTCGATTTTTCCAAGATCGAGGCTGGGAAACTCACCATAGAGGCATCCATTTTTAATTTGAACCGTCTTCTCGAAGCGTTGGGAGAGACGGTCGCCGTTCAGGCTGCACGCAAAGGTCTGGAATTCAACCTCTACCAGCCGCCGGATATGCCGCACCGGGTGATCGGCGATCGGACCCGCCTGCGGCAGGTATTGCTCAATCTGGCCTCCAATGCGGTCAAATTCACCTCTGAAGGGGAGATCAGCATCAAGGCCGAACTGATTTCACGCCAGCCGGAGCGCGCCACCATCCGCTTTACCGTGCAGGACACCGGCATCGGAATAGCCGACGAGAAGCAGAGCACCATTTTCGACAGCTTCACCCAAGCCGACGAAACCACCACACGCCTGTATGGCGGCACTGGACTCGGCACCACCATCAGTCGCTCCCTGGTCGAAATCATGGGTGGCCAACTGCAACTGGAGAGTCGGCCCGGCCAAGGCACCCGAATTTGGTTCGAACTCGATTTCGAACCGGGGCCGGATGAAGTGCGCCCCGAAGCAGAGGCTGCCCAAGCCGTTCAACCGAAGTATGTCCTGATGGTCGACGACTGCTTTACCAGCCGTCAATTCGCCTTGAAGTATCTGCATGCACTGGGCTGCCGCACCCAGGCGGCTGAAGATGGCGCCCAGGCATTGGATATGCTGAAAGAGGCGTCCCGGCGGCAAGATCCATTCGATCTGATCATTACCGATTTTCGCATGCCCCGTATGAGCGGTTACGAACTGGCCCGACAGGCCCGCGAGATGGAGACCTGCCAGGACACCCCGATCATCGCTGTCACTGGCCTGCAGGAGATCGCCGGTGGTGAAGATTTCAGAAGCATGGGATTCGATCGCTGCCTGGCCAAACCGCTGATCTTCGATGACCTGAAGTCAGCCATCACGGAGGTTTGCACCCCACAGAGCCGAAAGGAGCAACGCTGCCCATTAAAGAAGCATGGAACGGATGCCGCCGTCCGGCAACCGGCCCGCATCCTGCTGGCCGAGGACTATCCGGCCAACCAGCAGGTGGTGACCATGCATCTTCAATCGGTCGGTTACCGTGTCGACCTGGCCGAAAACGGACAAGCTGCCGTGCGGATGGCCGCCCGTACATCCTATGATCTGATCCTGATGGATCTGGACATGCCGGTCATGGACGGTTACACGGCCACTCGCACCATCCGACTGATCGAACAGCAGGGGAAGGCAGGCCCTGAGACCCCCATTATCGCCCTGACCGCCCACGCCATGCCGGCGCATGAAACGCGCAGCCGGAAGGCCGGCGTAAATGATTTTCTCACCAAACCGGTGAGACGCGGACGGCTTCTTGAAACGGTTCAACAGTGGCTCGCGAAACACGAGCGGGATGCGGGGCCCGGTCCTGTCTCAGCAGATGCACCCGCTTCTATTCCTGAACGCGACAGGTCTGCACCGCCCATCGACTGGCCCCTGGCCCTTGAAGAGTTCATGGGACGTAAGGATAGACTGAACCGGGTCCTCGACGACTTCCAGCACCATATCCGAGAACAGTTGAACACCATCGAACAGGCGATATCGGACGGCGACGCCGGCACAGTGAAACGCCAAGCCCATGCCATGAAGGGTGGTGCGGCCAATCTGATTGCCATCCCACTGTCCGAAGCCGCCGCCCGGCTTGAACAGTTGGCCGATGTCGGGGATTTGACCGGCGCCCCCGGTGCCCTGAACGCCCTGCAACGGGAGGCCGTACGATTGCGGGCGTGCACCAGAAGCCATAGCATCCAGAAAACAACGTAGCCACGAGAGGATGAACATGCAGATTCTGGTCGTTGACGACGAACTGGCCAGCCGCGAAAAGATGGAGATCATCTTGGGCACCTATGGCCAATGTCATACAGCAGAGAGCGGATCGGAAGCGATCTCGCAGTTCCAGGCGGCCCTAAAGCAGCACCGCCAGTTCCAGCTGGTCACCCTGGATATCGCCATGCCTGACCTGGACGGCACCGTAGTGCTGCAGCAGATGCGACACCTCGAGCAGGATTTTCAGGTTTCCACTGATCGGCGCGCCAGAATCATCATGGTCACCGGCCGCTCCGACAAGGAGCAGGTGATCACCTGCGTGGAGAATGGCTGTGACGACTACATCGCCAAGCCGTTCAATCACCAGATCCTCAGCGCCAAACTGAAACACCTCGGCTGCATCCGGAATGTTTCCGATGGCCAGATGCCCGGCGCGTCTTCGCACGGATTGAGTGCCAGCAGCATCCTCAAGGAGATTAATCGCTCATTGAGCAAGGGCGACCTGGAACTTCCCGCTCAGCCGCTCGTACTGACGCGCTTTCGAGAGCTTATGGCGAGCGGGGCCGATCTCGATCAGCTGGCGGAGCTGCTGCAGCAGGACATGACCATCGCCGCCAAGGTGATGCGTGTGGCCAATTCCGCCCTGTTCCGCGGATTCGACACCGCCAGGAACACGGCCCAGGCCATCGGCCGGCTCGGGATGTCGGCCGTCGATCAGATCGTGACCACCATGGCCAACCAACGCATGTTTGCCAGTGAAAGCGACCGTTACCGACCTCTGCTCCAATCGTTGTGGCGCCACTCCCTTGCGTCGGCACTGGCCGCCCAGGCCGTGGTCGGAGCCACTGGCCGCCGCCTCGCCATCGATCCCTTTGTGGCCGGTCTGATGCACGACATGGGCGCCATGGCCCTCATTCAAATTATTGCCCAGATGGAGAACCGCAGCCATTTCAGCAAAGCGGTGACGCCCGAAGCCGTGGCCGAAACCGTGGTTGCCAACCACGCCCGCTTCGGTGCCAAACTGCTGAGCAAATGGCACTTTGCGCCCGACTATGTTCAGACCACCCTGTCCCATGAAAAGATCACCGACGGCACCCAGGTCTGCGAAGCGCTTGCCGTTGTGCATCTCTCCAATCTCATAGCCAAATCCATCGGATGCCCGGGGCTCAACCCCTCGGTCGAACTCGATCTGAGTCTCGCCCCATCGGCCCGTCAGCTAGGATTGGGCACCCCGCAATTGATCATTATCATGCAGAAGTGCCAGGCCGAGATGGAGGCTTCCGAAATATTCGGCAAGACCGGCGGCTGATGCGGAAATCCGCTATATGCTTGTTGGGTATGCGTTCGTCGCGGCCGTCAAAGAGACGAGCCTTATGATCAACACTGCTCGGTGAGGGTGCACACCACTAATCGATGGTTTCAAGGGGTGCAGTGTGGGTTGCCCGGCCGGTGTCGCCGGTTGAGGGCGTACTCACGATAGGGCCGAAAAGCTCGACCTGGATCGCCTTGGGTTTTGGACGTTTTGGGGATTCTGGCGGACGGCGCTTTGCCGCAGGCTTGACCCGGGGCAACGGCTTTTGTGTGATCAGAAGGCCTTTGGGAATCTTTATCGTATCGCCGATATGAATCCGTTTGGGCGCCAAGGTTGGATTGACCTCGGCAATGGCCACCCAGTTGCGACCATCACCGGTATACCACCGCGCAATGGCGATCAACGTCTCGCCCTGCCGTGAAACGGTATGGGCAAAAAAGGGCTTTTCCACCGGCTTGGGAGGCGGTTCCGGCAGCGAGATCGCAAGAAACTGGAGTGGCATCTCCATGTCCACGTCGCCCCACAAAGCGTCCGTGGCCGGATCCTCCTGTTTTGACACGGGCTGAAACCATGCACAGCCCCATACCCCCAGGCATATCCCAACCCAGTACCAGAGGCTCCCCCACCGTCTCTTCACCGTCATCATGGCGGAGCCTCTTTTAGCTGTCTCAGGTAAATACGGGCCTTTTCGTTCTCCGGATCGATGGCAAGTGCCCTCTCCAAGGCCTCGATACTCTCGCCGGTTTTGCCCTGCTTGTGGTGGACCACGGCAAGGTTGAAGAGCGCCTTGTCAAGATAGGCCGGTTTCAGCACAACCACCCGCCGTAGCGCCGTTTCAGCATCCGCCAGCATGCCGGTGGAGGCATAGATGTACCCCAGGTTGAACAGGGCGTCCGACTGCTCGGAATCGATCGCCACGGCCTGTCGGTACGCTTCGATCGCCAGCGCATACGCCTTGGAAAGGGTGTGGAGTTTGCCCAAGATGGCATAGGCATCGGCTCGTCCGGGATCGGCTTCGATGGCGGTTGATACCAGTTGCTGCGCCGCTTGCGGTGATTGCGTCATGATCTGCTCCGCACGCCCCAACAGCGCCTGCGCATAAAGGCTTCGTGTCCTTATATCGAGGTCGGCCGCACGATCTGGATCTGCCTCGATCAGTTCGATGGCGGTTTGATAATCGCTCTGGCCGAGAGCGGCCGAGGCGAGCTCAAGCGTTGAAGGCCCGTCAACCTGAACGGACGCGGTATCGTCCGTGAACTTCTCCTTCTGGTCGTGTGCCGATAGCGCCATGGGGGTATCCGGCACCACTAAAGCAATGGGGCTGCCGTTTTTGAATTCAACGAAAGGCTTCAACCTCTCCACTTGAGACAAAAGATAGGGTTTTGCCTCATCGATCTCATCAGCGGCAGTGGGGTGGGACGGAAAGGTCGGAGCACTCCTCTCCATCCCGGTGAGCCAGAAAACCAGGAGCGCCAACCCTCCGGCAACCAGACCGGTCATCAGCACCAGCCCTTTCCAGGCTGGACGAACACGATGATACTGTTCGGCAAGTGCGTGACCGGTCTGTTCTGTCTGCGACCGCACCCCTTCGACAATCCGAACGCCGGAAGTCCTTAGCCTTCGGCCCATTTCTGCAAGGCGTCCTTTCAGTCCATGCACCACGGCCGCCTGCTTAAACCGCCGGCGCAATGTGTCTCCAACTCCCCGGATGCGTTCCAAAGGCGGTGCTTTGGGGTCGAGGACACCGATTTCCCGGGCACACTCCAGCACCGTTTCAGCGTCGATCACGGAGATCGCCTTGACGTATCCGGTCAGCAATGCCCGATCGCAAATGATGTTGACCCGTCGAGGATAGCCGCCGGACAATTTCCAGATCTGTCGCAGAGCGGCCTGGGAAAAAAGCCGCCTTTGGGTACCGGCAACGCCTAGCCGGTGAGCCACATATTGCCTCACCTCTGATTCGGATAGCGACTGCAGGTGATGGAAAAGAACAATGCGCTGGCGCAGGGCGAGGCAGGCCGATGACGCCAACAGCTCTTTCAGTTCACTCTGGCCCACAAAAAATATATTGATCAGACGCTGACCTAAGTGTTCCATATTGGACCAGAGGCGAACCTCCTCGAGCAGATCCACCGACAGCCGATGGGCTTCGTCGATCACCAGAAGGACGCGCCGGCCTTCTGCATACCTGCTGCGCAGGAAATCTTCGAGAAAGAGCAGCATATCGGCCTTGCCGTTGAAACTGGCCGAAGGGTCAAAGGTGCGAACGACCTTGCGAAGAAACTCGGTGGCATCAAGTTTGGGGTGGGTGATGTTGGCGACGAGCACGTCGCTATCCAGGGAGGCGAGCAGGGCGTTGACCAGTGTGGTTTTGCCGGTACCCACATCTCCGGTCAATACGACAAAGCCGTTGCCCTCACGCAAGCCATAGGTTAGATTGGCCAATGCCTCTTTGTGGTTTTCACCCAACCAGAGGAATCCCGGATCGGTGCTGATCTGGAAAGGCTTATGCGTCAACTGGTAGAATGAACGATACATGATTCCTCTTCTCTTTTGCCGCGCCTGGCCCATGATCGCCATGCACGACGTCACACGTATTGTGGCAAACCAGGGGGTTTAAGATGCGCGAACGAACAGGGTGTCAAGTGGCGCCGCCAAACGCGAATCGTAGATGGTACATCAGATGGTGGTAAAAGGCGTAAGCCCCTATGGGCTTCATTCCAGGAAGCAGAAAGGTGATGGAAACAGAAGGCATACCCATTGCCAACGTAAGCGTATTACTTCAAATATGGCAACGGGTGCTATCGGTGTCAATATCCGAGTCGATACAAGGGGTTGTAGAGAGCACAAACCTACACTCGGGATAACAGACGCCTTCGTCAATAAGGAATGGAAAAAATGAATCCCGGCAACCCATCCAACCATGGGAGCGTTAAAATGCTTCTGACGTCATACCGTCTCGAGATATTCAACAACGAGTGCATGCACGGCGCCATGAGCGTGCAGTGCTTTGCCCATTTGGAACAGGATGTCAGCGAAGCGCTGCCCTATCTGAATACGGTTCTCGGTGGCTATGAGTATGTGTGCGAACCGCCATCGGTCATCTTCCGGGCCCATGGAAAACTGATAACCGTCAGCGGTCGAAAAATCGCCATAAACACCCTGAAGGATGAAAACGAAGCACGCAAGATCGTCGATTGGCTCCAACGGGAGATCAATGCCGCCTGGACACAGCGTGACCAGATTGAACCCCGTTACGAGGGGCTGCCCAAACCCAATCTGGTCGAGATCCTCAAACTGCTTCCGAAGACCAACTGCAGGGAGTGCGGCGCTCCCACTTGCCTGGTCTTTGCCACCAGGGTGGCCGAAGGCGCCAAAACGGCCGCCGACTGTCCCCATCTTGAGGAGGGGCCTCGTCGTAAACTGACGGCCTATGTGGAGAGGCTATGTATCGAGTAAAACGCCACTGAAAGGAGGCGATAGTGGTCAGTGAAGGGCTATCTTTTCGGCGATGCCACGGCTCACATCGGCCAGGAGCCGGCTCTGGGCAGCGACCAGATCGGCATAACTGCGACCATCACTCGACGCCTCCAGATTGACGGTCCAGGTCTCGGGCGCCATCGGAACACCGCGCCGGATCAAGGTCACCGCTGCCAGCAGCCGCACCGTGTTCCCGGCCCCCGCTTCGAAGCGATAAATCTCCATGCGCAGCGTCACGTCCGGCTGAAAGTCTCCGGCCCAGGGCATCCGTGCGATCCGCTCGGTGCCGGTGAGTTGCATCAAATTTTCAATTAGAACCCTCTGGATGTCGTCCTCCAGGGAGCCTGCCCAGCGATGGTACTCTTCGATGCGCATCTGATTGGAGGCGGTTCGGACTACGATATGCGGTCGTTGCAGGTAGGCGGGCAGGGTCACCCGTCCGATGCCAATGGCCGGCGCCGTTTCCGGATTGGCCGCTATGGCGGGCGCATCGCCATCCATGGCTGTCAATGCATAGAAGTTGACGGCGGACGAGGAGGTCGAGCAGCCTGCGGCCACCCCGATCATCAACAGGGCCATCAGAATGCGAGGGGCGATGTGCGTGATCATGGCTGGGGATCTCCTTTCCCGAAAACAAGCGCTTCCGGATGGCGCTCCAGGTAGTCGGCCAGAATCGAAATGGCCTGGGCGGCCTTGGCCAGCTCCTTCATCAACTCCTGCAGCTCGTATGTCAACGGCCCCGAACCGCTGACCAGGTGTTCGGTGGCGGTCATGGCCCTTTCGGCCTCGGCCAGGGTCCGGTTCAACTGGCCCAGGGCCTGATGGATCTGGGGGGCGGTCTCCCGGTTGAGGCCCGCGCTGAATTGGCTGATCTGGTCCAAACTGCGCCGCAGGGCACGGATCGCTTCGGCCAGATCCTTGGAGCTGGCCAGGGCGTTGATGCTCTTCAGGCTCTGGCTCAGATCTCGGCCGATCTGCTCGACCGGCAACTTTTCAAGGCCGCTGGCAAATTTGGCGATGCTGGCGGTGATCTCTTCAGTGGAGCCCGGCATCGTGGGGATGACCGGGAATGCCCCATTCTGAGCCAGCTTCTGGGGCGGTGCATCGGGAAACATGCTCAGATGAACAAAGAGCTGCCCGGTCAGAAGTGATCCCGTGCGCAACTGGGCCCGCAGCCCCTTGGCGATCAATTTTGAAATCATGTTCTCGCTATCGGCATCCACCTCATTTTTAAGGTCGATCCGATCCGGCTCGATGGCCATGAGGACAGGGATACGGAATTCGAGGTCCTTCTGGTCGAACTCCAGTCGCACGCTCACCACCTCGCCCACCTTAATGCCGCTGAACTCCACCGGCGCTCGCTTCTTCAACCCGCGCACGGTCTCGTCGAAGTAGGCCACCACATAATAGCGCAGACCGTATTGCGGCTGGTCGATTTGATCTTTGTTGCTATAAAGAACGAAGGTGTGATCCTCACCGGCAATACCGCCGGGATTGAGATTGTCCGGGGTTTCGTAGGCGATGCCTCCGATGAGCAGCGCCATGACCGATTCGGTGTTGAGCTTGACGCCATCGGCCCCCATGGAGACATTGAGACCACTGGCATCCCAAAAGCGGGTATTTTCAAAAACGCGCTCGTTGTGGGGCTCGTTGACAAAGATCCTGATATCCACGGCCGAGCCGTCATCGGTCATCTGGTAGCTGACCACCTGGCCCACCCGAATCTGGCGGTAGTAGACCGGAGATCCAATGTCCAGGGAACCCAGCCGATCGGCCCTGAGATTGAAGTAGCCGCCCGGCGTATCCATGGAGACGGCCGGAGGCGTTTCCAATCCGACGAAGGTGTTGGCCTTCTTGCCCGGTTGACCGGGATCCATGCCGATGTAGGCGCCGGAAAAGAGCGTACCCAATCCGGAGACCTGACCAGCCGCCACCCGGGCGCGCACCACCCAGAACCGGGTGTTTTCGGTCAGGTAATCCTCGATATCCTTTACCATCTTGGCAGTTACGGTAACCCGGCCCAGATCTTTGCCCAGGCGGATCGATTCGACCCTGCCGATCTCTACATCTTTGTATTTGATTTTGGTCTTTCCGGCCTCGAGCCCTTCGGCCGTATTGAAAGCGACATGGATGGTGGGGCCCGATTCGGTAACAGCCTTGACGGCCAGCCAGGCCCCGACCAGGGCCGCCACCAGCGGAATCAGCCACACCAGGCCGAAACGCTTGGGGGGGCGAATCACCGCCCGGGGAACACGTTCAAGGTCGGGTACGCCATTGGGGTCGCTGTCTGTCATGGTCTCCTCTCCATTGCATCCCAGATCAACCTCGGATCGAAACTGTTGGCCGCGAACATGGTGATCACCACCACGGCCCCGAAAAAGACGGCGCCCAGACCGGCATCGACATCGGCAAAGCGCCCCAGGTTAAGCAGCGCCACCATGACGGTCACCGCATAAATATCCACCATGGACCAGCGGCCGATTGCCTCGGTAATCCGGTAGAGGCGGGTGCGCTCTTGGGGGTGCCGGTCAGAGCGAAGCTGAACGGAAATCAACAGATAGGTCAACACCAATAGCTTGAGGGCGGGCACCACCACGCTGGCCACGAAGATGATCAACGCGAGGTGCCAACTGCCGGTGCGCACGAAGTAGAACACGCCGCTTAGGATCGTATCGGCATGCGTCTTACCAAGATAGGTCGTTTGCATCACCGGCAGCGCATTGGCCGGGATGTAGAGCACCAGCGCGGCAATCACCAGTGCCCAAGTGCGCGCCAGACTGTTGGGCTTGCGGTGGTGCAACCGCGCACCGCAACGGGGGCAGAGCGAATGGGCATGCTCCTCTTCCGAGAGCCGCCGGGAGAGCAGGCCGCACGTGTGGCAGCCGACCATCCCCGCCTTTTCGGCCGTCAACGGCAGCAGGGCCGTCTCTATGTCTCGATCGTCAAGCGTTCCCATACAATATCCGGATTCAATGATGCGGCGGTGGCCGCCACCACAAAGATCAATGCCAAAAACGCAAACAGGGCCACACCGGGAATTACCGAAGCCATACTGGCCAACTTGACGATGGAGACCAGAATGCCCAGCAGAAATACTTCCGTCATCCCCCACGGCTGAAGCGACCGCACCACGCGAAACACAACGGCCATCCCCCATGGCTTGCGATCGAATTTGAGCGGCAGCAGCAGATAGATCAGGCCGGCCAACTCGACCAGGGGAAAGACAACGCCGGTCGCCAGCACCAGCACGGCCAGAGATGTCATTCCCTGGCGATACAGCTCCATTATACCGGTGACCAGGGTCGTCTCCTGCACCTGCCCTTCGAAACTCAGGGTCAGGAAAGGGAAGAGGTTGGCGATGACGAAGAGAATTACACCGCAGACCGCCATGGCCAGCGTCCGGTCCAGGCTGTTGCGACGGTTGCGGTAAAGCACTGCGCCACAGCGCGAACAGGTGGCCACGCCGACGGTCGGCATGGTCTGCCGCCGATGAAGCAGATCGCAATCGTGGCATGCAATATAGGTATCCAAATCCATCACTCGAACAGGCGGACGTGTCATCCCGATAACGCCAGGGGTTTAAAGTGTAAAGCAGAGTGTGAGGTTGCGGTGAAGCCAACCACAGTGAGTCGCCGACTTAGCTTCCAATTGACGATGTTATACGGCACTTTTCAGCAACTTGTAAAGCTGCCGTTCATTTTCGCCACACTGCCTCAACAGCGGTGCAATTTCAGCCGGCTCGGCACTGCTGCTCTTTTTTACCATCTGGGCGCACGCCAGGGCAAATCCCCGCCATGCATCTCCGACCGCCGTCATGCGCTCCGAAGCCTCCTGAAGCACCTGCCAGCCGGTCTCCTGGAAGGCCTCCTGCAGAAATGAAGCATACATGAAACGAAAGCCGCCGCCGCCGGTACCGATCTCCTCCTGCATGCGCACGACGTTGCCTAAAAAGAGCCTTGTGTAGCGCGCATCCCCCCTGGAGGAGAGCTTCGCCACGCGCCTGGCCAGGTAGTTGATTCCCTTGATGCCGATCCACGGCACTGGCGCGTAGAGCATCATGTTCACGGTCTTTTTGATCGCCGTCTTGATCAGTTTCACCCGATCCACCTGCTCCGGGTCAGGCACCTCCAGCGGATAGTGGGCCAATCCCCGGGGCGCGCTGAGCCCTTTGGCGAAGCGGGCCAGCTTCAGGTCGACCGCCTGGATGCGCTGGATGCTGTCGAACACCGGATCGCTGACCAGGTACTCATCCCCCTCCTTGCCCACGATGATGATGTTGTGGGCGTTGAACTGGAAGCGCATCTCCGGTGGGAAGTAGGTCGTGTGGTAGGCCGATGTCTGAAGCCCGACCAACTGCTCCTTCTCCAGATAGTCGTCCAGCTCCTGCATGGCCTGGTCGGGATTCTTGTAACGCTTGCGAAGGTAGGAGATGCCCATCCGTTTGGGAAGCGCCTTGACGATATGGCCGGGGAACATACGGTATGAGACAAGGGGCATGTTGCCAAACTTCATAAAGGGCAAAAATGCGAAACAGAGCGCGCCCGAAAGCCCGAACACCATCGGTTCGGAAAGCTCCATGCCCCTGTACTTCAAAAGAGTGGCCATGACGCCGCTTTCACAGTGGGCGAAGTGCTGGTGCTGGTAATTAGTGATCAGGTTCAATATCCGTGGTCTCCTTGAAGTGCGTCAGCGCAGTCAGATCGATGCGAAACAGATCGGCGTATTGCTGGAGCAGGGCAGTGTTCAGCCGCTTAAACACCTTGGCTTTGAGGTGGCGCCGAACCCGCCATTTGGCCAAGCCCATGGCCCTGGCCAGACTGGGCAGATCCATCAAACGGCGGTATAGGAAAAATGCAATGGGTGAGGCCTCCCCCCTAAGGGCGCGGTTTTTTGCATCCACGGCCAGGGCATCGAAATCGTCGAGCACATCCCGCAGCACCACTTCCTCCACCGCCCAGCCACTCGTGGCGGTTTTGGTGTAGCGCCCCTGCTCGTCCACCGCATAGACCGCTTTGGTACCGTAGCCCTTGAAGGTTCGGTTGTCATCTTGTGGCACATCGTCTATCTTCATCACCCCACCCCAATCGCAGCGGCTGTCGTATGGCGGGCCCTCTTTACAGGACCGTCCAATTACCGTATAACCCTTCCGATATATTGGATTACCAAGGATTTCAACATAAAATCCGATTTTTACAATAAGACACCGAGCAAGCGGAGGCAACGCCGGCCCCGTTAAAAAATGCATAAGCGACCCATGAAAATGAAAGCGATGAAAGAGACACCCCCCATTGAAACACTCATCCCCCACCGCCAACGCATGCGTCTGATCGACACCATTGTATCGGTCGACCAGGATCATGCCGTGACCCGGGCGACGGTAAGCCCAGACTGGCCCCTGATGACGGCCGACGGCGCCAACCCCATCGTCCTGATCGAACTGGCCGCCCAAACCGCCGGCGTCTGCCTGGGATGGTCGGAAACAGCGAAACCCGAGGAGCAGCGAGGCCAAAGCGGCGGATGGCTGGTGGGCATTAAGCGGGCCCACTTCTCAATCGACCGCCTCCCTGGGGGGACGTGCATCACCATTCGAAGCGATACGACAATGGCCGTGGATCAGTACAAGGAGATCACCGCCGCCGCCGATATTGACGGAAACCCGGTCGGTGAAGTTCAACTGCAGGTTTTGCAGGCGGGTAAAACCGCTTTCAGCTCTCTTTCCGGATAGTGCCACATTTCAAGTGGCTAAAATGCGTTCCATTTCAAAAAACAGATCCTGCTCGCGAATGACCCCGGCCAACACCCCCTCGGAAAGCACGGCCAATCGCCGGGCATTTTTCTCCAGCATCATATAGGTGGCCTCCATCAAAGTGGTGGCCACATTGATGGTGGCCGGTGCAGGATCCATCACGGTCTTTATTTCATGATCGGCGATTTTTCTGATCTGGTGCGTATACATGTCACTCCAAAAGGCCGGCCGGTACTGCACCGAGTCCGCCATGGACGGTTTAGGGGCTGTTATGTAGCTGGGGATGGTGGCTCTCAGAAGCCCGCGAATCGAGACCAGCCCGACCAGCACACCATCAGTGTCGGTTACCAGCACCGACCGATGTCCGGTCTCCATCAGGCGGCTGGTGGCCATTTTGGAGGCAAAGGACGCTTTCAACGCACTGACCGCATCGCGGACAGTGGTGCTGTAGTGCAGCACCGTATACTCCGCTATGGGGATCATGACATCGCCCACCGTCCTTTCGGCGGCAACGGTGTGTTGCCGGCCATGCTGATAAGCGTCTCGGATGCGCGACGACAACAAAGAGATGTCACACGGTTTGGTGAGAAAATCAAAAGCACCTTGGGTCAACGCCTGCCGCGCCGATGTCAATGTCCCGTAACCGGTCAACATGATCACCGGCAGATCCGGATATTGGCCATGAATTCTATCGATCAGTTCATAGCCGTCCATGCCGGGCATTTTGTAATCGATAATGGCGACATGGGGTTTTTCTTTCAGCTTTTCGAGCGCCTCTTCGCCGGTTTCGGCCAACGTCACTTGAAATCCCCTGTTTTCTAGTATTTTCTTGGTTGTTTCACGAAGCTGCTTTTCATCATCCACCATAAGCACTTTAATCGGCTGCTCCATTATCTATCCCTCCTGTCCTCCACGGCGTGGAGAAGTCAAATCGGGTTTTACGCCTCTATCGTGACAGCAAAATCAACAAAGACAAAAAGAGCATCGTCAGAGCAAAAGAGCCGACGATGACGGCAGCGA
The DNA here is from genome assembly GCA_963668675.2 of uncultured Desulfatitalea sp. GTDB lineage: Bacteria > Desulfobacterota > Desulfobacteria > Desulfobacterales > Desulfosarcinaceae > Desulfatitalea. The sequence goes on along the minus strand of CAXXMB010000002.1, from coordinate 2,306,309 downwards.
CTTGCCACCACAGCAGTCCACCACGGTTCAAACCTATGCCGATCAGCCACCATTTCCATGCCTCCGTTAACAAAATTGCGCCTGGAATCCAGGAGATGAGTATGGGCAGACTTCCGGCAAAGGCATAGATGCTGAACACACGCCCAAATGACATCGACACTGCAGGAATGATCCTTAGGATCAAAAATCCAAACAGGGTTGAAATCAGGACAATTCCAATGGCATTGAAGACAAAAAGGCCGGCATTGAGCCATGATGCCTCCGGCGGTTTGAACAACTGGGAGGCCCCGGAAGCGAGCAGGGATGACAGCGTCAACAGCAACAATGCATGCAACCAGCGAGCGCTTTTATCTTCATGGCTGAAAAAGCGCCCGGGTGCTGTTAAAAGCGCGCCGCTGCTTTTGCCCAGGGAGGCGATGCCGGAAGTGGCAATCTTCATATTCAACGCTTTCATATGAAGGGGCCGTCAAAAATGAGCCCGATGGCCGCCATAAGAACCGTCATGATCAAGAAAAACAAACGTTCACTGGAGCGGCTGAAGTAAATCTTTCCATCCTGAAAAAGGATCTTCTTTTCTTTTTTCTCTTCTCTTTTCTTTTCTGATTCCATCACGGTTTGTCCTTTCTCATTTCCAGCCGTCTAAAAACCCGGCAAACCACCGAATCCTCTAAACTGCCAATATAAGGCATTGAGCGCCAGCAGTACGATTTGGGATGCAACCCAAAGTGTCACACCCATTCGCAAGAAGTCTTTTGCGGTAACGTATCCGCTGGAGTAAATGATGGCGTTGGGCGGGGTGCCAATGATCAAACAGTAAGCAAAAGATGAGGCGATGGCGGTTGACATCGCCATGAAAGGCAAAAAGGTCGATCCTGGATGAACGAGCGCGGCAATGTTCAGCGTAACCGGACCTATGGCCGCGGCCGCAGGCCCATCGGCCATCAGGTTGGTGACCACGGCCGTCAAACCGTTACTGACGGCCAGCAGGGGCAATCCGGAGTCCATCCCCAAAGGTGCCAGCGCGTCGGTGGCCGTTCGGGCAAGCCAGTAGGCAGCCCCCGTACTGTCCAGTGTGCGCCCGAAAATGATGGCGCCCGCATAGAGCCAGACGACGCCCCAGTCCACCTTCTGCTGGTAGTCCCTCCAGTTCACCACGCCGGCCAGCAAATAGGCAATGGCGCCGCCGACCGCGACCACGCCAACCCCCATCCGTATGGGCAGGATACCCGCTTCGTAGAGATCCTTTTCAGTAAACCAGAGAAACAGCATCGCGACGAAGATGATGAGCGCCCATATCTGTTTGGCGTTCCATCTCCCCATTCGAACGATCTCATTTCTCAGATGATCCATAGCCGGTGCCAGGGAGTGGACGCGGGGCTTGAACAACCAGTTGATCAAAATCCAGGCCACCGGGATCATGACGACGACGAAGGGAAAGCAATAGGTGACCCATTGAAAAAAGCCGATGTCGTATCCGAACATATCCCTCAGATATCCCACCATGATGACGTTTCGGGCGCCGCCCGAAGGGGCTCCCGGTCCACCGATATTGCACGCCATGACGATGGTCATCATCAGAAGTTTGCCCAGCTGGGGGTCCTCGGGTATCTCTTTGGTCAGGCTGTTTTCATAGAGCAGCATGCCGATGGGAAGAAACATTGCGGCCAGCGCATGGTCCGACACAAAGGCGGCCGCCGGCGCGATCACCACGAACATGACCAGACTGATCCAGCGCACGTTCGGAACGGCGAGTTTGTTGAACATCATCAGGCAGACACGTTTGTCCACCCCCGTTTTAACGAAAGCCGCCGCAAACATGAGACTGCCCATGATAAACCATACCGAATCGCTCCAATAAAGACCGGCAACCTCTTCATAAGGCAGGACACCGGTAAAAATGAGAATCAGTCCCACGCAAAAGGCAACCCCCGGCAATGGAATGCACTCCGTGAGGAAGCAGATGACCACGAACACGGCCATTGCAATCGACACCTTGATCCCCCAGGCGCCACGGTCTGCAGCCGCTCTGTCCATTCCCGAAAGCGCCTTATAATCCAGTCCTTTGGTGCGAAGGTCAAAGGATGCTTTCATAAGGGTAAGATACGCCTCGTCGGTGATCTTCCCCTCAATATACCCCTTGGCCTGCTGCAGATTGTCCTCTTCGACAACGATCTTGTATTTTTTACACCATTTCACATCGCGCTTCAGGAAGCGGTCTCTGGTCAGCGCTCCCATACGCATGTTTTGCTCCATGATGTTTGCAGTCAACAGCTGCCACTGTTCCGATTGGTTTAGTTCCGCGTTGAACAAAGTGGCAACAATGTAGGATTTGACCGCTTTAGGACCAACCTGATATTCGGCGCCCACATCCTTCATGGCATCAGGTGTCGGCAGAAACAAAAGGCCGAAAAAGAGAAGTACCGGTACGAAAAAAATCTTCCAATTGATATACTTGTCATATCCTGCGGCAGGTTTTTTTAGCCCCTTTGACAACGGCTGGTCATCGGGGGGCATTTTTATGCCTGCCTTGGCTGATATCGTATCCGAGGAAAGTTCCGACATGTTTAACATCCTTTATCTGTCTTTAAAAAATGTTAGCCAACAACAATCCACCTGGCAAACCTATCAACCTGAGGGATAATTTAAGCCACGGTTCTCTGCTGATCACCAAGCCTCACACTGAGCAACGGAACCGGGCAACGACGAAACAGCTTTTCGGCCGTCGATCCAAGCAACACGTCGCTCAGATTCGAGCGCCCCTTGGTCCCCATCACCAGAAGGTCGACCCCATACTCGCCGATGGTTTCCAAAATTTGTTGAAAGGGAACGCCCACCTTAACGACGTAGTCGCACTTGCACTTGGATCCGGCCGCTCTTTTTGACGCCTCGCGCAACGATTGAAGCCGCTCGCCTTCCATGTCCACCCGGTATTGGGAGATAGAGACGGGAAAGTCTTCATAGCCTTGCGTGATCTTCCCAAGCGCTGCCCGCATGGAATCGATGTCCCGCTGGTTGATGACATTGATCAGATACAAATCAGCCCCGCTCGCAACCGCAAGGCCGACAGCTGTATCCAACACGACATCCGTATATTCGGAAAGATCACAGGCAGCCAATATTCTTTTAAATTCCTTCATTTTGCCTCCTGACAGTAAAAGTTATAGCGGTTCATTCCCGACCGACATGTTTTCAGCCCCGCCATTTTATGACCACCTTTTTTGGTCCCCAAAAATGGCATAGGAAACCAGCTACGAAACATAAGCGCACTATTGATGGCCCGTCCGAACGGCTCAATTTCGGTAATGGATTTTCCCTGTCGCCTGGTTGTCAATGGCCTTTATAAGCCAGTCTGTCTAATGATTGATAATGGATTGTTTCGATATTGATGAGAGCTGTGTTTCAGCTCCATTTTCGGCAAGCCGTGATGAAAGGCGACCATATTCGAGTTGCAGATAGTCTACAAGAAAAATTGGAACCTGCTGCGATCTTTTCTTTTGTTCGATGACAGCCGCCTTGAAACATTAAAAAAATCAATTCCCTAGTATCAATCTCTGGGGATCGCATCGCTCTCTCAGAATGACCAACTCCTCTGGTGACGGCGGCGGTACCGTCTCCACGCGGCTCATATCCACTTCAAACCCCATGTTGTCCAGGATCCTATCCGTATCGACGCCGGGGTAGATGCCGGCCAGGTACATGCGACGCGTCTCCTCATCGAAGCGCATTATGGCCAGATCGGTGATCACTGCGGCAGGCCCACCACCCGGCAAACCGGCCTTTTGGCGCCCATCAGGTCCATCCAACCAACCAGGGCAGGTGAGGTAGTCGAGCCGGGAAACAAATTTCCGGCGGGCATGCTGCATAAAAATAATGCTTCGGGAGACAAACGAACCCACATCGCAGGCACCGCCGCTACCGGAAAAACGCACTTTGGGGTGGTGGTAATCTCCGATGGCCGTGGAGTTGAGGTTGCCGTATGGATCAATCTGGGCCGCACCGAGGATGCCCACCACCCGGCGCCCGGTGGTTCGGTTCTGCATAAAGGCGAACGCATCGGCCAGGCTGCCGTGCAGCGCTGCGCCGAGCATCACCCGTGAATCCCCAACCGCCATGGGAATCTCTTCCAGTGAAGCATCCACGGCACCTGTCTCGAAGAAAATAACGCTGTTGGGCGCGCTAATGCGCTTTGCCGCCATCGCCGCCAACATGGAAATGCCAGTTCCGCAAAAGACAATCTCTCCGTCCCGGATCTCCCGGGCCGCAGCCACTGCCATCATTTCACGTGATGTATATCGCGTCATCTTCTATCGAGCCCCACCGCATACCCTGTGCGCCGATCGGCTTTAATCTTTTCCAGGACTTCCGGCGCCTGTTGTTTGAGAAATTCAGCATGGTCTTTCGTGCCGTATACCGACCGCTGAAGGTAGTCTTGATAACGGCCATCATCCTCGGCCCAGCGGCGATAGTTCTTCAGAAACACCGGATCGTAATCGTAGTAGTGGTAGCAGGCCGTCGGATAGGCCCCCATGGGCACCGGCACCACCGCATCCACGCAGAAGAAGGGAATCTGGTTGGCTCCCGGGTTCTGCCGCAGAGCGCTTTCCTCCACTATGGTTTCGCAAGTCACGATGACGCACCTTGCCGCCTTGGCCTGCTCCACGTCGGCAAAGGGCAGACCCTGAATGCTCACAGTACCGGCGCGATCGGCTGCCTGTACGTGGAGGATGGTGACATCAGGGGTGATGGCCGGCACCAGCACCACCTTGTCGGTCCCGCTCCACCTTCCGAAGGGGTTGTCCATCACCATCAACTTCTGATCGGGCAGCTTGGGATCGCTTCTGCGCATCTGCTCACCAAATCCCCACCGGTTGACGATGTCGGTGCCCAGACCCGAGCGCACCGGCAGGAAGGGCACACCCATTGCGCCGGCAGCAAACCGCATGGTCATCTGATAATTGGTGTAGTCTTCGACCACCAGCATGCCAGTCTCCACCGCCCGGCGAAAGCGAACACAGGTGGGTGCAAAGAGACCCGATCCACCATAGGCGATCTCCAGCCGCACCACACAACCCGCGCCAATCAGTTCGTCCACCGCCTGGCCGTTGGAGTGGGCATAAAGATGCAGGCCTCGTCTGCGTTGGCGAATCATTTCATACACGGCTGCCATGGGATTGCGGTTGATGGTGAAGCCGCCAACCGATAAATGACAGCCGTCGCTCACAAAACGTTGGATGGCCGCTGTAAGGGGCATGATTTTATTCGTGGATGGATTCATAGCGTATTATATTATGGTGTAATTTCAATCTGTCCTAATAGGTAATACATAAAACGGTGTATGGGAAAGATGCGTCGTGCCCATACACCTATTTGGTTTCATAGGACGCCAATTTTCGCCGGAGGGTGTTTAACCCGATGCCGAGCACTTTGGCCGCCTGTGATTTGTTCTGATCGAGCATGTTGTAGATCGACAAGATGTGCTCTTTTTCCACCTCTGCCAGCGGCCGCATCGGTTGGCCGGTCGCCTCTCTGCCGGCGGCCTTGGGCCCTTTGGGCAGCATGCGAATGTGTTCGGGCAGGTGAACCAGGTCGATGGGCTTGTTCTGGGCCAGGTTGGCAGCGGATTGAATGATCGATTTAAGTTCCCGCACGTTTCCCGGCCAACCATAGGCCATGAGCCGCTCCAGCGCTCCCGGCGCCATGCGCCGTTTGCCTGTGGGGCGCTCTTCATATTTGGCGAGAAAAGCATCGGCCAACAGGGGAATGTCATCGGGCCGTTCGCGCAAGGGCGGCAGATGCAGCCAGCCCCCGCGAATACGGTAGTAAAGATCTTTGCGAAACGCCTTGCGCTTCATCATGCGGTCCAGGTCCTCGTTGGTGGCCGCGATGAAGCGCAGGTCCACCTTGGTGCGCTCGCTGCTGCCCACCCGGGAGAACTCGCCCTCCTGCAGCACCCGCAGCAGTTTGCCCTGCAGCTCCAGGGGCAGGTCGCCGATTTCGTCTAAAAAGAGGGTGCCTCGGTGGGTATGCTCCAGAAAGCCGGTGCGCGAAGACGCTGCGCCGGTAAAGGCGCCCCGGGTGTGGCCGAAAAACTCCGCCTCGAAAAGATTTGCGGAGATCGAGGCCATGTTGATCGGTGTAAAAGGATATTGCGCCCGGACACTGGCCGTGTGGATGGCCCGGGCGAGCAGCTCCTTGCCCGTGCCGCTCTCGCCGGTAATGAGAATGGGCACATTGCTGGCCGCGTGCAGCTCGGCCTCTTTGATGATGCGGTGCATGGCCTCCGACTGGGTGATGATCGGTTCGAAGGGGACCGGATTGAGCAATTCGGGATGGGTCTGTCCCTTTTCCAGATCCAATATGTCCAGCAGGCGCTTGCGTTCCAGTGCCCGGGGCAGGGTGAGGGCCAGGACATCCTTGGCCACCGGCTTGACCAGGTAGTCGTATGCGCCCCGCCGCAGGCAGTCCACGGCGGTGCGGGCCTCGTTGATGGCCGTGACCATGATGCACTCGGTGCCCGGGCTGGTGTTCTTGATATGGTCGAGCAGGGCCATGCCATCCATTTCGGGCATGGTCATGTCGATAAGGGCCAGGTCGTAGGGCACTCCGCTGTCGAAGGCGGCAGCGGCCTCCAGCGGGTCATCCACCAGATAGAGGTTGCCGAAGCCCAGGTCGCGCAGCTTCCCAGCCAGAAGCTCCAGGTAGTCACGGTCGTCGTCGACCAATATGATGGGATTGCTCATCGAATCAACCTGTTTTGCCGGTATGCCGTTACGGGCGGGGATAAACCCCGCCCGTACGACGGATCGCCACCAATTTTTCGTAGGGGCGGGGTTTATCCCCGCCCGTGCCATTTTGGAGCGGTTTCATGCATTCATTCCAAAATGGCATATACATAGTTAACTACTTTATATTAATAGTAAAAAAGTCGATACCGCCCCATTTTGGCATAATATCCAAACCTGCCATCATTACCAGCCTCAACATGGTCGCGACCATAAAATTAAATATCTAACTGAATTAATAACATATTTTATATAATCAGCCGATTCGTTCCAATTTGGCACATCCGTTGCTATATTTCAAGTGGATTGATCGCAAACAGATCATCCCTTCTCAATGCAATAACGCTGCGCCTTGTGCGGAGGTGAGGCCCTGACACGGGCTACATTTTTTGGAAGCGACCAAAAACACATTATAGGGGAATTTCGATGCAATCTGAAAAAACGTCCGATGCGAAAAAGAGTGTGGTAGGGTCCGTCATGGTGGTTGGCGGCGGCATTGCCGGTATTCAGGCATCACTGGATCTGGCTGATTCCGGCTATCTGGTCAAGATGGTGGAGAGCAAAACCGCCATCGGCGGCGTCATGGCGCAGCTCGACAAAACCTTTCCAACCAACGACTGCTCCATGTGCGTCATCTCGCCCAAGCTGGTCGAGGCCGGCCGCCATCTGAACATCGACCTGTTCACCACCACCGAGGTGGAGAAGGTCGAAGGCGAGGCAGGCAACTTCAAAGTGACGCTGCTCGAGCGGCCCCGCTATATCGAATTGGACAAATGCACGGCCTGCGGAGAGTGCGCCAAAGTTTGCCCCATCGACGTGCCCAACGCCTTCGACGAAGGGCTGCGCGAACGCAAGGCGGCCTTCAAGCTCTACCCCCAGGGCATGCCCAGCGCCTATGCCATCGACAAGCGCGGCACGGCGCCGTGCAAGGCCACCTGTCCGGCCCATGTGAGCATCCAGGGCTACATCGCCCTGATCAACGACGGCCGCTACAAAGAGGCCCTGAAGCTGTTCAAGCAGGATCACCCCTTCCCTGGTGTCTGCGGCCGGGTGTGCCACCACCCCTGCGAGGGCGAATGCACGCGCAACGATGTGGACCAGCCCCTGGCCATCCGCGAACTGCACCGCTTTCTGGCCGACTACGAAAAGCAGAGCGGCGAGACCTACATCCCCGAGATCGAGGCGGAGAAGCGCGAAGAGAAGATCGCCGTGATCGGTTCGGGACCGGCCGGATTGACCGCCGCCTACAGCCTGACCCTGAAAGGCTACCCGGTCACCATCTTTGAAAAGCTGCCCGAACCCGGCGGCATGATGCGTGTGGGCATCCCTGAGTACCGCCTGCCGCGCGACATCCTGGCGGCCGAGATCGACATGATCCGCCAGATGGGTGTGGAGATCAAATGCGGCGTCACCTTCGGCCAGGACATCACCCTCGACAGCCTTAAAAAGGACGGATTCAAGGCGTGTTTCATGGCGATCGGACTACATGGCGGTCGGGCCCTGGGCGTGGAGAACGAGGACGCCGCGGGTGTGCTCCAGGGCGTTGAATTTCTGCGCGATGCCGCCATGGGCAAGGATGTGGAAATCGGCGAAGATGTGATCGTGGTGGGCGGTGGCAACGTGGCCATCGACGTGGCCCTGACCGCCAAGCGTAAGGGGGCCAAGAACGTCACCCTGATCTGCCTGGAAAAGAGAGAAGAGATGCCGGCCTGGGAGCACGAGATCGAAGAGGCTATGGAGGGCGACATCCAGATCGTCAACAGCTTCGGCCCCAAGAGCTTCTTCATCGACAAGAACAAAAAGGTGTCAGGCATCGAGTTCAAGACCTGCACGGCCGTGTTCGACGAGGACGGCCGTTTCAACCCGGCCTACGACGACAGCGCCTGCCAGCCCTTTTTCGGCGACACGATCATCATCGCCATCGGACAGAGCACCGACACCTCCGGACTGAAAGAGCAGAACATCGCCCTGTCGCGTCCCGGAGGCCTCGAAGCCGATCCTGTCACCCTGCAAACCCCCATCGACTGGGTCTTTGCCGGCGGCGATGCCTTCTACGGCCCCAAGTCAGTGGTCGACGCCGTGGCCTGCGGCAAAGAGGCGGCCGAGAGCATCGACCGCTTCGTCAACGGCCAGGATTTGAAAGAGGGCCGCGAGAAGAAGTGGGAGTTCGTCAAACCCGAAACCGCCCACGAAGAGAAGAAAAAGCGGGTCACCGTCCGCTGTCTCGACCCCGAGGCGCGCGAGTGCAACTTCCTGGAGGTCTCGTACGGCTACGACGAGAACGAAGCCAAGCTCGAAGCCGAGCGCTGCCTCAAGTGCGGCATCTGCTCCGAGTGCTACCAGTGCGTGGACGCCTGCCTGGCCAAGGCGGTCAACCACGACATGCTGCCCAAACGAACCGAGGTGGAGGTGGGTTCGATCATCCTGGCGCCAGGCTTCACCCCCTATGATCCAAGCAAGCATGCATACTACTCCTACGCCAACCACCCCAACGTGGTCACGGCGCTGGAGTTCGAACGCGTCCTGTCGGCCTCGGGCCCCTACGAAGGCCATCTGATGCGTCCCTCGGATCACAAGGAACCGGATAAGATCGCCTGGCTGCAGTGCATCGGCTCGCGCGACATCAACCAGTGCGACCACAGCTACTGCTCGGCCGTCTGCTGCATGTATGCGGCCAAACAGACCGTCATCGCCAAAGAGCACAGCAACAAGGATCTGGACACCGCCATCTTCTTCATGGACATGCGCACCTACGGCAAGGACTTCGAGCGCTACTATATGCGCTGCAAGGACGAAAAGGGCGTGCGCTTCGTGCGCTCCCGGGTCCACACCATCGATCCTGTCGAAGACGACAACCTGCGGCTGCGCTACGTGAACGAAGAGGGCGAACTGATCGAGGAGATCTTCGACATGGTGGTGCTCTCGGTGGGCCTGGCACCCAACGAAGAGGCCATCCGGCTGGCCGGCACCATGGGTGTAGAGCTCAATGCCCACAAATTCGCCCAGACCAGCGACCTGGCCCCGGTGGCCACCAACCGGGACGGCATCTATGTGTGCGGCGTCTTCCAGGGCCCCAAGGACATCCCCCAATCGGTCATGGAGGCCTCGGCCGCCTCCTCATCCGCGGCCCGCAACCTGGCCGCCGCCCGGGGCACCCTGATCCGCTCCAAGCAGCTGCCGCCCGAGCTGGATGTGAGCGATCAGGCGCCGCGCGTCGGCGTCTTCGTCTGCAACTGCGGGATCAACATCGGCGGCGTGGCCGACGTACCGGCCGTGCGCGAATACGCCCGAACCCTGCCCCATGTGGTCCATGTGGAGGACAACCTCTTCACCTGCTCCCAGGACACCCAGGACAAGATGAAAGACGTCATCCAGGAGATGAACATCAACCGCGTGGTGGTGGCCTCGTGCTCGCCGCGCACCCACGAACCGCTCTTCCAGGAGACCATCCGCGAAGCCGGCTTGAACAAGTACCTGTTCGAGATGGCCAACATCCGCGACCAGGACACCTGGGTCCACATGAACAACCCGGAAAAGGCCACCGAAAAGGCCAAGGACCTGGTGCGCATGGCCGTGGCCAAAGCCGCATATATTGAGCCGCTGCATCAGGTGAGCCTGGATGTCACCCAAGCCGGGTTGGTGATCGGCGGTGGTGTGGCCGGCATGGAAGCGGCCCTGGGCTTTGCCGACCAGGGGTTTCAGGCCTACCTGGTGGAACGAAGCGACCAACTGGGTGGCAACGCCCTGTGGCTGCGGTCCACCTGGCAAGGTGAAAAGGTACCCCCCTACGTACAGGGGCTGATCGAACGGGTGACCGGCCACGACAACATCCGCCTTTTTCTCAACAGCGAAGTGGTCGCAACCACCGGCATCCTCGGTAATTTCAACTCCAGCATCGCCATTGCCGGTGAGAAAACGAACACCGTATCGGTCGAGCACGGCGTCACCGTGCTGGCCACCGGCGGCAAAGAGTACCGACCGACCGAATACATGTACGGCCAGCATCCCAACATCCTCACCCACAAAGAGATGGACGAGGCCATGACCGCCGGCGACGCACGCATCGGCGACGCCGATACGGCCGCCTTCATACAGTGCGTGGGCTCACGAACACCCGAGCGGCCGTCGTGCAGCCGCATCTGCTGTACCCACAGCGTCAAATCGGCCATCGCCCTCAAGGAGCAGAAGCCGGAGATGAACGTCTTCATCCTCTACCGCGACATCCGGACCTATGGCTTCCGTGAGGATCTCTACCGCAAGGCCCGGGAGATGGGCGTCATCTTCATCCGCTTCGACATGGAGGCCCCACCCATGGTTACGGTGGACGGCGACACCGTCAGCCTCACCGTCAAGGACCATATCCTGGGGCGCCCCATCGAATTGAATCCGGATCTGCTCGTCCTGGCCACAGCCGTGCTGCCCAACGAAAACAAAAATGTGTTCGAACTGTTCAAGGTGCCGATCAACGCCGAAGGGTTCCTGGTCGAGGCCCATGCCAAGCTGAGGCCGGTGGATTTTGCGTCGGAGGGCATCTTCATGGCCGGCCTGGCCCACTACCCCAAATCGATCGACGAGACCATCGCCCAGGCCCAGGCCGCCGTTTCGCGAGCATCCACCATTCTGAGCAAGGAGGCCATCTGGGTGGGCGGCATTACCGCCGTGGTCGACCCCGACCGCTGCGCGGTCTGCCTCACCTGCGTGCGCACCTGCCCCTACCATGTGCCCTATATCGGCCAGGAGGGGTATGCAATCATCGACCCGGCCGGGTGCCAGGGTTGCGGTTGCTGCGTATCCGAGTGCCCGGGAAAGGCCATCACCCTGAAGCACTTTACCGATGAGCAACTCATCGCCAAAACCGACGCCCTGTTCGCCGAATGTCTGGCCGGTTGATCAGTGAAAAACGATATGCCGTCTTTCACCGGAATGACGCGAAAGCAAAATTGCAGACATTTAAAGAATCAACAGATAACCAACAGATGAAAGGACAAGGCCATGAGTGCAACCTACGAACCCCAGATCGTCGCCTTCTGCTGCAAGTACTGCGCGTATGCAGCAGGCGACCTGGCGGGTTCCATGCGGCTCAACTATCCGCCCAACGTCAAGGTGATCCAGGTGCCCTGCACCGGCCGCGTGGATATTCTGCACCTGTTGCGGGCCATCGAGGACGGTGCCGACGCCGTCTATGTGGCCGGGTGACTGGAGGGTGAATGCCATTTCCTGGAAGGAAATATCAAAACCCGCCGCAAAGTCGAGTATGTGAAGCGCACGCTCAAAGAGATCAACATGGATGAGGGACGCGTCGAGATGTACAACCTCTCGTCGGCCCAGGGCCCGCGCTTCGCCGAAATCGCCACTGAAATGACCGAACGGGCCAAGGCGATGGGACCGAGCCCGCTCAATCCGTGCAATTGAAACAAGTTTAAAGTTTGAAGTGTTCAGTTTTAAGCGAAGGTATTGAAAACCCGTTAAGGTGTTTCAGGCAAACCGTATAAGAGGTGAATCATGATAATTGCTGACCGAAAGCCCCTGGAAGAGCTCCAGGAGATGATCGAGCCGTACGACAACATCATGTTGGTCGGCTGCAAGGGGTGCGTGACGGTGTGCAACGCCGGTGGCCTCAAAGAGGTCCAGATCCTGGCCTCGACCCTGCGCATCGCACGTAAAAATCAGGGACGGCCGATTCAGATCGAAGAACGTGTCCTGGAGCGACAGTGCGATCCCGAATACGTGGAGCAGCTGCGCGACACATGCGAGCAGTTCGACGCCGTTTTCTCCATGGCCTGCGGGGTCGGCCCCCAGTTCCTCTCCGAAGCCTATCCCAACCAACGCTTCTTTCCCGCCGTGAACACCACCTTCATGGGCGGCGCAACGCAGCACGGCATGTGGGAGGAGCGCTGTGCAGGGTGCGGCAACTGCATCACCCACTTTTTCGACGGCATGTGCCCCATCGCGCGCTGCTCCAAGAGCCTCCAGCACGGGCCCTGCGGCGGCAGCGCCGGCGGCAAATGCGAAGTCTCCAAAGATATCGTCTGTATCTGGGATCTGATCGTGCGCAAGAAGACCGAGCAGGGACGCCTGGAAGACCTGCGCAAATACTGGGCGGCCAAAGACTGGCGCACGTCCCGTGACGGCGGACCCCGCAGAAGCGTAAGGGAGGAGTTGGTAAAATGAGCGACAACGGCTACAAATCCGGAAGCAACCTGGAAAAAGTGCTCAAGGCCGGCCACTTTGCCTTTACCGGTGAATGCGGCCCCCCCAAAGGCGCGAACGTGGAGCACCTCAACGAAAAAATGGCGCCCCTGCGCGATGTGGTCGACGCCATCAACGTCACCGACAACCAGACTGCCGTGGTGCGCATGTCCAGCAAAGCGGCCAGTGCCCTGATGGTCCAGGCCGGCCTGGAGCCAAATTTCCAGATGGTGTGCCGCGACCGCAACCGCATCGCTATGCAGAGCGACATCCTGGGCGCTTACGCCCTGGGTATCCGCAACATGCTCTGCCTCTCGGGTGACCACCAGCAGTTCGGCAACCATCCTGAATCGAAAAATGTCTACGACCTCGACAGCATGCAGCTCATCGCGCTGACCAAGAAGATGCGCGACGAGGGCAAGTTCCTCAACGAAGAGGAGATCGACGAGCCGCCCAAGATGTTCATCGGCGCCGCCAGCAACCCCTTCGGGGACCCCACCGAGTTCCGCGTCTACCGCCTGGCCAACAAGATCGACGCGGGCGCCGACTTCATCCAGACCCAGTGCATATACAACATGCCGCGCTTTCGTGACTTTATGAAGCGCGCCGTGGATATGGGGCTGACCGAACGGGCCTTCATCCTGGCAGGGGTGACCCCCATGAAGAGTGCCGGTATGGCCAAATACATGGCCAAATTCGTGCCGGGCATGGATGTACCCCCCGAGCTGATCAAACGCATCGAAGGCGCCGGCAAAGGCAAGATGGCCGAAGAGGGCATCAAGTTCGCCATCGAGCAGATCGAAGAGTTCAAGGAGATGGATGGCGTGGCCGGCGTCCATTTGATGGCCATCGAATGGGAGCACAAGGTGCCCGAGATCGCCGAGCGGGCCGGCGTGCTGCCCAGGCCCAAAGTCGATTAAAACCTGTCAGCAACCGCCTCCTGTAAACGCGGCCATCTCAATGGCCGCATGCCGGTGTGTTGCCAGTATGGCCGCAATGTCATTGACTTAAGGTTTATGCGATACCACTCCGGGCGGGCGTAAAGCCCGCCCCTACAAGGGTAGCGCATGTTTGCCGGCTGCATCTCTTCTAAAATTCCGTAGGGGCGTGCTTTATGCCCGCCCGATGCGTCCGCTGAAGTTAACGACATTGAGCATAACCGATCACGCCGTGCATCCGACCGGCCTTTTCGAGCCGGGTGCACGGCCGTTCCGCTCCAGCGTGGATGCGCCCCATGAACGTCAAAAAAAAGATTCTGGTGGTGGACGACGAACCCGACCACTGCGCCCTGGTCCAGCGCATACTGGAGCGGGCCGGTTTCGAAGTGGAGGTGGCCTATGACGGGCTCGAATGCCTGCGGAAGGTCAAGGCCAGTCCGCCCGATGCCATCGTGCTCGATGTCATCATGCCTGAAGCGGACGGCTTTGCCGTCTGCAAAGCGCTCAAAAGCGATGACAGCTACTGTCACATCCCCATCATGATTCTCACCGCGGAGACATCGCCGGTCACCTCCACCCGCTTTGCCCGGAACAACCAGATGTACGCCGATGCCGACGAATTCCTTCTCAAACCCGCATCGGCCGAAGAGATCACCCGAAGCCTGAAGAACATGCTGCAGCGATAAAGCGCCACGCCCCAATTGATTTATCGCCGTTGATTCATCGCCGTCGGAGTAGTAGAGTAGTAGCCACGACACGCTATTCCGATTCGAAAGGCGACCCCATGACGAGCGTTCAGCCAAGCGCGCGCCAAAAACATTCATATACACCCGCCCAGATAGGTCACTATATTCTTGGCGTTTCGTTCCTGCGCAACATCCTGATCGCGTTTTTGCTGGTCGCTCTGCTCTTCCCGCTCTATAGCTGGCTCTACCTGACACCCGCCTACCGCAACCTGCTCACCCGTCTGAGCGAAGACGAAGCCCGCCGCACGGCGGTCCACCTGATGCGCACCCTGGAGATCGGCGTGGTGCCGCTGAACGAAGCCGTCTCGCGTGCCGATATGCTGCTCTCGGTGGCCGAGCTGAAAACCGATTTTCAACTGCGCAAGCTCAAACTGTTCGACCCCGACGGGCGGGTGATCTTCTCAACCGACCCGCAAGAGGCGGGTACGGTCAACCAGCACGCCTACTTCATCGATAAAGTGGCCAAAGGCCATATCCACTCCCATCTGGTCAAGAGCGGCGGCCTGACCCTGGAGAGGGCCGAGACCGCCGTGGATGTGGTGGAGATCTACGTCCCCATCATGCTCAACGAGGCCTTCATGGGTGCTTTCGAGATCTACTACGACATCTCGGCCGCCCAGTCGCAGCTTGCCGCCGTACAACAGCGCAGCCATCTGACCATGCTGATCATCGCCCTCTGCATGCTGGCCATCGCCGCGGTGATCCTCTTCAAGGCCGGCAGCGCCATGCTGGCCCACCGGGAGATGGACCATGCGCTGCACAAGGCCCGCCACAATCTGGAGAGACGGGTCAAGGAGCGCACCCGGGATCTTATCGAATCCCATACCGCCCTGGGAGAGAGCGAATCACGCTACCGCATGCTCGTGGAGACCATCCCCGACGGCATCCGGGAGATCGACACCCGGGGCATCATCACCTTCGTCAACCCGGCCCACGCCAAACTTTACGGCCACGACGACGGAGAGCTGACCGGCACCTCCATGTTCGACCTGACGGCCGATGAAACCGAACGGCGGCAACTGAAAGACCACCTGGCCTTCCTGGTTGAGCAGCAGCCGCACCCCAGCCCCTGGTTCGGCCGGGATCGCACCAGGGACGGCCGCCTCATCGATGTACAGGTGGATTGGCGCTACAAAACAGATGGCCAGGGGCAGGTGATCGGCCTGATCACGGTCATATCGGACATCACCCATCGCAAGAAGGCGGAAAGAGCTCTCCTGGACAACATCGAGTTTTTGAACACCCTCATCGACACCATCCCCAATCCGGTCTTCTACAAAGACGACCAGGGCATCTTTCTCGGCTGCAACGCCGCCTACGCCCAAACCATCGGGCTCTCCAAAAACGCCATCTTAGGCAGGCGGCTCATCGACCTGGGGGATATCAGTTTCAAGGACCGGGCCGAAGCGTTTCATCGCCAGGACCTGCTACTGGTCGCCTCCCCCGGCATCCAACATCAGGAGGAGCGCCTTGTGACCGCCGACGGTCGGACGCGCGACTTCATGCTCTTCAAAGCCACATTCAATGACGCCGAAGGCCGCGCTGCCGGGCTGGTGGGCATCATGCTCGACATCACCGCGCGCACCGAAGCCGAACAGCGGCGCCAGCAGCTCGAACGACAGCTGCTCCAAGCCCAGAAGATGGAGGCCCTCGGCACCCTGGCCGGTGGCGTCGCCCACGACTTCAACAACATACTGGCCGCCATCATCGGCTACACCCAGATCGTCATCAGCGATATGCCCCCTGAGACCACCCAACACGACTACCTGAAGCGGGTGCTCGAAGCCGGGGAGAGGGCCGAACAGCTGGTCAAACAGATCCTCACCTTCAGCCGCCGCAACGACGCTGAACCCACGCCGATGCAAATCAAAACCATCGTCAAGGAGGTGCTCAAGCTGGTACGCGCCACCCTGCCAGCTACCGTCAAGATCGAACAGCGGCTTGAAAGCGACGCCTTTATCAAGGCCGACCCGGTCCAGATCCATCAGGTGATGATGAACCTGTGCGCCAACGCCGGCTACGCCATGCAAAACGGCGGCGGCAAACTCACCGTCGTACTCGAAGCGTTCGATGTGGACGACGCCTTCATACGCCGGCACCCCGATATCAAACCCGGGTTCTGCCAGCGGCTCACCGTCAGCGACACCGGCACCGGCATCGCCCCAGAAGATTTGAACCGCGTCTTCGACCCCTTCTTCACCACCAAACCCAAAGGTGAAGGCACCGGCATGGGACTCTCCGTGGTCCACGGCATCGTCGCCGCCCTCAACGGCATCGTCACCGTAGAGAGCACGCCAGGCCAAGGCGCCCGTTTCGACCTCTACTTCCCAATCGTCGAAGGACACCAACCGGCAGCGGCCGCCAAGCCTCCCGCCAAGCTGCCTACCGGAAAAGAGCGTATCCTCTTCGTCGACGACGAAGTTTTCCAGACCGACATGCTCAAGCACATGCTCGGCCTGCTGGGTTACAAGGTCGAGACCTGCAACAGCAGCCCCCAGGCCCTTGAACGCGTCCGAGAGACTCCCGATGCCTTCGACCTGGTCCTCACCGACATGGTGATGCCCGGGATGACCGGAGACGACCTGGCCCGGCAGCTGCTCAAGATTCGTCCCGACCTGCCCATCATCCTGTGCACCGGATACACCGAAAACATGACCGAAGAGAAAGCCCTGGCCTTGGGCATCCGCGCCTTCACCCTCAAACCGCTGGCCATGGAGCGTCTGTCGGTCCTGATCCGTCAAGTGTTGGATGAAACGGGAGGTAAAGGCAAAAGCGATATACCTCTCAAGGAAAAAGAAAATAGAAGTAAGAAAGTATGAAAGCACCAAAGTAAAAAGGTGAAGGAGAAACACCCCATGATGACCCCGGAACAATATGAAGAGAGCCTGGAGAAGCTCAACCTCTCCGTCTACATGTTCGGCAAAAAGATCACCAACATCGGCGCCGACCCCATCATCCGGCCGTCGCGCAACGCTGTGGCCAAAACCTACGAGATGGCCCATCGGCCCGAACACGAAGAGGTCATGACCGCCACCTCGCATCTCTCCGGCAAGCGGATCAACCGCTTCACCCACATCTTCCAAAACAGCCGCGATCTGGTGCTCAAATCCAAAATGGGCCGCCTGCTCGGATCGCACACCGGCTGCTGCTTCCAGCGCTGCGTGGGCATGGACTCCCTCAACACCCTCTCGATCATCACCCACGCCATCGATCAGAAGAGGGGCACCGAATACAACCGGCGCTTTCTCCATTTTCTCTCCCGCGTGCAGGAGCAAGACCTGGTGTGCGACGGCGCCATGACCGACCCCAAGGGCGACCGCTCGCTGCCCCCCCACCAGCAGGCCGACCCGGATCTCTACCTGCACGTGGTCGAAGAGCGCAACGACGGCATCGTGGTGCGCGGCGCCAAGGCCCACCAGACCGGCGCCCTCAACTCCCACGAAATCATCGTCATGCCCACCGCCACCATGCGCGAAGCAGACAGAGATTACGCCGTCTCGTTCAACGTTCCCGCCGATCACCCCGGCATCACCTACATCATGGGGCGCCAGTCGTGCGACACCCGCCGAACCGAAGGCCACCCCATGGACATGGGCAACCTTTACTACGGCGGCCACGAAGTGCTGATGGTCTTCGACGACGTCTTCATCCCCTGGGAACGCGTCTTCATGTACAAAGAGTACGAATTCACCGGCCCGCTGGTGGAAAAATTCACCGCCTACCACCGCCAGAGCTACGCCTGCAAGGTGGGCGTGGGCGACGTGCTCATCGGCGCCACCCAGACCATCGCCGAATACAACGGCACCGACAAGGCCTCCCACGTGAAAGACAAAATCGTGGAGATGAACCACCTCAACGAAGCCCTCTTCTGCGGCACCCTGGCCTGCGCCCACGAAGGCCACGCCGAACCCGGCGGCACCTACATCGTCGACGCGCTCATGGCCAACGTCTTCAAATACAACATCACCCAGTACCCCTACATCATCTCCCGCCTGGCCCAGGACATTGCCGGCGGCCTCATGGTGACCCTGCCGTCCGAGGCCGACTTCCGCGCTCCCGAAACAGGCCCGCTCATGGAGAAGTACTACCGCGCCAAAGCCGACACCTCCACCGAAAACCGCATGCGCATCCTGAGACTGATCGAAGCCATGACCCTCGGCGCCCAGGCCGTCGCCTATCTCACCGAATCGATGCACGGCGCCGGGTCGCCCCAGGCCCAGCGCATCATGATCGCACGGCTGGTCAACATGAAGGAGAAACAAAAACGCGCCAAACACCTGTGCGGGATAGAAGAAAAGCCCTGAAGAGAGAGTCAGCCGCCAGAAGGCCAACGCTCCAAAGGGCTGCGCACCCCAAGTTTGTTGTGCCTTGCCACGTGGGTGTAGATCATCGTGGTTTGGAGATTGGCGTGGCCGAGCAGATCCTGAACCGTACGGATATCGCGCATCTGATCGAATACCTGTTGAACCTCTTCCGGTGTAAGCACCACCGGCAGCCGTTGCTTGCGTTCGGCCCGCACCGCCTGCCACAACGCTCCGATATCTTTATCCAACACCCTGCGGAAGAAAAACAGGATGGCATTGAAAGACACATTTTGGGTACTTTTTGCAACCTTGCGTTCAACGGCAAGATGGGTTAAAAAACGCATGACATCTCTTGATTCCAATTGCCACGGCGAAGTACCGTTTAAAAATGAATAAAAAGAGCGCATCCAGACCAAATAGGTCTGTTCGGTGCGATACGAAAGATGCTTGAACCGCATCGCTTTAACCATTTGATCGATGGCCTGCTGCCACTCTATGTTAGCCAGATTGAGGTTGAATAAAAATGATAGACAATACAGAAATCATCAGTAGAAATGCTGCATCATATCGCTCAATAAAGGCTGAAATAAAAAAAAGCGACACAGCGGGACTTGGTCTATTTGCTAAGGAGCCAATGCGGAAAGGCGAAATTGTTTCGGTTAGAGGGGGGCGGGCATATTATAACTCGGCAGATGGAGGCGGAAATTAAAAAACCAGAAGGGTATTGGGGATATCCAATTGCCGATGAATTTGTTCTTGCTCCGTTTAATTCGCGAGAAGTAGATGATGTAATGATGTTTTTAAATCATTCCTGTGAGCCAAACGTTGGCATACTTGGGCAGATTATATTCGTCGCAATACGCGAAATTAATTGTGACGAAGAATTGACTATCGATTATGCAATGTTTGGCGCCGATAAAGAGCCAATGCAGTGCAATTGTAGATCCTCAGAATGTCGTAGGCTAATAAAGGACTCAGATTGAAAAATTGCTAAACTGCAAGAAAAATATAGAGGCTATTTTTCTTCATATATACAAATGAAAATAAATGAAATCTGAAAATCATATCATTTTTCTGCTAACATGAGGTTTGAGAAGGATGCTCATTGCGCTGCGCTTCATTCGCACCTCTCAACCTTGGCGTTCGGATGCAATGAGCATGAGACATTTTTACGGCCTGGGGGTGGAATCGGTATGGTAGCAATCTGGAAGGCTGAAACAGGCTATCCGCTGATCGCGCGCTTGGTCAAGGTTTTCCTTGTTTTCGGCCTCCTGAGTTGCACGCCCGTGAACTCGGACGTAATAGGAGAAACACTCCAGCCTCGGTTCGGAGTTGGTTATCAGGCCCTCGATCTCAAGCACCGAAAGGACGGGAAGGAGCAAACGCTCACCGTAGCCGTGTGGTATCCAACCGCGGCGCAGCCGAAGATGCACATCTACGGCGGACCAACAATCGGCAACATTGCTGTCGATGCAGCGCCCCGCGCCGAAAGTGGCCCCTATCCTTTGCTGGTATTTTCGCACGGGTACGGAGGCAGTGGGCTCAGCGCAGTATTTTTCACCGAAGCCCTTGCTGCTCGTGGGTGGATCGTGGCATGTCCGGATCACCATGACAAGTATTCGGCCGTCCGTATACGCACCGGTAAAAAGGAGAGCTTCGACCGTCTCGGTTTACTGCGGTACGCCAAGGAGATAGCAGCTTCCGGCCCAGCTGAGCGCGGCAAGTATTCTTACCGACTGGACGAGATGAGATTAGTGCTGGATGACATGCTGACTTCCGATATGTTCGGGAAACTGATCGACAGAGACCGCATCGCTGTCGGGGGACATTCTTTTGGAGGATACACGGCACTGGGGCTCAGCGGGACAATCAAGGCGCGCCATGATCCCCGCATTAAGGCCGTGTTGTTGTTCTCGACGGGGGCCGGTGGTTACCTGTACAGTGAAAACGAGCTTAAGGCCGTGCGCATCCCCTCCATGCTGTTCATGGGAGAACGAGAGGAAAACCAAAGACGCGGCTCCGAAACAATGTCGGAGCTTTCGGCCAAGATCTACAAAAGTGTTTCGATGCCGAAGTACTTCCTTGAGGTCAAGGGGGCCAACCATTTTTCATTCAACAATCGCTTTACGGACAATCGCAGAACGAAACTGCTAAGCGGCACTGAGGAGCAGTTTGAGGTTATCCGGCGGTACTCTATTGCTTTTTTGGAGAACCACGCCGCAGGAAAGAAAGACCCGGGTTGCGTGCTGGAGCGGAGCGACCCATTGCTTAAACGCTATCAAATGGAACCGGTGCCGGACGCAGGAACCCGCCACGCTGAACCAGGCTATCCAGCGGACGCGGACAAGCCGCCGCGCCGCTAAGCTTCACGTGTTCGGAAGCGCGAAAAATGAAATATTTGAAGATTCTGATAATATTTTGTTTTTTAATTTCTGTACCCGGTTCTCTATGAAGATTAAGTTGGCCAGCTATAGGGCGTTCAGACCGAAATTTCCTTTTTGAATGAAAAGGATAAAGGGCATGTCGAAAATTTCTGCAACGTCATGCCGGACTTGATCCGGCATCCAGCAAAGATTGGAAATACTGGATTCCGGGTCAAGCCCGGAATGACGCTAATTGCTATTTCGAATGTTAACTTAACCTTCATAGAGAACCGGAAAAGTATTTTACGCAACAGATGTCGAGGCAATTTACAAATCCTATTTGGTGAAATGGAAAGATCAAGAAGTGGTTGTAAATGACACCCTTGTCAGAACAGACTATCAAAAAGGTGACATCATAACCGTGATTGCGATGGCGCACTCTTTTCCTGATGCGAAAGAGGATTATGGCTTGCTTCCTTTTGAGGCTACCCCGCCCGAAGTAGCTGAAAGATTGAAGAAATAACTCTGAGCCTTCGGCTCCATAAGACTACAAAAGGCGAACGATTTTAGCTATGACGGTTTCATCATTTAACTTTTTATTGGCGAATGCCGCATGCTTTTGAAGTCCATGAGCCAAACGTTATGAAGCGTATTAGATAATGGGTATTTTGATCGCATAGAGCCTTTAATTCCAATTTTAATTTATGGTTCACTTGTTGTTGGATCTGTCTACCAGCTATTTAAAATTCTCATATGCCAGGTAAAAGGGTATAAAACCACTTCCCCAGAAAATCGAAAGTTTGGCCAAAAAGCAAAAATAGCATTAACAATTTTCGGAATTATTTATGGTTCTACCCCAGTTTTTTTGATCACTCATCGTATGTTATCAGGTGCGACAGGCTTCCAACTTCCCAAATTAATAGTGATGATACTCGCACTCTCATACATCCCATATTTCGCTGTAGTATATTGCCTCGGAATTGGGATAGGACTTGGGTCAGGATATTCCGAGATTTCGGCAAGTAAGATGTATAACGAATTGGATATCAACCTTACAAAAAGAGAAAAAAGTTCATAACATCCTACTGCCCCCGACGCTCGCACCTCGCACCGGAGAGCAGCCACGTTGGAACTTAATCATTAATTAATTTACGAAAATAAAGGTTATTATGGAAGCAAAAGGATCAATAACACCGCTAACCATGCCTCAGCGGGTAATGGTTGTTATGATAGGCTTGGCATTTATTGCCGTTGGGATCTACATTTATGCCGATATCTTCAACTTCGGAAAAGGTGTGCATACAACCCAAGGAACAATCATCAGCCTCAAAAAGGAAAAATACCGGTCGCCAGGAACGAGAAGTGCGACTGCGACGATTTATCGCCCGGTTGTGGAATTCACTGTAAAAGAGAAAAAGTATAAGTTTTTGTCAACCACGGGGTCAGGTTCATACGAGATCGGCCAAAGAATCAGGGTGAACTATGATCCAAAGAACCCATCAGATTCTCCACGGTTAGCCGGGCCAAAGGAGCTACTCTGGCCTGCAGTGGCCGGATTTTGTGGTGCCATAGCAGTTTTGCTTGGGTTTTTGGCACCATCTAAAAAAGAATAGAATAGAAGGTACGCGTGCCGTGTGTACTCACTCGTTTCCTCTGCTTTTAAGCCAATTTCCAACCAGTGCTTTCAGTGGATCGAAAAAACCATGCGCATAGTGAAGCTTGGCCTTGGGCAAATCGCAAAGGCATAAGAAATAGGTGTTTGGCCTTGAAAAGAAGGATCGAATCAACTACCTCAAGAACAGCTGAGATGACTTGTTTGTCCCGTGCGTGTTCATCACTGGAAACAAATCATTACTACAAGAGTAACGACCATATTGCCCCTTTGCTGCTTCCTAAGGCTCTAAAGCTGCTCCTTCATGTCTCACTGGTAAGAATGCTCTTTACAAAGGTGGCAGCTCCTAAAGGCATTTATGAATATGTCATCGCGCGAACCAAATACATAGATGCCGTTTTTAAGCAGGCTTTGGCGGAAAAATTCGACCAGGTACTGATATTTGGAGCTGGATTTGACACACGATCTCTACGGTTTCAGGACTTAATTCGAAATACCAGGGTGTTCGAACTCGATGTTATGGTGACACAACAAGCAAAAATTGATCAATATCAAAAACGGAATTTGGCGGTGCCTCCGAGCCTAACATTTATTGCCATCGATTTTGATAAAGAATCACTGTCTATGAAACTCAATGAGGCAGGGTTCTGCATGAATCGACGGAGTCTGTTTATATTAGAGGGCCTGGTGATGTATTTACAACCCGAGTCAGTTGATACAACATTTCGAACCATTCGGGATTACGCTGGGATCGAAAGTTGGGTTGTGTTTGACTACATCTATGCGTCTGTTCTTCGAGGTGAAGGAATTTATTATGGTGAAACGGGGATTGCACAAACAGTATCCGGTGCAGGCGAACAATGGCATTTCGGAATAGAGAAGGGACAAATTGAGGAATTTCTTGATAGATATGCAATGCAGCTAATTGATCATAAAAATGCAAAAGGACTTGAAGCGGCATATTTTAGCGACCCAAATGGCAAGAGAATTGGAAGAGTGAACGGTACGCATTGCATTGTTACTGCCGAGAAACTGCAAACAAAATAACTCTGGTTATTTGCTTAAGGATCTATTTTCGGCCGTCACATCAGAGAGACCAGCAGATAGAAAACAGCTACAGGTGGTTGTTAAGATGGAAACCTTTTTGCCCCCCAAACCCCTGGTGGAAAACGCCGATTTTCCAAATCAACGCAACAGACACCTTTCCCGCTTGAACTGCGATGCAATTGACGGGCCCATTATCGACATTGTCCAGAGATTCAACCAATTGCCTTACTGCTTTACGCTGCAAAGCTGCTATGGCCATTTTCTTTACGGCTGCCAGAGTGATACCCGCAACACCGCAGCCCTGCCGACAACCCATACGATCTCAACAGTGACCTACAGGATCGCCTACCTTGCGATCTGTGTCGAGAACAGCTTGCGGGGAGAGCGGTTGATTCAAACGCTACAGCAAACTGAATCGCTTGACCCGGATAACATTCAGTTCTGCTGTGCGGAATGGTTCTGGAAACAACAGGTCAACTCCTATGCCCTGCAGGTTGAGCCGGACAGGTTCAAATGCCAGGATACGGCTGTCCTTGATTACAAGGAGGCGTTGAAGATTGAGCGTCTGCGGATCGGATTCTTTAAACGGCTTTCCGATTTGCTTCTGGATCTGGTGGGTTGTGGCTGAACTATCTCCCCGTGTGGGTTCGCCGTGGAGACCTTATTCACGTCCGCTGCTTGACAAGGCGCAGGGGCTTATGAAAAATGGCGGCACACCGTGGCAAACCGATATACGGTGGCCCTCTCTTGCCTTTTGCTTCTCGAATTGAATGGACAACTGTATCGATACGGCGGTGTTGCCGATGCCGCCGATGCGATTCCCAAAGGACGCTGAATGAAGTTGACCGAGAAATCTCTTGCCGCGGCCGCCATCGTCGTTATCGCTCTTTTTCTACAGACCCCGGATGGGCTGCCGATATGGGGCCCTGTGCCGGCAGCAGCCGGGACAACGGTGAGCGACACGATTCAAAGCGACACCACAAGGACACGCGAAGGCAGCCCCTACATCGTTACCGGAGATGTTCGCGTGCTGGGAAAAGATGGTGGCGACGGTGTGACCACCCTGACTATCGAAGCGGGCGTCACCATCGAGTTCGATCGCTATCAATCCCTGGTGATCGTCACCTCGGACAGTGAACCAGGCGCGCTGGCTGCCATGGGAGAACCGGACCTTCCGATACGCTTCACTTCCAATGAAGCGACAACCGCATCGATAAAAACAGCCGCCTTGAGATTGCCGGTGGGGATGTGCGCCACGATGCCGTCTGGCTCGAAACCATTCCCTACTTTATTTCAGACAGCATCAATGTCTTTTGAGCGCAGCTCCCAAGCCGCCATTTTTTCCCAACGGCAAGGGAAGCGGCGGCGCCCAGATCCGCTGCATCACCTTTTCCTACAACACCTTCGGCATCTACCGCACCTACCATGCGACGCCCTCCATCCACCTGAACAACTTTTCCGGGAACCGAAGCTATGGTGTGTACAATAGCTCGGAGGGGATACTGACCGCCGATCACAACTGGAGGGGCGATCCGCGCGTGCCGGGCACGGGCGGAGATGCGGTACAGGGAAATATCCGGGTTAAACCGTGGTCGCAGACAGAGAACCGATGCGACGACAAGCGGGCCAATTGCCGCTCCTGCCCGGAGGCCGCCGGCAGTGCGCCACCACCTGAACCCCAGGCTGCACCGACGAGCGAACAGCTATGAAGGTGGGGTATCGGCGCCGCTGTCTCTTTTTGCATCGCGTCTCAGGGATCTTTTCTTCGACCTTTGGGACCCCGCCTTTTCTTCGTTTTTGACGAATGTGGCACCAGTGCGGCCTTCTGCTCAATTTTCTGACGCACCCCCCTCTCCACAAACAGAGATTGCCCGCTGAAGGGGTCCATGCCGGTGTGGTACATCAGGGTGGCGTATGTCGAAGGTGAGGGGGTGAAAATCTGCACCTGCTCGGGCACCAGACGAAGCTTGCGGCCGGCGTATTCGCGCAGGCGGCGCATGTCGTCGAGGGTGCAGCCCGGGTGGGCGGCCATGAAGTAGTAGGTGAGAAACTGCCGGGTCTCCAGGTGCCGGTTGAGCTGTTCGAAGAGGCGCACGAAGTCGTCCAGGTATTGACGGCCGGGTTTGCCCATCAATTTGAGCAGCGGGTCGTGGATGTGTTCGGGTGCGATTTTGAGCTGGCCGGAGATGTGGTGGCGCAGCAGGGTCTCCAGGTAAGCTTTGCCCGAACGGCGGTCCTGGATCACCAGGTCGTAGCGTACGCCCGAGGCGACGAAGATTTTACGGATACCGGGGATATCGCGCAGGGACCGCAACAGCTCGATCTGCGGCTGGTGGTCTCCGACAAGCTGTTTGCAGGTGGCGGGATAGAGGCATCCCTTCTTGGTACAGGCGCTGCGGTCGGCGTTGCGGCCGCACCCCATGGCGTACATGTTGGCGGTCGGCCCGCCCACGTCTGACACGATCCCTTTGAAATCGGGATGACGGGTGAAGTCTTGCACTTCGCGGACGATAGCCTCCCGACTGCGGGAGATGACCCGGCGCCCCTGGTGAACGGCGATGGCACAGAAGCGGCACTCTCCAAAGCAGCCGCGATGGGTGGTGACGGAGAATTGGATCGTCTCCAGGGCAGCCACCCGACCGGCACTGCTTTCGCGGGGATGCACGGCACGTGCATAGGGCAGGGCATAAACCTGGTCCAGATCTTCAGCGGTGGGCGGCAGCGCTGGCGGATTGTGCACCAGATAACGGGTATCCTGCTGCTGCACCAGACGTTTGGCCGTGAAGGGGTCGGCGTTGGCGTAAAACTGGTTGAACATCTGGGTGAAGGCCTGCTTGTCCTCGGCCACGACCTGGTGGGGCGGCAGGAGCAAATCTCCTTCGGGCAGCTGCGGTTCCGGATCGGGGAGGTCGCGACTGATGTAGCAAAGGCCGCGCAGGGCGTGCGGATCGATCCTGTCCCGCAAGTGGCGGGCCAGGGCGACAACCGTCTGATCGGCCATGCCGTAGAGCAACAGATCGGCCTTGGCGTCGAAGAGCACTGAGCGCCGAATTTTGTCGGACCATGCGTCGTAGTGGGAGATGCGCCGCAGGCTTGCCTCGATGCCGCCCAGGACGATGGGCCGGGTCTGCTTGAAGTGTCGCCGAATCAGATGGCTGTAGGCCAGGACGGCGCGGTCCGGGCGCCGGTTGTTGAGGCCGCCGGGGGTCATGTCGTCGCTTCTGCGGCGGCGGCCCGAAGGGGTGAAATTGGCGATCATGGAATCGACGCTGCCGGCGGTGACGCCCCAGAAGAGTTCGGGCTCTCCGAGGCGGGTGATGTCGCTGCCGCTCTGAATGTCAGGCTGTGCGATGACGCCCACCCGAAATCCGGCCGCCACCAATGCACGACCGACCACGGCCACACCAAAGTGGGGTGAATCGATGTAAGTATCACCGGAGACCAGGACCACATCCAGGGCCTGCCAGCCGAGGCGGTCCAGCTCTTCGGGTGTGGTGGGGAGAAAGGTGGGTTGGGCAATGGTTGGCTGCATTTTTTCTCTTTTCTCGAATCGGTGGCGCCATCCTATGCCAAGCGCCGATTGGCGTCAATCCCGACGGCCGGTCAACCACGCCGCCCGCATAAGCTATTGCCAATGGACGCGTTCATGGTATATGAGGTGTTATATCCATTGATTACAATATGCTGCCGTCGCGAAAAATCTTTCCAACGGGGTGAAGTCGCCATGGGAAAAACAGAACAGATCCTGGATGCGGTGGGGATCGACCGCATTCTCAAGCGCATGGCCTACGAAATTCTGGAAGCGCACAAGGGCAACAACATGGCCCTGGTGGGGATCCACACCCGCGGTGTCTTCCTGGCCCAGCGCTTGCGCGAGAACATCCGCACTTTCGAGGGCGCCGATGTATTGGTCGGCGAGATGGACATCACGCTCTACCGGGACGACTGGACCCAGATGAGCGCCCAGCCGGTGGTCAAAACCACGCAGATCCCCTTTTCGGTCGAAGGGAAGAAAATCATCCTGATCGACGATGTCCTCTACACAGGGCGCACGGTGCGGGCCGCCATGGATGCCATCATCGACTTCGGGCGTCCGGCCAGCATCGAGCTGGCGGTGCTGATCGACCGCGGTCACCGCGAGCTGCCGATCCAAAGCACCTATACGGGGCAATGTGTCTCCACCGAGAAGGCCGAAACGATCAATGTGCTGCTCAAGGAGTGCGACGACCAGGACCAGGTGGTGCTGGAGACAAATTGAGGAAAAAAATGGGACACCATGAACATCGCGCCAGCGCCCCTACGTCGCTTCGCGTAGCGGTGGTGAGCGTTTCATCTACGCGAACCCTCGCAACAGACGCCGCCGGTCAGTGGATCGCCAAGCGGGCCGGCCGCGAAGGGCACCAGATAGTGGACCACCGGGTAGTGGACGATGACCGCGACGCCATCCGCGAAAACGTATTGCACTTGCTGGCCGACGCGCAACCCCAGGCCGTCATCGTCACCGGCGGCACGGGCATCACCCCCAAGGATGTCACCATAGAGGCGCTGAGACCTCTCTTCACGAAAGAGTTGACCGCCTTCGGCCCCATCTTCGCCCAGCTCAGCTTCGAACAGGTCGATTCGGCGGCCATCCTGTCGCGCGCCTCGGCGGGCGTCATCGGCGGCTGCATCGTCTTTTGCCTTCCGGGAAGCCTCAAGGCGTGCCAGTTGGCCTGCAAGGCCCTGATCTTTCCCGAACTGGGTCACGCCTGTGGTCACGTCGGTGCCCGCTGATCCCCCCTTGTTCGCTCCCATGATCGCCATTTCCCAGAACAGATGCAGTGTCTCATATTAAGGGAGCATAACGGGCGGGCACAAAGCCCGCCCCTACGATATTTATCATAAAAACGGAGTGATAGCAGTATACACAGTCCTCGTAGGGGCGGGCTTTATGCCCGCCCGGACCGGCCTCATCAACTCCGTCTATTTTTTGAAATACGTCCGGCGAGATTCGCGTCTTTGCGCGAGAGCCATTATCTCTTGCCCAGGTGGCCGGTGAGCCAGCCGGGGCGATCGGTCAAAATGGCGTCGACGCCCATCCCCAGGGCCTTGGCCACCTGGCGTGGCCCATTGCAAGTGTAAGTGCAAAGCTTCAGCCCACGACCCTTGGCCCACGCCGCCAGCGGGAGGGTGAGTCGACCGATCGGCACGTCGATGGCCCACAGATGGGCCGTGGCCTCTTCCGTAAGCGCTATCACATGCTCCGGCTGCCGCTCCGGCACATTGTAGACGCAGCGCCACTGGGGAGCCAGCTCGTTGGCCAGTCGCAGTATCCCGAGATCGAAGCAGAGCAGATAGATGTTGGCCTTTGGGGTCTGCTCGGGCAGGCGCGCCAGCTGCGCCACGACCCGGCGCGTCAAACGGTCGTTGTCATTGGTCGCCGATGCCTTGATCTCGATGAACAGACGGGTGCGCGCCGCAAACCGGCCGAGGGTCTTTTCGAGGGTCAGCAGCGGTTCGCCGGCATAAGCGGCATCGAACCACCCGCCCCAATCCATCTGCGCCAATTGATCGGCGGACAGGTCGGAGACCCGCTGCCTGCTGCGCGCCACACGCCACAGCGTGGCGTCGTGATAGATGACCGGCACACCATCGGCGCTCATCTGAACGTCCAGCTCGATCCCATCGATGGGATAGGTCAACGCACGTTCAAATGCGGAGCACGTGTTCTCGGGCGCCTCATCCCGCGCACCGCGGTGGGCCATGAGCCAGGGATTGCACGCCAGGGGCTTTTTATCCATCAATACCATCCTTTACTGTCACCCGGGGCCGCCAAAGGCCGCCGCACTGATGCGCACCTGATCTTGGCAGGTAACATTCATCACACGATAGTACATAAATGTTAATTCAATGTTATCTAACAACAAAATTGTAATATGTATTTTGCATTATGAAACCGTCCACACTATCTATGTGATTTTTAATTTATTGATTTTTTTGAATAAAGACAAACACAACCTCCGTGATACCGACTTGGCACACAACCTGCTTTATCTATACTCAACTGTCGCCGGAAATGTGGGCCGCTGGTTTCCGCTGGAAAGGAGGTGAAACTGCAATCGTAACGTTCCCACAACAGGAGGCGTGGCACCGGCCGGCACCAATAGTCATAATATAAACCCATTGAATTCTGCAACGAGGAGAACTGAGTACGATGAAACGACTTATTCCTGTTATCGCTTTGGCAATTGTTTTGGCAAGCAGTTCGGTATGGGCCGCAGATGCGACCCTTGGTCTCGATATGAACTCCGCCTATGTGTGGCGCGGCATCACCTTTAACGACGGCCCGGTGGCTCAACCAAGTATCGATGTCACCAACGGCAGCTTCGGCGTCAATGTGTGGGCCAACTGGGATATCGACGATTATGATGATCAGTTGGACGACAACGAATTTTCCGAAGTCGACCTGACCGTCTACTACGGTTTCAGTCTCCAGAAGCTGGAGATCGGCGTGGGTGTGATCGAATATCTCTTTCCGGTAGCCGGCGGCAGCACCCATGAAGCCTATGTCAGCCTCGGCCTGCCGATTGTAGGCGGTCTCTCCGTCGGTTCCACCTTTTACTACGATTTTGATGAGATTGACGGGTACTATGTCGACCTGGGCCTGACCTATGCGATGGATCTGACCGACGCGTTCAGTATCGAAGCCGGCGCCCGCGCAGCATACGCCGATGATGATTTTGCCATGGCTTACTCCGGAACCGATGGTGGCCTTTACGACTATACCCTGTCACTGAGCGCCTCATACACCCTGACCAAAGCTTGGAGTGTTTCTGCCAGCATCAATTATGCCGACTCCCTGGATGATGACGCCCTGGCCGATGCTGAAGACGGCACCGGTGTAGACGTCAACCTATACGGCGGCATCAGTGTCGCCTATGCCTTTTAGTTAACCAAGAGCCTCCTTTCTGCTTGCCCCCCAAGCAGGAAGTCCTCCTTAAGCCGGTGCGATGCGGGCGCAATGCCCGCATCGCATTTTTTTTAAGATAGGCTGGTGTCCGCTTAGCAAAATCCCCCCTGGCCCCCCTTTGGAAAAGGGTGGAAAATAGATACAAAGCCTATCCGTTAAACGCCGCCCTTTCACAAAGGGGGGCCGGGGGGGATTCCGCCTTTTTTCACCTCAGTTCAAATTTAATCGGTACCTGAACCCACATCTCAATGGGGCGGCCGAAGCGGCGGGCGGGTTCAAAGCGCCATTGGCGGACGCTCTTTCTGGCGCTGCGGTCAAGCATCGCGTAACCACAACTGTCGGCCACTTCGACCCGCGCAACACGCCCCTGCTGGTTGACCAGCACGTCGAGCAGCACGGTTCCCTGGTAGTTGCGCCGGCGGGCCATGGCAGGATAGGTGGGCGACGGATTGAGGTGGTAGAGAGGAATCGACGCCTGGACCTCGGCCTGGTCCGGCCCGACGGGCGCCGAGACGCTCTGCTGCGTGGTCTGAGCCTCCAACGGTTCGGTGAACGGATCTTCAGCTGCTGCCAGCTCCTGCGCGGCTGGCGCCGGCGGAGTCTCCACCTCGACCGGTTTGGGGCTCGGCAAGGGGTCCGGCCGCTTCACAGGCGGCGGTTTGGGGATCAGCTTGGCCAACGGCGCAATGGGATCGGGCGAATCGATCTTAAGGGGCTGGACCTGCTGTCGAGGTTTTGATACCGGCCGCATCTGCACGAGGGAGATGGTCACAGTGCGGTTCTCGTTCATTGCCATGACCGGCGGCATGGAGACCAGGTCGAACCGGTAGAGGGCCACGTGGATGGCGAGCGCAGACACAATGGGGATGAGCCATCGTTTCATGGTGCCCTTTCCGACTCCGCCTGTAAGTTGATGCGGGACAACCCGGCCAGGCGCACCTGGTCGAGCACCTGAAACAGGGACTGGTAGGGCAAGCTCCTGTCGGCAAAGATCAGCACCCCGGTTTCGGGATCCGCCTGCGCCCGTTGCTGCAGAACCGCAGCGAGATCAGCCAGGGCCACCGGGTTCTTATCAACAAAAATGTCACCATCAGCCGCCACGGTGATGGAGACCGGCTCCGACTCCTCCTCCTGGGCCGTTGATGAGGTGGGCAGCGCCACCGGCAACCCTTTATGTACCGCCATGGAGAGCATGGCGTAAATAAAGACCACCAGCAACAGAAAGACCACATCGATCAACGGCAGCATCTCGATGCGCGGCGACCGGGTCTCTATGGTTTGAACTTTCATACCCTACACCTTCACTCTTCGGCTTTCAGCCTGAACCGCTCGGTCCCATGCACCAACTTCTCATAGACGATCTCCAGGCTGGTGGCGTACTTTTCGATCTCCAGGGTCGCCCTTCGCACCTTGGAATTAAAGTAATTGTAGGGAAACACCGAAAAGATGGCGATGGCCAGCCCGGTGGCGGTGGTGATCAGGGCTTCGGCCACGCCTGCGGTGACCGTCTCGGGGTGGTCGAGGCCGCCGGCGCCCAGCATCTCGAACGAGGTGATGATACCGGTCACCGTTCCGAAGATCCCCAGCAGGGGCGCCACGGTGATCATGGTGTCGAGCACGGTCATGGAGCGCCGCATGCGTTGGATCTCGTCGGACGCAGCCGACTCCATCGCCTTGACCATGGAGAACTCCCGATGCAGGATGCCGCTCACCAGGATACGCACCACGAAATCGCGACTCCCGGCGGTCCGCTTACGCACCTCTTCCCAATCGCCTGAACGGCAAAGCTCCAGCACCTCGTCCACCAGGGACGAATTTCGCTGTATAGTGATCCGGAACCAAAACAGGGCGCGTTCGATCACCACGGTCAGCACAATGAACGAGCAGGCCAGCAATGGGTACATCACCGGCCCGCCGCTGTGGAATAGGTTGTTCATAAAATTTCCTAAGGCACTCGCCGCGCAGGACGGTTAAAATCCGTAGCGGGCAGTTACACCGACCAGCACATTAAACTCAGGTGAGGGATAATATCCGGGTTCACCAAGAAAATTCAGGCCCCCGTAAGAGCTGTACTCCTCATCGAATATGTTGTTGATATCCAGAAACAGGCTGAGCCAACGCCAGTCATATTTTATCTTAGCGTTAACCACGGTATAGTCATCCTGCTTTACGGCGCTATTGGTGAAGTCGCTGATCAGATAACGGCTACCCATGTAGATGCCGTTGACCCCACAAAAAAGACCCATGTCGAAGGCGTAGCCCAGATTGGCCGAAACCCTGTTCTCCGGCACATTGGGAATGGCGCTGTTGTCGTATACACCGCCATCGATCTCTGTTTTCATGCGGGTATAGTTGGCACCGGTAATCCAACCTTTGTAATGATAAGCCCATTTCACCTCAAACCCCTGGCGTGTCGTTTCACCATCCAGGTTTTCATTGGCGCCAAATCCGAATGGCCCGCCGGCGGGGTTGTAAAAAATTTCGTCCTCCGTCTCTATGCGGAACATGTTGAATGCCATCGTCATGCCGTCCAGCAGTCCGATTACGGTACCCGCCTCTATATTTTTTGAGTTCTGGGGCTTCAACGTGGTGATGGCCGAGTTGTCCAAGAAATTGAAGATCTCGTCCAGCACCGGGAACCGGAAGCTGGTGCCGTAGCTGGCATACGCCTTGGCGATGCCGACCGTATAATTGATCCCGACCGTAAAGGACTCTTCATTGTAATCCTGGTCATCGTCGGGACCTGAAGAGAAGGTGAAGTCGGCCTTATCGTAACGGTAGCCGCCGGACAGGCTCAAATTGCGGGTGATCCCCAGTTCGTCATGGATGAAATAGCCGACGCTCTCCCTTTCCAGGTTGTAGTTCGACGAACCGGAAAAAGAGGAGAAGTTGTTGATGTCTTCCTCGTTCCGTGAAAAGTCCGCTCCAAAGATCAGGCGATTGGATACCTCGCCAAACGTCTCCTGAAAGGTGAAACGCGGTGAGACAGCAATGGTTTCGATGGCCGTATCCCCCGTGAAATATCCGCCGGTAAACGAGGCGTATTGCTCCACCGAACGCTTGCGGTAAGAAGTGTCAAGACGAAAAGCATCGTTTGTCAGAAAGAACAGCTCTACGCCACCTTTGGCATAGTAGTCCTCCGTATCGGCATAATCGTCTGGATTGACCGTATCGGTGGGTTCGGCGCCGGCGTCAAGAACGCTCTGCAGCAATGCACCGGGAAGGCCGGTTTCGTCCTTGTGGAATCCACCGCTCAGATTGAAACTTACCACTTCACTTGGATCGACACGAATTGTGGCACCGACATCCTTGGCCTCGGTCTGGCTGTTGTCGCGATAGCCGTCTGAATCGAGATAGCTGGCTCCGACATCGAATGACCAGATACCCTGTGCACCGCCGATACCGGCCGCCCCTTTAAAAGTTTCATAACTGCCATATTGGGCAGATACCCGGCCTTCGAGGCCAGCGCCATCTTTGGTGACGATGTTGATCACGCCGCCGGTGGCATTGTCACCGTACAAAATCGTCCCTCTGGACCCCGGCACCACCTCGATCCGATCGATACGGTCCAATGGAATCAAGGTCCAATCCGTACCGCTCAAATCCGCTTGATTGATCTTTCGGCCATCGACCAGAACCAATGTGTTTACTGCAGCGGTCTCACCAAATCCTCTAATGTCCACCGTATAGCTTCGCTTGTAGCCTCCGGCGTCAGACACAAACACCCCTGCGGCGGCAAGCAACTCTGGTACATTCTGTGCATTTGACCGTTCGATCTCCTCGGCATCGATCACGGTCACATTGGCCGGCACTTTAGCGCTGGGCTCCTCCTCGCGGCTGGCGGTCACCACCACCTCTCCCATGGTTGCCTTTTCCGCTGCTTCAACAGTCTGCTCCGCAACTGCCGTGCCCCACACGCTGCCGCCCAGCACCAGGGCAGCCAGAACCACTTTCACTCCAATCTTCATCCTTTCAACCTCCGCTTCAATTCGGCATCAACGGACAGTAAATGCCTCTCTCCCGGCCCGGCACAAAAAAATCCCGGACCGATTAAACTCGATCCGGGATGTCCCTTTTTATCCGCTCGATCTGTCCGGCCACTGGTGATCCACGCCATATAGCAGGCCGATTGTTCCAGGTAGGTCTTCTGGCTTCCCCGCCCCAAACGCAGCCTTCCCATCCGGCTCGGACAGTGGCACACAGGGCGCTTGGGGTTTCAGATGCACTCGGCATCTGACGGGGTCACAGCGGCGGGCCCGCCCCCGATTTTCACGGGGTTCCCTTTTCAGCTCCCGAAGGAGCACCTGAATACAAGATGTCGAACACGCGTAACGCATTCGGACACAGATTGTCAAGATGAGTTAGTCGAGCTGATCGGGTTTGTTGGGTTAGTTGGGTTAGTTGAGTTTGTTGAGTTGAAGGAATGTGCCGGGCCCCCAATGAAGATTCCCGACCCCGACCAACCCAACAAACTCAACAAACCCAAAGAACTCAATCAACTCAACAAACTCAACGAACTCAACTAACCCGATCAACCCAGATAGCGGCCCGGCACCAGGTGGACGATGGGGTAGTCTCCGAGCGGGCTTTTATCGACCAGCAAGGGGCAGCCGTACACTTTTTCGAGCAGGTCGAAGCGCAACACGTCATGGGGGGTGCCGCTGCCGGCCAGGCGGCCCCGGTCGAGCAACAGGAGGTGATCGGCGTACATGGCGGCCAGGTTCAGGTCGTGGGAGACCATCACCACCGTGACACCTTGTTCGGCTTTCAGGCGCGCCATCAGATCCATGACCCGAACCTGATGGGAGAGGTCCAGGGCGGCGGTAGGCTCGTCGAGCAGCATAATAGCCGGCTGCTGACAGATGGCCCGGGCGATAAAGACACGCTGCTGTTCGCCCCCGCTGAGCTGGTCGAGACGTCGTTCGGCCAGGTGGTCCACACCAGCCAGACGCATGGCCTCCCGCGCCAGCTCACGGTCCTGCTCGCTCTCAAAGCCCAACATCCCCAGGTGGGGAGCGCGGCCCATCATCACCACTTGTATGACGCTGAAGCCGAAGGTGATCGGAACCGTTTGGGGCACATAGGCCATGCGGCGGGCCAGCTCACGGGCGGTATAGTCACCGATTGGGCGGGACAGCACCGACAGCTGACCGTTCTGCACGGCGAGCAGGCCGGTCATCAGTTTGAGCAGGGTGGTTTTACCCGACCCGTTGGGCCCGATGATGATGAAAAAGGCGCCCGAAGGCACCTGAAAGGTCAGCTCCGATAATACGGCCTGGCCGTTGAAGGCGTGTCCGATGGATTGGGCTTGGACGGCGTTGGTCATCGGGGTACCTCGTTTAGGTTGAATACCCCCTGACCCACCTTTGGAAAAGGGGGGCCGGCGGGGATTGAGTCATCGCCTTACACACCTTCAGTCTTCCCGGACTTTCTCAACAGGTAGATAAACAGCGGCGCGCCGATCAGGGCCGACACGACACCCACAGGCATCTCGCCCTGGGCCGGCAGGGTGCGGGCCAGGACATCACACACCACCATGAAAGCCGCCCCGCCCAAAATGCAAGCCGGCGCCAGCACGCGATGGTCGGGCCCCAGGATCAGCCGCAGCATGTGAGGCATGACCAGCCCCACGAATCCGACCAGGCCGCAGTAGCTTACCGTGGCGCTGACCATCAGCGAGGTGACCGCCAGAAGTATGATGGTCGTGCGCTTGATGCTCACCCCCATGCTGTGGGCCATATCGCTGCCCAGGGCCAACAGGTTCATGGCGTGGGAACGCATGAAAATCAGGACGAAACAGGGGATCACAGTCAGGGCCAGCCCGGCGACCTTGCTGTTGGTTGCTGCGGCCAGATCGCCCATGAGCCAGAATATGATGTTGTGCAGCCGGCTGTCCTGGGCCATGGAGATGAGAAACATGATGACGGCCGCGCAGAAGGCATTGACCATCACCCCGGAGAGCAGCAGGGTGTTGGAGCGCACGAACGAGCGCCCAGGCGCCATGAGAAAAAGCACGCCCAGGGTGGCCAGGCTGCCGATGAAGGCGGTCAGCCACACGCCGGGAAAGCGGGCCAACCCCATGAGGATGCCGATGATAGCGCCGATGGCCGAGCCGCCCGAGACCCCCAGGATGTATGGCTCGGCCAGGGGGTTTCGCAGCAGGGCCTGAAACACCATGCCGGCCAGGCTCAAGGTGGCCCCCAGCAGGGCCGCCAGCAGCACCCGCGGCAGACGCAAGCGCCAGATGATATCGTGGAGCAGTTTGTCTTCACTTCCGCCGCCCAGACTCCGGATGACCGACCAGAAATCCCCTCCGGTAGAGCCGGCGGCCAGGCCAAGATAGAGTGATCCCAACAGCACTGCAGCCATTAGCGACAGTATGACGGCCAGGCGGCGGACCGAATCGGGGCCTGAAGTGTTCATGGCCGCGCCTCAAACAGCTGGGGATGGATCAGGCTGGCCAGCAGCTCAAGGGCATCGACCAGGCGCGGCGAGGGGCGGTCGAACATATCGGGGGGGGCGATGAAGACGGCCTGCCGCTTCACGGCCGGTATGGCCGGCCACTGCATCCATTCGGCTTTGACCTGTTCGAAAACAGCGGCCCTTGCCATGGAGGAGATCACCATCACCTCGGGCGCCAGGGCGATCACCTGCTCACGGGAGAAGCGCGGGTAGGGCGCTTTGCCGGCAGCCAGGTTGGTGCCTCCGGCCAATTCGATCAGCGTGTGGATAAAGGTGTCGCTGCCCACCGATACGATGGGAGAGATGCCGATCTGGAAAAAGACGGTGGGGCGAACAGAGGTCTGGGCGATACGCGTTTCGACGTATGCGATGCGTTGCCGCATATCGTCGGTAATGGCGCGAGCCTTCGACGAGGCGTCGAGCAGACCGCCGATGGCCTGCACACTTTGCATCACACGCTCCAGGTCGATCGGGTTGACGGCATATACCGATAGTCCAAGGCTTTCGAGCTGCTCGACCACGGCAATGGGGTTGCCGTCCTTGACGGCCAGGCACAAATCGGGCTGAAGCGCCACAATCCGTTCAACGTCGAGATGGATGTAAGAGCCCACCTTGGGCAGCTTTCGGGCGGCGATCGGATAGTTGCTGTAGCGCGTGACCCCCACGAGCCGCGCCTCCTGCCCGAGGGCATAGACGATTTCAGTGACGCTGGGCGCCAAAGCAACGATGCGTTGCGGATGGGCGGGTGCCTGCAGGGTCCGGCCGGTCGGATCGGTGATCGTGAGCAGGGCGTTGGAATTGGCAGCCGTCGGTCCGGCCAGGCCGAAAAGGATAAAGAGGGTCAGCACCATATGAGCATAAAATCGATTCAATGAAATGATCTCCAGCCTTGGCATGCAATGCCGCTCATCCATCGGCGCGGCCCCACACCACCATTAAAGGTGCTCATCATAGACGGACAAGGTGCTGGGAATCAACTCCCTTTCTCATGGGCATGGTCCCGGATAGCCTCCAGGAAGCGCTCTGAATATTGATCGGTCTTGTGCTCGCCTACGCCGTTGAGCGCGAGAAACTCGCTGCGGTTGGCGGGTTTTTCTATAACCATCTCCCGCAGGGTCTTGTCGTGGAACACCACGAAGGGCGGTTTGTCGATCTTCTGGGCGATTTCGAGCCTAAGCCGGCGCAGATGTTCCCACAGCGCCAGGTCGGCCTGACTCTCGAAGTCCACGGCCGGTTGGACCGATGCCCGGGATCGCTTTTTCGTCTTGACCGGCTCGGGGTCCCGGCGCAGCATCAAACGGCTCTCTCCCTTGAGCACCGGCCAGCTCTCCGGGCAGAGGCAGAAGCCGGGAATGGCGGCCGTGGTGACGGCCAGCCGGCCTGCGGCGATCAGCTGTCGATAGACCGAGCGCCATTGGCGCGAGGAGAGCTCCTGCCCCACACCGAACGTCTTCAGGCGATGGTGCCCCAGTTGCCGGATGCGATCGGTCTCGTTGCCCAGCAGCACATCGGTCAGATGGGCGGCGCCGAAGCGCTGGCCGGTGCGGTAGACGCACGACAGCGCCTTCTGGGCGGGTATGGTGGCGTCCCAGGTCTCTACCGCCTCATTGCAGTTGTCGCAATTGCCGCACGCTTCCGGATAGCGCTCATCAAAATAGTTGAGCAGGGCCTTTCGCCGGCAGACCGCGGTTTCGCAAAAGCCGAGAAGGGCCTCCAACTTACGCCGCTGGACCTGCTTGAAGGCGTCGTTGCCGTCCGAGGTCTCCTGCAGCTTCCGCATGGCCACCACGTCTGCGAGGGCATAGACCATCCAGGCATCTGCCGGCTGCCCGTCGCGACCGGCCCGGCCAGTCTCCTGATAGTAAGCCTCCATGCTCGACGGCAGGTCCAGGTGGGCCACGAAACGCACGTCGGGCTTGTCGATGCCCATGCCGAACGCGATGGTTGCCACTATCACCACCCCCTCTTCGCGCAGGAAACGCTGCTGGTGACAAATCCGCAGGTGGCGCTCCAATCCGGCGTGGTAGGGCAAGGCCTTCATACCCTGCTCCTGCAACCAGGCGGCAATGTCGTCGGCCCTCTTGCGGGTGCGCACGTAGACGATGCCCGCATCGTCCGGATGCTCGGCCCGCAGAAAACCGAGAAGCTGCTTTTTGGCGCTGTTTTTCAGTTGGATGCGGTAGGTGATGTTGGGGCGGTCGAAGCTGGAGACAAAGGTACCGGCCCGGGTCAATTCGAGCTTTTCCACTATGTCGTCCCGGGTCAGACGGTCGGCCGTGGCGGTGAGCGCCATGCGCGGCACCCCGGGAAACTGGCTGGTCACACCGGCGATGCGACGGTATTCGGGACGGAAATCGTGCCCCCACTGGGAGACGCAGTGCGCTTCATCAATGGCAAAGAGGGCAATGGGGGTCCGGGCGAGCAACCGCTGGAAGCCGGGCATCAGCAGGCGCTCGGGGGCCACATAGAGCAGGTCGATCCGGCCGGCGGCCACCCGGCGGCCCACCTCTGCGGCAGCATCCGCCGAGAGGCTGGAGTTGAGATAGGCGGCCCGCACGCCGTTCTCCTGCAGGGCATCCACCTGGTCCTGCATGAGGGCGATCAGGGGCGATACGATCACACCAACACCGGGGCGCAGGATGGACGGAATCTGGTAGCAGATCGATTTGCCGCTTCCCGTGGGCATCAGCACGAACGCATCTTTGCCGTCCATCACCCTGTCAATGATGTCGCTCTGGTGGGTCCTGAAGGATTCATAGCCGAAATATTTACGCAGCGCCTGTCGGGGAGAGAGGGCCGGCTGGGCAGCACTATCGCATTTGTGGTTCAATGCTCGTTCACTTTCGTTTTCAGCGGCCGCTATCGTTTGAGCTGCCAGGCGTAACCCGAACTCAATTTGGCCTGCACGTAGAGCTGCTGCTCGATAGTCAGGGACCGCTCCCCGGCGCTCAGCGTAAAGAAATATTCGCTTCTGGACGAGCCGGTCGCCTTGCCGGTGGGATTGACCCGCCGGTAGAGAAAGGCGATCTTTTGGTCGCTCACCTCGATCAACTCCACATCGCCAGCGCCGGTGTCATGGTCGATGCGCAGCCGTTTGTTGTTCAGGTAGAGCCGCAGCGTCTCCTGATGGCTGGATCGGTTCTCGGGATCGTATAACTCCGCCTCTATGAGCAGGTTGCCGTAACGGTCGACACGCGCTTTGGCTTTGATGGTATAGTGTCTCGGCTCCACATCGTCGGGATCGGAGATGCTCTTGCAAAAAAAGGTGTCGGACACCCCTCGCCACTCGCCATCCAGCGATTTGAGCAAATTCTGAAGCGTGTTTCGTTCGTCTGGGGTGAGCTCTCTATCCTTGATGGGATCGTAGCTGCGCCCGCCGGCCAGGGTGGTCGGGGAGGGGCTGAGGCACTCCTGCGCCGAACAGATCGGCGCCAGGGCCAGAAGGCCGATCAACAACAAAGACCATTTTAGATCATGCATCATCATCCTCGTCTCCCACAGGGTTGATAACGATGGTGCCAAGGCGGCCAGCGGTGTATCCGGTTCATATCAGACAACGGGTGGGTTTTGCGAGCGCTACTAAAGCCCAGGTTGTAGGGTTTGTCAACCTGCGGATGGGAAGCCGTTGCCCCGCGCTTGCCCTGTCCGGCCGGACGCGCTATAGGTTCCCGGTATTGCCAACCGCTGCAAAAGGAAGGGTCCCATGAAGTACCAGGCAGTTGTCTTTGATCTCGACGGCACCCTGCTCGATACGCTCGACGATCTGGCGGCTTCGGCCAACCGCGCATTGGCGGCCAACGGCTATCCCTCCCACCCCAGTGACGCCTACCGGTGGTTTATCGGCGACGGATCGGCCGTTCTCATAGAGCGCGCCCTGCCGGCCGCAAAGCGTTCCCCGGACATCATCGCAACCTGCCTCCAGGCGTTGCTCAACGACTACAACCGCAACTGGCACTGCGCCACCCGGCCCTACAACGGCATCCCCGAACTGCTCGGCGAGCTGCAGCGACGCGGCAGGCAGATGGCGGTGGTCACTAACAAACCCCACCGCTTCACCGGACTGATGATCGACCACTATTTTCGAGCGGTTCCCTTCCGGAGCATACTGGGGCAGCAGGACGGCATCCCCAAAAAGCCCGATCCCCAACAGGCCCTGGACGCAGCCCGAGCCATGAATGTTTCGCCCGCGCAATGCCTCTTTCTGGGGGACAGTGCCGTGGACATGGAGACGGCCAAGCGGGCCGGTATGCTGCCGGTGGGTGC
Organism: uncultured Desulfatitalea sp.; assembly: GCA_963668675.2. Classification (GTDB taxonomy): domain Bacteria; phylum Desulfobacterota; class Desulfobacteria; order Desulfobacterales; family Desulfosarcinaceae; genus Desulfatitalea. Next base: position 2,264,654 of record CAXXMB010000002.1, on the reverse strand, counting down.
GGATTGGGGCTTCCGGCCGCGTCAGGAGCTGATCGATGCCGGTGCCGTCCGGGTGCTGGCCCACCCCCTGGATCTTCTAAGGTTGATAGAGGCAAGCTGAGGAGGACTTTTGAAGGCATCCTCTTCAGCCTTCAAGCTTCAAGTCTAAACACCTTCAGCCTATCCCTGCTGGCACATCCCCAAATGCGCCTTATATTGTCTCAATATGCTCAACCAAGCTCAAGCCCTAACCAACAAACCAACCCAACCTGAAGGAGGTTGCCATGGGCGACATTATTCATCGTTCTGAAATTGTGATCACCAGGGAAAAAGGCCCCACCCGCAAAGCGGTCATCAAGGGATTCGACGAACCGGTCTACTATGGGGTGCACGGGGGCATTAAAGGATTTTACCGCATCGAACCGGAAGAGGAGCATGCCGCCACGCTGGACCACGTTGTGGGCGCCGTGGGCGGGTGAATGATGGGGACCTTCGCCACTGTGCTGGCGAAAAGCAGGATTGCCACCCCAAAAGAGCGCTATCGCGCCGATGTGAGCGGTGAGATCGAAAACGTCGATGGCGTCCTCAAGATCACGCGCATCAATGTCCACTATACCTTGAAGCTGTCTCCGGACCAGCGAACAGCTGCCGAAGAGGCCTTCAAGGTCTACCTGCCCCACTGCCCGGCCGCGGCAAGCGTTCAGGCGGCCATCGAGCTCAACCACACCCTCGACATGCAGGACAAATAGACGGTGTCGGCATGATCTGTTTGCCGGCCGGCTGTAAGTTCGGTCGGCCGGTGAGCCGGTCTGCTACTCCATGCCCATCTCAACTTCCAGCTTCTTGATCTCCTTTTCGAGCTCCTCTTTTTCACGGGGGTCCAGGGCCGGGTCCGCCAGGCGGCGGCGCAAGCCCACCAGGACCATCTCTTCACGATATTCGGTGCATGTGTAAGGTTTCATGGTTGTTGTCTCTGCCTCTTTTTCTACTCCCGGGTCATCTTCCGGGCGCACACGCTATACCTTGATGACAAAAGGTGCGGCCACCAGAACCGTCCCTGAAAAGACCAATATGTATGGGTTCGAAATAAAATAGGGGAACACCATCAGCCCGATACCGCAAAATAGGGGTACCAAAGCCTTCTGTTTTTTCCCATAGACGAAGAAACCCAAACCGATCGATCCGAAAAGGATGCACCACATCAGGGTTGACGCACTGATCATCTGCAAATGCCTAGTTCGCTTTGGGCACGGTCAGCAAGGTTCGCAGGACATCCTCCTTGCCGATGATCCCCACCAACCGTCCGTCGTCCACGACCGGTAGCGTGTGAAAACCGCTGTCCACCATCAGTCCGGCAATGGTCTCCAGGTTCGTGTCCGACCGCACGGTGACCGGGTCGGTCGTCATCGCTTCGGTAACGGTCAAGGCCGCTATTTTGCGTACCTCTTTCTCGATCTGCTTGGCCGAGCTCAACGACACGTATCCATCCAGCAGGGTGAAAACCGTCGGCATGGGAAGCCTTTTCTGCTGGGCCACTAGATCGCTCTGGCACAAGATGCCCGCCAGTCGCCCCTCGCCGTCCACCACCGGTGCGCCATTAATCCCATTTTCAAGCAGTACCTGCGCCGCCCGACCGATATCGGTCTCGGGTGCCAGGGTTATCACATCGGCGGTCATGATCTCTTGGGCCGTAATCATCGGTCCCCCCTTGTGTTGAGTGGAAGCCTTCTTTGCCAAGGCTGGCTAAACGGTCATATCCCTACATCTCCTGCCTGATCATCTCTGTCAATAGACGAGGAGAGGATTTTGCGCATGGCCAGCCCGATATCCTCAAGCATGTAGGGCTTGCGAACATAGGCACCGACACCGAGCTGGATCGCCTCTTTGACCCGCCCCGTCTCCGAGAAACCGCTGGCGATCAGAGCCTTCATTTCGGGATGCAGCTGGCGTATCGCATGGTAGGTGTCCAACCCGTCCAAGCCAGGCATGATCATGTCCAGAATGACGGCATCGACCGGCGATGCGTTGCGCTTCAGGTAGTCGAGCGCCTCCTCTCCGGATACGGCCGTAACCGCACGGTAGCCGAGGCGCTCGAGAATGCTGGCTGCGATTTCGCGCTGCTCGGCCACATCGTCGACCACCAACACGGTCTCTCCGTTGCCCAGATAACGCTTCGGTGAGACACGCCGCTGCAAATCCGAAGGCTGGTCGTCAGTGGCAGGGAAATAGAGTTTGAATGTGGTGCCTTGCATCTCTTCGCTCTGGACGGAGATAAAACCCTTATGGTCCTCCACCGTCCCCCACACCACGGACATGCCCAGCCCGCTGCCGCTGCGCCCCATCACCTTGCGGGTGAAAAAGGGTTCGAAGATGCGCTGCTGATCCTCCTCCGTGATACCCACACCGCTGTCTGAGACCTCCAGGCCAACATACGTTCCGAGAGGCATCTGGGGGATGCCTTTGGGCGGTTGAGCGAAGGTTGCGTTTAGCGTACGGATCATTATAGCGCCTCCCTGCGGTTGGGCTTCGGCCCCGTTGATGAGCAGGTTCATCAACGCTTTCTTTAGATGGATCGGCGACCCCTTGATATTGGCCAATTGCGGGTCAAGCTCGGTGCAGACCTCTATGCCGGGATAGCGCAGGAGCAAGTCGCTGTGTTCCGGTGAGCAGAGATGCTCTTCGACCACCTGGTTGAGAGAGGTCGCGCTCCATGACTGAACGTTGCGCCGGGCCATCACCAAAAGGTCCTGGACGATATCGGCGGCCTTGTTGCCTGTCTGACGAATCGTCTCCAGCGGTTTGCGCAACGGACTCTCCACGGGCAGATCGAGCAGAAGAAGGTCCGGGTAGCTGACAATGCCGGAGAGCACATTGTTCAGATCGTGCGCCACACCGCTGGCCAGCAGACCGATCGCCTCCATTTTTTTAGACTGCAACAGCCTTGATTGTAGGGCCTCCTTCTCCTTTTGAGCCCGAATGCGCCTTGAGATGTCCCTCGAGATGCCGACGATGCCGATGGGCCGGTGGTCCTCACCCAACAGGAAGGCTCCCCGGGTCTCAACCGGCAAGGTGCTGCCGTCTTTGCAGCGCATTTCCAAAACGAGCGTGGCCGCCTTTCTGAAATCACCGTTCGCTTCACCATCACCAAGCAGCTCGTCGATCAGCGTCATCGCCTTTTCCACCGAGCCGGAGGTCAACACGTCCGATACGCCCATGGCCTTGAGTTCCTCGGCCGACCATCCCAGCAAGGTCGTTGCCGACGAACTGAGATAGGTGATGTTGAGGTCCATGTCCAAGGACCAGAGGATGTCCGACAGGTTCTCGGCCAGCAGGCGGTACTTCTCCTCACTGGTTCTTAGGGATCTCTCGGTCTGTTTACGGGCATCAACCTCCTTAGACAGTTCATCGCGTACACGGCGCGCGCGGATGATGACCGATTGCAGCCCCTGCGTCAGGCCGGCAATGGAGAAGGCCACCAAGGCATTGAGAAAAAGAAAATTGACGCCGGCGACGCCAGCCCTGCCGATACTCGGATAAAAGGGCTGCCCTGAAGCGAGCACCCCATCTGCCTGCAGCCCGCCCAAAAGGGTCAACGTCACTGCGTTGAGCAAAATGGCCGCGACGGCCGACTTGAACCCGATCAGGATTCCGGCGATGGCCGCAAAGGCGAAGAGCCAGAACGGGCCACCGCTCACCACCCCCAGGTTGATAGTAATAGAAGTCCCAACCGCGTAAAAACCGGCCAGGGCGATAAAGACGCGGGTGCGATAGCCCATGGGGATCATCATCAAAGCCATGGCAATCAGATATATCAGGGTGTCGAGGAGCGCCAAGAGCCAGAAACCCGAGCGGAGCAGTATAGCAACGGTTGGTCCTAAAACGGAAAGCCCCGTCAAGAGCGTTACGGCCACCAGATGCTGCAAGACGCGACTGCGCCAGTAAGAGAGACCCTCCTTCGTCTCCATACCGGGGGTAGCGAAACGATCGAGCAGAGCGTTCCACCAGCGGAGGATGAGGTTGAAGCTTTTGCGGGAATGTGTTTTCATCTCAATCGTATCGTTTCCAATCATCAATCTATAGCACATCGGCTCCTATGGGAAAAACTTGAAACCTGTTGTTGTCTCTCCTTGCAGCGTTGTCTCTGATAGTTTGGTCTTTTGTATGAAAAAGCAACAGAGAATAGTGGATCCCAACACGGCAGGGCCCCATGGAACAAGAGCACCTTTTCCTCACAATGCCCCAGGCGGTCACCGCCATCTGCCTCGATTTTCGCGGCTACGGTCCCCAACCCATGCTGTTCTGCGAGGTGCTGCGCACCCTCTTCGGTTCGGAGATTTCCTACAAACGGGATCCGGAGCGGGAAGGGCTGTGGATTTCCGACACCCGCGGCGGACCGATGCGCTGGCTTGAGGGCAATGACCTCGTTGAACGCATGTGCCGCCTGATCACCGAAGCAGATCTTCGCAACCGGATCGATCCGGAGACCATGGCAACCATATGCCGTCAGGTCTTCCAGGCCTCCTGCCAGGCAGCCAAATCCCCCGGCACCGGCCAGTGGCGCATTCGGGTGCATACCGATATGAGCGCCTTCGAATGCCGGCAGTGCGGTCAGTGCTGCCGTCAACTGGACTACCGCAACGGCATCACCGCAGAAGATGTGGCGCGTCTGGAGGCGTTGGGGCGCATGGATATCCTCGAGTGGGTGCGCCCCGTGCGAACCGCGCAGGGCGATATCGTCTACCGTATCTGGGTCATCCCCGGTACCAATCGGTTTGCCCACCCCTGCCCCTTCCTGAAAAGGGGCTCCTCCCGGGATCGCTGGATCTGCAGCATCCATGATGTCAAACCCCACATCTGCAGCAACTACCCGGTCAGCCGCAAACATGCAGTGATGACCGGATGCCCCGGATTTGATATAAGCCGTCGATAACTACTTTCTAAGAATGGAGGTGTCATGGCTGCAAACCGCGTCAACGTGCCGAGGGTGGTTGTCTCTCCCAAAGCTGAAAAATCCCTTGCCCGGCGGCACCCCTGGATCTTTTCCGGTGCCGTGCGCCGGCACGATTCGGGGATTGCAGCGGGCGATACCGTTCAACTCTGCACACCCCAGGGGCGCTGGCTCGCCTGGGGCGCCTACTCGCCCCACTCCCAGATTCGCGTCCGGGTCTGGTCCCAAAAGGAAGAGGAGGCCATCGATACGGCCTTTTTCCGGCGGCGGATCGTATCGGCCGCGGCCCTGCGCCCCAGGATGCACTTGCCCACCCCCTGTACGGCGAAACGAGTGATCAACGCCGAATCGGATGGCGTGCCCGGGCTGATCGTGGACCGCTATGGCGATTTTCTGGTCTGCCAGTTCCTCACCGCCGGTGTCGAACGGTGGCGCGAGACCATTGTCGAGGAGCTGGGACGCCTCCCTGGGATCAAAGGTATCTATGAACGCTCGGACGTTGATGTGCGCGCCAAGGAGGGACTGGCGAAACAAGCCGGGTTGTTGTGGGGCCAGGCGCCGCCCGACCGCATCGAGGTCTCCATGGGGAGGGTGCGCATGTGGGCCGATGTGGCCGGGGGGCACAAAACCGGCCTCTATCTGGATCAGCGCGAAAACCAGGCGGTGGTGGCCCGGTTGGCGACCGGGGCCGAGATGCTCGACTGCTTCAGCCACCTCGGCGGCTTCGGACTGCGTGCCATGCAATCGGGGGCCAAGGCGGTGACCCACATCGACGCATCCCCCGACATTCTGGATCTTGCCCGCCAAACGGCCTTGCTGAACGGATTGGAGACGGCTCCCATCGAATACGTCGCCGCAAATGTGTTCGAAAAACTGCGCGAATTCCGGGACCGGCAGCGCTCTTTCGATCTGATCGTGCTTGACCCGCCCAAGTTTGTGGCCTCCATGGGTCAGATGAACCGTGGCTGCAGGGGATACAAGGACATCAACCTGTTGGCCATGAAACTGTTGCGCCCGGGCGGCATCCTGGCCACCTTCTCCTGTTCGGGGCTGGTCACCGCCCCCCTGTTCCAGAAAATCGTGGCCGACGCGGCCGTGGACGCCGGCCGGAGCGCTCGGCTGATTCAGCACCTGCACCAGGCGGCCGATCATCCGGTGGCCCTCAATTTTCCCGAGGGCGACTACCTGAAAGGGATGGTCTGTCTGATCGAATAGGGTCACGCCGGAAGCCCGGTTTGACTTTCCGGTTTCACTTCGCGTAATAGGAGGGCCTGGCCAAGCCATAACCCTAAGATGTGGACGATACATGAACAACGATAAAAATAGACCCTTCGACGCCCTTTTCGACCCGGAGACGCTGAGCAGGATGTTCCCTCCCGAGCGTGCCGATCAATTTTTCGATGCGCTTTTAGGGGATGCCGACGAGGGCGCTTACGATATTCGTCTGGCCTATAAAGGCATGCAGGAGAACCGGCTCACCTTCGACATCGAGCTGCATCAGCGGCCGGGCAAGTGCCTGGTCTGCAGTTTGACCTATGGATTGCCGACGGTTTTTTCCCGCCATCCCGTCATTGACATCCAGGGGGTTGTCGATCAGATCGCTCTGCATATGGAAGGGAACGGAAGGTGCGCAGGCTGGACCCTGGGAAGGACCAGGGAGGTTTCACGGCAGCTGCATGTGGTCCCCCTGGAGATCGATCTGGAGAACGAAAGCGGTCGATAGCCATCCGTCTATAGATCTCTTCCGCAGAGACAACGCCGCTAATCGTCTTCAAAGACGATCTCCACTTTGTTGAAACCGGCCGGCTCGAAACGCTCGATGCTCTCGCTCTTTTCGAGAAACGCCGCCATGTGCCGGTATGCACTCTCATATACCCCCATGGCAGCGCCCATGCGGTCGGTGATCGGGTCCTCTTCACCCAGCTCGGCAAACGCCTCCTCGAGCAACCGACGCCCCTCGGCCAAGTGCTTCTTAATTTTTCCGAAAACCGCTTTGCGGGTGGCATGGCGCCGCCGCTCACGGTCGATAATCGGCAGCAGCCGCTGAACCGACAGCTCGATGAGTGCGTCTCTCGGTGCATTGAAACTCTTGGCGATGTCCTCCAGGCTCACCAGGGCGCCCCGGCTGAGAACGTAGGTTTTCTGGATGCGATGGGAGGAGGCCTCGAGCCGTGCGTTGCGAAACTTGCGTGCAATGCTGCTCAGAGTGTTGGTGTCACTGAAGAGATGGTCGAACAGCGACTTCTGTTTGATGCCGAGTTGGGCTGCAACGATGCTGATGGCCTCGATGCAGCTGTCGGTCAGCTTGAACGTGGCCCGCACGGACTGACGGCCGCGTAAACTGGAGAATGTCGAAGCGGAATGGGTCGAATCGTCATCGAAGGTCGGATTGTCGTGTTCAGCCATGGAGAACCTCCCTGCCAACTGCGGTGTTAAACATTACCAATATAGCCATATCAAATTAGTAATGCAACCGGGTTTCGCAAGGAAGCGCTGAGCACAATGTCCTCCCTTCGTCTATGCACCTTCAGTCCAACATCCCGGCCGGCAGTTCGCATGCCGCGTCGGCGGCTTTGGCCTTGCGCGTCTCCACATAGTGGGCGGCCGACAGGGCCGCCATACAACCGTCGGCAGCGGACAGGACGATCTGACGGGCGTATTTCTCTTTCAAGTCGCCGATGGCATAGATCCCGGGGATACTGGTGGCGCATTGCTCGTCGGTGATCACGAATCCGCCGGCGCTCATGCGAACACCGGCCGGCACGATCGCGTTGTTGGGCACGAAACCGACAAAGACAAAGACGCCGTCGATGGGCATATCGCGCAGGTCACCGGTTTGGGTGTCCTTCAACTGAACCCCGTTGACGCCATCCTCATCGGCATTGATTTCGGTCACCACCGAGTTCCAGAGCACCTCCATCTTGCATTCGGCCTTGACACGCTCCTGGAGAATCATGCTGGCCCGCAGTGCGTCGCGACGATGGACCAGGTAGACCTGTTCGGCCAGCTTGGCAAGATAGAGCCCCTCTTCGCAAGCGCTATCGCCGCCGCCCACCACGATCACCTTCTTGCCCCTGAAAAAGAAACCGTCGCACACCGCGCAGTATGAAACCCCTTTGCCGTAGAGTTCGTCTTCACCGGGCACGTCGAGTTTGCGCGGGCTGCCGCCGGTGGCCAGGATAACGGCATGGGCATGTATCTCGCGTCCGCCGGCCAGGCGAACCCGGTGATGCTCCATACCGGGCGCTACGGCAACGACCTCGTCATTGATCTCTTCGAGCCCATAAGAGCGGGCGTGTTCGGCAAATTGCATGGCCAGCTCAGCGCCGCTGACATGGATAAACCCCGGATAGTTCTCGACTTCGTCGGAGAGATTGACCTGACCGCCGGGGGTGGTTTTTTCAATCAGCACGGTTTTCAGTGCACCGCGCATGGCATAGATGGCCGCCGACAGACCGCCGGGGCCGCCGCCGACGATGGCGACATCGTACATTTCATCTTGGGACATCTGCTACCCTCCGTATCCTGATGGCGTAACCCTTTTGAATCAAGTCTATTTGTCGTTTTTCTTCAACGCCTGGGCCAGCTTTTCACCCAGTGCGCCCAGGGACGCATTTTCCGACTCCCCTTTGAACTGTTTCCACTCGCCCTCGTCTCCGGCATCATGGGGTTTCAGTGAAATCCGCCGGTCGGCCTTGTTGATCTCATCGACAATCACGGAGATCTCATCGCCCTGCTTGAGCCTGTCGATTTGAGCGGCGTTGGCCGAGCGGCCGATGGCCGATTTGGGCAGCAACCCGACAATACCGGGGACGAGGCGCACAAATATACCGAATGCAGCGATATTCTCCACATTGCCTTTGACCGGCTGGCCTTTGGTCAGTTTCTGATCGATTTCCAGCCAGGGATCGCCCTCGGCGTCGCGGATGCTCAATCCGATGCGGCGCTTATTCGTATCCACCTCTTTGATGACCACCGATACGGCCTGTCCGGGCGTAACCACATCCTGAGCCTTGTGCACCCGTTGGGTGTAGCTCATCTCACTGATGTGCACCAACCCTTCGATGCCGGGAACGATCTCTACAAAGGCGCCAAAATCGGCGCAGCGGGTCACCTTGCCAATGATCTTCTCTCCGGCCTGGATGCTTTCGGGCAACCGATCCCAGGGATCGCCCTCGATCTGCTTGACCGAGAGGGCGATTTTGGGGCCGCGCTTTCCCGGTTCGACGCGCAGGACTTTGACTGATATGGCCTGGTCCGGTTTGACGGCATCCTCGGGTTTCTCCACGCGGGACCAGCTCAGTTCGGAGATGTGCACCATCCCCTCCAGCCCCGGGGTCAGCTCCACAAAGGCGCCATAGGGCATCAGGCGCGTGACGCGGCCGTCGTAGGTCTGCCCCTCCTCCAGATCCTTTAAAAAAGCCTCATGGGCCTTTCTCTGCTCGGCTTCGAGCAACTGGCGACGGGAGACCACGATGTTGCGCCCGTTCTCACTGAGCTGCTTGATCATGAACTGAAAGCTCTGGCCCACGTACTTTGCGCCGTCTTCCACATACTGGGTGTCGATCTGGCTGATCGGGCAGAAGGCCCGCCGCTTGAGCACCTCCACCTGAAATCCGCCCTTGATGGTCTGCACCACCTTGCCCTCAACCGGAATGGCCCCGGCATGGGCGTCCTTGAGCATTTCCAGGCCTCCTGCGCCGGCAAGGGCACGGGAGAGACGGATCTCGCTCTCGTTGGCAGCGACCACGAAAAGGTCGAGTTCGTCACCCACCTCGTATGGCAGGTTCCCCTCTTCGTCCTTGAGGTCCTCGATCTCCACAACCCCGTCGGTTTTGGTGCCCGTGTCCACAAAAACGGCACTGCTGGTGATGGAGATAATGCGGCCGTGGACTTTGTCGCCCACCCGCAGATCCTCCTTCATACCGGCGCTGTAAGCTTCGAACATCTCGGCAAAGCTCTCTTCCGACGCTTCGTCATTGTCTGGTGTGTCGTTGTTGGAATGGTCGTCGGCCATACGGATATCCCTGATTATTAAATGGTTATGGCTCTGCGCAACCTCACGTTGCGGCCAGTTGGCTCCCCCGTGACGCCAAGCGAAATGGTGCGCGGCCGTCCAGTGCTTTGGCGGGGTGCGATCCGACACACGACATCCGTCAGGAGAGAGGTCATATTCAACAAAAAAAGGGTCACTTTGCAAGCAAGAATCGGTGGATGTGAACGCAGATCTTCCATGGCGCTTGCAACCGGTTGCATAATTCCTATATTTGGGGCGTTCGTCTGGCCACCTGGGCGTTTCGGAACCTCTCAGGAAAACGCAAACCGGATCGGAGGCCAGCGCCAAATCCAATAACCAAGGAGCAACCCGACCATGGGCAACCAACTGCGTACCGCCTTTTTACTGGCCGTAATGACTGTTCTCATCATGCTGGTCGGCCAACTGATCGGCGGCCACCAGGGCATGATTATCGCCTTGATATTGGCCGCCGGGATGAACTTTTTCAGTTACTGGTATTCGGACAAGATCGTTCTGCGCATGTACCGGGCGCAGGAGGCGACACCCCAGCAGGCCCCCGAGATCTACGACATGGTGGCGACGCTGGCCCGCAATGCCGGCTTGCCAATGCCAAAGGTGTACGTCATTCCCCAGGATACGCCCAACGCCTTTGCCACCGGACGCAATCCGGAACACGCCGTGGTGGCCGTCACCCAGGGTCTGCTCAAACTGATGAGCCGCGACGAGGTGATGGGCGTGCTGGCCCATGAGATGGCCCACGTCAAGAACCGCGACATCCTCATCGGCTCGATTGCCGCCACCATGGCCGGCGCCATCATGATGCTGGCCGGCATGGCAAGATTCGCCGCCATTTTCGGCGGCGGCCGCCGCGATAACGATGAAGGCGGCCTGGGCGGATTGGGCATGATCGTCATGGCCATCATCGCCCCCATTGCCGCCATGGTCGTGCAGATGGCCATCTCGCGCTCGCGCGAGTATCTGGCCGACAGCACCGGCTCCCAACTGGCCGGCAACAGCGGAGGGCTGGCCAATGCCCTGGAGAAGCTGGGCGCCTACAACCGCAAAGCACCCATGCGGGCCAACCCCTCCACAGCGCACATGTTCATCGTCAACCCCCTGGCGGGACGTAGCCTGATGAGCCTCTTCTCCACCCATCCACCCATCGAAAAGCGGGTGAGCCGCCTTCGCGGCGCCCCGTCGTCTCCGCCGGCATTCGGATCGAACAGTGGAGGCCGCCGGCAAGCTCCCCCGGCGCCCCCCAAGGCACCTCTGTCTCAGGGCCAGGCCAACACACCATTGGATCGGGGAAGGGCTTTTTGGGACCGCATGAAATAGAAAATGAAAAGGCTGAAAAAGAGACCCGGCCGACACGACCGGGCTTTGTGTGTGGAAAACGCAAACATCATGTTACAGTGAACACACCTTGCTTTGGGGCGAAAAGAGAAATGCGCCGGAGAGAAAAAAGACCGGAACCGCCAGGATCAAACCCAATACAGGTAAAATGGTAATACCGATGACGCTCAAACCCAAGGCCATGAAAAAGAGCACCAAAGCCACCAAGATGCTGGCCGGACGCTCGAACAGACAGTCGATTTGTTTCATTGCTCGATCTCCTCTATGCTTGAACAGGGACAATGAGGCGTCTCCGTTGGGGAGGCCCCACAGGCAGCGCACACCCGGCAGCGTTCGTCGCTGCACTGCTGGCAGGCAAAGCAGTCAGGGCAGGAATTCTTTTTTTTGCCTTCACTCCGGCACTCGGGCATGAAGACCTTGCCGTCGAGGCCTGGGATTGTCTGCCACGCCATGCCACTTGCCCCCTTATGGTTTATGGTTCAGGGTTTAAATTACAAGCTGTACTGTTTATATCGTAGTTCGGCATCGGGGTTTGTCAACTTGGAGCGAGGGCCGTTCAATCACGGGCACAACTCATGGAAAACGGTAAGCAGATGACCACCACCCAAAACCGCATCACCGCACTGCAGGCGTTGCGCCGCTATCTGCCCGAAGCGGCAGAGGCGTTGAACCTGGAGCTGTCCGAACAGTTGCAGCCATGGTGTCACGCCCTGGATGTCAAGCTGCTGCCCAAGCTGCAACCCGACTTTCCGCTGGTGGTGGCCATCTGCGGCGGCGGATCGGCCGGCAAATCAACGCTGTTCAACAGCCTGATCGGCGGCAACATCTCACCGACCGGCGGACGGGCTGGGCTGAACCGCCGGGTCCTGGCGGCCATACACGAACGCCATGCGCAACACACCGCACTCTTCGATGCATTGGCGCACACCTTCGGCGGCCCGCTCCACCCCCTCGACGACACTCGGCAACTGACCACGCCGGGCGAGCCGGTCTACTGCGTGCAGTCGCACCTCTCCGAGAGCGTGGTGCTGCTCGACACGCCAGACATCGACACCGGCGCCCGCGGCGCCTATGCCAACCGGGAGTCGGCCCGCCAGAGCCTGGAGAGCGCCGACGCCTTTGTCTACATCTTCACCAACGCCACTTACAACAATCGCGACAACACCGATTTCATCGCCCGCCTGCTCACCGGCATCGGCACCCGTCCCTGCTTCCTGGTCTACCGGGTCTATCCGAGCTTCTCGGACACAGAAGTGCGTGAACACGCCACTACGGTGGCGACCAACCTCTATGGCCTTAATCAAAGTGAACGCGTACTGGGCATCTTCCGGGCCGACGACGACAACCTGGTGGCCGCCGGCAAAGCGCCGATGCAGTTACGCGCCGTGGCGTGCGATGCCGGCGCGGATTTGCGATCGGCCCTGGATGCGCTCGATGCGGTACAATTAAGGCAGACGCTGCTGCAATCGATGATGAACGATGCCGTGCAACAGGCCCGGCAAATGAGCCACCGGCTCGACGACGCCCATCATCAACTGCAGGCGTACGATGACGCCCTCACCCGAGCCGTGGCCAGCAGTGTACAACAGGCCCTCTCCCACTTTCCCACCGACCGGGTGATGCGCCGCTTCGCCGATATCTGGCTGACGACCGATCCGACCCATATCAAAGTGATGCGCCGCACCGGGCAGGTGGTGGAGTGGCCGTTGAAGATGGTGCTCTCTGCCTTGGGGGCTCGGTCCAAATCGCGCCCCGACGCCGTACCCAAAGAGGAGGACCCGGCCGGCCGGTTGGAGCTGGATTTGCTGCAGGCGGCCAACGTCCTGCATCAAACCACCGTGGCCGAGCGCATCGACGGCAGTAACGGTCCGCTCGAAGCACCTCCGGCGGTGCGCGAGGCCCAACAGCAGATCCGCCGGAAGGATTGGGAGAAGACCCTGACGCTCCTGCGGGATCAGAAGCGAGAGATTCTGAGCTGGTCCCACGGGCTTGAAGCGGACTTGAAAGCGCTGGCCGGCGACCTGAGACAACGCATGGGGGTGTTCGATCAGATCCGGCAAACCTTTTCGGCCCTGCTCAATGTGATCCCGGCCACGGCTGCCATCACCTATATCCTTCACACCGGCGATCCGGCCGGAGCGGTGGGGATCAAGGTCAAGCTGACCGGATTGCTGGGTCTTCACGACCTCTATGCCCTCATCGCCATTCCGGCCACGGCGGGACTGAAGAAGGCCGATCAACGCCAGCTCGAGCAGATGCTCGCCCCGGTGGCCCAAACCTGGCTGTCGCACAAACTCACTGCGGTGCAAGCGCTCTTCGAAGAGCACATTGCCGCCGAGGTACTCGTTTCCGTTCGGGCGGCGCAGGAGGTGTCGGATCGCCTGCTTAAGCAGATTGAAAATGAGCTGGCCACCGTCAATCGCAATGCATGACCGTTAAATGAGTGTCCCCATGAAAGGAGATCTTTCGATGATCGACCGGGAGCTGGCCGCCTTGGATAGCCTTGGACGGCTCGAAGCGTGCACCCATGAGATGACGACCCTGGCCGACCGGCTCGCGGAGGTGCCGCTGTGGTCTCCGGGCCACGCCCTGGCCAAGCAGACCGAGGAGGCGCAACGGCTGATAACCCGGATGAAAGAGAGGTGGGACCGGCGCCTGGTGGTGACCCTCATCGGCCCCTCCGGAGCCGGCAAGTCAACCCTCCTCAACGCCCTGGCCGGAGTGGACGATCTGTCGCCGGCAGGCAGCCGGCGGCCGACCACCCAGAAGCTGGTGGTGCTGGCCGATGATGCCGGGGAGGCCCGCCATCTCATCGGCCCCATGGAAGAAGACCTTATCGAGGTGCGCACGAATCGGGCGGCCGAACCCCTCGCACATGCGATTCTGGTGGACACGCCCGACACCGACAGCACCCGGAACGATGCTCATCTGCCGCTGATTGAACAGGCTGTCGACCACTCGGATATCCTCATCTGCGTTTTCGACGCCCAAAATCCCAAGCGCCGCGACCATGCCGACTTCATGGCCCCCATCGTTCGCCGCTTCCACGGCGCCTCTTTGGTGGCGGTGATGAATCAGTGCGACCGCTTGGGTGCCGAGGAGCTGACCGATGAGATCGGTCCAGATTTCCAGCGCTATCTGCAACAGGCCTGGGACACGAACCCCGAAGCCATGCTCCTCGTCTCGGCCCGCCGCCATCTGCATCATCCCCGGTGGGAGCTCCAGGCTGAGCCTCGCCATGACTTCGACCAGTTCGAGCAGCTGCATCGGCTCGTTTTCGACACCTTCAACCGGGCCGGCGCCGCAACGGACCGCCGCCTTGCCAATGCACGCCAGATCAATACCTACCTGTTCGACCGGGTGAGAAGCGCCGTGGCCAAAGACCGCCCGACCCTCACGGAGGCGGCCGGCCGCATCGCCGCCGCCGAGCAGGAGGCCCTGCGCGAGGCGGTGGCCAGCCTCGGGGCCGAAGACCAACGCATGCTGCTGGGCGTGAATGCGCGCCTCTACCAGTCCCTGGCCCAGCGCTGGATGGGACCGGTCGGCTGGCTGGTGGCCATCTGGTCCAGACTGGTCCTGTTCGGCACCGGGCTGGCGGCCCTGGTACGCTTCGGCAATCCCCTGCGCCAGTTGTGGGGCCTGATCGCCTCCTGGCGCCACTACCGGGAGAGCCGCGCCGCCCTGGGGTCGCTCAGCGACCGCAACCGCATCGACCGCGCCCTGCTGACCTTTCAGAAGGCGTGGTGGACCCGCTGGCCCGATATCGGCGAACTGCTGGTCCGAGGCCGCTTCGACCCACAGGTGCGCCGGATTGAGATCGACGATGACAAGGCGGTGGGGGAGTTGGTGAGCCATGTGTGGAGCGACACCCTGGATGCCGAAATCGAACGCAGCGCCGGAAGCCTGAGCCACTTCATGCTCCAGATCCTCTTCAATCTGCCTACGCTGGTGCTGCTCGGCTACATCGGATGGCTGACGGCGTCCCATTTTATTGCCGCCACCTATTTGAGCGGCGACTTCTTTCTGCATGCCCTGTTGACCATCGCGGTGGTGTTGCTGCTCAGCTTCTTCATTTTGCAAATATGCGTGCGCCTCACTGTCGGCCGCGACCGCATCCAGCGGCGAGCGTTTGTTGCAGTGGAGCGGGCCATCGAGGAGAGCCCGGTGGTGGCTGGCCGATTGGTGGCGGAGCAAGTGGAAAAGGTGTTGGGACTGGCTGTTGCGCAACACATCGAAAGGTAAGATGGTAATTTGTGAATTTCATAAAATAAATCATTTGGGAAATTAAATCTGGGAGTTATGCGGAAAAATGCCTTGAAATACTAAATAGCACTGATGGCTCAACTATGCCCATCAAAGAAGCGAAAAATCGAATTAAATTTTTCCTAAATGCAATTAAAAGCAAGGAGTTAAATACTATTAATCAAATGCTTGTCATATAATATTTGATGGTCCCGTAAAAAATCGCCAATACGTCATGCCGGACTGGATCCGGCATCCCGAAGCCATTTAAAAGACTATAGGGGTGGGAAAGCCTGGTTACCCAGGCTCTCCCCCCTCCGAACCGGACATGCGGATCTCCCGCATCCGGCTCTCCGGTCGGCGGTTCACCTCACGAGGACTGGAGCAAGGCACGATGGGCATCGTGAAGGCTAAAACACCCAAGGTCCCCAAAGTATTGCCTCCTTTCACCCCCTTGTCGAGGGCCTCCAGCATGCGATCCGTCCATACCGTGCGTTCCACCCACTCCCATTTGCGGTTGGGGGTTTCTCCTGTTTGTTTAGTCTTCGACACTGTCGCAGGTCGTTGTTCGCCTGGTATGCGCATCTCGCATCCACCTTCCTGCGTCCCTTTGCTCCACGGGCGTTATCCCGCTTCTTCGCTCATATGGACGCTCTGACTCCTGCCCGCTTGGCTCTTCGTCTGCTTATCCGGCAGAATGAACGCCGTCCTTCAAACGGGCAGGTCTCCCTGGTTCACACGGCGCGATCTTCCATGCATTCCGTCACCAAACACCTCGCGCACCCCATCATCGCTTTTGTGCTGCCCGCCAAGCGTGATGGGCTTCCGGCATCCTGTGGCTTCCGGGTGACTCGCAGTCGTTCCCGGGGTTTTCGCCAACCTGCAGCAAGCCGTCGATACCGGTCCGGACTTCGCCTTGGATCCGCAGGCTCGTCGCTACGCACGGCCGAATCGCGTTCGCAATACTGCTACGGACTGCATATTCGCCTCCGGTTGCTTCCCACCCCACCTCGCGGTGACGCAGTTACCTTCGGCTATCGGGAGCGGGCATCTCCCGAGACAGGACTTGCACCTGCCAGGTCGCGCCTGCTTCCAGGCGCACGGATCCCGGCCTGCGCCGGAATGACGAAAAAAGTACTATTGGGACTTCTTTCGAGCGCATCATATTTAGCTCAACACCAGAATCGGACCAAAAAGCGGTCCTCGCCGCAGACGCCAAGCGTTCCGTTGACTATCACAATAGGAGGTCGCTGTGCCGCCATGCACCCCAGGCGGATTTCAGCGCAAGATCTTAGTGCCGATAGGGTGGGTGGAGGATCAGCGGCCTGCACTGTTTGAGCGCAGCGAGTTTGCAGGCCGCCCGGAACGCACCCGTAGCGGCACTTGGATCTTGTGGTGCTTCCGCCTGGGGTGCATGGCGGCACAGCGACCGGCGTTAAAAAGTAACTGTTTATTACATCCCCTAATAGTAAAAGTGCTGGCGCTCATTCGTTCTTAGAGCGCCTCCGCCAGATGGGACTCTAAAGCGGTCATGATGCGGCGGGTGTTGGGGCCTGGTTTGCCGTCGCCGATGGGGGTGTCGTCGATTTGGACGACCGGCACCAGGCCCTTGTTGGTGCCGGTGATGAAGGCTTCGTTGGCGCCAAGCAGCTCGGTCAAAGCCAAATCGCGGATTTCGACGGGCAGCAATGGCCGCGAGATCTCCAGGACCGACTGACGGGTGATGCCTGAGAGGATGCCGCGACCGGGGGTGACCAGCGTTTCGCCGATGACGGCGAAGAGGTTGCTGGTGGTGCCCTCCAGGGCATTTTCATGGCGATCGACGTAGAGGGCTTCGATGGCGCCTTTGGATTTGGCTTTTTGAAGGGCCATGGCGGCGGGCACGTAGTCGATGCTCTTTGCGCCGGGAATGCGGCGTTCGGTGCGCATGGTGACCACTTTGACGCCCTGGTCGTACCATTCGGCGGGCAGCCGGGGTAGTGGGGTGACAAGCATCAGCAGGCGGGGCCGCCCCTGGGGCGTCATGAAGTCGGGGCTGGAGCCGCCGGTGGCGACGATGCGGATATTGGCTTCATCCAGGGTGTTGCGCGAGAGGGTTTCCAGGGCGATCCGGCACACCTCCTCGTGGCTCCAGGGCAGCTCGATATTGATCTGACGGGCCGAATCGAACAGGCGACTGACGTGCTCCTTCAGAAAAAGGGGTTTGCCGTTGTAAGTGCGCAGCAGGTCAAAGACACCGATGCCGCGAAGCACGGCCAGGTCATCCACCGGGATGAGGGCCTTATCGTCGGGCAGAAATTTTCCGTCAACATAGTAGATGGGCATCGACGCACTCCTTGCCGGGGTATCTTCTCCTATCCTTACCCCAAGGCGAGCGCCAACTCAAGACGGAGCTTACGACGGACTTCCGCCGGCCGTTCACCAGGTCAGATGCCCGTCACTCATTCTCTCGAACATGTCCACGGGCATCCTATTCCGCCGCACCCTTTTTGGCGTAGCCCAGGGAGAGCATCTTCTGTTCGAGCGCATCGCGCTTGACCGGTTTGACCAGAAAGGCATCGCACCCCTTGGTGTGGGCCTTGACCAGGTTCTCCTTGGTCCCCGATGCGGTGATCATGATCTTTCTGGCCGGTCTCACATTGGCTTTGGCCTCCAACGTCTTGATCTCCTCCATCAAATCATGCCCGGTGGTGTCACCCAGCTGGATATCGATGGCAATCAGCTCGAACGGCACCCCACCCTCGATCGCCTTGGCGCAAAACTGCATTGCCTGGTGGCCGTGAGTAGAGAGGGTGCACTCACCGTATGGCGATAGAAGCACCTTCATTTTCGTCAATGCCGACATCTCATCATCGATGATCAAAATTTTCATAACCATCTCCTTCTATTTGCTCATACTTACCGCCGGTGCCACTGGCGTTGGGTCACCAGGATACCGATTCGGTATATTGCTTCAGTGCCTCATAGGCGCCGATCAATTTCTCGATCGTGGGCGCGACCCGGTTGCTGTCCCCCTCCCTGCACAGATCCTCCAAATCAGCAGCCGTGGCTGCCAGATGGCCGGCTTCGGCCGTGGCCGCCCCCCCTTTGATGGCATGGGCGCGCTTTTGAATAAGCATGACCTCTCCGGCACCATGCGCCTTCTGGATCTCTTCGATCTGCATGGCGACGTTTTCGATAAGCTGCTGCACCACATCGCGCACCATCTCCCGGTCGCCGAATTCATAGATGGCTGTCTCCAGATCGAATGGCGGCACGCCATCCTCCTTTTCAGGGAGCGCTTTCTCCGCGCAGGGCGCCGGCATGCGCCTGTCATCCGAAGGGAAGGCGCTATGACCAGACAACCAGCGGTTCACTCCGGCCATGAGGGCGGCGCGCCGAATCGGCTTGGTCAGCACCTCATCCATGCCGGCCGCCTCACAATCGTCTCGGGTTTTGAGATCGGTGTTGGCAGTGAGGGCGAGAATGGGGATCTGCTCGTGCGGCGACCATTGGGCCTTGATACGGCGGGTGGCTTCGAGTCCGTCCATTTCGGGCATCTGGACGTCCATCAGGACCAGATCGTATTTCCCAGAGCTGCAGGCCGCAACCGCCTCACGCCCATTCTCGACCAGATGGACCAAATGCCCCCCATCTTCGAGGTATTTTCGGATCACCATCTGGTTCACCGGTGTGTCTTCGGCCACCAGGATCTGCCCGGGTTGAATCTCTCCGGTTTCGGCATCTTTGGCTGAAGCAACGCCTCCTCCCCTGGACAGACTCACTTCCTCCTTTAAGTCGACCACATCCAGGTCGATCACAAATGAGAAAATCGAACCATGGGCCGCATCGCTCTCCACGCGCAGCCGCCCACCCATCAACTCGACCAGCTGATAGGCGATGGCGGTGCCCAGGCCGGTGCCGCCATATCGTCGGGTGGTGCTCTCGTCAGCCTGGGAAAAGCGTTCAAAGATGACCTTCTGGCGCTCTTTGGGAATGCCGATGCCAGTATCGATCACCGAAAAACGCAATGTCTGGGCGGATGGGTCTGTTACCTCTCCCATCTTTTCAACCGATAGGGTGACCGACCCTTTCGATGTAAACTTGACCGCATTGTTGGTCAGATTGATCAGGATCTGCCTCAGCCGCAAGGCATCGCCGCTCACGTTGGCCGCCGGTGCTCCGTGGAATTCGGATTTCAATCCCAGCCCTTTGACTTCTGCCTGATAGCGCATGCCATCAATGATGGAGTGCACCAGCTCCACGAGGTTGAAGGGGCGCCTTTCCAGCTCGATCTTCCCGGCCTCGATTTTGGAGTAGTCGAGGACATTGTTGATCAGGTTCAGCAGGTGCTCGGACTCGACCAGGGAAGTGCGGGCCAGAGTGTGACATTCGTCCAGTCGCTTCGATTTGAGCATGATCTCGGTGCAGCCGATGATACCGTTGAGCGGGGTGCGGATCTCATGGCTCATGTTGGCCAAAAATAGGCCTTTGGCGCGATTGGCCTGCTCGGCCGCCTGGGCCAGCTGCTCCTGATGCTGCATCGCCTTCTGGAGTTCCAATTTGGACCTGTTGAGCCGTTCGGTGCGCTGGGCCACCTTCTCTTCAAGAAGTAGATTCTGGTTTTTGACCATCTGGTAGAGATTCATGCTGTCCATCAGGGTGGCCATGTTGAACAGGGCAATGGAGAGCAACGTCAGCGAACTGCTCGGAATAGCACCGCGGCCCTTTTCGAGCAGCCCGATGAACATGCCTTTGACCCCGGCATTGTTGGCAATCACATGCAGCAGAAAGGGGGTGCCGTGCTCCTGGGAGTCGATGTAAAGTCCGCGCCGCTCCCGAATGGCCCAGGCAAAATAGCCCTCTTCGATCATGAACTCGATCTGAGGCTTGAAAACCGGCTTGAAGGCGGCGGGGCTGCAAAAAGAGGGCATGAACTCAGCGGTCTGGTCATCCACCTGGTAGACGGTGCAGCCCTTCAGGGGGATAATCTTTTGGATGCGCTCCACTGCGATCTGCACCAGCTGATTGCATCCGGAGTCAGCGCGAATGTCAATGTTGAAATCGGCCATGGAGAGCACCATCTCCAAGGCATTCTGGATAAAACGACGGTTCTCCTCCAGGTGCTCGATGCGGGCCTGCAGCCGTTGGTTGGCGATCTCGACCGTTTCCGTCATCGCTTAACTCCTGTTCAGAAGATCCCGGAAGGACTCGGACTGTTTAGCGGCCTGGTGCACCAGCGAGCGAAAGGCAGTCACCGGCAAATTGACACTCTGCCACGCTTTAGCATCAAAGGAGGGCACCTTGCGCTCGCCGCTGTTGCCGATGCCCAAACCATGCACGACCATATCGGCCATCTGGAGGATGGCGGCCAGCTCTGGAGTGGGCGATGCCGACGGGTTGTGATGGTAGGAGATGCTGTTTTCCAGCGTGTAGGGCAACTTCCATTTCCTGAGCAGGCGCTTGCCCAGCTGAACATGGGTGCAACCCAGATGGGATCGCTCGACCGCCAGCAGGGATTCGCCCGATTCTGCCGCCATGGCAAATGCGTTCTTGACCTCCTGGGGAAAATATCTGCACAGCACCAGTCTGCCGATATCGTGCAACATGCCCGAAACGAAAAGCTGCTCGGTGTTGGCTATTTTACCGTAGGCGGCCATGATACGGGCCACCATACCGCAGGCGAGGTTGTGCTCCAGAAAAGAGCCCACATCGACCACCTGTTTGGAGATATCCTTGAATGTCTCCATGATGGTGATCCCCAGGGCCAGACTGGAGAGCTCCTTGGACCCGATCAGGGTGACGGCCCTTGAGATGCTGTCTATTTTCGAGCGAAAACCGTAAAAGGCGGAGTTGACGATTCTCAGCAGGGTGGCCGTCAGACTGGGGCTCTTTCCGACCACCTGGGAGATATCGCCGGCCGAGGACATTGGATCGGCAATGATATCGTTGAGCTCATAGACAAGCGAGGGCACTTCGGGCAGTTTGATCTCCAGGCGGTCGATGCGGGCCAGCATCTCGCGTGTGGAAACGCCCTTGGTCGCATCGGTCGGCCGTTGGCGATCGGGCGGTTGCACTATGCCAGGCCGATTCAATCGATATTCGATCGACAGCCGCACCACCTCTTTGACGGCCGGATGGGTCATATCCACGGCGCTGAATATGCGCTTTATTTCGTTGCTGACCTCGTCGAGCCGCTCGATGTCCACCGGCGCCTGCTCTTCGTCCGGACCGGCGGCCTCTCCTTCTACCTGGACTTCGAATATCCCCCACATCTTAAGGATGCGAAAATGCTTCTCTTCCAGTGCCTGCCCTCTGGAAATCAACAACCTTGCATTGACGTCGCGGACCTCCTCGGCCAGCACAGCCCCCGCTGTCAATTTATCAACCCTCACCAGCGCCATCCCAATCCTCCCACACGCAGACGCCTGTCGCCGCGGACGACAACGGTCCACAGACAGGCTGCATTCTCACATCCTAATCTACGAATGGGTATTTGATCGGTCCTTCGCTCGAATTCTTTAGCTCCAATACACATCCGGGTATCCATTCGTGCAGATGGCCGATATCGGATCCGTTTCGTGCACGACTGCTCGAATAACGGTTGCGTCCCTGGGGCGGATGACGTTAAGCTTTTTTATCCGATCGCCAACAGTCACAAGGAGCCGGGATGGCCCACCCACTTTATCCTCACCTGCTCAGCCCGCTGGACCTGGGCTTTGTCACCCTGCCAAACCGGGTGCTGATGGGATCCATGCACACCGGCCTGGAAGCATTTCCAGATGCCGGCGAACGGCTGGCGGCCTTTTACGGTGAACGGGCTCGGGGCGGGGTCGGTCTGATCGTCACCGGCGGCATTGCGCCTAATTTGCAGGGATGTGCTTCCGAGGGGGGGGCCAAGCTCACCGATGACAGGGAGATGATGGCCCATCGAAAAACCGTGACCCGAGTCCATGAAGAGGGTGCCCGCATATGCCTGCAAATCCTGCACGCCGGCCGCTATGCCCGGCACCGGCTGGCCGTTGCGCCCTCGCCTCTCCAGGCGCCGATCAACACCTACAAACCGCGCGCCCTCACCACAACAGAGGTGGAGCAGCAGATCTACGATTTCGTGCGCTGCACCCGACTCGCCCTGGCCGCCGGTTACGACGGTGTGGAGATCATGGGCTCGGAGGGCTATCTGATCAACCAGTTCCTCTCCGCCGCCACCAACCGCCGCACCGACCGGTGGGGCGGCAGCTATGAAAACCGCATGCGATTTCCGCTGGCCATCGTCGAACGCATCCGCCAGGCCGTCGGACCTCAGTTCATCATCATATTCCGGCTCTCCATGATCGACCTGGTAAACGAGGGCAGCACCTGGGAGGAGACGGTGATGTTGGCCGAGGGGCTTCAGAGGGCAGGGGTCTCCATGGTCAATACCGGCATTGGCTGGCACGAGGCCCGCATCCCCACCATTGCGGGTATGGTGCCGCGGGCCGCATTTGCCGGGATCACAGCGCGCATGAAGTTCAAGCTTTCGCTGCCCCTGATTGCCAGCAACCGCATCAATACGCCCGAGACAGCGGAAGCGATCCTGGCCGACGGCGGGGCCGACATGGTCTCCATGGCACGCCCATTTCTTGCCGATGCTGCCTTTGTCGGCAAAGCGGCCACCGGGCGAGCCCACCTGATCAACACCTGCATCGCCTGCAACCAGGCCTGCCTGGACCACATCTTTTCGGGCAAGACGGCCACCTGCCTGGTCAACCCGCGTGCCGGCAAAGAGAACGACTGGCCCCTCGACACGGCCGCAGCGCCGCGCAAACTGGCCGTGATCGGCGCCGGACCGGCAGGTTTGTCTTTTGCCATCACCGCCGCACGCCGAGGCCATTGGGTGACGATCTATGAAAAGGGCGACCGGATCGGCGGCCAACTCAACATGGCCGTCCAAATTCCCGGTAAAGAGGAGTTCGCAGAGACCCTGCGCTACTTCGAAAGTCAGCTCGACTACCTGGGCATCGATCTGCACGTCAAAGCCCGCGCGAGTGCCGATCTTCTGCAATCGGCCAGATATGACGCCGTGATCGTCGCCTCCGGCGTGACGCCTCGCAGCATACCCCTTCCGGGCATCGACCACCCTTGCGTGCTGACCTATGCCGACGTGCTGCAGCACCTCAAACCGGTCGGCCAAAAGGTCGCCATCATCGGGGCCGGCGGCATCGGCTTGGACGTGGCCCTCTATCTCGCCCATGAGGGTCGATCGACCGGCGAGGCGCTGGTCGACTACATGAACCGCTGGGGCATCGACGAAACCCTGGATCGACCGGGGGGGTTGAGGCCGGCCACCCTCCCCGCCAATTCAGTGCAGCGAGATATCTATCTCCTTCAGCGGAAAAGTGGCAAGGTTGGCGCCGGGCTGGGCAGGACGACGGTCTGGATTCACCGCATGGAGCTTGCCCACCGACAGGTGAAGACGTTGAATCGCGTGGCCTATGACCGCATCGACGACCAGGGCCTGCACATCCGGCGAGGGAAGGAATCGGTCTGCCTCTCAGTGGACAACGTCATCATTTGCGCCGGCCAGGCGCCGCTCGACGATCCGGTCCCGGAGCTGGACGGTGCCGGTGTACCCGTCCACATCATCGGCGGCGCCCGCCAGACCGAAGGACTGGACGCCAAAAGGGCCATCGCCGAAGGGTTCGAACTGGCGATGCGAATCGAATAAAGGCGGAACGAGTGGCAACCCTGCTACCGCATTGACACCTGAACCGCTTTAGGTCATAACTTTTCCTGATAGCCCAACCAGCACCCCCACCCGATCCATAGGAAGGAGATCCGATGAAAGACGGCAAATGTCCGCATTGCGGTTCACAACAGATCTACGCAGCCACCGAACTGCCGCTGAAGGGCGGGCCCTTCGGGAGCAACTCGATTCCCGTCAGCCTCACCTCCATGGCCCCTTTGAACAACTACGTATGCGTCGAGTGCGGCCGGCTGGAGCGCTATGTCGCCGATGAGGAGAAGCTGGCCGAAATCAAGCGTCGTTGGCAGCCGGTCAATAAAACCGACGGCAAAACCGACGATGAAGACCAGTAGCCATCCATCCGTTTAAACCAATGCCGTTCAGACGGTACAGTTGTCTGGCCGGGCCGACGGGCGCGGTCAAAAGGAAGTGATAATGCAATTTCCCTTCGGCAGCCGCCGCATTCGCGGCATCCGGCACTTCGGCGCGATTTCGCGCGTTCTGATCAAGCACGGCCTCGGAGAGGTCTCCGAGCGAGTCTGGAGCCGTAAAAAGGCTGCCGCAGGAAGGGTCAAATCGGGCCTGCCCAACCCGGCGCGCATCCGCCGGGCCCTCGAAGAGCTGGGTCCCAGCTTCATCAAGCTCGGCCAGTTGATGGCCACCCGCGGCGACATGTTTCCCCCCGAATATATCGAGGAGTTCAGCAAGCTGCAGGATAGCGTCCCGCCTGTGCCGTTCGAAGAGATCCAGGCGATCATCGAACGCGAACTGAAGCAACCCCTGCACGATGTGTTCGACCACTTCAACCCTCAATCCATGGCCGCGGCCTCGGTGGCCCAGGTGCACAGCGCCTATTTGAAGAGCGGGGAGAAGGTAGCTGTCAAAGTGATCCGACCGGGTATCGACAAGCGCATACGAAACGACATCGAGGTGATGTACTACTTTGCCGCCCGCATCGAGAAGCGCTATGAACTGGGCCGCGTTCTGGGGGCGGTCAACCTGGTCAAGGAGTTCGAGCGCACCATATTCCGCGAACTCGACATGCTCATCGAGGCGGGCAACATCGAGCGCTTCACCCAGAGCTTCAAGGAGATCGAGGAGATCTACATCCCCAACGTCTACTGGCTGCACACCTCCAAGTCGGTGCTGGTGATGGAGCATATCGACGGGATCAGGATGGACCGGGTCGACGACATCCGAGCCAAGGGCATCGACCCCCAGGAGATCGCCAACATCGGCTTGCGCTCGTTCTCGCGCCAGCTGATGCAGGCAGGCATCTTCCACGCCGACCCCCATCCGGGCAACACTCTCGTCATGGATGACGGCCGCGTCAGCCTGGTGGACTTCGGCATCGTGGGCTACCTCGACGAAGAGACCATGCTGCAGATCGCCAATGTCTTCCTGGGCTTTTCCGAACACGACTACGACCTGGTCATGGAGGCCTTCGAGGCGGCCGGCCTGATCCATCCCGAAACGGTGGACTTCAGCCGGTTTCGGGTCGATCTGAAAGAGATCAGCGAACCGTTTTACGGCCGTGCACTCAAAACCATCGCGGTCAAAGATGTCCACGACCAGCTCATGCGAATGGTACGCAAATACCGGGTCACCCTACCGCGCAACCTGCTCCTGCTGCTCAAGACCTTCATTCAGACCGAAGCGCTGGGCAAAATACTCGATTCGGACGCCAGCCTCCTCGAAGTGACCCGCCCCTATGCCAAACGGCTGCTGCAGCGCGGCTACGAGGCCCAGAAAATGTTCAAAAACCTGGGCCGCGAAGCCAGAACGGCCGGCGGCTACCTGCGCTGGATGCCCAAGCTGACCCACGACATCCTGCGCCGCCTGGCGCTGGGCGAACACCGCCTGGACCTGAAGCATGACGGCCTGGACCAAGCCTCCAGTAAATTTGAAACCGGACTGAACCGGCTCACCATTGGCCTGGTGGTCTCGGCATCCATCATTGCCGCCTCCCTGATCCTCAACTCGACGGCACCCGACGCACTCGCCATCGAGATCGACCTGTTCGGTCTGCAGACCATCCCCATCACCCAGCTGCTTGGCCTGACGGGATACTGCATCGCCACCATCCTGGGGTTGTGGCTCATCTTTTCAATCATCCGGTCCGGCAAGCTTTGATGATCCAACCCATCTGGTTGATATATTATTCCATTGATTTCATAGGGTTATTGTTTTTTTTCAAATAATGTAAACATTCCCCAACCTCCTTGCGTCATACTTACCAAACAGTCCCACAACGGTTTAAGCCAAACGACCACGGGACACAAACACGCAAGAGGTGAATCATGAAGAGAAAAGCCATCAAATGGATCATAGCGGCAAGCGCGGTTATCTTTCTGATCAGCGGAACTGCCTGGGCGGGCGGCAAGGGTGACAGGGGACGCCACAAAAGCGGGCAGGGGAACGGATACCTTAGCGCGCCCCACCACAACGGCGGACAAGGGACCAAGGGCTACCAGAAACGCCCCCCCTTGGGAAAACATCACGGCGACAGGCTCCATCGAGGCCCGCAGCACCGCAAACCGTACCAGGGGCACTACCGGCCGCATAACGGCAACACACATCGCCGACCGCATTATGGCCATGGCATCAACAGGCCTCATCACCATCGTCCCCACCATGACGGGCACCGAGGTCGGGTCGTGGGCGTCGTCAAAGGCAGGGATGTCCGCAGCAGCGTCGCTCTGTCGTTCCTCACTGGCAACCCGCTATTTGCACTGGACGCCATCATCAACCACCGATAACGGATGCAAAAAAGGCCGGGTGGAGATCGATCAGCCTGGCCTTTTTTCAATTGAAGCGTCCACGACGACATCAGATCACTCCAACTGAGCCGCCTTATCACCTGCTTTTACCCCTAAGCGCTAATAGTGGCCAGCCTGCAGCGGCAAAAACATAATTAAAAAACTATTTTCACACGATTTCAAAAAGTTAAAAATTTAAGTGCAAAATGTAAACATTCACAGCAACCCCTGCGTCATAGATGTCAAACAGTCTCACAAGGGTTGAAAGCAAACGACCAAGGGACACAAAACGCAAGAGGTGAATCATGAAGAAAACAGCCATCAAATGGATCATAGCAGCGAGCGCAATCATTTTTTTCATCGGCGGAACAGCATGGGCAGACGGCAAGGGTAACAAGGGACACAACACCGGACACAGCAGCGGCTACCAGAGTGCTCCCATCCACAACGGCGGACACGGCTCCACGAACAACTACCAAAAGAGGCCTCCATTGGGAAAATATCCGCAACATGAAGCCTTTCGGAGCCCATATCACAAAGCGCCGCAAGGACCGAAATACGATCAACACCGCAGACCGGTGTACCAACATCAAAAGCCCCATCATAACGGGCGCATTGCCAAAGTTGTTGTCGTGAAAAAAACGAATGCCCACCGCGGTGTCGCTCTGTCGCTCCTCACCGGCAACCCGCTTTTTGCACTGGACGCCATCATCAACCACCGCTAATTGGCGTAAAAAAAGGCTGGGCGGATAAACGCCTCCCAGCCTTTTTTATTTCCGCACTCCGCATAGCAGCGATCTCTATATCGAAACAGCTTTCGCCAACTCAACTCCGAGCGCCGTCGCACGGATCATCGTCTCCTCCAGCTCCTTCACCTTTGCTCGCTCAAACAGATTGAAAACTGCCAACTCCCCAATAATTTCATATCCCAGCGCCTCGATGGGCAGGCGCATTGCTTCGAGCGTAAACCCCATATCAGCCTTGCTGTTCTGCTCGCACACGGCCACCAGAACCGCCTTTCGCCCCTGGCCCGCCAAACGGCTCGACCATCCCCTTGGGCGATGGTTGTCAAATTCATAGAAGCAGTAGAGCCGATCGATAAACGCCTTCATCCAGGCCGTGATGTTGTAATTGTGGGTGGGCGACACAAGCACCAGGCCCTTGGCTGCAATGATCTCCGGATAGAGCAGCGACATGCCGTCCTTCAACCCCGTGCAGCGCTTCCGCTTCCTGCACTGCTCACACCCGATGCAGGGCTTAAAGCAGAGATCTCTAAGGTGGGTCGTCTCGGCTGCTACCTCGCCTTTGCGAACCCCCGCCGCAATCGCCCTTAAAAGCGTATCTGAATTCCCGCCTTTCCGAGGACTGCCGCCGATCCCCACCACTTGTGCTTTTGGAGAGGCGAAAAGGGGGTCACTCTCATTTTTTCCTTTCGGTGTATTCATGATGCATCGCTCCTTCCTGTTGTCTCCAGCGCCGGAGCACCATTAGCATATCCAAATCACGACATCGCCATCATGGCAGCCGATGGAAGAAACGCTCCCAACGCGGTTGATACTTGTTGTTGATATCAAGGGAGATGACAACGGATGATGCCCGACCGACGATCCGGCTGCGCGCCACCAGTCCAAAGTACCTTGAATCGGCGCTGTTGTCGCGGTTGTCCCCCAGCATTAAAAAGCTCTCTTCCGGCACCATCACCGGCCCGAACGAACGCAGGGCGGGACGATGGGGAGAAATCATGATCGGATGGTGTGTGCCGTCCAAAAACTCTATAACTTGGTATTGATCAGAATCACGAATAGGAAATACGCCGGTATCGGGCAATTCATCGACGGTTTCATACTTGACCTTTTCGCCGTTGATGATCAGTTGGTTGTTCTGCATCAATACCGAATCGCCGGGAACGCCGACGATGCGCTTGATCAGTCTTTTGCCATCCTCGGGCGAATAAAAAACGACGATATCTCCCCGCTGCGGGTCGTCCCACTGCGCAATATGCCATGTGGTGTAGGGAATCTTCAGGTCATAGGCCAATTTGTTAACAAAAACCCTGTCACCCTCTACGATGGTCGGTTTCATCGATCCGGTCGGCACCACATTCCAATCGGCAATGACCGATTTAAAGGAGGTGGCAATTAACATCGCAATCAAAAAAGAGTACCCCCACCCTTTTAAAAAGGTATCAAATTTGTTCTTCCAGGAATTTTTCACAACCCACTCCTTTATGGCAAACGGATGATTCCGATATATTTATGGCTGCATTTCACCGATAACGACGGCCCCCTTCTCTCCCAGAAGATCTCTCAATATCGAACGATGACAATGCGCTTCATTTTCGCAGTAACACCCCACTGAGAAATTCGTGTGGTGGGACAAAGCGGCCAGAAGTTCAATGATCCGCGCGTTCTCTGGCGTTGACATCTCTGCGCGATACTTCTTCTTGAAGGCGGCCCACTCCTTATCGGATGTTGCACGCTTTCCAAGCTTCATGGTCTCAACGCTCGGAGAGAGGTTCGGCAGCCATGTGTCGTACCAGTTCTGTGAGCTGAACTCCGCCTTTGGCACACCTCGGGGCGGACGACGGACCGTTCCGATGCGCAACCCCTCGTCTTCGGACCGGTCACTACCAAGTCTCAATACGCGAACGGCCATACGGGCTCCTCCATTGGATGTATATTCAGAGCAATTTAACCTTCTCAGCCCTCTTTTTACTTTTCGATATGGATTCAACTGGATCAGGTCGCATCTTCCTTAAATCTCATGTCACCATTCTCTGTAAACTCAAACATTGGCCCCCAGGCAACTTCCCAATAATGGCCATCAAGGTCGGCGAAGTACCCACTGAAGCCGCCCCAGAACGTTTCTTGAGGCGCTTTAACGACACGGGCGCCTGCCGACGTTGCAAACTTTACAATCTCAACAATAATCAGCAATGCATCCGGATAAAAAGAGAGCGCCAATATCTCCAAGCGGTCGCCCTGGTCCAAATCGCTGACCATGCTTAGATCCAGCGGGCACAGATTTCGGCGTCCGGCACGGCATACGCCGGCGGAGAGGGATCGCCGGTGCGCCCCTCTTTTCCTACCACCGCCGACAGGCCACACCGTTCACATGCACCATCTTTTCAGGCACAACGTCTTTAGCACGAACCTCCAAGGCGCGCAGATCGTGCTTGTTCAAGAGGGCGATAATGTTGCTGTCGTGCTGGCCTTTGATCTGGGAGAGCAGGCGCGAATGCACCTCGATGAGCACTTCGGCGCCCCGTAACCCCTCTTTTTCCAGATGACGGGAGATGGCATCCTGCCAGACGGCCGACTGAACCAGTTCGCCGAAGGCCGGGTGAAACGGACCGGCCACCAGGTCGGCGTCGAGGTCGAGCTCAGGGCCGGCCTGCAATCCCATACGGATCACAGGAATATCGTGCCGGGCGAAGATCAGGAAAAGATCGGCAGTCAGGGCCACGGCCTCATCGAGCGAGAGCGGCTCGTAGCGCCCCTCTGCATACCGCCGGGCCAGGGGGCTCTTTTTGAAGACAACGGTCGGATAGATACGAACGAAATCCGGGGAGAGGCCAGCCAACTGACGGGCGGTGGCCATGGCGCCGGCCGTCGTGTCGCCCGGCAGCCCCACCATCATCTGCAAGCCCAGTGCATATGGGCTTGCAGCGAGAAGAGCGACGGCCCGCAGCGTATCTTCAGCAGTATGGCCTCGGGCCGACTGTTCGAGAACCTCGTTCCGCATGGACTGCACGCCCAGTTCGATGGTGGTGACCGGGTAGGGATCAAGCAAGGCCAGGCGGCCGCTATCGATGGTGTCCGGCCGGGTGGAAAAGCGGATGCCGTTGGCGTGCCCCTTGTGCACATATGCGGCAGCGGTGGCCAGCAGCAGTTGAATCTGCTCGGGGAGCAGGCCCAGGAAGTTGCCGCCATAGAAGGATATCTCGGTAAAGCGCCGGGGGTCGCGGCGATGGGCCAGAAACGCGGAGATGCTCTCCCGTATGCCGCTGGCCGATGGCAAGGTGTCGACCTGGCCGGTGGTGGCGTTCTGGTTGCAGAAGATACAGCGATGGGGACAACCGGCGTGGGGAATGAAGACCGGAACGATGAAGGGGCGTCTGGATGGTGTAGGGTCGGTCATGACCGGCGTTTCAGCCCTCCTTGCCCGGGTCGATCTTATTGATGGCCTGGTCGGTGGACTGGTCGATGGCCTGTTCAAGGGTCTGTTCAAGGGCTTGGCGGGCTGCGTCCTGCTCGGCCAGTTTTTTGCTTTTGCCCACCCCCTGGGTTTTGAGATCACCGGCAACCATCTCCACATAGAAAGTCTTGTCGTGATCGGGTCCTTTGGCATCGACGACGCGGTAGCGAGGCAGCTCCTGAATTTTGCCCTGCACCGACTCCTGCAGCCGGCTTTTGAAATCCTGCCCGGTGGTGACGTCAGGGGCTTCCTCGATGAGATCGGCAAAGTGGGTCTCGATCATGCCGAATGCGGCGTTAAACCCACCGTCCAGATAGACGGCTGCGATCACGGCCTCCACGGCATTGGCCAGGATGGAATTTTTGTCCTGGCCGCCGGTCTGGATCTCTCCCTTGCCCAGCTTCAGGTAGCCGCCCAGTCCTATGTTGCGGGCGATATGGGCCAGTTGGATCTCGTTCACCAGGTTGGCGCGGATGCGGGAGAGATCCCCCTCGCGCATCTGCGGGTAGGCGTGCATCAACAGGTCGCCGATTACTAGATTGAGGACGGCGTCGCCAAGATATTCCAGCCGCTCGTTGTCGCGCAGCCCGCCGTCGTTCTGTTCATTGACAAACGAACTGTGGCGCAACGCCTCTTCGAGCAGGGAGTTTTCTTTGAAATGGTATCGAAGACTATTCTGGAGCCCAGGGTAATCCGTGCTTGTGTCCATGGTTTGCTATACTGCCTTCTGCTTCTGCTGCTCAATTTTTGATGATAGGACTTCATAAAGAACGTATGGGACAAAAAGGTCGCCCTGACCGGTG
Organism: uncultured Desulfatitalea sp.; assembly: GCA_963668675.2. Classification (GTDB taxonomy): domain Bacteria; phylum Desulfobacterota; class Desulfobacteria; order Desulfobacterales; family Desulfosarcinaceae; genus Desulfatitalea. Next base: position 2,232,652 of record CAXXMB010000002.1, on the reverse strand, counting down.
CCCATTTGAATGTCGGTTATCAAATCTCCGTGAAAATCGGTTCCACCGGTCACCAACAGATCGAAACGACGGGCGAAATCGAGATAGAGGGCCACATCTTCGGGGGTGTGCCGAGAGTAGTAGGCCTCGATGCCCATAAGACCCATGTCGCACAGCGGGCCGAGCAGCCCGTGCAGGGCGTCGGTGCGTCCGCCGGGCACTAGATAGGGGTGGGCCAGTACCGGAATGCCGCCTGCACCCAGAATCAGTTCGATGGCGAGACGGCAATCGACGCGACGCTTTTCGACGTAAGCCGGCTGGCCCTTGGCGAGATAGCGGTCGAAGGCGTCGTTCACATCTGTGGCAGCGCCCGACTGTATGAGGACTCGGGCGACATGGGGACGGCCGGCACTGCCGTCGCCGACCAGTGCGGTCACCTCCGCCATGGTGATGGGGATATCCACCCGGTTGAGCAAGGCCACGATTCGGGGAATGCGTTCATCCCGGGCATGCTGCAGATCGGTCAGGGTCTGTTCGAGCGGGGCGTTGTCCAGGTCCACCCCATAGCCGAGGATATGCAGACTGCCGCCCATTTGAAAGCCTGCCGGCGCAGCTGTGCTGATCTCGACACCGGTCATGAATTCCAGATGATCGGGCAGGGGCATGGCCAGCACCGATCGGCTGCCGTCCAGCGTGTCGTGGTCCGTTATGGCGATGGCCCGGAGCCCTTTATCGACAGCCATACGGACGATCTCCCCAGGGGAGCATGTCCCGTCCGAGGCATTGGAATGGATGTGGAGATCAATGCCTCCGGTTTGTTCAGATGCCATCATTCAGCCTTCCTTCGCACAGATCACCGACACTCCGGCTCAACAGGACCGGCATGGCAACGTGGTAGCAGCTTAACTTAAAGGAAAAATTTCGTTTTTCGAGCGTTAGAGCCGTCGGCCCTGTCCCGCCGACGGCAGGGGAGTTGGGGCCTGTCGAAGATCCCGTCTGATCTTTTGCGGGAAGGGGAGGTTCTGAAGCGGTTCTCAGAGACCGAGCGCTTTTTCAAAAGCCTCCTCTTTGGTTTTGCACTCGATGCATTGGGTCGTAACCGGGCGCGCCTTCAGCCGTTCAATGGTGATCTCTTCGCCACACGATTCACATATGCCGAACGTCCCGTTTTCAATACGTTCCAATGCTTTTTTGATCTTTTTAATAAGCTTGTGCTCCCGATCCCGTATGCGGAGCATGAAGTTGCGGTCGGATTCCAATGAGGCGCGGTCGGTCGGATCGGGGAAATTTTCCTTCTGCTCGGTCATGCCCGAGACGGTATTGTCGGCCTGGCTCAGCAGTTCCTCCAGGCGGTTGCTCAGAAGTTCCTCAAAAAACTTGATATCTTTCTTTTTCATGGGCAACTCTCTTTGAGCATTGGTTTGGTTCATAAAAAAGGATTTTCGTTAACATAATACAAATACCGATGTAAAGCAAAATAAGAAGGTAACCCTTATCAGGCAGCCGCATCCAGGAACTTCTGTAGGGTTTTCAAATCATACACATTGTAGGTTTGGGCATCGTATCCGGCGGGCAGGATTTTTTTGAGCAATCCTGTGAGCACCCGGCCGGGACCGATCTCCACAAACAGATCCACGCCGCCATCGATCATCTTCATTACCGAATCGTACCAGCGCACCGGGCTGCAGAGCTGTTGGGCCATGAGGGTCCTGATCCGGTCCGGATCGTCGGTTCCGTCGGCCGTAACGTTGTGGATGACCGGGCATGCCGGTGCACTGAAGGCGATGCCGTCTAAAAAGGTGCGGAACTCCTCTTCTGCGCCCCGAATGAGGGGGCTGTGCCAGGCGCCGCTCACCTTGAGGGGAATAGCGCGTGCCCCTTGCCCGGCGGCATCTTCTCCGGCCGCACGGACCGCATCGGGTGCACCGGTGATAACGATCTGCTCGGCACTGTTATGGTTGGCCACGGCCACCACACCGTTTTTGGCAGCCTGTGCTACGATGGAGTCAAGTTGATCAATGGTCATTCCAACGATGGCGCTCATGGCACCCTTGTGCAGATCGGCCTCACGCTGCATGAGCTGGCCGCGTTTGTAGACCAGCTTGATACAATCGGCGGCCGAGACCACGCCGGCGGCATAGAGGGCGCTGTACTCTCCCAGGCTATGCCCGGCACACAGCAGAGGCTTGATCCCCTTTTGGGCGATGCCGGCAAGGCAGGCCAGATTCACGGCGGTGATGGCCGGCTGCAGGTTGACCGTTTGCGTCAGCTCCTCCATGGGGCCTTCGAAACAGAGTTTGGTAATAGGCAGCCCGGAAGCCTCGTCGGCATCGGCGAAAATCGCTTTCACCTCGTCGAACGCCTCATAGAGATCCTGGCCCATGCCCACCTTCTGAGACCCTTGTCCCGGAAACAAAAATGCGATCTTTTTCAACAGATCCTCCTTGATGGACTCTTAAAAAGTCGTTCACACGTCATGCCGGACCTGATCCGGCATCCAGAAGCGATTGAAAAAGCTGGATAGCGCTGAAGCATCACTGCGTGCCCGGCTTTCACCGGAATGACGGAGAATCTTTTTACGAGTTCATCCTCCTTAACTCACCAAATGAAAAAATGAGACTTTCCTTCACTTTGAATTTTCAACTTAACACTTTAAACTTGTTTGAAAAACAGTCGCCGGCAATGCTTCGAAACGAAGCCGCCACCAAAACGCCCGCAACCCCTATTCGTCTAATTTAAACAGTTTACGCGCCACGTCCAGGGAGGCCGAGCGGTCGCCCATACATCCATCGCTCTTCAAATAGCGGGTGGGGTCGTGCAGGATTTTGCTCACGGTGGCACCCATCATCCGCTCTATGGCCTGCTGGTCTTCCGGTGTCAGATGGGGCAACTGTCCCAGGGTTTTCTTCACCTCCGCCTGCGCAAGCCCCCTGATTTTGGCGTGCAGCGCCTTGATAGTGGGCACCACATTGAGGCTGTCGTACCACTGCCGGAACTGGATGATAGCCGCGTCGATGATGCGGTCGGCCTTGATCGCCTCCCGACGCCGGTCCTGGATATTGTCGTCCACCACTTCGTTCAGGTCGTCGATATCGTATACGTAAGCATTGTTGATCTGGTTGATGCGTGGATCGATATCGCGGGGTACGGCAATGTCGATAAAGAAGAGGGGACGGTTGCGGCGATGGCGCATGATGCCTTTGATATCGGAGGGGTGCAGAATATACTCCTGGGAGCCGGTGGAGCTGATGATGATATCGACCTGCTCGAGATGGGGCATGATCTCTTCAAACCGGATGGCGGTGCCCTTGTAGCGGGCGGCCAGCTCCATGCCCCGTTCAAAGGTTCGATTGGCCACAAATACCGAATCGGCCCGATTGCGGATCAGATGCTCGACGGCCAGCTCAGCCATCTCCCCGGCGCCGATGAGCAACACCTTTTTTTTGCGCAGGCTGCCGAAAATCTTACGGGCCAGCTCGATGGCGGCATAGCTGATCGACACGGCGTGGTCGCCGATGCCGGTTTCGGTGCGAATGCGCTTGGCGATGAAGAAGGTACGGTGCAGCAGCCGGTTGAGGATAACGCCGGAGCTCTTCTGTTCGGTGGCCGTGCGGTAGGCGGCCTTGACCTGGCCGAGGATCTGGGGCTCTCCCAGCACCATGCTGTCAAGACTGGCCGCCACGCGAAACAGATGCCGGGCCGCCGCCTCTCCGTTGTGGATGTAGAGGCTCTCGTCGAATCGATCGAGGGGCACCTGCTTGGTTTGAGACAAAAACACCTTGGCCCTCTCGACGGCTTCGGCGGCTTCGGCGGCGACCATAATCAGCTCCACGCGGTTGCAGGTGGAGAGAATCACCGCCTCTTCGATCGACGGCTCCGCACACAGCGCAGTCAGCGCCACACGGGCATCGTCATCGGAGAAGGCGAAGCACTCCCGTATCTCGATGGGCGCCGTTTTGTGGTTCAGTCCGATGAGGATGATTTTGTTCATAAAATTCAAAAAACTAAATAAGAATCCGCTTTTAATGCGCTTGCACTGCCAATGCTATCCTGCCGTCGTGGCACCGAAGCCATTTTCACGCCTCTGGCTGTCGTTAATATCTCGTAAACTGCCCATGATGCCCGGAAAGCAAGAAGTTAACCCCAAAAAAGGTGAAGAGCAACACGCCCAGCCCAACGATGGCCATAACGGCGGCGCGTCGGCCACGCCAGCCGATGGCCAGGCGGACGTGCAGGTGCACGGCATAGAAAATCCAGGTGATGGCCGACCACACCTCTTTGGGGTCCCAGCTCCAAAAACGCCCCCACAATACTTTCGCATAGATCATGCCCGTGACCAATCCAATGGTCAGCAGTGTAAAACCGCCTACAATACATGCATACCCGGTGGTGTCAAGCAAATCCAATGACGGCAGGCGCTTGAAGAAGAAGCCCCGGGTTTTGGCTTTTATATTGCGCTCCTGAAGCAGGTAGAGCACCCCAACGCCGGCGGCCAAAGCAAAGGCGGCGTCGCCGGCAAAAATGGTGATGATGTGAATGATCAGCCAGACCCCTTTGAGCATGTTTTCCGGCTGGAGCAATTCACGGGGAAACTGGGTGGCGATCAGGAGGATGAATACCGCCAGAGGTGCTACATAGACCCCCAATATTTTGATTCGAAACTTGAGATTGAGCGCCAGAAATGCGCCGACCACCGCCCAGGCCGTCATGGTGAGCGTCTCGTGCAGGTTGTTGACCGGCACATGGCCGGTGGCCGCAAATGCCCACCCGATCGTGACGGTTTGACAGATGAAACCAACGGTGAGCAGGAGCCCACCCACCTGCTGCAACCGATCGCGCTGGAGAAACAGATAGGCGAAGTAGCAGGCGGCACTGAGCATGTACAACAAGATGGCCACGATAAATGCGATTTGCATAGGTCGTTCCTTACCTCTCGGGCCGGGGGCGGCCATCACCGCCATCGGCCGCCATCAGACGTTCATAGGTGTATTCCGGCCCCACCGCCCGGGCCAGGAGAGCATCGATCCGGTCGCGGTCATCCTGTCGAATCAGCTCCAGCATTCCCTGTTCGATCAACGCTTCAAAAATGGGTTTATGCGCTTCGGGTGCGTGGGCCTGGGCAAGCAGGTGCTGCCGCACCGCTCCCATGAGATCCAGGAATGTGCCGTACTCCGGTCCGAACTGCTCCTGCAGCTGCCGTCGCATGAATTTGGCAAAAGCCGGGCTTTTGCCGGCCGTGGAGATGGCGATCATCAGATCGCCCTGTTGCACGATGGAGGGCAGGACAAAGTTGCAGCGCCGGGGTTGGTCGGCAATGTTGCAAAGACGGCCGGCCTGCTTGGCATCCTCATAGACGGCATGGTTGAGCGCCTCTTCGTCGGTGGCCCCGATCACCAGGAACACACCCTCCTGATCGCCGGCACTATAGGCACGCGGTTTCCAGGTGATCTGACCGTTACCGACGAGTTCGGCCAGCGCTTGCGTGACCTGGGGGCTCACCACCGTCACCCGGGCGCCACAATCGAGCAGGGTTTTCACTTTGCGCGTGCCCACCTGTCCGCCCCCGACCACCAGGCAATCGCGACCCTTTATATCCAGACAGACCGGGTAATATCTCATATGCACTCCTATCGCACCTCCATTAACAGCTACGATCGGGGCTCACCCTTGCGCCCCCCCATTTCGGATCGACCCCTCCAACACAAAAGAGAGCAGATCCTCTGCAACCATCACCGGCCCTTTATACGTGCGCCGGGCTTGTTTGACAAGGTCAACCCCATCACACTCGGGATAGAGATGGGTCAGCACCAAGCGTTTGGCGCCGGCCCGGGCAGCCATGGTCCCGGCCAGGGAGGGTGTCATGTGCCCGGGCACCTTGAGCGCATCGGGCATGGCCGACTCGCAGATGAACAGATCGACCCCCCGGGCCACCTCTGCCAGTGTCTCACAATCGTCCGTATCCCCCGAGTAGGCCACGGAACTACCGGTCGAATCGGAGAAGCGATAGGCCAGGCTCTCGGGCCGATGATCGACCGGCCTGGCGGTCACGTTGAAACCCTCGACATAGGTGAGCGCCTCGCCGGCCATGGTATCGATCTCCTGAAGCGCCATCTGCTCTTCGGGCAACACGATCCATTGGCCGTAGGCGGCCTGAAGCCCCTGGTAAAACCGTTTCAACCCGATCCCACCGGCAATGGTCAGGCGATGGGTGCGCGCAGCACCGTCTGGATACTTGGTGGCAAAGAGCAGGGGAACCAGCTCTGCGGTGTGGTCGGGATGAAAGTGGGTGATAAAAATATGGGTCAGATCGAAGATCGTCAAACCATACTCCAGCAGCCGATGCATGGTGCCCGGTCCCAGGTCGACTAGTATTTTGGCCTTGCCGGTCTCTACCAGCAAACTGCTGGCGCTCCTTGATAGCCGCGGCACACAGGTGCCCGATCCTATAATGGTCACTTTCATCTTTTCGATTTCCGCCTTCGAGTGGGTGCAAACTATTATATTATCCGATAGTTGGCAACCATATTAGCAAATAATGAGCCTGTCTGACAGATAAGATATTGGAAGTTCTGATGCAGATGTCCACCTGCGGCAGGATGCCGGTCACCATCGAGTCGACAGATAGTGCCCGGGAAGTATTTTCCAGGAACCGACAGCAGCCACGGCTTTGTACGACGAGAACGAACATTGGTTTGTATTATTGACCTTGGTGCGAACCTATGCCAGTATCAAATTGCGTGTTCAGGATCCCTCTTTATCGACAACCATATTTCAAGAACCCTCATCGCTTGACTCAAGGCACTACCGAGCCATTGCAATATTAACGTCTACCGCTCTTCAAAAATGCAAGGAGGTTGCAAATGAAAAAAGAGTTGGGTTTTAGTCGTCGTGATGCAATGAAATTAATGGGTCTTGGTACGTTGGCGGGTGGCCTCTATCTGACCGGTGCCCAACGCAAGGCGTTGGCCGCCGATGCACCGAAAACGCCTTTCAAGGTGGCTGTCGTCGCTTTCTCGACTGGACCTGCTACTTCTTACGGCTATCCGGGCCATGAAATGATGGAGCTGCTGGTCAACCATTACAACCGAAACGGCGGGCTGTTGGGTCGCAAGCTGGAGCTCTCCAAAGACGATGAAGGGCCAGTGGCTAAGGTGGTCGAGACGTTCAAGCGGCTTACCCAGCAGGACAAGGTCGATGCCATCCTCGGCGTGGCCTCATCCGGAAACGCGCTCGCTGCAGCCCCGATCGCCGAAGAGAGTAAAACGATATTTATCAACACTCTGGCGCGCACGCACAAGGTGACCTGGCAGAACCCGGATGATCCCACCAAGTTTCGAAAATATGTCTTCAAGGCGGTGAACGACACCATCGCCCATGCGGCCTCCGCGGCGTTGGCCTGCGCGAAATTCTTCCCGGGGGCCAAGGTGGCCCATGTGCATCCGGATTACGCATACGGGCATGAAATTCATGACATTTTCGATACGGTGCTCAAAAAGGTGGATCCCAAAGCTGAAACCGTAGCCGAACTGTGGCCCAAATTGTTTACCCCCGATTACTCTCCTCACATTGCCAAGATTCTATCGACCAAACCAACAGTGGTGTTCAACAGCTTCTGGGGAGCTGACTCGACGAGGTTCGCCGATCAATGCATCCAGCGCGGCGTGGCCAAGCATTCGAAATTGATGGGAGACCATGGTGAATTTTACAGCACCGAAAAGCGGCCCCTTCCCAAACAGCTCATCGGGCATCCACCCTTCCCGGTAGAGGGGTTGCCCACCGCTCCCGATCCAAACAAATGGCCGCTGAACAAATTTTTTTACGACATGTATTACCAGGCGCATCAAAATGCGACCCCCGCAGGCGCGGCCTTTACCGGGGCAGGTTTTCTGGCCTTGGTGGCAGCGGTAGAGCGGGCGGCGGCCGTGACCGGCGCTTGGCCGAGCAACGATCAGATCGCGGCGGCCTTCCCGGGTCTTGCTGTCGCCCACCAGTTGGGATGGTCGACTTACCGCTCCGACGGCAAGGCCAGCACCCCCAAATGGGCCGGACTGTACAAGGAGCAAAAACCATATAACTTCGGTATTGATCAGATCTATCACATTCCGATGGAAGAGGTCTGTGCGCCTCCGGGAGAAGACCCGCTGGAGTGGATCAAGAAGTGGTAAAACCTGGCAATACCGTTCGCTTTTGCCTGAAAAAGCGAACGGTATTAAGCCGATTGGCAGCCGGATACCATTACCGGCACAATGGGGGGGCTACACTTTGGAATTGGTTTTCAACATCTTGATCAATGGAATCTTTTATTCCTCGATCCTTTTTCTCATGAGTGCAGGGCTCCAAATCATTTTCGGCGTGCTGAACATTATAAACTTTGGTCATGCGGCTGCATACATGCTGGGACTGTATCTCTGTTATGGCATCATCGGTTTGCTGCCCGCCGATTATCCCGCCCTGTTGTGGTTGGCGCCGATTTGTGCCGCCTTCCTGGTTGGCCTGCTGGGTCTGCTGTTCGAACGTGGCATACTCCGGTTCATGTATAAACGCGACCACGTTTTCCAAATTCTGGTCACTTTCGGAATTGTGTTGATGGTCGACGATATCATTCGATTCTACTGGGGTGGATACTCTATCGGCGTACCTCCCCTCATCGACAGTATGATCGAATATGGAAACATCATCTACCCAGTATACAACCTGATTATCATTGGCGCTGCCGCCGCTCTTGCATTTGGGCTATGGTTTTTGTTTCGCAAAACAGACATCGGCCGCGTCATCCGGGCCACCTCGCTCGACGAAGAGATGACTGAGGCAATGGGCATCAGCGTCTCGCATGTCAAAGCATTTACTTTCCTGTTTGGATCGGCCATAGCCGGCCTGGCGGGCGGCCTTATGCTCCCGGTCACCGGAGGGTGGCCGGGAGTGGGCTTAGAGTATCTCATATTGAGCTTTGTCGTTATCGCCATGGCCGGCCTGGGCAGCGTCAACGGGGCCTTGGTGACGGCCCTGATCATTGGGATGGTCAACTCCCTGGGTGTTCAGTATTTCCCCAAGTTGGAACTTGCTTTTGTTTTCATTCTGATGGCGTTGATCCTATCGATTAAACCGAGCGGGCTTTTCGGCACGCACAAATCGTGAACAAGCGGGAAAAACGGATATGAAACATCTAAGCGGCCTCTCTTTGGTGACCGGCTTTATCCTCATCTGCCTGGCGCCATTTGTAGCTGGTGATTTTACTGTTTATCTGTTGACGTATGCGATGCTGATGGCCATAGCGGCACTGTCTGTCAATTTGTTGCTGGGCTACACAGGATTGATGAGTTTCGGCCACGGTATGTTCCTTGGTACAGGCGCTTATGTGGTAGCCCTGATGGGCAAGTATGCCGGTGTGCATTCCCTGGAGGTGCTCATACCGCTGGGGGTTTTGGCTTCCGCAGCCTTGGCGGCTATCGTGGGGATCTTTTGCACTCGCCAGATCGACATTTACTTTTCGATGCTGACCCTTGCATTCGGAGAGCTGATGTATGCGCTTTTCGCAAAGTTCTACAACCTTACCGGTGGTACCGACGGTGTGCGGGTAACAACGCCAATGCTTTTCGGTCATCCTGTCGATTCCGGGATGCCATACTACTATCTGGCCTTAATATTTTTTGTGCTTTGCACCGCAGCGATGTGGGTTATTTGCAAATCGCCTTTCGGATTGACCATTCAGGCGGTAAGGGACAACGAAGGCCGGGTAGGCTATTTGGGTTTGCTGGTCATGAAATACCGTTTGATTGCTTTCATCATCTCCGGCGCCTTTACCGGTGTCGCAGGCGTTTTGCTGGTATCGCTCACCGGCCATGCAGTACCTGAGTTGTTTCAGACGATAACCTCTATCGGTATTGTGTTGATGGTGATTTTAGGGGGGCATCAATCCTTTTTCGGTCCGGTCGTCGGCGCACTGGTCTTTGTTTTTCTGCAATCCAAACTGCAGCCGCTCTTTTTCTGGCAATTTTTTCTGGGTGCGGCCATTATTTGCCTGGTCATCTTTCTGCCGGGCGGGGTATTGGGAGGTTTCGGTCTATGGGCTCGAAAGCTGATCAAGAAGTCATCCTGAGCACCAAACAGGTTACAAAGTCCTTCGGGCGGCTCATGGCCGTGAACTGCGTGGACATGGAAGTCTTCCAAAATGAGGTGCTTTGCATTGTTGGTTCGAACGGCGCCGGCAAAACCACTCTGCTCAAGATGCTCAGTGGGGGCCACCGGGTCAGTGAGGGACAAATTTTCTTTCGTGGAAAAAATGTTAGCCGGCAAAGTCTTATTCATAGGGCCCGCAGCGGGATCATCTATTCTTTCCAACTTCCTGCCCTTTTCGAAAATCTGACCGCTTGGGACAATGTCTCACTGGCATTGCTTATTCGGCAGAAAAAGACACTGGTCTTTTATTCCAAAACGACCCGTTTTCGTCAATCAAGGGAAGAAGCCCGGCACATTCTCGAAATGTTCAATGTCCCTCCGGAAAGTGTGGCCGCGTCATTACCACACGGGCAGCGCAAACTGCTGGACGCGGCCGTGGCCTTTGCCTTGGAGCCGGCAATTCTGCTCTTGGATGAACCGACCTCCGGGGTGAGTTCCGACGAGAAGTGTGAGGTTATGGATACGATCATGCCCAACATCAAGGCCAAAGGAACCACCACGATAATTGTGGAACACGACATGGAAATCGTGGCCCGGTATGGTCAGCGCGTCATCGTAATGGACCAGGGATCGGTGCTTGCACAGGGCCTCCCGGAAACGGTTATGGCGAACGAACAGGTCCGCACGGCCGTACTGGGCCACAGCCCGTTCGGGAAGAAAAGCGTAAACTGAAGCGCCGAAACCCTAAACGCGTCTGAAAAGAGAGCCAAAGCAATGACAAACAATCATATTCAATCTTCAGGCGGCCAAGCAGAGCCAATTATTCGAATTGAAGGGCTGAACACGTTCCGCCCGCCGGTACACGCCCTGAGGGATGTCTCCATGACCATCTCACCGGGCATCTTCTGTGTCGTCGGGCCCAACGGCGCCGGCAAAACCACATTATTAAAAAGCATCCTCGGTTTATTGCCTGTGGATTCGGGCCGCATCTTTTTCAAAGATCGGGAAATCACGAACCAACCCGGCCACAAAGTGGCGCATATGGGAATCGGCTACGTACCGGAAGATCGAAGAATCTATCCCGATTTTACCGTATTGGAAAACATACTGCTGGCCACTTGGCGAAGAAAGACGGACAAGAACAAAATAGTAAAGAAGGTCCTTTCGCTGTTTCCCCCCTTAAAAGACCTGATCAAGGCGCATGGGCAAGTGCTCAGCGGCGGCGAGCGGACAATGCTCGCCATAGCCCGCGCACTTGCCTTGGAGCCGCAGTGTCTGATGTTGGATGAACCATTGGAAGGTCTGTCACCGCTGATTCGTGAAAATCTGGCCTTGAGTATCAAGGAGCTGCGTGCCGAAGGAATCACGACGGTAACGACCGCGTCCGACCTGTCTTATGTCCCCGAAATAGCAGATGTCATCGTACGGCTCGAGAGGGGCCAAGTTGTAGAAAGGACCGAACACCCCGAATAATTGGCAAATTCCGCATGCTATTCGGTGCCCCTCTGCAAGCGATCCGCAAAGGCACCACTTGAACTGGGTTTAGTAGAGCCCTCCTTAATTGGTTTACACTATCCCCCTACCAAATCCCCTGCCATTGGCACAAATCGAACATTGACACGATTCAAGAATAGCGATATAGGAGTCGTTTTGCTAAACCACTGAAAAGATTGTACCAAATTACGATCCATCAAGCGACAGGGAAGGTTGAACCATCATGGAAGGGGCTCTAATTCCAATAGTTGTTTTTGTCATTGTCTACGCGGTCATCTCTTTAGAGTTGGTGAACAAAGCCGTGGCGGCCCTGCTGGGCGTCATGGTGATCTTGTCCCTGCATGTGATTTCCGAACATCAGGCGGTCGAGTTCATCGATTTCGAAACCATCATGCTTCTGTTGGGCATGATGTCCATCGTGGCCATCTTGCGCAAATCGGGATTCTTCACCATTCTTTCGGTCAAGATCGCAGAACTGACCAAGGGCAGCCCGCTCAAGATACTGATCCTCTTTTCGATCGTCACGGCGGTGCTCTCGGCCTTTCTGGACAACGTGACCACGGTCCTGATCATCGTACCGATTGTCATCGAGCTGACCAGAGGCATGGGGCTGGATCCCAAGATCTATGTGATCAGCCAGGCCGTAATTTCCAACATAGGCGGCACGGCCACCCTGATTGGCGACCCGCCCAATATCATCATCGGTTCCAAGGTGGGCCTCACTTTCAACCAGTTCATCTTTAATCTGGCCCCGCCGGTGATCATCTGTTTCGCGGTCGGATTGTTTTATATATGGGCCGCCAACCGCAAAAAATTCAAGCCCATCGACGCCGACCTGGGTAAACTTTTCTCCGTCCAGCTGCTTCTGGAAAAAATCCGCTATGATTTCCTCAGCACTAAATTTGACAAGGTCTTTTTAATCAAAAGCCTCTCATGCCTGATCATCACCATATTGCTCTTCGTGACCCAAACGATCACCAAACTTTCGCCCGGTGTGGTGGCCCTCTTGATGGCCATGGTGCTCTTCGTCATCACACGGGTGGACGTGGAGCACATGCTCGAAGAGATCGAATGGAGCACACTGCTCTTCTTCGCCGGCCTCTTCATCCTGGTGGGCGTGCTCGAAGAGAAGGGCGTTATCGAATGGATCGCCCACAATATCTTTTTGCGCGTGGGCGACAACCCATATGTGATCGTGCTGATGGTGCTCTGGGTGTCGGGCATCGTGTCCGGGTTTCTGGATAACATTCCCTTCACCATCACCATGATACCCATTGTACGGCTGATTCTGGAGACCACACCCATCCCGCACAACATCCTTTGGTGGGCCCTGGCATTAGGCGCCTGCCTGGGCGGCAACTTCACCATGATCGGCGCGTCGGCCAACATCGTCACGGTGGGCATGGCCAAGCGGTTCCGAGTCGACATCTCCTTTTTGGATTTCATGAAGTTCAGCGCCGTCATTACCGTCATTACCCTGATCCTCTCGTCCATCTATCTGGTGATCTACCTGCGGCTGACGTTGCCTTAATTTTGAAAAACATGGATAATTTGAGAGTTGACTATGAATGAAGACGACAAAACCATCTTATGCCGATTGATTCGAGACCATGAAGACCTCGTGGGCTCTTCACGCGCCACCATGCTGGCCCTGCAGGCCTTTAAAACCGCCATCCAGGAGCTGAAATGCAGCCCGGATGAAATCCGCAACGAATACGCGGAGCTGGCCGACGCGATCAAAAACACGCGCCCCAAGATCGTTCCCTTGATTCACCTGATCGAAGAGTTCGAACAAGAGATCGCCCCCCATTTTGGGGCGGATGCGGATCAGACGCTGGCAACGGCATGCGAAATCCTGCAAGCCAAACACGATCGGATCAAAGACAAGGTCGCTCGAATCATCCAGCTTGGACTGGACTGCATCGAAGAGGGGGATGTGCTCGTGATGCACACCGCCAGCGCCGACGTCACCAAAATGATCGCCCTGGCCAAAGAGGTGTTGGACCGAACGATCAAGGTGATCGTACTTAAGCAAGACTTCATCAAGACGAAGAAGCTGATCGACATCCTCAAGCAGGCCCGGGTCGACCTGGAGACCGTGCCCGAGTTTTCGTTGAGCCACTACATCGGCAAAGCCAACAAGATGTTTACCGGCGCCCTCTCCATCTCCCACGATCTTAAAATCGTCTCCGCGGTCGGCACGGCCAACATCGCCAGCCTGTGCCACTTTCACAAAATACCGGTCTATCTATTCGCCAATACACTCAAATTCTCCCACGGCCTCTCCGAAAACCAACGCATTCATGAAAAACGGGTGACCACTGTCCAGGACAACACCAGCTTCGTGCTGACCACCTATTCACACGACATGCTGGATCTAGACATGGTCGACTTCCTGGTGACCGAAGAGGGGATCTACCCCAAGGAGAAGATCAGGGATTACGTGAAAGAGATCCTGTCACGGGATAGGCACCACTAATTCCGATTCGAATTATGGTTCAAACAAGAAAATGCGGGCGGGCGTAAAGCCCGCCCCTACTTTTTCCCACTTTAGCAAAACAGCTTTCGGCAGTACGTTGGTTGAGGTGCATGTGGCAAGGGGGGCCTGGCTGACGTCAGCCAGGCCCCCCTTGCCACATGCACACAAATTTAATCACTACCCCTGCCGAAACACCATCTCATCCCCCTCCACCCCGGCAAGCAGATGGGAACCATCGGCAATTTCGCCCTTTAAAATCGCCATGGCCATGGGATTCTCGATGTAGTGCTGGATGGCACGTTTGAGCGGGCGGGCACCGTACACCGGATCGTAGCCATGCTCGATGAGCAGCTCCTTGGCCTCTTCGCCCAACGCAAAGGTGATTTTCCGTTCGGCCAGCCGCTTGGACAGACGCTGAAGTTGAATATCCACAATCGCGCCGATCTGATCGACCGTCAAATTGAGAAAGATGATGGTCTCGTCGATGCGGTTGAGAAACTCCGGCTTGAACTGCGCCCGCAGCGCATCGGTGACCCGTCGCTCCATTTCGGTACGCTGGTCGCTGCCCAACTCCTGAATGTACTGGCTTCCGACATTTGAGGTCATGATGATGATGGTGTTCTTGAAATCGACCGTCTTGCCGTGGCCATCGGTCATGCGGCCATCATCGAGGATCTGCAGCAATACGTTGAACACCTCGGGGTGGGCCTTTTCGATCTCGTCGAAGAGCACCACCGAGTAGGGCCGCCGTCGGACGGCTTCGGTGAGGTAGCCGCCCTCTTCATAACCCACATATCCCGGAGGCGCGCCGATGAGTCGCGCCACGGCGTGCTTCTCCATATACTCGGACATATCGACGCGCACGATGGCCTGCTCGTCGTCGAAGATGAACTCGGCCAGGGCCTTGGCCAGTTCGGTCTTGCCTACGCCGGTGGGCCCCATGAAGATGAACGAGCCGATGGGCCGGTTGGGGTCCTGCAGTCCCGAACGGGCCCGGCGAACCGCGTTGGAGACCGCCTCGATGGCGTTCCGCTGCCCGATCACCCGGCGGCCCAGACGATCCTCCATACCGACCAGCTTCTCGCGTTCACTCTCCAGCATACGACTGACCGGTATGCCGGTCCAGCGTGCCACAACTTCGGCCACATCCTCGTCGTCCACCTCTTCCTTGAGCATCTTGCGCTCGCTCTGCAGGGCCTCGAATTCGCCACGCGCCGCCTCCATCTGCTGATTCAGCTCAATGGCCCTACCGTAACGCAGTTCGGCCACTCGGGCCAGATCGCCCTCGCGCTCGGCCTTCTGCTGGGCGATGCCCACCTGCTCCAGCTCCTCCTTGATTTTGCGGATGGTTTCGATGGTCGCCTTTTCGCGGTCCCAATGGGCTTTCATGTGAGCCATGTTGGCCCGCATCGATTCCAGATCGTTCTCCAGCTTGGCCAACCGCTCCTTGGAGGCGGCATCCGACTCCTTCTTCAGGGCCTGGCGTTCGATCTCAGCCTGGGTGATTCTTCGGCGCACCTCGTCGATCTCCGCCGGCATGGAGTCGATTTCAATGCGCAACTTGGAGGCGCATTCATCAATTAAATCGATGGCTTTGTCCGGCAAGAAGCGGTCGGCGATATAGCGGTCGGACAGGGTCGCGGCCGCCACGATGGCCGAATCCTTAATACGCACGCCATGGTGCACCTCGTACTTCTCCTTCAGTCCACGCAGGATCGAGATGGTATCCTCGACGGTGGGCTCGGTCACCAGAACCGGCTGGAAGCGCCGCTCCAGGGCAGCGTCCTTCTCGATATATTTGCGGTACTCGTTGATGGTGGTGGCCCCCACACAGCGCAGGGTGCCACGGGCCAGGGCCGGCTTGAGCATGTTGGAGGCGTCCATGGCACCCTCGCTGGCGCCGGCGCCGACCAGGGTGTGCAACTCATCGATAAAGAGAATCACTTCGCCTTCGGCCTTCTCCACCTCCTTGAGCACCGCCTTGAGCCGATCCTCGAACTCACCACGGTACTTGGCCCCGGCGATCAAAGCGCCCATGTCCAAGGCCACCAGGCGGCGGTTCTTCAGGCTCTCGGAGACATCCCCGGCCACGATGCGCTGGGCCAGCCCCTCTACAATGGCAGTCTTGCCCACGCCCGGCTCGCCGATGAGCACCGGATTGTTCTTGGTGCGCCGGGAGAGCACCTGCACGATGCGCCGGATCTCCTCGTCGCGTCCGATGACCGGATCGATCTTGCCCAGCCTCGCCAGCTCGGTCAGGTCGCGACTGAATTTGTCCAGTGCCTGGTACTTCTCCTCCGGGTTGGGGTCGGTGATACGCTGGGAACCGCGGATCTCCATGAGCACCTTCAAAATGGCATCGCGCCGGACGCCATACTTTTCCAGAATCCTGCGCGCATCACCGCCCTTCTCATCCACAACGGCCAACAGGATGTGCTCGATGCTGACATACTCATCCTTCATCTTGTCGGCTTCGGCAAACGCGCGCTCCAGAACCGATTTGGCCCTCGAAGAGAGATAGACCTCGCCCGCGCCGGTCACTTTGGGAAGCCGCTCCAATGCCGCGGTCGCCTCCTGGGCGATGGCACCCGGGCTTACGCCCAGCTTGCGAAGCATCGAGTTGGCCACGCCCTCCCGCTCGGCCAACATGGCCGATAGGAGATGTTCGGGTTCGATCTGCTGGTTGTTGAACCGACTGGCCATCGACTGGGCGCTCTGGATCAACTCCTGGGATTTGATGGTAAATTTGTCGAAACGCATACTTCCTCCCATATTAATGGTCCGATTCTTGCATTAATTCATGCAGAATTTAATCATGGCCGCAATGTTGTCAAACCATCGTTGCGCCAAATCGGCCTCTGGCCACAACATAGCAAGCGAAACGAATCGAACGGGAAAGGGTGGGCTTTGTCATCCGGAGAGACAATTTTTGTCACGTATCTCCCCTAACCCGCCAGTAGCTTGACACGATCGAGAGAAGGAAGGGGATCATGCCAAAACTCATCCTTATCTTTAAGGAAAAAATTCTGGGCGCATATCCACTGGCCGAAGGTGACCGGTTAACCATCGGCAGGCGCACTGAAAATGATATTGTCATTGAAAACCTGGCGGTATCTGGCCACCACGCACGAATCGAGCACGAGGGCGATCGTGTGGTACTCACCGATACGGACAGCAAAAACGGCACCTTCTGCAACGGACAGCCGGTGACCCAGGTGACACTGAACAACAACGACGTGGTCACCATCGGCAAACATGTGCTCCAGGCCGACTGGTCGGACACCATCACGGTGGAACCCTCGGATGACGCCTACGATACACTTCCCGGCCCCTTCGACACCGCTAGCACCATGTTGATGGAGAACGACCAGGTTGCACCGGCAAAAGAGGCCATATTGACCCCAACCCCCAAAGAGGTTCGCCCCGAAAATGATTTCCTTGCCTTTTTGGCTGGTGGCGAAGGGAGCCGGCCTCTCTCCGAACGGCAGATCGACATCGGCATCAACGACGACGCCGATATCGTGATCGGTGGCCTCTGGTCGGTGGTGATGGGCGGACCGGCAGCGGTCATCACGAAACAATCGGGTGACTATTTCCTAAGATATGCCGGTGGTTGGGTCAAGCCCAAGCGCAATGGATCCCGCGTCAAGGGCACAGTGAAATTGAACCATGAAGATGTCGTGGATGTGGGGCCGGTTAAACTGTTGGTCCAACTGAGCGAGCGGATGGCCGCCTGACCCGTGCCGCTACAGAGTGCAAGCACGCATCGACCTGAAAAAGGGCGTCCTGAAAGCGATCGGCGCCAAATTAAAATGACAAAACCCCCGACCCGAATATGCCGCCTCGCCACCTTATCCGTATTGCTGTTCACGGTGTGGATCAGTGTATGCTGGGCGGTGCCGGGAGAGCTGTCGCCCGACAATGACCATATCGAGACGGCCCGTCTGGCGAATACGGAACGTGTGGAGGATAAGGGTCCGGATGACTCTCTCTGGGTCCGTCTCCAAAACTCGGCCAAACAGGCGTATCAAAAGGTTGGCGTCAACAAAGAGGCCGTCAAGCTCTATGCCAAATGGGTGGTGGGTGCCCCCGTACTTGTGGTCTCCCTATTGCTGGCCATGCTACTTCGGCCGAGGCGTAAATCGGTCCTCTCCTCGAATCGTCCAACCGCAGCCGAGGCAAACAGAATCAAACCTGAAAAGAGGGTGGTCCGCAAACCGAGCGTGCCGTCCAAGCAGCCCAAACCAACCCTCAAGCTTTCCGATCAACAGCAGGTAATGCGCTTCTTTCTTAGTCTGTTCAAGAAGCAACATGAGGTCGACCCCGACGCGCCGGCCCAGATCGTACGCACCGAGACCCGCCTCACCTGCCCCAACGAAACCTACGAGATGCGCATCCTGCACGACGATGAGTGGATGACGCGGCGCATGTCCATCGGCATGCTGGGCCAGGGCGGCGGCAGCCGCAGCCGATGTTTCTATGTGATCTACGACTCCCACCTCGTGATCAAAATACCACCGCTGCCGATGAGCAAATTCAGCGACTACAAGCGCCAAATTGCCGCCGAGGGGCGCATCGTGGACCGGCTGGCGCCCAGTCCGTGCATCGTCCCGCGCGTATCGGTTATTTTGAAGGCAGTGCACACCTTTCCCGACAGCGAATCGCTCTCTGAGGAGATGCTCGAAAAGAGGTATACCCACCTGCTGCAAACCGACGTCGAGTTGCAGGAGCATCTGAAGATCGATGACTCATTCGCCTTCTTCATGGACCTGGCCAAGCACCACTTCCTCAGCTCCACCCTGGAGGAGATCCACAGTGGTTACGGACAGCTGATTCTGGAGGCACGCCAACATCCTGAATTGCTTTGGGACCAACACGGCTTTGTCTGCCGCTATGGCGAGACGGCCGGACCGGTCTCCCAGGCGCTTCAGGAAGCCTACTACCACTGTGAAGGGAGGTTGCGCGAAGTGCTCGAGGCGGCCGACGTCAGCAAATCGGTGCCGACCTATAACCTCAAACAGTGGTTTCTGGCCCACATGGCCGGCGAGACGATCCGGCGCGAAGAGACCCAACTGCCTGTAGAGACGGTCGCCAAGCTCAACCAAGTGCTCGCCAAGGTGACCAAAAAACATCAATTTGAAGTCGATCTCTATCGACGCCATTTGACCGACTACATTCGCGAAACGCGCTTCTCTCAGCACCGGCGGCAATTCGAGGGCATGGCCACCAATATATTGAACCTGCTGGATTGGATCGGGCAGCGGGGTCTGGCCCTGCGCGACCTCAAGCCGGAGAACCTCTTCGTGGCCGGCAATCCCGACGAATACCCGGTCTTCCTCAATAATCCCGACAAGTTTTCCATCGGCTTGATCGACGTGGAGACGGCCGTGGCCACCGACGCCGATGACCCCATACTGATTCCCCAGCCTCAGATGGCCGGCACGCCCCTCTATGCGACGCCGACCCATCTCATGTCCAACGCCATCTTGCTGGAAGCCTACGAAGACCTGCCCGCCATACTTCACCTGCAGGACTGGTATGCCACCATTGCCATCATCTTCAAGCTGGTCACCGGCGAAAACCTCTTTGCCACCACAGCCCACGTCTTTCCGGAGATCCTCGACCGCCTCAAAGTGGTCGATCCGGCCGGCCCCGACCTGATGAAAGATGTGACCCGCATCAGTCGGCTCTTCTGGAACAGCGCCGTGGCCGAATTCCAGACCAAAATGTCAGAATATGGAGAGGTCTTCTCCCGGGTGGACGCGACCGTGCCCCAAGGGCTGATCGGCGACATCTCCGCAGGATTGAAAAAGGAGACGGAGGAGATTGAAGAGACAGTGGGCAAAGCGGTGGGTGACCAATCCTTCTTCAGCAGCGGGGACAAGCGCCGCTACTTGAAAGAGGCCTCCGCCGAGAAGATCAGTCAAATGAGAACCAAGCTCACCCAGGAGATGGAGAGCGGGGAAAATAAACCGCAACATCGAAGTGAAGTGCTGCTCTACTTTGAACTGCTCGAGAAACTCAAGGCGCGCCTGGAGAAGGTCCAGCGGGCCGAAGCCAGCCTCGACACCCCCAACGCCATCATTGCCGCCGACCAGCTGCTCGAAGCGATGTTCCAGCGCGTTTTCACGACCATGTACCCATCCCACTGGCCTGCCCTGGCGCCGGAGCTATATGGCAGTCGAACCTTCCTGGCCGAAGATATCACGACGTACCAGGCCACCATGTAGGCAACTAAAACCGCTTCTTCATCACAAACTTTTCCAGGTCGTCGGGATGGACGTGCTCTTCTGAAATAGCACGCTCTCGCACCGAGATGCCAGCGGTGTGAACTGTCTCCGGCGAACCGCTGACCAGCGGATGCCATTCGGGCAGCTCTTTGCCGGCAGCCACCAGGCGATAGGCGCAGGTTCGGGGAAGCCAGTGGAGTCGGGGAATGTTCTCCGCACTCAGCTCCAGGCAATCGGGGACCAGCACATGGCGCAGGTCGTAATCGTCGCAGCGGCAACGCTCGATGTCCAGCAGGTAGCAGGCCACCCACGTGTAGGAGACCTTGCCCGTGGTGGCGCTCTTGAGCTTCTGCAGGCAGCAGCGACCGCAGCCGTCGCACAGCGCCTCCCACTGCTCAGGGGTCAATTGATCCAGGGTCTTGTTCGTCCAGAATGGGTCCACCATCGTTGCTCCTGTCCGGATATCGAATCGCCTAATTTCAGCTTTTCAATCCGAAATGTCAACCCATTGCGCCGGCCGTCGCCCCCTCTCGTTGCTGCCGTTTTTGACAGCGGGTCTGTGGGCGCTTAGATTGGGCCAACCGGTCCGATACGGGCCATGCAAAAGAGCTGGATAGAGGTGAACCCATGAAGAGAATAATCGTCTCAGTTGCCGTGGTCGGGCTGCTGATAGGCTGCCGGGCCCTGCTCGGAGGCGGAGAGCTGCAGCTGTTCGACCTCAGGGAGCAGCGCACGATTGATAAAGCGACGATGCAAGAGCGACTGGTGAAAGCCAGGGTGATTCTGGTGGGTGAGCACCACGCCATCGAATCCCATCACCAGGCGCAACTGGAGGTGATCCGCTCCCTGGTAACGTCGGGAAACCGGGTGGCCATAGGACTGGAGATGTTCCGCAGGGAGAGTCAGGCCGATTTGGACCGCTGGATCGACGGCCAGATCGATGAAGCGCAGTTCAAGCCGATCTTTTTGGACAACTGGAACTTCAAGTGGGCCATCTACAGGCCCATTTTCCAATATGCACGCGAACACAGCATCCCCATGGTCGGCCTCAACGTGGATCGCGGCGTTTCCAAACAGGTCGCCTATAACGGCTTCGCATCTCTCAATGAAACCCAAAAAGAGATCCTGGGGCCGGTGACCTGCGATGTGACCCCGGCCTACCGGGACTACATCCGCGAAGCCTATGACGCCCATGCGCACGGGAAGATGCAGTTTGATTATTTCTGTGAGGCCCAACTGCTCTGGGACACCGCCATGGCCGTCTACGCGGCCCAGTACCTGGAGGCAAATGATAATACGATCCTGGTGATCCTGGCCGGGGCCGGCCATGCCCAGAAGCAGGCAATTCCGGCCCAGCTGGCCAAGCGGGCCCCCTGGCCCACGCTCGTATTGCTGCCCGAAACCCCCGGCGCCTTCGAACCCGACCTGGTGGGCCCGTCCGAAGCCGACTATTTAATTCGATTTTAAAGGATTCAAAGGAGAAGAACATGAGAGGTGTAAAACGCCCGACCCTGCTGATCGGCGTTAGCGCCGTTGCACTTGCCATCGCCGCCGCTGCCACGCTGGCCGATGCAAAACGCCCCCAGAAGCCATCCGCGCCCTATCCGCCGGCCGCCATCTTCATCCAACTCGGCGAGGATTTCTATCGCGATTTGGCAGCCCACGACGACAACACCCGCACCCTCTCCACCAACATGTCCGAAACCTACCTGCGCCAG
This sequence comes from uncultured Desulfatitalea sp., assembly GCA_963668675.2. Taxonomy (GTDB): domain Bacteria; phylum Desulfobacterota; class Desulfobacteria; order Desulfobacterales; family Desulfosarcinaceae; genus Desulfatitalea. The sequence continues at coordinate 2,210,636 of CAXXMB010000002.1, read as the reverse complement.
ATTGCCGTGGCCACCCGCTACACGGTGGAGACCAACCTGAAGCTCCTGCAACAGCAGGCGCGCATCATCGAACTGCTCGAGGGCCGGCAGGGGGCATCGACACCAACATCGAGGTGAGAAGGAGAGGGCTAGCGGCGAGTTCGGCGCGGCACGATCGGCTGCAGCCAGCGGTTGTTGGCGCCTTCGTAGAGCCACTTGTCGGGAAAGCCGCTCCTGCGGATGTAGGTGGGGTTCTTGGTCCAGTGAATCAGACGCTCATACGCCTCCTGGATCTTGAGGAACGCCTGGGCGCTGCCGCCCAGATCGGGATGGTGGCGTTTGACCTGATTGCGGTAGGCCCGCTTGATGCTGTTCTGCATGTTGGATGGTGTCAGCTCATCGGTGCTGAGCTCCAGGGTCATCAGATGCCTGACGCCGACAGACGGTACGGCCAGGGTGGACGGGATGACCGTCTGGGCCGGTTTATCGGCTTTGGAGGCCTTTTCCAGGACACGCTGGGAGGCGACATAGCGCTTCTTGGTGCGGTTGCGCTCGTTCCACCACTCGGTGCCGAGCATGTTGGAGAGATCGCAGAAGTCTTCCACCGGTTTGCGGCCTAGCGCGCGGGGCAGCATGTAGCTGTAAATCTGTTCGGCACCGTAGGTGAGCAGATCCATCACGATGACGAAATCGGTGAAATAGAAGGTCGCATAACGGGTATTCAATGCCCGCAACAACCCGGTACGACGGTTGAGCGTCGCCAGAAGCTGCTGCCGGCAGGCGTTGGCGCAGTAGCGCCGATGCCGCGGCGGCAGCTCTCCGCCGCAAGAGAGGCATGTGCGCCGTCTGGCCCTGCTGTGCAACGGCAGTTTGCTGTTATCGGTATGGTTCATGCTTCCTGCCAAACCCTTCCAAGGGGATATTACCCGGGCGGGAACATATCCTGCCCCTACCTCGTTTGTGTATGATAACGAGCTTTAATTATTGCAATTATCGTAGATGCGGGCTTTACACCCGTCCGTGGCATCCGCGCTGGTGGAGACCATCCCTCTCATCGGCCGTTTTACCTGCCCTCTTGAGTTAGGGACATAAGCAACGCTCACCAGCATGCTCAGGCCATCGGTATCATGGACAACCATCCCTATCCAACAAAAAGTGTCGTCCGGCTCTCCCGGAAATGCAAAGTGAAACGTAATCAGTATTAGGGGGTCGTCATCAGGCAGGATCGTGCGACTCGTCAAGAGGCTCTTCCAGGGGAGGTTTGCCGGCCTTGGCTCGCAGGCGGTTGATGGCGTTAAAAATGCGAGGGTGACCAAAGAGCCGGAGAATCACCCTTCGTTTGCCGGGGAAATTGATCAGAGCCAGCCCAAGTACAATGGTCAAAATTCCCTGGCCCGGCAGGAACAGCATGATGATGCCGGCGATGATGAATATCGCCCCGATCAGATTCTTGAAGATCCAGTAGGGGTAGCGCCACACGCCTCCGGTCTGGCGAACAAGGCCTTCGTTGCTTTGGGCCGTCAGGTAGTCGGCGGGCAGCCATACGAGAATCAGGGGCACCGCAATGAGGGTACCCACCCAGAAGAGCGCTGATAAAATGAGAAGTATTGAGTTGATGATCGCCTCGCTGTTCCGCTCCCAGATGCATGGCAGATTCAAGGTCTCTTTCGTTTAGGATCAGGAGGTGGATCGGGTTGGGTCGGTCTGTCATGATCCGGACGGCGCGTAAATTTCTGCCGTGCCGTCCGGATCATTTGCTTGAATCTAATGCTCATATGGGTCTAGTCGTTTAAAAAGGCGCTCTCCATCTCCACGGTCAGCGGATCGCCGTCGGTGAGCCGTTGAACGATGCTGTGGATCTTGGGCATCTCGTAGGCGAAGAAGTATCTTGCTGTGACCAGCTTGCCCTTATAGAAATTAATGTCGGCTGATTTGGGTTTGCCGTCCAGCGCCTGTTGGGCCGCGGCGGCCTGCAGCAGCCATTGCCACGCCACGGCGATGATGCCGAACATCTCCAGGTAGAGGGTGGCGTCGGCCAGGTAGACCGCCACGCCCTTTTCACCGAAAACGGCGCCCAGCTTGGCCGTGGTCTGCTCGAGAATCTGCATGGCCTCTTCGAGCTTTTCTACCAGAGGCTCAAGCGGAGCAATACCGTGGGCCTTTTTTATATCTGCGCTGACCTCCTGCTTGAAGAGAAGGAACGCCTTGCCTCCTTTCATGATCACCTTGCGGCCCAGCAGGTCCATGCCCTGAATACCGGTGGTACCTTCGTGGATCGGGTGGATGCGGCAGTCACGGAAGTACTGCTCGACCGGGAAATCCTCGCAGTAGCCATAGCCGCCCAGGCACTGGATGGCCTGGCTTGTGGTGTGAATGGCCATTTCGGACGGATAGGTCTTGGCCATGGGGGTAAGCAGGTCGAGCAGGAGCTCATAACGCTCGTGCTCCTCTTTGGGTTTGCATCTCAGGTAGTCTTCGTAAAGGGCGCACTGCATAAGGAGGCCCTCCGATCCCTCGATCACGGCACGTTGGAACAGCAGCATGCGACGGATATCGGCGTGCTCGACGATGGGCACCTGGGGGCTCGTCGGATCTTTCTGTCCCGGGATGCGCCCCTGGGGACGGGTCTTGCAGTAGTCCAGGGCAGCATAATAGGCCGCCGAGGCGATGGCGGCGGCGCCCAAGCCAACGCCGATACGGGCTTCATTCATCATTTGGAACATATACATTAGGCCGAGGTTGGCTTCGCCCACCAGAAATGCGCGGCAGTCGTCCTTGTCGCCGAAGCTCAACTCGGTAATGGGGGTGCCGCGGTAGCCCATCTTGTGAAAAACCTGGGAGACCGTCACATCGTTGGGAACCAGCTTGCCGTTTTCCTCGACGCGCAGCTTGGGCACCAGAAACATGGAGATCCCCTTAACGCCCTCGGGTGCCCCTTCGATGCGCCCCAGGAGCATGTGCACCACGTTCTTGGTGCCGTCATGGTCGCCGGCGGAGATGAACACCTTGGTGCCTTTGAGCTTGTAGTAGCCCTCGTCGGTCGGGGTGGCTGTGGTGGTGATGTCGCTGAGGGAACTTCCGGCCTGGGGCTCGGTCAGGGCCATGGTGCCCTGCCAGTTGCCAGCCATCATTTCCGGCAAATAGGTCTTTTGCAGCTCCTTGTTGGCATACGAATAGATCAGGCGGGCGGCGCCGGAGGTCAACCCCATATACGCACTGGCCGAATAGTTGGATGCCGACGTGATCAGTTGGCAGGCGCAGTTCAGCAGACCGGGCAGTTGTTCGCCGTCCCACTCCTCAGGGAAGGTGGCGCCGATCCAGCCTCCCTCGCCGAACTCCTTCAGGATCTCACCGACGTTGGGATGCACCCGAACCTCTCCGTTCTCCAGGTATGGCGCTTTACGGTCCATCTCCTCGAGAATCGGATAAAGCATCTTCTGGGCCAGTTTCATGGCTGCGTCCAATACCATGTCGAACGCCTTCTTGTTATGCTGGCTGTAGTAGTCCGTCTTGGTGAGCGCCGCGACGTCGTAAACTTCATGAATCAGGAATTTGAGATTGCGCATACTGACAAACTTGCCGGCCATGGTTCCTCCATATGGTTCTGTTATAATTTAAAAGTAAAAAAACAATCACACGGGGGTGTGAACACAGTTAAAAAAAAGTGGGCGGATCGTCTTCAAGTGACAATCCGCCCACACAACATTTCTAGTTACCGAACCACGCCTCGTCCATCTCGACCGCCGCGTTGCTCATCTGCTCGACGGAGGCCATCTTGCCGAGGGTGCAGGGCAGCACCGTCTGGATGAAGAATTCGCTGGTTTTGATCTGTCCGCGGTAGTAGGCTTCGTCTTTGGACTTGGCCCCTTTGGCGATCGCATCGACGGCGACGTTGGCGCGCCACAGCCGCATCCAGCCCATGATCACATCGCCCATCACTTCGAGGAAGGGGAAGGCGTGGGCAAAGGCCTGCTTCACATTTGGGCTCATGACGGTCTTGCCCAGGGCCGCGGCCACTTGGCCCATGCGACCGGCGGCGGCTTCCAGCTGTTCGGCGAGGCCGGCCAGCTCCTCTTTCTGTTTGGCGGCGTCGACGGTGTCCTGAAGCGCCTTGAGAAAGTTGCCGAAGGCCTTGCCGCCATCCATGACGATCTTGCGACCCAGCAGGTCCATGGCCTGGATGCCGTCGGTGCCTTCATAGATCGAGGCGATCTTACAGTCGCGCAACTGTTGCTCGACCGGGTACTCCTTGCAATAGCCGGCCCCGCCATAGACCTGCATGGCCTGCACGGTCACATCGAAACCGCGCTGGGCCGAAAACGCCTTGATCAGGGGTGTAAAAAGCTCGATGAGCCCCATGTAGTAAGTTTTATCTTCGTCGCTGCCGGCCAGGTCCGCTTTGGCGAAAAGGCTCTCGGTGAAATAGATAAAGCTGCGCAGACCCTCCACGTAAGACTTCATCCACATGAGCATGCGGCGCACGTCCGGATGACGGATGATCGGCACCGACGGCGAGTCTTTGCCGGCGGTCATGTCCTTGCCCTGGATGCGTTCGCGGGCGTAATTCAATGCGTACTGGTAAGCCACGGCGCCGTGCATAAAGCCCTGGAATCCAACGCCCAGGCGCGCCTCGTTCATCATGTGGAACATGATCTTCATGCCCTGGTTCTCTTCGCCCAGCAAAAAACCGCGGCACTGGCCCTTGCTGCCCATGGTCATGGTGCAGCAGGCGCTGCCGTGGATGCCCATCTTCTCTTCGATGCCGGTGCAGTAGATGTCGTTGCGGTCGCCCAGCGACCCGTCGGGGTTGACCCAGAACTTGGGCACGATGAAGATCGAGATGCCCTTGGTGCCTGCCGGGGCGCCCTTGACCCGCGCCAGCACCGGCGAAATGATGTTTTCGGAAAGGTCGTGCTCGCCGTTGGTGATGAAGATCTTGGAGCCGGTGATCGAGTAAGTGCCGTCGTCATTCTTTTCCGCTTCGGTGGTCAGGGCGCCTACGTCCGACCCGGCATCCGACTCGGTCAACAGCATGCCGCCGGTCCATTCGGCCGTGTAGAGCTTCTTGACATAGAGCTTTCTCTCCTCCTCGGTACCGAACAGATCGATCATCTTGCCGGTGCCGTGGCCGAAGTTGGCATAGTTGACACAGGTGTAGTTGGCACCGATCATATACTCCGCGACGGCCCTGGCCACAGATGGCGGCAGGCCCTGGCCACCCATCTCCACCGATTCGGTCAATGAGGTCCACTCGCCCTCCAGGAAAAGCTTATGGGCGCGATGGTAGCTGGCCGGCACCTTCACCTCGTTGTTGTCGAAGGTGACGCCTTCACGGTCGCCCTCCGCGCATATCGGCAGGAGCTCTTTAAGTGCGAACAAGCGCGCTTCGTTGATAATAAGGTCCAGGGTCTTGCGGGTGAATTCACTGTACTTCTCCTCCTTGAGCAGGGCCTCGGTGTCGAGCTGCTCATAGAGAACGAAATCGATGTCACGACGGTCGGTAATCACTTGTGCCATGTGGGTCCATCTCCTTTGAAAATTTTAATCTATTGTAATTATATATAATTTTATTTACATCGGTCGCTCCCCGCATTTTTGCTCACGGGGGACCGGTATAAGCCTGCCCGGGCACAGCGCACCGGCCCCAATGCCATGAAGCCAGTTCACTAAATTAAGGCGATCCGCATGCTAACAGACATAAAAGGGAAATGTAAAGTGCTCTTTGGCGGTCGGATCGAAAACGACAAACCCTTGCTTTGCAGCGTTTGGCACGATAATAGAGGGGAACCGTTCCCACGAAGACGACAGGGTCGCCATCGTCCGTAAAACAGAGTGAAAAAGTGTAGCATCGGCCGTGGGGATTCCTGCCATAAAATCGAGCCAGGAAGATAAACCAAGAACGTAAACCAAAACTATGAAATAGATGCTTCGAATAGAAAACAGACCCATAAAACCAAATGTGACGGTGCAGGTGCCAGGCTCAAAGAGCTACACCCATCGAATGCTCATCGCCGCCGCACTGTCGGACGGACGCTGCCATGTCAGCAACCCGCTGCGCAGTGAAGACACCCTCCTGACGCGCAAGGCGTTGCAGCAGATGGGTATCCGCATCGAGGACCGGGGAAGCGACATGGAGGTCCAGGGCGCCAAGGGAAAGCTGGCCCCTTGTACCGATCCAATCGACCTGGGCAACTCGGGCACCTCCATGCGCCTGCTCAGCGGGCTGAGCATCCTGGGGCAGGGTGACTATCTCTTCACCGGCTCGCCGCGTATGTGCGAACGCCCCATGCAGGCCCTGATCGACAGCTTGCAACAGCTCGGCATCGACGCCCGCTCGGTCAACGGCACCGGATGCCCGCCCATCGTCATCCCCGGCGGCCGCACGTCCGGAAGAGAGACCGCCATCGACTGTGGCACCAGCAGCCAGTATCTCTCCGCCCTGCTGCTCACGGCCCCCTGCCTGGCGCGGGGACTGGCCATCGATGTCACCCGCGGACCGGTCTCGCAGCCCTATCTCGATATGACCATCCACATCATGAGGCTTTTCGGCATCGAACTGAAACACGATGGATACACCCGTTTTGAAGTGCCGGGTGGCCAGACCTACCGGGCCGGCGATCACGCTGTCGAGCCGGACGGCTCACAGGCCGGCTACTTCTGGGCGGCCGGCGCCATCACCGGCGCCACGGTCAAAGTCGGGGGTGTCACACCGGCCTCCAGCCAGGGGGATGTGGGGTTGGCCGATGTTTTCGGCCGCATGGGGTGCAGGGTGGATCACGAACCGGATGGTACGGCCGTGACCGGCGGCGACCTGCAGGCCATCGAGATCGACATGGGCGACATGCCCGACATGGTGCCGACCCTGGCGGTGGTGGCAGCCTTTGCCCGCGGCACCACGGTGATCCGGAATGTGGCCCACCTGAGAGCCAAAGAGAGCGACCGGCTGGCCGCTGTATCCCAGGAGCTGGCCAAGATGGGGATCGAGACCTACTGCGGCGAAGATGAGCTGCACATCATGGGCGGCCAGCCCCACGGCGCACCGGTCGAAACCTATAACGACCACCGCATCGCCATGTGCTTTGCCGTGGCCGGCCTCAAGGTGCAGGAGCTGGTCATCACCGATGAAACCTGCGTCGGCAAGTCGTTTCCAAACTATTGGGAAGTATTCAAGACGCTCTATCAATAGATAACCAATGACGTCTAGGGGCGGGGTTTATCTCCGCCCGGGCACCCCCTTTGTGCTCGGTCCGGGCGAGGATAAACCCCGCCCCTACGATCGTTTATGAAGATGTTAGGGGAAATATCATGTCCAGCACTTTCGGAACCCTGTTTCGGGTCACGACGTATGGCGAATCCCACTGCAAGGGGGTGGGTGCTGTGGTGGATGGATGCCCACCCAACCTGGCACTGGACGAGGCCGATATCCAGACCCAACTCGACCGACGGCGGCCGGGCCAGAGCAAAATGACCACCGATCGTCAAGAGAGCGACCAGGTGACCATCCTCTCCGGCGTAGAGAACGGCCTCACCCTGGGCACGCCGGTGGCCCTCTTCGTGCCCAACCGGGACCAGCGGCCGGGCGACTACGCCGAGATGTCCAAAACGCCCCGACCCTCCCACGCCGACTACACCTATCAGATGAAGTACGGCATCCGCGCCTCGAGTGGCGGGGGCCGGTCGAGCGCCCGGGAAACGATCGGGCGGGTAGCGGCCGGCGCCATTGCCGAGAAGGTCCTGGGCGAGCGCTTCGGGGTGGAGATCGTTGCCTGGGTCAGCGCTGTGGCCGATGTGGCCTACGAAGAGATCGATATGGATACGATCACCCGCCAACGGGTGGATCGAAACGATGTGCGCTGCCCCGACGACAAGGCCTGCCGGGAGATGATGACGGCGATCCAGGCGGCCCGGGACGCCAAGGACTCTCTGGGCGGCGTGGTCTCGTGCGTCTGTCGCAACGTTCCCGTGGGTCTGGGCGAACCGGTTTTCGACAAGCTCGAGGCCCAGCTGGCCCACGCCATGCTCTCCATCCCCGCCACAAAGGGGTTCGAGATCGGGTCGGGTTTTGCCGGCACCCGCATGCGCGGCTCCCAACACAACGATCCCTTCATGCAAAAAGAGGGTCGCCTGGGCACCACGTCCAACAACAGCGGCGGTATCCAGGGCGGCATCAGCAACGGTGAAGCCATCTGGTTCCGCGTGGCCTTCAAGCCGCCGGCCACCATCGGTCGCGAGCAACCCACCGTCGATTTCGATGGCCGGGAGACCGTGCTCGAAGCCAAAGGAAGACACGATCCTTGCGTGGTGCCGCGCGCAGTGCCCATCGTCGAGTCCATGGCGGCCCTGGTTCTGATGGACAGCATGCTCAGACAGGCGGCCCGTTGCGCCGGGAATTTGCAGCCATGTTGACCGGAGAGCCCCACTTCTCTGCCCGGATTGGCAAAATCGGCGAATCGAGGACCACCCATATCTCGACCCTGACCCAGACCCTGCGCCGACAAGGACGAGAGATCATCAATCTGGCAGTGGGCGAACCCGATTTCGACACGCCGGAGCCTATTATTTCGGCAACCCGGCGGGCCCTGCAAGAGCAGCGCACGCGCTACGGGCCCGTACCCGGCGAACCGGATCTGCGCGCACGCCTGGCCGAGGCGTTCGCACCGTTCGGATACGACGGAAACAGCATCGTGGTCACCAACGGCGCCAAGCAGGCCCTCTTTTCCCTGTTCCAGGTGTTGTGCGATCCGGGCGATGAGGTGATCATTCCGCGCCCATGCTGGGTGAGCTTCACCGAACAGGTTAAGCTGGCCGGCGGGCACCCTGTTCTGGTGGAGACCACTGCCGATTTCCAACTCGATCCCCAGCGCATTGCCCGGGCGGTCACCGGTCGCACGCGTGCGATTCTGGTCAACACGCCCAACAACCCGACCGGGGCCGTCTATGAGCGAGCGGCACTGGCGGAAACCGCAAGGGTCGCCGCCGAGCGGGGCATATACTTGATCGCCGATGAGGCCTACCATGCCTTTGCCTACGACCACCATCCGTTTCGGAGCGCCTTGGAGAGTGCTCCGGACCCCAGGCAGGTGATCACGGTGCGCAGTTTTTCCAAACAGTTTAACATGACCGGTTTTCGTCTGGGGTATGTCGCAGCGGACAAACCCATCGTCACTGCATTGAGTCGCCTGCAGAGCCATCTGACAGGCAACGTGTGCACATTCGCCCAATACGGCGCCCTGGCCGCGTTGGAGATGAATCCGGCCGTGGTTGACGAGCGGCGCAATAGGCTGCAACGCCTGCGCGATCTGGCTTTTGAACTCACAAGGGAGCTGTTCGCTTGCAGCCATGGGGCAGGGGCTTTCTATCTCTTCCCGGACGTGCGGCCTCATTTGCGCAATGGTGAAACCAGCGAGGATATGGCCGCGCGTCTGCTTCGGGAGGCGGGTGTGGCCGTCGTGCCGGGCGAGGCGTTTCACGGCCCGGGGCACATTCGAATCTCCTACGGGATAAGTGAAGAGAACCTTCGGCTCGCATTTGAAAAAATCAAAGGGGTGTTATGATCGGTCTGATCGGTTATGGGCGCTTCGGTCGCCTGACAGTTCAGCATCTCTCCACCGATATGGATGTGGTGGTATGCACGCGCAGCACGGAAAAGGCGGATGACATCGCCGACGCCGGCGGGCGGCTGGTCACCATGGAGGAGGCGTGCGCTCAGAAAATCGTCATCGTCTGCGTGCCCATTTCGGCCATGGAGGCAACACTGCCCCGCATTGCGCCCCTGCTGGCGCCCGGCACAACGGTGGCCGATGTCTGCTCGGTTAAAGAGTATCCGGCCCGCTGGATGCGGCAACTGCTGCCCGAAACGGTCGAGATCCTGGCCACCCACCCGATGTTCGGACCGGACAGCGCCGCCACCTCACTGCAGGGGCACAAGATGGTGCTCTGCCCCGAGCGCATCGCCCCCCGAAAATATGAAAAGATCCAATCCTGGCTGGCCGGCAAAGGGCTGCAGATCATCGAGACCACCCCTTCCGAGCACGACCGCAAGATAGCGATCACCCTCTCCCTGACCCATTTCATCGGCCGGACTCTCTCCGAGTTCGGCGCCGAGCCGCTGGATATCGACACCGAGGGTTATAAGCGCCTGCTGCATATCCTGGGGGTGGTCAAGAACGACACCTGGCAGCTCTTCGAGGACATGCACCGCTACAACCCCTACGCGAGTGAAAAGAGAGAGGCTTTTATCTCTGCGATGGAGAAGATTCATGCGCATTTGAAAAAAATGGAGGTGGAGAGGCTGAAGGGTTGAGTGCGGCGAACCCATTCACCTCGTGCCTTCAGTCTCACGCCGTGGCTTGATTCTCCCTTTCATGTGTTTATTTTTCCTGTTTTACCCATTCATCATCCCGGAGCTACAGATGGCCACCGAACAGCCGAATATCATCGAGGTCGTCAAGGAGGATACGCAGGAGCGCACCCAGCTCCCACCCATGTACCGGGTGATCCTGCACAACGACGACTACACCTCCCGTGAGTTTGTGGTGGAGCTTCTGGTGGTGGTCTTCCACAAGAGCCGGGACGCGGCCGCGGAATTGATGTGGCGTGTGCACCGCCAGGGCAGTGGTGTGGCAGGGGTTTACGACCGCGATGTGGCCGAAACCAAGGTGGCAGCCGCCATCATGTTGGCCAGGGAGGCCGAATTTCCCCTGCAGGTGACCATGGAGCCAGAGCCATAATCCCCTTTTTCCTCTCTCAGCGCCATCACCGCTCAAAAGCGGCACTAACATTCAATGCTCACGAGGCGCTGGCCACCCACCGGACTGGTCGCCCTTTATAAATCTTACCAAAACCCGATGTAGTAAAAATTGATGAGATCGTAAAAAGCCATTTATCCGTCATGCCGGACTTGATCCGGCATCCAGAACTCATTGAAAAAGCTGGATAACGCTAAAGCTTCACTGTGTACCCGGCCTTCGCCGGAATGACGGGAAAAGCACTTTTGGGATTTCTTACGAGTTCATCAAATTCAAGAGCGGGCTGCAAACGGCAACTGTTCGTTAAGGGCGTCGATGCCCTCCTGTTCGGCCCGATTGATTTCGTTGATAAATCGATTGAACATCCTTTTCAGTCGCGGTTCGTAGAAGCGATGCAGGCTGGCGTTGGCCACGGCTTCGAAGCCGCGATAGATCTTGTGGGGTGATCCGGCGCCCGGATCGAAGGTTCGAATGCCGTTCTCGATGGCCCATTCGATGGGGGCGTAGAAGCACATGTTGAAGTGAAGGTCTTTGACGGGCACGGCACACCCCCAGTAGCGGCCTATTAGAGTGCGGCCTTTGTGCAGCAGTATGGAGAGGGCCAGCGGTTGGTCGCCGGCAGACGGATGGTAGGCGGCGACCAACAGCAGCCGATGGCGATAGCGCTCGAAAGCGGCATCGAAAAAGGGGCCATTGAGGTACCTGGCCGCCCAGGGGCCATACTGGGCGTTGGTGTTGAGATAGTAGCGATGCATAAGGCCGGCCAGATCGGATGGGATTTGATCCCCGGTCAGGGGCCGAATGGTGATGCCCGCCTGCTGCATGCGGCGCCGTTCACGGCGGATGTTGCGGCGCTGGGTTGACTTGAAGGGCCGCAGATAGGCGTCGAATGTGTCGTAGTTGGCGTTGCGCCACAGAAAACTCTGGTGCTGCCAGAGGGTGTAGCCGGCCTGCTCGGCCACTGCCATCCAGTCCGGATCGACGAAGAGCAGATGGCATCCCGAGATGTTGCTCTGCAGACACAACTGGTCGATAGCGTCGAACATCTTCTGTTGGATCAACTGTGCACGGGGGCTGTTCTCAACGAGAAAACGGTAGCCGACCGAGGGGGTGGCAGGGCTCATGCCCACCAGTTTGGGATAGTAGGCGATGCCCTCCTGTTCCGCCCAGCGGGCCCACCACTGGTCGAAGACGAACTCACCGCTGCTGTGGGTTTTGAGGTAGAGCGGGGCGGCGCCCACCAATCGACTGCCCCTCCAGACGGTGAGATGCCGCGGATGCCAGCCGGTTTGGGGAGCGATGCTGCCTGATGTTTCCAGAATGTGCAGCCACTGCCACTCGAGCAGGGGGGTCTCCAAGGGCTGGGCCAGACGATCCCAGGCGCCTGGGTCGATATCGTCGATGGCCTGGTGCCATCGGATTTGCAATGTTGCATCTGCAGAACCCATTTTGAAAGTCCCTCTGTGACAGTGGTTTTTCTTACGGTGTGCAACGTAAGGCTTTGGTGTGGGGTTGTCACGCCGCTCAAGTGCATCGAAGAAGGGTACAGGTGATGAGTGGATAATACACGGCGGGTTCAGGGCATGCGGGTTGAGTTCACGCTTGATGCTCCAATTGCACAACAACCTGAAAATTAAGCATTTTTAGATGGTTGGCAAACAGATTTTGAATTCTTTGCCAAAGAGTGGTATCGCAAACAGATAAAGCATATCTCAGATGTAGCGTGTTCCCAATTCGTGTCACTGATGCAATTGGTTTCGGAGTTGCGCGGTGCAAGTTCACTTTGAGCGTTCCACGTTACGATATGGCCGATCAGAATGCTACCAACCCATGGTCACTGCCATTTAACATCCGCATCAGGTACCACACAAACCTCTACGGTGACCGGGGGGGCTCCCCGAAGGCCGCCACTATGGGTGGGCTGACCGAAACATTCGAGCCCCGGTGTCGCTGATGAACGTATAATCCTATCTTTTTAAATGTTGAACAGGGAGATAATCATGCTGATGGGGCTTGCTGGATGTATCCTTCTTATATTGGGACGTAAACTGTTTTGGCTGTTTGTCGCCTTGGTGGGCATGGTGTCGGGAATAGAGGCCGCTGAGCAGTACTTCGGCCCGCAACCCTTCTGGCTGTTTCTGTTGATCGGTTTGCTGGCTGCTGTCGTCGGCGCTTTACTGGCGATCTTTTTTCAAAAAGTCGCCATCGCCCTGGCCGGCCTGTTGGTGGGTAGCACGATCACCGCTCAATTGAGTGTGATGATGGGTTGGCCAATGGTGCCGTTGGTCAACCTGGTCGGGGCGGTTTTCGGCGCGATCGTGCTATTCTGGCTGTTTGACTGGGGGTTGATCGTTTTATCCTCGGTTGTCGGGGCGGGTCTGATTGTCCAAGCCTTGAATGAACCTCCTCAGGTCGGCGTGCTGCTCTATTTGGGTTTGGCGATCATCGGCATCGCCATTCAGACAGTGATTATGAAACACAAGGGAACCGGACCGCCAATGTCGTGATAGTCCATAACAACCGCAAGTTTGATGAATGGCGACCCCGTGCTGAATTCCAAACCAAAGATAGCGAAAGGCTTGACGCAACCATGACCCTGGGAACCTTCCTGGCAAGCTATGGCTACCTGGCACTTCTGATCGGTACCTTTTTAGAGGGGGAAACCATTCTGGTGCTGGGAGGCGTGGCAGCGCACCAGGGATACCTGAAACTGACGGGTGTCATCCTTTCGGCTTTTGCCGGCAGCTTAATGGGCGATCAACTCTTTTTCTTCCTGGGGCGCCGGCACAAAGACTATATCCTTAGAAAGAGACCCGGCTGGCAAAGCAAAATAGATCGGGTGAATCGACTGGTGGAGCGCTATGAAAACATCACTATTCTCGCATTTCGTTTTCTTTATGGTCTGCGGTCGGTGACGCCTTTCGTGTTGGGTATGAGCGGGGTTCGAACCGCTAAATTCATAATACTCAATTGCTGTGGTGCGCTGTTGTGGGCCGTCGCTGTGGCAGTGGCCGGCTATCTGTTCGGCAGCGCCGTAGAGATTTTCCTTGGTGAAATCAAACACTATGAAAAATTCGTCTTGGCCGGGGTGGCGAGTCTGGGTGCGGTTGTGTGGCTTTATCATTTATGGCGGCAACGCCGGCGCATGTCGCCCCTGGCCAATAAGGTTTCCTCATCACAGGAGATCCGGAGCGGCGAGCCCGGACAACGACCAAGGCAATCAACAGACAAATAACAGCAGGGTGTGGCGATGATATCGAAGCTGAAACGTTTACTGCCGTTGCTGATGCTTGCGGTCCTCGTATTATCCCTATGGAGTGTCTACCACCGGCTACACGGCTATCACTGGCACGACCTGCTCGACGGACTAAGGCGCATACCGGTCGGGCAGGTGGGATTGGCCCTGCTGCTGACGTTATCGAGCTACCTGGTGATGACCGGTTACGATTTCCTTGCATTGCGCTACATCCGTCGACCGCTGGCATTTGGGAAAACCGCCCTGGCCTCCTTCTTAGGATACGCTTTCAGCAACAATGTGGGCTTTTCCATGCTGGCCGGTGCATCGATCCGATATCGCATCTATTCGGCATGGGGGTTATCGACATTGGAAATCACAAAGGTGGTGCTCTTTTGCAGCATCAGTCTGTGGCTCGGATTTTTGATGCTCAGCGGCATGGCTTTCCTGTCCGACCCCCTGGCCTTACCGCAAAGCCTGCATCTGCCCTTTACATCGGCCCATGTTTTGGGCATCGTATTGCTCCTGCTGCCCCTGGGCTATCTCCTGCTCACGCTCTTCTTCCACAAATCCATCGAAATCAAACGGTGGCGATTTTCAATGCCCTCCTTTCCCCTGGTGACGGGACAGTTGTTGATTGCCGCGATCGACTGGTTCCTGGCCGGAGCCGTGCTATATGCGCTCTTGCCGCAACCGGCCGCCATCTCCCCGTCCCATTTCCTGGCGATCTTTCTCCTGGCCCAGCTGGGCGGGTTGATCAGTCAGGTCCCCGGTGGTCTGGGCATCTTTGAATCCATCGTGCTCACGTTGGCGCCGTCCACCCTGGCCGCACCCCAACTATTAGGTGCGCTGATCGTTTACCGGGGCATCTACTACCTGCTGCCGCTGTTGGTGGCCATTGCCGTACTGGGTGTCGAGGAGTTGCTGCGCGGCAAAGTGGCGGTCAAACGGGTCAGCGAATCGGCTGGCCGTATCTGGACCAACGTGTTCGTACCCATCCTGAGCCTTGCCGTCTTTGTCGCCGGTGCGGTTCTGCTTATTTCCGGATCCTTGCCCGGCGCAACCGGCCGGCTTCTCTTCCTTAAAAAGATGCTCCCTTTGTCTTTGGTGGAAATCTCACACTTTATCGGCAGCCTGGCCGGCATGGGATTGCTCTTGCTGGCGAGAGGGCTGCAACGGAGACTGGACGCCGCTTACCTGGCGACCCTCGCCCTGTTGGCGCTGGGCGTGGTCGCCTCCTTGATCAAAGGGTTGGATTACGAAGAATCCGTCATTCTGTCCCTGATATTTGTGGTGCTGCTGCCCAATCGCAACCTCTTTTTCCGCAAAGCATCTCTCTTTTCCGAACCCTTCTCCGGGGGGTGGATCGCAGCCATTACCACCGTGGTTCTCACCTCCGTTTGGTTGGGTCTGTTTGCCTTTCGCCATGTGGACTATTCCCACGACCTGTGGTGGCATTTCAGTATCCGCGGGGATGCCCCCCGTTTCATGCGCGCCAGTGTCGGCATGTTGGCCCTGGCCCTGGTGGTGGCCCTTGCGCGCCTGCTCAAACCGGCACCGCCAGCACCTCACCCGGCCGACGGCCAGGAGATGGACACCGTCCGGGCCATCGTGGGCCAATCCACCAACGCAGCCGCCTATCTGGCCCTCTTGGGAGACAAACGTTTTTTACTCAGCGGAGCCGAAAACGCCTTTATCATGTATGGCGTTTCGGGCCAGTCCTGGATCAGTATGGGCGATCCCATCGGACCCGAGTCGGAATGGCCGGAGCTGATCTGGCAATTCCACCGAAATGCCGCGCGCTATGCTGACCGGACCGTCTTTTACGAGGTGGACCATCACCACCTGCACCTCTATCTGGACATGGGGCTTTCGGCTCTCAAGCTGGGCGAGGAGGCCCGTGTCCCGCTGACCGCCTTTGGACTGGAGGGCAGCGATCGCAAGAACCTGCGATACATCCAGCGAAAACTAACCAAACTGGGATGCACCTTCGACGTGGTACCGGCGGAAGCGGTACCCGACCTACTGCCGGTACTGCAGACCATCTCCGATGCCTGGCTGGCAGAAAAAAACACCCGTGAAAAGGGTTTTTCCCTGGGATTTTTCAATGCCGATTTCCTGTGTCGGACGCCCATGGCGCTGGTAAGGCTGGAGGGCAAGGTCGTGGCGTTTGCCAACGTGTGGCCCAGTGCCGGTCAGGAGGAGCTGACCATTGACCTGATGCGCTACCTGCCGGAGGCGCCCAACGGCGCCATGGAGTATCTCTTCATCGAGATGATGCGCTGGGGGCAGGCCCAGGGATATCGCTGGTTCAATCTGGGCATGGCCCCTTTGAGCGGCATGGAGAGCCGCGATCAGGCACCGCTGTGGCACAAACTGGGCCACTGGGTCGCCCGCCGGGGAGAGCACTTCTACAATTTCCAGGGGCTGCGCCAATACAAAGAGAAATTCGATCCGATCTGGAGCCCTAAATACCTGGCCTGCCCGGGAGGCTTCAGTCTACCGCGTATTCTGGCGGATGTCGGTGCGCTGGTTTCGGGTGGGTTCAAGGGAATTCTGCTTAAATAGTGTCCAAGCACCAAATGGCATCTTGCGGCATATGGGAAACGTTCAAGAAATGTTTTTCTTGAAAATACTCTGTATTGTAAAGATAAATGGCAGGAGGCCAAAGATCGCAAGCGCTCGAAAAACGACCGTCGGATCACTTTGAAAGCGAAAGTGGAAATACGACACCTGCACGAAAAGATCGACCACCTGCTCTCCCGGCAGTGGGAGCGTTTGGTGGAGATTCAACAGGGCCAGATGGAGTTGATGGCCGAATTGACGGATGCTCGCAAGGAATGAATTTAGCGTGACGCTCAAGGAAAAAGGAAAAGGGCAATCAAGCGATGGACTTGAACACCGAACTGTTGCCTCTGATGCACAACTACATTTGGGAAATCATTTTCACTGCGACAACCCTTCTATTGCTCATCGGGTATCACCTAAACCTGATCGTCAGGGTGCGCCGCAAACCGCTGGAAACCGCGATCGGTATCACTAATCACGTACGGGGTAAATGGGTACACAGCGTCATGGATGGCAAATGTGATCTGCTGGCCGTCCAGACCTTGCGCAACGGCGTCATGGCGGCCAACTTCCTGGCCTCTACGGCCATCCTGATCAGTCTGGGACTGCTTAGCGTTGCATTCAAGCCAGGCTTGTTTCAGGAAATCTCCCACAGCCTCAATCTGGCAGGGGTGCGCAGCGAAACGCTTTGGATGTTCAAGCTCATGATGCTGGTGGTGCTCTTTTTCTTTGCCTTCTTCAATTTCACCTTGACCATCCGCTACTACAACCACGCCGGCTTCATGATCAACATTCTGGAAGAGCATGATCCCAGTGCCACCCCCGAGGTGGTGGCAGACGTGCTCAACCACGGCGCCCTGCATTACACACTGGGCATGCGTGGTTTCTATTTGGCTGTACCGGCAGGGCTGTGGATGTTCGGCCCGCTATGGATGCTGGCCGGCACCCTGGTCCTCGTCTGGGTGTTGAACCAGCTGGATCGCACCGCTTAATCCCCCCCATCGACAGCAAAGGCTTATCTCTTCTTGCGGGCCTTTTCGTAGTAAGCCAGCGCTTCGGGAAGATGTTTGCGGATATCATCGACACGGGTGTCCGGCGCCGGATGGGTGGAGAGGAACTCGGGCGGCCGTTTGCCGCCGTCCTGGCCCATGCGCTGCCAGAAAGGAATGGCTTCCCGCGGATCGTAGCCGGCCATGGCCATCAACACCAGTCCGATGTGGTCGGCCTCGCTCTCGTGCAGGCGACTGTAAGGCAGCATGACCCCCACACTGGTGCCGACGCCGTAAGCGGTCATGAAGAGGGCCTGGGTCTGAGCCGGCTGCTGGGAGACGGCTACGGCCAAGGCCACGCCGCCCAGTTGGGTCAAAAGTCCCTGGCTCATGCGTTCATTGCCGTGGTTGGCAAGGGCGTGGGCCACTTCATGGCCCAAAACGACCGCAAGGCCGGTTTCGTTCTGGGTGTATTTGAGAATACCGGTGTAGACGGCCGCCTTGCCACCGGGCAGCACCCATGCGTTGACGGTCTTGTCGTCTTCTATCAGATTGAACTCCCATTGAAATGAACTGGCTAGTTCGTTCTGGCCGACGCTCCTCAAATAGCTCTCCGCGGCATTGGCGATGCGAATGCCCACCTCGCGCACCATTTCCGTTTTGGCTTGATCGGTTGAGAGCTTGCTATCTTTGAGCGTTTGCTGATACTGCTGGTCGCCGTAGCTGGCCAACTGGCTGTTGGAGACCAGGTGCAGGCCGCTGCGACCGGTAATCGGCACTTTTGCGCAAGCCGCTATCGCAAAGACAAGGAGCAGCGTCACTGCTGTCGGCATCCACCTCACGAGCCCTCTTTTCATGATCTTATCCTTTCCCTTGAAAATGGTATTGTCTGAACACGGCCTTTACAATAAGCACCGGCGATATAAAATAAAGGGTGTTTAGGGGCGGTCTGTCCGGCAAAAGCAATGAGCCAGGACGGCAGGTCCGTTCAATTTGGCGTCACCAGCATAAATCACACCCGGCAGCTTGTCCACGCATGAAAGGAAACGATATACATGCCAAAACCACTCAACCGATACAGTTCGCAGATCACCCAGCCAAAATCCCAGGGCGCATCCCAGGCCATGCTCCATGCCGTGGGCCTGACTGGATCAGATATGGACAAGGCCCAGGTGGGTATCAGCAGTGTCTGGTACGAAGGCAATCCGTGCAACATGCACCTCAACGATCTGTCCGCCCAGGTGAAGGCCGGGGTTGAGAAGGCCGGCCTGGTGGGGTTACGATTCAACACGATCGGTGTGAGCGACGGCATCTCCATGGGGACCGAGGGGATGAGCTACTCGCTGCAGTCCAGGGATCTGATTGCCGACTCCATCGAAACGGTGATGCGCGCCCAGTGGTACGATGCCAATATCTCCCTGCCGGGATGCGACAAAAACATGCCCGGCTGCCTGATGGCCATGGGGCGGGTCAACCGGCCCGCATTGATGGTCTACGGTGGGACGATTCGGGCCGGGCATTTGGACGGCCAGAAGCTCGATGTGGTGTCTGCCTTCCAGAGCTATGGCGAATATCTGGCCGGCACTATCGACGAGGCGCGGCGCCAGGCCATCGTGCGCCACAGCTGCCCGGGGGCCGGCGCCTGCGGCGGTATGTATACGGCCAACACCATGGCATCGGCCATCGAAGCCATGGGCATGTCGCTGCCCTTCAGCGCAACCAATCCGGCCGAGTCGGAAGAGAAACGGGCCGAATGCCTGGAGGCTGGACAGGCCATTTACCGCCTCCTGGAGGCGGATATCAAACCCAGGGAGATCATGACCCGCGAGGCGTTCGAGAATGCGCTGGTGGTAATCGGTGTGCTGGGCGGATCAACCAATGCCGTGCTGCACATGATCGCCATCGCCCGTTCGGTGGGCGTGCCGCTGGAGCTGGATGATTTTCAGCGGATGAGCGAACGGATCCCGCTGCTGGCCGACATGAAACCCAGCGGCGCCTTTGTTCAAGAGGATCTGCACGAGGTGGGCGGCCTTCCGGGCCTGATGAAGTACCTGCTGGCCAACGATCTGCTGCATGGCGACTGCCTGACCGTCACCGGGCGAACCGTCGCCGAGAACCTGGCGCAGGTCAAGCCGCTGGCCGAGGGGCAAACCATCATCCGGCCCCTGGACGACCCGATCCACCCCACCGGCCACATCCGCATCCTGCGGGGCAATTTGGCGCCGGATGGTGCAGTGGCCAAAATTACCGGCAAGGAGGGCACCCAGTTCAGCGGCCCGGCCCGGGTGTTCGACTCGGAAGAGGCGATGCTGGCCGCCCTGGAAGAGGGGAAGATCCGAAAGGGCGATGTGGTCATCATCCGCTATGAGGGCCCCAAGGGTGGCCCGGGCATGCCCGAGATGCTCACCCCGACCTCGGCCATCATGGGAGCCGGCCTGGGACAGGATGTGGCCCTGCTGACCGACGGACGCTTCTCCGGAGGCTCCCATGGCTTCATCGTCGGGCACATCACCCCCGAAGCACAGGAGGGCGGCCCCATCTCGCTGGCGGAAAACGGTGATATCATCACCATCGATGCCGTCGCCAACACCCTGAGCATCGAGGTGGGGGTGGAGGTGCTGGCCGAGCGCCGCCGGCGCTGGACCGCGCCCGCATATAAGGCAAACCGGGGCACGCTCTTCAAGTACATCAAAAGCGTGAAGTCGGCCTCGGTAGGGTGTGTGACTGACGAATGAGGGGTCATCTGCTTCTTCAAGGCGGCGCTGAGTTCCAGGGAGAGATGCGCCGCTCCGATCTGAAGGCCCTGGAACTATCCGGCGGAGCGGATGCAGCGGTGGTCATCGTCCCTGCGGCAGCGGCACCGGACAACAACCATGGAAGGGCGGGAAGAGACGGAGAGCGGTGGTTTCGCGCCCTGGGCGCCACCCATGTGAGCGTCCCGGGCCTGATCGACCGTCCCTCGGCCAACAATGCAGCAACTGCCGCCCAGCTTCGGGACAGCAAGCTGATCTATCTGCTGGGCGGCTTTCCCGGGCACTTGGCACGAACACTGGCCGGCACCGCCGCCTGGACGGCAATCGAAACAGCTCTTGATCGTGGGGCCGTGCTGGCAGGCAGCAGCGCCGGGGCCATGGTACTGTGCGACCACTTCTACGATCCGGTCGAGCGGCGGGTGGTCGATGGGCTGGGGTTGCTTCCCGGGGCGTGTGTGTTGCCGCACCACGACACCTTCGGACGGCACTGGGTCGACTGTTTGAGGCGGTCACTGCCCCGGCACACACTGATCGGTATCGACGAATCGACCGGCGCCATCGGCGACTTGGAGCGCCGTAAATGGTCGGTCTACGGAGGCGGCGCGGTGACCCTGTACCGGCCCGATGGCCAAGAAACCTTCCCGGAGGGGATCTCCTTTATGTTGTGATCCAATTTTGGCCTCTTCAAGGATGAGACAGAACCGAATCGAACACAGCAAACCCACGAAGGGTTCTCAATGAAAAAGCAACCAGGCATCATCACCCTCATGGGGTCGGGCGAGTTGACGACCACCATGGTCGAAGTTCACAAAGAGCTGATCCAGCGCTACGGCGACCGGGGCCGGGCCGCATTTCTGGACACGCCGGCAGGGTTCCAGCTCAACGCGGACCACATCTCTGAGAAGGCCATCACGTATTTTAAAAATCGCGTGCAGCGCCCCCTGACCATCGCCTCTATGAAGTCGGCTGAAACCGATCCGCCGCTCTCCATCGAACAGGCGTGCCGGCGGTTGAATGAGGCCGACTACATACTGGTCGGCCCGGGCAGCCCGACGTATGCGCTGCGGCAGTGGCAACAGACCCGAATTCCCGGGCTGCTCGTCGAGCGCATTATGGACGGTGCAACCTTTGTGGCGGCCAGCGCCGCCGCCCTGACCGTGGGACGCGTCACCCTGCCGGTCTATGAGATCTACAAGGTCGGCGAGGCGCCCTACTGGGCAAAGGGCCTGGATCTGCTCAACGCGTTCGGCATGAACTTGGCCGTCATCCCCCACTGGAACAACGCCGAAGGCGGCAACCACGATACGCGTTTCTGTTTTATGGGGGCTCCGCGCCTGGAGCAGCTTGAAGCGCAATTGCCAAACGGAACCGGCATGCTGGGCCTGGACGAGCACACGGCCCTGATCATCGACCTGGCACGGGACCACGCCGACATCAGGGGTATGGGGCGTGTTACCCTTCGGCGTCAGGGCCGGGAGCACGTCTTTTCCAAAGGAGACAGCGTTCCGTTAAGCCTGCTGCGCGGGGAGGAGGTTGCTGACCACGGGGTGACGACGGAAGCGATCGCCCGGTCACCATCATTCGAAACGGCGCCCACAACAGAATGCAGTGACGCGATTTGGCAGCCGGTGGAGACGCTGGCCGACAAGGTTCAGGCCCATTTGACCGCCAATGAAATCGAACCGGCCACCCAGACCCTGCTCGAGCTCGAAAGTCACATTGCCCGCGTGCATGACCAGCTACAGGAGCGTTCCGGAGAAGGTGCAGCCCGCGAGGCGCTGCGCAATATGATCGTGCAGTTCGGAACCCACCTGGCCAATCGGCCGGTCAACCGCAGTGCCTGCCTGGCGCCCCTGGTCGAGTGCCTGCTGGCGCTGAGGGTCGACCTGAGGGGAAAAAAGCAGTGGGATGCGGCGGACGCCCTTCGAGACAGCCTGCAGCAGGCGGGCGTGGTGGCGGAAGATACACCCGACGGGGTTCGGTGGCATCTCAAAGAGTGAACTGCCTGGTCGGGAGCGTTCAAATGCCGTGCGATCGACCGGTAGAGGTTCTTAGACAGATCCGCATCGAAGGGGAGGGAATCGAATGATTTCACATCCGAGCATCCATGTTTTATGGATTTCGACGACGCCGGACGATAACCACCAGGCGTGGCGTGCATATCTCCAAAAATTACCCCATATCCGCCTGACGTGCCGCCCCACGTTGCCCGAAAAATTGACTCCCTACCAGGTGGTGATTACCGCCCAAGAGACCTACACACCATCGGAAATCGAGCAGTTGAGCTCCTTTGCGCATCGCCGGAGACATGGGTGGCTGGTATGGACGCAACCGTCCCAGACGTCGCTTCCACGGGAGTGCGGGGCACAGCCGGAACCGCTCGGTGCCCCGGCCGAGCTGCGCGTCCTCTTCTGCCGGCCGGACGATCCGCTGGGCGCTCGCCTTCCCGATGCCATCTATACCAATGAATGCCATCAGACCCTCACAGCGACCGATGGGCAAACCGAGGCCGTTATGTATGCGGACTGGCGCTATACGCATCGGACCATGCTCACCCGGCGGCCGCTGGGAGGCGGATGGGTCGCGGTCACCACCCTCCAGGATACCGGGCATCCGGTGGTGCGCCAGGTGCTCTACAGGCTGGTGCGGCAACTGGCCGGAGTGGAAGGGCCAACAGCCGAAACGCGAGCGGCCATCCTCGGTTATGCCCCCTCGGTGGGCCGCCTGCATGGCCTCGGCCTCGCCGCGACCGACGGCCTTGCACTGCACGCGGCCTGCGATCTCGACCCCCGGCGCCGGGCCCAGTTCGAGACCGACTTTCCAGGCAAGCGGGTCTATGCCGATGCCGATGCCCTGGCTGCCGACGCATCGGTCGACCTGGTGATCGTGGCCACACCGCCCAACAGCCATGCCCAATTGAGCTTGCAGATGCTCGCGGCGGGCAAACATACCGTGTGCGAAAAGCCATTGGCCCTGACGACCCGGGAGGCTGCCGCCATGGCCGAAGCGGCTGACACCAACGGGCGGCTGCTCGGCTGCCATCAGAACCGCCGATTCGATGCCGATTTTCTGGCCATTCGCCAGGCGATAAGGGATGACATGATCGGCGATCCCTTCTATCTGGAGACCTTTGTGGGCGGCTTCGACCACCCCTGCGGCTATTGGCACTCCCATGCGCCGATCTGCGGCGGCACTACCTACGACTGGGGGGCACACTATCTGGATTGGATCGCGGCGCTGATGCCGTATGCCGTGCAGACCGTGCACTGCACCCGCCATCAACGGGTGTGGCACGATGTGACCAACGCCGACCAGGAACGCATCCAGATCCGGTTCGTCAATGGAAAAGAGGCGGAATTTGTCCATTCGGACATCGCCGCCGCCCGCAAACCCAAATGGTACCTGCTCGGAACCCGGGGGGCGATCGTGGGACAGTGGCAACAGGTGACGGTCCATCAGCCCGACCCGGTGCACTACTATGAAACCCATTCCATTCCGATAACCGAAATGACACCGCAACTGACCGCCCATCTGCGTGACGAAAAGGGCCGAGCCTATGCGCGGGAGTTGCCCGCCCCGCAACTGCCGCCCTTCGGATTTCACCGCAATCTGGCCGACCACATTCATCTGGGAGAGCCGTTGGCTGCGCCGCTGCGGGATTCGATGCAGGTGGTGGCCATACTGGAGGCAGCGGCCCGTTCTGCCGCCAAGGGCGGTACGATGGAGGTGCTCGATGAGTAATGCCATCCGGTGGGGCGTTTTGGGAAACGCCACCATCGCCCGCAAGTGCATGCTGCCGGCCATTGTCAAATCGCTCAACGGCAATCTCTGCATCCTGGGCTCTCAACGGCCCCAAGAGAGCGCCGGACAACTGAAACGTCATGGCATCGCCATCGACCGGGTTGTAGAAGGTTACCAGGCCGTGATCGACGATCCGGCTATCGATGCCGTCTACGTTCCACTGCCCAACCACCTGCACGCCACCTGGACCATCCGGGCGCTCAACGCCGGCAAGCATGTGTTGTGCGAAAAGCCCATTGCCTGCAACGCCCGCGAAGCCAAGGAGATGGCAGAGGCGGCCCGGGCCAACAAACGCTTTCTCATGGAGGCGCTGATGTACCGCTTCCATCCGCGCAGCCGGCAGATCAAAGATCGTGTGGACCGGGGGGATATCGGCCGGCCGAAACTGGTGCAGGCGTCATTTACCTTCCATATGGATGAGGAGACCCTGGCCCGTGGCAAAAATGCGCGCCTCCTTCCGGAGGGAGGTGGGGCCCTGCTCGACGTCGGCTGCTACGCCGTCAACGCGGCACGCTGGCTCATGGGTCGCGAGCCGGTGGCGGTGCTGGGCATGGCGGCCCGTAATGAAAACGGCGTGGATCTGCTTTTTACCGGCATGCTCGACTTCGGTGGGCAGGCCCTGGCAACGTTCGAAGCCGGGTTTATCACCGCACTGCAACAGACCTTTCGCGTGATCGGCGACGGTGGGGCCATCGAGCTGCCCCACAACGCCTTCATCCCTTGGGATGCCGATGCGGACTATGTGCTGCGCGGTACCGACGAGGAGCAGGGCATGCAGATCCACGCAGGGGTTGCCGACCAATACCAGTTGATGGTCGAGCATTTTGCCGATGTGGTGCTGGAACGCGTGCAGGCGGATCTCTCTCCCGAAGAGAGCATCGAAAACATGCGCGTCCTGGATGCATTGGCCGAAGCGGCGCTGAAGGGACACAAGATCCCCATTTGACCCGGCAGCTGCCTGTGCTTGTATCCGGCCGGTTTGACCTGCCCGTCGATTTGGTCTAAAGACAACGTTCTCAATTCAAGCAGCGCGAATGCGCGTATATCATCCAAAACAAAAAAGGAGCCGCCCCCTGTCGAACCTCTCGGTCCACATCGAATCCCTGGATAGCTTCGCCGAGATCCGGCGCCGCTCCCCGGCCGGCCTGGCCTGGAACTGCTTGTTTGTGCTGCCGTTGTGGCTGGAATGCGTCTGCCGCCATCTGGGCTCCCCGGGCGCACCCTACATCGCCACCGTCACCGAGGGCGATCGCATCGTCGCCATCGCCCCCCTGGCCGTCGACGGTCGCACCGCATGGTTCTTAGGTAGCCACGAAGTGTGTGATTACCAGGATGTGGTGTGCGTGCCCGAAAAGAGCGAGCCGGCGACCGAGGCCCTGTTGACCCACTTGCGTGCAGAAGGCGTGCGTCAACTCGACTTGCGCACCCTCAGACCCGACGCCGTGGTGCTTGATGCCCTCAAACGACTGATGCCGGCCCAGGTCGAAGAGGGGTTGACCCAGGACGATGTCACCTTCGAGGCGACGCTGCCGGACGATTGGGAAGCGTATCTCATGCAGCTCAGCGGAAAACAGCGCCATGAAGTGCGGCGCAAGGTAAGACGCTTGGAAAACAACGGCCCGTACACTTACCGTCTTGCCGCCGACGGTGATGGCGTCGACGGCGCCACCGAAGCGTTTATTCAACTGTTCCGGCGCAACCGCACGGATAAGGCGCACTTCATGTCCGACGTCATGGCCGCCTACTTTCGCGACCTGATCCGTTCTCTGGCCGGGGAAGGCTTGCTGCGGCTCTACGTTCTCGACGTCGGAGACCAACCGGTGAGCAGCGTGCTCTGCTTCGATTACAATGGCACCCGCTACCTCTATAACAGCGGATACGACGAGCAGTTCAACGCCCTGAGCGTCGGCGTCCTCAGTAAAATCTTCAGCATCAAAGCCGGCATCGAAATGGGCTGCCGGCATTATGATTTCCTGAAAGGAGCGGAGGTGTATAAGAAGCGGATCGGCGGTACTGAGGTGCCGTTGTATCGGTTACGGGTGAGTTTATAGGTACGCCATGACCACCCGAAACCTAAATATCGCCATGCTTTCCCTCCACTCCAGCCCCATCGGTCCTTTGGGCGCTCAGAATACGGGCGGCATGAGTGTCTATGTGCGGGAGCTGGCGCGTTGGTTAGGGGCCGACGGGCACAGGGTCGATATCTTTACCTGTGTGGGGTCAGGCGAACCTGAGGTGCGGCTCTTTTCCAATGTGCGCCTGATCCGTCTGGGGAAGAGTGCAGAGGCGCCGGGGTCCAAAGAGGCCCTGTCCGTGCAGCTGCCCCAGGTGTTCGAAGCGTTGGACCGCTTCCGGCATGCCCAGGGGCGCACCTACGATATTGTCCATAGCCACTACTGGCTCTCCGGTGTGGTGGGAAGTCTGGCCCGGCAAGGGTGGCCATGTCACCATGTGACCATGTTTCACACCCTGGCCGCCCGTAAGAACAGGGATTCGGACATGGAGAACGAACCGGACCTGCGCCTGGCCAGCGAACGGCGGCTGGTCACCAATGCCGACCGCATCATCGTGCCGGTCCCGGGTGAGGGGCATTTTCTGGAGGAGACCTATGGGGCGGAGCGATCCAGGATCAGCATCATTCCCGGCGGCGTCGACATGGCGCTTTTCAGACCCGTTGATCGACCAATGGCCCGGGGCCGGTTGCATCTGCCGGAAGATGGGACGTTGATCCTCTATGTCGGGCGCTTTGCACCGCTGAAACGCGTCGATCGTCTGGTCTCGGCGGTGGCGCAGCTTCGCTCACAGGGGCGCAATGCGCATCTGGTCCTTGTCGGTGGAGACGACCCCGACGACCTCAGCACACAAACGCTCAAAGCCGCTGTCTCTCAACACCATCTTGAAGAGCGCGTTCATTTTGCGGGCCGGGTCGAACAGCAGGCGCTGCCCCTCTATTATAGTGCGGCCGATCTGCTGGCGCTGCCGTCGGACTATGAGAGCTTCGGGCTGGTCCTGCTCGAAGCGATGGCCTGCGGAACGCCAGTGATAGCCACGCGGGTGGGTATCGCCCCGACACTGGTCGAAGAGGGGGTCAACGGCACCCTGCTGGAGAACAACAACATCGACAGCCTGGTCCGGGGGTTCGAACGCTTGACGGCCGGCAATCGTCTGGCCGTTGAACGGATTCGATCCACGGTCACACCGTATAACTGGCAGGGCATTGCCGCGGCCATGGTCGCTGTTTATGTTTGCCTGCTGAAAAGCACAATCCATCATCAACACCATGGCTTCGATTTGAAAGGAAACGAACCGACGTGAGCTCAGTTCTAAAAGCACCTGTTGATATCCTCGTCATCACCGCCCACCCCGACGATGCGGAGTACGGCACCGCCGGCACCGTGGCCCGCTGGATCAAGGAGGGCCGTTCGGTCGCCTATGTGCTGTGCACCAGCGGTGAGAAGGGCACCACGGATCGTGCCATGACACCCGAAAAACTGGCCGTTATACGGGAGAAGGAGCAGCGAGCGGCGGCCGAGGTGCTTGGTGTACGCGACGTCGAATTTCTGCGCTACCCGGATCAGAGCATCGAAGACACCTCCGAGATGCGCAAACATATCGTGCAGGTGATCCGTACCTACCGGCCCCACACCGTAATCACCACAGACCCCTACCGCCGTTATGTATGGCATCGTGACCACCGCAATATCGGTCAGGTGGTTCTGGATGCGGCCTTTCCCTTTGCACGCGACCACGGCGCCTACCCCGACCTGCTCGAACAGGGCTTCGAGCCGCACAAGGTGAGGGAACTTTACTTCTTCGGGGCTGAAGATATCAACTACTACTCGGATATCACCCAGACATTCGACCTGAAGCTGAAGGCCCTCAAATGCCACGCCAGCCAGATGCGGGAGCTGAAGGCGGGCGATCTGGACGCCTGGATGCGCAAGCGCTATCACAATCTGGCCAAGGGCAGCGGCTATGAGCTGGCCGAAGCGTTTCATCATGTCAAATTGCCCGGATAGTTAAATCGTCGGAGGACGGCGGGACGTGCGTTGGAAAGGGATGACGCTTCATCTTGCAGGGGCACGATGCATCGTGCCCCTAAGCTTGTTGATTATCGGAGGGGCGAAAATGAGGTTCTCGTTCGGTGCCAATTGGAAGGCCTTTTCTTCCCAGGCGCTTGACGAAACAAGCATTTGCGAAGCGAGAGAAGCATTTTCCACGCTAACCAACGGCATCGACTTTAGGGGTAAACGCTTCCTCGATGTGGGATACGGTCAGGGCCTGGCGCTCTTTCTGGCGATGGAGAAGGGCGCCCGGGCATATGGCATCGACATCGATCCTCTCTGTGAACAGGCCCTGGCGATCACCCATCGCCACTTCGCCCACCTTCCTCGGCCAACGACCCAAACGGTCTCCATACTGGACAGCAGGTTCATCAGAACCGCTTTGTCCGAGGGAGGCTACGACATCGTCCACAGCTGGGGCGCCCTTCACCATACGGGCGATATGAAGAGGGCTTTCGACAGTGTGGCCGGATTGGTGAGACCGGACGGTGCGCTGATTCTGGCCATCTACAACCATCACTGGAGTTCACCGATCTGGAAACGGGTCAAGATCATCTACAACCGCGTCCCGCCGCTCGTGCAGAAGGGCATGTTCTCCCTCTTCTATCCCATTCGTTACTTACGACATCCGTTGGGCGCCAGCCGCAAAAAACCGCAAACGAGCCGCGGAATGTCCTACGCCTTCGATCTACGAGACTGGCTGGGCGGCTACCCGTATGAATACGCCCACCGGGAAGAGATCATCACCCTGTTTGGCCGGTACGGATTCGAGATCGTCCACACGACTTCCAGTGCCGGCTGGACGGGTTGCAACCAGTTCGTGTTCCGTCGCTCGTAATCTCCTTTGTGCCTGACCGCCGGTAAACGCCGGTGCTCCCTTTTTTGATACTTGACATGCCGGCCCGGATACATTGCAATGATAGAGACATCCTTTCCACCCCGGTGCACGCTTTCCAAGAAAGAGGACCACGAAGGAGGACCACAAAGGAGGATTAGATGAGCAAGATGCTTTGGCAGCCTTCCCGGAAGCGCATTGAAAAGAGCAACCTGTACCGTTTCATGCAGATGGTCAACCAGCGCTATCATCAGAGCTTCAATGACTATGATTCGCTCTATCGATGGTCGGTGGCCAACATCCCCGATTTCTGGTCCGCCATGTGGGATTTTTCCGAAATCAAAGCCTCACAGCCCTACGCGGAGGTGATCGACGACCCGAAACGAATGCCCGGTGCCAAGTGGTTTTCAAGAGCGCGTCTCAATTTCGCCCAGAACCTTCTGCGCTTTCGCGACGACCGGGTGGCCCTCTCCTTCCGTGGAGAAGATCGCGTCGCCATACAGATGACCTATGCCGAACTCTATAACGAAGTGGCCCGCGTAGCCTGGGCGCTGCGCGCGGCCGGTGTCACGGTGGGCGACCGGGTGGGCGGCTTTCTGCCCAACATGCCCCACGCGGTCATTGCCATGCTGGCCACGGCCAGCATCGGCGCCGTCTGGTCGTCGTGCTCGCCCGATTTCGGTATCAAGGGGGTGCTCGACCGCTTCGGACAGATCAAACCCAAAGTGGTCTTTACGGCGGATGGTTACTGGTTCAAAGGCAAGCGCATCGACTCTTTGGAGCGCATGCAAAGCATCCTGCAATCCATACCCGAGATCGAGAAGGTGGTCGTGGTCCCTTACGCAGACACCTCTCCCGACATCAACGCCCTTCCCAATGCCGTGAGCTATGAAGATTTCCGGGCCAAGGAGGCCCCGCTGGAGATCGAATTCGAACAACTGCCTTTCGGCCACCCCCTCTACATCATGTTCACCTCCGGCACCACCGGGCTGCCCAAGTGCATGGTGCAGAGCGCCGGCGGGATCCTCATCAACCAGATGAAAGAGCACCTGCTGCATGTGGATCTCAAGCGTGACGACACCATCTTCTACTTCACCACCTGTGGCTGGATGATGTGGAACTGGCTGGTCTGCGCCCTGGGAGTAGGTGCCAAAGTCGTACTATACGACGGCAACCCCTTCCATCCCGATGCCGGCGCCCTCTGGCAGATGGCCCAAGAGGAGAAGATCACTGTCTTCGGAACCAGCGCCGGTTACATCGCCGCCCTGCAGAACACGGGCCTGAAGCCCAAAGAGGCTTACGACCTGGCTCCCCTGCGCGCCATTCTCTCCACCGGCTCCCCGCTGTCGGTCGAGGGCTTCGAGTTCGTCTACGCCCATATCAAAAAGGATCTCCAACTGGCTTCGATCTCGGGCGGTTCAGACATCAACGGATGCTTCGCCGGTGGCAACCCCATGGCGCCGGTCTACGCTGGTGAGTTGCAGTGCCGTTTCCTGGGCATGAGCGTGGCCGCCTTCGACGAAACGGGCAAAGCGGTGACCAACCAGCAGGGCGAGCTGGTCTGCACGGCACCGGCACCCTCCATGCCGATCTACTTCTGGGAAGATCCGGAAGGGGAGAAGTACCACAACGCCTACTTCGATGTGTATCCCAACGTGTGGCGCCACGGCGACTTTATCGAAATCAACGATCACGGCGGAGTGGTCATCTACGGCCGCTCGGACGCCACCTTGAATCCGGGCGGCGTGCGCATCGGCACAGCCGAAATCTACCGGCAGATGGAGGCGATCGACGGTATCGAGGACAGCCTGGTGATCGGGCAGCCCTGGAAGGGAGATGTGCGCGTGATCCTCTTCGTCAAGATGGCTGAAGCGGCCGTGTTGGATGATGCACTTAAGCAGACCATAAGAAGCACACTGCGGGCCAATGCATCACCGCGCCACGTACCGGCCAAGATCATCGCGGTGCCGGACATTCCCTACACCTTGAACATGAAAAAGGTGGAGCTGGCCGTCAAGAAAGTGATCCAGGGCGAACCGGTGCTCAACAAGGACGCCCTGAGCAATCCTGAAGTGCTGGATCACTATGCGGATCTGAAGGAGTTGAGTGAGCCCTAAATGTGTGGAGGATCAGCGGCCTGCACTGTTTGAGCGCAGCGAATTTGCAGGCCGCCCGTAGCACACCCCTAGCGGCACTTGAATCTTGTGATGCATCCGCATGGGGTATCTGGCGTCCCAGCGACCGGAGTTCGAACGGAAAACGCTTTTGACAACCAGAATAAAAGACGGAGCTATTCTTTCCCAAACCCTATGCGGCTCAGGGGTCGTTTATTCACTTCCAGCTTCAATACATCCGGTCGGGAATAGTGTCCGCCGATATCGCAAATCGACTTGGCTGCCAGTATGCGGGACGGCGAAACCTCTGCGATGACGATCGTCTCCTCGGCCCGGGTCGTGCCCGCTATGATCTCCCCGTCCGGGGCGATAATGCTGCAGCCCGCATCCAGGCTGGAGGGCTCTGGAAAGAGGGTGCGGTAAGGCGCCGGGATGTCCTGGTCGCGCAAGAGTCCTCCGACGGAGATGACGTAGCAGGACGCCTGCTGGGCAAACGCCCGGGCGAGGATGTCTTCACTGCCGCTGGGCCATACGGCGACATGGATTTGGGTTCCTTGGGCGGCCAGTGCGTAGCCGGGAAGCATCATGCGGTGCTCCCAGCAGTTGAGGCCGCTGATTCTGGCATAGGGTCTCTCATGGGTCGTCAGGCCCACGGCGTCCCCTTCACCCCAGACCCGCCGCTCATAATCGGTCGGCTTGAGTTTGCGGTGCCGGCCGAGAAGCTTGCCTTCGCGGCCGATAAAGAGCAAGGTGCAGTAGACGGTGGCCTCGGTGGTGGGGTCTCGTTCGACCACACCGATCACCACATCGATGCCCGCCTGTTTGGCCGCACTGCACAACTGATCGGTTTCCACTCCGGGTATGCGAATCGCACTGGCGATATACTCGGCCCGGCACTTCATCTGGAGGCCTGAGGAGAATCCTTCCGATCGGATCCACCATGGATATCCCGGCAGCCAGGTTTCGCCGAAAGCGGCCAGAACGGCTCCCTTGCCGGCGGCGTCCTGGATGAGCCGGCAGGCTTTCTCCGTGGAGGCCTCTCTGTCGAAGTAGACCGGTGCCGCCACAACGGCTGCAAGCTTGAAGCTGTCCCAGAG
Organism: uncultured Desulfatitalea sp.; assembly: GCA_963668675.2. Classification (GTDB taxonomy): domain Bacteria; phylum Desulfobacterota; class Desulfobacteria; order Desulfobacterales; family Desulfosarcinaceae; genus Desulfatitalea. The sequence continues at coordinate 2,178,453 of CAXXMB010000002.1, read as the reverse complement.
GGTGGCTGTTTCCAGACCGCCCTTGGCCTGATCCAACGCCTTATCAGTGGCCATGTTCACACTCCTCTTTTGGTTGAAATTACCGCCAGGGTTGCTCATACGCTACTGCTGGCCGCTCATCCGTCGCCGGTGCGTCAAAAATCAAGGTGGTCACGGAGGCGTGGGCCGGGTAACCGACCGGATAGCCGGCGGCTTTAAGGCGTGTTTTGTTGCGCGGTATCAGCTCCTCTCCCAATGCCCACAGCACGGTAAAGGTCACCACATCCCCATGGGTGACGGCCGCCACCTGCTCGCCTTCATACTGCCTCAGCATGCGCTTGAAAAACGTCTCTGCCCGTGCAAACACATCCGATGGTTGTTCGTATCCGTTACCTGCACCGGTGTATATATCGCCGCGCTTACGATCCACCTGGTCACCCGGCACGCCCTCATAAACAGTGTAAACTTCGTTGAGCTGCGCGGAGATGTGCCGGCGGAGGTGGGGTTGGAATTCAAGCAGTTCATCCGCCGTCTGGCGGGCCCTCAGCAGAGGGCTCGAATAGATGGCCCGAATGGGCAGCGTGGATAGGTATCGGCCAGCCTCACGGGCCTGGCGGCGACCGTTGTCACTCAGCCTGAAGCCCGGCAGGCGGCCGTATAGGACCTTTTCCGGATTGTGCACCTCTCCATGGCGCACCAAATGGATCTTCGTTTGTCTCATCTTCGGATTCAACTCATCTTTTCCTGTCGGTTTTTGACTTTACCACAATCCTGGCAAACAGGCAGATTGTTACCATAAGGTCGAAAACCCAAAGACGCAATAACCGACGCCCCCTCATCTCCAGCCTTCCGTCTGCCTGCTTTTGATCCTAACCCCCCAAACCCCTTGACAAAGCGGTCCACGCCTCTCTATAGTGCGCCAAAAGAGAGGGCAACCATGAAATCGCATCACCATGCCGCGGCCGCCGCGCGCAGCACAGCTCGGGCGGAAGGCGGCGATCAAAAATAGACGACGTCGTTCACTTCACGCCACGGGCTGTAGCGGTCGGTCCGTGGCGTTCTCTTTCAGGCCCCGGATCGGAAACAACGGTCCGGGGCTTTTGTTTGCAAAAGGAGAATTCATATGGATCAAAAGGATCAGCAATCGATTCAGTTTGCCCGGCGCATGTCCCAACTGCCGCCCTATCTGTTTGGCATGATCAACCAGATGAAGATGGAGAAGCGCTGGCAGGGCGACGATGTGATCGACCTGGGCATGGGCAATCCCGTGGACCCGGCCCCGGACCAGGTGATCTCCAAGCTGGTGGAGGTGGCCAACGACCCCAAGACCCACCGCTACCCAGCAGCCGACGGCATGCGCAACCTGCGCCTGGAGATCGCCAAAAGCTACGAGAAGGATTATGGTGTCACCCTGGATGGAGACAGCGAGGTGATGTGCACCATCGGCTCCAAGGAGGGCATCTCCCATCTCTGTCTGGCCCTCATCGGCCCGGGAGATACCGTGCTGGTGCCTTCTCCAGCCTTTCCGGTCCATATATACGCCGCCATCATCGCCGGCGGCAGCGTGCTGCGCATTCCGCTGGAAGAGGAGGGGAAATTTCTCGAACAGCTCGAAACCATGTGCGCCAATGTCTACCCGCGGCCCAAAGTGTTGATTCTCAACTACCCCCACAACCCCACCGGTGTTCTGGGCAGCATGGAGATCTACGAGCGGGTCGTCTACCTGGCCAAAAAGTACGGCTTCATGGTGATTCACGACTTCGCCTACAACAAAATCACCTTCGACGGCTATGTGGCGCCGAGTTTCATGCAGGTGCCCGGGGCGAGGGATGTCGGGGTGGAGTTCGGCTCATTCTCCAAATCATACAACATGGCCGGCTGGCGACTGGGTTACTGCGTCGGCAATCCGGAGATGGTGACCGGCCTGCGCAAGATTAAGGGCTACTACGACTACGGCATCTTCTCGGCCATTCAGGTGGCCGGCATCGTGGCCCTGCGCCACTGCGACGAGGACGTGACCCGCCAGGCCCACATCTACCAGAATCGCCGCGATGTGCTCTGCGAGGGGCTGGAGCGCATGGACTGGCCGGTGACACCCCCCAAGGCGGGCATGTTTGCCTGGGTGAGGATCCCCCCCCCTTTCGACCGCATGGGCTCCATGGAATTCTCCATACAGATGATGAATCGCGCCAATGTCGCCCTGGCACCGGGCATCGGCTTCGGGGAAGAGGGCGAGGGCTACCTGCGCATCGCCCTGGTGGAGAACGAACATCGCATTCGCCAGGCGCTGCGGCAGATGAAACGGGCCATGAAGGAGCTTGATGTTGGTTGATTGGGTTGTTGGGGTCGGGTGGAAAAGGCCAAATTGGGGGAGAGTACCATAGTGCCCAATTTGGCCTTCTTTAGTAGGGTCAATCGTGCACCATACTCAATTGCACCTCCTGTGAAATCATCCGTCAGAAAGACAGTTGACATTGGTGTGCCATGTTCAAAAAGGGACACCGTAAAAAGCGGAAAGGAGATGGTGGCCAAAGCCACCCATGACGCCGGAGGCCGCGGGACAGCCCCATACGTCATTGGAAGAGGCGGTGGTGGAGCGGGTTGAAGACATTCCATTGTTGGCCCGTTCATTTTTCAATCGAATCCTGCTCAAAAACGCTTTAGTATATGCGTTTGTCAGCTGTCCTGGCGGCATGATCGAGGTCAAGCACCTACCCCTGCTCCGAACAATCCACCCATCGACCGTTTGTCAGCGGTTCCAGATCATCGGGCTTCAGCCGAAAAAGGGAAGACGGCGTTCCTGCGGCAGCCCAGATCTCTTCATGCTTTTTCAGGTCCGGATCCAACAGGGTCTCCAGGGGTTCATTGTGGCCGGCGGGCGGCACCCCTCCGATGGCAAAGCCAACTTTCTCCTTCACATACTTGCCATCCGCCATGCCCAGTTTTAACCCTGTGCTCTGTTCTATTTTCTTCACATCGACGCGGTTGGCACCCGATGCAATGACCAGAATCAACCGTCCGCTCTTCTTCTCTTTAAAGATGAGGGATTTTGCGATTTGGCCCACGTCGCACCCAACACGCTCCGCAGCATCCTGTGCCGTCCGGGTTGAACCGGCCAGCTCCTTCACCTGAAAGGAGAACCCCCTCTTTACGAGGTAGTCCTGTACACGCTTTGCACTATCGCTCAAATCGTTTGCCATCGCACTCTTCCATTCTGAGTCGGATTCTAATCCAACGGTGTAAGGTAAGCGTCTTTGGTCAACCAAAGCTCTTCCATTCCATACATATGCCAATAATCATGCATCTGGACATGCCGGGCAAGGATATAAAGGGTTCCTTTTCTAAACTGTATTGGCTGAATTCAGATGCAGAGCGCATTCGTGCAGTGTATATGATTCAGGCCAATTTACCATGATCTTCAGAAGAGTCAATGTATTAGCCGGTCTGCCAAGCTTTTGAATATCGGCCTTCTGCTGCCTTTTTGCTTGCTAAACCCACGCCGCATAAATAAGCTTCTATACGCTTTGGTACTCAAAATCGTTAGCTATTTCTCTATTTCATATTGCATTTCGAAAAGGGAGCGAAAATAAACATGCGCTTAACTTCTGCTGATATGGAAAAATTCTTCAATCCACGGAGCATTGCCCTGATCGGTGTTTCCCGTTCGGGGTGGCGCTTTGGCGGATTGAGCTTTATGCGAAAATTTCTGGATGCCGGCTATGCCGGGCGGCTCTATCCCGTCAACGCCAAAGCCGATCAGATTCTGGGCGTGAAGGCGTGGCCGGATTTGGCATCGCTGCCCGAAGTGCCCGATCTGGTCATGATCGCCGTGGGTGCAACCCACGTCCCCGGCGTGATCGCCGATTGCGCCCGCAAAGGGGTGCGACACGTCCATCTGTTGACCGCCGGATTCGACGAACTGGGCAGTATAGACGGGGAGAGGATGGCCCAGCGCCTGATCGCAGCCTGCGAGCAGCACGATGTGCTGATGATCGGCCCCAACTGCATGGGACCGTACCGACCGGCCGCCCACCTGACCGCCTGGGGCGCCATTCCGGGCCTGCCCGGCCCCCTGGGGATCATTTCACAATCGGGCGGTATGACCCAGCGGTTGACCGAGTATGCCGCATCGCTGGGACTGGGTGTGGAGAAGGCGGTCAGCGTCGGCAACGGCAGCGTACTCGATGCCCTCGATTTTCTGGAAGCCTTCGGCAACGACCCGATGATCAAAGTGATCGGCATCTACCTGGAGGGCATCACGGAAGGGAGCCGCCTGCTGACGCTGGCCCGCAACATCGGATTGCGCAAACCCATCGTGATCCTCAAGGGCGGCGAGACCGATGCCGGCGCCCGTACAGCCGCCTCCCACACCGGCGCCATGGCCGGCAGCCCTGCTATCTGGCAGGCCGTCTTTCGTCAAACCAACATGATCCCGGTACGCACCATGGATGGATGGGTAGACGCTCTCATGGCATTGGCGTTCGTAGACGCACCACGCTCAGACGGTATTTTCCTGCTCGGCGGCGGTGGCGGCACCAGTGTGATGTACGGCGACACCTTTATCCGTGAGGGTCTTTCAGTTCCGCAACTGAGCGATGGGACCATGCAGCGCCTGAAGGAGATCGTCCCGGCGGCCGGCTCCATCGCCGGCAACCCGCTGGATCTTTGGCAGGTCTTCACCGATACCGAATGCCTGGGCCAACTGCTCGATATGGCCGAGCAGGAACCTAAGGTCTCCATGATCGTGGCCGACCGGCTCATTGCACGCAACGCCTTTCACATGCCCGACGCGCCCGACCTGACACAGGAGACCCTTGCGATGCTCAACGGTCGTCAAGGTCGGAAACCAATCATTTTTGTTGTAGACTCGGAAGGCGGCGACACCGAATTGGCCGCCGCCGGCGCCGCGATACGCGCCGCATTCGGCCAGGCCTCCTATGCGGCATTTCCCTCGCTCGGCCGGGCGGCCCGGGCCCTGACCAGACTCTGCCACTACTACGAAAGACGTGATCGATTAACCTGAAGAAAAGGCCTCCGTATAACAATAGGGGCACGATGCATCGTAACCCTACACCATCGACATAGAAAGGAATGATCATTATGGCAGACGCATTGGCACTTCTTGCCCTGCTCATAGGATTGGAACTGGTGTTGGGCGTCGACAACGTTCTGGTGATTGCCATCTTCGTTGGGCGCCTGCCCGCCGAAAAGCGCCAGAAAGCACGCGTCCTCGGTCTGGCCCTGGCCCTGGTGGCAAGAATTGCAATGCTCTCCCTGGTCGTCTTCCTGGTCGCCATGACCAGGCCGGTTGTCTGGAACCTCTCGGTGCGCGACCTGATCCTGATCGCCGGCGGTCTGTTCCTGCTCTACAAAGCGGTCCACGAAATCCATCACACCATTTCGCTCAAAGACGAAATGGAAGCGCATGATACGCCCAAACCGGACGCCTTCAGCGCCATCATCGGCCAGATCGTACTGCTCGACATCGTCTTCTCCATCGACTCGGTCATCACCGCTGTCGGGCTGACCTCCAATCTGTGGATTATCATCATCGCCGTGGTACTCTCCTTTGTGGGCATTCTCTTCTTCGCAAAACCGATCGGAGAGTTCATCCTGCGCCACCCGGCCCTCAAGATCCTGGCGCTCTCCTTCCTGATCACCATCGGCGTAACCCTCTTCATGGAGGGGATGCACAAGCATGTACCCAAGGCCTATATCTATCTGCCCATGGGGTTTGCCCTCTTCGTCGAAATGCTTCAGATGCGCTACGAGCGCAACCGGCGCAAAGCACAAAAAGAATAAGTTTATCTGCTACGGAAGAGCCACAAGCAATCAGCTTAATCAGCACTACCCCTTATTCTCTTCTTCGACCAGCACCCGCCTGAGCACCTTGCCCACGCCGCTCATGGGAAGCTCGTCCCGAAACGCCACCTCCCGGGGCACCTTGTAGGATGAGATCTTCGGCTTGGCCCAATCGATGATATCCTGGGCTGAAATCTTCTGCTTGAACTCCGGCTTGAGAACGACAAACGCCTTGATCACCTCTCCCCGTTTCGGGTCGGAGACACCGATGGCGGCAACCCGGTCGATGGCTTCGTGCCGGCACAAAAACGCCTCCACCTCTTCGGGAAAGACGCTAAAGCCCGACACCTTGATCATCTCTTTCTTGCGCCCGAGGAAGAAAAGATATCCATCCTCGTCGAATCGGCCCATGTCGCCGGTGAAGACCCTGCCATCAACCAGAGAAGCGGCCGTCTCTTCGGGCCGGTTCCAGTAAGCTTTGAAGACGGCCGGATTCTTGATCGCGATCTCTCCCATCTCCCCGGGGGGGACCTCGCGGGAGCGATCTTCCCATGAAACGATCTTGATCTGCTGCTCCGGAATGGGGATCCCCTGACAGCCGGGCGTGTATTTGGGCCGGTCCATGGGCATGAAGGTGTCGAAGGTGTGGGTCTCCGTCAGACCATAGGCCGATTCCGAAATCGTACAGCCGCCCGTATCCTCCATCCAACGATCGACAATCTTCTCGGTCAACTGAATGCCGAAACTGACGGTGTTGCAGATCACCAGCGAAGAGAGATCATATCGGCTGCGTTCAGGATGGTCCATAATAGCCAGGTTCATCGGAACGGTGGCCTGGAAGAACTGGACCCGATAGCGCTCGATGGCCTGCATGGCCGCCAGGGGATCGAACATCTGCATCAGCACCTGGGTGTCCCCCTGGGCGATCATGGTATCCACCGCCCCCAGCATGCCGGCGATGTGGAAGGTGGGCATCGCCGTCAAATTGATCATATGACTTCCTTCGACGCCCATAAAGCGCCGGTTGGCCTCTTTGATCGTCGAGGCCGCCGCCACCTTGAAGCGCTTGCAGCCGTGGGTCAAAACGGCGCCTTTGGGGAGTCCGGTGGTGCCGCCCGTGAACTGAAGCTGCACCGTGTCGTCGAGTCCCACATCGACCGCCACCCGATCCGAAGGGTATCCATCGAAAATCTCCTTGAACTCGATCGTGCCGGGAAAGCCCTGCTTGGGCAACGCCATCATGGGGGTCAGGTTCATGGTCGGTTGCTCGGGAAGAAAATCGTGCAGGCTGGTCACCACAACGGTTTCCAGTCCGGTCTCCGCCGCCGCTTCAGCGGCCACCGGGTAGATCTGGTCGAGACAGATGATCGCCCTGGCCCCCGTCTCGCGGAGCTGATAGGCCAGCTCCCACTGCTTGAACAACGGGCTGCAAGGTACGATGATGCCACCCATCTTGCAGATGCCGTAGTGGGCGATGTGGTACTGCGGGCAGGATTGTTTTTGTTCAAGCTGGAGTTGAATATTAATGTTGGGCCATTAGGAAATGGATTTTTAGAAAATGCCAGCCGCGATGTTCGGGCCTTGACAAAACCGGCAAAAGAACAAAAAAGAATAAAATTAGAAGATCTGCCCCTACGCTTTCTTATAATTATTGATACGGAGTCGATATCGTGAAAATTCATCACATGGCAATTGTTGAAGATGGTGCAAAACTCGGTGCGGACGTCACTATTGATGCCTTTTCCTATATTCACGCAGGCGCTGTCATAGGAGACGGAAGTTGGATCGGTCCCCAGGCTGTCATCTATGGATCAACGATTCTGGGAGAGGAATGCCGAGTACATGCCGGAGTGATTTTGGGTGATACCCCTCAGGATCTGGGATTCTCCGGGGGCAAAACTTATGTGCACATCGGTGACCGCTGCACCTTTCGTGAGGGAGTGACGATTCATAGAGGTACAAAGGAAGGATCGATAACACATGTAGGGAATGACTGTTTTTTTATGGCGAACAGTCACGTCGCCCACAACTGCGTGCTTGGAAATAATGTAATCCTCACTAATAGCGCACTGCTCGGCGGTCACGTTGAAGTGGGAGATGGGGCTTTTATAAGCGCAAATTGCTTGGTTCATCAGTTTGTCCGTATTGGTCGCCTGGCCATGCTGGGAGGAAATAGCGGGGCGAACAAGGATGTCCCCCCGTTTTGCATGATCCATCCTTATGGACTCAATCGTCTGTCCGGTCTTAATACGGTTGGCCTCAGACGAGCTCAAATGACAGCTCCCGAACGAAAGGAGCTCAAGGAGGCGTACCGCATACTCTTCATGTCAACGACGCTTCAGAAAGAGGCCCTTACAAGAATTCGAAAGATCATGGACTCGCCGGCTGTTTTGGAACTCTGCTCGTTTGTCGAGGATTCCAAGAGGGGGGTTTGTATTCCGCATAAAAAACCATAGCAGGGTGTGACATAAAGGGTAACCTTATTCGATGATCAAGAGTTAAATTTTCACTGGTGATCCTCTAGCAGCAGTAATCGTTTCTGTGATTCTGTGCCTGGGCCACGGTGATGGCCATGACGTTGACCACGTTTTCCATATCCGTGTTGCGCTGGACAACATTGAAGGGTTTGCTCAAACCCATGAGCAGAGGGCCCACCGCCTTGGCGGCCCCCAGGCGGTCGACAAGTTTGAAGGCGATGTTGCCGGCGGCCAGATTGGGGAATATCAGAACATTGGCCGGCTGCTTTAAACGGTTAAAAGGAAAACCGCTGTTCAAGACCTCTTCGACCAGGGCCGTGTCGGCCTGCATCTCACCGTCGATGACGAGGTCGGGATTGCGTCGGCGGGCGATCTCGACCGCGGCGGCCACACGCTGGGCGTCGTTGTCGCGCACACTGCCGAAATTGGAGTAGGAGAGCATGGCCACACGCGGCTGCATGTCGAAAAAGCGGGCCATCTCTCCGCTGAGCAGAGCGATCTCGGCCAAATCGTCGGCCGTGGGCTGAATATTGACCGTGGTGTCGGCAAACAGCAGGGTGCGGTTCTTGGAAATCATCAGGTAGAGGCCTGCCACCTTTGAAACCCCCGGGCGCCTGGGGATCACCTGAAGCACCGGGCGAATCGCGCTGGGATAGGATTGGCCGATGCCGTGCACCTGCCCATCCACGACGCCCTTCTGCACCAGCATAGCGCCGAAGACATAAGGGTTCTGCAGCTGACGCCGGGTTTCAACGAGAGACCAGCCCTTACGCTGGCGCAGGGAGAAGAGCTCATCTTCAAAGGTCTCCAGGTGAGGATTGCAGCGTGGGTCGAGGATATCGATGCCATCCAGGGAGAGGGCCAAATCCAGTGCCACACGCTGAATCTCTTCGGGGTCTCCCAAAAGGACCGGCCTGGCGATGCCATTCAGGTGTGCGTTTTGGGCCGCCCGGATGATCACCGGATGGTTGCCTTCAGGTAGTACAATCTTCAGCGGGCGCTGCTGGGCGCGAATGATGATCTTGCGCATCAGCTCTCGCTCCGGGCCGAGCAGTGATTCGAGCCGCTGGACATAGGCCGATGCTTCGGGCGGTTGGACGCGGGCCACGCCGTCTTTGACAGCCGCCGCCGCCACGGCCGGCACCACCTTGAGCAGCACCCGGTCATCCAGGGGCTTGGGAATGATGTAGTCGGGGCCGAAGCGGATCGGCTGCCCGCCGTAGGCGCGTATCACGGCATCGGGCACATCTTCGCGGGCCAGGGCTGCCAGGGCGTGGACGGCCGCCACCTTCATTCCCTCGGTGATGGCCATGGCGCGCACATCCAGGGCCGCCCTGAAGATGAATGGAAAACCGAGAACATTGTTCACCTGGTTGGGAAAATCGGAGCGGCCGGTGGCCACCAGCGCATCGGGCCGGGCGGCTTTGGCTGCATCGTAATCGATCTCCGGGTCCGGATTGGCCAAGGCAAAAATGATCGGCTTGGGCGCCATACGCGCCAACAAATCCTCAGTAAAGGCGCCCTTGACCGACATCCCCACCAGCATATCTGCCCCTTGCACCGCATCGGACAGCGTCCGGGCGTCGGTATCCACTGCGAACTCTGCTTTATAGGGATTCATGCCCTGCTGGCGTCCGTTGTAAATCACGCCCCTGGTGTCCACCATGGTGAGATGCTCGCGCGGCACCCCCAACTGCACGTAGAGTTTGGCGCAGGCGATGCCCGCCGCACCGGCGCCGTTAATCACCACGCGCAAGTTGTCCAGCGTTCGGCCTGTCAGGGCCACCGCATTGATCATGGCGGACGAGGAGATGATGGCCGTGCCGTGCTGGTCGTCGTGAAACACCGGAATCGACATCTGCTTTTTGAGCTGCTCCTCGATATAGAAGCAGTCGGGCGCCTTGATGTCCTCCAGGTTAATGCCGCCGAACGTCGGTTCGAGCAGTTTGACCGAGCGGATAAACTCGTCCGGATCGAGGGTGTCCAACTCCAGATCAAAGACATCGATGTTGGCAAAGCGTTTGAAAAGCACCGCCTTGCCCTCCATCACCGGCTTGCCGGCCAGAGCCCCGATGTGTCCCAGCCCGAGCACTGCCGTGCCGTTGGTGATCACGGCAATGAGATTGGCCCGATTGGTATAGTCGAAGGAGCGCTCCGCGTCGGCATGGATCTCCAGGCAGGGTTCGGCCACACCGGGGGTGTAGGCAAGGCTCAGATCGGCCTGGCTCAAAAATGGCTTTGTGGGCACCACCTCCGTCTTTCCCGGTCGCGGCTCCTTGTGATATCTCAGGGCCTCTTTTTTGTAATGCATCTTCGTTTCGCTTCGTCGTTGGTATTGTTGTTGGGCCGTTTAGCGTGTTTCAAACGGCAGGGATTGGAGAAACCCGAGCAGCGTCCGGTTGAAAAGGGCGGCCTGCTCGACATTGAGCATATGGGCCGCGTCCGAAACGATCGTCAATTGCGAATTGGCGATGTTCTCATGGATGAATTGGGCCGCGCTGACCGGCGTGCCCTGGTCATGCTCACCCACCGTGATCAGGGTCGGGGCTGAAATGGCACCGAGGGCGCCGCGCAGATCCATATCGCGGATGGCCGCACAGCAGGCACAAAACCCATCCACCGGCGTTGCCAAAATGGTGGCGTGAATCTGACGAACCGCTTCGGGCAGTCGCGTCTGGCCCGCTTTGGTAAACCAGCGGTCGATGGTGCCGTCGGCCACTGCCCCCAGCCCATGCTCTCCGACCGCCGCGATGCGCTCCTGCCAAAGCTCTATCGGCGGCATGTACGATGCGGTAGAACTGAGCGTCAGCGAGAGCAGGCGGTCGCCATGGGTTGCGCCCAAAAGCTGGCCGACCATGCCTCCCATGGAGAGGCCGACAAAGTGCACCTTGCCAATCTCCAGCCCATCCATCAATCCAATGGCATCACCGGCCAGTATTTCGATAGAGTAATCCCCGGGGGCCACCTGCGATCGACCATGACCGCGATGGTCGTACCGAAGGACCCGGTAGCCGGATTCGACCAACGGTTTCACCTGCGGATCCCACATCTTCCGGTCGGATGCAAGTGAATGGGACAGCATTACCACCGGCCCCGCTTCGGGACCGTCCCAACCATAGTGAATGGAGGTGTCGTTGACGCGAATCTGGGGCATCTCTTCTCCTATTTCTCAAGCGCGGTAAACCCGGAGCGGGCCACTTCAATAACCTTATCCCTCCCCACCGCCGACAGAAACTCATCGATGCGTTGGGAGGTACCCGCAATCTGGGCCACAAAAAGCTCATGGTTCTGCCGGTCAAGAATCTCCAGTGGATACGCCTGGGTCAGCCGCTCCATGAGCGCCTCTTCGGCCTCGAACTTGACGATGGCCACCTCACGCCAGAAGCTCTGGTCCGTGTCCAGCTCCCTGGCCGAAACCACCTCGGTCATGCGCTCAAGCTGCTTGATCACCTGCAGCGCCTTGGCATCGCTCTCCTCCCTCAGGGTCAAGGTCATGCGGCTGATGCCCGGCTGCATGGTAGCGCACACAGTCAGTGTATCCACATTGTACATCTTGCGACGAATCAACATGGAGATCTTGTTCAACACGCCTGCACGGTTCAACACAAATGCAAGAATGGCGCGGCGTTTGGGATTATTACTTCTCATTGTTTATCTCCTGCGAACTTCGTTGGCGCTGATCTGAACCTCTATGCAACCGCACCGTAGTAGGAAAGTATGAACGTTAAGAGTGGAAAGCGGCAGAATACCAGTACGTTATACTTTCCCACGTTCACACTTTCCTACTTTTTTACAATCATATCGGCAATGCCGCCGCCGGCCGGTACCATTGGCAGAACAATCTCGCTCGGGTCGCACAAAAACTCCACCATAATGGCACCTTCGTGTTCGGCGGCCTCCCTGATGGCATCAGCCACCCGCTCCTTATCCGTCACACGGCGATAGGGTATGCCATAGGCTCCGGCAATCGCCCCGAAATCCGGATTCTTCAGTGGCGTGCCGGCGTAGCGGCCATCGTAGAAGAGGGTCTGCCACTGGCGCACCATGCCCAGGTAGCCGTTGTTGAAGAGCAGGATTTTGATATCCACACCATACTCCATGATCACGCCCAACTCCTGCATGTTCATCTGAAAACCACCATCGCCCATGATCGCCCACACCCGCTCATCGGGGCGGGCCAGCTTGACCCCTGTGGCCATGGGCAGGGCACACCCCATGGTTCCGGCGCCACCCGAAGCGAACCAGCTGTTGGGGGTTTGAAAGTTGTAGAAGCGGGCCAGAATCATCTGGTGCTGGCCCACATCCGAAACGATCAGATCCTTCCCCTTGGTGATCTCGGACAGCCGGTGCACGATATGCTTCATCAGCAGCTGCCCCTCCTGGCCAACGCCAGCCTCGATCTCCGCCGCGGTTTCGCCGGCCGTCTCCTGACGAAATCCGCCGATAGCCTTCAACCAGGCGCGCCGTGGCTTGGCGACAATCTCAGGATCCTTGGCCAGCAGACGCATCACCTCGCCGACATCGGCATTCAAAGCCACCGTGGCAGTGACGTTCTTGTCGATCTCCGACGGGTCGATCTCTACATGGATCACCTGGGCATCGATGGCAAAGTCGTCCAGATTGCCGGTGACGCGGTCGTCGAAGCGCATACCCAGAGAGATGATCAAATCGGCATCGAGCAGGGCCCGATTGGCCTCCACCGTTCCATGCATGCCCACCATCCCCAGACTCAACGGCTGGTCTATCGGCAGGGCCGACAGACCATGCAGGGTAAAGGCGATGGGGATGCGCGCCTTTTCGGCAAAGCGCTGCAGATCGGCGCCGGCGTTGCGGTTGACCACGCCGTGACCGCACAGAATGATGGGGCGCTCGCTCTTGTTGATCAGAGCGAGTGCCCGGCGGTACTGATCGCGCTCGGGCGCAGGAGAGTAGTAAAAGCCCGGCAGATCGGGTTCGTAGGCGGCCGGGTCGAAGTGGTAGTCGTCCGGCACCTCCTGGACCTGGACATCCTTGGGAATATCCACCACCACGGGTCCGCACCGGCCGGTGAGGGCGACATAGATCGCCTCGTGCAGCGTCTCTTCGATCTCGGCCGCCGAAAGCGGCATATAGGTCTGTTTGGTCAGCGGCATCATCACCCCCACCACGTCACTCTCCTGGAAAGCGTCCGTGGCGATGACGCCCGTGCCGACCTGTCCGGTCACGGCCAGCACAGGCACCGAATCCATCATGGCGTCAGCGATGCCGGTGACAAGATTCATGGCACCGGGGCCAGAGGTCGCCATACAAACGCCGATCTGGGGTCGCGCCGTGGTGATCGATGCCCGCGACAGCCCCTGGGCCATGAAGGTGGCCCCCTGCTCGTTGCGGGCCATCATGAAAGTAAAACAGTTCTGGCGCCCCATCTCGTCGAAGATCGGCATGATGGCACCGCCCGTGTAGCCAAACACATATTGGACGCCTTTATCCCTGAGCGCCTTCAGAACCAACTCTTTGCCTGTGATCATGGCATCTCTTCCTTCATCTTAATTCCAGTCAAGCTACGTGTTGACGCGCGCTGCGTGTGTGCGTGCAGCCTTGTCCCTTTTGTGCCCGGACGTAGGGTAATGGGGGGTAGTATAATCATCGTTTGGCCCATGACCAGTCCGACGACGCTGGACCGAAGGTTACGACTTGCCCGATCGGCCGGGTTGACTTATACCATACATGTTCTCATGTTATGCCACCTTAGGCCACCCTAACCAACATCCATCATCAAACCGAGGAAGAACGACATGGGTAAGACACTGTTTGATAAGATATGGGACGCGCACACGGTACGAGCGCTGCCCGATGGCGGTGCGCTGCTCTACATCGACCGGCATCTGGTCCACGAGGTGACCAGCCCCCAAGCCTTCGAGGGTCTGCGGCTGGCCGGCCGCCAGGTGCGCCGCCCCGACCTTTCGTTCGGCACAATGGACCACAATGTTCCCACCACCAATGACCGCATGGAGATCAAAGACCCCATCTCCCGGGCCCAGGTCGACGCCATGCGAACCAACTGCCGCGATTTCGGCATCCGCCTCTACGATCTTGGCGACGAGCGCCAGGGCATCGTGCACATGATCGGCCCCGAGCTGGGACTCACTCTGCCCGGCCTCACGATCGTGTGCGGCGACTCTCACACGTCGACCCACGGTGCCTTCGGGGCCCTGGCCTTCGGCATCGGCACCTCGGAGGTCGAGCACGTGCTGGTGACCCAGTCCCTTGTCCAGCGAAAACCGAACACCTACAAAGTGGAGTTCACAGGCCAGCTGGCCCCCCACGTCTTTTCTAAGGATATGGTGCTGAAGCTGATCGGCACTATCGGCACGGCCGGCGGTGCCGGTCATGTGCTCGAGTATTGCGGTGAAACCGTTCGCGCCCTCTCCATGGAGGCGCGCATGTCGATCTGCAACATGAGCATCGAGGGCGGTGCCCGGGCCGGTTTGATCGCTCCGGACGAGACCACCTTCGACTACATTGCGGCTGGCGATCGCCCCTTCGCACCTAAGGGGGAGCGCCTGGATAGTGCCATCGCCCAATGGAAAACCCTGCCGAGCGATGATGACGCCCATTTCGACCAGACCATCACCATCGACAGCAGCCGGATCAAACCCCAGGTGACGTGGGGCACCAACCCGGGCATGGTGATCGATATCGACCAACCGGTTCCCGGCCCCGACGGGGCCGAGGGATACAGCCGTGCCGATGTGGAGAACGCCCTGGCCTACATGGGCCTTACCCCCGGCACCCGCCTCACCGACGTGCCCGTGGATGTGGTTTTCATCGGCAGCTGCACCAATGCGCGCATCGAGGACTTGCGCCTGGCGGCCGCCGTTCTGGACGGCCGACAAAAGGCCGACAACGTCGAGTTATTGGTGGTACCCGGATCGATGCAGGTTCGCCGACAGGCCGAGGCCGAGGGACTGGACCGCATCTTCAAAGCCGCTGGTGCCCAGTGGCGCAATGCCGGCTGTAGCATGTGCCTGGGAATGAACCCTGACCAGTTACGGCCCCGACAACGCTGCGCCTCCACCTCGAACCGCAATTTCGAAGGTCGTCAGGGCAAAGGCGGGCGCACCCACCTGGTGAGTCCCGAAATGGCTGCGGCCGCGGCGGTGGCCGGAAAGTTCGTCGATATTCGCAAGTGGCTGGACGCCTAAGATAAGGAGAATGAACCGATGCAACCCTTCAAAAGCCATACGGGCATCATCGCCACCCTGGACCGATCCAATGTTGACACCGATGCCATCATTCCCAAGCAGTTCCTCAAATCGATCAAGCGCACCGGGTATGGTCCCAGCGCCTTTTTCGACTGGCGCTACACCTCCGATGGAAAACCCGATCCCGGCTTCGAGCTCAACCAGCCCCGCTTCGAAGGCCGTTCGATCCTGGTGGCCCGCAACAACTTCGGTTGCGGCTCCAGCCGCGAACACGCTGTTTGGGCGCTGGTCCAGGATGGTTACCGGGCGGTCATCGCCCCCTATAAAGAGGTGAACGGCAAGCGGCTGCCCGCCTTTGCCGACATTTTCCAAACCAACACCACCAAAAACGGCATGCTGGCAATCGAGCTGTCCGAATCGGAGGTCGATACCATCTTCGCTCTGGTAGCCGCCAACAAGGGGTTGCAGGCCACCGTCGACCTTGACACCCAGCAGATGACCATCCACGCCCCCCAAGAGGTCTCGTTTCGATTCGAGATCGATGCCGGCGCAAAAGAGCAGCTGCTCAACGGTCTGGACGACATCGCCCTGACCCTCCAACACGAAGAGAAGATCTCACAGTTTGAGTCGTCCCACGAAACCTGGCTGCCAGGATGAGAACGGCTTGGTTGTCGTTGGGTTTTAGGGATATGGCTCTCTTAGAAGACGTCCCGGGTCACACGGCGACAGGTCCGTGCCCGATATGGTTGAGGAGCCGGATGGCGGCCTGGCGCACGTTGGGCGATCTGTCCTGCGCAAGGGGAAGAACGCACAGATCCATATTCTTGCGTCTGAGGTGGCTTCTGTCCGCTCCGGCCAGGTAGAGCAATGCCTGCTCCCTGATTCTCAAATCATCATCTTCGAGGCACTGCAGATAGAGATGCAGCGGCTTCTGGGTGCCGCACACCGAGTCGAGCACCACCAGGGCATCATAGCGCAGGTCTGCGTCGGACTGATTCAAATAGCCCCCACAGATCTCGACCACCTCCTGATGGCGCGATTTGAAGCAGCTCAAATGGTACAATATGCAGCGCTGCTGTTCCTTGGAACTGCGCTGCATGGCCTTGGCCAGTGTGTCGAAGAGGCGTTCGTCGCCGATATTGGCCAGAGCGCCCACAGCGGCCTGCTGAACCTCCGGATCCGGATCGCAAAGGGCATCTACCAAGGGAGGCACCGCCCGCTGATTGCCCTCCCATCCCAATGCGAATGCGGCAGCGGCACGCACGGCGGCATGGTGATACGCCAGATCTGCGATGAGATTGTCCACCAAAGCATCGACATCCCGTACCACGCCGCCCACCATGCTCAATTGCGAAGCCGCCGCATGGCGAATCGTATCGTGCTGGTTCAGGTCGGTCATCAGACGATAGAGCGGCCAGACAGACTGGTCGGAGGCTATGGAACCCAACAACAGGACAATTCTGAGCTTGGTCTCATCATCAGCCACATCCAGCGCTTTGATCAACAGCCCGAGGGCCTGATCGCCGTCCTGGATCAGTTTATCCATGGCGTGCAGATAGTTTTTGACCTTGGTCAACAGGCGTTCGTGACCATTGAATTGAATTACCGTATCAGCCATAACTGTTACAACGTTCTCTCTTGCGAAGGGAATACGAAGCCGAGGCGATAGTGCCATGGGTTCCAACGGTTGTCCAGTATAAATTGCCGGCACAGATATGCCGTTTCTATCATACTGGCATGAACCTTAAAAAAGGGAGAGCTGCCGCTGAACGGGTCTCTCGCCCGGCGGTGTGAGCTGCTCCACCAACTGCGATTCGATATCACGCAAAAAGCAAGAGCGTTGCCGCTGCTCGGTTTTGCCGTAAAGGGTGCGTTTGCGTGCCCATGACAAAAAGAGCTGCTCCTTGGCCCGGGTCATGGCCACGAAGAGGAGGCGACGCTCCTCGTCCGGATCGCCCGGATCACCGCCAGGGGGGCAATAAGGCACCAGCCCCTGCTCACAACCGGTCACGAACACCACATTGAACTCCAGTCCCTTGGCGGCGTGCATGGTCATCAGGGCCACACGTTCGGCTTCGGGTCGATAGAGATCGGTATCGGTCTGTAGCGCCTGACCGTCTAAAAATGCTTCCATATCGGTGTCGTAGAGATCCGCTCCGGATAGAACGATTTGAAGATCGTCCTCGCTTATCTGATTCGACAGAGTCGTTCTGGCCAGCACCTGTTGGATGGTGGCGGAGACGGAGAGATCCGTGCAATCGCTTCTCAGGGTTTGAATCCAACGAATAAAATCGACCAGCCGCTGCTGGCGGGTGGTGGAGAGCTCCTGAATGGGCATGCGCACAGCGATGTAAATGGCCCGCTCCAGGGGCAGCTCTTTGTCGTAGGCCCATGACTTGAATCCGCTCAACGTTTCCCGGCTAATACCTGGTGCCTTCAGATCGGTCAACTGGCTGAGATCGGCATAGCTTCCCCGTCCCGCCATCACGCGCAAAAGGGATATCATCTTTACCACGATGTGTTTGTGGGCAAGCACCTCCCGGCTGGCCAATTGACACGGGATGCCGGCCTGGCGAAGCACCTCGGCGATCAGCCGCCCCTGGGCGGTAGTGCGGAAAAGGACAGCAAAATCAGAAAAACTGTGCTCTCCGGAGTGATCCTCCACCTTGCCGAAATCGATGGCGTGAAATCCGGTGCCGCCCACCATCTGTTCGATCAACATGCCGATGGCCACCGCCTCAGAGCGGGCCGAAGCCGAGGATAGGATAGAGATCGTCTCTTTTCCGGACAAGTGCGAATGGACCGCCTGGTGCGCATCCTCCGTCGCTTCCATGCCAGGCCCATTTCCGGAGCTATCCCTGACGTTATCACCACGACTATGCATAGACGCGATGGTTTGATAGGCGCTGCGCAAAATCGCTTCGGTCGATCGATAGTTACGGGTGAGGCCGATCCGCCGGGAATCCGGATAGTCCTTTGAAAATTTAGAAAAAAAACGCACATCCGACCCCCGAAAGCCATAGATGGCCTGGTCGGGATCGCCGATCACGCAAAGATTGGCCTGTTCCGGTGCCAATAGGCGTATCAGTCGATACTGGCCGTGGTTGATGTCCTGAAACTCATCCACAAAGAGGTGAACGAAACGTGACCGCAACTGCCGCCGCCAGGTAGGGTCCTTTTCGAGTCCATCTACGGCTTCAAGGATGAGATCTTCGAAATCGACCATCTCCTGCAGCCGCATCAACATTGCATAGTTGCGATAGATGGATTGCAGTTGGACGAGATCCTCACCTTCGGGGCAGATCGCGCTCAAGTCCGCTTCGGGTCTTAGCAGCTGCTGCTTGGCTTCGATCACAAAATCGACTGCCGTGCCCAAGGAGACCATTTTTTCTGGATAGATACGTTTAACCCGATCGATGACATCGGCCATCACCGCCTGGCGCATCTCATCGTCCGCCAGCGTTCCGGTGAAGGAGGGCTTCCGCTCTTTTAAAATTTTCCGACACAATCCATGAAAGGTTGCAATGGTGGGCATCGCCGCGCCAGGGGCGAGCATGGCCGTCAGGCGCTGGGACATTTCGCGGGCCGCCTTGTTGGTGAAGGTGACGGCCAGTATTTCAGCGGCCGGCACTTGCCGTTCGTTCATCAAAGCGGCCATGCGGCAGGTGATGGTGCGTGTTTTACCCGTGCCCGGTCCTGCAGCGATGATAATCGGCCCGTTCGCATGGTCGACAATGCGCTGCTGCTCCGGATTGAGTCCGATGCCGCCTGGAGGTGGTGGCTGCACCTCTTCGTTCGAAGTGAGGGCATCTGCTCCGGTTGTTGCCGTTTTATGGGTTACTTTGGCGTTGCAACCCGCTGGTTTGCTTTCGCAATCCGGGATGGCGAACAACGGACGCTGGCCTATCAGCTCGCGCCGTTCGTTGGAATCGAAAATGCGCACCTGTCCGAACTCGCCATCATAGCCGGGATCGAAAATAACCCGCCCGTTGCGCATGCGTTCGATCGCCTCGGCAAGCAGGGGGATGCCACTCTGTTGCAGATCTTCAACGGCCACGCATCGTAAAATATCGAACTCGCTGCCGTGTTTTTCGAGCAGTTGTCCGTAGCTGCGCTGCACCCGCTTGGTACCGGCTGAAGTTTGGAACGTTTCAGCCAGCACCTCCTCCAGGGGAATGAGTCGCTCATATGGGCGGGCTTTGGGGGCCTTGGCGCCCTCATGCCGATCGGCCAGCTGCTCCACACGGTAGAGCACTCCCAGCACCAGCGGCTTGCCGCAGACAGGGCAAATACCGTCCAGGGAATGGGTTTCGCCGGGAAGACAACGGAACTGACACTTGCGATGCCCATCCACATGGTATTTACCCTCTTCCGGATAGAACTCCACCGTACCCAGGAGTTGGTCGGGATGGGCGCTCTCCAGGGCGTTTCGGATGGTCGTAAACCCCAGCGCAACATCGAGCAGGTTGGCTTCGCGCCCAAGTTTACCTGGCGAGTGGGCGTCCGAATTGGAGATGAGGGTGAAGCGGTCGAGGCCGGAGACGCGCCAGTTCATGGGCGGATCCGATGAGAGGCCGGTTTCGACGGCGAAGATGTGTTCGCTCAGATCATCGAAACACGCTTCGAGCGAATCGAAACCCGATTTGGAACCGAGCAGCGAAAACCAGGGGGTCCAGATGTGAGCCGGCACGAGATAGGCCAGATCTGAAGTGTCCAGGACGATCTCCAGTAAGTTGCGGGCATCCAATCCCAAGATGGGCCGCCCGTCCGAACGGATGTTGCCAATCTCATCCAGTTTCTGGTTGAACTGCTGTGCGGAAGCCATGTCGGGCATGAAGACCAGGTTGTGATTTTTGCGGGTCCGATCATCTTTTTTATAGATATTGCTGATCTCGGTGACCAGCATGAACCGTACCGGCCCGCGACAGGCCGCCGGGACCCGTTCATCGCATGAACGCGCGATCCGGGAATCGAGGGCGAATAGCCCCTCTTCGGCCGGCACCAGCTTGGTGGAGAGCTCTTCCCACCAGAGTGGGTGGGTGAAATCGCCCGTGCCGATCACCGTAATCCCCTTCATCTGGGCCGCAATGTAAAGATGCTCCAGGTCGAGCTTACGGGATGTCGCCCGGGAGTGCTTGGAGTGGATATGAAAATCGGCAATGAATTTCATGAATCAGTAATAGTACCAGATCGTCCTGTAATCAGCCGTCTCCTCGCCGTCGGCCTTGAGTCGCTTCAGGTAATCATAGATAGGAACATCCCGGTAAACATAGGTGTCGACCAGGGAGAGTTTCTTCTCCCAGGGATGGAATTCGTAGACGCGCCTGCCGTCCGGCATCACGGAAATGATGTCATGATGCTGGGAGGCCTTCAGGTAGTTCTTGCCCAGCCCGGGAACGTTGAAAACGATCTCGTCGGTGCGTACGGTGCCGGGCATCAGTCGGGACTCCTCCTTCTGCTCCTGTATCAAGCGTGCGATGGGTACCCTGAAGTCTTTGGTCTCCTCTTTGCCTTTGGTATTGAAGGTGTAGTAGGGGGTCACACCGATCAGGCGAAGCTTCTGGCGCAGCAGGCAGGCTTCGAACTTGCGCGAATTGTAGTAGGTGAAAACCAGTTGGTTATAAACCTCCATCCCGTATCTCCGGAACTGCTGCACCGCCTGCATGGCCTGGGGAGTGATTTCATAGGGATGTTCGAAGTGCGTCACGATGATCACCTCCCGTTTGCCGGGGATGTGAAAACGGCTGACGCTTCGAGCCAAGGCATCGCTGATACGCTGGGGAAGCGTGACCGGTGTACGCGTACCGATACGGATGCGCAGGATGTGCGGCATGGCCGCCAGACGGGAGAGAATCGCCTCTATTTTCTTGTTGGCCAGCAGCAGCGGATCACCACCCGTGATCAGCACTTCGTTAATTTCAGGCGTTTTTGCGATCCAATCGAGGGCCGCATTGAGCTTTTTCGTTGAAAGCACCGATTGCGGGCTGTAGACATCTTCGATCTCCCAGTTGCGCTGACAGTAGACGCATATCTGGGGGCAAGTGAGAACCGGTTTGAGGATAACAATATTGGGATAGCGTCGTGTGATGGCCTCGATGGGAGACGTTTCGTGCTCGAGCATGAAATCCATGGAGTGGTCACTACGCGCTTTCAAAGCGGCTAAACTCTGCACATAGTGTAAACTGGGAATAACCTGGGCACGCACTGCACGATCCCTCAAGGAGCCCATCTCGTTATCCAGAAGGGAGAGATAGTAGGGTGTGATCCCAAAAGGAATCCGAAGTTGGCGGGCCAGGCGAACCGCTTCATACTCTTCATCCGAAAGTTTGATCAAAGATCTCAGGACATCGGCATTGCGAATGATATGACGTACATGCCACTGCCACTTTTTCCACTCCAGTTCGGTGGCGTTGAAATACTTTAAGACCCGGTATTTGTTTCTGCTTCTGCGCCGGATGGCTTCGTTGTCCAGTCCGCAGACATAGTTGCGCATGTGCCGTTCGGCTCCCCTTGCCATGCGGGAGAGATCGGTCGACCGCATTTTCGCAGCCCGCGTTCCCTGGTGCTTCTTAAATGCAGGAATCTTCTCTTCGTATATCTTAGATCTACCGGTGATCCCCTTGATCAGATGCTCCAGTTCAGCCAGGAATGCCGCTTTGGGCTTTTGGACCCGACCATCTCCCGAGAGGAGATCGTTGACATATTGGATCAGGCTGTAGCCGGCAAGGTTTTCATTGCGCTGGGATAGAATCTTGCGAAAAACATCGATGGCGTCGCGTCTTAAAATGTACTTCAGCGGGGGAATATCCGGATCGGCTTCATAGGTTTCCGACAACTGTTGTGACAGCCAGTTTCTTATGGCCTCTTTTTTAGATTCGATGACCTGCTCGGAGAGCAGTATCGTTTTCAGATCGGGTGCCATACTGAAAATGTTCATCAGCCTGGACCTTGTCTTTTGCATATTTTGGTGTCGCCTTTGGTATGGGGTCTGCATTTATTCCAGTATTCTTTTGTTGATTCGCACGGGAAGGGATAAGTTCACGGCCCCCTCTTGAAGGGGAACTTATCTTAAACTATTCAATCTATGAGAATATGATGTGCATTGTCAACAGCTTCACCACAAAAGCCGCCGCCTCATCGGGAGAATCCGATAAAAACAGCTTGTTTTATTTAGCTTTAATAGCTATATTTAGATGTTTTTGAATATATCATCTACACCATCTTGTATATCGTATTTGGAAGGCGAACATGGGCTTACTGTCGGCAACAACCTCGGTCACCCGGTACCGGGTCGAGGGCCAATTGGAAAAACCGATCATCGACACCATCGCTGACGGACTCAAACGGTTTGCCATCACCGATATCGACGGTCAGCCATCGGATCAAACGGTCGGTTGGACCAGTTTTGAAACGCCATTCGAACCCGATTTTGAAGGCTCCAGCTTTCTGATCGGCACCCATGTCGTCTTTTCCATGCGGATCGACAAGAAAGCCATTCCACCGAAACTGCTGCAAAAGCACTTTTCTGGCGAGTCGTCCAAACGGATGAAGGCACTGGAGCGCGATTTTCTTTCAAAGGACGAAAAAGAGGCGCTCAAAGATCAGATCGTACAGCGTCTAAATCAAAAAATACCGGCGACGCCAAATATTTACGATGTGGTTTGGCAGTATGAAGATGGCGTGGTCTGTTTTTTTTCAAATCTGAAAAGCGCCAACGAACAGCTTGAAACCCTGTTCTATAAGACCTTTGGCCTTCACTTGATCCGCATGATCCCATACACCATGGCCCTGTCCGATCCATCGCTATCAGATCCGCAACGCGATGCCTTGGAAAAACTGGCCTACGCAGAAGACGATGCTTGAAGGTAAGGTCCAAAGATTAAGGCCCAAAGACTAAGGCCAAAAACTAAGGCCCAGAACTAAGGATAGATCAACGCACCATGCTCGATATAGCCGTTGCCTATAATCGCTACCGTTTCCTCGGAAATGAATTTTTGACCTGGCTCTGGTACGCCATGGAAAACGAGATGGAGACCATCCGTCAATGTGATCCGGATCTTCTGGATCTCGATGTCGGCAACCGTATGGTGCTCGAAAACCGGCTGGCTAACGGAAAAGAGAACATCACCATAAAAGGGGATGCCGCCGGTTTGGAGGAGGCCCTGCTCGCGCTTCGCAAAGGGGCTTTGATCACGGACATGCACATGATCTATAAGAGTGGCACCTTGAAATGGCAGTTTGCCATCAAGGGTGAGAACCTGAGTTTTTCGGGACTGAAACTGCCCGAAAGCGGACCGATCGAATCCTCGGACGACAAAGCAGGTGCGGTACTCGATAAAATTTATCTTTACGATAAATCATTTCAGCTTATCGATAAGCTATACCAAGCCTTTATCAACGTGCGCCTTTCCGAAAAGTGGTTGAGTCACGTCGTGCCCGGAATCAAAAAATGGATCTCGACCGATCCCAATTCACCCGATTCGTCGGCGGAGCGCGCCTGAGTGATTTATCAACATTGGGCGGATCATAGATTGTTCACAAGTCGCCCGTTATCGACAAAAAGAGAAAGTGTGCTGATAAACGCCGCGTTATCGAAAAAT
Source organism: uncultured Desulfatitalea sp. (assembly GCA_963668675.2). Classification (GTDB taxonomy): domain Bacteria; phylum Desulfobacterota; class Desulfobacteria; order Desulfobacterales; family Desulfosarcinaceae; genus Desulfatitalea. Next base: position 2,154,411 of record CAXXMB010000002.1, on the reverse strand, counting down.
TATGGTCCTTTTTTCAACACGCCTTTATATGAATTTAATTATTAAAATCAAATTATTAAAGTTTTTTAAACATATGAACAGTCCCTATTAATAACAATATCTTTTTTAATTAAAAAATAGGGGTAAAGAGATGAAATTTACGATCAAAAAGAACGACATTATCGATGTATTGGGTAAGATGCAGGGATTGACTGGACGACGGAGCAATCTGGCCATTACCGAATGCGTGCTGATCACCGCTTCGGATACCAGTGTCCATCTAAAGGCCACCGATCTCGAAACCTGTTTCGAAGGCTCTTTGCCGGCCATCGTCGAAACTCCCGGAACGATTGCCATCAGCGCCCGTAAGTTCTATGAGATATCGCGCGAATTTCCCAGTGCCGATATTTTGATTGAAGAGTCCGAAAACAGATGGATCAATATCAGTGATCAAACAGTTCACTACCATCTGATGGGGATGAACACGGCAGATTTTCCCGACACGCCGGTTTTCGAAAATGTGGCGCTGTTCGAAATTCCGTCGGGCGATTTCAAGCGCATGATTGAAAAGTCGGTCATGATCAGCGGCATCGGTGAGGATAAGAAGCCGCATATCAATGGTGTGTTGTTCGAACGGATAAAAGAAGCAGCACCGATCATACGGATGGTCTCGACCGATGGCAGCCGGCTCTCCCGGTTCGATTTGAGTCTGGAAGAGAGCGCTACACCATGGCCGGCAGATGGCGTGTTGATCCCCAAAAAGGGGTTGCATGAGGCCAGCAAATTTTTGGATGGTGGCGGAACGGTTCAAATCGGACTACAGGAGAGCTACTTCATCGTCAAGGGGGCCAGCGAGATCCTCGCCATTCGTCTGCTCGAAGGGACGTTTCCGCCCTATATCGATCTGATTGCGAGGCAGGATGGGCATCGCATTCCCATGGAGAAAGATTTTTTTATTCACATGCTCAAACGGATGTCCATCCTCTGCACGGATAGCTACCGTGCAGCTATCTTCTCTTTTGAAAATGGCCGATTGTCGATTAACGCCACCAATCCGGATATCGGAGAATCGAAAGAGGATATGGCCATCGAATTCGAAGGAGAGAAGATAGAGGCCGCATTTAATCCCAAATTTTTTATAGAAGCGGTTTCAGGTGTAGACGATAAAAAGATCGTACTCAATATCGTTAGTGAAAGTAAGCCATGTTTGGTGGACGGGATCGAAGATAAATCTTATTCAAGTGCAATTATGCCAATGAGGGTTTAATAATAGATATGGAAAACAAATACGATGCCAGCAGTATTGATGTATTGGAAGGTCTCAAACCGGTTCGTCTCAGGCCTTCCATGTATATTGGCAATGTCGATGTCGCCGGTCTTCATCACCTGGTGTATGAGGTTGTGGATAACAGCATCGACGAGGCGATGGCGGGCCATTGCGACCAGATAACAGTCAATGTTTATAAAGACAACAGCGTCAGTGTCATCGACAATGGCCGCGGGATTCCGGTGGGGATCCATAAAAGTGAAAAGGTTCCGGCTGTAGAAGTTGTTCTGACGAAGCTGCATGCTGGCGGAAAATTCAACAATGAAAACTATAAAGTTTCAGGCGGACTTCACGGAGTAGGGGTTTCCGTCGTCAATGCGCTCTCCTCTTTTCTGGAAGTGGAAATTTACCAGGATGGTCAAATATACTACCAGACCTATGAGAGAGGTTTAAAAACCAGCGAACTGAAAGTGATTGGTGATACCGGTCTCCGTGGCACTAAGATCCACTTTATGGCCGACGACACGATTTTTAATAACGTCGAGTACAATTACGATATTCTCGCACGTCGTTTGAGGGAACTGGCTTTTCTGAACAAAGGCGTACGCATTATCCTGGAAGATGAGCGTACGGACAAACAGGATGATTTTTTCTATGAGGGCGGCATCATCTCATTTGTCGAGTATTTAAACCGCCGCCATGTGGGACTGCACAAACCGATCTTTATCGAAGGGGAGCGAAGCGATACCCAGATAGAGGTGGCCATTCAGTACAACGATACCTATACGGAAAACCTGTTCTCATTCGCCAACAACATCAATACGATCGAGGGTGGATTTCACCTGATCGGATTCAAGACGGCTTTGACCCGATCGCTGAATCAGTATAGCACCAACGGAAATGTTCCTAAAAATTTGAGCGGTAAAATAAGTGGAGATGACGTACGCGAAGGGTTGACTGCCGTTATCAGTGTGAGGATCAAATCGCCTCAATTTGAAGGCCAAACCAAAACCAAACTGGGCAATAGTGAGGTCAAAGGGTTGGTCGAGTCTCTGGTCAATGAAAAACTGAGTGCGTACCTGGAAGAGAATCCGGGCGTCGCCAAGAAAATAATCTCCAAGGCGGTCGACGCCGCAAGGGCAAGGGATGCCGCAAAAAGGGCGCGTGATCTTGCCCGCAACAAAGGCTCCTTGATCGATGCTTCTCTTCCTGGCAAACTTGCCGAGTGCCAGTCTTCCAACCCCGATGAGAGAGAGCTTTTTATCGTGGAGGGAGACTCGGCAGGTGGATCCGCCAAACAGGGGCGTGACAGAAAGTTTCAGGCGATCCTGCCGTTGAAAGGCAAAATTCTAAACGTCGAGAAGGCCCGTTTTGACAAAATACTTCAGAGCGAAGAGATTAAAAATATTATTACTGCATTGGGTACCGGAGTGGGAAAGGAAGAGTATGCGATCGAAAAAATACGCTACAAGAAAGTGATCATCATGACAGATGCGGATGTGGACGGATCCCACATTCGTACGCTGCTGCTCACCTTTTTCTACAGGCAGATGCCGGAAATCATCGAAAACGGTTATCTCTATATCGCCCAGCCGCCGCTTTTTAAAATTGGAAAAGGGAAAAATGAAAATTACCTGAAGGACGAGCAGGAGTTCAATGATTTCCTGTTGAAGAAGATTTGCGAAAAGCTGAAGATCAGCTTGGATGACGGTCAAAAGGAACTCTCAAACCACACCCTCTATCTGTTTGCAGGAAATTTGTCCGAATACTATGAGTCCATTGTCAAGCTCGAGCACCAGGGCATCTCCCAGGAGCTTGTTGATTTGCTGGTTGAAATGAAGGTGGAAGACAAAGAATTCTTACAAGACCAAAATCAGATGGAAACACTTTTCGACTACCTGAAGGAGAGGGGTTTCGATGCCCAGCCGCCGAAGTGGAACGAAGAGAGAGGGGTTTATGAAATTGCCATTGCGCGAACCGTAGCAGGTAAAAGTGTTCAAAGCGTGAAGATCGGTCGCGGCTTGATCTACTCATCAGAGTATCAGAGGTGCGCAAGTGCCGGCAAGATCATCATGGATAACAACTTTCCGCCATTTGTTGTGGTTAAAAGCGGAGAGGAAGACACGCCGGGTATCGCTTTTGACGACAAGCTCAGCCTGCTCAAATACCTCATCGAAGAGGGCAAAAAAGGGATCTCGGTTCAACGCTACAAAGGGTTGGGTGAAATGAATCCGACCCAGCTGTGGGAAACGACGATGAATCCGCAAAAGCGTGTATTGCTTCAGGTAGGTGTCGAAGACGCGGTGGATTCAGATGAAATCTTCACTATTTTGATGGGGGATCAAGTCGAACCGCGGCGGGAATTCATCCAAAACAATGCGCTGGAAGTCAGCAGCTTGGATATTTAGGTGGCCGTTTTAGAGATGTGATTGGACCTTAAATCAGTATATCAAACGTTCGATGCTATCAACCGTTTACGGACAGGCACTATCCCTAAAAATTGAACCCCTAAGGTCTGCGGCCGGACCTTAGGGGTTCTGAATAGGGTGCGCTTTTAATCAAGTCAGGATAAACTGCTCCAGCTCCAGTCCAGTTCAAGTTTTACAGCACAGTAGGAAAGGCAGGAAGAGAAGAACGAAATGCAAGCGCAAGTGACCTTTCGCACACAAAAAATAGAGTGTCAAGGAAAAAAACAGAATTGATTTTTGTTCGATATAATCGAATCAAACACACCTGGACATTTCCAAGCGAATCGTTCGGTGACGAAAGCCAAGGAAACGAACCATGCGCCTACACAATATAAAAGCAAGGGATCTGCCTGATTTATGGTTCCAGGCAGTACACGACATCCTAGACCACGGCAGACGTTTTACCATTGATCGCGGCTCCTACGCCGGACAGACACGGTTGGAGTATGACTATTTTACGGGGCATGTCCTCTATCCGGGTACCTTGCCCCTCATTCCGGACATACCACCGAGTTGTGGCATCCCCAATCCTGTGGAGGAGGCCTATATCTATGGCGGAGAGGGTTACGACCGTTCCTACATCGAATATCTCATGACCGGCCATAAGGAGCCTGGCGAATCCTATACCTATGGCGAACGGCTGACCCGGGTACCCATCAGTGGCGACAAGCGGATGTGGTGGGAACAGGAAAACAGGGAAATAATAGATCTGCGGGAGGTGGACGGTACCATCGTTTTCGAGGAGAACGGGCGCCTCTATCTGAACCAGATCGAATGGATCATCGAAACGTATAAACGACATGGCCATCGTAACAACCAGATGGTTCTTCAGATTGCTCATCCGTCCGATGTCACCTTGGTCGATCCGCCCTGTTTGCGTTCGATCGATACACGCATCCAAGACGACACACTCCACTTTATCGTCTATTTCCGGTCATGGGATCTGTGGGGAGGATTGCCAGCCAACCTGGCGGGGATCCAGAATCTGAAAGACTATATGGCCGGCGCCATCGGCGTCAAAGACGGTGAGATGGTAGTGGAGAGCAAGGGATTGCACCTGTACGGATATGCCGAGGACCTGGCTAAACTCAGATGCCTTAAAGAGTGATATGCTGAGAGGGCGCAGCCTTATCAGAACTCAATGTTTTTGGGGGTTCTGGGAAAAGGAATCACGTCCCTGATGTTGCCGATGCCAGTCATCATCATGATCAGACGCTCGAAACCCAGACCAAAGCCGCTGTGAGGAACGCTGCCGTAGTAGCGCGATTGCACATACCACCAGTAGGTCTCCTTTGAAAGCCCGATTCTCTCCATTCGTTCGACCAGTATGTCGTGGCGCTCCTCGCGCTGGCTGCCACCGATGATTTCGCCGATACCGGGAACCAGTACATCCATAGAGGCCACTGTTTCAGCATCGTCGTTCAGACGCATGTAAAACGGTTTGATGCGCTCTGGAAAATCGTAGACGATCACCGGTTTGCCATAGACCTTTTCGGTGAGATAGCGCTCGTGCTCGCTCTGCAGGTCCTGGCCGTAAGCGATGGGATATTCAAAGGATTGACCGCTCTTTTCAAGCGTTGCAACCGCCTCTTTGTAGGGTAACCGCTCAAAATCGGATGATATCAACTGATCAAGTTTCGCCATCAGCTCCTTGTCCACAAATCGTGCGAAAAGATCGATGTCCTCTTTGCAGTGCGCAAGGGTAAAATGGGTCACGTATTTGATCAGCGCTTCAGCCACGGCCATGTTCTGTTCGAGATCGCAGAAGGCCATTTCGGGTTCGACCATCCAGAACTCCGCAGCGTGGCGGCGTGTGTTTGAGTTCTCGGCACGGAAGGTGGGGCCGAAGGTGTAGACATCGCCCAGGGAGAGCGCTAACATTTCGGCCTCCAACTGCCCCGATACGGTCAGGTTGGCTTCGGTGCCGAAAAAATCTTCGTCCATTTGACCTTTGCCGGTCGGTAGAGTGGTGACGCGAAACATCTCCCCGGCACCTTCGCAGTCAGAGGCGGTCAGGATCGGGGTGTGGATGTAGCGAAAATCGCGCTCGTGGAAAAAGTGATGGATGGCAAATGCCAGCTCTGAACGAATGCGGAAAGCAGCCCCATATTTGTTGGTGCGTGGTCTCAGGTGGGCAATGGAACGCAGGTATTCATCGGTGTGGCGTTTCTTCTGCAGGGGGTAGTCTTCGGGAGCCGATCCGATGACCACAACGGCTGTGGCTCGAACCTCCCACTGCTGGCCCTTGCCTTGGGAAGGCACCAGGCGCCCCTCGACACTCAGGGCCGCTCCGGTCGTAATTTTGCGTACCTCGTCGTAGTTGGGCAGCATTGCCGCCTCGGCAATGATCTGGAGGTTGACCAGGCATGAGCCATCGTTCAATTCGATGAAAGAGAACTCTTTGGCATCGCGTTTGGTGCGTACCCACCCTTTGACGAGCACACGGTCGTGCGGGGCAGTGGCCTTCAAGAGCCTGGCAATTTTTTCTCGTTGCATGGCAATCCTCACGGTTCAGGGATTAGGGGGACATGCGCACCGTCAGATAGTAGACACGCTCATCGCGCTGGACCAGGAGCAATACCGACGATTTGAGGCGGCATTTGATCATGGCGGATGTAAATTCATCGAGGGCGGCGATGGTCTGATCATCGAGTTGCACGATCACATCGCCGGCGGAGACACCGATATGGGCCAGATGCGAGCCGTTGCGCACCTCGGTGATCGCAACACCTGTGTCGGCGACGATTCGAAATCGGCGGCGCATCTTCTTATCGATGTCTTGAACCCTAACCCCCAGCTTGCGCCACGCAAGGTCCGGCACACGCTTTTGGGGATAGGCGCGCGTTTCGATGACCATTTTTATGGGTTTGGCGTTTCTGAGTATTTTGAGGCGGGCCGGCTCTCCGGCCGAAAGGGAACGGGTCGATGAGAGGTAGTCATTTACGGAGGTGATGCTGCGGCGCCCCATTGCGATGATCAAATCGCCGCTTTCGACGCCAGCCGCTGCTGCCGGGCTATCTTCTTCTACTTGGGTGACCACAACGCCTTCGACTCCCTTTATACCGAGGTAGGCAGCCATGCGTCCATCCAGGTCCTGCACCGCAACTCCGATCCAGGCCTGTATCACGTGGCCGTATTGTATAAGATCGGCGATAATGCGTTTGGCTTTGTTGATGGGAATGGCAAACCCGATTCCCTGGGCCTTGGCGTAAATGGCCGTGTTGATGCCGATCAGTTCGCCGTTGATGTTGAGCAGCGGACCACCACTGTTACCCGGATTGATCGATGCATCGGTCTGGATAAAGTCGTGGAAAACGCGGTCTTCGGTCTTGATGCTTCGATTGACGGCGCTGACCACGCCGGTGGTTACCGTATGTGAAAAGCCGAAAGGGTTGCCGATGGCGATGATGGTCTCGCCGATCATAATGTCATCCGAATTGCCCATATCGATGGCAGGCAGGGTGGTGTCGGTGTCTATCTGCAGCACGGCCAGGTCCGAGTCTGGATCGGCACCCACGATGCGCACGTCGAATTGACGATCATCCTGGAGCACCACACTAATCGATGTGCTCGCTTCGATCACATGCGCGTTGGTGAGAATGAAGCCGCGTTTACCGTCGATGATGACACCGGAACCCAGACTGACCCGCTTCTGGGGCTGGTGTTCGAAAAAATCCCTAAAGAAGTTGTCGAACAGGGGGTTGCCACCAAATGGATTGTTCCGGTTGTGCACTTGGTATTCGGAACTTATGTTGACCACAGCCGGCCCTACCCTGTCGACGGCCCGTACCACCGGGGTGCGGCGATCAAATGCAGCAGCCGGCAGCGCCGTCAGAAGAAGGAGAGCCATCACGATGGCGGATTTGAGCTTGATTTGGGGGTCGAAGTCTGACATGAATAGCGTTTTTTTCATTTTCTCCACGAATTGGCTTTACAGCCAGAGCAAGACAGAGCGTACATAACATGCGCAATATGTGCATTCAAGATCTCTTGGGCAAGGTCGAAAAGCCAAGCCGCTATCTCGGGACTGAGGTCAACCGGTGCGTCAAAGTCCCCGCTGGGGTTAAGCTGCATATGGCACTGGCCTTTCCGGACCTTTACGAGATCGGTACGTCCCACTTCGGTATCCAGATTCTTTACCACCTGCTAAATCGCGACGCGGATATTTATGCAGAGCGTGTCTATGCGCCGGCCGGTGATATGGAGCAGCAGCTTCGCGAAAACCGGATGCCGCTCTGCAGCCTTGAGAGCCAGACACCGCTGAATCGATTTCACATCATCGGATTCAGCCTCCTTTACGAGCTCAACTTCACCAATGTGCTCAACATGCTCGATATGGCCGGCATACCCGTCTACGCGCACCAGCGCGAGGATCGCCACCCGCTGGTCATTGCCGGGGGGCCTTGCGTGAGCAATCCGGAGCCCATGGCGCCCTTTTTCGATGCCATGCTATTTGGCGATGGCGAGGAGGCGCTGCTGCAGATGGCTGCTACCTGGATAAGATGGAAAGAGCAGGATGGACGGGACCGGCAGAGACTATTGGAGCACTGGTCGAAAATAGAAGGGCTCTATATACCCTCCCTTTATAAAGCAGCTTATGATCAGGAGGGGTTTCAACATCTGTCCGCGATTCAATCGGGTGCGTCCACCGTTCGCCGGGCAGTGGTGCCTGACCTGGACAGCGCTTTTTTTCCAGAACAACCCGTGATCCCTTTTGGCAAACCGATCCACGACCGGCTGCGCCTGGAGATTTCGCGCGGTTGCACCAGGGGATGCCGTTTCTGTCAGGCCGGCATGATCTACCGGCCCGTGCGTGAACGCAGCCCCCGCACCCTGCTCGATCTGGTTGAAAGCTCACTGGCCGCTACCGGTTATGATGACCTGTCGCTGCTATCACTGAGTACCGGCGATTACACGTGTCTTATTCCGCTCATGGAGGCGCTCATGCAGCGCTGTCAGTCGGAGCATGTCGCCGTTTCACTGCCATCGATCCGGGCCGGAACATTAACCCCCAATCTGATGGCCCTTATTAAGAAGGTCCGCAAAACCGGCTTTACCATTGCACCAGAGGCCGGCAGCCAGCGATTGAGGGATGTGATCAATAAGAATATCCGTTTCGAAGACGTCGCGTCGACCGTCGAACACGCATTTGGGCTTGGGTGGCGTGTCATCAAGCTATACTTCATGATCGGTCTACCGACGGAGAGCGAGGCCGATATCGAGGCGATTATCGAAATGGTGCAGTCGCTCAAAAAGATAGAGGGTCCCCAAAGGCGGCGAGGCCAGATCAACGTCAGTATTACCACCTTCATTCCCAAAGCGCACACCCCGTTCCAGTGGGCGAGCCAACTCTCCACCGCGGTTTCACGAGCCCGTATGGATCAGATCGCCGCCAAACTGAAGGGGCCGGGCGTGCAGATCAAATGGCAGAGTCCTGAGATGAGCCTTCTCGAGGGGCTGCTGGCCAGGGGGGATCGGCGGATGGCAGCGGTGATCGAGCGCGCCTGGCGGCTGGGATGCACCTTCGACGGCTGGAGCGAACAGTTCGATTTTTCGCGCTGGCAGCAGGCTATTCGAGAGAGTGGTGTTGATGCGCGGTTTTTCACCGAACGGGAGCGGCGCCTGGACGAGCCGCTGCCCTGGCAGCATATGGATTCGGGGGCAACTGACCGCTTTCTGCGTGCAGAACTCGAAGCGGCACTCGAGGGCAAGCGGCTGGAAGATTGCCGGTATGGAGCGTGTGGACAGTGCGGGGTGTGCGATTTTGAAGAGATCCACCCGCGTGTCTTCGATGATGCGCCTGCACCAAAGGCGGTTCAGGCGATTGAGTGTGTCGATGCGACATCGGTCGAGCGAGAGCTGGTGTGGACCAAAATGGGTCCGGCGCGCTTCTTCGGTCACCTGGAGATGATCAAAATGTTTGCGGCTGCCTTTCGACGTGCGGGAATCAAGTTGTTGTATTCGCATGGATTTCATCCCATGCCGCAGATCTCCTTCGATAACCCGCTGCCCTTGGGGATGGAGAGCCAGGCCGAACGAATGTGGGTCAAGCCGGCGGGCGATTACCCATGCAGCGATTTGATAGAGCGGCTCAACCCGCAACTGCCTGAGGGCATCCGGGTGGTCACCTGTTGCATTGTCACTACCCGCAAGGAGAAGTTCAGGGCCGAAGTGGACGCTTATCATCTGTATATTGATCGCAACGCCATCGATTCCGGCCGGCTGGATCGATTTCTTGCGTCCGATCAGTGGCCCTACGAGCGCATCAACCGAAAAGGGCAAACGCAGATCATCGATCTAAAGGCGTGCTTCCAAAGAGTTGCGTTTATCGACGATCACATCCTTTATGTGGCCGCAAAACGGATGAAACCTTACATCATCCGCCCAACCGTTCTCCTTCAGGAGGTGCTGTCGCTTTCGGAAAACGAGGCGCGGCAAGTGAGAGTGGTAAAATTGGCGGATGCACCGGAAGGGCGCAGCAGTTGACATTGGGGTCCATTAGCGGTAGCTTTATAAAAAAATACATAAATTTGGATGGTTATGACAAACAAAAAGATTATTATAAACGACATGCCACATGAAACACGGGTGGCGTTGATTGAAGATGGCAACATATCCGAGCTGTTCATCGAGCGGCAGGGCGCTTCGGACAGTTCAGGAAACATTTACAAGGGACGCGTTCAGCGGGTTTTGCCCGGCATGCAGGCGGCTTTTGTCGATATCGGATTGCAGCAGGCGGCCTTTCTCTATGTGAACGACATCGTCACCAACAATTTCGACGGGTTCGAAGCCATGTACGGGGAGAGTGACGAAGATGAGGACGACGAAACGGAGCAGGAAAAGAACCGAAGTCGTTTGGGACCACCGAACGAAAAAGGTTCAACCAACATCGTCGATCTGATCTCAGAGGGGCAGGAGATGCTGGTTCAGGTCGCCAAAACCCCCATTGGCACCAAAGGCGCTCGAATCACCTGTCACATCTCTCTGCCAGGCCGGTTTCTGGTGCTCATGCCGACGTCAAACCACATCGGCATCTCACGGCGCATCGAAGACGAGGCCGAGCGCCTGCGTCTCAAGGATATGGTAACTGAGCTGCGTGGCGAGCAGAAAGTCGGCTACATTGTGCGCACAGCCGCCGAAGGGGTCGGTGCCAGCAAGATCGACCAGGAGATGATCTTTCTTAACAACCTGTGGAGCGGTATTCAGAAGCGATATCAAAGTGCCAGCGCTCCGAATCTGATCCACCAGGAGCTTGATATCAGTCTGAGGGCCGTCCGAGATCTTTTGGTCCACGAGGCGGAAAAACTGATTATCGATTCCCGAAGAGGATGCCAGGAGATCCTCAACTTTCTGGACACCTTTATTCCCAATTTAAAAGATTCGGTCGAGCTCTATGAGGGCAGTGAGCCGATTTTCGACTACTACAACTTGGAGGGCGATATCTTCAGAGCGCTGAAAAAGAAGGTGTGGCTCAAATCAGGCGGATACATCGTCATCGAACATACCGAGGCGCTGGTGGCCATTGATGTGAACACCGGTCGATACGTGGGCAAACACAACCTGGAGGAGACCATCCTCAAAACCAATCTGGAAGCGGTGAAGGAGATCGCTTTCCAAATACGGCTGCGGGACATTGGCGGCATCATCATCATCGATTTTATCGACATGGAGAAACGGGCCAACCAGGAGAAGGTGTTCAACGCATTGAGCGAGGCGTTCGCAAAAGATCGCAGCAAAACCCACATCCTGCCAATGTCCGAAATGGGATTGATTCAGATGACCCGCAAGCGCATACGCAAACCGCTGACGCGTCAGCTGTGCGAACCGTGCTTCTATTGTGAAGGGGAGGGCCATCTGCTTTCCAAAAAGACCATCTGTTACAACATTCAGCGAGAGATCATGCGCAACAGCCGCGATATGATCGGTAGCGGGTTGACACTAAAGGTCAACCCTTACATCGCTGAGTTGCTCCTGGGCGAGGAGAATCAAATTATCACGACATTGGAAAAGAACATTGGCCGACAGGTGACCATCTATCCGGAAACACGCTTTCACCTGGAGGAGTTCGATGTGCTGGAGGCCTATACGTAGATAAGCTGCACCTGACACAAACGCATCTATATTTCGATTCAACGAACGGACAAACGGGGGTTAAACGACAAAAGCACTTGTATTGCCGGTGAATAGCTTAGGCTTGCTTTTCAATGTTGACAAGTTGGCCGGCTTGTGACTACTCTCACGGTTTCTACAAGCAATATACGTGTAACGGTTCGAATTGTTTGGAAAATAACAGGGCATGGCCCCTGATACCCAATGGTAACGTGACAACAAGGGAAAAGAATCATGAAAAGAACGTATCAACCGAGCAGAATCAGAAGGGTGCGAACCCACGGGTTTCGCAAAAGAATGTCCACTAAAGGCGGGCGCGCGGTGATCAACCGGAGACGCGCCAAAGGTCGCAAACGATTGGCCCTCTAATCAGGAGGGAAACCATTTACCTGTTTGAAGAGTAGCGACCGGACGGATTATGCGGATGCAGGGGGACAGGGTAGGACAATTTCAGTAGCAAGGCAGACATTCAGCAAGGCCGACAGACTGCTCGAGCGGTCGGAATTCCTTCGTATTGGAAGGCTTGGCAAAAAGACGGGAAACCGACAATTTATCGCCTATTTTTGTGCCAATCATCTTATGCGCTGTCGCCTTGGAATCACCGTTAGCCGTAAAGTAGGCAACGCTGCGACACGAAATCGGATCAAACGCCTCACCAGAGAGTATTTTCGCCAAAATCGCCATATATTCAAATACCATTGGGATATTCATGTCATTGGCAAGCGAGAGGCGGCTAACAGTAGCAATCAACACGTGTTTCAATCCCTTGAAGGGCTTTTTGGAAAGATTGCAGCGTTTCATGAGCAATAGAAAGCCAGGCGTGATGACCGCCAGGGTACTGATTAGAGTGTACCAGTTGGTGGTGTCGCCCATACTCGGACCGTCGTGCCGTTTCGAGCCTAGTTGTTCGCACTACGCGATGATGGCCATTGAGCGGTATGGTGTTCCCAAGGGAGGAGTGATGGCCCTCAAAAGGCTGTTGCGTTGCCACCCATGGAGTGCCGGAGGATACGACCCGGTTCCATAGTTGTGTGCCTGACGAGATGCGATCAATACTTGCTTTGCTGAACCAACCCGTTTTCATCCATCCCCATCCACCCATCGTGCCCATGTTGGCACCGATGCCGTCCTGTCCCCTATTCCGTCATGATTGAAGGAGTTTTCTATGGAACAAAAGCGACTTTTGTTGGCCATTGGGCTCTCGTTCCTCATTTTTTTTCTGTGGAGCATCAGCTTTGGGCCCAAGCCACAGGAGCAGGCTGTGGCTCCAGACCAGCAACAGGCTGAACCGCCGGCTACGACCACGACGAGCAAGGCGATGCCGGCTGATCGAGCAGTTAAGGGCAAGGGCATGGCCCCAGAACAGACAAATGGAGAGAAAACAGACGATGGCGCTTTGCCTTCGGCTGCTTCGCAAAAGGCACGCACAATCACCGTTGAAACGCCTCTTTACCGCATGCGTCTATCCGAGCAAGGTGGCGCCGTGGTGAGTATGGTGCTGAAAAGCTTTAGGGAGAGTGTGGATCAGGACTCGCCGAATAAGGAGCTGATTCCTGCGGAACTGAAGGGCGGCACGGTACTGAGTTCACTGAGCGCATACGCCAGGGAGGCGCAAATTAAAGGGATATATAAGGTCGATAGCGAAGCGGATGTGCTGACGATAAATGAAGCAACAAGGTCACTGAAGTTCAGCTTTGATTTGGGTTCCGGCTGGACGATGGTGAAAACCTACCACTTCGATCCGGACAGATATGTCATCGATCTAGATGTTGCCGTAACCAATGGAAGCGATCAGGCCGTCAATAGCGGTATTCAGGTCGGTCTGCTAGATGTGGTCGACAAGGATAGCGGTGTCTATGGTTTCGTCGGACCCAGCGGATTTATCAATGACAAACTCGAGCAGGTGAAGATAAAAAATATCGACGAGACCAACGAACTCAGCGGAAAGCTGCGTTGGATAGCCACTGAACGGCTCTATTTCATCAAAAGCCTCATGAGCAAAGAGGCTGTCGATGGGCGCATGTTGCTGTCGATAAATGATAATATAATAGAAAATCAATTGGTAATAGCGGACCATACTTTTGGTCCCGGTGAAAGCTACACATGGCATTTGGGCCTTTTTATGGGCCCCAAGAGTCTGGATCTTCTGAAATCGGTCGGGAACGATCTCGAGCGTGCAATCGATTTTGGCTGGGTGGATATCATCGCCAAACCGTGTCTCTGGTTCATGAACTTCATCCATAAGTTCATCCCCAACTACGGCATTGCCATCATCATTCTGACCATCGTTACGCGCATGGCGTTCTGGCCCTTGGCCAACAAGAGCTATAAATCGATGAATGATATGCGAAAACTGCAGCCGCTGATGCAAGAGCTCAGGGAAAAATATAAAGGCGACAAGGCCAGGCTCAACCAAGAGACCATGGCCCTCTATCGAACTTATAAAATCAATCCCATGGGAGGTTGTCTTCCAATGGTGATCCAACTTCCGGTCTTTTTTGCTCTCTACCGCATGCTCTACCAAGCCATTGAATTGAGACACGCTCCTTTCTTTGGATGGATCAACGACTTGTCTGCTCCGGACAGGCTTTTTGAGTTCGGATTCAAGATACCATTCATGGAGGCGCCTTACGGTGTACCGGTACTCACCCTGATCATGGGGGCAACCATGCTGCTGCAGCAGAAGATGTCCCCCGCCCCGGGCGATCCGACCCAGGCAAAAATGATGATGCTGATGCCGATCGTTTTCACCTTTATTTTCATTAACTTTCCGTCAGGATTGGTTCTTTACTGGCTGGTCAGCAACCTCGTATCTATTGGCCAGCAGTACTACACCTTAAAAAAATTATCCTGATGGGGGGAGGTTTTAGTCATGTCCGATTTTATCGAATATGAAGCAAAAAGCGTCGACAAAGCCTTGGAAAAGGCTGGCAAGGAGCTAGATACAGCTGCTGATAAACTGAATTATGAAGTGATTTCATATGGGTCAACGGGCATCTTCGGTCTGGTAGGTGTCAAAAAGGCTAAAATAAGGGTGAAGACCAAGCTTCCCATTCAGGAGGTCCGGGACGATCCCAAGCAACAAGCCCAGGACCTGGTAAAAAGCGCCTTCGGCATAGAAGATGAAGATGCGCCGAATGCGCCGAAACCGGATGAGGAGAATAACAAGGCACTCAACTGTGGCAAATCGGCGTTACAGCGTGTCGTTGATTTTATCTCCGAGGGATCAACGATTCAGGCGGAGCGGGAAAACGGCCGCATCGTATATAAGATCGAAGGTGGCAACAGCGCTCTTCTCATCGGCAAGCGAGGCCAAACCCTGGAAGCGATGCAGTATCTTGTCGAAAAGATCGTAAACAAGCAAAACGAGGCCCGGCTGCGAATCCTCGTCGATGTTGAGGGGTACCTGGAAACCCGACAGGCTAACCTCAAACGAATGGCCTCCAAAATGGCCGAGAAGGCCCAGAAAATCAACAAGCCGGTGACCATCGGGCAAATGAATGCTTACGACAGACGCATCGTCCATCTACATCTGAAAGACAATCAGGCAGTTCGTACACAGAGTGTGGGAGAGGGCAACTATAGAAAGCTGATTGTCTTCCCAAAAAGACGTAGGAAAAGCAAGCGGTCCAGCTAGCTGGCAACAGCCCTGTAGCCTTTATAACCAGCCGAAATTATGACTCAAACCGCCCACCACGCTATCGAGAACGACACCATCGCAGCGGTTGCAACACCTGCAGGAGTGGGGGGCGTCGGAATCGTGCGCATTTCGGGTTACAAGGCCATACAGATTGCGGAGGGCCTCTTTCAAAAATCAAAACGCCTCGCCAGCAGGTCAACCGAAAAGCATCCCTTATATCCGTCTCATCGATTGATTCACGGTTTCATCAGAGATCCGAACGCCGGAAATCTTGTAGATGAAGTACTAATGGCGATTATGCGGGGGCCTCACTCATACACAAGGGAAGATGTGGTGGAGATCCAATCCCATGGAGGGTCTCTGGTCGTCTCTAGAATTCTCGATCTTGTGATCAGGCAAGGTGCCAGACTAGCAGATCCAGGAGAATTTACGAGACGGGCCTATCTCAACGGCCGTATCGATTTGAGCCAGGCCGAGGCGGTCGCCGATCTCATAAATGCAAAAAGCAACGGTGCACTGGCAATCGCTAATAGACAGCTCCATGGCGGCCTTAAAGATCAAATACGTGCTATGCGCGAAACATTGATTCGTCTGATTGCCGATAATGAGGCCACTATCGAATTTCCTGAAGAAGTCGATTCGGAGAGCCTGGCCCATCCAAAGCAGTTGATACCCGAGATAGAGAGAAAACTTATTGAACCCATTGACCGGTTGGTCGCCTCATTTAAGAACGGAAGCATTCTGCGCGAGGGTTTGCGTCTTGTTATCGTAGGGCGACCAAATGTGGGAAAATCTAGTCTTTTGAATCGTTTGATCGGAAGGGATAAGGCGATCGTTACACCCATACCCGGAACTACACGAGATGCGGTTGAAGAGATGGTGCATATTGAAAATATAGAGATGCACGTTGTCGATACCGCAGGCTTGCACGAGAGCAGTGATCCGGTGGAAATGATCGGTATGGAAAAGACCCGCGAGAACATCGCTTTGGCCGATTGTATTTTGATGGTGGTTGAAGCCAGCTCTCCAATACAAACCGAAGATCTTGACATCATCGATCAAATCGATCCGACTAAAACCATTCTGGTACTCAACAAAATGGACTTGCTTGATAATCAAAAGCAGTTCGAATACCCTGAACGGCTGACAACGTTAGATTCGGTCTGGTTGTCCGCAAAGTTTGGGACCGGGTTGAATTTGCTCAAAAAGCAAATTTCGTCGCGATGCCTGAATGTAGTATCAGAGGCGCTCGAAGGAAACATTATAGCCAATGTGCGCCACCGAGAGATTCTAGAGCTTGCCCTCGGACTATTAAGGAGGGCTATTGCAAAAATAGGTGAAAGGGGGCTGGAGGATCTTGTGAGTTTGGATTTGAACCAGACGCTAGATCTTCTCGGAAAGATCACCGGAGATCGGGTAGGGGAAGATGTACTCGACGCCATTTTTTCTCAATTTTGTATCGGTAAATAGCTACGACCATAAATTGTTTCACGTGAAACAGTCAGGAGATGCATCATGGATTTCGAACCATTTTTCGACCAATACAAGGCACTGGTGCAACAGGTGGACGCCGCATTCGAACGTGTGAAAAGTGAGTATGCTGAATGTGTTCGCTGCAAGGAGCGCTGTGCCGACTGTTGTCATGCTCTTTTCGATGTCACATTAATAGAGGCTCTCTACATCAATACCGAGGTGTTGAAAAGGTTTGAGGGAGCCTCTCTTGAAGCGCTTCTTGAAAAGGCGAACAGGGCAGATCGCGACATCCATCGCCTCAAACGAAATGCGGTGAAGGAACTGGAAAAGGGCAGACCGGAGCCGGAGATATTGGAGGAGATGGCACTGAAGCGCATCCGTTGTCCGGCCCTGAATGATGATGATCGCTGCGCCATATATGACGTGCGTCCGATTACCTGCCGTGTATATGGTATTCCAACTGAAATCGGAGGGAGGGCGCACACCTGTGGGGTCAGTGGCTTCGAAAAGGGTGAGTCCTATCCAACACTGAAGTTGGATGCGGTCTACCAGAGACTCTATGCGATATCGGCGGAGTTGGCGCAATCGATCAAGAGTCGTTATCCAAGATTGGCTGAGATGCTGGTTCCCCTGTCCATGGCCCTGTTGACCGAGTATACCGAGGAGTATCTGGGAGTCAGCACCAAGGATGAAGATGATGAAGCGGAAAAGAGATCGGGGGCATCATGAAGCTATCTTCAGAGGAAGCATCCCAAAGGAAAATGGCGATTTTCGATGGCATGTCCGCTCGCGCACGCAAAAGAATAGAGAAAATAGGCTATGATCGATGGGACCCTTTCGAGGAACCCAAGGACCCCATCGATATTCGAAGGGACGCAACCAAGCGCACAACCCAACAGTTGGTAAGAGCGTTTTTGCAGCAGTGCGAGCATGAAAATTACAGCAATGCCTATGGCCGTGGCGTTCTGGAAATGGCTCTGGGGATTATCAATGATGATGATCGGTTTATCGGTATGTATGAGTTTGCTCGCTGGTACATTGAACAGTTGAAGTCGATAGAGGATAAAGAGACAGAATGACAGGTGGCGCTACCGCCTCTGATCCTGTAAAGGAGTATATTCTCCAATTGCTGGCAGAGACGCACCTGCGCATGACACCCACCGACCTGATGGGGGCACTGGCAGGGCAATTTCCAGGGTTGGACCGAAAAATTTTCCGCTCCTCTGTTCGCAAGATGGTGAGCCTGGGGTTGTTGATTTATTCACACCACTTCTCCTCAAGCCACATTGAACTTGGACGCAGCGGCATCATATCGATTTCAGAGCGGCTGTCACTCGGAACCACAATCGACCAAGGCGCGAGAAATCCGTCACCGAAGTATCTGAAGGTGCAAAGCGGTTCGGCTTTCGGTCGTGGCGATCACCCCACAACGATTCTCTCCCTATATGCCATCGATTGGATTTCGACACAGCGGAGATCCAAAGATCCCACAAGGAACATTAAGACCTTGGACATCGGCACGGGGACCGGCGTGCTGGCAATGGCTGCTGAGTTACTCGGGTTGGGGCCGGTCGTGGCGATCGATATAGATCCTCTCGCATGCCACGAGGCAATGAGTAACGTTCGTATTAATGGGTTGGCTGGTAGAGTTCACATTGTCTCGGGAAGCCTGGAACTTTTAGAGCCGGCACCTTTTGATACGATCATGGCCAACTTGCGCCCGCCCACCCTTGTCGGTTTGATTCCCGCAATGGCGATGCGAACCCGTGCAAACGGCTATTGGGTGTTGAGCGGATTCAGGCCTGGGGAGGGAGAAGCTGTTTTGGAGCACTTGCCGGTCGGTTTTCGAAAAGTGTGGTCCCGGGAAAATCGAAATTGGTCTGCCGTTGCTATTCGGTGTGATAAGGGGGGGTGTTAGCGCACCATTTGAATGTGATGTAAAAGTGATATCCTGGTATGCGCCTGGCCAGGATCGTTTGAAAATTGGGCTCTAATTCAATTGCCCCGCAAAGCCTTGTCTGACAGGGTTTTGCGGGGCAATCTTTTTCATAAGGGGGTCGAGCGATCCCTGGTCCTGGCATGTTTCTCAATCAGGCGTGAAAAACAAGTTTTCCGCCATACCAACCGGCTGTGCCCGCAGCGGCAAGATCGATAAGGTGAAGCAAAAAGAAAAACCAGTTGGAAAAGAGACCGCGTAAATAGAGGTCGGGATCGGCCAGCCACCAGATGGCAAGTATGATGGTCAGAAGGGTAACGATGGCGGCGCACACCATTTTTACTTTGAACACCTGGGTCATGCGCCCTTTGAATTTGTTGATCCAGTCGATGACGCCGGTAGCAATCACGATGGGCATGGCCAGCGCTATAAGAATGACGTTCCATTTTGCAGCGGCAGCGAGGCTGGCTGATCCGAAAAGAAGTGCCAGAAAGGTGAAGAGAACCGCTACGGGCAACACGCCATTGGGTATATGAACCGCAACCGGGTGGCCGTGAAAAAGGGTAAGTTTCTGACTAAGCTCCTTGACACTTTCAGGGAACATTTGTGAGATGCCGGATTCGTCTTCGATGTGATTCTGACCAGTTGATGCGGTCGACGCTTGCATCTCATCGGAGTCGACTCGATCGGCCGGTTGATCGGTCAGCAAAACAAATTGACTTTTATCCGCGCCACACACAGGGCATTTATCGGGCGGCGAACTGCCGGTGTGAATATAACCACATACCGAACAGCGCCACCTGGCATCGGCATCAGCTTCTGGCTGTTCAATCGCAGGGGAAGCGGGTGAGCTGTCTCCGTCGGTTCCTTCCGCCTCCATCAATACGAAAAGGGATCGGTCCGCACCGCAGACCGGACATTTTTCTGGTGGCTCCTCCCCCTCGTGGACGTATCCGCACACAGTACATTTCCATTTTTGCATGTCGACTTCCTCAAATCATAGGTTGTGGTTGGCAGTAAGCTGGGTATGGCTATTTTGATACACCAAATCGAACCGTTATGCCAGCAAATCCATTTTATCGATTTCAAACAGACCCATCTTTGAAACGGGCAGATTTATGTTTGATGAAAAGAGATAAACCGCGACCGAAATGGATACAGCGAAGAGATTGAACGAGGGCCAGTCTGTATCGCCTCTGTTGAAAGCCTCGACACCATAGATACAGATAGGTTGGTTGGAAACCCTTAAGCAGCAGTGAAGCCTGGAGCGATCAACTGGCGTCTCCAAACCCGAGTGGTGTGCCAAGGAGAAACTCCTCATAATCGGTAGGACGCTCTTGGTAGAGCTCCAGCATCGATTCAAAGCGTTTGCGCTCGTCGCTGTCTCGCCACCTGTACCACTCTTCGAGGCTTTGCCAGCTTCCGATGACGACCATGTTGAGTGGGAAGCCCTCTTTGGAGAGGGTTTCCCCGGAAATATAGCCGGGCTGATGCATGGCCCGGGCGCGAAGTTCGTTAAGCAAGGAGACGATCTGTTTCGTTTTACCCTCTTTGAAGCGCCGTTTGATTAGAATTTTGGCAATCATGATCTCTCTCCCTTGTCGTTGTCAGGTAATGTTTGGAGAGGGGCGTGGAGCGCATGGCCGAAAACGATATCGGATTTTTTTGTGTCGTGCGGCAGCAAAAGACGGCTTAAAAAAGAGTCGCCGTTCCGGCATTGGTATCGATTTGGTGCCGTTTAGAGAGAAATTCAGTTGTCGGCGGAAGTGGTGCGGCTTAGCGGTCTGTTTTGCTGTCCTTTCAATATGTACACATAGCCATACGGCAGGGTCAAGGGAAATGATGGAGAAGAGAGCCAGCCGGGACGCGATGGTCGGCCTCCCTATTCGTCCGCTGTGTGAGAAAAACTACTTCATCATGAAGCTCCACAGAATACCAGCACAGATCGCTGAGCCGATCACCCCGGAGGCGTTACAGGCCATGGCGTGCATCAGCAGATAGTTTCCGGGGTCTTCCTTTTGAGCGGTCAGGTGAACTTCTCTTGCAGAGCCAGGTACGGCGGAGACGCCGGCGGCACCCAGTAGGGGATTGATCTTCTCTTTGAGGAAGAGGTTCATGATTTTTGCAAAAATAACGCCCGATGCGGTGGCAATGGAGAAGGCAACAGAACCCAGGAAGAAGATACCCAGCGCCTTGGGGGTGATGAACACATCCGCCTGGGTGCTGGCGCCCACCGTAAAGCCAAGAAAGATGGTGGCTGTATCGATGACGGCGGAGCTAGCGGTTTTTGCCAACCGATCGACGACGCCGGACACTTTCATCAGGTTTCCAAAAAAGAAGGGACCTAACAGCGGAATGGAGGCCGGCGCCAGGAAGCAGCAGAGCAGAACGCCTACAATGGGAAAGAAGACCAGCTCTTTGCGGGAGACATGCCGCTCGGTATCGGGCATTCTGATCAGGCGCTCCTCTTTGGATGTCAGTAGACGCATAATGGGAGGCTGAATAATGGGGATAAGGGCCATATAGGAGTAGGCAGCAATGGCCACCGGACCAATCAGATGGGGGGCCAGTTTGGCGGTGAGGAAGATGGAGGTCGGTCCATCTGCACCACCGATAATGGCGACCGAAGCGGCCTCTTTAGGAGCAAATCCAAGTGCTAGAGCGCTCAGGAGGGTAAAATAGATGCCCATCTGAGCGGAGGCGCCGAGAAGCATCAGTTTGGGACGGGCCAGCATAGAGGAGAAGTCGGTCATTGCCCCCAGGCCGAGAAAGACAATTGATGGGTAGAGGCCTGTCGTGACGCCGAAGTAGAGGTAGTGCAAAACGCTGTTGTTTTCGTATATTCCGAGTCCAAACCCTTTAAAAAACGGAATGTTACCAATTATTATGCCGAAACCGATGGGCAGTAGCAACAGGGGTTCGTATTTTTTTGCAATGGAGAGATAGCAGAAAAGGATCCCGATGGCTATCATCATCAGGTAGCGCCAATCGGTCATTGCATATCCGGTGTTTTTTAGAAATTCGTACGCCAGTTCCATCTGTATGGTTACCTCAACTGAAAGTGTAAGATCTGGATGATCGTGTTATGCTGCTTTCCAGGAGAACGTGCCTTCGCCGGCAGGAATCAGCAATCCGGCTTCCCTCAACGTACGCAGTGTCAGGTGTGGGTGGGGAAGTTGGTCTTTTTGCGCCAATTGATAGAGCTTGGTAAGCTCAAACGGTTCCCCGAGCTCTTCGGTCAGCACCTTATAAAGTTTTACAATTGCTTCCGGATCGGAAAGATAATCCACATCGCCATCAGCCGCCGCTGCCGGTGCGCTTTTGGTTGTCAGAGGTGGGGCAGCCTTTGTTTCGAAAAACCCAATAATTTTATGTAGTTGGGATATAATAAGAGATAGTGTGGCAAGGCCCAGCATAACCAGTACAGCCCCGGTGACCGCCATGACCCAGCCGTTGTGGGCTGATATGCGAGCAATATCAAAGACCATAAAGAAGAGTCCTCCTGTGTGATGCATCGACCTGTCATGCCGGCGGATGAATTTCATTTCTATTCCGCCAAATGGTTCGCTTTTCGAACACACTTACAGTGAAATGTCAATAAACAAATGGCTGTTAGATTGTTAACATAATGAAATTGCATCCTTTTTATAAATATTGACAAGCCAGAAGCTGCTTCCTATGTTCCGTGTCAAGCCGCCCTGTCTCGCAATACGGACGGTGTTCAATGAAAGGATGGGTAACATGCAAAAGAGCACGAGGGCTATTCTGAACCATTTTGAGCACATCAACACTATTCCCCGCTGTTCTAAAAATGAAGGTCAGCTTCAGCTCTGGTTGAAAGGGTGGGCCAATGCCAGAGGCTTCAAGAGTCGGGCGGATGCCGCCGGAAACCTGGTCGTCCGGGTCCCGGCTGCTCGGGGATGCGAGAATGCGCCCACAGTGGTGATCCAGGGGCATTTGGATATGGTGTGTGAAAAAACGCCCGATTCGGACCACAACTTTGACACGGATGCCATCACTTCTCACATGGATGGTGACTGGCTGACCGCCGATCGCACTACCCTCGGGGCGGATAACGGCATCGCCATCGCGTATGCCTTGGCCCTGGCCGAGGACGCGTCATTGAAGCACCCAACGCTGGAGCTTCTTTTTACCGTGGACGAGGAGACCGGCCTCAATGGGGTGAAAGCGATGGCGGATAACCTGATTGAGGGCAGGAGACTCATCAACCTCGACTCGGAGGATGAGGGCATCTTCACCATCGGATGTGCCGGAGGGATGGATACGACCATCGAAATGGAGCTGCAGACTGAGGCGCTGGGCGCAACGGACGCCTGGGTGGATATCACGATCGGTGGCTTGACCGGAGGTCATTCAGGCATCGATATTCACAAACAGCGCTCCAATGCCAACAAGCTGCTCGCCAGGGTCCTGGATCGCCTCCTGGCACGGGTTCCATGCCGCCTTGTCCGTCTCTCAGGCGGAACACGCCACAACGCCATCGCCCGGGATGCGTCGCTGCTGCTGATCTGTGAATCAGCCGTTCAGGATGCGGTCCTGGAGGTGGTGCGCGAAATCGAGCAGGTGGTGAAGCGGGAGTGCGGTGCGATAGAGCCGGACCTGTTTTTGAAGGCCAAAACCATCTCCCCATCAGGGGCAAGCGGTTTGACACCCGCCGACACACGACGCGTCACAGATCTGTTGCTGACCATGCCCCATGGGGTGGCCGGCATGTCCCAGGCTGTCGAGGGACTGGTCGAAACGTCGAGCAATCTGGCCACGGTAAATCTCGAAGGAGGCCGCCTTACGGTTCTCTCCAGCCAGCGCAGTGCCATGACGTCGCGGTTGGATGAAATCACAGGCCGTGTGCATGCCGCCGCAAGGCTGGCCGGGGCCGCCGCAAGGGACACCAACGCTTATCCGCCATGGCAGCCGGATGCAGAGGCGCCCCTGCTGCGGGAGTCCCAGTCGGTTTATAGACGGTTGTACAAGAAGGAACCGGTCATCCAGGTAATCCACGCCGGTCTGGAGTGTGCCATTATCGGAGATCTATACCCTGGAATGGAGATGATTTCGTTCGGCCCGACGATCCGAAATCCCCACTCACCGGCCGAACGGCTGCATGTGCCATCGGTGGAGAAGGTGTGGCAGTTTCTGGTCGCACTGCTCTCGACGTTGGGAAGTTGAGATTGTGCTTGACGTTCCTTTGCCGATTCCTCTATCTTGTGCAATTACGCTGTTGCCGCCGACAGATCTTCCTGTTTGCCGAACAGTGAAATTTTTCTGAAAGGTACCTGTGTCTGACCATGCGAGGATCCCTGGATGTTGACCTGAAAAACAAGATTAAAACCCTGATTGTCGAGAATTGTGATCTGGATATCGAAATAGCGGATATCGATGACGAGGCACCGCTGTTTCAGAGAGATTCCACGCTTGAGCTCGACTCCATCGATGCACTGCAAATTTCCATTGCCATCCAAAACACCTTCGGCATTGCCATTCGAGACAGCAAGCAGATGCGGCGCGTCATGACCTCGATCAACAGCTTTGCCGACTACATCCAGCCGGAGTGATTTCCCAGGTGAAAGAGAAGGTCTATATCCGCGGTAAGGCGGTCCGGTGTGCACTGGGAGAGGAGATTGGGACGGTCGTCGCAGCGATGCGTGACCACAAGGTTCATATGGAGGAGGTTCCCCTCTCGCTCATCAATCTTGACTACGGCAGACCCTACTATCGGCTCCCCGTCAATGAAGGTGAAGCTCCCAGCAACAGCGAAGCCTTTTTCTACGCCGTACTATACGCGACGGTGGAGAAAGCGATTGTCGATGCGCAGCTGACCCCTGAAGAGATAGAGACCATGCCGATCTTTTTCGGATCGACCTCCATCGATATTCCCCTCTATGAAGAGACCTACCGCACAGCCAGCAACGTGCTTTCGAAAACCTCGTCGGGATATGGCAACATCGCCAATGAAATCGCAAATCATTTCGGCATCAAGGCCGGCTGTTATACTTTTACCACAGCGTGTACCTCCAGTGCCAATGGCGTGCTCTACGCCACGGCCATGATTGACCAGGGGGCGATCGAGCGGGCTC
The DNA here is from genome assembly GCA_963668675.2 of uncultured Desulfatitalea sp. Taxonomy (GTDB): domain Bacteria; phylum Desulfobacterota; class Desulfobacteria; order Desulfobacterales; family Desulfosarcinaceae; genus Desulfatitalea. The sequence goes on along the minus strand of CAXXMB010000002.1, from coordinate 2,129,444 downwards.
TGGTGGTGGGGTACGATCTTTTCAGCAACCTGGGCTTTTGCGGCTTCGAGGCGCTGAAATTGATCGCTCCGCCCCCGTACCGTCCATTCGATAAGAACCGCTTGGGTGTGATCATGGGAGAGGGCTGCGGGGCGGTTGTTCTGGATCGTCGTTCCCTGGAGGAAGGGGCGTTTTATTGCATGGCCGGCGCCAACGCCTGTGACACCCACAGCGTTACGACTCACGACCCCGAAGGCCATGCCATTGCGGCGGTGATGCAGGATGCGCTGGGTCGCGCCGGCGTCTCTGCCGATCGGATCGATGCGGTCAAGGCTCACGCCACGGGAAGCTACCACAACGATTTGACCGAGTGTAACGGCCTCAAATGGGTCTTCGGCGGGCAGGTGCCGCCGGTGACCGGGTTGAAGTCTTTTGTCGGCCACACCGTGGGTGCCTGCGGCGTGATTGAACTGATCCTGTTCAGCGAGGCGGTCAAAGCCGGTTTCATTCCGGCCACGCTGGGATTCGAAACGCCTGACGAGGAGCTGGGGATAACGCCCCTGACCCGTGATCTGGCGCTTGCGTCAGGAACGTTTTTACTCAATTACTTCGGTTTCGGCGGCAACTGCGCCTCGCTGGTCATCTCCAACGAAGAGTGAACCGGCCCGGAACTGCAACGGGACGACCGGACTAAATTCAAATGACAACGGGCTACCCCAACATGCACATTCACAACTACGGAAGCTTCGTCGGCCACCCGGTTGAGGAGATGAAGTACTACAAAGAGGATGTCAGCCGGTATACACGGCTCCATTTTCGGCGAGCCAACCGTTTCGTGCTGCTCTCCCTGGCCGGCGCATGCCGGTGCGCCCATGAACAGGGCATCGGGAAGAAGACCGCTGTCTATCTGACCACCGAGAACGGCAACCTGGGCGATACCGAGACGGTACTGCACCAGATTTTTCACATGCACCAGTTCCCCATGCCCTATAATTTCATCAACACGATGAGCAACACCGCCTCTTTTTATGTGGCCCAGAGCCTTGAACTTTTAGGGCGCAACGTCACTTTTTCCAGTAAACTGCTCTCCTTCGAACGCGGCCTGGAACTGACGAGTTGCGATATGGAGATGGGCGCTGTCGAGGAGGCCCTGATCGGCGGGGTCGATGAAGCGAGTTTTTCCAAGGAGCAGTTTGAGGCCAAATTCGACCGGAACTACGAGGATTACACCATGGTGGAGGGAAGCTGCTGGCTGCTGATTCGGCAGCGGGCCGAAGGTGCGCTGGGTCGCGTCAGTGCGGTTGCATCGTTTGCAGAGATTGGGAGAGCCGTTGCCTGGTTGAAAAAAGAATCGTTTGACCGGCCGGTGAAGGTCGCCCACGGGATTTTAATGACGCCCGAAGAGAAGGCGACCATCGGCCGCGCACTACCCGATGCAACCCCTTTTGACGCCATATCGGAAAAGGGCTATTTCGACTCCGCCGCCGCCTGCGCTGCCACCACCTTCCTGGAGCGATTCAATTCCGCCACCCTGATTCACATCAACAAAGACACCCGCGGTCATTATGCTCTATTGCGAATAGAGAAGTACTAGCTTTCCCCTTCGTTCCGCGGCCTTTACGCTTCAGCCTTCACCCTCGGCCTCTGCCGATATCTCTCTTGGGCCGAAAGGATACTTTTTCGCAACCGGATGGACTTGGGTGTCACCTCTACCATTTCGTCTTCCCGGATGAAATGGATGGCTTGTTCGAGCGTCATGGGCTTGACCGGGCTGAGGATGACAGCCTCGTCGCGGCCCGATGCGCGGATGTTGGTCAGCTTTTTCTCCTTGCACGGATTTGCATTTAGGTCGTTGGCCCGGTTGTGTTCGCCGAAGATAAGGCCTTCATAGACCGGCTCGCCCGGCCGGAGAAAGAGATTGCCCCGGGGTTCCAGGTTGAACAAGGCGTAAGCTACAGACGTACCCTGCCGGTCACTGACGATCGATCCATTGTAGCGGCTTGGAAAATCGCCCCGGTAGCTGTCATATCCGCCAAAGTAGGAGTTGAGCAGGCCGGTGCCCTTGGTATCGGTGAGGAACTCATCCCGGTAGCCGATCAAGCCGCGTGAGGGGATGGAAAATTCGATGCGCACCCGGCCGCTGCCGTGGTTGACCATGTTGACCATCTTGGCCTTACGGGCGGACAGCTTTTCACTGACCACGCCGAAAAAGCCTTCGTCGCAGTCCACAAAGAGGTGCTCCATCGGTTCCAGGCGTGCGCCATCTTGTATTTTAAAGATCACTTCCGGGCGACCCACCGCCAACTCGAAGCCTTCACGCCGCATGGTTTCGATGAAAATCGCCATCTGGAACTCACCGCGGCCTTTCACAAGGAAGACATCGCGGTTTTCGGTCTCCTCGACCTGGATGGCCACGTTTCTCAGGGTCTCCTTGAAGAGCCGCTCGCGCAGATGACGGGACTGGCTGTAACGCCCTTCGCGTCCGGCAAAAGGCGATGTGTTGATGGTGAAGCGCATACCCACAGTGGGTTCGTCCACCCGGATGCGTTTGAGCGCCTGAGAGGTGCTTCGGGTGCAGATGGTATCGCCAATACGCACTTCGTCGATACCGGCCAACACCACGATGTCCCCGGGGTCGGCTTCTGTTACGTCCGTGAGCGTCGGCCCCTGGTACGTTTGCAAACTGGCAACCTTAAGGGGCCGTTGCTGGCCGTCGGCGCCGATGCACACCAGAGCATCCTTGATGCGGGCGTGGCCATTGGCCACTTTGCCTACGGCAAGGCGGCCCAGGTAGTCGGAGTATCCGAGGTCGGAGACCAGCATCTGAAACGGGGCGTCCGGTGTGTAGGTTGGGGGAGGAACCTGGCTTAGGATCAGCTCCATCAAAGGGTCGATGTTTTTGCCAGGCGCCCCGGGGGTAGCCTGGGCGATGCCGTCGCGTCCGATGGCGTAAAGGTATGGGAAATCGAGCTGGGCTTCGGTGGCGTCCAGGTCGATGAAGAGGTCGTAGACCTGATCGAGCACCTTGTCGGGTTGGGCATCCTTTCGATCGATCTTGTTGATCACGACGATGACTTTTAAACCGGCGGCCAGTGTTTTTTCGAGGACGAAGCGGGTCTGGGGAAGGGGCCCTTCGGAGGCGTCGACCAGCAGCAATGCGCCGTCGGCCATGGAGAGGGCGCGCTCGACCTCTCCGCCGAAATCGGCATGGCCGGGGGTATCGATGATGTTGATCTTGACACCCTGCCACATGACGGCGCAGTTCTTGGCGGCGATGGTGATGCCACGCTCGCGCTCCAGGTCCATGTTGTCCATGAGGCGTTCGTTAACGTTCTGGCCGTCGCGGATCAGTCCGCTCTGCCGGAACATGGCATCCACAAGGGTGGTTTTTCCGTGGTCGACGTGGGCGATGATGGCCACGTTGCGTAATTTATCGTTTTGAACAGGCGATAGTGCCATTATTATTTCTCCTTAGCGAAAACCGCCATAGTTAAGACATTTTTGTTCGGATGTCCATATAATTTGTGTTTAAACTGGGTCACAGGGGCGCCGGCGTCGCGGATCTCAAAAGGCTATGAATGCCACACAAGGCTGCCTCTCGTCGGTTCTCAATTAAAAGGGCCAGAAAATGGGGACTAACACCGTCCCACCGAAAATCACCAACAGATTGAGAGGGATTCCGAGTTTCAGGTAGTCGCTGAAGCGGTAGCCGCCGGGGCCGTACACGAGAAGATTGGTCTGGTATCCGATGGGGGTGGCAAAGCAGGCGCTGGCGCCGAAACAGACCGCCATGATGAACGGCTTGGGGTCTACCTGCAGCCCCGTTGCGGTGGAGATGGCGATGGGCAGCAGCAGAACCGCGGTGGCGTTGTTGCTGAGCACCTGGGTGCTGATGCTGGTCAACAGGATGAATCCGCCCAGGATTAATTGGGGCGACCAGCCTTGAAGGGCGCCGAGGAACAGTTCGGAGTAGTATTGGCTTGTTCCGGTCTGGTCCATTGCGGTGCCCAGGGCGATGGTGCCGGCGATGAGCATGAGGATATTGCTTTGCAAGGCACGGTAGGCCTCTTTCAGAGGGAGGCTGCCGGTCAGGACCATGAGGAATACGGCAGCGAGGGCACACACCATGATGTTGGCCATTCCGGTGGCGGCCGTCACCACCATGGCGGCGAAGATGGCGCTGGCCAGGGGCGCCTTGCGCGAGTGAACGATCTCATGGTGTACGTCTTCGACCACGATCCAATCGCTGCGGCCGCGGAATTTATCTACGCGGTCGGCCCGGCACCATACCAGCAGAATGTCCCCGATGCGTAGCCGGATGTCTTTTATTTTTTTTTCAGTATAGTGCAGACCGCTGCGTTCGACGGCCACGATGTGCAAATCTTCGTCGCGGGCCAGGCGGGTTTCGCGCAGGTGCTGTCCGAGCATTTCGGACTGGGGCGGAATGATCAGTTCGACCATCAGCGTTTCATCAGGCCCGTTGAAGCTGAGACCGTTTTCCGCCGCCGGCAGCTCGACATCCTTGCCCAGAAGAATGTGGTTCAAATCATTGGGTGAACCCTTTACCAACAGCAGATCGTCCGGAGCGATGGTGACACGGTCGCGGCAGGGATGGAAGATGTGGGAGTAGCGGATCAGCTCCAGCACTTCGATTTCCGGGTACTTTTCAGCCAGTTCGGTGCATGGATCCAGGCCCACCAGGGCGCTGCCCCGTGGAATGCTCAATTCGGCCAGGTAACGGCGTTTGGGCTCATCCTCCAATTCGCAGGTGGAATTGCCCTGGTCGGGCATGAGGCGCGGCCCGAGGAGCATGATCAGCACCAACCCGATGATGGCCAGTGGAAGCCCGACCTTTGCCAGTTCGAACATGGAGAGCGTGCCGTAGCCATATTGGGCGGAGAGGTCGCTGACGATAATGTTGGTCGAGGTGCCGATGAGGGTGCACGTGCCGGCCAGGATCGATACGTAAGAGATGGGGATCAGATATTTGGACGGACTGAAGCCAAGCCGGCAGCTCATGCTCATGACCACCGGGATGAAGAGCACCACCACCGGTGTGTTGTTGATAAAGGCCGACGCAACGGCCACGATCAGCAGTACCACCAGCAGTGCGAGCCAGGCGCGTCCCTGGGTGAGATCCATCACCTTCTGGCCGATGAAGCCGACCACGCCGGTGCGGATCATGGCCTGGCTGACTAAAAACATGGCCCCCACGGTGATGACCGCAGGATTGGCAAAGCCGGCAACGGCCTGGACGGGTGTCAGAATGCCGCTGACCATCAGGGCCACCATGATACCGATGGCGGTCAGGTCGATGGGGATCCGTTCACTGATCAGCAGATAGAGGGTGGCCACCAGCAAGATGGTGACAATAGTGATTTCCATTGATTATTGGCCCTCCTGTCTGCAACAGGCATGGCAGATGACAAAGAGGTGTTTGGTGGGCATGAGGCCTCCCTTTTCGGCACTGTGGGGTTGCGGTGTGTTCACGGACGGGATATCGTCCCAATTGTACGGATAGATGAACATCAGTCAAGAAAGATAATAGAACTCATGGAAATAGCAAACCGACTGCATCTGCTCAAAAGGCTCTATGCACTCTATGAAGAATTTGGCCAAGCGTATCAACCCGCCTGCCGCAAAGGGTGCGCCCTCTGCTGTACCGCTAATGTGACCATGAGCTCATTGGAGGGTGTTCTGATTTACAACCATTGGATCGCAAAGGGTGTAACAGCCCCAATAGAGGCCCTTTCGGACGCTGCCGCCCGTCCCCGGTTTCAGCCCAGGATGACCATCAACCATCTGGCCGACCTCTGCGCCCGGGATGAGGAGCTTCCCGAAGAGGCCGCCGACCCGGAGGTGGGGCGTTGTCCGTTGCTGGTCGACGACCTCTGCTCGATCTATGCGGTGAGGCCTTTTGGTTGCCGGGCCATGGTGTCGCGCATCGATTGTGCCAAAACAGGTTATGCCGACATGCCCGACGAGGTGCTGGCCGCCAATAACCTGGTGCTGCAATTCATCGAGGCCATTGACGTCAATGGCCTCTCCGGCAACCTGACCGACATGTTGCTTTTTCTCTCCAATCCAGAACACTTCGGCATGTGCGAGCGAATGGAGAAGCTGTCTCCCGCCGACACCCTGGCAGGTAACCGCCCGATTCCGGTGCTGATGGTGCCCCCCGAGCATCAGGGGCGTCTGCAGCCACTTTTGCACTCGATCCAGCAGATGCTGCGTGCGCACGCGTGATGCGCTTCGTTCGAAAATATTGGCCTTTCGTGGCTTTCATCGGAGTGCTCCTTTGAAATGGGCCGCACCCTTTTTGCGGCCGCCAATGAGCGAAAGCATTTCGAGCCCATGGGCCGGACACAACGATCTTTCGTTGGGCAAAGCCGATCCCTATTGGAGTTCCGTGCGGCGTTTTTTAGATGAAGCGCAGTTTTACGGTTGGGCAGAGGCTGGCGGCTGACATCCTCCGTGATTGAGAAACATATCCCAAAGCCCCTTGAAACTTTCATAGGTATGTCCTCCCGGCACGGTGAAGACACGGTCCGGGGGAAGGACCTGGGCCAGCAGTTTGTGGCCCTTTACTCCGGGGTCTTTCTCGCCATATCCCAAGTAGATCGGTTTGGTCGGATGTTCGGCCACGTTTTGCTTCAGCCAGCGCCACAGCATGCGCTGCCACTTCTTGTGGGGGTCGAAGGTGCCCGGCTCCCATTGGCGCACACCTCCGGCTTCGTCGATCTCCCTTTGGATGGAGCGGTAGCCGAGAAAGGGAGAGACCAGGTAGATGCCCTGGATGTCCTCGGGATGGTCGATCGTATAAAGCAGGGCGCCCAGACCGCCCATGGAGAAGCCGATCAGCCAGATCTCGTTGTATCCTTGGGCGTGAGCCGGATCGATGACATCCTCCTTCATCCGCTTCATCAGTGAGCGATCGTAATAGTAGCCGAAGTGGGCGTTGGGCGCGACGATGTCAAAGGCCGGGGTGCGGTTGCAGATATCATCAACCAGGCCCTCTTTTTCGAAACTGTAATGGTTGCCGCCCATGCCGCGCATGAATACGATCAGGCGGTTGGTGGGGACGCCATTGGGATGGTGATAGGTCAGCACGTCCATGGGGGCTTTGTTGAAGAGGCTGCAGCCCATATAGAGGGGGATCAGCGCAAACACCGACATCATCTGAAATAGGGATTTCATAAGCAAAGGGGTCTTTATTCTTCGTTCTTTTTGGTCGGTTCTTGCGGCGGTTGCTCGGTCGCTTTCGGATCGATCTCCTCCACGTAGTATAGAGTGGCCCCCACGGGTGCGAAGGCCAACAGCACGATGTTGAGCAACGGGATCAGGAACAGCACCCCGAATCCGAGATGAAACAACGTGTGGCGGCGCAGGAATCCGAAGCGCTGCCCAAAGGGTTCGAGGCGGCGGGCCGGCACCAGGTCCGTGTTGTCCCAGGCGAGGAACAGCCCGGCGGCCAGCGGTGAGATGATGGTGAGCACCGGCCCTAAGGGGGTGAACCAGCCCAGCACCATCAGCAGCAGGGAGACGAGCACGGGAATCGTGGCTCGCGGGATCTCCTGGCGCAACAAGTAGAACAGATAGGCAAACCACCCCATCTTATTTCCGGATGATCGGACCTGCCCTGTGGTTTTTCGTTCGGTGATCTGGGACATCACATCCATGATGAAGACGCTGAAGAGCAGCTGGGCGACCAGAAACCCCACCAGGGCCGAAAGCGCCACGAGCACCAGGGCCAGCAACCAGGAGACCACATACCAGAGCCATGCGATCCAGGCGCTTTCCGGCTGGTGCCACATCAGATTGAGGATCTGCTCATAATTGACCAGGACCATTGCCGCCGCGGCCACGGTAATGACGATGATGATCACCAGGCGAGCCAGCCCGAGCAGGAACAGCTTGGCGTTGCGCAAACCAAACTTCAGCCCCTTGAAATTATAGGCGATGCCTTGTAGAAATGAAGTCATTGGGTTGTCCTTTGCTGCTTCGGTTGGGCTCAGAAGCGTTGCGTTTGTCACACCCTTATCACTCTTACACTAGATTTCCGTTTGGCCGCAACCGGTTACGCCGATTTGTCATCTGATCAGAAGGTCTTATGGTTAAAGCCATGCAGCCTCCGATTGCGAGGCCTTTTCGGAAAGGAAGAGCGCATGAAAGCATCCGACCTGTTGATCCGGTGCCTGGAGACGGAAGGCATAGAATATGTTTTCGGCGTGCCGGGCGAAGAGAACGCCGATTTTCTCCTGTCGCTGGAGCAGTCCCAGAAGATTCGCTTTATCCTGTGCCGCCACGAGCAGGGCGCGGCCTTCATGGCCGAGGTATACGGCCGTCTGACCGGCAATCCGGCCGTCTGCCTGAGCACGCTGGGACCGGGGGCCACCAACCTGATCACCGGTGTGGCCGACGCCAACATGGACCGCGCGCCCATGCTGGTGATCACCGGACAGGGCGACTCCCACCGCCGCCACAAGGAGTCGCACCAGATCATGGATGTGGTGGCCATGTACCGGCCGGTCACCAAGTTCGCCCAGACCGTGCTGCATCCGGACACCATCCCCGAGCTGGTACGCAAGGCGGTGCGCCTGGCGCGGACTGAAAAGCCGGGGGCCTGCCTGATCGAGCTGCCCGAGGATATCGCCAAGCTGGAGACCGATGTCCAGCCCATCGAGCCGCGCCGCTACCGCCGGCCGGTTCCCGACGACAAGATCGTGGACAAGGCGTGGGAGGTGATCGCATCGGCCCGACGCCCGATCATCCTGGCCGGCAACGGGGCGATCCGCAAGCGCGCCAGCACCCAGCTGCGTCGATTCGTCGAGCAGACCGGCATCGGGGTCGTGAGCACCTTCATGGGCAAGGGGGCCGTCGACATGGACCAGGAGCAGTACTGCTTCACCATCGGCCTCCAGGACCGGGATTACACCGCCATTGCCGTGGACCAGTCCGATGTGATCATCACTTTGGGCTACGACATGGTCGAGTATCCGCCCCGGCTCTGGAACACCGCTTGCTGCCATCAGATCGTCCATATCGATTTTATCCCGGCCGAGATCGACGCCAACTACCCCATCGATGCCGAGATCGTGGGCGATCTGGCCCACACCCTCTGGATGCTCAATGCCCGGGCCGCCGAGGACGCCCGCCCGTCGCTCAATTTCGATCACAGCCACACCCGCAGGGCGAGGGAGTCCATGCTGGCCGAAATGCACGAGTATGCCGACGATATCGCCGATAAAAGGATCAAACCCCAGAAGGTGCTGTGGGATACGCGGGCCGTGCTCGGACCCGACGATGTGCTGCTCTCGGACGTGGGCGCCCATAAGATGTGGGTGGCGCGCTACTACCACAGCCATGAGCCCAACACCTGCCTGATCCCCAATGGCTTCTGTTCGATGGGGTTCGCCCTGCCCGGTGCCATCGGGGCATCCCTGGTCTATCCCGAGCGCAAGATAATGGCGGTGTGCGGCGACGGCGCCCTGTTGATGAATGTGCAAGAGATGGAGACGGCCCGACGCCTCGACAGCAACATCGTGGTGCAGGTGTGGGAGGACCACGCCTACGGCCTGATCGCCTGGAAGCAGCAGAACCACTACGGACACCACACCGACCTGAGTTTCGGCAATCCCGATTTTGTTCAATTGGCCCGAGCTTTCGGATGGAATGCCCACCGCTGCGGGAACAGCAGCGACCTGAAGGCGGTGCTCGAACAGGCCCTGGATGAGCAGGGCCCCAGCCTGGTGGTCATTCCGATAGACTATGAAGAGAACCTGAAGCTGACCAAGCGGCTGGGCGCCATCGAGATGGTGGTATAGAAGAGAAGTTGAACGTTTTAACTTAGTAGAGGTTAAAAGCCGGTGAGTCCAGTAGGTGGTCTGCACCTCACGAAAACGCATTCAAGTGCCGCTAAGCTGCTGTTCCGGGCGGCCCGGAAACTCGCTTACGCTCAAACAGTCCGGGCCGCTGATCCTCCACAGCAGCTAAGCGGCACTAAAATGCAATGCTGACGAGGTGCAGACCACCTACTGGACTCACCTTAGTATGTAGATCTTTATGAAACCCGAAAGTTGAGTTCAAAGTTGAAGGCCAATATCATTAAAAATTTTTCAGCTACCGATCCGGGCGGGCATAAACCCTGCAAAAACACGGTTCGTGTATGGTAACATAATGTATTTCTAATCAAATTTAGTAGGGGCGGGCTTTATGCCCGCCCATTACATCCGCTTAAGTTAATGAAATTGAGTTGAAGGTATGAAGTGAAGGAATTCCGTTGGATTCAATGATCAATCAAGAGGGGTTATAATGAATGAGACAGGTACCGTGGGCGGCCATCGTAAGATCTATGCTGATCTGCTTGCGCGTTTGGCCGATGCGGATATCGCGGTATCTGCTAAGCATCTTGAGCTGGCGGTGAATGCTGCGGGTGAAGCTGAAGTGCCGCTTCTGGGGATGACCTTTTTCGTGTCCAACCAGGGAGTGCGGCGTCTCGATGGTCGCGGCTTCGGGGATGCTGTGGGAAGTGTACTGGCCCACTACATTTTAAATGGCAGCCGCAGCCGGCCGGCCGGGCAGTTTGTCACCTTCTCGGAGCTTGCCGGGCCGCTTTTCAAGCAGGCGGGCTACTCCCAGGGCGCTCTGGAGCGCCCCGTAATCCAGCGATTTCAGGGGCATGTTCCCGAACTGATGGCGGCTGCGGTTTTGCTTGGCGGCCGCCTGGGCGGGGAGGGCGGCTTGGGGGCGCAGAGCCTTATCTTCGAGCTGCTGCCCCATATAGAGCTGCAGCTTATCTTCTACGACCGGGACGATGAGTTCCCGGCCAGGGCGACCCTGCTGCTCGATCGCAACGCCACCCAACTGATCGAGTTCGAAGTGGTGGCCGTGCTGGCAACCATTTTCGTTCACACCCTGACCAAAGGTTAAGGAGAGGCATATGCTTAAGGAGACCTATCCGCTCTATCTCGGTAATCGCCCAGAACTGCCCAACACCGACCTGGAGGTGGTCGACAAGTATACCGGCGCGGTGGCCACGAGGGTGCCGCTGGCCGACGGTGCAACCATCGACCGCGCCATCGCGCTGGCCCATCGGGCGGCCCCCCCCATGGCGGCTCTGAAGCCGTATGAGCGCCAGCAGATTCTGTACGCCTGCATGGCGGCCTTCGAAGAGCGTCGGGATGAACTGGCGTTGAGCCTCTGCATCGAGGCCGGCAAACCGATCGCGGATGCCGAGGGTGAGGTGACCCGCCTGATCGACACCTTTCGGGTGGCGGCCGAAGAGGCGGTGCGCATCGGCGGGGAGACCATTCCGCTGGAGATCAGCGCGCGCGCCAGCGGTTATCGCGGCATGACCCAGCGGGTGCCGCTGGGGCCGTGCGCCTTTATCAGCCCGTTTAACTTTCCCCTGAATCTGGTGGCTCACAAGGTGGCGCCGGCCATCGCCGCCGGTTGCCCCTTTGTGCTCAAGCCGGCCAGTGCCACGCCGGTGGGTGCGTTGATCATGGGCGAAATTATGGCCGGCGTGGGGTTGCCCGAAGGGGCCTTCTCCATTCTGCCCTGTCCTCGGGACGGTGCCGACCAGTTGGTGACCGACGACCGGCTCAAACTGCTCAGTTTCACCGGATCGGACGGCGTGGGATGGCGGCTCAAGGCCAAGGCCGGCAAGAAGCGGGTGGTGCTTGAGCTGGGCGGCAACGCGGCTTGCATCGTGGACGAGACGGCTGACATCGGCGATGCCGTGGACCGGCTGGTGATGGGTGCCTTCTACCAGTCCGGCCAGAGCTGCATCAGCGTGCAGCGTATTCTGATTCATGAGGCGGTCTACGAGCAGTTGCGCGAGCGTCTGATAGCCAAAGTCAAGAGACTCAAAACCGGCGATCCCAAAGAGCGTAGCACGTTTATCGGGCCGCTGATCTCGGAGAAGGATGCAATGCGCGTGCAAGCGTGGATCGAAGATGCAGTGGCAGCCGGCGGACGGGTGCTGTGCGGCAACGAGCGCAACGGGGCCATGCTGTCGGCCACGCTTCTGGAGGATGTGCCGGCCGAAGAGAAGCTCTGCCAGGAGGAGGCGTTCGGGCCGGTGGCGGTACTTTCGCGCTTCAACGATTTCGATGCGGCGATCGAAGCTATCAACACCTCACGCTACGGACTTCAGGCGGGGGTGTTTACCCGTGATCTATACCGTGCCCAGACGGCCTGGGACCGGCTCGATGTCGGCGGCGTTGTGGTGGGGGATGTGCCCTCCTGGCGGGTAGACCATATGCCCTATGGTGGCGTAAAGGATTCGGGCATCGGTCGTGAAGGCCTGCGCTACGCCATTGAGGATATGACCGAGATAAGGCTGTTGGTCATTCGAACACCGGCAGGCTAAAAGTGAAAATGGTTGCCTGTCCAAGCAGGCGCCATTTCCGTATCGAAAAAAATACCCCAACCGATATCAACTGTTCGCCCTGACTTTACCCAGAAAGAGTATCTTTATGTCCCCTCCGGAGCTGTAGCTCGCAATAAGGAGATAGGGGGCGAGAAACATGATCCCGCCAAAAAGCCCAAACACACCTAAGACAAGCCCGCCGGGGGTAAAATGGTGACGCCAGGCGAGCCATAGTCCGGAAAGAATGAGGAAACACAAAAAGTCAAAATTGAACTGACCGGGCCAGGTCATGGACACGATATCGCCAAAGAAAATGGGGAGCAGGTTCCAACCATGGTTGGAGATCACAACCCCCGTGAAGCTGACAATGGCTATAATGAAAAGAGCCAGTAAAAGTCGAAAAGCAACCATCGGACACCTCCTTTTCTGTTCAGGCCGCAACCAAGCTTTTGGTTGTTGTCGCCATGCGTTGCGCGTCAACTTTTTGTGGAGGCTTGATTCGGTCGGGGTTCCCAAGTTAAGTAGATGATTAAGGTTACAATGTCCATTACCTCAGAGGTAATATTTATGCAGGGTTTGATGGAAATACGGAAAAAGAGGGATTCGGCGGGAGAGCTGTTTCGTTTCTGGCGTAAATTTAACAGGATGAGCCAGATGGATCTGGGGTTGGAGATTGGTGTTTCCACCAAGCATTTGAGCTTTGTGGAAACAGGCCGGTCCAGGCCCAGCCGCAACCTCATCTTGAAAATGGCGCACGCCTTAAAACTGCCGTTCAGGCATCGCAATGCCGTTTTAAAGGCCGCCGGGTATGCTTCCGAGTTTGGTGAAGAACCATTTAATGGGGAGAAGATGGAGATCGTCCGGCAGGCCCTGCAGCGCATGCTGGAAAAGCATGAGCCGTATCCGGCTTTTGTGGTCAATGCGGCCTATACGATTTTGGAGATCAATTCAGGTTATGAGAGAATGATCAAACTCCTCGTAGGAGAACATGCGCTGAAGAGATACGATAACGTGTATCATCTGACATTCGCCAAAGATGGTTTGCGGCCATACATAAAGGACTGGCCGCGGATAGAGCAGTTTATGCTCAGTCGTCTGTGGGATGAGGCCGCATCGACGCAGATCAGTGAATTGTTCTCACTGTATGAAGCGTTGTCACCGCTGCGAAGCAGTGAAGTCCCAATGGATTTTCAAGTTGATGATGATCTGCCGATCATGAGTTTGACCTTTGAAAAGGAGGGCTTGAAGGCCAGCTTCTTCACTACGATCACCACGCTGGGCACACCGCGCGACTCAACCACCCAGGAACTTCGCATCGAGTCCCTCTTCCCGGCCGATGAAGAGACAAAAGCGTTGTTCTCTCTTGAAATGGAATAAATGCTCAATCTCTCCGAACAATATCATCCGAGCCTCTCGTTCAAACGGCCTGCTCTTTGAACACCTTGGCGGCGTGGTCGATATCGTCCGGGCAGAAGACGAAGAGGCACGGCTGGTTGAGGTCCCCCGCCGATCCGTAGACATAGTTGATATTGATGCCCTCTTCGCCGAGTTTGCTCGTAATGGCGGCAATTTCACCGGGTTTGTTGGTGAGGGTGACGGCGATGACCGGCAAGATGTCGAATAGGTAGTCGTGCTCGGAGAGCAGGTCGATGGCGTGGTTGATGGTGCCGTCGGCCGGCAGCAGGCGGATGAGGGCGAACTCGGCCGAGTCCTTGCTCATGGAGTTGTAGCTGGCGGCCGAGGCGATGCGCTTGAGGGATTTGCCGCGGGCCTTGAACAGCTCCTTGACGTAACTGGAGGCGTCCTGGATCGTGATGGCATCGATGTTGATGTTTGCTTCGGCCATCAGCGCGGTGAGTTTTCCAAGTTCACCGGGTGCGTTTTTTAAAAAAAGGGAGATTTCGGTGCGAACCATATTGAAGCTCCTTGTGCTGAAGGTGATGACACATCAGGGCTTTCGCTTGTCTTTGAAAATGTGGTTGGAGATCACCACCCGCTGTATCTCCGAGGTGCCCTCGTAGATGGTAAAGACACGGGCGTCGCGGTAGTAGCGCTCGACCGGGTACTCCTTGGTGTATCCATATCCACCATGCAGTTGCACGGCCTGGGCTGTGATGCGGTTGACCATCTCCGAGGCGTAGAGCTTGGCCATGGAGGCCTGCATGGTGTGATTCTCTCCCCGATCCTTCATAGCCGCCGCGGCCAGCATCAGTTGTCGGGCGGCGGCCACCTGAACGGCCATGTCGGCCACCATCCAGCGCAGCCCCTGGAACTTTGAGACGCTCTGTCCGAACTGGGTCCTGCCTTTTGTGTACTTTACGCTCGCATCCAGCGCGGCCTGGGCCACGCCTACGCTCTGGGCGGCAATGCCGATGCGCCCGCCGTCCAACCCCTTCATGGCGATCTCGAATCCCTGGCCCTCCTCGCCCAGCCGTTGGGATGCGGGGACCCGGCACTGGTCGAAGAGCAGGTCGGTGGTATCCGAGGCGCGCAGCCCCATCTTGTCCTCTTCGTGGCCGACCTCAAAACCGGGGGTGCCCTTGGTGACGATGAAGGCGGAGATGCCTTTGTGGCGCAGGTTTGGATCGGTCTTGGCCGTCACAATAACCGTGCTGGCGTGTTTGCCCGAGGTGATGAAGCGTTTGGCGCCGTTGAGGATGTAGCTGTCGCCGTCGCGCTCGGCGGTGGTGGTCTGGCTGACCGGGTCCGAGCCGGCATCCGGCTCGGTCATGGCAAAGGCGCCGATCGCTTCTCCTTCGGCCAGCGGCACGAGGAATTGCGCTTTCTGTTCAGGCGAGCCGAAGTGCAACAGGCTTTCGCAGACGATGGAGTTCTGCACGGACATCACCACCGCGGTGGAGGCGCAGGCCGCGGCGATCTCCGACAGCGCGGAGACATAGCCCACGGCATCGGAGCCGCTGCCACCGTATTCCGACGGCACCATCATGCCCATCAGGCCCAGTTCGCCCATCTGCGCGAGAACATCTGATGGAAAGGTTTTGGTGCGGTCCCTTTCACTGGCACCGGGCGCCACCACCCGGCGGGCAAACTCGCGGATCATGCCTTGGATCATACGCTGCTCTTCGGTCAGGTGCATCATTCCGGCTCCACCATTGCATCGATAGGGTTGTGATCTCTGTGAAGGGACTACGGATTGTAGACCACCACCACCAGCTCGGCATCCTCTTTGCTGACATTGCGCATGTGGTGCTGGACGCCCGAGTTGAAGTGGAGGGATTGGCCGGGCGCCAGGCGGTTGACATGTTCGCCGACCGTGACCTCGACCTTGCCTTTGAGCACATAGACGAACTCTTCGCCTTCATGGCGGTATCCGACGCCCTTATGGTCCTGCATCGCCTTGATCTGAATACGAAACGCCTTGAGGTGCTTGTGTTCGGCGCCCGGCGTCAGGGGCGTGTAGGCGTAGTTCTTGGTACGCTTGGTGTATGCGGCGGCGCGTTTGTCGCGGCTCTGCTTCTCGTCTTTGAGCAGGTCGCCCGAGTCGATGGCCAGCGCGCGTGAAATCTGCAGCAAGGTGCCGACCGGCGGCATCTCCTCGCCGCTCTCGACCTGTTTGAGGTATTCGATGCTGCATCCCGTCTCGTTGGCCAGCTGATCGAGGGTCATCTTCTTACGGGTACGAAACGTCTTGATGCGTTTCCCTATGGGTGTGGGCTTCTTGGCGCGTGGCATGGGCGACTCCTCTGTCCGGTAACGGTCCGGCGTTGTTAAAGGCCGCGAGGTGCAACTTGCTCAGCGAACAGGATAGGCCATAGTCGCCCGGAAGATCAAGTCCTGGATGAACGTATGGGGGGATTTTGCTAAACGCCCGATAGACTGAATCGATTTATACGCTTGCGTGCCTTCGGGTGCCTGGGTTTTGTTGTTAGCCGAATTACGGTTAAGGTAAATAAATAGACCAATTTCGTCTTTCCGGCGAAAGCCGGTAACCAGCGGTTGCCACTCGATGCCAAATCACGTCCGGCACGACAATTCTTTATAAAATGTCATTAGCTTAAGCGCATGTAAGGGGCGGGCATAAAGCCCGCCCCTACGAAATATAGTACAAATACATTCTGTTACCAGACACCAACCGTGTAGGGACGTGCTATCCTTGCCCGGTCAACCGCGTTTGGCGTCAATGTATGCTATTGGGCCGTGAATACGATGGAAAAGGCGCCGTTTAGGGTAAATGTCGTATCGATGGAGACCGCGCTGTTTTCGGTGTCGGTATAATACTCGGTGAAATTGTCGAGATAGACACCGCCCGGGCTCGCCAGATACGGTTCAAATCCGATGCGGATGGTTTCGCCGTCCTCCACCACTTCGGTGAACCCGATGAAATCGACCTGCCCGTCGAAGATCAGGTCGTCTTCGGAATCCGTATCGTCCAGCCACGCCTCCAGGCAATCCAATTCGAAGTCGTCGCCTGGGCCAACGTCACCATCATCGTTCGGACCATCGTGCCAAGTGGCGGTAAAGGTGCCTGGATCGGCGATCCCGGCCGGTCCGGTCAACCCCTGGGCGCTGAAGGAGTTCGCATCTTCCACATAGGGGCCGGGGTTGAGATCGTCTTCGTGTTCGCCCAACATTTCCAGGGCGTATTCTACCAGCTTGACCTGATTGAGCAGAAACTGGATAACGTCGATGCCGAAACGCGCCAACCGCTGCCGGCTTGAACCCGTGTCCCCAAGTTCGTCGAACTGGTCCCAGCTAAAGGCTTCTTCGGCATCGATGTTTCCATCACTGTCTTCATCGTATTGTATCCAAACATCACCGTTGCTTCCTGCCAGCGTTATGGTTACGCGGAGCCCGTCGATTGCATCCTCTTCAATCTGGATGACACCCGATGTGGGGGAGGCGGAATAAGGGATCACAATTGTTTCGTGCACTTGGATGAGAAGCGTATCGATGCCGAACAAGCTATCCTCTGTAAGGTCGTATAGATCCAAACTCGTGCCTTGGCTGACAGTCACCTGGCCGCTGACAGGATCGATGCTGCCGATGAATCCTGGGTGGCCGTTGGATGTCGTGGGATTGATCCATACGTTCGCCTCGGCCTCCTCCTCTGCTAAAACCCAATGCACATCGATTCCGATTTCGCCGCCCCCTCCAGGTGCACGCCCCTGGAGTTCGAAGAGATAGGTCGATTGTCCCTCCTGGGGGGAAATGGGGTCGTCGTCCACTGTGCCGCCTCCGCTACCGCCTCCGCCGCAAGCGGTCAGCATCACCATCAAGCCCAAGGAACAGCAAGCCATGAAATGTTTAACCGTCAGTTTCATTTCTTCTCCTTTCGTTACGGATTGAGAGTGAGATTGCCCATACGGTATGGGATAGGTCCAGATCCGTGCGAGCCGTCCAATTCCCCTGGACGGTTACAGTTCCTCTGTTTGAAGGCATCAAAATAGAAAACGGTGATGGTAACGGCAGGCAGCATCTCTTGTTGATTACTCTTTCAGCTTGACCACCAGGCGGCCATCGGCCACATGGATATATTCAACGCCATCGGCGAAGGTTTTCCAAAAACCGCTGTTCTGGCCAAACGCCTGGACAAGGTCGACATTTTTCAGATTGCCCAGCCAGGCGTTCGGGAGTGGTACCCCCATGATACTGACGCCTTTCAGCCTGACGATCGGCCGCTTGTCCTTGTAGGCAAACGCGACGCCGGCATTCACGCGCACTGTTTTACCGCCCAGAACGGGAAAATTCTCATCGAGCGGAAACAGCAGGTTCGCGCTGATCAGATCGTCGGACAGGTCGATGGCGAGTTTGTGGGCCAGGTCGGTGTTTTTTGCCAGCATGGCGTTCAACTCCCGTTCGCTGAACGCAATCTCCCGTTTGGCGCCCAGCTCGCTGTAGGGTTCCGGCTTCAACGGCGCATGTTGGATCTTGCGGTCCTTTCCGTCGATGCCGATGGCCCGCAGTTTTCGGTCGAGCACCTGCTCTTCTTTTGGTTTTAGCTGAACGGGTTGGAACGCTTTCAGAAACAGATAGTGATTGAGGAGCCAGTAGGTGAGACCGGCGGTTACGGCGACGGTGACGATGACGATGACAGCGACCGTAAGCCAGCGCACGCCTTGGCGTGCGGCCGGATCACCATTTTTCGTCCTGCTTTCGTTTTTCATCTGTTTGTTCGCCTGTTCGCCTATCGCGTCGTATGCGTCGAAAGCGTTGCCGATACACCTGGCGTAGGGCGTTTTGGAATGAGACTATTTCGGTTAGCATATTATGGAGGGAGTATAAAGCAGTTTTGCGCTGGGAGGTCTCCCTCCCAATGCTTCACAACCGTTCAGCCGATGGTTTTGTCTCCACGGCCAAGTAGAAGACGGCCTGCGGGATGACCATTTGCTTGCATCGCATTATGGGCGTGCGATGAACGAAAATGCTCCCTGCAGGCCGCCATATTGTATGGTTCCCGTTTGAGTCTGTTCTAATAATCGTAAAACCCTTTGCCTGTTTTACGACCCAGCCAGCCAGCCTCCACATATTTGCGCAACAGCGGACAGGGGCGGTATTTGGAGTCTTTGAAGCCGTCGTAGAGGGTCTCCATGATGGCCAGACAGGTGTCCAGGCCGATGAGGTCGGCCAGGGTGAGCGGGCCCATGGGGTGGTTCATGCCGAGCTGCATGACCGTGTCGATCGCTTCGCGGGTGCCCACGCCCTGGTAGAGGGCGAAGACGGCTTCGTTGATCATGGGCATGAGGATGCGGTTGGCGATGAAGCCGGGGTAGTCGTTGGCTTCTGCCGGGGTTTTGCCGAACTTCTCGGAGAGATCCCAGGTGACCTTGAAGGTCTCCTCGGAGGTAGCGATGCCGCGGATCACTTCCACCAGTTTCATCAGGGGCACCGGGTTCATGAAGTGCATGCCGATGATCTTTTCGGGGCGTGAGGTCTGGGCGGCGATGCGGCCGATGGGTATCGATGAGGTGTTGGTGCTTAGGATCACTTCGGGCCGGCAGATCGTGTCCAGTTTTCGGAAGATCTCGAACTTGAGGTCTTCGCGCTCGACGGCGGCTTCGACCGCGAAGTCTGCGGCGGCCATGTCGTCAAGCGATGTGCTCGGTTTGATGCGTCCAAGGACCTCAGCCTTTTGCTCCTCGGTCAGCTTGCCTTTTTTGATGCCCCGGTCGAAGAAGTTGCTGATCGTGCTCAGGCCGCGCTCGACGAATTCGTCCTTGATATCGTTCATGATCACATTCAGGCCGCTTGCGGCCGCCACCTGGGCAATGCCGCAGCCCATCTGTCCGGCGCCGACCACACCAAAGGTTTTGATCTCCATCCGCTTACTCCTTTTCTTCGTTTTCGATTTATCTTTTTACCACCAACGCTACCGCTTCTCCGCCGCCCAGGCAGAGGGAGGCCACGCCGGTCTTGCTGTCGCGTCGGATCATCTCGTGGATCAGGGTCACCAGCACGCGGCAGCCGCTGGCGCCGATCGGATGGCCCATGGCAACCGAGCCGCCGTTGACGTTGGTTTTCTCCGGGTCGAGCTTGAGCTCCTGCATCACGGCGCAGGTCGATCCGGAGAAGGCTTCGTTGATCTCGAACAGATCCACCTGGTCTATTGAGAGGCCCTCTTTGTCCAGGCACTTGGGAACGGCCCAGATGGGAGCGACCAGCACATACTTCATGTCGATGCCGAAGGAGGCTTGGGCGCCGATGGTGGCCAGAATGTCGCACCCCAATGCTTCTGCCTTTTCACGCGCCATGACCACGGTGGCGGCCGCACCGTCACTGATCACCGATGCGTTGCCGGCGGTGGTGACGCCGCCCTTTTGAAAGGCCGCGCCCATCTTGCCCAGGATGTCTAGGCTGGTTTCGCGCGGGCACTCGTCGGTGTCGAAAATTTTGGGGTCGCCCTTGCGCTGGGGGATGCTCACCGGCATGATCTCTTTTTTAAAGCGGCCCTCGGCGATGGCGGCCAGGGAGCGGCTGTAGCTCTGGTCGGCGTAGCGGTCCTGGGTCTCTCTTGAGATGTTGTACTTCTTCGAGCAGAGCTCGTTGGAGATGCCCATGTGGAAGTCGTTGACGATGTCCCAGAGCCCGTCGTGGACCATACTGTCCTGCATCTGGGCCGGCCCCATGCGATAGCCGAAACGGGCCTTTTCCAGGTAGTAGGGGGCCATGCTCATGTTCTCCATGCCGCCGGCCACCACCACGTCAGCGTCGCCGAGCTGGATCGCCTGGGCGCCCAGCATCACCGCTTTGAGGGCCGAGCCGCACACTTTGTTGATGGTGATGCATTCGACCTCCCAGGGCAGGCCGGCTTTGATGGCGGCCTGCTTGGCCGGGTTCTGACCGTAGCCGCAGGGCAGCACCTGGCCCATGATTGCCTCGTCGACCTGGGCGGGTTCGATCCCGGCCCTCTTGACCGCTTCGGCGATCACCATTCCGCCCAGATCGGTGGCGCCGATGCCGCCCAATGATCCGTTGAAGCCTCCCAGTGGTGTGCGTACTGCACTGACGATTACCGCTTCACGCATAACGTCCTCTCCTTTGTGATTGTTTAGGCTGAAGGCTGAAGAGGGAAGTGGTGGTCCCGCTTCAATATCGGCCGGTTCGCATCTTGCCGCGCGATCCCCGTCGGGGAGGTTGCCGGATATGCCTTGGAAGCCTTTCTGAATATGGAAAGCCCTTTTTACGGGCCCCATGCGCGCAATGCAAGCGTTCTTTTCACCCTCGCCAGCGTAATCACACGTATAAATCAGATCCGAACATATCCGCAGGGGCACGATGCATCGTGCCCCTGCGGTGCCGTTATCGGAGCATCAAATGGACTGCCGACCACCATTCGATAACACTTACTCGCCTACGGCTCAATCAACCCATTCTGGATGGCAAAACGTGACAGTTCGGCATTGTTGCGCAGGTTGAGCTTCTTGAGCAGCCGGAAGCGGTAGGTGTCCACGGTTTTGATGCTGATGTGGTAGGTTTCGGCGATTTCGCGGTTGGTGTGCCCCAAGGCCAGGCGACGCAGCACCTGCAGTTCCCGGGTGGAGAGGTCGTCCAGTCCGGCGCTGCCGCGACCCCCTTTGGAGACCCTCAGTGCCAACGATTCGGCGGCGTCGTCGGTCAGGTAGCGCGCGCCTCCCATCACTTTGCGGATCGCTTTGACCAGTTGTTCGGGGGCCGACTGCTTGGTGATGTAACCCATGGCGCCGGCTTCGATGGCGCGCACCACATACTGGTTCTCGGCATGCATGGTGAGGACGATGATCGGCAGGTCGGGGAATTCGGGATGGATGCGGTTGATCACCTCAAGGCCGTCGATTTGGGGCATGGAGAGGTCGATGACGGCAACATCGGGTCGATCCTCGCGGATCTTATGGATCGCTTCGCTGCCGTCCGAGGCTTCGGCCACCACTTCCATATCGCCGCTCTCTTCGACCAGGCGGCGCAGTCCGGCGCGGACAATGCTGTGGTCGTCGGCCAGAAGTACTTTGATCATAGCTCGTCTCCATACCGTTCGGATAGTTGCACTTGAAACCGGACCGATGTGCCCCGGCCCGGCACCGAGGTCACATCGAGGCGGCCGCCCGTCAGGGAGGCCCGTTCGCGCATGCCGGCCAATCCGAGCATGCGTGTCTCGGAGAGGGTCTCGGGGTTGAATCCCCTCCCGTCATCCGAGACGTTGAGCACCAGGCTCTCTTTTGCCATGTGCAGCGCCACCTCGGCCCGGTTGGCGTTGGCATGCCGGGCGACGTTGGTGAGCGCCTCCTGGGCGATGCGGTAGGCGGCGGTGGCGATGGCATCCGTCACGGGTGGGATGGTGCCGTGCTTGAAGAAGCAGGCGATTTCGGCCCACCGTTCAAACTCTGTCGTATACCAATCAAGCGCTTCGACCAGGCCCAAATCGTCTAGTACGCCCGGGCGCAACCGGATGGACATGGCGCGCACCTCTTCGATGGTGGTGTCGACCAACGAACAGATGGCTTCGGCCCGATCCGCCGCCTTGGTGTCGGTGGATGCGAGGTGCTTCTGCAGCCACACGGCGTCCATGCGCAGCGCCGTTAGCAGCTGGCCCAGCTCGTCGTGCAACTCCCTGGCGATGAGGGCCCGCTCCTTCTCCTGGTTGGCCATGATTGACCCGGAGAGCTGCCGCAACTGCTCCTGGGCATTCTTAAGGGCGGTGATGTCGGTGGCGATGCCACAGACCCCTTGGATTACGCCCGAGGCCCCATAGATGGGAAACTTGACCGAAAGGTAGGTGTGGCGGCCTTCGGGCAGGGGAATTCGCTCCTCAACGTGCAGCGAGTCGCCTTCGCTCAAAACCCATTCATCGTTTGCGCTGAACTGGAGAGCCACCTCTTCGGGCAGAAGATCTCCGTCGGTTTTGCCGCGCACATCGGCGTTGGCCACATTGAAAAGTTTTTCGAAGCGCGAATTGACCAAAAGGTAACGCCCCTGGGCATCCTTCATATAGACCACCGCAGGTGTGTACTGGAGGATGGCCGTGATTTCGCTGGTGCGCTTGCGCACTTGCTGCTCCAGCTCCTTGGAGTAGTGGCTCAGCTCCTCTTTGGCGATGCGCAGGGCGGCTTCGGCCCGGTTACGCTCGGTCACATCGATCGAGACGGCCAAAGAGCGCTGAATGTTGCCGTCCGGGCCGCGATCGGCAATGGCCGAGATCAGCACCTCCATGGTTTCGCCGCTCTTTTTGACCATGGTGTAGGGAATGTCTTTGACAAAACCGTATTCGAAAAATTGCGGTAAGATGACGGTTTCGGCCTGGTGTTTCGATTCGGAGCTTAAAAAGTCGGTCAACGGTCGGCCGAGGGCCTCTTCTCGTGTGTACCCGGTGGTCTCCACCCAGAAATCACTTACGCTGAGCAGGTTGCCCCGGAGATCGATGGAGTGGAGCATGGCGGGCGTGTGGTGATAGAGGGCGCGGTAGCGTGTTTCACTGTGGCGCAGGGCCTGCTCGGCGTTGCGCCGGCGCAGGATTTCACGACTGGCCTTTTGATAGAGCACCAGCACCGATAGCCCGATCAGCACCGACAGCAGCACAGCCACCGGTCGGACGACGCTCATCAGCGGCCCGGAGAGGGCTTGGGCGATAAGCTGCGTGTTGCGCAGATAGAGAATCTTCCAGCCGGGAAAGCGTTCGATGTCCGAACGACGGATCAGATAGCGCCGTCCCTTGCTGTCGGTCACATGGTCGTCGTCGGTTGCGCTGAGGCCGATCCAGCGCCATGGGCCGGGGCCGAATTGCCGCATACGCCTGAGTTCGCTCAGCTGCCCGGGGTTGAGTTCCCAGGCGAGTTGAAAGAGCCACTCGGGGCGGTTGGCGATAAAGATCACGCCCATGGCGTTGGTGACCAGAACAATGTCGTCGGTGGGCAGGCCCAGATCGCGTTCGGTGCGTTCGATGGAAGATTTGATCACCGCAACGCCGATAGGCTGCTCTTCGGGATCGGAGTAGACCGGATAGCTGTGATAGACGCCGCGCTTGCCCGAGGTGGTCCCCAGGGCCAGATAGGTGCCGTGGGACCCTCTGAGGGCCTGTTTAAAATAGGGGCGGAAGGCGAAATTCTGGCTGATAAAGCTGTCCGGATCTTTGCGATTGCTCGAGGCGATGGTGATACCAGCGCGATTCATCAGGTAGCAGACATCGGCATCGAGGGTGGCGGCAAAGTGATCGAGGATCACATTGCCGCGGTAGAGGGCATCGGGCGTATCGACCAGCAACGCCTCTTGCAGGCCCGGCATGCCGGCCAGGGTCACCACCGTGTTGTGGTGTTCGGAGAGGAATGAATTGAGGCTCTTGTGGAGCAGTTCGGTGCGGGCGGCCGCCTGGTGCTCGGCCTCGGTGAAGGCCGCCTGCCGCAGGGCCGAGTAGTAGAGGACACCGCCGGCCGTAGCCGACAGAAAGGCCAACAGGGATAGAACCATGAGGATATGGCGGAGGCCCATAGGCTGTATTTACATATCTTGCTTGAAGAACTGGTCCGGTTCGGTCACGGTGCCCGGTTTGGCGGTGTACTCGGTCGGTACGGTCCCCTCCTTGAAGCACTCGAAAATGGTGTGCTTGGATTCCGGTATGGGCAGCAGGCCGGTATCGGCATCGATTTTGGCGAAAACCACCCCTTCGGGCACCTGGAAGATGCGCACCGGCTCCTTTTTCAGAATCTGCTGCATGAAGCCGAGCCAAATGGGGCTGGCGGCCCTCGAGCCGGTTTCGCCTTTTCCCAGGGAGCGCTCCTGGTCGTAGCCGACCCAGACGCCGGTGATAAAGCGCGGGGTGTAGCCGACGAACCAGGCATCGAAGAGATTGTTCGTGGTGCCGGTCTTGCCGGCCACCGGTCGCTTGAGCACCCTCACCCGCTGGCCGGTACCGTATTTGACCACGCCTTCGAGCAGGCTGGTCATGATGTAGGCGGTGCTCGGTTCGACGACCTGCTTTCGAATGGGATTCATCTCTTCCAAGACATTGCCGAAACGGTCTTCGATCTTGGTGATGAAGGCCGGCTCCACCCGATAGCCCTGGTTAGCGAAGACCGAATAGGCCTGGACGATCTCCAGCAGGGAGATCCCCGATGACCCCAGTGCGATCGAGAGGTCGCGGCTCAGATCGGACTCGACGCCCAGTTTGCGGGCATAGTCGATCACATATTCGATGCCGATGTCCTGCATGATCTTGATGGTGACGACGTTGCGCGATTTGGCCAGCGCCTCGCGAAGCAGGGTGGGGCCGTAGAACTTCTTGCCGTAATTTTTGGGTTTCCAGGTAAAGTCGTGCTCCACGTCCTTGAAGACGATGGGGGAATCGATGATGGTGGTGGCCGGTGTATAGCCTTTGTCCAGCGCTGCTGCGTAGATGATCGGCTTGAAGGCCGATCCGGGTTGGCGCCGCGATTGGGTGGCCCGGTTGAACTGGCTCTCCATGAAGTCGCGGCCGCCCACCATCACCTTGACCAGTCCGGTGCCGGCCTCGATACACATCAGTGCCGATTGAACCTCGGGGGCCTGATCGAGGGCCAATTTCCAGAGGTCGGCTTTCTCATCGTGTTCGAGCAGCTCGACCAGGATCACGTCTCCCACGGCAAGGGCCTGACTCGGGCGCCGGATGCGGGCAGCATAGTAGGCCACATTCGGATTGGGCTTACGCGCCCACCGCATCTCTTCCAATGAAATGACGCCGCGTTGATCCCCCATTCGGACCGTTACGCGGCCGTCCTTGTCGTCCACATCGATCACCACACCGCGGACAGTGCCGCCTTCCTCCGGAGGCGTCTCGGCAAACGCTTTGAGCAGCTCCTGGGAGAAGGCCTCGATTTGATCCTGGGGCAATTTTTCCAGCGGTCCGCGGTAGCCTTCGCGACGGTCCAGCTCCTTGAGCCCTTTCTGGATCTCTTCCCGGGCCGCTTTCTGCATCTCGATGTTGACGGCCGCATAGATTTTCAGCCCCTGACCGTAGAGGGCGTCTTCTCCGTACTTCTTTTCGACGTAGCGGCGAATGTCCTCGGTGTAGACCGGCACCTTTTCCAGGTACCAGTTGCGGCGCGGATGGATGTCCAGCTTGATGGCCATGGCTTCGGAGGCATCGATCTGGGAGATGTAGCCTTCGTCGACCATGCGGTTGAGTACATAGATCTGGCGCTGTTTGGCGCGTTCGGGGTAGTGAAACGGGGAGTAGCGGCTGGGGGCCTGGGGCAGACCGGCCAACATGGCGCACTCGGCCAGGTTGAGGTCTTTGGAGTGCTTTCCGAAGTAGTTTTCGGCGGCTGCCTCGACCCCATAGGCGCCGTGGCCCAGGTAGATCTGATTGAGGTAGAGGTAGAGGATTTCGTCTTTTTTGAAGGCCTTGTCGATCTGGTAGGCCAGCAGGGCCTCTTTGATCTTGCGCTCGTAGCTGCGCTCCGGGGTCAGCAGGAAGCTCTTGGTCACCTGCTGGGTGATGGTGCTGCCGCCCTGGACGATGGTGCCCGCCTCCAGGTTTTTGAAGAAGGCACGCACGATGCTGAAGACGTCGATGCCCTGGTGTTTATAGAAGCGGGCATCCTCTGCGCTGATGAAGGCCTGGCGCAGTTGCAGCGGTATCTCCTCCAGGGGGACGACGATGCGCCGTTCGCGGTAGAACTCGGCGATTTTACGGTTGTCGTCCGAATAGACCGTGGTGATGATCGAGGGGTGATAGTCCTTGAGGGTGCTGATTTTGGGCAGATCCCTGCTCAGATAGAAAAAGACGCCGATAGTGGCGGCACCAGCCAGCAGCATGAGAAGCAGCACCGACCAGAGGGACCATTTGATGATTTTGGACCAGGTGTTGCCGTTTTGCTTGCGGGCACGCTTTTTTAGTATTTGCGAGGTGGTGACGGGTTTTGCCATGTTGTTTGACCTGCTCGACCCTTTTGGACGCCGGCGTTGCCGTAGCTGTTCCAAATGGGGTCGCCTTCCGGTACGATGTGAAATTCATTGAACTTATCAAAAAAGCCGGAACACAGCAAGCTGTTAGCGCACTGGCACCATGGCGCCGGTTGTCGAGGCATATTCACCCCTTTTCCATCTCTAGCCAGCCTCAAACGCCCAGGCAACTGAAAAAAAATTTGACTCGGCCAAGAATAATCGGTACTTGATCTCTTTTTATTGTATTGCTTATGAAAGGCCAAAGTTTCAAGAACATAAGGAGTTATGCCATGAAGGCCAAACTCGATTTCGAAAAAATGGGCGGCTTGGTACCGGCGGTGGTCCAGGACCATGAGACCGGTGAGGTGCTCATGGTCGGCTTCATGAACCCGGAGGCGTGGGAGACCACGCTGCGCATCGGTAAGGCCACCTTTTACAGCCGTACGCGAAACACCTTGTGGACCAAAGGGTTGACCTCCGGAAATGTGCAGCTGGTCAAGGAGATTCGCATCGATTGCGATGACGATACCGTGGTGCTCAAGGTCGAGCAGGTGGGCGGCGCGGCTTGCCACACAGGCCATCGAAGCTGTTTTTTCAAGCGTGTGGATGAAAATCAAAATGTCGAGGTGGTCGGCGAACCGGTGTTCGACCCCAAGGAGGTCTACAAATAAATGACGCTACCGCTCAAACTCGGTGTTCCCAAAGGCAGCTTGCAAAATGCCACCATTGCGCTTTTTAAGCGTTCCGGCTGGACCATCAATGTGAACGGACGCAGCTATTTTCCCGAAATCAACGACGACACCATCGACTGCGCCATCTGCCGCGCCCAGGAGATGTCCCGCTATGTGGAGAGCGGCACCCTGGATGCCGGTCTGACCGGCAAGGACTGGATCGCCGAGAACCAGTCGGATGTGCATGTGGTCGATGATCTGGTCTACTCAAAGGTGAGTTCGCGCCCTGCGCGATGGGTGCTGGCCGTTCCGTACGATTCGGACGTCAAACAGCTGGAAGATCTGGCCGGCAAGAAGATCGCCACCGAACTGGTGGGCTACACCGAACGGTTTTTCAAAGAGCGCAACATCGACGTGTCGGTGGAGTTCTCCTGGGGCGCCACCGAGGCCAAGGTGGTCTCCGGCCTGGCCGACGCCATCGTGGAGGTGACCGAAACCGGCAGTACGATCAAGGCGCACGGCCTGCGCATCATCTACGAGCTGATGCAGACCAACACCCAGCTCATCGTCAACCATGAGGCGTGGAAAGATCCGGCCAAGCGGGAGAAGATCGAGCAGATCGCACTGCTGCTGAAGGGGGCTCTGCTCGGCGAGAAACTGGTGGGCTTGAAGATGAATGTCTCCAAAGAGAATCTGGAGACGGTGGTGGGGCTCTTGCCCAGTCTCAACGCGCCCACCGTTTCGCCGCTCTATCAGTCCGAATGGTTCGCCGTGGAGAGCGTGGTGGAGACCCATGTGGTGCGCGAGCTGATTCCCACACTGCTCAAGAACGGCGCAGAGGGGATTCTCGAGTATCCATTGAACAAGGTGGTTTAGGCGTTGGCCCTGCGGCCTACGCATCGGCCGGCAAGGGGGGGCAGAATGAAACCGTTGGCAGGAGACGAAACCAAGGGCGCCAAGCGTGCTCGTGAGTTGACATCCTTCATCGTGATGGATGTCCTGGAGAAGGCCGGCGAGATGGCGGCCCGGGGCATCGACATCGTTCATCTGGAAGTGGGCGAGCCCGATTTCGATACCCCAACCTGTGTGACCGAGGCGGTCTGCCGGGCCATGGCCGACGGCTTCACCCACTACACCCACAGCCTGGGCATCCGGCCGCTGCGCGAGGCGATCTGCGCCGACTATATGGAAAAGTATGGCGTGTCGGTCGATCCGGACCAGGTCATCGTCACGGCCGGCAGTTCGCCGGCCATTTTCATGGCGTGCGCGGCCCTGCTCGAGGCCGGGGATGAGGTGGTTCTCTCCGATCCCCACTACGCCTGCTACCCCAACTTTGTCAACTTCCTCGATGCACGCTGCACCAGCGTGCGGGTATGCGAAGAGGATGGCTTCCAACTGCGCCCCGAAGCGATCCAGGAGCGACTGACGCCGCGGACGAGGGGCATCTTCATCAATTCACCGGCCAACCCCACCGGCACCCTGCTTTCGGCAGAGCGCATGGAGGCCATTGCCGGTATGGGGCCCTATGTACTCTCCGACGAGATCTACCATGGCCTGGTATACGAGGGGAAGGCGCACTCGATTCTCGAATTCAGCGACCGCGCTTTTGTGTTCAACGGCTTTTCCAAACTCTACGCCATGACCGGGCTGCGGCTGGGCTATCTCATCGCCCCCAAACCGTTCGTCCGTTCGATTCAGAAGATCCACCAGAACTTCTACATCTCCGCCAACGCGGCGGTGCAGAAGGCCGGCATTGCCGCCCTGACCCAGGCCGGTGCGGATGTAGCCCGCATGGTGGCCACCTATGACGAGCGGCGGCGTTTCATGATCCGGCGTCTCAAGGAGATCGGCTTCAACCTTCCGGCTGAACCGACCGGCGCATTCTACGTTTTCGTCAACGCAAAACACCTCTCCGAAGACTCTTACGCGCTGGCGTTCGACATCCTGGAGAAGGCCCACGTCGGGGTCACCCCCGGGATCGATTTCGGCGCCGGCGGCGAGGGGTTTCTGCGCTTCTCATACGCCAACTCGCTGGAGAACATTCGCGAAGGGCTGGACCGCCTGGAAGCATACGTGCGCCGGCAGGGGTGATATTGCCACCCGGCCAAGATGGCGGCCACCCCTGCGCTACGGTCACACCCGCCTGTTTTCTCACTTTTTCCTCATGAAACGGCCCTCTGATACCGAAATAAACATAGCGGTATTCGATCTATTCTGGTCCGTGCGGCCCGGGTACCGGGGCGGTTCGATCTATAGCGGACCTTTTGTTTTTGAATAAGGAATCTGAGATGTATTCTATTCGATGGAAGAGGCACCCCTGGCGGCCGGTGCTGAGATCAAGATTCATGGTCAGCCTGGCCTGGGTTTTGGCAGTGATGGTCATCCCTGCGGCCCATGCACGGCCCGTGGCCGCTAAAGATCTTACAGAGCTGAGTATCGAGGACCTGATGTCGGTGGAGGTCACCACCGTTTCCCGCAAGGCCCAGCGCCTGACCGATAGCACCGCAGCAGTATTCGTCATCTCAGCCGAAGACATTCGTCGTTCGGGCGTAACTTCGATTCCCGAGGCCCTGCGCATGGTGCCGGGGCTCGAGGTGGCGCGTATCTCGGCCAATGCTTGGGCCATCACCGCCCGTGGATTCAACGGGCGGTTCGCCAACAAGCTGCTGGTGTTGATGGACGGGCGTAGCGTCTATAGTCCGATCTATTCAGGCGTCTACTGGGATGTGCAGGATACGCTGCTCGAAGATGTGGACCGCATCGAGGTGATCCGTGGCCCGGGTGCCAGCCTGTGGGGGGCCAATGCCGTCAACGGCGTCATCAACATCATCACCCGCCCGGCATCGCAGACCCAGGGCGGCATGGTCTCCGGTGGCATAGGTACCGAGGAGAGAGGGTTCGGAGCCCTGCGTTACGGCGGTGCAATCGGAGATGCGGCCCACTATCGTGCCTATGTAAAATATTTCGACCGGGACAACAGCCAGAATCTGCAGGGCGGTGAAGCTCATGACGGATGGGACATCGCACGCGGCGGGGGGCGCATCGACTGGCAGATGTCGGATCGTGACGAGTTGACGGTACAGGGCGATCTCTACGACGGAGAAGTGGGCAATGAGGGGACCGCCTTTTCCTTGTCGCCGCCCTATCTCATACCGATCATCGAAGCTTCCCAGGTCTCCGGTGGCAATCTCCTGGGCCGCTGGAATCGGTGGCTCTCTTCCTCCTCCGATCTGGCGTTTCAGGTCTTCTATGACCGAACCGAAAGGGAGTACTATATCTTTGGCGAGACGCGGGATACCGTTGACGTGGACTTCCAGCACCGGTTTGGCCTGGGTCGCCGTCAGGAGTTGTTATGGGGACTTGGCTATCGCTTGACGCGCGGGGATCTCGATACCACTGAAGCGGTGCAATTTGACGACGACGATCGTCGCGATCAGCTTTTCAGCTTTTTTGTCCAGGATGACATCACCCTGCTGCCCGAGCGTCTTTCTCTCACGATTGGCAGCAAGTTCGAGAACAACGATTACACCGGATTCGAGATTCAACCCAACATCCGAATGCTCTGGCGGGCCGATGATCGTAACACCTTCTGGTCGGCAGTTTCCAGGGCGGTCAGGACACCCGGTGTGGCAGAGCATGACACGCAGCTGATTCAGCAAGTGATCCCCGGCACGCCTATCACGGAGATCTCCTTTCAGGGAGACGACGATTTCCGTTCCGAGACCCTCATCGCATACGAGGCGGGTTACCGGGTCCAACCCCACGAACGCTTCTCTGCGGATCTGGCGCTCTTCTATAACCAATACGACCACCTGAGGACCATCGAACCGGGAACGCCATATCTGGATGGGTCGCCGGCGCACGTGGTGGCGCCATATATGGCGGGTAACCTGATGGAGGGATACACCTACGGACTGGAAGTTGCCGTGGACTACTTTCCGCTGGATGGGTGGCGCCTGCAGGGCGCCTATACCTACCTGAAGATGCACTTGAAGCGCAAAGAGGGCAGTCTCGACACAACCGCTGTGCTATCTGAGGGGGACATTCCCCGCCATCAGGTTTCGCTTCGGTCGACCCTTGATCTTCCCCAGGGATTCGAGCTGGATCTGTGGCTGCGCTACGTGGACGATCTGCCGACCCAATCCGTATCAGCCTACTGGAACATGGATGCGCGCATCGGATGGCAGCCAACACCAAGCTGGGCATTCTCCCTTGTCGGACAGAACCTGTTCGATTCGTCCCACCAGGAGTTCGATCCAGAGATCATCGATCTGTCGACCTCGGAGATCGAACGGGGATTCTATTTTAAGGCGACTTGGCATTTTTAAGGGATCAACAAAGGGGTCTGACGCAATCTTGATGGCAACGAAGCGCACCATAGCCCTGTTGACGTTGGTGACGATGCTGGTCTTTCCGGCCTGGCAGGTTTGCGCCCGCGCAGCGACGGTGAGCGAGTATCAGATCAAGGCTGCCTTCCTCTACAACTTCGCTAAATTTGTCGAGTGGCCGGCCACTGTTTCCCAGAAGGGCTCGGCTGTTTTTAAAATCGGTATCTTGGGTGACGACCCCTTCGGTGCAGATATCGCTGTGATCGAAAAGAAGCTGGTCAGGTCCAAACCGTTGAAAATTCTCCGGGCGAACGCTCTCGACGAACTGAGCGGGTGCCAGGTGATCTTTATCTGCGCCAGTGTCGAGCCCTGGCTGGCCGATATCCTCGAGCGCCTGCAGGGCAAGCCGGTGTTGACGGTGGGAGACACCAACCGTTTTGCTCACCAGGGCGTGATGATTAACTTGATCAATGTGGGCAACAAGATCAGGTTCCAGATCAATCCGGCCGCCGCCGACCGCGTCGGGTTGAAGATCAGTTCGCAACTGTTGCGACTGGCCGATATCGTTGAGTAGAAGGCTGGATTTAAAATGGCCCTGTTTCGATTTCAAAACCGAACCATCAAAAACAAGCTGATAATGATCAGCATGTTCACCAGTGGCGTGGCGCTCGTGGTCACCCTGGTCGCCATTTTATCGGGAGCCTTTTACGCGACCCGCTCGGCGACCCTGGAGAACATCTCATCGATTGCCCGTGTGATCGGCACCAATTGCGAGGCGGCCCTGACGTTTGACGATCCGGATGCGGCCAATAAGACGCTTAAGGCCCTGGCTGCCGAGCCCCAGATCGACTGTAGTCGCATCTACAGGGAAGACGGTTCGCTTTTTGCCCAATACCACAGGGACAATGACAACAAGGCCCATGCGGACAAGGCAGCCCATAGCGCTTACAGTGAGATTCAGGCCGTGCTCGATGGCCGGAGCGGGAGCGGCAGCCACCGGTTTGAAGCCAACAGCCTGAAGGTGTTGGTGCCCATCGTGCTCGATCGCAATATGATCGGCGTGGTCGAAGTGTCGTCCGACTTGCGAGCCCTCTACCGGCGTCTTACCACGGTGACGTTGATCTGTCTGGCCATCCTGCTTCTCTCTTTCCTTGTCGCCTATGCGGTCTCCACCATGGCCCAGCGCACCATCTCAGGCCCGATCACCACACTCACCCGAACCATGAACCGGGTCTCGCGCAACAAGGACTATTCGACCCGTGTGGAGACCGACAGCTTTGATGAACTGGGCATTCTGTTTGACGGCTTCAATGAAATGCTGTCCGAAATCCAGGCCCGCGACGAGCAACTCCATTTCACCCAATTCTCCGTGGACCATATGGGCGACGCCGCCTATTGGATGGATCGACAGGGGCGCATCGTCAATGTCAACACGGCGGCCTGTGAATCCCTGGGGTTGACGCGTGAGGCCTTGCTGGCCATGAGCGTTGGAGATATCGACCCCACCCTTGGCCGGGAGCGCTGGCGTGAAATATGGGAGAAGGCGCGCACGCGAAAATCCATCACCTTCGAGACCGATCATCTGCAAACGGATGGCAAATTGGTACCGGTGGAGGTATACGCCAATTTCCTGGAGTTCGAAGGCAAAGCCTATCTCTGCGCCTTTGCCCGGGATATCGCCGAACGCAAAAGCCTGCAGATGCAGCTCGAACAGGCACAGAAGATGGAGGCCATTGGCACCCTGGCCGGCGGCGTGGCCCACGATCTGAACAACATCCTGGGCGGCCTGGTGGGCTATCCGGATCTGCTGCTCATGGACTTGCCGGAGGACAGCCCCTTGCACGGTCCGCTGGTGACCGTCAAGACATCGGGTGAAAAGGCGGCGGCCATTGTGCAGGATATGCTGACCCTGGCCCGTCGGGGTGTCGATCTTCGCAGTGCCGTCAACCTCAATGAGGTGGTGGCGGATTACTGGCGATCCGCTGAGCATGGAAAAATTCAGCAGTTCCACGAAGGGGTCTCTTTTGAAATCAACCTGGATCCGGATCTGCCCAACATTCTTGGCAGTGAAATACACCTGTCGAAAACCTTGATGAATCTGGTTTCAAACGCGGCTGAGGCGATGCCGAACGGCGGCCGGGTGCAGGTCTCCACCTTCCGTTGCCAACTGGACGATAAGGTCCGGGGATATCAGAGCATTAAACCGGGCGATTACGCTGTGCTGCGGGTCGAGGATGAGGGCTCCGGCATGTCCGATGAGGATATGCGCCACATCTTCGAACCCTTTTACACCAAAAAGAAGATGGGGCGCAGCGGTACCGGGCTGGGCATGAGCGTGGTCTCCGGCACCGTAAAGGATCACAAGGGATATATCGACTTGAAGAGCATCGAGGGGCGCGGTACGCGTTTCGATCTCTACTTCCCCATCTCCGGGCAGATGCTTCAGGCCAAGGGCGGCAACTTTAACATCGATGATTTCAAGGGCAACGAGAGGGTGCTCGTGGTCGACGATGTGATGGAGCAGCGCGAAATCGCCACCGTGGTCCTGAGAAAGCTGGGCTACCAGGTGGAGACCGTCTCCAGTGGCGAGGAGGCGTTAGCATACATGGAAAAGGGCTCCGTCGATCTGCTGGTGCTCGACATGATCATGGACCCCGGCATGGACGGCCTGGAGACCTATCGACAGATCCTCTCGCTGCACCCCAACCAGAAGGCGGTGTTGGCCAGCGGCTTTTCAGAGACCGAGCGCGTCCGCCAGATCATGGCGTTGGGCGTGGGCGCCTATGTGAGAAAACCATACAGCATTGAAGGGTTGGGGAGGGCGGTACGGGAGACGCTGGACAGTTGAGAGGCTGAAGCTTGAAGGATCGTTATGCGGCCTTATGGGTGTTGCCTGCTGCCTTGGATCGTGCTAACCCTTCAGACTTCAGCCTTTTAACATGGAGCTGCCCTGTGAAGAAAAAGAGTGCCGTCAGCACTTCCCAACTGCCTTGGCCGCCTCTCATTCGCGGTACCCTGGTAAAGCGCTATAAGCGATTTTTGGCCGATGTGGTGCTGGACGATGGGCAGGAGGTGGTCGCCCATTGCCCCAATTCTGGCAGTATGGCCGCCTGCAAGGAGCCCGGGCGGCCGGTCTACCTCTCATCCCACGACAATCCGAAACGCAAACTGAAGTTCACCTGGGAGCTGATCGAGATGCCCACCTCGCTGGTGGGGGTAAATACCCTGGTGCCCAACCGACTGGTTGCCTTGGCTGCGGCCAATGGCGACGTGCCGGAGCTGGCCGGTTACGATCACGTGGCAACGGAGGTCAAGGTGAGCGCCCACTCCCGACTCGATCTCAAGCTCAGTGGCGGCGGCCGGTCCGACTGCTATATCGAAGTGAAGAACTGCACCCTCGTCGAAGATGGGGTGGCCCGCTTTCCGGATGCGCGCACGGTGCGCGGGCAGAAGCATCTGGACGAGTTGCAGCACCTGAAGGAGGGCGGCGCCAGGGCCATGATGTTTTTTGTCGTTCAGCGCTGCGATGCGCAAACCTTCTCACCTGCATATGAGATCGATCCGGAGTATGGTGCCCGCTTGCGGCAAGTGGTCTCCCAGGGCGTAGAGATCGTCGTCTATGATGTCGCCATCGACCTGAAGGGGATAGCCCTGCGACGGGCGCTGCCCTTCCAACTGTAAGTGCATGTGCCACCCGTGATTGACTTTGGCGTCGCTCTCATATAGGTTTTCTATCTTCTTGAGTGAGTATGGCAGACAACTGCGGGCGAGGAAACAGGCCCACAAATTGAAACGGCCCATCAGGTTAGGCCCATTGCATTGATCGGAACTTGACGACTTTTGTGACCACGATGCCGGATAGAAAACTCGTCACCACCATTGCCAGTCGTGCGAACCTAGTCCGTATTCTGGACAACCTCAAAGAGGGCATCATCGCCCACGACATGCAGCGCCACATCTTCTTCTTCAACGCCGAAGCCGAGCGCGTCACCGGCTACAGCCGGCAAGAGGTGCTCGGCCGCGATTGCCACGAAGTGTTTGGTGCGCCTTTTTGCGGCAAACGCTGCTCGTTTTGCGATGGCGGACCGATTCTTCACGACCATGCGGCGTACACCCTGAACATTACCAGCAAGAAGGGTGATATCCGCAGGGTGGAGTTTCGCACCACAATGATGCGCGCCGAAGATGGCGACTATACCGGCGTACTGGCCTCCTTCACCGACGTCACCGAGTTGCTGGAACTACAGCGGCGCAGCAGCGAGCAGAATCGGTTTGCCAACATCATTGGCGGTGACAGCAAGATGCGATCTGTTTACCAACAGATCGTCGATGTGGCCCAGTACGATTTCCCGGTCCATCTGTTCGGTGAAACGGGCACCGGCAAGGAGCTGGTGGCCAATGCCGTGCACAACGAAAGCCGCCGCGGCGGTGCGCCATTTGTGCCCATCAACTGCGGGGCGCTGCCCGAAGGCTTGATCGAGAGCGAACTGTTCGGGCATGTGAAGGGCGCTTTTTCCGGCGCCATACGGGACAAGAAGGGACGCTTCGAACTGGCCGACGGAGGTACCGTCTTCCTCGATGAGGTGGCCGAACTGCCCAAGCTGCTCCAGGTGAAACTGCTGCGCTTCCTCCAGGAGGGCACCTTCGAAAAGGTGGGGGGCGAACGCACCGTCAGTGTCGATGTGCGCGTCATCAGCGCCACCAACAAGGATCTCAAGCAAGCCGTACAGCGGGACCTGTTTCGCGAGGACCTTTTCTACCGTCTCAATGTGATTCCCATCCACATCCCCCCCTTGCGAGAGCGAAAAACCGATATTCCCATGCTCGCCGACCACTTTCTGCACCAGGTGGCTGAACGTAACGAACAGACGGCGCCTGCACTATCGGAGGCCGCCATGGCGCTCATGATGGATTACCCCTGGCCCGGTAATGTGCGCGAACTGCAAAACGCCATTCAATTCGCCATTGTCCGGTGCAACAACAAGGTCATCACCGCCGCCGACCTGCCCATGGAGCTGCGGCAACTCAAAATCGTTCCGGCCAAGCTGGGCCGCATAAAGAAACTGGACATCCAGTCCGTTCGCGACGCCCTGGTCAAGACCGGTGGAAACAAAGCCAGCGCAGCCCGTGAACTGGGAGTTGGCCGCGCCACCCTCTACCGCTTTCTCTCCGACAACGCCGCCATCATCGAGTCCTCTTAAGGGGAGCGTTGTTGGCAAACGACACTGGCTGGAAGGGCTGGTTTTAAGCCAGCGTACTCTTTTAAATCAATGGCATACGGGAAAAGGGCTGTAGCTGTTCGGTGAGTTTAAGTTGCTGATTGATAAAATCAAAAGGGGCACTCTGCAATGGAGTGCCCCTTTTTACTTATGGTGGTGATGTAACAGGGTTTCGGCTATGCGGCATCGATCGAGCGACGGTCGGACATGTCCATGAGAACACGCTCTCGGGATTTGTCGAGACCCAGCGCCTTACGCTTCTTGTCGATATGGTCGATCATCAGGCGGGCAATTTCATGGGGATCCTCTGCGAATCCCCACTTGCCAAAGCCCATCGTCTCCAGATCCTCGAACAGATGCTTGTGGAATTTGGTGCCTTCGACAATGGGGAAGGTGACGCCGAATACCGTATAAACACCGGAGGCGACAAAGTAGTGGCCGATAGAGATGGCCTTCTCGCTCATATACTCTGGCGCACAGCCGGCCACCGGCAGGTCGGCAATCGAGTCACCCAATCCGCCAGTCTTTACCATTTCAGAGGCGGCGATCAGGATGCGGCTGTTGTCGACGCAGGAGCCTAGTCCGAGAACCGGTGGCATGCCGACGGTTTCACACACCTCCTGAAGTCCCGGACCTGCCAGATGGGCGGCTTCGGGCGTGGTCAAGCCGGCTTTGGCGAGAGCGATCTGAGAACACCCGGTCTGCAGAACGAGCACATCGTTCTGGATCAGCTCTTTGACCAGCTCCACATGCGCCCAGTCCTGTTTGACCCGAGGGTTGGTGCAGCCGACCACACCGGCAACACCACGGATGCGGCCGTTAATGATGTTTTCGTTCAGCGGTGTGTAGGAGCCGCGGAAGGAGCCGCCCAGCATATAGTTGATATACTCGTGCGAGAATCCATGAACGCCCAGGGACACATTTCGTGGAATTTCGATTTTGGCGGTACGGTGCTTGAAGCGCGAGATGGCTTTGATGACAATCTCATCCGTGGTCTCTTTGGGATTATGGTCATCAAATTCAACATGCGTGGCCCCTTCGATATGGCAGCGCGGGTTGGTGGTGATAAGCGGCGTGTTGTAGCATTCGGCCACTTTGACCAATCCCTGTTTGATGCACTGGACGTCCACGGCCATGATATCCACTGCACCGGTGATCAGTATCGTTTCAGTGGACATGAAGTTGCCGGCGTGGGGGATGCCGTGGCGAACGAGCACTTCAGCCCCGGAACAGCACATGCCAACCAGGTTGATGCCTTTGGCGCCGGCGGCTTTGGCCGCTTCGAGCAGCGTGGGCTCATTGACCGAGGCGATCATCGACTCGAACAGGTTGGGTTCGTGGCCATGGATGATGACGTTGACCTGATCCTCTTTGAGCACGCCCATGTCGACTTCGACGCTTACCGGTGACGGCGTGCCGAACAGGATGTCCGAAATTTCCGTGGCCACCATCGAGCCGCCCCAGCCATCGGCCAGTGCGGTTCGGCTGATCTGTTTGGTGATATTGGCATAATCCTGGTCCACGCCTATATGGGTGCGGTGCATGATCTCCATGATCTCACGCATGGCGCCCCGGGGAACGACACCGTGTTTGCGCCAGGTTTCCAAAGTTTTGGGCGGAACGCGTTTGGCAAAGGGAATTTCACCCTCTATATTGGTGTAGGTGCTTTCCAATGCCTCGTACAGCTCGGTGGCAATCTCTTTGACGGTGCGACCGTTGGTTTCAATGCCGATGGATTGGGCCACCGATTCAAGCTTTTGAACATCCTTGATCTCGTAATCTTTTATTTTGCCGTTGACCACACTGCGAAACACATCCAGCATGCTCATGCCGTGGTCGGTATGGGCGGCACACCCGGAGGCCACCATGCGGGCGAAGTTGCGCGCCATGATGGTGTCGATGGTGGCGCCGCA
Organism: uncultured Desulfatitalea sp.; assembly: GCA_963668675.2. Classification (GTDB taxonomy): domain Bacteria; phylum Desulfobacterota; class Desulfobacteria; order Desulfobacterales; family Desulfosarcinaceae; genus Desulfatitalea. Next base: position 2,090,615 of record CAXXMB010000002.1, on the reverse strand, counting down.
AACCCCCACCTTGCCATAGGGATCCTTGGCGTTAAGGCGGCACGGCCCCATGAAGCAGTGCTTGCAGCAGGCCGAATCCGATCCGATCGGACACGCCTTCATGTTGGCCGCACGGTCGAAGGCCGTCTCCACACCGTCGGTGCGTCCCTTGGTGATCATTTGCTGGGTTGCCGAGCAGATGGTCAGGTCCTGTACCGGAAGCTCCTTGGTTTGCTTGGCCACCTTCTCCACTTTTTTCTTGATTTCCATGTCGTCTCCCTTCTTGGAAAGATTGTTTTCATATGGCTTGGTTATGTTTACTTGGCTGCAATTTGCGCTTTGCATCCTGTCACCGTGTTTGTGGTAGGATGCGCTTAAATATAGATCTTGTATGGTCGCACGGGTTGGTCTGTTCGTTTAGTTGGAGCGGGCTTTTTTTGTCCTTATTAGTAATCATTACTAATATCATTATAGTGAGTGTCGAAGCATGTCAAGCGCGGAATTGAGTGGAAAGAGAAAAAAGTGCCAATTACTCTGTCCTGAAGATCAAATAGAACCGTCGGTTTGCATTCTCAAATGAGTTGTAATAAGGAAATAGGACGGATCGCATTTCTGACTGTATCGCATTGATCCAGTCTCAACTGGCTTTCAACCAGCCACACTCCCAATCGTGCCAACCAAGTGAAAGGAAAGCTGACATGGGTAATGAACCTGTAAAAATATTCAGTTTGAGTACCTGCAGCCATTGCAAATCGACCAAGAAGTTTTTAAGTGACTGTACCGTTCAGTATGATTTTGTAGATGTGGATCTTCTGGAAGGCGATGAGCGCAAGGCCATTTTGGAAGATGTCAAAAAATTCAATCCCAAATGTTCCTTTCCCACGATCATCATTGGCGAAAAAGTGATCGTCGGTTTCAAAGAGGATGAAATCAAGGAGGCCCTGGGGCTGTAATGGACAGGCAACAACTGTATGAAAATCTGAAGCGAGTTCAAGAAGCCAAAGGTTACTATTTCAGCAATGACAAAGAGCGTGTTTTCGAATTGCTCGATGCGTTGCTGGAGAACAAGGCGCGTTACGGATACATGGCGTGTCCGTGCCGATTGGCATCGGGTGATCGCGAACAAGACAAAGACATCATCTGCCCATGCGTCTATCGGGAACCGGATGTGGAAGCGTTCGGAAGCTGCTACTGCAACCTCTATGTTTCCCAGGCTTGGAACGATGAGACCATTCCCCATGAATATGTACCAGAAAGACGTCCCCCGGAGAAGATGGCGTTTTAGTTCTCACTGGTGGACGTTTGCGCCGATTCGCCCTCAGTCCAATGTGACGGCGAATCGACGCATCCAACCGCTGCTGTTAAAGCTTACCCGACAGGTTTCGACCATAATCCTGGCAGGCTTTGGTGCCGTCCTGGGTATCGATGACATGCTCCTTCAGGTTAAGCGCACCCAAATCAACCATATCCATCTTATAGACATGCTGCATGGTATCGAAAATCATGGGTCCTGATTCGCCGCTGTGGGTATATGAGCAGAAGGCGCCGCCCATTTTGCCGGTCAGGTTGGCTTTTTGAGCCAGAAACAGGAAGGACTTCATCCCGTTGGTCATATCGCGATGGTAGGTGGGGCAGCCGAAGATATAGCCATCGTAGCCCTCCAAATCCTTTTCACTTTTGATCTCTCCAATTTTACAAACGACTGCATCCTGGCCGCCCATGCGGACGCCCTCGGCGATTAAGTTGGCCATTTTTTCCGTCATGCCTGTCCTGCTGATGTAAGCCACCAATACCTTGTGCATACCTGCCTCCTCATTCAAATTCATTTTTAGTTACGCTTGTTTCTATGAATCCAACAAATTACTTATCTTCAATGGTAAAGCGCGCCAGATTGGACTTCTGGGGCACGAACTCTCCGATGGGAACCAATTTTTTGTTGAATTTGACGCAATCGACGATCGTGTTCCACAGCTTCTCCAGATCGGCCGTCTCCAATGTGTTTTCGGGTACAAACTCAACGATGTTTTTTTCTACTGTGATTTTCATGGACCCCCCTTGCGGTTTTCGGTTTAAGGTGTATCGGAATGTTTCTCTGGCTCTTCTTTTGGTGAAGATGACCACAACCTGTTTCGTGCCATCGGTAACCGATAACATCAAGAAATATGCCAGAAGGCGTTTTATCCCAGAACAAATAATATAAGGTATTAATTCAAACAGATAATAGAGCTTGAACAGAAGGCGTTATCACAGGTGTTTCGCGATTTCATTCATGTGAGACACAGGTGTCTCATTCAGTCAAGACAGATGATGGGAATGTGATCCGTCAGAGAATAGTGCGCCACAGGTGTCGAAGCCGTTTTTGAATGAACTCTATTTAACTTCATTTTTCCGTTGCAGGTCAATAGAAGATGTGCTGCCTTTCGGACCGCTTAACCGAATTTGTCATATGCGATCATCTCAGGTTCCACGCCGAGATCGTACAGCATTTTTTCCACTGCGGCCACCATGGGGGGAGGTCCACAGAGATAATATTCGATTTCGGTCGGATCTTCGTGGGGGGAGAGGTAGAGTTCGTTGGCCACCTGATGGATGAATCCGGTTGGTCCATCCCAGTTGTCTTCTGGCTGTGGGTCGGAGAGTGCGACATGGTAGCTGAAATTAGGAAATCGCTCTTCCAACTCTTTGAACTCCTCGTCGTAGAACATCTCCTGCCGGGACCGGGCGCCGTACCAAAATGTAATGCGTCGCTTGGTGTTTTCCGCCAATAACTGCTGGCGGATATGGCTGCGCAGGGGTGCCATTCCGGCGCCGCCGCCCAAAAAACACATCTCCCGCTCGGTCTCTTTGGCAAAAAAATCGCCGTACGGACCGCTGATCGTCACCCGATCGCCGGGTTTGAGGTTGAACACGTAGGAACTGCCCACACCGGGAGGGGCGGCCTCCACACCTGGCGGCGGTGTGGCGATGCGGATGGTAAACCTCAGCAGATCGGTCTCAATGGGCGGATTTGCCAGCGAGTAGGCCCGATTGGCCGGTTCGTCCGATTTGGCCTTGAGGGTCAGAAGGTTAAACTGCTTCCAGGCCGCCTTGTACCGCTCGGCCACGCTGAAATTCTTGAAGTCGGCCTCGTATTCGGGGATGTCGATTTGCATATAGGCCCCGGCTTTGAACTGAATGGTCTGGCCGTCGTCGAGCTTGATGGCGAGCTCCTTGATAAAGGTGGCCACATTGTCGTTGGAGACCACGGTGGCGGTGTACTTCTGGATGTTGAAAATTTCATCAGGGATGCGGATGGCCATCTCCTGTTTGACCTTGACCTGGCAGGCCAGGCGGATCTGCTCGGTGCGCTCCTTGCGGCTGACCAGGGATAATTCGGTCGGCAGGATGTCACCGCCCCCTTCGATCACTTTGCACTTGCACGTGCCGCAGGTGCCCTTTCCGCCACAGGCGCTGGGCAGGTAAATCTGGTTCTCTATCAATGCGCTGAGCAGCGTTTTACCGCCGGGGGTCGAGACACTTTTGCTCTCGTCGCCGTTGATCACGATGCGCTGGTCGCCCTTGACAGTCAGCTGAGACTCCACCAGAAGCAGAATGCCCACCAGCGTCAGGATCACGCCCAGAAAGACCGCCAGACTTATCAGATATATTGCAGGCATATAGGACATAGCCTCCTTCTTCGAATGAGCGCGACCTACAATGTGATGCCGGAAAAGAGCATGAACGCCATGGCCATCAGGCCGGTGACGATCATGCGGATGCCGAATCCATGCAGCCCTTCGGGTACGTCCGCATAGCGCAGTTTCTGCATGATCGTGGCCATGGCCACGATGGCCAGCATCCATCCGAGACCCGAACCAAAACCATAAACCATGGTCTCGGCAAAGGTGTAGCGCCGTTCGACCATGAAGAGCGATGCGCCTAGTATAGCGCAGTTTACTGTAATTAATGGTAAAAATACGCCAAGGGCATTGTAAAGTCCCTGGGAATATCGATCGATGACCATTTCGACCACCTGCACGATGCCGGCGATGGTGGCGATGAAGAGCACCAGCTTCAAAAAGCCCAGGTCCACATCCGGCAGCCCGGCCCATGAGAGTGCGCCCGGTGCCAGCAGGTAGTGATAGAGCAGCCAGTTGGCCGGCGTGGTGATGGTCATGACGAAGGTGACGGCCAGGCCTAACCCCAGGCTGGTTTGCAGGTTTTGGGAGACCGACAGGTAGGAGCACATCCCTAGAAAGTAGGCCAGTAAGATATTACCCACGAAAACCGAATTGACGAAAAGGCTGAACAGATTTTCCATTACTTGTCCTTCAACAGCGTGTGCTCCAGCCAGACAAACAGGCCGATGGTGATAAACGCGCCTGGTGCCAGAAGCATCAGGCCCATATCGTGGTAGCCTGCAGCATAAAAACTGTCGGGAATCACCTGAAAGCCGAAGAGCTTACCCGATCCCAACAGCTCGCGGAAAAAGGCGACCCCGCACAGGATCGAGGCGTAGCCGACACCGTTGGCCAAACCGTCCACGAAGCTGCGCCAGGGCGGGTTGCCCATGGCGAATGTCTCGGCGCGTCCCATAACGATACAGTTGGTGATGATCAGACCCACGAAAACCGAGAGCTGCTTGCTGATATCGTACATGAAGGCGCGCAGGAACTCATCGGCGAGGATCACCAGCGTGGCGATCACCGCAACTTCGACGATGATGCGGATGTTCCTCGGAATCTGCCGTCGGAGCAGCGAGATGAACAGGTTGGAGAAGGCCACCACGAAGGTGAGCGCCAATCCCATGACCACGGCGGTTTTCAATTGCACCGTAACAGCCAGGGCCGAGCAGATCCCCAGAATCTGTTTGGAGATTGGGTTGGACTGCCATAGCGCTTCGGAGATGGCTCTGAATGTTGGGCTTTTGGTTAGCTTTGACATTGTTCTTCTACTCGCTTCTCAAGTAGCGGTTGTTTTTATGCCGGAACTGTATGGCGACCGGTTCATACTCCTTGAGGATCTGTTTCATCCCTTCGCTGAGGAATTTGCCGGTCATGGTGGCGCCGCTGATGCCGTCCACGTAGTTGATCTGCCGGTCGGCGGTCACCGACCCCTCTGCGCTGCCCTTGGCGATCTTGATGGAGACGAAGTCTCCGCCGCTGTTCACGATTTTTTTGCCTTTGAAATTCTTGCGAAACCAGCGGCTCTCAATCTCGCCGCCAAGACCGGGGGTCTCCTGGTGCTTGTAGACGGTAAAGCCCCGGATGGTGGCGCCGTCGTTCTCGATGGCCAAATAGCCGTGAATTTTACCCCACAACCCCCTGGAGTCGATGGGCACGACGTAGGCCTGCAGCTGGTCATCCTCAATGTAGACATAGAGTGGCAGGTCCTTCGGGCTGCGCTGATCTTCGGGAACGAGCCGTCCGCTTTCGTCCACTACGAGGCTTTTGACCTTGTCGTGATACAGCTTCTCGATCTGGGCGGATGTGACAGGCTGGCCGTCCGCGATGATGCCGAAGGCGAGCAGAATGTTTTTTTGTCGATCCACTTCGGCATTTTTTTGCTGAAACGATTGCAAACCTGTGCTGGCGGCGGTGAGCAGCAGGCTGCAGACCACGCACAGCACAGTGGCGAAAATGAGTGATTTTAATGCATTGGGCATCTCTGTCTGTCCCTGGCGCCGCTGCGGAGACGGCGTTGCGTCTGACTACGTATTGGCTATCCTTCTGCGAATCCTCAGCCGGATCACCATGTGGTCCAGCAGGGGGGCAAACACATTCATGAACAAGATGGCGAGCATGATCCCCTCCGGAAAAGCGGGATTGAAGACCCGGATCAACACGGTCAGTGCACCGATGAAAAAGCCGTAGATCCATCGGGCGGCATGGGTGTCGGGGGCCGATACCGGATCGGTGCTCATGTAGGCGATCCCAAAGGCCGTTCCACCGATCAGCAGGTGGTAAAACGGGTTCATGCTCCAATAGGGGGCCGAAGTCTCGCCGGCAAAAAGGTTGAGTGCGTAACCGATGGCCAGGATACCCAGGATGTCCCCTATTATGATGCGGTAACTGGCCACGCCGATAAAGATGAGAACCACGGCACCGATCAAGCACAACAGGGTTGAGGATGCGCCGATGCTGTCCGGGTAGAGACCCAAGAAGAGGGTGCTGAAGTCATATCCGGCCGTATTCAGCGCGTGCTCAACCGATTGGGTGGCCGGCGCAGTGGTGGCCACTGCCAGCGGAGTAGCGGCCGACACCGCATCGACAGCCTGATTGCCGCTGTTGTACACAGCCGTCCAAACGGCATCGCCGGACATCTGAATCGGGTAGGCGAAGTAAAGAAAGGCCCGGCCGGTCAAGGCGGGATTGAGGAAGTTGCGGCCGGTGCCGCCAAAGACCTCCTTGCCGAGAATGACGCCGAAAGAGATCCCCAATGCCGCCTGCCACCAGGGAGTTGTGGGCGGCAGGGTGAGGGGGAAGAGCATGGCGGTGACAAAAACGCCCTCGCTGATCGGGTGGCGGCGGACGGTCGCAAAGACGATTTCCCATCCGAAACCGAAGAGGTAGGAGATGATGACCAGCGGTATAACGGTTTTGGCGCCGAACAGCAGCATGGGCCAGAAGTCCAGCGATTGTCCGGTGGCTTTGAACGACTGCAGCCCCACGTTGTACATGCCGAAGAAGAGACATGGCAGCAGCATCACGATGACCAGCATCATATAGCGTTGCACCGTAAGGCTGTCGCGCGCATGGGGGGCCTGCCGGGTCACCTCGCCGGTGCCGAAAAAGACCCGCTCCATGGCTTCGTAGAAGGGTTCCAGGCGCGCCAGGGCGCCTTCACCTTGAAAATGCTTGCGTTGACTTTCAAAAAAGCTGCGGATCATATTCATCGTCGCATGGCACCGTGAGGTTAAGAGGGCTCTTTTGGTCCGTTTCCGTTTTTATACCGCCAGGATCGCTAGTCGCTTTTTCCGGCACGCTCCTTGGCATACTCCTTTTTGGCCGTCACAAACGTCTGGCTGAGCTCGATTTTGGATGGGCAGACATAGGAGCACAGCCCGCACTCCACGCAATCGAGCAGTCCGTGCTCGAGGTACTCTTCCACCTCTTCTGCCAGCACAGCCTTGTATATCATCTGGGGCAGCAGATCCACAGGGCAGACATCGGCGCAGTGCATGCAGGCGATACAGGCCCGCAGGTCGCCGTGGATGTTGCAGTTGTACACCAGGCTTTTGGGGTTGAGCATGGAGAGGAAGGTGCGCGAATAGCTGGGCCTGGCAATTCCGGGATTGAACAGGGCCAGAAACTCCGCTTGCCCTCCTTCAGGCACCACGTTGAGCGCCGTCTCATAAAGCCCCAGGAATCCATCCTTGCCGCTGGCATAGCCTCTGAACAGACCACCGACGACGAATCGCTCGCTGCCGTCTATACGGTCGAGGTCGACCAGTTGGGCCAGCGGTGCGCCCATACGGGTCAGATAGTGGCGTCGTTCTGGGGCGGCACTGCCGCCGACGGCCACCACCCGCCGGGTGGGGTAGCGACCTTCGCGCAGCAGATGGGCCAGCAGAAGCAAATCCTGTCCCGACACATACCAGGCGCGGTTTTGCGCTGCTTCGGTTTTAATCTGATAAAGCACGGCTCCCGGATCGTCGCTGGGATAATTGCCTGCGACGGTGTGTGTCAAGTATTGGCCCGTCTTGCGGACAAGCTCCGTTTCGGCGTGGTCGGCGAAGACCACCACCTTGCCGGGTGCAAGCACATTGAGCGCTTTCAGGCCATAGGCCAATAACTGCTCCTGCTCCTTCAGATAGACCTCCGGGGCTGCCTGGAAAGGCTCCTTGGCATCTATACTTACCATAATGAGCGGCGGTACCGTGTCGGGCGCCGGCAAATCCCTGAAAGGCAGCTCCCGGAAGACCCACCACATGCCGCCTTTGAGGATTTGGTCGGTCAGTTGACCACGGCCAATCTGTTCCAGTGCCGATTCCGTCAGAGCGGGGAAATGCTCTTCGGGTTCCGCCTCGGGCTGCCGATCAATGACAATGGACTGGATGACGCGCCGGGGTCCGAACACGATGTCGCGAACGGTTCCACCTCCAGGCGACAGGAACTTAAAACTCGGGTTGCGCTTGTCTTCAAAGAGAAGAGATCCGATTCGGACCGGGTCTCCCTTTTTGACGCGCAGACGCGGCTTGATGTGGGCAATTCGTTCTGGCAGGACGGCCACCTGGGCCGGCGCCTGAAGTTGAACCAACTCGGTGGATGGCGCACCGGCCATCCGAAACCGATAGCCCTTTTTAACGGTCAGTTTTTGCATGGGCTGTCCGCTCTGATCCACTCCTTCGGTCAGGCGTTCAAAGGCTCTGGATATCAAAGAGACGGTGCCTCGAACAACCGGCCGCTTTATGGGTTTGATCTTCAGTTCTGGATATCAAGGGATCCCTTGCGGATGCCGGAAATGACACTGTTTGACGGTTGCTTCGCTTGTTTTCTGTCCGGTGCCGACATACGAAAAGGATCATCCGTAAAAGACGTGATGCCTCATGATCCTTAGCATTTTAAGGTTTTATTTTCAACACATACATGGTAACGATTCCTAATAAGTGGCCGCTCGCAAATACTGTCCATGCCGAATGGCCACCAAGGAAGAACTGGCGCCTGTTCAACGCCTCCCGCTTGAAAAGAGCGGTAAGCGGACATTGTTGTAGAGCGGCGAGATACTATGTTAAACACCATTGTGCCCTGCGCCACCCCTGCCAGCTATTTAGTCGGTTTGGCGGTTGCAGCGGGCACTGGGCAGCGGGGCACACACGGGTATACGCCAGAGGTAGAGGGGCTGCGCGGGCAGCGCACTCATTTTGGCTGGAGGCGACCGGGCTGCGACGCCCGGAGATCGTTTCGGTGTAACGGCGAAGATCAAAGGAGGCGTTGATGGAAGAAGAATGCAAACCGACAATCAATACCGGTTTACGTGGTATCACCGTTGCAAGCACCAAGATCAGCGATGTGATCGGAAAAGAGGGGAAGTTGATCTATCGTGGCTATCTGGTGCCCGATCTGGCTGAGCGGACCACATTCGAAGAGGTTGTACACCTGCTTCTATACGAACATCTTCCCAACAAAAGCGAGCTTGAAAGCCTCAAGAAACAGTTGGCCGCAGAGCGTGAAATTCCCGCGGCGCTGATCGATGCGCTTAAGACCCGGCCGGCCGATGCCCTGCCGATGGATATCTTGCAGGCCGCTGTACCCATGTTGGCCAACCACGATAAGGAGGCGACCGATGCCAACAAGGATGCGGCCTTGCGCAAAGCGATCCGCCTGATTGCCAAGCTGCCGACGGTACTGGCCGCCTGGGAACGAATTCGCACCGATAAGCCTCCGGTAACGCCTGATCCGGCAAAGGGGCACGCAGAAAATTTTTTATATATGCTGTTTGGTGAAACGCCCGAACCGGACTTGGTTCACTCTTTCGACGTCGGCCTCGTTCTGCACGCCGAGCACTCCTTCAATGCGTCGACATTTGCGGCGCGGGAGGTGGCCTCGACCAGAGCTCACATGTATGCTGCCGTGTCGGCTGCCATCGGCTCCCTCTCCGGAGAACTGCACGGGGGGGCCAATGTGCGCGTGATGCAGATGTTGATGGAGATCGGCAGCCCCGACCGAGTTGGGGAATATGTGAACAAGGTGCTGGACGAAGGCGGACTGATCATGGGGTTGGGGCATGCTGTCTACCAGACCGATGACCCCCGTGCCCACATTCTGGCGCCCATGTCCAAGCGGGCCGGAGAGCTGGCCGGAGAGACCAAATGGTATGAAATTACGAAGATTCTTGAGGTGGAGGGAAAAAAGGCCTTCAAGGAGCGTAAGGGAACCGATATCTTCGTAAATGTTGATTTCTACAGCGCATCACTCTTCTATTCGATGGGGATCCCGGTGGATCTTTTTTCACCGCTTTTCGCCATATCCCGGGTGGCTGGCTGGACGGCTCACGTCATCGAGGAGCAGTATGCCGAGGCGGCGCCGAAAACCGCGCTCTATCGTCCGGGGTCCAAGTATGTCGGAGAGTATTGCGGGCCGGACGAGTGCAGTTTTGTTCCGATCGATGAAAGATGATTTAACCGACCTTGCAGGTCTGCGGGTGCCCATGAGGCCATGGGCGCCCGAGGTAAGAACCGATGGATTGCCTGGATAACCATAACCAAATGGTACACAACAACAAACTGCGCATGACCCAGCAGCGGCGGGTCATTTTGGAGGAGTTGCGCAAAGAGAACATCCACCCTACCGCCGATCAGCTGTACGAACTGGTTCGTAAACGATTACCGCGAATTAGCCTGGGGACGGTTTACCGCAATCTGGAAATCCTTACCTCGCTTGGCGAGATTCAGACCCTCGAGGTGAGCGGCAGCCAGAAGCGTTACGATGGCGTTCCGCAGAAACACTACCACATTCGATGTGTCAACTGCGATCGTGTGGATGACGCCCCCATCGCTCCGCTAAACCGCCTCGAAGACGAATTGTACGGGGCCACCGTCTATACGATCATGGGGCATCGGCTGGAGTTTTTGGGGTTGTGCCCGGCCTGCTCCCAGAACGAAGAGGCGCTCAAATTCGCCGAGCACGTCCTCTCCCTTCCAGGCAACCAGACCTAAAGGCGCGAAGAGGGGCCAGTCACGCTGCCTCCAGCTCTTGCCGCAGCCAATCCTTGACAACACCTTCAATGGCATAGACGCCCTTTAACTCTCCGTTCTCTTCTAAAAATGCCTGCCTGACCCGATCGGGCATCTCGATATGGGCCAGCTCTTTGGCACCGTCTGAGTTGCGCCGGATCAGGTAGATCATCGGCGGCTCTTTCCATGTGCTGATGGCAAAGTAGCAGGTTTCATCATTTTTGGAGCGAATGACATAGTTGCCGCGCGCCCAGTTGTTGCCCCACTCCAGATAGAGTCGGACAGCCTCTTCGGGCGTCATCTCCCAATCGATGGCATTGAGCAGCTCGGGATCCTGTTTTATGGTCTCTATGTTTTGCATGCGTTCTCCTTTCGGGTCGATACGGCATGACACGAAGCCGAAATTGAAATCTGGGTAAAAATATAGCAATTAATATGCCGTGTTCAATAGCGGTGCCACCTCCCGGTTCATTTGGCAGCCATTGGCTTGCTTATGCGGGGACGATATGTTACCCAGTATTCATTCCCTGTGACAATTCTGTGCAGGATCACTTTGCGCAAGCCCTCTGCAGGTTATCCTGCAACCTGGACTTCCCACCGAACGATGACAGTTGCGAGGTTAACGTTGTTGTTGCGCTGGCTTATTATTCCCATGTGCGATCGCCTTGAGACACTTGTGTATCGAAACTGTCATGAGACCCTGAGAGGGCTTGTTTTAGGTTTAAATTCAATTTGTTATAATTTGCCGAACATTGCATTTCAGCTCTGAACGGCCGGGGTGTATCAATTATACATGGTGTATCGGGTCGGTCCAGTGGCCGGGATTGCGGCTCCGAAACAGTGTGGATGCGCGGTATTCGGGCGTTTGTTAGATTTGGAGGTGGTCGCTAAAAATCTGGCACAGGTTTTGTTATCTATTGTGATCGGAAGAGAGGTTATGCGTAGTTCTCACCCCAAAAGAGAGTTGCTTGGTGAAACCCTGCGATCACAACATTAAGCGTACCATCGAACTGACCCAGGAGATGATCCGTCTCGCCGATCAAGGCGATAGCGACCGCGAAGATATAGGGTGCGGAATTCTCTATGGGATGCTCAGAGATTCGGCTTACAAATTGTGGCGTATGGCGGAGGATGAGAAAAAGCGACATCAGGCAAAGGGGTGGTGGTCCAACCATTGCCCTTCAACGTCTGAGACTAACCTGAAAACAGAAGATTCATCATTTCAACACTCAAAAGATGTAAAGGAGGATTAGTTTTGGCAACAGTAAAAGGATCCCAAACCGAAAAGAACCTGCTGGCCTCTTTCGCAGGTGAATCCCAGGCACGTAACCGATACACCTACTTTGCCGGCAAAGCACGCAAAGAGGGCTTTATTCAGATCTCCGATATTTTTGAAGAGACGGCCAACCAGGAGAAAGAGCACGCCAAGCGCTTCTTCAAATTTCTGGAGGGCGGCGAAATAGAGATCGTTGGTGCATTTCCCGCGGGTATCATTGGTTCCACGCTTGAGAATCTCACCGCTGCGGCTGACGGTGAACAGCACGAGCACACCGAGATGTATCCCGGCTTTGCCAAGATCGCCCGCGAAGAGGGATTCGAGGCGATCGCCATGGTTTGGGAAGCGGTTTCCGTTGCCGAGAAGCATCACGAGAAACGCTATCGTGATCTGGCGGCCAATATTCAGGCCGGCACCGTTTTCAAACGCAGCCAGGCCGTCGTATGGCGTTGCCGTAACTGTGGCTACCTGCACGAAGGGCTCGAGGCGCCTCAAATGTGCCCGGCCTGTGCCCATCCCCAGGCCCATTTTGAACTGTTGGGCGAAAACTGGTAATCGACTCCGTCCACAGTGGATGACAAACCGATTTTTTAAAAGAGGAGGAAAAGGCAATGACAGAAAGGTTGGAAGTGTATAAATGCAATCTGTGTGGCAATATCGTGGAAGTGTTGCATGCCGGTGCCGGCGAGTTGGTATGCTGCGGCCAGCCCATGGAATGTTTGAAAGAGAACACGGTCGATGCGGCGAAGGAGAAGCACGTGCCGGTCATCGAGAAGATCGATGGCGGAGTGAAGGTCAAGGTGGGCAGCGTGGCTCATCCCATGGAAGAGAAACATTACATCGAGTGGATTGAAATCGTCGCTGACGGAAAGGTTTACCGGCAGTTCCTCGAGCCGGGGCAGGCACCCGAAGCCACCTTCATGGTTGAGGCTGCCAGCATCACAGCTCGTGAATACTGTAACCTGCACGGGCACTGGAAAGCTTAGGGGTTTCCGGTTATATTACAGGAAGGCCGGGTCCCTGGTGCGGTGGGGCCCGGATCCTCCTTCCACCTGAATCCCGTTTAATGTAAAACAAGGGGGTGATGATATGGCCAGTTGGAAATGCGGCAATTGTGGATATGAACTGGAGGCCGAGCGTCCGCCGGAAAAATGTCCATCCTGCAAAGAGGCATGCGAATTTTTGGACAATACCTGCTATACACCGGATTGTGCCGCCGGCGGAAAAGATCCGCGCATAAAGTAGTTCGTAACCCTCTGTCAAACAAAAGGAGGACCTTATGTCTACACCTCAGCATTGCCCCGGGTTTGAAAATTTTCGCAACCTGAAATCGTTTGTGTGTAAATGTCCGGAGTGTGGCGCTTCCAAAGAAATTTTTTCAGACGAATTTCATAAAACGCACAAATGCGACAAGTGCGGGAAACCCATCGATTTTTCACAATGCTCACTGGACGGTGCGGCCTGATCGTTTTTTCCGTGCGCTCTGCGGCCGCTTGACCAAAAGAGAAGGGTATAATCGGCCGGCCGGCGCCTGTGTGAAAAGGGCGATGTGTCTTGCTGAACCAATTGGTACCTGTTGGAATCGGTATGGGGCCAAACGCTATCCTGTTTGATATCGATAGATATCCGAAAGAGACCACTTATGATTCGCATCTCTATTTTGATGGTTGTAACGGTTATGGCGGTGGCCATGGCCTTCGGTGTTCAAGCGCAAGTGGAAAAGGGTGCTGCGCAGATGACGCTTGAAGGTGGCAGCCGCGGTCTGGTGCCTTTCACCCATAGGGACCACCAGGAAAGACTACAGGATTGTATGGTCTGCCATGCTGCTTTTCCTCAGCAGAAGGGCAGCATTGAAAAGCTTAAAGCGGAAGGCGCGTTGAAGAAGAAGCAGGTCATGAACACGCTCTGCATCAAATGCCACAAGGCCGAGAAAAAGGCTGGCAATAAAGCCGGGCCGGTGACCTGTAGCCAGTGCCACGTGAGGGAGTAGTGACGATGCTAGCTCTGGGCCTCCAAGGCAGCCCGCGCAAGAAGGGCAACAGTGATCTGCTCCTGGCAGCCTTCATGCAGGAGCTGGTGCACCTCGGCGTCGATACACAGACCATTGACGTCTGCCGCCGTAACATCGAACCGTGCCGTGAGTTGACCGTATGTGAGAAGAAGGGCGTTTGCCCCATCGACGATGACATGGGCAAAGAGATTTTCGGGTTGCTGCGCAAGGCTGATATTGTGGTGGCGGCATCACCGATCTTTTTCTACAACGTCACGGCCCAGCTCAAAGCCCTGATCGACCGCTGCCAGACCCTGTGGGCACGCAAATATATGCTCAAACTAAAGGATCCTGGCCACAGCGTACGGCGCGGCTATATGCTCTCTGTCGGCGCCACCTCCGGCAAACAGCTCTTTGATGGATTGAACCTGACCGCCAAATACTTTTTTGATGGCATCAGCGCCCGATTTTCCGGCAGCTTGACCTACCGGCGCATCGAGGGCCGCGGACATATTCAGAACCACCCTACCATGCAAGCGGATGTGGCCGAGGCGGCCCGGGAGCTGACCCAGGACTTGATCGGTCGCCGTCGGGTGCTATTTGCCTGTCGGGAGAATGCCTGCCTCAGCCAGATGGCATCAGCTTTTGCCCGGCTCTATGGTGGGGATCGGCTGGACGTGGCCAGTGCCGGCAGTGAACCGACCGCTCAAGTGAACCCCGCCATGATCGAAGCGATGCAGGAACGGGGCATTGACATGGGTTTTGCCACTACCCAGGCTATCGAGGATGCCATTGCAGGGCATATGCCGGAGATCATCGTCACCATGGGGTGCAGGGAACAATGCCCGGTGGTGCCTGGCGCTGTGCGTGAAGATTGGGTGTTTGCCGATCCGGCCGGCCAATCCATGGAGATGATGCGTCACGTGCGAGATGAGATCGAGACGAAGGTGAAGCTGTTCATCGCCTCTGTTTGATCAGCTGCGTCGAGGACGAATGAGGCCAACCGATATACCTGCTGGATGGGTATTGACGACGATAACGAACACAGACACAAGGAGGATGAATCAGATGGACCGTTATGTATGCACGATTTGCGGCTATGTGTATGACCCCGAGCAGGGCGATCCGGACAACGGCGTCAAGGCCGGCACCAAATTCGAGGACCTTCCCGGGGATTGGGAATGCCCGGTTTGCGGTGCGTCCAAAGACGATTTTGAAAAAGAGGAGTAGGTTTTTCCGATTGTGTAAGTGCCGATGCCCTTTTTGCCGGACGCAGAAAGGGCATTGCCATTTTTTCCACCCGTTCGTGGCGCCACTTTCATGACTGTCACCATGGAGCGTTCGGAGAGCACCGGCAACGGTCCCATTTGCAATCGTTGCGTGAGACACGGTTGTGTGCTCCCCGAACCCCCTGTGACTGATAAGTCACTGGATACTCTCCGGCCAAGGATGTTGTTCACACTCGCAGGGAAACACCCTTAAAAACCTTAGACGCAATTGAAGGAAAAGAGCAATGAAACCAATCGAAATCGCAAAAGGCGTATACGATGTCGGCGTCAACGACTGGAACATAGACGATTTTCACGGCTACTCCACCCCTCTGGGAACGAGCTACAACGCCTATTTGATCGTGGATGAAAAAATCGTCCTGATCGATACGGTCAAAAAAGAGTTCGCCGACCAGCTCATCGCCAACATCCAGCAGGTTGTCGATCCGCGCAACATTGATTTCGTGGTCAGCAACCACACCGAGATGGATCACTCCGGAAGCCTGGCGCGGGTGATGCACCGTATCGGTGAAGAGAAACCGATCTACTGCTCCAAGATGGGTGCGAAGAATCTCGGTATGCACTTTGTGCCCAAACTCAACTACCAAGCCGTCAAGAGTGGAGATGAGATAAGCCTCGGCAGCCGCACCCTCTCTTTTATCGAAACGCGTATGGTGCATTGGCCCGACAGTATGTTCACCTATCTGAAGGAGGATAAAATTCTCTTCTCCAGCGACGGATTCGGGCAGCATTACGCCGGCTTTGAAAAATTCGACGACGTGGTCGGCCATACCATCATGCCCCACGCAAAGAAGTATTTCGCCAACATCCTGATGCTCTATGCGCCGTTGATTCTCAAACTTGTCGACAAAGTGATCAAGATGGGGCTGGAGATAAAAATGATATGTCCGGATCACGGTGTGATCTGGCGCAAAGAGCCCGAAAAGATTATTGCTGCCTACACCGAGTGGAGCAAACAGACGGCCAAGCGCAAGGCAGTCCTGGTCTACGATACCATGTGGCACAGCACCGAGCGCATGGCCGATGCCATCGCCCAGGGGCTCAATGCCGAGGGCGTTGCCGTGCGCCCCATGTACCTGCGCAAATGGCACCGCAGCGACATCATGACTGCCGTATTGGATGCTAAAGCCGTGATTGTTGGATCGCCCACCCTCAACAACGGCCTCTTCCCCACGGTCAGCGATTTTTTGACCTATATGAAGGGGCTTAAGCCGACCAACAAAATCGGAGCGGCATTTGGCTCTTATGGGTGGAGCGGTGAGGCGGTCAAGGTGATTACCCAGGAGCTGGAGGCCATGAAGCTCGACATCATCGATCCGGTGCGCCACCAGTATGTGCCATCCAACGATGCCCTTGAAGAGAGTTTTGCCTTCGGCCAGGCTATCGGACGTGCCATCAACGAGCAGGTGCCTTCGTGAAGCGACCATCTCTGGATCTCTCGACATGCACCCTCTGCATGGGGTGTGTGGCTGTATGCCCCGAGGTGTTCAGTATGAACGACGCCGGCTATATCACCGTGGCCGATATGGACGACTACCCCCGGGCTTGTGTGGACGAGGCGATCAAGTATTGCCCCGAAGATGTGATTACCTGGGAAACGGAGTGAGCCGATCCGACTTCTCTCTATTGTTGTCGCAGGGGCGGGGTGCCCTCCGTCCCTGCCCGATGATTTCAAAAAGTTCTTGCACATCATATGGTGTTGTATTAGTTGTTAATATAGTAGGTTACAACAGCACCACCATCTCCTTTCAAATTTCAAAAAGATCCGGCACATCTACCATTTGACCTCCGCCATCTCCACAGTCGTGATGCCGTCCTGGTCCCGGGTAACCTGCGGTAAGTTAGAACAAGGAGCTCCATGCGCAGGTGCAAGCAAACCGACACGGTGTTAACCCAGACACAGGAGACCCACGCATAGAAGGCCCATAAACAGGAGGCCCATAATCAGGAGGATAGATCATGGCGTCAAGAGATTTGAAAGACCTCGTGCCCGAGGCGGGTGAAAAGGCGCTTCTGGTGCAACAGGCCTGCAAGGAGGCTGTTGGATTTGATCTTCTCATCTACTGCACCTTGCGCCCGCTGGAGGAGCAGGCCCGGCTTTACCGGCAATCGCGCTCACGCAAGGAGATCGATGCCAAGATGGTCAAGTTGAGCCGCAGGGGTTTCGACTACCTGGCCAATGTTATCGAAAGCGTCGGGCCCTGCTACGGCCGGCACGTCACCAATGCCGCACCGGGAGAGTCGTGGCACAACTATGGCGAAGCGTGGGATGCCGTACCGTTGATCGGCGGCAAGCCGGAGTGGAACTACCTGCACGCCAAGGCGTTTTGGGATGCTTATGGCGAGGCGGTACGACAGGTGGGAATGAACTGGGCCGGCGACTGGACCGGCTTCAGGGAGTATCCCCACGCCCAGCTTAAAACGGGCGGCAACCCCTTGAAGACGATGGGGCCGGAAGAGATCGAGCTTGCCCTGGTCGAGCGCAAACTCATAGCGCCGGAAATGATCGCCTGACGGAAAGGAGGAGAAGATGTTGCAATTGATATCTGCCATTCCGACCATTATTACTGCTGCTAGCAAAGTTTCGGAGCTTTTTAAGAAGGGTCGCGATACGGTGAAAGCGGTCACTGGCGATCCCTCCCAGGCGTCGACTCCGGAAGAGTTGCAGACCGAGGTTCAGCAGTTGTCTCCGGAGCAGCAGAACCGCTGGGCTGAAGTGATGGCCAAGGAGGTGGACAAGTACACCGCTCAGAACGAGCGGCTGGCCGTGGAGATCGGTCTCGTCGATGCGAACATCACTTCCAGGGTGAGCGAAGATGCCGCCTCCAAAATCGCCATCATGCGCATGACCACCCGTCCATGGTCGGTACGCTGCATGGTGCTCTACGTGCTCTTTCCCTTCTTCCTGGTCATCATCGACATGCTTCAGCATCTGATGATTGCCTGGCTGCCGTTTCTCGATCGCTGGATCGACCCGTTCAACTCGTTCGAATACGTGTTCGGTGTGATGAAGTGGCCCGAGAAGATCAATGCGGGCACCCTGGAAAAACTGGCAGTGCTTTTTGCCGGGAAGGGCGGTCCGGCGACGTTTGCCGGTCAACTCTATATGGAATCGATACCTTGGGTGGTCTCGATCATCCTCGGCTACATGGGGTTGCGCGAGGTGGGCAAATGGCGCGGGAGTGCCGACAAGGCACCCGAGGGCGTTCTGGGCGGGGCGAAATCGTCCCCCGTCTCTGTGGTTGCCCAGACCCTATCGGAAGGCGTCAACCTGGTGTCGAATGTCAGGTCCTGGTTTAATAAGAAGAAATAGGTACAGCGAAGCATTTCTTGAAAACAACCCTTACGTTCCGGACATTCCGCTGTTGATCCGGGTGACACAACAACGGTATACTGCAATGAGTGCTTGACCCAACTTAACAGGAGAGAACGATGCGCAAAATGGTACTATTCGTGTTCAATGGCGATCCCATGTGTTTCATCCACGTACTGCTCAACGCCCTGGATATGCATGCCCGTGGAGAGAAGGGCGGCATTGTTGTCGAAGGAGCGGCGACCAAACTGATCACTGAATTGATCATGCCGGAAAACCCGCTGCACACGTTGTGGGAAAAGGTGAAGGCCGCCGGCCTGGTCGAAGGCGTGTGCAAGGCCTGTTCTCAGAAGATGGGCACGCTGGAAGCGGCCCAGGAGCAGGGATTGACCCTTCTGGATGAGATGAATGGACATCCCAGCATGGCCCGCTATCGTGCAGAGGGTTATGAACTGGTGACGTTTTAGTCTTTCGAAATTGAGAATGGACTACCGATTCTTCTATGGCAATGCGGCAGCTGAAAAAACAGGTTGAGCAACTCTTCCAGACCAGCGATTTTGCGACCGCCCTGTCTTGCGTAGCCAAGATGCCGGCACGCAGGGTGGTCAATCCCCTGTTCGGGCTGCTCTACCATTGTGATCTTCAGATGCGGTGGTTTGCCGTCGCAGCCATGGGTGAAGTGGTCTCCCGCCTGGCGGATCGCGAGCCGGAATCGGCCCGGGTGGTCATGCGGCGGCTGATGTGGAATCTCAATGATGAGTCGGGCGGCATGGGGTGGGGATCACCTGAAGCCATGGGGGAGATCATGGCGCGCCACCCCGTTCTGGCTCGGGAGTATGCACCGATTCTCGTCTCCTACCTCAATCCCGACGGCAATTTCCTGGAACATGAAGGGCTGCAGGAGGGGGTGTTGTGGGCGGTCGGTCGCTTGGCCCGGGTCCGGCCCCATCTGATGGGTGATGCGCTGGCGTTCATTACATCCCATTTCACCTCGGGCAATACCGCCCTGCGCGGTCTGGCTCTTTGGGCCGCCACTCCCCTTGCCCATGGCGGTGTTGAGTGCCCGGTTCAGGGGCTCTTTTCGGATATGGCTGAGGTTTCCATCTTTCAGGACGGTACACTCGTGAGACACACCATTGCCGGTCTGGCATCGAAGTTTCCAAAAGGCTAGTCAAACAGCAGATAGCCGTCCTTGTCTTTTGGCACATTGGTGATGCCGGGATGCTCCCGCTCCAGTTGTTGCAGCATGGCATCGCGGGATTGGACGCGCTCCTTGAGCGTGTCTCGTTCACGCATCAGCTCTTTCGACTCCAAGGCGCGCCGGATGGTTAGCTTAAAGTCGTCGTCGTCCCAGGGTTTCAGTATGAATTTGTAGACGCCGGCGTCGTTGATCGCCTGCATGGCTACGTTGATATCGGTCTGACCAGTCAGCATGATCGTCAGGGTGTCGGGGTGGTCGGCTTTGACCTTCCGCAAAAATTCCACTCCAGACATGCCGGGCATGTTCTGATCGCTGATCACCAGGTCCACTTCGCGGCTTTCGATAAGCTTAAGCCCCTCGTCGGCATTTTCTGATGTGAAGATGACGTATCTGTCGTTGCGTAGAATCCGCAAAATGGCTTTCAATATCATTGGCTCATCATCGACGATGAGCAGTGTGCGCTTTTTCATGGGGTTTGCCCTCTATCTCTGAGAGTATTTGGCGTCGGTCCGCAATCCAATGCGTTCAATCCGCCCATCACTCATATGATCGCCATTTTTGTTCAGATCTTAAGATGAGGGCCTACGCTGTTGATGAAAATTGGGGGTGTCGGTTTTAGAAGGATTTTTCAGGCTAATGCTGCAGTGCATCTAAATTGAAGAGCCGGCAGGCGTTGGCCCAGGTGAGAGCGGCCATCTCTTCTATCGGCACCTGGCGAATGGCGGCCAGTTTGTGTAGGGTGGTGCGGACAAAGGCCGGTTCGTTGCGGCGAAACTTATTGCGTTCGGGCGTGGGGGTCAGGTAGGGGGCGTCGGTTTCGACCAAAAGCTGTTCGGCCGGTATCCGCTGGGCCATGCGGCGCAGCTTTTCGCCGCGTGATTTGATGGTCAGTATGCCGGTAATGCCGATACAGAGCCCCATCGAGAGGTAAGCATCCAGTTCGGCATCTGTGCCAGAGAAGCAGTGCACCACGCCGGTGCAGTGAGATGCCCAATGGGCTTTGAGTATTTGCAAAAAGCGGCCCTGACTGTCCCTCTCGTGAAAGATCACGGGCAGGTGAGCTGCCCCGGCCGCTTCGATCTGGCGGACGAACCATAACTCCTGGTCCGCTTTGGGCGAGTACATGCGGTTAAAATCAAGGCCGATTTCACCCCAGGCCTTTACACTGGCATCGCCTGCGAGGGTCTGCAGCTCGCCGAGTGTCGATTCGCTGCCGCTTTTTGCATCGTGGGGATGCAGACCCACCGACGCATAGACGCTGTCGTAACGGCTGGCGATGGCGATCCCCTTCCGGGAGGTGTGCAGATCGATGCCGACCTGCATCATGGCGGTCACATCGGCATCGTGGGCCCGTCGAATCACCGCGTCTAGATCATCATCGTATCCGTTGTCATCGAGGTGGCAGTGGCTGTCGAAAATATCCATGGTCGCTTCTTCGGTCCTTTTTGACGTCCCGGTTCGCTCGGTTCAAGCCGCATTCGGATAACATCAAACGCGGTTTGAATCAACCTGTTCCCATGCCTGTAGTAAGAAGACGCGGCCCTGCCAGGAGCGGACACGCTTTGAAGACGCTTGTCTTTTAAAGTTGGTAGAACCAATTTTTATCGAAAAACGGTTAACTCTGCTTTTCTTTTTCTTCTAAAGGCGCTATGAAAAATCGGAACCGATGGTAATACCAAAGGAGGAGATATGTTTAAGGTCGTACATCGTAAAGAGATGGCTCAAGGAACAGTGATTTTGAATGAAATCGAGGCTCCTTTGATCGCAGCCAAGGCCAAACCGGGACAATTTGTCATCCTCAAGGCCAACGAAGAGGGTGAGCGGATTCCGCTGACCATGGCCGATACCGACTCGGGGAAGGGCACCATCACTGTGATTTACATGGTGGTCGGCAAGTCCACGGCCCTTTTCCGCGATCTCAAAGAGGGTGACGCTTTTCAGGATGTCATCGGCCCCCTGGGGCGGGCCACCCATGTCGAGAAGGTGGGCAATGTGCTCTGTGTGGGCGGCGGAACGGGGGTGGCCGTGCTGCATCCGATTACAAGGGCCTTCAAGCAGGCGGGCAATCAGGTGACCTGTGTGATCGGTGCCCGCAATAAGGATCTGCTGATTCTCGAAGAGCAGATGGGTGCCGCCTCCCATAATCTGCATGTCTGTACCGATGACGGCTCATATGGGCACCACGGCTTTGTGACTGAGGTGGTAGAGGCGGAACTCAAAAAGGGCAAGATCGATCAGGCGGTGGCCATAGGGCCGGTGCCTATGATGAAGGCGGTGTGTGGCATCACCAAGGCCTATGAGGTCCCCACCATGGTCAGTCTCAACCCGATCATGATCGACGGCACCGGCATGTGCGGTGGCTGCAGGGTCAGCGTTGGTAAGGAGACCAAGTTTGCCTGCGTGGACGGACCGGAGTTTGACGGGCATCAGGTTAATTTCGACGAGCTCATGATGCGACTGCGGGCCTATTGCGAAGAGGAAAAAAACTGCTACGAAGACTACTGCCGCCTCACGGATTGAGGCGCCGAAAACGGATTGGACCGCAAGTGAAGCTTGAGACGATTCACAACGACAGCTGAGGGCTGTCGTTTCTTCAACAGGAGGTGTCATGGCGGAAAAAAAAGAGAAGCCCGGCCGCGTGCCCATGCCCGAGCAGGACCCCAATATTCGCAAACGCAATTTCGAAGAGGTTCCCACAGGATATACGGTCAAGATGGCCCAAGAGGAGGCGGCCCGCTGCATTCAATGCAAGAAGCCGGGCTGTGTGACCGGATGTCCGGTAGGGGTGGATATCCCCGGCTTTATTCATCTGGTCACCGAAGGCGATTTGACGGCGGCCATTCGTTACATCTGGACTCAGAACGCTCTGCCTGCGGTGTGCGGGCGGGTCTGTCCCCAGGAGATTCAGTGTGAAGGAAAGTGCGTACTGGCGAAAAAGGGCGCCCCGGTGGCCATCGGCAACCTGGAGCGTTTCTGCGCCGACTATGAGCGTGAGCACGGTACCGGCGAGTTGCCGCCCAAGGCCGAGTCGACCGGCAAGCGTGTAGCCGTGGTGGGCTCTGGCCCCTCTGGCCTGACCGTGGCCGGAGACCTGATCCTTAAAGGACACGATGTGACGGTGATGGAGGCTTTTCACAAGCCTGGCGGCGTGCTGGTCTACGGTATTCCCGAATTCAGACTTCCCAAGGCCATTGTGGCCCAGGAGGTCAATTTCCTGGAGCGCTTGGGGGTCAAGGTCGAGTGCAATACGGTGGTGGGACGCACGGTATCGTTGGATGAGCTGTTCGAACAGGGGTACGATGCAATCTATCTGGGGGTAGGCGCGGGCCTGCCGCGCTTCATGAACATTCCCGGTGAGAACCTGATCGGCATCCTTTCGGCCAACGAGTACCTCACCCGGGCCAACCTGATGAAAGCCTACAAGTTTCCTGATGTGGACACGCCGATCCCACACGGTAAAAATGTGGTTGTGCTGGGTGCCGGAAATGTGGCAATGGATTCGGCCCGCACAGCAATGCGTCTGGGGGCCGATTCGGTGCGGATCGTCTATCGCCGCTCAAGGGATGAGATGCCGGCCCGTGGCGCCGAAATACACCATGCCGAGGAGGAGGGGATCGAATTCTTTTTGCTGACCAACCCTGTTGAGTATATGGGGGACGACAGCGGTCGCCTGACCGGCATGCGCTGTTTGAAGATGGAGCTTGGCGAGCCGGATGATTCGGGACGCCGCCGTCCGATTCCCATCGAGGGGTCGGAGTTCGACTTGGAGACCGATCTGGTGATCGTTGCCGTCGGGTCGGGGGCCAATCCATTGCTGACCCAATCCACGCCGGATCTGCAGCTCAACAAGTGGGGCTATGTGGAGACCGATCCCGATAACGGGAAGACGTCGAAGGCCGGAGTGTGGGCCGGCGGCGATATCGTCACTGGTGCGGCGACGGTTATTTTGGCCATGGGAGCCGGGCGTGCGGCGGCCGATTCGATCCATAAGTATTTGACGTGGGGATGGTAAGGTCTCTTTTCGATTGTTGACGATTATTTAAGGTTTGTCGCTTACCTTTCGAGCATAAAATCCGGCGAGACCAGTGGGTGGTCTGCACCTGACGCAAACGCGTGCAAGTGCCGTTAAGGCGCAGTTCCGGGCGGCCCGGAAACTCGCTGCGCTCAAACAGTCCGGGCCGCTGATTCTCCACTGCACCTAAACGGCACTGACACGCAATGCTGACCAGGTGCAGACCACCCACTGGTCTCGCCTCCCCGTGAGGGCAACCCACGCCGCTCTGTATTACTTAATAAATGTTTACTAAAAAGTAATGTGACAATATTGACACATCACATCCTGTTGTTACCTTTCTGTTCAAACGGGAATTGAAACCAAGGTACCCGTGAGCATTCGAACCAGGTTAACAGGAGGTGTCGTTATGGAACTGATGAGATGGAATCCAACTGGGGGATTTTTCAATCTGAACAGCCGTTTCAATACGCTATGGGATGATTTTTTCGCCCCCGCCAGCGGTGTCAGCAGAGATGATCGGAATTGGAACTGGAATCCGGCCGTGGATGTTTATGAAAACGATGAAGCGATTGTTGTGAAAGCGGAGTTGCCCGGTGTGGACAAGGATCAGATTGCTGTCGATTTAGATGGTCGCACGCTGACGCTCAAGGGGGAGCGTGACGGTGAAAACGAGGTCACCGAAGACAACTACTATCGGCGCGAGCGTGTATATGGTCGGTTTGAACGTTCTTTTGCCCTTCCCGCTGAAGTGGATCCGGATGCCATCAAGGCAGAGTTTAAGGATGGCGTATTGAAGATCGAGATCCCCAAGCCTGAGGTGCCCAAACCAAAGCAGATTATGGTTCACTAACCTGCCGCTGACCTGAAGGCCGGGATAGAGCCGGGTACCTGCAATCAACGACCGGCCGGGGTAGATCCAATTCCCCGGCCGGTTTTTTACGGTATCTGTTGTTGCAGCGCCTTCAATCCGTCACTCACCAGGACAGGATAGATGGCGGGGTTCGCCAACGCTTTGAAAGAGGCGGGCAGGGTTTTGAAACGATCCTGAAAGGCATCTCTGGTTTGCGACAGGAAAGGTGCTGGTTCGAGGCGACGCCCCGACTGCATCACTGGCTTGAGGAGGGGGGCGGCGTCATCGATGGGTTCTTCACGCAGCGAAATGATATCCTCGACATACTGGCCGGTTTTGGAGGATGAGCGGCGATAAACCTGCTTTGCACCTGCCAGGGTCGCTTTTGCCTCGGAGAGTTTACGGACCGGTCGCGTGTCGAATTGAGTCAGCTTGTAGACCATGTCCATATAGGGTGCATCTGCGGATACGCCAACCTTGGTGCCGACGCCGAAAGCATCGATCGGGGCCTCTTTGGCCAGTGCCTCGGACACGCCATACTCATCGAACCCACCGCTTGCGAATATCCTCACATCTTTAAAACCCGCATCGTCAAAAATGTGGCGAACCTGGCGGCTCAACTCGATCATGTCACCGCTGTCCAGTCGGACCCCTCTGAGTCGGTCCCCTGTGGTGGCCATCTCCAAGGCCACTTGCACGGCGTGGTAGGCGCCCTGGATGGTGTCGTAGGTGTCGATGAGCAGGACGGTCTGTTGGGGGAAGAGGCGTGCATAGGCCCGAAACGCTTCGATTTCATTGTCGAACGCCAACACAAACGAGTGGGCCATGGTGCCGGCCACGGGAATGGCTTCTTTCTGGCCGGCCAGTACGTTGCTGGTGGCATCGAATCCGGCCAGATAGGTGCTCCGGGCTGCGGCCAGGCCTGCATCCACCCCCTGGGTGCGGCGCAGGGAGAAATCGATGAGGCTCCGTCCCTGGGCAGCGTGCACGCATCGGGCGGCTTTGGTGGCGATCATGCTGGCCAGGCCCACGGTGTTGATAAGATAGGTTTCAATCAACTGGCCCTGGATGATTGGTGCGGTCACCTCAATAATGGGTTCATCACCGAAAAAGGGTGTGCCTTCGGGCATCGCCCACACGTCGCCGGTAAAGCGCAGTGTGGCGAGGTGATTTAAAAAGTCATCTGAAAAGAGATCCAAACGGCGCAGGTAGGCAAGATCTGTCTCTTCGAACTGAAATTTTTCCAGAAAGTCGAGAGCCGTCTCAGTTCCAGCACTGACGAAGTAGCCGCGCTGGGGATCTCGGCGCGCAAAGAGGGAGAAGGTTCCCTGGCCAGTGACCCCGCTATCGAAGTAGGTGGCCGCCATGGTCAGTTCGTACAGGTCGGTGAAAAGCGGTCCTGGAAATGTCATGAGAGCCGAGCCCCATAGAGCTGTTGCATGCGCTTGAGTGCAAAGGTGTGGAACTGTTCGTCGAAATCGGCCACCCCTTTTTTCGGCACATGAACGGCGTAGTCCCGGTTGGCGAGTCCGCCCACGGTATCCATGACGCATATGGAGGTGCACACCCCGACCACCTCGACCTCATCGGGTTGTATTTCTGCCAGGATCTTATCCAGATCGGTTCGGTAAAAGCCGCTGTAGCGGGTTTTGGGCAGCACGGTCTCGCCGGGGTGCGGGGCCAGCGGTTCGATGATGTCGCTGCCCGATGTGCCGGCCACGCAGTGTGGCGGAAATCGATCGAACTCCTTGTCGTCGGGCGAATGGGCATCCTGCAGATAGATGACCGGGTCACCATTTTCGCGGTAGCAGGTCAGTCGCTCCTGGATGAACGGCACGATCGCCTGGGCCGTATCACCGCAGAAGAGGGCGCCATCGCTCTGGATGAAATCGTTCAGCATGTCGATAACAATCAAAAGGCGTTTGGCCATGTTGGACTCCTCGCTGTGAGGTCTGCTCGATAGGGTTTTGGCGTGCCCCCTTGAATTTTAAGTCTGTTTACGAATATAGTTCGAACTGGTATTTGGTTATTTCGACAGTTTAAAATAAACGTCCTTTGACCTAACCGCAATGCACAGGGAAACAATTTTATTTAAATGGATAAAATCCTGAGCCAAACATACGATGACTATATCCAGGCGCTGACCGATATCAGCCATGCCATCACATCGGATATCTACCTGGAGGATCTGCTTAAGCTGATTGTCATGGTTACGGCCAAGGTTACCGGGGTGGATATTTGCTCTCTCTGGTTGATCGACGAGACGGTCAGTCCGCCCAAGATTCGTCTGAAAGCCACTCAGGCCATTGCCCCCGAGTATGTGAAAGACCGTAGCCTCAACCTGGACGAGGGGGTGGTCGGATATGTGGCTACCCACCGCAAACCGCTGATTATCAAAAGTGTCATGCGCAACCGCCGTTTCAAAGAGAAGGAGATGGCCAAGCAGATGGGGTTGGTGTCGATGGTCGGTGTGCCTCTGCTTCTCAAGGATGAGAAGGTGATCGGGGTACTCAACTGCTTCACCATGGAGAGTTACGAATTTTCCCATACCGAGGTCAATCTGCTCACTGCGGTGGCCAACCAGGCGGCGGTGGCCATCCTGAACACCGAACTGATGGTGAAGACCCAGGTAATTCAAGAGGAACTCGAGACCCGCAAGCAGGTTGAACGCGCCAAAGAGATTCTGATGCAGCGCATGAGCCTGACGGGTGATCAAGCCTATCGTTGGTTGCGTAAAAAGAGCATGGATTCGCGCAAATCCATGCGCCGTGTGGCCGAGGCCGTGCTGCTTTCCGAAGAGCTGAATTCAAACCAATAGGGCATTTGATGTAACGAATCAACTAAGGCTGGCATAAATACTTTCCCGGTTTATTTAGCCGAACTGAATTTTTTCCAATTTAATCAACAGGGGCTGAACAAAAACCGCTGTCTGTTTTTTCTTGACTAAATACATTAGTGAAACTAAAAATGGTTGATTAAGTTTAGTTTGGCTTGTCAACGAAGACCAGCCGCCGGGCCTCCGCCTACCTTTCGCACATCGTGGTGCGCTAAAAACTTCCCATCAAAGACAAAGGCGTCTGTGTATCGCTTCATCCCCAGACAGGGATAGGTGCCTTTGCTGTTTTGTATGGAGTGGAAAAAATTTCGGGATCCCCAACCGGATTTTTACGTCAATCAAGCGCCGGTTTCACTACTGGCGACATCAACGTTTAAGGAGGAGACAGCATGCGTTTTGACAAAAGAAATGATGTACTAGGGACCGTGAACCGCGGCAATGTGGCCGAGTCTGGTCTGTGTACCCTGTGCCGCGCCGATTGCGAAGGCAAATGTGAAACCTGGATGTCCAGCCTGGTGGGCCGCAAACTGCTCTACCCGCGCGATTTCGGTTTGGTTACCGCCGGCGCCGACAACACCACGCATGTGGGTGTCTCCTACAATTCATTGCGGATACAAGGCTATGCCTATGGCGCGCACGGCCTCAGGGGTAATCTGTCCAACGATCCGGATGACTGCATCTTTCCCAATGTGGATCTCACTACCGAGTTCGGCAACGAAGTGAAGACCAAAGCCCGAATCCCGTTGATGACCGGCGCTCTGGGATCCACCTTCATCGCCGCCAAGTACTGGGACGCTTTTGCCGTGGGCGGCGCCCTGGTGGGAATGCCTATCGTTATCGGCGAAAATGTGGTCGGCGTCGACCGTGAGTCGGAGATCAAAAAGGGTAAAATTTCCAAGGCGCCTGAACTGGACCGACGCATCAATACCTACCTTCGCTATTTTGATGGCTACGGCGGTATTTTTGTTCAGATGAACGTGGAAGATACGCGCAACGGTGTGGCCGAATATGTAGCCGAAAAATACGGCGACAAATGCATCATCGAACTCAAGTGGGGCCAAGGGGCCAAGGATATCGGCGGGGAGATCCAGGTGACCAGCATCGATTATGCCCTCTTTTTGAAGAAGCGCGGCTATGTGGTCGATCCCAATCCTGAACTGAAAGAGGTACAGGAGGCCTTTGAAAAGGGCGCCATCCGTTCGTTTGCCCGGCATAGCCGTCTCGGCGGCACCAATCTGGACAATGTGGATCTGGTACGTGAGGATTTCATGAAGAGCGTGGATTACCTGCGCAGCCTGGGCTTTAAGCGCATCTCCCTCAAGACCGGTTCATACGGCATGGAAGAGTTGGCCATGGCCATCAAGTTTGCCACCGACGCCAAGATGGATTTGTTGACCATCGACGGCTCGGGCGGCGGCACCGGCATGAGCCCGTGGAACATGATGCAGAGCTGGGGTGTCCCCTCTATCAATTTGCACTCTAAGGCATATGAATATGCCAGCATCCTGGCAGCCCAGGGGGCGCGGGTGGTGGATCTCTCCTTTGCCGGCGGATTTGCTTTGGAGGACAGCATTTTCAAGGCACTGGCCTTGGGTGCACCGTATACCAAGATGGTCTGCATGGGCCGGGCTGTGATGATTCCCGGGTATCTGGGGGCCAATATTGAGGGCGCGCTGCATCCGGAGCGCAAAGAGGCGGTGAGTGGTAACTGGGAGCGACTGCCTAAGACCGTGGCAGATCTTGGCGCTACCCCGGACGAAATCTTTGCCTGCTACTTCGACATTCAGAAGAAGATCGGCAAGGACGAAATGAAGAAGATCCCTTACGGTGCGATGGCTTTCTGGACCATGGCCGACAAACTCTCCTGCGGGTTGCAGCAACTGATGGCCGGCGCGCGGAAATTCTCCCTGAACCAGCTTACCCGCGGTGACATCTTTTCAGCCAACCGCGAGACCGCGAAAGAGACGGGCATCACGCACTGCTCTGATGTCAATGACGAACTTGCGAAAAAGATTCTCACCCGATAGTTCGGGTATTTAAAATCGATAGAAAGAGAAACCCTGCGGCGCTGCCTGCACCGCAGGGTTTTTTTTGTGAACAGATTTGGATCTGGTTGGCGCTATCGGCCGAGAATGAACGACAGCTGATCGTCATCGATGCCGGGGGTCAGCAGCAGGTGTTCTGGAGAGATGCTATAGAGGGAGCGCTTATCCGGTTGATCTTCACGAATGGCGTGGGTAAGCCGGGCATAATTTTCCTCTTCTCCCACATAAGCGCATTGGCACGACTCCATGGCGTAGATATAGAGTTGCCGGCCTTGATAACTGAACGGCACCACGGTCCTCTGGGGAAGCGTTCGTACGATTTCGAGCTTTCGGGGCGTGTCCGCTTCACGCACTACGAAACCGGCCCGGATCAATGGGTCATACGTCTTTAGCGAACGATTCTCTGCGGTCGAGCTGCAGGCTGATATCAGCAGCACGGCCAGGCCGAGGAAATACAGTAATATGGGACTCCTGCGCATGCGGTCATCCTCCGTGGTGCCAGTGTGGTCCGGGATCAATCATTTTGACGGATCAGTGACTCGGCCAGAATGGTTGCAGCCGTCTTTTGGGCGTCGACGTGGTAGGTGCCCTCTTCGAGTTGTGCTTTGATCTTTGCCACCTTTTCCATGTCGATTTCGGGCATTTGTCGTACGGCCTGCTGCGCGGCTTGCAGCTCGCGGGCTTTGGCTGAGATGTTAACCCGGTCTGCGCCCTTCGTATCTGCCAGCTGGGTCTCCGCGGGCTTTTCAACAGACTGTCCTGGTGCGATGGCCTGTTTGGCGTAGACAGGTGGTATCTCATTTGTGATCTTCATGCCGCATCTCCTTTGTCCTGCCTTAAATGGCATCTGTTTTTTGAAATATCCCATTGCTTTGGAAACTGCAAGGGCGTGCCTATTCATTCAGCGCCGTTGATCGGCAGGCCTCTCTTTACTTGGTTTTTCCTCTGGCTTCCCCGTTACTGTTCCATAGGAACAACAGACGATGGCTCAGAAGGTTTTTCCCACGCCGATGCCGATATGGAATCGGGGACCGCTGTCGGTCCGGGGCGGCCACTTTTTTATCTCCAGCGGGGCAATTACCGGGTATCGGTAGGGCATTTGGCCGATGAGCCTCTCTTCACTCGCTTCGAGCTGCCCGACTGCGGTGATCAGTGATCCTTTCGGATAGAGGGCCGGGTCGACGAACTGCCGAGAACTCAGAATAAAGCGCCCGTCCGATTGGCCGTTATCTTCGGGCCTATCCGATGCATCAAGGGGCAGCTGCAGCACCAGCAGCTCTGTACGGTCGTCTTTGGGTTCGATGGCGATGATTTTGCCACCGAAAATCACTGTGGTGCCAATCTGTTCTTGCGGGGCTTTTTGAAGCGCCTTGAACGATCCCGAATAGGTGACTTGTGAACGGATCTGTTTTGAGATGCCCCCGCCACAGCCGACCAACCATAACAGAACAAGTCCTACGCCCCATATCAAATGGTTTTTTTGTCTCATTTCAATTTCCCGTGAGTTGACAGTTATTCGTGGATCGCGCCCTTGGATGGGGCACGTGCCAAGGTGCTCTGTTCCCATCTTCGATTACCACCAATAGGGGTGGCGCCAATACGGGTCATATCGGTATCGCGGCCCCCAGGGATCCCAGTAGGGATCGTAAGGCACCGGTTTCTCAACAGGCCACAGGTGGATATGGGTCAGATCGATGCGCAGATAGGGATACGGGTATGTATCCTGTTCCGTCTGCGAACTGGCCATGACCTTGCCGGCAACCGTGATTTTTCGATCTTTTTGATAGACTTCAGGGTCGAGAAACCCCTGATAGTTGATCACGAGCCGCCCTTGGGAGAGATCTTTGGTTTTCGGCTCCTGCGTGTTTCTTAATGGTGCCTGCACCGCAATCATCAGACTCTGCTGTTTCAGGTTGGTAACTTCGACCACATACCCGCCGAGCACCACCGTCTCTCCCCTGTGCCTTTCGGCTTCCCGGATCAGTTGGGCAAAGGGTATTTCGGGCATGGCATCTTTTGAGACATCTGCCGGCATGACCGAGCAGGCGGTAGCCCCCAACACCAGTGTGAGGCAGATCATGGTTCTGATATGCATCGTCATCCTCGCCTGTGCATTGCTTGGTATCTTGTTAAGTTAAGTCGAAGGGCTCGGGATTGCAACCGTTGGGTCGTCAGATCGTTGGCCACAAACGCGGCGCTGTGATGTGATGTTCGGCGGTATTAGAAAAAGAGGCAGTCGACCCCAACCATAACGCTGTGGGTCTCCCATTCGACGTCGTTGAGTTGGGTATGGCTCGTACCACTGGTCTCATAGATGGTGGCGTCGCCCTCATCGGTGGTCCAGCGGGTAAAGTTGGCCATGAGGTGGATGCCCACTTTTTGGTTGATGGGGATTTGGCACTTCATGGTCAAGGAGATTCCCTCAGCGTCGGCATCGTGCTCAAAACTTTTAGGGTGGGCCAGATCTCCCCTTAGGTTCCAGTCCGCTTCGGCCGAATAGTCGCCCAGGAAGTGGTACATCAGACTCAGCTCCCATACGATGGGCGGGGTCTCCTGATTTGGCGTCTCCATCAGATAGCGCAGGTCGCATCCGGCCCAGAGGCCGAACCAGTGTGCGCTGTAAGTGCTGTTCAGTCGGCTGTCCAGTGGGCCGACCGGGGGCGTACGGGGAGGATCACTGATAACTTGTTCACCATTGGTGATTCGGAAATTTTGGACGTGGTATGAGATACCTGTCAAAGGGGCCAGGAAGAGACGATCCCGCAGGAGGTGAATGGGGTAGCCGGCGCCGACCACCAGATCGTACATCTCGTCTCCATTGGTTTCACTCGTCGATCGTGAATACTCAAGGGTGCGGTCATCGCCGTCATAGTCCGAGTCGCGAACGCTACCGCTTTGTATCCAGGCGATGTTGCCCTGGCCGCGGCAGTAGAACCGGCGTTTCACCTCAAGTGTTCCGCCCATGCTGAGCTGGTGGCTCAAGACCTGGTCCCACTCCAGTTCGGAGAGGATGTTGGGGCTTGTGCCACCGGAGTTGCCTGCAATGGACCACTTGAATTCGTCAAAGCGCAGGCCGGCGCTGAGGCCGACGGAGAGGTCTACGGCGTTGCTGATCCTCTTGTATATGGTTGGCAGTTCATTGGCTTGGCCCGTCGGATCCGCTTGTAAGGAGGAGACGGTTTCTGTCTCAGGCGGCGCTGCAACCGCGACGTGCACACTTAAGAGGCTCCAGATTACAATCTGGAGACACCACCAAAGGGGCGTTCGACGATGTTTGTTACCCATCCGATTGAATTGCCTTTACCGGCTCAGCATCCGATTTCGTATCGGTGACGCTCCGCTACTTTGAGTTGCATTTTGTGATGTGTGATGTGATTAGCCGAATATCACCGATATTGGCATATTTTTCAGAAGGAATCCAGCTTTTTATCCCGGTGAAGGCGTCTCTGCCCCGTGTGGTTAGACGCTATTTGATATTATCGTAAGGGCCATGCCATGCACAACGTTGGCAGAAGACCTCTCGCTCATTTTTGACTTCGTCCTGTGTTGGTGCGCCAACCGGATCTTCAAATTGGATTTGGCCCTTTTTAAGATCGAAATCATAAGTCTCGAAGCTATCATCAGGATTCTTAACATAAAACTGTTGGGATTTGCACAGAGGGCATGCCATCGTCTTTTCCTTTACGCCATGAGATAATTGATACCGGCCAGGTGCATCCCCGGCCAAACAGACTAAAAAGTAAGACGCATCAACACCGCGTCAACCATTCGCCAATCGATAGGACGAATGCTACCATAGGTGGAAAAATGGTGGTCAGCCCAGTAGGAAAAGCACTTCCAGGTGTGTATCGAGAGCTGTCTGATTCGAGACATCTCTTTGCTTTCTCTTGACGAACAGTGACGCTATGACATAAGAGAAAACCAGTGTTCTTTGCGGTGCATTCAGCCCTGCGTTGCGATGATGACAGGAAGTGATAGATGGTTCGAAGTGGAGCACCCACACAAGAGATGCGTGCGATGGCGGATGAAGATATTTTTTTCTTGCGACTGCAGCTGTTGGTCGTTATGGCCAAAGGGTATCTGAAAGGATACCCTGTCGGAGAGAGGAGAAGATCCGCCATCAGTGAAAACGCCCGTCTCGTCTTCTACCAATCCCTGCACCACTCAAATCGATGTATCGCTGTTGATACAGACAAAAAGGAGCAATCCGACGATCTGTTGTCCCATTTTTTTTGTCAACGGGTACAGTTGCTTGCAGTGATGGCCACCTCGTTTGCATCGGGGCATCACCTGGAAGGTTTCCGGCTGCAGGCACTGGCAGATAATGTCGACCACATCAGCAGGTACCTAACTGAGCAGTTGCACTTGTCCGATGTGCCATTTCTCAGGGTTGCGTGAGGATAGCTATCGTAGACAACGTCCAAATCGCAGTTGTCGATCATGACCGCCTGACGCGGGAGTTCATTGTCAATGTGATGATGTACAGCGTCAACCGGGATGTGCTCGTTTTTGAAAATGCCGCCGATATCGAGGCCTACCTGAAGTCGGGTAAAGAGGTTCATCTGGTTTTCACCGACGTACATCTCCCCGGTAAAAGCGGCTTCGAACTTTTGCGCCAGATAAAGCAGAGATACCCTGAAATCTGTTTGATTGCCATGTCCGCCAATCCCGCCGATGAGATCGCCGCTACCGAACTGGGAGCGGATGTTTTTCTGGCGCGCCCCTTCGCCCTTCAAGACCTTTTCGATATCGTTCAGCAATTTGTGGTAGACAATTCGGCATCCCCTGTGGCCTGAGAATGAAGAGCAGCGGCTGAGAGTGGGATCGAATAGGCTGCGGATGATTCGCGAGCCATTCGGATAACGAAAACAAAAGGCAGCCACTTTCAGGGCTGCCTTTCTCATTGTGCCGCTTTCAGTATAAAAGGATCAATATCGGTAGTGTTCCGGTTTAAATGGGCCATCGGGCGAAATGCCAAGGTAGTCGGCCTGTTTTTGGGTCAACTGGGTCAACTTGACGCCCAAACGGCCGAGGTGCAGTCTCGCCACCTCTTCGTCCAGTTTCTTGGAAATGGTGTAGACCTTTTTCTCGTGCTTTTCCGTTGCCAGGGCAATTTGCGCCAGACACTGGTTGGTGAAGCTATTGCTCATAACAAAGCTGGGATGGCCTGTGGCGCAACCGAGGTTGACCAGGCGGCCTTCAGCCAGAACGATGATCGAGCGTCCGGACTTCAGGCGCCAGCGGTCGACCTGGGGTTTGATCTCCTCCCGGGTGCACTGGTCCGAAGTCTCAAGGTAGCGCATCTCGATCTCACTGTCGAAGTGACCGATATTGCATATGATCGCCTCATCCTTCATCTGCTCCATATGGGTGCCTTGAATCACATCACAGCAACCCGTGGCCGTAATAAAGATGTCACCCAAGGCCACGGCATCCTCCAGGGTGAGCACTTCAAATCCCTCCATGGCCGCCTGCAGAGCACAGATGGGGTCGATTTCGGTGATCAGAACACGGGCCCCGTAGCCGCGCATGGAGTGCGCACACCCCTTGCCGACGTCACCGTAACCGCAAACCACCACCACTTTGCCGGCAATCATCACATCGGTGGCGCGTTTGATACCGTCCGCCAGAGATTCACGGCAGCCGTAAAGATTATCGAATTTGGATTTGGTGACCGAGTCGTTTACGTTAAAGGCCGGGAAGAGCAGTTCTCCGTCCCGTTGAAGCTGGTAGAGGCGGTGCACACCGGTAGTGGTCTCCTCTGATACCCCTCTGATGCCGGCGGCGATGCGCGTCCAAAACCGGGGATCGCGATTGTGGCTCACCTTCAACCGGGCCATGAGCAGGCGCATGTCTTCGCTGTCATATGTTTTTTCCAGCAGAGAGGGGTCTTTCTCGACGGCCACGCCCTGATGGATATAGATGGTGGCATCCCCGCCGTCGTCGACGATCAGGTCGGGCCCACTGCCATCGGGCCAGATCAGGGCCTGCTCCGTGCACCACCAGTACTCTTCCAGGGTTTCACCTTTCCAAGCGAACACGGCGGCCGACCCCTTATCGGCGATGGCGGCGGCGGCATGGTCCTGGGTGCTGAAGATGTTGCATGAGGCCCATCGGATATCCGCTCCAAGGACCTTGAGGGTATCGATCAACATGGCGGTTTGGATGGTCATGTGCAGGCTGCCCATCACCTTAAGTCCTTTGAGGGGCATTGTTTTGCCGTACTTTTCGCGCACGGTCATCAAGCCGGGCATCTCTCTTTCCGAAAGGGCCATCTCCTGGTACCCCAGGGGGGCCAGTTGAAGATCGGCCACTTTATAGGGCAAGGCCGGATCGACCTCCCGAAACCCTTTCGGGCTCTCCATATTCGGCGCTAATGGCATTTAAAATTCTCCTTGATTCCAAAGTGGCGGCGTGTCACGTCACCGCTTCAGTTAATATCGTCAATGATGAATCGCATGTTAAGGCGAAAAAGAGCAATGTCATGGTCTAAAGGCCGGCTTTTTTTCTCAACTCCTCGATCTTGTCGGTCCGCTCCCAGGAAAATTCGGGTTCATTGCGACCGAAATGGCCGTAGGCGGATGTTTTTCCGTAGATCGGGCGCAACAGGTCCAGCTGTCTGATGATGGCCGCCGGTCTCAAGTCGAACACTTCGGCCACGATTTCTCGCGCGCGGCTTTCGGAAATGTTGCCGGTGCCCATGAAGTGGATCATGACCGATACTGGTTGAGCCACGCCGATGGCATAGGCAACCTGTACTTCACACTTCTTGGCCAATCCGGCAGCCACCAGGTTTTTGGCCACGTAACGCCCCATGTAGCTGGCGCTGCGATCCACTTTGGAGGGGTCTTTGCCGGAAAAACAGCCACCACCGTGGCTCCCTTGTCCGCCGTAGGTGTCGACGATGATTTTGCGCCCGGTCAGCCCACAATCCCCCATGGGGCCTCCAATCACAAAACGGCCGGTGGGATTGATGAAATAGCGGGTGTCGCCATCAATCATTTCGCGGGGTATCACCTTTTTAATCACCTCTTCGATGATCGCATCTTTGAGCTCGTCATAGGTAACGTCCGGTTTATGTTGGGAAGAGACCACCACCGTATCCACCCTCAAAGGGGTGCCGTTCTCATATTCGATGGTGACCTGGGATTTGCCGTCCGGCCTGAGGAAGTCCAGAGCGCTGTTTTTGCGTACGGTCGCCAGCCGCTGGGTAAGCTTATGGGCATACATGATGGGCATGGGCATCAGTTCGGGCGTCTCATCGGTGGCGTAGCCGAACATCAGCCCCTGATCGCCGGCACCCTGCTCTTCGTGGAGCCCCTCGCCCATGTTGACCCCCTGGGCGATGTCCGGGGATTGGTGGCCAAGGCTGGTGAGCACTGAGCAGGTTCGCCAGTCAAACCCCATCTGGGATGAGCTGTAGCCGATCTCCCGGATCGTGTTACGAACGATTTCCGGTATGTCCACATAGCATGACGTGGTGATTTCACCTGCGACAAAAGCCATTCCGGTGGTGACCAGTGTTTCGCACGCTACCCGACAGGCCGTGTCCTGGGCCATGATGGCATCGAGTACTGCATCGGAGATGGCATCGGCGACCTTGTCCGGGTGCCCTTCGGTGACCGATTCCGATGTGAAAAGATAGCGTTCTTTGCTCATGACTGTCCGCTCCTTGAAGGTAATGAGATCGTTCCGCAAAAGCCTTGCCAAGGGGGTAACCACTTACATACAGGCTTGGCTCGTGTGATATCTGTTTATGCCGAATTGCAAACGGTGTTGATGCGAGACATGGCAAATGTGGCGCTGTTTCGATTCGGCGCAAGCAGCCTACCCCATAGCGCGACACTCTGTCAACGAGGTTTGGTGGGTTCAAACGGATCGGATGCGTTTGATTTGTCGATAGAATCGGCGGGTAACAGGGGGATGATGCAGGCAAGTCCTCCCCGCGATATGCGTTGCCTGGCATTTCGGGTTTTGCCGGTCAAGCTCCCTTCTGTTGGACCATACGGATGATCAGTCGGGAAGCGTCCTCTATGCTGACCCGGGAGGTGTTGATCACCAGATGATATAGATCCGGCTGATCGTAATCCTGTTTACCCAACTTGTGGTAGAGGTTGGCCCGTCGCTTGTCCTGGGCCTTGACCAGCTGGACGGCACGATGCTCGGTCATCTCGTAGTGCTCTTCGATAAAGCGCACACGGTTGTCAAAGCTGTTGATCAGCAGCACGTGATACGCTTCCTCCATGTCGTTCAAAATGTACTGACTGCCGCGGCCCATTATAATCACATCGCCTTCGTCAGCCATCTGGGATATCAATACCACCAGGTAATCGAGATAGATCTGTTCGTCGATATAGCCGCGCTCGTCTTTGAGAATTTTTTCGATCAGGGGCTTTGACACCATTCGGCTGATCATCCGGGAAAGACGCCCACCGGCCTCTTTTTCCACGGACTCCACCCAGCCTGGGGAGACCTTGGCCAGCTCAGCGATCTTTTGGATGATGTCTTCATCGGCGAAGGCGTATCCCAAACGCTGGGCGATATTCTCTCCCAGGGTTTTGCCCCCGGCGCCAAATTGACGTGATATGGTGATAACGGCCATCTTCTCCTCCTGTCCCTCCTGATTGCGTCAAAGAGATCGTCGCTCAGTTTGGCTTGGGCGGCGGAACGATCAGTGTCGGGTAATCGGATTTTTCGGCAATGGTTTGCGGCACACTGCCCAGCCAACGCTCCACCCACTCCGGCTTGCCGGAGGAGCCCAGAACGATCAACGTGGCCTGGCAGTCCTTGGCAGCCCTTTCAATCTCTCTGACCGGGTCGCCGACATAGACGTGGGCGCGCGCATCGATGCCGACGCCCGCAAAGCGGTCGCATATCTCCTCAAGCCTGCTGCGAGCCGTTTTGCGCACTTTCTGAATGGCCATGGCGCTGTCGCCTTTCAACTCCTTCTCTTGGGCCACATGGATCACATGCACCTGATTCACCGCTCCGTTCAAGGGTCTCAGGTAGTCCTCGGCCCGGACGCTGGCCGGCGACCAGTCCGTGGCCAGCAGAACCCGATCGAACGGACGGTCGAGCACCTCGATTTTGTCGGGCATGGGTTTGTAGACCAGAACGGGAATCGAGGCTTGGCGCAAAAGTTCGGTGACATTGGAGCCGGAGTAGACCTGGTCGATGAATCGCTTGCGTGAACGCCCGATGACAATGAGATCGGCGTCCTCCTTTCGGGCGGCCTCGAAAACCTGTCGCACCATGTTGCCGACCACGATATAGACGCCCACCTCCATGCCTTGCTCGAAAAGGGTTTCGGCCCAGTCGATGAATCGGATATTGGCGGTCTCGCGCAAGCGTATCTCTTCTATTTTTTGGTACCCCAAGCCGCGATGCATGGCCACTTTTTCTCTTTCGATCACATTGACGAAGACGACATGGTTCAAGGACGCCTTTCGCAACGCCAGCAGGCTTTGCAGTGCATCGAAGCTAAGGTCGTCAAACTTTGTGACAAATAGAAGTTTTCGGATATCCATGCGCTGACCGTTCTCCTGTCTTGCGCCCGCCTATTGCAATATCTCCCCTATGGCAGCGGCCAACTCGTCGGGTTCAACGGGTTTTTCCAGATAGGCCTCCGGGGCAGGCACCTCCGCCCCACCAAATTCAGTTAAGGCCTTCTGGGAGCGCAGAAACGATTTTTGGGTGATGCCGGACAAAATGATCACCGGCGTTTGTTTGAGCTTGGGGTCGGTTTTAATTTGGCGAAACAGACGCACACCGCTCTCTTTTGGCATCAGAACATCCAGGATGACCAGATCGGGCTGCTCCTTTTTCACGATAAAAAGACCTTGCTCCCCGTCGGCCGCCTCCAGAGGGGTATACCCATGCTCTTCCAAAACCGTGATGCTGAAGAGTCTGACGTCTGGATCGTCGTCCACAACGAGCACTTTTTTACCCATGTGCCTTTCCTCCTTGGATCCGAATGAAGGTTTCGTCTATTGATCGGGTCGATTTCTCTTTTCTGCCGTTCTCTTTTCCCGAGAGACGGATAGGTGATCAAGGCCTGTAAAACAGGTCAACCACCGGCACTGACTGCCGCTGCCCCTTGGGCCATGAACGGCAGACAGATAGTGAAAGTGGTCCCATGGCCGGGTTTCGATTCAACGTCGATGGTGCCACCATGCTCCTGAACCAACTTGCGGGTCACCAGCAGTCCCAAGCCCGTTCCGCGATGGCCTTTGGTGCTGAAAAAGCGAGAGAACAGTTTCGCTTGCACGTCCCGATTCATCCCAATGCCGTTGTCGATGATCTCAAAGCAGATATGGCTCTCGTTAGCAAGCCGTGTCCGAACCGTCACCTGCCATTGCTTCTCTGTCTCCACCTCGAAGAGGCAGGCATCGATGGCGTTGGAGACCAGATTGGAAAGACACTGGTGGAGGATGTGCGCGTCGAGGCAGAGCGTGTCGATGTTCGGCGCCAGATCGGTTGCAATGCGAATGTTGTAGCTTTCTGCGGTCGCTTGAACCATCTGGCACACTTCCATGACAATGGCGTTGGGATCGCAAGGCGCATACTCCGGTTCGCGCTCCTTTGAGAAGGAGAGCAGGTCCATGACCAGGTCCGAGGTGCGGCCGATATTGCGCTGTACGATCTCCCACCCCTGGTTGAGTTTTTCACGGTTGTTCTTCTCGATGCCCAGATTGACCAGATAGGAGCCCCCTTTGAATCCGTGCAGCAGATTCTTGACACCGTGGGCAACGCCGGCCACCGTCTGCCCGATAGCGGCAAGCCGCTCCGCATGCAGCAGTTCACTCTCCAGGCGTTTGATCTCCCGAAGATCCTGGTAAAAAGAGACCGTTCCCATCACCTTTTGGCCCTCTTTCAATGGGGCGGCGTACAATCGCACCGGAATCGTCGATTCGTCTTTCGCTTTGACTGTCGTCTCCATCCATTCAGTTGGCTTCGCCCCGGCGCCGGCCTTGGATTGCATCGTCAATGTGCGGATCAGTTCGTCCGGCAGCAGCTCTGTGATCGGTTTTAATCCGACCTCTTCAAAGGTGTATCCGAAAATGCGTCGGGCACCCGGGTTGAAGATGACAATGGCGAGATTTTCGTCTGTGGCGATGATGGCGTCGTTGGAACTTTCAATCAAGCGGGAGAGAAAGTTGGACTTGCGGCGCAGCTCCAGCGTGGCTTGGGCCACTTTCTCTTCCAGTTTGTCGGTATACGCCTTCAATTGCTTTCGAATGGCCATTTTTTCATCGGCGCGCTGGATGGCCACCGTAAGCACTTCATCGCGCACCGGTTTGTTGATGAAATCCGAGGCGCCGAATTTGAGTGCTTCAATAGCATTGTCGATATCGCCATGGCCAGTGACGATGATCACCTCCGAATTCGTTTCCATGCCTTTGACGTTGCGAAGCACTTCGATGCCATCCATGCCGGGCATTTTGATGTCCGTCAGAACAAGGTCGGGGGCCTGCTCCTTAAAGAGATGCAGGCCCTCTTCTCCATTCAGCGCGGTGATCACTTCATAGCCGTCGCTGCGAAGACTCATGGAGAGCACACGCACGATGTCTTCTTCATCATCGATGAGAAGAATTTTATGAATGTGTTGGCTTGCTGGCATCGATGTATATCGGGAACGTTAACACAAACGCCGTCCCCTCTCCCTTCTTGCTCTGAATCTCAATGGTGCCTTCGTAGTCTTTGATGATTCCGTAGCTGATGCTGACGCCCAGTCCGGTTCCCTTGCCCACTTTTTTGGTGGTGAAAAAGGGTTCGAACAACTTGTTTTTGACCTCTTCGCTCATGCCGACCCCGTTGTCCCGAACCGTTACGACCACTTTGCCCTTTTCAGTTCGGGTACCAATGAAGAGGCGTTTGGTCATATCCTTGTGTTCGGTCTGCTCCGCCTTTTCATCCATGGCGTCGATGGCATTGGTGACGAGATTGATGAAGACCTGCTCCAGGCGGTTATGGTCGGCCATGACAAAAGGTATATCGTCGTCCAAATCCAGGTCAAGCTCAATCTGGTGAACCTTGATCTGGTGCCCCATGACTTTGAAGACATCCCGAATCGGATCGTTGATCCTTATTCTGTTCTTCTCCACTTCGGACTGGCGCGCGAAATCGCGCACGTGCCGAATGATACCAGTGGCGCGGGTGACATTGGCAGTAATGTCATTGGCCATGTTGCGCAGGTCTTCAGGCGGGATCGGCTGTTCACGGTTGACCATTTTTAAAAAATAGTCGGCACAAATCTGGATGACATTGAGCGGTTGGTTGATTTCATGGGCCATGCCGGCGGCCATCAACCCCAGGGTGGTCATCTTGCTGGCCTGTACGAGTTGTGTCTCTTTCTCGACCGTCTCTGTGATGTCGGTGGTCGTGGCGATGAGAACATGGCCTTCGCCGTAGTGGGCATGGCTGGCATTGATGTTGACATAAAAGGGATGTCCGTCTTTGCGGAAATGACGACGCTTGGAAAAGAGGATCGACTGGCCGACCGCCAACTGCGTCATCCCCTTTTGCACTTCGACATCCGCCGGGTCGCCCAGCTGCATGAACGGCATGCCGTTGAGTTCACTGCGATCATATCCGTAGCACTCCTTGGCCCGTTCGTTGATGTCCAGGATGTCAAGCGAGTGGTGGTCGATGATAAAAATCGGGTTCGGGTCGTTATCGAAGAGTGATCGATATTTCTTTTCGGACTTGATGTACTGCTCCTGGAGCATGGCGTTTTCGAGCGCCGCGCCGATACGGTTGCCGATCAGCTCCAGGACATGACGCTCATCCTCGTCGTACTGTTTGGGACTCCGACTGGCGATCTGCAGCACGCCCAATGATTTTTTCTCCTTGGCGCTGATGGGGATATAGGCTAGCGACAGAAACCCCTTGCCGGCAAGCTCGGCCAAGAAGGGCGCTTGTTCCGGATCCACCTTCTCGATGAGCCTCGATTCGCCGGTACGGGCCACTTCGTTGATAAGGGGGTTATCGGACGGAAGCGGCTTCTGTTCGAGTCGGGGCGGGCCATAGTGGTACTTCAGATAGAACTTCTCTTTGCTGTCGTGAAGAAAGATGGAGATGTCCTCGACCATGAAGAAGTGCTGGATCTCCTTCAGTGCGGCTTGGATGCGATGATCCACCTCCCAGGGTGCGCTCAACGCCGTATAGATGGAGCAAAGCGCTCCAAGCTCCGATGCCCGTCTCTCGCGTTCCTGATCGGCTATCTTGTCTTCACTCTTGTCCCACAACGTTTCGATGGCCCCGACGATGGTGCCATCCGGCGCTTTGAGGGGGGCGGCGGTAAACCAGAGCCACTTGCCGTTTTCACCCACTTGCGGGAAAAACACTTCCGCCTCGTAAGCGCCATCGATCAGGCCCGATTTGCGCCACTGGCTTCCGTAGAGCTTTTGGATTTCATCCTCGTCGATCTGGTCGAGAATGACGTCGGCCATCGTCGGCCGCTCCCGCTGCCAGAACGGTGCCCACTGCCGGTTGGTGCCCACAACCTGCTCGGCAGGTGCCCCCGACATCTTTTCCAGGGCCCGGTTCCAGTGGGTTACGATATGGTCGCTGTTGATCACAAAGGTGGGGATGGTGCTGCCCTGGATGATCTGGGATTGGGTCCGTTGGATCTCGAGAAGGGCCAGCTCTTTCTGGCGGGAGCGCTTGTTACGGCGGCTTATGATTTCGATGAAACAGTCGAAGCTTTTCTGGAACAGCGCCTCCAGCGCTTCGGCATCGCCTCGCTTGGCGTTGAACTGGTCGAGGATCTGAAGTTGAAGATTCTCGACCTGGATCGCATCCCAAAGATAGCGGGCATGAAAATGGTCGATCAGTTCAACCTGTGGCGGCTTGGTGCGTTGGATGGCGGCGGCCAGTTCAGGATCGTTGGTGATCTCCAGGATGATCTGAAGATCCTCTATCCTGTATAGCGCTTCGAATCGGGCGGCGGTCGTGAGGCCGCATTGTTGGGCGTAGCGGTACCCGTCGGCATTGGGATTGATGTCAATGACACCGACGATGCGCGGTTT
The DNA here is from genome assembly GCA_963668675.2 of uncultured Desulfatitalea sp. GTDB lineage: Bacteria > Desulfobacterota > Desulfobacteria > Desulfobacterales > Desulfosarcinaceae > Desulfatitalea. Next base: position 2,047,137 of record CAXXMB010000002.1, on the reverse strand, counting down.
TATCGGTGAGAGGTCCAGCTCATTGAAAAAGCGCAGCAGCTTATGGCAAAACTGCCCCCCTCCGACAATTCCTACGCTGGCGCCGCGCAGATGTCTGATGGTCGTCTCTTTTGGATTGCAAGTAGTGAGTGGCTCAAGCCTCTTCATGCATACCTTTGCGTTGTCGGTTAAAAAAAGACCCAAGTAATAAAAATAAAACAGGGAACCAAGAATACCAAGGTATAGCCCAAGATGTAACCGAAAAAGCTGGGCATGGGTGTGCCGGCCTCTTCGGAGATGGCACGGACCATGAAGTTGGGTGCATTGCCGATATAGCTGCAGGCCCCGAAAAAGACGGCACCGGCAGAGATTGCCTTCAGATAGATCGCTTTTTCCGTCATGAGCAGGGGGACGGCCTGTGCTTCGTTCATCCCGGCGAAAAAGCTTCCCAGGGCGGTATTGAAAAACGTGAGATAGGTCGGTGCGTTGTCCAGAAAAGCCGACAGGGTTCCGCTTACCCAGTAGTAGTGGGCTGGTGAGGTAACCCGGTTGATAATAAAGGCAAGGGCCCCCTGGGATCCGGCTTTCAGGATCAGCAGACACGGAATCATGGTGATGAAGATGCCGATGAACAGGTAGGCCACCTCCTTGATCGGGAACCATGTGAATTCGTTGTCCAGTCTGATTTTGGCTGACGTGGTGACCAGCGACAGAATGCCAAAGATGATCAGGAGCAGATCGCGCAGCCAGCTCTGGGCGGTGCGGTGGACGCCGAAGGTGTTGATGGTGCCCCAGTCGGCGATGCCGCTCAAGAGCACGGCAGCGATGACGCCGAGCAGAAAGAGAAAGTTGAGTTTGCCATCCAGGGACAATGGCACGCGCTCGGTCTGGTTTCCATGGATGCTCTTGTATGACGGTTCGTCTACGCCTCTTTGGCGCTTCTCTTTAAAATAGAAATAGGTGTCCATGGCCAAGTAAATGATCAGCAGAAGGGCGGTCATGGTCAGCATGTGGGGCAGGAGCTGAAATGTCCAGAAGAAGCTCACGCCGTGAAGAAAACCGAGAAACAGCGGCGGGTCGCCCAGTGGTGTAAGCGAACCGCCGATATTGGCGATCAGGAAAATGAAAAAGACCACCATAAAGGTTCGGTTCTTGCGCTCCTTGTTGGCACGCAGAAAGGGACGAATCAACAGCATGGCCGCCCCGGTGGTTCCCATCCATGATGCCAGCAACACGCCGATGGCCATCATGGCCACATTGACCAGGGGGGTGCCGCGCAGGGTGCCGCGCAGCAGAATGCCGCCCGAGATCGTGTAGAGCGACCATATGAGAATGATAAAGGGTACATAGTCGGCAAGCATGATGTGCAGGATCTCGTAGATGGCCGTGCCCCTGTAAATGGCGATGAACGGCAGGGCCAGGCTCAAGGCCCATCCTCCGGCGATTTTGCCGAAGTGGTGGTGCCAGAAGTCCGGTGCGGCCAAGGGCCAGAACGCAATGGAGAGCAGCATGCAGGCAAACGGCACACAGCTCCACAGGGGTAGCCTTGTGCCCAGATCTTCATGATCGTGCCCACCGGAGTGGTGAGCCTGCTCCTCTGTGGCTTGACTGCTATCGGATGCCCTTGTGGCCGGGGGGTGACCCTGCATGGTGACATCGGCCGGGGCAGAAGCCACAACTGGCGTCGTGCTATGCAAAGGTGCCTGCTGCGGGTCTGCGTAGGATCTCTCCGACCAGAGGCAGCAAAAAAGAATGACCAGAATGACCGATCCGGAAATTTGGCGGAATAGATTCATGTCGTCCGTCGATCTTTGAATTATTTGGATGCGGCGGGTGGTGGCCCGTTGCCGGTGACCAGGCTCTGGATAACCCTTATGGCGGTTTCCATGTTGATCCTGCTCATATTGAAGGTGAGGTGGTAATGTTCAGGCCTGTCGTAATCGGCGCGGCCAATTTTACGGTATAGATTGGTGCGTCGTTTGCCCTCAGCCTGTATGGTCTGCACCGCATTGGCGTGGGTAAGATCGTATCGCTCCTCCATAAATTGAACGCGGTAATCCACATCGGCGATCAGCAGGATATGAAAGGCATCCGGCCGCTCCTGCAGGAAAAACTGACCACCGCGCCCGAGAATGACGCAGTCGTCTTCATCGGCAATGGTATTGATGATTTTTCCGAGTAGATCGACGTAGATCTCCTCATCAATATATCCACGCTGATCGTCCAGAATGCGGTCCACCAGCCCTCTGGGGACGAGGGTGGTGATGAATTTCTGCAGGCGGCCGCCAGCCTCCCTCTCCACCGATTCTACCCAGTCCGATGAAACCCGGGCCCTTTTGGCCACCATTTTGATGATCTCATCGCTGACAAAGGTGTACCCCATCTGCTCTGCAAGTTGCCGTCCCAGCGTCAGGCCGCCTGCTCCGAACTGTCTGGAAATGGTTATCACCGCCATTGGTGCCTCCTCATATTTGTCAATCCGGCGCCTTAGCTGTCTGCACCTTTATGGGCTATTCAGAACTGCTGCCAGAAGTGCTGGTTTGTTGATGGATTAGGGCTGATCGATAGCTGCCATTGAAGATCTCGAACCGTGTATGTCAATGGTCGGAAAGGTTGGCAGCACGATGCAGGTTGCCGAACGAACTGGCACCGATGGGGGATCGAGTCCCCCATCGTCACCTGCACGCTTTGTAAAATCTAATGAAAAAATGAGTCTGCGTCAATATTATTCACGACTTCAGTGGCTGTATGATATTCATTCGGTGTGTCGAGCTTCAACTGCTTGACAGCGATTATCATACTTTGATACTTAATCATTACTCGTGTTAAATCCGTTGTTAGCCGTTTTGCCAGAGAGATCATCCAACCCTTTAGCCAGAGACGGTGTGCACTTGCGTCAAATCCGGTTTAAAATTCAAAACTCCAACTGCATGATCGAAACATATTGGCTGGCTATCACGGCTGGGTTTCGGGTTACCGCACGGGGCCGCTTAACCTGCGCCATTACGTGAATGAAAAATGACATGCCGGCAATGGTGGAGAAGGAAGCCAGACCCGCGAACCATCGACGCTTTTTGATTCCATGAAAAAGAGCTACTGGATGGGTCAGGTATATATCGTGATGCAATTCGGCCTAACCATTGCCGGCTGTATTGTTTTGTGCTTCTTCATTGGACTCTATCTCGATCGCTGGTTGGGCACGCGCGGTATCTTCATCGCCATCTTCACCTTACTGGGGGTGGCCGGCGGCATCAACGTCGCTTATCGTCAGATCAAAGAGGTTCTGAAAGACGAGGAGAGGAAATAAGCGCTTTCCGATGATGACGGATACCAAAGAAATTCAAAAAAAATACTGTTCCAGGGCCATGGCGCTGGCCATCATCGCCGCCTTGGTGTTTCTGGCGATCGGCGCCAAACCGGTTGCCAAGGGGCTGGTCCTGGGAACCCTTTTCAGCGTCTTCAATTTCGTTGTGATGGCGATGCTGCTGCCCCTGCGCCTTGATAAAAGCCGGCGCCAGTCCGTATTGATCAATTTAGGCAGTATCGGGTCGAGATATATTCTGCTTGCGGTTCCCCTGGTGATCGCGATCCAGATGGATGCGGTCAATTTCATCGCTGCTGCAGCGGGTTTGTTCATGGTGCAGGCGGTACTTGTGGGAGAGCATTTCACCAAGATGGTTTTCAGAAGGGATTAGGGCCGAAGGCTGCCATGGAAGAGCTTGGTAAAATTCATCAGCTTGTATTCCACATCGCCGGATATCCGATTCGGTTGAATATTGAAGTGATGATTATGACCTGGATCGTCATTGTCGTGCTGATCGTGTTCGGATGGCTCTGCTCGTCCAGGCGCGCCATGGTCCCCAACCGTTTTCAGATTATCGGGAGCTGCTCGTCTCCAAGTTGTACGAACTGACCGAGGATGCCATGGGCAAGTACCTGGCGCAAACCTATGCCCCGTTGATTTGTGCCCTCTTCATGTTTCTGGTGCTTTGCAACTGGCTTGGCATCATACCCCATCTGCACGAGCCCACCAAGGATCTCAATACGCCGCTCAGTCTTGGCTTGATGGGGTTTGTCATCGCACATTACGCCGGTATCAAGTCCAAAGGCTTTAAACATTATGCCAAAGAGTATTTCCAACCGATGTTTTTTATGATGCCCCTGAATGTTATCGGTGAGCTGGCCAAAGTGGTCTCCATCTCCTTCCGGCTTTTCGGAAACATCATGGGCGGCTCGATCATCATAACCGTCGTTTCCTATTTGACTTACAGCATCGTACTGCCGCCGCTGTTAAACGCCTTTTTCGGGCTCTTTGTTGGAACCATTCAGGCCTTTGTGTTCACCATGCTCACTGTGGTCTACATATCGGTTCAGGTGAAATAGACGATGGACATGGACGCTTTATCGGCAATGAGAATTGCAGCTTTCGCTGGGGGCGGGTTCGCCATGGGCATGGGTGCCCTGGGCGCGGCCATCGGCGAGGGATACACCGCAGCCCAGGCCAACATGGCCGTATCCCGCAACCCGCAACTTTCGGGCGACATCTTCAAGAACATGCTGGTTGGGCAGGCGGTGGCGGAATCGGCCTCAATTTTCGCCCTTGTCGTTGCCATCCTTCTGCTATTTCTCGAGACGCCGTCGGCAGGTTATATCCAGGCGGCCTCTCTGATGGGCGCCGGTATGTGTATGGGCTTCGGCGCCCTGGGATCGGGGATCGGTTCCGGGTTCCCGGCTGCCGAGACCTGCCTGGGGATCGCCCGCCAGCCCTTGGCATCGACGCGTCTGACGACCAACATGCTGATCGGATCGGCCGTATGCCAGACACCGGCTATTTTATCCATGGTGGTCTCTCTGCTGCTGTTGTTCATGCAGTTCAAGGATATACCGTTCCAGCCCGGATGGGGAGCGGTGATCGGCGCCGGTCTCAGCACGGGGCTGGCCGCCATCGGGTCGGGGTATGGCGGTGGTTTGGCGGCGGGCGCCAGTTGTGAAGGGGTGGCCCGAAATCCCAACTCCGTAGGCAATGTCACGACCACCATGCTGGTGGGGCAGGCCGTTGCACAGACCTCTTCAATCTTCGGACTGCTGATCAGTTTTGTCCTGATATTCAAATCTTTTCCTGAGTCTCAGGCCCTGAGCCCGGCTATCGCACTGCTATCGGCCGGGATCTGCATGGGGTTCGGGGGCATCGGGCCGGGGGTCGGCAACGGTGAGGTGGCCCGGGGTGCTGTGCGCTGGGTGGCCCGCAACACGGAGAATGCCGCCGATCTTATGAGAATCATGCTGGTAGGGCAGGCGGTTTCCCAGTCCACCGCCATTTACGCAATGGTGGTGAGTTTGGTGCTTATTTTCGTCATATAGACGATTGAAGGTTGGTTTTTCGACGTTTTTACAACAGGTAAACTTTAGCTACCCCGCATAGCGGGGCCCGGAGGTTCGTATGGCAATCGAAGGTGCAGATCTCATCAAAGCTGCGGCACTATTGGGTGCCGGTATCTCCATGGGTTTAGGCGCCATCGGCCCTGGCGTCGGCGAAGGTATGGTTGCCGCCAAGGCGTGTGAGGCCATTGGTAAAAACCCGAAAGAGGCAGGATTGCTGACCCGCACCATGCTGGTGGGACAGGCCGTTTCCGAGTCCACCGGCATCTACTCCCTGGTCGTTGCACTGCTGCTTCTATTTGTCGTTTAACGGCTCCAGCCAATCACTTTGCGAGCAAACCGAATATGGAAGTCGTTGAAACCATAGCCCTGATTACGATCAATGCGACCGTGGTGTTCCAACTGCTGTCGTTTCTGCTCTTTTTGTTCATCATCCATCGCATCATGATCCGGCCGTTGGATCGGGTCATGCAAGAGCGGCAGTTTTTTCTGCTGCGGCTGAACGAAGAGATTGAAGAGGCGGGGGAGGAGTACGATCAGATCCGAGAGGAGATCAGGAGCCGGGAGCTGGAAGCCCGCGACACGGCGCAAAAAATAAGAGATGAAATTGAAGCGGTCGGACAAAAGGCGGCCATGGATATGATCGCCCGGACCAAAGAGGAGATCAACGCCATGAAATCAGCGGCCCAGAAGGAAACCGCTGATAAATTGGACGTTGCATTGACGGAGGCCAAGAAAGAGGCAGGTGCAGTAGCGGACAGGATGATCGCTCTGCTGCTGGATCGCAAGCTGGAGGCTTGATAATGGGACGTTTAAGCCAACCTCTCAGAGCTCTAACTATCACCGCAGTGGTTTTCTTTGGCGCCGGCAGCTTGGCTTGGGCGGCAGGCCCCATTGAGTTTACGAGGCAGACCTATGATCTGATCATTCTTTGGGTCAATTTTTTTATCCTCACCGGTCTGATTGTCAAATTTGCACGCAGGCCGATTATCAGTTTCCTGAAGGATAAAAGGGCGGAGGTTCGCCATACCATTCAAGCGTTGGAGGATCGAAAACGCGATATCCAAAACAAGATCAATGATACCCAAATCGAACTCGACGCCGGACAGGAGCGTTTGGCGCTGATTAAGGAAAAGATCATTGCCGAGGGGCACCGGCGCAAAGAGGCCTTGATCGGGGAAGCTCAGAATGAGAGTGCTCTCATGATGGCGTCGGCCAGGCAGAAAATAGACGCATTGGTGCGTGATGCCGCTGTTCGCATTCGCGCCGAACTTATCGACATGGCTGTCGATTTGGCTCAGGAAAAGCTCCCCAAAGTAATAACGGACCAAGATCACAATCAATTTGTGCAGTCTTGGATGAATTCTTTCGAACATTGATCCGATGCTGTCGCCTGCGAGGCGTCAAAGCCGCCGTTAATTGATTGACATCTTGGATGAGGAAATATAAATGGGGCTATTTGGCCTCATTCAATTTTTAATGCCGCATCTATGCTGAAGGGGCCGATGCATGCGGCAAAGAGGTTCTATTATGGGAAAAGTGGATCGCGATCAGATCTCCGTAGAGGAGTTTGTCAATCAACAGATCAAGAAGTGGCAGAAGCTATATTCGGCCGACGAAAAGAAAAAGAGGGCCAAAATACCCGTTATCACGCTCTGCATGGAACCGGGAAGCGGGGGCTGTATCATTGCAGAACAGATTGCCAAGCAACTCGATTTCGATTTTTTTCACCGCGACATGATGCACAAAATAGCCGAAAGCGCCCGTATCAGCACGGCGGTTGTCGACTCCCTCGAAAAAGAGCGCCTTTCAGGCGTTCAGGACTTTATTGCATCCGTCATCAAGGACCAATATATCCATCCCGGCATCTACCTGAACGCCCTGATGAAGGTGGTCGGTACTATCGGCAAACATGGCAATGCGGTGATTGTAGGCCGGGGCGCCAATTTTATCATTCCCCCCAAGGATCGATTTGCCGTTCGCGTGGTTGCGCCGATTGAGCTGCGCATCGAAAACGTGGCCCACCGTTTTCGCGTTCCCACCGACATCGCCAAAAAGCGTGTGCTGATTCGCGAAAACAGGCGACGTGCTTTCGTCCGCCAGTCGTTCAATGCGGATATCGTCGATCCGGTTCACTACGACATGATCATCAATACCGCGAACATGAGTGTCGATGCGGCTGTGGCCTCCGTTGTGGGAGCGGTGATGGGGCAGATGTCCGTGGCCGATCGAGCAAAAAAGCCAAAGAAAAGCGATTCTCGCTAACAAACGCTTCTTAAAGTCCTTTCAGGCACATTTGGAATAGCCACAGGCGTAGCAGTTCAGGCACCCCTCACTGGGTGTCAATGCACCCCCGCAATCCGGGCAGAAGCCGGCCGGTTGGCGAGACACTTCCGGTTCGGTCGCAGCCACCCGCAGCAGCACCTGCGCCATGGCATCCGGGCACGAAAGCACCATCTTGCCGTTTTGCCAGATGGGCGACGGACAACGGATTCCGTTGAGCTGCTTGATAATCGCCTCCGGTCCTACCCCCGAACGTAACGCCAGTGAGATCAAGCGGCCGGCGGCCTCAATTTGAGAAGAGGCGCACCCACCGGTTTTTCCCATCTGAGCAAACACCTCACACATCCCCTGTTCGTCAGAGTTGATGGTGACGTATAGTTTGCCGCACCCTGTACTGATCCTTTCGGTGAGGCCGAAGGTGCGTTGGGGGCGCGGGCGTGGGGCGATGTGATCGCCCTCTTTTTGCTCCTGTCCGACATTGAGGACCTGGTGCAGACGGCTGCCGTCGCGGTAGATGGTAATTCCCTTGCAACCCTTTTCGGCCGCGGAGAGAAACACCTGGGCCACCTCCTCAGGGGTGGCTTCCGCGGGAAAGTTCACTGTTTTGGAGACGGCATTGTCGGTATGCTTCTGAAACGCCGCCTGAAGCGTGACGTGCCACTGCGGGGCGATGTCGTGAGCGGTGCGAAAGAGGCGCTGCACCTCATCGGGGACAGCCGCATTGCCTTGCACAGACCCTGTTTTGGCCACGGACTGGACCAGTGCTTCGGAGTAAAAACCCTGCTTTTTGGCCGTCTGGACGAAGAGGGGGTGCATCTCCGTAAGCACCTGACCATCGAGGACATGGCGCTCATGGGCGACGGCAAACAGGGGTTCGATGCCGCTGGATGTGCCAGCGATGATACTGATGGTGCCCGTAGGCGCAATGGTGGTCACGGTGGCATTGCGCCTACGGTTGAGTCCGTTGCTCTCCAGAGAACTGCCTTGGAAGGCCGGGAAGCTGCCCCGGCGACGCCCCAGCTCTTCCGATGCGCTGCGTGCTTCCCGGTGGATGAAGGCCATGATGCTTTCGGCTTGATCCACAGCGGCTTGTGAATCGTAAGGGATCGAGAGACGGATCAGCATGTCGGCGAATCCCATGACGCCCAACCCTATTTTGCGTGTCTGCAGAGTGGCGTTTTTGATCTCCGGCAGTGGATAGCGGTTGACCTCGATCACATTGTCCAGAAAATGGACTGCCGTGTGAACGGTTCGTTTCAAGCGGCTGTAAATGACCCCTTTGGCGGTGACCATTTTGGAGAGATTGATGGCGCCCAGGGTGCATGATTCCCATGGGAGTAGTGGTTGTTCGCCGCAGGGGTTGGTGGCGTCTATGGTGCCGATATGGGGCGTGGGGTTATCTTCGTTGATGCGGTCTATGAAGACGATGCCGGGCTCGCCGCTGCCCCAGGCCGACTGTACGATGAGGTCGAAGATGTGCTGGGCTGAGATACTGCGGACTGCCTCGCCGGATCGCGGGTTGATCAACTGATACGCTTCACCGTTGGAGAGTGCGTCCAGGAAGGTCTGGGTCACGGCCACCGACAGGTTGAAATTGGTCATGCAGCCCGGTTGATTTTTGATGGCAATGAACGCTTCGATATCGGGATGGTCCACCCGCAGAATGCCCATGTTGGCCCCTCGGCGTGTGCCGCCTTGCTTGACGGCTTCGGTGGCTGTATCGAATACGGTGAGGAACGAAAGCGGGCCACTGGAGACGCCGGTGGTGGTCGACACGGTATCGTTGGCCGGGCGGATATTGGAGAAGGAGAAGCCTGTTCCACCGCCGGACTTGTGAATCATGGCCGTGTATTTGACTGCATCGAAGATGCTTTCGATGGAGTCGTCCACCGGCAGCACAAAGCAGGCCGCTAACTGTCCCAGGCTACGGCCGGCATTCATCAGTGTGGGCGAATTGGGTACGAACCACATCTTGGAGAGCAGATCGAAAAAGGCCTTCTCTGTCCGCGCCACGGATTGGGAAGACTGAAAAGGCCGATCGCCGGCGGCCACATGACGGGCCACACGCTGCATCATCTCTTCCGGCGTCTCAGTGATTTTTCCCGAAGCGTCACGGCCGAGATAGCGCTTTTCCAGAACGAGTTTTGCATTGGATGAAAAGGCGATTTTCATATTCACCTGCCTTGTTCGGCTGTTGATTCGATATGTCTCCCAATACGCTTTATTGGGAACAGGTTATACAACAACTATCGGACTCGCCTCCGTAGGTGGCGTTAACGAAACCCGTAAATTATGCAATAAAACCATTATTGTTAATAGCATAACCCTTATCCGAGTCGAAGTAAACAAACGGCCATTAAAGACTATTGCTGGCTTTAAAATTTAAAGGCGTCTATCCCGCTTTGTCAGGGCAAGTTACATACGGGTACGTTTTGGGGAGAGCTGTTCAAACAGCCTTCGCCGCTTTTATAAAATCGACGAAAGTGCGGCAGAGGGGAGAGGGGGTGCGGTGTTTGTGTCGGGTAAGGTAGAAGCGGCGTTTGAGTTGGAGTCCTTCTACGGCAAGCGTTTTGAGTGTGCCCGCTTTGACATCGTCTGCCACGGCAATGGCCGACAAGATGGAGATGCCGACACTGCTTTTAATACTTTGGCGGACAGCCTCCGTGCTTCCCATTTCAGCGACAACATGAAAGTCATTCAAGGTGAAGCCTGCTTTGTGAATATGCTGTTCAATGGAGCGCAGCGTTCCGGAACCGCTTTCACGCACAATAAACGGTTCATCGGTCAATTCCGATATGGAGATGGTGTCCCGGTCAGCCCACCGGTGCCCTGATGGAACGACGATGCATAAATCATCTTCGCCCAGCGGGGTCTGTTCCAGTTGGTTGCTCTCATCGCTTGCGCCGACCACACCGAGTTCGATGGCGCCCGAACTGATTTTTTCCAGAATTTCCGAAGTATCGGCCACCACCAGAGAGATGATCACATCGGGATAGCTTTTGGAAAAGGCGCCGATGAGTTGGGGGAGGAGATAGCCGCCGGGGATCGTGCTTCCACCAACGGTGAGTCGACCTTTGATGTTGCCTATGTACTCTGCCATGGCTGATTCGGTTTCGTGTTGCAGGGCGATCAACCGTTGGGCGTAGTCATAGAGCAGCTCTCCGGCTTTTGTTGCTGATACGTTGCGGGCCAGACGGTCGATGAGCTGAGTGCCGAAATGGGCTTCCAGATCTTTGATATGGCTGCTAACCGTTGGCTGTGACAGATGGACAGCCTCACCTGCTTTGGAAAAGCTTTTCAGATCGACAACGTTACAGAAAATTTTTAGCTGCCATAAATCCATCGGTTATTGAGTTTTATCTATTTGGGTTGCTTGTATTTGGCTCGCACCCGTTCGTTGACCAAAGGCGGCACCATGTCGGAGATATCGCCGCCAAAGGTGGCGGCCTCTTTGATGATGGAAGAGCTGGTAAAGAACCAGCGCATACCGGTCATTAAAAAGACAGTTTCGATATCCCTGTTGAGTTTGCGGTTCATCAGGGCGAGCTGGAACTCCTTCTCAAAATCGGAGACGGCGCGCATTCCCCTCAGCACGGCACAGGCGCCCTTGCTTTTCACATAGTCGACCAGAAGTCCATCAAACGAGTCGAAGGTGAGACCGGGGATATCCTGCATGCATTGGTTGAGCATTTCCAGACGCTCATCTATCGAAAAAAGTGCATTTTTAGCAGGGTTGTTCAGGATGGCGACGATGATATGATCGAAAACTTTTCTTCCTCTTTTAACGATATCGATATGTCCGAAGGTAACCGGGTCGAATGAGCCGGGGTAGACTGCAATTTTCTGCATAAGTCCCTTCCATATGTAACGGGTGCGTGAGCCAGGATCTGTCTGCCTGTCGTGGAATCCTATCTAGCATGGAAAGCGTCAAGATGCAATATGGTCGCCGGCAAAGCTTACAAAGGTCAGTCGGGTGTGACCGTAGCGGCGCTGATCCTCACACTTCAATAGCGACGGCAGGGCGGGTTGCGTCTCGCGGGTATCTTGTTCGACCACGATGCAAGCGCTCTTTGCGAGCGCATCGGATGCCATCAGATGCTGCAATGCCGGTTCAATCATGCCTTGTCCATAGGGCGGGTCGATAAAGACGAGATTGAAGGTGCGGTGATAGACGCGCAGGCATTCCAGGTTTTTAACAATGTCCCACTGAAGGACACGGCTGTGCTCCTGAAGATGGCACAGCGCAACATTTTTGCGCAGGACGCTCAAGCTGGCGGGGGCCTTGTCGATGAAAACGACATTCGTTGCGCCTCGGCTCAGGGCTTCGATGCCCAGTGCACCCGTTCCGGCAAAGAGGTCGAGAACGGCAGCATTCGCCGCTTGTGTGCCCAGGATGTTGAAGAGGGCCTCCTTTGCGCGGTCGGAGGTGGGGCGTATGGATCGGCCCTGCAATGTGCCGAGTTTTCGTCCTCGCAAAGCGCCGCCAATGATGCGCATCAGCCCCTCCTTTGATGATGGCGGCTATTCGACATCTTCCGAAAGTTTTTTAATCCTGCGGTGCAGATAGCTGCGTTCCACACCGATCGATTTCGCCGTGCGGGTGATGTTGTGTTCGTTCTCTTCAAGCTTGCGGTGGATGAAGTGATGCTCGAACTGCTGCTTGGCTGCTTTTAACTCCTCGATGGCAAACAGCGATTCGGTGCCTTCCGATGTCCCGGAGACGGCCCCTGGATTGTACGGTTCGGGGAGATCTTTTACTTCGATCAGTTGCCCCGTGCTCATGATGACCAGACGCTCGATAAGATTTTTCAGTTCGCGTACATTGCCCGGCCAGCTGTATTGCTTGAGCAGTTTCACCGCATCCGGCGACATGCTTCTTTTGGGTGATTTGCTCTGGTGGGCCGCCTCTTCCAGGAAGACATCGACGAGGGTGTCGATATCTTCGGCGCGGTCCCTGAGGCACGGCACCTCAATGGGCACCACATTGAGCCGATAGTAGAGATCTTCTCGAAACGTGCCGCGCTGGATCTCCTCTTCAAGGCTTTTATTGGTGGCGGCGATGACGCGCACATCGACCTGAAGGGTGCGGCTTCCGCCAACGCGCTGAAACTGCTTCTCTTGCAGCACGCGCAGTATCTTGGCCTGGGTCTTCAGGCTCATATCGGCGATCTCATCCAGAAAGAGGGTGCCCTTGTCCGCCAATTGGAATTTGCCCACTTTTTTGCTGTTGGCGCCGGTAAAGGCCCCCTTCTCATGACCGAACAGTTCGCTTTCGATCAGCTCTTCTGGAATGGCGGCGCAGTTGACGGCGATCAGTTGCTTGGTGGCGCGCCGGCTCATGTGGTGGATATTTCTGGCGACCAGCTCCTTGCCAGTGCCATTTTCCCCCTTGATCAACACCCAACTGTCGCTGGGCGCCACCTTGGCAAGGGTCATTTTCAAGGTTTGAATCGGAGCGCTGTTGCCGGTGATGGCGTGTTTATCGATGGTCTTTTTGCGCAGGTAACGGTTCTCCTCTTCCAGTCGACGGAAGTTGAGACCGTTGTTGATGGCCACGATCACCTTTTCGATGGAGAGCGGCTTTTCAATGAAATCAAAGGCCCCCAGCTTGGTGGCCTGAACGGCGGTTTCGATGGTGCCGTGGCCGGTAATCATGATCACCTGGATATAGGGGTGGTTCTTCTTGATCTCCTTGAGGGTTTCGAGCCCATCGAGACCGGGCATCCAGATGTCGAGCAGTACAAGATCCGGGGCATCTGCCTCGATCTGTTGAAGTGCTTCATAGCCGTTGGAGGCCGTTGTCACCTCAAATCCCTCGTCTGACAGGATACCCTGCAGAGATTGACGGATAGAGGGTTCGTCATCTACGATCAGTATGGTTGGGAACATGATAGGTTTTCCTTCTTACTTTTAGCATTTGGAACGATCTATTTTGTCTTTAGGTGTATCTTCAGATGTCTCTTTAGGCGTACTGTCAAGCGCACCGTCAGCTATATCATCCGGTAATCATGCTGGAAGTTCAATGACGAATTTGGCCCCCTGAGGAAAATTGTCCTGTACGCTGATCCTTCCGCCATGGTCGGTGATGATGCTGTTGACAATGGTCAGGCCAAGGCCCATTCCCGCTTTCTTGGTGGAAAAATTGGGTTCGAAAAGACGGATTTTATCTTCATCGGAAATACCGTCGCCATCGTCGGTCACCTCGATGCGCACCATATTGAGAATGGGGTCGTGAGAGACCATTATCCGCAGATTTCCTTCGATTCGAATGGCTGAAACGGCGTTGTCTACAAGGTTGATCATCGCTTGCTTGATCTGCTGGCGATCGAGACTCATCATCGGCAATATGTCTTGGATCTGTACCTGAAAATTGATGTTTGGATGGCCCTCTCTGTAGAGCGCCACCGTCTCCTCGATCAGAGGGGCAAGGTCACAGGGTTTTGGGTCTGCTGTGGGAAACCGGGCAAAAGCAGAAAATTCATTGACCAGATTGCGAATCAGTTCAACGTGGTTGATGATCATCTGGGTGCACTCATCAAAGACCGGCTCATTGATTCGATCCGAGTACTTGCGCTTGAGGCGCTGCGCCGAGAGGGAGATCGGCGTGAGTGGATTCTTGACTTCATGGGCGATGCGCCGTGCCACCTCCCGCCAGGCGGCCATGCGCTGGGCCTTCTCCAGTTCGGTCAGATCGTCGATGACCATAACGATGCCGAAATGCTGGTTTCCCTCATCTTTCAGGGCGTTGATGTAGGCCAAAAAGCTTCGCGGGCGGCCATCGATGGCCACGCGTAGCGGAATCTCCATGGTCTCTTGTTGGCTATTGGGCAAGCTCTCGATGATCTCTTCTGCCAACTGGAGTTGAGGGCCCTTGAGAAGGGTTTTAAAATCCTTGTTTAAAATGTCGCCAGCCTTCAGGTTGAGCATACGTTCGGCCGAGGTGTTGAACGTCATCACGGCGCCTTTGGCATCAAGGGTGATGACACCGGCCGATACATTTTTCAGCACAATCTCCATATAGCGGCGGCGTGCCTCGATCTCGATGTTTTGCTCGCGAAGCATTTGGGCGGAGAGCTCGAGCTGTTCCCTTCCGATGCGCAGGTCGCGCGTCATTTTGTTGAAGGCCGTCACCAGGCTGCCGATTTCATCATCGGCCTGAACCTCCAGGGCAAAACTCAAATCACCTTCGGCCACGCGGCGCGTCCCGTCGGCCAGCCGCATAATGGGGATCGTGATGGTGCGGGCCAGGTAAAACCCAAGCCATACGGCGCAGAATACGACCAATAGGGCAACTACCGACAAGGTAATATAATAGAAGGTCTGGATCGGTCGTTTTAACAGGGTGATCTGTTGATACTCTTCAAATCCCCGCTGAATCGATGACATGCTTTCGGAAATGTCGGGTGACACATAGAAGGAGATCACCACAAAACCCATGATTTTGTCCGGAGGAGCGTCGAACGGGACGGTTCCGATGGTGCGCAGCAATTCCGCATCGTTAACACGGGTGGAAATGGTCTGAACGCCCTCTTCGGAGGAGGGTTTGAGCAGGTCGCTTGCCCCGATTCGCGCGAATGGCGCCTGCTCGAGGATCGGCGCCAGCGCGTAGGCGAGCCTTTCGGCATTGGCATCGTAACTTTCGATGGCATCCAGATTGAACTCGCGTTGTACCACCTGGATATAGTGTGCCAGCGCCTCCAGTTTGTCTGTAGCCAAAAGGTTCTTCTTTTCGATTTGGTAGGCCACCCGCTCCAGCAGGAAGCCGCTCTCCCGTTCGGCACGCTCATACATCATATGGCCGACGCGCAGCGAGTTGGCCAGCGCCTGCTCTACCGGTACATTGAACCAGAACTCGATGCTGCTGGTGATGAAACTGATGGAGAAAACAAACAGAACCGTGGATGGCAGTAATGTCAAGGTGACAAAGGCGAGAACCAGGCGTGTTCGAAGCTTGGCGCCCATAACGTTACGCTTGCGATCGTACAACAGCTTGACCAGGTTGCGAAACACAAGGAAGATCAGGAGCAGTAAAAGGAGTAGATTGATATTGATCAGGATGAACATCAAAATCTGATTAGAGACTGGAAAGTCGGCCCGGATGTAAATATTGCGGTTGAGGACAAACGCCAGAACACCGACAATGGGGATGATGGCAAAGATGAGGGTGAGTTCGCGCTTGCGGCGCCGTTTCTCTTCGTCCGGGAGCTTGCTTTTCGATGTTGGCTCTGAACGTTTCATGGCGGCGCATCGGTGCGAAAGGTCAGTTAAGGGTAACGATCAATACATAAAGTCAATGGTATACCAGTCGGTTTCAAAGTCCCACAATGACATGAAAAACAGGATGTAGTGCAAATAAAAGGGGAGGGTAAGCTTGCTCAGCTTTGCTTTGGCCCGAATCTGGTATTGCTTTCCTTTTTCAAGCTCGTTCAGCGAGACAATGGGCAGGCTGTCGATCTCCTTCATCAGTTTTTTTGCCTCTTCGAAGGATTTGACCACCTGTGGACGGTTGCCGTCCCATGAACGGGTGACCGAAAACTCTTTTTTCAGATTATCGTATTTGATGGTGTGGGTAACGACAATCTCATTGATCTCTTTGTCCATCCAGAATCCGCGCACGCGATAAAGATTGACCAGGAAACTGAAGGTGGCTGGAACCCCGCTTTTAATTGTCTCTTCGATGTCTGGTGGAAATGCGTCTTTGACCGTCAGGTAGAGAAGTAAATCGTCTCGCGTGTTGGTAACGATGATATTGGTAAGGCTTGCATCCTGGGCGCAACTCGGCGATGGCAGCATCAACAACAGACCGCTGAGAACCCATATGAGCAAGGCACTGATTTTCATTTTCTGCACGATTTGTTTGCGTCCGTCCAATCTTGTGCCGGATAGATTTTTATTGCTGCTGCCTTTCGGCAAGGGCAGATTCGTCTGTTTCAACAGTCTGTTACAAGGGCATCTGTGATGCTGTGTCAAAGAAGCATCATAGAGGAACCACCATTAATTGGCAAGCTGTTTCACAGGTGTTACATCGGGCGTTTCGTCAAAGGTGCTTGTCTGCCAGGCGCCTTTTTGCTGGAAGAACCATTCGAGGAAAGCGTGATTGAACGCATGGCCTGATCGTTTGGTGACAATATGCGCCATTAGCGGTAGGCCGAGCAGTGAAAAGTCGCCGATGCAATCCAGCAGTTTGTGCCGGACAAACTCATCTTCGTAGCGAAGCCCGCCTGGGTTGAGGATTTTGTCCTGATCGACAATAATCGCCGTATCCAGTGACCCGCCCTGTCCCAAACCGAATTGTTTCATGTATTCTACTTCCTGGCGAAAACCAAAGGTGCGCGCATCGGCGATCTCATTTTGAAAACAGCCGTTGTCGACGATCACGTCATACGTTTGGGTCTTGATGAGGCGATGCTCGAACTCGATCGTGCACGTCAGTCTGAAATGGGGGGCCGGATAGGCCCCCACGAATTTTCCGTTCTCTTCCAGCTCGATCGGCTCCTGGACAACGAAAAAGCATCTCGGTGCAGATTGAACCTCTATGCCGGCGGATTGCAGCATGCGGGCAAAAGGCCCTGCGCTGCCGTCCATTATGGGCAGCTCGTAGTTGTCGACCAAGACGAGCGCGTTATCGATGGCAAGGCCAGTCAATGCCGCCATCATGTGCTCAATAGTGGAGACGATAAATCCATCCTCTCCAATGACGGTGGCCAGGCTGGTATCGACCACCTTGTTGAACCGTGCCGGGACACTTGGGCGGTTGGGCAGGTCCATACGGGCAAACCGGATCCCATGATTGACTGGGGCCGGTTGGACGCTCAGGTTGACCTCTTTGCCCGAATGGACACCGATGCCTGAGCAGTGTACCTCCTTGGTAATCGTTTTTTGCAGATATCTTTTATTCATCATTATCTATTTCCTTGCCGCTGACCACTGATGCTGTTATGTACCTTCCGATCCGCAAGCGGCTTTTAGATTTTAGCGGAGTGCTTCGTCCCACCTGATGGGTGCGTTGTGACCGAACCGTCACCGTATCGCTGCCCTGATTGAGCACTGCCAGCTCCATGCCTTTTCGACTCTCTTTCCTATTGCCCTTGGTGCAGAAGCTTGGTGCTCCGCTATTTCGTTTTCGTTGAGCGTCTGGGCCTTTCAAGCAATGTTTGTGCCTTTTATGCGGATATTTGGTCAACTATCTGAATTATAACTCAATTGTATAGAGTGGCATCTAAGTGGAATCGATTCTAGGCCGGCTCCTTATCGATCGTGTGTTAAAAACGACACACTTATTATCCCATGATGCGTCTTTTATACAACAAAATAATGCAAAATCCTGGCCGGCAGGAATTGGGAATTCCTGCCGGCCGGCATGGCGAAATGATCGCCAAACCGGAGGACTTTCTGAAATAAGGAGATACCGTGCTATCGAAGGTGATGAGCAGTGCCGTTATCGGCGTAGAAGCATACCCCGTTGAAGTGGAGATAGATATTGCCAACGGCCTCCCCTCCTTTGTGACCGTGGGGTTGCCGGAGACCGCTGTGAAGGAGAGCAAAGAGCGAGTAAAGGCGGCCATCAAGAATTCGGGATATGCTTTTCCCGACGATCGCATTACCGTCAATCTGGCACCGGCGCACATCAAAAAAGAGGGAACGGGCTTTGACCTGCCCATTGCCGTGGGCATCCTGGTGGCAACCGGTGTCGTTCCCCAGGAAGTGGCAGCCGAGCTTCTTCTGCTTGGAGAGCTGAGCCTGGACGGTCGCATCAAGCCGGTTTTCGGTTCTCTCTCCATGGCTTTGGCTGCGATGCAAGAGGGATTCAAAAACATTGTGGTGCCATTTGCCAACCGTAAGGAGGCAGCCGTCGTGAAGGGTATCGACGTCTATCCTGCGAAGCATTTGTCCCAGGTCATCGAGTTTCTACGCGGGCAAAAACAGATCGATATCGAACGATCCGATCCGGTCGCCTTGCTGGGCAGCCCTTCCACCAAGGAAGATTTTGAAGAAGTGAAAGGGCAGGAGCACGTGAAACGTGCACTGGAGATCGCATCGGCAGGCGGCCATAACGCGCTGATGGTTGGGCCGCCCGGTGCAGGAAAGACCATGCTGGCCCGACGAATCCCGTCCATATTGCCTCCTCCGACCTTTGAAGAGGCCATTGAAACGACCAGGATCTATAGTGTCGCAGGCCTGCTCGGACGGGACAGGGCCTTGATCGCCACGCGCTGTTTCCGCTCTCCGCACCACACCATTTCCGACGCCGGTTTGATCGGCGGCGGGGTCGTGCCACGGCCGGGCGAGGTCAGCTTGGCGCATCACGGGGTGCTTTTTCTGGATGAGCTGCCCGAGTATAAGAAGCATGTGCTCGAAGTACTGCGTCAACCGCTTGAAGATGGGAAGGTCACTTTGTCGCGAGCCAACTCGACCATTACCTATCCGGCCCGTGTCATGCTGGTTGCGGCCCTGAATCCTTGCCCTTGCGGTTATTACTCTGATCCAAACCACACCTGCCGCTGCACCGCTCAGCAAATCCAAAGGTATCGGGCGCGCCTGTCAGGCCCACTGCTCGATCGTATCGATATCCACATCGAGGTGCCGGCTGTCGCCTATAAGGATCTAATAGGAGAGGCACGCGCGGAGAGATCGGAAGATATCCGCAGGCGCGTGATTGCCGCCAGGACCGTGCAACAGGAGCGGTTTCGCAGATCGCGGATATTTTGTAATGCGCAAATGAGCAATCGCCATCTGAAAAAGTGGTGCGCCATCGGCAAAGAGGCTTCGGGGCTGCTCGAGGCGGCCATCGACAAAATGGGACTCTCCGCCCGCGCTATGAACCGGATCTTAAAGATCAGCCGCACCATCGCTGATCTCTCCGGGCAGGAAGCAATCGCTGCCCGGCATGTGGCAGAGGCCATCCAGTACCGCATTCTGGACCGTTCATACAGTGCATAAAAAAGCTTGCGACGCCTCTGCTCCTATCTCTCTCCGGAAGCCGGTGGCGATTTGCGTGCCATAACTCGGACCGGGTTTCTCTTTAAAGATTTGACGACGCCTTCGCTTATAATGAAAGGATCGGGATTTGCACAGATGCGGAAATCATTGACCCGCGCAGTTTGAAGCGGGGAGGAGATGTAAAAAACCGCTAATGATCGGCACTTAGGTGTTGACAAAGACTATATGAGACTGTAAATGCCTAATTATAGCAGAGTTGGCGGGTCATACCATTTTTTTAAAAGGAGGAATTCAGATGACAAAAGCGGAAATCGTTGAGAAAATGGCCAAAGATGCCGGCATCACCAAAGCGGCGGCACAGACTGCTTTGGAGTCTTTTGTGGAAAGTGTGACAAAAGCACTGAAGAAAAAAGATGGCAAGGTTACTTTGGTGGGATTTGGCACTTTCCAGAAAACACGCCGCAAAGCCCGTAAAGGCAGAAATCCGCAGACCGGTGAAGTAATCAAAATCAAGGCTTCTAATGTCGTGAAATTCAAACCTGGTAAGAAGCTCAAAGAAGCCATCTAGTTCCGCCATATCGAAGTCATTTTGAAAGGCAGCCCTATATTGGGAAGGGTTGCCTTTTCTTTTGGTAGATTTGGACCAATTGCCAGATCTCTCCACGTGTACCCACCACCTGGATCATGATTTACAGGGGGACGTTTGCAACGGAGAGATTGCCTGGAAGTCAATTGTCTTGAGGAAACGCCATAGGAGGTCTGCTCGAGTAGCGCTTCATGACAACCCGAATCTTTCTGAATTCCAAAGATCCGCGGTCTCACGCAAGGCCTCTTTAATCACCTCATTTGAAAAACCCCGCTGGTAGAGGAACCGAAAGAGGCGGTCTCTGGTTTGTTGGGCGGGCATTTTCTTTTCTATGACCCTGCGACAATCTTCTACCTGGCACGCATTTTGGCACTGCTGCTCGATGCTCTCCCGGATGTGCGTTTCGGCTACACCCTTCTCCTTCAGCTTTTGTACAATGCGCATCACCCCATATCCCTTGCGGCGCAAATGGCGGGTATAGCCTTCGCAGAACCGTCGGTCATCCAGGTAGTTCATTTTCTTGCAGGCCTCGATAGCCGAGGCGATCAGTTCGGATGAGAAGCCGCGCTGCTTCAATTTTTGTGAAAGTTCCCGGCAGCTGTGGTCCCGGCGACCGAGCAGACGCAAGGCTTTATCGAGGCACTGCTTTTCGGCGGTCATCGTCATACGTCGCAGTTGTTCTATTCAAAGGCGGCGCCTGGCTTGACGCCAAGTTTTTTCAGCACCACCACTATCGGACAAAATCCGGTGAAGGATGCCTGGAGAAGATTCGCACCGGCGAAAGCCGTCAATAAAAGCCAGTAGTCGCTATGTATCAACGACAACAAAAGACTGCCAAGGATGACAATGCCTGCCCAAGCCATAACCCAACGATCGATGCTCATGGGGCCTCCTTATGAATTCCGTGACCCGACCTGATGGATCATCGGAGCACGCTGCTTTTGGGGTTAACGATTAAGACCATGGAGGGTGGGGCGGGTGGCGGCGCTTTCCGTGCATAAGCGACCCGCTCCATCTCACCTATACCACCCGAAGGTGTTGAGACTCAAGGCAGAAGAAGGTTACAAGCAGCGATGCTGTCATGACCGGACAGCACGCCGTCGGTGTTTGACACAGCCTCATCTGGCCTTAGATTAGCAATTGGTGTTTACAGCCAGAACCGGTGTGTTGTAAAGGGTATGTTTCGATACGTTTCTACCTTGCCCTGCACAGGCGGTGTGTCGCCGGTAGGCAGATTTTAAATAGTGTCCATGCGCATCGGGATGGCCGTTCGAATGGATACTAAATAGTGTGTTATTGGAGAGGGCTATGGCAATAGAGACCAAGCAGGAATATATGGAACGGGTCATGGCGATGCCTAAACCGCGCTGTCCCCATTGCAATGAAGAGATGAAGTTGTGGGAGGTGCCGCCGATCACTTTTTCAGATGGACTGGGCTGGGGTGCCCCCTTTCTGTTTCTCTGCTTCAACGACGAGTGCCCCCTTTATACAAAGGGGTGGAAGGACATGGAGGAGAATTACGCCCAGCGCGCCTCCATGCGCTGCTTCAACTATCCGGGTACCGAGCAGTTTGAATGCATGCCGGTCTTCAGTTCCATGGGGGGGCAGGGACAGATTATCGACGATGAGGTGCTTGCTCAGCAGGAGGTGTTAAAAGAGCAGACCAAAAAGGGGTTTTCCATTCTGGCCGATTGCTACGTCAACAAGGATGGCTTGACCATCATGCGGCTGCTGAGCGATGCTTGTGAGCCGATGCGGGTTCGTATCAAGGCTGCTGAGATGCTAGGCGATATTGGCGAACTGGAAGCGATTGAGCCGTTGAGCTTTATGAAGGCCGCCAATCCCAAGCTGCAGGAGGCCATCGACAGTGCCGTCTCCAAAATACACGAACACCACTTCACGCGCGAGTGCCCCTTTTGTGCAGAGATCATCAAGAAGCGCGCCAAAGTTTGCAAAAATTGCGGCAAAGAGGTTGCCGGCCTGTAGCGTTTTTCCTCGTATGTTTCAGCCCGGTCAGGGAGATAATCAAGTCGCCCGGCCGGGTCGGGATAGCGATCTACTCAGCGCGTCGATGAACGTTCATGCTGTCATATGAACGGAAGATGAGCTGCTGGCGCATTCGCCTGGGCTCTCCCAGCGGAAGCAAGCGATGGGGGTCGAACCCGGTTTCCGCCTCCTGCCTTGTGGGGATCGCTTCCAATCCGTCGCCCATCTTCTCTCCGCTGACCACATCCCATACAATGGCCGTCCGGCCATCGGATGATACCGCCAAAGGAATCTGATACGCGTCCAACAGCCGGGCCGCTGCAACAATCTCGCGCTCGCGGGAGGCCAGCGATCCTGGCGCGCATTTGACAGCCATGTAGCGATACCCTTTGACTTTCACTACCAGGTCCACAAATGAACGGTATTGCTGGGCTTCGCCCATATCGAGGGTGATCGGTGCATCCACCTCAATCTCTTCCCGGGCATAACCTTTGGTTTCCACTAGCAGACGTTCAACGGCCTGGCGGTTGGCCTCGGCCCCTGCATTGGGTGTTTCACGGCCGGTGATATAATCGACGAGCATCTCTTTACTCAAATCCATGGTTCCTGGTTGCCTCGCTACACGTTGGGGTCTGAAATCAATGGTTTTCCCGTCATCTGGCTGGGTTGGGGCGTTCCGAGAATCTGTAGGATGGTCGGGGCGATGTCGCCCAGAATGCCCTCTCTAAGCTGCGCCCCCTTTTGGTTCTCATTGACATAGATCAGGCGCACCACGTTCAGGGTGTGGGCCGTGTGCATCTTCCCCTTGCTGGTGACCATGGTTTCGGCATTGCCGTGATCCGCAGTAATCAGCAGTGCACCGCCCTTGGACTGCACCGCCGCAACGATTTGGCCCACACAGCGATCCACCGTTTCGCACGCCTTGATGGCCGCGGGGATGATGCCGGTATGACCGACCATATCCATATTGGCGAAGTTCAGCACGATCAGATCGTATTGATCGGAAGCGATGCGTTCGAGCACCTCGCTGGTGACCGCCTCGGCACTCATCTCCGGCTTGTGATCGTAGGTCGGAACGTCTCTAGGAGAGGGAATCAAGCAGCGGTCTTCATTCTCAAAGGGCTTCTCTTCACCGCCGTTGAAAAAGTAGGTCACATGGGCATATTTTTCGGTCTCGGCAATGCGCAGTTGGCGCATGCCTGCCGCGCTGACCACCTCGCCCAATATCTGTTCCAGATGTTCGGGAGGAAAGGCCATCGGCAGCGTAAACTTCTCGTCATAGAGCGTCATGCAGACATAGTCGCAAAGATGGGGCTGCATTTGGCGTTCGAATCCCTGGAAATTCTCATCGGTAAAGGCCCGTGTAATCTGGCGAGCACGATCCGCTCTGAAATTGAAGAAGAGAATGGCATCGTCATCGTGTACCGTAGCTATCGGCTGATCATCCGGACCGACCATGACGATAGGTTTGACAAACTCATCCGTCTCTCCGCGTGCGTAGGCGTTTTGAACCGCCTCGAGTGGATCACGCTCGTGCACGCCTTCCCCTTCGGTCATGAGGCGATAGGCCCTTTCGGTGCGCTCCCAGCGGGTATCGCGGTCCATGGCGTAGTATCTACCACAGACGGTGGCGATGGTGCCTGTGCCGATCTTCTCGATGTGCTGCTGCACCTGGCGGACATAGCCGACGCCGCCGTCTGGTGCTGTGTCGCGGCCGTCCAGGATGATATGGACATAGATATCGGTCAGCCCCTTCTGTTTGGCCAGATCCAATAGCGCCAGGAGATGGGTCAGTTGGCTGTGGACACCGCCGTCGGATACGAGGCCGGCCAGGTGCAGGCTGCTTCTCTTTTCCATAGAGCGCTGCATGCATTGATTGATGGCCTCGTTTTCAAAAAAGGAGCCGTCGGCAATTGCGTTGTCGATGCGCAACAGGTCCTGGTAGACAATGCGTCCGGCGCCGATATTCAGATGCCCCACTTCGGAGTTGCCCATGATGCCCTCCGGCAACCCGACCGATTTACCACACGTTTTCAGTTGGGTATGAGGGTAATCGGCCACGAGCCGATCCAGGTTGGGGGTGTTGGCAAGCGTGACGGCGTTGCCGCTTCCGGGCGTGTCGATGCCCCATCCGTCCAGAATCATCAGCATGACCGGTTTAGGTCTCTGCATCTTATCTTCTCCGATTGAGTTGATGGTTGCCGTGGTCGTTCGAAAGCATTATTGCAAAGGTACAAGATCCGACACTAAGCACGATTTGTGAAAAAGCCAAATGGCCTCACTCGACGAAGACCTCCTCGCCATCGAACCCTTCGGCTTGCTCCTGGCGATGCTTCTCCATGCTTTCTGTGGTGATGCGCCTGGCATCGCTCCATAACCCTTCCAGGTCATAGAAGGACCGGGTGGTTTCATAAAAGACGTGAAGGATCACATGTCCGTAATCCATCAAGACCCATAGGCCCTCGCTCTTGCCTTCGACGCTCAACGGCTTGATCGAATGCTCCTTTAAAAACCGCTGAATGTGGTCGGCAATGGCGCTCACCTGCCGGTTGGAGGTGCCGCTGCAGATGATGAACGTTTCGGCGATGGAGGTCAGTTCGCGCACATCGAGCACGACGACCCCTTGTGCCTTTCTACCAAGGGCGGCTTGTACGAACAGATCCAGGTTGGCGTCAAGCTCATTGCTCATCGATATAAACCTTTTTGTTGTATGTAGCGCGCAACCGGTGGTGCAACCCATCTGTCGAGGGGCTCTCCCTTCCGGATACCGCTGCGGATACTGGACGAAGAAATGTCCACCGGTGTTACCGACAGGAGATAGACACACTGTTTGTCCGGATGGACCAGCATGCGATCATCTCTCTTAAGGCGATATTCCGGTGCAATATGCCGCTGTACGTAGCTCAGCGCCTCTTGATCTCTGCGTGCGGTCCACTGCCCCGACCCCGGCCGCGACATGACGGCTATCGCCGTCTCTTCGAAGAGCCGTCTGAAGGCCTTCCACGTGTGGATCTCCAGAAATGCGTCCAGGCCCATCATAAAATAGAGCTGTTGGGCATCGGGCAGCTTTCGGCGGATGTGCCGGATCGTGTCGATGCTGTACGATGGGCCTTCCCGTTCAAGTTCCAGGCCGCAGGGTGCCAGCCCGGCCCGATCGCCCAACGCCAAGCGGACCATCTCAAGTCGATCCCGGGCCGCAGCCAGCTGGTCGGCACCTTTATGGGGCGGAAGCGAGCTGGGGATGAAATAGACCTCATCCAGTTCCAGTTGTTGCCGCACATCCAGGGCGACCTGAAGATGGCCGAGATGGATCGGGTTGAAGGTCCCGCCGAACAGACCGATCCGGTGGGATCGGGTCTGATGAAAATTATGGGGTGTCATCCAAAGCGTCTAAATGCCGGCGAATGTGTCGTTTCAACTCGTCAAGCCCTGCATGGGTCGCCGCGCTGATGCGCAACACGTTTGTGTCGGGCAGGGCCTGACAGAAAAGATCGGCCAATGGCTCGGTACCTGGTAAATCGATTTTATTCAGTACCACCAACTGCGGTTTCTTCGCAAGGGTGTCGCTGTACATGGCCAATTCTCGGTTGACCATCTCATAGGTGTCCAGGGGTGCATCGGCAGACAAGGCGCTGAGATCGATCATGTGAACCAGCACGCCGGTGCGCTCCACATGGCGCAGGAAGCGGATGCCAAGCCCGGCCCCCTCATGTGCGCCTTCGATCAAGCCGGGAATATCGGCCACCACAAAGGGTTCGCCATAGTGGGATGTGACAACGCCAAGATTGGGAATCAAGGTGGTGAACGGGTAGTCTGCGATTTTGGGGCGTGCTGATGATATGGTGCTGATCAGGGTCGATTTGCCGGCATTGGGGAGACCGATGATGCCCACATCAGCAATGGATTTGAGCTCCAGTTTCAGTGTTAGGCGTTGGCCGGGTTCTCCGGGCTGGGCATATCGCGGCGCTCGATTGGTGGAGGACTTGAATCTCAGGTTGCCCTGGCCGCCGCGGCCACCACTTGCCACGATAACGGTCTCTTCCGGTGTGACAAGGTCAAAGAGGGGCTCGCCGTTTTCAGTGTCGATGACAACGGTTCCCACCGGCACCGGGATCAAAAGATCTTCACCGCCGCGTCCATTTCGCTGACGGCCTTGCCCGTGGCCGCCGTTCTTTGCTTTATACTCTTTTCTAAACTGGAGGTGGTACAGGGTGCGTTTGTTGGAAGTGGCTTTCAGGAGGACGTCGCCGCCCTTGCCTCCATCTCCGCCGTCCGGACCTCCTCGGGGAACGAAGCGTTCGCGTCGAAAGCTGACGCATCCTCGCCCACCGTCTCCGGATTGCACGATGATGGTGGTTTCATCAATGAATTTCACGCGGCATAGACACTGACCTTTTTGCCTGAGCGGCCTTTACGTTCAAAGGTGACGATGCCGTCGATTTTGGCAAAAAGTGTGTAGTCCCTCCCCATACCGACATTGTTGCCGGGATGGATCTTGGTGCCCAGCTGGCGTACGATGATATTGCCTGCTCTCACCGGTTCGCCGCCGTAGCGTTTGGTGCCCCTTCGCTGACCCTGACTGTCGCGACCATTTTTCGAACTTCCGCCCGCTTTTTTATGTGCCATGGTATGTTCTCCCCAATATCTATCTTCTTCTATTTAGATCTTTGCGCCTGACGTGGCTGTGATGTTTCGATCGTCTATGCGTCGATGCTGTCGATCTTCACTGCCGTATAGAGCTGGCGGTGGCCCTGTTTGCGGCGATAGCGTTTGCGGCGTTTGTATTTGAATACAAGCACCTTTTTACTCTTGCCCTGCTCAATGATGTGGCCTTTGACAGTAGCGCCCTCCACCACAGGTTGGCCGATGCGGACATCTTCACCGTCACCCAGCATTAGAACCTGATCGAAAGCGATTTCGGCACCGACATCACCGGCCAGCTTTTCAACACGCAGGATCTCGCCAGCCTCTACTCTATATTGTTTGCCTCCTGTGGCAACGACTGCATACATGTTTGAACCTCCCTGATTTCAATCGCCATTCCTGAAAAATCCGGAATATTAAGCGATTTGAAAATTTTGTCAAGAAAAATGTGTTTTAGACGCACCGAATTTTGATCATTGGCATTTGTCGCACATTTCGATATTCGGAGTTTGGAATTTACACTCTTACAAGCCGCGTTATATTGTTGGCACGCCTCGAGGCTGATTCGCATCGATGGCGCCTGACCCATTGAATAGAGGAGGCCGACATATCGTGAACGATCCTCGAACCACGATTTCCCAATGGCACAAAGGTGAACTGCATCGCACGACCATGGCATTCATCGAAGAGGAGCCGCTGTCCATTCGCGTCCAGGGTAGCCCTTACGCGGTGGTCATGCGGACACCCGGTGACGATCTGGCCCATGCGGCCGGCTTCTGTCTGACCGAAGGTGTGGTGGACGACCCGGACGATATCACCAATCTGGCCACCTGCGATCAGGACGACACAAACGTGGTGACCGTCACCCTCTCCTCGCAGCGAAGGGAGAAAGTCGCCGGCCACCTGGACCGGCGCGGTTATATCAGCCAATCCAGCTGCGGGCTTTGTGGTAAGACCCTTGTGGACGAGCTGATCCAGGAGTTGCGACCGATAGAAGACCGGACCACCATTGCGCTTCCGGCGGCTGAAGCGTGTCTACGCCGGCTCGATGATCTTCAGCCGCTGCGCCGCAGCACAAGGGCCAGTCATGCCGCGGCACTGTTCGATGCGGATCTTCAGTTGCTCGTGGCCATGGAAGATGTCGGCCGCCACAATGCCCTGGACAAGGCGATCGGCCGACTCTTTCTCGACCGGAGGCTCCATCTGGCAAAAGTCGCAGTGCTCTCGTCCCGGATCAGCTATGAACTGGTTCAAAAGAGCGTGCGCGCACGCATTCCGATTCTCATGGCGTTGTCGCGTCCAACCCGCCTGGCGGTCGAACTGGGCTCGCGCCTGGGGATGTCGCTGGCCGGGGCCATGCGACCGGACGGGCTCTTTCTATACTGCAATTCCCAACGGTTTGTGGGTTCCGAACAGATCCCCTTGCCATGATTTTCAAAGCCCATGCAACAGGATGTACCACACATATACATATGGACACGCTTCTGCCCGAAATCTTGAACCGACCCCTAACCGTGGGCGGACGGAAATTGACCAACCGTCTGGTACTGGCCCCCATGACCTATCTGGGCCATATCGCCTTTCGTCACCTGCTCGACAAGATGGGCGGATGTGGCCTGTTTTTTTCAGAGATGTGCAGTGCGGCGCGCATCCCCCAGGAGAACCGACACACATCATCCTATTTTCGCTGGCGGAACGAAGAGGCTGACCGGCTGGTCGTGCAGCTCCTGGGGGCCGATTCCGAACGCATGGCCGCGGCCGCCGCTAGAATAGAGACGGAGGGACTGTTCGGGGTGGATGTCAATCTGGGCTGCTCGGTCAGGGAGATCTGCAAGTACAACCAGGGCGCCGCTCTGCTCAAGGACCCCTCCGCCGCGGCCCGTCTGGTGGGGCGGATCCGCCGGGCCGTCACGTGTCCCCTCTTCGTGAAGTTTCGCACCGGCTGGCAGGACGACCCACGTATTCCGGTGGATTTGGCGCGCCGGCTGGAAGATGCCGGCGCTGATGCGTTGACCTTTCATCCGCGCGTCGCCCCCGACGTTCGCAACCGGCCTGCCAAATGGGAATACATCGCCCGGGTGAAAGAGGCCGTGACGATTCCGGTGTTTGGAAACGGTGACGTGTTCGATGCGGAGGGATGCCTGCGCATGCTTCAAACCACCGGTTGCGACGGGGTGGCTCTCGGGCGTATCGCCATCGCCCGTCCCTGGTCGTTTGCCCAGTGGACGGGTCTTCGCCCGCCCCCGGAGGAGATATGCCGCGACACTGCGCTGCAGCTGATCGAAATGCTCGAACACTATTTCGACACCACCCGCGCCCTGCGGCGCTTCAGGCGCTACGGGGCCTATCTGGCCGCCAATTTTGCATTCGGGAACACACTGTTTAACGCCATTCGCAACGCGGTCGACATGAACAGCGCCCGGCAGGTTGTGGTCACTTTTTTCAGGGGGAAACCGTCGCTGCTCAAGCGGCCCAATATGAATTTGTTAAGATAGCTTAAAGTGGAACGCTTAAAGAGAAGGTGTTTTTTCATTGAATCTCTCAGCTCATTACGCTTCCACACCTTCCTTCCAGAATGCATAACTTGACGAACTTCTTTTCGGCCTTCCTGTAGTCCGCATCCGAGTAGTGTTCGGTGTTTTCACGAATGCGAAACAGGGCCCGGCCCCTTTCGATGAGTTTGCGCAGCCCGTTGCCTCTCGCCCTATTATCTATGTTCATGGCGTATTTCCATGGCATTGGTTATTCTAAAAAAAGTTATGAAGCCTGAGGGGATATGAATTGCTACGGATCAACACCAGACATCTCTTCACATCGATTCATTGCAATTCAATAACCCGGTTCTCCATGAAGATGAAGTATCGTCTGTTATTCTTTATCATACTTTGATGCAGCCACCGGCTCCCCCCTTTTCAAAGGGGGGCGGGGGGGATTTGATTGGCCCTCAACATACTGGAATCCCCCTAAATCCCCCTTTGAAAAAGGGGGACTTTTCTATTGCTTCGTAATGCTTCCATGAAGGAATCAAATGCTTTGCATAGGCCAGCCATAACTACATTCCGGGCACTTAAGCTTCGTGGAGAACCGGATTCAATAATTAACATAGACCGGATTTAACGTTTGGCAAGGGGCTTGTAAGGCTGAGCTGCAGTTCCGTAATGAATCGGTGCTCAGACCGTATAGAGGACCACCAGGCATCGGGTCGGGCGGCTGGAGAGGCTTTTTAGTTTGTGGGGTACATCCGAGTTGAAGTGGATCGACTCGCCGGGTTTTAGCACATGCTGTCGCGCATCCAGGGTCAGGCCCAGGTCACCCTCCATCACATAGATGAACTCTTCGCCTTCATGTTTATAAGCGACCGGCTTGTGGTCGTGGTGGGCTTCGATGGTGATCATGAATGCGCGTAAGTGACTGTTGGCGGCCTCCGGGGTCAAGGTGGTGTAGCTGTAAGCCTGGGTGCGCTGGTGGTAGGCCTGGGCGCGGCGATCCCGGATGGCGGTTTGGGCCTCCTTGTTCAAAAAGGTGGATGCATCGATCTTCATGGCTTGGGCCATGCGCAGGATGAAGCCGACCGGCGGTGATAGATGACCCGACTCGACCTGCTCGATGAATTCGGGGTTCTGCCCGGTGACATGGGCCAGATCCTCCTGGCTCCAGTCGCGGGCTTGCCTTAGCTGGCGCACCATGGGGCCGAAGCCACCCTTTGCCTCGCCGCTTTGCTCGTCGGCGCCGACAGCGCAGGAGGCATCGGCCAACTGTTTCATGGCAGCCTGCTGGGCGTGCTGGTTGAGCAGCGGCAGCACCAGGTTGGCGTCCGCCACCAGGCCGATGTCGGCAATCTGAAAGATGGGAGCCGACGCATCGCGGTTGATAGCGACGATGGTTTCGGCCTCCATTATGCCGGCCGTGTATTGAATGGCCCCCGATGCGCCCGCCGATATGAGCAGTTTGGGCCGCACGGTTTTGCCGGTCTGGCCAATCAAGCGCGCCTCCTCCACCCAGTGATAGAGCACCGGCGGTCGGGTGGCGCCCACTTCGCCTCCCAATGCCGCGGCCAGCTCACGAACCAGTCCGAAGCCACGCATGTCGCCCATTCCGGCGCCGCCCACCACCACCGTTTCGGTATCTTCCAGGCGACGCGTGTCGGTGGCCTCGACGGCCCGCTTGATGATCTGCAGTCCGGCCGGCGGGTCAACCTTCTCCAGGGCCACCCTTTCGATGGGGGCCTTTGTCGGCGCGGCCTCCGGTTCGGTGACGCCGTGGGGTTGAACCGTTACAAAAGCGGAAGTCCACCCTTCGGCAATGGTGATGTGGGCCAGAATCTGGCCGCCCCACGCCGGGCATCGGCCGACAAATTGCTTCGCCTCGAAGGACATCCGGGTACAGTCGGCAATAAGACCGGTTTGGCATCGCTGGGCGCATATGGCAGCTGTTTCGCGGCCGAAATCGTTAAGGGGCATCAGAACCAGCCAGGGACGGTTCTTCATGATGTATTCGGATAGCACCGAAGCGTAGACGTCGCACCGCGGCACGCGCAGCATTGGATGCTCCAGGCAGATCACCTTTTTGACACCCAGACCGGCGGCCACTCCGGCAGCCTCTTCCATGGGGACGCAGGCGGAGAGATCCAGTTCGGAACACTCAGCGGCGATGTCGGAGGTGCCGGCCCCCAGCAACAGCATGCTGATCTGTGCATCCGCCTCACGTGCAAGTGACTGTGCTTTGGTCAAAACGCGTTGGCAATCCCGCCAGTGGCGTGCGGTGCGCAGGTCGCCGTATATCCAGATATCACCGGTCGTCATGATGCCATTACACCCATGGTTTTCAAATGCGCAATCAGTGCTTCGACCTGCGCCTGGGGCTCACCTTCGAGCATCCGGCAGGTGCGGCCGCGTTTGAGCTTTTCCAATTGAGCCACCCGTGTGGGAGATCCGTGCAGGCCCACCTCTTCTGCCGACACACCTATGTCGGTCAGCCCCCATCTCTGCACGTCGAGTGGATCATGAGCCTGGGCGATACCGATCAGCGGGATGGGGCGGGGCTTGAAGGCTCGCGGATGAATGGTGACGGCCGCAGGAAAGGCAACCACCCAACTCTCCTCCCAGTCGTCCATCTGGCGCTTCATCTCCCAATGTTTCGACGGCTGCCCTGGTTGCTGCTTATGCTTCTGCCCAAGCTGTCGATCGATCTCCTTCACGCCCCCCAGGAAAGGAATGCCAAGCACCGTGGCGGTTTGAGGCCCGACCTGTCCGGTGTCGCTGTCTGAAGTGCGGGTGCCGAAGAGTACCAGGTCGAATGGTGCCGCCCGCCGGACGGCGGCAGCCAGCACTTTGGAGGTCACCAGGGTGTCCGAACCGGCCAGGGCTTTGTCGTTGACCAGAATGGCCTCATCGACCCCCATGGCCTGGGTTTCGGCCAACGCCTCGGCCCCCACGTCCGGCCCCATGGAGAGGGCGGTGACCCGGCCGCAGGTCAGCTCTTTCAGACGCAGGGCCGCCTCAACGGCCGGTCGGTCGTAGGGATTGAGCTCGCTGTTCTCCGGCGTCCGCCGCCCAATCCCCTTGGGCGCTTCGCGAACTACCGATTTGATGCAGACAATGCAGTGCAGGGACATTTTAACCTAAAACCTCTCTTGCAATCACCATACGATGGACCTCGGAGGTGCCCTCATATATGCGGGTCACCCGCGCGTCGCGATAGTAGCGCTCGACCGCGTAGGCTTTGGAGTAGCCATAGCCGCCGTGGATCTGAACGGCCAGATCGGTCACCAGGCAGGCGGCCTCGGATGCGAAGAGCTTGGCCTGGGCCGCGGCCCGACTTACCGGGGCGCCCTGATCCTTGAGCATGGCCGCCCGGTAGACCATCATGCGCGCGGCATCCACCTGGGTGGCCATGTCGGCAATCATCATCTGGATGGCCTGATGGCGGGCCAGCGGAACGCCGAACTGCTGGCGCTGGTTGGCATAGCGGACCGCTTCGTCCAGGGCAGCCTGGGCGATCCCGAGGGCCTGGGCAGCGATGCCGATACGGCCGGTATCCAGCGCCGCCAGTCCGATGGCCAGCCCCTGCCCCAGTCTCCCGAGCAGGTTCTCTTTGGGCACCTGGCAGTCGTAGAGGCGGATCGAGGAGACCGGATTGGCGCGCATGCCGCACAGGTCCTCCAGATCACCCACCACAAAGCCTTTGACCCCCCTTTCGACCACGACCACGCTGATGCCTCTGCGGCCGGCCTGGGGATCGGTACGGGCGAAGATCAAACAGACATCGGCAATGCCGCCGTTGGTGACAAAGACTTTGTTAGCATTGACCAGCCAGTGATTCTCGGTTGGCAGCGCCGTTGCGGAGATGGCGCTGGCATCGGAGCCCACATTGGGCTCGGTCAGGCAGAAGGCGCCGATTCGCCGTCCGCTTGCCAGATCGGGAACCCATCGCTGGTGCTGTTCGGCCGTTCCGAAAGCCAGGATCGGGTAGAGGGCCACGCTGTTGTGGACACTCAGGCAGAGCCCGATGGACCCGCTGACACGCGACACCTCTTCGATGATGATCGCGTAGCTCATGGCATCCAGACCCGCACCGCCCAGCTCCTTTGGTGCCTGGATACCGAAATAGCCCAATGGCCCCATCTTCTCCACGACCTCCCAGGGAAAACGTGCTTCCTGGTCGATCTCCGCGGCGATGGGGCCCAGCTCTTCGAGGCAAAAAGCGCGCACGGTTCGGCGCAACACCCGATGTTTGGCATTTATGAAGGGTTCATTCATGAGCAACCTGTTTCGAGCTACCGATTTGTATCCACCGGAAAATGAGGTCTGGCCGGTAAACAGCCGGGACATTACCCGTTCCGGCGCTGGTTGTAAATATCTCTTTTGAGGCGATTTGCACCGTGCCGACACTTTTGTCGGCCCGTTTGTCGCGAAGATATGGGGTCAGGGTGCGATTGCCGTTTTTCGTCAAATTTTCAGCGCAAATTCGGACGGTGCTGTGACGCCATCATGTCACCAGTGATAGAAAAGGTGACATCGCATGCGGCCTAAATTGATATTTATTAAAAAGTCAGTACGTTGAAATTTTTTTTGGCACCACTGGGGCTTATGGCGGCTTGGCCTGCTTCTTGCTGTTCCCATATCGGGGTGTCCGGCATTGTGTCGTAAGGCCGAATCGAGCCCCAGTTGCGGAGGATCACATGTACCAGCTCTTTTCAAAAGCTTTAGCCGTTATCTCTGCCGGCCTGCTCATAGGGGCGGCACCCGTCTGGGCCACTTCTTCCGATGTCAGCCCGGTTGATTATTCGCGTCTGATGTATTTCCTCAAGGGCGATCATCTTGAGGCGCCACTGCTGCTGCTGTCCGACAGTGAAGGTGAATTCGACCGGCACCTCAATCGCGAAAACCTGGCCTATCTCAATCAGAACAGAGAGCTGCTCGAACAGATCCAGAGCCGCCTGGAGGCCGAGAAGCTCAACTGGAAGCTGTCGGGGTCGAGCAAGCGGCTTCTGGTCGTTCCCGAACGGCGGCAGGAGTATGCCCGCCTGTTCGAGGGGTACTGCCGCAGCGCCATAGGTTATGCTCTGGATCGCACCCAACTGGCCAATCCCTATCTGCAGATCGAAACCCTCGATGGGCCGGTGGCGCTGGAGAGCGAGACACCCGGGAGAGGCGTCACTGCTTACCTGGTTCACAACATCGCTGACGAATATGTCGAAGAGTATCTCTTTTTCAAACCGGAGGAGAGCGGGACAAAAATAAAGATCAAGCTGAGCAACCGCGTCTTCACCGGCAGGATCGGCTCCTACACCTCGCGGCTCACCTTCGGCGAGGACAGCCAGGTCGAATTTATCCGGGATCCGTACACCTTGTGGCAGAACAGCGCCAAGAATCCCGTCAATGTGCTGGTGGCCCCTATCGAGGAGACGCTGCACATCGCTTTGCGTTCGGCCACCGAAACAGCCATCCGGGGCAAGTTGGAGCAGATCAAACCGAAAAATATTCAAGAGGTGGAAGCGGTGGTCCACGAGTGGATGGCCGTAGAAGAGGCCATTGTGGGCGGCCTGGTGGCCCGGTTGATGCCGGAGATCTTTGACCGTCTTTTGTCCGGTCCGATGCAGAAGGAGATTACCGAATCCCTGGACCAACGCGATGTCCAAGAGCAGTACCGCTATCTGCGGGAGGGCATTCGGGTGGTGGACGACCTGGGTGTCCGCCCGGCCATCGACCTCTACTTCTCCGAACCGACCCGCTTTCAGCAGCTCATCGGCTCGGACGAGCTGGCTGCAGCCATGTAAACCGGGGGGCCCCGGAGCGGCACCCATTCCGCCGTGAGCGCCTCAACAGATTGAAAAAGGCAGGGTGATCTCAAATCACGCTGCCTTTATTTTTTAGGAGTTGCGGTGCGATGATGCGTCCGGCTGATTCCGGATGGTGAATCTCCGAAGCTCCTTAATCTTTGGGCTTCAGCTTGAGGATCGCCTTGGCACGTTCGAGGAGCTGGTCGCCCTTGAAGGGCTTGACCACGTAGTCGCGTACGCCCATCTTGACGATCTTCATCACATTCTCTTTGCCCGACTCTGCGGTGAGCATGATCACCGGGATCGCTTTCAGATCCTTTTCGGATTTGAGTTTGGCCAGCATCTCGATACCGGTCATGACCGGCATGGTAATGTCCAGGATGATCAGGTCGGGCTTCTCCTTGTTGGCAATTGCCAGGCCCTCTACGCCGTTTTCACCTTCAAACAATTCACAATTGTAGGGTGAGAAGGCTTTTTTAACGATCATACGGATGGTTTTACTATCATCAACCGTTAGTATTTTGTAGGCCATTGAATTCCTCCTAAATATTCACCATCTCAAAATTGACTCCGCCAGGCCGGCCGTCACCACGACCGTCGGATGAATGCCTGTCACAAAAGCGTTCATAGTGATTAACGGCAATTTCACGTTTTTCTTTAGATTTTTCTCGCTGAAAATAGAAATATCGGCCAAGCCTCTGTTGGGCATGTGGGCGGAGATCTGGGTGGACATGTTGGCCTGTGGCTATATGTGCATGGTCTCTCTGGCCAGGGCGATGATCTCCTCCCGGGAGTAGCGCCTTCCATGGCCGATGCCCGGGCATTGCCTTGCGATATCCCGCCAGTGCGATTCGGACCGTACGTTGCAGAACCAGAAGGGAAAGGCGCGGCACTGAAACGGTCGAACTGGATATATACCGCAGCCGTTGTTGAAAAAGAGGCAGTTGCCCTGGGAATCCTCTTTGATACTGAAGCTCTTTTTGTAAGGGTAGAGATAGCGTTGCGCAAAATCGTAAACGGAGAGACCGATGTGTGCTGCAATGGGGCTGATTTCATCCGGACCGACATAGATCGTGCCTGACGCTCCGGTGCAGCATGTCCCGCAACGGCGACATTCGAAAGAGAGGCCCTGATCGAAGAAGTACACTGTCTTGGGGTGCATACCGATTGACCCTTTGTTTACAACGCCGTCAAAATTGTTACTATACCGTTCGCGGATCGACGGTCTGGTCCGCACCGATATTTGCCTTCAGATGGGGAGCGCACATGAGTGCATCAATCGTTGCCTGCCGCCATTGCGGCGCAAAAAATCGGATTCCTGCCGACAAGCCGGCTAAGGAGGCCAAGTGCGGCCGCTGCCACCAGGCATTGGATGCGTCTGCTGCCGGGGACGCCCCCGATGAACTGTTAACGCTGCGCTGCGGCCAGTGCCGGACCAAAAACCGGGTACCGACCTCAAAAATAGATCAAGGGGCCAAGTGCGGCCGCTGCGGTGCCGCCCTGCAGCACGAGGAGGTGCTGACAGGCAGACCGGTTATGGTGACCGATGCCAATTTCGACCAGACCGTCATTGCCTCTCCCCTCCCGGTCCTGCTCTATGGCTGGGCACCCTGGTGCAGCGTGTGCAGCGGCACCAACTCGATGGTGGACCAATTGGCTGCCGAGGTCAAAGGGAAAGTCAGGGTCGGCAAACTGAACATCGAAAGCAACCCCAACCTGGCCAACCGGTATAGTGTTTTGAGCGTTCCCACCTTTTTCATCTTCGACGGCGGTGAATTGAAACAGCAGCTTCCCGGCGCAGTTCCCCGTCATGAACTGTTGCTGAAAATGGCACCTTACATATAGTCTCTGGTTACCGGCCCCCTGCGTCTCGCGACGATCTTCATGAGCTCCCTTCTGTCACGGACCCCTTTGTTTAATAAATCAATATCTTTTGAACCCTAAAGTGAGCGTGGACCGTGACCGATATATACGTTGTGCCCGGTCCGGACGGGATATGGGGACCTGCCCAGGTCTCTCTCCTGTGGTTGCATGAAACGAATGCCGCCCTTTGATCCCACCCCCGGCAGAGCAGCCTGAAGGGCCGGCATATTGTCGATCTATGCAAGAGGATAGAAAGAGGCCGTCAACTTATCAGGACCACGCAAGCAAGGATCGCGTCTCAATGGCAAACAAGGCAACCATTATCGATCTGGTTAAACGGGTAAAGACGCTCGAAACGGAACAGGAGAAGACGCGCAGGGCGCAAGAGGCATTGAAGGAGAGCGAAGAGCGCTTCCGCCTGATCTCCGAAACCATTCATGTCGGTGTATTCGAAGTCGACACCAGCGGCAACTGCCTCTATACCAATACGCGTTACCAGGAGATCTTCGGGCTCAACCTGGTCCAGAGCCTGACCACCCGCTGGCATGACTACCTGGCCGAGGAGGATCGAGACCGCATCACCCAGGAGTGGCGATCGGCCTCCGATGAGCTGCAGACCTTTTCGGCCGACTGCCGCATTGTGAGTGCCAAAGGGACCAACCGATGGATTCATGTCTACGCCTCACCGGTCTTCTCAGATGAGGGCGGACACTATACCGGAACGGTCGAAGATATCACCGTTCGCAAAGAGAACGAACATGAGCTGGAAAACGCCAAGGAGGCGGCCGAAATGGCCAGCCGCGCCAAGAGCCAGTTTCTGGCCAACATGAGCCATGAGATCCGTACCCCCATGAACGGCATCATCGGTTTTACCGATCTGTTGCTGGAGACCCACCTCGACGATGTTCAAACCGACTACACCAACACGATCAAACGCAGCGGAGAAGCACTGCTGCTGCTGATCAACGATATTCTCGACTTTTCCAAGATTGAATCGGGCGAGCTTGAGTTCGAAGCCATCGACTTCGATCCTGAACTGCTGGTCTACGATGTTTGCGAGCTGGTGCGGCCCAAGATCGGCAACAAGCCGGTCGAGCTGATCTGCAGCATCGGTGATACCATTCCCACACTGGTTTCGGGTGACCCCCTGCGTTTTCGGCAGGTCATCACCAATTTGTTGGGCAACGCCCCAAAGTTTACCGAGAAGGGCGAGATCAGCATCTCGCTTCAGATGGACATGGAGACCGAAGAGAAGGTGCTATTGCATGCCCTGATCCGTGACACCGGCATCGGCATCCCCGCTGATAAAGTGGCGGCCGTTTTCGAGCCGTTCCAGCAGGCCGATGGATCGACATCACGAAAATATGGCGGCACGGGGCTCGGGCTGTCGATTTGCAAGCAGCTCGCCACCATGATGGGTGGCGACACCTGGGCGGAGAGTGAACCGGGAAAGGGCAGCACCTTTCATTTCACGGCCTGGGTGCACAAAGTCGTGAGCGAACCGCCATCAAGGGTGACCCCTGCCATATTGAATGCCAAGCGGGTATTGGTGGCTGACGACCACTCCGGGACACGCGCCATTCTCGAACAGATGCTCGCGGTGGCCGGTATGGAGACGGCGGGGATCGACAGCGGCAAGCAGGTGCTGCCGACACTGGCGGCAGCCCGAAAAGACGCCAAGCCCTTCGATGTGATCCTGATAGATTTGGACATGCCCGACATGAACGGCTATGCGGTAGCCGAACAGCTTCGCGCAGAGGGATGCAGCCGGGTCCTGATTGCCCTCTCTTCGGCCCTTGAGCGGGATGCAGCCAAATGCGAGGCCGCCGGATTCGATGGTTTTCAGGCAAAGCCCGTCCGGCGCGAGCGTCTGCTGCAGATGATCGGGCGTCTTCTGGGAGAGGGGGCCAAAGGCGAAGATGCTCAGGAGAGCTCTCGAAAAATGCACACCCAATATTCGGTGCGCGAGGCCATGAAGCATTCGGTCAGTATTTTATTGGCGGAAGACAACCCGGTGAACCAGAAACTGGCCGTGATGATGCTTGGTAAGGCCGGATATCAAGTGGAGGTTGCCGGCAACGGCAAAGAGGCGGTTGACAAATACGATGCATCGCCCGAAAAATTCGATATGATCTTCATGGATGTTCAGATGCCGGAAATGGATGGCAAAGAGGCCACCCAGAACTTGCGTAAGCTGGGGCATACCCGGGTTCCCATCGTGGCCATGACCGCCCATGCCATGAAAGGCGATCGGGAGATGTGCATCGAAGCCGGCATGGACGACTATGTCACCAAACCCATCAATCGGGAGCGGGTGTTCGATGTGATTACCAAATATGTGTTCGAGAGGAGAGGCCATGAACTTTAAGGCGCTTGGAGAGCAATTGGGCCTTGATGAAGAGGAGTATCGCGAACTGATCGATCTGTTCATCGAGTCCGGGGGGGCTGACTATCAAAAGCTGTTGGAGGGCGTCGCCGCCGGGGACGCCGATACAGTGCGCCGCTGTGCCCACACCATCAAAGGCGCGTCGGGAAATCTGGGATTGCTCGAGGTCAGCGAGGTTGCCTCCTCGATCGAGGAGAGTGCCATGAACAACAAGCTGGAAGATATCGGACAAGCCGTGGAGAAGCTCAAAACCCAGTTCGGCGCCATCGAGGCCTTTGTGCAGAAATAGCCGATCTCCCTCGTCTTCGGCCATCCTATCCCCCTGTCTGGCCAAAGCGGTGCCCTTTTGCTATGTTGCCCTATTATGGCAAATGCAACGATATTGATGGCGCTGGCCCGGTGGGCACGGCAGGTGCTGCAAGAAGGTATCCGGTTGGATCCGTCGCTCAGCGATCATCTGGAGGCCACCTTCGGATCGGCCGATCTGTCGGCCGTTCTGGCCGATGCCACCTCCAGTG
Source organism: uncultured Desulfatitalea sp. (assembly GCA_963668675.2). Lineage (GTDB taxonomy): Bacteria > Desulfobacterota > Desulfobacteria > Desulfobacterales > Desulfosarcinaceae > Desulfatitalea. Next base: position 2,007,292 of record CAXXMB010000002.1, on the reverse strand, counting down.
AGGCGGCCTCGTTTCTGGAATTGCTTTTTTTCCCCGACAGCGACATGCGCCTCGACTTTGAATGCCGCTTCGGCGACCATATTTTTTCGGACCGGGAAGAAGCCGACCTGGTCCAATCCCTCGTCCGGAGTGCTGTGGTGGCCGCTATTCGAGTACCCGGCGAATCTTCACCCCTTAAGTTCCAGGTGCCTGATTTTGCCTTGACCGCATTTGTTCAGAGGCTGAACATGACCTGGCAACCCACTTCGCCCCTGGGTGCCATGCTGGCAAGGGTGGCCGCCCCTGAAGCATTGCCTCGGATTCGCGCGCGCCTGCGCCAGCTTCGTCTCTCCTGGCACCCTGTTCAGATCGTTCTTGTCGAACGGTTCCTGGCCCGCTTCCACTGGTCAGAAGAGGATGTTGACGCCAGCTTTGCGTTTCTCACCTCCATCCTGGCGGAGATTGAGCCAGACGAGGAGCCATTTGCCTTCCTCGTTGCCAAAAAACATTTTTATTTTCAGGCGCTTTGCAAAGCCGAACGTTTTGAGCGTCTGCGGCAAACCAGCAACATGGAGACGCTGATGCTCCAGGGGGCTCGTGTCGCCCACGGCAGCATTGCGCAGTGGCGGGAGCAGATGCGTTTGACCGACCGCCTTTGCCAGTTGCTATACGGGAAAACCCTCTTTTTTCAGCAACCTGCGGAGCTGGCGCTGGATGCCGCCGACCAGCCGGCTGATCGACAGATGAGCGATCTGGTTCGTATGTTCAGTTGAACTTTTGGTGGGCTGTCGCGGGCATTTCTGCGGGAATCCTATTTACAAAACGCTATAAGTTCCCTAATGATACTCTTTTTAACCGTTTGCCAGAATATGATCCGACGATGGAGGCAAAGCGATGGGCCGATTGCAATGGGGGTTGTTTCTGGGGGTGGCGTTCATGCTCTTGTGTGGGCTGCCGGGTGCGGCAACGCCTGCCGATAGCGGTTCAGCCAAAGTGGAGCACATTCTCAAGGGCGTCGAACAGCGTTATGCCGGCTTGGGCTTCTCGGCCTCTTTTTTTCAGGAGTCGATGCTAAAGGCGATGCAGATTTCCGACACGGCCGAAGGGCGACTGACGGTCAAGCGTCCGGGCAAGATGCGCTGGGAGTACACCATTCCAGAACCCCAAAGCATCATCACCGACGGCAAGACCATGTGGATCTACCGTCCGGCCGACAACCAGGTGATGCTGGGCAAGGCGCCCGCTTTTTTCGGACACGGCCGGGGGGCGGGGTTTCTGTCCGATATCCGCCTGATCCGCAAAAGCTTCACCATTGAACAGCAGCCGGCCGAAAATGACACTTACTACCGCTTGAAACTGATCCCCCATCAACCCCAACAGGAGTTGGCCGACATCGTTCTCTCGGTCGACAAACACACCTATCGGATCGATCAAGTCATCACCCACAACGCCTATGGCGACGAAACGCGCATCGTATTGAGCGATTACCGGTTCAACATCGATCCGGAAGACAACCTGTTTGATTTTGATATCCCCGAAGGGGTGGATGTGGTGCAGATGGATCAATTTTAGCGCCATCCAACAGCCGGAAAGAGAGTCGTGAGAGATGAGTCCCGAACAGAGTGAACTGGCCGCCCGGATCAAAGCCCTGGCCGCCGAGCGCAACGCCATCATCTTGGCCCATAACTATCAATCGCCTGAGATCCAGGACATCGCCGACCTGTGTGGCGACTCCCTGGAGCTGAGCCGCAAGGCGGCTCAAACCGACGCCGAGGTGATTGTCTTCTGCGGCGTCCACTTCATGGCTGAAACCGCCTCGATCCTCTCACCGCAGAAAACGGTCCTGCTGCCGCGCCAGGATGCCGGCTGCCCCATGGCCGACATGATCACGGCCGACGCTCTCAAAGCCAAAATGGAGAGCCTGCCCCCCATGCCGGTGGTGACCTATGTCAACTCGACCGCCGAGGTCAAGGCCCTCTCCACCGTCTGCTGCACTTCGGCCAATGTGGTGAAGGTGGTCAACAGCCTGGAGGCCGACGAGATGCTGTTGACCCCGGACCGCAACCTGGCCATGTATGCCGCTTCCCAGACCGGAAAGAAGATCCATCTCTGGGATGGGTACTGCCCCACCCATGAGTGGCTCACACCGGAGGATGTTAACAAGGCCCGCGCCGAGCATCCCGAGGCCGTTTTTCTTGCCCATCCCGAATGCCGGCCGGAAATACTTCGCATGGCCGATGTGATCACCAGCACCTCGGGCATGCTGCGCCATGTGGCCGAGGCCCAAGAGAAGACGTTTCTCATCGGAACCGAACAGGGATTGCTTCATCCGCTGCAGAAGGCCAATCCGGACAAACGCTTCTACCCGGCCTCAACCAAGTTGATCTGCCAGGACATGAAGAAGATCAAACTCGAAGATGTGCACCGAAGTCTTGCGCACATGGAGGGTGAAGTGAAGGTGCCCGAAAAGATTCGTCTACCCGCTCTCAAGGCCGTCGAACAGATGATCGCCCTGGCTTAGGATTCACGCCAAATGAGGAGTTGCCAACATGGCCTCGCTATGATTTTATAACACTGTAGCGAAGTGGTCGATTGGATCAGGGTGGATCAGGGCGGACCAGATTGAACTGGTTCAAATCGAACCCGAGTTAAGCTCAGGCTATTAGACAGGCAAACCTTCGTCATCCCGGAGTTGATCCCGGATCCAGTCAATACATGGATTCCGGCTTTCGCCAGAATGACGTCTGTTGATATCTTTAGTTGCCGGGTGAATAAACCGGGTTAATAAAATTGACCGCTTCATTTTCATTGGGTGGAACCCCCCTGCTTTGGAAGGTGAGTTTGGGACTGGACAAGCTTTGATAGGATTCACGAACTCAGGTCACTCCCACGCTCTTCCTTCAATTCTCGCCTGGACATCCCGCTCCAAAACCCATCCTTAACAGCAACAATTGCCACCTGCAGGCAGCGGTGGCCGGACAGGCGCGTAAAGCGTTGTCGATAGCGGAGAGGCGATGAGCCGACAGGTAACATTCGAAGCAATGGATCGCAAAATCAAAGTGTTGGAGGAGGAGCTCAACCTGCTGTTCAACATGTCGATCGACATGATCTGCATTATCGATATTCAAAGCAGCCGCTTTGTGAAAGTCAACCCGGCCTTCACCGAAAGCCTCGGGCACGAAACGGAAGCCTTGGTGGGAAAAGCGGTTTTCGACTTCATCCATCCGGACGACCTGGAAAGCACCCGGCACGCCATCGCAGATCTCCTTCGCAGGGGCGAGAAGGTCATCGGTTTGAAAAACAGATTCTGTTGCCTGGATGGTAACTATCGATGGTTGCGTTGGGTGGCGCGGCCCGTTCCCGACAAGGGGATCACTCTGGCCGTTGCCCATGACGTCACCCATGAGACCCAGGCACAAGAGGCCCTCCAAGCCTCCGCACTGCTCTGGCAGGCCACCTTCGATGCCGTTAACGACTCCATCGCCGTCCTTGATGTGGATTGGAACATCGTTCAGGTCAACCGTGTCACCAGCGAAGTTTTCGGGCACCCCATTGAAGAGATCGTCGGACGCAAGTGCTATGAGGTGATCCACGGTAACGACGCCCATATCGACAACTGCCCGCTACGGACCACAATTAAAAATATGCAGCGCGCCACCGAGCGGGCACAGATCGGGGGGCGCTGGTTCGAAATCACCGCCGATCCGATCACCAGGGACGGCCGGACCATCGACGGTATCGTTCATATTGTTTCCGATATTACCCAGCGACTGGAGAGTGAACGGGAACTAAGGCAGCGTGAAAGTACCCTGAGAAGCATTTTCAGCGCGGCCTCTATCGGCATCGGCATGGTGTGCGACCGCGTCATCGTGCAGGCCAACCAACGCTTGTGTGATATGTTGGGTTACAGCAGAGAGGAGCTGATCGACCACAGCGCCAGGGTCCTCTATCCCAGTCAGGAGGCGTTCGAGTATGTCGGAGAGCAGAAATACCGGCAGATCAAAGCCAAGGGAATCGGTACGGTGGAGACGCAGTGGCGTAACAAAAAGGGGGAGATCATCGATGTGCTGCTCAGTTCGACACCCATCAATCCGCAAGATTGGGCCGAAGGGATCACCTTTACGGCCCTCGATATTACCGACCGCAAAAAGGCGGAAGCAGAGATCGCGCATGCCCACCAGCGCTTTTTAACGGTTCTCGACAGCATCGACGCCACCATTTATGTCGTCGATATGCAGAGCTATGAAATCCTTTTCATGAACAAACAGATGATCGAAAGCTTTGGGGGTGATTTCACGGGAAAGGTTTGCTGGCAGGTTTTCAAGGAGAAGGCGCCGTGCGCCCACTGCACCAATGACAAGTTGGTCGATGGGGAGGGGCGCCCGACCGGCACCTATGTCTGGCAGGGCCTCAATGAGGTTACGGGCAAGTGGTGCATCAATCACGACCGGGCCATCGAATGGGTGGACGGAAGACTGGTGCGGTTGCAGATCGCCACGGATGTCACGGAATTCAAACGGCTCGAGGGTCAGCTCCAGCAGTCGCAGAAGATGGAGGCCATCGGAACGTTGGCCGGCGGCATCGCCCACGACTTCAATAACATATTGTCGGCCATCATCGGCTACTCCGAGCTCTCCCTGGACGAGGTGGCGAAGGGGTCCGATCTTTCACGGAACCTCGTCGAAATCCACACCGCCGCCATGCGGGCCAGGGATCTGGTAGCACAGATCCTGACCTTTGCCCGCCAGGCCAACCAGGATCTGAAGCCTCTCAAAGTGAGCATCATCGCAAACGAGGTGATGAAACTGTTGCGCTCGACCCTGCCCGCCACCATCGAGATCCAATACCGCTTCGACACGCAAAGCCTGGTCATGGCGGATCCAACCCAGATCCACCAGATTTTCATGAACCTGTGCACCAATGCCGCCCACGCCATGGAGGATGATGGCGGGCGGCTCGATGTTTATCTTACCAATCATACCTTTACCAAATTCGATCCCGGCAACCCGTCCGGCATCGAGCCGGGTGAGTATCTGAAGATTACCATCACCGATACGGGCAAGGGCATCCCCGAGGAGATCCAACCCTTTATCTTCGAACCCTACTTTACCACCAAGCCGCCAGGCGAAGGCACCGGTTTGGGACTCTCAGTGGTGCACGGCATCGTCAAGGAGTGCGGGGGCGACATCAAGGTGGAGAGCAGCGCGAACGCGGGCACCACGTTCACCGTCTACCTGCCTGCCATCAAGAGTGAAACCGCCCAGCGCGTGCCGCAGAGCAGCGATATCCAAACCGGAACCGAGCGCATTCTCTTTGTCGATGACGAACGCTCGATTACCCGCATGGCCAGCCAGATTCTGGAGCGAATGGGTTACACGGTCACAACTTTCACCAGCAGCATGGATGCCCTGGCCTATTTTCGTGCCGCACCGAACGATTTCGATATGGTCATCACCGACATGACCATGCCACAGATGACCGGGGACAGGCTGGCCGCTGAAGTGATGAAGATACGCCCAGAACTGCCGGTGATTATTTGCACCGGCTTCAGCAAGAAGTTGTCGGATGAACAGGTTCAGGCCCTGGGGATCAAGGCCGTGGCCATGAAACCGATTGCCAGGGAGGACCTTTCCAAAACGGTGCGCAAGGTGCTTGACGAAGCAAACGCTTCACGTACATAATGGTCTACCGCTGTGTGGAGAGAAACGGTTGAAAGGAGCAGAGATGAAGGTCATCGGGATCAACGCCAGCCCGCGGAGAGGCGCCAACACACAAACATTGGTTGAAACGGCGTTGAAGGGGGCCGAAGAGCGCGGCGCCCGGACGCATCTGGTTCACCTGAGAGAGCTTGAAATGAAGGGCTGCCTGGGGTGTGAGGGGTGCAAGAAGCAGTTGGGGCGATGCGTACAAAAAGATGGTCTGACCCCGCTGATGCAGGAGATGGCCACCTATGACGCCATTGTGATGGGAACCCCTGTCTACTGGTTTCACGTGGCGTCCCAGTTCAAGATGCTGGTGGACCGGCTCTACAGTTTTATCGAGATGGGCAAGGACCCCAAGACCGGGGCGTCGACGGTCAATTCCACCTTTCCCAAGGGGAAGCGGGCGCTCTTTATCATCTCCCGCGGCGATCCGGAGCCGACGCCGGTTTTCCCGCACTTTTACAAGAACCTGGACGAATGGCTGCACCTGGTGCCATTCGCGCTGGGGGTCGAGAAGTACGAATTTCTTCACCAGTATGGCGCGGAGATCGATCGCAAGGCGGCTGCCGGCGACAGCGAACTGCTGGAGAGGGTCAAGGCCGCCGGAGCGGGGCTGGTGGGGTGACGTGACCCAAGAGAAAAGAGCATTGAAGCGAGGATCAACGCTATGGCCGACATGTCGACCTACACCGCCGACGCGCTGGATCGGATCAAGCAGCAGGCGCCCCTGATTCACAACATCACCAACTTCGTGGTGATGAACAGCTCGGCCAATATACTTCTGGCCGTGGGGGCGTCGCCGGTCATGGCCCACAGCCCGGATGAGGTGGAAGAGATGACCGCCATGGCTGGTGCGCTGGTCCTCAATATCGGCACCTTGCAGGCGGATTGGGTGGAAGTCATGATTCTGGCCGGCCGTGCGGCCAATGCGGCCGGTATTCCGGTCATCCTCGATCCGGTCGGCGCTGGCGCCACCCGCTTGCGCACCGACGCCGTCAAACGCATCATGGAGCGCTGTTCCATATCGGTGCTGCGCGGCAACGCCTCGGAGATCCTTTCACTCGGATCAGAAGAGATTAAAACCAAAGGCGTGGACTCCTCCCTCTCCCTCTCCGAAGAGATTGTGCCGATGGCCAAGGCGATGGCCCGGACGCTTGGCTGCATCATCGCCATCTCCGGTGAAGAGGATTGCATCACGGACGGCGAGCGGGTGTTTCGCGTCGGCAACGGGCAGCCCCTGATGACGCGGGTCACCGGTATCGGGTGCGGCCTGTCGGCTATTTCGGGCGCTTTCTGTGCCGTTGATCCGGCAACGCCACTGGAGGCGGTGACGGCCGCATTTGCCTTTTACGGACGCTGCGCCGACCTGGCCATCGCATCGAGCGATCAGCCGGGCAGCTTTTTCGTGGCCTTCCTGGACCGGCTCTACGCAACCGGCAGGGAGGATCTTTTGACGGGCCTTAAAATACGATTGGAAGGATAGCAGTGATGAGCGTCGAGCTGGGATGGGATATGATTGTCTGGGGAGATATAACGCTGCGCCAACTGCTTCAATATACGGTGATGTTCGTAGTACTCTACATTGCCGTCAAAGTTGCCCGCAAACTGCTCTCCAAGAAGAGAACCAATCTGCAGAACACCGTCTACTTCGTGTGCCGCCATTGTGATTGGGAAGGACAGATCAGCAAATTCGGCACCCAATGCCCCAAGTGCAACACACCGATCGAGTAAGCTTCTTCGACTTTATCTGCCTTGCAATTTGTCCGGAAATGGCTTAAGCTGCTGGATTTATGGAGATGTCCGCTGTTTCAGGGCGTCAAACAGCTTGATGATAGAGGAAAATATCGGTTTTGACCTTTCACCGGCCAAGCGCTGAATCTGCATTGCTATGAAACTACTCATGCTTGTCAATCCTCTGGCTGGCCGAAAGCAGGGTGAAACGATCGCCCGCGAGACGCAGGGCATTTTAAACGCTCGGGGCATAGATGTCGAGATCGGCTGCTCCCGGCACATCCGCCATCTTTCCACCATTGCAGCAACGGAGGTCAACAACGGCTGGGACGGTATCGTGGCGCTTGGCGGCGACGGAACCGTTTTCGAGGTGATCAACGGGATGATGCGGGGCAACCCGGATCTGCCGATCCCTCTGGGCATCATTCCGGTTGGATCGGGCAACTCCTTTGTCCGTGACCTGGCTATCGCGAACCGTGACGATGCCATCCGCAAGATCGTTGCCGGTAAAACCCGGGCCGTCGATCTGGGGCAATGTGACTGTGATGACCAGACGATTTTTTTTATCAACATTCTCGGATTCGGATTTGTCTCTGATGTGGTTCGAAGGGCCGCAAGATACAAGCGTTGGGGCGATTTGAGTTACCTCATCGGCGTCTTTCTCGAAACGATGCGGCTGGCCACCTGCCGTCTCGACTTCGAGATCGATGCAGGGCGGTTCCGGCGCGATGCCGTCTTCGTGGAGATCTGCAACTCCACTAGAACCGGAGGGGATATGATCATGGCACCGCACGCCAGGATAGATGACGGCCTCATGGATGTGGTGCTGCTCAACCGGATATCGCGGGTGCGCCTTCTGGCGGCCCTGCCCAGTATTTTTCGCGGCAAACACCTGAAACTGCAGGAGGTTGAAACATTTTCCGGCCGACGGATGCGTTTTCAACCCGCCCTGCCTAAGGCGCTGACCCCCGACGGGGAGATCGCCGGGGCGACCCCGATCACGGTTTCAGTCCTGCCCGGAAAAGTGCGCGTGTTCGACTCATGACAGAGAGATGGCACCGTTGCAAGGAGATGATGATCTCCGCATTGGCATGGACCACCGGTCTGTGCGCCTTCGTGCCGGTGGGGGTGATGGTGCTTCTTTCCGGCAGGCTGGTGCATCCGCGACGCTTCGATCGGTTTATCAAGTTGGGCTGCCGTGCCATCATGGCCGCTCTTTTTGTCCGTATTTCGGTAGAGGGGCGTGACCATTTCAAGCATGACCGCGCTTCTCTTTTTATTTGCAACCATGTTAACATCTTCGATGTGTTTGTCCTGTACGGTTTCATTCCCAATTACTTCCGTGGGATCGAGTTGGACGAGCATTTCGATTGGTTCTTCTACGGCCGGATCATTCGTCGCTTGGGTATGATCCCCATCAGTCAGACAAATGCCCGCAGTGCCCTGAAGAGCCTCAAGGTGGCCGAACGGGCAATCGCGACGGGCACCTCGATTTTGATTCTGCCCGAGGGCGGCCGCACCCTGGACGGCAAGTTCCAGCCGTTTAAGCCCGGCGCCTTCACACTGGCCAAAAGGGCCGGGGTGGACATCGTGCCGCTCGTGATGATCGGCGCATATGAGATCAAGCGCAAAGGCAGTCTAATGATCCGCCCTGGACGGATGATTCTGCGCTTTGGCCAACCCATTGCGTACGAGGAGATAAAGGCATTGCCGGTGAAGGAGATATCTGATTTGGTAAGGGGGAGGATGTTACATCTCTGCAATGATTGAACCGACGCTGCGTACCAGATGGACGGATGGTCAAAGCCAATGACTCTCCCTTTTAAAGAGGGGGATTCTGTGGGATTTTTAGTTCGATAGAGGCACGCAACAAAAACGGAAATCCCCCCACCCCCCTGTCCCCCCTTTGAGAAAGGAGGGAAATGGTGAGGCGGCCTGACGATCATCCTGCAAACAAGGAGGTGTCGATGCAGCAGAGCAACTTCAAGGGCGCTTTTACATTGGGCCTGTTTCTCTTTTTGGGTTTGGTGCTGTTGGGCCATTTGCTGGGTATCAGTGCGATCAAGTTCAAAGAGTACGAGCGCACCGTTACGGTAAAAGGGCTCTCGGAGAGGGAGTACCCGGCCGATATCGCCATCTGGCCGATTACGTTTATAGAAGCCGGTAACGATCTGACCGAACTCTACCTCTCTACGGAGAAGAAGACCCAAACCGTGGTTGATTTCCTGAAAGCCAATGGATTCGAGCAACAGGAGTTGACCGTCTCACCGCCCGGCATCGGCGATAAGCTGGCCCAGGGGTATGAGAAGGCGCGGATCGAATTTCGCTACATGGCGACCCAGACCGTGACGGTCTACACGCCCAAAATCGACGCGGTACGGGCAGCGATGAACGGTTTGGGCGAGTTGGGCAAGCAAGGCATCGCCATTTCCGACAACCAATACCAGAACAGTACCGAATATCTCTTTACGCGGCTCAACGAAGTGAAGCCCGCCATGATCGAAGAGGCCACCACCAAGGCCAGGGAGGTCGCCGCCAAATTTGCCAAGGACTCCAACAGCAAATTGGGCAAAATCAAAAGAGCCAGGCAGGGGCAGTTCTCCATCGGCAACCGGGACAAAAACAACCCCCATATCAAACGGGTAAGGGTTGTCTCCACCATCGAGTATTACCTGTCCGATTGAGCTGTTTGGGCCGTGGGTAAACGATAGGGCCTGGGAAGGATATTTCCATCGATCTGACCAAACGGTACTTGTGAGAAGGTGATCAACTAGGGTATGTGGTAGGAAAACCTTAAAACGAAAGATCCGGAGAGCGGCGGGCCGGGTCATAAGGCGACAACATAGAACACGACCATCGCCCACGGGCGTTTAAGATCCGGAACCGAGGAGTTGAGAAATGGAACCTTGCCCCTGCGGCAGCGGCCAAACCTATGAGGCGTGCTGCCGGCCATTGATCGAAGAGGGAGAACCAGCGCAGACGGCCGAGGCGATGATGCGCTCACGATACACGGCCCACGTCAAAGCCGCCGTCGACTATGTTCACGATACGACCCACCCCAGGCAGCGCGCTGGCGTCAATCTGGAGCAGGTGCTGGAGTGGTCCCAAACATCGGAGTGGCTGGGGCTGGAGATCGTCGATACCCAGGCCGGCGGCCCCGAAGATGAGAAGGGGAGTGTCGAGTTCATCGCGCACTATCGCCAGAAGGGCAAGCGTTACGACCATCAGGAAGTGGCCGAATTTGCCAAGCGGGAGGGGCGCTGGTACTTCGTGGATGGCAAGGCACCCAAAACGGTGCAGTTCGTCCGGCAGGGGCCCAAGGTGGGCCGCAACGACCCGTGCCCCTGTGGCAGCGGCAAGAAGTATAAGAAGTGTTGCGCCCGATAGTTGCCTGTGTGTTGGGCAGGCGTTGCGCCTGCGCGGCAGGCTATTTCGCAAAAAGAACCCAGGAAAGGTGAGCGTGATGGATATCCGATACATCAACCCGTTTCTCTCTGCCGTGCAGAACGTCTTCGAAACCATGATCAATGTGCCGTACACCCTCGGCAAACCCACCTTGAAGAAGGATCACACCTCTTCTTTCGAGATCAGCGGCATCATCGGCATCAGCGGCGAGGTGACCGGTTGCGTCGTGGTCAGTTTCCCCGAAGTCATTGCCCTGGAGCTGGCCTCCGAGCTGCTGGGAGAGAAGATGGAAAAGATGAATGAGGACTGCACCGATGCCATCGGCGAAATTGCCAATATGGTGGCAGGTGATGCAAAGAAGAATTTTCCCGAGACCAATACGACCATCTCCGTGCCCAGCGTCGTAATGGGCATGCACTCCATCGCCTTCCCTAAGGGCGTTCCCATCATCTCGATTCCGTGTCAAACCGACAAGGGCACCTTTGCCATCGACGTTGCCATCAAGAACGCGTAATCGGATACCGCTATCGAATCAACGGGATGTCGCAGCACCCCTTGGCGGGCAGGCTGCTGTCACCCATCAGATAGATATCTACTTCCCGGGCCGCCTCCCGGCCCTCCGATATGGCCCAAACGATGAGCGATTGCCCGCGGTTGGCATCGCCCGCCGAAAAGATGCCCGGCACATCGGTCATGTAGCGGCCGTTGGTGGCGATGGTTCCGCCCGGATCGGTTTTAAGGCCAAGTTGGTCGGCCAGGGGATGGGCTTCCGGACCGCTGTAACCGATGGCGATCAGCACCATGTCGGCCGCCCATTGGCGTTCGGTGCCGGGAATCTCCTCGATCGTCGGTGGGCCGTTCGGCTGGGGATGCATGTTGATATCCACGGTCATCAACTCCTTGAGCTGACCATCGATCCCCACGAACGCCTTGGTCAGCACGCTCCAGTGGCGCTCGCCGCCCTCCTCATGGGAGCTGCTGGTGCGCAGCCGCATCGGGTAGTAGGGCCAGGGCTGGTGTCCGGGGCGATCCGGGGTGGGTTGGGCCACGGCTTCGAAATTGGTCACCGAACGGGCACCCTGCCGCAGGGAGGTGCCGATACAGTCGCTGCCCGTGTCCCCGCCGCCAATGACAACCACATCCTTCCCTTCGGCACTGATCGCTTCGATGCCGAGCGCGGCCAGATCGTCACCCGCATTGATGCGATTCTGCCGGGAGAGAAAATCCATAGCAAAGTGGATGCCCTCCAACTCCCTGCCGGGTAGGGGCAGGTCGCGCGGGACCGTGGACCCCAGGCATAAGACAACGCCATCGAAGGCGTTGAGGTCGTCCACCGTCGGGTTCACCCCAACGGTGGCATTGACCCGGAATTCGATCCCCTCCGCCGTCATGATATCCAACCGCCGGTCGATGATGTGCTTCTCCATCTTGAAGTCGGGAATGCCGTAGCGCAGCAGGCCGCCGATGCGGTCGTTGCGCTCGAAGACCGTCACCCGGTGACCGGCCCGGTTGAGCTGCTGGGCGCAGGCCAGCCCCGAGGGGCCCGAACCGACGACAGCCACCGTTTTGCCGGTGCGCCGTTTGGGCGGCTGGGGTTGGATCCAGCCCTGGGCAAAGGCGTGCTCGATAATCTCTTTTTCGATCTGTTCGATGGTGACCGCCGGTTCGTTGATCGAGAGCACGCACGCCTCTTCGCAAGGTGCCGGGCAGAGGCGGCCGGTAAACTCGGGGAAGTTGTTGGTGGCCGACAGCCGTTCGATGGCCTCTTTCCAGAGCCCCCGGTAAACGGCATCGTTCCACTCGGGAATCAGGTTGCCCAGCGGGCAGCCCGAGATGCACGTCGGCACGCCGCAATCCATGCAGCGTGCAGCTTGTTCGGTGAGTCTCTCCCGGGGGAAGGGTTCGTATATCTCCCGATAGTCGCCGATGCGTACCTCTGCCGGCCGCCGCTTGGGCAGCTCGCGATCAAACTCCTTGAATCCGGTCGGTTTTCCCATTTTCAACTCTCTTTATTAACATTCGGAACGATTTACCAAATAAAAGCTCAGGCTAACGGCCTTCGTGCTCTCAGCCTTAAAGAAGCCGGTTTTAAGTGTAAAGTCAATGTCATCAACTGAAGCGGATGTAACGGGCGGGCATAAAGCCCGCCCCTACGACGTTTGAGTAGAAACACCTTCTGTTACCCTACACGAACCGTGTAGGGGCGGGCTTTATGCCCGCCCGGATCGGTAGCTGAAGAGCCTTACGCTAATGACATTGGGTGTAAAGTGTAAAGTGAAGGAGTGATTTCGATTCTATTACTCCTTGCCGCCAGGCCCTGCCTCTCCGGCCAATGCGCGCTTATAGTCGGTCGGCATGATCTTGATAAATTTAGGTAGTATTTCTTCCCACTGATCGAGAATGCGCTTGGCCACCGGGCTTTGGGTGTGGTCGTAATGTTTTTGAATCATGGTCTTTAGTTCGCTGCGATCCGCTTCCGTCTCCACGGCATCCAGATCGACCATCTCCCGGTTGCAGCGCTCCCTGCCGAAGTCGCCCTGCTCGTCCAATACGTATGCGATGCCGCCACTCATACCGGCCGCCATGTTTCGGCCGGTGCGCCCGAGGATCACCACCCGGCCGCCGGTCATGTATTCGCAGGCGTGGTCGCCGGTGCCCTCCACCACGGCATGCACCCCGCTGTTGCGCACGCCGAAGCGCTCGCCGCAGGTCCCGCGGATATAGGCCTCCCCGCTGGTGGCGCCGTATAAGGCCACGTTGCCGATGATCACATTTTCTTCGGCAGCAAAGGTCGCTTCGCGGGGTGGGCGGATCACGATCTTGGCGCCGGACAGCCCCTTGCCAAAGTAATCGTTGGCATCGCCCTCGATGATGGCGGTCATGCCTTTGGCGGCAAAGGCGAAAAAGCTCTGGCCGGCCGATCCGCGACACTTCAGGGTCAAGGTGTCGTCGGGCAGTCCAGCCTCGCCGAAACGTTCGCAGATTTCACTGCTGATGCGCGTGCCGAACGTGCGGTGGATGTTGCGCAGGGCCACATCGACGGCGACCGGCTGGCGTTGGTCGAAGACAGCGGCCGCCTGGGCGCGGACCTCCTCTTCCAGTAGCTCTTCTCCCGGCTGCTCCTCGATCTCACCGCAATGATCCATGACGTGTACCGGCGTCTTGACACGGCGCAGCAGATCGGACAGGTCCACACCCTGGGCCTTCCAGTGGTCGACGGCCGGAGAAAAGTCGAGCAGGTCGGTTCGGCCGACCATTTCGGCCACACGCCGGAAACCCGACTCGGCCATGATGTGGCGCAGCTCTTCGGCCATGAAGCGCATCATGTTGACCACATGTTCGGGGCGGCCGGCGAACTTCTTGCGCAGCTCGGGGTCCTGGGTGGCGATGCCCACCGGGCAGGTGTTCAGATGGCAGACGCGCATCATGACGCAGCCCAGGGCTACCAGGGAGAGGGTTCCGAAGCCGAACTCCTCGGCCCCCAGCAGGCAGGCCACGGCCACGTCGCGGCCGGTCTTGAGCTGGCCGTCGCATTCGAGCACCATGCGATCACGCAGGCCGTTGATCACAAGGGTCTGGTGTGCTTCGGGCAGGCCCAGTTCCCATGGTGTCCCGGCATAACGGATCGATCCCTGGGGTGAAGCGCCCGTACCGCCCGTATCGCCGCTGATCAGGACGCAGTCGGCCCCGCCCTTGACCACACCGGCCGCAATGGTCCCCACCCCCACTGTCGAGACCAGTTTGACGCTGATCCTGGCGCGCCGGTTGGAGCGCTTCAGGTCGTAGATCAATTGGGAGAGGTCTTCGATCGAGTAGATGTCGTGGTGCGGCGGTGGCGAGATCAACCCCACATATGGCGTGCTGTGGCGGGTCTTGGCGATCCATGGGTAGACTTTGAAACCGGGCAACTGCCCACCCTCGCCCGGTTTGGCCCCCTGGGCCATCTTGATCTGCAGTTCGCTGGCGCTGACCAGATAATCACCGGTGACGCCGAAGCGGCCCGAAGCGATCTGTTTGATGGCGCTGTTGCGCCAGTCTCCGTTCTCATCCGGTGTAAATCGGTCCGCATCTTCTCCGCCTTCACCGCTGTTGCTGCGACCGCCGATGCGGTTCATGGCAATTGCCAACGCCTCATGCGCCTCTTTACTAATCGATCCGTAGGACATGGCGCCGGTCTTGAAACGCTTGACGATTTCGGTCCACGGCTCCACCTCCTCCAGGGGGACCGGCGGCCGGTCGGACGTAAAAGAGATCAGACCGCGCAGCAATCCTTCGGTGCGGTTCTGTTCGTCCACCACACTCGAATAGGCCTGCCACTTCTCCCAATCTTCTTCGAACACGGCCTGCCGGAAGCGGGCCAGCATGATCGGATTGTACTGGTGGATTTCACCATCCCGGCGCCATTTGTACTTGCCGCCCGACGGTAGCGACCGGGTGGCCGGGCTCTCCCACTGCTTGAACACGCGTTCGTGCCGCGACAGGGTTTCGGCGGCAATGCGCTTCAAGTTCGCACCTTCGATGCGCGTGGCCGTCTCGGTGAAGAAGCGATCCACCACCGCAGGCGACAACCCCAGGCACTCGAAGATCTGGGCGCCTTTGTAGCTTTGCAGGGTCGAGATGCCCACCTTGGACATCACTTTGAGCAGTCCCTTTTCAACGGCGTGGATATAATTGTCTTCCGCTGATTGGGCATCGGCCAGGGTCAGCTCTCCATCGGCGACCAACTGCCCGGCGGTTTCGAACACCAGGTAAGGGTTGACCGCACCGGCACCGTAGCCGATCAGGCAGCAGAAGTGGTGCACCTCGCGCGGTTCCGCGCTCTCCACCACCAGGCCGCAGCGCGTGCGCAGCCCTTCGCGGATGAGGTGGTGATGGACCCCGGCCACGGCCAGCAGCGCGGGGATGGGCGCCATCGTTTCCGAGAAGTTGCGGTCCGAGAGCACAAGGATCGTAGCGCCATCGCGAACCGCATCGGCTGCCGACCGACAGAGATCGTCCATCCCCTGGTCCAGCCCCTCGGCCCCGTTGATCGCCTGGAAGCAGATGTCGAGTCGGACGGTGCGAATACCGGGCAGCTCAGCCGCGCACAGCGCCGCCAGTTGGGCATTGGTTAACACCGGTCCGTCGAGTCTGAGGCGGCGGCAATGCGCGGGCGATTCGTCCAGCAAGTTCTGCTCGCTGCCCAGATAGGTGCTGAGCGAGGTCACCAGCTCTTCGCGGATGGCGTCCAAGGGCGGATTGGTCACCTGGGCGAAGAGCTGCCGGAAGTAGTCGTAGAGCAGTCGCGGTCGCCGGGAGAGGATGGCCGGCGGAATATCGTCGCCCATGGACCCGACCGGCTCCTTGCCGTCCTCGATCATGGGCGGCAGGATCTGTTTCAGGTCTTCCCGGGTGAAACCGAACAGATGGTGTCGGCGTCGCAGTTCAAGGGTGGCCTCTTGTTCGTGTTCCTGCGCCGGCGGGAACATCTCCAGGGTGAGCTGGTTTTCGGAGAGCCACTGGCGGTAGGGCTTGCGCCCGGCCACCTCGGCCTTGATCTCATCGTCCTCGATGATCCTTCCCGCTTTCAGGTCGGCCAGGAACATGCGCCCCGGCTGCAGGCGGCCCTTGCGCAGAACACGCTCGGGAGCGATCTCCAGCACGCCGGTTTCGGACGCCATCACCACCAGGCCGTCATGGGTCACGGTGTAGCGCGAGGGGCGCAGTCCGTTGCGGTCCAGCACCGCGCCAATGTATCGTCCGTCGCTGAACGGCACGGTGGCCGGTCCGTCCCATGGCTCCATGCAGTGGGCGTGATACTCGTAGAAGGCGCGGCGTTCGTCGGGCATGGTGGCGTGGTGTTGCCACGCCTCGGGAATCAGCATCATGATGCAGTGGGGCAGGGATCGTCCGGCATGGTAGAGCAGTTCGACCACGCTGTCGAGACTGGCCGAGTCGCTGGCGCCGGGCTGCACCACGGGCACGATTTTTTCGATGTCGCTGCCGAATCGCTCAGAGGCCATATCCGCCTCGCGGGAGGTCATCCAGTTGCGATTGCCGCGAAGGGTGTTGATCTCACCGTTGTGGGCGATATAGCGGAACGGATGGGCCAGGTCCCAAGCGGGAAAGGTGTTGGTACTGTAGCGCTGATGCACCATGGCAAGGGCGCTCTCCAGGGACGCATCGCCCAGATCCGGAAAGAAGCCCCCCACTTGGTCGGCCACGAACATACCTTTGTAGATAAAGGTGCGGCTGGAGAGGCTGGGAATGTGAAAGGCGCTCTTCTGTTCCAGGCTGGCCCCATGCACCGCGTTCTCCACCAGCCTCCGGATCACGTAGAGTTTGCGTTCGAATTCGGCCTGATCCGCTGCGTTTTCACCGCGCCCGATAAAGATTTGGTGGATATCGGGCGCCACGTGGCGTGAAAGGGGGCCAAGGACTTCCGGTCTCACCGGCACCTTGCGCCAGCCCAGCAGCTGTTGGCCCTCTTGTCGGATGAATGTTTCGAACTGTTCTTTGCAGACGTCCTGCTGGCCGCTCTCATTGGGAAGAAAAACCAGACCACTGGCGTAGTGGCCCGGCCGGGGCAGATCGATGCCCTCCTCTTTGCACGCCTTGCGGAAGAACCGGTCCGGAAGCTGAATCATAATGCCGGCGCCATCGCCGGTCTCTGCATCGCAGGCCAGTGCGCCCCGATGGGCCAGGTTCAGCAGAATTTGTAGCCCCTGCTCGACAATCTCATGGGACGCGGATCCGTCCAGGCGGCAAACAAAGCCGACCCCGCAAGCATCGTGCTCAAATCGCGGATCGTACAATCCCATACCGGCAGGCGCACCGGAATGCAGGCCAGGCAATTTTTTCATGAGCAATCCTTTTTGGGAGTGGAATTCAAAGGACAACTATAACCACCTATTTAAAGGGTGCAAATTTCCCCCGGCGCTATCGGGTGCAGGGTGCCAGCCCGAATATCGCCATGCAAGTGGATAGTAAGAATTTATAGCACAGAGCATGCAAAGGGTAAAAGGGGCTGTTGGATGGTGGGGGATAGTGCCGGTCGTGGAGATCCCGCAAAAGGATGCGCCGGTAAAAAAACCCCCCTTTTCCAAGGGGGGTTTTAGGGAATTTCTTGTGCACTGCAGAGCAATCTGATGCAGCCAAAAGCCCCCCTGGTCCCCTTGCGGAAAAGGGGGGAATCCGTCTACGCTTCATCCATGAAATCGTCGGGCAGATCGGCGTTGTTGTACACCTGCTGCACGTCGTCGCAATCTTCCAGGGCATCGATCAGGCGGATCAGTTTCTGGGCCGTATCGCCCTCCACCGGCGTCAGGTTCTGGGGCACCATGGTCACTTCGGCCGCCACGCAGGGGATCTCCTTGCCGTCTATGGCGCTCTTGACATCTTCAAAGTTTTCCGGGTCGCAGATCACTTCAAAATTGTCGCCGTCGTCACGCACATCTTCCGCACCGGCTTCCAGAGCGAGCTCCATCAGGAGATCTTCATCCGCGGCGCCCTTTTCAATGACAAGGTATCCTTTTTTGTCGAACATCCAGGCCACGCATCCGTTTTCGCCCATATTGCCGCCGTGTTTAGACAGGGCGTGGCGAATCTCCGAAACCGCCCGGTTTTTGTTGTCGCTCAGCGAATCGATCAAAATGGCCACACCGCCGGGTCCATAGCCTTCGTAGGTGTTTTCTTCATAGTTCACACCTTCCAGTTCGCCCGTGCCTTTTTTGATGGCCCGTTCCATATTGTCTTTGGGCATGTTTTCCGCTTTGGCCGCGAGGATCGCCGCCCGCAGGCGCGGGTTGGCGTTGGGGTCGCCACCGCCAAAACGGGCGGCCACGGTGATCTCCTTGATCAGTTTGGTGAATACCTTGCCGCGTCTGGCATCGGCCGCGCCTTTTTTATGCTTGATGTTGGCCCATTTGCTGTGACCTGACATGTCTCCTACCTCCTACTTTTTGCCCAGGCCGATGACAAAGATCTCCGGGCTGGCTTTGCGACTGCTTTGGGGTTTGAATATCTGCATGCGGTCGTACCGCGCTTTGACGTCATCACAAAATCGTTTGAAGTCCTCGCCCTGGAAAATTTTACACACGAAGCGGCCGCCGGGGCTCAGCAGCTCGTCGGCCACCGAGAGTGCTGTCCGGCACAACTCGAGCGAGCGCACCGCATCGCTGAACTTGTGGCCGGTGGTCTGGGGTGCCATGTCGCTCAATACGACCTCGAACCCACTGCCCATAGACGCGCCCGCATCCTGACCCAGTTCGTAAATATCGCCCACGATGGTCTGCACATTGCCGGGCAGGCGCTCCTTGACCGGCTTCAGATCCACACCCACCACCTTGCCGCCGCTGCCGGTCTCTTTGGCGGCAAACAGCAGCCACGATCCCGGTGAGCAGCCCAGGTCCAGAATGCGGTCGCCCTTGCGGATGATGTGGTGTTTCTTCTGGATCTCCTCGAGCTTATACACCGAGCGGGCCGGATAGTTCTCTTTTTTGGCGCGACGGGTGAAATGGTCCTCCCACTGGTTTTTCCGTCCGCACGGTGCACACTTTTTACGCTTCATAGTATTATACCCGGAGCAAGTCAATTGTGTCCCGATGTTGCTTCAAAACAGGGCCTCCATGGCCGCTTCTACCGTGTTCACTCCAATCAATTCGACTTCCGCGGGAGCCTCGACGCGTTTTAAACTGCTGTTGGGAGCGACACAGCGGTTGAAGCCCATCTTGTGAGCCTCGGACAATCGGGCGCCCATATTGCCAATGGCGCGCACCTCTCCGGCGAGGCCCACCTCGCCCAGCACCAGCGTCTCGCCGGTCAACGCCTTGTCCAGAAAGCTCGACGCAATGGCCGCCAGCACTGCCAGGTCCACGGCCGGCTCTTCGATCTTCACCCCGCCGGCCACATTCATGAAGATGTCGTGACCGAACAGGTGCATGCCCAGCTTCTTCTCCATCACCGCCACCAGCAGTGCCACCCGCTGAGGATCGAGCCCCAGCACCGTTCGCCGTGCCGTTCCCAGGTTGGTGCTGCTGGCCAGCGCCTGCAGCTCGACCAGGATGGGGCGCGTGCCCTCCATGGTGGCTGTCACCACCGAACCGGCCGCATGGTCGGGCCGCTCGGAGAGAAAGACCGCCGAGGGGTTGGGCACCTCGATCAGACCACCGGCCTGCATCTCGAACACACCGATCTCGTTGGTCGAGCCGAAGCGGTTCTTGACGGCGCGCAGGATGCGAAAGACGTGGTTGCGGTCCCCCTCGAAGTAGAGCACCGTGTCGACCATGTGTTCGAGCAGTTTGGGCCCGGCAATGGCGCCCTCCTTGGTCACATGCCCCACCAGCAGGGTGGGGATGCCGCTCTTTTTGGCATTGAGCATCAGCCGCATGGCCGAGTCGCGCACCTGGCTGACGCTGCCCGGCGCCGAAGTCAGATCACTGCTGTACATGGTTTGGATCGAGTCGATCACCAACACGTCGGGGCGTAGGTCTGCGACCATTTTCAAGATGGCGTCCAGATCGATTTCGGAGACCACCAGCAGGCGTGACGCACCGGCCCCCAGCCGTTGGCTGCGCAGGCGAAGCTGCTGGACTGACTCTTCGCCGGAGACATAGAGCACCGTGGATGGCCCGGACGCCATACCATGCAGGGCTTGCAGCATCAAAGTCGATTTGCCGATGCCCGGGTCGCCGCCGATGAGCACCAGCGAGCCGGTCACCAGCCCGCCGCCCAGCACCCGATCCAGTTCCGCGATTTGGGTGGAGAGGCGCGCCTGGTCCTCGAGGGTCACCTCATCTATGGGCACCGGCTTGGCTTTTACCTGTGTTGAGATGCCTCGCAGCGGTCCGCTCTTTTCGGTCCCTGAGTGCGCCTCTTCAACAAAGCTGTCCCACTGCCCGCAATCAGGGCACTTGCCCAGCCATTTGGGCGATTGATGGCCGCACGCCTGGCAGCTATAGATGGTTTTGGCGGCCCGTTTGGCCATCGCCCGACTCCTGCCGGCAACCGGCTTAAATTGCTCGTTTTCTTCGAAGAATCACAGGATTACCAATTGACAGCCCGCACCATACCATGTCATGGTAGCCCTATCAAGCGCGGCCCGAGGGGCCGAATTCGTGACAACAACGCCTGCGGGCCAGCCATACGAGCATGTCCTATGAATAGAACAATCCCCCCTTTTCGGCAAACGATCATCGCGGCAATCACCCTCATTTGTTGCCTGGCCGCCACCGGTGCTGCCGGGGCGGATGACACGGCCGCCGCTTTTTTCGACACCCTTCAGAAACGGCTCATCGCCGACGGCTTTGACGCCAAACGTATCCACCAACTCTACCAGAGCGATGAGGTCGCCTTCGAAGCCCGCGGCGTGGCCGCCTATTTTCAACACAACGAAGCCAAACTCGACTACAACAAGATGACCCGGCGCACCTGGATCAACGAAGCCCGTGCTTACATGAAAGAGCACGAACAGACCCTTGCCACCGCCGAGCAGAAGTTCGGCGTCGACCCCAAGGTGATTACGGCCATCATCCTGGTGGAGACCAAGTTCGGCCGCTACCTGGGCAAGCGATCGATCATCAACACCCTCTCGACCATGTCGGCCCTCACCGAAGCCGCCCCCCGGGAGTATCTCTACGATCAGTTGAACCGCAAGACCCGATACGACCGCACCGCCTACGACAAAAAGGCGGACAGCAAATCGGACTGGGCCTACCGGGAGCTCAAAGCGTTCCTCACCTACACCGAACTGCACAAGGTCGATGCCATATCGGTGGTCGGCTCCTATGCCGGTGCCCTGGGCATCGCCCAGTTCATGCCAAGCAACATCCTGGCCTACGGTAAAGACGGCAACGGCGACGGCCGTATCGACCTTTTTGAAGACAGCGACGCCATCTTCAGCATCGCCAGCTACCTCAAGCACTATGGCTGGAAACCGGGCCTCGACCGCGACCAGGCCTTCAAAGTCGTCTACCACTACAACCACAGCAAGTACTACGTGAACACCATCCTCAAAATCAGCGACCTGCTGGAAGGGTAAGCCGAGATGAACGCGGCCGAATGGATCGTCCTTTGCGGCGTCGCTTTTTACCTGCTTACCGTCTGGGCCATCGTCGACATCGCCCGAAAGGATTTCGGCGGCATCGAAAAAAAGGCCGCCTGGGCCTTCGTGGCCCTGATCCCCTTTGCCGGACCCATCATCTATTTCAGCGTCGGCGTCCGCCGGGGCACCAAAAAGAGGGGTGACGACAGCCCGTGACAACGAGTACAGGACGAATGCGACCTTATTTAGGTTGACAAATCAGCGGCCATTCTATATTGCACGCACTACATTTTGTATCAGTGGTCCCATCGTCTAGCGGTTAGGACACCGGCCTCTCACGCCGGTAACAGGGGTTCAAGTCCCCTTGGGATCACCAATACTTACAAACAATGAGTGGCAAGGTATGGTGAAAAGTATGACTATCTTGCCGCTCATTTTTTAGGGAGCGCTGGGAGCGGTATTCCTTTTCTGGAATAGCCCATCAATCGCTCTCTTCTTGTGCGATATGTTCAAATGGACATATCTTAGTGTTGTCGTGATACATCGGTGTCCCAGTAGTTCCTGCACTGTCTTCAAATCCTGACCCGCCATAACGAGATTGGATGCGAATGAATGCCTCAGGTCATGAAATCGGAAGGGCCTGGTGATTCCAGCCTTCTTTTTCGCTCTGTTGAAAGCCATCCGTAAATTCGCCCACGGTTTGCATGTTTCAGGATTAACGAAAACATAAGGGTTACCATTTCGAGGGATTTTCACTAATTCTTCTTTAACTGGGTCAGGAAGTGGATAAACTAATTCGGAGGTCTTTGACGCCTTCAGATTGATGATCGAATTTTCAGGATCGACCTCATCCCATCTCAATAGCCGAACATTACCCCAACGTAGCCCGGTATAAACTGCAGTTATGATCATTGGCTTGATGTGAGCCTCACATGATTCGATTAAAGCCAAAGTCTCATCGACAGAAAGATACCTGTTAAAAAGATGCTGTTCCGGCAACGATTCCATGCTTTGAATTGGGTTCTTGTCTATTACCCCCCATTTGACGGCTCTGTTAAGAACCGCTTTTAAAAAGCTTCGTTCCCTATTAATGGTAGCGTTTGACGCCTTTTCGCTCAGTCGGACCTTTTTATATTCATCCACACCACAAATGCTGATGTGCGACAAAGGTACCATTCCGAACTTAGGCGTCAGGTGATTCAGAAACTGGTGATTGCGTTCAATGGTAGACGCTTTTTTATGATCCTTTGCCCATTCAAAATACCTTGGCATGAATTCAGACAATGTTGGTTCCTTGGTAATAGGCGCGGGACGAAACTTTCCTTCACGGACCTCACATTTTCGTTTTGCTAAGAGCAGCTCCGCATCTCTCTTTCTCGGGCTCTCAGACGATTCTCTGTAGCGTACTCCCTTGTAATAAAAGTCAATCCAATAATATTTGCTTTTCTTGGGTCGATAAATTCCCATTTTCACCTCGCTTTCCGACCCAATTCTTCATACGATCCCGATATTTTACGGGAAAGCATAAACTTGTCAAGGTCATCACGCTTATATCTGACAGATCTACCAATGCGGTAATGCGTTAATTCTCCTCTTGATGTCATCATCGATATTGTGCTTTTTGCGACTTTTAAATATGAGGCGGCTTCCTTCTGGGTTAAATAGCTGTTCATAGTATCGCTGGCCGGGCTGTTGGTTCTCATAGTTACACAATAGTCCCCGGGTGTTTCCTAATTTCGGAGAGCGGAACGCATTTCTTTCCTACATTTAAGTAAAGCTCGCGGCTGGAAACTAACCATTTGGGCTTTGACATTAGCTCCTCTTTCACAATTTTTTCATACAGCCAGGAACATCGCGCTTGTTGCCTTGCGTTTCTGAAAGGCCCACTTTGTAATAAATTCAACAACAACTTAATATTCATACCCATTCCAGGTGCAGTATCTCCGGGAATCCATCCCAGGTCCCAAAGCACTTTCAGTAGCTGTAATGGAATCGTACCCTGTTTTTTGAATTTAGCTCTTTGCCTCTTGGTTATGCTTTTTAGAAGAATTTTGTGTGCGTGCGAAATACAATCGAACTGAAAATCACCACATCCATAGAACGAAACACTTGAAAAAACACCATCACTTAATAGCGACATTGATCATACCTCCTTGAATGAAATTGAGTTCTTTGATATGATCAAAAAATAGAATAATATTTATGGGTTGTATAGGTGGACAAACGTGGACAAAAAGCCTTTGACGAGTAAAAACTTAAGCGGTGAGAGGCTTAGAAAAGCCCGTAATATTAAAACATGGCGGAGAAAGGACCTTGCCAATGAATTCGACACCTCCGAGGCAACCATAATAAAATGGCAACAGCGAGGAATACCACATAATAAATTAGATGGAGTTGCTAACTATTTTGGGGTGAACAAGTCAGCATTCGTAGATAGCAGTGTTTCAGAATCTGACTTCGAATTGATGATCAGTGAATCAATGGCTGGAATTGTGTTGAACAAGATCATCTTCACACATCAAGGAAGTGGTATAGACCGGTCTCCAATTTTTAAAATACCAGTATCAAAAGTATTGCTAAAAGCAACAGTCTGGGGCGTTGAAGGAATAACATTTTCGCAGTTCATCTTGACGCCCTGCAAATATGATGGACTTAATACTCTGGAGAGAAAATCGTATGGAGAATTGCCTGTTCTTCGGATTATTACTGATTCTACAACCCAAAAGAGTAACATCAATTCAAATATCCTGATTAGAGAACGGACGGAAGATGAGGATCATTATATATCTCTTCATACGCCAAATAATTTTAGAGTTAGCGTATATGATATCAAAGGCTGACTCCGGCATATTAGAAATTGTATTCTACGAATGGACCACATTTGATATGGTAGATCACAGAATCACAGTAGGAACCTCTACCGGCGTGAGAGATCGCGCCGGCGCGAATCCCGCCTGATTTTATTGCCTTTTTTGACCGTTTAAATCCGTTAAAAGGAACAAAAAGCCGTCAACTTTTATGGTAGATTTACGGAGATGTTGAGCTATGTCCAATCATTGGAAACTGATCTCAAACTATCCTCCTCACCACCCAATACACAGCGTACCCGACGCCCAGGCCAAAGGGCAACATGATTCACGGTCGACAAAGTGGCGTTTCCCTAAATTTCCAGGCTAAGACGCCGACTGCCAGGATGCCGAATATGATGCCGATGAGTTTGGGGAGCATCTGTTTTATTGAGCCTGATTTGCAATAATGATAATAAATTGATCTGTTCGATAAATCGTTAATTTCAGCACAGGGTAAATAATGAGACTATTGCTAATACTTTCAACTATAATTTCAGTTGTCGTTGCACCAGCTATCATATTCGCGGATAGTATCGTACTGAAAAATGGACATCGAGTTGAATCCGAGAAATGTTGGGAGCAAGGCGATTTGATAATATGCCGACAATACGGAGCAACGGTAGGATATCAAAAAAGTAATATTGCTGAAGTGATCAAAATATCTAAAAATACAAACAAATTAAAACAGGGCTACGAAAAATCTGCCAATGTTGATGCTTACCGCTTGAAAATTGCCTACAAAGTTCAACAAGAATGGTCCTATGATGAACGGTTAGCAGGAGGAAGAGATCTTAACGCTGGAATCGTTTTTAAAGTGTTACCTGATGGTAAGTTGAAAGATATTGAGTTGGTGGATCCATCAGACGATGAAATGTTCAACCAATCGGCTTATTCTGCGGTTAAAAACGCAGTACCATTTCCAAGACACCCTTCCGGGTTATCAAGGCCATTTGTGGAGCTTGGAATAAGATTTTCACCTTCTGGGGTAAAATAACAGAACGTAACTGCGAGTTGATTTCTCCATGATTATGACGACGACTCAAGCGGTACGATATTGCTTTTATTCAAACTCCTCAAAAAACTGATAATCCATCTCATAAGTCTTAACCGGTTTTAATCCGAGCTCATACATTTCGAACATCTCGACCAATTTTTCACCATCGACCAATTCAATCGGTGTTACACCATCTCGACGCGCTTCACGTTTGGCATTTTGGGTAAAGGTTCCAGTTGTCATTATTATCCCTTTATCTGCCCTTCCCATCATAGCGCCTCTGAAATCTCTCACCACTGGTGCCCCTACAGTTTCTTTAAAACGTTTGCATTGGAACAACACCTTGAAACTTACAAACGGATTGACCTGAAGTAATCCTATTCCATCAATACCACCATCACCTGAGCGTCCGGTAACAGTTACTTGTTCGAATCCTGATTCTCGGAGCAACCTTTGACAAATTCGTTCAAATCCGGCTGGTGATAATCCCTTAAGCGTATTTAAAAGTTCTGCCCTATAATCGATCTGGTCACTTGAAATATCCTCTTCATCATCTGGAATGATCTCGGCATCGTTATCATCGTCGATAGCTTTGCTTTTTCGTTTTAGTCTTGCCTCCTTCGACCAGTTCTTTCGCACTTCATATAAATCCAGCAAATCACTATCTTTGAGATCGGATTTAAGCCCTTTTTCCGTGAGTGACCATACCCCGCGAGTCGATGAATCCAAATATCCCGTTTTAACGAGCATGAACCTTGCCCATTGAATCTGGTTTTTTATCCTGGATTGTCCAGACGAAATCGTTTCCTCGATCTCTTCATCTGGGATGTTAAGCTTTTCAGTGACAAGATCTGTGACCTCACCTGCTCTGCCCGAGCCGCCAAGCTCCTTTAAAACCTCAATAATTGGAATGATGTAATGAAAATGCTGGGGTATGCGCAAATTATTCATGGGATTCGCCTCAAGTCTTTGAAAGATTATCCACCCGCCGTTTCAACTCAGTACCGGCCTTAAAAAACGGCAGCTTTTTCGGTTTCACCTGAACGGGCTCGCCACTCTTTGGATTGCGCCCGACATACGGTTCATATTCTTTGACGTAAAGGGTGCACAATCCACGGATTTCAACACGATCACCATTTGCAAGCGCTTCAGTCATAGAATCGAAAAAGATGTTGAAACATTTGGTGGCTTCGGATCCGGACAGGTTTTGGGAATCTTTCAGAGCTTTGATGAGGTCGAGTTTGTTCATTGGTTCTCCTGATAACAGTTTGAATTTTAATAATATCTAAATATTTGAGCACCAACCTGTCAAACTATTAAGCCACAGTATCGCCTATCCCAATGAAAAAAGCGCCGTTTGCTGTGCATCGAGTGACCGGATCGGTCACACCCCTATGCTATTTTTCGAGCAGGTCAAAATTCTAACTTAGCAACCATTAATCAGCATATCCATCTCAACGACATAATGATCAATTAACCTGACATCGCCGTAAAATTTAAAACAAATCATCTTCGGTGAACACACTTCGCATCAGACCTATTATACTAAAATTTTACGAAATTCTTTAAAGGACTGGAGATCAATCTAATTATTAAAAAAAATAAGCCTAAAGATTTCATTTAGAGAGTTATCGATTTCGACTGTGGTTACCAAACAAAATCACTCATAAGCACGAGGGATAACCCTCACTTTGCCTGGTAACAAAATCTATCAGCAATGAAAATATCTCTCCACAAATTGAAATCTTTTTACTGCGCCGGAATATTTTTAATGCGCCTCGAGGCCTGATAACACATTGATTAATGAAGGGATTCCTAAAACATTTTTCTAAAGTTCAAAGGGAAAAAGACGATAATTTCTCCGAAGGCTTCTATCAAGTTTTTTTTGTCCGTACATGGCCCATCGTTTCTTAGCTCGTATATAAAGTGCAGGTGGATTGGAGGTTGGGGAATGTTTTTGTCTATTTTTCGTAGTTTGAAACTTAAACTAGTCCTTTCTATTGGAGTTATTTTTACGATCACTATCAGCGCATTGATGGTCAGCAGCTATATCAACCAGAAACAGAAGATTACCGAGACAGCCGAGGCCCAGCTGCGGAAGGACTATAACAGCGTAGTTGAAAGAATCAGTCAGTCGGCCGACAAGGCCTATGCGATGGCGGAAATCGTTGCCGGCATGCCCTTGGTGCAGCAGGCCTTTGCCGAAAAAGATCGTGAAAAACTGAAAGACCTGACCCTGCCCTTCTATCTGGCTTCGAAGAACCAGGTTAACATCTATCAGTTTCAATTCCACCTTCCGCCGGCCACCTCATTTCTCAGGTTGCACAAGCTTGAGAAATACGGCGACGATCTTTCCGGACTCCGACCCACCATCGTCAAAACAAATCAAACCCGCAAGCCGGTACTAGGCTTGGACAAAGGCCGTTTCGGCATGGGAATCCGTGGTCTCACTCCAGTCTTGTTCAACGGCAGCCACATCGGTTCTGTGGAATTCGGAATCGCCCTGAACGATGCCTTGCTCGCTCCGCTTAAAGCGGATTACGGTATTGATGCTGCAGTGGTGGTCTCCCAAGACGACGCTCTCGCAATTCAAGCTCAAACAGGCGGCCTGTCCATCGCCGACACCTGCAAACCTGTTATTTCTCAGGTAATGGCCACATCGCAGACTGGACAGTGCCTGATCGAGGAAGAAGGGCATCATATCATGGTGCTCGCCGGCCCGCTGGTCGATTATGCCGGCCAAACCGAAGGCGCTGTTATGGTAAAAACGGATTACACCGGACAGGCTCACGCCGTTAAGCGGATCACCTGGATCTATCTGACGGTGGGTCTCGTCATCGTCTCCCTGACAGTCGGCTTTTGCTATTGGTTTATCGGCACCTACCTGATTCGACGCATTCGCCATATCAAAAAGGTGCTAAATCAGGCCTCCACAGGAGATCTGACACCCCGGATTCAGATCCAGTCCAGTGACGAAATGGGGCAACTGGGTGAAAATATAAACGCCTTCATGGACAACGTTACCCATATAATAAAGGGCATTCAGAACGACGCCGGAACGCTCAACGTCATGTCCGAATCATTGAATGAGGTTTCTCAACACCTGTTGAGCAAAGTACAGTACGTCTCTGACAACACGGCCACCGTTGATGGTGAAACCAGAAGTATGAGCGAAAATTTGAACTCTGCGGCTGCTGCCGTCGAAGAGACCTCCACCAATGTGGCACTTATCGCCACCGCTGCAGAAGAAATGTCCACAACGATTCGAGGAATCGTCAAAAACACGGAGCACGCGAGCGGCATCAGCCGTGAAGCGGTCAATCAATCTGAAACAGCGACGAAATTGATTCAGGCCTTGGGCGCTGCGGCGAATGATATCGGAAAAGTAACCGAAGCCATCGAGGAGATCTCCGAGCAGACCAATCTGCTAGCCCTGAACGCAACGATCGAAGCCGCCCGTGCCGGAGAGGCGGGCAAAGGTTTTGCCGTAGTAGCCAATGAAATCAAGGAATTGGCCAAGCAGACCGCTTCGGCCACCGGAGACATCAAAAGCAAAATCGACGGCATCCGATCAACTACGGAAGATGCGGTCAAAGGCATCGGCAACATCAGCGAAATTATAAAGAGTGTAAACGACAACGTTGCCGAGATTGCTGTTGCTGTGGAACAGCAGGCCAAGACCACCGACGAAATTTCCAACAGCGTCGTGCAGGCCTCCCAGGGTATTCAGGAGGTCACGGAAAATGTATCGAAAAACTCGATGGCGGCCTCAACGATTGCGGATAACATGTCCGCCTTGAATCAAGCGACTGGAGAAATTTCCAGTGAGAGCAAGCAGGTCTCCACCAATGCAGAAAAAAGCGTTCAGATGGCCCAGAGCATGCTTGGAACCGTCGAAAGCTATAACATTCATGCTTAGTTTTTTGCCTGCTTTTCTGTTACTGAGATCCGTTTGCATTCTATCGGTGAATCGGAGCGACAGTCGGTTGATGTCTTAGAGGAGCGTTTCGAAAAATTTTCACACACAGAGTCTCACACAGCAAAAAAAGGGGCACAGTGCTAAGCCTGTAACCCCTTGATTTTAATATGGCTGAGGGACCAGGATTCGAACCTGGGCTGACGGAGTCAGAGTCAATACCCCCGAGTTTCCTAACCTCCTAAAATTGCAACAACATATTGAAACTATTTGACATACAATTTCTACATTTTTGTCTATTTTACACGTTTTGGTCAGTTTTGGAAGCTTTTTCACACACAGATTCACACACAGGATTCTGTCAATTTGGGCGCCAGGGACCTGCTTAAATTATCCATCTCACCATCCAATAAACGGCGTAGCCGACGCCGAGGCCAAGGGGCAACATGATTCATGGCCGGCACAGGGATGTCTCTCTGAATTTCCAGGCGTAGATGCCGACTGCGAGAATGCCGGATACGATGCCGATGATTTTGGGGAGCATGTAATAATTCACCGAAATATATTATAAAGTTATTAAATACAATATGTTATGTATTTTTCCACCACCTGGCGGACATCGGAAAGGCATCAGCGCCCTTTGGGATTTTTAACAGCGCATTGACATCCACCCATGCGCTTTTCGGAAAGAATTTTCCCCATAATCGTGGACTTGCCGTTTTGTCGCAGATCCAGTTCAATATCTTTTTCGGTGTAATTGAAACAATAGCAGATAAGGTCTGTCATCAAGTCTTCCTCATTGATATTGGGGAACATGTGAACATTACCTCATTTCTCAATCTGCGTTCAATCGTTCCAATGCAACTATCTTGTCGGCCGCCGAGATCCTTTTTAAACGATACTCCAATTTCAATGCCGCGCTCTTTGTCATTTCGGAACTGACCCCGACTAACCTCAGCGGCAAACGGGACCTTGTGTATTTTGCGCCCTTGCCGGAATTATGTTTCGATAATCTTTTTTCCAGGTCCTTGGTGATGCCGCAGTATAGAGAATCATCCGCACATCGAAGCAAATAGACGACCCAATTATCAGGGACCATGTTTCACCCAGCCCGATCAACCCGCTGCTTCAACTCCGTTCCCGCTTTAAAAAACGGCAGCTTCTTTTGTTTGACGACGACCTTCTCACCCGATCTGGGATTGCGCCCGGCATATGAATCATATGTTTTGATGTGAAACGAGCACAGTCCCCGGATTTCAACCCGGTCCCCCTTTTCGAGTGCCTTGGCCATTTCGCCGAAAAATATCTCGACACACTTGGTTGCTTCGGTCTTGGTCAGATTGTGGGAATCTTGCAGGGCGTGGATAAGTTCGAGTTTGTTCATGGTTGTGTGTTCCTAATTGTGCTTTTGAATTATCTGCAGAATTCCTTGGGAACGGCATCAAGGAATTTGAGTGCTGATAGATCGAGGTTGAAAAAACTCATTTCCGGCAGAAAGGCACCAGGGATTCATCGAGATAAGAAATCCATTGCCAATTTATTAAATTTTTCAGGATACTCTTCCTGGGGCGTATGACCCGCATTTTCGAAGAGGACCAAAGTAGAGCTGGGCCAGAGTTTATTCAAATATTGCGAATTCTCCAAGGGAACAGCTTTGTCTTCTTTTCCGTGTACGATTAAAATTGGTTTGTTCAATTTAGCCAGCATCTGAGCCTCGTTTTCCACAAATGGCGGTTTTAGAACATTGCGAAGAATATGCATCAATCCAGCATATGAACCTTCAATACAAAGTGGCTGAGTGACTTCACTTACATAATCATCTGTCACTTTGCTGCCATCATATAACCATAATGTTTTCAGGTTGTTTTTCACTAAACCATCCCCTGGGATAGCATTTAGAAATTCTCCAACGAAAGGAAGCTGATAGATCCTCCCTGTTATTGTCTCAGGGTACGGAACCACAGCCGGGTCTACCAATATCAATCTATTTATTCTCTCGGGATTAATTGCAGCCACATAGACCGAAATCCCTCCCCCCATCGATTGACCTATAAGGGATGCTTTTTGTATATTCAAGGCATCCATAAATCCCGTAACCTGTTTTGCGTAGCGCTCGAAGCTGTACTCGGTCTCGTTCAATCTTTCGCTAAATCCCCAACCAAAAAGATCGATGACATAGATCTTGAAATGCTCAGCCAGAGCATCTAAGTTTTTCTTCCACATCACGGTATGGTATAGAAACCCATGAATTAGTATTACGGGCTCCCCATTCCCCTTCTCGATATAGTGGACTTTTTTGCCATCTAAAGAAACAAATTTGCCTTTAGCAAATTTCCCGGCAGCCTCCTCATATGTGCAAGTTTCTTTTGAGGTGAAAATGGGAAGGGTTACAACTGTTAACGCAATCAGACCAAAGCACACCAATAGAACAATGATGAAAGTTTTCATGATGCCCCCTTAGGTTTGCACTTATGATTGAACCTGTCAGTCAATTGGTCATCATTATGCCAAAACCTGCTCCCGATAAAGATATTGCTGAAACCCAACGAACACATTGTTGATTTCCATAGCAGGACCTAAATCGGCCAAGGCATAGGCAATGGAATCGTTATATTTGAGACGCAATAGCGGTGTCAGGTTGGATGTATCCAACCCTTAAACCCCCACATTGAAATAGTGTGAAAGCACGAAATCGAGAAACACTTGCTGTTTGCTGTTGAATCAAGTTTTGGTGATTGTCTTGGCCATTTCACCGAAAAATATATCGACACACTTGGTTGTTTCGGTCTTGGACAGGTTCTGGGATTCTTTCAGGGCCTGGATAAGTTCGAGTTTGTTCATTGTGTCTCCCTGTTATCGGTATGAGTTGAATGCACCACTGCAACCTGCTATCGTAACCTGGGACGCAGACTATTTGAAACCATTGAAAACGGAAAAATAGAACGATAAAAAGTGATGGAGAAAGCCGCTCGAAATTCTCCTCCTGAGAGAGTGAACTGCTCGGGAAGATTTTGACTTTTACAGAAGGAGCGGACATGATCTCGGCAACCTATAACCCAAAGGAATTTTCGGTGTCGGTCAAGGATAGTAGATACGATGAGATTATCCTGTTGGCCAATCGGGAGACGCTTAATACTTGGAGCCAGTCTGATACGAATCAGGCATATGCATCTTTATCACCACATTTGAATGTTTTTCGGGACGTGATCCCAAGTTTTTTAATTCGGTGGCGTAATGTACTTGGATTGACAGATAAGAGCTCAGCGGCCCCACCTTTACCATGTATCTTGCCACCTGTCTCTTCTAAAACGGAAGTGATGTGCCTTGAAATGGCAGCATCAAGAGTCAGGAAGCCGGGCTTTTCACTTTTTTTATTTGAAGCTGGCGTTGGTTTTAATTGTGAAGCAAAAAAGTCATTGAAGGAGAGATATTTTTGCCCCATGCCCAAAATCATTGCTCTTTCAACGGCATTCTCGAGTTCACGTACATTTCCCGGCCAGGGGTATGCCATCAAGCGCTCTAATTCATCCGGCATCAAATATGGTGTGTAGCCAAACTTCATGTCTTTTGATTTTTCAAGGATAAAATGTTGCAGCAATGCGGGGATATCCTCTTTTCGTTCTCGAAGGGGGGGAATAGATATAGGGAAAACGTTCAATCGGAAAAAAAGATCTTCGCGGAACTTTCCACTTTCAAGCATTAATTTTAAATCCCGGTGAGTTGCCGCGATCACCCGGATATCTAATTTTATTTTTTCAGTGCCACCCAATCTCTGGATTTCTTTCTGTTGCAGAACCCTTAAAAGTCTGACCTGTGCGTCGGGCATCAACTCGCCGATTTCGTCAAGGAAAATGGTCCCGCCCTGGGTCCTCTCAAACATGCCGCGCTTCTGGGAGATAGCTCCGGTAAACGCGCCCTTCTCAAATCCGAACAATTCACTGTCCATTAGGGAAGGTGGAATAGCTCCGCAGTTGACTGTCAGCATCGGCCCATCTTTGCGCATGGAAAAATTATGAATGGCACCTGCAATGATCTCTTTCCCGACGCCGGTTTCCCCCAGCAGAAGCACAGGGCTGTCCAATGGTGCCACCTGTCGCACCAGTTTCATTGTTGAACCCAGTCCTAAATCACTCCCCACTACTATCTGGCCGGCACGCCGCCGCAACTCATTTTGGAAATACCGACTGTCATCTTCCAGTGATTCTTTGAGTTTTTCTAACTCCCTGTGTCGCATGCTGTTGGTCAATGCAACAGCAAAAGGTTTGTTCAATGTCTGGACGAGATCAAGATGCTCCTTTAGAAAACTACTGGTGGGATTACAAGCAACCAGTAAAACCCCCATGAGCTTTTTACCCAAGATAAGATCCATGATGATGCCGGCCATATCTTCGGCGCCACCGATATTTTGTGCTGCTGTTCGAGTACCATTGTAATCCCCAAGACGCTCAACCATCCAAACATGGATAGCCCTCCGCCTTTCTATATCTTTGCGCACCTCGTTCGGAAGTATATTCTTTAAAGAACATTTCGTCCCGCCTTCGACAGTGGCAAAGGCAACCGTCTCGAGAATCCCAGTTTCATGTTCATATAGGTGTAAAGAAAGCAGATCGGCAGGCATGTATTTGCGTATACACAACAAACATTTCCATAGAGATACTTCGAGATCCAGGCTCCCACATATTGATAGAGTAGCTTCGCGGAAAAAATCGCCCAATGAGATACCTCCTATTGAAGTTTTTAAACTGTCATATATGACGTATTTATCAAGAATGGCAACATCAAATTGTCATATATGACGATTGATAGGGAATGCAATTCAAAATCGATGCGCAAAAAACTTTTATCTGGTTGTTTATATAGCTTAAAAATTGGGTTTACGGTTTGGCACCTTTTTTGATTAAAGTTTAGCATAGTCGCAAACAAAATTATACATCAAGGTGGCCAACATGCGGGCATTATCGGGATTGAAGGTTTTGGATTTGAGCATGAATCTTCCTGGGCCATATTTGACTTGGCTTCTAGCGGCTTTCGGGGCGGACATCCTTAAGATTGAAAACCCCCAGGCGCCAGATCCCACTCGCGTTTTGGAATCAGACCCCCTTCATCCTTTTCCGCTCTTTGGTTTGCTTAACAGTGGGAAAAAGAGCATTACCCTGAACCTGAAGGATGCGGGTGGCAAAGAAATCTTCAATAGACTCTTAGGCCGCTACGACATCCTTGTCGAAGGTTTTCGACCAGGCATCATGGAAAAATTGGGGTTGGGCTATGATGACCTAAAAAAAATACAGCCGCGGATTATTTATGTCTCGATCTCTGGATTCGGACAAAAAGGTTCTTACCGGTTAAAGGCTGCGCATGATCTGAACTACCAAGCGTTAGCCGGTTGCTTTCATTCAGCCATTATCGCCGGCACCGTTCCTCAGGTTCCCAGCATACCGATTGCCGACCTAGCTGGTGGCAGCCTTTTTGGGATTTTCGGACTCCTGTCGGCTGTTATTCAGCGCGGATATTCAGGAGTCGGGCAACACGTAGATATTTCAATGTTCGACAGCGTCTTTTCACTGAATTTACTGGGACTGTGCAATTATTTAACGAGGCAGATATGCCCAGATAGGGCAGACAGCTTCCTTTGCGGCACCCAACCGTTTTACAATATCTATCAAACCATGGATGGTCGACACATCACTTTGGGTGCCGTTGAGTTCAAGTTCTGGAAAAATTTTTGCCTTGCGGTCGAACGCGAGGATCTGGTTTCTCGCCAATTCGGAGGTGAGCCAGTAATAAAAATAATATCTGAAATCATGGGAAAACGGTCATTGTTTGATTGGTGTCTGATTTTCAAGAACGTGGACACCTGCGTCGAGCCCATTTTATCGATCGAAGAAGTTATGGATTCCGGAATAAAAAAGTTCCGCTCGGAACTGCAACCTCCGTTTCACCTGTCAGATTCCATTTCTGCGGAGTATGTCCCACCCCCCGAACTTGGCCAGCATAATGAACAAATTCTGAAGGAAATAGGTTTCTCCAAGAAAGATATTGAGGATTTATTGGATCGAGGCGCCATATGAAGCTGATTTAAAATGACGAACCGTTTTACGACGAGCGGCCATTTAATGCATGGGGGAACTTCTATTAACATTGACTCAGAACTTTAAAAAGGAGACAAAAAATGACCTATTCAATCATCAACGGCATGGCATCAACGTCAGGTGACAATTATCAGCTCAATACTTCGACTATAATAAAATATGCGGCAAATACCTTCCCAGAGGTAGAGGTGATTTCCCGTCAAATAGACGGTAAGCTTTTCCGCTACAATTACAAAGAGGCCCACGAGAGAATAAAGAAAATGGCGAATGCACTTATCCGTCTCGGCGTAAAACCGGGGGATCGCATAGGAGTGATGGAATGGAACACACATCATCACTTTGAACTGTATTTCGCGATTTCAGGGATAGGGGCCGTAGTGCTCCAACTGAACCTGCGTCTTTCGCCTGTAGATTTGGCTTATGTCATCAATCACAGCGAAGCAAAATTTGTGTTCGTAGGCGACTCGCTTTTACCGCTTATGGAGTCCATTTCCGACAAGATTCCGACAGTAAAGGGCTTTGTGGTTATTACTGAAAAAAAATTAGATGAGATTAAAACCAACCTTCATCCCGTTTTGAGTTACGAAAGAATTCTGGAAAAGGAAGATTCTAATTTCGAATGGCCCATGGTAAATGAAAAATCCGCATACAGCGCCTGCTATACTTCGGGAACAACAGGAAAACCAAAGGGTGTTTATTATTCTCACAGAAACATCTATCTGCACACCATGATGATGGTAATGTCGCAGAGACTCTGCCTAAAGGATACGATCATGCAGATAGTTCCGATGTTTCATGGTCAAGGATGGGGCGTCTGGCTATCCGCTCCCATGGTCGGGGCAAAACTAGTCTTTCCAGGACGCTACACTATGGAAACCACGGACATCCTTGTAGACCTGATGATCTCGGAAAAGGTGACGTTCAGTAGTGGTGCGCCCGCAATCTTTTTGCCCATGCTCGATTACATTCGCACCTTACCCAAAAAACCTGATTTTACAGGGTTACGCATGGTTTCCGGTGCCACGGAACCGCCCCTGTCGATGATGCGGGGGTACTGGGAACTTGGAAAAGCGGAAATTGTTCACGCTTATGGCGCAACAGAAACGACTCCTCTCGTTTTGGTAAATTCCTTTAAACCGACAATCAAGGGCTGGTCCATGGAAGAACAGTGGAATAATCAAAAAAAACAAGGTCTTTTGGTTCCGGGACTCGATCTGAAAATAGTTGGCCCAGATGGGAATCAAGTCCCTGCCGACGGAGAAACGGTTGGAGAACTGCTTGTCAGGGGTCCCTGGATAACGGCCAGTTATTACAATGATCCCCGAACCGAAGAGTGTTTTGAGGATGGCTTTTGGAAAAGCGGTGATGCAGGGACCATCGACAAATATGGTTATGTTAAAATCACAGACAGGATCAAGGATGTCATCAAAAGTGGTGGAGAATGGATTTCCTCCATTGATCTTGAAAACGCTATCATGGGTCATGTGGATGTCAAAGAGGCTTGTGTCGTCGGCCTTGCGCATCCAAAATGGCAGGAACGCCCTGTGGCCTTTGTTGTTTTACGAGAGAATGCTGAGGGCAAAATCAGCAAGCAGGACATCTTAGATTCTATTGGCGAGCAGTTTGCAAAATGGCAGCTTCCGGACGAGGTGGTTTTTGTGAAGCAACTCCCTAAAACCAGCGTAGGCAAGTTGGATAAAAAAACCCTTCGCTCACAACACACAGACTTCTTCATAAATTAAGTCTATAGGCGTTAATTTTTTTCAATTCAAAAAAAGCTACTTGCAAAACGTAAAATAATTTATCAATGGCCCATTATGAGGAGATCTAGAATGAATTTCGATTTCACAACGGAACAAGAGATGATTCGTAGGGAAGTACGCCGTTTTGCCCAGAAGGAGATCGCCCCTATTGCCGAGGAGATCGAAAGAACAGGCGCCTACCCCTACGATATCATAAAAAAAATGGGTGAACTTGGCTTCATGGGCATTCCGTTTCCCGAAGCTTACGGGGGTACAGGCGGAGATTGGGTTTCGATGCACTTGTGTATTGAAGAAATTTCACGGGTTGATGGCGCCTTAGGCGGCCTTCTTGATGTCACGACAAGCGTAGTTGCCCAAGAAATTGCGGTTTTCGGCACAGAAAAGCAAAAACAACAATGGCTAATTCCCTTGGCACAGGGAAAAGAAATCGGGGCCTTTGGTTTAACGGAACCGAACTCGGGCTCCGATGCCGGGGCACTTCAAGCCACCGCCGAATTAAAAAATGGTGAATGGGTGCTCAATGGCACAAAACAGTTTATAACCAATATCGGTCTTGAGAATGCTTCCATGATTATCGTGGCGGCCAGGGTCAAAGAAGGAGAAAGAGCGGATACCATTTCGACTTTCATTGTTCCCAAAAACTCACCAGGTTTTACCTTGGGGGAACGTTATAGAAAAATGGCTTGGAACAGTTCCGCTACTCATGAAGTCATTTTGTCCGATTGTCGCGTGCCAAAAGAAAATTTGCTTGGGGATCCCAAACGGGGGTTTGCACAGCATTTAGCTGTGCTGGAGACTGGACGCATCAGCATTGCCGCCATTGCCGTGGGTGTGGCACAAGCCTGCCTGAATGAAGCTCTAAAATACGCTCAAGAGAGGAAGCAGTTCGGGCGCCCAATTTTCGATTTTCAGGCGATCCAGTTCAAGCTGGCCGACATGGCTGTGTCGATCGAACTGGCCAGAAACCAATACCTTAAAGCCGCATGGCTCAAAGACCAGGGCAGACCATACGACTTTGAAGCCTCCGCAGCAAAACTTTTCGCATCGGAAATTGCAGAAAAAGTGGCCAGCGATGCACTTGAGATTCACGGCGGAAATGGCCTGATGGAAGAATATCCGATTTCGCGCTACTACAAAGGAGTTAAAATCCTTCAGATCGTCGAAGGCACCTCTGAGATCCAGCGCCTGATCATCGGAAGGATTCTATCCGGAAAACACAACAAATAGGGAGGAAATTGCAAATGATGCTCGCAAATAAAGTGGTCGTCGTCACGGGAGGCGCATCCGGACTCGGTGAGGCTTGCGCACGGATGTTTGTGGAGAACGGTTCTAAGGCGGCGCTCCTGGATCTTTCCGAGGACAACGGGAACAGGCTGGCAAATGAACTCGGCAAAGATGCCCTCTTCTGCAAAACCGATGTTACGGACGAAAATGAGGTTGAAAACGCCCTGAATCTCACAATGGAAAAATTTGGTGCAATTCACATCGCCATCAATTGTGCCGGCACCGGAACACCGGCCAAAGTGATCGGCAAAAACGGTCCGCTCTCAATCGCCAGTTTCAGAAAAGTGATCGATATCAACCTCGTGGGGACAATGATCGTGGTCGCCCGGGCGGCGGCCAAAATGCTAATGAACAAACCCCAAGAGGATGGCGAAAGAGGCGTTGTCATCAATACCGCTTCGGCAGCGGCATTTGATGGGCAGATCGGTCAGGCCGCCTACAGCGCTTCAAAGGCCGCCGTAGTCGGGATGACCCTGCCGATCGCACGCGAATTCGCCGAATATGGAATTCGGATCAATACCATTGCCCCCGGCCTTTTCGACACCCCCATGTTGGCAGGTTTGAAGCAGGAAGTCAGAAACGCCTTAGGGAGAATGGTACCCTTCCCGAAACGATTGGGCCTACCAAGAGAATATGCCTTGTTAGCTAAGCACATCGTCGACAACCCGATGTTGAATGGAGAAACGATCCGCCTGGATGGTTCATTGCGAATGGCAGCCAAGTAAACTCCCATTCATATCGGTTCTACAGAGAGGTGTTCAGAATGAATTTTGAAACCATTTTGTTTGAAACGGTCAACAATATTGCCTTTATAAGACTTAACCGGCCGGACAGATTGAATGCTCTCAATCAAAAAATGATCAATGAAATGGGTCAGGTCATGGACGCGATTGCCGAGGATGAAAGCATTGGCGCGGTTATCATCACCGGCAATGAAAGGCTATTTGGCGCCGGTGCCGACATTAAAGAGATCAAAGGCTTGAATTCACCAGTGGCCGTTCATGCGTTTTTTCGTACCAGCGAAGTAATGTTCAACAAAATAGAAAATTTAAATAAGCCGACCATTGCTGCCGTCTGTGGACCGGCTTTGGGCGGCGGGTGCGAGCTTGCATTAGCGTGCGATATCAGAATTGCCGCCGAAAACGCCCTCTTCGGCCAGCCGGAAATTAAAATTGGGGTGATCCCCGCAGGAGGTGGGACACAACGCTTACCTCGTCTTGTGGGAATCGGCCGGGCAAAGGAACTGCTATATTCCGGCGATCCGATAGATGCTGTTGAGGCCTTTCGAATAGGATTGGTGAATAAGGTCACCTCCGTTGAGCAACTGCTTCCGGAAGCAAAAAAAATGGCCCAGAAATTCGTTGAGCGTCCTGCTTTTGCCCTAAAAATGCTCAAATCAGCAATTAATCAGGGCATAAATATGGACCTTAGAAGCGCTCTTTCATATGAGATGCGTTGCTTTGAAATTCTTTTTTCCACCGAAGATCAAAAAGAGGGTATGAGCGCCTTTATGGAAAAAAGGCAAGCCGCATTTAAAGGAAAATGATGAAATGTGGAGGTGAATCAAATGACCATTATATTTCACCCTGGCGTGATGGAAGAAAGAAACGGTCGTTGGGTCCAGATCGGCCGAAAGTGCAGTTCCTGTGGAAAAACTTCCTTTCCCGTGACCGAGCTTTGCCCGTTCTGTTCATCCGAAAACGGCGAAATGGTGCCTCTCAGCCGAACGGGTACGTTGTTTTCTTTTTCAATTACCAGGGTTCCAGTCGGACCCTATAAACCACCGATTGTCGCAGGTTTCGTAGACCTCCCCGAAGGTACCCGCATATTTGGTCAGATTCATGCCGCCCCCGATGAGATCAAAACCGGCATTCTGATGACCATGAAAACAGGCGTCCTTTGGACCGAAAAAGATGGAACAGAGGTCATGGGCTATTACTATGAGCCTATTAAGACAGATGTCGGAGGTGCGGAATGATGCGAAGCGTATATGTTCTTGGAATCGGACAAACTGTTTTCGGCAGGCATGCAGACATGACAGTTAATGATTTAGCGGCTGCCGCGACACTGGCCTCCGTCAGAGATGCCGGCATCTCTCCAAAAGAATTTCAAACGGCTTTTTGCGGATGCATACACAGTCCGCCAACGGTTGTTGAATCTTCATTAATTCGCCTGGGCATCGGGCGGATCCCCATGTATACTGTTGAAAATGCCTGTGCCAGCGGCTCCAGTGCGGTACATCTACTGTTCCGCGAAATCGCCTTGGGTGGCTGCGATGTGGGTCTCGCATTGGGTGTCGAGTCGCTATCCGCTTATAACAAAAAATTCGGCAAAGGATTGATTGGCATCGAAGGCGACTTGGACGCAAAATCAGGGCTGACCATGCCCTCATTTTTCGCAATGTTATGCAATCGCTTGATCCAGGAACGCGGTGCGACACTCCAAGATATTTGCTATCCCTCCATCAAAAATCACAAAAACGGTATGACCAATCCGTATTCGCAGTATAAAAAGGAAGTTTCCTTTCAAGAAATCATGAAATCTCCCATGATTGCCGATCCGATTACGGTGTTGCAGTGTTGCCCGCAAAGCGATGGCGCAGCTGCTGTTATCCTTTGCTCAGAGGAATATTTCAAAAAGAATAACAAGAAAGCACATCGTGCGCCGGTCAAAATCGGAGGGTCGGTCATTTCTGTCAGCGGCGCGCATGACTCCTCTTTCGACCCTCTGTCTTTAGAGGCCAATATCATGGGCGTGAAAGATGCATGTGAAATGGCCGGCGTAAACCCACAAAAGGATATCAATGTGGTCGAAATGCACGATGCCTTCTCAGGGGAGGAGCTGTCGGCTTACGAGATGCTTGGTCTCTGCGACGCTGGGGAAGGTGTTTCACTGGCGCGTTCCGGCGCTGTAGAGATGGGTGGGCGGTGCCCTGTAAACCCTAGCGGCGGATTGCTATCCATGGGTCACCCTTTGGGGGCATCAGGAGTCCGTGTTGTGATTGACATTGCGCGCCAGCTTTGGGGAGAAGCTCCTAATCAGGTGGAAGGAGCGAAAGTCGGGATGGCGCAAATGCTTGGTGGTGTCCTATCAGGAATCGCATCCCCTGTTGTCGCAGGGGTTCACATACTGGTCAAGTAATTAAAATAGAACCAAGAAGAAAGTGGAGAGTTGACGTCACAAAATGATCCTTTTCCGCTCTTTGGTTTGCTTAACAGTGGAAAAAAGAGCATTGCCCTGAACCTGAAAGATGCGGGTGGCAAAGAAATCTTCAACCTGTCAGACATCTACTGCCATTCACAGGTCTTGGATAGCAGTGGTACGATATGATATTTGAAAATTAAGATCCCACTTTAAGATTAAAGAAAAATCCAATGAATCGATATGACAAAGAGGCCAATCTCGGTTGAACGACTTCTAATTTTCACAAAAGGAAAATATCGATGAAAATTATAGGTCTGGTATGCAGTCCTCGAACAGGGGGGAACACCGAAATACTGGTCGAGGAGGCTTTGGCCGCCGCCAGGGATAAAGGGGCCCAAACCGAATTGGTGCGGGTGGCCGACAAACAGATCCTTCCGTGCAACGCCTGCAACGGTTGCTCCGATGATGGGCAATGTGTGATCGAGGACGACATGCAGGAAATCTATCAAAGACTCGAAGCTTCGGATGGGATTATTTTCGGTACGCCGGTGTACTTTATCAATGTCAGCGCCCAGGCCAAGGCGATTATGGATCGGACCTACGCGCTCTATCAAAAGAGGAAATTGCGCGGGAAGGTTGCTGCCGCTGCCGTCGCGGTAAGACGGGTCGGTGCCGGACAAGTGTTGGCTCTGATGTGTACATGGTTTACAGTCCACCAGATGATCACTGTCGGCGGATGCATTGGGTACGGTTTAGAAAAAGGAGCGGTCCGAGAGGGGACGGGCGCAGGCCCGCGGAGCACGGCCCTTGGCGAGGCTAAGTCCATTGGAAAAGCCGTGGTCGACATGATTTACCGAACTACAAAATAGACTGAGGAAAAAAGAATCGCGGTCATCCACAAAACCCGAATAATAAAAATCTGGATTGGTCATACCGTATCTGTCACAAGTGGTTGCTATATTGGCCTCAATTAGATCAAAGGAGGCCACCATGACCGACTCTACGAGCATAGGGGGATTTTCCCAATTCCGAAATCCAGTTTGACCAAGGTTTCAGCAACACCGATGCCTGTTACGAATATTTAGCAGAGGTTTGATTACACTGTTGTCCAAAATAGAACTCAAAATGGCCTGGGCCGGTTGTCATTTCGAGTGGTTATACGCAAATGGTCTCATTTATATCAAACAGGTTGTCGATTTTTTGATGGCGCTACGTAACCCCCTTTAACGGTAGTAGAATTTGAATAGGCTTTCTCGATTGTCTTATCTCAAAAAGTAAGATCTCCTTTTAGGATATTTAGAAAATGGGAATCCAAGATCGCAGGGAAAGAGAAAAGGAACAACGGCGAAATCAGATCATCGTGGCTGCCAGAAGGGTTTTTCATGAAAAAGGTTTCACTAATGCGACGATAAAAAATATTGCGAATGAGGCTGAATTGGGTTTCGGTACGTTGTACCTCTACTTCAAGAACAAGGAAGAGTTATTCGTTGCACTTTCCTTGCGAGTCTTCCATTATTTAAATATGCGCATCTCTCATATTATAAAACAAGGCAATTTAAGTAAGATGCAACAACTTGACGCGCTAAAAAATGTACTGATCGATGTATATAATTATGACCCCGTGGTTACCATAAATATGTATCACCTGCAGTCTAGTCAGACGTTAAAAAATCTTCCAGAGGATTTGCTCGATGAGATAACAAATCTGGCGCGTTACTCAACCATTGCCATTGCTAAAATTTTCGAGGAGGGTGTTGATGCCGGCCTGTTCATCAAGAAGAATCCCTTCGCGCTGGCAGATATCTTTGGGGCTCTTTTTTCCGGTATCGTCTTATGGGAGACGAGCAAAAATATTTTGGATGATAAAAAAAACCATTTGAAATCGACGCTTGGAACTGCTTATGAGATTT
The DNA here is from genome assembly GCA_963668675.2 of uncultured Desulfatitalea sp. Taxonomy (GTDB): domain Bacteria; phylum Desulfobacterota; class Desulfobacteria; order Desulfobacterales; family Desulfosarcinaceae; genus Desulfatitalea. The sequence continues at coordinate 1,963,506 of CAXXMB010000002.1, read as the reverse complement.
TTAGCCGGGGTATTTTAGCGCAACCATCCTGAAATTTTTTATCAGAGACAATCACTCCGGAATATATTTGATTACGGCAAAGGAAGAGTCGGTGGGGCCACAGTTTGGCATTTTTTGGCAGTGCATACCTATTCCTTAAGCTCGCAAGTATTAAAATTATTTCAAAATAATGGCCCGGCACCCTTTCCAAGCCCACCGGGCCATATCCTACTTCATAGAAAACAAACCAAATTCCAACTCAGTTCAACATCCCCAATATATTCCCGCCAACCCGACTCAACCTGAAACTGGACTCCGCCGGTAATGCCTCCATCTGTGCTGCCCGGGTATACGTATTGACCACATGAAACATGGTTTCACCCGCTTCCTGGGGCCAGGCCCATTCCACAGCATCCTTCTCACCACCATTTAAGCCAAACTGACGATTAAAACTGGCCAGAGTCGCAGATGGCTCATCGACAGGCGATTCCATCGATAACTTGAACTGCTGCCGCTGAGCGCCCAACTCCAATGACACCTTATCCATCACCTGAGGAAACTCATTCAGGATTTTGGTGGAAACATGACGATACGACGCCGATACATCCGACTTGGCAACCAGTCCATTGGTGCAGATCAACCGCAAAACGAATGCCGCAATGGAAAGCGACGCCAGCCCCACTTCAGAGTTGGATATCGAGATGCCCGGTTTGAATTTGTCACCGTTAATATCGAACGCCTTCTGACCATCAGGGATACTCAATGACATGAACTCCGGATCAAGATGACACTGGACTTGAGTCTCCGGCTTATATCCCAGAGAATCCAACCGCTCCATCACCTCAAAGTTGTCTACGGGAATATACTTGGTCGTAAACACTGCCCTGACCGCCTCACCATCAAAGCGAAACAACAACTGGTCATTTTTCTCATGCTGGATCCAATGGTTCAGGTTCAGCGCCTGCACATCGCTCGGGCACCTGGTCAAATACGGATAAGGGATTCCCAGCCGATTTGATATGGATCGCTGCGCCACAGGTCTTAACGGATGGGGTTCACCGGCGATGCGCACAGTCTCCAGGTTATCAAACGATATGTCCGGCACGTTGATGTTATCGTCATAGCAGGCGGCCGACATCACATCCACACGATCGAACACTTTCTCAAGAGTGGTAAGTTTTTGCATATAGATCTCCTTTTTTGAAATCGAAGTAAAGTTGATTATGATCGTTCACACAGACGGGATAACTATAAGAAGATTCACTTGCTCGCTGGTTCAGGAATGGATCTCTTGCGGCAGGTTTTTCGACTGATGCGGGTATGACGTTCTTTCCTGTTATCCTTACCAAGCGCATTTTCAGTCTTACGCTTGCCGGTCAACCTCCCACGGTTGCTTCTCGGCTCGAATGGATATGCCATGTCCTCACCTCCAGCTATTCGGGCAGATATGGTTCTCCCAGGTCAAACAGACAGATCGATACCGGCATGGATATCGTCGGATAGAGTGATTCAACATCTTCAGTAACCATGCCCACGATATCGCCATAGGGACTGTTCTCGCTGCGTTTGGCGGTCAGCATTAATATCCCAGATTCAACATTTCCCTTGTCGAATCCGATCTGAAGACGCATCAGGCCTTCGATGATATATTCGTAAGCGGCAAAACTCCCATCGATGGCGACTCCCCGTTTGAATCCTTTGTATTGATAGCGGCGACCAGGCAACACATTCAGCGCGCCATTTTCTCGCCATCCCATCTCATCAAGGGCCATTCGAAGCAGTTCTCCGCGATACAAAGAGCCTTGCAGGGTGTTAAAGACGTATTCCATGGTCATGGCTACATCTGAAACCATGACCTTTTCCTCGATGATCTTGTCTGCGTCTCTGAAATGAATCAGTTGAAACTCCACGTGGGACCTCCTTTTTGGTCTATTGTCATTGGGATATGGATGATACAGAGAACGAGTGCTGAAGCGGTTCTGCTGGGTTTTAAGCGGCTGATTGTTGGTTGGTGCTTTGATGATTGCCAAGCATTTCATCCAGGAACTGGGATTTTTTGGCAGGCTGGCCCAGATAGTTCAACGGATACGATACAAACAGCATGCGCATTGCCCTGGATATGGCCACAAAGCAGATCCGGCGCTCTTCTTCCAGGTTGCCTTTACCGCTGGGCATCAATCCTTCGACCAGACCGATTACGAATACCACGGGAAACTCCAGACCTTTTGCCTTATGCACGGTCATCAAGGACACACCTTCTTTATCATCGGCAATGGCTTCATCCTGAAAGCTGTCCGTGTAGTCAAGAAAGGCACCAATGGTTGAATACCGGGCGGCCGCCAATTGCAGTTGGTTGATGTTCGATATCTTTACGTCATCGGGACTGGGAATATCCTCGTCCACGATAAAGCGATCATAATCGAACGTGGTCCGGATCTTTTGAATGACCTGCACCGGTTCCAGTGTTTCGGATTGTTCTATTAATGGATCCATGAACGCCACCATCTCTTTGACCAGCTTGCGGACGAACGGCACCGCAATAACCATCGACTTCAAACCCTCGTAGAGATGAATGCCATGCTGCCTGCAATATGATTTGAGCTGATCTTTGATCTTGTTGCTGACATACCTGACCGGCACATTGAGGATATTCAGTAGCGCCTCATCTGCTTCATCTGTCCCGGGAGCGTTGATCACTCGCATATAGTCCAGCAGACACTTGACCTCGAATCGATCATAGAATGTCCGCCCGCTTTGAATGTGATACGGAATCTTGTTTTGCAGGAAGGCCTCTTCCACATACCGGCTCTGGAAGTTTGCCCGATACAGCACGGCAATGTCACTGTATTGATACCCGAGGCGTTCGACCAGATCCACGATTTCATTGACCACGCCCATTGATTCAGTTTCTTCATTCGACGCCTCCAGCACAACGACATCATCCCCATCCGGATTGTCGGTCTTTAATTCCTTATGAATCTGCTTGATGTTATGCTGGATCAGGTTCTGGCATGCAGTTAGGATCTGAGGTGTACTACGATAGTTCAGATCCAGGATGAACTGACGGGATCCAGGGAACATGGACTGAAAGTTAAGGATGTTGCCAACGGAGGCTCCAGTAAATGAATAGATTGCCTGATGGTCATCGCCGGCCACCCAGAAACTCGATGCGTCATGATTGCCGTCTTCTCGAATCAACAGCCGCAGCAACTCGAACTGCACCGGGTTGGTGTCTTGAAATTCGTCTACGAGTATGGATTGAAAGCTTCCCTGGTATTGCTCCCGAACCTCATCATTGTCGCGCAGCAGGTAATATGCTTCTAACAGCAGGTCATCGAAATCCAGCAGTAGCTTCTCCTCTTTTGCTTTGTCATACGCCTGGTAGATGTCGCCGATCTGCATCATGGTTTTATCGCCGTAGAAAAGCTCTTTAAACTCCACCGGATCGATGATGTTATTCTTGGACAGGGAGATTTCTCTTAGGACGGTTCCAACAGTCAGATCCTTTACCCGCAAACGTTTCATGACATTCTTGATGAACACCAGCTGCTCCTTGCCGGATAGGATCTCAAACACGCGACCTTCGACTTTAAGCAGGTGCAGGCAGAATGAGTGTATGGTCGACAATCGGACTCTTGATGACAGATCTCCCAATACCGGCACCAATCGTGATCTCATCTCGTCCGCTGCATTCCTGGTAAAGGTCAGACCGAGGATATGTTCTGGGGGAATGCCGTATTCATTGACCAGGATGCCGATCCTTTCCATCATGGTGCGCGTCTTACCTGATCCCGGAACAGCTATCACAGCGGCAATGCCATCTTTAAACTGTGCGGCCTCCCTTTGTTTTGGATTCAATTCGCTCATGCCGCCTCCTTTTCAAGGTTACGGATGGTGTTGATCGCCATCTTGATCCTGAACCGTTTGGCCACCAACTCATTGATCTGGGAACTGGTCTTGTCCTCTCTGATAATCTTGGACAGGGCCTTTCCATAATCCTTGTGAAGCTCCTGCAAAAAGGTGATGACTGCATCGGGAGGATGTCTCCTGAGCAGCAGCTCTACGTTGACGATTTGATAGACCCGATCACCATCCGACTGCATGAAGGTCAAAAACTCCTGAACATTATTGATTGCTCGCTTGGTCATACTCTTCTCCTTCCAGATAGGCGTCACAGGCCTGTTTGTATGCGCACCCTTTACACTTCCAGCTGGTATCGTTGGGTACGAACACTTCCTTTGAGATCCCGTCCCACACCTGCCTGGCCTTTTTGATCAGGCGCAGTTCATCAAGCTCGGTACGGGTGGTCCAGTATTGTTCGAACTTCGGGGTCTTGGTCTTGATCAAGGTATCGAAGCGCAGCAGGATCTCATGATCGCCATAACCGTTTTGCTTGGCGGCGATCTGATACATGGTCAGCTGCTGGTTCTGGTCCACTTCGTCTTTTGAGTAGGCCCGACCCGATGTCTTGAAATCCGTAATGATGATGGTGCCGGAGCTGTCCTGTTCGACCAGATCCATTGCGCCGATGATGGGAATATCGATACCCGGCAGGTTGAAACTGAATGCTTCCTCTATGGCCAGGATGGTAAAATCGTCATCGGGAAGTTTATTGTACCAGGCGGTAAGAAGGTCTCTTCCGTACATCAGGTATGAATTGTAATCGTTTCCGTCGGCATATTTGATATCGGTGCGACCTTTGGCAATCTCCAACCATTTGAATACGAAGTACTCATGCACATCCTTTAACAGCATCCGGTCGCCGATCATCCTGGCGCTGTAATATTCTTCAAGCACTCGATGGATGCAGGTGCCAAACTCCAAGGCATCCGACTTGAATTCCATAGGCAGCTTGTCGATCCTGCCGAACCTATACAGCAAAGAGCACTCGACATATTCATTTATGCTCGATGCCGATAGGTGGGGCGTTTGCCTAAGCTCACTTAAAACCATTTTCAATCTCCTTGTTAGGTTGATTCTAAAAGCGCTGCATACGGCGGATTTTTATACACGAAGGCGGTAGGTTCCCAGACAGTCACAGTTAGGTTCCGCCTACCGCCTTCGATAAAGCATAGGATAATGATATGCTTTAATTAGGTTACGCCGCTGTCTGCAGTTGTCGGATGAACGCCGATGCATCAGTTGCCGTTAGGTTGTCGAACTCCACACCGTAGGATTGTTCTGCCATGGACTTGATCTCATCCACGCTGATGCCCCGGCGCCTGGACAGGTTGAAAATGGCACGCCGTTGGGCCTCGCTCATCCCAGGGCGGGCACTATCCTTTGGATCATCCTTGCCAGACGACTCTTTTTGGGCCTGCTTTTCCACGGCAGATGCCACCGGTTCTGGGTCTGCTTTTTGCTTTGCAGCAGGAGCCACCGCCTTTTTCTGGGTTTTCGGTACAGCTTTTTTCGTGGTTTTAGGTTTTGCAGGATTTGCATGCTGTCCTCCTTCGGTTGTTATTTCATTGAAGTCTGCGAGTTCTTCCAATGCCGTCATGCCCACATTGGTATAGGATCGAAGTGCTCTGGCAATGGCACGGGTGCTGGCCATTCGCAGGAGATGCTTTGACACCTTACTGTTGGTGTTAGCTGGTGATGCGTCTCCGATGTCGGAATAGGTCTCCCCCACCTTGCTCATAACGGTCGCCCGGCATACGGCAAAATTCCCATTCTCCTTGGTGGGCATCTGGACGATTTCCACTTCGATGCTTGAGATGCCTTTTTGATGCGCGAGATCCAACAGGCCCGGATATTTGACGAACTCCCTTCCCTCGATCTTGGTGATCCAGCGTTCGTCCAACCGGGCCATTGGTTTTTCCAGGAAGGTGGCGCTTTCAACCTGCTTTTTGGGGATGGCGTTGTATACGGCCAGGATGTGTTTGCAGTGAAAGTTGGGGTCTCGTTTGCTGTTCTTGGCCCAATCTCCACACGTGCATGAGTCTCCGCTGTCATTTAAAACCACGTTGTAAAGGATCTTGCCCTCTCCGCTTTCAACAAAGAATTGTCCGTCCTCGCTTTGAAGGACTTTCAACTGCTCAGCTTTGCCGTTTCTCTTTTGAAGCTCTTTCGCTGTCATTGGTTTTACTCCTTCGTTTTTCTGATAGTATGATGGATAGCCAGTCCAGTAGCTCCAGGCCTATTGCGATGATCAATTCTACGGTTCGCTTTTTCATCGCCCTCCTTGTTTTTAGATGGGAACATCGTCGGATTGGTTGTCGTTGAATCCCCTGCCGTCGGTTTTGATGAATTCGATGGAGTTTGCGATCAGTTGATAGGTTGATCGTGTTACGCCCTCGTCTGTCTCCCATTTGTTTTGATCGAGAGTGCCAACAACGGCGATACGTGCACCCTTATGCAGATGGCGCTCTGTGATGTCTGCAAGTTTGTTAAAGCATGTGACTTTGATCCAGCCGGTCTTTTTCTTGGATGATCGGAAGGCCAGGTTGAATGTGGCAATCGGATCGCCGTCGCTTGAATAGAAAATCTCGGGGTCGGCGCCCAGGTTGCCGGTTAGAACGCATGAATTGAGCATGGATTGCCTCCTTGGTTTGTTGGAAGGTTTTGAAAATTGAAAACAGGCGGATGACTTCAGGAATCTATATATATAGATGGTTTGGAATATGATGGATTTGGGTGGTTGAATGCTTGATGGGGGGTGGTTTTGGAGGGAAATCTTTTTCAAAATTGGATTTTTAGTACTGTCGAAATCGCGGTTTTGTATCAGAAATGACCGGTTCTGGGGGATATTATTTGGGGAAGTGTAGATCTTTCTGATTGTGTAATGAGTGAGTATTGGAGGGGTATGAATGCAATAAGGCAGGTGTGCATCTTCGAAGAGAAGAGAATTAATTAGATTTGAAGCGCACTATAGACATTATTCTCGTATCACATATTCGGCTATCTCATTTATATCCTACAAAAAATAAACCCTATATGTTGTATGACATATTTCGAACGCCGAGCATTATCCTCATGTTGAACGATTAATGTAGGGTTTAAGATTCATTTTTAATAAAAGTAACCTCAAAGGCTTTGCATGGTCGATATTGCTGTAAACGATTGGAAAATGTAAAAGCGTCGTTCATCTCATAGTGTTGAAAAATATCGAGGCCACGGTCGAGTGCGATTTTCCAGCCATGGTCGGTCACAATGTGGCGGGCGTGAATGGTGCCGGTTTGATCGAATTCCCACGTAAAATCAATTCCGACGGCATTGCTCGACTCCTTGATTTTTTGGAAATATTCCTTCTGCTGTTCCCCTTTGAATTCATCCTCGATAGTTATTAAATGAACAGACACCTCTTCATCCTTTGACTTGTATTTCGCGATCGTTTCAAGAAATTCCATAAAATTTCGAACCTGGAAAAACAATCGAATGTAGGGGTCTGTGACGGTTATTTTGCTTGCACCGTGCAGGTAGGGTCCCATCAAAGAATCGAATGAAACCCCTCGCTGGTTCTCTTGAAAGGTTAAATGACCCTCTTTTGGCAAGGAGGCTTCTTGTGTTTGATTGTCCGGCTGATCGGCTTCGGGCTCAGATAGGCCATCGTTTTGCTCGGGTGCTCCGTTATCCATTTCATTGGTCGTTTTGCTATAATAATGGGGGTATTCTTTTTCCTCAAGAGTCCTAACAAGGATAGGTTTTTCAGAAGAATCCAGGTAAACGAAATTAACATCAGCATAGGTTGAATCGATGCGCATGAGCTGATCTTTGACTCTTTTTCGGCCTTCAATGGCAAACACCAACACCTCTTCAATCTCTTTTATTAAGGCACCTTCATGCGGAAAAAGGATTTTCATCAGGCCGGAGAATGTCTTGTTGATACCGTCTCGGTCGCGAGTTGATATATCAGGGGAAAGGGAGAAGTGCTCATTGTACCGATCTGAATAGTCATAATTTCTAAGTGATCGCAGGATTTCCGCAAGGTAGTCCACGACGAAACCATATCCGCTGGAAAACATCTCGTTACGAAGGTTCTCCATTTCCCAGCCCGGAAGAAACCAATGCAGCCGGTCTAGGATGGCTTGTCCATCTGCATTGCGGTAGCTTTTGGGCAAATCCATGAAAAGATTGTCGTGCTTAAGCATATACGGTACGTTGTGGGATGTATTGCCGATATAGACCATCGAAGCCTCAGCGCCCTGTGGGCCGGTGCCCCGGTTGAACGATTTGTTGGCCATATAGTTTTTCAGCGTGTCAATGAGTTTGATGTCGGGTTTTTTGCTGCTTCCGGCAAATTCATCCATCGCCACCACATCCCAATATCCCACCAATCCAATTTTACCTGTAGTGTTATTTATGAAGAGCTTTGCAAGCGTTGCCTCACCACCAGACACTAAGGTTCCATGCGGCGAGAACTCCGAATAGATATGTGACTTTCCAGTGCCTTTTGGGCCGAGTTCAATTAAATTGTAGTTGCGTTCACAGAACGGAATTAGACGAACCAGCTGAATGATTTTACTGCGCCGTCCGAAAACCGCCGGATTCAGCCCTATGCTTTGAAGTAGGACGTCTATCCATTCTTCAGTGGTGAATTCCTTCCTTGCGTCGATATAGCTTTCGTAATTGAAGTGAGAAAGCTGAATAGGCTTGAGAGATGATAAGATCCAAGGTGGCGTGTTGCTATCTTCATAAAAAGAGTACTCGATATCACAGATGCACCAGACCCCACCGACTAACAGCTTCGGGTGTTTTTTGATCGTACCGGAATCGATGACAATCTTTTTGATGCCCAGATTCTCAAAAGCAGCCTCGTAAACATCTGTTTTATCGTTAAGGTCAACGCTGATTTTATCAATGACCTTGTAACGCCCCTTCTCCTTGATTTTGGACCGGACTAACCTTGCCTCATTTCGATGCACATAGTGCTTGGCCAGAATTTCCTTAACCGTCTCGATACCACTCTGAATTGTGGCTTCATCGCTGGTTGCGCAATACTGCCCCAGCAGGTATTCCAGCACATAGGAGGGGACGATGGCATTGCCCTTGACCGTTTTAACAAGATCCTTACGGACAACGAGCCCTGGGAAATGTTTGTTTATTTTTAAGTCCAGTTCATTCATTGTTCGCCTGCTTTCTAAAAATCAAAATCACTGGTAAACGAACGCCGCATCGAATACCGAGTTGACTTGTATTCTTTGTAATGCGATGTGCCCGCATGTTTTTCATCCAAGCGTAAAACGACCTCCTGGCCATTGGCCTCGTCTGCCTTCCGAGTGAGCACAAAGCGGACCTGGAGCTCTCGCTCCCTGCTATTTTCCGAGGTAAAATCAAACATCAGCTCATGGCTATCTGAGATAAGATCGCCCGCTTGGGTGTAGATGCCTGCCCTGATGGTTCTTGGCTGCACCTTCTCGGTGGCGGGTTGAACCTGATAAAAGGCCACTGCAATCTGTCCGGAGGTGATTACTGAGCTTGCACCCGGCATAATCTGCACTTCAACGGCTGAAATATCGCTCTGCCGTTTCTTGTTTATTTGAATTACCGGTATGACTACTTCCTGCAGTGAAGCCCCGCCGTGAACGAACCTGCTGCCGGAGCCCTTCAGCCGCAAGCGATTAATCGATTTTGGAATTTGAACCTCAACCTGGCCGGTAAGGCCAAGTTGTGAGCAGGAAAATTTCTTCAAGCCAGGCATCTCTTTCAAGCCCTTGCCGATCACAAAACGACGGTCACGGAACAGTATCTGGTCGCCTTCAGCATCACACCCGGAAAAGTCACTCTCGTCAATGGCACGGTTTTGATAGATAAATCCATGGTCTGACGTTACCAGTAAATTGGTTGCATTTGCTGCAGTAAGCTTCTTGATCATCCGAATGATCTCTTGCAGCGTCTCTTCGACCGCCTCAAGTACCCGTTCTTCGGAATCCCGCTTATCACCGGTAGCATCGATATGGTTATGATAAATGTATATAACATCATGCTCCCGCACCAACGCCCGGCACTCTTCCTTGTTCAGCGCCATAAGTTCATTTGATTTGCAGATCGCCGTTCGTTGAGATAGCGCTTGGCCTAAGATTTTGATACGATTGGCAGTGCCTTGTGAACTGAGGCCATCCACAATAACCTTGCCGGTTTCGTTTTCTGAAATCTCCAATTCATTGTTGGGCAGAAGTGCCGCCATGCCGAGTTGGGTATAACTCGGCAACATGGACAAGGCCGCCTTGAGCTCAGCGCCATATCGGTCTTCCTTGCGAATAAGACCGATCAGTTCATCACCAATTTCATAGCGCATGGCATCGGAGATGATAACGCAAACCTTGTTGTCTTTCTTAAGAAAAGGCCGAACCCAATGTTCGAAAAAGTTCTTTTGCATCGGTGTGGGCGGTGCGAACCATTTATCTGTCTCATCCATCAACCCCTGCCAACGATTGTTGACCTTTAATAGAAAGTTGTTGGAATAGAGATTCTCAACCTGATCGGTCAGTTCGCCCATCAAGGATGCCTGACCGGACATACGTACATGGTAGTTGAATTTACGATAGAGTTGATCGAGCTTAAACCAATATCGGACATACCTATCGACACCATCCGAAAGGCTGTTCATGTCTAGTTTCGTCTGCTCAAGGGCGTGCATGAACTGTGCAGCAAAATCGATCGCTTTGTACAGGTGCCGGTATTCCAGGTACCAATGTCCCTGTCGTCGCTGGCGAACCCACACGGAGACATCCCCGGCGGAAACCGTGCGGGCAGAAACGGCTTTGACCAGCTCGCTAATGATCTTCTGGTCAATGAGCCGAAAATAATCCAGTTCGATCAATTCCCGAAAATCGCGCTTGGCCAAATCCTGTTCGATACAAAGCACCTCCGCACATTCACTCGAGAGCGTTTCGTAACCGGCCTCAAATTTACGACTGTCTTTCCAGTGCTTAAGAAACACTTGAATGTCCAATGACATGCGTGAAGGCGCTAATCTCTCGTCTCGATCCCGCTTTCTGTTCTCAGAGTATTGCGCCTGATCAACCTCCATCTCATAACAATCTTTAAAAATACGAAGCGAAAAATCCCGGAGACTTTTTTCCGTTGAAGCGTACTCATAGAGGCGAAACAGCTGATCATACAGGAATGTATCAAGCCCGCAACGCATAACCAGTTTCATCTTGTCGTCCCGTCCGTCCGCGAGCTCCTGTAGCAAGTTCACCACTACAGTATCCATGCGCGGGTCGGATTTACACCCTGCACACACAGCCAGCATCTTCAGCCGGATCTGTCCATGGGTGTCATCTGACGCCATAATTGCTTTCAGGTCCTCTTTCCGGCGGTTGGCCTGGTAAAACTCTGCATGGGCCTGCACCACATCGGCAAACTCCAGTCCAAGCTCAAGTTCCGAGAGCCAGATACCCACCTGATCGGTACGAAAATCGCCCTGGGATAGCTGCACATCCAGCAGCCAGTTATCCAAATCGGGAGGCTGGGGACCTTCGTGGTAGAGCAGGAACTTTTGTTTCGGCATCTCGCGCAGCATCCGGTATTTGATGCCGTATGCGTTGTTATCAAGCTCCACCTTCTCGATCTCAGGTAAAGCGATCGCCTCGAAATCATCTCGTAATTCTTTTTTGGTATCGTACCAGAAAACAATCCGGTGTTTTTCAAATAACCTGAGTAATGCTAAGCGAATTTGAGTATTCATATCCTGGCCTCTTCCACCACCTCTTCGTCTGAGTCATCCAGTGTCACCTCGGCTGGCAAAGACGCCGACATAAAAACACGACTAATCAGCCTGCTTTTTAAAGCTGATCTTCGTTTTATGTAAAACGTTTTAAACTGTGAGAATTCTAAACTTACATCTTCTGCCAGTAGGTCTTTTGCTGAAAGATGGATGTTTACATCCTCGATCCAATCCTTCAAGGGGCGATCTTTTTTCGAAATGTTTTGAGAATCATTTAACAGGTGCAAGTTGGGAATACTGTTCCAATTTGTTTGGTCACCATAGAAGGCTAACAGATCATCATTGCCCTGAAGAAAGGAGTGTTGCGCAAGGCATTTCTTATCAAATGCACTCCTGGGGTGCAGGTGGTCAATATGGAAAATCTCGGTAACATTCATTTCCGGAAACAATAGATGCAACAGCGCCCTGCAGCGACCTTCGCCATGTTGTATATTCAACAAACTTTCAACATACTCCTCATCAAAGCGAAGATCTTTATTGGTAGCCGTATAACGGTCAATAACCTTTTGCAATGGGAATACTGAATCTTCAAGGTGCTTGTCGAGCACATCTCGCATACTGGTCAACAGGGTATCCGCCTGGCCGCCAAAAACACCTTTAAGCAAGGCCATATAGAACCACTGACTGATTGCGGCGCGCTGCTCGTGGCATTTGGCCAAATTGTTAATGGTTTTATAGAGTGGCTGGCTGTCGTTTTGTTTTTTGTAAAGATAATAGCAAATGGGAATGACGGCATTTTTGGAAGTCAACGACTGGGGATTAATACCAAAGCGCCGGATAAGAAGGAAGGTTGCCTTGATGCACTCCTTTATGGATAACCACTCCCGTTGGATATGGGCAACCTGATCAGCATTGAAATTTTTAACCTTGAACCTTACATCAACACCCGTCAACATCAAACAGGTTTTCAGTATCCAGTCCCTCTCAAGGTAGAAGCCCATATCAACGCTTTGATGAATGTGGTGAATGACATCATCCAGCTCTTTGCGGAAATCGCCGTTCCAATGGGCAACGGCAATTGACATCAATAAATCAGAGAAATCGAGTTTGGTGCCGCCGCTATTGGTGCGTATGAATACATCAAGGACATGGTCGAGTTCCTGACTCGCTTCATTAAAGTAATGAATGATTTTCTGATTTCGAATCACGTCATAAAATTGAGAGAGCGTATCCTGGGCAAATTCGTTATCAGCCAACCCTTCATTTTTAAGATAAGGCTGAACGACCTTACTCCAGACGTGGTGCCCCCCATCAACCTGTGGCATTCTCAGAATTTCATGAACACAGAACCAATGATTTAATGGCTTTTCGCTGCTCTTTGAGCTTTGCACCTGTTTATCTGTCAAAAAACGGAAATTGTAGTACATCAAAGATTCATCATCTTCGGATTTTACAGGCTGCAAAAGGTCCAGATAGAGCTTTCTTGGCGGTAAGACCCCATCATCCCGTGTGCTCGGCCACCACACGCGCGGCTGTTTGTATGCATAGGTACTGCAAAGACCGATATATAGAGAGGTCAATCGCTGCTGGCCATCGATGACAGCCTTAAAGTCCTTGAAGTTGGCATTCGTAGGCACATGCGGGTTTTCTTCATTGAATCGCTGACAGTAGGACTTCAGAAACTCATAGAATTTGTAATCATTTTTGATATGGTCGCTTTTGATCTGCCACAGCATGAAGGTGTTGATGGGGTAGCCGCGCATGATGGAATCAAACAGTACACATATCTGATGGCTGCTCCAAACGAATTTTCGTTGAATCGCAGGTAAGAGAAGATCCCGATTGTTGATGGCATCAATAGCGTCTTTGATGCTGATGGCCCTTTCATATTCCCCTGCCATTAAATCTATCCTTTCTCTATTTTGTTGGACTCAACCCCGGTATTTTTTTCAAGGCTTCACCGAATTTAGGATAGTTGACCTTTACCCCATCGTCGAGGTTGATCTTTACCTGCTTGCTGGCCAAGGGAAAGAGTACATCACGCTCCCAGGCGTCAAGCTCGGCGGTGATCTTATTCAGCCGTTCGATCTCTTTCAGCGCCTTTGTTTTTTCACTTTTTGAGGCATCGGCACTGGCTTCCACCCGCGAAAGGTGTTCCAGATGGGTGGTAAGCTTGGTGCGAAAATCGCGCAGGTAGTCGTTGAGCACTACACTCACCGTGTCCGGACGATAGCGGTGCATATAGATAAGCGCATTAAAACTCCCGTTGGGGCTGGAGAAAAGCCAATAAATTGGGCGCTTCTTGTATCGTTTGACATGGTCGCTGTAAAACTCTTTGAGAAAATAGTTGCGGATTTTTTGGGCCTTGCCGTTTTTACCCAAAGCCTTTTCTATGAACTTGAGGTTGGCTTCGTAATGCTCCTCACCAAAGGTTACGCGTAGGAATTTACGAAAGCGCTCGACAATATCATCGGTAAACCAGTCGCCATCGAGCATGGGGATGACGTTATCGTCATCGGCTGGAAAGCTCGGTTCAGGAATTTTATTCAGATAGTCTTCTATGGTCTCACCCTGATTAGCCAGAATCAACCCTGGCTTATCCAGCGCGTAGCGGCCGAACATGCAACCCACGGCATAGGAGATCAGCTCGCGTATGGTATCGGCCGAAAGCAGCACCTCCACCTCTTCCTCGCTCTTGTCGTTGCCGTAGCGGTAGTGTGGGTTGCAGGTCAGTGTTATTTGGTTGAGTTCAATCTTTTCATCCAGCTCATCCTGCAGACCGTAGGCTTCAATAAAGATGCGGTTGTTTTCTTGCTCCAGCCGCTGCATCTCCAGTGTCATCTCCCGCCAGTGTGCGCGGAGCTTCTGGTAGGTGGCCTTTAGAGCTGACTGACGGTAGTCGTGATTCAGCAAAGGCAGGCTGGTGAAGTTCCAAGAGGTTTCATAAGAGTGCCAATCTGTTATGCTTAGCTTTATAGCAATGCCCACTTGCTTCTCAACAAGATCACGATCCTTATGCACGAGTGGCATTTCGGAAAAATCACCAGACTTGAAATGCAATGTAGGATTTAAAAGCGTGGAAACAAATGTGCCTACTTTTGAGTTGCAAATGGCTGCCACATAGGGCCTCCAATCATCGGCTTTCCGATTGAATGCGCTCAGACCAGTTGCATCAAATAGATATCCTTCTGGGAAAAGTCTCGCGGATAACCCTTTTGTTGTTATGTCGGACCACGAAATTGAAGGCCGAAATATAAAGTCGAGATTAAAGTTATGAGCCCAGATGCGATCACCTGAAGGGTGTTTTCGGGTTTGCAACATCTCGCCATCATTTTCCCAGTACAGGATGAAGTCATCATTCCCATACCATTTCCTTTTCTCGCCCCCCTTGTTATACGGGAACCACTTGCACTGAGATTCAACCGCTTCCTGGCGGTCTGCAGCATGTCGGTACACTTTGGAGGTAGAGACCTCAAATGAAAACCTGACGTAATCGTCATTTTTTCCTGTGGTCAAACCCTCACGGGCCTCAAGTACGCTGTCAAATGATGGGTGACTTGCAAAAACATCTCTTAAGGAGTTAGGTACCCAGTAAGCTAAAGGGTTTCCAGGTATTTTATGAAAATCAACAATCCTGGTTTTAAACATATAACCACACGCAGGATTGTTTGCTGCATTAGTTAAAAGTTCTGACTTTTCCTTTTCTGATCTGCCTTCAGTTAGCCGTACATAAAACCCAGGAAAATCTTGGTTGGGCTGCGTCGAAATCACAAATGCCGTGGTCGACACAACTTCCCCGCCAATCGAATCGAAAGCACGTTCTCCAAGATGTGCCATGGACAGAACTGTTCCCCGAGAAAGAAGTTTCGACCTGAAGCCTTCATATCTGGAAATGAACATCCAATTTTGCATGGTAATCATTGCGACGGAACCCTTGGCCAGAGAAAGTGAAAGGTTTCGATCAATAAATGCAGCGAATAAGTCGTTTTTTTCTTCCTGATAGTTGCTTGAAAGCCAGGATTTCAGGCGGTTATTCGCATTACTAGCACCCATATACGGCGGATTGGCGATCACCACATGATATTTCGGACTCAGATAATCAACTTGCCACAAAACCCGGAGCACCTTCTGATGGGTTGGACTGAGAAACATATCTCCTGATACATTCTTTTCCTCAAGAATATCTAAAATGGTGTTCACATCTTTGACTTCCGGCCGTATCAGCGAACCGAAGTTTTTGGCCTCTTCGAACTGACGCAAGGTATCCCGGAGTGGTGCAGTGAAAAGGTTCGACCCGATGAACTCCATGTAATTCTTGATCTCACTGCTCTCAAATCGAACATTTTCCAGAACACAAATATTGGGCTGCACCGGCTTGCGGAAAAACCGACGTGAGCGTGCGCGGGCTTTCATGGTGAGGGCAAAGGCGGCCAACGCCCCGGCGCGTTCGTCAATCTCTATGCCATAAAGATTGTGGGTCAAAATCTTTTCTGGGATGTCTGCAGACTCGTAGCCCTCCTCTTCATAGATGGCATAGAGCAGGTCAAAGGCATAGGTGAGCATGTGGCCGGAACCGCAGGCCGGATCGCAGATTTTGATCTCCTCCGGAGTGTTGATGCGCAAAAAATCGGTTTCAGCTTGCGCGGGTTTGATGTAGTAGTCCATCTGCTCGACCAACCCTGAGTTGGGGTGGTTGAGCATCCACAAGCGACCAAGGGAGTTTTCCACAAGGTAGCGCACGATCCAGTGGGGGGTGAAAAGTTGCGTGGCGGCAGGGATGTTTTCCGGGGTAATCTTTTTGTTTTTCTTCAGCCCCTCGAACACCTCATCTTTCTTCTCTGAGATATAGAACTGGTAAAGCCACCCGATCACCTCCACATCTTTGCAAACGTCGGGCGTCAGGGTCTCACGGGTGTAGGCCAGAATGGAGTTGCCTGATAACAAGTCATCGGGCATCAACAGTTCTGTGTAATCGTCAATCCGTTCAAACAGAAAAGGCATGGCCCGGTGCCAATGGTTACAGGCCCCAACCACCAGCAACCGATAGGCTTCACTCTGCGGATCACGACTGGGTGCTTTTCCCTCAAGCAAGTCAAGGATCTGCCGTCGCGCTTTGTCACCAATCAGCGCTTCGTCAATATGCCCCATTTTGGCATCGGCCAAGATTTCCGGCTGGAATTGCCCTTCCGCAGGGGATACGATACCAATACGGGTAAACCGGTTTACATCCATAAATCGCAGGGCGCAAAAGCGATTGAACCAGATGTAGGCAATCCGCTCGACCACCCGATCCTCACTAT
Organism: uncultured Desulfatitalea sp.; assembly: GCA_963668675.2. Lineage (GTDB taxonomy): Bacteria > Desulfobacterota > Desulfobacteria > Desulfobacterales > Desulfosarcinaceae > Desulfatitalea. The sequence continues at coordinate 1,946,616 of CAXXMB010000002.1, read as the reverse complement.
TGATCGCGATGCGCTCTTCGAGCCGTTTTATCGCTTCTGGGCGTTCACGCCTTGCCGCACTGCCGGTGTCCAACACGTGTTTTAACTTTGCAGAGATCTGCTCGATCAAAGTGCGACGAGCAAACTGGGCGAATTTTTTTAGTTTTGATGTTTCCACGAGGGTTATTATGCTCCTTCTTGAACAGTTCCGTCAGATAGTCGTCTCACCGGCCATTTGGGGAAGTTCTCATTCCACTTGTCAACATTCACAACTTGGCAACTGGTGGCAAGGACCCGCAACCAACGGCGCGATGCTTTACCTACCGGCAGTTCCCGTTTCAGGTTTTTTTGCATTAGACTGTTCAACGCGTTATCAAAGTTAAGCAGGCAAATATAGTGGACGGGTTTTTCCACCTTCTGTTCGGCGTGGCGGTAGAGATAGGAATCTCTGTATTTGTATTTAAGATAATTTTTCAGCCACTTGAAATAACCTTGCCGTGATTTTTTTTCATCGTCTGTCGAAGCATTAATGATGTCATAAAGAGTGGGGTCATCGTAGTCTTTCAGTTCTATGAAGAGATAAGCTTGTTCAAATTCAGCTACGACATCAACCCCTTTCATGGGTGCGCCATGATAGGTCGGCTTCGTTCTGTCTGTTTCGTCAAATACGAAAGCATCCACTGCATCTGCGAATTTGAATTCAAAACCATCGGCCGTAACGATCTTCATTTGCCAAGCTCCCCCATGTCATTGGTAATTTCCTGATTTATGAGAGTTCCAAACGCCTCATCAATGGGGTTGGGGATAATGTTTAAATAGTCATCCGTGGTATTGATTTTGATTTCCCTGGTGTTGTCATCACGGTACAAACTGTGGAACAGCACATGGTCCTCTTTATCTTTATCCATCAACAGGTCGAACCACTTGAGCAGTACGTAGTCATGGGTTGCAATAACAATCTGCTGGCCGTTGCGAGACAGCTCCAAGAGAATTTCCACCAATAGGCTCATCAGTTTCGGATTCATGTTGCATTCAGGTTCATCCCAGAAGAGCGGACCGGAAATACCGGGCTGTAGGCTTTGGTTCTGTAGCAGTTGTTGTAATTCGCCAATTTTTTTAAACCCCTCGGCCGTCATGTTGTTGGAAAGCCTATGGCCTTGTAGCGTTTTAAAGACGGTCTTGGTCTTATCCCCATATTTGTGCTGATCACTAACTCGCTTTTGTTCATAGCTGCCTTGTTGAAAACTTATATTGCCCATATGAAAATCGAACCTGCCGCCAATGGCGTTCACCATTTTTGGAAATACGGTACCGAATCTTGGATCCAGGTCGATCTGATCTGAGTTGGTCTGCCCAGCTGGCTTGAGCAGCGCCTGGCAAAGATCAAGATAGGTGTCGTCGAAAATGCTTCTTATCGTCTGCTGATCAGCATTCTTGGAGCTAATACCTTTCATCAATGAGAGCACTTCTTTGGTAGGGATAAATACAGGTTCGCCATTATGCTTTATGTTCTTTGCGTTGTTTTGCATGGTTACTGCTTTTGAATTGCCAGAAAAGAATAAAGACAGGGTTGTATCCAAATGAAAGTCGGCTTTAAGCTGGGATTTTCCCTTGGTACCATTATGGCGAATCTTGCTTAGTCGGTTATCCAGCGGCATAAAAAGGCGCAGTATTTTGGCGGTGAGGGCTTCCTCAAACGTATTGTGGGCATTGTTGGGTATTTGGTTCGTATGTGAGCTGTCCATGCAGAGGCAATAAGCGGCCTTGAGTACATGTGTCTTGCCTGTACCGTTTTCACCCACGATCACGCTGATTTTAGGGGAAAAATCGATACTCAGGTTTCGGAATGCCGTGAAGTTTTTCAGCTCGAGCCGTTTGATCATATCTGAATCCTTTTTCCTTTTCGAATCTCTGCAAGAAACGCTTGCTTTGTAGCTTCAAGGTACCGGTCCAGATCCGATTCATCGGCAAGCCACGCCTTATCATATGAAACGCTGATAGCCTGGCGGGATATATACTCAACATCGGCTGCGGGCTTGACTATAGGATCAGCGGTGCCCTTTCCATTATTTTCGGTCTTTTCTTTACCGCCTTCTTTTATTTCGGTTTTCTCAGGCTCTGGTTTTGCCCAAGCGGCTGTTTGGGACAGCAATTGCCCGTACTCTGATTCCTCGAAGCGACGCAAGTTATCGCGTATGACAGCGATCAACCTCTGGCTTTCAAGTGCTTCTGAAAATTGGATGAATGGCTGAGTGATCTGTTCTTGCTGGGCTTGGGTGAGCATTTCAAATTCAGCCATGCTGCAAAGGCGTGCCTTGAGTGTGTCAACAGCAGCCTTGGATTTGGTGATCTCTGCATTGATCTGCTCCGTGATTCTGCCTTGCAGTGTGTCGATAGTGGTTTTTACCTTCTGCATGCAGTTGTTTTTATAGCAGTCGGTACCACTCAGCGCCTCAATGACTTGAGAGGTTTCATCTCCTTCTATGTATGGGAAATTGGGCTCCTGGGTTTGTATAAATTTACGCGCACGGTCAAAGATCTCTTTTTGCGGGCCTTTCATAAATTTTCGTATGGGGTCAATGACGTCTTCCTTCATATCAAGCAGGTCATCATTCTGACGTGCCAACTCGGTCAGGTACCAGGTATATGGTTTGCCCTTGATATCCTTTAAGGTGTCAAGTACGGACGCAAGTGTATTAAGGAAGGGGTAGCGCGAAGCCTGGGAGGCCAAAGGCTCTAATTGATGGATCAGCTCCTGGAGTGCAGCGCCGGTCTCTTTGCCTAAGGCTTTTGCCTCGCTCGCCTTGGGTGGCGCATCAAAAAAGTCCTCATAAAACTCTTTTAGCGCCCGAACCTGGGAGGCTGTGAATTCAACTTGTGGTTCCAATACGACATTGGCATGCCCATGGGTATTGCGCAAAGCACGTTCAAGAGCTTCATCTTCAAGAAGATTGCCGTCAACCCGTACTTCTACTTTACCTCGGGCGCAAAGGTTGGCGAGTGTGCAGATTATGGCTGCATAGTACCAACCGCATGGTTTGCGTTCAAATTTATCCAGAAGGTTCTTAATGGTTGTTCGTACGCCGCCCCGGTTATTGCTTTGAATAAATGCGAGCATTTCCTGTTCGGCTTCGGATAGCGATATGGCATCGTTTCCAAAAAGACTCTGCTGAGAATGGTTGAGACATTTAGTGACATCTTTTTCAGTGTATGAGAGGCCACGCAACATGCGAAGATTAGGATACGTCCTCGCAATAAGTTCATGAAAACTTTTTATTAATCTCGTCTGTGCATCTTCCGATCCTATTTCAACATCATGGCCTGCAACATATAGTTTCGCTTGCCCCAATAGTTTGCGCATACGTTGCTGCAGTTCGGCGTAACGACTGGTATTTTGAAAGCCTTTATCCGTTAAAATGCGTTTGACCGATTCCTGCTGGGTAACCGATATGTTCTGTCGGATGTACTTTTCAGTTCGTTTGTACATGAGAATATCCCGAACGAGGCGATCATCGGGCGGCATCAACACCAATAATTCATCCCTTTCCCATCCCTGCATTTTAAGCGTGGCTTCATTCTCCACGTGTTCGTGAAACGGCGTGATCACATGAATGGCCAACTCATATTCCCGGCCGTGCAACCGGTCATCGAGCTTTCTTGAGTAAGGGTAGTCTTGCCCATTTTCATCGTAGCGAATTTTTCGATTCTTAATTATGTAATCGAAAATGATCTTTTCCAGCTCTGCTGCAACATCGCTGGATTCCACCTCAGTGTTTTTGATTTCCTGCTCAACGTCTTTTTCCTCATCGGTAAGATATTCAAGCAGTTCACCGTTGCGCTGAATATAAGTCTGTTGTTCCAGAAGGTTGAGGGCTTCTTCGACCTTCTTGTGCAGTTGAGGCAGGTCCACGTTAAAGCCATCGAGCATCAACACACTCAAGTTTCTGGGGGTCGGCTTAAACTCCTTTACATATTTGACCAGAAATAGCGCTTTAAGTACGCGCACGGCATATGGGTCACCGAGGTGTTTCTCTGCTTGCAAAATAGCGCGTTGGATGTTGGATTTGAGTGCGGTTCGAATACCTTCAAACATGAGGTCGAAGGTGGCAAGTTGACCGATTTCGTGGTTGCTGATTTGTACGGCCACTTGCTGAAAGACACCCAGCATGGAACGCTCCCCCACCGAGCTATGTTTGCCTTCAAAAGCGTTATGTTGGGAAAGGTTTTGAATTGCGGTCTGGAACAGAGCAAATTGATAAGGGATAAAGGGATAGCATTGATTAAAATGATCAAGGTCCTGGAAGTTGCGGTAGGTTGCCGAGCCATCGACAAAATCGAATAGGGTCCGAAAGTTGTTCAGTTCTGCTTGGTAGATGTCCGAGAGCAGCTGAACCCCCAAGTCGTTTTTCAATAAAAGACGCTTCTGAATAACCTCGGCCACATCGGCGCTGGTCAGTTTCATGCGGTTGGCAAAGCGAGCTTGAATTTTAGAAAAGTCATTGCTCTGTTGGGTGTTCATTTCGCCGATGACGGTGTTCATGTTTTCCTGGGCTGTTACGATGATCCAGGCACGTCCTCGGCATTTGGTGGCAAGGCTCTCTGCAATGGTTTGCAGATTGGTCATCAATTTGACATTGCCCGCAATGTATTGGCCGACTTCGTCAACGAAAAAATTCAGGCGGAAGTCAGGGCCTTGTCTGTCCACATAAGCTTTCACTTGCTCGGCAAAGTCCTCAATGGATACACGGTACTGATTTCGATACTTATCGAGAATGCCAAGTGCGGCGGCATCATCTTCACCAGTGACTTGAGCATATGCCGTTGCAATATTTCTGGACTCCAACAACGCCTGTTCGCGGCCTTTTTGCCAGGCAAGCCCTGCTGTGGCTTCATAAGCGGCTTTAAACGCTTCATACAAACTGCGGCTATCAAGATCACGCTCAAATTGTGCGATGTGTCCCTGCTTGCCGTAATAGCCACACATCTCGTCGAAAACCTTTACAAATACGGAAAGGAGCGCATCAATTTGCGTTTTGCTGATGACGTCGGCCTTTTGGTCGATATTGAACAGTATGCTTTTGGAGGGGATGCTGACCGCCCGCTTGAGATCGCCTCGTAGGATCTCGTTATCCTCACATTTGGGTTCAAACAAATCAATGGTGCTGTTACCATCCAAAGGGCGATTTTCCAAAAGCAGTGCGAGCACTTTCAATAAGTGTGATTTACCTGATCCGAAGAAGCCGGATATCCACACGCCATTGGCACCTTCATATTGGTTATAAGCACTTAGAAATGATTCAAGCCGCTTTTCCACCTCATTGGTTAACACATACTCTTCTATTTCAAGGCGCAGACTTGCTTCATCATCAGCTTTGATAACCCCCTCAATGGGTCGGTCTACAGGTTGTTTGAATATGGTCTTCAGGGTCATCAGGGTTCCTCCGCTTACACTTCGCAATGGTATATGTTGAAAGCTCGATAATATTTGTCATCGTGCAGTCTCCCGAAAAGATCGAGCGATGCGCCTGATTCCAGTGAGTGGGTATAGGCACCCGGGAAAAACATGACGGTTGGTTTCTCTTTTGCGGTGCTTTGCAAATTATTAAGTACGTTGTGGGAACGGATATAGGGGAAAACCTCTCCAACCCCGGAAATGAACAATACGTCGAACTCATTGTTCGTGAGCTTTGTAGCTATCGCGGGAATCAGGTGAGTTTCCGGATCAAGGACACCTTGTAGCAGCTCTTTGAGTTCATCTTTTGAAACGGATTGCTCCATTTCAAGGACCCGTTCCCAGATGCCGCGCTCTTGGAGGATCTCTATGGAAAGGTCGTACAAGTTGATCTCCAGCACCCGTACAGCGGTTTGTTCAAGGCGGTTTACAAGTTGACGGCGAATTCGTGCCATTTCAACAGACTCTTTGGGTTTAAATGGGCAAATAAAAAATGGCACTTCATTGCCGAGCCCTTGTTTATTAAGAAATCGTTTCCCGGAAATGACATCAAAGAGATGCTGGAATCTCTCCTGCATGGTCATTTGATCAACTTCTAACTTCATGGTCATTCCAATCTATATCGGATTCAAAAACAGGAAAAACTTCTATGTCGCTACGATTGCCATAAGGAATTGCCGCCAAGAAGCGAGGGCTTAGCAGGGCAGCTTTGATGGTATGGTCTGGAGAAAGAAGGTCGGCCTCCCTCAAGATTTTAAATAAAACCTGACGCAGCTTCTTTCTGGTTGCCGGGCTTATCTCATCAAGCTCAGGATGCCATTCTGAGGTCTTATTGAAAAAAAAATCAAAATCTGCATAATGAAGATCGGTTTTTAAGCTGATGTGGCGTTCACGAAGCACCTCGGATGCAAAATCTGCGATAAAAGTATAGCGACGACAAACCGCCAGCCATAGAATGTATCCTTGTTCCTGCGAGTTACTTTTGACGAGCAAATCCAGCTCATCGGAGCCGAGAGTTTTTAACCTGGATATAATTTCACGGCAGACACGCTTTAGGGTGTTAAACGTTCTTGCTTGTAAAGCATTATTGGCTATGACCGTCTTTCGAACCGTATTCCAATCGTTGAGCTCAAGAAATAATCCCGCTATCCTCACAGATTCCAAGTGAAATAGAGTGCCTGTTGTAAATGACATGCTGTATCTTTGGTGTTTCATTACTGGCCTTGATTTCTATGTTTGGATGCGCCACCGTCTTTTACCCAACAATCGACTTCGTCCTTTTTGAATTTCCATAGACGTCCCATACGGTGGGCAGGCATTTCATGTTTATCGATCCATTTGTATACCGTGTCATTGCTAACACCGAGGTATTCGCATATTTCGGTAACCGATAAGTAACGGTCTTCCAAAGTGGGCATCTTGAAATCCTTTTGGGCGACGGTTTTTGACCTTGATGAGTTAAGCCGAACAAAATCAGAACTGGTGGGACTACCGCCCACCTAACTTAGCAAAAAATAGACGAATGGACCTATCCGTGTCAAACGATCTTTACCGATTTGGACCGATTATTCCCGCCTTGCCCGCCATAAATGTTGTTTGGATACTTCCTGAGATGACTGACAAACAATAAGATGAAGCACTTTCTAAGCATAGGATCACCTGTGATATCTACTGGTTTACTGAAGGTATTTTCAATCTGATGAAACCGAAGATATGTATTTAATATCATAACGATTTACGGTCTCGTTGATAGCCACAGTGATCATGGATTAGTTTTCAACCAAGAAATTTCAGAAGCCCGCTCTAAAATCTGCATGTCGAACAAAAACTGGATGTTTTTATCTTGGCGCTTTTGGTCTGGATCTGGCTGGTGAACTCTAATTGCAAGTTGATTCAGCATCCCGAGTCTGCATGTCGTCGTATCTCCATTTGCGGCAATATTGCTCAAGTAACCGAATTGCCCCCTCCATTAATTTCCAAAAACCGTCCAACAATTGTCTAAATATGTCAATGACCTAAGCGACCTGGCGTTGTTCCGTCTGTTTAACCTGCCGTATTTATAGCCAATAGATCGAAATTTTATGGTGGTATCATTTTTGCTCATCCACCAACAAATGGTTTCGAATATAGAAAATCATCTACGACAGGGGGTATCAAATGTTAGATCGATTGAGAACAGATGATGAAAACATCGTTGATGAGGCCTTTGAACACCTGAAATCAATATTCCGGACTCATTTTCACGATGCAATGGTTGAGGCCGGTCAATATAACTATCCACAATAGGGACAGAAAGTATACAGGTTAAAAACTATGAAAGGTTCCATATGAAAGACGGCTTAAAGCATATAATCGGAAAAACAATCAAATCCGTCATCGTCACAAGAAACGATAGGCCTCCCAAAAATCAGGTCTTTTTAATTTTCGACGACGATACCTATTTTGAAATCTATGGGGAGAGCTTCACGGGCGCCGGTGGAATCGATCAAGGTGGTGTCGATGAGGTGTCAAGATATATCGAAAAGAGTGGGGCCCAGATCACGAACGTTTATTGATGTCACTGTATAAACCCAGTTTCGATCTCAAAACGAGAAACACAATGTCATGGAACACGTATCGATGAAAGTCATTTACAGTCACAGCTTTTATCCGGTGTAAACATCTGACCCGGCAGCGGCAGCAGGAAGGATTGAGGCGGTGATGAATACACTTCCGGCTGGAACAAAACAGATTCCGGGATTAAAATATGAGGTCCCTTGAAATGCAACTAATTCCTCGTTCGCTTTTTTTTGAAAACTCATACCATGAAAATTTTGAAATTAGCCCTAATGGACAGTATTTAGCATGTCACTCTTTTGATGGAGAAATGCATTATTTTGCGGTAATTCAATGCAACAACCTTGATCATAAACGTTTCATTCCGCTAAATCGAATTCGAAATGTTCAAATTTTTAAGTGGGCATACACTAATACTCATATCATATTCACTCATGATAAAAATGTAGATGAGAATTATCAGATTTGCGTGTTGGATTTGCAAACAGAGACCGTAAAAGAGATCACCAAAGATAGTGGAACACAATCAAGAATAATTGCTCTAAGCCCAAAATTCCCTGAAGAAATTGTTGTCGCGATAAACAACCGTAGTCCCAAATGGCATGATTTATATCGCATCCACATCATTACTGGTGAAATGAAACTTTTAAGCACCAATGACTCCTTTTTAGATCTACATGTGGATAATGATTTTCAGACACGTATCGGTATAAAAATAAAACCTTCTGGAAACCTTGAACAATATCTTCTAAAAGACGGCAAATGGCAACTTTGGGACACTATTTCTGATGAAGATTTTTCGTCGAACACTGCTTTTTGTGGTTTTGATAAAACAAACGAAAATATATATATCACGGATTGTTGTGGAACAGATACTGCGGGACTGAAAAAAATAAACCTTGAAACGAAAGAATCCTTATTGCTTTCAGTCGATCCAAAATGTGACGTCCATGACGTAATATTTCACCCGGTGAAAAAACACCCGCAAGCTGTTTCGTTTATCTATGAACGTACAAAATGGCAAATTCTCGATTCCGAGATCCAGTCTGATTTTGATTATTTATTAAATCGAAAACTTGGTGATATGGAAATCCTCAGTCGACCTTTAGATAATAGTTATTGGGCAGTAAAGTATGTGTCAGATACTTTGGGTATTCATTATTGTCTATATGACCGAGTTAAAGGTAAAATTTCCTACTTAGTCACACCAGATATAGATCTGTCTTTTGAACCAACTGTTAGAATGTATTCTGAAGTAATCAAATCAAGAGATGATCTGGATCTTTTACTCTACTATTCCCTTCCTTTTAATTCTGACTCAGTATGTAATGGCATCCCAGACAAACCTATCCCAATGGTTGTAATTATACACGGAGGTCCATGGGATAGAGATTTTTGGGAATTCAATCCACATCATCAATTATTTGCAAATCGTGGTTATGCCGTTTTATCTGTAAACTTTCGCGCTTCAACAGGTTTTGGAAAACACTTTTGTAATGGAGGAGATTTAGAATGGGGTGGTAAGATTATGGAAGATATCATAGATGCGGTGGATTGGACAATCACCAAAAAAATAGCTGATGTCGATAAAATTGCCATTATGGGCCATAGCTTTGGTGGATATGCAGCCTTGTCAGGTCTGACGTTCTATCCAGAATATTTTGCATGTGGCATTGACATTTCCGGTCCGTCGAATCTAACGACGTTGCTAAAAAATATGCCGCCCTATTGGGAACCAATTCGTGAAAAGCAACTAAAACGTGTAGGTGATTATCGTACTGCAAAAGGTAGAATGCTTTTGAGAAAACAATCCCCAATCACTTACGCAGATCGAATTTGTCGTCCAGTTCTCATTTTTCATGGGGGACAAGACCCTCGCGTAAAGCAGTCCGAATCAAATCAGATAATAGAATCGATTAAACGCAAACAAATTGCTGTCACTTACGCACTTTTTCCAAATTATGGACATGATCTGTTTAGCATCAACAAACAAGAAAGACTCTTAATAAGTGCCATTATTGAAGGGTTTTTATCAAAATGGTTGGGTGGCAATTATGAACCTATTGGCGAAGAAATTCTAAATTCGGAAATTACAGTACCAGTTGGTGCTGATGAAATTCCAGGACTACAGGAAGCCTTGGCAAGAAAATCGTAAGTTCTACATGCTGTTATTAATGATTCTCCTCACACCAGAAACCTGATCAACGGATGCCAACTAAGTTTCTTCAGGAGTGTGTCCCTTGCCACAAGCTCGTCATTGACCTGGCAGAAAAAAACCATTGAGGTTCCCTTCAAAGAGCTGCCAGTCCACCATCCAACATCCGCATCTCTTAGAGCACCATCGATAATTTTTGCTAACTCGATACGCTCCTTTTCTGTATCCAAAGTGGATAAGGTTTGGCTGTCGATCTCAAATACGAATCGGATGGTCTCCATTGTTGATTTCTCCCTCATACGGCATACATTATATCCACCCCAAAATGAAAACAACGGAGGCTATACCATGTGCGGCCGGTTTGTTGGATTCAGAAACGTTGAGCAGCTTAAACAATATTTCCCAATCGATGATGTTAAATGCGAAGCTACTGAAAATTACAATGTCGCTCCGAGCCAAAAGATCATCGCAATTGCAAGAATTGATGAGGCCAATGTCCTGGATCAATATCACTGGGGATTGGTGCCTCATTGGGCCAAGGATATCTCGATCGGTTATAAAATGATTAATGCCAGATCTGAAACGATTGACACCAAACCAAGCTTTCGGGAAGCGTTCAAGAAAAGGCGATGCCTAATACTGGCCGACGGTTTTTATGAATGGGCCGGCCAAAAGGGGAATAAGCAACCAGTGTTCATCACCTTGCCGGATAAATCGCCGTTTGCATTTGCAGGTCTGTGGGAAACATGGAATGAAAAAGGAAGCCATGATGAAGTATATCGTTCATGCACCATCATAACCCGTGAGGCCATCGGTGCTGTGCGTAAGATTCATCATCGGATGCCGGTAATTTTACCATCAAACGTCTATAACGATTGGCTGGACCCTGAACACGGCGATTTAAAGGCCTTGAAGGAGATGCTGGGAACCAAGGCTGTAACAGATTTAAAATTTTACCCTGTCGACAAACAGGTTAATTCCGTTAAAACAAACAAAGCGTCCAATCTTGAGCCTGTTCAAATGGAATTAGATTTTTAAACGGGTTGCTCGATCAAACATCGACTCTATGGTGGTTCTCGACTTACTTACGGCACCATCATCAATCGACATCAACACATTGACATAAATAATAATATCTGAAAGTTATCCACTGTTAGGACCAATTTTTAAGATTTAAACGGAGATGCAACAATGACACTTACCCAAAATGATATCGCTGAATAGTTATATGTTGAATTGGGATAAATATCTGAAATTTAGCAGGTATCGTGCCGAAAGTATGAGGTGAAGATGGGATCACAAGTTAGAGCAAAATGCCAATGTGGACTTGATAAATCCATTTCTATCGGAGGTGGCATGAGAAATTTTATGACGACATGTTATTTTCCATGCCTTTGTGAGCATTGTAATTTTGTGGTGGTGGGCAACCTTCTTGCCCCGATTCAGGAATGTCCGGAATGCAAATCTCAGAAAATGATTCCATATAGCGACCCAGCCTTGTGTGGAACGCCGGGGAATAATGTTGTGGCGAGTTGGCGGTTTGAAAAATTACCCGAAGGAGAATTGAAGTTAACTGATGGCTACTATTGGTGCCCTTGGTGCCAACAGATGACACTTCGTTTTGTGCCGGATGGTTTATGTTGGGACTAACACAATATCCAAGTTTGAATTCCAATTCTAACTGGTTCTCGACTTACTCAAAGCGATTGATATAATCCTGCAATGTTCATCTTCCTTGATACCGAAACTACTGGCACTGGACCAGATGACAGGCTTTGCCAAATTGCATAGAGAACGGCAGGAGCTTCACCCCCCACCAACTATCCACCCAACAACTCGCACTCACAGGTCAACCGCCGGCCAATCCTCTCCTCTATAACATCCTGCGCCTCCATGTCGTCGAATCCCCATTTCCGACAATGCTGTTCCAGATACTGAAATGGCCTCCAGTTTGGATTTCGAGAAGTATGTTCCTGACCGCATGAGTATCGGATCTCTTTCAGAACGCCATTTTGGTCCATCACCTTATATGATTGGAAATTTTCTCGGAGCAGCTGGAAATATCCCTGCATGAATCGCTTGTAAGTTTCCGGCTGGTCCAGCTCAATGTATGTCTTGCTGGGTAGTGTGAATGCGTTTCTCATATAGTAGGTCCTCCCTATTGAAAATTTGCCGGCGCTGAGTGAAATCGCTTTTCGTTTTCAGTGTGAAAATCCAGCTCTATCAGTTGCGCGCCCCTAAACTGCAGACATCGGATCCAAACGCAATTGTTTTTTTTTATGCTGAGCGCTTCTGAGCTCACCGGCCGACCAAACGAGCGTAACCTCGCAGTTAAAAACGCAGTAAGCTGCGTATTCACAAATTCCCGCCTTCCAAAACAATACTCGATGCGGTCAGGGAAGCGGCTCCATATCAAGACCAACACCCCGTTTGGACCAAGATCGACATGAATACCAACTCCCCTGGCGCACCTTTTCACAATTCGACGAACCTATTATCCCTCGCTATTCTGATCATCGCATCTATCCTGTGTCATTCACCTTGTCATCCTTCAGCATTTCAAAGGGCAATTCACCCGTATACCACGTGAGACCACAGCCGCCTTCCTCGATCATATGAATCACCTTTCTTCGCTTAACCATGATGCCTTTCCATGGCACTTGATCGTAATGTGCCATCACGCGAACGTTCCCGATTTTCCTGCAATAGGGACAGTATTTTAGTGTCATGATATCTCTTCTCCTTTTTGTTCCAGTTTTTCCTCGATAAGCTGTCTTACGAATTTTGAAATGGTCACTTCTTTTTCATCGGTCACCTGTACGAGCATCTGGTAGAGTGGTTCATTCAGCATCACTCCGATGTTTTTTGAGTATCGCCTTTTTCGCATTTATTCTTCCCTCCCGAATATGAATTGGATTTGATTTGTTATTTGTTCTGATTGAGGGAGATGATCGGAGGGCGCTATGGGGCTGATGGTGTGAAGGGGGGTGTTGGGTGTGGATGAGGCTTTTAGCTATTCATATAGACGAGTACTGATCGGTATTAAAATCAAGTTATAATTGAATACTATTTTATTCGCCAAAGTTTACCACGATATCTTTTCCGTACTCAAGCGAAGCAACATTACAGATCATTTCGATAATTCTGCCAATGGTTGCTCTGCTGTGGTTGGTACTAATCCACCAACCTGAAGTCAGTTGTATCGAGTGATCACGTGCCAAGTCTGGACGGTTAGGATAGAGATCTTCAGGATTTCTCGCAAGGTAGCGTCGAGTACGCCCATGTTTTGGCAATGCGGCAAACCGTTCAAGAATAGTTTCATCTCGCCTTGCCAATTCCTCAAATACGGCTTCGAGAATCTGACGTCCATTCCTTGCAGGATAATGCTTTCCTCCAATAAAGAAACCAATTGTTTTAGGGCCTTCATTTACCACACGCTTTAATGGTTCAGATGAAGCTGCCCTCAAAGACCTGTTATCGCTTTTTAACGTTTTAGGTTTCAGTGAAACAGTGGCTTTACCTGCAATCTTTTCCTTCAAGAAGTTTGCTACCGTATCAGGATCAGGTTTATATCCACAAAGGCTCTCAACCTTATCGGCTAATAATTCAAGCAAAAGTTCATCCTCTCCCTCTATCAATTTTGTCCAAGCCTTTGGTAAAGTTGCTTTCATTTGTCTATCACGAGAAATGTTTCGGTAGTCTTTTCTTGCCGATTCAATTGCGGTACCAGATACGATTGCATCATATCGAAGATATCTTTCCAATCGAGCAACGCACTCAGAAACATCCCGTTCAACAATGTCGAGCTTATATACTCTTCTCTCTCCATAATCACCTTGCTCTCCTGGAAGAAAAAAATTCCATTCTTGACCATCTGTGAGTATAGCAAGCGGTACACCAACGTGAAATGCATACTCGAACAATTGCCTTTCAGCACCTTCGCTCTGGCCAATTTGCTTGACCTCAACGAAAGCAATGGGTTTCCCAGGAGGATGACATAGGGCAAAATCGACTCGCCTGCCTTGTAAAGAATATTCAGGGCACACAATCTGAGTGTCATATGTCGGCCAAGCAAGGGCATTTAACAAACGCAAAACAATTCCCTGTGAAACTGAAGCCTCATTTATAAAGCAGCCACTCCTGATTCCTATACGGATTTCCTCAACATGTTTTACCAAATTCATCTGCATAGCCCCCTAATTCTCTGACATGTTGGCACATTGAAAAATGTGGTAGCTAATCTTTTACGTTATCATTAAGAAAGCTTTGAAGTTTTCTTGATCGGGTCGGATGATGAAGCTTTCGTAGTGCCTTTGCTAAGATTTGTCTCATTTGTTCATCAGATAAATCCATCTCATAAATTATTTGGGCATGGTTTTCGCCGATTCCGAAATACCTTCGAATTACCGTTTCTTCTCTTTGAGGCAGGGTTGCCAAAGTTTTGCCTATAATATTTAGTAACTCTGATGTTACCTTAAGGTTGTTTTGATCACCGCAAATGGTGGTCATGAACCAACGAATAGGAAATTCCCTGAAAGATTGCTCAATAATTGGCCAATATTCTTCAAACAAATCATCCAATTTTGCAGTTGAATGAGAAGTATTACTATCATCCAAAATAATCCGTTCAAACAAATCATACGTTTTCTTTTTTTCCTGCAATTGTATTGCCTGAAATTGTGAGAGAGGAGACTTAAGAGTCGATGATTCAATATCATAAAGGATTAACATAAGCTGGGGAGCAGATAATACTCTTGAAAGTGCGCCGGCTTCAAACAAAAGCCAAGGTTCGTCGACATTTTCAGGTGTAATGCAAAAAAGAACAAAATCGGATTTTTTGAGCTTTGCAGACAACTTATTTAATTGATCAGGCTTTTTTTCGATATCAGATTCTGAAACCCATATTTTCAGATCCTTGATAATCGTTGTTAACCAATTGGCCAAGGTCGATGCGATTAATTTACTACGATTTCCGTACCAACCTATGTAAATGCTCATAGAATTCCCTCACATTCTTAAGATATAAATCCTGAGCCAACAAATTACGATTGAATAACAAATGTGTCTGGATATGTTTTACCTGCTCTATTCCTACATAAAAAATTCAAAGACCTTTGACTTTTGATAACATATCCCAAAGTTAAGCTATCAATAACCATACTGAGAATATCTCATCCACTTTAGTTCTGTCAAAAAAATGTAATATTTGGTAAATAGACTCAAAAAAAGCAACCACCATGATGGGGACTCCGATAACCATTTTTTTATTTTTTTTAAAGATACCTGCTTTTTGCTTTCAGACTATCTCCTCATCTCATCCGAAGATGATTAGCAATCATGATATTCGACTACACTTGCACTTGCTATTATTCTCATCCTGACCCTACTTCCTAAAAAACAAAAAAATAAATGGTCTTCTCAGGCAAAGTATCCCGACAGGGATGCTTTGACGTCCTTAATATATCATAATATATCATGCGATCTCACTGAATTTTAAAAAATCATACTAATTCAAATAATTACCAGTTTCGACTCTTTACCGACCCTGCCACATTCTTTACCGACCCTGCTACATTCTTTACCGACCCTACCATGTCCCTATGATTTGTCTTTGCTATCAGGTGCAGATCTTCTAATCATATATTTCCGAAACTTGGGATCATCACCAATCTTATCGAATGAATAGATATATCCATAGTCGACAAGTGGCTGCAGTATGTTGGTTTCTACTGTGTTCACAAGGTTCCACAAGTTGCTGTCAGTCAGTCCTGCGTAATCAGCGATTGTGGCCAGGTTGAATTCGATCTTTTTAAAGCTGTTATGGACCAACGCTCTTCGATAGAAATATTGCGCCGAGTCGGTTAGCTGATAAAATCGGATATCGATTGGATCATTGTATTTGGCCAGCAGGTTGTTGACGAACATCTCTCCCAGAAGCGTATTAAATACGATTGTGTAACGCCTGGACAAGACGACATCATTTCTTTTAACTGATATATCCTCATGGGCAAACTCGAAAAACCGGCTATAATAGTTCATCCGATGTGTGTTTTCTTTGGCGCCCGTGGATTTCAATCGAACCGGGAACGTAAGTTTAAACTCCACCCTGGATGTTTCCAACAACAAGGTTTTGATCTCCGTAGAATTAGAGTCCATACCAGTGAATTTTTTGAAATCATGATCTGTAAACCGGACATAATGTCGTTTCGTGGTTGAAGGGATCATATTGGCGGATCCTCCGTTTAGCTGGTTTTCAAGTTGCTCTATCTCAAACAGGTCATTGAAAAGCGGTTCAGAATTGACAGGCAAGCAATCGCCCCCTTCCTTTAATAAAAACATATATCCGATAACATCCATCACCATTTGATTCTTTGTATTCCAATACCCTTTGCTGATGCTGCAGGTGTTTCCCCATTTGTCCCTCCATTCAACGGGCCAGGCTTTTACCTTTCCCTTTAATATGGGTGGAATGACTTTGTTGGTGCCCCGTTCAGATCGATTCGACCAGAGATTCTCTTTTGATACGTTTTCAAGGTTGGCCGATCTCGATAACTTGGCAATGACCTGAGACATGGCATTGGCCAATATGGTGTATGCTTTGTCATGCCCCAGATAATCTTTCAGACCTTGCAGCTGTTCAAAATTTTCTATCAGTGTATTTAAATCGGCGTTTCGGTATTTCGGCGAGGGGATCGAATCATAATATTGCTGTAGCTTACGTATCGTTGCTTGCGCTTGGTCTGTGCTCATTCATAGATCCCCCTTATGCGTATTTTGATTTCTTTGTTATCGGCGTGACCGTATCTGCTTTGGCCGTTTCAATCCGGTCCCTTAAGGTCATCTTTGATTTGTCCAGCTTAAGTGGGATCCTTCCAGTCATCCCTGTGCCTCGCTTGGCTTTGAACACGATGAGATCGATATTGCCGTCATGGTTGATGATGCGTTCCCAGTCGCTTTTGAGGGTGTATCCGTCATCTTCTACGGCGGCCAGAATACCCAACCACGATGCCTCATACTCGATGTTTCCTGACTCTTTAAATGACGTCATTCCTAAGCGCTGACCGGATTTATATGATTCCCGGGATAGCTCCGAGATGACCAACACAGGCAGGTTGTACGTTTTTGCTAATTCGGTTAAAGAGCCCAGGATTTCATCCACACGCAGACGCTCGTCCAAACGATTGCTACCAGTTTTGACCTTGCGCAGATAATCGACCATGATAACCGGGGCCTTGTTGTGGCGGGCAGATATCTTGTCGACCAGCTGGGCCCAATCATCGAGTTTGATCGAATTCTGGACCACGTATTTCGATTTACTGATGACCGAGATAGAGTCGTTACGAAATATCGCTTTCAAATCGAAATCGGAGACCCTGTTATTGTTAAAGTCTTCGATCTCAAATCCCGAAAATCTCGAATACGTTCTATATCGAAGCTCGGCAGCACCATCGTCATAGCTGAAAAACAAAACAGGATGACCATTCAAGCAGATATTGTCCGCCATATTGTTAATCAGCCCGGTCTTGCACGATGACGGGATCCCCCCGATCACATAGATTCTTCCTCCAATCAATCCGCCGTTCATTTTCGATTCCATCACTGAAAGCAATTTACCCGCAAAGGAGACCTTGACATAATCCTGGTTATATTCCGCGGTGATCCTGCTTTCCGTATCGAGAAACGCGGTGACATCGATCTCTTTCTTTTTGTTGTCACTTTTACCGTTCTTATCGTTTAATTTACTGATCGATTCAAAAGTCTTGAAAAGCTCGGTTTCATCGACCGGAGGGATGTTCTTAGCGATGTTCCATTGTCTGACCATTTCCCAGACCATCTCCAGATCGTTGCCTTTACCAAGCAGGTGACCTATGAGTCTGGTGGCTGTATGATTTCTCTGCCCCTGTTGAGCACCGTTTTTCAAGATATCCGCATATTGATTGTCGGTGGTTGCCTTACTTGCCGTATTTGGGTTGTCAGAAGGTTTGGGTGTCGTTTCCTTCACAGGCTTTGCGGAGCTACTGTTCACTTCCTTCAAATAGTCGATCATCCATTGCTCACATTCGGCAGGATCGATTTCGAATATTGAATATCCTTCTTCCCATTCATACTGCCGGCCGGATCCGTGGAAAGATGGCGGGGCGACCACATAGCCACCGTCCGCACGAATATCCAGGTCGAGCTCCTTTTTCACATCGTTTCGGATTTCAAAGCCGGGATGTTTTGCATAGACATGGTATCCCTTTCCCGTTTTGACTTTGGCCGTCTCTGGAAACCCACCTTCATTTTCGGCATATTCAACAGCATGATCCGAATCCAGATCGAAAACGACGATTCCCGATACCTTGCCGGTGATAATCCCTATATTGGCATCAGGCCATTTTCCAAACCATGCAGAAACCTCCTCTTCTGTTGGAAGGCGCTTTTGGTATTCTTTCCATCCGACCAATGGGGTTTTGCATTTCCGAATAAATTCCTCCTCTGATAAGTTTTTTGATGCCATCGATGGACTGATAAGCGGTATTACTGAAAGTCCTTTGCCCAGGTATTGCAGTGCGATTTCTTTGGTAGCCATTACATTGTATCCTCCTTCCATTTAATATCGTTCAGCGCCGCTGATACAGCTTTTCTGACCCACTCAGCCATGCTGATCTGTTCTTCGTCAGTAATCCTTTTAATCAGATCGAAGTGTTCCTGTGGCAGCGCCACGCTTAATGATTTTGAAAATTGACTCGTTCTCATGATGTTTCCTCCTATAAATGAAATATGTGGCAATGATAATTGCCTTTGTATTGTTTTGTTACTGCGAATGAAGCATGAAGTATTCAGTTACTAACTCGTCTGCACAAAAAAGAATGGGGCAATCCCCTAATGGAGATCACCCCTTGTATATTTCTGGATATCGGCGGCCGCCCTATTAAATATCCAGCCCGTTTTGCTTTGGAAATGGAATACCGACGATTTTTTTAATTTCCTTCTTCCATCTGATCATCTTATTATTCTTGTGACGATCGTAAATAGACTTGATGATCGTATCGCTCTGTCCCCTGCGAATCCGTTCAACTGCCCTTTTCAAATCAGCGTCTGCATGCTTCTCTAAACGCCCCAGGTGGTTCATCGTACCGATCCATATCGAATGGGTCACATAGGGAGACAAATCGCTTACAAGCGCGTCTATATTGGCAGAATCGAGCATGGGCTCGACACTTACCGATGTTTGAAATCCGGCCTGGCAGGCGTGGATCAAACACTGCTTGCGCTCATCATAGCTTGGGGCATTCGGCTCCCAAAATGAAAGAATGCGATTATCGAGGGCGCCAATAGAAAACCGGAATATGATATTTTCGCGATACCATTGAAATAGTGTGCAAAGTGACTCGATGCATGTGAGATGGGGTTTCGATACTACCAGCACTTTATTTCCGGCATCCAAAAGACGGCCAAGAACAATTTCGCAAGCATTGAGATTGGCCGGTGTGATGTCGTGAGATGAGGGAAACATGACCTGTCCATCGTATTTCTCGTAAACCCTATAGACGTCTTTTTGCCTTACTTGCTCCAGTGGCCAGGTCTTTTCTGTGGTCCACCCGAAGCGGGCGCCCATCTCCTTGGCATAGCAATACACGCAATCGTGAGAACAACCCGTGCAGCAGTTGATTGTCTTGACAGACCATTCTCGGGTGCCATGGGAAGTATTACTACTTAGAGATGCCTTGTATTTTTTTACCATGCTACACCTCCCCGGTAATATTCATCGGTCAGGGCGTAATCATCCCCATCAATCCAGATCTGTATGAACTGCATGGGTGGATCAAGATGTGCGACCCCGGATCCGTATGCCTGTCTGACAGCCTCAAAACTTGCCGGCACTTCACGAAGACAATAAACGTACGGATCATCTTTCATATATATTGGATCGAGTTGTGGTCCGGTAAGTTGGACGACCTGCCCATTGAGGACGGCTGCCAAATTCTGTGCGTTTTTCGGATCGATCAAATGGTCATACGCTGAATTGATCCTTTGCGCATTGCCTTCCCCGCCGAACGATAAGGGGGCCATGATAAATTCTGGCAATCCAATTTCATACAGGCCATGGGTATGCGTGGGATACGGAGGATCATTATCCCAAGATGGACAAGCTTCGATAAGGTAGGGATAGTTCCCTTTGGTCAAAAACGACATGTTAAACATAAATTTTCTCCTTTGAAATGAATTGGTTTGAAATGCGAAAGGCCAATCCCCATGTTTGGAGACTGGCCTTCCACAAATGCCCTGCCGGGCTGGATTTCAAGTTTTACCGGTTTAGTCAAAAACTGGGAAAAATCGAGAAAACTTTAAATTTTCAAATTTTCTCGACCTCTCCGGTGAACGGATTGACAACCAGTACATCCTTTCCCTCATATACTGGGTCCTGGATAGTATTAGGCGCTGGCAATTGGATAGTTTCGCTCAATGTGCTCGTGGTGATATAGTAGCCGTAAAAGCGACTCTTGACCGGTTTAGCGCGCTCAAGTACTCCCAGTTCAAGGAGAGTTGCAAGGTCCTTATTCACGCTGGACAATGAAAAAACATAGCCGGTCTTGTTGATCTCCTCGAATACTTTTTCACGGGTAGCCCAACAGCCGGAACTTCTTGATATGGCGGCCAGGGTTTCAACCTCATCCCCTTTTGTAAGGATCGATGTGCTCATCTTCCCCATGTTGATGGCCTTGACCGTCTCGAAAACCTGTCGTTGGCGATCGGTATAGCGCGTGGGGCCGGATAGCAGGACCCCATCGAGTAGCAGGCGGGCCAGGTAATAATCGACCTTCGTAGCGACGATCGGTTCACTGGTTATCGGTTGCGGACCTTTTGCGAGACCCGAATCGATAAGCCAGCGTCTGACCTCGTTTTCATCGGTGCTATAAATCATAGCTCCCAGTTCGGCCATCTCGACTGGATGGGGATTGCTGACAATGGCACAGATAGAAACCAGATTTTTCAGAATAGCTATCTTTTCGAGCACATGGTCGCTACCACTTTCAATCAAGGCCGTGGCCAGTTGCTGTTCGTAGGGAATGGCAACCGGCTGTGCCCTTAACCGTTGAAAGGTTTTTCGCAGCTTGAACAGCGGCGAACGAATCAAGCCATATCGTTCGAATACGTCAGGCCTGCCGGGTAGTATGGCCCCCGGGTTGGTGCCGACAGGAATTTTTAGCACTGAAGGGAGGCTGAGCCCTTTACCAGGCTTGCCGCCATTAATGCCGAGTACTGACACGTGCATCGCGGATCGATGTTCGGACAGTCCAACCTCGTATTTGCCCTTAGCAACTTCCTGACTGATTGTATGGCCGCGGGTGAGAATCAGTTCCAGATCCCGGGAAGCCTTGCCAAAACCATTTTCGATTGGACTGATGATGCACTTGCCGTCGAGTCGCCTTCCACCATCTATGTAAAGGTGTTCGGGCCTGAGCTCCGGAAACTCGATGACCGCATCCGCCGGAACGATTTTTAGGCATTGGTCCAGTAGCTGAACAGCTCCCTGGGCGTCATCCGGCTCGAGCATGGCAGAAATGGGATATCCCAATCGGGCAGACAGCATGGCCATGAAAGTCAGATTAGCTGCCTGAATATTACCGGGGTCGACCCCATTGGACAGTAGATGACCGACTGCTGGATATTGTATCGGTTGCAACGCCCCATCAGGCCGAATAACCGGCCATTCGATGAATTGATTGATAGGATCGGAATTCCCCGCGAACACTGTCGGGGGGGTAGTCGTATCCGGTATAACGCCTGTGTTAGTTGCAGGCATATCAGTTATAATGTCTTCATGTTGTACTTCGCGACCCTTTTGGTCGACTGTTTGTGATTGATCCATAATTGAATTTCCTTTCGTAAAACAATGTAAACAAAAAGGCCGACCCGGAAATCGGATCGGCCCACCAATTAATACTTTTCGATAAGGCTTAAACACTCAATTCGACCACCCCCTTCGGAGATTTCAGATTGTTGAAACAAAAAAGGCCCCCATGCGGGAGCCGCAATTGCCTACACTGAATGTTGATATTCGTTACTGCTGATTAGCGTCCAGCTTGAGACCATTCCAATAACGTACACCACCGCTTTTAGACTGATCATAACCCTTTTGGCGCATCAGGTTCCCGAAGATTTTTTTGCCCACGGCGTCCTGGCAGGCATTGCCGGCCCACTCCGCGTATGCAGCATATAGAGTTCCCAATGGCGTTTTCTCGCTGGTTTGCAAAGTGCAACAGTCGGTAAGAAATTCGGCGATAATGTCCATCTCGGAACGATAGGCGGCGGTGGCATTGAAAATTGAAGCAGGCACGTTCAATCCCTGCTCCTGCCACTCACGGCAGCCTTTGACCGCCCAGGCAAGAATCCCAGGAAGCTCCGCCCGCAGTTTGCTGGGGAGATCCCTGTCAATTTCCTCGGTCGGAATCGTCACATGGAAGGGGATCAGATGGATGCGGCGCCAGATGCCGTGATCGACGCCTTGGATTTCCGGCTTGTGGTTGGCCGCGATAAACAACTTGAATTCTGGCTTGTATTCGAAGAACTCATTGTACAAGAAGCGGGCGGTCACTTGGTCCCCGCCGGTAAGCTGCTTGATCAGGGCCTCATCGAGCTTTTTCCCCATGCCGACTTCCGATGCCGATACAAACCGTGAACCATTGAGCCGGGCCAGATCGTTTCTAATCGGTGACCCAGACGACCCAAGCAACGAAGCCGTGGTTGTATGCATGGCGTAGCCAGACAGAAGTTCTCGGAAGACTTCCAGGATTGTTGACTTCCCATTGGCTCCTGAGCCATAAAGCACAAACAGACATTGTTCAGTGATAACCCCGGTCATTCCATAACCAAAGACCCGCTTAAGGAAGCCAATTTTTTCTTCATCACCACCCATGATTTTATGGATGGTTGCCTCCCAGGTAGGACAAGTGGCATCCGGCTCGTAGTTGACCGGCAAGATCTTTGTAATCAAGTCGCTTGGGTCATGGGGCCTCAGATCTCCGGTCCGAAGGTCGAGGGTATTGTTCTGGCAGTTCAGCAACCATGGGTTGCTATCCATTTCCCCGACAGGAACGCAGATGCCTGGAAACCATCTGGCCAGTTCAATCATTGCTTTCAGCCCCCCCTTGGAGGCCAGCTTTTCTTCCTTTGTACTTTTAGCGATCTTGAAGGCCATCCTGAACAATCTACCGCCAGAATCTTGAATCCATCGACCCTGACGATACACGTACCAGCGTTTGGTTTCTGGGCAGAACCGAATCTCATGGCCGAATCTCTCGACCAGTCTTTCGGCGTTACCCAGGTCATTGGATGATTTTGGCTGAGGATCATCATTGGGCGCCCCTTTTTCGGCATCGTCCGACGGTGTCTGTTCCTCTATAGTGTCCGGCGGAACTTGATCCTTACCAGCGACTTCCAACGCCTGTTCCACGGCAGAGACCTCCGCGACTTGGTCCAAACGTTTTTCCAAATTGTCTTTAGTAACCATAAACATGCTCCTTTAATGAAATGGGGGTCATCAGCGACCCCCGGTTAGAAAAATAAAAAGTTGTTGATAGATTTGTCCCATCAGTCCCATTTGTCCCTCAATGGACCGCGAGTTCTCTTTGCCTCCTATGTTGTAGATAGAGCATAAAAAAACCGGCTCGGTAGATATCCGGCCGGTATCTGGAAGATAGCGACAGCCCGAAAGACGCAGGTACTTTCACCTTTTCACTGCATTCAGGATAGAAGTCGGCTTGAGTTCGCGCACCAGTCCTGTTGGATATCTTAGGTTCCAGCCAAGGAGGCCTCCACCCCGTCTTCGAATGGTGCTAACTCTGGATTTAAATAAATCATACAATTTTCTAAAACGTAAGTGGACAAAGGTGGACATGAACCTTGGCAAATTAATTGAAGACCATGCTGGAAGAAATTTGAATTTGTTAGTCGATAAGGAAATGCCTATCGGGCGCTGGATGGATCAACAAAAAAGGAGAGATCAATGCCATATTTTTTTGGTAGGTATGGTGAAAAGTATGACTATATTCTGCACGCAGCCATGAACTTCTTGTTGGATAATGAACACAATGAACTCAACAGAAGGATGCATAACATTTTGATAAGTATGAAGAATTGGGTCATTTCAAGATGTTATGTTGATTTCAATATCTGGCCTCTCACGCCGGTAACAGGGGTTCAAGTCCCCTTGGGATCACCAACAATAAAAACAAGGGCTTAGTTAAAAAATCTAAGCCCTTTTTATTTTCCTGATTTGTAGATTCCAAACGCATTTCCAACTTGAAGAGATAAATCCCTTCTATCTATCCCAAAATATTTTATCAGCGCTCTTCATTAGTGTCCGGTTACCGAACACTAATGATAGCAAGCAAGCTGCAGTGGTTGAGAAGCGACTCTACCATCCTTAAATGTCTAACGAGAAGGAATTCTTGACAAATTCTGTTGTTACGGCCTAAGCTATCCACAATCTATCCATGCAGGGCAGGATAAATTCATTTCCTCTACTTTTAAAGTTCTTTAATATGCAAATCTAATTCGACCAGTACTCCCGCCCAGGTTTATATTTTTGTTCATATTTTTCTCTTTGAAAAATTAATAGAACAATTCCGACCCTGGTGATTAAAAATGAAATGCCCGAAATGCCAGCACGAACATCCTGAAGATGCAAAATTCTGTATGGAATGCGGCCACAATCTGCTGACACCAGAAGAAACACTATCGATTGATTTCAGTAAACCCCATTCCTATACCCCCAAATTCCTTGCAGACAAGATCCTGACCACTCGAAGCGCTATGGAGGGCGAGCGAAAACGGGTGACTGTGCTTTTTGCCGATGTGGCTGGTTTTACATCCATCTCGGAGAAACTTGACCCGGAACAAGTCCATCAGATCATGGACGGGTGTTTCAAGATCCTGATGGATGAAATCCACAATCACCAGGGAACGATTAATCAGTTCACCGGAGACGGCGTTATGGCCTTGTTTGGTGCGCCGGTGGCCATTGAAAACCATGCCCAAAATGCCTGCCAGGCTTCCCTATCTATACAAAGCGCCATGAAGAAATACAGTGAAGAGCTGAAAACAAAGTTTGGATTGGATTTCAAGATGCGGATCGGGCTTAATACAGGGCCGGTGATCGTAGGTTCCATCGGCGACGATCTCAGAATGGACTATACTGCCATAGGCGATACCACCAACTTAGCAGCCAGAATGGAGAGCATGGCGGAACCAGGGGCAATTCTGGTTTCGCCAACCACTTACAAGCAGGCCGTTCAACAATTCGATTTTAAATCTTTAGGTGAGGCAAAGGTTAAAGGCAAAGAAGAACTTTTAAATGTATATGGGCTCATTAAAGCCAACGCTAACAAGCTCCATCAGGGCGTTGAGCGGCAGATCTTTTCTGAAATGGTGGGAAGAGATCAAGATCTTACCAAGCTTGAACTTCAAGTCATTAAAGCTGCTAGCGGAGAGGGATCTGTAGCCAATGTAATCGGCGAGGCAGGTATCGGTAAATCAAGGCTGATTGCCGAGTTAAAAAACCGGGATGTGGTAGGCCGTGTTACCTTCCTTGAAGGCAGGGCCATCTTCATTGGCAGAAATTTAAATTTTTATCCTATTATCAATCTATTAAAGAACTGGGCTAATATTAAAGAAGAAGATACTCCGGCGACCGCATTGAACAAACTGGAAACAGCAATCAGAAGTGTATGTCAAGAGGATACGAATGAAATCCTTCCTTTTGTGGCAACACTGATGGGCATGAAGCTTTCCGGCAGACATGCAGAAAGGGTGAAGGGCATTGAAGGAGAAGCACTTGAAAAGCTGATTTTTAAAAATGTACGGGATCTATTAATCCAATCAACTGAGCTGTCACCGATAGTGATTGTTATAGAGGACCTTCACTGGGCGGATACCAGCTCGATTGAACTCCTTGAATCCCTGTTCCGGCTTGCAGAAACCCAGCGGATTCTGTTTATCAATGTGTTTCGGCCCAATCATCCGAAAACCGGCGACAGAATTATAAAAAGCGTCAAAGAAAACCTTCCGGTCTATTATGTTGAAATCAACCTGCAACCGTTAAACGAACAAATGAGCGAAATGCTTATTAACAATATGCTGAATATCAGAGGCCTGCAACATTCAGTTGTTGATCAGATCATTCTGCGTTCGGGCGGAAATCCTTTTTTCATTGAAGAAGTGGTGCGGTCGTTTATTGATGAAGGGGCCGTGGTTAAGGCGAATGGCGAGTTTAAGGTCACTGAAAAGATAGAAAAAATGGTAATTCCCCACACCATTAATGATGTACTGATGGCCAGGATTGACCGGCTCGATGAAAATACACGTGAGCTTATCAGGATTGCTTCGGTGATCGGGAGGAGTTTTTTTTACCGGATTCTCACTGAGGTGGCAAAGACGGTTGATGGGATCGACAACCGACTGACTTATTTAAAGCAGATTGAACTCATTCGTGAGCGAAAGCGGCTGGAGGAGCTGGAGTATCTCTTCAAGCATGCTCTTGCCCAGGAAGCAGCCTATGAGTCAATTTTGCACCAGAAGCGAAAGGAGATTCACCTTAATGTCGCAGACTCCATTGAGAAAATCTTTATAGAACGACTGCATGAATTTTATGGGATTCTCTCCTACCATTACATTAATGCCGAAAATTGGGATAAAGCGGAAAAATACATGCTCAAAGCCGGCGAGGAAGCCCTCAAGTCGTCTGCATCCAGTGAGGCGCTTCACTATTATCAGAGGGCGATAGAGCTCTATATCAGAAAACACGGAGATGATGTCGACAATAATACGCTTGCGGGCATGGAGGAAAATATTGCCGATGCCTTTATGAACAAAGGTTTTTATACAGAGGCTGTCGATTACTTTGACAGATCTGCCATCCATCGGAGGGAAAAGATAAACAGAACGTTGATTTTTGTTATTCCCAAATTAATCATAAACCTATCTTCAATACTATTACATCTGTATCTGCCTTCAATCCGAAGAAAGAAAATACCGACTGAAGCAGAAAACCGGATCATGCAAAGAACGGTTAAATTCGGATATGCGCTTGCTATGACTGATACCAGGAGATGTTTTGTAGAAAATGTTGATGCGTTTAAACAGGCTTTCAAATATGACATTTCAAAATCTCAAGCCTATTTTAACGGACTAACAGGAGGCGGCTCGATATTTATATTCAGCGGGATATCTTTGCGAATAGCCAGAAAATTTATGGATTATTCATGGAAGAGTATTGCTAATAATAGGAGGGATATAGCGCTTTATGTCTATAGAAATACCGAAATGGTTTGTAATAGTTATATCGGCAACTGGCAGGGAGAGATTGATGAGGGTTCAATTAACGAAGCGTTAAAAGCCGGTGATTTTCTATTTGCGACAGGCCAGATGCTGTATTTAGCGTATGGGAAAATTGAGGTGGGGGATTTTACGGGCTGCGAAACAATTATAGAGAAGCTGCACCGCATCTACGAGGATTATAATTTTGAGCATGCCGAATCCGATGTGTATTTATTAAAAGCGAAAATATCAATGAAAAAGAGGGAAATTTATGATGCGCAAAACTATGCGGATCAAGCAATCAGACAGGCCAATAAAACAAAATGGTACGGCAGGGTAGTAGAATGTTTAGGGACCAAAACAAGAATTGAGATTTTATCAGGTAATCTGGATGGAGCGCGGGAAACAATCCAGGAAGCCGAGACAATCATAGGGCAGGTTGGGAAAGAATCTTTGTTTATCGACTGGTACTGCGATCATTTAATGGGCATGTTTTTATACAATTTGTCCATGCTGGAAAAGGCAATCCTGATTGACAAACCAGATAATATCAAGGAATTTGGTAAAGCCACATTACGGAGCGGAAAGGCTACATTATCGTATACCAGAAAAAAAGTGGCTTTAAAGAGAATCGAATCTTTCAAGCTCATGGGAATATACTACTGGCTAATCAACAAACAGAAAAAAGCCCTCAAATGGTGGCAAAGAAGCATAAAAGAAGGTGAAGTCTTCGGTGCAAAAATAGAGCTGTCCCGAACATATTATGAAGTCGGTAAGCGGCTCCTTGAACCCAACAGCAAAACCAAAGAACTAAACGACATCACTGCAGAAGAATACCTTGAAAAGGCCCGGACCCTGTTTGAAGAAATGGATCTGCAGTATGATATGGATGAACTGGATAAAGTGATGGCGGCGAAGTGATATAAACTTATTGGAACCACAAAATCTAACCCACAGAAAGGCGCACTATGTCTATAAACCGACAGTAATGCAAAATTTTTCAATAATGAAGCATGTCGATAACTATGGGCATCGCCATCTGCTTTTTTCAATATTGTGATGTTACAACATCTTGATGCAAAAACTTAACCGAAAATTACTTATTATCATTCGTAGATTTTTTCATCGTCCTGGTCTGAATTTTCAGCATCCATTTCAATGTCACGTCTATCCGATTTTGAAATCACCTTTTCGTATTCTTTGTACCACTCATTCTGAATGATCAGCTGCATAATCTCGTTGGTTCCAGTCCAAATCATTGCTAGGCGGATGTCTCTCAGGATCCTTTCTATCGGATATACATTTGTGTATCCAATTCCACCTAATACCTGCATACAATGGTTAATAATATCCCAACTGCTCTCTGTCGCAAATTTTTTAGCTTCAGAAACCATTCTCCGTATTCGGTTTGGATGAACGGTTTCCGATTCAATCGCAAGAGTCGTATTATAAATCAGCGAATTTGCTGCATCGTGCAGCGTCACACAATCAGCCACTTTAAAACCAACGGCCTGAAAATCCTTGATTGGCACACCAAAAGCCTTTCTTCTGGAAGTGTATTTCGTTGCGATTTCAATGGCCGGTCGAACAGCGCCAATGGCCGAATTGGCAGTCCCAAGTCTTTCAGGCACCATCATATGGATGAACACCTCAAAGCCCCTGTTGATGCCGTTAAGAACATACCGTTCCGGCACACGAACATCGTTGAAGAAAACTCTACCGGCACCACCGCCTCTTGTTCCCATCAAGCCATAGATATATTTGGTCTCGACGCCTTCTGTTCTCGGCACCATAAAAGCCGATAGCCTTGAATGAGGCGGCGCATCCGGGTCTGTAACCGCATAAACCATAAACCAGTCTGCTCCTTCCGCTCCAACAATAAACCGTTTTTGCCCATTCAAAATCCAGTCCTCTCCATCTTTTCTGGCTCTTGTCGTCGAACCGAAAAAATCTGACCCTCCCCTGGGTTCAGTCAAACACTCAGCTGCATACTGCTCCCCTTTTGCGATCGGCACCACTATCTCCTGCTTCATTTCTTCGCTGCCGAAATTCACGACCGCGTCAGCCACCAAGCCGGCACCAACGCCCCACAAACAACTCAGAGAATGACTGACCCCAGAAATTTCCTGGTTAATCAGGCCTTCATCGATCCAACTGAGCTCTCGCCCGCCATACTTTTTAGGAAATCGAACACCGAGCAACCCCCTTTTCCCTGCCTCACGTAAAAATTCATGAGGGAATTGAATCTTCTCGGTGTCCATATCCAAAATCAGCTCTTTGGGAATCCATTTTGCAAACGCCCGAGCCTCTTTCTGAATCCCCTTCTGCTCCTCGGTTAATAGATAATCAAACATATTTCTCCTCCTTTTTTGACTTCAAACTAATTCTTAAACAGTAATTATAAGTGAAATCTCACTAACAAAACCATCGTTAATTTATGCTCGTCAGCTATTGATTCACAATGATTCGAAAACACTACGTAACTAATTCGCGATATTGGTCCAGGAATTGATCAATATGATTATCGATAAACTCGATATTGAGGGCTAACAACTGCAACATATTCAGAGTAATCGCCGCTCCATTAAATAGGAATGCATATCCTCTCGCATCAATGATAGAACTGATACTACCCTCCCTGACGCCTTTTTTCAGTATAAATTCTAAATATCCAATATGTCTGATATGGTCCTGCCGCAATTGATTGGCAATATCCTCATCATCAATCTCAGAAATTGCCTGGAACTGGACTTTTATTCGTCTGGATGGTCTTTCATTCGATGGTAATATGCCGTCCCAATATTCTTTAGGGTTGACAAGGAATTTAGATTTCCCGGTCACACCTTAACCCAAACTTAAGTTTAATAGAGAACCGGGTAATCTTATTTCTTTCTTCCGCCGAAAGCCTTTTCGAGGATTGTTTCATAGTATTTTTGTTGGAATGTAAGTGAGTTCTAACTTACTTATGGGTTTGATAAACAGATTGGTCAAGTAAAATAATTACCAGGTCAAGTCGACGGTGCCTGGTGAAACAGGGGGATATCAAGATACATCTCGAGCAGCGCTTCTTCGACTGAACTTTCCCGCCGACGGTATCGTTCAATAATAGCCTTCTCAAAGGTCAAGGTACGCAGCTTGGAAACCTTGAGTTTGACCGTTCTTGCCTTGGTTTCTAAATTGCGGGTGTAATACCTTGCTCGTTTTGCGTCCGATTATTGTTGACCACTATAGACCGAATCGTTAACAATACCAGGGCATATTTTGCTGGCTATTTCGTTGTCAAAGGGCCTTGTTTGTAGTGCCCATAATTTTAATATGGGCTTTTTAAACTGATAACCCCGAAAGCTGAACTGGGTGAAAACAGAAAGAGAGTACAAAATGGTGGAAAAACACTGGCACAGGCATTACGATTACACCGCACCGACAACCATTCGCTATCCCCATATAGCAGTCCACGACCTACTGCAAATTCCGGCCAACGCACTTCCTGATAAAACCGCAATTTACTATGAAGGCAATGAAATTACCTTTCGGGAATATCGTGACATGGTTTTCAGGATGGCCAATGCACTGTCTGCTATCGGGGTAGAAAAAGGGGATCGAGTGGGCATCCAGCTGCCAAATTGTCCGCAGTATCTTATTGCATACTATGCTACGCTTTCACTGGGGGGCATAGTCGTCAACCTGAACCCGGCCTACACACAGGAGGAGCTTTCAATGATGGCGGATAATACCAGTCTGTCCGCTATTTTTACATTGGATGAAAACGCTCCCCTCATACGTGAGATTTGCCGTGAAGTTTCCTCGCTGTCCATTGTAATCCTTGCGAACCGAATGGATTACGCAGGGCAGAACAAAACGAAGGAGATTCCGGAAACTGCCCCCGACTGGTATCATTTTAAATCCCTGCTCGAAAATTGCAGTGATACAAAAAGACCGCGCGTGCAGGTAGATACGGAAGATCCAGCTGTAATTCAGTTTACCGGGGGAACAACCGGCATACCCAAGGGTGTCGTTTTGACCCATGCCAATCTGGTGGCAGCAGTTATGCAGACTTCACCGCGCATGCAGCCGATTCTTCAATTTATTGCGCCCGAGCGCCGATCTGCGCTTATCATCATCCCACTTTATCACATCTATGGCAACCTGATTGCTAACTGGTCTCTTTTCAACGCCATGACGATGGTCCTGGTACCGCGCTTTGACATGAATGAACTTATAGATTTGCTTTTGAAGATTGATGAAATAACCTATTTCCCAGCTGTCTACACCATGCTTTCCGCTATCACCAATCATCCCCGGATCGGGGAGGTCGATTTGGGGAGAAAGATCAAAATAATTAACGTGGGGGCGGCTCCTACGCCAGTGGAACTTTTAGAAAGAATTCGGGACATGGGTATTTTTATCACCGAGGGCTGGGGAATGACGGAAACAGCGGGCATTGGCGTGGTCAACCCCGTGCTTGGAAAAAACAAACCCGGCAGTATAGGCATACCTGCGCCTGATAACGACATTCGAGTTGTGGATACTAACGATGGCGTAACCGATGTTCCCCAGGGACAATCCGGTGAACTGCTTATAAAGGGGCCCTCAGTCATGAAACGATACTGGAACAACCCGGAAGAAACCGCTAATCAGCTTGTTGACGGATGGCTTCATACCGGCGATATCGTTGTACAGGACGAAGACGGGTTTCTTTTTATCGTTGACCGCAAAAAAGACATGATCATCGCCGGCGGTTTCAATATCTATCCGCGCGAGGTTGACGAAGTTTTGTATCGTCACCCCAAAGTTAAAGACGCTGCAACCGTTGGGATCCCGGATGCATACAGGGGCGAAACCGTAAAGGCTTTTGTCGTACCAGTGGAAGGGGCGGATGTCTCAGCAGAAGAGATAGTCGCTTTTTGCAGGGAAAAATTGACCGCATACAAGGTGCCAAAAGAGATCGAATTCAGAACAATACTGCCTCAAACAGCAGCAGGTAAAATACTTCGCAGGGTTTTAGTTGAAGAGGAAGTACAAAAAGGCGAGCACAAGGGAGATTAGAAAAAAGGCGCAAAAAGGGCGAACGCGATAAGTGCGTTCGCCCTTTTTTCATCTATATGTATATTGTTGTATGAATGATGCTTCAGACGTTCGCTGTATCAGAAACTTCTACTTTGGCCATATCCGCTTTTATTGTCCTGTTTTGCAGCCATACTATTGCAACAAGCACTACGGCTGCCGCGAAACCGAATATGGTGAAAGTTAGTTCGGGAATGGCCAGCGCTAAACCGGCGATAGCAAAAGGTGCCTGCGCCCATTTCTTCACCCTGCCAACCCCCAGCAGGTATCCTTCAAAACCTGCTGAAATCAGTACGATACCAAGCATAACCGAGGGCAGGACATATATCAGATGATTCAGGTTGCCCTGCAGGACAAGCGCCGGTTGGAAAATAAAAAACAGGGGTATGAAATATATCACAACCCCCAGACGCATTGCCGTAAAACAGGTTTTCATCGGGGACGACCCCGAAATTGCCGCCGCTAGAAATGCCGCGGTGCCTACAGGCGGTGTAATTACGGAGAGCATGGCGTAATAAACAATAAAAAGGTGAACGGCGATATCATTTAACCCGCCGAGTTTGATAATTGCAGGCGCCATGGTTACTGCGAGAAATATGTAAGCGACAATTGCAAGTCCCGCCATTCCCATGATAAAGCATGCCCCTACGCCGAAAAGAAGAACGAGGTATAAATTTCCTCCCCCCAGTGTAATGAGGCCGGAGGTGACCGATCCGGTAACACCGGTAATGGTAAGCCCGCTGACCACGAAGGCAATGGGCAGGATAATCGCGGATGTCTGGGTGATCAGATATCCGATCTCTCTAATAGTCGTAAACAGCCTTCGGGGCGTCATCCAAGTTGACCTGTTAAAACAGGAAAGCACTATCATCAGCACGCAGGCATACCAGGGCGCATAAAATTCCCATCGCATATAAAGAAGGCCCCAGATAAGAAAGAGAAGCACAGAGAGAAAAGGCCACCCCTTGGCCAACACGTCCCTGATCCGCGGGACTTCATCTTTTGACATTCCAACCAGCCCCATTCTGGCGGCATATCCGTCAACCTGCAGCAAAAGCCCCATGTAGAAAAGAAAAGAAGGGATAATCGCGGCAATCAACACCACGCGGTATTCCACCCCTATCGTAACAGCCATAACAAAGGCGATCGCTCCCATAACCGGAGGCATGAGCACACCGCCCGTTGATGCGCAGGCCTCGATTGCGCCTGCATAATGGGCTGGGTATCCGGTTTTTTTCATTGTTTTTATGGTGATTGAACCAGTGCCTGCAATGTTGGAAAAAATGCTGCCGCTGAGGCTGCCGAAAAAAGCACTGGCTACAACGGAAACCTTTGCCGGGCCGCCGCGGAATCTACCGAATATCGAATTTGCAAGGTTTATAAAAAAATCTCCCGCACCTGTGGCGATCAATACGCCTGCAAAAACAAGAAACCCCAATATTATCTCGGCAACAATTTTGGTGGTAATCCCCATCATTCCCTCGGCCCTGAAAACCCCCATTTCGATTGTCCTGGTAAAAGAATAGGGCATGCCTTCGAGCATGGCGGGAAACTTGTCAGCGACCGTCGGATAAAGCCCTATGAACAGGATGACAAAAAACAAAGGCAATCCTGCCACGCGCCGGGCAGCCTCCATCATCATAATCCACATCACGATGCCAAGGGGGACGTTTGTCCAGCCGGTGATGACAATGTCTCTGGCATTTATGAAAAAATAGACGCATATAACAAAGGCAGCAGCAGCAAGGATCAGGTCGTACCAGGGAGGAGCGCCTGATGATTTTTTTCGAGCAGGCAGGGCAATGTATACTGCCGGAGTAAAAATTCCAATAAAAAGCCAGTAATATTCAGCCTGGAGCAATGTTCTGCCACTGAAAGAGAAGGAAAAGATGGCAAAAACGGCAAGTATTAATCCGATGATGGAAAGCGTTATGAAAAGGATGCTTTGCCAACTGGTCAATCCACCGAGTCGCGAATTGTCCTTCTCGGTTTTTGCTGCTGCACCGGTTTCCGGCCTTGATTTGTCAAGATCTGTTTTCTGTTGCATTTATCCTCCGCAACCCGCCTTCATCAAAGTTTCATAGAGATTTTTTCGATCTTTGTTTGATTCTATTTGTGTTTGAAAATTGGTTCTTAAAAACGTCTTCAATTTTCTGAAATCGTTGCATATGCGCGGCAGGCCGATTAAACAAGACCATACCACGCATATGCACGATCCAGCTGATTAATTCACAGTTATTGAATTTATGAATCCTCTTAGAGCCTTGTTTTAAAGATAGGAAGTCCTTCGGTGTGCTTTTTAATAATTTTCAGAAATTCCTCGTTCTCCCAATGCATTTTTACCCCTTTTTCATCGGCTTCTTTCAAAGCCTTTTCCCTTGCTTGAAACCATTTAACTTCCTTTTCTATGGCTTCCTCGTTCCACTTGTCGTCATCTTCCGTCCACTTTCCGATTTCCCTGAGGTACTTAACGGTGCCTTTATGAACAGGTAAACCGCAGTGATTGAGGAACTCGCGGAAGTACACTATTGACATTCTTTTACAAAGGGCATGGGAGTCTTTATATTTGTCGAAGTTTTCATGGAGCCATTTGGCCAAGTTGTAAACCGTATCTTCACTCATGTCGCCGTAAGTCCAGTAGATAAAATTGGACGTCAAACCGTCCACACCAATTGCAGCGGAAACGCCCATGTTAATTTTACTGGGAATATGTGTGGGCCTGTATTTAAGCCATCCTGCCCAGCCTTCCTTGTCGTCTAAAGGCTGACCCAAAAACCGTATACCTTTGGGATGGCCTGACATTTCCGCTACAACCGAACTAATCGGTGCCACCCAAGTTACGTCGGCTCTACCGTCTGTTACCGACCGGCAGTTTTCAGCATAGCTGCCTGAAGGAACAAATGTCCAATTTTTCTCCGCCTCTTCAGGTGTCCACCCCAGGAACGCTGGAAGCGCTTTTTTAACGGCAAGCGCCATCGTGGGCGCCTGGGAGGACACTGAAACCTTTACGCCTTCTTGTTTCAGATCGTAAATGGTTTTAAACTTAGAATCCCCCCTGACCACAAACAACCAGGGTGTATCGTTATGATGCCAGACGATTCTTGTGGGGGCTCCCTTCAAGGTTGAATAGGCGTCTATTCCCTCCCTCGAAAAACGCGCATCAGCGGTTGAAATCGAGGCAAGTTCAAACTCTTTTTTTATCGCCAGACGCTCATATCGACCCGGTTCGCTGTCTTCAGGTATAACTCTCGCCATCGTTCCTGTATCACCCTGGAGCATTGGTGCCCATGCATTGGAGGATGCAAAGCTGCCGCTTGCGGTTCCCGGTGTAGCGATGCGAAGAAACCGCGGCCATTTAAATTCTTTCTCCTGCGCAAAACTTTCGGGACTGAAAACCAGCAAAATAACAACGAAAAAACTCACAATCGACCCAAACAAAACGCTTCTTTTCATAATATCCTCCTGTTTTGTGAATATTGCTTTTCTGCGCTTCAATTTTTTATTACCTAAATATGGGTTATGCACTTCGAAGCAGGAGCAAAAAATTTAGCCGTTGTGACCGTATCCGTTGCGGTCTCGGCCTATACTGGCTCTCAAAAACTACTGTTTATAGGATGACAGGTATTGATCTCATCCGCATGGATGGTATTTACGCGCCAACTGTCCTCTGTATAATTGCCGAGATTAGCTATGACATGCCCCGCTGGCCAACAGAAAAAATTCTGTTTCCATTTGCAAAAGCCTAACAATTTTTGAAGAGCAGCAAGTGCAATCGTTGCGACGGTTCGGTATTGCCTCGATTCAACTAATTATAATTTTAACAAATATAATTTTTGATAAAAAATCATGTGAAACACATTTCGAATAACACAATGTCGCATTCTGGTCAACATGGTAAACCGGCATTCGACTTTATCATACAAATTTGGGTGGTGGGACTATTGCGGGATGCAAAATTATAATACCCGGTTCTTTATGAAGATAAAATGAGAACCGGGTTCATTTTATTGACTTAGCCTTCTAGTTATTTTTACGTCCCTCTCACTGAAGTCCCTGCAAACCATCCTTACTATAGAGTAGCGCCCCTCCATCAGCTTGCCAATGTCCCGATGCGAGATCCAACCTGTTCTCTTCTCCTCGTCCGTGATTCTTTTTTATTACTGTGATTAATTTCCGGATCAAACGCCAATACTTTGTCAGTCTTTCTCAATCCTGAAACCGTTGCAGATTTTGGGATAAAGCCACTTCGGCCTCCCTCATCATGCGATCAATCAGTTCGCGGCAAGTAAGGACATCGTGAACCAGACCTATACTCTGCCCCACTGCAACCAAGCCTTCATTCATTTTTCCCTCCTGCCATATGCTATCTCCTAGCCCGCCTGCAATATGGGGGTAGATCTCTTCCAATCCTCCGCCCCTGGCCTCTATTTCCAAAACCCTCCTAATGGAATTGTTGAGTAGCGCCCTGCCCTGAAGACCGATTGAATTGCCATACAGGACGGTCTCATTTTCATTCCGCTTGATCATCTCTTCATGAACATTATGATGAACCCGGCATTCATGGGTATTGATAAAGCGGGTGGCCATCATCACAGCATCAGCGCCAAGGCAGAAGGCCGCAGCCATTGTCTCTCCATTAGCGATACCGCCTGTAGTGACAACAGGGATGTCCAACGTTTCGGCCATCCTCGGTGTTAAAACCATAGTTGTAACATTTTCGTTCAACGGATGCCCCCCCTCTTCGACGCCTGCCGCAAACACACCGTCATATCCTGCTTTTTGCGCGGAGAGCCCATGTTTGACCGATCCGACCTTATGGAAAATTTTCACACCGGCCTTCTTTATCATGTTAAAATAGATGCCGCCTTCATACCGGTGCAGGGGGGTCCCGCTCAGTTCGAGTGCAGCGACCTTTTCCTCGGCGATGGCTTCAAAATAGCCTTGATACCGTTTCGGAGGAACACCGATTGACGGCAGCAGTGTTACATTCACAATAAACGGGTTATCGGTTAGTTGTCTGACCTGACGGATGGCATTGATAAAGGACTGTTTGTCTTCATACATGGCCGACGTAAGGTTCCCAAGCCCGCCTGCATTGGATATTGCGGCACATAGCTGCGGGTAGGCAAGCCGCATCATGCCTCCACAGATGATTGGATGTTTAATCCCCAGCAACGCAGTTATTCTTGTTTTCATTGTTTTCCTCCTTCAATCAAGACACTCCAGACAAATATGAATTCCCGGTTCTCTATGAAGATAAAATGAGAAGGCTGATCTCCAACGAAGTGTGATAAATCACGCTCAAACAAGAAAGCGCAGTCACCCTAAGGGCTGCATAAAACAAGGAGATCAGCCATGAAAGACACTATCACAATTGGGGTGGATTTGGGAGACAAGGATCACATAGCGGTGGTGTTTGATAGCCAAGGCAACGAGTTGCAGGTGGCCAGGGTAACCAACACCAAAGTTGGGGCTGCTAAATTTTTCAAGCTTTAACCAGAGAGCACCGTTGCGATAGAGGCCGGCACCCACGCCGATTTAGCTATGGTCAAGTCCCGCGACACATTGGTGTCAAGTCGCACCCGATTGATTAATCATGCCCAAGGCGTGGTAAAAACTACTGGAGAGCGACTTCCCGTTTATAGCAGCGCAAGTTGTGCCAAACGCTGCGCCGAGCATGTCCCCGATCAGCTAAGATCAGCCCTTGAACCGATTTTTGAAGCCATTGTCCACATCAACGAGCAGATCCGTGATTTGGACAAAAAGATAGATCAATTGTGCCGAGAGCAATACCCAGAGACGCAGCGATTGCAGCAGGTGCCCGGGGCAGGGCCGATTACGGCGCTATCGTACATATTGAGTATCGAGGATCAGAAGCGGTTTGCCAAAAGCCGCCAAGTGGGGCCATTTTTAGGATTAACACCCCGGCGAGACCAGTCCGGCAGAGTGGATAAACAGCTGCCCATCACAAAGGCGGGCAATAGATGTTTGCGCCGACTATTGGTCGGCAGTGCGCAGTATATACTGGAACCGTTTGGCCCAGACAGCGAGCTTCGTCGCCATGGCCTGTCGATAGCGGTGCGCGGAGGTAAAAATGGCAAAAGGCGAGCAGCCGTAGCAATGGCGCGGAAGCTATCGGTGCTGCTTCACCGATTGTGGGTTAGCGAACAGGACTACGAACCGTTTTACAGCAAGGTATACAAAAAAGCCACCTGAGGGGAGAGCCCGAGGGTGGGGTTGGGGGGAAAGAAGAATTTAGAGCTCCAACGTCTCCTCCAGGGGACTGCGGCAGTGAAGCAGCAACGGTCGGCTGCAACCGACAAATCATTGATTGCGTGCTAAAGATTGCAGCCCCTGCCACCGGAAATTTCCATGCACCGGGGCAAATGGCTGCCTCATCAAAGAGTGCGGATGGAAGCGTGACGGTCGAGACTTGTTGGATGGAAAGTAATCCCTGAAGGGCCTGTAATTTCAATACGTAAGCTTCATAGAGAACCGGGTTATAATATTCCTATTGTCTATTTCTTCTTGCGAGTCCAAAGCAGCAGGTGGCTACAACCCCCGCATCTGTTCATTACGCAGGCGTCCGCTGTCTCTGGTAGAGAGCACTTCGTCGATCATGGTCAGCATCTGATCCTTGTCCCTTTGCAGGGTGCCGTTGATGGGCAGATAGTTGGAGGCGTGGATTCCGACGAATTTGAGGTTGTCGATGGTGAGGTGTTCGAACATGGTTTTCATCTCTTCAAGGGTTTCGAAAGGGTCGAGCAGTTGGAACTTGCCCGAGCGCACCTGATTGTACAGGGGCGTTTTGGGGATGGGGGTGACGGTCATGGCGGCCAGGTAGCGGGGCTGCA
Organism: uncultured Desulfatitalea sp.; assembly: GCA_963668675.2. Lineage (GTDB taxonomy): Bacteria > Desulfobacterota > Desulfobacteria > Desulfobacterales > Desulfosarcinaceae > Desulfatitalea. The sequence goes on along the minus strand of CAXXMB010000002.1, from coordinate 1,907,252 downwards.
TGGCGTTGGTGATGTCGGCGGTAGCGATGGCGTGTTCGCGCGAGCGCGGTCCTCTGCCGGCCAGGCCCAGCAAGACCATGGAGGAGAGGTTGATATCGGCTTCATTCAGGTTCAGCCCGGCCTGGAGCATCTGTTGGGCGGTGACCCCCTTTTTGACCTCTTTGAGCAGCTGGTCATCGCCGGTCTCCACGCCCAGGTAGGCTTTGGTAAGGCCGGCGGCCCGCAGGGTTTTAAGCTCGTCGACGCTTTTGCCCAGCGTGCTTTTCGGCCCCACATAGGTGCCCACATGGCGCAGGGAGGGAAACGTGGCATAAAGATCCTTCAATATTTCCAGTATCATGTCTGTGGGCATGACAATGGCGTCGCCGTCGCACAGAAATACTTTTTCCACATCGCCGTAATGGTCCGAGGCCATGCGGATGTCGGTTTTGATTTCGGACATGGGCCGGATACGGTAGGGTTTGTCCTTGTAAGTGCCGCAGAAGGTGCACTGATTATGGGAACAGCCCAGGGTGCATTGGAGCAGGTAGCTGTTGGCTTCGCTGAACGGTCGAATAATGTTACCTTCGTAGCGCATAGTGATATAAACCCCATCGAATTATGGAAAAAGTAAGCGACTACCGTTATCAGAATAAAATTTGCGGCACAAATGATTTCAGGTGTAGGAAGCATTAGTATAGAAAATGAAAATCCAGTTCGTTAACCTCAGTGTGCCTCTTAATGCGTTTTGCATCGTAATCACTGCACAAGCTGTCCACATCACCCATAAATCCCAAGGTAGATCTTATATGCAGCGGTCAAATAACCTTTCTTGGATTCAACAGGAAAGTGATGAAGATCTTCTCCTGCCGAACACTTGATTTGATATTGTAATTGTGCAGAAAATGCAGGGGTTCGCGCCGGACCATTCCGGTCGACGGAAAATTGCTGTCTGGAGGTAATCGATGTCGTTGCGCGCACAACAGAAAGTGATCTTTCTATTCATCCTGTCAATATGGTTCTGTTTCAACCCCGGCGGTACCGCGGCGGATGGTCTGTCGCTGCCGCGGAAATTTTCGGTGGAAGTGTTTCCGGCCATTCATCAGGCCAACCCTAAGGCTGAACTGCGACAGGGTGCGGTGGTTTACCATTTCGACGGTGAGCGGGTCAGCGCCGGCTGGAAGCGCACCAATATTTGGAAATCGAATGCAGGGCGCGGTGACGTGCAGGTGGTCACCACGACACAGATGGAGGGCACCTTTCGTAACGGCGTGCTTAAAGGAGAGCAGCGATCGGAAACAGTAAGAATCGATCCTCCCGGCGGCTATGGCGGAGAGTTTCCCGGCGGACCGATAGGCCGGATATTCTATCACGGGGTGATCGAAGGCCGTCTGCAACCGGACGGGCGGATCAAGGCCAGGGTCACCACCACACGCACCGGCACCAAGTCACTAACATACACGACCGGCTCTGCCGGCGGGCCTGGTACATTTCAGTGGATCGATCAACCGGCAGCGAATCAGAAACCACAAGTGCTGGAATATTGGATTCCATTGCCTGCAGAGGGCTGGTTCAGCTCCCGATATATCATCGCTTCGGGGGCGGAGAGCTTCAAGCTGCGCAGCGCCCTTGAGCGCTTGGATCGTTACATGACGGATACCGGCGAGGATCTGCTGGCTGGTCGTTACCCGTTGGCCCGCCGCCGCGCAGATACCATCCGGGCCGAAATCGAAGATCTGGGGCGCCGCACTCGATCCGGCAAGGGGGCCACCCGCATCGCTCTCCGCGGGCTGCCCTCCGACGACGCCGTGATTCGACGCCAACGGCTGCAATTCATGCTGGGAAAGTGGAACGAGGCCTACACCATTGTCATCGAAGCCCTGGCCCAGGTGCAGGACCAACTCAACGATCTGCGCCATCTGCTCTCGGCCAATGTGTTCAAATCCATTCTCAAAAACTATATCAGCTGGTCCAACTCGATTCCCACGGACGTCGTTTCCGGGATTGCGGGTTACAGCACGGTTACTTCGCTGGCCGACATGCCCCGGGGGGTTCTCGGCTGGTATGAAGAGAGCCAGAAGGATGCCGGCATCCTCAACGACCAGTTTCGCAAAAAGAGGGCTCTGGAGGCACTCGAAGGCTACTACCTGGAGAAACGATCCTATATCCAGGAACAGGTCCGGGAAGTCACCGACCTGTTGAAAGCGGTGGATCGCAGTCCTCTCATGGACCTGGATCGCAATTTTCAAACCTACTTCACCCGTCTCGGCTGGGCGTCTTGGCAGGCCGATCCCCGTCGGACCGAGATCCTCGCCAGGTTGCAGGGCGACGCCGGCGGCTGATTCATCTAAGGTTTCAGGCGGCGCCGTCCGGGATCGCCACTGTGGGTTGAAGGAATTTGCTGCTCCCGGATCAACCTGTCGATCCTCCCCGGAGCCACCACGGCCGCCCGATCATCACCCCAGCGCACCCAGAGCCATGTTACCGGCGTTTCGGTAGGGCGTTCCATGCCGAGGTGGTAGCCGCGTGACCGTGATTCGGCCGGCAGCGGGCTCTCGGCGTATGGGGGCACGTAAGCCGTCCCATCCGGCCAGTAGCCGTCATCGCCCCATAGATGGCTGCGCTTATGCAGGGTATAGGACACCCTGTCATAGGCCACCTGACGGAACGCCCACGGCAGTTCTTGCCCTTCGATCCACAGATGCCCGTGCCGGGCCTCAGAACGGGTTCCCTTGGCGGTATAGGTCACGGTGTGGCTCAGGCGCACGCCGCCGGCACAGGCACTCAGGACCGAAACCAAAACCAGTAACAATGCCACTCTTCGCATCAGCACCCCTCTGAAGTGTCGTTCGGGATATTTATCGGGATCATTATGATTTAGGCAGACAAGAATTCAAATCAATTCGGAGTTGTCAGCGTTTTGAGCACCCGCCAAATCTCTCCCGCCCCCTTTGAAAAAGGGGGGCTTCGGTAGCTGTATCAAGGTTTGATAACGAAAACAGACGCGACTTAATCTTCCATAGAGAATCGGGTTACAATACTCCTATTGCCTATTTCTTTTCGCGAGTGCAAAGCAGCACGGCGTTACAATCCCCGCACCTGTTCATTACCCAGGCGTGCGCTCTCTCTTGTAGAGAGCACTTCGTCGATCGTGGTCAGCATCTGATCCTTGTCCCTTAGAAATTAATACCCATTTCAGTGTGCAAACCAGTTTTCCGCGATCGACCGATAAAACGTCACTGCCCGGACGATTTTTTCAATATCGCAGTATTCATTTGTCTGGTGCGCCTGGGAAGGTTCACCCGGCCCCATGATCAAGGTGGGGGGATTGTTCAGCGCGGCCGCCAAAACAGAAGCATCGGTGAAGTAATTGACATATCCCGGCTCTGGCTTTTTCCCTTGAATCCGCTCTATTATATCCAGAACCTGGATTATCCAGGGATCGGCGGCTGGCGTTAGGATGCCGGGCAGGTCGACCAGGCGTTCCACCTCGATATCCGGTCCCATGTGCTTTTTGATCTCTTCGAGAAGACGCGCATGCTCCATGCCCGGTACGCTGCGCAGGTCGACTCTGAAGCGTGCGGAATCGGGTACCATGTTGATCTTGGAGCCGCCGGTGAAGGTGCCCACGTTCACTGTGGGTTTGCCCAAGTGAAGATGGGCCGGGGCCGAGGAGAAGAAGTTCTCGAGGCCGGCTGCGGCACGCGCAGCCTTGTAGATAGCATTATCTCCCAGATCCGGCATGGAGCCATGTGCGGATTTACCCCTGGCCGTGCATTCCAGCCAGAGAGCGCCTTTGTGTCCCAGAAGGGGTATGTTACCGGTGGGTTCCGCAACGACAACCGCACCAGCCGCGTCGGGCAGCGCTCCGCTCTCCTGCATCTGCAAAGCGCCTTCGCATCCGGTCTCCTCCCCGGCGGTGAAGACAAAAAGAGCCCCGCCCCGCCCTTTTGGTTCTCCGGCCAGGTGAAGGGCCGTTACCGTCATGGCCGCGATACCGCTTTTCATGTCGCTGGCACCTCTTCCCCAAAGGCGTCCGTTGGTAATTTCCGCGCTGTGAGGTGGGCTCTCCCATGGGGCATCGCCCACGGGGACGGTGTCCAGATGCCCGGTGAAAACCAGCGGCAATTGCGACGTGCTCCCGGGAATCACAGCGACAAGCCCCGTCCTGTTTTCACCCAATCGAGGGTAGGAGACATGCAGTCCGGCCTCTTCCAGAAGATGGCCGAGATAACGCGCCGCGGGCTCTTCATTTCCGGGCGGATTGATCGTATCCATGCGCACAAGGGTCTGGGTCAGTTCGACAGGATCGGGTATACGTATCATGCTCTGGCACCTCAACGGGCGTTTGACCGTCACGGGTCGGCGGTATTGTCTTGCGGTTGAACCATGGCAAACAAGGGCCATGGACAGGTTCAATGGTTTTATCCGAAATACGCTTTCTGGACCTCTCTATCTTCACGAAGGGATTTGGCATCTCCATGGGCCACGACGTTGCCTTTGGAAATCACGTAGCCGTAATCCGAAATGGCTAACGTCTGCCGCACGTTCTGCTCTACCAGAAAAACCGTGATGTTCTGCTTCCTGATGTCCTGAATGATGCGGAAGTTCTCCTTCACCAATAACGGTGAGAGGCCCAGGGACGGCTCGTCGATAATCAACAGCTTCGGCGCGCCCATCAGACCGCGGCCGATGGATACCATGGCTTGTTCACCCCCCGACATAGTCCCGGCCGGCTGGGTTGAACGCTCCTCGAGACGGGGAAAAATCTGATAGACTTTTCTCATGCGCGCCAGTAATATGTCTTTGTCATCTTCCTGATATCCCCCCAGTCTAAGATTTTCTTCCACGGTAAGACCAGCGAAGACCTTGCGTCCTTCGGGGATTGAGGCAAGACCCTGACGGATAATCTTGTGGGTGGGCAGGTTGGTGATATCAGCGCCGTTGAAAATAATACGCCCGGTCCGGGGAGGGGTCAACCCTAATATGGAACGGATGACCGTGGTCTTTCCCGAACCGTTGTTCCCCAGAAGGCAGGTGATCGTACCCTCTTCAACTTCGAGGGAGAGATTTTCAAGCACATCGGCCCGGTCATAGGCGGTAGAGATCCCCTGCACACTCAACAATGCGGCACTTTTTTTCATCAGTCCACCCCCAGATAGGCCTGTTGGACCTCTGCATCGGAAGCAATTTGCTTGTAGGTGCCCTCACAAATTTTCCGGCCGAAATTGAGCACTGCGCAATGGTCGGTAATGCGTTCCATAACAGACATCTCGTGTTCAATGATGATGATGGTCAGGTCCTCTATTCTCTCTTTGATTTGAAGGATATCATCGATCAAGCGGAAGGTTTCCTCATGGGTCATGCCCGCCGACGGCTCATCCAAGAGCAGCAGCTTGGGATTGGAGATCAGGGCCCTGCAGATCTCGATACGACGGCGGGAAATCATGGGCAGATTGACGACGGGCTCGAAGATCCGATCCGCCAGATCGGGGTCGAAAATGGTGATGAGATCTCGCGATTTGTCCAGAATTTCTCTGTACTGGACTGCGAGCGCCCGCCTTCTGAAAAGGTTGAAAAAGAGGCCGTTTTCAAGCTGGCTGTGATCTCCCAGGGTAATGTTATCCATGATGCTCAAAGGCAGTAGCAGGCGGGATCTCTGAAACGTGCGCGCCACCCCTGCCCGGTATACTTTCTGGGGAGAAAAGTTGGTGATGTCCCCTCCCTCGAAGAGCACCTTGCCGGACGTCGTCGGATAGATGCCGGTGACCACATTGAAAAAAGTGGTCTTCCCGGAGCCGTTGGGCCCGATAAGGCCGAGGATGCGATTCCGCTTCACATCCAGGTTCAGGTCATCCAGGGCCTGAACGCCGCCGAATTTTTTTCCGAGGTTGGAGATACTCAGCAATGGCTTCTGCAATGTGAATCCTTTTTTCAACTATTTGCCGAGAGGTGATTTCAGCGTAATGTAGCTGCGCATGGGACGCGGCAGCAGACCTTGGGGCCGGAACAGCAGGATGGCAATCACCAGGGCGGAAAACAATAGAAAGCGATACTCCTGCAGGACTTGGAACTTTTCCGGAATGATGATGACAATGACCGTTGCGACAATCGTCCCCCACATGGAGCCCAGCCCGCCCAGTATAACGATGGACAAAAGGATCAACGAGTCTCCGAAGGTGAAGTTGGTCGGCGCAATGTACCCGAGCATCGTGGCGTAAAAGGCTCCCGCCACCCCGCAATAGAAGTTACCAATGGTAAAGGCCGTAATTTTCCAACGTGGAATGGATTGTCCGAAACAGGCGCTCACCGTTTCATCCAGGCGCACGGCGTCCATGTTGAGCCCGACCCAGGAGTCCTCCATTCGGCGCGCCATTATAAATCCCAAAATGGTCAGTAGCAGGATCAAGGCGATATACCCCAGGTAGAAGGACCCCTCAAAGGAGCCGATCACAATATCCTGGTTGAAATCCCATCCGAACAGGTTCAGCCCGGCACACTTCAACCCCTGGGGGCCTCCAAGCGTATCGTTCACCTCCAGAAACGTCTTGAACAGCAGGGCAAAGGCAATGGTCACCAGCGCTGCGTAATGCCCTCTGGTTTTGAGAACCGGTATCAAGATAACGAAGCCAAGCAGAGCGGCCATCACCCCGCCCAGCACGAGAACCACCAGGTGGGGCACGGCCGTGTTTTTGGTCAAAACGGCAGCGGTATAACACCCGACCCCGAAAAAAGAGGCCCCTGCGAAGTTCATTACGCCCACAAACCCGAATTGTATGTTCAGGCCCAGACACGTAAGGACATAGACCAGGACGGTACCCACGAGGAAAAGCACGAACGCATCATCGTAAAAATAGAGGCTCACCGCTGCTACCCCGGCAACCACGGCTATCGAGAAAGTGCGTTGGTTGTCCCTTGCGCTCTCTCCGACGGCATGCAGAAACCCCAGATACTTGAACGCCGTTATCACGAGGCCCGCCCCCAGAAGAAGCCCGAAGACCACCATCTGGGATTCGCCCGCCAGGAAAAATACCATGTACACAGCTCCCGCCAGAACAGCAAAAAGAGAGGGGAGGAGAGAAGACTGTTTTCCTGATGGCTCAGACATCTATTTAAACTCTTTCCGTTTCTTTTTCACCCAGAATGCCGGTCGGTTTGATGGCAATCAGGACGATGACCATGCCGAAGGCAAAGACATCCTTGTATGCACTGGCAAATGGCAATGCCGCGGCCCCAATGGACTGCAGCATTGCGAAGAGAAATCCCCCGACAATCGCACCGTATATATTTCCGAAACCGCCGACTGCAGCAGCGCTGAAACCGATGGCCCCCAGGAGCAGCCCCATATTGAAGCTCAATTCATTGTAATACAACACATAGATAACACCGGCGAAAGCCGCAAGGCCGGAGCCGATGGCAAAGGTGACATACACCACCATATTGAAGTTGATTCCCATGATTCGGGCCGTTTCCTCGTCCTGACTCACCGCGCGAATGGCCATCCCCAGCTTGGTGTGCTTGATGATAATCTGTACCAGGATAATCATCAAAATGCCGCTAATGAGCATGGCTGCATTGTCAAAACGCATTGTAAAATGGCCCCAGGAGTGGCTCCAGTCGGGCAAAAGCGCCGGGAAGTGTTTGGGGTTTGCCCCATCCGGATAGAACAGGCGTATAGACTCCCTCAGCACGGTCCCCAACATCAGGGTGATCAACAGGGTGTTGAGCGGCGGCGCACCTTTCAAAGGAATGATCAACACCTTGGCAATGACCGCTCCCAATACGCCGATGGTCACCATTGCAACTATGGCGACGATCACCAGGATGATATATGGGGAGGTCAGGCCTATCAGGTCCAGGCCGAGGTAGACGGAAAACGCCGTGAAAACGCCCCAGGTCAGCATATCGCCGTGGGAAAACTTGATGACGTCCAGCACACCGAAAAAGAGGGTGAACCCAACAGCTACCAGGGAATAGATCAACCCCAGCATAAGTCCGTTAACCGTATGCTGTGCTATCAGTCCAATGTCCATCGGGATTTGTCCATGTGTCAGTCGGAATACCGCGAAATGGTTGCGTTGCGGAGTCGTCGGTTAGCAGCCCATGCTTTTGGGCAAACAGATGAACTGCCGGTGGCTAACATGATCTCAATGTCGCAAACGGGGGACTGGAAGGTGAAGCGGCCCTTATGGCCGCTCCACCTTTTCGCTTAGCGTCTTTTCAGTTCGCGCTTGCCGGAAGCGTATTCGGAATTTTGCCACGGCACCCACTTGCCGTCTTGCACAATATACTTGGTAATGGCCGGCGAGGTGTTCTGACCATGTTCGTCAAAGGTGACGGAGCCGACAATGGATTCATACCCCTTGATGTTTTCCATTCGCTTTACCACCGCCTTTCGGCTGGGGCCGACCTCTTCAATGACATCCAGAATCAGGTTCATGGCAGCAAAGGAAAATGGGCCGAATGCATCCGGTGCTTCCTTGTACCCCTCCTTGTTGTATTCTTCCAGAAACCACTTGCCTCCGGGTAGATTCTCAACGGGCTCCCCTTCCCTGAAGGCGATGGTCCCTTCCGCAAGTTCACCCGTTCCGGTGATAAAGGCATCGGAAATGATTCCTGAGCAACTCTGAAACTGGCTTGTGAGGCCCAGTTTCTCCATCTGCAGTCGGATCCTTACGCCCAATGGCGTCAGGCCGCCGAACCAGATAATGTCCGGATTGAGTTTCTTGGCCTGGGTAAGTTCAGCCGTAAAGTCCTGTTGATCGGAGGTAACGCCGAAACTGCCGAGGATTTTTCCGCCGTTCGCGGTGAGGTATTTTGAGAAGTATTCGTTCATACCCTTGCCGTAATCGGTTGTGTCGTAGAGATTCACCCACGTCTTGTATCCCAGGTCAGTGATGAATTTGGCGGCAATTTCATTCTGGTTGATCATGGTGCCGTTGATTCGATGGACCTCTTTGTAGTTATTTCCGTAAGTGATATCAGGATGAACCGCTCCCCAAACCACAATGGGCAGGCCGAACTTGTGGTAGACATCTGCGGATGCCAATGCCACCACGGAACAATAATGGGCCGCCGCTGCAATGATCCTTTTATTTGCGGCCGCCTTGGTGGCCACCTGCACGCCTGAGTTCGATTTGCACTCATCATCAAGGACCATCAACTCGTAGTGGTATTTGGCTTTGGGATCCGCGTTTCTCAGCTTTACCGCGAGGTCAGCCGAATTCCTTCCCCCTACACCAATGGCGGAAACACCCCCGGTAAGAGGGCCGATGAAGGCCACCTGCACCTTGTCCTTTGCCAAAACCGGTCCAGCCATAATGATCAGAAGCAACCCCAGGGTGAGACTTATCCACGTATTCAATTTCATGCCGGCTTCCTCCTGTTTGTCGATGCACAATGATTTTCGTTTACCGATCAAGCGTTCGTTTCAAGACCGGAGAGGGATGTTGAAAGACCGCTTTGGTGTCACACATAATTCAATCGGATGAATGTGCCGCCTCTATCGCTTAGTGAAATAGCGTGATTTATTTTTTATCCGGGCAAACATGTCAAAAAGGTGCATATGTGTCAATGACCACTTCAATTCAGCATGTTGTAATCTGTAATTGATCCGGAAACAAAATACCTCAGCTGTGGTCATTCCGGCGAAAGCCGGACTTCAGGCGCTTGAAGCTGGATGGCGGATCAAGTCCGGCATGACGCCTTTGAGTACTTAATTGCCGATTCAACAGCTCAACTGTCGGAGTTCATGCTCCAGAGATCCTAAGGGGTGGTAGAGGCGGATGTGCTGAAAATTGTAACCACAGATGACAAAAATGGCCAAGCGATTGATTTCCTTTGCGGTTTGCTCAACAAGCAAAACTGTGTTCAGTCGTCTCTCAGGATGACAATGAGTTCCTTCGGCCCGTGCATCCCTTTAAATGGCGTGGCTTGAATGTCCCCGGTCATGCTCGGCCCTGTGATCAATATCAGTTGCGACGGCGGCGTTTCCCCAAAGACGGTTTCTGCCATCCGTTCATAAGAGGAGATCAGCCGGTTTGAAGGCAAAACGGCAATGTGAATAATGGGGGCCAGTGATGTAAGCCGCGGCATATCCCCGCTTGCCGTCAGGCAGAGGGTCCCCGATTCGGCGAAACCGAAGGCAGCGCCGGTGATGCCGGCGTCCACCTCGGTAAACACGGCACGCTTGAAGGCGGAGCGGTCCTCATAATTTTTCTGCGTGGTTATGGTAAAGCCCTTTTGCTTGGCCCACTTCGGCAGATCCAATTCTGAAATGACGCGATCCGTGGACGCCATCGCCCGCGAAATTCCCTTGCGATTGAAAACGTCGGCCAATACCTTCAATACCCCATCGTTGCCCGATGCACGTTCGAAGCAACCGCCTTGCGCCTCGATCAATGCCTTGAAGCTGTCGACGAGAAACTCGCCGGCCATCTGCTCTGCGGGCAGCGGGGGGCGTTCGGGCTCGTTGAATGGCGGCGCGCTGCTTTGCGCCTTGTAAAGCCTTCTCAAAATGCGATCGCGTGTTGGGTTGCTCATGACCTGTTCTTTCGGAACCATTCGTTGAAGGTTGGGCTGCCGATGCAGGGCAGATCACGGGAGGCCAGCCAACCCTCGGACTTGCCCAATACTTCCCTTACGATGCCGCCATTAGACTTTCGGTTTATCGCCAGGCGTGCCGCCCGGATCGCCGAACGCCAGAGCGTCGGGGTTGCGGCAGCCAGCGCAAACCCCCGTAAGCCGATCTCCTCACGCACGTTCAGTCCTGAGCCATGAAATACGGTATCCTTCTCCCGCTGCTTCTGCCGATGGCGCCTCAGCAGCCGGGGGTGATGCAGCCCCGCCGGGCAGACATCGCGACAGGTCCGGCACAGCGTGCAGCTGTAGTAGAGGTCTTTCGTACGATCCAGGCCAAGAAGAAGCGGCGTGAGTGCCTGCCCCATGGGGCCGGAGTAGGCCCATCCATAGGAATAACCGCCGATCTTTCCATAGATGGGGCAGTTGCCGAGACAGGCGCCGCAGCGAATGCACTGCAGTACTTCACGATACGTGGCGTCTTCGTAGATCGTCGAGCGGCCGTTATCCAGAATGACGATGTGGAGTTCGCTCGGACCGTCTATCTCTTCTTGCTTCTTTGGTCCGGTGTCCATAGAGACATAGGCGCCCAGCTTTTGGCCGGTGGCGCTTCGGCACAGGGTGCGCAGCATGAACAGCGCCTCCTTCATGGTCGGCACCACTTTTTCCAGGGACATGATCGAAACCTGGATGTCCGGCGAAGACTTACAGAAGCGGATGTTGCCCTCGTTTTCCACGTTGATGATCGTCCCGGTTTCGGCGACGGCCATATTGATGCCGGTGATGCCCATTTCCAGGTGATGGAATTTTTCACGCAGGTAGCACCGGGCGGCGTAGCCGAGCTCCACCGGATCGGTTGTGGCATCGCTCATGACACCCTTTTCGATAAAGATGTCACTGATTTCCTGGGGATCGATATTGATGGCGGGTCCCACAATGTGGAACGGGGGGCGCTCGAGCAGTTGGATAATAAACTCTCCGAGATCGCTTTCGTAGGGTTGAACCCCCTCGGCGGCCAATGCTTCGTTAAGGCCGCTCTCCTCGGTCACCATCGATTTGCCTTTGATGACGTAGGAGATGTTGCGCTCTTTTGCCAGCCGGACGATGTAGGCGTTGGCATCCTCTGCATCAGCGGCCCAGTAGACCTTGGCCCCTGCTCGTGTGGCACTCTTTTCAAATTGCTCCAACAGCTGCGGCAGGTGCGCTACGGCCGCTGCGCGTATGGCCCTGCTGTACTCTCGCGCCGCATCCGGGTCGGGAAAATCATCATAGGCGGCCTTGCGCTTCCCGGCGAGTGCCTTGAGCAGATCCAGAAACCCTCGGGCACGGCGGTCCGTCATCTGTTCCCGGGCGATTTCCTTGTACCTGTGCGTTTGCGGCTTCATATCAGAATCCTTGTGAGTCGGAGAGACCTGCAAGCAAGTCGGCGATGTGCACCACCCTCTTGTCCGGGTGGTGCCTGGAGATATAGCCGCTCACATTGAGGTAGCATCCCGGCTCACCCATGGTTAGCACATCCGCGCCGGAAGCCAAAAAGGCGTTTGCTTTTTCGGCCACCATCTCTTCCGAAATTTCGTGATAGGCGTGGGCGAACTCGCCGCCGAAACCGCAACAAGTGTCCGCGTGTTGCATCTCGACCAGTTCCGCCCCTTTCAGCGCCCGAATCAGTTTCTTGGGTTGCTCGGACACCCCGAGGCCTCTGAGCAACGCGCAGGATTCATGATAGGCGACTTTCCCCTTGAATTCTCCGCCCACATCCTCGATTCCGAGCACGTCGACCAGGTATTGCGTCAGCTCGAATACGCGGCTGGAAAGGTCGGCTGCCCGCCGCTGCCAATCCGGTTCGTCCGCGAGAATTTCCGGATAGTGTTTCCTGATCATATTGACACAAGAGCCGGAGGTCGAGACCACCACTTCGTCCCGACCAAAGACGTTGATGAAATGTTTGGCCACCTTTTTTGTCTCCGGCACGATGCCGGCGTTATAGGCCGGCAGACCACAACAGGTCTGATTCGTATGGTAGATATAAGGGATATCGAGTCGCTCCAACAACCGGATCACGGAGCGGCCGGTATTCGGCATCAGGGTGTCGACCATACAGGGGATATGAACGGATACTCTCTTCATGGCGTTTCCTAAAGCCCTTTTCAGGCGGTGTGTTGCTGAACCATCGCCATGCCTTTTTCGAACGCGGTCAAGTTGATATCGACTTTATTCGCTGGCATGGTGCGGGTAATGACCTCTTGGAAACCGTCCTTATCCAGCGGGAAATCGCCGACAGCGGCCAGCGCTCCGATCAGGATGACGTTGCCCAGGATGGCGTTGCCCATCTTCACCGCTTCATCAGTGGCATCGATCAACCAGGACGCACTGGTCAGTTGGTCTCCCCATCTTTTGACATCTTCCATGGCGGGGTATTGAAATTCGCCGCAGATCACTGCCACAGAATAGATCGGGCGGGTGTTCATAATCATTTTGGTATTACGGTTGCCATATTGGTGAAGCACACGCAGCGCCTCTGTGGGTTCGAGCGCCACCACCATATGCGCTTTCCCTTTAGGGATCTGGGGGGAGAGGACCGACTTCGTGCTGATCCGCAGATGACTCATGACCGATCCGCCCCGCTGGGAGGCACCGAAGGTTTCGCCGATGGTGATATGGAAGCCTTTGTCGGATAGTGCATTGCCCACGATTCGCGAGGCCAGCACATTGCCCTGGCCGCCCACACCAGTGATGATCAAGTTATACGGGTCTGCCGCAAGTGATGTGTTCGCCATGTTACACCGCCTCCTTTTTGGTAATGGCCCCGGACGGGCAGATCGATGCACACACGCCGCAGCCCGAGCAGGTCAACTCGTCTATATGGGCGGTTTTTGTCTCCGAATCCCATTTAAGCCCCGGGCACTTGAAGACACGGGTGCACAACTTGTTGCACCCGCAGTTCTCACCGAGGCAGATGGCCGGATCGAGGGTCACGTCGTACAATTTTTTCCCCTTTTTCTCCGGGGAGAGGGCGCAGGCCTGTTTGAGAATCAGCACATTGACACCGCCTTTGGATAGCAAGGCCAACAGTTTGCGCTGGGTGGCGTCGAGATCGAAAGGGTCGGCCACGTCGACATTGGCCCCCATGGCGCGGGCGATATCGGCGATGTTCAGGGCCGGCACTTCGTCGCCGGCCGCATCGGCCGTCAGGCCCGGGTGCGGCTGAAAACCTGTCATGGCCGTCCCCGAGTTGTCCATTACCACCATGGTCATTTCCGACTGGGTATGAACGGCATTGACCAGGGCCGGCATGGCGGCATGGAAAAAGGTTGAATCGCCGCAGACGGAAACCACCGGTTGCTTCATGCCGAACCGCCCAAGCTTGCCGAATCCGCTGGCCACACCGGTTCCCGATCCCATGGCGTGCCCGGTTTTCGACACGGAAAAGCCGGTTGGCCGAGACCCCAACGCGTAACAGCCGATATCGCCGCACACAAAGCCTTCCCGTCCGTCGACTTCCAGTGCGTTGTGTATAGACCAGAAACTGGCCCGGTGGGGGCAACCTGCACAAAAGGCCAGATCACGCCGGGGGGCGCCTGAAACGGCACTCTCCTCATAAATCCTGGTGTATTCTGGATCGACAGCCGGGAATTCCATCTCCAGGATGCGGGCCAGGCCGGCGGCCACCAGGTCCGGATTCAACTCGTTTACCGACGGCAGCGTGCCGTCACTGCGGCCATGGAACCGTTTGATGCCGATGCGCTCCGCCATACCGGCGGCAAGGATTTTCACGTTGTCTTCCATGAATGGAAGTACTTCTTCGACGGTGAAAATGATCTTGGATTTGGCCAAGTGCTTCTCCATATAAGTGGGAGGAAGCGGCCAGGTGGTGCCCATCTTGAGCACGCCCACCCGGTCTTGAACAGCGAGCAGGTCGACGGCCTCTTTGGTGTAAAGGTAGCAGGCACTGCTGGTGACGATCAGCACCTCCGGCTGTTCGGGGCCCTCATAGCGGTTGAACGGGCAATCCTCGAAAAGCGCCACCGCCTGAGCCAGCTTCGTCTGCATCAACGTGTGTTTGTATGCCACCGGAAAGGTCACCACCGGCCCCTCGTCCGGGTCCATTTCATCCCCTCTGAATTTGAACCGGGCATCGGGTACAACGTCCGGCAGCGGGCCAAGGGTCACATTTCCGCTGGCATGGGAGAGGCGGGTGACCGAACGGATCATGACCAGGTTCCTGATCTCCTCCGACAGTTCGAAAGCCCAGCGGGTCATATCCTTGGCTTCCTGGAAATCGCCGGGTTCGAGCAGCGGGACTTCGAACAGTTTGGCAAACGGGCGGCTTTCGCCCTCATTGCCCGAAGAGAGGGCGCCCGGGTCCTCGCAGGAGATCAGAATCATCCCGCCCCGGGTGCCGGTTTCCGACAGGTGCAGCATGAAATCGGAGGCCACGTTCACACCCACCTGCTTCATGACGGCAACGGTGCGGAGCCCGGCAAACGATGCCGCCGCGGCCACTTCCATGGCCACCTTTTCGTTGACCGACCACTCCACATAGATGTCCCTCTCCTTGGCCGCTTTGGCCAGGTTCTCTATAATTTCCGATGACGGTGTGCCCGGGTAACCTGCTGCGACCGAGGCGCCGGCCTCGATAATGCCGCGGGCAATGGCATCGTTGCCCATCAGCAGATGCCGTTCCCCCTCTTGTGCTCTCCCAATGATCGACATGTTTCCTCCAATGATATTCCGAGGGTGTATTGCTGCTTTGTCCCAATAGTGTGTGGTTACGCGCGCATTGCTGCGGTGATGTTCGCGATGGCCTCCGGGGGCATTCGCAGGGTCAGTCGGCCCGTTGCTCCTTCGGCGTTCAATCCCCCCTCTTGGGTCAGCGCCTCCAGCGCGCGGGACTTCTTTCCGGCGCCCGCCTTCTCCAGTGCCTGAAGGTTTTCTTTGGGAAGGTCCCGGACATCGAGGTAACCTGATTCAATGGCCTGGTGGACGGCCCGTTCACCTCTCTCTGTGCGGATGATGAGGGTGTTCCATCCAGGCATGCCCTCCACCTGTCCGACCGATACGTCGGCCCATTCACTTGTCATGTCCGGGCAGAGCTGACACCCATGCGGAACCAATGGACGGATTTTAGAGAGCGGTATCTGGGCCTGTTTTTCATCGGTGTCGACCACCATGATTTCAGCGGGCGGCGGAGGGACATCCATGGCCAACACGCAGGCGTCGCCAACACACGCGTCCACCACCGGCAGCAATTTTCGGGTATCCAGCGCCCAGGTGCAGAACAGCCCGACGGTCAATCCGACCGGATCGTTAAAATCCTCGAGTTCAAGCGGGTTTTGACGCATCTGGGCTACGGCCGTGATTTGACACGGCGTGCCCACCACACCGATGTTGGTGTATCCATCACGAATCGCGCCGTTCAAGGCGGCCAGGGTCGGCGAGGCGGTGAATTTGGAACCGGCGGCTTTGGATACCTCGTCAGGGTCGGTCACGACCATCGGTACGCCCACGGCGCCATCCCTGCCGGTCAGCACAGCAGCATCGATGTGCTTTGTGGTGAGCGCATGGGTGATGAGTGCGGTGACGGTTCCTCCGCCTTGAAAGCGTCCCCTGGGGGCCTTTTCTCCGGCACGGGCGATGGCGATCTTGCGATACGGCCCGAGTGGAAGCCCTTCATATGGTCGATCCCAGTAAGCCGCGGCCAATTGACCGAGATCGACTTCTGTTTTGGGGCAGTAGGCATAACAGCGGCCTCTTTCCAAATCGCAGGCGAACACCTGTGATGTTTTGCCCAAATAATTTTTAAAATAGGGGCACAGATCCACACACATGCCGCAACCCACACACAGGTCATGTTCGAAAACATCTTCAATCAGTTCGCTCGATCCATATAGCTGCTTCACGCTAGAACCTCCCGCTTGAAGGCCCGGAAAATCCGGAGTTGGTTTCATCCTGAGCCAGTAGGTGTTGCCACTTTGTCGGCCATGCCTACTGGGCGTAATATTGCATGGTAGCATTTGGCAGGACGGCCGCCTTGGTCCCCTTGCCGTGGTGGGGGCGCACCAGAGCCATGACCTCTTCCCAATTGCGTGCCATCAAAGCGTTGTCCGGGTTGGAATACCAATCCAGGAAGGTGCGATCGGGATATGGGGTCATGACGATCAAACGGATATCCGGCGGCAGGGCCGCCACCGGATATTGTCTGCCGCCGTAATCCCGACCGAAGCGTCCAAGCAGGTAGTGAGGAACCTGCCCTTCGAGTGAGTCGGCGATCACCACAACCGTGCCGCGCGTATCTTTCAGGGCCATGGCGCCCATCCGTATGGCAATGCCCATTTCATTCGGCTTGGAAAAGGCATTGGCCACGACCAGTTCCTTGCCGCCCGGGACCGGTTCGGTGCAATAGATCTGCTTGGCGGCATCTACGGCTGCATCATGGACCTGAAAGAGTTCGCCGGCATAAAGGCCGGTGGTACGACCTTGCCCGTTCACAACGACATTGAGCAAAAAGTCTACGTCGGCCATGGCAGCGGCCTCGTTGATCTCGAGGCGCAGGATGTTGTTCTTGTGGCGTCCCATGCCGGTGGTCTCTAAGCCCATTTTTTCAACGTCCAGATGGTAGTGAGAGATGGTGTCGATATGGGCCACCCCAGGCAGAAACAGCTTGCCTCCCCCTGAGAAACCGGCCTGGACGTGGGCCGTGACAC
Organism: uncultured Desulfatitalea sp.; assembly: GCA_963668675.2. GTDB lineage: Bacteria > Desulfobacterota > Desulfobacteria > Desulfobacterales > Desulfosarcinaceae > Desulfatitalea. The sequence continues at coordinate 1,889,991 of CAXXMB010000002.1, read as the reverse complement.
ACCCGATGCCGATTTTCAGGTCCGCTTCCATCACTTCGCGGTTGAACATGACCTTGGTCCCGCGGCTCGTCGTTCCGACTTCCATGCAATTTTCATAGATATTATGGTTGAAAACCCTGTACTTTTCGATAATCTCAGACCCCAGCTTCTTGCGGAAATCGGCCATAGTCAGCGCCCCGTGCGTTCCCAGAGCGCAAACAAAGGTGATCTGATCCTCGCTCAACCCGGCTTTGTGAAGCGTGTTCAAGACCAGCGGTGCCACTTCGTAGGTCCTGGTGGGGCGGGTCATGTCGTCGAAAATGATGACAGCCCGTTTTTTTCCCCTGGCCAAGTCTCCTAAGGACGGGGTTCCTATGGGACGGTCGATGCAGGCCGCCATCTGTTCAATGGTGAGCGGCGGATTGTCATATCCTGCCATGGGGCAATATTGAACATCCCAATCGGCAGGCAGCTCGATATCCAGCCACCCTCCGCCGTGCCAAGGCCTTTGTGGAAGTTTGAATTTCATGCATGGCTCCTGTTCTTTTCGGTCTGCCCTGGCTGGTACATCGGGCTATGGTGTCCGCCGGTTTGCCATTGGGGTGACATTCCGGCGCCTTGTTCCGACGATGTTATGTTGATAAAATCAGCGATATTCAAGTTGATTTTGATTGCAATAGTAAACCAGGGTATACTTATGGTAAATTTTAGTCAAGCGCTTATTCGGCTATGCTCTGAATTTCAAAACACAAAATAATCAGTATGTTGCCGTAATTTATAGAGGGAGATGGTGTTTTGTACGACAAGGCCGAACAGGGAGGGTGATTTAGGCCAAGCGAAAGTTATTTACTTCATATGTAAACCTGGGTATACAATTAAGAAACTTAAAGCCAGGAGAGCCATGATGAAGAGGATAAGTGAGGAGCAAATTCCTAAACGAATCAGGAAAATGCGCCTGGAACGAAATATGACCCAGAAGGATTTGGCGGACGCCATTGGGGTCACTAAAGGCTATATCTCTCGAATAGAAAACTCCGACACCGCTCCGCCTGTAGGCAAATTACTTGCCTTGGCGCAGGCCATGCACGTGGAGGTCGACAGTTTTTTCGGAGCAGAGAATCCAGAGGTGTCTCTGACGGTCACACCGAGGAACAACCGGCCGGTCGTAGCCAGTGACAGCCGCACATTGGCCAAATACGAGCACTTGGCGCTCAATTTCCCCAACCGGGCGTTTGAGTCATATGTCGTTAAATGCCCTAAAAACAGTAATGTGTCCCAGCTCATGCAACATAAAGGACAGGAACTGATCTATGTGCTGAAGGGAAGTTTTACTTTCAATGTCGATGGAACGTCATACAATCTGGAGGAGGGGGATGCCGTCTATTTCGATTCGAGCTGCCCACACTTTGGTAACAACCTTTCAGGAGAAGAGATCGAGCTTCTCATTGTGATGTACAGCGGTTCTGCGACAGATGAATAAAAGATAAAGGAACGATCTGCCAAATAAAGGCTCTTGGCGGCTATCCGTGCAGGCAACTACCTGTAGACAATTCGTTTTAAGTGAAAAGTTAATGTCATTAACTGAAGCGGATGCAATGGGCGGGCATAAAGCCCGCCCCTACGAAGGATGAGTAGAAATAGATTCTGTTGCCACACACGAACCGTGTAGGGGCGGGCTTTATGCCCGCCCGGATCGGTAGCTGAAAAGCTTTAAGTTAATGACATTGAGTATAAAGTGGAAAGTTTAAAGTGAAGGAATGGTGTCGATTATACCATTTTTTCAACCATCGACGAGGTGCCATGAAACGGTGGCGATGAAGCAATTAGGGTGAGGTTCATATCTAATTGACATTAAGTGTGTTCCTGCATATTCAGAATTAGATAAGCAGTGCAAAGGCAAGATGAACCGATAAGCGCAATGCCACCGGTTTGCAGAAAAATATTAACCCGATAATGATAGAGACCAAAGTTGTCTTTCCGGCGAGAGCCGGAAACCAGCGGTTTATATTGGATGCCGGATCAAGTCCGGCATGACGCTTTAGGTAATTCGTTACCGGTTTAATAATTTTGTTAGAGCCACTCTAAAGCTCCATTGGAATGGAACGTAACCCTTTCAATAGGAGTACGTAAAAATGCCCCATCGCGATCCTCTTCTCCGCTTTGAATCCAAAACCCTAACAGCAAGATTGAGAGATCCCCAGGGCCATGCGATAGAGCGCCCCATTGAAGTGCGCACCCACCCCATCTCCGGCCGTGCCTGCCGAATCACTTACAGCCGCGGGGCGGAGCGCGAGCCGGGCACCGAGGCGCTTCCGCAGCCTCCGCCCGATGCCGAAGGGTCGATCGATTGTCCCTTTTGTCCCGGCCAGCTTGAACGCCGGACACCGTTGATGAGTGAAGGGCTGGACCGGGAGGGCCGGCTTCGATGCGGCGATTCGGTGCTGTTTCCCAATCTTTTCCCCTACGGCGTCTACTCGGCGGTCAGCCTGTTCGACGAGCGCCATTTTGTGGAGATCGGAACGGCCGATGCGGCTTCGTATGCCGACAGTTTTCGCAACTGCGCCCGCTACCTGCAAACCGTGATCGGATACGATCCGCAAGCCGTCTTCACAGCCATCACCCAGAACCACCTGCCGGCGGCCGGCGGCTCTCTTGTGCATCCCCATCTGCAGGTGCACGCCGATCGCATCCCCTCTAATGCGCACGCCATGTTGATGCAGCGCAGCGAAGAATACCACACCCAGACGAGCCGACTGCTGTTCAGCGATTACCTGAAATGCGAATATCGGGATGGCCGCCGCATCATCGGTCCGACCGGCGCCTGGCACTGGTTGGCGGCGTTTGCGCCGGAGGGGTTCTTTGAGATCTGGGGCATCTATCCGGGAAAGAGCGCTTTGAATCACCTCACCCCCTCGGATTGGGACGATCTCTCCCAGGGCGTGATCAATGCGCAGCGTTATTACCGCAGCCTCTGCCGCAACAGTTACAACCTGGGGCTGCTGAGCGTGGAGCAACCCTCGAGCCGTCTTGAGCTGCGGGTCGTTCTGATCGTGAGGGCCAACTATGCGCCCTGGGTGCGCAACGACATCACCGGATACGAGGTGATGCTGGACGACATGGCCACCTTCTCCGCGCCGGAAGAGACGGCGGAGCGGGCGCGCGTTTTTTGGCAGAAGAGATAGGGTTGCTTTTTGTAACGTCCGGATGCGCTATGTGGACCGGAGCGATGCGTGGACAAAGTTGAACATCGGAGAGACATGTCGCTTCCGGCTCTCGTTGATGAAAAAGCGCTCCTTGCATGATGCTGCTGTGACGCAGGTGACCCAGTCGAACCCGCGCGCTTTGAAGAATGCTTCCGCTTCCCCGCTTTGAATGCCGAACTGCAGCCGGGTGCCCTCACTCTCGACGAACTGTCGCAGCACCTGGGCCTCTTTCAACGAAGAGGTCCCCTCGCGATCACGCTGGTGTCGAAGACGTCAGCCACCAGCGAGCTCCCCGGGCCGGAGCCTTTGCTGATAAATGCCAGCAGAGCATCCACCGATGGCGGCGGGATGGTCGACCTCGAAGACCCGAAGACGCTCCTTGACGCCCGGCATAGGGATCTTGAAAGACGCGCTCGTTTTCGGGCAGGTGGGTTTCCTTGGCGCGCAATCCCGCGATCTGCAGGGCCATTTTGCGCGGGTCAATTGGATCAACTGTAGCGGTCTGGGTTGCCATTTGGTCCTCCTTGTCCAAGAGGTTATGCCCTACTTAATTGGTGCTGTTGATAACTCAATTATCCGGGTAATTGCTCCGGCGCGTCCAAAGGCTGGTCTGCGCCTCCATATGTGAATGCAGCAAAATCATTAGGTTGGGTTAAGGAAGAAAAGAGGGCCTAACCCTTAAGATGCGATCCGTCAAACGGGTGGGACGGCTTCGGCGACCAGACGTTCGTAAATCCGGATCAGGTTGTCCACCAGCCGTCCCCAGCTCAGCGGCAGTATGGCTTCGGCGATGCGCAGCCGGTCTTCGTTCGCGATGCCCTTCTCCATAACGGTCGCCATACCGTCGGCAAGGCGCTGGGCATAGGCTTCCCTCTCCCTGGGCAGAGGCGTTGCATCGTCTGAGAGCCGGATGGGGTCGACCATGACGGCCAGGCCCTCATCGCACATCGATTGGGGAACGAATGAGGGCGGCCCGCCGGTGCGGCCGAACACGGCCGGCGCTCCACAGGCCAGGGCTTCCATCAGCACCATGCCGTAGGGTTCCACATGGGATGGCAGCACATAGAGGTCTGCGGCACGGTAGATATCCGGCAATGCCGTTCGCGCCACCTTGCCTGGCAGCAACAGGTGGTTTTTCACGCCTTGCCGTTCGATAAAGGCTTCCAGGTCGGCGCGGCTCTGGGGGTCCCCTTCGCCGACGATCACGCCTGTGATGTCGTGCCCCCGCTGCCTGAGGTGCCCGATGGCCAGGGCCAATTCTTTGAAGCCTTTCCAGTCCACGAATTTTCCGACGGCCACGACCAGCCGGCTGCCGGGTTTCAGCGTAAAACCGAAGTTCGCTTTCAGTACGCTATCGCGGTCGACCGGTTTGAAGTTAAAGAGATCCGGTTCGAATCCGTAGCCTTCGATGGTGATGCGCCCTTCGGGCACTTCGAACATCTCCGTGCACTGCGCCACTGTCTCGGGGGAGATGGCGCACACATGTTCGGCGCTGGAGACGCACGGCACGACCAGTTCGCGCAGGCGGGGCGTGTCGACGATCAGCTTGTAGGCTGTACCATGGCAGGCGGCAACCAGGGGAATCCAGGGTGCAATGAGGCGCGCCAATCCGTTGAGGAACCAGAGGTGGTCCACGTGGATCGCATCGGGCTGCAGCCGCGCGACAAGTTCGGCCATGTGGCGCCCGAAGACTGCCAGGAGATCGAGCAGTTCGGCCTCGGTCCGGTCCCGGTAGGCCAGCACCGGATAGGGCATCACCACCGACATGCCCGATATGGGGGTCCGCACCGCACCCGGCACCGGCGTTCGGTCCGCCATGGTAAAGCGGCAGGTGAAGATCCGTTCGTCGGGTATGCCGGCGATGTCGGCGGCACTCAGTGTCCGGTAGCCGGCCGACAGCACGTACATGTCCAGGCCGCGGCGTATCGCTTCGGCGGCGATCTGCTGCAGGTAGACCCCCGATCCTGTCTCGCCGGGCAGTTGTCCGTGGACGAAGAGCACCCGCCGGGGGCGGCCGGCTGATCTTCGACGTCGGACAGCCTCCTTCCACTGGTCGATCTCGGACTGGCGGTCGTTCAAAGCTGGCTCCAGGTGCGGCCAGCGGCGTAATCGATCGAGGATGGAGGCGGAGCCATCGCCTGTATGCCCAATCAGCCATGAAAAAGGGGCGGTGCTCTCTGGAGATAACATCGGTTCTTTCCTCTATTGGCGGCGGTCGTTTGATGCTGTTTCGACCGGCACGGCACTCTGAATCGGATGATCCGTTGGATGATTATTGGATAAGGCGTTGCAGTTTCAGCGCCGCACCTTACTTTTTTTAAAAGATCTTGTCGATAGTAGAGAACAGGTAATCGATTTCACTCTATTTGCCAATTTGAATCAGTGCGGTTACAATCGAATCGCGTTTTTGGTTTTGGCAGTAAAAAAAAGGAGGCCCATCATGAAATGTGACGGTTGCCGGATCGATATTCCGGCCGGTGATGAAAGAGACCATCTGGGACGCACCTTGTGCGAGGATTGTTACATGGACGTTATGTCGCCGATGAAGACCTGCGATCCGTGGGCGGTGCACAGTGCAAAATCGTTTGAGGAAAAAATGGGCGGTACGAGCACCCTGAATCCCATCCAGACGGAGATGGTCGCCCTGTTGGAGCAGAGCGGCGGCCTCGAGCCGCAGGAGCTTAAGGAGAGACTGGGGCGTGAAATCTCCCTGGAGGAGCTGCAGCGGGAGTTTTCGGCCCTGCGGCATATGGAGAAGGTTCGGGCGGAGAAGCGTGGAGAACGGCTGTTCTGGCGCTTGTGGTAAGTGACCAAGAGGAGGCGGCATGAGCGAAGAGCGAGTCGATGACCAGCGCGATGCGCAACAGACGCGGTGCATCTCTCCGGTGAACGGTGAGGTGGTCGGGCAATCCCACCTGAACAGCTCGGCAGATGTGCAGCGGGCTGTTGAACGGGCCCGTGCGGCGCAGCCGGCGTGGGCGGCCTTGACGGTCAAGGCGCGCGCAAAGCTGCTGCGCCCCCTGAGCGCCTACATTGCAGAACACGCCGATGAACTGGCCGGCATCATCTCCAGCGACAACGGTAAGACCCGCACCGATGCCATGGCTGCAGAGGTGCTGCCGGCGGCCATGGCCACCGATTACTACTGCCGTAAGGCCAAGGGAATGCTGAAAGATCGCCGGCTGCTGCCGGCCTCGCTGCTCATGGCCAACAAGGCGAGCAAGATCGTGCGGGTGCCCTATGGTGTGATCGGCATCATCTCGCCATGGAACTATCCCTTCTCCATCCCCTTCTCCGAAGTGGTCATGGCCCTGCTGGCCGGCAATGCTGTGATCCTCAAGGCGGCCAGCGAGACCCAGCTGGTGGGGCGCGCCATCGAGCGTTGTTTCGAAGAGGTGTCGATTCCCCCGGGGGTGTTCCAGTACCTCAATCTGCCGGGCCGGGTGGCCGGGAAGGCGTTTCTCGATTCGGGTGTGGACAAGTTGCTGTTCACCGGGAGCGTGGCAGTGGGCAAGGCCTTGATGGCCCAGGCGGCCGAAACGTTGACGCCCCTCGTCTTGGAGCTGGGCGGCAACGATCCCATGCTGGTCTGCCCGGACGCGGATCTGAAGCGGGCCGTGGCCGGGGCGGTATGGGCCGGGCTGCAGAATTGCGGCCAGTCATGCGGTGGTGTGGAACGCATCTATGTACACCGTTCGATCTACCAGCCCTTTATCGATGCGCTGGCAGTGGCGGTACGGCAGTTGCGCGTCGGCGAGGATACCGATCACAAAGTGGATCTGGGGGCCATGACCACCGACCGGCAGATGCAGGAGGTCGAGCGACAGGTTGCGGCGGCCACCCAGGCTGGCGCTGTGGTCTACGCTCAATCCCGGGCGCCCGCTGCTGCTGGAGGGCACTTCATGCCGGCCAGGGTGCTGACCGGTGTGGACCACCATATGGACATTATGCGGATGGAGACCTTCGGACCGGTCCTGGGCGTCATGGCTGTGGACGACATGGACGAGGCGATTGCGCTGGCCAATGACAGCAACCTTGGGCTGACGGCCAGCGTCTGGACCCGCAGCGCCCGTGAAGGAGAGCGCCTGGCGCGGCTCCTCCAGGCCGGGGTGGTGATGGTCAACGACCATCTCATGAGCCACGGCCTGCCTGAGACGCCCTGGGGCGGATTCAAGCAGTCGGGCATTGGCCGCACCCACGGCGCCATCGGCATGATGGAGATGACCCAGGCGCAATGCCTGGTGCACGACTATCTGCCCGGTGTCAAACGCAACCTGTGGTGGCATCCCCACGGCCCGGCCGTTTACAGGGGGATGCGCGGCATATTGGCGCTGCTCTGCGGGCAGGGGATCATGAAGCGCCTCAGGGGGCTGGGCGGCCTGTTGTGGATTGTGCCGCGCATGTTCACATCCAGTGTGCGCATCACCCCTCAACCCCCAAAGAAGGATTAGCGGTACAACTGCCATGAACCAGAACCGTCCGGGCGGCTTCGCCCTTAATCGACTGCTTGATTATGCATCGCGTCTGCGCTTTCCCAAACTGTTGGCGCTGACCGCTTTTCTCTTTGTGGCGGATCTGGTCGTACCCGATGCGATCCCCTTCATCGATGAGATTCTTCTCGGATTGACTGCGACCTTGCTGGCCGTTTTGAAAAGGGGCCGCTCTGATAATCCCAAGGAATCGGGGGACTCGGATTTATAAAAAAGACGAGGATGTGTGACACTTCAGCGCGATTACAAAGGAGACACCGTAGATGAAGCTCAAAGGTAAAGTGGCCCTGATCACCGGGGCGGCCAGGGGAATCGGCCGTGCCCATGCCCTGCGGCTGGCCCGTCTGGGGGCCGATATCGTGATCAACGATGTGGACCTGGCCTCTTACAAGGTCTATGAGGAGGAGGCCGATCGCGGCAATGTGATCGATCAGGTAGAGGCGTTGGGGGTAAAGGCGCTGGGCATCGAGTGCCATGCCGGTAAGCACGATCAGGCTGCCGATATGGTCGCTCGCACCCTGGACCGTTTCGGCCGGATCGACATCCTGGTCAACAATGCCGGAGGCATCGCCGGAGAGATTAAGGATAGCTTCGCCGCCTCGGTGTCCGAGGCGGACCTGCAGGCCACCTTCGAGCGTAACCTGATGTCCACCATCTACTGTTGCCAGGCCGTGGCGGAGCCCATGAAGCGCAATGGGTGGGGGCGCATCGTCAACACCGCCTCCCAGGCCGGGCTGCAGGCCCAGAAAAACGGGGTTTACGCATCATACGGCACGGCCAAGGCCGCCATTATCCAATACACACGCTACCTTGCCCAGGAGCTGGGGCCGTTTGGTATTACCGTCAACTGCATCGCCCCCGCCTACGTCAGCACCCCCCGGCTGGATAAAAACGTCTACAGCAAGATGGCCGATCCGGCCAGACAATACCGCATCGCACTCAACCGGCTGGCCCAGCCCGACGATATCTCCAAAGTGGTGGAGTTTTTCGTCACAGACCTGGGCGATTACGTCACCGGACAGTGCCTCAGTGTATGTGGAGGGGCGCTTAAATTTTAGGGGTTTCGACGAAACAATAGAGCGCTTTTGCGCCACCATTCTCTATCAGCCCGTAAGCCCTTATGAGGGATCGGCTAATCTGAGAAAATCATCAACTCATATTGCATTAGTGCCGATAGTAGAACCAGATGTCTGGCATATGCGCTGATCGATTTGCACCGGCGTTGTGTTCAAAAACTTGATATCTGTGCAAACCCGGGAAATGTAGATGGTTTCGAAAGCGATCCCCTCCAAAACAAATAAGACGACTGCTGAAACAGATCTGGAGCGCACGGTTAAGCGGATTCGCCAAAGTGAAGAGTTCCCCAGCATCTTCAAGTACCTTATCGAGATAAATCAAAAACTTTCAGCCTGCCAGGATGCAAGCGACGCCTCGGACCTGGCCAATGTCATTCTCAACGATTACGCCCTGACCAACAAGCTGCTCAAGCTGGTCAACTCTGCCTATTATGGTCTGGCCGCCGGCAAGGAGGGCCTGACGGCTATCGATATGTACAAGGGAAACGGATAGATGCTCTCACCATTTTTTGGGATCTGTTGATCACCTAAAAGAACACGACTGTAGTGTCGTTGAGCGATTACGCTTGACAATAAAGCGACAGGCCCATACTTTTGCGCCGATTTGTTGTTTGAGTTTATAAATAATTAGAAAAAACAGGTAGATAAGATTATGTCTGAATCGGTAATATCAGCGACTCAGGGGCAGGGTTTGAAGGTTGCGTCGTATGCAAAATGGTTGCGGCGGTTTCCCTTAAAAGATCTGGCCTATACGCCATTTTGGAATATTATCTTAATTGTCTCCGGTTCGGCCCTTTTTGCCTATGGCGCAAAGGCTGTAGTGTTTGAACACGGCTTTATCACAGGGGGCATTTTCGGGTCCAGCCTTCTTTTTTATTATCTGACGGATATTCTCAGCCCGGGCATCTGGAGTCTGCTGTTCAATCTGCCGCTCTTCGTGTTGGCGTGGTTTTTTATCAGCCGGAGATTTCTTCTCTACAGCCTGCTCTCCATTGTCACCGTTACGATCTGTTACGAAGCCATCGACCACTCGTTGGGGATCACCCAGCAGATTTATGCGGCGCTGGCCGGTGGCGTCATCTGTGGTGCCGGTTCCGGCATCATTCTGCGATCCCTCGGCTCTGGCGGCGGATTGGATGTGGTCGCCATACTGCTCAATAGAAAATTCGGTATCGGTATTGGCAAGTTCTATCTGCTGTTCAACGTGGCACTCTTCTCCATCTCACTGACCCACCTGTCGATCGATCTGTTTGTGGCCTCGGTCATTTTTGTCTTTGTCTCATCCGTTTCGCTCGACTACGTCCTCTCCATGTTCAGCCAGCGCAAGATGGCCCTCATCATCAGCCAGGCCAATTGCCAAATCGCCAAAGCGCTGCTCGAGCGCGGCTGGCAGGCAACCATCATCAAGGCCAAAGGCGCTTACAGCGGCAGGGATCAGGATATCCTGATGACCATCACCAACAATATCAATCTCAAGCAGTTGGAAGAGGTGGTGTTTACCGTCGACCAGAACGCCCTATTCGTGGTTGAGAACACCTTCAACGTGTTGGGATCGGTATTCGGCAGGCGAAAACAGTATTAAGGGACAGGATCAATCCTTGCTCTCCGAAATCCTGAGGGGGTTGAAAAGATACTCAAGGCCATTGACCTTGATTTCGTAAACCATTCGCAGCAGTTCGCCCAGCGACCCGGACGGAAATCCTTTCTGGGCAAACCAGACGATATAGGGCTCGGGCAGATCGATGAGCAGACGGCCGCGGTAGCGGCCAAAGGGCATCTTGGTTCTGGCCAGTGTCAGCAATATTTCGGAGTCAGGTACGCATTGATGATCACTATCCATGCTAAGGTTTCCTTTCGCTTTCCTCATCCTGGGGGTAGATCTTTTCGAACAGCCGGTCGGCAATGTCCGGTTTGAGCGTTTTGAGGATTTCATACTGGCCTAGCGCCAGCTGGCGTCTGCCCTGACTCAGAAAGGCCAGGCCCAGGTTATAGTGGGCCGCCGCCATGCGAGGGTTGGCGCGGATGGCTGTAATGTATGCGCGGATCTCCTCCCTAGCGTTGTTCATCCGATGGTAGGTAACACCGATGTTGTAATGAATGAGGGCCGAATCGGGCTCCAATGCTCTGGCGCGCTGTAGATATTCCAGCGCTTCGTTGAAACGGCTGATTTTGCCTAGCGCTACTCCCATGCCGATTAAGGCAGGGATGTGATTTGGTGATAGGGCCAAGGATTGATGAAGGGCATCGATCTCTTCTTCCGCTCGTCCCAGCTCGCCATACATCTGGGCCAGTTCGAGCAGGGCCTGCGAATGAGTCGGGTCGATACGGATCACTTCCAGCAAGGGCGCAATCGCACTTTGATATTGGGAGCCGGTTTTGTAGTACATGGCAAGGATAAAGTGGGCTTCGGCGCTTTCGGGGTTGGCGGCTACCGGGCGACGGAAGGCCTCGGTGGCTTGATCGGGTTGATCGAGGCCCACATAGCAGCTGCCCAATCCATACCAGGCCACCGGATCTTCCGGGTTGGCTTCAGTGGCTTTTTGGAAATAGGTCAACGCCTCTTCGTATTCGCCTTGGACGCTGAGACGGGCACCTTTGCGACACATCGCCGTTGCGAGCATCGGCCCCTGGGCCGAATTGCGAATGGTCCACTCTGTCAGCGACGGCGGTTGCGTCTCATCGGGCAGCAGCAGCAACGATTGAACGGAAATGGCAAAGTTGAGGTTCTGGCCCTTGGCCAGCTGGAAAGAGACGATACCGATCGCCTCACCCTGGTAATTTAGGGCCGGTCCACCGCTGGAACCTTGTGATATAGGGGCGGTCAGCTGAAATACGTTGCCGGCGGTTGGGATTTTGCGAACGGCTGAGATGATGCCTTCCGAAACGGTTTGCTCCAACCCCAAAGGGCTCCCGATGACAATGACGTGGTCGGCGATAAGAGGCGTCTGGTCGGCAAGGGGCAGGGGAGTGACGTTGTCTGCCGGGATTTGAACACGTACTTTGATCAAATCGACCAGGGGATTTTGGGCCAACACTTCGGTAATGGGATATCGACGGCCGTTTCGGGTCTTGATTTCGGCTCTGTAGGCACCGCTAACAACATGATGATTGGTCACCAGGACGCCTGTCTTTGAGATAAAAAAGCCGCTGCCGATGGTGGACATTTGGTCATCCAGGTCATAGGTGATCACAGTGACCACTGCGTTCTGCGCCTGAGTGACGATATGTTTGATGTCCCAAGACGGTTGGCTGACCGACGATGGTGCGCTGACGCAGGCACTGCATACCAGTGCAAGGGCCAGCAGGAGCAGAACGGTTCGAATTGCATGCAACATGGGTTTCACCTCAGGCCGCCTCATGCGGCGGTGTGTTGTTTTCACCGATCAACGACACAATCTACGAATGATCATCGGCTTTGCAATCCTTCGAGAACCCCATCAAATTGTTCGATAGTGCTTTCCCAGGCGAATCGGCCCATGGCATCGGCCAGGTTCATGCGCAGCTCTTGAAAAGAGGTGTAGTCGTAAAGCAGTGCGGTGAGCTTTTCCCGCAGGGCATTCTGACTATCGTAAAGCACCTGGGGATGAAACGCCGCAGGAATAATCTCCGGGTAGGAGAGCCGATTGGGCAGCAGCGGGATGCAGCCGTAACGCGCGGCTTCGATCACCGAGATGCCGAAGTTCTCTTGCACGGCGGTGCTGACGACGATGTTTCCTTGTTTGAGCCACCCTATGTAAGCCTCTCTCGATGGTTCATATCCATATTGCACGATACGGTGGCCGTAGCGTTGGCGGGCTGCTTCGAACGGCTTGGGCACCGTGCGGCTCGTCTCTCCGAGAAGGGCCAGCCGGAAATCTTGACCATTTGCCAGGATGGCGTCCAGCACCTCAAAGAAATCTTCCGGATTTTTGTCGAACTCCCAACGGTGATTCCATATGATCAGCGGTGGTTCCTGTGCTGGAGGTGTGGAGAGATCCATTCTTCCGGCCTCAAAACGGCAACCGGGGTAGAGAACGCCACTCTTGGCGAGAACGCGCTCGACAGCCCACTTGGGCGCATGGTCCGGCATCATTTTCAAAAAACGGGTCATGCCGCTGAAGAACGCCTCCTGGTGGGTATGGGAGTTGAACACCACCCTCTCTGCGGCCAAGGCCGTGGTGATATCGGTGAAACCGAACTGAAAATCCATCTGCTCGCCCGGCGCCAGGGGGTAGCTGAACTGGTTTTCATGGAAATAGGCCAGGCTGGGGGGGCAGGCGGGGCCGGAAAGGGCCTTGAAGTCCGAGAGGCTCATCAGGTCGGTTGCGATCAATCCGTCATAGCTGCCCAGCTCCTCCGCCTTTCGAAAAAAGTGAAGTGCCGCCCCCCGCATGCGCCATTTCCAGAAACGGTCCGGCAGGGCGAGCAGGTCGATCTTGTGTCTGGAGTGGGCGATCCACCCATCGGCGAACTCGCGGTGTGATCCGCCGTAAAAGGGTTCAAGAAAGAGAATTTTTAAGGAGGGGCTCACTCGCATCACCAGAAAAAAGGGATTGCCCGGTTGTCGTTGACCCGATAAAACAGCGTGAACACCATACCACCTTTTGCCCTCCTTGTCGTGTCGTCAAAAGTCGGCCTTTACGCCTTTAATGGAAGGATGTAGGATATCAGTTTGCAGCGTATGAAATGCAGGAGATCGAATGGACCCGAACATCATTGCTGAACTGCCGAGATGTCGGAGCGCTATGATGAATCGTTTCTGGGCACCGGGACCTGGCAAACCGTTCGCAAAAAGATCGTCAGAAGTCAAAAGGCCTGGGGGGAGGTGAAAAGTTGAAAGCGAAGATGAACGTCAACACCATCCAAATTCATCCGGAGGACAATGTGGCGGTGGTCACCGTTCCCATTGGTAAAGGGGAGCCGCTGATTGGTATCGACCCCCAGGGGTTGTCGGCGGCCACTGACATTCCGCAGCACCACAAGGTGGCGCTGAAGACCATCGAGCGCGATATGCCGATCGTCAAATATGGAGAGACCATTGCTCTGGCCAAGATGGCCATCGCACCCGGCGAGTGGGTGCACACGCATAACATCATTGCATGAGGAATCGACTGCTATGGATTTTATGGGCTACAGGAGAAAAAGCGGGGCCATAGGCACCCGCAATCATGTCCTGGTCATGAGTTCGGTGAGCTGCGCCAACGGCGTGGTACAGGCTATCGGCCGTGAACTGCCGGAAGTAAAGACCATTACCCACACAGAGGGGTGCGGTCGGGCCACGGCCGATTCGCTGATGGCCCAACGGACGCTGGCCGGCTTGGGCCGCAATCCCAATATTTTTGCTGTCCTGGTCGTAGGGTTGGGCTGCGAGACGATCAAAGCTGCCGGTTTGGCGAAGGAGATCGAGAAGGCATCGACTCCCGTGGAGACGATCGATATTCAGTCCGCCGGAGGATCGGTCAAGGCCACGGCAGAGGGGATCCGTATCGCCCACCGCATGTTGACCGATGCAGGGAAGCGCGCGCGCGAGGCGTGTCCTTTATCGGCCTTGACCGTCGGGCTGGAGTGCGGCGGTTCGGATGCGCTCTCCGGGTTGACGGCCAACCGCCTGGTGGGTGCGGTGGCCGACTGGCTCGTGGCGCAGGGCGGCACGGTGATTCTGTCGGAGACCACCGAAATGATCGGCACTGAACACATCCTTGCCAAGCGGACCGCCGATCCCCGGCTTGGGGAGCGCATCGTCGATCTGATTCAGCGCCAGAGACGGCGCACCGAAGATCTTCTCGGAGAGCGGGCCGGAATGGTTATTTCACCTGGAAATATGGATGGCGGGCTCTCCACGATCAGTGAAAAGTCGTTGGGGTGCATCGTCAAAGGGGGCACCAGTCCCATCCGCGAGCTGGTGAACTACGGCGCGCCTCCGACGGAAAAAGGGCTGGTACTGATGGACACCCCGGGTTCGGATATCTTTTCGCTCACCGGTATGGCCGCCGGCGGCGCCCAGATCATGCTATTTACCACAGGGCGCGGCACGCCGGCCGGCTTTCCAACGGTGCCGGTGGTCAAATTGGCCTCCAACAATCGGTTGTATGAGAACATGGCCGACGACATGGACCTTAACGCCGGCTCCCTGATCGAGGGGCGCGCCCTGGAAGATGCCCGGCAGGAGTTGGTTGAGCTCGTCCAGGCAGTGGCCGAAGGGCAGCTCACCAAAGCCGAACGCAATCGCCAGGAGATGGTGGCCCTGCACACCACGGGCCCGGCCTTCTGACGGACAGCCTGTCATCTTCTCTTCCAATCGAAGAAAATGCAGGAAAATGTCCGGCCGACGGTTGACGGACCCTCTTCACATCCTCATTTTGAGTTGTGTGATCTATCTGTCACGGCCCGTGTGAAGCAGATCACATCTTTCCGACTTGATATGGGAGAAGATACCCTCACACCCGAAGCTGCTGTTGTCGCATCGCACTGAATGATCCGCACTCCTCCAAGAAGATGAACAGATCTCTATCCCCTTACCAGATTCCGGCAACGGCAGCAGATATGAACCTGTTTTTCCGCGCATGAACGTGCCTGGTTATCAAGGAGGCACCATGATGAAACAGAAGCTGAAAAGCAGAGCCGGTCGCCGAAGTCGTCGGGGTGCCCTTGCCGAAGAAGTAGAGGCCCTGCGACGGTACGATTGGAGCGATCCCCTTTTTGACGAGTGGTGCGCTTCGGCGGCCAAGAGGCTTGCATCCAATACCAATGAGGTGAAGCCCCCCAAAGGTGCCTATTGCCGGTTGGTCTCCAAGCTTTGCCTATAGTGAGGCCTATGGCACGCACTGAACCAAAGGCCAGTGCGGGGTCCATTGCGCCCCATCCCCGGGCACTTCATAATGCCACTGCGGTGTAACCCCTTTTTCGATTTCACGGACAGTCGCCTCCAGACCATCGATTTTGCCTATCTCGCGGTCCGTTGCTTTGGTACGTCTCCGAATCCGTTGGTCGTTTAGACATGCCGCCCCCCTGTGAAGCTCAGCAATGGCCCGGTCCGAGGCGACAATCGTATCTGGGCCCATCAGATGCCGCCAAACATCCCGAGTGGCCTTGAGCCCCATTGTTTTGCGATGGCGGTTGATGCGCCGTTCGAGATGGAGGTGATCACCCTGCCTGGCCATTTTCCAGGTGATGCTGCCAGGCGCACGTCATGGCCTCTGGCTTTCAAGGCCAGTGAAAGCGCCAACATGGGTTGCACATCACCGCGTGAACCGTAGGTTGCCAGGACGATCTTCATATGCCAAGCAAAACAGTTTTAAGTGTAAAGTGTAGAAGTTTAAAGCGGTGGAATTTCGCCGATATCACAATGGACCGACACAAATCCATATTTGATCATTAAAAGCGAGCGGCGCTCCGCCCGAAGGCGGTGCGCCGCTCTGTATAACACTTACCAATACAAAAGGTCGAGATTACTTCACACGACCTTCCCGCCAGGCTTTGATGAGTTGATCATAATCTACTGTCTCGCCCTTGGGTTTTTCGTTGACCTTGGCTTTGGGTGCGCCGGGTTGATTCAGCCAATAGGCTTCGTCTTTTTCCGGATTCAGTTTCGGGCCGCACTCGCCCTGGGTCTTGGAGCGTGCAATTCGCTCCATCACGCGGTCCATCTCTTTGGCCAGGTTGTCCATGGCCGTGTCAACAGTGACTTCACCGGAAACGGCCTCACCGATGTTCTGCCACCAGAGCTGGGCCAGCTTTGGGTAGTCGGGCACGTTGATACCGGTCGGGGTCCAGGCCACGCGGGCCGGGCTGCGGTAAAACTCCACCAGGCCGCCCAGTTTGGGAGCACGGTCGGTGAACGACTGATGGCGGATGTCGCTGTCCCGAATGGGGGTCAGACCCACATGGGCCTTCTTCAGAGAGGTGGTCTTGCAGACGCAGAACTGGGCGAACAGCCAGGCGGCCTTGCGGCGTTCGAGCGGGGTGCTCTTCATGAAGGTCCAGGAACCGCAGTCCTGGTAGCCCAGCTTCATGCCCTCTTCCCAATAGGGGCCATGGGGCGATGGTGCCATGCGCCATTTCGGGGTACCGTCCGCGTTGACCGTGGGGCCTGGAGCGACCATGCTGGGAACGAAGGCGGTGTACCAGAAGATCTGTTGGGCCACACTACCACCGGCCAGGAAGGGCAGATAGGTGTAAAAATCCATGCCCAGACTCCCCGGAGGTGCATATTTTCTCAGCCAATCCATATATTTGCGCAAGGCATATTTGGCAGCCGGACCGTTGGCTGCACCGCCGCGGGCGACGGTCGCGCCTACCGGGCGGCACCCTTCCATGCGAATGCCCCACTCGTCCACAGGCCTTCCATTGGGAAGTCCCTTGTCGCCGGCACCGGCCATGGAGAGCCAGGCGTCGGTAAAACGCCAACCCAGGTCCGGGGCCTTCTTGCCGTAGTCGTTGTGACCGAAGATGGCCTTGCCGTCGATTTCGCGCACATGCTCGGTAAAGAATTCGGCGATGTCCTCATAGGCAGACCAGTTGACCGGCACACCCAGTTCATAGCCGTAGATCTCTTTGAACTGCTTTTTAAAGTCCGGGCGTTTGAACCAGTCGTAGCGGAACCAGTAGAGGTTGGCGAACTGCTGGTCGGGCAGCTGGTAGAGTTTGCCGTCCGGTCCCGTGGTGAAGGACTTGCCCATGAAGTCGTCCACATCCAGGGTTGGCAGGGTCACATCCTTGCCTTCGCCTTTCATGAAGTCGGACAATGGTAGCACATAGCCATAGCGGGCGTGCGTGCCGATCAAATCGGAGTCATTGATCCAGGCGTCGTAAATGTTCTGCCCTGACGCCCACTGGGTCTGGAGCTTCTCAATGACGTCGCCCTCCTGGATCAGGTCGAACGAGACCTTGATGCCGGTGATCTCTTCGAACGCCTTAGCCAGGGTTTTGGCTTCATACTCATGGGTGGTAATGGTCTCGGAGACGACCTTGATGTTCATGCCTTTAAACGGTTTGGCCGCGTTCATGAACCACTCCATCTCCTTGAGCTGCTCTTTTTTACTCAGGGTCGAGGGTTGGAACTCTGTGTCGACCCATTTTTTGGCGGCGGCCATATCCGCGCAGACCGGTCCAGCTGCCAGAGCGAATATGGCGGCCAATGCGACTCCCAGAAGCATCGACTTTTTCAATTTGTCTTTCATGAGCTTCCTCCTTTTCGCCTTCAGGGGTGGGGTTGGGTTTCGGACGGTATCGCGGGCGTGAAGGCTTTGGTCGCCCGGCGATAGAGTCCCGTCCTGGTTATGGGGCTGACTGAAAATAAATGGTGCAAACACTTCTATCCCCATCGCATTACGATGAAGATCCAGACGGCAGAGATGGGGAGTGCAAACCACAGGTTCAGATCCGTCAATCCGATCCACGCCAGATGGATATAGGCGGTGCCCAGCAGGCCGATGAAAAAGCGTGTCCCGCGCGTGGTCGGCACCCGCAGAAATCCCCTTCGCTCGATGGTGGGCGACGCCAACTCCCAGACGAGCATGCCGGCGATCATCAGAAAGATGGTGACAAAGAAGATCGCCGTGGGCAAGGTCCAATACATCCAGTCGAAGCTCATGGATTTCTCCTTTTATACCCGGCCCAGTGCAAACCCCTTGGCCAGGTGGTTGCGCACGAACCAGATAACCAGGGCGCCCGGAACGATGGTGAGAATGCCGTTGGCGGCCATAAGGCCCCAGTCCAGGCCGGTGGCGCTGATGGTCCTTGTCATGGTGGCGACGATTGGTTTGGCTTCGGTCACCGTCAAGGTTCGGGCGAAGAGCAGTTCGACCCAACTGAACATGAAACAGAAGAAGGCGGTGACGCCTACACCGGCCCTTATCAAGGGGATGAAAACGGTGATGAAGAATCGCGGAAAGGTGTACCCGTCGATAAAGGCCGTCTCGTCGATCTCCTTGGGAATGCCGGACATGAAGCCTTCCAGAATCCACACTGCCAGGGGCACGTTGAAGAGGCAGTGGGCCAGGGCCACCGCGATATGGGTGTCGATCAGATTTACGGTGGAGTAGAGTTGAAAGTAGGGCAGGAGAAAGACGGCTGGCGGTGCCATGCGGTTGGTGAGCAGCCAGAAAAACATTTGTCCGTCGCCCAGAAATTTGAAGCGGGAGAAGGCGTAGGCCGCCGGCAGGGCGAACGCCAGGGACATGATGGTGTTCATGGTGACGTAGATGATGGCGTTGATGTAGCCCGAATACCAGCTCGAATCGGTGAAGATTTTGATGTAGTTTTGAAAGGTGACGTTTGTCGGATAGAGGGAGAAGCTGCTCAGAATATCCGCATTGCTGCGCAGCGACATGTTGAGCATCCAGTAGATGGGCACCACCAGCAATGCGAAATAGAAGATCAGTGCGATGGTTCTTTTTTGGATTCTCATGATATCTTTTCTCCTTTGCCGACGTTGAGCAGTGCTTGGTAGAAGATAAAGCAGAACAGCAGCACGATCAGAAAGTAGATCAGCGAGAAGGCCGCGGCCGGGCCGAGATCGAACTGACCGGTGGCCAGTTTGACCAGGTAGATCGAGAGGAAGGTGGTCGCGTTGCCCGGTCCTCCGCCGGTCAGGGCGAAGGGTTCGGCGTAGATCAGGAAGCTGTCCATCCACCTGAGCAGCACGGCGATGGTGAGGACGCCGCGCATCTTGGGCAATTGGATGTAGAAGAACACCGCCCAGGCCGAGGCGCCGTCGATCTTGGCGGCCTGGTAATAGGCCTCGGGAATGGCGCGCAGGCCGGCGTAGCAAAGCAGCGCCACCAGTGGCGTCCAGTGCCACACCTCCATGGCCATCAAGGTGATCCAGGCATAGATGGGTCGCGCGGTGTGGTCGAAGGGCACCGTGAGAAGATCCAGACTGTTGATACCCACACCGAAGAGGCCGATGTCCGGCCGGGTGAAGATGATCCAGATGGTACCGATCACGTTCCAGGGAATCAGCAGCGGGATCGCCAGGGTGACCAGGCTGGCCGAAACGCCCCACCCCTTTTTGGGCATGGCCAGGGCGATGAGGATGCCCAGGGGGATTTCGATGAGCAGGACCAGGCCGGAGAAGAGGAACTGGCGGCCCAAGGCGTCGTGCAGCCGATGATCGGTCAACATCTCTTTGAACCATTCCGTTCCCACGAAGACGGAATTACCGGGTCCGAAGATATCCTGTATCGAGTAGTTGACCACTGTCATCAGCGGAATGATGGCACTGAAGGCCACGATCACAAAGACCGGCAGCACCAGAAACCAGGCTCGGTTGTTTTCCCACTTCTCCATCGGATGACTCCGTTGTTTATTAAACAGAGGGCTGAAGAGGCCGGCATATTATCATTTGCCTTCGGCCTAAACACCTGTTTTCCTATCCTACCAACCGCTCGTCGGCAAAGAGCCGTGTCCATTCGGGCGGGAAGCGCAGCCACGCTTTTTCACCGGGCACCGGTTGCGCTTCGGGTATCCGTGCGCGTACCGTATGGCCGTCGAGCGCCATGGTGATCACCTTGTTGCTGCCTTGATCCTCCAGGGCGGTGACCGCCACCGGAATGCCGTTCGGCACTTCGGTATTGTTCACCTCCAGGTGCATGGGGCGGATTCCCACCTCGAGCTTGCCCTCCGCCTTTCGCGCCATTTCAGCCGTGCCCGGGTCGAGGGTGATGGTTGCACCGTTGATATGGGCGAGGTCGCCTTCCACTTTGCACTCCAGAAAGTTCATGCCCGGGCTGCCGATGAAGTATCCCACGAACTTGTGCTTGGGCTGGGAGTAGAGCTCTTCAGGACTGCCCACCTGGACCACCTCGCCCTCGTACATCACAACGATCTGGTCGGCAAAGGTCATGGCTTCCACCTGGTCGTGGGTAACATAAATCATGGTCATGCTGGATCGTTCGTGGATCTCCTTGAGTTTGCGCCGGAGCTGCCACTTCAAGTGGGGATCGATGACGGTCAAGGGTTCGTCGAATAGGATGGCCGCCACATCGCTGCGCACCAGACCGCGTCCCAGGGATATCTTCTGCTTGGCATCAGCGCCCAGGCCGGCCGCCTTTTTATTCACAACAGTGCTCAGTTCAAGCATGTCGGCCACCTCCCGAACCCGCTTCCGGATCTGGTCTGGGGCGACACCTCTATTGCGCAATGGAAAGGCCAGGTTTTCGGCCACCGTCATGGTGTCATAGAGTACGGGGAACTGAAACACTTGGGCAATGTTGCGGCGCTCCGGTGGCAGACCGGTCACATCTTCACCATTATATAGAACCCGCCCCTGACTCGGTACAAGCAGGCCCGAGATAATATTGAGCATGGTGGTCTTACCGCATCCCGACGGTCCCAGAAGAGCGTATGCGCCACCGTCATCCCAGGTCATATGGATGCGTTTCAGGGCATACTCTTCCAGCGTCTGGGTTTTGGGAAGATAGCTGTGAGCAACCTCCTGCATATCGATGCGCGCCATGGCATCAAGCTCCTAGACCCCGCTTCGCGGGGAGTTTAAAGTGTAAAGTGGAAAGCATGAAAGTGAATGTATTCCATCATTTTTCAATTAGGCATAGCATGTCTGTTCCGGTGCGGCCGCAAGACGGCCTTGGGCATCGTAAACAAAAAAGTGGCAGGGATTGACGTAGACCGAAATCTCCCGGCCGATTTTCAACTGATGAATGCCCTCGTTCTGGATCACCAGCTTGCTGTTCTCGTATCCCGCATGGATAAAGGTTTCCGAGCCGTTGATTTCACTCAGTTCGACAACGGCTTTGATTTCGATATCGTCCGGGGTGGAGGCCGTCAGGTAGAGGTGGTTGCAGCGCACGCCGAAGGTGTAGTCCCCCGCGTGCAGATCGGCCATGTGTCCATTGAGCGGCAGTTGGATCTGTTCACCGAACCAGGCCTGCCGGTCGTGGACTTTACCGGCCACAAAGTTGATCGGTGGGTCGGAAAAGATCTCCGCTACCTTTGTGGTGGCCGGGCTCCGGTAGACTTCACCCGTCGGTCCGGCCTGCAGGATACGCCCTTCGTCCATGATGACGATATTGCCGCCCAGCATCAGCGCCTCGGCCGGTTCGGTGGTGGTGTAAACCACGATGGCCTCGCGTTTCTCGAAAATTTGCTGTAATTCGACGCGCAGCTCTTCACGCAATTTGTAGTCAAGATTGACCAGGGGTTCGTCCAGCAGAAGGAGTTGGGTCTCTTTTACCAGCGCCCGGGCAATGGCCGTTCGCTGCTGCTGGCCGCCGGAAAGCTCTGCGGGCATTCGGTCGAGCAGGTTTTCGATATGCAGCATCTTAGCCGTACGTTGGACCCGTTCATCGATTTTGACTTTGGAGATGCCGGCCAGTTTCAGCGGTGAGGCGATATTTTTATATACGTTTAAAGAGGGGTAGTTGATGAACTGCTGGTAGACCATGGCCACGCTGCGTTTGCGAACCGTCACACCGGTCACATCCTTGTCGTCTACCAGGATGCGACCCTTGGTTGGCTTGTCCAGGCCGGCCATGATGCGCAACAGGGATGTTTTGCCTGCCAGGGTGCGACCCAGGATCACATTGCGTGAGCCAGGAGCAAACTCCAGCTGGATATTTTTCAGATAGATCTCTCGACCAACAAGCTTGTCAACATTTTCGAGCACCAACCCCATAGCCAGCTCCATGATTCCTTTGTGCTTTTATACGGCACGTTCTTAACTATGCTGACCCGTCGCCAAAGATCCGTGGCGATGATGGTTACGGTGGGATTAAACGTATATAGCAATGTCGTTTTTGTTTCGCAAGTGAAAAAATGGTTTTGCAATGTCACAATAACGTGGGCTTGGCTGATCAATTACGAATATTGTTACTTTCTCTGTTAAAAGGCCCGGTTGTGCATTTTCTATAGAGCATCAGGCCACAAAGAGCCTCACCTCGGCATTGGTCATGATCTCCACCAGGCTGGAGGGCGGCTGTTGATCGGTGAAGAGGCTGTCGATCTCGGAAATGTTGCCCAGGCGCACCATGGCGTTGCGGCCAAACTTGGAGTGGTCCGTAGCTAAAAACACCTTTCGGGAGTTGTCGATAATGGCACGGGCGGCACGAACCTCGCGGTAATCGAAATCGAGCAGGGTGCCGTCATGGTCGATGCCACTGATGCCGATAATGCCGTAATCCACCTTGAATTGCTGGATAAAATCGATGGTGGCCTCACCGATCAGGCCGCCATCCCGATGGCGCACCAATCCGCCGGCCACGATCACCTCGAAATTTTCGTTGGACGACAGAATCGTGGCGACGTTCAGATTGTTGGTGATGATCCTGAGGCGCTTATGGTGGACGAGGGCCTGGGCGATCGCTTCGGTGGTGGTGCCGATATTGATGAAGAGGGATGCATTGTTGGGGATCTGCTCAGCCACCATCTGGGCGATTTTGCGTTTCTCCTGAAAGCAGATGATTTTACGCTCGTTGTAGGCCACGTTTTCAGTGCTCGAGGCGATGCCGGCCCCGCCGTGAAAGCGTTGAATTTCGCCGGCTTTGCTCAGAGCATTGATGTCGCGGCGGATGGTTTGCGGGGTGACGCCGAATTCGCGGGCCAGGTGCTCGATGGTGACAAATCCCTTGGCTTGTACGATCTGTTTGATCTGGGCGTGGCGGTCCCCCAGGCTCAACTTCCCGTTCGCACCCTCTTCCGGCGGATGGTAGCCAGGTGAAAAAGGGTTTGAATTTATGGGGTTACCGGTAGTCCACTCTGTCATTGGGCCTCCATGAAGGGTTCGTGCGGCGGTTCTTGATGTAATGAAATGAACAAAAAATTTTCAAAAACGAATATTATTAGGTGACACCAGCTAAAAATTTTGCTAACTGTTCATATTAGGTATCCGAAATTTGATTGTGTAAGACAACGAAAACAACTTAGCATTCAGGCATGTCTTTCACAAGCAAATAAGGCGCAAGCAACCAAGGCTTAAACCAAATTCCATCATAGGCCCGAACATCCGCTTGCCTGCCCAATCTCATTGCTTCAGGCCCTAAACGCCCGAAAGGAAGGATCCTGATGCAAACCCAAGTGCTCATTATCGGTGCTGGTGTCACCGGAACCGGCTTGGCGCGAGACCTCTCCTTGAGAGGCGTCAGCAGTGTCGTTGTCGAAAAGAAGGACGTCAATGCCGGGGCCTCCGGCGGCAACCACGGTTTGCTTCACAGCGGCGCCCGCTACATATCGTCGGATCCGGCGGCGGCGACCGAGTGCCACATCGAAAACCAGATCCTCAAAAAGCTTGCCCCCCATACCATCGAATCAACAGGCGGCCTTTTCGTGGCCGTGGCCGGCGATGATGAAAACTATATTGCCGATTTTCCGGCGATGTGCCGGAAGAGCCATATCCCGCTCCAATTGCTCGATCTGACAGAGGTACGGGAGATGGAGCCGACCCTTTCGGACAAAGTCATCGCGGCCTATGCGCTCGATGATGCCACCATCGACCCGTTCAAGCTTTCACTGGACAACATGGCTGATGCAAGTGGCAGGGGTGCTCAATTGAGACGCTATTGTCAGGTGACCGCTTTTGAGGTCGATCAAGGACGCATTTGCCGGACGACCGTCGTCGATCGGGTAACGGGCAAGACCGAATCGATCGAAGCCGAGGTCGTTGTCAATGCCTCCGGCTCGTGGGCAGGAGAGGTGGCCGCTCTGGCCGGGGTTCCCATAGAGATGCGCTATTCCAAAGGGAGCCTGCTCGTCACCCAGAACCGATTGGCGGCACGGGTGATCAATCGCCTGCGTCCGCCGACCGATGGCGATATCCTAGTGCCTGGAGGTACTGTTTCAATTTTGGGAACCACCTCGGAGCGCGTGGACTCGCCGGATGTGATCTATCCCGAAGTGCACGAGGTGGACGCCATCATCGACCAGGGGGCTGCCATGATCCCCGAACTGGCCACGACCCGATACATTCGCGCCTATTGCGGTGTACGTCCCCTGTTGGGCGGCGTTCAGACATCAGCCGGCGATAGCGACCGGACAGTGAGCCGCGGGTTCGCGCTGATCGATCATGCCAAGGAGCAGGGGGGGCCGACCAATTTTATTACCATTACCAGTGGTAAATTGACGACCTACCGCCTGATGGCTGAAAAGACGGCCAATTTGGTGTGCGCTCGGCTGGGGGTAGAGGCTGCCTGCCGAACCCATCTGGAACCGTTGCCTGACACGGTCGATGCTCGCTGGACCGAACCCGGTTTGGCTCCCAATGTCTGGCTTCGCCAAAACGTGCCCGGCGATGTTCTGCTTTGCGAGTGTGAGATGGTTCCCCAAAGTGTGGTTGAAGAGATTGCGAATCGCGTCCGGATGCTTGACGGGCGTCCCAGCTTGAAGTCCATCGGCCTGCGCAGCCGTATCGGTAAAGGCCCCTGCCAGGGGGCGTTCTGCAGCCAGCGGTTGGCCGCTTATCTCTATGACCGGCAGCATGTCCGAGGGCGACGGGGGATTTCGCAACTGCGCTCGTTTTTAAGAGAGCGCTGGCGTGGGCAGCAACCGCTGCTATGGGATCTGCCCCTGGCCCAGGCCGAACTGTTGGAGGCCATGCACTGCGGCCTGTTCGGACTGGAGCTGGAAAACAGAGACGATGCTTATCCAGAACGGTAGTGCATCCTGTAATAATAGGTAGGGTCCATGAGTTCGCTCAGAGAAAAGATCAGTTGTGATCTCCTGGTAATCGGCACCGGCATGGCCGGGATGGCGGCCAGCCTCTTTGCCGTGCAAGCGGGTGTCGATGCGGTGCAGGTGGGGCTGACCGGAGAGATCGGCTTTGCCAGTGGTATGCTGGATCTGCTCGGGGTGCATCCGGTGGAAGAGGGGACCGTACTGGAAGATCCATGGGAGGGCATTGCCCGCCTTGTCAGGGATGAACCGTTGCATCCCTATGCCCATATCGGCGCTGCAGATATTCGCACGGCGGTTCAAACGGTGCTCGATTTTCTGAAAGAGAGCGGTTACCCGCATGTGGCGCTCGGCGAACGCAACCAGGCGGTGATGACGCCGGTGGGCACAGTGAAATCCACCTATGCATTACCGCACACCATGCGCCAGGGGGCGCGGGCTCTGGCTGAGCGTTCCGAGTGTCTGCTGGTGGATTTCGAGGGGCTGAAAGGTTACAGCGCCCGGCAGATGGCCGAAAGCATGGGCGACATCTGGCCGGGGTTACGGCCGGTTCGTGTCGCTTTCCCGGATGCCTCGGGTGAATTGTACACAGAACATATGGCAAGGGCCCTCGATACAAGTTTTGTCCGCGAAAAGCTTGTTGCCGCTATTCGGCCTCATTTGGGAACGGCGAGCGTTGTGGGCCTGCCGGCGGTGCTCGGCATGTACCGTACTGTGCAAGCGATCGATGCGTTGCAGCAGGGGATAGGCGTTCCGATATTTGAAGTCCCCACCATGGTGCCGGGGGTGGCTGGTCTGCGGCTGCGCGAGCTTTTCGAGCAGCGCCTGCCCGCTCTGGGTATCCGCCCCCTGTTCCAGAAGCGGGTGTTATGCGCAAAGCGGTTGGCCGGCGGGCAGTGGCACTTGGAGATCGGAACCACCGATGACGCTGTTGATGTGGTTGCCCGAAGCGTTATCCTATGCAGCGGGCGATTCTTCGGTAAAGGGTTGAAGGCCGACCGCCACGGCATTCGGGAGACCATCTTCGATCTGCCCGTTCTACAGCCTGCGGATCGGACCACCTGGCACCATAGGGATCTTCTGCATCCCCAGGGCCATCCGATCAATCGGGCCGGTATTGCTGTCGACAGCCAGTTTCGCCCGGTCGATGCCAACGGCCGTCCGGTATTTCCCAACCTTTTTGCCGCCGGTTCGATTCTGGCCCACCAGGATTGGATCCGCCAGAAATGCGGCAGCGGCCTGGCCATAGCAACGGCGGCAGCGGCTGTCCGGTCCTGTGTGCACCTGTTAAAGTAAAGGGAAGGCGCCGGTGATGACCTACTTGGCATATAGTGCCCTGCTGGTTTGCCTGACCGGGATCGGCTACCGAATTTTCCGCTGGATGCGCTTGCGGGTGGGGCCGGAGGCAGAAGGTGTTACGTTGCGCCAGCGTGCTGTAGGCGCGTTGTCTGCAGTGGCCCTGGCATTGCTGCGGCCGCGGGCGCTTTTGGCGGTGACATGCAGCTTGCTGACGGAGGTGATCCTTCAGCTGCATATCCTGAAGCAGAGCCCGGGGCGCTGGCTTATGCACATGTTCCTTTTCTACGGTATGCTTTTATTGCTTCTGATGCATGTGTTTGACGATGAGATAACAGCCCGCCTTTTTTCAGAGTACGCCTCCACACGTAATCCTTTTATGCTGCTGCGCCATCTCTTCGGTCTGCTGGTCCTGGTAGGGATGGTCGGCGCCCTCATACGACGCCGGACAGACAGCACCTTGCGTTGCACCAGACGAGCCGCGGATCGCTGGCTGTTGGTTGTGCTGGCTGCTATCATACTCAGCGGCACGGCCCTGGAAGCGGTCTGGATTATCTCGCCGAACCTGTTCGGCAGTATGGTGACTGACTATATGGGCAGCGATGATCCGGAAGAGATCGCTCCGTTGAAGGCTTATTGGGCAGCTCATTTCGACGTGGCATTTGTTCCGATGCCGTCCGCGGAAGACCCTGTGCAATTGGGCGAGGGCCTTGAATTGCATCAAACCTATTGTGCCGCCTGCCATTCACGTCCGAATTACGCCTTTCTCTCCTATCCGGTGGCGCTCTCCCTCAAGCCGTTTGCCGCCTGGATCGATGGAATATGCCTGGAGGATTTTCTGTGGTACCTCCACTCTATTTTGGCCTGTCTGGCTTTGGCTCTGCTGCCCTTTTCCAAACTCCTGCATTTGATCACCACTCCGCTCGGATTGATCAGCCGAGCTTTGGGAAATGCTGCCAGCGATCGGCCGATCAACCGGCCTGCTCGGCGCGCCATGGGCATCGACGCCTGCACTCATTGCGGTGTGTGCAGTCAGCACTGCGCTGTTGGACCGGTGTTTCAGGTTCTCTCCAATCCCGATATTCTGCCTTCCGAAAAGCTATACAGCGTTGGCGGCCATGCGGCGGGTGGCAGCGATATCGC
The DNA here is from genome assembly GCA_963668675.2 of uncultured Desulfatitalea sp. GTDB lineage: Bacteria > Desulfobacterota > Desulfobacteria > Desulfobacterales > Desulfosarcinaceae > Desulfatitalea. Next base: position 1,862,205 of record CAXXMB010000002.1, on the reverse strand, counting down.
CGGCCAGGTTCTCCTGGCCGAAGGCAGTTTTATCTGTACAGCTTGTGGTCGCTGTACGTCATGGTGCCCATCGGGAATCGATTTGCAGGATCTTTGGCATGCCTCCAGAGCTGATCTGGTCCGAAAAGGGTATGGGCCGCCCTACGACTGGATGCATCGGCATGGTGCTGCCGAGTGGATGCAGATTCTGTCGACGTGTACGGAGAGGTCGGTTGGCGTCGGCGAGGACCATAAGCCGGTGTCTCGGTTAAGTGATGATGCGGCCTCTTTTTGGGCCTGCGTCCAGTGCACCACCTGCACCAATGTGTGTCCGGTGGTAGCTGTGGCAAAAGATCCTCGACGTGATCTTGAGCTGACGCCCCAGCAGATAATGAATTTGATGCGCCTGCAGCTCAAAGAGGCGGCCATCGGCAGTCGCATGGTGTGGGATTGCGTGACGTGTTATAAATGTCAGGAGCATTGTCCCCAGGGTGTTCGTGTCGCCGATGTGATCTATGAGTTGCGCAACGAAGCCTGTCGGAGGCTCTCGCCGGCAGTCCAGCCAGTATCGCCCGGTATCGATGCCGAACCTGCCCGGAAGGCAGGACGGAGGGAGATCTGAACCCATGACCGCTTTGCGCTATCTCTACTTCCCCGGATGCAAAATAACCCCCTTTTTGCCCGAGTACGACCATGCAACGCGATCCTTAATGGCCGCACTGGGGGTTGACCTGAAGGATGCTGAGCTGAACTGTTGCGGCTACCCGGTGAGGGATGTGGACCTCACGGCCGCCATGTTTTCCGGGGCCCGTGTGCTGGCTGTAGCGGCTCAAAGGGGGTTGCCTCTACTTACGCCCTGTAAATGCTGCTATGGTAACTTCATGCAGGTCAAGTACTGGTTGAAACGCAGCGCTTCCCTGCGTGAACAGGTAGTTGAGTTGCTGGCCAAAGAGGGGCTGTACTGGTCCGACGGGGTCGTTGTCCGGCATCTGCTAACCGCATTGAAAGAGGACCTGGGGCTCGAGCGTCTGAAGGCGGCGGTGAAACACCCCCTGCAAGGCTACCCGGTGGCGGTCCATTATGGCTGTCACGCCCTGCGACCCGGTGATGTCACCCACTTCGACAATCCCTTGGCACCCACCATTTTTGAATCGTTGGTGGAGGTTGCCGGGGCGACCGCCGTGTCTTGGCCGATGCGGCTGGAGTGTTGCGGTTACCCACTTTGGGAGAAAAACAACGCGTTGGCCCTGTCGCTCATGCAGCGGAAACTGAACGATGCCCGTGAATCGGGTGCCAGGGCGCTGGTCACGGCCTGTACCTATTGTCAACTGCAATTCGGTTCGGTACGCTTGGAACATCTCCCGGAGGATGCGTCATGTCGCGACCTGCCAGCCATCCTGTTTCCGCAGCTGCTTGGTACCGCATTGGGGCTGCCCTGCGAGGCATTGGAAAAAAGGGGTTTTCAGATTTGAGATGAACGTTCTATTTAAATGGGCTGCCGCAATGCGCCAATCGTTCATCTGGTGCCGGGTTCTCACGACATTGGCAAACGGTGACCTATTTTATCGAAGGAGGGACCATGGGAGCTTACATCGGTGCACTCGATTTGGGAACGACCAGCAACCGTTTCATCATCTTTGATGAGCGCGGTCGAATCGTCGGGCTTGACCAGAAAGAGCATGAGCAGATATTTCCGCAGCCCGGATGGGTCGAGCACGATCCCATGGAGATATGGCACAACACCGAATTGGTGATGCGCGGTGCACTGGCCAACACCGGTTTGACCGGCAAGGAGATCAAGGCTATCGGCATCACCAACCAGCGCGAGACCACCGTCATGTGGGAGCGGCGAACCGGCCGCCCCTTTATGAATGCCATCGTCTGGCAGTGCATGCGCACCGATGAGATTTGCAAAAGGCTCTCCCAGGAGGGAGGTCAGGACCGTTTCCGGGCCAAGACCGGCCTGCCTGTCTCCACCTATTTTGCCGGCCCCAAAATGCGCTGGATTCTCGAACATGTCGAAGAGGCCCGTAAAGCGGCCGAATCGGGAGAAGCGATGGTGGGCACCATCGAGTCCTGGATCATCTGGTGGCTCACCGGCGGTCCCGACGGCGGCGCCCATGTCACCGATGTCTCCAATGCCAGCCGCACGCTGCTCATGGATCTCAATACCCTGGCCTGGGACCCCGACATCTTGAAGGCCATCGGCATTCCGGCGGCCATCCTGCCCAGGATTGTCCCCTCGATCGATTCCGACACCTGGGGCACCACCCGCGCCGACGGTCCCCTGGGCGCCGAGGTGCCGGTGTGCGGTGCTTTGGGCGACCAGCAGGCCGCCGTGGTCGGACAAGCCTGCTTTGACATCGGCGAAGCCAAAAATACATACGGTACTGGTTGTTTTCTGCTGCTCAACACCGGTACCGAGGCCGTGCATAGCAAACACGGCATGCTCACCACGGTCGGCTATCAGTTGCGCGGCGAGAAGCCGGTCTACTGCCTGGAGGGCTCCATCGCCATTGCCGGCGCCCTGGTGCAGTGGCTGCGGGACAACCTGAAATTCATCGATCATGCCGCCGATATCGAGCCGATGGCGCGCGAGGTGGCGGACAATGGGGGCATGTACATCGTGCCGGCCTTTTCGGGCCTCTATGCTCCCTATTGGCGATCGGATGCCCGGGGGGTGATGGTCGGTCTCACCCGCTACATCAATCGCAACCACATCGCCCGGGCTGTGTTGGAGGCGGTGGCCTACCAGGCCCTTGATGTGGTCGAAGCGATGCAGAAGGATTCGGGGGTCGCCCTGAGCAGCCTGCGGGTGGATGGCGGCATGGTGGCCAACGAGCTGTTGATGCAGTTTCAGTCTGACATCCTTGGCGTGCCGGTGGTGCGCCCCCAGATCACCGAGACCACCGCTCTGGGCGCCGCATCGGCCGCCGCCCTGGCCATCGGTCTGGTCGGCGGATTCGATGAGCTTAAACGCAATTGGGCCGTGGACAAGACCTGGCAGCCGCAGATGGCCGCCGGGGAGAGATCCAAGGGGGTCTCCGGCTGGAAGAAGGCCATCGAACGCACCTTGAACTGGATCGATTAGCCATGTCATTTTCATTTGCCACGGCGGGCCAAATCATTTTCGGAGCCGGAAAGCTGTCCGAAGTCGCTCCATCGGCAGTTCGTCTGGGCCGATACGCACTGCTGGTGACCGGTCGAAAACCGGAGCGGGCAGAGCATCTGGGGAAAGCGTTGAACCGGCAGGGCATCAGTTGGCGCTCGTTTAGTGTGTCGGGTGAACCGGAGATCGAGCAGGTGGTTGCTGGGGCCGAGCTGGCGCGGGAGCAACAGTGCGACCTGGTGATCGGGTTCGGCGGCGGCAGCGCCCTGGATGCGGCCAAAGCCATCGCCGCCCTGGTCACCAATAGCGATCCGGTCGAGCGTTACCTGGAGGTGATTGGCGAGGGGCGACCCCTGGAGCGTGAACCACTGCCCTGCATCGCCATTCCCACCACGGCCGGCACCGGGAGTGAGGTGACCCGCAACGCCGTGCTCAAAAGCGTCAAGCACAACGTCAAGGTGAGCCTGCGCAGCTCCGGGATGCTCCCTGATATGGCGGTGGTGGATCCGGAGCTGACCCTGTCGCTGCCTCCCGACATCACAGCGGCCACCGGCTGCGACGCGTTGACGCAACTGCTGGAGGCGTTCGTATCGGGCAAGGCCAATCCCCTCACCGACGGTTTGTGCCGGGAGGGGCTGGGTCGCGCGGCCAAGGCCCTGACCCGGGCGGTTGCCCACGGTGAGGAGCTGGGTGCCCGCACCGATATGGCCCTGGCCAGCCTGTTCAGCGGTATCGCTCTGGCCAATGCCGGTCTGGGTGCCGTCCACGGCATCGCCGGTCCTTTGGGGGGTATGATTCCCGGTCCCCACGGCGCTTTGTGTGCCCGACTGCTGCCGTTTGTAGTCGAAGCCAATGTCGCTGCACTGAAAAGGGAAGCACCCCAAGGCGACGCCTTGGCAAGACACGCTGAAGTGGCCCGATTGCTGGTCTCTGCACAAGCCACGACTGTCGATCTGGTTGCCTGGCTGCACCGGTTGGTCGAGCAACTCTCCATCCCCAACTTATCTCATTGGGGGCTGACGGCCGAGGCGGTTCCCGAGCTTGTCGTCAAGGCCAAAGCCGCCAGCAGCATGAAGGGCAATCCGGCGCGATTGTCGGATGAAGCGCTCACCGCTATTATCGAAAAGGCGTTGTGATACGCCAATCGCCGTAGAGGCGGCCCTATGACCAAGACCCATCTGGAACACATTCTCATCATCGGTGGCGGTGTCGGCGGAGCGCTGGCCCACGATCTCACCCTGCGTGGTTTCCGGGTCACCCTGGTGGAGAAGGGCGAGCTGCTCTCCGGCACCACCGGCCGGCACCACGGCCTACTGCACAGCGGCGGCCGCTATGCGTTCAACGACGTGGAGACGGCCCGCGAATGTTACCAGGAGAACCTCATCCTGAAACGCATTGCGCCCCAGGCCATCGAACCCAACGGAGGGCTGTTCGTTGCCCTGGACGATGAAGATCTCTCCCACCAAAACCAATTTATGGTGGGCTGCCGGGATGCGGGTATTCCGACCCAGGTCTTGACGCCTGCCCAGGCGCTGGCCAGGGAGCCGGCCTTGAATCCATCACTCAACGCGGCTGTGTCGGTGCCAGACGCAGCCGTCGATGCATGGCGGCTGGCCATGCCCTTCTTTGCCACGGCCAAGGCCAACGGGGCTGCGATCCGCACGTTCTGCCAGGCTACGGATCTGGTGATGACGGGCAGAACGGTCGGCGGAGTGCGTGTCATCGACCACCGCACCGGTGCGCGCGAAGCCATCGCTGCCGACCTCGTGGTCAACGCTGCTGGGCCCTGGGCCGGGCGCATCACCGCCATGGCCGGGGTCGAGGTGCCCATCCAACCGGGGCCCGGCGTGATGGTATCGGTGCGTGGCCGCTTGACCCAGGCGGTGATCAACCGTTTGCACCCGGCCGGAGAGGGCGATATCATCGTCCCTCAGCGCCGGTTAAGCGTTCTGGGCACAACGGCCTGGCTGGCCGACGACCCGGATCGGGTGATGGTGCCGGAAGAGCATGTGGCAAGACTCTTTGGGCTTTGTGCGAAGCTGGTGCCAGCGGTCGCCGGCCTGCAGCCCCATGCGATCTGGAGTGCCAGCCGGCCCCTGCTGGTTGCCGGCCCCAATAAGGATCCGTTCGGCATCAGCCGCACCTTCGACTGCTTTGACCATGCCGAGCGGGATGGGGTGGAGGGGCTGGTCACCCTCATCGGCGGAAAGGCCACCACCATGCGGGCCATGGCCGAGCTGACCGCCGATCTGATCTGCCGCAAACTCGGACGCGAGATACCCTGCCGGACCCGGGAGACGGTGCTGCTGCCTTATCGGAGCTATTGGCGTGAATGATTTCTTGCCGGGACGCAAAGGAAGATTGAGCATGCCGAAACAGACGATTACGTTCAGGATCGAACGCTTCAAGCCCGGCGCGATCGATCCACCCCGATTTCAATCGTTTCATCTGCAGGTCGATGCAACCACGAGTGTACTGGATGCCCTTGAGCAGATCCGTCTTACCCTGGACGAGACATTGATGTATCGTCACTCCTGTCACCACAGCGCATGCGGGACCTGTGCCTTGCGCATCAACGGCAGCGAGCGCATGGCCTGTACGACCAGGGTACTCGATCTGGCGAGCGATACCGTAGTCCTCGAGCCCTTGCGCGGGTTCGAACGTCTGGGTGATCTGACCGTGGAGATGTCCGGTTTTTATAGGGATATCGACTCCGAGTGGTCGCTGCTCAGACCGTCCGAGCCGATGGAAGGCGTGGCCCATCGGGAAGACAACCCGCCCCTGCGGTTGGAGGATTGCATCGAGTGCGGATGCTGCGTCTCGTCTTGCCCGGCCGCCCACCGCCATGCCGATTTCATGGGACCGGCTGCCCTGGCCGCTTTGAACAATGAGATGGCCAAGGCGTCCGCCGACCGGCGAGAAGCACTGCTCAACACCGCCGGCAGTGACCGGGGCGAGCGTCTGTGCGAACGCGCCCTGAACTGCAGCCGGGTCTGCCCGACCCAGGTCTATCCCGCCAGGCATATCGCCGATTTGCGGCGCAAGTTGGGCGGCTCCGGCTGATTCTACTCCTGGCTTTTTTCAAAAGCCGCATCGGCCTGATCGTGGGGATCGCTCTGCTTGAACAGCAGGTTCTTCAACCAGTTGACGCCGAATTTGAGCAGGGCCACGTCGTCGGTTTTAAGCTGCTCCCGGGTTTCGGCATCCACCGGCGTGCGCTTCAGGAAGCTGCTCTCGAAGACGAATTCACGGAATTTGTCCAGGTTGTAGCTGATCATGAAAAACATCTGTTTGGCCTGGTCGGTCAGCTTGATGTTGGGGGGGAAGGAGCGCTTGCGCACCATCAGATCGGTCCATTCGGCGTTGACCTCATCGCGTTCGTCCACGGCCTGGTCTTTACGCCACTCGGCCACGGTCCAGTCGCAATCCTCCTCGAACCCTTTGCAGTGCGGCTCGTTGATGAAGAAAAAGAAGCCGTCGTCGTCGGCCCCCTCTTTGTGTTGCAGGCTGGCCACACCCAGTGGGTAGTATCGGCAGGCGGTGGGGCGGTCTTCGTAAAGGATGCAGCCGTCATCGCGCACAAAGGGGCACGACTCGTGTTCATCGTCCAGATGCTTGAGGGTCACCATGGGCATGTCGGTCTTTTCCAGCAGATGGGGCTCGGTATAGACGGCCAGGAACTGGTCCGAAGGCAGATCCAGCCGCTGCTTCAGACGAATGATGTCGTAGGGGGTCAGGATGATGTTGATGCCCCGACAGCACTGGGTAAAGCACGATACGCCGGGGTGGCATTTGAATTTGAAACGGCTTTTCAACCCCAGCCGGGTGGGATTGATGCGCGGATCGGTTGCGTCGTTGGTTGTCATGATTGTCTTCCTGTTTCCTTCTAAAACGTTTAAAACTTCACCATTATTTAAATCTCCAGCGCCCTTCTCCTGATAATCTGGTACACCCGGTCCAGCTCCTCCATGGTCAGGGCTGTGATGGGCTCGGGCGGATTGAGGAAGGCCGAAGGGGTCATGTATTTCATCATCATGAACTGAAACTGTTCGTGGTCGCTGAAATCCTCCCTGGGATAGGCCTTGAGCCGCCGGAGGGTACCTTTGCGGGTCAGTTGAAAGAAGAGATACCCTTCCTCCTCGACAACACATCCGTGATACCCCCTGGTGTGGGCCTTTAGCGCAATAATCTCCATCTGCCCGATCTATATCGTGATAGCTGCAACCGGTTGCCGTGTTGCACGGCACCGGTCTGATTGCGAACCCTACATCAATTTGGCATTGATCCACAAGTGGCATAAGATGCTGAGCACATAGCCGAGGGCGATGACAGGGGTCCATTTCAGGTGCGCGCCGAAGGTGTATTTGCCTCTGGCCGTTCCCATCAGTGCCACGCCGGCGGCCGACCCGATAGAGAGCAGACTGCCGCCCACACCGGCGGTAAGCGTCACCAAAAGCCACTGCCCGTGGGACATCTCCGGGGCCATGGTCAGCACGGCGAACATCACCGGAATGTTGTCCACGATTGCCGACAGCACGCCGACCATGGCGTTGGCCATGGTGGCTCCCAGGTCATGGTACATGAGCTGGGAGATGGCCGCCAGGTAGCCGAACTGGGCCAGACCGCCCACGCAGAGGATCACCCCGTAGAAGAAGAGCAGGGTGTCCCATTCGGCCTGGGAGATGCGCTTCATGATGTCGAAGCGGGCCACGGCTTGTTTCTGTTCGGTAAACTCTTGTACCACCTCAACGGCGCCGATCACTCGTCCGTCCATGTCTTTCAGCGGCATGGCCGAGAAGGTGAGCCATTTGCCTGATTCTCCCATGTTGGGATAGAAGCCGCTGGCATCGTAAGATTCATCTACATGGGGATTTTTGCGGTACCTCTGTCTGTAGTGCTCCTCGATCACCGGTTCGGGCTGGTATTCGATGATCAGGTCGGCCAAGACCGGCCGTTTTTGTTGATAGAACGGTTTCCACTGGTTTTTGGTGCCGATGATATCCTTGGCCGCAATGCCGGTGAGCTCCTCGCAGGCTTTGTTCCAGTGGGTCACCTTATGACCGGCATCGATCGCAAAGACCGGATCGGTGATCCGTTCGATCATTTTGGATAGCTTTACCTTGCGCTCAACCAGGCGCATCAGGGGTTGGTAGGAGAGGTCGGCATGGGCGCCCAGAATGCCGTCATAGGACTCGCTGCGCCCCTCGTAACGCTTAACATAGTAGGCAAAAGCGCCCAGATAGGCCATGCCCAGCATCATGCCGGCGGCCGGGGGCAAGTGCAGAAAGTTGTGAAACGATACCGCCGTGGCGATGGTCAATAAAAAGAGGCCGATAATGATGTAACCGCCGAACTTGACTTTGACGTTTTCCCGCAGCTGCTGGGGTGGCTCTTTGCCCACGGCCAGGCTCATGATGACAGCCGGCACCAGCCAGTTCACTACCGATGGCACAAAGATGTCAAAAAACTCGTGAAAGTCCACCATGCCCTTTTGCCACACCATCAAGGTGGTGATGTCGCCGAATGGTGAGAAGGCACCGCCGGCATTGGCCGCCACCACCACGTTGATGCAGGCCAGTGCGACGAACTTGACGTTGCTGCCGGCCACAGCCATCACCACTGCGCCCATGAGCAGGGCCGTGGTCAGGTTGTCGGCCACCGGTGAAATGAAAAAGGCCAGCAGGCCGGTGATCCAGAAGATGGAACGCAGTGAAAAGCCGCGGCTGACCAGCCAGGCACGCAGGGCCTGGAACACATTGCGCTCCTCCATGGAGTTGATGTAGGTCATGGCCGCCAGCAGAAAGAGAAACAGTTCGGCGTACTCGAGCAGATTGTTTTTGATCGCTTCGTGGGCACTGTGGGTGTCGCCATGCTGAATGTACGCGATGGCCAGCAACACCCAGATGATGCCGGCGGCAAACAGGACCGGTTTGCTTTTGCGCAGGTGAATCGTGTTTTCCAGCGGCACCAGTACATAGGCGGCCACGAACAGAATCACCCCCAAATATCCATAAACGGTGCCGGTCATGTCGATTGCGGCAGCGCCATGCCCTTCGGCGGCAAAGGCCAGGGTGGGCAGTCCCAGAATGAACAGAAGTGTGATAAGTCGTTTCATGGTATTGAATTGCCATCCGGTGGTCATACGCTGACGCTCCAGATGGGTTGCCTCCTTTTTGGTTTCATTTTCTGCTTGCTCTTCTTATTGGTGTTTGAGCGCATACCATTAATAAAAAGGGTTAAACTTATTCGGAAGGGGCAGGCAGGTCAAGCAAATTATCCCCGTGCGGGCGTTCCCAAAAACAAACGCCCGGCCCGAAGGCGAGGCGCTTGAATTCAACAGGATTGGAATGGGTTAGACAGCGGAATCAGACGTTTCGCCGGATGCCATCTCGGTCTGGAATTGCTTGTGGTAGTGGAGCACTTTCTTGATATAACGTTTGGTGGCGCCAAACGGGGGGACGCCCCCATATTTGTGCACATAACGGCTGCCGGCGTTATAGGCCGCCAGGGCCAGGCGCACGTCGCCGGAAAAGCGGTCGAGGAGCTGCTTGAAGTAGCGCACACCACCGTCGATATTCATGGCCGGATCAAAGCTGTTCTCCACACCCAACGATCTGGCGGTACGGGGCATCAGCTGCATGAGTCCCTGGGCACCGCGATGGGAGACGGCTTGGGGGTTGTTGTTCGACTCGGCGAAGATAATGGCCCGGATCAACGCAGCATCCACCTCATAGTTCTGGGATGCCTGGACGATAAAGTCGTGAAACGGGGGCGTATCGACGGCTTCGTCCCTCTCTTCGGCGTTGGCAAGCAGCAGCGGCTCTTCAACGGTCGGGACCGGTTGCAGGTCATAGGCGAAGCCGAGCAGGGGTAGATCCTCTACCAGATCCGGTGATAGGGTCATTTCGGCCGGTGCCTCCTGCGCCTGCGACGCATTGGCCATTTCGAAGGCGGGCACGATGTGATGGCTCTGGCTGCAGATACCCGAGGGGATGGTGAGAGTGGCCAGCACCACATATAGAATCAACCCGTGTTTGAGGGTCGTTTGAATCTCTTTGCGTTCCGAGTGTTTCATCCAGGTCATTTTGTAGAATCTATTTTTCCTTTTCGTGACGTTCATGGTTTATATTCCTTCGAAATCAATAATCATGCCACAACGCTATGTATCATAATAGTACATAAAATACGGGTAGTTGTCCGTGTTGCCCGTAAAGGCGCTGTGGAATTGGGGTTATGCTTTTTATGGAACCGATTTTCTGGTTGTGAATTGCGTTTCATACGTCTGTCTCTCCTGAACTGTTTGAAACAGGGTATGAGCAATAGCTGTACCAGCCTCCTGGTGTCTCATGGAGGATGTTGCTAACCAACTGTAAAATTGATGAAAACGGGATCCGCTTGGGGATCGGCGTGTAGATGGAACTGGGTAGGGACTATCAAACTGACAGCTCGATGAGGGACAGGCACAAGAGGCTGCTGTCAAACTGATAGGGCTGAAGGCATCAGGTGCCCCTTCGCCTCCCCATCCACTCCTCTGTTGGTGAAGCTGAAGAGAATGGTATGATTGAACTCATCTTATTGTTTGTTCTCATAGGGGAAATCTTATACCCATCTGAAATACGCTTTTCTGCGGGTGTTTTTACTGGGAGATAATCGGTTGGATGCTATCGTGAGTAGCGCCCGGGCATGGCATGGTCGCCGGCGTGAAAATCGAAATCGACATAGTCAATGCCGGGAAGGGACGTGAGGGTGTAGGTCACCGACTCGATATAGGCTGTTGCGCCGGTGGTTCCCATCCCCTGGGTCAGTTTCAGCTCCTCGCGGATGCGGACATAGGCGACGTTGTCCACGATGTTGAGCAGTTGAACCTGGGGCAGCTTCGATTTGGCAAACATCCGATTCAATTCGGTTATAAGGCGCTCAGGGCTAGCCTGTCGGTAGGGTTTGACGGGCAGGGGTTTTTCATCCGTTCCAAAATACCAGAGGCTGGGGCCGAAGCGTTGGGCGACTTTCTTAGACCATTGGGAGAGGATCTCATTTTGGCTTTTGAGATTGTCATATTCCGCTTTGAGCTCGTTGATGCCTGTCTCCAGGCGTTTGCAGCGCTGCGCGATTTCCGCTTTTTGTGCTTCGAGTGAACGAATGGTGGTGTCGCGATGGGCGAGTTGGGCCTGAAGCGATTCAATTTTCGAATTGTCGCATGCCGTTGTACATGCCAGGGCGATGGCACACGCCAATAGCAGCAGCCGCTTTGACAACATGGGCTATTCCGCCTTTTCCAGGCATTGTTGGAGGGGGTAAGGTGCCGGGCGATCTGTCGAGTTGAACGCTATTGGACGGCACCATCCCTTTGGATGTAGCGCTGGGCGTCACGGTCTCCGAGGTTGGCTGCTTTGACCATGTCCGCCTCCGCCTCCGAGCTGCGACCAGAGAGGATCATGGTCCAGGCGCGTCCATAGTAGTAGCGGCCGTTTTCAGAAGCGAGCGTGATCGCCTTTGCGATATACTCCAGGGCGTTTTGGTAGTCGCCCATCTCACTGTATGCGATGCCCATGTCAAAGTAGGCCTCGCTGTTGTTCGGCTCCAGCGCCAGCGACGCTTCATAGGCGCGGATTGCAGCCGGGAAATTTCCGTATGTGCTGTACAGCCCCCCCTTATCCATCCAGTAAGCGGCCGTTCCTTCACCTGGCACTGCCGGATTGAGATACTCGGCATGGCTGGCCGGGAGGCTGATAAAGGTGGCCACCAAACTGATGAAGATGACGATTCCCACCTTTTTATGGATATACGCTCTTTTCATTTCGCCACACTCCTTTAACCGGTATACTTTTGAGCCCATTCGATTCACTATCGTATGCCTCGTCGTTAACAGATCCATTTCAGCACACAAATGGATCGCTTGACAAGCCCCTTTTAGGGGTTGCTGGTGGCGAAGGGTATGCGGGGATGGGTCGTGGGGTGGAGCATGGTGCGATCCCGCTGTAAAGGAGATCACGTAGCACGCTTTCATGACTGTTATTCAGGCCGGAGGTGCGGCTACGCATCCGGATGGTCCTGCGGCTGTTTGGGCTATTTCAGAACAAGACTTGGTGGTCTAAAGCGATTCATGCAGCGCCTTACGAATGCGGCAACCGCATAGGTGATACCGATGGTGACAAATGAAAGACAGAAAAAGAGAATAAACATAAGTGCCAGGTAGAGTACCGCAGCTATTATAAAGTCCATCATTGCATATGACCTTTCGTTTTCAACTTCCTCTCTGTGATTGAAAAAGCAATTAGCTTGCCAAACATCCACTGAAGTCGAAGTTGCTGTGAAACCATTTGAAATTCATATGAATATAGTTTTTTCAAAGGTTGGAGGCTAAAGAGGGATTGGCGGGCGGCTATATCACTTTGAGAGAAAAACGAAATAGAAAGTAGGAAAACAGTTTCATAATGAAAGGGGGGTCCGGCCGGGTCGCAAGCTCTCATACAAAGCGATGCCTACGGCCGTTGACAGATTCAAGCACCGGATATCTCTGGCAATGGGTATGTGGTAGGTCTGCTGGCTGAACCGGCTTAAGATTGTCTGGGGAAGCCCCCTGGTCTCCGAACCAAACAGGAGAAAGAGCCGTTTTGCATATGGCATTTGCCAGTGAGGTCGCCTGCCGCTTTTTGTCAGCAGTACGATTTCATCTTTTCTCGGTTGCATGCCACCGAGAAAGCGGTCGAAGTCATCCCATACCGAAAGGGAAACCTTGTGCCAGTAATCAAGGCCCGCCCGTTTGACCTGCCGGCTCTCCAGTGAAAAGCCCAGGGGACGAATCAGGTGAAGCATGGCACCTGCACCCAGGCAGGTTCGACCGATATTGCCGGTATTCCAGTGCACTTCGGGTGCTACCAGCACCACGTGGCGCTGATGGTTGTTCGAGACATCTGTCATGTGGGGTTCATCTCACAATTGCCGAATATAGGTCAACGATCCAATTGCAATGGCTGCTTTGGATAGTTTGATTTGGGCTCAAGTTTTTCTCTATGGGACCGATAGTATGAAAAAGGCAGTTTTCTTTTGAAAGGATATGCACCATGGACGTCTCCCCGGTCAGCACCAATTCAGCGATGAAGGGCATCGCACGCCAGCTTGAATCCAACACCGCCATGCAGACGACAATTCTCAAGCAGATGGCGGAGGTTCAGCAGCAGATGGCTGACATTCTTCAGGCGCTGGGCATAGGCCAGCAGCTCGATATTCAGGTCTGATAGTGGCAAGCCCGAAGCGATAGGGCATTGTTCAGGTCGTAAGACAGGCATTTTTTCAGCATATGACTCATTTCGTAATGTTCTCCGCCCCTCCCCGGCAATCCGCCTAAGACCCTTCCCGGTAATCCGACCAAACCAATCGACAATTTGGCCTTATCCGGCTTGCCGTCCGGCACTCCAGTATTTATCTTCATTGCCTAATGATAGACGATCAACCACCTAACCATAAAGGAGATTGAAATGATTCCGGATAAATTGGTCGAAGCGATAAACGAACAGATCAAGAACGAAATGGAGTCCGCCTATATCTATCTCTCCATGGCCGCCTATTTTCATTCGCTCAGCATGGACGGCATGGCCCACTGGATGCGTTCCCAGGCACACGAGGAGACCATACATGCCATGAAGTTCATGGATCACCTGATCGATCGCGGGGCGCCGGTGGCGCTTATGGATCTGTCGATTCTCAAGACCCAGTGGTCCTCACCGGCCGAGGCGTGGAAGGATGCTTACGCGCATGAGCAGTTTATCACCTCGAAAATCAATAACCTGACAACCATTGCCCGAGAGGTGAGGGATTATCAATCCGAGCCGCTTCTGGCCTGGTTCACCGAGGAGCAGATCGAAGAGGAGGCCACCAGCGGCAAGATTGCCGCTGAAATGGAGATGGTGACAGGCAGCAAAAGCGCCCTGCTCATGCTGGACCGTGAGTTGGGTAACCGGGCCTTCCCGACCGGTTCCCCCTTTGATCCTCAGGCTTACGCCCAAGCGACCTGACGCACCTCGGATGTGCTACGAAGGCCCATCATCCGTAAGTAAGGTCGTTTGAAAAATCACCTCTTCCGTGACTTCCCTTCGTTCCGACGATACCCCCCGGGCCCGTCCCGGGGGGCGAGGTCCCTTGTTCTTACTAAAGTTTAGCATTTGCTGGTCGATAGTAATCATAAGCCAATTTCACCAAGGATATGACGATGCCCAGTGTTGAGCGCCAAGACGAACGGTTTGGCGATATTGCAGTAAAGGAACAGATGGTGACCAGGGAGAAGATCGAACGAGCCCTGGTGATCCAGCGCTGCATTTCCAATCGCACCAAGGTCTATATGCCCCTCGGCTCGGTGCTGCTCAAAATGGGACTTATGACTGAACCGCAAATCGATGAAGTCCTCAAGCTTCAGAACGGCACGCCGTCGGGGAGTGCTCCTGACGTAACGGAAAACACCTGTAGTGCCCCGGATGGCGGCGCCAGCATCGAGGCGTGTCTGAACCTGACCGTCAGCGGCGATAAGTTGACCGCGACGATCGCAGCGGTCGGCGACAATGTTCCCGCACCCTCCCTCAATGAGGTCAAGCGGATGATTGCTGCACGGGAGATCGTTTTCGGGCTGGTCAGCGACAAACTGATATCCTCCTACCTTGATAAGAACCCCTTGTCCAAGGATCCGTTTGTGGCAGCACAGGGTGAGCCGCCTGTTCCCGGGAACCCACCTGAGATTCGTTTCTATTTCGATACCGATCCTTTGCGGATCGGCACCCTGCTGGAAGACGGCACCATGGATTGGAAAAACCGCGGGGATATTCCACAGGTAAAGGAGGGTGAACTGCTGGCTGAAAAGGTGGGGGGCGATCCGGGTAAGCCCGGTACCAACATCTACGGTCAGGAGGTGCCACCTCCGCGGATCAAGGAACCGCCTTTGAAATTCACCAAAGGCGCGGGGCGTTCCGAAGACGGCAAACAGATTGTGGCCAAAAACGGCGGCATGCCCAAACTGGGGGTAGACGGCCGGATCGGCGTGTTCCGCGTACTTCCCATCGATACGGAGATCGGCATCGAAACCGGCAACATCGATTTCGATGGTCATATCGAGGTCAATGGAGGCGTGGCCAGCGGCTATACCGTTAAAGGCGCCAGTCTCAATACCAAAGAGATCCAGAGTGCCGAGATCGAGTTGACTGAAGACCTGGTCAGCGATGCCGGTGTCTATAAATCGAAGGTTGTGGTGGGCGGGCACCTCAAGGCCAGCCATATCCACAACTCAACGGTTGAGGTGTTGGGGGATTTGGTGGTTGATAAAGAGATCTTCGGTTGCACCATCGAAGTCAATGGCCGCTGTTTGATCGACAGTGGTAAAATCATCGCTTCTAAGATAACGGCCAAAAAGGGCATTCAGGTAAAAGATGTTGGCACCCAGGCCGCCAAACCGAGCGAGCTGATCGTGGGGGTCGACTTCAAGTTCGAGCGGGATATGGAGGCCGCCAAAGAGGAACTGGCCGCCATGCAGCAGAAACAGACCGAATCAGAGGCCGAGATTGCCGTGCTGAGAGGCCGGATCGATGAACTGGATGCCGATCTGGGATCTGCGGCACAGGAGCAGGACGGGTGCATGGTGCAGAAGCGCCGACTGGAAGAGAAGCTCAACGGAGAGGCGGTTGCCAGCGATCCGGCCAAATGCAGCATGCTCCAAGAGCTGATCGGCGATCTGGCCAAAAAGTACGACGAACTGGACGAGCAGATCCAACAGATCATGTCCCGTGACGATCAGGTCCGGGCGAAAATCGCCGAGTTGGAAAAAGAGATCAAGGCGCTCGAAGAGCAGAGCGAAGCGACCAAGGAGCAGATGGGCGTTCTGGAGGAGGCTGCCAAAGTCGATCCTGGCATACCCGTCGTCAAGGCGAGCGGTATGGTCTATACCAAAACCATGGTTGCCGGACCCCACAAAAAGATTGTCATTCCCAAAGAGATGCAAAACGTTCGCATTGCCGAATCCGAAGAGCAACCCAAGCAGTATGCCATGAAGATTTCAAACCTCCGTTAGCGCACTTTCAGATGCAATTTCATTAGGTTATGATGCTTGCGCGGCTGCCCCTGCACGGCTCATTCATGATCACGAATAGCGTTTATACCCAAACCTCGCAGGGGCGGGCTTTACGCCCGTCCAGTCCACCCGCCCTCGTTCATCACATTGACTTTAAAATCCCATTTCAAACACGCTGCAGGCTTTACTTAAAGCACGGCTTGACAGAAACTTCGCCGTTAGGCTAACTCTACTCTATTGATTCCTGTTCCCTTGAAGAAATAGCCGGCCCGGTCCCCGTTTACTTTGAACCCAATCCACCCAACAGCAAGGAGCATATATGAAAGATGTCGTTATCGTTTCGGCATGCCGAACGGCCATTGGCGCTTTTGGCGGTTCACTTCGCGATCAGCATGCTGCCCACATTGCAAGCGTCACCATGAATGCGGCCCTCGATCGGGCCGGCCTCGATCCTGCCCTCCTTGACGATGTGCGCTACGGCTGCTGCCTGGAGCCGTCCGACGCCCTCAACGTCACCCGTGTGGGGGCGCTGCTGGCCGGCATTCCCGACACCGTGCCGGCCGTTACCATCAACCGTGTCTGCATCTCGGGCATGGAGGCGGTTCTTTCGGGCATGGCCATGATTCAGGCCGGCATGGCGGAGATCATTCTCGCTGGCGGTGTGGAGCACATGTCGGGGGTTGCCTACCAGGTGCCCAAGGCGCGCTGGGGCTGCCGCTTACAGGACCACACTTTTGTGGATGCCCTGATCTGGGCGCTGCACTGCGGATCGCACATCATCCCCCATCCCGAAGACGGCCCGGTGGATGCCAGTCAGCCGCCGCTGAGCTATTTCAAAGGCAAACCTTACATCATGGGCCACACGGCCGAGTTTATCGCCCAGCATCTGGACATCTCCCGTGAAGAGATGGACGAAGTGGCTCTGCGCAGCCACAACGGCGCCGAACGCGCCACGACCGAAGGTGACTTCAAGGCGGAGATCGTCCCCATCGAGGTCCCCCGCCGGAAGAAGGATCCACTCGTTTTCGACAAAGACGAGCACTTCCGGCCCGGGCTCACCATGGATGACCTGAAAAAGCTGCCACCGGCCTTCGTGCCCAACACCGGCAAAGTGACCGCCGGCAACAGCAGCGGCATCAACGATGGTTCGGCCGCCATGGTGATCATGTCCGCCGACAAGGCCAAGGAGCTCGGGTTGAAGCCCCTGGCGCGGATCCGGGCCATCGGGCGAGGGGCCTGCCATCCGTCGGTCATGGGGCTTTCGCCGGTGCCCGCGGTGCGGCATCTGCTCGACAACAGCAACTTAAAGCTGGAGGACTTCGAGCTGATCGAGCTCAACGAGGCCTTTGCGGGCCAGTACCTCGGGTGCGAACGCGAATTGGGCCTCAACCGGGAGATCACCAATGTCAACGGTTCCGGCATCGGATTGGGGCACCCGGTGGGCGCCACCGGCTGCCGCATCATGGTCACTCTGCTCCACCTGCTGCGCAGCCGGGGCAAGAATCTGGGCTTGGCGACGCTGTGCGGTGGCGGCGGGGTCTCCATGGCATGCGCTCTTGAGGTGCTGTAGAAAACCCCTCTTGATTATACGGTATTGAGCGGATGTGCGGGCGGGGAGCTCTCCCCGCTCCCCCGCCCGCAGGTTTTGCTTTCAACGGTTAGTGCTTACCTTATCAGCACATTTAAACAGCCATATTAGGAGCCCCCATGATTGTAGGCATTCTTAAAGAGATCAAAGCGGAAGAGTACCGGGTGGCCATGACGCCGGACGGTGTGGAAGTGCTGGTGCGGGCCGGTCACACGGTGATGGTGGAGCGGGGTGCCGGTCTGGGCAGCGGTTTCCCGGACGAGACCTATGTGGCGGCCGGCGGCCGCCTGGCAGAGACAGCGGCCGACATTTACCAGGCGGCCGAAATGGTGATGCACGTCAAGGAGCCGCTGGCCGAGGAGTATGGTCTCATTCGGCCGGATCAGATCGTCTTCACCTACCTGCACCTGGCGGCCAACGAGCCCCTGACCCGCGCCCTGATCGACAGCGGCTCCATCGACATCGCCTATGAGACCATTCGAAAGGCGGATGGGTCGCTGCCGCTGCTCACCCCCATGAGCGAAGTGGCCGGCCGCATGTCGGTGCAACAGGCCGCCAAATACCTGGAGATGCCCTATGGCGGCCGTGGGGTGCTGTTGGGCGGCGTGCCCGGGGTGGATCCGGCCACGGTGGTGGTCATCGGCGGCGGAGTGGTGGGCACCCAGGCGGCCCGAATGGCCTGCGGTCTGGGAGCCAAAGTCTATGTGCTGGACAATAATCTCCAGCGCCTCCGATACCTTGACGACACCATGCCGGCCAACTGCTTCCTGCTCATGTCCACTCCTGCCGTCATTCGCAAACTGGTGGCGGAGGCGGACGTGGTCATCGGCGCCGTGCTCATTCCGGGGGCCAAAGCGCCTCACCTGATCACCCGCGATATGCTCAAAACCATGAAGCCTGGCGCGGTGATAGTGGATGTGGCCATCGATCAGGGCGGCTGTTTCGAAACCTCCCGCCCGACCACCCACAACGATCCGGTTTACGAGGTGGACGGCATCGTCCACTACACGGTGGCCAACATGCCCGGGGCCGTGGCCAAAACCTCCACCCGGGCCTTGACCAACGCCACGCTGCCCTATGCCCAGGCACTTGCCGACAAGGGGTGGCGACGGGCGCTGAAGGAGAGTCCGGAGATGCGCCTGGGCGCCAACATCGTTCAGGGCAGGGTGACCTATCCGGCGGTGGCGGAGGCCTTTGGTTTGGCCTACACCCCCGTGGAGCAGGTGCTTTAGATGCCGTTGCAGCGACCGGATCAACAGTCCCCCCATCCGATATGGGCCGAGATCGACCTGACGGCCATCGCCCATAACGTCCGGGCGCTCCGAGGCATCATCGATGACGGTGTCCGCCTGATGGTGGCCGTAAAGGCCAATGCTTACGGCCATGGCGCCGAACAAGTTGCCCGCACTGCCCTTCAAAGCGGTGCCACCGATCTAGGCGTGGCACGCATCGAGGAGGGGTTAACTCTCCGGCAAGCCGGGATCGAAGCGCCCATCCTGATCTTTGGCTACACACCGGCCGATCACGCCCCCCAGTTGCTGGACAACGACCTGATTCCCACGATCTGTTCCCTGGATGGTGCCCACGAGCTGGCAGCAGCAGCCCAGACGATGGGACGGCAACTGCCTGTTCATATCAAAATCGACACGGGCATGGGGCGGATGGGCATCCCCTGCGGTAGTGGAGATGGGCGTGACATTGAACACGTCGCTGAGACCATAGGGCAGATTGTCCAACTCAAGGGGCTTCTTCTGCAGGGGCTCTACACCCATTTTGCCACTGCCGACCACGCCGATAAAAAATACGCACAACGCCAGTTCTCGATATACACGCGCCTGCTGGAACGCCTGGCCGCCGCCGGCGTGGAAACGGGCGTGCGGCACGTCGCCAACAGTGGGGCGATTATGGAGATGCCCGAAACCCACCTGGACATGGTACGGGCCGGCATATCGCTCTACGGCCTCTATCCGTCCGGCGAGGTGGATTGCACACGTATCGACTTGAGGCCTGCTCTCTCCCTGAAAGCAAGGGTCGTCAACGTCAAGCCGGTGCCGGCCGACACCTGCATCAGTTATGGATGTACCTATCGGACCCCAGCCCCGGCCACCATCGCCACCGTACCGGCCGGTTATGCCGATGGTTACAACCGCGGTCTCTCCAACCGGGGCATTATGCTGGCGGGGGGGCGTCGGGTCCCCATCGTCGGCCGCGTCTGCATGGATTTGACCATGATCGATGTGAGTGAGGTTCCGAATGTGGCTGTAGGAGACGAGGTGGTGTTGATCGGACACCAGGGTGGGGCAGTGATCAGCGCCGATGCGGTGGCCGAGACCTTGGGCACGATCAATTACGAGGTGGTGTCGGCGCTGACCGGACGAGTGCCGAGGGTATATAAAGAAGCAGGAAGGTATGAAAGCTGAAAGTATGAAAATGGTGGTATTCTATCGAATTTGATGGAGGCGTTACCCCTGGTTGCGGGGCGGATTGATACCTGAATCAAATCGATTCATTACCTTCACTTTCGTACTTTCAGACGTTCAGCTTTCCTACTTCTTTTTTTTTATCCCTGCGTCAGTGGATTGATCTGGATGGTGACACGGCGGTTGCTGGCGCGGCCTTCGGGCGTGCTGTTGGATGCGATGGGTTGGGTTTCTCCCCGGCCCTCGATGAGCAGGCGCGTGGTCAGCACGTTCTGACCGGCCAGATATTCGGCCACGCTGCGGGCCCGCCGTTCGGAGAGTTCCTGATTGTAGCTCTCCGCGCCCACGCTATCGGTGTGGCCGATGACGTCGATGGTCGTTTTTGAGTACTCGTTAAGTACTATGGCCACCGAATTGAGCACTTCGTAAAAGCCGGCGTTGATGTCGTCCGAGTTGGTCTTGAATGTAATATTGCCCGGCATGTTCAATACGATCTGGTTGCCCGCCCGGGTGACGCTGACACCGGAATTTTGAAGCCTCTGACGCAGTTTGGCCTCCTGGACATCCATATAGTAGCCGATGCTGCCGCCGGCCAGGGCCCCGACACCCGCCCCGATGAGTGCGTTGCGTTGCCGATGCTTGCTCTTTGCGGTGATCAATCCGATCATCGCCCCGCTGACGGCTCCGACACCCGCCCCTATGGCCACCTTGCTGGCCTGCTTTTCCCCGGTGTAAGGGTTGACGGTCGTACAGGCAGAAACCGCGAATAGTGTGCATATGACGAGAATGAACCATCGGGTGCTTGCTTTTTTCATGAGTACCTCCTTTTCAAGCCGTTGGTTGTGCCCAAATCGTTCTTTGAGAGAGCACAACGGCTATGGTTGCAAAGGCGTATCGGATCTCCCGGCGCCATATTGCCGGGCCAGCTCTCGATAAACCAATTGATTTCCACCAAAGATATCCAATGCGCTGCCCACCGTAAAGTCGATCCGTCCGCTCCCCAGATGTTCAATGGTGTCGATAGCGGCCTGGGAGTGGATCCCGCCGGCATAGGTGATGGGCAGGCTGTCCCACTGGCCTAGCAGCGCAACCAGATCTGTCTCGATGCCCTGACAACGCCCCTCCACATCCACGGCATGGATCAGGTACTCGTTGCAGAACGGCGCCAGGCGATCAAGCAGCCGGTGCGTGATGCGTTCGCGTGTGAAGGTCTGCCAGCGGTCGGTGACGATATAGTATGCATCGTCCTTTCGGCGGCAGCTCAAGTCGAGAACCAGGCGCTGGGGGCCCACGTGGCGGCTCAGCCGTTCGAGTCGATCCATATCCACTGATCCGTCGTGAAAGACCCAGGAGGTGACGATCACCGCCGCCGCCCCGGCGTCGATCCAGTGGGCGGCGTTTTCAAGGTTCACGCCACCACCGAGCTGCATTCCGCCGGGCCATGCTTCCAGGGCCGCTTCGGCCGCCTGGCGGTTGCCGGGGCCCAATTGGATCACATGCCCTCCGTCCAGCCTGTCCTGACGGTAGCGCCGGGCAAACCACTCCGGCGGATGCCCGCTCTCGAAGTTTGTCTTGACAGCGCGCTCGTCGCTGTCCGATAGGGAGCCGCCAACGATCTGTTTTACTTTGCCTTTGTGCAAGTCGATGCAGGGACGAAAACGCATGGCTTAGGTATGAATTCCGTTCGTCGTTTCGCTCTTGGTTGGCATCCGTTTGCGGTCCGGATGGGAAGAGGCACTTTTTACCGGATATAGCCTGTCGCATCCGGCCTCTGATTGTCGAATTCGAAGAAACAACCTTTTATCACCTTTTGCCGCTTCTGAGAAGAGGCGGGTTGTCGTCCGGGGCTCAACTTTTTTCAAAAACCGCCGATATAGCTTAAAAGAGAGGCGATGGAGAGAGTGTCGCTGAAACCACTTTCCCTATTCCAACGAGGTGTGGTCATGGCCGGAGACAACTCCATAATCGATATCGATGATGCATTGAAGAGGGCCCTGGGTGATGTCGCCTTTCTGAAAATGATGTTCGATGAGCTGATGCAAACGCTTTCCGACTACCTGGATCCCATCCAAACCGCTGTTAAGAATGGGGATATGGCGCTCCTTAACCGGAGTGCCCACCAGTTTAAAGGCGCTTCGGCCAACCTGGGGGCCAGGGGCGTCAGTGCGGCGGCATTCAGATTGGAAAGCATCGGCCGGAGCGGCAAGGCCGATGAGGCCGACGCCGCCTATGCCGAGTTATGCGCCGCCGTCGAAGCGTTCCGGCAGAGATGGTCTCAAATCGACTGGACATCATTGGCCGAATAAAACGTCCTACCTGTTCTTACCCATGATGGCCTCTTACTTCCGGCGTCCAGCCTTCTGCTTATCCTGACTGTTCAATGTCATCAAAAATACAGACTTAAAGCCTTTTAAGATTGGACCGGCGCCTGTTCGGATGCTTCGATCAAATCCGTTACCGTCTCCAGCAGCGGTGATGGCAACGGTCGCCACTTCGGATGCATGGCTTTGTCGTCGAACCATGAGAATTCCACCGCATCGATTTTGGCGGGAATCACATGCTGATGGTCTGCGCCATAGCTGGAGGTGGGATAGTACTCCGCGTAGGTCATGCGTTGCGGCGCAATGTTGAACTGTTGGGCGACAGTGGTTGCGATGTGGCTTGCACAGCTGCGCACCGACATCGATCTGTAGCCCGGACCGGAGTGTGGCAGGTCGGAGACCACCACCACCATGGGTTTGAGGTGGGTCACGTTGCAATGTCCTCCGCGCGTGAGATCGAAAATGCGCAGCCGGCATCTCCCGGCCGCCAGTTGATAGACACCTCCGAACCCCTTCCAGGTAAAGATGTCGTCGTGAATGAGCATAATTCTCTCCGTCTGGTCTAACAGGTTGAACGTATGGCGCTTTCCCTTCTAAAAGTTTGGTGACTAACTTAAACACGAAAAGGGGATTCGTCGAGAGGCAGTTGGGCTGCCGACATCAAAACCGCTTGGTCAGTGTCCCGTAGAGCCTCACCAACTTATCCGGCAGCTCGCGCACATCGCCGATGACGTGGTGATGGACCCTTCCGTAAAGATCATCCAGTCGTGGATCGCTGCCGATATTCACCGTAATCGCCTTGACGTGAATGCCTTTGGCCCGGGCTTCCTGAACGGCCCGGCGAGTGTCGGCAATGGCATAGTCGGCCTTATACCCCAGGTCGTTGGGGAAACCGTCGCTGACAATGATCAATAGGCGGACACGCGACGCCACGGGTGCGATTCGGGCCGTGGCGTGGCGGATGGCGGCACCCATGCGGGTGCTGCGCTGGGGGCTTAAAGCGGAGAGGCGGGCTTTTACCGGCTCGGCCAGCGGTTCGTCGAAGCCTTTGATGCGAAAGTAGTCCACCGAGTGGCGTCCGGTACCTGAAAATCCGGCGATGGCGAAGGTGTCCCCCACCACCTGCAGCGCCTCGCAGAAAAGGACCAGTGCCTCCTTGGCCACTCCCAGGACCGTTCCCGTGCCGTCGACCACCGGATTGGCCGTGGAGCGCGATAGATCCACCAGCAGCAGGGCGGCCACATCCCGTTCCTGCTTGAGCCGCTTGATAAAGAGCCGGTCGGAAGGTGTGCGCCCGGCACGGCGGTCCACGGCGAAGTCGATAAGGGCCCTGTGGTCAAAGGCATCCCCATCGGGCCATTGGCGCAACATCACAAGCCCTTCGGGTTTGAGAAATTCGAAAGCGCGACGGATGCGTGCCACCATACCGCGGTAGTGCTCCAGGCTCTGGCGATAGAAGTCGCCGTCACCCCCGGCCGTCACCAGCGACTCCTGCACCCGTACGTGGTCGCGCAGATAGTCCTGGAGGCGGCTGTCCCACTCGGGATAGCGAAAACCGCTGCCGTCATCGGCATGGCCCGTTTGTGGATCGAGGCCGGCTTTTTCAAGCAGGCGCACCAGATCCGGATCGCTCAGATCGATTTCTATGGTTCCCTCTTTTCCGGTAATTTGGGCCCGCGACAACACCAGCGTCCGGACATCGTCGGATGTGAGACGCCCCTGTTGCTCATCCATTCTCTCCTGCAGATCGGCACGGTACACCTCCAGCCCCTGCTCCGCCAGTCGGACCTTAATCTGTTCCGCCTGCCGTTGTTGCTCCACAGAAGCCCCTGCGACCAGGTCCCAGCGTAGCTTGCGGTCGAAGGGGACCGCCATCGGCACATAAGTCCTTCCGTTTTCACGCAAGTGGGCTGCAATGGTATCGTGGGCCAGGCAGACCATGCGGGCGCAACACTCCACCGGTGCCTGTTCATTCAGATGGTGCTTCAGCTCGGAAGCCAGCCCGTGGTGCAGTGTATTGGCGAAAGGTTCCGGCGTTCGCTCGGGTGTCATATCGAGCACCAGGCGGTCGTACAGATATTCCATGAACGTGTCGCCCTGGGCCTGGCCCCTTAGCCGCTGGGACTCCTTTTTCAGCATGGGCAGGGCGGCTCTCACCAATCCCGGATAGTGGTGCGTCAGGTATGCCGCCGTGCGGGCCTGGGCGAAAAGCAGGAATAGATCCCCGGCCAGCAGCGGCAGCTCGAAGCCGTTGAAAAACCGCTGGGCGTCGCATTTGTCGGATTGCGGGTCACCTGCCCAGCGATCTTTACGCTGGGCCACCTCGGGATAGAGATCGCAGGCACGCTCGAGGTCGAAGGCGAAGGTGCGGTTTTCAAAGTAGCCCGCCTCCAGGCGGACCAGTATTTTGGCCAGGCGGCGGTTTTCATCCCGGCACTCGAAGCGGTCGATCTCGTCGGGCATGTAGATGGCGCGTCCATCGGAGCAGATCCAGCGGCTGTCGGCTTGAAGAGCCACCGGTATCGTCGATGCGGCCGTCACCGCCACCGGACGCCCCAGGCGGGCATTGAGGTAGCGATTGAGCGGTCCTTTGATTTGGGCGAGCGGCACCACCACCTGCATCCGTTCACACGTTTCCTGGGCAGCTTTGGAGGAGAGGGCGATAAACGAAAGGCCGGCATCTGCCGAGGCGCGGTATCGGGTAAAAGCCTCTTCCAGAAAATCATTCAGATCGCCGGAACCAAGCAGCGCCAATCCTTTTTGCATCCCTTCGAGGAAGGGGTCGACCAGTTGCAGGTCGGTGTCGACCACCCGGGCGAGGGCCTCGATCTGGGCCAGCCTCCGGCGCGCCACGAAACCGCGAACCGCTTTAGGGATTTGATAGACCAGCCGGACGCATCGGTTATAGGTGATTTGCTGCCGGAACGCGGTACTCAGCAGCGATAGATAGGCACTGGCTGAAGGGTGATCGTCGTTTTCGAGCAGTTCGTTGAGCACCAGCAGTGGCTCATTGAGCGTATAGGTGCCCTTGCTGCGCATGATGGCCAGGGTGGCCGAAAACTGTTTGAGCATGGCCGGGCCTGCCAGAAGGACCGGCGCGAGATGGTCGGCTACGATGCGGCCCAGGGCCGGACCGGTTTTTGCCGCCTGGCGAACTTGTTCGATGTAGGTTGCAATATGGATTGAGCTGCTCCCGCAGCCCCCTCCTTCGGAGTCGATCAGACGGATCAACCCTTCCGCCAAGGATCGGGCCAGGCCCGCCTCCTGGGAAAGGGCCCGGATGATCTCCTCGACCATGAGATCGAGAAGGCTGGCCTCGGGCGTTCTCGGAAGCAGCGCCAGCCGGCCCTTGACCCACACATAGGTGTCCGGATCGGCAATGCGCAGTTTTTCCAAAGGGACCATTGCACTCATGATGAGGTGGCCTATATCGGGAATCCAATGGAAATACAAGGCGGACGCCGTTGGCCATGGGGTCAAACCACGATGACAACCCTTTAACCCCCTTTGTATTCAACAACTCAAGCGCTGCGAATTGAGTCTATTTGCCGGGTGGATGAGGAGATGAAACATGTGGAAGTCAGGTGCGCTGTAAAGTATCGTCTGCGCCTGCTGGTTGGTTGACCTGCTCCCTGACAAGCTCCGCACCACAGATGTTGGTCTCACCTGCTCCAGTATACAATAGGTACAAATTCTCGTTTTCTTCGTAGATCGCCGGATCGCGAAGTTCGTTGACGGGTTCATGGACCGCTTCGAAGCGTGAAGGGCAAAGGGGTAAATTTCCGCCCTCTTCTTCCGTTTGCGGTCGCAATAATTCAACTGGTTCCGATGGTTGCCACTTTTCCCAGTCTCCTTTGAGCGACATTTTGGAAACAAGGATTCGCTCAGGACAGTCTTTTCCTCGGCTGAAGAAGATATAGAGGGCGTTGCCTCGTTTCAGGACGGCCACATGGCGCTGATTAGGTAAAATGTCCGGACCTTGTTCGAAAGGCTGGATGCCATCGGAAGAACGCATTAGTACACCGCCTCCAGGCGTATCAGTCGCTTTGGCAATGGCAAACCATGCGGCCTCGTGTTGGAACGTTCTGAAGTACCAGGGCCCCAGCACTTCGGACATAGCATGAAAACGAAGCCCGTCATGGGAGGTGGCCAGGAAACTGCGCTGCCCGTCATGTGTTACACCATTGATGTTGTGACCGATCTGTTCATCCAAGCCGGCATGGATGATAGGATTCTCCGGAAATCGAATTGCTTTGTACACGCCTTGTCCTGTCAGCCAACGATGCGGTCATGGGCGGTGAGGGCTTCTACTCATTTGTTTTGCTGGCTAAGTTTTTACTTTTTGCCTGGACTGCGAGGTTATGCTTTTGATTTCAATTGTCAGCCAATTGACAAATCGATGACCAGCTTTCCGACATGTTGTTTTGTTTCGAATTGTTTTTGCGCTTCGACAACTTGGGAAAGAGAAAAAGTGCTGGAGACGACAGGGCTGATTTCTTTTGCTTCAATTCGTTTGATCAAATTTTCAAAAACACGTTCATCGAGAACTGTGCAACCGAACAAACTTAAGTCCTTCAAGTAAAGTGTTCTTACATCCAACGCCACTATCGGTCCTGCTATTGCGCCTGCCGCAGCATACCTCCCAAAAGGTTTAAGCACCTCCAAAAGATCAGGCCACGCTTATACAGGGTTCAATCAATACCCTCTCGCCAATCCTTTCAGGGCTGACTTCTTGTCCGACTGCAGCAATACGGCCGCATACGTCGGCTCCTTGAATACGTGGAAAATCAAGCGCCTGCCCCGACCAACTGGCGTCTTCACTTGCGCCCTCGTTTTTTGAATACCAACCAATTCGTGTATTGATATCCGTATTGTTGATGCCAGCAGCGGCTACTCGCACCAGTACCTCATGTGGCCCAGGCAGCGGCACCGGAATATCCTCACGAATGACCAGCTTGTCCACATCGCCATGGCCTATCAACAACACACCTCGCATCGTCGCGGGCAAATTATTCATCGTTTCCTCCATTAGTGGATAACGGCATCTATGTAATCATTATAATCAGTTCCTCTTGATGGTTCTCCACTGGAAAACGTTTGATCCGATGGGGCGCAGGGCCGAAGATTTTATTCCCGCCTGAATCGTAAGTTGATTTGTTAATGCTGCAGCACTGTACGCCAACGTCTCAGGAGATGATCGTGGCTCAAGGTGCCTAAGTCATTGTGTTCCAGAAACCCGGCGATATCCAGACGATTGCCCTGGTGCCACCAGTGTCGCAGAATCGAACCGGTCTGTCCGTCAAACATCCAGCTATGACCCATGCGGTCATCCAGATAAGTTTCCAGGATGGCTTCGGTCATCCAGCCCAGAATATAATCCAAGCTGTAGAACTCCGGAGTCAAGTCAAACAGATGGCTTTCCGGCTGATAATAAAATCCGGTGTAACGATTCATCTTCTCTGTATAGCGGTCGCCATTGGAAATATCCCCCATGGTAAACATTTCATATTC
Organism: uncultured Desulfatitalea sp.; assembly: GCA_963668675.2. Taxonomy (GTDB): domain Bacteria; phylum Desulfobacterota; class Desulfobacteria; order Desulfobacterales; family Desulfosarcinaceae; genus Desulfatitalea. The sequence continues at coordinate 1,834,226 of CAXXMB010000002.1, read as the reverse complement.
GATGAGAAATTTTGCGGCATAACGCCTGAACACAGCCAGGTCTCTGAGGACTTTATAGTAAACTATCGTAGTGCTGTCGGCAGAATCAAGACCGATGTATTCCTGTAGAAAAGGTGCTGAAAGCACGATATTTTGCACCAAAAAGGCAAAAGCCTCAGAGAGGCTGGAGGAGGTTGCCATCTCCCGTTCGACAACTGAAAGCGAAGAAGATGTAAAAACGGCTGAAAGGCCGTGCCCCAGTTCATGCCAGAGTGTCTCGATATCAATCCATCCGCCTTCCGGTCGCATCAGAACGTAGACCTCTTCTGGTGCCTTCAACACAAGGCAGAGCGCCTGGGTAGATTGAGCCCCATCATTTCCGATTTCCAAATGAAGCTCCGGTATGTGATCAAGATCCATCTGCCAGCGACGAAAGAAAGACATGGATTTAACAAGGGCTCCGGCAGGCACAAGCGTGTCGAATTCACTGAGGCTGAGCAGGTTCATGCCGTCAAAACGGGATAGCGCTTTCAAAGGCCGTTTGAAGCGCTTCCGGCTCCAACGGTCCATGGCAGACCAGTAGAGTTCATCGGTTTCGCTCAACAGCCTTCGAAGAAGTTTGTAGTAATGGGAATAATCAATGTTTTTTTTCTGGCGGCAGTAATAAACATAGTTCTCAACCCCCAGTTCATCATGAAGCAGATTGAGCAGCACTTCCCAGCAATTCAGGGCAAACGGCGATAAGAACTTACACAGTCCAGAGGTCTCCTTTTCCAACACCCGTCTTTTTTCGTACGTACTGGATTTCTGACACCAGGGAATAATCTCATTGAAATAAACTTTCTCGTCGTCCACTTCGGCGGAAGCGCCGCTTTGCCAGGTTCGCAGTTCATTCTCGTGGGGCATCAATCGTTGCTGCAGCAGATGATCAATCAAACAGTAACGAAGTCGGTGTTTTTGAAAAGCGTCCTGGATGGCATCGATCCGGGACAGAGTACGCAGGTTCAGAAAATCTTCACAGCCTTCATAAACCTGAGCCTCTTCAAGGGCAGACGCCTCCCCTTTCCAGGACAATAAGGCTCTCCGTCTCCAGCGATAGTTCAATTGCTGAAGCATCGTTTCTATTTCGACGGCATCCATTTTTTCTATCATCAGCAACGCCTCTCTGTTCAACCCGATATAATAGCTGTGGAAAATCAAAGCGTCAATTTTTCATACGCTGCTAGGCAGCTGGTCTCGTAAAAATGTCCAAAAAACCGACGGCCGGTTAAATTTTGATACCCGGTTCTCTATGAAGATAAAATGAGAAGGCTGATCTCCGACGAGCTGTGATAAAATCACGCTCAAACAAAAAAACGCAGTCACCCTAAGGGCTGCATAAAACAAGGAGATCAGCCATGAAAAACGCTATCACAATTGGTGTGGATTTGGCAGACAAGAATCACATAGCGGTGGTATTTGATGCCCAAGGCAATGAATTGCATGTAGCCAGGGTAACCAACACCAGGGCAGGGGTTGCCAAGTTTTTCAAGCACTACCCCAAAAGCACCGTTGAGGTATCTATCATTGTTCCGTACACATCGAATGCCGAAAAAATTGCCATAACTTTGTCCTCTATTAGTTAAGGGTACTCTGACTGCCTGAGCATTTTATTCACATCGCTTTCTGGCGCTTTCGCGGCCCACCGTTTTCGCTTGTACCCAGGCTTATATTTGATCTTAAAATATTGCGGTGGTTATGAATCTTCGTCTTTCATCTGTTTCATCATCTCCTGTAAGCCCTCTACTGGAGCTCCCAGTGCGTCGGCCATGCGATCCATGAAATTGAAGAGCGAGGCAACGGCTATGGATTCGAATAGCTCCTCGTCGGTGCAGCCCTGTTCACGAAGCTCTTGCAGAGTACCTTCGTGAATTTTGTGAGAGTTACGGGTAATGTTTTCTGAAAAGTGAAGAATCCGTTTGGTTTTGTCATCGATCAGGGTTGATCCGTCAATGTTTTCCAGAATGCTTTGAACCTGTTCCTGTGTGAATCCCTGTGCCATGACCATGGCGCTGTGCGCATCCACTCAGTACGCGCAAGAATTCAGCTTGGAAACATAGGCGGCAATGAGTTCCTTGGTGCTCCTTGGCAGGGCATGTGTTTCGACCATCAAACGGTTGACATACTGGACGACGGGCTCCAACAGGTCCGGGCGAATACTTTGTGCGACAAATACTTTCGGAACGATCTGAAACATTGTTTGCAGCATCTCATAGGACTTCTGTAGTTGGCCGTTACCATGTTCAGGTTCCGTGACGTTTAGAAAATAGCTCATTGGTTTGGTCTCCTTTCTGGTACTATGGGGCTCTTTTGGAACGGAATTACATCATCAATTGCTTCTGATTTTAGACCGCAACTTTCAAGAACGGCCTGAACCAAACGATCTGTGTTACTGTTTTTTATTGGACTACCTGAAATTCCTAAAATTTGGGTTTTCACTCTAAACTCTCCTTGCTGGATATTCCTGCACTTATGTGCATTATACGGCCGTTGTGCCAAACATTCCGTAGTAACTGTTACGATGAAAAAATAATTTTCAAGATAACGCATCAGCGCGAGATCATTGAGATCGGAAACGATAGCTGGCGAATGAAGAGCAGGTAGAACAGAATTTACTTGGTCCACCACCTCCTTCTCAGTTTTTAAGAAGGAGATGGTTGTAAATTAAAACATATTGAAGGCGGGTCAAATTTTCAGGTCGATTGACAATAACGGACAGGGTACTGTCTATAGCGAACCATCTTGCCACTGAGATGGTGATATTCCCAGATCGATTTGCCAGGCTGTTCGCCAAGCTGGTTTGCGGCAGCATATAAAAGAGTGGCCGGTGATAGTACATTTTATGCTCGGACGATTGTGGGAAGAGATGATTTCAAGCCAGGAGCTTCGAGTCGAGTCTCCTTCCACAACTTACATTAGAAATCAGCCTTGGCTGGAGATCTTTTTATTATCCAGCACCTCTCGTATCTTATTTGAAAGATTCTTCATAATAATGGGCTTCATTAGAATGCCTTTAATACCCAGAGTGCCGGCTTTTCCCACAGGTATCTTTTCGCTGAATCCGGTGCAGAGCAATATCGGAATGCGTGGGCGGATTTTGACCAATTCAGATGCGAGTTTGTCCCCCGCCATGTTCGGCATGGCCATGTCTGTGATGACCAGATCGAATTTGTAAGGATTGGCTCGAAATGTCTCCAACGCTTCAACACTACTGGTTCGTGAAACAACTGAATAGCCCAAGTGTTCCAGCATCTGTTTTTCCATAACGGCAATTGCATCCTCATCATCCACAAGTAAAATTTGTTCGGTTCCACGCTGGAGTTTTTCTCTTGTCCGGGTTTCTTGTTTTTCAAAAGAACTTATCTCAACCGGCAGGAAAATCCGAAATTCCGTTCCTTTGCCAAGTTCGCTATCCATTTGAATGCTGCCGCCGACGCTTTTTACAATGCCGTGTATTACGGAGAGCCCCATCCCAGTACCCTTGCCCTGCTCTTTGGTTGTAAAGTACGGATCAAATATTCTTCCTTTTATATTCTCCTCTATACCCACTCCTTTGTCAGCCACAGTTAAGCGGGCATAGGGCCCCGGTTCCATATCATGACTCATCGCCTCTTGTTCGCTCAAAGTGATTTCTTTAAGGCTAACCTTCAATTCGCCACCGGTATCTTCCATCGCATGATAGGCATTCGTCGCAAGGTTCATAATGACCTGATGAAGTTGGGTGGGGTCTGCTTTTATGGGGCCGCAATCACGATCAATATATTGTTTTATCTCAATGGAGGTCGGAATTGTAGACCTGATTAACTTCAGGGCTTCTTTAATAACCGGCTGCATTCGCAATAATTTGATTTCATTGCTTTCATGGCGGGAGAATGCGAGGATCTGCTTCACCAGCTCTCTGGCACGCATCGCTCCTTTAAAAATTCCATTAAGATGATTTCGCAGTGGGCTTTTTTGCGGAATATCTTCCATTAACAACTCGGTGTAACCGACAATGGGAAAAAGGAGATTGTTAAAATCGTGAGCAATACCGCCAGCCAATGTGCCGATGGATTCCATTTTTTGGCTCTGCTGAATACGCTGTTCCAGATTTTTGTGTTCAGTGATGTCCCTGAACTCTGTGATCCTCACCTTTTTTCCTTTGTAAGGAACAGTTCTGGCTTCTATACGAATTGGAAACGTTTCTCCGTTTTTGCGTAAACCGATTGCTTCATAAGGTTTCTCGTAACCGGCAACAATGTTTTTCATCACTGCATCTCGTGATTGTTTTGCAATCAGCAGTAACCCGTCCATTCCAATCAACTCATTCACAGCGTATCCTGTCATTTCAGACAGGCCTCTATTGCAGTCTAAAATGATACCCATTTCGTGAATTGCTATTCCGCCAAAAGAGGCGTTGTGAAGGGCTTTAAAACGAGCCTCGCTTTCCCTCAATGCTTTTTCAGTTTCCTGGTGATTTTCAACCTCTTTTTTTAGCGCCTCATTTTTCTCTTTGAGCGCTTTCGTCCGCGATGCGACCTTATTTTCAAGTTCCCCGTAGAATCGGGCCAATTTGCCGGTGAGCAAATTGAACCCCTTCGCCATTTGGCTTATTTCATCTTTACCTCCCATTTGAATGGGTTCAATACGACTGTAGTCTTTTTGGACCGATATCTGTTGAAAGTGACCGGCTATCATTTCAACACGCTTTATGATTAAAAACTTCATGGTGACAGCTGTGCTGAAAAAAAACAGAAGAAGTGCTCCAATGATAGCCAAAAAAGTATTTTTCGATTCAGCCCAGAGCCCTTCCGTTACGATAGACATTGGGATGGCAACGGCATCCATTCCAATAATTTCACCCAGGGGCCGATGAAACCCTGCCTTGTCACCGTATTGTTCTATAAGAGAGGCGGGTGCATCTCTCGGATCACCGTGGCAACGCAGACACGCCTTTTCCATGCGCCGCGCACTGAATTTACCCATATACCGCCGACTGTTTATGGTAATGATGCCTTCCCAACGTTTCAGCTGAGGGTTTTCGTTAAAGTGCTTTATTATTTTCAGCTCTTCGGGACCAGCCAGGTTAGCCGGGTTTCTTGGGTTATCCGATGAAAATTTGATGATGTAGCCCGGAAATTCCTTGCGGACATCCTCAAAGATGGAGCGTGCAATGTATGAGGTAGACATGGTTGCCGGTATAAATTCATCCTGCCCCAACAGTTCGTACATCAATGGTCTGATATTTTCAGCCGCGTATTTTCGGATAGACAAATCAAAATGAAGGCCCATGGACGCCTGTCGCTCGACAACAGTGCGAACATGGGCGTCTACGAGCGCATGCTGACGGTATAAGAGGAAGCACAATAAGGACAAAATTGAGAAAATTAGCCAGATCAATAATTTGGTTGTGATGCTTTTCATCTGAAACTTCCATGCGCCCTGGGGAATTTGAACAAATAGCCATAAAAAATGTTCATGGCCTTTTCATATCTGTCCATATAGGTTGGTATCGGCTGCACATCAAAAAACTTGAAAGTCTGTAGATTTGGCAGTTTCTAGTTGTGGAGGTCCGTTTTGGGTGGGATTCATAAAATTTTAAGGAGCATACGGCTCGCTTGAATTGGTGATTACATGCCAATTTCTAAAGGTGCGGATGAACGATCTGCTTACTTGCTACCGCAATGGATCTTTTTCCATCGAGGGATAATGGCAGCATTGATTTTTTGCCAAAGGGAGTTATTTGCGGACCATTCGGACCCATCTACGCCTATGACCGGTACAGCTCCCATCAGTGCGTTGGCGGCAATCATCTGTTCGGTCTCCTGGATGGCTTCCGGCTTGATCGCTTTTCGGTCGATTTTGTATCCCCACGCTTCCAGCAACCGGCTGATGGCTTTGCTCATATGTGCGTTCGTAAAGATTTCATTTAAGAATGTTAACTGTGAATAATGCATTGAAAGCAAGTCTTTTACCGCAATGACACCCTTTTGAATTCCTTTGGATTTAACAACACAAGAGCTGCGTATGAAATCCCTTTTTCCGGCGGATGAAGAGTCGAAACGGATGTTTCCACCTGCAGTCTGAGAAAATGTTTCTCAAGCCGATGTAATCCGAAGGCGCTTAACTATCTCGCTCTATATATGGTTCAGACTCATTTTTCTAGGGAACGCATACGGCCAAGCAACTTCTCAAGAGGTACAGTTGCTATACCAGAATTGATATCGGACATGGCATATGGAATGACCAGTTCGGTGTTATGAATGATCGCACCGCACGAATAGACAACATTGGGGACATATCCCTCACGTTCTTTTTCATGAGGGACAAGCAGTGGCTCATCCAGGCGGGCAATGACTCTATTTGGATTTTCAAGATCAAGCAGGATGGCACCGATGCAATACTGGCGCATCGGCCCGACGCCGTGGGTGAGCACGATCCAGCCCTTATCGGTCTCCAAGGGGGAGCCGCAGTTGCCTATTTGGATGAACTCCCATGGAAATTCAGGCTCCTGGATGATTTGAGCCTTTTGCCAGAAATGAATATTGTCCGAGAACATGATGTGATTGTTTTCACCGTCCTGACGCGAGAGCATGGCATACCGGCCGCCAATTTTCCTTGGGAAAAGAGCCATGCCTTTGTTTTGTACTGCTTTTCCGTTTAGCGTTAATACGTTAAATTTTACAAAGTCTTTTGTTTCAATTAACTGCGGTAAAATGGTAATGCCGTTATATGCGGTATAGGTCGCATAATATGTAACTTCTTGTCGATTATCGAAAAATTGCACAAACCGGGCATCTTCAATGCCTCTGCTTTCATTTTTCGAAACAGGAAAAATCACCCGTTCGGATATACGGTGGTCGGGGTGGAAGCTCACCTCATAATTGGATTTTGCAAGCCAGCTCATGATCTTGAAGCTCTTGTTTTGGAGCTCCGAGGAAAATTTAGGTTGTGAACGAAGTATTCCAATCGTCTCTATCAATTGACTATAAGTAAAGTCTCCCGGCATCTGGTTAAGAATGTAAACAACTATCTCGCTGCCGGCCCCCATCTCGTTTAGCTTACGCTCGAAAACATTACGCTTGTAGACAGGGTCCAGTTTCAGATCCGGCGTCTCCACAAAATCACTGATCGGGTCGAAAAGGAACGCATTGTGCCGGTCAAGGATGCCGCTGCGAAATACAATGGACGAAACATGGCCTTCGCCGGTTGCCCGCAGGCTCATGATAAACCGCACGCTGCCTTTATCCAGATGACTTTGATCCGGATGAGGGACGATGGAAGGGTTAAAAAGGGCAGCCGATTCGATCGAGTACTCCTTTGTAAAATAGGCGCCGATAAGGGTTTTTTGAACATCGCTGAGCACTGCATTTCGTGGAAGATACTCTTTCACCATGTTCAGATGTCGCTCAAAAACATGCCCGAGGTCTTCGTGTCGACGGGAAAAGTCGATCGCTATTTGAGCAGATAAATTGTGCGCAACAGTTTCAGACAGGCTCAATATTCGTTGAATGATCTTGGAGATGCGATGCCTGTCATCGGGAAGATGAAGACGGGTAATGACCCGTGACGTATCTCCTGTGATCTTAATTGCTTTTCGTTTGACTTCGAGCCGTTGTGATTTTTTTGCTTGCATATCCTTGTGTCCTAAATGTCTATTAACCTTAAGTGCGTTGCATTGAGAATTTGTTCATCAAGAATGATCTACCATTCCAACTGACAGAGGAGACATTTTTCGATCAGTTCATAAAACAAGAACTGTACTCCCCGGCCGATCTCATCCGGGAATAAGAATTTACATCGGCGGACGGCGCGCCGAGAGGCAGAGGGCCACCAATTCATCGATTACCGCCGTGCCGACACACATGACCGTATCCGCACCACCCCAGTAAATTTTCACCGTGCCGTCGTCTTCCGGTACAGCACCGCAGGTAAAGACGACATTGGGGACATAGCCGCTCACTTCCCATGGTGCCTCGGGCTGCAATATCCACTGATCGGAAACGCCGATAATGTTGGCTGGATCGTCAAGCGCATGAAGGGCCACGCCGAGGCGATAGACTGTTCCGGACATGGTTTTAAAAACACCATGGTAGATATGAAGCCAGCCTTGATCCGTCTTAAACGGCGGCGCGCCGGGCCCGATTTTCAATTCATCCCAGTGGTACGCCACCGGTTTCATGATCACCCGGGAATCGCCCCAGTGTATGAGGTCCGGTGAATAGGTCACCCAAATCGACCAGGGGGAAATTTCGGAATGCGGCCGGTCCAGACGCACATACCGATCGCCGAACTTTTCGGGAAAGATAACCACGTTGCGCAGATCGGCCTGGGTGATCAGTGCAATTCGTTCCACTTTTTCAAAATCCTTGGTGCGCGCCAGAGCAATCCGCACACCATGACGGGAATAGGCGCTGTAAGTCAGCAGGTAGGCATCTTCTACAGGGGAAATCCGCAGATCTTCGACCCCGAACGCTTCATATTCGCCAAACACAGGTTCCGTTGCCGGCTCAAGAAAGGGTTTGGGGTGAACCTTAAAATCAAACCCATCTTCACTGTCGGCCCTGCCGATGATGGAGCGGCCGTTTAACAGATGCGACCGAAAAAGCATAATATAACGATCACGGTATTTGGCGACTCCGGCATTGTGGACCGTACACACCGCATACGGTACATCTTTACTGGTCAGTATGGGGTTGTTTTTAAAACGGGTGATAATGGGGTGATGCATTTTCATGGCCGTCTGTCCTGTAATATCATTTCATAGACCTGGATGTATTCGCGAATCATGCGGTCCACGGTGAAATGCCGTTCAACATGGCGGCGGCAGGCCGCGCGATCAATCTCTTGAATGTGCGCCACCGCCTCTACAGCCTCTTCCACGTTGGTGACCAGAAAGCCGTTTTTACCGTCTTCGATCAGCTCGGGCATGCTGCCCCTGTTAAAAGCGATCACGGGCGTGCCACAGGCCATGGATTCGATAACGGACAGACCGAAAGGTTCATCAAACTGTATGGGATGCAATAGCGCGCAGGCTTTTCCCAACAGTCCGCTGCGCTCAACCGGTCCGACGCTTCCGATATATGTCACCTTGTGGTCGTCGAGGTGTGGGGCGATATGCTGGTCAAAGTGGGCCTGATCCTGAATAATCCCGGCCAATATCAATTTTTTACTGCAGGCCCCGGCGATTTCAATGGCTTGTCGAGCGCCCTTGTCTTTGTGGATACGTCCGAAAAAGAGTAGATAATCGTCGGCGGCAGGTTGAAAGTCAAATTGCGTGATATCGATGCCGTGATAAATGGTTTTGATATATTCAAGGTCCGGCGAGCGGTCCGCGTCGCTGATGGAGACATAGGAGACTTTATGATTGTACTTTTTGTAAACGGGTAGAATCCCAGGCGATGAAAAACCGTGAATGGTGGTTACCACCGGGGTCGCAGTCAGGCCGCTATACGTCAGCGGCAGGAAATCAAAATGGTTATGGATCAGGTCGTATGCACCGGCATGCTCGAAAAGTTCTGAAATGTGAAGGCACTCCCAGACCTTTGGTATCATGGATCGATCTTCTTCATATCCCTGGTGGCAAACCGCATGCAGTTTGGCAGAGGTCTGCGAATCGGCGGTCGCAAAAAGGGTTACATCGTGACCGTGCGACACCAGCCCCTCGGTTATAAGGGAGGCCACGTTTTCCCAGGGGCCGTAGTGACGTGGCGGCGTGCGCCAGGCAATGGGCGAGAGCATGGCAATTCGCATCACGACTCCTTAATGGTGGTCGGTTTTTGTGAAGACCACTGGTTTAGCGTTTCGTCAGCATAGAGCTTTTGCAATGTCATCAACGAAAGCAGCCAGGCCAGAGTAGACTCGGCGCCTTCATTCTGATTGATGCCGTCTGCCATCAATCCATCTCGACAGCCCCCGGTTTTGGGGTCATAGAGGGGCATGTTCAGATCATTGTGTCCAAGAAACCAATTGAAGCACATGACGGCATGCCCAAACCATGCCTGCTGCCGGGTCACATTATACGCTTCGACACAGGCTTCAACCATGGCCTTGGCTTCTATGGGCTGCTGATCAAAACGCGCCTTGTGTCCTCCCTTCTCGTACCAGCCGTCGCTGCCGATGGGAACAAAGTGATTGTCCTCGGTCTGGGTGGCAATCAGCCACTTGAGGGAGAGCAGTCCCATATCGATCATATCATTGCGATGCATGCGATGGCCGGACATCAACAACGCCTGAGGCAGTTTGCCGTTGGCATAGTTCAGATTGTTTTCAAGCCAGGGCCATTCGTCTGTTGCGTTATTTTTAAACTGATTGAAAAGTCTGTCAGCGAGACTTTCCCCTATTCTGCGCACATCACTGTCGCCTGAGAATTTATCCAGGTAAGCATGAATGCCCACCAGACAAAAAGCGATGGCACGCGGCGAACGAAAATTTTCGACCACGCTCAATGCTTTTTTGAAAAGGGTGGTGCTCATGGCGAGATGGCCGGGATCGCTAAGAAAAGAGACTGCTTTGCCGAGACACCAGAGCGCTCTTCCGTGAGCATCCTCGGACCCTATCTCCTCCGTCCATTGCCGCGAATAGGTCAGGAAATTGCGAAAGCGCCCTTTTTTTTCATTATAGGCATACAGAAGAAATCCGAGATAATGACCGCTTAAAACGTCGAGCCCAAAGCCGTTTGTCGGGAGGAATTTTTGTCCCATGGCGGCAACCAGCAGCGCTCTGGCATTGTCATCGGTGCAGTAGCCATGGGTTCGATCGGGGATGGTATAGTTGGCGTGCTGCAACATACCCGTATCATCGGTAAAGGCTTTCAGGTGATCGAGCTTGATCTCCGGAAGCTCGAAACTGGTGATGGCCTTGATGTTTTCAACATAGGAGTGCCGGGGGCGGGGATGCCGGGTGCGGTTTTGCCGCACTTGACTGAAAACCTGTAGGTATTTTCGGGACACCTCCTTCCAAATCGCTTCCCGACTGAAGGTATAGGCTTTTTTGCGCATTGCATGCCGGTCGACATCGTTGTCCAGAAGATCGACAATTTGTTCCGCGATGGCATCCGAATTGCGAAAAGGCACAATTCGTCCCCTGCCTTCGTCAAGCATCTCGGTGGCATACCAGTAAGGCGTTGAAATGATGGCTTTGCCTGTACCCATGGCATAGGCAAGGGTGCCGGAGGTAATCTGGGCTTCATCAAGATAAGGGGTGATATAGATATCGGCGGTGCCAAGATACTCGCATAGCTCTCTTAATCCCACAAAACGGTTTTGAAAAATGACATGTTCGCTGATTCCGAGTTTGCGCACAAGCTGCTGCAGCATGATTCGGTAGGCATCCCCTTGCGACTTGAGGATATGCGGGTGGGTCGCACCTAAAATAATATAGACCACGTCAGGGTGATTTTTAATGACTGTCGGAAGCGCCTGAAGAACATTTTCGATGCCCTTGTTTGAAGAGAGCAAGCCGAAGGTAAGCAGCACCTTTTTACCTTCCACACCGAACTTGTCTTTGTAAAAACTTGAATCGATAAACGGCGTGTCCGGGATGCCATGATGGATAAAGACGATTTTCTCCTCGGGTATTGCATAGATATCTTTGAGCATGTCAGAGGCTTTATGGCTCATTACCACCAGTTTGTCGGAAAGATCGGACAATTTGCACATCACCTCCCGATATTCGGGAGCAGGATCTTTCAGAATCGTATGCAGCGTCGTCACCACCGGCATGCGCAGGTCACCTAACAGTTTCAGCAGATGGCTGCCGGCCGGACCGCCGAAAAGGCCATATTCATGCTGAACGCAGACAATGTCTGTGTGATTGATATTGAGAAATTGAGATGCAACACTGTAATCGGTCAACTTGTTTTGGTTGATTTCGAAGCGCACTTTGTCCGGATATGGATATCCCTCAGGTTTGTCGTTCATGGCAGCCGCCCAGCAGAAAATGTCAGGGGCTTCGGCCGACAAGCCTTCAACCAGATCCGTGGTGAACGTAGCGATACCGCACTGGCGGGGCAGATAGTTGCCGATAACGGCCACCGATTCGATGCCGTCGTAATATTTGATAACAGATGTCATAATCGCTGCCTTTTTGAATGTCGCTTATTTTTCGGTTGACCAAATGGAACCGTTTTTGTCTTTTTTTTGCTTCCGTTTTTCCTTGATTGTATGCATGCCTTTTTTCTGTTCTTCACGTTTTCCCTTATCCTTTTTCCCCTTGTCTCCCATTTTGGCCTCTTTTCATTTCGGTAAATGTTTCCAATGAGCAGCTATTCACCGTCTCATAGAGTTTCTTTCGAATCACCAGGAGCTGTCCGGATAATCGTTCATGCCTTTAAAGAAAGTCCTTTATGTCGACGGCTTAACGGTATGTTCCTTTCCCATTACGACTATTTTTTCCTGCAATGCATGGATCTCCTTATTGCCCTTTCTTACACGATGGGATTTTCTAATTAATTTTGGCAATGTCAGAATCGATACAATCATCCCGCCGATCAAAGATGAATATACAACCAAGGCCGCCAAAGACATTTGAAATTCCAATGTCAAAAATTTCAGATCCAAAAGCATGCTATTTTGTATGGCTGCAATGACGATTACCAGGAAAAGTAAAAAAGTGGTGATGAGTGAAATATACATATTTGCCTCCTTTCAGGCCTACGAAGAGAAAATGGTCTGTCAGGGCTTTTCTGTTTTTGTGATGGCGTCCCTATCATTCTAAGAGAGCCGTTCATCCGGATTTTTGCTACGCCATAAAGCGTCAAGTAGAAAGAAGATTGAGGGACATCTGTATATCAATAGCTGCGCCGTTGAAGACAGCAGGGATGGTCACAAAGTGATTTAGGCAGTCCTATTTCTTATCGGCCGCCAGATTGATCTTTTTCATACGTATCAAATGCACAATCATTTTTTGCTCGAATTTTCCCCTAGTCTCAGAAATGATCTTCTGAAAACCAAGGGCCACAGCAGTGTCGGGATCTCTCTTGACGAGTTCGGCCTTCAGATAAAGCTCTTTCTCGTATATGGTCTGTCTTAGATCTTCAGTCGCCCGGATAAAGGATTCCTGTTCGGTGTTTAGTTTCTTGATGGTCTCATCGCTTAAATCCCTCCTATACCCCGGGTACTTGCTCGATCCGCCTGGCATCCCCACTTCATGAAAGCCGTATCTCATCATATCCTGGCCGTATTTTATTACCTGAATTTTGCACGCATTTAGCCATAAATGGTCATAGCAACCAATTTTTTCAAAATACTGAAGATTTTTCTTCTACCTTATCGCATCTGCTTTTTTCCTTAACTGGTGGCGCGCAGTAAACCGATGATTCACTTATCCGCCCATCTTTAAAGGTAATTTTTGTGCAAGAAATATTTTGCATCACAACACAAGAAAAAGTAAACACATCAAGATGCGGCATGCAGCCACGGCTTCGGTTTCAATCTCGCTTGATCCAAAAAGTTAAGAAAGTGGATCATCGCAGGTGCCCTTGCGTCGTGTATAGAGTATTTCACCTTATCTCGGTTTTGATCTTTGACAACTTTGGCAGCAATAAAAAGCAACTTCAGCCGGGCAATACGGATTGTATTGGATGCTACTGCTTTTAAATACGGCATCTTTTCTTTGGCTTGGCTCATGGCAGCCAACAGCTTAATGTAGCGCCAAATATTATAAGAGAGCATCACCAGTTGAAAAAACGCATAGTTGTTTTTGAACTTTGCCGATGGTATGGCCTCGAGCCCTTCACGCTTGGCCTCACCCACCAAGTTTTCAACATCCGCTCGTTTATCGTACCGACCGACCACTTTGTGGGCCGGGCCTGAAAGACTCGTGCAAAAGATGCGGTATGTATAGTTATCATCCTCAAAGAGTACACACTGCACCTGCTGGTTTGAACCCGTCTGGGTCTTAGGCATACGCATGGCTACAAAACGGCACGGGGCACCCCAACCGGTGGGCTGATATACGCAGCTGTTATACTCAATGTTTTTGCGTTTCAAGGGCCGATACCAAAAGACCGGATCAAAGGGCGGGTCGCATCCCCTGTTGGCAATGATAAAGTCATATCCGCAGCTTTTGGCAGCCCGGACAGACTCCCCACTGTTGAACTCTCCATCAGCACGCAATAAAACCTTTTGGACGCAGCCGGGCAGATAGGATTTGGTTTGCACGATAAAAGCGGCCGTTTGTTTGCCGCTGAGCGTTTCACCTTTTCGTAGTTTGCCGATAAGACATTCTCTGGTCTGCTCAATGAAACAAAGCACCGGTCGGTATCCCTTCTTGCCCCGGTTTTTGGTGTTGTGACCTTTCCGGCCGCCTTGCTGATTGCCGTAGATCGTCTCCACGGTGGTGTCGATATCGATACAGATCCGGCTATGATTTATCCCGAGCTGTTGCCACACCCTTTCACGCAAGATACTCATCAGCTTTAAAAGGGATTGGGCCTGATTGATGCCGCAGCTATCGAGGTAACGCCAGAAAGTGCTGGCCACCGGCAGCTTTGTCAGCCTGAAAAACCCGCACAGCATTGCATCGAGTCGAATGTAGGTAAAATGCCAGATTCGGTTAAACCCTATAAGCAGTAGCATCAAAAGCCCTGCCACCATCGGATAGTGGCCCAGCTTGGGTTGCCGGGCAGGCGCACGATAGGTGGCGTTGAATATTTTCTCAAAATCGATCAAATCGAAAAACTTGATCATCGCTAATAGCCCGCCAAATGGGCTTAGCTGCTCGCTGCATGTTTCATACGGCGTTGAAGCGTTGATTTTTCTGGTCCTGGCGGCGTTTGCGTTGAACCCTTTGTTCTTGCGGTTTTTACGCTTTTTTGATTTGTTGGATTTTACCATCTGGGTACCTCCTTGCTGTTATGGGTTGGTGTCGTAACCCCCACTATAGCAATGGTTCCCGGATGGTTTCTACTTTCTATTCAAGTTCATGTGCAAAATCCAGGTATTAATTCATCAGGATCCTGGCCCATCGTTTCGTAGGAGCCATATCCATCTCTGTAACCGCCACTGCCCATATCCCTCCCATAGCTGTAAGTAGCCAACAAGAAAGGAAACACCATTGCCAGAAGTATCGAAATTAGGTGGATACGTTTAGTTCTCATTTCCTGATCTCCCTGATAACCATTAGCGTTAGCGTAATGGATTCAATCAATCCTGCTTAAGCCATCGAAAGAATGGCGGCAGCGATGCGTCCTGCGGGAGTAGTTGCGCCGAGACGCCCTGATCTATGTCATTTCAATCTTTGTGCCAACCTCCCAATATTCAACCTGAAGCCATCTATCTTTCTGTTATTTAATACTTAGTTGGTTTCTATAGTCTCTATCGGATTACCATTGTTGGCGGTAAAATGGGGTTATATTTAACCGCTGGTCATATATGACCTATTTCCGGCCTCTGATTGTCGTGGTCTGAAGGGTTGCCTTTATCGGGTTATGATTCCAGGTCCTTCTTCTTGCGGTCGAATTCTTCCGTGTCGATTTCACCCTTGGCGTAACGCTTCTTCAAAATATCTAATTGCGAATCAATGATCGAACTCTTGGGGTCTTTTGATTTTGAGGCCTGGAGCGTGAGATAGATAGCCACACCGACGATAAGAACGATGATTAACCACATAAATCCTCCACCCGTAGCGTATCCTATCATATGATCCCAGTTGCCCATGCGGCCGATAGGATATTGTGTACAAGCAAGAAAGAATGAAGGCAAAACTATTGTCGATATTAAGTAAGCTTTTCTTATTCCCATTTCGTTTGTCTCCTTAAATGATTGAGGCAAAGCCCATACTTAATCTCTTTTGCACTCATTGCCTTAAGTCCTTATCATCTCTTTTCTTATTATGTTCTTTCCCTTCCTCTCTAGTTATTAACCCGGCAATTAATAACCATAGCAAGCGTCATTCCGGCGGAAACCGGAATCCAGACCGTTTCTGGATCCCGGATCAAGTCCGGGATGACAAAGGTTGGCGTATTTAATTGCCGGTTTAATATGTTGTTATTTGATGCTCCCGGCGGCAGATATCTGCCTGGCGCGGGTGCCTCTTGAAATATTTCTCCCCGCATGTGTGATTGATACCCCATGTTTTCAGAGTTGGCGACGTCTGTTTGATTGTTCTTCACTCAGCGGTTCCAAGGACCGCACGTTTTCTGATTTTTGATGAGACGGCTGCGATGAGTGTCCTCATGGCCTGGGCCGTGCGACGCTGTTTGCCGATAACCTTGCCTGCGACGAATCTATTGTCCACTCCAAAGGCCATGAAGATTGCAGTACTCTCTTGCCCGAATCTTTTCAGCCTTAATCTGGAAGGTCGCTTCCGGTTTACCCCCCGGCTTTAAAAACTGCCGATATGCCTTGCCGTCGGCAATAATCTCTATCCATTCAATAGCGTGTTTTTCTTCCATGGGATGCGCGACACTTCCAATCTTGACCTTGACCCCGCCGGAAATCTTCTCAATGATCGGCACATGTTTTTCCTTGGCGGCATCCACTGTATTTTCAGTTTGATTTTTCATCGGCTAGGCCGCAACAGACCAGTTCACCTTCGCCGCCATGCAATACTTCGACTATATTTCCGCAAACGTTGCACTTGTAAACTTCCAGTTTTTTGGCCATTTTTCTGCTTCCTTTGATGTGTTTTTCTTCCCTTCATGATTATTCTTCTTCTGCATACGCCGTCCAAAGTGGTCTAAAATAAACACTTCGTGATCCCGGCTAATGGGCTTGCATGATACCTCCTTTACGCAGTCGTTTTTCAGTGTTGCCCGGTGATGTTTCCGAATCGGGTTCCACTTCGAAGGCAACGACCCGTTTGTCCGATCCCCACAGTTTTCCGATGCCCCAGACACATAAGCCGAAACCGGCAGCCAGAACCGCGACGGCTGTGGCATGATTGCCCAACAAATCCGTCAGGGTGATCTGACCTATGTTGGTGGGGTCGTATAAAATGGGGATCAGCGTCTCGTGCAACTGGGCGAAAAGGGCCGTACCAGCCAGCCCGCCTAGCAGAGCGAAGACCGCATCCATGCGCCCCTCGCCGGCGGCCGCCCAGGTTGTGCCTGGGCAGTACCCGGTCAGCCCCCACCCGATGCCGAAGATTACCGCGGCCAGCCCCGTGGCCACGATGCTGGTGGGCAGGGGCAGGGTACGCCCCACGCCAACTGCCTGGAGCCCTAAGAGTCCCACGGCGGACAAGGCCACCGCCAGAACCATGAACCGGGGGATGGCCGCGTCCAGCATCAGGTGCGACCGGGCCATCCGATGGGCGTCGGTGGCGCCGATGCGCTGGATGACGAATCCGAAGGCGATGCCCGAAAAGAGTCCCAGCCAAATTTGTGTCATTGGATATCCTCCTCTTGCGCTATTTTGCCGAAGATCAGCCGGGCGGTGAGCATGGCCACTGCAAAAATGACGACTCCGAAATAGAGGCCGCTGATGGCCAGTTGCGTCGACCCGGAGATGAAAAGCCCCAGGGTGCAGCCGCCGGCCAGCCGCGATCCGAAAAGGATCAGGAATCCGCCGAAAAAGGTGGCCGCATATCGTTTGGCCCGGCTGTCGCCAAAGCGCTTCCTCCAGATGGGCGGCATATTGCGCACCGGAATTTTTTTGGATGTCCGTCCGGCGATAAAGCCGCCGATGGCCATGCCCAATACAAAGGCGAAAAGCCACGAGCCGGGTCCTGGAATGGCCTTGTAGTGGACCTTGGAGGCCGCGTAACCCGGCGCCACCCATTCGAAAAAGCCTTTGAGGGCGCTGACGAATCCGCTGGAAGAGGCCGGTGGCCCAAAGGTGGCAAAAATAAAGACGATGATGCCCGCCAGAGCAAACGCGGCCGGGATCCAATGCCAATAAGGGATGGGTTCTCTGTTCGTATGTTCCATGGGCTTATCCTCCGCAGGAGACGTACCCGCTTTTGGAGCCGCGGTCGCCTCCGGGTTCAGCGGCCGCGCCGCTTTTCCGGTTTGTCTTTCCCAGACGGTTGAGGGTGGCGGGTGTTGTCGACGTTCCCGGCAGGAGATCCCCGATGAGGACGTTTTCCGCGGTTTCAACCGGGTAGTAATAGCGTTTATTGCCCCATTCCATCCAGGAGGCCTCATAAAGCATCACGTCTTCGAAGCCCATGAGCCTGAGGACGAAATAGCCAAATGATCCCCGACGGGCCGAATGGCAATAAAGGATCACGGCCTTGCCGGGGTCGAGGCCTCGGTAGTGTTCCTGCAACACCGCGTAAGGTTTAAGCGCCTTGATGTCGGGGGTGGTCCAGTTGAGGGTGTAGTCGCTGTTAGTTGCCGTCGGGACATGCCCCAGTTTGAGCGCCGTGCCATCCAGGCCGTTATCGGGTTTTTCACCCAGGTATTCTTCCCGGGACCGGACATCTATGATCTGATAATAGGGATCACCGAGCCGTGGCAGCATGTACTCGGCCTTGACCCATTTGCGCAGGTTGATCTCTTCCGACGGGGCTTGATACAGGACCGCCTCGGGCGTGCGCGGTTCGGGCACCGTTTCTCCGCCCGCATCGATCCACCCGTCGATGCCCCGCTCCAGCACTTTCATGTTTTTGTGACCCAGCAGGTCGAGAACCCAGAAAATGTAGGAACTGGTGGCGCCGCCGTCCCGTTGCACCGAATCGTAAAGCACCACGGTGTCGTTCCGGGCGATGCCGTGTTCGCCAAGCAGCTGCTGGGCACGCACGATCCCTACGAACAGCCCGCCCATGTTGCCGGCGATATCGTCGTACTGGAACTGCCGCCAGGGCATGCGGATGGCGCCGGGGATCAGTTTCCCCTCAACGTATTTGTCCATTCGGACGTCCACGATCACCAGGGAGGCGTTCGCCTGGTGTGATTTCAGCCACTGGGCGGTGGCCAGGAAACGGGCGTTGGGATAATTTTTGCCGGCTGCGCCGCCGATCGCCGAAGCCGCCGACCAGTAGACGCCGAGCAGCAAAACCGCGGCGATTGCCGCATAACGAATGCGTTTGCCGTTTTTCATGTAATTTGTCTCCTTCCCATCTAATTTATCGTCTTCAATGGTTTCGAGTCAGTCTGGAAAGATACCGTTCAATCGTCTTTTTTTGG
The DNA here is from genome assembly GCA_963668675.2 of uncultured Desulfatitalea sp. Lineage (GTDB taxonomy): Bacteria > Desulfobacterota > Desulfobacteria > Desulfobacterales > Desulfosarcinaceae > Desulfatitalea. The sequence goes on along the minus strand of CAXXMB010000002.1, from coordinate 1,815,157 downwards.
CCCCCTGTCGAATTCGATGATCCTGGCAAAGTCCCGGTCAGGCCCTTTATTGACCCGGTGATACAGGGGGCTCTCTTGCCCGACCCGCCCCCCCATGTCATAGGTGAAGTCGGAGACGGCCACATGGCGAATCCAGTATCCGGTATGCACCGGTCCCGTAGCGTCGTAGCCGGAGTGAAAATGCACGAATTCATCCCGGGGCTCCGGCCGCGTCTCGCGCCAGGCCTCGGGCGCTTCCCCAAAGAATACCGGATTGATCCTGTCCTGGGCCGGGATCACCCCATCGGCCTGGGGCAGCGTCGTCCGCACCGCCGTCCCTTCGTATAGTTTGGCACCGTTGGGCATGTCCGAACTGTAGAATCGGTTTTCGTTGAAGCAGACGAATCGCAGCCGGCTCAGATCCCCAGGGTCCTCCGGCCGGAAATAATAGCCCACGAAGGGACCGAACCCGATCATCCGGCCGTCATGCACCTGCTCCAGGCGGGCCATGTACCCATGGGGGACGACAACGACCCCCGATGACCCATCGGTTTTCGAATCGGACCGGCAGCCGGGCATCATAGCCATAAATGCACAGATCAGAAGCACTGTCAGGGTTGTCGACTTGCAGATTCCTATTTTTATAAAAAACTTTATTCTTATCATCATGCACCCTCATTGCGACCGCAGTCTTTGTGCAGCCAACGTTCATCCGGTCGTCAGGGGCTCTGAACCTTGCGTTACATGCGCGCGATAGTGTCGTGCAATTGACCGATATCAATGCCCAGGCTGACACACTGTCCACCTTGTAGGCAGAATTCCGCGCCTCCTTCTTCCAGAAAGGTCTTCATTCGGCGGGAACCCTTTTTCAAATCGACCGCCCACCGCTGGTTGGTCTCATCGAATGCAACATTAATATCAACGCCGCATTCTCCAATGTCCGGATAAATATCTCTGATCTTACGGCAAAGTTGGTCTTTATCGATCATGAGTGTTCTCCTTTGAGAGCTTTAGCTAAAGTATTCCCGGACTTTCGCTGCAATCTGGCGATCTGTCATCTGATCAACTGTCTCCACAGCTTGTATGAGGTGAGCGAGATGGTCATCTTCTAAACGTGTTTTCAGTTCACCCTTCGCCACTCCAGGACCAAAAAGCAAAATGGACTCGGCGTCACGAAGAACCGAAATGACCTCATCGTAGTAAATGTTGAGTTTGTCGGTAAATTTTATCTCCTGTCTACCATCCGCTTGAACCTTCTGAGATTCATAGGGGGTCGTCGAACGTACCCCGTCAAACCGTGCGGGCTGTTTTTCTGCCTTTGATTCGATAACGATTGTTTCTTCCCCCTTGCCCGAAACTGCCACAATCACCGCCTTGCGATGATCTATCCACAACCCCATGTTTGTTTTCATGTATTTCTCCTTAATAAGTTTGTCCTTAACGGTTACGAACCAAAATGAATCACCAGCTCATTGTCTCCGCCGTCGGCATCTCTTTTAATGTCGAACCCCAGCTTTTTTCCCATTGCGAGCATGTTTTGGTTCTCTTTTAACACGACGCCATGAACCGTAGTGAAGCCCTGCTTTTCGGCAATGGACAGGCATTTTCCAAGCAGGTTCGACCCAATGCCCCGGCCTTGCCAGGCATCGCCCACCACTACGGCAAACTCTCCTGTTTTTCCATCCGGCTCTCCGATGATTCTGGCCACCCCCAACAAGCAGTCGGTGTCTGAATCTTCATCTATGGCCACCAGCGCGATCTCGCGGTCGTAATCGATCTGGGTGAAGCGGACCAGCATTTCGGGATTCAGTTCCTTTATCGCCCCGAAAAAACGCTGGTAAATCGTCGTGGGCGACAGGGTCTTGAACAACGCCGTGAAAAGCGGGGCGTCCTCAGGCTTGACGGGCCGGATAAAAACAGGGTGCCCATCCGCGACGACCATATGGGACTCTTCCTCCTCCGGATACGGACCGATCACCAAATGCAGTGAGGAAGGCGCCGGCGGCGGTGAAAGGAGCAGCCTGGCATCGACCACCACGGGATTGCCGTCCTTAATGAGCACTGGATTCATGTCCAATTCGGCAATTTCGGGAAAATCGATCAGAAGTTGCGACAGCCGGATGATCATCTCTTCGAGTCGCTCCATGTCGGCGGCGGGACGGTTTCGGTATCCTTTCAACAAGGAGTAGGCTTTGGTTTCCTCCATCAGTCGCCGGGCCAGCAATCGGTTCATGGGGGGCAGTCCCAGGGATCTGTCTTTTAATACTTCCGTGTAAATACCGCCCATGCCGAACAAAATCACAGGACCGAAATTGGGGTCCCGCTTGGCACCCAGCAGGATTTCATAATCCGGCTTTGAAAAATAGGGCTGCATTGTTACACCCTCGATGTGGGCATCGGGTTTGAATTGGTGGGCCGAGGATACGATTTGGGCGTAGGCCTGGCTGACATCGGCATCGCTGCGCAAATCCAGACGAACACCACCGGCGTCGGTTTTGTGGGTGATCTGTGCGCAGTGCACTTTCATGACCAGCGGGTATCCCATCTCCCGGCCGATATCCAAGGCTTGCTCCTCGGTCTCGGCGATGCGGGGCTTGACCACGGGCAGGCCATAGGCCGCGAGAATCTCATTGGCGTCCGTTTCCGACAAAAATCCCTGGGCCGGCGCCCCGGCGATCAGCGCGTGAGCTTTTTCCTCATCGAAATCCATGTGCCGGGGCAGCTTCGGCGGGATTTCCAAAAGCATTTCATGATTCCGGGCATATTCGACCATATATAGAAACGCCCGGACCGCCCGTTCGGGCGTATCATAGGTCGGGATTCCCGCTTCATTCAAAACGTCCACGGCCTTGCCGATGCGCTTACCGCCCATCCAGCAGGCAAAGATCGGATAGGTGCGCACCTTTAAAGCGGCCGCCAGCGTATCGGCCACGGCCAACGGATCGGTCAGGGCCTGGGGCGCAAGGATCACCAGCACACCGTCCAGGTTTGGCGAGTTGAAGCATACCTCCATGGCACGGCCGAAGCGCTCCGCGGAAGCATCTCCAAGAATATCGATGGGATTGCCCCGGCTCCAGAAGGCCGGCAGGAACCCATCAAAGGCTTGCAGCGTTTTAGCGTCAAGGGGCGCGGGCACCTGGCCATACCGGGCCAGCGTGTCCGTGGCCATCACGCCCGGCCCGCCGCCATTGGTGAGGATCGCCAGCCGGCCGCCGCGCGGGCGCGGTTGCTTGGCCATCAGCTCTGCGCAGTCGAAGAGTTCTTCGATGGTGTCCACCCGCACGATGCCGGCGCGCTTGAAGGCAGCGTCATAGACCGCATCTTCTCCGGCCATGGCGCCCGTGTGAGAGGCAGCGGCTTTGGCGCCGGCGGCACTGATACCGGATTTGAGAACGATGATGGGTTTGATCCGGGACACGGAACGCGCGGCACTCATGAATTTGCGGAAATTCGTGAGGCTTTCGACGTACAATAGAATGCTTCTGGCCGAGGCGTCATTTCCTAGATAATCGATGATGTCTCCAAAATCGACGTCCAGCATGGAGCCGATGCTGACAAAATGGCTGAAGCCGATGCGCTCCTTTAACGCCAGATCGAGAATCGCCGTACAAATGGCACCGCTCTGGGATACAAAGGCCAGATTTCCGGCCACGGGCATCTCCGCGGCAAAGCTGGCGTTGAGATTTACCTTGGGCCGAATAATGCCCATGCAGTTCGGCCCCACGATACGCAACCGGCCGGCGGCGATTCGCCGAATTTCTTCCTCTATCTCCTGCCCCGGTTCGCCGATCTCCTTGCCTCCCGCCGAAATGATGACGGCGCCGCCGATCTTTTTTTCGACGCATTCGCTGACGATATCGGCCACACTGTGAATCGGCGTGGCGATAACGGCGAGGTCCACGCCCGTCTCCAGGGCGGACACCGATTCGAAGCACGCCCGCCCGTGGAGGGTGGCATACTTCGGATTCACCGGCAGCACAATTCCGGGAAACGGAAACCCGCCATCCATAAGATTTCGCATCAAGGCGTTTCCGATGGTGCCTGCTTTTTCGCTGGCGCCCACCACGGCAACCGTGCGCGGTGCAAACATACGGTTCAGATTGTGTTGGCCCATGGGTATCCTCGCTTTATAGGTTGTTCTCTTCAAATTCGCGCCCGACGACTCCACTATGGTTTGCCGAACTCAGCCACAGCCTTTTCATAGGCGCTACCCAAATCCGCCAATGCTGCATCGACACCAAATTTTATTTGGCCCCAAGCATCTGCGCTGGAAGAACTCAGATCCTTCAACTTTTCAGACACCGCATCGCGCTTTTGACGCAATATTGTCAGTTCTTGCTCGGCTTTCGCCTTCGCATCTCCTTCAAATCTTTCAGCCTTAGCCTGCAATTGATCGATGTCCTTTTTGTATTGGGCGAGTTTGTCTTCCGTTTCTTGCTGAAAGGCTTGGATCTGCTCCTGGGTATAGGCCTTGGTGGTATCGTAAGCTTCCTTGGCTTCCTTTTTTACATCTTGTGTGGACACGGCCGCGGTCTTGTTCCCGGACTCTTCCTTTTTACCGCAACCCGGCACCGCCATCAGGGCCAGCACCATGATAGTCAATAAACCTTTTACGAGGATTTCTTTTTTCATTTGAACAATCTCTTTTTTTATAGTTGGATTTTGCAAACTTCTTTTTTAATTTTTATGCAAGATTTAGGTTATAAATTTGAAAGTTGAACCTTAGGCAGAATGTCTTCAACATCTGCGCGATGACAAAGCTCCGTGCCGGGCGTCCCGGCGGCGGCCGTTCCAGCGGCGCAGGCGAGTCGAAGGCAGTCCGCAAGATCTTTGCCCTGGGAATGCGCAAGTACAAATCCTCCCACCACCGAATCACCCGCGCCAACGGTGCTTTCTACTTCAACCGGTGGTGCAATGGCCTTTAGTTTTTGTTTGACCGAGGATAGAAGCAGTCCCAATTTTCCTCTTGAAACAATGACATACTCAATTCCTTTCTTGTGGAGGTGCTCACAAAAGCCAAATATTTCCGATTCGGTGTGAAGCTCCCGTTCCGCCAGCCTGGAAAGCTCATAAATATTGGGTTTTATGCATGTCGGCTGATATTCTATGGATTCGTGCAGTGATTCGCCATCTGTATCTAAAACGGTAAAAGCACTTTTTTTCTTCCCGGAAAGGATCAGCTGACCATATAGATTCGGTGAAACACCGCGCGGAAGGCTCCCGCTCAGGATCAGGTAATCCATATCCTGAATTTTGTTCACATTTTGATAAAACAGGCCGATTTCTGTCGCATGAACTTCCGGCCCGTTGGCACTGATAGCATACTGCCGGTCTTTTGATTGTTCGCGAAGAATAATATTGGTCCGCGTATCATCTGAAATCCTGGTAAAATCCGCCAAGACCCCCGCATTAACAAGCAATCCTTCCAGCTGTAACCCTTCATAACCGCCGACAAGCCCAAGGGCAACACCATGCCCCTCCAACTCCCGAATCACCCTGGATACATTAATGCCTTTGCCAGCAGCATAAGGCGTTTCGGATACTATGCGGGTGGTATCTTCCGCAAGCAACTGTTCAACAACAATGAAACGGTCCAGCGCGGGATTTAAGGTTACGGTATAAATCATTTTTAATTCCTTCCATGAAAATACTTCGACAAGTTTTTTTCTCCATTACTGTTCGGTTATGTTTTGCGCAGGCGGTGTCCTTCGGGTGGTACATTTCACACCGAAAACGGATCTGCGCGCGGAAAGAATTCCGTCCGCTTGACGATTCCCTAACTATTGTCCATCCAGAAAAGGCAAATTGGTCATTTATGGACGGGCATTATTCAGTCCCACCGCTTTTCGCAGGTTTCGATCGGTGGCTCTGATGTCGTAACCGGCCATACTGCTGATACGCTGTTGCATAACGCCTTCTATTTCAAGCATAAGTCATGCTTTACCAATTTGACCCCTTGGATGCTTTTGCAATGTCGTCCCCTTTATCAACTGCCTTTAGGGAACGAACGAAGCCGCTGAGTTGTTAGGGGCATATTATGGAAATGCGTGATTTGTCATTGCTCAAACGAAGATAGAATCGCGTCCATCTGATTTTCGATTTTCCATTTCGCGGCGCCTTTTAACCGGAATTGAAAAGAATTTTTGGGTATCTTCGTTCATCTCTTCACCGTGTTTGGCCATATCGCTCGTCTCCTTTAAACGCCGACCTTGGGACTCCTACTTTCATCCGGCGTTCTGTATGGCAAATTCCCAGTTGATCAGCTTGTCGAGCACGGCGGTGACATAATCGGCCCGCCGATTTTGATAATCCAGGTAAATGGCATGCTCCCAAACGTCAATCACCAGAAGCGGTTTCAGGTCTGTCGCCAATGGGACATTGGCATTAGCAGTTTTTACTACCTTAAGCGTATCGCCTTCGCGCACAAGCCAAGCCCAACCGCTGCCGAACTGGGAAACAGCCGCGCCGGCCATTTCTTTCTTGCAGGCGTCCACCGTGCTGAAAGAGGCTTCTATTTTCTGCTTTAATACCACGGGAGGCTCTACCCATTGGTTTGCATACTATTCCAGTAAAACGTGTGGTTCCGAATTTGGGCCGCGTTGTCGAAGATTGCAGCTTTTTCGGACCGTCCCGTGGTGACGCTGATGATCTTTTCCAGTGACAAGTCGCTTTATTCGATTCCTGCGATAAGCCTGTTCAGGTTACCCAAATAGACTTGGTGATGCTTTCCAAAATGAAAGCCGATGGTATTTGCGCTAATGACCGGCGCCAATGCATTTTCGGTATAGGGCAGAGGGGGTAGAACATGGGGCCCGGATGCTTGTGATATCGAAGAAGGGTCTGTGCCGCTCACCTTCATCAGCCGCTTTTTCATCAGCAGTTGGCTGACGCATACCTCGAATGGCTGTGCTTAGGGCACCCCATGCATTCTCCACAATGTCCCTGACACGCTCCCAAGCGCCCTCGCCCGCCTCGCCAAGCTCTCTGAGCTTGGCCTTTGTGGCATCGAGCATCTGCTCAAGCTCTTTGAGCTGTTTAGAATATTTTATGCGGGCATCGGCTGCGGAACTCCTCGCATTGGCCTAAAATTCGGCTAATTTAATCTGCAACTGTTCCACCTCGGCCTCTATCTTCTTTTTGGTTCATCATATATCTCCTATATTTGGGTGGTGACTTGTGAAAGTCGTTTACACATTTCCTCTTCCGAAATGACGAAGGCCGAGGGGGGCTATAGTGGCCCTTCCAGGTGCGTCTTGTTATTGACCTCATATACGAGATGAAGGCGGGCGGCTTCACCAGTAGAAAACGGCAAACATCGGTCGGCACTATGCCGGATGAAGTGAACCGGCTGTTATTGATCGTACAATCGCATGCGAATGATGTGCCTGGGTGTCCAGGGAGTCAGTCCTTCAATCCAAAAGGCTTGAAAAGCCACCCGTCAACCCGCTGTGAGGTCATCATTTTAAGGCAATCGTTCTCGTGACGACCTGTCATGATGATCGTTTTTGTCTCATGCGCGTTTTTTTTGATCGTTTGGGTCAGATGGTAACCATTCATATCCGGCATCTCCAAATCCCTGATCAATAATTCGTAGGGACCGGTGATTAGTTTATTCTCTGGGCGGAAAAAACACCCTTTTTGTCGTGGATGCGGCTTTTTCTTTTATGGAAAGTTCCGCGCAGCAACCAGCCTGTTATTATTCCTGATGAAAGAATCAGGAACATCGTTAGTGTCATTGACGTTGGAAGTGTCCAGTATAAAAATTTCAGCTCCACCATCGCTTCATTCTGGAAGATAAATATAGCTGCCAATCCGGCCAGGATTAAACTGGTAATAAGTTTAGCATTCATGTTTATTCTCCTGAGTCTGAGGTGGTTCTTCCATTACTGATGACTGCAATAGAGGGTGGCTGCACTTTACGATGTTCACCTGTATTTGTCTTGCAGTTCTCCGTAAGAACTTTTTCTTCGTTGTTTTGAGATGAAAATTCTTTTTTGATCAATTCTTGAACATAAGTTCGCACATCATATTTAATGATATTATCCATTATCACCTCCTATCGTTGCTGGCGCATCGTGCACCGGCTGTCGGGAGTTCCAGTGATAACCCGCTGATGGCGTCGACCACCGGCTTCAACAGATCGTAAGGGGCCTGATCTATATTCAAGCCGCCAAGGTAAGCCGAGGAATGAACGCACCTTGTCCACCAAATTGATGAGCGGATCTTTTTTGTCATTGGATGCTATGTTGATATTCCTGGGGGCCGTCTTTGTTATGTATTTCTTACGGTTTGTCTTCGCGTCGGACAATGATCTCCATGCGCCGAATGAATCAAGAATCCGTCTTTTATCCGAACTTATCCGGGCGATCGCCGGCGAGATACCTTTTCAACGGCCCCATGGCCTTGGCAATCTCCTGGAACGCCTCGTGAATCTGGGGATTGATTCGTTGTCATATTGTCCGTTCAACGGTTTTCGGCCCGTTTCGGCATGAAAAACCGGCAAGCCGGCCGACGGAAAACCCTCGCCATAACTGCCGGCATTGTCATCCAAAAACCTATTTGCTTCTGGATGTTTCCCGCTGCCGAGTCTTTTCGTGACTACGGAGTCGATGGAACCTGCACTTGGCTTGGTTTCGCATTCTTGATGTATTGATAGAAGTCGCTGTCCGTGGTGAGAATCAACACTGAGTTCGGATTGGTCTTCTCCTTGTAGCTTTCAAGGGTGCGTAAAAAAGCATAGAATTCCGGATTTTTATTGTAAGCTTGGCCGTAGATTCGCGTGGCCTCGGCGTCGGCTTTGCCTTGGACCTCCTGCACCCGGCGGTAAGCGGTGGAGCGGATCTGGCGCAGCTCTTTTTCCATTGTTCCGAGGATCTCGGCGCTGCGTCCCTCGCCTTCGGAGCGAAACTGCGCGGCAATGCGTTTGCGCTCGGAGATCATGCGTTCATAGACCTTTTCGCGGACACTTTCCACGTAATCCAGGCGTTTGATGCGCACATCCACCAGTTCGATGCCGTATTGCGGGATGATCTTTCGTGCTTCAGTCAGTATCGTTCGGGTGATCTCCTCCCTGCCGCGGGCAATCTCCCTTTTAAGCTCCTCTTCGCGTTCCTTTGGGATCTCCTTCAGGGCCTCGGCCTCAGGTACTTCCCACGATGCACTGCGCACGAGTTCAACAAGTTCACTGCTAGACACCTGGTCGCGCACCACCGAATCGAGGATATCGTTCAAGCGCGACTGGGCCCCTTCTTCGCTGGCCACATTCTCCAGAAATTTTTTCGCATCGGCAATCCGCCATCGGGCGGTGGTATCCACCCAGATGAACTCGCGCCCCTTGGTGGGAACCTGGTTCGGATCACCGTCCCAGACCAGCAGACGCTTTTCGAATCGCCGAACTTCCTGCACAAAGGGCAGTTTCATGTGCAGCCCCGCCTCGGTTACCGGTTCCCCTACAGGACGGCCAAACTGCACGACAATGGCCTGCAGACCCTCTTCCAACGTATATAGACTGCTATAGAGCACGATAGCGATTACCACCGCTATCGTAATGAGTACTGCTTTTAAGGTAAAATTCATGGCTGCCTCCCTTGTGCAGATGGTTGCCCACTGGATTCCAATGGGAGCCAAGGCACCATTGCCTTCTGGTCCTTATCCACGATATAGAGCCCTTTCATGTCTGACAGGAAACCGGTCATGGCCTCCAGATACAGTCGCCGGCGCGTAACCTGCGGCGCCTGTTCATATTGTCCTAAAATGGCCTCAAAACGGGTGGCCTCTCCTTTGGCCCGGTTTACGCGTTCCAATGCGTAACCTTCGGCCTCGCTGATGCTTTGTGTAGCCACCCCTCGGGCTTTGGGGATTTCCCGGTTGGCCTGTTCCTGGGCCTTATTGATCGTTCGCTCTTTGTCCTGGCGCGACTCGTTGACTTCATTAAAGGCTGGTTTTACGGTATCCGGTGGGGTCACATCCTGAAGTTCCACGGTAACCAGACGCACTCCGGACTCATAGGTTGTCAGGATTTTCTGGATTTCGACTTTGGCTTCACTGGCCACCGCCACCCGTCCGGTGGTCAGTACATCGCTGCCCAGACGGTTGCCGACCGCGCGGCGCATGACCGCCTCGGTGGTGTCGCGGATTGTTTTCGATGTGTCGCGGACCTGAAACAGGTAGCGGATCGGGTCTTCGATGCGGTACTGGACGATCCACTGAACATCGATGACGTTCAGATCCCCGGTGAGCATCAGCGACTCGTCCTTATAAGCGCCGCGTGTATCATATCGGGTCTTTTCACCGGGAACTGCGGAAACCGAGATCGTCCGAAACCCGAACTCCTCTTTGAGCACGCGAGCCGTGGGCAGCACACGGACTTTTTCGAAACCGAAAGGCAGCTTGAAGTGCAGTCCCGGACCGGCCGTGCGCATGACGCGGCCGAAGCGCTGTACGATTCCCGTCTCCTCGGGTTGGACGGTGAACCATGTGGTCCATCCGACAATCACGACCACAACGGCGGCGACAATCAGGATCGGGCCACCCTTGACGCGTTTAAACTGCCGGCGGATATTCTCCAGCACGTCATCCAACGTCGGCGTGGATCCCCCTGGGGATTGATTCCATTCAACCATAACTTACCTCCTGATGGATGCGTCGGCCATCTTGATCAATTTTTCGGTAAAAAAGACGCATCCTTTTTTATCGCGAACGAGCGGTTTCATCGCTTGGGTGAAAACACTCCCTCCAGACAGTAATTTGGGTTTTTGTATGTTATTGTTAAGATCAAACTTCATGCCAAATCTCAAATATTGGTCTTTTATACCGTATAATTCTGATTTATAAGGGAAAAAAGTATAGAGAATGCTAACTGACGATCATAATTATTCGCGGAAACGGGGTCACATTCAACCAATGGTCATATATGACCCTTTCGGGGGCGAGGGAATATAGAATGACAACACGGTAAAAAAGAGAAAAACCCAACCTATCATCCGGAATCGATACTAAAGGGCCGGCACATTTTCTTTGCGTTTCGAAAGGCATAAATTTAATAAGCCGCCTTCTCTCAATGGCGATTGGCTTGAAGGTCGCCAAAATAGCGGAGGTGTGCGCGAGCGATGACAAGTATTCCAGAAGCATTCACAGGTTTTATATAGTCACATATCATGCCTGATTCGGCAGGCCATACGCCATGTTACACATCAGTTAGATTTATATGAATTATTTGGAAACAATGCTGTCAGTGGGATTGAAAACAGGTGTCTCCCCATGGTCGTATGTCGCCGATGTTCATATATGACCCTTTTTGGGGAGGTCCGCGTTAATATCGTTGATGCAGAAAAGCCGGTGCCACCCAGCAGGGAGTGGACGGCACCGGCAGCAATAAAGGAAGAATTCATTTTGGGAACGGAAGCTTGACCCGGGTCAGTCAACTATCCGTTCCCGGGCGGGGTATGCTACATCCGGACCGGATCGAATTCCGTAGTAAGCATCGGAATTCGTTGCCGACCAGCATGGCGCGACGGTTCTTACTCCTTCATCTCTTTAACTTCTTCCACCATTGTCACATTAATGGTGTTGCCGGACTTGCCTTCCTCTAATGTCCCGGTGGCTTTGACGGTTTTGCCCACCATGTCGGACAGATCCTTGCCCTGGACCGCATAACTCTGGCCGTCATCGGTTGAAATCATGATGCCCTGAGCGCCTTTTTCAACGGTGCCTGAAATGCTCTGCTCGCCCGCCAGGACGTTACCTGTGGACAGCAGCCCGATGATGGCCACCACGGCCAATAGTTTCCATATCATCTCTTTTCTTTTCATGGTCTTTTCCTTCCCCTCTAGTTACGTTGTTGTTTGATGCGCCCGGCGGTAAATATGCGCCTGGCGCAGGTCCCTCTTGAAATATCTCTCCCCGCATGTGTGATCGATCCTCCATGTTTTTCAGAATTGGTGATGTCTGTTTGATTGTTCTTCATTCAACGATTTCAAGGACCGCACGTTTTCTGATTTTTGATGAGACTGCTGAGATAAGTGTCCGCATGGCCTGGGCTGTGCGACCCTGTTTGCCGATAACCTTGCCGATATCCTCCCTGGCAACACGAAGTTCCAGTACCATGGTGTGGTTGCCTTCAATAGCGTTGACTAGAACAGCCTCGGGGCGGTCCACGAGCGACTGTGCGATCAGGGTGACCAGTTGATCCATTGGCGTCTCAATTCTATTCATTTTCAATTCTCCTTTTTCTGTTGTTTACGAACAATCAATTCCAGGTGCTTGATGTGCGCAGTTATTCTTGCTGTCGATGATCAAACCAACCCTAATCCTTTCAGCTTTGAACGAAGCTCGTTCAATCCAAAAGGCTTGAAAAGCCACCCGTCCGCACGTTGCGTGGCCATCATATCAAGACAAGCCTCCTCAGGACGACCCGTCATGATGATTACCTTGATGTCATGTGCCTCCTTTTTGATCTCATGGGCTAATTGGTAACCATTGATATCAGGCATCTCTAGATCCGTGACCAATAGATCGTAAGAACCGGTGGCCAGTTCGTTCATCACCTCAGGTATTTTTTGAGCGGTTTTAACCGTTTGGAGTCCTATGTTGGTGAGCATTTGGGCCACGTAATTGAGAATCGTGTTGTCATCATCGACCACCAGGCTGCGGATAGGATGGGCGCCTTTTCTCTTTTGCTTCGGATAAGGCGTCTCAAAACAACGTGAAGCCAAGGATGATGCTTTGTTTTCAACAGTATCGATGCCGGATGTCATTATATTTTTCCTATCTTGAAGGTGGCTCTTTTGACAGCGGTCGAAAAACAATCGGTGTCGAGCCATTGAGGCGGTACGGTTATATCATCAGGCGAAATGGGACAGCACCTGTATCAGTGCTTCGGGCAATTACACGAGAAGAGAGGTAGATACCTGGTTCGGGTCATTTATCAACAAGCATAAATCAGGCTTGCCGCGTTCTCGAGAACACTGTTTTGGTTTAGACCTAATTAAACGACGAAGTTCTATTATATGAATGGCGGGGCCGGAAACTCAATATGGGTTGCCAGCGAGCTTAATAGGGGGGGAAACCCCGTACTATGGCTTTACGCTGACCGTCGTCAGGCGCTGATCCAGGATGGCAGACAGTGATCTTGGTTTTGGCAAAGGGACTTAGGTAATCGGCGGGGACCAACTCACCCACGATCCCAGCCAGCTTGGTCAAGCTAAACGGCTTGAACATCCAGCGATCTACTATGCCGGTGTTCATATAATTAACCACATCGGCGTGGCAGCACCCCGTCATGACGATCACTCTTGTATCCTTGGATTTATTTTTGAGCCAGCCGGATAGCTCATAACCGTCCATGTCCGGCATTTGCAGGTCGGTTACCATTAAATCATACCTGGATTGGGATAGATATCTTATGGCTGCATGGCCCCCGTTGGCAGAGTCGGCCCTGAATCCGAGAACTTCCATCATTTGCTGCACGACTTGCACCAAGCAATGATCATCATCCACGACCAGGGCGCGCAGGGGTTCGGGCCTGTATGATGTTGCGTCATGCGTCTGGTAGACTGTTTTTACTTCTGAAACGAATGCCATATGTCACCCCGTCTATATGATTTGACGTGCTATTGCGCCGGACTACAGCAGTTGGAAAAAAGGGTTTTGATCCCATGGATATCGAAAAGCAATCTTAGGGGACTTACTACTTCCGCCTTGAGACGGGCCAGCCTTCAGCGCCGAGTGTTTGCATCTCTCCATTGCATGCCTGCAGGCGATGTTATTAACTCGGCAACTAAATACCGCAACAACCGCCATTCCCGCGAAAGACGGAACCCAGACGGCTGCTGGATCCCGGATCAAGTCCGGGATGACAAAGGTTGGTCTATTTAATTGCCGCTTTAACAACTACTGTTGGGTCTCTTTTCTTCAGTGTTAACAATAATCAAACAGCTGCAATACGGCAAGACGGGACAAACAGGAGGGCAATGCGGGGCAAATCCACATATCACAGTAGAGATTTGAGATGAGATTCTAAATTTATCTTTTTACCGGTCAGTCCGAGCTTGCGGCGAATATTGAGTCGGTGAAAATCGATGGTGCTGGTTTCCACGCCCATAAAGCCGGCAATCTCCTTGGTGGTTTTACCTTTGCGGATAAAAGTGGCCACCTGGGACTCCACAGGCGTTAGATGACTGCTCTCGATGATGAACCGCCGGCTAAGCGGTGAGGTAATGTCGTCCAGGCTGCTTTTTATGGAATCGACTATGGCCCGTTGCCGTTGATTCAGGTTCCCGGCTGCCAGTTTTTCAAGGTGCGGCTGGGTCAGCTCATTAATGTTGCAAACCACCTTTTCTTCAAGTGCGTGACGCTCATTTTCACGCTCTTTGAGCAGCACCTTTAAGGCGATGTTGGCCTCTTCCAATCCAACTGCATAAACCTCCAGCTCTTTAGATTTTTGCAGCAACGCACCTTGGGCAAGCTTTCGGGATTCAACCTCATCTTGAAGCTTCTGATTGGCCAGCAACAATTCCGCTGTGCGGTTTTTGACTTGGATTCCCAGATTACGCTTGGCCTTGTCGAGTGTCTCTTCGATTTTTTTTTGGGCGCTGATATCAATAAATGTGGCGCCGATGCGTTGATCTTCCAACACAAAAGCCGATACCAGGAAATGCCGGCCCAATTGCTGATGTTTTTGCTCCACCTGAAAGGGTTTGCCGCTGCGCATGGCCCGGCTGAATAGTTTGAACCAATAGGATCCCTTCTGCGGCCAGATCTCGCGCATGGTTCTGCCCACCGCCTGGTCGCGCGGGATGTCGGTCAGGCGCTCGAAAGCCGCGTTTGCCTCCACAATGCGGGCAACGGTGGGTCGACCCCGCTTATCCCGGTTCGTGATCTCCAGTAAAACGGCCCCGCCGACCATTTCATGGAACAACTGCCGAAACTTCTTCTCACTGCTGTGCAAGGCGATATCAATTTCCTTTTTTGCAGAGATATCCACCAGTGTCATCCGCCACTGAATTACCGCCCCGTTTTCAGCCCGATTCGCCTGGATCTGCGCCCAGACCCAGGTGTCTGATCCTTTGGCACTATTGAGCTGCAATTCCAAACTTTGTTTTTCGCCGGTCCGACCGGCTTTATTAAGGGCGTCAAGGTAGGCATCTTGCCAGTCCGGGACAATGAACTGGCTGAAACCGCTGTGCAGGATGTTTTTGCGCAACCCATTTAAAAGCATCGCCCCGGCCAGATTAATGCGGGCAATCAATCCCTTTGGATTGAGGCTCAGATAGCCGCATGGCGCAAATTCATAGAGATCCTCAAATTGACGATACAGGTCGGTCAGTTCCAGTTGCGCCCGTTTGAGCTCTTCGTTCTGGATCTCCAGTTCCGCCTGGTGGATTTTGAGTTCGTGGATCAATTCGAGCAAATCGGCGGGTGCTTGAAAGTCAAGTTCGGATCGTTCTTTGATCAATTTTTCGGCTTGCCGGCGAAGCCGATCGAATTTGTTTGATTGATCTGATTGATGTTGAGGGGGCCTCATTTTCTACTTCCTTTCAGCGCTCCTTTACAAACCGCAGAAGAATACGATAGGGCAATGCGTCGTCTGTACGAATGATCTGACCCATCATCAGGTAGGCGCCTGTCTTTTCTGATGGGGACATCTTTCCTGGACTGATCTGGAAATTCTCCCCTTTTGCCAAAGCCGTTTTTAAATCGGCCATCAGGTCGCCCCCCCCCGGCAGACGGCTGTTGATGTTGAAGATATCCATGTCCTTAATTTTTTCAGGGCGCAGGTTCGTTATATCCGCAAAAGCCGAATTGGCCGTGACCATCTTGCCCTCCTGGTCAAGCACGACCAGCGGATCGGAATTCATGTCGAAAATATTGCGTATCAACAGCCAGGCCTGCTCCATTTCCAGTTTGGCGGCGCTCAGCACGAGTTGGGCCTGTTTCTGTTCAGTAATGGAGGCAAAGGTGAGCACTGCACCGTCGATCCGGTTATCCGTGGTGCGATAGGGGATAATGCGCATCTTATACCATGCACCTTCCGTGGTCTGCACCTCGACCTCCTTGGGGGTGAGCTTTTTCAGCACATCGCTCAGGTCGCTGATCATTCCCTCATAGGAGAGGTTGGTGACCAGGTGCTGCAACGGGCGCCCGATGTCGGATTGAATCAGATTGATGATGGTGGTGGCTTGCAAGGTAAAGCGCCTGACCCGCATGTTTTTGTCCACGAAAATGGTGCCGATCTCCGTGCTGTTGAGCAGATTGCGCATATCGTCGTGGACTGCCGACAGCTCTTCCACCTTGCTTTGCAGCTCGGCATTGACCGTATGCAGCTCTTCGTTCAAAGATTGAAGCTCTTCCCTGGAAGATTCCAACTCCTCGTTGCTCGACTGGAGCTCTTCATTGGAAGACTGCATCTCTTCGTTAATGGATTTGAGCTCCTCGTTGGAAGACTCCATTTCTTCGACGGCGGTCTGATGGCTTTCGCGGGTGCTCAGCAGTTCTCTTTCCAGCGCTTCAATGCGACTGGCCTCTTGGTGCAAGTGTCCTTCATCACCCTGCTGAGAACCTGATGGCATTGCAGCTTCGACATCTTCGAAAACCACCAGCAAGGACCTGGAAAGCGCCTTGGGTGTATTCTGGGGACAAACATGCAGGTCGACCAGCCGGATGTCGCCGTTTACTTTAACGGCCATGTTCCTGCGCGTTACCCGTTGGTTGGAAGATTTGGCCGCCCGGATGGCCGAGGAGAGTTCGATGCGCAGCCCCTCCCGGGTCATGTCGATGATGTTGCGCGTGGGGGGGCCGCTGGGGGTTTCCAGGTATTTTCCGGTGCGGCCCTGGACATGCAAAATATTACCTTCGGCATTGATGAGAAGGGCTGTGGGGGCAAACTGTTCAAGGATGGCCCGTTGCGTGATCTGGGCGATATTGACTTTCTCTTCTGCTGTTGCGGCCCCCTCAGCGACCCCGGCGCCTCTGTCCGGCGTGGGTGGTCCGCTGGGAAAGTCGACCTGCTGACGCAGGGCATGCGGCACCTCGCGCCGTTTAAATATTTTCCATTTTTTATCCAGGGTGTTGAACAGGTTGGAAAACCCGCCGATGGTTTCCGAGGATCCCAACATAAGGACGCCTTCGGGCAGCAGGGTGTAATGGAACAAAGGCAAAAGCTTTTTTTGGGCTTCGCTGTTCAGGTAGATCAACAGGTTACGGCAGCACAGCAGATGCAGTCGCGAAAAAGGCGGATCTTTGATCAGATCCTGAGCAGAGAAGACGGCACAGTCTCTGATCTCTTTGCGGATGCGAAACGACTCGCCCTCTTTGATGAAAAACCGCTTCAGCCGCTCGTCACTGACATCGGCTGCGATGCCGGCCGGAAAAATCCCTTGCCTGGCTTTATCGATGGCATGATGATCAATGTCCGTGCCGAACAATTGCAGGTTGATATGTTTGAGGTTTGTGTCCAGCAGCTCGCGGATCACCATCGCCAGTGAATAGACCTCTTCGCCCGTGGAGCATCCTGCAATCCAAGCCCGGAAGGTGTCGTCTTCTTTCAATTGGCCAAGCAGCTCCGGAAGAATGTTGGTTTTAAGGGCATTGAAGGACTCGGCGTCGCGGAAAAAATGGGTCACCCCGATCAACAGCTCGCTGAACAACGCTTGTACTTCGGCAGGATTTTCGCGCAGATAGCGCACATACTGTCCATGGTTTTCGATCTGGTTCATTCCCATGCGGCGATTGATGCGGCGCAGCAGCGTATTGACCTTGTATTGGGAAAAATCATGTCCGATCTGGGTTCGTAAAATAGCAAAGATCTTGTTCAGCCACGCCCGTTGATTACTGTCAGCAGCAGGCTTTTTTTTGAGGGCAATATCATGGTGCATAAAATAGCGGGTGAGCTTTTGAGGCATCTCATCCGGTGCCATGATAAAATCCACTACACCACTGCTGATGACACTGCGGGGCATTCCGTCATAGCCGGCCGATTCTTCCGATTGAGCCAGGACCAGCCCGTCGTTGGCTTTAATCTCTTTCGCACCGAGGGTGCCATCCGTACCGGTACCCGATAATATAACCGCCGCAGCATTGTCCCCTTGGTCACGGGCAAGTGATTTTAGAAACGAATCGATGGGCAGCATCGGGCGTTTATCGATGATATCCAATAGCTGAATTTTGCCTTTGAATACACTTATCTCCTTGTCCGGCGGAATGACGTAGATATGATCGGGTGCGATGGTCTGCCCATCTTTGGCGGTTGAAACCGGTACCGGGGTTACTTTTTGTAAGAGTTCGGGCATCAGGCTCGGCTGTTTGGGGGCCATATGGACAACCACGATAAAGGCCATGCCGCTGTTTACCGTCACCTCGTTAAAAAAGGATCTCAGCGCTTCCAGCCCGCCTGCGGATGCGCCCAAGCCGACCACCGGAAACGTTTTGTTTAAGCTCATACTTGACTGTGATCGCTTAACCCGGCCGGTCTTGGTATTTGATTTGGCTTTGACCCCTTTGGCGTCGGTACTCTTTTTTTTCGTTGGCATACCGCTTCCTCATGGATGGCGTATAACATACTGATTTTAATCATAGCATCAGGGATGATCCAACTTCAAGCAATCATTGAAAAATTACTGTACGCTACAACTGGTAAGGAATAGAGTAGCGATAAGGAATTTGATGCAAGTGGAAGAAGCCCTTGCAACGCATTCCTGAATTTATTATCCCGACCATCGGCAGACAGGTCAGATTGACAGCCGAACGCCGACCTCAACCACTCGATCCTCTGGAAGATTAAAAAACGAGGTGGCATCGGCCGCGTTGCGGGACATGAAAATGAAAAGGCTCGCACGCCAGCGCGCCATGGCGGATGTTTCCGCGACAACCAGGTTTTCACGGCCGATGTAAAAACTCGTTGCTTCCGGATTGAGATCCAAACCCTGCCCCCGCGCCAGTGCCAGAACACTGTCCAACGTGGGATCTTCCATGAAGCCATAGCGGGCCATGATGCGATGAAACCCGCTGCCCAATTTTTCGGTTTTAATCTTTTCGAGATTAGGAACCCGCGGAACATCTTCCACCTGAAACTGCAGCAATATTGTCCGACTGTGAATAACGTTGTTGTGCTTGACGTTCTTTGCCAGGGCCACGGGTACGACATTTTGATTTCCCGTTAAATAAACAGCGTCCCCTTCGATTTTACATGGCGGTCGGCTGCCCAGATCGACGATAAATTGATGCAAGGGTGGCATATTTTCACGCAGTTTGCCTGTCAGTATCCGGCGTCCCTTGGCCCAGGTGAGCATCAGTGTAAAGAATGCAGCTCCGATAACCAGCGGAAACCAGGCACCATGAAAGATTTTGCTGATGTTGGCCGCAAAAAAAGGCACGTCCACCAGTAAAAAGAGGGCTGCCAGCGGTGCGGCCCAGATCAAAGGCCAATGCCACTTTCTGCGGATCACAACAAAAAACAGCACTGTGTTAATGATCATCGTTGAGGTTACGGCTAGCCCGTATGCAGCCGCAAGTTTGCTGGAAGATTGAAAGCCGGCCACAAGGGAGATTGTGCAGACCATGAGCATCCAATTGACCGGGGCCACATAGATCTGGCCAATTTGCGTTGCGGCGGTATGCCGAATGTTCAAACGCGGGAGGTATCCCAGTTGGATCGCTTGTCGGGTCATGGAAAAAGCGCCGCTGATGACCGCCTGGGAGGCGATGATGGTGGCCAGGGTGGCCAACAATACCGTCGGAACCATCGCCCAAGCGGGCACCATCGCGTAAAAAGGATGGCCCGCCGCTTCCGGGTTGACCAGGAGAAGGGCCCCCTGGCCGAAATAGTTCAACACCAGGGCGGGAAAAGCAATGGCAAACCAGGTCAGACGAATGGGCCGGGTGCCGAAATGCCCCATATCGGCGTATAACGCCTCGGTGCCGGTGACCACCAGGAAAACAGCGCCCAACACAATAAACCCTTGCAGTTTGTTTAAAATCAGAAAGTGGATTGCATACCACGGGAATACCGCCGCGAGCACTTGCGGCGTATGGGCCACTTGGGCGGCTCCGGTCACGGCCAAAAAAGTGAGCCAAATCAGAATCACCGGCCCAAAGAGGCCGCCCAACCGGGCTGTACCGTGGCGCTGGATCAGAAAAAGGCCTATCAGAATGGCAATGGTGATGGGGATCACATAGCGCCCGAAAACGGGGGTGACGATACCAATCCCTTCCACGGCGCTCAAAACGGAAATCGCCGGGGTGATCATGCCGTCCCCATACAGCAGGCACGCCGCAAAAAGGCCCAGGGCGATGACGCCTAACCTTCGCTGGTTTTCGGAATCCCCATTTTTACCGTGAATCAAGGCGATGAGAGCAATTTCACCGCCTTCCCCATGGTTGTTGGCGCGAAAAACGAATGCCAGGTATTTGAAGCCCACGATCATGACCAGCGCCCAAAACATCAGGGAAAGGATTCCCAAGATGTTGGCATGACTCACATCGATACCGTATTCACCGTGGAAACACTCCCTAATGGCATATATCGGGCTGGTGCTGATATCCCCGAAAACCACCCCCAGCGCAGCCAGCGAAAGCTGCACCAGGCGACTTTTCTTCTCGGGTTGAGCACCTTCACTTTTCGGTGTATCAGGGATCGCTTTTTCACTTCCAGCAGTAATCATCGCCATCGTGGCTACCCCTGCGGATGGGCTGCGGAACCAGAGCAAAATACCGTGCATTCTTGACCCTGAATGGATTGCCACGCATCTTGCATCGGATTCAATACGGGACCGGCAATGGACTTGAAGATGTTTTCCTTTTCGATCCGAAGTTCATTGAAGGGCCCTTGTATGGCAATCCTCTGCTTTTTTGAAGAAAGGGAAAGGGTGACATCAAGCGCTTCCGCAATGCCATTTTCTACCATCCGGTTTGACGCATTCTGATTTCACGGCGAAGCTCCTGAACGCTTTTGTAAAACGCCATCTTCGCGTCGGCCGCAGTTTTGTCCGTCGCGCCTTTAATTTGAGCGCTTGTTGGGCTCGGGGCTCTCAGTTGCGTCTCTTGTTTTCCCTCGTTTGTTATTTGGTTGTCCTTCATAGCAGCCTCCTTAAAGTCGATACCTAACCACCCCATCAGCCCTTCTTCTTTTCTTGGCCGTCATACGGATGCACACGGATCGACGATTTTCTCCCTGGTGGTGCAGGCAATGCCCTGATACGTAAAAGCAACTATTCCGATTACGATCAGGATGATGCCTGTCCATGTGTTGGTTTTCATCTCCCAATCCGAATCCCTTGGAGGGAGCCTATGAGCCCGAAGACACTCAACAGCCAGAGGATCAATGCAATAATCACGACGGCATTGAGGATTTTCTTTACGGTGGCTTGCATCGGTATGTAGCTGTTGATCAGCCATAGCACCACCCCCACGACAACCAAAACGATGACCAATTGAATCAACGGCATCGTATTTCTCCTTTCATATCCGCACTGTTGCGCTGCATCTTGAGTCTGTAGCGTGCAGCGATGCCGTCAACCCGATAAAGCAACAGGTCTTAACCGGCGGTGGAAAATTCGGACGCAGGTCCCCAGGCCTGCCTCGTCTTATTTCACGATCAAATCATTCTTTACGGATTTGACCCCTTGCACGCTGCGTGCGATTTCGACTGCTTTATCGACAGCCTTTTGAGTATTCACAAAACCGCTCAGTTGCACAGTGCCCTTGAAGGTCTCGACATTGATTTGGAAGGATTTGAGAAAATCATCAGCGGCCAGATAGGATTTTACTTTGGTCGTGATGACCGAATCGTCCACGTATTCTCCGGTGCCTTCCTGTGTGGCTGTCGATGCGCAGGCAACAAACGCGGCGATAAACATAAATAAAACCAAATAGCCGATAAGCCCACTTCTCTTTTTCATCGTTTTTCTCCTTTTTGGTAAACACCTCGCCTTGTCTGGCGATGGTTTAGAGGGTTACACTCGTCTTCGGCCTTGAAAAACTTGGATCAGCACCACAACGATGGCGATGATCAGCAACGCATGAATGGCACCGCCCAGCGTGTAGCCGGATATCAATCCCAGCGCCCATAAAACCAGTAGAATAATAAATATGGTCCAAAGCATATCGAACTCCTTTCTATGGCCATCAGTTTCTACAGATATATAGAGTTACTTCCTGATGGCTTTTTTGATCTCGTCGATCGTATTTGTACATTGCCGGTTCTGCAGCTGCTGCGTTTCTGCGGGAGGCAACCGATCGCAGAAAGAGAAAGGATTCGAAGATGAAGATCAACGCGAACGGAAATCGTTGTGGCAATCCATAAGACACATATGAATTCAAGCATTGTGCCAAGTGTTAAACGTCCGCGGTAGCGCTTTCATCATGCTGATATTTAATCTTAATTGGCATGGAAGGCATTGCCAGGGTCGCCGTGAACCGGCACCTAAAAAAGGGTCAAATCCAACCAGTGATCAAATATGACCATTTCCGGGCCCTTCGGCGCCGCTGGTGAAAGGTATCGACAGCAATTCGCGTTCAAAACGGTCTCTATCGGAAAACACGAATAAAGCGAGTCGGAGTGGACTTCATGGCCTGCTCTCTCCGAAATGGATCACCAGCTCCTTGTCTCCGGCATCGGGCTCTCTTTTGCTGGCAAACCCCATTTTTTTCCCCAAGGCAAGCATGTTCTCGTTCTCGTGCAGCACAATGCCGTGTACTGTTTTAAAGTCTATCTTTTCGGCAATGGTAAGGCATTTTTTAAGCAGGTTCGACCCAATGCCCTTGCCCCAGGCATCTACCGCCTGATCGACGAACCCGTTCAGCCCGCGTCAGGATGAATAAGCTGGGAGGGAAACCGCAGGGGGGTCTTGGGGGCCAGCCAGGACCGCCTGCAAGACTTCGGCTTTGTCGGTACCGGCCACTAAAAGACCACAGCGATGGCCTGATTAATGATGGACGACGAAGTCCGTCACTTCATGACCGGCGGCGTTGAGGGTTACCGTGAGTTGCGCCTTCAAATCAAACCCACCGTGGTCTGCAGCTATGCCGATACGCATCATTTCACCTTTTCGTGCATACAATGTTCCCCATACGGGACGCGTCTTCTCTGAGCTTACTTTTCTTTTTCCGAAACCGCCCACATACCGGTTCGGCGCTCGATATCGGTCGCTCGGGGCTCACCCCCTGTTGGGGATGACTAGTACAGGGCATGGGGATGCATTGATAACATGCTCGGTAATGGTGCCGGTAACGAAATCCATGAGGCCATCCCTACCGTCAGTACACATAACGATCAGATCTATTCCAAGTTGCACGGCAACCTCCACGATGACCTTTTCCGGCTTGCCGTCATGCAAAAGGTACTCCACTTCAATATCATCGGCATGTAACCTATGGATGACAGCCTTCATCTCTTCTTTAGAATCGAAAGCGATGTGTCTGAATTTTTCTTTCATTTTGTTAACGCTAACGCGCAGCATTTCCCGTTCGTCCTTATCCATGAACTCTTCGTGGATATTGAGCAGAGTGATTTTTGAACCGAACTGATGGGCTATCTGTACAGCCTTTTTAACAGCGATATCGGTCCGCTTCTTCAAGTCAGTTGGACAAAGAATTTGTTGGAACATGCGATTCCGCCTTTCTGCCAAAACGGCGATTGTAAATTCTAATTTCGAAAGTTCCAACAATTGGAATTTGTCGGATGAAAAGTGTTTTAGTTCGCCGCACAGCCGATCCAGATCAAACACCCGCTCGGCCCATTTCATGCGCTCAAAATCGATGGCCATGGTATGGTGGCCTTGGCCGTTGCAGTTCAGCGCCTCATACACTCCCGCGTTCCTTTCGCTATCTATATGTTTTTGGTCGTTCATAGGGGGTTGCCTCATTTCCAGTTGAGAATCTCCGACTTGCCCTGGTCGTGCTTGTTGATGTACAGCTTGTGTTCAAGCAGCTTATCCTTTGTAGCAATACCAAGGGTGTCCCGGAGTTTTCGAATCCCGTAGGCTTTATCAATGCCCGGCTTGGTGACATCCACGGATTTGGTGCCACCCAAGCGCACGGAAAACTAGTGGATAAGTTTATCGAGGAGTGCTTTCATCTTCTTGCGCTTGGCGAAGTCAGGGTCCCTTTTTTTCCTTTTCTTCGAGGGGAGCCTGCTGCCCTAATGCGGAATACGTAATATGGCTTCCCCGGTCTTCAATCCCTTATCCTTCATGCTTCCCTGGGCCCAACGCGGACTTTGTTCCGATCGCTTCGCATGCTCGCGCCAACCGTGCGTCGATCCTCTCACGGTCATGGGCGGACGCGAGGGTGCGGTCAGCCAATTCGGCGATCCATCGCATATGATCGCCAAGCGCCCGCCGCCGGTGAGGGCTGGTCGTCAGACCGGCGATGGTTTGAAGCGCCCCGAGCATCCGCAACATGATGGCGACATCGCCTTTGGCATTACTCCGAATTTGATCGAACGAATCGGCCAGCAAGCTTTCAAAGCTCGGCCCCATGGCGATCACGCGCAGTTCCCCATCCTCGTAGCGGTAAGGAGAGGGTATCTCCCGCGGCGCGATCCGAGCCAGAATCGTCGTCAAATAATCCACGCACATCACGGCCGTCGTTGTGTCGTTGATACCGGGAGAGAGTGCTTTCAAGGCCACATCCACGATCTGTCGGATGCCGAAGGCCGCGTCCTGTTCTACCGTGCGGTGGCGGCTGATGCTGAAAGCCGCCTGCACGGCGGCAATCGTCTCTTCTTCCGGTGGGTCTGGCAGGGCGACTGAGGCCAGCATGGTGTTTTGAACAACGAACTCGCCGATGCCGTGTTCCATCCTTACGATGGTTTTCCTGTCAAGCGCCAGGCGCAGAAGCGCTGCGTTGTTAACGCTCTGGATATAGCCGCTCTGCATGGCCGGGACGATGCGCCAATTCCGATTGGATAGAGGGCACAGCGTTTGGTCATCATCGTCTTCGCCCAGCCCTTGTCCATGTCTTTCCGGGAAAAGCCGGTCGATGGACGTCGTGGTTTCCTGGGCGACAGAGGCGATGATGCTGGAAGCCTGGATCGAAGAGGCGATGTGATGAATGAAGAACATGAGGGTACCGACACCTCCAAGCGCCAGCACTAAACCGAAGAACACGGCCAGGCTTGGAACAAATACGCCCCCGTCTCCTCCGCGGATGGTGCGCAACACGATCAGGCAATAGGTGAAAATGCCGGCGAAGATCCCGAGCACGACCTGCGTGACGCGACTGCGCATGAAGTTGCGCAGAATGCGCGAGGTGTATTGGCTCGAGGCCAGCGCCAGCACCACCAATATCATGGAGAACGTAACGCCCACCACGGACATCATCGAACCGGCAATCGTTGACATCATCCCGCGCGCTCCTTCCGGACCGGCCCCAAACAGGCGTGGCCACTGGGCCAGCCATCGGTCGCTACCGGCGGAGTCCGCCTCGATCAACACGGTTGCGAGAGCAATGCTGACCAGGACAATCAGCGAGGGCATAAACCAAAAGTTTGATCGCAAATTGCTCCAAAGCTGGTTGAACTTATTCATGGGGCAACTCCCGTATACTGGGTGAAGAGCGCGTCATCATCCGTGTCGGAAAACCCGGGGGGTGCTTGGTTTGCGGTTGCAGCTTCATTCGGTTTCTCCGTACGCTATGCCGGGCGATCGCCATTGTTCGGGCAACGGGAAAGCGCCTTCGCGTCAGTGCCAAAACCAATGAGACGGCCGCACGCAGCAGGCGCCCGATCCCATAGCTGTACACCTGCTGACCGCGATTGTGGCGCAAGGTGTCGACCGCCGTCAGCGTCAACGCCAGCCAGGTCAAACCCGCCGCGGCGGCGCCCAGCACATCGCTCAGATAATGTGCACCCAGACACACGCGGCTGAAGCCGACCAGCAGAACCATGACGAATGCGGCCAGCACGCCATAGAGCAGCGTGGCCGCCATGGTGTGGCGGCTCGGGAAACTAAAGCCGTTGAAGACCAGGAGCGATTCCGCGAAACTGGGCCGCGGTCAATTGGTCCAGATCCAGGGAATCATGGTTGTCAATGGAAGCCCAGAGCAGATAGCGCAGGTCTACCCCGGGAGATTCTGCCACATGATCGCCTTGCTGCACCGTCTCCAGTTCGCCAAGGGCATCCGCTGAGAAATCGGGCAGGAAGCCATAAGTCTGCATCGCCTGGCGGGCGATCTTTTCCAGGACATCTTTTCGTTTTGCATCCGGATGGGTTGCCATATGTTTACTTCCCAACGACGTTCTTGATCTCGCCGATCTTTTCTTGAACTTTACCGCCAAGATTTTCGGCTTGGCCTTCGGCTTCCAGGTCGCGGTTTCCGACTGTTTTTCCGGCGACCTGCTTGATCTTGCCCTTCACTTTGTGCCACTTGCCTTCTGTGTTGTCCTGGGTGCTTGATTTCATGATAGACCTCCTGTTGAATAACGGGTGTAGTGAAGTTCCCGTGTAACAGACCGATGGGGCTTTTTTCGGAACTTGTCTTAATTCTCCACCGGTTGAAGATTGGCGGCGCGATTGTCGGACCAACGCCGAAATGAATTCGGAAACAAGGCATTACGAACGTCAGGCGGCGGTGATACTGCGGTCGGCAGCGGTTCACAGGCAGCGCTCATCGCGTTTTGGAAGATGACAGGGAGCGCTGATGGAAATCGTCGTGCCAGTATCTTCTAATTGCTGGATATCCAATTTTTGTGCCAGGTACCATACACTCACTGTAATGATACCCATGCTGCTGATATTTAATCTTATTTTACTAAACAAACATTCCGGGTCCACCGTTAATCGCCATCTAAAAAGGGTCATATTCAACCGGTGGTCACATTTGACCTTTTTGCGATGGTTGCGACCATGGCCAATCGTTGGCCTGTCATTTGGACAGGACGCCGGTGCGGATGGGTCTTTTAAGCGGTTTTAAAGGATGTTGGCGGCGTCCTGGGCAATCGTACCTCGACGTTGTGGTCCCGCCGGTCGTCAATAAGGGGAATCGACTTGTCGTGACGAAAATTGCCAAAGATTGGAGCTTAATTTAATCGGATCAGGTGTCTCATAATTTGGAGGCTGTCTTGGCTTTGTTGAGCCCCGGCAAAGCCCTGTAATGTCGCTCATTCAGCCTCCAATCGGGGACAACTGGAATCCACATTTGGTCGAGTTGGTCAAGAACCACCCAGAGCGTTCGCATAGCCCGCTTAAGCTGCGACGAATACCAGGTTTCTATTGCGATTAAATCATACTGATTATCCAGCCGTTTCCATTGCCCGGGTATACTTCCCGTCGCGAGCTAGGCCGTTCAACTGGCAGCGTTTCAGGAACGTCTTCTGAGCGGCAGCCATATTGCTTTCCTGACCTTTCCAGGCTGCAAGCACCGGTGCCTGCAGCGCGCGCCCATAAGAAAAACTGACTTGCCACGGATGCGGGCCCATCATGTTGATGGCATTCAGGTGATCAGTGGCATCTTCCGCACTCTGCCCACCGGACAGGAATACGATTCCGGGGACAGCCGCCGGCACGTAGCGGATCATGCAACGAATCGTGGCCTCGGCAACCCGCTGCACGCTTTCCTGACGCGCGCATTTCATGCCGGCAATAATCATATTCGGCTTTAGTAACATACCCTCGAACAGCACGCGATGGGCATCAAGCTCGGTGAACACGGCATCGAGAACCCTGGATGTGACACCTTCGCAGCGTTCGATGTCGTGGGCACCATCCATGAGGACTTCGGGTTCCACGATCGGCACGATATCCAATTCCTGGCAGAGCGCGGCGTAACGCGCCAATACGTGGGCATTCGCACGAATACCGAACGCGGTAGGAACATCGCGCTCGTTGATCTCAATAACCGCCCGCCACTTCGCGAACTTAGCCCCCATCTGTTTGTACTCGACGAGTCGCTCGCGCAGGCCGTCAAGCCCCTCGGCGATTTTTTCTTCAGGGTACAAGGCCAGCGCTTTAGCGCCTCTGTCCACCTTGATCCCTGGTACAATCCCCCGGCTCGATAGTAGCTCGGCAAAGGGAGTGCCATCTCGCGTGCTTTGGCGCAGGGTTTCGTCGAAGAGAATCACACCCCCGATATAGCGTTCAATCCCTTCGGTTGTGAAGAGGATTTCGCGGTACCGTTGGCGATTTTCTTCGGTGGACTCGACCTTGATCGAATCGAAGCGCTTTTTGATCGTGGGATTGCTTTCGTCAGCCGCCAGCACGCCCTTCTGTTTCGCGACGATTGCTTTTGCCACTGATCTGAGTTTATCGTTGTTCATTCGCAATTCCTCTTCCCGTTTTGTTGCTTCATCCATAACGGTCCGCATAAGCGGCCAAAAAAGGCCGGGAAACAAGACATGAAGACCAACGATAATGTTAGCCCCGGCCTTTTTGGTCTGCGCTCAGGCAATTGTTCGTAAGCCCTCAATTCTCGTTTTTAAAACTGGCTTACTTTTTGGTTTCTTCCTTACTTCCTTTCTTTCCTCCAGTCATCGGACCTTGACCAGAACTGTTGCCCTTGCCCTTTCCCTTGCCTTTACCATGACCGTCTTTCGGTCCCTGACCTTTGGGTCCAGTTCCATCTTTATTTGGCATATGTATCACCTCCTTCCTGCTACTGGCGATCGATAGTGACCGCTAATTTGTCGTCGCCTGAATCCGCCTTGTCGGCTGATCTTAATTCTTTCATAAAACATTCAGTTCCGGGGTTCATGGAACATCGCCGTCTTCAATCGACCACACAACGAAAACCCGGTCCTACAGATGTTTCAGGATAAATCCACTGATGCCCTTTACCACTGGCTTCAACATATCGTACGGGTCCTGCTATTTAGCCAGGCCGCCAAGGTAATAGACCCACTCGTTTGTTTTGGCCACCATCCGTTCGATGCCGTTTCTGCCGAGTTCGTCCCATGTCATAGGTGAAATCGGAGACCGCCACATGACGAATCCAGTATCCGGTATGCACCGGTCCCGCAGCGTCGTAACAGGAGTAAAAATGAACGAACTCGTCCCGGCGCTCCGGACGCGTGTCGCGCCAGGCATCGGGCGCCTCCCCAAAGAATACCGGATTAATCCTGTCCTGGGCCGGGACGGCCCTCCTTTGATTGTTTTATCACACCGGATATTCCCGAAGCATTTCATGGATGCCTTTGTGCATTTCGTACCAGAACTCGTAGGCGGCGGCATGTTTGTCACGGGTGAAAAAATCAATCCAATGGTCCAGCTCGGGATGACTGACCCCGTCGATCTCTTTCTTGTTTTTCAGGAAGGTGAACACCATGTCCATGTTGCGCTGCGACTCCCAGAATACCGAGGCGTTGCGGCTGGTAATTCGGCCGGCGGTCAGACTTACGGATCTCAGGAAGGCATCTTTTTCCCCGAAGATATTTTCAACGATATCGGGAATCAATGTTTCCGCCCAGGCGCGGTGGAAGCGGCAGATTCCGAGATTGTCCAGCATCAGTTCCTTGAGCATGCGTCGGGCATTTTCTCTGCCCAGCTCTCGGGGTGGCAGGAAATCACGGCCGTAATGCATGTAATATTTACCCGTAATGGCCATGGGCGCATAAGCGCCGGGGGTCCAGTACTGGTTGGGAACCATCCAGCCCTGGCGGGCAAAGGCGTTGTATACGAAACGGTCAAGCACCTCCCGGCCCTTCTCCCGCGCCAGCCGGCGGGCAAATTTCCGGGCGCCGAATTGCAGCGGTATTTTTCCGTCGGGCAGTATCATCTGATTCAACAACGCGATACCCAGCCCGGCATTGTGCATGGAATCGCCCACCACATCAAACGTCGCCATTTCCCACCTGGGCGTTTGATCCACACCCAACTCCGCGGGCGTGATCAGCCCACCATCCAGACAGTCCATGAGCCAGGCGAGCGTTCCGCCCGCGGAGATGGCATCGAAGCCCAGGCGGTCGGCATGGTGGTTGAGCTGTTCGGCGGCCCGCTGGTCGAAAATGCCGCACAAGGGCCCCATGGTCTGATACGGTTCATAGTCTTTCTTGAAGGCGCCGTTCAATTTCTTACAAACAGCCGCGCAAGGTTCGCCGCAGGTGCGCTGCTGTTTGGTCGCTATGGTCTCCTCGTTGAACTGTTTGAGGTAGTGATCCAGAATAAACCGTTGGTGAAGGCCCCTGCGCGCTTCCCGGCCCCAGTGGATGGTGCGGTAATTGAAGGCCAGGATATCGCCGTCCATGGTGGCGTAATTGACCCCGAAAGTACCGCCTGTAGTTAACTTCGGGTCGTAACGGTACTTGGTGGTGACCGCCATGTCTTTGGCTGCCATCCGCTGGTTGAACTTGTCCTGGAACCATTGGTCGGCCACGGCGCGATCCCGAAAATCCTCATCAATATGGGTACCGCCGTAGATGATCCCCACCAGGCCGTGCTCCTGAAACAGCTTGCTGCCGAAACCGCCCCTGCCGGCCCAGGTATCTACAGGGGTCAGTTTCCCTTTTTTCACCGGGGCGGACCCAACGGCGCCGAAATCGGTAAAGCGGGCGGCCGGTCCGACAGCCAGCACCCGAGGGTCCTTTTCATACCTCGGACCGAACAGTTGGATGGCATGTTCCATTACGGCATACACCCCTTTGCGGCCCTGATCCCAGATCCGTTCGGGTTCGACCGGAGCCAGTTCCACCTCGATTTCTTCGCCGTGGTTGCGGTTCAGGTACAAGAGGGAAGGATGCGGGGCTTTGCCCATGAGACTGAGCATGTTGATGCCGAGGTTGTCAAAAACCAGGGCCGCCCCTCCCATGGAGGAGACAAAAAAACCGTGCCAGCAGGGGGAGATACCTGTGAATATCAGCCGGTTGGATCCGGGGAAAATAGATCCGGCCAGCAGCCCACCTCCGATGGTCAAGGCGTTGTGCTTGAAAGCCAGATGAATTCCCATATCCACGGGACCGAAAAAATCACCGACACCGTAGCGTTGCATGCGGTAAAAGCCGGTGGCGACGTCCAGCATCAATACTTTGAGTTCAAGCTTTACTTCCGGCATCTCAAACATCTCCTTGAAGCGCTATGCGGATGTGAATGCGATTGGCCGACATCGTACCCAGGCGACCCAAGGCATTATCGTTTTCCTGCTGACAAAACAGGGAGCCTTGTATTCGCACCCCCTGTTCAGACTTTAAAGATTTTCATCAACAAAGTTTCCGGCATGGCGTCATGCGATTCATTCTCTATCAAAATCATTCGCTCGTCTTTTTCAACCATCCCGGCCCTGGCCAGAAAGCGAATAGCCATATCGGAAAAGGCATTTGTTTCATCCTCAAGACAGACAGGATAAACCCCGTAAGACAGGGCCAGAAAAGAATTCTTTTTTACATCACCGTTGAAGGAAAGTATCCAGCCGTCCGGCTTGAATCTGGAGATAAAACGCGTGGCGCCCTTGCTTTGCGTGTGGGCCAGGATATAGCGCACATTTAACGCGTTCGCGGTTTCGACGGCATTCAGGGAAAAGATGTCCTCGGCACGAAAATTATCGGAACCCGCACCCGTCCTGAAATATGCGGGCAGATCGGCCAACGCACTGACAGCTTTCCGTTCCCGCTCGGTGGCGGTTGCTATTTTAGCTATCATTTCAACAGTTTCCACAGGAAATTTTCCTATGGCCGTCTCTTCGGACAGCATCACCGCGTCTGTCCCGTCAAAAATCGCATTGGCCACATCGGATACCTCGGCACGGGTCGGCCGGATATTCTCCGTCATGGACAACAACATTTGCGTCGCTGTTATCACGGGCCGGCCCAAAAGATTCGCCTTGTTGATCAGTTTTTTCTGAACGGCAGGCACATCCTCTATAGGGATTTGAACCCCCAGGTCGCCGCGTGCAATCATGACGGCATCCGCAGCGGTAACAATTTCATCGAAATTGACAATGGCCTCGGCTCGCTCGATTTTGGCAACCACATACGCGGATTGCCCGTCTTTTTGTGCAAAAGCCTTTACCTTGCGTATGTCGTCGGCTGTCTCTGCAAAGGAAACGCCAAAAACATCTACCCCCTCCTGCAGGGCAAAGGCGACAAATTCAAGGTCCGTATTCGATACCGCATCGGCGAAGATCTTTACCCCGGGAAGGTTTAATCCCTTGTAGGAAAGAAGTGGGCCGCCGATAACCGTTCGACAAAAGACCTTATCCCCGGAGACCTTCTCCACCTGAAGCTGTATGAAACCGTCATTAAGGAAAATCAGGCTGCCGGGATTCACGCTCTCCGGTAATCTCTTATACTCGACAGGTATCTGATCGGCCGTGCCCACAGAATTTTGGACGGTCAATATGACCGCTTGGCCTTTTTCCAGCAGCAGCGGTTCATGCATGAGTTTGCCGATTCGTATTTTGGGACCGGGAAGGTCCGCGATAATCAGGCAGGAACGCGCTGTCCTTGCCGCGACGGCGCGTATGCGGCGGATATCCTCCCTGTGCCCCTGCAAGGTTCCATGGGCGAAGTTGAGCCGCGCCACATTCATCCCCTGGAGAATTAATTGCTCCAACACTGCCTCCGATCGGGAGGCCGGGCCTATAGTGCAGACGATTTTGGTTTTATGCGCCGGCAACCTCATAGCGCAACCCCCACGTCCGTAGCACATACCAGGACCCATGTTTCCATGAGTTCGATCTTTTTCATGCCAACCTCCTGCTTCCGATAAAGAAAACCTATTGGGACCCTGCAACCATGCTTTCCAACAACCTCTCGGCATCCTCCAGCCGGCACAGTTTTGTTCCCGGCGTCATGACGGCCGCCGTGCCGGCGGCCACGCCGAAAAGGACGGATTCCCTGAGCGGCTTGCCCCGGGCAAGACTCAGGACGATACCGGCCACCATGCTGTCGCCGGCGCCCACCTTGCTGACAATCGGCACGGTCGGCGGAAGGATGCGTTCGGTGACCTCCTCCGAAATAACCAGGCTCTCCCGGATCAATCCCTCAATGGGAAAGGGCCGATGGTTCAGTCCTTCCTGGTCCAGGAGCTTTTGAAGCATTTTTCCCGTCAGGCCCCCTAAGGGATAAAGGAGCAGAGATTCGCCCCCCAGTTTCTTGATGGCCCGGGAGACATTCACACCGCCCCCTCCGGGCTCAAATCGAGGGGGTTTGCAGTACAGCTTTCGCTCGGCCAAGACATGCGCAACACGTGAGCTCTTGTCGATCGCCGGATTCAAAACCATGGTTATGATGGTTTCCATAATTTCAGGGCCATGTGTTCGTTCGATTCCTCGCTATTGCATGCTTGACGGAAATCAGGAAAGATGGTTCCTGGTAAATCCGGCGTCAAAGGGATACCCATGCACATCAATTCTCCGCCTCCCTCAATGCTTCAAAGCCGGAGATGACCTCGAACAGTTCCGCATCGATGCCGCTTTGGCGCAGTCGGTGGAATGTCCTGTTGAGGTCCTCCAGCAGTTCGTCGATGTTTTTGTCGGCGCGTTGCATCGCGGCCAGGCGGCTCGCGTTTTCGCTGGCGAGGGATTCGGCGCATGCCCTGAAAAGCGATACGAAAAGATATTCGCGGATGAACGCCCGCACTGTCTCGGTTTTACTGCCCATGATCTCAGGCAAATTCTTCATTGGCCAGGGAAGCTCGGCGAGCTCGCGTCGCCATGTTTCGTCCAACGGCAGCAGTCGCTGACTGACGGGCGTGTAAACCGCGCCGGACGCGGGGCGATTGTAGAAGAGGTAAAGTTCGGTGACGTCACCCCGGTTGCGGCGCGTCTCGCTCTCCACGAGAATCTGCCCGACGAGCGGGGTGATGGCCTTGACTGAGTTCGGCACGGTGAATAGTCCCAAAAGCGGCAGGCCTGCGTCCGCCAGGCGCGCATAAACGCGCTCTCCGACGGCCCAGACGTTGGCTTTGTCCGCCAGCGTCGCCAGCGCCTTGACCGCATAATCGGCCACCACGTCATTAAACTGGCCCACCAGCCCCTGGTCTGAGCCGAACACGACTGCACCGATCGTACCCTTATCCGTTCGTCTTGTCTCTCCGTTCATCAATGCTGATGAAGCGGTACCCCGGAAACAGACGCCCAGCCCGAGCTCCACAGTACGATAGTAATCACCCAACGCGCGCACCGATTGCTCGTATTGGCCGATACTGGAAGCGGCCAGAGCCTTCATCGTGCGGACGACCGACTGCAGATTTCCGGCACTGTCGATTTTTCGGCGCAGGCTCGCGGTGGTGTCGCTCATAACGGCTCCCCGGGTGACCCCTTGGGTTTATCCGGTTTTGTCTGTGACTTGGTTTCCGGTTTGGGTTGTTTTTGAATTTCTTGTTCGGGTTCAGGCTCGGATTTCGATTCCGCTACGGGTGAAAACGCTTCGAGCGTTTGGCGGGCGATTTTGATGATCGTTTTGCGATCTGCATCGCTCAACGTGTCGGCGATATTCAATCGCTCGCTCACCTCCGCCGGGATTTCCGCCGCCGCTTTGCACACGGCCTGCTCGGCGGCGGCCATCCGATCAAGCGGCACGTCGTCGAATAGGTCTGCGGTCAACGCCAGCAGCACGACGATTTGTGCGGGCATGGACACCGGGGTGAATTCCGGCTGCTTGAGGCATGCCCGAATGCGCCGCCCATGCTCGATAACCTTGCGGTTATCTTCATCCAGCCGGGCGCCGAACCGGGCAAAGGTCTCGAGTTCTTCAAATTGCGAATAAGCGAGCTTGAGGTCGCCGGCAACCGCGCGGTAGGCGGCCCGCTGCGCCTTGCCGCCGACGCGTGAGACGGATTTGCCGACATCAACCGCGGGCAGCACGCCCAATTCGAACAGAGACGGCGAGAGGTAGATCTGCCCATCCGTGATGGAAATCAGATTGGTCGGAATGTAGGCGGAAATGTTCTGCGCTTCGGTTTCGATGATGGGCAGCGCGGTGAGCGAGCCGCCGCCCAGTTCCTTACGCAAGTGCGTGGCGCGCTCGAGCAGCCGCGAGTGGATATAAAAAATGTCGCCGGGAAATGCTTCGCGGCCGGGCGGCCGGCGCAGCAACAGAGAAAGCTCGCGATAGGCGCGGGCATGATGGGTGAGGTCGTCGTAAACGATCAGTACATCGCGGCCCGCTTCCATGAAAGACTCCGCAATGCTGGTTGCGGCGTAGGGGGCGATGTAGGCGAGGCCCGGCGGGTCGTTGCCCTCGGTGACGACCACGACGGTGTACGCCATCGCATCTTTTTGGCGGAAGGTGGCAACGGCTTTGGCGATGGCTGCCCCCCGCTGGCCGATCGCGCAATAGACACACAGGACATCCTTGCCGCGCTGATTCAGGATGGTGTCGACTGCGATGGCGGTCTTGCCCGTCTGCCGGTCGCCGAGGATCAGCTCTCGCTGACCCCGCCCGATGGGAATGAGCGCATCGATGACTTTAATTCCGGTCTGGAGCGGCACCGTGACGGGCGCCCGATCCATGATGGGCGCGGCCGGGCGTTCGATAGGCAGGCGCCGGCTTGCGGCCACCGGCCCGTTGCCGTCGAGGGGTCGGCCGAGCGGGTCGATGACGCGACCCAGCAATCCGTCACCCACGGCCACGTCCATGACCCGGCCCGTGCGCCGGACTTCATCCCCCGTGTTAAGATGCCAGTATTCGCCGAGCAGTACGACCCCGATTTCTTTCGGGTCCACGTTGAATGCGATGCCGAATACATCGCCGGGAAACATCACCAATTCATCAAAGCCGACGCCGGGAAGGCCCGAAACACGGGCGATGCCCGTGGCGACGCTGGTAATCGTGCCCACCTCCTGCGGCGTCAGTTGCGGCATGAAGGTTTTGCGCCCCCGGCTGAGAACGGCGAACGCGCGGTCGAAGCCGTTTTGTAAAGAATCCGACGGGGCGCTCATTTGGCCTCCTCGGAAGCAGCAGGTTGCGTCCTGGACTTCGGCTTGAACCCGGCTTGCGTTTCAAGTTCAGCCTCAGGTTTGGTTTTGGGTTTGGACGGTGTTTTCAGCAGTTCGTTGACGCTTTTTTCCAGTGACGTCAGATAATCCGCAATGCTCCAGGCGACCTTTCGTCCGTTCGCGGTGAGTTCGATGCCGCTGATCACGTCCGGTGCGGTCTCGAAACGGACTTGGATTTCAGCCGAGAAGGTTTCGTTGAGCGCCTGTTGGATCGCGGCTCTCTGTTCAGACGGCAGCTCAAAGGCGCTGTGAACGAGCACCGGATCGGACGATGTTTTCAGTATTCTGGCAAAACCTTCCTTCGCCTCACCGTCCAGTTCTCGCAAGTGGCGCCTGAACACCTCGCTTATGCGTTCTTCCAGACTCATCCCGGCCAGGTCTGTCAGCGTCTTTCGCGCGATGGCAAAAACTTCCTCTCGGGTCCGGCGGGTTATTTCGTCGTTCAGGCTCTGTTGTTCGCGTTCCATGGCGTCCTGTCGTTTTGCGTGCAGAACCTCGGCCGCCTGCCGCACCTCATCGAGAAGCCGCTGACGTTCGGTTTTCGCCTCCTCCGTCGCCTGGCTCAGAAGGGCATCCCGCTGCCGATCGAACTCCTTGTTTTTGCCCTCGAACGCCTCACGCTCTTTTTGAGCATCGGCCTTTTTTGCCTCGGCATCCGCAAGTTCCTTGGCGATCCGCTGCTCCCGCGCGTCGATGGCGTTGAGGATGGGTTTGTAAAGAAAGCGCTTCATCAACCATACCAGGATGAGAAAGTTGAGCGCCTGCGCAGTGATGGTGAACCAATCGATTAACATCGGTTTACTTTCCTGTGGTTTCGGCGATGATGTGGTTCCAGAACGGGTTGGCAAAAACGAGAATCATCGAGACCACGAAGCAGTAGATGGCCGTGGACTCGATCATCGCCAGGCCCACGAACAGTGTCCGGGTGATGGTGGCGGAGGCGTCAGGCTGCTGGGCCAGCGAACCCAGCGCGGTCGAAACTGCGCGCCCTTCGCCCAGCGCCGGCCCGATGCAGCCGACGCCGGTGGTGAAGCCGGCGGTGATAATGGATGCCACCGCGATAAACGTCATGCTATCCATGGTATTGTTTCTCCTTTGTTGTCATCGTTCATGTTTCAATGTGTTGCCTCAGCTTCAGGCTTGGGTTTACGCACGCGCGTGGCAGCCGCGATGTAAACCGTGGATAGGATAAAGAAGATGTAGGCTTGCACCATGCCGGTGAGCAGGCCGAGCGCCTTCATCACGATCGGAAAGATAAACGGCGTGATGGTCAGCAGAATACCGATGATCATCGCCCCACTCATCATGTTGCCGAACAGACGGACGGCCAGGGCCAGCGTGCGCGAGAGCTCGCTGATGATGTTAAACGGCAGCATGATGAACGTTGGCTGCACATAGGATTTGAGGTAGCCGCTCCAGCCCCGTTCCAAGATGCCGAACAGCGGCACGGCCACAAACACGCACAGCGCAAGTGCCGCGGTGGTCGAGAGCGAGCCGGTCGGCGGCTCGTAGCCGGGAAAGACGGTGCACAGGGCGGCCAAGGCGACGAACAGAAAGAGCGTGCCTAAAAAGGGGAGATATTTTTTCGGGTGGCGCAGGCCCACTTCTTCGATTTGTTTCTCGGTCAGGGTGACGACGATTTCCAGTAGATTTTGCCAGCGGGAACGCTTGAGACCGGTGGAAAGTCTGCGGGTGATGATTTTTGAACCGACGGCCAGTACAAGCATCAGTCCCCACGTGAACACAATGGTGGCGTTGAGCTTCAGAACGCCGTGTTGCCAGAAGATGATCTCATCGGGACTAAGGTGCATGACAGGCCTCCTTTGCTGAAGCGTTGCAGTGTTCGACCGGCGGGCGGGTGAGCCGCTTCACGATCAGGCGTGCCGTCACAAATCCAAGGAGACACACCAGCAGCCGCTCCCAATGACCACCGGAAACAAAATAAAATCCAGCCAGGGCGATGCTCATCCGCAGCAGCAGACTGCCGAAGAACCAAAGCGCCGGCCGTTGGGACGAAACGCCCTTGCGAACCGTCCACCAGAGGCCGCCGAAAAACATCGCACCGAGCAAAACACCCGTCACCAAAGCCGGCGCCAGACACAACGTTTCATTCATCGTTATCCTCCTGTTCCTCCCGCATGGCCCTGTCTTCCTTGGTCACCCAATGCCACGCATTCAAGCACCCGATCGCAAGGCCGACAACCAGCAGGGCCAGTGTCCAGGATCGGCCTTCCGGATAGCGTTGGTCCAGCCAGAGACCTATCGCCGCGCCGAGCAGCGTCGGAATCGCCACCGACCAGCCGACCAGCCCCATCATGCCCAGGCCGAACCAGACGGTTCGGTTGACATGGCGTTGCGCACGCATTTTCCGAGCAGCCTTGGCGCCGACCTCCCGGCTGAGCGTAGACTTCGGCTTCAACGGTTTCTGCTTGGATTCGTCAGTCATGATGGAATTCCGCTAAGCGGCGGATAAAACCGCTTTCCATTTTCGCAAGTGCCGAGCGCACGCTCTGCTCCCGTTCGTCCAGGTTCAGAAACTCCCGCTCCACCGAATCGCGCAATTTACCGAGGTCCGTTCCGGCGATGGCGTTGCGCACGGAAACGAGCACGTCCAAGCCGGTCTTGATCAGCACCCCTTCATCCACGGCCAGGTAAACCTCGCCTTCGATTTCGTTTTCATAGATCAGAATGCCGGGTGCGAGCGCCGCGACGCAGTCGAGTCGGCGGGGCAGGATTCCGAATGAGCCCTCACGGGTCTCCGCGACGATGCGGGTCACGCCGGTTTTCTCGGCGAAGATTCGAAACGGCAGCAGAACCTTAAGATTCATGAGTTGCGGCGTCTTGAGCAAAGGAGGATTTTCCCCCCGCCTCAGACCGTTATCTTGACGGCTGTGTTCTATCATCCCCGCCCCTGTTCCCGAGCCCTTGTCCGTTTACCTGGTCGCGCCCGTTCTTCGGTTTACGTTTCGTTTTTCGCTTCGCTTCATCAATGGCCCCGATCATGTAAAGGGCACTCTCCGGGTCGTCTTTGAATTCATCGCGCAGGATGCGTTCACAGCCGTTTAGCGCGTCTTCAAGGCTGACGAGCTTGCCTTTAAGACCGGTGAACTGCTCGGTTGTGAAAAAGGGCTGGGTGAGAAAACGCTCCAACCGGCGGGCGCGGGCGACCACGTTGCGGTCCTCGGGCGAAAGCTGCTCAAGGCCGAGCATGGCGATGATGTCCTTGAGCTGCGTGTATTGGGCGAGCGTCCGCCGGATTTCCTGGGCCAAGCCGTAATGCCGCTCGCCGACGATGCCCGGCGTGGCCATTTTAGAACTGGACTGCAGCGGGTCGATGGCCGGGTAAAGCCCCTCGCTTGCCCGCTTGCGCGAAAGCACGATGGAGGCGGAAAGATGCGAGAATGTATGCACCGCCGCAGGATCGGTGAAATCGTCCGCAGGCACATACACCGCCTGAATGGACGTGATGGCGCCGGTGTCAGTGTTGGCGATGCGCTCCTCCAGCCGCGACAGCTCGGTGCCCATGGTCGGCTGATAACCTAACCGAGACGGCATTTGCCCCATCAGGCCGGACACTTCCGAGCCGGCCTGGATGAACCGGAAGATGTTGTCGATGAGCAGCAGCACATCGCGGTGCTCGTCATCCCGGAAATACTCGGCCATCGTCAGCGCGGCATGGCCCACGCGGAACCGGCTGCCCGGCGGCTCGTTCATCTGCCCGAACACCATGACCATGTTCGGCAGCACGCCGGCTTCCTTCATCTCGCGGTAAAGCTCTTCGCCTTCCCGGCAGCGTTCGCCGATGCCGCAAAACAGACTGACCCCTTCGTGGTGGCCGATCATGTTGTGGATCATTTCAGTGAGCAGGACGGTTTTGCCGACACCTGCACCGCCGAACAGGCCCGCCTTGCCGCCGCGTTCGAGCGGCACGAGCACGTCGATGACCTTGATTCCCGTCTCGAAGACCTCAGATTGGGTGGAACGCCTCGCCAACGCCGGCGGGGCGCGATGGACGGAGCGCCACTCCACGTCTAAAACTTTCCCTTCACGATCGAGCGCTTGGCCGAATACGTCGAACATGCGCGAAAGAATTCCCTTGCCGACCGGCGTCTTCAACGGTCCGCCCGAGTCCTCCACCGCCATACCGCGGGCAAGGCCCTGGGTGGGAGTCAGCGCGATTCCCCGCACACGATGTGCGTCGAGTTGAGCCAAAACCTCGATGGCAATTTCTCCATCCTTCGCGTGCAGCAACGAGTAGATGGGCGGCACATGTGCATCGAAGCGCACATCGACGACGCTGCCGCGCACCGAAAACACCTCGCCAAGATTTTTAGGACCGGTTTTATCCTTCATTTTCGCTCTCGCTGATCCGTATTATCAACCCGTTGCTCCGGCGCGTCGCCCCAATGGGCTTTCCTGTGCTCTGGGCAATGGTTCTGCGATTTCTATGATAGGAGATATGTGCTATTTATACGATTTTTATAAATTCAATTATTGTGCCAGGTATCTAATGCTCCCTGTCAAGACACCCATCCTTCTGATAATTTTATGTATTTAAAAAAGACCAGCATTCCGGCGCGGCCGTCGATAGTCATCTGAAAGGGTCATATGCAACCAGTGGTCACATATGACCTGTCGGGGATGTCTTTTGTATACCTTGCTGTTTTTCGCGCCCGCTGAGCAGGGACGAGTCCTCCAAAGGCTCCGGCAGAAACAGTCCAAGGCTATGCGGCGGAAACCGGTCCAGGCGAGCGAAGGTTTTGGTGGAGCCGGGCAGGCTGCTGACCTGCAGGGTTTTATAGAGGGCTTGTTCTGCTGCCTTGCTTTTGGAAAGGTTTAAACCACATGGCGCATCAATACTTTCTTTTGCGAATGATGTTGATCAGCAGCCACATGCCGAGCACTCCGGAAAACAGATACCCGATGACGCCCAGGGCCGGAAAACCGAAAAGCAGGGGTTTGACGCCGGTGGTGATGATCATCGAGGAGCCGACGATCATGGCCGCGATGATGATGCCGAAGGTCACGCGGCTGGCCACATTTTCGAGGGTATGGATAAGTCCGGTGAGGTTTTCGTGCCGGAATCCCAGCGTCAGTTCATTGCGGTCGGCCTTGCCCAGCAGGCTCTCCAGGCGACTCGGAATCTCTTGTTGCAAACTGAACAGTTGGGTAAAGGTAAACCGCAGCCGGCGCAACACCGATTGGGGGGTGTACCGCTGGGCCGCCAGTTGGGTGATTTGCGTCTTGGCCTCGGCAACCACATCCAGCTCGGGGCAAATGCGCCGGGCCGTGCCTTCGGCGGCCACCAGCGCCTTGATCATAATCACCATGCCCGGGGGCAGTCGAAGGCAATAGATCCGCAAAAGATCCGTGATCGCCATGAGCAGCTGACCGATATTCATGTCCTGGATGGGAACCGCGTAGTGGAGGTCCAGGATATCCAGCAGGTCCCGCTCCAGGGCCCTTTGGTCGATGACCGCTTCGGCGTGGCCGATACGCAAAAGCGTGTGGACTATGGCTTCACCGTCTTTGTCCAAGACCGCCTGCAACAAACCGATGAGCTGGTGGCGGTCGCGTTCCGACAACCGGCCCGTCATGCCCCAATCAATCAAACACATGCGACCTTCCGGCATGATCAGGATATTTCCGGGATGCGGGTCGGCATGAAAAAAGCCGTATTTGAGGATTTGATCGATGGCGGCAACAAGGCCCTGCCTTGCCAGCAATTCAGGATCGGCGATGGATTCGCGCTTGAAATCTTTCAGTTTCGTGCCCTGGATGAATTCCATCACCAGTAGGTGCTCCGAGCAATAGGTTTCATAAGCCTCCGGAATATAGACATCGGCCCCTTCGCCCGCATGGGTGCGCGCGATTTTCATGTGGCGTGCTTCTTTTCTAAAATCGAGCTCGCGCAGCAGGGTTTTTTTGATCAAGCGAACGAGATTGGGCAGGTCGAAGCTGTTGAGTTCTTCGACACGTTCGTGAAGCTGGTCCGCC
Source organism: uncultured Desulfatitalea sp. (assembly GCA_963668675.2). Taxonomy (GTDB): domain Bacteria; phylum Desulfobacterota; class Desulfobacteria; order Desulfobacterales; family Desulfosarcinaceae; genus Desulfatitalea. The sequence goes on along the minus strand of CAXXMB010000002.1, from coordinate 1,773,322 downwards.
ATGATGGCCAGGATGTCCAGATCGGTGCGCATCTTGGCCCGAATATCCGGGCGTTGGACTTTGACCGATACGATACGCCCATCCGCTGCCAAAACGCCGCGATGGACCTGGGAGATCGAAGCCGCCGCCACCGGCGTCACATCAAAAACGCTGAACGTCTCCTTTAGCGGCTTACCGGTGCTCTGCTCGATCGCCGCGATGATCTGCGACATATCCACGGGCGCCACGTCATCTTGAAGTTTGCTCAGTTCGGCGATCAACCCCGGCGGCACCAGGTCCGGTCGCAGACTCGCCATCTGTCCGAACTTGACAAAGGTCGGTCCCAGCTCTTCGCAGGCGTATCGAATTCTTTCAAAGGTGTCCAGCGGATGGTCGATGGGACTTTTCTTCCGCATGAACTTGGTCCCCGGAATGTTGAGACGATCGACCAGATCGTCAAATCCGTATCTGAGCAGGACCATGATGATGTCTTTGAAACGCCCCAAGCTCGTTAATGTCTTCCAATCCATTGGACTTTCCTTTTTTTACTCTTTTGTGCCTTTTTTGTACCCCTTCTCGAACTTGGATTTTGCCTTGTCGAAGCTCATCTTCAAAATCTCCCATGAATTCTCAAGACCCTCTTTGAGGTCTTCCCATGCCCCCTCTCCAGCCTGTTGCATAGCCGATAGCTTGTCCCTGACATCATCACGTTTGGCGCGCAAGTCATCCATCTGTTTTTGATATTCGATTTTTCCTTCCATTTTCTCCTGGGCGGCCTTGGCTGCCAGCTTGTCGATATCGGCATTCCACTCGTCCAACTGGGCCTTCAATTTTTCCACATAGGCATCTCTTTTTGCGCTCATCTTAATCCTCCTTTTGATTTGGTTTTAACTATTTTCTCCTGTTACACGGGTTCGGACATTAATGTGTCTATTCCTTGTTGAAACTATCCACGACCACCGCTCCCATCGAGGCGGGCAAAGAGAGCACCACGACGCGCCTGACGGCCACCCATGGCTCGCTGAAAATGGGCATATGGTCCAGGGCGGACAGCACGACGACCACTACCAGCAGCGCAATGCCGTAATCGATGACAGTTCTCGCGAAAAAGGCGAAAATTCGATGCGTGATTCTGCCTTGAAAAATGTTGTGCAGGGAATACAAATTGACGAACGAACAACAGCGACAGCACGACCAGAACGATAATATTGGCAGCCGGCAGTGTCCGGCCCAGATTCCGGGCCTCTTCGGAAAACACCACGGGAACGCAAAGCGCGCACGCGCCAACCACGTCCTGGATGATATCCTCAAAATTTGTCGTGTTCTGTTTGCTCATTTCCATTGCCGCATCCAACCGGCGGATAACTTTCTTTTCTCGATGTCGCCGGCGTCTCTCGACACGGCTTCGGATTTGAAAAACGCTTTGAAAAAGAGACGGGCCCAGCAGGCAGGTGATGACGGCCAGCAGGATAATCGCGTCTTTGAAGGCCTCATTGATAAAGCCGAACTCAAGTCCGATAATGGTGGCAACAATGATCAGGTAGTTGCCGATGACGGCTACCGAATTGATCCCCTGATATTGTTTTAGCGCAGAAGCCATGGTTGGCACCTTTTTCGATATGCTCATTTTCTTTTGGCTTCCAGGTTTATCATTTTCAATAAGGGTTGCAGTGAAGTTCCCGTGTAAAAAATGGGGCTTTTATGGATTGGTCATCAATATTTGTGCCAGGTATCCAATACTCCCTGTCAAAGCATCCATCTTTTTGATATATTTAGATATTTAAAAAATATCATCATTCCGGCGTGGCCGTTTATGGTCATATAGAAGGGTCATATGCAACCGGTGGTCACATATGACCTTTTCGTGATAATTGCGACCATGGCAAATGGCGGACCTGTCCTTTTGGGCAGAACGCCGGTGCGGAATAAAAGACAGGAGAGAATATCCTACATTTTTCCGATCTGCAGGAAAAGTCTTACCTTGACAAACGGAGGCCCAATAGAGGTTATGTGTACTCCTTGTGCCGGGACCGGTAATTTATTTTGCCTTTCCCTGTTTTGCGACTTCGGCCATCGCGTCTTTTAGCTTATCCTCATCCGCAAGATAGTAATGACGTACAGGCTTGAGATCAGAATCAAGCTCGTAAACCAAAGGAATTCCCGTAGGGATATTGAGTTCAATAATTTCTTTGTCCGTGATTTGGTCCAAATACTTGACGAGTGCCCGAAGGCTGTTGCCATGTGCAACGATGAGAAGCCTTTTGCCTGATCTTATCTCTTTGGATAGTGTTTCGTTCCAGCACTCGATTACCCTTTCAACGGTATCTTTCAGACACTCAGTTTTGGGAAGCCTGCTCTTTTCAATGCCAGTGTATCGTGGATCGTTGCCAGGGAAGCGATCGTCCTCTTCAGAAACGGGCGGCGGTGAAGTGTCGTAGCTTCTTCTCCAAATCAGAACCTGGTCCTCGCCATGTTTGACGGCTGTCTCGGCTTTGTTGAGCCCCTGCAATGCCCCGTAATGTCGCTCATTCAGCCTCCAATCGCGGATAACTGGAATCCACATTTGGTCGAGTTGGTCAAGAACCACCCAGAGCGTGCGTATCGCACGCTTAAGCAGCGACGTATACGCGGAATCGAATTGGTACCCTGCGTCACGCAGTGCTTGTCCAGCCTTGCGTGATTCGGCGATGCCTGCGTCTGCCAGATCGACATCATGCCAGCCAGTAAAGCGATTCTGCAGGTTCCATTCACTAAGACCGTGACGAAGCAGGACAAGTTTGTGCATGAAACCTCCCTTTAAAACACTCCGCATAAGCGGCCAAAAAAGGCCGGGAAACAAGACATGAAGACCAACGATAATGTTAGCCCCGGCCTTTTTGGTCTGCGCTCAGGCAATTGTTCGTAAGCCCTCAATTCTCGTTTTTAAAACTGGCTTACTTTTTGGTTTCTTCCTTACTTCCTTTCTTTCCTCCAGTCATCGGACCTTGACCAGAACTGTTGCCCTTGCCCTTTCCCTTGCCTTTACCATGACCGTCTTTCGGTCCCTGACCTTTGGGTCCAGTTCCATCTTTATTTGGCATATGTATCACCTCCTTCCTGCTACTGGCGATCGATAGTGACCGCTAATTTGTCGTCGCCTGAATCCGCCTTGTCGGCTGATCTTAATTCTTTTAGACCGGATCGGTAGAACCTTTTTGCGTCAACCACTAAAAACGAACATCAATGCCATCACTACGAAATTCTTCCCACAATTGCAGCATAATCTCATTCACATGGTTATCGTCGGCTGTACAGACGCCATCAATGAAATTTTCGGTCGTTCTACCGACAGGAGCAACATGGCCTTTTTTTTCAGCCAGTTGGCGAATTCCTGCGAATACTCCGAGTCAACAGCGATTTCAATTTTTCGGTTCTCCACAAAGCTCCAGTTGCAAGGAAATGCTCTGATAAAAGATCCATATCCCGCTGAATTTTCTTCCGGGGAATCTTGGAAGATCTCACCACCTGCTGACCGATGCGCATAAACTTTTTAGCAATGTTTTTTGATTTTCGACGATTGAATCGAAAAACATATTCATATAGATCGTTTTGAAGATATTTCGGTTCAAATCGTCACTGGTAAGTGCCTCTAATCAAGCGTCTTACCAATGTTGTTACCGAGTGGGCCCCATATAGGCTTTCGTTGTCACTGGTTTTACTTTGATTCGTTGGCCTATGAGTGAATTGCTCTTTGTCGATTATTTGGTACCCTGACCATGTGTCCGTTACTATGGTTGAACCAGGCTCGATATTTTCGAGGATGTCGTCGCGGTGTGGCAGAGTCTACTCGAGAAACGGGATGCGAAGTCCATGGTCCCTCGCTGGCACATCGGCCGTTACGGGCCGACTGACCCCTGTGAACCGCCACGGTTGCAAAAGCCGGAGAGCCGCATACATTTTACCAATTCAAGGAATTGATGAAACATGTGGAGCTGTGGTCCTCATTTTGGACCTCATTGTTGGTTCCGGCCGGTGGAATTTGTTCACTTAAGCTCGTAAAAACCTGATCCGCAAGGAGGGAGTGGGTTTGAGTTGTAGGATGCTTGTCATCCCAGAACACATGGCCGGCGCCGTCAAAATTGTTCTCAACCTGAAAATTCGGAGATGGATCGGTTACATTGCTGAAGCCGAAGGCGCCGGGATCGCTTTGGATCATCACAAAAAAAGCCAATACATCAAATTCGTACAGGTCAACCTCCGGATATTCGGAGCTGAATGTATCGAGCATATTGCGCAATGCGGTGTTGAAACCAGTCGAAAACGCCGTGGCCTCAGCGGCTTCCGGTGTACCCAGGGTGTCGGGAATTGTTCCCAGATCTGGCAGATTCATTACCAGTATATGCCTTGCCCCGAATTCCACCAACCGCTCCATGGCATCCTTGATGTTGGCCACCACGGGCGGAAAATCACTGTCTGCATTAAAATAGTCATTGCCGCCGATCCAGATGATGAAAAGTGTGCTGGACGATAGCTGGAAGCCGTCGGTGGCGATATGGGTGGCCACCTGTTCAATCAGGCCCGGTGGCAAGAGTCCATCGCTTTGCGCGCCGCCCAACGCCCGGTTGGTTAAGGGCGCATCCAACCGTTCCGGATCGGCCAGATATTCGACCCAGATCCGGCCGTTGGAAAAACGGCCTTCGAAATAAAGCGCTGAATCGGGTAAGGGTTGGTTTTCCACCAATACGAGGTTGCCGTTATCGGATAAACTGTCTCCGAAGGCGACGATTTCATCGAATGGCCCGGCGAATCCATTGGATGCCCAAGGGAAAAGCACAATCAGCGTAAAAAACAACCACTTCAGCATTCTTTTGTTTGTCTGCATTTTTATATTTCCTTCTATTTCTGAGTGACGGTAAACTTCGCGCCTGCTGTTTTATTAAAATATTCGCTTCGTTATAAAGCTCCAGTTGTCTGAAAGGTGTGACCGTATCTGTCACACCAGAGTGCTATAACAGCCATATAACCCATAAAAGGAGGTTGATATGGCAGAATTTAAAATCACCGAAGATTTCCCAAAATCTGAGATTGAGTTTGATGCACGGTTTTCAAATCCAGGAGCATGCTACGAATATTTGTTCAAACAAAACTGGCCTGAAGGTTTCGTCTGTAAAGCATGTGCGCATAAGCATTACTGGGCAGCTTCGCGCAACCGATATATTTGCCAAAAATGCCAACACCAGCACTCATTGACCGCTGGAACGACTATGGACAGCTGCAAAAAGCCGATTACCTACTGGTTCAAAGCCATGTGGTGGTTTACCACAAGAAAGTCAGGGATCAATGCAACAAACTTGAAAGAGTTGCTGGGCCTTGGCAGTTACGGAACCACTTGGACCTGGCTTCAAAAACTCAGACGATGTACCATCCGCCAATGTCGCGAAAAACTGTCCGGCCGAGTAGAAGTAGATGAGTTTTTCGTTGGCGGTTACCGTTCAGGCAAACGTGGCCGTGGCTCTGAAGGCAAAACCATCGTGGCTGTGGCGGTGGAACGATGCCCAATCCAAAAGAAAATTGGCCGTGTTCGTTTGAATATCGCCCTTGAGTGCTCAGGCTACTCGCTTGAAACCTTCATCCTCGATAATATCGAGCCCGGCGCAACCATAGTAACGGATACATGGTCAGGCTACCAAATAATTGACAAAGAACAATTTACCCATAGGTCAACGAATCAAAGCAGGACCAGCGACAATGAAAACCTATACGGAGTCCATTTGGTAACAACACTGGTAAAGCGCTTGATCAGAGGCACTTACCAGGGGAGATTTGAGCCGAAGTACCTTCTAAACTATCTCGATGAATACGTGTTTCGATTCAATCGTCGCAAATCAAAGAACATTGGCAAAAAGTTCATGCGCATCGTTCAGCAAGTGGTGCGATCTCCAAAGATCCCATGGAAGAATATCCCTTGGGATATGGACCCCTTATCGGAGCACTTTCTTGGAACTGGAGCTTTATAGAGAACCGAATTCAATTTTATGTCTCGTATCATCTTTCATCATTCTCCCCTATTTTAAGAAAAGCCCCCTGCATAGTTCCGTTTACATGGCATTCGCCACATCAGCCGTGACATTGGGCGCGTACTTCTTGAAATTTCCCTTGAACATTGCCACAAGACGGGTTGCCGCCTCATCATACATCTTCCTGTCATCCCAGGTATTGCGAGGGTTGAGCACATCGCCGGGCACTCCGTCGCAGCTTGTGGGGATATCCAGTCCGAAGAAGGCGTCCTTTTCAAAGACACCGGCCTCTGTTCCGGCCACCTTGGCGGTATAGACGGAGAGGAAGTGAAACATGGCCTGTTCAGGCGTCACGCGGACGATCGGAGGCAATACGCCGAAGGCATCGCAAGTGAGCATGATAATATTGGCGGCGTGACCGCCACAGCCCCAAATGGGAAAGCAGTCCTTCGCAGCGTATCACGATTTGCTCATAGAGTACCGATGTCGGCGGTGTCCGGTAAATAACGTTCGCCTTCTTGATTCCATCTGCTTCAAGTCCCGTGCCTCTGGTGATTTCATTAAGTTTCATTATCCGGTCTCCCTGTTAATCGAACCTCTACGTTGTGGTCCCGCCGGTCATCAATAAGGGGAATCGACTTGTCGGGTTGCTTGACGCCGTCAACGGTCACCTTCGCCCCGTTTTTGACTCCATCCGTCTGCCTGACCGTGATGTGGTAGACCGTTTCCCGATATCGGTAGTGCACCTTAAAGGCCTCCCAATCCACATGAAAGCAGGGGGTTATCGTCAGTTTGTCTACTTCCAGTCTCAAACCCAGCAGCGATTCCACGATCAGCCGGTACATCCAGGCGGCCGAGCCCGTGTACCACGTCCATCCGCCGCGGCCGGTGTGCGGCGCCACCGCATAGACATCGGCGGAAACCACGTAGGGTTCGACTTTGTAGGTGGCCGTCGCATCGCTCGACAGGGCATGATTCACCGGGTTGATCATGGTAAAGAGCTCCCACGCGCGCTGGCTGTCCTTCAGCCGAGCGAAGGCCATGGCTGCCCAGATGGCCGCATGGGTGTACTGGCCGCCGTTTTCTCTCACGCCGGGGACGTACCCCTTGATGTAGCCGGGATTCAGCCCTGACTGATCGAAAGGCGGATCCAGCAGTTGGACCAGTCCGTGCTCGCGGCGAACGAGACGCGCATCCACCGCTTCCATGGCCCTTCGTGAACGCTCATGATCTCCCGCACCCGAAAGGACAGACCAGCTTTGCGCAATCGAATCAATCTGGCACTCGGGATTTTTCGACGACCCAAGCGGAGTGCCGTCGTCGAAGTAGGCGCGGCGGTACCACCCGCCATCCCATCCATTCTGTTCGAGATTCCGCCGCAACCCGGCGGCCTCTTTTTGGCAACGTTCGACCATGGACAGGTCGCTCCGGGCCTGGGCAACCTTCGTGAACTGCATAAGTACGTCATAAAGGAAAAACCCCAACCAGACGCTTTCTCCCTTGCCGTGTTCGCCCACCAGGTTCATGCCGTCGTTCCAGTCACCGGAGCCGATCAACGGCAGGCCATGGGCGCCGAATTCGAGGCTGTTGCCGATGGCGTGCGCACAATGCTCGTAAAGCGTGGCCGACGCTTCGGAGTGCTCGGGCAGATCGTAATAGGACTCTTCTTCCGCGTTCAGCTGTCGGCCTTGCAGGAAAGGGATGGACTCGTCCAACACGCCGGTATCCCCGGTGGTCAGGACATAGCGGCTGGTCGCCACGGGCAGCCAGAGGTAATCATCCGAACAGCGCGTACGCACCCCGCGACCTGTCGGCGGATGCCACCAATGCTGGACATCTCCTTCCGGGAATTGACGGGAGGCGCACCGCAGCAGATGCTCGCGCACCAGGTGCGGCCGGGCGTAAATGAGCGCCATCACGTCCTGCAACTGATCGCGAAACCCGAAGGCGCCCCCCGACTGGTAGATGGCGCTGCGCGCCCACAGGCGGCAGGCCAGGGTCTGGTACATCAGCCAGCCGTTGGCCAACACATTGAGCGCCGGGTCGGGCGTTTCCACATTTACCGCGCCGAGGGTGTGCTTCCAGTGTCGCCATACCTCTTCCAATGCGTCCCGCGCAGCAGGTGATCCTTTAAAGCGATGGACCAGATTCCGGGTGTCATCCACATCGCGACCGACGCCGAGCCGGAAGATGATCTCGCGTTCTTGCCCGTCTGATAGATCGAAGGCCACTTGGATCGCGGCGCAGGGATCAAGCGCGGCTCCCAACCTGCCGGAAAGGCGCGTTCGCAGCATCGCCGCCGGGCGTCGCAACGAACCGTTGCGCCCCAGGAATTCGGTGCGATTGCCGCTAACGGTGCGGGTCGTATCGTCCACGTCGAAGAAAGCCACCCGGTCGGGGAATTCGGTGTTATAGGGGTTTCGCGCGAACAGGGCGCCGCTGAGCGGATCAATTTCGGTGATCACGTGCGGGGCCGACTTGGGCCGAAGGTCGCCCAGCACCCATTCCGCGTATCCGGTCGCGGAGAGTCGACGGGATCGACCCGACTCGTTGCGCACCTTGATCACCATGAACTTGATCGGCGCGTCCAGGGCCACGTATACCCACAGCTCCGAATGGATGCCACGCTCGGTGTGCTCGAAAACGCTGTAGCCAAAGCCGTGCCGGGTGACGTAGGGCATCGTTCCCCGAATGGGCAGGGGGGTGGGCGACCAGAAATGCCCGCGCTCTTCGTCACGGAGATAAATCGCCTCTCCGCTCGAATCGCTGACCGGGTCGTTGCCCCAGGGCGTGAGGCGGAACTCGTGGGCATTCTCGCACCAGGTATAGCCGAGCCCGCTCTCTGAAATGACGCTGCCGAAGTTCGGATTGGCCAGCACATTGGCCCAAGGTGCCGGCGTCTCCTGCCCTTGGGCGGTCGTAATGACATACTCGCGCCCATCCGGGGTAAATCCGCCCGTGCCGTTGAAAAACAACAGATCGGGGCGCGGCAAGGCGGACACGGGCAGGGGTTCGGAGCGGTGCGTGCGGGTCGTGCTAAGGCGCGGCATCGGGGCTTCTGCCGGAGTTTGTCGGTTGATCTGGTCCGCCAGCGACCCCTGTCGGTCGCTGAAGATGGCGCGCGCCACCGTTTGGATCAGGATGCGGTCTTCCTCGGCGATCCGGTCGCTGGGCCGGACGAAAATTCCGCCCGGCCGATCCGTCAGGCCGGCTTCGCCGCCCGCGGTGATGAGCCCCATGATCTGGTCGTGCAGCAGTTGCCGGTAGCCGCTGTGATCCTCGTTCCAAATCACCAGGTCCACTGCCAGTCCCTTAAGGCGCCAGTAGGTGTGTGCTTGCAAGAGTTGACGCACGAGATCGATATTGGCCGGATCTTCGATTCGCAGCAGCACAATCGGCAGATCGCCGGAGATGGCGTATCCCCAGAGACCGGATTGCCCCCGGCGGTTCTTGATCAGCACGCCCGGGTCGGCACGCAGCGCTGCATTGGCGTAGATGATCAAACCGGCCAGGCGCCCATAGAGTTGGGTGTCGGCCTGTGAGGCATTGAGCTGGCGCAGCAACACCTGGCTATGGGTCCAGGCCAGATCAAGGACGCGATCCGCCAGGCGCCGGTCCAGGTATTTGTCCACCAGGTGAATCGCCGCATCTCGGGTTTCAGCGATGCCCGAGACGATGTTGATGGTTGCCGATTCGTCGGGATCCAGGGTGATCCGGCAGCGGATGGCGACAATCGGATCGAGCACCGAGCCCTGGCTGCCCGACAGCGCCCCGGTAAAATAGTGCGCCCCCCCCGTCACCGCTTGCGGATCGGCGACGGTATTACCTCGGCCGATGAACTGCATGCGATCGGTCCCATAGGAGACATCTCCAAGCGTCGCCCCATGCACGGCCATCAGATGCAACATCCAGGGCGCCTGCTCGCCCTGGGAGCGGGGCCGGCGGGTGCACAGGATCGCTTGCTGCCGGGGCAGGAGCTCGGTCTGCACAAACAGATTGCTGAACGCCGGGTGCAGTGCGTCCGCGGCAGGCGCTGCCAGAACCACCTCCGCATAACTGGTAATATCGATCGCCCGGCGCGTCGGCGCACGGTTGGTGATGCGAACGCGGCGCAGTTCAATGTCATCCTCGGGGGAAACGGCGATCTCGGTATGGGTGTCATAGCCGTGCTCGCGGCCGCGGAACTCGGCGCGCCCTTCCGAGAAGATCGCCTCAACCGGCTTCGATCGTTTGAGCGTGGGCTGATAGGCGGTCGACCAGAACTCCCTGCTGGACACGTCCTGGAGGTAACAGAACGTGCCCCAGTTGTCGCAGGTACGGTCTTCGCGCCAACGGGTGACAGCCAAATCCTTCCAGCGGCTGTATCCGCCGCCGGCATTGGTGATCATCACGTGGTAGTGGCCGTTGGAGAGCAGCTGCACTTCCGGGTACGGCGTGTCGGGATTTGTAAAAACGCGTATCGGCGGCTCCGTTGCGCTGGGAACCATATGATGTTCGGACAGCTCGGTGGTATGCGCATAGAACGTTGTCGCCTTGGGAATTCGTTCCTGGAGCAGCAGCATGGTCGCCTGGAACGAGGGAACCGACGCAAAGCGCTTCTGCATTGGGCGGTCCAGAAGAAGGTTTGCCAAGGACACCAGACTCATTCCCTGGTGGTGGGCCATGAAAGAGCGCACCGCGACCCTCGATTGTCCGCGCGGAAGGCGCGCTGGCGTGTAGTCGATGGCCTCATAGAAGCCATACCGGGTTTCAAAGCCTTCCGCCGCGAGTCGCGCAAGGTTCAAACACGCCTGCTCGGGCACCACCATCAGCGCCAGTGCCGAGGCATAGGGTGCAATCACCAGGTCCTCGGCCAGCCCGCGTTTGAGCCCCAGCCCGGGAACGCCAAAGGCACGATATTGGTAGTTGAGATGCACATCGATGGCATTGTAACCGGATTCCGAAATGCCCCACGGTACGCCGCGCTTTTTGCCATATGCGATCTGCCTGGCCACCGCCGCCTTATAGGTCTGGTCGAGCAGCGTGTGCTCGTAGGTCGGCATCACCAACAGCGGCATCAGGTATTCGAACATCGAACCACTCCACGACAGCAGGATCGGATCTCCACCGGCTATGGTGAGCGAACGTCCCAGGGCGAACCAGCTCTCCTGGGGCAGTTGTCCCTGGGCGATCGCCACAAAACTTGCAAACCTCGCTTCCGAAGCCAGCAAATCGTAGTAACTCGCGTCTCGCCGGTGCTCATCGACATTGTAGCCGATCGCCAGCAAATGGCGCTTCTCGTCAAACAAAAAGTCATACTCCATCCGGGCCAGCAGGTCGCATTCCAGGGCAAGCCGCTTGATCACCGCAAGCCGTTTTCGGGCGTGCTGACCGGCGTCCGCCATGAGCGGCTGAAGTTCATTCAGCCAGGCGCTCTCCTCCGATTGGCCGGAAACGGTCTGTTGCTGGACGATGGCCGGCGGCGATGCAGCGTCCAGGGTCGCCAGTTCCTGCAGGGTCGGGATCGTTTCGAAATCGGGAAGGTTTTCCATTCGGTCTGGAAAAGAGCGGCGCTCTGCCCACGGCGCAAGCAGCGTAAGTTCATTTAGGGCATCGCGGCACTGCCCGGCGAACGCGCGCGCCCACCACCGCAATTGACTTTCCGGGTCCGGGTCGCTTGCTTCGATGCCGTCGACCAACGCTTCGGCGGACGTTGCCAATCGATCGAGATTCTGTCGCGAAGCCATGAGCGTGGTGGGATGGGAATGGGCTGTTGACGCCAGATCCTTCCGAAGCTGCGCGAGCTCGATCGGCGCACACGGTTGCGCGGTGGCAGCCGCGGCATCCGCCACAATCCCGAGCGTGTCGCTTAAGCCCTCGAACCATCGCTCTCCAAGGATTTTGTGGTCGGCGAGCGCCAGCAGCGCCGGTCGCAAGGTCAGTAGATGGCCCGCCAGGTTGCCGCTGTCCACCGATGAAATGTATCTGGGCGACAGCGGTTTGAGCGATTGGGTGTCGTACCAGTTGTAGAAGTGACCGCGATGTCGCTCCAGGGCTTTAATGGTGTCCAGCGCCTTGGCCGTAAGTTCAACGAGTTCACCGGCTGAGATATAGCCAAGATCGTATGCAGACAAGTTGGCCAGCAGCGCAAGGCCCATGTTGGTCGGCGATGTGCGGTGCGCAACCACGGGGCTCGGGTGCTCCTGAAAATTGTCCGGCGGCAGCCAGTGGTCTTGCGGACCTACGAAGGTCTCGAAGAAGGACCAGGTTTTCCTGGCAAGCTTGCGCAGAAAGAGCGTTTGATCGGTTGTCAGCTTCTCGCGGCGGCGCGCGATCGGTTGACTGATCCACCATGCGATGGCGGGCGAAGCAAGCCAGAGGCCCAGGACAGGTCCCGCTGAAGCCAGGGCGTCCGGTCTCGCAACAGACAGGTAAATCCCCGCGCCAGCTGCCAGGAGCGGTGCAAACCACATGGATCGCCAGGAGGCGGCGAGATCCGCACGGCCTTGGCGCTCAGCATCGTCCTCCAAGTTCCATTGGAGCAATCGCTTATGCGTGATCAGCATCCGCCAGCCGGCACGCACCACCGCATCCAGACTGAAAAACGCTTCGTAGGGCAGGCATGCGAGCATGAATACAGCCTGAAATAAGGCGCCGCGGGCCGTACGCGCCTCCGCCGAAACGTGCTGGCCCAGGGTCACATCGCTGGGTTTGCGAAGCACACTCAGGGCCGAGGCGATCAAGGCAGGCATCAGGAGGATTCCGATCGCGGCCAGTGTCCAGAACCAGGCGGATGGCAACGCGGTCCAGCCCAACAGCAGCAGGATGGTCAACAGCGCGGCGATCAGACTGCGCCGCAGGTTGTCGAAGATCTTCCAGCGGGATAGCATCGAGAGCGGATTCTTGCGCAGGCGCGCATTGGGGACGGGAATATCCGGCAACAGCCAGCGTGCAATCTGCCAATCGCCGCGAATCCAACGATGCCGGCGACTCACATCCTCGCTGTAGCGCGATGGATATTCCTCGTACAACTGCACATCGCTCAACAATCCGGCCCGGGCATAACATCCTTCCAGAAGATCGTGGCTGAGGATCAGGTTGTCCGGCAGGCGCCCGGCCAACGCCCGTTCGAATGCATCCACCTCATAAATCCCCTTGCCGATGAACGAGCCTTCGCCGAACAGGTCCTGGTAAACATCGGAAACGGTGCGCGTATATGGATCGATGCCGGGCTCACTGGCGCACATGCGCGCATACCGCGACCGATTCGTGCCGGACAGACCCACCGCCACCCGAGGCTGAAGAATACCGTAACCCGTAACGACCCGTTGCCGGCTTTCGTCGTAGCGCGCGCGATTGAGCGGGTGCGCCATGGCGCCCACAAACTGCCAGGCCGAATCGCGCGCCAGCTGGGTATCGGTATCCAGGGTGATCACATATATGATGTTCGCCAAAACGCGCGTGTCACCAATGACCAGCGCGAAAGCATCCCCCGGGTTGCCATGGGCCCCGCCACGCAAAAGCCCATTCAAATCCGTGAGCTTGCCGCGCTTGCGCTCGTACCCCATCCAGATCCGGTCCAGCGGATTCCACCGGCGCGGGCGATGAAACAGGAAAAAGGGAGCGCTTTCCGGATTCAGGTACTTTTCGTTCAGTGCTTCGATTCTCTGCCGGGCCAATCGCAGCAAGGGTTCGTCTTCCGGCAGCGTTTCTGTGACAGCGTCGCGAAAATCAGTGAGCAGACCGAAGTGCAGATGCTCGTCCCGATTGGCCAGGAAGCGGACCTCCAAGGCCTCGATCAGCTTTTCGATGGCCGCAACGCTCGTAAGCATGGTCGGAACCACCACCAGCGTACGCAATTGTTGGGGTATCCCTTCTGAAAAATCCATGCGCGGCAGCGGGCGCGGGGCTGCCAGCAACGTGGCCAGCCAGTTCACCAGGGCCACCGCCAGATGACCGGCGCTCAGAAGCAATAGCAGTCCGAGCAGACCGAGAACCCAGCCCCGCACCCCATCGGCATGCGCCTTGACCACGAATCCCCCGGCGACAATTGCCGTGATCAGCAGAATGGTGCCGGTGTATGCCGGCAACGCAAACCGGCGGAAAAACGCGCTGATCACCGCCGCCGGCGTTATATGCACCCGCGCGCTTTGTTCGAGCTGCGCCAGCCCCTCGTCGATCAGGTAGAACCCGACATGCGCCGCGCGGTCATCGGCGCCTTTCAACGCATGGCCTTCCTGTGCCAGCACAATTGCTTTGCGCGCCACCTCGCTCTCGGTGTGGGGGCTTTTTCTTGCGAGCTTTTCCACGACGTGGCGGTAGCGGTCACGGGTGACGAAATCCATCTTGCCATAAACATCGCCGGGATCCTCCATCAGGGTCTGCTCGACAATGCTCATCGTCTCGACGAACTCACGCCAATCCATCGCGCCCAGGAAACGCAGGCTGCCGATGCTGTTGCTCATCGAGACCTGGTCGGCCGCCTGTTGCTGGTTCTCGGCGCTCACCAACTGTTCGATGGTCTTGCCGGACTCGGCCAACCGCTGTTCAATCCACGTCAGGGGCAGGGTCAGGGCGGCCCCCTGGCCCTGCAGGCGGCGTGCAAGTTCCGCGACAAACGGCCCCGCCATCGGGGGGTCGGAGCGTGCCATGTCGGCGACCACCAGAATCAGCCCCTTGGGGTCCTTGGCGGCGGTCTGCATCATCAAGTCGGCCCAATGGGTAGCACGGTTGTGCTCGACCCTGTCGGCCGCGATGCGGACGGTCACCCGCCGAACGTTCTCGATCAGGGCCAGGCGCAACATGATGGGGATGGCCCACAGTTCACCAAGCTTCAGGACGGTCACCGTTTGGTAGGCGGCAACGAAAGTGGTCAGACTTTCCGGGTCTGCCCGCCCATCGCCGTGCGAAATGATCTCCAGCGCGATGTCGTAAACACCCGGGAACCCTGCCGATGGGCCGTTGCGCAAACACGGCAGTTCCCGGCTGTATCCCTTGGGAAGATGCCGCTTCGCCGTTCGAATCTGTTCTTCGATCAAATAGAAGTTGTCGAGCAGCCATTCTTCGGCCGGCGCACTTCGGCGGTTGTTCTTAACGGCCTCTGTCAACAGATGGTGGACGTTGATCAGGATGGCTTCATTCTCGGCCAAGCGTGTCAAAAGTTGGTCCGAAGCGCTTCCCAGGCTCAGCTTGTGAGAATGCGCCAGCGCTTTGCCATGCAGCTTCATGTGGTCGCTGCTGAACAGCTCCGATCGCAACGGTGCCTCGTCGTCGGCATAGGTTTGTGCCCGACCGATTCTGCCGAGAGCCGCCTTCAAAAGGGGTAGGTACCGGAGAATATTTTTGCCGCTCACCTTCACGTCTAATGTCTCCATAATGAGAGTTGTGAACTCGGCCGCGGCCGGAACGCGTCGTCGGCGCTCCGCACGTCGCGCTGACTGAGGGCTTCGTAAATGACTGCGGTGCCTTTGCCCTCAAGTGTCATGGCCCGAATGTCCACGTCGTAATGGTGGCTGCCCGCAATCGCCTTCTCGAAGATGGTGGTGTCAGTGATTGTCATACACCGACACCACCCTCTTTATCTTTTGCAACTTTCGTCACCCGATGGGGTAAAATTGCCTGCAGCGAGTCTATTGTCCACTCCAAAGGCCATGAAGATTGCAGTACTCTCTTGCCCGAATCTTTTCAGCCTTAATCTGGAAGGTCGATTCCGGTTTATCCCCCGGCTTTAAAAACTGCCGATATGCCTTGCCGTCGGCAATAATCTCTATCCATTCAATAGCGTGTTTTTCTTCCATGGGATGCGCGACACTGCCAATCTTGACCTTGACGCCGCCGGAAATCTTCTCAATGACCGGCACATGTTTTTCCTTGGCGGCATCCATCGTATTTTCAGTTTGCAATTTCATCGGCTGGCCGCAACAGACCAGTTCACCTTCGCCGCCATGCAATACTTCGACTATATTTCCGCAAACGTCACACTTGTAAACTTCCAGTTTTTTGGCCATTTTTCTTCTCCCTTTGATGTAATATTTTTCCTTCATGATCTTCATGCGCTTCATGGTAAAATCGGACTTAATACAAGTCCATCAATCTTAAGGGACAACAGTATATTGGTGTTCAACACAAAAAGGGCTGGAGCGAATGCCGATGCTTCCCTTTTTTACCCAAATTCGAGCCATGAGGATGGCTTCTCCTTCCGGGCTAACAAGACTGGGAAGTTTTGTTATATATGAGATATCCTTGATTCTGAATTCATAATAAGAGGAAAAAGTGCTTAAAGGATTTACAATTAGAATTATCGTCTCAGGGTCATGGGGATGTTCATGAGGTGATCCGCAGAAAGAAATATGAGTTTTACTTAGCACATTAAAAGTATAAAACTTTTGACTTGCCTGAATCTCATATATCGTATTTTCGAGAAGCAATTTCATCAATCACCGGATAGTTCTTCGATATTTCCCCTCAATTGAGCAACTTGAATGCTCAAGCCCACACACTTGTTTCCTATCATGCACTTCTCGGCGTCGCCCTCGTCGAGATAGGTCTTCAATGCCTGGTTGTCTCTCTTTAAATAAACCACCCAAGCTTTTTGGGCTTCATCATATTCAGCCCTTACATCAATACCGCATTCGCCTATATCCGGATAAAGTTGACGTATTTTTTCACATAGTGCGCCGTTATCCATGATTTTACCTCCACGCTTCGGGTTAAATAGTGCCGGATAGTCGGTGTACCCCTCGGGTCCCGATGTATAAAACGTATCCATATCCGGCACGTTTAATGCCGCACCGGTTCTCCATCTTTCCACCAGGTCGGGGTTGGCAAGGAAAGGTCGCCCCACGGCGATGAGATCGCATTTGCCCGCAACCAGGTCGCTCTCGGCACGCTCGGCATCGTAACCACCGGAGAGAATTAAGGTGGGCTTGAATAGCTTGCGGAATGTCGTTTTGATGGCATCGGGTACCGGCGGTGTGCCCATGGACGAGTGATCCACAAGGTGGATATAAACCAGGCCGAGGGTGTTGAGTTGTTGGGCCAGGTAGGTGTAATCCGCCATCATCGCGTCGTACAAGGGCATATCGTTGAATACGCCGAAGGGCGAAAGGCGGATGCCCACCATCTGCTTGCCGATGGCGTCAATTACTGCCTTGGCCGTTTCCAGCACAAATCGCGCACGGTTCTCGATGGGACCGCCGTAATCATCCTTGCGTTGATTCGTGTTCGGACGGATGAACTGTTCGAGCAGATAGCCGTTCGCGCTGTGCAGCTCGATGCCGTCAAAACCTGCTTTCACGGCGTTTTGCGCGGCTTGAACATACTCTGCGATGGTGGCCTTGATATCCGCGGCGGTCATGGCCTGGGGCACGGGATGGGGCTTTTTACCCTCGGCATCCGTGTTCATCTCGCCGGCGGCCTTCACGGCCGAAGGCGCCAGGACGTGGGCCCCCGCTGGCAGATTCAGCGGATGGGCGATTCGGCCACAGTGCATGATCTGGATGAATATCTTCGCGCCCTTGGCGTGCACCGCATCGGTAGTGCGTTTCCAGCCCTCGACCTGGGCCGGGGAAAATATTCCCGGTATGCGTGGGTAACCCAACCCATTGGGTGAGGGCGAAGTGCCCTCGGTAATAATGAGTCCGGCCGAGGCACGTTGCGCATAATATTTCGCCATGAGCGCGTTCGGCATATTTTCGGTGGCGCGACTGCGCGTCATCGGCGACATGACCAGATGGTTCTGGAATGATAGAGGGCCGAGTTTGGCTTTAGCGTAAAGTATTGGCATGGTTAAGTCCTTTCTTAGTGGTTTGATTTGAGCAGAAACGCTTCGTACTCCCGGCTGATCGGTTTGGTAGCATCGAACTCGAGACCGTTTTTTACGGATTCCCGCGTGAGACAGAAAGAGATGGCCCACAACCGGCTGACGGCCGTGAGGCCAATGGTGATATGCGGCAGCATCGTCAATTCATCCCCCATGGCGCTATTCGCAGGATTCATTTGGTTTTTTTAAAATCGATATACCCCTTCTGCACATCCGTGTGGATCAGTTGCACCTTGAGCCGCTGGCCCACATCGACGCCTTCGAAGCCATAGAGCAAGCGGCCCTCGACAGGTGGTTGCAACATGCGAACCCAGGTACCTTTTTGGGCTGCACCCGTGCAGATGGCGTCAAACCGGTCTCCGATTCTCGAGGAGAGCAGCATGGCCGCAGCCGATTTGGTCACCCGTCGCTCCACCTTGTTGGCATCATTTTCCTTCTGCGTGCAGTGGCGGGCCAGATCCGTCAATTCGTCCCGGCTGTAGGGCAGGCTGTATCCCTCAATTGCGGCCTTCAGGATACGCTGGGTGATCAGATCCGGAAACCGCCGGTTGGGAGCTGTTGAGTGCGTATAGTCCTTGACGGCCAGGCCGAAGTGGCCGGGGGCCGCATCGTCCGGGTCTTCGACGACATACTCGCCCGGCCCGAGCAGTTTGATGACGGCCAGCGACAGGTCGGGAAAGCGGAGCGGATCGGCGGCTTTCTGCGCGGCCAGGAACCCTTCGAGCGACTTGGAATCCGGATGGGCGGGAAGTTTGAAATCGTTTTGGGCGGCGACCTCGACGATCCGGTCCCAACGCTTGGGAGAGCGGACCATGCGTCTCAGGGAGGCGACCTTCTTCGTGTGCAGGAGACGAGCGGTCACCCCGTTGGCCGCAATCATAAAATCCTCGATGATCTCCTTGGCCCGGTTGCGTTCGTCTGCTCGCAGATCCTGAATCTCGTCTCCGGCAAAGACGGGGCGGGCTTCCAGTGTCTGCAGATCCAAGGCCCCATGCTCATGCCGCAGGGCTTTTAACTGCTGGGCAACCCTGTCCTGGAGCCGGAGATTCTTGTTCAGCCCCGGCACCGCCGCCACGGCCGCCGGCATGGGGCCCTTGCCTTCCAGCCAGGCCGCCACACTGTTATAGGCGAGTTTGGCCTGGTTGCGTACCCGGGCGCGATAGATGGTCGCGCCTTGCATTACACCCCCGTCGTCGATCACCATTTCGATGATCATGGCCGGGCGGTCTTCATGATAATTGAGCGAGGTGAGATCCGTTGAGAGTTTCTCCGGCAGCATGGGAAAGATCCCGCCGGCGGTGTAGACCGAGGTCGTGTTGTAGCGGGCATGGGCATCGATGGCCGAGTTCTTTTTGACGAGGTCAGCCACGTCGGCGACAGCCACCAAAACTTTCACCTTCGTGTCCGTAAGCGCTTCCGCCACGGTCAGTTGGTCCAGATCCAGGGAATCATGATTGTCGATGGATACCCATAACAGGTGACGAAGGTCTAACCCGACAAATTCAGCCGCATGATTCTGATTCTCTATCTGCACCGCCTCCAATTCGTCAACGACATCCGCCGAGAAATCGGGCAACAAGCCATAATCCAGCATAGCCCTGTGGGCGATCTGTTCCAGGGCACCATTTCGTCTTGCGACTGACTGCGTTACCATTAAAACCCTCTCCTTTTCTCTCTTTTGATGATTTCAATCTTTGCGCCTTTTTTCACTCGATGGACCGTGTCTGTTGTGTCGTCGTTGGTGATCGATTGCATGGTGTTTCCATTTGTCTTAAATCGATAGCTTATTTGGAAAAGGAGTCAGGTCTGTCTTCGGGCAAGGATCGATTTGAGTGCAGCGTTCATCATTGTTCAAACGAACATAGAATCGCATCCATCTGAAGTTCAAGTTCGAGGCGTCTTTCATTAGGAATCGAAAATATAATATCGGGTTGTTCGAAAAATTCAGTCAGGAAATTGGCAAGCTCCGATCCAATACCGGCATATCTAAAAAATTCGGCTTTGGATCTGGCACTCATATTCTTTTCATTCATCCCTTCATCGTGTTTGGCCATGTTGCTTATCTCCTTTGTTAAAGCCGACCTTAATGTTGCTGCCATTAGCCGGTGTTGTGCAAGGCAAATTCCCAGTTGATCAGCTTGTCGAGAACGGCATTGACATAATCGGAGCGGCGATTCTGATAATCCAGGTAATATGCATGCTCCCATACGTCCAAGGCCAGTAGTGGTTTCAGACCTTTGGTCAAAGGGACATCGGCGTTGGCGGTCTTTACGACCTTAATCCTGTCTCCATCAAGGACGAGCCAAGCCCAACCGCTGCCGAACTGTGAAACGGCTGCGGCGACGATCTCTTGCTTGCAGGCGTCCACGCTGCCGAAGGAAGACTCCATTTTTTTCTTAAGTGCAGCTGGCGGTGCGCCGCCACCCTTGGATCTCATGCTTTTCCAGTAGAACGTGTGGTTCCAGATTTGCGCCGCGTTGTTAAAGATCGCAGCTTTTTCGGTTCGTCCTGTGGTAATGCTGATAATCTTCTCCAATGACAGGTCGGCATATTCCGTTCCTGCGACAAGCTTATTCAGATTATCCACATAGCCCTTGTGATGCTTCCCGAAATGAAAACCGATCGTGCGGGCGCTAATGACAGGCTCCAATGCGTTCTCGGCATACGGCAGAGGTGGTAGGACATGGGGCGACGCTGCCTGCTCAGCCGGGGAATTGCCTGTGCCTCTAAGTTTGATATCGTCCTGCGTTTCATTGGCGGTTGGTTGACGCATACCTCGAACGGCAGCGCTTAAGGCATCCCAAGCACCCTCAACACCGTCCTTAAGTCGTTCCCAAGCATCCTCGCCGCCCTCGCCAAGTTCCTTCAGCCTGGCCTTCGTGGTTTCCATCTTCTGCTCAAGCTCGTCCACCTGCTTGGCATATTTGATCCGAGCGTCTTCGGCGGTATTCTTTACATTGGCCTTCCATTCAGCCAATTTGGCCTGCACCAATTCCACCTCGGCCTCTATCTTTTTTTTGTACTCGTCTTTTTTGCTCATAAGGCACTTCCTTTGTTATTAAAGCGGCTATTAAAGAGGCCAAGTTCCGCCTCAATTTTTGCTGAACTCGGCCGCAGCCTTTTGGTAAGCGTCGCCCAACTCTTGCATGGCCGCATCGATACCGGACTTTATTTCCTCCCACGCATTACCGCCGGAAGAACTCAGATTCTTGAGCTTTTCAGACACCTCATCTCTTTTTTGACGCAACGCTGTCAGTTGTTGTTCGGCTTTCGCCTTCGCTTCCCCTTCCAGCGTTTCCGCCTTTGCCTGCAGTTGATCTATGTCCTTCTTGTATTCATCGAGTTTGGTTTCCGTTTCCTGTCGAAAGGCCTGCATCTGCTCCTGGGTGTAAGCTTTGGTTGCCTCATAAGCTTCCTTGACTTCCTTCTTGACGTCCTCCTTGGACATGGCTGCGGCCTTGCTCTGGGGTTTTTCCTTCTCACCGCAACCCTGCACGGCTACCAGTGCCAGCAGTATTATTATCAACAATCCTTTTTCAAACAGTGCTTTTTTCATTTAAACAACCTCCCTTTTAGGTGTTTTTATGAGTCACTACACTTCCAGCGTCTTTTCAATACTGCTGGAATAGAACTTTTCAATGTATTGCTTGACCATGCGACGCGCGGAGAAACCAGCTGCGGTGCTCTTAATGGTTTCTTTCATCAACCGCACCCATTCAATGGGAATGCCGTTTTCCGACATTTTACGAGGTGGATAGGGATATGATTCATTTCCGGTTGCTTGAAAGCGTTTCCTCTTCCCGACCGTTTGATTGCCCATGGCCGGATGCTCTGCCAGGGGCATAGCCGGCGATTCCTGTCATGAATCGCACCAAACCATAGCACAGCCAGCTCCCCAGACGCAGCCCGATGGCCTGCGCTTTCCAGTTGTCCGCAAATATGCGCTCCGTCCCTATCTTGATGGCCAGGTTCAGGCATTGCTTTAATTCGGTGGCAAAATTTTCATCGTCAACAACGACATTGGCTTCGAGAGAAAGCAGCAGGCTGAAAGGATCAAGATTTGAGGACCCCACCGTCGCCCAGTGTTCATCGATCACAGCAACTTTGGCGTGCATAAGACTCTTGTGGTATTCATGGATTTCAATGCCGGCATCGAGAAAACTGCCATATAAGGCGCGCGAGGCATAGTACAGCAATGGGTGATCCACCCTGCCTTGCAGGAGCAAAACCACCCGGACACCTCGCCCGGCGGCATTCACAAGCGCATGCCGCAAATTCAATCCAGGTAAAAAATAGGCGTTCGCAAGAATGGTTTCAAATTGGGCCTGTTCAATCGCCTGCAGATAGGCATTTTCAATATCGCGGCGATGGCGGATATTATCCCTTACCAGGAAAGCTGAGCGCGTGTGCCTGTTGGATTCGCTTGAATGCGTTGGTCTCTCGCTGTTCGGTCTCCAGTAACGGCGCAAGCGGGTCCAGACCACGCGGGTCCAGACCTGGGCGGTCGAATTCCGAATTTCTTGTGCAAGCGGTCCTTCAACCATTACAGCGAAGTCATAACGCATCGATAGTTTATCAGGACCGTCCTTATCATCGATGATATTAATGCCACCGACGAAGGCAGTCGCTTGATCCACGACCACAATTTTCCGGTGCAAGCGGCGCAGCCGCAGGCGCCGCATCGTCCAGGGCGATATCTTGGGCCGGAATTTCATTACCTTTACGCCAGTCGCTTCAAGGTAATCGATCATGCTTTTCGGAAACCTGCTTGAACCGAATCCGTCGATCAGCACATGGGTGTTTACCCCACGCAATGCTGCCCGTCTGAGCGCTTCCACAATGCGACGGCCGGTATTGTCATTTTCGAAAATATAGCTTTCCAAATAAATTTCATTGGCCGCCCGATCCAACGCCGCTTCAATCGCCGGAAAATATTCTTCGCCGTTTTGCAACAGCGTAAACTGATTGTTGAGATGAGTGCGGGTCACTGCAAGGTTGTCCTTTTTCTCAGTATTCAGTTGGCCTTGGTCATATCCTTTTCTTCGGCAATGTGTGCGAATGACTGTTCGGGCGGCAATGTTTCCTCTCCAGGTGTTGCTGCCGACAACATTTCTCTAAGCTCTTCTCCCTGCACACTCTCCTTTTCAGAAAGGAGATGGGCCAAATCATCAAGAACGGTGCGCCGCTCAGAGAGGATTTTTCTCACGCGCTGATGGGCTTCCTCGACAAAGCGGGCGACCTCTTCGTCTATCTGGGCGGCTTTGGCTTCACTGTAATTTTTGGGCGGAGAAAAACTTTCCGGCAGAAAAAGCGCTTGGCGTGGGCGCTCATAGCTCACCAGTCCCAGGCGATCGCTCATGCCATATTCCGTGACCATGGACCGGACAATATCCGAAGCCCTCTGCAGGTCGTTCTGGGCGCCGGTGGAGATTTCCTCGAAAACCAGTTCCTCGGCCACCCTGCCACCGAGCAGAACAGCCAGTCGGTCCAGCAGCTCCGAGCGCGTCATCAAATAGCGATCCTCAGTGGGTTGCTGCTGGGTATATCCCAGCGCCGCAATCCCACGGGGGATAATGGAGATCTTATGCACGGGGTCGGCATGCTCGACAGACTCGGCCACAATCGCATGTCCCGCCTCATGAAAAGCGACGATTTTCTTCTCCTGGGCATTCATCACGCGGTTCTTTTTCTGCAAACCCGCAACCACACGGTCGATGGCCTCGTCGAAATCCGACAATTCTACTATTTCCTTATCGTTTCGGGCAGCCAGCAACGCAGCTTCGTTGATGATGTTCGCCAAGTCTGCGCCCACAAAGCCCGGGGTGCGGCCGGCGATTTTGCGCAAATCGACTTCAGGTCCCAACAGTACATCTTTGGAATGGATCGTCAGAATGGCTTCGCGGCCATTGATATCCGGGCGGTCGACTAAGACTTGCCGGTCCAGTCGACCTGGGCGCAGCAATGCGGGATCCAGAATTTCAGGCCGGTTGGTAGCGGCCATGATGATAACCCCTTTATTCGTTTCGAACCCATCCATTTCAACCAGGAGCTGGTTTAGCGTTTGCTCGCGTTCGTCATGCCCACCCATTACATTCATCCCTCGAGCCTTGCCTAATGCATCCAGTTCGTCGATAAATATGATACAGGGCGCCTGCGCCGCAGCCTGGGAGAAAAGGTCGCGAACGCGCGCTGCTCCCACGCCGACGAACATCTCCACAAACTCGGACCCGCTTATACTGAAGAAAGGCACTTTGGCCTCCCCGGCCACTGCCCTGGCGAGAAGGGTTTTGCCGGTGCCCGGCGGGCCAACCAGCAGCACCCCTTTGGGAATCCTGCCCCCCAACTTTTGAAATTTTTCCGGCGTGATCAAAAATTCAACCACTTCCTGGAGCTCCTCTCTGGCCTCATCGATGCCGGCCACATCGGCGAAGGAGACCTGGGTATCACTCTCCGCAAAAATTTTGGCCTTGCTCTTGCTGAAAGACATGACCCCCATCCCCGGACCCATTTTTTTCATGGCAAATCGCCAGATCAGGAAAAAGAAGGCAAGTGGCAGAATCCAGGAGAGAAGACTGCCCAGAAATCGATTTTCATATCGTCCGGAATAGCTGACGTTGCGTTCATCCAGTTCCCTCACCAGGTCGGGATCATTCACGCGGACGGTGGTAAACTCCTGCACTGACGATCCTGTGAGTGTTCCTTTGATATTCTCAGGGCCGATGACCAATTTATCCACGATTCCTTCGGAGACGTGCTTCTTAAATTGACTATATGAAATCGTCTCCACTTTTGCAGAAAAATAGTTTTGCTGCAGGTAAGAAAAAAATATCATGGCGATCACGAAATACCAGATGCTGAAACGCGTTTTCGGTGGCAACCCCGTCTCATTTTTCGGATGGCTGCTTGAGCTGAAGAGGGATCGAAGCTTATCCGTCAAATTTCCCATTGGTTCTTTATTTCCATTGTCTGCCATTTTTATTTTCCTGTTTTTCTGCGATGACGTCCCATGCCCTTTTACACGTGCGGCATGTCAATACGTCCTTTCCGACGCGCTGCTTTAGAGCCGGGTCTTTTTTAATGAGTCCTTTATTCAACATCGTCTGGTCGATCTCCGGAGAGATATTTCTTCAACTGCCCCATGGCCTTTGTAATATCCTGGAATGCCTCGTGCATTCCCTCGGCGCTGTCGCTAAATTTGAATTTTTCTTTTCCCTTGAGCTTGGCTTGAACCTCGGACTTGATCTTTTTTAAGTGTTGCGCGTGTTTTTCAATCTGCACGCGATGCTGTTCTTCGATATCTTTGCTGGCATCGGACTTGATCTGCCGAATAAGTTCATCGGCCTCGGATAAAATTTCCTCGATATTCTTGGATTTCAGGTTTGTGGTCATGGTGTCTCCCTTCACTGTTATTTAGATTTTTCCCCTTACCACTGCCGTCATTTCGCATCGGACAGCGCTTTAACGCCCATTGTTTCAATCAGCCGGTTGATGTCGGTGGTCTTGTGAGATTCATCCCCCCCCCTCCGACACCGGTAGCAGAATGATGCGCTTTCCCTGTAGCGCCTCGGCGATTCTCAGCTTAACATGGTAGAATTTGGGCCGCTTCAGATCAACGCAACACAATGAGGCACATGGGGATGTGGTATCTTCAGCTAGAAAGATGAGCCCTGCTGGGCGATTAGGATCGGTACTTGAGACTGAATTGCGATCTCTACCTTCGTATCAGCAGCAGGCAAATAGATGCACACCACTGTTCCCTGATTTTCTTGCGATTTTACGGAGATCCAGCCGTCGTGGTTCTTCACGGTTCCATAAACCGCAGCCATACCCAGCCCGCGTCCTTGAAAATGGGTCGTGAAAAAGGGTTCAAACACCCGACTGACTGTTTCCTCATTCATCCCCTCGCCGTTATCCTCTACCGTCAAGCTGGTATAGATGCCGGGCGCTAATCCGGCAAAAGCCTTAACGCTTTCTTCGTCCATTGCATCCTCGCGGCAGATGATCCGGATATGCCCCTGTGTGTCGATTGCCTCCGATGCATTCGACAAGATGGCAAGCAACGCCATTTGCATCTGATTTCTGTCGGCGTATATTTCCGGCAAACCTGAAGGCAGCTCGGTTTCAATGGCGATGGACGGCTTCAAGACCGACATGATCAATGGCAGGCTATCCTTTACCAAATCGCTCAGGGAGATCTTTTCGATGTTGTATTTTCCGCCCCTGGCATAAGCCAAAAGCTCTCGGATAATCCGGGTCATTCGGTCGGTAGCGCTTTTCATGTGATCAACATACCCGGCCGGGTCTTGCCTACATCCATTCGCTTCAAGCAAATCCAGTCCGCCCGTGATGACAGTGAGGGCATTGTTGAACTGATGGGCAATCCCGCCAGCCAATGTGGAGACGGCGGCCATTTTTTGAGCCTGTTTGAGCTGTGTTTCAATGATGAGACTGGCCTCTTCCGCATGCTTGCGTTGTGAGTAGTCGCGGATATTGCATTGGATGGTTCGCTTTTGGCCGACCGGATAGACATTGCTGATGAACTCCACCTCGATGCACTGCCCAGTTCTGGTTTCCAGGGGTAGATGCTCGTAACGGATATAGCCGTTGCTGATTAACTCCTGAAAAGCAGATTTGCTTGCCCGGATATCTTTGAACGGGCCGAAGCTCCAAAGCGACTTGCCGACAAAATCTTCGCGGACATAACCTAACATGTCCGCCAGAAATGGGTTCACGTCGGTGATCTGTCCGCTATCGGCGTCGATGATCAAAATGCCGTCCTGGGCCGTTTCGAACAGTCTGCGGTAACGCTCCTCGGAAGCCTTCAATACGTCCACGGCTGGATTCGAAGCGAGTTTGATCTCTTCTCTATCAGCAATATCCTTGCGATATCCCATATCTCCAACTTTCTCAGAAATGTATTTTCTTAAAGAATGTATAAGTCGCAAATTTTCCGGTAGTGGTATCCGTAGATTGCCAGGGTCACCGCCAACGGCATCAGCCTGGGCCTTCGCGTTATTGTCCACATTAACAGATACCAGTATTGGTACCTTTCCTTTCCGAATAACCCCAGCCTCAGGCCTGCGCGGAAAAAAGCGAGGAACCGTTGAAAATCCACAGGCGTCGTCGCCACCGGTGCTTTGAGATCCCTTAAAATGCGTCTAATCCGCTGGTAGTATCTACGTGGAGAATAGATCTGTTTCATGATCGCACGATATCCATTGATCAGGCTTTCCAGGCCCATGGTCGGGATGATATTGGTCCGGCCATCCACATTATCACCTGAAAAATCTTTGGAGACGCGTTGTTCACTCGCAAGACGTTCATACAAGCGGGTTCCCGGTGGGGCCTGAAGCAGACCGACCAT
Source organism: uncultured Desulfatitalea sp. (assembly GCA_963668675.2). Taxonomy (GTDB): domain Bacteria; phylum Desulfobacterota; class Desulfobacteria; order Desulfobacterales; family Desulfosarcinaceae; genus Desulfatitalea. Next base: position 1,746,183 of record CAXXMB010000002.1, on the reverse strand, counting down.
GGCAGTTACGATGCCGCTTTTCTGAATAAAATCGATTTGCCGTTGAAAGATCGAGGGCGGGTCGCTGTCGAACCCCACGATAAATCCGCCCATGACTTGCAGCCCGGACCGGTGAATTTTTTTGACATCCTGCACCATGTCCCTGTTTTTATTGTGCACCTTGCGGCATTCAGCAAGGCTGTTCTCCTCGGGCGATTCGATCCCGATAAAAACGGAATCGAACCCGGCCTGGGCCATCATGGTCATGAGTTCCGGGTCATCGGCCAGGTTGATGGAGGCTTCCGTGAAAAAGACACATCCTTTTTTATCCTTGCGCCATTCGATCAGGGCCGGAAGCAAATACTTTTTAAGTGCGTTTTTGTTGCCGATAAAATTGTCGTCCACAAAAAAGATGTTGCCGCGCCAACCCGTCTGATAAATTGCGTCCAACTCCGCGAGGATCTGTTCCGGCGATTTCGTACGCGGCGTCCTGCCGAATAGTGTCGTAATATTGCAAAACTCACAGTTAAATGGGCACCCCCGCGAATACTGAATGTTCAAAGATGCATAGCGACGTATTGGAATCAGGTGCCATAAAGGAATGGGGGTCTTGTGCAAATCCGGATACCCTTTTGCCCGGTATATTCTTTGCGGGCATCCGTCGTTGACGTCCTCAATAAATGCCGGGAGGGTAAGCTCGGCCTCATCCAAAACCAGGTGATCCACCTGCTCGAAGGCGTCCGGTTCGGCGGTAAACAGCGGCCCGCCGGCAACGATTTTCAACCCCCGGCCCTTACAGCGATCAATGATATCGACAGCCGATTGGCGTTGAAGCGCCATTGCGCTGATAAAGACCATATCGGCCCACAAAAGGTCGTCGTCGCTCAGGCCCGCCACGTTTAAATCGACGAGACGCTTTTGAAATTGTTCAGGAAGCAAAGCCGCGACAGTGATCAGGCCAAGCGGTGGGAAGGCCGCTTTTTTTCCGATGAAACGCAAGGCATAAGAAAACGACCAAAACGTATCTGGAAACTTGGGATAAACAAGTAGAACGTTCATTTGATAAAGCTCCTTTTAGATTCAATTGGCTTTTCCTGCTCTGGCTGAATGGATGGCCTCCATTCCTTCAGATTGGTCAATCGTGTGTATTTGAACTTCCAACGGTTGGCATAAAAGTGCCTTTGTTCCTAATAACACCTCGAATCGATGGGACCTGATATGGCGGTCGAGATCTTCGCGGGTTTCCCACTCCTCCAGCAGGCTGAAACAGTTGTGGTCTTCGATACTGCAAAAGACGGCATAGTTCAGGCAACCCGATTCCTTCCCCGATGGATCGATCATTGAGAGAAGGGTTTGCATCACCTCCAGATGCTTTTCCGGACGCACATTCATGGTGATTCTAACGATGATCATTGTGCCCTCCCTTATGAAAAGCCCGGCTTTTGAATGTCATTCCACAATCTCCAGCATGGTTCGTTTTTTTTCCTTAGCCGAAACAGCATTTAATATGGTCCGCAGGGCACCAGCCGTGCGGCCCTGCTTGCCGATGACCTTTCCAATGTCTGCGTTGGCGACTTTAAGTTCCAATATGGACGTGTGCGCCCCAACAATTTCTGAAACGGTTACAAATTCAGGTTGGTCCACCAGGGCCTGTGCAATGATTTCAATTAGCTTTTTCACCATGCGACTCCTGCTTTCGGTTAGTGACGGATGAAGATGGCAATGTTTCTTTTAGAAGGCAGCAACAAAGAGGAGAGGGTCTATACGCCTGCTATAGCATGGGCATTTTTAGTCGTTCATTTGGCCACTAAGCCCTATCACCAGTCTAATCAAATTCCATGCCGGGGTTCACATAATTCATTTGTGTTGCGCATCATTTTGATTTTCAAAGAGAATTGGAAATTTGTATGACAGCAAAGGGAGGTCTGTGCAGGGGGATAAGTCGGGTCATATTTAACCAGTGGTTATATATGACCTCGTTATGTGGCTTATGCGCTATGTCAGGGCGACGCTTGAGGAAAGGAAATGGATGAAAGCGGTTTTAGACCGGTTTGTCCGTGTGGCCTGCTTCGGAGGACGACGCAAAGGCAACTGGAACTGGCATAAAACTAAGGTTTTTTAATGCCGAGTTTTTGCATTCGGGCACGCAAGGTACTGCGGTCAAGACCGAGGATTTCGGACGCACTGTCTTTGCCGCTCACTTTCCAGTTCGTTTGCTCGAGCACCCGAACAATATACTCCCGTTCCACATCAGCAATTGTTTGCTTGGCGATGGCTGAATATGTTTTGGGTTTTTTCAGTTCATCCACCAGGTGCAGTTTGGGCCCCGAAGAGTTGATCACCGCTCTCTCGAGAACGTTTTCAAGCTCGCGGATATTGCCTGGCCAGTGGTAATTCTGCAGGGTGTCCATGACACCTGCCGGGATGGACTTGATGGACTTGCCAATCCGTTTGGAAATTTCATTAACAAAATAATCCACAAGAAGGGGGATATCCTCCCTGCGTTCTCGCAGCGGGGGCACGGTAATCGGAAAGATATTCAGCCGGTACCACAGATCCTCCCGAAAGCGTCCCTTGCGGACCTCCTCTTCCAGCTGACGGTTTGTGGCAGCTATCACCCGCACATCGACTTTGATGGTTTGGGCACTGCCCAGCCTTTCAAACTCGCCATCCTGGATCACCCTGAGCAGCTTGGGCTGAAGTTCCAGGGGCAGTTCGCCGATCTCATCCAAAAAAATGGAGGCGCCATGGGCAACTTCGAACCGTCCCAACTGCCTGGTATGGGCACCAGTGAAAGCGCCTTTTTCATGGCCGAACAGCTCGCTTTCGATGAGGTTTGAGGGCAGTGCGGCGCAGTTCAGTTTTACCAATGCCTTGTCTTTACGGAGGCTTAAGCTGTGAATGGCCCGGGCGACCAGCTCTTTGCCGGTTCCGGTCTCTCCCAGAACAAGAACCGTGGTGTCGCTGGCTGCAATTTGTTCAATTTTATAAAGCACATAGGCAAGCCCTTCGCTCGTACCGATGATGTTCTCATGGTTGTAATGGAACTTGATTTCGTCTTGCAGATACGCTCTCTCGGCCTCTAGTTTGGTTTTCAACCCGTTGATTTCGGAAAGCGCTGTATTAAGCCTAAGCTCGCGTTGTTTGTTTTTGGTGATGTCCTGAATCCACCCGGTCATGCGTACAGGACTTCCCTCAGCATCCCACACTGCCTGACCGCGTGCGAGAAACCAAAGGTAGGTGCCTGATGCTGTGCGCAGACGGTATTCAACATTGAAGGGGACACGCTCGTTGAGATGGCGTTCGATGGCCGTCCATGTCGGTTCGGCATCCTCAGGATGAAGGTGACTGCGGAAAGATGTCATGGTTCCTGGAAACTCCTCTGCTGAAACCCCAAGGATATCCCGGAAACGACTCGAGTAGACGACGGTGTCTAAAAGGATATCCCAGTCCCAGAGGCCGTCAGTAGAACTCTCAAGCGCAACAAGACTGCGTTCTTCACTTTTGCTCGACTGCGCTTGCGCCTTTCCGTGCCTCCACCGCTGGATGAACAACCCAACCATAAACAGGGTCACGACGACACAGAAAAATACAAGAATGATGATTGCTGTCTGGACAGAGACCAAGAAACCTCCTCTCTGATTTGCACCTGTTCGTTACATGGCTCATGTATCGGCAGGCTCAGAAGATATGAACCTCATCAACGCTTTTCCATACCTATCCAAAGCGGGCGACATGTCAGGCGTCTAACAAGGCGTGCCGTTGCGTTTCAGCCTTTTGGAATTCTAAAGGTAATCTTCATTCTTGGCAATGCTTGCGGTTGAATGCTTTTTGATCTCGCCCTTGGCCGCATTAAAATTGTCATTTCCCATATTTTTTAGTGTCTGATGATCTTCTCAAGGGAATGCGACCATCCGCTTGCGATCCTCATCCCAAAGTTTCAGTCGAACACAAGCAAGACTATTGGCAATTGTCAGAGGTGCTTTGGCCTTCAGGGCCGGAACGGCAGCGTAACACTTCTTCAGATGGTAGTTTGGGATTCTGGGGCTTAAATGGTGCACATGGTGGTAACCGATGTTGCCTGAAAACCATCGTAGCAAAGTCGGTAATTTATAAAATGAACTGCCTTCCATGGCGGCACGCAAAGGCTTCCATTCCGCTTTGCGCGCCCAATAGACACCTGGGAACTGATGCTGCACATAAAACAGCCAGACGCCCGCCGCGCCCGCAAGCCAAAAGACAGGCAATTGAATGAGCAGGTATGTTCGCCATCCAATAAACCGGTCAGCAACCAGTACCACTGCGACAATGAGCAGGTTTGTAAAAACTACGCTCATGCGTTCCTTGCGCTTCACTTTTCGCGTCGGAAGCCGGTTTCCGAGTAGAAAAGTGAACAGTGCGCCCAGTCCGATCATCACCACTGGGTTACGGTACAGCCTGTACTGCCATCGTTTCTGCCACGGTGACTTTTCATACTCCTTTAATGTCATCGTCCAAATATCACCAAATCCGCGCGTATCGAGATTCGCATATGTCACGTGATGTCGAAGGTGGGCAAATCGCCAATCTTCAAAAGAGGTAAACACGGCGACGCCGAGGAGATAACCCCAAAAGGTGTTGGCGCCTTTCCACTTGAACAACGAACCGTGGACACAGTCGTGAAAAAGAATGAATAATCGAACTAGGAAAGCAGCTGCAGGCAGGGCGAGGATGAGGGTCAGTGCGTATGCATAGCCGAATTGAATTGACCGGATCATCAGGTACCAAAGAATACAATATGGGACTAAGGTGTTCAACAGCTGCCAGGCAGCTTTCCAGCCTGTGGAATGCCGGAATGCTGTCAATTCAGGATACCAGTCGGGCCAAATTCGCCCATGTCCTTTCGATGTTGATTTGCGGTCGACTCTCTCCGATTCGGTTACAACCATTTTCAATCCTCCGTCTTATCGATCCTCCCTTCCGGACATTGTCCATCGCTTTGCTGAAAAATGATGGCGTTCAAAGCGGACTTGAAAACCAGAGCCTCGGCCAGGGGTTGTAGGCTTTATTTCTCTGCCGCATTACTGTGATTGTGCATTTATACTAAGTATTTCAACTCAACATTGTCAACTATGAGTGATGCGGGGCAGGTTGAACAGATGAAATTGGTCTTGAATTCAATGGAAGCAGCGATTCATTTAATTTTTCCAGATCAGAGATTTTACCTATTGCGATTACGAGGAAACTTCTTCTATTGCAAGATGATAGAATCATTGATCTTTTGCCAAAGGTCGCCGCCTGTCGGCCGTTCGGCGTTATCCACAGCTATGACTGGCACGGACCCCATCAGGGCATTGGCGAGCAGCACCTGTTCAGCCTCAAGGAGTATTTCGGGTTGAAGTGGCTTTTGGCAGATCGTGTACCCCCACTTCTCCAACAATCGACAGATGGCTTTGGCCATCACGCTTGGCAGCACCGCCTTAGAGCTTGGGCGTATGACGTTGCGGCCGTTGATCAGCAAAAGGGCGGCCGCGTTGGTCTCTGAGATGGTGCCGTCCGGGTTGAGGATCAGCGCCTCGTCGTAGCCGTTGGCCTGGGCCCATTGCCCTGCGCGCAGGTAGTAGAGGTAGTTGAGGGTTTTATGCTCGGCCAGGGGGGTTTGGCGCGGATGGGGATAGGTGCCCAGGTGAATGCCTGGTTTTCCGGTGGCCTCCAGCCGGTGCGTGTAGGGGCGTGCCGTTACGAGCAGGGTGTGGTCCCATGGAGCGCGGGTGCGGCTTCCCCGGGTGATCAGGATTTTTACGGCGGCGCTTTTTTCAGAAAGATGGTTGGCGTCGACGACCTGGGCGATGATCTCTCCCCAGCTAAGGTCGGGCGGGGTGTCGGGCATCAAGGTGCGCCAGGTGTTGGCGAAGCGCTCTATGTGATCGTCCAGCAGGGGCGCCTTCCCGTTGTCTACGCGGATGGTCTCAAAGAAGCCGTGACCATAGAGGAGTCCCTGGTCAGAGATGGAGACGGAGGTCTGCTCGGCCGGCAGCAGTCTGCCGTTGCACCAGGCGATCTCCTTGGGCGTCTCGATCATGCATTCGTTCTGGCAGGCGGCCATCAGGGTGCGGCCCTTGTGAAGGGTCTCTTCGTATTCGGCCTGGGGGTCGGAGTCGAAGACGATGCCGCCGCCCACGGAGAAGCAGAGGGTGTCGTCGACAACCGTGGCCGTGCGGATGGCGATGGAGAGGTCCATGGTGTCGTGAAAGCTGATGTAGCCGATGCTGCCGCAGTACGCGTGGCGCCGGCACGGCTCCAGTTCGTCGATGATCTCCATGGCACGCACTTTGGGGCAACCGGTGATCGAGCCGCCCGGAAAGGTGGCCCGGATCAGGTCCGCGCTGTTTTGGCCCTCATCGAGTTCGCCTTTGATGATCGAGACCAGGTGGTAGACGTTTTCGTAGGCTTCGAGACGCTTGTGTTCGGCAACCTTCACCGAACCGGCCCGGCACACCTTGCCGATGTCGTTGCGCAGCAGATCCACGATCATCGACAGCTCGGCGTCGTCCTTCGGGCTCTCGGTCAGCTCCCGGCGCATGGCGTCGTCTTTTTCAGCCGTACCACCGCGCGGACGGGTGCCTTTAATTGGGCGGGTTTCGACCGATCGTCCGTTCTGCAGCAAAAACCGTTCGGGCGATGTTGAGACGATGTGGTGGTCGCCGGCCTGGACATAGGCGAAGAAGGGGGCAGGGTTGAGTGCGAAGAGGCGTCGGAAATAGGCGAAGGCGCTGCCCTGGAAGGGCACGGTGAACCGTTGGGAGAGGTTGACCTGGTAGACGTCGCCGGCGGTGATGTAATCGATGATCCGTTGCACGGCGTTGCGGTACTGCTTCTCCGTGAAGTTGGGGGTCGGCCCATCGCCCAGAATGGTGAAGGCTTCACTCTCCACGGGCAGGTTGGCCACAGCCGTTTCGAATCTATCGATGGTCTCCTCGATGATTCGGTCCGGGGCGGTGCCAGCTTGCTGGCGTAACGGTATCATCAGCCGGGTCGCGTCGTCTTGCCGATCGTGCACCACCAACAGGGAGGGAGCGTAGAGCACCATGCTGGGCAGGCGCATATCGTCCACACTGGTTCTGGGCAACTGCTCCAGGTCGTCTTTGAGATCGTAGGCCATATACCCCATCAATCCGGCGGCGATGGGAACAGGCCACGCTTCATCCGGCAGGTGGACCGTTTGGACAACCTCCCGCAGCAGATCGATCGGTGATGTTTCCTGATAATAGCTCGCGCCGTCCAGGGCGACTTCGGTCCGGCCCGCACGGCCCCGGATCGTCATCCAGGGGTCAATGCCGAGCAGATGGTAGCGGGCGCTGTCCTGGTCGCCTCCGCTGAGCAGCACAACCGTTCCGGGGAGGTGAGCGAAGCGGGCTGCAAGATCGATGAACGGTATCTTTAGGTCGTAGAGTTGAACATGCACGCCGGTCAGCGTGGCGGCCGGCTGGGGCAGCTTATGCATCGATGCGTTGCTCATGGGAATTTTCCATCGGTCCGAGGTTGAGAAAATTCTCCACCAAGGCGAACCCGTGCTCGGTGAGAAAGCTCTCCGGATGAAACTGTACACCGCACAACGGGTAATGCTGGTGGCAAAGGCCCATGATGGTGTAGTCGTCGCTGCGGGCGGAGATGGTCAACTCGTCTTCGAGCGCTTCTGCATCTGGGGAGACGGCCAGACTGTGGTAGCGGGCCGCTTGAAAGGGGTTGGGCAGGCCCTGGAAGAGTTTTTTCCCGTAGTGGGTCACCGTACTGGTTTTTCCGTGCATGGGTTGCCGGGACGGGACGGTTCGGCCGCCGAACACTTCGTTGAGGCACTGCATACCGAGGCAGACGCCAAGGATAGGCACCCGCCGGTACCAGTGGCGGATCAGATCCTTGGAGATACCAGCGTGTGCCGGGTCTTTGGGGCCGGGGCTGATCAAGATGTAGTCCGGGGCCAGTGCTTCGATACCGTCCAAGGAGATGGCGTCGCTGCGGAACACCTGTACTTCGAGCGGATATTGGCGAAACATCTGCACCAGGTTATAAGTGAACGAATCGTAGTTGTCGATAGCAAGCAGTTTCACATGCCTTCACTCCAAAAAATAGAAACAGCCGCCCGACATGAGTCTGGGTGGCTGGGCCTATGGCATAACTCATTTTAAATCAAGCCGATGGCGGCTTGTTGGTTGTATTCTCGCAGAGAGTGATAAGGGAAAAAACGAAGCAGGTCAAGACTATTTGCTGTGGGGAGGGAGCTCAATACGCATGGTAGGGTGACTTTTCGAAAATAGGAACCGCTTTCGTGTGTGGATTCCACGAAACCCGAACGTTGGGTTGTGTCTTGTTTTACACCGATAGACTCTTGATTGCGGATGTGATAAAAGTACTTGCAATTGTTTAAAAAAATACGGTGAACAACGCCATGCCTTTGTTATCTGCCCAACGCAGATTGATCCTGTTTGGCCGCTACCCGGTGCCCGGACATACAAAAACTCGCCTGATACCACTGTTGGGAGCTTTGGGCGCGGCTGAATTGCAACGGGAGCTGACTGAGCAGGCCTTGTCGAAATTATCAGGGGCAGGTTTAGCTCCGGTGGATTTTGTCTATTCGGGCGGCACTGCCGAGCAGGTCAATCTTTGGATGGCCAACAGAAGGGTCTCTCTCTCTCCCCAGTCGGAGGGGGATCTTGGCGATCGAATGCAGTGCGCTCTGGAGGCAGCTCTGGCCCGGGGAGCGCGGCAGGCGATTCTGGTGGGAACCGATGTGCCGGAGATGAATGCCGAGCATATCGCCCGGGCATTCGATGCACTGGCTGATGCCGACCTCGTTTTGGGCCCCAGCAATGATGGCGGCTATTGGCTCATCGGCTGTCGCCGGCCGGTGGCGCTTTTCGATGGCATCGAGTGGGGGTCTGAACAGGTGCTTTCCCAAACCATGGCATCGGCCGAGCGTTTGGGATTGTCGGTAGCGCTGCTGCCGCCTCTCATCGATGTGGATACCCCCGAAGATTTACGCGCCTGGCAGCCTACCCGCGATTGGCACCGGCCCTACTTGAGTGTGATCATTCCAACGTTGAACGAAGCCGGTCGGATTGGAGAAACCCTTGAGCGGGTACGACGGGTCGGCATTGAGATTATCGTGGCGGACGGGGGCAGCAGGGACGGCACGCCGGAGATTGCCCGGCGGGCGGGTGCTGTGGTCGTCCATGCGCCTTCCGGCCGGGCGGTCCAGCAAAATGTTGCCGCTCGCCTGGCAAAAGGACGGGTGCTGCTTTTTCTGCATGCGGATACCCGCTTGCCGCGCGATTTCGACGAGCAGGTGTTCGAGCTTCTCATGGATCGAAGGGTGGTGCTGGGGGCTTTTCAATTCAAGACCGATTGGCACCATGGGGGCATGCGCCTGATCGAACGGGCTGCTATGATTCGATCACGGTGGTTGAAAATGCCTTATGGCGATCAGGCTTTTTTCATGCGGCGCAGCCTCTTTTTTCAAGTGGGCGGGTTTCCTGAGGTGCCCATCGCGGAAGATCTGCTCCTGGCAAAGAAAATGGCGCGCCTTGGCCGCGTCGATCTGGTGCCGTCGGCTGCCATTACTTCCGGGCGCCGCTGGCAGCACCTGGGCATCTGGCGCACAACGCTGATCAACTATATCATCGCCGCCGGATCTCTTCTGGGGGTTGATCCCGGGCGTCTGGCGCGTCTCTATCGGGTTGGGTTGAAGGGGAAGAAATTGGAGTGATGGATGAATGTCTTGATCATCACCAACACACGCTGTTTATCTGGGAAGGGGTCAGCTACTATCTCGACCCGAAATCGGTGGATAAAACCCTGGCGTTCATTGCCCGCGGGCCATCTCCGGATAGTGTAATCGTTTTTGATTATGGCATTCGGATCACTGCCCGGAATATTGATTTCCACTATGGGGTCAAAGCACTGCACCGGTTTTGGACCAGGCACCGCGTCAATGAGCCCATTCGCTTCTCTATCGAGGAGGGTGAGATTGCATCGTTCCTGGAGGAGGGAGGGTTGCGCGTTGTCGAGCACCTGGACAATAAGCAGATCGAGCATGCATTCCTGACACGGGAAGACGGTTCGCTCATCGGTCGACCCAACGGTATTTTCCGGATAGTAAAAGCCTCACCGACTCCCAATTAAATCCATACGTCATTCTCTGCTGTCATCTCTCCACCGCTGCTGCCGGTATTGATCGTGCCGGCAGGTTCGACAAGCATTACCTTGCACTCTTTTTCGGCAAAAGGCTTATGCTCTTCGCCCATTGGCACGACGAGCATTTCGCCGGCCTTGAGCGCCACGGATTTGTCCCGGAAGGCGATGGACATTTCGCCTTCAAGAACAATGAAAACCTCATCTGTCTCGTCATGGCAGTGCCATACAAATTCGCCCTGCAATTTGACAACTTTAAAGTGGTAGTTGTTCATCCGGGCGATGATTTTAGGTGCCCAGTGATCTGAAAAACCGGATAGCTTTTCCTTAAGATTGATTGCTTTTATTTCCACGATTGAATCTCAACAATGTTGCCTTCCGGGTCCCTGAAGTAGACGAAGTTCAGCGTGCCGACCCCTTCGATCTCCTTCTCAGTGACTTTACCCAAAAGATGCCCGCCGCATTCGATGGCCCTCTCCAAGGTTTGATCGACATCGGTGACTTCGAAGGCAAGATGTGTCAATCCGGTGCAGTTTGCCATGATCGGCTCACTCTTTGTCATATCGCGATATGAAAAGATTTCCAGTGTCGGGCCGTCATCGCCGTGCCCCGGGAGCAGCAAGTGCACACCTTCCAGCATGGCATTGTGAAGTCCTGTTGCATGGTCCAGCCATGCTCCCGAGAGTTTTCGCTGGGGCGGCTTGATTTTGCAATCAAACACATTGATATAGAAATCGGATAGCGTTTGCCAGTTTTTTGCAGCGATGTTGGTATGTGCAAACCGCATGTTTCCTCTTTTCCTTGAGCGATGAATTTCCTATTGTGCCTGTGCCCTCCCCTATAATTCGGAAATCAGGTCTGAACACGCTTGATCTTTGTCGCTCCAAAGCCGATTGACCCACTGCTGCACCATTTCCCGATACGCCTTATCTTCTTCGTAATTGCGGCCAACGACATCCTCAGGAAGCGTCAAGATTCTCACCTTCACCGCTATGCGGGGGATATCTCCAGTCAGCAGATCCCAAAAGTGCACTGGCGGTTCGTTATCGGGATAGACAATCGTCACGTCTATCACGTTGGCCAGATACTCTCCCATACAGGAGAGAACCAGGGCGACACCGCCTGCTTTCGGCACCAAAAGATGCTGAAACGGTGAGTTTTGCCTCTTATGCTTTTCGAAGGTGAATCGGGTCCCTTCGAGAAAATTCATCACGGAAACCGGATGGTTTTTAAATTTTTCACACGATTTCCGGGTAGCGGCCATATCCTTGCCGCGCAATTCGGGATGCTTCTGCAGAAATTGGCGTGAATAGCGTTTTAAAAACGGAAAATCCAATGCCCACCACGCGATGCCCAGGAGGGGGACCCAAATGAGCTCCTGCTTGAGAAAGAATTTAAGGAAGGGAATATGACGCTTGAAGATGTGTTGAAGGACGAAAATGTCTGCCCACGAACGATGATTGCTCACCACCAGGTAGGAATTTTCAGGCGAGAGATTCTCTACGCCCTGCACATCCCATTTCACCTTATGGGTGATCTGGAAAATAAAGCTGTTGCACTCGATCCATACATTCGCGATGAAGATCAATACGAGCGAGATCCGATGCCTGAATCCCTTAAAGGGGACGATAAGTTTTATCAGGACAAACAGGTATAAGACCGAACACCACCATACGGTATTCAGACCGAAGAGCAACAGTGTCAACCCTCCAACGAAGGCAGATGGCACAAAGTTCGTCATATGATACGCTTCTCAATCGGTTATATGTTTGCTAATATGAAGAGCGCCTACTCTTTCGAAGCAGTTTGGCACGCCTCACCTATACGGGCTTCGACGTATTGTATGAGGTCTTCATCCTTCTCTTCGATGTCGAAGCAGACCGCATCTTCTCCGAGCAGGCCTTCAGGAACGAAGTCGCCCCGCTCTTCCGGATCCGTTATCATTTCGCCATAAAAGCAAACGGAAAGCCATCGGGGGGAATCTTCGATCACATCAACCATGACGAAAAGATCTTTTTTCTTCTGATTGGCATGCACCCCTCTGAGAGAATATGTGAGGCCCGGGCGGGGTATGAATTCGAGGGTGACGCTATCTTTTTTAGAGAGATATTCTTTGAGACGCAAAAACACCTCCTTGTTCTTTTCAGCCGTGTCTGTCCACTCGTCAACAAATGCCTTCAGTTCCGAATCTGTCTCTTTTGCCATAACGATCTCCTTGTCCGGCTTTGCCGGTCGCTTAAAGTGAAAACAGGTTGTCTCTCCAGGCCATTTTGACCGTTCATCTCGAACGTGTCCTCATGATCTGTTCGTTAACGGGCTTAAGGCGTTGCGTCATTGACCGCGGCCTCTGTTCGACCTGATCAACGGTATAAGAAAAACGAAGCAGGCAATCAAAAAAATCACGCTGCCCACCGTTGTTAAGATGTCTCCGTGGGTGATACCGGAAGCAAGAAAAAAAATGGCACATAAAATAAAAAGGATCCAACCAATGAGTTGATGTGCGGCTTCCTGCTTGAATTTCGTTTTTTGTCTGTTTTTCATGCCGGGTTCAATCCATTTTTAAGCGCTTCAGGTTGAAAGCGGTACTACCAAATGCCAAAAGGGCAACACCCTTTCGATACGCCTTCGTTCGACCCGGCATAGAGATTAAAAAGCCATATGTTTCCAAACGAATTTCCTTATATGTCGATTGTGGCTTCATTGCATTGACTGAGAGTGTTATAAAGCGATTTTGTTTGCACGAAACCTAAACACAAATGGGTGCTACAATCAAAGAAAAACATTTCTCGTTACAAGCCGTTTTCGGGAGGAGCTTTCTGGCACGATGAAGAAAAGGCAGGCATACATCACGGCAGTGGTAGCCAATGGTGATGGGGAGATATTCGATCTGGCCGGTTATGCTGCCGTCGGTGCGGACGGTCCCGTCAAAACGCCGCTGGAGGTGGCCCGCACGCTCAATCTGCCCCACGGCAGCGAGTTGATGTATTTACCCGACCGGGTGCCCCTGCTTTACGATCTTCGTCGAGAGGGCGTGACCGCCTTGCCGGAGAACCCCTATCGGCCCGGAGAGGCCATTTTTCCAGTGGCGGCATTCAATTCGCCCGGCTACATGATCACCCACACGGCTGCCTATGAGGAGCGCCCCCAAGCCGGATTTCTGCCCCTCTTTTCATACGGCGCGGTGGGCTGGCATCGGGGTAAATTTCGTTCGGCGGCGCTGCGGGTGGATGATGAACCTCGCCAGGACCTGCGGCAGATGCCCCTGGACAGGATACAGGCCGGTGTGCATCGCATGCGGCGGGAGTTGCCCGGCAACCGGCTGCGCGCCCATCTTGAAAAGTGCGCCCTTACATATGGCTGTCCGGCCGGAAAGAATTTTTTCCTGGGGCGCTATGAGGCGCCCTTGCCCAGTTCGTCCGCCTGCAATGCCCGCTGCCTGGGGTGTATTTCGTTGCAACCTGATGGGGAGCTGCCCAATAGTCAGGATCGCATCGCCTTCACGCCCTCCGCCGAGGAGATCGCTGGTGTCGCCCTGATGCACATCCGGCGTGTCGAACGCTCGGTGGTCAGTTTTGGCCAAGGGTGCGAAGGCGACCCATTGATGGCGGCAGATGTCATCTGCGACGCGATCCGTATTATCCGGGCTGAAACCGACAGGGGGACCATCAATATGAATACCAACGGCAGCCTGCCGGATAAGATCGAACGTCTGCTCGATGCCGGCCTGGACAGCCTGCGCATCAGCATGAACAGCGTGCGCAAGCCCTGCTACGAGGCCTATTTCCGCCCCAGGGGGTATGGGTTCGGGGATGTGACCGCCTCCATCGACACGGCTTTGAAAAAGGAGGCCCATGTGGCCATCAACTATTTGAATTGCCCAGGATTTACCGATACAGCGGAGGAGTGCGATGCCTTACTGGCCTTTATCGAAGCGCATCCGATCCGGATGATCCAGTGGCGCAACTTGAATTTCGATCCGATGCGTTATTTGAGTGTTATGGATTCAAGTAACCGACATTCAACAATTTTAGGTGTGTCCTCCGCGCTGGATCGAGTTCGCCGGGCATGGCCTGGATTGCGGCACGGCTATTTTAATCCACCCAAGGAAACTTTTTTGTAGACAATTCGAATCCGGCAGGCGTCCTAATCGTAGGAACAGTGTCGCATTTATTTACACTTGACCGGTTTGCTCGGGATGCCGTATCCTATGCAGGTGCAGTATCTGCGGCAATCGGTGATGTGGGGTTTTGATTTCAAAGACATAAGGGTTGCTGCGGGAATACTTGCGCTGTATGGCTGCTCGCTATTGGAACCGACGCGACCTAATGGGGCTTGATGCTGAATCGATGGCGCACAGCAGGGGGGGATACAGGTGTCCATCTGTACGCGGCAATCGAATCCAACTGAAATTGGAGGTGCACGCATGATGACGAAGAGCCTGAAGATACTGCTCATCTTAATTCTGGGAATCGCCATTGGGGCGCCGCTGTGTTGGGCCGACGAGACGGCCTACGGCTACATCATCTCTTACTCTTATAGGGATAAAGTGGTCTACCACACCCCGGTTTTCGAAAACAAAGTTGGTGGTAAAAGCTACAATGACGAGGAGTACGTCACCGAAACCAAAGCCCAGATGAAGTATGAATCCGCTTTTCAAAAACATATCACCCAAAAGTACAAACTCAGGGACATGAATTTCACCACCAGTGCGCGTGTGGCATACAAGACGATGGATATCGCCAAGAGCAAACTGGACAAGGAGTCGCGGGACTTCATGTTCAAAGGCCTCAAGATCAAGCAGGAAGATTACAAGCCCTGATCCCGGGTTTGCCGGACGTTTTAAGTGTAACGTCAATCTCAATCGCCTAAGCGAACGGTGTTTGGATCCATCACATCGTGCTATCATCATCAGCCTTTGTAGGGGCGGGCTTTACGCCCGCCCGGATCGGCAACACATACGCCTTAAGTCGATGGGGGGTGAATGTAAAGCGAAGGTGTGGAGTCGACCTTGTCCAGTATGACCTTCACCTTGTACGCCCATAGGATAAATATCGTTGCTAAAGCCGCCGATGACCTGTTTTTGCTTTACAACACACAGCTTTCGGCAACATTGGGGTTGATTTTTAGCGGTCTTTGCATTAGCGTCCGTGGCGCATAATAGATCGATATCAAGTAAGGGCAATGTGACGGCATGGGGCCGACACATTGTTTTTGTTTATCTGATGAGGACCCGAAATGGACGAAAAGGACTCTGGTAGTTGCGATTCGCAACCCCCTAGTCAGAACAACACGTTTCGTTTTGCAGCCGTTCGGCCCACGAACAGGACCGCCCTTTCTCCGAGCACACCCGTGCGCTCCGCTTAAGGCGCTGACCTGATCGTTTTCGCTGGGCCATCGGCCCGGCAAGAACGTTCAGGAGGCGCACCATGTCCCAAGCGCTCAATTTCAGCCAAATCTGGATTGCTGACGACGCACCGGCGCGTCAAGCGGCGATCGACGCCCTTCGCAACGAGCACCCTTCGGATATTGCCGAAGTGCTGCTCGAAAACGAAGAGGACCCCTCTAAAATTGTAGAGATTCTCTCCGAAGTGGGCAACCACAAGGCGATCGAGGCCTTTGCCAAGCTCCCCATCGAAATGCAGGAGGATTGCCTCGAAGAGGGCAATGCCCAAATCATGCTGCGTTTCGTGGAGAACATGGAGCCGGACGACCGGGTGGATCTGCTCAAGGCGGTCGATGACGACGTGCGGGAATCGATCATGCCGCTCATCGCCCAGGCCGAGCGTAACGCCATCCGCAAGCTGTGGCATTATGAGGAGGGTCAGGCCGGTGCGGTGATGACCACCGAGTACGCCATGCTGCCCAAGTTCCTTTCGGTGGGAACGGCATTGGAAAGGCTGCGGCTGCAGGCACCCAACAAGGAGACCATCTACTACGTCTATATCACCGACGAAGAGCGCCATCTGATCGGTATCATCTCCCTGCGGGACTTGATCATGTCTAAACCCCGGGTCACGCTGGACACGATCATGGAGACCAATGTCATCAGCGTGCCCCACGACATGGATATCGAAGAGGTGGCGGCCATCATCTCCAAGTATGACATCCTGGCGGTGCCGGTGGTGGACAAGGAGAACCGGCTGCTCGGCATCATCACCGTCGACGATGTCATCGACATCATCGAGGCTGAAAGCACCGAGGATTTCCAGATGATTTCTGCCGTGCTGCCCTTTGACGAGCAGTATTTTAAACGACCGCTGCCAAGGCTCTTCTGGAGCCGCTTCATCTGGCTGGCGATTTTGCTGTTCACCTCCCTGCTCTCCACATCCATCATGGAGATGAACCAAGCCGTATTGAGCCAGATGATGGCCCTGGCCTTTTTTATCCCCATGGTGATGGGGACCTGTGGTAACGCCGGTACCCAATCGGCTACCATGATCGTGCGCAGCATGGCCCTGGGAGAGATATCTCCCGGTGATTTCGGACGCGTTTTCCGGCGTGAACTGGTGATGGGCTTGCTCCTGGGCGGGAGCCTGGGAATAATGGCCTACTTCCGGGTCTTCCTACAGGATTACAACATGACGCTGGGCTTCATCGTCTCCACGGCCCTGCTGGCCACGCTGCTGACAGCCAACTTGATCGGTGCGTTGATGCCATTGATTTTAAAGAAGATCAAACTCGATCCGGCCCTTACGGCAGGACCCTTTATTGCCACCATTATCGATGCCCTCGGGATCGCCATCTATTTTTATATCGCTTTTCTTTTGATGAGGGTCTTCTAACCGGCGTCCCTAAGGCGGATCGCGGCAAGAAGGAGTTCGGTCATGCAGTGGGTGGAAGCCAAAATCACTTTCAGTAGCGAGGATGAAGCCCTCTCCGCAGAGCTGATATCGTCGCTTTTCCAGGATTTGGACATTACCGGCGTTGTGGTGGAAGATCCCCATCTTGAACCGATGGAGGGGTGGGGCGACAATGCCGTTCCGTTGCCTGCCGAACCAGCGGTCACCGGTTACATGGCCGCGGACGAACGGCTCGAAAAACGGTGCCTTGACCTGGAACGGGCTCTGTCCGATCTGGCTGCCAGGCAACCGTTGCAATATACAATCAAGTATCACAGACTGGATGAAGAAGATTGGGCCGAGTCGTGGAAGGATTTCTTCTTCCCTGAGCAGATCACCTCCACCATGGTGGTCAAGCCCACCTGGCGCGACCACACCCCGGAGCCGGGTCAACAGGTGATTGAGATCGATCCCGGCATGGCCTTCGGCACCGGCACCCACCCGACCACCGCCTTGTGCATCGAACTGCTCGAGAAAAAGGTCCGTTCCGGGCATGCGATTCTCGATGTGGGTACCGGATCAGGCATCCTGCTCATTGCGGCCGCCAAGCTGGGCGCCACTCAGCTTACCGGGGTGGATCTGGACCCGGTGGCTGTCGAGGTGGCCGAAGCCAATCTGCGTCTTAACGGTATCCCCGAGGAGCAGTTCAACCTGAGCTGCGGGAATCTCACCGAAACGGTCGACGGCCTCTTTGACGGAGTGGTGGCCAACATCCTGGCAGATGTGATCGTCGACCTGCTTGACCATTTGGCGCCGCTGCTCAAGCCGGGCGGCTGGTTGATCTGCTCCGGCATCATTCAGGCATACCGAGATCGTGTTGCCCGCAAGATGGCTGCCTGCGGATTCCGGGTAGGGGAGGTTCAGGAGCGTGGCGATTGGGTGGCTTTGGCCGGGCGGCTCGAAAATTCCTTTTAGAATCCTACCATTGGGGTATATGATCCGGCACGTCCAGTGGGGGGCCTGCATCTGACGCAAACGCATGCAAGTGCCGTTAAGGCGCAGCTACGGGCAACCCGGAAACTCGCTGGCGCTCAAACAGTCCGGGCCGCTGATCCTCCACTGCACCTAAACGGCACTAACATGCAATGCTGAGCAGTTGCAGGCTACCCACTGGACGTGCCTCCGAGTGTAGTTTTAACGAAATACGAAAGTTGAGTAAGAGAATAATTTGAATATGGGCCTGACATTGAACATTATGCTCCCCTGGATAGACGCCATTCCCGCCATTGTGCGCATCATGGTGGTTTTCGTGCTGGTTTTGCTGGCGATCAAGCGCAACTGGTCGTTGGGCAACGCCTTTCTGGCCGGGTCGATCGGCCTGGGTATCATCTTTGGTATGGGGCCACTGGCCATCATTCGTTCTGTCGGAGGAGCCCTGGCGCAGCCCAAGACCATGAGCCTGGCCGTTGTGGTTTCATTGATTCTGGTGCTCAGCCACACCTTGGAGAAATCGGGCCAGATGGCGCGGCTGCTGGATGGATTCAAGGGGTTGATCCGTAAACCCAAAGTGAACCTGGTGATCTTTCCGGCCCTGATCGGGCTGCTGCCCATGCCGGGTGGGGCGATTTTTTCGGCCCCCATGGTCAAGTCTTTGGGGCAGGGCCACCGCCTCTCGCCAGCGCAGTTAAGTTATATCAACTACTGGTTCCGGCATATCTGGGAGTACTGGTGGCCGCTCTATCCGGGGATTCTGCTCACCACCGCCCTGGCCGGTGTGGATCTCTGGCGGCTGGTTCTGGTGACGGCACCGCTCACCATCATCGCGTTGGCCGCCGGCTATTGGCCGCTACGCGGTTCGGTTCCAACTCCCGATTCAGATTCATCCCGCAAGGCGGTTTTGCCCTTTTTCAAAGAGTTGGCGCCCATCGCATTTGTCATCGTTTTCGGGTTGGCCTGCGGCGTGCTGTTTGCGGCGATTTTCCCCCCGGCCGTCCAATCCGTTTCCAAGGAGGCCGGACTGATTCTGGCCCTGTTCATCGCGCTGTTCTGGGTGTGGCAGGCCAATGGGGTGGGTTGGACGGCCCGCTGGGCCATTGTCGGAAATCCCGCCCTGGTCAAGATGGTCTATATGGTTGCCGCTATACTGATCTTCAAAGGGATACTGGAGGACAGCCGGGCCGTCGATCAGGTGAGTCGTGAAATGTTGCGCTGGCATATACCGCTCATGCCCATCACCATGCTGTTACCGTTTCTCGTCGGCGGGGTGGCAGGCATCACCATCGCCTTTGTGGGCACCACCTTTCCGATTCTGATCTCACTGATCGCTGCCATGGGGCACCAGGCCATGCTGCTGCCCTATCTGATGCTGGCGTTGGCCAGCGGGTTTGTGGGGGTGCTTGTGTCGCCCCTGCACCTGTGCTTTCTCCTCTCCAATGAATACTTTCAGACCACGCTCATTCCGGTCTACAAGCTCATGCGCGTGCCGTTGTTGGCGCTTCTGGTTGGCGCCGTAGTGTACTTTGAGGTGTTGTGCTATTGGAAGAGCTGACTTACTATGATTTTATGATTTAATGAAAGGGAGTTTGATATGGAACGATATAAAGTGACGTTTTTCAAGCCCTATCCCTTCGAGGTGGGCCAGAAGATCCACATAGAGGGAGGCAAGCGCAACGGCGATTGGGAAGTGGTGGGCGTGAGCGACGCCAAGGTCAAGCTGCGCTGTCCCCTCTCCGGACGTGAATTCGAGTGGGCCCGCTTCTGTTACATGAGCCGCGAGCAGGACAATGAGGTGTGGCCGAAGGAGTAGATATCGGCCAAGAAGAACAGCATCAAGATCGCCTTTCTGACGGTTGGGAGCAGGTATGTTTAGCGAGAAAAAGCGGGTTTCCACGGGACTGAAGGCGCTCGATCAGCGCCTCGACGGTCTCTTTATCGGCGACAACGTGATCTGGTACGACGAAGCCGGCAGCCTGGCGTTCCCCTTTACCCTCAACTTTATCCAAGAATCCCAGAAGCAGAACAAGCCCCTGATCTATGTCACCTTCGACCGTTCGCCCAAAAGCCTCCTGGAGGAGTTGGGGCCTTTGGCGGAGAATGCGGGCCTGACCATTCTCGACTGCTTCACGCATGGCAAGGGCGACGGTTCGGCCGTCTTCTCCAAGTTTTATGAGAAGGACGGCGCTCAGTGGCCTTACCAGATCATCAAAGCCAACGAGCCGTGGAAGCCGGCCAAGGTGGCCGAGGCGATCTATGGTATCCATCAGAATTTGACCGGCGATGTGCGTTTTATTTTCGAGAGCCTGACCGGCATGCAGGATCTGTGGGAGGGGGAAGAGAGTATTCTGAAATTCTACTCCCGTTCCTGCCCGCGGCTCTATGAGCTGGAGACCATCGCTTACTGGATCATCGAAAAGGGAGCCCACAGCAACCGGCTCAAGGCGCATATCAACCAGATCGCCCAGGTGGCCATCGAGCTGGGGATGCGCCGCGGCAAGAGCGCCCTTACGATCCTCAAGGCCCACAACCGGCACCCGGGCACTTTGGACAAGCCCGAACTCTTCTGGGCCGATGGCATATCGGTGGGTTTTGATGCCGACCGCCCCATTACCGAAAAGATCGATCTGGGCAGCCGGCTCAAATCGATCCGCATGCGGCAGAGCTTCTCCCAAAAGGAGCTGGCCACTCTGGTTGGTGTGACCCCCAGCACCATCTCCCAAATCGAAAGCAATCTGATCTATCCTTCCCTGCCGGCCCTGATCAAGATGGCCCAAGTGCTCACCGTGGACGTGGCCTACTTCTTCCACGGCAATGGAGAGGACCGCAAGCCGACGGTTTTCTCCGGTGAAGGCAAAAAGGCCCATTTCCCCCAGCTGCCCAAGGGCAGTATCGACGGCCGTCATCTGCTGCCGGCTGATCTGCGTGCCGGTGTGGAGTCTTACCTGCTTGAGATACGGGCCGGCAAGAAGATCCCCTCCCATTTTTTTAGCCACAAGGGGGAGGAGTTCGGTTATCTGCTCGAAGGTGAACTGGAGGTGACCATCAACAGTTCGGTGCAGTCCATGATACCCGGAGATGTGATTTTTTTGAAACGCGACACGCCCACGCAGTGGAAGAATTCCACGGCGCACACCGCCCGGCTGCTATGGCTGAAAATTTTATAAGACGGATTTCCAGATGGGTCCTGTGGGTTGTGGGAGGGGCGACGCTCCTCGTGGTGGGTCTCGATCTTCTCCTGCCCTTCCTCGTTAACACCCATGCTGTCAAGTCCAGGATGCTGCAAATGGCCGGTGAAACGATTCCGGGCCACTTGGATGCCGTCCATCTGGAGCCGCGCCTGCTGCCGCTGCCCCATCTTGAATTGACGGATCTTCGCTATAACCTTCCTGGTAAACTGACGCTTGATATCGATAGCGTCGACGTTCATCCCCACATCGTGCCATTGATTCGCGGTCGCATTCAATTGAGATCGATGGTTGTCAAGTCCCCGAAGCTCTCCATTGAATTACCCGCAAATCGACAGGCCCCAACCCCACTGGAAACAAGATCGTTGCCGCGCGATGCCATTCAGGTGAAAGACGCTTTGGCCGATTTGCCCTCGGATTGGGAGCTGCATATTACCGATGGCCGGGTTGTCCTGAATCGCCATGGAAAAGCAGTGGTGCAATTCCATGGTGTCGATCTCAGCGCCGCCGAAGCGGGCGACATCGTGTCGATCGAAATAGATGGCGCTGCAGAGACGGCCGGACAATTTGAGCTCGATGCCAAACTGGATCGACGCACCTTGGATGGTACAGGAGCAGTTGAACTGACCGATTTTAAGGTCGAGGCTTTGGCGGAGGTTGTAGATGAGGCGCGTCTTGAAAAATTGCCCCGCGGCAAGGTCGATCTTTCGCTGACCGTTGAAAGCAAAGGCTTGCAGGCGTATCAGGCGTCGATCGTTTTCAGTTCCCCTGAACTTCTTATCGAAAGAGAAGGGCGGCACATTCGCCTTGAAAAGATCGATCTGGAAGGGGCTGCCCGTCTGACGCCACAGCGCATTGACGCATCTTTGAAACGGATACGTATGGCTCTGCCCAGGGCCGACCTGAGCGGCGAGCTCGTCTGGGAGTGGGGGGAGAAGGTCGCGTCGTCCCCCTTGCGCCTGTCGGTTCAAGCCCGTGAGACCGACGTCACCCGATTGCGTAGCGCTCTGCTCGCTCTCTTTCCTGAATTGCAGAGCTGGACGCTGTTCGAGGTGATTCAGGGCGGCACGCTGGCCTCGATGGAGATGAACTGCAGCGGGGCTTCCTGGGATCAGATCGGCAAGTTGCCGCAGTTGGCGATCTCAGGGCTCGCCGCTGACAGCCGGATCTTCGTACCGGGCGTTGAGCTTGATCTGACTGACGTGAAGGGGGAGTGGCAACTGAAGAACGGTGATCTGACCGTCAAGAATGCCGTTGTCCACCTGGGCAACACCCGTGGAACGGGCGGCTTTCTGAAACTGGGACTCACCGAAGATCCCATGACGATCGACCTCGATATTGGGCTCGATGCGGATTTGGCCGAGCTACCGTCCGTGCTCAAGCGCCTGATTTCCGATCCGGAGGTGCTGGCGGAAATCGATCGGATCGACACGATCGAAGGCGTGTTTTCGGGACGGCTTCGGTTGAGTGGTCCCTTGGATCACCCGGATCTGTTCATCACGGCAGACCATATTGATACACGCACCGGCTACAGCCGTTTGCCTGAGACCGTCGCACTCCAGGGCGGCCCCCTCAAGGCTTGGCTGACGAAAGGCCGCTTCGGCCTGGAAGGCGTCTTGAACGTGCAGAAGGATGTATCGCTCAGCACTCGTCTGACCGTCGATGACCATCAACTCGACGTTCAGCAGCTTGCCATCGCCGATGCACACTCTTCTGCGGATATCGCCCTTCGATTCGACAAAGCAGCACAGGTGCTGGATCTGCGGTTTGACGGCAACCTGGATTGGGAGACGTTTGCCAAGTTGTGGTCACGGAGCAGCATCCGTGGCCGGGCAAAAGGGCAATTTTCGGCTAAGGTGGCGCTCGATCGACCCCTCGCATCAACCCTCGATGGCTATCTCGAAGCGGCTGACCTCACCCTGCCCATTGCCGCGCCCAGTGATAAGCCGGGGGTCGTCCACATTGCAATTGCCGATGTTTATGCCGAAAAGGAGACCCTGAATATCAAAACGCTCGATCTGGCGTATGCTGGCCAGCGAGCCCGGGTATCCGGCTCGATGCGTCCGGCCGGAGAGGAGCTGGTCGTCGATCTCAATGTCACCGGTGAAGCATTGGATCTGGACAGCATCGTGGCGGCCATGCAACCGGTCGGGGAAGCGCTACCTGGTGAGAGCAACCAGGCGAAGGAAAAAAAGCTTAAGCTGCGGGGTGCCATCGACGTTGCGTTCGACCGGATCGTTTATGACCAGCGTACATTGGATTCAGCGCACGCAACGGTTGCCCTGGAGGAAGAGCAGACGAACATCACAGTGCACCGAGGCAATCTTTGCGGCATCAATATTCGCGGAGTGCTGCGCCGAACGCCAAAGGGCATATGGATCGACAGCGAGCAACAGGCCGAACAACGGCCCCTGCAATTTGTCAGCGGGTGTCTGCTCAAAGCACAAACCACCGAGCGTTTAGAGGGTACCTACGATATCAAAGGCAACCTCTCCACCTTCGGCCAAACCGAAGACGAATTGGTTCGCCATCTCCAAGGGGTTGTCGATTTCAACGTCGTAGACGGCCGGGTGCTCAACGTGGGCCGAGTAGGGCTATTTACGAACATTCTTGAATACTTGAGTATCAACAAACTGATAACCGGCGATCACCCAAGTATGGGGAAACGCACTTTCAAATACGATTCGCTTCAGCTGCAGCTCCACATACAGGACGGTCTTGTCGAACTCAAAACGGCCGAAGTTCGTGCAGACGCATTGAACATGATTGCCACAGGCACCCTCGATGTCGCAACCCAGCAGCTCGATCTCACCGTGCTGGCTTCGCCATTGACCACAGTAGATTCAGTAGTGCGGCTCGTTCCGGTGGTGGGCAAGATCCTGAAGGGCACTCTGATTGCCATTCCTATAGGCGTGAAAGGCCCGCTGAACGATCCGCAAGTGATTCCCCTGTCACCCAAAGCCGTGGGAACGCGCCTCACTGAAATACTGGGTGGCATCCTCAAAGCGCCAGTTCAGCTGGTTGAACCGATTCTCCCATCATCCGGGCAGGAAGCAACAGTGCCAAAAGGGTCGCCGGAAAAGAGCGCTGCTCCCGAGGACCCGTTAAAGCCTTGAGAGCGCACCGTTGCTGGGCCACGCAGCGCGGTAGGGAATCATTGACAACCGAGAAGAGAGTTGGATAGATCTGATGATACCCCTCACACCTTGCGTCGGGTGATTTGAAAGCAATCTGCTCCAGGCCTTCCTGGTGCCAGTACGCTGCTCATAACCGTGTGATCCAGACCATCATCAGGGACGCGAATATTGTCAGTGTGCTGGCTGCTTTGTTGCGTAAACTGCTGTCTGGAGCTTAAACGGGCCACCTACGGAACTTCCATGGAAACCAGATTCAACGCTGTACAAGTGATCTACGACCGATTCGAGGAGCGGACGGCTCCCTTCAGAGAAGCTGCCACGTGCGCAAAAGGGTGTGCCTTCTGCTGTACCGATGCCGGCAGCATCGACATCACCACCCTGGAGGGAGTGCGGATTCGCAACCACGTCGCTCAACTGCCGCGGCCCCAACAGAGCGCCCTGAAGAAGGCCCTGACCAAGGACGCCCGCCAGCGAGAAATGGGCCGAAAGTCACCCTGCCCATTTCTGCTAAAGAACATGGCCTGTCGCATATACGACCTCCGGCCGTTTGCCTGCCGGCGGATCTATTCACTCAAACGATGCGGCCCGGAGCAGTCCCCGGTGCTCCACCGGCAGGTGATGGAGATGGCCGATGAGTCCATTGGCCGCCTTCAGGCACTGGACGACACGGGCTATTCGGGCCACCTCTCTTATATCCTTCACATGCTGGAGACGCCGGCCTTTTTAAACCTATACCTGGCCGGTGGTTTTCAACCCGAAGCGATCATGGCCTACGGAAAGACCCATAAGATTGCCATCAACCGGATGATGACCAACTGAAATTGTTAACAAGGCTGCGAAGATGCTTGCAGACGGCGTGTTGTCGGCGGTTCCCGTAGTCGTTTGGGGTGGTCCGTAGAACGATGCGCCTGTCTCTTTTCGGATAGCCTTTGTGGCCGGTACCGTGGTGGACCGTCGGCTTAATCGATGGCGGGGTTTGTGTGACGGCGGCCCGATGCTGCAGCTGCAGTGCCGGTCTGATCAGGAATGTTGATTCTGAAGTGGCCGCTCAGTTCGAACTCGAAGAGGCGATCTTCTTCCCGCACTCCTGCCCCTATGTTGTGAATGATCAACGGAACACCGCGCCTGTTTTTGCTGTCGCTTACCACCATGATGTGCGGGAGGCGGGGCGGTACGATGCAGGTGACGATGTCACCCGGCAGGTAGTCTTGCACGCTTTCCGAAACCGGCAAGGACCATCCCTGCCGCTTGAAAAATGTCTCCAGGTTGGGCACTCTCCGGTGATCGATGTTGCTGTCCGGGGCGGCCAATCCCCACTGCTGGGGATAGATGGAAAAATGCCCCTTCATATCCTTGTGAACACGTTTTTGAAGATCGAAGCCAAAGGCGGACCGCATGGCCCGGATCACCACATCCGTACAAACCCCGCGGTCCAGAGGCACATCGCCGTTGGGGTAGTCCAGCGCCTGGTAGCTGCCGTCGTACCTCACTGTTTTGCCAACCTGCCAGCGCGCCGCTGTAACGAAATTCGCTATTGTATCGGCGCCCGCCATCTGGGCCATGGCAAGCAGGATGGCCACAAACCATAAAAAAGCGGAAAAAGAGACCTCTGATCATTTTCAATCCGGCGGAAGATACGGATGCCTTCACTCATGCTTTTTTCCGTGTGCGGATGGCATGTTAAGTTCCAGATCGGCTTTTGCCTGGGCTCTCATCAACTCGTTTTGGATCACCGGCATGACATCTGCCATATAGACGCCAAACTTCTTCATCGCCGATCTGCCGACCGAAGAGCCGTAAAAGTCGGCCAGGGCCTTGAGCTCATCTGCAGAGAAGTGTTTGGCCAAGGCCCGCTTCATGGATGCTTCCAAAACGCCGATGTCCAGATGCGTGTTCATGAGATCCTTGAATTGCTGCCGCTGCTCCTGGGGAATGCTTCGGGAGATCTGTTCCGTCGCATCCCGAATCATCTCCCGGGGCGGTGTCGCCGCCAGATAGCGATCGGCTTGCCTGGCCCTGTTCTCCGGCGTGTCATCGAGGGCCCATGAAGTGCCCGACAGCATGACCATCATTGCTACGCCAAGTATCAAACACTTCCGCATTGTCTCCTCCGAAATCTCAGTTATTTCTGCCCCGCCGCTTCATGCTGCCAGTAGATCGGGATTTAAAATTTTGGAAAAAAGCGGCCTGTTCTTACCCTATATTGCCGATACGCGTCACCGAAATGATCCGCCATCATCATCTCTTCTTTTATGACAAGCTTGTGCCAGATGGGGTGCAACAGTAGATACCACACCACAAATACCCATGAATTCAAAAGGAAGCCGACCCCCAACGTGATGAAGGTAATCCAGGCCGCGTACATCGGATGGCGGAACCATCGGAACGGTCCACCCGCACACAGTCGACTATTCGACCACCACTTTTTCAGGGTTATAAACGTCCACACATGGAGCGCAGCTCCTGTTGTGATAAGAATTGCGGCGGCCACATTTGTCACGCCTGAATGGATAGTAATGGTGAGGTGGCCGAGGGCCCGGTCCACCCACCAGGCGATTGCGAAGAGCACCAGGCTAATAATCGCGCCCGACGGACCTACTCCAAACACTTTTTTGTATCTGTCTATTTCCATGCGATTGAATAGCAGGGCCTCTGTTTGTTTGAATCCGATTGTCTCGGGTGCTGATCACCTGCTGTACTCGCCGGATCTTGAAACCCGAAAGTTGAATTCTAAACCATAAACTGCCTTTAAAATCAAACCGTTTGGCCATTTGATGCCTTTCATGACGTTTCTTACGGTCGTTTAGGCTGCATCTTATCCAATCGGATCATTGCCCTGGGTCAAAAATTCAAGGACAACGAGATCTTCATGGTTACGGCGGATTCGACGCGTCGTTATGTGAAGGATGTACTCAGGCCGTTGGCGGCCATTATGCTGCCGCGCTGGGTCGACAAGATGCTCTATGGCGTGGGACGGCATGAGATGGCCCAGAAACCGACCAAGCCGTCGGCGCTCGAGGGTTGCAAGGTGGGCCATTACCTGTATAACATTTAGACTCCGGATTCGCGGGGAGTTTAGCATGAAGGTGTTGGCATGATCGAGAGCTGCTCATTTGGTGTCATGACCGTCGATGGTCGCAAGTACACCTCCGACCTGATGATCTTTCCGGATGGTCGTGTGGCGGATCAGTGGTGGCGGGCATCGGGTCATCGGCTGACGCTTGAGGATATCAAACCCCTCATCGTCGCGACGCCTCGCTTGATCGTGGCCGGCATGGGGATCTACGGCCAGATGAAGGCGGATTCCGGCTTAGAGGCGGCGCTTGTAGAGAAGGGTATCGCGCTGATCACCGACCGGACCGAAGCGGCCGCCCGGAGGTTCAACGCGTTGCACCGAGAGCATGAGCGTGTGGCGGCCTGCTTCCATCTCACCTGCTGAACCGCTACTCCCGATACCTCAAGACAAGAGAGGAGAAACAAGATGCCTTCAACCACACAGATTGAAACCGCCGGAGCGCCGGCAGCCATCGGGCCTTACTCTCAGGGGCGAACCGGCGGGAATATGGTTTTTGTCAGCGGCCAGTTGGGGCTGGATCCCAAGAGCGGTGAGTTTGTCGGGGATGATTTCGACGCCCAGGCCCACCAGGCGTTGGCCAACCTTCAGGCTATCCTGAAGGCCGGCGGATGTCAGTTGACCGATGTGGCCGCCGTGGATGTCTTTCTGGCAGACATGGCCAACTTCCTTGAATTTAACCGTATTTATCAAGGTTTCTTCGGTGACCACAAACCGGCCCGGGCCGTTGTGGCCGTCAAAACCCTGCCCAAGAACGGTCTGGTGGAGGTCAAATGCATTGCGATCCGCAAGGAGTAGATGCCCCTTCAAACTCTCTCTATGATTGACCCCTACATCGATATGGAACCTTCCCGGAAGTCGGTTTTGCCGATGCGCACATTGATCAGAACCGGCTGCCCCTTCCGGGCGGCCTCCCGGGCGTCTCGTAGCGTCCCTTCAATCTCTTCGGCGCGTTGAATGATGAAGCCCTTGCCGCCATACCCTTCGACAACCCGGTGGTAATCGGTGGGCAGAAGCGTCGTGCCCACATCGTCCTCCAGCACCTTCACCTGGTCCCGGGCGATCTGGGCCCAGGCGGCGTCGTTGCCCACCACGGCGATGACGGGTATCCGGTGGCGGACGAAGGTGTCGAACTCCTGCAGACTGTAACCGGCGGCGCCGTCGCCGTAAAGCAGCCACACGTCACCCTCCGGCCTGCACAACTGCGCCCCCAGGGCGAAGCCGGCGCCGACCCCGAGGGTGCCGAAAGGTCCCGGATCGAGCCAGCCCAGCGGCTTTCTCGGGCGCAGGGTGTAGGCGGCGGTGGCCACGAAGTCGCCGCCATCGGCCACCAGCACGCTGTTCGCATCGAGCATGCCGTCCAGGGCCTTCAGGAAGGCGATGGGATTGATCCCTTCGGTGGCAGTTCGGGACAAGGCATCGATGCGCTCTTCGCGCTGCCGCTCCCTGTCGCGCAGGGTGTCGCGCCATTCCGACCATTTTTCTTTTGGCAGCTCTGCGGCCTGGGCCAGCTCACACATTGCCTCCAGCGGATCGCTGTGTATGGCGACGCTGGGTTTGCGGTTGAGATTCAAGTCGCTTTTGCTGCGGTTGATGGATATCAATTTTGCCTTGGGGTTGATCGAGCGTCCGTAGTTGAGGCGAAAGTCGCACGGCATGCCGGCCAGGATGACCACGTCGGCCGCTTTGAGGGCGTCAGTGCGGTGGTGGCGCAGGTGCAGCAGATGGTCCGGCCCCATCAGGCCGCGTGCCATGCCGGTCAGGTAGACCGGTGCCTGCAGCCGTTCGATTGCCGACGCCAGTTGCTGCGTATTGTCGGGATGCAGCATGGCTTGGCTGCCGACGATCACCACCGGTCGCCGGGCTCCGGCAAGGGTTTTGGCGGCCGACGCTATTTTGCCGCGCTTGATCTCCGGACCGGTGACCTCCATCGGTATCGGCTCCATGGTGTCGAAATCGCACATGAACATGCGGTCCACATGGCGGTCCAGGTAGAACTGGAACAGTTTGCTTTTGATGCCTTCCGGTGCCGATGCACCCGATTTGGCACCATACCACTGCCGCACCAGCGATTCACTGTAAAGCAGGTCGATGGGGCACTCGACGAAGACCGGGCCGGGCACATCCGAGCGGGAAACCCGCAAGGCGTGTTCGAGCACCGGGACGATGTCGCAGTTCTGGTTGATGGTGACGGCGATTTTGCAGATCGATTTGACCAGTGAGATCTGGTCGATGTCCTGGAGCGAACCGCGGCCCCGGATCACCGTGGCCGCCGCGCCGCCGAGCAGGACGACCGGCGATTGGGCCATCTGGGCGTTCTTAAGTGCCGTGATGGAGTTGGTGACGCCTGGTCCGGCCGTGACCGCCGCCACCCCGGGGGTGCCGGTCAGCCGCGCCATGGCGTCGGCGGCGAAGACAGCCGTGGCCTCGTCGCGCACATCGACCACACGGATGCCTTCGTTTTTACAGCCGACCAGAATTGGAGAAATATGTCCGCCGCACAGCGTAAACAGATGTCCGACCCCACGATCTTTCAACACACCGGCAATCACACTGCCGCCATTGGGTTCCATGATGCGCTCTCCTTTGCAATGACTGGAAACAGTATAAGCTCGGCTCAACGTATGCAAACCGGCGTCATTTTTCAATAGCCGGGCAATGGCCGGGTGTTGGTTGCGCACGCCGGGGTTTCTTCCTGTCGTTCGCCTGTGATATGAATCGGAAGGTTGACGGGGAAATATTTCGAGGAGATGGGTATGAGCGGCACGTCCACCAAGCGTACACAGGAAGAGAAGAGTCGCGATATGCGGCGGCGATTGATCGCGGCGACCCTCGCATGCCTCCAGCAGCGCGGCTACCACGGCACCTCGATCTCCCAGATTCTTGACCGGGCAGGCGTCTCCCGGGGCGCATGGCGCCACCACTACAGCAGCAAGCGCGATCTGGTGGCGGCGGCGGCCGAGTCCTTCCTGACCGGTCCCATCGACAAGGTGAGCGAACTGGCCCCCCTGCTCAGTGACAGTGATGCGCCTTTGAGAACCCTGGTCGAATTCGTTTGGGAAAATTTCTACCAGGGAGATTACCGGGATATCTGGCTCGAAATCAATGTGGCCTGCCGCACCGATCGTGACCTAAAGGACCATGTCGAGCCGGTCATTCGGGATTTTTTCGATGCCCTCGATCGGCTCTGGCGGGACAATTTCCAGCCGAAACAGGTAGACGCTGTGCCGATCGAAGCGCTGATGAACCTGACCCTCTACGCCATGCGGGGCATGGCCATTCAGTCGGTCAGCATCGATGAGCCCGAATATTATCGGGATCTGAGGGAGATGTGGATCGAGATCCTCTCGCCGCTGGTTGCCGTGCGCGAAGGCGCTTTCGAAGAGGCAGCGCCCCAGCCGCCGCCCGTGTGCGAGTGAAATGGCTGTTGACAAACTCAGGGAGATCGGTGAGGATTTCAAAAAAACATACCAATCGGTTTGTTTTTAAACCGCCAGGTACCACCGGCCAAATCCAAAGGAGGTCGTCGCATGCCTGAATACGCTCCCTGGCTCCGCTACTACGGCAATGTACCGGAATCCATCGACTATCCCCAGGTTACCATGTACGAGGCGGTGGCCATGACCGCCGCCAAATACCCATCGGACATGGCCTATGACTTCATGGGCTACACGTCCACCTACCGCCAGTTTTTGGCCGATATTGACCGCTTTGCCAATGCCTTGGCCGACCTGGGGTTGGGGCAGGGAGATCGCATCACCATCGCCATGCCCACCACCCCCCAAGGGATTATCTGCTTCTACGCTGCCAACCGGTTGGGGGCTGTGGCCAGCATGATCCATCCCCTATCCACTGAATCCGAGATCGAGTTTTACCTCAACGTCAGTGAAAGCAAGATCGCCCTGACCATCAATGCCTTCTACGACAAATTTCGCAAAGTGGCCGACCGAACCGGACTCAAGCGGTTGATCCTGACCAAGATCCCCGATTACCTGCCGCTGTTCAAAGCCATCGGTTTTAATCTGTTAAAGGGGCGTAAAATTCCCAAAGTGCCGTCCGATCCTCTGGTGGTGTGGTGGAAGGAGCTGATGCAGCGTTCGGCCCCCGAGGCGCCCAGGGCGGAGATGGCGTCCGACGATATGGCTGTTATTCTGTATAGCGGAGGTACCACCGGTAAGCCCAAGGGCATCATGCTATCGAACCTCAACTTCATTGCCGAAGGGACCCAATGCGCTCACTGGGTGGGTATGGAAAAGGATAGTTCGATTCTGGCTATTTTGCCCATTTTTCACGGCTTCGGGCTTGGGGTGTGCGTCAATGCCGCCTTCATGGGTGGCGGAAAATCGATTCTGGTGCCCACCTTCACGCCCGAGGAGGTGGCCAAGCTGATAAAAACCAAGCGCCCCTCGTTCGTCGTGGGGGTGCCGACCCTGTTCGACGCCCTCACCCGGCACGCCGGTTTCCAGAAGACAGATCTGAGCTGCCTCAAGGCGGCCTTCTGTGGCGCGGACACCCTGCCGCGGGTAGTCAAGGAGCGCTTCGAGGAGATCGTCCGGCGACAGGGCGGTAATGTGAAGCTGCTGGAGGGATACGGGCTGACCGAGGCGGTCACCGGCATCATGGCCACCCCGGTCAACGATTACCGGGAGGGGAGCATCGGCGTTCCGTTTCCCGACATGCTGGCCAAGATTGTTCGCCCGGATACCATCGAAGAGGTGCCGGTGGGCGAAGAGGGAGAGATCTGCGTCAGCGGGCCGGCCGTGATGATGGGGTACCTCAACCAGCCCGAAGAGACGGCCAAGACCCTGCAAACCCATGCCGACGGGCGAGTATGGCTGCATACCGGCGACATCGGCACCATGGACGCGGACGGCTTCTTCTACTTCAAACTGCGCCAGAAGCGCATGATCAAATCGTCGGGCATGAATGTCTATCCGGCCCAGGTCGAAGATCAGCTTTACAAACATCCCGCCGTGGCCGAGGCTTGTGTGATCGGCGTGCCCGATCGCAGTCAGGTCGAGCTGGTCCGGGCCTGCGTGGTGCTCAAGGACCCATCCAAGGCAGGCGCCGCGATGGAGAAGGAGCTGATTGAGCACTGCCGCAAGGATCTGATCAAGTGGAGCTGCCCCCGAGAGATCGAGTTCAGGGAGGAGCTGCCCCAGACCCTGGTCGGTAAAATCGCATACCGGGTGCTGCAGGACGAAGCCGTGGCCCGATTGAAGCAGGCGGGGGAGTACGCGGGCGAGCAGTAGTTGATAACCAGGATATCATTGTATCCGTGATGCCGGACACGATCCGGCACCCAGACTTCGACAGTATGTTGTCGTGAAGGAGTTTTTTATATGGATCCTCTCCAACTGTTTCGACAAACCAGCCGGCACCCGGCCGACTACGCCCGGCAATGGAAAGAGCGTACCGGCGGCAAGGTGGTGGGCAACTTCTGCTCATACACTCCCCAGGAGCTGATCGTGGCCGCTGGTGCCCTGCCGTACCGGATTCTGGGCAGCGGCGCCGACATCGCCCGGGCCGACAGCTACCTGCAGGCCTATTGCTGCAGCCTGGTGCGCGGGGCGCTGGAGGACGCGTTGGCCGGGCGGCTCGAGTTCCTCGACGGTACGGTTTTTCCGCACACCTGCGATTCGATCCAGCGCCTTTCGGACATCTGGCGCATGAACGCCGGTATCGGCTTCCATGCCGATATTATCCTGCCGGTCAAGCTCGACACCGAGAGTGCGGCCGAATACATGGTGGCCGTATTGCAGCGCTTCAGGAAGGATCTCGAACGGGGGTTGGGCGTCACGCTCTCTGACGCGAAGATTGCCGAGGCCATCCGCATTTGCAATCGGGTGCGGCAGTATCTGGGCAAACTTTATGATATTCGCCGGGACCATCCTCAGGCGATCAGCAGCAGTGATCTGCACGCCGTTTTCAAGGCGGCTCTGGTGATGGACCGTGCCGAACTGGCCGAAGCGCTCGAGTCCCTGGTCAATCACCTGGATGCGGCGAAACAGGAGAAAAGTACTCCCGGCAAGCGGCTCGTCTTCAGCGGTGGTCTGTGCAGCATGCCCGATATTTACCGGGTGGTGGAAGAGGCGGGCGGCCAGGTGGTGTGGGATGATTTCTGCACCGGATCGCGCTACTTCGAGGGGTTGGTCGATGAGACCCGGGAGCCGATTCAGGCCTTGGCGGCCCGATACCGGGAGCGGGTGGTCTGCCCGGCAAAACACGCCGGCATCTTCAATCGCGGCGAGCACCTGTTGGAAAAGGTCAAAGAGAACCGTGCCGACGGGGTGATCTTTCTCTTCCTGAAGTTCTGCGATCCGCACGGCTTCGACTACCCCTACATGAAGGAGATGCTCGACAAGGAAGGCATTCCGAGCATCATGTTCGAAATCGAAGACCAGCTCTCTTCCGAAGGGCAGTTGAGGACAAGGTGTGAAGCATTTCTGGAGATGATATAGCCTCCCGCCATGCGGCGGGAGGCATATGAAAGTCGGAAAGCGAAGGTGTTCTGACAGTTATATGGTGATCGCTGTTGTAGGGGCGGGGTCTATCCCCGCCCGAGCAATGGATATCAAAGACAATGACACAAAACCTTAGACTTCTATTGGAGCTGATATGCCATCCGAAGAGAAGACAGTCGATCCTGACAAGGAGCGCCGCAAGATAAAATGCGACAACCGCATGCGTGAAATCATGGCTGAATATTACATGGAGGCCAAGACGCCCCGGGAGGAGCGCGGCAAGCCCATCGCCTGGATCACCAGCGGCGGTCCGGTCGAGCCGCTGCACGCGATGGATGTGATTCCCATCTATCCGGAGAATTACGGCGCCATGATCGGGGCCAGCAAGATGGGCGTCGACCTGTGCGAACGGGCCGAAGAGATGGGATACCCGCGCGATTTGTGCTCATACGCCCGGGCCGACATCGCCAGCTCCGAGGTCAACGGCGGCCCCATTGGCGGACTGCCCGACCCGGACATGCTGATTTGCTGCAACAACATCTGCGGCACCGTGCTCAAGTGGTACGAGGTGCAGGCCCGTCGCTACAACGTGCCCCTCTTCATCCTCGACACGCCCATCACGCACACCGAGTTCAACGACGAGATGCGCCGCTACGTCACGCGCCAGAGCGAAGAGTATATCCGCTTTCTGGAGGAGGTGTGCGGTAAAAAATTCGACTACGACCGAATGAAGGTGGTGGGCGATCTGTCGATCCGCGGCCAGGAGCTGTGGCAGGAGATTCTCGATACGACCATGAACCGGCCGGCCCCCATGACCTGCTTCGATGCCTTCTTCCATCTGGCCATGATCGTGACCCTGCGCGGTACCCAGACGGCTGTGGACTACTACGAAATGCTGCTGGCCGAGATGAAGGAGCGTGTGGCCCAGGGCATCGGTATGCTGCCCGAAGAGAAGTATCGCCTGGTGTGGGACAACCTGCCGATCTGGTATCGGTTGCGCTGGCTGTCGAATAAATTCATCGAGCGCTCGGCCTGCCTGGTGGCCGACACCTACACCTCGGGCTGGACCAGCTGGATGCCGTTCGTGGACCGCAGTGATTTTCTCGGCTTCATGGGCGAGAGCTATGCGCGCATCTTTCTCAACAGCGGCACCGACATCATGGCCGACAACATCGTTCGCATGGTAGAGAAGTACGAGGCCGACGGCGTGGTGTTCCACTCCAACCGCAGCTGCAAGCCTTACTCGTTCGGCCAGTATGACATCCAGCGCATCATCCAGGAGAAGATGGGCATACCGACGCTGATGATCGAGGCCGACATGGTGGACGAGCGCAGCTTTGCCGAGAGCCAGATCGAGACCAGGATCGATGCGTTTATCGAAATGCTTTAGAACAATATGGTAGCGAGCGGCGCGACCATAAAGTCCCCCTTTTCCAACGGGGGACTTAGGGGGATTTCTACTGGTTCATATGGACTGCGAAGAGCGTCTGATATCCATGCAGTAGATTCAAATCCCCCCGGCCCCCCTTTGAGAAAGGGGGAGTCGTCGGTTATACAGATAAATGGAAAGCGAAACTATGATCACTGCAGGTATCGACGTGGGCTCGATCAGTGCCAAGGCGGCTCTCCTAGAGGATGGTGAGATTGTAGCCACCTGTGTTATTCTGACCGGGTACAACGCCAAAAAAGCGGGCAGACAGGTTTACGAAGAGGCGCTGGCCAAAGCGGGTGTCGATCCGGCACAGGTGGAGAAGATCGTCGCCACCGGTTACGGCCGCAACAGCATCGAATTTGCCAGCAAGGCTGTGACCGAAATCACCTGCCATGCGGCGGGTGCCCATTTCCTCAACCCCGAAGTCCGCTCGATCATTGACATCGGCGGCCAGGACAGCAAGGCCATCGTGCTTGACGATAGAGGCAAGGTGAAGGATTTTACCATGAACGACAAATGCGCCGCCGGGACCGGGCGTTTTCTCGAGGTGATGGCGCGTGCACTGGAGGTCGACCTCGACGCATTCGGGGAGCTCTCATTGAGTGCAGAGACAGCATCGCCCATCAGCAGCCTCTGCACCGTTTTCGCCGAATCGGAAGTGATCTCCCTGATTGCCAAAGGAGAGAAGCGCGAGAACATCATCGCCGGCATCCACGCCTCCATCGGCGCGCGGGTGGTCTCCATGGCCAAGCGTATCGGCTTCCGCCCTCCGGCCATGATGACCGGCGGTGTGGCCAAAAATATCGGCGTCGTGAAGGCCCTTGAAGAGAAACTGGGCGCCGATTTGATCGTTTCGGAAAATGCCCAGGTAAACGGTGCCATCGGGGCAGCATTGATTGCCGCCACGCTTTGATGGCAATCAGAACAGACGTCCCCCTTTCCCAATGGGGGTTTCAGGGAAATTTTAGAGCTTACCCATGCCCTACTTTAAAACCACCGATGACTGCAATCTCTACTACGAACTGGCCGGCGAGGGGCCAGGCAAGCCGACCATTGCTTTCATCAACGGAACCCTGCAAACCACGGTCAACTGGAATCCGATCATCAAGGGAATGCCAGCCGGCTACCGTCTATTGACCTATGATGCCCGGGGGCAGGGAGGCAGCGACCTGGGTGATTCGCCTCTTTCGTTGGACCTGCACGCTTCCGATCTGAACCAGCTCCTGTCCGAACTCAACATTCACCAGACAGCCATCGTCGGCATCAGTCACGGCGCCCGTATCGCCCTGGCCCTGGCGGCCAAGTATCCCAATCTGATAACGCGCATGGTGCTGTGCAGCCTTTCTACCCGCGCCACCTTCCGCGCCAAGATGATCGTGCGTTCCTGGCACGAGATCCTTCTTCGCCACAGCTTGGACGCCATGGTGTGGGCGGCCCTGCCGCACGTCTTCGGCCGCACCTTTTTGCGTGAAAACGAGAAGCAGTTGGACCGGATCGTGAAAACCATCGTGCGGCGCAACCACACCGAATCGCTGCGCGCCCATCTAACCGCCCTGCAGACATATCCCCCGCTGGGCAAAGTGATTCAAAGCTTGCCTTTCCTGCTTCTCTTGTTGACTGGCGAGGATGATCCGTTGGTAACCAAGGAAGGCGCAGAGGAGATGGCCGCCATCTGCGGAGGCCGCCATAAGGAGCTTCCGGGAATCGGACACTCCATCCCTGCTGAAGCACCCCGACGATTCATTCAGTTGGTGGGAGCGTTTTTATCCGGCGCCTGAACGATCCTTTATGGGACCCTTCAGCAACTGGGGTAGATTGCTGGCGCGGATCCCAAAGCGGATAAGAAGGAGATCCTGATGGTGCCTTCCTGTCACCCAATGGTGGTAGAAGACTTTTCCAGGTCCACGATGCGTTCTCCGCTTGGGTATCGGCGGGTTTCATAGAGGGTGATGCCCATGAGTTTCCGGGTGATGGCCCCCATGCGGTCCACCTCGGATTTGATTTTGGCAATCCTGTCGTATTGAGGGTCACTAGCATCGAGCATGCCCATGAGCAGTTCCGCGTTGCCGGAAATCGCCATCATGGGTTGGTTCAGTTCGTGGCAGACGGCACCGGCGGCCTCTATCACCGCCTCGAGCTTTTCCCGGTAGATACGCTCGGATTCGCTCTGGTAACGGTGCAGTGCGATCTCTATTGCCACCATCAGGCTCCGGGTGTCAAAGGGCTTGACGACATATCCGAAAGGATCCTTGACCTTGGCGCGCTCAAGCGTTGCCGTATCGGTATAAGCGGTCAGAAAGACCACCGGGATACTGTACCGCTCCCGGATCAGGCCGGCCGCCTCGATACCGTCCATATCTCCTTTGAGGCGAATGTCCATCAACACCAGATCCGGCGTCGAACGTTCGGCTTCGGCCACCGCCCGTTCGCCGTCGTGGGCCACGCCGCATACCGAATAACCGGCTTTTTCCAGACGGCTTTTGATCTCCTGGGCGACAATGCCTTCGTCCTCCACCACCAGTATGGTCACCTCTGTCATGTCACCGCTCCTTTTTCTGTGCTTCAGGGATAGTGATGATCATTCTGAACCGGGTCCCCCTGTCGGTTTCAACACTTGATCGTCCATCCAGCTGTGTGGTCAGCATATCGACCAGACGCAAACCCAATGAGGGTGAATCCGAACCGGCAGGCTTGGCCGCCAGGCCGACGCCGTCATCGTCCACCACGATCTCCATCTGACCGGTGTTAAGCATTCGAATAATAATCTCGATGGTTCCACCAGTGCCCTGTGGAAACGCATGCTTGATGGCGTTGGAAACCAGCTCATTGACGATCAGCCCGCAGGGCACGGCAATTTCGACCCCGATGGAGATTTCGTCGGCATCGATAGTGAGCCGCAGACAGGCCGGATCGACGCCGTAGGCACTGAACAGGTTGGCTGTCAGGCTTTGCAGGTAGCGCCCGAAATCGATTTTTGCCAGATTGTCTGTGCCGTAAAGCTGTTCATGGATCAGCGCCATGGATTTTACCCGGTTTTGACTTTCGCGCAATACTTCCAACCCTTTGGGATCCTGCATGCTCTCTTCCTGTAGATACAACAGACTGGAAACGATCTGCAGATTGTTTTTCACGCGATGGTGGATCTCCTTGAGCAGCGCCTCCTTTTCCGCCAGGGACTGACGCAGTTTCTGGTCAGAGGCCAGCAGCTCTTTTTCCGCCACCTGGCGTTCGAACAACTCACGTCGCAATTCGACCGTTTTGCGTTCAATCTTCTGTTTTTGTATCTGATAGACGATGAGAACGGCGGCCATTACCGCCACAACCAACGCCACCAGCCAATGGCTGTGAACCTGGACCACAGATCCGCGCTCGGCAGCCGTCGCCGGGCTCGCGGCGAACACTGCGTCGGCGGCCCAGCAATATAGGATCAGGCCAGCGCCAAAGCGCTTATGGATGGTAGCGTAAACGCCCATCAAATCAATGTTTCGACCCGCTGGGCCAGTTCGCGGATCGCCCGGGACGCCTTGACGCCAGGCTCCTGTTCGATAAAGGGAGCCTGATTGAGAACCGCGCGTTTGACCGACGTATCATTCGGGACGCTTCCCAGGTGGGCCAGTTCCAGGCTGAGAAAACGCTGCGTCACCCGTTTGAGTGTATCAACGATATGCTTGCCTTCGCGCGCATCCTGTACAAGGTTGATCACCAGGTTGAAACGGACGATGCCGTGATCCCTGGAGAGCAATTTGATCAGGGCATAGGCATCGGTCATGGAGGTCGGATCCGGCGTAAGAATAAAGATGTTACGATCACAAAAGCGATTGTACCAGAGCACCGATGGCCCGATGCCGGCCGCCGTATCGATGATCACATAGTCGAAATCCTCGGCCACCTCGGTGATAAAGGCCGACAGCCGCGATTGCTGGTGGTCACCCAGGGCGACCATCTCCGGCACGCCCGAACTGCCCGGCAGCACGGCCAGGTTGGGGCGGGCGAAAATGAGTGCCTGCTTGGGATCGGCGCCGCTTTCAAGGATGTCCTGGATGTTTTGTTTCACCGACAACCTCAGCATTACATCCACGTTGGCCAACCCCATATCACCATCGACAATCAACACCCGACTGCCGTTGAGGGCCAGGGCGATGCCGAAATTCACGGTGAAGCTGGTTTTGCCCACACCGCCTTTACCGCTGGTGACACAAAGGGTCAGCGGTTTTCTCTTTGTCGGGGCCATAGAAGTGTTATCCGCAGTAAAAATAGCGTCTTATTTCACGTTTTCTACCTGTATCGTCAACCTGCTCTGTTGAATTCAATATCGGCTTTGGCCAGACTTACTTTAACCTTGGAAGAGCACGGATGGCGAAGATGGATGGCAGCGGGCGGCGGCCCCGACCGATGGCGGGCTACAGGGTCAAGGCTGCTCTTGATGCTTTCGCACTCCGAAGTGAGCCGAGGGCAGCCTTGGCCCCTTCGCTATTATTAGAAAAGGTCAAAATTTTACGGTTCCCCATGGGCCCCCTAATACCATTTCACCTCTTCCGGGCGGTATGAGATCCAGATCTCCATGCCGGGGCGAAAATCTCCTGTGGAGAGGGTGTCTGGGGAGAGGTAAGCTGTAAACTCGATTTCGCCTACGGCCACGGAGAGACCGATCGCTCCGGAGATTTTTTCCAGGCCGAGGCTCGTGAGCATGCCTTTTAGTGAATTTCTTCCTTCGCGTATCTCCCGATCGGTCAGGTGAAGCTTCAGGCGAGCAGGGTCAATGGCGGCAACGGCGCCGCCGTCGAAGGAGGGATTGTCTGCGACGAATACCTGGCCGTCGGCCAACCGTTTGCCGACGCGGTCTTCACTCAGGCGCAGCCATGGTCCGAAGATAAGCGTTCGTTGACCTTTTCCCAGGATGCGTCCGTTGAAGAGATAGATGATGTCGTGGGAGATGTCCTGCAGCCACTGCACGTCGTGGCTGGAGATGATGAGACTGGCGCCCCACTCCCGGTGGGCGTGCAGGGCCGCCTCTTTCATCAAAAGAGCACTGGCCGCATCCACGCTGGTGGTGGGTTCGTCAAGCAGCAGGGCCTTGGGCCGCAGCACGAGCCTGGACGCCAGGGCCACACGGCGTGCTTCCCCACCTGAGAGGGCGTACCAGGGGCGCTGGGCGAAGCGCTCCGGCGCCAGGCCGACCAGGTTCAGCGCTTCTTGAACGCGCTCGGCGACGTTGCGTTTCACTCTGCGGATGTGCAGGCCGTAGGCCACGTTGTTATAAACGCTGCGTTTGAGCAGGTAGGAGTCCTGGGGCAGCAGGGTCACGCGGTCGCGCATTCCCTGGGCAAAGGGGTCGGCTTTATGTCCGTTGAAGCGGATTTCTCCCCGGCTCGGCCGCTCGATGAGGCCCAGCAGTTTGAGCAAGGTGCTTTTGCCGCTGCCGTTGGGGCCGCACAGCCCAGTGATCATCCCTTCGTTGATGGTCCACGCCTCGATGGAGAGGACCGGCTGGTCCTTGTAGCGGTGGATGATGTCGTCGAGTTGGTAGAGGGCCATGCGTTTTCCCGTTTACTTCTTTCTGAGGAACGACACGGAGCCGTTGACGATGAATGCGATGAGCAGCAGTACCAGGCCTAGGGCGATGCCCAGGGCGAACTGGCCCTTGTTGGTCTCCAGGGCGATGGCGGTGGTGATGGTGCGTGTGTGCCACTTGATATTGCCGCCCACCATCATGGAGATGCCCACTTCGGTCATGACACGCCCGTAGGCGGTCAAGGCGGCGGCCAGGATGGCGTGGCGCGCCTCCCACAGGGTGCTTTGAAGGAGCTGGCGGCGGCCGGCGCCCAGGGAGAGCAGGGTGGTGCGCAGGTTGGCGTCCAGGCTTTCCACGGCCGTGGCGCTCAGGGCGATGACCACCGGAAGTGCCAGGATGGTCTGGCCGACGGCGATGCCGGGCAGGGTGAAGAGCATGCCCATGTGGCCGAGGGGCCCCTGGCGGGAGATGAAGGCGTAGACGATCAAGCCGATGAAGACCGTGGGAAGGGAGAGCAGGGTGTCGACGATCAGCCGCACCTGGCGGCGGCCGGGAAAGTCGAAGTGTCCCAATGCGAAGCCCAGGGGGATGCCGATGGTCAGGCTGGTGGCCATGGCGTAGCTGGAGACGGTCAGGGTCGCCGCCACGGCCGAGTAAGTCTCCGCGTTGCCGGAGAAGAGCAGTTGAAACGCCTGCAGCAATCCCTGGATGATATAGTCCATGCGCCTGCTTTACCCAATCGAAGAGAGTAAAGGGGCCTGGCTTTTGGATGCCGCCAAGGCCCCTGTCTCGTTTGTAGGAACTATCCTATTTGGCGTTGGGGTTGAACAGCTTTTTTCCCATCAGTTTGAAGTCGCCGATCAGCTTCTGGGCTTCGGCGCCGGCCATCCACTGGGAGAACTTGTGGGCCAGGTCCGTCTTGGCGTTGGCGCAGTTTTTGGGGCTCACTTCGATGACGCTGTACTGGTTTTTCAGCACGTCGTCGCCCTCCACCAGGATCACCAGTGGCGGATTGCCGCCTTTGGTGTGGGCGTATTTGATGTAGGTGCCGCGGTCGGTCATGGTATAGCCGGACTGCTCGGCGCAGACGTTGATGCTGGCCAGCATGCCCTGGCCGGTCTGGACATACCAGCTCTCCTTTTCCGGTTGGGCCTGTTTGGCCATCGTCCAGAGAGACCTCTCTTTTTTATGGGTGCCGGAGTTGTCGCCGCGGCTCACAAACACGGCCTTTTGGGCCTTGATGGTCGAGAGGGCGTCGGCCACGGGCTTGCCTTTGATGCCGGCTTTGTCCGATGCCGGCCCGATGATGACGAAATCGTTGAACATGATTTCGCGCCGGTTCTGGCCATAGCCGTCGGCCACATACTTCTTCTCGGCCGGGGGCGCGTGAACCAGCAGCACATCTACATCACAGTTTTTGCCCATGGCCAGGGCCTTGCCCGTGCCGGTGGCGGTCCAGCGGAGCTCGATGCCGGTCGCTTTTTCAAAATGGGGTTTGAGATAGTCGAGCAGTCCGGTGTTGTCCGTGCTGGTTGTGGTGGCCATGGTCAGCATGGGCCTATCAGCGGCCCAGGACGGGCCGCACAGCACCATCAGGGCGAAGACAATAAACAGCGTTTTCTGTATCATCGGAAAGGGTTTTTTCATTCGTTCTCCTCCTCGGTTTCTTTGTCGGGGGTCTTGGTTTCGTAGGATTGACGGAATATCATTTTTCCGCTGATTGAGGTGTCGTACCCTTGGTAAGCGGCCGTCAGTTGGTGGAAGCGATCTTCGTGCAGCAGGCCGAGAAAACGCTGCATGGGTTCACTGAAAAAGCGTTCTTTGCGGATCAGCAGGTCGTAGCGTTCCCAGCGCCAGGGGACGAAGTCCAGGCCCAACTGCTCGGCCACCGGCTGGATGCCCGGGCCGGCATCGGCCTTGCCGGAGAGCACTGCCAGCCCGATATCCATATGGCGTTGGACCTCGTTGTCGTATCCGGCGATGGTGGCGCCCTTGAGCCCCGCTTTTTGAAGTTCGAAGTCGAAGAGCTGCCGTGTGCCGGTGCCCAGCTTTCGGTTGACCACCTTCAGGCCCGGCTGTTTCAGATCGGCGGTCTGGCCGATGCCCTTGGGGTTGCCTTTGGCCACGATCATTCCCTGGCGCCGCCGGCAGAAGTTGACCACCACCGGCAAGGCGTTGAGGTGCTGGTCGAGGATCTCGAAGTTGTACTCTTCGCCGTTCTGCTGTAGGATATGGCTCGTGGCGATGTGGCACAGGTCCTGTTTGAGAGATCGAATGCCCCCCATGCTGCCCAGGTTGCCGAAAACGGCCAGATTCTCTGCATATATACTGTTGAAGAGACCGATGGTCTGTTCGAGCAGCGGATCGTTACTTCCGGCGACGATGAGCAGTCCGTCTGCCGATGGCATGTGTTTTCCGATGGCCGAGAGGTTGACCGTGTGGGCTTCGACCCACTGGTCGACCAGATGCTGCGGGAAGACCCACTTGCCAGTCACTTTTGAGGCCGGAAGCCCCTTTTCGGCAATCAAGGTGTAGACCATCTTTTCGTTGATCCCCAGATGGCGGGCGACCTCTTTGGTGCTCAGCAATTTTCCCATCCCATGAATCTCCTGCGGGTGAAAGTAAGTCTGTCAAACTATTCGTTGTATTTTGCCTGTGTCAATAGCATTATTGTAAGGATTTCTCAAAGCGACCAGAAATAACTGATTCTAACAATACATCGTTTGACGATCAGCCAAATCCGCTCTCCCCGCCTGACGCACCAACTGGCCAATCTTGACATAACCATCAATTTTCACTATTTTTTCCAATTTAAGAGGTGCTCGATGGTAGGAAAGATCACAGCGGTGCTGGCCAAGAAGGAGGCTGAAGCATACAGCTCACAGGGGCTGCATCATGAGGCCATCCGTCTCTACCAGGGCCTGCTCTCCGCGTCGACCAACATCGACCCGGCCATCGAGGGTGCCATTCGATCCCAGATCGAGGGCTTGAACGAGGAGATGGCGGCGACGGACGCCTCCAAGGAGGGCCCCCTTTCCCACGAGGAGATCTCCCGCATCCGGCAGGGGTGGGGAGCTCAAGCGACCCGTGCAGATGTGCTGGTGTGTGCCCACGCCTTCTATCAGATCGGCGCTTATGACGACGCTTTGAAAGAGTTCAGGCACCTGCTTCAAACGGTAGGTCTGAAAAAAGCGTATGTGCAAGGCGCTGCGGATTGTCTCGCCTGCCAGCACCCGCCCGGTAAGATCGTAGCGGAGGCCGTCGGGCTCGCCAAGGCGGTTTCGCCGGAGCCCAAACCGGCGTTGGCGGCGCTATTGGCCATGGCCAAGCATCTGGCCGCCGGCAGTCATATTGCCCATGCCGCCGCACTTTTCACCTATTTGAAGCGTTATCCCGCGTTGGCACCTTTGATGGAAGGGCATCTCTCAACGCTTGCCGTTGCCGAAGCATCCCCGGATGCACCTCCGGAACCCTCTTCTGGAGAGGCCGTGGACGAAGGCCCCGACCAGTCGCCCGGTCGGTTCAGCCTGAAAAGCGTCGGGCGCCTCTTCTCGAGAAGAGGGCGCAAGCAGACGGATCGGGAGTAGATTGTGGGCAAGTTATCAAAGCACCAGCGTTCGAACCGAGGCGAAACAGATGACCCAATGTGATGATCAGAACTGTTCGGATATCGTATACACGTGTGAGAAGCACCAGGTCAGGATGTGCGCGACCTGTGCCCACTGCAGGGACCCTGAGCTTTTTTGCAAGTTCCGGCCCTCGTGCATGATTCACTTTCTGGACAAGGAGCGCGCCCGGGACGCGAAAACGTGCATGCCCTGAAGTGCAACTGCAGCCGGTGAAAGAGACCCATGCGATACGTTTCGTTGATGATCATCCTGATGTTTCTGACAGGGTGCGCCGAAGAGCGCAAATTCGATGTGGGCCGTACGATCAGCACCCGGCCCGCCGCGGACCAGATGGTGTTTGACTACACCGGGCTGATGGGCGATGTGCAGCCATCGGTCGAGGCCCATCTGAAACAGATTCGGGAGAGGTACAAGATCGAAATCCTGGTGGTGCTCCTGCCCACCCTTGGTGAAACCCGTTCCCTCGCCGGGACGGCTGTCGATCTTTTCTC
Source organism: uncultured Desulfatitalea sp. (assembly GCA_963668675.2). GTDB lineage: Bacteria > Desulfobacterota > Desulfobacteria > Desulfobacterales > Desulfosarcinaceae > Desulfatitalea. Next base: position 1,701,339 of record CAXXMB010000002.1, on the reverse strand, counting down.
TAACTGGGAGATCGGCAAGCGGATGGAGGGGCGCGGCCTGCTGATGCTCCTGGTCGATGATGTCAAATCGGTCAAAATAGAGGTGGGTTTCGAGCTGGAAGATGTCTTCACCGATCTTTTTACCGGTCACATCGAAGATGTGCAGTTGCAGCCCAATTTTGCAGCCAACCGGCTGGAGATCGGGATGATCGCAATGCTCGAAGAAATCGAGGCCCGATCGCAGCTCAAGTATAAGGGGCGCTACAGCCGCGCCTCGGTTGCGCAGCTGGATGCCCGTTACCTCTCCCAGGGTGGCGGTGCCCGCCATGTGCTTGAAACGCAGGAGACCCGCGGCCTTGTCTCCGATGCGGTCAACACGAGCTATCCGGCGGGCGATACCCCGGAGCAGGCCTGGCAGACCCTGATCCGTCACTGGAAGAAGAAGGCACGTGATCCCAATCTGGGCGTTTACACCGCCGTGACCCGCCTCACTTACCGTGACTACACCCAACTGCCTGACGTTCGCTTCGAAGAGGACTACCGGCGTTACGCCAGCCGTCCTTACGAGGTGAGGCAGGATGGCGATTATGCGGTGATCTACTTCGGAAAGAAGAGCGGGTGGGACAACAGCCCCTTCTTCTTTTGCCGGACCCAAGAGGGGTGGCAGTTCGATATCGTCCACCAGCGGCGTTTCGTTCGCATGGGAACGGCACCCCACTGGGGGATCGAGTTCTCCGAACACCCCTACATGGGCCTGTTGATGGACAGTTTCCACTTCAACGGCCAGGACATACCGTTGACGGGTGATGACCTATATACCATCGGGTGGGATGCCGAGCTGGCCGGACAGATTCTCGCCTACGAGCAGCTGCACCGAGAGAAGAAGCAAAATGTGGAAGCTGCACTTGAACTGGGGCGTCTTTATACACTGGTATCCATGAGCCGCAAAGCGATCGCTCTGCTAAAGCCGGTAGTTCAGCGATTGCCCGGCGATGCGCGGCCGAACAAATACCTCGCCATCGCCTTTGTCAACGCTTACTATCAATACGACACGGCCCTGCGGGCGCTCGACAGCTATGTCGAGCTGGCGCCGCAGGAGCTGTTCGGCTACAACTTCAGGGGTTACATTCACTACCGCAAAAAGGCGTATGACAAGGCCGTGGCGGACCTGGAGGCCGCCCTGCAGATCGATCCGGGCAACTGCTATGCACACTTTTATCTCACCTACGCCTACGCGGGCCGCTATCAGGAGGCGTCCCGCCTGGACCCCAGGCGCAGTCACTACAAAGAGCGTTTTCACTACCACCGGGACCAGACCCGGCGCTTCGAAGAGAGGCACCCCATCCGCGTGGCATGGCTCAACCGATCCTACCCGGAGTAATCCTGACGTTGCTTGCGGTGGCCAATCCCCCCTTGTCAAAGGGAGGAGCCATGTTTTGGTAGAATCCCTCCACGCTAGACTTTTTCCTATATTTCAAACGTCTGTCCCATCATGGGCACCTGGGCATCGAAACCGTTGTTTCTGAGCAGTTCGGCGAAGGCGGTGCTCTGGTCTTCTTCTCCGTGGACCACTGCGACTTTCTTCACATTCAGGTTGGAGGATTTGAGGAAGCGCAGCAGTTCGTTGCGGTCGGCGTGGGCCGAAAAACCGCCTATCTTCTCAACGTGGGCTTTGAGCGGATACTCTTTGTTGAGGATTTTAACGATGGGAGCGTCTCCGCTGCGTCCGCTTGCGGCGTAGGCTTCGCCCAGTTCGTGGATGCGCCGGCCGAGAGTGTGCTGGGCCATGAAACCGACGATGAGGATGGTGTTTTTCGGGTTGTGAATTTTATAGCGCAGATGGTGCAGGATGCGCCCGGCCTCACACATGCCCGATGCGGAGATGACGATGTGGGAGGTGTTGTCGCGCATGAGGGCCATGGACTCTTCGACCGACTGGGTGAAGTGGACCTGTTTGAAGTCGAAGGGGTTTTTCCCGTTGTTCAGGAAGGTTTCGTGGGTGTCCTTGTCGTAGACTTCGGGGTGCTCGCCGAAGACCTTGGTGATGTTGGTTGCCAGAGGGCTGTCGACATAGACGGGTCTGGGTTTGACGGCGCCTTCGGCGTAGAGCTCGTGGATCACGTAGAGGAGCTCCTGGGTGCGGCCGTAGGCAAACGAGGGGATGAGAACGCAGCCGCCGCGGTCGAAGGTGTCGTTGAGCGCCTTTTGAAGCCTGGGCTTCAGGTCGACCACCGGTTCGTGGTCGCGGTCGCCGTAAGTGCTTTCGATCATGAGCAGATCGATGTTTCGATCCTGCTCGTCAAATTGAAAGCAGGGATCGCGCAGGATTGGCTTTTCGAAACGACCTATATCGCCGGTATAGGCCACCGTCTTCAAATTACCGTTTTGGTGGTGATGGATGATGCTGATGGCCGATCCCAGGATATGGCCGGCTTCGTAAAAGGTGCAGGTGAGGTCTTGCCCGATGGTGCTGGTGCTGTGGTAGGGCACACCGTCGAACTGACTCAGAGCCTGTTCGGCATCCTCTGCCGAGTAGAGGGGCTCGACACTTTTGAGGCGATAGCGAGCCATGATCTGGGCAATGGCATCGGTGTCGATGCGGTGTCCGCCCTTTTTGAGCATCTGTTTCAGCTCTTTGTACTTGCGTTTGCCGATCGGCTTTCCGTTGAAACTCGGCCCGTGGGAGAGGGCTGCACGCACCGTTTTGTAATTGAGGTACTCGGCATCCTGCTCCTGGATGTGGGCCGAGTCGGGCAGCAGATAGGCGCAGGCGTCGGCCGTGGCACGGGTACACACCACTCGGCCGGTAAATCCCTTTTTGACCAGCAGCGGGATGCGCCCCGAATGGTCGATATGGGCATGGGAGAGCACCACGTTGTGGATCATGGATGCCTGGAAGGGTAATACCCGGTTTTTCTCCTCGGCCTCTTTGCGCCGGCCCTGGTGAAGGCCGCAATCGAGTAGAACATAGTCTCTCCCCGTTCCGATCAGGTGCATGGATCCGGTCACTTCTCTTACGGCGCCGTGGAATGTGATGTGCATCTCCTCATCCTTTCTCTGCTATGCAGGTCGGGTGCTGCTTCAATGGCAACATGGGTGGTTTTTTCTATGGCTGATCGTGCCAGACCAAGTTGACTCGGTCCGAGGTTATCGTAACCAAATGCTCTTGTCCAATGCGATGGTGGGTGACCCGCCAGGGCCGCTCCTCGTAGGTGAGCAAAAGATGGTCGTCGTCCACGATGCGTTGGATCCGGCAGCGGGAGAGGCCGGTCAGCCCCGTGCCCACCGCTTTGAGCACCGCCTCTTTGGCGGTCCAGAAGCGGAAGAAGAGGGGGCGGTCGACGGTGGGCGCAAGATCCCACTCGGCCGGGCTTGCCAGCCGCTCTTCCAGCCCCCGGCTCACCGAGCGCAGCCGTTCGATATCGATGCCCACCGGATGGGGCGAACAGACGGCTGCCACAAAGGCGCTCTTGTGGGTCAGGGACCAGTGGATGCCGTTGCTCGGCAGTGGTGCACCGCTCTCATCCTTCTCCAGCGGGCCCAGGGAGAGGTCGCTGTATTGGGCCGAAAGGGCAAGGGCCTTACGGGCAGCACAGCGCAACGCTTCGACCTTCGGCCGGCCCTTGAGCTGCTGTTCGGCGGCCGGTACGGCAAGGATAACAGGGTGCAGGGTCAATTGATGGCTCATTAGGTGATCACTTCGGCATCTGTTGGCGGTAGCGCAGGGCTTTGTCGTATATACGCTTTTTGCCCACGTTGAATCGAGAGGCCAGCTCCCTGGCGATATCGCTCAAGGAGTGCTCAGCGGACGCCACGGCGGTTCGGATGGCGGCATCGATCTCCTCCTCCCCATGCTGCTCGGCCGAAGGGGCACCGGCCACCAGCAGGGTGCACTCCCCCTTGACGGCATCTCGCTGGTCGAGGGCCCGGATGATCTCGGATAGGCTGCCGCGGATAAACTCTTCGTGCAGTTTGGTCATCTCCCTCGCCAGCATGGAGTGACGGTCGCCCAACGCCTCTTTCAGCTCATGCATGAACCGGATCAACCGCTGGGGCGATTGATAGAAGATCAGCGTGTGGGGCAGGTGTGCCAGGTCGGCCAACTGGGCGGCCCGTTTGTTTTTCTTGCGCACCGGAAAGCCAACGAAGGTGAACTGATCGGTGGGCAGCCCGGAGACGGAGAGCGCCGCCATGGCGGCCGACACACCGGGGACGGGGATGACCGCGATCTGCTGCTCGGTGGCCGCCCTTACAAGGCGGTAGCCCGGATCGGACACCGTGGGGGTTCCGGCATCCGAGACCAGTGCGATGGCTGCACCCTGTGCGAGCTTCCGGATCAATATCTCGGTGCGCTGGATTTCGTTGTGTTCGTGGTAGGAGATCAGCTCATTGGTGATATTGTGGTGGGTCAGCAGGCGGCGCGTGTGGCGGGTGTCTTCGGCGGCAATCAGATCGACGGCGGCCAGCACCTCCAAGGCGCGCAGGGTGATATCCGCCATGTGGCCGATGGGCGTGGTCACCACATAGAGGCCGGGTGCGATCTCTCTATCCGTAAGCAAGGTCGAAGGCATTGCGGATCACCTCGATTTTGGGGCAGCCGGCGATGCGCTGCACGGTCACCACGTCAAAACGGGCGCGCTGGTCCATGGCGCTGTTGGCCTTGAGATAGACCAGGGCCGCCATGGAGAGTTTGCGCTGCTTGGCCGGCGTAATGGCCCGTTTGGGGTTGCCATAGCTGCCTGAGCGGCGCGCCTTGACCTCGACAAAGACCAGGGCGCCTTTGTGCTTGGCAATGATGTCAATTTCGCCAAGCTGGGTGCGATAGTTGCGTTCGAGAATACGGTAGCCGTTGCGTTTGAGAAAGGCAGCGACCATCTGCTCACTCTCCTGGCCGAATCGCTGGCGTTCATTGACCATTGTTCGGGCCATCCGGTTGATGGTCGGGAGAGGCGGGCGGCAGATGCTCTTTTACGCCCCTGAAGGTGCGCCGGTGGATGCTGCAGGGACCGTGCAAGGCAATGGCTTCCCGGTGGGCTTTGGTCGGGTAGCCCTTATGACGGTCGAAACCGAATTGGGGAAACTGATCGTGATAGTGGCACATGATCCGGTCCCGGCTCACCTTGGCCACGATTGAGGCTGCGGCGATGGAGATGCTGCGGGCATCTCCCTTAACAATGGCAGCCTGGGGCTGTTCGGCCGGGATGTCGTGCCGGCCGTCGATGAGCAGGAAGTCGGGTGAAGGATCGAGTTTGGAGACGGCCATGGCCATGGAGAGGCGTGAGGCCTGCAGGATGTTGATCTGGTCGATGTCGGCGGCATCGACGATGCCGACACCCACTGCGTCGGCTTCGGCATAGATCAGCTCATAAAGCCGTTCGCGCTGCCGGGGCGTCAGCTGTTTGGAGTCGTTGACAGGGGCATCGAAGGTCGGCGGCAGGATCACTGCCGCCGAAACCACAGGACCGGCCAGCGGACCTCGGCCGGCTTCGTCCACGCCGGCGATCTTGGTATAGCCCTTAATGCGCTGCGCCTGTTCGAATACCCAAAGGTCTGATGTCATTGTTTCCGCTTTGGCATCCCTATCTCATGCGCTTTTCACGGATGCGGGCCGCCTTGCCGCGCAGTTTGCGCAGGTAGTAGATCTTAGCGCGCCGCACACGGCCGCGGGTGACGATTTCCACCCGGTCCAGAATGGGCGAATTGATGGGGAAAACGCGCTCCACACCTACCCCGTAAGAGACTTTGCGTACGGTAAAGGTGGCATTGATGCCGCCTTTGCGTTTGGAGATGACCACTCCCTGGAACATCTGGATACGCTCTTTGTCGCCCTCTTTGATTTTTACATGTACGCGCACCGTATCGCCCGGCAGAAAATCAGGCATATCCATACGCATCTGTTCTCTTTCCAACTGCTTGATGACTTGCATGACCTTTAATCTCCCATCATGTTATTTTTGTTGAATTTGAATATCGGTATTAAACCTACGTGCAAAAAGTGTTTAATGTGTCATGCCGGACTTGATCCGGCATCCAGATTTTTATGGGAAAACTGGATTCCGGCTTTCGTCTGAATGACGGTGGCATCAGTTCTGGTTTAATACAATGCCTCAACGGCCGAATGTATCCTACCGAAACATCCGATCCAGAACAATCGACACGGCGGACCTCACAGAGAGGTGGTTATATTCGCCGCCACCCTCAATAGGGTCGAGCCTGAAATCGGCCCGGTCCAACACCTCCGGGGCCAGCCCCCAGGCCGTACCGAAAAGCAGCAGGGTCGGTCGAAGATCCCCAGCGGCCTCCCTCAGGCCGTCGAAGGTCAGGTTGTTCTCCGCCTTTCTCGCACTGGTGGTGATCAGGCTCGGCGTTGTACCGAACTGCGCCGTCATATCCGCCACCACCGCATCGAGCGACGGCTTGAGCCGAATCAGAGCCAGTGCAGCCCGGCGGTCCGGGTTGTACTTCGCTCCGGCGCCGGTGACCCAGTGATCGATGATTTGTTCCACCAACACCTGCTGGTCCTGCAACGGGGTGACCACGAAGAAGGCGCCGATCCCGTATGTCTTGGCGGCCCGTGCGATATCGTGCAGATCCAGGGCCGTGACGGCGGCCGCAATGGTCTTCCCGTTTTTATCCACCACCGGGTGATGAATCAGGGCTACCGCCACTTTGCTCGCGTATGATGCCTTCGATCTCACGATGCCATGCGCTCAGCAGCGCCATCTCCTCATCACTCAAGCTGCCCTCGCGCAGCAGGTCCGGCCGCCTTGCCAGCGTGCGCAGCAACGCGTCGGCGCATCGCCATCGGGCGATCTGATCGTGGTGTCCCGAGAGCAGGACTTCGGGCACCTGACGCCCTTCGAATTCCGGTGGCCGCGTGTAGTGGACGTTGTCGAGCAGATGGCCCTCGAACGAATCCTGTTCGGCCGAAACCTCATTGCCCAGTACGCCCGGCCGCAGCCGTGTAACAGCATCCATGACGGCCATGGCCGCCACTTCTCCGCCGGTCATCACATAATCGCCGATGGAAATTTCCATATCGACGAACTGCTCGCTAAAGCGCTCGTCCACGCCTTCATAGCGGCCGCAGACCAGTATCATCCCCGGTAATTCGGCCAATTGCCGGGCCAACGCCTGGTCGAAACGCTTGCCCTGGGGCGACAGCAGGATCGTGGCGGCTTCCGGTGCCCTCTGTTTGGCCCTGCGCGCAGCTTCGGCCAGAGGTTCAGGCTTCATGACCATGCCGCATCCGCCGCCATAAGGTCGGTCGTCGGTCACCCGATGGCGGCCGGCCGCATGGTCGCGTATGTTAATCGCCTCGGCGCTGATCGCTTCGCTTTGGATCGCCCTGCGCATGATGCCGTTTGCCCAGAACGCGTCCATGAGCTCTGGAAAGATAGTGAGAACGACAAATTTCATGGCAATGGCCTGCTGCTAAAGCAACCCTTCCGGCAACGCCACCCGCATGCATCCCTTTTGGATATCGATCTCCAACACCACCGACGAAATGGCTGGAATCAATATCTCGCCGGCAGGGTGATCCGGAGGCGTTTTGACCACATAGACGTCATTGGCGCCCGTGGGAATGATCTGGACGATCCGTCCCAGATGTTCACCGGCAACGGTGACCACCTCCATGCCGATCAGATCACTCCAGTAGTAGGTGTCCGGTTCCAGCGGCGGCAGCTCCTTTTTGGAAAAAAAGACACCCCATCCGCTTAGGGACTCCGCTTCGTCGCGTGTTTCCACACCCTCCAGCGTCAGCCGGATGGTCTGTTTGTACGCCTGCGCCCATGTAATCACGCAGTGCCTTGTCGCGCCCTTTGGATCGATGAGCACGATCGTGCTGCCAACGGCAAAACGGTCCGGCGATTCCGCGTATGAGTAGACCTTGACGGAACCGCGAATACCATGTGCACCGGTGATTTTTCCGATCTGAATGAGATCGTCGGGTACAGCGGTGCTACTCAATGATTTCAAGGACCGTGCGTTTTCGGATTTTCGCCGAGGCTGCGCTGAGCAAGGTTCGCATGGCTCGCGCAGTGCGCCCCTGCTTGCCGATCACTTTACCCAAATCGTCTTTGGCCACTTTGAGTTCCAGTACCGATGTCTGGTTGCCCTCGATTTCAGTGACTTCTACCTGTTCCGGATGGTCCACCAGCGCCTGCGCGATATACTTGATCAGGTCTTTCATAGCACCCCTCCCTCTGGATCGGCGATTGCTGTGACAGTCGTGTTAATCCTACTGGACCGGTGGGGAAAAGAGACCCTCTTTTTTCAAGAGGCTCCTGACGGTATCCGTAGGCGTTGCACCCTGTTGCAACCAATAGTGAACCCGATCAGTTTTCAATGTCACTTGAGCTGGATCCTGCAGCGGATTGTAAGTACCCACGTTTTCAAGGAATCGACCGTCGCGTGGGCTTTCACTGTCCGCTACCACAATGCGGTAGAACGGTCTTTTTTTAGCGCCATGTCTGGCTAATCTGATTTTTACTGCCATTCACTTTTTCTCCTTTAGATTTTAAAAGGGTAGCATCCCGCGCCCCAGACCGCGCATGCCGCCTTTACCGATCTTTTTCATCATTTTCATCACTTGGGCGTAATTTTTCAACAACCGGTTGACGTCCTGAACGGTGGTGCCGCTGCCATTGGCGATACGCCGCCGGCGACTGCCGTTGATGATATTGTATTGGCGGCGCTCCTGGGGCGTCATCGAATTGATGATCGCCTCGATGCGCACCAGCTCCGAATCGTCCACCTCCATATTTTTCAACTGCTTCACTTTACCCATGCCCGGGATCATGCCCAGAATATCGCTCAAGGATCCCATCTTGCGCACTTGGAGCAGTTGGGCCTTGAAGTCGTCCAGGGTAAACTGGTTCTTGCGCAGCTTCTTTTCGAAATCGGCGGCCTGTTTGGCGTCGACCACCTCCTGGGCCTTCTCGATCATGGTCAGCATATCGCCCATGCCGAGAATGCGCGAGGCCATCCGGTCCGGATGGAACGCCTCGAGGTCGCTTAGTTTTTCGCCGACACCGATGAATTTCACCGGTTTGCCGGTAATCGACCGGATGGAGAGGGCCGCCCCGCCTCGGGCATCGCCATCCATTTTGGTCAATACCACACCGCCGATGCCCATGGCCTCGTCGAAGGCCTTGGCCATATTGACCGCGTCCTGACCGGTCATGGCATCGGCAATTAAAAGAATATCGGACGGTTGAACGGCCTTTCTGATCGCCTTCAACTCGTCCATCAACGCCTCGTCGACGTGCAGCCGACCGGCGGTATCGATCAGGACGGTGTCGCACCCGCTTTTTTGGGCCTCCACCCGCGCCTGCTGGCAGATTTCGACCGGGCTCATCTCCACACTCGATTCGAATGTGGGCACATCGAGCTGTTCGCCGAGTTTGCGCAACTGATCGATGGCTGCCGGACGATAGACATCGGCCGGCACCAGGTACGGCTTGCGGCCCTCTTTACGCAGCATGACCGCCAGCTTGCCGGTGGTGGTGGTCTTGCCTGAACCCTGCAGCCCCACCATCATAACTGGTACTGGATGGGTGCCTGAGAGGTTGAGCTTCTCATGGGCGCCGCCCATGAGGCGGGTCAGTTCGTCATTGACGATCTTGATCACCTGCTGACCCGGCGTCAGGCTGCTCATCACCTCCTGGCCCAGGGAGCGCTCCTTGATGTCGGCGATGAACTGTTTGACCACCTTGAAATGGACGTCCGCCTCCAGCAGGGCCATACGAACTTCGCGCAACCCATCGGAAATGTTTTTTTCCGTGAGTGTGCCGTGTCCCTTGAGCCGTTTGAAGACGCCATCGAGTTTATCGCTCAGGCTGTCAAACATGATCCATACCGCATCCAGTACCAATAAAACCTTGAAAATAAATTGATATAAATGATAAGTCAAGCAAAACAAAACGGCAACACCAAGGTTGCCGTTTATGACACAATGGTTCGTAAGCCGGGCTCCTATAGCACCAATGGGGGAGGGGAGCAAGGCTTAAAAGAGTGGATTGCCCATATATAGCTGCGATGGCGATGATCGAAAACCGTTGAGCTCAACATCAAAATGGGTTGGATGTATGCGAGAATGAAAGTGCAAAAGTGCGAAAGCGAAGGTGCCCTGCAGATCTTATGGGCAAGGAGCCGATCATATGCACCAGGGCTCCGTTATCGGCTGAACAATCAGTGCCCGTCTCCTCCCTTCCCCAAGAGCGAGCACCCGGACCCCGATACGCAGTGGGTTGGGGTAATAGATTGGGATGCACGCACCCTCTCTCTATGGCCTGAAAGCTGCGTCCGTTGAATCGGCAAGGACCATCTGCTTTCCGCTTTTGCACTTTCATACTTGCATTCCCGATGCCCTCTGTCGATGCTATACGTTGCCTTCGGGGTTGAAATAAAGGGGGCTGGAGGGCCAAACCGAACCCATGATACGGGATATCAAATCACTGACCAAAGAGGCGCTGCTCGATTGGCTGGCCCGGCATGACCAGAAAGCCTATCGCGCCGACCAGATCCTCAAGTGGATCTATGTGCGCCAGGTGGTCGGCTTCGACCAGATGACCGATTTAAGCAAATCGGTGCGGGCGATGCTGGCAGAGCACTTCACGTACGGCCGCCTCGATATCGACCAGGTGCTCACATCCGCAGACGGCACACGCAAGTACCTGTTCCGTCTCCAAGACGGAGAGATGGTCGAAAGCGTACTGATTCCGGAGCGCAACCACTACACCCTGTGCGTTTCCAGCCAGGTGGGGTGCGCACAGGGCTGCCGTTTTTGCCTGACCGGCCAGATGGGGTTGGTGCGCAATCTGGCGTTCAGTGAGATCGTGGGGCAGGTGTGGGAGGTGCGCCGCCAGATGACGGATCCGGCCCAATTGACCAATCTGGTCTTCATGGGTATGGGAGAACCCCTGGCCAATTACGGCCAGTTGCTTCCAGCACTGCAAATATTGACCTGCAGCGATTGGGGGATGAAGTTCGCGTCGCGCCGCGTAACGGTCTCCACCGCTGGACTGGTGCCCCGCATTCTCGACCTGGGCCGCGATACGCGCGTGAACCTGGCCATATCGCTCAACGAGGTCGAAGACGATGCGCGCAGCCGCCTGATGCCGATCAATCGGGCCTATCCCATCGCGCAACTGCTCGACGCTTGCCGAAGTTACCCGCTTCCCAAGGGGCGCAAAATCACCTTCGAATACATTCTCTTCAAGGGGGTCAACGACTCCCTGCAACAAGCCCGCGCACTCTCGAAACTGCTGGGGCCCCTCAAGGCCAAGATCAACCTGATCCCCTTCAACCCTTTTCCCGAGAGCTCGTTCAAGCGCCCGGACGAGAGACGCATCCAGGCCTTTCAGAGCGTTCTCATCGACAAGCACTTCACCAGCGTGGTGCGCTACAGCAAGGGATTGGACATCATGGCTGCGTGTGGTCAGTTGCGGGCCAACCGTAGTTCGAGGTGAAATTCAGGGCCGGTAGCGCTTTGAAAATGTTGACTTGTCGGAATCAATTCGGGTAGAATTTTATATCAACCACTGCAAAGGATTAAACGCCCCCTCCAATTGAGCAACATGATTGGCATCGGTTTCAACTTTCAGTCAACCGATCTGCACGATTCATCGCCCCAATGCGTTTTACGTCTCTTTAAAAGATACCCGGTTGCATATGAAATGCAGCCACCTCGTCTCTCCGCACGAAGCTTGACCACTCTTTGACACCTGAACGAGGCCTTGTCCATTCTATCCAATATCGAGGCGTTTCAGGGATTGTCCCAGCGGCAGCTCATCAAGCTCGAACCATACTGTGGGGCATTGGCGTATCGGCAAGGCGACCAGCTTTTTGCCGAGGGAGAGCCGGCCATGCACCTGTGGGTGGTTCTGGAGGGGAGGGTAGACCTGCGATTTGAAATGCCCGACAAGCGCCTTGCCAGTGAGCGCCATACCTTTTCCAATGCCAGAGCGAAACGGATTTCGCTTAGGGGGCACTCGGTGGTTCGCTACAAGTACCCGTTGGCGACCCACCCGCCGTCGACATTTACGATGCTGCCGGTCAGGTAGGCCGCTTCGTCGCTGGCCATGTAGACGGCCAGGCCGGTCATGTCCCCGACCTCTCCGATTCGACCTAGCGGGGTGCGTTTCTCGATGGCGTCCAAGGCGATCATCCCTTTATCGATGACCCCTTGTACCAACTCGGTGCGCGTATAGCCCGGAGCGATGGCATTGACGCGGATCTGCTTGTCGCCCCACTCCACGGCCAGCACCTTGGTGAGCATATTGGCGGCGGCTTTGGTTGCGCAGTAGGCGACCCGGCCCGGCGCCGCCACCATCCCATAAATCGAGGAGATGTTGATGATGCATCCGCCCCCCTGGGGGATCATGACCCTGGCGGCGGCCTGGCAGCCATAGAAGGTGCCGGAGAGGTTCGTCTCCATGGCGCGCTGCCACGCTTCGGCCGGCAGCTCTTCCGACGGGTGGGCCATGGAGATGCCGGCATTGTTGACCAGGATGTCGAGGCGGCCATAGGCGTCCATGGTCCGGTCGACCATGGCGTTGACGCTCTCGGCGCTGGTAACGTCCACCGGAAGCGCCATGGCCTTTCCGCCTTGGGCGCCGATCTCTTTTTCGATGGCGCCGAGCAGGTCTGTGGAGCGGCTTGCCAGAACCACGCTGGCGCCTTCACGGGCGTATGCTTCGGCGATGGCTTTGCCGATGCCTTTGCTGGCACCGGTGACGATGGCGACTTTCTCTTTCAGTTTCATGGTAGGCATCCCCTTTCCTTTCAATTTTCAAATCGTTGATTCACACTTTTAACGCGCCTAAGGCTTGTGGCCACGCAGGGGCACGATACATCGTTCCCCTACCCCGTTCCGGCGCAATGTTTCAAAGAGAACGGGGCGTGTCTCTCCGGTAGAATTAGGTGATTAAAAACCGCTTTGCCTCCTTTGGGGTGACCGGCAGTGCGGAGACGTTTTCCGATTTGCCGCCGGTTTCAACCAGGACACCGGCCGGATCGGAGACGGGGGCTTTGCTGTATCCGGCGCAGATGCAGGCGGCTAGAAATAGCATGGGCTGGGGACCGCCGCCAGGCATGATGACAACGGGGCCTGCGAATTTTTTGACCTTTAAGAGTGTGTCTTTTTCCGGATTGCGCCATTTCAGGATCTGTTCGTTGTCCTGTTTGGTGCGTCCGACGATGATTTTGGTCTCAGGCCCCAGGCGCATGTGGCGTCCGTGGCGCAGCAGGAACAGTGCATTGCGGGTCAACTCGGCGCCATGATCGATCAGATCCCTGAGGCGGCGGGAGTAGCCCGGGTCGGTCAACAGGCATCCACCGGCTGGTGAAGGATAGTCATGGATGCCGAGCTCTTTTGCCAGGGCCATCTGCGGTTTCCGCGAGCGTCCGCTCAAGCCGAGCAGTTGGCTGCGGTCCACGAAGCCCTGCTGCTCCATGGGGGTTTCGGGCATGCATTTGGCACTGAGCGGTCTGAGAATGCGGCCCCCGAATTGGGAGTGCTTTTCCACATAACGCAGGGAGGAGATGTTCTGGGACATGGGGCGCTGGCCGCGCACTTCGCCGCTGAACAGGAAGTCAAAGCCGTTGGCCTGCATGAATTGGCCGGCCTTGTTGAACATCATGGTGTGGCAATCCATGCAGGGGTTCATGTTTTTTCCGAATCCGGCGGGCGGGTGCTTGAGCATCTCCAGGTAGTCTTCGGTGATATCTTCGATATGGAGGGGGATGCCTGTCTGATCCGCCGCCCGTTGGGCTTTTTCGGCGGTAAAAAAGGGTGTTTCGAAGGTGATCCACTCCACATGGATCCCTTGCTTGCGCAGCACGAGGGCGGAAAGAATGCTGTCCAGGCCGCCGGAGCACAGACCCAGGGCCCGGGTGGTTTTTTGCGTCTCAATTGACATACGTGTCGTGTACCTTGATTCTATCTGAGGTTGAAAATTAAGATTACCGATTCAATTTTTGGGATTTAAGAACCGGCGAGCCCAGCGGCACCAACATTCAATGCTGTAAAGGTGCAGACCATCCGCTGGACTCGCCTCCAAATGTGAACAGAACTCAAGCGCTGAGATACTAAAAAGTGATGGAGGGTGTGTCAAGCGTGAGATCACCAAAGTGATCAATTGCCCTATGTGCTGTCGGGAGGCAAGAGCGGGCCATATTTACATCCAAAGTATTTCATGCTATCGCTGAGCCCCGTCCGGAGCTTGACGACGGACACTACATACAAGGATCCTTCCGGATTCCTGGCAGCAGCGGAGTCCTTGGCATCGATATCCGGCAGGGACAATCCAAACAACCACAGGGGAAACAATTTATGACAACCGAACGTGAATCCATTGAGTTTGATGTTCTCATTGTCGGCGGCGGACCTGCGGGGTTGGCCAGTGCTATTCGTCTGATGCAGCTGGCCCAGGAGAAGGGTCAGGAGTTGGAGGTGGCACTGATCGACAAGGGTGCCGAGATCGGCTCCCATGCCGTTAGCGGCGCTATTCTGAAGCCTGACGTTCTCAATGAATTGATGCCCGACCACATGGAGAAGGGATGCCCGGTGGAGGCGGTGGTGCGTGGCGATGCGTTTTACTACCTCACGGCTGCCAAGTCGATGGCCATACCCATGGTGCCCCGATATATGCACAACAAGGGGTGCTATATCATCAGTCTGTCTCGTGTCTCCCAGTGGATGGGGGGGGTGGCCGAAGAGATGGGGGTCAACATCTTTCCAGGATTCGCCGGAAAGGAGGTTCTCTACGGAGACGATGGCCGCACGGTCATCGGTGTGCGCACTGGAGACAAGGGGCTGGGCAAAGAGGGCGAGGAGAAGTCCAACTTCGAGCCCGGCATCGATCTGCTGGCCAAGGTGACGGTGTTTGCCGAGGGTGCCCGCGGCAGCCTGGTCAAAGCCATGGGTGTGAAGCTGGATCTTTACCGGGACAAACTGCCCGCCGTTTACGAGACCGGTATCAAAGAGGTGATTCAATTGCCCGAGGGCGACACCTTCTTCACCGGTAACAGCGCCAACGATATACACGTGATGGGGTATCCGCTGGGGCTCGGTACGCCGGGTGGCGGCTTCATTTACGAAATGTCGCAGAACCGTCTGGGCATCGGCTATCTGACGGCGCTCTGCTATGAGGATCCGGCCCTCGATCCTTATGAGATGTTCATCCGCTTCAAACGCCATCCGTTTGTGGCGAATATCATCAAGGGTGGCAAGGTGATCGAACAGGGCGCGCGTACCGTGGCCACTGGCGGCTACTACACCATGCCGAAATTGGCCGTGGACGGCGGGCTTCTCGTGGGCGGCTGTGCCGAAATTCACAACACCCCGGCGCTCAAAGGCGTTCACGTGGGAATGAAGTCGGGGATGTTGGCCGCCGAGGCGGCGGTGGCGGCGCTCGCCAGGGAGGATGTCTCAGCTGCGGGGTTGGACGGCTATCAGCAGGCGTTCGAGCAGAGTTGGATCAAGAGCGAGATGTGGGAGGGTCGCAATTTCGCCCAGGCCCTGTCCAAGAAGGGCATCGCCAAGTTTGTCCACCTTGGCGCCCAATACGTGACCGGCGGCCGCGGCATTGTCGATCCCATGGATATGGAGGCCGATGCCGACACGCTGAAACCGATGGTTAAGGGGGTTTCCGCCAAAGGGCCTGGCGAAAAATATGACGGCGAGCTCTATGTGGACAAACTGACCGGGGTCTATCTCTCCAAAACCATGCATCGCGAAGATCAGCCTTCCCATCTGATCATCCCCGATCCGGAGGTGTGCAGCAGCCAGTGCTATCCAGAGTACGGCAGCCCGTGTACCCGCTTCTGCCCCGGCAATGTCTATGAACTGGAACTCGACGAGAAGAGCGGGAAAGCGCATATCAAACTCAACCCGTCCAATTGCTTCCACTGCAAGACGTGCGATATCAAGGATCCTTACGGCAACATCACCTGGACCTGCCCCGAAGGCGGGGAGGGGCCGGGGTATACCATGGTGTAGGGCCGGCTTTGCCGGAAGTTTGAATTGAAAGCGGTATCGAAACGCCCCCCTTTTCCAAAGGGGGGAAAGCGCTATGGTCAACCCATCATTCACATCGCCCGCCGGTGCGTCAAATCTTTTTCCTTCCGTACAGCTATTTTGACACAGGATTGTCCTGCCGATCGAATGCATACCATTTGATTACATAAATAAATTAATAAATTTAAGTATTTATGGGTTTGTTGGATTTCGGTCCAACGGCATGTCTCTTGCGTATCAATAAACAGTTTGTTTTCGGCAGACGCGCGAGTACCTGAAATCGGGACAAGGAGAAATAGAATGAACGGAAAAGGAGGCACCAGCAGCGGGCGCAGGAAGATCACATTTGCTTTTGAGGCGCCTGGCGCCAGAGAGGTTGTCCTGGCGGGCAGTTTCAATGATTGGTCTTTGAAGAAGCATCCCATGAAGCGTGACGGTCAAGGGGTGTGGACTCGCTCCGTGATGCTGCTTCCGGGATCGTATGAGTACAAGTACTATGTGGATGGTCAGTGGTGTGAGGACCCCTGCAATGAGCGATGCTGCCCCAACTGCTTTGGCGGGTCCAACAACGTGGTCAAGGTGTGTTCGAAACGTTCCTTATAGACGGCCTTTTTTAATGATGGCCACCAGCAGCCAGATCCCCAGAAAACCGGCGGCCAGGAAGCCGATCAGACCGATGAGCGAGATGCCGTAAAACATGGGCGGCATTCTGGAGATGACGATGAGGGCCGAGCCGATGATCAGGGCCGCGATGATGATGGCGAACGAGATGCGGTTGCTGATCTGGTCGTGGGTGGCCAGCATTTTGTCCAGATCCTTGATGACCAGGGTGAACGATAACTTTTTTTGGCGGAGGCTGTGGCTGATCTCCAGCAGATCCTTGGGAAAGTCGGTGAGAAATTCATAGCCTTGTTCGACCAGGTATACCAAATCATCCATCAGCCGTTTGGGCGCCAGCCGGGCGACCTTCACATCGCGGATGAACGGCGTGACCGCCTGTATCATGTCAAAGTCAGGATAGAGTCTCCGGGCGATGTCTTCCACCTGGGAGAGCGCCTTGAGCATCAGGAAGGCGTCGGGTGGAATGCGCATGCGGTTCTTTGTGGCCAGTTCGAGCAGGTGCTGCATCAATTTGCCGAAATGAATTTCATTGAGTGGCCGGTATAGATGGCGGCCCACGAAATCGGCCACATCCTTCTCCAGTTGGGTACGGTCCGGCTCATCGTCCCACTCGCATAGCTTGAGCAGCACCTCGGCGGTGCGCGGCTCGTCGCGGCGAATGATGTTGTTGACCAGGCGCACAAAAATTTCGCGCGTGGACCGATCCACGGCGCCGGTCATTCCGAAATCGATCAGGCAGATTACATTATTGGGCAACACGAAGATGTTGCCCGGATGGGGATCGGCGTGAAAGAATCCGAAACCGAAGATCTGCTTAAAGAGAATATCCGCACCCCGTTGGGTGATCAGCTGACGGTCCAGGCCGGCTGCGTCAAGGCGCTCGATATCGGAAACCTTGATGCCGTCGACATACTCGCTGATCAGGATATGCTGTGTCGAATAGTTACGGTAGACTTTGGGGACGTAGACCTCCGGTGCCCCGAGGAACTGACCGGCGACCCGTTCCATGCTCGACGCCTCCAGGGTATAATCCATCTCCTTTTCGAGGGTGTTGGCAAACTCTTCGACGATCTTAACCGGCCGATGCAGGGCGAGCTCCTCAATGTGCCGTTCGGCCAGGGTGGCCAGATGGAGCATGATCTCCAGATCGACCTCTATGATCTTTTCGATGCCGGGGCGCTGGACCTTGACCACCACTTCGTCGCCATTGTGCAGCCGGGCACGGTGTACCTGCCCGATCGATGCCGAGGCGAGGGGCGTCTCATCCAACTCGGCAAAGACATGCTCGTAAGAGGCATTCAGTTCGGACTCGATGGTTTGAACGTAGGCGTCGAAATTGAATGGCGGCACCTTGTCCTGCAGTTTACTGAACTCGTTGACAAAATCGACGGATACCAGGTCGGGGCGGGTCGAGAGGATCTGGCCCAGCTTGATATAGGTGGGGCCCAACTCCTCCAGGGCCATGCGCGTACGCTCGGCACGTGTGAGTCTTTCCAAGCGCTCCCGCCGCTTGCGGGAGATCATTTGTAAACCGATTTCGATGTACTGTTCGATCTTGAGCGTGTCGATCAGGTCATCGAACCCGTATTTGAAAAGCACCGCCAATATTTGGCGGTATCGATTCAGATGCCGGTAGGTGCGTCCAATCACACCGATTTTTCGGATGCTGATCATAAGGCTCCAGACGCGGAACTGTTCTTAACCAATTTTCCTGGCGCCAAACATCATCTCGGTTGGGTGTGAGCCAACCGTTCAGAACATTTGACATCGGGATTAAGGGGCGAGGGGCAACCCGCGACTCTGCGGGCCATGGTGCCGTGGGGTGTAGAGTGATCTCGGCCTTTGTGTTTTTGTCGGCTTGCGCTACGCATCCTTTTTGGTCAGGCTGTTGACAATGCCTTTGAGTTCGCGGATCTCTTTCTTAAGATCTTTGAGTTCATCGGTGGTGACGATTTGGGTTTTCTTTAGAAAATCTTTGACAGAGGACTCGATGCGTTTCTCCAGCTTTTCCTGGGTCTCCTCATAGCGCTTTCTGGCATCATCCAGGAATTTGCGCCCCTCGGTTTCCGACATTTCCCCCTTTTTTTGCAGATCGTTCACCAGATCTTCGACTTCGTCCCAGGTTTTCAATGCCAAACCGATACCGGTCAGCATGCTCTTTTTGATCAAGTCAAACATGGAACCCTCCTTGGGAAGAATAGCTATTGTTGTTGGCAGGTTATCTTATGGTTTATATAGAGGATAGGTAACATAGCGGATGGGTGAATGCAAGCCGTATCCCGGCTTGGCCGGGAGTTTAGAGTGTAAATTGATAAGTTTAAAGTGAAGGCGTGTTGCCGAATGACTCATTTTCGGAGTCGTTTGTGCCATGGGGCCTAAAAGGCGCTTGACTGTGGGCTTCAACTTACCTAACTTTAGGTGTTCGCGCGCCAATATAAAGAGAGTGACATCTTTTGGGCCCATTCCGGCGTGAAGGGCCTTGCGTATGGACATGGAAACGGGTTCAGGTGAGGTGGAATTTAAAAAGGGTCTATGCAGACCGGTGTGACATCTCATTGTGTTGATCTGATCATATCCAATGGTCGTTACAAATGGACAGGAAGGTTCTAGAACAATGGCGTTTACAATAGCGTTGGCAGGCAAGGGCGGTACGGGGAAAACCACCATATCCGGGTTGTTGATCAAGTATCTGGTTTCAAAGGGCAAAACACCCATTCTGGCGGTGGATGCCGATTGCAATGCCAACCTCAATGAGGTGTTGGGTCTGGAGGTGAAGGATACGCTGGGCCAGGCGCGTGAAGATATGAAAAAGGGGAAAGTGCCCTCCGGCATGACCAAAGACATCTTCATGGAGATGCGGCTCGAAGAGTCGGTGGCCGAAGAGGAGGGATACGATCTAGTGGTGATGGGCCAACCCGAGGGAGCCGGTTGCTACTGCGCGGCCAACAGCCTGTTGACCAATCTGATGGAGCGGCTGGTGGGCAACTACGACTTTGTGGTGATGGACAACGAGGCCGGCATGGAGCACATCAGCCGATTGACCACCCACAATGTGGACGTGCTGTTGATCGTTACCGATACCTCCCGACGCGGGCTGCAGGCGGGGTTGCGCATCCATAAGCTGGCGCAGGATCTCAACATCGGTGTAAAAAAGAGCTTTCTGGTGATGAACCGGGTAAAGTCCGATCCGGAAAAGGAGATTATGGATCTCATCGGCGAGGACGGTCTCGAATTTGCCGGTACCGTACCCGATGATGAAACGGTCTACTCGTTCGATCTCAAAGGCCGGCCGACCATCGATATCGAACAGGACAATCCTGCGGTGAAGGCGGCCTTCGCTATATTCGACAAAATATTCGCGTGAACCGGCAGCGGTAGGCACGAACATGCGACCGCTTTTTCTCTGGTCGCAACAGATCAGTAGCGGTTTTGCCGATGGCCCGTTGTCGCTAATGGATACTCAAAAGGTGCGATCAGCCCCCTGCCGATACGGTAAGGTTGTGGCGGCATGAGGGGTGAGCGCAAAGCTTCAAGGGGCAGGCAATGAAAAAAACAGGTTTGCTGTATGACCAGAGATACCTGCTGCACGACACCGGGCCCTACCACCCGGAGCGTGCGGAACGTCTGCAGGCCATCTATGCAGGGATCGAAGAGGCGGGGCTGTTGCCGAAGTTGGTGCGGATCAACGCCCGGCCGGCAGAGATGAAATGGGTTGAGGCGGTGCATGCTGAAACTTACATTCGCCGTTTCGAAGAGGTTTGCCTGTCTGGTCATCGCACGTTGGACTGCGAGGACAATCAGATGTGCCGGGAAACCTATGAAACCGCTTTTCTGGCCGCAGGTGGTGTTTTGGAGACGGGGCGCATGATCATGGCCGGTGAACTCGACAACGCCTTCTGCGCGGTTCGCCCGCCGGGTCACCATGCAGAGACTGCCGAGGCCATGGGATTTTGTTATTTCAACAATGTGGCCATCCTCGCCCGCTATCTGCAGAAGGAGTGGAACATCAAACACGTCGGTATCATCGACTTTGATGTGCACCACGGAAATGGCACCCAACACATCTTTGAAAAAGATCCTTCTGTATTCTACTACTCCATTCATCAGCATCCCTCGTTTGCCTATCCCGGAACGGGGCGTGAATTTGAAGTGGGTTCCGGCGATGGTTATGGGTTTACCAAGAATTCACCGATGTTGCCCGGCCAGAGCGACGAGGAGTACCGGAGCATGATCGAGCAGGATATGCTGCCGGCCTTCGAAGCGTTTGGGCCCGAGGTGATTATTGTCTCCACCGGTTTTGATGCCCATAAGGATGATGATATGGCGGACATGCGATTGACCACGGAAGGGTTCGCCTGGATCATGCGTGAGATTATGAAGTTGGCCGAGCACCATTCCAACGGTCGCGTGATATCTGTATTGGAGGGCGGCTATGCCCTGGATCGTCTACCCGAGCTGGCGGCCGATCACGTGCGGATTTTGCTCGAAGCATAGAAGGAGGAGAGAAGATGTTTGTCAGCCGATCCATGAAGGAAAAGGTGATCACGGTGGCCAAAGAGACGGCGCTGCTGGAGGCCCAGGACTTGATGAATGAGCACAACGTTCGCCATCTGCCCGTGATCGATGCCGACAACCGTCTCGTCGGGATCGTCACGGATCGCGACATTCGAAGTGCGCTGCCCTACAACCTGGCCAAAGGCAAGGCGGATCCCCAGGAGCGCAGCAAATATGCCCACATCAAGGTTGAAGAATACATGACCGCCAAGCCGGCAACCATCTCTCCCGAGCACACGCTGCAGGATGCGCTCTTGCTGTTCCAGGAGAAACGTGTGGGGGCGTTTCCCGTAGTGGACCGGGAGAACAAGCTCAAGGGTATCATCTCGGTGCGCGACCTGTTGCGGGCCTTTATCAATGTGCTGGGAATCGGCGAGCCCGGTACCCTTTTGTGCATATTGGTCGAAGAGAAAGTGGGCCAGTTGAAGCGCATTGTCGATGTCATTACCGAAGAGAAGATCTCCTGTGGAAGCGTTCTGGTGGCACGCTATTTTGAGAAGGACAAAAGGGCCGTCTTTACCTATCTGCTGACCAACAACGTCATGCGGGTCAAACAAAAGCTGCGCGATCTGGGATTCGAGATACTGGACCCAATGAAGTGGTATTTGGACCAGTTGCCCAAAGCAGAGCAGCCCCTAACGTAGCTTAAGCCGGAAAACTCCATATCCTGAGCTGGCAAGGGATTGCAGAGCAGCGTGCAGAGCATTGGTAGAGGCACGATGCATCGCGCCCCTACAGCTATTTAACCATGAACGAGACGCTATCCGCACCCGATCCTGCCATGAACCGTTCCGCTGCTGTTACTTTCCCCTACGAAGATCTTCATATCTACTATTTAAATGGTCGTATTGTGGGCGACCCGCTGGCCGGCGAGTCGGACTACATCGGCAACTGGGAAGAGGGTGGCGATTCGTTTCTCTTTTTCAGTAGGCCGGCCGACGATACCGTATCGCGTTTGATCGAGCAGCAGTCCGAGCTGGTGTTGCAGGATCGGTTTCAGATGACCTACGAGGAGTGGCAGGGACATGTCGTCAAGCCGTTTCAGTCCGGCAGGCTCTCTTTCGTACCACCCTGGCATGAAGATGACGGTGCCATGGGCAGCCAGGCCATCGTACTCGATCCGGGGGTGGTTTTTGGTACCGGCAAGCACCCAACTACGAGCGACTGTTTGACGGCCATGCAGCTCGCCTTCGATGCAGGTCCCATGGAGACCGTACTCGATATCGGCACTGGCACCGGCCTGCTGGCGCTGGCTGCGGCACGCTTAGGCGCGAATGCTGTTGTGGCGGTTGACTTGAACCGTTTGGCCGTTGAGACGGCTCGCCGCAATGTCGTGGCCAACCGGATGGAGCCGGCAGTGCTGGTTGCCCAGGGTAATGCCATGGATTTTATGGACATTCCAAGCGACCTTATGGTATCCAATATTCATTATGCCGTGATGCGGGATCTGGTTGCCTCCGCAGGCTTCGGCCTTCAGAAGCAGTTCATTCTCTCCGGGCTGCTGCGATCCGAGGCCAGGGAGATCGAATACCGACTGAAGCAGCAGCCGGTCGAGATTCTAAGAAAGTGGGAATGGGACGGTACATGGTACACTTACTACGGACGCACCGCAGCATAGACAGGACCTGACGAACAGACAAGCAGAAGGGGCGGCCATGAGAATACGTTGCTGGGGATCGAGGGGCTCCATTCCCGTATCGGGGAAAGAGTACATCAAGTATGGCGGAGACACCACTTGCCTGGAGATCCGAACCAAGAGTGATGACATCATTATTGTCGACGCCGGCACCGGCATCCGACGCCTGGGCAACGCCTTGATTCAGGAGGGGCGCTATCAGTACAATTTTTTGCTGACCCACGGCCACTGGGACCATTTGATGGGATTCCCTTTTTTTAAGCCCCTGTTCCTGGAGCATCCGGAAATCCGGATGCATCGCGGGCCGTTTCACAAAAAGTTTATGGAGAGCATGTTCTCCAAGGTGATGGCGCCCCCCAATTTTCCTGTCCGCTACTCCGACCTCAAAGCCAAGATCGTCCATGAAGAGGGTAACCCCGAGAAGTTTGAAATCGGTTCGGTCACGGTGGTTCCCATTCAGATCAGCCACCCCAACACCGGCAAGGGCTACAAATTCATCGAAGATGGAAAAACCTTTGTCTTTCTGACCGACAACGAGCTGGGCTTCGTCCATCCGGGCGGGCTACCTGCGACGGCTTACCTTGATTTTTGCCGCGGGGCGGATCTACTGATTCACGATGCCGAATATACGCCACGGGAGTACAAACTTCTAATGGAGTGGGGCCACTCGTCATATGTGGATGTCCTGGAACTGGCTTTCAAGGCAGAAGTCAAAGACCTGGGGCTGTTTCACCATAATCAGGAGCGCACCGACGACGAAGTGGACGAAATGGTGGCCGCCAGCCATAAAATCATCGCCGAGCGGGGTGTCGATATGCAGTGCTCTGCGGTAGGTGCTGGCTGGGAATACGAACTATAGGGTGACATATCATGACGAAAACACCTTCTTCACTCATCGAACAGGCCGCGGCTGCCTGTGCTGGGGCTCGCAAGGGGGTCGCCCTGACCGGCGCCGGCATCTCCGTGGAGAGCGGAATACCGCCCTTTCGCGGCAAAGGCGGTTTGTGGGAGAAGATCGACCCCATGAAGTATGCCCATGTGGCGGCCTTCGAAAACAATCCGGCCGAAGTGTGGGAGGTTCTCTTCATCGGCATGTCCGACGTTCTGGAAAAGGCGTCTCCCAACGCCGCCCACAAGGGGTTGCAGCAACTTGAAGATTTCGGCGTTTTGCAGACCGTGATCACCCAGAATGTGGATGGGCTGCACCAGCAGGCCGGCAACAGCGACGTCATCGAATTTCACGGAACCCATGCTTTCCTGCGCTGCTCAGCATGCAGCCAGAGACTTGACGCGAAGGCGGTGCCGCTTGACCATCTTCCGCCCAAGTGCCGGTGCGGCGGCGTGCTGCGACCCGATGTGGTGCTGTTTGGGGAGATGATCGATCCCAACCTGCTGCAGCGCTCCCAACTGCTCTCCGCCGGCTGTGATGTGATGCTGGTGATCGGCACCTCGGGCACCGTGGAGCCGGCCGCCTCCCTGCCGCTCATCGCCAAGCACAGCGGCGCATTTATCATTGAAATCAATCCCGAATCGACAGTGTTGACCGATCGGATCAGCGACGTGACGCTGTTGGGGCCTGCTGGTGAGATTATGGATGAGATGGTGGACAGGGTAAAGAAGATTAAAGTTTAAAGTGGAAAGTTTAAAGCGAAGGAATTCTTCCTATTCCGACCCAAAGTTGTTGATTTAAGGATTCGGAGCTATCGAACCGGGCTGGAATAAACCACGTCCCTACATGCCTTGTTGTTTTTCAATAGTTTGTATTTATTTAAAATATTATCGTAGGGGCGGGCTTTATGTCCGCCCGATGCAGTAGACAGGGGTAGTGACATCGCGCTTCAAGCAGCCCGCCGCGTGACAGCCGATCGTAGGGACGGCTTCTATTGACAGCCGGTTTGCCTGCCTCATATAACATCTCCTTTTGAGCAACTCATTTTTCGATGACCGTCAACGATTCGGGACAACACTGCAATGATCGATCTGTCACAATTGGACGAAAATACATCTGGCTGGGTGGTTCAGGTGACCCTGCAGCCGCCCTCCCTGGCGGACAACTCCGCAGATGCCGACCGGCTGTTGCGGGCGCTCAAACACGAACTCGGGGTCGATCAGATCCACGTCGATCTGGCCTTATTGCGTCAGCTTCCCCAAATCCTCCGGGAGGCGGACTACCAGGTGCGCTGCGTTCTTTTCAAGGAGCGCGGATGCGGTGTGCTGATCCATGTAACCGGCGAAGAGGCTACCCTGGCGGGTCTTGCTGTGGATCTGGGAACCACCCGCGTGGTGATGCGACTGGTGGATTTGGAGAGCCGGCGGATCGTGGCCGAACATGCGTTTGACAATCCCCAGGCCGCCATCGGACCGGATGTGCTGGCACGCATTCATCATACGGACCAGAGCGGCGGCCTTGACGAGCTTCAGCAGCTGATCGCCGAGGGGATGAATCTGGGGGTGGTCGAGCTGTGTCGCTCAGCGGCGTTGGCCCCCGAGCAGATTCATCTGGTTACGGTTGCCGGCAACACCGCCATGAGCCATCTGCTGGCAGGCCTGCCGGCGCACTGGATTATCCGTGAGCCCTACATTCCGGCCGTCAACCGCTTCGGCTTGATCCCGGCTGCCGAGCTGGGAATCTCCGTGCACCCCGGTGCGCAGATTTTTATCTTTCCCGGCGTTGGCAGCTATTTTGGCGGCGATCTGATCTCAGGCATCCTTTTCACCGGTCTGCATCGTCAGTCGGAGACCGCCCTCCTGGTGGATGTGGGCACCAACGCGGAGGTGGTACTGGGGAACAAGGAGTGGATGATGGCCTGCGCCGGGGCTGCCGGGCCGGCCCTCGAGGGCGGGGTTACGCGCATGGGCACCACAGCGGCCCCCGGGGTCATCGATCGGATTCGCATCGATCCCGAAACCCGGACCTTCGATATTCACACCATCGAGCAGTTGCCGCCCAAGGGAATCTGCGGTTCCGGCGTGATCGATCTGGCGGCCCAGCTCTTCCTATCCGAAATGATCGATATCCGAGGTAAATTCCAGCCTGTTGCCTGTGGTGACCGGCTGATGGAACAGGACGGCTTGGCCCACGTGATCATCGTGCCGGCCGAGGCATCTGCCGACGGCCGGCCCCTATGTATCAGCCAGGCCGACATGGACAGTCTGATCCGCTCCAAGGCTGCCATGTACACGATTCTGGAGACACTCACCGGCAGCATGGGCATCGCTCTCGACGAGCTGGGGAGCTTCTATGTGGCCGGTACCTTCGGATCGTTCATCAATCCCCGCTCCGCGATCACTATAGGAATGCTGCCCGATCTTCCACTGTCCGCTTTCAAATCCGTTGGCAATACCTCCCTGGGTGGGGCAACGCTGGCGTTGCTTTCCCGTGAGGCGGTGGTTGACATCGATGCTATCCGCGACGGCATCACCTATATGGAGTTGAACGTCAATCAGGATTTCATGAACCGTTTTTCGGCCGCAAAGTTTATTCCCCATACCGATCCCGGCCGTTTTCCTTCCGTTCCCAGATCCGGGAAATAGTCATCTTCCCATTCAAGTTTTTCCGAAATTTTCCGAAATTATAACCACATAAAGCATTTTGATGTGAACGTAGCGCATGCATCGTCTTGCCAGGGAGTGCGACTGTGTGATGCTCGAGTGGTCGTTATGAGGCAATTTCGAACGATTTATGCAGGTTACAAGATCATTCAGCATTGAAGAGCGTTCGGAGCCGGCAGGAGACATCGCCTGCCTGACGAATGCATTCGGTGGGAATGAATCTCATGGGAAACAGAAATAAAAATGGAACACGCCATAACCCATTCAGATAGCGGGGTTGACCGTCGGGCGATCTGCTTTGCGCTTTCCCCCGATTTTGCCAAAGCGGCCAACAACGCGAGCGTCCCGGTAACGACCTATAACAACTATCTGGAGTTCAGCCAGAAGCTGCCCGAGGCAACTTGCTTCGTGATCGGGACCCACGATGCGCCGAAGGCGTGCAAGTTGCTGAAAAACTTGCGTTCTGAACCATCGATGGCCCTGAAGCCTGTTTTCTTGTTGAAATCCTTGGGGCAATTGGTCGAGCGATTGTGCGATGGCGTGGTGGACACGATTGAAGAGGCTTTGGAAAAAGCCAAGCCCATTGAGCGACTGCTTGCCGACCTGGATCTATCCCAATTTACCGATCCGGAGAGTGCCCCCTATCGAATGCTCGCTTATCTATACTCTCGCCCGTCAGCCTCTTTGGATCCGATCGGGGAGTGGCGCAACGAACGCTACTACAGCTACCCCATTGCCGAGGCGATGATGGCCCCGTCCGATGGGACACAAACGCTGCTGGGTCTGCTTGAAAGGAAGCTGCTGGCCCCTGTTCGGTTAGTGGACCGGTTGCGCCACTGTCCCAAGTGCGACGGCGTTCATCTGAATTACATCGACACCTGCCCCAGTTGTGGAAGCATCGAAATCGAACAAAAACCCTTTTTGCATTGCTTTGCCTGCGGTCATGTTGGACCGGAGGAACGGTTTCTCTCTCAGACAGGATTGACGTGTCCTCAGTGTACGGCCCGCTTGCGCCATATCGGTGCGGATTACGACAGGCCCTTGGAAAATTTTCAATGCAATGCATGCCAGCACGTCTTCATCGACCCTAAAATCATAGCCCGCTGCATGCACTGCAACACGACCAGCGCGCCGGAAGATTTGATGCCCAGGTCCGTCAATGCGTTGCAACTGACGGAAAAGGGTCGCATCAGCGCACGCACCGGTTCGGTGGATGATGTGTTCACCCTGCTCGATGATTTGAACAACGTAGACCAATCCTATTTCGAATCCATTGTAGATTGGTTGCTCTCCTTGTGCCGGCGCCATAAGGAGGAGCAGTTCAGTCTCATCGGTATCCGAATTCAAAATATCATCGAGTTGACGGACCGCATCGGCCGGCTCAGGGTGCGCGAAGTGATGGATGAGTTTGCCCGTCGGGTGCGTGAGCTGATTCGTTCCACAGATTTGACCACCCGCACGAACCAATACACCCTGTGGCTGTTGCTTCCCAAAACCGATTACGAAGGCAATCAGGTCGTGCGAGGCAGAATATTAGCCCTGCAATCCGATACGGGATCGGGGCTCAAACTTGCGACCACGACCTTTCATGCACCAACCCAAATGGCGACGGGTGAAAAGGCCAGACTACTGATGGCGCGGCTCGAAGGAGAAATCATAGAATGATGGACATGCTGGCCGAAATGCTGCATACGCTCAGATTGCTTCTGTCCAGTCCGTTCGATCACGGGATGATGGCGTTCGCCCTGAAATTCATTCCCTATGTTCTCTTTTTCGAATTACCGGTCTACGTGTTTATCATGTTGGGGATCATCCGTTACGGTCTGCGTGAAGTGCCCTCCGTCAGCAAACGCCAATTTTACACCCCGACCGTCTCATGCCTGGTCACCTGCTATTCAGAGGGCGAAGATGTCGGACTGACCATCCGAACCCTGGCCGAACAGATCTACCCCGGAAAGATCGAAATCATCCCTATTGTCGATGGTGCGGTGCAAAACGAGGACACCTACAAAGCGGCTTTGAAATTGAAGCATTATATACAGCAGCGCCCCCATCGTATCCTGCGCGTGGTCCCCAAGTGGCAGCGCGGTGGGAGGGTCTCTTCTCTCAACGCCGGTTTGGCGTTGGCCACCGGTGATATCGTGATGGCCCTGGACGGGGACACCTCCTTTGACAACACGATGGTCCAGGCTGCCGTTGCACGCTTTCACGACGAGCGTGTGGTGGGTGTTGCCGGCAGCCTGCGAGTACGCAACGCCTCCAAAAATCTGGTCACCCGGTTTCAAGCGCTCGAATACATGTTGTCTATCCACGCCAGCAAGGTGGGGCTGAGTGAGTTCAATGTGGTCAACAACATCTCAGGCGCTTTCGGCATATTTCGAAAGCGATTCATCGAACAGATCGGCGGCTGGGACGCCGGCACGGCCGAGGATCTCGATATCACCATGCGCATCAAGAATTACTTCGGTCGTTATCCGGGGTTGAAAATCGTATTCGAACCCCGTGCCATGGGCCATACGGATGCACCTGAGACATGGAGGGGGCTGTTCGACCAACGCATGCGCTGGGACGGAGATTTGTACTACCTTTACATCCGCAAACACGCTCTGAGCTTCAACCCTCGGCTATTCGGATGGCGGAATTTCTTCATGCAGCTGTGGACAGGGATCTTCTTTCAACTGGTGATGCCGTTTATCATCATTTGCTACAGCATGGTGGTATTCACCCTGTACTCCCCAGGCTTTCTGCTGGCCGTATGGATCCTGGTGTATTTGGTCTACCTTGGGATTACCCTGGCCTTTTTTCTTTTGTATGTCGGTATGCTCTCAGATCGGCCGGGAGAGGACATGCGGTCGTTATGGCTCATTCCGCTGGTGCCGTTTTACACCTTTGGCTTGCGCGTGTGGAATGCGTTGGCCACCTTGAAGGAGATCGTCTTGCGGTCCCACCTGGATTCGTCCATGGCACCCTGGTGGGTATTGAAAAAGACAAAATTCTAATGGACTGGGCGGATAGGCATCGTAAAGCGGGATACGGATATGGCGATCGGGAATCCTAGATTCGGGAAGAGAAGCAAATGGCGCCAGGCGGTTTTTGCGGCGGGATTGGTGTGGTTCGCCATTGCCCGCATCGCCGCTGCCGATCCTGTTGCGATCCCGGATCCCGGTCGGTCCGAAATGGCTGTTCGCTATCTGTCCGAGTTCGAAGCGGCGACCGCCCGTGCACCGGAGGTCCTGGCTGCTGCCGCTGAATTGGAGGAGTATCTGTACACACAGACCCAGGTTGAAGCGCAAAGCGGCTGGCGCATTTTCGCAGGAGGCGATGTCGGTCAATATCGTGAGCAGGTCACCGATGACGATATGCGCTCCTACCAGCGCCTCAACGTCAGAGCCGGCTTGAGATATCCGCTCCTGGGGGCGCGTAACAAAGAGCAGGAACAGAGCGTTAAAATGCAGAGCGAAGTTAGAGGCAAAGCGCACGAGAATGAACTGACGATCCGGCAAACAGTGCTCGCTGTGCGGATGCACTATATCAACTACTGGAGTGCCCAGGAGAAGTCACAAGTGGCCGAGCGGTTTTTGCAGAATCGAGCCGAGATGGACCACACACTCAGGGAGCGCGCTTCGACCGGCCATTTGCGTGATTCCGACCGCCAGGCCCTTATGTCCCAGTTTGCCCTTGTCCATCGTGATCTGGCGCGATCGCAGGCGTTAAAGCACCGAGCCTTGGGCGCACTGCGCTTTATGGTCGGCGATGCGGTTGAACCGTTCAAGGCGGCCTATCCTGCCGTGCCCGTGCCCTGCTCGGACGAACAGTTGCTGGAGGCCTTGATCACAGAGCAGCACCCCCGGATGCTGATGGCCAACGATGTACTAGAGGATCAAAAAATGCTGGTCGCGTTGGCCGACAAGTCTCAAGCCAACGGGCATGTTGCGGTTTATTCGAGCGTCTCTTCAGAATTCAATTCCGGTGAACCGGGATATGGGGTTGGGGTAAATGTGAATTTCGATTTTCCGCTCAAGGTCCGACAAGCCGCCTCAGCTAAAAGGAGGGCGGCACGCGCCGCCCTGGAGAAGGCCAAACAACAGATGGCGGCCATGCGGTTTCAGTTGTGGGGAGATGCCCGGGAGATCCTCGGGCAGTACCTATCCGCCAAGAACCAGATTGCCTTTACCGTTCAGCGCCTGTCGGCCGCCAGGGAGGCGGTTCGCGAAAACCTTCTGCGATATGCCTATTTGACCGGAGATGTGGTTGAACAGCTGCAAAAGAGCCGTTTCGATTATTATAAGGCGGCCGTGGAGAGCATCGACGCCTTCGCCTTCCGCCTGCAGCAGCAGGCGAGACTGCTGAGTCTGGTTCCGGTCGCTGCACTCCCTGGCCAGGGAGAGGGTACCGGGACGGCTGGTGATTTGGATGTATCGAATCGAGTGACTCCCTGGCCGGGCCGCACGACGGACGATCTGTATGCCTGGGATGGATCCCGGGCTGCGAGGCCGATGGCAGAAGAACGCGATTCGTCTCGCCCTGTCCCCAGGTTGGCGGTGTATGCGTGGGACAGCGCGCGTTTGCTGGATCGTTTTGAAACGAACCCCGATCTGATGGCTGATTTGATCGATCGCCATATCGATCGTTTGCTTGTATCCTATACGAGGGATCAGATCGATGCGCTGGGCACCCGTGCCTATAGTGAGCGATGGCACACCCTTATTGTCGCGGCGAAGCGCCGAGGCGTGCGGGTCGATTTGCTTCTGGGAGAGCCGCTCTGGATACTGCCCGATCACAGGAGTGGCCTGTTGGACGTGGTCCAGCGGCTGACCACGCTGCCTTTTCAGGGGATTCATCTGGATCTGGAACCCCACCAGCTGGCACACCTCGGACTTAGCGAGACGTACCTGCTGGATCAGCTGCTGCAGAGCGTCAGGGCCGTGAAGGCTGTCAGCGACCTTCCTCTGGGGATCAGTGTCCATTACCGTTACCTTGATCCCACCCGACGGGACGGGGGGTTGGGCGGCGATTTCGAGGCCATCGGTGTTGCCGAGGTCGCCTTGATGATCTACAACGCCAATCCGGATCGGGTGGTGCGCATCGCCGAGCCGATCCTGCAACATTACCCTACGGTTGACTTTGCAATCGCCCAGAGCGTCGAGTCTGCATTAGCGCCCGAAGAGAGCCATGCCACCCGATCACGAAGTGAATTCCTGGGCCACATGCGTCACCTGCAGTCCGTATTGAATTATCCCAATTTTCACACCCTCCTGGTTCAGTCATGGGCCGAGTATGAAGAGATGCAGCCATGAAAGTAAGTTTTTTACGAAAAGAGAAAGATCCCACTGTCGTCCACGGCATGAAGGTGCCCTATGCACCGGCCAAACGGCACGCGGCCAAGCTGCGCTGGTATATCATTCTTCTGCTGGTCTCCAGTCCGTTGATTTACTTCCTGATCAAGCTGGGTTTGGCTTGGATGATTGTCGCTGCACCGGGCTATATCACCATGGATCAGGTCGAGATCAACAGCAAGGCCGACGGGGTCGTCGATCATGTGTATGTGCAGGTCGGTCAGGATATTGGAGCCGGGGAAACAGTGGTTCGTTTGTTCAATCCGCATCTGGTGTCTCAAATGATGCTGCGCCGTGCAGAATTGAGCGCTCTGTCGCCGGAAGAGTTGATGGCCGGGTCCGCCCAGGTCGATCTGCTGAAAAGAAGAGTTGCCTTGGCTGAAGAAAACGTATCGGTGGCCAAAGCGTACCATAACAATGTGGATTTTCTCTTTGGACAAGGGGCGGCTACGGTGGCGGAGTTGAATCTGGCCAGGGAGCGCCGCAACCGGACTCAGATTGAATATGACGAGGCCCTTTACGACTACAGGCGCTTAACCGATGGAAGCGGTCAAACAGCCGCCAATGGCGATCGCTCTCGTGAGGTGGCGCGGAAGAGAATCGAAGCTCAGATTGAATCACTGGAACGGGATCAGGAGCGATTGGTTCAAACCTCACCGTTTGCCGGCCGGGTGTTGGATGTACTGGCCCGGGAAGGCGAGTCCCTGTCCAACGGCGTACCGATCCTGCTGCTTGGCCGAGCGGAAACACCATATGTGGAGGCGTATCTTGAACCCAAATATGCCGATTATGCGCGTAAAGGCGCGGAGGCGGTGGTCAAGTTTTCCGACGGGACACGCCTTGAGGCGGTTGTGCGCGAAGATGCCGGCCTGGCCCGAAGACTGCCGTCTGATTTGACCTCTCCCATTGGATCGCGGGATATGATGCTGATGGTGCGATTGGACCTGATTGAACCGCTGCCGGACATTCAGTGGATTCATGGACTGCCGGTGTCGGTGCGGTTCAGGTTCAGATCCACTATCTTCTGATTTTCGATTGCCTCAACTGAACGTAGGCATTGCGGAAGGCCTCGTAGGGATCGAGGGCGGCTTCTTTGAGTGCTTCGTAGTCGTCGGTTCGGAAGGAGAGATTGTTCAGGATATTGTAGCCGGTGACGCCCAGCGATACTTCCCATGGCTCGACGAAACCGAGTGGGCTGATCCAGCGGTCACCCACCATGCCCACCGTATCGCGCAGTGTAGAGGGGCCCAGAAAGGGCAGGTAGAGATAGAAGCCATCTCCTATGCCGTAGCGGCCCAGTGTCTGGCCGAAATCTTCCGGGTCGGGATTAAGGCCGGCATTTTTTCCCGCCGGATTGCCGAATCCAAGCACGCCGACGGTCGAGTTGTAGAGAAATCTGGCGATCTCCGCTTCGGCGGCCTGCCCTTTGCCCTGCAGGATGTTGTTGATGATCCGTATCGGAGCGGTGATGTTGAAGAAGAAGTTCTTCACACCCGTTCGGATTTGAGGTTCCACCACCTTGCTGTACCCTTTGGCAACCGGTATCATGACCCAGACGTAGAGCTTGTCGTTAAAAATGAACATGGCCCGGTTGAACGGTTCAAGGGGGTCGGCCACCGTGTAAATCTCTTCGGCCGATTCTTCGTCCCAGCCCAGGTCATCGTCCAGAAGCAGCAACTCCTCATCGCTCAGTTCGCTCTTCTGAGTGTTGTCTGCATCCGAGTCGTCAGCGGATGCTGATGATGAGGGTTGGGTGTACTCCGGTGGCTGCATCTCCGAATCGAGACGGCTCGATTTTTTGGCTCCGGCGCATCCGATGAGGAGGAGAAGTACGACAACCATCAGTGTGGCGCTGATATGTGGCGGTTTGTTCATGTCAGGGCGGTTCGATTCCTATCACAGGGCAGAAGTGGCGGCTACTGCGCGGCTTGATTTTGTGTTTTCAGTTTGACTTCCAGTCGCTGGATCAGTTCGGCGGGTGTCTCCTTCTCAAGGATAGACCGGAACTGCACGCGGTAGTTTTGAACCAGGCTGACCCCGTTTTCCACCAGAATATCGTAGATTTTCCATTGACTGCCATCAAGTCTCAACCGGTAATCGATCGGGATCTCGACAGTTTCCCGAACCAGCTTGGTCCGAACCAGTGCGAGCGGCTCCTTGACGAGCTCTTTGAGGTAGACAATATGTTCGTTATGGTACTCTCCCTGCATCTTGTCGATATAGGTGTTGCTGAGAAACGCCGAAAAGACGTCGGTGAATTTTACCTTCTCCTCTTCAGAAA
The DNA here is from genome assembly GCA_963668675.2 of uncultured Desulfatitalea sp. GTDB lineage: Bacteria > Desulfobacterota > Desulfobacteria > Desulfobacterales > Desulfosarcinaceae > Desulfatitalea. The sequence goes on along the minus strand of CAXXMB010000002.1, from coordinate 1,667,356 downwards.
ACGTTTTCCATTTGGGCCCCACTGTCCGGCGGCTGATCTCCTCAAAGTCGAACATCGGATGGGATATCTCCCATATCTTTTCTCTTTGAGGCCCCCTCTGGCCGGGCGTCTGGTATTGTGGGTCGTTCAGAACGGTGATGATCTGGTCGATCCGCTCCTTGATCGTGTTAAGCGGCGTCGGCACCGTATTGCTTGCCACGACCGTGCCGACCGACAGGCACCATATAATCAGGGCGACCGCCCATCGTTTAAACACCATGTGGAGCTCCTTTCGCTTCGGAAGATGTCGGGTCCGTGTTGAGGCAAGCAAAGCCCATACCAGTTCTTCCCTGCTCGTCATCGGTCCCGTGTCCGCACGCATCACCTATATAACAACTCACCTATCGGATATTTTTGATAAAACTTTAATTTTGATCAGCGATCAAACGCCCTCCATATATAAAGAGTTGCCCAACCGGTGTCAAGCGGGAAGGGTGATTCCTTTGAATAATTACGGTAGTATATTAGTGAGATAGGTTCCTGATGGAGTGACAGTTTGGGAAAGCGACCACTGTGTGGTATAGAGGGGGGCAAGTGGGAAAGAGATTTCATTGTCATTGGGTAGTCGGTTACATAATTTGCCGACACCATTTTAAGGCGTGTACCGCACGGTTCGCAGTTTAAAGTCATGAATTGAGAAAGTTAGGTATTTTTTGGCCGGTTGAATTGGTTTTGGCGTCATCATTGCAATGGATATGGCCATAGATACTCAGATCGATCACCAGAAAAGCCAAACTTCGGGTAACCGGGGGACGGAAAGTTTCGGATCCGCTTTGGCGGATGGCCGGGCTGCCTGGAATAGAAGCTATTCCATTACCGGGTTGCCTGGCGGCGATCCGGTTTTTTTGTTGCGTAGGGGTGGTGGAAGATGTTGCCGGCACATGGGGTGAACGGCGGCTGATTCCGTAAATAGAGCCTAATATATCAGTGGATTTCCCTGTATTGTGCAGGCAGTCTGCCGGCATGCCGGGGGGCCACTCTCCCGGGCTGTAATGGCGTTTGCGTTGAACCGACGCGGCCGGAGGAAGGGCTGCGCCATGGCACCACCCACCCTGGCTGTCGGGAACGACTCGAATGGATGGACGTTCGTATAATCGTGGAATGGATGAGAGATCATTTCCAGACGGTATTTCGCTGCTGGACCTGATTCCTCTGGAAGAGCTGCAACAGCTGCAGGATGCCCTCGCAGAGATCAGCGGTGTGGAGTCGGTCATTACCGATCCCGACGGAAATCCCCTTACCATGACCAGCGGCGAACGGCCTGCTTGCAGTCTTATCCGCCAGAATGAGCAGGGCGCAGAAAATTGTCTCCAGCGCTTCACGTCCGTTGCTGCAAGGGTCAAGAGAGATAGAAAACCATCCTTTCAACAGTGCGAGCCACTAGGGGTGATTAAGGCTGCCGTTCCGATCATCGTTCGGGAACGACATCTGGCCAATTGGTGGATCAGCAAAGTATGCGTTGAACTGTTAGACGAGGCATCGGTCGAGGCGCACGCGACGAAACTGGGGCTGGATGCCGCAACACTTTGGGAGACGTTGAAACAGTGCCCGCAAGGCAGCGAGACGGAGTTTAGAAAAGTGCTGGCATGGATCAACAACCTGGCCGAACAGATTGCCCTGCTGGGCTACCACAATCTCGTCCTTTCCAGGGACGTCTCAAAGCTGCAGCGACTCGAGAGTGAACTGGACGAGTACAAGACAGATCTGGAACGGCTGGTGCAGGAGCGGACGACCGATTTGATCTATGCGAACAAGCGCCTTCAGCTCGAAGTGCTGGAGCGCGATCTGGCCGAAGAGCAGACGGAGCGAAAGTCCAAGCTGCTGGATGCCATCAACCGGGTGCTTCAGCAGACCTTGACCGATCGCAGTGAACACGCCCTGGCCAGCACCTACCTGCAGGCCGCCCAATCCCTGACGGCCAGTCCGTTTGCATTCATGGTCGAAAAGCAGGAGAACCACTGGCAGGTGGTGGCTTTCGATGCAGAGGACGACCAAAAGACGATTCAGGTTCAGCAAGAAGAGAAGTTTCTCTTCAACGAGCTTTGGCGAAAGATGGCCCATGAGGGTGAGCCGGTCATGGTTGAGCCCGGTCATCTCCAGCAGGACTGGCGACCTTTCCCCGAAGGCTACCCGGAGGTCAAAACGATGCTGGCCGTGCCGCTGCCCAAGGATACAGGGGTGTCCGGGTTTATCGCTCTGGCCAACAACCCGAAGGGGTACGCCCTGGTGGATCGGTACGATATCGAGACATTGACCGGGATCTTCGTGGAGGCGCTCCTGCGCAAGCGTACCGAGCAGGCTATGAACCTAAACGAACGCCGCCTGAATCTCGCCATGGATTCCGCCGATGAGGGGTTGTGGGACTATCTGCCCAAGGTCGAGCAGATCTACTTCAGTCCGAGATGGTTTGCCATGCTCGGCTACCAGTTAGGCGAATTGCCCTCCAGTATGGAGACCTGGACCACCTTGGCGCACCCCGAGGATGCGGCTTTTCTGAAGGAGACGTTCGAGAAGCTGACGACAGGGGGAAACGAGGCCTTTCAAGTCGAACTGCGCATGCTGGGACAGGATGGCCAGTGGCGCTGGGTACAGGTGCGCGGGCGGACGGTGGAGCGCGACGACAAGGGGTCGGCGCTGCGCATCCTCGGCACGCTGATCGATATCAGCAAGTACAAACAGGTCGAGCTGGCGCTGCAGAAGGCCAACGAGGAGCTTCAACGGCTGGCCGCCCTCGATGATTTAACCCAGATTGCCAACCGTCGCCGATTCGATGAACGGCTGGCCGAAGAGTGGCGCAGGGCAAGGCGGGACGGCACTTACCTTTCTGTCATGCTATGTGATATCGACTTTTTCAAGCTCTACAATGACACCTATGGACATGTGCAGGGCGACGAAACCTTACGCGCCGTAGCCCAGGCCATCAGCGGTATCCTCAAGCGCCCCATGGATCTGGTGGCGCGCTATGGCGGTGAAGAGTTCGCCCTTGTGCTGCCCAACACCGACCTTCAGGGTGCGGCTCGTGTTGCCGGGGAGGTCAAAGCCGCCATCGAGGAGCTCAAGATAGTCCATCCGTCGTCAACCGTGGGGCAATACATCTCTCTCAGTTACGGTGTGGCCGCAATGGTGCCGGAGAGCAACGCTCCGGGCAAGACGCTGATCGAGCAGGCGGACAAGGCGCTTTACATGGCCAAAGCACAGGGACGCAATCGAATCGTTCAGTGGGAGCAGGAGGCTGAAGGTTAAGGGCGCCCAGTCTGAGGGCGCCCTTTGTTTTTTGACGAGAAGTATTTTAAAGTCGGCGTCTAAAACACTTGCTTGTACAACTCCGCAATGTCGTTGGGATCGGAAACCGGGCGGGCGTTGAAGAGGGTCGGCGTATCGGCGATGGCGTGGAAAGGCGCCAGTGCCAGTGCCTCTTCGGTGACGCCCACTTCGCTCAGCCGCATCGGATGGCCGTTCTCCTTCATCAGCCTCTCCACCGCATCGGCAGCGGCGTTGGCGGCATCCTTTTTATCCAGGCTGCCAATGCTCACGCCCAGCGCCTGGGCGACCAGGGCCAGTTTGTCGGTGGCGAAGTCCACGTTGTAGCGCATTACTGCCGGCAAAACGATACCGCAGGCCGCGCCGTGGGGCACGTTGGCCAGCATGCCTATGGTGTGGGCCATCGAGTGGGCAAGGCCCACCTGGGCGATGCCGAAGGCCCAACCGGCCATGGTAGCCGCAAGCTGCAGGTTGGTGCGCGCCTTTTCGTCATTGCCGTTGGCGATGGCCTTGGGCAGGTTCTCTCCGATCAGGCGGATGGCCTGCAGGGCGTGGCCGTCGCAGATCGGGTTGGACATGGTACTGGTGAGGGCTTCCACCGCATGGGTCATGGCGTCCATGGCCGTGGAGGCGGTCAGACCGGGGGGCAAGGTCATGGTGAACTGGGGATCCAGGATCGCCGTATTTGGGGTGATGAAGGCGTCGACGATGTAGACCTTGCGGCCGGCGCTGCCACTTTTGATGACGGCCACGTTGGTCACCTCGCTGCCGGTACCTGATGTCGTCGGGATGACGATGTGGGGTATCTGGGGTTCGGTCAGGCGCATGAGGGCCAAGTGGTCGTCTGCCTTTCCGCCGTTTTTCAAGGTGACGCAGACCGCTTTGGCCGTGTCGATGACGCTGCCGCCGCCGACACTGACGATGAGATCGGCACCCTTTTCACGGGCGAATGCCACGGCGCGGTCCACGATGGCAAGGTCGGTATCCTGGGCGATGTCATCGAAGACGCCGACGCAAAATTCACCCATCGCCTCCTTCACGCGGTCAACCAATCCGGCCTTTTGTACGCCTGCGTCGGTGAGGATCAATGCCCGGCTGCCTTCCAGGCGCACCACCTCTCGGTAGATCGACGAGAGGCTGCCGTGGCCGGCCAGGATCAGCGTTGGGGTCATGTACTGCACAAAGGGGATTTTGGGGTCGTCGGAGAAGAGCTTCATGGTGAAGTTGCTGGCATGGTCGGCGCTGGCCGGCACATGGATGCGTTTGACCTGGGTGTATTCGGCCAGCCCCTCGTGTCCCAGTTCGCGTCCCACGCCCGACTGCTTGTAACCGCCGAACGGGCAGAAGTCTCCGAACGAGTGGTAGTTGTTGACCCACATGGTGCCGGTCTTGATTTGATCGGCGATGCGTTGGGCCCGCGCGTTGCTGCGGGAGAAGACGCCGCCGGCTAACCCGTAGATCGAGTCGTTGGCCAGATCGATGGCCTCTTCTTCGCTGTCGTATTTGAGGACGCACACCACCGGACCGAAGATCTCCTCCTGGGCGATGCGCATGCTGTTTTTGACACTGGCGAAGATGGTGGGTTTGTAGTAAAAGCCGCCGTCCAGACCTTCCACCTGGGCCCTCTGGCCGCCGGTGATCAGTTCGGCGCCCTCCTCCTGGCCGAGTTTTACGTAGCGTTCCACCGTGGCCAGTTGGGTGGCGTTGACCAGCGGCCCCTGTTGGGAGGTGGGTTCCAGCTGATAGCCGACCCTGAGCTGTTCGGCGCGCGTTTTCATTTTGTCCATGAACTCGCCGTAAATTTTGGAGGAGACCAGCACGCGGGTGCCCGACTCGCACACCTGGCCCTGGTGGAAGAAGGTGCCGAAGAGGGCCCCCTCGACGGCCAGATCGATATCGGCGTCTTCACAGATGATGTTGGCCGATTTGCCGCCCAGTTCGAGGGTCACTTTTTTCACCGTATCGGCGGCCATCTTCATGATCATGCGGCCCACCTCGGTGCTGCCGGTAAAGGCGATCTTGTCTACCGATTTGTGGGTGCAGAGGGTCTTGCCCAGCTCGCCGCCCGGACCGGCGATCACGTTGACCACGCCGTCGGGAATGCCGGCGGCCTTGGCCGCTTCGGCGATGATCAGGGCCCCCAGGGGGGTCGAGGTGGCCGGCTTGAGAACGATGGTGTTGCCCATGGCAATGGCCTGGCCGATCTTCCAGAAAGCCATGCTCATGGGAAAGTTCCAGGGAATGATGCCCACGCAGACGCCGATCGGCTCCCGGCGGATAAAGTCGCGGCCCGGGGCGAAGACATTGCCCGCATAGGGGATCTCCTCTTTCCAGGGGAACTTGGTGGCTGCATAGTGGGCATAATTGCGCAGGAGCTGCGAGCCGAGCAGGCCCCAGTATTTGGCCAGGCCGATGATCTGTCCCGAGTCCATCGATTCGGTCAAGGCCATGCGAAGGGCCTGTTGGGTGATCTGGTCGGCAAAGGCGTTCATTTTTTCGGACCGCTGGGCCGGGGTCAATCCGCTCCAGGCACCACTGTCGAAGGCCCGTCGGGCGGCATCGATGGCCGCCTCGGCGTCGGCTGCCCCGGCTTTGGCCACCTGGGCGATGGGCGCGCCCGTACCCGGATCGATCGATTCGAAGGTCTCGCCGCTGGCGGCATCGACAAACTCACCGTTAATGAAAAGTTTGTACTGTTCCATGGTGTCTCTCCTTTGTTTGTGAAGCTTGCCCTATCGATAGGTACAGGTGGCTCAAGACAAATCGATCATGACAGGCTGCTTCGATTCGTAGTGCTCTGTATCTGTCTGCAATTCAAGCTTGTGGTTCAGTGGTAACGATTCGAGCGGGTAGGTGATGCTTGCCCCGGTATCTCCTGGTACCCTGGCGACATTGTCGTTGTTCATCCTGCGATGTGATAATCCTAATCTGTGATTGAAACAATTGTCAAATATTTGGTGTGTTTCACAAAAACTATCGTTTTAGGCTAAAACATTGCATTGTTTTTAACGATATTTTATGAAAAGTAGGTTCGGCTATTTGAAACACCCTTCCGGAGGTGAGTACCATGCCCAAGACGACAGATGCCTTTTCCGCCCTCCTGGCCGTCTTTCCGACACCGGCCAGTTATCGGCTATTTTCCGAGAGCGGCGATAACGCCCAGATCCTTGAGACGATCGTTGCCTTTGCCTATCGAAATGGGGTCATCGACGCCGCCGAGCCGTCCTTTTTAGAAAACTTCATCAGCGAAAACGAACGGGCGGAGGAGGTTTGCACCCCGCCAAGCCGGATGACCTTCGAGTCCTTTTTCGATCAAAAGGAGAAGGTGCTTGACCTCAATCTCTCTGCACGTGCCTTGGCTGATCGCATCAATGCCCTGCTGGCCGAGCACGGCATCGAGCTGCCCAAAGTGAGCAACTCCATGCTGTCGCGCCTGAAGAAGGAGAAGGCCGACACACCGCACAAGCAAAATGTGCTCAGGAGCTTTGCCTTCTGGCTCGGTCACGACAGGGCGCACCTGGGTCCCCAATGGAATTTCGAGACGCTGTGCAAGCTCTGTCAGGGCGGGCGGCAGCAGGTGGACTACAAGGAGGGGGTGAGGATCGGTTTCGCCCTATACAGTCGCGGCGATGTCATCGATCATGACATTGTCGGCTGGCTCAAGAAAGAGCTCAAGACCTATATCGAGCAGTCCATCGGCCGTTTCGCCTACGGTCGCTGGGGGAAGGTGCGCGCCCACGACATCACCACCCTCTATGTGGATTTTCCCAAAGAAGAGCGGGCCGGCAATCCGTTCGCCTATCGCCAGTGTCTGCGAAGTGCACTGTCACTCGCCCACCAGATGGCCATCCGTTGGGCGCTGTCCGACTCCTATTCCCAGAACCGGTTTCTCTCCATCGGCATTGCGGCCGGCAGCCTCATCAGTATCGACAACCATCTGCTGCCCATTCTCAATGCCAAGCTTCCCGGGGACCCGGTGATCCGCATGACCGACTATGCCCGGCAGTGTGTCCTGATCAACGATATTCGCGCCTTGCTGAGCCCGCACCCGGCGGAGATCACCCTCTTCAATGACGAGACGTTGAGCATCTGGTGGATGGTGGGGGTATGGAGCACCCTCTACTTCGATTTTATTCCGGATCTGCTGCGGGACACCGCGCTTCAAAACGATATCGCTTCAACCACCCGATTTGCCGGGATCGTGTGGCCCCCACTGGTGGATTCCGTGCCAGATGATCAGGACAATCCACCCAATGCCGTTTCGACGTTCCTTCGGGTTCCGCACAACTCCCTGTTGGGTTTGGAGATTGCCAAGACGCTCTACTACCGGAGAAGGTTCTGGGATGCGATCGAGATTCTCCGGATCGTATTGAGCCTGGATCCGACCCATCTCAACGCCCGGACGTTGCGCATGGTCCTGCTGCGCAACCTGGCCGTCGATGCCCCCTCCTATGCCGCCTCCGACGGGCTGTTCGAGCAGGCGTACAAAGAGGCATCCTTCATTCAACACAACTGCGACTTTCAATCCGAAGACTTTTATTGCGAACATGCCGTGGTTTACCTGGCCCAGGCGATGTCCACCCTGAGATATTTGCGCAAGGGAAACGGAACCATCGATGGGGAGACCGATACCGACCAGTTCAAACAGAGGATCTTTGAGGGGCTGGATCAGGCGGATACGATTTTCGGCAACGGCATCTCCGTTTCGCCCACCGGGATACGGGCCAACTATCTGCTCAATACGGTCAAGGTGCTCAAGAGCATCCTGAAGAGTGAGGATGCGCTCTTTGTGGATGCGGAGCGCTCCATCGATGCCCGCCCGGCCGTTATTCGCAAACCGCTGCATGCCATACAGTGGCAAATGGGGTATCTGCGCGACGATCTGCCCCAATCCAGGCCGCTGGAATTGATGGAGAAGATCTTCAAGCTGTATACGACCATTCATGACGACTCGATTTCACTGCAGGCCTATCGGCCCACCACCTATTATTGTACAGCCGTGTCGTGGTGGGACCTGTTCCCGGAGCGCACCGTTGCCACTGCCCGGCGGACGATTCAGGTGCTGAAGGGGGCTGCGGAGATTGCCGCGAAGATGGACAAAGAGGGGGTTTGCATATACTCTTTTACGCGAACCTATGGCGAAATGCTCCCCGTCCCGGAGTTTGTCGAACAGATGGAGCGGTGCATACAGATGGTTCGAGACACTGCGGGCGGCGATCTCTCCCGGCGAGACGATCAGGAACTTCTTGAATCCGGGGAGGGCGGGGGGATGGGGTTGTTGATGACGTTGAATTATTGAAAAAAAGTATGAAAGTAGGAAAGTAAGAAAGTATGAAAGTTGAGGCATTCTATCGATTGCATATGCGGTGATTGTTTTTGATGACCTCGTAGAAGGTCGTTAACCCGTCATGCCGGACCTCGGATCGTAGTCCGGGGCAGGCTTTTATGATCCGGCATTCTGGATTTGGAGATTTTCTATCTATACCTCTTCTCATATAAGCTGCGATCTGTGTGGGCTGCCGGTCCGTTCGAATGCGTTTGATCAGGTGTTTGACGACCGGACCTATCGGTTTTGCTGCGCCGGCTGCCGCATGGTGTTTACCATGCTCATGGAGGCGGCCGATGCGCCCGATCCGTCGCGTTTCAAGGAGAGCGATCTCTACCGGGAGTGCGTGGCCGCCGGCGTGGTGCCGGCCTCGGAGGAGGATCTGGAGCGGATCAACCGCGCGGCCGAAGAGAAAGGCGCTGCGCAAGACGCATCCGACGAACGGGCGACGCTGGCGTTCGAGGCGGTGGTAGAGGGCATGTGGTGCCCGGCCTGTGCCTGGGTGATCGGCCATGCCCTGGAGCGTCTCGATGGGATTCGGGAGGTGGCATGCGATTTCTCCACCGATCGTCTGCGCTGCCGCTACGATCCGGTGCGCACCGCGCCTGTGCAGATACGGCAGCGTATCGAACGGCTGGGGTATCGGGCGCTCTCCGATGACGGCTCGTCCGGAGAGCACGCCCTGCGCGGGGACTTTGTGCGTCTGGCGATAACAGCGCTGCTGTCGGCCAATGTCATGATGCTCTCCTGGTCGCTCTACTCCGGTTTTTTCACCGAGCTCACACCAAAGGGGATCGCCTACATCTCCTGGCCGATCTTCGTCATGGCCACCATTGCCATGGCCTACGGCGGCGGGCCGGTCCTGCGCAAAGCGTGGTCGGGCGTGCGCCACGCCGCGCCGGGCATGGAGGTGCTGATCATGCTGGGCGCCGGCAGCGCCTATCTTTACAGCCTGGTCAACTGGTGGCGCGGAAGCCTGCACCTATACTTCGATACGGCCTCGATGCTGATTACCCTGCTGCTGCTCGGAAAACTGCTCGAAGCCAGGGCCAAGCAGCGGGTGCGGCAGGATCTGGAAGGATTTCTCTCCCTGCAGCCCACCAAGGTCCGCTTGTGCAGCGACGCTTTTCCCAAGGGGCGCTATGTGCATATCGACCAGTTGGGTGCCGGCGATCTTTTCAAGGTCGGCCCTGGGGAGGTGGTGCCGGCCGATGGGCGTATCGTTGCGGGGGGCGGCCGCCTGGATGCATCGGCCATCACGGGCGAGCCAGAGCCGGTGGCCCTTGAACCGGGTGATGGGGTTGCCAGCGGTAGCCGGGTGGTCAGTGGCGATCTGACGGTAAGGGCCGAACAGGTGGGCGACCGGGCCCTGCTCGGACAGATGATCGCGGTCGTTCGCAAGGGATTGGCCCAGCGCACCGCTTTAGAGAGCCGCACGGATCGGTGGCTGGCTGCTTTTGTACCGATTATCGCGCTTCTGGCCCTGGCCACGGGAACTGTTGGATATCTTCTAGGGCTCTCCATGGAGCAGGCCCTGGTCCGTACCGTGACCGTTTTGGTGATCGCCTGTCCGTGCGCTTTAGGCATCGCCATACCTCTGGCGCGCGTGGTCGGTATCGCCGGGGCCGGTCGCCAGGGGTTGCTGGTCCGGGATTTTGACGCGTTCGAACAGGCCGGCGGCATCGATACGGTGGTGTTCGACAAGACCGGGACCGTCACCCGCGGCCAGTGGACCCTGGAGCGGATTGAACGCCAGGGAGACCTTTCGGAGGCGTTCCTCCTTGCCCTTGCCCTGGGCCTGGAGGCCGGCGTCGACCATGCCGTCGCCCATGCATTGCGCACCTATGCCGGGCAGCGGGGTGTGGAGGCCGCGGAGGTGACCGATGTCCAGGCATGCCCGGACGGGCTCAGGGGAAGATATCGGGGCCAAATCGCACAGATCGGCAGTGGCCATCTGGTCACAGGCAAAAAGGACCCGACCAGCCATGGCGCCGATGAGAACGCCTCGGACGCAGCCGTGGACCTCTCCGTGGTGCTACTGAGTCTCGACGGCACGGTGCAGGCCGGATTTTACTTTGGCGACACCCTCCGTGAGGGGATGGCGGAGATGATACAGCAATTAAAGAGGCGCGGGCTTACGCCACATCTTCTATCGGGCGACGCCGCTCAGGCGACAATGTCTGTGGCCGCAGCCATCGGCATTGAAAATGCCACGGGGCGTCTTTTGCCCCAGCAGAAGGCCGATTATGTCGAAACGCTTCAGACCGGGGGTCGGCGCGTGGCCATGATCGGCGACGGAGTCAACGACGCACCGGCCCTGGCCTGCGCCGATCTGGCCGTGGCCGTTCACAGCGGATCGCCCTTGGCCCGGCACGCGGCCGGAGTCACCCTCATGCAAGGCGATCCGTCCCAACTGCTCGACTTTCTCAATTGGGCCGCCCGGGTGGACCGCAAGGTGAGCCAGAACCTGTGGTGCGCTCTGGTATACAACGCGGTCAGCATCCCTGTGGCCATGGCCGGCCTGCTCTCTCCCCTCGTGGCGGTCACCGCCATGTTGCTCAGCAGCCTCACCGTCATCGGAAATACACTGCTGCTGGTCAGACGATAAACGCTCCCCCTTTTCCAACAGGGGGCAGGGGGATTTTCAGGCACCACCCAAAGGGCAACGTGAACTACCAAGCAAAATAGACAGGCGCCAAACCGCTTTCCATCTTCCCGCAAAGCGTGGTACACAGGACCGGCTATCGACCTCGGTACCAAAATGTAGGGGCGGGGTTTATCCCCGCCCAGGAAAAAGCAGGAAAGATGTAAGTAGACAAGTAGGAAAGTACGAAGCAATAAAGCGAAGGCATTCCGGGATTGGATCATTGTGCCACAGATAGATCGGTAGAATTTTGAACCAACCGAGAACCTTCTCTTCAAACTCCAGAGTGAACGCATTAAAGCATGATCCAAAACATAGATCCCAACGAAGTAGCCAAATTCGGCGCCATGGCCGATCTATGGTGGCAGCCGCGCGGCGAGTTCAAGGCCCTGCACGACATCAATCCGGTGCGCCTGGGCTATGTTAAACAGCGCGCTGGCCTGAAGGGGAAACGGGTGATCGATGTGGGCTGCGGCGGTGGCCTGTTGGCCGAAGCCATGGCCCGGGAGGGCGCCATCGTGACCGGCATCGACATGGTCGGCGAAGCGCTGAAGGTGGCAAGGCGCCATGCAGAGGGAAGCGGGCTGAAGATCGACTACCAGGAGGGCACGGCCGAAGAGTGGGCGAGGGACCGCGGCGGCGAGTACGACCGGGTCACCTGCATGGAGCTGGTCGAGCACGTTCCCGACCCGGCCTGCCTGGTGCGCGCCTGCGCCCGGCTGGCCCGGCCCGGCGGTGACATCTTCTTCGCGACGGTCAACCGCACCCTGCTGGCCTATCTTCTGGTCATCGTGGCAGCCGAATACTTGATGGGCATCGTGAGAAAGGGGACCCACCGCTATGAAAAGTTCTTACGGCCCGAAGAGCTGAAGCGATGGGGAGAAGAGGCCGGCCTGAAGACAACCCATCTCTCCGGCTTGCGCTACCTGCCAGTGGTGGGGTATGCACGGTTGTGCGGTAGCGTGCAGATGAACTACCTGATGCATTTTAAGAAGCCGGAATAGCTTTTCGTAGGTGAAGAGGTTATAAGATTAGAAAAGTCCCCCTTTCCCAAAGGGGGATTTAGGGGGATTTCAACGGGTGCAGCATGACTCCCAAGTCATAAAACCCCCCCCCTGACCCCCCTTTGAAAAAGGGGGGAAGTAAATAGAGAATGTTTTGTTTGGAGACACACAGACATCAAATGAAGAAAACAATCCCTACAGAGAACTCTTTTGCATGAACAGGCTTTAAGATAACTCGCAATGAAGGAAGTAAATCCCAATGGCCCTCTGGCAAAACCCCAAATGGTTTGACGCCCATAAACGGCGCGAGCAGTTGGACGACCACATATCGGAGACAGGCAAGGCCCGTTTCGGCATCCGCACCTTCGAGGAGCACGAGAAGGTGCAGGCCGTCCGCCGCCACTTCAACCGCGTGGCCCCCAAGTACGATTTCATGAACACCCTGCTCAGCTTCGGCATCCAGTACGTCTGGAAGCGCGCCGCCATCCGCATGCTCGACCCGCAGCGCGGCGACAAGATCCTGGACGTGTGCGGCGGCACCGGCGACCTTGCCATCCTCGCCTCGGGCAGAACCGGCCCCGGAGGCCGCGTGGTCATCTACGACATCAATTGGGAGATGATCAACGCCGGTCGCCCCAAGATCGATCCCAACCCCTCGCTGGCCAACATCGGCTACGTGCAGGGCGACGCAGAGCAGATCAGCTTCCCGGACGAGCACTTCGACGCCGCCATGGTCGGCTTCGGCATCCGCAACCTGACCCATCTCAAACGCGGTTTCACCGAAATGCACCGGGTGCTCAAACCCGGTGGCAAGATCCTCTGTCTGGAATTCTCCCAGCCGACCAACCCGGCCTTCCGTGCGCTCTACGATTTCTACTCGTTCAACATCATGCCCCTGCTCGGAGAGCTGATCGCCGGATCGGCCGAATCCTACGCTTGCCTGCCCGAAACGATCCGCATGTTTCCTTTGCCCGACGAACTGGCCGAGATGCTGACCGGGATCGGATTCGAACAGGTGACCTATAAATATTTTACCAACGGTATCGCTGTGGCACACGTGGGGATCAAAAGGAAATAGGGCCCCCAGAGGGTCATCGTACTAAAAGTATCCGATTCTATTTTCCGTCATGCCGGACTCGATCCGGCTCCAGACTGTAAAGAAGTACTATCAGGAGGAAAAGTGAACATCTCGACTCCCGACCTGTGTGACGCCCACCCGGACCTGGTCCGCGTGGTGGCGCCCATGTTCAACAACTACGGTGGTAGAAAAGCCTTCGGCGGCCCGATCGTCACCATGAAGTGCTTCGAAGACAACTCCGTCGTCAAGCAGCAGGTCGCCGAACCGGGCGACGGCCGGGTCATGGTGGTCGACGGCGGCGGCTCCCTGCGCTGCGCCCTTCTGGGCGATCTGCTGGCTGCCAAAGCCATGCAAAACAACTGGGCCGGCCTCATCATCTACGGCTGCATTCGGGATGTGGATGAGATCGCTAATATGGATGTTGGTGTTCAGGCCTTGAAAACTATTCCGATCAAAAGTGTCCGCAAGGGGGTGGGGGAGCTGAACGAGCAGGTGTCGTTCGGTGGGGTGACCTTCAATCCGGGTGAGTATCTTTATGCAGACAACAACGGCGTCATCGTATCGGTCAAGTCGTTAGAAGTATAGAAATAACAACTCATTGATCACAACTTCTAAGCCGCCTTTTGAAATCAGTTCCTTTCTATCGGTTTCTGCAATTGCTTTTTCTCAAACTATATAGAACATCGTGTAGAAAAAGTATACTCGAATGGTCGAGTTTAGGCGACGAGCGGTTTTCTTAAAACGATGTTAACTTTTTGGAAATAAAGCTTTTTTCCCATTTCTCGTGTGCCCGCATGAGAAACGCTACTGTTTGACTTCTGCAATGGGTACCAATTTACTGTTGACACCCTACCTGTATTATAGGAATATCCGTTCAGCATTATCCCCCATCCAATTCACCCGTTAGACTTTATAGGATAAGCAAAGTTATACGGCAAAAAAGGCATTTACTCTCGTAGAACCCACAACAATAGATGAGTGGGCCAACGATGGCCTTCATTCTCAGCGATAGCTTTGCGCTCACTATCTAAAAACAAATGTCTCCCTGCCTTTTTCTGTTGTTGAGAATTGAAATAGCGACGCCTTTTATTGTGGTTTTGAGATAACGTACTCTTGTTTGATTCGAGCGAGAAGTATCGCGATATCGTTAATGCTTTCCCAGAAAAGGACCGCAAATGATAACTGTTCGTAATCTTCGCTTATTGGCAATCTGGTTAGTTGCTCTTTTCCTCGATCCGCTGCTGCCCTTTACAGCATTTGCGGATACAACCGTGGGCGGCACGATTAGTACAGACACTGTTTGGGCTTTATCCGGGAGCCCCTATATCGTTACCAGCACTATTACAGTCAAGGGCACCGACGGCGCCGACGGCATCACCACGCTAACCATCGAGCCTGGGGTGACGGTCAAATTCAATCCGTATCAGCGTATGACTATCGGCGCCAGCTCTGGCGATCCGGGGGCCCTGGTTGCCCAGGGAGAAGCCGGTAATCCGATTTTATTTACTTCGAACCAGGCCACACCTGCACCGGGAGACTGGTACTACATCCAGTTTTACAACACCACAGATGATGCCACTACCGTTCTGGAGCATTGTACGGTGGAATACGGCGGGTACAGCAGCGGCTCGCTATATCTTTACCAGGCGTCACCCGCATTGCGAAATGTTACCGTTCAAAACAGTAAAAGCTACGGTATTAATATAAATACATCCCAACCGACCATAGAGGACTGTACTTTCAGTGCCAATCAGAATTACGATCTTTATTATTCGGGAGCAATTGGTGGCGCGGTGAACGGCAGTAGCGTCAGCAGCGGGATATCCCTATTGGCTTCAGGCACAGTGAGCCTTTCTGACAACACCATCCATCAGAACAACAGCTTTCCTATCAAAGCATATGCCGACATGGTTGGCCCCATTGTCACGGGTAGCAGCATTACCGATGTGGATGCGGACAGTTATCTGGAGGTATCGGCCGGGACCATCAGTCATGATGCCACATGGACGGCCGTCATTCCTTATACCGTAATCGGCACAATTACAGTCAAGGGGACAGACGGTACCGACGGCATCACCACGCTAACCATCGAGCCTGGGGTGACGGTCAAATTCAATCCGTATCAGCGTATGATAATCGGTGCCAGTTCTGGCGATCCGGGGGCGCTGGTGGCCCAGGGAGAAGCCGGCAATCCGATTTTATTTACGTCGAACCAGGCCACCCCTGCACCGGGAGACTGGTACTACATCCAGTTTTACAACACCACAGATGATGCCACTACCGTGCTGGAGCACTGTACGGTAGAATACGGCGGGTACAGCAGCGGCTCGCTATATCTTTACCAGGCATCGCCGCGAGTTCTAAATACGACGATTCGATATAGTGCCACAGCAGGTGTCTATGGCACAGGAAGCGGATCCGCCACTGCAACGATCGCCTGCAACAATTTGATCGGCAACCAGAACGGAATCTATTGGACAGTTAGCCCCCCGCCGGATATGAACAGCAACAATTTCAACGGCAATACGAACTACGGCATTTACTACAGCGGCTTCGAAGTCTTGAATGCAGAGAACAACTGGTGGGGCGACAGCGCAGGACCGAACCAGTCGGGTGATGCAACCTACGGTAGCGTGGACGCCGATCCATGGGCTACGGAAGAGGTCCAATGCACCTCGTCAGGAGAAAACCAGCCCCCGTATGAACCCTCCAATCCGACACCTGCCGATACCGCCGTGCGCGTCTCAATTACTAACGGTGCTGACCTGAGCTGGAACGGCGGCGATCCCGACCTGACGGACATGGTCACTTACGATTTGTACTGGGGCGCATCGGCAGAAAGTCTGCAGCTGGCCGAGTCCGACCTGACGCAGCCGAGCCACACCAAAGAAGGCCTCATCGCTGGTGTCACCTACTATTGGGAAGCGGTCGCCAAGGATGACAAGGGTGCCGAAACCACTGGACCAGTCTGGTCCTTTACCACAGACGGCGATCCACCCGATCTGACCGTCAACCAGGTCATTACATCGCCTGCCGGCAATCTTCTGCTCGGACAGAGCGTGACGTTCACTGCCACAATTGAAAATATCGGCAGCGGGCCGGTGGTGGATTCTTTTGCGGTGGATTTTCTGGTGGACGGCGTCTCCATAGGTACAACCGCGGTGGACCAGATTATGTATGCCGGCGGCGCGGTGCAGGTCGAGCAAATCTGGACATTCAGCAGCGGCAACCCGAGCATCGAGGTCAAAGTCGACAGTCAGGATCAGGTAGCGGAAACCAATGAGACCAACAATAGCTACATCGCCGACCTATCGTCCATTGCCGACAACACTGCACCGACTCTGATCAGCACAAGCCCAATTGACGGAGCTCAGCTGCAAGAGATTCAGCAGATCTCAGTGGCCTTGGCGGACCCTCAAAGCACCGTAGATGATAACAGCGTGATTTCGAGCTTTGCGGTTGTCAACAGCAGCCAGCAAACCATTGCTGGCATCACTATCAAGGCTGACGATATTTTCACTTTTACACCCGGCAGTCTGCCGCTGGCCGATGATACCTACCATGTTAGTTTTACGGCGGCTGATATTTATGGCAACAGCGCTCAATATGGCTTTAGCTTTACTATTGATACACAGCCACCCGAAAAGCCGATCATTACTGGTGGTATCGTAGATAGCGGAACGATTCAAGTCAGGCCGACAGAAAATATTGCCTCTCAATTTGTTGTTGAATTAACAGGAACGCGTGAAACCGGAACGGCCGTGTGGATCAATGCCATAGCGTTAGTTCCAGCAGAAGGGGCGGATTGGGAAGCATTGCTTAGCTTGTCTCCCGGTGCCAATGCTTTTGAAGTCTGTTTAATGGATGAGGCCGGCAACCAAAGTGAATCAGAGTGGGTGGATATCGAAATGAACACGAGCAGTGAAACAGCTTTTGAATATGACCATTCGGGTCGATTGAAACGATCAACATCCAACTAAATTAGACAATATATAGTGAGTAGTTGAAGTGATAGGAGAATAGGTAAATGTTTAAAAAGCCGATAGTGATCTCTATTTACGTGATATTGTGTCTATGCTGCAATGAATTTACATGGGCTCGCGTCCCTGAAGTGGCGGACTATCACGACTATTTCTATGAAACTTTTTTTGAAGCACGAGTTGCAGTCATGGCATGTGTTAAGGATCACCCCCCGGGTGAACCGGATAGAGTGCATTCTTCCTGTGGCCGCAATTACTACAGCCCTGACTATGCTGGCGATGGTGGATGCTGGACAGGTTATACCGGAGGCCAGGTTCAAGTTAATTGTTACTACTATTTGATGGATCCCCCTGAAGACGAGTGCTGCAAAGAGCGAGAAGAAATGTGCTGTCCTCCTGGGGTACCTAAATGTCCGAACAGCAAAGATGGTGACCCTATAGTCGTCTACACTGGAAATAGCGAACAGAAAGATATCGACTTAGAGTTCAACACCTCTCATGAAAAAGGCTTCAAACTTTATCGTGCCTATCGAAGCCGCTCCGATCAGGCCACCTCTGTTGGTTACGGTTGGACCCACAATTACAATGTTACCCTCGGATATCTTTCCTCCACAGAAACCAACGCTTTTGAGATTATCGATGAGCTGGGCAGAAAACACCAATACCAGAACCATTTGGGCGGAAGCATTTATTCGGGCATCCTCAATTCCAAAGGCTATATTGTGATCGAGGCTGGGGTTGGTTTCACCTGGTACCGTGCCAACGGCATTGTCTACACCTTTAACGAGCAGATGCGATTTGTCGCCAAGACCGACGGCAACGGTAATGTACAGACCCTGACATATGATGCCTATGGCCGCCTTGCAACGGTCGCCGACGAAGCCACGGGCCGCAGCATCGGATTTCAATACGATGCGGAGAATCGTATTGAACATATCACTGGTCCGACAACTTCACGCGTGCCCGACGGCATCTGGGTCACCTACCAATACGATATCGAGAACAACCTCACTCACGTGATCTATGCGGACGACGACAACGGCTCCACAGCCTCCGGATATGAATACAGATACGAAGATCCCTACGATATCCACAATCTTACCGAAAAGCGCAACCTTGCCGATGAATTTCTCTCCTCCTGGCAGTTTGATAGTTTGGATCGTGCCATTGAAAATACGACCCGCGACGGAAAGGGTGTGACCATCACCGGATACGCTACTTCCAGTGTTGTGGCAACGGACGAACAGGGCGTTCAAAAAACCTATACGATTGAAACAATAAACGGTCGCAGGACCATTACCCATATCACCGGTGGTGGCGGTTGCGCCGGTTGCGGTGGCGATGATGCCGTGCGTTACGGCTATGATGACCAGCGCCGCGTCGTTGAAATAGAGTACGCCAACGGCCGCATCGACCAATATACAAACTTTGACAGCACGGACCGCTATCAAACTGAAATCCAGGCCGTGGGCACCGCCGACGAGCGCACCTTTTACTACACCTACCACCCGGCGACCGGCGACCGGTTGAGCATCTTAGAACAGTCGGTGCTGAGCGCCGGCTTCAAAGAGACCATCTTCGACTACGACGATGACGGCAACGCCATCTCCAACGAGAACCCCACACGGCTGATGCACCGCAAGGTGGAGCGCGGGACGACCTTTGATGCGGTCGGGGCGTTGAGCGGTTACGAGTACATCACCACCTACTCTTACACCGCCAATGGGCAGGTGGAGAGCATCGACGGGCCGCTGCCCGGCAACCAGGACCTGGTCAGCTACACCTACGATCCGGCGACCGGCGACCGGTTGACTGAGACGCGGCCGCTGGTGGGTACCACCTCCTACACCTACGATGCTGCCGGCAACGTGGAGACGGTGACCGACGTCAACGGCGTGGTGACCACCTTCACCTACGACGGCCGCAACCGGCAGTTGTCGGCCACGCGCAACGGCGTCACCACCAGCCGCACCTACACGGCGGCCGGCGAGCTGGATACGGCCACCGACGCCTTGAGCCGCACCATGGACTATGCGTACAACGATGCGGGCTTCGTTGAAAAGATAATGGACCCGTCGGGCAACTTCGTCTACTACGCCTACAACGGCCTTGGAAAGCGCACCGAGGAGTCGATCCATGCGGCCGACGAGACCCTGACCCACTATCGCGGCACGGACTGGGGCGATCCGGCCAACAACCCGGACCTGGCGGCGGGCAAGCCGTGGAAGAGCCTGCACCGCAACCACGACGACACCGCCGACCTGGAGACGGTCTACGCCTACGACGGCTCGGGTAATCTCAAGTCCGTGACCGACGCTAACAGCAATGTGACCGAGTACCTCTACGATCAGTTCAACCGGCTGTGGCAGGTGATCCAGCCGGGGAATGTGACCACGGTCTACGGCTACGACATCCACGGCAACCTCGCCTCGGTGACCGATGCCGAGGGGCACGTGACCCTCTACACATACGACGATATGGGACGACTGGTGGAGACCGACTCGCCTGATACGGGCAACTGCCTCTACAGCTACGATGCGGCCGGCAACCTGCGCTTCAAGACCCACAACGGGCAGGCGGTCGAGTACCGGTACGACCTAATCGGACGGCTGACCGATATCCTCTACAGCGACCCGGCCGAGAACGTGGCCATGGCCTACGACACGGGCAGCGGCGCCAACCTGATGGGCCGTCTCGCCTCGGTGACTGACCCGTCGGGGACAGTGGAATACAGCTACAATGCCGACGGGCAGTTGGAGACCGAAACGCGCACTATCGGCGGCACGATTTTCGTCACCAGCTATCTCTACGATGCGGCCGGAAACCTGCGCACGATGGTCTATCCCACCGGCCACAGCGTCGCCTACCAGCCCGACCCGGCCGACCCTGCCCGCATCGGCGCCGTGGTGCTCGACGGCAGCCAGACCCTGGCTTCGAACATTGCCTACATGCCCTTCGGGCCGGTGAGCGGTATGACCCTGGGCAACGGCATTCAGGTCGGCAAGAGCTACGATAAGAACTACCAGATCGCCACGCTGGCGGCGGGTACGGTGATGAGCCGGACCTATACGCCGGATGCAGTGGGCAACATCGAGCTGATCACCGACAACCTGGATGCCGGGCGCAGCCAGAGTTTCGGGTACGACGATCTCTACCGGCTGACTAGCGCCGTCGGTGTTTATGGAAGCATTGGGTATACCTACGACAATGTGGGCAACCGGTTGACGCGCACCGAGAACAGCGATGAGGACAGCTACGCCTACTACCCGGGCACCAACCGGTTGCATACGGTTACCGGGGTGCATACGGAGCTGTTCGCGTACGATGCCGACGGTAACACGGTTCAGCGGATTCCCGGGGCCAACAACCCGCAGCCGGCTATTACCGATCCTAATGATTATACGTACAACAGCAGCGGCCAGCGGGCTATGAAGCAGGGGACGGGCAGTGTGCTGTTTCATTACGATCAGGCCGGGCAGTTGATTGCCGAGACCGATGCGGCCGGGAATATGGTCAAGGCGTATGTTTGGTTGCATGGGCAGCCTTTGGCGATGATTGATGGGGGTGGGACGGTTTACTATTTTCATTGTGATCATTTGGGGACGCCTCAGCGGTTGACGGATGCTGGTGGGGGGGTGGTTTGGAGTGGGGACTATTTGCCGTTTGGGGAGGTTGATGTTACGGTTGAGAGTGTTGTTAATAATTTGCGGTTTGCCGGCCAATACTTCGATAATGAAACTGGGCTGCACTATAACTATCACAGATATTACGATCCTGGGTTGGGGAGATATTTGAGGGCAGATCCTATAGGGTTTGAAGGCGGCGCAAATCCTTATGCTTATGTTTTGAGTAATCCAATTAATATTACAGATCCACAAGGATTGAAACCTTGCAAGACGAAACAAAATCCATGCTTAAAGATTTTTATGGTACCTTTTTTAAGAAAAACAGGAAATGTTGATAAGGGTACCTGGCTTAAAGAAAGGTGGACTGATCAATGCATTTATTTAAAATTTGAAAGGTATGAAAAAGAATTAATTCATAGGGATATTTACTTATGTCATGAGTGGGAAGAAAAATGTGGAAGATGTTACACTAAAAGGTTGTTTTTTAAGGTCAAAGACAAAGTGATGGATAAATGGTATGGAAGTTGGAAGAAAGTGGATAAATTTTCACTTGATGCTATTAGTTGGATAAACTTTGGTAATAGTCGTTTTTCAAGATGCCCAATGGTTCCAAACTATCGCGGCCCTATGAGTGATTTTCATCCATAGAAAGAAAGTAAGTATATAATGAAAAAGAAATATTACATAGTGGGATCGATAGTATTCTTTTGTTCACTTACTATCTTGACTAGTTGTAGCAATTCTTTTAAGAAGGAAGCATTAAGCGTTGCAGGCATATTATGCGAAGCTTATAAATTAGAAGAATCCGGTTCAGCAAAAGAAGGCATTGCAAAAGACGGCAATTCTAAAATTATCTTCATACCTTCAAATGTCACAAAATCAAAACAATACTTGATAAGTAAAAGTAGAAATATTGATCAGCTATTTCAAAAAATAAATTTGAATATTGCAAATAAAAATAGCGATGATTATTTCAATGCAGTGTTTCTCGAAACAATTATCAATTTGGATTATTATTATTTAACAGGTTCGTTTTTTGATGAAAATTACGATACTAAAAGAACTATTTCGAAATCTGAGTTGCAAAATGTTTCTGCATGGGTTTTAGATTCTTTTTACAGTGGGAGGATGCCTCAGATTCTCAAAGAAGAGTGGACAGGAATGGACAAACAAAAAAAGATAGACGCGGTTTATAAATTTATAAGCTTTATAGAAAAAGAAATTTGAACATGGGGACATTCTATATCCCTTATGTCAACAGATATTAAAACGTTAAAAAATCAGCGAGATATAAAGTCCTCCTGGGAGACCATGGGGACGCCCATAAAATTATAACTTTCTAGATAAATGTTTGAAATACGGATGCTTGGGAGGTCTATCTTTCTTTCTCAGCCGCCGTTTTTTGCTCTTGTCCAATCAGACGAAATTCCTTTTATAGAGTGTGGGCCATGGTTAGTGTCCGGAGTTTTCGGCACTTTTGTTTTTGACTGCCCATCAACCTAATCGATGGCTTAATCTCTATGCCAGCAGCTGCCATCAATCAGTTGGTTCCGTGAGGGAGAAGGCTATTGCCAATGAAAAAGGGCGCTGGTTGGATTAAGGGGAAAGAGGTGGTTTGCTATTAATGTTTTTAATGAGGAGATTATTCTTCCTCTTGCATATCGGAAATTATTTTCTCAATGGTCGATAGAAGTGGTTCTATTTTTGTTTTGCAGACATCGAAAATAGCCTCTGCATTGATGTCAAAATAGTGGTGGGTGATAATGTCCCTCAATCCCATGGCCTTTTTCCACTCTATCTGAGGGTATTTGATTAAAAGCGAATGATTTGTAACCGCATCTATCTTTTTAAGGCTTTCACCTATTGCGATAAGCTGCATACAAATGCCGTCGAGCTTTTCTTTTCCTTCATTTGAACCTGTAAAATCATCAGCGTGGTGAATTGCAGAAAACCGCCACAGGATAGTCTTGGCCGCCTCCCTTATTTGCAGCAGAATTTGCATCGCCAATTCCGTATCATGCATATAATGCCTCTTGGTCGATACGCTGTCTCAGGAAGGGATTCATGTTATTTCGATAGCTAACAATATCAACTTTTGAGTGGAGCTGTTCTTCTAAATCTTGCTTTATGCCTATTAGAAAAAACAGGTCCTGCCGTTCCAGTTCGACAACGATATCGATATCGCTTTGATCATTGGATGTACCTTTGGCTATGGAGCCGAACAGACCAAGACGTTTGATGCCGTACTGACGGCTGTGCGTTTTTTTATATTGGTTCAGCATTGATATTAATTGGTCTGTCTTCATTTATATCCCTCATCGTATTTTATCTATATTAACAGGATTATAAGGAATGAAAGACATTCAATCAAGTCAAATGTATGTTGGGGACATCCATAAAATTATAACTTTCCTTTGCGATCTTCATATGTTAGTTGTTCAGGCATGCCACGCCAAGCAAGGATAGACGCCCCTGGTGCGTTGCACCATGTGATCGTAAGGGGGATCGAGCGCAGGACGATATTCAAGGACGATACTGACCGCTATGATTTTCTCAAGCGGCTGGGCAAGGTTCTTTCCGATTCGAAGACCCGTTGTTTTGCCTGGGCCTTGATTCCCAACCATTTTCATCTGCTGCTGCGCAGCGGCAACCAGCCGCTGTCTACTGTTATGGGCCGGCTGTTGACCGGCCATGCCGTGGCCTTCAACCGCAGGCATCGGCGCAGCGGCCGGCTTTTTCAGAACCGCTACAAATCGATCCTGTGCCAGGAGGAGACCTACCTGCTGGAGCTGATCCGCTATATTCACCTGAATCCGTTGCGCGCGAGACTGGTAGCCGATTTAAACAAACTGGATCGCTACCCGTTTAGCGGCCATGGCGCGATCATGGGAAAGAAGGCGTGCGATTGGCAGGATACGGCCTATGCCCTCAACCTGTTTTCCGATCGGAAAACAACGGCTCGGCGGCGCTACAAAGCGTATCTGGCGCAGGGCATCGAAATGGGGAAACGGCCGGATCTGATCGGCGGGGGACTGGTTCGCAGCGCTGGCGGCTGGGCGGTGATCAAATCACTTCGCAAAGCCAACATCCATGTTAAGAGCGACGAGCGTATTTTAGGCGATTCGGATTTTGTCGAAGATGTCCTCAAGGCGGCAGATGAATCGCTGCAACGCAGATGCGCCCTCGAGGCTGAGGGCTGGACTCTGGATCGTGTCGCCCAACGCGCCGCGACGTTGGTCGGCGTCGATCCGGCGCAGATTTTCATCCCCGGCAAACAACCGTCCAAGGTCAAAGCGCGCAGTTTGTTTTGCTACTGGGCGACCACTGAATTGGGCTTTACCATGACCCGATTGGCGGAAGTTCTGAAGATATCGCAGCCATCTGTCAGTATTTGCGCCAGACGGGGTGAGCAGATGGTTCTAAATGAAGGGTACGATTTGATAGATAGTTAGCAGAAAATTATAATTTTATGGGCGTCCCCCTCTACAGATGAATCCCTCCCGATACCTCGATGCGTTGACCATTGATCCAGCCGCTCTCTTCACCTATCAGGGATGCAATCGCGCCGCCAATATCGCCGGGCAGGCCTACCCGGCCCAGTGCGGTCTGGGAGGCGATAAAGCTGTTCACCTCTTTGTTGTCTCGGACCATGCCGCCGCCGAAATCGGTCTCAATAGCCCCGGGGGCGACTGCATTCACCGTGATCCGGCGGTCGCCGAGTTCCAGCGCCATATAGCGTGTGAGCACTTCTATGGCGCCCTTCATGGCTGCGTAAACCGAAAACCCTGGCATGGAAAAGCGGGCCAATCCGCTGGAGAGATTGACGATGCGCCCCCCGTCGGCAATGAGGCGCGACAATGCCTGGGTCAGAAAAAAGACGCCCTTCAAATGGATATTCATCAATTGGTCGAATTGATCCTCTGTGGTTTGGCCAAACGGGGTGTGCAACCCAATCCCCGCGTTGTTCACCAGAAAATCGAATCGGTCCCGTTGCCAAACCTCCTGCAGCGTTTTCTTTACTTGTCCGGCAAATGCTTCAAACCCCTTGATCTCTCCCGTATCCAACTGAAGGGCAACGGCCTTTTGCCCGATTTGCTCCACCTCGGCCACCACCTTCCGGGCGTCGTCTTGCCTGGTGTGATAGGTCAGAATCCCGTCTACGCCTTTTTTGGCCAGATGAATAATAGTGCTTTTGCCCAATCCCCGGCTGCCGCCGGTAACGAGTGCTATTTTATTCGCCATGATGCTCCCCTTTCGTATTGAATCGATAGGTTTAGTATGCGGCTCATGTTGCGGATTAATCAGGATGTCCTGTTCCAATACAATAATACCTGAATCTTATATGGAAACCGAGCAGTGTCCCGTCGAGCGACATCGAAAACTGTTTAGCGATTTGTTATTAACCCGGCAATTGATTACCTTAGCAATCGTCATTCCGGCGGAGGCCGGGCACGCAGTGAAGCCTTGGCGCTATCCAGACCGTTCCTGGATCCCGGATCAAGTCCGGGATGACAAAGGTTGGCCTATTTAATTGCCGGTTTAATAATATGATTTGTATGCTCTTCTCTATATTCCCTGGTTTTCATCATCAGGTGAAATCGACAAAAATCCTGGCGGCATATTTGCATGGTATACAATTCACACAGAGCAATCCGCTCTTCGTTTTCGGTTGGACGTATGGGGTCGTGTTGTGTATTAACTTTTTTTTCAACGAGATAGCCTATGTACAGGTTCCGACCCCATTGCCGGCCAGCTTTCGCACAGGGCAAGAGCGAGTGAAAAAAAGGTTCAGATGTCACAGTTTTGATAGTGGTCGCGATACTTGGTGACTTTAATCCTTCAATTCATTTGTTTGATTTTTTAATCTTCATGCAAACCATTAGATAATGGCGTATCCCGCTGCTACTGTGATGGAATGGAACTTTGCATTGCATTATGATCCGGTTTTTCTGATTGATGGCTATCAATTTTTATTCATCCAGCAAGATTGGGCCTAAGGTTCCGGGCCGATTTTTGGCCCGACTTTCCCGGTCGATTGTTTGCTGTTTTCTAGTGCTGTCGATCTGCACCCTATTCCTAAATGGGTGCGCCGTTACCAGGGAAGTTCTGGCGATACTGCCGCTACCCGGCCAGGCGCCGGATAGTATCGAAAAAAATTACTTTCTGGTAGATGGAAAAGACGACGTTATCGGCCGGCTGGCGACCATCAGACTAAAAAGCGGGGACACGCTGCCGGATATCGCTCGCCACTTCAGCCTGGGGATCAATACGGTAAGTGCCACCAACCCAGGGGTCGATGTATGGGTGCCCAAAGCCGGAGAACGTATTGTGCTGCCGTTGAGCTTTATCCTGCCCGCGGCGGAGAGAAAAGGCATCGTGATCAATTTGGCCGCTATGAGGCTCTTTCACTTCAAAAGAGACGGAAACGTGCAGGCTGTTGCGACGTATCCTGTTGGTGTCGGCACCGCTGAGCGGCCCACGCCCAGAGGCCGAATGTATATCACACGCAAGAAATTGCGGCCGACTTGGTTTGTGCCGGCTTCGATTGCAGCAGACCACCGCAAAAAGGGTGATCCGCTGCCAGCCGCGGTGCCGCCTGGGCCTCTGAACCCCTTGGGTGAACACGCACTCTACTTGAGCCGATCTGAGTATCTGGTCCATGGAACCAACAAGCCGGCCAGCGTCGGCCTGAGGGCAACCAACGGCTGCATCAGACTTTACCCGGAGGACATAAAGCAGCTGTTCGATACCACCCCGGTAAAAACACCCGTAAGGGTGGTGTACCAACCCTATCTCGTAGGCCGGCGTGATGGGGTGGTTTACCTGGAAGCCCATTTGCCCTTCGAAGAATCAGGCACAGCCGGGTTGAAGAGGGCCTATGCGAAAATGAAAAAGATTGAGAAGAAAACCGGCCTCACGCTTGACTGGTACAAGGTCAGGAAGGTCGTGGCCGAGGCCCGAGGGATCCCTGTTGCGGTATCCACCATCGGTGCCGGTGGCAAAACGGCCGTCGCGAAACCCCTGAAACTAAGACACCCGGTCAAGCTTTACGGCCAGCCGCAGGTGCCTGAGCTCAGAACCGATGCGTGGTATGTGTTGGCTGCCAGTATGCGCGACGAGGTTGAGGCGCACAGGCTCGCCACCATTCTCAACCACCAGGGGCCGCAAATTCCCGCACAGGTGCTTTCAAAGAGCGGCAGGCATCGCGTTCTCGCTGGCCCGTTCAATACCAACAGAGAGGCCAGGCGTGCGTCAAAGCGCATGAATATTGATCTGGAAATTGACGGCATATTGGTCGCACCCGTGAAGCATAAATAGCCAAAGGGGCAAATAATCGACAGGGTTATTTTTTGATGTAACACGACATTTCACAGTCGCTGTTATGGTATAGAAAACACTCAGAAGGGAGGTAACACATGATGAAAAAAAGTATATTGATGATTTCGGTGATGCTTGCTCTGGCCTTCGGCCTTGGGGGTTGCGCCACAAAAGGTGATTTAAGGGAGGCGCAGGCCCGGGAGATGGCGATCAGCGCGAAAGCGGACCAGGCGGCCCTGGATGCACAGGCGGCCAAGGCGGCGGCCGATGAGGCCTTGATGAAGGCCAACGAAGCGGCGGAGCGTGCCGAGGCTGCCGAAAAAAGGGCAGAGGAGAGAGAGCGCATCGCAGCTGAAAAGGAGCGCATCGCCGAGGAAAAAGCAAAAAAGGCCGAGGAGATTTTCAAGAATTCCATGAAGAAGTAAACTGAAAGGAAGTGGTCGGATTGCAAAACCGATCACTTCCTTTTTCTCCATTTCCCGCATGGTGTGGACTGCGGATCAATCCGGAAAAGGACTTGTTTTGAGACCATCCGGTAACTTTCCAACAGGCACGATGACGACTACCAGCATAAGGCCGAACGGGAATGGCGCGTATCTACGCCTTCTCTTCTTAAAGCGGCAACACATTAGGCAAAACCGTCATGCCGGACGTGAACCGGCATCCAGAGTAGACCGCTGGTTTCCGGCTTTCGCCGGAAAGACGGATTTGGTCTCTATAATTGCCGGACTAATAATTTGCATTCTGCTGACTGCATTATTCACTACCGGATGCAGCCATAGCAGTGAGGGCTCTTCGGCCGAATCGATCTCCTTGGAAGCCAATGATTTCTTCGCTCAGGGAAATTACGAGGCCTCCCTCGGCAAATACGAGAAAGTTATCGAAGAGGAGCCCGAAACTGCGGACCGGGTGCTTTTCGAGATGGGGATTATCTATGCTCATCCCGGAAACGAACGCAAAAGCTATCAGAAGGCACTGGAATGCTTCCGAAAAATCATCAGTGATTTTCCGGGCAGTGACTACCGGCGCGACAGCCAGATGCTGATGCTCCAGATCCAAAATGTCATCGTCAAGGACCGCTTGATTGCAGCGCAGCAGGCACAGATTAACGCCTACCGTCGGGAGATCAAGTCCCGAGAGCATGAGATTATCGCCCTGCAAAAAAAGATCGGAACGTTAGAGCAGAAGGTTTTCGACCTCCGGACGGAACCGGCGGACAAGGTTTTGATCGAGAAGAAAAGGAGGCGGCTGACGCTGATCTCAAAGGGCGAAGCGATCAAAACCTACAGAATTGCGCTGGGCGGAAATCCGGTCGGCCCAAAAGAGAGGGAGGGCGACAACAAAACCCCGGAGGGAAACTATA
This sequence comes from uncultured Desulfatitalea sp., assembly GCA_963668675.2. Lineage (GTDB taxonomy): Bacteria > Desulfobacterota > Desulfobacteria > Desulfobacterales > Desulfosarcinaceae > Desulfatitalea. The sequence goes on along the minus strand of CAXXMB010000002.1, from coordinate 1,638,717 downwards.
CCATCGAATCCAGGAACAGGCATAGCGACTACCATCTCTCTCTTCGCATTTCCTACCCTAATGAGAGAGACAAAAAACGCGCCGAAGCTCTGGGCGTCTCTCCGGGCGGCGATATCATGATCCATGGCGTTAAAAATGGCCTCTCCTGGGTCGGTGAATTTCACACGGAGATTGACTGGACCGAAGGCTGCATCGCTGTGACCAACAAGGAGATGGAGGAAATAGCGCGGCTGGTTCCCAACGGGACCCCCGTGGAGATAAGACCATAGCCTTTAACCTACCGCATTCATGGGAAGCGCGTGGGAGTCCTATATTCTCTATGATTCCAAAATTTTGCGAACATTGACGGCCATCTCTTTCAATGTGAATGGTTTCTGAATGAAATTTCCGCATCGATTCATAATGCCCCGATCTACGATGACATCCGCTGCGTAGCCGGACATAAAAAGATGTTTGACCCCTGGTCGAATCTCAAGGAGGCGATCGATCAGTTCCCTGCCGTTCATCTCCGGCATGACCACATCGCTGATAAACAGGTGGATTTCGCTGTCACAGTTCCCGACAAGAGTCAAAGCTTCATTTGGTGTCGCGGCCGATAAGACCTCATAGCCTAAGAATTCGAGCATTACCTTGCCCATATCCATGAACGTTGGGTCGTCTTCGACCATCAGAATGGTTTCGCCCTGGCCGCAGGGAATGTCACCATCTGTTAGTGTTTGCTCCTTCGCAGCGCCGCTCGCATGAAACGGCAGAAAGATATTGAATGTGGTTCCCATGGCCGGTTCGCTGTAAAAGTTGATAAAGCCATTGTTTTCCTTAACAATACCATACACGATGGAGAGCCCCAGCCCCGTGCCCTTGCCAACGGCTTTGGTGGTGAAAAAAGGTTCAAAAATGTGCTGGGCGGCCTCTTTTTCAATTCCGCAGCCGTTGTCAATAACGGTCAACTGGATGTAATCCCCCGGCACGCAATCGACATTGATGCGGCATGTCGTCTCATCAAAAGAAACCACGTCGGATTTGATGGTGATCCGGCCAATATCGGCGATGGCGTCTCTGGCATTGACACATAAGTTGGCCAGTATCTGGTCAAGTTGGGAAGGATCCATTCTGACGGTACAGGAGGCTTCGGCGGGCAGCCAGGTCAGTTCGATGTTCTCTCCGATCAACCGCTGCAACATCTGCAGCATGTTTTTAACTGCGGCGTTCAGGTTAATGAGCACCGGTGTTACGCTATGTTTGCGTGCGAAGATAAGCAGTTGCCGAATCAGGGCGGCGGAGCGTTGGGCCGCGTCGAGGATTTTTGAAAGATTGCCGCGAAAAGGGTCCTTGGTGCTCATCCCTTTCAGGGTGAGCTCGGTATACCCCATGATGGCCCCAAGAATGTTGTTGAAATCGTGGGCCACGCCGCCGGCAAGAATGCCGATCGCTTCCAGCTTTTGGGCGCGCAGCAATTGTCCCTGCAGCTTTTCACGCTCCGCTTCGGCCTGTTTCCGTTTGGTCGTATCCCGGAAATCCCAAACCCTTCCGATTTCGTTTTCATTCAACACCATTGGTGCGGAGTAGCTTTCGAACACCCTGCCGTCCTTGAAAGCGATTTCGTTCACATTCTTAAGTTGGGAATTGTAGAGCTTCTCGAGCATCTCCACGAAGCCGGCCGGATCTTCGAGCTGGTCGAGGACAAACTCCCTCAGCGCGGCTTCATCGACCGGCGCGTGCAGCGCATCCGGAATACGCCACATCTGGTATAGCTGCCGGTTGGCCTGCGTCACTTTAAGATCATTGTTGACCACCATGATCCCGTCGGGGGTGGCGTTCAATGTGGCCCTGAGGAGCTCCAGGCTCTCAATGCGGGCCGCCTCCTCGCGTTTGCGATCGGTAATATCGAAAAGGCTAACGAGTATTCGCTGACCGATCATACTGGCGCCGATAATCATGGTGTGGGCGTTGCCGTTTTTATCGGTCACCTTGAATTCGCCGGGCTGAACATCATCGGTGCCCGCTTCGAGGGCCTTTTCGACCTGGCGATTCCAATTCCCTGTAGCCCAGGTTCGGTAATCCGGATCCGGAAAGGCGTTTCTCCACCAATGGTCCAGCGTCGGTAAATCCCCCAGTGTGTATCCTAAGATCGTGCTGAAGCGGTCGTTAATTTCAATGACTTCATTTCCAGAGATTTCAGCCAACGGCAAAGGCGCCATTCGGAAGAGGGTTCGAAAGCGGGCTTCACTCTCCTTGAGTGCCTCTTCGGCCCTCTTTCTTTCCGTAACATCCACCACCATGGCAAGGATATGTTGCTGCCCTTCGAGTTCCAGCAACGTCGCCGAGTAGATGACATGGGCGAGATGATCGTCGTTCACTCTGATCGCTGCTTCATGATTCTTGATGGCGCCTTCTCTCAATAATTGGTCAACGAGGGATTGGGCTTCCTCTTCCGAAAGTACGGCATAGTCCAAGATTCTGCCGCTGAGCAGCTCCTCTTTGGTGATCCCCCTTTCTTGCATAAACACGTTGTTCGCTTCGAGGTATTGGCCGTCCTCAAGTCGGCTGATCGAGATGGCGTATGGGGCATGGTCGAAAATGGCGCGAAATTTCGCTTCGCTTTGCGCCAGCTTGATCTGTGCGTCCTTGACACTTTGAATATTGATGTCCAATCCGATGATGCGTTCGGGCGCACCGCTCTTATCCCAACTGACCGCTTTGGCTTTGGACAATACCCAACACCAGGTTCCGTCCTCCTTGCGCAGGCGGAACTCCGCTTCGTACCGATCCTTTCCGCCGCTGGCGATATAGTCCTCCATTGTCCGGCGTGCGATAGACCGGTCCTCCGGATGAATAAATTCCGCCATCACCTCAAAGGAGGGGTCCTTTTGCTCTGTGGAATAGCCGAGCGTGGCGTACCACTGGTCGCTCATGAAGATCTTTTTCACCGAGGGATTGGCTTCCCAGATGCCCGCCTGGGTGGCCTCCATCACCTGATCCAGTGCCTGATTCAGGAAGCTCAACTTTTGTTGTACCGGAATGCTGAGTCTGTCGGAGAAAATGAATACCGCTACGCCCGCCAATAGTGTAAAAAAACCGCAGACAAGCAGAATGAACTTAACGTGGCTGAGGGCCGGAGACATGATCTCCTCTTTGTTTTGGGAAACGCCGATGGTCCAGCCCGAAATTTCGATCGGCGCAAATCCGCCGATTTTTGTTTTGCCTTCATATATATATTCCCCGGCCCCGCTTGAACGGCGGTGGAGTTCATCTGCAAGGTTTTCAAGGCCGGCTTCATTATATACATCTAATGCCAGGATGTTCTTTTTGTCAGGATGGGCGATCATCACGCCTTGCCGGTTGAGTATGAAGGCATATCCGGTTTTTCCAATTTTGATGGAAGAGATGAAGTTCAGCAGGAAATCGATTTTGACGACACCCATCACGCCGCCGATAAATTCTCCATCCTCCGATGTCAGCGCTGCGCTGATCATGAAGACCGGAGCGCCGGTCGCCTTGGATAGCACGACCGGATATACACCACCATTGCCGTTTCTCGCATCCCGGTAATAGGTTCTATCCTTGATTGAGATACCCTCGCGCTTCGGGTCTACACCGTCGCTGTAGATAGTGCCATCCTTGTTAAAGATCGTCAGCCCCTCATAGTCCGACCCTGCTATCGTATACAGCTCTGCCAATTTAGCGCGTGCGGTTACCTTCTCTTCATTCGCAATTGCCCTGATGATCTGGGGATCGGAAGCAATGGCATTTATGTTCTCAAGGTCCTTTCGCAGAACCATCTGAATCATTCCTGAAAGGCTCTTTGCGATTTGGAGCAACTGCGTTCTGGCCGCGCTTTCTGACGCGCGGGAAGATTGTATATAGGTAATCGTGCCGATAACGATAATGGGAATGATGATAATCAGAGTCCCGCCTAAAATCATTTTTGTCCTCAAGGAAAGATCTTTTATCGAGCCGATTAGACGTGACCTCATCAATTCTCCTTGTGGATGGATAGATTTTCATAATTGAATGGGCGTTACGGGCTGCGGTCGCGCGTTGCGGCCCCTTTAGCTCCTCGTTCTGCATCGATCAACCCCGGCGGTCCCTGCGGATGGCGGCACACCCCAACCGTTTGAATAGCGTGTGGCGGCGGCACAGGCAAAAGAGGCAAGTCCCGGGGCACAGAGAACGGCTGCGACGATGGCGGCGAACCAGACCACCCAGGCGACGATCATTGCGGGCGGCTTGTGTGACTCGCGGCATCAGCAACAATTGCACGGCAAAGGCCAAAACGCCGAACCCCACAGCTTCTGGCATCAAACGATTCGCTCTTGGCACGCGTGCCGCGACAGACATTCTTGTGCCCTTCTGTATCCCAATTCAATCATCTCCGATGCGCGATCGAACTCTAAGGTTCGACATGCGTTCCTTGAAATCTCGATGATGGCATCAGGCGGATAGGCTGCGAGTTTTTGCCGCGCCAGGGCGCTCTGTATCGCTTCAAACGACTGCATCGCAATATCATACACCCCCCAATCCCGTCCATTGGCGTGGGTTGCAGATCGCTGCAAGCGGCTTATGAAACGATTGACCTTTTCGTTCAGCGGGGAAGAGTGGGGTGCAGGGGCCGAATCCAAGGCATTCACTTCCTCTGGCATGTCGGCCGGACCGTTCAAACTTACCGCAAGAATCATATCGCTGCTGTCACCGATCGTCGGCGCAACGGGCACAGGATTCAAAATCCCTCCATCGATAAGATCGATGCCCCCGTGTTTGAATGGCGTAAAAAGAAGCGGTATCGACATAGACGCCCTGATCGCATCAAAGAGCCTGCCTGACTTTATCCAGATCTCTTTTTGGTGCTTCACGTCCGTTGCGACCGCCGTAAATTGAATGGGGAGATCCTCTATCATTCGGTCTCCCACGAGATCGATTAAGGTGTTGATAATTTTGTCACCTTTGACCAGCCCGCTCTTTCCCCATGAGAGATCCAGCAAGGTGACGATGTGGACTTTGGTGATAGCGCGCACCCATTGTTCATATTCATCCAGCTTTCCGGCTGCAAAGATGCCGCCGATGAGTGCACCAATCGAGGACCCTGCGATCGAGCGGATGTCATAACCATTGTCTTTGAGGTAATGAATAACACCAATATGGGCCAGCCCTCTAGCCCCACCGCTGCCAAGAACCAAAGATACGCTTTTCATCGCCGTTTCTACCATCGTGTCATGTCTCGTGCATCTGACCGGCCGCAGGATCAGCGGTCCAAAACGATAGGCCGACCCGGTCGGATGGGGCCGGCAAATCCGATTCCAAAGATGCCTATAGTGTCTATGATCCAGTTGCCCAGGGCAAGTGATTTTTGCTTGCCGAATATGGTAGAGATTTGCATCGGCCGGCTTTTTTATAACATCAGTTTGGGATGGTAATTCCAACTTGGGAAAGAGCACGTAGTGAATTCGTTTTCCTCTGATTTATCTATCAGGTATTGATCTAAATATGGTTACAGGATTAAAAAGGTTAAAGCGTTCTTTTGAACCCCATATTTTCCGTGTATAAGATATGAAATGGTTGATAAACCGATCATAGAAAACGGTAGCAACGAAAACAATGGGCGACCGCAGGGGGGTGAACGCCCCGATGCGGAAAAAAACATTACGGAGAATCCCCGCTCCGAGGCCCAAAGGTCTCCTGCAACCGCACCGCCTGCCAATGCCGACCCGGATGATCCACAGACAATTTTTGCCGGAACCAGGACCTACCAAGCCCTGGTCGAGGAGATGCGCCAACCCGGTGCGCCCGAAAATTCGATTATCGGCCGCACCATAGAGAACAAGTTCAAGGTGTTGCGAAAAATCGGCGACGGCGGAATGGGTATTGTCTACGAGGCGGAACATCTGCATCTGAACAAGCGCTTTGCCATCAAATCGATTCGATCAAAATATACGCACGACCCCGATTTCCTTGCGCGCTTCAATCAGGAGGCCAGAACCCAGGCGCTGCTCCAGCATCCCAACATCATTCAGGTGACCGACTATATTTCCGAAGGCGGCCATTTCTACCTGGTCATGGAGTACATGCAGGGCAAAGGGCTGAACCAGCTGATAAAGGAGCGGCAGCTTGGCGAAGAGGAGCTGCTTTCAATTGCCAAGGATGTGTTGCAGAGCCTTCACCATGCGCACAGCAAAGGGATCATTCACCGCGATATCAAACCTTCGAACATCATGATCGCCGACGACCATCGTGCCAATTTGATGGATTTCGGCATCGCCTTCCTGGTCGGCGACAAAACGAAGCAAATCGATGTGGCCGGCTCGCCGCTTTACATGAGTCCCGAACAGTTAAATCGTCCGGAAACCATGGATCATCGCACCGATATCTACTCCATGGGCATCGTGATGTTCGAGATGTTCACCGGCCGCAAACCCTACGACGGCAAACCGGATGACGGCACGCGCTTCGATATGGATGTGGGGGAGGTGCTGACCGCCACATCTGACTGTGCGCCGGAATTGGCTGAAATTGTCGCCAAGTGCATGGAATGGCGGCCTGAAGACCGCTTTAAGGACTGCCAGGAGATTATCAGCCGGATCGAAGCGTATGAGCGTCAGACCCATCTTGAATGCCGCAAATGCAAGACCATAAACCGGGTTCGGGACAAGTACCACCTCAAAGGTGAAAAGTGCGTTTCGTGCGGCCGGACACTGTCCATGAAGAGCCGTTTCACCAAGATCTGGGCAACCGCATTCGCCTTGGCCGCGGCATTGATCCTGGCCTACCTTTTTGTTCCCTGGCCCGGAACCTTGGTTGTGACGACAACGCCTGAGGCTGCGGAGGTTTTCATCGGCGGTGAGCCGAGCGGGCTTTCTCCATTCGAAATATCGCTGTCACCCGGCGCGTATGACGTGGTCATCAAGATGGAGGGCTTTGAAGATTTTGCGCGCACTGTCACCATTCAGAAGCATAAGAAGAGCGATTTGAATGTCGATCTGCCGAGGACGGATGAGATGCCGCGGATCGCCTATGACGCCATTCGGAAGGCCTACCAGACGGCGGCTTACATATGTCGGGATCTAAACGATATGGCCGCCAGCGAAGCGAACCTTGGGATTGCAGAATCCATTGGAGACAGTGCCCTTACCACCGCCTATCGGAATCAAATCGCCGAGCTGGTGCAGAACATCGATGACGGATTTGCAAAGTATGTCGAAACCTTCAGAGAGTTAAAGGCGATCCGTCCGGCGATTCGAGATGCCGCCTACCAGAAATATGTTCAGACACTGCAGCACAAAGGGGGCAGCCTGGACAACCTCGCTGTGGTGTGGCGCCATTTCAACGAATTCGCAGGCCAGGCCGTTTCCATAGAGGCGTGGAAAGAGGCCATTCGAAAATTTTGCTGACCCTCTTATCACCATCATCGCTGTACAGGATGTCCAGGGAGGAAAAGATGAACAGACCGATTGCTGCCATTTTAATTGCCTGCTTGCTTTTATTCACAGCGTGCAGCGGCATGTCCCAGGAGAAGAAAGCCGCGGGTGAAGGCGCGACCATTGGGGCCGCCGTCGGAGCGCTCATCGGCCAGGTGTTCGGAAAGGACACGGAGAGCACCGTGACCGGCGCGGTCATCGGTGCCGCCATCGGCGGCGCCATCGGATACGGCTTGGCAGCCCACTTGAATAGGGAGAAGGCCAAATTGGAAGGGCGTGAAAACGATCTGGACGCCCGCATTGAATATGCTCAGGCCGTCAACGACGAAACCAGCCACTACAACCAGAAGCTGATTGCGGATCTGGAAAAGATAGAGGACGAGGTGGCGGCGGGCCGTCTCAAAAAGGCGCAGTTGGCTCAAATCAATGAAAAGGTCATGAACGACAAAGCGCGGCTGGACAGTGAACTGGCTGAACTCCAGGCCTTTCGGCGGAGCTTTTCGGCCGAAAACACGTCGACATCGAAAGTGAGCGAGCTCGATCTGCAGATCAGGACCCTGGAGGAGCAATTGGCCGGACTTGAAACCAATATAGAAAAATTGGCCGGCATCAGCCAGCGTGTGAAAGTATAATCTGCTGTCGGATCTGCTGGATAGGGGAAGGAACCATGCAAAAAGCTGCAATCCCAATCATTGTCGTGTTCATTCTGATGGGCTGCACAATCATGCAGATGCAAGAGGAGATCAGCGAAACAGAGGGGCGGATCGCCTTGAAGGAGGTCCAGTTGAGAGAATTGGAGGCGCAGAGGGAGCGCCTTGGGAAGCACCAGGCGCTTTTGGTCGATAGGCTTGACCGGACCAGGCTGACCGCCCAACAGCTGAACAGAGAACTCGACCAGATGATACATCAAAACCGGCAGCTGGCTGCCATGGCTGAGGAGCAGGGTCAGGAGATCGAAGAGATCAATCAGGAGATCGAGGCACTGGAGGCAAAACAAGCATCGTTGGCACGAATGGCAGCGTCTGGTGACGCTGAAGCGGCTAAGGAGCAGCAGATTCTGGAGCTGCAGCAGGAGATTCGCAACTATCTGCTGTTGGGGCTTAAATCCAAGCATCGAAAGCGTCTACAGTAGAGGACGGTTCAGGCTTCCCATGACCCACCCAACGATCTCCGTGTCGGACATTACCCGAGCAACCGGCCTGGTTTTTATCGGGCTGTTGCTGATGGTTTTTTCGGACGCCTGTTCTGAAAAAGGACCGGAGGCAAACAGCCCCACCGGCAGACCCATCTCTCAAGGTCGGGGCGACACCGCGCCGGCTTTGGTGGAGGCTTTGACCACGTTCAAAGCCCAAGGCCTCTTTTATGACGGAAACATCCCATCTGTCGTGGACGACCCGGTAGCGTTGAACCGCTTTTTACAACGCAATGATCCAAATGCCATCTTTCTTTTGCCAGAGGAGTTTTCTGCCTTCCAGGTATCGCATAAAGCCAACTACGCCGGTGTCGGTATGGAGATCGAAAAGCGTGAATCCGGAGAGATTGTCTGCTTTCCCATGCCCGATTCTCCGGCCCAACAGGCCGGGATTGAGAAGGGGGACCGCATAGACGCCATTGACGGGCAGTCGGTGGCCGGCCAATCGGTGTATGTCGTGGCGTCATGGTTGATGGGAGCCGGCGGGACGCGCGTCAACATATGGATTGTCAAAAAGGGCGGGGGGCGGCACCGGGTCGACGTCGTCAGAGAGCGGATTCAGACCCACTCGGTGACCGTCGAAAAAGCGTCCGGCCTGACCATCGTCAAGATTCACTATTTTGACAGCGGCACCAAGCGGCAGCTGCAATACGCACTGGAAGAGCTGCCGCTGGGAACACGCCTGGTGCTTGATTTGCGAGACAATCCCGGAGGAGACCTTTTTAAAAGCATCGATGCAGCCATGCTCTTTTTGAATAAAGGGGCGCCTATCGTAACGATTAAATCCCGCGACGCGGTCCAGCCCTATCGGAGCACCACCGCGGCATACTACACGGCCTATCCGCTGGTGATCTGGCAAAATGAGAACACGGCCAGCGCAGCAGAGGTCTTCGTCGCCGCCCTTACGGAAAACCGCCGAGCCCTATCCATTGGTTTGAAAAGCTACGGTAAAGGTACGACACAAGAGGTTGCCGAGTTGAGTGACGGTTCGGCGCTCATCTTCACCAGCGGCTATTTATTGCCTCCCAATGGAAAACGTTATCATCACCGGGGATTGAAACCGTCCCGCGCCTTGACCGCTGACAGCACATCGATAACGGCCTTCATGAAGGAGACGGAACGGATTTTTAAGGAACGGACAGAGTGAGGGTGCCCCTCTGTTACGTCGGTTTTACTCTTCCTTGTCTTTGCTGCACAACGTGGGATGCCTCATGGGACAAAAGGTAAAGGTTCCCCTGGTCTGGTCTTAAATGGATCTCAGATCCTTGCGCATAGGCTTTGGCCCTAAGTGGAGCGGGTCCTTTCGGCCCCGTGTGTACACGTACACCATGCATATCCATACCCAACAATGTGTTTGAAGTAATTTTATTTTGTATTTGGCCTATTTTATCCATAAGCGTTTTCATCTTCGGCTCCTTCTATGGTTTTGAACCATCATCTGCATATTCAGCAAATCTAATCACTATTCTTGATTGGTCTATAGGGTGCCCTTTCTGGGGCACATGGGGCCGTCCCCTATGGGGCTTGCCTTATGGGCTGGCACGGTGTTTTAGGTGTTGATAGCTCATGGTAAGCTGTGGTACGAATTTGTCGTATATGTTCGCCATCGGATTGAGCGGCATGCACCCGCACCATGCATGCCTTGTGGGCCCTAAGGCCCTCCATCTGAGAAGAAAGGGGCAACTCGCATGAAGACCGGAATCAAATTGACCGAATTGACCAGTGATGAGATGCGCCGTGTGACCGGCGGCAAAACCACAGGGTCGAAAAATTGCGATTGTTCAGGCAACAAGCAGACCTTCGGGCAACAAGACAGTGAGGGCAAGCCGCCGATTGCAAAGCCCCGCAAGTAATTTCATTCGGCATTCACAGTGCCGGCGAAGCGGCTGTATGATACTGACGCACAGCTGTTCGGATCGTTGCCTTTTCCTCAAATTCCAAAGTTGAGGAGTGAATTCATATCCCGACAGCGGCTTTGTTGAGCTTTTGACGCCTTTCGCCGGATGACAAGTTAACTCCGCGATGGGTGTGAAAGGCCTTGCCATCAACAGCACGCTACCCCCAAACTCAGAGCGATCGCTCTTCAGACCGTTCGGGCGGTCGGTTGCGGCCCTTCCTGGAAACCATGGTATAGGCAGATAATCCGGTGGGCGTTCTATTGGATTGCAATGCAGCGGCAGTGAACAGCCACCTTTCTACCTGAGTGATCAGCGGACGCAGATGTCGGGCCATGCCATCTTTGCGAAGCGAACTCCTATTCAAAAGCCCGCAGGGCAATCACTACATCTGCGCCCGAGACAAGCGCCAGGTGCTGACCGTCCACCCATTTCTGTACCACCTGGCCGAACTGGGTGCTCGAGGCGTCGATCTTGCGGCTTGGATAGGTCAGTTGCCTAGCGGCCAAGTGCGCATTTCCGAGAATTCTGTTCTTCCCAGAAGCGAAGTTGACTACTATTACCGCAAATACCTTTTTTTAAAAAGGCACGGTTATTTCAAGCCGTTCGAGGCAACCGAACAATTCACATGCGAACTCGATCCGCAAAGTGTCCGGCACGCATTGGCCAATGTCCGCCAAGTTATTTTCGAAGTGACCGATGCCTGCAATCTGCGATGCGCCTATTGTGGCTATGGAAAATTCTATCGGGACTATGACCGGCGTACAGACAAGATGCTTGACTTCAAGGTGGCCAAGCGCCTGCTGACGTTTTTGGCCGATCAGTGGAACAGCGGCCTCAACACCTCCATCGATAGCCCTATCGCTATCGGGTTTTACGGCGGCGAGCCCCTTTTGAATTTCACCCTGATTCGCGATATCGTCGCATACGCCAAACAACTCAATGCGCCGCGCCATCCGTTCATCTTCACCATGACCACCAACGCCTTACTGCTGGCAAAGCATATGGACTTTCTATATGAACACCGTTTCGCCCTGCTGATCAGCCTTGACGGCCATCGGCACCACAACGCTTACCGGGTCTTTCCCAATGGCCGCCCATCGCATGGCCAGGTGGTGCGAAACGTTCGTGCGCTCAAGGAAAAGTATCCTGACTACTTTAAGAAATACGTCAATTTCAACGCCGTTTATCACAACCGCAGCTGCCTCAAGGAGGTGCATGATTACTTTGAAACCGAATTCGGCAAGACGCCGATGATCGGAGAGTTGAACACCGCCGGCATCGATCCGTCGTCGCAAGACGCATTTTTGGAAACTTACGCCAGCATGGCTGAGGATTTCGAGGAGACAGAGGCGCCCCAGACGTTGATCGAAGATCTGTTCATCGATTTGCCGACGTTGGGTTCGCTTTCAAAATTCATCCACAGTTACACCGATGGCTCCTTTTCGGACTATGCTGAGCTTTTGGCTGCCAAGGAACGTTCCAAGCGGTACCCGTCCGGTACGTGTGTCCCCTTCGAACGCAAAATCTTCTTAACCGTGAATCATAAAATATTGCCGTGTGAACGCATCGGCCATCAATACGCGGTGGGCCATGCAACGGCGGATCGGGTGTGGCTTGATCCCGAGGGCATCGCCAAGACCTACAGCACCCATTTTTCCCGCCTGGCTGAGTTGTGTCAACGCTGCGCCGCAGCGGACAACTGTGGCAAGTGCATGTTCTATATCGAATGGCACAGCGGCAAGCCCCGCTGCGGCAGCTTTATGAGTTACGATCAGCGCCGGTCGCGTTTTTCTTCGCATCTGGGAGAGCTGGAAAAGGACCCGGGTATCTACGCGCGCATCGTCAAAGAGGCGGTCACAAAGTAAAATGGAAAAGCGATTCTGGCTCTATCTGGAGCCATACACCCATGCCGTCTGCAAGTTGGACGATGTCATGCTGTACAATACGCTGGACGGTCGTCACATTATTTATCGCCACGCTGCTCCAATCGCAGCAATCGTACGCCGAATGCTTCGCGCGCGCAACATGCGCGTCATCTTGCTGCGCGCCGGTGAGTTGAAACAACGCGTTCTGGCCGGCTTTGTGGCCGATATTCGAAAGTACTATATGGGCGATGTCTTGGATGCGGACGGGTCCAGCGCCAAACCGGTCGTGATGGGGCATGGACCGAAAATTCAGAAAGACAGGCGACGGTTGGTGCGTGATGAGGAACGTTCCCCAGGTGAAGCTGTTTTGGAATATCTCACAGAGATCTCGATCTTCCTTACAGGACGGTGCGTCCAAAACTGTGCAGGGTGCCGCGATTACTGCAAGCAATTTCTTTGCTGCTCGCGGGGCCGTGGTAAGGAGCAGGAGCTTGCCCTTCAAACCCTGGACCTGCTTTGTGATCAACTTCAGGGTTCCCAAGTGAGCAGGATTAATATCACCGGTGGTGATATTTTCCAATACACCCACCTGGCCGGCGCGTGCAAGACGTTGGGTGCTGTCGGTGCGAAAATTGTATTTTATGCGCACTATCTGAATTGGCATGCTGCCGGCGTAAAGGTAAACCAGCTGGACAGTCTGTCGCCGCACTATATCGTTACGGTGACGCCGCCTTACAAACAGAAGCATCTATCGGCCGTCCACAAAGAGATGCGCCTCCGGAATCGCACGGTTCAGTTCGAATTCGTGGTGCAAAATGTCCGGCAGGTGCGCGAGGCTCAGAAAACAGCCGCCGTGCTTGGCATTTCGGCCTTAAAGCTCAAACCATTTTTTGACGGGGTCAATGCCGAGTTCTTTCATCGGCACGTTTTCATGGATGAAAAAGATATCATTGCCGCGCATCCCACCCATGTGGACATCTATGCCAACGCGGTGCTCAACCGGCTGCGGTTCGGGCGGCTCTTCGTTCTGGCCGACGGCAGGGTGCATGCCGATCTGAACACGCCGCCGTTGGGGTCGCTCAAAGAAAAATCACTCCACGCCCTTTTATACAAGGAGATGCGAAACGGTAAGAATTGGTTTCGACTTCGACGCAATGTCAAACCCTGCCGGCATTGCCTTATGGTAGATCTTTGCCCGCCTTTGGGCGCTTATGAGTATGCTTTGGGCCGCAACGACCTCTGCTTGTTTCAACCCGCCGATGTTTCCGGACCGAACCGATTTTCGGGCGCCGCTCGGCGCTGATAACTCTATTTTAAGAAATAGAGAGTGGCTTGCGCTGCTTTGGACGGCAGCGGCATGCCAAGGGTCGCTTGTGTACTAACGCGGATTGGGGTGGGAGCCATCGGGTGTGATGACTTGGCTTTCCACCAGGCGTCGGTAGTATCCGCCACGGTCGAGTAGCTCGGCATGGGTTCCCTGTTCCGCTATGCGACCGTCGTCGAGCACCAAAATGACATCCGCATTCCGTATGGTGGAAAGTCGGTGTGCGATGACGATTCGGGTGTTCTCCAATTGACTCAGATGGCGATCCACCTGCCCTTCGGTGACGGTATCCAGATGGCTGGTGGCTTCATCCAGCAGGAGCAGCACTGGCCGGTGGGCAACGGCTCGCGCGATGGCCAGGCGCTGGCGCTGGCCTCCGGACAGGCCGGCCCCGCCCTCGCCGACGAGGGTCTCATAGGCCATGGGCATTTGCATGATCTCATCATGGATGCAGGCGATGCGAGCCGCCCGCAGGACTTCTTCCAGGGGCATGGCGGGTTGGTTGAAGGCGATGTTCTGGCGGATTGAGCCTTGGAAAAGAAAAGGTTCCTGCAAGACGGCCCCGAACTGCCGGCGCACATGGCGCAAGTTCAAGTGGCTCAAGGGTTGGTCGTCATAGGTGATTTCACCCATCGTCGGCCGGTAAAGGCCGAGCAGCAGCATGGCCAGGGTGGTTTTGCCTGCACCGGTGCGGCCAACCAGGGCCAGCTTGCTATGGGGGGCAAGCGTGAAGGAGATGTTTTTCAATATCCAAGGGGTCTTTGGGTCGTACCGAAAGCTCACATCGCGCATCGCGATGGCCCCCCTCAGCTGGGGTGATGCGCCAGGGGCGGCCAGCGTCTGCTCGGGTTCGGCCTCGAGCACATCGGCGATGCGCTCCATATACGCCTTGGCCATCTGCCACTGCTGCCCGGTTTCAATGAGGGACGCCAGAGGGGCCAGAAATGAGATCCCCAACGCTTGTAACGCCAGCATTAGCCCGAGGCTGAGGGTGCCGTCGAGCACCAAAACACCTCCCATCCAAAGCAGCGCCAGTGGCGATAGCAGTTGCAGGGTCCGCAAGGCGGTGCCGATCAAGGCAAAGAAATGGTGCCGCTCCAGCGAGAGATTCAGCTGCTTCATGAATTTTCCCGTCCAGGATTGCAAGGCTTGCGCTTCGCTGCCCGAGGCCTTCAGCACTGCGATGCCTTGCAGAATTTCAATCAGGTAGCTTTCGGTTTCGGCCCTCGCTGCCAGATTGTTCTGCATCAATGAACGGACTCGCCGGGCCGTGCCGATCAAGATGAGGATTTGGATGCCGCCCAGGGCCAACACCACCGATGCGAACAGCATGCTTTGGCTCAGGAGGATGGCCAGGTAAAATAGTACGAAAAATCCGTCCAGGACGATGGATAGGGTCTGATTGGTAATCAGTTCCCGCAGTGTGACATTGCTTCCCAGGCGCATGAGCAGATCGCCGCTTCGGCGCTGCTGGAAATAGCGGTAGGGCAGGGCAAGGACATGTTCGAAGAATCCGATGACCACTTGACTGTCGATTTTGGCCTGCAGATAGATCAGCAGAGCCGCCCGCAGATAGGTGATCACCATATATGCCGATACCAGAACCAGGCCGCCCAAGCCCAGCATAAACAGCAAATCCGGCATTCGAAAAGGCAGGACCTGATCCACCACGATCTGTGTGAACAGCGGCACAATAAGGCCTATCAGCTGCAGGAAGGCGGAGACCATCAGAACGCGGATCAGTGTTCCCTTCGCACCTGGAACGCGCAACACGGCAGATAGATAGTCCCGCCATATGGAGCGACCGGGAGACGGCTTCGGCCGGAAATCGACATTCGGTTCAAAGGTAAGGACGACGCCGGTAAACCCTTCGTCCAATTCCCCTGGCGTGAGGCGGCGCTTGCCGATGGCCGGATCGATGATCCTGCACGATGACGGCCGCCAGTGCTCTAGTACAACGAAATGGTTGAATCGCCAGTGTATCACCGCCGGCAGAGGGATGTAGCGCAGATCGTTGATGGCTATGGTGTAGGCCTTGACCTTTAATCCGAAGCGGGCGGCCGCTTGACCAATGGTGTCGGCATCAATTCCGTCCCGGCCGCCGCCGCAATAGGCCCGGCAATCAGAGACTCCTACCCGATGGCCGTAAAAGTTCAGGATCATGGCCAAACAAGCGGCGCCGCATTCGGTGGCGTGCAACTGCAACAGCACCGGCACGCGGGGCGTTGAAAAAAACGCTGCGAATCGCCGGACCACTGCAGAGAAGCGATCAAGACAACGGTTGAGGATTGACAGGTCCATTTGAATTGTGTCTCTTCTTTTCTGGGGCGTGTGCGTCGAAGAAACAACCCACCCAAGGCAAATAGCCAGCCAGACGACGCCGACCGGTTTCGACCCGTGCGCGCATGGTTCCTGCCATACCCCATGGCGGTTTCTGCTGGCCATCAGGCAAACGTGCGATGGCGACCACCATCGGTTGCTCCCTTCTTGGCCGGCCGCCCGAAATCCATTCCAAACAAGAGGGTACTTGCACCAGCTTCGGGTGTACGGTGTCAACCGCCACCACCTGCACAAGAACCGGTTTGTGTTGCCCGGCGATTTCCAGCTCCAGCGTCTGACCTGGCTGAAGATGGCTCAGAACTTCGGTCGGGAAGAGTGCCATGACGCACGGTGCGTCGGCTGGCGCTAAAATCCAGCGTTGACAATCCCGGCACACAATAGCATCCCCAACGGTATGGACGGGGATTTGAACCGACCAGGTCCATGCCCCTGCCGTCACCAGTAATGCGAGCAGAACCCACAGGTAGCGAATCAATCGCGGCGGGATGATCCTTGGCAAAACAGAGCGCTCCAGCTCGGAGATGTATTTTTCAACGGCTTCTTTACGGAAAAGGAGGCGGTGATTCTTTTGCATTACGCCACTCTCATGAAACGAGCCGTTCTGGCGCTCAAGGGTTTCAATATCGTCGTCAGTGGCAAGCCCAATCCTGACCAGTACGCAAATTCTCCGCAGAGGGAAGGGTCTGTCTGCAGGTCGATCAGATCCTCGGTCTCTTCTATCTTAAATGGCAGCCCGGTTTGTCTTATCATTGAGCTTCAGCCCGTTGGTCCGGCATGACGGTTTTGCGTAATTTGTTGCAGGTATAATATCTATCTATCTGAATCAACGAGCTTTTACAAGGGTCGTAAGAGACCTTCTGCCGACACATGCGTCCATGGATCTCGTTTTCTTCTCATTACTCAGGTTTGACCGCCTTCCAGAAGAGCTCGAAAAAATCCGGTATCGTATCGACCAGCTTCTGTTTCATGCCGAAGTAATACCATTTATGGATCTGTCGGTAGCAAAACATATAATAGAGATCGGCAATCTGCTCGTTTGAAACTGCGGGGTCGATGGCTCCCGTCTGCCTGGCCTTGTTGAGCGGCTCCCGCAGCGCTGCATGCTCAACGCCGCGTTTGTAGCTCTTCTCTTTCATCCAGCTTCGCATGGGGACAGTGATAAAGGCGGTGATGGCCACACCCGGATTTTTGTCGTAGAAATCCATGGTGACCCAGAACACCTTGCGAAACACCTCTTTGATCTCTTCCAGGCCTGCGATGTGCAGCTTGAGAGACGCTCCGATCTCCGTGATTTTTTCGTCGAGGATGGTGAAGATGAGGTCCTCTTTGGAGGTGAAATACTTATAGATGGTTCCCGAACTGACGCCCGTTCGGTTGGATATCTCCCGAAGGTTGACCCGGTGAACGTCATTATCGGAAAAGAGCGCCAGGACGGTGGGGTAGAGCCTCTCTTTCAGCTTGTCGGGTATGCTCGCAATGTTCTTTTTCACTATGGTGCTCTCTATCAAGGCCTCAGACGTCCCACTTTCCTTCGCTTCTCAGGCGGCCGATGATATCTTCTGCCATGTCGACCAGTTTCAGTTTGTCGATCTTGGCGCTGCGGGTCAGGGGGAACTCCTGGCCGTGGGGCCACACTTCAATGTGCTGGGGGCGCTTGTAGGCGGCGATCTCCCTGCAGTGGTCCATGATGCGGCCGGCCGTCAGGTCCGAGCCTTTCTGCAGGCGCACGAAAGCGAAAATCCCCTCGTCGAAGACAGCGTGCTTAACACCGATCACATCGACCATGTCCACTCCATCGAGTTTGGCGATGTGCTCCTCGACCTCGTTGGGGAAGACATTGTAACCCTTCTGCTTGATCACGAACTTGCGCCGGCCGGAGAGGTACAGGGCGTTGTAGCTCCCCATCTCTTTGAAGTAACCCAGGTCGCCGGTGTAGAGAATTCCCTCTTTTGAAATTGCCTTAGCGGTCTCCCCGGGCTGGTTGAAGTACCCCAGGAACACGATGGGCGGATGGTAACAGATCTCACCGGTCTCTCCGGTCGGTACCTCCTCGCCGGCGTAGCCGTCTTCGGTCATGGGTTGGCGTATGGTCACTTCGGCCAGATCGGGGAAGGCCCTTCCCACCTGTCCCGCCATCTCCTCCACGGAGATGTCCGGCGGCGTAAAGGTGGCGAAGCCGGCATTTTCCGTCATTCCGATGCCGGTTCCGAAAGCCGGGGCCATTGCGGCAAGCCGTTTCAGGAAGGGCGTATCGCCGGCTGAACCGGCATAGGCGACATACTTCAAGCTGGAGAGATCGTAGGATTCATAGTTGGGGTGCTGCCATAGCATGCGAAACTGGGTGGGGATCTGTCCCAGGAGGGTCACTTTGTGCTTTTCGATCGCCGCCAGGGTCGCTTCCACATCAAATATTCTCAACAGGATCGCCGTTCCACCCTTAAAAAAGGTGGTCATCATGGTTTCGGTGACACAACCGACATGACTGGGCGGAAGATTGATCAAGGTGACATAACCCGGCCCGTCCGGGCTGTCGGGCAGGCCGATGCCCCTCTCCAGAATCTGGTTTTGAACGATGATGTTTTCGTGGCAGAGCATGGCTGGTTTGGGCTCGCCGGTGGTCCCGGTGGTGTAGATGATCAAGGCCGGGGTTCTGGGGTCGATCTGGGCGTAGGCTTTCTTCAGGCGCTTGAGGAGCAGGTCGGCAAGCTTCAGCCGGACGAGGCGCCACTTCTTCATCATGTCGGTGATGCTGATCGCCCCTTCGATGATCTCGCCGGGTTTCGGATCGGGCGTGAATTGCACCAGATGGTCGACACCCGGGCAGGAGGCCTTGACCGCCTTGCCGAT
The DNA here is from genome assembly GCA_963668675.2 of uncultured Desulfatitalea sp. GTDB lineage: Bacteria > Desulfobacterota > Desulfobacteria > Desulfobacterales > Desulfosarcinaceae > Desulfatitalea. The sequence continues at coordinate 1,619,842 of CAXXMB010000002.1, read as the reverse complement.
TTCGCGAAAGTCAGTGACCGGCGTGTTGCCCAGGAAGAAGAACGCCTTCGGTGTGATTTTGTTGATGTCGCGGACAATCTCCTCTTTTTTCAACCTCAAGTCCAGCGGTGCGATCATTGCACCGATCTTGAAGCAGGCATACATCAACATGACATGCTCGGGAACCAGCACCAGTTGCGTTGCCACCCGATCGCCCTTTTTAATGCCCATGTCCAGAAGGCGAAGGGCGAAATAGTCGATGTAGCTTCGAAACTGGTTGTATGAAACGGTTTTGCCGTCCTCATACTGGATCATGGCCGCCTGGTCCGGTCGTTTTTCAGACCAGTGGTCGATGTAGTCGTTCAACCGTGGCAGTCTCTTCATGGCGTTCACGGGACCCTCCTATACTTCAAGTTGGATATGGCCTTTACTGATGGCCAACCGGCCTTGGCTGTTCATCACTTGAAAGAGAACATTGCCGCTGCGGTCGCGGCCATTCACCTGCAGAATGATCGTTTCACCCGGCCTCACCATTCCCGTAAACCGGCAGGAGATGGCGCTGATCCGCTGCGGGGCGGCGGCCGCTTCACGGTTTGCGATCTCTTTAACGGCAAGCGCAAGCGTGGCCGTCCCCTGGAGAATGATATCCGGCAGACCGACCTGACGGGCAAACTGTCGGGAGGTGTGAATGGGAAAATGGATTCGGGTGCAGCCATCGTAAACGTAGCTCAGCAAAGGGTCTATCGGAATGGGTCGCTCCCATGAGAAAGGGGGGCCGGCCTTTACCGTCGGCACGTCCGGCAGGGTGTCTGCTCCCCGGCCCTGGTCGGTGCAGGTGACGCCGCGCATCAGTGCGCCGACATATTCCGTGAAAACCGGCTCGCCGTGGGCGTCATACGCCGACAGGCATGTGATCATGTGGGTGCCGGCCCGATGGGGGATGATTGCTGCGATCTTTCCCTCTATCTTCAATCGATCCCCGGGAACCATCAATCGATGCAATATCAAATGCTCGCTGTAGTGGACCTGTGTTGCCAATATGTCGCGGGGAAAGTCCTCCCAATCGATATAGGTGTCGATCTTTTCCAGAAGAGGCCAGGTGGCAGCAACGCTGTGCATGGGATGAGCGACAAGCCCTCCGTCTCTTTCGTCATTGAAGTAGATCGGGTTGGCGTCTGCGATGGCAGCGGCGAAGTTCATCGTGTCGCGTTGAAAAACGGTTGTATGGAAGGTCTTTAAGGGTGTACCGACATGGTGGGATCCTATGTTCATATGTCACCCGATTGAAACTGTTGATTAGAGCGGAAGATGGAGACACATTAGATTAAAACAATGTTTTATTATTTGTCAATATAGAAAACACTGTTTTATTTTGATTGGGGCCTACAGGGGCGCATGGCAGGTGCGGCCAGCCAGCGGACCGTTCATGGCCAGCGGTACTTCAAATTTTTTAAAATCGTTTTTATCTCATGGGCATTGCTGGCAAGAAATATGGTCAGCTCTTCAAGGACGGACTCGTCCATCTCGATCTTTCCCTCCTCGATAAGATCTGTGAGATCGGCGGCCGCATCGAGCACTCTATCGTATGCGTCGGCTTCTTTTTTGGAGATCGTTGGCATTAATCCTGGCTATTTTTCTTTTTTCTTGGATCCGGTTTTTTTGCCAGGGGCCTTTCTATTGTCTATGGGTGTCGTATCTGCGGGAGCTGTCGTATCGGTGGGATTTTCGGATGGATCGGCTTTCGGTGCCGCTGGTGTTATCGGTTTTATGCCTTTCAGAATCGTCGTCACTTCAGGGGCGTTTTTGGCCAGGTAGATGGCGATATCATCGACCGTTTTAGGGTCGAGATCGATCTTATGGTCGCCCTGTTTGATGAAGGCCGCCAGATTCTCTGCCGCATCGAGCATCTTATCATACGCTTCGGCCAGCTTTTTTTCGTCAAACACCTTGTCGAGTTCAATCCCATTTCGGACAACGATGAATCTTGTGATAACGGCCATCTTCTATGGTCCCCCTTTTTTGAAGGTATGGTATCTATCGGTCAGGCTTGGCTTTAATCCAACCAAGGCCCGAAAACAAGTTTAGATTGTCACCTGTCCATCGGTTTGCGACGGTTTGGGGAGGGGCTATGGGGATAGGATCTCCATCATGGTCGTTGACAGCTCGGTGATATTGTATGGCTTCTGGATGAAGCCCAGGCAGCCGGCCGCGATCAGCTCCTCGGCCTGGCCGTCCTGGCTGAATCCGCTGGAGATCAACACCTTGACCTGGGGATTTATCTCCTTGAGCTTGTAATAGAGATCCTTGCCGCTCATGCTGGGCAGGATCAAGTCCATTATCACCAGGTCGATCCGCTCCCAATCCTTTTGAAATATCTCCATGGCCTCCGACCCGTTGAGGGCTTTGAATACCGTAAATCCCAGATGTTCGAGCAGTGTTGCACTGGGGTCGAGCACGGTGGGTTCGTCGTCGACCAACAGGATGGTTTCGTGGCCTGCAACCTCTCGTGCGTCGAGGGTTGCCACCGGGTTCTTGTCGTCTGCTGAAAGGGCCGGCAGGTAGATGAAGAAGGTGGTTCCCTTGTTGACTTCAGATTGGGCACAAATGTCGCCGTCATGGTTTTTCACGATGCCATAAGCGGTGGAGAGGCCCAGTCCGGTTCCCCGCCCCATCCCCTTGGTGGTAAAGAAGGGCTCGAAGATGCGCTCAAGGATCGGTTTGGGGATGCCTGTACCTTGGTCGGATACTTTTATCAAAACGTAGTCCATGTTTTTGGAGAGGGTGACCTTACCTTCGGCCTGGGCTCCTTTAAGGCAGGCGGTTTCGATGAAAACATCCCCCCCGTCGGGCATAGCGTCGGCAGAGTTGAGCAACAGGTTCAACAGGACCTGTTCAATCTGCCCCTGATCCGCCTTGATGCAGGGCACCCCATTGGACAGATTGAATCGGATCTGAATATGCTTTTTGGTGGCGCCCAGGGTTTCAGATGCATCTTTGACCAACTGGTTGATGTTCACCGTGCTCATTTCGCAGGCCCCGCCGCGGGCGTACTCGAGGAGCTGGCGGGTGAGCTTCGAACCGCTTTGAACCAGGCTGATAATTTTTTCCAGATGCTTGTATGCGATGGTCGACGAGGCCAAGTCGGCCAGGGAGAGCGATGCGTTGCCGTTGATCCCCATAAGCAGGTTGTTGAAATTGTGGGCGATACCGCCGGAGAGGGTTCCCAGGGCTTCCATTTTTTGGGCGTTGCGCAGTTGGCCCTCCATTCTTTTTTGAAGGGTGACATCCCTTAAAAAACTGAGAACCGCCGGGTTTCCCTCCCAGGTGATCAATACCGCGTTTAGCTCCACATCCCTGATATCGCCCAGCCTGTTGATGATGCGGAAGCTGATGCTGTCCAAGAGGCTCTCGCCGTCCAGGCGCTGGCGGTTCCGATTGATGATCATCTCGCGGTCATCCGCATGAACAAATTCCAAAAAAGGTCGGTCGGCAATGCTTTCGCACGTGTAGCCCAAAATGTCCGACGCGCTGGGATTCATGAATTTCAGGTGGTCGCCCTGGACCACAAAGATAGCATCCTTTGAGTTCTCGACCAGGATGCGGTATTTCTCCTCGGATCGTCTGAGCGCCTCTTCGATCTCTTTTCGATCCGAAATATCCACGAGCGCACCTTGAATCCCCACAACCTCACCATCGCGCAGGATGGGGCGCGCGTTGGTACGGGCCCATTTAATCTCACCCGACTTGGTAATCATCCTGTATTCGGTGATCTGTTCCGCTCCGCCTAAAATTTTGAGGAACATCTCGATTCGGCCCTCAAGATCGCTGGGATGGACGAATTCAGTGAAGTTTTTCCCAATCACTTCATGCGCTTCATACCCGGTCAGGCGGTAGATGTTCGGGCTGACATATTTTACCATTGCATTTCGATCGGTCGTGTAGATGATTTCATTCAGATTTTCGATCAGCGAACGGTAGTGACCGGTCTCAAAACCGGTTTGTTCCGGCGTGTGTTGTCCGGTCTCCATCGCGGAAGTGACCAACCAGCACTTCTGCCCGCTAAGCTCAACCGGCTGCACATCGGCTTCAACGATGGCTCGAATACCGCTTGGCGATTCTAAATGGGCGATGGATTGGTCGATGATGCGCACACGAAAGGGGTTTTGCTCTTTCGTCGTATCGCCGAACCAGTGACCCACGATCTGTTTGATCTCTTCTTCCGGTAATTTCAGTTCATTACAGAAATGCGCGTTGGCCGCCAACAGACACCCATCGGCCACCCGGAACACGGCATTTGAGTGGGGCAGGGCGGACAGTAGATTGAGATAATTTCCTGCTTCTGCATTATGTCGATCAAATGGTTGCATATCTGCTCCGAGACAATTATCGTCACCAGCACGGTTTTTATGGAATCGAGCCGGATTTTTACCATCAAAGGTCACCCCATTTCAAGTATTAGGGGGACGTTGTTGACGAGCTATACCTGTTTGTCTCAATTGCTCAGCAATGCGATGTTGATGCCACATGTCGGTAGTATAGATGGTTAAACCGACCCAGATGCAGCCGAAGGTAACCGCGTCGGCTGCGGTAAAGGCCTCCCCGTAGAGGAATACGCTGATCAGGAAGTGGCCGGTCGGGGCAATATATTGCAGCAGTCCGAGTGTGGCCAACTTCAATCGTCTGGCTGCGACAGCGAAGAAGAGCAATGGCAGCAGGGTGATGATGCCCGCACCGATCAACAGAAGGTCGATACGAAGGCCGGCCTGCATAAAAACGGTCTCCCCTCGCAGGTGCAGGGTCAGCAGCCATACCATGGCGATTGGAAACAACAACATCATCTCCATCAACAAACCGGTGACGCTGTCGATATCGACCTGCTTGCGAATCAGCCCATAGAGGCTGAAGAATGCGGCCAAGAGCAGGGCCAGCCATGGGATTTCACCATATCCGATCAGGGAGACGATGACGCCACAGCCTGCGATCGCCACGGCCAGGCGCTGCAGCGGCGTTAGCCGTTCGCCGAGGAAGCAGTAACCCAGGAAAACATAGAGCAACGGGTTGATATAGTAGCCAAGGCTGCTCTGCAGGATCTCCGCGTGGGTGACAGCCCAGATGAAGGTGGCCCAGTTGCCTGCTATTGCCAGTGCGCTGCAGGCCAAGGCCAGCACTACCCCGGGCCGTCGAAACAGGGCTGCAACCCGTCCCAGCCTGTTGGAAAGCAGGACACATGCGAACAGCGTTACGCCTGCCCATATCATGCGATGCAGCAGAATCTCCCAGGCGGAGACGATAGGGCCGAACTGGTTGAAATAGATAGGGAAAAGCGCCCAAATAGTGAACGCAACGATGCCGGCAACAGCGCCAAAAGCAGCGTTGTCCGGAGTGGGGCCGGAAACAGGAGCGGCGGGTTGTTTGGGGCTCATGGGCTTGTCCCGGTTGCTTTTTGGAGATGGGGGAATGTCTTAAATCCTTTGTGCTTCAGTTTCCCATCAAATAGTCACTGCCCATCCGCACAAAAGCATCCATGGCAAGCCAGGCCCTGGCACCGAAAACAGTGCCGCTGCGATCCAGAAGTTCTTTCACCTGCTGCCGACTCAGCAAGAAGACTTCTATCTCCTCTGAATCCTGGTTGTTTTTCAGGCTGGGCGTTCCCTCGACTTCGGCAAAAACCATGGAGATCGACTCGTCCGTTATTCCGGCAGAAGAGAAAATGGCAGGGCTATGGCGGTAGATTTTCGTCAGGTTCAGTCCGGTCTCTTCTAAAAGTTCCCTGCCTGCGGTGACGGCAAGATTTTCACCAGGGTCGAGAAGACCGGCAGGGAAACCGTATTGGTAGCCCCCTACGGGGATTCGAAACTCTTTAATGACGACCAACTTATTTTCGTTGCGATGGTAGGGAACAATGATGGCCGCATCGGGCCGCTGGATCTTTCCTGAGATGCATTTGGGCTGGTCGCCACGGCTGACCATGTGCCAGCGTCGGGTGTTGCCTTTTCGGTCGAGATAGGAGACGGCAAAGAGGGTGACGAATTTGATTTTGTTTACGATGGTCGAATCGATGATTTTCATAATTCTTATCTACTTCCGTTTGCCATAGGTTTTTCGCATCTCCCGTTTCAGGATTTTGCCGGTGGGCGTCTTGGGCAACGCCTCGACGAACACCACCGTCTTGGGGACTTTAAAGCCGGCCAGCTCTTTCTTGCACAGCTCGATGATTTCGGTTTCGGTGATGGTTTCGCCCTTGCGCGGCACCACGACTGCCGTTACCGCCTCCACCCACTTGGGATGGGGGGTGCCGATCACGGCGACCTCCTCGACCCGTTTGTCCAGGTAGATCGCCTCCTCCACTTCGCGCGTGGAGACATTCTCTCCACCGGTTTTGATCATGTCTTTTTTGCGGTCCACAACCGTGATGTAGCGATCTTCATCCATGACGCCGATATCACCGGAGTGAAACCAGCCACCGTGCATGGCGGCGTCGGTCTTTTCGGGGTCCTTGAAGTACATGATCATGGCATGGGGCCCTTTACCGCAGATCTCGCCGGGGATGCCGGCCTCATCGACCGGCTCGAAATCGTCATCTTCGAGGCGGGTCTGCATATTCAGCCCCCCCATGCCGGCCGAGCCCAGTTTTGCCATGGCGTCTTCGGCCTTTAAAATGGTGTGGTAGGGCGCCAGCTCGGTCTGTCCGTAGTAGTTGTAGACCTTGCAGCCGGGCAGTCTCTCCATGAGCTCTTTGAGCACTTCTACGGGCATGATCGAGGCGCCATAATAGCACTTGGTCAGGCAGGAGAGATCGTATTTGTCGAAATCGGGATGGCGCAGAATGCCGATCCACACCGTCGGCGGCGCAAAGAACATATTGGCGCGGTATTGGTCGATGGTTTTCAGGATCGCGCCGATGTCCGGCGCCATGAGGATATTGGTGCCACCTACCCAGAAGATGGGGTTCAAAAAGACATCCCTCTGGGCGCAATGGTAGATGGGAAGGGCATTCACATTGATGTCCGTGCTTTCGTAGCCGCCGTCGATGACAGCCCCCATGTATTGCGCCATGAGTGCCTGATTGCTGATGATGACCCCCTTGGGAAGCGACTCGGTGCCGCTGGTGTAAGTCATCTGGCAGGGGTCTTCGATGTGCAGGATCACATCGGGTTCCGTGCTTGGGGCCGCATCCATCCAGCTGTCGAATGCCAGGAAGCGATCGTCTGCCGGTGGCTGTCCGCTGCCTTGATCGGACCAGATGAGTGTTTTCGCCGTCGACATTTCGGCCAGATCGTTTTCCACAATCGGATAGAGGGCATCTTCGATGATGAACACCTTGCTCTCCGAGTGGTTGATGCAATATCGGACATCCGGGCCGCGCAACAGATAGTTGATGGCAAGGTAGACTGCACCGATTTTGCAACACCCCAACCAGGTCAGAACATGATGAAGGGTGTTGTGCGCCAGGATGGCCACACGGTCGTACTTCGCCACCCCCAGGGCGGAAAGCGCATTGGCCGTTCGGTTGGCGGCCGCTTCGAGCTGTTCATAAGTCAGGCGCTGGTCGCCAAAGACGAGGGCCGTCTTTTGGGGGAAGTGATAGGCCGTGCGCCGGATCATATCTGCAATTACCCATCGATTGACTCGGTTGTACCGGTCCATGAGAAATTCCAGGTTTTCCCTGTTGAGGACGTTGAAGCGGGCCTTTTCCTGATCGGTCATGGAATGCTTTGATGAAGCCATGCGTTTTCCTCCTGTTGGCTAATGGTAAAAAAAGGTGGTTGTTCGCTACGGGGCGGATTTAAAAAATCAAAGCGACTTCGGTCAGCACAGCATCGCGGAGGGTGGTTTCTGTGGCGGAATGATATCGGATGAGCGGTTATGTCAGCACAGATTGGAGCATATACGGATTGCATAACTGGTAAAGTATCTTATACCTGGCAATCAATTCAAGGGGTTTTATTACCGTTTGGTGATTTGTCGCACCACTGGATGGGGCGATGGCCGGGGTATCGCAAGAGTTGCAAATTTAGCACGCTTTGTACTAAAGTATCACCATCAAGAAAAGGACGTTACCACATTGAAATCTTCGTTGGGCACCACCTGTTCGTTGACGGAAAATGTCCTGGAACCTGGGCCCATTTCCACGGAGAGAGACGCTGCCCCGAATGCTACCCTTCGACTTGCCTGCTGCTGAAGTTGACTTTGCCCATCCGATATATAGTTTGCCCTCAACCATAATGGTTGCAACTGAGGATCACTGAATGAAGATAGAATCCATTCCAACCCGAGGGAGAACACTGGATCACGCCGCTTCAGTGTACGATCTTTTGGAGCCCCTTTTTCTGCTTGGCAAACAGGCCGAGTATGATCGTCATATCATGCGATTGTTGAACCCAGGACCATCTGAACATGTGCTCGATCTGGGCTGCGGCACCGGCGTGCTCTGCGAGCGGATTGCACAGATGCTGGATGCGGATGCGGGCGGTATGGCGGTCGGGATCGACGCCGCCGGAAAAATGATCCGGGTGGCCCGGAAGAAACGGGAAGGGGCCTGCTGCCGTTTCGAAGCCATGGCCGCGGAGGCATTGGGGTTTGGAGACCACTCCTTCGATGCGGTCGTCTCCAGTCTTTTTTTCCACCATGTTCCAATCGATCTCAAGGCCCGCGCTTTGACCGAGGCCTACCGGGTGCTCAAGCCGGGGGGGCGCTTGATCATTGCTGACATGCATGTCCCCACCACCTGGATGGGCGCGTTGGTGTCGCACGTATCCCGCTGGTTTTTTCTCCAACCGCAGATCGCCGAAAATACACGGGGGGTTCTACCGGGATTGATTACGGAAGCCGGGTTTCCCGAGCCTCAAATCGTGGCCGAATACTTCGGCTACATCGCCGTGTTCTACTGTGAAAAACAATGAAGGCACCTGGCATCGAATCGACACCCGCACCGAAGACCGCCATTTCCGGCGACGCCGGGCGGGATCAAGATCCATTCTCTGCCCTCGAACAGGAGTTGACGGAAGGATTGCGACGCTATTGGGAGGCCGCAGGCCATATCATGGACGGCAGCGGCATTCATCTTTCAGAACCGACGGCCGAGATCTTTTCCCTAAAGCGCAATTTCTTTTCGGCGCTTTTTCTCTACTCCTATTTCCGGTGCGGGATTCGGCCCGAACGACGGATTCTTTATGCCGCCGTCAACCAATGCCTGCGTGGCATGGTTACCGGATGCGACAATCTTTTGGATGACGAGTACAAGGTGACCCTGGAGACCGATCTGCCGGACACCGCCACACGCTTTCGATCCGTTCTCGACATCATGGTATCAGAACGGGTGCTTTTCGAGCTGATGTTGTCGCAAGCGGTTCGGCCGGGCATCACGTTGGACGACGCCCGGGAAGCGGTTCGAAAGTCGTTGCACGCCTTGACACTCAGCGGCGCCCAGGAGGCCAGCGAGGAGGCCGGCTTCAAAGGCCGCCGACTGAGACCGGAAGCGGTGCTCGCCAATGTTCACCATTACAAGACCGGCCTGCTGTTTCAGTGCCCGTGGGCTGTACCCCGCGTGCTCGAGCAGCCGTCGCCTGTCGGGGCTGAGATGGTAACCGGCGCGCTCTATCGCATCGGCATCGGCTGCCAGATTCTGGACGACATGGTCGACCTGGTGCGCGATGTAAAAACCAGCCGCCACAACTACGTTGCGTCCATGGTCGAGTGGTCGGGAGAGGAAGAGAAGAGGCATCTGCTGGCGGAGTTGGCTGTTTCCCAATATACGGAGGGCCTTGAAATGGCGCTTCGCGACACCCACAGGGAAGCATACGATGTGGCCATTGGCTACCTCAATGACGGTATGGGCCAACTGCTGCTCGAAGAGCACCGGGTGTTTGCCGATATGGCGGTGGGCGTCATTGTTGAACGCATCGGTGCCGATCGCCTTGTCGTACCACAGCGCAGAGGTTCAGTTTGAAGTTCGGCATTATTATTCAAATGGCCCTGCTCTATGTGTGGCGCTCCTGGCGCTCGACCATCGTTTTGGGGGTGATGGTCTTCACCGCCGTGGCGGCGCTGGTGTTTCTCTCCTCACTGGCCGTCGGCACCAATGACGCCATGATCCGCAACTCAGTCGGCTTGTTCGCAGGTCACATCTCTGGGGAAGATCTTCCACAAGAGGTTGAAACGGGCGGTCTTCAAACCAGCGGTGTCAGGCAGGTGTTGATTCGTAAGAAGCTGTCGGTTCGGCTGACGAACGCGGAGCGTTCAGAAACGGTAGTGCTTTACGGCGTTCACCCCGCCCGAGAGAAGGAAACCACGGCGCTGTGGAAAAAGAGCGTGAGCGGCCGCTATATCGAAGAAGGCAGGGCTGAAATCTATTTGAGTGAACCGGCGGCAAGGCTATTAGGCCTCGCTGTAGGCATGAAGGTGAGTGCCGAGTTTCTGCGCGGCCATAACGCCTCAGTGCTGAGTGTCTGCGGTATATATCGCACAGGGATCTCTATCCTCGACTTCGGTGTCGGTTTCGTTCCGTATCATATTCTGCCGGCCTCCGAAGCCGACACTTCAGCTGCCATCTTCATTGAAGACGGCGCCGACCTAAAGAGCGTGCTGGCCTCATACGACCACCTGCCGTATGCTTCCCGCTTGACGCCCTGGATGGCGTTCATGCCCGACCTGGAGCAATTGGTGGAATTGAATTTTGTCTCGATGACCATTGTGATGGTGCTGGTCTTCGGGGTTGTCACCATGGGAATATCGTGCGCGCTGATCGTCTTTATCCTGAAGAATATCAGGGAGCATGGGATCATGAAGGCCATGGGGGTGTTGCCGTCCGAATCGGTGCTGCTCATCTTCACCGAGGTGACCCTGGTGACGGTGGTCGCTTCGGCAGCCGGCACCTTGGCTGGTGCGCTGGCCGTAGCGGCAGTGGCGCAGACCGGCATCGATCTGACCGCGTTCACCTCTCATAACCAGTACTTTGCCATATCGGGCATCATCTACCCGCGTCTGACGTCCTTTTCCCTGTGGCTGCCCCTGCTGCTCTCCATTGTGTTCGGCTTTTTGGCAGCAGTTTGGCCGTCCGTTTTAGTGGTCCGGGAAAAAGCGGCCGATATTTTACGGAGCATATAGCCGTGATTGAAGTCAAAGCGCTTTGCAAAACATTTACTTCCGGTCGGGGAAAAGTGACCGCCCTGGAGAATATCTCATTCGAAGTTAAGGCAGGGGAGAACTTTGTTATTTCCGGCAAATCCGGATCTGGAAAAACCACGCTGCTGAACTGTATCGGCGGGCTGGAAAGGCCGGACCGGGGGTCGGTTTTATCCGACGGCGTCGACATCAATGGGTTGCCCCGCAGCGACCTGGCGCATTTTCAAAGGAAGCAGGTCGGCTTTCTCTTTCAGCAGGGCAACCTGCTCTCCTATCTCACCGTAAGCGAAAACCTGGCCCTGCCTCTGGCACTAAACGGTATTGACGGTAGTCGAAGAAGAGATCGGATCAACGAACTGCTCAACGCCATTGAATTGCCGGATCTGGGCTCGGCACTGCCCCGCGAACTGTCTGGCGGTGAAACCCAGCGGGTGGCATTTGCCCGTGCCATCGCGCATGCACCAAGAATTCTGCTGGCCGACGAACCCACGGCCAGTCTCGATTCGGCCACCGGCCGACATTTGATTCAGTTGATGGTGTCGCTCGGCAGACATCAGCAATGTACCCTGTTGATTGCCAGTCACGACCCGGAGGTGATCCGTGCAGCCGACCATCGACTGGCGTTAAAAGACGGACGAAAGGAGAATCACCCGTGAAGCTTACATCCTTGATTACCCTCGTCGGACTTTCCCTGATGTTATTTGCCTCAGGTTGTGCCTATCGTTATTACCTCGGCATGCACGGCCCCTCCATCCAACAATATCCGCAGATCCATGCGGATGCAAAGACGGATCAAGAGTGCCTTGAATGCCACCATCCGGAGCGAGACCCGTCAGGGCCGCCGACCACCCATCCCGATTTCACCGGCTGTTTGAAATGTCACAACGACTCCTTGTAATTCACTGAAACGGGGACGTGCGGAGACAATTGTAGCGGAGGTGCGCGAAGCTGCACCCCATTGGCCGCACTATGCAGATGGTGCCGGTGTGCCCTCGGCATGGAGAGACGGCATCAGGAAGGTGCTGCGAACAGATCGTTTCTTAACCGTTTGGCCAGCCATTCACATCGAAGATAGAAGATTTTACTGCGTTTTATCTCTTATCTGTTGTCCTCAAGCCATTGCTGATAGCGACACATGCCCGATAATGCCTTGACCGCCCTCTCGGGGGAGGGGAAGAAGACGCCCTTGTATTGCGCGCCCGCAACCCGGTAGAGGGTCTTGGAATCCGCGTCGGTCAGGAGGCTGACACCCAGGACCGGTTTCTGGTACTGCTCGATCAGCTTGACGACATGTCGTATGTACAGATTTTCGAATTCGACGGCCATGGCCCCAATATCTTCTAACTCTTTTGCTGAATAGGCCGGATCGGTGTTGGCGATGGAGTCAAGCATCTTGCGTGCCAAAATCCGCCTGCCATTGATGCCCAGGTGGATGACCGCGTCGCACCCATCCCACTTCATCAGCGCTTCCATAGCCGTCATGGGGATATTCGGGTCGTGTTCGCCCACAATGTCGGCCGGGTTGCTTCGGCTCCAATAGTCGGGCAGAATCTGATCGAGCCGGGTGATGATCTCCTCGGAGAGCGGCGGTAATGTCAGGCCGTGCTCGACGCAAAGGTCGGTGGTGACAACGCCCCATCCGCCGCCCAGGGTCATGATGGCCACCCGGTTGCCTTTGGGCAGCGGGAGGGACGAGAAGACGGCTGATAGATCGAGAAGATCGATCGGCTGTTTGACCTGAATGATGCCGGCTTGGCGGCAGGCGGCTTCAAAAATGCGAAAATCGGACGCCAGGGCGCCGGTGTGGCTCGATGCCGCCTGGCCGCCCTCGGACGTTCGGCCGCCCTTGAGCACGACGACGGGTTTTTTTTTCGAGACCCGGCGGGCGCTCTGGAAGAAGCGGGCGCCATCTTTGACGCTTTCGATGTAGAGCACCACGGTTCGGGTCAGGTCGTCGTCTTCGAAAGCCTCCATGTAATCTTCCAGGGTGACCATCGCTTCGTTGCCCGAGCCGGAAAAGGCACGGATGCCAATGTCCTGTTGTTCGGCAAAGGCGAGCAGCTGGGTGCCCATGTTGCCTGACTGACATACCAGGGAGGTCGATCCCGGCATCGGGTAGACGTGCACGCCGCAGCAGAAGAGATCGATGTGCGGATTGCAGATGCCCATGGTGTTGGGTCCGAAGATGAGGATGCCCGCCTCCCTTGCCGCTGCCACCACTTCGTCTTCGAGCCGGCGCCCCTCCTCTCCGGTTTCTCGGAACCCGGACGAGATCAGCAGCATGGCTTTGACCTTTTTCTTCTGCAGGAGGGGGATCTGCGCCAGCACCTTGGCGGCCGGAATGGTGATCACGGCCAGATCGATTTTATCGTCGATCTCGCTGACCGAGCGGTAAGCGGTCCGCCCGACGATCTGCCCGCCTTTGGGATTGACCAGATAAACCCTGCCCTTGAATTTGCCGTTGATGATGTTGGTGGGGATCATATGGCCCCATTTGGAAATGGAGCCCGAGGCGCCGATGAAGACCACCGACTCGGGGTAGTAACAGGAGCTGAGTGTCTTGCGGTTGACCTCCGTTCGCCTGGGCGCCGCCGAGTGGTGTTCGCCGGTGACGATCAGGGCATCCACTGCCACCGGGCTGCCGTTGGGCGCTATGATCAGGGGATTGATATCGATCTCTTTGATCTGCGGAAACTGCACGGCCAGATCCGAAAGTCCCTTGAGCGTCCGTCGCAGCACAACCTTGTCGGCCGCCGCTTCGCCCCGGAAGGCCCCCAGTAGTTTCTTCGAGCGCAGCTCGGTCAACATCGCCTCGATGTCGGCCGGTTCGAGGGGGGCCACTTTGAATATCGCATCGTTCAGCGCCTCGGTGAAAATGCCGCCGAGGCCGAACATCACCACCGGCCCGAAGAGGGGGTCGTTGAATACGCCGGCCACAAACTCACGCTGCCCCTGAATTTGCGGTTGCACCAGGAAGGCCTCGATCGGGTGCGGGCATCGGGCCGCCATCTCTTTCGCCGCAGCGGCAACCTCTGCTTCGCTCTGCAGCCCGATCTTTACCAGGCCGGATTCGGTTTTGTGAAGGATCTGTTGGCCGACCGCTTTGAGCACGACCGGGAATCCAATTTTGGCGGCCGCCGCGCCGGCGGCTTCAGGCGTTGCAGCGCGGGTTTCGGACACCACCGGGACGCCAAATTGCGCGAGGATGGTTTTGGCCTCATCTTCACAGATGACGTTGGCCCCGTCGGTTAGACTGGCATTGATCATTGTCTGGATGTCGCTTCTGTTTTTCATGCTTTGGCACCATTGAATATGATGGTTGATATGCTTTGGGTGACCGATGGCGCATCGAGGTCCCTTGAGAAGATGATCTCCCCGACACAGGCGTGTTCGATGGCACCCAAGATGATTTTTCTGAGGATTTGCGGATCGGCGTCGGGTTTGATTTCGCCGCTGCCAATGCCTTCGCTGATAATTTCCAGAATGTTGTGGGCGTATGCCCTGACCCTTTTGTAAGCTTCGGAATTGAAATACTCTTGGGAGTTTCTCACCTCGAGCAGCAGGATCCGGGCGAACACACGATTGGCGGTATAGTACTCGATGCTCGAGCAGATAATGACCTCCAGTTTTTCGATGGCGGAGGACTTGCCGGCGATGCGCTGGAGAATCGTTTCGTTGAATTGGGCGAAAAGGTCGTTGAGGACCTGGTAGAGCAGGTCTTTTTTGCTATTGAAATATTTATAGATGAGCCCTTCGGTGACACCTGCCGACTCGGCAATTTCGGCCGTGGTGACCGATTGGAAATCGTTGGTCCACATGAGCCGGGTCAGGGCTTCGATGATTTTTTTGCGTCCCGGAGGGTTGGTTTTGCCTTTGTGTTTCATACAGGAGCTCGGTGCTTCCTTAATTTAAGGTATTGGTGAGTAATACTTACTTACAAGAAAATTGTCAACCTCTTATTGCCGAGGAGTAAGTTATTGATTTTCATCAATTTTTGGCGGCAAGGATACGGCGAGACCAGTGGGTGGTCTGCACCTGACGCAAACGCATGTAAGTGCCGTTAAGGTGCAGTTCCGGGTGGCCCGGAAACTCGCTTGCGCTCAAACAGTCCGGGCCGTTGATTCTCCACTGCACCTAACCGGCACTAACACGCAATGCTGATTAGGTGCAGACCACCCACTGGTCTCGCCTCCCTGTGCAGGTTTAACGAAATCCGAAGGTTAAGCTTATAAAACAGACACAACGGTTATTGTCCTGTTGGGGCAATCAGAGGTTTCCGGCGCTTTTGGCTATGACGATGGGAAATATTGAGGCCAGCGGTAAGGTTGGAGGATTGAGCCAGGA
The DNA here is from genome assembly GCA_963668675.2 of uncultured Desulfatitalea sp. GTDB lineage: Bacteria > Desulfobacterota > Desulfobacteria > Desulfobacterales > Desulfosarcinaceae > Desulfatitalea. Next base: position 1,604,395 of record CAXXMB010000002.1, on the reverse strand, counting down.
ATGGCTTACCGCCAGCCCTGGCTCATCGATTTACTGTAGGGCTGCTTTAAGCAGGTTGGAGATAGCGGGTCCTCCCTTGGATTCGGCATAGTTATAAATAATCGGCATAAATTGGCCGATCATCTCTTTGCTCAATCCGAGTTTGGAAAAGGAGTCGTACAAACCGGTCATTTTTCCGAGTGAGCCACCTTTTTCACCCAGCATGGACGAGGCGCTCCCCAACAGACCTGAGCTTTTTCCCGTTTCAGGTGCTTTGGCTATAAGCGATTCGACCTCCGGCATTTTGGTGGTGACCGTTGAAAAGTCTTCAGCGGACATATTTCCCTTCGCAGTGTTGAAGATGGCTCCTGCGCCGCCTTCTGCCTGCTGAGAGGTAACGCTAAGGCTGTTGACCAGAAGGTCGACGAGCCCGGTGCCGGCCGCGAACACCGGAGATCCGAATCCCAACAGAAGATAAACCGCTGTGATCAAACTGATAAGACTGGCTGATTTTTTCATTTCCCCCCCCTTATGTTTTAAGGATAGTCGTTGGCCGTTTTTATGGTTTTATAGCTTCGTACGGACGATACAATCTATAAGCACGATTATTCCGTTGGCCATAGGGTCTTAACCTAGTTTGCTTTTCTCGCCGACGATTCTATCGCTCCAAACCACACAAAGGGGATAGCGATAACGGTTAAGAAGAAGAGGATGATCAAAATGACCTTGAGGTGTGGTGTATTCATATCACTGGGTTTCCACAGGCAGATCGGATTCAAGCATCTCGATCCATTGATCGACGCGCGTATTTCCATACGTTTTCCTGAACGCCAGCATTAAATCTGCCAGAGGCAGATCGGCAAATACGCCATGGTAGGCGATATACTCCACGTATAAATTGCCATTCAGGTCATGAGAGGGGAAGACGGCATCCTCGCGGCCGTTAAATGTCACCAGGGGAATGTGATGCTTTTCATATACGCTGCGATCAAAGGCCGGTGTGGCCTTGACCCAGCGGTCGTTCAGGAAAAATTCGACGAATCCATGAAAGGTGAAGACGTTGGTGCCCATCATATCGATGATCTGACGGCTTGCACCGTGATTGCGAATATCCGCAAAGCCGAGGCGGGTGGGGATGCCCATGGCCCTGCCCAGGGCGCACAAGAGGCACGCCTTGGAGACGCAGTAGCCGCTTTTGCGATCCAGTACGTTGCTGGCCTGGTAGTGGGATTGGCGGTAAAAATGGGTCACCGGATCGTAGATTACCTCATCGCGCACGGCGGCGAACAGCGAGCAGGCCTTAGAGAGGTCATCTATGCCGCTTCCGGATGACCTGCGGGCATATTCGATGACGGACGGATGGTCGCTGTCAATCACTTCGGTGGGGGTCAAATAGGGAGATAGATTTTCCACGGCTGCCTCTTTTCAATCATATGGGGTTGTCAGTTGCGGCACAATCATGAATCAAGCCTATTGCACATTTCGATTTTCATCAAGCCAAACCAATAGTGCAATGTCGCTGCGACGGTCAATGCGCTGATTTACCCTTGGGCGGCATATATTGTGTTTTCGTTTTGGAGGCTTAGGTTAGAGTCGATGTGACGCTTTGGAGAGGATGCTGCCGACGTGCTGAGCCAGATCGCAACCTACGCTATTATCAGCTTTTCCGCCCTGGTGCATGGCCTCCTGGGGATGGGGTTTCCAATGCTGGCGACGCCGCTGCTGACTTTGATCAGCGATGTCAAGGCCGCCATTGTCATGCTGGTACTGCCCACCATGGCCATCAATGTGGTCAATGTGGTCCACGGCGGGCATTGGCGCGAAAGCATCGGACGATTCTGGCCGTTGGCCCTGTTCGGGGCTTTTGGCAGCCTGTTGGGCACCCAGCTGTTGGTGTTTACCGACCCGGCGCCCTATAAGCTGCTCATGGCGGCCATGATCGCGATCTATCTGAATGTCCATCGATTCGGTGTGCGCCTGCAATGGGTGCAGCGCCACGTGATTCTGGCCAGTGCCCTGTTCGGCCTTATCGGCGGCGTGCTGGCCGGCACCGTCAATGTCATGCTGCCGGCGCTGATTATCTTTGCGCTCGAGATGAAGTTGACGCCGCTGGTCACCGTCCAGCTGTTCAACTTCTGCTTCTTCTTCGGCAAGCTCAGCCAGGGCGCAATTTTGGCGTCCCATGGGTATCTGTCCGGCGCCCATCTGCTCGTTGCCATTCCGATCATCGGTATGGCGTTGATTGCATTGGGGGTTGGAATGCACTACCGGAATCGCATCAAAGCAGAGGTCTATCGCAGATGGCTTAGAAGAGTACTGGCAGCGATCACCGTTTTACTTGTCTTGCAATACCTGGATGTTTTGTAGAGGTGCTGATTAAAAAGGAGCAGTATGAGGATCACGACCTTGATAGCATGCGCAGGCGAGCGCTCATTCAATGAAAAAATTGTATTGGGAGAGAAACGATGACCATTCGAAACGCTGCCGCATCCGATGCGGAAGCCATGGCGGGAATATACACTTATTTTGTCACAGAGACGATCATCACGTTCGAGGAGGAGTGCGTCTCTTCTTCCGAGATGCGTCGCCGCATCGAGAAAGTCCGCTCCGATGCGCTGCCTTGGTTCGTTGCAGAGCAATCCGGTGAAATCATAGGCTATGCCTATGCCAGCAAATGGAAAGAGCGTTCCGCCTATCGGTTTTGTGTAGAGGTCACCGTTTACGTTAAACCGGGGCTCGAAGGACAAGGCATTGGTTCAGGGCTCTTCAGCCGGCTGCTTGACGACCTCCGCCATCGAGGGGTCCACGTGGCCATCGGCGTCATTGCGTTGCCCAACCAGGCAAGCATCGCTCTCCATGAAAAGTTCGGCTTTACAAAGGCCGCCCATTTCAAGGAGGTGGGCTTCAAGTTCAATCAATGGATCGATGTCGGTGATTGGCAGTTGATTCTATAGGTCGGCCGACACGCAATCCGGCCCCTCTTTCATATGTGGATTTTGCGAAACCGGGATGTTGAGTTGCTGAACCATAATATCATCTCTTCTCACAACGTACGTTGTTATATATCAAATTCAGATTTCTCCAAAATTTCCAATATATCCAATTGACAGTGCGGTCTAATTTAGTTTAAAAGTCAGCTAGTTCCAAAAAAGGATCAGCGTTGTTATGAGAAAAAAGCAAACCGATAGCGGATCCTCAGCCGCCGGGAAAAAAAGCCTATTTCAAAAGAGACAGTTGCAGATCGTTAAAAAAGCCGCAAAGCTCTTCATGAAAAAGGGGTATGCGCAGACGTCCATGCGGCAGATATCCAGGGCAACCGGGATCGATATCAGTAATTTATACTACTTTATCGAGAGCAAAGAGGATATTCTCTTTCGTGTTTTCGAGATGATCCACAGGCCGGAAAGCGAAATATTCCATAGGCAGGAGATCATCGGTATCGAGGATCCCGTCGAGCGACTAAGGCTTGTTCTTCGAGAGATACTGAACGTTGCATATAAACATAAGGAGGAGATTTTACTTCTCTATAGGGAATCGAAGCTGCTGCCGGACAAGTTGCGCAAGCAGATTCTGATCAAAGAGAGCCATTTTGTCACTCATATAGAAGAAATTCTAAAGACAGGCCTGGAAAAGAGGGTCTTTGAATTTAAAGACGCCTCTTTTACGGCCAATATGATTATTTTCGAACTCTCCCTTTATCCGCTGCGAAGCTGGAATTTGAGACGCCATAGTAAAGAAGAGCTGATCGACTTGGTCGAGGCGCATATCATGAAAGCTGTCATAGCTGTGTAGCCAGCCCGCTGCCCCTGTACGCGCATTGACGGATGTACCTGCCGCCTCCTGCAAGCCATCCCCAAAACGTGTTGAAATGGCTTGCCGCCGCGTATGATCCCTATTCGAGTTTGAACATTACTTTGATGGCGTCCGGATCCGTGAGCTGCGTCCGGAATGCCTCGGCTGCCTGATCAAGGGAAAACCGATGCGTGATCATGGGTTTGGCGCTGACTTTTCCCTCTTTGAGAAGATTGATTGAAGCGGGGAAATTGCCCCCCAAGCAACCGACCAGCGAGAGATTTTTGGAGATCACCTGCAGCGGATCCCAGGTAAGGGGCTGCTCATATATACCCACCAGCATGATTTTCCCTCCCCCGCGCGCCATGGCGACAGACTGGTCGAATGTTGCCTGTACCCCGGCGCATTCAATAACCGTATTGACGCCCATCTTGCCGGTCATTGACATGGCTGCTGCGACGGCATCCTCTTCCGCGGCATCAATGACGATATCGGCACCACACACCTTTGCCGCTTCCAAGCGGGAACCCCTGCGGCCGCTGGCCACGATCTTGGAGACGCCCATGGATTTCAGCACCTGTATGGCATAGAGGCCGATCACGCCGAGCCCCAGTACGGCGATGGTTTCGTCTTCCTTGGGTTGGGCTCTGTTGACCGAAAAATAGGAGATGGAGAGCGGCTCCACCGATGCCGCGTCTTCGTAGCTCAGCCGATCAGGTATGGGGAAAACGGTCCGCCCCAATGCAGCAAAGGGGACGTGGACATACTCCGCCATTGCGCCTGGGAACTGATAGCCGAGCAGCGCCATGTCCGAGCAGCGATGCCCCTTGCCCTGCGCACACCAGAAGCATTTTCCGCACGGTTTGAAACCAACGGCGGTCACGCGCATGCCTGGTGTGATACCGGAGACCTGGGAACCGACCTCCACCACATCGCCGCTGAATTCATGCCCGAAGATGGTCCCTTGTTCGTCACGTTTGTACACGTGCAGGTCGGAGCCGCATATACCGCATGCGTTGACCTTGATAATCACCCCATGCGGTTCGAGAACGGGATCGGGCACGACCTCCGTTCTGATGTCCATTGCCCCATTCATCACGGCTGCTTTCATCTCGTGGTCCTCTCTTTCAGGCTTGATTATGGTGTGACATACTGTTCCTGTTCCTTGCGCATGTGGTGCAGCCAGCGTTCATAGTTGTTGGCTTTGCTTTGAAAATACGCCAGAACCTCAGGATGGGGAAGAATAAGAAACGCCTCCTTTTCCAGACCCGTAATGACGTGTTCGGCAACTTCCTCCGGAGAAAGAGCGGTCTGCATGATCAATTGGCCGATGCCTTCGGTTTCTTCGGAAAGCATTCCAGTTTTTACGCCCAGGGGACAGAGGCAACTGACTTTGATGCCGTCGCGGGCATGGGTGATCGAAAGCCATTCCGCGAAGGCGACAGCAGCGTGCTTGCTGATCGCATAAGGCGCTGCGCCAAGGGTGGTGAGCAAGCCTCCGGCGGACCCTGTTTGCAGCAGGTAACCGCCGCCGCGCTCGATCATGGACGGCAGAACGGCACGGGCGGCATATACATGGGCCATCACATGGACATCCCAGCAACGCTGCCAATCCGAATCCGGGGTGAAGGCGTCTCCCGGTGCAGAGATGCCCGCGTTTGAGACAAACAGATCAATTGGTCCAAAATGGCGGGTGGCGATATCAACGAGATTTTTGATGTCAGCCTCTTTACCGACATCGGCCGGGACCGATAGGCCGCCAATCTGCTCGGCAACCACTGCAGCCCCTTTCTCATCATAATCGGACACCACGATGCCCTTCGGCCCCTCGGTGGCAAACCGGTGACATAACCCGCGACCGATGCCCGAGGCGCCGCCAGTGACGACAACCACTTTATCCTTAATTTTCATAAACTTCCCCTTGTACCGATTTTTGTTGATCGAAGGCCGTATACCTGTCTGGATGATCGGGTATCATATTTTATATTTTCATACAACGTACGTTGTTATATTACCTGGTCCCGGTGTCAAGAAATAATTGATAGAAAGTGGCTTAAGACGATTTCAATCCGAACGCAGCGGAAAGGCCCCCCTGGCAAAGGGGAGAGTCGTTTATCGTCCGCTGCTCAACCCGATTTTCCCATGAATATGGGTCCCGTTGCGGCTGGATTTGATAGAGATGCCAGAGTTGCGAAGTTGGTACTGTTCAGGTTTGCTGTCCGGTCGACGGGGCGTTTTGTATCGATTGCCCTGATAGTATGGATACTTACTGGTGTCGTGTTTCCAGTAATAGGGTTCGGGACGTGGTCTGTGCGGCCTGTGCCTGTAGGGAACAGTATAGACCGCGGTGCGTTCGGTACGGTTCTCACTGGCGATTTCGGCCATGGCTTGGGCGCGCTGGGCGGCATCCGCGGCATTGCGGGCTTCGCGGCGGGTCTGTTCGACCTTTTCGGTGAGATCGTCCACTTTGTCCAGGGCTTTTTCCAGTTTGTGATGGGCTTCGGTCAGTTGATCCTGCAGGGGATCACGCTTTGGCAACGCTGCTGTCGGTTTCGCTTCGTGAACGGGGTTTTCGCCCGTGGGCTGCTCGACCATAAAAAACTCAGCCTCCGGCGGTGGATTGTGGTTGCTGAAATGGATCACCCCGCCGCTGTCGGTCCAGGCGTAGATGTCTGCCCTGACCGGTGTCGAGCAGACAATGCAGCCCAATATCGTCAACAAGGCAAACATGATCCCAGCCTTGTTAACATGCATATAGTGAGTGTTCATGTCGCACCTCCTCCGCTTTTTATTGCGCTCGGTAATTCACCATAACCATCTGCCGAAGCGAAGTCCATGGCGCGGTCGCGTCAGGTGCAGACCACTTGCTGGACTCGCCTCCGTTTGTGCTGCTTTGATATCCCCGAAGTCCAATCAAAATGATTTGAAGCGGTTTGCCGGCCGGTTGACAGACCGCTTTGTTTTGTGTTAGCTAACCTACTGTCTTTTTGATAAATATTTCTTAATAAGATGTGCCGTCATGGGGCCGGCCCGCCCGGTTTCCGGTTTTGAGCTGATACCACTATGAACGGAGTAAAATTCACGCACTTTAAACTCCCCAGAGAGGTGAATCATGGCCGAACAACCGGTGGATTTCAGTGCGGCGTTGAGGAAGGTCAAGTCGCCGTTCAAAATTCCGAAGATAAATTTCAAACTGTCGCGCGGGATTCAGGTCCTGATCCTTGTTCTCGTGGTGGTGGTGCTTGCGTACCATCTGGTCTTTGTCTACGTGCACCCGAACGAGTACGGCATCAAAGTGGTGCGCATGGGTATGAACCGTGGCGTGCAGAAAGAGGTTTACACTGCCGGCTTGCATTTCGTGATGCCCTTTATCCAGCAGATGCACTGCCTGCCCAGGGATGTGCAGGTGCTTGAGTTGACCTCCTATCCGGACACCTCTGCCGGCAGGGCGCGCAAGGATCGGGCGGCCCATATCCAGACCTCGGATGGCTTTTTTGTCGATGTCGATGCATCCATTCTCTATCGTATCGAAGATCCCTACCTGGTGTTCACCAAGATCGGTCCCGGGACGCTCTTCGAAGACAACGGCATTATTCCCAAGGCCGAGCCGGCGCTCAAGGAGACGCTGGGCAAGTTGACCACCGAAGACTTTTACAACAGCCCCTTGCGGGTGAAAAAAGGCCAGGAGGCCCGCGATCGATTGAACGAAGAGCTCAACTCCAAGGGCATCCGCGTCGAGCATGTGCTGGTGCGCTACTTCAAGTACAGCCAGGAGATCCAAAAGAATATCGAGGAGAAGAAGTTGAAGGATCAATTGGTGTTCACCAATCAGGCCGCTGCCAGGGCTGCCAAGGAGGAGGCTGAACTGAAGAAGATCGTCCAGGAGGGGCGCGTCTTTGTGGAGGTGGAGATAGAGCAGGGTCGGGCCTATGTCACCCGAAAGATCGCCGAAAAGGATCTCTATGTGCGGACGAAGAAGGCCGAGGCCAATCTGTTGGTCAAGTTGGCCGAGGCGGAAAAGGTGCGGCTTAAAAACGATGCGCTCAAAGGGATCGGATCCGAGCGTATGGTCGGGCTGAAAATGGCGGACGTCTATAAGGGCTTGGACCTCATCGTCCTGCCCAGCGACGGACAGGCCGGCGTTAACCCGCTGGATCTGGACAACGCCCTGAAGCTCTTCGACGTGCGCAAAGGAGGTGCCCGATGAAACGAATGATCTTTCTTCTGCTGGCCATTGCCTGGATATCGGGCCTCTCCGGCTGCTTTCTCTACTCCACCGGCGAGACCGAGGTGGGCGTACGCACCAAGAAATTTACCTTATGGGGCGAGAAGGGAGTAGAAGACAAAGCCTATCCGCCGGGGTCGACCTATATCTTCATGCCCTTCATCAACGACTGGCATACCTTCGACACCAAATTGCAAAACCTGGAGATGGTGTATGAACGCGGTCGCGGCGACCGGCGCAGCCGGGACGATCTGCTTTTCAAAACCATCGACGGCAACGATATCAGCCTGGATGTGATCATCGCCTATCGCATCGATATGGAAAAGGCCCCGTCCATTTTGCAGAATGTGGCCGAAGACAATCGGATGCTGCGCGATAAGATCGTCCGCACCATTGCGCGAAGCAAACCCCGCGACATTTTTGGTGCACTGACCACAGAAGAATTCTATGTGGCCGATAAGCGGGAAATGCAGTCCCAGAAGGCCAAGGAGATTTTGCAGGAGATGCTTGGCCCGATGGGTATCATCGTGGAGAAGGTGTTGACCAAGGACTACCGTTTCAATACCGAGTATCAGAAAGCGATCGAGGACAAGAAGGTGGCCGACCAGCAGGTGCAGAAGAACCGCTCGGCCCAGCATGCGGCCCTGGAGGAGTACAAGCGCAAGCTCGAGGAGGCCAAGGGCGAGGTGAACAAGATGGTTGCTGATGCCGACGGTGTCTATCGCAAGGCCAAGATCGAAGCCGATGTCTACTACGAGAAGCAGAAATTGCTGGCCGAGGCGATCAAGGCCGAAGGGATTGCCGAAGCCAAAGGCATCGAGGAGATGAACCAAGCCCTGGCCGGATCGGGCGGGGAGGCACTGGTCAAACTGCAGATCGCCGAGGCGCTGCAAGGCAAAAGCATCATGCTGCTGCCGGTATCCGAAGGCGGAATGAACTTGAAGACCACCGACATCAACCAGTTGATCAACACCATGGGCATCAAGGGCTTGGCTCGCGGTGCAGGGGCTGCAAAGCCCTGATTCACCGTTCTATTGCCCGGCGACGATATGTTTCAACTCGGGTCATTCCGGCGAAGGCCGGGCAAGCAGTGAAGCTTTGGCGCTATCCATGCATTTGAAGCTTATATAACCGTCTGCTTTGATGTTTCTTATTTAGTAGATGGGACCGTTCCTTAAATGACCTTCTCATTCTTCAGCTGTTCAATCTCCTGTTGGGTCAACTGCAGATGGTTCGACAGGATGTCGTTGGTGTCGGCTCCGAGTTCCGGCGCTGCTCTGCAGACAACGGCCGGTGTTCTGGAAAATTTCAATGGGGTGTTGACGAGTCGATGTTTGCCGGCTTTCGGATGGGACACTTCAACGATCATCTCGCGGGCATTGACCTGCGGGTCTTTGATGACATCCTCGATGGAGTTGACCGGCGCATACATGACGTCGTGTGCTTCGAACTGCTTTTCCCATTCCCTGTAAGTGCGGGTGCGCATCAAGGCGCTCATCTCCTGGTCGAATTGATGGTAGTTCTCGAGTCTCAGATCCTTGGTTTTGTAACGGTCATCGGTGAGCCACTCCTCTTTTTGGGCGGCGCGGCAGAAATTGGTCCAAAGTTCATCCGAAATGGCGATGACGATGATCGGTTTGTCCAGGGTCGTATAAGCTTGAAAGGGGGTGGCCAGCGGATGGCGGGATCCCAGGGGTTTAGGGATTTCTCCGGTGGCCAGGTGACGGACAATGGCATTTTCGCACAGCGCCACCTGGCTGTCGAGCATGGCGATGTCCACCCACTGCCCCAGGCCGCTCTTCTGTCGTTCCAAGAGCGCGGCCTGGATGCCGATGACGGCGTACAGACCGGCGGCCAGATCGCCGATGGAGTAGCCCACACGGACGGGGGCGGCGCCGGGCTCCTCCGATCCGGTGATGCTCAGCACACCGCCCATGCCCTGGGCGATCATGTCGTAGGCCGGCTTGTGCGCATAGGGACCGGTCTGCCCGAAGCCTGAAATGGAAGCATAAATCAAACGGGGGTTGATCTCTTGCATGGCCTCATAGTCCAATCCCAGCCGCTTCATAACGCCGGGCCGGAAGTTCTCCGTCACCACATCCACCTGTTTCGATAATTCGAAGACTATCTTTTTGGCGCGCGGGTCCTTCAAATTCAAGGTGACGCTTCTCTTCCCGCGATTGACACTCAAGAAGTAGCTGCCCACACCGTTGATTTTGTGGGATGAGTTGCGGGTGCGATCCCCTGTGCCGGGGGACTCGATTTTAATGACCTCAGCCCCCATGTCGCCAAGAATCATGGTGGCGAACGGTCCGGACAGAGCGCTGCAGAAGCTCAATACCTTGATACCTTCCAGTGGTCCTGCCATCTCTACATCCCCTTGAACGTCGGTTTGCGTTTCTCCTTAAAGGCTTGCTTGGCCTCTTCGTGGTCGTCGCTCTTCCTGGCCTGGTCGCACAGCGCATTGAATTCCGAACGTGTTTCGGAAGAGGGGTTGGGATCTTCCGCAATGCGCGTGAGGATCTGTTTGGCGCCTTTCAGAGACAATGGGGCGCAACGGATAATCTCTTCGGCCAATCCGTAGGTGTATGTCTCCAACGCGTCATCTTCCACCAGGTGATTGACCATACCCATGGTCAGGCATGTGCTGCTGTCGTATTGGCGCCCGGTGAGGAAGATCTCCAGGGCCGTACTGTACCCCAGAACGATCAAGAAGCGTTTGAATCCGTCAACGGTCGGTATGAGTCCCATGCGGGATGTGGGGATTCCCATCTTTACCTTGTCTGAAGCGATCCGGATATCGCAAGCCATGGCCAGGACGCATCCGGCACCCAAGGTGTAGCCATAGAGCATGGCAATCACCGGATAGGGAAAGTCGCGGATGGCGGCTGATGCGGCTGCGATGTCGCCCAGCCGGGTTCCGGAGCCGCCGGAACTCCTGGTGGGCATGGCCGCGATATCCGCCCCGGCCGAAAAGGCCTCACGGCCCGCTCCGCGCAACACGACCACCCGAACGGTGTCGTCTTCGGCAAGACGCTGAAACAGCTTCGCCATATCATAGAGGCAGGCGGGTGAAAGGGCGTTGCGCTTTTCACGGTTGTTGATCGTAACGGTACACACTGCGCCCTGGTGGTCGACGAGAAGATTCTGCTTTTCAACCATTGGCGTCTCCTATGCGTCATTAATCCTAACTTTAATACCATTGACTTGAAGAGATATTCGATGTCATATGCAACTGCCCCTGGATAAGAGGATCTTGGCCTCCTGGGGAAGTGTGGGTTGATGCGGTATGGCTGCCTCTAATAGTTTGAAAGATATAATTTTATAATTAAAGGAATAAGTCAAGCGCAAGATGAGAAGAGATCAAAGGGACGGATTATGGCAACACCATCGAAAAAAGAGATCATTCCGCTTTACAGCCGGATTGCAACAATTCTTCAGAACCGGATTGTTTCCGGACAATACGAACCGGGAGAGCGGCTCCCTACGGAAGAGGAGTTGGTCCGCTATTTCGAGGTCAGCAAAATAACCATCCGCGGTGCTCTCGCCCTGTTGGAGGATGGCGGGCTGATTACCCGCACCAGGGGCAAGGGGACATTTGTCGCCGATGTTATTCCGGAGTCGCGCCAGAACATCCATACCAGCTTGAACGAAATGGTGCGGACGCTGTCGAAGAGCCAAACCAGGCCATTGGAAATTAAAAAGATCAAGATCAGTGAAAGCCGGATTCCTAAAGATATATGTACCTTTTTTCAGATGTCCAAAGAGGACGATATCGGCCGGATCAGGCGCCTGGTTACCCTGGACAAGGTGGTCTATTTCTATGAAAATTATATGCCGGTCGATATCACCAGGCATCTTACCAAAAAGGAGCTGGCCGAGAAGCGATCGATTCAAATGATCCTGAAGAGCAGAGCCGGCTTGAGAGTCAGCAAAGGGGAGATGTATCTCCAGGCCATGCCGGCGGAGAGGGATATATCGGAACTTCTCAAGTGCCAGCCTTTCGAACCGCTGATTCATGTGCAGACCTATTTCTGGTCTGAACCGCAGAAGCCGTTCGAGATCGTCAACCGCTATCTCCGGGCGTGCAACTTTAAATATAAGGTGGATGTAGATATAAGATGCTGAAATCGAGTCGGGTCAAAAGCGAATAGCTGCGTGTGTGGCTTTTTTACCCACTTCCAGCCCGATCTCATTCGCCGACCTGTTACAAAAATACCCGTTTAGCGCCCCCCACTCTTTCCCATCGCAACGTTTAGCCTTCTCGATAGCCCCTCATAAATAAAAAATATAAATGATTACTGTTGGTTGCGTGCTTGGGACTTCTTGCTGTTCTCAACCTGGCACTCTGCTTGCCTATTAACCATATCAAACGAACCTTGTGAGTATAAAATGCTCAACCATTAGAAAGGAGAATCACCATGAAATCCAAACTTACCCCAAAAACCTTAATCATTAGTGCTGTTTTACTGTTGGCAGGCGCTGCCGTCGTTTTTGCCCATGGCGGATACGGCCGAGGCGGTTACGGAGGCCACATGATGGGGTACGGCCCGGGATATGGTATGGGGCCGGGCATGATGGGTAACGGTCCGGGACACCGGGGCGAAGATCGCGGCTACGGAGCCGATCTGACCGAAGAGCAGCAAGCCAAACTGGATGATGCACGAGAAAAATTCTTCACGGAAACCGAAGATTTGAGAGATCGGATTCAAGAGAAGCGTTTTGCCCTGGGAAGTGAAATGCGCAAGGAGACCCCTGATAGCGGTAAGGTTGTTGATTTGCAGAAAGAGATTTCCAAGCTCGAGGGTCAATTCGATCAGAAAGCCATTCAGCACCAACTGGAAGTGCGCAAGATGCTGCCTGAAAAGGCGCGAAGAGACTATGGCCGTGGATATGGTGGCGGCGGTTACTGCTGGCGGTAGGATTGAAAAACGGAATCCCATCGATTCACTAATGGTCGTTAGGGGTCGAACTGAGCCGGGACGGGGGTTGCCACCCCGTCCGGCTTCTTTTGACCAACAACAGCCCCTGACCTTGTGAAGTGCAGCAGGCCCTGTGGCGGATGCCACAAATCCTGCTCAGGAGGGCACGGACATGAAACGGATATCGGCCATTTTTTTCAGTCTCGGGTTGTCGGTAGCCCTGATCGCCCTGGCCATATGGTTTCTATCCAGCCAGCACGGCCTGTATCGGTTCGCCAGCGGCCGGTGGTTTGTACCGCACGGGATGATGGGCGGCCAAGTGGGGGTTGTCATGATGTTATTCTGGGTTATTGTGATTGTAGCGTTGATATTGCTGGTTTCAGGTGTTTTCACCAACCGCAGCAGCTCATCCGCTTTTTCTCATGGTGAGCCTGACGCGATTGAAATACTTAAGCGTCGCTATGCCAGGGGTGATATAGACCAGGCCGAATATGAAGCCAAGCGGAGCGAGCTTTCCAGTTAAACAGATCTATCAGGAGGCTCTGGAGGAGACTCTGTAGAAGGATCTGGAACCGCTGTTTTTAAGCTCGCCGAAGGAGGTTCAACATGAGAAAAGCAACCCACCATATAGACCCCGTCTGCGGCATGGCAGTCGACCCCGCCACCGCCGCAGCCAAGACCTGCTATAATGGCATCGAACTCTATTTTTGCGCTGAGGGGTGCCGCAATCAATTTGAGTCGGCTCCCCAGGACTATGTGATCAATAAGCGTAAAGGATTCTGGCGCCGATACCTGGAACGTCTCAACAAAGCCACGGGCGGCAAACCGCCTTCCTGTTGCCATTAATGAGGTGTGGGTATGGCCGAACAAATGGCAATTGTGGTTGAGAATGGTGAAGATGGCTCGGCGCGCATCCTGACCGACCGTAAAGGGGGATGCGGCGGGTGCCAGCCGAAAGCCGGTGGCTGCCGGAGCTGCCTGACGGGCGCCAGAATGGAGTCCCGGGCGGCCAATCCGTTGGGTGCCCAGGCAGGCGATCTGGTAAAAGTGCACATTGCTTCCAAAGAGGTCTTCAAGGGGGCGGCCATTCTTTATCTTTTGCCGGTGGCAGCTTTGCTGGCCGGTGCAATTGGCGGCGACTGGTTCAGTGGCTGCATCGGCTGGTCATCATCCATGGGTGCAGCGACTGGATCACTCTTGGGGTTGATAGCTGCGGCTGCTGCTATTGTTCGGCTGGATCGCAGTCGTTATGCCCGCCGTCGGCTGCTGCCGACGATTACCGATATTGTGACAGTCGGCAGCCACCCCGGACATCTTCCACCCAACAAGCGCTGTGGCTAAGTAGTGTATACAGACTGCCGTTCCGGTCCCGGTGAATTGTCTGGACGGGCGGATTGCTGTGCAGACTGCCGCGTGGTGATGTGGCGAATTCGCTTATCGCGCGGTGCCTTCAAACTTGTTGAATTCGGCTTTCTGACCGGATTGAAACTGCCCTTGGCTGACGAGCCGAATCGGTCAGCAACGTCGTTGAGTTGTGAGCACATTATGATTATGTTGTTGGGCTGGATTGAAATTCGATAGGAGCGTGTTTCATGGCTGAGCAGTCTATATCTCTTCCCGTAACTGGCATGAGCTGCGCCAACTGTGCAGCCAATATCGAACGCGGTTTGAACAAGCTGGATGGTATCCAGGCGGCCAGTGTCAATTTTGCCAGCGAGAAGGCCGATGTCTCTTTCGATCCCGCCCGACTCAACATTGGGGAGATCATTGCCCAGGTGAAGAAGAGCGGTTTCGACGTGGCGGCCGCCCATGTGGAGATGCCGATCACCGGCATGAGTTGCGCCAATTGCGCCGCAAATGTCGAGCGCACGTTGAATAAAAAGGTCGCGGGGGTGGTGGCCGCTTCCGTCAACTTCGCCTCGGAGCGCGCCGCCATCGACTACCTGCCGGATGCCGTAACCCTCGAAGAGATGGTGGCAGCTATCGAGAAGGCTGGTTTCGGCGCCATCGCGACGGAGGAGGGCCAAAGTGGCGAAGACGCCGAACAGGCGGCGCGCAGCGCGGAGATCCGCGACCAGACGCGTAAGTTTGCGGTGGGTGTGGCGTTTGCACTGCCGCTCTTCGTTTGGAGCATGTCGCGCGATTTTGGTTTTCTGGGGGCCTGGAGCCACGCAACCTGGGTCAACTGGCTCTTCTGGGCCCTGGCAACGCCGGTACAGTTCTACACCGGCTGGGACTACTACGTGGGCGGCATCAATAGCCTGCGCAACCGCAGCGCCAACATGGACGTTCTGATCGCCCTGGGATCGTCTGTGGCCTATTTCTACTCGTTGGGTGTGTTGCTGCTGCCGGCCCTGGGCGACCATGTCTACTTCGAGACATCGGCCGTCATCATCACCCTGATCAAGTTGGGCAAATTGCTCGAAGCGCGCACCAAGGGCAAGACCGGCAGCGCCATCCGCAAGCTGATCGGCCTGCAGCCCAAGACCGCCTTCATCATCGAAGATGGCGAGGAGCGTGAAGTGCCGCTCACCCGTGTGCAGCGGGATGCCATCGTGGTGGTGCGTCCCGGTGAACGCATTCCGGTGGATGGCGAGGTGCTGGAGGGGAGTTCGGCCGTTGACGAGTCCATGCTCAGCGGCGAGCCGATCCCAGTGGATAAAACCCGAGGCGACATTGTGGCGGCCGGTACCATCAACGGCCAGGGGCGGCTCAAGTTCAAGGCTACCCGGGTGGGCCGGGAGACGGCGCTGGCCCAGATCATTCGCCTGGTCCAGGAGGCCCAGGGCAGCAAGGCCCCCATTCAGGCATTGGCCGATCGTGTGGCGTCCGTGTTCGTGCCGGGGGTCATATTGATCGCGCTGGTGACGTTCGTCATCTGGTTAGGAGTGACCGGTGATTTCGTGCCCTCCATGATCCGGCTTGTAGCCGTACTGGTGATCGCCTGTCCGTGTGCCCTGGGCTTGGCCACCCCCACGGCCATCATGGCCGGCACCGGCAAAGGGGCCGAACACGGCGTGCTGTTCAAAAAAGCCGAGGCGCTGGAGACCGCCACCCGTCTGGATGCGGTGGTGCTGGACAAGACCGGCACCATTACCGAAGGCAAGCCGGCGGTGGTGGATGTGGTTACCCTGAACGGCGCGGTTGAAAATGCCGATGAGGTACTCAGGTGGGCCGCTTCGGCCGAGATGGGGTCCGAGCACCCCCTCGGCAAGGCCATCGTCCAGGCGGCCAGGACCAAGGCCCTCGATCTGCAAGACCCGAAAGAGTTCAACGCCCAAGGCGGGTTCGGCGTGACGGCCGTTGTGGGTGGACACAATGTAAAGGTGGGCAAGCCCAAATGGTTCGACGACGCGGTGGACGGATACGGTGAGGCCGCAGATGCCGTTGCGAAGCGACAGGCCCAGGGGCATACGGTGATGGTGCTGTCTGTCGATGAGAAAGTGGCCGGACTGATCGCCGTGGCCGATACCCTCAAGCCCGACTCAAAAGAGGCGATCGCGGCCCTGCATCGCCAGAAGCTGAAGGTGGTCATGCTCACCGGCGACAATGCCCAGACCGCCCGGGCCATCGCTGATCAGGTCGGCATCGACGAGTTTTTTGCCGAAGTGCGCCCGGAAGAGAAATCGGCCAAG
The DNA here is from genome assembly GCA_963668675.2 of uncultured Desulfatitalea sp. GTDB lineage: Bacteria > Desulfobacterota > Desulfobacteria > Desulfobacterales > Desulfosarcinaceae > Desulfatitalea. The sequence continues at coordinate 1,587,842 of CAXXMB010000002.1, read as the reverse complement.
GTGAAGGAGATCCAGTCCCAGGGGTTGCGGGTCGGCATGGTGGGCGACGGCATCAACGATGCACCTGCCCTGGCCCAGGCCGAGGTGGGTATGGCCATCGGCACCGGCACCGATGTGGCCATCGAGACGGCCGACGTGATTCTCTCCAGCGGCCGCCTGAGCGGCATTCCGCGGGCCATTGCCATCAGCCGTAAGACCATGGCCACGGTGCGTCAGAATCTCTTCCTGGCCTTCGTCTACAATGTGATTCTGATCCCGGTGGCGGCCGGAGTCCTCGCACCGGTGTCGGAGCTGCCGATTTTCCTGCGTCAACTGCACCCCATCCTGGCCGCACTGGCCATGGCCATGAGCAGTATTTCGGTGGTCTCCAACAGCTTGCGGCTCTATCGGGCCAAGATCGATTAGGCTATTTTACAGCAGAGAAGTGACACGAAGCGAAAAGTCCCCCTTTCCCAGAGGGGGATATGGGGGACTATCTGTTCGTGGTCTGTCCGTAAATCGATGAAAATTCCCCCTGGCCCCCCTTTGGAAAATGGAAGATGTGGCTCAGCGCCCCGGCAGGCTGACGGTCATGGTTTTCCCGCCCCAGCCATGTTTCGAATCCCCGGCCCGGACGGTGACCTCCCGGATTTCCGCTGGAATGGCAACCCCTCTGAGGGATCGGGTGAAGGGCTGTTCGTCTACGTGGGGATGCGCCAGTACGCGGGTCCCCAATACTTTTCCATCCGGAGCGATGACCTCCCATCGGTCGGCATAGTGGTCCCATCCCTCGTCGGCATGGCGGACGGTGACGCTGAACGAGAAGGCGTCGTTACCGCTCTGTTGCACTTCTACACCCAGCACGTCGGCCTTTCCGGCCCATGCAGGAGTGGAAACTAAAACGGCCAGCAACAGCGCGTAGATGATTGATCTCATCACTTGCTCCTATTATTGCTGCTGCCGGACACCTGAAAAGTCGCCGGGCAGCAAGTTGGACGGGAACTCCTTGAAGATCTCTTTAACCCCGTGGGCGGCCAGTTCATCGGCCGACAGCCACTTGAGCCCCATTCTGATCTGTTTGCCGGCCTGCAGCAAATCTTGCGTAACGGCCTGCTGGGTCGCATCGTACAACCCCCGCCAGAGCTTGCGGCCGTTCTCCACATCGATCAGATAGACGGCAAAGGCCACCGAGGCCTTGCTGTCCGGCACCCCCAGCATCTCACCGCGGTCCCGATAGCGCCAAACCGTGCCGATGACGATCACGTCCACTTCAAGTATGTTGCCCATGGTTTCGGCCAGCGTTCGCGGGGTGTCCTTTTCGAGATTGAGCTTGATTTCCATCTCGGTGTTCTTCACCTGTTCCCTTGGGACGATCTGTTTGCCGAAGCGGCCCCGCAGCTCCTGGTCCACCAGGCGGGTGAGGGTGATGCCGGCGTGGGAAGAGATGGAGGGGTCGGCCAGACAGATCTCTCCGATGGGGCAGCTCAGGGTCTCGTCCATGGCTTCATCGACGGCTGGCCTGCGGCGGCCTTCGAGGAAGGATGCCACGGCCGCCCGTTTGAACACGACCCGTTCCCGGGGTTCGCCGGTGGGCGCTTCGTCGGCCCATGCTAAGGCCGTGGCCGTGAAACCGATGAACAGCCAGGCGAGAAGATGCTTCAGCAATTGATGGCGCATAGCTGAATCCTTTACTTCCGAAGGTGGGAGCCAAGAGAATCCAGAGACCAAGGATCGCCGTTTCAGCAGGCCCCCCGTCGATATGCTGATGCGGGTCCGGGGAAGACGACGCCTGGCGGATCGGTTGCTGGTGGTCTGAATTCGCCTAAATTCTGGTATTGACAAAGGAATCGCTACTCTGATTTAGTTGAGATGTCAAGTCGAGTTGCCGAAGCGGACGGACAGCAAGAGGGCTTCTTTCGACTTGATGCATCTTCTGTAACGTGCTTCATTCTCCCCACCGATAGCGGATGACGGCGTCTCGCGGTTCGTTGCCTGGAGCGGAAGACTCCTTTTCGGAACCCCCGGCCGGCTTTGCCATGCGAACGGCCGCCGGCATCTCGTTGAAGATGGCAGCAACGGGCCCGGTCCTGAAAGGAGAGGCCATGATCCCTTCTCGAAAGGCTTGGATATTCGGTCTGATACTGGGCCTGATCGGGGTCGTTGCTACGCTGTCGCCTTATGGTTACGCGCTGGAAGAGGGGCTCGGACTGCATCTGCTCTTTCAGCTGCGCGGGGCGCAGCCGCCGCCCGAAGATGTGGTCGTCGTGGCGCTCGATCGCCAATCCTCCAAACAGCTCGACCTTCCCATGGAGCCGCGCAACTGGCCCCGCACCGTTCACGCCCGGCTCATCAATCGCTTGCACGATGCCGGGGCGGCGATGATTGTCTTCGATCTGATCTTCAACGAACCCCAGACACCCGAAACCGATGCAGCCTTGGAGCAGGCCATGGCGCGGGCCGGAAATGTGATTCTGGCCCAGTCCATCGTCGACGAAACCATCAAGGTGGCCGATCCCCAGGGCGCCACGACCGCCAATGTCAGCATCGAAAAGATGGTGCCGCCCATCCAACCCCTGGCCGATGCCGCCCTCGCCCAGGCGCCCTTTCCGGTGCCGCGGGTGCCGGTCAAGTTGAGCCGCTACTGGACTTTCAAGCCGGGCAGCGGCGACGTACCCACCCTGCCGGTAGTGGCTTTTTGCGCCTTCTCCTCGGACGCTTTTTATGCCCTCTCCACCCTGGTGAGCCAGGTCCGCACCGAAGCCAAGCGCCATAGCGGGCTCCTGCCGTCGGACGCTTCCCAGGCGGATCTGGTGCTGGCCATCCGCGCCATGCGCGATCTTTTTCAGAGTGAAGCGCAACTGGGTCCGATGGCAATGCACGTGTTGCAGCAATCCGGAGATGCAGATAACCCCGGGGAGATGACCCGGCGCATGGCGTCTCTCATCTGGCTCAATCAATCGGACAACAACCACTACCTGAACTTCTACGGCCCAGCCGGCACCATCCGGACCGTCCCATACTTCCGCATGATCTCGGACAAGACCGGCGCCGATCGACCGCTGGACCTACAGGGCAAGGCGGTCTTCGTGGGTCAGACCGAGAGCTATTGGCCCAAAGCAAAAGATGGTTTCTTCACCGTTTACGCCCGCGAGGGGGCAGTAGACATCAGCGGCGTGGAGATCGCCGCCACTGCCTTTGCCAACCTGATAGAGGGCAAGCGGGTCGAGCCGCTGGGCGTCCCCGACCAGATGGCCATCGTTTTTATGTGGGGCATTGCCGTGGCACTGGTCAGCTATCAACTCCCGGCGGGGGCTGCAGCGGCCGCCGGGTTCTTTCTTTCGATCGTCTATCTTTTCGGCGCCCTGATGCGTTTCAAGATGGCTGGCGCCTGGTTCCCTGTCGTGATACCGCTCTTCTTCATGTGGCCGGCCGGTTTCTTCACCACCCTGGTTTGGAAGTATCGCACGGTCAGTCGCGAGCGCCGGACGATTCGCCAAGCCTTCGGCTACTACCTGCCCAATCAGGTGGTCGACCAGTTGGCCCGCAACATCGATGCGATCCATGAGGAGCGGCAGGCGGTCTACAGCATCTGCCTCTTTACCGATGCGGAGAAGTATACCAATCTTTCCGAATCCATGGACCCCGAGAGCCTGACGGCCTTGATGAATCGCTATTACGAAGCGATCTTCAAACCCATTAGAGACAACGGGGGGGTGGTGCTGCAGGTGATCGGTGATTCGGTGCTCTCCCTCTGGACCGCCTCCCGTCCCGACCCTGCCCTTAAATCCAAAGCCTGCAAAGCCGCCCTGGCTGTAGCAGAAGCGGTCGAGCGTTTCAATCAAGACGATGACAACCCGCCGTTGCCCACACGGATCGGCATGCACGCCGGTGATGTGGTGCTGGGCAACATTGGCGCCATGGACCATTTTGAATATCGACCGGTCGGGGATATCGTCAACACTGCCTCGCGCCTGGAGGGGCTGAACAAATACCTGGGCACGCGCATCCTGACATCCGATGCGGTGGTAGGAGAAATGGAGAGGATGAACAACCGTTTCGTGGGGCGCTTTGTCTTCAAGGGCAAGACCCGACCGGTGAAGGTGTATGAACTGGCCCCACATGATGAGGCTGATGAGCGTCAGCGCACGTTGACCTGGCGCCATTTTGGGGAAGGTTTGCAGGCCTTCGAGCAGCAGGCCTGGGACAGAGCCGGCGACGCGTTCGAAAAAGCCTGCGGCCGCAATGGCGGCGACGGGCCATCGGCATTCTATCTCAGGCTATGCCACCGCTACCGGCAGACACCGCCGGGCAGCGATTGGGACGGCACTGTCCGTCTCCATCGCAAGTGAATCATTTTTATGGGTGCCCTTCATGGGGTGATGTGTTATGAGAAGGTACTTTCCGCAAGACCTGATCCGTAAATCAGCTGAGATTTTGCTTGAGCTGATGATGCCATAAAAGCTGCATTGAGAACCGGCGGGCGAAATGGCTGCCGATAGCTCAAGGAGGCAAACCATGAGATACACCCCTTGCACGTTGGCGGCGTTTCTTGTCTGCCTTTTAGTAAGTGCCGTATTTCCCTTGCCCCAAAATACCGAAGCCGAAGAGAGCGTTGCCGCCTGGGTGAGCCGGCTGGTCTCGGTTCAGGGGCAGGCGTTCGTCAAGCGTGCCGGAGAGAGTGATTGGCAATCGGTTGGGCAGGAGGAGACTTTTTTCCCGGGCGACGCTTTTCGCGTGGCCGCCAACAGCCGGGCTGCCGTCGTGCTGAGCAACGAATCGGTGTTGCGTGTGGATCAGTACACCACCCTGGTATTCACCGGCATCGAAAAGGAGAAGACCTTCCTCATGGAGCTGCTCGAAGGGGCCGCCTTCTTCTTCAGCCGCAAGGCCCGCAGCCTCAAGGTGGTGACGCCCTTCGTCAACGGTGTTGTCGAGGGCACGGAGTTTTACGTTAAAGTCGATGCGGACCGCACCACCATCATTCTCTATGAAGGCGCCGTGCTGGCCGAAAACCGCCAGGGCGATCTGACCCTGGCCAAGGGCCAGGCCGCAGTCGCCGACGAAGATCGGGCGCCCCGGTTGGAGACCATCGTACGACCACGCGACGCCGTGCAGTGGGCCTTGTACTACCCGCCGGTCCTGGCCGTGCGGCCGGAAGATGCTCCCCAACAGAAGGGCGACGCCGGGTTCTACGTCAATCGGGCCGCCTCGAATCTCTCCGTGGGGCGCGTTGACGGTGCAGCGAAAGATATCGAACAGGCCCTCGCCCTCGATGACAAGAACAGCCCGGCCATGGCCCTGCGGTCGATCATGGCGGTCGTGCAGAACCGCAAGGCGGACGCCCTGCAGGATGCCCAGGCCGCTGTCGAGATGGACGGCCAATCCACCGCCGCCCGCATCGCCTTCTCCTACGCCCTCCAGGCCCACTTCGACATCGAATCCGCGACTGACGCCGCCCAGATGGCCACCCAGCTCGATACGCAGAACAGCTTGGCCTGGGCCCGGCTCGCCGAACTGCGCCTCTCCCTGGCCGACACCAAAGGCGCCCTGCGGGCCGCCAACAAAGCCGCCGCCCTGTCGCCGGATCTGGCCCACGTGCAGACCGTGCTCGGCTACGCCTATCTATCCCGCATCAAGACCGACGAGGCCCTGGAGGCGTTCGACCGGGCCATCAAACTGGACAGCGCCGCGCCCCTGCCGCGCCTGGGGTCGGGGTTGGCCAAGATCAGGGACGGTGATCTAAAGGCCGGGCGGGCCGACATCGAGATCGCCGCCGGCCTCGACCCGGACAACGCCCTGATCCGCAGCTACCTGGGCAAGGCCTACTTCGACGAGAAGCGCGACCTCCTGGACGAGCGCCAGTTCGAAATGGCCAAGCAGCTAGATCCCAACGACCCCACCCCTTGGTTTTATGACGCTATCCGCAAGCAAACGATCAACCGACCGGTTGAAGCCATGCAGGATTTGGAAAAGTCGATCGATCTGAACGACAACCGCGCTGTCTACCGTTCCAGGTTTCTGCTGGACCAGGATCTCGCGGCTCGTGGAGCAAGTCTTGGACGGATCTACAACGATCTCGGATTTCAGGAAAAGGCCATCCGCCAGGGGTACGCGTCTCTGGCGGTTGATCCATCCAGCTATTCGGCCCACCGTTTGCTGTCTGATGTATACGGTTCCCGCCCGCGTCATGAGATCGCCAGGGTAAGTGAACTACTACAGTCCCAATTGCTGCAGCCCATTAACATTGCACCCGTTCAACCGCAGTTGGCGGAATCGAATCTTCTCATCCAGCAAGGTGCAGCACCGGGTTCACTTTCGTATGGCAACTACCACTCTCTTTTTACTGCAGATCGCACATCACTGCTCGTCGATGGTGTTGTGGGGAGTAACACTACCTCGGGCGATGAGTTAACCCTATCTGGAATTTTGAACCTATTTTCCTACAGCGTGGGGCAATTTCACTACAAAACTGACGGATTCAGAGAAAACAACGATATAGAGCAATCCATTTATAACGGATTTGTACAGGCTGCCTTGACGCCTACAGTCAATCTGCAGGCGGAGTACCGCTATCGCGATATTGAACACGGAGATCTGAGTTACGATTTCGATCTGGAATCACCCGACACGACGTTCCGACACGACTCGATAGTCAAAACCTTCAGGGCTGGATTGAATATCAAGCCCCAAAGGCAATCTACTATTTTGGCCTCGTTTATGCTTCAGGAAAAGAACGAAAATGAAGCTTATACGATTGTTGAAGAAATTTTTGGGATTCCTTTTGATGTGCCGACGGAGGTCGGGCTTGAGGAAGATGGTTGGATGGGAGAAGTTCAATATCTATTTGTAAGCCCAGCATGGGATCTTATCGTCGGTGGCGGATATTACGATTTTGATACAACCACTTCAATTACGACAACTGTATTTGGAAGTACTACGACAGTACCGGAGGATTTTGATAATAGTTATGCAAATGGATACATATATTCAAATATTGATTTTATAAAAAATGTAATTCTGACAATTGGCCTTAGTTATGACTCGATGGATGATGATCAATTGGAAGATAAGGACTCCATAAATCCGAAATTTGGTTTGAGATGGAAGATGTTAGCAAGTACAACATTACGTTTAGCGGCATTTAAGGTATTGAAAAGATCGGTTATTGCAGACCAGACGTTAGAGCCGACTCAAGTCGCAGGTTTTAATCAATTTTTTGACGACTACAATGGGGCCGAATCTATTGATTATGGAATTGCTGTTGATCATAAGTTTTTTGAGACACTTTCTGGCGGTGTTGAATATTTCAGGCGGGATATAGACTTTTCAATCGGAGGGGCTGGAAGTGATAGAGAAGAAGATTGGGAAGAGAATATTTACCGAGGCTTTTTATCCTGGACACCATCCAAAGTTATTGCTGTAAATTTGGATTATAGTTATGAAGATTTTGAACGCCAGCCTAGTCCAGCATACTTAGGCTTTGCGCCTTTAGAAACGCTCACGCATTTGGCACCTTTAAAAATTAGCTACTTTCATTCTTCAGGTGTTTTTTGGAAGTTGATCTCAACATATGTAAACCAAAAAGTTACTCTTTATGATAGTAACGGTAATTCAGAAAGGGATGAATTTGTAACACTAGATGCAGCGTTTGGTTACCGGTTGCCAAGTCGCCACGGTTTGCTTAGTGCTGAAGTTCGAAATATATTTGATCAAGAATTTAGCTATAAGGGGTATGATGATCGCACTCCGGATAGGGTCGCCGTCCCATATTTTCTCCCGGAACGAACGTTTATAGTGCGATTTTCGTTTTCGTTTTAAGCTGCAAATTTTGTTTTTGCAGTCTCTTGGATTGAACGACATGTTGAAAAGGAGATTTGATCATGTTTAAGCGTAAACGTAGCTTGGGTTTCTTGTTTGTTAATATTGCTTTAAGCGTTATGGTCGTTCTTTTTCTCACGGTATGTTCGGGTTTTGGAACCGAATCTAAACAAGTCAAAGCGACTGAAAAAATGATTCATTCAACGCCAGCAGTTGGACTCAATGTTGGATGGCAAGCAAAATATGGCCCGTTAAATTTGAAAGCACTTGAGGGGTTCATCAAAAGAGAGAACATTAAGTTTATAACATTAGTTGGTGAAAAAGGTACAATGTATGTTGTTGATGTAAATGGAAATGAGATTGGATTTGATCCTAAAAATGGTGGCAAGGATATGAGTCATTGGTGTAAAGTCAGTGGGACCCAATTGGAAGAGGGATGTATCAAAATGAATGCTCACACCATTACCAATACAAACCAAATGACCACCATATTTACTCATGGCAGCCCTTATCAGATTCTAATACAAGTGGATGGTTATATGATTTGTTGGGATCTTCTTGAGCAGAGAAGGTGTGATTAGTAAAGTTTTGAATTGTACCAATCAAGCCCAAACTGTTTAAAGAGGATTCGCGAGTGTTAAATCGGGTCACCATTTTTTCAAATCTAAGCGATCAAGCACTCGAAGAGTTGCACGCCATTGCCCGGCGCCACACATTCCCCAAGAACAGCGTGGTGATCAGCGAGGGCGATGATTCGGACAGCCTCTATGTGCTTCTGAACGGCCGGGCTGTGGCCCTGCGCACCGACGAGTCGGGGCGGCAGTTCGTAGTGAACCGCTTCGGGCCATACGACTACTTCGGGGAGATGAGCTTTTTCGACCGCAATGCGCGCTGCGCCACGGTGATGACCAAGGAGCGCTGCGAGACGATGATCATCGGCCGCAGCGACTTCCTGCGCTTCGTCGAACGGCACACCGACATCCTGTGGAACGTGATCAATGCCCTGCTGGCCAAGCTGCGCAAGGCGACTGAGCAGATCGAGTCGCTGGCCTTTCTGGATGTCTATGGGCGGCTGGCGCGCATCCTGATCGAAAACCAGGATGAGGATGGGGTGATTCGCGAGAAGTTCACCCAGCAGGAGCTGGCCGATATGGTGGGGTCGTCCCGGGAGACAGTGTCGCGCATCTTCAACGAGCTGGTCAGCGGCGGATATGTCCGCAAAGTGAAGGGGCGTGTGGTGATACTCAAGAAGTTGCCCTATAAATTTTAGGCTGATGAAGTACTGCTAAAATGAATTGAAAGAATAGTTTCGTAGGGGCGGGTTTTATCCCCGCCCATTGAACGGATTATGCAATACATGCGGGCGGGGATAAACCCCGTCCCTACATTCTGGTTTGTCTGGCTTCCAGGGGGGACAATGCCATCCCGCCTTACACGAAGAAATTTTATTCGTTATCTGAGCACCTGTGGGGCATGGGTTGCTGCCGCGACCGGCGGGTTCGGCCTCGCTTTGGGCAACGCCTGGGCCGCCGTCAAACGCAAACTGCTTCCGGCTGGTACGTCTCGGGAAGCGCTGGCCAACATGACCCCCTCCCTGATCGATGCGCGCAACATCCCATTGACGCCGTTAAATGCGTTCGAGGTGATCGGCACCGACGACTATCGGGCCGATATGGATCGATGGCGCCTGAACATCGTTGGTGTCGTGAGCAATCCGCTGCGTTTGAGTTATGACGAGCTGTTGCGACAGCCGGCGGTCGAGCGCAAGGTGCCGCTGATCTGCCCGTTGACCTTTGTCAATCAGGGGCGCTGGAAAGGCGTCGCCATCTGGCCGCTGCTGGAGAGGGCGGGCCTCTCCTTGGAGGCGACCCATCTGGCCGTGGAGGGGCCCGAGGGCGATGAGGCCCATCGCCGCATCTTCACCATGGACGATGTGCGCAGCGGAAAGCTGTTTCTCTGCTATGAGGTCAATGGAGAGCCGCTGCCGGTCAAGCACGGCTACCCGCTGCGCCTGGTGGCCGATGACGAGTACGGCGATCGCTGGGTTAAATATGTCTATAAACTCGAGGCGTTGATCGGCGGTGAAGAGACCTTGCCGGAGAACTTCACCCCCGGCCTTTAAACTGCGTGCAGGAGGAGGATCAGATGCGAAAGGGCCTCGCTGTCTGTTGCACCATCGGCTGCTTTTTACCGTTGTTGATGGGCTGTGCCGCCAACCCCACGGGTTTCACGCCCGGCCCGTTGAAGCCATGCCCCGACACCCCCAACTGCGTCTCCTCCATGGATAAGAGAGAGACGTATGCCGTCGAGCCGTTCGCTTATGACGGCGATTGGCCAGCGGAGCGTGACCGACTGGTGGAAATGCTTTTGAAGATGAAGCGAATCGAAGTTGTCGCTGTTGCGGAGCGCTATGTCCATGCCGAGTGCCGCTCCCTGATTTTTCGCTTCGTGGATGATCTGGAGTTTTACTTCGATACTGACGAGAATGTAATCCATCTTCGGTCGGCCGCAAGGGTCGGCCATTCGGATTTCGGCGTCAACCGTAAGCGGGTCGATGAGATGCGGCGGTTGTGGGTTAAAGGGCAGTAGCGGGTTTAAATCATAAAAGTCCCTCTTTTTCAAAGGGGGATTCAGGGGGATTCTTGTTTGCTTTGACGAGGTCCGGTAGGTGCTGACTATTGTCGGTGCTTTGGATGAATCCCCCCCGGCCCCCCTTTGGGAAAGGGGGGAGCTTAACGGTTGGTGGTGCTTATGTTTGTTTCCTTTTGTTTGCCGCGGTAGTACTTTCCCTTCAGCCTTCAGCCTTCAGTCTTCAGTCTTTTTCGCCATTCGTAAAGCGCTATGGCCGTTGCCGTGGCTGCGTTGAGCGATTCCACCCCGTCTGCTATGGGGATGCGGACCGACTGGTCCCGCCATTGGGGCGGCAGCCCCTCTCCCTCCATGCCGGCCAGCAATCCAAAGCTTTCCGGAAAGTCTGCGGTTGCAATATCTCTACCCTCGGCGGAGAGGGTGATGAGCGGCAGGTCGGCCGGCAATTCCTTGATTGATGGCCCCTGACGAAGCCGGATCTTAGGCGTCACGCCACCGGCGGCCCGCAGCGCTTTGGGATGATAGGGGTGGGCGCTTTCGGCCAGCAGGATCACCTGGTTGACGTCGAAGGCGGCGGCCGAGCGGATGACGGTACCGATGTTCTCCGGGTCCTGGAACGGCACAATCAGGCTGCACCCTTCGGGAAATTCCTCTCCGGGCGCCCAGGGGGCGATATCAGCGACGGCGATCAGCAGCAGGGGGCTGCGCGTGCCGAAGATGTCGAGCATCCGGAAGAGGGGCTCGGAGAGCTGAAGCCACTGCATCTTCGCCGGCGCATCGTCGGGGGGCGGGTGGTGGTAGCCGCTGGTGATCCAGGCCATGCAGCGTTCCGGCAGAGCGGTCATCATTTCGGCCACCGGTCTGCTGCCGGCCAGCAGGGCCTGCCCCGCCTTTTTGATGCCGCGGCCACTTAGCAGCTTTTTCAGTGCCTTGAATCGGCTGTTTTGCTCACTGGTGACGTCCTGAACGGTGTGGCGCCGTGCAGCTGCGTCGGCCGTGGCCCTGGGCGGAGCGTCGAGCCGCTCGAAGACGACCAGGCGGCGCTCGTGCCGCGTTCGGCCGATGTGGTATCCGCGGTTTTCGATCAGGGCGAAGCGCTCTCCGAATTGCTGCAGCGCGGTTTCGATCTCCGGGTCGCAGCCCGGCCCCTTCATGAAGATGACGCGCCCCTTTTGATTGAGGCAGCTGTCGATGCGCGCCAGCGTCTGGTCGATGGTCTCCACCGCCCGGGTGATGACGCCGTTGACCGGCTCGTCAAAGGTTGGGGTGATGGCCCTTTCGATAATGTCGATGCCGTCCAGTTTCAGGCGTTCAACCACTTCGTGCAGGAAGGCGGTGCGTTTTCCGCGCCCTTCGGCCAGACGGATCGTCAGCTCCGGGCGCATGATCTTGAGCGGGATGCCCGGCATGCCCGGGCCGCTTCCCAAGTCCATGAGCGGAGAAGGCAGTTCGGTCAGTTGGGCGGGCAGGGCTGAATCGACGTAGAGTTTGAGCACCATATTGGCGAAATTGTGGATCCGGGTCAGGTTCAACTCGGTGTTGTGGTGGCGCAGCAAGCCATGATAGAGCCAGAGTTGGTCGATCTGCTGGCGGTTCAGCGCGATGCCGCAATCGCTGAAGATGGCGGCCAGGGAATCTGGGCTGGGAGCGGTCTCCACCCGGCGGGACGGGCGCTGGCCGTACCGGTTTTGCTTCTGTCGAGGGGATTTTGTGCCATGATCTTTTTTCATCCGCGTTGGCCCGTCTTTTATGAGGACAATCATCTGCTGGTGCCTTATAAACCAGCCGGTCTGATTATGCAACGCGACCGGCAGGGCCGACCGAGTATGGACGAGCTGGCCAAAGCGTGGTTGAAGGCGCGTTACAACAAGCCGGGCCGGGTGTTCGCGGGTATTGTGCACCGGCTGGACGCGCCAGTGGCCGGCGTAGTGGTGCTGGCGCGCACCTCCAAGGCGGCCGCCCGTCTGAGCGAGCAGTTCCGGCAGGGCACGGTGGAGAAGGTCTATCTGGCTGTCGTGCAGGGAAGACCCCCCAGGGAGGCCGCCCGCTTGGTGCATCACCTGGTGCGGCATGGGCATGCGAGCCGGTTGGTTTCATCCGGCACCCAAGGCAGCCAGGAGGCCAGGCTCTCCTACCGCCTGGTGGCCTGCGGCGACGAAACGAGTTTGCTTTCCATCCGCCTGGAGACCGGGCGACGGCACCAGATTCGCCTGCAGCTGGCCGCTATCGGTTGCCCCATCCTCGGAGATCGCCTATACGGTGCGAAACAGGCAATGGCGGACGGCCGTATCGCGTTGATGGCCCAGCACCTCTGCTTTTCCCATCCAACCCTCAAAACCGAGATGCGTTTTGAATCGCCCATGCCGGCCGGCTGGCCCTGGCCGGGAAATGGTGGTAAGGAGATCCGCCCGCTTTGGACGATGGAAGCGTATTTAGGCGACGGACTATCACTGCCTGAAAAGCGTGACGCAAAAAGCTGAAGCCATTAGAACTGATAGACGATCCCCAGCGAGAGCACATGGGATTGCCATATCACTTTGTTCAGCTGGGTGGCACCTGTGCTGCCGTCGGCCGCAAAGACGCGGTCGGTGCCTTCGCCGGTCTCCCAGTAAGCGTAGTCGTAGCTGAAGTTCAGGGCCCAGTGTGTTGCGAAGTATAGCTTGCCGCCGATCTTGAACAGGATGCCAAAGGCTTCCGCATCATGCTCGAAGCTTCTCGGATGGGCCAGATCGGTGCGCAGGTTCCAGTCCGCTTCGGCATAGTAATCCGCATAGTGCACTTCGAGTGTCGTGAAAAAGGTGCCTTTTCTAATGAAGGAATTCCGCGGCCGGGTGTTGACCTTGAAATCGATACCTGTCCATGGGCCGTGCCACCGGGTGTCGTAGGTGCTGTCCAGCCCCGGGAAACTCCCCGTCGCCGGTATCGTCTGGTAACCGTCGGTAATATTGAGATTCAGCTCGTGATAGGAGTATCCGATGAGGGGGATCAATTCAAAGCGGTCGCTGCCGAAGGTGAAACGATAGCCTGCTGCGATCGAGCCATCCAGGGCATCTCCGTCGTCGGTGCTGTTGTTCGATCGGGAGAACTCTATGGTGCGGTCGTCGCCGGCATAGTCGGAGTCCTGGTTGTCTCCCGAGTAGATCTCGCCATAGCCCACGTATCCCCTCAAATAGACCCTCTTTTTGATAATGGTCGTGTTGCTCAGTTCGAGCTGAAACATGCGAAGATCCGTCCAGGTCAGCTCCGACAGGATGTTCGGATTGCTGCCGGAACTGTTGCCGGCGATATTCCATTTCAACCGATCGATCCGATAACTGCCGTCCAATCCGAATTCGAACCGAACCGGTGGGTTGGTTTCCGGTCTGATGGCGTGACTGGGTGGAGCCTGCCCGGAAGGTTCTTCTTCAATGACGGAGGCCCCGGATGCCTTTATCGCATCAAACCCCTTCTGGAAGTCTTTGGGAAAGCCGATCAGGAAGCCCCCGCCCAGCTCATCTGGCACTTCGACCACGACGCGCTCGGTGGTTTTCTTGGGGATGAGCTCTTTCTGGGGATAACCCACGTAATAGAGGCCCTGTTGCCGTTTGAGCAGGTTGAGCTGCGCCACGGAAATATTCACCTTCTCTCCTGAAGGAAAGGTTACCGTTGCTGCAAAACAGGCAGTGGCGGTCAGAAGCACTGCGAACACGGCTGTGCCAATGATCGTCGATATGTGAATTCTCATTGGTGATATTTCCTTCCATGGCTTGGATTCGGACCTTTTTCCCATATCATCGATTGAAGCGCATCAAATTGCAATTACCATAATCAATGCAACAGGAAAAGGGGGTCGGATGCGCGGGGGGCCGTCGGTGCGGATCTGCATTAAAACGGGTCGGTTGGGAATCAAGCCGGCTGCAGCCCACAAATTGTGCTCAATTTTCGGAGCTGAAGGGCCGAAACTAGAGCTATTCATATATAGGATGATAAACAGTGGCAGACATCATAAAAACCAACAAACTACCCAAGCCGAACCTCAGCCGCACTTTGCTGTCGTATCTGATCGGCATTTCCGTCACCTCTATTCTTGTGATCGGGGCGGTATGGATTTACAGCGAAGTCGATTCGTTCCGGGTGACCAGCACCGAGATGAGGGAGCGCTTCGTCGAGGATAGAAAGGCGCTGCTTAAACTCGAGGTGGAATCCACCGTCAGCTATTTGAACTACATGATGGCCCAGACCGAAGATCGGCTGAGAAGCGCCATCAAAGCAAGGGTCTATGAGGCGCATGCCATCGCATCTAATTTATATCTTCGCTATCGCCATCAGATGCCCAAGGACCCATTGGAGGCGCTTGTCAAAGACGCTTTGCGGCCAATTCGCTTTAATTCGGGCCGCGGCTACTATTTTGCAACCGATTTCGATGGAGTAGAGCGTCTTTTTGCCGACCGTCCGGAGCTGGAGGGTAAAAACATGCTCGCTCTTCAAGGTGGCCGGGGTGAAAATGTCGTACGGGATATGATCGACCTCGTCTCTGACAAGGGAGAGGGGTTTTATACCTACCATTGGACCAAGCCAGGCGTCGGAGGCAATGCGCATCCCAAAATTGCCTTCGTGAAACGGTTTGAGCCGTTCGGTTGGTTGATCGGGACCGGAGCTTATCTGGAAGATGTCACGGCCGATATTCAGAAGGAGGTTCTGGCGCGCATCGAAAGCGTGACCATCGGAAAGGATGGTTACATCTTTGCAGGCACATACCAGGGGGTGAGTCTTTCCGGTCCCGAGATAGGCCAAAATATGATTGGCATCACCGATGCCAACGGCATTGCCGTTGTGCGCGAACTGATCGCTTTGGCAAAAAAGGGGGGCGGATATTTAAGTTATGTATTACCCCAGTTCGAGGGGTGGGAACAGATACCCAAGATCAGCTATGTGGTCGGTATCCCCGAGTGGGAGTGGTACATTGGGTCCGGTATCAATATGGACAAGATCGATGCGGCCATCGATCGTCAACGGGATCAGATGTGGTTGCAAATCAAGGGGCATATTATAAAAATCCTGATCATACTGGCCGGTTTGGTCCTCTTCTGTGTTTTTCTTTTCACGCGCATGGCGCTCAAGACCCGTTTGCAGTTCGACGCCTTCTCTTCCGCACTAGAGAGAGCGGTTGAAACATCGGAATCCATCGACCAGCAGATGATGCAGTGGGGCGAATTCAAGCGCTTGGCGAGTTCCGCCAACAACATGCTGCTGGCGCGTGAAGCCGCCAGGCGATCATTGGTCAGAAGCGAATCCAAATTTAGACGCCTTTTCGAACGAACCACCGATGCCGTTTTTGTGGTGGACAAACGAACGGGACACTTTCTGGATGCCAATGATGCGGCCCTGCGTCTGGTCGATAGAACGCTTGAAGCGCTTCGAGGTTTGACGACCCGTGAAATCACGCCCCACCACGCCCAAAGACGCATCGAGAAGTTGGGAGACCTCGACGGTCCTGTGGAGATTGGGGAGGTCGTTTTTCACTGCCCCGACGGCGCCGAACGCATCATCGATCTGGCGGCGGTGCCGCTCGACGACCATGCCGTATACGGCATCGCCCGGGACATTACCGAACGCAAAGCCATGGAAGAGGCGCTTCGCGAAGAGCGGGACAGTGCCCAACAATATTTGGATGTGGCCGAGGTGATCCTGCTTGTTCTCAACAGGAACCAGGAGGTCACCCTCATCAACAAGAAGGGGTGCAGCATCTTAGGGCTCTCCGAGGGTGAGATTATTGGCAAACGATGGTTCGATGAATTTCTGCCCGAACGATTCAGGGGCGAGATGAAAGCACGATTTTGCGAGGCATTCAGAAGCAAAGAGGGATTTGACGAATATTACGAAAAGCCGGTAGTGACAGCCACCGGTGAAGAGCGTTTGGTGGCCTGGCACCATGTGGCCATCCGGGACGACAACGGTGAAATCCTTGCCCGACTGAGTTCGGGAGAGGACGTCACTGAGCAAAGACGCATCGAAGAAGCTGTGCGCACCAGTGAAAAACGGTTCCGGCAACTGGCCGATTTTCTGCCCCAAACGATTTTCGAAACCGATGGCAAAGGCATGTTGACGTTTGTGAATAAGATCGCCTTCGAGCAGTTCGGCTATGGTCACGAGGATTTTGAACGCGGTCTCAATGCATTGGAGATGATCAGCCCGGAAGATCGTGACGACGCGTTCGAGACGAATGCCATTTTGATGAGCGGTAAAAGATCAGATCCGAAAGAGTACAGGGCGCTGCGAAAGGACGGCACTCCATTTCCGATCCTCATCCATTCCAATCCGATCATCGACGGACACCGCGTGGTAGGGCTGCGTGGCCTTATTATCGATCTCAGTGAGCAGAAGGCAATGGAAACGCGCCTGCAGCAGGCCCAGAAAATGGAAGCCATCGGCACCCTGGCCGGCGGCATTGCCCATGACTTCAACAATATCCTTTCGGCGGTGATTGGGTATACGGAGCTGGCCCTGACCGATGTCGTTCCGGGCGTTGCCGCTGAGAAGTATTTGAAAGGCGTTCTCAAAGCAGGCATCCGCGCCAAGGACCTGGTCAATCAGATATTGACCTTTGCCCGGCAAGTAGAAGAAGAGCTGAAGCCGGTCAAGGTGAGTTCGGTCGCCAAAGAGGTGCTAAAGCTAATGCGATCCACCATCCCATCGACCATTAGAATAGAGACCGATGTCCGAAGCGACGCCTTGGTCATGGCCGACCTGACCCAGATCCACCAGATCTTCATGAATTTGTGTACCAATGCGGCCCAAGCCATGGAGGAGGACGGGGGCCATTTGGAGGTTGGTCTCTGTGATGTGGCCATTCCAGACCAGGAGGCAGAAACGAACCGGGATGTTAAACCAGGTCAATATTTAAAGATATCGGTCCGAGACAGCGGCAAAGGCATCGGCGGTGACTTGCTGCCGATGATTTTTGAGCCCTATTTTACCACCAAGCCGGTTGGAGAGGGCACCGGTTTGGGGTTGTCAGTGGTGCACGGTATCGTAGAGAGTTATGGCGGTGCGATCACCGTCGAAAGTGAACTGGGCAAGGGAACCTGTTTTACCATCTATCTTCCGGCCATCCAACCGGTTGAAGAGGTGGCAACGGAACCATCCGAGAAGCAGCCCCCCGGCTGTGAGCGTATTCTCTACGTGGATGACGAGCCGTCCGTGACCGAGGTGGGTTGCACGATTCTGGAGCAAATGGGCTATCGGGTCACTGCCCGGAACAGCAGCCTGGCCGCGCTGGATCTTTTTCGCGCCACCCCTGATGGGTTTGACCTCGTCATTACCGACATGACAATGCCTGACCTGAGTGGTGACAAGCTGGCTGCCGAGCTTGTTGCTATCCGTGCCGACATCCCCATCATTCTGTGCACCGGATACAGCAAGAAGTTGTCCGATGGCACCATTGCCAATGCAGGTGTGAAGGCACTGGCAATGAAACCCCTGGCGATACAGGAACTGGCCAGGACCGTCCGGGGGGTGCTCGACGGCATTCCGTTTTCGGACCGAAACGCGCAGGGTCCTCAAGAGCGTGCCTCTGTGGTCTGACGCCCCGCCCATTGCGCCACCCCTCTTCCCTATTCATTGATGTTTGATAATTTCATTGAATAGGGATACAGATTGTACTGATTTTGTTCCCGATCCCCATTATATGCCGGGAGGAAAGATCCGGCGGCAGCCCCCAGTGACGGATGGCTGCCGCTCTCTTTCGGAATCGGATATGATGGTTATGTTGTTGAACCGGCAACGATTGCCGCCAGCAGCCTTTGGAGGCGCTGACGCAGGGCCGGACAGGAGATTAGCCTCATTCATGTTGGAAGATGAATCGTCCCATGTGTTTATCTATTTGTAATTGCGGCTTTCATCGCTCACCGGGGTGGCATTTTATTCTGCTGAGCGTTATTGGCCTTGGATTGTCTTTCATTGCTGGTTGCCAGCCGTTCAAGCCGGAGGCGCGCTCGCTGGGCGGTGAGGTTCCGGGGCGGTTCTCCCTCTATTCGGGTGAAGTTGATCCGGATCTGCACTGGTGGGAGAGCTTTGGGGACCCGGAGTTGAATCGACTTGTGGAGCGTGCGCTGACCGGCAACTTCAACATCCAGGAGGCGTGGGCGCGATTGCGCCAGAGTCGGGCGCTGGCGGTTCAGGCCGGCGCCGGGCGCTACCCGGATTTGACGGGCAGCGCCGATTTTCTCAAAGGGCGCCAGCGCTCGGTGGCAATTGGTGGCAGCAGTTTCGAATTCGAAGATGCCCGGCTGGGATTGGTGAGCCGCTATGAGATCGATCTGTGGGGCCGAGTGAGGGCCCGTCACCGCTCGGCGCTGCTGCAGGCCGAGGCGTCGCGCCAGGATCTCAATGCGGCCGCCGTGACGATCACCGCCGAAGTCGCGCGCCGCTGGATCGGCATCCTCTCCCAACGGATGCAGAAGGCGCTGCTCGAGGAGCAGTTGCGCATCAACCGAACACTGCTCGAGCTGGTGGAGCTGCGTTTTCGTAACGCAATGGTCTCCGCCCTGGATGTCTACCAGCAGAAGCAGCTCGTGGAGAATGTGCTGGCCGAGATACCGCTTGTCGAGCAGGAGGAGCAGCTGCTCATGCACCAGTTGGCGGTGCTGATGGGCCAGCCGCCGCGGGCCGACCTGCGAATTACCAGCGGTCGTTTGCCCGAGCCGACGCCTCTGCCTCCCGCCGGCCTGCCTGCGGATCTGCTGGCGGCTCGACCGGATGTGGTCGCTGCGGGTTTGCGGCTGCAGGCCGCCGACTGGCAAATCGCCGAGGCAAGGGCCAACCGCCTGCCGGCGTTGAGTTTGACGGCCCGGGCGCAGTACGGTGACGGCGACCTGGAGGCCCTCTTCGACAACTGGCTCCTTACCCTGGCGGCCAATCTGACCCTTCCCATTATCGATGGCGGGAGCCGCCGCGCCGAAGTGGATCGGACCCGGGCTGTGGCCGATGAAAATCTGGCGGCCTACCGGGATACGGTCTACACTGCTGTCAAAGAGGTGGAGGACGCCCTCGTACAGGAGACCAAACAGCAGCAGCACATCGAACGGCTGCAGCAGGCTGCCCAAACCGCCCGCAGAGCGCTGGAGGAGGCTGGTGTGCGCTACCGCAAGGGATTGAACGACTATCTGCCGGTGTTGACCCAACTGCTCTCGGTCCAGAACCTCGAGCGCGACTTGATCCGCAAGCAGGCCAACCTGCTTACTGCCCGGGTTGGCCTTTACCGCGCGATAGGCGGCAGCTGGCCCGATACACTGGAGATGCCCGACATGAAAAAGTTGGATGCAAGTACGCCTGAAAAAGAAGAAGCTGGAACGGGAACCCATGACTAAGAATTTACAACAGCAATTTCATCAGAACGGCAAGTCGCCTTCGGTGCGGTGGTGGAAGCGGGCCATCCGCATCATGATTGCCATCGCCATTGTGTTTGTGGGGTTGGGCATCGGCCTCTACCTGTGGAAAACGGCGCCGACCACCAGCAAGCGTCCGCCGGCCAAATGGGTGCCACTTGTAGAGGTGCAGCGCTTCGCGCCAGACCGTCGCCAGGTGGTGGTCAAGGCCATGGGAACGGTGATGCCCGCCAACAGCGTAAAACTCGAAGCGCGCGTGGCCGGTGAGGTGATCGCCATCCATCCCGAATTTACCGATGGCGGCTTTGTACGGCAGGGCGACCTGCTCGTACAGCTTGAAGACGACGACTACCAACTGGCCCTGGCCCAGCGCCGGAGCGATCTGGTCAATGCCAAATACGCCCTTGCACTTGAAGAGGGGCGCCAGCAGGTGGCCCGGCGCGAGTGGGAACTGCTCAGGGATGGCTCCCCGGAAGAGGAGGGGGGGTTGGCCCTGCGCAAACCCCATCTGGAAAAAGCGCGGGCCGACGTGGCCTCTGCCGAGGCGGCCCTGCGCAAGGCGGCCCTGGATGTCGAACGCACGCGCATCGAAGCCCCTTTTAACGCCATCATCCTCAGCCGGTCGGTGGAGGTGGGCTCCCAGGTATCGCCACAGAAGACCCTGGCCGAATTGGTGGGCACCGACGTGTACTGGGTCAAGGCTACGCTCCCGGTCGAACGCCTCGACTGGGTCTCGATCCCCCGGCAGGCCGGGCAGAAGGGGGCAATGGTGCGTATTCGTTACAACGGCGACCACCTGGTCGAGGGGCGGGTGGTCCGTCTCCTGGGGGATCTGACCAATGGAGGTCGCATGGCCCGGCTCTTGATCGAGGTCGACGACCCGCTGGGCCTGGGATCGAAGGAGGCGGCAGACCGGCCGCCGCTGCTCATCGGAGAATATGTGCGCGTAGAGATCGATGGGCGCCTCCTGGACAACGTCTTTGCCGTGCCGCGTACCGTGCTGCGCGACAACGACACGGTCTGGCTTCTCGGTGACGATCATAAGCTGGAGATACGCCAGGTGACCCCTGTGTGGCGCGATGCCGAGACGGTCCTGCTGCGGGATCACTTAAAGTCCAGCGATCAATTGATCGTCTCGGATCTGCCGGCGCCTGTGGCTGGCATGGAGCTTAGGGTGGAGACGGGCGGTGCGGACCGGGTACCCCGGATAGGAGCCAATACGAAAGCGCAGTAGGCAAGAGCAGTTACTTACGACCTTTACAATTTTTTCAGCGAAACCTGAACCATGGATCATTCCTCGAACGAAAAAGAGACCTTGCCCAAAGGCCCCATCCGATGGATGGCCGGCCATTCGGTGGCGGCCAACCTCTTGATGGCCGTTCTCCTGATCGGCGGTATCGCCTTCAGTTTTCAGATCAAAAAGGAGGTCTTCCCTGCCTTTGACCTGGATATCGTCAACATCTCCGTGTCCTACCCTGGCGCAAGCCCCGAAGAGGTCGAACGCGGCATCATCCTGGCCATCGAGGAGGCGGTCAGCGGCCTGGAGGGAATAGAGGAGGTCACCGCTTCCGGTCGGGAAGGGATCGGCACGGTGACCGTCGAGATGCGTGAGGGGGAGAATATTCAGCGCCTGGCCCAGGAGATTCAGGCAGAGGTGGATCGCATCTCCTCGTTTCCGGAAGAGGCCGAGGACCCGACGGTGACCATTGTTTCGCCCAAACGCTATGTGGTCTCGCTGGCGCTTCACGGCGAGCAGGATGAACGTACCCTGCGCACCTATGCCGAGAATATCCGCGACCGGCTGTTGCAGCATCCCGAGATCACCCAGGTGGAGCTCGAATCGGCACGCGATTTCGAGATCGCCATCGAAATCCCCCAGCGCACCCTGCGTACCTACAACCTCACCCTCGACGAGGTGGCCCGGCGCATCCGGGCGGCCAGCGTGGACCTGCCCGGCGGCGCCATCAAGTCGCCCTCAGGAGACATCCTGCTGCGGATGAAAGAGCAGCGCGATGTGGGCAGTGAATTCGGGCAAATACCCATCGTGACGGCCGAAGACGGCACCCAGGTGTTGCTCGAGGATATTGCCGATATTAAAGACGCCTTCGTCGAGACCGATTTCAAGACCACCTATAACGGCGAGTCGGCCCTGATGATCGCGGTGTACCGGGTCGGCGACCAGACGCCCATCACGGTCTCCAAGGCGGTCAAGGAGGTGGTGGCCGACCTGAATCAGATCCTGCCGCCCGGTCTCTCGGTGGACCTGCGCAACGACCGTTCCGAGATCTACAGCCAACGGCTGGGCATGTTGATGAAAAACGGTTACCTGGGGCTGGTGCTGGTGTTCATCCTGCTGGCTTTTTTTCTGGAACCCCGTCTGGCCTTCTGGGTTAGCCTGGGTATCCCCGTCTCTTTTCTCGGCTCGCTTTTTCTGCTGCCCCTGGGCGATGTGAGTATCAACATGGTCTCCATGTTCGCTTTTATCGTCACCTTGGGTATCGTGGTGGATGACGCCATCGTGGTGGGCGAGAACGTTTACACCCTGCGCCAACAGGGGCAGTCGTGGTTCCACGCTGCGGTGAATGGCGCCCGCGATATCTCCATGCCCATCGGCTTCAGCGTGCTGACCAATATGGTGGCGTTCATGCCCTTGTTCTTCGTTCCAGGATTCATGGGCAAGATTTTCCGTCAGATGCCGGTGGTGGTGATCTCCGTTTTTGCCATCTCTTTGGTGGAGAGCCTCTTTATCCTCCCGGCCCATCTCGGGCATCACAAGCAGCGGGCTACGCCCTGGATTTTCCGGGGAGTGGTGTCGCTGCAGAAGCGCTTCAGCGCCGCCTTCATACGGTTTGTTAAAAATGTCTACGGCCCGTTTCTGGCCCTGGTGTTGCGTTGGCGTTATGTCTCTCTGGGGATCGGCATGGCTGTGCTGCTCATCACCATCGGATATATCCTCAGTGGCCGGTTGGGTTTTGAGCTGTTCCCCAAGATCGAATCGGACTATGCCATGGTGACCGCCACCCTGCCGTTCGGCAGTGCCTTCGAGAAGACCAATGCGGTCGAGCGGCACCTGGTCGAGGCGGCCAGGGCGGTGGCCGCCGAGAGCGGCGGAGCGGAGCTGGTCGAGGGGGTTTATGCGGCGATCTGGGCCAATGTCGCTGAGGTGCGGGTCTATCTGACGCCGCCCGAGCGGCGGCCGATCTCCACGACGGATTACACCCGAAAGTGGCGGGAGCGGGTCGGCGCCCTGGCCGGCCTGGAGTCGCTCAAGTTCGAATCCGATGCTGGGGGCCCTGGACGGGGGGCGGCCATCTCCATCGAGCTGAGCCACCAGGACATTCGGGTATTGGAAAAGGCCAGTGCCGAGCTGGCAGCGGCCATGTCGTACTACCCCAATGTGGTCGATGTGGATGACGGCTTTGCGCCCGGCAAGCAGCAGATCGATTTCCAGGTGCGGCCCGAAGCGCGCAGCCTGGGTCTTCAGGCCAGCGGCATTGCCGGACAGCTGCGGCATGCTTTCTACGGGGCTGAGGCGCTGCGGCAGCAGCGGGGGCGCAACGAAGTGAAGGTGATGGTGCGCCTGCCCAAGTCGGAGCGCGTCTCCGAGTACTACCTCGACGAGATGGTGCTGCGCACGCCGGCCGGCGGTGAGTTGCCGATGTCGGCCGCCGTCGACATCAAACGGGGACGGGCCTATACGGATATCGATCGGCGCGCCGGCCGGCGAATCATCACCGTATCGGCTGACGCCCAGCCCCGCAGCAAGGCCGGGCTGGTGCTCGCCGATGTGACGCGGAGCGTCCTGCCCGAACTGCAGCGCAAATATGCGGGTCTGATCTACAGCCTGGAAGGGCGGCAAGCCGACCGGCGCGAAAGCATGCAGGCCCTCGTCAAAGGCGAGATGGCCATCCTGCTGGTGATTTTTGCCATACTGGCCATTCCGCTCAACAGCTACATCCAGCCGGCCATCATTATGATCTCGATCCCGTTCGGCATCGTCGGCGCCGTGATCGGCCATCTGATCATGGGTTACAGCCTCAGTATCATCAGCATGTTCGGCGTGGTGGCCTTGACCGGCGTGGTGATCAACGACTCGCTGGTGCTCATCGATATGGCCAATCGCAACCGGCGCAGCGGCATGACCGCCTACAAAGGGATCCTGCAGGCCGGCCAGATGCGTTTCAGGCCGATTATGCTCACCACCCTCACCACCTTCGGGGGGCTGGCGCCCATGATTTTCGAGACCTCCCGCCAGGCCCGCTTTCTCATCCCCATGGCCATCTCTCTCGGGTTCGGGGTGCTTTTCGCCACCGTGATCACTCTTGCTCTGGTGCCCTCGATCTATCTGATCATGGAAGATGTGAAGTGGAGTGCCGGAAAGCTGTGGGCGTGGTTCCGAGGCAGGCCTGGCCCGGTGGGGCGCGAACAGATATAGGGGGGCGCATGCCGGGTCGATGGGGCCAAATCGGATGTGCGCTGCTGTTGCTGCTCGCAGGCTGCGCCACGCTGCCCGAGAACTTCCAGCGCCCGCAAACGTGCGCCTTCAACGATACCGGAAACACTCCGCTTGCTGGTCTTAGGGCCGCATCAAGGTCTGCCCATCCCGGGAAATCGGGTTTTCATCTGTTGAGCAATGGGCTGGACGCTTTTGCGGCCAGGGCGAGTCTGGCCGATCTGGCCGAACGCAGCCTCGATGTTCAGTACTACCTCTACCACGATGACATGATCGGACGGCTGATGACCGATCAGTTGCTCAAGGCGGCGGACCGGGGGGTGCGGGTACGCCTTCTGGTGGATGATATGGGTTTGGACGGCCGGGATTTGAGCGTGGCCACGCTGGACGGCCACCCCAATGTCGAGGTGCGGATCTTCAATCCGTTCAGCCGCAACGTGGGGCGTACTTCCCAGTATGTCACCCGCCTGGGGTCGGTGACACGCCGCATGCACAACAAGACATTCACCGTCGACAACCAAGTGACGATACTGGGTGGGCGCAATATCGGTGACGAGTATTTCGATGCCAATCCCGATCTGGTCTTCGCCGACCTGGATGTGATGGCCATCGGACCTGTGGTGGGTGAGGTCTCCGCCCTTTTCGATCAGTACTGGAACTGTGAGTTGGCTTATCCAGCGCGGGTGCTGGTGCGCAAGCCGCCAACGCGTGACCAGGTGGCGCGAATGCGCTTGCAGATCGAAAAGTACGTTTCCGGCAAGGCTGGTTTTCCCTATCTTGAGGTGCTGGGACGGGCCAGTGTGGCGGAGCAGATTCTCGAGGACCGGATCGATTTCGGTTGGGGCGATGCGCAGCTGGTGTATGATCAGCCAGAAAAAGTACTTCAGGACACCAGCCGGACGGAACTCACCCTCGGATCACAGCTTCAGCCCTACTGGGAGGGGTTGGAAGAGGAGGTGATTATCTTCTCTCCCTATTTCGTTCCCGGTAAGCCGTTGGCCAAACTTCTGATCCAACTGGCCGGGCGGGGTGTCCGGGTGCGTATCTTGACCAACTCATTGGCCTCCAACGATGTGGGGCTGGTGCACGCAGGCTATGCCAAGTATCGTAAGGCGCTGCTGAGGGCTGGGGTCGAACTCTACGAGATGAACCGAATGCTGACGCGCGAGCAGAGAAAGGCCAAAAAGGGCCGGGAGGGAAGGGCCAAGGCGAGTCTGCATGCCAAATCATTTGTCTTCGATCGCAAAGAGGTCTTCATCGGCTCGCTGAATCTGGACCATAGGGCCATGATCCAGAATACCGAGGTGGGGGTGGTGATCGATATTTCCGATATCGCCCAAGAGATGGCTCGGACCTTTGAGAGGACGATCGCGCAGTCTGCTTTTCGTTTGGCGCTCAGAAAGAGGAAGAGTGGCCGCGACCGCATTGTCTGGCACGGTCGGGAGAACGGCAATCCGGTCGTATACACCCACGAGCCGCATAGCAACTTTTGGCGGCGGTTTGGCATCGGCTTTCTGAGTTTGCTGCCTATAGAATCCCAGCTTTAGCGGTTATCGAACAAACATTGATGGTGCAGGTTCGGGTGATAGCGCGCCGGTGCATCGGTCAGGGTGCAGGGGGACCCCCATGCGACGCTTAATGGTTTAACTGCCGTTAAGATGCAGCTCCGGGCGGTCCGCAAACTCGCTACGCTCAGACAGTGCGGACCGCTGCTCCTACACTGCACCTAAACAGCAGTAAAACCATACGCTGAATGCATGGGGGTCCCCCTGCACCCTGACCGATGCAGCTCTATGGGGGGGTGATTGAGTGGGGCGGCCCTGGTTTGTGCGACGAATACGTTTGGAGTGTTTGGCCTATTTTTCGGCTTTGATCGGCAGGAGAACAGTAAAAGTGCTGCCTTCATTTGGGGCGCTTGCCACCTGAATTTGACCGCCCATGGCTTCTATGAGTCCTTTGACGATGGGTAGCCCCAGCCCCGTTCCGGTGATATATCTCGTTTTGTCGGTCTTCACGCGGTAGAAGCGTTCGAAGATCTTCTCCAGGT
The DNA here is from genome assembly GCA_963668675.2 of uncultured Desulfatitalea sp. Taxonomy (GTDB): domain Bacteria; phylum Desulfobacterota; class Desulfobacteria; order Desulfobacterales; family Desulfosarcinaceae; genus Desulfatitalea. Next base: position 1,561,591 of record CAXXMB010000002.1, on the reverse strand, counting down.
GACGGCTCTCCATGCCGAATCCGTTATCTTTCACCTGGGCTTCGATGGAGGCATCTCTTGCGTTCAAGACGATCTCTATGGCTCCCTTTTCCGGGGTGTAGTTGATGGCGTTGGTGATCAGGTTGCTGAAGATGCTCTCCAGGGCCAGCGGGTCGGCTTCAATGGCAGGCAAAGCTTTTTTAGGGCGGTGCAGGGAGATGGTTTGTTGTCTGCCGGCCGCTTTGGTGTTGAGGAACGAGATGATGTTTTCAATCAGATCTTCCAGTTGGACCTGGGTGGGTTCACTGGCCACACCCGATTCGATGCGCGAGAGGTCGAGCAGGTCGCCGATGAGGGAGATCAGACCCTGGGTCTTCTCTTTGGCGCGCGACAGCAGGTGGGCGTCGGCAGCCGATAGTTGGTCCACCAAATCAGTAAGTACCATGGCGAGCTGCTCATGGATGGTGGAGAGGGGGGATCTGAGTTCGTGGGAGACTTTGGCCACGAATTCGCGTTTGAGGCGGTCAAGGGCTTTCATGGCGGTGATGTCCACGATGGTGACGACAGCGCCCAGACACTGTCCCTTGTCGCCCAGTATTGGCTTGCCGCGGGCGAACAGGTACTTGTTTTCGCCGATGCTGAATTCATAGGTGGGGCTCTCTTCGGCGTCGATGTGACAACCCTGCGAGAACGCTATGATCAGCCGACGCAATCCTTCGTCCTGAATGTATGCCTCCAGAGGCTGGCCGGTGGTGGTGTCGGCCGGCAACTCCATGTACCGGGACAGGGCGGGGTTGAGGAGCACCACCTCTCCATGAGGGTCGGTGACCATGACGCCGATGGGCAGCGCATTGATGATGGTGTGGACGCGGCTCTTCTCCAGGGAGAGATCGGAGAGGGTGCGCAGGCGCTCTTGCTGGAGTCGCCGTGCCGCGCGTTCGAGGCGCATTTTTTCCAGTGCCCGGTTGATGGCGATGCGCAGTTGGTCGGGTTCAAAGGGTTTGGGCAGCAGGTCGTAGGCGCCGTTGCGCATGGCTTCGGCTGCGGTCTGGACCGAACCGAAACCGGTGATGATGATCACGACGATGTGGGGATGTCGGTCGCAGATGGTGCGCAGCACCTCCATGCCGTTGATGTCTGGCAGTTTCAGGTCTAGCAGTACGATGTCGATTTTTTTTTGGGACAGGATGTCGAGCCCCTCATCCCCCCGGCCGGCAGTTAATGTGGTGAGTCCCATGGGGTCCAGCACGCGTGTCAGCGCGTCTCGAATTCTCGGTTCGTCATCAACGATCAAAACACCGGCTGGCGCTTCATCGTCAGGCATCGCTCTCTCCGTTTACAGGGTTGCGGATCGAAGTCAGGTAGGCTTCCCACTCCATGGGCAGCAGTTGCTTTTTTTTGGTGTTGCACGTTTTGCATGCAGGAACGACGTTGCCTTTGGTGGTTTTGCCGCCCCGGGCCAGGGGCACGATATGGTCCATGGTCAATTCCCTGGCGGGGGTGGTGCTTCTGCACCAGTGGCATTGCCCTTTGGCGCAACGGCGCTTCCACCACTGTGATGCTCTCAGTTCGCGGGCTTTGCCGCGTTCGGTGTTTATTTCCGAGGCATCCAGGTCGAATGCATAGGGGCTGATGCGTTTCGATTTGGCCATGGGCTACGTTCTCTCTATATTGCGTCTGTGCAAAGAGATGAGTTTATCCAAATAGGCAGAAAAATCAAGCCCTCTGCAATCCCAGACCTGCCAGCCAGTCGTCGACCTCCCGGGTCAGGATGCGATAGTAGGCCTCCGATCCGCCCAAACCGGTGCGGCCAAAGAAATAGTTGATCTCAAGCATGAGCGGTTCGATGCGTCCGAGCGCTAATTGGCGGCGGTCAAAGATAAAATCGAATCCGGCCAGTTGCAGTTGTGTCCGTTGGCAGAATGTGTGGACCACTTCCCGTGCGGCGCTGACCAGGGTTGGATCGGCGTCGTGGTCGATACGCGCACCGGCGGACACGCTGGCGCCGAAGTCGTCCGGGTTGGGCATGACGCGCCAGTAGGCAAATTGGCGTTGGCCGATGACGGTCACCCTTAAGGAGCGATGCCGGGTGGGGATGAAGGTCTGGACGAGAAAGCCCGTTTGTCCGGTCTTTTCACAGGCGGAGACGCGCTGCAAGGCTTCATCCAACGCCTTGGGGGTGCCTGCTTTGAATATGGTATCGCCCTGGCCGCCCCAATCGAGTTTGATCACTGCCGGCAGGGAGATGGTGGATGTCGAGCGATGGTAGTGGTCCAGTGATTCGTAGAGTTCGGTGGGTGGATGGGTTACATCCAGTTTCCGAAAAAGTCGGATCTGGCCACGTTTTCCCGGGTAGTCGAAAGAGACGTCCAGGTTGGGGAAGATGTGGGGGCAGTTGTTGCGGACCATGCGGTAGAGGGACTCCCGGCACCCCTGGGGCAGAATGACCGCTTCGGCCCGCTGGATGGCTGCCAGGTCCTCGGGCCCGGCTTCGCGTCCGGCGCAGATGATGTTTTCGTCGGCTTCGATGATGGGGTGAAAGGATAGAATCATATCTTTGGCTGATGGTTTTTTAATCGACTCAAGGGGGTTGCGCCGGCGTGGTGGACGGGCGTAGGGAGGCCCCATGCGACGCTTAATGGTTTAACTGATGCTAAGATGCGCTACTAAGATGCGCTACGGGCGTCCCGGAAACTCGCTGCGCTCAAACAGTCCGGGCCGCTGATCCTCCGCTGCATCTAAGCATCAGTATAACCATACGCTGAATGCATGGGGCCTCCCTACGCCCGTCCACCACGCCTCGTTCTTATCTTCGAATAACTGAAAAAATCAAAAACCGGATAGAACTGAGGCTGCCGGTAAAAGGATTACAGGTTCATTTACGCCTGAGACGGCGCTTCATGCCGTCAGGCAAGGCCGCAGCCTTATTGCAACCGCAGGCGTAGAATCGCTACGTCGAGGATTGCGATAAGGTGAGATACGCCGCATGGCGGCATGAAGCGTCGTCTCAGGCGTGAATGTCAGTAGCCGAAGCGTTGCAGCGCTTTCGCATCCCTGCTCCAATTTTTCTGGACGCGCACAAACAGCTTTAAAAAGACCTTGGTGCCGACCATTCGTTCGATCTCTTTGCGCGCTGCTTCGCCGATCTGCTTGAGCTTGCTTCCACCTTTGCCGATGATGATGCCCTTCTGGGAGTTGCGCTCCACATGGAGGGTCGCTTCGATTTTGATCAAGCGGCCGTTTTTCTCCTCTTTGAAGGTGTCGATGGTGACGGCCACGGCGTACGGGATCTCTTCACCTGTGAGACGAAAGGCCTTTTCCCGGATCATCTCGCCGGCGATGAAGCGCTCGGTCATGTCGGTCAGGCTGCCGGGAGGATAGAAGGGCGGGCCGGTCGGCAGGAGCTCGGTCATGGTGTCGATCAGCGTGTCCACCTGGTCGCCTTTGGCGGCCGAGATGGGCACGATTGCCTTAAAGGCGTGGTTCTGCGACCAGCGATCGATGATTTGCAGCAGTTCGGGTTTGGGGATCAGGTCGATTTTGTTCAGGGCCAGCAGGGTGGGGGTGGTGACCTCTTTGAGTTTTTGGATGAGGTAGTTCTCGGCGTCGCTGTTGGGGGTGGCGGCGTCGAGCATCACCAGGGCCACGTCGGCGTCGGATAATGCTGCGAGGGCCGTTTCGACGATGCGCACATTGAGCAGTTTTTCGGCGCGGTGGATGCCCGGCGTGTCTAGAAAGATCATCTGGGCATGGGGGCGGTCCAGAACGCCCAGGATGCGGTTGCGTGTGGTTTGCGGCTTTTTACTGGTGATGGCGATCTTTTGTCCCAGCATGCGGTTGAGCAGGGTCGATTTGCCTGCGTTGGGTGCTCCCACGATGGCCACAAAGCCGGATTTGAAATTGTTAAAGTCATTGGGTTGTCGGGTGATATTCATGATTTTCCTACAGGCAGGCCTTGATGCGGTGCCATAGGGCATCGCGTCCCATACCGGTTTTGGCAGAGAACAGGGTCAGTTGTTCCTCCGGGAGAGAGAGGGCCAGGGCGGCAGCGTTGAGTTGCTTTTTCTGCTTTGTTTTGGACAATTTGTCACACTTGGTCAATACGGGGATGGCTGTGATGCTGTAGTTCCGCAGCCAATCGAGGAGGTTGAACTCTTCGACTTTGGGCGTGCGGCGCAGATCCATGAGCACAACCACGGCTTTTAACGTGTCGCGATGCGAAAGATAGGTTTCGACCATGGGGCCCCACTTCTTCTTCACGGCCGCAGGCACTTTGGCATAACCATAGCCTGGCAGGTCCACCATCATCAAGTCGCTGTTGATGATGAAAAAGTTGATCAACTGGGTGCGGCCGGGCGTCGAAGAGGTTTTGACCAGTCGTCTGCGTCGGATCAGTTTGTTGATCAGCGAGGATTTTCCCACGTTGGACCGGCCTGCAAAGGCGATCTCCGGGTGTTCGGCAGGCGGATACTGATCGGGCTTAACCGCACTGGTGACGAATTCTGCTGATTTGATCATCATGATGGTGTGATTACCAAATACGGATCAAGATTGAAACCGGTTTTCGTTCCTGATTTCTGGTATTTTCCCCTGGCAGGGGTCTGCGACTGGAAATGGGGGGGTGGACGGGTTGCAATGAAGCCACTCTCGTCCTTGTCGATCTCATTCGATAATGGTACATTTACACTCTTGTGTTGAATTGGGGCAAGGGCGGAGAATCGCTCTTCGAGGTGGTCCGAAAATGGCGCAAAATCGACAAGCGGCGTGGCTGCCCTATCTGTTGCTGACCCTGACGGTCCTGTTCTGGTCGGGCAACTTCGTTCTGGGCAGGGGCATCCGAGAGCTGATTCCACCGGTGAGCCTCAACTTCTGGCGTTGGGTCGGGGCGCTGGTGGTGTTGCTGCCTTTTGCGATGCCGCGATTGATCCGGCAATGGCCGCTTGTACGTCGCCATTGGCTGACATTGGCATTGATGAGTATACCATCGATTACCATCTTCAATGCTTTTATCTATACGGCCCTGCAGGTGACCACCACGACAAACACGGTGTTGGTCAATGCCATGGTGCCTGTTTTTATCGGCCTGGCGGCATGGCTTATTTTTGGCGTGCGCATGGCCGGCCGGCAGATCATCGGTGTGTTGATTTCGGTGGTCGGGTTGGTATTTTTGCTGACAAAGGGCAACTGGGCGGTGATCCGGGATCTGGCTTTTTCCAGCGGAGATTTGTGGACCCTTGGCGCCGGTATCTCCTGGGCCCTCTATTCGGTGATGCTGCGGCGGCGCCCCATGCAGTTAGATCCCCTGGTGTTTTTGACCGGGCTGATCGTCTTCGGGTTGTGTTTTCTGCTGCCCTTTTACCTGTGGGAGCTCTCTGTGCGGGGCGGATTCGCCCTTTCCGGTCCGAGTTTGGCCAGTATTGCCTATGTTTGCGTGTTTCCGTCGGTGCTGTCCTATATTTTTTGGAATCGGGGGGTGGAACTGGTCGGTGCCAACCGGGCCGGTATCTTCTTTCACCTGATGCCGGTCTTCTCGATTTTGATGGCTGCCGGTTTATTGGGCGAACGGCTCCAGCTTTACCATTTTTTTGGTATGGCCCTGATTTTCAGCGGTATTGCCCTGACCTCTCTGCCTGCACGCCAGTGGCCATCGCCCGGAATCTCGAAACACAAGGGTAGATCCGGACTGAAAGGAAATGACCAACGATGACGATTAAAGCGGTCCTGCTGGACTTGGACAATACGATGATCCTGTTTGACGAGACGCAATTCTACCTGAGTTACATGGAGCGCGTCGTGCCCTTTTTTGCCGATCTGGTTCCGGATGATCAGTTTCGCGATCGGCTGCTAAGGGGCATCCGTGGGTTGATCAAGAACAATGGTGAGATGAGCAACCGGGAGCTTTTCCTAAATCTTTTTTGCGATGGGGATTCGGCGTCGGTCCGGCAGGCGGTGTGGGATCGATTTATGCGTTTTTATGAAGAAGAGTATGAGAAGGTGCCAGTGGAGGCGGTGGCGTCCAAGTCGCTGGATCGGGTTCTCGATCAGTTGAAATCCTGGGGAATTGAGTTGGTGGTGGCCACCAACCCGCTTTTTCCGGAGATCGCCCAGGAGAAGAGGATGGCGTGGATCGATCTCGACCAGGAGCGGTTTCGTCTGGTTACCCATCTGGAGAACATGGCCTATGTAAAGCCTCGAGGGGAGTATTACCGCCAGATCAGTGATATGATTGGGCGGCGGCCCGAGGAGTGTATCATGGTGGGCAACGATACGGTTAACGATATGGTGGCCGGCAGTGTGGGCATGGCCACCTACTTGACCACCGAGGCGGGTGCAATCGATTACAGTGCTGTGGCCAAAGGACGCAAGGTGCGGCTGGGGCAGACCCACCAGGCGGATTATTCGGGAGCGCTGATCGATTTGCTTCCTGTGGTCGATCAGCTGAGGCAGCAGTGAGGATGGAGGGAGCTTTGTGAACAGATGCTATCACTGGTTCTACCGCAATTACTGGTGGATACTGCTGGTGCTGTTCGCCGTGACGGTTGCCGCGCCGATGCTCTTCAGTGCCGCCGCAGAGTCGCCAGTGTTCATGGTCGTTCTGATAGCCAATATTGCCCTTGTCTACTTCGTGCAGAAGCAGCGCCTGACGGCCCTCAAGATATCTTCCGGACTGCTGGTTCACTTCAATGGCCGCTATGCAGAGATGCGGCCGAGGCTCTATCGCATTCTGGAAGGAGAGAGTGCCGAATCGTTGTCCGTGGATCAGGCGGACGATCTATACGCCTATTTCGATCTGTGCGCCGAAGAGTATTGCTTCTTCAGTCAGGATATGATTCCACCAGCAGCGTGGGAGGCATGGCTGGGGGGGATGCGGGTCTACTATTACAACCCCCGGATTCGTCGTTTATGGGATAAGGCGCTGACCCGCCAATCGTTCTATGGATTTGACAGCCGGTTGCTCAAGTAGCGTTTTTGTTCTCTTCGTCCGCCGATGATGTGATGGCTGTTGCCGTGCGATGGAATCTGGCGATGGCCTTTTCGTCGATCTGCACACCGGCTTCGATGGCCATCTCCCTGAGGGTTGCCATCAGGGTCGGTATGTCGATGGCCATGGGGCAGGCGATTGAACAGACACGGCAGTTGATACAGGGCCAGATGTCAGGGCTTTGCAGCGCTTCGTCGGAGAGGCCGTACTGGATGAGGCGGATGATGCCGTTGGGGCCATAGGTCATGGTCGCCGCAAACGGACACTGGGCCCGGCAGTTGATGCACTGGGAGCATCGTTTGAAATTGTCGCCGCAGCGGCTGGCGACGCGTTCGCAGAAGTTGAAGTGAATGGGCATTTTGATTCGGGTTCCTGTCTATTTTTGGTGGGGCCTAAGGTAGCATGCGGGTGGTGTAAGTCAAGCGCATGGCACGCTCGCTCTCGCGAAATCAGTTTTACGGTAATGGTTTTGGATGAAACGCCGATATTTTTGCTGCCTGCCGTACAGATCGCATGGGTTCTGCACGGTAGGACTTTTACCCGGACAGGAATGGCGTTGTGATTGGCAATCAATCCTAAGTTGCTATTAACAGAATAAATTGGCACGCTTCAATAATGAAAATACAAAACCTATCATGGTTGGAGGGATCTTCATGGGCCGTGGGAGCCACCCTGGTCTCGTGGGCGATACTTGCCCTGCTGTTGCAGCTGTTGGTGAAGCGCAGAGCGGCCAGGGCGGCAGATGCGACTGAAGCGCCTTACACTACGTCCTTTCGGCTGCAAAAGCGGATCGATGATGGAGCGTTAACGGTCCGAACGGCTTTCGTTGCGCTGTTCACGACACCCATTGTTTTTTGTTTGGGATATGCCGGGTTTCTCCAGGCCCGGTCCGGGCCGGTTGTGATGGAGGGCTTAGGTACCGCAGTTTTTCTGGGAGCAGCCATGTGGGGTTGGTCCTACTTGCGCTGGCGGCGTGCCACCCGCGATCTGAAGATGCGGCAGTGGGTTTATGATGCCAAGGCGGTGGTGGCGAAGCATGTCGATGGCCTCAGAGGACGCGGTTATTCGGTTTTCAGCGATTGCCGGCTGAACGATACGCGCTTCGACCACATTCTGATTGGTCCCAAAGGGGTCTTTACCGTACAGGCCTTTGTCGGAGCCGGTGCCTACCAGCCCGATCTCAATGCCTTTGCCACGGTCACCTATGACGGGCGGACCCTCTTCTTCCCGGGCGAAGAGAACCATGAAAGTGTCGAACGCGCCAGCATGGAAGCGGAGATGCTCTCTGAGTGGCTTTCGCAAACACTGGAGGTGCCGCTGGCTGCCCGGGCCGTGGTGGCGATGCCCGGATGGCAGATCAAGCGCACTTCTGCGGAGGGCATTTCGGTCATCAATCCCACCCAGTTCGAAGCCCTGTTCCAGTATGTCAGGCCCAGGCCGCTATCGGCGGATGTGGTGCTTCGCCTCACCGAGCAGGTGCGCCAGCACTGCACCGAAGAGAGTGCATCTTTCGATACTCCCACACCATCCGGGGCAACGGCCGATATCAGCTAAGGTCGGTTATCTCCCCGGAACGATGATGCGGGATTCGTCCTTCTTTTCAGCGGCCTGTTGCCGGCGCATCTCTTCAACTTGCGCCATCACCTCGTTCAATGCCTGCTGCATGGCTTTTGGAAACTCTTCGTATGCTTCCGAAAGATTGTTGGCTTGAAGACGGGCTTGTAGTGGCAATGGGCCCTCGGGGCTCATCAACTGGGTGCTGGCGATGAAGATGGCGTTGCGCGTTGTGTCATCGCTGCCATCGGGTTGAATGGGAACCAGGCGCCGGATGGATGCCACCTTCAAGTCGGTGACGGCCTCTTCCCGATAGAGGTTCTGGATATCTACTTTAAAATCAATGCTGTTCGGATTTGAAAAATCGCTCATTGGCGGCCTCCTGCTAAATGCTTTTTGTCCAACCCGCAATGAGCGCAACCGGCAACAACACTTTCGGGCACTCTTTCCTCTTGAGCTCAGTTCGGGTGAAAATTTGCTTCCAGCTAATCTTATGCCTTCTTTATTGTCAACCTTAAACTCTACAAAACACTTGACAATCTGCTGCCAACGAATACAATATTTTTCAATCTTTAAGGGCCTGCCGTCCATTCGAGGCCGGTTTTAAGCTGAAGGTGGTATATGCTGAGTGGCGACCTGAAGTTTGGGACCAAGAGAATTCTATGAAAGGAGGACGCCACTATGGCCAACGGCACTGTGAAATGGTTCAACGAGAAAAAAGGCTACGGTTTCATTGAGCAGGAAGACGGACCCGATGTATTTGTGCACCATACCGGCATCAATGCCACGGGCTTTCGTACACTCAACGAAGGCGATCGGGTGAGTTTTACCGTGGAGCAAGGGCAAAAGGGACCGGCTGCGGTCAATGTCACTGTGGAATAATCTTCTCTAACCCCATCATTTCAAAGACAAAGGGGGCGTGCTTTCGGCGAGCGCGCCCCCTTTGTCTTTGGGATGTTTGCCGTCAATCGCCGGCAAACTGCTTCAACCGTTTTATCTCCTCAGGCCACAGGGCGTCATTGGGGGTTTCCAAGATGAGTGGGATGCCGTCAAGGCGTTCATCCTGCATAATTCTTTTGAAGGTTTCTATCCCCAGGGTACCGTTGCCGAGGCTCTCGTGCCGATCGACCCGGCTGGCGTTCTCCTTTTTGGAGTCGTTGAGGTGCATGCCCTTGAGGTAGGAGAATCCAACGATACGGTCAAATGCTTCCATCGTGTCAGAGTAGCCGGATTCACTTTTAATATCATAGCCGGATGCGTACGTGTGGCAGGTGTCCAGGCAGACGCCGACTCTCGACTTATCTTCGATCTGGTCGATGATTTCCGCCAGGTGTTCAAAGCGATAGCCCACGTTGGTTCCCTGGCCGGCGGTGTTTTCGATGACGGCGATCACGTTGCTGGTCTGGCCGATGGTCAGATTGATCGACTCGGCGATGCGCGCCAGACATTGTGCTTCTGTACTCTTCTTCAGATGGCTGCCCGGGTGGAAGTTGAGGTAGATCAATCCGAGTTGCTCGCACCTCTGGAACTCATCCAGGAAAGCGTTCCTTGATTTAGCGAGCCCCTCTTCTTCCGGGTGGCCCAGGTTGATCAGGTAGCTGTCGTGGGGCAGTATCTGCTCCGGAGCGTACCCGCTTTCACTGCAATTTTTCCGAAACGCCTCTATGCTCTTTTTGCTCAGCGGTTTGGCATGCCACTGGCGCTGGTTTTTGGTGAAGAGGGCAAAGGCGGTAGCCCCGATGCTGCGGGCATTGAGCGGAGCGTTTTCCACGCCGCCGCTGGCACTGACATGGGCGCCGATATATTTCATATGACTCTCCTATCGGTTCGTTTGGGGCTCGGTGCGATCCTCCGGTTGCATCTCCGGTACGCCCGCCAGACGGCAGGCCAATGTGGTTTCCGGACCGCTTTGTATGAACGTCGAAATTTGATGGGCTAACAGATGGCCGATTTGGGTCTCTTCGTCGACCACGATCTGTGCGCCTGCCCTCTTCAAAGCTTCGAGGTGCCGATTGTAGCGGCAGCGGGCGGCGATGGGGAGCATCGGGCGGAGGCGTTTCAGTGTGGCGATTACCCGGATGGCGGTCTGGGTATCGGGGATGGTGATCACCGCCAGGCACACCTCGGACAATCCTGCATGGATCAGGACCTCTTCGTTGCTCGCATCTCCCAGATGGTGGTTCAGCCCCATCTGTTTTGCTTCCGCCTTGTTTGCTGGATTGACATCGATGATGATGGGTTCAACGCGCTGATCTTTAAGCTGCTGTACAACCTGCCGGCCGGCCGGTCCGAATCCCACGACCAGGGCCTTGTTCACAGCTGCTTGTTGGGAAGAGGCTACCCCTTTATCGGTTCCGGAGGGTGGTCTTCTCAGTCGGTCTGCAATCGGGAATGCATAGGCCACCATGTAAGGGGCGGCGAACATCAGCACAATAACGGTCGAGATGATCAAATCGAAAGTGTCGTCCCCGAAAAGCCTCCCCCGGAGCGCGGAGGCTGCCAGGACAAAGGAGAACTCACCGATCTGGCCCAGGCTGATGCCCGTGGCTGCGGCGTGCAGGTGGTCGAGCCCAAACAGGCGGGTGGTGCCGTAAACGATCAGTGCCTTGAAAAGGAAGATCGTCAGGGCAGCCAGAAGCACCCAGTGAAGGTGGGTTAGGAAAAAGATCGGCTTGGCCAGCATGCCGACCGAGGCGAAAAAGAGGGTCACCATCACGATGCGCAGTGAGCCGATATCCGCCTGTATCTGGGCTGCGAAAGGCGATTCTGCCAGCAGCATCCCGGCCACAAAGGCACCCAGGGCCGGTGATATCCCCAATGCGTGAGCTGCCCAGGACGCGCCGATCCCCACGGTAATGGCCAGCAGTACACTGAGTTCGCGGTTCGCAAACACCCCTTCGGCTGAGAGCAGGGCCGGGGCCCCCCAGTAGAGAAGCAGGTAGAGGACCAGCGCAAGGCCTATGGCGGCCGCAACGATTTTCAAAATATGATAGGCGATGGAGATGTCACCGCCGGTCGGCGCCAGCAGGCTCACCATGATGACCAGGGGGACGATGGCAATGTCCTGCAGCAGCAAAATGGCCAGGCAGCTTCTTCCGCGGACCGAGTCGATCTCCGCCCTGTCCACCAGCACGCGCATGACCACTGCGGTAGAACTCAAGGCGACGATGGCGCCGATGGCCAGGGCACGGAGGTGGCCCATCCAGGCAGCCAGGAGCAGTGTGACCAGTAGCAGCGTTCCGACCACCTGCACCGTGCCGGCCCCGAAGGCCATGCGGCCCATGCTGCGCAGGCGGCTGAAGGAGAATTCGAGGCCGATGGAGAAGAGCAGCAGCGAAACGCCCAATTCGGCGGTTTGGTTGATGGCGTCGGGGTTGAAGAGCAGGGGGCCGACGATGGTCCCGGCCAGCAGGTATCCAATGATGGGGCTCTGGCGAAGCCGCTGTGCCAATGCGCCGAGAGCGAATGCGGCGCCAAGCAGCATGACCAATTGCATGAGAAATGTCCAAAGCGTCATATCCAATGCACACGCTCCTATCTCTTCTTGGCGATTTTGGCCCAGCTGTCCCGAAGGGTTACCGTTCGATTGAAGACCAGATGGTCGGCGTTCGACTCCTTGCTGTCGGCGCAGAAGTACCCGAGCCGTTCAAACTGGCAGACACTGCCCGGCGCACTCTTTGCCAGTTCGGGCTCCAGTTTGCAGTCGGTCAATACTTCCAAAGCATCCGGATTGATGTAATCGATGAAGGTTTTACCCTCCTCCCGCTGGTCAGGTTCGGGTTTGACAAAGAGCCGGTCGTAAAGGCGCACCTCACCCGGAACGGCGTGTTCGGCCGAGACCCAATGCAGTGTGGCCTTGACCTTGCGCCCGTCCGGCGAGTCGCCGCCGCGGGTGGCCGGGTCATAGGTACAGCGCAGTTCGGTGACCTCCCCTGTCTGCGGATCTTTGATCGCTTCCGTGCAGGTGATGAAGTAGGCGTACCGCAGGCGTACCTCTCGACCGGGTGCCAGGCGGAAGAACTTCTTGGGCGGGTCCTCCATGAAATCGTCCCGTTCGATATAGAGGGTCCGGCCGAAGGGCACCTCGCGGGTCCCCATGGCGGCATCTTCCGGGTTGTTGACCGCTTCGAGCATCTCCACCTGCCCCTCGGGATAGTTTTCGATGGTCACTTTCAATGGGCGTAAGACCGCCATCACCCGGGGGGCGCGGCGGTTCAGGTCTTCACGAATGGCGTGCTCGAGCAGGGCTACGTCCACCATACTGTTGGCCTTGGCGACGCCGATGCGTTCACAGAAGGTGCGTAGACTCTCGGCGGTGTATCCCCTGCGCCTCATCCCGGAGATGGTGGGCATGCGTGGATCGTCCCATCCGGTTACATGGCCCTCGTTGACGAGCTGGATCAATTTCCGTTTGCTCAATACCGTGAAGGTCAGGTTCAACCGGGCGAATTCGTATTGGTAGGGCCGGCAGGGCATGTCGAGTTGGTCGAGGACCCAGTCGTACAACGCCCGGTTGTTTTCAAACTCCAGCGTACAGATCGAGTGGGTGATGCACTCGATGGCGTCGGAGAGGCAGTGGGTGAAGTCGTACATCGGGTAGATGCACCACTGATCGCCTGTGCGGTGGTGGGATGCCTTGCGGATGCGGTACAGGGTCGGATCGCGCATGAGCAGGTTGGGGTTGCTCATGTCGATCTTCGCCCGCAAAACACATTGGCCGTCTTCAAACTCGCCGGAGCGCATGCGTTCAAACAGGTCTAGATTCTCTTCGACGGGCCGATCGCGATAGGGGCTGTTTTTACCCGGTTCGGTCAGCGTGCCGCGGTACTGGCGGATCTCTTCGGCACTCAAGCTGTCCACATAGGCTTTGCCCGCTTCGATCAGGCGAACGGCAAGTTCGTAGAGCCGCTCGAAGTAGTCCGAGGCGTAGTACTCCCGATCCTGCCAGTCAAAGCCGAGCCAGCGGACATCTTCCTTTATGGCGTCGACATACTCGACCTCCTCCTTCGTCGGATTGGTGTCGTCGAAGCGCAGGTTGCAAGTGCCGTTGTACGTTTGCGCCAGACCGAAATTGAGGCAGATCGATTTGGCATGGCCGATATGCAGATAGCCGTTGGGCTCTGGCGGGAACCGTGTGCCCACCCGGCCATCGTTTTTGCCGGCTTTCAGATCTTCATCGATTATATTTTTAATAAAATTGGAAGGGCTTTTGGGCCCTGCGTCGGTATCGGCCATTTCGGTGTTCTCCTATTTTAATCCGTAACGTTAAACGGCGAGGGTTTATTGGTTGTTATCGGGTTTAGGAAGCCATCCCTCTTCGCCTCGATGTCAAGCACTGGCGTCAGCTTGTTCGGGACAGGTGCGTTCAACCTTGATACCCGGTAAAATAGGGCAAACCGGGGGCAAGTGTCAAACCGCATTGTGCAGCGTGTCATAAAAAAGGAAAAGGGTTGCGCCATGCGGTGCAACCCTCTGGGTTTTTTTGGCTGAGGGACCAGGATTCGAACCTGGGCTGACGGAGTCAGAGACAAGACCTTTGAGTTTCCTAACCTCCTCAAATTACAATAACATATTGAAACCGCATGAAATTTAATTTCTACATTTTCGTAGATTTTCCACGTTTTGGTCAATTTTGGAAACTTTTTCACACACAGATTCACACACAGAAAAAGTGGATCGCCCCCCCTGTTCCACTTAAGACATCATCCACTTCACCAACCAATAAGCAGCGTACCCGACGCCCAAGCCAAGGGGCAACATGATTCATGGTCGGTAAAGGGACGTTTCTCTAAATTTTCAGGCAAAGATGCCGACTGCCAGGATGCCGAATATGATGCCGATGAGTTTGGGGAGCATAGCGGCTACCATTTATTTGATTTCAGCATCGAATCATTCAATCGGAAGGGTACCACTGTAAAAATCAAAATTTTTTTCCAACAGCTCATTAATCAGAGGACTCAGGTGGACAAATTGGCAGCCAAAACCCTTTTGATCGATATACACAACTTTGGCCTTGATGACGGTGCTCGTTTTCCCATGGGGAAATTTTAATGCCAAACGAACTTGCTGCCCCTCCGTGAGTTTGCTCCTGGCGTTCATTTGAACAAAAAATCCGTTCAAACTAAAATCGACAACCCGGGCCTCTTCGTTTAACCCCATCACACTGACAGGTACATGAAATGAAATGCGAGGATATTTACGCCTATCCGAGTTGCCCTGCATGGTTTCACTACTAAGGTTTGTCGTCACAGAATATTTATTATTTTCTAAGTGGCCTTCGGGAAAGCCCACTAATCCGAAATCGACCACGCTTAATGTTCATATTGCACTCATCTTGCTTCGGGACGCCCCAACAATGAATCAAGGGCTTCGATAACCACACCCGTGACGGTATTACCATGTTTATCGGCATATTTTTTTGCCCTATCGATCAGCCGGCATGGAAGATTGATAACGACCTGCTCGGTATCGTCTGAACATTTTATCGGCTTAGATCCTTCATCCAAATCGGAATCCCTTCTATTGCATGAATCGCCAAAACAAATCATGGGGCCAGCTTATATCGGTTCCTGACTTTGTCATTTTCCGCCGGAAAGCGCAATATTCAATGAGAGGCCTGTCGATCGTGAAGCTATTCGCTATTTTTACCACCATGCGTTTCTTAAAATACAAATGACCTCAACATCAAATTTAGCCCCATGACAGAATGCAAACCCAAATGGTTTTACAGAATTTTGGGTAAAGAAATTATTCTTGCATGCCGATATTCAATTCATCAAAACCCAAAATGGGAAAATGGGAGAATTTAAAATCGTCGCAACACTTTGATTAATTATTAGAAAATACGAAAGCTTTTTAAAGAAAGGTGCAAAAATGGCTGAGTGCGAATGTGTAGCAGGTTGTGTATTTTTTAATGACAAAATGGCAAATATGCCTCAACTTGCAGAATCGATGAAGAAAAAATACTGTAAGGGCGACAATAC
Source organism: uncultured Desulfatitalea sp. (assembly GCA_963668675.2). GTDB lineage: Bacteria > Desulfobacterota > Desulfobacteria > Desulfobacterales > Desulfosarcinaceae > Desulfatitalea. The sequence goes on along the minus strand of CAXXMB010000002.1, from coordinate 1,546,093 downwards.
CCAATGTGCCAGATTTATGGTTTTTAAAAAACTTGGCAAGCCTAAGGTCCCGGCAGATTTGTTTCCGAATCAAATGGAAAAAGCAAAATCGATCATAGTAACTGGATGATTTGGTAAAACGAAAACTGCTTGGTATAGATGAATTCCGGCCATGAATAAGTTCTGACTATCAAAAGATCGATTGCCCATCTACAGATCAACGGCCATTCTAAACCGGTCCCTACCTGCCGTCTTCGCAGAGTACATGGCTGTATCGGCTCTTTGGACAAAGGATTTCGTTGTCTCACCCCTCCGATATTTTGAACCACCAATGGATACCGTTATCCGTCCCAAGCTTTTTTCGCCACCTGAAGTCTTGAGGCTCGCTGTCGAAAAGAAAGCCCTGATGTTTTCGGCAACTGCTTCGGCGCCGCTCAATGTCGTCTCAGGCAAAAGAATGGCGAACTCCTCTCCACCGGTTCTGGCCACAAAATCATTGCCTCTGACCTGACTTTTCAATTTCTGCGCCGTAAATCTCAGCACTTCATCGCCCACGGCATGACCATGCTGATCATTAAATTGCTTAAAATGATCGATATCGATTACCAAAAGACACAATTCTTTCATTAATGCATCAGCCTCGATGGTCAGCTTGGTTAACTCCTCCTCGAACGCCTTTCGGTTAGCGACACCGGTTAGAAAGTCCATTAAGGCTTCGGTGCGCGTTTGTTCAAAATTTTCTTTCAGGACTTTTAATTCGCTCGTTATGTTTTGAATTTTTCTCTGCGCAGTTTTCCCAAATTCAATTATCGCCTTTGTTTCCGAAAGGATGCATTCGACAATAAACTTAAGGTCTTCAATCGAAGGGTCCTTCGAAAGTGATTCGACGGAATTGGATAAAAACGATTCATAATGGGCAGTTTCCCCATTAATCTCGGAGATGTCATTCAAAATGGATAACAGCAGTTGCAACAATTCATCCCGAAGTTTTTTGATTTCGTTCGCCTCGGAGCTAAATCCAAATTCTGCACAAAGCTTCTCATTTTGCTGATCGGTAAAACGATCCCCATTTTCTATCATTGTATCGAGCGTTTTCTGAAGCTCGCTATTATCTCCATTGGCATAGGCATACCAAACAGCATAATTTTGAGGCGTAATCGGCACTTGGTGTCTGGCCATCATCGGTAGCACAATGCGAACCAAACTCTTTGAGTCGTCTGTGGTATTTTGGTCCATTTAAATTGAAATCCTCAGCAATCTGTTAAAAGAAGAGTATTTAAGTCAATGAGCACCAATCAAAACATTCTTTATGGCTTCCGAAAGTTTCCCTACACTGAAAGGCTTTTGCAAAAATCCTTGGCAACCCTGATCCAAAAAGGCCTGTATATTCTGATTCAGACTATATCCGCTACACAACAGAACCTTAATATCCGGTTTAAGCTCTTTTAACCGGGTATAGAGTTCACCACCACTCATACCAGGCATAATCATATCGATGATAACCACATCTATCTTATCGAGACTCTTGGCATACTTATCCAAGGCCTCTTCACCGCTGATTGCACCGAAAGCATCATACCCCAGTCTGGTTAGAATTGCCTCACTCGACTCGAGCACCATTATATCGTCATCTACAATCAACACAGTCCCAGATCCTTTTTGGACTGTAGCGGTGGCTTCGTGTTTCACCCCGTCAGGATCCATGACTGCAGGCAAATAGATGTAAAAGGTACTGCCTTTCCCCTCTTTCGACGCGACATCGATATAGCCTTTGTGAGCCTTTACGATGCCATAGCACGAAGCCAATCCAAGACCAGTGCCCTTTCCATTTTTGGTTGTAAAAAAAGGTTCGAAAATGCTTTCGATGTGTTCCATCGAAATTCCGGTACCGGTATCTGAACAACTAAGTTCAACATAATTCCCCAATGGGACGCCTTGATATCGATCATCGATCTTTTCAGACGTGACATTGGCCGTACAAATCGTGAAGTTCCCACCAGCCGGCATCGCGTCAATTGCATTGGCATAAAGGTTCCACAACACCTGCTCGACCTGACCTCTGTCTGCATTGACGGTAAACAAATCCGGATCAAGTTGCAACGTTACGACGACATCTTTTTTAGCCTCCGAGAACGTGTAAGAAACCTCACTGATCACTTCATTTAAATCGGTCGGTTTAACCTCATAATTTCCACCTCGAGCATAACTCAGCAGCTGTCTGTTCATCTTGGCTGCATTTTCAATAATGTGCTCTATCCGATTCACCCGCTCCAACACCTTAGCATGTTCTTTGACGTCCATTTTGATCAGGCTTGCGTTGCCCATTATGCCCGCCAGCCAATTGTTGAAATTGTGGGCAATGCCGCCTGCCAAGGTCCCGATGGATTCCATTTTCTGAGCATGCTTTAACTTTTTTTCCAACTCCTTTCGATCCATTTCCAACCGTATTCTGTCTCTTGCATCACGCAAGAAGCCCCTAAACCCCGAAGAGAGTCCATCTTTCCCCTCGATCAAAGAAACCGACAGGTCCACGGGGCGCTTTTCCCCTTTGCTTGTCGATAATTCCAGCTGGGCAAACCGTACCGGACTTCTGGTATCAATAACTTGTTCGAATAGATGATGTAATTGTCTGATCGAATCCGGGCTGAAAAAACTCGCGAATGCGGACGACGGAAGATGATCCAGTGGCTGGCAGACAATCTCGCTAAACGCCTTGTTAGCGAATAAAAGCCGCTGTTTCAAATCGATCTCAAAGTACCCCTCTTCAATGCTTTCGAGCGTTTGGCGATATCTGTTTTCGCTCTCCTCGAGCTTCTGAAAGGACCGGGCATTGTTGATGCCAATGGCGATATGCGATGCAATCCCTTCAAGCAGATTGATATCGCTCTTTTTAAGGGGTCTTATCGAGTTTATGTTATCCACCGCCAAAATACCAAGCGGCTCATCTTTATATATGATGGGGATGCACATCAGCGAGCGCACGCCGAAAGACTCTAATAGGTGTCTGCTTTTTTCTGACAGCACATCGGCCATTTCATCTGCGTTGGTGATGATAAGGTGTCCTTTATCCCAAAATGACCTGACGAAAAAGCCTTTAGAATCGGGGTTGTCTAAATGAAAGCTTGTTTGGCGTAAATACTCTTCTTCCTGGGGAGAATATCCGTATCCAGAGGTATATACAAGACGGGTCTTGGCTTGATCGGCCAGCATGATGAGGCCCCGATCAAAACTCAACCGCTGATACATCAAAGTGGCGACCTTGCTCATCAAGTCTTCCACATTGAGAATAGCAGCGGTAGCCTGTCCAATCTCCTGGACAAGCAAAGAATTGTTGTAGTTGGTGTTCGCTACTTCAATCCGCTCTTCAGCCGTTGAGTGACTGTGCTCGATAATTTTTTCAAGCTCTTTTATTTTTATGTGGGCATATGCAAGTGATATCCCTACGACAAGGCAGAATAAAGAGATCAGAAGAAACTCCAGGGACTCTGCCGGCAGAAACCAACACAGGATCACTGCCAAAACGGTGGCGCCAATCAATGCATAATTGCGCCAAAGTTTCAGTCTCAATGATTGTGGATCATCCCAAGAGATAATGTAGTGGCAAGCGCCTTCGCCCCTGTGAAAACAACGGGGGTGCTCGACATGACCATAAACATTCGTAAACAATTTCGGCACGGCCTCGAAGGACCCCAGACGGTTCTCGCACTGGTAGGGCTTTTCTTCGACGTCTGAATTGGGGGTAGATATGATTTCAACCTTGCCCGGGGCCAATCGCTTTGCCTCGACGGTGGCGCCCTTGGTAAACAAAGAGATTATCTTTGCTATGGAGAGCAAAGCGGTTTCGGTGTTCATCAGGCCGGTTACATACTGCTGAGTTAACGCCAATCCTTTCGATGACGCACCGAAACGGCCGGCTTTGCGCGCAATGTCCGGATCTCCGGTCTTTTCAACAATAATCTGATAGAATCGATCAGCCTGTACCTGGGAAAACCAGTGCGCTGAATCGGCGACCTCATCACGCGTCATACCGGCGTACTCAAGAATGTCTTGAGATCTGAGATTCGGATGAGCCAGATCTAAATAGTCCAGGTAGGTTTGAAACACGCGGCTGCTGTAGATTTGGTTAGGAATATCCATGTGCCTTTGCATTCAGAATGCGGTCAAATGCAGCATCCATAGTATTTTACTATGAAAGAAAGCTATTCATCGAGGAGCGAATCACCGCTCACGGTTTCCATTAATATCTTGAAACTTATACTAATATTTTGGATTCTCAGCTTTTTCTTGTCAAGGCTTAAATAGTCCAACTTTTATTACGAAGTTTCATAGGTGCTGTTTAAAATTATGGTACTTGACAATTTGAGGAGCAAATTTAAAAATATTTAAAAATAGACATCTAATCTATTTGTGTTTGCAGCGCCATATCCAGTCGAGTTGCAAAGGGTTGCACGTGAATGGACGGAATCATAACAAGTTAGAAGCGTATCTGATACCCTATCCCATCGAGTCTTTTTCCAGGCCAATATTAATTGAGGGTCAACAAACGTTTATCGGCAGGGATCCAAACGGCAGTATCAAAATTGCAGGCAAGACGGTTTCTCGTCAGCATGCTGTCATCACCTGCGAAAATGCACGTTTTTTAATCGAAGATTTGGATTCTCAAAACGGTACCTACCTCAATGGGAAACCCATACAAAAAGCGACCCTCAACAGCCACGACAAAATCCGAGTCGGCACTCGAACGTTTCTATTCTTGTTGCAGCCGGAAACCTCTGATGATCTTTTGATTGATCCTTCCGTCTCGGCAACGGATACCATTGTGATCAGTAAAGGAGAGATAAAGCTCAATGAATTATGGGCTCAAAACACAGAACAGGCCGCTCGGGTTTTTTTGCAAAAATCAGCTCCATCAGTCCCTACGCAATCCATTGAGCCCGACAAGTTAGCTTATAAACGGCTTTCGATGCTCTATCAGCTTAGTGATGATCTCCGCACGATCAATGAGACAGACAAGATTTATAAAAAAGGGCTTGACCTCATAATCGAAGCCATCCCATCAGCCAATTGCACTTTAATCGTGGCAAAGTCAAATTCTGAGGGATCCTACAAAATCGTCGCTTCTAAATTGAATGGAGATCATAACGCAAATAAGAATGAAGTCCCCGTAAGCCGAACGCTATTCGACTGGGTGCTTTCAGAGAAAATAACCTTGGTGAGTCAAGATGTAAGCAAGGATCTGAGATTCAAGGATTCAGATTCAATAAGAATTCAAAATCTGCGATCTATCATCTGTGTGCCTTTAACTGGAAAGAACGATGTCCTTGGACTGCTCTATGCCCAGTCTGACAATTTGATTGCACCACTGACCACTGACGATGCGACCTTTGCGTCTGCTGTGGCGAATGAATTAGCACTGAATATAGACAATATACACTTCCAGGCTAAAGCGCTGAAAAACGAACGCATGGCCGGAATCGGCCTAACCATAGGCAACTTGGCTCACAATATCAAAAACCTGATAGCCCTTAACCAGAGCGCCTCCCAGCTAATGGAGAATCATATTGCCAAGACTGGGGATGACCAAATTGAAAAGTACTGGCAATGGATGCAGCAAGGCCTTTCAGGCATCAATCAACTGTCCGCCGACATATTGGATTATGTGAAAGAAGAGCAGTTTCTAAATACACCAACCGATATTAACAAGGCGATTATAAAATATCGTCATTCATTAGAGAGACGGTTTTCTCACGAAAGAATCTCTTTTGAATTTGTCCTGTCAGCCGATAACCCAGTATGGGTAATAGATGAGATCCAATTTCAACGAGCCTTATTGAACCTTGTCATCAATGCAGCCGATGCAGTAAGCGACAAAATACGGGGCAAGATTCGAATCAGCACCGAAGTTACAGCGAATCGGTGTTTGACGGTAAGTGTCATTGACAATGGATGTGGCATCCCCTCCTCGAAAATGGATAAAGTGCTCGATCTGTTTTTTACGACCAAAGGAACAAAAGGAACTGGTCTGGGTCTGGCAATGGTACAAAAGTTCGTTGAAAAAGCAGGTGGCAAATTGACATTCAAATCCAAAGAAGGCATCGGTTCGAAATTTCAAATGATTTTTCTTAAAGGTCAGACAAATTTAGCCGAATGAATAGACAGGAAGCTTTTTAAGCACCTCCGTGAAACCATAATCTGACATTGGAGGCATGATGGCCCGCTTGTATCTGACGATGAACAACAGAATTATCAGCAAACATCGGATTACACCAGGACAGCAAGTAACCATTGGACGTCATCCCGACAATGACATTTTTATAGACCATATGTCCATCTCCGGGCATCATGCCGCCGTCAGGCTGGTGAATGAGCAGTTAACTCTAACTGATTTGGGCAGCCAAAACGGTACATTCGTCAATGATGAGCGCGTCACAGAAAGCACACTGGCCCATCAGGACTGGATCTCAGTTGGTAGATACATTTTAATTGTGGACCTATATGAATCCTTGTCTATGGAAGCTACGGAAAATGAGCTGAACGCAAACTCTATGTCCCGAGGAGAATCCGATCAGACCATGGTGTTGGAAAAAGACGAATTCCAATCAGGTTGGATCGATTATAATTACCTGTTCTTCTTGAATGGTGCGCGCGAAGATTATGATCTGATCGAAAATGTAATAACGATCGGGAAAGGCAAGAGCGACAAAATAAAAATCGGCGGCTTTTTGGCGTTTTTTGCGGGCAAGCCGAGTGCGAGGATCAGAAAGAATCAGCACGGTTATGATATCGAACACATCGGTGGGAAGCTGAAAACCAAGGTCAACGGCATAACGATAAACAAGCCAACCAGGCTTAAACATCAAGACACAGTTAAAATCGGCAATCTCGAAATGCAATATCGCAGCTTTAGGCGCCCTTCCAAATAGATATCTTTTCAGTTGCCCTCCTTATTTTCGTTTCGTCAGATTTCGAAACTGCAAAACTACCAATTATGAGCATTCCTGATGATCTGTTTTTAGAATAATTTTAGTCTCTAATCTCAAGTAATCGTAAAACACAGCCGATAAGATAGATATAACATAGTGGGTGCTTCAGCACGTTTAGTTAAATGCACGATAAAACAATGATTCGTCAGGGGCGGTTGGATGGCCTGTATTGCAGTCGATCAGTTAGAACCCGGCATGGTGTTGAGCGAGGACGTCCTTGATGTCAATACTCGTTTGCTCCTATCCAAAGGCCAGAAAATCATACCAAAGCATATTCGTGTATTAAAAATCTGGGGCATAAATGAAGTCAATATTGTAGGCGATGCAAAAGACACCATAAAAAGCACCCCTCCAAGCGATCCGGAAAAAGAAAGCCGCGTCGAAAAAGCTGTCGATATCGTATTCAAATATCTCGACTGTGATCATCCGATTTTAAATGAAATACATCGTGTTTCGTTGACCTATCGGCTCCAGCAGGATGTGTCACTTTGCCCGTCACCAAAACATCTTCCCCTTGAGGCCAACGGATCGATAGATCGACAGAAAAAGATCGGCCAGCAAATTCAAAAGATAGATGCCAAGTTGCCAGAAGCCCCCTTTATCATTTCAGAACTAAACACGGTCATCGCAGATGATCATTCCACATCGAATGATGTCGCCAATGTTGTGAACAAAAGTCCCAGCTTATCTGCAGTTATTCTAAAAATTGTTAATTCTGCCTTTTACGGTATTCCAACGAAAATCGATCGCATCTCAAGAGCTGTCACCATAATTGGAACGAAACAGATTTCCAGTGTCGCCTTGGGTATCTGCGTCATGCAGGCATTCAAAGACATTCCGAAGGATTTTTTGGATACCAGGGCTTTTTTACGCCATAGTCTGGCATGTGGACTTGTGGCACGTATTTTAGGTGCATTAAAGAACATGGCCGACACCGAACAACTGTTTGTTTCCGGGTTGCTGCATGACATCGGAAAGCTGATCACATTCAAGTATTATCCTGAGCATGCCCGGGAAGCGATCAATCTGGCCATCTCATCCGACAAAACCGTTTATGAGACTGAAAAAAAAGTGATTGGTCTCAACCACACTCAAATCGGGCGTCACCTCATCAGGAAATGGCGCTTGCCGGCAGAGCTGGAGGCGAACATCGTCTTTCATCACACCCCTTCCAGGTCACCAGACCCTATCAAGTCCGGCATCATTCAATTGGCCGATATCATTGCACATGGTCTGGGGATCGGCGGCAGCGGGGAACAATCCGTTCCATACGCTGATTCAACGGTGTTGGATCAAATCGGCATCTCAGCCAGTGCGATTCATTCGGTGGTTCGCCAGGTAACCCAACAGCTGATGCCTCTCGAAGTCATTTTTGAAGGCTAATCGACATGCCAGAGCCCATCACAGAATATGAAAATCAGTTACAGCGCGCCAATGAAGATGAAAAGGGCCGGCTGTTCATTCACAATGCCATTGAACTGGCCCTCTCTTTGGGAGATTTTCAGAAAGAAGTTGGTTGCCAAAGTTCAACCCAAATGGTCGTGCTGAAAGCAGCAGAGCGCATTGAAAAATTAATCGAATTCGAAGCCAGTGGCATCTACCTTGTCGAAGAGGAAACCGGTGACCTGAAACTGGCTGCCTGCACACCAATCGACGTTGAGCCGATTATTGAAAACGAGTCCAGTTATTTAATCGAAAATGGAAGTGTGGCCTGGGCGATTCGTGAAAGACGGGGCATATCAATATATTCCGACAATGCCCGGAGACAGGTCTTTTTACATGTATTGTCGACCTGCTCTCGCATCAGGGGACTTTTTATAGGGATCTTTCCTTCCCAGTTAAGTGGGCTGCCGGATGCCGCACTGGAAATTCTATCGATCATTTTGCGCAACGCATCCAATTGCATCGAAAGCTTGAACTACTCGAACATGCTCAGACAGGAAATTCGAGGGCTCGAATTATCGGTCGAAGATAAAAATCAACGCCTGCTGAGATATGAAAAGCAGCTCATGCAGACGCAGCACATGGAGACCATCGCCAAGCTGGCTGGCGGCATTGCTCACCAGTTCAACAATGCTTTAACATCAATGATCGGATATCTTGATTTGGCAACCATGAGTTTAATACCGGATTCAAAAGAGGCAGGCTATATTGAAAACATTCGTCCGGTTACCGAGCGATTGTGTTATTTGACCAACAATCTTTTGGCATATGCGCAAGGAGGGCAATTCATATTGCGCACGGTATCCCTGAAAGAAATCTTACAGGACGTCCGTCCAGCTATTCAGAGAATGATAAAAAATTCGGTGACGATTTCAATCGAAGAGGCTGACGAAACTATCTCAGTCGAGGTGGACATCATTCAACTTCGCATGGTTATCCTGGCCGTGGTAGAAAATGCCAACGAAGCCACCGCAGACGACGGGAAAATCACAATCAGCGCCAAGGCTGTTGAAGGCAGTCAGTTGAATGATGACTCAGAATCCCGTGACGGCAAATATCTTTGTCTGAGTGTTCGGGATAATGGTCGGGGCATGGACCCAGAAACCGCACGTCGCATTTTTGAACCATTTTTTTCCACTAAATTCGAGGGGCGAGGGCTCAGCATGGCAGCGGTGTTCGGTATTATCAATAACCATGGCGGATGGATAAAAGTACAATCAAAAATCGATCAGGGAACCCGGGTGGATATATACCTCCCCCAGGCCCCTGATAACTGCGACACACAATAGACCATCATTTTCTTTTCGTGATCTTATGCTATTCTATCCAGAGGTGAAAAATGAGCGGCTTTGTACCAATTAGAAGGTCTCAAATTTATCATTACTTAAAAACACCTTTGTACATTACAAATACGGCCGGCAATTTCGTTTTATACAAGGCGGAAAATACTGAAATTGATTTCAAGCGGTTTCATGAAGATAAGTGCCCTCAGCTTTTCATTTCAGAAGAGATGAGTGAGGATGCGTTGAGTGAGCTTCAAGTCCAACTCAGAAAAAAGCTGATTGATAGAGTGAAATCCGGAGATTTAAAGAGCATAAAAACAGCTCTGTGTGAAATCGTAGAGGAATCATTCAAAGAGCCGCTTGACGAAAATCTAAGAGCACTTCCTCAAACCATCGAAATCATCTACGATGGATTTTCAGGTGCCACCAAAGTATTGCGAGATATCGATGGATTGCAATTCGGTGGAACGACTCTGGCTGAGCATTCTGTAAATGTGATGGTACTTGTATTTAACTACTGTATTTTCAATAGATTTGACGATAAAGAGACAAAGAACCTGAGTTTGTGCGCGCTGCTTCATGATATAGGATTAACAAGAATTCCAAAAGCGATTACGGGTTCAAGTAGAAAACTGTCGAACGTTGAATTTGTAAAATTTCGTTCACATCCGTCATTGGGGCATGATTTAATTAGAGTAAATGATAACATAGACCCGTCAATTGCATTAGGGGTTCTTGAACACCATGAGCGATTGGACGGTCAGGGATACCCGAGAGGAATATCCAATATAACATTCGAGGCGCGTTTGATCGGTATGCTGGACTGCTTTGATAGTTTAACCAATACTGAAAAGCGACATAGAAAAAAAGAAAACCCTTTTGGTGCGCTGAAAATAATCCAGGATGAAACTCTAAAAGAGGGAAAATTCGATAAAGGTATATATCGTGATTTATGTTTGAGCCTGATTGGAAAAAGAAAATATACGGATCTTTAAAATGGTCAATCGCTGTCTTGTTTCTCTTTTGCGGCTGATCTGCTCAATTATTTTTATGAGGCAGTATAAAAATCGTATTGCCGGAATTGATCCAGACATTTTTGCAAAAAACGGGCTTGCAAAGAACGTATTGTGCTAAATCGAGTACCGATTCCCCATTTGTTGGCGTGAATAATACGGGCACCTAACATCAGGTGCTGTGAGCCATTGACGTTTTTAAATTCGATTTTGACCGGATCTTCGATTTTTACTGGAATGTAGCATTCCACAAATGCACCTGTGAAGCTCAGGTTAGTGACAGTAGCGGCATGAACCTCTTCACCATAGTGTAGGTCTACCGGCATACAGCAGTTCCTGCGCGTAGCACGGACCTTGGTTTTGATGCGTTCAGCCTCATTAAGCAGCAAACCACGCTCATCCGGGGTCATATGCAAAATCAAATCGATGAGTTTACGAATCGTAAGATCATACCGTTCGGATTTATTCACTCGTCCTTTTTCATTTCATTGCGGTTACAGAGAGTGTCGAGAAATCAAGAAAAAGTTTAATTTAAATTGATTAGCAGAATTCATATTCCAGATCTATTCTGGTGTCTTTCGATTTTTAAACCACTCCTGATCGCCGTATAATTTTTCTGCGCACTCAGGGCAGATTCCATGGCTGAATTGAACTTCTGTATGCCGCTTTATGTAGGATTCAATTTGATCCCAATATCCCTTGTCATCTCGGATTCTTTTGCAAGAGGCACAGACTGGCAGCAAGCCACTCAACGTCTGGACATTGGTAAGGGCTTCCTGCAATTCTGAAATCAAACTCTCCCGTTCTATTTCAGCTCGTTTGACTGCTGTAATATCTCGTATCGATTCTATGGCACCCACCACATTTCCCTCTGAATCGTATAGTTTGGCGGCTTTGCCTTCAAGGTAGGTCCCTTTTCTTCCAAACGACGGATTGAAAGAAACGCTGGCCACCAGCTCCCCGTTAATCTCCGTGATGGAGATGTACTGTTCCTCATATTTCTCATCTCGTTTTAACGCCAAATCGATGAGGGTAGGGCGCCTTTCGCCGTAAAATGGGACTGAATAGGCATAATTGCCCTTTCAGAGGATATCTTTCTTTTTGATGCCGGTGGCCTTCTCAATGGCCTGGTTCCAAGCCACCACGCGCCCTTTGGTATCGATGACCCATGTTGAATCAGGCAAAAATTCGATAATGTCGGCCAGACGGCGCTGGGAATCTGCCAGGGCGTGCTCGGCAAGTTTTCGTTCAGTGATGTCATGAGCAATGCCGACGATGAATCTATTGCTGATACTATCTTTGAACACCGACTTTTTGGTTAAAATCGTTCTGACGTTTCCTCGGGCATCCGTAATAAGTTCCTCGTTTACGTTGATGCTCTCCGAATAGAGAACTTCGTTATCCTTCTCCCAATACTCATCGGCCAGCTCTTTCGAATGAAAATCATAATCGGTTTTGCCGATCAGTTCGTCTCTCACGTGACCAAGAACTTCGCAGGAGGCATCGTTTAAGAGAATCCAACGGTGACTGTCGTCTTTAACGAATATGATGTCCGGAATGCTGTTCAGGATGTTGTTGTAGAAACGTTCTTTGGTTTCGACTTCCTTTTCAAGCTCTTTGACCCTCTTTTCTAATTCTGCATAGGATGGTTTTACTGTCATATGCCTATCCTCCAGAATCAACAACGGTTCACTTCAGGGTCTTGATGTGTAGAGGATAATTCTTTAAAAATAAGCACCTTCAAGCACATTTCGAGCAAGCGAGGCTCTTTCCCACCTCCATTATCGATCCACCCGTTTCTTCAACTCTGTGCCAGCCTTAAAGAAAGGCAGTTTTTTCGGTTTCACCTTAACAGGTTCGCCACTCTTTGGATTGCGCCCCACATACGGTTCATATTCCTTGACGTGAATGCTGCAGAGTCCACGGATTTCAACGCGATCACCATTTGCAAGCGCTTCAGTCATAGAATCGAAAAAGATGTTGAAACATTTGGTGGCTTCGGATCCGGTCAGGTTTTGAGATTCTTTCAAGGCTTTGATGAGGTCGAGTTTGTTCATTGGTTCTCCTGATAACGGTTTGAATTTTAATAATATCTAAATATTTCAACACCACCCTGTCAAGCTATTAAGCCACAATATCGCTTATCGGGATAAAAAAAGCGTGGTTAGCCTTAACAGAGTTGATCTATATAGGATCTCAACTTTTCGGAATCAAAATGGCAAGAATAGAAAAAAACGATGATAACCAAACAGAAGCGGAAAAGATTGGCAGGTGTAGACTTAAACTAAAACAAGCGACCAGCCATTACGCTGTAACCTCTTGATTTTTAAGGTTCCGCAGACAAGCCCGATGCAGGCAGTCACGAGGATGTAACTCAAGGCGCCGATACCGATCTGAATGCGCAGGGGAAAGCGCGCAAAAAGCATCTCCGAAGCGACATGGCTTTCGAGGTAAGTTGCATACGCCCAGGAAAACCGGCGTAAACTGCCATTTGGACGATCACTTCGACAATTTTCTCTTGTGTGCACCCCACCACATTCAAGGCGCCGCCTACGTGGGCCTTGAGCTGAAGAGGCGCCGTCCCCATTGCCGTCAATGCGGCGACAGTGGCTATCTGTCTTGTTTTTAAATCCAGTTTGTCTCTCGATAAAACTTCCCCATAGGCGAATTCAATGATCCAATCCGCCAACTCGGGAACGGTGTGCTTCAAGTTATAGACAACTTTCGTACTTGGAACACCGGTAATTTTCCAAGCGTTTTTACCCCTTTTTCATATCGTGACGGTTCCATTTTGAATTGCCTCTTATTTTTCCAATATGCCCTGCCGTTTAGATAACGATACGCTGATCATGCTGTCGCCATTTCTTTTTCATTAAGGAACAACCTCATTGTCAATTGAAGACACCCGGCAAGAAAGAAACAAGAGATGGAAAGAAAAACATTATGGCCATCCCCACGAGGAACACAAACATCATTGGCCAGGCGCCGACATAGATATCTTCCAGCGAAACCGCCGGTGCCGCTCCCTTCAGTGAAAAGAGTGTATATCCAAAAGGCGGTGTCATGCTGCCCAAGACCAGGTTGATGACAAACAGCATCCAAAACCAGGTAGGTTCATAGCCGTATATTTTTATCAACGGCAGGTAGATGGGGATGGCAACCATCATGATAGCAAACAGGTCGATGAACATGCAAAGGAAAAAGGGAACGGCCATGAGTAGCAAAAACATGGCTCCGGCGGAAAGGGAAAGTCCGCTTACGGCTTTCATCAACCCGGACGTGGCACCGGTAAAGGCCAGAAGCTGGCCGAAAAGCTGAGAACTGAGAAGAATAGCCATGAGCATGGCAGTAATGGAAACGGTTGAAAGCACGGATTCCATGAGCATTTTCAGTGACAGCTTGCGGTAAATTGCGGCAACAATAACAGCTCCGACCACGCCTGTTGCAGCGGACTCAGAAGGAGTGGCCACTCCCAGCATGATCAACCCCATCACAAAAAAAATGACCAGAGAGAAAGGTAGAATGCGGATGACTGCCATCAATTGATCCCTGCCTGTCACCTTTTGCAGGTTGGCACCTGCTGCAACAGGTTCCAGTTCAGGGTGAATCCGCATGCGTAGAAAAATATAACCAGCCATAATGCCGGCCAGAAGGATGCCTGGAACGATTCCGGCAATAAGCAGCCCGGCTATGGATACGTCTACCAGGGAACCCAGCACAACCACCAACAGACTCGGCGGAATGATGGCGGCCAGGGTGGCACCGCCCAGGATTGCCCCGGCGGTGAGGCGGACATTGTAACCCCGGCCGGTCATGCCGGGCATGACCGTACGCCCCAACAGGGCCGCCACCGCAACAGGCGACCCGCAAAGGGCACCAAAAAGGGTGGAAAGAACCGTAATCAGATAGTATCCACGCCCCTTGACCGAACCCACAAGTTTGTCAACCGAGTCGATGAGGATATCAATGGTTCCGGACCTGAAAAGAATTTCTCCCATAATGATGAAAAGCGGAACGGCGGCCAAGGAGGTCTGGGTCACGCTCTGGTAGATGCTGTTGGCAAACATACCGAAGCCCGAGGTCCCCATGAGCATGAAGACGCCGATGATGTTGATAACCAGAAAGGTTAGAAACACGGGCAGCCCGATGAAAAAAAGGCACAGCATGATGACGACCGCACCGCTCAAACTCCCTACCCAGTCCATAAAAACTCCTATCCGAAAAATCTATCGTTTCAATGCGATGCGAAAAAAATGCAGGCCAGCCAACCCGATCCCGTAGGGGATAACCGCCGATATCCACCATTTGGGAATCGGGTGGTTCCACTCGGTCTGGATACCGGTGTGGTACTGCCGCATGGTTTCGGAAAAACAGATCCATGCGGCAGTCATGCAAATCAAAAAGCCGGCCAGGGACAATGTCCGTTCCACCCTGCTTCGATGACCGGACGACATTTTTTCAAGAAAGAAGCTGATGATGACATGCCCCTTTATTCGGGTTACCTCGGGAATGCACAGCATGACCATCGCCGCGAAAAACCATTGGGTGAAATCGCTGGTAAAGGAAGTGGGCGCGTTGAAAAAATACCGCAGCACCACTTCCAGAACATAGCCGACGATGATGAGCGCAAAAGCCAGCCCGCCCAGATAAAAACTGCCCTTCGTAATGCCGTTCAGAACTCTGTCAATCATTTGGTCATGCCTTTTTCGAGGGCCAATTTTTTAAGGTTCGCCACGGGTTCGCCTGATTTCTTCTCAGCCACGGCCCAGATGGTGTCGCTCATGAGTTTGTCTATGCGCACGGCATCGGCTTCGGGCAGCTGAACGATTTCCATCCCCAGCGACCGCAGTTCCTTGACTTCCTCTTCGTGCTTTTTCTTGAAAAACATCCAGGCATCCTTTTCACTCTTTATAGCCGCGGACTGGATCCATTCCTGCTGCTGCTTTGTCAAAGAATTGTATTTGTCGGCGTTCATCAGGATGGCCAGCGAAATGTAGCCGAACTTCGGCCGGACGAGATACTTGGCCACCTCGTAAATCTTGTAATCCTTCAACCCCACGGCCACCAGGGTAAACCCGTCGATGACCCCTTTCTGCAAAGCCGTGTATATTTCGCCGGGCGGCAGGCTAACCGGGGCGCCGCCAAGGGCTTGGATCATGGGAGCCCCTGCGGGCGGAGTGCGGATTTTAAGCCCCTGCAGGCTCGGGCTTTCCTTTCCGATCGGCTTGCTGGTGACGATGTTGTACTCGACCATGGGCAGCACTGCCAAAAGCCTCATTCCGTATTTCTGGTACTCGGCGTCGATGAAGTCGATGATGCCGCTTTCACGGCGCTTGACAGGATCCGGATCGATGGCCTCGGTAGTGACCCCGATGGCGGTGGTGCCCATATGATAAGCCGTATGGGTGAAAAGCATCTGAAAGACGCCTGACTGTACCGGCTGGAACTGCTCGTTGGTGGGGACCACATCCGGCCCGAAAATCTGCAAATCCATCTGGTCCTTGGAGGCAGCCTTGAGATTGTTTTCAAACGTATTCAGGCAGCCTTCGGTGAACAAATGCGTGACGGGAAACCCGGACAGGACCTTAAAGGTTTCAGCTTGGACCGTCGCAGCTGATACAATCAACGACATCAAGATAATAACTGTTTTAACGTAGGTGTTCATCACATCCTCCTTCATTCAATTTGATTAACTACCGTACTGCCAAGTCGATTTGCTTCGCGCCTCGCGGGTCGAAATAGCTAAAGAACCTCTGGACATCAGCCATTTCACGATTTACTAAGGTAGTCATTTCTTACCCGACACTGGCACCTTGTTCTCCGCGTAGATTATAGGATCTGGAGATATTCAAGGCCCTGGTTGTTGACATCGGTTATCCCGACGAACCAGTCCTTGCCAGCAAAGTAAAGGGCTGTTTCGCGGCCGATGCCAGACGCTGCACCGGTAACAACTATTGATTTTCTATTCATGCTTGAATTTCTTGTATAAAAGATAGGCTTACACTTTTTCCAATATATGGATACACATAGAGGCTTCCTCAATGCCGATGTTGCCGCCGCCGTTCTCGGCCAGTCCCATTTTTGCTTCTTCCACCTGGCGTTTGCCGGCTTCCCCCCGGAGCTGCAACCCCAGTTCATAAATCTGGGCAAGTCCGGAAGCGCCAATCGGATGACCGCGGGTTTCCAGGCCCCCGCTGGTGTTGACCGGCTGCTTGCCGCCAAGGGTTGTGGCGCCTGATTCCGCCCAGATGCCACCTTCGCCCACGGGGCAGAACCCCATGGCCTCCACCTGGTGGAGCTCTCCATAGGCTGTGGCATCGTGCAGTTCAGCGAGGCTGATATCCTGGGGTCCCAGACCTGCTTTCTCATAGGCCTGCTTTACTAAACGCTCCCCGATATCAATGCCGTCAAAATCCCGGTCTGATCCGGAGCCCAAGATGGAGGCCCGTATCTTGACCGGCCGGGCCCCGGTCAGTTTTTTCAGGTATTTATCAGAACAGATGATGGCGGCGGCAGCGCCGTCCCCAACCGGAGCGCACATGGAACGCGTCAAAGGATAGGTAATAGGCTGATCCGCAAGAACCTCTTCCGCCGTCATGTTCATCTGGTACTGGGCCATGGGGTTGAGCGAACCGTGAAAATGGTTCTTGGCCGCAATCACGGCCAACTGCTTCTGGGTGGAACCAAATTTGCTCATATGCCAACGGGCAAAGGTCGCGTAAGCATCCATAAATATGGATCTTCCCGCACCCGGCGCGGTGTCTTCAATACCGAGCCCTTGTGTGAATTTTTTAGCGTAACCTGTCATCATCTCCATGTGGGCTTCAAAATTTTCCACGTCCATGGCAGCCGCATAGGCAGCAAGGGATTTGGCCTTGTCCTTGTCGGTTATTTTCTCCGATCCCAGAGCCAGGGCCACGTCATACATCCCTGCCTTTATCCCGGTATAAGCCAGATGCAGCGCCGTGGATGCCCCGGCACAGGCATTCTCCACATTGGTGACCGGAATGGTGTCGATCCCCATGGATCTAAGCACCACCTGGCCTTTGATGGAGTGCTGGTTGGAGAACATGCCCCAGAACGTGTTGGAGAAAAAGGCCGCCTCCAGGTCTTTGGATTCAAGGCCGGCATCGGAAAGTGCCAGGTGGGCGGCCTCATGGGCCATGTCCCGCACGCCCCTGTCCGGATATTTGTTGAACCGGATCATACCCAGACCGATTATATATACATTAGACATTGTTCTTCCTTTCCCCCTATTTTACGAATGAATGCACGTTATCCGCATTTTGGCTGAATTCATTCTTAAGAAAACGATCCAGGTTTTTCTCCGAAGCCGTTTTGGGGATTTCATCGACAACCTGCAGATACGAAGGGATGCTGTTGCCGTCCAGCAGCTCTTTGCAATGATCATAAAGTGAGCTGATGGCAAGCGTCGATCCTTCTGTCAGCACGATGGCCGCTACAAGATCACTTTCTCCGGGTGCGCCGGACGCTGCCGGGATACCGTAGACGCAGACGTCTGTGACATCTGGATGTTTGGCAAAGGTTGCCTCCACATGGCCTGGTTGAATGAAATCACCTGAGCGTCGCAGCCCGCCGCCTTTCCTGAAATCAAAAAAGAACCAGCCGTTTTCATCCCGGTGCCCCATATCTCCGCTCCTGAACCAGCCGCCCCTGGTTTTCTTTTCCGAAGCCTCCTTTTTGCCGAAATATTCCACTTCGATTTTCTGTCCGATGGCCCGGCCAACAATTTCACCGATTTCAAACGGATCGCATTCAGAATCATCTTCCCTGACGACTCTCATTTCCATGACGCCGTCCAGGGGTTTGCCGAAGGAACCAATGGGTCCTACTCCCGGGGGTTTGTGGGCAAAACCGCCCTCCACGGCGCCATACCATTCATGGATGAACAGTCCGAATCGCTCTTCAAAAGCTTCCCAGATGGCGGAGGGCGTACCGGCACTCAGGACAAGACGGACCGGGTTGTCTGCATCGTTCCTTTTTGTAGGTTCACTGAAGATGCCCATCATCATGCCGCCGAGCAGGGAAAAAGCAGTGCAGCCATATTTCCGACAGATGTCCCATATCCGACTTTTGGTAAATGTTGTGCTGATAACGGAAGGAATTCCCAGATAGAGGGACGGAATCATGGTGACAGCTTGGGCATTGCCATGGGTCAGGGAAAGCCCGGTGTACAATTTGTCATTCTCGTTGTATTGGAACACGTTTTTGGCCAGCATACCGAATGGCGCCAGGCGGGTGTTTTTTAACACAACCCCTTTGGGGTCGCCGGTTGTTCCGGATGTGTAGATAATCTCCATGATCGCATTTATGTCGTCACAGCGGTCTTCGGGAAGGGCTGCTTCCGGTTCCTTCCAGACATCTTCCAGAGCCGGCAAGTCTGCGGCTGGTTCCATCCATTCCTTGCAGACGGCGCCAATGACATCGATATTCGGAAGGTCCTTTAATACCGGCAGGGCGCTTTCTTTAAATTCGGTGGTAAAAATCACCCCTTTGGCCTTGGAATCTTTTAGGACAAATGCCAGTCTTTCGCCTTTTGTTCTTGGGTCGATGGGCAACAGAACGGTTCCGAGAACATTTGTCGCATAGAGTGAATAGACAAATTCGGGGTGGTTGCGCATCAACAGAGCGAGTACATCGCCTTTGCCGAATCCTTCGTCCTTGAGTTTTTTGGCAAGCCTGCGCCCGTTGCTAACGATCTTTTTATACGTCAACACTTCGTCGGCGTAATTTCCGTTTGCAAACGTAATAATTTCAAAATCCGGATTGTCTTCCGCTTTGGCATCAAGTTCGTAGGAAAAAAATCCAGGTATCTTGCTGTCAGTCATTTCTTTACTCCTTTTTTCACAGTCATGCTTTCTTACATGGTGATGCTGTATTTCTCGCAGTACTTCGGATAAAGTTTAGATAATGGACGTGATTCATTTAATGCTACCCATAGCAGCAACCTTGGTGCCATAAGTTGAAAATCCATAACCAATTGAATTATAATAACAAAAAATACTTATTGTCTTCACGGTGTCCCCATGGGGTCGAAATTTGTGTCCCCATGGGGACATATTGCTTGACGAAATGCCGTTGCCAATGGCTAAATGCATGAAGTTGGTCTGGCGGTTGGATGCGGAACAAAAAAGAAGGGGATAGATATGGACGGCTATGACATTACCCAGGATCCGTCGCACCCTCTGGTCACAAGCAACAGCTCGGACAGGAGCGGACGTCCGGGTGACTATGAGGCCTCTTGGAAGCACCTGAACCAGGTGTTGTCATGGCTCGACAATCAACCGGCTTCAACCGAACGCGATGCATTGTTCGTCGGCACCAGCCTTGAACTGGCTAAAGCGTCGTTCGTTGTAGGCAAAGGGTTTGACCGACTGATTGATCTTTTAAAAAGGGCGCTGGAGGCCGCTGACCGTCTCGGGGATAAGCGCTCGGCGGCCATGATCAATCTTCACTTGGGACGCCTCTATTATTTCGGCGAACAACGCCACCTGGCCATGGAGGTTTTCGCACGGGGCAAAGCCGAAGTTGAAGCCTTAGGCGATGAAGACATCGCTGCAAACGCTGCAGAGCTGATCGGTCTCTATTTGTTCATTCAGGGACGCTACCCCGATGCCATGCCATATTTCGAGGAGGCGGCCAGGCAGTTTGAGTTTGGCGAACAGGGTCACTCCGGTACCATGTGGTTGAGTTACTGCGCCGCATTTATTGGCCAGTTTCACCAGGCAATCGGCACATTGGATTATTACAGGCGTTTGGCTATCGAACGAGGGGACCGTACGCTGGCAACCACGCTCAGGGCCGTGCTGGGAATCTTTCTTGTCCGGATTAAAAAGGCCAAAGAGGCCGCATATCACCTGTCAGGAGCGCTTCAGGAGGGAACCCAAACCCAGAATACCCTGGCCAGCTACTTTGCCATGGGGGGATTGGCATTTCACCACATGGAGGAAGGTCGCCTTGAAGAATCCCGACAATGGTTGGTCCGGACCGTTGTCGAAGGTGCCAAGGCAGGGTTGATTCGCCAGTATGCCTCTCCATTTGTATTAGAAGTTATTTTCGAATATCACCGCAACGGAATGGCCCCGATTCCGAACCTTAACTTTATCGATGAATATCGGCGCCTGATGGACGAAGAGAACATTCATCTGCAGGGAGTTGTGCTGAGGCTCGGGGCGCTGGATGACCTTTCCAAGGGTATGGTTTCGCATGAGAAAATCGAAGCAGATCTCAAGCAGAGTGAAACCTTGTTGCTACAATCCGGTGATCCGATCCAACTGGGAAAGACCCGCATTGCCATGACTCGGTTGAAACTCAGTCAGGACGATCCTGTAGCTGCCCGCCAATTGGCGCAAAAAGCATGGAAAAACTTTTCGGGATACAGCGATGTGTTTTACCCGGACGACCTGAGACGCATGCTGGTCGATACGGCCAGCAATACTGCGGAATATGCGGCGCGGGAAGAACTGGTGGATATGTTCAGCGCCATGATCCAGGACCTCATCCCCAGCGATGATCCGGAGGAACTGCTTCAGAGGATGGTGCATGCCACGAACCGATTCTTTGGCGCCGAGCGTGGGGGGATCTTCTGGTTCCGAGGCAAACATTCAAAAGGCGCGCCGATACTCCGGGCATCATGCAATCTTTTTAAATCTGAAATTGATGCCGAAGATTTTCGACCCAACTTGACAGCTGTATTCAATTCATTCCGGGAAAATCGGCCTCAAGTGGTACGCAATCTGGGCGGTGCCTCCTTTCCAAGCCAGGTCCGTGCGATGATGGCCGTCCCTTTTCAAATCGAGGGTCAGGTCAAAGGTGTGCTCTATCACGACAATGCATATGTTAACGACTGCTTCGACCGATTCACCACCGATCAACTGGCCCGCATGGCCAAATCGCTGTCTCAATACGTCGGCCACTTGATCAACTTCACCCAGAGGATGGAACTAAGAACCACGGGGCGGTTGAGCCGTATCGGGCAACTCGATCAACGCGAAATCATCGGATGCAGTCCAGCCCTCCAAAAAATCCTGGAACAGGCCGATCGCATTGCCGAGACGGACAGCACGGTACTGATTCTTGGTGAAACGGGCGTGGGCAAGGAGCTTTTAGCGCGGCGCATCCACAACTGTAGTCAGCGCCGGAATCATCCCCTGGTGGTGGTGGATCCGACAGCAATCCCCGAAACGTTGGTGGAGAGCGAGCTGTTCGGGCATGAAAAGGGGGCATTTACCGGTGCCGACCGACAGAAGACGGGCCGGATCGAACTGGCGGATAACGGTACGTTGTTCATCGACGAGGTCGGCGAGATCCCCATGAGCATTCAAGTGAAGCTGCTGCGTACCGTCCAGGAAAAAACCTTGGTTCGTGTCGGTGGCACCAAGACGCTGTCTTCCAACTTCCGCCTGATCGTCGCCACGAACCGAAACCTTGAAGAGGAAGTCAAGGCAGGGCGTTTCCGCGAGGATCTCTATTATCGGTTGAATGTTATTCCAATCGTCCTTCCCCCTCTCCGGGAACGGGGAGACGATATCCTGCTATTGGCCAGACAATTCATCGAACGTTTCACCGGCAAACACAACCGGCCGCCCCAAAAGCTGACTATAAAGAGTGAAGCCGCGCTCAAAGACTACGATTGGCCGGGAAACGTCCGCGAATTGGAGAATACCATTGAACGGTCGGTGCTGCTTTCTGGTAGTGACTTACTTGAACTGAGCCTGCCGACCGGACAAAATCGTATGGCAGGCGGCCACCCATTTGAAGACGCGCCGAGCTTGGAGGAGGTACAGCGTCGCTATATTCGGTTTGTGCTTGAAAAAACGAGAGGCAAGATTGCCGGTGCAGACGGTGCCGCAGCATTGCTTGGAATGAAGCGTACGAGTCTTTATAAGCGAATGAAAATATTGGGTATGCGTTAATTTTATCCTTTACGATATCCAATCAGCTTTTTCGCAATATAAACAGCATTAAATTGCTATTACACTGACAAACCTATACTTAAGCAGGTAGCTGCTATTAACCACAAGGATTTCAAACCTGCTAAAACTTGTGTCTACAATACCTACCCTCAGACCGAAGTCTGACTACAGATATTTGCTGAACATCCTATAGAGTGAACCTTCCTATTGTATGAAAAAATAAATATGGCCCGGCTCCCCATCCAAACCTACCGGGCCATATCCTCCCTACCTCACAGAAAACCAACCTGATTCCAATTCAGTTCAGCATCCCCAATATATTCCCGCCAACTTTCGACAATCGAAAACTCGATTCCGCAGGTAATGCCTCCATCTGGGCGGCCCTGGTATACGTGTTGACCACATGAAACATCGTATCACCCGCTTCCTGAGGCCAGGCCCATTCCACAGCATCTTTCTCACCTCCACTCAAACCAAACTGACGATTGAAACTGGCAAGCGTCGCGGATGGATCATCGACAGGGGATTCCATCGACAACTTGAACTGCTGCCGTTGAGCACCCAACTCCATTGACACCTTGTCCATCACCTGGGGAAATTCACTCAAGATCTTGGTGCTCACATGTCGATAAGACGCCGACACATCCGATTTAGTGATGGCACCATTTGTACAGACCAAACGTAGCACAAACGCCGCAATAGACAGTGACGCAAGACCCACTTCAGAATTGGATATCGAGATGCCCGGTTTGAATTTATCACCGTTGATGTCAAACGCCTTCTGACCATCGGGGATGCTCAATGACATGAACTCCGAATCAAGATGACACTGGACTTGAGTCTCCGGTTTATATCCCAGAGAATCCAACCGCTCCATCACTTCGAAGTTGTCCACGGGGATATACTTGGTCGTAAACACCGCCCTGACGGCATCGCCATCGAACCGAAACAACAGCTGGTCATTTTTCTCATGCTGGATCCAATGATTCAGGTTTAGGGCCTGCACATCGAAAGGGCATCGTGTCAAATACGGATAAGGAATCCCAAGGCGATTGGATAGAGATCGTTGCGCAACAGGTCTTAACGGATGGGGTTCACCTGCAATGCGCACAGTTTCAAGGTTATCAAAGGATATGTCGGGCACATCGATATTCTGGTCATAGCAGGACGCCGACATCGCATCCACACGGTCAAAGACTTTTTCAAGAGTGGTTAGTTTTTGCATATAGGTCTCCTTTTTTGAAATCGAAGTAAAGTTGATGGTGATTGTTCACACAGACGGGATAACGATAAGAGGACTCACTTGGTTGTTGTTTCAGGTATGGATCTCTTTCGGCAGGCTTTTCGCTCAATGCGGGTATGACGTTCTTTCCTCTTATCCTTACCAAGAGCATCTTCAGTCTTACGCTTACCGGTCAATCTCCTGCGGTTGCTCCTCGGTTCGAATGGATAGGCCATGTCATCACCTCCAGCTATTCGGGCAAATACGGTTCTCCCAGGTCAAACAGGCAGATCGATACCGGCATGGATATGGTCGGATAGAGTGATTCAACGTCCTCTGTCACCATACTCACGATATCGCTATAGGGACTGTTCTCGCTGCGTTTGGCCGTCAGCATCAAGATACCGGTTTCAACATTTCCCTTGTCGAATCCGATCTGAAGACGCATAAGGCCTTCGATGATATACTCGTAAGCGGCAAAACTCCCATCGATGGCGACTCCCCGTTTAAATCCTTTGTATTGATAGCGGCGACCAGGCAACACATTCAGCGCGCCATTTTCCCGCCATCCCATCTCATCAAGCGCGAGCCGAAGCAGCTCTCCTCGATACAATGAGCCTTCTAAGGTGTTAAATACATATTCCATGGTCATGGCTACATCTGAGACCATGGCTTTTTCCTCGATGATCTTGTCTGCATCTCTGAAATGAATCAGCTGAAACTCCACGTGGGACCTCCTTTTCGGTTTATTGGGATTGGGATATGGATTGAATTGAGAACGAGTGCTGAGGCGGTTCTGCTGGGATTTAAGCGGCGGATTGTTGGTTGGCGCTTTGATGGTTGCCGAGCATTTCATCCAAGAACTGGGATTTTTTGGCAGGCTGGCCCAGATAGTTCAACGGAAAGGATACAAACAGCATTCGCATGGCCCGTGATATGGCCACAAAGCAAATCCGGCGCTCTTCTTCCAGATTGCCTTTACCGCTTGGCATCAATCCTTCGACCAGACCGATTACAAACACCACGGGAAACTCCAATCCCTTGGCTTTATGCACGGTCATTAAGGACACACCCTTTTTATCATCGGCAATGGCTTCATCCTGGAAGCTGTCCGTATAGTCCAGAAAGGCACCAATTCCTGAATACCGGGCGGCCGCCAATTGAAGCTGATTAATGTTTGAGATCTTCACATCATCGGGACTTGGAATATCCTCATCCACAATAAAGCGATCATAGTCCAGACTGGTTCGGATCTTTTGAATGACCTCGGCTGGCTCAAGGGATTCAACGCCTTCCATCAATGAGTCCATAAACGAAGTGAACGCCTTGATGTTTTTTCGGACGAACGGCACCGTGATGACCATCGACTTCAATCCCTCATAGAGATGAATGCCGCGCTGCCTGCAATAATCCCTTAGCTGATCTTTCACCTTGTTGCTGACATACCTGACCGGCACATTAAGGATATTCAAGAGCGCCTCATCTGCTTCATCTGCCTCGGGAGCGTTGATCACCCGCATATAATCCAGCAGGCACTTGACCTCGAATCGATCATAGAATGTCCGCCCGCTTTGAATGTGATATGGGATCTTGTTTTGCAAAAAGGCCTCTTCAACATACCGGGATTGAAAGTTTGCCCGATACAGCACGGCAATGTCACTGTATTGATAGCCACGGCGTTCGACCAGATCCACGATTTCATTGACCACGCCCATCGCTTCAGTTTCTTCATTGGAAGCTTCGAGCACAACAACGTCATCTCCGTCAGCATTGTTCGTTTTGAGCTCCTTATGAATCTGCTTGACGTTGTGCTGGATCAGGTTCTGGCAGGCAGCGAGGATCTGAGGTGTACTACGATAGTTCAGGTCGAGGATAAACTGACACGAGCCGGGAAACATGGACTGAAAGTTGAGGATATTGCCCACCGATGCGCCCGTAAAGCTGTAAATGGCTTGATGATCATCGCCGGCCACCCAGAAACTCGAAGCATCAGAATCGCCGTCTTGTCGAATCAACAGCCGCAGCAACTCGAACTGCACCGGGTTGGTGTCTTGAAATTCGTCTACGAGTATGGATTGAAAGCTTCCCTGGTATTGTTCCCGAACCTCATCATTGTCCCGGAGCAGGTAGTATGCTTCCAGCAGCAAGTCATCAAAATCCAGCAGCAGCTTTTCCTCTTTCGCTTTGTCATACGCCTGATAGATGTCGCCGATCTGCATCATGGTTTTATCGCCGTAAAAGAGCTCTTTAAACTCCACCGGATCGATGATGTTATTCTTGGATAGGGAGATTTCTCGCAGGACGGTTCCCACAGTCAGATCCTTTACCCGTAAGCGTTTCATGACATTTTTTATGAACACCAGCTGCTCTTTGCCGGATAGGATCTCAAACACGCGTCCCTCGACTTTGAGCAGGTGCAGGCAGAATGAATGGATCGTAGACAACCGGACTCTTGATGACAGATCCCCCAATACCGGCACCAGGCGTGATCGCATTTCTTCAGCTGCGTTCTTGGTGAACGTTAGTCCGAGGATATTTTCAGGAGGAATACCGTATTCAGATACGAGAAATTTTATACGCTCCAGCATAGTTTTCGTTTTCCCTGATCCCGGAATGGCAATCACAGCGGCAATGCCATCTTTAAACTGCGCGGCCTCCCGTTGTTTTGTATTCAATTCACTCATGCTGCCTCCTTTTCAAGGTTACGGATGGTGTTGATCGCCATCTTGATCCTGAACCGTTTGGCAACCAGCTCATTGATCTGGGAACTGGTCTTGTCCTCTCTGATAATCTTGGACAGGGCCTTTCCGTAATCTTTGTGGAGCTCCTGTAAAAAGCTGATGACCGCATCGGGTGGATGTCTCCTGAGCAACAATTCCACATTGACGATTTGATAGATTCGATCACCATCCGACTGCATGAAGGTTAAAAACTCCTGAACATTATTGATTGCTCGCTTGGTCATACTCTTCTCCTTCCAGATAGGCGTCACAGGCCTGTTTGTATGCGCACCCTTTGCACTTCCAGCTGGTATCATTGGGCACAAAGACTTCCTTTGAGATCCCATCCCACACTTGCCTGGCCTTTTTGATCAGGCGTCTTTCATCAAGCTCGGTACGGGTGGTCCAGTATTGTTCGAACTTCGGGGTCTTTGTTTTGATGAGGGTATCGAAGCGCAGCAGGATCTCACGATTACCATAACCGTTTCGCTTGGCGGCGATCTGATACATGGTCAGCTGTTGATTGCTGTCCACCTCGTCTTTCGAATAGGCCCGGCCAGATGTCTTGAAATCGGTAATGATGATGGTACCGGCGCTGTCCTCTTCAACAAGGTCCATTGCTCCAATTATGTTTATCGGGATACCAGGCAGGGTGAAGCTGAATGCCTCCTCGATGGCCAGGATGGTAAAATCGTCATCGGGAAGTTTATTGTACCAGGCTGTGAGAAGGTCTCTTCCGTACATTAGGTAGGAGTTGTAATCCTTGCCATCTGCGTACCTGATATCGGTGCGACCTTTGGCGATCTCCAACCATTTGAATACGAAGAACTCATGGACATCCTTTAACAGCATCCGATCGCCGATCATTTTGGCGCTGTAATACTCTTCAAGCACCCGATGGATGCAGGTGCCAAACTCCAGGGCATCCGACTTGAATTCCATAGGCAGTTTGTCGATCCTGCCGAACCTATACAGCAATGAGCACTCGACATACTCATTGATGCTCGATGCCGATAGGTGGGGCGTTTGCCTAAGCTCACTTAAAACCATTTTCAGTCTCCTTGTTAGGTTGATTCTAAAAGCGCTGCATACGGCGGATTTTTATACACGAAGGCGGTAGGTTCCCAGACAGTCACAGTTAGGTTCCGCCTACCGCCTTCGATAAAGCATACGTTAACGATATGCTTTCATTAGGTTACGCCGCTGTCTGCAGTTGTCGGATGAATGCCGATGCATCGGTTGCCGTTAGGTTGTCGAACTCCACACCGTAGGATTGCTCAGCCATGGACTTGATCTCATCCACGCTGATACCCCGCCGCCTGGACAGGTTGAATATGGCACGGCGTTGAGCCTCGCTCATCCCAGGGCGGGAACTATCCTTTGGATCATCCTTGCCAGACGACTCTTTTTGGGCCTGTTTTTCCACGGCAGGTGCCACCGGTTCTGGCTCTGCTTTTTGCTTTGCAGCAGTAGCCACTGCCTTTTTCTGGGTTTTCGGTGCTGCTTTCTTCGTGGTTTTAGGTTTTGCAGGATGCTCATAGGTTCCTCCTTCTGTCGTGGCTTCATTGAAATCCGATAATTCCTCCAGTGCCGTCATACCCACGTTTGTGTAGGATCGAAGCGCTCTGGCAATGGCACGGGTGCTGGCCATCCTGAGTAAGTGTTTGGCCACCTTGCTCGAACAGTTGGCCGGATTGGCGTCTCCGATGTCAGAATAGGTCTCTCCCACCTTGCTCATGACGGTCGCCCGGCACACGGCAAAGTTCCCATTATCCTTGGTGGGCATCTGGACGATCTCCACTTCGATGCTTGAGATGCCCTTTTGATGCGCCAGATCCAGCAGGCCTGGATATTTAACGAACTCCCTTCCCTCGATCTTGGTGATCCAGCGTTCATCCAACCGGGGCATTGGTTTTTCCAGGAAAGTGGCGCTTTCGACCTGCTTTTTGGGGATGGCGTTATATACGGCCAGGATGTGTTTGCAGTGAAAGCTGGGATCTCGTTTGCTGTTCTTGGCCCAATCCCCACAGGTGCATGAGTCTCCGCTGTCATTTAAAACCACGTTGTAAAGGATCTTGCCCTCTCCGCTTTCCACAAAGAATTGTCCGTCCTCGCTTTGAAGGACTTTCAACTGCTCAGCTTTGCCGTTTCTCTTTTGAAGCTCTTTCGCTGTCATTGGTTTTACTCCTCCGTTTTTCTGATAGTATGATGGATAGCCAGTCCAGTAGCTCCAGGCCTATTGCGATGATCAATTCTACGGTTCGCTTTTTCATCGCCCTCCTTCATGGTCAATGGTCAGTGCCGGTTAATCTTCGAATCCCTTCCCATTTGTTTTGATGAATTCGATGCTGTTGACGATCATTTCGAAGGTGCTGCGTGATTCCCCTTCATTGGTTTTCCATTTGGATTGCTGAAGATACCCGACAACAGCGATACGGGCGCCCTGGTGGAGATATTTCTCAGCAACTTCAGCGTTTTTGTTGAAACAGACACACTTGATCCAGCTTGTTTTGTCGCGGCCAGATTTGAAGGCCAGGGAGAACGACGTTACCGGGTCGCCTTCTGATCCGAAGAAGATTTCTGGGTCGTTTCCCAAGTTGCCGGTTAGGATTAGCGAATTGATCATGGATGTGGACTCCTTTCGATATGGGTTGAATGGGATTGCTTGGATTGGTTCTTGGTGAAAATGGAAATAATGCACGTGGGATAGATGGGGTCTCAGGAATTAATATGTATAGCTGTCAGGAGATTAAATGGATTTTGGGTGATCGAAGGGGATATCTTGCGGGGATTTAGGAAAAAGGGTATTTGTCGAGAAAGTGTTAACTGTATCTAAGAAAGCCACCCCGTCTAATCGTGAATGTGATTGATTTTTATAGAATATTATGTTGAAGTGCACATATCAAATCAACCAGAATGCGATCCAGAAACAAAATCAGTACACTTTTGTCCGTACTAAATTCGTCGATATGGCGAAATATATATTGATACGCAATAATTATAAAAAGATAGATTGCAGTGTTGAGTGCACTTTCTCAAAATGAATGGACTCTCAGTAAAAAGCAGAACACCGCATAATATTAATGTTGAACTGAACCGCTTCGCGGAGAAGTACTACTTGCGTATGCTTTCAGGCCCACCATAAATACTTCTGTATATTATTTTTTGTTTCGGTTTTTGTTCCCAAAGTCCATAATTGCCTTTAAATCCAACCCATTTATAAAGGAGGCAACTATGGCAAGCAAATTGAGAGAAAAGTTCGAACAACACCTTATTCTTCACAGGTTGTCCGAAAAAACCAGAGAAGCCTATGTCAGGTCAGTCGTTGATCTTGCAAAATACTACAAGCAATCACCTGACAAATTAACAAACGAACAGATCCAGCAGTATTTGGTGTACTTGCTTGAGCATCGCAAGCTCAAGTGGAGTTCTTGCAATGTGGCCTTTAGCGGGCTTTACTGCTTTTATTCAAAGTTTTTAAAATGGCCAAATACCAAATTTAGCATCCCTCCAAGGCCGAGAAGCACGAAACTGCCCAAGATCCTCACCCAGAAACAGGTCAATGCATTAATCGACGGGTGTCGTAATCAGAGGGATCGCACACTGCTGATGCTTGCCTACGGATCGGGGCTGAGAGTCAGCGAGGTGGTTAAACTACGCCCGGAACACATCGAAGCCGATCGCATGCTTGTACGGGTTGAACAAGGTAAGGGCCGCAAAGATCGTTACACGCTTCTTTCCAAGAGGGCTTTGGAGGAGTTGCGTCGATATTGGGAAAAATATGGACCGAATCAGTGGCTGTTTTACGGCTATCACAAGCAGTATCATATGTCCGTAAGCAGTGCTCAACGAATTTATCAGCGGGCTAAAAAAGCAGCGGGCATAACCGCCGGCAAAGGCATCCATACCTTGCGACACTGTTTTGCCACGCATCTTTTGGAACAGGGCATTGATATCTATTTAATCAAACGCTTTTTAGGCCATATCAATATCCAAACCACATTGATCTATCTTCATTTGGTTCCCGATCGAATGTCTGAAGTGACCAGCCCATTGGATCAGATAAATTGAATGCACGCATCGACGGCAAAGTAGAAGTTGCCGACATCTTTGATTTATATGGAGACCAATATCTAAGCCGATACAAATTAAGTTCCGAACAAGCCAAATCTTTTAATTTAATCAAGGTATGTCGCACCAGGGCATTGGGCGGGCACATGCAACAATGTGACTTTTGCGGGGTACAGGTGCCGGCCTACAACTCTTGCCGTAACCGGCACTGTCCTAAATGCCAAAGCTCAGCCAAACAAAAATGGCTTAATGCGCGTAGTGCCGAGTTGCTCCCGTGCGGCTACTTCCATTTGGTGTTTACCCTGCCTCACGAGCTCAAT
Source organism: uncultured Desulfatitalea sp. (assembly GCA_963668675.2). Classification (GTDB taxonomy): domain Bacteria; phylum Desulfobacterota; class Desulfobacteria; order Desulfobacterales; family Desulfosarcinaceae; genus Desulfatitalea. Next base: position 1,515,123 of record CAXXMB010000002.1, on the reverse strand, counting down.
GGGCTAATCTGGGCCAACAAGTCGTTGCTGATGGGCCAGTTGTTTGCTCAAGTCAATAAGCTGTTGCAGCGATTTGCCGAAGACCCCCAATGGCGTTTGAAAGGAAAGCTAGGCTATCTGGCGATACTTCACACCTGGTCACAGACACTTATTGACCATTGTCATCTGCATTGTCTGGTGCCGGCCGGTGTCCTTCGATCGGATGAGAAACAGTGGATCGCATCGCGAAGAAAGTATCTTTTTGATGTAAAGGCCCTGGGAAAATCGTTGAGACATCACTATCTCAAATCGCTGGAAGAGCTGTTTGCCGCAGGCAAGCTACGGTTCCCGGGCCAAATTGCTCAATTGGCCCGAGCCGACCGATTTGCCGAACTCAAAGCCAGGCTCAAGGGTAAAAAATGGATCGTGTACGCCAAGCGGCCGTTTGCAGGCCCACAACAGATACTTGACTATCTTGGTCGATATACCCATCGGGTAGCAATATCCAATTACCGGATAACCGGTGCTGAAGATGGCAAAGTGCGCTTTACCTATCGAGATCGCAGTGGCAATAACGAACTTAAGTATATGACCTTGGATGCAGTGGAGTTCATCCGACGGTTCTTGCTCCATGTACTGCCCAATGGTTTTGTGAAGATCCGGTATTTTGGATTTATGGCGCACCGAAACCGCAAAAGGTGTATCGCTCTGATACGGGAGTTAATAGGGCCCGAAGCATCAGTTGAGCAGACAAGTCCGGAAACCGTAGCAGAAATGATGTTGCGGGTAACCGGTATCGACATCACCCTTTGTCCCAATTGCGGCAAAGGTCACCTCAAACGCTTCAATAAATTTGCCGGTGTTCCGGCGCACAGAGCCAGAGACCCAACTGAGTAAGGGGTGAGTTTTTAAATGACAACAGGTATAGTCGGTGCGGTCGAAACGGAATCGAGATCGTCTGCATACCTATGTTCGCACGGCATCGAACATTAAATTTGTTCAATAGTCATGGCATTATTTGAGTAGATGATGAGCAGTCGAATCCTTCAAATGGTGGGAAAACTGGAATCATACCGGTGTGACCAACGTATTTTGAATCTTGCCTTTCACAAAAGCCCTTTATATAATCCCCATATCGTTAAAATCACTGCTGCAGAGCCAGTGGTCAAGTTCAACATCGTTTTATCCATCATCCTTTAATTTTGAAACATCCTAAGTCGTGTTCGCATAGGGTATACGAAGTGCGAAAATTTGTTGTTTTGCGGAGAGGATGAAGGATAAAACGCTAAGTGTTAGCCTTTTCAAGGAGTGGCTGTGGGGCAAGTAAAAGAATTAAAGCACAAGCTTCATTCAACACATCTATCAAAAAATTTTCCTCGTGAGGATAGACAAAATGCTGACCTCTGCCCATCTAATTTGGACGAAGAATTAAAAGGTTTTATTCCTCCTGAAATAAACGACTGCGTTTACGCGGTGGTAAAGCGAAAACCCTCAGATGATTTTGAACTGATTCATGAATTTGATCTTCAAGAAACCTTGCCATATTTCAATAGCATTTTGCTATATCGAATCTTTAAATTGCTTTATGGCCCACCAGATATTCTGGCAACCTATATAAACACTGATTCAGGTGAATTTAAAATTATCCCAGGAGCTGTCGATTGGGGCTATCTTATAAAAATTACGGACCTATTGCATGCTGAGGTCGCAAGCGCGCGTGCCAATACACGGGTAAAATTACGATTTTGGGCTGAGAACATTCCGAAAGATCCAGATATATTTAAATTTCATATGGAGAAGGGGAAGAGATTTCACTTTGATTTTATTGATTGCGTTGAAAAAAATGCACATTTGTTTAACGAGAATCAAGAAATTACCGAACAAAACAAATCATGGTCTGCTCTCTTAAACATTTTTGCCGAGAGATATAGCAGCGCCGAACGACTGTTTGATTTAGCCGCTCATTTTGACAAATTGCCACCAAGAAAAGATTTAAAATGGAATGAATCTTTGGATGTTAGCACTGGTGGTTCAATATATTTATCTTCAGCGATTTCGTATGTTATGGCGTTGGAATCACTTATTAACACCATATATCATTTACTACTTAAAACCGAATTTCGAGTAGAGTCATATGAACGAATAACAAAAAGAGGCGATCTTGATTTGCGAATAGTCACCGCACATCTTTTTTGCGATGGATTTAGCAAACAAATTCTTTCTCCCAAAACGGAGCTTTGGAACAAGCTGTTAAAACTTCGATCATTTAGGAATGAAATGGTTCATGGCAATATTACTGCAAATCACTATGCATACGCACTTCAGGAAGATGCTATCATTTTCTTTTACAACGGTGTGACAGATTTCAGGGGAAGAAAGACCGAGGAGAAAGCTAAAAACAGCTTTCCGACAACCTTGTCACAAATAGATAAGACAGTGGTTGTTGAGATTAAGAATATAGTTGATGAAATAGTACAAGCATTCATTGAAGCGGCAGACGCGAAATATAAAAAATGGTTTCACAGTTGGGTCTGGGAGGCATCAATACCTAGATTTGAATGAATAGGATTGGCTAACAAGGAGCTGTTGGCGGACTCGGTTCCCTCGCCGCAAAGCCTTACCGTTAAGTCTGAAAAATCATGCGAAATAGTTTTCTCCCCTTAATACCAGAATTAGAACATGCAGCAGATCTGCTTGATCGGGCAGTAGATGCCTATCTCGCAAACAATCATGTTGTGGCAAGCGCTTTTATTGCTGAGGCAGACATCCCTGAAATATATGAATACACAGCGCGTATAACTGGACCGATAGACCCCACCATACATTGGCAAAAATCAATGCCCAAGGATGTACTGCCTTCGCACGAACGATCAACGCTCAGAATGCCAACAGCCAAAGACGAGGTTGCGATTTTTAAACGGGATGGCTGGCGCTGCCGTTACTGCGGTTGCAGAGTCGTATCAAAAAAAGCGAGATCAGTGTTGATCCGGCTTTTTCCAAAAGAGGCTCGCTGGGGTAGAAGGAACATCGAGAAACACACTGGTTTGGCAGCACTGACAGCCTCTCTTGATCATGTCGTTCCACATAGTCGCGGTGGCACAAATGCCTTTTCTAATTTAGTCACGGCATGTGGCCCCTGCCAATTTGGGCGTAATGATTGGACACTGGAGGAGGTTGGCTTTAATGATCCGAGAGACCGGCCGCCAGTTGTTGATGGATGGGATGGACTTACACGCATACTTTAACATAAATAAATTGACTTAACCGCTTTTCTTCAGCGGACTCGATCCTCTCGCCACAAAGCCAAATCGTTAACGTGATTTACGCAAACTGTACCATGGAATCTCTGCCGATAAAGACAAAGCATTAAAAATGCCCATACAGACGTTAACACCTTAACACCTTCTTCCCGTCATGGTGGTGACTTTGATCCAGCCGGTCTTTTTCTTGGATGAATTAAAGGCCAGGTTGAATGTGGCAATCGGATCGCCATCGCTTGAATAGAAAATCTCGGGGTCGGCGCCCAGGTTGCCGGTTAAAACAAATGAATTGAGCATGGATTGCCTCCTTGGTTTGGTTGATAGATTGTGTGTAGGGTGGGTGTGGTGGTCTGCTTAGGAATTAATATATATAGATGTTGGTGGGTTGGAGGGATTTTGGGGGATTAACTCAGAAAAAGTATAGGAAAAGACGCTCTATAGAAATTGCGCATTTATTGATTGCTTTTCTAAAACAACGTCGATCGGAATTATATGGATAGATGCTGACGTGTTTTGAAGATCTAATGTTACTGGGCTCTTTAGCCACTTTTGTTTCGGGTAAATTAATAGAAGTTTGTCTACACGGTATCGCTTAGAGTATCCTGCCATCTGGTAAATATCACTTTGAGATATGCCCATTTTCTTTTCACGATCATCAAGCAATTTCCATTTGGCATCCGCAATGGCCACAATATGATTATCCATATCGAAAAATGTCATGTCAGGAATCATGAGGAAGAGTTGATCGCCGACATGGTCCCGTCTGGCCATATATTTACGTGGTCCTTGTTCCTGCATTCGTAGCTCTTTGGCCCATGCTATTTTTCTGAACACACCGGCCGCATAACATTCAAACAGTTTGTTCATATCAAAAAGGAGACTAATACAAGTATTTTTACCCACCAGCACATCCGGATGGAGGCCTTGCAGGAACCAGCAGCATTGTTGGAAAATGAGTTCGTAACGGCATGTCGAACGGTCAAAGGTCAAACTGTCTATCATTTTCAAATTCACTTTAACATCACGGATAGCATCGAATCGCATGATCAGTTCAGTAAGCTTTTTTCGGACCATTGTGCCGGTGGATATTTTCATCATCAGCCGTAAAATATATTTGATGACTTGATTATGGGTATTATTCTCACTTAACTCATCATACTGGCAATACAATCGTTCTTTATGGGCAAGGTTGTATTTGAACTGCTGTTCCACGCGGAGCCGTCCACGAAGCACATTGATGTTTTCATGCTTTTCAACATAATTCCGGATCTTTCCCTGCATGAGCTCAGCGTGAAGTTGATCGCAGAATTGAAGGATAAACACATCCAGCAGGCTGTACTTTTGCAATTCGATGCTTGCAGCACCACCACGCTGAATCTTTAACCTTCTTGCTTTTACAAGCATTTTGATGAGGGCTTTACGACAGGCGCCTGGTTCGGTCTCTTTTCCGTAAATCTTTGGGAGGATTTCAATGGACAGATTGCCAAGGCAGATCACGCCGCAATAATTTGCAAACTTTACTGTGTGGTGCCCCCAGGAGAAGGCATTTGCGGGCACCAATCGCTCCAGCTTTTGCAGCGCTTCGGCATGTGCTGAAGATAGTGCATTCTGCCCCCGAATCCGTTGCGGAACTATTGGCAGGGATTCATGCTCGATAAGTGATAGTGATTCCACCGTCAGGAGGCTTTCTCATATACTTTGCGGATTGCATCAGGTGTTATGTCATCGGGCGGTGCCACCCAATAATCAATGAAGTCCTCATAATCGTCATGGTCAAAACCCAGAACATCCTGTTCCTTTAATGTGTCGTGACAAATAATTTGGGGTTCCAATTTTTCCCCGCTCGGCCCCACGTCCTGAAGTACTAATTGTATCCTGTGCCAATCCTCGTAAAAATACTCCTGCAACAATGGGATGACCTGATTCAGCATCACATTCTTAAGCCCAGGAAAATCCTTCACAGTCATGAAATATGCATGCCCCAGGGTCATATCCCGGTTGAGAAGAAAGCGAATACGTCGGTTCATTGATTCGAGCAACGCCCTAAGATTGATTACACTGCCTTCCCCATCTTCAATGTAACCGTCGCCGCGAGAGCCGCTGATCAAGCCAGCATCAGGCATCAATTCCTGAAACTTGAACCTCCGCCTCAATGCCGTGTCCAGCAGGGCGATGGAACGATCAGCTGTGTTCATTGATCCAAATAGATCCAGATTTGTAGGCACACCGAATAGATCGCCGGAGTATGGTAGCGTCAACTCCATGCCGGACTTTTTTTCACCATTTTCAGTGAAGATTGCTCGTTTATCCGTTTCGAGCAGCGTGATTAATTCACCAAATATTTTAGCAATGTTGCCTCGATTGATCTCGTCGATGAAAATCGCGTAGCGCTGACCTGGATCGGCCTTGGCCTTTTGGGCGATACGACGGAACACGCCGGGAACGACCTCATAAGCCATTTCGCCGCTCTCTTCGTTCTTAATGGGGCGTATGCCTTCGACAAAATCCTCATAACTGTAAGATTGGTGGAAGGTCACAAACTCGCAGCGATGCTGCGCGGTCCCCACAGCCGGTCCTTTTTTCAGAGTCTTGGCAAGATTCACTTGTTCGGCACATTCTTCTTCCCAATCGCCCGCAAACGTCCAGACGCTGTCTGCACCTTTATCAAATACAAAGGGTGCGCTCTTATTCTTGTACTGAACGGTTCTGGAGGCTTCACTGGTATGGGCCTGCAAAGTAGCCCAGATGGTCTGATTAATATTTTGGTGACGTCCCATGGCGCGTGCTTTGAGCACAATGAATTCGTGTCCGGCAATATCCGAAACCTTTGCTTTTGTGCCGAGGTCATAAAGGACTGCAAAGACCGCATCGAACCACCGCACCTCCAAAAGCTGCTGACTTAACCAGGCATCTCGGCCGATGCTCTGCTTTTTGTTGCTATATTGTTCTTCGGCAAGTTTTCTAAGCTTAAAGGTTTTCCCGGTACCTGGCGGGCCATAAAAAATGAGGTTGGTTGCTTCAGTCATACCTGGCGTTCGACTGACCAAATCCGATGGTTGCTGTAGGGATTTCGCAACCGAGCCCTCCCAGAGCTTTTTCAGCGCCCCTGCCGCACGCTGCTTTATTTCGATACCCGACGACTGGGGCGACCAATCCTGCTGATCGATTGCAATCTTGTTGAGAGCGTCGATTGACACATAAGGGTCGTTGGCCAAGGGGTCTTGAATGCGGGTAAAATCAATTTCAACATACCACTGGGTTTTGTTGGCTGCTGCCTTCGCTTTGTCCCAATGCGGGGCCTCAAAAGGTGCTGTCACGATATTACCGACAGCTATGATGCCTTTGGGTGTAACGCCTGTTCGGGAAAGATATGCTTTATCACCCACCTTGGCATTTCGATTTGCACAACTCCAGCGTTTGGTAACCGTGCCTCCATCATGGGTTTTCGCTCGATCTTCCGATAAACTTTTCCAGGGCGATTTTTGCGGATTCCAGGTCATCAGCCAAGAAACATTTCTGATATCCCCCCATTGATCCCGAAGCGGAGGCAGATAGAAATCGAGCTCCGTACTGCCATAAGTCTCTTCCTGATGCTTCCGGATTTGGGCCAGCTCTTTATCGATGTCCAAGGCGGATAAACTTTTTACCTGCGCTTCAGATCTACGACTAAAAGCAGAAACGATTTTACGACGATCAACACCGCCAAAGATACGTTCAAACTCATCGGGAAAGAGTAAAAACAGCATCATGTGGCGGAATTGCCTTGTATCACATTCCGGGATTTGCTCCAGCCATTTTGCGAGCGACCAGCCATCGTTTAAAAGCGACTCGCGCTCCACGTCGGTGAGCTGTTTGAGGGCCATCACCAATCGAATGACAAAAATCAACTCACGCCATCTGAGATTGTTATAGCCCATTCCGGCACTTCCAACCCCTGCAAGTGTTGCATCCCTCAGATACGGCGAATCTTCGGGCAAGGCCTCTTGAGACCATCCCCATATGGTTCGAATACCCTCCCGCTTTTTGTTCTCCCCAATATTGCTTGGGCACAGGAACATGACCCATAGGATCTCAGCGGTAAGTTGCTTAACCTCAGGCACTGTGGGGGCAAGTTGAGCAGAGAGTTTGTCAAAGAAGTTTCCTTCTCCCTCATCCAGCTGGTTAATGAAATACTGATCCAGGGATTTTAGGTGCTCCAGCTGCCAGAGTGATTTTTCACTGAATATGGAGCCGTCCGTCAGCAAACCTTTGTGCCGCCAATGTTCTGCTGCTTCCAGTATGGCTTTCGTATCTTTATCTCCACAGTACCGGCTCATGGCATCCTTACGTTTGGTTGGTTAATCCGGCCTTGTTCGCGGTTCGGACATCAATAACATGCGTCACTCTCATTTGGCCCACTGTAATTTACGTATCAGCTCTTTGAAAAAGTGCCACTTGCCGGTTAGAAATTGATAACGGCCGGCAACAATTCCCGGGGCAATACCAAGTTTATTCGCCAGTTCAACGACCTCCGCCTTTGACCGGATTCGCTGAATATGGAAGTTGTAACGGGAAGGAATGAGTATTTCCGATGCAAAATCGTTAGCGCGTTTCTCACGCGGATCAATTTGGGTGCCGTCGTTGATCAATAAATCCTTTTTGCCGTCATTTAGCACATGTCCGGCTTCGTGGAAAAATGAGAACCAGAACTTGTCTTCCCCTTTCCCACGCAGGCTGAGCAAAATCATGGCCTTTTTGGATGATAACCAGCGGGTGGCGCCGTTCCAAGGGACCTTTTTCATTTCAGGCACGAGGGCAACGGCTACGCCTGCTTCGGCGCATATGCGTTTCAATTCAGGCTCGAAAACCTCGGCACGCTCTCGGGTCAAAGCACGAATCGTCAATAAGGCTGTTTTGAATCGTTGTTTATCAAACGCATTGCATTCAATGAACTGAGCCTGCAATTCACCCTGGCGAATCCATGCCGAGGCATCACCGGGGCGAGATTCAAAACAGGGAGACCGGCGGGCCGCAACAGCGGGCCGTTCCCAAACCTCTTTCCACGCATCGACGCTGCTGACCGCATACATGGCGAGCGTCCGGCGCAACAGCACCACCTTGTCCTGTGTGGGCTTAATGTAGCCACGATCAATCAACTCTTTGGTGGGAATGGTTTTGAGCCATTGGATATTGGATTCCAACCGCTGTCGTTCCGCAATCTTCGTCAATTGCTCTCGATATTGGGCTTCCAGATTATTCCAGAACCGAGCCGGTACCTGTGTGACCAGTTCAAGTCGGTTGGCGGTTTCGTAGGTAATGGGTTGCTCGCCCTTGATAATACGGGTCAGGGTCTGTTCGGTCAGGCCGGTGCGCAGGGCCAGCTCCTTTTGTGTCATACCCAGCGATTGCATCGTTTCCAGCAAGGTTGCGCCCGGTGCAACGGCATAATCTGGTTCAAATTCATATCTTTTTTGGGCTGCGGCCATGATGCACCTCTTTTCAATGGGTGTCTGCAATCCCGATGATCTCGATTTCGGTAACCCCTTCCCAGTCCAGACCGCCGTCTTTGTGTCCCGGCCGGGGATCATTGGCGGCAATAAACAGCAGGCGATATGGATGCGCGAGATCAACGGAAAGCTGCCCCGCTCTGTTGCCGGTCAGTTCATGGCACCGGGCAGGGGGCAGCCGTGATATGTTCGCCAGCGTATCGGCCGCCTTGAGCTCCATCATCCGCTGTTGCAACTTCAGGCCGCCTTTGGCGCCCAGATGTTTTTTGGCCTGGGCACTTTCCGAGCATATCTTTTGCAGCTTTTTCGTCTTAAAGAATATACGCATACGAACCCACGTTTCAATTAAAAAATTAACATGGTTTGTTAATCATTTTTGATTAATATTTGCAACAAGCTGTTTTTTCAATGCTATTTCCCGTTTATTCAAATCCAGTATTTTTGACCTATCAAACGCCATCCAGTCCCTTACGCCAACGGTGATCCGACAATAAGGAACTGCTTGAACAGCAGGTCCGTTTCCGGGTGCGCACGGAGTTTTAATCGGACCACCTGGCTCTCGAGGATCGCCTTGGGGGGCTTGCTGGTTGTTGTGATGATGTATTGGAAGGGGGCATTAAGACCACCCATGGTATCCGATATGGTATGAACGCTTTTAAGGAAAAGGCCGTAGATATGGCGATCGAGGTCGGCCTCCCGGGGGCTGTCGTGCAACAGGAAGGCAGGGTGGGTGCCGTTGCCCTGGACGGCCCAAAGTACGGCCGTGAAGTCGGCCAGAACCAGGGACAGGGTTTCCACCGCTTCGCCGGCCAGACCTGCGGTTATTTCGCGGATCCGGAATTCAAGATCATGGCGTGGCGGCAGGCGCACGTCGCCGAAATAGCTCTCCGACAACACCGTCTTGAGCACCTTATCATAAAGCCTGCGCAGATTTTCACCGCGCTGGAATTGCCGGACCTGCATGCTCTTCACATTTGATTCGCCGTCACGTATCTTCTGCTTCAGCGTTTCGATCTCCTTTTTGTCCCTTTCAATCTCGGTGTTGACCCGTTTGCCATCCCGGAGATCCTGAGCCATCTCCCACTGCTCCCTGTGGTAACGAAGCCGATCCTGATGGGCTGATAATGCAATGATCTCCCGTTCGAGCTCTCTTTCCTTCTGCTCCAGGGCCGTAATGGTCTGGCGGGCGGTTTCAAGCTTCTCTCTGATCTGCATCTTTTCTTCGAGCCACTTTTGAATGATCCGCTTACGCTCATCGCCGGCTTTGTCCATGGCCCTGTCCTGACGGGCACGCTGCAAAACGATCAACTCACCGCGCAATTCCTTGAGATAGGTGTTGAAATAGCTGCACTGTTTAAAGGGTATCTGGCCATATAAACAACGGCCTTCAACCACCGTTTCAAGCTTTTGCAACTCTTTGTCGATATCATCGGTCGATTCCATGCCCTCTTCCATTGTCGCCAGGGCAGCCTCGATTTTTTGGATCACTTTTTCGTATTCCAGAAGCTCCGCACGGTGCCGAGACAACGCATCGGCTGTATCACGACGTCTATTTTGAAGTTGTCCAATAGTCGATAACAGCGAGTCATCAAGTTGTGTGACTTGGGCGCGCAGGCCAAAGAGCCCCTGGGTATCGTCGTCAGGGCTTACGTCTACAATTTTTCGCAGCATCTGTTCATGGTGTCGAATCTGGTATTCCGGCTCTTTTTGCATCTCCCGTAACTGTGCTTCCAAATGACGCAAGGTTTCATTCCATTGGTTCAGGTCGGCGGTGATGGCGACTTCGTCATCCGCCATGATATCCATGACCATTCGCATCAAATAAAGTCCGGCCTTTTTGCGTTCCTTAAAGGCCGGAACCTTTGATTCGCTCCGGCCGGAGCGCCACTCCCACAAATTCTGGTAGCGGGACTCCTGATCACGGCTCAGCCAGGCCAAAAGGTGCATCCACAGGTATTCCTGATCGGCGTTGGGCGGCTTCGCGGCAGGCAGTGGCCCTATAAAGGCTTGTTGAAGTTGTTTCTGCAATTTGAAATAGGACTGGTCTCCGGGGGGACGGTGGATCAGGGCCTCGATGGTCGTCTCCTGAACCGCATATGATTCGCCTGATATGCCGATGGACCTGAGTATTGACCACTGAACCCCTTCCAGATGAAGCGTGGCACCTATGGCGCCATCGGGGAAGGCGTGCCGGATGGCATTTTGCGCCGACTTTCGGCCGAACGTCTCTTCGCCCAAGGCATAACGAATCAGACGGCAAAGGGTGGTTTTGCCCACGGAGTGCCCGGTGAGAACACCGGGTGTTTCGCTCTCATCATCCGCATCCTGGGACACTCCCCACACAATATTGAGTCCGCGTTGAAAGGTCATCTCCCGGATGATATCCACCGGCTCCAGGCTTCGAAAGATCACCAGCCGCTCCAGCCAAAGCCTGGGCGCTATGCGTTCAGGACTTATAGTAAATACCGAATCCATGATTTCTCCCCATCAAGCCACCGCCCCTTGGATAAATTGAATAACCTGTTGCGCTTCTTCCTGTTGGTCGGCATCCAACAAGGGTTGCATATCGGATTGAGCCTTTTTTAGAACATCGCCTGCAGTGAGAATTAACGGGATGAGTGGTGAAAGGTCGGCTTCAAATTTCAGGGACGCCGTTTTTGCGCCACACCAGGTGATCAGGCTATCGGGGTCGATCTGAATGCGACCATCGGCGGTCAGCCCTCTTCGAATATCGCGCGGCCGGATATGCTGGTCCGAAGGAAATGCGCAGCATGAGATAGTCTTTTCGGGGAGATCGTCAAACAGTGGGCGACTGTCGGGGGGCAATAATTGGCGCAGGTTGTCCGGTCGGGAAGCCAGAATGGCGGCATCTCGGTAATAGTCAAACTCCATGCCCTCTTTGGCCGCCACAAGGTGCGGAATGAGTTCGTAGACAAAGGCTTCCCGCCCGGGCCATGGAAACAGCTGGGGATTTTCGTGATAAGCCTGTGCCGCCGGGCGTTGTGACTCGGCTTCCAGTTTGTCCCAGGCTTCCAGCACCAAACGTCGTGTGCGGTATTCACCGAACTGATTCATCTCCTTGGATTTTAGTCCACGGAAGGTTTCCGATGGATAATCGTCCCCCATCACTTCGGCAGGGTCGAGGATATAGCGCAGGTCGTCCCTGTTCAATTGGTAAAGTCGGGCATAATAAGCATCCAATTCACATCTGAGCTGATGGCGCCTTTTCGGGTCGAAGGGGAATGGGGCGCCATTATATCCCAAATCTTCAGCGAACGGCCTGAGAGAATTTCCGGTATATGATAATTCCAAAACTCGACTGGTAATAAATGAAAGATCTCTTTCAGAATAATGGGATGGCGGAAGCACCGGTAACTGTCTGAAAATAAAAAAGTTGAGATGAGTTCCGCCAACCTTGTGGCGTGTAACAAAATCAAAAACAAGTGAACAAAGGTTTGCATATAATGCTGCCAGTGGTTTACCCCAAAGGCTTTTATCTACTAAAACAAGTGGGAAATTATTACCTACCGCACTATGAGGAATGATACTGGCTATAGCGGTCCGTTCATCCGTTGATCGGCATATATCACGCCACCCCAGTAAATACTGAGGCCGGCGGTTCTCCAGTAATTGTCTGGTAATGGGGAAAGGGTCCTGCTTCGTAGCGATTATTTCCGATATGTGGTTGTATTCATGATCAGATAGAGGCCATCTTTCGGCCATCCATAGCGCGGCTCTCTGTTTTTCGCTTGTTTCTGTATTGAACAGAGTTAAGGGTTCTTTCAACAACGCTTCGGCCTTTTTGTTGTCCCCTTTCAGCAGCGCCGCCCCGGCCGCCCATATGGCCAGGCTGTCATTAATAACATCAGATTTATTGCTTTTAGCTGCATCCACCACTGCTTTGGGTACCTGGGCCGTGCGCAGGGTCACCTGCCAACTGTCCACCCAATATCGCGGCAAACTGTGATAAGCTGGATCCTGTTTTTCAGCCAAGGTACAGTCCCGGCTGGTCTCGTCATCGGTTTCGTAGGTGGCCCAGCGGTGATCGAATTGATGCACCATTTTTGCTTCGTAAAGCGGGAGATAATCCATGTCTCCCGCTTCTGAATCCCTGACCATATCCAAAGTTTTAAATAGAGAACTGTCGTTAGACATGTCAAAAAGGCGAGAAAATTTGATACCCCACGGGTTATCTTCCGGCCTTTTACACGTTGCTTCGCGAATCAATATTGGTGCGGTCCGGTATATCTTTTTCGTAAGTTCGGCATCCTTCTGGGATCGAAACACTGGACAGGTGAGGGTATTAGGATTAATCAATGAAAACTCATCTGGTGAGAGTGTAAAGCTGCGTCGTTTATCCTTAAGTTGTGGCGTTTGTGTGGCAAAAAAGGATAGCTGTGCCGCTTGTTTATTACTACCCAAAGTAAGCAAGCAGAACTTGTAGCTTCTATGCACGCCAGCAAACAGCCCCTCCCGATTTTCAAAATCAAAAAGACTGAACAATCGATTATTTTTAACAACTGTGGAAAAAAATATTTTTGTCGAATCATCCGTGGCAATACCCGTCGGCACAAGTATTCCGGCTCTTCCGGTATCATTAACCGCATAAGCGAAATGCTCTGCAAAAATAGCATAAAGGTTGATGTCCCCCCTTGCAGTCAGAGGGAAACGGCCGGATTCCCGAACGAATAGGCTGACAGCCTCGGCCGTGTGTTTCGTGTATTGAAATTCACGATATAAAGCATTTTCCGCTTCCGTGCCATTTTGCAATGCTTCAATTTTTCGTCTTCGGCTCGCTGCATTGGCTGCGCCTGCAATTTCCTGGCTGCGGGAAGCAAAAAATTCCTTTTCCTGTATTTTGATGCGCTCCCATGGCGGATTGCCCAACAACACATCGAAGCCCCCCTTTTCAAACACTTCAGGAAAGGCGATATGCCAGTGAAAAAATCGATGCCCGGCCGCTAATCCGGCGATATGGGAGCGCATTTCAGGACGGATGGCTTCATCATGTTCAATGGCGTTCAATTCAAAGTTGGTGGGCACATTGTCGTTGTTCTCAGCGGTCTTGGGAGCAAAATAGGCGGCCGAATAAAGATCGGCGCGCAGCTTTTCTTTTTGGCAGGCTTCGCTATAAAGCATCGCCGTCCAGGCATCGCGTTTTTGTTCAACCTGGTTCAGGTCCTCCTCGGGCATGGCCGCCAGATCCACGGCACAGGCGGATAGGTCTGCAACCCCTCGACCAAAAATCTCTTTCTGGCGTGGGTCTAAGCGGTTGCGCATTTTAAGTGCAGCGGCGATATCTTTATCGTCCCCGGTTAGCGGCTGAAAAGCTTTATCGGGAATTCCCTTTTTGAGCGTTTCAGGATTCAACACCCCCACCAGGGAATTGCCCACCCGGATGTGGGCATCCAGAAACCCCAAAGGCTTGCCCGGCTCCATGGCTTCGATCCACAGAGCCATGCGGCACAGTTCCACGGCCAGAGGGTTGATATCCACCCCATAGATGCAACGGCTGATCACCTCCCGCAAGGCGTGGCGGTAGTCGGTTTCCGTTGGCTGGTCGCTGCCTGCATCGATCCGGGCCAGTTGGGCAGCCAGACGCCGTGCAGCGGCAAGCAGGAAATGCCCCGATCCGCAGGCGGGATCACACACCGTTATATCGAGCAATGCCTCTCTTGGGTTTTCCGGATTCTCGCGCAATCGTTGCGCCAATACCGGCTCCAGGGCGGACTTGATCAGCTCCTGAACCAGGGCATGGGGGGTGTAATAAGACCCGGTTAATTTGCGGGCATGGCCTGCAGTGCCGTCGCCGTCGGCTTCATCCCCAATAAATCCGAACTGCCACTGCCCGTTGGTGGAAAATTGGGGGATCAATTCCAGGAGGGATTCATAGATAGACCCCAGCTCTTCATCCATCTCCTTGTAATTTACTCTGGAGAGCACCCCACCTGTTTGAAAATAGCATAGGTTGAAAAGGGCGGTATAAAGATAGCGATTAGCCAACTCGGCTTTGTCCAGGTTGGGGCACTGGTCGTCGGCAAAAAGCCCTCCCAATGCAGGTTGAGCCAGCAATGGTTGACCGGTTGAAAATCCGGCAAAAGTAACCAGAAGCTGTTGCCAGGCGTCGCTGTAATTGTCATGATGTCGCTTAAAACGCGCGCGATCTCGCAGCATACCGACACTGTAACCTTGCTGATATAGTGTGCGAGCATCGTTGGATGCCTTGGGGTCGAGCAGCACGCCACGGTCTTCTGTGGTCAGCAAAAAGAGCATGCGGTAGATGAGGCGCAGCAATTCCTGAAAAAACTGGTCTGTGGACAGCTCTCCGGATTTGAGGTTCTCTCTCAGGCTATGGTTGTCCGGATGGGCCACAAAACCGGTGCCGATGATTCGAAGGGCTTGGGTCACACCGTATCGAAGCTGCCCCAGCACCCGTTCGCCTTCGTCCAGGCCCTGATTTCGCCACTGTTCCAGGTAGCAGTTGTCCGGGCGGCTGTCTACCGGGGCCAGGCGGGTGGCATGCAACAGTAACCAGAATACGGTAAAATCCGCATATAGCTCTTCATCAAACATTCTCTGAAGGTCGATTTCAACATAGGCGGGCCTGGTAATGGCCGGGTTGTCGCGCATCAGCCGCAAGGTCAACCCGTTGCCGACAAAGGCCCACATACAGCGCTCTTCAGCATTGATGTATTCTTGAAGCAGTCCGGCCGGGGATCTTTTGTGCCCGGATTCTCCAAATCGGGTGTCGCCTGTGTCCAGCGGATATTCGGCGCCGGTAAAGACAAAAGGTACGGTGCCATCAAATGCGGTATGGGTGATGGGAAACAGACGCTCTGCCTTTTGTAGTGGCTCCGACGGATTGATTTGATACCCCAGCACGCGGGTAAATAGCGGTAGGAGCCACTGTTCCACGGCAAGGGTGGTGTGATCGAGGTCGACCCTTTGACGTAATTCCGAATATCGCTGCCAGCGCGCCTGGGCAATACGCCAATAGCGCCCCAGTTCATCACTGAGCTTGAGGCCTTTTTCTATATCGTATGCTTCGCTTGTCTGTCCGGGAAGTTGATAGTGACGCAGCTGCTGCATCAGTGCAGTAGAAAGGAGTCCGCCTTCTATCCGTATAGCCTCAAGGCCGGTATCATTTCTGTGTTTGGGCATGATCGAGATCCATTCTAAAACAAGGTCACATCCGGAACCAGGACATACACCCCCATGACATCAACAGGCAGTTGCGGGTAGACGAGGTATTCCCCACGGGCATCGGCGGCATCCCTGACCCGCCGATGGTCGGTGAGAACTTCCTGGGAACGCTGTTGGGCAATCTTTTCGAAGGTCGATTGAAGACTTTTGGCGGTTTCCAACGCAGTATTGAGTTCCCGTATGCGGCGGTCAGGTTCCATATTCTTTGAGACGGCTACTTGCATCAGGCGCAAGGCTTCCTTCGTCGGTAATATGTCAGGTTCGGCTGTTCCATGGATAGCAATGGCCAGGGCTTCTTCAGCCAGCATCTCACGCCGGTCTTTTGCCCTGCGGATAATCAAGCGATTGCGAAGACGCAGCAGTAATACCGTGGTTTTGGCGGTAACCTCTTTGGTAAAGACGGCACCAGCACGGGCCACTATGTTGTGCGGCCCGCCATTCATGGCGCATTCGGCTACAAAATCGGCGAGATGACTTACCAAGGGATGAGTACGATGGATAAATTCAGCACCAATAGCAGCCGGTGGATAGTAAAAATCGATTTTGTTGATTTTCGCCAGACCGCTGCTTTCCAGGCGTTCTTTCACCTCCCAAGGCAGGTGCGCCAATGGAATTCTATAGCCGCCTTTTTTAAGTTTATCCAAAGGGGCGCCCAAGCGCTCACAGGTGCGTATGACAAAACGTTCCACATCTGCTTCAGTGCCCAATACGGCAAAGGCTTTCTCCCATTCCGGCATAACCTGTTCAGGTTTGAGCCGATTTTGAGCGAAGATGGTGCGATGCTTTTTCGCTTTTTCCCGGACCGATTCCCATTTTGCATCGAGGTCGCGATCCAGTTCAGCCAATGGGGCATCATCCATATCAAACAGGGTGAGCTGCTTTGGCGCGTTAGTACAGGTCCGGCGTTTGTGCAGCAAAACCGTTTTCATGATGGCTTGGGTGATACGATTGTTGTCCTCCGGCATGGGCACACTGACCCCCAGGGTTTTGCGGATGCGTTCTGCCTTTTTGAGGATCACTTGCAGTACCGCGCCATCGATGGGGTTGTCTTCTCCATAAAGCATGAGCGCTTTAACCTGACCGGCCATTTGACCGAATCGATCCACGCGGCCTTCCCGTTGCTCATGGCGGGTGGGATTCCAGCTCAAGTCATAGTGGACCACTGCGGTGAATTGTTCCTGTAAATTGATTCCTTCGGAAAGGCAGTCCGTGGCTACCAACAGTGCGGGTTGATCGGTGTCTTTGAGAGATTCGATCTTTTCTTCACGCTCGTGAGGGGTTAGTTCACCGGTTACGGTGATGACGTTATGCTGTTTGAATTTTCGTGAGAGTGCATCACCCAGGTATTCGGCTGTGGCGATGTATCGACAGAAAATAACCGGCTGGTAACCTTCTTCCAAGATGCCGGCCAAAGTTGTGATGAGCTTCTTTAATTTTGGATCGGCGCTGATTTTCAGGGCCTGGGCCTTTTCAATCATGCCTGTCAGGCGTTCAACATCTTCCGGTAGTGCGGCACCCGGTTCCACGTCGTCATTGCTCAGGCCAAGGTCTTCGGAACCATCCAATACGGTGGAAGCACCTTTTTCCTCAAGTTCCTGCACAGCGGTTTCTTCATCCTGGGAGGCATCTGAACTAAGGGTGTTTTCAAGGCGTGTTTTAAGGGCTCTGACGGCTGCCTGGGGGGAGGACGAGATGCAGCGAAGCAAGGCCAGGGCCGCCCACCAATTCATTCGTTGACGAAGGCTGCCCTCTGTTTCGCGTTCCACGAGTTCCTGGGCATAGCCGAGCACTTCCTGAAACAGATCTCCCCATGCACCGCTCAGCTTATATGTCTCCTCTGCAGTAAATCGTTCGGGGAAAAGATGGCCTTCCTGCCACTCTTTGATGTCCTGACGGCGACGCTGGACGAAATGATCGGCCAGTTGTTTGCGTAGCGGGTGATCTGCGCCACTGATGTCTTTAAGATCCGTGAACCGTGGTTTCAAAAGACTCAATAGATTATAAAAGGCATCTTCATCACCGCTGTGGGGTGTGGCGGTAAGCAGCAACAAGTGCCGGTTTTGATTCCTGGCGATATCTTGCAGTAATTCAAAGCGCAATTGGCGTCCGCGTACGGTGCGTGAACAGGTATGGGCTTCATCCACGATTACCATGTCCGGGCAATGTTCGGCAAATGCGTCTCTTCGGTTTTTGTTTTTGATATAGTCGAGGCTGACAATGGTGAAGGGGTACTCATAAAAGATGGAACTCCCGGCGGGGATGCCTCGTTCAAGGCGGGCTGCGCTGCTGGTGCGTACGATTTCCGCATCAATATGAAACCGATCAAACATCTCTTTTTGCCACTGTTCACAAAGGTGCGGCGGGCAGAGCACCGCCAGCCGGTCCACTTCACCCCTGTCGAGCATCTCTCGGGCAATCAGCCCGGCTTCTATGGTCTTGCCGATGCCGACATCATCGGCAATCAATAAGCGCAGGATTTCAAGTTTTAATGCCATCATCAGCGGAACCAACTGGTAGGCTCTCGGCTCGATGGCTATGTTTCCAAAGGATCTGAACGGTCCGGCGCCGTTTCTAAGTTTCAGCATCAAGGCATCACGTAGCAACAGGCCAGCGGATTGGATACCGACCTCATCTGCCTTGGGCATTGGAAATGTGGCCTGCTTGACCGGTGTTCTTTCCAGTGGTGCATAAAGAACAGTGACACTTTCTTCACCACTACCCATGGGTCTTAAATAGAGGGTTTCGTCATGACTTTTGGGCAGAACAACCCATTCCCTGCCACGAGCACTGACAATGCTGCCGGGTTGAAAAGAAAGCTGGTTCATGATTTTGAGACTCCAAACACATCCGGATATTTCGATAGAATACCTGCCCAGAGGGTTTTTTCTTTGGGGAAACGTATAACTACCAACCCTGCTGCTTCAAGCTTCTGGGTTAAAGCAGCGTCGATTTTTTGTTGGGCCTGCTTTTCGTGATGAGGGCCATCGATATAGATGACGGCCTGATGTTTGCGGTATAGAAAATCGGGACGGGTGCCGAACTGTTCCAAAGTAATCTGGGCTTCATCCGGCAGCCGGTGGGCATGTCGTTTTAGATATTCAAGCCACTCCTGTTCCAGGGAGCTGTTGGAAAGACGGCTCAGGTGTTCGGCTTGTTCGTTGTGACTTCGGCCGCCGGAGGCAGTTTGCACGGTGGCATCAGTAAGCGAGGTCAGGATTTCAAACACTTCAGGATTTCGACGGTCCAGCAGTTCATGGTCCGGTTGGTTGTAATAACTTAGAAGGCACCGATAGCATCCGGCCTCGCAATCATTGTTCGCGTTGCTCGTCGCCACATTTGATTCCTGCCAGCTGCCGGTCGGCTGATAATGGCACACACGGAGCGCCCGATCCGCCACCTTCGCCAAGGCGGTTGCATCGGATACAAGCCGGGTAAGAACACCGGCGCCGCCTTCGGCCGCTTCATATAATAATATCGCATTGCGTTGTTCACGATGTGGTAGTGGCTCCACCATGAGCTCAGACTCTTCTATTTGGAACTCTTCTTCAATGCCTCTCTTTAGGGCGACCTGAAGTGTAGTAATCACCTTTTCATTTAATGCTTTTGATGGTTGAAGAATCAAGACATTGCGCCGGTCTTCCACAAAAGGGGTGATACGCTGGATGCAGCGCTCTTCTCTTTCCGCAGCATCATTTTGATCCAGCGGGGCTTGCTCATCCTTAGACCAGTATCCTGTGGTTGCATCGATGTTGAAGCCGTAAATCGATTTTTCCTTCCGGCGCCGCCAGCCGAGATTGATTCGCCACACGGTAGCAGCCGGCGCATATTTGAGGGTAAGAACCGTTGTGTCTTGAAACATCACCTCTGCCGAGAGCACCCGAAGATTGTTGTCGGTTTCCGCGAATTGCACGGTCGTGTGCATTTCATAGCCCTGGCGGGTGCGCTCCTCCTCGTCGCTGGTAATTCGGAAAGCCCTTTGGGTGCTGACGTTCTCAACACGATAGAGATTATCTATACGCAAACCACCGTCAATCTCAGTGTTGCAGGACTGACAAAGCTCATATCCTAATTGGCGATGGAAATGTCCATATCCACAATTGGGGCAGAGCCTTGCCTCCTCTGTAACTAAGCCAGACTGGTCCAGTCCCTGCTCCCCCCGCACTCCAAGAATGACCTTTTTAACACGATATTGACTGCCTTCATGGTATATGAGACTGAGGGGACCAAACTCGGATATAGCGAGAAAACGCGGTCTGGCTAGAAAGCTATCACGACCGATTTTGCCACGACGTGCAGGCATGTAGGCAAGCAATGGAAGGCGGGGGAAGTTATATCCCGGTAAAAAACCCTGACTTGCCAGGTAGCGGTAAGTGGAAAAGTCGGAATTATACTCGCTTCCTGCATTGAGCAGGAGATCAAGCTGGGTCCTGGCTTCGCCATATCGTTTGGCGGCTGCTTTGCGTTCGCGTTCACTGGCTGCTGGATTACTGGTGATTTCATGCGCCGCCTGAAGTTGCTTTTGGGTAGCCGCATAAAGGTCCCGCCAGCGATCAAGGGCGAGATTGAATTGATTGAAGGCGCCTTGGATACGCTTCTCGAGCCATGCCGACAATGCATCTTCAAGTGAGCCGTCATTGCTGATCCAGATGCCCCGTGCTGCTTGCAGGTCAGGGTATAGCATCCGCACCAGGTTCAATCCTCGGGTAGCTGTTCTGCTTCGTACATCAGCATTATCCATTTGCTCCAAGAATTCATTCAAAACAGGCATCTTTTCAGGGGCCGTCATGTCCAGCATATTGTTGACTG
Organism: uncultured Desulfatitalea sp.; assembly: GCA_963668675.2. GTDB lineage: Bacteria > Desulfobacterota > Desulfobacteria > Desulfobacterales > Desulfosarcinaceae > Desulfatitalea. The sequence continues at coordinate 1,494,389 of CAXXMB010000002.1, read as the reverse complement.
TTTTGGGAAGCGCCTTTCGGGTTTCATTGAGCCAAACGGCATGTAGATGGCTGGCGACAAGATCTTCATTGGCCAAATCGAGGGTTGGCGGACTCACGTGGCCATGCACCATTTTGACGGGATCTTGGAAAAAATACTGATCATGAGGGCTCAAGGCAGCACAATAGGTGAGAACAAGTGCCGGCTGTCCGGAACGGCCGGCGCGACCGCTGCGTTGGGCGTAATTTGCGGGTGTTGGCGGAATGTTCCTCATATACACGGTGTTCAACGTGGCAATATCAACGCCTAATTCCATGGTTGGTGAACAAAACATGGTCCTGAGAGTTGCCTCGCGAAAACGCTGTTCCCGCTCTTCGCGCTGTGCTGGATCGACTTGTGCCGTATGCTCCCGGGCCTCCATTTCGAACAGAGTTCTTTTGCATTCAGAAAGGAGCGTAGCCACGCTTTGGTATAATGCCTTAAAAAAGGGGTTGTCTGAAGAATGGAGCATCAACGCATTACCGACATCTGTTTCACGAGCCGGTCGCCATTGAAGAAACTCTCCTATGAGTTGATACCCTTTGATTTGTCGGTTTATGTCGATCTCCTCAACAAGACCGTAACTTAAAAGAACTTGCAACAGACTGTTGATCAGATTAGCATAGTCTTTTTCTTTGATTGGCCCGACAGTTTCTGCATCGGCGCCCCATGTGGAAGGACGTTTTAGGGCCTGACCCAGAGTCGATCGCGAGGAACCGGAGACTAAGTTAAAATATTGACGCATCGTTGGAGGTTTTGCCGCCGGTAAAAAAATGCACGCCTCCTGGGGTATTTCGTCTTCGGTGAAGCCCCATGGTTCTTTGAGATATTGAAATGACTGGTTTTTTATTTGCTCCAAGTGGATTCGGTCTAAATATCGGCTTTTGATGCAAAGGCCGCGGCGCATGGCATCCATGAGCAACCGAAGAACGCCTTCCCTTATGCCGGGGGTTATCCTGGCTAATTTATCAAACTGAAGCCCTTCCCATTTGGATTGCTTTTCGCAAAGCTCTCGAAGCCCTTCATAATCGATACCCAACAAACCGAGTTGTTCAAGATTGGGGTTGTTGTAGCGCCACCCTCTGCGTAGATCAAAATAGAGTCTGTAACCAAGGACACTGCGCATGGTTTCTTCAGCCCTGCGTCTGGGTGGGCCATCCGCGTTCGGATTTTCAAGATAATCCTCCCCAAAGCTATCGAAGCCAAGTTGAGTGAATACACGTTGCGCAATAACGCTGTCCGTAAGATATCCGTCAGGGGCTTTTTGCACAGCGGAAAGCAATGCACCCCGCAGCAGTAAAATCTGGATAAAATCGTTAAAATGCCCTGCCTGAAGGGAAGCATCCTGCCTGTTGTCGGTAAATCCAAGTAATTTTTTAGCTTCAGACGATAACTCTGTATCCTGCTCCAGCATATGTGTCAGCGCTGAAATTGCCAGTACGGTTGTTGCCGAAGAGCGGCCTTCACCACTAAGCCCTGTTATTCTGTTCACATCCCTCCCACGGGCCGCATGGGATACCCCGCAATTGAGACAGAATCTGAAGCTTCCAGGAATAAACCATCCCTGTTCGCCGTTCGCCTCTATTTTGCCGCTGGGATCAACAGTCACATTCTTTGGCTGATATTTTTTAAAGTTGTTTTTAACCCGGAGTGTCCCTTTGTGCTCTTCGAGCCAATTTTCGGGGAAGTTTTCTATATTGTGATCATTCCAGATCTCATGAGGGTCAAACATGAAAAAGCCGAAATCAGCATCTTCTTCACCATGGGAACGATCATCTATATCCCGAGGAGTCAAAAAGGGTGTCCCATCTTCAACACCATGCCAGACCGGGTGATAATCTTGTCCACATTGACGGCAGAAATGAACACTGAAAAATCGTTTACCTCTGTCGCCGGGCAAGTATTGTTGGCCGGTTAAATCGAACTTTCTTTTTCCTTCTGGCTCCAGGGTGGAATAGAGCGTATTGGCACCGGAAATAAACTGGTGCAGGCGGAAAGCAAATAACGGTTTGCCGCTATTATCACGACATTGATAAGCGCTAAGCAGGAACTTTCTGAGAAATGATTCACACAGCTCAGATGAAAGTTCACTATCTTCAGCCAATTTCATCGCAGCATCTCGGATCGTCTGAGGGAGCGTTCGAACCCAGCGACCATCTTCTTTGGTTATCCCAAGCGTCAACTCAATCCATGAGGATACCGGGTGCTCTCTGAATGCTTTAAAGTCCATTTTAGATGGCAAACTCATTTGAATGGATTTAGCGAGAACAGCTCCAACCGGTTTTTCAGAATGTGGTGTTTGCCGTTGTATCGTTTCGGTGACGATATTTTCGGGTTTTACAGGCGTTCCAAACAGTTTGCTGGCGACCTCGGCAATAGCTTCATTGCGCGCCTGCAATGTGCCTTCGCTGGCCATGGTCGCAGAGGTCCCGATACATTGGACATCTTTATTGAGGGCTTCCCTGACACGTCGAACAAGCATGGCAACATCAGCCCCTTGTCGACCTCGATAGGTATGTAGTTCATCCAGGACTAAAAAATTCAGTCCTTTTGCCGCCTTCATGATGGTGCGATCCAAGTCGTCCTGCCTGGTCATCAACAATTCCAGCATCATGAAGTTGGTCAAAATGATGTCAGGTGGTGCCGCCGCCATTGCGTGCCTCTCATCCTGATTTTCTTGACCGGTATAACGCCCGTATGTGACGGGTTTGTCTTTGTAGTGTCCTAAAAACTTATCCAATTCCTCCAGTTGACTGTTAACAAGTGCATTCATCGGATAAATGATTATGGCTTTGATCCCCGAGGAATCACTATGTTTTGAGTTTAAAATGCTATCAATGATGGGCAGCATATAAGCAAGCGACTTGCCTGATCCTGTACCTGTTGTCAGGACGTAGCTTTCGCCCCGCTTGGCAATTTCTATTGCATCCATTTGATGCTTGAAAAGTTGTGCAGAGTAACCTGGAGAGCCTGCCCTTTTCTCGAATCTAAAAATATCTTGGCAAATAGGATTAATCTTATTTGCCGACACCAGTTGTTCAACGGTTTGCCCAAGAACGAATGATGGATTTATTTGGATTAGGGGAGCCGGCCAATAGTGACCGGAATTATATTGGTCTGTTACAAATTGCTGGATGTCATCTGCTTTGATTTTCGTGAAGCTTGTCGTAAAAGAACGATAATTGGCTACTACTTCATCACGGTATTTGAAAACATCCATGTTTTGATTGCCTGTTTATATAGTTAATATTGGACCATATCATTATTGCCGCTGATAGTTCATAAGGGGAGCTCATATGTTGTATATATGATTTAGTTTCTGTTTTTATTCATTAACACATTTTCATCGGTGTTTCATGTGATGCATATCAATCAAAAAATGTTAAATCATGAACATCACATAAGTCAATGTATTTATTATGTTTCATCCAGATCTATCGGTAAAAGAGGGGCACAGATCATGAACATCCCCCCAATAACTCGCACTCACAGGTCAACCGCCTACCAATCCTCTCCTCGATAACATCCTGCGCTTCCATGTCGTCGTATCCCCACTTACGACAGTATTGTTCCAGATACTGAAATGGCCTCCAGTTCGGGTTTCGAGAAGTATGTTCCTGACCGCATGTATAGCGGATCTCCTTTAGTTCGCCATTTTTGTTCATCACCTTATATCGTTGGAGATTTTCCCGGAGCAGCTGGAAATACCCCTGCATGAATCGCTTGTATATTTCTGGCTGGTCAAGCTCGATGTATGTTTTGCTTGGTAATGTGAATGCGTTTCTCATATAGTAGGTCCTCCCTATTGAAAATTTGGCGACGCTGAGTAGAATCGCTTTTCGTTTTCAGAGCGAAAATCCAGATCTATCAGTTGCGCGCCCCTAAACCGCAGATACCGGATCCAAACGGGGTTGTTTTTTGGATATACGAGCGCTTTTTTGAGATCACCGGCCGACCAACCACAAAGATCGACCAGTGACCCTATCCCATTTTCAAATACCCCATCATTCCTCAAGGGCATCCTGCATCAACTCGACCGTATACCAGCTGTGACCACAGCCGCCGTCCTCTTCCAGATGAACGATCTTTCGTCTCTTACCAAGAACGCCCTTGATTTCTACTTGCGTGTAATTCGGAAGTGCCTTGGTTACGGCAACCTCCTTGCACTTTGGACAATACTTCATTCCCATGATATCCTCCCCGAAAGGCAATAAATCAGACATGCCTTTCTTATTGAATTTAATTAGATATTTCGACTCGATCCAACGATAGGATTCTGTCAAATTCACTGCTCAAATCGATTGCTTCGCTGCTATTCGAACCGGTTTTTCGTTGGTTTTCGACCATTTTTAAAACGTCGTCGTGCGATTTTACGCTTAACACCTTAACAGGCGCCCTCTTCTTGTCCCAGGAATCAGTGTCTCCATATTGTTCGACTGTCTCCACAGATTCCTTTTCAACCATCGCCTTGGCTCGACCTTCATCATCGTTGCCGGCATCCAACTGCAGATCGTATGCGGTATAGAGCTCACCACCCCGATCCCAACGCGCATCACCGGATAGCTGAAACGGCGTCGGCAAGCTTTTCGATCCAGCCACACACAAATATGCCTTGCCTGACCGTTTCGCTTTTTCCAGGGCCTGCTCATCAATAAACTCGGCACCATTACCCTCACACCAGCTCAATACCCCTTGTTCAACCAGCTTTGACGACCATTGGGATATCGCCGCGTTCGATACGCCAAATCGTTCCGACAATGCCTTGGGAGTCATGACACCTTCAATCTCAATCCTTCTAACTCTCTCATCCGTGTATCGTTTATTGTGACCGAGACTTTCCTCAAAGGATTCTTTCAGCAATTGATACACCACGGCATAATCAATATAGTCGGCAATAAACCGTCCCTGCTCGTCTTTTTGGCGTTGTTTTTGATAAAGCAATGTCATGGTCTTGATCGCTGACAAAACCCGCTTAAACGACCGTCGTGCCGATATAGGCAAGGATCCATTTCGACTGACAAATGACGCGATATCCGAAGCAAACGGAATCACTACCTCTGCTGAAATCAAACTGTCATGATAGTGCTGATAGGCCCTTAACTCCTTCTCATCTGCCAGCATATCGTTTCCTGTTGCCACCTGTGCCGTTCGTTCGATGATGTCCTTCGTCTGTGCCACGGATGTGTTTGGATGCACTGAAATCATGCGGTCATCGAGTTGATCTTCAAGTTTTCCCTTGATGGTCGTCGTCACCAGCGATGTGGGACCGGCAATCCTTTTAACAATCGTTACCGGTTTCTTGTCCTTGTATCCCGTGGTTTGATATTTGATTTGGCCTTCCGAAATCAGTGTACGAATCGCATAGGCCAGTTCATTATCTTTGCGACCACTGGATTCCAATGCCAGTGCCTCTGCCAGTATCAGGGCCTTGTGCTTCAATCCGTTCTGAATCGAATACAGGCTTTTTTCGCTGCCGCTTGAGATCAGATAGTAGGCGCTTTGAGAGTACAGCTTCAGACATGTGAACAGCGGATAGGATTTGCCGGCACCATAATGACCTGAATTTTTCATGGCCAGGGCATCGGATCCGGCGCTTCCCATCGGCAACAGGCGGCTGTCCATGACCAATTGATACAGACCGATGTTTCTGCGTTCGTTGATAACGCCTAACTGATTAATGATATCGATCTTTTTCCTGAATAGCTGAGGATCATAAGCGATTCGTTCTGCTGCTTCGACAATCTCCGGATCGACGGTCACATTGATCTCTGCACAGCTATCATTGGCAGTTGCCTGGGAGTCGATCTCTTTAATGGCCTCATCGATTAGCATAGACACCGACTTGATCGATGCCGCGTTTGTTCGTTTCTTGATGATCTTGATGTAGTGGTCCTTGACGCCGGGATCGCAATCGACCAGATGCGGTGCGATATCGTATTTGATCACCTTGACTGCTGCGGGGAACTGCTCTGGCAATTGATCGATCAGCATATCCAGTGCGGACGCTTCAGGTTGTTGGTTATCGCTCATCTTCCTTCTCCTTTCTACTCTCTTTTAACTCCCGCTCGACCAAGTCCCGAATGTATGCCGAAACTGTGACCTCGAGATCGTCGGTGATGTCGACCAGTCGCTGAAATTTCTCTTCCGATAGCATCACTCCGACATTGCGTGTGTAGATTTTCTTTCTCATGTTTACTTCCTCCTTTGAATTGGATTTGTATCGAATTTATGTTTTGTTACTCTTCTTCTAAGACATCAGCGCCAGTTGGAAACTTCGGAGAATAGACCGAAGATAAAAAATGACGATGACATGAAACAATAGAAAATGGAAAAGGCCTGCTTTTCCCAAAGTCGCTGCGCGCTATAAACTTTAATCTTGGGATGACATTTAAGAAGAAATAGATATGTGACCTATGAATAGCCGCTCGAATATCGAAGATGCCGACTGGGTAAGATTAAAAATAGTGAAAGCTGCTTAATAATCGCTTTAATCTAATATTTGCAATATTTACAAGGCAATATCCGAAAAATTAAAAGATTAACGAAGATCTGAACCTTTATACTCTATATATGCTTTTTACTATTATTTTGTTATTTCTATACTTCTAAGTATTTGGGATATAAATTACGTTAATTTTTTAATTTTCAATGTAAGATGTTGTAATCAAACAAAATTATAGATTAAAAGCGTCTTAATACGTTTTAATTTCTTTAATCTGAATTCCCGGGAGAATTAGTATTTAAGCAGCAGCCGCTGTGGGAAAAGCAACGCTTTTTCAATTTTCTTTCTTATTATCCCCAAAAAATACGAGGGATCATCCTTAGCGGATTCCCCAGGACAATCCCTCGCTTACATCTGTTAATTCACATCTTCCGCGTCTAAAGAAAATACCCTCAGTTGATTGGAGTGTCTGCTCGAGTTCTTTATCCTAAACCCTTCACCTTCAAGTGCCTTTCGGAAATTCATTTTCGATACCGCTCTTTTAATACCTTCGGTCAGGCAAAATCCCTTGTAGATTTCGTATACGTCCTTAAATGGTGCAGAGTCATCATCAAGAAAAAGCAAATCCATGCTGGATTCGACAAAGTCATAGGCGCTGCTGTTTTTCTGTTTGTATAAAGTTTTCGATTTACGCATCGAGGGACTTTCACTGAATATAAAGCCCTGATCCCTCAACCGTCGATATCCTTCCAATGCCCAATTGAATATTCCTGAGAGCTCATTCAGCAGCTTTCCGGTCAGTTCCACATCCATCTCCGTTTCAGTGAATTTCCTGGGGAACTCGATCACATGAATCCTTCTCCACATACCATGCGTATTATCTTCGATCTCCGGCAACGTGTTCATTCCCAGATAGTGCTTGGCATAGGGTTTAAACTTCGACGGTTTCTTGTACACTTCACGTCCGGTTACCCAATCGCCGCTGGTCACTGCCTTTATTAAATCCGTATTAAAACTCCTGGCATTTGGCGTTTCACCCGATACGTTGATCATCTTGCCGAACAGCTCTGGCAGATATTTTTCATCGTTCAGCCGACTTAGACTGATATTGCAGACGTTTTCTTTGCCACACAGACTGCTGATCACGTCAATGAATACGGATTTTCCATTTCCACCGTCACCAATCAAAAAGAATATTACCGCCTTGGGAATCGCCTTATGAAATGCATACCCGACCGCTTCCTGTACGAACATGATGGTTGCCATATCTGACATGAACACTTCATTCAGATACTGCAGCCAACGGGGACATTTCGCATCGGGATCGAAATCGTACGGCAACAGGTTGGTCGTGAATATTTCCGGATCATGTGAAACGAGTTCATATTGGGACAGATCATACAAGCCGTTCTGCAGGGTTAAATACCTGACCTGGTCTTCAAACGCCGTTTCGACATCGATCAAATCGTTTCCGATGGCATAATGGATAAAGTTGGCTTTCGATGCCGGGGTAAATAACTCACGGTGCTTTCCCAAGTCGGTTTGGCAGACATTATTCAATCGATCGTCGCTGCACTGTTCGTAGCATTGGCCATTGTACATGAAGAACGCCCGCTCTTTTTCCAGGAATTTGATCTTATATTTTTCGTACATGTATTCCTGGAACTGAACGATTTTCAGGGTATACTTGCCATTGTCGCTTTTATGGATGACGCTCGATATGAATAAGGGATCCTGTCGCTCATCGTCTGTTAAATGAGAAAACTCCTCAGCTTTCTCGATGTTGCCTTTCATATAGGCCTCAGGTGAGGAGTGTTCGCGATACTTTTCCCCGATAGGATAATTCTGGAAAATTGTTACGATTTGCCTTTCATTCAGTCCCTTGTTCACCAATGCTGTGATGACCGCCTGATCTGCCTCACTCCGAGACGCGTATGATCCATCGTTACCATGCAGTATTAAGTTTTTGATTTTGTCAGATACCGGTAGCGAGGATATGTTCTGATCCCAATCTGAAGATTCGCTTACTGGATTATTCGGAATGGATGTATGTTTCACATTGGGCTCTGGCTCAAAATCCATAAATGGTTCGAACGTTTTCAGATCATAGGTCGGTCCCAAATCCATGACGATTTCAACCGGTCGCGGATTGCCAGGGATCTTGAAATTGAATGTCCCAGGAACGCGCAGTATACGGTTGATATTGTGTGTCCCACCATCAGCATGTATTTTCTTTAAAATCGCTTTGTTGACGTTTTCAAGGTTGTTTAGACCTATTTCTGAGACATTCACCGGAGTTTCCAATACCCAATAGCAATGAAATCCACCGCCGCTGTGGATTACGATGGTCGGAGGGATTTCAAAAGCCTTGATAGCTGCCAGTGCATCTTTTTTGGTTTCGTATTCTGGTTTCTTTTTATGGCCATCTATTCCGTAGTCGATTTCAGCATGAAACGATACCAGATATTGAACATTGTTTTTGCTACCTGCTTGGCCAATGCGGGGATTGACGCCAGCATAGACATCATACCCCTGTTGACACGCTTCATACGCTGCTATAACTGCCGCAGAGAGATTATTGTGGTAGGATTGAAATCGAGGGCCATTTTTAAACCCTCTGATTTCAATCTCGCCATAACCGTTCCGCAATGCCTCAGCAAATAGAATGCTGAAAAAATGTGTTGCTCTTTTAGGGTACTGCTGTTTGTCTTTAATCATGTTCTGTAGATTCATTACATTGTATCCTCCTCTTGTTTAATATTGTTCAGCGCCGCTGATACAGCTCTCCTGACCCATTCAGCCATGCTGATCTGTTCTTCGTCGGTGATCCGTTTAATCAGATCGAAGTGCTCCTGCGGCAGCGCCACGCTTAATGATTTTGAAAATTGACTCGTTCTCATAATGTTTCCTCCTTTTGAAATGATTTATCATGCAATGATGATTGCATTTGTATCGTTTTGTTCTGTAAAATCAGACCGTTTAGTTTGAGATCGCAACTGAAGCTGTAGTATAAAAATAAGAAAGGGCAGCTCCTGCATGATGCAGAAACCGCCCTTTAATTTGTGGAGAAAGATTAAGGCCCGATTCTAATGCTTTCCAGGTTGCCCCATTTTTTAGATATCGGCCGCCCTATTAAATATCCAGCCCGTTTTTCTTCGGAATGGGAATACCGACGATCTTTTTAATTTCCTTCTTCCATCGGATCAACGGATTACCCTTGTGACGATCGTATATAGACTTGATGATCGAATCGCTCTGTCCCCGGCGAATCTGTTCAACTGCCCTTTTCAAATTAGCATCTGCATGCTTCTCTAAACGCCCCAGGTGGTTCATCGTACCGATCCATATCGAATGGGTCACATAGGGAGACAAATCGCTTATAAGCGTGTCTATATTGGCAGAATCCAGCATTGGTTCTACGCTTACCGATGTTTGGAATCCTTTTTGACAGGCGTGCATCAAACATTGCTTTCTTTCAGCATAGCAGGGTGCATTAGGTTCCCAATACGAAAGAATCCGGTCGTCACACGCACCAATGGAAAATCGTAACAAAATTCTACGTCTGTATGGCCTGAACATTTTGCATAACCGTTTGATGCAATCCAATTGTGGTTTGCTGACTATCAACATCCTGTTACCGACGACGATTAAGCATCTCAAAGCTGTCAAACAGCCATTGACATTGCCGGGCGTGATATCGTGGGACGATGGGAACATGACCTGTCCATCAAATTTTTTATAAATTTTATCGACATCTTTTTGCCTCAGCCGTTCTAATGGCCACTGACCTGGCGTCACCTGTTTAAATCTGACCGCCATGGCCTTTGCATAGCAGTAGCGGCAATCGTGAGAACAGCCGGTGCAGCAGTTGACGTTCTTGACCGCCCATTCCTGCGTTCCGTGCCCTACTGATGCCTTTTTTGTCTGTTTTGTTTCTTGAATACCCATAGTTCAATTCTCCTTATTAAAGTGAATTTGAAGCATTGATGAATCGCTTCATTTTGGTATTTGTTACTGTGAAGGAGATGCGAAGTATTCAGTTGCAAACTGGATAGTAAAATAGAGCGGAATTTGAATCTGCGTGAAGGGGAAGATATACCTTCAAGGATATCGTTTATGAAGATAATTTAACGTTAAAATCGCTATGCAATTAGCACGGAAAACGAACCCGGTTCGTTTTGTCAGGACGGTTCAATGCTTGTCAGATAGTCCTCAACCTGCTTATAATAATACAAATTTACGATTCTCCTGTTGCTTGCGCCGCTTCTTATCAAAAGATCATTGTATTCAAAACCAAATGTATCCCTTAAAAAGGCTTCAAGTTTATCCTTTTTATCAAATCGCTTGTAGTGGTCTGATTCTGTGTCTTTTCTGTTGGTTGCTCCCATGTAGATTTTATGGGATTCATTTTCATCTGGATCCCAATACAAGATATCACCATATCCAGCCGCATCTGCCCATGTAGTAGAATCGGCAGAATAGTAATATCCTGTTGAAAGCTGTTTAAACGAGGTCTTTCCAAACAGATGAATTTTAACATCTGGAAATTTTTCCTTAATTTTTTTCATTGTGTCATCCGGGATGTTGATTGTAGAACCGATGGCAATATATTCATGTCCAAAATTAGCGTAGGTTTGAAACTCGGCGAACGGGTCTTCGATGTCATGCACAACAGGAATTGGATGTTTGGCCCCTTCCGATAAATTTTCTTCCAGATACATTTGATTGTCTAAATTGTGTTCGGGATCATCAAAGCGATCGTCCAAATTGAAATATTCGTCGAAACGGTCTCCATAAAGGGTCAAATACTTGGTATACTCGGTGATAGTAATTTTTGATCGTCCACCGGCGACAGAGAACGCACCCGAATCAAGGTACAGATCGTTGATCATATGCCTATATTGGTCGGTCAATCTATAGGCCTGTCCTTCCAAATAAAAATACGAAATCAGATAATTAAGTTTGATATTGGTCTTTTCATAAAACACCCTGACTGATTCTGCTTCGCCCACGGCTGCAAATACTTTCATGTGACATTATTCCTTGATCGGGAAATTTTATTTGGATACTGTTTCTTCTTTTATGCCAAGTAAATCGCCAACCTTCCTGATATATTCCATCGATTGGAGAATAATATCCTTATCCAGAAGAGGCTTTTGAAGTGCAATCCATTCTTGATCCGTAAAATCGCTTTTTTTACAACAATCCACGAATTCTGCCAGAATAGAGTTTAAGCTTTCCCGGATCGATCTTTCGCGAGATTGATGTTCGGGAAACATCATTTTATTAAGGACTAAGATATCAAACCATTTTTTCTTGTTCTCCTCAGATCCTTTTGCATTGACCCAAGTCGCTACTTTTACCGCATTTTTAACAGGGATGGGATTCCTATTATACGCTGCGATTAAATAGGCTTGATCAAAAGAGGCAAAATCTATCCCTGCTTTCTTCAGCCGTTCTAAGGTAATTTTCGCATCAACATGCTCCTTTAACAGTTCTCCTTCGAAATCCTCAGTAGAATCAGGAAATGGATTTTCTTGGATCTGTTCTTTTGCGAGAAAGCTCTCTTCCACCTCCTCGGGTATTGGATGATCTTCAAATAATTCTTCAAAAGATTCTTTGTTTTCATCTTTTCTGAGCTTATCCAAAATGAGTAGCCGTTTCTTCCCCATGCTCGCATATTTTTTGGCGAAATCACCCATCTTGGCCAATTGTTGTGCCTGTTGAAGATATCGCTCCTGTTTATGGCTAAAGAAACTTCGGCGCCACGCTACAAATTCGGAACGAGTCAATTTTGCCCGCACCTCATTTAGAATTTCTCCAATCGATAACAAAAATAGCACCACAAACATGGTGTTATGAACGGTAAGAGCTTCTATGCCGTGCCACAATTCGTTGATCTGGCGCTTTCCTTCAGCCAAGAAGGAATCCTTACCTTCGGAAAATTTTTCATTTAATTTTTCAATGTTAAATTCGCTCGTGGTTTTCTCTATGATTTCCTTTGAATAATAAATGTTTTGCACGGTACTGAATTCAGTGTGTGCCGTTCCATCCATTGTGAAAACTGATACCTGTTTCGATCCTTGAGGCAGGACCTCCGGTTTTACGGCGCTGCCTTTGGATTGCTTTTTTGGAGCCTTCTTTTGTTGGGCATTAGCCATGTGAATTCCCTCAGTAAATTCGTTTTTCAAGACGCCTTGACAAACTCCGGAACCTATTACCATAATATCGACGGTGTATAAAATTTCTTAAAAGGGTCCCGAACCCCGACCATGTTACGGCCAACGCCACAGTGCACCGGCCACCCCACCCAAATACAATCCATACCGATATAGTTACAGGTCATAACAGACCGTTTTTAAAAGATGTTACCTCTGGGCCCGGGAAGGACAGAGGTCACATGATGGATTCCATTGACATTCCCGGTAGTCACGATATTTTGACACCCGAGGAGGTCGCTCAATTCCTGCGCAAGAGCCCAAGCTGGGTTTACAAGCATTGGCAGGCGTTGGGCGGCAGGAAACTCGGAGGTTCTCTGCTCTTCCCCAGCAAGGAGGACCTCTATGAGCGTTTATTCGGTAAAGGGAAAGGGGTGGAGGTACGACTTCACCCACAAGGGAACCAGGCACACCAGGGGATGGTTCAAACTGAAACGAGAGGCCGTCAAGGCGGCCACAGAAAAGAGAGAGGAGTTGAAAAATCCGAACCCGGTGCCAGAACAACAGGCTCCGGTGCCAGTGCAGATCAGTCAGTCCGAAGCGACAATCCCAATAGACATGGACTTTTTGGAGCTGATTAATAAGCGACTCGATCATGTGAAGGCCTACAATTCTGATCGGCATTATACTGACTATGTCTATCTGGCTCGACGGTGGGCCAAGCACTGGAAAGGTAAGCGGTGCAGCCAAATCGATGCGGAATCGATTCGTGTGTTTCTGCTCAAACGCTTAAAAATGACATCCGCTTATACGGCAAACAAGGAGCTTCGGTATTTGCGAGCCACTTTTAATTTCGCAATGCATCCCAGCAGGGATTGGCTCAAACACAATCCCACCCGGGGAATTGATTTTTTCCCAGTGGAAAAAAGGATCAAATATGTGCCGCCGAAAAAGGATGTGCTTCAGGTCATCTTGGCGGCCGATCAAGACACACAAGACTATTTGTGGACGATCGCCCTGACATTGGGACGTATGAGCGAGATTAATAGATTGACGTGGCAAGATGTCGATTTCCGAAACCGCAGTGTGGCGCTTTACACTCGAAAAAAAAAGGGCGGGAATCTGACACCCAGGCGAGTGCCGATGATGGGGAAGTTGCACGACCTGTTGTGGCGCCGCTATCAGAATCAGAACAAGAAGCTGCCTTGGGTCTTCTGGCACCGATATTGGGACCAAAAGGCCTGCAAGTGGACGGTTGGGCCATTCAAGGAGCGAACGGGGATCATGAAGTCCCTATGTAAAAAGGTAGGGGTTCAATATTTTCGATTCCACGCGTTGCGTCACTTCGGAGCCTCGATGCTCGACCAAGCCAATGTGCCCATCGGATCGATCCAGCGCTTGCTTGGCCATGAGAACCGAACGACTACTGAGATCTATTTGCATTCTATAGGTGAATCGGAGCGTCAGGCGATGGCAGTATTAGAGGAGCGTTTCGAGCATTTTTCACACACAGATTCACACACAGAGTCTCACACAGCAAAAAAGGGGCACAGCGCAAAGTCTGTAACCCCTTGATTTTAATTTGGCTGAGGGACCAGGATTCGAACCTGGGCTGACGGAGTCAGAGTCCGTAGTCCTACCACTAGACGATCCCCCAGTGCGTATGGGTCGTTACATAATGAACCGGAAGCCGTGAGTCAAGGGCTAATTGATGAAAACCGTTGGACACGACGGCAACGGATCAGTTTGCTTTCAGGCGTTGCTCGATAAAGTCAATGGCCTTTTCCAGTCTATCCACGACGCGCTCTTTTCCCAATACGGCGATGATTTCAAATATGCCCGGGCTGACGCTGGTGCCGGTGAGTGCCACACGTACCGGTTGGGCGATTTTGCCCAGCTTGATGCTGAATTTTTCCATCAGTTGAACGAACAGCTGCTCAAGATCCTTCTCATTGAAGGATGTTGCGTCCGCCAGCTTCTCCTTTAGATACTGTAGCGGTTCGAGGATGTTGCCTTTGAGAAATTTTTTAGCGGCCTGCTCGTCATAGGTCAACTGCTCTTGGTAGTAGAATCTTGCTTGCAGGGCCATCTCTTTCAGCGTTTTGCTTCGAGGCTGTAGGGTGGCGATCACCCCTTCGAGATAGTGGCCATCCGATGCGTCCCAGCCCTGGTCTTCGAAGAACGGTCTGGCGTGGCGGATGAGGTCCGATGGTTTGGCGGCCTGGATATGGTCCGCATTGAGTGCGTTGAGTTTGACCGGGTCGAAGATGCCTGCCGATTTTCCCACCCGATCCAAGCTGAATTTTTCGATGAGCTCTTCGATGGAAAAAAACTCCTGATCACCATATGACCATCCCAAACGGGCCAGGAAATTGATGAACGCCTGGGGAAGAAGCCCCATGTCACGGTATTCGGTTACCGATGTGGCGCCGTGGCGCTTGGACATGCGCGTGCGGTCGCTGCCAAGTACCATGGGCACGTGGGCGAAGACCGGCAGCGGGTGGTCGAGCGCCTGGTAGAGCAGGATCTGTTTGGGGGTGTTCATGATGTGATCGTCACCCCGGATGATGGTGTTGATCTCCATGCTGATGTCATCGACCACGGCGGCGAGATTATAGGTGGGCATACCGTCGCTGCGGCGCAGCACGAAGTCGTCCAGTTCTTCGTTGTTAAAAAGAATGCCGCCCTTGACCACATCTTCGATGGCCGTCGTGCCCTCTGTGGGGGCCTTGAACCGGACGACAGCACCTTCGGATGGTTCCAGGCCTTTTTCGCGGCATGTGCCGTCATAGCGGGGTTTGGCGCCGGTCGACCGGGCGCGCTCTCGCATGGCTTCAATTTCATCGGGCGTACAGGTGCAGTAATAGACGTGGCCTTGGGCCACCAGTCGATCGATCTGATCGTTGTAAATCTCCAGCCGCTGGCTCTGGTAGTAGGGCCCTTCATCCCAGTCGATGCCAAGCCAATCGAGGCCATTAAAGATGGCCTGGACCGATTGCTCGGTGGAGCGGGCCTGGTCGGTGTCTTCGATTCTTAAGACGAAAGTGCCCCCGGTGTGCCGTGCATAGAGCCAATTGAACAGTGCTGTCCGTGCACCGCCAACATGCAGGTAGCCGGTGGGGCTGGGTGCAAAACGCGTTCTGACAGATGTCATGAGGGATGTGTCCTTGTTCGGGGCGCGCGTTCGTTGCCCCTGGTTGTTTTCACAACTCCCTTTGGCCGATTCAAAAGAAGTCAATCCTTCGGTTGCCATCAGGTGTCGGGTTTTTATGTGGTTGTTTTAGCACGCCATTGCAAGAATGGCGGTCAGCCAAGATAGATCGTCGTCCATTTACTTGTTGCAATTGCTGTTAGTATAGTTAAACTAGTCAACCAGTCGGGCTGTCCTGATAAGATTCGAACCTGGGCTGCCGCCACCGGAGGTTAAACGGAAACACCGATGTAGATCCACTGCTTAAGATGTTACGTGTCGCTTTCGGTGCGTATGCGAAATAACTAATATATTAAGTCGGTTGTGCATGTATGAAAGCCGCAGTTCCAAAAACGAACATCTATAGCACATCCTTCTGGGGTGTACAAGCGGAGCATGGGTGTTTCAAAGAAAAACGCCTTGACAAGCCCGTCGATTTTAATTACTAGAAGCCTCTGCGTTTATGAAGGCCGCATATTTGCAAATATAAAATATAATTTCAACTAGTTGGGAGATTACTTATGGCACTACCAAAACGAAAGATATCCAAGTCAAGACGGGACAAACGGCGTACTCATCAGAAAACCGATGCACCCAACCCCTCAACATGTCCCGAATGTGGTGAGGCAATTCTGCCCCATCATGCCTGCCCCAGCTGCGGTGCATACAAGGGCCGCACTGCCACGGAAACCGATAAAGATTAATCCATAGCCAGACAAAGGACGGGTGTTGATGAGCGATAACGAATATCGAGGGTTGGATCTCGAGTCGCGTCAGATGGTGGTGGATACGGTCCGCCAGCTTCGCAAAAAGCTGTTGAGTCAGGAGAATATCCTCAAGTGGGATAGAGATGAGGTGTTTCCCGAGGCGGAAATCCGGGAGATGCTGGGACCGGAAATCGGCCTGCAACTTCTTTTTATCCCTGAGGAGTATGGCGGCATGGGCGGTGGCGCTCGCGATTGTTGCGAGGTGACCCAGGAGACGGCCAAGATCTGTCTGGGGGTGGCCACCGGGTTTTTTGCGATACAGCTGGGCTCCGATCCGATTCTGGTCGGCGCCACGGAAGAGCAAAAAGAGAAGTGGCTGGGACGAATTGCCGAAGGTGAATCGCTGGTGGCCTACGCGGTGACCGAACCGGGTGCCGGCAGCAATCTGGCCGCCCTCAAGACCAAGGCGGAGCCGGTGGTTGGCGATGACGGAAAGGTTGCCGGGTACCATATCACCGGCGCCAAGCAGTTCATCTCCACAGGCGGTTATGCGGACATCGTCACTGTGCTGGCCAATGCGCCCGAAGGCCCCACCTTCTTTATTGTTGAGAAGGGAATGGAGGGTTTCAAGCAGCACAAGGGCGAGGAGAAGCACGGTATTCGGGCATCCAATACGTCCCCTTTAACCTTCGACAACGTTTTCGTTCCCATCGAGAACTTGATCGGCGGAGAGCCGGGCAAGGGACTCAAGCAGGCCAACAAGGTGTTTGGTTATACCCGCCTGATGGTGGCCTCCATGGGGTTAGGGGCTGGAGAGGCGGCCTTGGAGATCGCCATTCCCTACGCTAAAGAGCGCATTCAGTTTGGGACGACGCTGTCGGAGAAACAGGGCTATACCCACAAGTTGATCGTGCCCAATGCGGTGCGCATGGCTGCGGCCGCTGCCTACATCGACGATGTGGCCCACATGCTGGACAGCAGCGAAGCGGATCTGCAGGTGGAAGGGGCCATCGGGAAGATTTTTGCCACCGAGGCGGCCGACCGCGCGGCCAATGACTGTATTCAGGCCCTGGGCGGTTATGGTTACATCTGTGAATTCGGCGTCGAGAAGATCAAGCGGGATGTGAAAATCACCTGCATCTACGAAGGCACCAGCGAGATTCAGCAGAGCATCATCAGCACCTTCCGCTGGAAGACCAGCCGCAAAAGCAAAGGCGCCTTTTACGGCAACATGGCCGAAGAGATGACGGCTCTGGATGCCAAGGTTCCTGATGCAGGCTGCCGCTTTTACGCCATGGCGGCCACCGCGCTCAACAAGACCGTCGATCTGGCCCACAACAATCGGTTGACCCGCCAGCAGGCGCTCATGTTCGATCTGGCTGATATGATGATTAACGTCGAAGTTGGGATCAGCCTGGCGCGCAAAGCGGCCCGTTTGGCAGAAGCAAACGATCCCGAAGCGGAGAAGATCAAGGCAATGTCGCGCGTGTTTGCCGGTGAAGTGACCCAGATTGTGTCCGAAAAGGCGCTGCGGATCGCCATGAGCGGCGCAATGGACATAGACGCTGCCCGTCAGCACCTGGAAGAGATCGGCTATCAGGAGATGATGGCCGGGCGGGCAAACTGGGCTGTGGATATGGATCGTATCGCGGATATCATTTTCGAGAGGTAGAGATGACGGAAAACAGCCAGCGCATCGTTGTGGTCACAGGCGGCTCCCGGGGGATCGGCCGCGCCATCTGTATCAAGATGGCCGAACCGGGGACCAGGATCTTCTTCAACTACTTTTCTCCGGCCAACCGTGAAGGCGAAGAGGCCGCGGCTCAAGAGACCATCGCCATGGTTCGGGATGCCGGATGTGAAGCCGTTGGCCTTTGGGCCAATGTGGCGGTGCAGGAGGAGGTGGCCGGTTTTTTCGATAAGGTGATGGACGAGGCCGGCCGCATCGACGTGCTGGTCAACAATGCCGGCATCACCCGCGACAGCCTGATCGCCAGGATGAAAGAGGCGGATTGGGACGCCGTGATAGGCATCAACCTCAAAGGTCCCTTCATGTGTACCCAAATCGTAGCGCGTATCATGGCCAAACAGCGTTACGGCAGAATCATCAACATGGCTTCGGTCGTGGGGGCCATCGGCAATGTCGGCCAGGCCAACTATGTGGCCGCCAAGGCGGGCCTGATCGGTTTGACCAAGACAACGGCCAAGGAGTATGCCTCCCGCGGCATCACGGCCAATGCCGTAGCGCCGGGATTTATCGATACGGAGATGACGGCTGTACTGTCGGATAAGGCTAAGGAGGCCATGCTGGGTATGATTCCGCTGGGCAAGGCAGGCCAACCCGAGGATGTGGCCAATGCGGTGGCGTTTCTCGCTTCGGATGAGGCTGCCTATCTGACTGGCCAGGTCCTGCATGTCAGTGGTGGTATGTTTATGTAATCGTCTTGCTGCCGCCTGAATTGGCGGAAGCCGGGTTTTTAATTTCCCCGCCAGGCGGGGGCAGTCCGTTTTCGATACGCAACCCCGGACAGTTACTCTGTAAGCTTTCGTTTGGGGGCGTTTACTCACTGTGAAAGGAGAATTTAGATGTCAGTTGAAGACAAAGTAAAGAAGATTATTGCCGAAAAATTGAGTGTCGATATGGAAGAGGTGGTTCCCGAAGCCTCTTTTGTGGATGACCTGGGGGCCGACTCCCTCGATCTGGTCGAGCTGATCATGTCCATGGAAGAGGAGTTCGACATCGATATTTCGGATGAAGACGCCGAGAAGCTTGTGACGGTAAAGGACGCCTTCGATTATATCAATTCCCACTAAGGGAGACAGGGGGTGCAATGCACAGGGCGGTTGGCGAAAGAAAAATCGCCTGATTTCTGATGCCCTGAAGTTGCCTGAGGGGAGTGTCGTCAGTTTTACAGGACGCACCGGTCGCCTTGTTTGCCAACGGGAACTGCTCGCCGGTTGGGGTAGTTCCCTTTGTGTCTTTAGGCCGGAATTGGCGTCGAAAAGGAGGTTCTTTTGGAAAGACGGGTAGTGGTAACCGGCATCGGCTTGGTCACGCCATTGGGTATCGGCGTGGAGGAGACATGGTCTGCACTGATTGCCGGAAAATCCGGTGTGGGTGAGATCACCCGTTTTGACGCTTCGGACTATGCAACCAAAATTGCTGCTGAAGTCAAAGGGTTCAACGCCGAAGACTTCATGTCCAAGAAAGAGGCCAAACGAATGGAGCCATTTATCGCGTACTCCATTGCGGCCTCGCGCATGGCCTTGGAAGATTCGGGGCTGAAGATCGATAGCAGCAACGGGCATCGGGTCGGTGTGTTTACCGGTTGCGGGCTGGGCGGCTTGAACATGCTGGAGATAACAGCCCGAACGGTTGAAACTGCCGGACCCAAACGGGTTAGCCCCTTCTTTATTCCCCTGCTGATTGGCAATATGGCGCCAGGTATGATATCTATCCAATTCGGGGCCAAGGGACCCAACTCCTCGGTGGCCACTGCCTGCGCCGCCGGCGCCCATGCCGTCGGCGAGGCGTTTGAGATCATCAAGCACGGAAAGGCCGACGCCATGATCACTGGTGGTGTTGAATCTGTGATCACGCGCACCTGTATCGCCGGATTTGGGGCCATGAAGGCCATTTCCACCCGCAATGACGATCCGTTGAGAGCGTCGCGGCCCTTTGACAAGGACCGGGATGGCTTTGTGGTTGGCGAAGGCAGCGGCATTTTGATCCTGGAATCGCTTGAACATGCTCAGGCCCGCGGTGCGAAGATCTATGCGGAGATGGCCGGCTATGGCATGAGCGGTGACGGCTACCATATGACCTCGCCGCCTCCGGATGGCGATGGAGCGTCGCGCTGCATGCTGGCTGCCATCGAAGATGCCGGTATCCAGCCCGCCGATATTGGTTACATCAATGCCCATGGCACCTCAACGCAGCTCAACGATCTGTACGAAACGCGCGCCATCAAGCTGGCCTTTGGTGATGCGGCTGGCAAGGTGCCAGTCAGTTCCACCAAGTCGATGACCGGCCACCTTCTGGGCGGTGCGGGTGGTATCGAGTCCGTGTTCACCGCTTTGGTGATTGATCGTGGCATCCTTCCGCCCACCATGAATTTGGACACCCCGGGTGAAGAGTGCGATCTGGACTATGTGCCCAATGTCGCACGTCAGGCCGATGTGACATACGCCATGACCAACTCCTTTGGTTTTGGCGGAACCAACGCTTCATTGATTCTGAAAAAATTCAGCGCGTAAGCTGGAACGTGATCGGGTCTGCGGGGAGTTGCCCCGCGGACCCTGTTTTTATCCCCGCCTCGATACGTTGACCTAACGCTAAAGTTGCCACCCATTCTTAAGAAGGAACGCGCCCAGGCGCCAGCATAAAGCGCCGCCATAGAGGCGCCGTTTACCGGTTTTTTTCTTGCGGTCCGATGTAGATAAAGCTATGAAGTCGTGCTACACCTACGTCATATGATGGCCGGTGCGGTTAGGTATGCAAAAATGACGGGGCTGGGTGTGGCTATGGTTAAAAAGACAAACAATCAAAATACCTTAAGGGGGCCAGGCCGATGAAGCTGGTGATCGGATGTGATCATGCCGCATATGGGCTCAAGGAGACGGTGAAGCGCCATTTGATGGAATCCGGCAATGAGGTGGAGGATATGGGGGCTTTCAGCGAAGCCTCGGTGGACTATCCCCAGATCGGGATGAAGGTTGCCGACCAGGTTTCAAAGGGTCTGTATGAAAGAGGCGTTTTGTTATGCGGTACGGGGTTGGGTATGTCCATGGTGGCCAATCGTTTTCCGCGGGTGCGGGCCGCTCTGTGCAACGATCTCTTCTCTGCCTTGATGAGCCGGCGTCACAACGATGCCAATATTCTGGTGATGGGCGGTCGCGTCATTGGCGACGTGCTGGCCATCGAGATCGTCAATGCATGGCTTCAGACCCCATTCGAGGGGGATCGCCACCAGCGTCGTTTGGATCAGTTCGATACAGTGGCGGCTGAATGATCTGCACGATACATGAAGGGGAGCGAGCTTGAATAACGATCAAATCGAACAGGTGGATCCGGAGATTGCCCGGGTCATTGAACATGAGTTGGAGCGGCAGACCAGCCATCTGGAGCTGATCGCATCCGAAAATATTGCCAGCCGGGCGGTCATGGCAGCCCAGGGAAGTTTGCTGACCAATAAATATGCCGAAGGCTATCCGGATAAACGCTACTATGGCGGCTGCGAATTCGTTGATGTGGCCGAACGCTTGGCCGTCGAACGGGCCATGCAGCTCTTCGGTGCCGACTATGTCAATGTGCAACCCCATTCCGGCTCGCAAGCCAATATGGCGGCCTATTTCGCTTTGCTTACCCCTGGCGACACGGTGTTGGGGATGGACCTGGCCCACGGGGGACATCTCACCCACGGAGCCAAGGTCAGCTTTTCAGGGCAACTCTATCGTTTTGTGCACTATGGCGTCGACGGCCAGACCGGCCGCATCGATTACGACGCGGTCCGCAAGCTGGCCCAGGAGCATCGGCCCAAGATGATTGTGGCCGGCGCGAGTGCCTACCCCCGCATTATCGATTTCGATGCCTTTGCCCAAATCGCCAAAACGGTAGATGCCTTGCTGATGGTGGACATGGCCCATATCGCTGGGCTGGTGGCCACTGGGCTTCACCCTTCTCCGGTGCCTTACGCCGATGTGGTAACCACCACCACCCATAAGACGTTGCGTGGACCGCGCGGTGGATTGATTCTGGCCAAGGCCGATGTCGAGGCCAAATTGCGCAGTGAGGTGTTCCCCGGTATTCAGGGCGGCCCTTTGATGCATGTGATCGCTGCCAAGGCAGTGGCTTTCAAAGAGGCACTGCTACCCGAATTCAAAGTGTATCAGGAACAGGTGCTGGCCAATGCCCAGGGACTGGCCGAAAGCTTGCAGAAGGCCGGGTTGCCGCTGGTTTCCGGCGGGACCGACAACCACCTCATGCTGGCCGATCTGACGACCTGGGATATAACAGGCAAGGCGGCCGAGACGGCACTGGGGCGTGCGGGCATGACCGTAAACAAGAACGCCGTGCCGTTTGACCGCCGCGGGCCGGTGGTGACCAGCGGCGTGCGCATCGGTACCCCCTACCTGACCAGCCGCGGGATGGGACTTACAGAGATGCGGCAGATCGCCGGTTTGATGATCGAGGTTCTCAAGAATCCGGACGATGAAAAGGTCCTCGATCGAACGCGTCTTGAGGTGGCCGAGCTGTGCAATGCATTCCCGTTATACTCCTGATTTCGTAGATAGGACGTCAGCACCGACAGCAGCGATGAAGGTAATGAATTATGATGCACCCCATTGAGAGGCCCACCTGGGACAACTATTTTATGGACATCACCTGCCTGGTTGCCAAGCGCGCCACCTGTCTGCGCAGGGCTGTCGGCGCCATCATCGTGAAAGAGAGGCGAGTGCTTGCCACCGGATACAACGGTGCACCAAGCCATGTACGCCATTGTGCAGAGGTGGGTTGCCTTCGGGAGCAGTTGAACGTGCCTTCGGGGGAGCGCCACGAACTGTGCCGGGGTATCCACGCCGAACAGAACGCCATTATTCAAGCGGCCTACCACGGGGTTTCCATCAAAGGCGCCGATCTTTTTTGCACAAACTTGCCTTGTTCGATCTGTGCCAAGATGATCATCAACGCCGGTATCGTTCGGATTGTATACCAGTCCGGTTATGCGGATTCCATATCGAAAGAGATGTTGGCCGAAGCCGAAGTGGAACTTGTCAAATTGCCAAGCAGCCAGACGGAGGTGCGTCCATGAAGTGTCCGTTTTGTGGGGAGATGGACAACAAGGTGATCGATTCGCGTGTGAGCAAGGATGGCGCGGTAATCCGTAGGCGCCGGGAGTGCACCGATTGCACCAGGCGGTTTACCACCTACGAGCACATCGAAGAGATTCCCATTATGATCGTGAAGAAAGATGGGCGTCGGGAGGTCTTCAGCCGCGAGAAGGTGCGTGACGGATTGCAGAAGGCGTGTCAGAAGCTGGACATCAGCATGAACGTTATCGAAGATTTTATCGATGACCTCGAACGTGATCTGCGTGAGACTGGAGAGAAGGAGATCCCATCCCGCATGATCGGGGAGAAGATCATGGTGCGGCTGCACGGCCTCAACGATATTGCCTATGTGCGTTTCGCTTCGGTGTATCGTGAGTTTAAGGATGTGAATGACTTTGTGTCCGAGCTGAAGACGCTTTTGAGCGAGCGTTGAAAGTGGTTGCGGACAGATGGGCGCATCGCTCGGGTAGACCGGGAGAGAGCGACGCATCGGCAGATTGCGTTGCCTGGGGGCGAACAGGGGATGACAGTCAGGTGAGGCAGCCAGGGGCGGCAAACAGATGAACGATCATGATTACATGGCCAAGGCCCTGGAGCTGGCCGTTAAAGGAGCAGGCCGCGTATCGCCCAACCCCATGGTCGGAGCGGTGGTGGTTCGAAACGGACAGCTGGTCGGACAGGGATACCACCAGGCCGTGGGCGGTCCCCACGCCGAGGTTCACGCCCTGGACGATGCCGGTGATGGGGCGGTTGGGGCGACCCTTTATGTGACCCTTGAACCGTGCAATCATCATGGCCGCACGCCGCCATGCACGCAGAAGATCCTGGGTGCAGGCGTAAAAAGGGTCGTCGTGGCCATGGCCGATCCCAACCCCGGGGTGCGCGGTGGGGGCAACGCTTATTTACAAGCGCATGGCCTTGAAGTGACGTGCGGGATACTTGAGCAGGAGGCACGTCGACTCAACGAAAGCTTCATCAAGTTCATTCAAACCGGTCAGCCCTTTGTCGTGCTGAAGATGGCCGCCACCTTGGACGGCCGCATCGCCACGAGTCGCGGAGATGCCCGTTGGGTGACCGGCGATCAGGCCAGAGCATTGGTGCACCGCATGCGCCACAACATGGATGCCATCATGGTGGGCATCGGTACGGTCAGGGCGGACGATCCGGAGCTGACCACACGGATGCCGGATGGCGATGGCGTCGATCCCATTCGACTGGTGCTCGATACGCACCTCACCATGTCGCCGGGTGCACGTATGCTCAGCCAGAAATCCAATGCACCCACCTATCTGGTGTGCGGGCCGGAGGCCGACCAGGGGCGGCGTCAGGAACTCAGCGACGCCGGCGCGCGAATTCTCGAACTCCCCTTGCACAAGGGCCGCATCGATATGGCGCATCTGGTGAAACGGTTGGGTGAGATGGAGATTTCGAGCCTGCTCATCGAAGGCGGTGCAGCCGTTGCCGGTAGTGCCTTGAGATTCGGCATTGTCGACAAAGTATCCCTTTTCTTCGCCCCCAAATTGTTGGGCGGCGATGGCACTCCCATGTGTGCCGGGCCAGGCCCCGAATGGATGAAACAGGCCTTGGCCGTTGAAAACCCCACGGTCGAGCGGGTCGGGGCGGATATTTTGATTCAGGGGTATCCGGTTGCGACATGAACATGGACCGGAGAAGGGTTGCAGAAAAACGGAAAACGGCTGGCCATGGTGATTGTGAATGGGCGGTTCGTCCTTATATTAAACCTTTTGAAAGTTCGCCGATTCGATTTGGTTTACGGAGATTGGGGTCAGGCGCGACCGGTTTGACACCAAACAATGGATAATATGTTCACAGGTATTATAGAGGGAATGGGAACTCTGGTGGAGATGCGTGCTTCGGGCACCGGTCGGGTGCTTTCGGTGGAAGCCGACTTTGACCTGAAGGGGACCCGCATTGGAGACAGCATCGCCGTCAATGGCGCCTGTTTGACGGCCGTCACCATGACGGGGCGCTCTTTTACGGCCGACATATCACCCGAGACTCTCTCCAAGACGACCTTCGGCAACCTCAAAATCGGCGAGCGCGTCAACCTTGAGCGTGCTTTGCGCCTCTCAGACCGTTTGGACGGCCACCTGGTATCCGGGCATATCGACGGCATGGCCAGACTGGAAAATCGCCAAGTTGCGGCCAATGCCTGGGTGTTGACCTTCAGTGCCCACAGCGGCTTGACCCGTTACATGATCCAAAAGGGATCGGTGGCTGTGGACGGCGTCAGCCTGACCATCAATCAATGCGATTCGGACGGTTTTCAGGTGAGCATCATTCCGCATACCGCAAAGATCACCACCATCGGTTATAAGGGCGTGGGGCGCTTTTTCAATATCGAAACCGATCTGATCGGCAAATATGTCGAACAATTTTTGCATCATGCCCGGGACGAGGATGAAACGCCTGCCCCTGGCCGAGGCGTCAACATGGACCTTTTGGCCAGATCCGGGTTTTTGGATCGTTAGATCCGCCCAGTTGCGTAAGCCATCGTGCCATTGCACGAAATTGAAATAGGAGAGTTTTAAATCATGTCACGTATCAGCGTAGAAAAGGCAATCGAAGATATTGCCGCCGGTAAGATGGTCATCCTTGTGGATGACGAAGATCGGGAGAATGAAGGCGACCTGACCATGGCCGCGGAGAAGGTCACTCCCGAAGCGATCAATTTTATGGCCAAATACGGCCGCGGTCTGATCTGTCTCTCTCTGACCAGTGATAAGTGCGACCAGTTGGATCTGCCGATGATGGTGAAAAACAACACGTCGCCGTTCGAGACCGGATTCACGGTTTCTATCGAAGCCAAGCACGGTGTCACCACCGGAATTTCAGCAGCCGATCGAGCCACCACCGTCTTGACGGCGGTGGCGGATGGATCCACCTCTAGAGATCTGGTGCGCCCAGGGCATATCTTCCCATTGCGCGCTCGTGACGGCGGCGTCATGGTCCGGGTTGGACAGACCGAGGGGTCGGTGGATCTGGCCCGTCTGGCAGGCTTGACACCGGCCGGCGTCATCTGTGAAGTGATGGACGATGACGGCACCATGGCCCGTATGCCGACCCTGGAGACCTTCAGTGAAGAGCACGGCATCGGCATCGTGACCATCGCCGACCTGGTCGAGTACCGCATGCGTAACGAGTTTTTCGTGCACCGTGCAGCGGAGACCACCATTCCCACCGAGCATGGCGGAGATTTCAAGATTATCGCATTCGAGAACGATGTGGACGATTTGCTGCATATTGCCCTGGTCAAAGGCGAAATCGATCCTGAGAAGCCGGTGCTGGTCCGCGTCCATTCGGAGTGCATGACCGGCGATATTTTCGGTTCGTTGCGTTGCGACTGCGGTGATCAGCTTCATCGCGCCATGGGTATGATTGAAAAAGAGGGGGCCGGCGTGATCATCTACCTGCGGCAGGAGGGGCGCGGCATCGGCCTGGTCAACAAGTTGAAGGCTTACGAACTGCAGCTGAAAAAGGGCCTCGACACGGTGGAGGCCAATTTAAAGCTGGGGTTTAAAGACGACATGCGTGATTACGGCATCGGCGCCCAGATGCTCAGCAACCTGGGGGTGCGAAAGATGCGATTGCTCACCAACAATCCCAAGAAGATGGTGGGGTTGGACGGATATGGCCTCAGTATCGAGGAGCAGATCCCAATTGAGGTGGCGCCCAACGAGCACAATCGATGCTACCTGGAGTGCAAAAAACTCAAAATGGGACACCTGCTTCAGCTGGTCGAGCAGTAATCTTCGATATCTGCCAGGCGGGGGATTCGATCGCGGTCATCCGAAGTGACTGAAAAATCAATATCAACAGGTTTGAGCAGTAATTCAACCGGAGGTTAAGTGATGCCCAATATCATCGAAGCCAATCTTGTGGCTGAGGGAAAGAAGTTTGCCATCGTGGTAAGTCGCTTCAACGATTTTATCACCGACAAACTGGTCGGCGGCGCCGTGGATGCATTGACCCGCAGCGGCACCAAGACAGAAGATATCGATATCGTCAAGGTGCCGGGCGCTTTCGAGATTCCGTTGTTGGCAAAGAAGCTGGCGGCTCAGGCGAAACACGATGCGATCATCTGTCTGGGCGCCGTGATCCGAGGGGCCACGCCGCACTTCGACTATGTGAGTGCAGAGGTGTCGAAGGGCGTTGCCACGGCCAGCATGGAGAGCGGCATGCCCATTATCTTCGGCGTTGTCACCACCGATACGCTTGAACAGGCCATCGAACGCGCCGGCAGCAAAGCCGGCAACAAGGGGTGGGATAGTGCCCTGGCGGCGGTGGAGATGGCCAATTTGATGGGTGCAGTGGAAAAGATATAGCTATGGGAACCCGTCGATTTGCAAGAGAATTGGCCATGCAGGCCCTTTTCAGTATGGATATGAGTGGTGATTTTACTGCGGAGACGCTCGCCGATCACTGCCGTTGTTTTCCTCCCGGCAAGCGTTTCCAGTCTTTCTTCGACCACCTGGTCAACGGTGTTTTGCTCTACAAAGCAGATATAGATGCCGTGATTGAAGGGTACTCCAGCAATTGGAAGTTGCGGCGCATGGCCTGCGTGGATCGCAATATACTTCGTATGGCCACATTCGAACTGCTCTATTGCGCCGATATACCTGCCAAGGTCACCATTAACGAAGCCATCGACATTGGGAAAAAATTCGGCTCCCCGGAGTCCGGCTCGTTCATCAATGGAATACTGGACAGTATCCGCATCGCCATTGAAAGCGGAAAGTTGGCGACCATCCCGACCCCCCGGATAGGCGCTGAGGATGAACCCAAAGCGATCAACGGCGTTTGAAAGGCCGTGCAGGCCCTCTCTGAGTGGGGATACATTTAGTAGGGCGATGCTTTCGAAATGCCGCCCGTAAGAAAGGAATTGCTGCCATGATCATTCGTGCCATGCCGGTCGGACCACTTCAGGCCAACTGTTTTATCGTCGGTTGTGAGGAGACGCGCCATGCCGCCGTGATCGATCCGGGCGGAGACGTGGATAAAATACTGCTGGCGCTGGCCAACGATCAATTGACACTCAAGGTGATCGTCAACACCCATGGTCACTTCGACCATGTGAGCGGAAACAAGGAGCTCAAAAAGGCCACCGGTGCAGATTTGATGATACATCCCAAAGATGCGCCCATGCTCGACCAACTCTCCAGCGGAGCCGCCATGTGGGGGCTGCAGTCCGAGGATTCGCCCAAACCGGACCAACTGCTCGACGACGGCGACACGGTGACGGTGGGTAACATCACCTTCAAGGTGCTGCATACGCCCGGCCACACACCCGGCGGCATTTCACTCTATGCCGACAAGAGCGTCTTTGTCGGGGACACCCTGTTTGCCGGCTCCATCGGACGGACCGATTTTCCGGGGGGCGATTTCAACACATTGATCAATAGCATTCACACCAAACTGTTCACCCTGCCGGACGATGTGGCGGTCTACACTGGTCATATGGAGGCGACTACTATCGGCAAGGAGAAGAGATACAATCCGTTCTGCCGACTGCAGTAACAGGCGCTAAAATGTCATCCATCCAACGCCGCACCAGCCGCCAGATCGGCCTCGGGGATATCCGGGTGGGGGGGGATGCCCCCATCACGGTGCAATCCATGACCAATACGCCGACGCAGGATGTGGCCGCAACCGTCGCCCAGATCAGACGGCTTGTAGAGGCCGGCTGTGAAATCATCCGTGTAGCGGTGCCCGACATGCAGGCGGCTGAAGCCATTTCCGATATAAAGGCACAGATTAAGCTCCCTCTGATTGCCGATATCCATTTCGACCACCGGCTCGCCCTGGAAGCGGCCAAGCGGGGAGCCGACGGTTTGCGCATCAACCCGGGCAATATCGGAGGCCATCACAAAGTACAGGCGGTGGTGGATTGTGCCCGTGATCTGGGATTGCCCATTCGCATTGGTGTGAACGGCGGCTCGCTTGAAAAGGATCTGCTGAAAACCTACAATGGCGCCACGGCTGAAGCGATGGTCGAGAGCGCCATGAGGCATGTGGCGCTTTTGGAAAGGGTCGGTTTCGACCAGATCAAGATCTCAATCAAGGCGTCGGATGTGCCGCGCACGTTAGAGGCCTACCGCCTGTTGGCCGGGCGGACCGACTACCCCTTGCACGTGGGTGTTACCGAGGCGGGCTCACTCTACTCCGGTGTTGTCAAGTCCGCCCTGGGAATCGGTATGCTGCTGGCCGAAGGGATCGGCGATACGCTGCGCGTGTCGCTCACCCGGGATCCCGTCGAAGAGGTGCGGGTGGGGTTCGAGATATTGAAGGCCCTGGGCATCCGTCAACATGGCCCGGAGATCGTCTCATGCCCCACATGCGGCCGCTGCGGCATCGACCTCATGACGGTGGTCGAAGAGGTCGATCGGGCCCTGCTGATGAGGACTGTGCCGATTAAAATCGCGATCATGGGGTGTGTCGTCAACGGTCCGGGAGAAGCCAAGGAGGCGGATATCGGCGTGGCCGGAGGAAAAGACCACGGGATCCTCTTTAAAAAGGGCAGGGTGGTGCGAAAAGTGCCTCAAGATCAGCTGGTAAAGGTCCTGCTCGAAGAGGTGGACCATTGGGAGCGGGAGCATGGCGGAAGTCAGTGAACCGCCCGACAATGCAATTTTAAATCGGTTTTCAGGTGGTCGCCCACGACCCGATAGAAAGGATTTCCACACAATGGCCCAAAAAGTAAAAACAGCCATCACTCCCACCCGCGAAGAAGATTATCCCGAGTGGTATCAGCAGGTCGTTCGCGCCTCAGACATGGCCGAACGGTCTCCTGTCCGCGGTTGCATGGTGATCAAGCCTTGGGGGTATGCCCTCTGGGAGAATATCCAGCGTGAAATGGACGACATGTTCAAGGCCACCGGGGTGAAAAATGCCTATTTCCCCCTCTTTATCCCCTTGAGCTTTCTGGAGAAAGAGGCCGAACATGTCGAAGGTTTCGCCAAAGAGTGCGCCGTGGTGACCCACCATCGTCTCGAGAAGGGTGCAGAGGGCGGATTGGTGCCCGGCGGCCGCTTAACCGAACCGCTGGTCGTGCGCCCCACATCGGAGACCATCATCGGCGACGCCTTCTCCAAGTGGGTGAGTAGTTATCGCGACCTGCCCCTGCTGATCAATCAATGGGCCAACGTGGTGCGCTGGGAGATGCGAACCCGAATTTTTCTGCGAACCAGCGAATTCCTCTGGCAGGAGGGCCACACCGCGCACGCTACCGCAGAAGAGGCCCTCGAACGTACCACCATGATGCTGGAGGTGTACGCCCGCATGGCCGAACACTTCCTGGCCATACCGGTGATCAAGGGAAGTAAAACGGCGGCTGAACGGTTTCCCGGGGCCGTCGATACCCAGTGCATCGAATCCATGATGCAGGATTGCAAAGCGCTGCAGGCCGGCACCTCCCATTTTCTGGGACAGAACTTTGCCAAGGCCTCCAATATTCGTTTCCAGAGTAAAGAAGAGGAGGAGGTGTATGCATGGACCACCTCCTGGGGGTCATCCACCCGGCTGATCGGCGGCGTGATTATGACGCACGCCGATGATGATGGCCTGATCCTGCCGCCCAGAGTCGCCCCTGCCCAGATCGTGCTTTTGCCGATTGCTCACAAGGAGACGGATAGAGCCAAAGTGGACGCTTATGTCGACGGCCTCGCTGCCGATCTGGGCAAAGTGGCCTACAGCGGCCGGCCGCTGCGTGTGGAGGTCGACCGCCGCGACATCGGCGGCGCCCGTGGATGGGATTGGATCAAGAAAGGCGTTCCGCTGCGTGTGGAGATAGGC
Organism: uncultured Desulfatitalea sp.; assembly: GCA_963668675.2. Taxonomy (GTDB): domain Bacteria; phylum Desulfobacterota; class Desulfobacteria; order Desulfobacterales; family Desulfosarcinaceae; genus Desulfatitalea. The sequence goes on along the minus strand of CAXXMB010000002.1, from coordinate 1,463,231 downwards.
CCCCGCGACATTGCCAACAATGCCGTGTTCGTGGGGCGGCGTGACAAGCCCCACAAAGAGAAGATCGCCATGCCGCGCGAGCAATTTGTCAATGAGGTGGGAGCGGTGCTGGACGAGATCCAGAACCATCTTTTCGAGCGTGCCCGGACATTCCGTGAGGAAAATACCCGCCAAATGGATGATTACGAAGCGTTTCGTGACTATTTTACGCCTCGAAACAGAGAAAAGCCGGAAATCCACGGCGGCTTTGCCCTCTCCCACTGGTGCGGCAGCGATGCATGTGAGAACAAGATCAAGGAGGATCTGACGGTGACCATCCGCTGCATCCCGTTCGATGCGCCCAAAGAGAAGGGGCGTTGCATCTGCTGTGGAGAAGAGAGCTCGAGACGTGTGGTTTTTGCGAAAGCGTATTAAAAAAGCAGCCTTCACACGATCGCCGGCCAGCGAATTGCAGGCAGGGTGTGGGAGAAGAATGAGTAGGAAAGTATGAAAGTCGCAAAGTGAGAACGTGAAGGTGTGCCGTCGATTCATTTTTCGTGCTGCTGAACAGTTAGGCTTGTATAATGACAGAATACCGACACTTTACACTTATAACTTTACACTTTTAACTGTTTTTATATGATCCGAATCAACGACATTATCGACAAGATCACCGAATTCTATCCCGATGTGGATCTGGATCTTATCGATCGTTCCTACATCTTCTCCGCCAAGGTCCACGATGGGCAGGTGCGGCTCTCGGGAGAGCCCTATCTCTCCCATCCCCTGGAGGTGGCTGGAATACTGGCCGATCTCAAGCTGGATGTGGTCAGTGTGGCCGCCGGTTTGCTTCACGACGTCATTGAAGACACCCACGCCACGGAAGAGGAGATTATAGCGACGTTCGGTTCCGAAGTTGGACACATCGTCTCCGGCGTTACCAAGCTGAGCACCCTGCCGTTCTCCAGCGCCCAGGCGCGGGAAGCCGAGAGCATCCGCAAGATGTTGTTGGCCATGGCTGACGACATTCGCGTCATCCTTATCAAACTGGCTGATCGCATGCATAACATGCGCACCCTTCAGTATCACAAAAGCCCGGTCAAGCAGCGCAAGATCGCCCAGGAGACCCTGGATATCTATGCGCCCATTGCCGCCCGCCTTGGCATCTTCTGGATGAAGAACGAACTGGAGAACATCGCCTTCAAATATATCAAGCCGGAGGAGTACGAGCGGATCGAACGGCTGGTGGCCAAGGGCAGGGAGGAGCGCGATAAGTACATCGAGACCGTCAAGACGTACATTCGCGGCAAGATGGATGAGAACCAGCTGCCCTGTGAAGTGCTTGGCAGATATAAGAACACTTACAGCATCTATCAGAAAATGCTTCAGCAGAACCTCGATTTCGAAGAGGTTTACGATATCATCGCGTTTCGGATTATCCTCGAAACCATCCCCCAGTGTTATGAAGCGCTGGGACTGGTCCACGCGCTATGGAAGCCGATTGCCAAGAAGTTCAAAGACTACATCGGCATGCCCAAACCCAACATGTACCAGTCGCTGCATACCACGGTCATCGGGCCTTACGGCGAACGGATCGAAATCCAGATCCGTACGCGGGACATGGATCATGTGGCCAAGTCGGGCATTGCCGCGCACTGGAGTTACAAAGAGGGCAAGACCGCGGACCCCAAAACGGCCGAGGCCTTTGCATGGGTCCAGAACATCGTAGAGAACCAGGCCAACATCAAAGATCCGGACGAGTTTTTAGAAAACGTGCGCATTGATCTTTTCCCGGACGATGTATACGTGTTCACGCCCAAAGGAGAGATCAAATCTCTTCCCAAAGGGGCGACTCCGGTGGATTTTGCCTATGCCATCCATTCGGAGGTGGGAGATCAGTGCGTTGGCGCAAAGGTCAACGGCCGCATGGTGCCGCTGAAGTATCAGCTGCAGACCGGTGAAAGCGTTTCCGTCGTTACCCAAAAAGGGCACCAGCCGAGCAAGGATTGGCTCAGTTTTGTAAAGACGGTCAAAGCGCGCTCCAAGATTCGCCAGTGGATCAAGACCCAGGAGAAGGAGCGTAGCCTGACCCTTGGGCGCGAGATGTGTGAAAAGGCTTTTCGCAAGGTGCGGCTTAACTTTGCCATCCAGAGCAAATCACCGGAGATGAGCAAAGTGGTTGAGGATTTCGGCTTCAAGACCCTGGAGGATCTCATCGTTGCCGTAGGGTATGGCAAGATCACGCCCCTGCAGCTGGTGCGCAAATTGATGCCCAAAACCGATCAAGATGACGAGCATCAAACCCTGCTCAATCGTTTGATGGAGCGGGTACGCAAAAAAAAGATCGGCAGCGGCGTTATTGTCAAGGGTGTCGACGATATACTGGTGCGTTTCGGTAAGTGCTGCCAGCCGGTGCCCGGCGATCCGATCATCGGGTTCATCACACGCGGGTTTGGTGTGACGGTCCACCGTGCCGGATGCGTCAATGCCATCAAGTCCAGTCCAGAACGACTTATCGAGGTCGAGTGGGATGCGGCAACCCGCGAACCCTTTCCTGTAAAAGTCAAAATTCGTGCCGTGGACCGGGTGGGGTTGCTGGCCGATGTGGCCGCCTGCATCAGCAAGGCGGGGGCCAATATCATCAGCGCCAATACGCAGACATCGGAGGACAAGATGGTGTCCAGTTTCTTCACTCTGGAGGTGGCCGACACCGAACAGCTCACCAAGGTGATGGCCGGTCTCAAGAAGATCAATCAGGTCATGGATGCCGAACGTGTCAGCTAACCTCATCTATAGCTATTAACCCGGCAACCATAAACAACAACTAATGTCATCCCGGCGAAAGCCGGAATCAATCGTGAGGTGCAGACCACCTGCTGGATTCTCCTTCGCATGTACACTATGCGCAACCCGAAGGTTGAAGCGTAAAATCTAAAATAGATCATCGATCAGATCGGCGAGGGTCTCCTGAAGACGGTCGTCGTCGGTGAGCGGCTGGCAGATGGCCGTCTTGCAGGCCTGGGCCGGCGGGATACCGCGCCGGATCATCTTGGCCGCATAGATGAGCAGGCGTGTGCTGGCCCCTTCGGTCAGGCCCTGCTCACGGACATTTCGGATCTTGCCGGCCAGGGTCACGAGCCGTTCGGCCATGTCGGGTTCGATCCGGCCTTCAGCGGCTACGATGCCGGCCTCCTGCTCTGGTGGCGGGTAGTCGAACTGGATGCCGACGAAGCGCTGGCGTGTGCTCTGTTTGAGGTCTTTGAGTACCGATTGATAGCCGGGGTTGTACGAGATTACCAGCATGAAGTCCGGGTGGGCCTGAAGCACCTCTCCCTTTTTGTCGATGCTCACCATGCGTCTGTCGTCGGTCAGAGGATGGATGACCACGGTGGTGTCCTTGCGAGCCTCGACCACTTCGTCCAGATAGCAGATCGCCCCCATGCGCACGGCGCGCGTCAGCGGACCGTCCACCCAGACGGTTTCATCGTGCTGAAGGAGATAGCGCCCCAGCAGGTCGGATGCAAACAGATCTTCGTGGCAGGCCACGGTAATCAAGGGGCGCTTCAGGCGCCAGGCCATGTGTTGCACGAAACGGGTTTTGCCGCAGCCGGTGGGGCCTTTGAGCATCACCGGCAGTTTCGCCTGCCAGGCTGTCTCGAAAAGCTCGATTTCGTTATCGCTGCTCAGGTAGAAAGGTTCCTCTGAAATGCTGAAATTAGCCGGATCTTGCGGTGCCATGGTGGTGCAGCCTCCCGGATGCCGTTGACATCTTGCTTAAAGCGTATAATATTGTCCAGGTTTTACCTGCCGCCCGATGGATTCTCCCCGGCATCTCCCCCGGACGCGCACGCCAAATAAACGAATAAGAGGTTACCTATAATATTGATGGACTCGAAAAACAACAGTGATCCCGTACATCGTCTCTCCTATGAGGGCAAAGAGATCGTGCTGGTCGGCACCGCTCACGTGTCTAAGCAGAGTGTTGAGCTGGTCAAATCGGTGATCGAGGAGGAGAAGCCGGACACCGTCTGTGTCGAGTTGTGTGCCGGCCGATTCCAGACCTTGCGTCAGAAAGACAGCTGGCAGCAGATGGACATTGTCAAAGTCATACGGGAAAAGAAGGCTTTTCTGCTGCTCTCCAACCTGATCCTGGCCTCTTTCCAAAAGCGTATTGCGGCCAAACTGGATATCCGTCCCGGCCAGGAGATGATACAGGCCATTGAATCGGCCGAAGCGAGTGGTGCTGCGATTCACCTGGCCGACCGCGACGTGCGTGTCACCCTGTCGCGCACATGGCGCCAGATGAGTTGGTGGGCGCGCATCAAGTTGATCTTTCAGCTGGTGCTCTCATTCGGCGACGTGGACGAGATCAGCGCAGAAGAGGTGGAGCGCCTGAAGCAGCAGGACATGCTGGAAACGGTTCTGGCAGAGGTCGGCCGCTCCCTTCCCACCATTCGGAAAACGCTGATCGATGAACGGGATCAATACCTGACAGCGAAAATCCGCAGCGCACCGGGGGAGAAGATCGTTGCCGTCATTGGCGCGGGGCATGTGCCGGGCATCATGGAATACTGGTCGCAGCCGCTGGCCGTCGATCAGCTCGAAACCCTGCCGCCCAAAGGGCATCTGGGAACGATTCTCAAATGGGGCATTCCCCTGTCCATTATAGCGCTGCTGCTGTTCGGTTTTTTCAGGGGCGGCTCCGACGTGGGCACCGGCATGTTGATTTGGTGGGTCGGTGCAAACGGCCTCCTGGCCGGTTTGGGGGCGCTGATCGCCTGGGCCCATCCGATAACGATCATCTCATCCGTGCTGGCGGCCCCGCTGACATCTTTGAATCCCATGATAGCTGCCGGGTGGGTGTCGGGACTGGTAGAAGCCTTTTCGCGCAAACCCCAAGTGCGGGACTTCGAGCACCTCCAAGAGGACATTCAATCGGTGCGCGGTTTCTGGAACAACAAAGTGACGCGCATCCTGCTGGTCGTGGCCTTCACCAACCTGGGCAGCGCGGCGGGAACGTTTGTGGCCTTTCCGATGATGATGAAGCTACTTTAATCACTTCTCTTAACGACCTTCACGACCCTTCTTTGGACCACCTCACCACCGTCCAGCGTGTGGGTCATCACCACGGTCTGAAGCCGATCTTCGGCAAATAGCTGGATGCACTCCGGGTAGAGCTGCCATTCGAGCTCCAAACCCTTTCGTTTGATGGTGTCGAGGGTGTCCTCCTCTGTGATGGGAAAGCTTTTCTGGCCTATAATGGGGCCGGAATCCTCGCCATAATCGATGAAATGAACCGTACAGCCACCCACCTTGCATCCATATCGATAGGTGTCGCCGTAGCCGTCTACGCCGGGGAAAGCGGGCAGTAGGGCTGGATGGATATTCATGATGCGGGGGCGGTCCGGGTCGGTGTTGAAACGGTCGATGAAATAGGGCGTCAGATTGCGCATGAAGCCCGCCAGCACCAGCAGATCCACCGGGTATGAATTCATCTTTTCGAGGAGCTGCGCTTCGGCAATGGCGCGGGTGGTGATAAATGTCTCGACCAGTGTCGATTGCGCATTCGGTTCGAACAGACTCTGTTTGAGCCACATTTCGTCCAGATCGAAATCGGGCGGTGGGGTCTGGGCCTCAGGCGCTTTTTTATATTGACGGATGATGGCGCCGTAGTCGACGACAAAACTGGAAATAGCGTGTCGTTCGGCGCGCCCGAGGCCGGCCGCATTGGGATTGTCCGATCCCACAAAAACCATTTCACCGTTAATGTCTCCCGATTCACAAGCATCGATAATTGCCTGAAGGTTGGTGCCGCCGCCCGATATCATGGCGCCGATACGTAGTTTGGTCTCCATCGCGTTGCTCCTTTGATGAGGGAATTCGGATGTTCGGTACACCAGTTCAGCGGTTGGGGTGATGATCAATGATGATCAATGGCTATCAGACCTGACCGCAGCTGTCAAAGGGTCGAAAAAGGTTTGCCCCAAAAGGGATTGCACCGAAACGGCATGGCACTTCGCGTGGCTAAAGTTTTCCGATATCGAACCGATAGTGATTGAGAAATGGAGCAGATCTTAGTCCAACCTGAATTGGATGCGCTATAAGCATGGATGCATACGTTGCCCGTCAACCGATCTTCAACACCCGCAAAAAGATATTCGGTTATGAACTGCTGTTCAGGGATTCCACCGCCAAGTTCGCCCCCGATATCGATGGCGATACAGCCACATCTACCGTGTTGGCCAACACCTTTTTCAATATCGGCATCGACACCCTGATCGGCGGTAAGAAGTCATTCATCAATTTCACCCAGAATCTGCTCGTCAGAAAGGTGCCGCTGCTGCTGCCCAAAGAGGAGACCGTGGTCGAAGTTCTGGAAAATGTGGAACCCACCTCCGAATTGATTGACGCCTGCCAGGAGATGGTGAACAAGGGCTATACCCTCGCCCTGGACGATTTCGAATACTCCCCTGAACTCGACCCGTTGATCAACCTCGCCCATATCATCAAGTTCGATTTCAGGCTTTCGTCGATGGATCAGATCGCCTCATATCTGCAGCAGCTCCCCAAGCGAAACGGCCTGAAAATGCTGGCCGAAAAAGTCGAAACCTACGACGAATTCGAGCAAGCCAAACAGATGGGGTTCGACTACTTCCAGGGGTTTTTCTTCTGCAAACCCCAACTGGTCAAGGGCAAGGATGTTTCCGGCCCTCAGTTGAACCTGCTTCAGATCATGGCCGAAGTGAACCGTGCCGATTTTGAGTTCTCTTCTCTTGAGAAACTGATCGCGCCGGATGTCAGCCTCTCCTACAAGTTGTTGCGCTATATCAACTCCGCCTTCTTCGCCAAGGCCAAGGAGATCACCTCCATCCAGCAGGCCCTCGTCTACATGGGAGAAGCGGAGATACGACGGTTTGTCTCGCTGATGGCCATGTCCAACCTGGGCAAAGGAAAGCCGGACGAGCTGATTCGAGCTGCCTGTATCAGGGGTAAATTTTGTGAGCTAATGGGGGGACTATCCAGCGACCGGAGCTCCTCGGCCGAACTGTTCACCCTGGGGATGTTCTCCCTGATCGACGCCATCGTCGATCAGCCCATGATGACAGTCATGAAGGATCTGCCCCTCTCTGAAAGAATCAAAGATGCCCTGTGCCATCGTCGTGGTGAGCTGATCGGTTACCTGGGGTTGATGGAGTGCTATGAGAAGGGCGAGTGGCCCCTGGTTGCCCGGCTGGCTGACGCGCTGCGGATCCCCCAGGATAAGCTGCCCAAGCTTTATCAGCAGGCGTGTGAATGGGCAAACACCTTCCCGGAATCGGAGTAGCCCCTTCAGAACGAGCATCCATTCTTACATTCACGCAGCCGTATGGTTGACAACCCCTGGGGTTCATATTATTTTGTCCCATTCAATCGAACGCCTTGGTAGAAAGGACAATGAGATTATGGCACAAGGGATTATGGAGATAAGCGACAACAGTTTCGACAGCGAGATCGTGCAGTCTGAAAAACCCGTCGTGGTTGATTTTTGGGCCCCGTGGTGCGGTCCGTGCAAAGCGATTGGCCCGGTGATCGAAGATTTGGCCGGCACGTATGGCGATCAGGTCAAATTCGCAAAATGCAATGTGGACGACAACCCCGTTACACCGGGCAAGTTCGGTATAAAAGCCATTCCAACCCTGATATTCTTCAAAGACGGCAAGGTGGTGGACCAGATCACCGGCATGGTCGCCAAAACCAAGCTGGAAGACACACTCAAGAGCATCCTCTGATTCAATGAAGCCAGTTCATATTACTGCGATGGTCCTTATCTGGGCACTGTTGGCCTGTTCCGGTTGTGCGTGGTTCGGTAAGGGCGATGAGGAGAAGCGGGCCGATGAGTTGATTCAGGAGGGCGTCGAAGCCTACGACAAAGGCAGTTACAAGAAGGCCTTAGACGCATTCGAACAGCTCAAGGATTGGTACCCCTTCAGCAACTACGCCATCCTGGCCGAGCTGAAGATCGCCGATGCCCACTATCACCTGCAGGAGTATCCTGAGGCCGTGGCCGCCTATGAGGAGTTTGAGCGTCTGCATCCCCGCAACGAGGCGACGCCCTATGTGGTCTACCAGATCGGATTGTGCTACTTCGAGCAGATCGACGCCATCGATCGCGATCAGATGCCGGCACGAAAAGCCTTGGAAACCTTCCGCAGGCTCATCGGCCAATACCCGAACGATGCCTATGCCGCCAAGGCTCAGAGCCATATCCCGGCCTGCTATAAGAGCATTGCGGGACATGAATATTATGTGGGGAAATACTACTTCGGCCAGGGATTTTACAAAGCGGCCCTGGAGCGGTTCATGGCGGTTATCAGCGACTATCCGGATGTTGGTTATCACCACCAGTCACTCCTGTACATCGCCGAGTGTGAGGCCTATCAGCCCGTCGATCCCTCCCAACCCTGATGTTTTGTTTTTGCCGGCTGGATTTCAAAAAGGACTTTACAGATTCAAATAAAGGATGTATGAAACCAAATTCGTCTTTTGAACAAAACCGGCCAAGTGACCGGTTGACTGACTCGATTATCGCGGAGAGATCCAATGGCCAGAGTATGTGAAATTTGTGGAAAGAAGCCGATGGTGGGCAGCAACGTGAGCCATGCCCACAATGTCACCAAACGTCGTTTCAAGCCCAATCTGCAGAACGTCCGTGCCCTTCATGAAGGCAAGGTCCAAAAGCTGTTGGTTTGTACCAACTGCATCAAATCGGGCCGTGTGGTGAAATCCGCCTGATCGTCATCGGCGGGTTATAAGGCGGCAACTGTCCGAAAAAATCAATTAAGATGGGTTTGCACTGTGATCGCAAATCCATCTTTTTTTGTTCCATCGGCCCGACCACTATTAGAAACGCATCGTTTCGAATATCTCCGGGACCATCACCCTGAGTCGGGGGGCGTGGGCCTTGATGGCCTTAATCAGTCCCTTCATATCGGCAAACGGTAGTCGTCGGGTGCTTTTTCCCTTTTTATGCGGTTTGGAAAAGTCATCATAGTGGAAAAGAACGACCGTTTGTGGTTGGGTCATTTCGATCAGCCGTTGGGGATAGTTCTCCCGCTTTTTCCACCCCGGCACACATAGAAATAGAACGTCGCAGGTGTGCCCCTCCATCTCCTTCTCGATAAAATTGGCACTGCCCACGTGGATAAAGGTGGTGTCCTTGATTTGAAGCTTTGGGGCGAAAACCGTCCCCACCCGATATCCGCTTGCCTTCATGGGAAGGGTGTTGGTGGGGCGGATCTCCCCTGGAAAGGGAACCTTCCCCAGGATCACCAGACCGTGTGTGGATCGAATCATGGTCACCGACGCGCCATCGCCCAGCGACACCGTTTCTCCTCCTGAGCAGACCCGGACCCTGCCGGGCATTTCACTCAAGTTCATCAAGGTGTCCATGGAGGCGCTGCCTACCACTGTGCACGTTGACTTTGAGGCGATGTGGGGCACGTCCAGGGCATGATCCGAATGGGTGTGGCCGACGATGACGGCTGCAATTTTCTTCATGTCCGGAAGTCGGGCGTCAATGGCCGCCGTATCGGCTGATATGGGCCCAAGGAGGGTATTAAAGATGTCCACGCGCGTGTGGTAGGGGTCTATGAGAATCGTCTCTTTGTCCGTTTCAAATTGAAGGCCGGCGGCGCCGGTCCAGGTGACATTCAGCATCAGTTGCACCTCGCTTGAATCTATCGATTGTACAGGACCGTTATGCTCGTTTTTGCAAAGGTGTGTCGATTGAGTGTGAGATCTCAAAATGTTGCAGATAGTCGCTGTCAATTCAACCAAAATTCGACCAAAAAGAATATGGAAGGGCAGTGGGAGGCGAATTTGACATAGGGGGGTAGGCATTGATAGGGGGCGACTCAAGGATTGGGGATCAAAGGCCGATAGTATGAAAACAGGCCCCGGGTGGTTCCCGTATGGGTTGAGTTGAGATCGACGCGATAAGGACGCCGAATGCAGATTACATTGGAGGATCTGGCTCCGTTCCAGGAGATATGCCGGAAGATATGTATTAATATTCCTAATGCTTATGCGTGGGAGTGGGATGAGCAGCGTCATATGGCGATGGTCGTCCTCCAGGGTGAGGATGCTGAACTGGTCTTTTTCCCTCTGTTCAAGGAGTTCAGTCACCATTGGAACTTTTCATCCGCCCCTCCTGAAAACGCCTCGATCATCGAATGGGTGAACGCTAAATTCGGGCTCATGCCTGGGCAGGTTCTCTTCACCTCTTATCCGCTTCACAATCTGGTCCTCTGTGTGGCGTGGTGGCCGTGGGGTGAAGACCAGATGGTCTCCATGCGTGTCGGCCTTATCCCCGTGAACAAAGCCAGGCTCCGAGATGGTGTGGCGTTTCAATGCCTGCGGCGGTGGCTGAAAATTACCGTGACCAGCTAATCCTCGACGTCGCTTTCTATCTCTCTCTACAATTTTAGTTGACGCTGTCAAAGGAGCTCCTTATAGTGCCGTTTTTCCGGCAGCCGGCAGTGCAACGGCCTAAAAAACAGCCCATCACATTTTGTCCTACGGCGCTGATCGTCAATTGATCGTAAAGGTCGAATCCAACTTGCGACCTGGCCCGTTCCCGATAAGGATAGCATGCGTCCCATGAATCCATCTGCCAAAGCCAGCGTCAAAGTGCTCTTCGCTCTTACCCTCGTCCATTTCACTGGGGATTTCTACAGCTCCTTTACCACGCCACTGTTTCCTCTTTTTGTCGACAAACTGGGGCTCTCCCTCACCGAAGTGGGCATCGTCGCCGGCGTTAACCGTATTTTGGCCTTTATTGTCCAACCCTTTGCCGGTTACATGGCGGACCGATATCCGACCCGGGGATATATCTTGACTGGTCTTCTCATGACGGTCATTTTCATCCCCCTTTCCGGTATGGCCGTCGGCTTTTGGTCCCTGCTGATTGTCATTGCCGCCGGTTCGGTGGGCTCCTCCATGTTTCACCCGTCGGTGACCGGAATGGTGCCGCTCTATTCAGGGCGCAATGCTGGTTTTGCCATGTCGATTTTCAACACCGGCGGCACCCTCGCCTTTGGTATCGGGCCGCTATTTATCACCTGGTATGCCACCCGATTCGGATTGAGTGCGATGCCCTACACCATGTTGATAGGATTGGTGTCAGCCATCTATCTGTTTGCCGTGGTGCCGGTGCCGCAGAGTGAGGGGATGCGCTCTTTGGGATTTATAGGCTCGATCAGGGAGAGCCTGGGAAGCGCCTGGAGAGCGGTGGTGCTGATATGGCTCGTGATGGTGCTGCGCGCCATCGTGGGGCAATCTTTTATGACATTCATGCCGGTGTTTTATGTCCAGAAGGGCTTTTCGGTGGTGTCGGCCGGTGTGCTCTTTTCGCTTTTTACCATCGCCGGAACGGTCAGCGGCCTGACCGCCGGCCATTTGGCGGACCGGATCGGGTTCAAGAAGATTTTCCTCGTGACCCATGGCCTCATGGGGCCGGCGCTGCTGTTGCTGCTCTATCTTGATGGGGTTTGGGTCTATTTTGGCGTTGTGCTGGCCGGTATCTTTGTGTTGGCTACCATGCCGCTAGGGGTGGCCTTGGCGCAGCAATTGGCGCCCAAAGGACGTTCGATGGTGGCCAGCCTGATGATGGGATTCGCTTTCGGGCTGGGGGGCATCGTATCTCCCCTGGTGGGGAAGATGGCCGATCTCTATTCGATCCAGTCCACCCTGACGGTGATGTCGCTGCTGCCGCTGCTCTCCCTGCCTCTGATTGTGGCGTTTCCCCGCAACAGGTAATTGGCCAGCCACGGATTGGCAGATAGGATAGAACGCAACCCTGTCAATAGAGGCGTGTCATTCGAAGGGCATCGGTTGGCTCACCTCTGGGTGTCGAGTTCCGGATAGAGGGTTTTGGCGCATTCAGGGCAGATGCTGTGTGAAAAGTCCGCTTCGGAATGGGCATGGATATACTCTTCGATCTGCTGCCAGGAGCCATCATCGTTACGTATTTTTTTACAGGAGGCGCAGATCGGCAGCAACCCGCTGAGCCGTTTGACCTCCTTAAGTGCCTTTTCCAGATCGACGATCAACCGCTCTCGCTCTCTGGCGGCCCGGTATTTGATCAGGGCGATTTCGATGGTGTAGCGCAATTCGGCATTGTCATAGGGCTTGAGAATATAACCATAAGCGTTGGCCTTGACGGCACGCTCCAGCAACGCCTGGTCGCTCAGGCAGGTGACGAAGATGATGGGGATGTCCGCCTGGTTGTGAATCAGCTCTGCGGCTTCGACCCCATTCATGTCTCCCTCCAGCAGAATATCCATCAGCACCAGGTCCGGCGACTGATCCATCGCCATTCGAACGGCTGCGGGACCGGATTTGGCGATATCACAAACCTCGTAGCCGAATGATTGCAGGCGGGCTTCCAGGACTGCTGCAACATTCGTATCGTCTTCCACCACCAGTATATTGGCTTCCGAAGTCATCGATCTCTTCCCTTTTTTACTGTTTTGCTTGTGAGTGCTCTCTGATGCCTTCGTCAGATGCCGTCTGCCGTTGCATTTTTGTTGCACAGGAATGCAAATTTTTCACTGCTCGCATTCGTGCCGGTGCACCGTCAGTAGGTGAAAGAATCTTCTCCTGGCTGCGTTTAAAGGGTTGATGAGTTGAAAAATATTTTAAATACAGACTGTTGGAATTCCAGAGGTGTCTATGTTCTCCCCAGGTCCGCCCATTCAGGCATCAGGATGAGCAATGAGCTGTATCGGGACTTGCAATAGGCTTGCCATATCGACGGCGTGGGGCGACGGTGGGCCGCCCGGATCGGTGGGAATGTTCCAGGGCGAACGATGGCTTTACACAATTGGGGCGGGAAGGGGCTACTCGTCATCCTGATGAAAACTTTTGATGATATAGCCGCCTGATTTTTCGTCGGGTTCCAGCTCCATCAGCTCCCTTGCGGCAGCCTCTTCAAGCAGGCGCTTGAACGATCTAAATCCGTAGTAGGATTCGTTGAAGCCCGGACGACGACGCTTGAGGGTCTGCTTGACCATGGAGCCCCAGATCTTCTCTTCCGATCCGCGTTCCTCGGCCAGCGCTTCCAGAGTCTCCATGATCAGGTCCAGGGCCTCCTGAATGCGCTCCTCAGCCTCTTTCTCGGGCAGGGCGCTGCCGGCAGTGCTTTTGGCGCCCTGACGCACCGGTTTGCGGGTCGGTTTTTTGCGCGGCTTTTTTTTGCGTACCAGGTCGTCATAGTAGATAAACTCGTCGCAGTTGGCGATCAGCAGGTCGGAACTTGAGTTCTTGACTCCCACGCCGATGACGACCTTGTTGTTTTCACGCAGCTTGCTGACCAGGGGGGAGAAGTCGGAGTCGCCGCTGACAATGACGAAGGTGTCCAGGTGGGATTTGGTGTAGCACAGGTCCAGGGCATCGACCACCATACGGATATCGGCGGAATTTTTGCCCGACTGGCGCACGTGGGGGATTTCGATCAGCTCGAAGGCCGCCTCGTGCATGGCCGCCTTGAAATCCTTGTAGCGCTGCCAGTCGCAGTAGGCTTTTTTGACCACAATGTTGCCTTTGAGCAATAGACGTTCGAGCACTTTACCGATGTCAAAGGCGTCGTAGCGCGCCTCTTTGACACCCAGGGCCACATTCTCGAAGTCACAGAACACGGCGATGTTTTCGGCCTCATTGGTTTTGTCCATATTGGCTCCCTGAAAATTTTGCGCGAATTGATACGGGTTTGAAAACCTGAGCTATAATCTCTGCTTACCCCATTTTATGGGGATGGCTCAAGATAAAAGGAGGAGAGGGGCCGGTGAGGAGGGCAGTGAGGGTATCCAATGCGACGCTCCATGGTTTTACTGTCGCTTAGACGCAGCTCCGGGCGGTCCGCTGCATCTGGTCAACCGAAAACTGGGTAGGGTATGGAATGAAAAGGCCGGCAGTTGGTGTTGCCGGCCTTTTTCTTTTTACTCGCAGTCAGTTGTTGCGCTATTCGGGCAGGGCGTCCACCACTTCGGCCTTGACGATCTCGACGGGCTCTTTGGGCACATCGTCGTGCATGCCGGCACGGCCGGTGGGCACGGTTTTGATTTTGTTGACCACGCCGTGCCCCTTGACCACTTTGCCGAAGACGGCGTAACCCCATCCGCGCTCGTTCTTGGCGGTGTGGTTGAGGAAATCGTTCTTTTTCACATTGATAAAGAACTGGGCCGTGGCGCTGTGGGGGTCCATGGTGCGTGCCATGGCCACGGTGTAGGGGTCATTGGTCAGTCCGTTGTCGGCCTCGTTCTCGATGGGCTCCCCGGTCTGTTTTTCCGACATGTCGGCGGTCATGCCGCCACCCTGGATCATGAATCCGTCGATCACGCGATGGAAGATGGTGCCGTCGTAGTGGCCGCTGTTCACATATGAGAGGAAATTGGCCGCGCTATTGGGGGCCTTCTCCTCGTCGAGTTCCAAATAGATATCACCCATGCTGGTTTCGAGTTTTACCACAATTTTTTCCTTTCTCTAATTTTGATGTCCGTCAATACGCGGCTTGCCGAATGGTTTTGGTTCGTATCGGTCACTGTCCATCTCTGACGCTATCCGCCAAGACCGCTTCTTGATGAACACCACGTATTTGTTTTGTAGAACATAATGTTTTGTTTAACCGTGGCAAGGCACTTGCTGGGGATCGACGCCTCGTGTCGTCCTATATAACAAAGTGGACCCAATTGCCAATGCCATGACCCATCCGCTGCTGCCGGTATTTTGCGGCCGGCGGCAGATGGTTTGATATTTTGCCTTTCAGCTTGTATATCCCATGGCACGAGGATAGGGCGCCAGGCACCTTACACCGGGTGTGTGTGGTGTTATCGGTCTTGGGCCATCTACGCATAAGTGTGATTTTTCTTTCAACTATGAGGTGTTTTTTCAATCGTGATGATCGTCGCTGACAACCTGCATGTCATGCAGCCCGCATTTGCCAGGGCGCTGGAGAAACTGGATCCCGTACCAGTGCGGGCAATGGTCCGGGAGTGCCTGCGATTGGGTGCCCAAGCCCTGGATATCAACCCCGGCCCATTGCCCAGGCAACCTGAAGAGCGCATGGCGTTTCTGGTCGAGACGGTTCAGACCCTGACCGATCTGCCCCTGTTGCTCGATACAGTCAATACGGCGGCCATGGCGGCCGGCCTTAACGCCTGCCGGGGCCGGACCATTATCAATGGATTCTCCCTGGAGCCATCCAAGCTCGAACGGATGCTTCCCCTGGCCCGGGATTATGATGCCGAAATCATCGGTTATCTGCTGCACCCCAACAGCCAGGTACCCATCGATGAGACGGAGATGATGGAGCTGGCCGTGGCACTCTTTGGGGCCTACACAAAAGCCGGGCTGGATCCTAACCGTCTGATCATCGATCCGGTCGTGGCTCCGCTCTCTTGGCAAGATGGGGCCCGCCACAACCGGGCGGTGCTCAAGGTGATCGGCAGTTTGGCCGATCTGCTTGGCGTTCCCGTCCGAACCATCGCCGGTATATCCAACCTGGCCTCCGGACCTGTTCCGACGGCGCGCAAGGTTGAACTGGAGCGGGCGTTTCTACCCATGCTGGCGGCTGCTGGTCTGGATATGGCCCTGACCAATGTGCGCCACACCGAAACCGTCGAGACAGCAGTGATCTGTAACAGCTTGCTTGGAGAACATATCTTTGCATGGGCGAAGCAGGGCAAGGGGTCGGGCGCACCGGGGATCTGAGCATGGTCAAGATGGCAAAGGACGAGACAAACAGGGGACGATATGCTATCAACCCGTGGTGTCCGATGTGGATGATACAAGCGCCTGATGAATTCATTTAGAAGTTAAAAACGGATGTTTGCTATGATTATTGATGCACACACACATATTTTTCCCGATGAGATACGCGGCCAGCGCGAGCGCTTTCTTGATAATGAGCCTGCTTTTGAATTGCTCTACGCATCACCCAAGTCTAAAATGGTCGGTGCGGATGAGTTGGTGGCGGCCATGGATGCCCACGGTGTAGACAAGGCAGTCACCTTTGGTTTTCCCTGGCGAACGGCGGATATCTTCAAGCGCCACAATGATTACATCCTCGAATCGGTTCAGCGCTATCCCGACCGGTTGATCGGGTTGTGCTGCATGGATACCGAACAGCCCGAAGCGGTACGCGAGGTCGAGCGATGCCTGGCCGCCGGACTGTCAGGTGTCGGCGAATTGGCCTTTTACTGCTCCGATATGGAGTGCCAATCCCTCGATGGCTTGGACGCTATCATGGCCCTGGCCCGGCAGTACGACCGCCCCGTCATGGTTCACACCAACGAGCCGGTTGGGCATCAGTATCCGGGTAAAACCAGCAACACGCTGGCCCAGATCTATGGCCTGGTCAAGAAGTACGCCACGACGCGGCTGATACTCGCCCACTGGGGTGGCGGCATCTTCTGGTACAATCTGATGAAGAGAGAGGTGGCCGAGACCCTGGGCAATGTCTGGTTCGACACTGCTGCATCTCCCTTTCTCTACCGATCCGATATCTACAGACTGGCCATGGAGCTGGCCGGCGAAGAGAAGGTCTTGTTCGGGACCGACTACCCGTTGCTTGCGCCCAAGCGCTATTTCGACGAGATGGCCCTGGCCGGTTTGAGTGACGAGCAGAAGCACAAGGTGTGCGGCCTCAATGCAGCGGAACTGTTTAAACTCGGTCGAGAGTAGCCCCGAATTTAACGCATGCCAGCATGGTGTCATCGCCGGTGCAAAGATTGCTTTTTGCACATTGGCTGTGCTATAGATTCTACATCTCCTCTCGCCGGCGCATCTTACTGATGATCAGAAACAGTTGCATCTGATTCGTATCAAACAGCTCTATTGATACCGGTCGATTCGGTCGATCTGATAAAGGAGTCCTTTTCAAATGCGAATCCGACAAATTCTGCTCGTCCATCCCACACGCTCCATTCGCAGCCTGATTCAAAAATTTGTCTATGCAGAACTCAGCGATGTCGCCTTCGACGAAGCCGAAAGTGCCCAGGAAGCGCTTGCCGAACTTTCACTTCACAATTTTGATGTAGTAATTGTCTCGACCAAAGTGAAGGACATGTCTCTATTCGATCTGAATGCTGAAATGTCCGAAACCGATCATAATGGAGATACGCCCTGCATTATTCTCTCCGAAGATGATAACGGAACAGATATCAATGAGTTGGTGCGGCAGGGGTTTGAGCACGTGGTGATGATGCGCGTGCGACCGGCGGATCTGATCAAGAAGATCAATTTTGTCTGTAATCCGCGAAATTGGAGAAAAGACAAGCGCTTTTATATCCCCCAGGCAGAAGTGGCAGTCTACTCCGAGGGGCAGCGTATCGAAGGTATCATGATCAATATCAGCCGGGGGGGAGTATTGGCCGAGATGGTGACATTTGAGCCGAATCTGTTGATGCAGAGAGACTTGCAGTTGTCGCTGCACATTTCGGAACGTACGGATCTGGATTCGGTTTTCGATCTTCCCTGTAAACTGCTGCAGATGAATATTACCGAGTGGCATCCGGACAACAGTCCCGCTGCCATGCGGGTCACCTTTGTCTTCCTTGAGATGGCGCCGGAGAAGACAGCGGCCCTTGAGCAGGTGTTGCAACTCGCCATCGCAGATGATTCCAGGGAGAAGAATTGAACGGTTTGTGTTATGGAACGCCCGCCCGAAAACGTAATAATGTAGCTGGAAAGAGAACATGCCCATGCAGCGTCAGGAGAAGGAGATTACCGAGAGATCCGAAATCGATGCCGTTATCGAACGATGCCTGATCTGCCACCTTGCAGTGGCTGTGGATAATACCCCATACGTGGTTCCGGTCTGCTTCGGCTATGATGGCCGCTACCTTTACATCCACACTGCCCTCGAAGGCAAGAAGATCGATATGATCCGCCGCAACCCGCGGGTCTCTTTTGCCATGGAGACCGATCTGCGTCTTCTGGCGGCACCGTCGAAGCCATGTAAATGGAGTTTTGCCTTTGAGAGCGTGGTCGGTCAGGGGCGAATCGAAGAGTTGCCTACACTCGATGGGAAGACCCGCGGACTCGATCTGATGGTGCAGCACTATGCCCGGGATCGGCAGATGCCATCGGCGATGCCGGGGCGCGGCATGCGGGTGTGGCGCATCCACATCGACGAGCTCACCGGCAAACGCTCCCACCCCCTGACAAGCCCCAAACCTTAACGGTTCGAAGACTGGAGGACGCAAGATCCTGTGTTGGCAAGGGATCACAGTCATCCATTACGGCCTTATGCTTGCCGCTGCATCTCTGAAGCCCTCCGGCCCCTGAACGGTCAGGGTTACGACTGGGGGTAGTGATTTTATAGATTTCCTCCCAACTGACCGCAGGCTGCTTGAATACCGGCGCCTTTGGATCGTCGCAGGCGCACAAAGAGGCCCACCTTGATCAACGCCTGGTGAAAGCGGTGCACCTCCCCTTGGGTGGGGGCCTCGAATGGCGATGCCTGCCTGGGATTATAGGGGATCAGATTGATGCGGACCGGCAGCCCCGCCACGTAGCCTGCCAACCGGCGGGCATCTTCAGGCGTGTCATTGACGTTTTTGATCAGGACATACTCGACCAGCAGCACATTGCCCCGGGCCAGGGGGTAGCGCTCCAGGGCGGTTCGCAGTTCCTGCAGGTCAAAGCGCTGATTGACGGGCATCAGTGCGCTGCGTTGGTCGTTAGCGGTCGCATTGAGGCTGACGGCCAGCTTGAGCTGTGGCCAGTTCAGTTCGGAGAGCCGCTCAATGCCCGGCACCAGGCCCACTGTCGATACGGTAATACGTCGCTTTGCGATATTGAGGCCGCGTTGATCTTCGAGGACGCGTATGGCCTGAACGACCGCATTGAAGTTATCCAGGGGCTCTCCCATCCCCATGAAGACCACATTGCGGACCGCCACGCCCAGCCGGATCCTGGCCATATACACCTGGGCCACGATTTCATCGGTCGTCAACTGGCGCAGCAGCCCCATCTGCCCGGTTTCGCAAAAACGGCATCCCATGCGGCATCCGACCTGGCATGAGACACACACCGTGGCGTGATGTGGCATGGGGATGAGCACCGTCTCAACGGCCAGACCGTCGCTCAGGCGCAATTGCAGTTTGGTGACGCCGTCCGCTTCGATTTGGCGGGTCAGTTCGGGCAGAGGGGCATCGAGATCGCGTCCGACCTCCTCTGCCAGGGCGTTGGATTGTTCAAATTCGGGGATCTGTGAAAGATCCAGACTCCTGGTGGTGTAGAAGGCGCGATAGAGGGCCGCGGCGTGGTAGGCGCCACGACCGTACCGCAGCCGAAATTGCTCCTCGAGCTGGTCGTATGTGAGGCAGAGCAGGTTCATCGCCTCGAATGTAGCCCTTTTGGTTCTTTCTGACAACAGACGGCTTAAAGTGCCCTATTGGAAAAGGGATTCATGCGGCCAGTCTCTGGTAATGTGTTCGGGGGGAGGAAGCCACCAGATCATTTGTGTCCGGGCGGCCGGGCTACCGGGAGGGTTGATTGCTCGAATTGTTATCTTTGATTGACTTTTAGCGCGTTTTTTGACATTTTTCTGCTTTTGTGCCACTCGGTAGATCCAAACGCATCAGTTTTAGAGGAGTGTTCAAAGAGAATGAAGATCCTGGTTGGATATGATGGTTCGGAGATGGCGCAACGTGCACTGACCGTTGCCCAAAGACGTGCCAAAACGCTCAAAGCTGAACTTCACATTTTTACGGCTGCTGCCAACGGCAAAATCGACAGCCCCAAAAATACCCGTCTTGAATCTGGATTGAAAGACAGCGAAATGTTGTGCCAGGCGTGTGATATCAAATGCAAGATCGAGATGTCCCAGCAGCAGCAGATGTCTGTGGCTGAAGATCTGCTGCGCTACGCCAAGGAGAACGAGATCGACGAAATCGTTATCGGTCTGCGCCGCCGCTCCCAACTGGGTAAATTGCTCTTCGGGTCAACCTCCCGCCAAGTGATCCTTGATGCCCCCTGTCCGGTATTGTCTGTAAAGTAGGGTTTGCTTTAGGCACTCGGCAAGGCCATTCCATGGTTGTCACCTCCGACCGGTACGTTACCCCGGGTAATCGCCATGTATGGTTTTATGGCGCCATTTCCGATTTATACGTATGCTTCGTAGCATTTCGTGGCGTTGATTGCGATGGCTGCTGCTTCTATTCGGCTTTTCCCATCCGTAAATTCCCTTGTTTTTTTAAAAGGGTTTCATTAGTCCTAAAAATATTGTGTTGATGCGTATGTTTCCCTGAGCAGCGGTTCAATCAGCGGATTGCCGGTTTGCCCTATTTTCATGATCTATTTCAGGAGGTGTATATGGCATCAGAACTGGAACGGTACAGAACATATGGTGAGCGGATTGAGGCATTGATCCGCCCTGCAACGTTTCCATTGGCTGTAAAAATCGTCCGATCCGAGAGCGAAATCGAACCTGAGTATAAAAGACCTTCCCGGGATATGGCGCTGCAGAATTTTGTCTGCCAGAACTTCAAAATGTCGCGTACATACGGGTGGACCATTGCTGTCACCGAGGCGGATATCAACTGCAAACCTGCGCGTGCGGTCTACGGTTGGGATACACTTACGCAGGAGGATAAAGAGTGGGCGGATGCATTCAGCGTCGGTCTCTATGCAAAGGACACTGCTGTTGCAGGCAAGTTCGAGCAGCACCTGCATTCACTGGAGGACGATATTTTAGGGTTGATTATCTCCCCATTGTCACGGACAAAGGTGGTTCCGGACACTGTTATGATCTACTGCCTGCCAGCGCAGGCCATGCGGTTTGTCCAGGGGTATCTCTTTATGGAGGGGGGTGCGTTGGCGTTTAGTGCAGCGGGAAGAGTGGGCTCCTGCCATGAGGGGGTGACCAAAACCATAAAAAACAAAGAACCTCAGTATGTCACGTTGGGCAATGGAGATCGTATCTGGGGAGGCGCCCAGGACCATGAGGTCATGTTCTCCTGTCCGCGAGAAAAACTTGAAATGCTGATGGAAGGGCTGGAGAGAACGCATCGAGCCGGTTTGAGGTACCCTATACCGCAGTATATGAACTACTCCCCGGGATTCCAGACAGGGTTTGAAAAGGCGGCCATGGAGCGGGCCGGCGGTACTATTGAGAAGAAGTAAATTTGATCGCATCCTAATTTTGTGGGTGATGCTCCGGCGCGTCCAGAGATTAGGTGCCGCTATAGGATGCGCATCATGGTTCGGATGATGGTCGTGGATAAATCCGTGGATTGATAAGCGATGGAAAGAGATTGTGCATGACGCCTCCAGGCGTACCTGGAACAGCAGAGAAAGATTACCATCTCAAACGCATCCCACGGCATGTTTATCGAACAGCCAGCAGCGTTTAATGCTGCCGTGCTCGATTTTTTTGCTGGAATCAGATCTGACCCAAACGAGTTGCGAGGGTGTTGAGCAACGCAACCAATAGAGTGAGGGCAGATTGAGATGAGGGTAGATAACATCAGAATCACGGAATGCACCGATGCCCAATTGCTGGCAACGATTGTCCGACGATCCTTTCGGGATGTGGCCCGGAGATTCGGTTTGACACACGAGAATTGCCCGAAGCATCCATCGAATTGTACCGATGAGTGGATCCAGAAGGATTTCAGCCGGGGCGTCACCTACTATGTGATGGAAAGCAATCAAGCGGCGGTGGGGTGTGTGGCCCTTGAAAGGGCCAATCCGGACTTTTGCTATCTGGAGCGGCTCAGTGTATTGCCGGAAGACAGGGGCAAGGGTTATGGAAAGGCCCTTTGTGACCATGTGATTGACCAGGCCAGAGCGCTTGGCGCCAGAGCGTTGGGACTCGGAATGATGGCTCAAGATAAGGAGTTGCAGGCGTGGTATCGGAGAATCGGATTCGTTGAGCGCCGAACAAAGCAGTTCGACCACTTGCCTTTTCTGGTCACCTTTATGAAATTGGATCTATGAGATCGGTTGCAGGATAACCTGCGCGGATAAACGACTGCTCCATCAGCCGCCGCAGGCGTTTGATCTGTTGCAGAGATGAGGTCACCTTTTGCATCGTTGCCGGCTGTTGCCGAAGCAGTTCTGTCTGTGCCGGGCAGAGGTACCAGGTGCAGACATAGGGGCGCTGTTCGCGTTCCAGTCGGCATCCTTCCGGTGTGCTGTAGCGGCAGCGCTCGCCCTGTTGGGCAAGCAACTGCTGGCCAGGCGCCGGGATGGCCGTCAGGTGGAGAAAGAGCAGATCCCTGAAATCGATCCAGACACAGGCGTGTTGACAGCAGATGTCGCTGCAGTCGGGGCAGGTGGCCCCGCAGAGGCGATCCATGATCGGAAAGATCGATGCGAGTCGACTCCGGATCTGCTCGGCCGCCATACGGGACTCCTCCACGGCCTGACGATGGTGCCGCACGAGGTGCCCGATGGCGGCATTGGCCTCGCGCCACAGGGAAGAGGTGTTCCATGGAATGAACGGAAGAGGGGTATCCATGGAGAGGACATATACCCTCTGCATCTATTTTTCAAATATGGCGTAGGTCTGGATCACTCATCGGGTATAGGGTTCTCGTTGGCGGACAGGAGATGAGACGATAGACGGGAGGGCTTTTGGCACAGGTTGTTCTGAGCCAAGATCAGCACATCTACTATGAGCGGATCGACGGAGACCCGCGATCACCATGCCTGGTGTTTTTGCATGAAGGGTTGGGGTGTACGGCGATGTGGCGTGATTTTCCAACACGGCTTTGTCTTCTTTCGGGGTGTGCCGGATTGGTCTACGATCGGATGGGCTATGGCCGCTCTTCCGGTCTGAAGGCGCCACGCACCATCCACTACCTGCACGACTACGCCCTTGATGAATTGCCGCAATTGACCTCCAAACTGATTCCGGAAAGGGCCTTCATAATGATCGGCCACTCTGATGGCGGCAGCATCGCGTTGCTGTATGGTGCCGAGCGACCGCGATATCTGCGAGGCATTATCACAGAGGCGGCCCACGTCTTTGTGGAGCCCATCACCCTTGACGGTATTCGCGCCACCGTGGATGCGTTCGACCAGGGAAAGCTGGCAGGGCTTGCCAAGTACCATGGGGAGAAGACCGACGTCGTCTTTCGGGCATGGGCCGACACTTGGCTCAGTGATTGGTTTTTGGATTGGAACATCGAATATGCGCTGCCGGCCATTGAGGCGCCGCTGCTGGTTTTGCAGGGCAAGGATGACCAGTACGCCACCGAAGGCCATGTGGACGCCATTGTTTCTCAGTCGGGGGGAGATGCGACAGCCGCATTGATTGAAGGCTGCAGCCATACACCGCATCTCGATCAACCCGAGGCGGTGCTGGCGCGCATGCTGGCGTTCATTGAAAAAGTGAGCAGCGGCGCGTGATGCATTGTAATATCCGCTGGTAATAGTGCCGGCTACCGCCGCGAGATAACGAAGAGGCCGACATGGGCCAACGCGTTGGTGATGGCAACCGGCATGCGGCGCATCCATTTTCCGGCAATCAGATAACGCTCCTGTACGATTCGGATCTGTTGCGTCCGGCAGTAGTCGAAGAAATCCCGGATGGAGAGCACCCGAATGTTCGGGGTGTCATACCACTCGAATGGCAGGGCTGCCGACTTGGGGGCGCGACCGCCGAAGAAGAGTCCGCGGCGCAATTGCCAATGGGCAAAGTTGGGAAATCCCACAATGCCGTAACGGCCGATGCGCAACATTTCGTCGAAGACCAGCAGGGGTCGCTTGACCACCTGCAGTGTCTGGTTGAGGATGACGTAGTCATAGGCGTCGTCCGGAAAATCGGCCAAGCCTTCATCCAGGTCGCCATGGTAGACGTTGAGTCCATAGGCCAGACCATCGATCAATTGATCTCCGCTGATATCGACACCCGTACCGTGAATCTTACGCTTGGTTACCAGCTCGTTGAGCAGACCGCAGTCACCGCACCCCAAATCGAGTACCGAGACGCCTTCGGGCACCAGGGTTAGAATGACATCCCGGTCGGTGCGACTGAGGCGGTCCACATATTGGGCATTCATGCGCTTGCCTCCTTTCCCACACCGGTCAGAAATCCGGAAACAATTCGCGTCAGTTTCTCTTCTTCCACGAGGAATGCATCGTGGCCGTAGGGCGAATCGATGTCGATGAAAGAGACCGGTTTGCCGCTGGAGAGCATGGCGCGCACCATCTCTTTGGTTTGACTCGTGGGGAAGAGCCAATCCGTGCTGTAGGAGACAAAGAGGCACCGGGCCAGAACCCGGGCAAAGGCCTCCTTTAAGGGGCCGTAAGAGCGGCTGATGTCGAAGTAGTCCATGGCTTTGGTGATATAGAGGTAGCTGTTGGCGTCGAAACGTTCGGTAAACGCACTTCCCTTGTGATCGAGGTAGCTCTCGATGGCAAACTCGCTCGAAAAGTTGTAGCTGAGGCGATTGGCCGACTGCAGCCGGCGACCGAACTTGGCATCTAGTAGCATCTCCGACAGATAGGTGATGTGGCCAATCATACGGGCGGTGGCCAGCCCCTGCTCCGGACCTCTGTCGTTGTAGCAACCCTTTTTCCACGCCGGGTCCCGCGTAATGGCGCTACGGCCGATGCTGTTGAAGGCGATGGCCTGGGCCGAGAGGCGCGAGGCGGATGCGATGCAGATGGCCGAGCGGACCATTTCGGGATAACGCAGAATCCACTCGAGCACCTGAAACCCACCCATGGAGCCGCCCGCCATGCTGTAGAGGCGCTCGATCTCCAGGTGGTCCATGAGGCGTTTCTGGGCGTCGACCATGTCGCCGATGGTCACCACCGGGAAGGTGAGGCCGAAGGGCTCGCCGGTCTGCGGATCGATGCTCGTCGGTCCGGTCGAGCCTTTGCAGCCGCCGATGATGTTCGAGCAGATGACCCAGAACCGGCGGGTGTCGAACGCCTTGCCTGGGCCGATCATGCTGTCCCACCAGCCGGTACGTCGGTCGTGAGGATCGTTATAGCCGGCCACATGATGGTCCCCGGAGAGGGCGTGACAGATCAGGATGGCATTCGAGCGGTCCTCATTGGGTTCACCGTAGGTTTCGTAGGTAATACCCACCGGTCCCAGGGTGTAACCGGATTCGAGCACCATAGGATCATCCGTGCTGCCGAATGTGAAAGTTTGCGGTGTTACCTGTCCAACAGAGTTGCGGTCCATGTCTCTTTCGTTTATTGCGTTTATAGGGTTTGTTGAGTTCATTGGGTTGTTGCGTTTTTGGGTTGCTGGGTTGATTGTGTTCTTATCGTTTGTCGGTTTCGGGTTGTCTAACCCAAGTAACTCCATCATATCAACGCAACAAACCCGCTAACTCATCACAGGGTGCAGCTGACCCCCTCGTTCAATGCAACATCCAGGTCGGCAATAATATCGTCAATATCTTCGATGCCAACACTTAGCCGGATGAAGTCCGGGGTGACGCCTGCGGCCTGCTGCTCCTCTTCGGTGAGCTGCTCATGGGTGGTGGATGCCGGGTGGATGACGAGGCTCTTGGCATCTCCGATATTGGCCAGGTGGCTGAACAGTTTACAGCTTTCGATGAATTTGACAGCCGCCTGCTGACCGCCTCGAATGCCAAAGCCGATCATCGCACCCTGCCCCTTGGGCAGGTATTTCTCTTTGAGCGCGTAGGTCGGTGAAGAGGGTAACCCGGGATAGCGCACCCAGGCCACGCAGGGGTGCTTCTCCAGCCACTCGGCCACGGCAAGCCCGTTTTCACTGTGCCGCTGCATCCGCAGGGCCAGTGTCTCCAACCCTTGCAGAAAGAGCCATGCATTGAAGGGGCTCACTGCTGCGCCCATGTCCCTGAGTCCTAAGACGCGAGCCCGCAGGATGAACGTCAGATTGCCGAAGGTTTCGTAAAACTTGAGGCCATGATACGCCGGTTCAGGTTCCAGGAAGGCGTCGAAGCGCCCTGATGCAGCCCAGTCGAACTTGCCCGAATCGACAATGATGCCGCCGATGGAGGTGCCGTGGCCTCCGATAAATTTAGTGGCAGAGTGGATGACGATGGTGGCGCCATGGGCGATGGGGTTGAGCAGGTAGGGTGTGGTGACAGTGTTGTCCACCACCAGGGGAATGCCATGGGCATCGCCTATCTTGGCAATCTGTTCGATATCGACGATATCCAATTTTGGGTTGCCGATGCTCTCCACGAAAAAGGCTTTGGTCCGATCATTGACGGCCTGTTCCCATCCGTTCAGGTCACTGGGGGTGACAAA
This sequence comes from uncultured Desulfatitalea sp., assembly GCA_963668675.2. Classification (GTDB taxonomy): domain Bacteria; phylum Desulfobacterota; class Desulfobacteria; order Desulfobacterales; family Desulfosarcinaceae; genus Desulfatitalea. The sequence goes on along the minus strand of CAXXMB010000002.1, from coordinate 1,437,005 downwards.
GCGCACCTTGATTCCGAATTTGGGGAGGGTGTGGGTAAAGAGGCTGACCGTGCCGCCGTACAGATCTGTGGATGCAACGATCTCGTCGCCGGCCTGTGCCAGGGTGAGAATGGCCAAGGTTTCGGCCGCCTGGCCCGAAGCGGTCGCCAAAGCGCCGACACCGCCCTCCAGGGCCGCAATGCGTTGTTCGAGCACATCGGTGGTGGGGTTCATGATGCGCGTGTAGATGTTGCCGAATTTGCGCAGGCCGAACAGATCGGCCGCGTGGGCGGTATCGTCGAAGGTGTAGGAGGTGGTCTGGTAGAGCGGCACCGCCCGCGAATGGGTTTCGCTGTCCGGTGAGTGTCCGCCGTGGATGGCCTGGGTCGAGAATCCTTTGTATGCCTCGGTCATGGAAGTCCTCCTTGGGATCATCAGTGCGATTCAAATAGAAAAACCTCTCACAAAAGGAGAGGTCTACGCTGTGCCATGTTGTCGCTCAGACCTCATGTTCCCCTGTTCGGGCTGGATTTAGCACCTTTATGGATAGGTTGCCGGGCGGTCGTCAGGCCAGTTCCCTCGCGCCTCTCAACATGATTATGTAAGTAAACGATATATTTAAGGCGTAAATGAGGAGATGTCAAGTTCATGGAGGGAGTTGCGTGTTTGTGGGAAGGATGCTCCGTATGGGGGTAGATGGCTCTCTACGTACAGTTTAATCGTTAAGGCTGCAACAGTAACCCATGTGAGGAACGACTATATTGGGATCGGACTGTGTAGCCAAAATGTGCAGAGAGAGATTATAGAAAATGTTGCCAAAGTATTGCATTGATGCCATCACGCAACGGCGTTCACTCTTAAACGGCTGTCTTTGTTGTCAAAAACAGGATGGTAGCTCAATATGTGCTGAAAATCTGCTTCCTGTAGATGTTTATAACGCTATTTTCAGTATTGGGAGATAGTGCCAATATGTGCGCAAAAGACACAAAAAAATACAAAAAAGGTATTGGTGTCAACGTGCCAATATCAAGGGAAAAGCCGAATCTCAAGACACAGCTGATATCAAGAAAGGTTTTCTTCAAAGAAGTGAAGATGAGTGGGGTGACATCACCGCCGAACCCAGACGGAACGAAAGAGGGGGTGCCACCGCATATTCGGCATCAGGTTGACCTCTTGGGCGTTTGCTGGGTGAGGTTATCAAGGAACAGGCCGGAGAAGAAATGTTTTCTGCTGTTGTGGATTCAAAACTGTTGCGTTACGTTTTCTTTTTCGACACGAATCCAGGTTGCCACACACTTCTTGCCGGCATTGGATTCGAATTCAGCCAGCAAAATCGGTTTGACCTCTTGTTTAGAATTATCGCTTAAAAGAATTCCCATTGAGTTTAATTTCAGAACTACCGGTTTGGCCGAGATGTGGATCTGTGGATTCAGGAGCAAATTTTTCAAGGGAGAAATATAATCATCAGGAGAGTCAAGTGTTGCTCCAATCTCTTCGATTTGCTTTTCGAGGGCGTCGTGCAGTTCATCCATCTCTTTTTGCCCTTCCTTGTTTATAAAAAGTGGCATTTTTGCTGTTATTACATCGTGTCGTGTTTTGAGTTCCGATTTAATTGCCTTGATCTCGGAAATTTTCTCGGCAGCCTGTGTAAACAGATCGGAAAATAGTTGATATTTGACCTGCCGTCGGGTTTTCGCCAGCTCATCGGTGGGCATCGTTATCTGTAGTTGCTCAAAGAAAATCGCCTTTTGTATTACGTCGCGTCGCACGATTTCTCCGACGAATTCCGTTCCGGAAATGGTCTTTTCTCTTTTTTCTGCCGTGAGCAGCGCAAAGGCAATCTTGGAATTCGAACCCTGAAAGAATCGCTGTAAGGGTTCGCTGTCAGCAATCAGTTCTTTGGTGTGCTTTTCAGATACAAACATGGAATGAATGAGGGGATCTTTATCCCAGTGGTTCGGATCGAGTGCTGCAGGTCCGGGAATCGCGTCCAGCATTGTGTCAAGATAGCGACCAGTGCGGTAAATCAAGGGGACCAATTCGGTGCGGTAGCTTTGCAGATAGGGAAGTTTTTTTCCAAGTGATACGACCATTTGGTCGATCACCGCCAGGCTTTCGGCCTTTATCCGGAGTCGCCTTTTTTTCAATGCGCCTTTATATGCAAGGCGTTGATGAACGTGTCGGAAAAAATTCATCTGTTCATGCCGGTCGGAAGAAAAGCAGCAAATCGGATCCCCGACTCAAACAAAAGCGGTTTGGCCCGCTCGGTGAGGTCCGTTACGAACTGAAACTGGTCTCGAGGGTTTACAGGATAAGCCTTGAGTCGGTATTGGGTTGTCCGGGTGTTTCTCGGGTAACGATTGAGATCGGGCGCAGCAATTGCAAATACGGACTGGTCAACGCCACATCGTAAAGTGCTCTGCGGACGGTTCGGGGATCGTGCAGGGGCAGAGATCAATTCGTCGGCTTTGCCTGTCAACATGAAGCGGAAATTGTTTGATGGGCTGCATTTAAATGTGATCTGAGAAAGCCAGTTCTGCAGGCGGTGCGTATCCAAAGCGTGTGGGGTGAAAGCAGAAATGACGTCGGTTTCGGCAGAAACCTTTTGCAGAAAGGACCACGCCCAACTGCTGCAGCCAATGACCCCGTTTCCGAGTCGTCCCGAAACCGAATCAGCCAGCAGGCGCCGAACCAGGTGCAGTCCCTTTGCAAGACGCAGGAAACATTTTTCCAGATGCGGCAACACCCAGGGAGCTTTGGTATTCCCTACGGAATCCAGCCATTTTTGGTCCGCACTCAATATCTGTTCCAGAGAAGGAGCAGATATGAGGTGCCAATCGTTCATTTCAGCCAATGCAGCAATGGCTATAGACTGTCCTGCAAACGGGGCGTCGGCCACAGCGATAACCTGTCCTTCCCCGTGTTGGCCTGACAACTTATCCGTTAAAAACAAGTTCAGAGTGATAGCGGCGTCCACCCAGTCGGAGCTTGGCGCTGCAGTTTGCAATTGATGCTTTGTCAGCAGCTTCAATTCAGTCGTCTTGTCGTTTGACGCTTCTGTTTTGTTTTCCTGCCGCCGCAGTTTTCCCCAAAAGCTGGAAATGCGGGTCGAGACGGTTCGTTGAACAGTGTCGCTGGGCAGTATGTATTCTTCCAGCGGAACATACTCCCAGATCGGTTCATGTGTGTTGTTTTCAGCCATGATAACCAATCGTTGATGGCGGTGATTTACTTTTAAAAATTCGAAGAAATACTATGCGTTAGCTTGTTCTTTGCGATTAACGGAAGCAACATAATACAACATTATATACCTGTCGACCCGACAATACCATAGATTCCAAAAGCTTTTTACTTTTATGGTTATCTGAAATACCAAAGCAAACAGAATGCAGGTAAGATTGGTTCGCATTAAAGCGTTCATGAATCAGAGGATAAATCCCTCTTTTAGAAAGAGGGATTTAGTAGGGTTATAAGGTGCCGGGAAGGTTATCTATTGACTGCATTTTCATGTAGCTGCGGGGTTTATTCCAAGCTATAAAAGCACCTTACAGGTACATCGGCGTGGGTAAACCCCGCACTACGATTTTGGTATATGATCAAGTGCGTTGTGCAACGCATAGGACCCAGGCGTTGTATGTCGCCCTTTGAATAATTGATAAAAAAAGTTGCGGATCTCATGATGTTGGACCCGCCCCCGTAATATTAATGAATACGATCCTATCAGCTGCTTGCGAGAGGATTTTGTATTCAGCGAGACCTTTCTATGGATTACTTATTCGCTCTCTTTTCCATAGGCTTTGTGAAAACCAGAAAGTTACACAGCTTGCAGATGTCAAATCCGGGATAGGTTTCTCCTGTTCGCGGGAAAGATGCGCCGCCATCTCGTACGATTCTTTCCAGCATCCAGTGAACCGTGGGTTCAAGATGGTCTCCAGGCCATACCCAATTGATTTCACTCTGTTCGGTTTTGCCGGCTGTCTTGCTGCTGCTGCACATGGGCGTGATGTTCGGTACATTGACCAAGTGGCATCGGACACATCCATGACAGATCGAGGAGTTCATGGTCATCGTCATGTTAAAGGGGTGTGAATCATGCGCGGCGCACCAATCATTACCGAGGTGGTAGGCCTGCAGCACATCGCTGATCCCGTGGACAACATCCGGCCGGTAGGGCGCTTTGTGTAAAGGGGCCGTTGCAAAGGCGAGCAAGCCTTCAGGCAGTTGTTTCTTGGTTTTGATAAACCTTTCAGCTTGTGCCCTGTCTTTGGTATATTTCAAGTGACTCTTGATTTCGGCCTCGTCCAATCCCTTCCATCCCATTACGTATTTTGCATTGGAGCAGCCGACCTTATCTTGTGTGCCGAGCAGGATGTCGCCCCGTTGTCTGGATGCAGCTACATAATGGCAAAAGGTATACGGGCGAAGCCCTGTTTTATAGTCTGCGCTGTTTTTGAAATCCGCCAGTTCATCCTCTGAAAAAAAGTACTTAATCGCTACCGGATAGTATTTCATTTTTAGAAAGTTTCTCAGGCTGAAAACGATATCCGCGCTGCTGAGGACGTCGCCATTTTGTTCCGCATTATCGAGAATCGCCTCGGCGAGGGCGACGTCGTCCAGATATTTGCCGGTGTCGATTGATTTGCTGACTTCCAGTTCCGGGATAGATTGTGCTAAAGACATTCTTTCTTTCCTTTCTATCGGCATGGCCGATCGGTGAAATTGAGGTTTTCATAACTCCTTATAGTTAGCCCTAAATGATCTCCTTGTGTTTTAAGGTGTGGCCACAAGGTTCAAACTGACTTGCGTGCCAATTGGTCAAATCCTGTCAGCATCAACCGTGCCAAATTAGCCAATTCGATCATCTGCAAGGCTCGGGCAAAAAAATATTGGTTGGTTTGATTGGCCTGCATCGGGTATTTGATCTTTCATCCAAGAATCGACAACACATGGGATAGATCCCCCCAGCCCCCCCTTTCAAAAGAAGAAGGCGGTCTGCTGGAATAGGGTTTTCTGCAGAAAACGAGCTTCAATAGAGCTCTATAGAAAACCGTATCAGCCGATATAAAAAACAGGGCATTCCCGGCGAATCGTATAAAACCGACTCATGCAAATTTGATAGGGTTGACACATGTTTGATCGTTATGATCTTCTACAGCGTTTATTGGCTATAAACTTGGGAGTGAATTGACCTCGAACGACAGAGACACGATGATGGAAACAACGGATCGACCCATCCTTATTATTGACGACGAACCTTCGATTTGCGTTGGATGCCGAATGGTACTCCAAGAGAGAGGGTATTCAGCGGACGCTTGCAACACCGGTAAGGCCGGTGTGGATGCGATGTTGAGTGGGCGGTACCATCTCGTCTTGCTGGATATGAAGCTTCCCGATATGGACGGGATGGATATCCTGCGAAAGGTGAAAGATGCCAAACTCGATATTTGTGTTATCGTCATGACCGGCTATGCCAGCGTCAAGAATGCCGTGGAAGCGATGAAATTGGGTACTTTTGATTACATCTCCAAACCTTTTGCTGAAGATGAATTGCTCAATGCCGTTGAAATGGCGGTGAAAAACAGGCGTTTTAGAGAGGCGCATGAGGCCCTTCGCCGGCAGCCATCCCCGCGACAGGACTTCCTTAACATCGTCGGTGAAAATCCAAGGATATTGCAGATATTTGACGATATACGTAAAGTTGCCCCCACCGATTCGACCGTACTGTTGAGTGGTGAGAGCGGTACCGGCAAGGAGCTCTTTGCCCGGGAAATTCATGCTCACAGCAAGCGGACGGACCATCCCTTCATGGCGGTGGACTGCAGCACTTTCTCTTCATCTCTCTTGGAAAGTGAACTGTTCGGGCATAAAAAAGGAGCGTTTACCGGAGCTGTTCAGGAGAAAGAGGGCATATTCAAGGCCGCCAGCCGCGGTACATTGTTTTTGGACGAAGTGGCAAATCTGAACATGGATATTCAGGCCAAACTGCTCAGGGCCATTGAAACCCATGAATTCAAACCGGTTGGGGCCAGCCGTTATAAAAAAGCGGATGTGCGTTTTATTGCCGCCACCAATCGTGATTTAAAGAACATGGTGGATGAAGGCAAATTTAGAGAGGACCTTTTTTACCGCCTCAACGTCTTTCCCATTACCATCCCCCCGTTGCGGGATCGGCGGGATGATATTCCGCAGCTGTTGTACCACTTTTTGAAAAAAACCTGCCGCGAGACTGGCAAGCATATCGACGGATTTTCGGACGATTCCCTGGAGATATTGGTTAACGAAGAGTGGCCAGGCAATGTGCGGCAGCTTAAGAACGTGGTAGATCGGCTGGTTATCATTGCCGACGGCCGAATTTTGCAATACCAGCACCTCTCTGATCATTGGGAAGCCAACCCTGAACCGCACCGAAACGAGATTCCCGAAACCCTGGAAGAGCTGAAGGCGGCCAAACAGAACCTGCTGGAAAACCAATTCGGGGAAATCGAGAGAGCTTTTATCAAAAAGGCCCTCGCGGCGGCAAAGGGCAATATTACCCAGGCGGCACAAAGTGTCGGCATGCAGCGATCGAATTTCTCCACACTCATGAAAAAACAAGGACTTACGGCAACTTCCGGATAGACTCGCTTCACCATCTTTTGGGGGTGAGCGTTTGCATGCTGGCTGCCGTATGGCCGCCCATACCCCCGTATAACCGTTTATACGCAAATAACACCTCAATATTATTTCCCAAATCTGTTTTGGCGCCTATTGGAGCCATATAAAAACATATACGCAAATCGCTTTTCCCACACCTGTTTTCTCTGCTCTCGGGTTATTGAAAATTGCCCGAAATCGCCTGCAATACAGTTGTTCTAACCGACGATCCCGCCGTTTGCCTCTGTTGGCACAGCCAATGCTAATAACGCTATCGAAGAAGAATTCGTGTCGGGGAATTTGTAATGTATTATCCAGATGGAAAACCAGAACAAGGAGGTATCATCATGATGACCATAGAAGCGAGTGCGGCCATGAAGTATGAGGTGCCCCCTCATATCCTGGTGATGGAAGACGATCTCAATGTGGCCAAAGGGCTTGAGATGGTGTTGAGTGAAGACGGTTTCGACGTGAACCTGGCGGGGACAGGTGCGCTTGCCATGGAGGCCTTCCAGCACAAACGGTTTGACCTGCTCGTGGCTGATCTCCGTTTGCCGGATATCAACGGCATGGAAGTGATCCGCAAGGTACGGGCGCAAAAGCCGGAAACCGAAGTGATCGTGATCACCGGATACGGCACAACATCGACGGCTGTAGAAGCCATGAAGCTGGGCGTATCCGAGTTTTTGCCCAAACCGTTTACCGAAGACCAGATCAAGTCGGCGATTGCCGAAGCGCTGAAATCTCATGAGGAGACAAGCAATGCTGGTCCGGCAGTGAGAGAACCGGAGACCGAAGAGGAGAGACTCATCCAGAAGCGGGAGGTCATCCAGGTGATGAATCGCACTTGGGACGACCGGGCCTTCTGGACGGATCTTATGGAAAAGGGGTCGTCTGCCCTGGAGGAATACCAGCTTTGCAGTAAAGCCAAGGCCGCCATTACGTCAGGGGATTTGAAGTGGATCAATGAAAACGTGGGCGAGCTTACCCAAAAACAGTTGATGTTCATTTATAAGCGCCTGGAACGGGAAGCGTGGTAGCCACAACGGTATCACCATGGTCGCCGTTCGATCTATTATAAATGGTTCGGGTATCCATGGTTCGGGGGGCAGCGTATGCGTCTGTCCGGAAGAGCCGCCCCGTCGAAAAATGATTGCAGCAGAAACTCCAACGATAGACAGACCCATGACCGGTTCGACGCCATACGAAATTTATTTCAAAGTATTCCGGGACATCATCAGGTCGATGCACTCCAGCTCCAGCCTTCAGGAGGTGCTGAATGTGGTGGTCGTTAAATCCGCCGCGGTTCTGGACGCCAAGGGTGCTCTGCTGAGAATTTTCAACAAAGATACCGAGCAGTTCGATGTCCGGGCAGCCTGTGGGCTGGGGGAAAACTATCTCTCCAAGGGGCCCGTGACCACCGAAAAGATACTGCCCAATCCAATGGAACTTCACCAGGTAAAAATTATTACAGATCTCTGGCACGCCCCCCGGGTTGAATATCCCCAGGAGGCCTGGGATGAAGGCATCCGCATGATGGTCGATGTCCCCATGGCTGTCAGGAATCAAATACTCGGTCTGATTCGGATATATCTGGACCACCACCGCGAGTTTTCCGATGACGAACTGGATTTTATGCTGACGATTGCAGAGCAGTGCGCCTGCATTATCGAACGGGTCCAGTTGATGGAAAACCAACAGGAAAATTTTCATCACCTGGCCACCCAGATGGACAAAATGTCGTCTCTGGGCCGCCTGGCAGCGGGGATTGCCCATGAAATCAACAACCCGCTGACCGGTATTCTGCTCTACGGCTCTAACATGCGTAAAAAGGTTACCCCCGAGAAAGGCCTGCAGGAAGGGCTTGATATTATAATCAAAGAGACCCAGCGCTGTAAAATTATCATTCAGGGGTTGCTCGATTTTGCCCGGGATACGGAACCGCAGCGGATCCCGGCCAACATCAACCATGTCGTCGAATCCGCGCTAGGCATTGTGGAAAATGAGTTTCATCTGCGGCACGTGGATATCGGGCTGACCCTGGCCAAAGATATGGTCGACACATTGCTGGATGAAAACCAGATCGAACAGGTGTTGATCAACTTGCTGCTCAATGCGCTGCACGCTGTGGCAGAGTGCGGCAAGGTCTTCGTTAAAACCTCCGTCGATCAGGCGGGCGGCATCATCCGGGTTGAGGTAGTCGACAACGGTTGCGGTATTGCCAAGGCGGATCAGAAAAGGATTTTCGAGCCGTTTTTCTCCGCCCGGTCAAAAGGAACCGGCCTTGGTCTGGCGATCAGCTACGGCATTATCCAGAACCATGATGGCGATATCCAGGTATTCAGTTCACCGGGAAAGGGCACGCGATTGGTGATCGTCTTTCCGATTAGGACCGACAGGACGAACGCTTCCGACGAAAAGGTGTTTGCATGAAACCATTGAACGTGCTGGTGATCGACGATGAAAAGGTGATTTGCGATGCCTGCTGGCTGGTGCTTTCTGAAAAGGGCCATCATGTTACGCATCGCACCACCGGTATTGCCGGGCTGCTGGAGATCGAGCGCAACGGCGGTTATGACCTGATCCTGCTGGATATGAAACTGCCCGACATCGACGGGTCTCAGGTCCTGAAACTGATCGAGGAGCAGTCAACGAAGATGAGTGTAATCGTGATGACGGGGTATTCGACCCTGTCCAACGCGCTGGAGGCCATGAAGCTGGGGGCGGCGGACTATTTGCCCAAACCGTTTACCGAGGATGACCTGCTGGCGACGATTGAAAAATTGTTTCCAGATTCATAGCGGGCGGGCTGCAAAGGCAGCCGTGTGGTGATGCAGGCTCCAGTTGAGAAAGAATAGGCGATAAAGGATTCTACTTTCGGGCGGATGTAACGATTAACAAGCTCGATCAACCGAGCAGGGAGCAAATGTATGGAAGACAAACAATCGAAAACAGCGGTGCTGGGATCGGTGATGGTCATCGGTGGCGGTATAGCCGGAATGCAGGCAGCCCTGGATATGGCCAACTCCGGCTATTACGTATATATGGTCGAGAGATCTCCGGCCATTGGCGGGGCCATGGCCCAATTGGACAAGACCTTTCCCACCAATGACTGCTCGATGTGAATTATTTCACCCAAACTGGTCGAGGTCGGCCGGCACATCAACATCGAATTGCTTACGCTTTCCGAAGTGACCGCCATTGATGGCGAGGAGGGCAACTTCACGGTTTCCGTGCTTCAGCACCCGCGATACGTGGATATGGAAAAATGCATTGCCTGCGGTCTGTGCGCCCAAAAGTGCCCCAAACGGGTGGATGACAGTTACAACGAAGGTCTGATCAAGCGTAAGGCGATCTATGTCCCCTATTCCCAGGCGGTGCCCCTGAAGTATGCCATCGATGCGGACAACTGCATCTATCTGAAAAACGGCAAGTGCGGCGCCTGCGAAAAATATTGTCCTTCGGGCGCCATCAATTTCAAGGACACGGAAAAGACCATTAACCTGCAGGTGGGATCGGTCGTCATGGCGCCGGGATTCACACCCTTCGATCCAAGCGGTCTTGACACCTATGGATACACCAGTCTGCCGGACGTGGTGACCGCTCCGGAATTCGAGCGCATCCTCTCGGCCACCGGCCCATACGCCGGCCACCTGGTGCGGCCGTCGAGCATGCGCGGCAAGAAAGCCACCGGAGAGCCACCGAAAAGAATCGCCTGGCTGCAATGTGTGGGTTCCCGGGACATGAACCGCTGCGACAACGGCTACTGCTCATCTGTCTGCTGCATGTATGCGGTCAAGCAAGCGGTGATGGCGGCAGACCATAGTGAGACACCTCTGGAATGCACCATCTTCTACATGGATCTGCGGACCCAGGGCAAGGATTTCGACCGCTACTGCGAAAATGCCCGCAAAAGTGGTGTGCGCTTCATACCCGCGCGCATTCATACGGTGGAGCAGGTTACGGGAAGCGATGACCTGATGTTGCGCTATGTGGACGACGGAGGCGTTGTCCACCAAGACCCTTTCGACATGGTCGTGCTGTCAACGGGGCTTGAAGTGAGCAAGTCCGCGGTGGAGCTGTCGCAAACGCTGGGGGTCGAATTGGATAAATACCATTTTGTCCATTCGAACAGTTTTCATCCGGTGGCCACCTCGGTGCCGGGAATATATGCCTGCGGCGTGTTTACCGGCCCCAAGGATATCCCCCAGTCGGTTATGGAGGCCAGCGCCGCTGCGAGTGCCGCCACCGAGAACCTGGCCGACGCGCGCAATACCCTGACCCAGGCAGTGGAAATTCCCGCCCAACGGGATGTAAGCCGGGAAGCTCCCCGAATCGGCGTTTTTGTGTGCAACTGCGGTATCAATATTGGCGGGATTGTCAGGGTCCCGGAAGTGGCCGCCTATGCCAAAACGTTGCCCGGGGTCGAGTATGTCGAGGAGAACCTGTTTACCTGCAGCCAGGACACCCAGGACAAAATGACGGAGGTGATACGGGACAAGGGGCTGAACCGCGTTGTGGTGGCCGCCTGCACGCCGCGGACCCACGAGGAGCTGTTCCAGGAAACCCTGGTCAACGCCGGACTGAACAAATATCTGATCGAGATGGCCAATATCCGCAATCAAGATTCGTGGGTGCACAGCAATGATCCCGATGCCGCCACTGAAAAGGCCTGTGATCTCGTGCGCATGGCAGTGTCCAAAGCATTTCTTGCCGTCCCGCTGCAAGAGAAGGAGCTGCCGGTCACCCCCTCTGCCATGGTGGTTGGCGGCGGAGTTGCCGGTCTCACCACGGCCCTGTCCCTCTCCCGGCATGGATACCCGGTGCACCTGGTGGAGCAGACCGAGTCCTTGGGCGGCAATGCCCGCAACCTCATCAAAACCTACCAGGGGGAAGATGTCGCCGACTTTCTGGAGAAGTTGATTCGCCAGGTGGAAGCTGAGCCTGGCATAACCGTTCATTTGGGAACAACCGTCAGCGACGTGGAAGGCTTTGTCGGAAATTTCAATACTACCCTGTCAGCCGGCGAGGCGAAAACGACCATATCCCACGGTGTGGCCATTCTTGCCACAGGAGCGAAGGAAAGCAAACCTTCGGAATACCTATACGGCGAACACCCGGCGGTGGTCACTCATCTGGAGATGGATGCGTTGTTCAGGCAGGACGACCCGCGTATCAAACGGGCCGAGAATGTGGTTTTCATCCAGTGTGTTGGCTCAAGGAACGACGATCGGCCATATTGTTCCAAGGTGTGCTGTACCCATTCCATCCAAAATGCTCTGGAGCTGAAAAAGCGCAACCCCGAGACCAATGTCTATATCCTCTACCGTGATATCCGAACCTACGGAAAAAGAGAGGATCTCTACAAGGAGGCACGGCAGCAGGGAGTTCTCTTCTTCCGTTACGATCCGGAGAACAAGCCGGTCGCCACTACCGGCGACAAATGCGTCACGGTGAGTTTCAATGATCCGATCCTCGGTCGTCAGGTTCGCGTGGATGCGGATCTGCTTTGTCTGGCAACGGCCATAGAGGCCAGGGAGAATACCAGCCTCAGCCAGTTTTTCAAAGTCTCCACGGATGCCGACGGTTGGTTGATGGAAGCACACCAGAAACTAAGGCCGGTAGAATTTGCCACTGAAGGGGTTTTTCTCTGCGGTATGGGGCATTACCCCAAGCCATTGGAAGAGAGCATCGCCCAGGCCCATGCCGCCACGGCCAAGTCTCTGACGGTAATGTCCAAGGATCATATTATGGTGGGTGGCATCGTTAGCTATATCGACCCCGAGCGATGCTCCGGGTGCCTGGGTTGCATCAACGTCTGCCCCTATAACGCGATCACCTACAACGAAGAAAAGCGTATTGCGGAAGTTAATCAAGCCCTGTGCAAGGGTTGCGGGGCCTGTGCGGCAGCATGTCCTTCGGAGGCCCCGATACTACTGGGTTTCAGCAACCAGCAGCTCTATGCCCAGATCAAAAGCGCCATATGTGCGTAACCCACATCGCTCAAGGAGTCATTGTGCAACAGAAACCGTTCGAACCCAAAATACTGGCATTTATATGCAACTGGTGCGCATACGGGGCAGCCGATCTGGCCGGTGTCAGCCGTATGCAGTATCCTCCTAACGTACGCGCCATCCGGGTCATGTGCTCGGCCACCGTATCGCCGCATCATATCCTACGCGCGCTGCAGGAAGGCGCCGACGGAATCCTGGTGGGCGGGTGACACATCGGCGACTGCCATTACCTGTACGGTAATCACATGACAGTAAAACGGATCACTTTTCTCCAGGAACTGCTCTCTTTCATGGGCCTGGCGGGCCGCTTACACCTGGAGTGGATATCTTCTGCGGAAGCTCAGAAATTCGTTCAGGTGATCACCGATTTTACGGAGAAGATAAGATCCCTGGGGCCCAATCCGCTCATCGGGGCGAGTGCTGCCATGGTGGGCCGGCTGCCTGCTGCACCTCCTTTGCACGCGGACCCTTTTTCCCACAATACCCAATTGGTCCGACCTGATGGCGTCGGTATGATAGAGGAGGCAACACATGAAATCAAAAGTGAAACGGTGGCTTGAAGAGGGCATCGTAGACCTTTTCTTGGGATATAAAATGGTCATGGGCCATCCTTTGCCTTACAGCTTCAACAAAGCAAATCTCGATGCCGTGGATGACCTGATCGACGGGCCGGCCCGCTACTCCCTGGAGAAGGTGGCGACGCATATCGCTGCCGTCGATCCGGAGATCAAAATCGGAATGCTGGCCCGGGACTGCAACCAGCGCGCCCTTAACGTCCTTTATATCTGGAACCAGCTAAAAGAGGACAATATCAAAGCTGTAAATGTCAACTGCTGCCCTTCAAACCTGAAGGCGCACGGCGACTGCTCATACCTGGCGCCTGAGAAGCCCGCTCCGCTGAAACAACAGGTGGGCGTGGACAACACCATGTGTCTCGAGGATTTCGAGGAGATAGAACAGCCGGAGCGCCTGTCCCGATGGATGAATGAATTTCAAAAATGCATCAAGTGCTACGGATGCCGGAACATCTGTCCGGTCTGTTTTTGCAAGGAGTGCAGCCTGGAGCATGGCGATTTGATCCGCAAAGGCGCCCTGCCACCGGAGGTGCCGATATTCCACCTGGTTCGGGCCACACACATGGCCGGGCGCTGCATCGACTGCGGGCTGTGCGAGGATGCCTGTCCGGTGGACATTCCCCTGCGGTTGCTCTACCGAAAGGTCAACGACATCGTCAAAACCGTTTTCGATTATGAAACCGGATCCGGAGCCGACCAATCGCCATTGAGCATCCTGGGGGACAAGGTCACGCTTGAACCGCAACCGATGCAGGCGGACTATCCGGTTGTTTAGTGTGCGTTCACGAATACGTGAATCGATTTGAGTTCAATCCGCACTCAAGATTCGAACCGCAGCAATTGCGGGACATGTTGAGGGGAAAACGTTCAGCGCCGAAATCGACCAAATTGGCCATTGGCGGATGGACACCAAACAAAGGAGTACACCATGCAGTGCAAGTTCGTGCCCTCTGTCTGTTCATATTGTGGAACCGGCTGCGGCATTCTTTTTGAAGTCATCGATGGCAAGATCGTCAGCACCCTGCCCATGAAAACCCACCCGGTCAACCAGGGAAAGCTGTGCATCAAGGGCTGGAACCTGCACGAACATGTGAACAGCGTCCTTCGCTTGAAACAGCCGCTGATCAAGACCTTCGGGCGGTTCATCAAGGCCGATTGGGACGAAGCCATTGGTCTGGCCGCCGACCGCTTCCGCGATATCATCAACGAGCACGGTCCGGATGCCGTGGGGGTACTGGTGTCTGCCAAGGTGACCAATGAGGAGAATTATCTGGCCCAGAAGTTTGCCAGGGCCGTCCTGGGCACCAACAACGTCGATCATTGCGCGCGTCTCTGACATGCCTCCACGGTGGCCGGTCTGGCCGCCGCCTTCGGTAGCGGTGCCATGACGAACTCCATTGCGGAGTTTGAATCGTCAGGGTGCATTTTCGTCATCGGATCGAATACTACCGCCTGCCATCCACTTGTCGCCCGCCGTATCTTCAGGGCCAAAGAGCGCGGTGCCAAGCTCGTCGTGGCTGACCCGAGAAATATTCAGCTGTCCCGTTTTGCCGACGTGGCCGTCACCCATCGATTGGGCAGCGATGTGGCCCTTTTGAACGGCATGATGCACATCATCATCGAAAACGGCTGGCATGCAGAATCATACATCGCCCAGCGCACCGAAGATTATGAAGCCATGGAATCGGTGCTTAAGGACTATACCCCGGCCAGGGTCCAGGAGATCACCGGGGTGGCGACAAGGGATCTGGAACGCATGGCTGAGCTGTATGCCACCAATAGCCCGGCCGCGCTGCTGTATGCCATGGGCATCACCCAACACACCACTGGCGTGGACAATGTCAAATCCTGCTGCAATCTGGCCATGCTGTGCGGTAATGTGGGCGTACACGGCGGGGGGGTGAATCCGCTGCGGGGGCAGAACAATGTCCAAGGCGCTTGCGACATGGGCGGGTTGCCCAACGTGATGACCGGCTATCAGCCGGTGGCCGACCCCCAGGTGCGCGAAAAATTTTCCAAGGCTTGGGGCACGCCGCTTTCGGATCAGCCTGGCCTGACCATTACGGACATGATCCCTGCCATCCTCAAGGGGAAACTGAAAGGGCTTTTCGTCATCGGTGAAAACCCAAAACTCAGCGACCCGGACTGGAATCACCTCAACGAAGCTCTTAAGAAATTGGATTTTCTAGTGGTTCAGGACCTCTTCCTGTCGGAAACCGCCCAAGTGGCCGATGTGGTATTTTCGGCCGCCTCCGTAGCCGAAAAGGAGGGGACTTTTACCAATACGGAGCGCCGCTGCATGCGCATCCACAAAGCCACCGACCCCATCGGCAACACCCTGGCCGATTGGGAAATCATCAGCCGCCTCTCGACAGCCATGGGCTACAAGATGAAATACGCTAACCCGGAAGCGATCTTTGACGAGATGGCCTCCTTGACGCCGAAGAGTTACGCCGGCATGACCTACGAACGCATGGGCCTGGATGGCTTGCAGTGGCCATGCCCGGACAGAGACCATCCGGGAACCCCGTATCTGCACAAGGAGCAGTTTACCAGGGGCAAAGGGAAGTTTCATGCCGTCGAGTACCTGGCCCCGGCAGAAATGCCCGATGCGGACTACCCCTATTTTCTAACCACCGGCCGCATGTTTGCCCATTTTCATACCGGCACCATGACCCGAATTTCGTCCCATCTGGATGTCGAACAGACCACCGGCTATGTCTCCATCAGTCCCACAGACGCCGAGGAGCTGGAGGTTCAGGACGGGGAGGTGCTGGTGCTCTCTTCGCGCCGGGGCCGAATGGAAGCGCCTGCTAAAATCAGTACTTCCCTGAAACCCGGAACCGTCTTTCTTCCCATTCATTTTGGCGAAAACCCGACCAATGTGTTGACCAGCTCGGAAGCGTTCGATCCCCTGGCCAAAATTCCGGAATTCAAGGTGAGTGCAGTAAAAATAGAGAAGTTGACTGCATAAAGGCCACGGGAAGAAGTACTTTTCGGTTGGGTATTAACCCGGCAATTAATTACCTTAGCAATCGTCATTCCGGCGCAGGCCGGAATCCAGACCGTTCCTGGATCCCGGATCAAGTCCGGGATGACAAGGGCTGGCCTATTTAGGGCTTCCTGAATAATCCGTGACCCCAACGTTGCTCTGTGCCCAATGCCCGATTAGATACACGTAGTCGCAAATTTGTCCGATCTTAACTGTATCTGCGGGCTTTGAATGCGACTGTTATCGTCAAAACTGAACCTATGGAGAAGTAAAAGGAAACAAAAAAGAAGGCTATTGAGCCACTTCTCTAAATTCATCACCAAAAATACTACAGCTATGGCAGTCTCAGATGTGCTGTCCAGCTTGCTCATGATCTTTGACAAACTGAATCGACGCTTTCCCTGTCCAAATTTTCCTTCAATGGGGATACGATCAAGTTCATCCTGCCGGGCCTGCTTCTGTATCGCTTTGCGGACTTCGGTATCGGAAGGTGGCCGCCCCAGTGCAGGGCCGGATAACCGGATGCCGTGCTTTTTACAGAACTTGATGTTGTCCCTGTTGCGATAGATCTTGTCGGCATGAATTGAGGCGGGATAACAACCAAAGCGGTCTTTGTATGCTTGCGCCTGTTTGATTAAATCAGCCGACTCGTTATATGCATCCCAGTTCAATCGGTCCAAAAAGCAGTATCCGTCAACCGCGCTGACTGATATCTTGGCTCCAAATTCCGTAGCAGCTCCTGCCTTGCCACGTTTAATGGGCCGAACATGCGGTTGGTAGATGTTGACAATACGATCATCGATTCTTTTGACCTTCTGATCATACATCCACTTTTGCTGGCGATACACTTCATTGATGACCAACAACAGCTTGTACATGCGCTTTTTAAGCATCAACAACGATGAAATCTGCGATAACTTGTCGATCGTTTTAAGATTACGCCTCAGATAGCCCAGTTGTTGACGTATGGCCTTGCGCATTTTGCTCTTCGGCACCTTCTTGCTTTTTGCAATGGCAAGAAACTGTTTTCGTGCTTTTTTGCGATAGGTGCGCGGTTTTTTAAGTTTGCCTCTGTGGGGTCGGTGCAAAACATCAATAATTTTTTCGCTTTTTTCTCTGGCCTCATTGAGTATTTTCAGATCGGTAGGGAAAGTAATGTCGGCCGGTGTGCAGGTCGCATCAATCAACAATTTACCACTGTTTGGCTTTTTCCCATCAGCGCCACCGCCACTGTTGTCTTTACCGTCATCTTTCGCATTTTTTTTGACCGATCTTGCTTTGTGATTCACAGTTTCGATGATCTGGCAAATGGCTTTCTTGCCGAAACGCTTTCTAAAATGAACAAACATTGTGGAGTGAAATGGTTCTTCATCACGATAGTCCGTAAAGCCTAAAAAGTATTGCAGGTAAGGGTTTTCGCGAATCTGCTCGACGGTCTCTTCATCTGAGGTGCCAAGCTTTTCCTTTATGATCAACGCACCCAATGCAATACGTACCGACATCGCCGGTGGCCCTAATCCGGAACCTGACAGCTTCTTTGCATAGGCCTCTTCAAATTCTTCCCAGGGAATAAATTTGGCCAGTTTTACCCATCGATTATCACTTCGTAATTTTCCATCAAAAGGAAGGTTGAAATTTTCAAATTCCAGTTGCTTCAGATTGTGTTTGTACATGGTTTTCCCGGGCAAAAAGTGCAAGGTTATTTGTGGTTTTCGGTGAGTTCTCGATCACTTTTTGTCCTGTTTATAACATATTTTTGTTGCGTTTACAATACCTTACACTTAATTCAGGAAGCCCTATTTAATTGCCGGTTTAATAATAGACCTTTTGAGGGTACGCTATATTGTGCTATTCAACGGCGACGCGATAAGGTCCTAAAGGTCGAACACGTTGAAGCTTCATCGGTTCGATCTCTTCTGGCGAAAATGGCGGGCTTTGGCGACGAGGGCCGGAGCCCATTGGGGAGTACCCAGGGCGTGGATATGGGTGTAGGTGGCCAGTACGTTGTTGCGGCACAGGCCGTCCAGGCCGTTTTGAAGGCCGTTGCCGCGTTCCATTTCAAAGGCCATGGCGTCTGGGTTTTCTTCTAAAAGCCGGACGGTCGAATAATGAAATTCATGGCCTTTGATCGTCTGACCGGTTTCGAAGAAGGGGTTGGGCTGGGCGACGCGAGCGATGGTGTAGCCATGGCCCTGGGGGCGTTTGGAGAACCCGAACGAAATGGGCAGAACTCCGGTCATGGGATAGTGCTGTTCGTCAAGCACCAGTTCCTGCCCCATATACATCAGCCCGCCGCACTCGGCATAGATGGGCATGCCCTGATCGGCCAACTGCTTGATCTGTTCACGGTAGGTCACATTCTTGGCCAGCCGTTGGGCGTGGGTTTCGGGGAAGCCGCCGCCGATATAGAGTGCGTCGACAGCCGGCAGGTTGTCTTCGAACAGGGGGCTGGTGACGACGAGTTCCGCGCCGGCCTGGACCAGGGCGTCGAGGTTTTCCGGGTAGTAAAACTGGAAGGCCGAGTCCCGGATGATGCCGATGCGTGGTGGCGGTGCTTTCGGCTGTTCGGATGCTTGAGAAGCGATGCTTGATGCGTACTGCCCGGTGTGAATCTCGATCGGATCGGTTCGTGTCCGCAGGCGCACACTGGCGATGTGGCAGACAGCGGTCAGGTCGATATACGTTTCGGCCAATTCGGCGATGGTGCCGACGGCGTCCTGGGCCCATTGGTGCTCGTAGGTGGGCACCAACCCCATGTGGCGCTCGGGAAAGCTCTGTTTGCGCAGCTTTGGTACGGCGCCCACCACCGGAATGCCGCAGTGCTGTTCGATGCTGGTGCGCAAGATATTTTCATGACGCACACCCGCCACGTGATTTAAAACGACCCCTTTGATTTTGACGCCCGGGTCGAACTGGGCGCACCCGGCCACCACGGCAGCCATGGTGCGGGTGGTCTTGGTGGCATCGAGGCAGAGGATCACCGGCAGGTCGAGCAGCTTGGCCAATTCGGCGGTGGAGGTCAGGCCGTCCGTGTTGATACAGTCATACAGCCCCCGGTTGCCTTCGATGACAGCGGCATCGGTTCCGTAAGTGTAGCGTTCATAGGAGTTTAAGATGATAGGGGTATCGATAAGGAAGGTGTCGAGATTATAACAAGGCCGGCCGGCAGCCAGGGCCAACCAGCCGGCATCGATATAATCGGGACCTTTTTTAAAAGGCGCAACGATAATCCCCCGGTTCCGGAGGGCCGCAATAATTCCGACTGATAAGATTGTTTTGCCCGCGCCACCGCGCAAAGCGGCGATAACAAGACCAGGGCAGCCGGGTTCAGGCGCCTTTTGTGGAGCCGGTTTCAACGTTGCGATGCCGAAGGCCTAATCTTCGCCTTCGCTGTGGGCTTGCTTGCCAGTGCCCGGCATGCCGTACATGGAGGTGCTGCCGCTGGACCAGTACTCCAGAGTGCCGTCCTCAACAAGCTTGTTGACGATCTTTTTGGCCTCGCGGGGCTTCATCTCAAGAATCTTGGAAAGGTCGTTGAAGTAGAACTTCGACTTGGTCTTGAGCTTCTTGGTCAGGCCCTCTACGATTCTTTTCTTTGCCTCTTCGTATTCCATTGACATTTTCCCCTTTCATCCTCTGAGGGTCTAAGGGCCGCAGGGGGCTGAGTGCCCCCTGCGGATATTATTCGATGTGTCCAAACACCGGAGCATCGTTTAGAACTTGAACTGTGACGTCTGACGCCAAGTGTAGTAGGCCGGATCGCGGAAGTCATCGATCAGATGATGGGAGAAATCGAGTTTGCATTTCTCGAAGAAGCGCTCCCAACCAATTCTTTCGGCCCAGTCGCCCAGTCGCTCGTACTTGCGGGCATCGGAGGCGTATGTTTCGATCATGTTCCTGATGGTTGCGGCGGTTTTGGGCCAACGCGGTGCTTCGTTGGGGATGAAGGCCACAACGA
Organism: uncultured Desulfatitalea sp.; assembly: GCA_963668675.2. GTDB lineage: Bacteria > Desulfobacterota > Desulfobacteria > Desulfobacterales > Desulfosarcinaceae > Desulfatitalea. The sequence goes on along the minus strand of CAXXMB010000002.1, from coordinate 1,416,854 downwards.
CTTTGGAGAACTTGGGCGCACTGATGCGGTTCGACACTTTTCCGCCGGCCATGATGACGATGCCGTCACCCTCGGTGTCTGCCAGAGGCATGGAGGGGCACATGGTGTAGCAGTTGCCGCAGAACATGCAGCGTTCGTTGTTCACGGCCACCGAGTTGAGTTTCTGACCACCCACTTCCACCTTGGACGGTTTGATGGCGGCGGTGGGGCAGGCGGCGATGGCCAACGGGATCTCACACATCTTGTCCAGGTACTCGTGGTCCAGCATGGGCGGTTTGCGATGATAGCCCAGGATGGCGATATCCGAGCAGTGCACGGCGCCGCACATGTTCAGACAGCAGGCCAGGGAGACGCGAACGTGGGCCGGCATGCGGTGGTTTTGGAAATCGGCGAACATTTCGTCCATGACCGACTTGACCGGACCGGACGCATCGGTGGCCGGGGTGTGGCAGTGAATCCAGCCCTGGGTGTGGACGATGTTGGAGACGCTGGCGCCGGTGCCGCCCACGGGGAATTTAAACGAGCCGCCGTCGAACTTGCGGCCGGCCAGATCGTCGAGCAACGGTTGCACTTTGGATTTGTCGTCAACCATGAACTCGATGTTGTTGCGGGTCGTCCAACGGACATGACCTTCGCAGTACTTATCGGCGATTTCGCAGATTTCGCGAATGTGGGAGGTGCTCATCAGGCGGGCACCGCCACAGCGAACGGTGTAGACCTCGTCGCCGGATTCGGCCACATGAACCAGCACACCCGGTTGCAGGTATTCATGATAGAGCCATTTGCCCTTGTTCTTGGCGATGACCGGCGGATAGAATTCATCGAATTTGCGCGGGCCGATATCGGTGATCCGGTCTTCCATCGGTTTTGCCGGATTGTATCCTGAAGAAATAAATGCCATGGTGTCGCCCTCCTATCTCTGATGATATTTTCTAAACTCGTTGATGTCGCGATCCCAGCCGCCTTCTACCTCGTCTTCTTTCCAGAAGATGTAGGGGTTGGAGCGCGGTTCTTGCACCATGCGCGGATCAGGATCAACGCCCAGCACCTCGATCAGTCTCTGCAGGCCCTGGCGTTTCATCAATTCGCCCAAACGTTCACGGTTTTTGCCCTCTTCCATCCACCAATCCCAGATCGGTTCGATGACCTCTTCCTTGATTTTGGTGTAGGGGGGCTCCACTTCGATAAAAGGAACGATCAGGGTACCCATCTGGGCGCCGTCGAGGATCGGGGCTTTGGCGCCGGCCAGGATGGAGACACCACGTTCATCACCGATGTGCAGGGCGCGCGGCATGACGTTGATGCAGTGCATGCAGCGGGTGCACTCGCGGTTGTCGATCTTCAGGGTCTTGCCGTCCATCCACATGCATTCGGTGGGACACAGGTCGATGACCTCTTTCTGGATGTCGAATTTGCCCCAGTCGCGGCCGGAGTGGGCGCCTGCGTTGGGTGGCAGCTCGCCACCGATGTAAGCTTGCACGGCTTCCTGATCGATCTTGATGTCGTCTTTCCAGGTGCCGATGAACGAAAGGTCGGACCTTGCAATGGAGGCAACGCAGCAGTTGGGGCAGCCATCAAACTTGAATTTGAATTTGTACGGGAAGGCCGGGCGATGCAGCTCGTCCTGGTACTCCTCGGTCAGGTCGTAGCATAGGGCCTGGGTGTCGTAACAGGCATATTCGCAGCGGGCCTGTCCGATACAGTCGGCCGGGGTTCTCAGGTTGGAGCCTGAACCGCCAAGGTCCTGATCCATCTTGTGGGTCAATTCGTAAAAGATCTCTTCCAGTTGGGGGGTGGTGGTTCCCAAAAAGATGATGTCGCCTGTAGAGCCATGCATGTTGGTGATGCCGGAACCGCGGAAGTCCCATAGATCACACAACTCACGCAGGTATTTGGTCGAGTAGAATTTGCCGCCCGGTTGGTTGATGCGCATGGTGTGAAAATGCGCGACGCCCGGGAAATCCTGGGGTTGGTCGCAGTAACGACCGATCACGCCGCCGCCGTATCCGAAAACACCTACGATGCCGCCATGCTTCCAGTGGGTCCGGCCATGCTTGTAGGAGAGCTCGAGTACTCCCAGAAGATCCTCCACCACGTCCTGGGGGATCTGGAACTCAATGCCTTCAGCATTTTTTGCCCGTTTTGCGGCTTGCTGCTTCAAATCGGACACAAAGCTTGGCCACGGTCCGGTTTCAAGCTGGTCCAACATCGGGGTTTCGTGTTTTGCCATCGTTTTACCTCCATATTGGTTAATAAACGTATCTTATGACTTAACAACGCAATAGGCTAAATTCGAAAAACGTTCACCTCCTCTCGGTATGCTTTATTTATCGCTGTCTTATGTATGGTTTGTTGATTAAGCAAGCTTTCAAGCCGGAAAGTACGGGTGTAAAAATTACGGATCAAAGGAAGTTGGTATAGAGAGATTTGCCTGGTTTGTCAATAAAAAAGCCCTATACGGAGGGTGGAATGCGCCCTTTCAAACCGTGATCCAATGGAGGTGCCGGAACGTCTAGCAGCCACAATTGCCCAGAGCGGTTGAATCATTGTTCCGGCGCTTTAAAGATGCTTCTCCGGTCGCCTATTCATAACGAGTTCCAACTGGATATATTGTATGGTATGGGGCCCACCCCTGGGAAATGGCGAATCCGCAAACAGGCACGTGATCGGCATAGGTCACTCGGCCATCTGGATCTTCCAACAGATCGCAATATTCAAAGTTCAATGACCGCTGCCAATTGCTCGGCGTGGGCAGGCAGTCGGTCTCGCATGAGGGCTGCTTCGGGCAGGTCGGCCGGGTAACGCGACGTAATCTGGAGGCCGATTTCCAGAAGATCCCGGGCGCTGTGGTTGGCCAGGTAGGCTGCGGTGCCGCTTACAAATTCAGCCGGAAAGGCGTTCATCGCCGCCATCTTTTTCAACCCCTCGACAAATCCGTTCCAGATGGGCGTCAGGACCCGTTCATCGGCCCAAACCAGTTCGTCCACGCCGTCCAGACGATCGATTCGCAGCCACATAGCGGTTTGCATGAGGAAAAGGGTAAGGGTTTCCAACAGTGTCTCCAGATCGATCGTCTCATCATCGTCGAGTCGAATCAGCGGGGTATAACTGCGCACGGCAATCAGGCGCACCTCGATATCGTCTCCTTTTCTGCGCACGACGAAATCACCGGCGGCGTTGTGCCATTGGCGGATGGCGCACAGGGTGTGCGGGTCGAAATAGTAGGTCAGGATAAAGGCTGTCTGGTGGAACAGTTGAGCGGTCTGGCGGTCGGTTAATCGCCAGGCCCCTTGGTCCGTATCCCATACGGACCAGCACTGTTTCATCCCCGTCGCTTCGGCAGCCGACTGGTGGACTTCGTAGTAATGGTCCAACCACTGGCCGGCAAACATGGGCAGCGATTGACCGCTGGTGGTGTGACCGACCCCCGTGCCAAAAACAGCGGGTATATAAACATCGGGGTAACTGTTACGCAGGTGGTCGAGATAAGCCGCCTCTTCGGGCAGACGCTCCCGGCCGGCTTCGCTTACCGCCACATTGATCACCATCGGCAGCCGATCTCCATCCACGGAGAGCAGAATCATGGCCGGGTGATAAAAGGCGCCGTGTTTTACCAGATGTATTTGGATGCCGGTCAATTTCTCCGGCGGGAGTCGGCGGTTCAGAGCCTGCTCCGCCACCCGAAGCAGCGCCGTGCCGTTCTGGACAAGGTAATCGCTGACCGCAGTGAAATAGTCGCCATAACTCACTTGCCCTGAAACGGTGGTCAACGATAGCGCCAGATCGTGCCGACACAGGGGCAGGGCGTCGTGCCATTGATGGCTGTCGGGGAAAATGCGGACGGACGGTTGGCCCACATGGAAGGAGAAGCGGCCAGAGACCTTCGCGAAGCTGCCTGAAGGGGAAGGTGTCATGGTAATCTCCCCCATGTCAAACAGATGGTACCGACAGCAAGGTCGACATAAGGATGTGGACGTTATGCATCGAGCTCGTTGAGCACTTCCGGTGCAACCTCATAACCCAGCTCGACTGCGCGCTGGGCATGTGTCCGGGCTTTCTCCTTGTCACCCTTTTCGAGATAAGCGATGGCCAAATTGTTGTGGGCGATGGGGAAGTTGGGCTCAGCCTTCAGGGCGTTCTGGCACGCTTCAATGGCTTCGTCCACTTCGCCCTTCATGAGGTAGGCCGTTGCCATAGATGCAAAGCCCTGTACGAAACGAAAGTTAAAGGCAGTGGCCCGCTTGAACGACTTGATGGCCTCCTCCACTTCACCCTTTTGCAGGTGAACATAGCCGATATTGCCATACCCTTCCGAAAAGCCCGGACGGGCTTTGACCGCCCGTTGGTTCCAATCCAGGCAGCCGTCCAGGTCGCCGCGCTTCAGGCACAAACCGCCCATTTGTACATAGGCTTCCGCCAATGTGGGGCTGCAGTCGATCGCTTCGAGGAAGGCTCTTTCGGCTTCATCGTCCTGTTGTTTGCCGAGCAGGGCGACGCCGAGATTGTAATGGGTTGTACCGCATTCCGGGTTGGCGGCCAGTGCCTGCCGCTGTTTTGCGATATATTCATCAACGTTATTTGCCTGGACCATGGTTGTTTGTCCCTTTTCCTTTCAGGCATAGTGGGTGCCTGTTAGTGCGATTGGGTGATGTCGCGCGCAATGGCAGGTAGATGGCGCGACGCGAACCTGACGCTGTTTTACATTTTCCGGCCGCCGCCTGCCGTAATCGTTGTAATCGCTTTCGATTCAATTCGTTATGCCGTAACCTGCATCTGTTCTCCCTAAAAAGGAGGCGCCTGGGGCGTGTAACAGCGCCGACAATGGTTATGTCCCCGCCTAATCCTTGTCAAGGGATTTCATAATAAGATCTTGACACATTTGGCGAGCTTATCTACTTTTATATGTATGTTTTCAATGGCCCTTTCGACACATCCGCAACCATCCGCCGGCTCGGGTCGGTTGCCCCTCACTCCAGCGCCGCTGGCTATGAATCGGCAAGGAGGCATGCAGGCATTGACCAAGGACCGAAGATTATGGACCGAACGTCGACGCCTGCCGGCTAAGTGTCTGTTCTGATTTTTGGCCCATCCGTACCATACTGATCTTTGATTTTAAATCAATAAGGGGGAAAAATGAAACCCGGATGCTATACTGCCCTGGTGACACCGTTCACCGAAGATGGGGCGAATGTGGACCAGGAGGGGTTGGAGCGCCTGGCGCAATTTCAGATTGACGGCGGTATTACAGGCATCCTTGCCGTGGGCACTACCGGTGAGAGCCCGACGCTGGCCTGGAATGAACACAATCTGGTGGTGGAGCGTGTGGCTCAGGCCTGCAAAGACCGGTGCCTGTGCATCGCCGGAACAGGCAGCAACAATACCCGGGAGGCCATGGCCGCCACCGAGCATGCTGCCCATCAGGGGATCGATGCGGTTCTTCTGGTGGATCCCTACTATAACGGCCCCAGCTCGATAGAGATCCGCCGGGAGTATGTGGCGCCCATAGCGGCCCGCTTTCCTACGATGGAGGTGATCCCGTACGTCATTCCCGGGAGGACCGGCGCCCAGCTGTTGCCCGAGGATCTGGCCATGCTGTTCAAGGACCATCCCAACGTGAGCACCGTAAAGGAGGCCACGGCGGATCTGGACAACATGCGGCGCACGAGAGCTTGCTGCGGCACGGACTATACGATTTTATCCGGAGACGATGCCATGACCTACGATATGGTCACCGATCCGGAGATCGCTGCCGCCGGTGTCATTTCGGTGGTGAGCAATATTGCGCCCGGGGCGACAACCCAGATGGTGGCGAAATTGATCGCCGGCGACCGTGCCGGTGCAGAGGTGTTGCTGAAGGGGTTGGCGCCGCTCTTCGGGTTGGTCACGGTGAAGACCATCGAGGTGACGCCCTGCGGAGAAGCGGTCTGCCGCGCCCGAAATCCATTGGCGATCAAAACATTGATGCGATTGCTGGGCATGCCCTCGGGGCCATGCCGTCAACCCTTGGGAAAGATGACCCGCAACGGTCTGGATGAGGTGCTGGCCATCGCCCGTCGTGTCTGGACCGATCATCCCGAAATCCTGAAACCCATCGGTGACTGCTTCGATATCGACATCGCCGAACGTCTGGATAATCCCGAATACCAGGTGGGGTTGTATTACGAAGATTATTAGTACCCCCTTCGGGGGTGTCGAAAGTATGAAAGTGAGAAAGCAGAAAAGTTAAGGTGTTCTGTCGATTCGATGTCGAGTTGTAGATATGGCAAAGCGCCGCGGATTCATCTGCGGCGCTTTTTCTCATTACCACCGAATCATCGCACTGCCCCATGTGAGGCCGCCGCCGAAGACGGGCACACAGACCAGATGGCCCGGTTGGACACTGCCGTCACGCACGGCTTCATCCAGGGCAATGGCGCACGATGCCGCTGAAATGTTGCCGTACTTTGGCAGGGTCAGGTAGAATTTTTCCATGGGCAGGTCCATGGCCTGCGAAATGTTTTGAAACATGCGGACATTGGCCTGATGCGGGATGATCCAATCGATGGCTGCTACGTCGATGCCATTGGTTCGCGCCTCCTGCTCGATGCCTTCCATAAAACGGCGCACCGCGATGCGAAACGTCAGATTGGCCTCGACCAACTGGAGCCGGTGGCGACCCTCGGCGGCACTCTCCGGGGTGATGGGGGTGGTTCTGGATCCCCCCCCGGGCAGTAGCAGGTTCTGCCCGTTGGCCCCGTCGCTGTATATGTGGGACGACAGGACTTCGCTTCCCTGGCCGCCGGAGGTCAAGATGGCGGCACCGGCGCCGTCCCCCCAAAGCACGCACGAGGAGCGGTCGTTCCAATCCAACGTGCGCGACATGATCTCCGCGCCGACGATCAAAACAGTTCGATAGACGCCATTTTTCAGGAACTGTTCGGCGACATTCATTGCGAATATAAATCCCGAACAGGCGGCGGTGAGATCGAAGGCGACCGCTTGGGGGGCATCCAGTTTGGCCTGCAGGTGATTGGCCGCCGACGGGCAGCAGGTGTCAGGGGTGACCGTCCCCATAATGATCATATCGATCTGTTGGGGTGTCATGCCGGCCATCTCCAGTGCCCGCAACGCAGCCTGGTGCGCCAGATCAGAGGTTGTCATATCCGGCGCCGCAATTCGTCTTTCCCGTATGCCTGTGCGCTTGGCGATCCACTCGTCGGTCGTGTCCAATCCCCCTTTGATAAGCGCTTCGTTGGTAACGACATTGGGAGGAACATACGACCCTGTACCCGCAATTATTATGGATGTCATCATAGCTCCATTCTTTTCAAATCTAAGAAAACCGCATCGTAATAGTCCAACCGGACGCAGCTGTCCACCAAATTTGAAATGGAACTGGGTATCGGGTGTGTGTAAGCATGTTGCCAAACCGAAAGGCGTTGAGGTGCCATTGAAAAGGATGGCTGGGCCGCAAAGCGCAGGCGGCTGCTCGATCCGCGGCCTGAGGTGCCGCTGGGGATGATCGACGGCAAGGTGATCATCGGCTTTTTTGAGGCGAGTTATTCGCGGGTATTGGCGTCCGGGCAATGAGGAGCCGGATTACAGAAGACCCTTCTGATCACCCGTCTCCAGACGATCGGTTCCCGTTTTTTGGTTGACCACTTTGTAAGCGGTCCGGTAGGCGATGTAGTAGATATAGATATTGCTGACATATCGGACCGGCTCCCGCCCGATGAATCTTCTGGCTGCATGTTCCACGTTGAAAAACCACTGGTTGGGGTCGAGACCCAGCGTTTCGGCTTTCCTGCGCATGCGGCTGATGCGTGCCGGACCGGCGTTGTAGGCGGCGATGGCAAAGTCGACCCGATGGTCGGGTGTGATGTCGGGATCGTTGAAGTAGGTGTCCCGCAGGTAGGCAAGATATTTTATGCCGGCATGGATGTTGTTCTCAACGTCGCTGATATCGGGGATACCGATAGTTGAACCGGCAGCCGTGGTCGGCAGGAGTTGCATGATGCCTATCGCCCCCTTGGGGCTCCGGGCTTTCTGGTTCAATCGGGATTCCTGGTACGCCAGTGCAACGATCTTCAACCAGTCAAAATCGTAACGCAGGGCGTATTTTCGGAACAGGTTTTTCAGTTTGTTTAACCGGGTTTGGTCTTCGGTAGAAAGCGGATTGCGGATCCAACTCGTATTTTCATAGTAGCGTTTGATGAGCATGTTTCCTGTGTAGGTGCCCTGGCCATGGCTCTCCAGAAAGCGGTTCAGGCTGTCCAGCAATTGGGGACTCTCTTTTCGCACGGCCCAGGCGATTTCCCCACCGCTGTTAATGACGATGCTTCTATGCACCTGTATGTTCGGCAGGACTTTAGCCCAGATGTCGGCAAGATGCGAATCGACCACAGTGACATCGTATATACCGGCATTGACCATCTGCAGCAGGTCCTCTTCTTCAAGGTTGGCATCGGCCTCGACCACTCTGATGGGACGTCTTAACTGATTGCGCAGCTTGAGGTTGGCCGCTTTGAGATGGGTCACATAGCTGCTGCCCGCCATGACCTGAATTTTTTGTCCGGACAGGTTTTCAAGGGCGTACAGGTCATCTGAATCTTTATGTGTGACCACCACTTCATCGACATCGTCGATGTAGGGCCGCGTGAAGGCGGCCCCCCTTCTTCTTTCTGGCGTGATGGTCAGTCCGGCAGCAACAATGTCTCCGCGGCCCGCTGCCAACGCCGGCAGGAGTTGTTCGAAGGGAAGCACCGAGAAGACGATTTTGATCTTGAGTTCGTTTCTCTTCCTCTTTCGATTGAGGAAGTTTTCGTAGTGCTTGAGCAGGTCATATTCCAGTCCCCTGGGCGTTCCCCGTTCGATGAAGAAATTGGTCTGGTTGTAGGTGACCAGCACTCTTAAAAAGCGTCCGCTGCAGATGGCCTGATCTAAGTCGCCTTTCCATGGTTCAGAGATTCGTTCCACTGCAGCGCCGGATGTCCGATCGGTCGGCTCGCTGTTGCTGCACGAGATGAGGAGAAGAGCAGCGATCGATACCACGGCGGCTCGGGTCAAGCTGATTCCGAGAGCGTTGCCGACTATTATCATTCAGATCCTATGGGTAAGGGGTTTGTGCATTAAGATCGCTCAGTTGCTGTTTTGATGTATCCAGATTATTCTTTTCATATGGCGGTGACGACTCTGTTGCAGCCGTTCAAGTGGAGATGAATTTGATTGCTGCGATGGATAAAATCAATGCTTTCGACGGCTTTTCTGGCGCGATCCGCAGCAGCCTCTTCAAGAATCTGGTCGAAGTAGCGTCGCTTGTAGACTTTGGTCAAGGGGTCGGTGAATCTCAAGTTTAAAAGCTCTTTGCTGGCCATCTTAAAGTATTATGGTATCGTTCCGCGGGTCTTTCCATTCTGGCAGTCTGTTTTCACGTTAGTCTCTCGCAATTGAGCCCCCCCCCCTATAAAGAGTAACTTATCCCACCCTGTGTGCCGTGTCAAACCGATATTGGCTTGATATTGATCCGTTTAGCCCCTATAAAAAGCAGTGAATTCTATTATTGCTATTGGACAGCAATCATGATCGTCGTCGATGGATACCAAAATCTAAAAAGGTTAAAGCAGGAGAGACAGGTCACCTGGTATGAGGCGGTCGATGAGGCCACATCCCGGACGGTTCTTCTGGTCCATCAATCCACCGAGGGGCTCACATCAAGCGTTCTGGTGGATATTCTTCAGGATTATATGAAAATAGAAAAGGTAAGGTCGGAGAACCTGGTTCGCATCTACCACTGTCTTAAAATTCCGGTCGCCAATCGTGAAGATATTGTTCTGGTATGCGAAAACCGCAACGTTGCATCGTTTCGTACCTATGAGAAAAAGATGTCCGCCGACCTTCTTCTTTTCTTCGATTTTGCCATCGCATTGGCGGAGACGGCCAATCTGCTGCACCAAAGAGGGGTCTTGTTAAAGGAGGTCAATCCCACGACCGTGCTCGTCCATAAGGGCACTGAAAGCGTGCTGTTGAACATGCCCTTGATCCTGCTTGCCAGCAGTATGCCCATCAGTCGGAGGACCGGCAAGAGCCTCTATGATTTCGAATTTATAAAAAATGTACTGCCATATGTGTCGCCCGAGCAGACCGGTCGCGTGAATCGCCAGGTGGATTACCGATCCGATTTTTATGCTTTCGGCATCCTGTTTTACGAATGGCTTACCGGTCGAACGCCGTTCGATTCGGAAGATCCGCTCGAGCTGATTCACTCTCACATCGCACGGCAACCGCTGCCGCCATCAAAGATCAGGATCGATATCCCTGAAATGTTGTCGCGAGTGACCATCAAGCTGCTCTCCAAGATTCCGGAGGAGAGATACCAAAGTGCGTTTGGACTGATTTCGGACTTGAGGCGCTGTCATCAGGAGTATGTACAGCACTCTTCTATTTCTCTGTTTGCCCTGGGCAACAGGGACGCTCCCGAGAAACTTCAGGTTTCCGGGAAGCTGTTCGGCCGTGAGGAGTCGATAGAGCGGCTCTTGTCGATATTCGGGGAGGTTCGATCCGGATCTGCCGAAATTGTGACGATCAGCGGCCCACCGGGGATTGGCAAGACCCGCCTGGTTGAAGAGCTCAAGGTCGCTGTGAGCGAAGCCGGCATTTTTTTCGGAGAGGGGAAGTACGACCCCTTTCACCGGAACACACCCTATATCGCCATCATCGAAGCGTATCGCGGTATCATCAACAAGATCCTGGGGGAGAGCCCTGAAGCGTTGGCTTATTGGAAGGACCAACTGCTTTCAAGACTGGGGCGTCATATCCAGACGATCATGGATTTCATACCGGAGTTGGAGTGCATCGTCGGCGTGCAGGCGCCTCTGCCGGAGATGCCTCCGGATAAGGCGGAGAAGCGTTTCTTCAGAACCTGCCAGGATTTCATGCAGGTCTTGGCACAGAGAGGCAATCCGGTCATCATCTTCCTGGATGACCTCCAATGGATCGACTCAGCCAGCATTGCTTTGATCGAGCATGTCCTCAGGGGGCCGACCATTAACTATGCTCTCTTTATTGGCGCCTATCGAGACAATGAGGTCGGTGACACCCACCCGCTCGCCTTTATGCTGGAGAACATCAAAGCGGCGGGGATGACCATGGGCGGTATCGTGCTGGGACCCATCGGGGTTGAGCATGTGCGCCAGACCATCATCGCCTCCCTCTCCAAGAACATCGCGGACATACAACAACTGGCAGAGTTGGTCCACATCAAGACCCATGGGAATCCATTCTTTGTCGGCCAATTTATCCAATCGCTCTACATGCGCAACCTGCTCTACTTCGATTTCCAGTCGGGGGTGTGGCGCTGGGATGAGCAGGGAATTGCGGCCCAGGCGTTTACGGACAATGTGATTGAACTGATGAGCAGCGAATTGAAAAAGCTGCCTCCAGACGCCCAGGATATTCTCAAAACCGCAGCGTGCATCGGCAATCGCTTCGAATTTCCAGTACTGACGGCCGTCAGTGATGATACTATAAGGGAGGTCGCGGCGGGATTGCTCAAGGCCATTGACGCCGGCTATATCCGAGCCAAGGGGGACAGTTACAGCCTGTTGAATCGATTGTTGTCCGACACACCGAACGAGAAAAAGGAAGAAGCGTTTGGAAAAATGGGGTTCGATGAAGAAGACTCGTTCGAATTTCTTCATGATCGGGTCCACCAGGCCGTCTACTCCCTGTTGCCGCTAAAAGCCCGCAGGGAGATGCATCTCAAGGCGGGCCAAGCGCTTTTGAACCGTGTGGATCGAAGCAAACTGCAGGATCACATCTTTAATATAGTGAACCAGCTCAACCATGCCGTCAATAGCGATATCGATCAGGACAAGCGGGCTGAATTCTCCTGGCTCTACCTGGCCGCCGGCCGCAAGGCCAAGGAGGGGGCCGCATACCAGCTGGCTGTCAATTACTTCAACACCGGCATCGCTCTTTTGTCGGACCGGCCTTGGGAGGATGATTACGAGCTCGCGTTGGGGTTGCACCGGGGAAAGATGGAGTGTGCCTTTCTCAACGGCAGCTACGATGAGGCCGAGCGCCTTTTCGACTTTCTATCCGAGCGCCTTGACTCTGCGTTGGATAAGGCGGCCTTGATGAATTTCAAGATGATCATGCTTGCCAGTTCGGGGCGCCACAAGGAGGCTGTCGCCGTCGGACTCGAAGGGCTGGCATTGTTGGATCACCCCTTTTCGATCCACGGCAACCGATATGCGCAAAAGGCCCGCATCGTCAAACTCAAAAGGCGGCTTTCGCGCCGCAAGATGATCTCCCTGGCAACGCTTCCGGAGATCGTCAACACCAAAGAGCGGTTGGTGATGAAGTTTTTGCTGGATATCTCTTTCTCCGTTTATGTCCTCAATCCCTCTTGGATCGTGGCATTGGCGGTTCAGATATTCGATTTGACGCTGAAGTACGGCAACTCTCCCGCCGCCTCCATCGGCTATGCCATATTCGGTGCCTACCTCTGCTCCCGATTTGAAGATATCGAGCTGGGCTGTTATCTGGGAGGGCTGGCCCTTGATGCCAATGAGAAGCTCGGCCATATGGAGTCCAGCGCAAAGATCAGTTTCTACTACAGTTCAGCGATCTGCTACTACCGTCATCCGCTGCGGTCGGGCATGATGCAACATCGCAACGGGCTGGTGCGTGCCATGGAGATTGGCGATCTCAATTTTGCCGTTTACCACATTCAGTCTCTTGTTATCTATGCTTTCGCGTGTGGTGCCCCTCTGGAAGAAGTAGATAAAACATGTGACCGCCATACTGATTTCATTACCCAGTCCATGGATCGCGGCGGCATGAACTATCTTCGCTCCTTGCGTCAGACGATCAAGTGCCTGAGGGGCGAGACCAGGCACCAGACCAGTTTGGATGATGGCGACTTTTCGGAGCAGCTCCACCTGCAGAATATGCTTCAGGACAATACCAAAATGATCATTCTGAGGCACTACCTGCTTCGCCTGGAGCTTTTCTACATCATGGGAGAGTATGACGAAGCCTTGAAAATGGCCATACACGCCTCAAAGCTGATTCGCTTTCATGCCGGCTCCATCGTTATTTCAGAGTATTGGTTCTACCGTTGCATGACACTGCTTGCCCTGTATGATCAGGTGCCCCTGCAGCAGCGACGGCGCTATCGGAGGAGAATTCGCCGTTTTCAAAAACGATTTGATCTTCTCGCTTCAGAGAATCCGTCCAATTTCAAGCACAAACAGCTTATCCTGCGGGGTGAAAAAGCCAAGGTGGACGGCCGCTTTGACAGAGCTCTCGGAATTTTCCGGGACGCCATTGCCTCGGCACAGGAGAATGGGTTTACCCAAATGACGGCGTTGGCCTACGAGCTGGCGGCCAAAGTGGCCCTCAAGCAGGGATATCAGCCATTGGCCGAGGTTTTTCTGCAGGAGGCCAATGCGGCCTATCTCAAATGGGGAGCGTTGGCCAAGAGCAAAATGCTGCGGCGCAAATACCCCCAATTTCAGTCGGGCATGGCGCAGTCCCCCGGGCTGCCGGCATTGCGGCAGCTTGATTTCGCCACTGTGGTCAGCGCACTGCAGGCCATCTCCACTGAAATTGTCCTCGATCGGCTGCTGAAGAAATTGATGCGAATCGTCGTTGAAAATGCCGGGGCGCAACGGGTCCTGTTTATTCTTAAACAGGAGAATGGCCTGGTGGTGAAGGCCAGCAGCAGCGTTGGAGGGCCGATACGCATTACCAACCAGGCCTTGCCGGTTCAGAACCGGGAGGATCTGCTGCTGTCGGGAATCCATTTCGTCCAGCACACGCTGGAGTCGGTCGTGGTGGACAACGCCCAGACCCACAACGATTATCGCACCGATCCTTACGTGATGAGATATCGGCCCAAGTCGATTTTTTGTCTGCCGGTGCTGCGGCAGTCAGAACTGGTGGCGATGCTATACCTGGAGAACAATATCGTGACCGGCGCCTTCACACCGGACCGCATCGAGATTTTGCGCTTGATCGCATCCCAGGCGGCCATCTCCATTGAGAATGCAAGACTTTATCAAAACGTCACCCAGAAAGAGCGTGACCTGATCGATCTGTCCGAAAAGCTGCGCACGCTTTCGTCGGAGCTACTGCTCACCGAGGAGCGCGAGCGACGGAGAATCGCCATCGAGTTGCATGACCGCATCGGGCATGCCCTGGCCAACGTGAAGATGGAGCTGGGGGCGCTCAATGAGGAGTTGGAGGCGGGTGCGGGCGTCGAGCGGATGCAGCGCATCTCCCAATTCATCGACCAGTCGATCGAAGACACCCAGTCGCTGACCTTCGAGCTCAGTCCACCAGTGCTGTATGATCTGGGGCTGGAGGCAGCCGTCGAGTGGCTGGTCGATCAGATGCAGGAGCAGTACCGCATCTCAATCTCTTTCCTGGACGACCTCAAACCCAAGCCTTTGGACGAAAGCGCCCGGGTGCTTGCTTTTCAGGCCACACGTGAGCTATTGTTCAATATTGTGAAGCATGCCCATGCCCACCATGCCTGGGTGGCACTGAAGCGGGTGTCCGATGCCATTCATATCGAGATCTCCGACGACGGCATCGGCATGCCATCGTCGGCCCAGGGGCGAACAGCAATGCGAAAAGATGGCGGGTTCGGCCTCTTCTCCATTCAGGAGCGGTTTAAGCATATTGGGGGAAGTTTGGAGATTGCTAGCCATCCGGGCGAAGGTACCCGCATGACCCTGATTGCGCCGATGCAACCTGAAAAAAAGGAACGTTCATGAGCACTCGCATTTTAATCGCTGATGACCATAGTATTACGCGGGAAGGCCTCAAAGTGCTGCTCAATAAAAAGGACCATTTCGAGGTGATCGCCGAGGCCGAGAACGGACGTGCGGCTGTGAATCTGGCCCGCAAGCACCAGCCCGATGTGGTGGTTATGGATATTAACATGCCGGAATTGAACGGTGTCGACGCCTCCAGACAGATACTCTCCGAACTGCCTCAAACCAAAATCATCGCCCTCTCCATGTACTCGGATCGCAGCTATGTGAAGGGTATGCTGCAGGCCGGCGTCTCTGGCTATCTGCTGAAAAATTGCGCCTTTGAAGAGTTGTCCAAAGCCATCCTGACCGTGATGCGCAACCAGACCTATCTGAGCCCGAAGGTGTCTGAAATTGTGAGGAAAGAGTTTGTGAAGATGATGGACTCGGATGCTTCCAGCACCGTCGAACTGCTCACCGATAAGGAGCGGGAGGTGCTTCAGTTGATTTCCGAGGGCAAGAAAACCAGAGATATTGCTGAAAATCTACACATCAGCGTGAAGACCGTCGAGGCCCGAAGAAGCAAGATTATGGAAAAGCTCAATATCAAGAGTGTGGCCGGGCTCACCAAATTTGCCATTCGGGAGGGATTGACCTCTGTCGAGAGCTGACAGTGGCCTCTACCGGATCGCCTCCAAGGCGCCTTGTCAGCGCAGGGTGACAAGGCGCAGGCGGTAGCGTATCAATGGCCCCGCATGCATTCGTCAGTGGTGCGATCACCCGTATGCAGCTCGACCCGTCCAGGGAGATCATCGTCGTCCCCAAAGCCTCGGTTACAAAACAGGCGAACATCAGCAGCGATGCGCTTAAGAAGAGAAGCAGCGTCAAATCGATGGCCGTCATATATGCTAAAATGCCCTACCGTTTGTGCAGCGTATTGACAAGGGGGAGGGGCGCTTGATATATTTTTAAAATATGCAAAGGCGCAAGCAATTGAAATTTCCAATGGCTTCTCTGTTTTTCTCCTCGTAGTTTCGCTCTAATGCACCGTTCACACAGGCTAATTTGGCAGATGTTTATCAGACAGAGCATTGCCCAGCTCCCCGGTAAGTTGGAACGGGCACCTGAATATTGCGTTTTTACACAGCTTATTCGACACGGCCACCCCAGGGGTCATTTGAGATACACCCTTAACCGGTAGGAGGTTATCATGGATGGTAGCGATCTTAAAAAGATTCTGGCCGGCTTTTGCATGGCCAGCCTGATCGCCGGGTCCACCTTCGCCCTCAGTGCCTGTTCAGGCGGCAAAAGCGCTTGAAGTGGCGACAAGCCTGGAGCAGGTAGCTCCAAAAGCGGGTGAAGTGGCAACACCACCGGTGCCGGCGGCACCGAAAAAGAGGCTGAACAGAAACAGCCCGGGAAGAGTGGCTGAAGCTGATCGTCGGTGCGCAGTTTGCGCACATGCTTTAATGTTCATAAAGGGTAATCGTGGGAATCACGGACCAATACGAAACGATCTATTCCAATTGCTGCCGTACCCTTGGTATCCACACCTGGGGAAGGGTACGGTCGGCATTGGATCAGAAGTCAGATCCTTTCTGTTTCCCTGAACTGCTGCAATCTCTGGCAGAAAAATGGAATCTGCCTGATTTTATGCCCGATATGGCGCGTCTCGAGTGGCTTCGTTATCAGGCACAAATGGACATGACACCGATCGAATCGCCCGGTGAGGCCATTGTCGTCAATCCTACTTTGGGGATCTACCCCGTGTCGTGGCGACATCTGGCGGCATTGATAGAGGTTGGTTTACAGGACAACTGCCCACTCCCGGAAAGGGCACCTGTTCATGTCTTGATATGGCGACATCCGCACACCGGGGAGATTCATCTTCGCGAGGCCGGCGATATCGATCTGTTGGCGGTGAAGATAGCTGTCGAACAGGTTGAACCCCGCGAGGCTGCTGCTGTCGGTCATGTGACCGTTGGGGAGATCCAGGCGAGTCTCGATCGGGCCGTTTCAAAAGGCCTCCTGCTGGCGCCAGAATCGCGTATTACCCGCTTGCCCCAATCGAGAACACCCCTGCCGCAGGATTTGGCCCCGTATGTTTCGACAGAGACGTTCACCCTTCAATGGCACATCACCCAGGCGTGCGACCTGCACTGCAAACACTGCTACGACCGCAGCTCACGCCCGTCAATGCCTCTCGATTCAGCCATGGGGGTACTCGACGACTTCTATGCCTTTTGCCGCAATATGCATGTCGCCGGGCATGTCACCTTCACCGGAGGCAATCCACTGCTCTACCCTTACTTCCCCGAGATTTACAAGGCGGCCGCCGACTATGGCTTCGGACTTGCCATTCTTGGCAATCCGGCATCCAGGGAACAACTGGCGCCTCTCTTTGATATCGCCAAACCTTCCTACTACCAGATCAGTCTGGAAGGCTTGGCAGATCACAACGATGACATCCGCGGGAGAGGGCATTTTGAGAGATCGTTGCGCTTTTTAGACCTGCTGAAGGATCTGGATGTATACAGTATGGTGATGCTCACCCTGACGCGCGACAATATGGATCAGGTGCTGCCTCTGGCGGCCATGCTTGGGAATCGGGCCGATGCCTTCAATTTCAATCGTCTTTCGGCAGTGGGCGAGGGGGCGCACTTGTCGATGCCGACCAGAGATCAATTCGAATCTTTCTTAAGGTCCTATACGCAAGAGGCTGAAAAGAACCCTATGTTGGGACTGAAGGATAATTTGATCAACATCATTCGTGAAGAGAAGGGGATGCCCCTGTTCGGCGGTTGCACCGGATATGGTTGCGGTGCCGCGTTCAACTTTATCGCCCTGCTTTCAGATGGTGAAGTGCATGCCTGTCGAAAGTTCCCCTCACCCATAGGAAACATCCGGCAGAGCGGGCTGCTGGAGATTTATGAGAGCGAAGCGGCCAGGCGATACCGAAGCGGTGGCGAAGCGTGCGCGGACTGCCGCCTCTCAACGGTTTGCAGAGGATGTCTGGCGGTTACCTATAGTCTCGGCCTAGATCCTTTTAAGGCAAGAGATCCATTTTGCTTTGCACCAAGCGATGCATATGAGCGACTTCAGATTGAATCGATTTGTCCTTCTGTTTAGTGGGTTGGATCAAGTTGAGTGGCAGTCGATTCAGTTGGGTATTGCCTGCAGCCGAATTGAATTAGTCCTGGTCCTAACGGCTGAAATAGCTGGCTTGGCCCATACCCCTCCATTGGTTGTCTACTATCTTTGGTCTATTCCTACCCGAACCTTGCAGGGAGTGGGCGTAATGCCCGCCGTAACATCCGTTTGAGCCAATCATATTGACGACAAGGGGTGGGCAGTTGAACGGGTTAAGCTGATATAAAGAAAAGGGAGGCGATTTACGCCTCCCCTCGTGTTTTAATCAACACTCTCTATGATCAGTCTCTGGACCCCGCCAGGCCGATAGTGTTCAGCGCCTCTTCGATCTCTCCCAGAATGGCCGGATCATCGATGGTGGCCGGGGTTTTATACTCTTTGTTGTCG
This sequence comes from uncultured Desulfatitalea sp., assembly GCA_963668675.2. Taxonomy (GTDB): domain Bacteria; phylum Desulfobacterota; class Desulfobacteria; order Desulfobacterales; family Desulfosarcinaceae; genus Desulfatitalea. Next base: position 1,398,576 of record CAXXMB010000002.1, on the reverse strand, counting down.
GCGATTTTCTGGATGGTGCCGCGCAGGATTTTTCCGGAGCGGGTCTTGGGAAGGCGTTTGACGATGGTGGCTTTTTTAAATGAGGCCACCGGTCCGATGCGATCGCGGACCATTTGTACCACCTCGCCGATGATCTCTGCTTGAGGCCTTTCGACGCCGGCTTTGAGCACCAGAAAGCCCACCGGGACTTGGCCTTTGAGGTTGTCAGCGACCCCCAATACGGCGCACTCGGCCACATCGGGATGGTCGGAGAGCACCTCCTCCATGGCACCTGTGGAGAGGCGGTGACCAGCGACATTGATAATGTCGTCGGTGCGCGACATGACATAGGCATAGCCGTCCGCATCGATAAATCCGGCGTCGGCGGTCTTGTAGTAGCCCTCGAACTCCTCCAGATAGGATTCCACATATCGGGCATCGTTGTTCCATAATGTCGGCAGGGTGCCCGGCGGCAGGGGCAGCTTGACCACCAATGCGCCGATCTCACCGGCTGCTACAGGCTGTTTGGTCTCAGGGTCCAATACCTGCAGGTTCCAGCCTGGGGCCGGTTTGGTCGGTGAGCCCTCCTTGACTTCGAAGGCGTGCAGGCCCAGTGCATTGGCGCAGATGGCCCAGCCGGTTTCGGTCTGCCACCAGTGATCGATCACCGGGACGCCCAGATGGTTACGCGCCCACTTCAGGGTGTCGGGGTCGAGCCGTTCGCCGGCCAGGAAGAGAGCACGGAAATTGGAGAGGTCATAATTTTTCATCAGGTCGCCGTTGGGGTCTTCGCGCTTGATGGCCCTGAAGGCGGTGGGCGCGGTGAACATCGTGCTGACCTTGTGCTGAGCGATGACCCGCCAGAACACGCCGGCGTCGGGTGTGCCCACCGGCTTGCCTTCGAAGAGAATGGTGGTGCAGCCTTTGAGCAGGGGGGCGTAGACGATGTAGGAGTGACCCACGACCCAGCCCACGTCAGAAGCGGCCCAGTAGACCTCTCCGGCGTCGACGTTGTAGATGCTTTTCATGCTCCATTTCAGAGCCACTGCATGTCCGCCGTTGTCCCGAACCACGCCTTTGGGTTGGCCGGTTGTTCCCGATGTATAGAGGATATACAGGGGGTCTGTGGCGGCGACGGGCACGCAATCGGCCGGTTTGGCCGAGGCCATGGCCTCCTGCCAGCTCAGATCGCGACCGGGAGTCAATTCGCTTGGGCTCATGGGGCGCTGCAGGATGATGCACTTCTGGGGTTTGGATTTGGCCAGATCGATGGCGCCGTCCAGCAGCGGTTTATAGGGAATCACCCGTTGGACCTCGATACCGCACGAGGCTGAAACGATCACTTTGGGTTTGGCGTCGTCGATACGTGTGGCCAGTTCGTTGGCGGCAAAACCGCCGAAAACGACCGAATGGACGGCGCCGATGCGGGCGCATGCCAGCATGGCGATGGCCGCTTCGGGGATCATGGGCATATAGATAATGACGCGGTCACCCTTTTCTACGCCCTGGGCTTTCAAGACGCCGGCAAAGGTTGAGGTCTCCTCCTGCAGTTGGTTGTAGGTGATGGTTCTGATGGTGTCGGTGACCGGGCTGTCATAGATGATGGCCGGTTGGTCTCCTCTTCCGCTGGCCACATGATGGTCCACGGCATTGTAACAGGTGTTGAGCATGCCGCCCACAAACCACCGGTAAAAGGGAAGGTTGCTGCCGTCGAGCACCTTATCCCATCGTTTGATCCATACGATATCCTCTGCCGCCTCACCCCAGTAGCCCTCCGGATCGTTGATGGAACGCTCAAAAGCCAGATCATACGCGTTGGTCATGTCGGCCTCCTCTATGCTGTGGATTGGTATTGGTTGTTTGACCGTTTTCTGCGGACCTGTGATGCTCTTGCTGGGGGCATGGACCTATGTTTTGCAGCAGGGGTTATCGAAGATGAGAAGCGGTCATGCCCACTATTCTTCGACCATAAAAAAGCGGCATACTGATGTCAAGACAAATAATGAATGGCATACAGTCGATGAATATATAATTAGAAAATGTGATACGGTCAAATCTCGTTGCGGATCAGGCACTCCCGCACCAGTGGGGTTGATGCTTTTCTAAAGCGATCGATTTCGCGGCGTGATATTTCGGGGGTTTGGTTTTCGAAAAAATCCGCTTGAAGCATGTTGGCCGCTTTGAAGGGTTGCAGCACATATCGGCGGGCCCCGGCGATGGTGTGGGCCATATCTATGATTTTACGGCCGTCGACAAAGGGGCTTACACAGGTGGTGCGGAATTCATAGTCCGGTGCCTTTTCCATGATCAGCCGGATGCTGCTTTCGAGCGTGGCGACCATCTCTCTTTTCGTCAGCAGGGGGTGGTATTCGGCCAGAGGCGTTTTGATGTCCATGGCCACATAATCGACGAGCCGATCTTTGAACAGTTGCTCGAGCACGTTGGGCCGGCTTCCGTTGGTGTCGAGCTTGATGCTGAGACCGGCGTCTCGGATGGCACGGCACAGCTCCGTCAACCTGGGGTTAAGGGTCGGCTCTCCGCCGGTGATGACCACACCATCGAGCAGTTTTCTGCGGGGTGTCATAAACGCGATAAACTGGGCCAGGGGTATTTTCTGGGGGTAGGTGCCCCTGGCCAGTTCCGAGTTGTGGCAGAAGGGGCAGGTGAAGTTGCATCCGGTCAAAAAAACGACACAACTGACCCTGCCGGGAAAGTCGATCAGTGAGGTTTTATGCAGGCCGGCCAGGATCATGGCAGATCAGATCTATGGGTAAAAGAGGGGCCTTTGGCTTGGAGATGCGGCATCTCTATTGGCAAGCCGAGCCCGTCTTCTGATCGGCAACGATGGCCTCCCCTGCGTCCGGCGTGCAGGGTTCAGGAAGCGTTTCCTTCGCACCATACGACACCTGACGGGTAATAACGGTGGCGGTGACCTCTTCATTTATGGAGTCGGGCCGGTAGGTTTTGCGCAATGCATATTCGGCCTGCTTGCCGTCGTTCCACTGTTTGACCGGTCGCAGGTAGCCCACCACCCGTGAGTAGATTTCGGTTTCCTGATTGCAATGGGAACAGCGCTGCTGCTCGCCGGCCAGGTAGCCATGGGAGGGGCAGATGCTGAAGGTGGGCGTTAAGGTAAAGTAAGGCAGGTGATAGTTGTTTGCGATTTTTCGGACCAGGGCTTTAACAGCCGATATGTCGCCGAGCTGTTCACCCAGAAAGACATGCAGCACGGTTCCACCGGTGTATTTGGTCTGGAGCTGGTCCTGCAGTTGAAGTGTTTCGTAAAGATCGTCGGTATAGTTGACCGGTAGTTGGGTTGAATTGGTGTAGTAAGGGGCAGCACCCTTGCCGTACTCCACCTCGTTGGAGCAGATGATTTCGGGGTGCTTCTTCTTGTCGAGCATGGCAAGGCGGAATGCGGTGCCCTCGGCCGGGGTGGCCTCCAGGTTGAAGATGTCCCCGGTTTCATCCTGAACTTCGGCCAGTAAGCTGCGCAGGTGATCCATCACCTTGAGGGCGAACGCCTGGCCCTCCATGGTACCGATGTCCTTGTGGATGAAATTGAGGCAGGCTTCGTTCATGCCGATGATGCCGATGGTGGAGAAGTGGTTCTTCCAGAAGGTGCCGCTGCCCTGTTTGATCTCCCGCAGATAGAAGCGCGAGTAGGGGTAGAGGTTTCGTTCGGTGAATTTTTCCAGCACCTTGCGCTTTATGATCAGGCTCTCCACGGCTTGGCGAACGCGATGCTCCAGCCGTTGGAAGAAGTCCTTTTCACCCTCGGCCTGGTGTCCGATGCGCGGCAGATTGATGGTCACCACGCCGATCGATCCGGTCAGGGGGTTGGCGCCGAACAGCCCACCGCCGCGTTTGAGCAGCTCCCGGTTGTCCAGGCGCAGTCTGCAGCACATGGAGCGGGCGTCTTCCGGCGACATGTCCGAGTTGACGAAATTGGAAAAGTAGGGAATCCCATACTTGGCAGTCATCTGCCACACCATATCGAGATTGGGGTTGTCCCAATCGAAGTCCGGCGTGATGTTGTAGGTCGGGATGGGGAAGGTGAAGACCCTCCCTTTGGCGTCGCCGGCCATCATCACTTCGGCAAAGGCCCGGTTGAGCGTATCCATTTCAGGCTGGAACTCGGCGTAGGTGGTATCCATCTCCTTGCCGCCCAAAATGACCGATTGGTCTTTGAGAATGGAAGGTACGTAAAGGTCCATGGTGATGTTGGTGAACGGCGTCTGAAATCCGACCCGTGTGGGGATGTTGATGTTGAAGATGAACTCCTGCAGGGCCTGCCTGACCTTTTCGTAAGAGAGATTGTCATAACGGATGAAGGGGGCCAACAGGGTGTCGAAATTGGAAAGGGCCTGGGCGCCGGCCGCCTCGCCCTGAAGGGTGTAGAAGAAGTTGACGATCTGGCCCAGGGCGGAGCGCAGGTGCTTGGGCGGTGCACTCTCCACTTTGCCTTCGACCCCTTTGAAACCGTTTTTCAGCAGATCCTTCAGATCCCATCCGACACAGTAGACCGAGAGCAGGCTCAGGTCGTGGATATGCAGATCGCCCGTTTTGTGGGCGTTGCGGATATCGGGGGGATAGATCCGGTTGAGCCAGTATTCGGAGGTGACATCCGACGAGATGTAGTTGTTGAGCCCCTGCAAGGAGTAGCACATGTTACTGTTTTCTTTTATTTTCCAATCCAGGCGCTGGATATAGTGTTCGACCAGGTCCACATTGGCTTTGGTGGCGATGCTCCGGATTTGGGCGTGCTGTTCGCGATAGAGGATATACGCCTTGGCGGTGACGTGGTAGGGCGAATCGAGCAGGACATGCTCAACAATATCCTGTATCTCCTCCACCTCGGGCTGTTCGCCCAGCCGCATCTCGTGCGCCAGTGTCAGCACTCGCAAGGTCAGCTTGCGGGCTTCGCGTTCGCTGAATTCGCTGGTCACCTTGCCGGCTTTGGCGATGGCAGCGGTGATCTTGGTGGAATCAAATTCGACAATTCGTCCGTCACGCTTTTTGATTTGCTCGAACACCAGGCTCTCCTCGTTGGGGCTGAAAGGTTATCGGGTAATGCCAAATTTGCCGGACACCGGTGTGCCGACCGTTTTAGGGGTTTTACAGGGATTCGAAGTAAAAAGTGCAGTGCAGAATGATGGAGAAGTTACATCAACATCTTGTTGTCTGTCAATTGAAATTTTCTACATATAGTGTATTGGAGCGAAGCTGCCCCACTCTTGAAGAGGTGGGTGAAAGAGCGTCCGGGAGAAAATGCGGGATGACCTTCAGCGCATTCGGTCTTTAAGGCGGGCTAACCGAACGACCAAACAAGGGGATCCCGGTTGTATTTGTGCGATAAGGCACTATAATTCCCAATACCCTTATATATAGGGAATAATAGCTGTTGACATACAACATATTGTATGCCAACAAAATCAATATCCTCGTTGTCGTACATTGCTGTTTCCCATCGGGCAGGTATTCGGACCGAACGGTGATCTGCGGTAAAAGCGATCATCGTAGAAGCATGCTTTGGCCCGGAATGCAGCGCCAACCGGCAGTATCACCCAACCACCATCTATCACTGACAGGAGCAGAGCCTGTGGGTCAAAAAGCAAAACTTATCGAAACAAGCGAAGGCGTCATCGATCTGGCTACCTATAGCTGGGATGAAGAGCGGTTTTCGCGTGTCCTGATCCAGCAACACCCCATGGACGATAAACAGGCCCAGTCCATCAGCCGCTTTGTGCGCGAGGCCATCGATGAACTCAAGATCCATCGGATCACGGCGCCTATCGTGGATGCGGTTGTTAAGGCCACGCTGGAAGAGTATGGGGTCTCCAAGGTGGTGCACGTCCCCTTGGACAGATCCCTTTTTGTACGCAACGGACTGAATCTGTCTGACAATGCCGTAAAGGTGCTCGAACGCCGATATTTAAAAAAGGAGGAGTCGGGCAAGCTGCTGGAGAGTCCGTCCCAGATGTTTCAACGGGTGGCCCGTCATATTGCCAAGGCCGAGCTGAACTATGATCCGGAAGCGGACGTGGCCGCGGTCCAAGAGACCTTCTTCGCTTTGATGGCCGAGCAGAAATTTTTGCCCAACTCACCCACCTTGATGAATGCCGGACGACGGTTGGGACAACTGGCTGCATGTTTTGTCCTGCCGGTGGAGGACAGCATGGAGGCGATCTTCGATACCCTCAAAAATGCCGCCATCATCCACAAGTCCGGTGGCGGGACCGGCTTCTCATTCTCCCGCCTGCGTCCCAAAAACTCCATGGTCGGCACCACGGGCGGCGTGGCTTCGGGACCGGTATCGTTTATGAAGATTTTCAACACGGCCACCGAACAGGTCAAGCAAGGGGGTACCCGCCGGGGCGCCAATATGGCCATAATGCGGGTGGATCATCCGGATATCATGGAGTTTATCTTTTGCAAGCAGAACGACAGCGAGTTGAATAACTTCAACATCTCCGTCGGCGTAACCGACGACTTTATGAAAGCAGTCGCCAGCGGTGCCGAATACGACTTGATCGATCCCGCCCGTAAGTGCAAGACCGCATCGCTCAAGGCTGCGGATGTATACGCGGCGCTGGTTCAGCAAGCCTGGAAGAACGGCGATCCGGGCATCGTCTTTCTCGACCCCATGAACCGGGACAACCCCACGCCGAGTGTGGGCGCCATCGAGAGCACCAACCCGTGTGGCGAACAGCCGCTCCTTCCCAAAGAGGCGTGCAACCTGGGATCGATTAACCTGGCGCGGTGTACGGTGATGGACAAGGAGGCGGCTGCCATCGATTACGAAGAGTTGCGGCGGGTGGTTTGGGAGGCGGTTCACTTCCTCGACAACACGATCGACATGTCCCAATATCCCCTGGCTGCCATCGATGAGATGGTGAAGGCCAACCGCAAGGTCGGATTGGGCGTCATGGGCTTTGCCGACCTGCTGTTTCAGCTCAAAATTCCTTATAACTCGGAGGAGGCGCTGACCCTGGCCGAAGAGGTGATGAGTTTTATCCAGGCCGAGTCCCATGCCGCCTCGGAGGATCTGGCCCAGCGGCGCGGGGCATTCCCCAATTACGACCGCAGCATCTATAAAAAGATGGGACGACCGCCCCTGCGCAACGCCACTTTGACCACCATTGCACCTACGGGCACACTGAGCATCATCGCCAACTGTTCGAGCGGTATTGAACCCCTGTTCGCCTTGAGTTTTATTCGCACGGTGATGGACAACGACCGTCTGGCCGAAGTGAACCCTGTCTTCGAAGCGGTGGCCAAAGCACGCGGTTTCTACAGCCAGCAGCTGATGGAGACGGTGGCCGCCAGCGGTTCGATCAAGGATGTGGAGGGGATCCCGGAAGACGTAAAAGAGATCTTCGTCACCGCTCACGACGTATCTCCCGAGTGGCACGTCCGCATGCAGGCCGCTTTTCAGAAGTTCACCGACAACGCCGTCTCCAAAACGGTCAACCTGCCCCACGACGCCGCGCCGGAAGATGTACGCAAGATTTACGATATCGCCTATCAACTGGGCTGCAAAGGTGTGACCATCTATCGTGACGGCAGCAAAGAGAATCAGGTGCTCTCCACCGGCCTCACCACCAGCCAGGATATGGGCGGTGTCCAGAGTGCCGTACGCGAAAGGCCTGAAACCCTGGAGGGTTTCACCACCAAGATTCGTACCGGCTACGGCCATCTCTATGTTACCGTCACGGAGTTCAACGGATACCCGTTCGAGGTCTTTGCCACCATCGGCAAGTCGGGGCGTTCGACCACAGCCAAGACCGAAGCCATCGGCCGACTGGTCTCCCTGGCGCTGCGGTCGGGTGTCGAGGTGGGCCAGATCGTGGAGCAACTCAAGGGCATCGGCGGAGAACACCCCATCTTCCAGGAGGGCGGATTGGTGCTTTCCATTCCCGATGCGATTTCGAGGGTGCTCGAACGACGCTATCTCATTGACAGCGATAAAAGAAAGGCACGCTCAGGCAACAGCCTGTTGGGCGCCACCTGCCCGGAGTGCGGCCAGACCATCAGTTTCGAGGAGGGTTGCCAGACCTGCCACTTTTGCGGTTATACCAAGTGCGGGTAGCGCAAAGTTTCAGACATACCGATTTTATAACAGAAAAGGCAGGGACTTTTGATAAAGGCCCTGCCTTGGTGTTATCTCGCTTTACTTGGCTTCTTAGCGCTTCAGTTTTTTTCTCCCGATGCCCGCCAAGCCCAACAGGCCTGTCCCCAGCAGGAAAAGGGTGGCCGGTTCGGGAACCGGGGCCTGCACCAGGTACTCTTGGGAGGCATATGGGTCGTCAGCCAATAATTCGGGCGTCAGAATATTCATCTTGCCATACCATTCCGTATAGCCGGTTTGGTTTTTCGCTTCGTTGTAAAGGGTAAGGGCATTGCCCGACAGGTTCAAACCGCTATGGGTGACCCTCCAAATGGCGGCAAGGGTGTTTTGATCGATCCGGTGGATTAAAATCAAAGGATGTGAAATGGAGCAGTTTCTGCATATGAGAACCACATTTTTTGTGGTGAGCATGATCGGTCTGATTCTCTTCGTTTGTATGGTCTATGTTGACCGGACGCGCAAGACCTATGCGGGGTTTCGTTACTGGGCAGCCGCTGCCGGCTTCTATTTTTTGGCAAATATTCTTATCGGGTTGCGTGGCGTACTGCCTGACCTTATCACTGTCGTCATCGCCAACATGGTTGCAGTGACCGCGTTTTTGGTAATACCGTACGGCCTTGTTCTGTTTGTGGAGAGGCGTCATCCCATGTGGCCCTATCTTTTGGTTGTCGCAGGCGTCGCCCTTTTTACTTTATACTTCACCTATGTCTCACCAAGCATCAGCAATCGCATTATTGTGATATCAGTGATCTACGCCATAACGACGCTCTATGCCATTGCTATTTTCAAGCGGATGATCCCCTCTTTTCTCAAAGGGTCCAATCTGTTGGTGGTGATTCCGCTTGGCGCGGGCACCTTCTGGTCCATTATCAGATTGACCTATACGCTGGTGTATGAACACGAGATGGTCTCGTTTTTAGCGCCCTCCGTTATTCAGGGTATCACGATCATTATTTACTGCGGCCTGATCACCTTTGCCTGCTTTGGCCTCTGTGTCTTGAATTTTCAAAGGGTGGAATACGATCTCCTCAAAGCCAGGGACGATGTAAAATCACTCGAGGGTATTTTGCCAATCTGCTCCTTGTGTAAAAAAATAAGGGATGACACCGGGTATTGGAACCAAGTCGAATCCTACATTCGGGAGCATTCAGACGCCACCTTCAGCCACTCCCTCTGTCCGGAATGTCTCAAAAAGGTATATCCCGGACACGACCACAAACCGTAAGATCGCCTGTCCCGCTTCGTCCAACCAACCGTGGGGCGCAATGGGGTGGGGCTGCCCGAGGAGCGGAACCTGCATGGATTGATCCGTTGACGCTGCTCCCAGCCGTTGGGCGGCGGCTGACCAGTCCAGGCGGAGAGGCACCGTTATGGGCTTGTTGCACTTTGATGGTCATGGGTGACGATCTTTGATCTTGGATTGATAGTGGTCGATCTCTCTAAGAACGGCTTCGCGTTCATCTTCCAGGTCAAACACGGCTGCCATCAACGCCGGTTTGACCGAGTGGGCTGGAAGACGCCGACGGGCCTCTTCGAGATCCGCTTCGATCGTGTTCAGCTTCTGTTTCAGCAGTTCTATTTTGTCCATCGTCTCCTCCCCTCATTGTCACGCCGATGCCGGCGATTTGAACCCCATCTTAAGACCTCTGTTACATAAAGCAATTGATCCAAGTCAAACCCTCTCCCAGACGTTGAAAAGGCACGGAGACGCCAGATCCTTCGTTGGCAAAGGTTCGAAGTTGATTGCTGAGGCCTTCGCCTTGCCGATTTCTAGCCAATCCCTCACCAAAGACTAACATCGGCCGAATAGTAAAACGGTCGTTATGCCGGATAGTGCGGTATGGGGTTCAATGGATTACGGAAAGAACAGTTGGAGGATTACTCTTGCAAATGCAACAGACGGATTTGGCATTGATAGGCGCACCGGAAAGTAGTGGCAAGCTGATCGATTTGAGATCGATAGCCGAGGCGCCGGCCCCCGGCTGGGTTCGAAGCGGTTTGGGTTTATCGCTGGAGCATCTATTTGCCATTCACAAGATCAACGGCCTCTACCACGCCATACCCGGCAGGCTCTCAGCGGTCGATTTCTGCCGTAAGAGCCTTGAACTGCTCAATATCAACTACGCGGTGACCGAGCAGGAGTTGATGCAGATCCCCAAATCGGGACCGTTGGTGATGGTGGCCAACCACCCTTTTGGCGGCGTCGAAGGGATCATATTGTCGGAAATTCTCCTCAACACCCGGCCAGATGTCCGCATCCTGGGAAATTTTCTGCTTGAACAGATCCCGGAGCTTAAGGACAAAATTATCGCCGTCGATCCCTTTGATTCGAAAGGCGCGGCAAAACGAAATGCAAAGACGATTCGCACGGCGCTCAAGTGGCTGAAGCAGGGGGGCGCTCTACTCACCTTCCCTTCCGGTGAGGTTTCCCACTGGAGTGTCCGCTCGGGACGCATCGTCGATCCCCCCTGGCATGTGCATGTTGCCCGGTTGATCACCATGGCCAAAGCCAAGGCGCTGCCTGTTTTCGTTCACGGCCGGAACAGTCTCCTTTTCAATATGGCCGGAATGGTCCATCCCCGGCTGCGCACCCTGATGCTGCCGCGTGAGATGATAAAGAAGCGTTCGGCCACCATCGAACTCTCGTTGGGAAAGCCGATCCATTGGAGGCGGTTGACGGCTCTAAATTCAGATCGCGCGGCAACCGACTTTCTCCGTTTCAATACCTATCTGCTCCGGCACCGCAAAAATGAGAAAATCAGGCGGGCACCGATGCGTCTGCCACTTCTGAAACCTCGTGCCAGACAGCACCCCATCGTCGCCCCCGTTCCCAAAGTATACTTGGCTAATGAGATTGAAGCATTGCCCGAGGCCAGTTGCCTGGTCAGCCAGAAGGCGTTTCGCATCTACACGATGACAGCCGATCAATCTCCTGGGATCATGCGCGAGATCGGTCGGCTGCGCGAGCGCAGTTTTCGGGATGTGGGCGAAGGCACCGGCCAGAGCCAGGATACGGATGAATTTGACGCCTATTACCAGCAGCTCTTCTTGTGGAACTGCGACAAAGAAGAGATCGTGGGCGCCTATCGCCTGGGTGAGACGCGCTCGATCCTTGAGGAGAGAGGCCCTCAAGGGCTCTATACGACTTCGCTCTTCGACTACCAGCCGTCCTTTTTGGGGCATCTGGGCTGTGCGCTCGAGCTGGGTCGTTCGTTCATTCGCAACGAGTATCAGCGCAAGTTCGGCTGCCTCTCCCTCCTGTGGCGAGGCATCGGAGAGTTCGTGGCCCGCAACTGTCAATATCGTTATCTCTTCGGTCCAGTCAGTATCAGCCACGACTACCACACCATTTCGAAAAACCTGATGGTCGCCTTTCTGCAGCGCAACAAGATGGACGACCAGTTGACATCGCTTGTTAAACCGCGTTGTGCACCCAAGGTCGACGGCGGCATCGGACGAAACAGCCGCTTCGACTGTGCCCGTCATGTGGACATCGAAGATATCTCCCTTCTCGTGTCGGAGATCGAGAGCGACCGGAAGGGGGTGCCCACCTTGATCAAACACTACCTGAAGTTGAACGGGCGGTTTTTGGCCTTCAACATCGATCGCGATTTTGCCAATGTCATCGACGGCCTGGTCTGGGTCGATCTGTTGAAGACCGATCATAAGGTTTTACGCCGTTTCATGGGAGAGGCCGGCGTAAAAGCATTCTTCAACCAACACAGGACGGAGCCCTCCGCCTGAGAACACGAGTTCGAAATGTTGGCTGTGAAGTATTCGTTCTATTCATCCGCATTCGCCTGCAGGTTCCAAAACCTCCCCGCCTCTTTTATCTGGCGAAGGTCGTTGATGAATCCGCTTTCATACTCACGGATATGGGACATATAGTCCGGGTCCAGGCGTCGTTTGAAATAGTCCCCGGAAAAGAGCTTGACCAGTTCGGAAAGGGGGATATGGCCCTCTGCCACCTCTGGGGTGAATTGGGCCCAGCGTTGCCGGTGTTCTTCCGACCGGAAGAAGAGCATGGTACTTCAGGCAAAGGGGATGTCGGTTAACCATTTCACAAAAGGAACCGATACATGGCCGATAATGCCGTCCGGTTCCTGTTGCTCTATCACGCCGTCACGAATCTCGATGCGAATGGGTTCGCCGCAATCCGGGCAGGGGGTGTCGATCTGAACCGTTTTCCCGGGGAAAAGCCAGCTGACCGCCAGCGATTCGAAGGCTCACTGGCCAAACCACTTCTGCTGCCCATCCACCGAAATTCGGAACTGCGTGGGAAGGTTATTGAACGGTGCAAACGATACGATCAGGTCACCTCCAGGGTACAGCCAGCCAGGGACGCCTGCTTTAAAGAGCGCGTGCACTGATTTGCGGCCCTCTTCCATGGAGATTTTCAGTTTTCTGGCCACATCGATATAGTGCGGGGCCTGTCCGGTCTCCGCCATCGTCTTCATGATCAAGGCAAAGATTCTGTCTAAATCATACCTTTCGCTCATGGTCCCTCCTTTCATGATTCGATTGATACTCGGATCGCCGCTATTCGAAGATCGCCTTGAAGTCGTCCGGTATCGGATGGGATTTATGGGCGCCCTTCTTCGCGCAGACCCAAACGATTTCACCCATTGCGCGGCACGTCTCCTCATCCTTTTCGAAGACGCCCAGCGCAAACGTGGCGCTCGATGTGCCGATGCGCGCCACGGTCACCCCGATTTCTATCTGTTTGTCGAAACCCACGGGACGCAGATACTCGACCGTGGCCTTGACCAGATGGAAGTCGAGGTCGCGTGTGGTGAAAAGCGCTTTGTAACTGTACCCTGTGCTTCTCAGGAATTCAGTAATGGCTGTGTCGAAATAGGTCAGGTAGTGGGCGTTGAATACGACCCCTTGCAAATCGACTTCGGCGTATCTGACGCGCAGGGGGAAGAAGAAAGAGAAATCGGAACGTGACAGTTGCATGGGATTTGTCTCCGCCGGCTTCGCCGGAAGCTTTAAGTGTAAAGTGAAAAGTGTTACGTGAATAAATGAAGCTGATTTTATCGATCGCTTTTTATCCTCCAACACCCGAATCGGGAAACAACTCTTCAGTCAAAGCGACTGCCTCCGCGAGCCATTTCTCTCTCTGAGCCATGGTGCTGGTGCAGATGATATTGAACATGCGGCGGTGTACATGGGAGACGCCGCACAGATCGAAGATGCACATTTTCCACAACGTCTCGAGGGGATCTCCGAAGACTTGCTGCTCGCGCGGTGTTGGCGTGTTGGAGGTATTCAGGATGAGCGCCAGGCGGGCCTTTAAAAGGCCGATGGGAATGCCCTCTCCGTTGTCCTCTTCCTCAAAGCGATAAGCCACACCTGGTCGGATGACGCGGTCGATCCAGCCTTTGAGGATGGCCGGTGGTTGTCCCCACCAATTGGGGTGCACGATGACGAGGCCATCGGCGGACTGGAGCTCTTCACAGTGGTTGCGAATCACTGCCGGCACCGGCCCGGTCTCGGCGATCTCTTCTGCCGGTAGGAGCGGATCGAATCGTTCCTGGTACAGATCGTGGAAGATGACTTCATGATTGCTGTTCTCGAGTGTTTTGCATACCGACCGGGCGATGGCGTGGTTAAAACTGTCCGGGTCGGGATGTCCCAAGATGACGAGGATGTTCATGTGGTTGCCGCTCCCGCGATCGTTTCCGGATGGGTTTGAGTTTTATTCACCCATATCCTACTGATGGCGATTTTGCAAAAGGTGTGCATCGTGATGATGAACTGGCGCCACATCAAGCTGGTTCGAAGGAAGAATATGGTGTTTCTTGCGGTTTTCGAACCGGGTGGACTGGAGATGAAAATTGAAGAATCGGCGCTGATGAGGTAAAAGAGAAGGACACGAACAGCCTGCTGAGCTCCAGTGTTTCGCCCGGCGATTTGCAGCATGCAGGTTAACCTTCTGAAACGGTCTGCTATGAATATTGTTTTTCTTGCCATGGTCGGTGTAGCCTTTGCGTTTGCCGCCTGGCGCCAGTTGACATGGATGCCGGTGGATGGGGTGGTAGCGCCCATGTCGGCCCTCTCCACGGCGATGATCGAGGCGGCGGCCGGGGCTGTCGATCTGGCCATCGGCCTGGTGGGCGTCATGACCCTCTTTTTGGGGTTGATGAAGGTGGCCGAGGCCGGTGGTATGCTCAAAATCCTGGCGCGTCTGATCCGGCCGTTGATGGTGCGCCTGTTCCCTGATGTGCCTGCCGATCATCCGGCCATGGGGGCGATGATCCTTAACCTGTCGGCCAACGCCCTCGGCTTGGGCAATGCGGCCACGCCGTTCGGCATCCGGGCCATGCAGGAGCTGGACAAGCTCAATCCGCGCAAAGGTACGTCCACCGATGCCATGGCGCTCTTTCTGGCCATCAACACCTCCTCCATCACGCTGTTGCCCACGGGGGTGATCGCCATCCGGGCGGCCGCCGGTTCGACGGACCCGGCCGGGATTTTGCCGACCACCCTTTTTGCCACCATCTGTTCCACGACCGTCGCCATCATTGCCGCCAAGCTCTATCGTCGCCTGGCACCGTTACAGGCGGTGGAAAATCAAGCGGAAGAGAGATCGTATGAGAGCAAGGCGTTGGCCGATGATCCGGTCGATGATCAGAGGGAGGCCTACCCGCTTTGGGTCAGCATTGCCGCCCTGGCGGCTTTGGGTGCGATGGTGCCTCTGGCTATCCTCTTTGGCCAAGCCGTCTCCCCGTGGATCGTGCCCGGCCTGATGCTATTTTTCCTGGCCTTTGGCGCTATCCGCCGGGTACGTGTTTATGAAGTGTTGGTCGAGGGGGCCAAGGAGGGGTTTCAGGTGGCCTTGCGCATTATTCCCTATCTGGTGGCCATACTGGTGGCGGTGGGGATGTTGCGGGCTTCAGGCGCTATGGATGTTTTGGTGGGGGTGCTGGGCGCCGTCACCGCGCCGTTGGGATTGCCGGCCGAGGCGCTGCCCATGGCCCTGATGCGGCCCCTTTCCGGATCGGGCGCATACGGCATCATGGCGGCCATTATTAACGATCCGAGCATCGGGCCGGACAGCTATGCCGGATACCTGGTCAGCACCTTGCAGGGGTCCACCGAGACCACGTTCTATGTGCTGGCCGTCTACTACGGCGCCGTCCAGATCAGGCGCATCCGCCACACCCTGGCGGCGGCCCTGACGGCCGATGTGGCCGGCGTCGTCGGTGCTATCGTGGCGTGTCTCTATCTGTTCGGGTAAAGACGATAGCGTGATATTTCCAACGTGCTGAAATTACCCAGGAGGGGTTGAATCGATTCACCCACACATAAAAGAAAGGAGACCAGCATGAGTACCACCTTCAATTTTGCGGGCAAAGTCGCCATTGTAACCGGCGGCGGAAGAGGAATCGGCCGGGCGATTGCACTGGGTTTGGCCAAAGCGGGTACATCGGTGGTCGTCGCCAGTCGAACGGCAGAGCAGGTCAATGCCGTGGCCGAGGAGATTCGGGCGGCCGGGGGCGACGCATTGCCCATGGTGACGGATTTGACCGACGGCAGCCAGCTCGAACAGCTTGCTGCCGAGACCATAAAGAAGTATGGCCGCATCGACATTCTGGTGAACAACGCGGCCCGCAGCTTTTTGCGCAGCCTGATGGATCTGCGCGAGGATGGCTGGGACAAGGTGTTCGATACCAACGTAAAGGCGGTGTGGCTTTTGAGCCGGGCGGTGGCGCGTCAGATGATGGAGCAGAAGAGCGGCCGGATTATCAATATCACGACCGTTGGCGCTGAAAAGGCCGAGTTGGGGATGGCCGCCTACGGGTGTAGTAAAGCCGCTTTGAAGATGCTCACCCGCTGCATGGCGCGGGAGTGGGCGGCGTTTGGTATCCAGGTCAATGCGGTGGGGCCGGGGTTGACGCGGACCGATTTCAGCAAGCCGATCTGGTCCAACCCGGATATCGAGAAGCATGTCACCTCTCTGCTGCCCATGGGGCGTATCGGCGAACCGGAGGAGATCGTCCCGGCCGTGCTTTTTCTGGCTTCGGATGAGGCGAGCTATATGACTGGACATACCATTTATGTGGATGGGGGGGCATTGACGACCTGAGTTCCGCAAACAACTAAACCTTTATGAGGTATCTTGAAAGAAAATGATTTTCGAGCAATTGGTGTTCAACGAACGACCGCAAGGCGGTGTTTGAAGGGTAAGGCATGAGTCGGAGAAAGGGCGCAGGCATGATCTGGAATATTCGATGCATTGGGGCGCGGTTAATTTTGGCGATTGGACTCGCTGTGTTTTTGATGGGGTGCGGCGGCGCTGGGAATGACGAAGAGCTACCTGGAGAGCCGTCCACGGATCCGTCTGGGATTTTTTCGATCTCTGCAAGCGTCCAGACCGAACCTGCCACGACTGATTCAAATGAGATACTGGAGCGCTATTTGGATGCGTTCGTTCTGGCTCAGTTGGCCGGCGTAAACGGTCAGTTCAGTTCCTACACCTGGAGCGAGTTGGAGCCGAGTGCCGGGGACTATGAGCTGCAAAATTTCAGCGACACGATGGCGCATGCCGAGGATGAAAATCTCACCGTGCTGGTAGGGCTTCAGGTGATCAATACGGTGGCCCGGGCGGTGCCGTCCGATCTGGTCAATCAAGCGTGGAACTCAGCGACCATGATCAGCCGCATGCATGCCCTTCTGGATCAGCTGATTCCTTTGATGCAGGGGCGGGTTGCCTTCATCTCCATTGGTAATGAGGTGGATGGCTATTTTACCGGAATCCATGCCTCGGAGCTATCGGCTTACACGAGCTTTTATGCGGATGCGGTCGACTACCTTCACACCCATTTCCCGGGAGTGGCGGTTGGGGTTACGATTACCTCGGACGCTTTGCTCGGCGTCGACGCCATGACGTGGTATGATCTTAACCGTTGCAGTGATGTGGTGATTGCCACCTACTACCCGTTGCAACCTGATTTCACGGTGAGGCCTTCCAAACGGCCGCTTTCGGATTTTCCGGCGTTGATTCAGTTTGCGGCCGGAAAGCCTCTTGTGCTGCAGGAGGTTGGCTATCCGGCCTCGACAGTGCTCGGCAGCTCGGAGGCGAGCCAGGCGGAATTTGTCAGCCACGTCTTCACCGCCTGGGTCGACAGCGACGGCGCCATCCCGTTTCTCAATCTGTTTTTGCTTCACGACCTCTCCGATGGCCTGGTGGATACGCTGGTGGGCTACTACGGGGTCTCCGGCGACAATTTCAGGGAGTATCTGGCGACGTTGGGGCTGCGTTATGCCGACAGCGTTGAAAAGGAGGCTTGGCGAGCACTATTGGATGCCGCCTCCGATGCCGGGCTGCGGTGAGACACGGGCTGCCTCATACGGACCACAATCGGGCCACATCGGGTTTCAGAAACGGTACTGTAGCTCAATCAGGTGGTTATTGATACCGGGGTTATAATCGTAGAAACCTGCGTTGGAAATGTGTTCATAGTTGTATCCGATGATGACGGATCTGGAAAAAGAGTAGTGGAACCCCAGATTCGATGTAAACTGGAGCGGTCCGCCGAGATGCACATTGGGAAACAACCATCGGTCGATATAGGTGGCGTAGAGCGTCAGGGTAATCGACAGCTGCTTGCTCGGAGAGACCAGATAGAGGCCCCCTCCCGCCGATCCGGCGAAGGCATCCATCTCACAAACCAGTTTTCCTGCACTGGCGCCTATAGAAGGCCCGAGCGCCCATTTGGTTTTCGATTCCCAAAATGGCGAAAAACCATAGGCGAGATAGGCTTCATATTTGGAAAACGGTTCGCTTTTGCGGGATTTGCCGACGCCCCCGCGAACCCCGGCGGAAAACCACCCATCGTCATCGGCACAGACGGTGGAAGGAACAGCCGTTGCCAAGCATGATACGGCGATCAGAAGAGTGATGACCCGGCGCAGGTTGGCCGTATTCAACTCCGGTCGGATCTCGGTCAAACCATTCATCCCGCAGAAGTATTCCCTCAAGAAGTTTATCAACTGCCCCATTTCAAACTTGTTCGCAGCAGGAGTGTTTATTGGATACTCATACCGGTTCGGATGTCACTGTCTAAAGCGCGCCAAAATACGATAACCCTGCACGGAAGTCAAATTGCTCGATAACAGCAATGATCCGGTGATTCGGTTGAATGCCGGTTGACTTAAAGTGAAATGGCCGGCAGTGCCAATTCAGTATTCTGCCTTATATTGGTGGTTCGTCGGATAAGCTGAAGCGCTCCTGTATTTTCAGAAATTGCAAAGGACGGATAAATGGCACCATCGATTCAACTGCGCGGCGTCCGCCAGAACAATCTCAAAGGGTTCGATCTGGACATCCCCCTCAACCGGCTCACCGTGGTCACAGGTGTGAGCGGTTCGGGCAAATCTTCCCTGGCTTTCGACACGCTCTATGCCGAGGGCCAGCGTCGCTATGTAGAGACGTTCTCTCCCTATGCACGTCAATTTATGGACCGTATGGACCGGCCGCAGGTGGATCAGATCCTCGGGGTTCCGCCGGCCATTGCCATCGACCGCAAGGACCCGGTGCGTACCTCGCGCTCGTCGGTGGGTACCATGACCGAGCTGACCGACTACGTGAAGTTGCTTTTCGCCCGTCAAGGGGTCTTGCGCTGCCGGAGTTGCGGGCAGCCGGTCCGGCCCGATGCGCCCGAGCAGATCGCCCGTCGTTTGAATAGGGAGGCTGATGGGCGGCGCCTGGTGATCACCTTTCCTTTTCATTGCGGGGAAGATGTCATTGCCGGTCGCAAGGAGTTGATGCGGATGGGGTATGACCGCATATGGAGCGGTGAGAGTGTTCAGGAGTTGAACGAACTGTCTGGCAAGGCTTGTGAGAAGACCCTGTCTGTGGTGGCCGACCGCACTGAGGCGGGGAGCGGCCAGCAACAGCGCTTGGTCGACTCGCTGGAGACGGCTTTTCGTTTTGGCGGCGGCCGTGTCGATGTCTGGATAGATGGGGGTGGGCGCCACTCCTTTTCCAATCGGCTGCATTGCGCCGCTTGTGACATCGACTATACGCCGCCGCTGCCCAACCTCTTCTCGTTTAACAGTCCGCTGGGGGCCTGCGAGACCTGCCGCGGCTTCGGTCGGGTTATCGATATGGATCTGGACCTGATCATTCCCGATGGCGAACTCTCCCTGGATCAGGGGGCCATCAAACCGTTTGGCGGAGTTGAGGAGGCCCGATTCGAATACAGGGACCTGAACAAGTTCTGCCGCAAGGCCGGTATCCCCATGGACAAGCCGTTCAGTCGACTCCCGGAGGGACAACGCAAAGCCATCATCGAGGGGACCGAAAGCTATTACGGCATTCGAGGGTTTTTCCAATGGCTGGAGAGCCGAAGCTATAAGATGCACGTGCGGGTTTTTCTGTCTCGCTACCGCAGCTACGATATCTGTACGGAGTGCGACGGTACGCGTTTCAAGCCCGAGACGCTGCTCTACCATGTGGCGGGTCGCACCGTTGCAGAGTTGTACGCATTCAATGTGGATCAGGCCCTGGCCTATTTCGAGGTGCTGCCCGGCAGCAGTTGGGACGAGGCCACCGGGCTGGTGCTCGAAGAGATTCTGGGGCGTTTGCGTTACCTGAAGGATGTTGGGTTGGGCTATCTTACCCTGGATAGACAGTCGCGCACTCTGTCGGGCGGCGAGGTGCAACGGGTGGCCCTGGCCTCGGCCCTGGGCGCATCGCTGGTCAACACGCTCTATGTTTTGGATGAACCGAGCATCGGCCTGCACCCCAGGGACAACGAGCGCCTGACCCGGATTTTGCAGCGGCTGCGTGATCTGCCCAACACCATCGTGGTGGTCGAGCACGATCCGGCCATCATCCGTTCGGCCGATTTTCTTCTCGATCTGGGACCGCGAGCCGGTGAGCAGGGTGGCCAGGTAATGTTCTTCGGACCGCTGGCCGAGGCCGACGGATCGTTGACCGGCCAGTATCTCTCCGGCAAGCGCGCGATTGAACTGCCGCAGCAGCGCAGATCTCCTAAGCGCGGCCATTGGTTAACCATCCGGGGCGCCGCCGAGCACAACTTGCAACAGATCGATGTGCGTCTGCCTCTGGGGGTGCTGGTCTGTCTGACCGGCGTGAGCGGTTCGGGTAAATCCACGTTGGCCGAAGAGATTCTCTACAAGGGGCTCAAGCGGCAGCTTGGCGAGGGACAGGGCCGGCCGGGCAAGTTCCGCCGCATCGATGGCGGCGACCGGATTCAACGGGTCGAACTGGTGGACCAGCGGCCCATCGGTCGCACCCCACGGGCCAATGTGCTCACCTACACCAAGGCGATGGATCCGATCCGCAAACTGTTGGCGGCCACGGAGAGTGCCGGCAAGAGGGGCTTTGGTCCGGGACACTTCTCTTTTAATGTCGCGGTGGGGCGCTGCGACACCTGCAAGGGGGAGGGCTTCGAGAAGATCGAGATGCAGTTTCTCTCCGATGTGCTCGTCTCCTGCCCTGATTGCAGGGGGCAGCGTTTCAAACCCGAGGTGCTGGAGGTGACCTACCGGAAGCACAACATCCACCAGATTCTTCAATTGACGGTGGATCAAGCCCTGCTCTTCTTCGAGGATCAGCCTAAAATCATTGCCGCCCTCCAGCCACTGGTGGATGTGGGCTTGGGATACCTGCGCCTGGGGCAGCCGATCTCCACCTTTTCCGGCGGTGAAGCCCAGCGGCTCAAGTTGTCGCGCTACCTGGGCGCCGGCCGCCCGGACCGACTGCTGATCTTCGACGAACCCACCACCGGCCTGCATCTGGAGGATGTCGCCACTTTGCTTCGCGTGTTGCAGCGCCTGGTGGACGAGGGCAACAGCATCCTGATCATCGAACACCACCTGGACGTGATCAAATCGGCCGATTGGGTGATCGATTTGGGGCCTGAAGGGGGTGATAATGGTGGGCGGGTGGTGGTGGCCGGTCCGCCGGAGAAGATCGCCGCTGAATCGGAATCACACACGGGACGATTCCTGCAACCCTATTTGAAGGGCGGTGTAGAAAAGATTGTAACGCGTGTCAAAACGCCGACTCCTTCAGGCAATGGTCAAGCCATCCATGTCCGCGGGGCCCGGGAGCACAATTTGAAAAATGTGGACCTGGCCGTGCCCCACAACCAGTTGGTGGTCTTCACCGGCGTGAGCGGGTCGGGTAAGTCGACCCTGGCCTTCGACATCCTCTTTGCCGAGGGGCAGCGCCGTTACCTGGAGAGTTTGGCGCCCTATGTGCGTCAGTACATGAAGATTCTCGAACGGCCCGAGGTGGACCTGGTCACCGGCCTGTCGCCCACCGTGGCCATCGAGCAGCGTATCAGCCACAGCAGCCGCCGATCCACCGTGGCGACCTTGACCGAAATCTACCACTTCCTGAGGCTGCTCTTCTCCAAACTGGGCACCTCCTATTGCCCGGGATGCCACCGAGCGTTGTCGCGGCAGAGCGCCGGCGACCTGAAGGGTCAGATTGCGGCCCGTTACGGCCGGCGACAGGTGCTGCTCCTGGCCCCCCAAATCTCTGGGCGCAAGGGATTTCATAAGGATCTTTTGGCCCGGGCGATCAAGATGGGATACCGGCAGGCGCGCATCGACGGAGAGGTGGTCGATCTCAAGGCGGGCATGGCCCTGACCCGCTACCATGACCATTACATCGATCTGGTGGTGGGGCAGACGCCCAAGGGGCGCGGCGCCGCACAGCGTCTGGCGCATATCGTAACCGATGCCTTGAAGGAGGGGAACGGCAGCTTGATCGTCTACGACCCCAAAAGCGGGAGCGAGGAGATGTTCAGCGTCCACGGCCGCTGCCCGTCGTGCGGTGTCGGGGCGGTACAGGGCGATCCGCGGCTCTTCTCGTTCAATTCTCCCCAGGGCGCATGCCGCAGCTGCGATGGGCTGGGGGTGGTCGGTGTGGATGAGCATGAGGAGGGGGAGCGCGCAACAATTTGTGCTGAATGCCACGGCAGTCGATTGCGGCCCGAGGCCCTGTCGGTTCGGGTCCAGGGGCAAACCATATGGGACCTGGTCAAGCAGCCTGCGGCTGATTTGCTGCCTGCGCTGGAGCGGTTGGCCTTTCCCGATCACCAGCGGCCCCTGGCCGATCCTATCGTGACTGAACTCAAGACCCGGTTGGCATTGATGAACCGGCTGGGGCTCGGCTATCTGGCCCTGTCGCGTTCGGGCAACACCCTGTCGGGGGGCGAGGCCCAACGCGTGCGCCTGGCCGCCCAACTCGGCTCCAATCTGACCGGGGTAACCTACATTTTGGACGAACCCACCATCGGTCTGCACGCCAGGGACAACCACATTCTGGTGGATGCGCTGGGCGAGCTGCGCGATCGCGGCAACACCATCATCGTCGTAGAGCACGACGAGGAGACCATCCGGGCGGCCGACACGGTGATCGATTTGGGCCCCGGGGCCGGTGCCAACGGAGGTGAGGTGGTGGCCATGGGCAGCCTGGACGATCTGCGGCGGGTGCCCACCTCCATCACCGGTGCGGTGATGGGGGCGGGCTCATCCGAGCTCACTAGCCGGATGCGCCCCTGCCGTCGAGGTCCGGCCATGAAGATCGTTGGCGCATCGGCCAACAACCTGAAGCGTATCGATGTGCGTCTGCCCCTCAACCGCCTGATCTGCATTACGGGTGTGAGCGGTTCGGGCAAGTCCAGTCTGATTAAAACCACCCTGTACAAAGGGCTGTACCAGCGGTTGAGAAGAAAAAAGAGATTGGATGACACCTGTAAAGATATCAGCGGTTGGAAAGCGTTGACCCGGGTGCTTGAGGTGGATCATACACCTATTGGTCGCACGCCCCGCTCGGTGCCGGCCTCCTATGTGGGGTTTCTGACCGACATTCGTAATCTGTTTGCGCAGGTGCCCGAAGCGCGTACCAGGGGATATTCGGCCTCCCGCTTCTCGTTCAATGTAGAGGCCGGCCGCTGCCCGGCCTGCAAAGGCCAGGGGCGCCCAAAGGTGGAGATGGCTTTTCTACCCGATGTCTATGTGCCGTGCGAGGTGTGCCGTGGGGCACGCTACAATTCCGAGACCCTGGCGGTGCGCTACAAGGGACAAACCATGGCCGATGTCCTGCGCATGACCTTTGCCGAGGCGTTGCAGTTCTTCTCGGCCATTCCGCGCATTCGCCAGGCGGTACAGTTCGTGTGCGACATCGGGCTGGGGTATCTGCAGCTCGGCCAGCCGAGCCCAACCCTGTCCGGCGGCGAGGCTCAGCGCATCAAGCTGGCCAGGGAGATGGCCCAGCGCTCCAACGGCCCTACACTCTACATTCTGGATGAGCCTACCACCGGTCTCCACTTGGCAGATGTGCATCTGCTGATCGATGTGCTTCAGGGGCTGGTCGATCAAGGCCACACGGTGGTGACCATCGAGCACAACATGGAGATGATCAAGGCGGCCGACTACCTGGTGGATCTGGGGCCTGAGGGCGGGGCGGCCGGGGGTAAGGTCGTGGCGGTGGGGTCGCCGCGAGAGATGCTGGGAAAGACGGCGCGGTCGCATACGGCGCGGTATCTTAAGCGGTATTTGGAGGGGCGTTGATGTGATATCAGGAGTTGACGGTGGTTTGAGTTCCATACGCCGGTGGGCGGTACGGGGCCTTGTTGACTAAATAGACTAACTCTGCTTGACCAAGTAGAAAAATCTGATGCTGTTGCCAAATGAACTTCGTATGCAACTGTTTGAGCCTGTGTACAGTTGCATTGCCTGTATCAGTCCTCCCCTATAGTTAAGAAAAGGATATTGGTACCGGGATCTTGAACCAAATCCCTTTTTTGAGATAGGTTCTAATAGCGATTATCTGTTATTGAGAAGTTTTGTCAGTAAAGAGATGATGAGCTCGTAAAAAGTCCCAAAAGTGCTTTTCCCGTCATTCCGGCGAAGGCCAGAATCCAGTCTTTTCAATGGCTTCTGGATGCCGGATCAAGTCCGGCATGACGTATGAGTTACTTTTTACGAGCGCATCAAGAGATGGTTTACAAAAAAGATGGTGCCAATGATGTCCTGTATTCGAAGAAAAGCTATTGAAGGGTTGAAAGTGGGTGACGCTTTTTCAGCCAAACGCACTTTCAGCGAGGAGGAAGTGATCCGCTTTGCAGAGATTTCACGTGACTACAATCCGGTTCATTTTGATGAGCGTTTTGCGAAGGCCAAAAATTTGGATGCTTGTATCTGTCACGGTCTTCTGGTTGCAGGTATGATTACCGAAATCGGGGGGCAGATCGGCTGGTTGGCCTCTGGGATGGATTTCAGGTTCAAGAAACCAGTGTACTTCGGTGACACCGTCAGGTGTGATTTCACGATTAGCGATATCGACGAAAGTGGTCGTGCCAAAGCCGAGGCAGTTTTTACGAACGAATCCGGTGTGATCGTCGTGGAAGCCGTTATTAACGGCATATTGCCAGGCGGCCTGGAGCGGCAGGTCATGGAGCTTATGCTGGATGAAGAAGACCCGAAAGGAGGGTGAGATGCAACGGACACTATTGAGGGGGATATTGGGATTACTGCTGTTTTTTCTTTAGTTCGAACATAGCCTTGATAAATTCTCTGGCTGCTGTTATGAGGTGGCCTTTGCAACCTACAGGCCAGTAGCTCTAATGGTAGAGCACCGGACTCCAAATCCGGGTGTTGGGGGTTCGAGTCCCTCCTGGCCTGCCATTTCGTTTTTCGTTCTTTCGCCACCTGCTCCTATCCGGTGCCCTATATAAAAGAGGGCTGTTTGCCTTTTATGCGCATAAGTAGAGGGAGCGGGCACCCCTCTGAAGAAGTCAGCGTTCTAAAAAAAGAAGAGACCCTAATCCTCTTTCTTGGCGAGGATGTCCTCGAGTGCCTGGGAGAGGGCGGCGACGGAGAAGGGTTTGGGAAGAAAGCTCTCTGCGCCGGCGTTTAGGATTTCGCGGGCCGGGCCGTCGAGGGTGAAACCGCTGCAGACGATCACTTTCAGTTCGGGGCGTATCTCTTTTATCTTCGGATAGATTTGGTTGCCGCTCATGTCCGGCAGGATGACGTCCAACAGGGCGAAGTCGATGGTGCCTTCGTACTGTTCGGCGATGCGCAATGCCTCTTTCCCTGATTTGGCTTCCAGAACGCCGTATCCCAGTTTTTCGACGATGGCCCGGTTCACCTCCATGACGAGCTGTTCGTCTTCGATGATGAGGGCCGTTCCTCTGCCTTGGCTTTGATGCAGGGCTTTGACGGCAGCATCCGGTGCCGGGTATGAGGATTGGGCGCACGGCAGGTAGATGGAGACCGTGGTGCCTTGGCCTAATTCCGAGTCCACATAAACATATCCGCCGTGCTTTTTGACAATACCGTACACAGCGGCCATGCCCAGTCCTCGGCCCTGGAATTTGGTGGTGTAGAAGGGTTCGAAGATACGTTCGCGCGTCTCCTGATCCATCCCCTTCCCGCTGTCGCTGACGCTGAGCAGCACATGCCGGCCGGCCTTGAGGCCTTGATATCTGATGCAGTCGTCTGGCGTAACCTCGGTGTTGCACAGTTGGACACGCACACTGCCCTTTTCTTCGATCGCCTCGGAGGCATTGGAGAGGATGGCGGCCAGCAGCATCTGCATCTGGGTGCTGTCAACTTCTATGGGGTCGGTCGATTCGTCCAGATCGGTTTCGAGCTCCACATAAGGTGAAAGGCTATGGTTGACCAGGCTCAGGGTCTCATGCACGAAGCGGTGGGAGGCCATGATTTGGGTCTGGAATTTGCCTCCCCGGGCGTAGGCGAGCAGTTGGCTGGTCAGTTGGACCATCTTTTGGCCGGCCTGGTTGATCGGTTCTACGAACCGCAAGATTTTGGTGTCGGCCAGGCCGTCCATCTGGATCAGTTCAAGGTTGCCGAGGATGACGGCCAGGGCGTTATTGAATTGATGGGCTATTCCACCGGCCAGTGTCGCGATGGCGTCCATCTTCTGGGCTTGCTGGAGCCGTGTGGCCAGCCGTCGCTGATCCTTTTCTGCTTCCCTGTTGAGGGTGACATCCACGACGAAGGCGAGTGCCCCGGCATAATTGCCGTGCTCATCCCGCTGGGCGATGGCGCTGAGTATCACATCCTTGATGTGGCCCTCTTTGGTGATGAATTGATAGGGTCGGTTTTTGATCTGTCCGGACTTGTAGAATGTGGGGAATGAGTTTTCGATGGCGTCACGGCGGCTCTGGGGCGTAAAAAAATCGAAGGCGGAGCGCCCGATAACCTCTTTCCGCGTATAGCCCATGGTCTCCAGCCACAGGTTGCTCGCACTGGTGACCTGGTCTTCGCTGTCCAGCGAATAGAGCATGACCGGGGCGTTGTTGTAGAGCTCCTTATAGCGCTGTTCGCTCTCCTGGAGCGCCTTGGCAGTCTGTTTCTCCCGGGTGACATCACGGGCGCATCCCACGGTGCCGATCAACTGGCCGCTGTCGTCCCAGAACGGCGCCTTGTGCACATCTAGGATCAGGTAGTGGTTGCGGATCAATCCCTCTTCGAGGAATCGGCCGGCCGATTTTCGCAGCTTGGTGATCTCGTCCGAGTCGATGGCGCCTTGGCGGAACGTGTGTTGATGGCCGAGTTCCCGCTCCTTTTGGGCGAAATAGGTTTCGGTATTGCCGATGGCCTCGTCCGGATGACGGCATTTGAGCAACTTATCGCATAACGCCTGGTTGGCGAACGTGTAGCGGTCGTCCAAGTCTTTGGCCCATATCAGGTCTGGAACATTGTCGGCCATGAGGCGCATCATCTTATAGAGCTTGCGGTGTTTGCCTTCGCTGTGGCGCAGGGCTGCTTCGGCCTGCTTGCGCTCCTCTTCGAGGGAGAGGAATTTGGCCAAAGTGCCAATGATATAGATGTCGACATCATTGAATTTGCGGATTTTTGTGTCGACAATGCACAAACCGCCGATGATGCTGTCTTTACAGCGTACCGGATAGCCGAGATAGCTTTTCAGGCCAAACTGCCGGATATACGGGTCGCTTTCAAAGTAGGGGGTCTGGGTCAGATCCTCAAGTGCGACGGGTTGGTTGCCTGCTCTCAGGGTAACTTCGTAGCAGATATGTCCCTCGGCCGTATCTTTGGGTGGAAATCCCGGGGGCAGGTTGTATCCGGACCAGCATGCCAGGGAAGCCTGCTGGTCGTCGATGCGATTGTAGAGGGAGCAGCTGCTCTCTATTAACTGGCACGCCTGCTGAACGATGATATGGATGTTCTGCTCGTGATCGGATCCCAGAAGGCTGAACAATTCACTGAGTTTTTTTAATTTCTGTTCGATCTGAGGCCCATTACGATCATCGGCCGCTGTGGATGATGGCTTGGGAAAAGGTTTATGCATGGTCTCAGGGCCTCCTAAGATGGACACGGAATCCTTACAGATTTTCCACAGCGCAAGCTAAAATTCAAGTAAAAATTTGATAAGCCAGCTTCTGTCAAAAGGATATCTGATATGATGATTCCAAATATAACCCTATCATTTTATAGAAATATTTAATGATTTGGCTCATATGCCTTCGGGGGAGACTCTTTTCCGGCCATCGGCTTTACAGAGAGGGCGATCCGTGGCACATAGAGTGAGAGAAACAGAGGCAATGGGCTGCCGGATCGATTCGACTTATACGCACATGTTGCTCTATGCGAGGTGGTGATGAGACTCATACGGATGGGAAGGCCGGGAGAAGAGCGGCCAGGGGTGTTGATTGGAGAGGATGTGGTTGATCTGCGGGGCCTTTTCACAGAAGTTCCCGATATCAATGAGGATTTTTTTCGTCAAGGGTGGATCGAACGCCTGGCCGGAGTTGATCTTGCTGCCCATGCGCGACATTCGGAGGAGCGCTGGGGGCCTCCTGTCGCAAGCCCCTCTAAGATCATTTGTCTGGGAAAGAACTATGAGGAACACGCCAAAGAGGGTGGCTTCGATG
Source organism: uncultured Desulfatitalea sp. (assembly GCA_963668675.2). Classification (GTDB taxonomy): domain Bacteria; phylum Desulfobacterota; class Desulfobacteria; order Desulfobacterales; family Desulfosarcinaceae; genus Desulfatitalea. The sequence goes on along the minus strand of CAXXMB010000002.1, from coordinate 1,370,553 downwards.
CGCCGACCCGGCCGCTGATTTTTTGTAAAACGCCCAACACGCTCAACGGTCCGTTCGATTCGATCCTGCTGCCCCAAAGCTCCGGCCAGATCGACTGGGAGGTGGAGTTGGCCGTGGTGATCGGCAAGCGGGGCAAGCGCATCGACCGTTCTCAGGCGATGGCATATATCGCCGGTGTGATGGTTATGAATGATGTGTCCGGACGGGAGGCGCAGTTTTCCGATTCCCAGTGGTTTCGAGGCAAATCTTTCGACACCTTCGCCCCCATGGGGCCGGCCCTGGTGACCTTAGATGAAATCGGCGATCCGCATAACTTGAGGCTTACGGCCAGAGTCAACGGTCAGATTATGCAGGATGGTCATACGCGGGATCTGATCTTCGATTTGCCCTCCGTTATTGCCGACATCAGCGAAGACATCACCCTGATGCCTGGGGATGTGATTGCTACCGGCACTCCGGCCGGTGTGGGCATTTTCCGTGACCCACCCATTGTGCTCAAGGAGGGGGATGAGGTCTCGTGCTGGATTGAAAAGGTCGGCACCCTCACCAATCGCGTGGTGCGTGAGCTCTGATTTATTTTTCAGGCTATCAACTTTCGGGGTTCAGACCACCCGCTGGAACCACCTCCGTCTTTGGCGTAAGCGAAGCCCGAAAGTTGAGTTGGGTTCATAAGTACTGATCGGCGATGAGGCGGGCTGCCTTATCGGCACCGTTTTCTTCACCATTGATCTTTTTGCGAAGATCAAGCAGTTCAGGCAGCTTCTGAAGCCATCGTCCGTCCGAATAGGTTTCGGCACTGATTGGCCGGGATACCATGTGCGTTTCGATGAACTGTTCGAGTGCGTGCGATTCGGGGGATTGCGACCGGGCGACGTAGCCGAAAGGCACGCCCGCATGGTAGGCTTCGGCCACAGTACTGTAGCCGGCCTTGCCGATGAGCAGGTCCGCAGCCGCCAAAAGATCGGGATGGTAGAAGCGGGAGTGGGCCGGCAATTGGATGACCTTTCGGTGTGAGATCGCAGGGCGGTCGCAGCCGGGGATGACGATAAAGGGGGCGATGGCCTCCGGTAGTTGTTCGAGGAAGCGGAAGCGGTCCGGCACCCCACCCATGGAGACCAGGACCATCTTGGCATGGCTGGGGATACTCAGCTGATCCCGGGTTATGGACGGAGGGGTTCGTGGGCTTCTGCTGATGGGCGCCAAGCGGATGGCGCCTTCGACGTCGTTGCAGAGCGGTTCGGTTTGGATGTGCATGTCGGCTTGGTCGTATTGCTCGTTCAAATCGTTTGAAAATCCAACCAGTTCGGGGAACATCTCCCCATAGGCGGCATAGATCCAATCCCAGGTGAAGTTTTCGACCAGCACGGATGGTACTCCGGCTTTGCGGGCCACGGCGATGCCCAGGGCCGAGATGTCGCACATAACGAGACGGCATCCGAGCCGATTTACCTGATCAGCCAGCTGCTGGATAAGTGCCTCTTCAAACGGGAGCCACTTCTGTAGTGCCCGGCAGGTTGCCTCCAGGTCTTCGTCCAGGGGGGAGAGTTGGACCAGGCCCACATCGGTCTGCACCGAATGGTAGCCGAAGATGTTGGCGAGTGAATCTTCATAGAGCCACCTGGGACTGGTGGTGAAGAGTTCGAATCTAACCTCGGGCACCATGCGTTCCAGGGCTGCCATGACGGCAGCGGATCTGCTGGCATGGCCGAAGCCGTGGTCGGTGATGAAATAGGCAATGGTGGCGGATCTCATTGTTGGTTTCAATCTGTTGTGGATGAGAGTTGGTGGTTATCGATCACGGCCTCTCTATACCATAAAAGGATGGATATTGAGAGATCGGTCGATCAGAGAGTATGTTCTGGCATTGGCTATCAATGATGGCAACATAGGATGTGCACCGGTGATGTGTACAGGCAGGAGAGCTACCCCATGCGGCGCTGGAAATTTTAACTGCTGCTAAGAGGCGCTCCGGGCGGTCCGCAAACTCGCTGCGCTCAGACAGTGCGGACCACTATTCCTCCACTGCCTCTAAGCAGCAGTAAAAATTTCCGCTAAAGGCATGGGGTAGCTCTCCTGCCTGTACACATCACCTCCATACTGCCTTTGGCCCTTTCATTTTCTAATTAGATGATTGAAAGTTTTGCCATGCCTTGTGCTCTGAGAGATTCACAAGTTATCCCACGTCTGCTCATCACCGGGGCGGGTGGGATGTTAGGTAATGCTTTGTGCGAAGTCGCCCACGACCAGTGGGAAATTTTTGCTTTCTACCGTCACCGAAAGCCAAAGGTGGAGGGGCTTCATCTCGTGCAGGTCGAGCTGACGGATCTGGATGCGTTGAGTGCCGTCTTCCGGCAAGTGCGGCCCCGGGCGGTTGTTCATGCTGCTGCGGCATCCCGGGTGGACGAGTGCCAGGTGCGGCCCGATGAAACGGCGAGGATCAACATAGATGTTACCAGCCATATGGCCCAAATGTGCGCCGATTTTGATTGCGATTTGGTCTTTACTTCCACCGATCTGGTGTTCAGCGGCCGGAACGCCCCTTACAGTGAGCCTGCCGTGCCCCATCCGGTATGTGAATATGGCCGGCAGAAGGCCGCGGCGGAATTGTTGGCGCTACGGTACTGTCCACAGGCCCTGGTTTGCCGGTTGCCCCTGCTTTTCGGGTGGGGGCCCCAAACGGAGGCAACTTTCACCACTCAGGTGATTGACGCCGTGGTTCATAATCGTCCCCTGACCCTTTTTGTGGATGAGTATCGGACCCCAGTAGACGTTTTGAGTGCTGCCCGGGGGCTTTTGGCGATGTTGGGGCGTGTGCGAGGTCTGCTTCATCTGGGGGGGCGAACGAGGATGTCCCGTTTTGATATGGGGCTGATGGTGGCTGAGGCCTTGGAGATTGAGCCGACCATGATTCGTCCGGTGCGTATTGCCGACGTGGATTTACCGTTTGTTCGATCGCCCGATTGTTCGCTGGAGAGCCTAACGGCCTTTGGTATGGGATACGACCCGACGCCTTTCGAGGCCTCATTAAAGGAGGCGGTCATATGGTATCAGAGGCGGCAGCGGGTGGGGAGTGAAGGGCTCCGGATCTAAAAATCGGTTTGATGTTTTGGTGTTTACGGTTAAAATGAACCCAATTCACGGCTTACCCTGGTAAAACACTATCGATGTGCAGTGTTTATCTAAAAGATCCGTTCTTTTCAGGGCCGCCAGCAACATCGGGCCGGCATTGACAGAAACAACGACAAAGGCTTCAACATGATGAATCGATTGGCAGGTTACGTTTTCATTTGCTTCTATCTGTTCTTGGCGGTCTGCTCGTTGGCTGTTGCGGCTGTAGGGCCGGGCGGGATTCCTTCCGGGCTCGATGCTTGGCAGTCGTGGGTGCTCCAAGGCCATGAAGAGGCGCTTTGCCCTACGGACTATGACAACGGCGCTGCGACGAGGTGCCAGTGGCCTTCGCGGCTTGAATTGGAGGTTGAGAACAATGGGTGTGCCTTCGAGCAGCGTTGGCTGGCCTTTGCCGAAGGGTGGGCTGCCTTGCCGGGCAGCCAGGCGCTTTGGCCTGACAGCGTTACTGTGGATGGTCAATCCGCGGCGGTGATCAATCGTGGCGGTGCGCCCATGGTGCGACTGTTGCCTGGCGAGCATCGTATCATGGGGCGCTTTACATGGCGGCGGGTCCCGGAGATGATCCAGGTGCCGCCGGCGCTTGGCCTGCTCAATCTCACCATCGGCGGTCGTAGGGTTCGGTCGGTCGCCATTGACGACCAGGGGCGCCTGTGGCTTCAAGAGGGTCAGGGCACGAGTCGCGATGAGGATCGGCTCGGGGTGCGTATTTTCCGTCTGCTGGACGACACCATTCCCATGCAGGTGACCACGCTGTTGCGGTTGGATGTCTCAGGCAATCCACGCGAAGTTGTGTTGAAAGACGTTTTGATGGGGAATAGCACGCCCATGGCGGTGAAGAGCCCCCTGCCGGTCCGGTTGGATGCCAAGGGGAGCTTGACCGTGCAGGCGAGAGCCGGGAGATGGGAGATTGCCGTCATCGCTCGCATGGCTGGTCCCCAGCACAAAATCAGTGCCGGGAAGTGCCCTTTCGGGGACGAGATATGGTCGTTTCAACCGAGGCATGCCCAGCGTATGGTGGAGGTGCTCGATGTGCCGCCGCTGGAGCCGAGCCAGACGGAGATGCCGGCGGCTTGGCGTAGCTATCCAGCCTATTCCATAAAGGCCGGCAGCGCCATGACCCTGAAGGAGATTCGTCGGGGGGATCCTGACCCGGCGCCCGACCAGCTCTCTCTGACCCGTACGTGGTGGCTCGATTTCGATGGCGCCGGATTTACGCTGCACGATACGGTCAACGGCACGCTGAGCCGCCAGTGGTCGTTGGCAGTCAATGCGCCGGTGGCGTTGGGGCGCGTTGCCGTGGCCGGCCGGGAGCGGGTGATTACCGAGCAGGGGCCGGAGAAGAAGATGGGCGTCGAGTTGCGGCGCGGCCATCTTAGCTTAGAAGCCGATGCCCGTCTGCCCGACAGGTCCGAGACCATGTCCATCGTGGGATGGGACCACGATTTCCAGACAGTGGCCGGCGTGCTGAACCTGCCGCCGGGGTGGCGCCTGTTTGCGGCGGCCGGTGTGGACCGGGTCTCGGATGCCTGGCTGCAGCGCTGGTCCCTGCTGGATTTTTTCCTGTTGTTGATCATCGCACTGGCGATCGTCAAGTTGCGTTCGTGGCCGTGGGGCCTGGTGGCATTGGTGACGCTGGTGCTGATCTGGCACGAGCCGGGAGCCCCGCGCCTGATATGGCTTCATATATTGGCCGTATTGGCGTTGATGCCGCTACTGCCGGTCGGGTGGTTCCGACGTCTGGTGGTGTTGTGGGGCATCGGCGCTGTGGCTGCGTTGTTGGTGATCGCCGTTCCCTTCATGGTGCAGCAAATTCGCTGGGGGGTCTATCCTCAGTTGGCACCGCGCAGCGATTACACCACGCCTGCTGGAATGCGGCTTGCGTCGGCTCCCATGGAGGAGCGTGCGGTCGATGGAGCGGTCAGCCGGAAAAAGGCGATGAAACCCGCAGGACCGATGGCGTCTCTCTCCGTCGCGGCGACCGAGAAAGGGGGGGAACTGGATGTCCACGATCCGGATGCGCTGATTCCCACCGGGCCCGGATTGCCCGACTGGAAGTGGCGATCAGTCCGGCTGGGGTGGAGTGGGCCGGTGGCCAAAGAGCAGCCGGTTCGATTTTATCTGCTCTCCCCTTTGGTGAATCTGTTGCTCTCTCTGGCCAGGGCCGGCCTGGTGGTCGTGTTGATCTGGGTTCTGATCGGACGGAGATCCTGGTGGCAGCCTTGGTGGCAGCGAATGCGCGAGCGACTCGATGTGGCAGCGGTTGTGCTGCTGGTTGTCCTGTGCGGTGCTCTATTGCGACCCGGTCCCAGTGCGGCCGAGTCTGTTGCTTATCCGCCGGCTGAACTTCTCGACGAGTTGCGCCAGAGGTTGCTTGAAAAACCTGATTGCCTGCCCCATTGCGCCGAGATCGCTCGCATGGAGGTGGTGGCTTCCGGGGACGATGTGCAGCTGATGATGAAGATCCACTGCGCCGACCGGATGGCCGTACCGTTGCCTGTCAATCGAAAGTCGTGGGTGCCGGAGCAGATATTGCTCGACAATGCGCCGATCAGCGGATTGCGCTTGGCGAATGACGGTCAGATGTGGGCATTGGTGCCATCCGGTGTGCATACGGTGGTGCTCACCGGTGATGCCGGCGATGCGGCCGCCATCCAGCTGCCGCTTCCGCTTCGGCCGCACAACGCCTCCTATAGTGTACAGGGCTGGCGCCTGGACGGCATCGACACGGAGGGCAGGGCCGGTGCCTCTATTCAACTGACCCGCCTGCAGTCCGATCGTTCACGAAAGGAAGAGCTGCCTGCAAACGGGCTGCCGCCCTTTTTAAAGGTGGAGCGGGTGCTGCATCTGGGACTCTCATGGAAGGTGGCCACCACGTTGACCCGCCTGACTCCCACGGGTACACCCATTGTGGTGACCCTTCCATTGGTTGCGAACGAATCGGTCACCACGGCCGGCATTCAGGTAGATCAGGGGCAAGCCCTGATCAACATGGCGCCTTCCCAGCGGGTGGCGTCGTTCAGCTCCGTGCTGAAGATCGCTTCGCCAATTGAGCTGGCAGCGCCAAGGGCTGTTCCATGGACTGAAACCTGGGTATTGGACGCCGCTGCCATCTGGCATTGCGAAACGGACGGAATTGCCGCCGTTCACCATCAGGACGCCTCGGGTCAGTGGCAGCCGCAATGGCAGCCCTGGCCGGGTGAGCGGGTGACCATCCGGGTCCATCGTCCGGCGGCTGTGTCCGGCCAGACGAAAACCATCGACGGTGTCGCTTTGGTGGTGACACCCGGTCAACGTTTCGGGCAGGGGGCGCTTACCCTTGATCTTCGCACCAGCCGGGGCGGCCAACATACGGTAGAGCTTCCACCCAAGGCCAATCTGCAACGGGTGGAGGTGAACGGTAAAAATCTTCCCGTGCGGCAGGATGGATCTTACGTGACGGTTCCTTTGCAGCCGGGTAGTCAGAAGGTGGGTATCCAGTGGCACCATTTATCCTCGTTCAGCACCTTTTTCAAGGTGCCGGAGGTGAAGGTCGGCCAAGCGGCGGTCAATGCCAAGGTGACCGTGAATGTGCCGGACCAGCGTTGGATTTTAATGGTCGGTGGTCCCAGATGGGGCCCGGCGGTGCTTTTTTGGAGTTATGTCATCGCGATCATTCTGCTATCGCTGGTGCTGGGGCGTCTGCCGCTAACCCCTTTGAAGAGCTGGCACTGGCTGCTGCTGCTTCTGGGGTTGACCCAGATTCCGACGGCGATGGCGCTGCTGATCGTGGGCTGGATCGTGGTTCTGGGCCTGAGGTCAAAGGTGGCCATGCCGGGGCATTGGCTGCCGTTCAATGGGGTCCAGGTTGGATTGGTCCTCTGGACCCTGGTGGCGTTGATGGCCCTGTTTGCCGCTGTCAAAGCGGGATTGGTCGGAGAGCCGGAGATGCAGATCGCCGGCAACCAATCGAATCACCTGGTGTTGAACTGGACTCAGGACCAGATCAAAGAGCGCATGCCCCAACCCTGGATGATGACTTTGCCGGTTTGGGTGTTTCATCTGCTGATGCTGGTGTGGTCCCTGTGGTTGGCTTGGTCGTTGCTGGGTTGGTTGAAATGGGCCTGGCAATGCCTGGGCAGGGATGGCGGCTGGAAAAAGGTCACTTTGCGTCGGCGCGTAACGGCCGCCCCGCCCGAATAGTGTGCCGGGTAGCGGATGTAGGGAGCCGGTGCGCGGTGTGTGGCCCAGGAGCCGTGTCCCAAAATGACCAAGCGCCTTCTTACGCTTCCCGTACTGCTGGTGGATTGTCAGACCACTGCCAATTCACCGGAAAAGGGTCATCTGCTGGAGGTGGGCTGGCTGCCCTATCGGGCAGCGGACACCTCGCTACCGGAGGAGTGGGCGGTTCACGCCGATCTGGTCCGTCTGCCTGGGGACGCTACCTTGCCGACCCGGGTTCGGCGGCTGACCGGAATCCATCCGGCTGGTTTGAATGAGGCTGCTCCTGAAAGGGTGGTGTGGCGCCGTCTGTCGGCCGCTGCCGATGAGGTGGCCCGACAGAGCGGCTTTCAGCGCTGTCCGGTGGTGATCCATTTTGCCCGCTTCGAAAGACCCTTTCTGCAACGGCTCCACCAAAAGTGCGATTTTGGGACTGGCTTTCCATTCGAATTGATATGCACTCATGACATCAGCCGGCGGCTCTACCCGGAGCTGCCGCGAAGAGGCATTCGGGCGCTGTCCGGTTTCCTGGGCCATTCGGTCCCGTCGGCGAGGCGTTGTGACGGACATGTGCGCGCGACCGCCGTCATTTGGCGACATCTGGTCAATCGGCTGGCTGTAGAGGAGCAGGTGGCATCACTGGACGATTTGCGCCGTTGGCTGGCGGAGCGACCGGTTCCGGAGCCTCTGCCGCGCCGCTATCCCATGCCCCGCCATCAGCGTAAAAAGGCCCCTGATGCCCCCGGTATATATCGCTTTATCCGATCCAATGGCGATTTGCTCTATATTGGCAAGGCGCGTTCGCTCAAAAAGCGTCTGAACAGTTACTTCCAGCCACGGCGGCGGCATCCGGAACATGTCTTGGAAATGCTGACCCAGGCAGCTCACATCGAGGTGACGGTCACCGCATCGGCGCTTGAGGCGGCATTGATGGAGTCGGAGGCCATCAAGGAGTGCTCACCGCCATACAATGTGGCCCTGATCGAGGGGGATCGGGCGCCGATCTTTGTTTCGAGGGATTTCGGGAGAAGGTCGAAGAGCGTCGACGATGTTTGCTGTGTGGGACCTTTGGTTTCGAACGATCTGGTCAGGCTCGTGCATTCGGTAGGATGCGCTCTGGGGTCAGGAGGAAGCAGCGCGGGGATCACCGATGGCAAAGCAAAGGCGATACTGGCGGCGAGGCTCTGTCCGGATGAGACGATGCTGGTCCGGGGCATCGACTGCTTTCGAGAGAAGCATGCTGTTTCGATTGCCCGTCTCGGCCTCTGGCGAGCCTTGCTGAGGGCAGGGCACGATGGTTGGAAGGAGCGGTTGTCGGCAGAAGCGGATCGGCGTCTGCAGGCAGACGGGGAGGACCTGGGAGCGGACCAGGAGAGCGAGGACCTGGGAGCGGACCAGGAGAGCGCCGCAGATGCGCTATCGATGGAGTGGACAGCCGAAATGGTCTGCCGTCGCATCGAGGGGATGTTGACGCATGCCGGTCACCAGATACGGCGGGCACGTTGGCTTACCCGTCTTACCGATGCGGTGGTCGTTTGGCACACAGGTGGCAGTGGCCATGGGATGCATGCGCTGATCCTCGACGGCGGCTGTGTGGTCGAATACCAGTCGCTTGCCAAGATCGCAGCCCTTCCCGTGCCTTCCGGGCATGGCCGGAGGTGGCGAGAGAAACAGGGTGTCCTGGATCTGCAGGCCTATGACCGTCTGCGGGTGTTGACCACCGAACTGCGTCGATTGATAGCTGAAGAGAGATTGGTTTGTGTGCGGTTGGGCAAAAAAGTGCATCTGATGGCTGGTCAGGTCGAACGCTTGCTTCGATGGGTATAGGGTTAAGATAGCGGTTGATTACCTCGTCGGGTTTTTTATATATAGACGGGATCTAAACCTGTCGCAGATAATGACGCGCCTAACAATCGTTTACTATTGGCCGAGATATGCTCCAAGAGCTTTCCATTCGTAATTTTGCCATTATTGAGGATCTCAATATCCGTTTTGAGCCCGGTTTGACCATCCTGAGCGGTGAGACCGGCGCCGGAAAATCGATCATCATCAATGCCGTCAATTTGCTTCTGGGCAGCCGGGCCTCGGCAGCCCTCATTCGGACAGGAGCGGAGAGCGCCGAGCTGGAGGCCCTTTTCGATATTCCAGTCGGGAGCAACATCGCCGGGCATATGGCCGAAGCGGGGTTCGATGCTGCCGAAGGGCTGTTGGTGCGGCGGATCATATCCAATCAAGAGCGCCATCGCATTTACATCAACGGTCGGTTGGCCACCATGCAGCTGCTCGGTGATCTGACCTCCAGGCTCGCCAGCATCTCGGGGCAACATGCCCACCAGGGGTTGCTCAAGGAGGAGGCGCATCTTTTCATCCTCGACCAATTCGGAGATCTTATCGCACTGCGAAACCGGTACGGAGAGGAGCACGCCCGTATGTTGCCGCTGATCCGCGAAGAGCAGTCGCTGCGCGCGCGTCAGGCCCGACAGGACGAGCAGGTGGAGCTGCTGCGGTTTCAGCTTCAGGAGATCGAAACGACAGCGCTATTGCCGGATGAAGATGAATCGCTTGAGAAAGAGCGGCTGCGCCTTAAAAATGGAGAGGCCCTCTATCAAACCGTGCACGAATGTATCGAAGCACTTTACAGTGGCGACGGGGCTGTATTTGAAATTTTGGGCCAGACCGTAAAAGCGTTGGACCGTATGGGTCGCATCGACGACCAGTTGCAGACAAGGACCAGCGAGTTGGAGGAGGTGACCTATCGGGTCGAGGATGTTGCGGGCCACTTGCGGGACTACCTGCAGCGGATCGATCTGGACCCAGGCCGGCTGGAGGCTGTCGAGGCGCGCCTGGATCTCCTGAACCGGCTCAAACGGAAATATGGCGGCTCTTTGACATCGGTGTGCGACCATGCCGAGGAGATTACGCTTCAACTGAAAGAGATCGAAGCGCTTGACGATACGATTGAACAGGTCGGTTCCGAGCTGAAGAAGAAACATCTCTCCCTTAGCCGTCTGGCCGGGGAGTTGTCCGACAAACGCCGCAAGGTGGCTGCGCAGTTGTCGCAGAAGGTGGAGCGCGAGCTGGCTGAGCTGAAGATGGCGGGGACCCGGTTTGTGGTGGACCTCCAGTCGGTGAAGGCAGGAGATGAAACGGCGCTCTTTCTCTCCAACAATGGCATCGCGTTGACGGAGAGCGGTTCGGATCGGGCGGTCTTCATGATGGCTCCCAATGTTGGTGAGACCATCAAGCCTCTGGCCAGCATCGCCTCTGGTGGAGAATTGTCGCGCGTGGTGCTGGCGCTCAAGGCGATTCTGGCCCACAACGATGCATTGGAGACGGTTGTGTTCGACGAGGTCGATGCCGGGATTGGCGGTGGGGTTGCCGATATGGTTGGGCGCAAGCTGGCCGGCCTGGCGGACAACCACCAGGTTTTGTGCATTACCCATTTGCCGCAGATAGCGAAGTATGGCGAGCATCACTTCCGCATTGCCAAGCGTATTGACCGGGGTCGCACCCATACAACCATCACGCCATTGACGCCCGAGGCCCGCATTGAAGAGATGGCCCGAATGCTGGGCGGAGAAGAGATAACGGCCACGACCCTGGCCCACGCACGAGAAATGCTCTCATCTGGCCGATAACCTGAGGCCTATTTGGATTCGGCATTCGCCGATAGAGTACGCGTCGAAGATCTCGGATATATCAATATATGAGATCGCCCATCTATAGAATTTGTTAATGAATTGTTTGATTGTTGATTTTATGCGGTTTGCGCCGGTGCGGCCGACATGGCGTGTGGGTTCCCAATGCGACGCTCATGATTTAACTGCTGCTAAGAGGCAGCTCCGGGCGGTCCGCAAACTCGCTGCGCTCAGACAGTGCGGTCCGCTTTTCCTCCGCTGCCTCTAAGCAGCAGTAAAGTCACTCGCTGAAGGCATTGGGAACCCACACGCCATGTCGGCCGCACCTCCTTTGTCGGTAAAATTGGTGGCGTCTGTTTTGTTGATAGTATGGCGTGTCGACACTTGGTGTTGGCAGTTATTATCTCAATGAATCGAAGAGGTCGATATGCTCCTGAGACAGATGGGCTATAGTTTGTATAGTTTGCCGCCCATACTCACCGCCTTGCTTTTGGCTGCTATGGCGGGAGCGGCCGTTTTAAGCAGAAGACGGGCGAGAGTGGATTGTATATTTGCAGTGATGTGTCTCCTCGGCAGCTTGCTCTATGTGGACATGTTGATCAATTTCAATGCGTCGTCGGCCCGGGTCGCTTTGTTCACCAGTCGCGTTGGCCACATTTTTCATCCGTTTTTACTTCCGTTGTTCATTCATTTCTTCCATGCGTTTCTGGGGATCGCTGAGCGGCAGTGGCTGGTCAGGCTTGCATATGGTTATGCTGCTGTTGTGGCGCTGTGTGTGTTTGGCGGAGATTGGGTCATTGCAGATGTCCGTAGGTTTGCATTTGGATACTTTGGCCAAGGCGGTCCGCTTTTCTTTTTGATGGGAGTGGGGGCGGCTTTTGCGACTTCTTATAATGTTACCATTTTGATCAAGGCGATTGGCAGTGAGTCGCGCAGTATTTATAAGAACAAGCTTTGGTATCTCTTTATCGGCTTTGGTGTGCTCGGGGCGCTGAGTACGTTGAACTGCTTAACCCTTTTCGGTTGGCCGATCTATCCTCCGGGGGCGTTTGGTTTTGTGCCGCTGCTCTTTTTCGCGGCGGGTTTTTTTCGATATGACTTGCTGGATGTTGGCCTGTTGATGCGTAAAGGTGTGGTCTACATCCTGCTGATGCTGGCGGGTGTGATTGTCTCTCTTGCGGCAGTCAAGTTGATGCAGTCCTCATTTCAAGGAGTTGTTTATGGCACGGTTTGTCTCTCTATATTTGCGATTCTATTATTCGCGGTTTCGGTTTCAGAGAAGCCATTATCGTTGTTGCAGCGCTTCTTCAACCGTTTCTGGGGAGGAGATTTTTATGACCACCAGATGACACTTGAGCGCGTCAGTCAAACCATTGCCACGGTATTGGATCGGGAGAAGATTACCCGGCTGATGCAGGAGACGATTGTCGATGCCATGCGGGTGAAGCATTGCGCCCTATTTCTCGCCGATTCAGCCAGCGGGATCTATCGTGCCATTGCATCCGCCGGTGAGGCTGCCGGTGGGCGCTACGATGCAGCCATGGTCGACGAGGCCCGGCTGGTGGGTGCGCTGCAGGGTCGTGTGCAGCCGATTTTGAAACAGAAGGTGCTGGGGGCGGTTGGTGACGGTGACTCCAAAGGCCTTTTGTCGGAGATGGCTTGGCTACAGGCGGAGGTGGTTTTTCCCATGTGTTTCAAAGCTCAATTGAAGGGGTTTCTGGTTATGGGGGAGAAACTTTCAGGCCGGATCTACTCGACCCGTGACATCGATCTGCTGGTGCCGTTGTGCCATCAAAGTGCCGTGGCGATTCAAAATGCACAGGCCTATCAGGCGCTCAGGGAGTTGAACGACACGCTTGAGGCGCAGGTGGCCGAACGAACGAAAGAGCTGGAAGCTGCGCTGGAGGAGAAAGAGCGATCCCAGGAGCATTTGATTCGCTCCGAGAGTTTGGCCGCATTGGGGCAACTGGTGGCTGGCGTGGCCCACGAGATGAACAATCCCCTTGCCAGTGTCACCAGCCTGTTGCAGTCCATCTCCGAAGAGCTCTCCGAGTGGGATACGGGGCAGCCGTTGGATGAGGGTCTGTTGGACGACCTCCATTTTGCCGGCAAGGAGCTGGCACGTGCCAAATCCATTGTGGCCAGTCTATTGGGGCTTTCGAGGCAGACCCAGACCTATGAGGAGTCCGTGGACATGAATTTGGTGGTGCGCGATGCGCTGCGGGTGTTGCAAAATCAGTACAAACACGGAACGTTGAGTGTCGTGGAGGATCTGATTCCGGGGTTGCCGATGCTGCGGGGCAATTTCGCCAACCTTGGGCAGGTGGTGTTGAATATCATTCGAAACGCGATTCAGGCGGTGGAAGATCGGAACGGGGAGGTCTCTCTATCCACCTCATACGAGGTGGAAGCAGGGCAGGTGGTCTTTCGCTGTCGCGACAATGGATCGGGCATCGCGCCCGTCGATCGCCAAAATGTTTTTAAACCCTTCTTTACCACCAAGCCGGTCGGCCAAGGGACCGGTTTGGGACTCTACATCTGCCATCAAATCGTCCAGCGCCACAGGGGGGGGATTGATTTGGAGACCTCGCAGCCCAACGGTACGCAGGTGACGGTGCGATTGCCGGCAGGACCGGGTGACGGGTTGACAATCCCCCGCTGTTGATAATAAAAAGATAAGTTCTATTTTTACAGCTAAGACCAAGGAGCGGCAATGCCGATATACGAATTTAAGTGCCTTAAATGTGAATCATTCATGGAGATCCTGGTGATGGGGTCTGACGATGACAAGGTGACGATGCGCTGTAAAGAGTGCGGATCCGAAGATATTGAGCGGGTGATCAGCGCCACCAATTTCAGTATGCCCGCGGGCAGCAGTGACCAGCAGGGCCCGTCGACCACCTCCCGGACCTGTTCTGGCGGATCGTGCACGACCTGGAGCTTGCCCGGTCACAGCAAATAGCGACCTTTATTCATACGGACGTTGAGTTGACAAGGTAAAAGAGGTTGTGCGGAGATGACGTCACAGGCCATCCATAAACGGGAGCGTGATCAGTTTGTCAAGCTGTTCAAAGACGACCGCATCGACCGTTTTGACGATCGGTTGGCGATCCTGGAGGTTTTTTTGCGCACTGAGCACCATGTGACGGTGCAGGAGCTGGCCGATGCCGTACGCAACAATGGTTTTCGACTGGAAGATGAGTTTATCCGGGAGACCATCGATTTGATGTGCCACTATGGATTTGCCCGGGCCAACCGTTTCGACAACGGCGAGATTCGCTATGAACATCGCCATCTCGGGCAGCATCATGACCATTTGATCTGCACCAAATGCAAAAAGATCATCGAGTTTGAAAACAAGGATATTGAACGGTTACAGGGGCAAATCGCTTCGAATTACGGCTTCCACATGTTGCAGCACAAAATGGAGCTCTATGGGATTTGCCGGGACTGTTTGGTCCACCGGGATGTGGTGCTTACCCTGGACGCAGCACGGCCGGGGGAGCGTTTGAAGGTGGTGGCGTTCAATGGCGGTAACCGTTTCAAGCTGCGGTTGCTGACCATGGGGTTGCGAATTGGCAATGAGATAGAGGTAATCACCAATATTCATAGTGGACAGGTTGTGATTGCAGCCGATTTCAATCGTCTGGTGCTGGGGCAGGGATTGGCGAGCAAGATAATGGTATCGCCGGTGACCGGTTCGGCCCATTCAGCCGCCTTGAAGGCCGATCCCTGAACATAGGCTATGAATGGGCATGCCAACGGAAATGGAAAAATGAGTTTACCCCGACGCTTAAGCGTTCTCTTCATTGGCATCTGTTTTGTCCTCGCAGCGGGACATGCGGGCGCTGCCGAGCGCATGGCCGTCAAGGGCGATATCGCCAATATCCGTTCGGGCCCGGGTACGAAGCACGAACTGCTCTGGCAGATTGAAAAGTACCACCCCGTATCGGTCATCGAGAAAAAAGGAGTGTGGTATCGATTCAAAGATTTTGAAGGCGACGAAGGCTGGATTCATGCCTCCTTGCTGGATAAGACACGCACGGTTATTGTAAGGGTACGCCGCTGCAATGTCCGGTCGGGTCCAAGCACCGATACTGAGATCGCTTTCACCGTGGACCGCGGCATCCCTTTTAAAGTGTTGCAGAAAAAAGGACGCTGGTTTGAAGTTGAGCACGCCGATGGCGACAAAGGATGGATATTTGAAACACTGGTTTGGTAAAAATGAAATCAATCTACGATAGACTCAATCCCCAGCGGAAGAAGGTGACCGGCGTCGGGTCGGCGCTGGTCGATATTTTGGCCCGTGAAGATGACTCGTTTCTGGATCGGCTTGGGGCCGCCAAAGGCGGCATGACCTATGTCGAGAGAGCGTTCATCGATCAGACGGTTCATCAGGCGACCTCGCCGCCACAAATCGTACCGGGCGGATCGGCCTGCAATACTGTGGTGGGAATCGGCCGTTTGGGCGGCCAAGCCCAATTTGTCGGCAAGTGCGGCAATGGACCTATGGGCCGTCTTTTTCGCGACGATTTGGCCAAACAAGGGGTAGCCTCCTTCTTGCTCAATTCCGATTCCCCCACCGGCCGGGTACTCTCGATTGTTTCGCCGGATGCCCAGCGATCGATGTTTACCTTTTTAGGGGCCTCCGCCGAGGCCCGGCCCGAGGAGATGACCACGGCGTGCTTTGAAGATGCCGCCATTGTTCACATCGAGGGGTATCTCCTTTTCAACCCTGATCTGATAAAGGCCGCCTTGCGGGCCGCCCGTGATGCCGGTGCCCTGATTTCACTCGATCTGGCCAGTTTCAACGTGGTCGAAGAGGCCGGGGATATTCTGGCGGAGCTGATTCCCGAATATGTGGATATCCTCTTGGCCAATGAGGATGAATCCTATGCTTACACCGGTACTCGGGATGAGAGCCGGGCGGTCAAAAAGCTGGTGGCGGATGTGGATCTGGCCGTTTTGAAGCTTGGCGCCCGTGGAAGCCTGATTGCCACAAATGGCGATGTGCTGCCCGTGAAGGCCCTCGGAGACGGCCAAGCCCTCGATACGACGGGTGCCGGTGATTTGTGGGCTTCCGGTTTCCTTTATGGGCTGGTCAACCGCATGCCGCTGGACCGATGTGGTAAGATCGGATCGATGTGCGGTTATCAGGTGTGCCAGGTCATGGGCGCGAACCTGCCCGAGGAGCGTTGGTCGGGAATTCGAAAAGAGGTGGAGGGGTAATGGCCAAGAAGCGGATTACACGTAAGGAGCTGGTTAAAAAGCCTGATGAATTCATAACCTTGAGCGGCACTGCGATTCAATGGGCACGGAGCAATGCCAAGCTGTTGACCTATGGCGCCGTTGCGTTTTTTGTGATCATCGTTTCTGTGGCCGGATATCGATATTATGTTGAAAATCGCGAAAGAGCTGCTGCGATGTTGTTGAGCCATAGCATGGCTGCTTATGAAGAGGCCATTAGGGCGCAGCAGGATCCAGCCAAAGCCCTGGCGATGGTTCAGTCCGATCTGGAACAGTTGGTCGACACGTTCGACGGTTATGACGCTGGTCAATTGGGCCGCCTCTTTTACGCCCACATCAGCCTATCCGCAGCAATGCCGGATCAGGCGATCGCGCTTTACACGGAGGCGATGGGTAGTGTCAAAGGGAATGAGGGCCTCGGCAACACCATTTACAACGGCTTGGCGATGGCCCACATGCAGAAGGGAGAGCGTGCCGCAGCCATTGACTATTTCGAGAAGGTGCTTGAGGGGCCAAGTGCTGTGCTAAAGGATGCCGCCCTGTTTCAACTGGGCCGCCTCTATAGTGTCGAGGGAGATGCACAAAAGAGTTTGAGTGCCTACAAACGATTGAACACCGATTTTCCGGACTCCATCTATGCCAACATCGGCCGGGAAAAGAGTGCGGGGTAGGTGCTGTTTTCAACCCAGCTTTTGATTCAGTCATCGGGTTGCGTCATCGCAGATACGTCGATTCCGTATTTTTTCAGCTTCTGATTCAATCCGCTTTTGCCGATACCCAGAAGAGATGCGGCATGGGTCTGAACATAGTCGGTTTGGCGGAGTGCCTGCAGGATCATCTGTTTCTCCACATGGGCCAGCGTTTCGTAGAGTGTGGCTTTCGTGGAGAGGTCGTCAATGTTTAGCTTTTTGTTTTTATTTACATTTTTCTTAAAGTCGGTGGGCAAGTCATCCACGGTGATGGTGCCTCCTGCGCACATCACCATGGCGCGCTCGATGACGTTTTCGAGTTCACGGACATTACCCGGCCAGCTGTAGTCATAAAAAAGGCGTTCAACCCCTTTCTCAATCCGACTAACCGGCTTCTCATCCGGTCGCTCCTCCGCATACTTGGCTACGAAATGGGCCGTCAACGGACGGATATCTTCCAGGCGGTCGCACAGTGGGGGCAAAGCGATGTGCACGACATTGAGCCGATAGAACAGGTCTTCTCGAAATCTTCCCTTGGCAATTTCGTGTTTCAGTGATTTGTTGGTCGCGGCGATGAGTCTGATATCGACTGAGACTGGACGAATGCCACCCACCCGCTCAAATGCTTTTTCCTGAAGCACCCGCAACAGCTTGACCTGTAATGACGGTGACAACTCACCAATTTCATCCAGGAAGAGGGTTCCCTGGTCGGCCAGTTCGAATCTTCCCTTTTTCATCGACACGGCACCCGTGAAAGCGCCCTTTTCGTGCCCGAACAGTTCACTTTCGAGCAGGCTCTCTGCCAGGGCCGAGCAGTTGACAGCCACGAAAGGCTGATTTCGACGGGGGCTGTTGAAGTGGATCGATTTGGCCACCAACTCCTTGCCGGTGCCGCTCTGCCCCTCTATTAGCACTGTTGCCGTGGCGGGGGCCACCTTGCGAATGGTTCCGAAGATGTCCTGCATCGCCTTGCTTTTACCGATCAGGTTGCCGAAGTTGTAGCGGTTCTCGACGGCATTGCGCAATTGGCGGTTCTCCTTGACCACGCGAAACATGGTGACCGCTTTGTTGACATAGATCACCAGCTGTTCGTTGTCAAAGGGCTTGAGGATATAGCTGTAGGCCCCCTTCTGCATGGCTTCGACGGCCTTTTCAACCGTCCCGTAGGCGGTCATCATGATCACGGGCAGTTCAGCGTCGATGGTCTTGATGCGTTGCAGCAGTTCGATACCGTCCATCTGAGGCATCTTCATGTCGGTCAATACCAGGTCCACGTCAGAGCTATCCAGAACGGCCAAGGCTTCTTGCCCGCTGTTGGCCGTGAGTGTCTCGAAGCCCTCCTCTTGCAGGACCGCACTGAGGACTAATGGATAGTTTTTTTCATCGTCTACGATGAGAATCGTGTCCATGTTGCTACTCCTCGTTTATCGGTAGCCGGATGGATACGCGGGCGCCGCCCTCCGAACGGTTTTCGATCCGTACACTCCCCTGATGTGCTTCGATAATGTTTTTAACGATGCCCAACCCCAATCCGGTTCCCTTATCCTTCGTGGTGAAGAAAGGATCCCAAATTTTTTCCATGGCCTTGTCCGTAATGCCGCTGCCCTGATCCTCCACGGCGATCCAGAGGCTGTTGTCCGTCGATTTTGCTTTGACCGTGATTTCGCCGCCGTCGGGCATGGCCTGCATGGCGTTGATAAAGACATTCAAAAAAGCTTGGTAGAGCATATCCGTGTCGGCCATGATGATCGGAAGCTCCTCTTCAAAGAGGGTGTTGATCTTAAATCCTTCGGCCTTGATCTGGGGCTCGAGAAGACGGATGTTTTTATCGATCACGTCTTCGACGCGGCAGGCAAATCGATTGGGCGCCTTGGGTCGGGCGTAGTTTAAAAAATCGGAGATAATATCGTTCAAGCGTGTGGACTCTTCGATAATGATGGCCGGGATTTTGGTCATAGGATCGTTGGGCGCCATCTTTTTTTGCAACAGTTCCGCTGAACTGCTGATGATACCCAGCGGGTTGCGGATTTCATGGGATACGCCGGCCACCATCTCTCCCAGGGATGAAAGGTGCTTGGCACGACTGAGCTGCTCCTTGAGTTTGAGCCGCTCCTGGGCCCTTTTTTGAATGATGCCCTCTCCGCGTTTGACCACGACGATCATGATGAAAAAGAGGATCGTCATCACACCGCTGACGGTGACCAGGGTCATGATCTGGTAGCGAAAGATGTCCTTGTAATCGTTCGACAGGTCCTGCACGATTTCCACCACGCCCAACACCTCCCCTGCGACGGGGCTGAGCGGTTTTTCCATTCGCAGCGGTGCGAAGGTGATGATCTTGATCTCGTCGGGCACACCGAAAAAGAGCTCCCAGAAACTCCCTTTCTGAATCAATCTGGAGGTGGGCTTGCCCTCCAGGGCATTCTGGTGGCTGGTCCCCCCGAGGTTTTCCAGTCCGATCAACTCCTTGGAAAAGCTGTAGGCGATGACATCGCGGACACCATAGATATTGACCATGCCGACGTTAAAACTGTGCAACGTGCTGCGAACCACCCGATCCATGCGTTCGTATTGATCCTTGTGACGCAATTCAATTTTTCCGAATTCGATGCCCACCGGTAAAATAAACTGCATGAAGACCTGGTGGTTGAGATTCTCGATCAGCAAGAGCGCATAGGCTTCGCTTTTGGAGAACTGCATGGTCCGGATCCAGTGGGTATTGAGAATCGACAAAACAATGGTGCCAAAGAAAATGAGGATCAGGCTTGAGAAAGAAAAATATTTCACCAGCCGGAAAGGCTTGGAGCGCTCAGCCCCAGGTAGCGATTGAGCTGTCTTTGTCTTCGGCATGTTCAGGAAAGGTTGCATATGCATCCGGGAAGTTGGTGTTCGAAGCCAAGCGCGTGATGGGCCATCAACCCAACCGATCCGAGCGTCCCTTTTATTGACGCTCGTCGGCCATAGTGTCCATTTGTTGACCTTCTACAGGTGTCGAGGTTGTTGTACGATTATATACACATATGGCATCTATTTATATATAACTTAGGCATCTCTTGCGTATCAAACCCTGTTAATTAGCTTTATTTAATATTTGTGATCAAATGGCCTAAAGTTTGCATTTTTCAAACCGATCATTTGATTATACGTGCAGCCGACCTCGTGCTGATAAGATGGAGATTGTTTGGTCGACCGTTTTTCGATTTGCATCCGGAACAAATACTGCACCTCGCTTTTAGGATGTAAATTGCGTTACCAAAGCCCTGGAGCTTGCAACAATGGACAAAAAAGATATTAGCGCATCACATCCAAGGGTACAATATATTGTTGTGTCAAAAAATGTCACACAATATAGCTTAAATAAACAAAATTATATATAAATTATGCATAATTTTACTTGACAGCTATTTTTGCTTCCATGAGGATAAGAACAACATCAAGAGATCGTTCTAAGGAGACAGGTTTGGTCGATGGCCAATACACCAATTCTAAATTACGGGTAGGCAGACAATTGAACATGGCGAAGAATTCATTAAAAAAAATTCGCGAATCTCTTTTGATGAGCAAATCCGAATTAGCCAGAGAAGCAAATGTGTCACCGATCACCATTACGCGAATCGAGCAGGGAAAGCCTTGCCGTATGGAAACCAAGCGTAAGATATTGCTGGCCCTTGGATACAGTTTGTCGGATGCGAAAAAAATCTTTGGCGAGTGAGAGTAAACTATGTTTGGTACCAAGACGCGATTAGTAGGGCTCGATATCGGCTCCAAGGCGATTAAGGCGGCCGAAATCATCGAAGGCAAAAAAGGATACACCCTTTCCAAATTCGGAATGATCGACATCGCACCGGGATTGATCGAAGACGGGGCTATCAAGGATCCGGAGGCGTTGGCTGAAACGCTGCGCAACCTGTTCAAATCATATGGCATCAAGAATCGCAGCGTGGCCATCTCCATCGGGGGATATTCGGTGATCGTCAAAAAGATCGCCGTTCAGACCGCCACCGAAGATCAACTTCAGGACACGATTCATTTCGAGGCAGAGCAGTACATCCCCTTCGACATCAACGATGTTAACCTCGACTTCCAGATTCTGGGAGAAAGCGATAACAATCCTAACCAGATGAACGTGCTGCTGGTGGCCGCCAAGAAAGAGATGGTCAACGACTATGTGCATCTGGCTGAGTTGGCAGGGTTGGAACCGCGTATTATCGATGTCGACGCCTTTGCCCTGCAGAACGTTTTCGAGATCAATTATGAACCGCAATCTGATGAGAACATCGCCTTGATCGACATCGGGGCCAGCAAGACATCATTAAATATACTCAAAGGGGAAAACTCGGTGTTCATGAGGGATGTCTCTCTTGGCTGTGGGCAGATCAACCAGAAAATCGCCACGTTGATCGACTGCTCGAACGAAGAGTCGGAGGCGATCAAGTTCGGTGAAGGCAGCGATAAGATATCCGCGGAAGATCTCTCCGATATCATCTCTTCGGTGGTTACCGATTGGTGTACGGAGATTCGGCGGGCTTTGGACTTTTTCTACTCAACCTATCCCGATGACCAAATCAAAAAGATCATTCTAAGCGGCGGCGGTGGCAATATCCAGGAGCTGCGGCAGCTGCTGGCAGTGGAGACATCGGCGGAGGTTTCCACGATCAATCCGTTTCAGCATTTTTACGTAGACAGTGAAAAATTCGATACCGAGTATCTGGACAAAATCGCCCCCCAGGCATCCATATGCATGGGGTTGGCCACCCGTAAAATGGATGACAAATGATACGTATCAATTTACTTCCCTACCGCGCAGCCCGGAAAAAAGAGAACATTCGCTACCAGGTGAATGTATTTGTCATGTCCGTTGTATTTGTCTGCCTGCTCATCTTCTGGGGCAACTCGTATCTTGGCGGACAGATCGATGATCTCAATCAGGAGATCTCCAGCACACGAGAGCAGGTAGCGAAATACAAAAAGATCAATCAAGAGATCGCAGAGATCAAAAAGAACTTGGCTGTATTGGAGAAAAAAATCCAGGTAATTGAGTCGCTGGAGAGCGATCGCAAGGCGCCGGTCCAGAACCTGGATGCTCTCTATCACGTCGTAGTAGATAAACGAATGTGGTACACAAAGATAGAAGAGAGCACTAACGGTTTCAAAATTAGTGGCATTGCCGTTGATAACCAAACGGTAGCCGACTATATGACACGGATAGAGAAGTCGGAGCGGTTTCAGTCCGTACGTTTGGCTTCTATCAAACAAAAGATGCTCAAGGCAGGAAAAGAGATCAATATAAAAGAGTTTGATGTCAATTTTCAGAAAAAACCAACCGAAAAAGAGGCCGGTGAGGTTAAAAAGAAATGAAAAAAGGCAACACCTCAGGCAGCGCTTTGGCGCCCCTTTTTGAAAAAATTGAAGAGCTGACCAAGCCCCAGCGTATCGGTATCTATGTTGGCGTTCTCGCGATCCTTATTGGCCTGTCGATCTACTTTCTCCTTTATCCGAAATACCAACAGATCGGCAGACTCGATAAACAGCTTGCTTCGGCTCAACAGGAACTGGCCAAAGCCAAAAAGAATGCTGCTGAACTCAACGATTGGCGCAATAGAATGAAGAAGAAGGAGGCGCAATACAAACAGGTAATGCGAGCCCTGCCGGAGAAAGAGGAGATCCCCTCTTTATTGGCTGGCATTTCCCAGGTAGGCAAAGATGCCGGATTGGATTTTCTTCTTTTCCAGCCCAAGCCGGAGAACCCGAAAGACTTTTACGCTGAAATCCCCGTGGATATCAGTGTGAGTGGGTCGTATCATCAAGTAGCCGTTTTTATGGATAAAGTGGCCAATTTGCCCCGTATTGTGAATATCCGAAACATTAAAATGACGCCCCAATCTCGATCTAAAAATGAAGATAGTAATGCCTTGACCACAACTTGTCAGGCGGTGACATATAAGTTTATCGAATCAGCCCCAAAGCCAGCCAGGGGGCGTGCCCAGAACAGAAGAAAATAGGTGACGGCGATCATGATGAAGAGGCAACTGATGATATCACTGCTCAGGTGGGGGATGGTATTGATACTGGTCAGCCTGCTTGGATGCGGCGACGAAGCCCCTCCGGCACCCCAGCCCAAATCGACGAGTAAGAAAATTTCCGTACAATCGCCGCCAGCATCGACGCCGGCTGGTGCCCAACAAGTGAAGGCCTCCGGGTTGGTAAAGCCGGAGGGGGGTGACGGGGTTCCTTCTGCTCCTGCAGCACCCACGGCAGATACCAGTGAGTTAATAAAAGAGTCCCTGCAGATTGCAGGTTCATACGATCCGAAGGGGCGTTTTGATCCTTTCGAACCCTTGTTTAAGGAACAACCAAAAAACATTGAGGAGACAACACCTAAACAGGGAAAAAGAGAAAGGCGTAAGCCCCAGACACCCTTGGAGCGAGTGGCGCTTGGCCAGCTAAAGGTGACAGCAATCATACGATCTCCCAGCGGTAATCGTGCACTGGTAGAGGATTCAACTGGCAAGGGATATGTGGTCAAAAAGGGCACCTATATTGGCCTCAATGCGGGACAGGTTATCGAAATCGATAAAAGCCGCATCGTGGTCGAAGAAGAGATAGAGAGCGTAATGGGTGAACTCAGGATCCAAAATTCGGAATTAAAACTTCAGAAACCTGCTGGAGAGTTTTAATATGACAACGATAAAAGTAAGAATCGCGACATTGATCTTGTTGGTCTACGGCGTAACGGCCATATTCTTTGGATGCGCCTCCCAGTCCGGCTCCAGAGAGGATGCGGCGCAGAGTGCCCCGGCGCCATTGACTGCAATATCCTCCATATCTGCCTCCGAGACTGAAGAGGGTGTGGTGGTGACAATTGCCGCAGATCGTCCTTTGACCTTCTCCTCTCTGAAGCAACCGGATCCGCTTGCCGTGGTGCTCTATTTCCCGGAGACAACTGCCGGTCAAGCAAGGATAAGTCGACCGAAATCCATCGACATGATCCCATTGATATCTGCCCGTCAGGGCAATGGGCAGCGTACGGCCAGAGTTGAAATTCAACTGGCTGGAGACGCATCATACACCGCAGTCCAGGATGGCAATACGGTTAAGGTCCTTTTTGCGAAAGCGGCGTTGGCGCGAAAGGGTGAAGAGGCCCCCTCGAATCGACAGGCGGCCGCTGACACGACACCCCAGCAAGCACTGGAAAGCCGTCAGAGCATTACTGCCAGTCCTGTCGAACCGACCGCACGAACCGTTGAAGCGCCAAGGCAATCCACAGCCTCTATCCAGACCCCGAAATCCGGAGCATGGGTCAACAAGATTGATTTTTTAAGCGAGGCAGAAGGCAAATCAACTCTGGTAGTCGGAACCACACATGCTGTGGACTACCGTTTGGAAAAAGTCGGCCCCAGGAATATCCAGCTTCGATTGCTGAATACTCGCATTCCATCCTATCGGCAGCGGCCGTTGATTACCACGCGCTTTAATAGCGCAGTGGATAGGGTCATTCCGGCACAACCGGCTAAGTCCAGCAACGAGTCGATTATCTCTATCGAGTTGCGCGAGGCGGTGCCTTATGTGGCTGAACAGAGCGACAATCTTCTGATGGTTCATTTCGAGGCTTCAAACGTCCCCCCCAAACCTCTGGAGCAGGCCAATTTGCCAGCCTGGAAACGGGTTATCAGTGATACCGAAACTCAAGTGTTACCAGCGCTCTCTGCTGCCGAAGGCGCGCTGGCTCCGCTGCCTGCCGCACCAACTCAAGATCTATCTGCTCAAGCGGCGATGCAACCAGCATCGTCGGGTATGATGAGCCCTGCAGAAGTGGCACGTGCTGAGAATGCGGAGCTTCAGGCCATGCTCGGCTATCAAAGAAAAGTGTATACAGGTGAAAAGATAGCACTGGATTTTTATGAAACTGACATTAAAAATGTTTTTCGTATCCTGCGCGAGGTGAGCGGCAAGAATTTTGCGATCGACAAGGATGTGACCGGCAAGGTGACCATGACCCTGGACAAACCGGTACCCTGGGATCAGGTGATGGATCTGGTACTGCGCATGAACCAGTTGGGAATGGCCCAGGAAGGTGATATTGTACGCATTGCAACATTGGAGACATTGAAATCTGAAGACAATTTGCGCAAGGCGAAACTGGAAGCATATCGAAAGGCGCGCGAAGAGGTCAAGGCGCTGGAACCATTGGTGACAAGATACATTCCGGTCAGCTACTCTAGCGCCGCCTCAGAGGTAAAACCGCATATTGAGAACATTCTTACCACTGATAGAGGCAGTGTCACTGTTGATGAAAAGAACAATCAGATCATTATTACCGATACAGCCGCTATAGTCAGGCAGGCTGAGGAGATCGTGAGGCGTATCGATAAGGTGACCGCCCAGGTGGTCATTGAAGCGCGTGTCGTTGAAGTGACCGATAACTTCTCCAGGGAATTGGGCATCACCTGGAGTTTGGGTTACGGACCGGGGTTGCTGGGCGACTGGGTCACTAGTACCGATATGGCGATGAATTATCCATCTGAAGGTAATTCATCCATTGGTATCAATTTTTCGCGCCTGAGCGGCGTTCCCTTTGTACTCAATGCGCGACTCAATGCCCTTGAGACCACTGGCGAAGGCCGTATTCTCTCTTCTCCCAAGATTTTGACGTTGGACAATAAAAAAGCCAAAATCAAACAGGGTGTCGAGTACCCTTACCTGGAACGCGATTCTTCCGGTGGGTCCTCAGTGAAGTTCAAGAATATCGATCTGCTGTTGGAGGTAACTCCTCATGTGACGCCGGACAACCGTATCTCCCTGGCTATTTTTATCACGAAGAATGATGTGGCCGGTATTACCGCCGGCGTTCCCTCGGTTTCAACCAACGAGGCTGAAACGGAACTGCTGGTCAACGATGGCGATACCATTGTCATAGGCGGCATCATCAAATCCACTGAAAACAAAGGGCAGGATGGTTTCCCCGGGTTGGGCAGCATCCCACTGCTGGGGTGGTTGTTCAAGAATACAAGCAAGAAAAGCCAAAGCAACGAGCTCCTGATTTTTATCACTCCGCGGATCGTTCAATTAGAGCAGGCTATGGGAGCACAGTAACTGATAAGATAAGTGGATTTTATCTAAGACAATACAGATATCAAGGGGATAATTGGAGGAACCAACCCATGCGACTCTCGAAAGTGACTGTTATAATGATGGCGTTAGGGCTTATGTTGATTTATGGTTGCGGAAGCTCGGACTTGCTGGACGAGACCGGGCAGCGTTATACCGCGACAATAGCGATTCAAGATCTGGATGAGGAGACGCTGACGGTAGATGCATTCCGGAGCTCATGCGACGGCGAACCAGAGCCCTATGGCCCAGTGTCCGCCGCAGTTACGTTTACCGTCAATGATACCGCGGCAGCGGGCATCACCCTAACCAATTATGTCATCGAATATATCCCCCTGCCGAGCGAGGATGGCGTCAGCGGCATCGTCATGCCACCCACACTGGATAGTCCACTTGTCGGCGGTAATCTGGGAATCGATATTTTGCCGGGTGAATCTGAAGATTTTGAAATTACATGCATGTCGACTGATACAAAAGAGGAGTATCGAGTTAAACTTGGTTGGATTCTTTGCCCTGATGATCCAAGCTTAGTTTGTCAGGCAGATCTAGCAGACATCGAGGCGGCGATAACGACTATGGAGGCTGCTATTATCGTTACATTAACCAATCTTGCCAATGCCACAACACAGGCTGAGGTGGACCTATATACCGATCTGTATAACTCGCAGACTGAAACACTCAATAGTCTAGAGGCCGAGTATTACACTCTATATTACAGTTATGTGCCACCTTATCCGGACCTGGATGAGGGGCGATATAGAATTCGAATCACGTTTCACTTTGAAGATGCAACGGGCAACGACCGTACCATTTCACGTGAAGCTACCGTTTGGCTTGGCAATTATGATAACTGCTAGTGGTACAGGTTGTCCCAGAGTCGTATTCTGAAAGTATTTTAATTTGTACATAAAGCGTTTCCGCACTTCTGTGTGGAAGCGCTTTTTATGTTCTCAACATTACTTTTGCCTCAACGCGCTATCCCCAATCTTTGTCTGGCTTTCAAGGCAAGGTTGCTCTCTTGGGGTGCCAGATCAACCACGCTTTCATATGCGGCCCTGGCTTGGGGAATTTGTCCGGTCAGCAGATAGGCCTCCCCCAGTTGGAAATGGATTTCGGCCACCTTTGGAGCCAGTTTGATGGCCTGTTCCAAATAACGTAGGGCAAGCCGCCCCTGGTTGATAGCCACGTAGGTGCGACCGCAGCCGAACAGGGCGTTGACCAAGTCCGGCTGGAGTTTAAGTGCCTCTTTGTAATAGTCGAGAGCAGTTGAATAATCTCCTTTACGATAGTATGCCAGACCCAGATTGGAGAGTGGGAATTGCGGCGTGGCGTAAAGGGCGTCTTTGGTGATCTCCTTGAATGTGTCGATGGCCGCATCCCACTCTTCGACCGCCAGGTAGGCGGCGCCCAGGTTGTTGCGTGCCGGGGTGTAGCTTGGCTTCAGTGCCACGGCCTTCTTGAAATGGGCTATGGCGTCGGGCATGCGTTTTTTGGCCATGTAGCACAGGCCCAGATCGTTATGCACAAAGGGATCCTCGGGGTTGATCGATTTGGCCTTGAGCAGTTCGCGCAGCGCCGAGGTGTAGTCGCCTTGGCGCATGTAAGCTTCTCCGATTTCGCGGGTGGCTGCGGCCAGTTGTTCATTGTGCAGCGCATCCTGTCCGCCGCAGGCGCACAGCAGACATGCCAGGATGAGTATTCCGGCCAATGTCAGCGTACAGAATAAATTCTGTTTTTCTTTTTTTACCATCATCATTTCTTGCTTTTCCTCATATTGTTTACCACGTAACCACGGCCACGCCTTCGGCGCTCAACAGATCGGTCACCGCCGAATGCAGATCTGCTGCCGACAGTATGGTCCGGTTGTTTTTGGAGTCGGCGTATAGAACACCTTGAACGGTGACAGAAGTGTTGTAGTCGGGTGCCCTGCGGGCGGCCAGAAAGGTCGGGTTGTCGACGTAGCGTTCATCCAATGCCGTCAGTATTTTGCGCACCATGGCGGTA
The DNA here is from genome assembly GCA_963668675.2 of uncultured Desulfatitalea sp. Taxonomy (GTDB): domain Bacteria; phylum Desulfobacterota; class Desulfobacteria; order Desulfobacterales; family Desulfosarcinaceae; genus Desulfatitalea. The sequence continues at coordinate 1,342,541 of CAXXMB010000002.1, read as the reverse complement.
TAGGTGTCGTTCGCAGTGATCTGAACCACCTGCATGCCGCTTTTACTGATCGATTCTATGGCATCGCCGTAAAGATCCCCAAAATCGATCAGTATCTCTTTGCCGCTGGGGGTTGAGAGCAGATTGGCGTAAGCTTGGATCTGGATGCCGGCGTAGGGAAACGAGACGGCCACATTGGGAGCGTAGCTGAAATTGAGCGCTTTGCAGAGGCGTTGGGCGAAATCTTTTTGTCCGTTGGGTGCGATGGCCAGGATGTTTTTCACCATGTGGCGCTGTTCGGCTTCGTTTGGAGACGCCGAGGCTGACGGGTTGCCGGGAAGCACCTCTTTGATCTGTATACCGTTTTGTTCAAGGTAGCGGCGCATCGGCTCGGGGGTGCGCTCTTCAGGGGTGGCGATGGGGGTGATACAGAGCCAGCGCTGATCGCTCAGGGCCTTGATCCATTTGGCGCGCACGGTGACCTGGACGCCCTGGTTCCAGAAACTCACTTCGCTCTGGGCGTCCTCCTTCTCTTCCAGGGCGCCGAAGATGGCAGCTACGATCTCCTCCACCGATGCCGCTTCGTCGTAATCGATCACTTTTCCTTCCGGCCAGCTCTGTTGCAACCTTTCGGGCGAGACACCCATGATACGGCCATTTTGGGTAAAGAGCATTTTGCTTTCCGGCAGCGTCAACATGGGGTGCTGCGAAAGATCGATTTCGAAGTCATTGCCGTCCGCCTGGGGGATGAAATAGGTGCCTTTGGTGGAAAGGTTGCCGCCCACTGTGGCGGCGGCCTCTTCGAGAGGGCTTTGGGGTTCGGACGGCTCGGGCGACGGCAAGGGCGAGCGGGCGGTCCGGACATCGTCCGAAGCGGGTTTAGCGCCCGGCTTGAGGGTTTGGCGCAAGTTGCCTTGCTCGTCATACATGGCATCGTACCACTCTTTTTCTCGGATGGACGGGTCGGGCAGGTAGATTTTCTGGCCGGCATAGATCTTGTCGATGTTTGTGATCTGCGGATTGGCGGCCTGAAACAGTTTGACGCCCTCCTGGTAGGAGCGGCTGCCGTAACGGCCGTAGTATTTGGCTACCAATTCGGAGACGGTGTCGCCCTTCTGGATGACATACTGGCTGGAGCTCTGGTGGATGGCTTCGATCACCTTGGTTAATGTGACAAAAGGGATCGTGACCACACCACTGGCTTGGCCTGGGAGGGCGCCGTGTTCGAGTTTTCGCAAGGGGATGTCGACGGCCTGCCCCGGACGGACCATGTTGATGTCCGTGACGTGGGGGTTGAGGCGCTGGAAGATTCCCAGGAACTCCCGAAAGTCGGAGTGGGCGATCTCACCTTTCTGGCGGAAGATTTTGAGGATCCAGTCGTTTTTCTGGACGACATAGGGTTCGCAAAGGATATCCCATCCGCGATCGTAGCGTACGATGTAGTTCTTATAGATCAAACTGCTGGCCGACGCCGATCTGACGCCGGTCACCGACAGCAGCAGGACCAGGATGAGCACTCCCCGCACAAGAAGGTGAAGAGATGTTGTACAGGCTGCCGTAGCGAAACTCTCTTTCGACCGGGTCATATTATCAATGCTCTCTGGTTGGGCCAGTCTGTATGACTCTGGCGATACACAATGGATGCCTTTTGAGGGTGGCGCGATGCATTGTTGCATTTCTCGTGTCCGGATCATATCCCGCGTTCGGTCAACTCACTCCCGGATCGAGCGCTCCCGTCATTCGTTGGTTTTCCCTTTTGGCTTCAGGTTCAAACTCTCTGCAATGGCCCGAGTGACCTCTTGGACGAATCGGTCCAACGCCGGTCCGCTCAGCGGTCGGCCAGGAGCGGGTACTTGATCGAGTTTTTCCGGATGAACGTACTCAGGCGCATTAATAAGAAGAGGATTCGGCGTCACTTCAAAATCGGGCGGAAAACGGTCTTCAAAATACATGTTTTGGAAATCGGCAAATTTGAGGGCGTGGGCTGTGGAGTCGATCACGGCTACGGCCGATCGGTTCACAAGGCCTTGATCGACGGCTTTTTTCAGACCTGCCAGGCACTCGCCGCCATGGGTGCAGGCGATGTGGCCATTTCGGTTGGCGCTTAGATGCCAATCCATGATGGACTGCTCGCTGACCTGCACGAAGTGAACACGCTGGCCTCCGGCGATGTCGTTGTAATGGTCGACCAGCCGAATGACCCGAGGCATCGAGACCGGGTTGCCGATCATGGCCGCCTGGGCCACCGATGGCCTCACGGTTTGAGCCTTGAACTGCCGTTTGTCGACATCCGATTCCCGGTAGTACTGGTAGACCGGGTCGGCATGGGATGACTGCACCCCTATAATTACGGGCAGGTCTTCAATGATACCGATCTGCTGGAATTTAATAAAACCGCTCATCACCGCGGTGATATTTCCGGCGTTGCCGATAGGCACCACCACGACTTTGTTGGCCATGTCGTACTCGAACGCCTGGGCGATTTCATAGGAGTAGGACTCCTGGCCCAAGATGCGCCATGCGTTTTTGGAGTTGAGTAGCGCCACTTCGTACTGTTCGGAGAGCGCCTCTACCACCTTCATGCAGTCGTCGAAAACGCCCGGAATTTCGTAGACCCTGGCGCCGCTGCCCAACGGTTGGGCGAGCTGCTGAGGGGTCACCTTCTTGTGGGGCAGCAGTACGGCGGATTTGATGTTGGGTCGTAAGTAGGCGGCATAGAGTGCGGCGGCGGCCGACGTGTCGCCGGTAGAGGCGCACACCGCCAATATGTCCGAGGCGCGGCCGCTGCGTATGAGGAAGTTGATATAGCTCAAGGCACTTGCCATACCGCGGTCCTTGAACGAGGCACTGGGGTTCTGGCCATCGTTCTTGTAATAGAATCGCACGCCCAGCTCTTCATGCAGGCGTGCGTTGGCTTCCACGATGGGGGTGTGTCCTTCGCCCAGATAGACGATGGCATCGAGCGGGATAACCGGCCCGATAAATTCGTGGTAGCGGTAGATTCCCTTCAGGGCCGGGATCGTGAGCATGGCGCGGTAATCGAAGATCTGGCGCCAAAGGTCTGGAGGCGTCTCCTTGAGGCGATCGAACTGATCGTCATACAGCAGCAGAACCTGGTCGCAAGCGGGGCAGGTATAGAGAAGCTGTTCGATGCCGAATTCGGCCGAGCACCCCAGGCATCGATAAACCAGGCGTCCCGATGGCTTGGGGATCAGGTGGGCGCGAATATGCTCGGGAAACTGTTCCGGCATCATGGTGCGATCCTCTCCTTTCCTCCCATGTAGGGGCGCAGGGCATCAGGGATCATCACCGACCCGTCGGCTTGCTGGTAGTTCTCCAGTACGGCGGCCACCGTTCTTCCCACAGCCAGTCCGGAACCGTTGAGGGTGTGGACCAGTTGGGTGCCTTTCTGGCCCTTGCGTTTGAAGCGAATATTGGCACGCCGTGCTTGAAACGCTTCGAAATTGCTGCACGAAGAGATTTCACGATACATGTTCTGGGCCGGCATCCACACCTCTATATCATAGGTTTTGGCTGCCGAGAAGCCCAGATCTCCAGTGCAGAGCGTGATCACCCGGTAGGGCAGTTCCAGGCGCTGCAGGATCGTCTCGGCATTTTGCAGCAGGCTCTCCAGCTCCTCGTAAGAGGTCTCCGGAAGGGCGAATTTGACCAACTCGACTTTGTTGAACTGATGCTGGCGGATCAGCCCTCGTGTGTCCTTGCCGTAAGATCCAGCCTCTGAACGAAAACAGGGGGTGTAGGCGGTGTAGCGGACCGGCAGCTGCTCTTCGGCGAGGATTTCACCCTGGTGGATGTTGGTCACCGGCACCTCGGCCGTGGGTATGAGGAAGTAGTCCCAGTTCTCAAGTTTAAACAGATCCTCCTCGAATTTCGGTAACTGACCCGTGTTGGTCATGGCTTGACGATTAACGATAAAGGGTGGCAGCACCTCGGTGTAGCCGTGTTCGCCAGTGTGGATATCGAGCATGAAATTGATCAGGGCGCGCTCCAGGCGCGCCCCGGCTCCCAGATAGAGCGGGAACCGCGCGCCGGTAATTTTGGCCGCACGCGCAAAATCGAGGATGCCCAACTGCTCACCGCTGTCCCAGTGGCCTTTGATGTCGAAATCGAACTCGGGAGGGGTACCCACCGTCTTGACAACCGGGTTGTCCGCTTCATCCCGGCCCACCGGTACGGACGGATCGGGGATATTGGGAATGCCGAGCAGGATATCATCGAGGCGCTTTTCATGCACGGCGAGCGTTTTTTCCAACTGCTTGATCCGCTCCCCGACCGACCTCATTTCGGCCATCATTTCGTCGGCGTTCTCTCCCTGCTTTCTCATCTTGGCAATCTGTTCGGAGGCCACGTTGCGCTGGTGCCGCAACTTTTCAATCTCTACCAGCACCACCGAACGCTGGTTGTCGGCATGGTTAAAGGCATCCCAGTCGGCTGTACCGCCTCTGTTTTCGACTGCCTTTTGAACAGTTGTCAAATTTTGTCTCACAAACTTGATTTCTAACATGGGAATCCCTATATTAGGCGAAATTTTTTCCTGAAAACCGATTCTTATGAAAAAAGATGGCCTCGGTCTTACCAGCCAACCAGGAAGACGAGGCCAATAATCAACGATGGTCGAAAATATAATGTAGACATGCGATTTAGTCAATGATTATTGTTAGTTGACTTTGTCGACGACCGCCAAAAACGATCGTTTCACAAACAGGCTACCGGAGAGTGCAATGGAGGAAATCCGAGAGAAGAAACAAGACATTCGCGATGAAGTGGCGAACAAAATGGCAACCCTGCCCGCCGATGAGGTCGATAAGCAAAAGCAGGCCATCGAGAACCGGCTGTTTGAGTTTGCCAATTTTTTGGAGTCCCGCATTGTTTTGTTGTATACACCCGCTCCAAACGAAGTGGACACCCTTGAGATTATTCGTCGCAGCTACCTTTACGGCAAAATCATCGTCTTGCCCAACTTCGACCCCTCCGCCCATGCCATGCGGCTGTTTAAAGTCGATGATCTTGACAAGGATCTGGTCCAAGGGCCGCGCGGTAACCTGGAGCCCAATACCAAACGGTGCAAACCGGTCCCCATCGACTGCCTGGACATTGCTATCGTGCCTGGAGTGGCAATGGATGAAAAGGGCGGACGTATCGGCCAGGGCAATGGCTATTACGACCGCCTGCTACCAGAGCTGCCCATTACCACCCGCAAGGTCGGCCTGGTCTATGAGCTGCAAATCGTTCCGGTGATTCCCCTTGAGAGCCATGATAAATATGTGGATATCGTGATTACGGAAGATCGTGTGATCTACAAAATTTGATCTGTTTCACTTTGGGTTCCAACCGGGTTCTATCGTCTCTATCCCTTTTTGGGTATATGCTGCGGTTCTTAACATGATGGTCGCTATCAGCTGTCAGTGCGTCGGATTGAGCACCGCCTCCAGCTGTTTCAGATAAGGCGGCTCGCCCACAGCAATGACAGTCTCCCCGGCTCTCAGCTTTGCCCCGAAGGCGGGGTTGAACAGCATCTGGTCATCCTCCTTTTTAATGGCGATGATAATCAGGTTGTACTTTTGGCGTATCTCGGAATCCTTGAGCGTAAGACCGCACATGGATGAGCCGGCCGCTATGGGGATCTCTTCCATCTGGATCTCCTCGTGCCGTTGGGCGGAAAATGCCAGATCGAGAAAGTTGGTCACGTTGGGACGCAGAATACGCTGGGCCATGGTTGCGGCACCGGTTTCATAGGGGGCCTCGGCAATGTTTGCGCCGGCCGCCTTCAATTTGGCTTTGGCGGCGTCGCTGCCGGCGCGCGCCATGATATTGAGCTGGGGGGCCAACTGCCTGGCGGTGAGCACCAGAAATACATTCTCTGTGTCGGTGGCAAGGGCGGCAACCAGCGCTTTGGCACGGCCCAAACCTGCTTTTGCCAGAACGGCTTCATCCCCGGCATCGCCGCAGATATAGGCGATTTTCATCGCTTCCAGCTTTTCAACCAGATCAGGATTCCTATCGATGACCACTACACTATAGTCTTCCCTGAGGAGTTTGTCGCAGATGACTTTGCCGATACGGCCAAAGCCGCAGACGATGTAGTGATCTTTAAGACGGGCAATTTTTCGGTCCAATCTTCGCCTCCCCAAGATGAGTCTGACCCGGCCCTCCACCATAAATTGGATGACGGCGCCGCCTACGTACAAGAAAAAACCCACACCCAGGATAATAAGAACGATGGAGTATATACGGCCCATCGTCGTGAGCGGGTGAACTTCGCCATACCCAACGGTTGCCAGCGTAGTAATGGTCATGTAGAGGGAATCCAGAGGATCCCACCCCTCGATGACCATATATCCGGCAGTTCCCACGATCATCAACAGAACCGAGAGCAGTAGTGACAGCACAAAGTGTTTGGTGTTTTCCATAGACTCCTTATGCTCACCGCATGGACTTCCGATATACGATCATGCGGCAGGCAGTTCATCTGTAAGTCATAGATCCAAAGTATGAAGATTTTATATAAAAAGCAAGGCGTTTGAGTTAGCGTGCGCTTGCCGGTGCCCACTAACCGCTTGACCGCATGGAGCGGCTCTGATAGACGGTTGCCGGGAGTTGAATGCCGATGAAATTTGACCGTTTACGCAATGACATGGTGGAAAAGCAGATCGAGGCCCGGGGCATAAACGATCCTGCGGTCCTGGCCGCCATGCGCCAGGTGCCGCGCCACCTCTTCGTCAGTGAAGCGTTGATGGATCAGGCATACAGTGACTTTCCCCTGCCGATTGGCGAACAGCAGACCATCTCCCAACCCTATATTGTCGCAGAGATGACCCAGGCTCTCAAACTCGGCAAGGATGACCGCGTTCTGGAGATCGGAACCGGATCGGGTTACCAGGCCGCAATCTTGGCCCAGATTGCCTACCGGGTCTACACCATCGAACGCATCCACAACCTATATGTCAGGGCGCGCAAGCTGTTCGACCAGTTGGGATACCACAACATCGTAACGCGCTATTCAGACGGCACGTCGGGCTGGCGAGACGAGGGGCCATTTGATGCCATCATCGTCACCGCCGGCGCACCCGAAGTGCCGGCCCTCCTGGTCAACCAACTGGCCATCGGCGGGCGTATGGTGATCCCCGTAGGAAACCAGTATGCTCAAGAGTTGATTCAATTGGTGCGCGATGAGAAGGGCGTGCATCAACTCAACCTGGGCGGTTGCCGATTTGTGAAGCTGGTTGGTGAGCATGGCTGGAGAGAGTCCTAAATGCTTCGCCGTTTGTACGATTGGGTTCTCCATTGGGCCGAGACGCCATACAGCACCTGGGCGCTTTTCCTGCTCTCACTAGCGGAAGCCTCTTTTTTCCCCATACCTCCGGATGTTCTCCTCATCGCTCTGGCCGTGGCCAAGCCGGAAAAGGCATTGAAGTACGCTCTGGTTTGCTCTATAGGATCTCTTCTGGGCGGTTGCCTGGGGTATGTCATCGGCTACGGCTTCATGACCGGAATGGGGCAGAAGATCGTCGACTTGTATGGCTTTGCAGATAAAGTTGCCTATATCGAATCCCTGTATCAACGATACGATGCCTGGGCCGTTGGAATTGCCGGATTTACGCCTATTCCCTACAAGGTGTTCACCATTGCGGCCGGCATGTTTAAAATCGATTTTGGCGTTTTCGTGCTGGCATCGCTGATCTCACGCACCGCCCGCTTTTTTCTGGTCGGCGGTTTGATCTACAAGTTCGGACCGGGTATTCAGAAGGTGATCGATCGCTATTTTGATGCGTTGGCGATTGGGTTTGTCATACTGCTGGTCCTGGGCTTTGTCGTGATAAAGTATTTCTTCTAAAGGATCTAAATACCAGTTCCCTCGCTTATCTATATGTCTTTGACCAAAATGTTGGCCTGCGCTTCTTGGGCCTCCTTCTCGATCGCTTCCAAAATTTCAGACGTACGGCCAAGCTTTTGGTCTTCATGCTCCGGTGAGCTGTCTGTCATGGATCTGTCCAGGGCGGACAGTGCGTCCACCACCGTAATGCTGTGAATGTCACGCGCCGGTTGATAGCCAAACTCCTCTTCCGCTTCAATGTTGACGGCGTTCACCATTTTGCTGTTGATCAGCTGCTCAAGCAACCTGGAAACCAACGGGCGAGGCAGCTCGAGGCGGGCGGCGATCTCTTCCGCTTTCAGCGGTGGTCCGCCCTGCTTGAAACTGGCAACCACCTCTCTTAAGATATTTATCGCATTGGCTTTTCGGGTATACGAGCTCATCTCCTGATAGCCGACATGCATGGCGTATTGATCCACATGTTGGTGGGCATAGGCGATTTGGGCGCCGATCAACACGATCATCCAGCTCAACTGCAACCAGATGAGAAAGAAGGGCAGTGCGGCAAAACTGCCGTAAATGGCATTGTATTTGGACAACAGTACCTGGGCATGAATATAGACGCCCTGCGTCAATTGGAAGATGAAGGCCCCTATGATGCCGGCAATCAGGGCCGATGTCCATCGAACACGTGTGTTGGGCATGACGATGTAGATCAGAATGAACAGCAGCCAGATCAAACCGAAGGGAAGCAGCTTGAGCAGAAAAAAGATCAGCGGGCTGGCCATTTTCAGCAGTGCCAATTTACCGGTGATGGCGGTCACCTGGGTCATGATGTAGACATTGACGCTGCTCGAAATGACCACCAGAAGCGGACTGATGATCATAATGGCGAGGTAGTCCGTGAATTTGCGTATGAACGATCGCGACTTGACTTCCCAGATTTGATTGAAAGTGTCCTCTATATGGTTCAATACCTTGATGGCCGACCAGAAAAGCAGAGCCACACCGATGCCGGCGATCAGGCCGCCCTGGGTGTTGGCGAGGAGCGAGCGGGCAAATGTGATGACCCTCTCCACAACCTCTTCCTGGCCGACCAGTCGTTGGTAGATCAGGGTCTCCAGGCGCTGCTCCAGGCCAAATCCTTTAGCGATGCCAAAGGCCATGGCGGCCACCGGAACAACAGAGAGAAGGGTATAGAAGGTCAGGGCAGAAGCACGCAGGGCACAGTTGTCGTGCATGTATTTCTGCCCGGCCAGGACCAGGATCTGCAGGGGTTTGAGAAAAAGTGCTTTTGCTCCGGCTAGGTCGCTTTTGTTTAGGCGCCAGATTTCATTTTCAAGAAACCGGATAATTCTGGTGTGGGTCCTTTTGATGTCAGCCATGGCTTGCACTCCTTCAGCGAGAAACGCTTAATAAGCATATTAAAGACGGGTCACTTGTGCAAGCGGTCGTTGAAGACATATTCGTTGTGTCTGTGAAGGCGGTCGTTCACCCTGACGATCAAATGGATACGCTTCGTTCTTCTCAAAGGGCTGAATCGCAACCGATGCTGCTAACGGAGTGATGATGTCATTGTGGCCGCTGTATTACGATTGCAATAGATCGTTTAAAAATGATTTCATTTTGTCCTTCAGCCCCTTTAGGTGCGGGTCTAGTCCGCCGGCAGCATCCTTGCTGACGCGGATTACGGCACCCATTTCGGGCACCGCGGTTTGAGCGAATTGGATGCAGGCTGGCAGTAGTAAAAGGATTGGAAGGATTGTCAAGGCGCATGAGACGCCCATCCGGTTGGTGAGTCCCCCCTGATAGAGGTGCCAGGCCGACAATCCCGTGAGGGGCAATACCCATAAAAGTGTGTGACCCAGAAATCCAAATGGAAGATATAAAGAACGTATCAGATGAAACCATTGGGCTGCGATCCCGAACAGGATGCATAGTACTAGGACGGTGATACTCGTTTGCCATCCGACCATAGCCATATTGGATTGCAGCAGATAGTGAATACCGTTTGTGTCGCCACCGAATTTAGAGAGGTAGACTTGGCCTACCGTGGTCGATGTGTAAACAAACCAAACCATTCTGGCCAGGTAAAGCAGTCCGATTTCCAACAACAGGGTAACCGTAAAAACAACCATACAGCGAAAGATGGCGTCGGCGATGCGCTTCGACCACTGTTGTACCTTTTTACCGCCTACCGGATTGCCCTTCAACCATTGCAATGCCTTTTCTATCGATGGGCCGTACTGCGCTTTCAGTGGGTCCCAGAGGCGTGGGCGGGATTCGGACGGTTTGTCAACCGGGTTCAATGGGGGTTGCGGCACCTGTGTTGGTGACTTGGCCTGTTTAATCTGCGTTTTGAATTTGTCGATGATGAGTCCGCAATGGCTGCACTCCGCCGCTATATTTTGGGCGCGCTTGCATTTGGGACACACCATCGTCCGGGCAGGGAGGGTTTTGCTGGCCTCATCCGCAACGGTGTTGTCGGCCGCCTTCTCAAAACGGCAGATACCGCCGGTTTCAGCTAAAAGTGCAACAATACGTCGATCTTTATGCGGATCGGCATTTCGCTTGAGGACCACCCTGCCGCGTTTCAGCAGCGTATCCATTCGGTCAGCATTCCCTGGCGACAATCGGATCAGACAATCCCGAACTTTTTGCTGTGTTGGTGTGTGGTTGGGATCGAAATAGAGAACGAGGGTGTTTTTTTGTGCGTCCATAATACTCCTGCCATCGAAGCCTTTTTATATAAATTGCCTTGACCGCTTGCTCCGGTTCAAAGCGGCGGATGACCACTTAATGGTCAGTTTTTTAAGGAGGTTGCGTTATGAAAGATGCGCACGGTGGCCGCTCGCCATATATTTGCGGCCGCTGCCCTTCCTGTTTTCAATTTTATGATTCGGTATGAGATGGGTGTGTGAGTGGCAGGGTTATAATCGTGTTGGGGATCGCTGTCAATAGGATCCGGCATTAGGAAAAAGGCAATGTTCAGGCCGGCATTGACGTTCTGAATCGTTTCCAAAGCAAATCGGCCCCTTTTGCCATCGCTAAGATATCGCGTGCTTGGCAAAGCGGGGCCGATTGGGTTGTCTGTTGGGGCAGGAGATTAGAACTGAGACTCTTCCGTCGATCCTTTCAGCGCTGCCACAGAGGATTGTCCCTCGGTGATGCTGTTGAGAAGCCGGTCAAAATAGCCGGCACCCACGAATTTCTGGTGGGTGGTGGCCATGTAACCGTCGTCCTTACCATGGGCGAACTCCGTTTCCTGAAAACGGGCGTAAGCGGCCATGCCTTGGGTTTTGTAACTGTGGGCCAGATCGAACATGCCCAGGTTCAACGTGTGGAAGCCTGCCAGGGTGACAAACTGAAATTTGTACCCCATTTCGGCCAGATCCTTTTGAAAATTGGCGATCACCTTGTCATCCAGGTGGGCCTTCCAGTTGAAGGATGGCGAGCAGTTGTAGGCCAGCAGTTTGCCCGGGAATTTGGCGTGGATGCCTTCGGCGAATTTTAGAGCCTCTTGGATATCCGGCTTCTGAGTTTCGCACCAGACAATGTCGGCGTAAGGCGCATAGGCCAAACCGCGTGCGATGGCCAGATCGATTCCGGCGTCGATATAGTAGAAGCCCTCTGACGATCGCGGCTGGTCGAGCAGGAAGGGTTTGTCGCGCTCGTCGAAATCGCTGGTGAGCAGACGGGTCGCTTCGGCATCGGTGCGAGCGATCAGCACGGTCGGCACACCGCAGATATCCGCAGCAAGGCGTGCGGAGATCAATTTGATGATGAACTCCTGGGTCGGCACAAGCACCTTTCCGCCCATGTGGCCGCACTTCTTGGCGGAGGCCAGTTGATCCTCGAAGTGCACCCCTGCAGCGCCAGCTTCGATCATCTCGCGCATCAGTTCAAAGGCGTTAAGCGGACCGCCGAAGCCCGCCTCGGCATCGGCCACGATGGGGGCATACCAGTAGGGGCCGTTCTTGCGACCATCCAGAACCTGAATTTGATCGGCGCGGCGCAAGGCGTTGTTGATACGGCGTACGACTGAAGGCACGCTGTTTGCCGGGTAGAGGCTCTGGTCCGGATACATCTGCCCGGCCAGGTTGTTGTCGGCCGCCACTTGCCATCCGCTCAGATAGATGGCCTTCAACCCGGCTTCAACCTGCTGTACCGCCTGGTTGCCGGTCAGGGCGCCCAGCGCCGGGATGTAATCCTCCGAGTGCAGCAGCTGCCACAGCCGCTGGGCACCGGCCTCGGCCAGGGAGTATTCAATTTTCAGCGTGCCGCGCAGTTTTAGTACCTCTTCGGCACTGTAAGGCCGGACGATGCCCTTCCAGCGCGGATCACTCTCCCACATATACTCCAGGGCGGATACTTCATCGGGAAATATTTCATGGCAAGAGAGGCGATCACAAAGGGCTTGAGCTTTTTCGGCGATGGTCTGCATAAACGACCTCCTTTTGGGGTTGGAAGTAAATTGTCATATATGGGTGACCGCCGCAGCTCATGAACAGATACCCTTTGGCGGCTTTATTCTTTCGTTACGGACGGCAGCAGACGATCAGAGATGGCTTAAGTGCGCGGCAGTTAGTTTGCTGCCCCTCCAAGGCCCGCCGTGGCGCTAATCCAGGCGTTCATAGGCTTTCAAGGTTAGAAACTCTTCAAATTCAGGGTTTGCAATGATCTCTCCGAAAAGGCCCTGGGCCTGCTCATAGGGGATATCTTTGAATTGCCGTTCTCCCACCTCGGTTCGTATATTGGCCAACTCTTCCTGCATGATCTGTTCGACCATGGCGGTGTTCACCTTGCGGCCATCTTCGAGAATGCCCTCGGGATGGTGTAGCCACTGCCAGACCTGGGCGCGGGCAATCTCTGCGGTGGCAGCATCCTCCATCAGATTGTACAGCGGCACGCAACCGTTGCCGTTGAGCCAGTGGGCCATGTACTGGATGCCAACGGAGATGTTGTTTCTCAAGCCTCCCTCAGTGATTGTTCCTTCGGGTACTTTCAACAGATCCTGCGCTGTGATGGTCACATCGTCACGCAGCCGTTCCACCTGATTGGCCGCGGGCATGGCCTTGTTGAACTCTTCCATGGCAATGGCCACCAATCCGGGATGTGCCACCCATGTGCCGTCGTGGCCTTCAGTCGCTTCGCGTATTTTGTCTTCCCTCACTTTGCCCAGCGCAATCTCGTTTGCTTGCGGATCCTCTTTGATGGGAATTTGGGCTGCCATGCCGCCCATGGCATGGGCACCGCGGCGGTGACAGGTCTGGATGACGCGCAGCGCATAAGAGCGCATGCAGTGCCGGGTCATGGTGATCAGCGAACGGTCCGGGAAGATGTATCCGGGGACATTTCGAAAGCGCTTGATGAAGCTGAAGATATAGTCCCAGCGGCCGCAATTGAGTGCCACGATATGGTCACGCAGTTCGTAGAGGATTTCGTCGGTTTCAAAGGCGGCCAATATGGTCTCTATCAGTACCGTAACCTTGATGGTGCCGGGCTGGACCCCAAGGGTCTGTTGGGCGTGGACAAAAATATCGTTCCAAAGCCGTGCTTCGAGATGGCTCTCCAGTTTGGGCAGGTAGAAATAGGGCCCTGTACCGCGCGCCAGAAGCTTTTTGGCGTTGTGATAGAAGTAGAGGGCGAAGTCGAAGATCGCACCCGAGACGGACTGCCCGTCCACCTGAACGTGCTTCTCTTCCAGGTGCCAACCCCGGGGGCGCACCAGCAGTACCGCCGTTTTTTCATTGAGCGCGTATCGCTTGCCTTCGGGGCTGGTGAGCGAAATGGTGCCCTCCACGGCATCTCGCAAGTTGATTTGTCCCTCGATGGTGCCTTGCCACGTGGGAGCGTGGGAGTCTTCGAAATCGGCCATATAGGCGGATGCACCCGAATTGAGCGCGTTGATGATCATTTTGCGCTCCACTGGGCCGGTGATTTCAACCCGACGGTCCTGGAGGTCGGCCGGTACCGCGCCTATTTTCCAGTCGCCGTTTCGGATCTCTTCTGTCTCCGGGAGGAAGTCGGGCAGCTGCCCATTGTCGATCTGGCGTTGCCGATCTTCGCGTTTGGCCAGAAGCTCGATGCGCCGGTCATTGAATCGCCGGTGGAGGTCGGCGACAAAGCGCAGGGCGTCTTCGGTCAGGATTGCGTCGAACTGGGGCTGAATGGGACCTGTTATTGCAATATCATCAAATGTTCTGTTGACGCTCATGGTCGGCCTCCGGAAAGAGAATAATGGTTTAAAAAGCCTGGCGGCTTTGAGTACTCATGTAGAGCGATATGGTTATTGATCATTTGCCAATGTCGGGCGGGTGGTTAGCGATCGCCCGACAACCTGGAGCAGTGGCAGCTACCGTTCGATGGCAGCCGGTTGCGCTGGCCGGTGCCTGTGTATTCGAATGAACAATTATAAGCGATCACTTGGCGTTGTCAACCGATGCGATTATCCGATCGCACCGGTCGCAATCTTTGCGTTTGACCGTAGGGCAGGATGGGGGTAAGAGCGCCCGAGCGAATCTGCTCCTGGGTCCTGATCCAGAACTCGGGAGTAAGCAGATCCCCATGGTGCTTGCAAAAGATCTCCCGTAAATCGGGTGGCATGGCCAGGAAACGGGAAAATTCTTCAGGGAACACATCATTTTCTTCGACCATATACCATGGTTCAGATGCCAGTTCGTCTTCGTATTGACGGGCCTGGGGCAGCCAGCGGAAATTGCATTCGGTAAGCGGGCACAGCTCGTCGTAGTCGTAAAAGATGACCCGGCCCAGTTGGGTGACGCCGAAATTTTTCAGGAGCATATCACCTGGAAAAACATTGATGCACGCAAGGTCTTTGATGGCCATGCCGTAGTCGATGACCGCCGCTATAGCGGCGGCGCCATCGGCTTGTTTCAAATAGAGGTCCAGAGGTACCAGCCTTCTCTCCACATAGACATGGTGCAGGATCACTCGATTCCCTTCGACCGTGGCCGTGCGCGTGGCGCCGGATCTGATTTCATCCACCAGATCCGCAGTAAAGCAGCAATCTTCAATTTCCAGGTTCTCGAAGGTCTGCACATCGATCAAGCGGCCGGCCCGGTCGTGCCTGAACACATAATCGTACTTCTCCATCACCTGTTGACGAGTGGCGTGCTTGGGGGATGCGAAGCGATCCCGGATCAGCTTGTAGATCAGATCGTCCTGGGGCATGTTGAATGCGATCATCACCATGCCGCGTTGGCCGGCGGAAAAGTCGAAGCGATCCAGGCTGCAGACCTTTTGATGCTTGAGCAGGTCGCGGTACAGTTCTGTTTTACCATGTTTGTTGTATCCCAATCCGATGTAGAGCTCTGCCAGGCGTTTGGTGGGCATCAGCTCTTTTAGAAACCGGACCAGCTCGTGAGGGCAGGCGGTCTGCACATGAAAATAGGTGTGGCTGAAGCTGAACAGAATGCGGATTTCGTCGCGTCTGAGCAGCAGAGCATCCACAAAGAGTCCTCGATCGCCGTTTCCCAGAGCGAAGACCAGCGGCACCTGCTTTTCTCCAAAACGAATGCGGCCGATGAGGTAGGCACCCATCTCCCTATAGAACGGTGTGGTGATCATGTCGATGTGCAGTGGTTGAATGATGCCACCGCCGGTGAGGGCCTTCAGCCTGAGATCGATCCGTTCGGCGCACAGACGCGCATCATTTCCCTTGTCTGCAAAGGATGTTTGAAAATCGAAGTGATCGAGGACTGACTCTATGACGTGGTCTGTCGCTCGTGGGACCTCCATTGAGAAGGTGAGCGGTGCATGATTGGCCGGCGCATCGGCAGCCGGTTCGGGGGCGATAAACTCAAGATCGGGATCGACACCAACGGTCTGCAGGATTCTGCGATTGATGGAGTTGTAGAAGGTGCAGGCCAGTTCGGTGTCATGGCGGTGCGTGGCCTGCGAGACGAATGCGGCTTTGATTTTTCGCCACAGGTTTGGATCCTGGGCGTGCAGCCCCAGGCAATCGGCAACCTTGCGATTGGTGCCCTTCACCACTTTGGGATAGAGATCGAGGCGCTGCACCGTGTCTTGGCGCATGCCCTGCCAGTCGCGCCGTTCGAATCGTTCGCCGGCCCTTTTGGTGACATACTCGAAAGCCTTGACGTATTTCTGGTAGCCGTCCCACAGAAGATCGGAGGTTTGGTCGGCCAGATCTTCCGGCATGGGATACATGCGCATTGACTTATCCGTCATCTGTTCCTGCTGTCTCCTTCGCCCGGGGGAAACCATTCCGGTTTGAGCGATTTCCGGATCAACCGATGGGAGCGGGTTTGCACAACAGCTCCGCATCGGTGGCGATTCTGCCGCAACCGTCGCACACATATTTCATGGCGGAGAGCTTGGATTTGCAGACATGGCGCGCATCGGTATCTGAAGCGCCGCAAAATCTACATTTTTGTCGATCGTTGCACGGTTTGCACAGGTGGCCCGGCTCCTTGGCTACAGCACCACAGCGTTTGCATGTGTATGTCATTTCAGCCTCCTTTCCTCTGTTTTTTGAGGCTCTTTTGGTTTCGTTTGATTCGATTTCATATTATAGGGGTATAAATGGTGTTCGCAAGGGGCGATCCCGGCTTTGCCCTAAACGGAACATAAGCAGCGCCTGTATGAGGAGATCTGAAAAGAGAGGGCGGGCTGATTCAGAATTGCCTTGACACCCGACCGCTTTTCATCTTTTTTAGTGCCGATTGAGTATCGAGTTCGCCGGCTTGCAAGAAGCCCTTAAATACAACGAAGGAGGCTGTTGAATGAGAGCGAAAAGCGTTATATTGCCCGCAGATGAAATCCCGCGCCAATGGTACAATATTTTATCCGACATCAAAATGAATCCGCCCTTGGGGCCCGATGGTAATCCGATCCAGCCGGATGCCTTGGCGCCGGTATTCCCGATGAATCTCATCGAGCAGGAGGTCAGCAGCGAACGGTGGATCGATATCCCCGAGCCGGTACTGGATGTCCTCTCCATCTGGCGTCCGGCGCCGCTCACCCGGGCCGATCGGCTGGAAAAGGCGCTTGGGACACCGGCACGCATCTATTTCAAATATGAAGGGGCCAGCCCTCCGGGCAGCCACAAGCCCAACACCGCCGTGCCCCAGGCTTATTATAATAAGGTGTTCGGCATCGAGCGCATAACCACAGAGACCGGCGCGGGCCAATGGGGCAGCGCACTCTCTTTTGCCTGTGCCCAATTTGGCCTCACCTGCAAAGTCTTTATGGTAAGGATCAGTTTCGATCAGAAACCCTACCGCAAAGCCATGATGGAGACCTGGGGCGGCAAGTGCATCGCCAGCCCCAGCAGCGAAACCAAAGCCGGCCAGGAGGCACTGGCCAAAGATCCCAATACACCGGGCAGCCTGGGCATCGCCATCAGCGAGGCCATCGAGCAGGCGGTGGGCGACACGAGCGGCAAGACCCGCTACTCCCTGGGAAGCGTCCTCAACCATGTCATGCTGCACCAGACGATCATTGGTTTGGAGACCAAGAAACAGCTGGCCATGATCGATGAGTACCCGGATATCATCATCGGCTGCGCCGGTGGCGGCAGCAACTTTGCCGGCCTGGCCTTTCCGTTTGTGTTGGACAAGATCAACGGCAAGCAGATCGAGATCTATCCGGTGGAGCCCAAAGCCTGTCCGACATTGACTCGGGCGCCGTTTGTCTACGACCATGGGGATACGGCGCGCTATACACCGCTGTTGCCCATGCATAGCCTCGGGCACGCTTTCGTACCGGCCCCCATTCACGCCGGTGGTTTGCGCTATCACGGTATGGCACCGACGGTAAGTCAGCTGGCCGATGAAGGATTGATTACACCCAAGTCTGTTGCTCAGACCGAGGCCTTCGAAGCCGGGATCCTTTGGGCCCGCACCGAGGGGGTTGTGCCGGCCCCCGAAACCACCAGCGCCATTGCCCAGGTGGTGGCCGAGGCCAAGAAGGCCAAGGAGGAGGGCAAGGAGAAGGTGATCGTTTTCAATTTCAGCGGTCACGGTCTGCTCGATTTGACGGGATACGAGAAGTTCCTTCACGGGGAATTGAAAGACTTTGTGCTCAGCGATGACGATATGGAAAAATCGATGTCGGTCTTTGCCGATTTCCCCAAGCCGCAGCGTGTAAAGAGCTCATAACATTCAGTATCGGATTACAGGCGGCCGGTGCGGACTTAGCACCGGCCGTCCCAGCGAAAGTGCCGCGCCATGTCATACGATGAACTGGAGAGACGCTGCCCGCGGTTGGGCAGTCCTGTGCCGTTCCGATTTTGCCGTAGCGGCGAAGACGGGCGGCCCTGCTTCAAGGTATTCGACTGCTGGTGGGAATCCTTCGATGTGACCGCCTACTTCAGAGAGAGATTGAGCCCTGAAGAGTTTGATCGCCTGGCTGGCGCGACGCCTCCCGACAAAGTCTCAAGCCTCGTGGATATCATCCGCCAGGCACAGGAGCGAGTGCAACAAAAGTAGATCGTGGCAAGAGGGGCCACTTTGACGATCGGGTCTCTCTTTTTATACGGCAACAGCTCCTGCCAGCCGTCTCATTGTTATTCCAACCTGCCATATCCGCTAATATCCTTTTGCCTTTGAGATGCGTTGTGTGCAGCTCATCGGTGCCGCAGGTATGGGCGAAGAAGGTCCTTTTTTGCTCCATTCAAACCAGAGCACTTGACCCAGTGGTTTGAATTGCATATACAGGCAGGATTTATCAAAACGTGGACCAACGCCAAGGCGTGACGGATCCATACAGGGAGATAGAGATGGGAAAAACGTATAAAATCGCAGTGATTCCGGGCGACGGCACCGGACCGGAGGTGGTGGCAGAAGGGCGCAAGGCATTGGATGCAGCAGCGGCCAAATTCGGATTCATGCTGGAGATGAACGATTTCGATTATGGCGGTGACCGCTATCTTCGCACCGGCGAGGTGCTGCCGGACAACGCGGCTGACGAGCTGCGGCAGTTTGACGCTATCTATCTGGGGGCGATTGGCCATCCGGATGTCAAGCCGGGGATTCTGGAGAAGGGAATTTTGCTGCGGCTGCGTTTCGAGCTGGATCAATATATCAACCTGCGGCCGGTGCGGCTTTATCCTGGCGTCGAAACGCCCTTGAAGGATAAAGGGCCTGAAGAGATTGACTATGCGGTGATACGCGAAAATTCGGGTGGTATCTACACGGGTATCGGCGGTATCTCCATGAAGAATACGCCCCACGAGGTGGCTGTGCAGAGCATGGTTTACAACCGCTTTCAAGTCGAGCGCTGCCTGCGCTATGCGTTTGAATATGCCCGCAAGTTCGGCAAAAAGGCGCGCGGCAAGGGCGATGCCAATACGTTGGGCCTGGTGGGCAAAACCAATGTGCTCACCTATGTGTTCGATTTGTGGGAGCGGGCGTTTCATGAGATTGGTGAGCGTGACTATCCGGATGTCAAGCGGGAGTACTACCACGTGGATGCCACCTGCATGTGGATGGTCAAGAGTCCTGAGTGGTTTGATGTGTTGGTCACCTCCAATATGTTCGGTGATATCATTACCGATCTGGGCGCTGAGACCCAGGGAGGGATGGGGATTGCTGCCGGCGGCAATATCAACCCCGAGGGGGTGAGCATGTTCGAGCCCATCGGTGGATCGGCTCCCAAGTATACCGGGAAGAATATTATCAATCCTCTGGCAGCCATCTGCTCTGGGGCGATGATGCTGGAGACTCTCGGCGAGGTTGATGCGGCCCGCGCCATTGAAGATGCCGTTAAGGATATTACGGCCAACAAGATCAAAAGCCTGTCGGCAGGCAAGATGGGATACAGCACCAGTGAAGTGGGAGATATGGTGGCTGAACGGATTTAGTTGCTCATACCACTTTATGGTTTATCGGAAAGGCGGCCTTGGGCTGCCTTTTCTTTTTCATAGAAAAGAATTATATCGGTTCTTGTATAGACAGGGCATGGTTGGTTATGCACCGGTGTATCGGTCCGGGTACAGGAGTACCCCATGCGACGCCCTATGATTTAACGGCTGCTAAGAGGCCCTCCGGGCGGTCCGCAAACTCGCTACGCTCAGACAGTGCGGACCGGTTTTCCTCCGCTGCCCCTAAGCAGCCGTAAAATCATTCGCTGAAGGCATGGGGTACTCCTGTACCCGGACCGATACACCTCCATGGGTTGGTTTGATTGACTGCGCGTTTAATGCAATGGAGAAGACGGAAGAATCGCTAAACGCTACCGTTATGTTTGTCTTTTTTCTCTACAGCTCACCAAATCGCGTTTTGCAGGTGATAAATGACTGCTGCTCCATTCATCGCGCTTGATAATGTCACCGTGCGCCTGCGTGATCGCTGGTTGCTGGAAGGGACCTGTTGGCAGATCCGCCGTGGAGAGAATTGGGTGGTCTGGGGGGCTAACGGGGCCGGTAAGAGTACGTTGGCGGGGGTGCTCAGTGGTGAGGTGGCTGTGGTGCAGGGGTGGGTCCGGCGTTACTACGAGCAGGATCCGGAACTGTGTGAGGGACGCTACGGGGTGGCCGTGGTTTCATCGGAGCAGTATCATCGTCTCTATCAGCAGGAGCAGCTATTCGATGAGTTTCGCCATTTCAGCGGCCGCTTGACCGAAACCACGGCTGTCGCTGATGTCCTTCAGGGGATTCTTGAGTGTCACGGAAAAGATCAGAACGACGCTTACTGGTACCAGGTTTCAGAGACGCTTGGTTTGGGGGCGCTTTATGGGAAACCAATTCAGGCACTTTCATCGGGAGAGATGCGCAAACTGCTGATCGGACGTGCTTTGGCCGCCGAGCCGTGCCTGTTGATTCTGGATGAGCCGTTCAATGGTTTGGACACAAGATCACACGGGCAGTTAGTGAAGCTTCTTGAGCGGCTGGTTGCGTTGGGGACTCAGATGGTGTTGATCGTTCATCGCAGAGAAGAGATTCCCCTCTTCTTCTCCCATGTGCTGCAGGTGGACCGGGGGCGGGTGGCCTGGCAGGGCAGAAGGGCAGAGGCCGGTGCGCTGTGGCCGCTTTCTGCTGCCGAAAAGAGGGCGCATGAAAGTGCGCCAGCGGCTTCAGTTCGATCGGTCGCCAAAGAGGCGGTCGGGGGTGAGTTCCTGATCCGGATGCAACAGGTGACGGTTCGGTTTGGCGATCAGTTTGCTTTGGACCGGGTCGACTGGTCCATGCGTTCGGGGGAAAACTGGGCCATCACGGGACCGAATGGTGCCGGTAAGAGTACGCTGCTGAAATTGATCACCGGCGACCAGTTGCAGGCTTATGCTAACAAAATTGAGCTTTTTGGCCGACCCAGGGGATCGGGCGAATCGGTCTGGGAGATCAAGCAGCACATTGGGTATGTGGGTGATGAGCTGCAGGCCCGTTATCAACGCAAGCTGACGGCTTTTGATGTGATCTGCTCGGGTTTTTTCGATTCGGTGGGACTCTATCGATATTGTACCGACGATCAGCGCCGGACCGGAGGCCAGTGGGTGCGAACACTGCATCTGGAGGATCTGGCCGGCCATCCCATGTCACAGCTCTCCTTTGGCCAGCAGCGACTGATTCTCATTGCACGGGCCATGGTGAAGATGCCGAGACTGCTGATCCTGGACGAACCATGCAACGGCCTTGATGAGGGCAATCGCTGCCGCGTGTTGCAGATGGTGGAGACCATTGCTGCCACGGGCAGGACCAATCTTCTCTATATCAGCCACCGACCGGATGAGATGCCGGCCTGCATCACCCATACGCTCTGCCTGGATGCAGGTCGTGTCAGTGGCGATTTTTCCGTCTGATAGACGATAATGCCATCCACTGTTCAAAAAGGGTCAGATACGCCTATTGTAACCGTTCCCGCATACGCTGGTTGATTTTTAAATTCTCCAGGGCCAGGGCAAATGCGTCGGCCAGGTGGGGATGTGTTTTGATGTACATCTCTCCGAAATCTTGAACCTCGCCTTCCCTGCCCAGGCCGCCGTAGGGCACGATACTGGTGATGACCCGTTCGTAGAGCAGGGGGTGAAAATCTTCGAGGACGTTGAGGTTCTCCTTGTACCAGCCCCAGAGATGATCCTGAAGGGCCGGGTTAACTGAGAGGGCCACGATGGGCATAAAGCGGTTGCGGGGGGGCACATCGGAAAGCGTGAAAGCGAGGGCTTTGCGGGCCAGATGCCAATCCTGAAGGGCGCCAAAGGCGGCGAGGATATTCATGCGCTCGTGTTCGCTGGGTGATTGGCCAAAGCGTTGGATCAGCCAGTTCAAGGCCTGCCCGCCTTGGGACCAGGCGCCGACCTGCATCACCGCTTTGGCGATATCGGGGTGAACCGCCTGGCCTGCGGTCAAAGCGTCGAACTGTTGGGTTGCAAAGTCGATGGCTCTTTCCAACCCCCAGGCGGCTCCCTGCCATAGCAATTGGTCCCTGAGAATGGAAGTGGTGTGGGGTTCGTCGTCTCTGGGCAGATAGCCGAACGATTCCAACGCCGTTGCAGCCATCTCTTTGCCAATGGCTTTGATGTGGGTGCGCTGTGCTTCCGGGGCCACCAGCATGGCCTGAAAGAGGTTTCCGGCGATGCTGATCAGCGGTAGAAACGCGTTCTCCTTGCCATAGTGGGATAGGAAAGAGAGGTAAGATGAGAGTTCGGTTCGGCCTTGTCGTACCAGGGCATATAGATCGTTTTGGATCCCCCACCGATCTTCCGCTCCCATTGTCTCTCTTTCGATCCCTCGGCCCAGAGCGGTCAGATTGTTTTCGTCCTCGTAGCAGACCCGGTAAAATCCTGCCTGGTTGCTGTTGATTTTATACACTTTTGTGTCGGCCGGCAGGGTAATCGACGCTTTGGTCCCATTCATGAGCAGGGAGATTTCGTTGCGCTCATCGTCAGCTGTCCAGGCGGTCAGGGTCAGCGGGATATGCCAGACCTGGTCGTAGGATGTATCCAGATAGGTGAAACGCTCCTGATTCAGGGTGAGTTCATTGCCGTTTCTCGATACGCTGACCACCGGATGGCCAGGCTGTCCGATCCAGTTCTGCATCATGGCGGTGATGGGTTGCGCCGACACCTTCTCAAAGGCCTGCCACAGGTGATGGCTCTCGGCACAGGCATACTGATGCTGGTCGAGATAGCTGCGCACCCCTTGCCGGTAGGTCTCTGTACCGATGTAGCCTTCGATCATGCGCAGGATGCTGGCGCCCTTGTTATAGATGATCGGCGCTGTGCTCGAATTGATCACCACGTGTTCACCGCCGGGGATTTCGATGGCAAATGTCTCCTGCAGGCCGTCACGGGTCAAGGCCGTGCCGGTTTCGGTGTGCAGGAATTGATCCCATATTCCCCAATCGGGGTGGTAATGGGCCACCACCCCATATCCGAAATAGGTGGCAAAGCTTTCGTTGAGCCACAGGTATTTCCAGTCGGCCGGTGTGACCAGGTTGCCGAACCACTGGTGGGCGATTTCATGGGCAATCACCTCGCAGATGCGTTCGATGCCGGCTTTGGAGGTGTGACCGGGGAAGTTGAGCAGCAGGTTTTCGCGAAAGGTGATGGCCCCCCAGTTCTCCATGGCCCCGAAGGCAAAATCGGGCACGGCGATGAGATCCATCTTGGGCAGCGGATAGTCGACGCCGTAATAGTTCTCACAGAAATGCAGGGCCTTGCGACCAAACTCGAGGCCGAGTCCGGTGGTGTGGGCCATGCCTGGCAGGTGTGCCAACCGTACCCGTTCATCCTCACTGTCTTGCTGCACTTCAAAGTTGCCCAGTCCGAAAAAGACCAGATAGGTGGACATCAGCGGTGTCGGTTGAAACGAGATCTGTTTGTATCCATTCTCCAGGGGCTCCTCTTTGAGGGGCAGCGTGTTGGCCAAGGCGGTCACATGGTTCGGTACGGTCATGGTGAGGTCGAAAACCGCCTTGTGCAGCGGGTGATCCATACACGGAAACGCCTGGCGTGCAGAGCTCTCCTGGAATTGCGTCACTGCCAAATGTTCCGTATGCCCTTCGTGGGTCGCCTGGCTGCGGTAAAAACCGGCCATCTGATCATTGATGATACCCTGGTACTCGATGTGCAGCACGAATTCGCCCTCTTGGGGTTCGGGCAGACGGATGGTGAGCGTCTCCTCGCTCGGATCCAATGCGAAAGGGAGGTCGGTTCGATGATCACCTGCGCACAATTGACACTTCCAGATCGCCAGTTCCAGGGCATGAAGCATCACTGTGTCGGCGGGGGTGTCGGCCTGCAAGGCAATTTCCACCTGCCCGTCGAACCTGTACTGGTCCAGATCAGGTGTGATGTGAAGGTTGTATCGTACAGGACGTGGTGCGGACATCTCGTTACCTCCTTATAGTAGGCTGTTAGGCTGATGCCTTCACTTTAAACTTTCAGCTTTAAACTTTCAACTCCCCCCTCGCAGCAGGCAGGGAGGTTATGTTCTCCTTGCAAACAGTAGCGGGCTGACGTATGGTGAAAATTCCTTATCCGGTAAAACGCCATTTTCCGAATGTGTTCGCAGCCTATGGACAAAACTGTTAAAACACTCGTTATACTGTTCGCTCTGTTGGGGGTGGCCCTGTTGGGTTACTACTGGTTGAATCAGTGGCACACCCACAGTGTCGAGGAGGTGCTGCAGACAGAAAAAGAGGCCTGCTTGAAGAAGATTGCCAGGCTTGAAGCGGATGTCCAACGGTTGGCCGAAGAGGCGGGGCTGCAGTCCCAAAGTCTATCGTCCAAAGCCGATCTGACGCCGGTATTCGGTGCGGACAAGCCGATGCTGACGGCCCAGGGTGACGTGAACTGCCAAAAGGTGACTGCCCAGACAGTGGCCTTTTTCCAATATCTCGACAGCAAGGCCTACTTGATCTGGCCCGGTATCAATATGCGGGCCGAAGAGCTTTTTGAAGACGTATTCGATCGAATGGCTGCCAATCCGCCCACCAATGTGGGTGAGATGGACAACCTCTACAACCTGATCCGAAACGTTACCCACTTCTACAGGATTTTGGGCAAAGACCGCATCGACTTGATCAAGGAGATCCTCAGCAGTGAATCGGCCGTGGTCGAACCGGCCATGGCGGTCATGTTTACCTGGATGACCGTGTGTGATCGTGTCGACAGCAAGAGCAAACAACCGGTCAAGCTCAACACGCTTTATCAATATGCCTCTTTTTTCCTCAACACTTTGGGCGGCCGCGGATACCTGCTGCGACGGGACAGCAAATTGCGCATGCTGGTCAACTACTACGCCCTGCGTGTATTGGATATGGCCAACGACGCCCGACTCAATGCATACGGCATTGATCTTCGTCCCCACCTCGACTATGTCTTCTACGACATCAACAACCAGAAGGGCCTTCTATACCGACAGCGATATCTCTCCCATCTGGCAGTTCTAAAAGACAAATACGAGTAGAATTACTGTTTTTAACTACTCTTCCAGTTCGGCCAGTTTCTCAGCCAGTTTCGCATCCAACGTCTCCTTGCGGCTGTATAGCGCTTCCAGGGTGGCAAATCGATCATCGATCGTGTTTTGGCACTGATGGATGCTTTGGGATAGATTGGCGATACGCTCTCCGTCCTGCGCCTGGGCAGCGGCGACCATCTCTTCGTTTAACAGTGCCAGGCGCCCCTCTTCTGTTTCGATGACCGCCTCGGTCCGCTGGATGTCGCTTTCCAATCCTTTGCGCACTTTGCCGTCGGCGCTAATGATGGCCGAGCGCATGCGCCGCAGATCCTTCTTTGAAAGGCGTGGCTGGCTTGAAGGAAGAGGTTCTGCTTCAACAACTGGAGTGTTGGTTTCATCTCCCCAGCCACCCCTTTCCAGAAAATCCTGATAGGTGCCTTCGAACAGGCTGATTCGATTTTCGTGGAACACGATCAGGCGCTGGGCCAGGGCGTGCAGAAACAATTCGTTATGGGTGACCATAATAATGGCGCCATCGAAGTTGTCGATGGCGGCCACCAGCGCATCGCAGGACTCCATGTCCAGGTGGTTGCTGGGTTCATCCAACAACAGGAGATTGACAGGGGTGACAAGCAGTTTGCCTAGCATCACCCTGGCCTTCTCACCGCCTGATAGCACATCGATTTTTTTCAGCGCCTCATCGCCTTCGAACAGCATGGCTCCGCAGATCGAACGGGCCCGCTGACGGTTGACTTCAGGATGGCTGTAGAGGATCTCCTCTTCTACCGTATGGTGGTCATTGAGTGTCTGGATATTGGTCTGTTCATAAAAGCCGTGCACCACCTTAGGGTGATAGGCAATTTCGCCGCTTTTCGCCTCCAATTTGCCAGCCAGGAGCTGGAGCAGGGTTGTTTTTCCCTGGCCGTTGGGGCCGACCACGCACAGCCGTTCTCCTGCATGCAGGGTAAAGCTAAGGCCTTCGATTAACGACGTCTGTTCCGGGTAGGCAAATGTCAGATCCTGCACGCCAAGCGTCTGTTTGCCACGAAAAGGGAGCGCGTGAAAAGAGAAGTCAAGATCTCGCAGTTGGGTTAACTTTTGTTTTTTTTCAATTTTCTCAAGCGTTTTGATACGTGATTGAACCATGCCGGCCAGGCGGGCTTTGGCTCGGAAGCGAGTGATGAACTGTTCGATCTCCTTGGTGCGGCGTTCATCGTTCAACCGTGTTTTCTCGTAGATCTCTTCGTCCTGGGCGATCTGGGCATAGTACTTTTCTGTATTGCCGCTGATTTTCCTCAGTTTTTGGCGGTGGATGCCCAGTGTGTGGGTGACGATACGGTCCATGAAGCTGCGGTCATGGGTGATGAGCATCAACTCGTTGGGCCAGCTGACCAGAAAACGCTCGATCCAGCGGATCGAGGTGATGTCCAGGTAGTTGGTCGGTTCGTCAAGCAGCAGCAGATCCGGCTCGGCCACCAGGGCTTTGGCCAGGTTGAGCCGGACCTGGAAGCCTCCTGAAAACGTTTCTGGGGCCCGCTGCATGTCGGCCTGACTGAAACCGAGACCGGTCAATATCTTTTCAACCTTCCAGTGCTGCTCTTTCTGGTCGGCCGGCAGGCCCAGTGCACCCTCTTCAAGGACGGTTGAACGGGTAAAGGCGAGTTGCTGGCGGACATGGCCGATGCGATACCCCTTGGGTGTGGTCAGTGCGCCGTCGTCACACTCCTCCTCGCCGATGAGAATGCGAAACAGGGTGGTTTTTCCGTGTCCGTTGCGTCCCACTAGCCCGATCCGCTCACGCCGGTTGATTTTAAAGCTTGCCTGGTCGAAAAGGGTTTGAGCGCCGAAATTTTTGGATAGGTTTTCTACAGCAATCATTTGATTTAATTTCGATTTTAAATAGTGTTAGGTCGAGCCTGCTATCTGCAGTCGAGTCCCCGATCTTTTATCTTACGACGAACAGGAAATAAAGCCCATTTGTATCGGACAAAGAAAAGCCGGTTACGGAATTGTGCGTAACCGGCGCATGGTATGTCTGTCTATCTGCGATTTGAGGTGATCAGGTCGATGTGCCGCCCTTGTGCCGGGCGAGTTCCCAATCCTCCACCTCGGTCTCTTTTTCCACCTCTTCCCATCCGGTGATCATGGCCCTGACATGGGCGGTAATGCTGTGCCCGGTGGTGGTCATGTACACGTGGACAATCAGAAAGGTAAGGATGGCAAAGGCACCGATGGTGTGGATCACGGCGACCACCTCGAGCGCGAGGAACCCAAGACCCCAATCGGCCCAGTCGTTGTATCCCCAGTAAAGAAATCCGGTGGCCATCTGCACGGGCAGCAGGAAGGCTGCCAGAGAGAGATAGGTCAGGCGCTGCAAGGGGTTGTGCTTGGCCTCTTTCCGCTTGGGGACCGGATGGGATTCACCGCGAAAGATGCCGTAGCCGTAATAGCGAATCA
The DNA here is from genome assembly GCA_963668675.2 of uncultured Desulfatitalea sp. Lineage (GTDB taxonomy): Bacteria > Desulfobacterota > Desulfobacteria > Desulfobacterales > Desulfosarcinaceae > Desulfatitalea. The sequence goes on along the minus strand of CAXXMB010000002.1, from coordinate 1,314,888 downwards.
CCTTGAACATCTTTTTGGTCGTTGGCAGGTATTGCTTCCACTCTCCAGTGGTAAAGATCCAGAAAATGAAAAAGGCAAAGGCGATCAACCAGGTGAGCCCGACATAGTTGTGGATATCCACCGCTGTTCCAAAACCCAAAAGGCGATATGAGCTGTGCACCTCAAACCCGGTGATCAGCAGAATGATAATCAACAGACTCTGAAGCCAGTGCCAAAAGCGTTCATAACGGGTATACAGATAGATGGGCACTCTATTTTTCAGCACGATTCAACCCTCCTTTTTCCCATTGGGGCTGGCAAACATACGCATCAGCCCATGTACCGCCACTCCGGCCAGGGCACCCAGTACGGCGATCCAGCCGATAACATCCAGCGCCCGGAAATGGTCGCGCCCCGGCATGTAGACGCCGGAAATGGCCGACAAACGGCTCTCCTGGCGAATATGGCACTCATTGCAGGCGACCACGTTGTCTTTGGGGGCGACCATGTGGGTGGTAGGAAAGACATAGCTTGTCTCGACGAAATCGTACTCCCCGGAGTAGGGCAGGTTGACATAGTCCATGCCGAACTGGAGCGCCTTATCCCAGTTATACCCCCTCCAGTAGGCGGTGGTGTCATCTTTGCCTTTGGGAAAGAGGTGGATGATGGCCATGGTCTTGTTGACCTTGTCGTATGGCAACATGCCCCGATGCACCTTGAAGGGAAAGATCCTCGAGTGGGTGTCCAGTGGGCCGCCCACCGGCGCGCTGAGGGCCACCGGCTGGCTTGGGTCGATCTTGTCGAGGACCGTCAAGTGTTTGATGCTGCCATTATACCAGTAGTATTCAGGCATCACATTTTTAGCCCACCGGAATTCCCCTTTCATGGTGTCATATTTGGGTTTCCCCAATTCATCTTTCTCTTTGAAAGGCTTGCCATTCCTTTTTTTACCGGCCTTGGACCAATCCCACCACATTTTGGTGGGGTTCACTCGCGCAAAAGCCGGGATATGGCAACTCTGACAGGCCACCCGGTCGGTGTGATCATTCGCCTTGGCGTGACTCTTGTGCGGCGTGTTGCTGTGACATGACTCGCAGGTGATTTTGGAGGCCAGGTCATCCTGGATCAGGCTCTTTCGTTCGGTGGCGGCTGGTGTGGCGTAGACGCGACCGGCGATGTTGTGCAGCGTAGTGGAGTGACAGCGGGTGCAGTCAAAGTTTTGGCCATCCAGTCCCATGTGCACATCCAGCGCTTTGTTGGGTTTGAACAGGGACGAATCCATGTCGCCGTGTTTGACCCCATCGCCCCCCCCGCCGCTGAAATGGCAGGTGCCGCAATTCTTTCGCGATGGCCGGCTGACGCTTTGGGCGACGCTATTGTAGTCGGGCGGCTGGTAGGTTTTGCCATTGCCTTTGAACAGCTTGGGTTCGCTGACAGGGTTTCCGGCGCCGGCTGGGAACTTTTTATATGTTCCGGTCTGCTCATGGCAAACAAGGCAATCCACCCTGGTTTGATCCGTAAAATCGAAATTTTTATCCTTCCATCCGTATCCGGCATGGCATGATGTGCAACGAGCCTCGTTGCTCTGGACGTTCACTCAGAAATTGTTGATCGAGAGACCACCCTTCCCCAGTTGAGCGCTTTTGGCCGTGCTGGGGTCCAGCCATGTCCAATGAATCGTTTTGTGAAATTGCAGGGCGGCCTGGTTGTGGCAGGCCAGGCACGCTTTTGTCACCTCAGGTCCTGATGCAAACGGCTGTTTGAGGATCTCATGTTTGGAGTGGTCGGATGTGATCCACAGCGGTTTCTCCTTGACGGCCTGCTGGGCCATGATCCGCCCGGGGGCTTTCTCTTCCCCCGAGACGGCGGCCCAGACGATAGTGGCGCCGAGCACCCAACCTGCTATAAGGGCCAACAATAACAGGCGAGTGATGTAAAGGGGTTGTCTCTTCCGCATTGCTGCCTCCATCTTGAATGTTGGATGAGTATAGTTAACCCCGCGCTATTCACCGATTTTATATAGGCAAGGGGCTTTTCTTATAGCATCTGAAGGTCCATAAGATAGCTCACCAAGAGAGCGCCACGGCACGAGAGGGAGGGGCCTTGTCATAAGCAGCTGAAATATAGATTATTTATATAGCCTTGGTCGCTCAATGTAAACCTCAAATCGCAATTGTTGTCAGCATCCGTTTTTCCGGGTGTTACTTTTCTTAACAAGAAGGGAGGCGTCAGTTTCATAGAATGGGGGGCGTCAGGGTGAAAAGGGAAATAGACGACTTGTGCATGTCCATCGCAGGATTTATCTTACTAAACAAAAATTTGGGGTTCGAGGTCTGGCGCGACCAGGGGCGGTAGAATAGCGAAACCCGAAAGCAGCGTTATTGTGCGCCAATGTCAAGAGATCCGTGTGACACCTCACCAATAAACCGCAAACCCTGATAACAGGAAACCATTACATGAAAAATCGTGCAATCTATATAGGGTACTGGACAGTTACAGTAATCTGCTTATGGGCGCTTTTGTTTTTGGGGAGCCTGGGGCAGGCATTTGGAGGGACAACCTCTGTTACAGCCCAAGAGGCGAAAATGCTGATCGAAAAGTATCAAAGCGATACCGATTTTGTTATTCTCGATATTCGTACCCCTTCCGAATATCGACAGGGGCACATCCCGGGGGCGAAGCTTGTTGACTATCACAATCCCCAATTCAAAAAGTTGCTGGGCCGTCTGGATCGGTCTAAAACCTATTTGGTATACTGCCGCAGCGGTAATCGAAGCGGCCGGGCTCTCAGCATCTTTTCTGAGTTGGGATTCAAACGGTTATACCATCTGTCCAGAGGAATCCTTGAATGGCAAGCCCATCAACTGGCACTTGTGCCGGCCTCTATTACCGGTCTATTTTAGTGCCTTGATTTTCTTGATGTCTACTGCTTTGCCCAGCATGACCAGTATGTCGCTGTCTTTGATCACGAAGTCGGCCGTTGGGGCCAGGACAAAATTGCCTGGCACCAGCTCTTTGATGGCAATGACATGTACATTGTGTTTTGCACGCAGGTTGAGGTCCTTGAGGCTTTTTCCTATGAAATCCCTGGGCGGATCGACCTGCACCAGATCGTAGTCTTCTGCCAACGGTATGAAGTCAAGTACATTGGGTCGCGACAAGTTGCGTGACACGCGCAATGCCATGTCGCGCTCCGGGTGGATAATTTCAGTTGCCCCTACCCGTTTGAGTATCTTGGCGTGGTCCTCGTCGATCGCCTTGGCAATGATTTTCTTGACACCGATTTCGTTCAGGTAAAGGCAGATGAGGATGCTGATGCTGATGTTGGTCCCTGTGGATATGATAGCGCCATCCATGTTTTCCAAGCCAAGCGATTTAAGCGTTTCCTTTTCAGTGGCGTCCATTATGAGAGCTTCGGTGGCGTAGGGATCGATGGCCTGGACCCGTGTTTTGTCTCCATCAATGGCAACCACTTCATTGCCATCTTCAAAAAGAGACTTGGCTACATGGAAACCGAAATTGCCCAACCCGATGACAGCAAATTTTTTCATGCCGGTTCTCCCGCTATCCAATCATTAGATTCTGTTCGGCGTATTCCTTGCCGCCTGTGGCATTGCCTCCGGTGATAATGTAGGAAAAAGTGAGCACCCCCACCCGGCCGATAATCATGGTCAGGATAATCCACAGCTTGCTCCAGTTGCTCAATAGCGGTGTCACACCCATGGATAACCCGACTGTACCGAATGCCGACACTGTCTCAAAGATGTATGCCAGAAAAGCACCATGATGTCCGGCAACATCACGCCCTGTGGCCACATCACTAACCAATAACATGAAAATGACCACCGTGATAATGCCGGTGGATAGCAATACCAGGGACATGCTCCGGTTAAGGGTTTCTGCGGGTATGCTTTTTTTGAACATATTGACGCGTCGTCTGCGCGTCATCCGACTGAATGCAAACACCACAAGCAGCGCCAACGTTGTTGTTTTGACGCCACCACCGCAGGAGCCGGGCGAGGCCCCGAAGAACATCAGAAAGATCATTACCGCAAGGGTGGCTTCGTGCAATGAGGGGATGTCGATGGTATTGAAACCGGCTGTGCGGCAGGTGACCGATTGAAAAATGGATGACAGGGCAATATGGGACCAGGAGCGAGGCTCGGGGTGGTTCGGATACTCCAGGGCAGCTATCATCACCGCACCCCCGGCTATCAGGAGAGCGGTCGTCAACAGAACGGTTTTGGTTTGAATGGTGAGTCTGATACGCGGTTTAGGCCCCAGAAATTTTGATTGAAGATCATAGAGTACGGGGAATCCGATTCCTCCGACCACAATCAGCGCGCACAAAGGTCCGACGATCATCAGTTGATCGCTGTATCCGACGATACTATCCGGAAATAGAGCAAATCCGGCATTGCAAAAAGCAGAGACAGAGTGGAACAGGGCAAAATAAAAGGCTTTGGAGAACGGAAACACCCTCATCCATTGAAGGGTCAGCAGCACGGTGCCAATGGCTTCCGCTCCAATCGTGAAGATCAATACGCTTTTCACCAGGTCGAAGATGTCATGCCGGGGTGTATGGCTGAAGACGTCCTGCATGGCCATGCGTTGTCTGATGGAAATGCTTTTCCCGAGCCATCGGAACAGCATGACCGATATGGTCATCACTCCCAGGCCTCCAATTTGTATCATGATCAGAATGATGACCTGCCCGAAAATGGTAAAATAGGAGCCTGTATCCACAACTGTCAAACCCGTAACGCAAACGGCAGAGGTTGCCGTAAATAGTGCATCCATCGGTGACATGCGGGCAAAACGGCTGGAAAAAGGGAGTGTGAGCAGCAACGCGCCCACCGCAATCGCGAGCAGGAAACTGGCCAGTACCAAAACGGCGGGGTGCATCTTGAGTAGTCTGTTCTTAATAGTCATTGTTTAGTGATCCGCATTGAAGATCATTCGGCAGGTACGATACCCAATTTCGGTAATCACTGCAAGGTGTTAAAGGACGCTTGGCTTTCATGGCAAAGCCAGCCTTAAAAAGCATGCATGCTTTTTGGGAAGGTTGTGACCGGAAGCACCACCGTAAAAATAGAACCGCTGCCTTCATTGCTACTGACCAGAATCTTCCCCCCATGCTTGGCCACGATGCCTTGGGAAACACTCAAACCCAACCCGGTCCCCCTGCCCTTGGCTTTCGTCGTAAAGAAAGGGTCGAAAATCGAAGCCAGCACGTGATTGGGGATTCCTTGCCCATAATCGACAACTTTTACCGCGACATAATCAGGCGTTTCGTAAGGTAAGGCAATGATCTGTATTTTACTTCCTTTTGTGGACGCATCGACTGCGTTGAGAATCAAATTCAAGAAAACCTGCTGAAGCTTTTGACCATCCCCATGAATGGAGGGCAGGTTTTCCGTAACCTGCAGTTCGATTTTGATGCCGGACATGCGGATCTGGTTTTCTCCAAGACGGATCGTGTCTTTAAGAAGCTTTTTTAAATCCAGGGTCTGCACCGTTGAAGCGCTCTCTCTGGCAAAATCCAACAAATTGCTGACGATATGTTTGGCCCTGGTCGTTTCGTCGGCTACATCCTGGAGCATTTCTTTTCGCTCCTCGTCCGAAAGCGTTGAAAAGTCCTCCATCAGCATGTGAGTCGTAAGCATTATATTGTTCATTGGATTGTTAAGCTCATGGGCAACTCCTGCGGTGAGCGTTCCGATGGCCCGCATTTTATGGGTTTGGATCAAGGCAGCTTCGCGATTGGTGATCTCTTTGATCATCTCATTGATGGCGATGGCCAAGTCGGTGAATTCATCACGATATTGGCGATGGGGTGTGATCGGTGTAAAATCACCTGCCGCAATCCGCTGCGCATAGGCCGAGAACCGGGTTAGGTTTGAAAAGAGGCGGCTGACGAGCAAATAGGTGTCGATAATTAACAGGATCAGGAGGGCAACGAGGGAGAGAACGTGGATGTCACGGGTGCGTTTGAGGGTGTTGGTCAGAACAACCCTCTCTTTACCCATCAGCCCTTGGGCCTCGGTGAGCATATCCTTTCCATATTGGCGCAGCTGGCGTTCTATGTTGGCCATGAAAGCGCTATCGTCAAATTGGGTCGGATTATGACGCTCGACCTGTTGCAACTCTTCAAGCAGTTGGGTGTATCCATCCAGTTGAACGAGAAAGCGCTGCTGCTGTGATTGCCCTAAGATAGAGGCGAACTGGTCGGCATTGCCGGTAAACACGGATTTGGCTGACTGGATGTGACTCAAGGCATCTGTCAGGTTGGTGCGGTATAGAAAAAAATTCTTCTCGTAGCGGCGGGCCTGTTGAATTTCGATGGAGAAATCGTTGGCAAATTCAAGAAATTCCATTCGGCTTTGGATGCGATAGACATTGGCAATCAGAACGACAGCTATTCCCAAGGCAAACAGGAAAACCAGTGCATTGGCGATATAGATCTGGATCTTGACGCTAAATCGTTTTCTTGCCAGCAGGGCCGTGCGCGCCGCATCAATGACCTCCATCTGGTTGTAGACATTTTGAATAGTGCTCTTTTGATCCTTATTCTTCTCTTCTCGATTCCCTTCTGCTTGGCTCATTCAGGCGCCCCTGTCTGCAATTAACCCATATTGCGTAAATTGATGGCAATGACACTTGGTCAGTTCGTCCAACATTACTTCGGACAAAAGTTGAAGACGAAGATCCTATTTCCCTAACCCATCGATTGAAAATGGATAGGAGATCCCAGCGCCTGAGCAGCCTTGGCAATCACTTTCCTCAGATCGTCGGGTTTGAAAGGTTTGGCGATAAAGTCAAACGCTCCCCTTTCCATTGCCTCGCGGGCCAGTGCAATCATGGCGTAACCAGTGATCATGATCACCTTGGTTCGGGGGGATTTGTTGTGGACATGCTCCAATACCTGCATGCCGTCAAGTTCGTCCATGCGGATATCCGTGACGACGATGTCGAACTCTTTTTGATCGATGCGCGCCACCGCCGCAATGGGATCCTGAAAGACCTCCACTTCGCAGCCGATTTTCGTGAGTGCCGGTTTTAGCCTTTTGCCCACAATGGGCTCATCATCCAATAAGAGAATTTGCAACGTTTCAGACATAAAGACCTCCTTAGCATGCTAAAGCAGGAGCGGCAAGCTGGCAAACCACAACCGCCGCTGGATTGTTTTGGCCGATTAGCGATAACTCTCGGCAGCTTCTCTGATGACATAGTTGATCAAATGGACCTCAACGTATTCTACGCCCTCAACAGCGCCGGCGATATCCTTGATCGTCGTCGTTTTCTTCTGCCGTTCCCTTTTCAAGGCTTTACTGGTGACCACAACTTTGCCATCCATCGCCTCGACGCTGACATCTGTCAGCGAGGTCAATAGCTTGGTTTTTACTTTGGCGGCAAGGGCGATATCGTTTAAATTTTTTATCGAGTAGGTCATCGGTTTGAATTTCCGGTATCCGGCTGCAGAAGTAATTGCCTGAACGGCTTCATCCGGGGCGATTTGGCCCAGTTTGAGCACCATGTCATACAGTGATGGATTTAGTTCGTCCTGCCCAAAAGCCGCAACAGACCATTGTTGTCTTCGTCGCTCTTCATCGTTCAGAATTTTTTCAGCACGCTGCTGTGAGATGTTCTTTTCTTCGGCAATTGCCCCAACGCGTTGCGTGCGATCCGAGACCAGGCGAATTTTAAGCGCATGGGAAACCCCTTCCACATAGAGGTGCGCCGCCAAACCCCAACAGACGATATTGTCTGCTTTGAGACGCTCCAGGACTTCGGACTCAATGCAGGCAAGGTGGTAGGACCATCGTTTGGAACGTTTCCATCTCCAGACGGCAGGTGTCGCCTCCAATGCTTCCCGCAATTGCTCGAACGGGATGTTGTGATCAGAAGCGATGTGGTTTAACAAATCCGGCCCCAGAATCTTATAGTTTAACGATTTGGCTGTTCCAGAGATGATTTCCTTCTCCGGTTCAGCCAGCTCTGAGGAGATGATAATAGTGGGCATGATGGACTCCTTGTTGTTGTGTCGTCGATGAATTCGAGGTGCCGCAGCTCATCACTATTTTAGACGGCCTCTTCAGGGTGACGATCCATCGGGTGTATTTCAATGTTAAAGATGCCGCTAATCTCTTCTCGCATGCGATCGATCCGCTGGTCCAATTTTCCTCCGGACGGCTCGCGGTCCGTTGAATAGACAACGACATTGCCATACTGGCAAGCTACGCCAACGGAGGGAAACTCTTCGACCAATTCCGCCTTTATCTGGCATGCCAGGGTGAAGTCAGTGATTTTGCGCAGGCGCTCCTCGGTGATTCGAAAGCCATCGCTCTCTGTGGCTTGGCAGATGATGGTAACCGCATCTGCCACCGACAGTTGATCGATCCGAATCACAAGATCGTAAAGATTACTGTCCCAGGGATCGACGCCGTGGATGCTCTTTGTCCATCCGCGGCGCTGCTGGTCGTCTTTGATGAGCAGGGTGCGTGCCTCTTGGGCGCTTATGTTTTTACGCTTCATTTCGCTTTGGACTCTCATTTCAAGATCCGCGATGATGCGCACCTTCAGCACCCCCGATATGCCTTTGAGCATGATATGGCCCGCCAGGCCGTGGTAAACGACGTTATCTTCGCATATTCGACGGGTCAGGGCCGCTCGTATATAGGCAAGATAGGCCTGTTTGCTGTGGCTGAAGCGTTCCAGGATGCCCGGTGCATCATGAATCGCTCTGATCAATTTGATTTCGGGGATATGGTAGCGTTCACTGGCGTCGAGCAGCAGATCTCGACTGATGACGCTGTAAGCCAGCTTTGCAGCGACCTGTTCAGCTACCGCTTTGCCCTTTGAATAAGAACCTCTTGAGATGGTAATAATGGCCATTCTATTTACTCCTTCTGACGATCTGTTTTTTTCTTTAAATACCGTAGATAAGGCTGATCATTACAATCATGACCACCAGAAATACGACGCTGACCAAGCTGCCGGCCTTCAGGAAGTCAAAGGTGCGGTAACGGCCCGGCCCCATATAGAGCGCATTGACTTGATGGGTCGGCAGTACAAATGAGTTGCTCGTGGCCAGACCGACGACCAATGCTGCCATGCGCGGGTCTATGTGGGCGGCAATGGCCATGTTGACAACCAGCGGAACCAACAGCACAGTGGCGCCCACATTTGAAATCACCAATGTAAAAAGTGTGGACAACACGCCGATGACGGAAAGCAATATGATCGGTGATACATCGCCGATGAGTTGAAGCACACCTTGGGCGATCCATGCGGCCGTGCCGGTTTTTTGAGTGGCGATGCCCAGCGGGATTAATCCGGCCAGCAGGAAAATGGTGCGCCAGTCCACTGATTGATAGGCCTCATCGACGGTCAATACCCGTGTGATCACCATGCCCAGAGCACCGGTCATCAGCGATACCGAGAGCTGGATGTGAAACCCCATGATCATGGTGAGCGAGGTGACTAGCCAAATGCCGGCCCATATCGCCTTTTCCGGGCGCATGTACTCCATCTCAGTCGGGATATTGAACAATAAACCACCATCTTGTTGCAGCACCTTGAGCCGTTTCCAGGTTCCGTACAGACGAATGACATCACCGACCTGGAGCCGGATATCTCCCATTTTGGCCCGGTAGGTTTCATCCTGACGATAGATGCTCAAAGGGCTGATACGATATCGGTCCTGGAAGTTGATTTCCGGCAGGGTCTTGCCCGCAAGGTTCGAGCGTGGCGAGACCACGGCGTCCACTGTCCCGGACTTGCTGGCATCCAATTCGAAGCGGTAGGTTTCCAGGCTGTCTTTGACGGTCATGCCTTCGGCCGCCGCCATGCGATCCACATCGGCCTTGCGGCCGAAAACCACAATTTCGATCCCCGAGTGCAAGGCCATATCAGCTGCCGGTGATATGGTTTTAAAATCAGGGGGTTCGGTCATGGCGATGACATTACAAAGATAGCGTTTGCGCAAATTACTGACCAATACCGGGTCGCGATAGTGGGTGAAATCGTCGGGCAGGGTCAATTCATACATCTCGCCCAGATCGTTGAAATCCTCTTCGCCTCTATCGCTTGTTTCGCCATGCAGGCCGTCTTCGCCATCCCCCTGGGGTAAAAGGAAACGGCCGAAGATAATGAAGCAGGCGATTCCGCTGGCAACGAGGGCCAAACCGATGGGGGTGACATCGAAAAGACCGAACGGCTCGAGGCCGAACGGTGCCAATAAGTCGTTGAGCAGAATGAGCGGGCTGCAACCGACGAGGGTGATGGTGCCGCCCAGGATGGCGCTGAAACCGATCGGCATGAGAAGTCGGCTCAACGGAATCTTTTGCATTTTGCTGATCCGTTGTATCGCAGGTAAAAAGAGGGCGGCTGCACCGATGTTTTGCATAAAGCTGGAAATAAAGGCGACAGTTACAGAGATGGCGACAATGATCCGCGAGGTGCTTTTGCCTGCAATCCGCATGACCGGCGACACCAATTTGTTTATGATGCCGGTTCTGTCGAGACCGGCACCGATGATGATCACGGCGATGATTGAGATCACCGCATTGCTGCTCATGCCGATGAACGCCTCTTTGGGGGTGACCAGGTGCAACAAAGGCAAGCTGACCATCATTAAGATCGCAACGACATCCACCCTTACCCACTCAACGACGAATAGAAAAACGGCCAGCGCGATCATGCCCATTACAAGAATCATATCTGTTGTCAAAGGATCCATTGTCACTCCGCAAATTCAGGTTGATAGTAATATGCCTACATTTTTTTGCTCACTGTGAGTAATGGGCACTCCATGTTGCCGGCCGCCCTTGTCATCCAGTGGCCTCTGCTCGGTAGATCGGTCCCGCTGCCCCAGATAACAGCCTGAACCGGCGGGCGGTCTGCCAAAAATTTTAAAAGCTCCTGACCCGGTTCGCCGACTCTGATCGCTGAGCTGATTTCGAGGCCTTGCTGAAGAAAGGGTGCTGATGCATTCGACAGCAACTCGGCGGCGCGTTTTTCGATGCGATTCAAGACGGTTCGCTGTGATCCCAAGAGTGTCCTGCCGGCGAATCGCATGGGGACGAGCACCAGCAACGTTGTCCTGGCATCCATGCGCAAGGCGAACTCACGGCCATAGGTCAAAGCCTCAGGGCATGTCTTAAGGTCATCGAATACAATGATTATGTCGCGAAACATGGGCTCCCCTGTGTTTTAGAGGAGCTATCACCGCAATAATCTTGCCAGTGTTACGATGTTTTTAACTTATAGGTATTATAGGAAAAAAATGGAATTATGGCAGCATAAGGAGGGGATCGGAATGTTGCATTTTGTAACGCCGTGAGAGATCGCTTGTGCGAGGGGGCTGATTCGATGCGGCAAGATTGCGATGTCGCAAAAGCGAACGGCAATGTTGCAGAATTCAACGCGCTATTCCAAGCTGTATTTTTTGATTTTTCGCCAGAGAGACGCACGATCGATGCCCAATATTTCGGCGGTTCGGTTGCGAACGCCATCGGTAAGCTTCAACACATGGGCAATATAGTCTTGTTCCAACTCTTCAAGGGTCATCAGTTGCCCTTCAGGGCGCTGGTAGGTGATCAAATCATATTCACTCAGATCGGCCGGTAGATCGGAAACACGGATCACCTGGCCGTTGCAGATAGCAACTGCTCGTTCCAAAATATTTTCCAGCTCTCTGATATTACCTGGATACGCATATTTGGTCAGCAGCTCCAGAGCACTCTGGGAAATGGCGGATATGGCCATTGATCCGTGGGCTTGCAAGGTATTGAGAATATGATACGCCAATAGGGGAATATCTTCCCGTCGTTCGCTCAACGGCGGTAATTCGATGCTGAACACATTGATTCTGAAAAAGAAATCCGTGCGCATGGACCCGTCGGCCACGGCGGTCTTTAGATCTTTTGATGTCGCTGAGATGACCCGCACATCCAGGGCAATGGGGCGCCGGCCGCCCACCCGCAACAGCTCCCTCTCCTGAAGCACCCGCAGCAGCTTTACCTGCATTGCATGGGGCATTTCGCCAACTTCGTCCAGAAAAAGGGTCCCACCGTTAGCCATTTCAATCAATCCGGGGCTCTTCTCTTCTGCGCCGGTATATGCCCCTTTTTCATGGCCGAAGAGCTCATTGTCGATCAGGCTTTCGGTTAAAGCACCACAGTTGAAGGCCACAAACGGCCCTTCGTTCCGCGGACTCAATCCATGTATGGCGCGGGCGATGAGCTCTTTACCGGTACCCGATGCCCCGGTAATCAGCACGTTGCAGTCCGCCGGAGCGATCTGGTGCGCTTGGATCAGGACCTGCTTGATTTTGGGGCTTTTCCCGATAATGACTGGAGGAGATAAGGCTAGTTTTTGTTGGGCGGTCTGGCGCGCTTCTGCGGCGGCTCGACGCTGGCAAAGGGCCTGGTCCACCTTTTGGCGAAATTGATTTGGGGTGAACGGCTTGGCCAGGTAGTGGAATGCCCCCTCTTTGGTCGCCTTGACGGCATCTTCGATGCTTGCTTGACCGGTGATCAGAATGAACTCTATGTCGGGGTATTTTTGTTTGACGTTGACCATCAGGTCGAAGCCGTTCATTCCCGGCATTTTGATATCGCTGATCACCAGATCGCAGGCGGTCTGCTCAAGGCTCTTGAGAACCCTTCGTGCATTCGAAAAAGCAGATACCTGATATCCCTCTTTTTCAAGGATTCTGCGAAGCTGTTTCAGCGTAACCGCTTCGTCGTCTACGATGGCAATGCGTTGCGTCATGCCTGATTTAACATCGAATTCGTTTAATTCTGTTTATGGTCAGGGCGCAGTTTTTTTGCATGCTTCTTTCATCGACCACCTGTTCACCCGTGCGGCTATCCGCTCCCATCCTTACGCCTACTTCGAATTATTTGCAAATAGACGATATTGTTCCTTCATTCGGCTTTTTGCTTTTTCGCGTATGTTGCCGCATTGATACCAGCCACACATCCCTCACCAACAGCCTTGGCCATTTGCCATGGGGGACCGCACACATCTCCGGCCGCATAGATGCCGTCGATGTTGGTGGCCTGCTGCTTGTCGGTTTGAATGTAGCGCATTTCATCGTCGAGCATTATGCCTAAGCTGGTCGCCAGTTGCAGAAGGCCTTTGGCGCCCTGTTCGATGAAAACGCCGCTGACGGGTATGGTGCTGCCGTCTTTTAACTGTAGTCCGTCGACCTGCCGTTCGCCCTGTATCGCTTTCACCTTTGCACCCTGGTGAATAGAAACCGGGCTGTTTTCCAATCTCTTTTTCAAGGTGTCCGATACCTCAAGCTGGTCACAGACCAGGTGGACTTTTGATGCGATTTCCGTCAAGGTCAATGCCCCGTCCACGGCCGCACTTTCATTTCCCACGACCGCGACCTCTTCTCCTTTGTAAAAATTGCCGTCGCAATCCACACAATAGCTGACCCCTTTGCCGATCAATTCCTTTTCACCCTTAACGCCTAAGCGATTGCGATAGGTGCCGGTGGCGATGATCAGGGATTGAGTGAGTATTTTAGAACCGCTTTCAGTCTCCAATTCGAATCCATGGGCCTGCTGGACGATGGATAATACATCTTCGTCGTAGAATTGGGCTCCGAATTCGGTGGCTTGTTGGCGACCGGTATTGATGATCTCTTCCCCCTTAACATTGAAGATACAGCAGAAGTTTTCGATATGGGCATGAAAGAGGCTGCTTTTGGTATCTTTACCCAGTACCAGCACCGAAACTTTTTTGCGCGAGGCATGAATGGCAGCCTGCAGGCCAGCCGGACCGGTACCGAGTATAACGACATCGAAATGTTGGGTGGTATTCATTGCATTCCTCCAGTAAAGAATAGAGCGGCAAAAGGGTAAGATTGAAGGTGAACTGATTGCACCTGCGTTGTCACTGACAAACGTTTTATAATCTTGGTATGAATTGATAAAAGGCAAGTGCAGAGCCCCCCCGGACCATTGTCCGGGGGGGCTCTTATTCTTACAAGGAGGGGGATTGCCTATTTGTCGGGAAAGAGTATTTTTGGCTTTTCGGTGCTGCCGGTGGCGTTGGGGTAATCGGTGGCGACATAGGCCTTTTTGCCCGTATCAATCAGATGCCGCGCCTCTTCCATGTAGTTGTTGTAGCGCTTTTTACACTCATAGAAACCGTGCCACCACGAGTAGTCCGGCGCCATCATGGCGGCTCCCATGCGCGCCCGGCGGCCTTCATGGTGCCACAGTTCGTAGTACTCCACTTCGAGCCGTTCGTCGAAGAATTTGGTTTTATCCAGCAGGCCTTTGCTGTAGAGATCCTTCAGCATCTTGTCGGCTGGTGTGAAATAGACATCGTTGTACTCCTCGACCACCTTGTCCATCTTGACATAGTGAGCGTCCACCCAGGTCTTGCCGTGGCACTGGATACAGACGGCTTTCATCTTGTCGCGCTCCACCTGCCAGTCGGTTTTGGCGGGGAAGGCCGGAAACTCTGACGGGCGCATGGTTTTCGGTGCCTGCAGCTCCCATGAGAGGCGTTCGGTTACATCGTGGCTGGTCAGCGTCGTTCCTGCGCCAGACATATGGCAGGATGCGCAGGTCGGACCGCGGAAGTCCACGCCCGGTGTCCAGGTACCGGGGGCCGCGTTCCAGTTGTACTCGTCCCCGAAAGCGGTGTAGATGTCGCCATGCTTGGACTCCATAAAGATTTCGATCTGGGGATGGTCCGGCCCCAGGTGGCACTGGCCGCACGCTTCGGGTTTGCGTGCCTCCATCACCGAAAAGCGATGCCGCGTATGGCAACTGGTGCAGCTGCCCTTGCTGCCGTCCAGATTGATTCTCCCGACCCCCACGTTGGGCCAGGTCTCCGGGTCGAGGACGCCATCGTCGGACTTGAGGATGGTGCCGTGACAATGGTAGCAGCCAGCAGCGCGTTCAAAGTCGCTGTTCATGCCCTTGTTGAGCCATGGGTCGATTTTCCAAATAATCTCCATGGTGTTGGCATGCTTGCTAAAGCTGTATTGCTGGGCTTCGTCGGGATGGCAGCGTGAGCAATCTTTGGGGGTGACCACGGCCGCCACCGGCACCTTATACTCTTTGCGGCCGTACTTCAGATCAGATCGTTCGTACTGTTTGTAATGGGCCTGGCTGACATCCTTGTCGTGGGCTTCGGCCGCATGGCAGTCGTAGCAAGTGATGTTGGCGCTGGCGTGTCGGCTGCGCGTCCAGTCTGCGAAAAGGCCCGGGTGTTCACTTTTGTGGCATTCGAGGCAGGCCATTGCTTCGGGCGGCATGCTGCGTTCGATGCGAAAGGCCTTTTCGGTGGGCATATTCTTCTGCTGGCCGACTGCAGCGCCAATGAGCAGGACAGCGAGGGCCAGCGTCAGGATCGTGCCGCCAGCCAGGATTTTTACCCCATTCTTCATGGTTTCCCCCCTCTATCTTCTCGTTTAGACCAGCCGGATCGATCTGTACTGCCTTTTGCCTCTATTAGGTTCCCAGTCCTCTGTAGGCGGGCTGGTATTGTTTGTATCGGTAGAGCGGTGTCGCGTTGTGCACCAGGTCGCGGTGGCAGTCTACGCACCTCTTCTCATAGCCGGGCCGTGGGTAGAGGACTGTTCGATGGGCAAGCATGGCACCGCGTTTGTTTGGAATATTCAATATGTTGCGATGGCACTTCATGCACTGTTCGTTATCGAAGGCGTCGTAGGCCGCCTGGCGGTTTTTGGCGTGATCGTATTCTCCTCCCAGGAAATGGACCACCACATCCTTAATGCCGTGAAAGGTTTTGGCGTAGAAGAAGTCAAAGGTGTTATGGGGCGCCGGTAGATGGCAGTCCATGCAGTCGGCGACAAATCCCTGGGCATTGTTGACGTGTGTCGATGTCTTCCAGGTGTTGTAGGCGAATTCGATTTCATGGCAGCTGGCGCAGAATTGGGGAGTGGAGGTTCGCACCATGGTGTAGTAGCCCATGCTAAAGAGTGGAAAGCCTATGAAAATACCCAGCCCGATAAGGGCTGCTGCAAGCAGGTACTTTTTTTTCATATCGAGGCCTGTTTTTAGCGGTAGCGTAGGTGATTTTTTTTATATCATGCCAGTCTGAAAATGCAATTAATTTATGAATGGCATACAGCCACCCCGGGGCGGCCAAGCGATGCGACTAAACAGGCACATGTGACTGCTGCATCCAGGCGGCAAACACCCTTTGGGGTGCTCTATCCCGGGGTGGGGCAGGGCAGCACGATGCTTGCTTAGTGGCTGATTCGACTTATATTGGCTCTATCTTGAAGGGGATGTATCCGGTCGCTCAGGATGGCGTCTGACCCCAGCACTGGTGGAGTGACGGTCTGACCCTATATATGTGACCTGGATTTCACTCCTATACCGCCCCCCCATGCTAATGATGAGGAGCAGATGAGATGAACGAACACGAGAAGGCCGATAAAGCCATGCACAAAGATGGAGATTCATGCAAGTTGGACCTGGCGGCCTGCAAGCAGATGAAGGCCAGGGTGCCCGAGATCGCGGAGAAGATCATCTCCCAGTGCAATGGTGATGCGTGTTATACGCATATCGACTATGAGCCCATACCGTCGGAAGCGTTTGTCTCCGACTTGATCGACAAGTTTCGTGAGGTTCTTTTTCCCGGTTATTTTTCGCGGGAGCGGCTCGATCCGGCCAACATGAAATACAGCTTGGGCCAGAGTGTATCGGTGCTTTTCGATATGCTTTCGGAACAGATTACACACCATGTGCGCCACGATTGCCTGCGATACGATTTACCCTGCAGTGAATGCGAGCAGAGCGGCCAGGTTAAGGCGCTGGCTGTTTTGGAGTCGATACCCCAGATTCGGCAGGTGCTGGCGACCGACGTCCAGGCCACCTTCGAAGGTGACCCGGCCGCCCACAGCCATGATGAGATTATCTTCAGCTACCCCGGTATCTATGCCGTCATGGTGCAGCGGGTGGCCCACCGGCTGTTTGAGCTCGGAGTCCCCATGTTGCCGCGGATCATGGGTGAGCATGCCCACAGCATCACCGGCATCGATATTCATCCTGGCGCGACCATCGGCCCGCGCTTTGTGATCGATCACGGGACCGGCGTCGTCATCGGAGAAACGACCCAGATCGGCTCCAATGTGAGGATTTACCAGGGTGTCACGCTGGGCGCGTTGAGCCTACCCAAGGATGCCGGTGAGCAGTTCCGGGGAAAAAAGCGCCACCCCACCATCGAAGATGATGTGATCATCTATTCAGGCACCACGATTCTGGGGGGTGACACCGTGATCGGCGCCCGATCTGTTGTCGGCGGCAATGTATGGTTGACCGAATCGGTGCCGCCCGATACCACGGTAATGACCGAGCATCCGCGGTTGATCTACAAGTCGGCCGGGAAATATGCCAAAGGAGTGTGACCATGCGAATATACAGCAATGTCGGTGCCACCATCGGTCGAACGCCGTTGGTGCGGCTGAACAGGATAGATACCGAAGCACCGGGCGAAATTGTGGCCAAACTGGAGTACGATAACCCCCTGGGCAGTGTTAAGGATCGCATCGCCTCCTACATGATTGCCGAGGCTGAGCGGCAGGGCTTGATCGATGCAGACACTTTGATTGTGGAGCCGACCAGTGGCAACACCGGTATCGGACTTGCGTTTGTCTGTGCGGTCAAGGGGTACCGGCTCTGCCTGACCATGCCGGAAACCATGAGTGTTGAGCGCAGGAAGTTGCTCGGCCATTTGGGGGCCGAGCTTGTTTTGACACCGGGGCCCGAGGGAATGGGTGGTGCCATCGCCAAAGCCGGTGAGATTGTCGGCAAGCATCGGAACGCTTATATGCCCAACCAGTTTGAAAATCCGGCCAATCCCATGGCACACCGGGAGACCACGGGGCCCGAAATATGGGCCGATACCGAGGGGAAGGTGGACTATCTGGTTTCGGGCGTGGGCACCGGCGGAACCATCACAGGGATAAGCCAGTATATCAAAGCCAAAAATGCCGGATTTAAATCGATAGCCGTCGAGCCGGCGGCTTCACCGGTTCTCTCCGGCGGCGCCAAGGGCCCTCATAAGATCCAGGGGATCGGTGCTGGTTTCGTCCCCGGGATCCTGGATCGCACCATGATCGATGAGGTCATTGCGGTAAGCGACGAAGCTGCCTTTGAGACGGCCCGCCTCTTGGCGAACCGTGAGGGACTTTTGTGCGGAATTTCTTCCGGTGCTGCGGTTTGGTCTGCCCTGCAGGTGGCCCGGCGCCCAGAGTGTGACGGCAAGCGCATCGTCGTGATCCTGCCGAGCACAGGTGAGCGCTATATCAGTACCGACCTGTTTAAGCCGATCGCATGAAAAGGGTCCTGATAGACGCCTCATCGGCCATACTGCTTCACAAAGCGGGACTGTTTGACACCATGGTCTCTGCATATCGGCTGATGATGACGCCGGCTGTTTGCCGGGAGGTTACCGTTGAAGGGCGCAGGGGTGCTGCGCATTTTAAAGATGCACTCCGGCGGGGATGTATCAACATTGTACAGGCTCCCACTGAAGCATACGGGGATAGCGGGTTAAGTCGCCTTGGCGCAGGGGAGCGAGATAC
The DNA here is from genome assembly GCA_963668675.2 of uncultured Desulfatitalea sp. Lineage (GTDB taxonomy): Bacteria > Desulfobacterota > Desulfobacteria > Desulfobacterales > Desulfosarcinaceae > Desulfatitalea. The sequence continues at coordinate 1,296,320 of CAXXMB010000002.1, read as the reverse complement.
ACTTTGTGCCTATAGGGGCGGCGGTGTCGATTTCGTCATCCTTGATGATCGTAAGGGCGTTGCTTTTTGCCGATCAGGTGCCATACCTCATATCAACGCGTTGCTTTGCCCCAAAATTTTACACTGGGCAGGACATTTGGATCGATCTGCCAGAGCAAGGGCCATCGCGTGTCTTTTGGATGAGGGCCGTTACGGTCGTTATGTAATCGATTTCGCTATGAAAAGTGATGTTCAGCGGCTACGTGTCTTCCTTCCGGACTCGGGTGAATTCCCCCCGTGAGACACTTAGGTTTATTTATTAAATAATTGACATTCGGCCGTAATTGTTTCATGTAGACCCTTATTTCAACAGGCTATTTCATTGAATGGCCTCGCTTGTACACGTACGAATTGTTTGCGGTTTATGGTTGTATGTTGATCTACAGTAACTTGTAAAGATGAGCCAGGAAAGCGAAGAATGGGAATTCAAGAACGAAAGGAACGGGAAAAGGAGCGGCGGCGGCAACAAATTATCGTTGCGGCCAAAAGGGTATTTTCGGACAAGGGCTTCAACAAGGCCACCATGGAAGATATCGCCAAAGAGGCAGAGTTGAGTCCGGGTACCCTCTATCTCTATTTTAAAAACAAGGAAGAGTTATACGCCTCATTGAGTCTGCGGATATTGCAGTATATGCATATCCGTGTTTCTCATGTCATAAACCAGACCGAACTGGATCCTTTGGGAAAACTGGCGGCCTTGGAAGAGGTGATGTATGATGTTTACGATTTCGACCCGCTGATCATCATCAACATGTTTCACCTGCAATCGAGTGAAACCTTGAAAAATCTTTCTGATGAGTTGATTGAAGAGATCAAGACCCTGTCTCGCAACTCCATCGGCGCCATTGCTAAGATTTTCAAAGAGGGGATCGATGCCGGCATCTTCATCAAGCAGCATCCGGTGGCGTTGTCCGATATCTGCTGGTCGCTCTTTTCAGGCGTTGTGCTATGGGAAGCGAGCAAGAAGATCATCGATGAAAAGAAGGATCATCTAAAGTCGACCCTGAAGATCGCGTTCGAGATCTTTGATCAAGGCATCATGATTCAAAAATAGCAGCCTGCCGACTTAGGGAGCGCCCTTTTGGGGCGGTGCCCTGTGAATGCGAAGCCTTTGATTGTTGATGGGGCCGAGACGAATAAAAAAAATGCCGGGCTGGCCGTCATCAGGACGGTAGCCCGGCATTTCCATGTGGTACCACGATCTATTTTGAAGGCTGCCATCCATGCGCCGGCGGCAGTTTCGGTGTCTGGAGGGTCTATTCTAATTCAATTTGCCCAGTCCAAGGTGCCCAATACAAGTGGCGCCTATTCAGTGGGATGGCACTGGATGCATCCGGTAGGGCCGGAAGGCGTTATCGTGTCGTCGCCGGCCAACTTCATGGCTTCAGCTTTCTGGTTGCGCTGTTTGATCTCTTTATGACAGCCGATACACATGCTGTGGTAGGCGTTCTTGTAGTAGCGGATCTTCAGTTGCGCATCTTTGGTCATGCGTCCATTTTCATCTTTCGGCAATTCAGCCAGGTCGTGACATCCCGAGGTGCCGCAGCTGGTGACAGGTGTTTCGCGGTCCCATTTGTGGTGGCACTGCTGACAGCTGTAGCTGAAGTGAACGGCATGGGGAAATGTGACTTCGGAACGTTGGGGCTTCTCGGCCAGCGGTTCCAGGGTGATGTCGCCCATCGGTACACACATCTCCTCCTCTGCTGATACAGTCGGTCCCCAGACCAATATCAGTGCCATCAATCCTGCTGCTACGATCAACGTGACTTTTTGCATGTTCTACCCCCTCTGGCAGTCTCAGAAAATTTCCTGCCCGCTATAGTACGTTCCAACTGTTTTTTCAATCAAAATCCGAATGGACGGGCTGCTTGGCACTTCCAGGAGGTGGGGATTATGGCCGGACAGCTCTTACCGCACCGCAGGCGTCCTGTTTGCGGTACTCCCGTTCGAAAAGGGTTTCCGGTTTGGAGGTGACCACATCGGCCACCGAGTGGTATCCACGGGCGTATGCATCGGCAGTCCAATACCATTTGGCGCCGGTCTGGGGAAAGAAAGGTGTCTGTTTATAGATCGCAGCCAGTTCGTTGGCGGTTGGCAACCGCCAGTCGCGGTGTCCTCCCAGAACCAGACCGCGGGCATATCGCTTGGCATCCTGATAATTGATGCAGCCGCCGAGTTCATCGTAAGAGTCGATCAGCGCCCATGTCTTCCCGGTAGATTGATCGGTGGCGGTCCCATTGCCATTGATTCGGAATCGCTTTGAATTCTTGAGCTCCTGCTCCAATTGGCGCTGCATCTGTTGAATGTGTTGCAGCTGTTGGGCGCGCTTCTCTTCCTCGATTCGTATGCGCTCCCTTGCCGCCATCTTCTCTTCCTCTATCTGGTTCCGGCGCAAGGCCAAGCGACGCTGTCCCTCCAACGTGTTCATGAGTTCCCGGGCTTCGCCCACATAGGGCCCCGATGAATTGGCTTTGAGATAGCGATCCACCCGCTGAATCCGTTCGAAAAGGCTGTTTTTGCTACTGGTGGCGTAGGACCGTACCGCCTGCCATTTGCGCTGGAGATCCAGTTTTCGGCTCAACTCTGACAGCGCCTGCTCAATGGCCTTTTTCTGCGTGCTGTCCGGGTGCTCGGCAAGATAGGTTTTGTAGGCCTTGTACGCCTTCAGATAGTCATTATCGGCCTCATCCTTTAACTTGCGCAACCGGACCAGGTCGCGTTTGTCTTCCAATGCCTTCATCGACCGTTGTGCCTCCTTGGATAGAGGCAATCCATTGAAGTTGGCAATAAAATTTTGATATCGCTGAATGCAAATTTCCCAGGTCTGGTTCTGTTCGCACTTGCTATCTTCGGCCTTTAAATAGTTAAGGTGCTGTTCACCCATCTCATTGATCAGCACCTTGACATCCTCTTGGTATCGTCCTTCGGGGAACTGCTTCAAGTAGTGATTGTATACATCCAGCCGTTCATGAAGGTCCATTCGGGCGGCGCGCTTTAGCTCCTCGTAGTAGTACTGGTCGACCAGGGTTTTGATGTCGGCAATGGCGGCAGTGATTTCCTTTGAAAATGCGGAGTCGGGGTACTTTTGCATGAAACTGCCATACATCTCAACAGCCGTTCGTTCGAAGTTTTCATCAACTGGTAAGGTACTAACTTTGAGCGTTACTTTTTCGAACTCCTGTGACTCGATTTTACGGCTGATCTGGCTGATTCTGGATTTGATTTCGCTTGAAAAAGGTGTGCGAGGATTAGTTTCCAGGAAGCTTTGCAATAGCGACTGCTTCTCTTCCAGCGTTGGCAACCTGTCCGCCATCTTGCTGATTTGTTGCCATTGATCGGTTTTGCTGCGCTTGTTCATCACATAAAGCCCTACCACAGTGGATGTCCCAGCGATGACGATTATCCCCAAAGCGAGGGCGGTGAGGGCTATAATGCCAAGTCTTTTGCGCTTTATTCTTGGGGTTGGCGCCCGTTCAAGTTGGACCAATCGTTTCTGGGGCTTCGTGGCGGCCGGTTTGGCGCCCCCCTTCTTCTTTTTGGCAGGCGGCGGTATGGGGGGCTGATCTAATGGCGCTGTGATATCGTCCTTGATTTTAAGGCTTTCCATCAATACGTGCATCAACGGCTGCTTGATCTCATCCGTTTTGGAGGGTGCCGCAGGCGCGATCTCCACGGTCGCGTCATCCCAGGCGATGATGCGGTAGGCCGCATCCCGTCCGGTCCATTGGTCCAACTCGGCGGCGATGAGCTGGCCTTCGAAGATGTGCAGCGTGCCGACCTGGCCGGCCGATGTGATGCGCAAGGCAAATGTCGACTGCTCCATCTCCGCCATCTGTAGAAAAGAGGGCAGGCTGATACCATGGATTTGACCGCCCACATTGGTATCCATCTTCTCGAAGGCGCTTTTGCTGACACTTTTCTTAATCAGGGTTTCGAGTTGAAAGTAGTCTTCATCGGTCATCCAGTCCGAGCAATACCCCAGGTGGATCTCCACCTTTGCTTTGTTGCGGCGCCAGGGCCAGAGCGCGCCGTAGAACTCGCCGGTTTTCAGCGGCAGCAGAAAAAGGGACTGATCCTTTTCGATACCACCCAGGTATTTTACCGAGCTGTTTTTCTTCAGCTTACGAGGCAGCGGCTTGTCCACCGGCTTGACAGGTGGGCCGAAAAATTCGGCCAGCAGGGCTTCCAGATCGTTGATGGGCAGGTTGGTGCAGGTGGCCTGGAACAGGCTCCGTGAATCTTCATAAAAACGCTTGTTGATCTCCTGAAGGCCGTCCAGTTTTCGCGCCAGCTCGATGAAGGCCTCCAGAAGGGGTTGGTTTGACAGCAGATCAGCTATTTCATCACTATCGCTGGTTAAGATTTCAGCTACAAGCTTGTCGGTCATTGACACGGTTCCTTGCAGTTGCGGCCGGATCGTTTAATAACTCGCTGAATGTGCTCATTTTTTTCTCAAGCTAATATAGGTAAAAAGAGCCGTCTTGTCAAAGGGAACCTGCCTTGGGGACAGATGCCCTGTTGATTTTCGGTTCTGCGATATGCGGTGAGATCTTGACGGATCGGATCTGTGAATTAGCGCCAACGAAGCCTTCGGCAGGATTCCAGGGGCGTGGGTCATCCAACACTGATGGTCAGCAGCAAGGTGGCGGCAGCCAGCATATGGAACAGTACGGCGGGCCACACGCTTTGGGATCGTTCCCTGGCAAATCCGGTGGAGAGGCCTATCAGGAGAGCCCCGGCAATGGTCTGTGCCATCTCACCCCATCCTGCGGTTTCGATATCGGGCCGGCAGCAGAGAAGGAAAGAGATGGCGAAGGCGGCATAGAGAAGTGTGCTGCCCAAAATCGGCCAGCTGAGAAACCAGCGCGAGTCGCATCGTTGAATTCGGGCGCCTTGGGCCATGAGTCCGTGGGCCAGGCTTCGGAAAAGCAGTTCCAGAGCCAATGGCAGACCGATCAGACTGATCGCTCCCACAGCGACCCAATCTTTGGCGTCGATGAAGGTAGCGGTGATCCAGAGGCCTCCGGTTGCACCGCCGGCCAGGGCCACCGGCAGAAGCAGCCACCACTGTTTGCCCAGTGGCAGGGACCATCCATACTGCCATGGACGGCTGTAAGCGACGAATAGAAGGCTGATGCCCGAAGCCGCCAAAAGGGCAATCATGAAACCAAAATCGGGGGCGATCCATGGCAATCCGAGGGTGTCGTTGGCCAACCATTGGGCCGGCGACCAGATCAAGCGAACGATATGGGCGATCAGCACGATAAAGCCGATCAGTGCCGTGGTGATGGCGAAACGGGAGGTTCGCTGTTTCCAATCGGACTTGCTCACCGCTTCACGGCATGCCTGGACGATCTCCAAGGGATCGAGTTCGGTCCCCGACTCACGCGGCGAGCCCCCTATCTCTGCTGCGCCTCCCCACTTGTTGGCCTGGGTGCGGCACCTGACCGACGGATCCACAAAATTGAGCCGGTCGTAAACATCATCCAGCGTCAGCGGCATAAAGAGGTCCATCTGGCGTACGGTATAACTGGCGGCCCCTTTCTTAAGGAAAACCACGCCTAGCCGATTACCGTACAACTTGTTCAGGTAAGGCTCTATCTCATAAATACCCATATCCGCTTCGACCACAGCGGCAATGCGCTTGTCGGTCAGATCGATGCGGGCCAGCTCTTCAACACCGTGATAGTCAATGAAGTCGCTGGCTTTGTAGAATATCTGATCGATTTTATGAAGGATTTTTGTGGTGTAGGAGAGAAAGTCCGATTTTTCCCAGCTTCCGTCGCGCTTGATGGCCAACTCATCGCTGCGCAGATGATCGACCACCCGTTGAATTTTCCGCATCAATTCGGGAGGCAGGGCGCTGAGCTCCTTGAGCTCAAGCCCCAAAGCGTCAACGACGCCTTCATACCGGACCAGAGCAAACAGAATGCGCCGTTGGGTCGCATCCTGGCCTCCGATGCGCGCATGGTTGAGAATGATCCAGATTGCCAAAAGGGTGTCCAGGTCGGGTTCATTTGCAAAGATGTTCCACTCTCTGCTTTGCAGGTCGAGTCCCTTCATGTACATGACCAGAGCCTGTTCGCAGGTGGCCAGCGTGAATGAGCGCACGCAACCTTCATGATGGTCCAGGTTGTACACCTGTCGTTCATGATCCATGAACGGTTCGCACTGGGCCACACCATCGAGGAAAATGGTTCCCGAAGGGGACTTTTTGGCGACCGAGGCGGAGAAGGAGATTCCGTTTTCGATATGCACACTGAGGTTGGGTGCTTCGAGGCAGGTCAGAATGCGTTCGTCGCCATTGGTTTTAACCACATAACGTTCGGGGAGGTTGTGATTCGCCGGCAGTTTGGTGTGTTCGGTCTGGCCGGTCCTGTCGAGTTCGGGCTTGCGCGGTGGATCGTCACCGTCCGAACGATGACCGTGAATTTTGTTGGTAGAAGCGCTCATTGACGATTCCTATTGGCGAAGACAGCCGACAACTTTCGATGCCTCTGTTGAAATCAACTATTGTGCAACGTCCTCAAATATCAATGCCAATCGTTGTGTTTCGCTTTAAGGCGTGCGGTATAGATCAGGTTCTCTATCTCTCCACCAATCCAGATGAACGCTTCAGCCGAGTTCACCTTCCATAGCAGTCGAGCCATTAACGGTCAAGCCAGATCAGGTGGCGGCTCTTTCCAGAAACGTGTTCCGCTACGGGGTGGCCGGTCCGATGACCCGGCCTCGGGAGGTAAACGAGATGCCCAATGTGTAGCGGGTGCTGATCATGACCGTTTCGATCAGTGGGGGCACGACCGCGCGGTCCGCCTTCCAAACCACAATGAAATTTGCACCCGAGCCGCCGACTTTATCGGACTCTTTAATGACATAACGGGTTGTGGCCAGGGGGTTTAGCGTTATGGGTGTCTTCAGGTAGTCTTTTGTCAATTGGCCATTAGAATCGTAATAGTCTACTCTGGAGATTGTAATGGCATGTTTGGGGTCGGTATTCCGTACACTCAATGTGACGGACAAATAGATATGCTGTTCCCGATCGCCAGAATAGATGTGTGAATAGACCGGCACATAGACGGTCTGGCCCTTGCTGTGTTCACTGCATGTCTCCGCAAGGCTCGCGGATGCCATCAGCAATACAATCGGCAGCCACAACACGAGCCAGGATCTCGACTTAAAGGTTTTGCCCTTGCGCTTGATGTGCGGTTGCATCATTATCCCCTTTCTATCGGGTTGGGTTCGCTCCCATTCGGCTGGTTTCCAAGCATAGTAAATTTTCAAAACAAAATGTAAACCGCTTGCAGGTCATTGGCAACCTTTTCAGTACAACCGCAAAAATGGTCAGATATGGTTTGCCACCCCGCCATTAAAAAAATTGCGCTCAAACGGCGTGGCGTTTTATGAGTGGCATCTCGATAGATCATCTTTTAACATACGCATATATGGTATCACCAACAGCGATAAGCGTCTGGATGAGTGCATGCGACCACTCTTATCGAATGCGGGACAGTTAATGCAAAAGCAAAGCGGCACTTCCTGTCCTGACAAGAGAAGGGACTCCAAAGGCAAGTCTCTCCTCTATTGGTCGGCCATGGCACTGGTCATCCTGATAGCCCTCTGGTTGAGGGGCGATGATCTGATCGCCTGGCATGCACAGCCGCACCGCGCTTTTTACAACGAGCAACCCCTGCTGATCAATTTTGACGGATACTACTACCTTTCGTTGGCCAGGGATTTGTGCGAGGGGACATATACCCGCATCGATACACTGCGCGGCGTGCCCGAATCTCCCCAGCGCCCAGTGGTGCCGCCGATGATATCTTTGATGGTCGCAGGATTGGCGATGCTTGCTCCCGTATCCATGGCGTGGATCGCTGTTTTGATGCCGCCCCTGCTGGGGCTTCTCCTGTCAGTGCCGCTGGCGCTCTTCGGGAGGCTCTACGGTGGACGGTTCATGTCCCTGGTGGCGGTCGCCATGGGCCTGTTTCCAAGTTACTACGTCTACCGCAGCCACCTCGGGTGGTTCGATACGGATTGCCTCAATGTAACGCTTCTCCTTTTGGTCTGCTACTTTTTCATCCGTTTCGGTCTGGAGGGGCAGCGACGGCGATATGGCTATCTGGCGGCCGCTTTTGCGACCTATGGCCTCTTTTTGCTCTGGTGGGATCAGGCACCGGCTGTGGTGACCCTGATATCGTTATCCCCCCTGGTTGTGGTATCACTCCTCCACTATCGCCCAAAAGGCTCGGAGCGCTGGATCGCGGTCGGTATCGGTCTGGTCTTTTTGGGGGGTGTTTTCATCTGGCAGGGCACAGATGGTGTCAAGATCCTCTACCATAAGGGATTGGGGCAACTCTCCTATATTTCAAAACAGCAGCCGGATGATTTCCCCAATGTGGGTGTATCGATCAAGGAACAGGAAAAAATCCAACTCACCGATCTCGCAGCGCAGACCACGGGACACCTCTTCAGCTTCTCCCTCGGCCTGGCCGGCCTGGCCATGCTCTTCTGGCGGTTAAAAAGCAGGGCTGCAGCGTTGATCGTGCCGTTCGGCATCGGCTGCTTATCCTTTCTCTTTGCGCGGCGGTTTTTAATCTTTCTCAACCCCTTTTTGGCCATCGGCTTGGGGTTTATAGCCCAATGGCTTTGGGGGTTGCGCCAAAAGTGGTGGCCCTATCGGTATGCCGTGCCCCTGCTGGTTGCCGTGACACTCTTTGTCCCATTTAAACAGAGCCTGCGTCTCACCTTCTGGCCCAAAGAGATCCCGCCCATGGTCGAAGGGATGGATCTGTTGTCGCAAAACAGCTCAAAAGAGGCCCTGGTATGGGCCTGGTGGGACCATGGCTATCCGCTGCTCTATTGGGCGCAACGGGCGACGGTCAACGATGGGAGCCTGCATGGGGGATTGCGAACGGTGAGCAATGCGATCCCTCTGGCGACGCACAGTTCCCGGCTATCCGTTAATTTTATACGGTTTTACGTGGTGCATGGCACAACCGGTATGGAAAAGCTGTTTGATGCGACCCAAAGTGTTGCCAAAGGGATGTCGCTGCTCGAAGAGGTGCTCATGGCGGGCCCGGATCAGGCGTCACGCCTGATCGCCGCCGCCGGACTCGCACCGGTGGATCGCTGGCGCAGCTTCTTTTTCCCCGATGCAGACCGGGAGTGCTATCTCTTTCTAGATCTGCGCCTTGCCCGAACCACCTATTGGTGGCACTGGTTCGGCACCTGGGACGCTCAGCAGCAAACCGGCACCCACGCCATTTTTAAACTGTTTCCCAACAGCCAACGGCAGGGGCGTGTGGTTGCCGCCCAAGGGCTCAGCGCCGATCTGGAAAAAGGCTTGGTCAGACTCAAGACCAAATACTATCCTCTGAAAAGGGCCTGCCTGAAAGAGGGGCAGGCCTGGAAAACCGTCGAATACAGCCACCAGAGGGGTATGCTGTTCAGCTACGACCCACAGGCGCGTGTGGCAGCGGTGATGGACGATGCCTTTGCCGGCACCGTTTTCAGCCAACTTTATGTATTCAAACAACCCGATTCCACCCGGTTTAGGCTGCATGCCGAGAATTACCCCTTTTACCAGATCTGGAAGATCCGTTGAGAAGGTTGTCGTCCACCCATTCCCCAATACGATACGTCGCTTCGTCTGAACTTGCCATGAGGCCGATACGTTGTTTCCTGAAAATGAATCATGTTCTGAGCTCTGTTGGCAACTAAAGGGAATCGTCAGGACCAGCACTGCTCGAAACCGTTTGAACGATACGCCAGCAATATGCTAACAAGTCGCTAACAATGGGGGGGGTGAGGCCTGCCCGGGCCGATGGCTTTTGCATACAACTCATCGTTTTCGTTTTCCGCCCCATCAAACCTCTGGCAGGAATAGAAGGAACGGCATGGGACTCTATGCTTTTGCAGTGGCGGTGCTCTTTGTCATCGCGGTGGTGGACCTTATGGTCGGCGTCAGCAACGATGCCGTGAATTTTCTCAACTCGTCGGTCGGGTCGCGGGTGGCGCCCCGATATGTGATCATGGTGGTGGCCAGTGTGGGGATTCTGGCGGGCGTAACCTTCTCCAGCGGCATGATGGAGGTGGCGCGCAAGGGTATCTTTTTCCCCCGCCATTTTATGATGCCCGAGCTGATTGTGATCTTCCTGGCCGTCATGTTGACAGATGTGGTGTTGCTCGACCTGTTCAACACATTCGGACTGCCGACTTCGACAACGGTTTCCATCGTTTTTGAGCTGATCGGGGCCGCCATCGCCGTCTCTTTAATTAAGATATTCGACAGTGGTCAGAGCCTGTTGGATCTTGCGCAATACATCAACACCGGAAAAGCGCTGGCCATCATCTCCGGGATTTTGCTATCGGTAGGTGTTGCCTTCATATGTGGTGCCTTGACTCAATTCATTACCCGTCTTCTCTTCACCTTTAATTATCAAAAGGGGTTGAAACGGTACGGCGCCCTTTGGGGAGGGATGGCGCTATCGATGATCACCTACTTCATCCTGATCAAAGGTGCGAAGGGGGCCTCGTTTATCACCCCGGCCATGCTGGTCTGGATCAAGGGGCACACCTGGACCATTTTAGGCGGCGGCTTTGCCCTCTTCACGGTGCTGTTCCAACTGCTTATGTTGGTTGCCCGGATCAACATCCTCAAACTGGTCGTACTTGCCGGCACATTTGCCCTGGCCATGGCATTCGCAGCCAACGACCTGGTCAATTTTATCGGCGTGCCACTGGCCAGCTTTCATGCCTTTATGGTGGCAAAAGCGAGCAGCGCCCCCTTGACCATGCTCATGGAGGCGATGGAGGAACCCGTTCAGACCAACACCTTCTTTCTCTTGATCGCAGGCGCTATCATGGTCGCGACCCTCTGGTTGTCGCGCAAAACCCGAACCGTCAGCAAAACGGAGCTCAGTCTGGGCAGGCAGGAGGAGGGACTCGAACGGTTCGACTCCTCACATCTCTCGCGCATTATCGTCCGTATGGTGATCCATCTGTTTGATGTCGTTCAGCGGGTATGTCCCAATTCGATGCGACGCTGGTTAACTAAACGCTTCAATGCGGCCGGCTACCAACCCGAACCGGGGTATGACGGCACCGTTCCGGAGTTCGACCTGCTGCGCGCCAGCGTCAATTTGATGGTGGCGAGTGCGCTGGTCGCCTGGGCCACGAGTATGAAACTGCCCTTGTCGACCACCTATGTGACCTTCATGGTGTCCATGGGGACCTCTTTGGCCGATCAGGCCTGGGGGCTGGAAAGTGCGGTATATCGTGTAACCGGCGTCTTGACCGTCATCGGCGGTTGGTTTTTTACTGCCTTGATGGCTTTCAGTGTCTCGCTGGTCTTCGCCTTCGCCATCGGCTACCTCGACGGTATCGCCATCTTCGGGTTGTTGATTCTGGTTGCCTATCTGATTTTCCGCAATATCAAGATTCACGGCTTGCGTGAAAAGGCAGCCCAGGAGCTGGAACTGCTCGATCTGAAAAGGGTCAAGGATGCCGACTATGCCGTGCGAACCAGTTTCGAGCACAGTGGTCGGTTTTTGGATGTGGTTCGGGCTGATTTGGGAGCCTGTTTCGAAGGCGTTCTCACCCAAGACCGCAAACAGCTTAAAAAACTGCGTCGGCAGACGAGTAAAATACAGAAGTGGTCCAATACGATTGTTGCCAATATCTTTAAGACATTAAGGCTTATCCAAAGGAAAGATATCAAAAAGGCCGGAAAGTACGCCTATGTGGTCTCTGCGCTACAGGAGATTTCCGAAAGCCTTCGCGATGTGATCCTGCGTTGCCATGTGCACACCTCCAACCAGCACGCCGGGCTTCTTCCCGAGCAGCGAAAGGAGCTTCAGCAGGTACGCAAATACGTCGAAGCGTTGCTGGCCGAAACCGCATCTATTCTGCTGGCCAGGGCGCCGTTTGAATACCGGGAGGTGGCTGCCCACTACGTGGACCTCAAGCAGTTTCTTGAAGATTGCGACAACAGTCAGATCGAGCGTATTCACTCGGGGCAATCCAAGACCCGCCTGAGCATCCTATTCTACGGTATCAACAACGCTTGCTTGAAAATCAGTGAGCAGACCCTGCAGTTGTTGACCATCTTCAACGAAACATTCGAAATGGAGGAGCGGTAGCTGAAGGATTGACACCACCATGTAAGCTGACCTATAGATGTGTATGTCGATAGTGCCGAACATTGTTCGTCTCATTAAGGGTTCACTCAGAGATTGCCCCATCTTTAAATACTGAACCCCAAGCGTCCTCTGCCACACATCTTTTGCCGACAAGGAAATGGTTGGTTCGCATGCCGATCCCTTTTGCCACCCGTATGAGAATTTTCCTCCCCTTTGCTGTCGGCTATTTCCTCTCCTATCTCTACCGAACAATCAACTCTGTGCTTGGACCCGACCTTGCCGCCGAATTGGGGATAGACCCCTCGGCGCTGGGATTGCTGACAGCCGTCTATTTTATCACCTTTGCCGCTTTTCAGCTGCCCTTGGGTATACTGCTGGATCGATATGGTCCCCGTCGTATCGAAGCATTTCTGTTGCTTTTCGCCGCTGCTGGGGCCTTTGTGTTTGCAAACGCCCAGTCGCTTTGGGGGTTGGTGGTCGGACGAGGGTTGATCGGTTTGGGCGTGTCCGCCTGTTTGATGGCGGCCTTCAAGGCATTTGTGATCTGGTTTCCGGTCGAGCAGTTGCCCAGAATTAACGGTTACCAGATGGCCGCCGGCGGCTTGGGAGCCCTGGCAGCCACCGCACCAGTGGAGGCGATGCTCTCTGTCACCGATTGGCGCGGTGTTTTTCAGGTTTTGAGTGTGGTGAGCCTGATTGTCGCCGCCGCCATCTTTTTTCTGGTTCCCAAGGGGCGCGATGAACGGTCCGATACACGCTTGAGTGAACAGTTAAAAGGGATTCAAGAGGTGGCCACCAGCTTGACCTTCTGGCGGATCGCACCCTGGACCACCCTTGCCACGGCCGGCTTTCAATCATTGCAAGGGTTGTGGGCCGGCCCCTGGCTGCGCGATGTGGCCGGATTGGATCGAAAAGGGGTGGCCGGCACCCTTTTGCTGATGGCTGCCGCCATGGTAACGGGCCACATATCGCTTGGCACGTTAGCCGAGCGGCTGAGTCGACATGCCGTGCCTCCCATGACAGTGGCCGCGGCGGGGATGGGCGCCTTCATGCTGATTGAGGCGATCCTCATGATGGAGTGGCACACGGCCGTCCCTGTTCAATGGTTTCTCTTCGGTTTCTTCGGCGCAGCCGCTATTTTGCCTTACGCCGTTTTGTCCCAAAGCTTCCCGGCCCACTTGGCCGGGCGGGTGAATACGGCTCTCAACCTGTTGGTTTTCGTGACCGCTTTTTCCGCCCAGTGGGGCATGGGGTCGATCATCAATCTGTGGCCCGTCAGTTCGGAAGGCGAATACGCACCGGACGCATACCGGGTCGCCATCGGATGTGTATGGGTGCTGCAAATGCTATCGCTATGCTGGTATCTGCTGGCGGGCCGATTGACAAGACGCGAAAAGCTTAAACCTTGAGTCGCTATTCAGCAATGGTCCCAGCAGGCATAGGTCGGGTGCCGTTGCATCGTTTCTAAAAGTGATCGTTTGCTCCTTTTTCATCGTGATTCAGGGACATGAAAGGGCATATCGCCCCTTATGTATTCTATCTCAATAATGCATATTCAGATGCCTTTTTGAGAGTTACCCTCACACAACATTGGAACGAAAGGAGAGGATCGTATGAAAATGATGAAGTGTACGACAATTGTGTTTATGCTCACGGCATTGGTGCTCACCGCCTGTGCGACGTCCAAGCATACCGGAAGCCTCGGAATCGCCCTGCTGGACAAAGGGTATCAATTGGAGCGGGTGGTGGCTGATACGGCACTGCCGGGGGTCAATGGCGCGGCCATTGGATCGGATGGCAATCTCTATGTGACCCACACCGGCAACGGCACCATTACCAAGGTCGACCTGAAGACCATGCAGGCCTCACTCTTTGTTCCTCCTTCGGGGGCTGTTTTCATTCCCGATGACATTGCAGCTGATGACAAGGGCAACCTCTATGTCACCGGTACCACGCCTCTGGTTGGGGAGGTGTACCGCGTCGATCGCAATGGGGTCAGAACCGTCATTGCCGACGGCATGGATGCACCCAACGGCATCGAATACAACCCTAACAACGGCCGCGTGTTTGTCACCGAGTGCTTCCAGGGCAACCGGGTGTTCGAGGTCGATCCCACCGGCCAGAAGCCGTGGCGCCTTCTGATCGACAAGGATGTGATTCCCGTACCCGAGGGGTTCGGTTTCGATCCCGACACCAACGACCTTATCATCCCGGACATGGCGACCGGTAAGATTTTGCGTGTGCATCCCGACACCGGCGCCATCAGCACCATCGCCGAAAAATTCGTTACCCCCATCGCGCTCACCATCGGTGCCGACAAGATGATCTACATGCCGGAATTGATTACCGGCATCGTTTACAGGGTGAGTCTGGATGGCAAGCGCCGCGAGAAGCTGGCCCAATTGCCGCCCGGCCTGGACAACGTAGCGATCACCCCCCAGGGGCGCCTCTTTGTAACCAGCTACTGGAACGCCACCATCTATGAAGTATCCACCGATGGCAGTGGCCAGTTCAAGCAGCTCTTCCCCGACGGCATCAACCAGACGCTCGGGGTCGTGGTCAAGAAGAGTGGCCCGGTGGTGGCCGATGCCATCATGCTGCGAACAGTCGCGGACGGAAAGTACAACGCCACCAAACTCAACGTTTGGGCTTCCCACGGCATGCCGTTGACCCTGAGTCTGGCCGACGGTCCGGGTGACCAGGTGTTCTGGACCGATTCCATCCATGGGGCCATCGCCATCGGCGATCCGATCAAAGGTGAGTTCAAACCCGTGGCCGGTGGCTTGAATCGGCCCGCGTCGGTTTTAATGGATTCTGCCGCGCCGCAAATTTTTGTCGCTGAATACGGGGCGGGTCAGATCTCGACGGTCAGTCTCAAAGACGGCTCCAAAGCCGTTCTCACCAAAGATCTGGAAGGTCCTCTCGCAATGGCCATGGTGGACGGTACGCTCTATGTGGCCGAAAGCAAGGTCGGTCGCATCAGCGCCGTCAATCCCAAAACAGGTAAAAAGTCGGTTTTCCTCGCCTCCGGAGTAGGAAAGCCGGGGGCGATTGCCGACGACGGTCAGGGCAATCTGCTGATTCTGGACGGGGCTGCTCAAAAGCTGCTTCGGATTAATCCGAAAACACGGGCCATCTCAATTGTCGCCGCCCACCTGCCGGTAGAGTATGCAACCGTCGGCAGCTATCCCGTGGCGGAGTTTCCGCTCTCGATGGATGTAGACAGGGCCGGCAATATCTATTTCAATACCAGCAACCGCGGTTTGATGCGTTTGAAAAAGAGCACCCAATAGCACCCTGCTTTTTAATAGCACAGATAGATCCGGGCCTGGCTGGCGCAAGGCCCGGATTTTTTTGTGCCATTTGGTTTCGGTATGTTCCGTTTTGGAAAAGGACCGCAGTGAAGTTGCAAGGAAATGATGCCTCTTCGTATTCAATCGGAAAATAAACTAACTGTATAATCACAAGGGTCATTAATGGTTTCTTATGGGAATTCTGTTCCTTATTTATCATCTGAATTGAATTCATTATTTGTGGTTGACACAAGTGGGTGCGCGCCGTTATAATTCTTACAGTTTTTTAATTTGATCGTCCCTGAGCTAAAAATTTTCATTGTTCAATTTTAACACATGGTTGGAAAGAGTTTCTCTCTGTGCCGATGCTAATTTCCGATGCTGCTGAGTTGAATGCCGTTAAAATGGTGAACAGAAAAGTGAAAGCGCTAAGAGGCAATACAAGGAAGTGTGATCGGTTTGAACACGATCCAAAGGTTCCATCCAGTCCAACGCACGCCCCTCCTTTTGACAATTCTTCGAATATCAATGCTCAGTCTTTTTTTCTGAGTGCTCATTTTACATAGCGCCAATGATCGACATGCAACATCAACCCTTTAGGTGCCTTTAAGGAGGATGGTATGAAAAAAATCAAATATGCGTTTACGGCACTGGCTGTATTTTGCTGTTTGGGCTTGCTGTTTCAGCCTGCAGTCATGGCGGGGATGACCCCCAAGGCTGCGTTTGATTTTGAAAAATTTCCCGACATGTCTGACTTCGATCCCAACAATCCGGTGGCGTTAAAAGGGGATACCATCAAGATTGCCGTCGTCGCCTCACACTCCGGACCGGCCGCTGCTGTCGGTGAGATTTACTACATCAGCGTATTGTGGGCCGCACATATGGTCAACAAGCAAGGTGGGTTGATGGTGGACGGTAAAAAGAAGATGGTCGAGGTGATCAAGGCCGACACCCAGTCCAAGCCTGATGTAACCAAAAAAGTGTGCGAACGGATGATTTTGAAGGAGAAGGTCGACTTCTTGTGGGGAACCAATGGAAGCCATTTGCAGAAGGTGATCAATCAGGTGGCGAAGCGATACAAGAGAATTTCCGTGAACGCGGCCTCGCTCTCCGATGAGTTGCAGGAGGGGCAGAACTTTTCCAAATACTCCTTTATGTGCACCTTCTCCACTGAGCAGATCGGCCGGGGGCTTGCCTACTACTACGGCCAGGTCCGCAAAAAGGAAAAGAAGTTCTACATTCTCTGTCAGGACTATCTGTTCGGACACTCCATGGCCGAAGGATTTAAAAAGGGATTGAAGGAGTATTATCCGGATGCCGAGATCGTGGGCGAGGATTACCACAAGCTGTTTCTCACCGATTTTGCCCCTTACCTTACAAAAGTCAAAGCATCAGGCGCAGAAGTCGTCTACACCGGCGACTGGATCCCGGACGCGGCCAACCTGCTCAAGCAGGCCCGCCAGATGGGCATCATGATGCCGTTTGCAGATATTTTCATGGATGAGCCACGCTTCCTGCACGATGTGGGCATCGAAGGGACCAAGGGCATTGTCAATCTTTCTCAATACGGCAATGGCAATCCGGCCTTCCAAAACGAGGATCAGATCAGAGTTTACAAAGCGTGGCTAGACCTTTGGAAAAACAAATGGAAGGCCCCTTACGACACGGTGCTCTACCAGCATCCATTCGGCAATATCGGCGCCTATATCGGTTCGACCTACTGGCTGCTGAGCGTGGTCGAGCGGGCGGCCAGTACCGATCCGAAGAAGATCATCAAGGTGTGGGAGGGAGATACCTATCAGCTTCCCAGTGGCCAGATCCTGGAGATGCGTGCCTGTGACCACAAACAGATTACGCCTTTGACCGTCAATGAGTTCGTACCGCCGGAAGAGCAACGTCAGTCGTATAACATTCCACCTTACCATTGGTTCGAAGGGTGCTCCAATACCGGGCCATCGACCCTGTTGCCGGCAGATAAGGTCGTACCCAAGGCCGATCCCACGCTGTGCAAATAGATCTACCCATCGCTCGGAAGTATACGTCACCTGTCTGGCAGCACGCCAGGCGGTAAGAAAAAAGCATCGAGACATCGATACGGTGGCTCACCTGGCCATGATCTACAGGTGAGCCACCGGTTTCTCAACAGGTTCAAGGAGTACAAGATTATGGATGCATCCGCTGCGATGTACGTGGCCCAGGGGATCCACGGTCTGGCTTATGGGATGATACTGTTTTTAGTGGCATCGGGGCTGACGCTGATCTTCGGCATGATGGGGGTGCTCAATTTGGCCCATGCGGCCTTTTTCATGCTCTCGGCCTATTTCGGATACCAGATGGTCGCCTGGACCGGCAGCTTCTGGATGGCGCTGATTTTTGCACCGGTGATCACAGCTGTATTCGGTATCTTGATGGAGCGCTTTTTGCTCAAAAAAGTGCACGCCTCCGGCCACATGGGCGAGCTGATCCTCACCGTAGGCGTGTCGCTGATTGTTCTGGACGGTGTCAAGGCCATCTGGGGCACCGAGAGCTTGCCGCTCAAGATGCCACCCATCCTTGAAGGGCTGGTGCGGATCGGTGGTATGGAATACCCCATCTACCGACTGTTTATCATCGCCATGGCGCTGGCCCTGCTGCTGATTTTGTCCCTGGTGCTTTACAAGACGCGCCTGGGCAAAATTGTACTTGCCGCCGTCTCAGACGCCGAGATGGTCAACGCCCTGGGCATCAACGTGCCGCTGGTGTTCATGCTCGTGTTCGGTGTCGGCACCTGGATGGCCGGCGTGGCCGGCGTGGCCATCGCCCCGATATTGACCGTGTTTCCCGGGCTGGCCGACCAGATGGGCTTAGACGCCTTTATCGTCGTGGTGGTCGGCGGCTTCGGCAGTATCAGCGGCGCCTTTTTGGTGTCGATTATCGGCGGGTTGATCAGCTCATACGGCGTTCAGTTTCTATCACAGTACGCTGCCGTGCTGATGTTCGTATTTATGGCCGTAGCACTGGCCATCAAACCCCATGGACTGTTTGGAGAAAAGGAAGAATGAACCAAAAGCAAAAATGGGTCCTGTGGGCCGCAGGCACAATCTTCCTGCTGCTCTACCCCCAACTGTTTGGTATCTACTATTCCAATATCTTCGTCACATTCGCCATCTACGCCCTTTATGCCGTCAGTTTGAACCTGCTGCTTGGCTACACCGGCCTGCTCAGCTTCGGCCACGCCATGTACTTTGGCACCGGCGCATACGCCACTGCCCTGGCACTGTCGCACATCGAAGGGCTTCCCCTGATCCCGGCACTTCTCATCGGTTTTTTATCCGCCGTCCTGCTGGCCGTGATCATCGCCCCGCTGGTCGTGCGCGTCAGCAGCCACGCCTTTGCCATGATGCACCTGGCCTTCGGGCAGTTGATGTTCGTGCTGGCACTCAAATTGCGCAATATCACAGGCGGTGAAGACGGCATCGGCGGGTTCGATATCCCGCCGCTTTCGATCCCGGGCCTGTTTTCGCTGGAGATGACCGATCCGATCCTGTTCTTCTACTTTGCCATCGCCGTGATCGCAGTCAGTCTCTGGCTGCTGTGGTTTTTTACCAAAACCCCCTTCGGGCAGATCATGGTAGCCGTGCGCGACAACGCCAAACGGGTCGACTACCTGGGCTTTAAGGTGCCCCACACCACAGCGGTGGTCTACATCATCTCCGGCGGCTTTGCCGGCATCGCCGGCAGCATCTACGCCATGTTCCAGAACCTAGTGGCCGCCTACGACGCCTACGGTATCCTAACCTCGTTTATTCCCGTGATGATGACCATGGTGGGTGGCGTGGGCCAGTTTTTTGGCCCCATCTTCGGCGCCGCTATCTTCGGCCTGCTCGATGAGTTCACCAGCCGCTTTACCGACCGGGTGGAGCTGGTGCTTGGACTGGTGCTCGTGCTGGTGATCATGTACGCACCCTACGGCTTTACCGGCTTTATGACCTATCTTCGCATGCGCTTTGTGGCCAAACGAGCAGCTTAAGGGGAGGAGCTCGCGTGAATATTCTAGAGACCAGAAGTTTATCGCACGACTTCGACGGATTAAAGGTGCTGATGGATGTGAACCTTAAGGTCGCCGCCGGCGAACGCCACGCGATCATCGGGCCCAACGGCGCCGGCAAAACCACCCTGTTCAACACCATCACCGGCACCTACACCCCCAGCCAGGGCGGAGTTTACTTTAAAAGCAAAAACATCACCGGCAAAGGCCCGTGCCGGATCCAGCGACGGGGCATGGGGCGATCGTTTCAGATCACCAGCACCTTCGATCGCCTGACGGCCTTTCAAAACATCCGCCTGGCCGTGATGTCGCAAAAAGGCATCCGTTTCAACCTGTTTCGCTACGTGGACAAGATGGACGAGGTGACCCGCGACACCGTGGAGATCCTAAAGCGCATCAACCTGTTCGACGATCGCTTCACCCTGGCCGGCAACCTGTCGTACGGCAAGCACCGCTCTTTGGAGATCAGCATGTCGCTTGCCACCAACCCGGAGCTGGTCATGCTCGATGAGCCCACTGCCGGGATGTCGGTCGATGAGACCCACTACGCCGTGGAGCTGATCAGGCGGCTGACCGAAGGCAAGACCACGGTGATCATCGAGCACGACATGGAGGTGGTCTTCTCTTTGGCCGATCGCATCACCGTGCTGCACCACGGCACGGTCCTGGCCACCGGCAGCCCCGATGAGATCCAGCAAAACGATGAAGTTCAGGCAGCCTACCTGGGTGAGATGGAGGATTAAGCATGCTGCTTCAAGTGAGCGACATAAACACTTACTACGGCCAGAGCCACGCGTTGCAGAACATGTCTTTGGAGGTTAACGCGGGAGAGGTGGTGGCCCTGCTCGGCAGAAACGGCATGGGCAAAAGCACCACGTTAAAAAGTATCATGGGGCTGCTTAAGCCCAAATCCGGCACCATCATTTTTAATGGTAAAGAGATCACAGGCCAAGCCCCGTATAAGATCGCCAAGGCCGGCATCGGCTATGTGCCCGAAGAGCGGCGTATTTTTCCGACGCTATCCGTACTGGACAACCTGATGATGGGGGTCAAGGGGGGCAAGGTCAATATGTCCGACCCCGACACCTGGACCATCGAGAAGATCTTCGAGCACTTCCCGTTCATGAAAGAGCGCACCCACCAGAGGGGAGCGCATCTGTCCGGCGGCGAGCAGCAGATGCTCACCATCGGTCGCACCTTGATGGGCAACCCCAAACTGCTCATGGTCGACGAGCCCACCGAGGGGTTGTCTCCGATCATGGTCAAAGAGGTGCGTGATGTGTTGCGCAAGATCTCCAAATCGGGCATCGCCATCTTGCTGGTGGAGCACAACCTGAAAGTGGCCATGTCCGTTGCCCAGCGCGTCTATCTCATGGGAAAGGCCCACCTGGGATTTACCGGTACTGTGGGCGAGCTTGAGGACAATCCTGAAGCAAAGGCGAAGTATTTGGAAGTATAACTCGACGTTTGGATTTTTAATCCGGTGGGTCCAGTGGGTGGTCTGCACCTGAAGCAAACGCATGCAAGTGCCGCTAAGCGTCAGTTCCGGGCGGCCCGGAAACTCGCGTTCGCTCAAACAGTCCGGGCCGCTGGTCCTCCACTGCCGCTAAGCGGCGCTAACATGCAATGCTGACCAGGTGCAGACCACCCACTGGACCCACCTCATTATTTGGGGTTTGCTCATAACCGAGAGTTGAGAGTATAAGTCACATCAGGGTATCAATCGCAGATGGCGCTGGCCGATTTATCCGTAAGCCACGTCTGAACCCATTGCAGGGTCATCTGAATGTCGATACTGGCCTGGGCGGCGCTTCTCCTCATCTTCGAAACAACCGTTTTTGTTCCTCGTTCATCCTTTAAGAGCGCATAGATTTTAACGCTGCGCTTATAATATCGGACAGCATCGGCATGTTCGCCGACAGCAGCATGGGTTATGGCGATCGCCTCCAGATCCCGGGCAATGTCGTGATGGCATGCTTTCTTGCTGTCGAGGGTCAGCGCTTGTTCGAAGCGCGTTCTGGCTCTCTCCGGTTGGTCGGACTGCAAGAGCAGGCGTCCCATGGAGAAGTAGATGCTGTTGGCAATACCGTTTTTTCCCCCTCCGGGCGCATCCAGTGCGTTTTCGAGGAGCGTTTTCGCCTGCTGTGGATTCTTCTCTTCCATCAGTAGAAGTGCGCGGGTTTTAAGATAGAGCGCCTCCTGCCAGCGCTTATTCACTATCTTTCCTGCTCGATCAAGGGCGGCTGCGGCGTCCTCCGTCCGGTGCAGTGCGAGCAGTGCGGCCGCTTTGTTGCTCAGGGCACGCACCAGTTCCACGTCCATTTTTTCACTTTCCGACAGTGCGATGGCGTCGCCATACACCAGCAGAGCGCTCTGCATGTCGCCTATGCGGAAATAGGTATCGGCAATGCTGTTGAGCGCTCGCGCCACACCGGCCTGCTCATCGGCGGCGACGTAGATTTGATGGCTATCCTGGAAATAGGCCATGGCCCTTTGGTAGCACCCTTTGGTGAAGAGCTCCGCGCCTTTGTTGTGGTAATAGATGCCTTCACGGAGATGTTTGGGGTTCCGTTCCGGGGCAGGCCCGGAGGCGCAGGAGAGACAAATGGCAGTTAGAAAGAGAAGGATCGCCCATTTTGGTTTCATGCGCAGTTCCTTTGGTTTCGGGCCTGGCCGATGCGGTGGCTTCGCCAGACCTAAAGGGCCTTATAGAGTGCATTCATGAGGGCCGCCGGTCGCTCGTCGATCAGAATGGACGCGCCGCACTTATTCATCACGTAGCCGAATCCCACGCCCGTCTCCGGGTCGGCAAACCCCACCGATCCGCCGGTCCCGGGATGGCCGAAGGCGTTGTCGTTGGGCCCCATGGACGCGCCGGGAACAGACTTCATAAATCCCATGCAGAAGCGCGTCTCGGTCAGCAGGACGGCATCGTCGCCCCGTGCCTGGTCGACAGCCATCTCTTCAATGCGTTCCGGGCTCAGAATGCGGATGCCGTCGACGCTGCCGCCACAGGCCAGGGCGCCGTAAAGCCGGGCCAGATCCCTTGCGGTGCCGTGGCCATTGGAGGAGGGAATCTCCGCGCTGCGCCAGGCTGCCGAGTTGGCCACATCTCCCAGCCGGTAGATGTTGGGGTTGGTGAACGCTTTGGTGGTCAATGCATCAGGCTGGTTCATGAAGATATCTGCGAGATTGGGTTTCGCCCCGGGCGGCGGTGCAGGGACCTTTGTGATCGGGGCGACCCTGTGGTGCTGGCCGCTCGCCAGGCCGATGTGGAAGTCGAGCCCAAGCGGGCGCGCGATTTCGTCGCTGAAATAGGCCCCCACCGTTTTGCCGGTAACGCGCCGGACCAGTTCGCCGAGCAGCCAGCCGAAGGTGCGTGCATGGTACCCGTGCCGGGTGCCTGGCGGCCACCATGGTTTTTGGGCGGCCAAGGCATCGGTCATCGTCTCCCAGTCGAAAACCGACTCCGGGGCGAGGGGCATGGATATGGCAGGCAGCCCGGCCTGGTGGCACAACAACTGACGAATCGTGATTTCGTCTTTGCCGTTCTGGGAAAATTCGGGCCAGTAGTGAGCAACACGTTGGTCGGGAGACAACTGTTTCTTATCGATCAGGCGTTGCACACAGGTGGCGGTCATCCCCTTGGTGGTCGAGTAGAGATTGACCAGCGTGTCCGGTCGCCAGGGACGGGTTTGCCGGCGATCCATATGGCCACCCCAAAGGTCCACCACCATGCGGCCGTGCATGGTCGCCGCAACGGCGGCACCGATCTCCCGGCCGTCGCGCAGGTGGGCTTCGAACCTCTCTTTTACCCCGGAGAACTGTTTTTCACAGGTGCCTTCTACTATGGGAGGTGTCGCCAAAGGGTCTCCTCTCTCTGTGTGATTCGGGTCGCTTGTTGGGTCCATGCCGGCTGGTTCAGCAAAGTTCGCCCCTGCACCATACCAGAAATGCTTCCGGGGATAAACGGGAGGCTCTAACCGGTTTGCAGTTTTTCGATGGGCGGCAGCACTGGCAGTGAGAAGTGAAACGTGGCCCCCTCGCCCAATGCGCTCTCCACCCAGATGCGGCCTTTGTGGTACTCGATAATGCGTTTGGTGATGGCCAGCCCCAAACCACTGCCCTGGGGGCGTCCGCGATCGGTGGACTGGGTGATCTGGCGAAACTGTTCGAAAACGGTGTGGTGATCTTCGGGCCGGATGCCGATGCCGTTGTCTGTTACGCTTATCTCGAGTTGCTGACGGCCGTAGACGAGCCGGATGCTGATTTTGCCCTGTTCCAGAGGGCAAAATTTGACCGCATTGGAGATCAGATTGACCATGGCCTGGATCAGTTGATCGCGATCCCCGGCCAGGCTGGGAACCGTTTGCGGCAGATCAAGTGTCAGGCGGATTCGCTTCTCGTTGATCAATTGACGGGTGGCATTTGCAGCGGCTTGGGTCACCTGGATCATGTCCACCGGTTCGATCTGCCACTGCATCTTGCCCGACTCGATCTTCTGGAAATCGAGCACCTGATTGATCAGGCGGGAGAGGCGGTGGATCTCGTTGATCATGATTTCGAGAAACTCCCTTTGCTCCATGGCGTTGGTTTCGGGATAGTCCCTCAGGATTTCGGCGATGGAGCGGATGGAGGTCAACGGGGTCCTCAGTTCGTGGGAGACGGTGGAGATAAACTCGTCCTTGAGCCGGTCCAACTCCTTGAGCCTTTCATTGGCTGCCTTGAGTCCGGCCGTGACCGTCTCTAGCTCCCTGCTGTAGATGATGACCTGGCGGGTTTCGTCGAGGATGTCCATCACCTCCTGAACCCCCAGCGGCTCCTCCTTGACCACTGATGAAACCATGACCCGCGCCGAAGCAGATCCGATGGCGCCGGCCAGCAGCTTCTCCGCGTGGGTGACGAAGCCGGAATCCGCCTTGAGCGTGAGCCCCCAATCCATGTTGCGGCTCTCAGCATACTGGGCCAGGGCCTCTTCTGTCCGATCCCGCCCCAGAAAGCGCTCCAGAAGGGATTTAATATCGGGAATCATGGCAGTGCCGCGCCACACCAGTGACTCTTCAGTCTCACCTGAGAAGCGAAACACATCGACGAACATGGTGGCCTGGGTGTGCTCGAGTGCCGATGGTTTGTCGAACAGTGATACGCCCACATAGGTGACCGTATTGGCCATTAGACTCCAGACCACGGCGTGGGCCACGCGGTCCAGGCCCTGCAGTCCGAACAGCGAGAACGGTTTCAGCCAGCTCAACCCCCAGGGGCCCTCTTCGATGAACGAGTGGGGCAGGATACCGGCGGCCGCGAGCGACGGCAACACCAGGGTATAGCCCCAGATGAGGAAGCCTACCGCCATGGACCATAGTGCGCCCTTTTGGGTGCCGCCCTTCCAGAATATGCCACCGAACAGGGCGGGGGCGAACTGCGCCACCGCGGCAAACGAGACCAGGCCGATGGAGACGAGGGTGTAGAACTCAGCAGTGAGGTGGAAATAGATATAGCCGAGCAGAATCACCACCACGATAGCGGCGTGGCGAATGGCGATCAGCCAGGTGCTCAGGTCGGTGCGCCTGGCCAGCTTCAGCGGCTGCAGGTGCAGCAGCAGCGGCATCACCAGGTCGTTGCAGATCATGGTGGAGAGCGCAATGGTCTCGACGATCACCATGCCGGTGGCCGCCGACATCCCGCCGATAAAGACCAGCATGCTCAACACCTTCTGCCCGTTGGCCAGAGGCAGTTTAAGCACGAAGGTGTCGGCATCCACGGACTGCCCGGAAAAGTGGAGCATTCCGGCCAGGGCCACCGGCAGGACAAAGAGATTGATGGCCAGCATATAGAGCGGAAAGAGCCAGATCGCTTTTCGAAGATGGTCTTCGTCTACATTTTCGATCACCGTGATCTGAAATTGGCGCGGCAGCAGGACAATGGCCAGCATGCTCAGCACAATGTAGACGGTCCAATCCATATAGGCGTCGCCCCCATTGCGCGAGAAGGTAAACAGATCGCGCATACCGCCATGGGCCGCAGCCTTGGCAAAGAGGTCGCCGAAACCGTCGAACAGCACGTAGGTGACGAACAGGCCCGCCGCCAGAAATGCGATCAGTTTGACGATGGATTCCAGGGCGATGGCCGCCACCAGCCCCTCATGCCGCTCGGTCGCCTCGGGTTTGCGCGTTCCGAACAAAACAGCGAATGCGGCCAGCAGGAAGGCGACATAAAAGGCGGTGTCCTGAAAAAAGGGCATCCGCCGGACCATTTCGCCGCCCTCCTGATGACTGCTGAAAATTTGAAAACTGGTGGAGATGGCTTTGAGCTGAAGCGAGATGTAGGGCACGATACCCAGCACGGCGATCACCGTCACCACGCCGCCAAGCAGGATGCTTTTGCCGTATCGTGAGGCGATGAAATCGGCGATGGAGGTGATGCGGTGGGCGCGGCTGATACGCAGGATTTTCCTCAGTACCAACCATCCCAGGGTGACCATGAGGGTGGGGCCGATGTAGATGGCCAGGAAGGCCGGCCCGAAACGGACCGCCCGCCCGACACTGCCGTAGAAGGTCCAGGCGGTGCAGTAGACCGCCATGGAGAGGGCGTAAACGTAGGGGCTGTTGATGATGCTGCGACCTGCATCGGCCCTTTTGTCGCCATAATATGCGATGGCGAACAGCATACCGATATAGCAGATGGATACAAAGAGTATCGTTTCAGTCGCCAGCATGGCCGTCCGCATTGGATTGAGTTGGCAAACCTGGCGATGCTGCCAGGAGCTACATCCCCTGTGGGCCGGATTTGGCTGTCACGCCCACCAGTACAATCAGCAGGAGCCAAACAAAAAAGATATAGGCATAGAGCAAGGGAATGCCCATGATCATCAACGGTGCATCAAAGAGCGAAAGCAGTGGGTAGTTGAAGGCCAGCACACCCAAGAGGAACAGATAGGCAAAGCGTTTATTGCGGACACCACCGCTCTTCATCGGTTCGCCTCCATAGCCGGCTCGCCCGTTGCTGTGCTGAGATTGCCGCGGGTGGTGGCGAGGCTGCGGCCATAGCGTAATGAATGGTTAGAGAAAATATGAATTGTATTCACAAGATTTTTTTGATATTTTTAACGTTATTTATGCTGAGCATAGTTTAATTGGGCCATGGAGTCAAACGTACAGGCCGCCTGGCGGTGGGTTCCCGATGGGTCCATGCCTCTGTCAAAAAGAAAAAGTGATGAAGCCACCTACCATTTTGATCGTTGATGATGAGATCAGCATCCTGGTGCCGCTTAAATTCCTGCTGGAGAAGAACAGCTTCAACGTTGCACTGGCCCAGAGTGGCAAGGATGCATTTGACGCCATCGCTAAAAACAAGCCTGACCTCATCCTTCTGGACATCATGCTTCCGGATCTGGATGGTTATGAGATTTTTCAGATCATTCGCCAGAACCCGCTGTGGGATGATATCAAGGTGATCTGCCTTACGGCCAAAAACCGGGATGTGGATATCGCCAAAGGGTTGAATCTGGGGGTGGATGCCTATATCACCAAGCCGTTCTCCAATGCCGATCTGCTGGCCGAAATCAGACGATTGCTCGATAAGGCGCCCGCTGTGTGACGCTCAAAATGGTAGGTGTAGTTCTGGGGCGTATGGTATTTGGTTCACAAGCCTGAACGCTAAATAGGTATAAAAAGCAAGAAGTAAGGTAGTTTTCTTCCCAGTCGGTTCTGTTTTGGTTCAAAATGTTGAACATTTGCGTAATTTTATTAATAACCATAAATTATAGTATGTTAAAGAATATTTTGGTTTTCTCAGGTTCATTAATTTAAACTTCCAATATAGTTCTGCTTCGTTCTCGATGTCCGGACACATGATTTTCTTGCAGCCAATAAAATTATAACCTTCTGTAATAAAAGGAATAAGGAATATAATGGGTTTTAAATGCCACTTTTTTATATATGTGGCAAGAATATTGCATTTAGATTAAACTGCCAAACCAATAGTTTTTTCATCTGTTCTCCTCCTTTAACGGCTAAGTGATCCCAATACACTTAGCCGTTTCCTTTTTCTGAAGCGGACCCCTGCCGTGTTTCTTCCCACCTTCGGCGTCCATCCTGCGTCTCCTGTTTCGGTTGTGGCGTTTTGGCGCCAATTTGGGCATCTACATTGATGTTACTGCAAACCTGGGATATGGTAGGCGATATCTATTCGAAACTTATCCTGCTGCCATACCTGCTGTGCACCGATTGATTCTTGTAAGTGAGGAGTTGATGTTGGAAACGCCGCAAAAAGGGTGGAGGAGGCGGGCACCTGCCTGCTGCCTCGCCGCGCTGATCTTTATAGCCACCAATGTAAGCGCGCAGGATATGCCCACGGTGGCGTCGGCACGCAAACGGATCAACCTGATAGGTTATACCCGCAGCCGCGCCAAGCAGACCCTTGCCTCCGAGGTATCCGGCAAAGTGTTGCGGGTCAATTACGATGTGGGTCAAGCCATTGGAAATGCGCCTTTTCTTGAAATGGACCCCGTTTTTATCGGTTTTCAGATCGAGCAGACCGAGTTGACTTTGAAAAAGCTCGAGGTGGCCCGATCACGAAATGCCTCCCAAGCCGCCTATCTGGAAAAAGAGTTTCGCCGCATCGACCAATTGCATGCCGGCAACGTTGCAACCCAGTCCAATTGGGATGCGGCTGCCGAAGCGCTCGAACAGGCCCGGCTGGCGTTGCAGACCACCGAACAGGAACTGAAAACGCTGGCCGTCCAACTCCGCGAGATGAAAGAGCGGCTCAGGCGGCATCGCCTGATGGCCCCTCAGGGATGGATTGTGATCGAGCGGTGGGTGGAGCCGGGCGAGATTATCGCTACCGGGACACCGCTGGCCATGGTGGCTGACTTTACGCAGCTGGTGGTGCCGCTGTTCGTCTCAGGCCCTGAGATGGAGGCCATTCGACGGACGGAGCGGCTGAAGGTCAAGGTGGCGGGGCAACCAGCCCATGCCAACATCAACTGGGTCAATCCGGAATTTGACGAGCGCACTCGCAAATGGGCCGTGGAGCTGGCGCTGATCGACTATCAAGGCGAAGCGATGGGAGGGCTTCAGGTCGAGTTGGCCATCGACGTGGCCGGAGGGGGGCTGATGGTGCCGCGCAACAGTGTCACCCGGCGCTACGACAACCCCTTTGTGGTGCTGCAAGCGGACGGACGGAAAGTGCCCATCGTCATTCTGGGGGAAACCGACCATCAGATTCTAATAGCCGACCAGCCGGATCTGAAACCGGGAATGGCGCTGAAGCGGACCCCCCAACCGAACGACTAGACCGAAGAATAGACGAAAGAACAGCTGACCTAAACAATGCCCAAGGTCGTCAAATATACCCTGAAACAGACCGTTTTCATCAACGTGCTGTTTGTCATTCTGGTGGTGGCGGGCCTATTCAGCCTCTTCACCACGCCCACCGAAAATCTTCCCCTTGTCGACATCGGCAAGGTATTCATCCACACGGTTTATTACGGTGCGTCGGCCGACGATGTGGAACAGCTGGTGACCCGCGAGATTGAAGAGGCCTTGGAGAGCATGGAGGATGTGGAGTATGTGCAGTCCAACTCCTATCGCAATTTCTCCTCGGTGCAGGTCAAGTTCGTAGACGACACCGATTACGAAAATCTCTACGACGAGCTGCGCTTCCGGGTGCTTAACATCAAGGATGAGCTGCCCCGGGGTGTGGACGAACCCTCCTTCATCTGGATCGACACCAATATCTGGATGCCGGTGATTATCGTGCATCTCAGCGGAGAACTTCCGCTGCAAAGCCTCGAGCGCTATGCAGAAGAGCTGCGCGCCACCCTGATCAGCGTGCCGGCGGTGAGGGACGTGAACATCGAGGGCGAACCGGATGACGAATTTCACCTCTCCCTCAATCCCGAAAGCCTGCGCCGCTATGGTGTAACGTTCAACCAGGTGGTCCAGGCGGTCGAGTCGGCCGGCACCAAGATCCCATCGGGCCGGTTTCGCACCGGCGACACCTCCTATATGCTCGACAGCGGGATCCGGTTGAGCAGTCAGGAGGATGTGCTGGATGTGATCGTGCGACGCGACGGCGACGGCAACTACATTCGTGTCCGTGATCTGGTGACCAGCGCCCGTCTGCACTATCGTGACCCGATCACCGTGCCCTCGGTCAACGGCCATAAAGCCGTGCGGCTGGTGGTGACAAAGGAGGAGAAGGGCAGCGCCGTCGCCATCAGCGAGCAGATCAAGGCGCGAGCGCGCCAATTCGGCCAAAAGCACGCCGACGAGGGCCTTCAGGTCGTTTTCACCAACGACTCGACCATCGAGATCAACGATTCGATTCGCATTCTGGGCGGCAATTTGCTTCTGGGCATGGGACTGGTCGTCATCGTGCTGTGGCTCACTCTCGGCTTTCGCAACGCCATGCTCACGGCCATCGGTATTCCCTTCTCTTTTTTGTGTGCCATCACCATCATGAAATTGACCGGCGTGACGATCAACACCATCAGCATCTTTTCATTCGTACTGGTCACCGGCATCATCGTGGACGATGCGGTGATTATCGTGGAGAACACCTTCCGCCACATGCAGATGGGCAAGTCGCGACGCCAGGCGATCATCGACGGGACATCCGAAGTGATGCTGCCCGTGGTTAGCTCGGCCATGACCACCGCCCTGGCCTTCATCCCCATGCTGATCATGACCGGCAGCACCGGCGATTTCTTCTCGATCATCCCCAAGACGGTCTGCTACGCGCTCATCGCCTCCCTGCTCGAAGCGCTCTTCATCCTTCCGATCCACGTCTTCGATTGGGGGCCCAAGAACGCCGATGCGCTCTTGGTGGGCGAAGATGAGGAGGCGCCCTTTGCCCACCTGCAGCATGGCCCTTTCGGATATGTCTGGCGCATCTACCGTCGAGCGGTGATCTGGGTGCTCGATCACAAAAGGATCGCATTTGTCGCTATCAATGCGGCCTTTGTTTCGGCGCTGGCCCTCTTGCTGCTCTCCATGCTGGGCATCGCACCGCTGATCAAGGTGAAGTTCTTCCCGGGTAACTATTTCCGGTACCATGTGACCCTGCAGACGGCGGCCGGCACCTCCATCGAACGCACCGATGCCATCATCAGCACTGTTTCGCAATACATCATGTCCCTGGGCGCCAGACAGGCCCAATCCACAGCCGGCTATACCGGCTTTTATGAAGATCAGGACTACGTGCGCCACTACGGCCCCAACTACGGCCAAGTGGTGGTCACCCTGCCGGAGAAGCGGGAGCGCAACTTTCCGGACAACCCCGCCAACGACCCCATGCAGCATCTGAGTTACATGAGGGCGCATATCCGTGCGTTTGTGAAGCAAACCTACGCCGACGATCCGGCCCATCCACAGGTGCAGGTGTTTGAAGAGGGCGACGGTCCGCCCACCGGCAAGCCGGTCAACGTCCGCGTTCAGGCGCCGACCAACGCGGCGGCCATATCGGCCAGCACTTTACTTCTCTCCTACATGCGACAGGATGACAATCTGGCTGATCTCGTGGATCTGGGGGACAATCGCCCGGTGCGCTATCGCACGGTGAAGTTCGAGCCGCGTCAAGAGGCGGTGTATCAGTACAACCTGTCGGCGGCCCAGATCACCGCCATCGTGGCCGGTGTCCTCAACGGTCGGCCGGCAGGGCCCTTCAGGGCAGCGGATGAAGAGGTGGATCTGATCGTCCGCATGGCGCGTGCCGACGACCTTATCGGCGATGCGGCCGGTTTGAAAACGCCGCTGGACATACTTGCCGTGCCGGTCATCGAAGACAGTGCCTCGCCCATCTATCTGCGCGATCTGGTGACCGCCCGTTTCGTCGAGGAGCCCAATGTGCGCTCCCGCTACCAGGGAAAGCCGACCATCACCATCAGCGCGGACATCAAACCCGGTTCCAACCTCTCTGCCGCCGTGGTGCAGAAGCGGGTACAGGACCATTTCAGTACCATCTCGAGCCGTCTTCCCGGCGTCTCCATCTCCTTCGGCGGCGAGTTCGAGTCGACCACAAAATCCTACATCTCCCTGGCCATCGCTTTCAGCATTGCAGTGATGGGCATCTACATGGTGCTGGCCTCACAATTCAGGGACTATCTTCAGCCGCTGATGATCCTCACCGCCGTCCCCTTTGCCATCATCGGCGTGGCTTATGGTATTTTCTTCACCCGAACCCTTTTTACCGTGGGCAGCTTTATCGCCACCATCGGCCTGTCGGGTGTGGCCGTGAACAATACCATTCTACTCATCGATTTCATGAACAAGCGCATTCGCGCAGGCCTGGATCTGCGCCAGGCGATCCTCGAATCGTGCGCCGCGCGCATGCGGCCGGTTCTGATCACAACGGTCACCACACTGCTGGGTCTTCTTCCCATGGCCATCGGCATTCCTTCCAAATCGATCTCCTGGGCGCCTATGGCCACCGCCTTCGTCACCGGACTATGCAGTGCCACCATTCTGGCCCTGTTGATTACGCCGGCCAACTATGAACTGCTCGGCCAACTGCGAAGCCGCATAAGGCGAAGGAAGTTCAAACTGCTGAGAAAGAGGAATGGACGGAAAGTCTCTTTGGCAAAGGAAGAGTGATCGCTTTGCCGGTTTGTTTTGAAGCGTGATATCTCGACATGTCATACAAACGATCAGAAATAGCCCAATACGGAATGCAGGTGCAACGCGGAGTGCAGGCAGCTCGGTACTTAATCGGCAAAATCAATATGCAACTGATGCTTGTATGCGCCCAGATCGCCTTAGCGCCCATACATTTTGGCAACGGCGTCAAAGGTTCGGAGGCCTGAATGTTTTTGGCACCGGTGAATCTATTGGGTGATCATATTGACAGACGCATATGGCTGTAATTTAATGCGCATTGCCGCCATGCAATAAGTTGCGCTCAAAGCCCATATCGATTGTCGGAATTTGTCAGTTTTGGTTAATAATTTCAAAGCTAATTATTCTATCGGTCGACTATACATGGATATTTACGATTTTATTTCATTTGGAAGAAATGGCCCATCCCGGTCCAGAAACAGATATGTCACACAGCGGAATGAATTTATTCCATTATTACTGTATGTTAAGTTTGATTTAGATCTTTTTTTCTAAAAATGCTTTACGGTACTCGGATATGGTTGATTTTGATGGATCGCAAAGGATTTATCAAAAACTGTCATGACAACTAATATATGTTAAATGTAAAAATGGCTAAGAAAATTAAAACAATTTCGATTTCGTTTATTATTCTACTTTGTATCAGTATTTCCGCTGGTGCTGAATTAATTACTGTCGATTTCTCAAAGATCAAAGATAAGTCATCGAACCATATGATTTATCATTTGGTCTTTAAAAACGCGGATAAAATAGTTGCCAAAAGATCTTATAAAAATGGAGATGTAATTTTTTCAGAAGGTAAAATTCCAGACGGCATGGTCATTGAAAATTATCCGAGTGGGAAAGCCAAGAATATCATGTTCTATGAAAATAGCGAGCGTAATGGACCTGCAATAAGCCTATATGAAAGTGGTAGGATAAAATCCCAAGCGAACTATAAAAATGGGAATCCTACAGGTAAGGGATTTTATTATTTTGAAAGTGGAGCGGTTATGACGGAATGGGAAATAGTTAATGGAAAAGAGCTATACCATTACGAGTATACCGAGTCGGGGAAACGGGGACGATATCGAACCGCTGATGGCAAGGATGTAACTGACTAAAATGGCGCGCATTTAACAATGCCTTACACTCGGATGGCAATTTCGCTGCGCTACATTGCCACCGGTGAAGGCAACGTTCGGTGTAGAAATTAATTATTAAAATACAAAATGTGTTGGCCAGACCCTCTTGCTTTGCTTTCTTTTAGACGATATTGTTTATCGCGAAAGGGGCAAGGAATGAGTGATCCATCCAGAGTAAATCAAGACCTGATCGAAGAGAATGCCTTTTTAAAGCAAAGAGTGCAGGAAATGGACCACTCGGTACCCATGCTCAAGGAGGCCAAGGAACTACTTCAACTTGAACGTAAATTGTATCTGGATATGTTCAACTACCAACCTGCAGGGATATATCGAATTCGAGTGTTCCCTAAAGAGCTGCGCTCAAATAATGCTTGGGTCAGTTCGGATAACCCTCCTTTTCATTTAGAGTTATTCAACGATCGCGCCTGTGAAATATTAAAGATTGAACGGCAGGCGTTTGAAGACAATCCCGGCCTCGTCCTCGATCTGATTCATAAAGATGATAAAGAAGAATACAACCGCAAGAACGAAGAAGCCAACGCCAAGATAATCCCCTTTAAGTGGGAGGGGCGTATGTATATCGGAGGGGAAATTCTCTGGATTCGTTTCGAATCGCTCCCCCAACCAGTCGCAAATGGCGAAGTTTTATGGACAGGCATCTTCTATGACATAACAGAACGTATACAGAGAGAAACGGATATGAAAAAACTCGTATCCGAACTAAATAAAGCTATAGAAGAAGTCATTACGTTAAGAGGCATCCTGCCTATTTGTGCCAACTGTAAAAAGATTAGAGATGACAAAGGGTACTGGAATCAAATTGAGAGCTACATCAGAGACCATTCAGAGGCAGAATTTAGCCATAGTATTTGCCCTGATTGTGCCAAGACGCTTTACCCTGAATACACTGGAATTTGCCCTGATCACTCTGAAGATGGTAAGAAAGAAAATACATAATTGGAAAGCCGAGGGTTTCCCCACTCAGATGGCCATAAGCGTATTGATATGTTGATTGAGGGCAACGTGGTATCAAGTCTGCAATCTTGGCAAAATTGTTAAGGTAAACAACATCGGCAATAGAATTAAACCGATTGCACCGAACCAACAACTGCACAGGACGCCAAACAGCTGGCGTCTGTGAGCTAGAGCGTTCCGGTTCCGTGTTTGATGTCCTCAGCTTCGCTGCGCCCGTGCGGAAGAAAGCTTTATGTTTGTCTTTATGCCCTTTGAGATAAGAAAATGAAAATGGGGTTGATCCCGGAATTGTGAATAGTAAGTGGTAAACGATACAGATTTACGAATCAAGGTTTGATCCCGCCTCTTTTGCATGTCCCCTGCTTACCCCGCAGGGCCCTTACCCATAGACCGGCAACCATCTGGGATGCGTTAGTGAAGTAGACGCCGACAATGACCATGCCTCCTCCCGCCAAAAGCGACAGGCGCAGTGGCTCATGCAAAATGAAAAATGAGAGGATGATGGCACTGATCGGAACGAAGTTGATGAACACGCTCGCCCGCATCGGTCCAATTCTCTCGATACCTTGATAATACCAGAAAAAGCCGAGCACCGTTCCAAAAACGCCCAGGTAGATGAGACTGGTCCAATCGGTCAAGGTATAGGCCGTGACCTCGGTGAACAGGCCGAAATGCAGCGCCGGCAAAAGAAGCAGCGCCGAACCCGCCACAGCCGAGTAGGCCACGCAGATCAGGGGGGACAGGCTTGCCATGGCCGCTTTGCCGATGAGAGAGTAGGCGACCCAACTCAGAACGCATCCGAAAATCAGCAATTCGCCGACACCGAGGCTGTAGCTGGCTGTGTCCGCAAGTTGCCCGTTGGTTATGACCACCATGGCACCTGTCACAGAGAGGCATATACCAGCGGCTTTAATCCAGTTGAATGCCTCCTTGAAGATAACTGCCGACAAAAGGCTGATCAGAATGGGATTGTTGGCGATGATGATCGAGGCCCTGCCCGCCTCGATGTGCCTGAGTCCTGAAAAAAAGAGTATATTGTAGGCAAACACACCCGTCAGACCGAGCATCAGAATAGAGATGATTTGTTTTTTCCGCAGCATGGGCAGTCGGCCCTCGGTTTTGAGTACAACCATCAGCAGGCAGACAGAGGCAACGGTAAATCGGACAAATGCCGCATTCACCGGATGGACGCTTCCCGCGATTGCCCTTCCGGCAATAAAAGTGCCTCCCCAAAAAAGAGCAGTGAAGAGTAATTTTGTGTAGATCAAAGATTTTTCCCTTTAAGTCGACCATTGAACAAATCCGCTGAAAAAGCAGGAGAGTTTCGGAGCCGGGCGCCGAGGGTGAAGCCGCAGTGAATCTGCTGCGAACCATTGGCAAAACCGGATCTGGCGTCCTCCGACTTTTTCAGCTCAGTGAAGTATTTGACTGAGGAACAGCTTTGTACGATCATTTTGGGGTTTGTCGAAAAACTCAGTGGGCGAGTTCTCTTCCACGATCTGGCCATCATCCATAAAGAGAACCCGGTGGGCCACACTCTTTGCAAAGCCCATTTCATGGGTGACCACGAGCATGGTCATCCCTTCCCGGGCCAGCTCGATCATGACGTCCAAGACCTCTTTGATCATCTCGGGGTCCAGCGCCGACGTAGGTTCGTCAAACAGCATGACATTGGGAGCCATGCACAAGCTGCGGGCGATGGCCACACGCTGCTGCTGACCGCCGGAGAGCTGTCCGGGATACTTCTTGGCCTGCTCGGCGATCTGGACCTTTTGAAGATAGTGCATGGCCGCCTCCTCTGCCTCTCTCTTGGGTGTCTTGCGCACCCATATGGGGCCAAGGGTCAGGTTTTCCAGGATGGTCAGGTGGGGGAAGAGGTTGAAATGCTGGAAGACCATGCCCACTTCCGCACGAATCTTCTCGATATTCTTCAGATCGTTGGTCAGTTCTATACCGTCCACAATAATTTTGCCGCGCTGATGTTCTTCCAGGCGGTTGATACAACGGATCAGGGTGGATTTGCCTGATCCTGAAGGGCCGCAGATAACGATTCGCTCCTTGCGCCTGACATCTAGATTGATATCCTGCAGCACGTGGAAGTCTCCATACCACTTGTGCATGTTTCTAATTTCGATGATGGCGTCGTTGTTGGCTATATCCGTGGCTGGGGCTGGCATAGTTTTTCCTGTGGTTAAAGATTTAAGCATCGGGTCTATCTACCAAATTAAAGCAATGAATTAGACAAGGGCTTGCCGACTTCTGCAAGACCTCAGTTTAAAGTGTAAAGTTTTAATCCAGGGAATACTTCCTATTTCATATTTAAACTTGCCCTATCTTCCCGTATCCAGTTCCCGTTCTATTTTTCTGCTGAAATTGCTCAAATAAAAACAGCAGATAAAATAGATGATGGCGACGAATATGTAAGCTTCGGCCGAAAATCCCATCCAGCGGGGGTCTTGCAATGTGCTCTGGGTGGTTTTCAACAGATCGTAGAGTGCGATGATCACCACAAGGGAGGTGTCCTTAAAGGCTGAAATGAGGATGCTCACCGTAGGCGGTATCACGATTTTAAGCGCCTGGGGCAGAATGACCAGGCGCATGGTCTGAAAGTAGTTGAGCCCCAGGGACTCGGCTGCCTCATACTGCCCTTTGCTCATGCCTTGCAGCCCGCCACGCACAACCTCGGCGATATAGGCGGCGGTAAACAGAATGATCGCCAACTGAGCCCGTAAAATGCTGTTGAAGGTTACCCCTTCAGGCATGAAGAGCGGAAAGACCACCGACGACATGAACAGAAGACTGATCAGTGGTACGCCGCGAATCAACTCGATATAGACCACGCAGAGAGACTTGATGGCCGGCATTCTGGATTGCCGCCCCAGTGCAAGGGCGATCCCCAGCGGGTAAGCAGCGGTCAGGCCGAAAACCGAGAGCAGCAGGGTCAACGGAAATCCTCCCCACTTGGTGCTTTCGACAGATTCCAGGCCGAAGATGCCGCCTTTTAGCAGGACGCCCATGACCACCAGCCCGACAATCCAGGAATACGCCAGCGATTTGCGCCAGAACAGGCGATACTGACTGATGATCAGCAGTGTCACCAGCAAGACGATGGCCAGTCCGGGGCGCCACTGCAACTCATAGGGGTAAAATCCGAAAATGACGAAACGGATGTTGGCCGTGATCACTGACCAACAGGCGCCTTCTCCGGCCTGGCACTCCTTACCGGTGGAAAACCACAGACTGTCAATAAGCGCCCACTTAATGAACGGAATTAGAGTGTTCCACAAGATAATCAGGGCCACAATGGTGAGCAGGGAGTTGTACCAGTTGCTGAACAGGTTACCCCGAATCCACCCCAGAATCCCCACGCTGGCCAGTGGTGGTTTCACCTCGGATTTTACAGTGCTATCAATGGTTGCAGGGTCCGGCATTATTTACCTGTTCCAAAACCAAAAAAGTAGAATCGACACTATACCTTCACTTTGAAACACAGAAAAGGGGTCTGCTCCCAATTCGGTATTAAACTGCTGATATCTTTCTTTACCTTTCCACGAGTTTCATCTTCTTATTGTACCAGTTCATAAAAGCGGATGTAGACAAACTGATGATCAGGTAAACCGCCATGATCAGCATGACCCCTTCAATCGCCTGTCCCGTCTGATTGATGGTGGTGCCGGCCACAGAGACGAAGTCGGGATAGCCGATGGCCACAGCAAGGGAGCTGTTTTTGGTCAGATTGAGCATTTGACTGGTCAACGGCGGGATGATCACTCTGAGGGCCTGCGGCAAAATAACCAGGTTGAGGACCTGCCCCGGCCGAAGACCGATGGCCATGGCCGCTTCGGTCTGCCCCTTGCTGACGGATTGAATGCCGGCACGCACGACCTCGGCCACAAAGGCGGCTGTGTAGAGCACCAGTCCCAGCAAAAGTGCTGTAAATTCAGGACTGACGCTCATCCCTCCCTGAAAGTTGAACCCCTGGAGAACCGGTACGCTCATTTGCGTGGGCGCGCCTGCGAACAGCCATGCGAGCAGCGGCAGTCCAATCAGGATGCCCCCACCGGCTTTGAACACAGGGAAATGGCTTCCGGTCTGCTCTTGACGCTTTTTGGCCCACTTTCGAAGCAAAATAAAGATGATAACCGCCACCACGAAAGCCAGACCCGCATAGGCGTAGGCCGGATGATCGGCAGGTACGGCAAAGATCAACCCTCGGTTGCATAGGAATACCCCCTCAAGGGGATTGAGCGCCTGACGCGGCGAAGGGAGCATTTCGTAGAAAAGGGCATACCAGAAAAAGAGCTGTAACAGAATGGGGATATCCTGAAACACCTCGATATAGATGGCCGCAATCCGCGAGATGAGCCAGTTGGATGACAGGCGTGCCACCCCGATCAGCGTGCCGAACACAACGGTCAGGGTAATGCCGATCGAGGAAACCAGCAGGGTGTTCAAGGCCCCCACCACCAGGGCGCGGCCATAGGTATCTGCGGCGGAGTAGGGTATCAGCTTCTCGCCGATTTCAAACGATGCTTCCTTATCGATAAATCCGAAACCGGTGGCGATGGACTGGCGCTCCAGGTTCGCCAGCGTGTTGGAAACCAGATAGTAGCTCAGAAGTGCAAACAGGCAAAGGGTCACTACCTGGTAAAGCAATGACCGCTTGCCCGCATCATACCAGAAGGAGACTTTATGTGAAGTATCGATCGTCAACGTTCCTTTTCAACCAACCAGCGGGGCTGATTCAGCTTAAGCCAGAGTGCGCTTTTCGATCCGGCCCTTGGCAGGGGATGCGGGGCCGGATCGATGGCTAACGTGACGTCTCTTATTTAAACGGCGGTGTATACATCAATCCGCCGTCGGTCCACAGCGCATTCAGACCGCGCTCGAGCTTCAGCGGGGTGTTTTTGCCCACATTGCGCTCGAAGACCTCTGCGTAGTTGCCCACCATCTTAACGATGTTGTAAGCCCATTTCTCATCCAATCCCAGGGCGTTGCCGTTGCCCTCGCTGACACCCAGGAATCTCTGGATCTTGGGGTCCTGGCTCTTGAGCATTTGATCCACATTCTTGGAACTGATGCCCAGAAATTCCGCTTCGATCATGGCCATGGTGGCAAAATCGACGATATCGTACCACTGGTCATCCCCGTGGCGGACAGCCGGCCCCAGGGGTTCACGGGAGATGATTTCGGGCAGAATCATGTGATCGTCGGGATTGGGAGCGACAGCGCGGGTACCGGCCAACTGGGATGCATCCGATGTGAGGCAGTCACAGCGTCCGGCAAAGTAGGCTTTGGCCAATTCAGGCGTACTCTCGATCACGACCGGTTTCATCTTCATGTTGTTGGCCCGGAAGTAATCCGCGGCGTTGAGCTCGGTGGTGGTCCCGGGAAGTACGCATACGGTGGCGCCGTCAAGTTCCTTGGCGCTTTTGACGCCGAGCTTTTTGGGAATCAGAAAGCCCTGGCCGTCATAGTAGTTGGTATGCACGAAGTTAAGCCCAAGTGCTGTCTCGCGGGTGAGGGTCCGCGTGGCGTTACGGGTGAGCAGATCGATTTCACCGGATTGCAGTGCGGTAAATCGGGTCTTGGCGGTCAGCGGCACCCATTTGATTTTATCCGGAGCTCCGAACACGGCAACCGATACTGCGCGGGCCGTATCCACGTCCAGGCCCCGCCAAACACCTTTTTCGTCCGGCTTGGAAAAACCGAAAAGCCCCTCATTGACGCCCACCGAGATGTACCCTTTGGCCTTCACATCCTGCAGGGTGCCCGCCACGGCAACGGCGATGGAGAATGCAATCAATATGGCTGAAATGACAATCACTTTTGAAATCTTCATGTAACTTCCTCCTCGTTGCATGTTTAGTAGCCAACACTGAGACGCCGACCCGGTCCCAGCGCATACCCAGCACCAATTTATCACAGGTGCCTATGCATTAAGCAAGTCACTTTTACCTGTTGGGACAAGTTTGGCGTCAGTGTTCTGTTGAAGATGCAAGTCTGATTTTTCAGAGCGCACCTGCCCTGTCGTAGCAATGTAGAAGGCGCAAGGCGAAGAAGTATTGGGCGCCGAGGACTCACCTCTCAGTGTCTCCGGGCCTATCCTCATCGCTCCGGATGATCATCTCCTCGTGGCGTCGTGCAAGAAATTACTGCATGCTGCGTCAATTCAGAAAAAGTCCCCACCACCAGTTCCAGCCGGTGAATACCCGATCTGTTTGGGAATATAGACAATTGTCAACTGAACGAGAGGATAAAAGGATGAAACGGCGGTTTTTTTTCATATTGGTTATCGGATTCGCAGCGGCCATGGCCTTTACTGCGCATGCTGCGGTGTCACCAAAATCAGTGGGAATATCGGCTCGACAAACCCAAATGGATGCGATGCGGATGCCCTTTGTCGCCAATATGGGGCAGTTGCCGGACAATCTGGCTTTCCGGGCCGATACGCTGGTCGGCAACGTCTATATTACCGCAAAGGGGGCGTTGGCCTACCGGCTTTCTGATCCTAAGGATCCAGGCAAACCTGTGGTCAGTATCTCGGAACTATTGGTGGGTGCAGGGGCGATAGCTCCCCAGGGGCTCACCCCTTCGAGCAGCAAGGTCAATCTGTTCATCGGCAACGATCCGAAAAATTGGCGAAGGGGCATCCCCGCATACGAGAGCGTCTCCTTGGGGGAGGCGTACGAGGGCATTCGCGTGACCCTCAAGGCATACGGCAACAATATTGAGAAACTTTTCCGCATCGAAGCCGGTGCCGACCCGGCGGCTATCCGGGTCCGGGTCAGAGGCGCTGCCGGCCTTGCCGTGCAGCCCGATGGTCGATTGGCCATCGAGACCAGCGCAGGGTCTGTGCAGCTGACCAGACCGGTGGCGTTCCAGGAGATCGACGGCCGCAAGATAATGGTTCAGGCGGCTTACCAGGTTGACGGTGATACCTACTCTTTTGAGTTGGGAGCGTACGATGCCAGCCATCCCCTGGTCATCGATCCGTTGTTCGCCACCTATCTGGGCGGCAGCGGCTTGGAGTATGGCTATGGGTTGAAAACCAATGTTATCACCGACGGCACGGGTTCCCAACTCTATCTCTATATAACCGGCGGCACCCAATCCAGGAATGACTTCCCGGGGCTCAGCGGGGCTGCACAGTCTACTCCGGGCTGGGGCGGCCAGGATGCTTTTGTGGCCCGTCTGGACCAGGATCTCACGGTGCTGGAGACCACCTATATCGGCGGCCGGGGGGAGGATATGGGCTGGGACTTGACCATCCACCCGGAGACGGACAATGTATATGTGGTCGGATCTACCGACTCCATCGATTTCCCGGGGGCTTACTCCGGCTCCCGTGGAGGAGAGACCGACGGCTTTGTGATCGTCTTGAACCCCGATCTTTCCACTATCCTGGCCTCCCGCTATCTGGGCGGTTCGGAATATGATATCGCCATCAGCCTTGACATCGATCTGCGCGAAGAACCCGATACGACGCCGGATACCCTC
The DNA here is from genome assembly GCA_963668675.2 of uncultured Desulfatitalea sp. Classification (GTDB taxonomy): domain Bacteria; phylum Desulfobacterota; class Desulfobacteria; order Desulfobacterales; family Desulfosarcinaceae; genus Desulfatitalea. The sequence goes on along the minus strand of CAXXMB010000002.1, from coordinate 1,254,605 downwards.
TATGTGGTCGGGCGTACCATGTCTGGGGATTTTCCTGTCTCCGATAGTGCCGCCCAAACCACGCATGGTTCAAATCGCTCATTGAGTGACGGGTTTGTCACCCGGTTGGATATCGACACCCTGACGCGCCGCCAATCCAGCTTTCTGGGGGGCAGCAGTACGGACCATGCCCACGGCATCGAAGTCCATGATTTCACCCACGAAGTGTATGTGGTGGGCCAAACCGCATACGACGGCAGAGAAGGCATCTGGGTAGGCTGTTTCCCCTGGCTCGACCCCGACGATTTCGGGGGGTCGATCGACACCTATGTGGTGCGCATGAGCGATGACCTGGGGGAGGTGATCGATGCCGCATACGTGGGGGGCAGCGGTATCGACTTCGGCATGGCCATCGCCCTGAACCACTCGACGCACCAGGTCTATGTGGCCGGGGGCATCTCCCCGCGCACCAATCCAAGCCCGCCACCCTACTATCTGGACGATTTTCCCGGTACCGACGATCGGTTTCAGCCCAATCTGGCCGGCGATCAGGATGCCTTTATCGCCTGTCTGACTTAGGATCTGACATTGGAATATGCCACTCATCTGGGCGGCAGCGGTTTCGAGCGCATAGGCGACATTCTGCTCTCCAACAACCATTCACCCGCATTTGATGTCTATGTGATCGGCACGACCCAATCCGACGATTTTCCCGGTGCCGAAACAGGCTATAGCAAGCCACAGGGATTTTACGATGTCTTCGTGGCCCGTCTCACATCGGATCTGGGCGACCTCTATGACGCCACCTACCTGGGCGGTTCCGGCGCCGATGAATCTCACATGCACACGCTGGACATTGCCAACGATCCCCACTCCGGTGCGGTATGGCTTTTTGCTGCCGGCAACACCTCCTCGAGCGACTTTCCCGGGGTACTGAACACGGTGGGAAACAGTGCGGCCCAGCCCACCAACGGAGGCGGCACGGACGTCTGGGTGGCGCGCCTGAATCCACTTTACCGCTCGGGTTCCCCGGACATTGAGCTGCAGCCCCGGTCACACGACTTTGGCAACCAGCGCCTCAATTTACCGGCAGCGCCATTGAGCGTCAACTTCGACAACCTGGGCACAAATCCGCTGAATATCGGTGCCGTCTTCCTCCAGGGCGCCGACGAGGAGGACTACGCTCTCGACTTTGAATCTGGCACCGCCCCATGCGGCCCGCCACCGTTCGATGTGGTCTCCGGCGAAGTGTGCACGGTCAATGTGATCTTCACGCCTTCCGTTGACAATGTGATCCGCAGGGCCGAGGTGGTGGTGCGAACCACCAACGATCCCGACGAGCCCGAGCTGATGATCGACCTCCAGGGATACAGCGGCCCGGACATCACCATCCTCACCGACGACCCGGACCCTGATGAGCCGTTGATGGAGTTCCCTCTGACGCAGATCGGCACCTCGACCACGCAGTACTTCACCATCCAGAACGACGGCTACTCGGACTTGATCATTACCGGCATCACCAAGACCGGGATCGATGCGGATACCGGAGAAGATTTCACCCTTCACTACGACGGCGCGTTTGCCTGCCCCGATCCGGCCGACGGCGACTTTAGCCTGGCACCCAGGGCCAATTGCAGCGTGGCGGTGGAATTCACGCCCACCTATCCGGCCAACCAGGAGGCGTTGGTGGTTGTGTTTTCAAATGACCTGGATGAGAGCCCCCAGCATATCCATCTGATCGGCCCGGGTGTGGAGGATTTAACGGCCGATATCTGGTCCCACGACATCGCCTTCCACGATGTCCCTATCGGCAGCAGTCGGTCGCTACCGCTTATCGTCACCAATACCGGCGGCGAAGAGCTGGAGATCCTGGGCTACGCGCTCTCGGACACCACCAACTTCTCCATCGACACGAGCGGCGGCGCCATCCCCTGTTCTTCGGTGGGCAATGTGCTGGCGCCTTTCTCCTCCTGCACACTGACAGCCACGTTTCACCCGACCGTCGCCGCCACCTTCGAGGAAACCTTGACCTATACGTCCAATGACCCGGACGAGGCGGCGTACGCCATCCATTTCACCGGCCGCAGCAGCGCGGACAGCGACGGCGACTATGTGCTGGACATCGAGGAGAGCGGCGATGCCAACGATGACGGTATCGATGATGCCCAGCAGGCCCATGTGGCGACACTGCACAGCCTGGAGCGCGATCACTATATCGTCATGGAAGCCCAGGATGGTGCGGAGCTGCGCGATGTGCGTACCCAGCATTCGCCCACCGACGCGCCGCTGGCCGGATTCGAATACCCCTTTGGTTTCTATCGTTTCCGGGTAGTGCTGGGGCCCGCGGATGACGGCGCCAACATCACCATGACGGTGATGAACGAAGACGGCACCCCGGCGGACGACATCGACACCTATATCAAGTACGGGCCGACACCGGGCGAGCCGGGCTATCACTACTATGATCTGGGCGCAGTGGGGGGCGTGGTGGTCAACGGCGTGGCCTATCCGGGCCATGTGACCACTGCCGCCAACGTGATCACCCTGCACCTGCTCGATGGCGGTGTAGGAGACAGCGACGATACCAACGGCGACGGCCAGGGAGAGGTCAATGGTGAGATCCTCGACCCCGGCGCACCGGCACGCATTGTAGTGGCCGTGGACAGTGACGGTGACGGCGTTCTGGATGGCGTCGACAACTGCCCCGTCACCTCCAATGCCGGTCAGGAAGATCTGGATGCCGATGGCGTGGGCGATGCCTGCGACAGCTGCCCCCAGGATGGGGATAACGATGTTGACGGAGATGGGGTTTGCGGCAATACGGACAACTGCCCGACCGATGCAAACCCGTCACAGACCGATAGCGACGGTGATGGTTCTGGAGATGCCTGTGATACCTGTGTCGACGATGCCGACAATGACATCGATGGCGATGGAATATGCGGCGACATAGACAACTGCCCGGATACAGCCAATGCCGGGCAGGAGGATTCGGACGGCAATGGCGTCGGAGATGCCTGCGAAACGCAGCCGTCAGGCGGTGGCTCCGCCAGCGGTGGAGGTGGCGGTGGAGGTGGTGGAGGCTGCTTTATCAGCAGCATCCTGTTTTAATCCGACCGTCCATGATTTCTACATGCAGGGGCGTGGTTTTACCACGCCCTTTTTATTTGGGCGCGGGATGAGTTTCATACTGCTCAGGAAAAGCCGGGATCTTCCTGCGGCTGTTTTTTCCCCTTATAGAGATGCACCTTGGCGCTCTCCAGTGTGATCAACCCTTCGGTGACGACGCTTTCAATAAGAGTGAGAAATGCTTCTATTTTCTCCGGAGCGTCGACAATCTCCACCACGATGGGCAGATCCATTGAGAGGCGCAGAATTTTGGAGGTGTGGATCCGGCTGGTGGCGCCGAATCCCATTAGTCCCCGCATTACGGTAGCGCCGGCCAATCCCTGTTTTTTGGCTTTGAGAACGAGCCATTCGTAGAGCAGCTTGCCGTCATGCTTGTCGCTTTCTCCGATAAATATCCTCAGAATTTTTACTTCCCGGGGCAGTTTCATGGCGTTTACCTCCACAGGGTGATGATGGTGAAGCGGCCGATGAATACGGCCGACAGACCCAACAAGAGATGCAGGCCCATATTGAGCAGGGCCAGAACATAGCGTTGGTCCTGGATGAGGCTGAAGGTTTCGTTGCCGAAGGTGGAGTAGGTGGTAAATGCGCCCATCAGGCCCACCATGAGCAGCAGACGCATTTCGGTGTTGATGCCGGATTGGGATTCGACCAGTTGGGTGAGCAGACCGATGAAGTAGCACCCGATGATATTGACGGCCAGGGTGCCGAAAGGAAAAGCGATGCTACGGGTCATATTCTGAACCCATCCGCTGATCCCATAACGCAATAGGGCCCCAAAAAAACCACCGGTACCAACCATTAATAATTTATACACGTTCGGCTCCTACTCTTGGATTGCGAGCTGCATGTTATCTCTGCTTGGGTTGATGAAAAAGCCTACACCGAGCGTATTGAACGGTTTTTTGCATCAGGATATTGAATTTCAATTAGCATGGCGGCCGGAGAGAAAACAAGGTTCCATATCGGAGGGGCGTTTCAACGGCATTTCCCAGCGGGCACACAAACAAAGGCCCGCCGGATACCCGGCAGGCCTTGATTGTTACGTGCACAAAAAGTTGGAGCTGGAGCTTGCGTTATACCTGCTCCACCTCTTGTTTGACCCCTACGGCCATCTTATAGAGCACTGTCAGAACGAGTGCGCCGATGGCATAAACCCCCAGGGTGATGACGATTTCCGGGAATGTAGGCGCATATTCGTTGACCTCGTGCAGCGGGTTGGGGACGAAACCGCCGGCGATCATGCCGAGGGCTTTGTCGATCCAAGTGCCTGCAATAATCGCCACGCAAGCCACGGCGAGGGTGGTTTCGTTCTTGCGGGTGACCGGGTTGACGGTGAGGATGATGCCGATCACCATCAGGGCCATCGAAGACCACATCCAGGGGACCATTGCGCTGTGGCCGTGCAGGCCGACGAACAGGTATTTGATGTGATCCATGTGTTCGGGGATGTTGCTGTAGAAGGCGACGAACACCTCACAGAGGAAGAAGAACACATTGATGCAGATGGCATAGGCCACGGTTTTGCCCAGGCTTTGGATCTGGGCCTTGCCCGGGTCGAACTTGGTGGTGTTGCGGATGAAGAGACAGAGCAGCACCAGGAGGGCCGGACCGGCGGCAAAGGCCGAACTCAGGAAACGGGGGGCCAAAATTGCGGTCAACCAGAAGCCTCGGCCGGGCAGACCGCAGTAAAGATAGGCCGTGACCGTATGGATGCTGACGGCAAAAGGGATCGAGAGGTAGATGATCGGTTTGAGCCACTTCTGGTAGTGGACCCCGTTGCGTTCGGCTTCCAGGACGTTCCATCCGACGATCAGGTTGATCAACAGATAGCCGTTGAGCACCAATGAATCGTAAAACAGGACGCTGTTGAGCGTGGGGTACAAAAAGACGTTGACACCACGCATCGGCTGACCAAGGTCGACCAGAATGAGCAGCAGGCACATGACCAGTGCTGCAATGGCCAGGAACTCGCCGAGGATCGTGACGCGGCCGTAAGCCTTGTAGTCGTGCAGGTAGTACGGTAGCACAACCATCACACCTCCGGCGGCCACACCGACCAGATAGGTGAAGTTTGCAATGTAAAAGCCCCAGGAGACATCCCGGCTCATGCCGGTGATGCCCAAACCAAACTGGAGTTGCCACAGGTAGAAAACAAAACCGGCGCCAATGACACCCAGCAGGGCCACAATCCATGTCCAATACGCTTTACTTCCTTTAATCGCTAATTCAAGCATACCCACCTCACACGATATAGTAGACGCACGGTTCGGTGCCTAAGTTCTGTTTGCGTCGTATGGTGAAATTCTCACGCAGCACATGCCTCACCTCCGAATCCGGATCTTTCAGATCTCCGAATACGATGGCCCCGTTGGACGCTTCCACACAGGCCGGTTGTTCACCCACGGCGAGCCGCTCTGCGCAGAAGTTACACTTCTCCACCACACCTTTCATGCGGCGGGGGTACTCCAGGTTGATCTCTTTGATAAACGGCTTGGGATCACGAAAGTTGAAGCTTCGCGATCCGTACGGGCAGGCGGCCATGCAGAAGCGGCAGCCGATGCAGCGGTGCATGTCCATGACCACGATTCCGTCGCTTTCGCGCTTGAAGGTGGCCTTGGTCGGGCAGGCTCTGACGCACGGCGGGTTTTCGCAGTGGTTGCACAATACCAGGTAGGGGCGGTGTTCGGCCTCTTCACTCATATACGGGTTGGGATTGTTGGGAAAGGCATTGTGAAAATGGGTTTCCCAGATCCATTTGATTTCGTGGCGTTTGTCGGTGAAATGGGGCACATTGTGAATTTTGTGGCACGCCTCGATGATCGGTTCCAGATCTTCGGTGCTGTGGAAGCGCCGGGTGTCGATCACCATGGCCCATTGCTGGGCGGTCATTGCCTTGGGGCCTTTGTTGAACTGTTCTTGCGGCCCGTGTCCTTCTGCAGCGGGTGCGATGGCCTTGATCGCCGGCTGAGCGCCAAGCCCCAAAGCAGTGATGCCCGCCATTTTCATGAAGCTTCTGCGGCTGCTTTTCATTTCATTTCTCCTTGGGGGTTATCGATATGGCAATCCCAGCAGTAGGGTCGCACGGAAGCGTAATTGTGACAGCGGTCACAAAACTCGGCCTTGTTCGAGTGGCAGTCCAGACAAGTGTTGGATAGGCTCATGTCGAAGGTCTTTCCTTCGGGGTTGACGTATTCGCGCACAGCGCCGCGTACCACCTTGAGCCGCCACAGGTCGAGCAGTTGCATGTGTTCGGTTTTCATATAGTCGGTGTCTCTGACGCATTTTTTGGCCGCCTTGGCCTTCTCCGTCAAAACCACCTCCGGCATCGGGGCGGCTGTTCCCATTTTGACCAGCAAGTTGTACCAAAACGGGGTAGAGAACAGGCCCAGGAAGATAATCAAGCCTATTACAATCCATTTTTTACTCATCGGCGTCCTCCATTCCCGGCAGCGGCTCGCCGCGCAGGTCTGTGGTTCGTTCTTGTTCTCCTGGCAGAATCAGGGCGTTGGCCACCATTTCATGCAGGCCGGTCACATCCACTTCAGGCACCCAGTATTCCATCAACGCCGGAAAAACGGCCCGGTCGATGGCGCACACACAAGCCAACATGTTTACGCCGTGCTTTTCATGGACATATTTCACGGCATTGGCCCGTGGCAAACCGCCGGCCATGCGCTCTTCCATGTTTTCCCCGGCATTGAGACCCGAGCCGCTGCCGCAGCAGAAGGTCTGTTCTCGAATGGTGTTGGCCGGCATCTCATAGAAGTGATTGGCGACAGCGTTGATCACATAGCGCGGCTCATCGAGCATGCCCATACCCCGCGCCGGGTTGCACGAGTCGTGGAAGGTGAAGATTTTGTTGTCGTTGCGGCTCGGGTCCAGATCGAGCTTGCCGTGCTTGATCAGATCGGCGGTAAACTCGGCAATATGCACCATCTTGGTCGACTTGGCGTTTTCGAACTTGGTGCCGGTGATCGGGTTGACCGGCTCTTCCAGAAAGTCGGCCGGTCCGTTCATGGTGTCCATGTACTGGTGGATGACCCGCCACATGTGGCCGCATTCACCGCCCAGAATCCATTTGACGCCCAGTCGTTTGGCCTCCAGGTACATCTTGGCGTTGAGCCGCTTCATGGTCTCATGGGAGGTGAAGAAACCGAAGTTGCCCCCCTCGGAGCCGTAGGTGCTCCAGGTGACGTCCAGGCCATATTTTTCCTTGAGGAAGTGGAAGAGAATCATGTACCCCATGCAGCTGTATGTGCCGGGGTCGGCGAAGACGTCGCCCGAAGGCGTGATAAACAGGATGTCGGCGCCCTTTTTGTTAAAATTGGGGGCCACGTTCACGCCGGTGATCTCCTCGATGTCTTCGACGAAGAATTCGAGCATATCCTTGAAGGCGTGCGGCTGGATGCCCAGATGGTTGCCGGTGCGGTAGCAGTTGGCCACTGGTGTGGCGATCCAGTCGATGTTCAAACCGAGCAGGTTGAGCAGCTCACGGCCGAAGATGGTGATTTCGGCGGTGTCGATGCCATACGGACAGAAGACCGAACAGCGGCGGCACTCGGTGCATTGAAACAGGTAGTACCACCACTCTTTGAGCACATCGATGGTCATGGGGCGCGCCCCATTCAGGCGGCCGAGGATTTTGCCCAGCTTGGTGAAGTCGTTGCGGTAGACCGAGCGCAGCAGCTCTGCCCTCAGCACCGGCATGTTTTTGGGGTCGCCGGTGCCTAAGAAAAAGTGGCACTTGTCGGCGCAGGCGCCGCAGCGCACACAGATATCCATGAAAATTTTGACCGAGCGAAATTTTTCCAGGCGCTCTTTGAAGCCTTCATGCAGGATCTGCTGCCAGTTCTCCGGCAACTTCCAGTCGTCTTCCATGGGGTTCCACTCCCGGGCGTTGGGCATTCCGAGATATTCAACGCTCTTGGGATTGGATGCGTAGCAGTACATGCCTTTGCGAATGTTGGCCGGTACGTCCATCCAATGCTTGGCCGGCTGGCGGTGATCTATTTGGGCCAAAAACTCTTCGGCTTTGGGTGTCTCATCTGCCATGGTCGTTTACTCCTTTTCCTCTTCCGCGGTCGGTTCTTCAGGCTTGGGCTCCGGCATTTTGTCCACCGGCAGTCCGGCTTCGACCATCTTTTCGCGGAACTCGTCTTCGTAGGCCTCGTATGTATGGACCTTCACCGGGTAGTTCCACGGATTGACGTGGCGCACTTCGCGGGTGTTGGTCGTCATGTTGCGCGTGGGGCTCAGGAAGACGCCTCCCATATGCATCAGCTTGCTGAAGGGGAAATAGGCCAGCAGCACACTGACAAAGAACAGGTGAACGTAGAACAATGGGCTGATGCCTGCGGGAATGGAGGGCTGAAAGGTGACCAGCCCCATGGTGAGTTCCTTGATGCCCGTGATGTCCACTTTGGTGAAGTAGCGCATCAGGATACCGGTAAAGGCGATGCCCATGATCAGAAAGAGGGGAAAGTAGTCCGACACCAGTGAGATGTACTTGACCTTGCCTATGAAGAGGCGCCGCAGGAACAGATAAGTGACGGCGGCCAGCAGAACCAGACCGGAGACGAAAACGACCGGCAGCCCGAACTGGATCGGATCGTAGGAGATCTCGAAGCGAAAGAAACTGTCCACTTTTTCGAGCAGTTGAATGCACCAGGGGACCGGCTCGAAGAAGAAGCGCATGTGGCGCAGCAGGGTGACCAGAAAGGCGTAGTGGAAAGCCAGGGCGCCTACCCAGAGGAAGACCTCCAGACTGTAACTGAATCGCCCCTCGTGGGTCAGCTTCATGCGGGTGTTGCGGAACAGGGACCGAAAGGTCAGGATTTCCAGTGCCATCCGAATGAAGACGCCGAACTTGGTCGAAGGGTTGTCGATGGCGGCCGGCTTGACCCAGTCCATCGATTTTTGCTGGCCGCAGGTGGTGGGAATGGCAAACGGCACGGCCGACCGTGCCCATCCCATCATGCGCCATGCGAAGCCTACAACAAAGACAATGAAGGCAACGTAAGGCAAGACAATCCCGAACACCGAGGGTAGCCCCATGGAACCCACCCAGGCGATCAGGGCCAGCACAAATACCGCCAGCAGTGATGACATGTAAAATTTATTCATCTACCCGCACCTCACTTTTGGCCCCAACCCGCCGGTTGCGGCCCTCCATATGAAAAGGGTTAAATCTGATCAGGCGGCTGGCTAGCGGCGCATGCGACCGACGAGGATTCCGGTAAAGTCCCCCCGCTGGAGTGGCGCACACGCAATCATCCAACTGCCTGGCGGAGCCGGCTTCAGTCATCCTCCGACTCCTTTATCAAACCTGCTTTGGCAAACGCTTTGAACGTGCGTTCTTTTGTTTCGTTTGCTTTCAGATCGTATATTTTTTCGCGGCACTGCATGTAGGTGTCAAACGCTATGAGTGCAAGTTTGTCGATAAGGTTTTCGATGCGGTTCATCTCTTTGGCGTTGTCCGGCTTGGCAGAGAGCTTTTTGCGAATGATCTGTTTCAGATCAAACACAAACCCTACGGCTTGGGAGGCGGTAAAGTTCTGAATGGCGCGGATGCGGATAATCGGGTCGAGGGCATTCCGTGCGGCAGTGGTATCCAGTCCCGAACTCAAGAGATCGATCAAGATGACCAGATTTCTGTGAGTGGTCTGGCCAACCGGATTGGCGAAAGGATCTTTCTGACTGCGAAGAAAACGGGTGGTCTCATCGGGATAGGTATCGATCACCCGCTCAAACCACAATTCGGCCAATGCATCTTTTTGTTGTGCAACTTTCTCAATCAGTCCCATGGGGTGCTATTCCACAATTGCGGAAGCGTCTGTTCTGTTTCTGCTTCGAAGCCTCATGCAAAAGGCCCTGATGGTGCTTCCTCACCACAAAGCCAGCCTACCAAATCAAAGACCGACCTATAGTCAAGATGGTACCCCATGTCAAGGATAAACGGGGTGTCAACTGACGGGCTATTTTTAATAGAATCGTTGTAATTTTAAGTGTTTAAGTTCATAATCGGGAGGTGTGCAAAAACGGGCCATCGTCGGCCGGCCACCGGCTTACCGCTCCGGAATGGGTGTGAATGGCCGTCTGTAAAGGAGCGCCGTTTAACGGTAGGCTTTTTTCCATCCGGTTTGAAGGGTTCGCTTTGCGTCTGCCAGAGCAAGGTAAAACGCACCAATGGCCAGCTCCGCACAGTGAAAATGGTCTTCGGGCAGGCTCTCCAGGTATTCGGCCACCATCTCTGGGGTGATCTCCCACGCCTCGTCCATGCTCCGGTTTTCAGCCAGGTCGATGACCGCATTGGCGCATGCGTTGGTGTTCATGCATCCGTTGACGACATAAGAGATCGATCGAAGGCGCTCTTGGCTCAAGATGATGAAAAATTCCACCGTGTCACCGCAATCGCCGCACTTTATACCATGACCATCTGCCCGGCGTACCGCCTCATGACGGTCGGAACGGAAGGCGCACTCCAGGTACTTCAGGGAGTGGCTCTGCCAGAAATCGGTATCGGGTTTACTCATTTGTCTGAATTGTTTCCATTGGCATGTGACGGGATGCCATCTGTTTAATAAGGCGCGACCACCATCGCCGCGTTCAATTCCGGCTGGCACTTTATGCCCATGGGACCCCATTGTCAATTGCCCAGCGCAACAGGTTTCACTCTATTTTGAACCCGTTTGCGGTGTTACGATGGGCCCGGTGGGGGAGGGTGCTTTTTGGGGCAGCAGGTCGATGATGGTGACCTCCGGTGGCGCGAAGACCCGAATCGGTGGCCCCCATGTGCCGGTGCCCCTGCTGACGTATAAATGGCCGCCATTGGTCAATCTGTAAAGGCCGTTGTACATGGGGTAAAAAAGTTTGACGATCAATCCGAAAGGGAAAATCTGTCCCTTGTGGGTATGTCCTGAGAGCTGCAGGTCGAAGTGATTTGGGCTGCCGTCCGTGACATCGGGACGATGCTTGAGCAGCAGGATGAATTTTTCGGGCGGCAGGCCGGCAAGCAACTCACGCTCCTTCTGTCGTTCGGAAGCGTCGTCCAGGCCGACGACGATGATTGAATGGCCCAACGGTACGCTTTCGTCGTGCAAAGGTTTGAAACCGGCGTCGCTCGTAAATGCCATGGCGTTTTCGATACCGTGGTACTTTTCATGGTTGCCGCTTACCGAAAATTTGCCGATCTTTGCGGGCAGGGCGTTCAGCTCGCGGGCAACCTCCGTCTCATTCATGATTTTTCCATCGACCAGGTCGCCCGTGGAAACCAGGATGTCGGGCTGGGCCGTGCGAATGGTGGCCAGGATTGGATTGAGGCGTCCGGGGTAGAGCATCGGCCCCAGGTGAAGATCCGATATTTGCACGATGCGCACCCGACCGTCTGTTGCCGAGATTTTGGGGCTGCGAAGGGATATGTGTTCGACGCCGACCTGGTAGGCGGCGTAAGCACCGTAAATCATGACGCCACCCGCACCGATGGCCACCAGGGCCAGACTGTTGCGCCGAAGCATGACGACATTGGTCCAATCGACGTTGAACAGCTGCTGCAGCAAGCTGACCATCAAATGGTAGCTGTCTATGGGGATTGCCAGGCAGACAAACAGAAACAGGTAGGCCATCCAGAGGTAGCCGATCCAGGTCAAGGCAAGGGAGAAGATCGGATAGCTCTCGGTGAGTATTCTCGCATTGATCAGCGCCGTCATCAGGAACAGCAGGATGACCACCCACAGAATATAGCCCCAGCTCTCAAGGTAGAGCGCGCGTCTCACCTTGATCAATACATAGAGATGGAACGCGCCATATATGCAGAAGAAAGCGGCCAGGAAGATGACCCAGCGGCTTAACGATCCCATATATGCCACCTCCGGTCCAGTTGTGCTCTGATATCGGTATTCACGGTTTCCCTCTGATTTATTCACGCACCAGGGTTTGGTTCAGATCCTTAATATCGGCAGTTTCAGCCCAAACACCAGTCTGAATGTTTAGCCCATTTTCCTTGTGAAAGAAAGTCAAAGCCTTACCCGTCGGCGCGCATGAATTCGCGCATCACCATGGTGGCATAGGCGCCGCGGGGAAGGGTGAAGGTGAAGTGCAGGCCGGCCTCCTCCTGCCGGATGGCCAGATCGTCCACCGTCAGTACGGCCATGCGCCTCGCGCCCGGTGCCCTGAGCCGCTTGAAGGCGTCAAGGCTCAAGTCAACGTTGTCCAGGATCCGGGATTCATACTGCGCCGCTACATCGGCGGCAGCCTTCATCTTGGGGCCGAAAATAGGCCCCGTATAAGTAATCGCGCCTTTTAAAAAGCGCTCAGACGCCTCCTCGACATCTTCCACCACAAACAGTCCTCCGGTGTCGGTTTTCTGGGCCACATCGCCCGACAGGATCGTTTGGTATTGATCGCGTGCCATCCGCTCGGTCAGCCATAAATTGAAAAGGGCGCTCTGCAGGACCGACACCACGAAGGCATCCTTCTTACTCCGTGCGGGCCGTCCACGTTCGGCTAAGTGCATGGCACGATCGATATTGGCCATATGGAATCCGAAGCGTTGCTCGCCATAGTAGTTGGGGATACCGTGCCGTCGAATTTCATCGGCAACCGGTTCAGCGACGGTCAGGGCATCCGGTCCCACCTGTGTCAACAGGATGCGGAAACGGTTGCCGGCCACGTGGCCGGTCTTGAGCTTGTTACGATGGCGTTGCACGGCGAGGAGCTCGAACGGCAACTCCGCCAGGGCGGCTTCGGCCTGCGCGTTCGTCACCGCAACGGGCAGATGAAGGGAGAACGTTTGGGTGGTGACGGCCTGCTTGTCTTTACGGCCGCCCCAACCCACATCGACGCTTTTCAGGTCGAAGCGATCAGCCAGCGCCGCGGCCACATCGGCCGTGTTCCATCCCGCTCTTCGAAGGGTTACGAAGAGATGCTCGCCCTCTCCACAGGGCGCATAGGGCAGGATCTCTTCCACGTTAAAATGCTCAGGTTCAGCCTTGATCTCCCCACCCACCCCCGGAAGATGAGCGGTAACGAAAGGGAGGTGTCGGCTACACTCTTTTAGACGTACTATTTTGTCTTTCATATGTCTTTTCTTCTTATCTTAATCCGGCAATAAAATCACCCACCGCTTCTACCCCCTTCTCTTCGAAGACGTTTATCGTCTGGGTACCGATGACCGCTATGTCGGCTTTGCCGGTGAGAAAATCGATATCCCTCCGGTCCTTGACGCCGAATCCCAGGGCCAGGGGCAGGTTGGTTGCCTGGCGGCAGCGGTTCAGGTAGCGCTGTAGATGGTCTGAAAACTCGGTTTGCTGACCTGTAACCCCTTTGCGCGCCACACAATAGACGAAGCCGTCGGCGTGCCGGGCAATCTCGTGCATGCGTGCGTCATTGGTGGTGGGGGCAAAGATGAAGATGGGCGCCAATTCGTTGCGTTCCATGGCGGCAAGGTACGCCTGCCCCTCTTCGTGCGGCAGGTCCGGCACGATGGCCCCGCGTACCCCATGAGCCTTCATGTCATCGGCAAATTGGGCGACATTGTATTTGAACAGAATATTGTAATAGGTCATCAACAGGAACGGAATTTGGAACTCCCCGGCGGCCCGCTTGGCAAAGTCCATACACTCCTTGACCGTGATGCCCTTTGCCAGTGATTGCTGATTGGCTTTGAGAATCACCGGGCCGTCAGCAATGGGCTCTGAAAAGGGGATCTGAAGCTCCATCAGATCAACCCCGGCCGCCACCATGGTACGGACGATCTCAAACGACGCCTCCAGAGAGGGGTGGCCGATGACGATATGGGTCATTAGCAAAAGCGATTTTTCTAAACGTTTACGGATATAGGATTCAAGCATGATCAAATTCCTTCAGGTAAAAAAGTATGAAAGTAAAAAGTAAGAAAGTATGAAAGCTGATGTATTCTGTCCGATTGTATCAAGGATGTGGGCATATTCATCCATGAGGCTTGGTTGTACCCTAAAAAACCGGGATCAAATTGGCCATCTTCCTTCACTTTCCAACTTTTCCATATTCCTCCGCTTTCTGCCGGATAAAGTCTTGCCATTTCGGATCGTCGAAGGCATCGGCAATGGTAAAGATGTCCTTGTCGCCTCGGCCTGACTGGTTGATGATGATGATTTCGTCGGGTGACATTTCGGGCGCTTCCTTGAAGGCGTGGGCAAACGCGTGGGCCGACTCCAGGGCCGGTATGAGCCCCTCCTTTTGCATGCTCAGTGTCAGGGCCGCCACAACCTCTTCGTCGGTGGCCGCTTCGAATCGGGCTCGGCCTGTTTTCTTGAAATTGGAGAGAATCGGCGATACGCCGACATAGTCGAGTCCGGCGGCGATGCTGTGGGTTTCGCGCATCTGGCCATCTTCGTTTTGCAGGAAATAGGTTTTGTATCCCTGGGCCACGCCAACACTGGCATCGGTGGCTTTGAGGCGCGAGGCGTGATGTCCGCTCTCCAACCCCTCTCCGCCGGCCTCAACGCCCACCAGCTCTACCGGGTCGTCGAGAAAGCCTGAAAAGAGCCCCATGGCATTGGATCCGCCGCCCACGCATGCATAGACCCTTTGGGGGAGTCTCTTCTCCGCTTCCATGACCTGGCGTCTCGCTTCTTTACCGATGATCGATTGGAAGTAGGTGACCATCTCGGGAAACGGGTGCGGTCCGCAAGCTGTTCCGAGGACGTAATGGGTGGTGTCCATGTTGCTGACCCAGTCCCGGAACGCTTCATTGATGGCATCTTTCAATATGCGGGTGCCGTCCCGGACCGGCACCACCGTGGCCCCCAGGCGCTCCATCCAGAAGACATTGGGCCGCTGGCGCAATACGTCCACTTCGCCCATATAGATGGTGCAGTCGAATCCGAAGCGGGCGGCCATGGTGGCGGTGGCCACGCCGTGCTGCCCGGCACCGGTCTCGGCGATCACACGGGTTTTTCCCATGCGCCGGACCAGCATTCCCTGGCCCATTACGTTGTTGGCTTTATGGGCGCCGGTATGGTTGAGATCTTCACGTTTGATGTAGATCTTGGCGCCGCCGAAATAGGCAGTGAGGCGTTCGGCAAAAGTGAGCGGGGTGGGGCGCCCGGAGTAGTTGGCCATCAGTCTGAGATAGGTGTCCCAGAAGTCCGGGTCGGACTTGGCTGCCTCGAAGGCCGTTTCCAGCTCGTCAAAGGTGGCGGCCAGTATCTCCGGAAGGAAGGCGCCACCGAATTCGTCGTAGTAGCCTCGTCTATGCATATGCGGTTCCTCCAATGGTTTGGGTAAAGACAAATTGATCTGTGCGGCACCAAAGCCTTGTGTAGACGCCGTTTTTGGTTTGCGGGAAATGGAGCCAGCGGCTGACCGCGAGAAGGGGTGTTTGGGGGGTAATCTCGAGATCGTCGGACCTCTTTTGATCCGGATAGGCGATGCTGAAGCTCTGTCTTCCGCCGGATGGGCGGAGGTAGTACTTCTCTTCGGCAACGGCCGACAGGGAGCGCCCTTCCAGGTTCATTCGGTCGATCCCGGCAAAAAGGTTCGGGTGCAGGTAGAGATCCTCCACCAGCACCGGCGTACCGGCCGCCCGGGTCAGGCGGCTCAGGGTGTAGGCCTGAAGTCCCCTGAACGGATTGTCTTTCTGGCCATCCACTGAGCAGAGCGTCGGGGGCGCCAAAATGCGAGTCTCGACCGGAACGCCGGTCTTGGCGAATGATGCGCCGGTGCCGTCCAGGGAGAAGAGGTCCACCTCTTGCTGGGGGTCGCATACGTAGGTACCCGAACCGCGGCGGCGTACCAGCAGTCCCCTGCGCACCAGAAGGTCGATGGCCTGCCGGACGGTGGGGCGGCCGAGGCGGTGTTCGGCGGCCAGCTTAGGTTCGGAGGGGATTCGGCTTCCTGGCTGATAGATCCCCGAACGGATGCCCTCGGTGAGCAGCTCTGCGAGCTGTCGGTACAAGGGGATGGGGGCGTTGGGGTTTAGCATGATGGGTGTGTCCTCCATTGTGTTTTGCCGTTGTGTATGTCAAAAGATGTTAAGTTGTCAAGACAAATTAACGGTAAAGAAAGAGAAGAGGGTGTGCCGGTGGCTTGACGGCGGTTCTCCTTTGGATTGATTTTCTGACCGATTTGGATTTGCAGGCAGGCCGGACTCATGTTAAAT
The DNA here is from genome assembly GCA_963668675.2 of uncultured Desulfatitalea sp. GTDB lineage: Bacteria > Desulfobacterota > Desulfobacteria > Desulfobacterales > Desulfosarcinaceae > Desulfatitalea. The sequence continues at coordinate 1,238,356 of CAXXMB010000002.1, read as the reverse complement.
GTTTGCCCTTCATTACCAATCACCGGAAAAGAGACGATGCAAAAACCCCTTGCCAAACAAATTCAGACGATCATTACTGACGCCTATATCTTTTTTACCCGTCATCTGAAGCAGATTGCGTTGGTCTGCGCGCCCTTTCTCTTTGTCGCTTCGCTATCCGATTTTATCTTGGCGGAGGCTTACAAGGGGACGCATCTTGCCATATTTGCGCCGTTGGCGGTCAATCTGCTCATCTATCCCATCTATACCGCGGCGCTGATTCAGTTGATGGCCAAGCGTGCCCGCCAGGAGCAACCGACCAGCAGTGAACTGATCATTGGGGCGATTCAGCGTTGGGTGCCGCTGCTTATTTTGAAAACGATATCGGTTTTTCTGATCGGACTGGGAATCAGCATGCTGATTTTCCCTGGGATATGGTTGGCCATACGGTTGGCGTTTGCCGAATTTCATCTTGTGCTGTTCGGGGTGAATCCGCGCGAGGCGATTCAAAAGAGCTTCGAGGATACGAAGAAGCATCTGGCGCTTGTTTTTATGCTGCTCCTGATGACCTACATTCCGATTTTTGTCGCCGGACTGGCGGCGGATCAGTTGGTACAGGTTTTCACCTCCAACGATTTGTTTCGCATCATTGTCAACGCTATCTGGTCTTTGATCGGCCTTTTTGTGCATGTCGTTCTGTTCCGGGCGTTCATGGATGTCATCTCCGAGCCGGAAGCGCCTCAACCGTCGCCCATGACCGAAGAGTAGCGAATTCAAGGTAATATTGCTGGCAGATACAATTGACAGCATCTCCTCATATAGAGCCTTTCACTTATATTCCCGGCAAAGTCGGGCATGGGATTGTAGAATGAAATTCTCAGAAGCCAAGCAGGGCCGTATCTTCGTCATCCGCCTGGAGGATGGCGACGTCGTCCATGAGACCATCGAGCGCTTTGCCCGCGAACAGCAGATCCGGGCGGCGGCGCTCATCGTCGTAGGCGGTGCCGATGCTGGCAGTCGACTGGTGGTCGGGCCGGAGAAGGGGCGCGCAGCGACGATTGAACCTGTGACGCATTTGTTGGACGAGGTCCACGAGGTGGCCGGTACGGGAACGCTTTTCGTGGATGAGAGCGGAACACCGCTGCTGCATATGCACATGGCGTGCGGCCGGTCGGGAAAGACCATCACTGGCTGTGTCCGCGAGGGCGTCAAGGTGTGGCACATCATGGAGGTAATCCTCTTCGAGCTTCTCGACACCACCGCCCGGCGGGTGGCTCAGCCTCCCATGGGGTGGAAATTTTTGGAGCCCTGAATCACGATCTTAAAAGCTGTCGAACACCCCGTGTTCTCTCAGAATGTTGATGCCGATGGCCAGTAAGACCAGAGCGCCGATGATGTCGGCGTAACGGCGGATCTGAGCGGCCTTGGAGACGCGTTTGCCGAGGTGAAGTCCGATGGTGGTGAACACGGCGGCCACGATGCCGATGATCAGGGAGGGGGCCCATATGGAGATGTTGATCATCGAGAGGCTCAATCCCACGGCCAGTGCATCCAGGCTGGTGGCAAGCGAGAGCATCACCATGGTGGCCCCTTTGGTGGGATCTTTGGGAGTGTTGGTTTCATCCTCTTTCTTGAAGGCTTCGCGCAACATGCCCTGGGAGACGAAAACGAGCAGGATAAAGGCGACCCAGTGGTCGTAGCGTTCGATCTGCTGGCGGATGGTGAGGCCCGCCGCCCAGCCGATGACTGGCATGGCCGCCTGGAAAAAGCCGAAGTGCCATGCCAACCTGAAGTTCTGGCGCCAATCGACAGATCCCAGCTTGATGCCTGCGGCAATGGCCACGGCAAAGGCGTCCATGGCCAGGGCGACCGCAATAGCGATGATGTTGAAAAGGGTCAACGCATGCTCCGCTCTTGATTTGAGTTTTGCCGATCCGCTATTATGTTGGACCAGTGGTATCGACTGAATGCGAACGTATGACATACCCCGATCAAAGGATGGATTCAATGGACAAATGGGAAGAGAAGTTATCCTGTGCGTTGGCATGCCATCGCTGCAACGCCGGCCTGGGGCCGCAAGACAAGCGCATCTTGTCTGTCTATGATCATGAGCCGATCTGTCTGGCGTGTAAAAAGGAGGAGGAGCAGCGTCCCGATTACGAGTCTGTGTCGCGCGAGGCCATCGGCGTCTGCATGGCCGAAAGCGAAGTGATGTACGGCGACCCTGGCGGCTACTGCCTCCACCATTTTTATCCCTTTACATGCAAATAGACGGCACTTTTCAAATCCTAACCAAACGCTAACAAGAAGCTAACACTTGTCAGGATAAACAGTGCTGATGTGAGGGGGTGCGATTCGCCCAATTCTGTCCCGATCGGGCGGGCTCTATCCAAATAGCCGCCGGGATGCCGGGATGAACCGACAAAGGGTTTGGACCATGGGCAAAGAGACCATATTGGTGGTCGATGACGAGGAGGACATTCTTGAACTGGTGCGGTTCCACCTCAGCCGTGAGGGGTATGAGGTGCTGTGTGCCGAGACGGGGGAGGACGCCTGGCGCAAGATCAAGACCCAGCACGTCGACCTCCTGGTGATCGATCTGATGCTGCCGGGGATCGACGGGCTGGAGCTGACCCGCAAGCTGAAGAACGACCCGCAGACCCGACAGATCCCGGTGGTGATGCTGAGCGCCAAAGGCGAGGAGGTGGACATCGTCACAGGCCTCGAGTTGGGGGCCGACGACTATGTAACCAAACCGTTCAGCCCCCGGGTGCTGCTGGCCCGTCTTCGTGCCGTTTTCCGTCGCCGCGCTGTGCCGGCCGCAACCGACGACGCGATCATCCGAATTCACGGCCTGCTGATAGACCGCGGCCGGCGCAGCCTCTCCATCGACGATAGGCCCATAGACCTGACCTATACGGAGTTCCAGGTGCTCGCCTTTCTGGCCAGTCGTCCGGGCTGGGTCTTCACCCGTTCCCAGATCGTCGATGCGGTGCGCGGCGACGACTATCCGGTCACCGACCGCAGTGTGGATGTCCAGATCGTCGGCTTGCGCAAGAAGCTGGGCGAGAGCGGCCACCTGATCGAGACCGTACGCGGTGTCGGGTACCGCTTCACGGAAAAGAGAGGAGAGGAGACGCACACAAGATGATACAGCGCAGACGCCTCATCTGGCAGCTATACCCCTCCTATCTGATCCTGGTTCTGCTCGCCCTTCTGGCCACCGGCTGGTACACCTCCCATGCCATGCGTTCCTTTTACATGTCCCAGGTCCGCAAGGATCTGCTCCATCAGGCCCGCTTCCTGACCCCCCAGTTTTTGCCACTGGTCACGCCGTTGGATGCAGCGGCCGTGGATCGATTTTGCAAACAGGTCGTTCTCGATATGGCCACCCGTCTGACCGTGATTCTGCCCGATGGGACGGTGGTCGGCGATTCGGAAACCGACCCGAAGAAGATGGAGAACCACGGGGACCGCCTGGAGATCATCGAGGCCCTGAAGGGGAATACCGGCACCGCCATGAGGTTCAGCGATACGCTGGGTCAGCACATGATGTACCTGGCCTATCCGCTTGGGACGGAGAACGTCTCAGGAGTGGTTCGGGTGTCGCTGGCGCTTACGGCCATTGAGCAGCGGTTGCGGGCACTGCAGTTTCGCATCGCCCTGGGCGGTGTTGTCGTGGCAATTTTGGCGTCACTGGTGTGCCTCGTTATTTCACGCCGCATCAGCCGTCCCATCGAAACCATGCGCCAGAGTGCCGCCCGGTTCGCGCGTGGTGAATTATCCCACCGCGTAATGCCTCCCGAGACAGCGGAGCTGGCCGGTTTGGCCCAAGCCATGAATCAGATGGCCCAGGAGTTGGAGGAGCGGATCCAGGCCGTCGTCCAGCAGCGCAACGAGAGTGAAGCGGTTCTCTCGAGCATGGTGGAGGGTGTTGTCGCCCTGGATGGCGAAGAGCGGATTCTGCACCACAATGCGGCCGCTGCAAAGCTGCTGAAGGGTCACGCCGATGTGCTTCAGGGACGAAGCATCCAGGAGGTGATGCGCAATCGTGATCTGCATGAAATGGTGCGTTCCACCCTCGACCATGGAGAGGTGAGTCAGGGGGATGTGGCTCTCTACCAGGCCGGTGAACAGATCCTGCAGGCCCACTGCACCCCTCTGGCAGATCCCGACGGACACCGCATGGGTGCGTTGCTGGTGCTGAGCGATGTGACCCAGTTGCGCCGTCTGGAGACCGTGCGGAGCGACTTTGCCGCCAATGTGAGCCATGAGATCAAGACACCCCTGACGGCCATCCAGGGCTTCGTTGAGACGTTGAGTCAGGGATCGGATGTCGATCCGGCGGAGGCAAAACGGTTTCTTGAGATTATCGACAAGCATGTCAAACGGCTCACCGCCATCGTCGACGATCTGATGCAACTGGCCCGTCTCGAGCAAGGTGCCGAGCACCAGCCCTTGCTGAGATTGGAGCGTGTGCCGATCCAATCGATCTTGCATGCGGCCAACCAGCGGTGCTGTCCCCAGGCCAAAGAGAAATCGATGACGGTGGATATCGTTTGCGATGATGCACTTGCCATGGCCATCGACGCCGATCTCATTGAGCAGGCCATCGTCAACTTGCTAGACAACGCCATAAAGTACAGTCCTTCGGATCGCCGCATCGAGCTGGCCGCCCGGGCCGATGCCGATCGGCTTCAAATCAGCGTCAAGGACGAGGGGATCGGAATTGCCAAGAAGCATCTGCCGCGTCTGTTCGAGCGCTTCTACCGTGTGGACAAAGCACGCAGCCGCCGTATGGGCGGCACCGGTTTGGGGCTGGCCATTGTCAAACACATTGTACAGGTCCATAACGGCCAGGTGACGGTGGAGAGCGTGCAGGGTAAAGGCAGCGCCTTTACCATCTTCCTTCCGTTAGCGTGAGGTGCGGACCACTCGCTGGAATCGCCTCCGCATGTTGGCCTAACGCAACCCGAAAATTGAATCGCACCTCATCCCATTTGTCACAGGGGGAAATTGCCCGCCTTTCGGCGTTCGTACGAACGCCCTGGCATTGACATCCAGATCAACCGTGATGACCATAGAGCCTTTGACGGACACATGGATTTTTTAATTCATTACCAAGTTGATGCTTGACGATTTTGCAACAATTTGATATGGTTATGAATTCGAGCCAATGGTAAATGTGGTGGCTCTCTTGCCATGCAACGCCGATGCGCTCATGACTGCCCGCAATAACCCCATTCGCGACCGCCAAGGGGGGCGATGCCGGATGCTGACCGAGCAGGAAAAGCTGGACGGACTGACTCGCCTGGGGATCGAGTTGAGTCAAATCAACGATCTGGATATCCTTATGGAGCGGGTGTTGACCCGGGCACGTCAATTTGCCAATGCAGACGCAGGCTCAATTTATATCCGCCAGGATGGCTGGCTCCACTTCTCCTATACCCAGAACGATACCCTGCAGAAAAAGCTGCCTAGAAACGAAAAGCTCATCTATTCAACTTTCAGGATCCCCATCGACACCAAGAGCATTGCCGGTTACGTGGCCGCCACAGGGCGTGCCCTGAACATCGAAGATGTGTATCGTCTGGAGGCCACGCTGCCCTATCGATTCAGCAATCAATTCGACGAGACCGCGGGGTACAAAACCCAATCGGTGTTGACCATCCCTCTGGAGAACAGCAGTCATACGATTCTGGGGATTTTGCAGATCATCAACGCTCAGGATGCGGAGGGACGCATCGTCCATTTTGCCCACCGGGATGAGCTCGTGATGCACCATTTTGCTTCGGTGGCTGCCGTGGCGCTGGAGCGTGCCCAGATGACCCGTGCATTGATTCTGCGCATGATTCGGATGGCGGAGATGAGAGATCCCAGGGAGACTGGCTCCCACGTCAACCGGGTAGCGGGCTTTGCGGTGGAGATATACGAACAGTGGGCCCTGAGGCATCACGTCGACCGTAAAGTGATCGACAAGAGCCGTGACGTTCTGCGCATGGCCGCCATGCTCCACGATGTGGGCAAGGTGGCCACCTCCGATTTGATCCTGAAGAAGCCTGCCCGTCTCAGTACCGATGAGTATGAAGATATGAAGCAGCACACCATCCACGGTGCCCGTCTCTTCATGCAGCAGCAATCGGACTTCGACGAGGCGGCCGGCGTGGTGGCCCTCAATCACCATGAGCGCTGGGACGGGACCGGATACCCCGGGCACATCGATTTTCGCACCGGACAGCCAATCCAGGGGTACACGCTGCCCGACGGAAGCCCCCGCGGCAAGAAGGCCGAAGAGATTCCGTTATTTGGTCGCATTGTGGCCCTGGCCGATGTATTCGATGCCCTCAGCACCAAGCGTACTTACAAAGAGGCGTGGGAAGAGAGCACGATTCTGGAGCAGATCGAGAAGAACTCCGGCACCCACTTCGACCCTGAACTGGTGGAGGTTTTCTTCAGCCGGTACGAGATGTTGCGTTCCATCCAGAAACGCTATGCAGATGAGGAGTGATATGCAGGGACCATCGACACCCAACAGGGAGCAGGCATTGGCCCTGCTCCGGGAGTATACCCGAAGCGACAGCTTGATCAGGCATGCCCTCGCCGTGGAAGGGGTGATGCGCCACTTTGCCAGGGAGCAAGGGGCGGACGAGGAGCAGTGGGGGGTCATCGGCCTGATCCATGATCTGGACTATGAACAGTATCCGGACCAGCACTGCAGCAAAAGCGCCGAGATTCTGAGGAGCCGCGACTGGCCGGAGTCGTATGTGAGGGCGGTGGTCAGCCACGGCTGGGGCATATGCAGCGATGTAGAGCCGCAATCCGACCTGGAGAAGACGCTCTACGCGGTGGACGAGTTGACCGGACTGATTGCCACGTCTGCCCTGGTCAGACCGTCGAAAAGCGTCCTTGATTTGAAGGTCAAATCGGTGATGAAGAAGTGGAAAGACAAGCGTTTCGCCGCAGGAGTTGATCGTGCGATCATCGATCGCGGCGCACAGATGCTCGGCTTGGAACGTTCCGAACTGATTTCGAAAACAATCGACGGCATGCGATCGGTGGCTGCGGATATCGGACTCAAGGGCACCTTGTAGTTTCGCCTGAGACGAATCCGACGCAAACGGTTGGTGTGCGCAAGCGATGTTCCCCGCTCTTTGTGACGATTGGATCTGTACCTGACTCCTCTTTCCTCCTTCTCCTTCTGGGATCTCATATTCGATGTAAGTCCGAGGCTTGTAAAGCGACAAAAATGCGTTAACTTACGGTGCTTTGAAAAAACAGTGCGGTTTCATGAAGAAAAGGCTATAGATCGCTCTCCGGGTGATGAGCTGGCGGGCGCTGACGAGTTCATTCTATATAATACGGACAAGGATGGGCGATGAGCAGAGGTATCAAAGACATTAAAAAAGACATTTTGGATCAGTTCAGGGCCATCGAAGGTGAAGAGAACGATATGATCCCGGAAAACTGGCTTGCTGAAGAGTACCTTCCGTTTCTGAGCGGTTTCGAAAAGAAGGACTTTGAGAAGGCGATAAAGCAACTGGCGGCCAAGGGCTTTCTGAAGTATGAAATGAAAGGACCTGTGCCCGAGCTTAAGCTTACGGAAAAAGGGGCCAATCTAATCCACTAGGACCGGAAGAGGCGCAGGGCCATGCCGACCGGTTGAGACATATGCCCGAATGGACAAAAAGAGCGGTCATTCTCACACTCCTGCTGGCAGCCCTGGTGCTGGCTGCCAGGGGTGTTGTCGATCGCGGTTTTGGCTGGTGTGGATTGTCACGGCTGGAGCACGTCAATGAGCGATATCTCGACAGCGCGTTTGACGGCGCACTGGCCGGCTTCCTGATCCTCTCGGGCATCAAGAGCGGGCTGGCCATTGTCGAGGGATCATCGGTCGGCGTCGGTGTAAATGTTGAGCTGGGCGATGTGGTACAGCCGGTCTATGACTATGTGGACATTGCCTGGCGGGCAGCCATGGCAGGTGCCAGCGTCATTGTGGTGATGCAGTTGGCCCTCCAGGGGCTTGCCATGGTCGATCACTGGGCGCTGGTTCTTTTCCTGGCGATCTGGTTCATCTGGATCCTCAGCGGCTGGATTTTTCCCAGGGCGCATGGAGCTCAGCGGATTCTCAAGGCCGGAAGCCGTTTCAGTGCCGCGTTGTGCCTTGTCCTCTACCTTATACTGCCCTTGACCATCACAGGCGCGTCATTGGTTTCCCAACGTATTACCAAACCCCTACTCGATAGTTCCCAGGCCCAGTTTGAAACATTGGGCGAGGCGCTCTCCCCGGAGGGGCTTCATAGGCGCTTTTTCCCGGAAGGGGAGGGGGCTGACGAACTTTCAACGTTTGATTTGAAGGGGAAGATTGCCAAAATGGGTCAGGGGGTCAAGGCCCTGGTCGCCTACCTGAAGCTCGAGACCGAGCAAATGGCCGCGGCCACCCTGAAATATATCGCCGCCTACGTGTTTGACTGCATCCTCTTTCCTCTCTTTTTCGGTTTGATTCTGATGACCATGCTGAAAAGCGGTGTGCGGTATCTTTTTGAGTTGGATCGTTTGGGTCGGTGGGAGGCTGAAGGTGAGAGGTCGTCGGTCTGATTTGATAGCAATTTTTTGGAGCTTATGATCCGGTGAGTCTGGCGGGTGGCATGCACCTCACGCAAACGCATGTTAGTTCAGTTAAGGCACGGCTCCGGGCGTCCCGGAAACTCGCTTGCGATCAAACAGTCCGGGCCGCTGATCCTCCGCCGTGCCTAAACGGCACTGACATGCAATGCTAACGAGGTGCATGCCACCCACCAACCTCACCTCCTTTTGCGAGTTTCACAAAATCCGAAAGCAACGTTTGACCCTTACCCCAATGCATGCTTTTGCGTATTCATTCTTCATCCTTTTTTGCCAACGACCCGCGACTGATCTTGTACTTGCCGTACTTTTCAGCAACAGCGTCCACGGCGCGATCCACTTTTTCCCATCGGGCACGTTGCTCCCCCGGCTCCTCAGGGAAGAGCTCCTGCTGTACGGGCTGCGACGCTGGCTGCAAGCTACCGGTGCCGACCCCCACAAGACGCACCGGCATATTGAGCCTATAGTTTTCCAAAAGGGTGATAGCCGTCTGGTAGATGGCTTCCGATGACTGCACCGGTCGGTCGAGGGTGTGGCTTCTGGTGTGCCTTTTGAAATCGACGGTTTTTAGAATCAGGTAGACGGTGCGGGCCCGCATGTCGTGTTGTCTGAGCTGCCGGGCCACGCTCTGGGACTGGGCCAACAGATGGCGCGACAGCTCGGAACGGCTTAGCGTGTCCTGCTCGAGTGTCATTTCGCTGCTGATCGATTTGGCCTGGGTCTCCGGAACGACCGGGGAGTCGTCGTGGCCGTGGGCCAATGCCGACAGGCGGCGGCCGAACTTGCCCAGCCGTTTCACCATCTGCTCGGTGGTGTATTGGCGGACCTCTCCCAGGGTTTCGACGCCGCAGCGGTGCAGGGTCTGTTGGGCGCGGCGCCCCACACCGGGCACTTTGCTGATGGGCAGGCTATCGATAAAGGCCGCCATCTGGTCCGGGGTGATCTCGGTCAGGCCGTCGGGCTTCTCCATATCCGAAGCGATTTTGGCTGCGAATTTGTTGGGGGCGATACCGACCGAGCAGGTCAGGTCCGTTTGAGATTGGATTCGTTTCTTGATGGCCAGGGCTGTCTGGCGCGGGGATCCGTGCAGCCGCTGGCAGCCGCTGATATCCACGTAGGCCTCGTCGATGGAGATCTGCTCCACGAGCGGGCTGAACGAGCGCAGGATCGCCATGACCTGCCGGGAGATCTCACTGTAGCGCTTCCGGCGTGGTGGAACGACCACCAACGCCTGGCATTTTTGCCTGGCCTGGAACATGGGCATGGCCGAATGGATGCCGAATCTGCGCGCTTCATAGCTGGCCGCTGCCACCACGCCGCGGTGGGAGCCGCCGACAACCACGCATTTGCCTTTGAGGCTCGGGTTGTCCATCTGCTCCACCGAGGCAAAAAAGGCATCCATATCGATATGAAGTATAGTTGTGCTTGTCATTTGTTACAAATTTGTTATGGTGTGAGGCGATATTGGCAAAGTTGCCTGTAACCTCTTACGCTCAAGTGGAAAGTCACATGAAACGAATTGAAGAAGTCACCCTTTTTTACGAAATCAGTCAGGCCCTCAACGAGCATCTGGAGCTTAAAAAATCTTTATATAAAGTCCTGGATATCCTGTCCAGCTCCATGAATATGGTTCGTGGTACGGTTTCGATTCTCGACCCGTTGCGCAACGAGATCAGTATCGAGGTGGCCCACCACCTGTCGTTAAGCGCCATCGAACGCGTCAAGTACAAGCTGGGAGAGGGGGTGACCGGTCGGGTTATCCAGAGTGGCAAGGCGGTCTCCATCCCGAAAATCAGTGAAGAGCCGATGTTCCTGGATCGCACCGCTGTGCGCAAGAGGCGCAAGGATACGGAGGAGCTCTCTTTTATCTGCGTGCCGATCAAAAAGGGCAACCAGGTGGTCGGTGCGCTGAGCGTGGACAGGCCCTATGACGAACACTATGTCCTCAAAGACGGGCAGAAGGTGCTCGCGGTGGTGGCCACCATGATCGCCCAGCACGTGATTAACCTGGAGACCATCCGCCGTGAAAAGGAGCAGTTGCGGGCCGAGAACAAAAGGTTGCGCGACGAGCTGGAAAACAAGTATCGGGTCACCAATATCATCGGCAACAGCAATAAGATGCGTGAAGTGTTTCAGATGATCTCCCAGGTCTGCAAAAGCAACGCCACGGTATTGGTGCGCGGCGAGAGTGGCACCGGCAAGGAGCTGGTCGCCAACTCGGTCCACTACAACAGCCCCAGAGCCAAAGGGCCGTTTATCAAGGTCAATTGCGCTGCCATCCCGGCAAACCTGATCGAAAGCGAGCTCTTTGGCCACGAGAAGGGGGCTTTTACGGGGGCTATCAAGCAGAAGCTGGGCAAATTCGAGCTGGCCCACAAGGGGACCATCTTCCTGGACGAGATTGGCTCCATCGGGTTGGATGTGCAGGCCAATCTGTTGAGGGTGCTTCAGGAGAAGGAGTTCGAGCGTGTCGGCGGGCAGCGGACCATCAAGGTCGACGTGCGCATCATTGCGGCCACCAACAAGAACCTGGAGAAGGCGGTGGAGGATGGTTCGTTTCGCGGGGACCTCTATTACCGACTCAATGTGTTTCCCATCTACATGCCCCCCCTGCGTGAGCGCAAAACCGATGTGCTCCTGCTGGCCGACTACTTCCTTGAAAAATACAACCGGGAAAATTCAAAGGATATCAAGCGCTTTTCCACGCCTGCCATCGATATGCTCATGGACTACCACTGGCCGGGCAACGTGCGTGAGCTGGAGAACTGCATCGAGCGTTCGGTGCTGCTCTGTGACGGCGGCGTGGTCCACAGCTACCACCTGCCACCGACCCTGCAGACGGGATCGGAGTCCGACACCCTACCCGAACTCTCTTTGGAAGACGCCATCGCCAACCTGGAGCGGGAGATGATCATCGATGCTCTCAAAAATACCCGGGGCAACATCACCGGAGCCGCCAAGGTGCTTAAAACAACGGTTCGCAAGTTCGCCTACAAGGCCAAGCGCTATGATATTCACTACAGTCATTACCGTTAAGGGCTAACGACTAAGTCTCTTGCGTGTGATGACGTGTTTGCGGCGTGTATTTAGAAAACCACAGAGGGCAAAGAGATCACAGAGAATGGATAGTTAAAGATTCTTCTCTGTGATCTCTTTGCCCTCTGTGGTTTAATTTACGTTTCGGTAATCACGCGGTTTTGAATTTTACCCGGGTTTGCCGCACTCTTTGCAGCGACCGTCCGGGCCGATGACACCGATGCAGCTCTCGTCGACACACAGTTTGCGCCGATCCCAATCGTCATCGGATGTGGACGCACTCTCTTCTTCGTTCCCCTCATCGCCAGTGTCGTTTTCGGATAACGCTTCTATTTGCGCATCGTTTGCTTCGGAAGCGGCTGTATCCGTAAACGTAATCGGCAGTTCCCCCTCATAAGGCAGACCGCACTCCTTGCAGCGGCCGTCCGGGCCGATGATGCCGATGCAGCTCTCGTCGCTGCACAACACCCGATTTTTCCACTCCTGATCCGAGATGCCGCCGGTTTCGTCTCGATCCATTGTTTCCCAAAGCCTCCTTGTTCTGTGAGCATCAAATTGAGGATCTGTTGTATATACCTTTAACGATTGGGTTTGTCCACCAGCAGAGAGAGTCGATTGACACCCGCAGGCTGATCGTTATACGTTGGGCAACGACAGGATAGACAGAACGTAACGAAAACCAACCATGCCATAGGTGATTCTTGAGGGTGAACCAGCCAGCCAGAGGTGTAAAAGTCGGACGCAACGATCCCTGCCCGTGCGGCAGCGGTAAAAAATACAAACGCTGCTGTTTGGGGAAAGACGATGCTGCGCGCCCCAAGACCCACCCGCAATTGCCCAAAATCCGATTGAAAGCGGAGAAAGATGTAGAGGGGATCCGACGCGCCGGTCGCTTGGTCATCGCCACGCTCGATTTGGTGGAACAACGTCTTTCTCCCGGCATTGTTACTGAGGAGATCAATACCTGGGTTCATGAATACACCCTGAAAAATAACGGCATACCGGCTCCACTGAACTATCGCGGATTCCCCAAAAGTGTCTGCGTATCGGTCAACGAGGTGATCTGCCATGGCATTCCCGGCGAGAAGAGATTGAAAGAGGGCGATATCGTCAACGTCGATGTCACCACCATTTTGGATGGCTATTACGCCGATGCGAACAGGACCTTTTTCATTGGCGAGCCCGGCCCGGATGCACGCAAGATCGTCGATACAGCGCGTCTGAGTTTGAAGAAGGGGATGGAAATGGTGCGGCCCGGCAACAGCGTCGGTGATATCGGATGGGCGATCCAGACGTATGCCGAGGGCCAGGGGTGCTCCGTGGTGCGCGATTTCGTGGGCCACGGGGTCGGTTTCGATTTTCACGAGCCGCCTCAAATTCCCCACTTCGGACAACGCGGGCAGGGGGCTCGGTTGGTGCCGGGCATGGTATTCACGATTGAGCCCATGATCAATCTCGGGGGGGTTGATTTGATCATCCTCGAAGATCAGTGGACGGCGGTGACCAAGGATGGTTCCCTGTCGGCACAATTTGAACAGACACTTCTCGTCACTCCGGATGGATGTGAGAGTCTTACGCCCTATCCCTTGTAACTCAATAGAGCGAATTCCAAAGTTGAGTTCAGAAAAACATGGCCGTCCGGCGCTATAGCGCCCCCGATAAGCTTCCCCACCAACAACTTCCCAACACCATTAAACACATTACGATAAAGGCTGCTGCCTGCAGCGGCCAGCCGGTCGGCCGTTCCAGCCATCGGATGCACAGCGCTCCGATACAAAACCCGCAGAAGAGGCCGAAGAGGTGGGCGAGCAGATCGCTGCGCGGGGAGGTTCCCAACCATCCCAACAGGGCCAGTGCCGCAGCCAGGGAGAGCCAGGGGCGCAGCCGCCGGGAGCGGTGGCGCCGATAGCGCCGGAAGGCGGTTGCGGCGCAAAGCCCAAGTGCGGCGAACACACCGGTCGAGGCGCCGATGGCGAGGTGGTGGTCGCCGTACCACCATGCAGTAACGGCGTTGCCAAGGGCGCCGGTCGCCAGTATCAGAAGCCAGCTGAATCCCCATCCGTAGAGCCTGGCCGCGAAGGTCCCGAAAAGAAGCGTGCCGGCCATGTTTCCCAGCAGATGTGCCCAGTCGCTGTGCAGCAGCAAGGCGGTGATGGTGCGATAGGCCTGGCCGTTCAGGATAAGGCCGGCATCCGCTCCGAAAGCGGCGATGAAGATCTCCTGCTGTCGGGTGGCGTCAACGGCGATGTGCACGGCGGCCAGAAGAAGGGCTGCGTAGATGGCGGACCACGAGCGAGGATGGGGCGGTGAGAGGGTGTCGGCTTGATCCGCGCCGATCGGGTTCTCCTTCAGATAGAGCGATATCGTTCGCTGCGAGGGCCCGCGGTCAGGCTGTGCAACGGTGATGGCATAGCGGCCGTCACGGCGATGCGTCACATGCAGGATGCCGGCTGACGCCAGAACCAGGCTGTAGGTTTGCGCCCGCTCGGCGCTTAAATGGGCGAACAAAGGCACCATGCAATCTATGTTTTCACTTTGGGATGTGGTTTGGGTGGGGAGGGGCGATTGATCGACTTTCGGGTGTGAGTGCTGCCTTTCGGCTTGACGGGCATGGATGCTGCCCGGATCAGAGGCTTGGTCCTATTGTTGGTTGATTAATCAGAGGCCTCCTCCTCGTCCTCATCTTCATCGTCCTCCTCGTCCTCATCGTCGGCTTCATCCTCCAACTGCTTGGCAAGCAGTGTCTCTTCAAGGCGCAGTTTCTGCTCGGCGGCATCCTTCAGGCGATGGGTCTGGTTGTATGCGTCGATGGCGATACGGGCAAGCCGTTCGCCGCCCATTTTCAAATAGAGCAGGATGGCCTCCAGGCCCTGCACGTCTTTTCGCAATGCGGGGGACATATATGGTATAAGTCTCTGAAAAGACATTTGTAACTCTTGGGGAACGGTAAAATTCGATTCCATCTGCGACTCCTTGCTTGTCTCAACGTGCAAACGCGGGCAGAGTATAAACAAGCAGAGGAAAAGTAAAGCGCTATTTCTCTGGTCGATCCCAAAGATTCACGCTCGCCGTTTGGCCGTCAGCCTCGCCTTTTCTTGACAGTGCCTGCCTCAATTTTCTATATAGGTCAGGATTTTTTAGCGCTTTCGGGCCGGCGGATCGCACCGGTGGATGGTGCTGTTACTCATGAACGCCGCGGATGCCGGCAATGGATCGCGGCACAAATGACATGGGTTCACCATGTCGGAGAAGGCAACAATGGCCAAGACGATCGATCCCCATGCCTGGGTATATGTGGCCGTGCAGAATCCGGGCAATCAGGAGACCATTATCGGACAGCACGACGCGGAGAACGATATCGACTTCATTCCGCTTTTCACGGATAGAGATGCCGCCATGCAGGGCATCATTCACCTGGCCAAAAACCATGGGCAGGCCTTGGAAATTCAGGCCATCATCTATGAGGACCTGATTAAATATGCAGCTCAAGGCGGTTTTTTACTATTTCTCCTCGACGGCAGCGGACAAATTTTGTCGAAAAGTGCGCCGGACGGAGAACCCCTGTAGGCGCATTGATGCAGATCGCCCCCCATGCCTGATCTCTACGACCCTCCGTCGCTATCGGCGCTGGATGTGCCCCCCTGTTGTTTGCAAATGGCGGTCATAATTGGTACGCTACTTTCGCTTTAAACCTCCGGCCAAGCCGGATTCAAAACGTTTCAGTAAACGGGGAACAGGTCAATACGCGTGAGAATTATCTCCCGGCCCGATTTTGATGGTGTCGTTTGCGTCGTGCTGCTCAAGGCGGCTTTGGGCGATGCAAGCGACGTGCGCTGGACGCAGCCCAGTGAGATCCAGAACGGCCGCTTTCGCCTTCTGCCCGGCGATGTGGTGGCCAACCTGCCCCTGGGTGACGAAGATGTCGGGATGTGGTTCGATCACCATGTCTCCAATGTATCGGAAAAAATCCATGAGGGGCTGTTTCGCATCGCCCCCTCGGCTGCCGGCCTGATCTATGAGTATTATCAGGCGTATTTCCAAGACAAATGGCAGGGGCGTTTTGCCGAACTGGTGCGCGAAACGGATAAGATCGATTCGGCCCAGCTGAGCCTGGACGAGATACTGTACCCCCAAAGCTACCCGTATGTGTTGCTCTCCATGTCGATCCCCACACGCCGTTCGCTTGAGGACGCGGACTACTGCGACCATTTGGTGGATCTGATCGGAGCGCTGGAGATCGACGGCGTCATGGCCGACCCCAGGGTGGAGCGACGCTGTGAAAACGTCGTGATTGCCAACCAGGTCTATGAGAGGATGCTGCGTGAGGATACCTATATGGACGGCCACGTCTCGGTCACCGATTTCAGGGGCGTCTCACCGGTACCGGATGGAAACCGGTTTCTGGTCTACTCGCTTTTTCCCGATGCCCTCGTGAACGTCAAGCTGTACGATGAGGGACCGCATGTCGTGGTCAAGCTTGGTCACAGCATCCTGAACCGCGGCTGTCGGGTGAACGTGGGCAAGCTTTTGGCCCGATACGGGGGAGGGGGGCATCGCGGCGCCGGCGCATGTCGCCTGGAACGCGGCCGATCCAGAGCCGATATTGAAAATATCATTTCGATTTTGAGGAAAAACATCTCAAATGAGGCGTGAAGGTACTTTTGCCGATCCCCAATAGCGTGAGCGTGGTGATCATAAATCGCGTGTTGCCCCCTATTGTGGACTGATTGTTGAACCAAATGTCAACCGAATGTAAAATTGATCAAACAGAAAGGTTGTGGTAGGTTCGTTTCGCCAATGGGTAGTGGCGTTGAAAACGGAATGGAGAGGAGGAACCCATGGCACACCCTTTACACTTCAATAAACACCACCGCCGGACCGTTGAGGCGTGGGACCCGGAGCAAGAGCTCGAGGCGGCACTCGAACAGAGGGACCGATTTTTAGATACCCATCCACAGTACGCGTCCTTCCAGCGTGAAATAGATGGTATGCTGGACAAGGCCGGCAACACAGAGAACAGGATAGCCGTTCTGGCGCTGCTCATCGAGGCGAAATTGATCGAGCTGCAGAGCCAGCTCAAGCAGCTCAACCGGATTTTGCTTAGCGTGCCTGCCTGATATTACCGCCACCGTGGCCGACAGGGGGTCGTGCCGCACCGTCCTATTTTCTATCTGATGGACATCAAAAAGGTTCTTAAGTTGATGTTTTTGTTGCGTATGCGCAGCTTGTTGCGGATGTTCTGTCGGTAGGAGTCCACGGTCCGCGGGGAGAGCCCCAGCAGGTGGGCGATATCGCGCGTCTTTTTGCCTTGCCGGATGAAGTTGGCCACCTTCAGCTCCGATGTGGAGAGGCCATAGACGCCGAGCGTCAAGCGGCGCGAAAAGTTACAGGTGATGTCGTTCAGGTTGGATTCGACGATTCCCAGGTAGTCGATGTGGCGATTGTCGGTGATCTCTCTTTTGATTCTTTTCAGATAGGGGTGCACCAGCCGATTGATGTTGTGAATCACCTGCTCTTCAAGGGCACGCTTGTCCAGTTCGCGCCGTTTCAGCAGCACCTTCAAGGCGGTGTTGGCCTCCTGCAGGTTCGCCTTCTCCATCTCCAGCTCACCCTCCCGGTCGCGCAACACCTTCTCCGTGGTGCGGCGTTCGTCGATCTCCCGCTGCAGTTCAACATTGGCTTTCATGATCTCATCGGTTCGGGCGCGGACCTGGGCTTCAAGTACTTCTCTGGCCCTGATGAGTGTGTTCTGGTTCTGGACGTTTTCAGTGATATCGCGGCACACCCCCTCCTGGATGAACGATTTGCCGTCCGGAGTGAAGCGCATGGCGCATTTCACCTCCAGCCAGCGCACGTCGCCCAGCTTGGTCACGATTCGAAACTGCAGGGTTTGGGATTGGGTCAAGCGGGTCGTCCACGCATCGAAATAGGCTTTTGCGATCCGGTCGTGATCATCGTCATGGAGAAGATCCAGAAAAAATCGTCCGATCAGCTCATCCCGGGTGTAACCGTAGGCATTGACGGCCCGGTTGATCGAGACAATTTCACCCTTGCCGTCGAGGGCGTAGACGATATCGGGGACATTGTCGACCAGGGTCTGGATATCGATTGTGGTGTTCCGCACCTCATCATGGTCCGGCGCCGCGGTCATCTGCTTCAGAAGGGTTTGAAGCCGCTGGCTTTCACTCTGCTCTGCGTCAGTAGCGCAATGCGCTTTCACGGCTCTGTTTAACGAAACATCCGATGGGGTAACGCTGTTGTGGGATCCCATGATTCTTTGCACCTTCGGACGGCCAAAGAGAGACCGAACGGTGAATGGTTTCTGGCCGGTTTGATGCCGGTTTACCTGGCCCTATCCAAAAAGACCTTTGATGTCAAAGGATAATTGCCCGGCTTTGCCCTTGCCTTGATGGTGGAACAGCGCTACAAATGGCCAATTTTAATCCATTCCCAGGCCACCTGAAAAGAGAGCCGTTTCGATGGCCTGCGCAGGCGTTAGGGAGCGATCTATGAAGCTTGGTTTGATCGGACAGACCGGGGCAGGCAAGACCACACTGTTTGAAGCATTGACAACGTCGCGTCTTGACCCGCTGCAACGCAAAGAGAGCCGCATCGGCACAGTGCGTGTACCGGACGAGCGGGTGGACCGGTTGTCGGCCATGTATCAACCGCGCAAAACCATTTTTGCCCAGGTGGAGTACCTGTTGCCGGCGCCGGCCGAGCATGTCAAGGAGAAGTCAAGGGAGCAGAGCATCTGGACCCAGGTGCGCGATTGTGATGCCCTGCTGCATGTGGTGCGCAACTTCAGTGTATATGGCATGGAAGCCTCCGTTCCCCAGGAGGCTTTTCAGACGGTCGACCAGGAGCTGATTCTTTCCGATCTGGTGGTGGTGGAGAAGCGTCTGGAGCGACTTGCAGTGGATCAGAAACGGGGTAAGAAACCCAATCCGGAGGAGCAGCAGCTCATAAAGCGATGCAGTGAGTATTTGAACGAGGAGACACCTTTGCGCCATGTTCCCGAATTGGCCGGGGCTCACCTGTTGAGGGGATATGCATTCCTGTCGGCCAAGCCGTGTCTGGTGCTGTTCAACAATGAAGATGAAGACGCATCTTTGCCGGAGTTGGGGGCGTGGGCGCAAGGGGAAACCTGCATGGCTGTCCGCGGGAAACTGGAGCAGGAGTTGGGGCAGATGGACCCGGAGGAGGCAGAGGAGTTCATGGCTGAATTCGATATCAGCGATCTGGCCATGGATCGGATGATCAAAGCCTCATATGAATTGCTGGGATTGATCTCCTTTTTTACGGTGGGTGAAGACGAGGTGAGGGCCTGGACCATCAAGAAGGGAACGGCTGCCGTCGATGCCGCCGATGTGATCCATTCGGATATCAAAAAGGGGTTTATCCGTGCCGAGGTGCTGGCCTACGACGACCTGATGGCCGCCGGCACCTATGCCGAGGCCCGCAAACAGGGAACGGTGCGTCTGGAGGGCAAGACGTATGAAGTGAAGGATGGCGATATTATAAACTTCAGGTTTAATGTTTAAGGAAGTGTAAAGTTTAAAGCGAAGGTTGGTATCGCTTTGGAGGATATTGAACTTGCTTCAACCATTACCGGAATTTGCGTCATCTTCCTGGCGTGAAATGCTTCGCGATAGTATCGTCCGGCCTCGCGGCCTTCCCGGACGATTGGTTGGTCAGCCCGAAGAGTTGAGCGAGGTGGCTTCGCGCTTTCCCATGAAGCTCAATTCCTATTTTTTAAAACTGATCCATTCGGCGGACGATCCCATCGGGCGGCAGGTGATTCCCCGGCAGGAGGAGTTGTTGGATCTGGATCGGGATTCCGATCCGCTGGCAGAAGATCTTCAATCTCCGGTTTCCCAGGTGATTCATCGCTATCCTGGCCGGGTGGTTTTTCTTGTCTCGAATCAGTGTGCGGTGCACTGTCGCTTCTGCATGCGCAAGCGGCGGGTGGCGGAGCCTTCTCAGGTGTCCCGGGAGCTGATCGAAGAGGGCATCGATTATATCGGACACCATCCCCAGATCAACGAAGTGATCCTGTCGGGAGGCGATCCATTGATGCGCAGTGATGTCGAATTGGTTCGTATCATGGCATCCTTGAGGCGTATTTCGCACGTGGGTCTGCTGCGCATCCATACCCGTATGCCGGTGGTTCTCCCTTCGCGGATCACCCCGACTTTGGTCGATCAGCTCTCCCTCTTCCATCCGCTGTACCTCAATATTCATGTGAACCATTCGGCAGAGATAACGCCTGATGTGGCTGCGGCCTGCGGTCTGATGGCCGATGCCGGCATTGTTTTGGGCAGTCAGAGCGTTCTGCTCAAAGGAATCAACGACAACGCAAAGCACCTGCAGGAGTTGTTCGAGGCGCTGCTGGCCATACGGGTCCGGCCATACTATCTCCATCAATTGGACCGCGTCCCCGGAACGGCCCATTTCCAGGTACCCCTGGCGCACAGTATCGATCTGGTGCAGGCGCTGCGGGGCCGGCTTTCGGGTATTGCCATGCCGCATCTGATGGTCGATCTGCCCGGAGGCGGAGGGAAGGTGGCGCTTACCGGTTCATCGGTGGTAGAGAAGCATCGGCGTGTCTGGAGAATGAGGAATTGGCAGGGCGAAATGTTCGACTATCCGGTGGGAGATTGAGAAAATGCGCTTGTCGCGGTTTGAATTCAACCACTATCCAGTTGGGATCTAACCGCGAGGCCAATTTTCTCCAATGTATAGGGTTTTCTGACATAGGATCCAACGCCTATGTTTTCTGCGTCACTTACCAGCTTTTTTTCAGAAAAGCCGCTGGCGATGACCGCTTTCTGGTCGGGGGCAATTTTGAGTATCTCCCGATAGGTCTCCAGGCCGTTCATGCCATCGGGCATGATCATATCGAGGATCACCAGATCGTAGGGGTTTTGCTGAACCAACAAAATCGCCTCTTCCCCGCTGGCGGCGGTGTCGACCCGATAGCCGAGGCGTGCCATCATCCGTTCGGCAAGTTCTCTCTGTTCGGGAACATCGTCGACGATGAGGATCGACTCTCCCTTGCCGATATACTCATCGATATGCAACGGGGTCACCTTTTTTTGCTCCGAGCGTGAGACGGGAAAATAGAGGACGAACTCTGTGCCCGACCCCTCCTCGGTGACAATGTCGATATAGCCGCCATGATCTTTGATCGTACCCCAGACCACCGACATGCCCAAACCGGTACCGCTGCGCCCCATCGATTTTCGGGTGTAGAAGGGTTCGAAAATTTGTTGAAGATCGTTCTCTGAAATACCGATGCCGGTGTCGGCCACCGCCAGGGCGCAATATTCTCCTTCGGGTATGACTTCAAAGCCCTGGTGCGGTTTGTCTATATAGCAATTTCGCGTTGAGATGGTGATATGGCCGCTGTTCGGCATGGCGTCGACGGCATTGGACACCAGATTCATCAGGGATTTGCCGATGTGGACCTCTGACCCCAACAGATTGAGCAGATTCTCGGTGATGCGGGTCTCCACCTCTAAATTGTTGTGGGCCTCGGTGATTTTTCGGTATTCCGGAGATGTCATGAATTCGCTGACGATCTGGTTGAGGTTGAGGACCTGCTTCTTCGAGACCCCCCGTCGCGCGAGGGTCAGAAGATCCTGGACGATCTCCGCGGCTTTTTCACCCGACTTTTTTATGGTCAACAGGGGGTCTTTCAATGGGCTGTCCGGCGGCAGGTCAACGAGAAGCAATTCAGGATAGGTGACGATGCCGCCCAGGATATTGTTCAGGTCATGCGCCACGCCGCCCGCCAGCGTCCCTAAAGATTCCAGCTTTTTCGCATTCTGCAGCTTGATTTCGAGCTGGCGCTTTTCCGCTTCGGCTTTCCTGATTTGGGTCAGGTCGTGGACCACGGACATGCCCCTCTTGGGCACTCCTTCCTCATAGAAGAATTTGGAATTGGAAAGTGCCCAAAACTCCCGGCCGCCTTTGCCTTTGATCTGATACTCCACCGGAGGCAGCTCTTTACGGCCTTTAAAAACCTCTTTGACCAATTGGTCCAAGGTTTTCCTGCCCTCCTCGTTTAGCAGACCGTAGGGGTCCATCGATAGAAATTCTTCTTCGGTATATCCGGAATATTCACACATGACGTCGTTGACACTGGTGAAGCGCATTGTCTCTATGTCAAATTCGTATATTCCGGCCGGGGCGTACTGAACGATCTCTCTGTATTTCTCCTCGCTCACCTTGAGCGCTTTTTCCGTTTTCAGCCGTTCCGTCACATCCCTTGCTGCCCCTTGCACGCCCACCGGCGTCCCATCGGCATCGCGTATCAATCTGTTTTTATACTCGACAACCACTTTCCGGCCGGATTTGGTATAGCCCGTCAATAATCCTTCGGCTGATCCGTCACGGGTGATGCGTTCCATATACTCATCGAATAGATTTTTATAGCGTTGCGAAATAAGGTCGCGGATATTCAGATCCCCCAGATCCTCCGTGCCCCAACCATACTCTTTTTTAAAGGGGAGATTGGTTTCCAGCAGGGTGCCATTCATGTCATGGACGCATAACAGATCCATGCCGTTTTCGAAAAGATTTC
Organism: uncultured Desulfatitalea sp.; assembly: GCA_963668675.2. Taxonomy (GTDB): domain Bacteria; phylum Desulfobacterota; class Desulfobacteria; order Desulfobacterales; family Desulfosarcinaceae; genus Desulfatitalea. Next base: position 1,216,131 of record CAXXMB010000002.1, on the reverse strand, counting down.
GGTATTTCTCTTCACTTTTCGCAATGGCAGCCTCGGCCTGCTTTCTTTCCGAAATGTCGCGGGTGACGCCCATTACCGATATCGGCTTCCCCTGATCGTCGCGGACGAAGGAGACAATCAATTCACACCAGGCGTAGCCTCCGCTTTTGAGCGACTGCTCCAGCTCTATGCGTCGGGATCTTTGTGGATCGACGCCCTCTAAACCCTCTTTAGCCAACTCTTCTTCCATGATTTCCATGGCAATCTGATACGATGCCGGTGACAGTGTCTGTTCAAGATCTAGTGTCATGGCCTCTTCGAGGGGAAATCCGCGAATGCGCTCGACCGATGGGCTCATATATTCGAATTCGAGTGTCGACAGCCTTAAAACCCAGATGATGTCGGAAGCATTTTCTGCCAGCAGTCGGTAGAGACGTTCCGATTCGGCCAGCTCTTTTCGTTGAGATTCCAATTCTTGTTTCGAGACAGTGAGCTCCCGGTTCACCGTTTCCAGGTCTGACACCAGCTGTCGGACTTCATCATACTTGGCTTGGATCAGCTGGTTGGCTTGTTGCAGCTCCTCGATGGCTTTGGAATAGTCGTGCCGTTTGGTGAAAAGGCGTTTTAGCAAATGGCGTTTCGGCTCCCACCAAACACGGTAGAGGCATCCGCTCTCCCCATGCCGGGGAGTATCGGGCCATTTCCGGTCTCCATAGGTGTCCGGCGCCACCTGGCACTCAATCTCCTCCACTTCTGCCATGGGCAGCCCGAACAGGATGGGGATGCCGGCCAGCACACCCCGGGTATAGTCACAATCGAAACGGGTTTTTTGGCTTCCGTCATGGTAGCGGTCCTCGAGGACAACCCAGGATGGGCCAATTTCGTGTATATGGACATCGCCGTTGAGTTTAAGGTATTTGTTGTATTTCGGCGCCTGGGAATAGATCAATTTCGGGCTGCCCAGCAGTCGGACGATCCGGTCGAGAATCCCCAGCGATTGGAAGCGTTCAGAGGCCAGGGTCATATGATATACGGCATCGTCGTCTCCGAGGATTTGAATCATGCGTTGGTAAAGTATCTGTAAAAATGCGTGCGACACCCAATTGTTGGTGTCCAACAGGTAGGTTTCGTCGAGCGCCAATCCATCCAGGAGGCCGCCCAGGTCGCCTCGGTTGTTTTCGCGGACGTACAACAGCAGCGTTCGGGTAATGCGGCAACTGATTTCTTTGGCTGTTTCAGGGGGGGTGGCTTTTCTCATCTGCCATGTCATTTCAGATTGTATTTGAGCCGTTGTGTAATTCTTTCGTCAACTTGGGTTTTTGTCAACTCAAGCCTGTGATCATTATCGGCAGAAGGCAGAAAATCCTTATAGCGTTGTCTGTTTTTCACCAATTCCCTTTTGGGGCGCTATCATTTCGCACGGTGCCGAAACAACCAACTTGCCAACGGCAGGGTTACGGACGCGATCAAGATCAGCGGCCAGATATGGGGCCAGACCATGGCAACGTCAGCCCCCTCGAGAAAGATCCTGCGCAACGCATGAATAATATAGCGAACTGGGTTGGCAAGGGTGCCGATTTGGAGCCATTCGGGCATATTGGCGATGGGGGTGGCAAAGCCGGAGAGGATCACCGAAGGCATCATAAAGATAAAGGAGCCAAGCAGCGCTTGCTGCATGGTCATCGAAAGGGAGGAGACCAGCAGCCCGACGCCCACCATGGCGATGATGAAGCACAGCAGCGTCAGCACCAGGGCCAGGATGGTTCCGCGGAAGGGGACACCAAACCAGAAGACCGCGCCGGTCGAAAAAATCAGTGCATCCATGAGGCCGAAGACAATGCCCGGAATCGATTTCCCGACAAGGATCTCTCCGGGCTTGAATGGTGCAACCAAGAGCTGATCGAAGGTGCCGAATTCGCGTTCGCGGGCAACGGAAAGACTGGTCAGGATCATCACCACCACCATGCTGATGACGCCGCCCAATGCCGACACGATGAACCACCGGCTTTGCAGATTGTCATTATACCAGGCGCGTTCCACCAGCTTGATCATGGCTCCTTCGCGGCTTGCACCCGAAGCCTGTATGACCTCCTGGGCGTATTGTTCGATGATGGTGCCGATATACCCCAGGGCGATTAACGCCACATTGGAATTGCGTCCGTCGATGATGACCTGGAGTTCGGCTTGAGAGCCCTGGTTGAGGTTGCGGCTGAATTGGGGTCCAATGTGCAGAACGAGTCTGGCCTTCTCGTTGTCGATGGTTGGTGCGATCTGGCCGGTGGACGAAAGGGTTTGTGTGAGCTGAAAATGTGGGGAACCCTCGAATCGCGCTAGAAGTTGCCGGGATTCTGTCGTACGGCATTGGTCCAGAACGGCATAGCGTACATCTTTGAGATCAAAAGTGGCTGCATATCCGAATATAAAAAACTGGATGAGCGGTGGACCGATGACAACGAATCGACTTTTGGGGTCCTTCAGGACCATGGTGAACTCTTTGATGATCAGGGCGATGATGCGGTGCAGGCTGCTCATAATTATTCCAGATGTTTCGTCGTTTTTCGGAACGCAAGAGAGATAAAAACAATTGCCATGGCCGTCAGTGCCAGGGCATTTGGTATCAGCACCGGCCATATGTTCCCAGCCATGAACAGGGTGTGGCTGATATCCACAAAGTAGCGTGCTGGAACCAGGTGGCTGATCACCTGGATCGGCATGGGTGTGCTTTCAAGATCAAACAGGAGTCCGGAAAGAAAGAGCGCCGGAAGAAAACCGGCGATAATGGAGATCTGGGCGGCTACAAACTGGACCCTAATGGCGGACGATATGAATAACCCGAGCCCCAGTGACGCCATCATGAACAGGCCGCTCATAATGACCAGGACGCTAATAGAGCCGTTTAGCGGAACGTTAAAAAGAGTGACGGCAGCGGTCACCGAAAGTCCCATTCCCAGCATGCCGAGAACGAAATAGGGGAGAATTTTGCCGATCAGAAAATCGATTCTGCGCAACGGCGTTACCATTAGCGCTTCCATGGTCCCGCGTTCCCATTCGCGGGCCACGACCAGAGCAGTGAGAAGGATTCCGGTCAAGGTCATGATCAACGTGACCAGCCCCGGGATCAGAAAATTACGGCTCTCTGCAGACGGATTGAACCAGACCCGATGGACGACGCTAACAGGGGGGGAAGCTATTGTTTTATCCAGGACACTGCTCATGGCACTCCATTTTTGCAATGTCCCGCGTACATAGCCTTGAATCAAGCGGGCCCGGTTGGCATCGACGCCATTGACAATCAATTGAAGTGATGCTTGTTGCCGCTTGTGAAGATTCTCTGAAAAGTCGGATTGAACTTGTACAATACCATCCACCTGCCCGTACTCGAGCATCCGGATCGCTTCGGCCATTGAATTGAGACGGAAGAGGTTGAAAAAGTGCGATCCGTTAAAGCGGGAAGCCAGCTCCGTGACAAACGGGCTGGTGTCGCTCGAAACCAAGGCAATGGGTATATTTTCAGCATCCAGGGACACCCCGTATCCAAAAAGAAAGAGCAGTACGATGGGCAGTACGATGGCCAGCGCAATGCTGCTTGGATCGCGCCGAATCTGGAGGGCCTCCTTTTTCATCATTCCGCGCATACGCATGAGAAACAGGGCCCGCGGGGTCATCGGTCACCGCCTGTCGCAGCATTGGGCTGCTGTTCATCGGAATCGGAAAACCCCTTTTCGGCAAGGGCGATAAAGGCATCCTCGATGGTCGGGTCCGGATTCTCCTTGGAGCGGACCAGGCCACGAATCTGGTCGGGGGAGCCGATGGCCAGGCTCTCTCCCTGGCTCATGATCAGGATGCGGTCGCAGTATTCGGATTCTTCCATAAAATGGGTCGTCACCACCACGGTCACCCCCTCTTGGGAGAACCCGTTGATTCTCAACCAGAACTCCCGTCGCGCCAGAGGATCGACACCCGAGGTGGGTTCATCCAGAAAGAGGATGCCGGGGTGATGCAGCAGGGCCGTTGCCATGGCCAAACGCTGCTTATAGCCGCCTGGCAGCTGAACGGCCGCCTGGTCGCGCCATGCGCCAAGGTCGAATTCGGAAAACGCCCATTCAATTCGTTTCATCAGTTGGCGGCCTCGCAGACCGTATGCACGTCCAAAGAAACGCAGGTTTTCCAAGACACTGAGCTGACCATACAGCGAAAACTGCTGGGCCATATATCCTATCCGGGCGCGGGCACGGGAAGGCGACCGTCGCAAATCGTTGCCGGCGACACTCACTTCTCCTCCGCTAACGGGCAGTAAACCGCATAGCATACGAAAGGTGGTGCTTTTGCCGGCACCGTTGGGGCCCAGCAGTCCGAAAATTTCTCCCCGCTGCACTTCAAAATCTATTTTTTTTACCGCTTCAAATTCACCAAAGTACTTCTGGAGCTGTTTCACCCTCACCATTACGTCAGGCGATTCATCTCTTGGAGAATCGGTTTCCGCACTTTCGCCGACTTGCAGGTGCTCACCTTTGTGCGGGACCAGGCGCATGAAGGCATCTTCAAAATTGGGCTTGGCCAGCGTCATTTTTTCCTGCCATGCTGCTGGCAGCGATTTTGTTAATGCAGTGCTTTCGGGCTTGTCCAATACCACGCGCACTCGTCCCGAGCGTATGGTGACGTCCCTGACATGGGGGCGGCCTGCCAGGTGGGTATGGATCTGTCGGGGTTTGACGCCCGAGGGGGGATCGATCAGTATTACCGAACCAGCGACGCGTTGTTTGAAGTCGACCGGTTTGCCTTCCGCCAGTTTGCGGCCTTCGTGCAGTACCACTACCCAGTCACAACGTTCTGCTTCGTCCAGGTAGGCCGTTGAAACCACAACCCCTATACTGTATTTCGACACCAGTTGATAAACGATTTTCCACAACTCCCTGCGGGAGATCGGATCTACTCCTACGGTGGGCTCATCGAGCAGGAGCATCTGCGGGGACTTGATCAAGCAACAGGCCAGGCCGAGTTTTTGCTTCATTCCTCCGGAGAGGGCTCCGGCCAACCGCCGCGTGTAGGCTTGCAGCCCCGTCATTTGAAGCAACTGATCGTAGCGGGTCACTCGTTCATGGGGGGGCACCCCCTGCAGATCGGCATAGAGATCCATGTTCTCTTTGACGGTGAGATCCTGGTACAGGCCGAATTTCTGGGGCATATAGCCGACCCGTTGCTGAATAGCGACGGCATCGGCCACACTGTCGAGGCCAAGGAGCGTGATCGATCCTTGGGTCGGCGTGAGCAAACCGGCAGCCATGCGAATCAACGTCGTTTTGCCGGCACCATCAGCCCCCACCAGACCGGTCACATGTCCGGCAAGGGCTTCGAAAGAGACCGAGTGCAAAGCCTCAACAACCGTGCCCCGTTTGGCAGCAAAGGTTTTTGCCAGATCGTGGACCGCCAGCGCAGCTGTCGTTCCTGGCGGGGATTGTTCCATCAGGGCCGCCATAGGGCATTTCACTCGTTGAGTTGTTGGGATGGGGTTTGGGCGTGAGGTGAATCTCCGAGAGACGTTTCGTTCGATAGGGTGGATTCGACCATCACGCTGACCGGCATGCCCAGGCGCATAAGATCCTCGGGATCATGCAAAAAGATCCGGGTTTCATAGACCAGATGGGTTCTCAAATCTTCAGTTTCAACTGATTTGGGGGTAAATTCCGCGACGGGTGAGATAAAGCCGACCCAGCCTTCGAAACGGCGCCCGGGAAAGGAATCAATCGATATGGTCGCTTTTTGGCCAGGCTTTACGAGTGCGAGTTTGGGTTCGGGAACATACGTCCTGACCCATTTGGGATCTGTCAAGGCCAGTGTCACCACAGGGCGATTGGGGCTCGCCATCTCTCCTGGTTCGAGGATGCGGCTCTGTACCATACCCGTCGTTGGCGCATAGAGCGTCATGTCTTCCATGCGCACCTCTATAAGGGATTTTGATGCTTCCAGGGCTTTCAAGGTGTTGCGGGATGCTTGGATATCCTCCTGACGGGGACCGGCCAAGGCGAGAGCAAGCGCCGTTTCTTTCACCCTTAACTGTGCCTTGTCAACATCGAGCTGGGCCCTGGCATCATCCAGGACTTGCGCACTGGTCACTCCTGCCTGCGAAGTGGTTTTCAAGCGTTTGAAGCTCTGCGTGGCGTTTTGAACGCGGGCCTTGGCGGCCTCGACCTCTGCTTGAGCCTGTTCGATTTCCTGGGGTCGGCTGCCCGCTTCCAGGCGTTTTACGACTTCCTGCTGAGCAGCAATTTGGGCTTGTATCTGATTCAGCTGAGCTTTGATACGGCGTGTGTCCATGCTGGCCAAGGGTTGGCCGGCTTCGACGCGCTGCCCTTCTTTCACGAATACGTGGGAAAGGCGCTCCTGTTCGCTGAAGCCAAGGTCGGCTGTACGGATATCAATATTTCCAAAAAGCGTTACGGGATAGTCGGCCGGATGCTGCTTTTCTTTCAAAAACCATCTGGTTGCAGCAGCCCCTGCCGCAACGATGATGAGCACCGCAATCGCAACTTTGATCTTTCCCCTCATGCGTCTGCTTCCTTGTATTTGCCTGGCACGCGCCGCTATGGATTTTCATGGTGAGGCCTGCGGTCTCCAGATCTGGAGCCGATTGCACATCCACATGTACGAATTTGTCAGGTTACTCCCCTTCCCTTGAAAGTGCAAGGTCGACATTTAATGGTGCCTTTGTGCATTTTTGCAGGAAGTAAAATCGGTGTAACCGCGACCACCTGGGGGCTTACCGATAGGAATAAAAAAGCGCCTGCCTCGCTCTCGAGACAGGCGCCGCTGATCCTCCACTGCAGTTGAGCGACCCTAAAATGGAACCCTGACGAGATGCAAACCACTCATTGTGCTCGCCTCCGGATGTAGATGTTGCGAAACCTGAATATTGAGTTAATCCATATCATCCATGCCACCCGACGACATGTCCGGCATCTTTTTTTTCTCAGGCTTTTCGGTGATCATTGCCTCGGTGGTGAGCATCAGTCCGGAAACCGAAACGGCGTTCTGCAACGCGAGACGGACCACCTTGGCGGGGTCGATCACACCAGCCCCGATAAGGTTTTCGTAAGAGTCGGTATCTGCGTTGTAGCCGAAATCGTCCTTGCCGTCTAACACCTTGTTGACCACGACCGACCCCTCCAGGCCGGCATTCTCCGCCAGTTGCTTTAGGGGTGATCTCAAGGCACGGCGCAAGATGTCCACCCCGCTTTTCTCCTCGTCTTTGGCATCGACCGCTTCAAGGGCATCGATGCACCGCAACAGGGCTACGCCGCCTCCGGGAACGACACCTTCTTCCACAGCGGCCCGAGTGGCATTGAGGGCATCCTCCACCCGCGCCTTCTTTTCTTTCATCTCGGTTTCAGTGGCGGCGCCGATGTTGATCACGGCGACGCCCCCCACCAGTTTGGCCAGTCGCTCCTGCAGCTTTTCGCGGTCGTAATCGGACGTGGTCTCTTCGATTTGGGCGCGCAGGGTCTTGATCCGTCCCTCAAGGGCCTCTCGTTTCCCGGCTCCGTCGATAATAGTGGTGTCGTCTTTGTCGATACGTACGCTTTTGCACCGCCCCAAGTCGTTGACGGTGACGTTCTCCAGTTTTACGCCCAACTCTTCGGAAACCACCTGTCCCCCGGTCAGGATGGCGATGTCTTCCAGCATGGCCTTCCGGCGATCTCCGAATCCCGGGGCTTTTACTGCTGCGACTTTAAGTGTGCCGCGCAGTTTGTTGATGATCAAGGTGGCCAGGGCTTCTCCGTCCACATCTTCGGCGACGATGAGCAGCGGTTTTCCCATTTTGGCGACCTGCTCAAGCAGGGGAAGAAGATCTTTCATCGAAGAGATTTTTTTCTCATTGATCAGGATGTAGGGTTCATCCAAAACACACTCCATCTTCTCCGGCTGTGTGGCGAAGTAAGGTGACAGGTAACCACGGTCGAACTGCATGCCCTCCACCACCTCCAGGGTGGTTTCCATGCTTTTGGCCTCTTCAACCGCGATGACGCCCTCTTTGCCCACCCGTTCCATGGCGTCGCTGATCAGACGTCCGATCTCCATATCATTGTTGGCCGATATGGCCCCGACCTGTGTGATTTCGCTTTTGTCTTTGGTGGGTTTGGAGAGTTTTTGCAGCGCCGTGACGACGGCGGATGTCCCTTTGTCCAGCCCGCGCTTGAGGGCCATGGGATTTCCCCCGGCCGCAACCCGCTTTTGGCCTTCATTGTATATCGCCTGGGCCAGGATCGTAGCGGTGGTGGTGCCATCGCCGGCCATGTCGCTGGTTTTGCTGGCTACCTCTTTGACCATCTGGGCGCCCATGTTTTCGAATTTGCCTTTGATCTCAATCTCTTTGGCAACGGTTACCCCATCTTTGGTCACTAGCGGCGCCCCGAACGGTTTTTCCAAAACGACATTGTTGCCTCTGGGGCCGAATGTTACTTTGACCGCATTGGCCAGCGTGTTTACACCTTTGAGCATCTTGGCTCTGGCTTCGTTGCCGTAGCAAATCATTTTCGCAGACATGATTTATCTCCTCCATTCTTTACAAAAAAGACGCTGTTGAACCGGTTAAGTCCATGGCGTTCTATTCCCATACGCTCAAAATGTCGTCTTCGCGCATAAAAATGATACCGCCTGCGGTCTTTTGCTCCTACTCTACCCGCAGAACCAGGACACGATCGTTGATGGGTTTGATTTTCATTTGGCATACCTCCACATGCAATCATTATGGGTTTAGTTGATATCGGTGCCGCGGCCGGCAGGTGCAAACGGTTTTGGATGGGAATGCCGTACTGCTACCCGTCATGGAACATCTCGGGGGGGCTGACGATTTTCGATTGATCATGGGGGGAAAAGCGCAACAGCAGGCCTGAGATCAAATCGCAATTGCAATGAAATGGAGTCGTTCGCTTCATCGCAAACCTCAAGATGGTAAGTTGTTCGGATAAGATGTCGATTTTTCATCCACTCTTTCTCAGCATTACGGCGAAATTTTAAACACCCATTTTGGCGTGTCAATGGGGCGTGTTCCCAACAAAAGAGGGGGTATGGATAAGCTGCCATTTTCAACCTTGAGTCGGTTTGCTTTCCAGAACCCACAGATCCGCACCTCCGGTTTTGCAGATCCTTCAAAAATAAATATTCGTTAAATATACAGCAGATTAAAGCTTTTGGCATTCTCCTTGCTGCGGTTGATTTGATTTTACGGGAAGCATGGCATGCCGTAGAGGAGTGAGTGCCCTATGGCCATAAAGAGTTGTGATCAGGGCGTCTTATGGGCAATGGACCGGCCGCGGATAGAAGGTTTCGACCTGGCCCGCGCGGTAGCCGTTATGGTCATGATCGTTGTTAACTATACGGCGTTAATGCAGATCGGTACCTTCTCCCCTCTGTGGCTTAATCGATCAATCGACTTTCTCTTCGGCAGAGCGGCGACGGTTTTTGTTATCTTGGCCGGTGTGTCCATCTCGCTTCTTTCTGCAGGCAAATCGCCTGACGAGATGCGTCGATTCCTTTTGGCGCGCAGTTTACTGCTGTTCGTGATCGGCATGGCGTTATGGCATTGGTGGGCGGCAGATATTCTGCATTTCTATGCCGCCTACATGGCTTTGGGCGCTTGTTTGATAGCGTGGCCCGGTTGCAGGTTATACCGGCTTGGGATCATCATCGGACTGATCTCTCTTCCCGTCTGTGCCGGATTGACTGTCGCCTATGATGGGGCGGACCCTATTGCGTTTTTTGATGGACATGGCTTGGGTCTCCGCCTGGCGGCCGACTACCTGTTAGGTTGCTACTATCCTTTTTTCCCATGGTTTGGCTATTTCGTAATGGGAATGCTGCTCGGTCGGCGCGAACCGACCGGCCGCTCCGTCCATAGACGTCTTCTGCTCGTCAGCGCTGTCTCCTGTCTTGTCATTGAGGTGTTTTCCGGTAGCATGCTGACGTGGGTGCAACGGCGCGACATGGAGATCGAAGGCTGTTGGTGGCTGACTTTCCTGCGCAGCGAGGCTTTTCCGGTGACGCCGCTTTTCGTCATATCCTCGGCGGCCAGCGCCCTGGCCCTCATCAGCTTGTGCCGATTGGTCGCGGAGCATCCGTCATTCGCATGCCTTCTCAAGCCCCTGTCACAGTTTGGGAAACTGTCCCTGACGATGTATGTCGCCCACCTGCTGTGGGGATTTGGGGTCACCTCCTGGATCGAGAGTTTCGGCACCAAGGTAGGCCCGTTCCAAATGGTTGTCTCGGCAGGCGTCTTTGCCATTGCCGGGATTTGCTTCGCACTCCTCTGGTGTCGCCGTTTCCGGCGTGGGCCGCTGGAGACACTCTTTTATCGTTTGTCCCACATCAAGTGGCCCAGAACTGCGCATATGGCCTCTCTCCCCAAGGTGTGAGGACGGCGGTACATATTTTCCTGACCCGTGACCGAAGGGGCTGCGCTTGAACAAGAACCATGAGTTCCTGTTTGTGGTAAAATACGAACAATTGGTTCCGCACCGCCCCAAAGATAGATCAAGTGGGCCATGCCCCACATGACCCCGATATCGACTTTCGGGTACCTCGACGACCACCTCACATAAGAGGTCCGCTTTGAGTTGCTTAGGGGGGTGACGTCGCCCCCGCCCTTTTTTTACTTCCGCTTTGGCAATCGGCGCAACGTGTGCAGATCGAAACGACTGGCACGAACTGTGCTTCATATGCTTACCCGGCGCAGGGTAGGGCTGCAAAGATGGTTTTGGCACAAAGGAATCGGCTCATGTGGCACAGCACCTTTCAATACAAAGGGTTCGTACGGTCGACCATACACCCACTTTGCTTGTGGGGGGTGTTGATGCTTGTTTTCGTGTGGGTGCCGTTCTCAATGGCGGAACAGCCGGCAGAGACCGAACCACTGATTTCCGTCGATGCCCAAAATGAACCCCTCGGCGACGTTTTTGGGAAAATCTCCCGTGAGACAGCCTACACCTTTATTATCGAAGATCGCTGGCGGTCCCATCCTGTCAAAATCGCCTTTCAAGACCTGCCGCTAACTGTTGGCTTGAAACGGATCCTTGCCAATCTAAATCACGTGATTGTTTACGAATCCGCGGATGAAATCAGGATCGCCATTTTCGGTCAGGCGGCGCTGCACCCCGGCGAAGATTCTGCCCCTGGATATGAATCCTCCCGAAACCCCATCCGCACACGTGATCGTATGTCGGGTCGCATGCCGGGCCAAGCGACGGCGTCAGACCAAGAGGACGCAACCGCGTCCGAATCGACCGATACCCCCGAGGAGACGACAGAGGATGCCGAGAATCAGGAGAAAAGCGAATAGATACTGAGTGATCGATGCAATTGCATCTGGCCGATACCGCCAACAGACCATCCTGCTTCTCTTCGTTGAGGTCTGCGAAACGGTCGTGCGTTCGAGGGCTTCGGGCTGACGTTCTCCCATCAGGAGGCGGCCTTTTTTTGCGATTTTGAGTTGAGCAAAGCATCGGAATAGTACCGCTTCAGGTATTCCTTCACCATCCGTCGGGCAGAGAATTGTGCCGCATTGCTGCGGATCGCCTCTTTCATGACCTGAACCCAACCCCTGGGAAAACCGTCATCGGACATGCGGTAGTATAGGGGGATGATCTCGTTCTCGAGCAGCTGGTAGATGGCTTGGGCATCCGTCGCGTCGCGATCGTCGCTATCAACGCGGCCGTCAAAGGCCCAGCCGTTCTTGCGATTGTACCCCTCGATCCACCAGCCATCCAGGATGCTCAACTGGGGGACGCCATTCAATGCGGCCTTCATCCCGCTAGTGCCGCTGGCCTCCATGGGCGGCAGTGGGTTGTTGAGCCACACATCGACGCCATGCACCATGTACTGGGCCATCTGTTCACCATAGTCTTCCACGAAGGCCAATCGGCCGCCCATCTCGGGATCGCGGCAGGCATTGAAGATGCGCTGCAGAATGCGCTTGCCCGGATCGTCAGCTGGATGGGCCTTGCCGGCAAAAATGATCTGAATGGGGCGCCAGCGATCGTTGAGCAGGCGCTTGATGCGCGGCAGGTCGTGCAGGATCAGATTTGCCCGCTTGTAAGTGGCAAACCGCCGGGCGAATCCGATGGTGAGAATCGAGGGGTCCAGCATGGCTCCGCCAGCCATCAGAATCGAGGGGCTGGCTCGATCATTGGTCCATCGTTGCCGGCAGCGGTCCCGGATGGCGTCCAGGAGCTTGATTTTCAGCCAGTAGTGGAGTTGCCACAACTCCTTGTCGGGAATTTTTTCCACCATCTCCCACACCACGGGATTGTCATGATCTTCGCGCCATCCTGGCCCCAGGTATTGATCGAAGAGCATTTTCATCTTCGGCTCGACCCAAGTGGGCACATGAACGCCATTGGTTATGGCGTCGATGGGCACCGCCGCTTCCGAACAGTCGGGCCACAGGGGCTGCCACATCTCTCTGGCCACTTCGGCATGCTTTTGACTGACCCCATTTCGGTATGCCGATGCGGTGAGTGCCAGAACGGTCATGTTGAATCCGTCCAGTGGTTTTTGCGGGTGCAGTCCGAGTTGAAAGAAACGGTCGCGGTCCAAGCCCAGTTCCGACCAATAGGGGTGAAAATATTTCTCGATCAAATGAAACGGAAAAACGTCGTGTCCGGCCGCAACCGGCGTGTGGGTGGTAAAAACGGTCGTTGCCTTCACGACGGCGAGGCCCTCTTCGAAGGTTCGGCCGGCAATCATATGATCCCGAATTCGTTCGAGCAGGGCAAATGCGGCATGCCCTTCGTTGAGATGAATCAAACGGTACCGGATGCCTAATTTTTCAAGCACTTCTGCGCCACCGATTCCCAGTACGATCTCCTGGCGCAGCCGCTGCTCGAGGTCTCCGATGTAAAGCCGAGCTGAGATGGAGCGGTTCCAGGGATCATTCTGGTCGATATCGGTATCCATAAGATAGATGGTGTTCGTGCCGACGGCGGTCTGCCAGACAGCCGTATAGATGGGCGGATCGATGCGTGGTACCTGGACGACAAACTGAGTGCCGTCCGGGTTCAATACGCGTGAGATGGCCGCCGCCTCCCGATTGAACGGCTCGTCGTACTGCTCCTGCCAACCATCCTCACGAATTTTCTGGATCATGTAGCCTTTGGGGTACATGAAGCCTACCGCCACCATTGGAATGTTCAGGTCGCTGCACTCCTTGACATAATCCCCGGCCAAGAACCCGAGACCACCAGCGTAAAAGGGAAGGGAACGATGCAGGCCGTATTCGGCGGAGAAGTAGGCCAGGGCGGTCTCTCCCTGCTCCAGGGCTCCATTGAGAATCGATATGTCGCGGCGGGACATGTAGTTGTTGAACAGAGACATCACCACATCGTAGCGTCTTAAATAGTCCCGGTCCTGTGATGCTTCCTGGAGGATATCCGGGGAGAGCTCACGCAACATTTTGTCCGGGTTGTGTCCGCTCTCTTTCCACGCCTGCCGGTTCAGCGCCTTGAAGAGCATGCGCGCCTGCGGACGCCAGCTCCACCAAAGGTTTTCGGCCAGCAGTCCCAGACCGGATATCCGGTCTGGAAGATGCTTAAACGGGTTGCTATTAGATATCATCCTCTATCCATTCTGTTATGCGGCCGACCACGGTTTGGGGATGGCGACCACCGGAAAGCCCGCCCGGTCCATTTGGAGTGCTAAAGAGAGTGTCTCGTCTCCGCCGATGGCGACCAATACTTCGATACCGAGCATGTCCAGTACTTCCTTGACCCTTTCAGTAAAGCCCTTTTTAACCTTCGACTTTGTCTTTCCCTGTGAGGTGGAGGAAGCGGTGCGTGGATAGAGGGCTTTGTTGCGTTGGCTGGCCCGGGGTTGATGCAAGCAGGCATTGCTGAAACGATGACGCTTTCGGTCGCCTATCGAATTCAGGGAGATGAACGGCGGGATGCCTTTACCCGCGGACGTGGACGTGAAAGATAACAGCCCGCCCCACCCCTCACGAATCCAATAGACGTGCATGCCGATGAGATCAGCGCGAGCCACCAGTTGTTGAATGCAGGGCTTCAGTCCCGGGGCATCGGGGTCGGCCGTTAAAATGCCCATTGCAGCTTTTGGGGAGGATTGCATGGCTGACTCCTCTTTCATCTGTTTGGAAAATTGCGGCGGATGTGACCCGTCAGAAATGGGTTTGCCAAAAATCGACAGAACGCCATTATGGAAAAAGCAACGGTCATGCCAATGCCGCCCCCTGGAAGATATTGCTATTTATTTGTTTATACATAAATTATTCTACAATACGCGCATAGCGGTGATCGGCATGTGTTGGATATGTATCCGGTGTGTAAAAGAATCGGACGCTAAGCGGAAGGATTGGAAATACGAGGTGGCGTGTCTGAGCTTGCGGCCACTCTGGGGCTGTGTAAATGGGGCATGAAATAGAGGAGGCTGTTTTGAAACATAGACCGCAAGACCTTTCATTGATGGGATTGCGTTTGGTGGATGTCCATGCCCATATGTGTGATCCTGGATTTGATCAAGACCGGGGTGCCGTCCTGGAGCGGGCGCGGCGCGAAGGTATCGCAGCGGTGGTCGCCGTGGGCGAAGATTTGGCCGACGCCCGCAAGAACATGACGTTGTCCCGGGCACACCCGATGCTCAAGGTGGCAGCCGGTCTCTATCCCACCCATCTCGATTGGACCCAGGCGCACGAGATGGTTGGTTTTATTCGTCGGCACCATACGAATCTGGTGGCCATCGGTGAAGTGGGGCTGGATTTCTGGGCGGTTCAGGAGGCTGCGCTGAAAGAGGTGCAGCGAGGGATCTTCAAAATGTTTATCGATCTGTCCAAGGAGCTGGATCTGCCGTTGAATGTTCATTCCCGTTCGGCCGGTCGGCATGCCGTCACGATGCTGCTTGAATCGGGTGCCAATAGGGTCCAAATGCACGCCTTTGACGGTAAAGCCAGTGCCGCCTTGCCGGGGGTGGCAGCAGGGTTTCTCTTTTCGATTCCGCCATCAGTCGTCCGCTCCCGCCAGAAGCAAAAGTTGGTGAAACAACTGCCCCTCGCTTCCCTGCTCGCTGAAACCGACAGCCCTGTGCTGGGCCCGTTGCCTTCCGAGCGCAACGAACCGGCCAATATTGGGCTGGTTGTCCAAGCCATTGCGCAGCTCAAGGGGGTCGAAGAGGAGCGTGTCGCAGCCCAGTTGTGGGAGAACACCAGGAGACTCTACGGCGATATAACGCTTGCATGAGATAATTTTTAGGTTTTTCCCAAGAGAGGCGACCAAAGCTCTATTCGATGGCCCTCCGGATCGTTGAAGTAAAACACATTCGCATTCCATTTTGTTTGGATCGGCCCAGGGTTCCACCCTCGTGCGGTTGCGCGCAGATGCATCTCGTATGCATCATCCACTAGCCATGAGAGGGTTATGCCTGCACCCCGGGCCGCTGGGATGGTTGCCCGTGTTGCATCGGCGAGGCTGATGAAACTCCGGTCCGTCAGCATGAATTCTACCAGCCAATCGGTGGCGTGCGAAACGGGCAACTCCAATCCGTCACGGTAGAAACGAATCGTTTCCTGCCACCGTCGGCAGTACAAGATGGTATTGGTGCGCCGCACGTCCAATAGCGTCATCGCGTTGTCTCTTTTCTCATTAGATGGGCGGCGCTATCGTGACCAGAATGCGCATATCGGTTTGGGCGCGAACGCCGTGGGGTTCGGCGATGTCGGAAATCAACACATCGCCGGTTTCGGCCGGAAGGACCTGCTCCGTTTTGCCCAGGAACTGCCCGCGGCCCTCAAGCACCGAGAGGCACAGCTGCCCCTCGATGTCATGGCTGTGCACCGGAAGTTCCTGCCCGGCTTTTAGGTTAAAATTGATCACTTTCATGTGCGGTGATTCGTGCACCAGAAAGTTGGACAATGCCTTTTCGTTGAAACCATTCTCTTTGAATAACTCAATTTTTCTGAGCATAATATCTCCTTGTCCCTTCCGTCAGGTCGCTAACGCTAACGCTTCGTCTCCCATATCGGGAATCATGATTCTGTGATCCCAGTCGGTAAAGTGCGCCTCCGTATGTGAACCTGGCGAAACCTTAAAGTTGAGTTGGTTCTTATTTCACCATAAGCGCTTAATCCCAAAATACCACCGAAAAGGTGAGGACGCTTTGACTTACATCAACCACTGACCATGAAATGGTTGGTCGATTGGCGCTCCACCATTGTTCCAAAACCGACTGCACTGTTTGCAATGTGCCCGGAATTGGCAGTATGGTGGTCCCAAAATGGCCGGCGGATGCAATAATGCTTTTGAGGGAGCTGGTGGTGGGTGACCGTATCGATAAAATGAGGCCTGCAGTCGGGAAGCGCGCGCTTTTATATTTGGCAGCCTTGATGTGGATCTGTGTCGGGACCATGCTGTTGGGTTTTGCGTATGGGTGGCTGCATCGTCTTGACCTTCACGACGCCCTGATCCGGGCCGGAATTGGCGTCGTCATCGCTCTGATGATTCATCATTTCGGATTTTTAAAGGTGGTCGATAAGAATTTAGCGCGTATCCTGCCCATGGAAGGCAAACGATGCCTTTTTTCATTCATGACCTGGAAGAGCTATCTCGTCGTCGCTGTGATGGCTTCAATGGGAATGGCATTGCGCCACTCACCGATTCCCAAACCTTATTTGTCGGTGATCTATACGGCCATCGGGCTGGCCCTGATCTTGTCCAGCCTTCGATACTTGAGAGTCGTCCGGCGGACCTCGTCATGCGCGTCTCTCGGGCGATTCAAGGTCAGGTGATCGGCAGCGCCAGCATATAGTCGGCGAGCATCGATGAGGTCCTTCTCAGGTTCATACTGACCAGGGAGGCGATCTTTTTAAGAATCGCCGCTCCGATTTTGGGATTCTCCTCCAGGATCGCCTCGAATCCCCGTTTGGTCAGGGCCACGATGGCGGTGTCGCTGCGGGCGGTTACGGTGGCCGAACGGGTATATTCGTCGATGACCGCCATTTCGCCGATGGATTTGTTCTTGGTGACGGTGGCGATATGGACCTGCTGACCCGGGGTAGAGGTCTCCTTGAAAATATCGAGTGCGCCCTTGATTACGAAGCAGACCGAATCGCCCGGATCACCCTCCCTGAAAAGGGTCTCGCCCTCCTCTATTTCGTAATAGTTCATCCGCCTGGCCACCACAGTCAACTGTCTGGCGCTGAGCATGGAAAAGAAGGGGATGTCCATGATAATATCGATCAGTATCGATGTGGGCGGCCTGTTTGACGCGGCACTCATGACATCCCCTGAGATCTGCATATGACGAATTGATAGGGTCTCATGGATTCAATATCGGCACATTTGGCCTGGCCATGAGGCTTGATACCATTTCTGGTGCATCCACAGGCCCATATCGGGACGAATGGATACCCGTTCAGGGCAATCTCTGAGGTTCGAGCGACATTTTTACTTGCTAAATGCTATGCAGGAACTTAATCTCCCGGGACCACGAACCCGATTCGAATGATAACCTACCACGGCTGCGACAAGCCGTACCCGGCGCTATGGAGGAAGTGGTTTTGGATGAGAGAAACGTCAAAGAGACCAGCCTGATCGTATCATACCTGGTGATGCCGGCAGATACCAACCCAGCGGGCAATGTGCATGGCGGCGTCATCATGAAACATATCGACAACACCGCCGGAATTGTGGCCTACCGACATGCCCGGGCCAATGTGGTGACGGCGTCCATAGATCGGTTGGATTTCCACAATCCGGCCTTTGTCGGGGAGTTGTTAACCTTGAAAGCCGGTTTGAACTATGTCGGGCGTTCGTCCATGGAGATCGGCGTCAGGGTGGAGGCCGAGAATTTGCTTAGTGGCGATGTGCGCCATATCGCCTCGGCCTATCTGACCTTCGTGAGCCTGGATGAGAACCATCGCCCCAAGTCAGTGCCGCCGGTCGCTTTTGAATCGGACGAAGCGTGCCGGCGCAACAAAGAGGCCCTTGAGAGAAACAGACTACGTAAGATGGAAAAACAGAAGGAGCGCACCCAGGCGCATCGCTGCTGATGCGATGGAACCCGTTTCAAAGATTCAGGGAGCGGATGGGATGCATTGCATTCCGAGGAACCACGGCACCTGCCACCTCTCTGACCCCAGACAGGATACAGCATGTTCAAGATCGATCTTCATGTTCATACGGCCTTGGGAGGCGATTCGGCCATTCGACCAGAGGAGGTGGTTGGCCGGGCGCGCGACCTGGGCCTGGATGCCGTGTGCATTACAGAGCACCACGCCTACGACCTGAGCCGTCCGTTCGAGGAGATTTCGAGACGGGAGAACTACCCTATTTTCAGAGGGTTGGAGTACCGTGCCGAAGAGGGACACCTGCTGATCTACGGTGTGCGGGCGGGCAAGGGAGATCTTCTGCCGGGGTTGCCCATGCAGATCGCCGTGGATTGGGTCAACCGGAGGGGCGGGGCTGCAGTGCCGGCCCATCCCTACCAGGCCGGGATGGTCGGCAGGCCTCTGGGGGACAGGGTATTGCAACTGACGGGCGTCGCGGCGGTGGAAACCCTCAACGGCAGCATTCAATCGGATGAAAACCGTCGGGCCAGTGAAGCTGCGCGTCAGTTGGGAGTGCAGGGAATCGGCGGTTCGGATGCCCATGGCATTCATGCGCTCGGAAATGCCTATACCTGTTTTTCTGAACGCATAGAGGATGAAGCCGGACTAGTCAAAGCGTTGCGCGTTGGTCGCTATACCCCCCAAGGGAGCAGTGCCGACCATAGGAACAACCGTCCGTATCCCGATCGCAGCACCCTACAGGAGATGATTTCGACATGAAGCTCTCCACTCGAAGCAGGTACAGTTCGCGGATTCTTCTGGAGCTGGCTCAGCAGCATGACCGAAATCCCGTTCAAGTCAGAGCGATCGCCGATCGACAGAAGATTCCCCCCAAGTATATCGAACAGTTGATCCGAACGCTCAAACGGGTCGGATGGGTCGCCAGCCGGCGGGGACCCAAAGGCGGTCACTATCTCTCCACTGATGCAGGGACCATCACGCTTGGAGATGTTGTAAGGCTCTTCGAAGGGCAGTCGGAACTGGTGGGATGCATTCGCGATGCCGATAGCTGTCCGAAAGCTGGAAAGTGTACCGTTCGTCTGGCCTGGCGAGATGCCACCGATGCCCTTTTTGAAAAACTCGACAATGTCACCATCGCAGACTTGATCTGCGGCTCGCCTGTCATAGATTGAGTTCATGTCACGTGAAACAGGCGCCTGCCATGAGCAGGTGATTCATACCCTGCTTTTACGCTATTATTTTATGTTGTAATATTGTACAATATTCAAAATTGTTCGCTTTGCCGGACATCCTCACGCAGTTGAGGCCTTTCCTCTCTTCTGCAGGGTTGCCCAATGACGTCTGCCATATCGCTTGGCGTATTGGCGATTGCGACCAAATGGTAAATCCACCACACACTTTATCACAGAAAGGGGCGCACTATGGGAATCAGGACCGTCGAAGAGTACAAGGAGAGTTTGCGGGATGGAAGAAAAGTCTATATCAGCGGGGAGCGGGTCGAGGACATCACCAAGCACCGTGTTCTGGGGCTTACCGTTGATACCATTGGCGCCGCTTATGAGTTGGCCCAAACCGCCGATCAGGCGACCAAGGATCTGCTGATCGCCAAGCATCCTGAAACCGGTGAACCGATCAATCGCTTTTACGTGACCCCAAAAACACCGGAGGACCTGGCCAATCGCACCAAGGCAATCCACACATTGATGCGCAAGACCGGCGGATTGCCCTTCGGCAAAGATATCGGCACCGACTGCCTCAATGCTGCCATGGCGGTGGCCAAGCAGATGGGCAACAAGCAGTACGAAGAGAACGCCAAGAACTTTCTGGAGCATCTGCGCAAGAACGACCTGCACACCTGCGGGGCGATCACTTGTGTCAAAGGGGACCGTTCCAAGGAGCCTGCGCATCAAAAGCATCCCGATTACTACCTTCATGTCGTGGATAAGAACAAGGACGGCATCATCGTCAAAGGGGCCAAGATTCATATCACCAGTGCGCCGGCCGCCAACGAGATCATGGTGGTGCCAACCCGTCAGATGCGCGAGAACGAGTCCGACTACGCAGTCAGCTTTGCCATCCCGGCCAACACCAAAGGCATCACCTTTATCTGTCGCAATGGCCGCGGACCATGGTCGGACAAGGAGTTTCATGCGGACCGGCCGGTGCGCGAGCTGACCGAGGCCATGATCGTTTTCGACAATGTGTTCGTGCCCTGGGATCGGGTGTTCATGTGCGGCGAGTGGAAGTACTCCATGGCCATCGCATACACATTCGCAACCTTCCATCGCTTTACGGCCATCAGCTACAAGGTGCCCAATGTCGAAGTGATGGCCGGCTGCGCAGTGGCCATGGCCAAGATGAACGGCCTGTTCAAGGTCGGTCACATTCGTGAAAAATTGGCCGACATTGCCGCCTATGTGGAGACCTTGCGGGCATTGGCCGATGCTGCGGCCATGAAGCCGGTCATGTACGGCGATATCGCTGTTCCGAACCCGCTGATCGCCAATATGGCCAAGCTCCACTTCGCCAGCAAGTATCACGAGTTCGTCAAACTGATCCAAGACATCGGCGGTGGGCTCCTGGCCACCTCACCGGATAAGCGGGACTGGGACAACCCTGAGATTCACGATTACCTGGAGCACTATCTGGGCGGGTCGGCCGACAGCACCACTGAAGAGCGGCTGCGCATGATTCACGAAACCATGCGCCATGTGGCCTCCCACGAGGCGGCTTTCCATGAGGTGACCACCGTGCATGCCGAAGGTTCCATGGCAGCCCAGAAGATGATGATTCTGCACGAATCGCCGCTGAAGACGTATGAGACCCGGGCCAAGATCGCAGCCGGCATCCTGCCGCTGGATACCAAGGTCGAGTAACCTGTTGTTAGCTTTGTCTTTTGTAAGAAGGACCTGCTTTCGCGGGTCCTTTTTTTGTTTGTGCGCTATCGGTTACCCTATGAGTTCAGTATTATCGAAGTCAGTGCGCACCTTTTTCATGAGTAAGGTATTGTGTTCGGGGGAAAGGTCGATGGTTCGCATCAGGTTGTCGGCCAGGGCAACGGTTTCGTCCGTTTCGGGTTGGGGATGGCTGCCCAGGGTGTGGCTGAGGTGGTTGGCGTACGCCACAATGGCCGCCAGGGTAGTGTGGTCGCCTGCCTCGTGCGGGGTGTGGTGAAACCGGCTGCAAGCCTGGACCGCTTCGGGCATTCGCCACTTCTCCATGAGCAGAAGCCCCAGCTCGGTGTGGTTCGAACCCAGCATTTCGGTTTCAGCCGCCAGGTCCGTGATGTTTTCGGTTATCTTGATCCGCTGGATCTCCATGTACTTCGCATCGTCGACCATTAACATGGCCAGTTTGCCGATGTCGTGCATGATGCCACCCATGAATGCCTGTTCAGGATCTTCATAGTGGCATATGGCTGCAATTTGACGGGCTGCAAAGCCGCACTCCACTGAATGTTGCCATAGAATCGGACCCCACACTTTCATACCCTTGCGTTTTTTGAAGAAGTATCCGTGGGTGGATGCCGCCAGCACAAGGCTTTTGGTCGTTTTTGCGCCCAGCCGCGTGAGCGCCTGCCGGAGTGAATTCGCTTTCTGATATCCTCCGTAAAGGGCCGAGTTGCTCACCTTGATGATCTTGGCTACCAGGGCTTGGTCGTGGGCGATGGTCTTCTCGACGGTCTCCATAGGGGTTTCGGGGTCCGAAAGCAGTTGCAGTGATCTGGAGGCCATGGAGGGAAGGGGCGGCAGCTCTTCAATCTTTGCCACCAGCTTTGCGGCAATTTCGCCCGCACCGGGAGGGGGAGGCGTCTCTCTTTCCGCGGCGGGGGCAGCGCCTGCCGCCTTTTCGGTTCCGGTCACCTTGTCGGTGGTTGATATCATCCAGGAGAGCAGCTCGAGATAGTGGTGGGGGGATAGTCCTTCGTGTTGCGTCGAAGAAAAAGTGTAGAAGAATATGGAGAGCTGGGCTTTATTGACAATGGGAAGCAGTGCACATTCACCGTCCGGGGGTGCCTGAGCCACTCTGTCAATGAGTGGCGAGGGGAAGGTCTTTCCGAAGAAACCGATGCCGGTTTTGTGTACGGCTTGGAACACCGGGTCCTCTTCGATGGCCCCGATAACACCTTTGATCGTCTTCTGATGAATGCTTCTCTCTTTATCGACAGAGATCATTTTGCAATGAATGATCTTCTGCCCCTTGGCCGTCAGGATCAGGATGGCGTCGTAGAAGTTTTTGCAGAATCCGATCACCGCCTCAACCCTTTTAAGTACTTCATCCGTTCGGATCAGGGTTTTGAACGCCTGCTTGTATGCACCAAACAGGGGATCGATTGATGGGGCGGAGGCGACGTCCGGTGTGCCGTCGCTCTCGGCAATCGGCGCCAGGCACAGGATGCCGGCCTCCAAGAGCTTCTCCGTGATTTGCATGGCCCGATGGCTGTATATGGGCGTCTTGATGAGAAGTTGCCGGACGTTGGGTACACGGGATGCCAGATGGGCCAGCACCCGCTCCTCATGAGAGAGGGCTGCGGTCTGGTCGGTTGATGCCTCCAGACCGATACCACGGTCGAGGGTCGTGATGTTTTTTTCGAAGTTACGCAACTCGTCGGAGTGAGACAACACTTTTATAAGAGCCGCGCCCGTGTCCAGTTTGATGCCAGCCGAATCGGGTTCGACGGAGGTGTCGGTGAAGTGGAACTGACCCTCATCCAGCAAAAAGAGTTCGAGCAGCACTTCGCTGATGCCAATCTCAAGGGCGTTTTTGATCTGGGCCAACGGAAAGAAAGCCAGCTCGTTCAGCAGCTGACGGACTGACATACCTGTTTCGGAACGGGCCTTTCTGATGTGAATCTCCTGATCCCTGGCGAGCATTTGCCTGAAGCGCAGCACCCGCAGCATTTTTTCGTCCCCGGCTTCGGAGTGGGCATCCAACAGGCGGCCGGCGTTGAATGAAAGGGTGATCATTTGCTGGCCGTTGGCCACAGAGAGGGCGCCGTTCAGACTCAGCTGGGACAGAAACATCAGGGCGTCTGCCGGGTGGTATTTGCTTAAATCGCCTTGGAAAATCATGATCCATTCCTATATCGCTGTATGACCGTTGATCCTTCCCTTGCAGCGTGCATTTTCGGGCCATGTCCGGGCATCTTGGCTTTCAATAGCCGTTTCCTGAAACCGTCCCCCTATATTATTGACTCAACTTCTCGAAAAGTTTAGTTCTTTTTAATTCGTGAGATTGGGATAGCGGCTTCCTGCCACTGGCTTAAAATCAATACACCGGGTGCGTATCTCGCCTTGACCTTTGCGCTGAGGTGGTGCTATAAAACCGAACGTTCGTTCGGATACTTTTATCGGATGCGGGTAATTAATCATCGTTCCCCTTGCTTCACATATAGGGTGCATCGATTTCCTTCCCACTTTATTCACTACATAAGGAGGATGAAATGAAGATCGAGGATGTCAAAAAAATCGTTGTTGTCGGTGCCGGTAACATGGGGCATCAAATTGCCACGACCTGCGCAATTCACGGGTTCAAGGTGGTCTGTACGGATATTAAGGAAGATATCCTGAAAAAGGCCGAGGCCTTCGTGGACAAGTACCTGCCCGGCCGTGTGAACAAGGGAAAGCTGACCGCGGATGAGGCCAAACAGGCCCGGGAAAACATCTCGTTCACCTCCAGTCTGGAAGAGGCGTGCAAGGATGCCGACTATGTGATCGAAGCGGTTCTTGAAATTTTGGATCTGAAGCGCAAGATTTTTGCCGACCTGGACAAGTTTACCCCACCGCACGCCATCTTGGCCACCAACAGCTCCTTTATCGTGAGCTCTAAAATCGCCGATGCCACCAAGCGTCCCGGCCAGGTGTGCAACCTGCACTTCTTCAACCCGGCGCTGGTGATGAAGCTGGTCGAGGTGGTGCAAGGCCCCCATACCTCCGATGAGACCATCGAAGTCTCCATGGCTCTGTGCAAAAAGCTGGAAAAGGTGCCGGTCCATCTGAAAAAAGAGGTCGATGGCTTTCTGCTCAACCGGATATTCAAAGCCATCGGACGCGAAGCCCAATGGATTCTGGAGATGGGTGTGGCCTCGGTTGAAGATATCGACAAGGCGTGTGTTTACGGCGCCGGACACCCCATGGGACCGTTCCGCCTGAACGACCTGACCGGTCTCGACCTGAGCTACATCATGGGCATGGAAGCCTTCAAGGCCACCGGTGATCGTTCCCAGCTGCCCACGCCGAGCCTGGTGGCGAAGTATGTTCAAGGCCATTACGGCGAAAAGACCGGCAAGGGCTGGTACGACTACACCAAGAAGTAAGAAGCTGCAGCCTGCGCTGTCAAGACCATCGCTTTGCGCCGCCCGATCCACCGGAGATTCCGACCGGATCGGGCGGTCTGCGTTTGGCGAATCGGGGGTGTTGACTCTGGAAACGATATTGATCGACCGCCGGGTGCGGTTCTAACAAAAGGAGACGATTCATGGAAATCCAACATCTGCAACTCTCGGTAGCGTCCAGGGTGGCGACGGTGACGATCCACCGGCCGGATAAGGGCAACAGCCTCTCCCCGGAAGTGCTGGTCGAGGTTGAAGCGTTGTTCAACGAGTTGAGTGCCAGGGACGACGTTCACGTGATTGTTCTCACCGGCGGCGAACGATACTTTTCGGCCGGCTTCGATCTCAACGAGATTCGCAAGCTGGAGAAAGTGTCCAACGAGGCTTACACGGCCCTTTTTCACCGCGCCTATCGTGCGATTCTCTTCTGTAGCCAGCCGGTGATCTGTGCCGTGGGCGGCGCGGCCATTGCTGGTGGCTTCGACCTGACCATGATGTGCGATATCCGCTACGCTTCGGAAAGGGCCAAGTTCGGGCAGCGGGAGATCGTGCTCTCCCTGACGCCCATCATGGACCCGCTCTGGCGCATTATCGGACTGGGAAGAGCCAAGGAGGTCGCCCTGACCGGGCGCATCTACGATGCCCACGAGGCCGAACGCATGGGCTACGTCAGCAAGGTGTTTCCAGAGGGTGAGCTGCTCACCTCGGTCAACCGCATCGCCGTCGAGATGGCCGCTTACGACAGGGGCTGCCTCAAGGAGACCAAGCAGTTGGGCAACATGATCCTCGATCAGGACCTGGACGGCGCCATGCGGCTGCAGGAGTGGCTCTTCAGGAGCTATATCGGTTCGGAGGACAATCACGAGCGCATCGATGCCCTGCAGGCCCAGCTGGCTGCTGCCCGGCGCAAGAAATAGCAACTGCAGAAGACGTCGTATCCCCGCTTTGCCGGGAGTTAAAAATCAATGCCATTAACTTAGGGGATATGGGGGCAGCTCCTGTGGTTGCCCCTCGTTGGGTTCCTGGCCGTTCCCACTTTCCTTGACACACCGAAGCATTTCCCCCTATAGTGTAATCTTTACCGGGAGAAATTTAATAATGTATTGATATAATTATAGAAAGGCGATATCTGGCCATGATGACCCCCCAGGAATATGAAGAGAGCTTGCGCCGTTTGAACCTTGAGGTTTACCAGTTCGGCAAGCGGGTTGAAAATGTGGTGGACGATCCAATCATTCGCCCCTCCATGAATGCGGTGGCCAAGACATACGAGTTGGCCCTTCAGCCCGAGCATGAAGACATCATGACCGCGACATCCCATCTTTCCGGCAAACGCATCAATCGTTTTACCCATATTCATCAGAATGTCGAAGACCTGGTCAAGAAGAGCAAGATGGGGCGCCTGCTGGGCCGATCCACGGGGTGCTGCTTCCAGCGCTGCGTGGGCATGGATGCGCTCAATGCACTCTCCATTGTGACGTTCGACATCGACAAGGCCCACGGCACCCAATACTACAAACGGTTCATCGACTACCTCACCTTCGTGCAGGAGAACGACCTGACCTGTGACGGCGCCATGACCGACCCCAAAGGTAACCGCAGCCTGCCGCCCCATAAACAGGCCGATCCCGACCTTTTTCTCCACGTTGTAGAGGAGCGCGAGGACGGCATAGTGGTACGCGGCGCCAAGGCCCACCAAACCGGCGCGGTCAACTCCCATGAGATCATCGTCATGCCCACCATCGCCATGCGCGAAGAGGACAAGGACTATGCGGTCTCGTTTGCGCTGCCCAGCGACGCCAAGGGCATCATCTATATTATGGGGCGCCAGTCGTGCGACACCCGCAAACTCGAAGCCGGCCTGTTGGATCGCGGCAACCCGGTTTTCGGGGGGCACGAGGCCCTGGTGGTCTTCGAGGATGTTTTCGTGCCCTGGGATCGTATCTTCATGTACAAGGAGTATGAGTTCGCCGGCAGCCTGGTGGAGAACTTCGCCTCCTATCACCGCCAAAGTTATGCCTGCAAAGTGGGGGTCGGCGATGTGCTTATCGGCGCCGCCCAGACGGCTGCCGAGTATAACGGCGCCGAGCGGGCCTCCCATGTCAAAGACAAAATCATCGAGATGAATCACCTCAACGAGACCCTTTACTGCGGTTGCATCTCGTGCGCCAGCGAAGGCCACAAGGAGCCGAGCGGCACCTATGTGGTCGATAAACTCCTGGCCAATGTGCACAAGCAGAACGTGACGCGTTTCCCCTATGAGATCGCCCGTCTGGCCCAGGACCTTGCCGGCGGTCTCATGGTCACCATGCCGGCCGAAGATGATTTCAAGTCTCCCACGACCGGCAAATGGCTGGAGAAGTACTATGCGGGCGACTGCGATGTGCCCACCATGAACCGCATGCGGATTCTGCGCTTGATTGAAAACCTGACCTTGGGGACAGCAGCGGTGGGGTACCTCACCGAGTCCATGCACGGCGCCGGTTCGCCCCAGGCCCAGCGCATTATGATTTCAAGACTGGCCAATCTGGCTGAGAAGAAGAGGGCCGCCAAGAAGCTGTCCGGCATCGAAGATGAGTGATCCCGGCCCTCTGGTTGTCGGGTTGAAATACTGCGGTGGATGCAAACCCGATTACGACCGGGTCGATCTGGTGCGTCAGCTTCAGGAACGACTCGGCGCCAATGCTGTCTTTGTGAGGCCGGAGAGTGAAGGGGTCGATCTCATCCTGGCCGTGCAAGGGTGCCCCACCGCCTGTGCAGATCTGTCGCCCTTCGAGCAGTTGCCGGTGTGGGTGATCACCACGCCCGAGGATGCAACGGCATTTATACACCATGTTGAAACCCGAACGCGAAAGGAGCCGGTCATGACGCTAAAGAGAGAAGAGATCCGCAGCGCCATCGAAACGTGGAACCAGGCTTGGGGGCGCTACGACCTGGAAGGTGTTCTGGCGCTGATGCACGACGATGTTGTGTTCGACAACTGGACCGGTGGCAGGGCGAATGGCAAGGCGTCGCTGCGCAAGGCGTGGCAGCAGTGGTTTGCCGATGGCGGTTTCCGTTTTATCGACGAGGAGCTTTTTATCGACGAAGCGGAACAGAAAGTGCTCTACAGATGGCTGCTCGAATGGCCATGTCGCGAGAAGGGGTTTGAGGGTAAGCCGGAGAAGCGCAGGGGTGTGGATGTGATGCATTTTCAAGAGGGCAAGATCATCAATAAGCTGACCTACTCGAAGACCACATTAGAGATAGATGGGCAGCGGCACGCGCTTCATCTTTAAAAAAGACGTTGAAACGGAGAGATGTTCCATGTCCGGTAAGAACGAGGGCGATTCAGCCAATGGGCAGGCCGTTCGTTGCCGTGGTATCCGCGGTGCCACCACGGTGACTGAAAATAGCAGTGAGTCCATTCTTGAAGCGACGCGTGAGATGTTGTTCATCATGATTCGTGCCAACCAGATCGATCCGGAGGATATCGCCAGTGTCTATTTTACGACAACGACTGATTTGACGGCCACCTATCCGGCCCTGGCGGCCCGCCAACTCGGCTGGTATGATGCTGCTTTGCTGTGCGGCCATGAAATGCAGGTGCCCAACGGCCTCTCCCGCTGCATACGCGTGCTGGTTCACTGGAACACCCACAAGAGCAGTAAAGAGATCATCCACGTCTATTTGCGGGGAGCCAAAAGCCTGAGGCCCGACCGCATCACGCTACCCGAAATTTCGTTGGAAGAGATCGAGGCAGCGGCCAAAAACATCGATGTGAATGAACTCAGATTTAATCCGGACGGAGAACCGAACACGAACAGATGAGGTGCCGTCAACCGTTACCTCGCCTGGTTTTGTCAAGGAAAAGATTGACGCTATCGTATTGGTCGCAGCGTCAAGTTTGTTGTCCCTCAATCAATAAGGAGGAGGTCTGTCATGCCGAAAGCTGCAAAAAAAACAAGAAAAGGCAAGGTCATCGAAGTGTTGAACAAAGCCAGGGCCATGGAGCTGCAAGCCATCAGTCAGTACATGAACCAACACTACAATCTCGATGATATGGACTATGGCGAGCTGGCAGCCAACATCAAGCTCATCGCCATCGACGAGATGCGCCATGCCGAGATGTTTGCCGAGCGCATAAAGGAGATGGGCGGCGAGCCGGTAACAGAACCGGACGCCAAGCCCAAAAAGGGGCAGGCGGTCGAAGACGTCTTCCCGTTTGATGCCAACCTGGAAGATTATACCATCGACGTTTACAATGAGTTTTTGTTGGTCTGCCGGGAGAACGGCGACAGCGTCAGCATGAAACTCTTCGAGAGCATCATCGATGAAGAGCAGGAGCATTACAACTACTTTGACAACATTGGCGATCACATTGAAAAACTTGGTGCCGCCTACCTGGCGCGCATCGCCGGGACACCGTCATCCACCGGAGGCACCACCAAGGGTTTCGTCATCGGTGGCGCGGAGTAGTCGTCGCATCAAAAGTGCAGTAGACCGAGAGAGCGGTTCTCGTCCCGATGCCTGCAATCGGGAAGGAGCCGCTCCTGCGGTGCTGAAAGTTGGATAACCTGACCCGTTGAGATGGAAGCGTAAAAGATGACCAGACCAGACGAGACCCCAGATGCTGAATTGCTGCTGATGGTGGCGGGCGCCAAAGGCGCCATCGGTACAACGGTGGCACTGGCACTTGCCGAGTTGCTACGAAACCCCGACAACGTCTTGACCGGGCTGACCACCACGGGTCGGTTCAGCGGTTTCGGCGTACCTGAAACGATGCATATGGTGGGCTGGGACAGCGATCCGGTCCCGCTGGTCCAGGCCATCCGCCGCCATGGGGTGATCCCGGAATCCCAATGGCAGCCCCACGCAGAGGCGTTGGCCAATATCGAGCTGAGACCGGCGCCAAGCCAGGACGCCACCCTGGCAGCCCAGGTGGACGCCATACGCCACGATATGCAAACGCTCCTGGGCCGCCACTCCGGGGTGCAGCCTGTGATGGTCAATCTGTTACCGGCCGCATGCGACTTCGGTCAAGCCCATCGGCTGGAGTCTCTGGAAGATCTGACCCGGCTGGAGTCGTCTGCGGCTCCCGATTTGAGTTATGCTCTGGCGGCGCTGCAGGAAGGCATTCCCATTGTCAATTTTTCGCCCAACACCATTGAGTTGCCACTGATCTGCCGGGAGGCTGAATCACGCAACGTGCCCTTGGCGGGACGGGACGGTAAAACCGGACAGACCTACTTGAAGGTGGTGTTGGCTTCGGCCCTCAAGGCGCGGTCGTTGCATGTGGACGGATGGTACAGTCTGAATATCCTGGGTAATGCGGATGGCAAGAATTTGATGGACCCGGATCGGGCCTGCGGCAAGCTGCAGAATAAAACCAACCTGCTCGATGAGGTTCTCGGGTATGGTGTCGGTGCATCTTACGGAGAAACGAGTCATAAGGTTCACATCGATTACTACCCACCGCGCGGCGATGCCAAAGAGGCTTGGGATGTTATTGATTTCAAGGGTATTTTCGGGCTGCCGATGAGCCTGCGTCTCAATTGGCAGGGGCGGGACAGCATTCTGGCCGCCCCCATGGTCATCGATCTTGCCCGTTGGGCAGCGGCGCTGAAAATCGCCGACCTTGGTGGCCCCTGTCCTGAACTGGGCTTCTATTTCAAAAAGGCGGTGGGCCATCAGCCGCCTTTAACGTTCCAGGATCAGCTGACGGCCTTGGATCGTCTGGAAAAGAGGATTGCCGAGCGGGTGGTGGGCTCTCGGGATTGAAACAACCGCAGGAGGCATATCTGTCGGCAACGCCAATTCAACTGGAAAGGATAAGATAAGAAAATGGTCTTCGGTTACAGCACCAACGCCTTTGTGAAATTCTCGCTTCTGGACGCTTTGGACAAAATCGCCGAACTTGGTTTCAAGGGGGTGGAGATCATGTGCGACCAGCCCCATCTCTACCCGCCGGAGTATGGTGCCGACGAGTTGGATGCGGTCAAGCGTCGCTTGGATGCCAACCAGTTGAAGCCGACCAACCTGAACAGTTTCACCCTCTTTGCCGTGGGAGACACCTATCTGCCATCGTGGATCGAACCCGAGGCCGAGCGTCGCCAGATCCGGGTGGACCACACCTTGGCCTGCCTCGAAATTGCAGTGGCCGTCGGATGTGCCAATATCTCTGTCCCACCGGGCGGCCCTTTGGAAAAAGGCATGACCCGCAAGGAGGCGCTCTCTCTGTTTCACAACGGATTGGACCGGGTAATCCCCAGGGCCGAAGCGTTGGGCGTACAACTGCTCATCGAGCCCGAGCCGGACCTGCTCATGGAGCGCGTTTCGGAGATCAAACCGTTCGTTCGGGAGATCCGCTGCGATGCGGTGGGCATCAATTTCGACATCGGCCACTTCTTCTGTGCGGGTGAGGATCCGGCCGGCGCCTTCGAAGAGCTGTTCGAGTGGGTAGGCCACATGCACATCGAGGATATCGCTGCAAACCGCGAGCACAATCATCTGATCGCCGGGTTGGGGGCTATCGATTTTCCGGCTGTGTTTGGCGCGATGCGCTCGCTCGGCTACTCTCGCGATATCAGTCTGGAGCTCTACCCCTATGTGGATCGCCCTGAGGAGGCTGGCCGGGAGAGCCTTGACCACCTCATGCCATTGATGCGTCAGGCAGGCTTGAACCTATAACCGATTGACAATCCGGTCCTGCTTCTGTTACCACTTTGAGAAGTTCAGTTCCAGATTGCTTCCGAAACGTTCACCGTAATAAATACCGCTCTCACTGCCGCACTGGGAAAACGACGCATACGAGGGATCGTGCTGTATGCTAGGGCCGGGCGGCTGGAGCGAACAACCACAGCCGCCGATGTGCGGCAAGACCGACAGGCGCGGTGCATGGATCGAAGAACCTTTCTTAAAATGACCGGAATGGGCAGCGTGGCTTTTGCCGCCGGTTGCAACTCCCATCCTGAAAGAAATCTATTCACTCTGGTACGGGCACCGGAAGATATGGTGACCGGCGAAGCCACCTGGTATGCCTCCACATGCCGGGAATGCCCGGCCGGCTGCGGTCTCCTGGCCAAGAACCGTGAAGGGCGCGTGGTCAAGCTGGAGGGCAACCCCCTGCATCCGATCAACCGAGGCAAGCTGTGCGCCCGCGGCCACGCGGCCCTGCAGGCGCTCTACCATCCGGATCGCATTCACACCCCGATGCTTAAGGAGGGGGAGGGATGGAAGAAGATCTCTTTTGGCCAGGCACTGACACTGATCCAAAAAAAATCCCTTCAGGCATCGGCCAAGGGTCCCGATCGTGTCGCCATGCTTACGGAGGTGGTGGGGCAGCATCTGCTCGAACTTTTTCAATCGGTGCTGAAGGGCCATGGTTCCCAGGGGCCCTTGATATTTGAGCCCTTTGCCTATGAGTCGCTCAAGTTCGCCCACCATCAGCTCTTCGGTAGGGACATGCTGCCCGGCTATCATCTCGACCAGGCGGATATGATCGTCGGGTTGGGGGCCGATTTTCTTGAGAACTGGCTTTCACCGGTGGAGTACAGCCGCAAGTTCAAAGCCATGCATGCCTGGGACAACGGGCACAAGGGCTTTTACACACACGTCAGTGCATACCAATCCCTGACGGCTGCCAATGCCGACCAGTGGATCGTGTGCCGCCCCGGTGCTGAAGCCTCCGTCGCCATGGCACTGATCGCAGAGCTTCTCGACGGGGGATTGGGTCGCAATCTTCCCATCACCTTTCGTACGGCCCTGATGGAGGTGAGCGCCAGGTACCGCTCTGACAATCCTGCGGGCGAACCGGGGGTGCCGATTGAGACCGTGCGGGGATTGGCCCGGCGACTCCTGGCAGCACGCAGGCCGCTGGTGCTGCCGACAGCTACCACCGCTTACGGTGCCGCTTCGGTAGCTGCGGACCTGGCTTCGGTGCTGCTCAACACCATCCTCGATCCGACCTTTGAACGCTACGATTTCGACCAGCGCCACCGGGTTGAGATTGCCAATACGCGTGCAGAGATCAACACCTTCTGGAAGCAGTTGGCTGACCGTCCGGTGGAGCTGCTGCTGCTGAACAGGGTCAACCCCCTCTACAGTCTGCCGGTCGACACCGGTGTGAATACGGCGCTCTCCGACGAGCGCTGTTTCGTTGTGGCGTTCACCAACATTATGGATGAGACGGCCGCAGCCGCCGACCTGATTGTGCCGCAACAGCATCCATTGGAGAGTTGGGATGCCTACGAGAGCAAACAGGCCATGGTTGCCACGATGCAGCCCACTTTGGGCAAGATTTCAGCGGCACCCAATATCGGAGACATTTTTCTCGACCTGCTGCCTGCCGACAGACGTCCTTCCGGCGATTATCGCCAATATCTGACCCAGCGGCTCGTTCGCGGGCACACCATTGCCGATGAAGGCGAGTGGCTGAAACTGATTCAGAGCGGTGGCCATTACGTGGCCGATCAGCCCGTATCCAAACCCGCACCGCGTCTCGATGCGGCTCCGGTGCGCACGCTGGCCGAGCTCCTGGATCTGAATACAACGGAGACACGCAAGGGGGACGTCGTTCAGGTGGTGCCCTCGCTGCGGTTCTACGATGGCCGGAATGCCGATCGGCCGTGGCTTCCCGAAATCCCCGATCCCCTCTCCCAGGTGGCGTGGCAGACGCTGGCCATGGTGCATCCAGAGGCCATGGCCGAAAGGGGATGGTCCGACGGTCAATCGATTCAAATTGCCACTGCCCATGGGGAGATCGCCGTGCAGGCCGTCGGCCACGCCGGCATACACCCCTCTGTCGTGGCGGTTCCGGCAGGCCAGGGGCATACCCATATGGGCCGCTACGCCCGAAACCAGGGCGCCAATCCGGTCGCCTTGTTAGGAGCGGGGACGGACCCTGCCACCGGGGCGCCGGATTACGCTGCCGTTATAAAACGAATGGACGTCAGGGGTGGACGGGCCGCCCTGGCCATCCTGTCGGGGAGCAGCAGCCAGTACGATCGCAAGATTGCCTTGAGTGTCCCTTTGAAAGCGGCATCTCGTCCCGAACAGTTGGGGCAGGGGTTGACCATGAACGATTTCCCCTTCACGCTCCCGTTGCCCGAAGGCTACGACCATTCGCGCGACATCTACCCGGCGCACGACCACGAAGGGTACCGCTGGGGGATGACCGTGGATTTGGATCGCTGCATCGGTTGCAGCGCCTGCGTGGCCGGCTGTTATGCGGAGAACAACCTGGGCATGGTCGGCGAACAGCGGATTATCGAGGGGCGCGAGATGGCCTGGATACGTATCGAGCGCTACCAGGATCACCAAGACCCGACGCGTCTGATTTTTCTGCCCATGATGTGCCAGCACTGCGACAATGCACCGTGCGAATCGGTCTGCCCGGTCTATGCCCCCCACCACTCGAAAGAGGGGCTCAACAACCAGATATACAACCGCTGCATCGGTACGCGCTTCTGTGCCCAGAACTGTCCGTATAAAGTCCGGCGATTCAACTGGTTCGACTGGCAATGGCCGGTACCGCTCAACCTGCAGCTCAATCCCGACGTCACCGTCCGCAGCAAAGGCGTGATGGAGAAGTGCTCGTTCTGTATCCAGCGCATCAAAGAGGCCCACAACCAGGCCAAGAACGAAAAGCGCGACATCCGCGACGGAGAGGTGATGCCGGCCTGCGTGCAGACCTGCCCGACCGATGCTCTGGTCTTCGGGAATTTGATGGATCCGAACAGCGCGGTGCGCAAAAAGATAGAAGATCCGCGCGCATACCAGGTGATGGGCTATTTGAATACCAAACCGGCGGTGATCTATTTGAAGAAAGTGGTTCAGGAGGTTTAGGCGGCAGGTGTTTCGACTGAACGTCTGTGGAAACAGCAGAGCACATTTACTTTAATTTTCTACTTTAGAAGCATAGAGAAACGCATTCAATGAACGATTCGGCACTCACCTATCAGTCCATCGACGACACCGTCATCGATACCCTGGCACCCCCGGGGCGAAGCTACTGGGTGATTGTGGCGCTGCTCTTTTGCGGCGTGCTCATGGGGGCGGCCTGCTGGCTCTATCAGATTTTCACCGGCATTGGTGTGGCCGGCCAGAACAATCCGGTCCATTGGGGTACCTACCTGATCAACTTTGTCTTCTGGGTCGGTATCGCCCACTCCGGCACCCTGATCTCGGCGATTTTACATCTGTTCAGAGCTGGATGGCGAAATCCCATCGCCCGGGCGGCTGAAACCATGACGGTCTTTGCCGTCTGCACGGCCGGCCTCTATCCATTTATCCATCTCGGACGGGTCTGGATGGTCTTCTACATGCTGCCCTTTCCCAACCAGCGCACCCTATGGCCCAATTTTCAATCCCCGCTCATGTTTGACGTGGTGGCCATCAGTACCTACCTGACGGTCAGCTCGCTCTTCTGGTTCACGGGCATGCTGCCCGACCTGGCGGCCATCCGGGACCGCGCCACGGGGGTGCGCCGTAAGATTTTTACCATCATCTCCCTCGGTTGGACCGGCGAGTACGAACAGTGGCGGCACTACGCCCGCGGCTATCTCTTCTTCGCGGCCCTGGCCACCCCGCTGGTCATATCGGTTCACAGCGTGGTGTCGTGGGATTTTGCCTTGGGTGTCGTGCCCGGCTGGCACACCACCATCTTCGCCCCTTACTTCGTAGCTGGCGCCATCCACTCGGGCCTCGCCATGGTTCTGACATTGATGATTCCACTGCGCAAGCTGTTTCACTACGAAAAGATCATCACCGTTAAAGTGTTGGAGAGCGTAGCCAAGACAATCGTTTTCACTGGTTTGATCGTCGGCTTCGCATACGGAACAGAGGTTTTTATCGCCTGGTACAGCCACAACATCGTGGAGATGGAGACCTTTCGCTGGCGCATGTTCGGCGACTATTCCGTGGAGTACTGGATCATGGTGATCTGCAATACGGTCATTCCGCTGCTCTTTCTTGTCAAGCGGGTGCGCACCCATATCAAGTGGCTCTTCGTGATCTCCATCTTTGTCAATATCGGTATGTGGTACGAGCGATTCGTTATCATCATCGGCTCCGTGGCCCATGATTTCTTGCCTTACGCCTGGGGGTTGTACCGGCCCACGCTGGTGGAGTTCGGCATCATGATCGGCAGTTTTTGTCTCTTTTTCTTCCTCTTTGTTCTCTTCGTGAAACATCTGCCCTCGGTCTCCATGACCGAGATGAAAGAGACACTGCATGAAGGAGGTGCCCATGCCGACTGATCGTGCATCCATTATGGGGATCTTCAGCACCGAAGAGCAGACCGCTTCGGCCATACGGGGGCTTCGCAATACCGCCTTTACGCTGGAGCGGGTGCACAGCCCCATCCCCAGCCACACGATAGCCGACGCGCTTAAACTGCCCAAAAGCAAGTTGGGCTGGTTCACCCTGGCCGGCGGCATTACCGGCTTTTTTACCGGCTTTCTTTTTGCCGCTTTTACGGCGACCCGCTGGAGTTTGATCGTCGGCGGCAAGCCCATAGTGGCGTTGGTTCCCTTTGTGATCGTGGGGTTCGAGTTCACGATTCTATTTGCCGTCATAGGCAATGTGCTGGGGTTGATCTCCCAGGCCAGACTTCCGCGTTTTGAGACTGCCGATTTGTATGACCCCCGCTTTACCGGCCACAAATTCGGGATCCTGGCCAGTTGCAGCACTGGTGAGAAGAGCGGGTTGCGCCACTTTTTCGAGGCCAAAGGGGCGGAGATCAAGACTGATGACGATTTAAAAGAGCCAACGGGAAAAACGGCTCGAGGAGGGCGGACGACATGAATACCAACTTGCCCTCTTCTTCTCCCAGCCGATCAGCACTGCCAGTTGCGCTCTGCAGCCTGCTGACGGCGGCAGGTCTGGTCGCATTCGTCTCCCAGGCGGTGGGTGAGAACGCTGCCCGGGCCTGGCAGTCCTACCTGGTGAGCTTTTTGCTTTTTTCCGCCATCGCCCATGGCGCCGTGCTTTTCTCCACGCTCATGCATGTGGTGCGGGCACGCTGGAGCGGGCCTCTGGCCAGCTTGGCCGAAGCATTTACCTCCTTTTTTCCGGTCTCTCTTATCCTGTTTTTTGTTCTTTTCATTGGGCAGAAGCATCTCTTCCCGTGGATAGGGCACGACCTGCACGGCAAAGAGGCGTGGCTCAATATGCCCTTTCTCTTTTCACGGAATATGGTCGGTCTTTTACTGCTCTATGGTCTGGGAATTGCCTATCTGTACCATGCCTTGTGGCTGAAACGGGGCGGTCAAAGCAGCGGTGGCCCACTGTCACAGTGGCTTGGCCGGCGGTGGCGGGGCCATCCGCCGGAACGTGAACGCTACCAGCGGCGCGCCACGGTATTGGCCATGCTTTATATGTTTGTTTTCGCCGTGGTGCTCTCACTGCTCGGATACGATCTGGTGATGAGCATGGACCCGCACTGGTATTCGACCCTGTTCGGCGCCTACTCTTTTGTCAAGGCCATCTATGTGGGCTTCGGCGCCCTGATCATCACCGCCGCGGTGCTGCATATGAGTCGCCGCAGTGCCTTTACCCTCGAATCCTCCCAGTTTCACGATATCGGCAAACTCTTTTTTGCATTCGGTTTGGTATGGGCCGACTTTTTCTATGCCCAATTTGTCGTAATCTGGTACGGCAACATATCCGAGGAGACCGCCTACGTCATCGAGCGGACCATGACGGCACCCTGGAACGTGCTGGCCTGGACTGTCCTGGCGATCTGCTTTATCGGACCCTTTCTGATCCTGATTAACAAACGCATTAAAACCATACCGGCGGCCATGATCGTAATCTGCAGCGTGGTGATCGTGGGAATGTGGCTGGAGCATTTTCTACTGCTCGGGCCGGTATTTCATCACCATGTCGAAACCCTGCCGCTGAGCTGGATCGATCCGGCGGTGGCGATTGGGTTTCTGGGGCTTCTGATGGCGGCCGTGCTTTTCTATTTGAGGCAGTTCCCGATGGCGCTGCAAAACCGGCTGGAGGATCATCGCTGATGGAGATCTTGATCACCTCCTTTTCCCTGCTCACCTTGCTGACGGTCGCCATACTGATCGGCACAAAGGGACACCCCATGCGGTTTTTCACGGCCTTTGGCGAGAGTGTGCAGTTGATCTGGGCGAATCGGGGGCCGCTCTTCTGGGTGGCTGCATCTGTTTTGCTCGTATTGGGCTTTCTATTCTTCTTCTATGCGTCCCCCGCCACGCGGGTCGGTGCCGCACAGCCGATACCTTTCAGCCATCGATTGCACGCCGGGCACAAAGCGATCGACTGCCGATTCTGCCATCCTTATGTGGAGCGCTCCCTTCATCCAGGTTTGCCGCCGGTGGAAAAATGCCTCTTTTGTCACAACTATATCATTGCCAATCACCCCGAGATTCAGAAAGAGCACCATTACTATAATACCGACACGCCCACTCCCTGGGTGAAGGTTTTTTATCTGCCCGAGCATGTCCTGTTCAACCATAAGCGCCATATTAGAAAGGAGATCGCCTGCGAGGAGTGTCATGGAGAGGTACAACAGATGGACCGTCTCAAAGGGCTACGTTTCAAGATGGGGTTTTGCATTGAGTGTCATCGGGCAAAGAAGGTGAATCTGGATTGCTGGTTGGCGTGTCACAGCTAATCCTTTGTCGTCCTGTATTTTGGAAAAGTGTGATTTACCGGTGAAAATAGGGATAGAAACAGATGATAAGATGGAAAGTAAAAAAGTATGAAAGTCGGAAAGTCGAGGTTCTTATCTATTTAGATGCAGATGAAGCCGCCATCATCTAAAATGACGGAATTTCAACACTTTAAACTTTACACTTTCATACGTTAAACTCTCCCGGGAAACGGGGGACAGGAGATATGCTCGATTGGAAGATAAATCCCCATTGAATTACCATACGGCGAAGGCCTTCTGCCTGACCTCCGGTTTCTGGATGATGGTGGCGACCTTCTATGGGTTGTTGGGGGCAACTGAACTGATGGCGCCTGATATAACGGAGAATATGGGCGGCATTGTCTTTGGCCGGGTGCGCCCCACCCATGTCAACCTGGTGCTGTTCGGGTTTGTCACGCCGGGTCTCTTGGGCGCGGCCTTCTACTACATCCCGCGTCTTTTGGGCACTCGACTCTACAGCGAACGCCTGGGCCTCTTTACGGTGACGGCCTGGAACGGTGCGCTGATCGCCCTGGTGGCGACCCTGGCGATGGGTTTTACCCAGGGACGGGAGTACGCCGAACTGATCTGGATCATCGATGTGGTGTTTGTGGCTGCTTTTTTGCTGGTTTTCTACAACTTCATTATGACGGTCAAGCACCGCAAGGAGTCCATCCTGTATGTCTCGGTCTGGTACGTCCTGGCCGGATGCATTCTGACGGCCAGCACTTACGCCTTGGGCAACGTGATCTGGCGGCCCGATAGCGGGGCCCTGGTGGGTATTCCGGATGCCATTCTACTGTGGTTTTATGGTCATAACGTATTCGGATTGCTGCTGACGCCGCTGTCGGCCGGGGTGGCCTACTACGTTATCCCCCGTGCGACGCGCAACCCGCTTTACAGCCACACCTTGTCGCTGCTCGGTTTCTGGTCGCTGATCGTGGTCTATACTCATATCGGCACTCACCATCTGCTGCAGGTGCCGGTCCCTACCTGGCTCAAGGTGGTGGCTATCGTAGACAGTATCGCCATGGTGATACCGGTAATGGCTTTCCTCATCAATATCTGGTACACGGCCAAAGGCAAGCTGGGGGAGATTCATGCCGACATCGGTGCGAAGTTTGTCTTCACCGGGACCATCATGTACTTTTTCGTCAGCATACAAGGGTCGTTCATGGCACTGCCTGATGTGCAGCGGGTGACCCACTTCAACAACTGGGTGGTGGCCCATGCCCATATCGGTGTGTTGGGGTTTGCCGGCATGATCGCCCTGGGCGGCCTCTACTACACCATTCCCAAGTTGACCGGCAAACCGCTCTTCAGCCGCTTTCTGGCCGATTTTCAATACTGGCTGGTGTTGATCGGTGTGGTGGGTTTTACCATCGTGTTGACCATCGCCGGGTTGATCCAGGGCAATGCCTGGCTTAACGGTGAAACGGTCTATCGGGTGCTGCCCGAGATACATGTCTACTATGCCACGCGGGCCGGCTTGGGCTTGCTGATCTTCGGTTCGGCCGTGCTGGGATTTTATAACATCGTACGGTCGCTGCTGGCCGGGAGGGGAGGGCAGTCATGAAGATGACCCCACTCGCCGTTGTCGTCGGCAGTCTGCTTATACTGGCAACCATCGTTTTCGTCGTGATATTGCTGCCCTATGCGCACACCAGCAAAACAACGCCTTCGGAGATCTTCCGGCAGCGCAGCGATCCGGAGGCTGCCGGGCGAAAGCTCTACATCGCCAATGGATGCGTCTACTGCCACAGCCAATCGATCCGCACCATCGACTGGGGATTTGGGGCCGAACGCATCGCCCAGGCCGGCGACTATGTGGCCGACTATCCGATCTTGCTCGGTTCCCAGCGCACCGGCCCAGATCTCTCCCAGGCCGGCGGTGAGCATCCCGACGACTGGCACTGGGCCCACTTCGCCAATCCGCGTTATACCCGACCCCTTTCGCTGATGCCCGCCTTCGCCTTTCTGGGCGAGCCAAAGACGGAGGAGCTTATCCGCTATGTACAGAGCCTGGGGTTCAAGGATGCGGACAAGCGCATGGTCCGCCAGAATTACTGGAAGGCCAAAGCCGTGGCTGCTTATGAAGCGGGGCCGGATGCCAACGTGAGGTGGCTCAGCGAAAATATCCCCCAGGGCTGGCGCGATATCCCCAACCCCTATCCTACGACAGAAGCGGGTTTGGCCCGGGGACAGAAGATCTATCAGGATTTTTGCCTGGGGTGCCACGGGCCGGTGGGCGACGGTATGGGGCCGGCGCAACCGTGGATCTATCCACCACCGCTCAACTTCACGATCCTGAAGAATCGCGAGGTGAGCGGTGGAATTCTCTATTACCAGATCATGAACGGCATCACCGGTACCGCCATGCCGTACTTCAAAAAGGATCTCGAGTCGGAGAAAATATGGGATGTGGGCAACTACGTGGCGGTCTATTTTATCAATCAGAGCGACGCCAATGCGGAGCCCAAGGGGATAGACGCTTCTTATGAGCCTTAAAATTCGATTCGAATAAATATTGGAGATTTGACAGCTAAGAATCATGTATTTTCCTTATTTCATAGCATACATCAGCATCGGCCTGGTTGTGAGCCTGGTTCTATTTTTCTGGGCGTTGAAGAGCGGGCAGTTCCAGGATCAGCAGCGTGCCCGCTTTCTGCCGCTGCGGGACGATGATGGTGCAACTTCGGTAAAGGCCTCCCGAGCCCATCGGGTTGAAGTGTACGGCCTCTTCTTCCTGGCGGCTGCCGGGTTGGCCGCCAGTGCGGCAATGTTGCTGTATGCACTCTATTTCAGCAAGTAACTGTTCGGGGCGGGCGGGTTGCCGTTTTAGCCCAAAATCGAATTGGGCCGACGGTCAGGTCCTGTTAACCGAAAACGACTGGAGGGAAGCATGAGACTATTTGCCCTTCTCAACTTTCAGCACGTGATGGGATACATCTTCGTCGGCCTGCTTTTTATGCTGGTTTTCGGTGTGGCCCTCTCCTTTGCTCATTTCCGTACCGAAAATGCGCAGCGGCGTATGACCGAGATCGTAGGGCGCTTCCGAGAAGGTATTCAGGACCGCAATGCACCCTATCCCCTGGTGATGACCATGATCATAGCCGGCGTCTTTATTTGGGGTTTTTTTTACATCCTGATGCACGGGATGTTGGGAGTGAAAATATAGCCATGGCACATATCGAACATACTGAATCCATATGGCGAACCTGGAAATGGCTGGCCGTCATGCTGGCTATCATCCTGTTCAAGGGGCTCTTCTCTTTTTTCGTGGTGTCGGACATGGGACAACCCACCTGGGCCTATCGGCCGGTCCCGGATGTGCCCGCCTCGTCACCCTATGCCGTGTACCGGTTGTTGCCCTATCCGCAACACGTCCGAGGCGATAAGGGGGAGTAGAGAGATGGTACGGATTTTATGTGTCGGCCTGATCGTGATTGCAGTTTTATTGGGCGCCTATGCTGCCATCACCCTTTATGATGAGACACTTCAGGTCGGCCGCATGTGGGAGACGCCGGCGGTCAGACCCCATGAAGCGCCGATACCGGTGATGGCCAATGTGAGCGTTCCCTTCTCGGGAGGTGAACTCTTCTATCGTACGGCCGATCCCGAAACCCTGAAACCGGATTTCAGTCTGGACAGCGCGGGTGCCATCGCACGGGGAAAGCAGGGGTATCGCTACTACTGTGTCCACTGCCATGGGACGGGTTATGACGGATACGGAACCGTCGGCCAGAGTTTTGCGCCTCCCCCCGGTGACCTGCGCAGTGCACGCATTCAAAATTTTTCCCCGGGCCGCATTTTTCATGAGGTGAGCTATGGCATCCCCGGAGGCCGGCAACCGGCCCTGGCCACCACGATCGCGGCAGAGGAGCGCTGGCAGATTATCGCCTATATCAAATCCCTGGGCGTGCGGCCCTGAGCGAGACATCACCCATATCATCCAAAAAAACTAAGCCAGAGCCTGTTTTTTAAAGGCCCTGGCTGTTTTGGTCTATTTCGCCTCGGTTGGGTTGAACCGATGGCGCAGATGTAACATTGAGAAATGCCTCTTCCCCCTGATCTAGGCTATTTTTTCAGCTTTCTCCTCGATATGCCTGCAATGCCGATAAGACCTGTGCCGAGCAGCAACAGGGTGGCGGGTTCGGGTACCGGTGCGACGGTCGATAAGTCGTCCAGACCATATCCGTCGTTGTTGTTACTGGTGATCCAATAGATGGAGTCCAGTGGGGTATTTGAGGTAATGCCGACGAAGAACAAGCCGTTGTTGGCTTGGCTGCCAAGGGTATATGATTCAGAAGTGCTGCCGTTCGCTTCAACAGTTGTGGTCGCTCCGACATCGGATGGGTCCTGCAGATAGAAGAATAGATTCGTTACCGATAGCGCCAACTCCAGCCGAAGTTCGGTAATGTCACCGGAGTCAAGGTATTTGGACCCGTCTTCGGTGGTGTTTCCCCGACCATACCACGGCTTATCGCGTATCGAAAACTGGGGGCCGTCGGAACCCGGATAGGCGGTTGCGCCGCCTCCGGCAGATCCGCCGGCTGTAAAAGTGCCTATCTTTGTGGTCAGCTCCGGGTACCAACCGGTCGCTATATTTTCAAAATTCTCGAGAACGGTTGTTTCGCCGTTAAGAGCGCTGATCCAATCGCTTATACTTTCCGAATTGTCGGCTTTAAAAATGTCAATCGTGATGGCAAACCCGTTAGTGCCTATTAAAAGCAGTGCCAGAGTTAATGCGGCTACAGTAAGTTTTTTCATATCTGCTCCATGTCCAATGCCTTTTTTATTTCAGTTCCCGTTTCGTGTCGTGACTTATGGTCGACATATAGAAGTTGTATAGCAATAGTCGGACCAATAGTTGTCGTCATTGTATTTTATTGATTTTAAGGAATAATTATTAAATATAATCGAAATGGGATGAAGTGAACTACTCATAATCTTAGAAATGAAATACCCATAAGCAGTTGGTTGTGTAGCGAATTTCATACAATCTGAATTTTGCGAAACTTGCTTCAAGTTCAATTGTTTTTATGTGCGCGTACCCTGCCTCCATTGTTGACAATCCAGCTGTTGGCGCGGTAACTTCCAAGGCTCGTTTGGTCGGCCTTCATGCCGTCTGTTGTGTCGAATCTGCATTGCGCTAAGAGTGAGGAGGATAACCACATGAAAAAGAGCGTACACTTGTTCGCGATGGTTTTGTCTGTCCTGTGTATCGGTGTTGCTGCCGGAGCGATTTGGCCGGGGTCGGCGTTGGCCGGTTCGACCCAGTTGACCTACAGCAACTTTTTCCCGCCCACCCATAT
Organism: uncultured Desulfatitalea sp.; assembly: GCA_963668675.2. Lineage (GTDB taxonomy): Bacteria > Desulfobacterota > Desulfobacteria > Desulfobacterales > Desulfosarcinaceae > Desulfatitalea. The sequence goes on along the minus strand of CAXXMB010000002.1, from coordinate 1,172,797 downwards.
TCAGAGCCAACTGGCCGAAAGCTGGTGCCGGGAGGTGGAGCGTCGCACTGAGGGGCGTGTCAAGGTGCAGTACTTTGCCGGCCAGACGCTGACCAAGGCCAAACAGACCTATGACGGCGTGGTGGATGGCATTGCCGATATCGGCTTTTCGGCTTTTGCTTACACCCGCGGCCGTTTCCCGGTGATGGGCGCGGTCGATCTGCCGCTGGGCTATCCCGACGGCGTAACGGCAACGGCGGCGGCCAACATGGTATACGAGCGCTTTACGCCCAAAGAGCTGGCCGATACCCAGCTGATGTATGTGCACGCCCACGGGCCGGGCTTGATTCACACGCGTGATCGGGCCGTGCGCACCCTGGAGGATTTGAAGGGGATGAAAATTCGCTCGACCGGCATCAGCGCCCAGACGGTCAAGGCGCTGGGAGGCACGCCGGTGCCCATGCCCATGCCCGAGTCGTACCAGAGCCTGCAGAAAGGGGTGGTGGATGGATGCGCCAACCCCATCGAAACCAACAAGGGCTGGAAGCTGGGCGAGGTGGTCGACTATGTGACCCTGGCCTATCCGGTCGCTTACACCACATCGTTTTTTATCGTCATGAGCAAGGCCAAATGGAAGGCCCTGGATCCCAAGGACCAGAAGGTGATTCAGGCCATCAACAAGGAGTGGGCGGTCAAGCATGGCGAAGCGTGGGACAGCAGTGACAAAGAGGGGTTGAAATTTTTCTTCGATCAAGGCAATACGACCATCGAGATCGATGCCAAGGAGGCGGCCCGCTGGGAGGCTGCGGTGGCGCCGATGATCGAAGCGTATGCCGCGGATTTGGACAAGAAAGGCTTGAACGGCAAAGAGGTGATCGCGGCGATACGTCAAGCGCTGAAAAAATAGTACAGCTGAACATGAGACGGCAACGGCCCGGCAGTCCGATGCGACCGCCGGGCCGATTCCTTTTTCGATACGGAACAGCTTTATGTCTAAAATATCTAAAATAATCGAATATTTGTCTAATGTGTTGAGATTGGGAGGCGCCCTCTGCCTGGCCGGGATGAGCCTGCTCACATGTGCCGATGTGGTCGGTCGTTTTTTCAAGTGCCCCATTTTCGGATCGGTTGAGATTGTCGGTTTCATGGGGGTCTTGGCGGCGGCCATGGCGCTGCCCTTTACCCATGAGACCCGCGGCCATATCGGCGTTGAGCTGTTTGTGCGCCGGATGCCGGAAAAGCGGCGGATTTGTATCGATGCGTGCACCGGTATGATCAGTTTTGCCCTCTTCATCGTGGTGGCCTGGCGAATGACGCTTTACGGGATCAGTATGAAGCAGTCTGGCGAGGTCTCCATGAATCTGGAGCTTCCCGAATATCTGGTCATCTTTGCTGTGGCCGGATGCTTTCTTGTGCTTTCCGCAGTGATTGCCAAAGGTGTGGTCGATGGGCTGGGACGGTTGAGAAGCAAATGAGCGCTACAGTCATTGGTATTGTCGGTATTGTTTTAATGGTGCTGGTCTTCTTGACCCGCATGCCCGTCTCCTATGTAATGGCGCTGGTCGGGTTTGTCGGTTTCAGCATCGTGGTTTCCGTCCACGGGGCGCTCAACCTTCTTGCCAAGGAGTTCTATTCGGTCTTCTCCTCCTACGGTTTGACCACGGTTCCGCTCTTCATCCTCATGGGACAGCTGGCCTTTAACAGCGGCATCAGCCGGCGCTTGTACAATACGGCCTATGCTTTTCTCGGCGGCACGAGGGGCGGATTGGCCATTGCCACGGTATCGGCCTGCACCGCATTCGGCGCCGTATGCGGTTCGAGTCCGGCCACGGCGGCCACGATGGCGACGGTGGGGTTGCCGGAGATGAAACGCTTTGGGTACGCCGATGAATTGGCTGCCGGTGCCGTCGCTTCTGGCGGTGGACTGGGGATGATCATGCCCCCCAGCGTGGTGTTGATCGTCTACGGCGTTCTTACTGAGCAGTCCATTGGCAAGCTGTTTGTGGCCGGCATCGTGCCGGCGATCCTGATTACGGTGCTGTTCTGTATCGCTATTTTGATTTGGTGCACCATCGCCCCCGGACAAGGTCCCCGGGGAGAATGCTTCTCCTGGATGACACGGCTCAAATCGATTCGGGATCTGGGTGAGACCGCTGCGGTCTTTGCCCTTGTGATGGGTGGGCTCTTTTTTGGGTGGTTCACGCCCACCGAGGCTGCTGCGGTCGGCGTGCTGGGGGTTGTCCTGGTCTCCACTGCCCGTCGTCAGCTGAGTTGGGACCGTTTCTGGGCGGCCCTCTATGAGACGCTCAAGACATCGTGCATGGTGATGATGCTTATCGCCGGAGCAGTGGTTTTCGGCAAATTCATGGCCGTGACGCGCATTCCCTTCAATATCGCCGCATGGATCCAGCACCTCGATCTTCCGCCCATCCTGATTCTCGCCCTGGTGGTGATGGTCTACTTCCTGGGCGGCTGCTTCATGGACTCGCTGGCCTTGGTAATGCTGACTGTCCCCATCTTCTTTCCTCTCATTTTGCAGTTGGGATATGATCCCATCTGGTTCGGCATCATTATCGTCATGGTAACCGAGATGGGGGTGATCACGCCGCCCGTGGGCATCAATGTCTACGTCGTCTATGGGGTGGCCATGGGGCTGAAGGATTCGATTACCCTGGAGTCTATTTTTAAAGGCATCCTGCCTTTTATGCTGGCCATACTGATCGGCATCGCCATCATCGCCGTTTTCCCCCAAATCATTCTTTTTCTGCCTAATTTGATGTATTGAGGGAATCCTGTCATGGGTAGAAGTGCGATCTGCTTCCTTCTTATTGCGCTGTTTGCGCTTGCCGGAGCGCTCTTCTCGTTCATTCTTGCCGAAGAGTATTACTACATCGATCTGCCGCAGTATGAGGGCCGTCAACCGGGTATCTTTACCCGGATCAGTTCCCAGGTATGCGGCGATGAAGATTCGATCTTCAGTTGCGCCACTGTCTCCAGATCGAAGTATGCGCGGCTCTTCGGTATTCCCATGGCCATCTACGGGCTCTTCTTCTATCTGATCGTTTTTTTTCTGGGGCTTGCCCTTCTGATGGCGTCGAAAGCGATCCATGCGATGATCGCTTCCGTTCTCTTCTGGCTGGTTACACTGGGGGCAATTGCCGATATGATGCTATTGGGTATCAGCCTATTTCTGATCGACGCTTTCTGTCCGATCTGCATAGCGACCTATGCCATCAGTGGCGCCATACTGGCCATCGCCGGTCTGTTTCTGGCCGGCATCCGCGCAAATCCGCTGAGGATGATATCCATGTGGCGCTCCATGCCATCAGCGAATGGCGCATATCGGAAGTTTGGGGCCATTCTCGTCGTCAGTTCTGGCCTTTTGGCCGCAGCCGGGTCGGCCTACGCCGCCCAGCAGGCCCTTATACGCCATAAGGTCGACTACATTGTCGCGCACAAGAAGAGCGAGGTCAGACGCGTTGTCGCCGATTTCGCCAACCAGCCGGAGGAGCCCATTTACGCCCCGGCGCTAAGGGTGGCCGGTGATTCCGACGCACGGGTGACCATTGTCGAGTTCTCAGACTTTCTGTGCCCCTACTGCGCCCATATCGCATCGGTCCTGGAGGAGCTGGTGGCGGCCAATCCGGGAAAGGTACGGCTACTCTTTGTCAACTATCCGCTGGATATCGCTTGCAACCGTTTCATGGGGCGGGCGATGCACCAAGGGGCCTGTGAGATCGCCAAGGGAGCTATCTGTGCTGCCCGGCAGCGTGGGTTGGCAGCCTACCAACAGGTGGCATTCGGGGCGAGAAAAGGCCGGCCTGATAGGGAGAAACTGAGCGACCTGGCCTCCCAGGCCGGGCTATCGTTGCCTGAGTTTGAGCAATGCCTGGACCATCCGGAGACCTTGACGGTCCTCCGGTGGCAGGTCGAGCAGGCGCGCGGATTGGGAATCACCGGAACCCCCACCGTCTACATCAACAACCGGCGCTACAGGGGCAGGCTCTATAAAGAGGCCCTTCAGAAAATCATCGATCTTGAGATTCAAAGGCTGACCAAGGAATAAACTGATCGGCCGATAATTCCTCCTTGACCATCGGCCTGTGAAAGCCTCTCCTGGCGTGACGGTGCGCCGGGTATGGCACTTTCGCGACCTTCGCGAGTGGAAACGACTGGAGGCGCAACTGCTTTACGCCCCAAAGATGGAGTCGATCGGAACGCCTCCATTGTCAGCATAAATCGATTCGGTTTTAATTGGTGCAGATCGTTGCGGTGTGATTTTGTATGCTATTATCGAATATTGTATGGCCATGTAAAATGGATTGACTTTCCCCGAAAATATTTGTTTAACTGCGCTGCTATATCGGTGACGATGCGACGGATATCATCAATTGATTTCCTCAACACCACCTCTGATTGAAGATTGTTTAATTATGCAGTTTGATACCGTCGGGCAAGTGGCCCGAGATTTCTATGTGACCGGCACCCCAGGGGTGCCGGTCTATCTTTTGGACGGTCCCCGCCCGGCCCTGTTTGATGCAGGGATGACCGTCTATGCCTTCAGCTATGTGAACGATATCCGGTCGATATTGGGAGAGCGGAAACCAAGCTATCTCTTTTTGACCCATGCCCATTTCGACCACATCGGGGCCGCTGGATACTTCAAACGGGTGTGGCCGGATCTGCAAATCGTCGCTTCCGCCCGTGCTCGGAAGATCCTGCGACGGCCCAATGCAGTCAAACTGATCACGGCCCTCAATGCAGATGCCATCGCCCTGGCCGAAATGCAGGATCAAGGCCCCTTGTACGAGCAGCCTTTCGAGCCATTTGAGATCGATCATGCCGCAGATCCGGATCAGTTGTTCGAACTCGCTCCCGATCTTACCATTCAAGCGCTCTATTCGCCCGGCCATACCCGCGACTTCATGTGCTACTGGATCGCTGCGTTGCGAATCCTCATTGCATCGGAAGCGGTGGGGTGCGACGATGGCCACGGTTATGTCCAGCCTGAGTTTCTGGTCGATTACGATCGCTACCTTAGGAACCTGGAGCGCCTGGCACGGCTGGATGCAGAAGTGTTATGCCCCGGCCATCAGATGGTTGCGACCGGGGAGGATGCCCGGGAGTATTTGCGTCGTTCGCGTGACGGTGTCAGGCGTTTCCGCTCCATGGTCGAGGCCTTTTTGGCCGAAGAGAAGGGGGATATCGATACTGTCGCTGCCAGGGTGAAAGCCGGAGAGTGGGACCCCAGGCCTTGGCCCAAACAGCCCGAGCAGGCGTATATGCTCAACACCCGCCAGCGTGTAGCTCATCTTTGGGATCGGATGCAGGCCCCTCCTCCGTTCTGAGACACCACTTCAGCAACTTTTGCAAGAGCCGTAGGCGGTCGCACCTCGGGGCCTGGTTGTATCCATTGGCCGCTCGAAGGGCATTCCGGCCATTTTCAAACTGTCAGTAATATTTACATGCCTGGACGCTGCGGCCCTATTGCATTGTCAGCATGATGATCCAATATCTAATGTGATTCCAGTCAACTGCTGCTTTCGTACATGCAGACGCTCCCTGGCACAGAGGTTGCGGTTGGTAATAGGTCAGGGTGCGTTTTTACCATGGACAATCGTCTTGTTGGCACATCTGCCTTGACAGGAGGGTGACGTGAGAAGGATTCTGATCGTAGAGGGACGATGTCATTTGAATGCCCAGGTGAAAAAGATGCTGATGGATGTCGGTTATCGGGTCCGGACGACCCGGGCTTTGGAGCCGGTCCGGTACTTGGTGAGAGAGGACCGGCCGGATTTGGTTTTGATCGGTCTGGGGGGGCAGACCCAGCATGGCTGGGACCTGCTCCGGCAGCTCAAAGCCGATGATGCCGACCTGCCGGTTCTCGCCTTCCATCTGGTCAGTTCAAAGGCGGTGGAAGATCTTAAACGTTCAGTTACGGACGCTTTGGGTGATAAGCCATATATGGATTCGGCGCGGCCTTATGCGTCGCGACACTGGCCAGCGCCTATGCAGAGGGCCGGATGGCCCGAGGGAGGACTAAACTCATGGGGAGTACGAACACTAAAACCATCGGCATTTTAACCGGTGGCGGCGATGTTCCCGGTCTTAATCCCTGTATCAAACAACTGGTGGTCAGGGCATCCGAACTGGGTATCCGCGTCATCGGCATTCGCCGGGGTTGGGCTGGGCTGTTGGAATATTCCCCGGACGATCCGGCAACCGGAAAGGAGAACATTCAACCGTTGGATGCGGCCGGCGTGAGAACCATTGATCGGTCGGGCGGTACCATCTTGCACACCTCGCGGACCAACCCCAGTGCGGTGGGATACAAAGATGCCCCTGCTTTTTTGAAAGAGACCTATTCCGATCCGTCCAAGAAAAAGGATTTTACCTCACATGTTCTGAAGAACTTGTCCCAATTGGGCATCGACCTGCTCGTGCCGATTGGCGGGGACGACACCCTCTCATTTGCCGCACGGTTGCATAAAGAGGGGTTTCCGGTCATCGCCATCCCCAAAACCATGGACAACGATGTGGTCGGAACAGACTATTGTATCGGTTTTTCAACAGCGGTGACCCGCAGTGTCAATTTTATCCATGCCCTGCGGACCTCGTCCGGATCGCACGAACGCATAGCGGTCATAGAGCTTTTCGGAAGGTATTGCGGAGAAACGTCCCTGATCTCCGGCTACCTGGCCGGTGTGGACCGGGTGCTCATCTCCGAAGTGCCGTTCAATATCGATCGCCTGGCCCGTTTTCTGGTCGATGACCGTCGTTCAAACCCCAGCGGTTACGCCATGGTGACGATCAGCGAGGGGGCCAGCATGCTGGGAGACGACATGGTCTTGCGCGGCGAGGCCGATGCCTTCGGCCATCGCAAGCTTGGGGGAATCGGGGCCTTCACGGCTGAGGCTGTTAAGAAACTGACGGGTATCGGCATTATCTTTCAACCCCTTTTCTATCTGATGCGCAGCGGATCTCCCGACTCGTTGGATCTGATGGTGGCCATGAATTATGCCAATCTCACCATAGAATTGATTCGCAAGGGTAAGAGCGGACGAATGGTGGCGTTGGTCCAGGGACGTTATGCCGCCCTGCATCTGGATGAGCTGAAAGGCGGCGCCAAGCGGGTGGATGTGGAACGGCTTTACGATGCCGAGGCCTATCGCCCTGTCATCCGAAAGGCGGATGGCATGCCCATGTTTCTTTATTGATCCTGCCGATAGCTCGACGGGAAAGGCAGCATTGTTGAGCTGCGAACGGGAGGCGGAAAGGAGGGTGCGCAATGGAAACGACCATCGTCGCCATGCGGGCGGATATCGGTAGCATCGGCGGCCACTTGCAGCCCAGCGAGCAAGTCATCGATGCGGTACGTGATGTGCTCGAAGAGAACAGGGATCAGATGATTCTTGACTTCGACATTCACTACACAGGAGACGATATCACGGTGCTCTGCACGCACCAGTGGGATGCTGCCCGGACCGATGTGCAGGATATGATCTGGGGTGCATTTTCGCACGGTTCCCATGTGGCGCTTGAACAGGGGCTCTACGGCGCGGGTCAGGATATTTTTGAAAAGGGAATCTCCGGTGCATCCAAGGGATTCGGTCCGTCTTTGGCGCAACTCACTTTCAACGAGCGGGACAATGAAGCCTTTCTTGTCTTCTCTGTTGATAAGGGCCTACCCGGTGCGCTCAATTTGCCTTTCTACCTTGCCTTTGCCGATCCGATGCACTGTTCCGGCCTGATTCTCTCCCCCCGAATGCGCAAAGGCTTCCACTTTGAGATCATGGATGTGGTCTACAGAGAGTACGACCGCATGATCGTTTTGGAGGCACCCGAGGATCTTTACAATTTGGCGGCTTTGCTAAGGGACGAAGAGCGTTTTGCCATACGGTCGATCCATTCGCGTACGAGCCAGGAGCAGAGTGTGGCCGTCAGCACGACCCGACTGCACTATGTCGCCGGAATCATGCTTGGCAAAGATGACCCGGTGGCCATTGTACGCGTCCAGGACGCTTTCCCTGCGGCAGGAGAGATACTGGCGCCATTTGCACTTGGCGCCTATGTGAGCGGCTATCAGCGCGGCAGTCATCATGGGCCGCTCATGCCGGTGCGGCTCAACAGCGGCGTCTCTTTTTTTGACGGGCCGCCGAGTGTGTCGTGTGCGGCCTATTGCATCCGTAACGGCCGTTTGACGCCGGCCATCGATCCTTTTGACCACCCCTTTTGGGATCACGTCCGTTCCTGCGTATCTGACAAAGCGTTGGAAATCCGGCGTCAGGGCTTTTTCGGAAATGCGATGCAACCATTCGAATCGCTATCCTACGGTGGAATCGTCAGCATTCTCAAGGAACTCGACGAGCGTTTCGTGATCGAGAAGCCTTTTACCTCTTGATACGGCTTTGTCGCTCATACCCCGATTGCGCCGATTGCTTTGGTCGACACACCGCATACCGGGTTTGATGCTCAGTCGGGCATCGAGCCCGGATAGTTGCAGCTGGTGAAGCACCTTTTCTATCAACCGGATATCCAACCCCCCCACCCAATCAAGGGCTGCCTCTTTCTCCGCAGCGCCTTTGCCGTCCTGCCGCATGTCGATGATATCGTCGCGTCCCTCAAGGGCATTTTTCAACACATCGTTATCGCAATGGCACTGCTTCACCGATCGAATGGAATCCCTGTTTTTTTCATCGGCAGGGTCTGTTAAAAGGGGGTGTTAACTGTTGGCCATGGTTCTGCTAAGAGAGTGAGTGCAAGCATGCCTCCCAAACTGACCCCGAAGGCGCATTTGATCGGCAATTTGACCATTTTTGTTTCGGCGCTCTTCATCTATCTCTCCACCGTCACGATTCGCTGGGCCGAAGGGGTGGTGGCCATCGATCCGGCCTACTTTACCTTTGCAAGGTTCATCGTCGGCTTTGTGGTTATTTGTGCCATTCTGGCAGTGCGCCGCACCAGGCCCAGGGTACGCAGTTATCATCTGCTCATCGGCAGGGCGCTGACCAACTGTGTCGCCGTCTACTGTTTTTACAAAGCCGTAGCGCTCACCACGGTGGCTGAGGCCAACATCCTGAACATGACCTTTCCCCTCTTCGTGGCCCTCTTCTCCTGGACCGTTATGAAAAAGCAGCGTGATCTGGGCGCATCCCTCACCGTGGTGGTGGCATTTGTCGGGGTGTGGCTCGTATTGGCGCCCGACTTCTCCTCTTTTAAGCCGGGAAACCTATGGGGCCTGGCGTCCGGAACCACGGCTGCGGCTGCCATCATCTATCTCAATGTGAGCCGGCAGTATCACGATACCGATACCATCCTCTTCTTCATGTTCGGGTTGGGAAGCGCTCTCATCTATCTGTTGTACCGCAAGCACATCTTCATGCCCGATCCGCAGGCCCTCTTTTACCTGTTGATGTGCGCTGGGTTCGGCGTGGTCGGTCAGTACATGCTGACACTGGGGTTCCGGTATGTGACGGCGGTAGAGGGGAGCATCGTCTCTTCCGCCAGGATCCTCATGGCCGCACTGCTGGGGCCCTACCTGGCCGCCGATCCATCGTTGACACTCACCGGCTGGGTCGGTGCCGTCACCATTTTTGTCGCCAATATTTACCTGGCCGTCCGGCGGATGGACACCCACTAAAGCGGCGACGGCGATTTGAGCCATATTGCCCAAATCGCCGTCATTATCAGATCAAATGTATTTTATATGAGTGCTTGCGATGGGCCATACCCAAGGTGTCACTCGCCCTTGAAGACCGGCTCTCGTTTTTCAAAAAAGGCGGTCATGCCTTCCATGGCATCCTTGCTTTTACCCAGCTTGGAGGACCACTCACGGTCCACACGCAATCCCTCTTCCAGCCCCTTTTCGAGTCCCGCTGCCATACCTTCAAGCACGGCTTGAACGGCCAGGGGCGGGCGTTTGCTCAACGCGACGGCCAATGCTGTGGCCTCTTTCATCAGATCGGCAGCGGGCACGACACGGTCGACCAGGCCCGCTTCCAGCGCCTCTTGGGGAGAGAGGCGTTTGCTGAACAGAATCATATCCAGTGCTTTGGATTTGCCGATCACTTTGGGCAGGCGCTGGATGCCTCCCCAGCCGGGCGTGATGCCCAGGTTGACCTCGGGCAGCCCCATGATCGCTCTTGGCGCGTCGCCAATGATTCGGAAATGGCATACCAGGGCCAGCTCGCAACCGCCGCCCAGGGCGTACCCGTTGATGGCGGCGATGACCGGCTTGGGCATCTTTTCGATACGATTGAAGACATCGTTGCCGTTGGGGCCTTTGGCGATATTGGCGAGATCGGAGACATCCATTCCGGCGCAGAAGCCCTTTTCGCCGGCGCCGGTGATGATGATGGCGCGGGTCTCCTTGCTCGTTTCAAGGGATGTGATGGCGTGATCCAGCTCCTCGCGGACCCCCAGATTCACCGAGTTTGTCGGTGGGCGATTCAAGGTAATGGTGGTCACATAGTCTTGGGTCGATACAATGATGTTGCTGTACTCCATGCCAAACCTCCAGTGGTGTGTGGGATTAAGGGTTCACGCCGACGGTCTCTAAGGGGCTTTTCCTGAAGCATCTCGGTGCCGTGCCGGGTGGACCTGTAGATCGAAAGAACGAGAAGACAGACGGCACTATTTCACGGCCCGCTCGGCATTGTCAAGTATGGCAGGGTTTGATTTGCGGCGGTGGCTTGCACTTGGATTGGAGAGTAAAGGGCAGCCCGTTTCCAGGCTGCCCTTTTTCAGGATAGGTGTACCTTCGGGCCTGCGCGGCCCCTTGGATCCTATTCGTTGGTGTACTTGAAGGAGAGTTTGACCCTCGCACGGTAGGCGGTCACCCGGCCGTCCTCCACCTTCATATCCAGCTTGCTCACTTCGGCAATGCGAAGGTCTCTCACGCTTCTGCCGGCGGTTTCGATTGCCAGGCGTGCGGCTTCCTCCCAGGATTTCGGGCTGGTGCCTACCAGTTCAATGACTTTGTAAACGCTTTCGGACATGGGCGCCTCCTTTTGGTTGTGGTTGGATGTTTTGATAGAACCATGCCATGCTGTGGCGTCAGTTATCCCTTGCATTAGACGTGACCGGTGCCGTCAGCATCGCATTGAGAACTGACAATTTGAACTTGGAAAATCCTATCGGCGGTGTTGGATCATTGATTCTTGTGGCGGGGACCAATGCCATAAGTGCTCAGGTTGTCTCTTCTGATATTAAGATATCCGATGGTTGTCATTCGAATGTGATAGAATCGTGCACCGCAAATAGATTCATAAAGTAGATCACTTTTGGTTTTGCCTGTCAACCTGATGTTTGGCGTTCGGCCGATGGCTTGAGGTGGCCGATTGAAAAATCTTGCCTCGACCGGCCTGTTCGGGCAATATGCGCATCAAATCCATTTGCTGGGAATCTTCATGGGGCACAGTGTTCATCGAAAAGTAGGTGTGGCGGCGCTCATCATGATGGCTTCTATTTTTTTGAGCCGCCTTCTGGGCATGTTGCGCGAGTCGATCCTCTCTGGGCTGATCGGGGCCAATGCCGCCACGGACGCTTACAAGGTCGCCTTTATCCTGCCCGAGATCCTCAACCATATCTTGGCCAGCGGATTCTTTTCGGTCACGTTCATCCCCATTTTCGCACGATATATGGCGGCTGACGACGAGGAGGGCGGATGGCAGATATGTTCGGTGCTTCTTTCGGTCCTCGGCGTGCTCCTGGCCATACTCATCGCCATATCCATGGTGGCGGCGCCCCAACTGATGACCTGGCTGGCACCGGGGCGAACCGACCCCCTCTTTATGAAGATGGCGGTGCGCATGACGCGCATCATTTTGCCGGCACAGCTCTTTTTCTTTGCAGGCGGCATGTTCATGGCGGTGCAGTTCGCCAAAGAGCGCTTTTTGCTGCCGGCCATGTCGGGCCTCTTTTACAACCTGGGGATCATTTTGTGTGGCGTCGCCCTTGCCTCCCGTATGGGGGTCGAAGGGTTTGCCTGGGGCGCCCTTCTCGGAGCCGGTGTGGGAAGCTTTTTGATCCAATGGGCCGGTGCGCGCAGGGCGGGATTTCGATTTCGCTTCAGTTTCAATTGGCGCCATCCGGATCTGTTGCGTTACATCGCATTGACCCTGCCCTTGATGCTGGGGCTGACCATGAATTTTTCCACGGAGATCTTCTCCAAACTGTTTGGCAGTTTTCTCGACGCAGGGGCGATAACCCAGATCGATTTTGCCTGGAGATTGATTCAGGCCATGGTAGGATTTTTTGGACAGGCGGTGGGCGTTGCGGCATTTCCTTTTCTGGCGAAGATGGCCGCCGAGGGAGCGTTGGCAGAGATGAACCGCCTGTTTAACACCGCCCTGCGCTATCTGGCCCTTGTCATTCCCGTATCCTTTCTCGTTTTTGTCGTACGCCATGAGGTCGTTCGGGTGCTTTTCGAACGAGGGCCGTTTACTTCGGCGGATACACGCGCCACTGCATTGGCGCTCAGCGGCATGCTGGTGGGGGCCGTGGGGTTTGCGGCCCAGACAGTGGTCAACCGGGGGTTCTATGCGATGCAAAACACGCTGTTGCCGGCCGTTTACGGCACTGCGGCCGTTCTGTTCAGTCTGCCGTTATACTGGGTCGGTCTCACCTACTGGGGTGTTTTAGGGATCGGAATGGCCATCTCCTGCTCGGTTTTGATTCAGGTGGTGGTGCTGTTCGCCATCTGGAACCGAAAGAGCAGTAATGCAGGCAGCCGCGCTGTCTACGGCTTCTATGCCAAGTGCTTGATCATCTCCCTGCCGGTGGCGGGCGGCCTCCTGTTGGCCCAGCGTCTTCTGGGGCAGTGGCTGGACACCGCCTCAATGGCCGGAAGCATTAGCGTGATTCTGATCCAGAGCGTGTTGTTTTTACTTCTGATGAGCGCGGCCACCTGGATCTTCAAGCTCGATGAGGCCCGTGCCGTATGGGGCAAGGTGACCGCCCGGCTGCTCAGAACCGCACGGTGAGTCAACCGCTCTAGTTGTTCTCTGAATCCTAAGATTTACTGAAGCGCGATCGCCTTCTCCGGGCAGATCTCCTGACAGCAGAAACAGGCGATGCACACTTCCGGATCGACTTCGGGCATATCGTCGTTCATGGCGAGGGCTTCGACCGGACATTGATCGACACAGGTGCCGCAACCCGTGCACAGCTCCGGATCTGCCTTGGGGCGCAGGATCGCCTTGCTGTTGAGCATAGCCCGGATGGCCTCGTTGGTGGGGCGCTCGGCGGCGATCAATGGAGGCAACTTGAAATCGGGCACCTGCTTCAATTCACCATCCACCTCGATCCGGCCGAGGTCATGATCGCCCAACCCCAACGCTTTGGCCTTTTGAAGGAAGGGAAGCGCTTCAGGATCGCACCCCATCATGTGGGCCATCACGGCATCCATGGCTACCGCGTTGTCGGCTGCCAGGATAACGCCGATATCTCTCAGATCCGGTGATGCCGGGCCATTGCCCTCCATGCCGACCACTGCATCCATGATGAAGAGGTCAGGCACGCGCAGCCGGAAGACCTCGACCACCACTTCTTGAAAGCGTTGGGGATTGCCAGCCGCCTCGTGCAGCTTGGCCTTCTGGGCCCCTGGCAACAAGCCGTAGCTGTTCTTGATGGCGCCGGTGATCAGGGTCAACCCGTGGGTTTTGAATTTGGGCAGGCTGATGACGATGTCGGCTTCCAGAACCGCCTGGGAGATGCTCACATTGGGCATGAAGTCCGGGTTGAAGGCCACCCTTTGGGAGTCGTTGCCGATGTTTTGGTAGTGGCCCTTGGCTGCCTCCATCAGGCCGGTTTGCTTAAAGCACGCCTCGTTGTCGCCATAGCCGAACAGGCCCGGGTTGTCGCCGACGACGATGGCCGCAGGTGCCATGGATTCCACCTTCTCCACCACTGCCCGCAGCACGGCCGGGTGGGTCACCACTCCTTCGTCGGCCGCTGAACCCCTGAGGACATTGGGTTTGAGCAACACCTTTTTCCCGCTGAGTTCCAACGGGAAGAGGGTGAAGGCCCGTTCGACAGCGGCCTGGAGATTGTCATACGATGCCGGATGGATCATCACCTTGGCCATGGCGTCTCCTTTGCTGATGAGGTTGATGCGCTGTATACGCAATTGGTGGTCTGTATCACTTTTATACTTCCACTCAAGCCGTTTCAGGAGAGAAATTTCACTGTTTCGTGCATGGTGAAGGTTTTAAACCCCCCGCTGATATTCTTGACATTGTAGCCGTATTGCGACAGTGCCCGGGCCGCAAAGTAGGAGCGTTGGCCCACAAAGCAGTAGGCCCAGATTTCACGATCCTTGGGAATCTCGGACATGCGCTGGCGCAGTTCATCCAGCGGGATGTTGACCGCCTCATCGAGGTGATCCTGTTTATATTCGTCGGGATCGCGCACATCGATCATCATCGCGTCGCTCTCTTCTACCATTTCCCAGTGGGAGAGGTGGGCATCGCCCCTGAGGACATTGGCGGCAATCATGCCGGCCATGTTCACCGGGTCCTTGGCAGATCCGAATTGGGGGGCGTAACACAGTTCAGCCTCTTCCAGGTCGAACACCGTGGCTCCTTTTTGAATGCCCATTGCGATCACATCGATTCGTTTTTCAACGCCCTTCTGCCCCACCGCCTGGGCGCCCACAATGCGGCCGTCGTCTTTTCTGAAGATGAATTTAAGGCTGATGGGTTCGGCACCCGGATAGTAGCCGGCATGGTGCCCGGGATGGAGGTAGATCTTCTCCATCTGGTCCCACATATCGAGTTGCTTGAGGGCCTTTTCGCTTGCCCCGGTAAAGGCCACCACATGGTCGAGAATGCCGACCACCGATGTGCCCTGAACACCCCGGAAGGTGCTGTCGCGGCCCATGATGGCATCAGCGGCGATGCGCCCCTGGCGATTGGCCGGGCCCGCCAGCGGTACCACGCCGGTCTGGCCTGTGATCACATCATTGACCTCAACCGCGTCGCCGACCGCCCAGATGTGGGGATCGCTGGTGCGCATCTGTTTGTCAACCCGGATGCCGCCGCCGTTTCCGATTTCCAGCCCGGCCGTCTCGGCTAGCGTGGTGTGCGGGCGAACGCCGATGCAAAGGATCACCAGGTCGGTATCGATCTGGTTTCCGCTTTGCAGCGTCAGCTTGATGCGGTGCCCGTTGCCTTTTTCAAACTGGGCCACACCATCGTTGAGATAGAGGGAGATGCCGTGTTTGACCAGCGTGTCGTGGATCGGGGCGACCATCTCCTGGTCGAGCAGGGGCATCACCTGGGATAGCCGCTCAACCACGGTGACCTTGAGGCCGCGGGCGTGCAGGTTTTCGGTCATCTCCATGCCGATGTAGCCGCCGCCGACGACAACGGCCTGGGTGGCTTTGAATTGATCGATCCACTGGACGATCTGACGGCTGTCGGGGATGGTGCGCAGGGAGAAGATACCCGGCAGGTCGATGCCCGGAAGGTTAGGGCGGATGGGGCGCGCGCCCGGGGAAAGCACCAGATAGTCATAGTTTTCGCCATAGGTGGTGCCACGCTCCAGGTCGGTCACTTCGATGCGCCGATTGACGCGATCGATAGAGACCACATTGGATCTCAGGCGCACGTCGATGTTGAACCGCTGCCGAAAAAGCTGCGGTGTGGCCACCATAAGATCCTCTTCTTTGCGGATAACATTGCCCACATAGTAGGGAAGGCCGCAGTTGGCGAAAGAGACATAGGGGCCCCGATCGAACATAACGATATCGGCGGCCTCGGAGAGGCGGCGGGCGCGGGCGGCACATGAAGCGCCTCCGGCGACACCGCCCACAATTAAAATGCGTGGTGGGTTGGCCATGATGGTTCATTCTCCTCTTGTATGGCTTTTAGCGTTTGGCAAGTGATCAGGCAGAAAACGTCCGAATCGAATCCGTTTCACCCCTGCCTGCAGAAGTGGCATGGTGCTTCCCTGAAAATCGAATCTATATCCGAACGCATATTTTACGCATCCAATTCAAACGGGTCAATACCCCTTTCCCCAGTCAGCCGCCGATGTTCCCAATTCCTTCTTCTGTATGTCCTAAGCTTGCGATTTAAATTTCTTTTATGATAGTCTGAAATATTTGGTTGTGCGGCGAGGGCCGCGAGTTAGGAACGCCACGGAGGAGTGCGGCAGAAAAAATGCCACGGCTATATATCGAAGAGTACACCCGCGCCTTGGAAGGAAAAACCGTCTGCATCGCCTGCAGGGAGGGGATACTGCGCGACAATCTCAACGCCGTGATTTCCGATCTCAAGCTGCTGAGCCGCAACAATATACGCACCGCGCTCTATCACAATATCGCTAACCGTTTTGCCAATCAGAAGTACTTCCGGCTTCTGGAAGGCCGTCTTCCAGAGACCCGCATCGTCAGGGTCCCTTCGGACGTCGATTTTTATACCTACGTCCTCGATCACGAAGAGAATGTGCACAAGCTGATTTTTTTGGAGCGAAAGGCCCTGGTCGACCATGAGGGCAACAAGATCTCCGCGCTTACGACCCAGGGAGTGCGCCGGAGTATCACGACCTGGGGGGATTTGATTGCCAACACCAATTTCAAAGGTGTTCTGGAGCGCATCTGTGTTCGAATCGACAGCGGCCATTATGAACGCGTCTTTATTCTCCCGGCCGGCAAGAATGCCATCAAGCACGAACTTTTCACCATCGAAGGGGTGGGGACGCTCATCGCCAATAACTTTATCGAGCGGTTCCAGCCGGTGGCCACGGAAGATGAGGTGCGTCTCATCGACGGCATCCTCAAGCTCTATAAGAGCGAAGGGTATCTGAAACCGAGGACCAAGGCGTACCTGGTCGAACAGAGGGACAACTTCTACGTGACCACCATAGACGACATCGTCGTGGGCTGCGCTGAGAAGAAGCAGATCGATACACACACCGTAGAGATCGCCGCCCTTGCAATCTCCACCCGATTCCGCAACCAGAGGGTGGGGGTGTTCACCGTGCAGGCCTTTGTCGAAGCGTTACACCAGAAGGGGGTGACACGGTTTATCTCTTTGACCAACAATCCCAATCTGGAGAAGCTCTACCAGACGCTGGGATTCGAACGTTGCCATCGCCCGGAGTACCGGCTGCGTCAGGCCGCTTCGCCGGGTGTGGCCATGTACTTCAAGGAGATCGTCTGAGAACGGCTTATTTTGATCCAGGTCTTATGCTTCAGGGGACTCGGTGCCGAAGAGCAGTCGATCGATAGTGTCTGAGATGACGCTGATGGAGAACGGTTTGTGGATGAAACCGTCGGCACCCTGGTCCATCAAGGCCTGGGTGGGGCCGTCGAGGGCATAGCCGCTGCAGATGACTATTTTAGCGTTGGGCCGATGCTGTTTTGCAATGGGGTAGATGGCGGAACCATCCATGTCGGGCAGTTTTATATCCAACAGAATTAAATCGATCGTGGGTTCTTTGGCGATCAGAATCTTTTCGGCCTCCCTGCCGTTGCGTGCACAGAGCACCGCATAACCCAGGCGCTCCAAAATGGCTTCATTGATCTCTATGACCATCTCTTCATCTTCGACCAACAGTACGGTTGCATGGCTCTTGGCCGTTGAAGGCGATCCTTCTGGCCGGGGTGCTTCCGGCGGGGCTGCTTCGGGTAGATAGATGCTCACCTTTGTCCCTTGACCGGATTGGGAGGTGACCGAAACCGATCCGCCATGGTTTTCGATGATGCCATAGACAGCCGCCATCCCCAATCCGCGCCCCTGAAATTTGGTGGTGAAAAAGGGTTCGAAAATACGGGTCAGTGTCTCCCGGGTCATGCCGGCGCCATCATCGGCGACGGTCAACACCAGGTAATCCCCTGGCGGTAACGGTCCATATTGGCCCCCATCAGAGGGTCCGATCTGCTGCCGGCTGCAACGGACTCGAATCCGGCCGCCGGATGGCAGGGCCTCTACCGAGTTGGCCACAATCGCCGTGATGGCCATCTGCATCTGGGTGGTGTCAATCTTTGCAAAGGCCGGTTGTTCATCCAACTCCGTGACGACCTTCACCCCGGAAGGCAGGGTGTGCTCCAGGATCGCCACCGTGTCGCTGAGAAAGGCTTTCAGATCGTGTGGTTTGGCTTTGTATTTGCCGCCTTTGGCGTAGGCCAGCAGTTGATCGGTCAGGTCGGACATTCTTTTCGCGGCACGCAAGACCGGCACGAGGTTTCGGTTGATGTCGGTTTTGTGACCGTGATCGTGCTGTAGCAGCTCTGCATTGCCCATGATGACGGACAATGCGTTATTGAATTGATGCGCCATGCCACCCGCCAAGGTGGCAACAGCCTGAAATTTTTTCGATTCCTCGAGAAGATCGTGCTCTTTACGCAACGCCTTTTCCATGCGCACGCGATGTTCGTTTTCAGCCCTCAGGCGGGCGTTGGCCCGCTCCAAGTCGGCTGTCCGTTCGGCCACCCGGTCGGATAGGTCTTCTTTGAGTCTCAGCAGTTGCATCCGCGTTCGTCTCAGATTACGGGCAATCATATAGCAGAGGCTCCAGGAGAACAGACTCATGGCGGCCATCAGGAGGTGCAACTCATCGGGTATGATGATCAACCGCACAAAGAGCGGCAGCATGGTAGGAACGGAAAAGGCCAGGAAGGCCTTGTTCAATATGGCAAATGCGATGCTTGCACCGGCTACCATGCCGCACAATACGACGACTAGGAAGAACTGGTGGGCAACGGATTCGGGGGGGAAGAGCATCCAGGGCGTGATGCCCCACAAAACCCCTGAAAGAGATAGGGTGGCGATGTTCCAGCGGCCCCAAACGAGCACTTTGGCATCGATTCTCTCCCTTCGCTGAAAAGAGATGAAGAGAGAGAGGCGGATGATGGTGACGGTCATAATAGCGACCAGCCAGCCAATGACGATACCACGCTCAAATTGATGCCGCATGATATAGGCGACTATCACACCGTTGACCGCGGTCGCCGCAATGCCTATACCGGATTGACCGAACATCAACTGGATCAGTTCGATCTCTATGCGTTGCCTGCCGTTTAATACGGCCTTGCCGAAGAGCGAGGGGGGAGAGGCTTGCTTATCCATCTCAGCTTCCAAACTCTCGTTTGACGCTACCGCGCGATACTTATTGGCCTTTGGCGCAACTGGTCCGGAAAAGCAGTCGATTCTCTGGTGTGGCCATACGCATCTGTTTGATTCACCTGGTGCCCATGTTGGTCTCTAACGATACCAGCATTGGGCTAAATATTCAAATTCAATAGGAAGTTCATGTAATCGGCCACGTTGGCGGCGACATAGTGCACACCACAGCGTTCCGCCATCTCGGGGTCGTATCGAAAGGCAGGCCCCCCGGCGACTATGCGCGTCTGAGGAGGTATTCGCTCTCCGATATAGGATAGATCCGCTTCACTGTCCATTTGGAGTACGGTGAGTCCCAGGAAGGCGGGTTGCTCGTTAAGGCAGGCAGCCACAATCTGCTCGGGCGGCTGCAGCAGCCCGAGGGGTTTGACCTTCATTCCGATCACGTCCGAGAAGAGCTGTATGAGGTCGATCCCCTGCCCGATGCCATCGTCCAGGGTTGCGGTCAGCAGCAGCGGGGCGGTGGACCAGATTCCGGTTACGCCGTTTTGCGCTTTCCATTGCTTGAGTTCCTCAGCCGCCTGCGTTAGCCGCTCGCGCGACGGCAGGCCATGGGAGAGCCATTGGTGGCATTGTGATTCCAGTGCGTTACGCAGTCGGATCATGAACGGGGCCTTCGCTGGGGTGTCGAGAGATATGACCCCTATTTGGATTTTTTGCAGTTGTCAAAGCATTTGGGCTTGAATATTTCTGCCAGTATAGGTAAATGAAAGCACCCTTCACCCAATGCGATGAATGGTTATTACTCTTTCCATTGCGCCTGGTAAGCGCGCACTTCATCTTGCCGGAAAATGGCACGCACCCACGGACTCTGCTGAACAGAGCCCGGTGCACCTGAAACGGCACGGCCGGAAAACGAAAACGGCCATAGCCCACAATAGCATCCCAATCCAAACGAAAAAGAGGAGGAGATTCCATGAACAAAGCTGATTTAATTGGTAAAGTTGCTGACATCGTAGGCACCCAGAAGCAGGCCAAGGAGGCGGTTGACTGTGTTCTTGAAGCGATATCAGGGGCACTTGCCAAGCGCGATTCGGTCCAGATTTCAGGATTTGGTACATTTAAGGTGAGCGAGCGCAAAGCCCGCACCGGCCGTAATCCCCAAAGTGGTGCTGAGATTCAGATCCCGGCGCGCAATGTCCCCAAGTTCGTACCGGGCAAAGCACTCAAAGACGCTGTCAATTAGTTCCTTATTCGCAATCCAACGCCTGGCTGAAAGCGAATGATACGAAGCGTTTCTGCTTCTGAGCCTGGCCTGGATCCTTTGGGCATATACTGAATTTTCTCCCGATACTTCCCTGTCAATTGAACGGCCAGTGCCCGTAAGTGATCAGCAGGCACAGCCCCTCTGTGGGCTGTGCCTGTCGCATCCCTATGTTGTTTTCCGCAGGGTGGTGACGGTTTCGCCACCGATTCCCCAGTTGTCCGTATCGATCTCTTCGATCACCACCACCGTGGTTCTGGGATTCTTTCCCAGAACCGACACGAGCAGATCGGTCGCGCCTTTGATCAATTCGGCCTTCTTTTCGGCTGTGACCCCATCATTGGTAATCTTGATATTGACGAACGGCATGCTGCTATCTCCCTTTGGGCTCTGTTAAGGTTCCTCGTGGGCTGTCGGTTGATACCGGCCACCAGTGTCTGCCCATGTGAGACCTTGGCAATCGGTCCGATGCGCTTGGGATTGTGTTCGTAGCACTCCCATGTTATGCACAAAAAATCCAAAAAGCGATCACCATTCAAGTGAATATTCCCCTCCCGAAACATACGACGTGGAGCGAACAACGATGAAACTGGAAGAGATTAGAAGTAAAATCGATAAGATCGATCGTCAGCTGCTTGTGTTGCTGCAGGAACGCATGGGAATGGCCATCCGGGCCAAGAAGTTTAAATCCGAAGTGATGGATTCCAAGCGCGAAGAGACAGTTCTGGCCCGGCCGGAGCGGATGAACCTCGATCTTGTGGAGAGATCGTTTGCCCGTCAACTGCTGCGCACCATAATTGAAGAGAGCAAGCGTCTCCAGGAACAGGATCGCAAACTGGTGGCTTTCCAAGGGGAGGCCGGGGCCTATGGCGAAGTGGCCTGCCGCAAACTGGCCCCCGGGGGGGCCTATATCCCATGCATGGAGTTTGTCGATGTGTTTCAGGGGGTGCAGGAGGGCTATTTCGACCTGGGTGTGGTACCGGTGGAGAATTCCCTGGAGGGCGCCGTCACCCAGGTGAACGACCTGCTCACCAGCACCGGGCTGAAAGTGATCGGAGAGACCCGGGTGGGGGTCAAACACTGCCTGTTGGCCACGGCTCCCGTGGCGGTGAGTGAGATCCGGGTGGTCTACTCCCATCCCCAGGCCCTGGCCCAGTGTCAACGGTTTCTGCTCAAGAACAAGTTGGAGGCGCGCCCCTTTTACGACACTGCCGGTGCAGCTAAAATGCTGGCCCGCGACAACCCACGGGCTGCGGCGGCCATTGCCAGCAGTCTCTGCTCGGAGCTGTATGACCTTGCCATCATTGCCCAGGGCATTGCCGACGGCACCGCCAACTCGACGCGGTTCCTGCTGCTGTCGCGTGACCCATATGGGGGCAGCGGCGAAAAGACGTCGATCATCTTTGCCACTGCTCATGAGGCCGGACAACTGTTCAATGTACTGCGGCTATTTGCCGAAGAGGAGATCAACCTGACCCGCATCGCCTCAATGCCATTGCGTTCCGATCCAGGCAACTACAGTTTTTTCCTCGACTTTGAGGGTGGGATGCAGGATGACCGCGTGAAACGTGTCTTCGAGCAGTTGGACCAGATGTCCATCACCGTCAAGCGGCTGGGGAGCTACCCGGCAGACCTCTCTGTCCAATAACTTTATCGTGTCAAGTGCTGTGTATCCTTGGCAATTGGTATTCTGCAAGAATATAACAGCGCAAGTTCAATTGATAAGGCAATATGTGGCGAGGCCATCTCTATAATCCTTGAATAGAGTGTTTTTATAGGGTGATAGGAATATAAACGGTCTCTTGTGGCGCTTCTTCGAGTGATAATATACGCCTTACTTGACAACCTGTTCTCTTTATAATACACTTATGTTTCCATTGATCGAAACCGCCGATTTTTCCGGCTGCGTTCTTTAAACGGGTTTCTCCGTTTATTCAATGAAAAGACAACTTAAAAAAGAGAGGAGGCCCAATGGGTAATCGCTGTAAAATTTGTGGGGTACCGGTAAGTCATGTAGATATCTGTAATCATTGTAGAAACGTTCGAAAGGAGCGCCGATTTTTTAAAATGGTGAACCGTGAGGAGCTCAAGGCGGCTCAGGATATCACCAGTGGACAGGATAAGATATCTCCATCGAAAGATATCACATAGAGATAGGTATGGGGTGCTGAACCCGCTGCCCCACGATTCCCACTTTCCCGCCTATCCGTTCGGTGCCTGCGACCCCACTTGAATGCTTTGCGCAGGCACCGAGGGATTACCCCTCCCAAAAAAACAGATTGCACGTTTGATTATCGTTTTGCCTTCTTTTCCTTCAGCGCAGCGTGGGCAGCCGCCAGTCTGGCGATGGGCACGCGAAAGGGCGAGCACGATACATAGCTGAGTCCCAATTCGTGGCAGATTTCGATCGATCTGGGGTCGCCGCCGTGTTCACCGCAGATGCCGCACTCCATGTCGCTTCGCACCTGGCGTCCCTTGGTGATAGCGATGCGCATCAGCTCCGCGACACCATCCCGGTCCAGGGTGGCGAACGGATTATCTGGCAGGATCCCCCGATTCAGATATGCAATCAGGAATCCGGCCTCGGCGTCGTCGCGTGAGATGCCGTAGGTGGTCTGGGTCAGGTCGTTGGTGCCGAACGAGAAGAATTGGGCATGTTTAGCGATCTGGTCGGCGGTCAGGGCGGCGCGCGGCAGTTCGATCATGGTTCCGAATTTGTAAGCGATTTCAGCGTTGTTTTCAGCCATCACCTTGCGCGCCTCAGCTTCGAGGACGTCGAGTTGCACCTTTAGCTCATTGACGTGGCTGGTCAGGGGGATCATCACCTTGGGCAGCACCCTGATCCCTTCCTGCGCCACTTCACAGGCCGCCTCGAAAACGGCCCTCACCTGCATGGTGGTCAGTTCCGGAATGAGTATTCCCAGCCGAACCCCGCGCAGACCAAGCATGGGGTTCTGTTCGCGCAGCTGTTCGGCCTGGCGCCGGATCAGCTCTTTGCGTTGAATCTCCTGGAGCAGGCTGTCGATTTCGGCCAAGTTGGGGGCGTGTTTCACTCGCATTTTGAGATCGGCCAGTTCATTGATCAGTTCGACCAGGTCCGGCAGAAATTCGTGCAGGGGCGGATCGATGAGCCGTATGATCACCGGCAATCCATCCATCACCCGAAACAGCCCGGCAAAGTCCTCCCTCTGGAACGGGAGCAGGGCGTTGAGGGCCTCCCGGCGGTCGAAGGGCAGACGGGCCATGATCATTTTCTGCACATGAGGCAGTCGTTCGCTTTCAAAAAACATGTGTTCCGACCGGCAGAGTCCGATTCCCTCGGCGCCATAATCCTTCGCCCTCTGTGCGTCTGCGGGATAGTCGGCATTGGCCCACACCCCTAGTGTGCGGATCTCATCGGCCCAAGAGAGCAGCTTGATCAGCCAGGGGTCCTTGATATCCGGCACCATGGTCTTTAGCTGTCCGAGATAGACTTCACCGGTGTTGCCGTCAAGGGAGAGCCAATCGCCCTCTTGGATAACACGGTCGCCCACCCCCATCCGTCGTTTGTTCAAGTCGATATGCAAGGCCGATACCCCAACAATGGCCGGTTTGCCGAACTGGCGGGCCACCAATGCGGCATGGCTGGTCCGGCCGCCCCGGCTGGTCAAAATACCGTTGGCCGCGAGCATACCGTGGACGTCGTCTGGTTTGGTTTCAGGGCGCACCATCAGCACCTGGCGGCCTTGCTCCTTGGCCCACGATTCCGCAAGGTCGGCATCGAAGGCCACTTTGCCAACGGCCGCCCCGGGGGATACGTTCAAACCGCGGGCGAGCACTTTGCCTTCGGATCTGGCTTGAGCGATGGCCTGGGTATCGAACTGGGGATGGAGGAAGAAATCGACCTGCTCTGGCGAGACACGTGCCACGGCCTCTTCATGGGTGATCAGGCCCTCTTCGGCCATGTCCACTGCGATGCGCACGGCGGCCTGGGCGGTGCGTTTGCCGTCGCGGGTTTGCAACATCCAGAGTTTTCCCTTTTCGATGGTAAACTCCAGGTCCTGCATGTCGCGGTAGTGTTTCTCCAGGGTCTTGGCAATGCGCTGGAGCTCTTCATAGGCCCGGGGCATCTCGTCGGCCATGTGATCGATCTCTTTGGTGATACGGATACCGGCCACCACATCTTCGCCCTGGGCATTGATCAGGTAGTCGCCTTCCAGCTTGGGGTCGCCGGTGGCGCCATTGCGGGTCATGGCCACGCCGGTAGCACTGTCGTCGCCCATGTTGCCGAACACCATCGTCACGATGTTAACGGCGGTGCCCAGATCATGGGCGATGCCGGCTGCATTGCGGTAATCCCTGGCCCGTTTGCCGTTCCAGCTTTTAAAGACTGCTTCGGTGGCCATCTTAAGCTGTTCGATGGGGTTCTGGGGAAAGTCGACCTGGGTGTGACTGCGGAAAATGGTTTTAAACTGGTTGGTGAGGGTTTGCCAGTTCTCCGCGGTCAATTCGGCATCGGTTGAAACGCCGGAAACTCGCTTCATTTTTTCGATGGCGGTTTCGAACGCCTCGTCCGGAATGTTCATGACCACCGAACCGAACATCTGGATCAGGCGGCGGTAGGCATCGAAGACAAACCGCGGGTCCTGGGTGTGTTGGATCATACCTTTGGCCGTTTCATCGTTGAGGCCGATGTTCAGGACGGTATCCATCATGCCAGGCATGGAGAATTTGGCCCCGGAACGGCATGAAACCAACAGTGGGTCGCCGGCATCGCCAAAGGTTTTGCCGGTGGCCTTTTCGATTGCCATCAGGGCTTGCATCTCCTGATCCCACATGCCGTCCGGAAAGACCCCGCCGCCCGACAGATAGGTGTTGCACGCTTCGGTGGTGACCGTGAATCCGGGGGGAACCGGTACGCCGATCCGGTGCATATCGGCCAGGTTGGCCCCCTTGCCGCCAAAGAGGCCTCTCAGCTCCTCCCAATCGTTGTTCACATACTGCATGGCCTGATCGAGTTCATCAAAAAGGAAGACCCACTGTTTCGTGCTCATATCTCTCTCCTTGGCTATGGTTGGGGTGCCCACCGGACAGACAACCTATATCATCAATGCAACGTGTGAGAGTAGGCGTTCAAAATAAGAACTTGTGGTGTAAGTGGCAGGTGCCGCTTCGTGGAGAGTGCTATAACGTATTTTGAAAGTGAATAAAAGGGCAACCTCTGCGCACTTCCAGTTCCACCACCATTGACCTGACAGTTGGTTTCAGTATAAATAATAGGTCATTGGCATGGACGAACCAGCCACAATAGTTTTGGGAGTGTTATCGCTTTTTCATCGTGCCTGACATCCATACCTTTTTGCATTCCCCATTGTTCATCATTAAAAAGTGGTTTGAAGACCATTTCATTAAAGCTGCCTGCTATATACATTACCCTTTGTCGCTACTATACAGTATAACCTGTTGCTTCTATGTGAACGACCGTCGAGAGCGAAAGGACTCAATATGGCAACCCTACAGAGTGCGGACACCTCTTTCTCCTTTGAAGATCAGGAACTGGTCGAGGCGGTGTTACCCTATGGCGAGCTGCAGCAATTCAGTAATGGTACCGACCTGATCTCGATGGGCGCGGCCGCGGAGTGCTTTTATTATGTAGAGGAGGGCACTCTGGAGGTCTCCTACACCTCCAACCAGACCCCCATCGTGGTGGCCCTGATCGGTCCCGGCTCCTTCTTCGGAGAGATCGGCTTCTTTGATCAGTTGACACGCACCCGCAATATCAAGACAACGGATGAGGTGCGGCTGCGCATCTTCGACCAACAGACCATGGCACGGTTACGATCCGACAACCTGGACCTCTATGCCCGCTTTTTGGAGTATGTGCTGCGTTCGGTGTGTGCCCGGTTCCGCCAGGTGCTCTCTGACAGGGGGCCTCTGACCGCTTATGCGGCCGCCTTGTCGACCGGAAAAGAGCATTTTAAAGGCATGCAGCAGCTTCCGGCGGATTTGCTGGGCTCTTCGGGCTGGCAACAGATCAACCAGGAGCTCGAGGCGTTCAAGGCGCGCATGTTCGATGTCGGCTACCGGTTGCAGGGTGAAGCCGGGCTTGAGATTTCACCCAAACTCAAAGATGAAGGGGAGACGATCCTCAATTCATTCTTCGAAAAGATGAGGGCGGCGGCAGCGCTGTTGCAGGATAAGGGGGGCGATGATCTGATCTGGGGCTACGTGTTCAAGGAGGTGTTCCCCTACCTGGTGCGCAGCCGGTTTTTCGAGCGCGCCTATTACAAGCCCAAAGGGTATGCCGGTGATTATTACATGATCGAGTTGATCTATCGAAACCAGGCAGAAGGCGACGGAAAGCTGGGGCACTTGATCGACGGGTGGCTGCTTGAGCAGGTGCCGGCCCGGGCGGTGCGTGGCCGCCGCCGGTTGCTGCACGGGATGCTGGATCGGTTGTGCCGTGAGCGCTTGGAGGAGGTCGATTCGATCCACATCATGAATCTGGCCTGCGGCCCCTGCCGCGAGCTGTTCGATCTGATCGGCCAGGGCGGATACAGCGAAAAGATCAACGCCCTCTGTATCGATATCGATGCGGAGGCGCTGCAATACGCCAACCAGCAGGTCAACACCTTCGATCACCGGGCAGCACTTCGTTTCATGCGCGAGAACGTAATTAAATGGGCGATAGGTCGTATCAAGCAAGATTTCGGCCCCCAAGACATCATTTACTCTTCCGGCCTATGCGACTACCTGGATCAACGCGTGATCGCTGCACTGATCCGACGTTGTTATGAGCACCTGAAGCCCGGTGGCGCACTTATTATCGGCAATTTCGCCCCTGCCAATCCCGACCGGCTGTTAATGGACCAGCTGATGTACTGGCGTCTGATCTATCGGGATGAAGCGCAACTCAGTGCGCTTTTTGACGATTCGCCGTTCAGGGGGAAGGTGGAGATCGTCTCCGAGGAGGAGGGCGTCAATCTTTTTGCCGTGGCTCGGCGGCCGGTTTCGTGAGGACCTTCTGGATCGCCTGGGAGAGGCCGTAGATGGTGATCGGTTTGCGCAATACGGCCCTGACGCCCATCTGGCGGATCTTGTCGGCGGCCACCATGTTGGTGTAACCGGTATAGACGATGATCGGCATGTCCGGTCGAAGGGCGATAATCTCCTTGGCCAGCACTTCACCGCTCATCCTTGGCATGACCATGTCGGTGATCACCAGGTCAAATCCTTGCACATCTTCCCTAAAGGATGCCAGCGCTTTTTCCGGTTCGGTGTGGGAGGCTACCCGGTAGCCGAGGGCGGTAAGTAGTTTGGCGCCCAGCTCGGCCAGCCCCTCCTCGTCATCCACCAGTAGTATCTTCTCTTTTCCCTGACGCAGGATTTGAAGTTGTTGGGTTTCGGGAATGCCCTGGCCCTTGGCGCGAGGTAAATAGACGTTGAAGCGGGTGCCCGAATTGGGCAGGTTCTCTACGCTGATGATGCCGCCATGGTTATGGACGATGCCGCGCACCACCGCCAGTCCCAATCCCGTCCCCACCCCCTTGGCCTTGGTGGTAAAGTAGGGATCGAAGATGCGCTCCATGATGTGGTCTGGAATGCCGTGGCCGGTATCCGTGATGGAGAGGTTAACATACTCCCCGGCAGCCAGCTGCCCGGGGTAGGCTGTTGGTTCGCCGACCTCCGACTGATCGATGTTCGCCTCATCCAACGTGACAGAGAGCGTCCCACCGTGGGGGTCCATGGCGTGGGCGGCATTGGTGCACAGATTGATGACGATCTGGTGGATCTGAGTGGCGTCGGCCACCACCGTGCTGTTGGGTGCATTGATATGCTGCTCGATGGTGATACTGGTGGGAAGGGTGGCTTTGAGCAGCCGCATCGCCTCTTTGATGACGAGGCTGATTTTCAGCGGTTGCAACTCGCTTTCGCTTTGGCGGCTGAAGGAGAGAATCTGGCCGACCAGCTCTTTGGCGCGGTGGCTGGCATTGAGCACTTCCGAGAGGCAGAGTTCAGCCTCCCTGCGGTTGGAGAGCTGCATGAGCGCCAGCTCGCTATGGCCCATGATGGCAGCTAGAATGTTATTGAAGTCGTGGGCAATGCCGCCGGCCAGCGTGCCGATGGCCTCCATCTTCTGGGCATGGCGCAGTTGGCCTTCGAGCACCTGTTTTTCCCAATCGAGACGCTGGTGGGTCTCTATCTCCCGCCGCAGTTTTTCGTTGGCCTTGGCCAGCATGAGGGTGCGCTCATTCACGCGTTCTTCGAGTACGGTTTTGGCTGCTTCTACCTCATTATGCTGCTCTTTGAGAAGATTGCGCATAAAGAAATCACGCCGAATATAGTATTCAAAGGCATAGCAGATCACCATCCCCAGGATGTTGGCACTGATGCAGAAAAAAGCATTGTTGGCGACGATTTCCAACGGCAGATCGGGGTTCAGGGCGGCTGCAATGACATAGGAGAAAATAATGATCCAGCCACAAGTGGTCGCCCAGATAAAGCGTGACCAGATCATGCTGTAGGACAACATCAGAACCAGCATCAAACCGGCATAGTAAGTGGTGGCGATCATTGCATTGCCGATGACGGTCATGTAGACGATACCCAGGCCGCCAATCAGGACGCCGATGGCAATGGTGGGTTGCATGTACTTCGTAAAGCGGCGCGAATAGGAGAAGAGAAAGACAGCCATGATGCAGAGGGAGACGATGATTCGGACGCCCCAGAGTTGAAGCTTCAGCTCTGGCGCGACAATGGCGTCCAACACCGCAAACAGGAGGTAGAAAAAGATGCTCAGCAGGGTCGCCAAGCGGAGCTGCTTGAGCGATTTGCGCCCATAGTCGGCCATGAAAGGCTTTTCCATTGCCCTACACGTGCCTGTAAAAGCGAGGGTGAGGGGGTGGATCTCCATCGCGAGATCTCTGTTCTCTGGCCCTGTTCCGGACACAATGGTTTCAAGCGATGGCATCTCTTCTACTCCTTGGCATAGGCCATGGGGTGTCGGTTCTCATTCAGGGTGGAAGATGCTGCGCATGCCAGGCAAAAGGCTGAAATGCCCACTGTGCGTTTGCACAATTCGACCAGTGTTGATGTCGTTGGCGGCATCAAGGACGTTGGATGGGTGTACTTATGAACATAGCACTGTTTTTGGAAAACATCCAGTTTCGCTTAGACTGCAGGTGTTGGCAGGATTGCGGATGCATTTGAAGGGGGCTACCGGACCGACACTACCTGGTAGCCTTGATTCCTCAGCAGCTGGATGAGGCCGTTCGGACCGGGCAGATGAAGGGCGCCCACGGCAATGAAACTGTTGCCTTGGTTGATATAGGGCTCCATTCTGCGGGCCATGCGCCGGTTGCGTTCGTCGTTGAGGCGGAGCATGAAGCGCTTGAGGGTCTCCACATTGCTTTGGCTTTTGTATTGGGCCGCCAGTGTGGCGATGCGCCCCAAATCGTTCGTCGCATAGGCCTCGATCAACTGATCGAACATCCTGGGCAGTTCAGGCAGTTGTGCCATGGTCATTTTCAAGAGCTCAATCTGGTCCGACATGGAGAGGTTGTCAAATACGGAGAGCTGCTCCTGGGCCGTCTCCAGGCCGGCCGTGGCTTTACCTGCCCCGGCGGCACGCTGCTGCAGCACCAGATCAAGGAAGGGTTCGCCACTCGGTTTGGGCATGCTGAGCAGCGCCATCACGGCCCACGGCTTGAGTGTGCGCACCACCATCTCCGGCATGCCGAGATCGGACATGGCAGCGATCACCCGGGCATAGAGGTCGGTGCCCAGCAGGCCCTCCAGATCACGTCCGTCAGTCAGCATCATGTTGGCCCCGAAGGCCATCAGGGCGGAGGTATCCATCTCCATCTCCATGATAAACCGTTCGGATCGGTCCAGTGCTTGAGAAACACTCGGTCTGAGTCGCACCACACGGGGGTCCGAACTGTGAATGGTGCCGAGCAGATAGCTTTCTCCGGCACCGGCGCTGTCGATACGCCAGAGCAGGCCGCCCTGAATGGATGCCGTATCCGATGGGGCACTCGATGGGGGCGGGGCCTCTTTTGGACTGGCAGGGGACATCCCCGGCAAGAGCGACCCGGCGGCGGGGCTTTCCGGTGTGTATGGATGCTTATCGGGACGCGGGTTCGTCTGGGTGAGGATAGGAGGCTGTTCAATAGGGGCTTCGGAAGTGGGGCTGTCCGAAAAGTGCCAGTTGCCCTCTTCGTCCTGCCAGCGGTAGATGTCTGCCTGTCCGGGGATGGTGGCCAGGCAGAGGCTTGCCGCCAGAACAAAGGACACGAGCAGGCGCCCTATCCCTATCGGTCGTTTCATCTCCATTTTTCACTCCCCTAAGCGGTCTTTGGTATTCGGCACCGCATTCTCATTTTTGACAAACCTACCTGGTCGCACCTCAGCAATCAAGTGCATCTTGATACATTATCCCCACTCTATGCTAAGGATTTGCTTACTTGTTCGACAAAGGGATTAAGATGTGTTAATTTAATGCATTGTTAGCTTCTGGAACGGACCGCAGTAACCTCCTCCCCGTCGGTGCCGTTTCAGGTGCATGGAGGCGGTGATGGCCCCCGCCGTTATCGGAGATCACTGTTGGCTCTAAGTTTCATAAAAGGGCAGTACTCTTCGGTATAAACACCGTCCGCCATGCATGCCAATCGCCGCCGCAGCAGGCCGCGATGAAAGATGGATTGATCGGCAAAAAGGAAGATATGTGATGACTGCCGCAGCGGACGCACTCTATCTGCCCGTACTGGCCCCGGCCAAGATCCGGGTGCTTGATATGGGTCTGCAACAGCAGCGCAGTGCGCCGCAGCCAAAGCTGCAGCTGCAACACCAGCGACCTCGCCTCTATCGCATCCCCTCGCGACACGTCATGAAAGGCATGACCTACGGCCCGGACGGCAGTGTGGATATCGAGCGGACCACTGGAAAGATGATCGATATATTTGCCTGATCTCTGAATCACCAAGCAGCTTAAAGCGACGGTGTTCAGTTGTTCTTATGCAAACTTCCTTGACTTGCTTTCAGCTCTTGTCCGATTCCTGTTTCACCTTATCCAGGGTTGCCATCAAATCGAACGGCTCCTTTGTTTGCGCTTGTCCGTGACATTGGCAATCGCCTCCCTGGCCACACGTGTGGAGCTTGGGTGGTTCATCCGAATTGCACCCCTTGAGAAGAAAGACGGCAAAGCAGAGGGCGAACACGCCGCACGCCACTATGAGTACAATGACAAATTCCATTGGTTGGCTCCCGATACCGCATATATTGTTTTTCCAGCCCGACCGGCCTATTTGAAGCTTTTAATCATCGTGCTTTCGAAATGGGCATCCGAATCGTCGTTGACCTGGGTTTGGAGCTGTTCAAACTGGGTCATCAATCGACAGGCAAAGGGCGTTAGGCGGGATCCGTTGCCATTTCTCTCAACCAGCGTCTTTCCCAGGCGTTGTTCCGAGGTGCGAATGCGCATCCACACCGCTCGGTAGCTCATCTTCAACTCTTTTGCAGCCGCATTCAAGGACCCGGTCTGTTGGATCGTGTTCAGCATACGGTAGCGGCCCAATCCGAAGACCACCTCTCCCTTTCCGTCCTCGATCCAGACCTTGGACCGAATGGTAAAAGCGTTTTGCTCCTTCGACATGGTCGTTCCTCCCTGGCAGATAGTTGCCACTTATTTCCACTTACCAATTTTTTCCGCTTTTTAAAACCTGAGCGGGCAAGGAATCGATGCCTTGTCGGCCGATTGTGTTGTATTTAGTTATTTATAGTAGATATTAGAATATGAAAATTGAAAAATATCAAAAAATCGGTAAAAGTGTGTCATATTCACTATGTCAATATTGACATAATGACATGTTTTTTTATAAAAAAGCTATCTGACTCAAACGTACCGTGTGTCGATCCACTTGGTGTTTCATTTTGCCATATCTTCAAATTCCTCTGTGAAATGGATAGGTTGATGTCATCTCATCTTTTTTCATCCCGGGAATATACTCACACTTTCAATCCTGGAACAAAACGCACCCCGGCCAAAGCTTGTGGTGCCCACAGGGCGGTCGTTGGCACTACGGGGCAGTCTGGCCCAAAAACCGTCATCCAGGGCGATGCCACGTTGTTTGAAATCAACCGGCGACTCGATCGGGCAGGGGGGGCGCATGCACTCAACGAGCGCTTCATCGAGGGTCTGCTGGAGATGGCCGACGGCATCAGCCGACAGCAAGGCATGGTCCACTGGCTGATCATGGCGAGGTTGATGGAGGCGGCGCTGATGTGCGCCGGTCATTATGCCGACCATTGTCAATTCAGCTCGGCTGGCGACTTGCTGGCCAACCCGCGTAAAATTCGGGTTCGTGTCGGTGATACGGCCGAGACGTTCGACAAAGCGCGTCACAAACGATTGACCGACCAACTGGCCGAGCGCTGTTCGGCAAAGGGCTCCAAGCTGTTCGACCGGCGTGATGCCGCCTGCGATATCGTCGTGCCGGCACTGCTGCCCTATATTTACAGGCGGTTGGTTCTCTCCGGATATTTTGGTGGATCCTATCTGGACCTTGTTGAGAGGCGAATGACGGCAGTGGCCGATACCATCGGTTTTCTGGCGGCCGGTCAGATTTTTTCCAACGAAACGTTGCACCAGCGCATTGCGGCTGCCGACCCGGATGAGAGGGAGCTTCTCGAGCGTCACCTCTGCCGTTTTGAGGATACGTGGTTTCGTCGCTTCGGCCACCAAATTGGCCGGATCCAAAGGGGGGAAGCGGTGACCGCAGCGATGGAAGAAAGCGGTTGAGCATCACGGGCCACCGATAGTTGCTCCTGCCTTGCGATCAGCAACATTGGTGAACATTGACCAAAGCAACCTTGGCGTAAGCGCAATAGCGAGGACAGATCGCATGAAAGCAATTCCAGTTGAAGCGGCAGTGGGGATGGTGCTTGGCCACGACGTGACCCGCATCGTTCCCGGGGGCCAGAAGGGGCCGGCCTTCAAACGCGGACATATCATTCAGCCGCAGGATGTCTCTGCTTTTCTCGATATCGGCAAGCAGCATGTCTATGTGGAGGTGATGGGGCCCGATAGGTTGCATGAAGATGATGCGGCGATGCGCATCGCGCGCGCGGCTGCAGGCACCGGCTTGGCCGTGACAAACCCTTCCGAAGGGCGCGTCAACCTCGTGGCCCAACACGATGGCTTGCTGAAGATCGATGTCGAGGCCCTCCATCGGATCAATAGCGTTCCGCAGATTGTGGTTGCCACGGTGCACACCAACCATCAGGTGGTCGCGGGGCGTGCCGTAGCCGGCATGCGGGTCATCCCCCTCACCATCGAGGAGACCGCCATAGAGCAGGTTGAAGAGATCTGCCGGGAGACCCATGCACCCATCTGTGTCAAGCCGTTCCAGTCCTTGGAGGTGGGCATGGTGACCACCGGAAGCGAGGTCTACCATGGGCGTATCGAAGACAAGTTCGGGCCGGTGGTGCGGAAGAAGTTCGAAGCCATAGGGTGTCGCATCAGCCGGCAGATACTGGTCTCCGACGAGGTGGCCAAGACGGCTGCCGCCATCGGCACGCTCATCGAGGAGGGCGCCCAGATGGTCGTGGTGACCGGAGGCATGTCCGTGGATCCGGACGACTGCACGCCGGCTGCGATCCGCGCTGCCGGAGGAGAGGTGATCACCTATGGCGCCCCTGTCTTCCCGGGTGCCATGTTTATGCTGGCATACATTGGCGAGATCCCGGTGCTCGGTCTGCCGGGATGCGTCATGTACTACCGGGCCAGTATTTTTGATCTGGTCGTCCCACGCCTGGTGGCCGGCGATGAGATCCTCAGGGAGGACATCACGGCCATGGGGCATGGCGGCTACTGCTCAGGATGCGCAGAGTGCCGCTACCCGATTTGCGGCTTCGGCAGTGGATAGTGGCGGCGAAGGACACCATTCCGTTGACGGGAACGGTTCACCATAAACGTAAAACACCCTTAAAAGGAGAATAGAGAGATGATTCGACAGACTCTGCGCGTCAATGGCATGACCCGGGATGTGGTCACCGAGGCCGACCAGACCCTGGCCAATGTGCTGCGTGAGCAGCTGGGGCTGACCGGTACCAAGATCGGTTGCGGCCAGGGTCAGTGCGGTTGCTGCAACGTGATCCTCGATGACAAACTGGTCCGTTCCTGCGTGACCAAGATGTCAAGGGTGGCCGATGGGGCATCGGTCGTCACAGTGGAGGGGATCGGAAACCCGGACAACCTGCACCCCATCCAGTTGGCCTGGATTGTACATGGCGGCGCCCAGTGCGGTTTTTGCACCCCCGGCTTCATCGTGTCGGTCAAGGCCCTGCTCGACCAGAATCCCAATCCGACCCGGGAAGATGTGCGCGACTGGTTCCAGGCCCATCGCAACGCCTGCCGCTGCACCGGCTACAAGCAGCTGGTGGACTCGGTGATGGATGCCGCCAAGGTGATGCGCGGCGAAATGAAAGCCGAAGAGCTGCTCTTCAAGATGCCTGCAGACGGCGCCATCTGGGGAAGCAACTACCCCCGTCCGTCGGCCGTGGCCAAGGTCACCGGCACCCTGGACTATGGGGCCGATCTGGGACTGAAGATGCCGGCCGACACCCTTTTTCTCGCCCTGGTGCAGGCCAAAGTGTCCCACGCCAACATCAAGGGCATCGACGCCTCCGAAGCCGAGAAGATGCCAGGTGTTGTCAAGGTGATCACCGCCAAGGATGTGACCGGTAAGAACCGTATCACCGGCCTGATCACATTCCCCACCAACAAGGGGGACGGCTGGGACCGGCCGATCCTCTGCGACGAGAAGGTCTTCCAGTACGGCGACGCCATTGCCATTGTTTGTGCGGAGAACGAGTACCAGGCCAAGCGGGCAGCCGAAAAGGTCAAGGTCGACCTGGAGGAGCTGCCAGCCTACATGAGCGCTCCGGCGGCCATGGCCGAAGATGCCATCGAAATCCATCCGGGCACCCCCAATGTCTACTTTGAACTGCCCGTGGTCAAAGGGGACGACACCCAGCCGCTCATGCAGTCGGCCGCCTTTACGGCAGAGGGGGAGTATTACCTGCAGCGTCAACCCCACCTGACCATGGAGACCGACGTGGGCTGCGCCTACTTCGAC
The DNA here is from genome assembly GCA_963668675.2 of uncultured Desulfatitalea sp. Lineage (GTDB taxonomy): Bacteria > Desulfobacterota > Desulfobacteria > Desulfobacterales > Desulfosarcinaceae > Desulfatitalea. The sequence goes on along the minus strand of CAXXMB010000002.1, from coordinate 1,137,371 downwards.
GATGACGAGCGTCTGACCATTCATTCCAAGAGTATCGCCATTCATCTGCATGCGGCTATGATTGCCGCCGGCGTTGGCATCCCGGTGGAAAAGATGCGTCTGATCCAGAATCCAACCGGCGGCACTTTCGGTTACAAGTTCAGCCCCACCATGGAAGCCCTTCTGGGCGTGGCCTGCGTGGCCACCGGCCGGCCGGTCTATCTGCGCTACGACTATCACCAGCACATCACCTACACCGGCAAACGCTCCCCCTTCTGGATGAAGGTCAAATTGGGTGCGGACAAGGATGGTAAGATCACTGCCATGGAGACCGATTGGAGCGTCGATCACGGACCGTACTCCGAGTTCGGCGACCTGTTGACCCTGCGCGGCGCCCAGTTTATCGGTGCCGGCTACGGCATTCCCAACATCCGCGGTATGGGACGCACCGTCTGCACCAACCACGCCTGGGGTTCGGCCTTCCGGGCATATGGATCGCCCCAGAGCTTTTTTGCCAGTGAGAGCCTGATCGATGAGCTGGCTGAAAAGATGGGCGTCGATCCCTTGGAGCTGCGGGCACGAAATGTCTATCGTCCTGGAGACACCACCCCCACCGGGCAGACCCCGGAGGTGTTCTCCTTTGGGGAAATGGTCGAGAAGCTGCAACCCCTTTACAAGGATGCCCTTGCCAAAGCCCGGAAGGCGTCGACCCCGGACATTAAAAAAGGGGTCGGTATCGCATTGGGTATTTACGGATGCGGTCTCGACGGGGCCGACAGCTCGGAGATCCGCGTGGAGCTCAATGCCGACGATACGATCACCGTTTTCAGCAGCTGGGAGGACCATGGCCAGGGAGCCGATATGGGGGCCCTGGGAACGGCCCACAAGGCCTTCGAACCGATGGGCCTCAAGCCCGATCAGATCCGGCTGGTGATGAACGACATGGCCGTGACGCCCAACAGCGGGCCCTCTGGTGGCAGCCGACAGCAGGTGATGACCGGCAATGCCATCAAGAACGGCTGCGAAATGCTGATGGCCGCCATGCGCAAATCCGACGGCACCTACCGCACCCATGCGGAGATGGTGGCCGAGAACATTCCGGTGAGCTATTCGGGTAAATGGACCGCCTCGATCTGCACCAACTGCGATCTGCAAACCTCCCAGGGAGAGCCCTTTTCCGTATACATGTACGGGATGTTCATGGCCGAGGTGGCTGTCGAGACCCAGACCGGAAAGACAACCGTGGAGAAATTCACCGCCATTGCCGACGTGGGAAGCATCAACAATAAACTGGTGGTGGACGGCCAGATGTACGGCGGCATTGCCCAGGGCATCGGCCTTGCCCTCAGCGAGGACTTCGAGGACCTGAAGAAGCACACCAGCCTGCGGGGCTGTGGACTGCCCTATGCCAAGATGATCCCGGACGATATGGAACTGATTTATGTGGAGACCCTCCGTGAGCACGGCCCGTTCGGCGCTGCCGGTGTGGGCGAACTGCCCCTGACCTCATCCCATGTGGCCGTGATCAATGCCATAAACAACGCCTGTGGTGCCCGCATTCGCCATCTACCGGCACTGCCGGAGAAAGTATTGGATGCGATGAAAAACTAAAACCGTTCCGATCGCATTTCAGCCGGGGTGCGTGACACCCCGGCTGAACGTATTTCGTACTAGCCCCATAAAAGGTCGGCCGTTTTCTCCTCCATTGACAGGTACCGCAGGAATAAACCTCCAAAGCTAATGCCATAGATGCCATGGATCAAAATGAGCTCAGACAATGGGAGCAGCGCTGCATCCAGGAGGAGCCGCCGGCGTGCACAGCGGCCTGTCCGATCCATGTGGACGTCCGCACCTTCATCGGCCATCTGCAGCAAGGCCGGTGGGATCAGGCCTGGCAGACCTTGGCCCGCACCATGCCACTGGCCGGTCTTCTGGGACGTATCTGCGACGCGCCGTGCCAGGTGCACTGCAAACGGGGCCAAGCCGGCGATGCCATTCTTATCGGCGCCCTGGAGCAGGCCTGCGTCAACCATGTAGAGATCGTCTATCGGGTAACGAAGCTCCCGAGCAAAGGCAAGCAGATCGCCGTGCTGGGCTGCGGGTTGAGCAGTCTCACCGTGGCCTGGGACCTTGTGCGCAAAGGTTATGGTGTTACTCTCTTCGAACCTGGTGAAACACCGGGTGCCTTTCTGGCGGACCGACACCGTACTCTAAACACAGGGTGCATTGCCGCTGAATTGTCCCAACTCGAAAATATGGGGGTCTCTCTTGAGACTGGGGCTGCCCTTCTTGGCCAATCCTTTTTGGACGATTGCCTCCGGCGCTACGATGCGCTCTACCTCGGCCTGGATGCCGTTGCATCGTCTGAGTGGGAGCTCGAGCGCGATCGGTCGGGCAAGGTTCGGGTCGAAACCAAATCCCATACGACCAGCCGGCCGGGAATCTTTGCCGGCGGTGCGGGCTCCTCGACCATATGGCAGGCCGCCCATGGCCGCTGGGCCGCCACGGCGATCGACCGCTTCGCACAAAACGTCTCCATGACCGCCGGGCGTGATCGCGAAGGGCCATACGAATCGTGCCTCTATACCAACCTGGAGGGCGTTGCCCCCCTGCCGGCCGTGCCCATGGCCGATGCCGACCGGGGCTATTCAAAAGCCGAAGCCGTTGACGAAGCTTCCCGCTGCCTGATGTGCCAGTGCCTGGAGTGCGTCAAGGTGTGCCCCTATCTGGAGCACTTCGGCGCCTATCCCCGAAAGTATGCCCGGGAGATCTATAACAACGCATCGATCGTCATGGGCAGCCGTTCAGCCAACCTGCTGATCAACTCGTGCAGCTTGTGCGCTTTGTGCGAATCGGTCTGTCCGGAGAATTTTGCCATGCAGGAGCTTTGTCTGCAGGCGCGTCGGAGCATGGTAGCGCGGGGCAAGATGCCGCCCTCGGCTCATGAATTTGCTTTGGATGACATGGCTTTCAGCCTGGGCGATGATTTCTCCCTGGCCCGTCATGCGCCCGGCACGGAGCAGAGCAGCCACCTCTTTTTCCCGGGCTGCCAGCTGAGTGCTTCGGCGCCCGGTCAGGTCGAGGCGCTCTACGATCATTTGAATCGCTCGTTGGGTGGCAGCGTTGGCCTGATGCTCGGGTGCTGCGGTGCACCGGCCTTCTGGGCGGGTCATGAGGAGAAGCTTGATGAGGCCCTGATGCAATGGGAGCAGCAATGGGATGCGCTGGGACGGCCGGAGCTGATCTTGGCCTGTTCCACCTGCCATCGCATGTTCCGCGACAACCGGCCCGAAGTGCCGGTCCAATCCATCTGGGAGACCCTGGAAACGGTGGGGTTGCCCGGCAATAGTGCCGCCGGCGGCATCCAGGGCACGCTGGCCATCCACGATCCCTGCACCACGCGCGACATGCCCGGGATTCAGGACGCGGTGCGCCGCCTGCTTGAACGGCTTGGCGCAACCGTATCTGAGCTGCCCTTGAGTCGCGGAACGACCGAGTGCTGCGGGTTCGGCGGTTTGATGGAAAACGCCAACCCCGATATGGCGCGGGAAGTGGTCCGGCGACGGGGTGCTCTCAGCGCTCATGACTTCGTGGCCTACTGTGCCATGTGTCGCGACAGCCTTGCGGCCGGCGGGAAGAGAACCCTGCACCTGTTGGATTTAATTTTTCCGGACCCACAGACACCCGATCCGGCTGATCGGCCGAGACCCGGCTGGTCGCGCCGCCGGGAGAACCGTGCCCGTCTCAAGGACCGGCTCCTCAAGAAGATCTGGGGCGAAACAATTTCTATGGGGCCGGATCACAGGAGCATAACGCTCAAAATTGCACCAGAGGTGCAGTCACGCATAGACGGGCGGCGCATATTGATCGAGGACCTGCAGCAGACCATTGCGCTGGCTGAAGCCGGTGGCCCCAAGTTTCGGCATCCCGCCACCGGCCGATTCAAGGCGTCCGGCCGGCCCCACCACGTCACCTTCTGGGTGGAGTACGCCCCAACAGGCGATGGGTTCGAGGTGTTCGACGCCTATTGCCATCGCATGGAGGTGGGGTAGCCATGAAAAGCGAAAACGACTGGACAGATGAATTGTCCTGGCGCTGCGCCGCCTGCGACCGGCCCCTCGAACTCGGCCAGGTGACCGTCACCTATATGGACAACAGCTTCACTACCGAGATGCCCCGTTGTGCCCAGTGCGGCTCGGTGCTGGTGCCTGAAGCGTTGGCTTTGGGGAAGATGGCCGAAGTCGAAAAGATTCTGGAGGACAAATAATATCCACCTATCGATCATGGATAGGCACCGAACCGCAGGGCTGCCGGAGGGGTTGGGAACGATGAATGAATCTGTCATGACGCCACCCGAAATGCTGTATGAATCCAAGGCGCTAAGGACGGTCACCGGACCGGCCATCCGACCGGGGGGGTTGGTTCTGACCGAACGCGCACTGGCCTTTTGCGCGCTTTCTCCGGGGACTCAGGTGCTGGATGTGGGTTGTGGCAGTGGCGCCACGGTAACCCATGTGCGGCAGGCGCATGGCCTGGAGGCCGTGGGGCTGGATCTCTCCCCGCAACTGTTGAGCGAAGGGCGCGCGCTTTCAGATCGCTTGATGCTGATCCAGGGCCGGGCTGAGGCGATTCCCATTGCGGACCGGCGATTCTCTGCGGTTTTTTGCGAATGTGTCCTTTCCCTTTTGAAAACGCCGGAGGCGGCCCTGGCCGAGTGGCAACGTGTGTTGACACCGGGCGGCTACCTGATCCTGTCGGATCTTTACGACAGGTCCAGCCATGCCGATGGCCGCCTCTTTCAGGCACTGGCGCGCAGTTGCCTGGCGGGAGCCGTCGGTCGCCGGACCCTGCATGAGCGCATGGAGAGGGCGGGTTTCGAGGTGCTTCTGTTCGAAGACCATTCCCCGCTGCTCACCCAACTGGTTGCCAAACTGGTCTGGGCCCACGGTTCCCTTGAGGCCTTCTGGTCGGCGGTGGGCGGCGGCTGCGGAAAGAGACAAGCCGGTGGGGGACGACCGGGGTACTATTTGATGGTCGCATGCAAGGGGGTGGATGAGCATGGATGATGTTTTGATTCACATGATGCGTTGGGGGCAACAGGGCTATAGCTGCAGCCAGATTCTGCTGCTGATGGCAATGCAGGAGGAGGGGCAATCCAATCCGGACCTGGTGCGGACCATGGCCGGCCTCGCTTTTGGTTGCGGCTCGGGACACGCCACCTGCGGCACTCTTACCGGCGGCTGCTGCCTGTTGGCCTTCAAGGCCGTCGATAAGAGTGATCCGGCACAGCCCTCCGAACAGTTGCCCATGATGCTTCAGGAGCTGACCGGCTGGTTCGAAGCGCGCATTGGTTCATCTGATCGTGATACGACCTGCAGTGCCATTGTGGGAGAGGGTGGGGCGGAAGCTGCCCGTCAGACCTGTGCCCAGCTTGTGGGCGATACCTATACCAAGGTAATGGAGATATTGGCGAATTATGGTGTGGATGGTTAAAGTCGGTCTCTACTGCAAGACAAAAGCAAAGCAGTTTAAAGTGGAAAGTATAACGTTTTAAGTTAAGGAAGGTAGCCGATTTTATGATGAGTAGGATCAGGCCTTGAAACATCAAGACACCTCCAGCCTATGCCCGGTTTGCCTGGAACGCATTCCTGCCCAAAGAGTAGCCCGGGGAGAAGCCGTCTACCTGGAAAAGCGGTGCCCGGACCACGGTTCGTTTGAAAGCTTGATCTGGAATGGGGCGCCGGATATGGCGGGTTGGCACCGCCCCAAGATCCCCACACACCCCACGGTGGTGGGCCATGAGGCCGATAGGGGCTGCCCGTTCGACTGCGGGTTGTGCCCCGAGCATCTCCAACGCTCGTGTACGGTGATCCTGGAGGTGACCCAGCGATGCGATCTCGGCTGTCTGGTCTGCTATGCCGATGCCCGACCCAAGGGAGAGGAGCCGCCGGTAGATGTGGTCGCCGGTTGGTACCGTCATCTGCGCAAATCGGGTGTGGGGTGCAACATCCAGCTCTCCGGCGGGGAGCCGACCCTGCGCGACGATCTGCCCCAACTGGTGGAGATGGGGCGCAGGGCCGGGTTCGGTTTTATTCAGATCAACACCAACGGCCTGCGCCTGGCCCGGGAGCCGGGCTATGCCGGGACGCTCAAGGCGGCCGGCGTCGCCTCGCTTTTTTTGCAGTTTGACGGGGTAGACGATGAGGCCTATCGCTCACTGCGCGGGCGAGGGCTCTGGTCGGAGAAGAGGGCTGCTGTCGAGGCGTGTAATCGGGCCGGTCTCGGCGTGGTGCTGGTGCCTACCCTGGTGCCGGGACGCAACAGCCATGCGGTGGGGGATATTCTGCGTTTTGCCCTGGCGCACTATCCGACGGTGCGGGGCGTCCATTTCCAGCCGGTAAGCTATTTCGGCCGCCATCCGGGAGAGCCGGCGGAGCGCGATCGCCTCACCTTGCCGGAACTCATGCAGGCCATCGAGAGGCAAAGCGAGGGGCTCTTCCGGGTCGAACACTTTCGTCCGCCCGGGTGCGAGCACTCGCTGTGCTCTTTTCATGCCCAATACCTGCTCTCCGCGGAGGGCGGCCCGCGACCGCTACACCCGGGCCCCATGGATTGGCGTGCCGAGGCGCCCATCCGGGCCGAAGAGGGGGCGGCCCGCGCCATCGGTTCGGTGGCTCGTCACTGGAGGGCCCCGTCTCACGAAGCGCCCATAACGGCGACCGGGGCCTGCGCCTGTGGTCAGACGGCGGGCTGTGCCGCCGACCAACCGATCTCTTTGGACGATTTTCTGGATGCGGCCCGCTTCCGCACCTTCTCGGTGTCGGCCATGGCGTTTCAGGATGTATGGAACCTGGACCTCGAACGGGTGCAGCAGTGCTGCATCCACGTCATGGCGGCCGACGGGCGTTTGGTGCCCTTTTGCCTCTACAACCTGACCGCGGCCGACGGCCGCACCCTCTATCGGCCATGAAACCCCTCCCCAGAACGCCATTGGAAGATTGGATCGGCGCGCGATTGGGTATGGCGCCAGGCCTGCGGTTCACACGAGATCAATTGGAGAGCTACCAATTGGAGCGGCTCAACGAGACGTTGGCCCATGCTGCCCGATTCAGCCCATACTACCGCCGGCAGTGGGAAGATTGCAGCGTGCCCCGATTGAGCCACATCGATGAGTTGGCTGCCTGGCCGTTGACGCCATCCGAAGCCCTTCACACTGCTCCCCTCGATATGGTTTGTGGCTCCCAAAGCGAGGTGGCCCGGGTGGTCACACTGCCTACCTCGGGGACCACTGGCGATCCCAAGCGCATCTTTTTCAGCGATGCGGATCTGGCGCAGACGGTCGATTTTTTTCACCACGGCATGGCCACCCTGGTGAGGTCCGGTCAGCGCGTTCTCATTCTGCTGCCCGGGGAGTTGCGCGACAGCGTCGGTGCCCTGCTGAACAGGGCGTTGGCGCGTATGGGGGTGGCTGGTGTCGTCCACGGGCCGGTCGTGGATCCGGGCCTTACCATCCGGACCATTCTTGAGCGGCGCATCAACAGCTTGGTGGGGATTCCGGTTCAGGTCCTGGCCCTGGTGCGCCATCCGGAGAGTGCCCGCATTCCTCCGGGCGTCATTCAGTCGGTGCTGCTGAGCACGGATTATGTGCCCCGCGCCATCGTAAGTGCGATTCAGGAGGCATGGGGGTGTGAGGTGTTTCAACACTATGGTATGACAGAGATGGGCTATGGCGGTGCGGTGGAGTGTGCGGCCCACTGTGGCTATCACCTGCGCGAGGTGGACCTGCTGTTCGAAATCATCGATCCGGTGACCGAGCAGCCCGTCGACAATGGCCGGCTGGGCGAGGTGGTGTTCACCACGTTGACGCGCCATACGATGCCGTTGGTTCGCTATCGCACCGGTGATCTGGCGGCTTGGATCGATGGTTCCTGCCGCTGCGGTTCGGCGTTGAGACGCATGGGGTGGGTGCAGGGTCGGCTGGCCGATTCGATCTGCCTGACCGGGGATCTCGTGCTGGACCTGGCCAGCCTCGATGAGGCGCTCTTTGCTCTGCCGGGCACGGTCAACTTTCAGGCCACGCTGCATTGCGGCCGCCGGGAGACCTCTCTTGAGGTGACGCTCTATGCGATGAGAGAGGGTGAGCCGGCGCCCTCCCAGGTGGTCGCGGCGTTGCGCCGGGTGCCTGCGATTCAGGCCGCTTTGGCAGAAAAGGCCCTCATCTTGGCGCCGTTATCGGTTCTGGCGGCGGGTTGCGGGGCCGCATGGGATGCCGTCGCAACGGGCCATGTCGGATCGGTGTCGGCCGGTTCCGCAACAAAGCGCAGGATTGTGATCCAAGAGATGAGGAGTACTGAGCATGACCGATATTGCCGAAACAGCCTATGAATGCCTCTCCCGGGGGGAGCCTCTGGTCCTGGCCAAGATCATCAGCCAACAGGGCTCTACGCCGCGTACGGCCGGCACCCAGATGGTGGTGACCGGTGGCGGGACGCATTTCGGGACCATTGGCGGCGGCGTGATGGAGGCCCGGGTGATCGAGCAGTGTCTTGGGTTGCTGACCGGCGGCAGGGCCCGTTTTGAAACTTTCGATCTGGGGCAGGCCGAAATGGCCAGTATGGATATGATTTGCGGCGGCGGCCTGGAGATATTGCTCGATCCGCTGGCGCCTTCGCCCGAGCATGTCGCCCTGTTCGATGGCTGGCGGCAGATGAGGGCCGGGGGTGAGGAGGGGGGCTTCTTGATTGCCGTTGAGCGCAAGCAGGGGAGGGTTGAGAAGGTCCACCACGGGCTGGTTCATGCCGATGGTCGCGTTTGGGGTCAGCTTCCTTTGAGCAAGGATGCCATCGCACCGCTGGTGCAGAAGGGGCGCTCGGCCAGGGTCATGACGATCGTAGAGGTGGAGGGGCTCTATGTGATTGTGGAGCCGATCTGCAAGCCCAGGATCGCTTTTGTGGTGGGTGCGGGCCATGTGGCTCAGCCCACTGCTCATCTGGCGCATCTGGCGGGGTTTCAGGTGGTGGTGCTGGATGATCGCGATGCGTATGCCAACCGACAGCGGTTTCCCGATGCCCAAGAGGTGCGGGTTCTCCCTGATCTCGATGATCCGTTTCGGGGGGTGCGGGTGGATCGGGACAGCTTTGTCGTCATTGTCACGCGCGGTCATCTCTACGACAAGTCGGTGCTGGCAGGTGCGTTGCGTACAGAAGCTGGCTATATCGGCATGATCGGCAGCCGGCGCAAACGGGATGCTATCTATAAGAGACTTCGAAAAGAGGGGTTTGGGGAAGATGACTTGAAGCGGGTCCACTCACCGATTGGGTTGAACATTGGGGCGGAGACGCCGGCTGAGATTGCGGTGAGTATTGTTGCCGAGATGATCGAAGTGAAGAATCGGTGATCGAATGTTTCGGAAGAGTCGTTTGATTGGGCGGAAGGATGCAGACATAAGTGCGGGTGCGCCGGTGATGCGGACAGGGTGTGGAACTGCTCCATGCTGTGCTTCATGGTTTGACTGTCGCTAAGATGAAGCTCCGGGTGGTCCGCAAACTCGCTGTGCTCAGACAGTGCGGACCGCTTTTCCTCCGCTGCATCTAAGCGGCAGTAAAACCATTTGCTGAAGGCACGGGGCACTTCCACACCCTGTCCGCATCACCTCCTGCAAGATCTATTGCTGAAAATTGAGTATGAACAACACATGACAACTGACCGCTTAACAGCCATCATCCTGGCCGCAGGTCTGTCCAGCCGCATGGGTCGCTTCAAGCCGTTGCTGCCTCTGGGGGATACGACGGTGGTCGAGCGGGTGGTGGGGCTCTACCGGGATGCAGGTGTCGAAGATAGTTGTGTCGTCCTCGGGCACAGGGCAGAGGAGGTGAAGGCGGCCCTTGGACCGCATGGTGTTCGCTCTGTGGTGAACTGGAGGTTCGAAGAGGGGATGTTCTCTTCGATTCAGGCGGGTATCTGTGCTCTTCCCGAGGGGTGTCGTGGATTCTTCGTGCATCCCGTTGACGTTCCCTTGGTGCGAAGAAGTACGGTGACTGCTCTTGTTGAAGCGTTCACGGCGTATGGTGGTGATATTTGTCATCCCTGTTTCGATGGCCGGCGCGGCCATCCGCCGTTGGTGCCTGCAGCGCTGGCACCGGAGATATTGGAGTGGTCGGGTGAGGGTGGATTGCGGGGTTGCTGGTTGGCTTGGGATATGTCGATGCGGGATGTAGCGGTGGCGGACCAGGGCATCCTGTGGGATCTGGATACAGAAACGGATTACCGGAGGATGTTGGCGCGTCTTCTGAGCGAGGATATTCCCACGGTGGATGAGTGTCATGCACTGATGGCCCAGGTTAATAACGTGCCGGGAGCGGTTCAACATCACTGCCGCGCCGTTGCGGCGGTGGCTGTGAGGTTGGCCACGGCATTGCGGCAGGCGGGTTTTGCTCTGGATCTTGATCTGGTTCGTTCTGCTGCGCTGGTGCATGACATCGCTCGAGAGATGCCTGGCCACGCACTGGCCGGTGCGAAGCTTTTGGAGGATCTCGATTTCTCCCGACTTGCGGGGTTGGTAAGGGTACACATGGATATGGCGGTAGGGCCGGATCCATCTGTGGACGAAGCCAGCGTGCTCTATTTTGCGGACAAACTGGTTGTCGGCCACCGTTTGGCCAATCTTGACGAGCGTTTTGAGCGCAAGTTGGTCAAGTATGGAAAGGATGCCGCGGCTATAGCGGCGATAGAGAAGCGAAGAGATGCGGCCAAGAGGCTCCAAGTCGCCATTGAGAAAATATGCGGTCAAACAGTAGATGCCATTCTATCGGGCATCGATATCGATGGGAAATCTGGCGATGGGTGAGAAGGAGAAGAAGAGGTCGGACCACCTGACCATCTATCTGCTGCGCCACGGGGAACTTCTCCATGAGTCGGGAGGTCGGCGCTACATTGGCCAGACCGATCTGCCCTTGAGCCCTGCTGGGATCCGTCAGGCCGAGCAGTGGCAGGTCTTCTTCGATGCCGTCGATTTGGCGTCTGTGTTTTGCAGTGATCTGCAGCGTTCGGAGCAGACGGCGCGTATCGTTGCCAGGGGGCACGCTTTGGATGTCACGCCCATGGTGCAATTGCGTGAGGTGGATCTGGGCGCCTGGGAGGGGCTTCTTTTCGAGACGGTTCGCGGCGCACAATACCAGGATTATAAGTTGCGGGGCCGCGATCCGGGTGGTTTCCGGCCGCCGTCGGGCGAGTCGTTCGGCGATCTTCAGGCAAGGGTCGTGCCTCATTTTGAAAAGGTCGTGGCCGAGCATAACGGCAGCATACTGATCGTTGGACATGCCGGGGTCAACCGGGTGCTGCTCTGTCATCTGCTCGGCATGCCCATCCATCATCTCTTCCGCATCGGGCAGGACTATGCGGCGTTGAACGTGATCCGCATGGATGCAGCCGGTATCCGGGTGCAGGCGATGAATGTTCTTTCCGGCTTCTCCGGGAGTTTAAAGTAGAAGGTGGAAAGTTTAAAGTGAAGCCGGCAAGCGGATATTCAACCATTGATTGCCACGGCCACGGCGCGCGCTGGGAAATTTCGGTCCCCGATCTCGACGCGCTGGAGGCGGTCACCTTCGCCAAAAGAAACCTCGCGCCATGGCCGTCACCCATAACGGATATGGCAACGCTTGCGTTGGTCTGCAAAGACCTGGGAATGACCGGCACAGCCATTCCCAAGGTGATCAACAACCGGCAATACATTGCATTTTCTGGTTATCCAGGTCTGCGTACTCAACTGCCGGGGACCCTCTATTCGCTTCGGAACCAAAAAATCATCAATATGGCCATCGGTGCGCTGGGGATCAGAAGGATGGTCAGAAACGGTGGCCTGATTACCCTTTGTATTACTGTGCCGCAGTACTAGAAGATTTGAGTGATCAAGTAGAAAACGCTGCAGGACAAGCACTTTATAATACTCAGCGGTCACTATATGAAGGGTTTTATTATATCCTGAAATCAGGTGGATTGCGTGCGCCATTGCACCGGTAATTGTTACTATCAGAACTGATGAAAATCAGTTAAGAGAAATGAACAAATGAATAGAAAGCTTTCTCACGCAATTTTTTTGGTAGGAGATATATTTTTCTTAGGGCTGCTTTGGCTGGGACATCAAGGATTCAATATGGCCCTGACAAATATTTCCAAACAAGCCGAAATTGTAGAATTTAATAGTAGGGCGGGCTTTTTTATCGTTTGTATTGGATTGCCGCTCATTCATCTTCTTGTGTATATAGAAAATTTGTTTCCGCCACTAAGCAAAAAAGTTCATAAAATAGTTAATTTAGGCCTTGTTTTTTTTGTCGCCGCTCTTTTATCAGCTGGTTTTTTAGCGTCTTTCTGGCTTCAATATCGAGCGGAAAATGCAGGCTATATATACTGTCGGAATGTTAGTGGTGTCAGTGCGCTGGCTAAGAATCTTATTTACACAAAAGATATGGAAATCTGTGAAGCGTTGGTTGCAGCCAAACATGAACGAAAGTGAGAAAACGCTCTCATATTCGTTGTTGTAAGTGGCATTGCGGCTAAACAGACAACCGTTTCCATCTTAACAGATGTGCGACAACGATGCCGATGACAAAGCCGGCGGCCAGGTTGGACGCCAGGGTGATGCCGAGCATCAGTGTCACGACGAAGTACTCTTTCCTGCCTTCCAAATCCATGATCGTCATGGCCAGCTGCGAGCCTGCGAAGATCAACAGGATGCCCAGGATCGACATGGGCAGCAGGTTGAAGAGGTTGATGATATGGTCGCCCAGCAGCAAGGCCAGGGCCGCAAAGATGGCGCCGATCATCACGTTGGAGCCGGCCGTGCGCGCGCCGAACCGATAGTGGGCCGCCAGCCCTCCCGCGCCGTGGCAAAGGGGCATGCCTCCCAGACAGAAACTGAGGAAATTGGCAAGGGCCATGCTGACGCAGACCTTTCGATTGGACACCTTTGAGGATTGGCCGCCGAAGTAGGTTTTGGAGAGATCCGTATAGGCCAGGACGGCATTGCCCAGGGTCATCGGGAGTTGGGGCAGCACGAGAGCGAAGAGGGCAAAGGTGAAGTCGGCCCTTTTTGGAAGGGGCAGGGGGAAAATCTCAGGCAGGTTGAATCCGATGACGCCCGGCCCTAAATCGATCCGGGCGCCGAGCAGCAGTCCGGTGATCACCCCGCCGAGAACAACGATCAGACCCGCGGGGAATTTTTTGTTGTCGAGTAGCAAAAGGGTTGCTATGCCGCCGATCACCCCGATGATGATGCCCACCGGAATGGGGCCCAGTGCCTGAACGGTGAGGTAGGGTTCGGCTGCCTGCTGCAGCTCCTGGAATTTCGATGTTCCGATGAGGAACTTTATGCCGCCTGCGATCAGCAGGGCGCCGGTGGAGAGCTGTACGCCGCGGATGACCGCCTTGGGTGTGTATTTGCGAATGAGCTCTATGGCGCCTGTTAGTCCGATTATCAGAAGAAGAACTCCCATGAGAAGCGTGGAGGCGAGGATTTCGGAAGGGGCCATGGCGGTGGCGATGGCATAGGCGCCGATGACTTTCATCGGCTGAACGGGTGCGGTTACACCGAAATAGATGCCCGAGAGGATATAGAACAGGCCGATGCTCAGAAAGAGCCCCAATGGATCGAGGCCGTTGAGCAGCACCATGGCGATGGCGATGGGCAGCAGGGTGCCGAGGTCTCCCAGGGACCCGGCCAATTCATTGCGGTCGAATTTGAAGTGTGAAGTCATTGTCCCCTTCGTCTTCGATAGTTGGGAGATGGGCCGGTTTGGATGCGAAACCAAATGATATGTTTTCCAGTATGATGGATATACGTTTAAACCGTCCGAAGAGCAAGGCCGAAGGTTGCGGTTAAAATGGTGTTGACAATAGTCGATGCTTTTCATTAGGGGTGCATCGCAGTTGTGCTTTTTAAGCTGGTTCTTGCGAAACGCTGGGACTTCTACACGAATTGATCAGCCACGGATAGGGAACATGAAAGTCTATTTCGGATTTGATGATACGGACCACCACGATTCACCTTACGGGACGGGGAAACTGGTCCGGTGGTTTCAAAAGGCGCTTCCCGGGGGATGTGAATGTGTGGGGGTTGTGCGCCAACAGCTTTTCCTGAGCGATGACATCCCTTATACATCTCACAACAGTTCGGCCTGTATGATCGTGGAGATGGTGGATGGGGCGCTGCTCGACAGATCGATTGAAAGCGCTGCTTCCCATATCGACACCTACGCCATTCCGGGGAGCGATCCCGGATTGTGTGTCGTAACGGAGCGCGATTCGTCCCTGGATGAGATCGTTGCTTATGGCCACTACTGCACCCATGCCGTATCGAGCCAGCGAGAGGCGCTACAGGTTGCCGGGAAGGTGCACCTCTCCGGTCATGGTGGGACCAATGACGGCATCATCGGGGCTGTGGCGGCGGTGGGGTTGACCATGTCCGGGTGGTCAGGACGATATATCGAGTTGGACCGGCTGCGCGATTGGCCCGGGCAGACGACCGTTTCCGAGATCAGGAGCGGCGGTGTGGAGGTTGTGTCGACCGATCGGGACACGAGGATCCCGGCACCTGGTGACACCGTCATCACCAACGGATGGCTACGCCCTCGCCTGATGGGGCATCGGCCGGTGCTGCTGGTCCAACCCAAAGCGCCGGCGGTGTGGGAGAACATCTACCATAAGCGCAAAAAGCCGGCTCAGTCAGCAGCATAGGCTGCCGTTATGGTCTGAGCGTCACTCCTTCTCTTCGGTGATCTGACGAGACATCGCCACAAACCGCAAGAGCTTATCCGCCTGGTTCTGCATGTAGCCGATCCAGAACGCCAACACCTCTATTCCTTCCGGTGTGAGTTGGTAGACCCGCTTGGCAGGGCCACTGCCGTCGGTTTGCCACTGGGAAGATACCAGCCCGTTCTCTTCGAGTTCCCTTAGATGGCGATAGATCATGCCGGGCGGCGCCTCTCCCTCGACAAAGCCGAAGCGGGAGATCCCCTGAATCAGTTCATAACCATAGGAGGGCCTCTTTTTCAAAGCCAACAGGATCGAAGGCTGTATATAGCGTTCGGCTTTTTTCGACCCCGGACGGCGTTTGTGGGTTGTCTTGCTTGACATAGATCCTTCAAGGATATATATGTTAAAAAGTTATATAAACCAAACGCAACTATATTAGAGGAGGCGTGGTCGCCATGGCAACAAAAATATTTGTCCGCGAACGTCGGAAAATCGAGAAAGGCGAGAAGAAACCGAGGTTTCGTGTGGTCGGTGTCGGTGGTTCGGACGTCAAGGTGTATGTAAAGCACATGCGAAAGAAAGAGTTGGACCAGATCAGTGCCGAAACCGGAGCTGAGGTGGTTTACCTGGAGGCCGGCAAAGGTGATAAGACGGGCGGCGGCCAAGAGGCCTGACCGCCCATTCGCAACCCCATGACCTGTTATTCCCGTTGGTCTGCTTCGGAGAGCCTGTTTGCGCTACGCCTACTTATTCGCCCCTTCATCCTTGTATATGATCGTGCCGACATGTTCGCCTTTCAAGGCCGCCTGTATATGCTCGGGGTGCCTTAACGCGTCGATGATCTGAAACTCTTTCAGGCACTTGGCCCGCTGCAGGAGCGCCAGCAACGGGCGCTCGACGATAAGGTCGTCCAGGTCCAGATCGATCAGTTCGCGGGCCGAGATACGGTCGAAGAAAGGCAGTTTTTCTCGCTCGGCTTCGGGCACTTTTTTGGGGTCCCTGTCGAACAGCCCCCTCTCGTCCTTGAGGAAAATCAGGGAGCGGGCGCCGATATTCTCTGCCAGAAGGAATGCGCCGCAATCGGTCCGGTGCGGCGGGATTGAGCCGTGTTCGGCCGGGTGTTCGAAGAAGCCGTAGGGTGGGATGCCATAGGTGATCGGCATGTAACCCAGCCGGCAGAACATGGTCAACTGCTCCAGGTTGTCGCCGTGACCGATCTTTACACCGCCGTGTTTGGCCAGCAGCACCGACAACATCTCCGCGTTCTGCCAGGAGACCTTGTCACCCAGTTTGGAGAGCACGCCGGTGGGCATGCCGAGGTCCACCCCGATGTTGTAAACGTGCCGTGCGCGGGTGCCGCCGCCGGTCATCAGCAGTATCTTGTGTTCGTCTTTGGCCTCGATCAGGGCGTCGAGGATGGGCAACAGTGCTTTACCGCCTCGGTCCATGATGCTTTGACCGCCGATCTTGATCACGTTGATGTCGGGATGCATCCGGAAGTATGTTTCGGACTCGGTCTGTTCGAGCAGTTTCTTGCTTACCAATGATTCGCCCATCAACGGCGAATCGATGTGGAGTCTCCCTTTTTCAAATCCCTCCTTGACCAGTTTTCCCATTTGTTCCCCCTTTTACACCGCACCTTGTTTGACAATTAAATTAAACGGCTAAGCGCTTAAACACACTCGGTGCCAATCTAATCACCCAGCGGCACTCGTCAAAAAGATAATTGAACGAGGTCTTATATCAAAATTGACATAATACTTCTCGGTATGGTATCAGGAACTTTCGTTATTTTTTGAGGTAAATAATTTTAAGTATAGATATAGAATGACAAAAAATGACTCTTAATTCCATACAGACCGTACCGGTTGACTTCTCTTCCCAGAGGTGGTGCCGGGACGCCAAAGGCCTATCTTGCAGCTTCGACGACTTTCTCGAAAGGATCACTGTTTTTCACGGGTATCCTGCACCCGGATTGGTTATCGCCGGCAAGATGGTTGATCTTGGCCTGAGGGCGGTGCCCGACGGGTGCCTTTTCGATGCCATTGCCGAGACGGGCAACTGCCTGCCCGACGCCTTACAGATGCTCACTCCCTGCACGGTCGGCAATGGGTGGCTCAAGGTGTTTGATCTGGGGCGTTATGCCCTGGCGCTCTACGACAAGCAGAGCGGCCAGGGGGTTCGGGTTTTCCTCCATCCCCGCAAGGTGTCGCGGTGGCAAGCGATCGACTGTTGGTTTTTCAAACGCAAGGAGAAGGCCGAACAGGACACGCAGCGGCTTTTGGCCGAGATTCGGCAAGCCGGGGAGCAGATCCTGGAGACGGAGAAGATCCGTGTTCATCCCCGCTACTTGACCAAATCATCGGTGGGTACCAGGGCCCTGTGCACCTGTTGCGGCGAGTCTTATCCCCTGAAACACGGCGAGCTGTGCCGGGCATGTCAGGGGGCATCCCCTTATCTAAACCCCTGAAAAGGGCGCCAGGAGTGCAAATGGAAAACGTTTATACGATTTGCGGCATGTGTACGGTGCGTTGTCCGATCATGGCTCGGGTGGAGAATGGTCGGATCGTCTCTCTGCAGGGTAACCCCCATGTGCCGGCCATGGCCGGCGGCTTGTGCCCGCGCGGCAGCGCCGGCAGGGCCCTGGTCGAGGATTCTGAAAGACCCCAGGCCCCTCTGATTCGTCAAGGGGAGCGTGGCGAGGGGCGCTGGCGTCAGGTGAGTTGGGACGAAGCCTTCGATTTTGTGGCCGATCGCCTCAAGGTGGTAATCGCCGAGCACGGCGCCCGCACCGTTGCCATGACCGACCGGGGCGGCCCCTTTAGGGATATGCACCGGGCCTTGTTGAGAGGTCTGGGATCGCCCAACTATTGTAATCACGACGGCTCCTGTGCGCGAAACGTGCAGCATGCCAACTTGTCCGTGACCGGGCTGGGCCGCAAAGGCGTGGTCTACGACTATGCCCACGCGCGCCATGTTGTCTTGCAGACGCGAAACATTTTCGAAGCCGTGGACGTCCAGGAGGTCAATACCTTGATGGCGGCCATGGAAAAGGGATGCCGGCTGAGCGTGATCGATATCCGGGCCAACGTGTCGTCCACCAAGGCCCACGATTTTTTCATGCTACGACCGGGGACCGATTATGCCTTCAACCTTGCCGTCATCCACGTGCTGATCAAAGAGCGGCTCTACGATGTGGCCTATGCCGACCGTTATATCCAAGGTGTGGACGACCTGACGCAATTCATCGAACCCTACACGCCTGAGTGGGCCGAGACCGAGACAGGCATTGCGGCCGATCACCTGCGCCAGTTCGTACGTCGGCTGGCCGATGCGGCGCCCGCGGTGATCTGGCATCCCGGCTGGATGACGGCGCGCTACCGCCACTCGTTTTATGTGTGCCGGTCCATCTATATGATCAATGCGCTGTTGGGGGCCTTTGGCACCAAAGGCGGGTTGCCTCTGGTTAATAAACCCGGGGATGTGGGCCGCAACGGGTTGAAAAAGTTCATGGATCTGTTTCCGGCACCTGAGGAGAAACGTGCCGACGGCGTCGGTTGGCGCTATACCCATTTCGACAAGGGGCCGGGGATGGCCCACCTGATGTTCAAGGCCATGGAAACCGACAACCCATACCCGGTGAAGGCCTACATCGCCTACCGGCACGATCCGCTGATGGGTTTTCCCGATCCGGATCATCTCAAACGAATTTTAGACCGCCTGGATCTGTTGGTGGCGGTCACCTTCAGCTGGTCGGATACGGCCTGGTTCGCAGACGTGGTGCTGCCTTTGTCAACCTACCTGGAGCGCGAGTGCGTGCTGGCCTGCAAAAACGCCTTGCGACCCTACTTCTTCGCGCGCCAGCGCGCTGTGGAGCCGTGTTACGACACCCTGGCCGATTGGAAAATCGTCGGCGGCCTGGCCCGCCGCCTTGGGCTACCGCAACTCGATTGCAAGAGCATTGAGGATATTTGGCGTTTTCAGCTGGAAGAGACCGGAGTGAGTCCCGATGCGTTTGCAGCCACCGGAATGGTCTACCTGAGTGACGGGCCGGTCTATCGGGATCGGGACCAGCTCTCCTTCAAGACCCCCAGCGGCAAAATCGAGATGGTCTCCGGCCATCTGGAATCCCATGGCATCACTTCGCTGATGCCCTATGAGGCACTCGAGCGCCCACCGCAAGGCGAATTTCGTTTGACCTTCGGCCGATGCGCCACCCATACACAGGGGCATACGGTGAACAACCCGCTTCTGTTCGAGCAGATGCCGGAAAACGTACTGTGGATCAATACCACGGCGGCGGCTGGAATGGGGATTGAAGACGGAGATCGGGTGGCCGTCTCCCAGAACGGCTATTCGGAGACGATCACGGCAAAGGTGACCGACATGATTCATCCCGAAGCGGTCTTTGTGATCCACGGGTTCGGTCACACCTGTCCTGCGGAGAGCCGGGCCCGGGGAAAGGGCTTGGCGGACAACAAATTCATGCAGGGCGGATTGGATTTGTGGGATCCGGCCGGCGGGGCGGTGGCGTTTCAAGAGCATTTTGTTTCCATCCGCAAGGTGAATGAGTCCTCGACGGAAGATGGGGCGGCCAACCAAACAGCTGCATGACCGCCGCTTCCTACGGCCAGCAAAGAGAAAAAGGGGTTAAGATGGACCAAAACCAAATGATGATCAATGGGCACACCGTTTCGTTTACCCCGGGCCAGACCATCCTGGAGGCGGCGCAGGCCGTGGACATATGGATTCCCACCCTGTGCCACCTGAAGGGAGCGACCCCTACCGGTGCCTGCCGCGTCTGCCTGGTCGAGGTTGAGGGCGCCCGCACGTTGCAGACCGCTTGCAGCACGCCCGCAGCCGCTGGCATGGTGGTGCAGACGGAATCTCCCAAGGTCGTCGAGGCCCGGCGCATGGTTCTCGAACTGCTGATCGCGTCGGGCAACCACAACTGCGCAATCAACCACGACGGTCAAGGGGAGTGGACCGATTTCCAATTGGCCGTGCAGGCCAACGACGGCTCTGGGGATCTCTGCCCGGTTTGGGGTGATTGCAAACTTCAGGATCTCGCCTTTCGCTACCAGGTCAAAGGAGACCGCTTTATTCCGGAACCGGGCGCCTATCCGACGGAGATGGCCAATCCGCTGATCGTTCGGGATTTTTCACGCTGCATCCTGTGTGGACGATGTGTACAGGCATGCAACGAAGTGCAGGTCAACCGGGCCATCAGTCACGGCTACCGCGGCGTGGAGAGCAAAATCGTGGCAGCCGGCGATCGGCCCCTGATCGACTCGGAGTGTGTCTTCTGCGGCGAGTGCATCCAGGCCTGTCCGGTGGGCGCTTTGGTTGAGAAGAAGTCGCGCTACCAGTGGCGGCCGTGGAAAGAGACCACGGTGCGCACCACCTGTCCGTATTGCGGTGTCGGCTGTCAGCAGTTGCTGCACGTTCAGGATGGGCGCATCGTCAAGGTGACCGGCGTGGAGGAGGCCGAGCCCAACCAGGGGCGTTTGTGCGTGAAGGGCCGTTTCGGCTACGACTTCATCTACTCGGAAGATCGTCTCAAGACGCCGCTGATCAGGGAGGGGGATGACTTCCGCGAGGCCTCCTGGGACGAGGCGCTCGATCTGGTGGCTTCGAGGTTCAAAGAGATCATCGATGCCAGTGGTCCCGATGCGGTGGCCGGTGTGAGTTGTGCCCGCAGCATCAATGAAGACTCCTATCAGATGCAGAAGCTCTTCCGAGCGGTGTTCAAGACCAACAACATCGACCATTGTGCCCGCACTTGACATGCTCCTACTGTCGCCGGGCTGGCGACCACATTCGGTTCAGGGGCCATGACCAACTCGTTCAACGAGTTTTCACGGGCAAAGATGTTCATGGTGATCGGCTCGAACATGACCGAGGCCCATCCAGTGGCTTCGACATTCGTCAAGAACGCCGTCTTGAAGGGGGCCAAACTCATCGTCGTAGATCCACGGCGGCACAAGCTGGTCGATTTTGCCGACCTGCACGTCCCCATCCGGGTGGGCAGCGACATCGCCTTCCTCAACGGGTTGATGCACGTATTGATTTCAGAGGGGTGGTACGACAAATCATTTGTCGCTTCGTGCACCGTGGATTTCGACAAGCTGGCCGAGACCGTTCTGCCCTATACGCCGGAGTACGCCGCCGATATCTGCGGTATCTCCGCCGACATGATCCGGGATGTGGCCCGGCGAATCTCTTCGGTCAAACCGATGATGCTTTGCTACACGTTGGGCATCACCGAACACACTTGCGGCACGCGCAACGTGATGAGCGTTGCCAACCTGCAGATGCTGCTGGGCAACATGGGCGTCGAGTGCGGCGGGGTCAATCCGCTGCGCGGCCAGAACAATGTCCAGGGCGCCTGTGACATGGGAGCGCTGCCGAATGTGTTCCCCGGTTACCAGAAGGTGGGCGACTTGGCCTTGCGGCAGAAGTTCGAAAAAGCGTGGGGCGTGGAGAACCTGCCTGCGGCCAACGGGTTGATGATCCCCCAGATGATGGAGGGGCTGGTCGACGGCAAGGTGCGCGGTTTCTACATCTTCGGCGAGAACCTGGCCAACACCGAACCGGACATCCGCAAGGTGGAGCATGAACTGGCCTCGGCCGAGTTTCTGGTGGTGCAGGACATCTTCCTCAATGAGACCACCCGCTTTGCCCATGTGGTGCTGCCGGCGGCGGCCTGGAGTGAAAACGAGGGCACCTTTACAAACAGCGAGCGACGGGTCAGCCGGGTGCGCACAGCCAGCCAGGCGCCGGGCGATGCCATGCCCAACTGGTTGATTTTCAAGCAGATCGCCAAGCGGTGGGGACATGACTGGTCCGCAGACAGCGGGCAGGAGATTTGGGACGACGAGATATCGGTGCTGGCGCCCCAGATGTGCGGCATCAAGTACCATCGATTAGAGGGCGACGGGTTGCAGTGGCCTTGCCCTGACGAAAATCATCCCGGCACCTGCTTCTTACACAAGGATGGCCAGTTCACCTGCGGCCTGGGTGTCTTCACGCCGGCTGAGTGGACGCCGCCGGCCGAGGTGCCGGATGAAACATACCCGCTGGTGCTCAGCACCGGTCGCCGCTTGACTCACTACCACACCCGTACCCAGACCGGCCGGTGCGAGGGGCTCAACGATATCCTTGGCGAGGAGACGGCCGATATCTCGCCGGTGGATGCGAAGTCCCTGGAGATCGAACATGGAGAGATGGTCCGGGTTGCCTCCCGGCGAGGAGAGGTCAACGTCAAAGCCAACGTCACCAGCGAGGTGCCCAAGGGGATGGTCTGGATGGCGTTTCACTTCAGGGAGGCCAATGCCAACTGGCTTACCAACGCTGCGTTTGACGGTATTACCATGACCGCGGAGTACAAGGCGTGTGCTGTGCGGATTGATAAAATTTCCGTTTGAGGCGAATTGCAATGATAAAAATTTAAAACGATTGATCCGGCGCGTCCAGTGGGAGGTCTGCGCCCCCTTATGTGGATTAAATGAAACCGGAAGTTGAAGCATATAGTTGAAAAGGGTATGGCATTAGTGTCAAGGAGCGATTAAATGACGATACCATCGATTAGTGGTGTGGGGAGAAGCGTAAGAAGTGCTTCGGTTATGCTAACGCTGTGTCTGGGAATGATCTTTTCCTTATTGACCGTACCTGCCTGTTCGTTGGGAGATTCACCTAAATCCATCACCATATTTGCGGCGGCCTCGACGACCAATGTGACGTCCGAGATTGCGCGTCTCTTCAACGATAAGGGACCGTGGCATGCGGTCTGCTCGTTTGCCGCGTCATCGACCCTGGCCAAACAGATCGCCAACGGCGCACCCGCTGATGTTTACATCAGTGCAGACCGCAAATGGATGGATTATCTGGCCGACAAAGGGCGTATCGACACCGGCACGCGCATCGACCTGTTGGGCAACCGCATCGTGTTAATTGCGCCGTCGGACAGTAGTGTCAACGCCGTCTCCCTCTCCCCCGAGTGCGATTTGAAAACGATATTGGGTGACAGTCGCCTCGCCATGGGCGATCCGGACCATGTGCCGGCCGGACGGTACGGCAAGGCCGCCCTGGCAACCCTGGGTGTCTGGGCATCCCTGGAGCGCAGCGTCGCCCGCGCCCAGACCGTGCGTGCGGCCCTGGCCATGGTCGAGCGCAGAGAGACCCCCCTGGGTGTGGTCTACGCCACTGATGCGGCCATCTCGAAAAAGGTGAAGATCGTCGCCCGCTTCCCCGAGGAGAGCCACCCGGCCATCGTCTATCCCGCAGCGATCGTTGCCGGTCGCACATCGCCGCCGGCCGAACGCTTCCTGGTCTTTCTGCAGGGGCCCCAAGCCAGGGCCGTTTTCGAGCGTGCCGGCTTTACGGTTCGGTGATGCCCGCCTGGATGTTGACCCCGGTTGAGATCGAAGCGCTGCGGTTAAGCCTGTGGGTCTCCGGCTGGGCCGTTGTCTGCAGCCTTCCGGTCGGCATTGCCGTTGCCTGGCTGTTAGCCAGGACCGATTTTCCCGGCAAAGCCCTGCTGGACGGCTTCATTCATCTGCCCCTCGTCCTGCCGCCTGTGGTGATCGGGTATCTGCTGCTGGTCCTCATGGGCCGCAACGGTATTGTCGGTGCTTGGCTATACAGCCATCTGGGGATTACGCTGGCCTTCAACTGGAAAGGGGCCGCCTTTGCCGCCGCCACCATGGCCTTCCCGCTGCTGGTACGCGCCCTGCGTCTCTCCTTGGAGGGCGTGGATCCGAGAATCGAGGTGGCCGCCCGAACCTTGGGCGCCGGTCCGCTGCGTGTCTTTTTCACCATCACCCTTCCGTTGATCACACCCGGTATCATTGCCGGCCTGCTGCTCGCTTTTGCCCGAAGTTTGGGGGAGTTCGGCGCCACCATCACCTTTGTCTCCAACATCGTCGGCGAAACCCAGACCTTGCCCCTGGCCCTCTACACCCTGACCCAGGTGCCCGGCGGCGAAGGGGGCGCGATGCGTCTTTGTGTGATTTCGATAGTGATTGCCATGGCGGCGGTGATCGCCTCGGAGGTGTTGTCGCGGCGCTTTTCGAGACGGCTACGGGGGGAGCGATGATCACTGTGACCGTTGCCAAAGCGCTGGGGCACTTCTCCGTAGAGGCTTCTTTCGATCTGCCTGCGAAAGGCGTCACCGCGCTGTTCGGCCCTTCGGGGGCAGGCAAGACCTCCATGATCAATATGGTGGCCGGGCTCCTGCGACCGGACCGGGGAGCCATCATGGTCAATGAGCGCTGCCTCTTTGATGTGGATCGCGGCATCGACCTGCCCCCCGAGCGCCGGCGTATCGGTTACGTATTTCAGGACGGCCGTCTCTTTCCCCACCTTTCGGTTTACGACAATCTCACCTACGGCATGCATCGCGTAACGCCCTGCCAGCGCTATGTCGATCCGCAACAGGTGATCCGCCTGCTGGGCATCGATCATCTGCTTGCCCGGCGCCCTGCCACCCTCTCCGGTGGAGAGAAACAGCGGGTGGCCATCGGCCGGGCCCTGCTCACCAGCCCCGAACTGCTGCTGATGGACGAACCCCTGGCTGCCCTCGACACGGCGCGCAAAGCAGAACTTTTGCCGTTCATCGCCCGCCTGGGGGACGAATATACCGTCCCGATTCTCTATGTCAGTCACGCATGGGACGAGATTGTGGCCCTGGCCGACACCCTCTTGATTGTCGGTGAAGGCAGGGTGACTGCCGCGGCAGGCCTGGAGACGCTGGTCGCAGACCTCGAGCTGCATCGCCTGGTCCCTGGACTGGAGAACGGCGCCCTGTTCAACACCGTCGTTGAGGGCCATGAACAGGATCTGACGATTTTAAAATTTGCAGGGGGGACGCTGAGGGTGCCGCGTGGCGATTGGACGCCCGGCCACTTTCTGAGAATTTTTATACCCGCCAGGCATGTGGCCATCTCTCTGGACCGTCCCAAGCGCAGCAGCTTCCAGAATATTCTGCCCGCCAGGATTGATACTATCATGGAGAGTGGAGAGGGGCTGGCCGAGGTCAGTATGTACATCGGTTGCGCCCTGCCGGCCAGGATCACACAGCGTGCCTTGCGTGATTTGAATCTAATGCCGGGCCAGAGCGTGTTTGCTTTGATCAAGAGCGTAGGGGTTTCTCCGGTGGCGGCCCGCCAACGCCCCTGGGGCAGTGAAGTGCCATCTTAAGCAAAACGGTCACTTTTTCATACGACAGGCGCTACCATTTCCGGCCGGACTCTGGTACATTCGATTCAATGTATCCTTTCTACCAAGAAAAACAATAGATTGCCAATCGTTTGAGAGGAGGATCCAGTGGTCCAGCCCATCTACCTCGACTACAACGGCACCACACCGCACGATCCCGAGGTGATTGCTGCCATGCGGCCGTTTTTGGAGACGGAATTCGGCAACCCCTCCAGTTCCCACTGGTACGGCATCAAACCCAAACAGGCTGTCGAAGCGGCCCGGCGCCAGGTGGCCGGTCTGATCAATTGCCAAGCCACTGAAATTTTCTTCACATCGGGCGGCACCGAGTCCAACAACCACGCCATCAAAGGCATGGCCCGGACGTTGAAGCATAAGGGGCGGCATATCGTGACCAGCAACTTCGAACACCCGGCCGTTCTGGAAGTGTGCCGTTTCTTGGAGGGGGAGGGGTTCGAAACCACCTATGTCCCGGTGGACAGCCAGGGCATGGTGGATCCGGACGATGTGGAGAAGGTGATCCGATCCGATACGATTCTTGTCTCCATCATGCACGCCAACAACGAAGTGGGGACCGTGCAGCCCATTGCCGAGATTGCGGCACTGGCTCACCGCCGGGGTGTCCTGGTGCACACGGATGCGGCCCAGTCTCTGGGTAAAATTCCGGCCGACGTCCAGGCCATGGATGTGGATATGCTCTCTGTGGCCGGCCATAAACTCTATGCGCCTAAAGGTATCGGCGCTCTCTATGTGCGACGGGAGCTGCAGCCGGAGAAGTTTTGCCATGGCGCCGGCCAGGAGCGCGGCTGGCGCGCCGGGACGGAGAATGTGCTGGAGATCGTGGGGTTGGGCAAGGCGTGTGAGATTGCGGCCCGTGACCTGATGGCCAACATGGACCATATGGCGGCCAAGCGGGACCAGTTGCACCATTGCATCGCCGGGGCGCTGACCGATGTGCGCCTCAATGGCCATGCCGAGCGGCGTCTGCCCAACACCCTCAGCATCTCCTTCAAGGAGATGGAGGCCAACCGCATTCTGGAAGAGATCGGGTTGGAGGTGGCCGCTTCGGCCGGTGCCGCCTGTCATGCCGATACGGTCTCCCTTTCGCATGTGCTTGAAGCGATGCAGGTGCCCCTGGAGTGGGCAAAGGGTACCCTGCGCTTCTCAGTGGGGCGCACCACCTCAAGCGAGGAGATCGATCGGGCTGCCGAGGTGGTCGTCGCGGCGGTCCAACGGTTAGGGGGTTATTAATTACCTGTGTTTTCATGTGATTAGTTCTTTTTACATTGCCCCTTTGCATTGCTGCTGACGCGTTTTTCCCACCAGCCCCGTTGCGAAATGTAACACGCGGCCTGCGGTGCATCTTCGCTGGTCACCCCCATTGGACCGAAATTCTAAAGAAATCCAACGATTCGACCGATAAACCATCTGATGTCCAGATACCCGTTTTGGAGATGAGATAATGCCTGTTTGTCACCCCTGGCCAGTTTCATGGAGATTCGAGGGCACGCGATGCCTTATGCTTCTGCTCATGTCGATCTCCCTGCTCGTTATTGTGGGTGGCGCGGCGGCTGAAATCAAGCGGATCGTACTGCTCGAAAGCATGTCCGTGCCGGCGGTCCAGTCCCACAGCCGCTGGTTCGCCAAGTCCATGCAGAAGATCGCTGCTGACGAAGGGTGGTCGCTGGAACTGGAGGAGTATAACGCGGAGGGAGATTGGGGACGGGCCGAGGATTTGTTGCGGAAAGCCTTGGCGGATGGCCGACCCGATGTGGTGGTGAGCAACGCCACCCTGGCATCTAAAACCGCGGACAGAGTACTGGCTGGGTTGGGGATACCATTGGTCTTCATGACCGTTTCGGACCCGGTGGGCGCTGGGCTGATCGAGCAGATTGGCCACCCTGGCGGTCGCTACATCACCGGTAAAGTGCATGCCATCAACCGTGAGACGCGCATCGGCATCATGATGCAACTGATCGGCGATGCGATTGCCCATCGCCCGGTCCGGATCGGTTTTATCCACTCGACCTATCCATCGGCCATGGGCGACATCAGGGAGCTGAAGGCGGCCGTCCAGGGACGTGATGACGTGAACATTATCCCGCGTCAAGTGCCATACGGCCATATGAGTGAAGGGGTTGGGGCCATGCTGGAGATGGTACGCGACGGGATTGTGGAACTCGAGGCGAAGGTGGATTTCTGGTGGGAGCCGTCGGGTCCGCTGGGAGAGAGCAACGAATATACGCGACTGCTGCTGGACCGCTCGGCTCGGCCCATCATCATGGGGCTGAAAAGTGCCAGCGTCCGGCTGGGAGCGATCATGCACCTGTCGCCCAACGAGCAGGCCACAGGAGAGGATGTGGCCCTTCTGGTTCGAGCGGTAATGGATGGCGCAGATCCCGGCAGCCTGCCGGCTACGCCGCCGGACCGGTTCGACCTGGGCATCAACCTGACGGCGGCCTTGGCGGCGGGGTTCGTCGTGCCGCCCGATCTGCTTGAACTGGCCGGCCGCAACGTCTATCGACAGGACACCCCTTGAGACTGCAAAACAAAATAAGCCTTGCGATCCTGCCGATGGTGGCCGTGGTGATCTCCCTATTGGGGGGCTGGTCTGTCTTCACGGCCACAGGCAGCCTCAAACAGGCGATGTATGACGGTGTCGAAAAAGAGCTGCGCGACTATGTGGAGAATCAAGTCGCCAAGGCCCATCGGTTGCTCACGACACACGGCCTGGATGCCACCGGCTCGTTTGTTGATCGCTACCAGCAGGAGTCGTTTCAGGCCGCAAGCCGAATGAATTACTACCGCACCGGCCATCTCATGGTCATCGATGCCACCGGCGTCACGATTTTTTGCAGCCGCAAAGGCAGTCAACACCGGACCCGGATCTGGAGCGACGTGGCCAGGCTATCTTCCCGGCATGCGGAAAACTATCTCCGGGGCATCCTGGAGACCGTAAACGGCCCGGAGATCTATGTGGGACATCACTTCGCTCCCTGGCAGTGGACCCTGATCTATGCCGTATCGGCCGAAGAGCTGTTTGAGCCGGGCATCCGGATCCGCAATGCCACTGTCGTGGCGACCATCCTGTGCGCCCTGATCGGGTTTTTGGTTATCTTTTTTATGCTGCGCCGGTCGGTGGTCGAACCGGTTGTGAAGCTCAAAGAGGCTGCGGTGACCATCGCAGGTATGAAAAGCGTGGAAGAGATTCCCATCTACTCCAACGACGAGTTCGACGCCCTGGCACGCAGCATGGAGAAGATGGCGGGGGCGATCGAAGGGTATCGCAAGGAGAAAGAGCAGTGGCAGCGGCAGTTGGAGACTCGGATCGAAGAGACGTCAGAGCTGAACAAGGTCATCGTCGATGCGTCCACTCTGGGAATTGCCACCTATGAAGAGGATGGGCGGTGCATTCTGGCCAACGAGGCCATGGCGAAGATGATCGGCGCCACCCGCGACCAGTGCCTGCAACAAAATTTCAGGCAGATACCAATTTGGGAGGCCACCGGCCTGCTGGCCCAGGCCGTTGCGGTGCTGTCCGACGGCATATCGCGTCGCCATGAGGTTCATGCCACGAGCAGTTTCGGCAAGGAGATGTGGATCAACTGCCTGCTGACCCGATGTTTCATCAACGCAAAGCCGCATCTCCTGCTGGTTCTCGACGACATCTCCACTTACGTCCAGATGCAGGTGGAACTGGAGCTGAGAAATCGGGCCCTGGAGGAGAGCAACCGTGAACTGGATGATTTTGCCTACATCGCTTCACACGATCTGCGCGAGCCCCTTCGCGGCATCGCCAACTTTTCGGGTTTCTTGATGGAAGACTATGCCAAGCAGTTGGGCGAAGACGGCCGTGACAAACTCCAGACCCTGATCCGTCTCTGCGAACGTGAGGATCAGCTGATCGATACGTTGCTGGCCTTCTCCCGTGTCGGCCGCACCGAGCTGGCCATTGAGCCGGTCGATCTGAACGATCTGATCGAACAGGTGCTGGCGCGCATCTCTCACATGTTGACCGAGAACACGGTTGACATCCGAATCCCGGAGCGCCTCCCCGTGGTGAGTTGCGACCGCATCCGGATCGGAGAGGTCTTTTTCAACCTGGTGACCAACGCGGTCAAGTATAGCGACAAAGAGGACAAATGGATTGAAATCGGTTATATTTCATCCGATACACCTCAAAACAGCCATAACGATTCGTCGCCAATGGGCCGATCGACAGCTCCACGACTCTATGTCCGTGATAACGGCATCGGTATTCGAAATGAGCACTTTGGGAAAATTTTTAATATTTTTCAAAGATTGCACGGAAGGGAGAAGTTTGGCGGCGGCATCGGTGCAGGGTTGACCGTTGTGAAGAAGATCGTCGAGCGGCATAGAGGCCGCATCTGGGTAGAGTCAGAACTGGAGAAGGGCACCACCTTCTATTTCACATTGAGCGGAGGCGAATCATGACCAAGGGGCAACACGCACCGATCCTGATTGTGGAAGACAGTCCCGAAGACTACCAGATCCTCTTGAGGGCCTTCAAAGCGGTGGGGATGAGAAACCCTCTCTTTCGATGTGAAGATGGCGATCAGACCCTGGACTATCTCTTTCACCGGGGAGTCTATAAGGACAAACGGCCATTTCCCCGGCCGGCCGTTATACTGATCGATTTGAATCTGCCGGGCATGGGCAGCGCTGAGGTGCTGGCGGCGATTAAAAAGAGTCCCAAGCTGCGGATCATCCCGGCCATTGTGCTGACCACATCCAGGTCCCGGAAAGATATTGAACAGGCCTATGCGCTGGGTGCCGCCGGTTACATCTGCAAACCCATAAAGCCGGGGCAGTTGGTTGCAGCGATTCAGAACTTGTCCGCCTATTGGTTCGAAACCGTTGAGCTGCCCAAGGAGGCGCAAGGGGTATGAGTATGGATCCCGTGACCATCCTTATCGTGGACGACAATCCTGAGGATCGTTACAGCTATCGGCGGATGCTTGCGACGGTGAGCAAGGAGGGGTATGCCATCAAGGAGGCTGAAGATGCTGACCAGGGCTTGGCAATCCTCCGATCTGATACGATCGATTGTGTTCTTCTCGATTTCAATCTGCCGGACATGGATGGCCTATCGTTTTTAGAAGCGTTGGATGACCACGACTCTGTTCTCTCCACACCGATCATCTTTTTGACTGGACAAGGCGATGAGACCATTGCCGTTCAAGCCATGAAGAGCGGCGCTGCCGACTATTTGATCAAGGGTGATCTAACGGCAGAGCTGCTTGGGCGTGCCATCCGGCATGCAGTGGCAACCAGGGATGCCCGCCGGGCGTTGACCGAACAGAACGTTCTGTTGAACACTCTGCTGGAGACCATCCCCAACCCGATCTTCTACCGGGACAGAGAGGGGCGCTACCTTGGCTGCAACAAGGCCTTCGAGGCCTTTCTGGGTAAAACCAAGGAGGAGATTGTCGGCAAACGGGCCCGGGAGGTCCTTCGGCCACCGCCCACCCGTGAGATGATCGAGTCGGAAAACGCCGTGTTGTTTTCCAAAGAGAAGCAGGGCCTGGAGGCGGCGCTCTACAACTGTGACAATGAGCTGCGCGATGTAATTGTCTCCAAGGCGTGTTTCGTGGATGCGGTGGGAGAGGTCAAAGGCGTTGTCGGCGTCCTGGTGGACATCACCGAACGCAAGCAGATGGAGGCGGCCCTGCGAAAGGCCACCGAAGAGTTGCAGGCCAATGTCAGCAAGCTGGAGACGGCCAACCGCAAGATTGTCGATCAGCAGCAGGCGGTCATTGAAGAGGAGCGTCTCAAAGTCCTGCTGCAGATGGCCGGCGCCACGGCCCACGAGCTAAATCAGCCCCTCGTTGCGCTGATGGGCTATATCGACCTGTTCGCATTTGACCGTGACGATCCGGTCATGGTGGCTTCCCATCTGGACAAAATCAAAGAGGCCGGCCATCGTATCGCCGAAATCGTCAAAAAGATCCAGAGCATCCGTCCGGATCAGGCCCAACCGGCCAAGGCCGGTCGGGGGATCGTCACCCTGGAGCGTGAGGTCAACCTGCTGGTCATCGAAGATAGTGACGCCGATTTTGAGCGCATTGTCGCTGCCTTGGTCGACGAACAGGGTGTCCACATCACGCGGGCATTCAGTTTTTCAGAGGCGCTGGAGAAGATCGTCGACACGCCGTTTCATATCGTCATCCTGGACTACCTGCTGCCCTCAGGCAACGGACTGGAGTTTCTGGCCGACCTGGAGAAGCTCCAGATCGACACTCCCGTCATTTTCAGCACCGGCCACGGCGACGAGATGATCGCCGCCCAGGCTATCCAGGCCGGGGCTTACGACTACCTGCCCAAATCCCACCTGGATCGTCCCAATTTACTACGTGTCATCGCCCACACGCTGGAAAAACACCGCCTCAAAGGGGAAGTAAACCAGGCCATGGAGAAGATGGCTGACATGTCGGTGCGCGATGATCTCACCGGACTCTTCAATCGACGCTACATGAACGAGCTGCTTGAGCGGGAGTTCTCCCGCGCCCAGCGCTACGGTAACGACCTTTCCTGCTTGCTCATCGATATGGATTTCTTCAAGCAGATCAATGATTCATACGGGCACATCTTCGGTGATTTCGTGCTCAAACGTTTTGCCCAGCACCTGGCGGAGAACGTGCGTGAAAGCGATTTCTGCTTTCGCTACGGTGGCGAAGAGTTTTTGGTCCTGCTGCCCAATACGGATATCGAAGGCGCTTGCAACACAGGTGAGAAACTGCGCAGCGCCGTCGAGGCGTACACTTTTCGCGACGGTGAAACAGCTACCAATGCGACGATCAGTATCGGCAGCGTCTCGTTCAAGGAGCACCGGCCCCAAGACGTGAGGAGCATGTTGGCCTTTGCTGACAAAGCGCTCTATCGCGCAAAGGCGGAGGGGCGCAACCGTATCAAGGCCTATTTGGAGAAGTCGAAGGAGCATCTCCAAGAAGCGCAGTCGGAGGTAGACATGGCTTACTTCCGAGAGCGGATGGCCACGATTCTGGAGAAGACCAAAAAGGCCTCATTGAATTCTCTCACTTTGCTGTTCGATCAACTGGGGGCCGGCAAATTTAAAGCACACAATCGCCAGTCAACCGCCCAGATCGAAATGATGGGGCAGAAGATGAGGCTTCCCGGAGCGGTGGTGGAGACGATCAAGCGGGCGGCCATGATGCACGATCATCTCAAGGTTCTGCTGCCCGATTCGGTGCTTGGCAAGACGGGGCCGCTGAACCGCGAAGACCGGGCCTTTATTGAGAATCACGCCACCATGCTGGCGGAGTTGACGCGCCTGTTCGAGTTCTTCCGGAATGAGCGGGAGATCTTGCTTTACCACCAGGAACGCTATGATGGGAGTGGCTATCCGACCGGTTTGAAAGGAGAGCAGATCCCTCTGGGCGCGCGCATCTTCGCCATTGCCGATGCCGTCACCGCCATGATGTCGGAGAGGCCTTATCGGCCACCTTTGACTGGCCGGCAGATTGTTGACGAGTTGATTGCCAATGCCGGTACCCAATTCGACCCCCATCTGATCGACATCTTTCTGGACGCTTTGGAGGAGAACCCGGCAACTGCCCTGCGCGATGACGATCTGGTACATCGTGTCCAGCAGAGAGAAAAGCCGGTATCTTCATAAACCGGTAGCCTTATTTACCCGATTATGGCACAGAGAAACATGCATCCGCTGATAGAGACCCACTTGAACGATCTTATCGACGGTTTTCCGACGCTCCCCGCGGTGGTGAACCGTGTGATGGAGATCACGGCCGATGCGGAGAGTTCCACCGAAGCGCTCTTCAATGTGATCCAGGCCGACCAGGCCATCAGCATCAATGTGCTTAAAATAGCCAATTCGGTCTTCTATGGATTACCTAAACGGGTCGACTCCCTGCAGCACGCCCTCTCGATTCTGGGGTATGTGGAGATACGCAACATGGTCATTACGCAGGCCATCTTCAACAGCTTCAAACAGCTGGAGAAGAACGGGACCATGGACCTGAGGTCATTTTGGGAGCACGCCTTCAGTTGCGCCCTGGCCGCCAAACTGGTCGGCCGCCGGACCAGTGGGCGCAAGCAGGATTACTACTTGCCCTGCCTGGTCCACGACATCGGAAAGCTGATGATCTACATGGCGCTGCCCGAAGCTTATGCCGATATGGTCAGGTCGGCCGCACCGGCCGGGTACAGGA
The DNA here is from genome assembly GCA_963668675.2 of uncultured Desulfatitalea sp. Taxonomy (GTDB): domain Bacteria; phylum Desulfobacterota; class Desulfobacteria; order Desulfobacterales; family Desulfosarcinaceae; genus Desulfatitalea. The sequence continues at coordinate 1,104,216 of CAXXMB010000002.1, read as the reverse complement.
TATACGTGTCGGAGAAGCGTCTGTTCGGAATGACGCATGCCGAGGTCGCCCTAAGGCTGCTGTCGCGCTGGATGCTGCCCGATTCCGTCGTCCACGGCGTCGGACATCACCATCACCCCGAGAGCGCCAGGGATCACGCCCTCTATGCCTGGGTGGTCCATACCGTCGATCTGCTGGTCCACTGGTCGGATCTGACAGATGCCGGAGAGGCAGATCATGCCCAGGAGGTTCAAGAGGCGCTGCTTCGCCCGGAAGTGGCCGCCGGACTCGGGGCCGGGGCGAACTGGAATGCCGGGGTGTTGGGGCTGCTTAAGGCGGATATGGCAGTGCAGAAGGCGCACCAGTCGGACCTGCTGGCTCTGTTTCTCTCTTGAGCCTTTCAGGTTGGTATGGCCGCATTGCCTTCAGCCGGTACAACCGCATAGAGGGTTCGTGGCTGTTGGAATCCTTTCAGCTCGCAACGGAACTTCTTGTCGACGCGCACTGTGGTCCGAATTCTTTCGTAGATTGTTGCTGAAAGCACCACCTCACCCGGCTTCGCTTCTCCCTGGATGCGCTGGGTCAGGTTGACCTCGGCACCCACGATGCCGAATTTGGCGCGGTCTTTGGAACCGATATTGCCGACAATGGCCGGACCGGCGTTCAGGCCGATACCGATGGCAATGCTGGGCAACCCGTCCGCGGCCATCTCCGCATTCACTTGGGCCAGCCGCCCCTGCATCTCAAATGCGCAACTCACCGCCGCTGAGGCCATTGTATCCAGGTCGCTCTCCAGAGGGTCGAAGAGGACCAGGATGCCGTCGCCCACAAAATCGACCACCACACCACCCCTCGTTTGGATGATGCGGATGATGTGGGCAAAGTAGCGGTTGAGCAGCCGGACCGTCTGCTCTGGACTGAGCTGCTCCGAGAGGCTTGAAAAGCCACGGATGTCGGCCATGAAAACCACCACATCCCTTTTTTCACCGCCCAGTCGCAATGATTCCGGGCGTTCGAGCAGCCGCTGGGCCACGTCACGGTCCACATAGCGCCCAAAGGTGGAACGGATCAGGTCCCTCTCCCGCAGGCCTTCGATCATCTGATTGAAGGCATCCCCGAGTTGGGCAAATTCATCTTTGCTCCGCACCACGACGCGAATTCCGAAGTTGTCGTTGGCCACATTGCGGGCGGCGGCCGTCAAGGTCTGGATGGGCCTGGCGATCCCCATGGCCATCAGGAAGCTGACCACAACACTTACCACGACGCCAATTCCGGCAAATTCAAGCATCACTTGGCGGATATCGTTGACGAAGTCCAGTTGGGCATCCAGGGATTTGGCGACGATAAAGGTCGGCATCCCGCTCTCGGCCCTGCTTTCGATTCTCAGGAACAGATAGCGCTCTCCGGCCACGGTGTGCATCTCCGGCGCCGCAACGGGAATTCGGGCCAATTTCTCCGTCGGCAGGAAGTCGGGTTGGCCCTTTGCCGCCGTTGACCCAAACGCCTCCCCAGCGGACGACACAATGCCGTCATCGGCCAGCAGGGCGAGGTCGGCCCCACTCAGGTTGCGCAGTTTGGCCAGATCCTTTGCGGTCCAGGCGATGCCCAAAATGACGGCGCCGAGCATCTCACGCCGTTCAGGCGGTCCGATCATCAGCGGTTGCGCAATGATCTGGTGGTAGCTTCGACCCAAGCGGAAGAAACCGTGGGCGGTCCAACCGTTGAGCTCGCTTTTCAGACGTTCGTTCAGCTTGAGCACCGAAATGATATCCGGCCCGAGGGGGTTGCTGGCGCGGACGGTCCCCCGGTTGTCCACCGCACTGAGTAGAGAGAGCTGAGGGTAGCTCGGCATGATTTCGTTGAGCACGATATCGTCGCTGGTCAACCGGTCCAGTGTGGTGTCGGTGAGGATGGTGCGCATCAACTCACTGCCCACTACCGCTTTCCCCAGCTCGTTGAGGCGTATCCCGCGCTCTTCGATCAGATCGGCCACCATCCGGCGGGTTGCCTGCAGATCCGATTTGATGCCGGTGACGGCGTTGGACTCGATCTGACGCTGCAGGACAAAAAAGGTGCCTGCCAGCACCCCCAGCACGATGGCTGCAATGGCGGCCGCCAGCTTATACTTGAACGGAAAATGCAGGGTCGTCGTTTTAATAGTCGCTTTCCTTGTCGTAGTCGTAGGGGGTATCTTGTGGGCTGAGTTGCGGAGCTTCGGGCTTCTCCACCACCATTTTTCGGCTCCTCAGCCGAAGTGTGATGGACAGGTTCTCGTTGCCGACTGTCACCGAACGGGCGGCGCTACCGCCCAGGATGTGCCAAACCCGCACGCGGTGGTCACCCTCAGGCACGTCGGTGATGCGGAAGTTGCCTGCATCATCGGTGAGTGAAAAGTAGCGGTTTGGAACTACAAAAACGTCAGCGATCATGTCTTGATGGATGTTGCAATAGATGGTGTGCGGGCCGATCTCCCTGAGCACGACGATTCGGGATTCTCCCCGGCGGTAACGCGACAAATCGAACGGTTCTTCAGCATGGGGCGAAAAAACGCTGTGCTGATAAATGTCCGAGTTGGAGAACCGGATCGGTTGGCCACTGACGACCGCCAGCAGGCGCGGGATAAATCGCTTGCCCTGTTGGTCCATCATCGCTGTGCCGGTCGGTTCAGTGGAGAACCCCTCCAGGTAAACGACGGCATAGGCATTGCTCTTCAAAGGGGATTGACCCGAGCGGTCCATAACGATGATGCTCCCTTCGATATCCGATGCCTGCGCGAGAGTGGCTGACAGTAACAGAATCAATGATATGAGTGTGATACGCATGGTGTCCTCACTATATCGATAGCTTGGGTCGTTTTCCGACCCTATGCTTTACGGATGCGCTAGGGGCGAAACGACCTGTTTCATCCCATTCGGCGATGATCATTCATATTAGGATGTAATAAGATCGATTTGCCCGCAGTCAAAGTGCCGTTAGGTCCTGCTTGCTTTGGGACTGGATGTCAGTTAATGGCAGACTGCGGTGGTGATATTGGATTGTGGCGTACCTTCGGAAGTGGCTTTGGTGAGCAAATTTGGTGTTTCAGCAACCAACCGTCCCGTCCCGTGGATTCAGCGCCCTGATGTGCACAAGGGAGCTGTCCAGGGTATCCGGGGTATCGATAGGGAATCAGCTGATGCCGTTCAGGTGGTTTTGTCGTCTTCTATTTTATCCTGTTTTTTAGCATCCTTATCGTGGGTGGCATCACGGAAATTGCGGATGGCTTTCCCCATGCCGCCACCAATTTCCGGTAGCTTGCCGGCACCGAAAATGATCAGGATGATCACCAGAATGATTATCAATTCGGGAATTCCGATACCAAACATATATCTCTCCTTGTTCGCATCGCTGCCTGGCCGTCCATCTGGCGGGCCTGCAGGGTGCCGCTAATCGCATTTGAGCCCGTCGGGCCCCAGTTCGTCCAATAGTTTTCGAAACTCCTTGGAGTGCATGTATCTGTCAACGGCGCCTTGGTATTCGATCCATGCATGCCAGGCTTTGAGCCAGTCGTGATTGTGCCAGTATGCCTCCGGGTCTCCCTTGCCCTGCAGCCGCTTAACATAGTCGATATACTCCTCCGCGCAGCTGATACAGAAGTGGTAGGGCGTTTTGGGATGCTCCCCCTGCTCCCTGGGATCCATTCCCAATGCCGTGCCGCAGCGCTCGCATTTGGACGGGCAGTGGCTGCACTGAAACACCTTGCGAACAGCCATGATTTTCTGTTTGCGAAAAACGGCGGCTTTTTCTTCGGCATTGAGTTTCAGCTTATGGTCCAGCGAAATGACCTTGCTCATGGGCTCTCCTTGGGGCCACCCTGTTTTAGGAGCAGAGGTTCGAAATATACCACCCCCGCATGAGGGTGTCAATCAAGGGCAAGGGGCATTCTGAAGGCTGGCGGTTGATGGGTCGTGACTGAAGCCATTTTTGGGCGAAAAGAGATCCTGTGGCGTGGCGGTTGGCAGTGGCCCGGCGCCATAAACCTTGTGCGGTCCGGTGCCGTATGGTAATGTCCGGGCCTGGATGCAAGAGCCACAGGGGATGCAATCCGTGTTAAAAATCAGTTTTGGTTGATCGTTCAAGACAGGAAAAGGATATGACGGAATATAGAATAGAACCGGCGGGGCGGCCGATGCTGATCGGCAGTCAACCGCTGAAAGACCATAGCGAAGCCGCCCGGCTGGTGTTGCGTTTTGTGCCTGAGATCCCCAATTGGGCGCAGCTGCCCGTTTACAAGAACGAAGGCATGGTGGAGCAGTTTGTCCCCGGAATGCCGGGGCTGGTGACGGGGGATGAGCGAACCTACGTGGATACGGCCGCTGAAGGATTTGATGAGGAGATGGTCGCTTTTTTCGAGGAGTACCTTGCGGTGGCAGGAGACGGTGGTCTTTTGGAAGAGAGCCGTTTTGCCCTTGGGGCCGACATCGCCGAGGGATTCTTTACCCTGATGGAACTGTTGGGTGGACAGCCCGATGGCCTGTTTGCGGTCAAGGGCCAAGTCACCGGTCCGATCACTTTCTGCACCTCCCTGACCGATCAGGATCGGCGCGCTGTCTTCTACAATGACAGCCTGCGCGATGCGGCCGTGAAGATGCTGGCGCTTAAAGCGGCCTGGCAGGTGCAGCGTCTCGCAACGGCGGGTGTACCGACCATTGTCTTTATCGATGAACCGGTTCTGGCCAGTTACGGATCGTCCGAGCTGATCAGCATCTCACGGGAAGACATCACCGGCTGCCTGCAGGAGGTGATCGATGCGATCCACCAGCATGGCGGACTGGCCGGTGTCCATGTGTGCGCCAATACCGATTGGTCCCTGCTGCTCGATTCGAATGTGGATATCATCAATTTCGATGCCTACGGTTACTTCGACAAATTTATTCTATATCGGGAGAAGATCGACCGTTTTTTGAAAAATGGCGGATGTCTCGCCTGGGGATTGGTGCCCACCTCCCAGGCCGATCAGGTTGCGGCGGCCAACATCGATTCCCTCTGGTCGTTGTGGCAGCAATGCTTGCAGCGAATGGCCGACCAGGGCATCGACAAGGAGCTGGTGCGTCGGCAGTCGTTCATTACCCCCAGCTGCGGCACCGGTTCTCTGACGCCCGAATTGAGCCACCGGGTGCTTGAGCTGACCAAAGCGCTGTCGGAAAAAGTCAGAGAAGGTTGATCCGGGATGACTGGGAGCTTTAAGTGCAAATAGAGATGACAGCACTCCTTCACTTTCAACTTTTAACTTTCATACTTCCAACTTTTTTATGAAACAAAGGAACACGACTTATGAGCGGACAACAATTCAGCGGTGCCTCCCGCTACGTTCTGGATTCTGAGCTGGCGCAGATCGTCAATGTCTCCATGGCCCTGGAGATGCCCCTGCTGCTCAAAGGCGAGCCGGGAACCGGAAAGACCATGCTGGCTCACGCCATCTCCGAGAGCCTGGGAATGCCTCTGTTGATCCTAAATGTTAAATCGAGCATGAAACTGGTCGAGGCGCTCTATCAGTACGATACCTTGACCCGTCTGAACGACAGCCGCTTCGGAGACTCCAACCGCGACGTCAGCGACATAGAAGCCTACATCAAAATGGGCAAGATCGGACAGGCCTTCGCAGCAGACAACCGCACTGTGCTGCTCATCGACGAAATCGACAAAGCCGACACGGACTTTCAGGACGACATGCTCGACGTGCTCGACCAGATGGAGTTCGACATCATCGAGATCGACAAGACCATACAGGCCAAGCACCGGCCGGTGATCATCATCACCTCCAATGCCAAGAAAGACCTGTCCGATCCGTTCCTGGGCCGCTGCAATTTTCATCACATTGCATTTCCCGACCCGAAGATGATGCGCAAGATCATCGATGTCCATTTCCCCTCCTTGAACGACGACCTGGTCGACAATGCCATCGATGCCTTCTACCGTCTGCGCCAGATCGACGGGGTCGAGAAGCGGCCGGCCACCCGTGAGCTGATCAACTGGATCCGGGCCCTGCAGAGCGATCCCGATTTCAAGCCCAAGCGTCTGATCAAGAACGAACTGCCCTTCCTGGGGGTGCTCTTCAAAAAGAGCCAGGATTTTGAAATGGCCAGCCGGGCCACCCATCGCCGGGCGAGGTATTAGACGACATGTTCATCGACTTCTTCTATCAACTCAAGGACCATGGCGTGCCCGTTTCGCCAACCGCCTTTCTGACGCTGCAAAAGGCGCTCGGCAGCGGCCTGGTGAGTTCACTGGAAGATTTCTACACCGTCTCCCGATCCATCCTGGTTAAAAGTGAACGCTACTTCGATCTGTATGATCAGGTGTTTGCCCACCACTTCGAAGGGGTGGCCCTGCCCGATCTCGAAGGGTTGGAACTTGATGAGCTGGCCCGCTCCCTGCTCGAACAGTGGCTGCAGAACCCCAAGGAGATGGCCGATGCCCTGGGCGTCGACGAAGAGGAGCTGAAGAAGCTCTCGCCAGAAGAGCTGATCGAATACTTCAAGGAGCGGCTCAAGGATCAGACCGAACGCCACGACGGCGGCAACAAATGGATCGGCACTGGGGGCACGTCGCCGGTGGGCCACTCCGGTCACCATCCCGGCGGCATGCGTGTGGGCGGGGTATCGCGCAACAAGTCGGCCGTCAAGGTGGCCATGGAGCGCCGCTACAAGGATTACTCGCTAGAGGGGCCGCTTACCTCCGCCATGATGGGAGAGGCCCTAAAGCGCTTGCGCCACCTGGTGCCGTCCGGCCCCAAAGACCAGGTCAATATCGACAAGACCATCTACCAGACCATGAAGAACGCCGGCGAGATCGAGATCATCTTCGACAGCAGCCTCAAGGACCGCCTCAAGGTGATTCTGGCCATCGACAACGGCGGTTGGTCCATGGACCCCTATATCCCCTTGGTGCAGACCCTTTTCAACTACGCCAGGGCCCAGTTCAAGGAGCTCAGGACCTGCTTCTTTCACAACACCATCTACGATACCGTGTGGGAGGATCCCGCGCGCTATAAGAAGCCGGTCAAGATCGACGACTTGATGCGCCGCGATCCCGAGACCCGCATCATCTATGTGGGCGATGCCAGCATGGCGCCTTACGAACTCATGGCCCAGGACGGATCGATCTACATTACCAACCGCAGCGGCCGGCCGAGCGTCGACTGCCTCCAGCTTCTCTCCAAGACCTTTCGGCACTCGGTCTGGCTCAATCCTGTGCGTAAGGCGCGTTGGCCCTACACCCGCACCATCAACATCATCGAGCAGATCTTTCCCATGTTCGAACTGACCATCGACGGGCTGGAGAAGGCCGTGGCCCACCTGACGGCCAGGACGTAACTTTTTTGCCACAGAGCGATCTGGGGAGACACAGCGGTTGTGTATGTCGACGCGCCCGGGTGCGTTGGCAAAAAAAACCATTTCCCTCCTTTTTAAAAGGGGGGCTCGTTTCATCTGCTTACTTTACTTCTTCGCTCTCGATCAGCAGCTGCCTTAACGCCGTCTGGCGCTGGCTGGTGTCCTGGTTCTTCACGGCCATGGCGAGCGCCTTGCGGGTGCCGACCAGGACGGCCAGTTTGCGGGCCCGGGTGAGGCCGGTGTAGAGAAGATTTCTGAACAGCATTTTGAAGTGCTGGGTGAGCACCGGGATGATGACCGTTTCGAACTCGCTGCCTTGGGATTTATGGATGGTAATAGCGTAGGCCAGGTCCAATTCGACGATGTCGTCGCGCTCGTAGAACACCTGGCGTTCGTCCTGGGGGAAGAAGACAGTGCAGGTGAGGGCGTCGTTGTCGATTTGGCGGATGGTGCCGATGTCTCCGTTGAAGACGCCCAGATCGTAATTGTTGCGACGATGGATCACCCGGTCGCCTTCGCGAAAGATGCGTTCGCCCACCTTGAGCTGTCGTTTGCCTTCTCTCTCCGGGTTGGCCGAAGCCTGGATCATGGCGTTCAGGGAGAGGGTGCCTAAACTGCCCCGGGTCATGGGAGACAGGATCTGGATCTCGCGATCGCTCCCGAAGTATTTGGGAATCCACTCCAGGTAGAGTTTTTGGACCACCTCTGGGGCGGAGAGCCCGTAGTGCAGGGAGGACCACGGGTGTACTTTTTTGACGACTGCCAGCAGCTCTTCCACCCGGTTGCCGGCCCGGCAGATCTGCTCCGGGTCGACGTGCCGGAACTTTTCGGGAATGTTCAGCTCGGTTTCGTAGGGAACGACCGGTTCGCCGACGCGGAATTCAAACAGATCGCCGCCGGCCTCCTCTTCTGCCGCCTTTGCTGCTGTTTTCAGGTCGTAAAAGCGGCGGACTTTGGCGATGAAGCCGAGTTGCTCCCGGGTGGCCTCATCCGAGTCCACAAAGAGACAGTCCTCGTTCATCTGCCAGATATCCGGCCTCCTGAAGGGGGAGTCGATATGGGGCAGATCGCCCAGGTTGACCTGATGGGCGTAGCGGACAATCATCGACTGCTCGGCTTGTCGGAAGATCTGGCTCAACCGGAAGCACGGCACCCGGCCCGAAGCGATCACATCCTTGAGCACGTTGCCGGCCCCCACAGAAGGCAGCTGATCCACATCGCCGATGAACAGGAGCTGGCAGTGCATCGGAACCGCCTTGAGCAGCGAGGCCGTGAGGCTGATATCCAGCATGGAGCACTCGTCCACGACGAGAAAGTCGGCCTCGAGAGGCGTCTCTTCGTCTCTCTTGAACCGGTCGACCTGCCACTCCAGCAGGCGATGAATGGTCTTGGCCTCCAATCCGATGACGTCGGTCATACGCTGGGCTGCCCGGCCAGTAGGCGCGGCCAGCAGCACCTTTCGCTGCATCGCCTCGATCAGCTTGACCAGCACGCGGGTGGCAGTGGTCTTGCCCACTCCCGGGCCACCGGTCAGGACCGAGAAACGTTGGGTCACGATGCCGTTGATGGCGGCGGCCTGGTCATCGCTCAAATGCATCCCGGACGCTTGGCAGTAGCGGGCGATCCAGCTCAGGACCCGTTTGGTATCCACCGGAACCGTGCCCTGCATGTCGCTGATTTTGCGGGCGGTATAGAGCTCGTCATAGTAGAGAGAGCGGGCATAGTAGCACAGCTCGACCCTCTCTTCGGCGGTCAGCAGGCGGCGCGCCATGACGAGTCCCTCGGCCACCATCTGGTCGAGCAGTGCCGGAAGCCGGTCGGCCAGCGCCAATCCCAGCAATTCATCGACCTGTTGGTTGATCTGGGATTGCGTCAGGTAGCAGTGGCCGAACTGCCGGCTGGCGGCCAGCACATGTTTGATGCCGGCCTCGATGCGCTGGGGGCTGTCGACGGCCAGGCCGATGCTCAGCGCTACCTTGTCGGCCGAGAAGAAGCCGATGCCGTAGAAGTCCGTCGCCAGACGGTAGGGGTCTTCACTCACCATGGCAACCGCTTCGTCTCCATAGGCCTTGTATATCCGTACGGCGAAGAGTGTGCTGATGCCGTGGGACTGTAGGAACATCATCACTTCGCGAATGGCGCGGTGTTCGGCCCAGGCCGCGCTGATCATCTCCAACTTCTTCTGGGCGATGCCCGGTACTTCGGTGAGCCGCGCAATATCGCCTTCGAAAACGAGGAGGGTGTTCTCTTTAAAGTGTTTGACGATTTTGCGGGCCGTCTTGGGGCCGACGCCCCGGATCAGCCCGGAACCGAGGTACTTTTCAAGCGCTGCGGTGGTGGCCGGCTTGCGCTCGATTGCTTTGCTGGCCTGGAACTGCCGGCCGTGCCTGGGATGCATGGTCCAGGCGCCGTGAAATGTCATGGTGGCCCCGGCGAAGACTTTGGTCTGGTGAACGATGACCGTCTCCTGCTGGTTGGGGTTGTCGAAGGGCGTGACCCGCAACACAGACCACCCGTTATCCGGATTGTGGAAGGTGACCCGATCCACAATCCCGCGCAGGGTTTCGGTAATGACGCCGGTTTGGCTGTTCAATGGTGGTGGCATGCGTTTCGTTTCAGCAGTGATAGTTGACGCAGCGTGATTGACCTTGCGGCAGGATAGATGAAAAATGGGAATGAAGTCAAATGGCCGTTTGATCCCTAACGGTGCTATCTACCAAAAACAAAGGCCCTCCCCAATAAAGGAGAGGGCCCGAATACCTCAATGCATCAATATAGCGATACTGCTCGCTTATCTCTGCAAGTTCTCGATGACGGTGGCAACGCCCAGCCCGCCGCCGCAGCAGGAGCTGAAGAAGCCGTAGCGGCCCTTGCGGCGGATCAGTTCGCGCATGGCGAACATGCAGACGCGGGCGCCGGATGCGCCGTTGGGATGGCCGAAGGCTATGGCGCCGCCCAGCGGATTCCATTTGTCCATATCGATCTTTTCGCCCATCTGCTTCTCGATCTCTTTGATGACGGCCAGGTTCTGAACGGCAAAGGCCTCGTTGCACTCCATGATGTCCATGTCGGCAATTTTCAGGCCGATCCGTTTCAGGGCGAGGGGAACCGCGTAGCCCGGTGCGATGCCCATGATCTTGGGATCCACGCCGTAATCGGCGCAGCCGATCCATTTGGCCATGGGGGTGTAACCCAGCTCTTTGGCTTTCTCTGCGGTCATCATCAGCACCATGCCGCCGCCGTCATTGCGGCCCGAGGCGTTGCCGGCGGTGACCGTGCCGTCTTTGACGAAGGCCGGCGGTAGTTTGGCCAAACCCTCGAGGGTGGTTTGGGGACGGACATGCTCATCGACCTTGAAGACGATTTCCGGCGTCTTGCGGGTGGCCGGAAAGGTCACCGGAACGATCTCTTCATCGAAGTATCCGTTCTCCATCGCGTACTTGGCGCGCATCTGGCTGTTGTAGGCGAATTCATCCGAGGCTTCACGCGAAATATCGTACATCTTCTGCAGGTTTTCGGCGGTTAGCCCCATGCCGATGGCCTCTTCCGCCACCGGAGACAGAGTGGTATTCAGCGGCATGGGCGGAATCAGCTTGTACGGTTGGGTGGACATGGAGAACTTGACCGGGATCTGGCTGTAGGCTTCGCTGCCGCCGGCGATGATTACATCGGCATTACCGGTGAGAATTTTCCAGGCCGAATGATTGATCGAATCGATGGCCGAGCCGCACTGCATCTCTACGTACGAGGCCGAGGTCTCGTATGGCAGGCCGGCATCCAAAGAGGCCCAGCGGGCCGGGTTGACGGCAACGGAGCAATGAGCTGCGATGCCCATGATGACCGAGTCGACCTTGCCCTTTTCCATGATTTTGGTTTTGTCCAGCAAGCCCTTGATGGCGATACTTGCCAGTTTGCTGGCCGGGACATCTCTCAACGTGCCGCCCATGCGTCCGAACGCGGTGCGGACGGCATCCACAAATACAACTTCTCTTTCTGCCATGTTTTTCTCCTTTAAATGATGTCGTTAGAACTCGTTCCAACTATGTCTAAATGGGACTGCCAAGGTTAACATCTTACCTATCACCAATTTATTAGCTCTTCTTCCTTTTCTCTTCCTCTTCGGCACGCAGTACCTTGCGCAACACCTTGCCGACGGCTGATTTGGGAATTTCATCCCTGAATTCCACCAGCTTGGGCCGTTTGTAGGGTGCCAGCTTGTCCTTGCAGAACTCGATGATCTCCTCTTCCGTTGCAGTCTGGCCCGGTTTGAGGGAGACAAACACCTTGATCGTCTCACCGCGGTAGTCGTCCGTCACACCAACAGCCACAGCTTCGGCTACTTTGGGATGGCGATAGAGCACCTCGTCAATCTCACGCGGGTAGATGTTGTAGCCGCTGGCGATGATCATGTCCTTGGTACGGTCGACGATGAACAGATATCCGTCTTCGTCCTGTACCGCCACGTCACCGCTGTAGAGCCAGCCGTCTTTGAGTTGGTTGGCCGTCTCTTCGGGATTGTTCCAGTAACCCTGCATCACCTGGGGGCCTTTGATGATCAGCTCTCCGGGTTCGCCCTGTTTGACCTCGGTGACGCCGTCTTCGGGGTCAACTAGTTTGATGTCGGTGTCCGAGATGGGAACCCCGATGCTGCCTTTCTTCTTGAGGCCCATGTTGGGATTGGCCACGCCAACTGAGGTGGTCTCGCTCATGCCCCACCCTTCGCTGATGTTGATGCCCAGATCCCTGGCCCGCTCGATCAGACTCAATGGACAGGGGGCACCGCCGCTATTGACCAGCCCGAACTTTTTGCCCAGCTCGAGCTCTTCAGCCTTGGGGTGATTTAGGATGGCGCCGATCATGGTGGGGACAGCCGGGTAGAACTGGATGCGATCGATGCCGGCCAGAAGATTAACGATCTCTTCGATATCGAAGCGCGGCACCAGAATCTGGGTGGCGCAGTTGAACATGCCCCAGTTCAAGACGACGATATCGCCGTAGACATGGAAAAAGGGGAGCATGGCCAGTACGCTGCGCTCTTGCGGCGGTGTCTTGTCGTTAAGAAAGTCGCCCCACGAGTTGACCTGAACGGTGGCGGCGATGATGTTGCCATGGGTTAGTATGGCCCCTTTGGGAATTCCAGTGGTTCCGCCGGTAAACTGAATTAAGGCCGGCAGGTCAGGGTCGATGTCGATCCGCTGGGGTCTTGTATCCGTGGAGCTTGCCAGGAGTTCGGAGAAGTGATGCCATCCTTCGGGCAGCTCCAGATCCTTGGCGGTACTGACACCAAAGCCTTCAATGTAGTCGGTGACCCGCGTAACGATGAACTCTTTGATATCGGTACCTTCAGCCAGCGCCTTGATGTTGGGCAGCACCATGTCGAAGGTAAAAATTGCAGTGGTGCCGGTGTTGTTGTTGATAGCAATGAGCTCTTCGGCGGTATACATGGGGTTGAGATTGACCACGATGGCGCCAAGAGACATGATGGCATAGTAGGCTACGGCATATTGGGGGCAATTGGGCAGATGAACGGCGACACGATCACCTTTTTTGATGCCAAGCTTGGCCAGGGCGTTGGCCATGCGCATCACTTCCAGGCGGACTTCCCAGAAGGTCATCTCTGACCCGTATATGTTGAAGGCAGCCTTGTTCGGTAACGCGTTGGATGCCAGATTGACCAACTCGTTGACAGGGATCCGCGGGTAACGAATTGACGTGGGGGTGCTAAAATCATAGTTTTTGTGCCACAATTTCGATTCCATTTCTCTTGTGTCTCCTTTAATGCCGTAGGGTAGTATCAGTGACTCCTGCTCAGTCCGATACGGGCCTTCTTTGTTTGTTCAAAGATCGCAAAAGTCCACCATGGTTCGCTATATTAAAGGTACGTTATTTGGAATTCTTGTTTGGCCTGGCCGTGAACCGAATGGCCAGGTTGGGATGCGGCCGATCATTTTTTCGCACCCTGTGAGATACGCTATTTGGTGCAGAAATGCAACTTTCGAGCGCCATCCTCAAGGGCGGTCCCTGTAAAGGTGCACCGTCACGACAGTCTCCCTATCACTTACTTTTCGAGCATGGACAACGGTATGAGCGATGTCCCCCTGAGTTTGGCTGTCCTTGTCATCAACTTTCTTCCGCTGGCCGGCGGTTTGGCGTGCTTCTCTTCGGGTTTGAGCTCCAGATGAATCGCTTCGGTCGGGCAGGTCGTCACGCAAAGACCGCATCCGATGCAGCGCTCCTCGTTGACCACGGCGCTATCCTCCTCGATATCGATTGCCGCCATCTGGCAGCGATCCATGCATGTCTCACAGGCGGTGCACAGCTCGGCGTCCACCTTTGCCCAGTAGTCGTTGAACACCGCCTCGGCCGGTTTGGGCAGCTTGTTGAGCGATCGCAGCACACCGCAGCAGTCGCCACAACAGTTGCACATGCCCCCCGGATTGATCATGTTGGCCGGTTGGTTGACCAGACCGGCCGCCTCGCATGCATCCAGTACGGCCAGGGCCTCCTCCTGGTTGATGTAGCGGCCCAATTTGTTCTCCACGTAGTAGTCCGCATGGGAGCCGAAGGAGAGACACACCTCCTTGGGCTTTCCGCATCCCTTGCCGATCAGCTCCTGCTGGACACGGCAGATGCAGTCGGTGAGGGCGATGGTCTCTTTGGTCTTGATAATCTCCCTTGCCTGGGAATAGGGCGCCACGGGATGGGAGACCTCAATGGATTGCTGTACGGGAATGGTTCTCAACGGCAAAATATTTTTACCAGGAGTGAAGTCGAGCAACCCCTCTTCCAGGTAGGCTTCCATCATTTCAGCCAGTTCGCGATCCATGTTCTTCAACTGAAACTCATAGGAGCCGATGACAAATGCAACGGCCGCATAGCGGACCGCGTCCCCTTTGCGCTTCCTAAATATCAGCCCTTTGGCGGCCATCTGTTCGAGCAGCGCCGAGACTTCGCCGGCATCCCTTCCCGTGCGGGTCGCCACGGCATCGGGCGCCTCGAGCATCATGGTCATATCCAGGTACATGGCGGCTTCATCTTCGGTGAAGAGCCGCTGTAAAATTTTGAACTCAATGCCGGATTTCGTTGCCGGAAAGCCGACCGAGTATTGGTCCAGTTGTTCGCGCAAACGCTGGTAAATGGCTGTCGTCATGATGTGCCCCCCCTTTTTTAAACCTTCATCCCCGGCAGATTCAGTGAAGCGGTGTTGCCGCCATCCACCGGAATGGCCTGGCCGGTGATATAGCTGGCCTCGTCGCTGGCCAGAAAGAGGATCGCCTGGGCCACCTCTTCGGGGCGGCCGTAGCGGCGCAGTTCGCAGCGGCTGCCCAGCTTGCTCTCCTTGCCTTTGTCCCGGGCATAGTCGAAGACCGGTTTGGTCATGCCGGTTTCGATCAGTCCCGGACAGACCGCGTTGACGCGTACGTTGAATCCTCCCAGGTCGCAGGCTGCTGTCTTGGTGAAATTGATCAGGGCCGCTTTGCTGGCGCTGTAAGCGTTGCCACCGGCACCCGAGCGGATGCCGGCCACTGAGGCCGTGTTCACAATCGCGCCGTTTTTGCTTTCGATCAGATGTTTGGTGGCGTGTTTGATCATGTACACCCCACCGAGCACGTTGACGGCATAGACACTTTGCCAATCTTCGCCATCCCACTCTTCGGGGCCGGTGTACTGACCGGTGATGCCTGCATTGTTGCAGACAATATCGATGCGGCCGAAGGTCTCGACGGCGAGGTCGACCAACCCCTTGACCTCCTCTTCCACGGCCACATTGGTTTTGCGGGCCACGCCTTGGCCGCCGTCGCTTTTGACCATTGCCAGGGTCTCTTCCAACTTATCTTCCTGCATGTCCGCCAATACCAGGGAGGCGCCCTCACGGGCGAAGAGGACGGCTGCCGCCCGGCCGATGCCGCTGGCAGCACCGGTGATGATGGCCACTTTGCCTTTCAGGCGGCCGTTGCTGTTCTGGCTCATCTGCCTGTTCTCCTGTGGTTTTCAGTTGTCCGGTATAAGCTGCCCGAATGGCTTGCGGCAGCAAAGGATGTACCCCTGACCGGGAACCGGCAGGGGTACATGGGTTTCAGCTTAGCAAACGAATCGTGCTACAGGCTTTAGTTCTCTTGTTTTTTGACCTTCGGGGCCATTGCTTCGCGGTCTCCGTCGCTCATCCCGGCAATGTACTTGACCAGCTTTTTACGGGATTCGATGTCGTACTGGGTGGTGATGGCAATCTGCTCCATGACCGGGGATCCGCCGCCGTGGTAGTTGCCCACATTCATGATGCCGCCGCTGGCCGAGCAGAGAATGTCGCCCAGGTAGCGCCAGAATTGGGCTTGATCTTCGACCGGCATATTGGGATTGCGCTGGGTGTACTTGAGCAGCGTGTCTCCGATTTCGGGGTTGGCGAAATCTTTTTCGTGCGGGAAGGTCGCCGTGACGCCGCCGGAAATATCACACAGCATTTCGGCTTCGTGGTAGACCGCCTCGCCCGACAGGCAGCGCCCCACGTTGCAGTAGATCGAGTGGGGGATGTAGGAGCCGGGGCCGTAAGGCATGAAGCCCACGCCCGGGACGTACACTTCGGGTTTGCCCAGGTCGGATGCCGTATAACCGGCCGCGTAGCCCAATTCGGTGGTCATGATGATTTCGGCCAGTTTTTCGCGCACATGGGGCGCTTTGTGCACGTTGTTCACCTCGGCGGCCAGGGCAGCGGTGCCCAGGATGACGTCGCCGATGGCCGGCTTGCAGCCCGAGTAGGAGTGGCGATGGAACAGGGCGAACAGCAGGGCCAGGACGCCGCCGTGTTGATTCTCGCCGGCCAGGAAGACGCGCTCCCAGGGGATGAAACAGTTGTCGAAAATCATGTACGAGTCGGTGGATCCTTGTACGAAACCGCGTTTATAGTGATGTCTGGGACGCAGGTTGTGGATGGTGACCACCTGTTTCAATCCTTCCCAGTCGCCCGGTACGGCAAAGGATACAGCGTAGTCCTTGTCCTCTTTGCGCAGGGCGCGGGTGGGGACCACCAGCACCTCGTCGGCCACCGAGGCCTCGGAGATGTGGACCTTGCACCCTTCGACGACGATGCCGTCTTTGAGGCGCTCTTTGATGTGGACATAGGAGCCCGGAACCGGCTGGTCGGCCGGGCGTAGCATACGGTCACCTTTCGTATCGGTCTGGGCACAGCAGCCGATCAAGTCCTCGGTCTGGAAGCGGGTCAGCCACTTCTTGAAGTTTTCGTGATACCGGGTCTCGCCTTTGTTCGTCTTGTCCGCTTCATAGGAGACGTTGTATATGGCGTTGGTGGCGTCGATGCCCATACAGCGCTGGATGCAGCCGCCCACCTTCTGGCAGAGCATGCGGGTCATATCCTGTTTTTTGTGCAGGTCGTCGGTGTTTTGGTGGATGTGGTTGAAGCGGTTGATGCGCTCTCCGGTCAGATGGGAGATGGCGGTCATCAGCTCCTGATTTTCCGGTTTTTCCGCTTCATCGTAGGTTGTGCCGATGGTGTTGATGCAGTCCATCTGAAGCTCGTCGGTGCGGTCGATCAACTCACCGTCGAAATAGATATTGCGCTTCATCTTGGACAACCCTTTGATATAGTCTTGTTTTGTCCTCATTGAAATCCTCCTTGCCCGGACCTGCCGAGACTAAAAAATGAGATAAAATGAATTCCCTTCACTTTAGGAAGGGGGCCGCAAAAGTATATCCTGAAATATCGTAGAAAGTGTTTACCCGCTTGTATTTGCCACTTTAGAAAGTATTAGCAGGGGGCATGGGGCATGTCAACGAAAAAAATCGAGCGTTCGTTCTATTTTTTAGACAGGAACTCGGTGACGAACTCGAGCAGGAACTCAGCGTATTGATCAACGGAGATGTTGCGCTGGTGATATTTGTAGCGCTTGAGGTACCAATCCTGGATCATGGCCTGGATGAGACTGGCTGTCAAGCGACTGTCCCGCTTGCGGAATTCGCCCTCTTTTTGGCCATTCGCGATGATATCCTCAATTTTTTGTTCCATGGTCAGGTCGCTGGCCACCGCTTTGGCGCGTTCACTCTTGCTGAGATTTTTGGCCTCCATATACGAAAAATAGTACCATGGCTGCATCGCCTCGCTCAGGTACAGATGCGTGAAGATACCGGCTTTGAGCCTGCCCATGTTGGTCTCTTCCTCGGCAAGCCGCTGGAGCAGGATGCGTTCTGAAATAGAACGGCGCTGATTTTGAAGCATCTCCACCAGCTCGTCCTTGCTGGAGAAATAGGTGTAGAGCGCCCCCATGCTCAGCCCGCTCTCCCGGCTCAAATCGCGCATGCTCATGGCATTGAACCCCTTGCGGTTGGCGATCTTCAGTACGGCGCCAAATATCTTTTCGAGATTCTTGACCACGGTTTTCTCTTTTTTGACACGCATGGTCTCACGGTTTTCAGCAATGGTCGCCTGGTAGATGTCTTTCTTGGTGATGGTCACGACCTTGTTGAACTCCGCGTATGTCGAAGGGGAACCGTTGGCAGGCTTTCTGTTTTTTTCAGGCGTCATCTGTGTCAAGCTTCACCTATTGTCTAAGATCGTTTTAAGTGTTCAATATATTGGCCAGTTGTTGTCAGTTTTTAAGCATGCATAAAGCGGACGTTCGCTATATTAATATCTGCAAACATAGCCCGACTGTTCGAAATTGAAAAGATTTTTTTAAAAGGAAAACGCTATCTGCCGATCCAGGCTGCGCCAAACACCCCGGCCGAATCGCCCAAGCGGTTTTTTAAAATGGGTGTGCTCACCCTCTCGTGAAAGGCGTACCAGCGGACCCGTTCCAGACCTGCAGTGTACAATTCGTCGATGTTGGAGAGCCCGCCGCCGAGGACGATGGCATCCGGATCGAGGAGGGAGATCAGGCCTCCCACACAGCGACCGTAATCTTCAATAAACTGTTCAAAGGCCGCGGTGCACTCGGGGTCGTCCCCGCGGCGGTGCCTTTCGACGATCTGCTCCATGGTGATTGATCGGCCATATTGCGCTTTGAAAGCCCTGGTTACACCGCTACCGCTGATTTTGGTCTCGACACATCCGGGGTTGCCGCAGTAGCAGCGCGCGCCATTGGGATCAACCGGGAAGTGGCCCCACTCTCCGGCGATCTGGTGCCGGCCGGTATGCAGCCGCCCCTTGAGGCATATGCCGCCACCGCAGCCGGTGCCCATGATGATGCCGAAAACCAGATCGTACCCACTGCCGGCCCCCATGAGCGCTTCGGCCAGGGTGAAACAGTTGGCATCGTTTTCCATACCCACCGGGTGGTTCAGTCTCTGTTCGATGTCGTGCTTAAGCGGACGGCCGGTGAGGCTGGTGGTATTGGCGTTCTGCACCAATCCGGTTTGACGTTGGATCGTGCCGGGAATGCCTACCCCTATGGTGTGAATCTCGCCGGTGGGAAGGTTTTTTGCGGTTTCGCGCACCAGTTGGCAAACGGCCGTGCAGATGGCCTCATACTCTTTCTCTGGGCGACGGTCCCTCGGCGTGGGGATGCGGCTGCGTTGCAGCTCTTTGCCTTCAGGTGAGAGCAGCAGTGCTTCGATTTTGGTGCCGCCCAGGTCGATGCCGACGCGGTGGGTTTGTGATGGTGAGATCATAAAAGATCGAATACCGGAAATTCGCGTTCACCGCAACATTGGCTTGAATTTATATCTTGAATCTATATTAGATCGCGGCTGCAAATGCGGCGGCGCTTCTTCTATAGTATCTATTATCTATCTATGGTTCGTCGGTGGATGATGATCCATTTTTTTGATTGGATTCGGGCCGGATTTGATCCCTTTGATTGAAACTGAGAGCCGATTGGCCTATATTGGTAGCCATTGCCGAGCGATGTCCATCCGGGCAGAAGTCCACAACACCAAATGTCAGTTTATACTACCCATGATTAAAACCGATCCTTTTGTAACTTTTTCGGAATCAAATCCTCTTAACAGGAGCCCAGGGAGTCATCTATGGTTAAGTACTCAGTCTCCTCAATTTTAATATCGTGTGGATGTATGCCAAGTGACTCCGGCAGGGGCTTCCGGGTAGATAATGGAGAGTATTTATGAAGTATTTGAGAGGTGGGAAAAAAGCGTTGGTCGGGGCGTTTATTTTCTGGTCCGTTTTTTCCACAGGTGTTCTTATGGCAGAGGACGACAGTCAGCCGCCGCCCTTGACCCTCGGAGACGCCATCATGACGGCGGTCAAGTTAAACCCATACGTGCAGGCGGCTCGCCACCAACTGGCGGCCACGGATG
Organism: uncultured Desulfatitalea sp.; assembly: GCA_963668675.2. Taxonomy (GTDB): domain Bacteria; phylum Desulfobacterota; class Desulfobacteria; order Desulfobacterales; family Desulfosarcinaceae; genus Desulfatitalea. The sequence continues at coordinate 1,084,600 of CAXXMB010000002.1, read as the reverse complement.
CCCAGGTAACGCAAGCGCGCTCCGGGCTGATGCCGCGGATGGACGTCTCGGAGACATTCAACCGCACCACCAGCCCCCTGTGGGCCTTCGGCACCAAGCTCAACCAAGGGGTGATCACGACCCAGGATTTCGACCCGGGCCAGCTCAACGATCCGGACGCCATCGACAACTTCAGGACCGCCCTCACCCTGTCGTGGAACATCTTCGACGGCGGACAGACCTGGATTGGCTGGCGACAGGCCAAGCAGAACCTTGAGGCCGGCAATCTCGCCTTGCAACGCACCGAACAGGAGATTATTGCCCAAACCGCCGCCGCATACGTGGGCGCCCTGATGGCCATCGAGAACCGCAATGTGGTTGCCCATGCCCTTGAGACGGCCAGGGCTCACCTGAAAGTCGTCGAAGACCGCCAGCGCAGCGGCCTGGCCGTCAAAAGCGATGTGCTGCGGGCCAAGGTGCGCATCGGCGATCTGGAGCAGCAGCGGCTGCAGGCCCAAAGTGGGGTGCAGGTGGCCCTGGCCCTGCTTGGTGCAGCCATGGGCAAGCCGGAAGCGACACCACCCACGGTGCGGCTGGCCGGCGTTTTCCAGCACCGCATTCCTACCTCGGGCGAGTTGGACGAGTGGGTTCAAAAAGCGCTCGGGCAGCGGCCCGATCTGAAACAGCTCTCGGTCCAGGAGGCGGTTGCCCGCAAACAGCTCGACCGTGCTCGCGCGGCCCACTATCCCACCCTCGCTCTGCAGGGCAACTATGAGATCAACACCGAAGACTTCTCCGACTCCCAGGACAACTACAGCGTGGGCGCCGTGCTGCAGATCAACCTCTTTAGCGGCCAGGGCATCTCGGGGCGGTCGGCCGAAGCCAAGGCCATGACCGCCAGGATCAAGGCCATGCGCGAGGGGCTGGCCCTCAACGTCCGCGTGGAGACGCAGCGCGCTTACTACCAGGCCCAAAGCGCCTGGCAAAGCATCCAGGTGGCCCAGACCGTTGTGGATCAGGCCGAAGAGGCGCTGCGCATCACCGCCAACCGCTACCGCAATGGCCTGCTCGCCCTGGTGAGCCTGCTCGATGCCCAGGTGGCGCTACAGCAGGCCGAGACCCGCCACTTCAAATCCCTGCACGACTACAAGGTGGCCCGCATCTCCCTGGCCCTTGCCAGCGGAGTGATCGATAAGGATTTTCAATAAAGGATTTTCAATAATCGTTCTGATGGAGTGAATCATGAAGTCAATACGTGTACTCGCCGTTATCTTCTGCCTCACCGCCCTGACTGCCTGTGGTGGCGAGATCGAACCGGGCAATACCGTTTCCGGGGCCGGACAGAGCATTCAAGCGCCTGTCGACGAAGCCCGCATCAGCCAGGAACCGTTTCTTTATGAAGCTGTGGCCACCATCAACGCCCGTACGGCCAGCACCATCTCGGCCAAACTGATGGGTGCCGTACAGGCGATCCACGTGCAGGAGGGGGACCCGGTCAAGGAGGGTGATCTGTTGGTGACCATCGATCCGCGAACGGTCTCCTCCCAGCTTGATCAGGCCCAGGCCGGTCTGCGTGAAGCACGGCGGGCCCAGGCTTCGGCCGTTTCATCCAGGGATGCGGCTGCGGCGGCTGCAGAGTTGGCCGCCGCCACCTTCAAGCGCTACGCGCAGTTGCTCAAGGACAACTCCGTCTCACAGCAGGAGTTCGAAGAGATCCAATCGCGCAGCCGTCAAGCCAAAGCCACCCTGACGCAGACCGAAGCCATGGTGGAAGCGGCCCGGTCTCGGGTCCAGCAAGCCCAAGCCGCCGTTCAGCAGGCTACCCTGGCCAAGAAAGATGCCCAGGTGCGCGCCCCTTACGATGGTCAGGTCGTCAGTAAACTGATTGATGCCGGAGACCTGGCTTCGCCCGGCACCCCCCTGCTGAACCTGGAGCAGGAGGGGCTCTTTTGCGCCGACCTGGTGCTGCCCGAGCGTCATATTCAGACCGTCAAGGTGGGCATGCAGGTCAAAGTGCTGGTACCGGCCCTGGACAACCTGGATGTCATCGGCGAGGTCGGCCGCATCATCCCGGCAGCCGATGCCCAGAGCCGCAGCTTCGAGGTCAAAGTGGGCATGCCGCAAGGGTTGGATCTCAAAACAGGCATGTTCGCTCGCGTCTCCATCCCCATCGGAGGCGCCGGACAGTTGATGGTGCCTGAGACTGCTATCGTGCATGAAGGCCAACTCACAGGTGTTTTCGTTGTCGGCGATCAAAACATGGCCCGCTTCCGCCTCGTGCGCACCGGTAAAATCCTCGGCGATCGTGTGGAGATCATCTCCGGTCTGAAAGAGGGACAGCGCTATGTCTCCAAGGTACCTGCCAAACTGAAAGACGGCATGCAAGTGGAGGGCATCTGATGAAGCCAGCAATCGGCACCGCAGGTAAGATCGCACACTTCTTTATCGACTCCAAGCTCACCCCGCTGGTGATCATCGCCTCTATGTTGCTGGGCATCGCAGCCGTGGTGGCCCTGCCGCGCGAAGAGGAGCCCCAGATCATCGTTCCCATGATTGATATTTTCGTGCAGATGCCAGGCGCCAGCGCCCAGGAAGTAGAGCAGCGACTCACCGGCCCCATGGAGCGCCTGCTTTGGGAGATCCCCGGCGTGGAATATGTCTACACCACCTCAAGCCCTGGCGTGAGCATGGCTGTCGTTCGCTTTTTCGTGGGAGAAGAAGAAGAGAACGCCATCGTGAGGCTGCAGTCCAAACTCGCGGCCAATTACGATCTCATCCCGTGGGCCGCTTCACCACCGCTGATCAAGCCACGCTACATCGACGACGTGCCGATCATGGCCCTCACCTTCTGGGGCGAAGACGACACCGTTGATCATTACATGCTGCGCCGGGTGGCCGCTGAAATCGAGACCGTGGTCAAGCGTGAGCCCGATGTCTCAATCACCACCCTCACCGGTGGCACCCCGCGTCAGGTGCGCCTGCTTTTCGACCCGGTGAGGCTGGCATCGGTGGGGATCGACCTCAACCAGGCCGCCGGCATGCTGCAGGCCTCCAACCAGGCAGCTCACGCCGGCACCTATCCCTCCAGGGAAGGTGAAGTAACCGTCCATGTGGGCGGTTTCCTGAAGACGAGAGAAGACTTGGAGCGGGTGGTCCTGGGCAACTATCACGGCCGTCCCGTCTACGTGCAGGATGTGGCGGAGGTGATCGATGGCCCGGCTGAACCGGACCAATACGTCTTCTTCGGCGCCGGTCCGGCAGCCGAAGAGAAACAGATCGAGACCGAAGGACTTTATCCGGCCGTGACCCTCTCCCTGGCCAAACGCAAAGGCACCAACGCCATCGACGTGGCCGAGCGCGTGCTGCACCGCATTGAGAAGATCAAGGGCAGCAAATTACCCGACAATATCCAGATGACCGTCACCCGCAACTACGGGGAGACCGCCGCGGAGAAATCCAATGAACTGCTCTACCACATGGGCATAGCGGTTTTCTCCGTCACCCTGCTCATCTGGTTGGTCCTGGGCCGGCGTGAATCGGGTGTGGTGGCCCTGGCCATCCCTGTTACCCTGGCACTCACCATGGCCATCTTCTACCTCTACGGCTATACCCTGAACCGCATCACGCTTTTCGCGCTGATCTTCTCCATCGGCATCCTGGTGGACGATGCCATCGTGGTGGTGGAAAACGTGGTGCGCCACTACCACCTGCCGGAGAACAAAGGGCGCAGCAGGTTCAAAGTGGTCATAGAAGCCGTGGACGAGGTGGGCAACCCTACGATATTGGCCACTCTGACCGTTATTGGCGCCATCCTGCCCATGGCCTTTGTGGGCGGCCTCATGGGGCCTTATATGCGCCCCATCCCGGTAGGGGCCTCGGCAGCCATGCTTTTTTCGCTCATTGTGGCCTTTATCGTTACCCCCTGGGCCTCGGTGCGCCTGCTCAAGGCCGAAGACAACGGCGGCGGACAGGGCGGCCACGACCACAGCAGCGAAGACTGGTCCACCCGGCTCTATCGGCGTGTGATGGATCCGCTGATCCATAACGCGCGCTGGCGCTGGATCTTTTTGATCGGCGTGGTGGGGCTCCTGTTGATCGCCTGTGCCATGGTGGCCATCGGATGGGTTAAAGTCAAAATGCTGCCCTTTGACAACAAAAGCGAATTCCAGGTGATCATCGACATGCCCGAAAGCGCCACCCTGGAAACCACGGCCGCCGCCGCCCGGGAGATGGGCGACTACCTGGCCACAGTCAACGAGGTGACCGATTACCAGATCCATGTCGGAACCAGTGGGCCGTTCAATTTCAACGGCCTGGTGCGCCACTACTACCTTCGCCAGGCCCCCTACATGGCCGACATCCAGGTCAACCTGGTGGCCAAGGGGCGCCGGGCCCAACAGAGCCACGACATCGCCAAGCGCGTGCGCCTCCCGTTGGTCGAGATCGCCCAGCGCCACAATGCCCGCATCAAAGTGGCCGAAGTGCCCCCCGGGCCGCCGGTGCTCTCCACCCTCGTGGCCGAAGTATACGGCCCCGATTACGAGCGACAGCGGGAACTCGCCGGGCAGATTATGAAGATTTTCGAAGATACCGAAGGGGTCGTCGACATCGACTGGTTCATGGAGGACGACTCCCCCCGCTTCCAGTTGGCCGTCGACCGTGAACAAGCCGCCCTGCACGGCATCAACGTCATGCAGATCGCAGAAACGCTCAAACTTGCTCTATACGGCCGCAAGGTCGGACTACTTCACCAGCCCCTGGAACGTGAAGATGTTCCTGTGGTCTTGCGATTGCCACTGGCGGAACGCTCGGACATCCAGCGCCTGCAATCCATTAAAATGCGCACGGCCTCCGGCGGCCTTGTCCCGCTGACATCGCTGGTCAAAGCCGAGAAGACCGCCAATGATAAGAGCATCTACCATAAGAATCTCATGCCCGTGGTCTACGTCATCGCCGACGTGGCCGGCGCTAAGGAGAGCCCGGTCTACGCCATTTTGGAGATGCAGAAGAAGATCGCCCAACTCCAGATCCCTGAAGGTTACGAGATCGAGCAGCACACAGCCAACGTGCCCGAAACCGATCGCAAATTCGCTATGAAATGGGACGGCGAGTGGCACATCACCTACGAAGTGTTCCGCGACCTGGGCATCGCCTTCGGCGTGGTGCTGATCCTGATCTTTGTCCTGGTGGTCGGCTGGTTCCAATCCTTCTCTACCCCCATGGTGATCATGGTGGCCATTCCCTTCTCCCTGATCGGCATTCTGCCGGCCCACTGGGCAATGGGTGCCTTTTTCACCGCCACCTCCATGATCGGCTTCATTGCCGGCGCCGGCATCGTGGTGCGCAACTCCATCATCCTGGTCGACTTCATCGAACTGCGCGTCAGGGAAGGCATGCCGCTCGACCAGGCCGTAGTGGACGCCGGTGCCGTTCGCTTCCGACCCATGATGCTCACCGCTGCCGCCGTAGTGGTCGGCGCTTCGGTGATCCTCTTCGACCCCATCTTCCAGGGGCTCGCCATATCATTGATGGCTGGAGAGGTCGCGTCACTGCTTTTTTCGAGAATGACCGTGCCGATTCTTTACTACCTGGACAAACGCTGGGAGTTCGCGCATGGCCACGGATTGTCGGAACGAGGAGGGGAAACCTCGGAAGCATAGGATCGATTTAATCATCCGAACCGCCGTGGTACGTGATCCGTATGCCCGCTGGCGCGGGAGGGAGGAGTCGTGAGACTTCTTCCTATCCTGATTAGCCTGCCATAAGGAGGTGACTTCGTGTCCTGAAGTGCAGAGCCCTTCCAAAACGAAAAATATAAAGCCATCATTGACCGTCAGGAATTTTATGCAAATCTAAGTAGAGAGATATTTTATAAATACTCTAAAGTATTTTTAACACTAAAATACCCGTTTTGTTTGTTAGCTCATGATATGAATGTGCCGATGAATATCGGTAGCTTATTCAGAATTAAAGAAAGTCGCGCACAAAATTCAAGTGTCATATTACACTCTTGACCCGAGAGTTTCAATAATATAAGGCAACGGAACCATCGCATTAAGTTCGATTGTAATTCCACTGCGATCCATCGCAAGCGCTTGTGCGATACGATAGAGCGCCGTGTGAAGTTAACGCATAGCGTTCCTCGAGGATAACGCTATGGTCGATGAATGCTGCAGGTGATTTTGATGAGTCGTACTCAGTGGCACATGAACGAGGAGTGTCGATCTTGACACAAAACCCTGCTCGTCTGCGGTGGCGGGCGCTGGTCATACGTAAAGAAGTAGAGAATAGAATTCAGTCTGCTTGAGGGAATTAGAGAAAAACAATGAGCAATCACCTGACGAGTGTTACATTGCACCATGAAAAGTACCCATCGGAGTGTCATTACCCCTTCTCTTTGCCGATTTTCAATCAAACCAAACAGATACTATTCGAATTCCCTGTAACTTTTTTTGTGGGAGAGAATGGTACGGGAAAGTCCACTTTATTGGAGGCACTGGCACATGCGAGCGACATCCATATTTGGCGTAAGTCTGAAGGGACGCGCTACCAGGTTAACCAGTATGAAAAGCAGCTATATAGATATATCTCCTTGGAGTGGGCAAATGGAAAGGTGCCTGGATCATATTTCGGTTCAGAAATTTTTAACGACTTTAGAAGAATTGTCGATAGTTGGGCAGCCTCAGATCCTGGGCAATTGAAATATTTTGGTGGAAAGTCTCTCGTTGCACAATCGCATGGCCAATCCATGATGTCTTATTTTCGTTCATGCTATAAGGTAAGGGGGATCTACTTTCTGGATGAACCAGAAACAGCACTATCGCCCAAAAGTCAACTTGCGTTCTTAGATATTCTTCGTGAAAATGGCAAAGTAGGACATGCCCAGTTTATCATAGCAACCCATTCCCCAATTTTGTTGGCATACGAAGATGCCAGGATATACAGTTTCGATCATAGCCCGGTAAGTGTGATCAAGTATCAAGAAACCGAGCATTATCAAATATACAAGCGCTTTCTTCTTGAACGCTAGGAATTTTAACTTTTCTCCTACTTTGAAGCGTAACCCTTGTCCCAGTGTTCCCAGATATTGAGAACCCGTTTGCCGCTGATTGTCTCTTGAACTGCTATGATGGCCTGCCCGTCGGCGGTTACATCGTAACGACGCATGAGATAAAGGCCCAACTGCTTCCACTCGAACAGCTTTTGGGTGGCCTCAATCCGGAACGTTGGCCGGGTCACCACCTTCGCCGACATCAGCGCGTTTTTGTCCACATAGAAGAGTTCATTTCCGCGGCTGCTCCAGCGCGGATACCCTCCGCCCTTCAAAGATATTTGCCATTCGCGCTCTCCCTTGGGGAACGGCCGGACATACACTTCCCAGCGTCCTGAGATATTGGACATATACGCCAGGTACCGATTGTCGGGAGATATCTGAGGCATCGCCTCATCAAAGGGGGTTCTCAGGAAAAGAACAGGGTTTTGCGCCCGGGTCGTGGCACCTTGCTTGGCATTAGATGCCATGGGAAGGTACCAGATATCGCGCTTTGTTTTGACATCGAGCACTTCATACGTGAGGTAATCGCCATTTTGCGACCAGTGCGCATTGAATTTGTCTGCACTGCCCTGAACAAGCGCATGCGCTTGGGCCTGCGGATCAAGGGCCTGAACATAGATATCGCTCACCCCTTCTCTCTCCGATGTGTAGGCAACCTGATGGCTGTCCGCCGAGAAAGTGGCCTCGGCATCCCGGCAAGGAGCAAACGTCAACCGTGCGTGAGTGCCCCTGGACGGATCAACAAGCCAGATATCCTCAAATTGTCTTTCGAAGGCATCGATGGCAACCCGTGTCTGATCGTTGGAAAGCGCTACCGCACCGATTTGAGTCCCTGTTAAAGAAGGGCCGATGGTGGACAGGACATTTCCTTGCCTGTCAAGCCGGACCAGCTGCTGCGTTGCCGTGGGCTCCGATATATAGGTGATCGTTCCATCGGCTGATGCGCTGGGCCAGGTACCGTTTTCAGCCACAAGGAAGGGCACTCCCGTCGTCTCCAGCCGTGCCAGGGAAAAAGGCACCGCCCAGATGCCATAGCCATGTGCCAACCCTTTCAGGTAAAGAATATGGCCTGACGGGCAATAGACCGGATCAAAGATGCGCTCATCGGCAGAAGTTAACAGGCTTTGACGCTCACCGCCGGCTGTCAGCATCAGTTCCGACGCTCCGTCTGAATGAACGGCGACAAACAAAATGGCCTTCCCGCCCGGCAAACCGCCGGGCGCCTGATAGCTCTCTTCCTTGGCCCGAGACAATTGCTCGAACGGCTGCGGGTTGCCACCATCCTCAGGGACGATCAGTAACCCTGCGCCTTTTGTCCAATCGCCTCCCCATTGATCGAAAATGATTTCGCCATTGCGTGTCCATACAGCAGCCCCTGCAAAGCCCCGGTTGGAGATGTCGCATACCGTCGAACTCTGGCCACCCTTAACCGACACCTTTTTGATGGTTCTTCCCATGTTGGTAAAGTAGCCTACGTAACTGCTGTCGGGAGACCAGAACGGCTGTTGTTCGACCTGCGTGGCATCGGGGATTTGATAAGACTCGCCCGTGCCCAGATCCATAAGCCACAGCCCCTGGTCTTGAACAAAGGCGATCCGTCGGCCGTCGGGGGAAATGGAGGCCCCGCCGCTGGCCATGTGGCCGGACACGTCCTCAAGCGGAACTTTGAAGTGGCGGGAAACTTCTTCAGGAGGGGAAGATTTTCCACCGGACAGAAACCAGCCGGACAGGGTTCCGATCACCACAAGGCAAAGGCCAAGGGCGATCTGTATCTTCCATGTGGCGCGGCGGCTTGCCTGCGGCACCCTCTTTGCTTCAGCGGCGGTGTCCGTCTCTGGATAACTCCGTCCGTTTTCATGGTGTGCCTTGGCACTCTTCAGGTCGTTGGCCAGATCCTGTACGGTTTGATATCTCTTTCGCAGATCTTTTTGGAGCGCTTTGCCCACGATATGACCGAGCAGGTAGGGAATGTCGGGCCTGACAGCCTCTATCGGTTCCGGTTCGTCCTTCAATATGCTTGTAATGATCTCCTGTATCGACTGACCTTTGAAGGGTTTTCTGCCGGAGAGGGCTTCATACATCAATATGCCAAAGCTGAAGATGTCGGTGCGGTAGTCGACTTTTCCCCCCGCAGCCTGCTCTGGAGACATATACGCCGGAGAGCCCATGACGGTCCCGATCCGGGTCAAACTCTCATCTCCAAGGCTCCCGCCTGCCTGATCGAACTTGGCGCTATGGATGCGGGCAATGCCGAAATCAAGGATTTTGGGCAAATCTTCCCGAGTGACCATGATGTTGGCGGGCTTGATGTCGCGGTGGATGACACCTTTTTCATGGGCATGGGCAAGGGCCTCTGCCAATGGCAGAAACCATTCAAAGAAGATATCCAGACTTAACCCGGTTTCCGGAATCAAATCCTTGAGGCACTGGCCATCGATGTACTCCATGGCGATATAAGATTGATTGTCAACCTCTTCCACGGTGTAAAGGGTGGCGATGTTCAGGTGGTTGAGGCGGGCTATTGCTTCTGCCTCGATTCGGAACCGCTTTAAAGACTCCTTGCTTTCCTGGGGATCGCTGCACAAGACTTTAAGCGCAAGAGAACGTTTTAGGCGGATATCCTCGGCCAAGTAAACCGCGCCCATGGTTCCCTTGCCCAGCAATTTGGAAATCCGATAATGTGAAATCGTCCGCCCTTCCATTTCTCCTCCAGACCAGATAGGCCGTTGGATAAGACACGTTGAGGCATAAAGGTGCGTTTTCGTTGTGTCGAGAGTACCATGTCGCCGGAAAGATTGAAAGAAGGATGATTCAAGGACAGGAACGGATTGCCCAACTGAAATGCTTTCCGGAAATGGCAGGGGGATGGCGAATGGACGGGGATGGAATAATCCGTACCATGTGGCGCTCTTATCGTTTCTGAAACGGCGATTCTTTATGCTGTAAAACGGTCGGAGACGTCCCTTTGGATAAGGATGCGGGCAGTATGCAAAAGAGGTGCTCTATTGCCTCCATCAAGTACACTTATTGAAGGCAGGTGTCGACGCAGTTGCAGATGACGGAAGGGGCGGCGATCAACTCCGGCCCCTTCGTCTGTCCATTGGAAAGAGAGAGGTCTATTTCCCCTGGTTGAGTTCCGCAATGGATGTATTGTCATCATAAATGCCGGCAGCGATGGTATAAGGGGTGTCCTTGACACCTATGACAAATGAGATTTTGCGGGAAGGCTCTTTGCTGCCCGGTTTGGGCCATTTGTATTCGACCCAGGTGCCCTGAGGGTTTTTGCCCCCGTCGCAAAGGGTGATCTGAAATGGAAATTTTTCTCTCAGGTCTTTGCCCTCGAGTTTGTCGATGGCATACGGATGGGCCACCACATACTCCGGACACTGCATCACGAACACATAGGTGTCCTTGTAGATGAATTCGCCTTTTGGATCGTTGAAAGCAACCAGAGAGTCCTCTTTTAAGGCGGCTACAACGTCATACGCTTTGATGACAAGATCATAAACATCTTTGGGGGCCGCTTTTTCCCCTGCCATTGCAGTGGAGCCCATTAAAAGAACTGAAATAGCGACCAGTACAGCTGAAAATTGTTTCATATTGCCCCCGTATTTGGAAATAGAATCTTTATTCCACTGTTTAGAAGATGAATGATTTGAATTTGATTCAAATCCTTACTAAGATCTAATATCGATCATAAACAGGATAGCTTTAGAGGAAATTTACCGGTGACGCTCAGAGTGAGGGCCTCCGGTAGTGTGTTGCAGTAAGGATTGCTTATGAAACCAAATATCACCCTCATCGGGATGCCCGGCGCAGGAAAGAGCACAACCGGGATCATACTCGCCAAGAATCTGGGTGCGGGCTTTATCGATACGGATGTGCTCATCCAGATCAATCAGCAGAAACGGCTGCAGCAGATCATCGAGGAGAGCGACCACCTCAACCTGCGGGCCATCGAGGAGCGCGAGATCCTGAAGATCAACATCGAGCACCATGTCATTGCGACGGGTGGCAGTGCTGTATACAGCCCAAACGCAATGGCCCATTTAAGCGCCATATCTACTATTGTCTTTCTCGAAGTTGATTTCGAAGAGATCAAGAGAAGAATAGACAACTTCGATACACGCGGCATTGCGAAAGAGAAGGGTCAGACCTTCGAAGCGCTTTTTATAGAGCGTCAAATCCTTTATAAGAGATACGCCGATGTCACTTTTGACTGCGTCGGTGTAAGGCAGGAGCAACTGGCCGCGCAGATCGCTGCATCGATATCGATGGACGGGTAACCGTTTGTCGGTGTGAGCATGGAGCGGATCAAGAACGATATCCCTTGGGAATTTAGAATCCCCCACCATCGGTTCAGATTCAATGCGGCTGTCATCGAAATAATCACGGTTTTTTGGGTAAGCCCCCCCTGTCAAAAGGGAGAGTTGTTTTTCGGGTCGATCAAACCCTGTGCTATCAGCCAGGGTCTGGCGCTTTCGAAATTCTTTCTAGCCGTGTCGGTGCGGGCGAAACCGCCCTGATCCGGCGCGGCGTCGGTGTGAGCGCCTAAGCCGTACATCAGGCAGAAGCTGGTATAGGCGGCTTCAATTTCCGAGCTGAACCCTTGAGTGTCCTGCATGTGGTTGATGGCGGATTTGATGGTGCCGGTCCAGGCGGGGGCGGATAGGTAGTTGTCGGCGACACGGTTGGCATAGGCCAGGGTTTCGGCCTCTAAATCCTCTTCCGGAAAGAGGCGGTTGACGAAGCCGCAGGCCAGCGCTTCGGTTGCCGGTACGAAGCGGTGCTCCAGAAGGATCTCTTTGGCTTTCTTGGGGCCGATGTCCCATGGCGCGGAGAAGTACTCCACCATGCCGGGAAGAAATAGGCTCTCCCTGGAGGCAAAGAGCACATCCATGGCAGCCGCCACCATCCAGCCGCCGTAGATGCAGTATCCATGAACCATGGCGATGGTGGGCTTGGGGCAGTTGCGCCAGGCAAGCGTCAATTTCACGTAGAATTGGTACATGTCGGCGACTTTCTGCCGCAAGTCCATGCTCTTCGGTTCGGCAAGGCCGTGTTCCCGGCAATACTGGATCTCTTCTTCCGTTCCCAGATCGTGACCCGCGGAAAACGCCCGGCCATTGCCGGATACCACGATCACGCCGCATTGCTGATCGGAAACGGCCAACTGGAAGGCATTGTCCACCTCTTTCAACATCTGATAGCCTTGGGCGTTCAACTGTTGTGGGCGGTCCAGAATAATTCGGGCGATTTTTCCAGGCGTGTAGATGATTTGCTCAAATTCCATCATAAAACCCTTTCGGTTTTCAGCAGCATCAACTGGTATCGCCACTGAGCTCAATAGAATAGGGGAGATGGGGCATTGTGTATCATTTCTCTGCTGTAAATCAAGCGATTAACCCGGCAATTCAATACATTCATAATTATCATTCCGGCGAACGCCGGAATTCAAGCCCTTACCGGATCCCGGATCATAAAAGCTTGTTCCGGACCGCGATCCGGGGGCCGGGATGACGGAGGCGGGCCGATTTTATTGCCGGCTTAATATGTGGCCATCTGAATCGGAAGCGTTATTTCGTTTGATAAGGCGTTGTTTTAAACAAGGATCAGCGCGCGGTCGTCAGTTTTTATTATCGCTGTTAGAGCGCATCATGTATAATAGTGGCAAAACGTTTCATAGATTACCTGTTTTCACCAATAAAGGTGAAGTGAATTTATCAGCAAGGGGTTCATTTCTCGTTGATGCTGAACGGCTATTTGGCATTTCGGAGATTACCATGCAGACAACAACTCAACCTTCACGGTCGCTGCGCGAGCGCACTCGTATCGTTATCTTCGAGCACTATACGACCGCCGGCAAGGCGTTTGACGTTGCCCTGATTTGGCTGATTGTCGCGAGTGTGCTTGTGGTAATGATCGATAGCGTCCAGGAGATTCGCACAACCTATGGCGCGCTTCTCAGAGCGGCAGAGTGGACCTTTACCATTATCTTCTCCCTGGAATATCTTCTGCGGCTCTGGTGTGCGCCTCGGGCTGCCAAATACGCCCGCAGTTTTTTCGGCATTGTCGATCTGTTGGCCATTTTGCCGACCTATCTGAGTCTTGTGATTCCCGGTGGCCAGGCGTTGCTTACGGTGCGGGTGCTGAGACTGCTACGCGTGTTCCGGGTTCTCAAACTGGCCCAGTATGTCTCCGAAGCGGCGGTGCTGATGCGGGCTTTGCGGGCGAGTCGGCCCAAGATCATCGTTTTTATTGTCAGTGTCATCACCCTGGTGGTGACGCTCGGTTCCATGATGTACCTGGTGGAGGGGGTGGAGAACGGGTTCACCAGCATCCCCAAAAGCGTCTACTGGGCCATCGTAACACTCACGACGGTGGGGTATGGGGATATCGCGCCCAAGACGATGCTCGGACAGGCGCTCGCGGCGGTGATCATGATTATGGGCTATGCCATTATTGCCGTACCGACCGGCATCGTGACAGTGGAGATCGGCAGTGCGACGCGCAAGGCGGCCGAGGAGAGGCGTTGCCCGCAGTGCGGTCTTGTCGGTCATGACAGCGATGCCCGTCACTGCAAGCGCTGTGGCCAGCAGATAACGGGACTGGACACGGAAGCTGCCTCTTGAAAAGGCCTTTCGCGGGAGGGCAGTTAGCGATCAACGAATTGGATTCTGGGCCATGAATTCGCTTTCCAGTATAAGCATACAGAAGGGCTACCTGCCTGGGGCCATCGGACGGGTGGTGACCTTGCACGGCAGCTATTACAGCCGGCATTGGGGGTTCGGGGTGGTTTTTGAAGCCAAGGTCGCCCGGGAGTTGTCCGAGTTCATGGATCGCTACAACGACGAACGCGATGGCTTCTGGACAGCCTCGGTGGACGGCGAGGTGGAGGGGGCGATCACCATAGACGGGGTCGATGCCGACGGGCACGGGGCGCACCTTCGCTGGTTTGTCGTTTCAGAGGCGGTCCAGGGGCTGGGGGTAGGTCGGCAGTTGATGAAGGCGGCGATGGATTTTTGTAAAAGCAAAGGATATGGCCGGGTCTATTTGTGGACGTTCGAGGGATTGTTGGCGGCCCGCAGCCTATATGAGACGGTGGGTTTTGAGTTGGTCGAGGAGCACAGGGGCCGGCAGTGGGGAACTGAAGTGAACGAGCAGCGGTTTGAGTTGTCGAGGATGTCGCCCATCTTTGCCGTGGGTATGCCCGAGCCGTTCTGACACTTCTCTTTTCATAAATGGTCAAACGCGTACGAATATCAACACACCCTCAAAATGAATATCGATGTAGGGAGAGATGAATCATGATGACCTCACGAGTTGATCGTTACCTGGACCTGAACGGCGTTCGAGTGCCCACTTTTCTTTATGGGACGGCCTGGAAGGAGGAGCGGACCGAGGCGCTGACCCGGATGGCACTCGGGGCCGGGTTCAGGGGGATCGATACGGCCAATCAGCGTCGGCATTACAATGAGGTCGGGGTTGGGGCTGCGGTGCGGGGTTTTATGGAGGAGGGACGTTTAGGGCGCGAAGCGATCTATCTTCAATCCAAGTTCACCTATGTGGCCGGCCAGGATCACCGCCTGCCCTACGATCCCCGGGCCGGGTACGCCGAGCAGGTGCTGCAGTCGGTGGAGAGCTCCCTGGCCCATCTTGGCACCGACTATTTGGACGCATACCTGTTGCACGGCCCATCGACGCCATATGGGTTGGTCGAGGCCGACTGGGAGGTGTGGCGGGCGATGGAGGCGCTGTTGCGGACCGGAACCGTTCGGCTGATTGGGGTCTCCAATGTCAGTGGCGAGCAGTTGCGGCAGTTGATCGAAGAGGCCGAGGTGAAACCGGCGATCGTGCAAAACCGCTGTTTTGTGCGCACCCGGTGGGATGCGGAGGTGCGCGCCCTGTGCGATGCCCATGGTGTGCTATATCAGGGGTTTTCCTTATTGACGGCCAATGCCAGGGAGTTGAACTGTGCCCCGGTCCACCGGCTCGCTGGCCGTTTGAGGTGCTCTGTGGCGCGGGTGGTGTTCCGTTTTTGTCTGCAGTTGGGAATCTTTCCGCTGACCGGTACGACCGATGAGAGGCACATGCGCGAGGATCTAAGCGCCTACGACATCGAACTTGACGACGCCGACATGACCATGATCGAAGAGCTGATCCAACTCTATTAGAACCTACGGCTATCTTGGTTTTTTGCTCGGGCGGGCAAAGAAGATGACGATGGCGGCCACGAAGGTGAGAAGGCCGATGGTCATGAAGGCGGTGCGATAGGAGCCGGTGGTGTCGAAAAGGTGGCCGGCCAGTATGGGGCCTGTGGCACCCGATATCATCATGACCGGGTTCATGACACCCTGGATTTTCCCCAGGGATGCTCTGCCGAAGTATTCGGCTCGTATCGCCGGCATCAGGGGGACATTGCCGCCGAAGCCGATACCGAACAGAAAGATGAAGATCCACACCGTCCCCATGGTTTTAGCGTTCATGAGCACCAGCATGCCGGAGCCCATCATCACGTAGGAGATCATGAAGAGGTAGCGCTTGTTGAAATAGTCGCCCAGGGTTCCGAAGGAGAGCCGTCCGATGACGCTTACAAGGGTCAACAGACCGATGCTGAACGCGGCGCGTTCCACGGGAATACCCGCGTCTGTCAGGGCCGGTATCGTGTGCACGGTGACCGTTGAGTGAGCCATGGCCTGGAAGAAGAAGGCCAAAGCCAGAAGCCAGAAGGTGGAGGTCTTCAGGGCCTCTTTCAAAGTGTAGTCGGCTGGGCTGGCCGCAACCGATTCCGATTTCTCCGTTGTGGGGAGGGGCCCTTCGGCTTCCGATGTTTTTGGCTCGAGCGGCACGCCATCTGGCAGCATTCCAATATCCTGAGGTTTCTCTTTTATAACGAAAGCCAGAGGGATGACCAGGCACCAGATAAAGATCCCCATCACGACGAAGGCTGTGCGCCATCCGAAATGGGTGATCATGACGGCCGCCAGCGGCGCACAGATCAATCCGCCGAATCCCGCCCCTACGGAGAGAATTGCCAGGGCAAAGGATAGACGGCGCTGGAACCATTTGGCGATCACTGTCCAGGCAGGCAGATAGAGCATGGCGCTCATGCCGGCGGAGAGCAGTACGCCGTAGATCAGGTAAAAACCCCACAGGGACGCGATGGCCGGCATCAGCATGAAAGCGCCGCCGGAGATGACGGCACCAATGATGATCAAAAGGCGCGAACCGTATCGATCCACCGCCCATCCCACCAGAGGCGACGCAATACCGCCCTCGATGGTGCGCATGGCATAAGCACCGGAGGTCATTGCCCGGGTCCAGCCGAATTCGGAAGACATGGGTTTGAAAAACACACCGAAGCTGTAGAGCCAGGTGCCGTAACCGAACATGCAGATGATGTTGGTCGCGGCGACGATCCACCATCCGTAATAGACCTTCTTTTTCATTCGAATATCGGACCAGTTCTTCTTCCCGCGGGCGTCGCCGGGATAATTATCATGCAGATTCAGCAGCTTGATGGGACCTGTCGACCGCCTCTTATAGCTCAGTTTGTTCCAAAACACTACAAAATCTTAATTCGTCCATCTTCTATGGGGGCGGTGCTATCGCTTAAGCGGCAGAATCGTATGTCGTCCCATTGCCTGAAGCATCCATGCAACGCTGGGGGAAGTGAAAGGCCATGGCGTTTAAAATCGACGGGACATCTTTACGCTAAATGACCTGCTGTGCAAGCTACACCCCGGGCAAGGCCGGATTGAGAAAAGACTTTTTTTTTGTCTGAAATGGTGTCTAAATAATAAAGATCAAGATTTAGGACCCTGTTTGCCGCAGATCCACTCAAATAGGGGGACCCATGACGACCGTTGAGACCCATTTTGCGCCGGAACAGAGGACCGACCGAAGAGAGTTCCAAAACCAGCTTGTCGATATCAGTCAAAGCCCCGTCATGAGCGCACTGCTCAAGACCGTCTCCGGTCTTCTGGTCGTTCTCAATGAGGACCGTCAGATTGTGGCCATCAACCATGCTTTTCTGGAAGCCATTGGCATCTCCAATGCGGAGGAGGTGCTGGCTATGCGTCTGGGGGAGTGCCTGCAGTGCGTTCATGCCCATGACCCGCCCAATGGTTGCGGCACCACGCCCCAGTGCGTGACCTGCGGCGCGGCCATCGCCATGATGGCGGCCATCAAAAACGATGTGATCGATGAACAGGTGTGTGCGCTCACCTCGGGAAACAATGGTGCAACCAGCGATATCTGCCTGTTGGTCCGAGCACATCCCATCCGGGTGGATGACCGCCGGTGGATTTTGATCTTTGCCCAGGATATCACCCAAGAGCAGTTCTGGATGAATCTGGAGCGTGTCTTTTTCCACGACATCAACAATTCGCTGGCTGCCCTGCTGGGGTACAGCGACCTGCTGGCCGCAGATATGCCGGACAGCATGGAGGCCCAGCAGATCAGGGCCGCAGCGGTGAGGTTGAATGCGGAGGTGTCGTTGCAGCGCGCCCTGTCCAGCAGCAGGGGGGCCACTTACTCGCTGAACAAAACAAATGTGCCCCTGAGCAGGATCAAGAGAGAGTTGAACCTGCTGATCGATGGACACACGTCACGTATCGACAGGGAGTTGATCGAGTCCTGGCCTGAAGAGGAGGTAAGTATCTCTACCGATCCGTTGCTGGTGTCCAAGGTGCTGGGAAACATGGTCATCAATGCGCTCGAAGCCACGTCCAAGGGCGGTCTGGTTCGCCTGATGGTCGACCTCCGGAGCGATGCTGTCGTATGGAAAGTCTGGAATGGGGCCCATATCAGTGAAAAGAACCAACTCAGGGTATTCCAACGGTTTTTCAGCACCAAGTCCAAGGCCGGCAGGGGGTTGGGCACCTTCTCGATGAAGCTGTTCGGCGAACAGTACTTGGGCGGCCAGGTCTATTTTACTTCCGACCCTTCCGAAGGCACGACGTTTTTTTTCCGATTGCCCCTGTCGAATGAACCATGAAAAGTGTTCCTCCCGCCATTATCGATTTCCACGTGCATCTCTTCCCGGATAAGGGGTTCGATGCCATCTGGCATTTTTTTGCTACCCGGGGCGCGGAGGTGCTTCACCATCTATACAGCATGGAGTGTGTCGACTATCTCCATGCCCACGGGGTAGAGCGCATCGTCTTCTCTAATTATGCCCACAAAAAGGGCATCGCTGCGCCCATGAACGAGTGGAACCTCGACCTGCTCGGAGCGGATGACCAGCTGTACTGCTTTGCCGCTTTCCATCCAGATGATGACGATGCGCTCCAATATGCCGAGCAGATGCTCTCCCATCCACGGGTTGTGGGCATCAAACTGCACTTTCAGGTACAAAGGCTCTATCCCCACGACCGTCGCCTCTTCCCCATGTACGAAATGGTCATGGAGAAGAGAAAGCGGCTGCTGCTGCACGTGGGCAACGGTCCTTCGTCAAACGAATTTGTGGGGTGGGAGCATTTTAAACCGGTCCTGGAGCGATATCCCGATCTGCCGGCCAACATCCCCCATATGGGGTGTTATGAATTTCAGCGGTTTATCGACCTCCTGGATGCCCATCCCCGTCTATATCTCGATACGGCCTACACCTTTTGGCCGGGCCTGCCGTTCACGTTCAACCTCGATCATGGCTATCTGGAAAGGTATAGCCATCGCATCCTCTACGGGTCCGATTTTCCCAACATTATTCTTCCCCGGATGGGTGAGATCGATCACCTTCTGAGCTTCGATCTGCCCCAGACGTTTTATGATCGTGTTTTTTATGCCAATGGATTGAAACTGATAGAAGAGATCTGCCCGTCGACTGAACAGGTGTGAGCAGGCGCGGCGGGAAAAGCATACTTATCTCATCCGGTGCCCAAAGCATCGGTGAGCGTTACGCCTGATGCGGGCGCCGGCCATTTCATGGCCTTTAACCCTTCGCAAATGCAGCTCTCATCAATACGGTTTCAGGAACTTTGAAATTTTCAGCTCTGACAGGTTCATGCTCGACCACTTGGTCATGCGCACCCATCCGTTTCTGCGTTCATCGTCGGTTCGCCGGTCCGCTTCGTCTCTGTGGTGGGGGTCTGCTGCAAATAGCTTCTTGAGGATGGGAAATTTGCGCCGGTCATTGCCGCTGCGCCTGTCAATGGAGGAGCGGTTCTGCAGACTCATGGGGCCCTCCTCTGATTGGATGTTGATGATGTATAATTATACGGCCAACAGCCCAAAAGGGGCAACACTGAATTTCATTGGTGCCGGAATTTTCAACTGTTCCTTTTCACATCCTGCTTGGGGGTCTGTTTACTGTTTGATTTCGGATGGTAATACGATAGCCTGAACCATATTTCGAATTCAACCTTCCAAAATGGAGATGGGAAATATGTCTACCAAAAGCAACCGTCGGATGGTGCGGCGCCTTTTTCTCATTCTTGTTGCCCTTTCAAGTTTCTCCCCTGTTTACGCCCAACAAGAGGAGAAGCCCAAAATAGCCCAACTCATGATCGGCCAGATGGTCATCCCTAATGACAATGACCGGGTCAGCGGGGGAGACTATGATATTCCCCTAATTGGCTTCGCTTTCCAAAATCCATATGGCGGTAGCCGCTTCCCATATGGTTTGGAAGGCGGCGCACTGTTCAGCTGGAAAAGCGATACGCGATCCTTTGCCGCCTCGGGGGGCGGCGGTGGGGGGACCATTTCGGTATCCCTGGACATCGAAGACTTTCTTGCGGACATTTTTTTCGGGGTCTATTCCAGTTATGTGCCGACCTACTGGTTCCGCGCCTACGTTGGTGCTGGGCCGCTGATCATCTACGGCCGACGAGAAACGGAACAGGTCAACTCCTCGACGCTTCAGACGGAGAGTGGGTCCGATTCGGGGTTTGACGTGGGGGGATATGTCAGGATCGGTGTGGATTTTATTTTGACAGATGATTGGATTTTAGGCGTCGGGATTCGCGGTACGAAAACCGGGCTCACCTTCACCGACAGTACAGGAGATGTGGATGTAGAGGGATTTCAGTATTATGTCGGGATATCAGCTCGCTTTTAAGCAGCAGGTGCTTTTGCCATTTTAGATAGAGATCCATCCTTATCTTCTATATCTTCTATTTCGTCATCGCTGCCATTATCAGAGCATTTTCTTGGAGCTGGAGTTTCATAGAGAACCGAAAACCGTTATTTCCATTTTTCTTATTCATTAAATCCTCTACCAAGTGTTTTATTGGCGGGCATCAGTGGCACTTTTCCTCGGCGTTTACTTGAGTTCAGTTGTCTTCAAGATAATTCATAATCGCATCGTCCTTGAACATTTCCAAGACGGCATTCAGTGTGGCTGCGGTCACTGTAAAACTCATGGCTCGAGCCGACCACAAACGTTTCACAATTTTGCGGATATTTTTTCAAACGGCCAAGTTAACTCTATCTCCTAGCCTACAGAAATCCTTGATACCCAAAAATAGGAGCCCTCCTGTGATCCACCGACTCTCTTTTATATCCCAGAGAATCCAAACGCTCCCTGGCTTCGAATTAATTTTTCAAGTAATTCCCGAATCCTGCCGATATTACCCCCAAGAAAAGAAGATTTGTCGATAATTAAATAAAATCATTTGAAAACAGATGTTTAACAAACGTTTAAATGGAATCATTGTGGTTCACAACGACGAGGTTCTCTGGACCACCGGACGCCAGCCAAATGTCGGACGATCCCTCTTGAGGTTGCCGTTGGATCAGGTCCTTGCCGGTGATGGCATTGCCGACCGGATTCCAAGAGAGGTGAAGGGCAACTATAAGAGTCTGTGTATCATGCCGGACCACTGGCTGGGCATGGAGCGCTTTCCATTTCAATCCACCCGGCCGGCATTGATCGAGCCCTTCCTGGAACGCAAATTGGTAGCCGCTTTTCCCGAACGAAAAGAGGTACGCCACTTTTTCAACTACCAAAGCCTTGCAGCGGGGGAGGCTGAAAACGGTCTGATCGCCTATTTCCTTCAGGATGAAATGGGGTATCGGCTCTACAACACTCTGAAAAAAATAGATATCGAACCACGCTATCTCACCACCCCGGCGTTTTTGTGGCTCGATAGGCTGGCTCAGGTCTCCTCCGATTTCGACCATGAAAGCACATTGCTGATCCACATGGGACGCCAGGAGTGCAGTCTCTATTTCTATTTTCAAGGCCATTTCATCTTCTCCCGCAATGTGGCCCTGTCGGAAGGAGAGGATCGTTTGGAGGCCCTGACCTTCGAGATCAACCAATCACAGTATATGTTTTCCCAGAAGGCCAAGACCGACCTGAATCGGGTCTGTTTGCTGGCAGAGTTGCCTTCCGAAACACCCGAGGTGTTCAGTGAGATCCTGGGACGCGAGGTGATCGATCTTCAGGCGCTGCTCAAGGGGGCCCAGACCATTGCCTTCGAAGGTGCACCCTCTCTGGACGGGTTGCTGCAGCCACGGGATCTTTCGTACAAGGTTCCCTTTTTCAGCCTGACCCACAGGAAGATCAAGCGCGAACTGGAGTGGGAGCCGGTGCAGTGGGCCGGCATATTGGTAGGCGCCCTTTTGCTGCTGCCTTTATTGGGTGAGAACCTGCTGCTCAATGGCATGATCCGGCAGGAGGCTGCTGAAACACGGCGTATTCAGAAGCATGTGGCCCATTCGGAGGAACTGGTCGGTGATTTGGAGCAGGCGCTGGACCGCGTGATCGAGGCCGCGGAGCGGCCGGTTTGCGCCGATACCGTGCTTCGCATGCTGGCCGGGTTGCCGGCCGGTATCCAGGTGAAGGAGTTGGTGGTGCTCCTGGACGAGCAGCGGGAGGTTAAGCTCGAGGCCAAGGTCCGGGCCGGCAGTGCCGAGCAACTCAAAGGGATACTGGATCAGTTGGTGGCGCGCGTGCGAGCCAATTTTAAGAACGCACAACATTTTTCACTCAACGATATCGAAGTCGGCGTGGATTCCGGTGGGGAAGCTGACGCATCATCCCGCTACCGGATCTCCATTCGCTTGGAGTTGACATGAGCTCCAAAATGAAAATGCGCTGGTTGGTGGTGGGCTGTGTCTGGGCGTTGGCCCTGGCACTCACCTTTTGGAACGGCGTTAAAATAGAAACGGTTGCGGCTGCGCGCGGCAAGAACGAGCAGCGTCTCAGGGAGATCGACTTTCAACGCCAGAACGCCAAAGAACTGGCCCGGATTTCCAAATCCCACGAGGCGTTGTTTCTGCCGGTTGAATCTCTCGACCTGGGCATTGTGGACGTGCGCAGCCGACTGCATGCCCTGGCTGCCGCATTCGATCTTGAGGATGTGCGCATCCGGACCGAAATGACACAGGTGATCGGAGATCAAATTCCCTGCACGGTGAGTATGCGGGGCGCGTTGGGCCCTGCGGTGGGGTTTCTCACTGCACTGCACAAGTCCCTCTATTTGACGATCGGGAAGATGACCATCTCATCTGAGAAGGGCCGCAACAAGGTCGAAATGCAGATCGAACTGCGGTTCAAGTATCGTATCGTGAATCAGCCGCCGGAGAGATCGGTGGCGATGCCCAAGGTGACCACCGTCCAGGGAGAGCAGGGGGCAGAGGCCTTATGAAACTGGTTGGCAGCAAACAGCAGTTGTGCACAGCCGGATGGATAATGGCGGGCCTGGTGCTTGTGACGATCAACGGTTTCGGGTTTCTCGGCTTGGAGAGCGAGCCGCTTCGAGGCAGCACTCCGGCCATATCCTCCCTGCGCCAGAAACTGGCCCGATTGGAGAGCCGGCTGGCCGAGAATACTAAAAATGCGTTCGGGCAGTATGGTTTTTTAGAAAAACCGATATCCATGCTCACAACCAAGGAGGCGGTCGAACCGTCCGAGGCGCCCGCGGTGAGTGGATCGGGTATTTCATTAACGGAGAATGTGCTGCTGCCGGATTTAACCGGCATTTTAAAAGCCGACAGCCCTTCGGGAAAGACTGCTTACCTGGCGCTGCTCGATGGTCGCGTGTGCCGGGAAACGGATGAGGTGATGGCGTTTAAAGTCGAAAAGATCTCTGCGGAAGGGGTTTTGCTGAGTCGCCAGGGAATGGAGTGGTTCGTTGAGAGCCCGGCCCCGCGCTACAGCAGCGATCAAGGCCAATAGAACGATCGTGAACAAGGAGTCAATGCAAATGAAATTTCCCCGCAATATACACCCCGGCATCAACCCCGGCATCAAATGGATCGTTGTGCCGGTCGTCCTGCTCTGCATGGCATTGGGCAGTGGATGTGCGGCCCGCCGGCCGCAAACGCCGCTGAGTAATGTGCCGAACGAGCTGGATCAGCTGCGGCCCAAGGTGCATTTGGATCGGGCCAAAGCGCGGCGTCTGCCGGGGCCGCCGCCCTTCTCCGAGCAGATGGCACCTCTGACCAAAGAGGTAACCGTGGCGCCGGTGCTCTACTCCCTCACCTTTGACAAGGCCCCCCTCGGTGAGGTGATTGCCGCCCTGACCAGGGATTCGGAGTACAACCTCTCCATCGAGGCGGAGATCGACCTGCAAAGGCCTGTGACGGTGAACCTGAAAAATGTGACCCTCGACGAGGCCCTGGAGATGATTGTCGTCAACGGTGCCGGATATGCGTGGCGCATGGCGCAGGGCACCCTGTCCATCAAACGGTTTGCCGAACGCATTTACCAGTTCGACTACCTCGATATGGTCGGTGAAACAGAGATCGAGGTGGGTGGCGACATGCTGGGATCGGGAGTGGACAGCGCCGGGGTGGCCGGCAAGTACAAGATCAAAAGCAAAAAGCCCGAGCAGAGTTCGGATCTATGGCAGGCGGTCGAGCAGGCCCTCTCCGGTTTGAAGACCGAAGAGGGCATCTTACGTCTCAATCGCAATGCCGGCGTCATCTACATGGCCGACACCCCCCGTCGATTGGCCGCCATGGTGCGCTTTCTCGACTCGCTGACCGAATCATTGAACCGCCAGGTTTTTGTGGAAGCGCGCATCATGGAGGTGCGTCTCACGGATGAGAGCAAATACGGCATCGATTGGAGTGAACTGGATGTGACCTTTACATCCGGCAGCGGGGCCCTGCCGGATGTCTTCCAAATGGTGTTCAACAACAACGGATCCATCGCCAAGGGCGCCCAGTCCCAGTTCGGGGCGCTGCTCGATTTTCTAAAGACCCAGGGAGATGTGAAAGTTCTCTCCAATCCCCATCTGACCGTTATGAACCGTCAGTCGGCCATGCTCACCGTGGGATACCAGTTCCCCTATGCCGATGTCGATGGCGTGGATCGAGACCAGGATACCGGCTTTATCACCATCGGCACCTCTATACGAAGAGCGGTCCTTGGGCTTCAGCTGGGATTGACCACCCAGATCGCCTCGGACGGGATGGTGACGTTTCATATCGTTCCTGCCTTGACGCGTATACAGAGGGAGGTGGATGTGGACATTCCGACCGGTGTCTCGACCCTTTCGATCACCAATCCGGTGATCGACCTGCAAGAGCTGGCCACCACGGTGCGGGTACGAGAGGGGCACTCGTTCGTCCTGGCCGGTTTGATCAACAAGATCAGGACGGTCAAACATGAAGGGTTGCCGTTTTTCGGCGATCTGCCGCTGATCGGTCGTCTGTTCAAGCACATGGAAGATAGCGAAGAGAATTTCGAATTGGTGATTTTTGTGACGCCTTACATTCGCGAGCAGGTTTGAACGAAAGTGGAAACGTATGAAAGTGGTGGTGCTCCGTCTATTTCAATAGATGGTCTGTTTTTGAGGCTAATTTAAGTTTTTATGGGTTTACACCGAAAAGAGATAGAGAGAGGCGCGGATGCGCTTTTACGGTGCGGCCGAAAATCAAATACGGAGGATTAACATGTTGTATCTGAAACGAATGAGACGCGACCAGGCCGGTTTTACGTTGGTGGAGATTGCCATCGTCATGGTGATTATCGGATTGCTGATCGGCGGTGTGCTCAAGGGGCAGGCCATGATTCAGAATGCCAAGGTCAAGCGCGTGGTCAAGCAGGCCGATGAGTTCCGGGCGGTGGTCATGGGCTTTTATGATAAATACGGTGTTTTCCCGGGGGATGAGAACAAAGCCAACATTCCGCCGGGCGATACGGTCAGCGGCGACGGTGACGGCATGATGGAGAACGGTGAACGATTCGACATGTTCAACGATCTGGTCGAAGCGGGTTTGATCAGCGGCGATTTCAACGGCGCCAATGTCGCTACCCATGTATTTGGTGACGATGTCTATATCTACTGGGTCAACCCGCCAGGCACGCCCGGGCCAGGTCATTTCATCCGATTCAACAACTTGCCGTGGGATGTTTGCCTGGAGATCGATACAAAATACGATGATGGCGTTTTCAATACCGGCACCATCGTAGCCAATGAGGATTATCTGGAGGCCTCCACACCGGTGGCCAACTTTTATATGCCGTTTTAAAGTATGCGTTGAGGAGCAGTTATACCAACGCATCGACTGCTCGGCAGCGGGGCTGCTGCCACGGGGCAGCGGCCCTTGCTTTTCCATGGGACAGCATTGTTTGCCACTGATGAAACACCAACGGTTGCTGATAAGAAATAACAGCGGTTTTACGCTGCTCGAGATCGCCATCGTGATGGTAATCATCGGCCTGTTGACCGGCGGCGGCATCTCGTTGATGAAGATGCTCACCGAACGCAAGGCGCGCAACGAGGCAGTCGCCTATCTTCAACAGGCGCGCTCGGCCCTCATCAGCTATACGGTCAACAACGGTCGCCTGCCCTGGGCCGACGGCAATCCGGCCGGCTCGGGCGATGGTCTGGAGGACACTGGCGTCACCAACGGCTTTTTGCCGTACATGACCCTGCAGATGGCCCCGGCGGATCCCTATAAACGGGTGATTCGCTACGAGGTCAACACCGGTCTGGCCACCAGTCGTCCGGCCACCTGTGCCGCACTTCGCACCGGGTTGACAGCCCGTCCTCTCGTGATGGACGCCGACGGCGTCGCAGTGGCCTTCAGCGTGGCCGTGGCCCTGGTGAGCGCAGGCCCCATGGACGCGGACGGCAACGGGAACACTTTCGATGACTTCAACGGCGGAGGCTATCAGGGCAACAACGCCAACGGTACTCCCAACTACCTGCGCCATCCGCCCACCCAGGACTTCGACGATCTGACCGTATACATCGGCGGCAACGAGCTCTTCGGCAATGTGTGCGAATATCTCGATCTGGCCGTCAACAATACTTCCGGCGCCCGGGTCTACATCCATGATGTGAACCAGGGCAGCGACATCGGATCAGTCAACAACAATACCTCGGGCCTCTATTCGATTATCTCCGGCACCCGCATCGAGGTGCGCACCGCCGCCAATCGCGGCGGGTCCATCGTCACCCCCTCCTCTCCCCCCACTCCCGTGGTGCTGGCCGGGCAGGGGGCGACCATCAATTTGACGCCGTAAACCCCGCTAAACGGGGAGTTGAAAGTTTAAAGTGGAAAGATTGAAGCGAAGGAATTCTGTCGATTGGATTGCTGCTTCATAGCACTCTCCTGCTGGGACAAATCCCCCCCCCGGCCCCCCTTTGGGAAATGGGGATCTTTTTTTAAGTCCTCCTTTTATAGAGGAGGATTTAGGTGGATTTTCTCTTTTTTGATGCGAGAATGGTGGCGATAGACGTGGCTAGTACGCCTTCCCCATGGCACCCATCACGTCGTACAGCGGAAGCAGAATGGAGAGCACGATCAGGCCGAAGATGGCGCCCAGGGCGATGATGGCCATGGGCTCTATGGCGCTCAGCAGGGCCTCTACGGTGCGTTTGACTTCGATATCGAAGTAGTCGCCCAGGCGCTGGAACGACTGGTCCAGGGTGCCGGTGGCTTCGCCGTTGCGTATGGCGCCCAGCAACAGGCTGGGGTAGCCGCCGGCGGCGTCGAAGGAGCCGGCGATGGATTCGCCGCTTTCGATCTCTTTGTAGACCACCTTGAGGCGGGATTCCAGATAGCGGTTGCCCAGGCCATTGTCGGCCAGGGTGCTGAAGATCTGCTGGATGGCCATGCCGGCGCCGAACATGGTGGCGAAATTGTGGCACAGGCGCGCCAGGCTGATGTTGCGCAGCACCTGGCCGAGCAGGGGCAGGCGCAGCAGCCAGCTGTCGAAGCGTATGCCGCCCTTTTCGGTGCGCTGGTAGAGAAAAAGCAAGCCCGCCAACAGGGCGCCGCCGACGAGGAACCAGATCCAGTTGGCCTTGACGAAGTCGCTCACGCCAAGGACCGCCAGGGTGGCCTTGGGGACGACCACCTGCATCTCCGACAGCACTTTGACCATCTGGGGCAGCACATATCCGACCCACACCCCCAGTACGGCGACGATGGAGACCACCACGAAGGACGGATAGATGGTCGCCTTTCGGATGTGGGCGCGCAGTTCCTCTTTCCATTGCAGGAAGGCGGCCAACTGTTTGAGGCAGGTCGGCAGTACGCCGGTCTGCTCACCCATACGCACGATGGCCAGGTCGAGCTTCTGAAAGATTTTTGAGTGGGCCCCCATGGCTTCGTGAAGCGTGCGGCCACCTTCCACGGCCACTTTGATCTCACCGGAGATTCGGCGCATGGGTTTGGAGGGCAGGTATTGGCTGTTCTCTTCCAGCGCCGAGAGCAGGGGCAAGCCGATATCAAGGGTCTGGGCCAGGCGGTGGTAGAACTCGACCACGGTGCGCAGCTTGATCGCGCCACCCAGCAGGCGGTTCAGGGAGCTCTCTTTGATCGGGCGGCTTTGGATCAGCGCAAGGCCGGCCTGGTCGAGCTTGAGCTCCATATCGCCCTCGTCGAAGGCGATGGCCACGCCCTTGACGACCCGGCCGCTGTCGTCGACCGCTTTGTAGCTGTAGTTAGGCATAGTCCACGATTACCCGCTGAACCTCGTCCAGGGAGGTGAGGTGGCGGGTCACTTTTTTCAGGGCCTGTTTGAACATCAACACCGTACCGGCGCTCCTGGCCCTGTCTTCAATCTCACGGTGCAGCGCGCCGGTGAAGATCATCTTCTCGATCTCACGGTCCACCACGATCACCTCATAGATGCCGCCCCGGCCCTTGTACCCGGACTGGAGGCAGCTGTCGCACCCCCTGGCTTTGGCCAGCTCCTCGGGTGGCTCCATGTCGTTGCTCATAAACACCTTGCGTTCCGCCTCTGTGATCGGTTCACGCTCCGAGCAGCGCGGACAGAGCAGACGCACCAGGCGCTGGGCCACGATCATGGAGAGCGACGAGGCCAGGATACTGGCGTTGACGCCCAGATCGAGCAGACGGTTGATGGCCGATGCCGCGTCATTGGTGTGCAGCGTTGAGAGCACCAGGTGGCCGGTCAGGGCGGCGCGCATGGCCAGGTCGGCGGTGGTCTTGTCCCGGATTTCACCGACCAGCATCACATCCGGATCCTGGCGCATGGCCGAGCGCAGGGCATTCTCGAAGGTCAGGCCGGCCTTGACGTTGACGGCTGTCTGGCGGATCGTGGGGATCACATATTCGATGGGATCTTCCACGGTCATGCAGTTGATGTTGGGGCTGTTGATGGTCATCAGGGCCGTGTAGAGGGTCGTGGTCTTACCCGAGCCGGTGGGCCCGGTGGTGAGAATCAGGCCGTAGGGGCGCTGGATGTTTTGGTGGAAGCGATCCAGGTCTTCTCCTTCGAAACCCAGATTCTTCAGATCGCCCACCACCTTGTTGTAGATCAGCAGGCGCATGACCACCGTTTCCCCCAACTGGGTCGGAAAGGTGGAGACGCGGATATCGAATCCACCAACGCCGCTTTCGTACTTGATGCGGCCGTCGTGGGGAATGTTGGGGTTGGAGATATCCATGTCGGCCATGATCTTGTAGCGTGTGACCAGGGGCTGCTGGAATTTTTTGGCGAACAGGTACATCTGGTGCAGCACGCCGTCGATGCGGTAGTAGATCCGCACCAGGTTGGCGTCGGGCACGATGTGGATGTCGCTGGCGCCCAAAACGTAGCCCTTATCGATCAGCAGACTGGAGAGCTTGATGATGCGGTTGTCTTCGGTGGCATCGCCCCCGGCCTGGGAGTAGGTGATGGCGTTGATTTCATCGTCGAGCGTCTGGGCAGTCTTGTAGAAGACTTCGATGGCTTTGGCGATCCAGTTCTTGGGTGCGATGAAGGTCTCCACGCGCTGGCCGCTCAGCCGGGCCAGCTTGTCCCGGGCAATAACATCGAAGGGGTTGTTGGTGGCCGTCTTCAATACGCCATCGTCCTGGGCAAAGGGGAACATGCCGTGCTCGTTGACAAACTCGATGGGGATGCGGGCCATCAGGCTGTGGTCGATCTCCGTCGCCTCTGTATCGAGGATTTTGGCGCCGCTTTGCACGGCTATGGCCATCTGCAGATCCTCTTCGGTCACCCAGCCCATGCGTTGCAGCACGTCGCCGATCATGCTGCCGGTTTTTTTGGTCTCCATCAGGGCCAGCTTCAGCTGGTCGCCGTCGATAAATCCCATCTCCATAAGGATATCGCCGATACGCTTTTTCATTGGACCTTTTCTTCCTTGTTGGGGGTTGCAGCCAGCTCTGCCTGGAGGGTGCGAATACGCTGGGCCACTTTTTTGCGAGTTGCGGGATCTCCCTCTTCGGAGCTTTTCAAATACTTTTGGTAGTAGTTGGCCGCCGGACCGTACTGCCGGTTCTGGTCCAGTGCCACGGCCGTGTTGAAGAGCAGGCGCGGGTCATCGGATTTGAGTCGTTCGGCTTTTTGATACCAGGCCACCGCCTGGGCCGGCTCTCCCATGTTACGGCAGGCCACTCCTTTGTGGAAGTAGATCTCATAGAGCGGTGCCTGGGAGTGGGCGGAGATGCGTTCCAGCAGGCCAAGGGCCTCTCTTGGCTGGCCGATGCCGATGCGGGCGATGGCCAGGTTCAGGGCCACCTGGGGATTGTCCGGTCTCTTTCGGTAAAGGTCGGAGGCCATGGCATCGGCTTTGTTGAAGGCCCGGGTCTGAAGATAGGCCGATGTCAGATTGAAGCCGGTATCGAAGTGGTTTGGATCGATTTTCAACACCTCGCGGTACATGGCAATGGCCTCGGGTATTCTTCCCTGGCGATGGTAGGTGCGCGCCTTCTCGTAAATGCGCGTCGCCGACACCTGGCGGCGTTGGGCCGGCGGCACTACAGGAGGTGCGGCGGGCGCTATGGTTGCCACGGTCTTTTCAGGTTTCGAAGCAGGGGGTTGGACCTCCTTGGTCGCGGCCGATATCGCTGCCCTATACCGGGGCTTCACTGTTGCTGTTTCTGCAGGAGCGGTCGTTGGTGCGGCCGGCCTGGTCTTGTCGGGTGCCGGAGCAGCCGGTTGGTCGTTGTCGCTCTTCACCGCTGCGGTAGGCTTAACAGCCTGTGGGCGGGAGTTTGTCTTCTTTTCGACGATCTGGACTGTTTGGGCATGGGGCTTTGGATCATTCGATGGTTCGACAGCATGTACCTCTTTTGGCCCGGGATGCAAGGCGGCGGTTTGGACCGGCCCCGAAGAGAATGAAGACGAGACCCGACCGAAGGGCCACCACCAGCACCAGACGGCAAAGGCGACCGCCGCAATCGTCACTCCCCCAAGGATGGCCTGTTTGCGGTTCAGCTTGAAGCGCCGTGGCTTGGCCGGACCAAGAGCGGCTCTGGCGGTATGATGGCCATCTGGCCTATCTTCGGCCCTGCGTTTGCGCAGGGCATCATTCAGCAGGCTCAAGGCGATTCTCCATTGTTGGGGATATGGCTTCAGGTCGATTTTCAGATGGCACTGTTTCATTGTGATAGTGGGTCCAATATCCCATTGCCACTGCCAGCAGCAACAGTCCGCCAAGAAGCCAGGAGGCTTTCCGAAACGGAATACGGGGCGCCGTATCGTTGCTTCCGTTTTTGGCTTTCCACGAGGTAGTCCCGATCAGCTCTTTTTCGGCAACAGAGATATGACTTGCTTCTACCATGGCGCAGTCGGCCGCATAGGCTGCGGTCAACGCGAGGTCGCAGAGCTTGTTGATCATTCGAGGGGTGCCTTTGGATACACGATGGATTCGTTGTACGGCCTTCGGGCTGAAACGGACCTGCCCCTTGTTGCCGGCCACGGCGAGGCGGCGTTCGATATAACCGCTCACCTCCTCCCGGGAGAGGAAGCCCAGATGGCTGTGGATGGAGATGCGCTGTTTGAGCTGGCGCAGTTCCCGACGGTCGATCAACTCCAGCAGTTCGGGCTGCCCGACGAGCAGGATCTGCAGCAGTTTGCTCTTGTCGGTCTCCAGGTTGGAGAGCAGGCGCAGATCCTCAAGGGTCTCCATCGGCATGGTCTGCGCGTCATCGATGATGATCACCACCGGTTGGCCGAGGCCCTCGTTGAGCAGAAAGCGGTTGAGGCGGTCGATCAGCCCCTTCTTCGAATCCGTTGCATTGCAGCAGGTGCCCAGATCGTCGAGGATGGCGGCGATCAACTCCTTGCCGCTCAGGGAGGGGTTGATGACGTAGACCGTCCGGGCCTGCCCCTGAAGCCGGTCGAGGAGAGCGCGGCACAAGGTCGTTTTGCCGGTGCCCACCTCGCCGGTGAGCACCATGAACCCCATCCGGCCGCGTATGCCGTATTGGAGTTTTTCAAAAACGCTTTGATGTGTATCGGAGAGGTAGAGGAATTCCGGGTCGGGCGTGATGGAAAAAGGAATCCCGCACAGATTGAAAAAATCCGTGTAAATGCGTTCGGGGCTGGTTTGCGTTGCATTTGCTTGCGGTTCGACAAGACTCCACACCATTCGAATGCCGTCCTTTTCGTCAGTCCATCTTTTAATGATCTTCACCGGTAGCCGATCCGATCGGCCATGTGGGTCTTTTGCGGACCGGATATACGGCACCTATGAAGGCTGTAAAAAGATTAGCAAATTGCGTGCCTCAACATTGAAATTTTAAATATCCAATTATAACAAAATATTAAAAGTATATTAAAGGCGGAGATGAGCATGGGAAAGGTGGCTGAAACGCTTTGGTTTTGACGCCGGCAGGGGCAGGCTGTCAAAAAAGCGGCGCAAAAAGAGGGCGTTGTTCGATCCTGATGGGCTAATGGTGGTCGTCCACATGCTCGGCAATGCGGGCACGAACCATTTCGGCGGTCTCCGCCACGCTCAGGTTGGCGAAGGTGTCGTAAGGGATCTCCCCGATCACTTCGATGCGGAAGCGGTGGCGGCCGTGAAAATTCAAGCTGGCTTTGGGGAGAGCGTCTTTGGTGCCGTTGATGGCAATGGCGAGGATGGGCAGTTTCATCTTATGGGCCAGGATGAAGGCACCGGGCTTGAACGGTTTCAGTTGCCCGGTCCTGGAGCGCGTTCCTTCGGGGAAGAAGTAGACTGAGGATCCTTCGGAGAGGGTGCGCTCGCAGTCGGCCATCATCAGCCGTCGGCTCTCCTCCTCTCCCCGAATGATTTTGATGTAGCGGTTGAGCCGCATGTTCCAGCCGATGAAGGGGACGCGGAACATTTCGATTTTGGAGACCCATTTGAAGTGAAAGAAGAGGCGGAAGGCCACCAGAATGTCGAGGCCGGACTGGTGGTTTGAGACAACCACATAGGTGGCGCCGCGATGGATTTTCTTGCGTCCGGAGGCGGTAACCGACCAGGCGGGCATGGCCCACAGGTAGAGGCAGGCCCAGAATGAGGTGAACTGGTGCAGCCAGGTCAGGCGGCGGTCGAAGGGGGCGGTGCAGAGCCGGATCATCACGGCGATGATGAAAAAGAGGGCTGAGGAGATCCCCATAAAGGCGAGAAACAGAATGGCGACGATGCGATTGATCATATCGGGTCCGTTGATTTAAGTTTTGGGCTCAAGGCTTTCGATAATGAATATCGGTCTATTTTTAAATAGTCTGAAGGGTTCCGTAAACGAAATTTTTCGAAATTTAATTCGAGGAAGGTGATGTTTATGCAGTGAATGGGTGGGAGCCGGGGTGTCTGGCAGGGGGTGCCCAATGAAACGCTCCATGATTTAACTGCCGCTATGATGCGCTCCGGGCGGTCCGCAAACTCGTTACGCTCAGACAGTGCGGACCGCTTATCCTCCACTGCATCCAAGCGGCGGTAAAACCATACGATGAAGGCATTGGGCACCTCCTGCCAGACACGCCTCCATTGGTTTTGAATCGATGACTTATGGCGATCTCCATTTAATTTCCAGGGAAATGGTGATACGGATCCTCCTGTTGTTTTTCACCTCATACCTGAGGAAAATGATCAATGATGAAAAGCGGCATGGATCAGGAAATCTTTGCGCAGGTGCGCTCGAAGGTTTGGGCTCTGCTTGGAAGAGGAGTTGCCCATTCACGAGATCCGATGCATTGTGTATCGCTTGCCACGGATAGTGCCCAGGGCTGCCAGGTGCGCACGGTTATATTACGTGGCGCAGATGAAAAAGAGCGGACCTTGACCTGCTTTTCAGACGCGCGGGCGGCCAAGGTGGGTGAGATTCGGGAGCATGGACATGTGCAATGGCTCTTTTACCACCCGCGCAAACAGATTCAACTGCGCAT
This sequence comes from uncultured Desulfatitalea sp., assembly GCA_963668675.2. Classification (GTDB taxonomy): domain Bacteria; phylum Desulfobacterota; class Desulfobacteria; order Desulfobacterales; family Desulfosarcinaceae; genus Desulfatitalea. The sequence goes on along the minus strand of CAXXMB010000002.1, from coordinate 1,051,052 downwards.
CTCCGGTCCGGCCGCGGTGCACACCGATGATCGGGTGGCGGACGCCTGCTGGGCGCAGGTAAACGGCTTCAGCCGCCTCAACTACTGCACCGAACATCCCCCGGGTACGCCAATAGACCAGCCCTCATCCGGTTTGCCTGCCCGGCTGGTCCGGCAGCTGTCTCATCTGATGCATTCCGATGCGGGCCGCTCGAATTTTGCCGCTATTGTAGGGATAGTGGATAGCATCGACTGGCTGCGGCTAAGCAAAACGGGAAACAACAGGGCGCGGTTTCAGTGGGACAACGATCGAGTGAAGTCCTTCTGGGTGGTGCCGTAGGGGATGGGGTTGAGTTATAAAAGCTTACAACTCAACTTTCTGGGTTCATGATCCGGCGAATCCATTGGGTGGTCTGCACCTCACGCAAACGCATTTAAGTGTCGCTAAGCTGCTCTTCCGGGCGGCCCGGAAACTCGCTAACGGTCAAACAGTCCGGGCCGCTGATCCTCCACAGCAGCTAAACGACACTAAAATGTAATGCTGACGAGGTGCAGACCACCCACTGGACTTACCTCCGCGTGTAGATTTTGCGAAACTCGAAGGGTGAATTACAAGACGAAGGCAGAGCTTCAAATGATAGCAGGGTTTTTGCTAAAGTGGTAAAGGATGACATCTTGAAAGCAAAGCAGCAGCACAGGGCAAAATTCACAGAAGGGCTTCTGGAGACTGGCGTTGTGCTGGATGCTTTGAATGTTTGCCATGGGCAGACGGTTGTGGATGCGGGCTGTGGCAATGGGTATATGTCGATGCTGTTTTCTAAGAAGGTTGGTCCATCCGGGATGGTATATGCGCTGGATAGAGATCGCTCTTTCTTAAATGCGCTCGAGCGGGAAATGGAAGCGGTCAATATCGAGGTGATAGAGGGGGATATAACACGGCCGACGCTTCTGCGGGAGTCTTCCGTAGATCTTGTCTACATATCAACGGTGATACATATCTTTTCCAGGACTCAAATGCAGGATTTTATCCGGGAGGTGAGGCGCGTCCTTAAACCGGATGCCTTGTTGGCAATTGTGGAGATAGAGAAGAGAGAGACACCCTTTGGTCCCCCTTTGACGTCGAGGTATTCCCCGGAGGAGTTGATGGGCGTCGTTCCAATGGTTTCGGGAAAGACGGTGAAGGTGGGGCAATATTTCTATATGCAGTTGTTCCGAAATAGAGCTGCAGGTGGAGATGTGGAAAGCGGCTGACCGGTGATGTTATACTTCTGATTAGATGGGTTCATAGCGATGATTTTTGATTGTACGGGGATTCAGAAAGAGACGATTTTGCAGCTTGCTGCTGGTGGTGAGGATGACCGGGTGCTTGATGTGGGTTGCGGGGATGGTGAAAAGACCTTCTTCGTGGCGCAGCAGGTCGGGGCTGCCGTTGGATTTGATCCTGGCAGTGCTTCTGTGAGGTCCGCGAGAAAGAGATACAAAAAAGAGAATTTGCAGTTTCTGGTGGGGCAGGCTGAAGCTCTTTGCTTTGCGGACGATTCATTCGATGCGGTTATGTTTAATGAATCATTGCATCATGTCCCCGATCAAAGCCAGTTGAGGGCCCTGCAGGAGGGCAGAAGGGTATTGCGACCTGGAGGGAAGATGCTCATTCTGGAGCCTGTCCGCGGCAGGGGCGCGTCGGGCAAAATCTTGAAGATCTTCAATGAAGAGACGGAGAGCAGTTTGAGTGCGATCAAGGCCATCGAGTCGGCGATCGGCAACGGATTCAGGTTGACGTTTAAAAATGAGATTCGTCCGCTCTTTTCGTGCAGCGGGCTTGATGACCTCTACGCCTATTGCACGGCATCCCATCCGGATGAGCAATGGAGCGACGCCTATAAAGAGGAGATAGAGCGCCGTCTCGATCGGTGTGAAAGGCATTCGAACGGCGATTTTATGATCGACTATTTTGATACGGTTTGGCTGTTGGTGAAGGAGTGATATCCCTGGAAAGCTGCATTCAAAATTGCCCTTCTGCATAAACACCTGCCTCTTCTTTCTCCCTTATCCCGCTGCGGATTAGCTTTATCTTTCATCTGATCGCGATGGGAGAGGTGAGCTGAATTTGACCGCAGCTAAGGTTTTGGGTCAAAAGTGCCGATATTTTACTGGTGTTATCGTTTAGTTATCTAGAATGGAGAACTGTTTTGCCTAAGTTTCGATACTCGCCTGGAATTCGTACCAAGTTGATCGCCATCTTTATCTTGATCAAGGTGGTTCCGCTGGTGTTGCTGGCCTGGGTTGCCTGGGACGAAATCTTTAGTTTGGGCAGTGCTGTTGAGCGTAAATATGTCGCTATTATTTCCGGAACCAGTAAGGCGGTGAAGGAGGTCAGCGATCTATCCACGAAGAACTCCATTCGGGCGCTGGATCAGAAGTCCCGGGAAGCCATCGAGCGGTTGACCACCGATACGGCCAGGGCTGTGGCTCACTTTTTGTACGACAGAGATGTTGACATCCGGCTGGCGTCCCAATTGAGTCCAGACCGTGCCGAGTATGAGCGTTTTGTCGCTGCCCGACAACACCCGGTCATTTTTCACGGTCCGTGGATTATGGATCCGGCTGGTGAAAAGTGGGTGGATGACCGGCCTTTCGATATCGGTGATACGAAGGTGGTTTCGGCCAGAAATGATGACAACCGGCGTGATTTCAACTATCGGGCGCCCGATGGGGATGGGGTTGTCGAAGAGCGGCCGACCTATCTTGAGATGACATTTGTGGATTTGACGGGGCAGGAGCGGGTCAAGGTGACCACCTCGAATGTTTTACCCACGTCTCTTAAAAATATCTCCGATTACAGAAATACCTATTGTCGCGCAGAGCGTTATTTCCAGGAACTGCTCAAATTGAAACCGGGGGAGATCTATGTCTCGGAAGTGATCGGGCCCTATATCAAAGGGCACATGATCGGCCCCTATACGCGGAAGCGGGCCGAACAGAAGGGCATCGCATTCGAACCTGAAAAGTCGGGATATGCCGGCAAGGAGAACCCTGTGGGTATCCGCTTTCAGGGATTGGTGCGGTGGGCTGCCCCCGTCGTTCAAAACGGCCGGATCAGCGGCTATGTCACCCTGGCGTTGGACCACACTCACATCATGGAGTACACCGATCATCCGATCCCCACCGATCAGCGCTATTCGGCCATTTCGGATGCCGGCAGCGGCAACTATTCGTTTATGTGGGACTACAAGGGGCGCAACATCAGCCACCCAAGGGACTATTTCATCGTTGGCTATGATCCGCAAACCGGCGAACAGGCGGTTCCCTGGCTGGATGAGGAGATGTATGCGATCTGGAAGGGCAGCAATGGGTCGATGGCGACTTTTGAGAAACGGGCACCTCAGTTCAAGGAGCAGCGCCTCTCCAAAAAGCCGGCCAAGCCGTTGACCGATGCCGGTATGCTGGGGCTGGACGGCCGCTACCTCAATTTTGCGCCCCAATGCGACGGTTGGCACAACCTGACCCAGTATGGCGGCTCCGGTTCGTTTCTGATCTTCTGGAGCGGATTGTGGAAATTGACCACGGCTGCGGCGATTCCCTACCACACCGGCATCTACGGGCAGCATCCGCGCGGGTTCGGTTATGTGACCATCGGCGCAAATGTGGATGAGTTTCATCGCCCGGCCATCGAGACCGCCGAAACCATTCAGCATATCGAGGCGCAATTTGCCGAAAATTTGGCGTCTGAAAAGCGGGAGAGTCGAGCCCTCATTCAAACAACGCTCCAAAAGGCGTTTAAGGATCTCTCGTTCTACACCAGTATCATGATCGTCATCGTCATCGGCATCGCCATCTTCATGGCTGCCCTATTGACCAGAAGAATTACAAACATGATCAGCGGCATTCGACGCTTTCAGGAGGGCGATCGCGGCCATCGTCTGGTGCCATCGTCCAAGGATGAGATGGGACAACTCTCCACGGCGTACAATGACATGGCCGACACGGTCGAGCGCCATATTGGCGATCTTGAAGCATCAAAAATTGAACTGGCCATGCACCGGGACAACCTTGAAGATCTGGTCAGTGAACGGACCCATGAGTTGGAAAAGGAGATCACTGAACGAAAAAGGGCTGAATCCCTCCAGTCGGACAGTCAGGTGAGGCTGAGGCTGCAAAACAAAGCCCTGCTGCGGTTGGCAGGGGACCAATCCTTACAGACCGGTGATTTGGATGCCTCCTTGCAGGTGATAATGGAGGCGGCCGGCAAGACGCTGCAGGCCGACCGCAGCAGTGTATGGCTGCTTGATAAACATGGTTTGAAGGTCAGGTGTCACGACATCTATCTGCTCGGTGACGGTCGCCACACCCCAGGCGGTGAGTTCAGGGTGGAGGACTATCGCGTCTATCTGAGATCCCTTGAATCCAGTCGGACCATTGCGGCATCGGACGCCATGGAAGACCCACGACTGATATGTCTTCGCAACGATTATATAATGGAGCTGGGCATCCGTTCGATGCTGGATGCTACGGTGCTTGTCGACAGCGCAATGGCGGGGCTGGTCAGCTTTGAACAGGTGAACGTCAAACGCAATTGGCATATGGATGAGCGCAATTTTGCCCACTCCATCGCCGATATGGTCTCGCTGGCTATTGGTGCCGCCAATCGTAAAAAGGAGGCCAGGGAGAAAGAGCAGTTGGAAGTTCGTCTGCGCCGCGTCGAGAAGATGGAGGCGATCGGTAACCTGGCAGGGGGTGTTGCCCACGATTTGAACAATATTCTCTCGGGTCTGGTGAGCTATCCGGAACTGCTGCTCCACCAGATGGACCCGGATGACGAGATGCGTGAACCGGTCGAGACGATTATGAAGTCCGGCAAGCGGGCGGCCACCATCGTTCAAGATCTGCTTACCCTGGCCAGAAGGGGGTTGGAGGTGACGGAGGTGATCAATCTCAACGAGATCGTCCAGGAATATCTGGCGAGCCCGGAGCATGAAAAGATCCTTTCGTATTATCCACAGGTCCGCGTCACGCCCCGGTTGAGTACCGACCTGATGAACATCAGCGGTTCACCCGCCCACCTGACCAAAACGCTGATGAATCTGGTCATCAATGCGTTGGAGGCAACAAAGGAGGAAGGCGATATCACCATCTCCACGGAAAACTGCTACATCGATCGTCCCGTCAAAGGGTACGACATGGTCAAAGAGGGCGATTATGCGGCCCTGACCATTCTGGATACGGGCGTTGGCATCTCTAAGGAAGACATGAACCACATCTTCGAGCCGTTTTACACGAAGAAGAAGATGGGACGTAGCGGTACCGGGCTGGGAATGGCCGTGGTCTGGGGGGTGGTCAAGGATCACAATGGCTACATCGATTTTGAAAGTGATCAGGGAGAGGGCAGCCGCTTTACGCTCTACTTCCCGGTCACCAGAAAGCCGGTCGAGAAGCGTGAGGCGCTCTCGATGGATGAATACCGGGGCCACGGCGAATCCGTCCTGGTGGTGGATGATGTCCGGGAGCAGCGGGAGATTGCATCCGCCATTTTGTCTGAATTGGGTTATCAGGTCGCTACCGTCTCCAGCGGAGAAGCGGCGGTGGTCTATCTTAAAGCGCAGGCGGTCGATTTACTGGTACTGGATATGATTATGGATCCGGGCATGGATGGATTGGACACTTACAGGGAGGCGATTCGCCTCCATCCGGGCCAGAAGGCGATTGTCGCGAGTGGTTTTTCAGAAACCGACCGCATAAGGGAGGTGAAGCGCCTGGGGGTGTCCCGTATGATCAAAAAGCCCTACACCCTTGAAAAGATAGGGCTTGCCGTCCAGGCAACCCTTCAACAGGCGTGATCGAAGCATTCCATCAGAAAGCATTGCGGTTTCCGATTCAGTGGGCTGTACAGACCACTGAGTAACTTTACAATAATGGGTGCTGTCTAATGTTGTGATTGATACGTTCTATTGATGAATGGCCAAGTCCATAATCCAGCCATCGGAATAAGGAGGAGAAGCCATGCGTTGCCTGCTCTGCGTCCTAATGGGCGTATTTTTTATCGGATCGGTTGCCTGGGCCGACAGTGGGATGATCAGCGTAAAGAGCGCTCATGATGTCGGCACAACCGCAGACCGACTCGAAAAGGTATTGAAAGCAAAAGGGATGACGGTGTTTATTCGGATAGATCACGCAGAGGGTGCTCAAAAGATCGGAAAAACGCTTCGCCCCACCCAACTCGTCATTTTTGGTAACCCAAAGGTCGGCACACCGATGATGCAGTGCCGCCAGAGCGTTGCGATCGATCTCCCCCAAAAAGCGCTCATTTGGGAGGATGAAACAGGTCAGGTCTGGTTTTCGTACAACGACCCAAAGTACCTGGCCACGCGTCACGAAATTAACGCTTGCACAGAGGTGATCAATAAAATCGAAACTGCCCTTGGGAACTTTGCCAAGGCCGCTACGATGCCCTGAAGTCAAGGCGAATTTACTTTGCGGCTTGCCTGTGGCTGTTATCTGGCTCTATACTCAGATATGGTTTGAACATGGACGAGACAGGTGGATCATATGACAGCATCCGGTTTTACCCATCAAATTAAAACAACAGTTCTTGATTGGGGCACGGATCTGGTCGGGGTTGCTGATGCAGAGCCGCTGAAGGCGTTGGACGTCAATCCCCCTGACCTGCTATCCGGATTCACTCGGGTCATATCGATAGCGGTACAGCTGCCCCTCTCGGCCTTCGAAACGATAACAGACAAGCCGACACCCATCTATGGCGCCGTCTACCAAACCGCCAATCGCATTCTGGATGAGCTTGCTTTTAAGACAGCGGTTGTTTTGCAAAACGAGGGTTTCAGATCCCTCCCCATTCCGGCATCCCAGGTGCTCGACCGCAATGCATGGCAGGGCGCTATCAGCCACAAAGCGGTGGCCCGCATGGCTGGGCTGGGCTGGCAGGGAAAAAATCTGCTGCTGATCACGCCCGAGTATGGGCCCCGGGTGCGCCTGGCCAGCATACTCACCGAGGCTCCCCTGGAAGTCGATGGCCCGGTCGAAAATCGTTGCGGGGATTGCACCTTGTGCCGGGATGCCTGCCCGGTCAAAGCCATCAAGGGGGTGAAGACCGACAGCCACTATAAGAACAGGCATGAGGCGCTCTTCTTCACCCGTTGCGTGGAACAGTTGACCGAAAATTTCGCCTGGCTGCCTGGGGTCGATGCGCCGATTTGCGGCATCTGCATCAAGGCGTGCCCCTTTGGAAGTAAACCCAAAAAGCGGCAAACGAAAGCTGCGCCCACCAGCAAAGCGTAGGAAGCGAGGGGATCCTTTTTTCAGCGCTTCACATCGTCAGCCCATCACCATCACCGTAACTTGGCTGGGGGCCAGGCAGACGCCGGGACAGTTCATGGAGAGGCCGTTGTGGCCGGTCATGCTGGTCATGCGCTGGGCGGGCATGCCCTCCTTGAGCACGGTCATGCTGCCCAGGATGAACTCGCTGGGCCCCATCACCGACCCCGAGGCCACGCCCAGGTTGACGCCTGCGTTGTCGCCGTTGCTGATGTAAACCTCGGACATCTGGTTGTGGGACGGCATGCCGTCGGTCAGTATGTTAAGCGCTGTGGTGGTGGGAATGGTGGTCACCCCCGTGGAGATGTTGGGGTAGGGGATGGGGATCGGGCCTGCCGGCGTCGGCGTCAGGCACACATCCGGAAAACCCATCATCATTCCGCCCATCATGGTCAATTGAAACATGCTCCCTCCTTCATCCCAGGTGAATCTGTTCGGCGTCGATTTTGACGTGGCCCTCGGCCATATGCACGCTGTTGCCGGTCTGGACCGTCAGGGTGCCTTCGACCAATTGCCTGGCCGTGGCGGCTTGGGTTTCATCGATCTCCCGGACATAGCGAAAACAAGAGGACATGCGCTGGACCCAGTTCTTGATGAAACTGTCCATGCTTCGTGCCACGGTACGGATTTGCTCGATGCTGGCACTCAGCGATTTACCGGCCAGGTGGGTATCTTCTATGCCGATTTGGGCCCGGGACGCGTTAATATCCAGTTCGGAGGCTGTTAGGGCAATACGAGCCGGTGATGCCAGGCCAAGGCCGCTCTCCGCGGCCAGGGTCAGATCACCGTCGGTCACCTCCAGTCGGGTCGGGCCTTTCAGTGAGATTTGATTGCCCGTTCGGTCATCCAGGCGTTCGAGAACGGACAGCACGTAGCTTCGACCGAAGTTGTCTTCTGAAATCAGAACTTGATCCCCCGCTTCCGGGACCAGCAGGCAGCTGGTCGCTTTCCGGGCCCGCGTCCGACCGGTCGGTGTTTGAACAATGAGGTCATCGCCGTTGCTGGATTCAACAGTGGCGTATCCCAGGGCCAGCCAGGGGGATTCGATATGCCGGGCAGCTTCTTGCATTTTATGCCTCCATAAGCTTCTTGATTCATCCCCAAAATGGGGCTGTTCTATCAACTATCGCTATTTTTCATTCGGGACGTTCATTTCTTCTTCCACTCCTCCGCCGCAGCCAGATCCACATCCGTCTCCAGCGCCATGCTTCGCGTGGACCCGTCCCAAATCGTATGCTCCTCTATGGCCCGGTGCATCTTGGCCCGAAACAGGCTTGCGTTGGAGAAGTCGGCAGCCGTCAGGTCGGCATGGGAGAAGTCGCAGCCTGAGCAATCGGCTCCCGCAAAGACGGTTCCCGTGCAGGCGCTTTTGGTCATCAGGCTCTGGTCCATTCGGGCTGCCGTAAAGTCGGCGCCGTTCAGGGTCGCGCCTTCAAAGCAGGCGTTGCTGAGGAGTGCCTTTGCAAACCGGGCACCTTTCAGGTCTGCCGCCATGAAGACGGCACCGAACGCTTTGGCTGCGCTGAAGTCGGCGCCGTTCAGGGTGGCCTCCATGAAGTTGGACCGGTTCACGTCTGCGCCGGCAAACTTGGCCCCGGTCAGGTCGGCGCCGCCGGCCTGCACACAGGAGAACTCACACCCTGAAAAATCCTGGTTGGCCAGTGCGCACTCACGCAGAAAGGTCTTGTGAGCCTTTATCCGGCTGAGGTTGGCCCCGGTCAGATCGGCCTTGAAAAAAACAGCCCGGGTCAGATCTGCGGTGGACAAGTCGACCCCTTTTAACGACGCTTGAAAAAAGACCGCTCTTGTCAGAGCGGCCTGCCGCATATGGGCACCGTCAAGCACAGCGTTGTCCAGAACGGCGCGCGTCAAATCAGTCCCGGACAGATTGGCGTCGGTGAGTTTTGCACCGGTGAGCACGGCCTTCTCCAGTTTGGCCCCGGAGAGGTTGGTTCCGGTCAGGTCCATCTCCATCCAGAGAACCTGGGACAGATCGGCATTGCTCATGTTGGCGCCATGCAGGACACACCCCTTGAAGCCAGTGCGTTGAATGGTGGCGCCGCGGAAATCGACATTGCCCATAAAGCAGTTTTCAAACCGCGCTCCTGAAAGATCCATCCCTGTAAGATCGATGCCGGACAGATCCTGATCTGCAATGGTGTCGTCACGGGCAATGGCTTCGACAATCTCATTTCTTGTCATCGAGAAGCTCCACGCGCTTGTTGAGTAGCGTCATCTTCAGGTTGGCACCGTCAAAATTGGTGTTGCCTACCACGGCTCGATACATTTCCGCCCCATACAAGTTGGCGCCGGACAGATCAGTGTTGACCAGACGGGCCTTGCGCAGAGATCCCAGAAAAAGGTTGGATCGGGAGAGGTTGGCGCCTTCGAGGTTGGTGCGATGAAAAAAGGTGCTTTTGGCCTGCACTCCGGACAAATCGGCTCCGGAGAGGTTGCAGTTTCGCACAAACGATCGTTCGAAGCGCGCCCCCTTGAAATCGGCCTCGGACAGGTCTGCGTCGATCAAGGAGGTACGCGCCAGATCCGCATCGGAAAAGTTCCCCTTTTTGGCCGAGGCGGTGCCGCCGAAACGGGCGTTTTCCAGTTTGCTTCCCTTGAAGATGGCCTGATCGGCCTGGGCGTCCCAGAAGATAGCTTTGGTCAGATCGCTGCCGGAGAAGTCAGTCTTGATTGCGGTAGCCCTGTGAAAAACGGCTTTGACAGCGTCTGCGTTGGAAACGTTGGCGCCGGTCAGATCCGCTCCCATGAAATAGCCCTTGGTCGCCTTGGTCGCCGAAAGGTTGGCGCCGACCAGCCGGGCATCCTCCAGCAGGGTCTGTTCCAGGGCGCTCTCCGACAGGTCAGCGTTTGACAGATCGGCCGCTTTGAGCAGGGCCTTGCTGAAGTTGGTGCCGGTAAGGGCGGCACTGGTAAAGCCGGCTTTGCTCATGATGGCCTGTACGGCCTTTCCGTTTTTAAAAGAGACGTCGCTGAAGTCGGCCTGCTCTGCAATGGTGCCGCTCAGGTCTGCGCCATCCAGTGTCGATCCGGCAAAGGAGGTCTTCTGTATCCGTGCGCCGCGCAAATCCGCACCAGCCAGGTCCAGACCGGAGAGGTCCAGACCGGCCAGGTTTTTGCCTTTGAGGCTGATCTGTCCGGCGTGGCACGCGATGACCTTTTCGCGGGTCATCACCTCCTGGTCGTCCGGGTCTATATGAAAGGGCTCCAGCAGTTCCCTGGCCCAGTCGGGAAAGGTGAAGCTGCCGCCGGCTCCAGGCAGTTTGGCCTGTCCTTCCTCCCATTGGGCTTTGGATGCCGCCAGCAGGCGAGACATTTTGGCTTCCTGGGCGTCCAGGGTAGCAGCCCGCTCGGGCGTCAGTTGTCCACTCTTTTCCAACCCCTGGCGGACATGGGCGTACTTGGTCGAGAGATCCGCACCGGCCATGAAGCCCGCCGGTTTTTTCTTCGTGGGTGGCGGTGTCAGGCAGTCTTGTGGATTGATGCCATGTCTCTCCAAACCGTCCCGGCGCATCTGAGCCCTGGCCTTTTCGACAGCAGCCTCCATTTTTTTCGGCAGGCTCTGTTTCAGCTTCTCCCCTCTGGCCATTGCAGAGGCCATCTTTTCCATCATTCCATCGTGATAGGCCTGGTAGAGTCCCTTGGCATCCACCGATGGAATCGAGATACCGCCGCCGTCGGGGCCCTTGCCGGCCCGGAACGGACTCTCCTCCGGAATAAAAGCGGGCTGGTCTGGCCCCAGTGCCGCCACAATCCACTCCTCGAGCGGCACAGCCTTTTGGTGTGCGTCTAAAATTGCCGATTTTTCTGGCAAGGGCAGCGGCTCGGCCTGGGGATATGCCGCTCGCCATGGTTCAAACTCCTTGTCCATGGCAGCCTTTTCCCGGGAATAGAGAACGACCATCAGGCGTGGAGCGACCTTGAGCAACTCCGCAGTCCCCTTGTCGGGGGCCGTGGCCGGGGTTGGCAAAGCCACAGCTCCAACGAAATCCCCGGCGTCCTGCTCCACCAGCCACGCCTCCAGGGGATCGGCCACCCGTATCACGGTTTTGCCCGGGGCCATGCCTGCGGCAAAAGCGGTGTCCGCGGAACCCGGTACAGTGATGTCGTCAGTTGCTTTTTCCAGAGGGCCGGGACGAAGGACGAGTCTGGTAATTTGAGGCCCGACGTGGGCGGCCATCAGCATTCCGGCTGGCAGAGATGAGGGCGGGGCCGGATCAAGCCCCCACTGCTCCGGGACAAAGGGTTGACCCTCAGGGATGACGGCCAGCATGGCCCGCTTCAGCGTCGATGGCCGCAGGCCCAGTTTTCGCAGCGCTCCCATACGCTCATGATCCAGAGAGAGGTCATAGCGCCCCTGACGCACGAGCGCCAGGGCCTGCTCCGGCCAAAGCGCTTTTTCCGGCGGGGCCATCTGCTCCCGGGCTTTGGCGAGGAACGGCTGGGTGTCGGGCCGGTCCAAGGCATTGAGAACCTTCATCTGCATCTGCTTTTTGGCGGCCCCGGCCTTTTGGGTTAAATCACCGGCCATATTCATCTGTTTGGCGATAGTGCCTTTGAGCTGTTCGAATTTATTCCTCGCCCTGGCCAGAGGTGCAAGATCGATTTTAACCATGTGTCCGAACTGGCTTTTGAGTTTCACCAATTGCTTTTCAGCTGCCTGCATGCGCTCCTGGGACTGGCCCAAGAGGCTCGTGCAGCGGGTGGCGGCGTTTTGGGGCGAGATGCCGACATTGGGTGCCTGACCCTGGGCCACGGACAGTGTATGGGCCAGGGTCTTGGGAATGTCTTTGATCTTTTTCATATCCTGGACGGCTTGGGCCATGGCGGCGTCCAACTGGGACATGTCTATCTGCACGGTGCGGTCCAGGCGCTTTTCCAATGCGGCCATATGATGTTCCAGGCTTTGGGGGGCGTCGTTCGGAGACTCGGTGACCAGATAGAGGTGCTTGACGTCCACGGCCTCCTCGTCGGCCACTTCCAGAACGGCCCGGTGAACCAGGATGCCGCGCAGTGCGTGAGGAAAGAGCCAGACCGTATCCAGCCGTGTCTGGGATTCCCGGAAGGCCAACCCTTTTTCGGGGTCCTGCAGGTCGTGAAACTGATTGACGAACACCCGCTGTCGCAGTTGGGGCAACACGGTCTGCACCAGTTGGCGTCGGGGGTGCAAGTTGGTCAGTTCCACCCTTTCACCGCCCTGGAAATAGGCGTCTTGCTGCTGGTCTTCCGGTGCCGTGTTGAAAAAGGTCCAGTTCATGTCTTCGGGAAAGTAAGGCCAATGGGTCTGAAACCATTGCTGGTCATAGGTGCCCACCTTGGACCGCCGCTGGGGCCAGGTTTGATCCAGGGGCATGAACCCAGCCGGCGCCGGTCGGTCGCCGGGCATGCCGATGAGTCGGTTCGGATTTTCCACGGACGGTAACGGCAGGGCCGAACCGCCCCCATCGGATGATATGGGCGCCATGCCGCGCCCCAGGGGGTTGAGATCGAAATCGGGGCCGCCAAAAGCGTTGGACCAGTCCAGATCGATGACCCTAAACGGTTGGGGATCGGTGATGACTAGGCCGGTGGCCCTCTGCTCCCAGAAGCGCGGGCCAAATACATCGAGGGCCTTCGATAGATGTCCAACCCGAAACGATGCCCGGGCGGCCGTCCGCGGCGCGCCCTCAGGTGCGAAGCACTTGGCCCGTAGCAGCACTTCGGCCCTTGGCTTGGGCATGGCTGCGTCCAGTATGGCATTTTCTCCCAGCTCTGGTGGCACGAACCGCCACATCTCCTGTTCGGAAAGGGGGTTGTCCGGCGCGTCCAGGTCGAAAAAGGTGAGCACGGACACCACCAGGTGGTTCTTCTCCCTGACGGCAAAGTAGTTGAGCAGAATGCCGTGGGTCAGCTCCTTGACGACTTTCATAGAGCGGCTCCTATTGATCCATGATGATGGGGGCGTCGCGAATGATCATGGAGGCATTGCTGAGGTGCGACCCGGCGCTCTGGATCCTTGATCCGGCCGATCGCACGGAAACGCCTGAATTGTGGATGCTGTGTCCGGCGCTCTCCAGCTTGGTGCCAGCAGTGTCCAGCTTGGTACCAATAGCACGAAGACAGGTGCCGATGGCCTGCGTCTGATTTCCCACAGCTGTGATGCGCTCTCCCAGGGCTCTGTTCACCTCTCCGGTGGCATCGGTGACGACGCCCCGCACTTCATTGCTATCCGCCACGGCTCGGGACACCTCGCCAGTTACAGTGGTTACGGTGGCGGTAACTTCGCCACGCTCGCCATGCACCACGTTGTATTCGCCGACTGCCGCCTGTTTGGCCTCGATCACCTCCAGCTTCTGCTCGGCAACCTTCTCCTCGCTGCCTTTGAGCAGCCAGTGGGCTGGATAGTGGTAACTGCCTGTCCCACCAAGCATCAATTCGGTTTTCAAGCCGCCAATGAATTCATCGGCGGTGACCAGCTTGATGCCGATATCCGCACCGACGATGGTTTCAATGCATTCACCCCCAATGACTGCGTTCTCTCCCCCGACTTGAATTTTTAATGCTTTATCGGTGAAAAGACGCGCGCCCCACTCGGTCTCCAACTCCTCCAGCCGTTCGTCATGATCTTTCAACTTCTCGTCTTGTTTCTTGTCTTTTTTCGAGTCCGGATCATTGGGTGCGCCCAAGCGCAGGAACGTATTGGCCGAGGGGGAGTGAAGCAGGATGCGCTGGTGCCCCTCCTGGTCCTCCATGTGCATCACATTGCCGCTGGCCGATTTGAGGCGCACCTGGGTCTGGTTGGCGTCGTGCACCGGACTGGGGGTCTCGGGGTTGGGGATAGCGCCGGAGATGACGGGTCGGTCCGGGTCGGCTTCGATGAACGAGAGCAGCACCTCGGTGCCCTTGTGCAGCGGAGCGTGAAATCCCATGCCCTGGCCGGCGTAAGGCTGCATCATGCGGATCCAGGTCGAGCCCTTGCCGTCCTTGCGCCCCGACAGGTCGAAGGGCAGAATCACCTTGTAGCGGCCCTGCTCGTCCAATTCGGGGTATTTGCCCGACCCGGCGGCGTCGATTTTGGCTGACAGGCTTCCTGCGATGCGCGGTTTGGGAGTGACGCGTTTCGGCCGGTACTGGATGTCGCCCGGAATGCAGGTGAAGGTGTTGCGGTAGAATAGCCCCTGGTGATCTTCCACACCATTCACCCCCAGGCCGCTGACCAGATACTGCTCCTGGCTGCCTTCGTGATGGACGCTGGTGGTAAGATAGGCGCGGTTGAAGCCGTTCGAGTAGTGGCGCTCCAGATTGAACAGGTAACCCGGCCGGACGGCCGGCACGGTGGATTGACTGTTGAAGACTTTTTCCCGACAGAGGTACTCCTCGGCCCTGACCGTCGCCAATCTTTGACCTTCGCTTCTGTTGGGAAAATGTTCACCATATAGATAAACCTCCCCCCGGCCTTGCCCGCGCACCTGGGCTTTTCCTACCAGGTCGAGGCTCGGTTTCATGTAGTTGTAGTCCTTGAGCAGGACGTTTTTGGGCATGGGCGTCTGCTTCAGGCTGAAACGCTGGATCACCTTATCCTGGCTGGTGTCATCCAGCCCCGACGGTGGCGAGTAGATAAATTTCTCGTGGCCGGAGAGGGGCGTATGGGCGATGTGGGTGTCCGAGGCGATCATCTTTTCGGACTGCTCGCCCTGTTCGAACCAGTAGTAGATCCCTTCGCGCTCCATCCAGCGGGAGACGAAGTCGAAGTGCGACTCCCCATACTGGCAGACATACTCCCGGGGGGCGTACTGGCCCTGCAGGCGGAACTCGAAGTCCATTCCCTGGGACAGACCGCCGTCCTGCAGAACAGCGGCGGCGAATTGATCGATCTTTTGATCCAGGAACACCTGGTTGTGATGGGTCTGGGTGAGCCACCACAGTTTGGGCCTCAATTCGGTCCGGTAGAAGGTGTAGGTCCCGAACTGGTGCAGTTGTTCGAAGGCGGAGAGGATACCGTGAAAAGGCAGTTCCGGTCCGTTGGCAAAACGATTCTTGATCGTAAAGGTGGCCGGATGCTGCAGCACGGCCGCGATGTCGAGATCCTGCTCCTCCGAGATCAGCAGGATCTCGAAGCGGTACAGGGTCGACAGCCCCTCTTCACCGGAAAAGCGGACCACGCTGAAGGTCTCTTTGGGCAGGGCCTTGCTTTCAAACGTAAAGGCGTTCTCTGTCAATTGGGGCATGGTTGTTCTCCTTCGTTATTCAATGACCACATTAAACCCGCGCTCCTCTTCGGTGATCAACGGCAGTTCGTCCGGCATGGGCGTTTCCCTGTCACGGTAGCGGAAGACGACTCGCAGATAGCGTTCGTGTTCACCGATGACCACCCGATCGATGGCGCCCTGCTCGAAGGTGCTGACCCTGCGGGCGGCGTTTTTCCAGTTGCCATGGAGATCCACCACCCACAGCGCCGGGGAGGATTTAAAGAAGACCCGGGTTCTTTTGGCCGGCTGGTCGGTTCGGAAGAGTGCTTCGAATCGCTTGTCGCTCGGCCGGAAGCTGTGGGAGAGAAGCGTACCTGCCGTGTCGGATGCTGCCCCTTGTGCTTCAGGCTGGGCCGGTTTGTCTGGGGGAGGGGCTATCGTTTCTTTTGTTTTTCTTCCCGGTGCCTTTGGAAAAGCTACTTTATCCGGTGAAGGGGAACTCTGTGGTACGGTGCGGTCGATAACGATCGGCATCCGGATTTCACGGGTGACGGCAGCCGTTTGGGTGCCGCTCTTCATGTTGCGAATCAAGCCCAAGTCCCGGCCGGCAGCCAGCACAAACAGAAGCGGGGCGGCCACACAGAAGATGGCCAGCATCAACCAGGGGGTGCGCGGTGAGTGCAGGATGCTCATTGGGCACCTCCTTTGCTTTGCGGCGAAGAAGGGTTTTGCTGTAGGTTTTCGTCGTTCAAACGGGCTCCCAGCCCGGACCAGCAGTGGGCCGCCTGGTTCGGTACGCTCAAGGTAGGATAGGCTTCGATGCCCACCACCGGCCCTGCGTTGTTCAGTACATAGTTGACTTGAATCCGTCTTACGCCGAGTCGTTTCAAATCGGCCTGCTGCTGCGGGAAGCTTTTTGGGGTGTAAACCTCACGGCCATCCTTGAAGGCGCGCAGGAAATCCCTGAAACCCCACTGGCCGCTCCATTTTCGGGTCAGGGTGGTCTCGTCGAAGTAGATGGTCAGGGTCACATCGTCACAAGAGGCCGGTTCCCAGTTAAACGCTTTTTTATCCGGCGCGTTGTAGTTGTCCAGGGATTGCTCTCCGCTTGCGCATTGCAGGGTCAGACGGGTCCGATAGGGCTCGCTTTTGGCCTCCTGGTTCACATCAGTGGGCACGGTGGCGATGGATACACCGTATTTGGGCTGAAGCTGCTGTCTCCGGATGGCACCGTGGTCCAGAAAGGAGAGGAACTTTTCACGGAACGGGAAGGAGACGCCCAGCCAGGTGCCGGAGGACCATCCGTTGCGGGTGCGTTTTAAAAAAGGTTTAGCTGATTCGGAGAGAAATTTGTCGGCGACCCCCTGGTTGCCGAAGAGGGCATTCCACATCTGGCGCTGGGGGATGTGAACCGTTTCGGCCACCACCTGTGACTGCCACAGGTCGTTTATCCCGCACGCTGTTTCATAAGTGATCAGGGTCACCAGAAATTGCAGAGGACCTTCCACCAGGCGCCAGACCGACTCTTCTTCGGATGGGGCTTTGCCCACCAGCGAACGCATTTTGTCGATAGCGGCCTGGGCCAACACTACGGGGGAGGATATTCCATCGGCGCTACCCAGACCGTAACTCTGCAGGGAGAAGTGGTAGGCCGCGTTCATGGTGGCCGTCTTCGGGACGATCGCGTCCAGTTGCTGCATGTACCCGGTGAACACCTCGGCGGCTGCAAGCGTGTCGTCCAGCCGTTCCAGGTGGGCTTCCATCCGTTTGATTTTATCTGCGATTTTGGTTTCCAGGGTGGCTTTCGACTGCTTGGCCTTGTAGCTGTTGGCGATATAGACAAACTCCTTGGCCAGCCGGTCGAGGTCGGCGTGGGGAGCGATATCCCGGATGGCATCCAGTTCGTTTTCCATCCGGGTGATGAGCTTGAAGTAGGGATTGTTCAAGGTGGCCATGGCCGCTGCGGCTCCCATCCAGTCCTGCCGATCCCTGAGTTTGCCCATTCCCATGCCGAAATCCCGTGCGAAGCTCGACCAGTGCAGAAGGTAGGCCTGGGCATACCATCCCTGGAAGTCTGAAATTCGCTTGTCAAAAGCGTTATTGTCCGCTGCTACCAACGAGAGCTGATCGATCAGCTTCTGGATCGCCGCCCTGCCTGCGGTCGTAAAGGATCGCGGCACCCGGGGGGGATGGTCCACCCGACCGGCGCCCGACCAGAAGTCGTCCAGGGTGACATCGCTAAGGTCGGCCTTGGCATTGGCCCATTCGGTGAGCCAGTGCAGATCACGGCCTTCGATGTCAATGATCCGGTTGGCCCACACCTGCATCTCCGTATGTTCCCGTCGGAGAATTCCCGGGTCCGGTTCCCAGATGGCATAGGAGCGGTACATGTCTGTGAAATAGGCGGTAACATAGGGCAGGCGGCCACCGAATGCGATGGCCAGTGCTTGCACAGGTCCTGCTTGCCCCTTTGCATTGGATTTGAGGTTGTCGGCTTCACGTGCCTTGAGAATCTCCACCCGCCAGACCAGATATTCCAGGTAGGGCGCCATGGTGCCGCTGTGTCCATGGTTTTCGCTATCCATGAAGGTCTTTTTCATCGCTTCGTCAGTGGGATTCAGGATAAAGGTGCGGAACCACTGACAGTATTTTTCCTTCAGTCCGATGAGCGCTTTGTCTCCCTGGCGGAATCCCACGGTCAACCAGATTCGGCTGCCCAGGTGCTGCTCCATTTCAGAAATTCTGTCCCGCAGCAATCCAAGGGTGACCATGTCCTGGGCCAGATCGGCCCCCAGCTGTTGGGGCTGATGGAACGAGGCGTAAACCGGCTGCATGGCCTGGCGGACGTGGACGTAGCCGAAGCTGGCCGCGCCAATGCCGGTAAGCAGCAGCAGCAGCCAGGCGGCAAGGGCCAGATTGCCGGTGGCTTTGCGCCAGGAGAGATATTCGACCAGCGGGCGAAATCCGCTTCGATCCCTGGGCAGGATGGCGCCGAACAGGTCGTGCAGAAAGAGACCTTTGACGGTGTCCGGCAGTCGCCATTCACGTTCTTTAAAACTCTCCAGGGAGCCAAGTATGCCAGACCGGGCCAGGCCGGACTGGCGTCCGCTGGAGATGAAAAGGCCGCGCAGAAAAGGAGTTTCCTGGTAAGGGTTTTCACTGAATGCGCCGCCGACAAAGGAGCGGATGCCCGGCGACAACCGTTCAAATTCATCCGGGAAGAGCACGGCCCGGCCGCCGGCCTTGCCCACCGTGGCGGCCAGTTGGAGTCGCAGATCTTTGAGCCTGCGTGAGATGTGGTCGATGGTGCTGTCGAGAAATTCCTCGGGGTTGCATGCTTCGCAATCGTTCAGCAGTCCCATGGCCTGGCCGCGCAGCTGCTCCGGCAGAATGTCGGCCATGGCGGTCATGCCGAGGACCAGGTCTATTTTGGTGATTAATAGATAGACGGGGAATTTGGCCCCGAGTACGCGCATCAGTTGATCGATGCGCAGCCGGATCGAACGGCCGTATTCCGCAAGTGCGTCGGCATCGTCGTTGAGCAGCCGGTCGGCCGGCAGGGTGACGATGAGTCCGTTGAGCGGCTCCTTGCGCCGATACTTGGCCAGCAGCGTCAGAAAGCGTTCCCACTCGCCGCGGTCCTCATCCTCCAGCGGCACGGCATAGCGGCCGGCCGAGTCTAGGATGACGGCGTTTTCAAAAAACCACCAGTCGCAGTTCCTTGTGCTGGCAATGCCTTTGGCGGGCCCGGCATCGGTGAGGATGTTCTTAAGCCTGGCATGGGATACGGCCGTGGATTTTCCCGATGCCGTCTCGCCGAAGATCATAAACCAGGGCAGGCTGTAAAGGGGGTCGCCGCGTTGGTTCAGGCGCGAATCGCGCAGGGTGGCGACGGCAGTCGCCCAGCGCTCCTGCAACTCCACGAGTCGTCGGCGTTCGTGTGTCGGGGCGGCATCGATGGCCTTTTGGTCCTGCTCGACCACCCGTTTGACGAATTTGGCCTCCCGGCGGCGAAAGTAGAAACGACGTAGAAACAGGATCAGCACAATGAAGAAAAAGAGCCCGAGCACAGCCACGGCCGCAACCCAACGGGGCCACTCCATATGGTCGGCCAGCAGCACAGCGCCTAAACCGGCGGCGGCAACCAGGATTAGCAGAAGGAAGATTTTAAGGGCTGAGAGGAGTAATTTTGTCATATTATCCCTGAGCTGGTTCTTAGTGCAACGTATGAAAGTAAGAAAGCATGAAAGTATGAAAGTATGAAAGTTGAGGTATTCTGTCTGTTTTAGCCTTTTTGTGCGGCCACAATGGAATTGGCGGCATCTGCAGGTATGACCCTGATTTGGATAGCTGCGTCTCTAGTAGATAGGGTTCCTTAGCTTTCATACTTTCATACCTGTCTTGATTGAATCACAACATTTCAAGCCAATTGCGAACAAATGCGGATAACAGGGTCGCATAGGTTGCGTAGATGACGATGGCCACCAGCAATGGACCTCCAAATAGGATCAGGTTCTTTACGGCCGGCGACAAGCCGGAGGGCTCGAGGGGCGGAAGCGCAGCGGTATAAGCTTCCGGAAAGACCCTCTCCTTCGATAGCCCGCTTTTGACGAGTAGCCGCTCAAGGTTTGCATCGGCCAGCCGGTCGATTGCCTCCTGGTCGTCGTTGTACCTGCCCTTGAATCCAAGGGTCAGGCAGGCCACGTACACTTCGAGCGCCTCCCGCAAGCGTTCGTATGACCCCGATGCTTCATCGTTCGATTCGGTCCCCTCTGTCTCGTTTGGCGTCATGCCCCTGCACAGGCTTTCCAATCGTTCGAAGAACTCCAGGCCTGCGTTAGCCGTGTTGAAGCGGCAGGTTTGCAGTTTGTGCGTGATCCATTGATCCCTGCCGGGCCAGTACGAATCGAGGATCGCTTCATCGGCGAAGGCGCACACAGCGAACAGCGCATTTTCGCCCTGGTCCGATCTCTCCAGACGCGCCTTCTCCACCGCCTGGTCGAGAAGCCGGTCCATGTCGGCACGGGCCTTATCGTAGGGGGTATCCGCCAGGTTCTCCTCCGATGCCAGCATGGCGGCGAAGGCCAGGGGGGGCAGGAAGTGGTCGATCAGGGCCATAAGTTACCTCGCGAGGAGCGCCAATTGCGCGTCCAGATCTTCCGGGGCATCGGTCCAATGCATACAGACTTTGCCGTCTTTTTCCACTTCGGCCCAGAGGGGCGCCTCCCGGCCGATTCTAAAGTAAAGGGCCCCCTGCATGCGGGGCATTCCCGGGGGAGGACTCTCCGACAGGGTCAGGGGGATGCCCGGCAGCGCCCGGACCAGAAGGGATTTCATGCCGTCGGGGGAGGAGAGTTTGAGCAACCGCGCTGCCGAATCGGACAGTGCGTCCGGGGCGATGCTTTCCGAATGAAGGACCAGCCAGAACTGGCCCCCCGAGGTTTTGGCCTCCTCCAGTATCTGCAACGGTATCTCCGCCGTCCAGTAAGGATCGTTGAATTGGAAGCGGGTTACGAAGCGCGGGCCCGCAGAGATGCCTTCGAGCAGGCGGATGATCAAATCACACGTGGTGCGGAAGCAGTTTCCCAATCGGGTGTGCTCGTAATCGGGCACCTGCTTTTCGTCCTGCCAATCTTCGCCCAATACGCTGATGTTCAGTGAGAAGACGGAGAGTTCCGCCACCAGCTCTTTCAGCATACCGTAGGCCTCCCATGGCGATAGGCATGGCGCCGAGGCGGCATGGTCCAGACGGGCCGCAAATCGCGAGAGGGTGCGCAGCCCCATGAGCAGCAGTGTAAAATCTCCCGAGGCGGGTTGCCCCACGGAGAGGTTTTTATAGCCTTCGAGCTGGCGCGCCCGGCCCAGGACCCGGTCCCGGATCTCCCTCAGCATGGTGGCCAGCACCGATGAGGCGGAGAGGGTCAGGCAGGGGGGCACAAACGCCGCATCGAGGGTGATACGGTCGCCTTCGCGCATCAAGCGGGCCACCGGGATCAGATCGAAATCGCCGGCCTGGTCAAGTTCGTATTCGAAGATCATGTTCAGCACGTAGGCCATTCGCCGCACCTCGGCGGGCGGTGCGTTGCCATAGCTGTCCGGAACACGTTCCGGTGCCACCGCAACGGCCATGCGGGTTGGGGCGGTGGCCATCTCTTCGGCGTTTTCTGCCTCGGTCACATTGGTCTCGCCGGGTTTCACCCCCCTGAGGCCCACATAGACGGTCACGGCGCTGTCCACGGGAATCGACTCCTTGGATATCTGGCGTCCCGCGCAGACCGCATTGCCGGGATATGCGATCATCTCGGTGGCGGAGGGGAAAAGCAGTTCGATTCGCGCCATTTCCAGGCGCCCGGCGGCCAGGGCCCCCTCGTTGATCGACGCCGAAGCCACGCCCCAGAAATAGGGGGTCATGTTCGCCACGAAAGGGGCCAGGGCGTCGGTTGTCCGGCGCTGCATGATCTGAAAATGCTGTGGCTGCAGAAAAAGTCCGGGGTGCCAGTAAATCGGGCCGTCACTCATGGTTCAACTCCCATCAATATAAATGGAACAGGCGCTTTCAATGCTTCTGTTTCAACGTTCATTGCTCTATCTTTTCTCCACAGACCGGAATCGCGGCGATTCCTGCCCGATTCATCCACGTTCGGGAAAGAGCGCGCGGGATTCTGAAGCGGCCTCCGGGGCCAGCCAAACATCATATCCCAGTTGGGACCAGTGCTCCTCTCCAACTCTTCCGGGTTGCGCCTCGCCGGGGCCAAGCACAAACGTCAGGTCGAACGCCAGGGGTTGGGTGCAGTAAAACCGGATCAACTTCAGAAGTTCATCGTAATCCTGCTGCCCGGGGAGGAACCGCCTGTAGGTGGTACCATCCAGGGGCCCGGCGATGATGGCGATTTTACCCATGGCATCGGGGGTGGTGAAGCCGATCCATGCGCCCTGTCCCAGGGCGTTCTCCTCCCGGTTCAGGCAGCAACATTGGTCCTCAGGGATGGTTGCATGGCGCGGCTCGCACTGCTTCACTCTTACCGGAGCACCGATGCGGTCGGCCAGCAGGCCGCGCAATCCGGCGGCAGAGCGGGGGAACTGGGTCAGCAGGCCCACTGACCTCAGAAGCGCCCCGGGAGTGTGGAAGATGCGTTTCAGCATCTCTTCGTGCCCCAGCCCGACCAATGCGAAGAGGCGCAACAGAATGTCATGGTCGTTCTCTTCGCACAATTGTCGGCTAAGGCGGTAGTAACTGTCGGCCAGGGTGAACAGAACGAAGAAACCGTGGTTGACGATATCCAGAAAGTCCCGGCTGACGCTTTTGTCCTCACTCTGTTCGTCGAGCAGCTCTTCGGTGTAGTAAGTCGGCAAAGGGGATGAGGGGCCGTAGAGTCCGAGAAACGTGGCGGTCATCCTGAAGCGGCGCAAGGCATCCGGTTCGTCTTCGCTCTCCCCGGGGACCTCTTCGATGTCGACCAGATCATTGGGGGGGAATCCGAGGGAGAGATAGGGGCGAACCCTCAACTGTTGTTTTAAAAATATGTCCTTCCCCTGCGACCCTTTAGGGCCGAATGCCTGCTTGAGCACTCGTATGGCCTGGGTGAAGGAGAACTCCTTGGGTGTTTCAAGCAGCTCCTCCAGTATGGTCGATGGTGGGGGGGATCTATGCTGTCGGGTGGTGCCTACAGCAGGATCCTGTCGCCCAGACGAATGGGCCATGTCATACGCTCCTTGCCTGAAGTGTCCTCAACGGTCAGCCGGGTGTAAGCATTGATGGCGGCGTAATTGCCCAGAAACACATCGAGCACCGAGCCGAACAGATACAGATCCCCTACTCCGGTAAATCCCTGCCGGTCGATGCGTACATTGATCTCCTGGCCGCGCAGCAACTGCCCATTAACAAAGCGGTCCGACGCCCGAACCTCGAGTTCCTGGATGCCTTCCACACGCTGGGTATTGGACAAGAGCGCGGCCCTGTCTTTTGTTTCCGTGAAGATGTAGAGCTTGAGCACGGAGCGCAGGTTTTCCGCATCGGCCACGGACAGATAGTTCAAAAAGAGATGGGAGAGCAACCGCCAGAGCAGGTTCTTGCCCAACGGGGGCTGGACGGGTGCAGTGGGCGCCCGGACATTGGTAAATTTAGCCAGTTCCGGAGAGGACTCGGTGGGCAGCCGCACATCCCCGGGGCGCAAGGCCTCCGTAAGGGAACCGTTGGTGCACATGATGTCCATGGAGAGGGTTTCGGGCGTCGACTCCGCAGATCCCCCGGGATAGGCCACGGATAGATGCAGCTCGGCCTTATTGTCCATAGGGGAGAGACGGTGGTGGACGGCGTAGACAGGGGTGGCTTCCACCTGCGGGTTGAAGAGCTCAAAGGGCAGATATTCCCGCTCCTTCACCGTGCCCTGGATGAATCCGGTGACCTTGTTCAGCGCGTAGATCTGATAGTGCTGCGGTTGGGTGCCGCCGGCCCGGATGGGGTACTCTGCTTTCTTCTGGTCGAGAACGATGGGGTCGGCGTGGTGTTGAAAGAGGTTGAGGGCCGGAGTGACGAAGAGCTGGAAATGGTCCGCCTGCATGGGCGGCAAATCCTGGGGAAGGCCGGCGAACTCGAATTCGAGCGTGAAACGCGATCCGGCACCTCTTTTGCGCCACTGGTCCAGGCCGGTCACATCGAAAAAGAGAAACTTCTCCGGCAGGATGAAATACTCCTGCAAAATACGGTAGCCGGGAAACGAGCGGGCCGGAAATGGAATCAGGGCCTCCTCCTCGTCGAATCCGACCGGGCGGACGGCCTCCTTCCCCAAAGCGATGGCTCGACCGTCGCCTGTTTTCAGGGTGACATTGCGCAATCGGGTAAACATCATCCAGTACCGCCTGGATGCTTCGGCATAAACGCCGGCCAGATGAAACCGGAGGCTGCCGGGTTGGAAGGCCGTTGCGTCCATTCCCTCGAGCAGCAGCTCGATGCTCAGCACCCCCTGTCCGTCACCCTGGATACTGAAATGGACTGCAGCGACCGACAGGGGGGAGAGGGCCACGTCATAGCGGGTGGTGAAGGTGCAGCGGGTGCCTTCTGTCTCCACCGCGTCAATGGCGGTCCCCTTCTCGATGACGATGATCTCGCGCAGGCTGCGTTTGGGGGTAAAGCGGATCAGCGTGGCCGACGGGATCGGCCTCAGGTAGTGGGGGAAGATAAGCTGAATCAGTCCGTGAATGATCTCCGGAAAATCGTTGTCCAGTTTTTCGTAGATCAGGCCCGAAAGAAAGGCGGTCCCTTCGAGCAGTCGCTCCACATCGGGATCGGTGGACTGGCCGCTGAGCATGGGGGCCAGGGCCGGGTGCGCCTCGGCGAACTCCTTGGCCAGGTTGCGCAGGTTGGCCAGTTCCCGTTGGTAGTATTTACCGATCACCTTGTTTTACTCCAACACACTGATATGGCCGTCAGAATTGAGTACGGTTTCAAAGACCACCGGTATTTCTTTGTCGTCCACGCGTACCTTGGCGGCCAGTTTGAACCCGACCATGAACGACTTTTCATTTCGGGTATCGACATCGACCTTCACGTCGGTCAGGCGTGGCTCATATTGGGTGATGACCCTGCTGATGGTCTCCGCCATTTCGGGCAGGGTGTCTGCGCTGAGTGAACTGGTGACGCTGGTGAAGTCGGGCATGCCGAGTTCCGTGGCAGTGGGGGCGCTGCCCTGGCGTGTGTTCAGGATCTTGCCCAAGTGTCCCGATACCGATGCGATGGCCAATTTCGGGTCGGTTTCGCCCCGCCAGTCCGGGTCTTCGTCTATCGCTCGCACTCTCTCCAGTAGTCTTTTTTCCCGCATCGCCCGAAACGTTTCATTTAATGTCATGGCCAACGAACGTTATGAATTGGGAAATATTAGCGTTTTCATCGAAAAATCACAATCCATTTTGAGAAAAAGTTCGGTGGGCCAAAAGGTGGAAAGGCCGGTGTGCTGAATTTGCTTCATCACACCGGCCTTGAGATGTATGGCATGCACAGGGCATGCGGCGATATGTCAGTTGGGATACTTCTGGATCAATTGATGGTTTACATCGTAGACGCTGACGGTCATTCCGGCATCGCCGTCCAGGCGATGGGTGGCGCAGCTGATTCACGGGTCGTAGGCGCGCACCGCCATCTCGATTTGATTGAGGATGCCTTCGTCGACGTTGCCGTCCTTGATCAGCGTGCGTGCGGCCTGGTTGACGCTCATGTTCATGGGGCCCAGGTTGTGGGTGGTTCCCACGATCATGTTGGCTGTTTTGATCAATCCGTTTTCGTCGGTGGTGTAGTCGTGGATCAGCGTGCCGCGGGGGGCTTCGACGCAGCCCACGCCGCGGCCGGCGCCGGGTGTGACGTCGGCGCGGACATTGGGATCGGTGATCTCCGGGTCCTGAAGGATTTCGATGGCCCGTTCGCAGGCGTAAACCTCTTCGATGAGGCGGGCGTAGTGGTAGAGCAGGGTGGCCTGGGCCGGGCGGCCGAAGAGACTGCGGAACTCTTCGAGTTCGGCCTGGGCTCTGGGGGTGGCCATCCGGTCGGCGACGTTGATGCGCGCCAGGGTGTTTGAGCGGTAGACGCCTTTGGGCTGCTCCAGGTCCATGGAGAAGCCTTCGTTCCAGAAGCTGGCGTAAGGGTATTTGCCGTATGAGTTGGGTTCCACATGTTCGCTGATGTAGTCGGCGTAGTCGGCGGCGTCGAAATCGGTGCAGGTGCCGTCCGGTTTCATGATGCGCAGCTGGCCGTCATAAAGGTTGAGGGCGCCTTGGCCGTCTACCGTGCCGATGAAGCCGGTGGTGATCACACCGAGGCTCTGGATGGCATCCATGTACTGGGGGAAGATGCCTTTTTTTGCGAATTCGATGGTGAAGAGGGCGAAGTCGAGGATCTCCTGCATGTTCGCCAGCATCTCCTTGCGCTCTTCTTCGAGCAGCGGTTTGGCAAAACCACCCGTGACGCCGGCCACCGGATGGATGGCTTTGCGGGAATACTTGTCGAGCATCATCTTGGCCAACTGGCGGGTTTTGACCACCCGTGCGGCCAACTCGGGATTGGCCTGGGCGATGCCGATGACGTTGCGCACGGCGTAGTCGGCCGATGGGCCGATGACAAAGTCGGCGGCGGCCAGGAAGAAGAAGTGCAGCAGTTTGTCTTCGGCGTGGGCGATGGTCTGCATCAGTTCGCGCAGTTTGCTGCCGGCGGGTGTGGGGGTGACGCCGAAGCAGGCGTCCACCGCTTTGTTGGCTGCCAGATGGTGCATCCAGGGGCAGATGCCGCAGATGCGGCTGACGATGCGCGGCACCTCTTCGGCCGGTTTGCCTTCGACGAATTTCTCGAACCCGCGCAGGGACATGTAGCTGAGCTTGGCGTCGGCCACGTTGCCGCTGTCGTCCAGGGTGATGCCGATGGAGGCGTGCCCTTCGATGCGGGTGATGGGTTGGATGGTGATGGTTTGGGACATAGGGTTTGTCTCCTGGGTCCCGCTCAGCGGGAGGTTAAAAATAAGTAAGAAAGTTTGAACGTCGGAAAGTATGAAAGTGAAGGTGTTCCGTCATTATAATTGGCGTTATGTGAACTGGTTCGGCGAGGTCCCTTCACTTTCACCGCTTCACTTCGAACTCTAACTGCGTTTCGGCTTCAATCTGCCGTGTGCTCCGGAAAAGCGAAGCATGGAGGCGCTTTCGGGCAGTGTGCTGATGTCGATCCCGTTGGAGGCCAGGGCGTTGAGCATGTCGAGGCGCTGGTTGCCGTTGGGCTGTACCGGCCCGTAGCAGCCGCGGCAGGGGACGCGCGCCGAGATGCAGCGCGGCACGATGCCGTCGCCGCCGCATCCGGCCCGGGTTACCGGCCCCATGCAGACATAGCCCTGTTCGAGCAGGCAGCGCATCTGGTCGAGGGGCTCGTCCGGCGCTCCATATTCGGGTGTATGGAGAAAGCGCCGCACGGTGTCGACTTTCCCTTTGCCCTCTCTGCGGGTGGGGCAGGTGTCACAGACGCTCTTTTCCGGTAGTGCGAGTGGCCGGCCTTCGACCAGGGCGACCAGGGCGGAGAAGACGTGGTCCGGGTGCGGCGGGCAACCGGGCATGTAGATATCGACCTTGATTTTCTCGTCCAGGGCCATGCAGCTGTCGAGCAGCGGCGGCAGGCCTTCATTGGGATACGCTTCCGGGACGTCGGTGGTCTCGGTGTGGTAGTAGCGCTGGAAGATCTGCTCTTTGGTGTAGGCGTTGGCCAGGGCGGGGATGCCGCCGTGGGTGGCACAGGTGCCCAGGGCGATGATGATGTTGCAGCTTTTGCGCATGGCTTCGGCCACCTCCACATGCTCCTCGTTGCGCACGCCGCCGCTGATGATCCCCACGTCGGCTTGGGGGATCTCGATCTGTTTGCCGTCTCCCAACTGTCCGAAGTACTTGTGGTCCATGAGGGCCGGGAGATGGACGAACTCGGCCACTTTCAGCACCTCCAGCAGGCGTTCGCCCATATCGATAATGGAGATTTCACATCCCGAGCAGGAGTTGAGCCATTCGCTTGCGACTTTTACGGTCATGACGGATTCCTTCGCCCCGCACTGCGGGGGATTAAGTGTATGAATTTAATCTACATGTTGAACGAGACGGAGCTGGTGTTCAGCCCGCGTCGGTTGTGGCGTGCTTTTTTCTTCTTTTTCGACGACCAGGAACGAACGAGGTTGAGTGCGTCGGTCACGTAGCTGGGGTTGTCCCTGTAGTTGAACTCTTCGACCATTCTGGCGCTCTTCGCGTCCGCCAGTGCGGCCCGTCCCAGGGGCGTGCGCGCCATGACAGTGGTCCATCCTTCGGCCGCGCCGATGCCGCCGAAGGAGATGTCGGCAAATTCGGCCGCATAATCGGTACAGAACTGGCAGGCGAAACGCCGAATGGCGTAGAGGTCGTCCAGGTCGATGGAGGCGGTCTTGCCTGACTTCAGGTGCAACAGCAGAGACTCTTTGATGTTGACCTTGCGCACCTCGTCCCAGGAGAAGCCGCCGATTTCGGCGAGCTTGGCCCGCTCGGACGCCCCGAAGACAAAGTTGCCCGAACAGAAGAGTCCCAGGCAGAGCTTGATGGCGTCGGAGGGCAGCAGTTCGAGGGCCTGCATGCGCCGCACGGAGTTGATCTGGCACGGTGTGCCGACCAGGGCCACACGCTTCAGCCCCTTTTTGACCATCGGGTCGAACTCTTCGATGGAGGCATAGGTCATGTACTGCTCGCTGAACTGCTTCATGCCCTGGGAGGTGTCGAAGAAGAAACCGGCGGCCGATATGATCTCTTCCCGGGTGGTGGCCAGGAAGGGCGCACGCTGGAACGGGCCGGTCTGCCGGGTCACGATGGCGCCGTCGATGCGGCCTCGGTCGAACAGGTGCAGCAGCAGCCCCGTGACCACGCCGCCGTCGGTGGCCTTGGCCTGGATGGCTGGGTCGGTCGAGCGGGCCACGGATGTTTCGATGATGCGACCCATGGGCTGGCTCCAGTTGGCCCGCCGTTTGGTCTCCTCTTCGAGTTCGTCGATCTCCGGACAGATGGCGTAACACAGTCCGCACTCGATGCACTTCTCGATATCTTCGTAGCCGGGTTTGCCATCATCGTCGATTTTCAGAGCGCCGTAGTTGACGGCCGTGCAGAAAGTGACGCACCCGCCGCAGCGGTGGCACAGGCCGGTCTTTTGAATCTCTTGGATCAGATGGAAGAAAGTTTTCATCGTTGCTATTCCTCGTTCGATCTGCTTGCCGGGCGGTTTTGGTTTAGTTGGCAAGCGCCGCCGTTTTGGCCAACGGGTTGGGTCCGAGTTCGCGTATCCGTTCGGTAAAGCGGGTCACCACTTCGGCAAACCGGGGCGCTTCGGCCGAGGAGACCCATTCGATGGCGAATCGATCCGGGTCGATACCGGTATCTTCTAGGATGATGCGGATGACTTGGGCGCGGGCCAGGGCTTTGTGATTACCGTCCAGGTAATGGCATTCACCCAGATGTCAGCCCATGATGATGACGCCATCGGCGCCGCGGTTGAACGCCTCGACCACCAGGTCGGGGTGCACCATGCCCGAGCACATGACGCGCACCGCCCGAAGGTTGGTCGGGTATTGCAGCCGGGAGACGCCGGCCAGATCCCCCCCGGCATAGGCGCACCAGTTGCAGAGAAATCCTACGATGGCGGGTTCATAGGTTGCTTTCATGCGGACTCCTTTTGATGTCGATAGTGATGGCTGCGATCAGGCAGCCAGTGCTGCGGCAACCTGGGCGCGCAGTTGGTCCAGTGTAAAGCCGTTGACCTCGACCCCACCCTTGGGGCAGGTGGCGGCACACAGGCCGCAGCCCTTGCACAGGGCCGGATCGGTGGCGATTCTCTTCGTTTTGCGGCCGTCGCCGCCCTCCTCTTCCACCAGCCGGATGGCTCTGTAGGGGCAGACGTCCACACAGAGCGCGCAGCCGTCGCACTTTTCGGTGACGGTGGATTTGATGGCGTCGAGCTGCATCTCCTCCTGGGCCAGCACCACACTGGCTCTGGAGACGGCCGCCTGGGCCTGGGCCAGGCTCTCCTCGATGGGCTGGGGATAGTTGGCCATGCCGCAGACGAAGAGGCCATCCACCGACATGTCCACCGGTCGCAGCTTGGGGTGGGCTTCGGTGAGGAAACCGTCAGCGTTAACGCCGCACTTGAACAGCGCCACCAACTCATCGGTGGGGTTGGCGTCGATGGCGGCCGCGAGCACCAGGTGGTCGACCTTCAGCTCCAGCGGCATCTGCAGGATCGGATCACTGCATGCAACGGTTAGCCGCTTCTTGCCGGCCGACACCAGGGGTTTCTCTTCGAGGGTGTAGCGGATGAAGATCACGCCCAGCTCGCGTGCTTTCTGGTAGAGTGTTTCGCGCTTGCCGTAGGTGCGGATATCACGGAAGAGAACGTAGACATTCATCCTGGGATTGATCTCTTTGAGCCGTATGGCGTTGCGCATGGTTTGGGTGCAGCAGATGCGGGAGCAGTAGGGGCGTTGACGATTGCGCGAGCCCACGCATTGAATGAAAGCCATGCTGTTGATGGACTTGAAATGATCGGCATCCCCAGTGAGGCGGTCATCCAGTTCCAGCTGCGTCATAACGCGCGGATCCTCGCTATAGAGGTATTCGTTCGGCCGGCTCTCGGAGGCACCTGTGGCCAGGATGGCGGCGCCGTAAGTGACGGCACTGGTTTCACCACCCATTTCGACCTTGCTGACGAAGCTGCCCACCGATCCGACGGCTGTTTTCAAACGGGCATTGGTCATCACCTTGATCCGTTCGTTCCGCTGGACCCGCTGGACCAACTGTTCGAGCCAGGGCCACACGGGCTCGTTTTTGGCCGTGGTGGCCACGTGCCAGGCGTTGCCGCCCAGGCGGTCGCCGCGCTCCAGCAGCACGGTGGGATAGCCCTGCTCGGCCAGCCCCAGGGCTGCGGTCATGCCGGCCACTCCGCCGCCAATGACCAGCGCCTTCTGGACGACCGGAATGGAGAGGTTCTGCAGCGGATCGATCAGGCCCGCTTTGGCCACTGCCATGTGGATCTGGTCCTTTGCTTTGGCCGTTGCCCGTTCCGGTTCGCGCTGGTGCACCCAGGCGTTCTGGTTGCGGATGTTGGCCATCTCGACCAGATAGCCGTTGAGGCCGGCCTCCTTGAGGGTGTCCTGGAAGAGCGCCTCATGGGTGCGTGGTGTGCAGGCGGCGATGACGATGCGGTTGAGTCGGTGCTCCTTGATGCGGTCGGCAATCATCTCCTGGGTGTCAGCCGAGCAGGTGAAGAGGTTGTTCTCCACCAGGGCAACGTTGGGCAGCCCTTGGGCATATTCGACCAGCGCTTTGACATCGATGATACCGGCGATATTGATGCCGCACGAGCAGACGAAGACACCGATGCGTGGCGCCTGGAGACCGATTTCACTCTCCGCTGGATAGGTTTTTTTCCGGGTGAGCGCGCCCCGGACCGCATGCAGAGATTCGGCGGCCGCGGCCGCTGCGGCCGAAGCCTGGGTCACCGACCGGGGAATCGCTTTAGGGGCCTGGAAGGCGCCGGTCACGAAGACGCCCTGGCGGCTGCTTTGAACCGGTGATAGATTGGATGAACGGGCAAATCCGAACTCGTCCAGCTCGATGCCCACGGTATCGGCAAGCTCACGAGCCCCTTCGGCCGGCTCCAGTCCCACCGAGAGGACCGCCAGGTCGAAATCCTCCTCAAGGGAGTCGCCGTTCTCGGTGACGTAGCGCATGCGAACGCCGCTGCCAGCCGGACCCGGTTCGATGGTGTGGGGCCGGCTGCGCAGGAAACGGATGCCCTTGGCTTTGGCGCTTTCGTAGTAGCGTTCGAACTCCTTGCCGGGGCTGCGCATGTCCATATAGAAGACGGTCTGCTCGACCGGTTCGCCGTTGGCGTGCTCGGCAGTGATCAGTGTCTGTTTGATGGCGTACATGCAGCAGACGCTCGAACAGTAGCCGTTTTCGCAGCGGTTGGTGTTGCGCGAACCGACGCACTGGATCCAGGCAACCTTTTTCGGCTCGGTCTCGTCCGAGGGGCGCACCACGTGGCCCATGCAGGGGCCGCCGGCTGACAGCAGCCGTTCATATTCGATGCTGGTGACCACATCGGTGATGCGGCCATAGCCATAGAAATCCCAGCCGGTGGGATCGAAGGGGCGATATCCGGGCGCCAGAATCATCGAACCGACCTGCAGCTGGACCATCTCCTCCCGGTCTTCGAAATTGATGGCGCCGGTGGGGCAGAATTTTTCGCAGGCGCGGCATTTGCCGCGGGTCAGATAGATGCACGCCTCCGGGTCGATGGCGTATTTCAAAGGTACGGCCTGGCCGTACTGGATATAGGCGGCCTTACGTTTGTCCAACCCCATGTTGAATTCGTTGGGGACCTTTTTGGGGCACTTCTCTGCACACGCCCCGCAGGCGATGCATTTATCCTCATGGATGTAACGGGGATGCTTTTTGAGAGTAACGGAGAAATTGCCGGCTTGGCCATCGAAACCGACCACTTCTGACAAGGTATGGAGCGTAATATTCAAGTGCCGACCGCACTCGACCAACTTGGGCGAAATAATTCACATAGCGCAGTCGTTGGTCGGGTAGGTCTTGTCCAACTGGGCCATCACACCGCCGATGCCGGCGCTGCGTTCGATCAAGTGGACGGCATACCCTGAGTTGGCCAGGTCGAGGCTGGCCTGAATACCGGCGATGCCTCCTCCCACCACCATGACGGCACCGATGGGATTTTTGGACTTGGCAGCCGATTTGGCCAATGGGGCCGGGGTGGGCTCTGGGCTTTGTGCGACGGGTGCCGCCGGTGTCAGGATCGACTCAAGCGTCGGTTCAGGAACTCCCACCGACTGGCAGAAGTGGGTGAACTCCTCTTCCGGGATGAGATAGCGTTTGCCGACCGTAGGGGTCGCCTTGAGTTTGCCACTCTTGATCCAGTTGCTGATGGTGTTGCGATGGACGCCCAGTTTCTGGGCCAGTTGGCCGACACGAATGTCAATCATTGGGTTTCTCCTTCTTGGATCGGTTCTGCCAAATCGGCTCGGGACACGATATTCATGATCCGTCGGCACATCTCCGGTACTGCCGCCGTCACGGCCGGGGACAATCCAGGTCGGATCTCCGGCGGAAGCTCGGTGGGATGCACCACAAGGACACGCACCTCGATATGGGTGCCCTCCTGAATCTCTTTGAGCATGTTGGTCGTGGGGAACTGGTGTAGGGAAAAGTCGACAATTTTCGCCGGATGGATTTGGGATATATCTATTTCGGAAAGTTGCCCCGGCACCCCGCCCTCTACATCCATGGCATCCACGATCACGATCTGTCTTGGTTTTGAGGGGGAAAGGAGGATGTCAAACAGCAGGTCGCGGACGGCGGTGCCGATGTCCAGGCAAGCCACGTGCCGGGGCAACTTGTGGTGGGCAAGGAGGTGCTCGATGACCCGGGCGCCGAATCCGTCGTCTCCGAAGAGCGGATTGCCGCACCCGAAAATCAGGCACTCTTTTGTCAGGTGTGAGCCGGTTTCAAACATCGAAATATTCCATTTGTGCAAAAAGTGCAAAGCATGTTTCGTGAACAGGCGATTCCATAATCCAAGTTCCATGCCAAGAACCGATGATTTGAATTAAATAATTGATATAAAATTGAAAATATTGATACTGTTGGTGGAGCGGAGGATGTATTGGGTGGGCGAAAAAACCCCATAATTAGGGCATAAAAATTAAAAATAATATAAATGACGAACGGTTATATTATATCAGGATAAATTTCCCATAAATGGGGTGTTTTGGCCCCGATTGTGGTTTGCGCCGATATTTTGATGAATTCTATCCCAGTCCATAGCGCTTCATCTTCGAAAAGAGGGTCTTACGGTCGATTCCCAATTGGACGGCCACCTTACTGCGGTGCCACTGATGTTGCTCCAGGGCCTGGCTGATGAGCAGCCGCTCATGGGCGGCCAGCATCGATTTGAGATCCTTGATCTGGTCCGGCGCGTAGCGAGCGGTCCCCACTGGCCTCGGGCCGATGCGTTTTGGCGGAACGGTGCTCAGATCGATGACCTGCAGCGAACAGTAGCGGATGATCACGTTCTGCAGCTCACGGATATTGCCCGGCCAGTCGTAGCTGGAGAGCCGGGTGAGCATGCGGTCGGTCAGCGGAGGCGGCTTCTGTTTGTCACCGTAAAGTTTGAGAAAATGCTCGATGAGCAGCGGCAGATCCTCCTTGCGATGCTTGAGAGGTGGCAGGTGGATGGGAAGGATGTGGATGCGGTAGTAGAAATCTTCGCGCATCATACCGTTGGTGATGCGTTCGCGCAGATCGCGGTTGGTCGCGGCAATGATACGGATGTTGGACTGTTTGACCTGGCTGCTGCCCACCGGTGTGAATCCGGCCCCCTCGATCACACGCAGGAGTTTGATCTGCATGTGAAGGCTCACCTCTCCGATCTCGTCGAGAAAGACGGTGCCGCCGTTGGCAAAATCGACATACCCGGCCCGATCGGTGTCGGCGCCGGAGAAGGCCCCCTTCTTATAGCCGAAAAATTCGCTTTCGATCAGGTTCTCCGGAATGGCCCCGCAATGGACCGGCACGAAGCGGTGATTGCGCCGATCGCTCATCTCATGGATGGCCTGAGCGACGAGCTCCTTGCCCGTTCCCGGCTCGCCATAGATGATAACGGTGGCGTCGGTGGCGGCGGCACTGAGGATCTGTTCGTACACCTGCTGCATGGCCGGGCTTTTGCCGACGATCCCGCCGAATTTATGCCGTTTGGTGATGCGGCTGCGCAGGAAGATGTTCTCCTTCTTGGTTTCGATTTCAGCAGCCCGCAGCGCGGCTTCGGCCTTCTTCTGGTTGTTGATGTCTCTCACCATGGCGAGCAGCGAAACCCTGCCGTCGATATGGTGGATCGGGCTGTTGGTGCTCAGGTACCAGCGTCGATCCTTGGGGTTGATCATTTCGAAGCGAACGGTCTGGCCCTGCTGCACCTGATCCTGCACGCAGAACGGACAGGCGGATTCTCGGTGGTGGATGGCACGGTAGCAGATTTCACCCACCGCATCGTATCCGACCCGCTGCCGACACTGGGGGTTGAGGTAGGAGAGCCGGTAGTCTGCGTCACACACATAGAGAAAGCCCTCGAAGCCTTCGACGATGGCCTGGAAGAGGGCTTCGCTCTCTCTCATCTGGCGGCGGGCCTGCTTGAGCTGGCTCAAATCGACCAGGGAGCCGATGGTGCGTTGGGTATCGGGGATCAGGTCGAGTTTCAGGAAGACCTCCTTGGCCGTACCCTGGCGATCCACAATTCGGCACTCCAGGTCGGTGGGGGCGGGTTGGCTCTGGCGCCGGTCGGTGTGGTATTGAATGAGACGGGGCCGGTCATCGGGATGGATGAAGTCGGTCCACTTCATCCGCCCTTCGATCTCGGTTTTACTGTACCCGGTGAGCCGCTCGAACTCCTGGTTGACCATCGAGATGGTCATGTCGTCCTCTTTGACAAAGGTGCCGGCACCCGTGTTGTCGAACACGGTATGGTAGCGTTTTTGACTCTCTTCGAGCGATAGGCGGTCATTTTCAGATTGCCGCACCTGCTGTTCGAGCATGGTGATTTTTACATGCAGCCCAACGATTTCGGTGACGAGCTGCTCCCTGGTTTTCGTTTCCATACACTGTCCTCTGCGCTGGTGGCCATCTGGAATCACGTCGCATTTAACCATAAATCCGGCATTTGGCAAACGGCGAAGATGTGAAACACTTGCCTTTTGCGGCCATTGCAATACCATTGATCCAATATAGAAAATGAGGGAAAAGGGAGGCAGGCAATGAACACCACACTTTTCAAAAAGCATAACTATCATGTTTTAGCGGCTGTTTTTATCCTGATGGCGCTGGTCCTGTTTGCCGGGGCGGCCCATACGCAGAAGGATCAAGTGGGGCGCTATCGCATGTCGGTGACCATCCGGAACAACTTCACCGATATCTTTGTTATCGATACGACCACCGGTGTGGTAAAGTACGTGGGCAAGGACGAAGGAAAGCCATTCGAGCAGATCAAAGGGAAATAGAAGCAGGGTCTCACCTTGCAGGTCTGAGCCGGTCACACATATGGAAACCTATCTTATTCCGTTGATCCCGTTTGTGATCCTGGCGGTGGAGATCCTGGGGATCATCGCCGCCGTGCACGCGGTGGCAAAGGCCCGGACATCCCAGGGCGCCATCGCCTGGGCCATTGCGCTGGTGACCTTTCCGTGGATCACACTGATTCTCTACGCCATTTTTGGAAGAAATAAGTTCAACGGCTATGTGACCATGCGTCATGCCCAGAGCGGTGCCACGGCCCATATCCTGGAAGCTCTCCGGCAAGAGGGCGCCGAAAAGGATGTGTTTCCCGTTTCGATGACGGCAAACCAGCAGACACTTGTGAATCTGGCCCAACTGCCGGTCACCCGCCACAACCGGTGCCGGCTGCTTGTCGATGGCAAAGCCACT
Organism: uncultured Desulfatitalea sp.; assembly: GCA_963668675.2. Classification (GTDB taxonomy): domain Bacteria; phylum Desulfobacterota; class Desulfobacteria; order Desulfobacterales; family Desulfosarcinaceae; genus Desulfatitalea. The sequence goes on along the minus strand of CAXXMB010000002.1, from coordinate 1,014,543 downwards.
TTCGAACAGATCTTCGCAAGCATGGACGCAGCCGCCCGTTTTGTTCTGGTGCAGTTCTACATCGTTCGTGACGACGGACTCGGGCGTGAACTCAAAGCGCGAATGGTCCGCAAAGCCCGGGAAGGTATCGACGTCTATTTCCTCTACGACGAAATCGGCAGTCACGATCTTCCCCAGAGCTATCTCAGCGAGTTGCGCAATGCCGGTGTGGCCGTATCGGCGTTTCACTCCACCAGGGGCAAGGCCAACCGGTTTCAAATCAATTTTCGCAATCATCGTAAAATCGTAATTGTCGACGGCACTGTCGGCTATGTGGGCGGGCACAATGTGGGGGACGAATACATCTCCGCCCATAAAAAATTCGGCGCCTGGCGCGACACCCATGTGGAAGTACAAGGGCCGGGTGTCCTCGCGCTGCAGTTTGCCTTTATCGAAGATTGGTGCTGGGCCACCGGTGCCATCCCCGAACTTGAATGGACGTTGCAACGAACCGCCGATGGGGGGGATAAGGTTCTGGTGATCCCTTCCGGCCCGGCCGACAGTCTGGAGACCTGTGGCCTGATGTTTGTGCATGCGATCCATTCAGCCAAGGTGCGCATCTGGATAGCGACCCCCTACTTTGTGCCCGACGATAAGATACTGGCCGCCATGAAGCTGGCTGTTCTGCGTGGCGTGGACGTGCGGATCATCTTGCCCGGCAAGCCCGATCATCGTTTGATGCACCTGGCATCCTTCGCCCACTACGACCGGCTGCTTCCGCTCGGCATCCGCATTTTCCGTTACAGCGAAGGCTTCATGCACCAGAAGGTTTTTTTGGTGGACGCCGAGTGCGCCGCCGTCGGTACGGCCAACCTGGACAACCGATCGTTCCGCCTCAATTTCGAGGTGACCCTGGTCAACTACCACGAGACGTTCGTCAAGGAGGTCGAGGCGATGCTGCTGGCCGACATGGCACGCAGCCGGGCAGTGAAGCTGGAGGACTACACCGGCCGCTCGATCTTCTTCAAGTTCGCCGTCAAGGCGGTCAGTTTGCTGGAACCGGTTTTATAGAACCCGCCACACCCCGTACACTACGCGTATCCGCCCCTCTTTCAGGTTGCGGGAGGTGTTTTTGGCCTTCTCGGCCGTGGTGCTGCCGATCACCAGGTTGAGTGCGACGGGCGGGGGGGCATTCTTGGCGCGCTGTCCCATGCGCTCGACCACCGATTGGAACCACTGCGCGCACACCGGTGTTACGTCCTGCCAATATATCTTTTCAAATCCCGCGGTTTCGAGCCGTTCGACCATTTGGGCTTCAGGAACCAGGAAGTCGATGGCAGCGTCGCTGGCCCACTGCACCGGATAGTGCACCGGCGATTGGCTGCCGCTCACTACTTCATTGAAGATCAGCCGCCCGCCGGGGCGAAGGACGCGGCGAATCTCTCCAAAGAGGTGCGCTTTGTCTTCGATGTTCATGAAGGTGTGTTGGGACCAGACCGCATCGAAGCTTTCATCGTCAAACGGCATCCCCAGCATGTTGCCGGCCTGAAAATCGACGCGATCGGTCAGGCCGACCATCCGGGTGAGCATCTTGGCGGCCTCGATATACTCCTCCATCACGTCGAGGCCGGTGACGCAGCAGTCGAACTCGGCGGCCAGCAGCCGGGCAGGCCCACCCAGGGCGCATCCCAGATCCAGAACGGCAGTGCCGGGCGTCAGATCTGCCAGGCGGGCCAACTCGCGTGTGGCCTCACGGCCGCGAATGTGAAATTCGTCCAGGGCGGCCGTATCTTTGTAGGAGGTGACGGTTTTTCCGGCATCCTTTAGCGCTTTCGAAATGATGTCGCTTAAATGGGGGCGCTGGTAATGCTGCTTGAGGTGCTTTTCATAATCATCAGATCGTTTCATGATTCAGCTTTTGCTTCTCCTTTCCAGAATGCCGGCCATCAATGGTATGAGCAAGACGGCAAGGCAGGTGTAGACGACGCAATTCCATCCGCCGTGTTTATAGGTCAAGCCGATGCCGCCGATGCCGATCCATCCGCCCACGTAGTAAAAGAGGACATAGAGGGCGTTGGCCTGGCCTTGGCCTTCGGTCAGCTTTCGATTCAGTGCGCCTACGGCGGCGGCGTGAATGGCAAAAAATCCGGTGCAAATTCCGATCAGCCCCAAGATCACGGCGGCAATGGTGTCTCCTCTGACGATCAAAATCGAGGCGCCGAAGATGAGGGCGCCGCCGACCAGTGTCGTGCCGCCGCCGAAGCGATTGCTCATTTGGCCGGCTATGGGACCCATGAAGATGCCCATGATATAGACCAGGTAGAGCAGGGTGGTTGCTTCGGTGGATAAACCGAAAGGGGGGGCGGCCAGCCGGAAGGGCAGGTAGTTGAAGAGAGAGGAGAAGACCGCAAAAGCACCGGCGGCGCACAGATAGATGCGCAGCAGCTCCCAACGCTTCAGGAGCGACCAATAGCTGAGGCGCTGCCGGGACGTTTGAGCCGATTGATCGCGGTCGATGTCGGGCAGCCCCTTCAAAGCGCTCCAGACCGCGAAGAGGGTGAGTGCGGCTGCCGAGACAAAGGCGTAGCGCCAGTGCAGCGGCGGATGGATCAGGCCGCCGAGCAGTCGGCTCCCCAGCCCTCCGAGAACGGTGGCCGACACATAGGAGCCCATGACCACATTGAGCCGCTCGGCCGGCAGGGTTTTGGCCAGATAGGCGGCCAGGCAGGTGGTCAGTGCCGGGATGAAGCATCCCTGGATGAAGCGTGCGGCGATGAGCAGCCAGAACTGGTGGGTGACGGCGCAGACCAGCCCCCCTGCGGCCACGGCCAGGCCGCCGGCCAGGATGATCGGCCGGATGGGCAGACGGTCGGCCAGAAAACCGAACGGCAGGTTGAGCAACGCAATGCCCAGGATGACCGCCGAGACGCTCAACGAGGCCGTCACCATATCGGTGCCGAATTCGGACTGCAGCACCGGCAGTACCGGTTGGGTGATGTAGATGTTGGTAAAGGCCGCTGAGACGAGGGCGAAGACGCTGAGCTGGAGGCGGAGGGCGGAACGGTTGCTTATCGGGGATTGATGTGTGATGGCGGCGCTCCTGATGGCAGACCAGTGTTCAGAGCAGCATCATTGGCTGTCCAAATAATTTTTTTCCGTATCTTACTGGTCACAGGATGCGGGGTAAATCATTTTTTTCGAATCCAATACAACATTGAAAATAAGAGTGGAAATTCGAATAAGGAACCGAATCATTCTATATCAAACCGTATCCCCTGTGCGAGGGGCAGTTCATCAGACCAGTTGATGGTGTTGGTCTGACGCCGCATGTAGGCCTTCCAGACGTCGGAACCGGACTCCCGCCCTCCGCCGGTATCCTTTTCACCCCCGAACGCGCCGCCGATCTCAGCGCCAGAGGTCCCCATATTGACGTTGGCAAGGCCGCAATCGCTTCCTTGGTGGCTGAGAAACAGCTCGGACTCTTTCATGTCGGTGGTGAACAGAGAAGACGAGAGACCCTGGGGAACATCGTTTTGATAGAAGACAGCCTCTTCGATTTTTCGATATTTGGATAGATACAGTATCGGTGCAAACGTCTCTTGCCGAACAATCGGGCGGTCGGGTGCAATTTCGCAGATGCAGGGAGTGACATAGGTTCCCGTATCGTAAAGACCACCGGAGAGAATCTTTCCGCCATGGAGAATTTTGCCGCCCTGCCTAACCGCTTCTTTCAATGCGGCCTGCATGTTGTCGACCGCCTTTCTGTCGATGAGCGGTCCCATGAGAATGCCTTCCGCCAATGGATCTCCGATGGAGACCTGTTTGTAAGCCTTGACCAGCGCCTTTTTGAGCGAGGCGTAGATGCTTTGGTGTGCAATGACTCTTCGCGTTGTGGTGCACCGCTGGCCGGCGGTGCCCACCGCACCGAACACAATCGCCTGAACGGCGGTTTTCAAATCCGCAGAGGGCGCTACGATAACCGCATTGTTGCCGCCCAACTCCAATATCGTTTTCCCGAGCCGGGCGCCGACCTTTTGGGCGACCGCTCTGCCCATGGCCACGCTGCCTGTGGCGGAGATAAGCGGCACCCGCCGGTCGGCCACCAACCGGCTCCCGACGCGATTTCGACTGCCGATGACGATATTCAACACACCGTCCGGCATGCTGTTCTCTTTTAACACGCGCCAGGCGATTTTCATGATGGCAAGCGCCGTGAGAGGTGCTTTGAAAGAGGGTTTCCAAATGATCGTGTCGCCGCAGATGAGGCCAATCATGGCATTCCATGACCACACCGCCACCGGGAAGTTAAAGGCGGTAATGACGCCCACCGGACCCAATGGGTGCCACTGCTCATACATGCGGTGGGAAGGCCGCTCGCTGTGCATCGTAAGACCATAGAGCATTCGCGACTGCCCGACGGCGAAATCGGCAATGTCGATCATCTCCTGAACCTCACCTTCGCCCTCCGCACGGATTTTCCCGACTTCAAGACTGGCGAGCGCGCCCAATTCGCTTTTTTTCTCCCGCACGGCAATACCGATTTGGCGGACAATATCTCCCCGTTTGGGAGCCGGTACCATCCGCCACGTTTTAAAGGCCTCGGCCGCAGCGGCAACAGTTCGGTCATAGGTGTCTTGAGTGGCGCAGCGAATCGTGCCGATACACTCGCCATCGATCGGTGATATGCTCTTGAGCAGCGTCCCCCGGCAGTTGAGCATGGTGCCGGTGCCCGCCCCTTGCTGAACGTCCTCCAAGCCCAATGATTGAATGATAGAGTGTGCCATGACTTTCTCCATAGCTATAAGTCCTAATACAGTGTCATTAACCTAAGCGGCCGCCGTGGTAGGGCATAAAGCCCGCCCTGCGAAAAATTCATCGTAAATACCTATTGTTGTCATACCTCAGTCGTGTAGGCGCGGGGTTTATCCCCGCCCGAAGCATTAACGAAGAAATCCTCAGTTAGCGACATTGCGTCCTCATACGCACGATAATCCCGGGCGATATGATCTCTTATCTGCCATTCAATGCTTCTTCGAAGATCGTCAGACACAAGTCGATCTCTTCTGTGGAAACGGTAAGGGCGGGGCTGAACCGAATGCTGTTGTGGCCGCAACCCAACAGAAGCATCCCCTTTTGAAACGCACTCTGTATGATGGCATCCCGTGTCTGCGGGTCCGGCTCCTTGGTCTCCCGGTCCTTCACCATCTCGACGGCCACCATCAAGCCCTTTCCGCGAACATCGCCCATCCCCTCATGCTCTTTTTGAAGCTTTCGCAGACCGGCGATGAGACGGGAGCCCTGAACGGCAGCATTTTCAACAAGCCCCTCCTCCAGAAGAGAAATGGTGGCCAGCGCAGCGGCGCAGGAGACCGGATTTCCCCCGAATGTGGACGCATGCGAACCGGCTTCCCAGTCCATAATGCCAGCTCGGGCCACCATGGCGCCAAGGGGCATGCCGGAGGCGATTCCCTTGGCAAGGGCCATAATGTCCGGGGCCACCCCAAAATGGTTCATGGCAAATAGCTTGCCGGTTCTTCCCATGCCGCTTTGAACCTCATCGACAACATACAGGATCTCGTACTTTTGAGCGATCCGGTAAAGCCGCTTATGAAAATCTTTTGGCGGGACAATATAGCCCCCTTCGCCCTGAATCGGCTCCAGGATGATGGCGGCAACTTCTTCCGGCGGCAATGAGGTGCGGAACAGCGTCTCCTCGATCCATCTGACGCAATAGAGATCGCACGATGGGTGGGTCAACTGGTAGGGGCACCGATAACAGTATGGGTAGGGAATATGGGTGATGCCGGGGACGAACGGATGATAGTTTCTCTTCTGGATCGTTTTGCTCGCCGTCAACGACAGGGCGCCCATGGTTCGTCCGTGAAAGGCGCCGTAAAAAGCGATGTTCAGCTCCCGTTTGGTGTGCCAGCGCGCCAGTTTAAAGGCGGCTTCCACCGCTTCGGCACCGGAATTACCGAAGTAGACTTTTTTGGAGAAGCGGCCGGGGGCCAGTTTGGCCAGCTTTTCGGCCAGCTCGATCTGAAGCGTATAGTAGAAATCGGTTCCCGACATGTGAAGCAATCGATCCGCCTGCCGGTGAATCGCTTCGACCACCCGAGGGTGGCAATGGCCGGTCGCACAGACGGCGATGCCGGCGGTAAAGTCGAGAAAGACGTTTCCATCGATATCCGTGACCCATAGACCTTGCGCCGTTTCAACTACCAGTGGGTAATAGCGTGTGTAGGAGGGAGATACGTGAGCTTTGTCGCGGCGAATGAATTTTTTGGCATTGGGCCCTGGCAACCGGGTCTCTATTTTCGGTACTTTCATAGCACCTCCTTAACCCTGATTCGCCCAATCGATAAATCGACTACATCGAATTATATCAGATAAAGGAATTGTCTGCATTAATATTTACTATTCTTTCTAATTGCAGAAATTATTGAATTCTTCGACTAACATTGCGGACATGGTGGAGTTGACGCGGTTTTCCGATATTGTCAGTACTATGTTGCGGCATCGGATCAATAATGGTCGGTTCATGGGCACAACCTGATCTTTTTATTTATCTCCCAATTAATGCGATAGTGAATAATACTGAATTATTACATTGACATAAGACGATATGGGCGATAGTTTGCAGATAATTTCAGAACAGATACTACTGGTGCAAATAGGGCGGGTAAACGTTTGTTCACCCACGGAAAACAAGATAGAAAGAGTATGTTACTTATAAATCGGAAGTCTTTGATGGGACTCATTGGAGGGGTTGCCCTATGGGCTATATCAGGCGGTGTCTCTGCGCAAACCGGCAACCCACTAAGCGCAGAAGAGTCTGACCCCGCAGCACTTGGTTGGATGACGGGGTTCCCTCCACCAGCCGAGAAGCTGATCATGCAGCCGGAATCCGACTTCTTCAGCTTCCCAAAGTTGCGATGGACGGTATGCCATATTCGGGAACTGATTACCGAAACCAAAGGGCTATGAAGGCCCAAACGGCTATTTTGAGTATCTACAAACCGTCAAGCAGGTGAGGCCTTCGGCTACAGGACAATCAACACGGACGCACTTGGTTGGATTATATCGCGGGTCACAGGCAAGGATCTTGCGCACCTTCTGTCGGAGCGTATCTGGAGTAGGATGGGCGCGGAGCAGGATGCATACATGACAGTCGATAGCAAGGGTACCCCGTTCGCAGGCGGCGGATTCAGTGCCGGTCTGCGAGACTTGGGGCGTATTGGGCTTTTAATGCTTAACGGCGGCAAGATCAATGAGCAACGCTTGTTCCCGAATGAAGTTATGGAGAACATCCGGGCCGGTGGCGATAAGAAAGCATTTGCTAAGGCTGGTTACAAAACGCTTAAAGGCGGGAGTTACCGTAGTATGTGGTGGGCTTTCCATAATAAGCATGGCGCTTTTGCTGCACGTGGCGTTCATGGGCAAACCATCTATATAGACCCGACCGCCGAGATGGTCATCGTGCGGTTCGCGTCTTTTCCCACGTCTGAGAACGCGCAGATTGACCCAACCTCGTTGCCAGCCTATCAAGCTGTGGCCAAGTATTTGATGAAAAAGTGACGGGCACACATAAGCATTGGCGAACAAGGCGATGCACCGGACGGCAATTCCTTTGCGCTCCATTGCCGCCGGTGAGCTTGGTCGTTGGCCCAAAACGAGCTTGACACTTACCATTATGTGGATTAGCATAGCTATTATAATCCACATAATGGGGGTGTGATATGCGAACAATTCAAATGACACTTGACGACGATCTTGTCAAATCCGTCGACCATGTTTCAAAACTGCTCAATACAAGCCGTTCAGCTTTCACGAGAAAGGCCCTTCGAGAGGCATTGGCCAATTACAATCTTGAGCAATTGGAACGCAAGCACAGAGAAGGTTATGATCGAAAACCAATTCTTGGTGATGAGTTTTCAGTTTGGGAGGCAGAACAGGATTGGGGTGATGAATGAAACATGGTGAAATACGGTGGTTCAAATTTGCGCATCCAGACAAAAAGAGACCAGTTCTCATCCTGACCCGAGACTCTATTTTAGATTATCTTGGTCAAGTAACGGTTGCCCCAATTACAAGCACAGTCCGTGAAATACCATCCGAGGTGTTTCTTTCCAAACCCGATGGCATGCCACGGGATTGCGCCATTAATTGTGACCATTTGCAAACTGTTTCAAGAGGAAAAATTGGGGCTCTGATTACATCCTTACCGCCAGCTAAAATGATTGATGTTGGACGGGCCATCCGTTTTGCGCTCGATATATAAAGCAGCTCGGCCAACCTCTGTTTGCACCGGATCGCTGATAGATCGTTGCGCCTGGTGAAACAATCGTTCGCAGCATTAATCGATGAAAGAAGATCTGATGGTCTTTTTTGAACAATATCTGAACAGAGCTGATGAAATATTCGGTGATCATACCAAAGATGAAATCCGATATGATAATAAAATCTTACGATGGCTTCGAAAGGGAAAAGATATAAGAAAGGCTATGAAAAAGGCCAACGAGAAATACCCCAAAGTCCCCCGTCCCCTGCTTCCCCGGTTGCATAGTTGAGTTTGTTATAAATTATGGTTAACGCAAAAATCTTTTACTGTTAGGTGCGGCTAAAAGTGATGAATGGATGAAGCTATGGGGTAACAATTAAGAAAGTCTGCAGAATTTGAACTATTGAAAAAGGAGGGCAGTTCATGAGACCTTTCAAGCAAATTCTCCAACTCTGTTCAACCATCATTCTCATTAGCGCTCTCCTCAGCTGCGGGAATTTCATGACCAGCCCCCCCCCCGTAACGTCCATCCTGCTTACTACAAAACTGCCTGCGAATTGACAATTGCCCTTCAGCAAGGCGAGATAACCTCCAGTGAACTGCTAAACCTATACCTTAGGCGCATAGAGCTCTATAACGGTGCCGTCAATGCAGTGGTGGCCATGGATGTGGACGCAGCCAGGGCAAAGGCGGCCCAGGCTGACAAAGCGATCGCACGGGGTCAGATATGGGGACCTCTTCATGGCCTGCCCATCACGGTAAAAGAAATGTTCGAAGTGGTCGGCATGCCCGCAACCGCAGGAGACCCCAAATTTAAAAACTACATGCCTAAGCGTAATGCGACGGCTGTTCAACGCCTCATAGATGCGGGCGCAATCGTGTTCGGCAAAACGAATGTGCCATTTCATGCAGTGGATTTTCAAACCTTCAATAACGTCTATGGCACCACCAATAATCCATGGGATGTAACCAGAACGCCTGGCGGTTCATCAGGCGGTTCGGCAGCGGCGCTGGCCATGGGTTTCACTCCCCTTGAGCTGGGCAGCGATATAGGAGGCTCACTCCGGAATCCGGCTCATTACACAGGGGTTTACGGGCACAAACCAACTTTTGGAATCGTACCGAGATCCGGACTTATTGGGATCGTACCGAAATATGAAGATATCCTTGCTCTCCCCGGAAAGGTTGCTCCCTACAAAATGTCGGAGATGCCGCTTTCTGTTACCGGGCCCATGGCCCGGAGTGCCGAAGATTTGGAACTGGCCATGGAAATATTAACGACTCCGGGCAAGTCAGATAAGGATGGCAGCCGCCCGGAACTGTTATCCCCGCCCAAAAAGCCGTTGCAGGATTATCGCGTCGCAGCTTGGTTTACCGACCCCTATTCCGGAGCTGAAATCGATGCAGAAGTCATGTCGGTTCTTCTCAAGGCAGTAAATAAGCTGCGCAAAGCAGGTGTCCAGGTAGATGAAACAGCGCCTCCTAACATAAGTCTGGAGGAAAGCCGTCAATTATGGCTGAGTATCTTTGTTAAAAGGAATAACCTGCCTCTGCCTGAGGCGCTCGTCACCAGACAGAAAAAAATGCAGGCCAGGTGGGAGGCATTTTTTGAAAGCTATGATGTACTGCTGGCTCCGGTAACACCAACCGTGGCTTTTTCGCATATCCAGACACAGCCGATGTTCGAGCGCACATTGGTTGTAAACGGAAAAGATCATCGATACATGGAACATCTTACCTGGGCAATGATGGCAGTGGTGTCAGGCTTGCCAGCTACTGTAGCTCCGGTTGGATTGAGCGATTCAGGCCTGCCGGTGGGTATTCAGATCATCGGCCCAAAATTAGCGGATCGAAAAACCATCGCTTTTGCAAAGAGTATGTCCAGGCTTGTCGGCGGGTTCGTGGCGCCACCGTCCTATAGGGACTAGTGCAGGAATCAACCCAGGTCTCCTGGACTCATTTTATTCAAATATTCCAGCACCGAGAACGACCCCATCTTTGGGTACATTCAATCCTTTCAGATGTGTTTAATTGCATTCGCCCTCAGTCCAGAAAATTTTAGGCACCCCATATATGATGGCCTCGTAAAAAGTCGGGTGCAGTTAAGCTTTCGATTATGGGTGTGCACATCATTAAATATGGCCCAGTTTTAAAGAAAAATAGGGTAGCACTTTCCCGACCATGGGGTCATTCGCAGACCAATCATCCCATATCTATACTGGAGAACATTTTTGCTTGTCTGGCGGATCTTTTTCCTTGCTGATCCCAGGCAGTTGAATTTTGTTGGATGCGCTACGCGCGTCTATTGTATTGGGTTTTTTTAAGGCTTGGGCAGGAAGGCTTGAATGATGTTTGGGATGGAGGAAACAGCCGATTTATTCAAGCCGTTTCCTCCCGGGGCATTATTCAATGCCACCTGCATCCGGCTATCCCTCGGCAGGTTGCTCCCCAGCAGTCTAATGGGGTCAAGTCTACCCTTGACGCATTAAGCAAAAAAGCTGATGATTAGCTGCTTTCAGAGGTATTTTGTTTGCGTGACTAATCAAGGTAAATTTTGTGGACCTCGAAATGAGTCAGGAGCAGACTTGATCCCTTTTTCGATTGACCCTTCTTCGATCGGGATACAGGCAACTTCGGAGCCTCGGCGTAAGTCGAGACCTTGCCTGGAACACCTGCAAATCAGCCCGTGGTCTCTGGAGGCTCAGCCGCAGTCCGGCTTTGGCCTTTGAATTGACTGCACGCTATTTGGCAAATTTAGGGTTCCCAGCTCGTTATCAAAACCGACTTAATCAACCGAACCGCCGTGGTACGCGATCCGTATGCCCGGTGGTGTGGGTGAGAGGGACCGTGAGGTCTCTTCCTATCCCGATTGTGGATCATAAATTTGGAGGTTCGTTGAATGTTGTATCTGATTACTGCCTTGATCATTTTTTTAGTTCTGGGGGTTGCTTTTTATTTGATTAAAAAATCATCACTTCAAGCAGATGATGAGTTCTCCTATCAGAAGATCCACACATTACTTTCACCATCCGAAAGATCTTTGTTGGGCGTTATTGAAAAGAGCCTGGGCAGTGACTATCGTGTTTTCAGCAAAATCAGACTGTGTGATGTCGTTGAAGTAAAAAAAGGGTTGTCACGATACGCCGAGCGCCGGGCACTTAACTTCGCCTCCACCAATTATGTAGAGTTTTTAATTTGCCGTGCAAATGATATGTCCATAAGGGGGGCCGTCGAGCTGGATGACCGAACCCATAACACCCCCCAAGGCGTCCGGAGAGATCACTTTGTTGATAAGGTTCTCAAAGTCTCAAGGATACCTCTGCTCAGAGTGAAGCCCAGGGCGAACTATTCCATCTCCGAAATCACACGCCTCTTGGAGCACTGCGGGATTATCGAGAAAGAAAGCATTCAGGGCCAGCACATCAAAGATAATAATGGGGTTGAAAATGGAATAAAAATCGTAAACACAAGGATCGAGTCCAGTGAAAACACCCCAACCATTGAACTTGAAATAGAAGTCGCATGCCCCCGATGCGGCGCAGGACTGGTAGAGAAGGTTGCTACGAAAGGCAGATACGCAGGCCGAAAATACTTGGGGTGTTCGAATTTCCCTAACTGTCGTTATGCTGAAGGGGTAAACAAACGTTAGAATTGATCATCACCGGAAAATCCTTGCGACTTTCCCATTCCCTTCGCAGACCGCATTGGATAATTGTTTTGGAAACGCACTATCATGGGAGATAGACCATAATCAAGCTGCCAATTCACATAAAAACAATGACATAATGATCTGCTATGACGCGTTAAATAATAACACAGTTCTATTATTCGGATTTCTTTCTGGTTTTGTTTTCAACACAGGGTTACATCTAATATAAGAATTTGGAATGCTAAAATGCTCTGGTGACTGCCAATGATAAAAATTGTCGAAGTCGGCCCCAGGGACGGGCTGCAAAACGAAACTGAAATAGTACCGTCAGATGCCAAGGTCGCCTTTGTGGATGCATTGTCTGAATCAGGTGTAAGCGAAATTGAAGTCAGCGCTTTTGTCTCTTCAAAGATGATTCCCCAGCTCAAGGATGCCGCGACTGTTTTTGAGAATATCCAACGAAAAAAAGGTGTGATCTACTCGGCACTTGTACCCAATTCAAAAGGGCTTGACCGGGCGGTGGATGCTGGTGCAGATAAAATCTCTGTATTCACGGCAGTCAGTGAAACCTTCAACCAAAAAAACATCAATACCACCGTCGACGGTTCCCTGGGGCGCTTCCGACCGGTGGTTCGCCGGGCCAGGGAACTGGGCCTGCCCGTCCGGGGATATCTCTCCACAGCCTTCTGGTGCGCGTTTGAGGGTAAAATGGCTCCCGGCGCTGTTGTGAAACTGGCACAGCGTTTGATCGATATGGGGATTGATGAGGTGTCTATTTCAGATACCATCGGAAAAGCGACACCGGATGAAGTGTCAACTCTGATGGATGTGCTGTTGCCAAAGGTCCCGCCAGAGCATATCGCGGTCCATTTTCACGATACCTACGGCAGAGGCGTCGCCAATGTCCTTCGAGCGGTCTCTTACGGTATACAGCGGGTCGATGCCAGTGTGGGCGGACTGGGCGGGTGCCCCTTTGCACCAGGTGCCACGGGGAATGTCGCCACTGAGGCGGTTGTCGCAGCACTGATCAAGGCCGGGAAAACAGTGGCGGTTGATAGAGAACGGCTGGTCCGGGCCCGGGGAATTCTGGACCCGTATTTGTCGGTTAAACCGGGTGCGATGCCCAAGCCTGTCCCCCTGGCATGTTTGGTTTGTGAATTTTTCGATGGCAAAAAATGCTGCGGCTCAGAAACCACACTATTAAAGTAATAGTTTTAAATAATCCGGTTCCTACAAAGCTTAAGTGCCCGGAATGTAGTTGCAATTGGCCAATGCAAAGCATTTGATTCCTTAATGAAATCACTGCGGTGCAATGGTAAAGTCCCCCTTTTTCAAAGGGGGATTCAGGGGGATTTCAGTATGTTGAGGGTCAATCAAATCCCCCCCCAACCCCCCTTTGAAAAAGGGGGGAGCCGGTAGCTGTGGCGGAACAGAATATAAGAGAGTTCGTATGGCATTAGAGGGTAGGCTTGAATTGCGGGTGTTCCCATTTTCCCCTATCCCCATTTTTCCCTGAACAAAATAGAGCACTTTCCGGATTGAAACATAGGCCTGTACCGCGGCGACATGATCTACATTGACGCTGGACGTCTCGGCGATCGGACACATCTCCGATGTTTCTGATTTCGCGGAAGAACAGTTTGGCGACGACGTTGACCGGGTATGCACGAAGGATAAAATATTTCAATGGTCCCGGCCAAAGCGGATCGATTATTTGAATTGGTAATCGATCCGCATAGTGTGGTAGGCGCGAAAGTTTGGAAGAATTTTATTCATACCGGGTCATGAAAGGAGATCATGATGAAAAAGCAGGTGATTTTGGTTTGGTGCGTCGCGTTGCTGCTTGTCAGCGGACTGGCGGTGACGGCATCCGCCGGCAGCCTGGATGCCTTCAAAGGTGAAAGCGGCAGCATCAAAATATCGGGCGGCACCGCCCACATACCCGTCATGCAGGCGGCCGCCAAAGCCATTATGCAGGCCAACGGCGATATCCGGATCAGTATTGCCGGCGGCGGCAGCGGTGTGGGCATCAAGCAGGTAGGGGAAGGCCTGGTGGATATCGGCAACTCCGGCCGCAAACCCAAAGATGCAGAGCTGCAAAAGTATCCACTGAAAATGTTCAAATGGGCGATTGACGGCGTCGGCGTGGTGGTTCATCCTGACAACCCTGTGAAAAGCCTGACCACTGCCCAGCTCAAGGAGATATATGCCGGCAAGGTGACCAGCTGGAAAGCCCTCGGCGGGCCCGACAAATCCATCGATTTATACACCCGGGATGCCGCCAGCGGAACCCGCGAAGTATTCTGGAAAAAGGCGCTGGCCAAAGGCGACATTAGTGACAAGGCCCTGTTTGTGGCTTCCAACGGCGCCATGAAAACCGCAATTGCCCAGGACCCCTACGGCATCGGTTATGTGTCCGTGGGGCACATTGATAAAAGCGTGGCCCCCGTGGCCCTGGACGGCGTTGTGCCTAACCTGGAGACCGTCAAATCCGGCAAATATCCTGTGGCCCGCGGCCTGTACAGCAATACCAAAGGTGAGCCCACCGGCCTGACCAAAAAGTTTATCGATTATCTGTTCAGCGACCAGGGACAGCAACTGGTTGCCCAAAAAGGGTTTATCCCGGTCAATTAAATGGACCGGGATGCACTCGCGCATAGGCTCTTTGGAGCCGCAGCAGTGCTCAGCGCCGCCACTGCAGTCATCATTTTTATCTTCATGGCGGCGCTGGGGTACCCTATCTTCGCCCAGGGCCGTTTCTGGCAGGTCCTTACCGGCCCATGGTCCCCCGTGCATCACCATTACGGCATCAAACCCATGCTGGTGGGCACACTGTGCATCAGCACCCTGGCTTTGCTCATTGCTGTTCCGCTAAGCCTGGGATGTGCCGTTTTCATCCGGATTACCGCACCTGAAGGTGCAAGGCGCGTTGTTCACAAACTGGTGCAGTTGATGACCGGCATTCCGACGGTGATATACGGTTTTGTGGGCATATTTTTGCTGGTGCCCCTGGTGCGGGAGACCTTCGGGCATGGTTCCGGACTCTGCATCCTTTCGGCCGGGGTGATGCTCTCCATTCTGGTGGCACCGACCATGATTCTCTTCTTCGTGGATGGATTGGGCGCCGTACCGGTTGCCTATTGCCGGGCGGTCAGCGCCCTGGGCGGCACCCCCATCCAGCGCTTGCTTTATGTCATGATACCCCATGCCTGGCCCACCATGCTGGCCGGTATCGTGCTCGGATTCGGCCGTGCCGTGGGTGATACCATGATCGCCCTCATGCTGGCCGGCAACGCGGTGGCGACGCCCCACTCCGTTCTGGACCCGGTGCGGACCCTTACCGCCCACATCGCCCTGATCATTGCAGCGGATTTCGACAGTCTGGAGTTTCGCTCCCTGTTTGTCTGCGGCCTCACCCTGTATGGCATGACCACGGTGGCCGTCATCGTTATGCGATACTTTGCCGGTCGGCGGGAGGCCAGGCCATGAGAAAGGCGACGGAACATCTGCTAGTGGCCTGGAGCTGGTGCAGCAGCCTGTTTTTGGTGGGGGCGGTCTTGTCCATTGTCGGTTTTCTATTCTACAAAGGGTGGCCGGTCCTTAACCGGCAATTGATCTTCGGCCAAACCCAAATCCTGGACGCCCTTTTGCTGCAGCAGCCGGTTTTTGACGGGCTGTTGCCTGCGATTGCCGGGACACTTCTTTTGGTCATCACTGCCGTGGGGATGGCACTGCCTGTGGGGCTGGCAACCGGTATCTACCTGGCGGAATACAGCAGGGGGCGGGTAAAGGGCATCGTAACCCTGCTTTTCGAGATTTTGGCCGGCATTCCCTCGATCGTGGTGGGGCTGTTCGGCTTCTCCCTGTCGCTGTTCCTGCACAAGTATCTCAGCCGGGCCATCTATCCTTCGCTTTTGATCGCCGCCCTTTCCCTCTCGTTTCTCGTCCTGCCCTATCTGATCCGCAGCACCCAGACCGCCTTGGAGAGTCTGCCGCGCCATATCCGCATCATCGCGCCGGCACTGGGAGCATCCCGGTTGCAGAATATTTTGCGCGTACTGATTCCCGGAGCGTTGAACGGCATTGTCAGCGGCGTGATCCTCTCCATCGGACGCTGCGCCGAAGACACTGCCGTGATCATGCTCACCGGCGCCGTGGCCATGGCAGGCGTTCCCAGGTCTTTACTGGCCAAATTCGAAGCATTGCCGTTTTATATCTACTACATTTCGTCCCAATACATGGATCAGCAGGAACTTCTCAATGGATACGGCGCTGCTATCATACTGCTGGTGCTCTGCACCGTACTGTTCGCCCTGAGCATGGTGATCAGGGCTGTCATGAGAAAAACGATGGTGGGCCGGTTTTGAGGAAAATGAATGGACAACATCAAGACAAAAATCCGATTTACAGATTTCTCCTTCCACTACGGCCCCCGCAAAGTGCTTGACGGCATCAGTGTCGATTTTGCCGAGCATGCCGTTACCGCCATAGTGGGGCCGTCCGGGCAGGGCAAATCCACCCTGCTCACCGCCGTTAACCGTCTATGGGAAGAGGGCACCGGCGGCCGTATCCAGGGCCGGGTCGAGATATTTTTTAAGGGTGTCCCCACCGATATTTATGATGGCGGATACCCCGTCAATCAGCTCAGGCGCAAGGTGGGGCTGGTCTTCCAGGACCCCAACCCCTTGCCCATGAGCATCTTTAAAAATGTGGCCTTTCCCCTGAAACTGGCCGGGCGAACAGACCGGCAGCATGTGGCGTCCCGCGTTCAAAATGCATTGCAACAGGCCTTTTTGTGGGATGAAGTCAAAGACCGGCTCAGCAGTGATGCCCGCAACCTTTCCGGCGGCCAGCAACAGCGCCTGTGCATTGCCAGAGCGCTCATGCTCGAACCCGAAGTGCTGCTCCTGGACGAACCCACCGCCTCCTTGGATCCCGAGGCTGTCGAGGTGATCGAACAGCTTTTGCACCGACTCAAAACCACCTGCACGGTCCTCATGGTATCCCACTATATGGAACAGGTGAACCGCGTCGCCGACCGTGTTATGAAACTGAGCGGGGGGCGGTTGGTGGAGAGAGAAGATGAAAGGTGAAGGCTCAAGATATTAAACCGGCAATTAAATAGGCCAACCTTTGTCATTCCGGCCTGCGCCGGAATGACGATTGCTAAGGTAATTAATTGCCGGGTTAATAGGGCGTGCCGTCTTCGGCCTATACGCAGGATGTGATTGAGCCATCATGGTGGCCCCACAGCGGTTTTCACCGACCGGGTGGGGCATGGCATTTTTTGAAAGTTTGTGCTTTCGTTTATTTCATAAATTTTTAAACGCTTTTTTAGGGTCAATAAACTATACTTTCTCCCATTTTTGGGTGACCTTTTGCAAAATATTCTCATCGGTAAGATAGTACTCGTGATAACCGCATGTCGAGCAAAGGTAGGCCAAACGATCGGTCTTGGGTGAACTGAAATCAAGGCCCCGGACATAGACGTGTTTGTCTCCGGATATTATACCATTGGTCATCTTGTAGACGGCGCGTGAATTCCATCGTGGGCATCGGCCGTTGCGCATAAGCAGTCCTCCTATAATCCTTGCATTCATTATATGGACAATGGCGGCTGTGCCATATATGATAGCTGACCATGCAGGGACGTTCAGATAAAAATTGCGAATTTGATTACCCTATTAGTGATGCATCCATGCCCTGTTTCGAAAACTCAACAGCTCTGGACGAGTACTGTAGAAAACGATTTAAAACATGGGATAAACGTTAATATTCAAGGTGTTTAAGAGCTCAGATAAGGTTGGCGGTTTTGCTAATTTTTTTACACTTGCCCTTAGTTTCGCCGCTACTCCACAACGTCAGGTGAGAATTACGTTCTTTTCAAAAATGTATTTATACGGTTATCTGAAATGCTCAAGCTGCCGGAATGAAGGTAAGATAGACTGACATCGAACCATTAATGGTTCAGCGGAAAAGTCCCCCCGGCCCCCCTTTTGTCAAAGGGGGGAGTGGGTTCCAGAAATAAGCTGTGCTTGAGCTTTTTAGAGAACCGTTTGTATTTATATAAAAAGCAGACAATCGATATTGTACTTTGAGCATTATGGAAGGTAAAAACTGAATATATAGAAACGTGTTGCTGACCAAAGACTCATTCCGGATTCTATCCAAATGGGCCTGAGTTGATGGAGGCTAAATTGTCTGAGGAGAAAGCCCGAGAAACCATAGCGGCTTATATCGAAGCCTTTAACAGGCAAGACACCGCTGCTATGACCGATAAGTTGAATTTCCCTTTCAGCTGGATCATCAACAGCTCGGTTCGACCGGTGCAAAAGGCTTCGGATTTTGTGTCTCCGACAGCGGCACTGATCGAGCGAGAAGACTGGCATCACACCGTACTCGATTTGGCTGAACCGTTTCAGGTTTGGGATACCAAGGCCCATTTCAAAGTAGTTTACAGCCGTTACAGGGCCGATGGGACGAAATACACGACCCATGAAGCTTTGTGGATCGTTACATCGAATAAGGGGCACTGGGGTATCCAGTGTATGTCTCTGTACATTCGTTAATAAGGAGCTGAAATGAAATCAAAAGCAAAGATCGGAATCGTTATCTGTGATCGCTATCGCCGCTGTGCGGGCGGTAAATGCTTCCGCGCGATGAGGAATCGGGAAGGCGCTTTCAGCGTATACGCTGACATCGATGTCGAGTTGGTCGGGTTTACAACCTGCGATGGCTGTCCCGGCGGCAACATCGAATATGCGGGCGAAGAGATGGTCAAGAATGGCGCAGAAGTTATTCATTTGGCCACCGGTCTGGTGGTGGGTTATCCCCCCTGCCCCCATATCGATACCTTCAAAGCCTTTCTTGAAAAGCGCTATGCGGTCGATGTCGTTGTGGGCACGCACCCGATACCGAAAAAATATCTCGATATGCATACCCATCTGGGGACATGGGCTGACGCCGCATGGGAGCCGATGATTGCGCCGACGATGAGTGATGAGGCGACCCGTGCGAGCTACGACTGATTCTCTTTAGTTTAGGGCTTTGAATTTCTTTTTCTGGTAAGCGGGATAAAGGATTGTGATTATAATATATTGAAATCCAAATGAATCCCCATTTTTTATTTAAATGTGCCTACAGCGGTACGTATTCATCATCCAAAACAGGTGGCGGGGATATCGATGGCTGCCGGGTGCTGATGGCCTGAATCATTCTCAGGGAAAAGCGTTACACCGGCAGCAGTGTTATGATCGCAGTGGCTGCCAACGTCTCTTTTGCCTTTGAAATATTGAATACGTTTGATTGGCAAACGATCAACGTTCGTCCCGCTTTGATGACTTTGCCACGGCTAATCAGCTCCTCGCCATTTCCCGGTAACAGAAGGTTCAGTTTGTACTCCACAGTGAGCACCTCCTTCCCCGGCGAAGTTAATGTCAGTGCTGCATATCCGCCGGAGTTGTCGGCCATCGTGCCGATGATACCGGCGTGGAAATAACCATGCTGCTGGGTCAACTCCGGGTTGTGTTTCAGAAGGATTTCGCAATGACCTGGTTTGACGGAAACCAGCTCACCTCCGATCAGTTTCATGAAAGGCTGTCCATAGAAGCTGTCGTGGACGCGCTGTTCGTAGTTGGCGTCTACCGGAATGAATGAGGAGGGCATCATTTTTCTTCTCTGTTTGCGGTTTTATGATCTGGCTGTCTCTACGATGGTCTGCAGGGCGCCCGGATAGACCCACGAATCGATGGTGCAGCCGTTGGCCAGGAAGAAGCGGCGGTTGCCGCCTGATTCGATCCCTTCACGGACGTGCTCTTTGAGAAAGGCGCGGGTGCGGCGGGCCACGATGGTCTGGTCGATGCCGCCCATGACGCAGCCTGGGATGCGCTCCTTTACCCATTGCAACGAAGGCCCCGTTGGACCGCGGTCCCACCAGTTGAAAACGTGAGCTGGCAGGTCGAGCGTCTCTTCAAAGAAGAGTTCCTTGCCGTGAACGTGCAAGGTGTTCATTGTGGTCAGGGGATGGGTTGCTTCGAGCACCTTGCGGGCGAAGGGTTTGACGAAGGTGAGAAACTCCTCCCGGGTGACGATCTCCGGCCCGGCCGGAATGGAGAGGAAGATCCCTGAGGCGCCGAGTCCGATAACGGTCTTGGCGTAGTCGATCAGATTGTCGCTGACGCGGTCAAGGGCCGCCAGCAGGGCGTCGGGCGCTTCGGCCATCAACTGCTTCATGTTCTCGGCCGCCAGGTTGCGGTTGATGCTCTGCCAGGCGTCGAAGACCGTGTCGACGAAATGGGCCTTGCCTTTCAATTCCCGGCCAATGATGTCGATGGCTTTGAACTGCTCCTGCCACAGAGACTGGGAAACATCGAAACGTGTCAATCTCTCCAGGTCTTTGGCCGTGCGGATGGCGTCGATACCTTCGGGGGGGTGGTAGAAGTAATCATTCATCACCTTGAGATAATCAAAGTCGTAGTAGTTGAAGAAATCGAGCGTGGTGCGTGCAAACTGATGCCCGCCGCCGTGTTGAGTTCCAAAGTGGTACCACATACTCACCGGTGGCCGATCAACCGCTTCTCCAGATAATACAAGGTCTACAAGCTCCAATTTGTTCATCGCTTCCGATCCTTATCTGATGTGATGGGCGTTGGATGAAAAGGTCATCCCCTTGAGGGTCGACAGGTCAGCTATTTGAACCCGCCAATCACCCTCCTGTTTTATGAGGTCGAGTTTGAGCCTGTACAGATCGGCCTTCTCTCCGGCCTTCTCCAACCATGCCTGGGGGTCTCCATAGAGATCTTTCAGTTCGGGCATGGGCTTGTCCTGGCTGACGATCATGAAGTGGATAGTCGCCTCGGCCGTGGTGGCTCCCTTTCCCACATCTACAGAAGGCCTGGGGTAGCGTATGTCGAAGGTGCCGTAGTGCTTGAAAGCGACAAAGAGGATGCCGCGCACACTGCGGGCGTCATGTTGGCCCGGGGAGGCGCTGAATCCTTTGGTCGTCAAATCCATGAGATCGCCGATCTGGTGATCTTCCGCCAGTGTCTTCGCATGGTCGATCAGTTTGCGAATGGCTGCGGCGTCGTCTCTGTCGCCGCAGG
Source organism: uncultured Desulfatitalea sp. (assembly GCA_963668675.2). Lineage (GTDB taxonomy): Bacteria > Desulfobacterota > Desulfobacteria > Desulfobacterales > Desulfosarcinaceae > Desulfatitalea. The sequence continues at coordinate 993,533 of CAXXMB010000002.1, read as the reverse complement.
AAAGGATGGAGAAGCAGATGATGGCCGCTATGGTGGTGACGACGCTTAGGGTATATTTCATGCTTCCTCTTTTCTTATGCTTCTCTTCGCCTATCGTTTAAAGTCCATGTCATTGAAGCGGTGCTATCACCGTCTCACCGGGCGGGCATAAAGCCCGCCCCTACGAGGCCTTTATGCTATCGGTTTGTGTGCCTTGCCCGAGCATTGTGCCGGTCCAGATGGATGGCGTGGCTGGAATCTTAGGGCAGCGAAGGTGGTGTGTCAAACGGATCTTGAGACGCGGAAAAAGGGCGGGGCCGCCGCGCATGGCGCAGTGACCCCGTCGGGTTTTATAATGATGTGCTACGGAGATCTATCTCTCCATGTATTCGAGTGTTACCGTCACCGTTCGGTTGAGGGAGCGGCCTTCGGGCAACTCGTTGTTGTAAAGGGGTTCATTGGGGCCGATGCCTTTGACCTCGAGCCGCTCGGCGATCTCCGGTTTGGCGGCCAGGATCTGGTCACGCACGGCCTGGGCGCGGCGGTCGGACAGTACCAGATTGTACGCTTCCTTCCCGATGGTGTCGGTGTGGCCCGTTATGGTGACCTTGGCATCGGGGACCTCATCCATACGGGCGATGATGCGTTCGACGATGGTTTGGTTGCGTGCCTTGATGGCGGCGCTGTCATAGTCGAACAGGATGAGTGCATACTGCTCCAAGACGCGGTATCCTTCGACCTGGGCCACCTGCTCGGTGCGCTTTACGAAATTGATCGGCAGGGTGACCGCCTCTTGCGACTGCAACACGTTGGACTCCTTGTCCGTCGCCTGCACCTGCATTTCCACCGATTCACAGGTGGAGATCTGTTCGAGCAGCGCCGCTTCCAGGGGGACCGTCCAATCGCTGGGCAGGTCGCCCTGGCCCTTTATGGTTTTGATCTCCCGGTCGCCGCAGAAGAGGTTGACCTGCCAATCTTCGATACCGGCCTCGGCCTTGATTTCGGGCAGGATGCGCAGTTCGCTCAGACTGCTGACATTTTGGATGTAGGCACTGTCCACCGTGTCCAGGATTGCATCATTGTTTGCATAGATCTCCACACGACGGTTCTCGGCCTGGCCTTCCGAGATTCGGTTGGTGCTTGGTGCTTCGGGCAGGTTTCGCGTTTCAAGGGCGAGTCGCTCCGGGCCAATACCCCACACATAGCGCAGATAAGCGCGCACCGCTTCGGCCCGGCTGCGGGATAGATCGGTACGGCCCTTCTCGGCACCGATGTTGGCGTTGCAGCCCACCAGGCGAACGGTGGCGTCCGGGTTGGCCTTGAGCCGGCTGCCGATGATGTTGAGCACATGGCGATACTTCTCCATGGCCCCTCTCAGCTCTTTTTCATTGAATGCAGCCGTTTCGGATTGATTCTGAAACAGGCGGTAGCGATCGGAAAGCTCGCTCTGTTCGGTCTCAAAATAGATGTGATTGAGCAGCGGCGCGCTGTCGATGGTGGTGACCTCCTCGATGGTCAGCTGCGGGTCGGCAAACGCGAGCGAGCCGGTCGGTGCTTCGAGAAAGCGGTAGGCCACAACATAACGGTGCAGAAGGGTGGATGAGAACGCTTTGAACACCGGCAGCAGGTCTGTGGCCGACGATGCCTTCCAGACGCGTCCATTGTTGCTTGTCGAAAACGCATTCAGAAATGGGTTCGTGCCGGCGCCGGGCATGTAGTCCACGGCATAGGCGGAGAAGTTGGTAATTTTTTTGACGGCGGCGCCGATCTCTTTTTCACCGACCGTTGAGTTGATGTCCTCTCCGTCGGTGAAAACCGCCAGGAACTTGTTGCTCTTCTCCGGCATCCGCCGCGCAATGTCGAGGCCGGCCAGCATGGCGTCGTGCAGATAGGTGCCTTCGGTCAGGCCTTCGTCCATGCTCTTGTTGATAAAGTTCCGCAGCTCTTCGAACTGGCCCGTCTGAAGCGTCTTGACGTGCAGCGCATGCCCGTCGACCGATACGGTGCGGTCATCGTCGAAGACGACCACCGACACGGTGTCGATGGGGCGCAGGGTGTCATAAAACGCCCTCAATGCTTTCCTGAGCGGCTCGATGGCTTTGCGATGGGACATGGAATAGGAGTTGTCGATAACCAGCACGATGTTGAGCGGGACATCCTTGTCGGTGGCCAGGGGCTCAACGGATACAATCTTGGCGGTTTTAACCCCCTGCAGAATCGAGAAGTCATTGATGGTCAATCCCATGACCGGCTCCTCGGCGGCGTCGGTCACCGAAACGAGCAGCTTGCCCTCCTCCATGGTTTGATAGTTCACCTGGGCGGCCTTTTCAGGCCCCTTTACCAGGAGAGGGGGCTTGGTCTCCTCTTCTGCCGCCTGGGCAAGGGGGGAAAGGACCAACGACAATAGCAATAGTATGGGAATCATCCTCTTTTTCATCTTCACTCTCCATCATTTAGTTGATGTGTTGGGAATAGGGCGACGCGAAAAACCATTCGGTAAGCTGCAACGTCATGAGAACTGTGCCGATCCGGCTGTCGCTGAAAGCGAGTACTGGGTAAGATGCCTGAAGGGTGTGCGTCGTCCACCCGGCCTGATTGTTAAACCCCTAAAAATAAGCATAATGTGTACCACCTGAAAAATGTATTGTTTTTAATTATAATACCTAAATCCAAGAATGCTCCTAATGGCGCGAAATTACCTTTTTTGCCCTTTTTCAGGTACAAATTTGTTCCGAGCCGAAAGGAATTCATTTCATGTTGCGCAAATACGAATGGGTCACTATGGTTCCTCTATACAGCCTGAATGAAGCAGTGGGGCGCCGAAGCGGTCATGGAGAATCAATGGCTTTCTAAACTGAAAGAGCGGCATGAGCAGGGGCACTCTCCTGGGATGTTCGCAGTTTGCTCAGCCCATCCCGTGGTGCTGGTCTCAGCCATGGAGATGGCCCGGTCAGCCGACCGCTTTCTGCTGGTGGAGGCGACTGCCAATCAAGTCAATCAATTCGGCGGATACACCGGGATGACGCCCGAAACCTTTGTCGACGACCTGCTTCGCCTGGCCCGGCATAAGGGGTTGCCGGCCAGGCGGCTGTTAATCGGCGCCGACCATTTGGGGCCCCATTTATGGAAGGGGGCAAGGGCAGAGGAGGCCATGGCCCTTACCGAAGCGTTGGTACGGCGCTGCGTTTTCGCCGGTTTTGTAAAGATCCATCTGGATACTGGAGCCCGTTGTGCTTCCGACCCCGGCCCACTGCTACCCCTCGAACTCGCTGCCCGACGTGCGGCCGAGTTGTGCGCTGCTGCGGAGGATGCTGCCAAACAGTTGTGCGATGAACACCGCCCGCTCTATGTGATCGGTAATGAAACACCTCTGCCCGGTGGCGATTTGCAAGAGGGCAGGGCTGTGATACCGACCGATCCACACCAGCTGGATCAGACCCTGGATGCCTTCCAGCGGGCATTTTATAAAAAGGGGCTGCAGGAAGCGTGGCTGAGGATTCTGGCGGTAGTGGTGCAGCCTGGCGTGGAGTTCGGCGACCGCCAGGTGGCCGTATATCGGCATGGGCCGGCAGCACGTCTATCTGCTGCGTATGATCGGCTTCCCGGCAGCATGACCTTTGAAGTGCATGCCACCGATTACCAACCGCCGGAGGCGCTGCGGCAGTTGGTGGATGACCATTTTACGCTGCTGAAGGTGGGACCGTGTCTGACGTTTGCCCTGCGCCGGACCCTATATGCCCTGGGAGATATCGAAGCGGCCCTGCCGGGAGTTGACGAGCCGGCCCGCCTGGCCGAGGTGATGGAGCGCTTGATGCTGGCCCATCCGGCCCATTGGCAATCGCATTTGCGGGGAAGCGATGAAGAGTTGCATGATTTGAGGCACCACAGCCTGCGGGATCGCATCCGATACTACTGGTCCTTTCCCGAGGCCCGCGAGGCGCTTGCGCAGTTGATGCGGAATTTGCGCCGGTCAATACCCGAAGCCCTGATGCAGGAGCATTTGCCCGCTCTTTACGCTGACATCGTAAGCAGATCGTTACACGCCAACCCCGAAGCCATTGCCGGGTTGAGCGTTCATAAAGCTCTGCAGGCCTATACGAACGCCTGCTGGTCTCGACGATCCAAATGACCGAAACCCGAACCGTGTATGGGAGGATTAAAATATGAGAAAAACCATCATCCTGTTTGCCATCCTTGTGATAGCCTTTTGGGCCTGCAGCAACCCCAAGGATCCCAATACCATTGAAATCCATAAGCTCACGGCAGACGGCCTTGGAGAATTTATTGGCACGATCAAGGTCTCTGAAACACCCTATGGGACGCTTTTCACTCCTGATCTTCGTAATCTGACACCTGGCTTGCATGGATTCCATCTGCACACCGAGGGCAATTGCGGCCCAGGAGAGAGGGATGGCGAGATGGTTCCCGGACTGGCTGCCGGCGGCCATTATGACCCCGCGGACACCGGAGTGCACTCGGGGCCATATGGCCAGGGCCACCTCGGCGACCTGCCGGCGCTCTATATGGATGAGAAAGGCCGGGCGACCCATCCCGTTCTGGCGCCGCGTCTAAAATTGACCGATCTGAGAGGGCGTTCGCTGATGATCCATGCCGGCGGCGACACCTATTCGGATCGACCTGCACCGATGGGGGGAGGCGGTGCGCGAGTGGCATGTGGGGTGGTGGGAAGGTAGGCGAGTTAGGCTGAAGACTGAAGGTTGACTGCTGACGGCTGAGGTGCGAGAAGGCCCCCGGCTGCGTTCAATATTGAGACCCGCTTGCTCCGCCGGGGTTTCTTAACCACTTGAAATATGGGTGCTCTGAGGTTAAGGAGAAGGTGATATCCTAACAATACCGCTTCAGGAGAATTCCATGTATCGTATCGCTTTTTTGTTGGTCCTGTCTGCCCTGATTTGGCCCGTCATGGCTTTTCCGGCCACCGGGACTCAAGTGAAGCTCAGTTCGGCCACCGAGGAGTGCATCGATTGCCATTCGATTTACCACCCCGGTATCGTAGCCGATTGGGAACAGAGCCGCCACGCCAAAACGACGGTGCAGGAGGCCCTGCAGCTCGAGGGGCTGGCCCGCAAGGTGTCGAACCAAAACGTGCCCGAGGCGTTGCGCAACACGGCGGTGGGGTGCGCCGAATGCCACACCCTGCGCGGCGATGCCCATGCCGACACATTCGAGCACAACGGCCACGAGATCCATATGGTCGTCAGCCCGGACGACTGTGCCACCTGTCATGCCGAGGAGCGCAAACAGTATGCAGATAATGTCATGGCCATGGCCCATACCAACCTGGCCGACAACGCGCTCTATAACGATCTGGAGCGGACGATTCTCGGGCAGATGGCGTTCAAAGCCGGACGGTTGACCATCGCCGCTGCCGACGAGAAGACGCAGGCCGAGGCGTGTTACTACTGCCACGGGACCCGGCTGGCCATGGCTGGAACGGAGCTGCGAGAGACCGATGTGGGGGAGCTGGCGTTTCCCATCATCAAAGGCTGGCCCAATCAGGGTGTTGGCCGCATCAATCTGGACGGTAGCCGTGGCGCCTGCAGCAGTTGCCACACCCGGCACCACTTCTCCATCGAAACGGCGCGCAAACCTCAAACCTGCCGGGAGTGCCACTCCGGTCCGGACGTGCCGGCCTACAAGGTGTACGCCACCAGCAAGCACGGCAACCTCTTTTCGAGTCAGTACCATAAGTTCGATTTTAGTCAGGTTCCCTGGACGGTGGGCAGGGATTTTACCGCGCCGACCTGTGCCGTGTGCCATATCAGCCTGGTGGTGGACAGCGATGGCGAGGTCGTCAGCAAGCGCACCCATCAGATGAGCGATCGTTTGGGATGGCGTCTCTTTGGCCTGATCTATGCGCATCACCAGCCCAAGTCGCCGGATACCACCATGATCCGCAACGGTGCGGGTCTGCCGCTGCCCACCGACCTGGACGGCACCCCGGCCGGCCAATTTCTCATCGGCGCCGACAAGGTCAAGGCGCGACGGCAGACCATGCAGCGCACCTGCTTGGCCTGCCACGGCACCTCATGGGTGCGCGGCCATTTTGACCGCCTGGACAATACCCTGGCCACCACCAATGGACAGGTGAGGAGCGCCACCCAGTTGATGGAAAGCGCCTGGCGGAAGGGATATGCCCAGGGGACCGCCAATGGCGGCAGCCTGTTCGACGAGGCCATCGAGCGGCGCTGGTGCAATACCTGGCTCTTTTACGCCAACACCACCCGGTTCGTTTCGGCCATGGCCGGCGGCGGCGACTACGGGGTGTTCGACGATGGGCGCTACCACCTCTCCAGGGAGATCATGGAGATTCACGACTGGATCCAACTGCGCGAAATGGGGGTGAAGGGAAAATAGCGCCTGCCATAATATGGAAATGTTGATGCGGCGATAAAGAAATCCGCCACAGGGTCGATACTCCTTTTAGAGAGAGTGAAAGGAGATCGATTCGGTGACGCCGTACAAGAGATTCCTGATATGTATCCCCCTGCTGGCAGGGGTTGTGATTCTTCTTGGGGCCGGGCAGGGGCTCTGCCAGACGGCCGAGGAGATATTTCGATGGACTGCCCGTCAGATGAAGATCGAGCAGCGGCTCGAGATGCCCTCGATCCGTTATGTGGACATCGACGAACTCAAACAGGTTTTCATTGAAAACAATCAGAATGCCTACCTGAGCTGGGAGAGCGAGTACGGTAAGGAGGGCGCCCGCAAGATTCTCAAGCTCTATCTGGATGAGATCATCGGCCTGTATGACGTCGATTCCGGTGTGATCTATGTCGGCAGTTTTCTCTCACCTTGCCGCAGAAAGGCGATCCTGGCCCATGAAATGACCCACTATTTTCAAAACAAGGTCAGGGGTACCCAGCCGACCGGATGGGAGGACGCCCAAACGATGCACTTTGTCCGTGAGATGGAGGCTTACAAGATCGAGAAGCGCTTCACCGAAGCCTTCTGCAGCGACACCGGCCTTCAGACTGCCGGTATTCAAAGCCGTGAGGTCGCTCCCTGACGGAGCGTCCTCTCGCCCCTACCCTGCGCCTATACCCTGCTTTGGGAGTGCGCTCTCGGCCCCGTTTTACCGCCGGGATGAGCGCCCGAAAATAGCGCCCAACACACCCCGAACAATCTGACGGCCGATCTGGCTGCCGATGGCCCGGGCAGCGCTTTTGGCCATGGCCTCTCCCATGGACTGTCGCTGACGCCCGGGTTGCTTCTGTTGGCCCATCTCCTTTTCATATCGCTTCTGTTCGGCTTCCTGCTCTGTGGCTGCCCTGGCGTCTTCGGTACGCTGTTTCAGCAGTTCGTATGCCGACTCCCGATCCACCGCCTGGTCGTACCGCCCTTTCAACGGCGACCGCCCTAACAGCGTTTGGCGCGATTCTACGGACAGGGGGCCGATCTGCCCCTCGGGAGGTGCAACGAGGGTTCGTTCGACGGGCGTGGGGCGGCCATCCTGATCGAGAACCGACACCAGCGCTTCGCCGGTACCCAGTTCGGTAAGCGTCCGGGCTGTATCGAACAACGGATTGGGACGAAAACCGTCGGCGACGGCCTTAATGGACCGCTGGTCTTTGGGTGTAAATGCCCTGAGCGCATGCTGAACTTTAAGCCCCAGCTGTCCGAGAACCGTCTCAGGCAGGTCTGTCGGATTCTGGGTGATGAAATAGACGCCGACCCCCTTGGAGCGGATCAGGCGCACCACCTGTTCGATCTTTTTCAGCAAAGCGTCGGTCGCGTTAGCGAACAGCAGGTGGGCCTCATCGAAAAAGAGGACCAATCTAGGGATCGGTGCATCGCCCACCTCGGGCAACTGCTCGAACAGCTCGGCCAAGAGCCACAGCAGGAACGCACTATAGACCCGCGGGGCCTGATGAACGAGGCGACCGGCGTCGAACAGGCTTACCACCCCGCGTCCGCCGAAGTCGGTGTGCATCAGGTCGCTGAGTTGCAGTGCCGGTTCGCTGAAAAAACGGTCGGCGCCCTGCTCCTCCAGTACGAGCAAGCGGCGCTGAATAGCACCCACGCTGGCTGAGGAGATATTGCCATAATCACTTTTAAGGTCGGAGCGGTGTTCGGACATCCAGGAGATCAGCGACCGCAGGTCCTTAAGATCCAACAGAAGCAGGCCCTGGTCGTCGGACCAGTCGAAGGCGGCATAGATGACGCCGGTCTGGGTGTCGTTGAGTTCGAGCAGATGGCTCAACAGCAGGGGGCCCAACTCCGAAAGTGTCGCACGCACCGGATGACCGCTTTGCCCGTCGATGTCCCAGAAGAGGGACGGCGATGGCTGCTGGCGGTAATCGGGCATGGGGATCGCTTCAAGACGTTCGTCGATCTTGGGATGCGGTTGACCGGGGGCGGCCAGCCCCGACAGGTCACCCTTGATGTCGGCTGCCCAGACCGGGACTCCCATTCGTGAGAAACCTTCGGCCAGCACCTGCAAGGTGACGGTCTTGCCGGTGCCGGTCGCCCCGGCGATCAGGCCGTGCCGATTGCCCATGCGCCCGGGCATCTCTATCAACCGCCCGTCGGCGGCACCAATGACAAATGACGCAGGTTTCATATTGCCTCCTGATTGATCTGTTCCGGTGAATGGTGCAAAGGGGCAGGAATCAGTAACACTATTGGACGATATAGCCGATAAGGCAACCGGCAATTTCAATAGTGTTTAAAAAATGGCGCTATTTTGATAGACAGTCATACATGCAGACAGACGGTGCCGACCTCCTGGTTGTCTGATTCCCATCGCAGCACTGTAATTGTTTCGAGGGCTTCACGACAAACGACTGAAACCAACTAACGGAAGAGGGGGCGAATGAGCTGGCATCTTCAACCACAGATCGGTGACATATTGAAAAAGGGGGCGGCCTTTGAAGGGCTGATGCGCAAGGAGGCACTGACGTTGATGGCGCTTCCCCTGCACAGCAGAGAGACCTATGCCCTGATGCAGACGGCCAACGAGATGTCCCGGGAGCAGTTTGGGAACAAAGGTGAGAACCATTTCCATATCGGTGTCAACGTTGCACCCTGTCCGATCAACTGCCGGTTCTGTTCGTTGACCATCAAGGCGGGCATCTTCAAGGAGTCCATCGCCTTCGATGACGCGCAGCTCCTGGCCTGGGCGAAAGAGGCCGAGGAGAATGGGGCTGACGCTATCAACCTGATGACCACCGGTAATTTTTCGTTCGAGCGGTTTCTGGAGATCGGCCGTATGTTGGGTGGCGACGTCTCTACCCGACTGGTGGCCAATATCCGGGATATCAACCACAAGGAGGGTGAGGCCCTTCTGAAGGCCGGTTTTGTGGGGGCCTACCACTCCGTGCGATTAGGGGAGGGGCGGGACACCCCGCTCAAGCCGGAGAAGCGCATCAGAACCATTCAGGTGTTTAAGGATGTCGGCCTGCAGTGGATGAACTGCGTCGAGCCGGTGGGACCGGAGCACAGCCACGAAGAGATTGTGGATCTCATGTTGCTGGCCCGCACCTACGGGGCCACATACAGCGGCATCATGCGGCGGATCAATTTTCCGGGGTCGCCCATGTCCGAATACGGCATGATCACCGAGTTGGAGATGGCCCGGATGGTGGCCGTATCGAGGCTGGTGATGGGTGATGTCCCACAGGCCCACTGCACCCACGAACCCCACAGCGCCTCCCTGATGGCCGGCGCAAATCTCTTTTTCCCCGAGGTGGGATCCAGCCCCCGGGATGGACACGCGGATACGGGTAAAGGACGCGGGCAGAATTTTGCCCGCTGTCATGAACTGCAGCGCGAGATGGGCCTGGACCCTATGCTGCCCTCCAACTGTTTTAACTTCGCAAAAGAGAGTGCCATACAATGAAACGATATCTCCTGTGCGTGCTGATCGGATGGTTGGCGGCGGCTGGTCTGGCTTCGGGCGATGCCGAGGTTAAGGTGGGCACCTGGAAAACGGCCCAGACCATCCAGCCTTTTTTCTACCAGCAGTTTGCCGGTGACCGGATGGAGATGAAAACCTTTGCCTTCACCAATCCCGCCGATCAAAAGACCGCCCTTCTGGCCGGCAGCCTGGACATGTGCGGCACGACCCTGGCCCATGCCATCCATTCGGCGGTCCAGGGTCAACCTGTGGTGGTCGTGGCTGCTCTGTGCAACAAATGTTCGGCCCTGGTGGTCCGAAAAGACGGCACCATCCATGCCATCGCCGACTTGAAAGGAAAAAAGATCGGCTATGTCCCTGGCACCATGCACGAGATCCTGCTGCGCGAGGCGTTAACGCGTAACCAGATCAACCCTGAAAAGGAGGCACATCTGATCCGAGTGGATTTTTTCGATATGGGATTGGCACTGGCCCGGCGCAGCATAGATGCGTTTCTATCGGGAGAGCCTTTCCCTACCCTTGCGGTTCATGAAGGATATGGGCGCATCCTCGACTATCCTTATTATGATGACACCATAGGCACCATCAATGCTGGGATGCTCGTCACTCGCCAAGCCATCGAAAAAAATCCCGAGTTGGTGCTGCAACTGGTCAAGATCCATGCCGAGGCGACCGACTATTTGAACGGCCATCCGGACGAGTGGATAGACAAAGCAGCCACTTTCGGAACCAGTAAAACCATCCTGAAGGCGGCGGCCCCCAACATGGAGTTGGCCTGGGAGATGGATGACGCCTTTATCGCCAAAGCCAAGGCTCTGGGGGCGCGTATGCAGGCGCTCAAGGTGATCGACCGGCAGCCCGATTACGGCCAGCTTTTCGATCTGCAGTTTACGAACAAAGTAAAAGCCGAAAAGAGATAGGACCAATCCATGCCGCGACTCGATCGCCTGCTGCCCTGGATCTTCCCGCTCCTTTTGCTGCTGACCTGGATCCTGGTCAGCGCCACGAAGATAGTGCCGGCCTACCTGTTGCCCGGTCCGGGCAAAGTACTGCATGCGGCCTATCACTATGTCTTGGGCGAGGCTGGCAGCGTCCCTTACGCGGGCCGTTTTTTCAACGACCTGCAGGCCAGCCTGCTGCGGGTCGTTTTGGGATTCGGCCTGGCGGTGCTGTTGGGGCTGCCCATGGGCGTACTGTCCGGTCGTCTCGCCCTGTTTCAGAAGCTGATGAGCGCCACCATCAATTCGGTGCGTGCCGTGCCGGGCATCTGCTGGCTGCCCCTCGGCCTGGTCTGGTTCGGCATCGGATTGCGCACCACGGTGTTCCTGGTCGCCTTGGCGGCTTTTTTCCCCATCTATCTGAATGCCGCCAGCGGTGCCAGGCAGATCGATCCGATCCTCTATCAATCCGGTGCCATGATGGGCGTCGGACGCTTTCGAGGAATTTTTGCTATCCTGCTGCCGGCGGCCATGCCGAGTATCGTAACCGGACTTAGGCTTGGCCTGGGAATCGCCTGGGCCTATCTGGTGCTGGGGGAATTGACCGGTGTGCCCGATGGACTGGGGGCCATCATCATGGACGCCCGCATGCTGGGGCGCATCGATATGATCATCGTGGGCATTGTGACGATTGCGGTGATGGGGCGTTTGAGTGACGATGCACTCAAAACCGGCATGAAACTCTGCTTCAAAAGCGCACGGAGAGTACCATGAGCCGGCGATTGAAACTTGTTACGCAACCATACGCCAAACGGGCAAGGGCTGCGCTGCAGGCCATCAGCCTGGGCCGTTTTTTCACCATGGATGGCGCTGCTTGCGAGGTGCTCAGCGGGCTCAATTTCGATGTCCTGCCTGGCGAGTTGGTTTGCCTGCTGGGGCCCAGTGGATGCGGCAAGACCACCCTGCTCAAAATCATCGCCGGATTCATCGCCCCGAGCAGCGGCAAAGTGCTGGTCAAGGGGCGGCCGGTGGTCAAACCCGGTGCCGATCGCTGCGTGGTTTTTCAGGAGGATGCGCTTTTCCCCTGGCTCACCGTGGCTGAAAACATCGCCTTCGGTCGCAAAGGCCGCATGCCAGGAAAGGCGTTGGCGGCGGAAGTGGACCGCTACCTGGAGATGGTGGGGTTGGGCCCTTTTCGCAACTACTTGCCAAAGCAACTTTCCGGTGGCATGAAACAGCGCGTAGCGCTGGCAAGGGTGTTGATCCTGAAACCCCAATTGCTGCTCATGGACGAGCCATTCGGTGCCTTGGACGCCCAGACGCGCGAAGAGATGCAGACACTGCTCCTTGCCCTGTGGGACGAGTTGGGGCATACAATACTCTTTGTCACCCACGACATCAACGAGGCGATCTTTCTGGCCGATCGCATTTTGATCATGGACAAGAATCCGGGGCGCATACGCCGGGAAATGAAGGTTTCACTGCCGCGCCCGCGCAGAAAAGAGAGCGACGCCTTTCACCGCTTCTATCGTCAGATACGATCTGAGCTGTGACGTCCGACTTATAGCAGTTTTGGAGGTTGAATGCCGATCTGGATTGCCGTTGTCATCCTTGGAATCATCGAAGGGATCACCGAGTTTCTGCCCATCTCTTCGACCGCCCACCTGCTGATCGCCGAGCAGTGGCTGCCGCGGCAGAGCGATCTGTTCAATATCGTAATCCAGAGCGGGGCGGTTATTGCCGTTCTGCCGCTATTTCCCCAGCGGCTGCACCAGTTTGCTTTTGAGTGGCGCAAACGCGAAACTCAGCTCTATGCGTTAAAAATTGCTGTCGCTTTCGGCATTACCGGAGCTGGTGGATTGCTTCTGGACAAGTTCGGCTTCGAGCTGCCGGAAGCATTGGGGCCGGTGGCCTGGGCCTTACTGCTTGGCGGTATTGCATTTCTTCTGGTCGAATGGTGGTTGCGCGACCGAACCTTTTCCGATTCGATTACTTGGAATATCGTCGTTCTGGTCGGTATCGGGCAATTGATCGCCGCCATATTCCCGGGGACCTCGCGATCGGGCACTACCATCTTGATGATGCTCCTGTGCGGTCTGAGCCGGCCGGCCGCCACCGAGTTCTCTTTCCTTGTGGGAATTCCCACCATGCTCGCTGCCGGTGGGCTGAAAATTTTCCGCGCCCTGAGCGACACCTCCGTCGAGGCCACACCGGAGAATTGGGGAATGGTGCTGTTGGGGTTTATCGTTTCCGCGGTGGTTTCGTTTTTAGTCGTGAAATGGTTACTGAACTATGTGCGTTCCCACACCTTCTCGATTTTCGGATGGTATCGCATCGTCCTGTCAGCCATCCTGTTTCTGCTGCTATTCGTTCTGCAATAGTGACAAAAAGGGGGGCAAACCAAGGCTTGCCCCCCCTTTTTTTGTCCTTATTTGACTTCTTTCAATTTGCGTTTGCACTTGGGGCAATACATGTCGGCAACATTCTGCTCATCCATCACCAATTCGGCAGGCAAATCGACCTTCTGCTGGTGTTCGTTTTTCCGGCGGCACCAATCGTTGGTGCACTCATATTTCAATTCCATGAATCTCCTCCTGAACTATGTCATCTATTGAGGTCCGTAAACTATAAAACCTATTATAATCCTTAATTCTGAACCCGCAAATTGCCGTAACCATTCAAACGGCATTATGGCCCGTCGTCAGGCACCAATTTGGCTTTGTTTTTTATCGGTCGTTGTCTTTGATACTGAAGTTCCTATTTCGTTGGTAATTTGAAAGGGGCAAGTACAGACCCGCTCCTTTCTTTATAACCATTCAATATATTGGTGAATTTTTCTAAAAGTTCTGTTTCGGCACTTTGAGCATTGAACTGGATCAAGCTGAAAAGGCGTTGGGTGGAATATAATTGTTCTCTCAAATTGATGTAGTGCCCACAGGGAGCATTTCAGAATGATCGCAAATCAGAGGGGTAAAACAAATAAAAAAACAGATATTCGATGCGTTATCAAGGGTATTCTCTTTGGCACAATGATTGTATATCTACACAGAGCACAGTAGAAGGCCTCGTTCGGAGGCATTCGACAATAGACGTTTCCAGGGGAATCAAGGCATGCCAAGGTGGCAAGCATCATTTTTTCTGAATTATGGGCGAAATGGATCCCGTATGGAGTTTTACACACACCGATTTGGAATCGGAAACAAAGAGAGTGCGAATCATTGCCAAGGAGTGGAATTTTAGTTCTCACATGGCTTACATGATTGAAAATCACCATTTGACCAATCTGGAAGCCCACAATGATCCTGCAACAGCAACCCTCTATCTGGCGGATATGGTGGCGATGCTGGTAGGGACTTCCACAGGTGTGGATCGTTTGGCTTACCATGTCTATGAGGATATCTTTGATGACTATTTTCTCACCAGGGATGAACTCAAAGCGCTAATGCTGACATACGATGGATTTCTTCTCGGCGCTCAGCGCTTATATGAATCAAGTTAGGTCGCGATTGGGTACTCTCGAAAGGCACTCATCATTTTTATTCAGAAGCGTCGTTCAAAAGGATAGACGATAGATGCACGAAGACAATAAGATTTCATCTGAAATCCTACAGGAAAATTCGTTGGGCGCCAAGGACGCAGCCCAGCTCCTGATTTCATTTGCCGGCGCGGCCAACCCGGAACTTGGCCGATTCATGATGCAGGTGGCTAAATTGAGTCGTCAGGTAGGCAAGAGCTTCAATCTCGACGTGTCACAACTTGATCAAATCGAGATAGCTGCCATGGTCCATGACATCGGCCTGCTTGGATTGCCGAAAGAGTTGCAGAATAAGGACTTGAGCCTGATGACCGAGGAGCAGTGTCGGCTCTACAGCGAACATCCCGTCACGGCCTCGATCACCTTGGAGGGGGTTTCGTCGTTGGCAGAGGCGGGTGAAATCGTCCTCTTTCACCATGAATACATGAGCGGCAAGGGATTCCCCAATGGCCTCAGCGGGGATCAAATTCCATTGGGATCTCGAATATTGTTGGCCGCTTCGGATTACTGCCGCATTATTTCAACCTGGCCCAGGAAGATGCAACGGCTCATCAGCCACGCCCGCAGGCGCTTGGGCACTGAAGACTTTAAACGCCTCTCTTACTCCGACGACCCGGAAAGCATCATCGATGCATCAGCGGAAAGACTTCTGATCAGAGATGATGAGGGCAGGTACGACGCCGAAGTTGTGCGGGCTCTGATTCGCATTGTTCATCACCAGAAGAACATCGATCCCTCCGACATGGTCGCCTTGGATGATCTTAAGGTCGGAATGGTCCTGATGGCCGACGTTCACCTTGATGGGGGGCGTTTGCTGGTCACCAAAGGCAAAAAATTGTTGGATGCATCGATTCAGACCCTTCAGAGCCTGGGAATGCGCGGATTGATACCCCCTAAGTTATTTGTGGCCATTCCAGAATAGGCCCCAAGGTTTTGAGGGGCTCTTCGGCAAATTTTCGAAGCCGGGTCCCACCATAATTTTCAATATGTGATTCTGCAAGGCATCTCACAAAAAGAATAGCGGTTATCCGGTGTGATCAGGATGTAGGCTATCCGCACCTCGGCTGGTGCTTTCATAAAGACGCAAAGCTTGCCAAAAAATTGAGTCGTCGAGATGGTTTTCGATAACTTGCCGGGTAAATAGCCGATTACAACGATCGGCAATTGTATTTCGGGTGCGAACGGGGCTTCTGGCTAAATATATCTTGTTGACAGGATAAGGCGATGCATTTTATGAATTTCGAATCCTGACAATCGTCTGCCAGGAATTTATATCTAACGATTTGTAATATTATTTATTTTTGAACATTTACTATTTTTGTTCATTTCGAATTTGGTATGTCTTTTTTGAGGATATGCAGAATTATTTCCTGCCCCGGAAGGAAAGAGAGTGCGCAAGATAAAGACGAATATCAAAAACCCCGATTTGGTTGAAAAGCGGCGTAATCAAATTTCACAAGCTGCGGCGAACCTTTTCCGAACCAAGGGTTACCATGCCACGAGCATGAGGACGATATGCCAAAAAGCAAAGGTAAACCAGGGCAGCTTCTACGACTACTTTGGCGGTAAAGAGGATATCCTGGTCTATCTCTACAAGCAGATATTGAGCCGTAAACTCGACTGGGGCTCATCGGACACTCAACCCATTGATATGAAAGACATTGAGAGCCTGCTGCGCCTCTCGATGTCCAATGCATGGGGCAGGGACAACAACGCGATCCAACTCCTGTACCAGGAGACGACAAGCCTTGATAAAAAGACCCAGAAAGAGGTTTTCCGAATTGAATCGGAATTTGTCAAGTGGGTGGCTGAAAAGCTTCGCGAGGGGTTGTCGCTTCCTTCCGTAACCATGGAGTTGGAGATGATGGCCAATTTGATTGTCTACATCAACGCATTTGTACCATTGCGTGGATGGAATCTGAATCACATGAACCAGGAAGAGATCATCGACTTTTGTGTCAATTTGTTGATGACAAAACTCAATGAGTTGTCGCGAACGGTGGATGTCGACGCGCAGCAGTGATGGATTCGTGGTTCCTGTCGAGGCACCATTTCGTCCGGCGCTATCTTCCCTTTGCCGTTCTGGTTTGAGGCCAACTCTGAAAGCAAAAAAGGTATTAGAAGGTTTGAGATATATTTGCGATTCTAAGCATTTTGAAAGGAGAAGAGGAACAAGATGGGACAGCAACTGGCCGACCGCAGAGATCAGGATTTTGTCATCTGGGAACAGATGAAGTGTGAAGAGGTTATCAACCACCCATACTACAAGGGGTTCAACAGGAAAACGTGTGACCTGATTCTGACAGAGGCGCGCACACTGGCCCTCAAAGAGCTGCTGCCCACCATGAAAGATGGTGATGAGCTTGGCGTGCGCTTTGAAAGCGGCACCGTAAAAGTGCCGGAGAGCTACCATCGGCCTTTTGAGTTGATGCGTGAAGGCGACTGGGGCAACCTGTCGGTCGATCCGGATATGGGCGGCCAGGGCGCTCCCGGTTTCTTGGGCATGAGCGTGGCCGAATACTTCATGGCGGCCAACTGGTCGCTGTCCTGTTATGCCTCAATGGGCAACGGCACCGCTCTGCTGATCCATAAATATGGTTCCGAAGCGGACAAGGCCAAATACGTGGAAAAATTGACCTCGGCCCAATATGGCGGCACCATGCTGTTGACCGAATCGGAAGCGGGTTCCGATGTGGGGGCTTTGACCACGACGGCCGTTAAAAATCCGGATGGCACTTACTCGCTGACCGGCAACAAGATTTTTATCACCAACGGCGAACACGATCTGGTAGAGAATATCATCCATCCGGTGCTGGCTCGTATCGAAGGCGATCCCCCCGGCACAAAGGGGATCTCTCTTTTTATCGTACCCAAATACTTCGTTAACGACGACGGTACGCTGGGCGAGCGCAACGATATTGTCTGCTCGGGAGTGGAAGAGAAGCATGGCATTCACGGCAGTGCCACTGCCAGCATGGCTCTGGGCGCAAAGGGGCAATGCATCGGTTATCTGTTGGGTAGGCCGTGCGAAGGTATGAAGATCATGTTCAACATGATCAACCATGCCCGCATGGGAACAGGGTTGCAGGGGTTGGCCTACGCTTCGGCCAGCTATATGTTGGCCGTCAACTACGCACGGGAGCGTTTGCAGGGACGTGATCTTGAGAATTTTGGAGACCCGGCTGCCTCCTCGGTTCCAATCATCCGGCATCCGGATGTGCGTCGCAACCTGCTCTGGATGAAATCATACGTAAGCGGCATGCGAAGCTTTTTTCAATATATGGTTTTATGTGCGACCAAGGCCGAATTGGCCGACAGCGAAACGGAGCGGGAGACTGGCGGTGATCTGTTCAATCTGCTCACCCCTATCATAAAGGAGTACCTGGCCTCCAAAGGCTACGAGGTATGCGTCCAGGCCATCCAGGTCTACGGAGGGGCCGGCTACACCCGCGACTATCCGGTGGAGCAGTATGCCAGGGACTGCAAAATCGCGACGATCTACGAGGGCACCAGCGGCATACAGGCCATGGATTTTCTGGCCCGCAAGATCGGGGCCAAAGGGGGCGCCGTCTTCATGGCCTTCATTGGTGAAATCCAAAAGACCGTGGCCCAGGCCAAGGCCGAAAGCCAACTGGCGGCGCTGGCCGACAAGGTCGAGTCGGCGGCCAACCGCTTGGTCGAAATCTTCGCGCACATGGGCAAGTTGGCCACTTCTGCCGATTTCAAGGTGGCTTTTGCCCACTCACTTCCCTTTTTGCATGCCACCGGTGATGTGATCATGGCCTGGATGCTTCTGTGGCGGGCTGTCACCGCATCCGAACAGCTAAAGAGAGAGGCCAAGAAGAGAGACGTTGCCTTCTATCGAGGCCAGATCAGCACCGCGGATTTTTTTATCCAAACCGAGCTCGAAATCACCATGGGAAAATTCAATGCCATCCAGAGCGGTTGCCAGGCTGCTATAGATATCGAGGAGGATGGATTTGGCGCATTGTAAAAAACAGTGGGATGGTTTAGCGTGAATCGAACAGCTGAATTTTAACAAAGGGGGTTTTTATGGAATCCAGACCGTGGCAGAGACACTACGACTATAACGTTCCCTTCAGCATCCGCTATCCGAGGGTTCCGGCCTCCTATTTTTTGGGTATGGCTGCGGTGAATTTTCCGGATAAGCCGGCGACCAACTTCTTCGGCACGGAGCTCTCCTACTGGACGCTCAGGCAGCAGATGCTGCGAATGGCCAATGCCCTGGGCGCCATGGGCGTTCGGAAAGGGGATCGGGTTGGGATTCATCTGCCCAACTGCCCTCAGTATATCATCGCCTACTATGCCACCTTGACCCTCGGCGCCGTTGTCGTCAATCTGAACCCCATGTACACATTTGAGGAGCTGAAGGCCCTCTGCAGCAACACCGGCGTTTCAACCCTGTTCACCTTCGATATGGTTCTGCCGAATGTCCGGCCGCTATGCAGGGAGGTGGATTTCGGTCGGGTGATCGTCACGCGGCCGACCGACTACATCGATGGATTCCCAATGAGCACCGTTGAAGAGCTCGATTTCGAAGAGGGGTGGCACCACTTTTCGGTCCTGATCGACGAGAACACCAGCACCCGCATCCCCAAGGTTGACATTCTTCCGGAAGACCCCGCCCTGATTCAGTTCACCGGAGGCACCACCGGATTGCCGAAGGGGGCGGTCCTGACCCATGGCAACCTTGTCGCGGCCACCATGCAGTGTACCATTTGGGGGTCGGCGGTGAACGAAATGACCGCTCCTGAAAAGCGCAACGTCATGGCGGTGCTGCCATTTTTTCACGTCTACGGCACCATCGTGGTGCTGAATTGGGGGGTCTACAATTGTGCCACCCTGATTCTGGTCCCGCGTTTTGAAATCGATGAGTTTATGGGCATTCTGGGCAACTTCGAGAAGATCACTTTTTTCCCGGCCGTGCCAACCATGATCAATGCCGTGATGAACCACCCGAAAGCCAAGGAGCTGGAATTGGAAAGAAGACTGGGTCTGTTCAACAGCGGAGGCGGCCCCATGCCCACCGAGTTGATCGACCAGGCCCAGTCCATGGGCATCAATTTTGGAGAGGGGTGGGGCATGAGTGAAACCACCTCCCTGGGCATCGCCAACCCGGTGATGGGTATGAGCAAGCAGGGAAGCATCGGCATTCCATTGCCCGATACGGATGTCAGGCTCGTCGACATCGAAAATGGGATTGAAGATGTGCCCAAAGGCGAGCCTGGTGAACTGATCATCCGCAGCCCGCTCGTGATGAAGGAGTATTGGGACAATCCGGAGGAGACCGCTGCGCACATCAAGGATGGATGGCTTTATACCGGCGATATAGCGGTTCAGGATGAGGATGACTACTTCGCCATCGTAGACCGCAAAAAGGATATGATCATCGCCGGCGGCTACAATGTCTACCCCCGTGAAATCGATGAGGTGCTCTATCAGCATCCCAAGGTTGCCGACGCCGTTTCAGTAGGCATCAAGGACGACTATCGCGGGGAGACGATCAAAGCCTTCGTGGTGCTCAAACCGGGTGAAACCGCGACGGAGAAGGATATCATCGGCTTCTGCCGTGAAAAGCTGGCTGCCTATAAGGCACCCAAAATAGTAGAGTTCCGAAATGAGCTGCCCAAATCCGCTGTCGGCAAAATATTGCGCAAGGTGCTGCGAGCAGAGGAGGAGGCAACCAAGTCCAAGAAAACAGGGGAATAGATTGATTTAACCTTATAAAAAACAGGAGAGATCAGATGAAAGAGTGTGTAATCATTGACGGCGTACGGACCCCGAACGGCAGGGCGCACAATGAAAAGGGGTGGTTTCGCAATGTTCGTCCGGATGAGTTGATGACCAGCGTCTACAAGGCGCTGTTCGAACGCAACCCGAAAGTGAAGCCGGAAGATGTGGATTGCGTCATCACAGGGACGGCCAATCCTTCGGGCATGCAGAACGATATCGGTCGTCTGGCGTGGCTGGCGTCCGATTACCCGGATGATGTCCCCTCCCAGACCGTCTGCAACCAGTGCCCTTCTGGTATGACCGCCGCGATGAACGCTGCAAGGGCCATCATGACCGGCGAGGCCGACATCATGATCGCCTCCGGCGTGGAAGACATGGAGAAGGTGGCCATGGGCGCGAATATGGATATCCCGCCGCGCCTCTGGAACCGCTACAATCCGTTCGACATCCCCATGGGCAATACCGCTGAGAAGGTGGCGGAACAGTGGGATATCTCAAAAGAGGATATGGTCAACATGGCGTACCACTCCAACGTCAAGGCCAAAGAGGCGCGCGACGCGGGCAAGTTTAAAGGTGAGATCGTGCCGGTGACAGGCCAACAGGAGGATGGCACGGAATTTCTCGTCGAACACGACCAGTGGATTCGCGAGTCCGTCAGCAAAGAAAATATGATGCTCATGAAGACCCCGTTTAAAGAGGACGGCAAAGTGAGCGCCGCCACATCTTCTCCGCTCACCAGTGGTGCGGCCGCCCTGCTGCTGATGAGCCGCGAAAAAGCCGATGCGCTGGGCCTGTCGTACAGCTATAAATACAAATGCGGCATTCAGGCCGGATGCGATCCCACCGTCATGGGCATTGGCCCGATCAACGCGGTGAAAAGGCTGTTCGAGCGCCATGGCCTGAGCGCTTCGGACATCGGCGCCGTGGAGATTAACGAGGCGTTTTCGAGCCAGTCGCTGGCCTGCATCCGTGATTTGAAACTGGACAATGCGAACGCCCCGTTTGCCAAGACCAATGTGTGGGGCGGTGCGCTGGCTCTGGGGCACCCGCTGGGAGAATCGGGCGCCCGTCTTCTGGTCACGCTGCACAATGTTCTGAAGACCGAGTTCCCCAATGAGAAGTACGGGCTGGCAACGCTGTGCGGCGGGTTCGGCAATGCCAACGCCGTCGTATTGGAAAAGATCTAACAGGAAGGAGTTCTACGATGAATGCAGAAGAGATCAAAACCATCACCATCGTCGGGGCCGGCGATATGGGGCACGGCATCGCTGAAATTTGCGCACTGGCGGGGCTGAACGTCCATCTTTACGATATCGAAAAGGCATATGTGGACAAGGGCACCGGGCGGATCAAGGCGAGTTTTGAAAAGATGGTCTCCAAAGGCAAGATGGCCGCCGAAGAGATGGATCGGGCAATGGGCGCCATCAAAGGATTCACGGTTTTGGGCGATGCGGTCAAAGAGACCGACTTCATGATCGAAGCCGCACCCGAAATTCTGGACCTGAAGATCAAGATCTTCAAGGAGGCGGATGCCCATGCACCTGCCCACGCCATTCTGGCCTCCAACACCTCCAACATGAGCATCACCAAGATGGGCGCCGCCACCGGCCGGCCCGATAAAGTGCTCGGCATCCACTTCTTCAATCCGGTCATGCTGATGCTGCTGGTCGAAGTTATCCGGGGGGCAGGCACTTCCGAAGAGACCATGAAGACCAGTTACGATCTGGTGTCGCGCCTGAAGAATTTCAGAGGCAACATGGTTCCTGTGCGGGTAGAGAAGGACACCCCCGGTTTCATCTACAACCGTCTGGGAGCACCCATTGGTCTCTTCATGGCCGACCTTTATGAAAAGGGGATGGTCGATCCGGAGGCGGTCGATGCAAAGGTCCGATCGATCGGCGCCCCCATGGGGCCTTACGAAATCATGGATTTTACCGGTCTTGATGTCAACCTGCATGGCAATGCCTACTTCGCCGAAACGCTCTCTCCCGAGTTCAAGCCGCGCAGCTGGATGCAGCGGCTGGTGGACGAGGGCAACCTGGGAAAGAAGAGCGGCAAAGGCATCTTCGACTGGCCAGATGGCGCTCGCCCGACCATCGATGCCGCCAAGGCCGATCCCGACTTCGACGTCACCGACATCATCTGCCTGCAAGTCAACGAAGGCACCAAACTGCTCGAAGATGGTGTGACCGACAGTGCGGCCGAAATCGATAAGGCCGTGATGAATGGCGGCGGCTCGGCCTTCGGTCCGTTTGCCCTGGCCAAGGGCATTGGGTGGGACAAAGTGGCCGAGCGCTGCGAGGCGATCTCCAAACGCCTGGGGATCCAATGGTTCATGCCCACAGAGATGCTCAAGCAGGGGAAGATAGAAATTTAAATGGTTATAGAGTTTGTTGAGCTTGTTGGGTTGCTTGGGTTCAGATTGGTTCGCCGTCACCCAACAACCCAAACAACTCAACAAACCCAACAAACCCAATCAACTCAACAAACCCTCACAACGCACTGTGGCCGGGGTAGGTCAGCAGGGCGTAAACGATCATCACCAGACAGAACCACTGCAGCACTCGGCATCCGTTGTGCCCGATTCGCCAGGGAGGAAGAAGAAAGGCTGTAAAAAATCCGCTGCAGACAAACAGGGGGGTCATCAATCGTACGTTGCTTGGTCGCCAGGCAACAATCAAGGCGATCAACAACCAATAGGTCAGCATGGCCAGCGCCGTTGTTTTCAGCCGGTGGGGCCCCAGCCGCAGTGCGTGAAGCATAGCAGGCACAACCATGAGGAAACCGACCGGTCCGAACCACGTCCAGGGATTGTCCGGTGCCCAGTTCAACTCGAACGCCTCTACCGCACCTTTACTGTTTGCCCACACGCCAACCGTTTGGTGGTAAACGGATTCAATCGTCTCAACAAGCCCCCACCCGAAAGTCCATTGCAACACATTGTCCACAAATGCCGGCATATGAATGGTTTGGAGAAGATAGCGCACCATGTTGGCGCCGGCACCCAAAATGCCCCCTGCATTGAAAACGACTTCGTCTCTGGGGAGTGCCCCTATCCAGGGCAGGCCTTGGCGTAAATTGTAGGAGATGTTTATCACCTGACTGAAAACCAGCATGACACACAGGATAACGATGATATAGATCGAGTGGCCCTTGGCCACGTCGATCCAAAGACGCAGGTTGTGTCGGCGGGCCAGCACGAGTACGCATAAGGCGGTCAGTACTGCAGGAAGAAGGTAGCATAGTCGACCGTCTGTTACTGAGAAGCTGATAGAAGAGAGCAGTATCGCCCCATCTTCTATCTGAGGGCGCTCGACGGTGCGAAACAAGGCCAGAAGTACAAGCAAAGCCGCTGCTGCCGGCAAGAGTTCGCTTTGAGTGGCAAGGTTTTGATGAACCAGTCTGGGCATGCTGACGATGAGAAGCGTAACGGTGATGGCCGTTGGAGGCCAGGCATAACGACGCGCCAAAGCATAGGTGGCCAAGGCAATGGCCAGATATGCGCAGCAGTTGGCCAAGGGGGCTGCCACGAGCGGCTGCCAGTCGGCCATGAATATCGTGTGGTTTAGCCCGATCGCCGCTGTTTGATTTCCAGTATGCAACAGCGTGAAGAGAGAGCCGTTCTTCTGGCCGAGGCCTGAATAGATATCAATGAATGAGATGGGGCCTCTGGTCACCTCGTTCCATACGGTGAAAGCGAGCATGCATAGACCACCACAGACAAACACGATGGCAGGGAGTGGATGGGCTTTCATAAAATGGCGGGCGATTTTCAGCTGCTGAACGGTCAGTTCCCGCAGATGTATGAGCGTGATAACGGCGGGTATGGCCAGCAGAAGCAGTCCTATGAGAAGAAATCGTTGCAACCCGCATACCAGCA
This sequence comes from uncultured Desulfatitalea sp., assembly GCA_963668675.2. Taxonomy (GTDB): domain Bacteria; phylum Desulfobacterota; class Desulfobacteria; order Desulfobacterales; family Desulfosarcinaceae; genus Desulfatitalea. The sequence goes on along the minus strand of CAXXMB010000002.1, from coordinate 969,567 downwards.
AGACCTGAGCGATACCGCTGGACACCATTAGCATGAGCATCAAGCCGTAGGCTGAGGCTTCGGCAACTGTGTCATTTTTAGAACGGAAAAAGCTGAACAGCGCCACGGCGATGAGAAGACTAAACAGAACAGCTGCGATATTGGTGATGAAAAGCATCCGTTTATTCAGCCATCTTTTCGTCAGCGGTTTGGTTTTCGGCTGCCTGTTTTTCCTTTTTAAGATGATCCACAATGGTTTGCATGAAATCGCGCATCTCTATTGCCAACTTGCGGCACTCTTCACAGTAGACTTTTCGGAACATATACCCGTGGGCTTCGTTCTGGTGCCGATACCACGCGACGTAAGGGGTCTCTTTGCAGAACTTCTTTCCGGTATAGGATGCGATGGGGCAGCCGGTACAGACCAGCATGTAGAAAATGCGGCAGGGTGGGCAGTCGAGCACCCCGCCATCGCTGCCTTTGCCATCGATGATACGGTTCCACTTGCGTACGGAAGCTTCCATGATCGTGATTTTATTCATGTCGACCTCGATTTTGTTTTCGGGCGTGACCAGACGCCTTCGGTTCGCGCAAACATGGCCAATATTGTTTCATCACCTCCGTGCAGCGATGGATGATGGGCCCCACCCGGCGGCGGTTGGCCTTGGATGCCAGTCGCTCCACATTGCAGTGGGATTGTCCGCAGAGCTCCTCCAGAACGGCCTTGACAGAATCGGCCAGTGCCTGTCGATGGTAGCCGCCCTCCAGTGCCAGGATCAGGCGCCCCTGGCAGCAGAGGGCGCTGATCTCCATGAGGATTCGGGTGAGGGCGGAGAAACCATGCGGGCTCAGTTTCATGCCCCCCAGCGGATCTTTTTTATGGAGGTCGAAGCCGGCCGACACGAGTACCAGATCCGGTTTATAAGCATGTGCCACCGGTTCGAGAAGCTTTTTGTAGAGATAGGCGATGTCTCCATCGCCCAACCCTTTGCGCAGCGGCACGTTGATGTTGTAGCCTTCCCCCCGCCCTCGGCCGACCTCGAGCAGATGACCGGTTCCGGGAAATAGCGGGTATTGGTGGGAAGAGAAGTAGAGCACGGATGGATCGCTTTCGAAGAGATGTTGGATGCCGTTGCCGTGGTGGAGATCCCAATCCACGATAAGAACTTTGCCCATCTTGAGCCGGTTGCGGGCATACTGGGCACCGATGGCCACATTGTTGAAAAGGCAATATCCACCGGCCCGGCCGGCTTCGGCATGGTGGCCGGGTGGGCGTGCCAGGACAAAGGCGTTTTTCGCTTTTCCGGAGGTGACGGCGTCTATGGCGGCCATGATGCCGCCGGCCGCCAGTGCAGCCGTCGGATACGACGCGGCGCAGGCATAGGTGTCCGGTGTGAGTTGGGTGTAGTCTTGTTTTGCAGTGGCCTGGATTTGGCGGACATAGGCCGCCGAGTGGACCCACCCCAACTCTTCTTCCGTAGCAGCGCGAGGGGTGACGCGGAGAAGAGGGATCTCTTCCTGAAGGTGGTCCAGAAGTGTGTAAACGGCCTCCAGGCGGTGGTAATTCTCGGCATGTTCTCCATCGCTGCGGTGTTCGAGATAGCGTTGATCCCAGACCACGCCTGTGGGTAAAGAGAGCATACAGGCGGTTTCGGTGCCGGCAACGATCCCCTTTGCCGTCATTGAGGCGGGTACGGTGAGAACATGGCAGGGCGCCTTGCGCAACAGCACCTCGGTGGTCGATCCGACCATCAGTTTACCGATGGCACTGTGGTGGCGGACCCCGACGACAACGAGATCGATCTTATTTTTTCGCACCAGGTCCAGCAGTTCATCCTGGGCCGAACCGGTAGCAAGGTGAGGATGCATGGCAAAACCGGGGCCTGCGGCCTCACGGGCCATGTCCAGAAGGGCCTCTTCAACTCGGTGTTGAAGCTGTTGCTGCACTTGACTGTACGGCGCGGTGGTGGGTTCGACCATATCCGCATTGACGGCGGACGCCATGGCGTGCAGTAATCCGAGATCGGCAGATAGTCCGCGGGCAATACGGCCGCCCCATCGGATTAACGGGATGTGGATCGGAGATAGGTCGCAGCAAACACCGATGCGCCGAATGGCGTCGGGCGCATGATAATTTGGGCGCAGAACCAGCATTGGGCAGGCCACCATGCGTGCCATGCGCTCGACCACCGTGCCCATGAAAAGGCGTTTCAGGCGCGTAATTCCGAGGCTGCCGGCGACGATCAGATCGATTGGATGGTTTTTGCAATACTCGGTGGCCACTTCGGCCGGATCTCCGGGGACGATCTCAAGCCGCCAGGAGATGCCCAGCGGTGGCATGAGCTGCTCGATTGCGGCGCCGCTCTCCGCCTTGCGCGTCTGAAGATCGCCGCTGCGTTCGAATTCGACGGTTGGATGGAGTTGATCCGATGGCAGATGGATCGCGTGCAGCAGGCGCAGTTCCGCGCCTGTAAGTTGGGCAAAGCGGGCCGACCATTCGATCACCGCTTTCGTGGCGTCGGAGAGATCGACCATACAGAGGATGGAGCCGATGACCGGAGTCTGGGAGCCCATGCCGATCCTCTTGAATGGGTTGGTATTGTATTTACTATAGACGGCGCTCCGAAAGGGTGTCAATAAGTGGTATGAAAGTTGGAAAGTATGAAAGTTGTGGTATTCTGTCGATTTGTTTTCAAGGCTGGCATAACATTTAAGTACCGAAACTTTCTTGCTTGCTTCCCATCAACCACCCCTCAAGCTCATTTAGTTGGATGGATTCGACCACGGCTTTCCCCAACGCATCGAGCAAAACAAAATGCATGTGTTCCTTTTCGCGCTTCTTGTCTTTCTTGAGCGCCTGGAATACGGCCTGGCGGTCGTAGCTTAGGGTAACAGGCAGCTTGAGCCTTTCCAGCAGGGTCTTGAGGCGGTGCAGGGTGTTCTCCTCCAGCAGTCCCTTGCGGACCGAAAGTTCGGCCGCTATGACCATGCCGGCGCTGACCGCTTCACCGTGGGAGATGCCCAGTGTCTTTTCGAACGCGTGGCCCAGGGTGTGTCCAAAGTTGAGTTTGCGGCGCTCGCCGGCTTCGCGTTCATCCTGGTTGACCACGGCTGCCTTGATGCGCACCGACTCGCGCACCAGGTGCAGCATGGTGTCGTGGTCCAGTCGGGCGATGGCGTCGCAGTGCGCTTCGATGAATTCGAAGTAGGCTTTATCGGCGATACAGCCGTGCTTGACGATTTCGGCCAGCCCGCAGGCGACCTCTTCGGGCGGCAGGGTCTTGAGCAGGGTGATATCGGCGATGACGAAGTCTGGCTGGTTGAAGACGCCTACCATGTTTTTATAACCCTTGAAATTAACGCCGTTTTTGCCGCCCACGGTGGCGTCTACCTGGGCCAGCAGGCTGGTAGGCACGAATCCGAAGCGGATGCCGCGCATATAAGTCGAGGCAGCAAAACCGGTGACGTCGCCGACAATGCCGCCGCCGATACCCACGATGAACGAGCTGCGGTCGGCTTCGGTTTCAATGAGCCGCTCGTAGATCGTCGCAAGGCTCTCCAGGGTTTTGTGTTTCTCTCCACACCCGATGGTGATCACCTCGCCGGCTGGGAACCGATCCCCGTACAATGCGCCCACCTTCTCATCGGTAACGATGACCGAGCGCCCATCGGGCAGGTATTTGGGCAGGTTTTCAAGACTTTCACCGACCAGAATCCGTGAACGGCCGGTTTGACCTTCGATGGAGATTTCGTGCATGGATCACTCTTCCTTTGGTTTGGCTTCCTCCAATATGGCGCGAACACGCCTGGCATAGTCGCATAACTGTTTAAACTGGTCCGGATAGAGCGATTGGGCGCCATCGCTCATGGCGTTTTCAGGTTCGTGGTGCACCTCCACCATCAACCCGTGTGCGCCGACGGCCACTGACGCCCGGCTCAGGGGAATGACCTGGTCACGCTTGCCAGCTGCATGGCTGGGGTCGATGATGATCGGCAGATGACTCTCTTTGAGAACGACCGGTACAACCGATAGATCGAGGGTGTTGCGGCTGTGGCGTACGAAGGTCCGCACACCGCGTTCGCACAGGATGACGTTGGTGTTGCCGCCTGCCATGACGTATTCGGCAGCCATGAGCCACTCATCCAGAGTGGCCGACATGCCGCGCTTGAGCATCACCGGGCGTTTGCACCGGCCGGCGCGTTTGAGCAAACTGAAATTCTGCATATTGCGTGTGCCGATCTGGACGATGTCGGCATACTCTTCGACCATGTCGAAGGTCTCTGTGTCCATCGCCTCGGTCACCACGGGCAGATCATAGGTCTCTCTCACCTTGGCCATGATCTTGAGGCCGTCCAATCCCATGCCTTGAAAAGTGTAAGGGGAGGTCCGCGGTTTGAAGGCGCCACCGCGGAAAATATGTCCCCCGGCCTCCTTAACCTTCTCGGCAATGGTCATCGCCTGGGTTTCGCTCTCGATGGCACACGGCCCTCCCATGATGGTGAGGTGGCCGTTTCCGATGGTGACCTTGCCCACCTGGATCAGGGTGTCTTCTGGTTTGATCTCCCGGCTCACCAGTTTGTAGGGGCGGGTGACCGGGATGGCCTCTTTGACGCCGGGCAATCCCAGAAAAAGGCCCGCATCCACAGGCCCCTGGTTGTTGAGGATGCCGATGGAGACCCTGTCGCCGCCCGGAATTGGTCGCGCCTTGAAGCCTCTCGATTCAATGATGTTGACCACCTGTTGGACCTGCTCGTCTGTGGCCTTTCTATCCATTACGATCAACATGAGTGTTCCTCCTTCGTCCTTCCGGCGCCAAGGCACCCCCCCACTTCAGCAAAAAAAAGACCGTGGGCGGTTGATGCCCACGGTCCGGAAATTTTGGTTGTCGGGATCGACACCGGTCAACCGGCGGGCATGCGGCGCCAGAGCGCAAAACGCCACCAATTTCCCCCGAACCGACCGTCTGTTTCTGTCCCGATTGTCATTGTTCACCTCGAATTGAGGCCGATAAGAGCACTCTGTTTGATATTTGTCAAGTTTTTCCAAAAAGAGTCGAAATAATAGGTGCGTCCACCCCCCGTGATCCATCCAGGGACGCCAAAATCCCCCATGAAAAGGGGAGAAAGGCGGGCTCGCCCTGTACCTGGAATTCTGCCTTTTTTCAATGAAATCAAGGTGTAATACCCGAATTTGGCAATTTGCGCCTATGGCGTACGAATGTTATAGAACCCAATTTTTGTCTTATTAGAAAAGGAGTCGGTAGATGATCAAAGCTATTCAAACAAAAGTTTCATTGAGAACCATTATACTATGTTTAGGACTGCTCGCACTGTCGACAGGCGTTTGCCTGGCCGATAGTGCAGCGGTCGTTCGAATCACGAGTCCTGTATACGACAGCAACCATACCTTTGGCGACAAGGTCTATTTTACCGGCAGCGTCAAAGACAGCCGGGGAGCCGATCTGGACGGCGCCGAACTGGTTTGGATCTCCAGCCTGGATGGACGAATCGGAACCGGATACAGCCTGACCACACACAAGTTGAGTATGGGGATCCACCTGGTCACCCTGAATGCCACCGACAAGTCCGGCAAGATCATCGGGTCGGACGCGATCAAGATCAAGGTGCGCTATGTCAATAAAAACAAGGACGGAGACACCTCCGGCGTTATCGGCATCGGTGAAACCGGCGGTGAAGGTTACGTTGTCAACCCGATGTACTAATCCCCCGCTTTAGGGGGGAGTGAAAGTGGAAAGTTTTAAGTGAAGGTCTGTTGTCGATCTTATAGATATGACCTTTCATTCTGTATCTGTTTTCAGAGATGTTCCGATTCAAAAGTTGAAGCAGCTGTTTGACAATCGGGGCACGATCTGTATGATGCGCTACTGAATCGACCAATGGCGCCGGCAGAGAGCCGGCGCTTTATTGGTCGATGCTATTTGCATCTAACGGAATCATGCCATGAAAGACCAAGTCATCCAAGACAGAGGGGCATATCTGAACGAATCAATGGATTGCGCTATTCGTGACAGGCGCAACGAATGCATCGTAACCCTCGACCAGTTGAACGCGTTGCCGCTCTATTACCGTCGGATCATTCCCGAAGATTACATCGATGCCATGGGGCACATGAACGTGCGCTGGTACATGACCTTGTTCGATGAGGCCACGTGGCATTTTTTCGAGGATCTGGGGTTGAGCTCGAAATACTTCGAAACAAACCATGCCGGTGGTTTTGCGCTCAGGCAGTTCATCAACTACTGGAGCGAAGTGAGGGCTGGCCAGAGCGTTGTCGTACGTACCCGACTGCTGGCCAGGTCATCCAAGAGGTTCCATTTCATGCATTTCATTATCAATGAGAGCTCTGCCCGGGCGGCTGCCAGCCTGGAGTCTCTGGGCACCCACGCTGATCTTAAACAGCGCAGATCTTCACCCCTGCCGGAAGAGATAACCAAACGGATGGACACTCATCTGGAGCGAAACAGCCGTCTCGATTGGCAGGCACCCACATGTGGTGCCATTGCGATAAAATAGACGCCTTCGCAGCCGGTTTTATTAAACCGGCAATTAAATAGGCCAACCTTTGTCATCCCGGACTTGATCCGGGATCCAGGAACGGTCTGGATTCCGGCCTCCGCCGGAATGTCGATTGCTAAGGTAATCAATTGCCGGGTTAATAAATGCAACCTCGTATCCCCGTCCGTTTCCCATCAGTCCTCGACAGGAGATGGCTTTTCACATGCTGCACGATCTAATCATGGGCCTTCTACTGGGGGCTTCGGCCGGTTTCGCACCTGGTCCGCTCCTTGCGCTTGTCATCGCCGAAACACTGCGGCACGGCATCTCATCCGGTGTCAAAGTGGCCCTGGCGCCGCTGATCACAGATGCACCCATCATCATTCTGACTGTCTATCTCTTGTCCAGACTCTCCGCTTTCGATACCCTTTTGGGATTACTCTCACTGGCTGGCGGTCTTTTTGTCTTCTACCTCGGCTGCAAAAATTTTTTCGCCAAAAAAGTAGACGACGATATTCGAAACTCCCGCCCGAAATCACTGTTTAAGGGCATCGTTGTCAATTTTCTCAGTCCTCATCCTTACCTCTTCTGGCTGAGTGTCGGTGCCCCGATTGTCTCCCGTGCAATGGCCAAAGGGTGGGGGGCACATTTTGTCTTCATCGGTAGTTTCTATCTCTGCCTGGTGGGGGCCAAAATCGCTTTGGCGATAGTAACAGACCGGTCCGCATCTTTTTTGTCGGGTCGAATTTATATCTGCATCATGCGTTTTCTCGGCGTGACCCTTATGGTACTGGGGCTGTTCCTCTGCCGGGACGGATTCAAGCTGTTGGGTACCGGGTGATCGGGTAAGGGGCCGATATCGGTGAATCTCTCCTGTCACGGCTGCACGCATGGCTCTATACGACCATGGAATCAAGAGAAATCGAGGAAAGTCCCCAGCGTCAGATCGGTTCTGCAGATTTACAGTTCCCGATACCCGAGACGATAAATTTGAACTTGATTATCACGGGGTATCGCTTACCATTAAAAATTGAAAGATATGCGGCCGGCGATTATTGTATTGCGCCGGGGAGTGTTGACACCCAACAGCGAGGGAAGGATGCAGAACAAGACCAAATTCAATGTCTGGTATGTGTTGCTGGCGGTGTGGGGCATCATATTGCTTCAGAATTTAATATTCTCTCAGTTCCGCCCCACGGTAATCCCCTATAGCGAGTTCATACAGGGCGTAATGGATGACAAGGTGATCGAGATTGCCGTGGCCAAGGACCGCATCAGTGGCAAGATGAAAGGGAAGGAGGAGGGCGATGAGATCCTTTTTACGACTGTGCGTGTGGATACGGATCTATCTGAAGCGCTGACGGAGCATAATGTAAAATTTTCCGGAGAGGTGGAAAACACTTTCTTCACAACCCTGTTGTCATGGGTCTTGCCGGTCTTTCTTTTTTTCGGAGTGTGGTACTTCCTCATGCGCAGGATGCAGGCCGGTCAGGCGGGGATGATGCAGTTCGGCAAAAATAAGGCCAAAATTATTGGCGAGAAAGATATCGAGACACGTTTTGAGGACGTTGCCGGGGCTGATGAGGCCAAGGAGGAGCTTCAGGAAATTGTCGGTTTCTTGCAGCAACCCCAGGAGTACGTGGATATTGGTGGCCAGATGCCAAGGGGCGTGTTGCTGGTGGGGCCGCCAGGGACCGGTAAAACCCTGATTGCCCGTGCTGTGGCCGGTGAGGCGGGTGTGCCCTTTTTCTCCATAAGCGGGTCCGATTTTGTGGAGATGTTTGTGGGGATGGGGGCTGCCAGGGTCCGTGATCTGTTTGTCCAGGCCCGCGAGAAGGCGCCGTGTATCATTTTTATCGATGAGTTGGATGCCTTGGGCAAGGCCAGAGGCGCAGGCATGATGGGCGGCCACGATGAGCGTGAGCAGACCCTCAACCAGCTGCTGGTGGAGATGGATGGATTTGATACCAGCCACGGCATCATTATCATGGCGGCGACCAACCGACCCGAAGTGCTGGATCCGGCGCTGTTGCGGTCCGGCCGTTTTGATCGCCAGGTGCTGATCGATCGCCCTGATATCAACGGGCGCGAGGCGATTTTGAAGATCCATGCCAAACGGATCAAGTTGGCCGATGATGTGGATTTGTCGGTGATTGCTCAAAAGACACCGGGGTTTTCAGGGGCGGACCTGGCCAACGTGCTCAACGAGGCTGCCTTACTGGCCGTACGCAAGAAGAGACAGACCGTGGGCATGGAAGAGCTGGACGAAGCTGTGGATCGCATCATCGGCGGCCTGGAGAAGAAAAACCGCGTGATTAACCCAAAAGAGAAAAAGATCGTTGCGTATCACGAGGTGGGGCACGCGCTGACCGCGGCCTTGACACCAGGCGCGGAGCCGGTGCATAAAATATCTATCATCCCGAGAGGCTTGGCCGCCCTCGGATACACCCAGCAGAGACCGACCGAGGATCGCTATCTGATGAGCCATGAAGAGTTGCTGGCCAAAATCGACGTGCTCTTAGGCGGCCGAGTAGCAGAGAAGATGATGTTCAACAGTGTTACCACCGGTGCGGGCAACGACCTCATGCGGGCCACGGACATAGCCCGTGCGATTGTTTCCGAATATGGTATGGGGGAGACGCTGGGACTTTCAACCTATCCTAAACAGCGCTCACCGGTTTTTCTGCAGACAGACCAAGCCTTTGGCAGTGCACGCGAGTACAGTGAGGCAACAGCGGCCAGACTGGATGAAGAGATAAAGTCCATTCTCGATCAGCGGGAGCAGCATGTGCGCAATATGCTGAACGAGCATAAAGATGCCATGATACGCATCTCCGAACGCCTTTTGGAAAAAGAGGTGATTTTCGAAGAGGAGTTCAAGGGCCTGTTGTAATAGATTGACGCAATGGATCCATTCGGTTTCCATTTTAATTTCTTGCCGGAGAAAGGCAATGCCATGTCGATTTCGAGGAGGTCATTCTTAAAAGCCGGCGTGATAACAGCCGGCGCTGTCGCTTCTGCCGGTCTGCCTGTCAAAGCGTCGGCTGCTGATAAAGGTGAAGCGCTCTGCACCTTGTTGGACATTCGCAAGTGCATCGCCTGTGAGGCGTGTGTCGAAGCGTGCCGCGAGGTGAATGAGGAGAAGTTTCCAGAACCGAAGGGGGCCATGCCCGAGATGGTGCCGCGCGACCGGGTCAAGATCGCCGATTGGTCGTCGGAGGAGAAGCGTGAGGTGAGCGACCGGCTGACGCCCTATAACTGGCTCTATATCCAGACGGCTGAAGGGCAGTACAACGGAGAAGATTTCGAGATTCATATCCCGCGACGCTGCATGCACTGCCAGAATGCGCCCTGCTCTAAACTCTGCCCGTTCGGCGCAGCTTTCATCGAGCCGAACGGCATTGTCCGCATCCATCCCGAGGTGTGCATGGGCGGCGCCAAGTGCAAAAATGTCTGCCCCTGGCACATTCCTGAACGCCAGTCCGGCGTGGGACTGCATCTCGATCTGCTGCCCCAGTATGCCGGCAATGGGGTGATGTACAAGTGCGACCGCTGCTACAATCGCCTTGCCGAGGGGGAACTGCCGGCCTGTATCGAGGTCTGCCCGGAAGAGGTCCAGGAGATCGGATCGCGCACCGAGATGGTGAAGAAGGCACATGCCCTGGCCAAGGAGATCGGCGGGTTTGTTTATGGAGAGAAGGAGAACGGCGGTACCAATACGATCTACGTGTCGCCCGTGCCGTTCGAACTCCTCAACCAATCCATCGAGAAGGGGCCGGGTAAACCCCACCTGGCTGCGGCGGCCGACGTGATGGCCTCGACCAACAATTGGGCCTTTGCCCTGGCCGTGGCACCGGTTGCCGGCATTGCCGGCGCGCTTCTGCAGGCCCGCAGCATGGCCCGCAAGCTTGACGGAAAGGGGAGGTGAATATGAGATATCATGATGAACGCTCCCCATCGAGATGGATCTATCGGGCCGCCGTCGTGCTGGCCCTCTTTACCGGCTTCGGCAACATGCCCCTTTACGGTCGATACTATATTGGTGATCTTCCCTTGTTGGCGTGGTCGGGCGACTTTCTTGCCAACGTGAAAGTGCACTATATTGCGGGGGCAATCCTGGTGGCCATGGGGGTTTACTACCTCATCACCTATTTTCGCGGGTATGCCAGGCGGCAACTGACCGCCATGGGTAGGCTTCGTGCGCTGCTCCTGGCATTGACCCTGCTTTCCGGATTGGTGATGGCTCTCAAGAATTTGCCTGGTGTCTTTTTCCCCATGGGCCTGTTGATGAGTATGAATTTTCTTCACATGGGGGCGGCTGTCTTTTTCATGCTGGCCTCGCTGGGGGCGCTGGTACTGCGCGCCGGGTGGTTACGGTGGGCAAGATAATATCCTCTTCAAAAGCAAAGGCCACCCCGTTTGGGGCGGCCTTTTTATTTGGTGCTATCGCCGGTGGCGATCAGTACATCATATCTTCGGTTTCGACTTTGTTCTTGAACAGGCTGTAAGCCCATATCTGATAGACAAGCACCAGGGGCACGAAGAGCAGCACCACAAACAGCATGATCTTCAGCGTCAGCGCGCTGGAAGAGGCGTTGTGGGCTGTCAGGCTGTAAGCCGGGTCCAGGCTTGACGGGAAGAGGTTGGGGAAAAGACCCACCACCCCGAAGAAGGTGCACCCGATGATGGTTGCGGCCGAAGAGAACCATGCCTTGAAGAGGGCCTGCTTGGTCAGGAAGATTTTCGTTCCCAGCAGACCGGCAACGGCCAGCAGGACGATGACGAAGAGCAGCGGGTTGGCAAGGTAGTTGTCCCAGAGCGAGGTGGCGAACTTGGTGGCCACCAGAAAGACCACCGCGATCACCAGCAGTACCGGCCAGATCCCGTTGGCCGTTTTGACGGCCCGGTCGTGAAGGGCTCCCTGGCTTCGAATGGCCAGCCACAGCGCGCCGTGCTCCAGGAAGAGCAGCAGGAAGAGCACGCCGCCGATCAGCCCGTAGGGATTGAGCAGGGTGAGCAGGGTACCGTGATAGATGCCCTCCTGGTCAAAGGGAATCCCCTGGAAGATATTGGCAAAGGCGACGCCAAAGAGGATGGCCGGTGCCACGCTGCCGACGAAGATGCAGGTGTCCCATATCCGGGTCCATTTGGGGTCGTCGATTTTGTGCCTGAATTCAAACGAAACCCCTCTGATGATCAAGGCGAAGAGGATCAGCATCAATGCAGAGTAGAGGGATGAAAACATCACCGCGTAGACTAGGGGGAAGGCGGCGAAGGTGACGCCCCCGGCGGTCAGCAGCCACACCTGGTTGCCGTCCCACAAAGGCCCCATGGCGTTGATCATGGCCCGTTTGTCCTGGTCGTTTTTGCCCAGGAACGGGTAGAGCGATCCGATCCCCAGATCGAATCCGTCCGTGATGAAATAGAGCGCCCAGAGCAATCCCCAAAGTAGAAACCATATGTTTTGTAGTACCATTTTTGTCTCCTGGTTGGTTTTTGGCGTATCAGTTTTTAGGCTCGATTCTCCCGATCGACTGTTTCCGGATCACCATATCATGCAGGCTTCACCAGCATAGCGCCTCAGTGCCCATCGGCAGCGTCGTCCAGGGAAGGGCCCTGGATGGCATTGCGGGCGATCAGGTAAAATCCGGCCAGGCCCAGCAGGCCATACACCACGATGAAGCCGGCCAGCGATATGCCCACCTGGGATGCGGCGATGGGCGAATTGGCGCCCGCCGTCTTCATCAGTCCGTAGACGATCCATGGTTGCCGCCCCATCTCCGTGACCAGCCAGCCGAGTTGAATGGCCAGGTAGGGCAGCGGGATGGCTGCGACCATGATTTTGAGATAGAGGGGATAGTTTACCAGTTTATCTTTCAGAAAGAGCCCCACGAACGTGAGCAGGATAAACAGCGATCCCAGTCCGACCATGCCTTTGAAGGCGAAAGAGGTGATCAGCACCGGTGGCCTCTCCTCCTTGGGGAATTCGTTGAGCCCCTTTATTTCGGCATTGAAATCGTGCTCGACCAGGAGGCTGAGCGCTCCCGGAATGGCGCCGAACTCGATGGCGTTGCGTCCGTTCTCCTCGTCGGGCCAGGCAAACAGGTAGACCGGGGCCGACTTCTGGGTCTCCCACAGGGACTCCATGGCGGCCAGCTTGGTGGGCTGCTTTTGAGCCACCACGACGCCGTTGAGGTCGCCCATGATGAAGACGACGAGGGAGAAGACGATGCCGAAACCCAATCCGACCTTGAACGAGCGGTTGAAGAAGGGCACGTTTTTCTTGCGCAGCAGATGGTAGGCGCTGATGCCCATGATGAAGAAGGATCCCAGCACCAGGGCCGAGCTGACAGTGTGGATGATTTTGACGATGGCGAACTTCTGGGTCACCACTGCTGCAAAGTCGATCAGTTCCGCTCTTCCATCGCGAATGGTATAGCCGACCGGGCTCTGCATCCAGGCATTGGCGATCAGGATCCATACGGCCGATACATTGGACCCCAGGGCCACCATCCACATGACCGCCGCATGGGCCTTTTTGGAGAGCTTCTTCCATCCGAAGATCCACACGCCGATGAGGGTCGACTCCAGAAAGAAGGAGGCGGTTGCTTCAATGGCCAGAAGGGAACCGAAGATATCACCCACATAGGCGCTGTAGCGCGACCAGTTGGTGCCGAACTGAAATTCCAGGGTGATGCCGGTGACCACGCCCACGGCGAAATTGATGAGAAACAGCTTGGCCCAGAACTTGGTCATATCCAGGTAGGTCTTGTCACCGGTGCGGACGTACTTCGTCTCCATGTAGGCCACGATGATCGAGAGGCTCAGTGTCAGGGGGACGAAGAGGAAGTGAAACATGGTCGTGGCCGCGAATTGAAATCGTGATAATAATAGTGCATCCATAAGCGATCCTTTTTTAATTGTGCTGGTATTGTTGGTCGTTTGCTCGAACCCTTATGCTTCGGTACTGTCTCACAAAATCGATATGCCGAGACACATGCTACGATAAAACCCCCTCGAATATCAAGTCCCTATAGCATTGATTTTTTTCCTTCAGTGCATGGTGGTCCCCCTGGGCGATCACCCGGCCCTCTTCAAGCAGGACGATCCGATCCATTCGGGCCGCCTCCACCTGGCGATGGGTGATCCACAGGACGGTTCTTCCGGCAGTGCGGCGCAGGATCTCATCGGTCAGCATTCGGGCCGTGATGCGGTCGAGCCCCTCGGTGGGTTCATCCAGAATCCATATGGGCGCATCGCGCAAAAAAGCCCGGGCAACGGCCAAACGCCTGGCTTGACCGCCGGAAATGCGTTTGCCGCTCTCTCCGATCCAGGTGTTCAGGCCGTCGGGCAGATCGGTTAGAAAATCATGCAGACCCGCCGCAGCCATCGCTTCCCGCAACTCCGCATCCGAAGCATCCGGACCGGCGATCCTCAGATTGTCGCCCACCGAAGCGTTGAAGATGTGCGCCTTCTGGGAGATAACGCAGATCCAGCGCCGCAGGTCCGGTTCACTGAGCGTGTTCAGATTCACACCGCCGATGCGAATGCGACCTTTATCGGGATCCCAGAATCGCGCCATCAAATGGACCAGGCTGCTTTTACCCGAACCTGAGGCACCCAGGATCGCCACACGCTCTCCAGCGGCGATCTCCAGATTGATGCCGTCCAGGGCCGGCTGAGACGTCGGGTTATAGGCGAGACGGATATCTTCCAGGGTCAGGTCAAATGCTTCGGGAGCCGATGGCGTGGTCCCGGGGAAGGCCACCGGCGGATCGGCCTCGGTCAATTCGAGCAGCCGTCGGGCAGCTTCCCGCGTCCGGGCCAGGTAGAGAAACGCGTTGGGCAGGGGCCAGACGGCGTCGAAGGAGGCCAGCACCGCCAGGGTCGCCAGGGTCAATCCGGCACCATTCAGTCTGCCGGCATGGCAACTGGCCACGCCGACATAGAGGATCAGCGCAGCCGAGAGGCCGGAGAGCAGTGAAAGCAGTGCGGCCGAGATGCCCTTCACGTTGCCCATGCGCGCCTGGACCGCCAGCAGCATCCGGGTCTCCTTTCGGATGGCCTCCAGGTGGTGCCCATCGGCATCATAGACCCGTATCTCGGACAGGCCCTGGAGGTAGGCCACGGTGCTTGATTTTAAGGCGGCGGAGAGCCGCGCCGATTCGATGCCCAGTGGCTTGCCCAACTGGGCGGTGGCGAAGGGAATGGTGCCGGCCAGAGCCCACATGACCGCAGCCGCCATCGCCATCAGCGGATCGAGGAGCCACAGAAGCGTTCCGACGGTAAACGCGATGATGACCGCAGTTGCTGTCGGTGAGAGAACGCGCAGGTAGAGATTGTCCAGGGTGTCGACATCCTCGACCATGCGGTTGAGGATGTCGCCGCTGCGATGCTTCGACAGCACCGCCGGCACCAAGGGTTCGATGCGTCTGAAGAACCAGGTTCGAAGCATCTCCAGGATGTGAAAAGTGGCCTCGTGGCTATAGACCCGCTCCCCATATCGTGCCAGTGTCCGCACGAAGGCGAACACCCTTACGCCGACGCTGGGAATGAAAAAGTTGAAGCTAGCCGCGCCTGCAGCGGTCAGACCGGCAACTGCGGCTGCGGTCAGGAACCACCCGGCCAGCGACAGCAGTCCAATGACGGCCAGCACAGCCAGCAGGCCCAGTACCGCCCCCAGGGCCATCCTGCTTTTGAAGGCGAGAAAGCGGCGCACGAAGGGGCGTAACTCATGGCGTTGATGCATCAATGTCTCCTTCGCCCCGGTTGACCAGCCGGTGCAACGCACCGTGGTTGGCCATCAACCTGTCGTAGGTGTCGCACGCCACGATTTCGCCTCCCTCCATCACGGCAATGCGGTCTGCCTGCCGAAGGCCGGAGAGCCGGTGGGTCATCATCAGCACGGTGCGCTCTTTGGTCAGGCGCTGCAGTGCTGACATCACCCGTTGTTCGTTTTTTCGATCGAGGCCGGCGGTGGGCTCATCCAGAAGCAGGATCGGGGCATTTTTCAGCCAGGCCCTGGCAAGGGCAACCCGCTGGGCCTCTCCCCGCGAAAGGCCGTAGCCCTGCTCACCGACGCGGGTCTCCAGCCCCGCAGGCAGCCGATGTGTAAACGCTGAAACGCCGGCCGCATCGGCTGCGTCGCGCACCTCGGCCTCATCGGCCTCCCGGTGTCCCATGAGAATGTTCTCCCGGATCGTCCCATGGAACAGGATCGGATCCTGGCCGATCCAGGCAAAGCAGTCGTTTCGACGGTCGGCAGCCAGGTCGGCCAGTGAGATGTCGTTGACGCTGATTTTTCCCCGGGCGGGGGTGACAAACCCGAGGATTGCGTTCAGCAGAGATGTTTTCCCTGCGCCGCTCTCTCCAACCACGGCAATATGCTCGCCGGGAGCAATGCTCAGGTTGACGCCGGCAAGCGCTCGTCGCTGCCCCTTTTGATACGTTAGGTGCAGCTCTTCGATGGATAACCCGAGGGCCCCAAGGGCAATATGGCCACGTGCGCAACTGTGTTGCGGGGGCAGTGGGGTTTTCAGGACTTTTATAATCTCCGCGGCTGCCCCCATGGCTTCGGCGCGGGTATGGTAGTGGATACCCAGTTCACGCAGAGGCAGGTAGAAGTCGGGTGCCAGCAGCAGAATGAACAGGCCGCCGGAGAGGGTTAGCGGGCTTCCCCATGTGCCGAAGTCATAGTAGCCGAGAAAGGTCATCCCGAGATAGACTGCCACAAGGGCGATGGCGACAGAGGTGAAGAATTCCAGCACGGCGGATGATAGAAAGGCCACCCGAAGCACGCGCATGGTCTGAATTCGATAGGCGGCGGATGTTTCGGCCACGCGCTTCTCTTCCGGACGGCTGCGGTCGAACAGCTTGAGGGTTGCCAATCCCTGCAGGACGTCCAGGAAGTGGGCACTCAGGCGGGAGAGGGCTGTAAAATAGCGTTGGCTGATGCTCTGGGCGCCCATGCCGATGAGCATCATAAACAGGGGGATCAATGGCGCCGTTCCCAGTAGAAGAGCGCCGGCGGCCCAACTGATGGGAAAGACGAAAGAGAGCATGGCCAGGGGAATCGATACGGCCAGAGCCATCTGGGGCAGGTAGCGGGCAAAGAAACCCTCCAGGCCCTCCACCTGCTCGATGATCGTACTGGCCAAGGCACCGCTGGCCCGGTCGGCCATATAGCCTGGACCGAGGCGCGTGATGTGCTCGATGACCACCATGCGCACCTTTTCCCTTATGAGCGCACCGGCCCTGAAGCCTGCCATTTCGCGTCCCCAGTGGAGAGCGGCCCTGGCGATAACGGCGCTTATCAGCACGATGAACAAGGGAACCATATGCTCCCTCGTTATGCCATCGATGGCCACCTGGTGGATGATGCGTGCCAGGCATCCGGCCTGCACGATCAACAGCAGGCCACCGGCGATTCCCAAGCCCACGGAGAGGCAGATCCAGGCCGCTGCCGACCTGGCCTGGTTGAAAAGCCAGCGCAAGCTTTGGCGGGAGATGGCGGCACTGTCGATCGGCATGTTGGATCTCTCTTTCAACCGCTCCCCTTCATACGTGAGTCTATCGCTTCATAAAATAAGAGGATGATGGATCATACATGAGCCCCTGATATTTTCAAGCATCCAGGCATAAGCCTATTTGCGCTCGAAAGGCGAAAAGCCCGCTCCTACGAGAGCCGCCTCCATTTGCCGGCTGTATGTATACCCAGACGTTGTAGGGGAGGGCTTTACGCCCGCCCGTTGCATCCGCATTCGCAAATGGGGATGACGACTCACTTTATACTTTCCACTCCCTGCGAAGCGAGGTATTACACCATGTAAACGCAGTTAGCTGTTCACCGGAAAGGAGCTGAGATGATTTCCAAAGAGGATGTGATCGCCAAGGCGTTGGCGTGTGGTTTTGAGGACATCGGTTTTACTTCGGCCGAACCGTTCGAGGCCCACCGGGCCTTCTTGGAGGATCGGCAGCAGGCCTACGGATGGGTCGAGACCAATGGGTTTTCGTTGCTTCAGGGTACCGATCCGAAACGTGTCATGCCCGGGGCCGAAACGATCATCGTGGTGATGGAGGCCTATTTCAAGATGGCCAACCCGAGGTTCATGGAGGGCCACTTCGGCCGCTGCTACCTGGATGACGACCGGGTTACCAAGGATGGGCTGGCGGTGCGGATCAAAGCGTTTCGAAGCTATCTGCGCGACAACGGCATCGACTCCAAGGTGCCGTTCAACCTGCCCCACCGCATGGCTGCGGCCCGGGCCGGTCTGGGGACATTCGGCAAAAACTGCCTCTTCTATTCACGCAAGGCGGCCCGCCAAAGTTCGTGGGTGATTCCCATTACCGTGGTGGTGGATCACGCGTTTGAACCGGATGCGCCCACCATCCGCAAAGATTGCCCCGACTGGTGCCGCAACGTCTGTATCGCCGCCTGTCCCACCCGGGCGCTCAAAGGAGATGGCACCATCGATCCGCTGCGCTGCATCTCCTACTTGAGTTACTATGGAGAGGGCCTGACGCCCCTGGAGCTGCGCGAGCCCATGGGGCTGTATGTCTATGGATGCGATCGCTGCCAGAACGTCTGCCCGCGCAATGCAGCCTGGCTGGCCGAGGAGCTGCCCATGAATCCGAAAGTGGCAGCCAAGGAAAAATATTTTCGACTGGAACGGCTGCTGGCCATGGACGAGACCTATTTTAAAGACCACATTTGGCCCCACATGTTCTACATGCCTTCAGAAGAGATCTGGCGCTGGCAGATGAATGCCGCCCGGGCCATGGGCAACACCCGCGACGAGGGTTACGTCAAGGATCTTGCAGTCGCCTGTCGCAACAACCCGGACGAGCGGGTTCGGGCCATGGCCGCCTGGGCCCTGGGGCGCATCGGCGGCCGCATGGCCCGGGAGCAGCTTGCAGCGTTGCAAGAAACGTCTTCGGCAATGGTTGGGGAAGAGATCGAGAGGGCCCTGGCGTGACCTGAGTCCGTCGAGACACGGCAGATGCAGTCTGTGCCGGTGTTGATCAGGGTTGGTTTTGCGAAGCGGGGATCTCGGGGCTGCAATGACTGGTCCAGAACCACTGTATCCCCTCAGTGGCTTTCCGATAGTTGATGAAACCACGCTCGAGGAAACTATTGATCGAGCGCTCCACCAAGCCCTTGTCCATGCGGGTGGTTTGAGCAACGTGTGCCACCAGGGAGGCGGTAGGGTTGAATGGGTCGGCGGGCAATATGTCTTTTTCGTTTATAATATCTGCAGATAGAATCTCGTAGGCCAGTTTCATGCGATAGTAGCCCTCAAAGGCCATGTACTCATCCTTGGAACAGTTGCCCTGGAGGTATCTGCTCTCGACGGCGTCTCTCTCCTCTATCTGTTTTCGACACGCGACATTTACGAAATCATTCATCTGCTCGGGCGTCAGCGCTTCGGTGCGTACGATGGCTTGGTTGGCGTCGTAAAGCGTCCAATCATCGGTGAGGATTTCCAGATCATACTGATCGATCGCCTCCCGGACCGTGGTGCCGGGGAAGGGGGAGAGGAAGTGAAACCCGTACTCGATTCCCAGCGATTCGGCAAAGCGGCGGGTCTCTGACAATGTCTCCATCGATTCGCCGGGCAGACCCACCATGAACGAGGCGTGGGTGCGCAACCCGGCCTCTTTACTCCATGCAACTGCCTGGCGGGCCTGTTCGAGGGTGATGCCCTTTCTTACCCGCTTGAGCATCCGGGTGTTGCCCGATTCGATGCCGAAGCTGATGCTGTAACATCCGGCTGCCCGCATGGCCTTGAGCAGATCTAAATCGACCGTGTTGACCCGGGCGAAGACACTCCAGATAAAGTCGAGGCCGCGTCGTTGGATCTCCTCACACAAGGCGTGCACCCGGCCGCGGTTGGCCGTGAACAGGTCGTCGGCCACGTTGATGATGGTCATACCCTCGGCCAGCAAACCTTCGATCTCATCCACCACCATTTCGGGGCTTCGGAAGCGCGGTTTATTACCGACCATGCGGCGTCCCAGGCAGAAGATGCACCGGTTGGGGCAGCCGCGGCTGGTGATGACGCTCACCGGAAATCCCAGCGCCTGGTAGCGGGACATGGGCAGCAGATGGCGGGCCGGTTTGGGCAGGGTGTCCAGATCAACGATCAGCGGCCGCTCGGGCGTACGCACCACCCGATCAGTGCCACAATACGCGATGCCGGCAATTTGTGGCCACCGGCTGCGGGACCGGATCACCGGAATCAACTCATGCAGGGTCTGCTCGGCCTCTCCGATCACAATCAGATCAAGCTCCGGATGGCTCTCCAGGGTGTTCTCCACGTCGAAGGAGACGTGTGGGCCGCCCATCATGGTGATGGCCTCCGGCATATGCGCCTTGGCATCCCGGATGATGTCGATCGCCTTGGGAAAGTTCATGGTGACCGAGGTGGCGCCTATCACATCGGGCCTGAAGTCGTCCAGGGAGGTCCGGAGCTTTTCGGGCGAGTACTTGCTGACGATATAGTCGAGAATGATGACCTGCGCACCGGCGGCCTCGCAGGCGGCTGCAACGTAACATAGCCCCAGCGGCGGCGACGGGGCCTCTTCGAGAGGGTAGGGGGGGGCGATCAGGGCAATTTTTATATTGTTCATGGAAGAGGGGGATATCATGACCGCTGGAATGACGCCAGTGTTTTGGATCGTAATAAAACGATAAAGATGGAACTCTTTGAAAAATGCAAGGTGCAGGCCACCCACTGGCCCTGCCTCCGTTTATCTGTCTTGTATATTTCCAGCGGGTTCACCGGGAATTGCTGCTGAGCCCAAATTCCGGTAAGCTCTTGTAACTCTTTTCATAGAATGGATATACTTTAGGTGTTACCTCATATGATTCAGAAGTCACTAAGCTAAAGGGGAGGATACCTTATGTACAAACATCTGTTTTCTGAAATCACCATAGAGGGCTTGAACTTGAAAAACCGTCTTACCATGGCACCGCTCTACCTGGGCTATGCCGGTGAAGGCGGTACGGTTAGCGATATGCTGCTGGAGCATTACCGGCTGATGGCCAGCAGCGGCGTGGCAATGGTCGTGGTTGAAAATGCATCGGTGGATCATCCTGTCGGCAGCGGTTCCAACCGAACCCTGCGGGCGGACACCGATGACAACCTTGACGGATTGAAGCGGCTTGCCTCAGCCATCAAAAAAGAGGGCGCGCTGGCCTGTCTGCAGATTAACCACGCCGGCCGCTTTGCCCATGCAGCTAAAGAGCCGCTGGCGCCCTCTGCGGTGGATACATTCGGCCGGATGCCCAGAGCATTGGAAAAGGCAGAGATCGAGTCTATCATCGACAAATATGCGAACGCCGCTGCCAGGGCAAAAAGGGCGGGATTCGATATGGTGGAATTGCATGGCGGCACCGGTTATCTGCTGGCGCAATTTCTCTCCCCGCGGACCAACAAGCGCAACGATACGTATGGGGGTACTCTCGAAAATCGTCAGCGATTTGCCATGGATGTGCTGTCGCGGGTCAAAGAGATGGTGGATCCTTTTCCGGTAGGGTACAGGTTCCTATCCGACGAATGGCTTCCTGACGGCTTGCAGCTGGAAGAGTCGGTTCGATTCGCCAGTAGCTTGGCTCAAGCTGGCATTGCCTACATTTCCGTCATGGGCGGCACGTATGAATCCTTCTCCCTGCCTGAAATCGTGGAAAAATCCAAACAGGAGGGCTACATGCTCGATCTGGCCGCTGCGGTTCGTGCAAAGGTGGACGTGCCGATTATCGCCGCCGGTCGTTTAGCTACAGGAGCGATTGCAGACCAAGCCATCGCCGAGGGGAAGACCGACCTGATCGGACTGGCGCGCGTCCTCTGGGCTGACCCGCAGTGGCTGGAAAAGGTCTACGACGGGCGGGATGCTGACATTATCCATTGCAGCCCAGACTGCGGCGAGGCCTGTATGCAGATGGTCATGAAAGGCCGGCCTGCATTTTGTGTGGCTTGGCCTGCGGAGAAGATGAAGCGCTGGAAGGCAAAATTTGTTTAAAACGGTATCGAAATCCTTATATCGTGATGATGATTTAACGTGACGCGTTTTGCCGATGGTATCAACCGTACCCGCAATCGAACATGGGATGCCGATTGCGGGTACGGTTATTCCCGGGAAAAAAGGTCCTGATACGGTTACATCTTTCTCAACTCTTTGCGCAGGATCTTGCCCACCAGGCTCTTGGGCAGGGCATCGAGAAAGACGATCTCTTTGGGCGATTTGAAGCGCTTCAGTTTACCCTGGCAGTATTCGATCAACTCTTCGGCAGTGGCGGTTTTTTCGGGCGCCAGCACGACGAAGGCCTTGATCTCTTCACCGTAGACCTCGTCGGGCATGCCGACCACGGCTGCCTCGTTAACGCACGGATGGCTGTAGAGCACCTCTTCGATTTCGCGCGGGGCGATGTTTTCGCCGCCTTTGATGATGAGGTCTTTTTTGCGTTCGGTGATGAAGAAGTAGCCGTCCTCGTCTTTATAGCCCACATCACCAGTATAGAGCCAGCCGTCTTTGATCGCCTTGGCGGTCTCCTCGGGCTTGTTCCAGTAACCTTTCATGATCTGGGGGCCGGCGATGAGGATTTCGCCTTGCTGCCCGGTGGGCACCTCGTTGCCCTGGTCGTCGACCACTTTCATCTTGGTCCCCTTCATGGGGAGACCGATCGAGCCGATCTTCTTGACGCCGTCGAACGGGTTGGCGGAATTGTTGGCGCCGGCTTCGGTCAAACCCCACCCTTCGGTGATTTCGATGCCGAACATCTCCTTGAAGCGCTGCCAGGTGTCGAGGGTGAGCGGCGCCGACCCCGATATCCAATACTTCATCGAACTCAGATCGTATTTCTTGGGATCGGGATGCATCAGCATGTAGACATAGAGGGTGGGTACGGCCGCCATGATGTCGGCCTTGTACTTTTCGATGGTGGCAAAGATGGCGTCGATGTCGATGGCTGGCAGGACGATGGTTTTGCCGCCGCCGACGATGTGGCCGTAGTTGAGGCTGGCGATGCCGTAGGAGTGGCACAGGGGCAGCACGTTGACGCTGGTCAGGCCCGATGGCAAGCCGACCGTGTCGTGCTGCATGACGGCATTGATGTAGAGGCTGTGGTGGGTGTGCATGACCCCCTTGGGCATACCGGTGGTGCCGGCGGTGTAGATCAGGGCGGCCAGGTCATCATCTGCGGTCTGCACCATTTCGATTTCGTCGCTGTTGGCCTCGACCAGGTCGTGGAAGGAGAGGGTGCCCACGGGCGCATCGCGTTCGGTAAGGATCACGTGTTCGACTGAAGGGGCCTCTTTGCGGCAGGCCTCGATTTTGGGTAGGAAGATACTGCTGCTGATGACCGCTTTGGCGCCGGTATCCTTATAGATGTAGGCGGTTTCCGCGTCGCCTACCATGAAGTTGATCGGTACGGTCACAGCTCCCAATGTGTAGACGGCCTGGAAGCTCAGGTAGACCTCGGGGCAGTTGGGCATCTGGATGATGACCCGGTCGCCTTTTTCTATGCCAAGTTTTTTCAATGCGTTGGCGAGCTTGCGTGCCATCTGGCGCATTTGGACGTTGGTGAATTCCCGGTCGTTGAAGATGACCGAAACATGTTCTCCAAACCGCTCGATCTCTCTTTGGGGCAGCTCTGCAAGGTTCATCGTACTTCCTCCCTTCAATCAGAAATTTGAATAAGATCCCACTGCAGGAACAAATGCGCACCAACGGCCGCCAGTTCGGTGCATGATACCTGGCGGACCGTGGGTTGTGCACGAAGCCTCCTTTTCCTCACGTCGCTGCATATCCCCCGTCGATGGTCACCACCGTACCGGTGGTGAATTTGGAGCAATCCGAGGCGAGAAAAGCAACCGTGCGGGCGATGTCTTCGGGTTCCCCCGGAGGCGGACTGGTCGGCATCAACTCTTCCCAGCGGGAAGGATCATTGAACTTTTTTTGGGCAATACTTCCGAGGAGTTTTTTCAGCCGGTCGGTTTTGATCAAGCCGGGATTGATGGCAACGACCCGGATTCCGTCCCGAAGGCTCTTGCCGCCGAGCGCTCGGGTGAAGGCCATCAGAGCGGCATTGCCGGTGCCGCCGGTAATGTAATCGGGCAGGGGCCTCTGGCCGGCGGCACCGATCACATTGACGATAACGCCTCTGCCCTGGGAGCGCATCCGGGCGTAGACGGCACGGGTCAAATTGATGTAGCCGAACACCTTCAGGTCCCACGCTTCGCGCCATTGAGGCTCCTCTATCTGCCACAGGTCGCCTCGGGGGATGGCCCCGGCGTTGTTGACCAGTATGTCGATGTCGGCGCAGGTCTCTGCAAGGGATCGGGCCTGATCGCCGCTGCTCAGGTCCACCGGATGGATGGTCACGGGAAGATCGTATTGCGCTTCGATCTTCTCTTTTACCTGTTGCAGCGCTGCTTCTCCTCTGGCAGCCAGATGAAGTGCGCAGCCTTCGGCGGCCAGTGTTTCGGCCACGGCGCGTCCGATGCCTTTGGAGCCGCCGGTCACCAGTGCGGTTTTGCCCGTCAAGCCCAATTCCATAACATCATACCCCTTTCTGCGAAGAAAACCGTTGGTTCAGTCTCCCTGCTTGGTCGAACGATTGAAGGTCATGGTCAGCGCATAGACACCGTCCAGCAGTCGCGCCTGCATCTGGACATCTCCTTTTTCAAAGACCTTGAGCATCGATTTGTTGGATGCCAGCACGTCAGCGGTCAAGCCTTGCAGGCCGTTTTGCAGCGCGTGCTGGGAGAGCATGCGGTAGAGGTGGGTGGCGATGCCAAGCCCCTGGTACTCTTCATCGACGACAAAGGCGACGTCGGCATAGGGGCGGCGGTCGTGTTTGACATAGCGGCCTTCGCAGATGAGCTTCTCCTGGCCGGGCTCACCCACCAGGCCCACAATGGAGAGGGTTTCACGGTAGTCGACATTGACGTAGTCCTGCATCTCGGTGTGCGGCATGGTTTTGATGGGGGCGAAATAGCGGTAGTAGATGGCTTCGTCGGAGAAACGGTAGAAGAGCCGCCGCATCTGTTCCTCATCTGATGGTTTGATGGCCCTGAAGCGGATATTGACACCGTTCTTGAAGGTGTGGCGTGTGGCCACATCCTGGGGATAGAGATGGGCGCTCTCCGCGATAAAAATCTGGTCCTGGTAGAGAATACGGGCCCTCTTGGCCTCTTCGACCAGAGCCGGGCGATCTTCCGGATGGGCGATTTCAATCAGTGCCTGGGCGCGTTCGCGCAGTGTCCGTCCGCGCAGGTGGGCCGTGCCGTACTCGGTGGCGATGATGTCCATCGATTCGGGCTGGTTGAGCAGATTGGGCAGATCCTCCACCGATAGACGTACATTGGGTTTGCCCTTTCGGTTGCGGCTGGGCAGGGCCACGATGGTGTACCCCCCTCTGGAGATCTCTGCGCCGTTGAAAAAATCCGACATCTGTCCCGGACCTGCAGTGACATCCCCTTTGCCCACAATCATGGCGGCCCTGCCGGCCAGATCGACCCGTCGGCCCGGTATGATCAGAACGAACCGGTCGTTGCGGCCAATGTCGGCCGGACTGAACACCCGGTCCACACTCTGGAACTCGACCAGTGGGTTGCGGTCCAGCCAGCGCATCAGTTTGGCGCTGCCCAATGCGAATCCAGCCAGGGACCGGCCGCGGAACAGACCTTTGCGGCGGTTGCTGACGGCGCCGCTCTGGACCAGCTCCATCAACGAGTCGGTAAACGAAGGCGTGTGAATGCCCAGATCTCTCTTGTTGGCCAGGTGTTTGGGCAGCGCTTCGAAGAGCGGACCGATGCTCCAGGCCAGGCAGGTGCCGTCTTCGATCACCGACGCCACGCTCGCGGCGACCCGGTCGAAGACGTCGTGCTGAGGCCAGCGGTCGAAATAGATCGGCGGTTCGCTGGATTTTACCAGAAGGTCGAACTCGTCGATGGAGACAAAGGTATCGCCGTAGGTGAATGGCACCTGGTCGTTGATCTCTCCCACTACCAACTCGGCCTGCTCCATGGCCCAGCGGGTGACGTCCACCCCCACGCCAAGGCTGCAGTACCCGGCCTCGTTGGGCGGCGTAATTTGGATAACGGCCACGTCGATGGGGATCTGTCCGGAGCGGATCAGCCTGGGGATGGTAGAGAATCGCGATGGGATCAGGTCGACGTAGCCGGCCGTGATCGCTTCCGACGCGACCCAGCCGGAGAAGAAGGTTTTCAGACGGTATTTTCTCGACTGCAGCGCTTCGAGCGAGATGGCATCGCCCAGGCTGACCATCTGAATCAGGGTCAGGTCCTGCAGGCGGTATGATTTTGACGCCATCAGATGTTTCACCATTGTCCGCGGCTCGGCGGTTCCGGTTCCCACGAAGAGGTTCATACCCGGTTCGATTCGCCCCAAGGCGACCTCCGGTGTCACAACCCGTTTTTCCCAGTTGCCTTTTTTAGGGTCTTTCATGAAAACGATCCTGTCTTCAGGTTTTGTGCTTCTCTTCCCAGTCGCATGGTTACTTGATCTTTGGGGAGCGTAGCACGGAGTAAGTGGCTCGGCAAGCGTTCGCTCGGGGCGCTGTGGCAACATACCTGATAATGCAGATGGTGGAGATGAGATCTTATTAGCCCGGCAATAATAGAGACCATATTCGTCTTTCCGGCGAAAGCCGGGCACGAAGTGAAGCATCAGCGCCATCCAGCGGTTTGCACTGGATGGCGGATCAAGTCCGGCATGACGGTTTTGCGTAGTTTGTTGCTGGTTTAATAAGGGCGTGATCAGGCCGCTATTTGTTTTCCGGCTGGCCACCGTAAGGCGCCCAGTACCATCGCTTGAACCTTGCATTCCACTCACTGATGCGGGCGTGGCTGGTCTCGATCAGGGCGTAAATGGTCGGCACGACGACCAGGGTCAGCAGGGTCGATACCATGAGGCCGTAGATGACCACGATGGACATGGAGCGCCACCATTGGGTCGATTCACTGCTCCAGGAGATGGCCATGGTGTGAAAATCGTAACTGACGCCGGTAACCATGGGGATCAATCCCAGGATCGTGGTGATGGCGGTCAGGAGCACCGGGCGCAGGCGGGTGGCGCCGGCGGCCACGACGGCTTGATTGAGGGAAAAGCCGCGTGCGCGCAGCTTGTTGGTGTAGTCGATCAGGACGATGGCGTTGTTGACGACCACGCCGGCCAGGGAGATGATGCCCACCCCGGACATGATGATGCCGAAGGGCGACCGGATCATATAGAGTCCGAGAAAAGCGCCGCCGAGGGAGAGCACCACCGATGTGAGAATGATCAACGGCTGGACCACCGAGTTGAAGAGGGTAACCAGGATCAGAAAGATCAGGAAGAGGGCGATCATGAAGGCGCGCGTGAGAAACTCCTGGGACTCCTGCTGAAACTCGTTCTCTCCGGTGAAGGTGACCCGGTAGCCGGGCGGCAGTTTGAACTTGGCCAGCATCTCTTCGGCCCGCGCGCGTGCCACTGCGCCGGGGATCTTGGCTTCGTCCACGTTGGCCCTGACGGTCACCACGCGTTCGTGGTTGATGCGTACGATGTCGCCGAGACTGCCGGCGTATTCAATTCTGGCCAGCGTGGTCAACGGCACGATCTGGCCGCTGGGCGTCGGGATCATCAACTTGTGCAGGATGTCGGTGACCCTGCGGTCGGCATCGTTGAGGGTGACGGTGACGTCGTAGTCTTCGTCCCCCTCATAATAGGTTGTGATGTCCAGGCCGTTGTAAGCGGTCTTCAGGGCGGCGCCGATGGTGCTGGTGGTGAGACCGAAGAGGGCGGCCCGCTGGCGGTCTATTCTGACCTGGACCGAAGGCAGACCGGCCACATAGTCGTCGCGCACATCGTAGACGTGGGGCATCTTCTCCACCGCCTCGCGGATGCGCTGGGCGATGGCGCCCAGCTGGGTGAAGTTGTCACCCGCGATTTCGATATTGATAGGGGCTCCGGTAGGTGGTCCCTCCTCCTGCTCGTCGACGGTAATGCGCGCACCGGCGATGGTGGAGACCCTTTGCCGCAGCCTCTCCACGTCGGCCGCCGTCGGCGTCTTGCGCTCCTGGAAGTCGACGAACTGCACGCCGATGTGGTTGGGTAGATTCGAATCGAAGGAGAAGCCGCTGCCGCCCTGGACGGCCCGGGAGTAGACATGCTCGATGTTGTTCAAGTCGCCCGGCGCGTCGAAGGTTTGGCCGTCTGCTTTGACGTGCTCATTCAACCGGTAGGCGGCCGCATACGCATCCGGGGTGGCGACGGTGGTGCCGTCTCCGGCGCCGATGACCGCCATCTCCGTCTGCTTGATCAACCGGTCCACATAGTCCAGGTCGGCCCCCTCTGGCGGGTCGATGTTGATATAGACGCTTTTGGGGTCGATGGCCGGGAAGAACTCTACCGGGCGTTCGAGGCCGATGGCCAGCATCCACACCTGGATGAGAATCACCAGAACTGCGAAGGCGATGCACAGCACGGCGATTTTATGCTGCAGGGCGCCCTTGAGCAGACGGGTATAGCTGTTTAGCAGCGGGCCGGTAATCTTGACCGGCGCTTCGCCGTCGTCGGCTATTTTTGCTGCGCTGCCTTCGCTCTCTTCAGTCGCCGGGCGCCTGCCTTTGACCCGCATGAAGATGGCCCCCAGGGCGGGATTGATCACCATGGCCACGAAGAGGCTGGAGAAGAGGGTCACGATCAGCGTGATCGGCAAATACTTCATGAATTCGCCCATAAGGCCGGGCCAGAAGATCATGGGGAAGAAAGCCGCCAGGGTGGTAAGAGTGGAGCCGATCACCGGCCAGGCCACCTCGCCGGTGGCCCGCATGGCGGCCTCGATGCGCGGTACGCCCTGCTCCATGTAGCGGTAGATGTTTTCGACGATGACGATGGCGTTGTCCACCAGCATACCGAGCGCCAGCGTGAGCGAGAAGAGAACCACCATGTTGAGGGTGATGCCCAGAGCGCTCAAGATGATGAACGACAGCAGCATGGAGAACGGAATGGCCAGGCAGACCAGTATGGCGTTGCGCAGGCCCAGGGCGAAGAGCAGCACCACGACCACCAGGAGTAGGCCCGAGATGATGTTGTTCTCCAGGTCGGCCACCATGTTGCGGATCTCCTTGGCGCGGTCCATCAGCTTGGTGATCTGCGTGCCGGCCGGCCATGTTTGGCTCGCGCGCGCGATGGTGTCGTCGATGCGGTCGGTGATTTCGATGATGTTTTCGCCGACCCGCTTTTTGACCGCGATGTTGACCGCTTCGATGCCGTCCAGCCGCGAACGGCTGGTTTCGTCCTTGATGCCGTCCACCACGGCGGCCACATCTTTCAAGTAGATGGGGCGACCCTCGTGGGTGGCCACGATCAGGCCCAGGATCTCGTCCGGGGTCTCAAATTCGCCCGGCACCCTCAGTTGGTAGCGCCCCTGGCCAAGGGTGATGGCACCGCCCGAGGTGTTCTGGTTTTCGCTGGGCACCACCTGCTGGAAGGCGGTAATGGGGATGCGGTAGTAGGCCAGCTTGTCCGTATCAACCTCGATGCGGATTTCGCGCTCCTGGCCGCCGGTGACTTCGGCTTCCAGCACGCCGGGGATCGCTTCGATATCGTCTTTGAGATCGTCGGCGATCTTCTTCAGACACCGGGGCCCGCAGGTGCCCGAGAGGGAGAAGACGATGATGGGCAGCTCCGAGAAGTTGACTTCGTAGACCGACGGATCGTTTTCCAGGTCGGTGGGTAGGTCGATCTTGGCCTCGTCCACTTTGTCTTTCACCTTGGGAAGTACGTCGTCGATGTCCGTGCCCGGGATGAACTCGATGTCGATCTGGGAGAGGCCTTCGGCGCTGACCGACTTGATTTTTTTGACGCGGTCGAGCCCTTTGAGCTTCTTTTCGATTTTGATGGTGATGCTGGTTTCGATGTCGGCGGCCGACACCCCCCGATAGTCGGTCTGTACGAAGACGTGCGGTATGGTGATGTCCGGTGAGCTCTCCCGGGGCAGGGAGATGTAGCTGCTGATCCCCACGATTACGATGATGAGGGTGAAGACGACCACGCTGATCCGGTTCTTGACGGCGGCGTTGGATATGATCATTGGATCAGCTCCTCCATCGAGCGGACCGTCTTGGTGACATGTACCTTTTCGCCGTCTTCGATGCTGCGCTGGCCGACCACCACCACACGGTCACCGGTGGTGATGCCCTTGCGCACCTGCATGTGCCATCCATCCTGGATGCCCAGTTTTACCGGCTGCAGTCTGGCCAATCCGTCGTTGACCAGAAAAACGGCATCCCTGTCGTTTCGTTTGACCAGAGAATAGAGGGGAACCGCCAGCCCGTCCGGCACCACGGTTTTGACGATGATCACCCGGGCGAACATGTCTGGCAGGATCTCGATATCGGGATTCTCTATAGCGATCTCCAGATTGTAGAGACGGGCAAAGTCGTCGGCCGTCTTTTGCAGATAGTGCCGGGTGCCTTCGAATTTTTTACCGTCCAGGGCCTCGATGGTGACCGAAAATCGTTCGAGGCGGCGCACGGCATCCACATCCGATTCGGGAATGCCCACTTCGACCTTGACCCGGCGGATATCGAGCAATTTAGCCACCGGGTTGCCCACATCCATGAACTGGCCGGGCTCCACATGGACCCGATCGACAATGCCGTCCATGGGGGCTCGGATACTGCAGCGCTCCAGCGCCAGCGCAGCATTGTCCATGGCCGCCTTGCTGGTCCGCACCGTGGCGACGATATCATCGAGCTGTGCCTGGGTGGCCACCCGGTCGCGGAACAGTTTTCGCAACCGCTTCTCCGTGGCAACGGCCACTTCGTAGGCCGCCTTGGCAGAGGCGTGGGCATTGGCGTAGTCCCGCCGGTCGATGGTGGCCAGGATCTCCCCCTTTTTTACGAGAGCGCCTTCACTCACCGCTTTGGTCACGATGGTGCCTTTGACTTCAGCAACCACCTGCAGCGTGATCCATGGCTTCACATAGCCGGGCAGTGAGAGCTTCTCCTGTAGAAGCTGCGGCGTCACCTCCATGGACACGACATTGGTGGCCTTGCGATCCTGGCGAAGCTCGGAACTCTTCTTCTCTTTGATGACCTTGCCCTCTGAGCGGATCTCGCCACCGAGAATGACGATGATACCCACCAGGAGGATGACGACCAGCATCGGCATGGCTTTCAAGAGGCGGTGCAGCCAGGTCGGCTGGGGGCGGTCCGTTTCGGATGTCTTTTCGTTGTGATCCATGACCTGTTTCAACACTCCCTGTTGTTGTTTTATCTTTCGTTCTGCCGTTCAACCATGCTACCGGGGTTATTCACGCAGCTTCAGTTCTTTCTAATGTCAGCAGCGGCGTGAAATATTTCAGGTAAAGAGCGATCTGGGAATGCAGGTCGAC
The DNA here is from genome assembly GCA_963668675.2 of uncultured Desulfatitalea sp. GTDB lineage: Bacteria > Desulfobacterota > Desulfobacteria > Desulfobacterales > Desulfosarcinaceae > Desulfatitalea. Next base: position 938,669 of record CAXXMB010000002.1, on the reverse strand, counting down.
CTGTCCACCGGCCACCATGCCGTGCATGACCAGCCCGTCAAGGTAGGCCAGGAAATTGATGGCGATCTTTTCAGAATGGTGTGCAATTTCGGGTCGTAGTCGTCCGCTGGAGACCCCTTCGAGCAGAAAACCGACCACAGTGCGGATGTGGCGTTGGTAGATGTTCAGGATCAGATGGCGCTGGTCTGAAAAGATGCCGCCCTGCAAAAGCGTCTGGGAGACGACTTCCAGAAAGAGCCTCGATTTTTCTGTGCAGTCCACTCCGTGGTCTTCAAGGTAGAGATTTGCAATACGGTAGAGCCGCTCAACCGGGTCCTGGGTTTCGCGCCCGATCATCTCCAGGTCGGCAAACCACTGATCGGCTCCCTCCTGCACGGCCGCTACAAACAGCTCCTCCTTGTTGCGGTAGTACTCGTATACCGTGCTCTTCCCAATACCGGCCTCTGCCGAGATCTCTTCGACACTGCCGGCGGCGAAGCCTCTGCGTGCAAAGAGGCGCAGCGCGGCCTGGGCGATCTCTTTTGCTCGAACGTTTCTTTTCGCACTCATGTTGTTCATGTGGCTCCCTTCCCCTGGGGGATTGTTGTTTCCGACCCAAAGGTTCGAGAATTTATTCATTCTGATTCGATTTGTCAAATCATATTTTACCTATAAAAACATGGCTATAGGAAAAGTAATGATTTTGGTTTAAAATATTTCCGAACCGCGGGTCGGTTTTTAGCCCTGCGATCCGGTGAGTGCCGCGCGACGGGTAGGGATCGGTGCTGCTGGCAAAAAAAACTTGACACCCAAGCGCTTTCATCTCTATTTAGACGCAACTAGACCCAATGAATCCGGTAGATACACCTTATGAAAAAGGCGCAACAATACAATAGACATAGCAACAACACGATCAAGGCTTGGTGGTGGCGGTGGTGCATGCGTGCCTGCGGAGCCCTGCCGAATGTCTGACTGATCGATTCACCGGCAGTTAATAGGACCGTGGGCCGCTTCAAGCTCACGGTCCTTTTTTTTGCCGAAAAGGGGCGTGAGCCGACGAAGACATTGCGGCCCTTTTTTGTGGAAAGGAGATGGTATGCTGTTACGCAAATTCCCTGACCAGACACAGTTCCAGGAGCTGGCCCAAACCCATAATGTCATCCCGGTGGGCGTGGAGATACTGGCCGATATGGAGACGCCGGTATCGCTGCTGGCCAAGCTTTACCGCAAGCAGGGATCGATTTTTCTGCTCGAAAGTGTGGAGGGCGGTGAAAAGTGGGGTCGATTCAGCTTTATCGGCACCTCCGCCCATGCCGATGTGCGCGTCTATCGAGACGTGGTTGAAGTTGCCACCCGTGTCGGCGCCGAACGCATCGCCCACCATAACGACCCCCTGTCTGTACTCAAATCGCTGATGGAGCGTTACAAGCCGGCCGACATGGTCGAACTGCCCCGCTTCTGGGGAGGTCTGGTCGGCTATTTGACCTACGAGATGGTCTCCTTCTTCGAGAACCGTGTCCCCAACATGCTGGCCGACGATCAACCCATGGCGCATTTCATGTTGCCTGAGGAGCTGCTCGTATTTGATAACATTCGCAACACGTTGCTCTGCCTGTCGATCTGCTTTATCGAAAAACCCGAGGCGGCCGGCCACGCCTACGCTACGGCCGCCAACCGCCTCAACCAGCTGCTGCGGGTGATCAACATGCCCTTGACCGCAGAGCCGGTGAATATGTCGGCCTTTCAGCTGTCGCTGCAGCCGGTGCTGGCCGAAGCGGCCTTCCGGGAGCAGGTCGACCGAGTCAAAACCTATATTCGTCAGGGCGACATCATTCAGTCGGTGATCTCACAGCCGTTTGTCTGCCCTGCGCCCAATGACGTGCTTGCGCTCTACCGGGCCCAGCGCTATATCAATCCGTCACCATACCTGTTTTTCATGCACCTTGGCGACACGGTGCTGGCCGGATCGTCGCCGGAGACCATGGTGCGGCTGGAGAACCGGGTGGCCACCCTGCGGCCTATCGCCGGAACCCGGCCGCGCGGCGCCAGTGAGCAGGAGGACCGGGCCCTGGCCGATGAACTCCTCCAGGACGAAAAGGAGCGCGCCGAGCATCTGATGCTGGTCGACCTCGGGCGCAACGATCTGGGGCGCGTGGCCCGCACCGGAACGGTGCAGGTGACCGATTTGATGGTGGTGGAGCGCTATTCGCATGTGATGCATCTGGTCTCTAACATCATCAGCGAGTTGAAGCCCGAGTGCGATGTCTGGGACCTGTTGCGTGCCTCGTTTCCGGCCGGCACCCTCAGCGGCGCCCCCAAGGTGCGCGCCATGGAGATCATCGCCGAAATGGAGCAGGCACCGCGCGGCACTTATGGCGGTGCAGTGGGGTACATCTCTTTCAGCGGGAACATGGATATGGCCATCACCATCCGCACCGCCTGCGTGCAGAACGACCAGATGACCGTCAGGGCCGGTGCCGGCATCGTGGCCGACTCCGACCCGGAACGCGAGCGTCAAGAGACGGTCAACAAGGCCATGTCCGTCCAAAAGGCTCTGGCCATGGCCCAAATCGCCCTTGACAAGGAGAGCCGACAATGATCCTCATGATCGACAATTACGATTCGTTTACCTATAATTTAGTGCAATATCTGGAAGAGATCGGCACGCCCGTCAAGGTGGTGCGCAACGACGTCATGGGAGTTGCCGACATAGAGGCGTTGGCGCCTGAAGCCATCGTCATCTCACCCGGGCCGGGCGGACCACCGGATGCCGGAATATCGATGGAGGCGATCCAGCACTTTTCCGGGCGCGTTCCGGTGCTGGGGGTCTGCCTGGGACACCAGACCATCGCTGCTGCATTCGGCGGCACGATCATCGGCGCCCGGCGATTGATGCACGGTAAGACCTCCAGTGTCACCTGCGATGGAGAAGGGATCTTCCAGGGAATCAAGAAACCGTTCCAAGCCATGCGCTATCACTCACTGGCCGTGGAGCGCGACAGCCTGCCCGACTGCCTGAAGATCACCGCCGAGTCGGAAGGCGGTGAAATCATGGGGTTGCGACATACCAGCCACTTGACCGAAGGGATTCAGTTTCACCCCGAGTCGATCATGACGACGATAGGGAAGCGGTTGCTCCGGAACTTTGTTAAGATGATCAATCAGACAGAGACACTTTCTCAAAGGTGATAGGAACGAGCAGCAAGAAGGAAGGAAAGTTAGAAAATATGAAAGTTGAGGAGAGGGGCATGTTTAAAGAGTACTTGAGCCTGATTATCCAACGTAAAGACCTGACTGAAAACCAGATGTCCGAGATGATGAACATTGTGCTCACCGGAGAGGCCACCGAGGCTCAGATCGGGGCCATGATGGCGGCGCTGGCCACCAAAGGGGAGACCTTTGAGGAGTTGGCCGGTGCGGCCCAGGCCATGCGACGCAACGCCCGCCGTATTCAGGCGGTGGGGTCGCCGGTGGTGGATACTTGCGGTACGGGCGGCGACGGCGCCCAAACCTTCAATATTTCAACCACCACCGCCTTCGTTGTCGCCGGCTGCGGGGTGACCGTCGCCAAGCACGGCAACCGCTCGGTATCGAGCAAGTGCGGCAGCGCCGACGTCCTTGAATCGTTGGGTGTCAAACTGGACACCGACCCGGAGATCGTCGAGGAGGCCGTGCAGTCCATCGGCATTGGTTTTCTCTTTGCCCCCCTCTACCACAGCGCCATGAAGTATGCGGTCAAGCCGCGCCAGGAGCTGGGCGTGCGCTCCATCTTCAACATGTTGGGGCCATTGACCAATCCGGCATCGGCCAACTGCCAGCTTCTGGGCGTTTTTGCCCCCCAGTTAACCGAAATGTTCGCCCAGGCGCTCAAACTCCTGGGGGGGCAATCGGCCATGGTGGTGCACGGCCACGACGGCCTGGACGAGATCAGCGTCTGCGCCCCCACCCGCGTGAGCGAGTTGAAAGATGGCTCGGTACGCACCTACGACATCAATCCCGAGCAGTACTTCGGCCGCTTGGCCCAGCCGGAAGAGATGGCCGGCGGAGACCCGGCCGAAAACGCGACCATCACCAGGGCGATCCTCTCCGGAGAGAAGGGCGGCAAGCGCGATGTGGTCTTGATCAATAGCGGAGCTGCACTGTTCGCTGCCGGAAAAGCGGAGGACTTGCGACGCGGCATCGAAATGGCCGCCGCCGCCATCGACGAGGGAAAAGCGCTGGAGAAGCTGGACGCCCTGGTGGATTATACCCAGGAGAATGGATAGAATCCCCCCCGGCCCCCCTTTGAAAAAGGGGGGAGCTTAACGGAAAGAGGTCTGATTCGAAACGTCCCCCTTTTCCAAAGGGGGGAGCTTAACGGAAAGAGGTTTGATTCGAAACGTCCCCCTTTTCCAAAGGGGGATTCAGGGGGATTCTTTTAAATTGATTACCTATCAACCACATCTCAAACAAAAAGCACGCCGTTTGCGAAAGAATATGACCGACAGCGAGCGTCGCTTGTGGTCTTGTTTGAGGGGGAAGCAAATTTTAGGTGTTCAGTTCTACCGTCAAAGGCCTCTTGGACCATACATTGTTGATTTTTATGCTGCCAAGGTAAGACTGGTGATCGAAGTAGACGGCGGGCAGCATTTCCAACAGCGTGGAATTGAGAAAGATAGTGCAAGAGATAGATACCTGAACCAAATGGAGTTGGATGTGTTAAGGTTCGATAATCGGCAGGTGCTGCTGGAGACAGAGGCGGTGGTTAGGTTGATCTATGATACTGTTGCTGCAAAGCTGGCGGAATCCCCCCCCGGCCCCCCCCTTTGAAAAAGGGGGGAGCTTAACGGAAAGAGGTCTGATTCGAAACGTCCCCCTTTTCCAAAGGGGGATTCAGGGGGATTTTCTTTTAACTGCCCGGATAATATCCTCACAATATAGTGAATTAAGATGACCATACTCGATCGTATCGTAGAAGATAAGAAGGAAGAGATTGTTCAAGCCGAGAGGCGAGTGTCCGAAGATGAACTGCGGGCGCGCATTGCCGATATGGAGTGGACGCCGCGAGGTTTTGAAGAGCGTCTCTCCAATCCTGGTCCCGGCGGCGCCAATATTATCGCCGAAGTCAAACGCGCTTCGCCTTCCAAAGGCGATATCTGCAAGGATCTGGACGCGGCCCAATGCGCCCGGCAGTACGAGACGGGTGGCGCTGCGGCGATTTCAGTGTTGACAGACACGCCCTATTTTAAGGGTCGCCTGGAAGATCTTCGCCAGGTGAGAAGTGCTGTCGACCTGCCGGTTTTGCGCAAAGAGTTCATTATTGCCCCATACCAGCTTTACGAATCACGGGCGGCAGGGGCGGATGCCGTGCTGCTTATCGTTCGTATCCTTTCACCGGCCCAGCTCGATGAGTTGCTGGCGCTCACCCGGGAGTTGGGGATGGGGGCGCTGGTAGAGATCCACAGCGTGGAAGATTACGCCGCAGCCCACGAAGCCGGCAGCCGATTGATCGGTATCAACAATCGAAATCTGGCCACATTCGATACTGACCTGCAGACCGCCATGGGGCTGCAGGCATTGATTCAACCGGGAGAGGTGCCGGTGGCGGCCAGCGGCATCAGTGGTAGGGAAGATGTGAAGCGCAATCTCGAAAGCGGCATTTTTAATTTTCTGATCGGAGAGAGCCTGGTGAGGGCAGAGGATCGCACCGCTTTTCTCAGGTCGCTCATTGGTCGAGTCTATGGATAGAGCTGTCCCTTTTATAAAAATATGCGGGTTGACCGATCCCCAAGAGGCGGCGGCATGTGCCCGGTTGGGGGCTGACGCCATTGGATTGGTCTTTTTCCCCCCCAGTCCACGGCATGTGGAGATGGACCTATCCGCTGAAGTTGCGGCGGCGTTGCCATCCCATGTAATATCCGCAGGGGTTTTTGTCGATCCCGATTGGGATCTGCTGGAACAGGCGGTGGATCGTTGCCGGCTCGGCATCGTGCAACTGCATGGCAACGAGTCTCCCGATTTTGTTTTGCGCGTTCGGCGGCAGCTAAAGGTCGCTGTCTGGAAGGGGCTTTTCGCAACCAAGGCCCCTTGGATAGGGGATGCCGGGCACTATCAATCGGATGCCTATCTGGTCGAATGCGGCAAAGGTCCTTTGCCTGGCGGCAATGCCATGGTATGGGATTGGGGTTCGGCCGCCGATTTTGCCCAATCCTATCCCACCGTCCTGGCCGGCGGTTTGGATCCGGACAATGTCGGTCGGGCCATCCAGGCCGCTTTACCCGATGCAGTGGATGCCAGTTCGGGATTGGAGGCCAGCCCCGGCCGCAAGGATCTGAAGAAGGTGGCGCGATACATTGACGCCGTAAAGCAGACGGCTCCCTATTACAGCCAGCAAGGTGGTCGTCCGAGACCTCTATTTTGAAGGAGATTGAAATGTCAACACAACTTCCGTTGGAGATTCTGAAAGAGGCACTGTTGCTTGAAAGGCGCGGGAACGCATTTTACAACAAGGTGGCCGGGCAGGCCCAGAGTGAATCCGTCCGGTCGTTTTTCAAGACCATGGCGGATGAAGAGTTGCGCCACATGACGATTTTAGAACAGCAGTTCAAAGCCTACACGGAACATCAGCAATTTGCGGATGTCGATGCCCAGGCGCTGGGAGAGACGACCGTGGTCGATGCCGTGTTGACCGACAGCCTCAAAGCGGAGATCGCCGCCGCCGGATTCGAAGCAGCGGCCATCTCGGCCGCCATGCTCATGGAGGAGCAAGCCATCTCGCTCTATGCCGACCGCGCCCGGGGCACATCGGACCCCAATGAGAAAGCCCTTTATCGTTGGCTGGCCGAATGGGAGCACGGTCATCTCAACTTTCTTGCCAAAATGGATCGTGAAATCAAGGCCGAAATCTGGGAAGATAATCACTTCTGGCCCATGTAGCCCTCCGACTCCTGCAACCTCAGGGGCAAGTGGACTCAAAATCGAGTTTTGGCGGTGGATGTAGGGGCACGATGCATCGTGCCCCTACGGTTTTGTACCTAATGTGGAGAAGGAGCCCCGGGATCTATGGGGAAAGCGCATCCCCCATCCGAATATCCGGACGTGCCTCGGATTGCTGTCGGTGCCGTGGTGTTCAAAGAGAACCGCGTGCTTTTGGTTATGCGCGGCAAGCCTCCGGGCATGGGGCAGTGGGCCATTCCAGGCGGCAGCGTCCAGCTGGGGGAGACCCTCAAGGCGGCTGCCGAGCGGGAGGTGATGGAAGAGACCGGTGTCGTCATCACCGCTCAGAAGCCGGTCTACACGTTTGATGTGGTGGACCGTGACAGTCAAGGTCGCATCCGCTTCCACTATGTTATCATAGACTTTTCCGCTGAATATCAAAGTGGTGAAGTGAGGCCCGGCGATGATGCCGTGGCGGCCCGCTGGGTGACGGCTGACGAGTTGCGTGTGTTGGGGGTCAACCAGCGAACCCGCACTTTACTTCACTCCGCCTTTGCATTCGGGGTTGATTGACATGGGCTGGGTGGTGCTGTTATCCGACACCATTAACACTTCCCGCCGTACATCTATTTTACAATCGAGAATGAACAGGAGATCTCTATGAAAGATTTGAAAGGTAAAACCGCTTTTATTACCGGCGGCGCCGAAGGCATCGGGTACCATGTCGGTCATCTGCTCGCCCAGCAGGGGATGAATGTGATGCTTGCCGATATCGACACCCAAATGTTGGATCAAGCTGTCAGGACACTCAAAGGCGAAGGCCTTCCGGTCGAAGGCGTCGCCCTGGATGTGGCCCTGAAGGATGAGTGGGAACGGGTTGCCGAGCAGGCCACCAAGACCTTCGGCAAGGTCCACTTGCTAATGGGCAACGCAGGGGTCTCAGTCACCGGAGCCCACAAACGAATCCCCGAAAACGACTGGCGCTGGATCATCGATGTCAATCTGATGAGCATCGTCTACGGTGCCCAGGTGTTCGTGCCCCTGATGAAGTCCCACGGAGAAGGTGGTCACATCATGAACGTGGCCAGCGTCGCTGGTATCCACGGTGTTGCCTACGCAGGGCCCTATTGCGCCACAAAAGCGGCGGTGGTGAGCCTTTCCGAGTCCTGGCGCACCGAGTTCAAAAAGGACGGCATCACCGTTTCGGTCCTCTGTCCGGGATTCGTCAAGTCGCGCATTTACGACAGCATGCGCAATCGTCAGGAGCGTTACGGCGGGCCCATCCATTTCGAAGATGAGGTCAAAAAGAAGCCGGCCATGGCCTACAGCAAGGATCTGGTCGTCACCGGCATCGATACGGAGATCGCCGCCAACCGGGTGCTTGAAGCCCTGCAGAACGATGAGTTTTTTATCTTCACCCATCCCTACTTGCGCGAGGTTCACGAGGTGCGGGTCAAGGCCGTAAACGAGGGCTTCGATCGTGCCGACGCCAGCCCGGCTCTGGCAAGCGTGCCGCGTGAAGGGGCCATTCTGACATAATCATGCAAAACGAAACCGTTGCAAAAAGGGCGGCCCAAGTGGGCCGCCCTTTTTTTTGCCCAAGGCGGACTCGGTCCTCCCATTTTCTCATGCCTTTATTTTTGACAAGGCGGTAGCCTTTGACTAACATGAAAAACGCCTACCCGCTCGTCAACCGTCGTCATGCCCTCAGGAGAAGATCGTTGAAAAAGAGTTCAGTTTTCTGGTTTCGATTCAAAAACACGATGCTCATTGCCAATTTCATCGCAAATTTGGTTGGTGTAGCGGTTGCTTTATACCTGTTTAATCGAACGGGCGTGCTCAGCTCTGTGTTGTCTAACACCATATATGCAACGATCAATTATATTTTTATCCCACTCAGCTTCACAATTCCCGCAGTGGTAACACTGATCTATGAGAGACCCATCCGTCGATATGTAGACAATGAACGCGACGGTTTGGCATCGTCTGCAGACCAAGTCAGGAAGGTTCACCAGAGGCTGCTTAACGAGCCGTTCTTTTTGATCGTATTAGATGCAATGGTTTGGATTGGTGCCGCAATCACCTACTCGGTCTACTTCTGGGAATTGGGGTTGAGCCGTAAGTTTGTTTTGGATGCCTTTTTGCGAAACCTGCAAGTCGGTATCATTTCAGTTACAATCGCCTTCTTTGTCCTGGAGCTGTTTCTGCAACGCCGGCTGGCTCCCTATTTTTTCCCCAATGGCGGTATGTCCACCGTTCCGGGCACAAAACGGATTCGTATCAGGACGCGACTGGTTGTCTTTTTAGCTGCAACCAATCTGATTCCTCTTTGGGTCACTGTCAGAAGTAGTTGGACCATCCCCCAGTCAACGACGGATGCAGTTCTTGGGCTGCTGGGCGTGCAAGAGATGATCCTGATCCATGCCGTCATCTTCTCATGGGTCGGTGTATGGCTGACGATTCTGGTCAGCGGCAACATGACGCGGCCCCTGGCGGCCATCACCGCTGTACTTCAACGCATCAAAGAGGGCCATTTTGAACAGCGGGTTCAGGTCACCACCAACGATGAGTTGGGATACGTGGGTGATATCGTAAATGAGATGGCCGGCGGGTTGGAAGAGCGGGAGTTTATCAAAGAGACGTTCGGAAAATATGTATCCCGGGAGGTTCGGGATGAAGTGCTTTCGCGCCGGATACCATTGGATGGAGAGGCCCGGGAGGTCTCCGTGCTGTTTGCAGATCTGCGGAACTTTACACCCTTTGTCGAGCGAACGACGCCCCAGCAGGTGGTGCGTATCATCAATCGATATTTCAAGGAGATGGAGGGGGCTATCCTCTCCCAGGGCGGATTGATTTTGCAGTTCATTGGCGACGAAATCGAAGCGGTATTCGGCGCGCCGCTGCCGTTGGACGATCATCCCACCAAAGCAATGGCCGCGGCCGTGGAGATGAATCGTGGTCTGGAGAGGGTCAACCGCATTTTTGTCGACCAGGGGCATCCACCGCTTCAACACGGCATCGGCATCCATTCGGGCAAGGTCGTGGCGGCCAATATCGGCAGTCCTTCCCGCCTTTCATATGCCCTGGTCGGGGATACGGTCAATACGGCTTCGCGACTCCAGGATGCCAACAAGCGGCACGGTACCAGCGTCATTGTGAGTGCTGAAACTTTCCAACGGCTATCCCGGGAGTTTCCGCTGCGCAGACTGCCTGCCACCGAACTCAAAGGGAAGAAGAGAAGTTTGGATATATATGGGTTGTAGACGGTTGCGGTCTTATTGGGCGGCATCCGGCATCATCGATCTAATTGCTACTCTTCTCCAAATCGATCAGGCGTTGCTTTACGTCCAGCCCACCGCCGAAGCCGGTCAGGGTGCCGTTGCTGCCGATCACCCGGTGGCAGGGGATGACCACGGGCAGGGGGTTCTTCCCATTGGCCCCGCCTACGGCCCGGACAGCTTTGGCGTTGCCGATCTGTTCGGCCACCCATCGGTAGCTGGTCACCGTGCCGTAGGGGATGGTCCGCAGCGTCTGCCAAACACGCTTTTGAAAGGGTGTGCCCTCCGGTGCCAGGGGCAGGTTGAACTGTTGAAGCTCGCCGTTGAAGTAAGCCTTTAGTTGTGCTTTTGCTTCGACGAAAAAGCCAGGGTCGCGCACCCAGTCCGGTTGAATGGTGGCCGGGTACTTCTCGGTTTCGAAGTCGATATGACGCAGCCCCTGCTCGTCGGCGATCAGGGTGAGGGCGCCGATGAGGCCGGTATCAAAGTAGTCATAGATCATCATCTTCTCCTTCAGGCATTCCAAAGATAGGTGGCGGCGTAGGCGCGCCAGGGGCGCCAATTTTCAGCCCGTGTCACTATTTGCTTATAAGTCGGCCGTTTCCCGTTAGAGGAGAGTGCCTGGGCGATTCCCAGGTCTCCGGCTGGAAAGGCATCGGGGTCCGACAGGGCCCGCATGGCGATGTATTGGGCGGTCCAGGGGCCGATGCCCGGGAGACTGACCATTCGCCGGACAAATTCCGATCGTTCAGTGCCAATGGCCAGTTGAATGTCTCCGGCCGCGACGCCTTGCGCAAAGTACTTCAGCGTTGCGACCCTTTTCCCGGTCATCCCCACATTTGTCAACTCTGCAGCAGACAGTGCTTCAGCAGTGGGAAAAAAACGGATTAGCTCGTCAGCGTTGTTCTTGACCGAAGGCGGTTCGCAGCGGGCGACGATGCGGCTTAATACCGTCCGGGCCGCTTTGACCGAAATCTGTTGGCCCACAATGGCTCTGACGGCGGTTTCGAAAGGATCCCAGCTGCCGGCCAGTGGCAACCCTGGCAATCTCTCAACGATTGGTTTGATTTGTTCGTCCAGGACCAGTGTGTCGGCAATGGCTTGTCGATCCGCATCCAGGTCGAACATCCGGCGGACGCGCTCTACAACGGGTATCAATCCGCGGATATCCGAAAGCTCGATCTCCAGAACGAGAGCGTGTCCCGCATCGGCGTGGCGGACGCGCATGGAGCCCCGGACCGCTTTGGTGCGTATGGTGCGGCGGTAGGATTGGCGATCGACCTTCTCCACATTGGCAATGGCACGATCCCGAAAGAATGCGAGCAGGCACTCCCACTGGTAGGGTGGCCGATAGGGCAGGCTCAGGGTGCATCGGATGCCGGCAGCCGGGCCGGGGGATGATCCATGGGGCAAGGTGCGGCGAAAAGCCGTTGGGGAGTGGTCGAAAATGCTTTTAAATGCAGCATTGAAGCGCCTGATGCTTCCAAATCCGCTGGCCGAAGCGATCTCGGTGATGGTGAAGCGTGTTTCGGCAAGGAGTTGCCTGGCGAAGAAGACCCGCTGCAAGTTAGCCATGGCCACGGGTGTCACACCCACATGCTGGTTGAACAGGCGACGAAGATGGCGGGCGCCCACCCCCAGGCGGGCTGCCAGAGCGTCCACGCCACCTTTGTCCAGAGCGCCATGGCGGATCAACTGGATGGCCCTTGAGACGGTGGCCGATGTGCCGTTCCAGGCGGGTGTTCCCGGGGCGGCCTCGGGCCGGCATCTGCGGCACGGGCGCAAACCGGCACTGACAGCCGCCGCTGCGGTGGGAAAGTAGGTCACATTCCGTCGTTTGGGCTGCGGGGCCGGGCAGACCGGTCGGCAGAAGACGCCGGTACTGTGCACGCCGGTGAAGAAGAGGCCGTCGAACCTGGCGTCGCGCGCCAGACGGGCCCGTTCGCAGGTAAGGGGATCCAACATGGCAAATCCTTTTAGGCGAAATGGAACTCGAACAACTTTAAGGTGACGCTATCTTGGAATGAATGGATGATCTTGGCAAGACGTTTTCGGACACGGTTGTCATTTGGCGCTGCAGAAGTTGGGGAGCACCGCATTCTGCGTCGGCAAGGGATGTAGGGGCACGATGCATCTTGCCCCAACGGCATTAACCCATCACGAGCGCATAGACTTTCTGAGGGCCGTGCATTCCCTTGAACATGGTGGCCTGGATGTCCGCCGTCATGCTCGGACCGGTGATGAAGGTCACTTGGGAGGGGCGCCGGCCGTCGGCAAAGAGTGTCTCCATGGCGATTTCATAGGTGGCGATAATGTGCGCCACGGGGACCACGACGACATGTATCAGCGGGGCCAGAGATATCAGGCGCGCCTGGGTTCGATCATGGGCTGTTATGATCGTGCCCGATTCGGCCACGGCGAAAGTGGCGCCGGTGATGCCGGCCTGGACCTCGTCGAAGACCGCACGGGTATATGCTCGCCGGTCTGGGTATCCGAACGGATGGACGATCTCCACACCTTTGCGATCTCCCCACTGGTCGATCTCCAACGCTGAGAGAACGGCGTCGTCGCCGGCCATTGCCCGCGTGATGGCTTCAACTTTGAAGATTTCGGCGAGCCGGTCGTAGAGAGCTTCACGGTCGGGTACCCGGTATCCGATGCCGCCCTGGAGTTCGAACTGGGCCATGAACTGCTCTTTGAGCCGGCTTGCGTCCAGGCTGAGTTCCCGCAGCGGAGGCAGATCGGGGCGGGGCATCGTACTTCCCCGTTCGGCGCATTGAAGTCTTTGCAGTATGGCGTCGCGTACACTCTCCGGCATGATCATCTCCTCTTGTTCTTCTCCTGGTCTATCCAGCGGTCACGGAACCGTTTGCTGGGAAGCGCCGGCAGGTTGCGGCTGCTGAACCAACCCCGGGCGCCGATGGGGATGGAGCGGATGCGATCCCCCTTCCGTTTGCGGTTTGCGGCCAGGCGGGCGATTCTGGAGAAGATCCGCCACAGTCGCTGGTCGCTGCCGGCGATGGAGAAGAGCGTATGGACGAGGCGTTCGCCCCATCGGCCGCCACTGCCGCCCAGCGTTTTGTCGCCGGCGACGTCCTTGGCGCGATAGTAGAGCAGAATGCTGGGGTGGTCGATGCCAGCCGGACAGATGTTCTTGCATCGGTGGCACAACGTGCAGGCCCGGACCAGGTCGCCGGTGTCTTGCAGCCCCTGGAGGGCCGGCGTGAGCACCTGCCCCATGGGGCCGGAGTAGGCCCATCCGTAAGGGTAACCACCGACCTTGCCGTAGACCGGGCAGCTGTTGAGACAGGCGCCGCAGCGGATACAGCGCAGCGCCTCCCGGGTTTGGGGATCCTGGTACATGGCCGAGCGGCCGTTGTCCAGGATGACGATGTGCATCTCCTCGGGCCCGTCGATCTCATCCGGCCGTTTGGGGCCGCTGTCCAGCGACATATAGGAACTGGCCGACTGACCTGTGGCGCTGCGGCACAGCACCCGCAGCATGTGCATGGCGTCGTTGAGCGTGGGGACCACCTTCTCCAGGCTCATCACACAGACCAGGGTGCGCGGGCTCGATTTGTTGAGGCGGATGTTGCCCTCGTTCTCCACATTGATCACGGTGCCGGTTTCGGCCACGGCCATGTTGACGCCGGTGATGCCCATTTCAAGATCGCGGAACCGGTCACGCAGAAACCTGCGGGCGGCCATGCCCAAGGCCACCGGATCGACGGTGGGCGAGTCGATGACCCCCTTCGTCATGAAGATGTCGCAGATCTGCTGGACCGGGATGTTCAGCGCCGGACCGACGATGTGAAACGGAGGTCGCTGCAGCAGCTGGGTGATGAACTCTCCCAGGTCGGTCTCCCATGCATCGATACCGGCCTGAGCCAAGGCCTCATTGAGACCCAGCTCCTCGGTGACCATCGATTTGCCTTTGGTGACGTAGCTCACCCCTTTTTGCCTGGCCAGCTGGACGATATAGTCGTTGGCCGCCTGACTGTCTTCAGCCCAGAAGACCTGGGCGCCATTGGCGACGGCATTGGCTTCGAACGTCTCCAGCAGTTCGGGCAGGTGCTGGATCGCTTCGTCGCGGATACTGTGACCGTATTCATGGGCCGCCGCCGGATCGGGAAAACTCTCGTAAGCTTCGTTACGCCGGGCGGACAATCTCAGGGGCAGGATCTGCAGAAATTTCTGGGTATGGATGTTGTCCAGCTCTTCGAGCGACGTTTGTTTGAACCGTTCGGTGGTAATCTTCATGTGGTTGCCCGCACCTCTCCCCGGAGGCTGTCGGCCAGGAAGTCGGCAATATGGACGGCCTTTTTGTCCGGATGGTGGCGATCCAGGTAGCCCCTGATGTTGAGCAGACAGCCGGGGTCGCACATGACCAGCAGGTCTGCACCGCTTTCGAGGAAGTACTCCGTTTTCTGCCGCACCAGTGCGGTGGAGATCTCCGGAAAGGAGTTGGCGAAGGTGCCGCCGAAGCCGCAGCAGATATCGGCGCCGGTAAGCTCCACCAACTCGGCCCCCTCAACCGACCGGATCAGCGCTTTGGGTTGGGCCGACACACCGAGGGCGTTGAGGGTGCTGCACGACTCGTGGTAGGCGACTTTGGCCTGGTAGCTGCCGCCCAGCTGCTCCACCCCCAGATGGTCAACGATGAACTGGCTCAACTCATAGACACGGGGCGCGAGCTCGGCGGCGCGTTTGCGCCAGCCGGGATCCTCGTCGAACAGATTTTTATAGCGGTTTTTGACCATGTTGACGCACGACCCCGAAGGACTGACAATCAGGTCGTCGTTTTCGAACACGCGGATAAAGTGCCGTGCCAGCCGTCTGGCTTCATCGCGGTAGCCGCTGTTGAATGACATCAGGCCGCAGCAGGTCTGTTCCGGATGATAGATCGGTTCGCAATCCAGATGCCCGAGAAGGGTCGCGGTGTTCTCACCGATGTGGGGGAGCACCAGATCGACCAGGCAAGGGATGAACATGGAGATCTTTTTCATTGGCTCCCTTTTCGATCGTCTCAATTCTGAATAAGGGTCTTACCCTTGTCAAAGGCCTCCAGGTTTTTGGCGACTTTCTCCTTGGGGATCATCCGGGTGATGGTCTCCTCGAAGATGGTGCGGTCCAGAGGGAGCACGCCTGTGGCCGCAAGGGCGCCCACCAGGATGATGTTGCTGAAGATGGGGTTGCCCATAGCCATGGCCTCCTCGGTGGCGTTGAGGAACCACGCTTTGCTGGAGAGCGCCTCAATCCACTCTTCCAGTTGATCGATTTCGGGATATTTGGCTTCACCGCTGATGACGGCGATGGCGTGGATGGGCCGCACGTTGCACAGCACCTGCGCCTGCTCGTTGCCGTAGTCTTTCAATACGCGCAGCGCTTCGGTCGGCTCCAGGGAGATGACCAGATGGGCCTGCCCCTTGGGGATCTGGGGAGAGAGGTCGGTCTGGGTCGACACCCGCAGGTGGCTCATCACCGAGCCGCCGCGCTGGGAGGCCCCGAAGGTTTCACCAATGGTGATGTGAAGGCCCTGGGCCATGAGCATGTTGCCCAGCAGTCTGGAGGCCAGCACATTGCCCTGGCCACCCACGCCCGTGATGATCATGTTGTAAGGATCGGCCGCCAGGGCCGCAGTGGATTTTTCCATGGTTACACCGCTTCCTTTCGGATGGCCCCAGCAGGGCAGATGGATGCGCACACGCCGCAGCCTGCGCAGATGACATCGTCGATGCGGGAGACCCCCGCCGCCTGGTCCCACATCAAACCGGGACATTTGAAGACCCGGGTGCAGAGTCGATTGCATCCGCAGTTCTCGCCGCGGCAGAGCGTTTCGTCGATGCTCATGTTGAACATCCGCTTGCCCTTCTTCTCGGGGCTCAGGGCGCAGATCTGTTTGAGAATGAGCACTTTGAGCCCCTCTCCCGAGGACATCAGCTCCAGAATCGTCGACTGGGTGGTCTCCAGGTCGAACGGATCGCATTGGTGTACCTCGGCGCCCATGGCTTCGCAGATGCCCTTGATATCAAGGGCTTGCACGGCGTTGCCGGCCGCATCCACCGTGAGGCCCGGATGGGGCTGAAAACCGGTCATGGCGGTACCGCTGTTGTCTAAAACCACCACCGTGATGTTGGATCGGTGGTGGGCGGCATTGGCCAGGGCCGGCATGACGGCGTGGAAAAAGGTGGAATCACCGCTGACAGCCATTACCGGTTGGTCGAGGCCGAACTGCTTCAGCATGCCAAAGCCGCTGGCCACCCCGGTTCCCGATCCCATGGCGTGCAGGGTTTTCAGGCTTTCATAACCCGTGGGGCGCATGGCCAGAGAGTAGCAACCGATATCGCCGCAGACAAAGCCTTGGCGGTGATCCATCTGCAGGGCGTTGTGGATCGACCAGAACGAAGCGCGGTGGGGGCACCCGGGGCAGAAGGTGAGGTCGCGCTCGGGAGCGCCGGAAAAGGCCGATTCCTGAGCCTTCTTGGCATAGCTTTCCGACATGGCGCTGTAGTCGATGCCAAGCACCCTGGCCAGGCCGTCGATGACCCGATCGGGGTTCATTTCGCCGGTGGACGGGATGGTGCCATCGCGTTTGCCGTAGAACGTTTTGGTGCCGATGGAATGGCCCAGTTCAGCGGCCAGTATCTTGACGCTCTCTTCGAGGAACGGCAGCACCTCCTCCACGATCAATATCTTGTCGGCCATGCGCAGGTGGCGCTCCACGAATCGCGGCGGCAGCGGCCAGGTGGTGCCCATTTTGAGAATGCCGACCCGCGACTCGGCATCGAGTATCCGCACCGCCTCTTTGCTATATAGGTTGCACGCGCTGCTGGTGATCAATAAAACGTCGGGGTCGCTCGGCCCGTTGTAGGTGTTGAACGGGCTCTCCTCGAACAGTTCGGCGGCCTTCTGAACGCGCTCCTGCTGCAGTTCATGTTTGAACTCCACCGGGGAGCTGATCACCGCACCCTCCATCTGATCCAGGATGAAGCCGTCGTGCTTGAAATAGGCTTTGGCGTCGGTGGGAGGCAGTTGGTCCAATGTCACATCTCCGCTGGCGTGGGAGAGGCGCGTGACGCTGCGCACCATCACCAGGGTGCGCAGCTCTTCGGAGAGCGAGAAGGCATATGCGATCATCTCCTTGGCCTCCTGGAAGGTGCCCGGTTCGAGCAGCGGAATCTCCACCATTCGCGCAAAGTGGCGTGATTCCCCTTCGTTGACGCTGGAGAGGGCGCCCGGATCGTCGCACGGGACCAGGACGAGACCGCCGCGGGTACCCGAGCCGGCCAGATGGAGCAGAAAGTCGGAGGCGACATTTACACCGTTCTGTTTCATCACGCACAACGCCCTCAGTCCTGCAAATGAGGCTGCCGCCGCCACCTCCAGGGCCACCTTTTCATTGACCGACCACTCCACATAGAGGTTGCGCTCTTTGGATACTTTGGCCAGGTTTTCGATGATTTCAGACGAAGGCGTGCCCGGATAACCGGCCGCCACCGAAATACCTGCTTCCAGAGCACCGCGCGCAATGGCCTCATTGCCCATATACAGACGCTGCTCGCCTTTCTTCCCTTGAATCAAGTACGACATTGCTGCTCCTCTCGTACGGTTCGAGCGGTTTACGCTCACAATAAACGCCAACCCTGCAATTTTATCCTCGCTCACACCTGAAAACAAGGGAAAATATACTCCCTCATGTTCATGCTTGTCGTACAGTGTATGAAATCATCAAAGTCCGGGGTGTTGGCAAGGGGTCCTGTGTTGACTTGATCATTGACACAAAGCAGGCTTATTGTCATACTCGATTCAAAAATTCAGTTAAAAATCGACGGGTATCACAAAAACTTTGAAACAAGCTTCCATAAATAGAACACCGCTCGCCATGGCGCTCGCCAATGCCGATCGTCCCCAGGCAACACCTCTCGAAGTGTTTAAAATTGCGAAAAAAAGATGGTGCCAGGGCAAGCGAATCAGCATCGGCGATCTGGCCAGTGAGGTGGGAATCAGCCGCGGCACCCTCTACCGCTGGGTGGGCAGCAAAGACCTGCTGATGGATGAGGTCTTCTGGGCGATCACCGAACCTGCATTCGCCCAGGCCATCAAAGAGACACCTGGTCATGGTATCGATCATATCATCGGGGTGCATCGGCAGTTCATGAAATCGATTCTGTCGTTTACATCGACCCAACGATTTATCAAAGAGGAGCCCAGTTACGCCCTGCGGCTGATGACCAACCCATCCAGCGGCGTCAGTGCGAGAGTGATCGAAGCCACAGCCAACCATCTGCGGGCGCAACAGGCCATGGGGCACCTGCGTTTCCATTCGCCTCCGGAGAAGCTTGCTGAGATTTTCATCCTGGCCAACCAGGGGATCATATACAGCGATGTCATCAGCGGTCGGTCGCCTGCCATTGACAAGGCGTGCGAACTGATCCGCCTGCTGCTCACTTCGAGCGTGACCATAGAGCACAAGGCAACTTCAATAAAGGAGAATTAGCATCTTCAAGAAGCGTGTGTTTGCCAGAGACCCCCTGAATATGATTTCATCTGGTCAGTAATTAGTGAACCCCTTACACCCGATTGGAAATTGAAGCGACTGTGAATAAAGCAGACAAGACGAACAAAACGCCCCTTGCCATGGCGCTGGCCAACACCAAACGCCCCCAAGCCACACCCCTGGAAGTGTTCAAGTTGGCCCGACGGCGATGGCTGGAGGGCAAGAAGATCAGCTTCGGCAAGTTGGCTAAGGAGATCGGAGTCAGTCGCGGTACACTGTATCGCTGGGTCGGAAAGAAAGATCTCCTGATGGATGAGCTCTTCTGGTCTTTGACCCGGCCGACTTGGGAGCGGGCCGTGCGTGAGACACCGGGAAACGGGATCGACCATATCGTAAATGTGCATCGCAATTTCATGAGCTCGATTCTATCATTTCCCCCTATGCAGCAGTTCATCAAAGATGATCCGAGCTACGCCTTTCGCATCCTGACCAACTTCTCCAGCGGGGTGAGCAAACGCACCGTAACGCTTGCCGCTGAGCACCTGCGTGAACAGGCGGCTGCAGGGCATATCCAGCTTCATTCACCCCCGGAAAAATTGGCTGAGATCTTTATCCTTGCCAATCAGGGTATTTTGTACAGCGACGTCATCAGTGGGCGCTCCCCCGCCATTGACAAGGCCTGCACCATCGTTCGCCTGCTGCTCTCCTCGAGTGAAGCCGTCGAGGAGCAGACTACCTCCCCTGAGAGCAAATGAAGCCGGATCCCACGATTGCCTGATCAAGGTTGCCGCCGACCATATTCAGGACCAGTCCGACAGGGGGCATCTGCATATTTCGGGATCGGCCGATAAGCTTGCCGAGGTGCTCATTCGAACCAACGAATCGATCATTTTCAGCGACATCATCAGCGGCCGCTCCCCGGCCATCGAACAGGCCTGTACGGTAACGCGTGCGTTGCTCACCACCGGCAAGATTCCAGACCCTGCAAAAGCCGACCCCTCAGCAACATCCTGAAAAAGCATCGCCTCTGAGAACATTCCTCCCTCTCCTTTCCGCTTTATGTCCTAATTCTTAAACCCGTCCCCTTATTCACAAACTCAGTGGATCGCAACGCCATCTCTGTGAAACAGGGCCGTATGGTAAGCATTTGCGAGCGGTTTCGCCATATGGATAGCTCTGAAATAGGATTTAGGAGAAGCATTTACAGGGAATCCCCGATTGTCAGACCTTCAGAGCCATACTATATGGAGGGGACGAATCGCGAAACTGTTTCATCTCCCGATCGAATTTCCAATTTGTTACTTCACCGGCATTTCGCAAAAAACAGGTGTTGCCGGAATTGCAGGCAGCTTGGTGCTGTTCGGAAAACCATCAAATGGTGCGCTTGGGGAGACCGTGTCGGAGACTGCCGTTACGGTTTTCAGAATCGGATATCCATCCACTATCGCTAACCACAAATCTGGGAGGAGAAGATGAAGACAATGAAAAGAGTGTTGGTCTTATTGCTTGCGGCCGTATGTACGGTTGCGTTGATTGCCTGTGAAGAGGAGGGCGTATGCACCTATGATATCAGCTCCTATGAAACCTCACACCTCATTGGAAGCGCCCGCGTTTTCTATCCGTGCAATATCGACACGTTGAGCAGCGTTCATTCGACCACCGCGACCAGCGGCTACACCGGATCCAAAGAGAACATGTACTGGATAACGGAGTCGATTGCAGAAGCCGGAATGGTAGCCATTGCGGTCAGTGCCTACGACAACTCCACGGTTGCCGGATACGAGCGGGCCCACAAGAGCGGCGTTGCCATTTTGCAAGATGAAAATGGCGACAGCGGCAGCCCGCTTTACGGCAAGATCGGTTCCTATGGTACGATGGGTTGGTCCAAGGGCGGCGGTGGCTCGCTGAACGCCGGCACAGACCTGGGCAACGAGATCGAAACCTGCATCGCCCTGGCCCCCTGGAGCCCCAATCCCGGCTATGGGCATACGGCGGCGACGCTGATCCTGACCGGCACCGCCGATCTGATCGCCCCGCCCTACATGGGTGAAGGCGCTTATAACGATTTGGACTTCCTGGACGCAAGGGGCTACGCCTCGATGGCGGGCGAGGGGCATATGTTCTGGGGCAGCAACTCCAACCCCGGCACCGCCGATGATTACATCATCGCCTGGCTCAAATATTTCGGTGAGGGAGACACATCGTACGGCTCTACCATCGAAAATCCAGGCTCCGATATGACCGATGTGCGCCTGGACGCACCACCTCTGGAGCTGGCCGGCGGCGGCGGGTGTGATTAGCGGTCATATGCCCTGTCCATGAAGGTGCAGGGCATTTTCCCTAAATGTGAAATGGAAAATTAGGGATTCCCTCTCCGTTTTTAGGAGTTTCCCTAATTGCCCGATGACGGGAGAGAGAGTAGAGTCCACATTCAGAACCCGAAGTTGCCATGGCGGCAACTCGACGAAAAGCCCTTTTTGCGAGAAGGAGTGTGAGAGGAAGCCCGTTAATAGGAGAACAGGTTGGTTTGAATACCGGCGGTTTCAGCAGGGGCTTTTCAAGGGTTATAAGGGGATAGGTGCTGTTGCTTGTTTCAATGGGACGTTGGTTCAAGCGGATTGGGTCTGCGCCAAAAAAGTCTGGAACCGCCGGTTTTCAACCCCTGCTCCGAACCGGATCTACTAAAATGCCATCCCTTAAAAAAAGCCCTTTCTTTCAGGAAGGGCTTTTTTACTATTGAACTTTCGGGTGCGTCTGCCGAACGTACTTTCGACGCTTATCCAAGGAAGGCCCGAAGCGCGAGCTGTGATTTGATGATACCGTATCTGCAAGGCACTTCATGATCCGCTATTTCCACTGGGCCCAGGAGCACCCCTTTCTTAAAATGCTCGGGGAGATCTACTATTACGCCACCATTGTGGCCGTGATGGTCGTCTTCATGATCCTGGTGGGCAAACGTCTGGTGGCGCTGGACTATCCGGAGCGGCGTGTGCGCCTGTTCGTCCTGCTTGCCATCGTGGTCTTTCTGCCTGCTGGCTATTTTGGGTCGCGGGCGGCCAACATGTTTTACAAGCCCTTCGACCAGTGGAGTGTCGGCTTTTTTTTCGAAAACATCTTTTGCGGCACGTCGCACACCTACCACGCGAGTTTGATTCTGCCTGTGCTTATCGGCACCCTGCTTTGCCACCTGATGCGGCTGAAGTTTCTGGAGACCTTTGATGCCATATTTCTCTACATGCCGTTTGCCCACGCTTTCGGTCGTTTGGGGTGTCTGATCGCAGGCTGCTGCTGGGGCCGGGTCTGCCGCATCAACCTCTACGGCCTGAAGATGCACTTTCAAAATCCGGTGCCGCTCTATGCCATCATCACCAATATATGCCTTTTCCTCTTTTTGCGCCGGCTCTATGGTCTTGTCTATGCCGATCAGCAGACCCGCGAGCGATACCGGGGTGTGATATTGGCCTCCTACTTCATGATCTATCCGGCAATTCGGATCATCTACGAGGTCTTTCGCAGCGAACACCGCATTTTTTTCGGCCTTACCCAGGCTCAGTACGCCATGGGGATCTATCTCCTCTTCTCCATGGCGATCTTTCTCTTCATCTGGTACCGCTATCGCCGGGGAGCGTTTTCATCTGTCCCATACAGCGAGGACGCCCGAAAGACTATCGAGGGGGGCAAGCGCCTCTTCTCCGTGGCCCTGTTTCTGGTCTCCTACATGCTATTCATTTTTGCCGTCTACCATCTTACCCGGAACGTCAGAATCTGGCAGTGGCCCTTTCAACCGGTAGTCTCGCTCCCTGAAGCCTATATGCGCATTCTCTATTATCTGCCGATGATGATCGTACCGATCTTTTCGCTCTATTGGCTCAAGCGCTCCGATGTGCCGATCCGGCCCCATTTCAAATGGGATCGATTCTCCTGGGCCTTTCTGCTCGGGCTGGCCGTCAGCATCTACTATGCGGTCGATCTTCTCGTATTCCGCAGGCCGCCCCGGATGCGTGGTTTCGAGTTCTGGCCGCCCATTCTTGTCCTGAGCCTGCTCAATGCCGTCTCGGAGGAGGTGATGTACCGCCTGGCGCTCTATCGCCTGATCCGCCGGGCCGAGTACCCCAGATGGGTCGCCTACGTGGTGCAGGCCCTGATCTACTCGCTTATCCACTACATGATCGCCGGCGCCGTGCTGGGGACCTTCTCGTTGATCTACGGGTTGGTCATGCAGTTCGTCGCCAACCGGAACCGCAGCATCGTTCCCGCCATCATCTGTCACTTCATTATCGATATCGGCTGTATTGGAGTGCCGATCCTGCGAATCAGATGAAAAACAGGGTTCGGCCCAGGATTTTTAGAACTTGATACTCAGCCCCTACTGCACGTATAAGGCGGGTGCGATGAATCGATGGTTGAACATTGATGCCCTAAGAGGCCTTGCGGTTTTGCTGATGATCACCCAGCACGTGACCTATTGGCTCTGCGGCCTGCCGAGCGGCAATTGGATCGTTCGGATCACCGGCGCCATGGGCGGACTGGCGGCGCCTATCTTCGTGACCCTGGCCGGTGTGGGGGCCACCCTGACCGCTACGCGCCACCCGAACTGCGACCGGCTTTTTTTGATCAGGGGGATCATGGTGATCGCATTCGGATTTCTGCTCAATGTTTTGACGCCCCACTGGTTCTCCCCCCAATCTTGGTATGTGCTTCACATGATTGGAACCGCCCTGGTGATGACGCCCCTTTTGAGGCGGGCGACCAATCCGGTACTGCTGGTCGCCATGCTGGCGGTGATCGTCGTCACCATCCTGATCCAGATCGGATTGGAGACCCCCCCCAAACTCTACAACCGCCACATGGCAGTCCCAACCAAGCCGGGAGGGATTTTTCGGTTTGCGTTGGCCGAAGGCTTTTTCCCCATCTTCCCATGGATCGCCTTCTTCATGGCCGGCATGCTGGCCGGACGATGGCTGCTGGCCGGACACTCCGAGCGATTATGGCAACTGGGAGCCGGACTGCTGATGGTTATGGCCGTTTTAGTTGGGATACACGCCACCGGGTGGCAGGCGATCCGGACGATCACCTGGATCCGCTTCTTCAAATGGTTCCCCTCGTTCTATCCCGCCCTGACACCCATCACCCTCTTTTTGCTCGCCACGGCACTGCTGCTGATCTACGGTTTCGTCACCCTGGCCAGAAGCATCTCCCTGCGTCCCTCCAATATCCTGGTGTCTCTCGGACGCGCATCACTGACCATTCTCATCGTTCATGTTGCGGTGGTCCGCGAATCGGCAATCTATTTTCAGTTCTGGCGCTGTCTCCCATTCACCAAAACCATCGTCGGCACTTTCGCGATCCTGATCTTTTTCACCGGGGCGGCTATGCTTTGGAGAAAAGTAAATTTTAAATACGGCGCTGAGTGGCTGCTGCGAAAAGCAGCGGGGTAAGATCGCTCCTCAATTCAACCTACCTATGGAGGTGAGGTGGTCAGAGAGCAGGGGCTCCACGCCTTCAGCGAATGATTTTACTGCTGACCAACACAACCATTTTACACTACTGAATCAGAATATCCTTCAATTTCACCTGCACCACTTCCACTATCTCCTCACGCCCCGATACCCTGGCCAGTTCGATCGCCTGCCGGGCGGTCTGGCGGGAGCGTTCGGTCTGCCGGTCGGCCGCATAGGCCACCGCGAGGGTCGAGAGCATCCGCGGATCCTTCTCATCGGTGAGGGTGCATGCCTTTCGGGCGTAGCCGATGGCGCGCTTCGGGTTCCTGACGCGCCGGTCCGTGGCCGTGGCCTGGAGCATGGCCATCGCGTCGAGCCCCTCGACCATATCGGGGGCGATGCGGAGCGCTTTATTGAGATGGGCTGCAGCAGCCCCGAACTGCCCCTTCCGGTAGAGAATCGTTCCTACCCGGTAGTGGGCCTCGGCCATGCCGGGGCGCACCCTCAGTGTCTCCTCGAAGTAGTGTTGTGCTTCATCCAGTTGATCCTGGCTGAGCAGGGCCAGGGCCAGATTGCCCAAGGCCGTCAGGAAGTTGGGTCGTATCGCCACGGCGGCCCGGAAGTGCTTGATCGCATCCGCAACCTCTCCGCGTTGGTAGAGCATGAACCCCAGGTCGTTGTGGGCCGTGGCATTGCCAGGATCGAGGCGTACGATCTCCCGATAGCTCTTGATGGCTTCGCCGGCCATGCCCTGATCGGTGAAGAGTTTGGCCAGGTAGGCGTGAGCCGGGGCCTGGTTGTCCATTTTCGGAAGTATGCTCTGGATCGCTCCAATCTGGCGCTTTCGCATGGCTTCTATCAACACCGGGTCCTTGACGACAGCATAGTTGATCGGGTTGTTGCCGCAGTAATCGGTCATTATGGCGGTATATCGATCACGCTGGGTCGGCGAAGCGCGGTCCAGGTCCACCATCCCGGAAAAGGGCGCGTGCACCGACAGGGCATAGGCGGCAAAGTCGATCTGGCGCTCCACCGAAGCACGGAGTCGTTGATTTGCCTGACGCGTGGCGGGACTCAGCCAGGTGCGGCGAACGATGGTTTGCAGCAGGGCCTGCTGCGTTCGCTGACCTTCAAACATCAATTTCGGTGCGGCATACTCGAGCAGTGGCCTTCTATCGGTATTGATCGGTCCCGGTCCAAAGAGGCGTCGGAGATCTTCGGAGACGATCAGGCGGTAGAGAAGTTGTGGGTCGGAAAGACGGATATTGTTCGATGTTGCGGCGAAGCGGCTGTTGCGGGCAGCCGCATCCCAGTCCAATCCCCTGTCTCCCTTCAACCCCACGAAGAGAAAATCCTTGGCCAGTCCGCCCGGTTCGGCCGAGACCAGCAGGCCCTGGGGAAAGACCTGGGAAAAGGTCCGCCCGATCAGGGCAAAGGTGGGCCAATCCATCTGGTAGCAATGAAACCACTGAATGTAGATGCCGTTTTCGGTCAGCCGCTTCCGGGCCTGTTCGAAGAACTCCTTCGTAAAGAGAGAGGACATGCCGGCCATCCACGGGTTGGACGGCTCCGAGATGATGACGTCGTAGGCGGTGTCGGTCAGCGACAGGTGGGCCATGCCGTCCTGGAGGATCAATCGAACGTTGGGGTGATCCAATACTCCATTGTTCCAGGGCTCGAAATGGCGGGCCGCTTCAAAGACCCGGTCGTTGATGTCGACCACATCGAGCTGTTCGACCGGATAGTGCAGTACTTCACCCGCTGTGATGCCGCTGGCCAGCCCGAGCACCATCACGCGCTTGGCGTCCGGCGAGAAGAGCAGGGGGAAGTGGGCCAACAGGGTCTGGGTCTTCATGTCGCCGAAGGATGAAGCGTCCATTTTGCCGCTATTGGCCATGGAGTACTCGGCGATGCCGAATGGGCCGGGGAACTTGAGCACCGTGGTGAATCCGCCGATGCCGTCGCCGTAGTAGACCAGTCTGCCCCTGTCGGCTGCGGCGAGAATGTCGGATCCTCTGTAGAGGGCCGCCAGCCAGCCGGTGTTGTGGATCATCTCATCGATCACTACCGTCTCTTCGAATCGGTGGTATTTGCCCATGGCCAGCAGTTGGCGGTTCCACGAGGGGTAGGCGGTGCAGAGCGCCCCTCCGGCGGCCAATGACACCACCAGTGCTGCCCACCGGATGGCGCCGGTGCGCTGCCGAATCAGCAAGATGCCGCCAATGACCAGTGCAGCGGTCAACTGCAAGCCGATGGCCAGCCGCAATCCGTTCTCTTTGCCGATCAGGGGGATCAGAAGAAATCCAGCACAAAAGGAACCCAGTACCGCACCGATGGTGTTGATGGTGTAGGCGACCCCGATGGAGCGGCCAACAGCTGCCACCGAGCGAGTATAGATCCGGGCCACCAGGGGAAAAGCAGCTCCCAGGAAAAATGTGGGCCAGATCATCATTGCAAAAAGCACCAGTGCTTTGGCCAGTGAGAGCAGAGCGAAGTGATCTTTGAAGGTGTAGATCAGCTTGGCGAAGAAGAGCTGGCTGTTGCCGATGACTTGGCTGAAGAGCAGGGCCAGCAGCGCGGCGGCGAGCTGGGTGGCGACCAACATTCCGATGGGATTTCCGGTCCGATCGGCGATCCGGCCGAAGGTCAGGTTGCCCAGTGCCAGGCCGACGATAAAGGTCACCAGGACGATGGTGAACGAGTAGGTGGTGGGGCCGACGATCAATCCCAGCAGTTTGGTCCACAGCACCTCGTAGGCCATGGCGCAGAAGCCGGAGACCATAATGATGATCAGGGCGCCGCGGATCATGACGGGATGCTGGCCGACCAAAGCGTTTTCCGCTTGGACCTTTTCAGCCAGGGCTTTGGGAGACTTGCGGTGCTCTTTCCCATGGGAGCTTTTGTCGGCACCTAAATTCAGGCAGACCAGGCCGATGGTGCAGTTGATCACCACCGCTGCAAGCATGGTGCCCCATACACCCAGATGGTTGATCATCCAGAAGCCGCACAGCAGAGACCCCAGCGCGGCGCCGATGGTGTTCAGGCCATACAGCCGGCCGGAGTGGGTGCCCACGTGGGAAAGCCGGTTGACATAGAAGCGGCAGAGGATCGGCAGGGTGGCTCCCATGCAGACCGCCGGCAGGGAGAGCAAGACCACCGCGCCGATAAAGATGCTCAGGTTGTACGCCAATGGGAATTCGAAGAGGCGGTTGTACAGGAGCCCATAGAGCGCCTTGAGAAGCATGAGCAGAAAGGGGACGAGCAGGGCGTAGAGGCCCACGGCCAGCTCCAGACCGCCGTACACCCGGATGAGCCGTGTGGATTGTACCCGGTCGGCCCTGCGGCTGGCAAGGAAGCTGCCCAGTCCCATCCCCCCCATGAAGACCACCAGTATTGTGCTCACAGCATAAGGGGCGCCACCGACGATACGCGACATCATCCGCATCCAGATGATCTCGTAGATCAGGGCCGTGGTGCCGGAGAGGAAAAAGCAGGCCAGGACGAGACCGGCCAGCCGGTTCGACCCGTTTGAAGCAGGGGCGTTGTGTCTTTTCATCTTCATCCCACATGGGTTGGCGTTTTCACAGGCCCGAGGGGGGCAGGCGAACCTGAAGGGCACATTCTAAAGAGCTCCCCGAGGTGTCTGCAGGCTCATGCAACCTCTCTCAGGCAGAGGATTTAAACCAGTTTGGGACGAATTGGCGATGTACGTATTGCCGTACGCAGGCAGCCTGCCGGCCTGATTGGGTTGAGGTCGGTGATAGGGCGCCCGTTTGATGTGCAGTCAGCGCTATTGTGCCACGATGCAGGATGGTGCTGCAAGGGCGAAGTGAATCGGGATGGGCCGCCACTGTGGTCTGCCCATCCCGATTCGTACGTCTGGCGATGTCCGAACCACCCTCTCTACAGCGCAAGGTTGTCCGGTATTCGTTTTAGTTCAGCGAGCTGAAGTTTTTGCCTTCCTTGACCAGTTTTTCCAGCAAGGGGGCGGGTTTGAAGTCGTCTCCGTGCTCGGCCTGGAACTTTTTCATCACCTCGAGGATCTTGTCCAGACCGACCAGGTCGGCATAGAACATGGGGCCGCCGCGGTAGACCGGCCAGCCGTATCCGTTGATCCAGATCACATCCAGGTCGCTGGGGCGAACGGCGATCTTCTCTTCCAGGATCTTGGCGCCTTCGTTGATGATCGGGTAGATGCAGCGCTGGATGATCTCCTCGTCTGAGATCTCGCGGGGCGTGTAGCCCTTCTTTTTTGCCAGGTCGGCAATCATCTGCTCCACTTCGGGCGCCGGTTTGGGCACACGGCTGCCCTTATCGTAGTTGTAGTATCCTTTGCCGTTTTTCAGGCCGAAGCGTTCATTTTCACACAGGATCTGCTGCATGGTCTCGCTGTTGGAGTTCTCCTTGCTCCAGCCCAGGTCTATGCCGATCAGGTCGAGCAGTTGGACCGGGCCCATGGGGAAGCCGAAGTCGTAGATCACCTTGTCCAACTGGGCCGGTTTGGCGCCTTCGAGCACCAGCTTGTCCACCTCGCGTTTACGCTGGGCGAACATGCGGTTGCCGGCGAAGCCGAAGCAGACGCCCACCATTACGGCCACCTTCTTGATTTTTTTCGCGATGGCCATGGCAGTGGCCAGCACCGGCAGGGCGGTCTTGGCGCCTCGCACCACTTCGAGCAGGCGCATCACGTTGGCCGGGCTGAAAAAGTGCATTCCCAGCACAGATTCGGGTCGCTTGGTCATGGCCGCGATTTCATCGACATTCAGATAGGAGGTGTTGGTGGCCAGGATGGCGCCCTCTTTGCAGATGGCGTCCAGTTTGGTGAAGATCTCCTTTTTCAGGTCCATGTTCTCGAAGACCGCCTCGATCACCAGGTCTACGTCGGCCAGGTCGTCCATGCTGGTGGTGCCGGTGATCAGGCCCATGCGCTTTTCTACGTCCTCGGATGACATCTTGCCCTTGGACGCCGTGATTTCGTAGTTCTTTCTGATCACGCCCAGCCCGCGGTCCAGGAACTCCTGCTTAGCCTCGACCAGGGTGACGGGGATGCCGGCATTGACGAAGTTCATGGTGATGCCGCCGCCCATGGTGCCCGCGCCGATGATGCCCACCTTTTTTATGTCGATCAGCGGCGTGTCTTTGGGGATGTCGGGAATCTTGGCCACCTGGCGTTCGGCAAAGAAGTAGTAGCGTTGGGCGGCCGACTGGGAGCCCTTCATCAACTCGGCGAAGAGTTCACGCTCGTATTTGAGGCCTTCGGCAAAGGGTTTGTTGACCGCTGCTTCGACGGCTTTGACGCACGCCTCGGGCGCTTCGAACCCGCGGGCGCGTTTGGCGAGTTGCTTGCGGTAGTCGGCGAAGATCTCTGGTTTGCTGCGCGCCTCGTCGATCTTTTCGGTCATGGCGCTTACTTGCCGCAAGGGACGGTTTTCGGCCAGCACTTTTTTAGCGAAAGCGATGGCGCCTTCGGCCAGGTCGCCCTCCACGATCTCATCGATTACGCCCTCTTTCAAGGCCTTGGGGGCCGGAATGGGATTGCCGGTGGCGACCATGGGCAGGGCCTTCTCCGGTCCGATCAGGCGCGGCAGGCGCTGGGTGCCGCCGGCGCCGGGCAGCAGGCCGAGTTTCACTTCGGGCAGACCGAACTGGGCGGTGGGTACGGCTACGCGGAAGTGAGAGCTCAGGGCTGTCTCCAGCCCCCCGCCGAAGGCCGTACCGTGAATGGCTGCGATGATCGGCTTGGTGCACTGATCGAAGGTGTTGAGCACGTCGGGCAGATGCGGTTCCAGCGGCGGCTTGCCGAATTCACGGATATCGGCTCCGGCACAAAAGGTGCGTCCCTTGCAAATGACCACGATGGCTTTGATTTCGTCGTCGTTCATCGCCATGGTGATGCCGTCGTTCATCCCTTTGCGCACCGGATGCCCCAGTGCATTGACCGGGGGATTGTCGATCCACAATACGCCGATTTCCCCTTGTTTTTCCAATGATACAGCTTCGGTAATCGCAACCATTCGTCTCTCCTCCTGAGCATTTGATTGGTATTTACAATGGATTCCCGCACGCGTGACAATCCGTGCCGGATGTTCAAAAATGGCCGAGAAATGGTCCTTGTTTAATCACACCTGTGCGCCGGTGTCCATACCCTTGATCAAGATATTTGCCCAGGTAGGCCTGCTCCTTGACCCCGGCCGGCTGAACGGGTATAAGCGGAACACCCTGTTGTTACCGCAAAATTGCGGTACGGTTTGTACAGACCTGCCGTTAACGCTCATCTGACGGAGACCTATGAAAAAAGCTGCCGATTCTGCACTTCGCTGGTATACCCAACTGGTGCTCGAGCACCCGTTGCCCGTCATCCTGATCCTGGTAGCCATCATTGCATTGCTGGGGTATCAGGCCAGGAATTTTCGCATCGACGCATCGGCGGAGACGCTGCTGCTGGAGAACGATCGCGACCTGCGCTACTCCAGAGAGGTGGTCTCCCGCTACGGGGCCAACGACTTTCTGCTGATCGCGTATACCCCCAAGAGTGGAGAGCTGCTCTCGGACGACAACCTGGCTGCCATCGGTCGCCTGAGGGATGAACTGAAGCCGCTGCCGTTGACGGACTCGGTGATGACCCTGCTGGATGTGCCCCTGTTCCAGAGCCCGCCGGTCTCCTATGCCGAGGTCTCCGAGGGGATCCGAACCCTGGAGTCCGAGGGCACCGACCGGTCGTTGGCCAGGGTGGAGTTAAGCGAGAGCCCCTTCTACCGCGACCTCATTGTCAGCACGGACCTGCACACCACCGCCATCATCGTCAACTTGAAGTCCGATGCGCAATACCGATCCCTGATCGAAACGCGCAACGGCTACCTGGACAAGAGAGCCGACAGTCAGCTCACCAATGCGGACGAGGCCGCCCTGGGAGAGCTCCAAAGGCAGATCGGCGACCGATTGGATCAGCTGAACGCCATCCAGCATGAGAACATCAAGACCGTGCGGGCCATCATGCAGCGCTACCGCTCCGGGGCCGACCTGTTCCTCGGCGGCATAAGCATGATCCAGGACGACATGATCTCCTTTGTGCGCAACGATTTGAAGATGTTCGGCATCGGCGTCTTCGCCCTGCTGGTGCTGATGCTGGGCATCATCTTCCGGAGACCGCTCTGGGTCGTGCTGCCCATGCTCTGCTGCTTTCTCTCGGTTGTCGCCATGTTGGGCATCCTGGCCATGTTCGGTTGGGAGGTGACCGTCATCTCATCGAACTTCATCTCCCTGCAGCTGATCATGACGCTGGCCATCGCGGTCCATCTCATCGTGCGCTATCGCGAGTTTCACCGCACCGATCCATCGAAAGATCAGCGCACATTGGTGCACGACACGGTGCGCACCAAATTCGTCCCTTGCGTCTACGCGGCCCTGACCACCATCGCCGGATTCAGCTCGCTGGTAATGTGCGATATCAAACCGGTCATCAATTTCGGCTGGATGATGAGTGCCGGGTTGGTGCTTTCGCTTCTACTGACGTTCGTGCTTTTTCCGGCCGCCGTCATTCTGGTCAAGAAGAGAGAGCTTCCGAAGAAAAAGGCCCGCCATTCCGGATTCTCCCTGACCGCGGCGCTGGGACGCTTTACCCAGTTTCAAGGAACGATCATACTGGTCGCCACCTGCGCCCTGTCGCTCCTCACCGTGGTCGGCATCTCCCGTTTGCGCGTGGAGAACAGCTTTATCGACTACTTTAAGACCTCCACCGAAATCTACCAGGGCATGAAGCTCATCGACCAGAAGCTGGGTGGCACGACACCGCTGGATGTGATCGTACAGTTCGACGACATCGATCTGAAGCAGTTTGCCCAGCCCGATGAGGAGGAGGACGCCTTCCTCAACCCCTACGCCAAATCCGGGGCGGAAGACTACGACAAGTACTGGTTTTTCGACGACCGCCTGGAGACCATCGAGAAGGTCCACGACTACATCGACAGTTTGCCTGAGACCGGTAAGCTGCTCAGCCTTGCCACCCTGATGAAGATCGGTCGCAACCTCAACGACGGCAAGTCCCTGGACAGTATCTCCATGGCGGTGCTCTATACCAAGCTGCCTGACAAATACAAGGAGCTGATTCTCAGGCCCTATCTCTCCATCAAGGACAATGAGGCCCGATTCTCGGTGCGCATCATCGATTCGCTCAAGACGATAGACCGAGATGCCCTGCTCAAGCAGATCAAGCGCGATCTGACCGGCAAGCTCGGCTTGGCCCCCGACCGCGTGCACCTGGCCGGCACCATGGTCCTCTACAACAACATGCTGCAGAGCCTCTTCTCTTCCCAGATCAAGACCATGGGCGTGGTGGCCCTGGCTTTGCTGCTGATGTTCCTGGTGCTTTTTCGATCGGTGCGTCTGGCCCTGATTGCTCTGTTTCCCAACCTTTTGTCGGCCGGCGCGGTGATCAGCGTCATGGGCTGGCTTGATATCCCCCTGGATATGATGACCATCACCATCGCCGCCATCAGCGTGGGCATTGCCGTGGACGACACCATCCACTACATCTACCGCTTCCGGGAAGAGATCAAGCGGGACGGCGACTACTACCAGAGCATGCATCGCTGCCACGGCAGCATCGGCCATGCCATGTACTACACTTCGGTCACCATTATCATCGGATTTTCTATCCTGGCACTCTCCAACTTCTGGCCGACCATCTATTTCGGCCTCTTTACCGGACTGGCCATGCTGGTGGCGTTGTTGGCCGCGTTGACATTGCTGCCATGGCTGATTGTGGCGGTGAAACCGTTTAAGGTGCCTGAAGGTTGAGGGCTGGAGAGAAGAAGACAGAAGTCCGAAGACTGAAGGTTTGCGACCCTTCCTCACTTCAGTCTTCAGCTTTTTCTACCCTATCCTTCCCCGTCGTCTTAACCCGAAACATGGCATTGTCGGCCAGGGCCAGCAGACCGGTGCCGTCGTCGGCATCTTCGGGGAAGGTGGCCACGCCGAAGCTGGCGGTCAGCATCACCTGATGACCCCAACGGGTGAGGTAGGGGGCATTTTTGATCGAGCGCCGGATCTGCGTGGCCTGATTCACGGCCTGGGGACGGTTGATCTCCGGTAACACGATCACGAACTCGTCACCGCCATAGGCGACGCCGAAAGCCGGCTCGGTCAGGCAGGCCTGGATGCGCTGGGCCACCTCACTCAACGCACGGCTGCCATTGAGATGTCCCAAGCGGTCGACCACGGTTTTGAAGTCGTCCATGTCCATGAAGATCAGCGAGAGGGGCCGGTTCGTATTGCGGCAACGCTTAATGTGGCGTTTGAGATTCGGGTAGAGATAGCGCTGGTTGAAGAGGCCGGTGAGGTTGTCGCGCACGGCCATCTCTTCCATCAGTTTGTAGCGCCGTGTGTTCTCGATGGCAATGGCCAGGTAGTCGGAGAGCAGGCGCAGTTGGGCCAGCATGGCGGCATCCATGCGTTTGGGATTGACCACCTCAAGGACACCCAAGGCTTGCCCGCCGTAAAGAATCGGGGCACAGACCAGCGACTCGGTTCGCTGGCCGGTTGTATCGTCCACCTGGTTAAAGAAGAAGTCGCACTGGGAGACATCTTCGATCACCAGGAGTTGCTGCAACTGTGCGGCTTTGCCCGCCACACCCTGCCCCAGGGCCAGACGGACATCCCGGACCGTCTCGATATCGATATCCACGCTGATCTCAAACCGAAGTGTCTGGGTGGCCTCATCCAGCAGAAAAAGCGACCAGGTTTCCGAAGGCAGGAGTCTGGAGACCCGCTCCATGATGGTGGGGATCAGCCGTTCGGGATCGAGCTCTGCGGTGATGGCCTTGCTCACCTCTACGCAATCGCGTAGCTGATCTTGCGTCAACTCATTCAAGTCGGGCGAATCATGCCCGGCATGCCCACGCTTGTCAGGTTTCACGGTGGATGCTCCCGGCGACGGTGGTCTCCATGCAGGCAGAACCTATCCGGTAGTAAATCGTGTGCGAATCTCTATGTCCTTATTGAGGCTTCTTTTGACAGGGCAAAGGTTCATTGCCCGTCCAACCTTCTTCAGGAACAGGCTGCTCAACGCATCTGGATAGAAAATTTCCACATCAATCGAACGAATCATTTTTTTTGCAATGGTTTCTGGATGCCGGATCCAGTCCCGCATAACGTACGAATGGCTTCTTACGAATTTATCAATACTCACATGAAGTAGAATCCCAGCGTGATGTCATAACTGTCGGCCCCCTCAAATTTGCATCCCACCTCATTCGCATTGACCGAAACCACCCTGACCGGTTTATGGATCAGGGCCTGGTTGGTATTGTCGAGGTTGAACCTTACCATCAACTTATCCCCCACACGGGCAAGGTTGGCGCTTTCAGATGAGAAACGCAGACCCGCTTTGGAGAGATCCTCAACGACCATCGGCCCCCAGATGTTGCCGTCGGCTCCGATGGAACCCAAATCGCCACCGATGGAGAAGTAGCCGTCCAGCCGCACCGATTTGCGGAAATAGCGCCGCTTCTCGAGTACGGCGATAAATTGCTTCCTGCACGGGCAGCTCACCAGGATGGAGTTGCCCAGTTTGTCGAACTGACCGACGGAGACCGACTCCTGCATGCCGCAGCGAGGGCATGTCAAAAGGACCAGCCCGTCATCGCGCGGAAAGACCGGTTGCTGGTCGGGCGACTGCCGCCCGGAGTAGGATTCGAGCTGCATGGGGCGCGTCATATCCGGCAGCGCCTGCCAGTTCTCTTTCGATGACCGGCCGGCAGCGCTGGTTAGTGGTTCTCGTGCCCCCCCTTCGGAAGCGCGCCGTTTCTCATTGATCGAGATGATGTCGGCAGGCGTGTCGGTTTTTGATCTGTTCGCGACGGTATTTTCGGCCGAAGGAGCGGATCGGCTCCCTTCCGACGCCTTGGTAGTGAGAGCGGCGGCGGGCAGGCGGCCTGAGATAAAATCTCCAAAAAATTTGACCAGCGATTCATATTCCGGTTGCCATTCGTCGACCGCCGATAGTTTTGCGATACCGATCACCCCGATGGGCATCTTCCCGGCATAGATCAGATAGCAGAGGATCGATTCGATGTCTAGGTTGTGCCACGAGAGCAGCTCTTCGCGTTCCAGCGCTTCCAGTTCAGTCAGATCGGGAAGGGACAACATCTTCTCCTGGCGGAGCTTGATAATGGTGCGTTTGATTCTGGATAGAGGAACGCTCTGCAATTTGGTTCCCTTCTCCGGCAGTGACGACTGGCGCCACTCGTAGAGCCCATCGAGGCGATTGGTCGCCCGGTTGATGCCGCAGATGAAGCAGATGTCCGCTTGGGTGAAGAGGCACACCTTTTTGAGAGCATCTTCGATCGACTGCCGAAGATGCTTTTTGCTGACCGTGCTGATATTGTTCGCCGCCGAAAAGATCAGTGCCAGCAGTTCCTGCTCGCGCTGCAACTGGTCGGCGGCGGTATGGTTGTTCGTGCTTTCCGTCATGACGATGTGAACGGCGTCGATGGACTTGGGATCTTCCTGATCAACGCTGCATTCGAGCATCGCATTAAGCGCGCTGCGCTCATTGCGCTTCAGGTTGATTTCAAATGATTGCCGTTTAGCGCTGCTGAGCAGATCGTTCAGGTGGGAAAAGAAGACCACCAGGTCCCTCTGCACCACAAAGAGTGAAAAGGGCTTTCCCTGCATCTCCTGCTGCTTGCAGCCGAGCATCTCCAGCGCTTTCGGGTTGACTTGGGTGATCAGCCCGGAACGGGCAAGGGTGATGGCGCCCGCCAATGTCAGATTGGCACCGCATTGACCGCAAAATTTATAGCCGGGTGGATTGGCCGCCTGGCACCGGGGACACAAGGCCTCGAGCCGTTGGCCGCAAGAACCGCAGAATTTTTGCCCGCCTGGATTGCCGGTATGGCACGATGGACATTCCATGGTGTGATTTTATAGCCAATTTAATGAGTTGTCGCAAGAGGGGATGATGTATAAAGTTGTACGACGATTAAACATGTGGTGATAATATCGTCAAATGAGAGTACGATTTAAATGTGTCTGTTTCAGAAATTAGGCAGGACCTAACGTTTGCATAAAACCAAACCGAATGGACCACTATCCAAATTTTGCCGAGTTGGCCAAGCATGAAAGAGAGGGTGAAGATTACACTCTTTTATGCCGTGTGCTCGACTCAAAAGTTGCCATCATCGCGCCCCACGGGGGTGGCATCGAGCCTGGAACGATCGATATCGCAGACGAGATAGCGGGAAACGATTATACATTTTATGCTTTCAAAGGGATAAAGCAAAAAGGCAATACCATATTGCACCTCACCAGTAACCGCTATGATGAACCCATCGGATCGAGGATTTGTCAAAATGCATCTGTTGTCATTTCGGTTCACGGTGCAAGAGACACGGGGCATGCGGTGTTCATAGGCGGTCTAAAGCAGGCACTGATGCAGAACATAACGCAGGCCCTGAGAAGAGCCGGATTTTGCGCTGTGATCAGTGAGGCGCCAGGGCTTCGCGGCATCAATCCTGAAAACATTTGCAACCGATGCAAAAGTGGCGAAGGTGTGCAGCTGGAAATTTCGAGAGGACTCAGAGAGAAGATGTTTGAACATCTTGACCGCCGTTCGAAGAGGAAGCGGACGAGTCTGTTTTACCACTTCGTGGAGGCCATCAAAACGACCCTGTCGGATGTACCGCAATGATCATCTATTAGAGAGCAAACCGTGGTCGTCGAGCATGAACGATGCGCGACGATACCTTTTTACATGAACGTGTTCAATAACGGAGGTGAATGATGTATTTTAAACAGATTACAGTGCCGGGGCTGGGGTGCAACTCTTATGTCATTGGTTGTCCCGGAGCAAGGCAGGCGGTGGTGGTGGATCCCAAACGGGATGTGCAGGACTACATGGACATCTCCCGCGATGAAGGGATGAAGATCACCCACATCATTGAAACCCATGTGCACGCCGATCATGTCAGCGGCAACCAGGAGCTGAAATCACGGACCGGGGCGGCGATCTATTTCAATGAAAACGCGCCGGTCAATTTCGAGCACCAGAAGTTGAAAGAGGGTGATATCATCGAGTTCGGCATGGTCAAGCTCGAGATCCTCTACACCCCGGGCCACACACCGAACTCCCTGTCGATTCTGGTAACGGACAAAGCGCGGGCGGAACTTCCCTGGATGATACTGACCGGCGACCTTCTTTTCGTCGGGTCCATCGGGCGGCCGGATCTGGCCGGGGCCGAGATTCTGGAGGAGCAGGTTCATAACCTGTATGATTCGCTATATGAAAAACTGCAGCGCCTGCCGGACTATCTGGAGGTTTTCCCGGCCCATGGCCAGGGGTCCCTCTGCGGGAAGGGATTGAGCGCCAAGGCGAGCAGCACACTGGGCTACGAACGTTTGACCCAGCCGGTTTTGGGTCTGGAGGGGTTCGATGCGTTCCATGACCAAATTGCCGGGGCGTTTCCCGTTCGTCCTAAAAGTTTTACCCATATTATCAATACCAATATACAGGGGGCGCCCCTGCTCGAGCGCTGCCCCCTGGAGCAGACGCTCAATCCGGATCAGTTCGACCAACTTCGCAGGCAGGGGGCCACGGTGATTGATACGCGTGACACGGCCTCATTTGGCGGCTTCCACATTCCCAGTGCGATCAATATCGGTTTCGAGAAGCAGATGGCCAACTGGATCGGCATGGTGGTCGACCCTTTGGACGACCTTCTGCTGGTGGTGGACGATCGGGAGAAGTATGATTTGATGACCACCGAGTTGCATCGGATCGGCTATGATAATATTTTCGGCTATCTGTCTGGTGGCATGTCGGCTTGGATCGCCCATGGAATGCCGATCGACAGCTTGTCGCCGATCTCTGCCCAAGGGCTCAAGCAACAGCTGGGAAATGGGGATGTCTGCCGTGTGGTGGATGTGCGCACCCAGGAGGAGTGGGCCCAGGGTTATATCGCCGATTCGCGCCATGTGCCGATGACGGATATCCTGGAAGGTGGCCTGGACATGCCCAAGGATGAGGAGGTGATCCTGGTTTGCGGCACCGGGTATCGGGCCAATATCGTGGCCAGCCGGCTCAAGCAGGACGGGTTCGTCCATGTCCACAGCCTGGCCGGCGGTCTCACTGCCTGGCAGCATGCGGGTTACTTGCTGGCAGCGTGACATGAAATGCGGACCACTCAAGGTTGAAGCGCTGCCCGCGAGGAACAACCGTTATCGGGCAGGTGTGAACATCAGAAAAGAGATGCAACAGAACCGGTTTAGCTCAGGTGTCGCAACACGATGATTCGGGGAGAGATATGATGAGAGTTACCATTGTCTACGATAATACTGCTTTCACGCAGGAGCTTCAGGCCGATTGGGGGTTTTCCGCCCTTGTTGAGGCAAATGGAAAAACGATTCTTTTTGATACCGGCGGAAGTGGTTCTATTCTGCTTTCAAACATGAGCAAGTTGGGAATTGCCCCAGATGAGATCGGAGACGTTTTTATTTCCCACGCTCACTTCGATCATACCGGGGGGTTGTCCGCTTTCCTGGATCAGAACAATCGTGTGAAGATCTGGGTCCCTCCCTCTTTTCGGGGCGTCAAAAATGCAAGAGAAGTGGTTGAGGTAGAGGCCCCCGCAAGGCTATACGAAGGCATCTATTCCACCGGGGAGTTGGACGGGATAGAGCAATCGCTCTGCATCGACACGCCGGAAGGTATTGTGTTGGTGGCGGGCTGTTCACACCCGCCAATGGTGGACATCTTGGGGGCTGCGTCCGGGTTTGGAAATGTCTACGGGATTATCGGCGGATTGCATGGCAACAGGCCTGAATCATTGAAACGTTTCGATCTGATCTGTGCGACCCATTGTACTCAGTATCAAAAGGAAATAGCGTCTCTCTATCCAGACCGCTATATCGGAGGAGGGGCTGGAAAGGTTCTCGAAATTTAGAAAAATGAAAGAAAAGAGAATATTGCGCTTCACGTAAATGCATCCAAGTTTGCCAAGCTGCTATTCCGGGCGGTGGTCAAGGCGATGCGAAAAGCCAAGGTCTGCGTGAAGCACAATGAGCGCTTTTTCGGCGATGGTGTTCTGTTTTCCAGATCGTATCCAATTTCAACCAGACAATTGAGTGATAGCGGTTTTTTTGCTTGAGCGTCCGGCCATATCTTGTCATTAATAAATTGCATACCGATTTGGCATCGCATATAGTTATCGTCTGAAACGTAATAAAACCTGTTAAACCAACATGGTATATGAAGGTAAGGGCAAACTTATGGAGTTAATGATCGACGAAACACGGTAGGGTAGGCGATCATTAGCTCCTAAATGATGAGGTGGGAATGCCCAGGCTTGAATCGGTTTAAATGATTGAAAGGAGATTGGAAAATGGCGAGTAACGAGGAAACGGGGAAAAAGCCGCTCTGGTTTTTAATTGAGGAGAGTATCCTAAAGTTCGAATCTGAGGTTCTTTCGGGGGAAAACCCGGAAGCTTCGATTCAACAGATGGCAGGCGAGCTTGACGATGCCGGGTACAATGTTTCGCATCACGGGGGGAATTTAATCAAACTGAGGTTTGCGGTGGATAAGGCGCGCAGCATCGGGCGGCCGATGCTGAAAGATTTCAATGCCGAGATTTCGGCCCTCACACTGGAAACCGTGGCCGACCCCTTTCTTGCCACGAGCAACATGCTCGACAAACTGGGCGATACATGGCCGGAGCTGAGAAGCTCGGCCTGCAGGCCCGATGTGGTCGGGATGGTAGAGCAGGCGAAACTCGACCTGCTGATTGCCAAGGCAAAGGGCCTTCAGGGCGACGAGGGCATCCGCCTGCTCATCAAGGAGGAGGTGGATGACGCTGTGATCACCAGTGCCATGGAGCTTGCAGAGGATAAGCTGAAGCAGGTGCATGCCGATATAGCGGCGGAGCGTGCGGAAAGAAAACGGGTTGCCGGCCTGCTCGAAAAGGTGGCGGATAAGAGCAATGAAGAGAAGATCCGGTACCTTTTTGATAACAATGTTGCCGAAGCGTTGATGATTGAAATGGCGGGAGTGGGCCAGGCGGACATCGATGCCGCCAATAAGGCCATGGAGGAGGAGCTGAAGGAGAAGCAGCGGTTGGCCGAAGAGGAGGCCGCGCGCAAGAAGAAGGAGGCTGAGGGGCCTGCACTGGAAGATATATCGGCCGACGACATGCTCGGTTACATCGAGTCGATCCGCGAAATTATGGAGTTCAGCGAAGAGGAGAAGGAGATCCGGGTGATGTGCGAGCAGAGCTCGATCCCGAAAGCGCTCGTGGATATCGCTGTTTCAGATCCCGATAAGCTGGATCAACTCGAAAAAGATGCTGAGGGATAGGCGCTACTCCCACCCCGCGTTGTACCTGTCGCAGCGATGAAAAAAGGAGAGGCCGTCGGGTCTCTCCTTTTCTTTTTTTTAGGGGGGAGAAGTATCATAATTTTGACGATCTGTCGCCCATCTTATTTGATGAAAAGGTTCTGTTCGCTGCGCGACGTCTAAAAGCAGCAGGTTTGCCATGGTCCCCGCCTGAGGGGTGTTTTGTATGGGATGCCAACGGCGTGATTTCCGCTTCTCTCCTTAAGCTTACCAGCGTATAATTGATGAACTGTTGAAAAGCGAGACACGGGCCCATTCAGTTGAAGCAGTTTGGGAACAAATCTCGCGCGATTGAAGGGACGTGACAGATGAAAAAATATTTGATGGTCATCTTAACCGCTTCCTCCCTATCGGTGGTATCCGTTTTGATATTCTTTGCGCAGAGCGCCGCGTCATCCCCTGCAGAGCTGGTCGAGCGGTTGAAGGCCGGCGGGCATATATTGTTGATTAGACATGCCTTCGCGCCCGGTAGCGGCGATCCGAGCCACTTCGATATAGGGGATTGTGCAACCCAGAGAAATCTCAATGAGCAAGGTCGTGAGCAGGCGCGAGAGATCGGGAGATGGCTGCGCAATAGGGGTGTTTTGGAGGCTCGTGTTTACTCCAGCCAGTGGTGCCGCTGCCTTGAAACGGCTGAATTACTCGGGCTGGGCCCTGTAAACGAGCTGCCGGCACTGAACTCTTTTTTCGAGCGCCCCCAGGATCGCGAACCCAAGCTCTCCGCACTTCGTGCGTTTCTGTCTAAACAACCATTTGAAGGTCGACTGATTATCATGGTGACCCACTACGTAACCATCGCCGGAATCACAGGTGAAGCGGTAAGTTCCGGGCATGGGGTGTTGGTCGAGCTGCTCTGCAACGGCGCTTACCGTGTGCGCGGTGAATTGGGATTTATCCGATAGCGCCGCAGCCGTAACAAGCTGCAAAAACCTTAACACGGAGTGGAAAATCGTGGAGATCCGCAACGCCGAATGTGACATTGGCCACTACCTGGCCATTCAGCGGGAGAAGTGAACGTAATAAGAGCTCGATCTATACTGGATAAGAGCAACTATATAATTTCTGATCACTCGATCTATCCGGGTACCGATACCGGTGACGCCTTGCCGATGGCATCCATGGTTTCCTCATACTTGCCACGCATGTCTACCGTTCCCTTGTCGATTTCTTGTTTGACAGGGCTCCACTCGGTCGGACACTCGGTCTTCAGCTGCGCCACCCGGTCCTCCATCTCTTTCAAATAGATGTGAAGATCCTGCATATTGGGAAGAATATGTTCTTTTTCAGCGCTCCCCAGCCTGTCGATTTTGCGCATGGTGTCATAAAGCTTGGCCTTCCAGGCCGTCATCTCCATCTCCATCGCTTTGCAGTAATCCATTACGTCCATTTACGGCTCCTTCTTGTTTGATTGTTTGGAACTAAAAGGGTACGGCCTGGGAACGTGATAAAGCAGATAAAGGCTGGTTTTCAGTACAGGGCAGTTACAAGGTGATGCCTATGTCGGTTGTCAGCGGGCGGTTCAGGTCAGACAGAAAGATCTGCGACCGGTCGTCGCATGGAATTTTCAAGCCATACATTCAATAGTATACTTTCAAAAATATGGCCCTTTTCCAGTAGTGTCAAGGATTGGAAGGAACGGTTACCGATAATTATTCGTTGGCTCATAGCGCCGTGCCGCTCGACAACCGAGGCCACCATGGGAATGATAAAGGTCATGTTGGGATCGACCGCGCCACAAACCAGAATTTTATCCGGTTGCTCGAACATCCTAAAACGTCCGCCTCGACCGTGCCGAGTTTGCCGATGCAACCGCGAATACCGGTTTTCGCGTGATCGACACGGACGGGCGCTTTCGCCTCAATGCCTGGTTTGTAACTGATAAGATATAGTGTTTTCTATCTCTTTTTGATCGTTTCTAACCTGTTTTTTGCCCATGCGTACCCGGGATCGCGTTTCAAGGCTTGTTTGAAATCTCTGACGGCCGCCTTGCGATTGCCCAGTTTTCGGTGAGCTTCACCGCGGTGGGCCAGGTTCCAGGCATCGTTCGGATTCAGGGCAGCCGCCCGTTCGAAATCCGCAAGGGCAAGCTTCGGGTTTCCCGAATTCAGATACGCCTGCCCCCGATTGGCAATGGCCCACTCGTAGCGGCCGTTCTTTTCGATGGCCACGGAGCAGTCCCGGATCGCCGCCTGGAAATCCTTTTTGGCCAGGTAGCAGGCACCGCGATTGGCGTAGACCCAGCTTTTAGTGATGTTATGCTCGATGGCCCAGGTCAGGTCGGCAATGGCCGTATCATAGTGTTTCAATTGCCGGTAGACAAGACCCCGCTCGGCATAATCTCCGATCCTTTGGGGGTCTATCGAGAGCGCTCGATTGTAGTCCGCCAGAGATTTCTGAAAGGCTTTTATTTCACAATAACAGTATGCCCGGTTGGCGTAGTGATGGGCTACGCTGTCTTTGATTTCGATGGCACGCGTGTAATCGGCAATGGCCTTCTGGCATTGCCCCAGGTGTCGATACGCCACCCCCCGGTTGTTGTAAGCGGCTTCCAGTTCCTTGTGCTTGTACTGGATGGCGCGGGTGAAGTCGTCTATCGCAGCCTTATAGTATTTTCTCTTGGCGGTGCCATCATTTTTAGTGGCGAGGCCCCATTGGAAATAAGCGTTGCCACGTGCGATATAATTCCAGGAAGATGTGGGATTGACCCGGATGGCGTGTGACGCATCGGCGATGGCAAGATCATGGGCGCCTTGATCTGTATAGCAGACACTGCGGTAGTAGAGTGCATCTTCATAACCGGCATCGATCTCAAGCGCTCGGTTGAAATTCGCAAACGCCTTCTCCTTGCGCTGGTCTTTGTATTGAGCCCGGCCGCGCTCATACAGCGCCTTTACGTGGTTGGGTTGCAGAGCCAGCGCCTGGTTGAAAAGAGAGACTGCCTGATCGTAGTTCTTTTGGTCGCTATTGGCCCGACCCTTGGCGATCAGGGCGTCGATCTTTGAATCGGTGGCAGGGGAGAAAGCCTGGGTATTAATTTCGGAGACGGGCGGAATAGCCGTATCGGGCTGCTTTGAAACTTCTTCGCTGCCGGTCGACCCTTTCACCCGAAACTCAACATGGCCCACAACTTCGGGCACCGTGTCGCTCACTGCCGTGATCAGATAACGGCCCGGCCTGCTAAAGGCACTGCCGGGGATCACCATGTGGGCATGGCCGTCTGGTGGTGCAGCAATCTCCTTTTTAGCGTGATACCGTGCCTTGGGTTGCCGGGAGGGGCCGCTATCGGGAAAAAGCCGGACGGTGA
Source organism: uncultured Desulfatitalea sp. (assembly GCA_963668675.2). Lineage (GTDB taxonomy): Bacteria > Desulfobacterota > Desulfobacteria > Desulfobacterales > Desulfosarcinaceae > Desulfatitalea. Next base: position 894,870 of record CAXXMB010000002.1, on the reverse strand, counting down.
TAGCCACCGGAACCTTCCCCTGGCTTGCCAGGCTGCCCAGGCCCAGTTCCAAAGGCACATCTTCGCCTTGATGAATGACATCTGGCACACTGAGAGAAATGTTGGCGGCGGCCGATGCCGCACTCCCCAAAAAAAACAATAGAGGAAAAACAACGGCCAGAAACATGAGTTGAAGCCGGATACCCTTTTCGACTGTTTCGTCGTTCATTTCCATCATGCTTCCTGCCCGTTGCAAATATGGCTTTTCTACTTGTAATACTTTTGCTTTACAATTTTGTCGTCGCGATACTCCCGAACCAGTCCCAGTTTTCCGCTCTTGTGGTTCCAATATCGCCAGGTACCGTGTCTCTTGTTGTTTCTGTATTGGCCTTCCACGATTTTGATGTTGCCGCGCCATGAACGGTAAAAGCCATTTTTCAGGTCGTTGCGGTAGTGGGTCTCCTGTTCTTTTAGACCCGTTTTTTGATCCCAGAGGATGTACGGACCGTCCCGCAAGCCCTTGCTGTAGTTGGTCTCTTGGGTTATTTCTCCTTTTTTGTTCCAATAGCGGACTGGGCCTTCATATTTGACACGTCCTGAAGTGCTCATCGGGTCCCCCTCCAAAACCGTCGCTGTCATTTGCTTCCAGCCACCAGACGCAAATCCGATGAACGGTCCCCGGTGGGTGGTGTAACCATCGGATGTCTCGGCCAGGCACCCTTTGTGCGCAAGGTGCGAACTCTTACCATCCCAGGAATCATAGTACTGGAAATATGGACCGACCCATCGGTCGTTACGATTTTTATACCCGACTCTTTTTCCCCCTCTAGCAGGGCCTTCGGAGTATACGGCATCCTCGGGGGCGGGGCATCCGTCCAACGTTATCGGTGATCGGGCTGGGCTCTGCTCTGCGCCGGCCAGCACCACGCTGACCTGCTGCCGGTCCAGCATTTTCCCGTCGTCTCCGCGTACGGTCACATCATAATCGATTCGCACCGCATTGAACGTGTTCCCGGATTTGACGAGGTCATCCACAAAACCGCAGATATAGTCGGCGTCCGACACAACGTCGTCCATCTTGGCCGAAGGCACTTTTTGGTTTTTTGCCAGGGAAGTTATACCGGCCACCCGGATCTCCACGGGATGGGCTTCTGATTGTCTTTTAGCAATATTAGGGCCGAGTACTTTGACATTTATGGTGACTTCCTGGCCTTCGGACACCACCGGTGGATAGGCTTCGGCCTGGACTGCCAACTCGGATACTTTTGGCTTTTCCACCTTCGCGGCTGCCTGCTGGTAGGCCAGGCCCAGTCGGTCAGAGAGAAAATCCCCGGCTGCAATCAGCTTTTTTTCGGTGCGGATATTTCTCATGCGCAGGGCCTGCTGCTGTGCGATGGCCTTTTCCAGCTGCCATCGGGCCTCTGTGGCATCTTCCCACATCACTTCACCGGTGCGGAAGTCGCTTGCCAGCCGCGCCACCAGCCGTGTTTTGAGCTGCTCCTGGGTGCCGATCCCCTTGAGGCCGGCTGTCACGTTTTGGGACCACTCCCCGCGCGCTTCGAAATAGTCGGTCACATAGCTCCGAAAAAAGGGGGTCACAACGGTATCGCGTTTGATCCAATAGTCGGTGGTGGTGGGATCCAAACCCTGCCGGCGCAGGCGCTGGTCCAGCTTTTCCTGAAAATAGGCGTACATGTTGGTCCGTTTCTGGGGGAACGTATCCCCGGGTACGAAATGGAGAATCGAATCGGCAATGGCGTTCTGGCGCGTTTTCCAGCCGGGTTGAAACGGGCTCCAGCCGGCCGGCTGGGCACTGATATAGCCTTGATAGACCTGGGCCAGGCGATCATCGGCCAAAGGGTCCATCATGTGGTGATAGACAATCTCCACCGTGCCTTTGGCCACGTCGAAGACCAGTTTGACCTGGCCGGCGGCCGGCATCTGCCAGGCAATGTACATCCAGGCCAGTCCCTCGCAGTTGCCGTCGTTGAAGGCCTGTTTGAGGGTGGCCATTTGGGAAACGCCGGGGACATTGCTGACCAACTCCCAGACGGCAGTCTGGGCCACCTGGTGCCAGTCGCCGGTGCGCTGATAGACCCGGATCATGTTGATCAACGAATCGGCATTTCCCAGGCTCACCACATTGCCCAACAGTTTGCGGCCGCTGAAACGCCGCTCGAATTCGACCTCCATCTTCCGAAGTACGGCGCGCTCTTCGAATCCCAGTTCGCTCAAAACGCGCGCGTGCATCCGCCGGCTGATTTCGGCATCCGAATGGCGTCCGGCCCGCAGGTCTGCGTCGAACTGACTGAATTTCTCTCTCAGTGCACTGAGAAACAGGTCGGTTTCCGACTCACGTTCAGCCGCAGCGGACTGCTTCTTACGGACGATCGCATCGATTTCATCCGGGCCGTGGCGGCGGGCTTTGTCCGGATCGCTTTGGACCAGGTGGATGGGCGGGCGCCGTCCCTTGGTGCGTCGGATGCGTTCGCACGCATGGATCTGCTTCAACGTCTCCCTCAATTCCGGCGGTGCATCGTCGATGATGCGACGAACCAGGCGGTCGTCGTCAATTTCGGAGAAGATCCGTTCGAGCCGTTTCCCGGTTTCCCATTCCAATTTGGCGGCCTGCTCCGGACCGTACTTGGCGGCGACCATTTTGAGCCGCCGGGGCGACAGATCCCGTTGAATCTTCTGCCGGGCGGTCACCGCAAGGTTGTGCTTCATGATCCGCTCCTGAAACGCGAAAAAGCGCTCTTTGGCCTGCCGATGCCTCTCTTCCAAGCTCAGGTCGGGCGAGGTTTTGGCCACATCGGCCAGGATCGGTTTCAGGTATTGCGCCTCGCCGCGGAAGCGTCCCTGGATTTTATCGATTTCGATCTGTGCGGCAATGCGGATGACTTTAAAGAAGTGCTGTTTGTCTGCACCGGAAAGATCCACGGTGAAGACATCGTTGACCATGGTGCGCAGCAGGCGGTCGATCTCCTGGTGTCGACCCTCGCGGGCCAGTTTATCCAGATCGAAGATGTAGTCCATGCGCCAGTTTTCCAGGGCCAGGGTATTGATGCCGTCTCCGATGGTGCGGTTGAAGTACTTCATTTTATCGATAAAGTCTTCGTTGTCGCGAAAACGCTGCAGGTTCTGATGGCACGAATCCATGGCGTTGCGATACGGCACGTCCGCCGCCCACTGCTTGTATTGGGATGAGGCTTCAACGGCCGGCGCATCGACCATCTGCTCGAAACTGTCTTTGCCGCTGCTGTCGGTGCCCACATATTTGGTCATGGTCACCCGCCCCATGGTGGCGCTGCGTTTATCCACCTGAGCCCGATACGCCCCCCCTTTGTAGGCCGGCTCGTTTTGCATCAGCCGGGCTTCACCCTCCTTGTACTGCTTCTTGAACTGGCTGAAGCTCATTCCGGCGTCGCGCCAGTCCGGCACGCGGGCATCTCCGTTGAACAACTCCATATCCATTCGCTTTAGGTCGATCTTGTAGGTGTCATTGAAAAGCCTTTCATACGCTTTGCAGATCTCCTCTCCGGTGTAGTGGCGTTTGCCATCCACGGCGTAAAGGGTCTGGTCTTTGTCCGAGCGGATGCCGTTCATCTTGCCGAAATTGAGGACCTCCACCGTCCCACCGGTGATTTTGGCCAATTTGCGCAAAATGGTGAGATTCATCTGCTGTCGGGTGGCCTCCATACGCAGACTATGCGCTTTGGAGATGGACATGGGATGGCCTGAGCCGTCGAGATCCACCAGCTTCTTGACGGCAGCGGCGGCGTTGTCCAGCCGATAGATTGCAGCCATGGATTCCGGTGTGAAACCCTGAGCCGCGGCCTGGCGGTAGGCGTTATGGACCGCTGTCAGTTCGGCAGTCGTCACCTCCCGGCTGCCGGCAAAGAGAGGGGAGACTGCCGCAAATTGAAACAATAGGGGAAAAAGAAGAAGACCGAGTCGGACAGAGAAAAGCAACCACTTCATAGCGTACCGCATCCTGAATCGAGCCAGTTCACGTTCAAAACCGTATCCGGTGATACCCTTAGTAGAGCGGAACCGGCCTCTCTTGTCAAGGCTCGCCTGCCTGTATGGGGCAACGCATCAGATGAGGTCAGCCAGCTGCTCGGGCCTTTCCACGATCTTGTCGGCGCCGGCTGCGGTAAGTTCTGCACGGCTGCCGTAGCCGTAGGCCACACCCACCGATCCGATCCCGTTGCGTCTGGCGCCGATGATGTCGTGCTTCCGGTCGCCTACCATGGTCGTCGTCGATGGTTCCAGGGCTTCGGTGTCCAGGATGTGTGCGATCAGGTCGCCTTTGTCGGAACGTTCGCCGCTGAGTTCGCTGCCGTAGACGGCTTCGAAGTGTTTTTCCAGTCGGAAATGCCCGGCGATCTGGGTGGCGAAGATGGTGGGTTTGGCGGTGGCGATGAAGAGGCGGGCGCCGGCCTGTTTGAGCGTTTCGAGGGTCTGGGGAATGCGAGGGTAGACGCGGTTTTCGAACTTGCCGGTTTCGTTGTAGCGCCGGCGGTAGTGGTGCAGTGCCTGGGTTGCCAAATCGGAGCAGGGGCTTTCAAGGAGGCGCATGAAGCTCTGCATCAGAGGCGGGCCGATGCACCAGAGCAGTTGATGGGTTTCGGGTACCGGCTGGTGGAGTTTTGCCAGGGCGTACTGGATGGATCGGGTGATGCCCTCCACCGGGTCCAAGAGGGTGCCGTCCAGGTCGAAGAGGAGCGCCGGCACACCGGGCACTACTGATCTTCCAGCAGGCGCAGGCAATCCTGGGGCAGCCGGTGGGTGCCCATGCCGTCCAGGCTCACTTCGACAAGGGCCTCGGGGTCGTTGATAGAGGTGTCCGGGTCGGTGATCATGCCGTGGCATCCGATGAATCTGTCCATATACTCTTCCCACGCTTCGTCGCTGCTGCGGCAAAAGACTTCAATTTTTTGGCCTCTTCGAAGTGACATAAAATGCTCCTATACTTTGTGGTATTGCTTCTATAGGTGTTATGGCGTCGTGTTAACACTATCGGGCCGGTGAAATCAACCATCCTGTGATAGGGCCGATCCATATCTTTACGGCCCTCTCCTTTCGTTTGCACTCGTGCGGCGTCGGCGATCCGGTTTCATCAATCGAGCGGCATGTTGCGGTGCTGGCCCAGGACATTGGCCTTGCGCGCACAAGCATCGCAGATGTGATGGCCGTCCGTGGGGGCAGTGATGCCCTGGGTTCGTTTGCGAACGTAGTCGCGGTAGCGGGCCGGTCCGATGGTGGCGCCGCAGGTTTCGCAGTAGAGCAGCGGCTGGCGGTTGAGGATGGTCCCGCACAGGTGCAGGATGCGCTCACCGTTTCGGTCCTCCATCTGCATGGCGTTGTTCGGGCAGTTGGTTGCGCAGGCGCCGCAGAGAATGCAGCGCTCCTGGGTTTTTCTGAAATCGGTTACCACCGGATGATCGAAGTCGAAGTAGCCGAGCTGCAGGGCATCGACGCCCATTTTGTCCCGGCAGATACTGACGCATAGGCCGCAGCGGCGGCAGATGTCGCAGCGCAGGCAGCGGCGGGCCTCTTCACGCACCATGTTTTCCGAGTAGCCCAGTTCGACCTGTTGGAAGGTGGTGCGGCGCCGGTCCATGTTGAGCAGCGGCATGGAGGGGCGTTTGATGGCCATCTTGGTGGCTGCTGGTACGGTAGTCCAGCTGACGCGGCGCTGGCGGATCGGTACGGGCGGCATCTTGGGTTGGGGGATGCCGTTGAGGTAGCGGTCGATGGCCAAGGCCGCCCGTTTGCCGCCACCGATGGCTTCGACCACCGTGGCCGGTCCGGTCACGGCGTCTCCGGCGGCAAACACCCCCGGCATGTCGGTGGCCATGGTGGCCATATGGACCTGGATGGTGTCGCGGCGCGTCCAGGCCAGCTCCTTAAATCCCGACAGACTCTGCTGTTCCACGCGCTGACCGATGGCGCTGATGACGGCATCGGCGGGGATGACATATTCGCTGCCTTCGATGGGGCGGGGCGACATGCGCTTGGAGCCGGCGGCCGCCACCAGTTCGGCCCGCAGACACTTGATGCCGGTCAGTTCCCCCTGGCTGCCCTCAATGGAGACGGGAACCGTGAGAAATGAAAACGCGATACCCTCCTCTTCTGCCTGTTCGATCTCTTCGATGTCGGCTGGCATCTCGGCTCTGGTGCGGCGGTAGGCCAGGGTCACCTCTTCGCAACCCAGGCGCAGTGAGGTGCGGGCCGCGTCGATGGCCACGTTGCCGCCACCGATGACCACCACGCGCTTGCCGGGCAGATGCCGTTCGCCCAAGGCGACGTTTTTCAGGAAATCGACGGCTTGCAGCGCCTGGGGGAAATCCGCTTCGCCGGGGATGCCCAGCTTGAACGAGTCGTGGGCGCCGATGGCCAGGAAGAACGCTTCGAATCCCTCATCGCGCAGGGACTGAACGGTGACATCCGTTCCCAGGCGGGTATTGTAGTCAAAGGTGACGCCGAGATCCTCGATCATGGCCACCTCGCGGTCGATCACCTCCCGGGGCAGGCGATAGCGCGGTATGCCCACCATCATCATGCCGCCAGCCATGGGCAGGGCCTCGATGACACGCACCGTGTAGCCCTTCATGGCGAGGTAGTAGGCCGCACTCATACCGCCAGGTCCGGCACCGACCACGCACACCTTGCGGTTTTTGGCGGGCGCCGGCTTCGGATTGGTATATTGGCCCTGGGAGAGGGCGCGCTCGGCGGCAAAGGCCTTGAGGCTCTTAATTGCGATGGGGGTGTCGATGCGACCGCGCACGCACATGAACTCACAGGGGCGGGTGCAGACCAATCCACACACCCAGGGAAAGGGATTGTCCCGACGAATTACATCGATCGCCTCGGCGTCACGCCCCTCCCCGATCAGGGCCACGTAAGTGGGCACATCGATGCCGGCCGGGCAGGCCATTTGACAGGGGGCCGGTGCCAGCAAATCGCAGCGCTCGGGGGCGCAGATGTGGGTTTCGACATGGCTGATAAAGGTTTCGCGATGCTCGGCCAGGGTGTCGCTCAGCGACTGACCCAGGGCCACACCGGCCATGTCGGGTGCAAACCCGGACAACTCTTCGATCAGGCGGTCCAGGGCGGGCAGATGGTCGTCACCGGCGCCGCCCGAGGCCACATCACGAACCAGAAGAGCCATCTGGCCCACGATTCGGCGGCTGCGCGGATGTTGCAGTTCGGTGCCTTCCAGCGCCTGCTGCAGGCGGGTCAGCATTTGATCTACGGGGCAATATTTTTCGGGCATGGTCCCCTCTGCCTTGGAAAGTTAAAACGCGCTATGGTCCAGCGATGCCACGGCCCGGGCGTGCCGCTCCCGGCGGATGTCGGGCATCTCCTCGGCCTTGCCGAAGCTCAGACAATGGGTGATGCAGACCGTGACGCACGCCGGTTGAAGACCCTGGTCAATGCGGTCCATGCAGTAGTCGCACTTGACCACCTTTTTGGTCTCCGGGTTCCACTGGGGGGCGCCCCAGGGACAGGCGCGGATGCACGCCTTGCAGCCGACGCACAGGTCGGCCTGGATGAAGACGATGCCGTCCTTTTCTCGCTTTTGCATGGCACCGGTAGGGCAGGCATCGACGCACCAGGGTTTTTCACAGTGGTAGCAGGGCATGAAGATGTACGACGCCCGTGGCACTCCGCCGATGAACTTGGGGCCAACCTGGACCACATGGCAGGGCTTGGGGCCGACCGGCAGGTCTTTATTTGCCTTGCACTGAACTTCACAGGCGTGGCAGCCGATGCATTTACGCGTATCTTGAAAGAGATGGTACTCGCTCATTTACTTCTCCTTATCATTTATAGCACGGGTGCGGCGTGGTGTTCTCATTGCAATGCGCGCCAGTGATCAAGCCGCCTTTTCAACAGTGACAAAGGTGTCGTGCAGGGCCGGGCTGCCGCCTACGCGATCGGTGATGCTCTCCTGCAGAACGCTGTCGGAGATGCCCTTGTTGTAACAGCGTTCGGCCTCTTTGGCTTCGTGGCCAAAGCCGTGGACCATGAAGACCGTGTCCGGGTGGATCAGATCGGTGACAAAGGCCTTGATGGTGCCGGTGCCGCGCCGGGAGGCAATGCTCACCGGCTCTCCGTCCGAGATTCCCAGGTTGGCTGCCCTTTGGGCATTGATCCAGAGGGTGTTTTCGGGAAACAGCTCACACAGGTAGGGGTTGTTCTGGGTGGAGACATGCGTGTGGGCGGCCACCCGGCCGACGACCAGCCGGAACTGGTTATTCTCGGGGCGGTTCACCGGTTCATAGGCCGGAAAAGAGGGATAGCCGGCATTTTCCAACAGGGAGGATTTGAGCTCGATTTTGCCCGAAGGGGTTTTGATCTTCAGTCCATCCTTGCGATCCCAGAAGATGGTCTCTTTACCATAGGCCACAAACCCCTTGGCCGCGAAGTCGGCCATGGAGAAGCCGGTGCCCTCCAGCTGCCACTTCACGAGATCCTCCATGCCGTTATAAGGGAAGTACTGCCCCATGCCGAGGCGTTCCGCCAACTGTTTGAGAATGATGGCGCTTTCACGGGTGTCGAACATGGGCGGGATCGCCTGGGCGCGCAGAAACATCTGGGGCTTCAACCCGTTGGCCTGTTGGATGCAATCCGTCCGTTCGAAATAGGTGGATTCGGGCAGCACCACATCGGAGTACCAGGCCGAATCGCTGAAGTTGACATCGATGCTCACGATCAGATCGAGATTATCGAACGCCTCCTTGGTGCGATGGGTGTCCGGGATCGATTTGAGGGCATCGAAGCGGTTGATGATCAAGGCTTTCACCGGATAGGGCTTCTCGGTCAGGATGGCGTCGATCAGTGTCTGGGGAACACCGTGGGCCGGGTCGGGCAGCGGGAAGTCACTGCTGCCCACCATGTCGGCGCGCGGCGCTTCGACCTTGGGCAGTTCCTGATCGGTCAATTTGCGGGCCGGCTTGCCGCCGACCTCGCCAGGTCCCTTTTTGAAAAAGAGGGCGCCGGGGGCTTCGATGGCACCCATGAGCACATTGAGCATGAGGATCGAGCGGCGCAGATAGATCTCGTCAGCTTGATGGGCGCCACGATAGCCGTAGTGGAAGATCACCGAGGGCTTGTCGCGGCTGATCTCGCGGGCAAAGGCGGCCATCTCACTGGCCGGGATGCCGGTTTCGGCTTCGGCCCATTCGGGCGTGTAGGGTTTGACGAACTCTTTGAGTTCCACCAACCCCTCCACCCAACGGTCGACAAATTCGGCATCGTAGAGCCGCTCCTTCAGGATGATGTGCATCAGCGCATAGTTGAGCGCCAGATCGGTGCGCGGCCGGATCATCCAATAGCGTTGGGCCTTGGTGGCCGTGATCGTAACCCTCGGGTCGATATAGGTGATCCTGGCGCCATTTTCCAGCGCGTCCACCAGGCCATTGACCTCCTTGACTGACACTGCTTCGAACATGTTGCGCCCATAGAGAACGATATGTTTGGTTTTACCGTACTGCAGCCCCACCTGGGCATCGGTATAGCCAAAGAGGCTGCGGCAGGCGGTGTTGACCGATCCTTTGCACAGGGCATCGTGGGTGACGTGGTTGGGCGAGCCTATGGCTTTCAGAAAGGTCTTGCTGACGTGGGTAGAGAGGTTGGCGCGTTCGATCAATGCCACGCTTTTGCCTCCATGGGTGTCGATGGTGGCCTTCAGGCGTTCGGCGATATGATCGAGCGCCTCCTGCCAGCTGGCGACACGCCATTTGCCCGATCCGCGCTCTCCATCGCGGATCAATGGTGTTTGCAACCGCTGCTCGTCATAGAGCAGCGCCGTTCCGGCAGCACCTTTGGGACATAGGCTGCCGTTGATGCCGGCCACATGGGGATTGCCCTGGACCCATTTAACTTGTCCGTGTTCAACCCGAACTTCGATCGGGCATCGGACGGAACACATAAAACATAAAGAATAGATGGTTTTTTCCACTCTCAGCCTCCACGCACCTTTGGATTTTTATCGTATAGGTACCTTTATTAAAGGTGAGCCCTATAGTGTCAGCGATCGTTGTTTTCGGTTGGAATTAGCAATATTCGTACCAAATCCATGGTGTGTTTTGTCAGAACGGCGGCGGATGATAAAAAAATAAAAAATAATTGATATCAGATCGTTACCAATAGGACGCCAGGTGATGGCTGGTTTTTGGGCGTGTTGGAGCGCCATAAAAATAGTGCAATGTAATATTTTCAATGCGCATCCACAACCTACTGTATCAATATGGGTTATTGTGGAAACGGGATGTTGCGCAATAAAAATGATGCATATTTTATAGCGTCGCCCTTCGCCCACCCCTCGATTCCATCATTCCGCGATGCTGAAATACATGTATTAACTATTTGAAATCAAATGGAAATTGAAATTGTTGAATTCGTGGCAGGTTGGAGCACTTCGCGATGAATACTGGCATAGCGTTTGCTGTATAGCTGACATCTCTAATTTTATCTATATCTGTAACTATATCTATTTCTAATTCGGAGGAGGCTTATGTATCGAAAAATAACGCTCTGTTTATCCATTGCGCTCTTGGTGGCCGTCATAACCGCCCCCTTGATCGCGGTGGGTGTCGCGCATGCCGACAGGCTGTCGGATGCTATTGCACAAACCCCGGGAGGCACTGAAGCGGGACAGCTCGATCCCAATGCCAAGCCCGGTTTCCTCGGCATTCCCGGTGCGCCGGATCCCAGTCTGGTCGTTGGTTTCTTCTGGGCGGTGTGGGTCGGATGGATCTTCTCCACGGTCGGCGCCTTCGGCGGCATCATGGCCGGCGTGGGTCACATTACCGTCTTTGGCCTGGCCGACTACGGCAAGGTGTTCAAAAAGACATCGCCGGTCCTCAACAAACTGATTGCAGACAGCATCCGGGTCTCCAACCAGTTCCTGGTGGGTCTCAGTGCGGCGGTAAGCAGCTTCAACTACTATAAGATGGGCCGCCTGGTCCTGCCGTTGGGGATCGTCCTGGCCATTGGATCGATTGCCGGATCATTCCTGGTCCCTTACATCACCGCTGGCAAAATCTCGTTGAAGGCCTATCTGGGGTACTTCGGCCTGGTGGTTTTTATCATCGGCGGTTTCCTCTTCTATGAGACCACGCCCAAAGGCCAGGCCGGCAAGAAAGAGGCCAAAGCGGCAGCCAAGGCATTCGAGGACGTGAACATTAAAAAATGTTCAACGCTGGCCCCGGAAGATTGCGGCGTGCGGGTCAATAGCTGGAGTTTGAGCAGGGTGAGCTTTTCGTTCTACGGGGTGGAGTTCAACTTCAACCCATTCATACCTGTCATCGGCGGCTTTTTCATTGCGGCCCTGGCCTCTTTCCTGGGGATCGGCGGCGGCTTCCTGTTCGTTCCCTTCCTGACCAGCATCGCCGGCCTGCCCATGTTCCTGGTGGCCGGTACGTCGGCATTGACCGTTCTGGTCGGCATGATCATCAGTATTTTTACCTACATGGTGATCGAGGGGGTTCCGGTCTATTGGCCCCTGATCGGTGTCGAGTTGGTGGGGATTTTCGTCGGATCGATGATCGGTCCGCGGACGTCAAAATATATCCCCGACATCTGGCTCAAGCGCATCTTTGTCGTGTTGGCCCTCTATGTGGGGCTGCGGTACACGACCAAGGGATTCCTCGGGTACAGTATTGTACCGCCGTTTTAAACGCGGTTTGAGCATATGACGCATTGCCCTTTCCCCCATGCTGCCCGCAAAGGGCAGCGCGGGGGCAACCCCATAACCGGTGAAACGCATGGAAATTTGGACAACCCTTTACTTTTGGACCGATCGTTTCCTGATTTTTTTCTATCGCCTCGTGGATAGTTCTATCCTCGGGTACTATTTCGGAACGGGGGTTCTCTGCCTGTTCTGTGTGGTGATCGGCCAGTTGACCCTGGCAACGACCTTTCTGTGGAACCGGCGTACCATCGACAGGGACAATCAGGAGATGGTGCACATGCACAACCTGTCGGTCAAAGCACTGATCGTCAAAGACAAAAAAGCCTATAAGCTCTGCAACAAGGAGGCCAACGAAGCGTTCGGCAAGGTTTTCTTTTCCCAAATCGCCATGAGCATCTCCTCCTTGTGGCCGGTACCGTTTGCATTGGCCTGGATGCAGACCCGCTTTTCCGAGGTGGCCTTCGAGCTGCCGTTGCGTCTGCCGCTGGTCGGTGAGTCGGTGGGATACTTGTTCACCGCCATTCCCATCTATATTCTCATGTACATCCTGTTCGGCAAGGTCAAGTCCAAGCTGCCCTTCTTTCGTTACATGGCCCGTATCCTGGCGGAGTATGACACCAATGAGGGCGACCGAATGGTGCGTCTGCCCGAACTCGCACCCAAATCGACACGACCAGCGGGATAGGGAAGCGCGACTGCCCTCTCAAGCGATTCTATGTGACACTTCCCGAGCCTTGCAGTGATGCCGACCTTGTAAGCACAGCGGCGCCTGTGGTACGTTTTTCAAGGCGTGCCTCTCAACGCCAGGCGCACTAACCTTGACGGCCCTTGGGCCCGTGAAATCTCATTCGGTTGCTTGTTATGAAAGCGGTTTTCGTCACTATTCTGCTGTTGCTGGCGCTTCCATCCGCTGCCGCCGCGACCCAGGGACACGCTGGCCCCGAAGGGCTCTACGCCCATCAGATGGCCCACCTTTTTTTCATGTTTGCCATGGGGTTGTTGATCTACTGGTTGCGCCGCCGGCGCCTGATCGATCAGGGCGGCTGGCGCTTGATCCAGTATGCGGCCCTCTTTTTCATCCTCTGGAACCTGGATGCCTTTATCGTCCATCTGCTCGAGGAGCAGGTGGATGTTTTGAGCATCAGCCGTCCTGGTCGGTGGCAGATGCGGATCGAGACGCCTGAGAACTGGAGCTGGATCGGGGTCGTATACTATCTGGGCAAACTGGACCATCTGTTTTGCGTTCCGGCCGTGGTGTTTCTCTTCATGGGGCTGCGGCGGTTGACCAGCGCGGCGCCCCAGGGCCCGTCGAAAGGTGCCACGCCATGACCCTGCCGTTCATGCCCATATGGTGTGTGGATGTCGGCGGGTCGATCCTGATGATCCTGCTCTCTGTGGGGTCGCTCTACTCGGCGCTCCAACTGCGGCGCAAAGAACCCCACAACATTGTCTGGACCTACCTGATGTGGGTCTGTTACGCCTTGATGGTGTTTGCTGTCTCCCGCTCCGCCGGCCATATTTTGAAGCAGGCGCTGATTCTCATGGGGCATCAGGTGTATTGGGAGTCGATTCGTCCTTACAGCGGCGCCATCAACACCTTCTCTTTCATGGTGGTCGGTTCGGTGACGCTCTTTTTCGAGCGCACCTGGACCATCTATCAGGGGATTGTCAGGGATCGGCAGCGATTGGAGTCGACCCACCAGGAGTTGATCTACCTCAACCAGAACTTGGAGCAGTTGGTCGAAGAGCGCACCCGGGCGTTGGCCATGTCCGAACATCAATATCGCCGCATTTTCGAAGGGTCCAAGGATATGATTCTCGTCACCGGCAGGGATGGCCATCTTCTGGACGTCAATCCGGCAGGGTTGGAGATGCTCGGCCTGGAGCATCGCCCGGAGAACCTGTCCGAGTATCACTTCTCATCTTTCTTCCAGGAGCCGCAAGAGTGGCAAGCGTTGTGGCGCGGTATCGATCGCAAAGGGTTCATCTCCAGCGCCGAGGTCGATTTGAAGTCACCCAACGGAAACCGCAAGCGCGTGTTGCTCAGTGGCGGGCTTGAGGGGGAGTCCTCGGAAGAGGAGGGGGGAACAATCCACTTCCTGGTCAAGGACATCGAGCAGCAGCGCATGATGCGCGAGCAGATGGCACAGGCCGACAAACTGGCTTCCATCGGAGAATTGTCTTCCGGTATCGCCCACGAGATCAACAACCCCCTGGGCATCATCCTGGGCTACACCCAGTTGATGCTGCGTAACGAGCTGGAGGGGTCGGATCGGGCCGCCGATCTGAAAACCATTGAGAAGCAGGTTCGCCACTGCAAGTCCATTGTAGAAGATCTTCTCAATTTCGCAAGGACGTCGTCTCCCAAGAAGGAGCTGCATGATATCCATGCGGTGGTCGAGGATGTGCTCCACTTTATCCGGCAGCACTCTAAACTTGACGGCATCGAGATACGGGCCAACTATGACCGGCGGGTCGGCCCACTGCTGATGGACGAAAAGAAGATATCCCAGGTGTTGATCAATTTGCTGATGAATGCCATCTATGCCGTTGGCGGCCGGGGAGAGATTACGGTTACCACAGGCATGTCCGACAATGGCCAGAAGGCGGTTGTCCGGGTCCACGATGACGGGCCGGGGATCCAGTCCAGGGACATGGCGCGCATTTTCGACCCCTTTTTCACCACCAAGCCTACCGGTCAAGGGACCGGGCTGGGCCTGTCGGTCAGCTATGGGATCATCAAGAATCACGGCGGTGACATCCGGGTGGAGAGTACACCGGGGCAGGGGACGGCGTTCAGCATCGTCCTCCCCATTCCCGCCGACTTCAACGGGAGATAGAAAATGCCTCCACATCTGTTGGTTGTCGATGACGAACTGGATATGCTTAAGCTGCTCAAACGCAGCCTGGAACCTGATCTGGGTTGCCGGGTAGAGACGGCTTCATCCGGCGAGGCGGCGCTGCACCTGCTCTCCCAGCAGCCATTCGATCTGATACTGGCGGACATCAAGATGCCGGGCATGGATGGATTGGCCTTGCTGGAGATGATACGCAAAAGCTATCCCTCATTGACGGTGGTAATGATGACGGCCTACGGCCATATCGACCTGGCCGTCGAAGCCATGCGAGCCGGCGCCTACGACTTTATCGCCAAGCCGTTCGAGCACGACGCGTTGATCTTGAGACTGGAGAAGGCGCTCGAGCGCAACCGGCTGCTGCAGGAGAACCTTCGGCTGCAGACCCGGTGCCGCGACGGCGTCAGCTTCCAGAAGATGATCGGCCAGAGCCCTGCCATGCAGCGGGTTTTCGAAACCATCCAGATGGTGGCCAAGAACGATCTGACGGTGCTGATCACCGGCGAATCGGGGACCGGCAAGGACATGACCGCACGGGCGGTGCACGCCCTTAGCTTGAGGAGCAAAGGGCCCTACGTGGCGGTCAACTGCCCGACCGTGCCGGAGAACATCCTGGAGAGTGAACTGTTCGGATATAAGAAGGGCGCCTTTACCCACGCCACCCAGAACCGCATCGGCCTGTTTCAGGAGGCCCACGGCGGCACCATCTTCCTCGACGAAATCGGAGACATCAGCCCCGCCATCCAGACCAAGCTGCTGCGGGTGCTGCAGGAGAAGGAGATCAAACCCCTGGGAGATGCGCGTTCGATTCAGGTGGATGTACGCATCGTGGCCTCGACCAACCAGGACCTCAAGGCCAAGATCCGCCGCCAGGAGTTTCGAGAGGACTTCTTCTATCGTCTGAATGTGTTGCCCATTCACCTGCCGCCCTTACGGGAGCGGGTCGAAGACATTGCACTGCTGGCGAACCACCTCTTGGAGAAGCATTGCGATGAGTTGCAGAAGCCGCCCAAAACCATCTCGCCGGAGCTGATGGCCATCTTCAAACGGCGCTATTGGGAGGGGAATATTCGCGAACTGGAGAACATTATCATCCAGGGAATACTTTTTTCTCCCCAGGAGGCGATCCGACCTCAGGACGTGGGGCTCAAGGACGAGCACAAAAGTGCTGCCAGCCTCGATGCAAGTTACAAGGGGCTGCCGTATAAGGCCGCCAAAGAGAAGAACTTGCAGCACTTCAACGACGCCTATATCGGCCACCTGCTGGCCGAGTGCGAAGGCAATGTCTCCCGGGCGGCACGTCTTTGCGGCCTTGAAAGACAAGCCTTGCAACAGGTGATGCGCCGCTACGGCATCAATGCGGAGCATTACAGGTCCTGATCCCCCCGCTTCGCGGGGGAACTTAAAGTGGAAAGTCAATGTCATCAACTTAAGCGGATGTAACGGGCGGGCATAAAGCCCGCCCCTACGACGTTTGAGTAGAAACACATTCTGTTACCATATCAGAACCGTGTAGGGGCGGGCTTTATGCCCGCCCGGATCGGTAGCTGAAGAGCCTTAAGTTAATGACATTGAGTGGAAAGTTTTAAGTTTAAAGTTGAGGCATGCTGCCGATTAGATTCGGCGCTGCCTTTTCTTTTCGTTATTAACCGGCTCTTCCGTCGTCACAGGGCTCTCCCATGTCGTCGAAGCGGGAGTGCTCGGCGGTGCTGGACGTAGTGCACTGGTCCAGTTGTTCCTTGACTTCGTTCATTGGCTTGCCGCAGCAATCGGGTGCCGCATCGCCGGCGTTTGCTTCCCTCTTCCCGTCACATTGCTCGCATTGAAACTGCCGTTTTGCAGTCATGTTGACCTCCTCTATTGATGCCCCTCCTTGGGCACAATGCAGATGAAACGAAATGTTTCCGTACCTGTGTTTCTGAATTGATGATGGGTGCCGGCCGGCACATATGCATAGGAACCGGCCTCCACGGGGTGCTCCGCTCCCTCCATGACCAGGACCCCTTTGCCCTCGAGCATATAGTTGATGTGCGGCCAGGGGTGGGCATGGGCGGGCGAGTAGCCCTTTTCATCCAGCTCGATGACCCGCAGCACATGGTCTCCCCAGCCCTGTTCGGGGCCGATGAGCGCTTTGATGGCAGCGGCGTTTACTTCCGGGCTCTCTATTGTGGTTGCGGTGACCTCTTTTTCGTTTGCGACAATCATTTATCTGGGACCCCCCTTTATTTTTTTTGTGCAAAAAGATAAGGCTTTCATATCCTAGAATCAAGGGTAGCCTCGGCAGGGAAGGCGTGTCAACGATCGCTTGATGTTTTTCATCTGCAACGCTAAGCTATCCGGACCGTCTACCGCAAAGAGGTGATCGATGCCACTCTCCCTGGATCTGGCCTACCACAATGGCACCATCCGATGGGATTTCAAGCAGACGCCGGTGATTCTAAAGCGCCCCGATCCTGAACCGGTGATCGATGTGCCCCTCTTCCAGCAGCGCCTGGTCGAGCGCCTGCGGTCAGAGCCCCTCGACCTCCGGAAGCCGGCCGTGGTAGTGGCGGACAAAACCAGGCTCTGCGAGTACCAGCACTATCTGCCGGTACTGTTGGACCACCTGGTGGCCAGCGGGGCATCGCCGGAGCATATCACGCTATTCATCGCCTACGGAACACACCCTCCCCAGAGCATCGAAGCATGCCGAAGGATCTACGGACCGGTCTTCGATGCCTATCGCTGGGTGCACCATCGCTGCGATGATGCCGGTGCCTTCGTCGAGTTGGGGCGAACCCGCCGGGGAACACCGGTGCGCATGCGCAAAGATATCATGGCCGCCACATGCCTGATCACCATCGGCGCCATCTCGCACCACTACTTTGCCGGATTCGGTGGCGGGCGCAAACTGATCTTTCCCGGGCTCGGCGAGCAGCGCGCCATCTATTACAATCACGGCCTCTTTCTCGATCGAATTGGGCGTCAGCTGGCCACCGCCTGCCAGCCGGGTGTGCTCACAGGCAATCCGCTGGCCGAAGATTTGGCGGAGGTCGAAACTTTTCGCCCTGCGGACATCGCCATTCACGGCATCCTGGACAGCCACGGCCGGGTGTGCGACCTGCTGGTCGGCCAGGGCGGCGACCACTTTCCGGCGGCCTGCGAACAGCACCAGCGCAATGCTGCCATTGAAGGCGATCCGTACGATCTCGTTCTGGCCTCTTGCGGCGGTTTTCCAAAAGATATCAACTTGATCCAAAGTCATAAGGCGATTCACCATGCGGCGGCCTTCGTGCGCGACGGCGGCCGCCTGATTCTTTTAGCCGGATGCAGTGACGGTGTCGGTTCGGAGACCTTTCTGCCCTGGTTCGATATGGGAGGGTGGCACGCGGCCTTCGACCGGCTTGCCGATCGCTATGCGGGCAATGGGGGAACGGCCCTGGCCATGATGGAGAAAGTGCGGCGGATCGGCATCTCCCTGGTGTCCGGCCTGGCGCCGGAGGTGGCCGACAAGATCGGCGTCACGCTCATCTGCGTTGACGCCGCCAAAAAGATCGTTAGCGATCACCAGGGATCCCTGGCGGTGGTTCCCAATGCCAGTGTACTGGTTCGTAAAAGTGATATATGATGGCGATGTTCCCATTTAATACTCTGTTGGCATACCCCATCGGAAAAGATCAGATCGCAAGTGGATCTACGCGAGCATGAACCGGGTGGAAATGAAAACAAACACTAAAACCAAGCAACCCTTTAAAGAGCTGGCCGATCAGATACAAGGCGAGGTGCATGCCGATCCGCTGCGGCGCTACCTTCTCTCGACCGACGCCAGCATTTTTCAGAAAATGCCCGCCGCTGTGGTCTATCCCAGGTGCACCCAGGACGTTCAAACCACGGTAAAGTTCGCCATCCGAAATGGCCTGCATCTCCATCCGCGCGGCGCCGGCAGCGGGCTGTGCGGTTCGGCGGTCGGCAATGGCCTGGTGGTCGATTTCACCAGGTTTATGAATCGCCTGCTCGATCTGGACATGCGCCAGGGCAGTTTCGAGTGCGAGCCGGGGCTGCGATTCGGAGAGCTGGAGGCGGCCCTCAGGGGGAAGCGGCGCTTTTTCCCGCCCGATCCGTCGAGCGGTGAGTATGCGACCTTCGGCGGCATGTGCGCCACCAATGCCAGCGGCGCCCATTCGGTCAAATACGGGAATGTGGTCGACTATTTGCTGGATGCCGAATTGGTTTTCGCAGACGGTTCAACGGCCTCCCTGGGCGAGATCCAGTCCGCCGAACCCGACCAATTGCCGCGCCACCTGTCACAGCTGTCGAGGCTTTATGGAAGTTACAGCGAAACCATCGAGAATGCCTATCCGGGGATCGCCTGCAACGTGGCCGGTTACAACTTGCGAGGGCTGGTGCAGGAGGGGCGTTTGCGGCTGCATCGCCTGCTGTGCGGCGCTGAAGGCACCCTGGCGCTTGCGACGCGACTGCGTTTTCGCCTCATCGACCGGCCGGCGGCTGACAGCCTTGTGGTGGCCTTTTTCGACGATATCCTCAACGCGGCCAGGGCCGTGCAGTACGCCATGACACTGGCCCCGTCGGGTATCGAGATCATGGACAAATCGCTCCTGCGGTTGGCCCGCGCGTCGGATGAGACCCTCAGGGATCGAATTCCTGCGGATGTGGACAATGTGCTGCTCATCGAATTCGACGGCGCTTCGGCCGAGGCGTCTGCCGGCCAGGCTGAAACCCTTCGTCGCCACCTTGAGTCCCAGGGGTTGACCGACCGCGCCTACGAGGCGGTGTCGGGCGAAGAGAAGGAGCGCTTCTGGGCCTTGCGCAAGGCGGCCGTGCCCACGCTATACAAGCTCAAGGGGCGCCGCAAGATCCTGGCCCTGGTCGAGGATGCGGCCGTGCCGGTCGCGCGTCTGACCGACTATTTCGCCGGTATCTACTCCCTCTTCGAGCGGCTGGGGGTCTCCTTTGTCATCTACGGCCACATCGCCAAGGGATTGATGCACACCCG
This sequence comes from uncultured Desulfatitalea sp., assembly GCA_963668675.2. GTDB lineage: Bacteria > Desulfobacterota > Desulfobacteria > Desulfobacterales > Desulfosarcinaceae > Desulfatitalea. Next base: position 875,336 of record CAXXMB010000002.1, on the reverse strand, counting down.
GCCGCTGCTCGATCTGAAAGATCCTGACGACGTGGCGCTGCTTCAACCGATCGCCGATGGTATCTACGAGCTGGTCGACGGCCTGGGCGGAACGGTTTCGGGGGAGCATGGCGACGGCCGCCTGCGCAGCGCCTACGTCCAGCGGAAGTATCCGGATATCTATGACCTGTTTGTTCGCACCAAACAGCTTCTCGATCCCCAAACCGTTCTCAATCCGGAGATCAAGACCTACGACGATCCCGGCCAGATGGCCCGCCACTTGAGGTATGGGGGCGATTACCACAGCCAGCCCTTCGACCGGCTGCGTCTGCAATGGCACGACACCTTTGTCGAGGAGGCTGAGCGTTGCCATGGCTGCTCCAAATGCACAACCGTGACGGCCGCCACCCGTATGTGCCCGGTCTACAAAGTGACCCGGGATGAAGCGGCCACCCCCAAAGCCAAGGCCAATGCCCTGCGGGCGTTGATCAGCGGGGCGCTGCCGTTGAAGACGCTCTACCGGTCTGCGTTGCAGCACGTCATGGCCCAGTGCGTCAACTGCGGCAGCTGCTACATCGAATGTCCCTCCAACGTCAACATCCCAAAACTCGCCATGGAGGCCAAAGCCCAGTATGCGCGCCGATTCGGCGCGCACTATCCGGATCGGATCACCGCCCACGTTGAGTTGATGGCCAGGACGACCCACCGTTTGGCGCCGGTGATCAAGGCGGGGTTGCGCATCCCCTATGCCGGCAAGATCGCCATGCGCGTGGCCGGCCTGGCGCCCCAACGGGAGATGGTGCTGTTCGACCGTCGCTCTCTTTACCAGCGCGTCCCCGCTCTACTTCCCGGCGAGGGGCCGCGCGTGCTCTATTACGCCGGTTGCTATGCCGGATATATTCGCCCCGAGCTGGGGATCGCCACGATGGACCTGCTGCACCGCATGGGAATGAAGGTGCACCTGCCGTCGCAGGCGTGCTGCGGCCTGCCCCAGCTCTCAAAGGGCTTGGTAACATCGGCCAGGCGGGCTGTCCGGCGCAATCTCGCCGGCTGGCACGATCTGCTGGCTGACATCGACTGGATCGTGGTGACCTGCTCCTCCTGCGGCTATGCCCTCATGCAGGATTGGTCCTACCTGCTGGACCGCTCCACCGCCCGAAAGGTGAGTGCCAAAACGATCCACATCTCCCGATTGATCGGTGAGCATGCCGACCGTTTGGCGGCCGCACCGCTTGCAGTGAAACTGGCCTATCATCACCCCTGCCATCTGCGCATCCAACCGGAGAGCCGCAGCAGCCTTGAACTGCTTGGCTCCTTGAAAGGTGTGCAGCTTGAAGATCTTCAAAGCAACTGCTGCGGCATTGCCGGCAGCTGGGGCATAATCCGCAGCAACTACGAACTGAGCCGAACGATCGGTACCCCCATGATCCAACGGCTCAACGCCTCAGGCGCCGATGTCGGCATCACCGATTGCCCCACCTGCCAGATGCAGATGGAGCATATGGGCCGACTGCCCGTCCGCCATCCGGTCGAGATGGTGTGGGAGGCAGTTCGAAAGGCCGAACTGTCGACTTGATACCCTACTGCCGATGCAGTTGAAATATTGGTTGTTTCAGCGCGGATGATTTGTTATGAACGGCAACACCAACACACTCAGGGGATGTAGCTCAGTTGGGAGAGCGCAGCGTTCGCAACGCTGAGGTCAGGGGTTCGATCCCCCTCATCTCCACCAAACGAAAATCCAGCGATATCTGCTAAAGAATAAAAGGCTTTAAAAATAAGGGCCTTTTCCATTTTTATATCCATACACGTCCAGTTGAATCCATTGACATCCGAATCTGTTGGGGGTACTTTTGGGGTACTTGGGGCGATTATTAAAGATTTTGCCAAAAAAGTACCCCCAAAGCAGCGGAGGCCACCGATGGCACTTACCGATACCAAGATCCGAAATGCAAAACCGAGCGACAAACCAATAAAGATTTTTGATGGCAGAGGGTTGTACCTGCTGATCACACCTGCTGGCGGAAAGGGATGGCGCTTCAAATATAGATTCGGGGGTAAAGAAAAGTTGCTGTCTTTCGGCACTTACCCCGAGATCAGTCTTTCAAAAGCTCGGGAGAAAAGGGAAGCTGCCCGTACTCAGGTTGCCGAGGGTATCGACCCGAGCGAGGCGCGCAAGACAAAGAAAAAAACTAAGGTTCAAAATGAAACGACTTTCAAGTTTGTTGCCCAGGAATGGTTTGGCAAGTTCAGCGTGAATTGGGCGCCGAACCACTCGATCAAGATAAAGAATCGGCTTGAAAAGGACGTTTTTCCATATATCGGTGATCGGCCAATAGCCGATATCAAACCGCCAGAGCTGCTAATGGTGCTTCGCAGAATTGAATCAAGAGGAGCTCTTGATACAGCGCATAGAGCAAGGACCAATTGCAGTCAAATTTTCCGCTATGCCGTCGCCACAGGTAGAGCTGAAAGGGATCCGGCATCAGATCTTAGGGGCGCGTTGCCACCGGCAAAAGAAAGCCATTTTTCAGCTATCACAGAGCCTGACAAGGTTGCTGGATTGTTAAGAGCAATCGATGATTATCAAGGCAGCTTTGTTACCAAGTGCGCATTGAAGCTCGCACCGTTGTTGTTTGTCCGCCCTGGCGAATTGCGACAAGCTGAATGGGCTGAAATCGATGTTGAAGCCGCAGAGTGGAATATTCCGGCGGAAAAGATGAAGACCCGCGAACCTCATATTGTGCCTTTGGCCAGACAATCCGTTGAAATACTCAAAGAGCTGAACTCACTAACCGGTGCTGGTCGTTATGTGTTCCCCAGCGCCCGGACAGCCAAACGTCCAATGAGCAATAACGCAGTTCTCGCTGCCCTTCGCCGGATGGGTTTCGAAAAAAACGAAATGACCGGCCATGGATTCCGGGCTATGGCTCGTACTATGTTGGATGAGGTGTTGCATATGCGTGTTGATCTCATCGAGCATCAGCTTGCGCACAATGTCAGGGACCCTTTGGGCAGATCCTATAACAGGACCACACATATTGAAGATCGACGGAAAATGATGCAGACATGGGCTGATTACTTAGACGGATTGAAAGCAGGAGCGAAGGTGATTCCCATCAAGCGGCAAGCCTGAAAATGGCGGAATAGACCCGTTTAGCTGGGTAACTATTTTCTAAGTCGTATTTTCCTCGCGCCATCGCGCCGGGCATCTTCAGAAGATATGGATATGAAAAAATTCATTGGGCATTCTGATTTTATCAAAATTTTTCAAATTGAAGACCCCAAGAATTTCTGTTTTCCGAGACTTGAAGTGAGAAATGATGGTGTTTGGGTTGTTCCTCCAGCAGATGATGCATTGTTAACCGCAGTGGAAAGGGCCATTCTGAGTGATCATCCTTATAAAGATCTAACTATACCCGCCTTATCCTTCCCGTGTTCATTAAAACAGCTTGTAAATTTTATTGATTATTACGGAATGCAGGATGCCTTAGACCTCGAAATCCTTACTGAAATCAAAAAAAACAAAAAGGTAAGCCCCCCTGACCCTGAAATATTGGAAGATTATTTTCCAGAGCTATCGATAGAAAATTTACGATTGAGGGCTCAAAGGTGGGCTGAAACATATTACAGAGATGTCCCTATCACGAAAATAATCCTATATGCTTATAATTCTAAGTTTGCTGGTATACTTGCTGAAAGACTGAATGATTCGGTTTCTTCAAAAAGACTGAATTTACCGAAATTCGCAATAGTTTTTGAAGTCGATGACGATGATCAAACGCGCGATATGAATATTGAAGAAGAAATGGAATACACCAAGAAAAAATTACGTGGATTGGTTCCAGAAATGCCATGGGATAAGCTTTTGAGGGACATACATTATAATGAGGCTGCATCGAATAGAAGTTACCCTCAACTATTGCAACCTGATTTCTGTAGCATTTACAAAAATCATCCAAGTGATGTCCCGTTTGGGGAGTGGTATTTCGATATCAAGTTTAGAAACCATGAACTTCAGGACAGTGTGAGGGATGAATATTTCGAACCCCGTGTTGTTCTATACTCAGCTTTTGAGATGGAAAGCATTGAAGAGAAAATTGCATTTAGTAGCGACGGCTTTTTACCTGATTCAAAATTGATTGCTGCAAGCCAATTGGAACAATGGCAATTCTCAAAGACCGAATGGGCAATAAAAAATGGTTTCGCTAAGGATAGTAATCTCGTATGCATGATGGCTTACGATCAGAGTTATATTCCTCATTTGCCGGAGTACTGGACACAATTTCAAATGGACATTGCCGGTGATTCTTGTCCTGATCCTTCCACTTTCGATTCAAGAGTCAATATATGGACTGCGCTTTTTCAACGATGGATAGGTGGCGATGTATTGGGCGTCGATAATTCAAATCTACCAACTATTAATTGCGATGATTTTGAAATAATAAATCCACTCGAATGCGAAAAAAAGACCTTTATGAACAGTAATGAAGAAACCATCTCATTTCGGTTTATAAATCTGGATAAATTTCGACATTTTTTAAACAAATGGGAAATATCTCTGCCTTGCCGACTTTTTCCGAGCCAATGCCAGGAATCATTAACGAATCCCAAAAGGATCAAGACATTTGTTAATTCGATACCTGAAGATATTGAGTCGAAGCTAAAAGAAATAGTATTGGCCGCCCGCGCCAACGGATATATAGGTGATATTGACTTAGCTCCGATCCTCGCTACAGATAGTCAATATGATGATATCCTCGCTGAATTATGGAAAAGGTTTGATTTGGATTCAAGAAAGCAGTTGCCGGATTTGCGCAGCAGGGATAATCGTGCAATAGCTTGGTTTCATATTCTAACCCGATGGACTACTGGTACAATTGCCGGGGCACCTGCATCAAGATCAATGAAACTGTTGGAAATGAAAGATGGTGAACCTGGCTACATTGAATTAGATTCTCTCAAACTCTTTTTGCAAAATTGGCAGATTCCTCTGCCAACGAAGCTTTATGCAACTCACCCTCCCGCTAATAAAATTATTTCCCGGAAGCTATCTGCCGGGCAGATAGCGATAAAGAATGCTCAGAAAATAGCTAAAACTATCTGGGAAAAGGAAAAAATCACCACTACGAATATGTATAAGCGCCCTGAAATTAAAGAGGCCTATCGCGGTCAACTACCAGCCATGAATACATTTCGCCGGCATATGAAAGGACTTAACCCCAATCCCAAACCCGGCAGACGGAAAGCCACTAACGTCACCTAAGCTATAAGAAAACTGCCTTGCAGCTTCAAAATCATCGTTAAATACCTCAAATTAAATGTGAGGTATTTAATTTTTTCATTTTTTTCAAATCCAGCCTCATCAATGATTCACAGATAAATTAAATACCCCAAACAATGAAATGGGGTATTTAAAAACAAATTGGGTAATTTTTTCCATTAATATACCCCGCTATATTGCATTCATCTTTGATGGACACTCTCGGCAATAAGGAGATAAATGCAATGGCGAACCAATCTCTCCCCGAAACAGGTTATATCCGCCTCGAACAAATCATCGGAAACAAAAAAAAGAACATACCACCGCTCTTACCGGTAAGCCGGGCAACTATCTATAAGTGGATTGCCGAGGGGCGCTTTCCTGCTCCAGATAAACGTTTTGGCGAACGTATTTCAGTTTGGAACGTTAAAAATATTCGGCTTTTGTTAGAAGCTGAAGAATAAGGGGCGACATTGACATGCTTGACTGCATTTTTGAAATTGGTCCGGTTAAGATGTGGCGGATTGAAAAAGGCGTAGACCGGTTTCGTTTTCAATCTTCAGACCCTATTGCCATTCGTCGCATGCGCCAGCGTAAAAACTTCTTTTTATTCGGTGATCAGGTTAATGGTCCAATGCGTATTTTTGATGCGATGCTATATGACCTAAAATCAGCAAAACGGGCGTTAAAATCGATTGCAGCGGGAATATCCAAGGCTTGATATTCAATGACAGAAAAAGTCGCCATTAGAAATACTAAACAGAAAAAAAGGGTGCACATATCTTCGATAATTCTGATGCACGATGGAGCATCAGACGAGACTGTATAATTTATAGCAGATAACTGTAATAAGTTTTGGTCGGCGCTGGTAGGGCACCAGTGAAAAGATGATTCGACATTGCCCCGTTGAATCACCGACCACACCATAAGGGGCAATTCATGTCTAAGAATTATGGTAAAAACGGATTCGGGAAAGGCACCTTTATCGATACACAGATGTCTTTATCAGAAGCTTGCTTGAGCTTGGGTCAAAGGGGGACTGCCCAAACAGTATCAACTGCCTCAGTTCATGTGCTGAAAATTTTGTTGCATAAAAGAAAATTTAGAGAATTGAAGACCAAAGGGCAAAAGAAGTGGACGAGAGTTGACGACAACAGGTTCACGCTGACTTATAAAGAAATCACAAGCTATGGTTATCGAATAAATAGAGATGGAAAGCGAGTGAAGGGAGCATTCACAGAAGGACAATTCACACGGGCACTCGATGAACTGTTGGCCAAGGGGTTTATAGATATTGTGGACCATGGTGGGGCATATGAAAGGCATAAAAGCCAGTATGCATTAGTGGATGATTGGAAACGCTGGTTTGTGGGACATCCGCCTGTTCGTTTACGGGAAAAGGATAGGAAGCGGGGGTATCAAGCCCAAGGATTGGGAGCTGTAAAAAATGGAAACAACACGCATCAACGTAGTCACCCACACACGTGTCAATGAGGGACACCCCCAACAGAGACACACGCGTCAACGGAGGACACCCCATTTGCAGGAGATTTTGCCATAATGCCTTATCCATCAAGACTTAGATCGTTTCAGACTGATTATGGGGGGTGCCTACGTCTATGCGTGCGTTAACATGATATACCATGGCATGAGGAAAACTTGATTGCTGTAACACCCCTTACGCACAGAACTGGGAAAAGCCGACAGGATTAAAGGTTAAACTTTCCTAATGATTTCGACAAAAAGAAAAAGGATTTGAAATGGGCGGTCAAGGTTCAGGGTGCTGGTACAGATGGGATTCTAAAATCACCACTGAAAGCCAGCATCACATTGATATCCGATGGCTGAAAAAGAAAGGTTACTTGCAACCCTTGAGTGGAGGTTCGTTGTCATGGTCTATCGGTGGTCAGCAGACAGGTTTTATTGGTTACTGGGTGGAAAAGGATCAAATCAAATTGAACTACCGACACCGGCCAAGAGGTGGAGAATGGGAAGGTGTTGAGCAAACCATCTCGTTTGACCAAACGCCCTGTAACTATGGGGGGGACAGAACATGGTTTTTATGCCCTCGATGTCGGCGGCGGGTGGCCGTTTTATATGGTGCCGGTAAATATTTCTATTGCCGTCATTGTTATGGCCTTACCTATAGCAGTCAACAGGAATGCAAGGCAGACCGCCTTATGAGGAAAGCCCGAAAAATCAGAAAACGAATAGGGGCAAGCCACGATTTGTTTGAACCAATTATGTCCAAACCAAAACAAATGCACCAAAAAACATTTGACCGCTTGCGAAGACAGGCTAGAAGGGCATCAACCCTTTCCTTGATGATTATGGGCAAAAGACTTGGAATGTCATTTGATGAACTGCGGTTGTGATAATTGACCGATAAACAAAACCTCTACGCGCGCGAGGGAAGATTTGTGTTAGGTCGCCACACGAGGGAATAGCAAAGTTATTTCACACTATAAAAAGGACACCGGCGAGGGGGAATATCATGTCAGTGGCCAACACCCCCCTCTGTATATGAATATGCCCGACACTTGACTAGGCCCATTCAATCTACGTTCTTTTTGAATTTTTTTAAATCCGCAAGGTGGGTAAAATATCGGTCAGCCCGAAGTGTGCCGTAAGTGTGGGAACCGGGCGCTGAAAAGTCAGGGGCGACACCGTCTCCAGGGACGTAGGTTTAGCTGTTTCCGGAAAAAACAGCCCTTTTGTTGGTAATTACAACCTAAGGTTAAACCGCAATTGGTTATTGTACCAAATAATATCGGCAGAGATTTTTTTGTTTCGTAAAGTGCGTTTTACGACAAACAAACCATCGGCGGATAAATAGTTATAGCCGAACAGAAAATACGGAATGATGTTAACAGAACAAATTCTGAAAACACCCTTAATTGAGCCTTCGGCGTTTAGTGCCAGGTTAAGCATTCCATCCCTTCCAATCGGTTTCTATCCAACCATTTTCGCTAAATTTATGTATAATATCTTGTCCATCGTTGATTTCAGTTAGCCGGTAAAAGGTTGTACCCTTATGACTATTTGCTGCTGTTTGAACCTCACTTAATAAATGCGCTATTGCTGCTTCCTCCGTTTTGAAAGATCTGGAATGATAGATCCAGATAATATTTGACATATCATAACCACCTTCATGTGGGCTATCGCAATAAGTACATGCAGCAACTTTAAACTTGCCAACCCATTTACTTATCCGGCAAAGAATATTTTCATGATCGAAAATGTAATAGCTATCACGATATTTTCTTTTATATCCCGAAAGTTTTGCGGATAAGCCTATGCCTAATAATAGTTTCAACATTCGCTTGCCTGAAGCCGTGGCTTACCTGCGAGGGCCGCACTTTGTCCCTAGTCAAAAGTAAAGCCACTTGCTATGCACGACATTATTTATTTTTTTTTGTGGCCCTATTTTTCAGTTTTTCTAAAAATTCTTGCTGCTTATCTGGAGGCATCTGGTGAAATAATGACTCAACATATGCAACTTGATCTTCAAATCGATTCTTTTCATATTGATGAAATCTTTTAACTTGCTCATCTGAAATAAAATTCTCACTTAATAGCCAATTTTCGTCGAATTCCTCTATGTCGTGAAATAAATTCAGTTTTAATGATTTTATTTCGGCAATGGCCGTTACCATAAGCGCTTCATCATCACCAGTTTCATTGATAAAAATGAAATATTGGCCTGTTGATTTGTTTTTACAGACCTCCATGCCTTCTCCTTTAAAGCATTCTCACGTTAATATGCATCTCTACATGTCAGAGGCAGCATGTCCCTCGCCGTCCTCTATACATGTTTGTTCGCAATAATTTTTGTTTAATAAGGAGCGAACTTCTTCAATGCTATATGCTGGATTCCTACGATGAATCATCGCATGACAATTTGGACAAACTGGTTTCAAGTCCTCAATAGGATTGACTTCGTACTCCTCGCCGATTGTTGATAATTGCTTAATGTGGTGGATATGAATAAAATTGACTGCGATATCACCATAAATATCAGATAATAAAATGCCACAAACAGAACATTTATAACCATAGTGAGAAATGCACTTGGTACGAGCTTTGGCATTACGCTCAAACGCATTAACCGCCACACTCTTAAAGGCTCCTTCTACATAAGCAACTGATTCTTCGACTTCATTGGGAAACGCTATAGTCGAAGGATTTACCCATCCAAGAGATTCTAATGCGGATATAACTTCTGGTCGCATTATCCATTGCCAATTATTTTCCGGTTTTGCGAATGTTGATAAAACTGATACCCCAAGATCAGAATCATCTGGCTTCCACCCTAAAGCTTCTCCTAAACGACTTCCAAGTCGTCCATAATTCCCGTTCGATACTGAGTAATGAGGATATCCCAAGGTATTTGCCATCTGCATTGCAGTCAGAGTGTATTCTGGAGATTGGTAATGAATCTCCAACATTTTTAATTGTAACTCGGTAACCGCTATATTTTTAAATGCAGATTTGTACTCTGATGGACTTGGTACCGACATTCTTTTATCCTTCTTGCGAGCGTTGGCCTTAGCGGAAGCGGCCGCTTTTTGCCCGATTTGCTATAGGCAGAGGTTATACGATTTCAGCAACATCAGCCTCTCTGATTAGGATATTCGGGTTTATCTTTGACACTAGACTTTTGACTAAACTTTTAGTTCGAGTATCCATCTTTGAGCCTAAAATAATCTTCGCTATGGAAACATCAACGTAGTTTGTATCTGTTACAAAAACTCTCTCCTCCTCCTCGTAGGACCATGCCTCTAATTTGCAGATCAATATATTCATAGCTGTTTCGCGGCTACCAAACCTTGTTGCATTTTGGACGTAAGAAAGCCCTTCATATTTTACAGGCCTTATCTCATGCTGGTGGCCAACCACAACGGCGATAGCGACTCCTTTGTGGCTATTGGCGTAGTGTGACCACATAAGAGTGCTATCAGAACGGCGGGATAGGGAGCATATTCCTATCCTCTTCTTCTCCCCCTTTATCTTCGACACCATTTCATGGTTAACCGTACCTTTATCATAAATGTAAAGCCCCTCCATGGGATCATTGAGTTTAAAATAAGGGGCAGCGTAAATCCTGTTGTTTAGGATTATGTCAACGAAGTTCTTAAAGTTTTCTAATGATCTGTATTTGTAATGCATTAGGATCTCCTCGTTTAACGTCAGGGCTTTGCCGCGAGGGAACCGAGTCAGTAACAGCCCTTTGTTGAGGCCTTTCCGCTCATTTCAGTTTTGTTTTTACCGTGTCCCACTTGTTCCAATATGGTTCAAGGTTTCTCTCTGCAATGGCACAATGCAGAGAGTCCCACCTCTTCGGACGAGTGCCATTGTGCTTCGCGAGATAAGCCTTGTGAAGATCAACGAGAATGTCTCGCAGGCGCTCCCACGGGAGGATGTAGAAACGATCATTTCCGTCGTCGTCGATCTTGACGAAGGCCATGACAAGCCCTCGAACCGGGCATAGTTGTTTATCCCCGACAATCTGCCGGTTGCCGTCAAAGGAGATGTCACAGTACAGTTTAATGTTGCCAAATTGCCACGAGGAGCTACGACTGGCCTTCACCTGTACAGAGACATGTCGGCCGACCTCATCCGATGCGATGATGTCGTAGTGGGGAACGTTACCTGTGAAAGTGGTCGCGATGAATCCGCGACGCGAGAGCTCGGCCGCGACGAGGTATTCCCCGGTCTGCCCTACAAGCTTATTGCTACGTCCTGTTGCCATTATATTTGTACCCCAACAGTAGCTATTACATTGAATTCAACTTTGCACCAAAGATAGAACCAATTCTTCGTAACTCCTATCCCCTTCTATCCTGATCAAATTCTCCTGAAAAAACAGCTAAAACGATTTAAGCTTTAAATCTCACCGCACATACTAATATGTTGTAATACTCAATTTCTACTATTGAAAATCAATATTTGTCTGTTTTTACAGCGCATTCGTTTTTGATATGTTCAATTAGGTGCTGCATCATTAATTATGGCAATTTTTCAAGAAAAAATCAGGTAACACATTTTCCGGTTTACAGATAATTATGAGCCGTTGTTTTCCCAGTCACCTAAAGGTAGCAATGCGCTAGATTAAAGGGTCGATTTCATTTTTACCGGAGGAGGATGATATGTCAACGTCCAACTCCCGGATCCACTCATATGCCTCCTTTTCCCTGCGTTTCCTATATCGCAGTTTGATTGAACCATAATATGCCCTGCATGTATTGTTCCCTGACAGACTGCGTCGGGGTCTGTGATTCAGTGCATGAGCAACACTCCTTTGTTTTTCCTTGTTTTTTTGCTATCCAGAGTGTCTTCCAATTTTTATCAATCAAAGTTGTCAATTGTTGGAAATTAGCGCAGTACAAGACTTTCAATCGTTTGGCGAAAAGGGGGATTGCGATCAGGACATATGGGGGCCCGGCTTAGGTGAAAAGGACAAAGAATGAAGGTTTTCCGCACATCACAACGCGCGCACGCGCGCGCGTTATAGGAGAATGCTTTTATTCAAAATTTACATATACATATGAATGGTGAGAAAAGGCAATAGTACGCAACATAGTGCGCACCCCCGCGAACTAATTGTGAACTAAGGTTTTTCAGGGATCACAACACAGACAAACGACTGAAGCTTATCCTTTTGCCATTGCACCAAAAAGGGTGATATCCATCGCTTGACCATACCGTCCAGAAATTGTTAAAAATGTTCTAAACCTTCAAACATTAAAAGGTTTTTACAGATCGAGATTCTGGGCCAATTGATAGTTGTTGAAGAGTTAATAATTCATACTTGTATATCCAATTAACGTTGACTCAGGAAAAGGAAAAAATACTTATCTGAAGATTGCCAATCACTGGCACTTTAGTTGGATTAAATATGTACTAATTGATTGCAAGGTAACCATATAGGACCAAAAAGGAAATCACATGCCCGATAAAGAACAGAAGTTTCTCAACGATCTGGATAAAAAGTTATGGAACGCGGCGGATAAGTTGCGCTCTACGTTGGATGCGGCCCAGTATAAACATGCGGTGTTGGGGTTGTTGTTTGTTAAGTATGTTTCCGATGCCTTTGATATTCGACGGCAGGAGCTGATTGAACAATTTAAAGATCCGGATCACGACTATTTTCTTGATCCGGATGATTACGACTCCGAAGAAGCCTATCAGGCTGAAATTCTCGATGAACTGGAGGAGCGCGACTATTACACGGAAAAGAACGTTTTCTGGGTGCCTCAGTTGGGGCGTTGGCAGACGTTGCAGGACAATGCTCCTTTGGCGCCGGGCACCGAGATTGAGATCAAAAACGGCAAAAAATACACTTACACCTTCCGCAGTGTGGGCCGGTTGATCGACGATGCCCTGGATGCCATTGAAAAGGACAATCCCAAGCTCAAAGGCATCCTCAACAAGCAGTACGGCCGGTTGCAGATCGACCAGGCCAAGCTCATCGAATTGATTAACTTGATCGCAGAAATTCCCTTCAGCCATGCGACATTGCAGTCCAAGGACATTCTGGGGCATGTGTATGAGTATTTCCTGGGCCAGTTCGCCCTGGCCGAAGGCAAAAAAGGCGGTCAGTATTACACCCCCAAGGCCATTGTCCGGCTGATCGTGGAGATGCTTCAGCCCTTTTCAGGGCGGGTGTACGACCCGGCCATGGGCTCGGGCGGCTTTTTCGTGCAGAGTGAACAATTTATCAAGACCTATGGCGGCAAAATCGGCAATGTCTCCATTTACGGTCAGGAGTACAACCACACCACCTGGCAACTGGCGGCCATGAACATGGTGATCCGGGGGCTGGACTTTAACTTCGGCAAGGAGCCGGCCGACACCTTCGGCAATGATCAACACCCGGACCTGCGGGCCGACTATATCATGGCCAACCCGCCCTTTAACATGAAGGAGTGGGACAGCAATGTCAGCGACGACGACCCGCGCTGGCAGTTCGGCCGCCCGCCGTCCGGCAACGCCAACTTTGCCTGGCTCCAGCACATGTTTTACCATCTGGCCCCCAACGGCAGCATGGGCCTGCTGCTGGCCAACGGCTCCATGAGCTCCAACACCAACACCGAAGGGGCCATCCGCAAGGCTCTGGTGGAAAGCGATCGGGTGGAGTGCATGGTGGCCCTGCCCGGACAACTCTTCACCAACACCCAGATTCCGGCCTGCATCTGGTTTCTGACCCGCAACAAAAAAGAGCGCAACGGCTTTCGGGACCGGTCGGGTGAGGTGCTTTTTATCGACGCCCGCAACATGGGCTACATGAAAGACCGGGTGTTGCGGGATTTCAAGCCGGAAGACATCGAAAAGATCGCCGGGGTGTTTGATGCCTGGAAGAAAAAAGACGGCTATGAAGATGTTGCCGGATTCTGTAAGTCCGCCACCCTGGAAGAGATCGCCAAACATGATCATGTGTTGACGCCTGGGCGCTATGTGGGTGCTGCTGATGAAGAAGATGACGGTGAGCCTTTTTCTGAGAAGATGGAGCGGCTGACGGCTCAGCTTAAGGAGCAGTTTGAGGAAAGTGCACAATTGGAAGAGAGAATTAAGGAGAGTTTGGCGGGGTTGGGTTATGAGTGCTGATTTAACAATAGGATATTTCGCAAAGGTCCAGGGGGGCTTTGCTTATAAAAGTAAGGATTTCAAAGAAGCAGGCACTCCTGTTATTAAGATAAAAAATGTTGGACAAGGGCGTCTCCTATTCGATGATTATTCTTGTGTGAATGACGAGCTCGTTAATGCAACCAAAGATTTTCTCACACGGCCAGGCGATGTTTTAATTTCGATGACTGGCTCAGGACCAAGCCAACCGGCATCTGTGGTAGGCAGGGTTGCAAAGGTAAGTAAAAACGACCCATTAGCAGTTATAAATCAACGTGTGGGCAGACTTGTCCTGAGAGAAAAAGGCAGCATTGATTTGCGATATCTATATTACTTGTTATCGACAAAAAATGCTAAAGATTATCTCGTTTATAATTCGACTGGTAGTGCCAACCAAGCTAATATTAGCGGTAAAACAATAGAATCTTTGCCTGTTCCGAAGGTATCCTACTCTGCGAGTATAACAATTGCTGATATCCTAGAAGCAATGGACGACAAGATTGAACTCAACCGCCAAATCAACCAAACCCTCGAACAGATCGCCCAGGCCATTTTCAAATCCTGGTTTGTGGATTTCGATCCGGCCAAGGCCAAGATCGTGGCCAAACATAACGGCCGGGACCCGCAACGCGCCGCCATGTGCGCCATCAGCGGCAAAACCGACGCTGAGCTTGACCAGCTCTCCCCAAACCAGCACAAACAACTCGCCGCAACCGCTGGCCTTTTTCCTGATGAATTGGAGGAGTCAGAACTGGGGTTGATTCCGAGGGGGTGGGGAGTATTCAACATCGGAACGATTGCTGATATCATTGACTGTCTACACTCGAAAAAACCCAAAGCAGCCAAAGACAAAACTGACAGGATCTTGTTGCAACTCAACAATATTGGAAACGATGGCCTACTCTATCTGGATGATACTTTTTTTATCTCTGAGGAAGATTACAAAAAGTGGATTTCCAGAATAGAAGTAAGTGATGGAGATTGTGTGATCACTAATGTTGGAAGAGTTGGAGATGTTGCAATAATTCCTAAGGGTGTTCGGGCTGCAATTGGAAGGAATATGACAGCAGTCCGACTAAAAGATAAATTCCCCTGTGCAGCCTTTTTGATAACGCTGTTATCGAGCAAATACATGAGGAGAGAAATTGAATATCGCACCGACATAGGAACCATACTTAACGCATTGAATGTAAAAAGTATTCCAAAGTTACGTTTTGTTTATGGTGGAAACAGAATGATAGAGACTTTTGAAAACATGGTTTCTCCTATTTTAAAACAAAGACAACAAAACGTAATACAGAATGTTTCGTTATCCCAAATACGTGACACCCTCCTCCCCAAACTCCTCTCCGGCGAAATAGATCTGAGCCAGGTGGCCTAATGGTGAATCATGGATAGTACATATTGGGACAGCATACCGCTCTGGCAAGCGGACGGGAAATGTTTCGAGGTTCTGGCAGACCACTTGAGCGGGCGCATTCCTGTGACCAGACTTGAACGCTGGCAGGATTTTTCCGATTTGCTGGAAAGCGACTTCTTCAACACCAATGGTGTCCAGTTTATTTTTCGCGGGCATCGGCGCTATGATTGGAGTTTGCTCCCCACCCTTGGTCGATTGACGGAAAACGGCATTGTCAGCGAAGAGCTTTCAAGTAGACAGCTTGATCTTTTCAGACGGGCGGTGCGTGGCAGGTTGAAAGATACCTCTCTTCTGGTTGAGGTTGAGCAGGAGGATGAACTCTGGTCCATCGGCCAGCATCACGGCCTGATGACACCATTGCTGGACTGGACCTATTCCCCCTATGTGGCCCTGTTTTTTGCCTTTGCCAAGGAGGATCAACAGGGAGAAGAAGACAATCCCTATCGTGCTGTATACGTCCTCAACAAATCCTTTGTGGCCGATGATGACCAATGCCCGGACATTAGGCTGCTTGAACCCCGCAAAGACGATCATGGCCGCCTGGTGAACCAGGCCGGTCTTTTTACCTTTTCCCCCACCGACGCGACCATTGAAAACAAACTCATCGAAACCATCTCCGACTTTGATGAATTCAAAGAGGCGGTGGAAGAGTCAGAGGCGGATGTGCTGGCCCGCTATATCTGTAAAATCTACATCAAGAACGAAGACCGGGAAGGTTGTCTACGGAGTCTCCGGCGCATGAATGTACATCATGCCAGCCTTTTCCCGGATCTTCTGGGGGCATCGGACTACTGCAATCTCTTAATGGAAGAGGAGCATAGAGAACAGGCTATCGTTGAGGCCGAAAAGAAAACCGAAACCGTAATTCAAGTTGAATCTTCCACCATCAGTGTTACCGGTCATCATGCCGAAATAGTTGTCGATAAGGCTGAAGACCTAGATGAAGTTGGACAGTTGGTTGCGATATTGGGAGAGCCGGAGGAAAGTTCCCAGGTCGAGCCTGGCCGTATTCAACTCATTGCCAAGCAGCTCAGCAAGGAATTTGAAAAACATAAGGTGGTGGACTGGGAAAGCCGGGATGCTATCCAGGCCAAGCTGCGTAATGTTGCACGGGTGATTTTGCGGAAATATGGCTATCCGGTTACAATAAGGGATCAGGTGGTTGAGAAATTGATTGAAAGTGTTGTTGAGCAACCTGGAGATGAGAATTGATAACCGAAGACCAACTTGAACAAATCTGTCTGGAATGGTTCCGAGAAGGCGGCTATGAATACGCCTTTGGACCGGACATCGCCCATGATGGTGAAACACCTGAAAGAGCGGATTACCTACAGGTAGCGTTAACAAATCGGTTGCTCTCCGCCATGCAAAGGATCAATCCCCACATTCCCCTGGCTGTTCTGGAAGAGGCCGCCATTGCCATAACCAAACCCGAAACCCCGGTGCTGATCCATAACAATCGCAAGTTTCACCGGCTGTTACTGGAAGGCGTGCCCGTGGAATATTCAGACGGCGACGACACCCAGACCGACCATGCCCGGTTGATCGACTTTTCCGACGTTCACAACAACCAGTTTCTGGTGGTCAACCAGTTCACCATCCAGGGCATTAAGATGAACCGGCGGCCCGATGTGGTGGTGTTTATCAACGGCCTGCCCATTGCGGTGATCGAACTGAAAAATCCGAGCAATGTGCAGACCGATGTGTGGGATGCCTACAATCAGCTGCAGACCTATAAAGATGAGATCTCCGACCTGTTTGTGTTTAATGAAGCCCTGGTAATCAGTGACGGCTGGACAGCCCGGATGGGGTCTTTGACCGCCAGTAAAGAGTGGTTCATGCCGTGGCGCACCCTCAAGCACGAAGACGACAAGCCGCTCATGGAATATGAGCTGGAAAAAGTAGTAAAGGGTTTTTTCGACCCGGCGCTGTTGCTGGATTATCTGCGCTACTTTGTGATCTTTGAGCAGGATGGCGACAAAGTGATCAAAAAGATCGCCGGATACCACCAGTTTCATGCGGTGCGCGAGGCCGTGCGGGTGACGGTGATCGCCTCGCAGCAGCCGGACGGTTTTGAAGCAGGCGAGCCAAGGGCCACCTATGGCCGGGAGGTGGTGCCGGGGTCCGGCAAGGCGGGCGTGGTGTGGCACACTCAGGGCTCGGGCAAGAGTATTTCCATGTGTTGTTATGCGGGCAAACTGCTGCAGCAGCCGGAGATGAACAACCCCACCCTTGTGGTGGTGACGGATCGCAACGATTTGGACGGCCAGCTTTTTAATACGTTTAACAATGCCCGGGAGCTGTTGCGGCAGACGCCTGTTCAGGCAGGCAGCCGAGATGAGTTGCGCGAGATGCTGGCCGCACGACAGGCGGGCGGCATCATTTTTACCACAGTGCAAAAGTTTTCCCTGTTAAACGGTGAAGAGGTTCACCCCTGTTTGAGCGCGCGCCACAATATTGTGGTGATCAGCGACGAGGCCCACCGCAGTCAGTATGGTTTGACGGCCCGCCTGGATACTAAAAGCGGCAAATACATTTTCGGCTATGCCAAACATATGCGCGATGCCATTCCCAATGCCTCCTTTATCGGCTTTACCGGCACACCGATCTCCCGAGATGATAAGGATACCCGGGCGGTATTTGGTGAGTATGTTTCCATCTATGATATCCAGGACGCGGTGGAAGACGGCGCCACGGTGCCCATCTACTATGAATCCCGGTTAGCCAAACTGGATATCAACCGTGAAGCCATTGAAGCGCTCAACCAAGAGGTCGAGGATATCATCGAGGATGAGGAGGAGATCTCCAAAAGAGAGCACACCAAAAGCCGGTGGGCGGCCCTGGAAAAACTGGTGGGCGCCCAGCCCCGCTTAAAAGAGGTGGCCGGGGATTTGGTAAACCACTATGAAGCCCGGGATGCCGTGATTCCGGGCAAGGCGATGATCGTGTGCATGAGCCGGGAGATCTGCGTTCAGCTCTACGATGAGATCAAAACCTTACGGCCCCAATGGCACGATGCCGACCCGGAAAAGGGGGCCATCAAAATTGTGATGACCGGATCGGCGGCCGACAAAGCGCACATCCAGGATCATGTTTACAGTCATCTGACCAAAAAGCGACTGGAAAAACGCTTCAAGGATGCCGACGACCCACTGAATCTGGTGATTGTGCGGGACATGTGGCTGACCGGTTTTGATGCACCCTGCTGCCATACCATGTACGTGGACAAACCCATGCGCGGCCATAACCTGATGCAGGCCATTGCCCGGGTAAACCGGGTGTTTAAGGACAAGCCCGGCGGTCTGGTGGTGGATTACATCGGCATCGGCAGTGAGTTGAAAAAAGCGCTGAAGGACTATACCGACGCCAAAGGTAAGGGGCGGCCCAATTTACCGGCCGAAGAGGCCCTGGCCGTGCTCCTGGAAAAGATGGAGGTGGTGCGGGCTATGTTTCACGGCTTTGATTATAGTGACTACCAAACCAACGCCGCCATGATATTACCCCTGGCCGCCAACCATATCTTGGGTCTTGAGGACGGCAAAAAGCGGTTCCTGGATGCTGTGACGGCCATTACGCGGGCCTTCAGCCTATGCAGCACCCTGGATGCAGCGGCCCAGCTCAACAAAGAGATCGCCTTTTTTTCCGCCATCAAAGCGGCCATCATCAAACACACCACCATCGACAAAAAACGCGCCGAAGAGGAAAAAAATACAGCCCTAAAGCAGATCCTGGACAATGCGGTGATTGCCGACGGCGTGGCCGACATTTTCGCCCTGGCCGGTCTGGACAAACCCAACATCAGCCTGCTGTCCGATGAATTCCTGGAAGACGTGCGGCAGATGCAAAGCAAGAACCTTGCGGTGGAGTTGCTGGAGCGGCTTTTACGGGATGCGGTCAAGGCGCGCACGCGCAACAATGTAGTCCAGGAGATCAAATACGGAGAAAGGCTTCTTGCGACCCTGCGAAAATATCACAACCGCGCCATCGAGACCGCCCAGGTGATTGAAGAGCTGATCCAGATGGCCAAGGATTTTCAGGAGGCGATGAAACGGGATGAAGCGCTGGGCCTGTCTCCCGATGAAATCGCCTTTTATGATGCCCTGGCCAACAACGAAAGCGCCGTGCGAGAGCTGGGCGATGAAATCTTAAAAAAAATCGCCCAGGAACTCACCGAAAAGTTGCGCGCCAGCACAACCATTGACTGGCAGGTTCGGGACAACGTTCGAGCCAAAATGCGTAACATGATCCGGCGACTCTTGAAAAAATACAGATACCCACCTGACAAGCAGCAGGAAGCCATTGATATGGTGCTGGAGCAGGCGGAAAGGTTGTCGTATGACTGGACCAGAGAATAATCCTTCGCCCGGTTTCGTTTTGGAATTCAAAAAGGCGATTATGTTAGCGACAGCAGAGACTTGATACCGCTTTTAACAATTTATTGGCTTGCTTGGAAACAGGCAGCCATAATTTATCCTTCTTTCTTGATGGGATGATATCAATGAAATTTCAAATATTATTTCAGCATGATCAGCCCATCTCCTGTAAAAATATCACAAAAGCAATTCATGCGTTTGGATCAAGCTATACCGTCAATGTCCGCAAAATTATCGCGACCACTGAAACACTATCCCTTGATAAGAATTTTTTCATGGGCAATGCAGCGAGGCTTTTGAATAATTTTAAGATGACGAGACAAGGTCCTTTTAAGGGACTTAGGGTGGGGGATGATGGGCAACTGTTGGGTCCGGTCGCAAAGTTGAATGCTTGTTGGGAGGCAGTTGGCAATGATCTCATCAGGTTAAAACAATTTTTAAAGGATTTGGGTTTATCACCTCGTTCAAGGACAATTCTCCTTATGACTGACGAACAATTACAGCGAGCCATTGAAATAACTTGGTCCGCCTTCAAGAAATTGCTTCCTATAACAATGGGTAAGACGAGTTATGGGTTGGTAGGTGCAAGTAAGATTCTATTCTCTATTTTTCCTGAAATCGTTCTCCCTATTGACAACGCAGAATGGAAATATTTGTTTAAAACAGTAGATTTAGGGGATGTGATTAGGTTAATGGCAAGGGAGATTCGTGAATGGGAGAATCGCATGGGACAAACACTCGATAGTTGTGAAGATCAGGGAGTAGTTAGTACATTACCAGCGATCTATAATGTAATGGCAATGAAAGCTAGACCATAGGTGCAAATTGGAGACTACTGAAAAAATAGTCGAAGCTTACGTTCGTTATGTCCAAGGCTGGGCAACGATACCAAACATCAAGTGTAAAGGGCAGTTCGAGATTGATCTGATTGCGTTCGATCCCAAGACTTTTGAACGTTACCATATTGAGTCTGGAGTATCCATTTCAAAAAGTTACTCAAAGCTTTCCGCTAAGCCCTTCAGTGAAAATGACCTCAAAATTAGAATAAAAACAGCAGCCCAAAGAAGAACTATCGGCTATTTTGTTCAGCGAAAGTTTGGTTCGAAAGAGGTGATTGAAAGACTATCAGAATATGGACTTGAGAATGGAAATTATAGTAAAATTATAGTTTCCTGGGGATGGGAAGATGATGCTAAGCGGGAAGCAGACCGCAACAATATTATTCTTTGGGATTTCAGACTTATTTTGAGAGAAATCGGTCATTTATTCAAAATGCAAAATATTTATTTCATAGATGATACATTGCGCACCCTGCAGCTTTTCGCCAAAGCCATTGAAGATAAATCTTAACCCTTCAAGGTTAGACAGACTGCACTAAACCACCCGGACACCATCCCTATTGTTATCTGATTGGTGTTCCAGTTCAGCTGGAAACTAAGATATGAAAATAACATTACCAGAACGGTGTCACCCAAGGATGGTCTGTCAAAATTCAGGGAAGAACCCAAAAATTGGGGGTAATATTTGGGGTAACATAGATGGGTGAATCATGAATAATCAAATAATATTGAATCGTTACTTATCTGATTAAATAGCCCTCATCCCTCCATGAAATATTAAACCCCTTGCCAAGGCAGGGGGTTTCTTGTTTGTGCGCCCGGCAGGGCGCACCCACATGAAGTGCAAGTCCTCTACACACCCGACAGGGGGGGGAAGTGTCAGCCGAACGGCAAGGGTCTCCATCGCGAGGTGGGATTTGAAGGAAGCTGAAGGCAAAGCGCTGGCCCGGCGAACAGAAATCGCGAGCGAGGCAGCCATGCTGGATGAGAAGTCATATATCTTCAAAGTCCGATACCTGTGCGGAAAGCATGGTTGCAGATGCGGCGGGCATAAGCGTGAGGGGGGGAGCGCATTGCCTGGTGAGATCTGCCGATCTGCCATGTGTGCTGCCGACATCGTAAGGTGCCGGGATGGGTTGGCGGTCGAATATGATCAGACAGCGCTGACGCTTTTCATTCTGACTTAATAGACAGATCAGATCATTCTGATCGCAAAAGATAGTCTATTTAGCTGAAGTAATATTGAAATCTTACGCAATTAGTGTGTCCTGGAATATCATGAAAACGTTTAGCATCCCAATTGGTGCCGACCGGCATGCACTGGTATGTGATCACAGGATTTGACAGTCTCAATTTTCTTGGGATACTCTCAATGTATGCCAACGCGGTTGAAATACATGACAAGCTAAATTTGCAAAATGTAATCGCAACCTCTGCGTCTTTCTGACCCACCACAACATCCGTATTGCCTACAAGAGTCCCCTCCGTTTTGGCAAAGGTCCGATTGAAGGTGTATCTCAATTACTCTTGGGCTCCGTTGAAAATATGAACAAAGAGGTAGAATAATAAATGCGTAATATTCTGATATTTTTAAACGTATTACTTGTCTGTTCAGTCGCCCTTGCTTATGCCGAAAACCAGTCTACAGAAGGAAAAAAGCGTTTTTCCAATGAGACAAGCATATCTCTGGTCAACACAACTGGAAACACCGATACGCTGAGTCTGGCCGGCAAAAATGAGATGAAATATTTATTTAACGAGAAGTGGTCGGGGTCATGGTTCGCTGGCGCCATATATAACGAGGCAGATGGCATAAAAGAAACCGAGAGATATTTCACGGACCTAAGAGCCGATTATTCCATAAATGACAGATGGTATGCTTACGGACTCGGTAGCTGGTTTCAAGATAAGTTCTCAGGATTCGATCATCGCTTTGGCATCGGACCGGGTTTGGGATATCGTTTTTTGATTGGCCCAACGCATTTGAAAATTACACAGATCCTCAAGAGGGGGAAAATGATTTTTTGGAAGGTAGGCTGTTTGCAAAATACGAATGGGTGTTTTCGGAAAAAACTAAATTCTATCAAGGGCTGCAATACCTGCAAAGCTGGGAAGAAATTGATACCTGGAAATTAAACTCGGAAACCGCGTTGATCACAACGTTGACGGATATTCTGGCACTGAAAATTTCGTACTCGGTATTGTACAACAACGATCCTATACCCCGCGAGCTAAAAAAAACTGACACCATTTTTTCAACGTCAATGGTAATCAGCTTCTAAATCCAAGATAAAAGGAGGAAGAAATGGAATGGTCTGATTTGATGGGAAAAGTATACACTTTACTGACCCTTTATGGCCTCAGAGTCGTCAGTGCTATTGCCATTTTCGTTATTGGGGGATGGGTAGTAAAAGGCATTATGAAAATCATCGAGCGCCTGATGGTAAAAAGAAAGGTCGATGAAACCCTGATCTCCTTTATTCGACTAAGGGCATACGGAGGCTGGATTTGATAATCGGGATCGCTTACGGAATACATATTCTTTGGAATCCAACCTGTAATTCCGGCGATGGAAAGGCGATTTTCTATTTTAGAATTGAAAGATACGCTGAGCTTCAGATTGCCGTTGCCGGATAAATTCAACGCCTAACATCACCTGGACCATCACCATACTCCAGGCCGTGTGTTCTGATGCACGATTACAACGTCAGTTCCAGTGCTTCGCAACTAGGCAGTTGTGCCCACAAGTAATAGGAAGTTAGTTTCATACCTAGTGCAACCTCGATTTGTTAGTATTTCTATCGACCCTCTCATCTTCGGACCACTGTAATGATGATTGCTTTAGACGGTGGCCGTCATCGCCCTGTTTATAAATGATATCGCCGGGCGCTTATTTTATCTATATATTTCAGTTAGTAGCTAAATCGATCATGTGCATGAATCTTGTGCCATCACGGTGCGCAGGGGGGGTGCATGGTGTGTGCGTGCCACGGATGCCCTGTCGGTCCGAAATCCGGGACGCTGTCCGGAATTCCGGATAGCGGGTAATGAATCTCTTATTTACTAAAGCAGTAGTTCAATGGGGTAAAATAGCATAACTGTAAGAAAATAAATGTAAATACTGTTTTTATTCTTTGGTGGCACACAAGTTGCTCACTCTCTCCTTTTTGAATGAGCGAACGCAGATCCGCACAAGTTGGGAATTACTGCTTTCATAGAATGAAGATGCAACCTCTAAACGAAACAACAATGCTGAAAGGAATTCCGAGATGAACGTTAAGTCGAATGGTATGCTGTTGCTGATGTTGTTTGCAATTATGGCGCTGGTAACCGCTTGTGGCGGTGGGTCTGGCGGTGGCAGTGCGCCCCCACCGGACGGTGTCCAGGCACTTGGCTATAGCGGAAACGAAGATCCGGCTGTGATTGACGACACCAATATCGAAGAGCTGGCCAAGGGAGCCATGGGGTTGAACCTGTTGGGTTCCGATGCACGTGCAAATGATGTGTTGCCGAGTGCGTTGTCCCGATCTCTGTCGGTCACGGGTTTGATGGCGGCAGATGCTGAGAAGCAAGCGGTGGAACCGATGGTTCGCTCGCTCTCCGATGGTGTGACCCGCAGCGCTGCGGGTGAAATGGTCAGTGGTGCCATGGAGGATCTTCTCGGCGATATTTTGCTGGAGGAGTTGCACGATCGTCTGATCGAGGAGGGCTATCCCAATGTCAGCGGAACAGCAACGGCCGGCAGCTGGATCTATGATGCTGCCAGCGATCGCTACACCATCGTTATTACGTTGAACCAGGCTGAGCACTGCAGCGAAGAGACGCCGGGGGGCTGCGCCGAACCTTTCAGCGCCAACGGTACTGTGACGGTCTCCATGGCATTTGATTCGGCGCCCGATGCGCCGGCGGATCTGGTCGCTTTGATGACCTTTCTGGATGACTATGAATCCGACGACCAGTTGATCAGCGTCGTGGGTCAGTTCAGCGGAGCCAATGCGGATGCCGGTGAGAGTGTGGCCATCTCCGGAACGCTGGAGAACCGTTTTTTTTACGGCTCGGATGAGACAGGAGAGAAGGAGCGCTATGAGGGCAACTTCTTCGGACAGATCAGCTTCAATAGTGAATCGATCAGTCTCATGGCAAGCAACTGCATTGTAATGACGGCCTCCGGTGAAACAATTGCCAACGAAGGGGAAACCCGCGATGCTTATTACGACACCAGTCTGAGTGGCGGTGTCCACTTGGTGCTGACTGCAAGCGGTGATGTGGCTGGGGAATCCCAGGTGATCACGGTCGATCTGGTCAACGGTTCCTTTAAAGCCGAGGAGGAGCAGAGCTACGCCACTGTAGCGTTTCACGGCGGCACGAGAGGGGTGTCCAGTGAATCCTCATCCTTCGCATGCTCGGGTACGGTTACGGTTGTGGCCAACGATGTGGCTGGCGAGGTCGAGACCGAAATGTTCAACCTCAATCTGGAACTGGGCAGTTTGACGCTGGCCAACGAATACACCACAGCCATCGATGAGGGGGATGTGGTTTACGAAAGTCAAATGGGTCTCGACCTGCAGGCCTCTTTGAGTTTTACTGCCGAAGAGACCTCATTTTTACTGGAAGATCTGAATCTCTCCTTCTCGATGAGCAGCACCGAAACGGACCACTACACGGAAGCGGGGGACTATGATGGTTATGAATCGAGCAATCGCGTCGAAGCTTCGCTCTCCGGTGAGTTGAGCCTGATGGAAGAGGGCGAGCAGGTCTTCGCCATCGAAGCGCCCGCGATCGGTGGTGCGCCCAATATGACCCTGCTGGTCGAGAGCAGTCACTCCAACATCGATGAGGTGTCAGCTTCGGAGATGGCGATAAATCTGCATGTGGGTCGCCTCTCGATCATCGATCAAGGGGCGGCGTTTATCTACGGCGGCGACTTCGATTTCACGCAATCTGAAGAGGGGACCCATGTGGCGCTCTCTCTGATCGCCACCAACCCGGCGGGCGTGACGACCTTCATGGACAACTACCAGATCGACGTTACGGATGGAGGTGAGGATACCTTAGTGACCGTAAACGGCACCTTCTACCATAGCACCTATGGGTCGGTGAGCGTAACCACCATCGGCACACCGTTTATCTTCGCGGATGGCGGATGGCCTGTGAGTGGCGCCTTGACCGTGACCTCTACCACCAATGGCGTGGCCGGACGGCTGGAGGCCATGGAGGGACAGTATCGTGTCCTGGGCGATATGAATGGCAACGGTGATTTCGAAGACGAGGAAGACCTCCCCGGAACGCTGTACGACTGGCCGGTTGCCCCCTGGGATATGGTGATGAGCATACTGCCGATGGCGATGCCCAGGTAGGAAGATGACATACGGCGCAGCCGGTTTTGATGCGATAAGGCCGGCCACTATACGATACAATATCATGCAGCAAAAGAGAGTCCGGTTCTCCCGGGCTCTCTTTTATTATACTGATGGGGGGCTGAGAATCCGGCTGATCTTTTCGTGCAGGGCCCTTAACGTGAAGGGTTTCTGGATGAAGTCGATGCCCTCTTGCAGGATGCCTTTCTTAAAGATCACATTCTCCGTGTAGCCGGACATGTAGAGCACTTTGATGTCGGGTTGGTGCTCGACGATTTGGCGATACACTTCCGGGCCTTTCATGTCCGGCATGACGACGTCGGTGAGGAGCAGATCGAGCGGTTGATCGATCTCCTTCGCAAGCCGGATAGCATCGGTGGCGTCTTCGGAGCTGATCACATCAAACCCCAGCCCCTCCAGAAGGGTGGAGGTCAGGTCGCGAACCGCGTCGTCGTCTTCGACGACGAGGATACGGGCCGATATGGATGACGGCGCGAACGGTGGGGGTGCTTTTTTCGATTCCTTTGCGGTCGCCTCTTCGGATACATGGGGAAGGTAGATTTTAAAAATGGTACCCTGACCCGGTTCGCTGTAGACCCAGATGTTGCCTTCGTGCTGTTTGACGATGCCATAGGCGGTGGAGAGGCCCAATCCGGTGCCGCTCTCTTCGCCTTTGGTGGTGAAGAAGGGTTCGAAGATATGAGCCGAGGTCTGTTGGTCCATTCCCGTGCCCGTGTCGCTGATGGCCACCATGATGTAGGACCCCGGGGCAGTTCCGGGTTTGCCTGCGGCGTAAGTTTCGTCGATGCTGCGGACGGCGGTCTCGATGGTCAGGGTGCCGCCGTCGGGCATGGCGTCGCGCGCATTGAGCACAAGGTTCATCAACACCTGTTCGATCTGTGAGATGTCCGCTTTGATGGTGCATGGCTGGTCGGTTAACGCCAGTTCAATGGCAATGTCTTCGCTGAGTGTCCTGCGGATCATCTTTTCAAAGGCGCGGATGACGCTGTTGATATCGAACGTGTTGACGGTGAGCATCTGTTTGCGGCCAAAGGCGAGCAGTTGTCGGGTGAGGTTTTTGGCGCGCTCCGCCGCACCGACAATTTTACGCAACGACGGTTCGAATGCATCTCCCGGCGAGCATTGGGGAAGCAGTAGTTCGGCGTAGCCCAGGACGACCGCCAGCAGGTTGTTGAAGTCGTGGGCCACGCCGCCGGCCAGGCGCCCCACCGCTTCCATCTTCTGGGACTGAAGCAGCTGGACCTCCAAATCTCTTCTCTTGCGCTCCTGCGCCCTGAACTCGGTAACATCCTGGCCGATGCCGATGTTGGTTCCATCGGAGAGCACCATATTGATCCAGGAGGTCTCCAATACAGATCCGTCCCTAGTATGAACTTTGAACGTCCCCCACTTGCCTTCGGCGCGCCGAATGAATTCCATCACTTCAGTGTGGTCGGCCGGGTCGGGGTAGAGACTACGCATGATGTCTGATGATTCGGCTTCGTCCAGGCGCCATCCCAAGGTTGATTCCCAGGTGCGGTTGGCCCATCGAATCCGCCCGTCGGCCTCGTTGAATACGATCATCAGCGGGATGTTGTCCATGATGGTCTGCAGCAGCTCCTTCCGCCGCCGCGAATTCTCCTCGGCCAACTTCTTTTCGGTAACGTCAAAGACAATACCCTGGAAATGGGTGATGCGCCCCTGTTCGTTGCGTCGGACCAGCGTGCGGTCCTCGACCCATTTGATATCGCCCTCTTTGGTGATGATACGGTAGCTTTGGGCGAAGGCATCGCGTTTCAACACCTTGATGTTTTCGACGATCTCCTCGCTGATGCGCTCCATGTCATCGGGATGGACCACTTCAGCGAATGTAATCGCTTCGCTGGTAAACTCCTCCGGGGCATAGCCGAACGTCTCCGTGGCATTCTCCGATATCATCTCGACCGGCCATCGGGGAGCATTTCGCCACAGGCAAATGATCATGGGGCTGGCGTTGACGATGGCCTGGCTCTCTTTGAGTCGGGTTTCGGCACGTTTCAACTGGCCGACCTCCCTTTTGATCAGAAGATAGAGCAGGACGCATGTGATGACGACAAACAGACCGCCCTTGAGGGTTTGCAGATAGGGGCGAATCGGCGGTGGAAAATAGTCGCTCATCAGGAGGCTCATCTGATCGGAGACAAGAATCCAGATGCCTGCGAAGAGGGCATAGAAGAGGGCGATTTGAAGTGCTTTGGAACGCTTCATACGCTTGATGATTCTGTTGGCTGTCGGCGCATTAGATCCAATGGCCCTGCCATAGTTTGCGTGAGCTTTTTTTATCGACCCCTCTCACTACCCCACTTCCCCTTGTGTTGTCCATCTTTATTATTAACAAAACCAGTGGGCTGGGATATGTATCGGCAAGAGGGAATGCGCTGGTTGTATCTCCAGTTTCGGTCAGCGGGTGCATGGACGTCGAGATTGTGATATGGTCGCCGCCTTGAGCGTGGGTAACCGATGAGCCAACGCAAGGTGCCAGGTGATGCAATCGAAAAAGGTGATATTGGAGGGGGTTGGTGAGATTCTGTTGGAGCGCAGCAGCCGCGCCCGCCACATCAACCTGTCGGTAAAACCTTTCAGGGGCGTTCGCATCGCCGTGCCCAAAGGGGTCTCTTTCAATGAGGCCCTGGACATTGCCCGAAACAAATCGGATTGGTTGGCCAAACACCTGGCACGCATGGCGCTGGTCGAGCAGACGGTACTGGCACGAAACGTGGAGAGCGACATCTCTCCATCACAAGCCCGGACCATCCTGGTGCAGCGTTTGGAGGTGCTGGCGGTCCGACACGGATTCACCTATAACCGGGTGTTCATCCGCAACCAGAAGACGCGCTGGGGCAGCTGTTCCCACAAGAACAACATCAATTTGAACGCCAAGCTTGTCCATCTGCCCCAATCGTTGATGGACTATACGATCCTTCACGAACTGGTACACACCCGCATCAAGCATCACGGGCCCCAATTCTGGGAAGCGCTCTCAAAACAGATCCCCAACCCCAGAGAGCTGGACCGTCAGCTCAATGCCTATTGGATGCTGCTGGTAGATGCATCGGTTTAACTCTCCAGAACTTCCATGATTTTCAGGCTCAGCTGTTCGATGTTGAACGGTTTTTGAATGAAGCCCAGGCAGCCGCGCTCCAGGATGGTTTCGGCCTGATCGGTCAGACTGTAGCCGCTGGAGAGGAGCACTTTGACGCTCGGGTCGATGCTCTTGAGGCGGTCGAATACTTCACCACCACTCAGATCCGGCATGATCATATCCAGAATCACCATGTCGATGCGTTCCCCATCGTTTTCATAGATCCGGACAGCTTCTTTACCGCCAATGGCTGGGATGACGGTGTAGCCCAGCGTCTCCAGCATGGCCTTGTTGACATCGATGATGATCTCTTCGTCATCGACCAGCAGGATGGTGCCGGACCCCTTGGTCGCTTCCATCGCCAAGGCTTGTTCATCCTCGACCGCCGCGTCGGTGGCCGGAAGGTAAACATAGAATGTCGTGCCCTCATTCGGCTGACTGATAAAATCGATGATGCCATCGTGGTTTTTGATGATGCCGTAGGTCGATGCCAACCCCAAACCGGTGCCGCGGCCGATCTCCTTGGTCGTAAAGAAGGGTTCAAATATCTTATGCTGTATTGATGGGTCGATGCCGGTTCCTGTGTCGGCAATCGAGATGCGCACATAGCGCCCTGGGGCGGCGCCGAAGGGTTGGGCGAAGCTTTCGTCGAGTACCACATTTTTGGTCTCAACGTAGATATTGCCACCGTCAGGCATGGCTTGCCAGGCATTGATGCAGAGATTGAGCAGTACCTGCTCGATCTGGCTTTGGTCGGCCATGACCGGCCAGATGTTCTTCTGCTGTTTCTTGAGGATTTTGATCTCCTTGCGTGTGCGGCCAAACATACCGGCGGTTCCATGGACCACGCTGTTCAGATCCACCGGCTTGACCATATATTTCCCCCCCCGGGCGAATCCCAAAAGTTGCCGGGTGAGGTCGGCGCCACCGGCCACACACGCTTCGATGCTTTTCAGCTTTTCATAGTCGCGATCGCCCGATTTCGAGTGCAGCAGCATCAAAGATACATTGCCCTGAATCCCCATGAGCAGGTTGTTGAAATCGTGGGCCACGCCACCCGCCAGGGTGCCGATCCCCTCCAGACGCTGGATTTGCTGGAAACGCTCTTCGAGCTTTTTCTTCTCCTTTTCAGCGTTGAGCCGTTCGGTAATATCCAGCACCAGCCCGCGAAAGCCGACGGGCTTTCCGTTGTTATCGAAGATCAGGGCCGCAGTGACTTCAACGGTCTTTCTTCGGCCGTCCTTGGTCGTGACCGTGTAGCGCGAGAGTGCGTCCGGTACACCTGTGGCGAAGATTTTTTCGAATCGCTTTTCAATGGCCGGGATCTCATCCGCGGCGATATAGTTGCGGTAGTTAAGCCCCATCAGTTCGCTTTTGTCTTCATATCCGAACATGACGGCCAGGGGGGGATTGAAGAAGGTGAGATCTCCGTTGAGGTCCATCTCGAAATAGCCGTTGTCCATGCTTTCGATAATCGAGCGGTATTTCTCTTCGCTCTTCTGGAGCTGCTCCTCTTTCTCCTTGCGCGCTTCAACCTCGAGCCGTAACTGTTCGTTGATCTTCTCCAGGTCTCGGGTGCGTTCGTGGACCAGCTCTTCAAGCTGGTTCTGGTAGCGGCGCAGCTCAAACTCCGCCTGTTTGCGTTCGTTGATGACGCGCAGGGAACCGATAATCCTGTCGGGCTCTCCGGACTCTGTCGTTCTGAGAACGGCGTTTACCGAGCAATAGACCAACTCGCCGTCGCGGTTTTGCATCTGCAATTCATAATCGTCGACTTTCCCCTCTTTCAGAATGGTCTCCGAATAGGTCTTGCGGGTTTCTTGATCCGCATATATCTGGTTGAGCGATGCACCGATAAGCTCCCGGCGGGTATAGTTGGAGAACTTCTCCACCGAAGGGCTGATCTCCAGGATGATACCGTCGATGGTGGTCTCGTAATAGACGTCCTGGATATTTTCGAAGATGCTGCGGTACTTCTCTTCGCTGCTGATGAGCGCCTCTTTCATGCGCGTGAACGAATCGGCCGTCTCCTGAATCTCTTTATAGATCGATCCGATATCGAAGCTCTGAGTGAGATCGTGCTGTTTGATGGCCAGGGCTTCGCGTTCAAGACCGGCCAGGGGGCGGACGATGCCGCGCACGGCGCGCAGGCCGAGAAGGGTGGCCAGTACGGAGAGGGCCAGTGTGACCATAAGGTTGATGTCACGATTGGTTTTGATACCACCCAGGTAGTCGCTCTCCGGCAGATAGACGCCGATAATCCACGGCCAGTTGCGGTCGAGGAAGGGCGCAAACATGGTGTGGTAGATCTCTCCTTCATACTCGAAGCGGGCGAAGCATGGCGTTTTCAGATCGATACGGTCATCCGGCCGTTTGGAGACATCGATGGCTTGAAAGGCCGCCCGCGACAGACCATCATCCAACTCACCGATCTTAGCGAGCCTCGTCTTTCCCGTCTGGAGGCCATCATCGTAGGTCAGCTTGGACAAATCGGGGAAAGCGACCACATCCCCGTTGTTGTTAATCATGAAAGCGCTACCGCTTTTGCCGATGCGCAGTTTTCCGATAAAGGTCGAGAGCTGGTCGATTTCGATGTCCACACCGACGACGCCCCGCAGTTGCTGCCCATCCTGCCCCGGAACGCTTTGCCCGTTCTGATAAATCGGACCGGCAATGGTGATGCCCGGCTTTTGGGAGGTGAAGAAGATATAGGGGTCGGTCCAAACGATGGCGTTGGATTTGAGCGCCTTTCTATACCAGGGCCTCGTTCGTGGGTCATACGGGTCTGCAGGATCAATCCTCTCATCGATCAAGCGGGCGTCATGGTCCCGGAAAATCAGGCGGGTACTTTTTTGCCCATCGGCATGGGTGATGATTTTGGTCCGAAAGCCTTCCGAGCCGTGGGTTGTATCGCGGTTCACATAAAAAAAATCGCCGTTGGGTTTGCCGACATAGATGCCGGCAAATTGGGGGGAGACGGCCAACTGGTCGAGGAAATATCTCTCCAGGTTGCTGAGCTGGCTCTCATGACTGTCCACCACCCGCGAGGTGATCAACCGCTCTGTAAGCCGAGCGGCCCCCTGGGCCAATGAGAGGTGGTTTTTGGATTTTTCGATGGTCAACTCAGCGATATTCTGCATGATATCACGAGCATGACGCACCAGAACCTTTTCAGAGGAAAGATAGGTGGAGGTGGTGATGATAAGTTGTGTGCCCCAGATCAGGCCGAGGACGCCAAGGATGAGCGTCAAGCGAATGGAGATTTTCATTATGCCCTCTTCAGATAACCGCGGTCGATATCGTTCAGCTTCAGTCCAGCAAAAGGCGTTTTTTTTAAGAATTAGCTTTAACAGTTGCTTACACAGGATGGGCGCCCCTGTCAATTGAGCTGCCTGCGCCGATTTCAAATCGGCGCTTGGGAACGAGTGGCCGCAACCGTTCGGCATTGGTTGATATCGTGTCTGTTTCCCTTTTAATTCTATTAGTTGTTGTGGTTCGATTGCTGAGAAATGTTGAAAGGGGGAATATGCGAGACAGAACGATTGGCTGGCCGGTACGGCGTGGATGCGGTTTGCATTTCCATCAAACCGCATGTATGGTTCTGGAAACGATGACCGGCGGACAAAACGATGAAAATAGATCCCAATCCACTGTTTCGAAAAGCGATTGCACCCTGGTATGACAGCAATGCGGCGTGCTGGATTCTGCTGGTGGCACTGATCGGAGTTGCTGTTTTCAGCGGTGCCGGTATTGCCGTGGCGTCCTCCCGGCCGGACTATCTTCACCATCTCTGGGTGCCGGTCACACTCCTCGTCTTAAGTTTTATCGCCAGCACGTCGGTTGTATACCGCCTGATCAAACGCCACTACGGTCACCATTTCCAGGATCAGGACTATTAGGGCCTCTTTCTGCCACTCGTGGTTTTAAATCTACTTCTGTTTGAGAAAGTCGCTGTATCCCATTTTAAGGTAGCTGTCGCTGTGTATGAATTTGAGCAGCGGAAGAAACCGGTCGGCCTCGATGTAGCCCGGCCAGTGGGCAATGTCTTCACCTTTGGCCGTCAGGAATCTCAGGTTGGGCACTCCGCTGATGCGATAACGGGCGGCGATTTTCGGCTTCTTCTCCGAATTGATGCGCACCGGGATGAAGTTTTGATTGACATACGCGGCGATCTCTTTGTCCACAAAGGTGTTATTTTCGAGTTTCCGGCAGTAGCCGCACCAGTCGGTATAGAAATAGAGCAGGAATTTGCGCGATTGGGTCTGAGCCTCTTTCTGGGCCTCGTCAAAGCTGCGCCAATTGATGTTGGCGGCAGGATCATTGGCCGCTGTGACGGCGGATATCGAGACCAGCGCGACAATCGTCGCTGCAAGGATTATGCAGATGATGCGTTTCATTAGGGTGACTCCTTAAAAGCTGAAATAGCTCAGCAGCCTCAATTTATCGGTCATCAGCAAGAGGCCGGTGAGGATGAGCAGCACGCCGGCGCCGATGTTGATATAGCGAATGGCTTTGGCGGCCCGACGAATGAATGCGATCAGAAAATGAATGCCGATCGACAAGACGATAAACGGCAATGCCAGGCCCGCTGAGTAGAGCGACAACAAAACGATGCCTTGGGCCACGGTATCCTGGTTTCCGGCCAAAATCAATATGGACCCCAACATTGGCCCGATGCACGGGCTCCAGCCGGCGCCAAAGGCCATGCCGATGAGCACGGTGCCCATGAAGTGGACCGGTTTTCGGCTCAGGTGGGCCCTCTTTTCGATGTCCAGGAATCGAATCCGTACAACACCCATCAGATGAAGCCCCAGAATGATGATCAGCGCCCCACCCACCAAACGGATATAGACCCTGGCGCCCTGAAGCAATCCACTGAAAAAGGCGGCGGTCGCCCCGAGCATGATGAAGACGATGGAGAAGCCGAAGACGAAAGCCAGGGTGCTCAACACGATCTTGCGGCGCACCTCGGACCCTTCGGCACTGGCCAGTCTGTCTATGGATATGCCGGTGATGAAAGAGAAGTAGGAGGGCACCAGCGGCAGAATGCACGGTGAAAAAAAGGAGAGCAGTCCGGCGATGAGTGCGGCGCTGTATTCGACTTCTTCAAACATGGCAACAGGTTGTCATATGATTTGGTGTTGGCAGAAGGAGGTCACCGTGGCTGACCGTAAGGCTGCTTCAAGGGCGCCGTTGTCCGGGTGCGCACCAGCACCATAAGCGCGACGGCCAACAGGGCAGCATCTCTCGAAAGGTCCATGTAGATGCGGCCGGCGGCTTCATTGTTCAGAGAGAAACAGCCGCAGGCGATATCCACTCCTCGATAGGCGTTGTATCCCAAAGCCCCCATGAACAAGATGAGCATCAGAGTGATCGCCAGGGCACTGCCCCGCATCAGTTTGCCCGTTATCAGACAGATGCCACTTACCGCTTCAAGCCATGGCAGCATCAATGCCACGGCGTTAACCCATGTGGGGGGCAGAATTTGGTAATTGGCAATGGCCTGGGCAAATGCGGCTGGATCCAGGATTTTATCCAGGCTGGCGTAAACGAAAATGGCCCCTAACAGGATACGCCCTGCGCGCTCGAGTGTGTTCAAAGGGTTTTTATTTGGGATTGTAAGTGATTTAACCATCTCTATCGTCCTGAGCTGCTATCCAAGTCGCACCAGCTCACCAAGTTCCTTGGCGCGCATGGTGGCCGCTTCCACCGCATTCATCATGGCATTGCGGATGCCTTCCCGCTCCAGTGCATGAAGACCTGCAATGGTCGTTCCACCTGGTGATGTGACCATGTCCCTCAGCTGCCCTGGGTGCATCTCGGTCTCCAAATGCATTTTCGCGGCCCCCATCAGCGTTTGCGCTGCAAGCAGCAGCGCTTCGTTGCGTGCCAGACCCACCTTGACGCCGGCATCGGCCATGGCGTCCAGAATGACAAAAATATAGGCCGGTCCGCTGCCGCTCAAACCGGTGACCCCATCGAGCAGCGCTTCCGACTGGACGATGACGCAGCGGCCCACCGAGTTGAAGATGGCCTGAGCCAGTTCCAGGTCCCCGGCTTTGGCATGTTCGCCCGGAGCAACCGCGGTGGCTCCGGCTTCGACCGATACACAGACATTGGGCATGGCCCGCACGAGCCGCAGGGGTTTCCCTGCCACGGTCGCAATCGCCGACAGCGGGACGCCGGCGGCGATGGAGATGACCACTTTGGTGTCGTCCAATGCCCCGGCCGTCTCTTTGATCACCGAGCCTAAGACTTGGGGTTTGACGGCATAAACGACCACGTCGCATTTCCCGGCCAGCTCGGAATTGTCGCCGATGGTTTGAATGCCATAGCGTTTTTGGAGCTCTGCAAGTCGCTCGCTTCTCGCATCCGAACAACACAGTTGCTCGCTGTCGGAAAGGCCGGATTGTAACAAACCTTTGATCAGCGCCTCGCCCATGTTACCCGTACCGATAAAACCGATATGTTTATCCCGAAGCATTGTGAGGATCTCCAAAATTTGGTCTGTTGTGGCACAACGGTTGCATTCGAATACCGCTTTCAAGCATCAGATTCAGTGGCTACTTTATGGTCTGCACTTGGATTGTCAATAAAAAATCGAAGCTACTGCCGGGGGTGCGGATGAAAGCACCTTGGGGCTTGACCGCAAAGGGTGTTCACGATAATAATCGAAACCATTATCGTTATTGGTTTGGCAGTCAGAGAAAACACCAACCACCATTTGCGATGACCCCATAGATGGCCGTCGTCCGCGTTCATCCAATTCGCCTTGAACAGCAAGATGGACCTGATAGGTGACTTTTATAACCCAAGCCTTATTATGAAGGGATGTGCTTTTGCTCGGCTTGAAGGCAACGTACGGCCTATGGAAAAGATTAGACTAAAAGGAGACCTCTTGTATCCTATAAGAGACATAAAAAACGACCCAAAAGCCGGAATTTTGACAGGGATCACCGTCGGTTTTTGGCACCTCTTCGCGTTGGCACTGATCTGCCTGTTTACCATACCCGCTGTTGCCGATAGTGATACCGGAATGTATGACCCTGTTGCCACCGGACGAAGTGATTTACCGGAAGCCGGTTTAACCTATTTGCTCGACCTGTGTGACGAAACATCGGAGGCGGGGCTCGATTTTTCCAAAGTCGATCCGGTGGTTAACTTTATTCTCAAAGCCGACGAGCTTTCCAAGCCTACACTTGAGCCGCGGGAGGAGATCAACGGTGCCTTCATTGCCTATTCACTGGATCGTCCCCTGCCCGAAGCCTTGCGTTACGCTTACAATCAACAGATTCCGGAAGGCGCGATCAACGCTTCATCGGTCAACTATTCACAATGGGAGATGACCTCCGCCGGCACTGCCGGCCCCCCCGAATTGTGGCGAATGCTCACCGATCTCTCCAAACCCAAAACGGTAAGGGGGGTCGTGCGGGAGACCATCTCTCCGGATCTTCATACGGGCGCCTACTACGAGTATGGGCTCAAGAGGGCGTTTCTGCTTTACCAGCAGGGCGATTTCAGGGTCATGTTCTCCATATCCAACCAGATGGGTGAATCGGATGTGGGCAAAAAGGGCTTCATTGTCGGAGACGACCAGGATTGGAGCTACCTCTACACTCAGGAAAATGGGTTGAATAAAGGTGGTCTGGGATGGATGAAGACCAGAATTTACAAATTTTTCTCTATTTGCGCCTACATCGAAGACCTCAACCGTCCCGGCAAGGTCAAGATCGGCATCTTCCAATGGCTGGGCGCCGGGTGGGCCGGTTTCAATCTTGTGGAATCGCACCATATTCGCAAAGGGATGGAGCGGCAAACGACTCAATTCAAGGCCTTGCTGGAGTCGGAAAAGATGCCCAGTGCGGATAAGCTCGAGAGGGTATACCGGTCGCTAAACCGGCTGGATGAGGCCACTTTGAGAGAGAAGGCCACGGAGGCGGTGAGTTTCATCTGCGATAAGGCGCGGAACGATGAGAAGTTGAAGCGCAAGAAAGCGGTATCAAAGCTCGACCCCGAGGCGTATGTGGCCACTATGGATAAAAATCAGCTGGTCAGTGAACTGATGCGCGAGTTTATGAAATTTACATTTGGCAAGGAGACGCCATTGGGGCCCTTCTTCATGGTGGCGCTCAAAGATCCTGTGCCGTCAACGCCGATGCCGTTGTCATAGCTTCTTTGTCTTCACACCAATGTCAGACAAAGCAGAGCTTTGCTCTCCCCTCATCAATCGAATCAACTCCACTCTGGCGATATGTGTCTGGAGGCCTTTGCGGTGGAGCATTTCAAGCAATTGGCCGAAAAGTCTGCGTCTTTTAAGCCCGGGGTGGCTCAAGTCCCGGCGGTCGTCGAAACAATCCATCAGTGTCGAGCCGCAGGGGCAGTTGCGGTAGAGTTCGACCATCGGTTGCGATTCATCGTCGGTGGCGCTTTTCAAGCCGCTGATCTCTTCCCGTATCGATCGGGTTTCGCGGATAAACTCTTCGGCCGACTCGTAGCGGCGCCCGCACGAGGGGCACTGCTTGGGAAAGGCGGCATCGGAGAGTGCTTTCAGTCCGTTGTAGAGCTTAGATCCATTTTTCATAAGGTCACGTCATCCATTTCAATTTTATATCTCAATCTATAGCATAGAAGATCGCCAAAGGCGATATGAACAGTATATCGGTGGTTTATTAAAAGGCTTGAGTCGATTGAAACGGAACAGGGGACTACGGCCATGGGTTAGAAGCGATGTGGCGAGAAAGAGGCGGCCAATCCCGCTCGTTCAAGGGTCGGCAGGTGCCGCAACCCATGAAAAATCTTGACATATCCACTGTTTTGGAACTATCCTGAGCCAAAAAAAGGTGCGACAGAGAAGATTTTAGACGCTATTCGATGCCAGTGCCGTTAGTGTTCTCTTCTCCAAAGGTTATAAATGTTGAACATCTGGTTTCAACGCTTGACCTCGGTACGGAATCTGGCACGGTTTAAAATGCTTACGTCAGCACACTTGCAGGGAGACGTTGTATGAGCCTTACACCAGTCGATATACAACAGCAGCAATTCAGGGTTCGCTTCAGAGGGTTCGATATTCGTGAAGTCGATCGATTTCTGGAGCAGGCGGCGGAGACGATCACCTCGCTACAGGAAGAGAACAAGAAGATCAAAGAGGAGTTGCGCCGTCTGAAGCTAGAATCCCAGGGATATAAGGAGCGTGAAGAGACGTTCAAACGTGCGATGCTCAACTCCCAAAAGGTGTTGGAGCAGATGAAGGACAATGCCCGCAAATCGGCTGAGATCATCATCGCCGATGCGGAAGTCAAGGCGGAGAAGATTCTGAACCGTGCCCACAATCGGCTCTCCCAGCTCCATGAAGATATCTCCGAACTCAAACGACAGCGCATGCAGATTGAAGTGCAGATACGATCCGTCATCGAAGCGCACAGCAAGTTGCTGGAGATCGGCAAGGAGAGCATGGACGCATTGGATGAATCCGATGGCAAAGTGGCTGTCCTCAAACAACCACCCAGCACTTTAAGTTAAACCCCCCAGCCTATTGGCCGATAATGAAGAGAGAACCGGACAGTCAATTTTTAATATGGGCTGTTGTTATTCCATAGCGCCATCGGTATTTCACCTTTGCGGGTGTTCCGGGCAATCCAATCAGGGAGTTGATCATGGCCAAAATTGATGCTTTTTTCAAATTGATGCACGAACAGAATGCCTCCGACCTGCACCTCATGTCCGGGCAACCGCCCGCCCTTCGCGTGCATGGCGATATCGAACGCGTCAAATATAAGGTACTTGACAATGACGGGCTGCGCGCCATGCTTTACGAAATTGCGGCCGAAGATAAAATCAAAACCTTTGAAGAGACCGGAGATGTGGACTTTGGCTATGAAATCCCAGGCCTGGCACGCTACCGCGCCAATTTTTTCATGCAGAAAAATGGTGTCGGGGCGGTTTTCAGGGAGATCCCCAGCAACATCATGACGTGTGAACAGTTGGGGCTGCCGTCGGTGATGGCCAAGCTGGCCTCTTTGCCGCGTGGACTGGTGATCGTCACGGGCCCCACCGGCAGCGGCAAGTCGACCACGTTGGCGGCCATTATCGACGAAGCCAACCGCACCCGGTCCGACCATATTATCACCATCGAAGATCCGATCGAATTTGTGCACAACAGCCAGGGGTGCCTGGTCAACCATCGGGAGGTGGGGATTCATACCAAATCGTTCTCCGCAGCCCTGCGTGGTGCCCTTCGTGAAGATCCCGATATCATTCTGGTTGGCGAGATGCGTGACTTGATTACCATGAGTCTGGCCATCGAGGCGGCCTCTACCGGCCACTTGGTCTTTTCGACCCTGCATACCACCAGCGCGGCCAAAACGGTCGACCGTATCGTGGAGGTCTTCCCGGCCGAGGAGCAGGCGCAGATCAGATCCACCTTGTCGGACGGTATCCGCGCCATCATCTCCCAGACGCTCTTCAAGCGGATCGATAAAAAGGGGCGGATTCCGGCCCTGGAGATTTTGATTGCCACCCCGGCGGTGCGCAATCTGATCCGCGAAGGCAAATCGCACCAGATCCCGTCGATGATTCAAACCGGGAAAAAGTACGGGATGCAGTTGCTCGATGACGCCATCATGGAGCTTTTTAACAAAGGCAGGATCAGCGCCGACGCCGCTTACACCAAGGCCAACGACAAGGGCCGTTTCCGCCCGCTGCTCAAGGCACCGCCAACCGATTTCACTGAGGCGTAAACGCCCGTCCCACCAGGCGGGGGAGCGATGCATCCATCGGGCGAACCGGCGGCGTTCCATGATAGGGCACTGTGCCAGCCGCAAAGAGGAGAGCCATGAAAAAACAAGAGATCGATCATATTCTCACCCGAATGCTTGATTCGCACAGCAACGTTTCGGATCTCAACCTGACGGTCGGTCGGCCACTGCAGGTGGAGAGCTCCGGTGAGTTGCTGCCGGTCAACACCAAGCCCCAGATCGAAAGTCTGACCCCATTTCAGACCGAAATCGTGGCCTTGAATCTGATCGACGGCGACCGGCGTCTGACCGAGACCCTGATGCGAACCGGATCGTGCGACCTCTCCTACAGCCTTCCCGGAAAGGCCCGCTTTCGTGTGAACATTTTTGCCCAATCGGGCCATTTATCTATCGTTCTCAGGCAGTTGGAATCCAAGGTGCCCACCATCCGGGATATGAAGTTGCCCGACTCTTTTCTGGAGATGGGGGGGGAGCTCAACGGCATCATCATCTTTACCGGCGCAACCGGTACCGGTAAAACGACTTCGCTGGCTGCGATTCTGGAGGAGATTAACGAACGACGCGCCGTCCACGTGGTTACCCTGGAAGACCCCATCGAATATCAGCATCCCCACAAGAAGGCGACCTTCAATCAGCGCGAACTGGGTCGGGATTACGACTCTTTTGCCAACGGCTTGCGAGCTGCGCTGCGACAAGCGCCGAAGGTGATTCTGGTCGGCGAAATGCGCGACCGTGAAACCGTCGAGATTGGTTTGACGGCGGCTGAAACAGGCCATCTGGTTCTGACCACGCTCCATACGGTGGATGCC
Source organism: uncultured Desulfatitalea sp. (assembly GCA_963668675.2). GTDB lineage: Bacteria > Desulfobacterota > Desulfobacteria > Desulfobacterales > Desulfosarcinaceae > Desulfatitalea. The sequence continues at coordinate 834,796 of CAXXMB010000002.1, read as the reverse complement.
GGCCAGACGATCAACCGTATTCTGGGCATGTTCACCAACGAAGAGGAGAAGCAGGTGCGCATCCGCCTGGCCGACACGGTCCGGTGGGTCGTCAGCCAACGCCTGCTCTCCAAAGTCGGTGGTGGCCGGGTCGCTGCATTCGAGATTCTAAGGTCCAATCTTCGCGTGAAAGAGGCCATATTGAACGGCGAATCGGAGGGCAAGACCTACTACGAGATGATGCAGGCCGGAAGGCCCTTCGGTATGATGACGTTTGACGATTATATTGTGGAGCTTTATGAGAAGGGATTGGTCACCCAGGAGACGGCTCTGGCCTACTCCTCCCATAAGGCCGTGACCAGCCGGGGTATCGACAAGGTGAAGAGTGCCAGGGGAGAGGCCACCACGGACATCAAAGATCTGGAGCTGGATCGGGGCTACCACAAAAAGGTTTGATAGCGGTGTTTTTTCAACCTCCGCATCGCTATGGAACTTAATGGAGGCTCCGTTCGATTGGGAGCCGACCAAGGGAGCATCGGATTGACCTATGGAAATTGTCTGTCAAAATTGCAACGGTAAGTTGAAAGTCGCCGACGAGAAACTGCCTGAAGGTAAAATGGTCACCCTGAAATGCCCGCGCTGTCAGGAGAAGATCAGTGTCACCCGGCCGGCGAAAAATGACGATGACGGCGATGCCGCTTTTGATGATCTCTTCGACTTTGCGGAAGATGATGGCGAAGGGTATGACGCCTCCGAGAAGCCGTTCGATTTTATCGAAGAGGAGGGCAAGACAGCCCTGGTGTGCGACTCCGATGCGCTGATACGGGAAAAGGTGCGTCCCACGCTGGATCTGCTCGAGTACCATGTGACCGAGGCGCCCAACAGCCGTGAAGCGCTCAAGAAGATGCGCTACCACACCTATGACCTGGTGTTGCTCAATGAGTACTTCGACACCCGCGATCCGGATGCCAATCCTGTGCTGATCTATCTTGAGCGTCTGGGGATGGAGACACGCCGCAACATGTTCGTGACGCTGCTGACCACCCGCTTTCGCACCATGGATCATATGAGTGCTTTCCAGAAGAGTGTGAACATGATCCTCAACCTGCGCAACATTGACGATATCGACAAGATTCTGCAAAGGGGTATGGCCGATTACGGTTTGTTCTACAAGGTTTTCAAAGAGTCGATGAATCCTTAGCTGTTCTGTTACGGCCACCCCCGTATCCAACGGCAAGTGGTGCATCGCCTCCTTGCCGGTGCCTATTCAAATGAAAAATATTGTCCGGATCGATGATTCCCTTTTCATGATTACCTTACCGGTATCCATTGCCGGGTTTTCCGATTTTATTACCTCTTGGGTTTGGACGGCCGGGCCGGTTGTGGTCGTGGATGTGGGGCCGTCGTCGACCAGCGGTCATCTGCTTTCCGCTTTGGCCGAAATTGGTGTGACGCAACCCGATTTTATTCTGCTGACCCATGTGCATATCGATCACTCCGGCGGTATCGGCCAGGTGGCCGACGCTTTCCCTGGTACGCCGGTTGTGTGTCACCCCAAGGCCGTAACCCACCTGGAAGATCCTCAACGGTTGTGGGAGGGCTCCCTTAAAACGTTGGGTGAGGTGGCCCGCCGGTATGGCCCCATCGATCCGGTGAAGCCGGGACAGATTCTTTCGGCAGATCGGTTCGAGACACAGGGTATTACGGCGGTTCCGACGCCTGGGCACGCGCCGCACCATTTCAGTTACCTGATGGATGATTTGCTTTTTGGTGGTGAGGTGGGTGGGGTTTGTCTGCCTTTGGCGGATGACCATTATTATATGCGTCCGGCCACGCCTCCCCGGTTTCGTATTAAGATCTACCAGGAGAGCATCGATCGGCTGCTCGGTTACCAGCCTCAACGGATTTGCTATGGTCATGTCGGCATGTACCATGACGCGGTCGGGATGCTTCGGCGCCACCGGGGTCAGTTGTCGGACTGGCTGGAGATGATCGCCAGGTGGCGCGAGGGGCGGTCGGAACCTGATGACGATGCCCTGGAAGAGTGCTTGGAAGTACTGCTCGCCGAAGATCCCCTTCTGTCAGGCTTTTCCCAACTCTCTTCAGAGGTGCAGAGCCGTGAGCGGTTTTTTCTGCGCAACAGCGTGAAGGGGTATTGGGAGTATCTCTCCAGCTCTTGATCCTTATGTTCAATTCTTCGTGTTTTTTGAATACTATCCCTCTTATGTAGATGGTGAAGCCTTGTTTATGTGGGCACCGCTGTTTCTGCCAGGGAGTATACCCTCCCATGCGACGCTTAATGGTTTAACTGCTGCGAAATTCGCTCCGGGCGGTCCGCAAACTCGCTTCGCTCAAACAGTGCTGACCGCTTTTCCTCCGCTACATTTAAGCAGCAGTAAAAACATACACTGAAAGCATGGGATGGTATACTCCCTGGCAGAAACACCTCCATTGGCTGGGTAGTCAACTTGACGGCCTCGCAGAAAGCCGTTCCCCCGTCATGCCGGACTCGGGCATCCAGAAACCGTTGAAAAACAGGACTTCGGCTTTATCCGTAATGACGAAAAATCACTTTTGTACCTTTTTTACGAACACATCAGACTGTTTAACACTTGAATTTTACCCAACAGAACGGCGTAAGGACAAAAGCAATAGCAGGTTCTAAAAATTGCTATTACTCCAGATAATCGGCGATAATTTTCAGGCCGATCAGGGTCAGGTCGGGTTCTACTGCTTCGATGGTGTTGGCCACATTCTGCATCAGGGGGGCCAGGCCGCCTGTGGCGATGACTTTCGGGGGTGTCTTCATTTCGGCGGAGATGCGGTTGACCATTCCGTCCACCATGGCCGCATAGCCATAGATGATGCCGGATTGGATGCTGGTGATGGTGTCGGTGCCGATCACGCGGGTTGGGCGCCTGAAGATTTCCACTCGGGGAAGTTTGGAGGCTTTGGCAAAGAGCGCTTCGGATGAGATGCCGATGCCGGGGCTGATGGCGCCACCGAGATACTCTCCCTTTTCGGTGATGACGTCGAAGGTGGTGGCGGTGCCGAAATCGATCACGATGAGACTGGTGCGGTGCCGGTCATAGGCGGCGACGGCGTTTACGATGCGGTCGGCACCCACTTCGTTGGGATTGCTGTAGAGAATAGGCATGCCGGGATAGGATTTGGCGTCGATCCAATGGGCGGCATGCTTGAGATATTTGCGTGCGAAGGCGTCCAGGATCGTCACCATCGGGGGAACGACGCAGGAGACCACGGTTTTTTCGATTTTGGTGATATCGATGCAACTGCGACCAAAGAGATTGGCTGCCAGGACGCTGAATTCGTCTTCGGTAGTGTTCCTTTCGGTGCGGATGCGCCAGTTTTGGATCAGCTCATCACCATCAAAGACACCAATTACGGTGTTGGTGTTGCCGACATCGATGACCAGAAGCATTGCGCGAGTCCCCTTTCCCTATTCCCAGGCGTTGCGGATCGCATCCAGCATGGTCACCATGGCTTTGGTGTTGGCCACATTGTGGACGCGGACAATATGGGCGCCGTTGTTGACGGCCATGGCGATGGTGGCCTGGGTGCCGGTTTCCACTTCGGGTTGGTCTGCCGAGAGTTCATGGGGTCTGTTTTCGGACAGTATTTTCCGGATAAAGGCTTTTCGGGACGACCCGATCAAGATGGGGACCTTCAGAGACTCAAGGGCCGATAGCCGTTCAATCAGTTGCAGGTTGTGCGATATGGTCTTGCCGAAGCCGATGCCCGGATCGATGATGATTTTATCCTCGGCGATGCCGGCTTTTTTGGCGCGGTCGATTGCATCCTTAAGGAAATTTCGTACTTCGGAGATCAGATCGTCATAAACCGGGTCGATCTGCATGGTGCGGGGAGACCCCTTCATGTGCATCAGAATGACTGGCACTCTGTGTTTGACCGCCACTGCGGCGATTTGATCGTCCATCTGCAAGGCGCTGATGTCGTTGATCATGGATGCGCCTGCGGACAGGGCTGCATCTGCGACGGTCGCCTTGGTCGTATCTATGGAGATGGGGACTTCGATGCGTTGGGCCAGGCGTTCGATGACCGGCACTACCCGATCCATCTCCGCCTGTTCGGGCACTTCCGCCGCATAGGGTCGAGTGGATTCCCCACCGATGTCGATGATGTCGGCACCGGCATTGACCAGCCGCTCGGCCCTTGCTACAGCCGCATCGGTCGAGTAGAACTGACCACCGTCTGAAAAGGAGTCGGGCGTGACATTGACGATGCCCATGATTGCCGTGCGGCGGCCAAGATCAAGTTGGAACCCGTTCCAATGCAGTGCATAGCTCTTCATAGTATCTCTCGGCGGTCATCCCTTCGGGGATTTCACAAATCCCGATGATCGCGGATTACTCCTTGGCGTTATCTTCGACTTTGCTTTCAGGGTTGCTCTCTTCCTGGTCATCCGGCGTTGACGGTAGGTTGGCATCCGGTTTGATGGAGAGGATCAGCTCATCCAGCTCTTTGCCCAGTACGGTCTCCTTATCCAGGAGCATATCCGCCAGGGCGTGCAGGATATTGAGATGTTCACTCAGGACCGAATGGGCCTGTTGGTGGGCGTTTTTCACCAGCCGGGTGATTTCACCATCTATTTTTTGGGCCGTGGCTTCGGAGTAGTCCCGGTGTTGCGATATTTCACGTCCCAAAAAGACCTGCTCTTCACCCTGGGCATAGGAGAGCGGCCCCAACTCCTCGCTCATCCCCCACTTGCGCACCATCTGTTGGGCCAGTTCTGTGGCCTGCTTGATGTCGTTGGAGGCGCCGGTGCTGATTCGGTTGAAGACGATCTCCTCGGCCACACGGCCACCGAAGGCCACCGCCAGCTCGCTTTCAAGCTGATCCTTATATTTGAAGTCACGCTCTTCCGGCAGGAACCAGGTCACGCCGGCGGCCCGGCCACGGGGAATAATGGTAATCTTGTTGACCGCATCCGTATTGGGAAGGAACCTGGCCACCAGGGCGTGGCCACCTTCGTGGTAGGCTGTTGTTTTGCGATCTTCCTCTCTGATCACTTTGGATTTGCGCTCCAGCCCCATGTAGACTTTGTCTTTGGCGTCTTCAAAGTCCACCATCTCCAGTTTCTCCTTGTCCCGTTTGGCGGCAAGCAGCGCAGCTTCATTGACCAGGTTTTCGAGGTCGGCACCTGAAAAGCCAGGGGTGCCTTTTGCCAGGATGGTCGTATTGACATCCTTTCCAACTGGCGTCTTTTTCATATGTACGGAGAGGATTTTTTCACGGCCGCGTATATCCGGCAGGCTCACCACCACCTGGCGATCGAAGCGGCCGGGACGCAGCAGGGCCGGATCGAGGACGTCGGGGCGGTTGGTAGCCGAGATGAGGATAACCCCTTCGTTGGATTCGAACCCGTCCATCTCCACCAGCAGCTGGTTCAGGGTCTGTTCCCTTTCATCGTGGCCGCCGCCTAACCCCGCGCCGCGGTGACGACCGACCGCGTCGATTTCGTCGATGAAGATGATGCAGGGCGCTTGTTTTTTCCCTTGGACAAAGAGATCCCGCACGCGTGAAGCGCCGACGCCTACAAACATCTCCACGAAATCCGAACCGCTGATGCTGAAAAAGGGCACGCCGGCTTCACCGGCAATGGCTCTGGCCAACAGGGTCTTGCCAGTACCTGGCGGGCCCATGAGCAGTACGCCTTTGGGGATGCGCCCGCCCAGGCGGGTGAATTTTTTGGGATCGCGCAAAAAGTCCACCACCTCGCTCAACTCCTCTTTTGCCTCATCGATGCCGGCCACATCCTTGAAGGTGACCTTCTCTTGGTTGTCCGACATGAGCCTGGCTCTGCTCTTGCCGAAGGAGAGTGCCTTTCCTCCGCCCGATTGCATCTGGCGCATGAAAAAGATCCATACGCCGATCAGCACAAGCATGGGAAACCATGAAATCAAAATGTTATACCAGGGTGATTCGGTGGGGGGCTTGGCATTTATGCGGATATTCTTGGATCTCAGCGTTCTTATGAGATCGGGGTCTTCCGGTGTGTAAACTCTGAATTTTTTTCCGGTCTCATCGGTGGCGGCAACTTCCTGCCCCTGGATGGTGACCTCGTCTACTCTATTTTCGTCCACCATGGCCAGGAATTCGGAGTAGCCCAACGGGCTTTCGGCCAGGTTCTGGGCGTTAAACATTTTGTAGAGCATGATCATCATCAAGGTGATCACGCACCATAACGCCAGGTTTTTGTAAAATGGATTCAAAAAATACCTCCTAAAGTGTTAATTCGGTCAGTTGCCGGAGATGACTACCATAATGCCCTTTCGGGCATTTCGCAACTATTATCCATCTGTTTTCAGGCTATGCACTCTTGCGTTACGATACCGATCCGGGCCGGCTGCTCAGCGGTTCGGCCACGATATGCATCATCTGCTCCGTGCGTCCGTCGATTGCGGCCTGCCTGCCTCTGCGAACCCCCACCGCCCAGAGAATCGTCTTGCCGCATGCCAGAACAGGCATTTGCCATCGCACGGCTTTGGGGATTTTCCGGTCGATAAACAGCTTTTTAAGCTTCTGGGTACCCTGCATGCCAAATGGTGCTATCCGATCCCCCGGTTCGGGATTTCGAACGGTCAGAGGGAACTCGAGCCGCGCCAGGTCAAAAAACGCCTGGTTCCGGTCGGCGGACCGAACCTTCTCTGGCGCACCATCCGCCACCATTGTAAATGTGAGCCGGAGGCTGGCCTCTCGGATGGTGAGCCTTTTGGGAAGGTCTGTTGGCGTTCCTATTATATAGCAATAATCAGATTTGTCCGGTGATGGTACCATCGGCGCCCGGCCGCGGGCGTTGCCCGTCTTGTGGGAAAAAATCAAGCTGTTGGCCGTGCGTTTTACACTGATGCGGGCCGGCAGGTGGCGTTCGCGGGCAACACTGCCCTTTGATATCAACGCAATGATCTGCTCGACATGTGCAGCGGTCAGCCGTTGAAGGTGGCCCTGCCATTTTCGTAACGCACTTCGAAGGATTCGACGCTGGGCCGGCCGTTCGATTTCTGCCAGAAGTTCAATTGCCAGCTCCATTTTTTTCGCATCGATCGAGAGGATGGACGCCTCGAGCGTCGGCGACAGCTGTTTGTCGATCCAGCGGTCCTCCTCGAAGCAGAGGTCGGCTGTCCGGTTGAGGATTTGGACCAGGTTGGCGTTGTACTCACGCTCAAGCATGGGGATCAATCGATGTCTGATCCGGTTGCGCTCAAACGTCACATCTTCATTGGACGGATCGTTCAGCCAGGCAGTGCCAAGCCCTTTGAGATGATCGACTATTTCAGTTCGGTACACTCCGATTAGGGGCCTGATGATCAGATTACCCCTTACCGGGGGAATCCCGGAGATTCCCCTTACGCCGCTTCCCCTCAAAAGATGCATGAGAACTGCCTCTGCGTTGTCATTGGCCTGATGGCCCACGGCGATTTTTGAAAAACCCTCGCGCTTGGCAGTGCGTTCGAGGAATTGATAGCGCTGCTGCCGAAGCCACGCTTCGAGTGAACCGCGGTTGCAGCTTTTCGTCAGGCTTCCCAGGTAGAATGGCACGCCGAGTTTAACGGCAAGCTGTTTGACCCATTCGGCCTCCCGGGGGGCGCTTTCGGGCCGCAGGCCGTGGTCGAAATGGGCAATCCCCAGTTCGATACCGAGGGGTTCGGCCAGTTCGGCCAGAACGTGAATCAGGGTGACCGAGTCGGGGCCGCCGGACACACCTGCCAGCACGCGGTCTCCGTTTGAAAGCATGCCATGATGGTCAATGCATTGCCTGATTTTCACAACCAGTGGCAGTGCGGCTCTTTCTACAGATGGGTGTGCCGGCATTTTTTTATCAGGAGGCATGGGCATGCTGTGCATCGATATGGTTGGCGTCTTTTTATCGGGCGGTTGTACAGATTTTGACGGGATCCGCACGCCAATTTGTTTCTGCGTCTGGCCTGGGTTCTAAAGTAGCTGCAGCCAATTGTCAATATAAGCCCCGCTCTTCCGTAGGATTTACACCTCTCTTTTTGCCTGGGTGTTGATTAATCCTTGAAAAAGCAGAGTCTCCTATCTATACTCTGCGCCCTGGTTGTGCTAGGCGGGGAGTTAGCGGTGCCCTCGACCCGAAATCCGCTTATGCGGGGCTGAATTCCCTCCCTAGGGTTATGTTCAAAGCGTGTTGGCTCGCAGGCCGGTCGCCGCGCAACAGACGGTCGCGAACCTCGTCAGGTCCGGAAGGAAGCAGCGATAAGTGATGCGGTCTGTGTCGCGGTTCGATCCCGGTCACTTTGCAAGACGACACGTGCTGGCGAATTCAAAGGAGGGTGCACAACCAAACTATTAGTTGGATTTATCATTTCGATTTGCCCGAGGATACCTTCCGGTACCTTGACATCCCCACAAGCCGTCTTATTTTTTTATCACTTTTTCCAGCCATACAAAATTATAAACATTTTCAAATGAATAGAGTGTTTTTGTGGATCGGTAAATGATGATCAAGGAGTTTAGGGAGGCATGACCAAAAGAATTCACATCCAGGACGAAAGCGACGTGGAACAGGCAGAGGTGAAAGAAGATTCGGTTAACCCGGAATCGGCAAATCCGGAAGGGGAGCAGGAGACACTCCAATCAGAATCAACACACGAGGATGCTCTCGCAGATACCCCGCTTGCTGAGCAATTGGAACAGGCCGAGCAGAAGGCCAATGAGAGCTACGACAAATTTCTTCGTGTGTCCGCCGATTTTGATAACTATAAGAAGAGAACCGCCCGTGAGATGCAGGAGCTTGTCAAGTACGCCAACGAGAAGCTGATCAAAGAGCTGCTGACGGTGGTGGACAATCTGGAGCGTGCCATCGATTCGGCCTCCGGTCGCTACGACGAGAGTGATCCGCTGATTCAAGGCATGCATTTGACGCTGAACGAAACCATCAAGATTTTGAAGAGACACCAGGTGAAACCAGTCACCTCTTTGGGTGAACCTTTCGATCCCAGCTACCACCAGGCAATGATGCAGGAGGAGGTTGAAGACCAGCCTCCCAATACCGTCGTGAAAGAGCTTCAAAAAGGTTATCTGATTCATGATCGCCTTTTAAGACCCGCACTGGTCGCCGTGTCGAAAGCCGGTAACGCTGTAAAGCAGAATGAAGATTAAAATCAGAATACGAAATAGAATGTCCATACATGGAATATTCAAGGAGGAGATTAAATGGGCAAGATAATTGGAATTGATTTGGGAACGACCAACTCTTGTGTGGCGATTATGGAGGGCAGCGACAGTAAGGTAATTACCAATCCGGATGGTGGGCGGACCACACCCTCCATCGTGGCGATTTCGGAAGGCGGCGAGCGATTGGTAGGACAGATTGCCAAGCGTCAGGCCATCACCAATCCGGAAAACACGGTTTTCGGTGTCAAACGGCTTATCGGCCGCAAGTTTGACTCTGCAGAAGTGCAAAAAGACATTTCGAATCTGCCATACCTGATCAAGAAGGCTGAAAATGGCGACGTACGCATTGAACTGCGCGGCAAGCTTTACAGCCCCGCAGAAATCTCTTCTTTTATTCTTTCGTACATCAAAAAATACGCGGAAGACTACTTGGGGGAAACGGTCAACGATGCGGTGATCACCGTACCGGCGTACTTCAACGACAGCCAGCGTCAGGCGACCAAAGACGCAGGCAAGATCGCCGGGTTGAATGTGATGCGCATTATCAACGAGCCGACGGCGGCTTCGTTGGCTTACGGCTTGGATAAGCGGCGTGAAGAGAAGATCGTCGTGTTCGATCTGGGGGGTGGCACCTTCGATGTTTCCGTACTGGAGATCGGCGAAGGCGTCTTCGAGGTGAAGGCCACCAACGGTGATACCCATCTGGGCGGCGAAGATTTCGATCTGCGTCTGATCGATTATCTGGCCACCGAATTCAAAAAAGAGCAGGGCATCGATCTGCGCCAGGACAAGATGGCGCTGCAACGGCTGAAAGAGGCTGCCGAGAAGGCGAAAATGGAGCTGTCGACCTCCATGGAGACGGATGTGAACCTGCCGTTTGTTACGGCCGATGCCAGCGGTCCCAAGCATCTCAACATGAAGATCAGCCGTGCAAAACTCGAGTCTCTGGTTGCTGACCTGCTCGATAATCTGGAGAGGCCCTGTGTTACGGCCATGAAAGAATCCGGTTTGAAGCCTTCTGAAATCAACGAAGTGATTCTGGTCGGCGGCATGACGCGTATGCCGGCTGTGCAGGAGCGTGTGAAGAAGATTTTTGGCAAGGAGCCGAACCGAAGCGTTAATCCCGATGAAGTGGTGGCACTGGGTGCGGCCATTCAGGGCGGCGTTCTCAAGGGCGACGTCAAGGATGTGCTGCTGCTCGATGTAACGCCGCTCTCTTTGGGCATCGAAACGCTTGGCGGGGTCATGACCCGTCTGATTGAAAAGAACACCACCATCCCCACGCGTAAGAGCCAGACTTTTTCGACGGCGGCCGACAACCAGCCGGCCGTATCGATCCACGTGCTTCAGGGAGAGCGTGAAATGGCCGGCAACAATAAAACCCTGGGGCGCTTTGAGCTCGTGGGGATACCGCCGGCACCGAGAGGGGTCCCGCAGATCGAAGTGACGTTCGACATCGATGCCAACGGCATCGTCAAGGTGTCGGCCAAGGATATGGCCACCAACAAGGAGCAGTCGATCAGCATCACCGCCTCCAGCGGTATGAGCAAGGAGGAGATCGACCAGGCGGTCAAGGACGCCGAGCTGCATTCCGAAGATGACAAGAAGAAGAAAGAGCTGGTGGAGGCCCGCAACCATGCCGACAGCTTGATCTACTCTTCGGAGAAGTCGATCAAGGACCTGGGTGAGAAGGTCGATGCCGATACGAAAGCCAAGGTGGAGGCCGCTATCACCGATCTTCGCAAGGCCATGGAAGGCGAGGATACCGAGGAGATCAAACGCCTTAGCGAATCGCTGACCCAGTCCTCCCACAAGTTGGCCGAGGCGATCTATAAACAGCAGTCGGCCCAGAACGATCAGGCTGCGGGAGACGCCGGGGCCGGCCAGCAGGCCGGTGAGGGCGGCGGCTCCCAGACTCAGGACGACGATGTGGTGGATGCCGATTTTGAGGAAGTGAAAGACGAAAAGAAATAGATTGTACTTTTGATACCCAAATAAATAACCCGCCACATTGTTATTCGTGTGGCGGGTTATTTTTTTTGGCCTAAGCTAAAGTATGTTTTGAATGCTACTTAGCGGGTGGCTATAGGAGCGATTCTATTAAAATGAGTTTATTCTGGAGTTGACCACTGAAACGCCCACGGTACCCATCCGTAAGTCTCTTGCGCAATCGAATCCCATGTGCCGATTTCAGCAGCCAATTTCGACTGCTCTTCTAAAATGGACACCTCCTCCGTGCTCATATCCAACAGGGCCTCGTCGTAGTCCGAATCGAAAAGAATGACTTTCGGCCCGCCGTCCCGATTGGACCATTTTCGCCATACAGGCAGTCCGGCTCCATTGGGGTTTCCTCTTTTGGCAAAGTTTGCCAGGTATCTCATCATGGCATCCGACAGCGCCACCCGACCGGGGGTGTCGTTGTCCGGATTGTAGCCATACCCCCAGAGGCTTTCGTCACCACCAAAGAAAAAGGCGATCTCCATGGCGTGACCCGCTCCGTAAATGAAATCAAATGGTGAAGGCCCCGAGCCCGGGCCGCCCCAATTGAACTGGTAGGCATAGACCCTGTTTTGTTGCTCTTTCAATGCCCGTGCCCGTTCGTCCACGAACTTACCCCTCCAATTTCGGCTGCCATAGTAGCCGCTGATTTCATACAGCTCTTTGTCAAAATCCGTGGGCAGCACATCGTCCACCGTTTTGCCATTATCGTCCAGCACTCCGATCAAATCAAACCATGGGAGATATAATGAAGGGCCGTATAGGGGCATGAACGACTTGGTTTCATATTGATTGGCGCCCAGGATGATGGGGACCTTGTTGTATTTGCCGGAGCGGATCGTGGAAACCACGCTGCCCGGAATGACAACCCCATCTTGATAGGCGTCGTAGGTCGGCAGCGTTCCAAACATAGCGAAGTAAGCTTCAAACAGTTCGCCTGCGGGAATATTTCTTAAGCACTCTTCGATTGCTTCGTCGTTCTCTATGCAGGTGGATAGAAGCGCATCAATGTGATCTTCGGCCTGTTCCTCACCTTCCGCAACCGTATCGGTGGTCATGCCCCCGCTTTCAGACATGGCCCGGTGAAAAAGACCCTTGGCCAATGGGGAGATGACCAGGTTCATCACATTGTGGGCACCGGCCGACTCGCCGGTAATGGTCACATTGTGTGGGTTCCCGCCAAACGCCCTGATGTTTTTCCGAATCCACTGGAGGGCCTTGATGTTGTCCAGCGTTCCGAAATTGCCGGAGTCATCCAGAGACGAACGACCTTCCCGCAGGGCCGGATGGGTAAACCAGCCCAGTGGCCCCAGCCGGTATTGGACCACGACGACCACCATGTCGCCTTTGGCGGCGATGTTGGATCCGTCGTAGTCATTGGCCGTGCCGAAATTGTTCGACCCGCCATGGATGTAAACATAGACGGGCAAAAAACGCTTGTTATGACTGGGGCGGTAGATGCTCAGGTAGAGGCAGTCTTCGCTGCCCTCGGCTTCACCCGTTCTTATCCATTTCTCTGTGGTGAGCAACTGGGTGCAGGGGACACATGGCTGGGTCGCATCCAGCACCCCGCGCCATCGCTCAGGATTCCGGGGCGCTTTCCAACGCAGGTCGCCCACAGGCGGCTTGGCAAAAGGAATGCCTGTCCAGGCGACGGTCTGATCTGTATTGTGGTAGCCCTTCACCTTGCCATATTTGGTCTGCACCACGGTTGGAAATTGCCGTTTATGTTTATGATGAGATGCCAGACTGTTGCCAAATCCCAGGCCAACCGAAACCATGGCGACCAGTACGATAATCGGTGCGCGCCTCCAAAGCGCTTTTGCCATTGCAGTCATTTTCCCTCCTCTGACGTTTGGGTTATGTCCATGCATTGCAGCTTTGCCAAATCAAAACAGAACGGCGAATGCAGGGTAACTGCGCCTTCCCGTTTTTAATCTGTTCATAGAGGGTTATGGTGCGAGTTTGTCGTGGACCGGCATTTTTGCCTTGTGACAAAATCTATATTAGGCCGACGATCGCGAAACGACAAGCCTTAATTGTCAGTTTAAGCGCAGCCGTCTGCTGAGGAGGCTGAACGAGTGTAGAACGGGCCGGCGATTGGGCGCCTTCTTCTGAAACCGGGGGGTGTTAGACCGGCATGGCTATATCTGAAAGCTCTCCTTGGCGCCGCCGAATTTTTCGCGCAGCTTGGGTTTTTCGATTTTGCCGGTGGGATTTCTGGGCACGTCGTCAAAGATGATTTTTCGTGGGCGTTTGTAGCGCGGCAGTTTCTCGCAGAAGACGCGGAGCTCCTCTTTGGTCAGCTCCTGGCCCGGTTTGACTTTGACGATGGCGGTTGCGATCTCTCCCAGCCGCATGCTGGGCAGGCCGATCACGGCCACGTCCTGGATTTTGGGGTGGGCCTGGAGGAAGTCCTCAATCTCTACGGGGAAGACATTTTCACCGCCGGTGATGATCACATCTTTCTTGCGATCAACGAGCCAGATGAAGCCATCCTCATCCAACCGGGCGATGTCCCCGGTCAGCAGCCAGCCTGATTTGATCGTCTCTTCGGTCGCTTCGGGATTGCGGTAGTATTCGGTCATTACACCCGGTCCTTTGACGATCAGCTCCCCCGGTTCATCCGGCCCCACCGGTTTAAAGTGGTCGTCCACGATGCGAAACTCCCAATCGAAGCCGGGCAGGCCGATGGCGCCCACTTTGTGCATGTTCTCAACTCCCAGGTGAACGCAGCCCGGTCCGGTTGCTTCGGTAAGTCCGTAGTTGGTGTCGTATTGATGATTGGGAAAGATCTTGTGCCACTCCTTGATCAGGCTGGGCGGCACGGGCTGGGCGCCGATGTGCATGAGCCGCCACTGGTCGATAGCGTAGTCGCGCAACTTCAGGTCGCCGCTTTCGATGGCGAAGAGGATGTCCATGGCCCATGGCACCAGGAGCCAGACAACGGTCACCTGTTCTTCTGAGATGGCCTCCAGAATCCAGCGTGGTTCGATGCCTTTCAAGATGACCGATCGGGCACCGACGATGAAGTTGCCGAACCAGTGCATTTTTGCCCCGGTATGGTAAAGCGGCGGCAGGCAGAGGAAGTTGTCCGCATGGGTCTGGTGGTGATGGTGGTTTTCAATGATGCAGGCCGACTCCAGGTTGCGATGGGTCAGCAGGGCGCCTTTCGGGGTGCCGGTAGTGCCGGAGGTAAAATAGAGCGCCGCCTTGTCGGTGATCTCTATGGGCACCTCTGCGAATTGGCCTGACTGTGCATCGATGAACTCCTCATGGCCGATGGCATACTCCGGGCAATGCGCTTTGGGTCCGACGAAGACATAGCTGCGTACACATCGGTCCAGGCGCTGTTTGATGTCGTTAATACGCTCGATGAATTCGGGTCCGAAGATGACTATTTTGGCTTCGGCCAGCGTAACGCAGCGTTCGATGGTGGCGGCGACGAACCGAAAATTGAGCGGCACGGCAATGGCGCCGCTGCGCAGGATACCGAAATAGATCGGCAGCCATTCGATGCAGTTGGTCATTAAATGGACGACACGATCCCCTGGTGCAATCTTGTCGGCGATCAACGACCGTGCCCATTGGTTGGCCTGGGCATCGAACGTCTGCCAAGTGATGCTGCTGCGTTTGTTATTGGCCGGGTCGCGTTCGATCAGAGCCGTCTCATTTGCATACATACGGGCATTGCGTGCCAGAATTTCAGTTATCAGCATGGTGTCATCCTCTGTATTGGGCCTTTTTAGCCGGTTTGGATGGCTGGTTAACAAACTACCCGGTAATAATCAAGCCACACAGACAGGTCGGGCAAGGTTGGTTGCACCGGGAATCGTCACATTTGGTCTTGAATGTGGTTTCGTTTTTGCCTAATATGTCCCAATTTGTTTTCAAGCAATATCAGCGAGCTTCCAGACCGATGGCGCAGCAATCATCTGACCATATCGGGCGAAGGTAGCAGACCCTCGAATAGGTTCTGGTAAACCCGGGAGCTGATGTGACATTTTATCCAATTGTGTAGAACCCAACTGCATGGATGGAGGGTGTCACACCAACATCGGCTCTTTGGAAGTAGGGATGGCACGACCGTTGACCTGGGCGCCAACCACTGAGTGCAGGATGCCAAAATATAATGGATGAGGGGAATGAAAATGAAAGTACTTGTAAGCGACAATTTGGGTGAAATTGGGATTGAAATGTTTCAAGCGGCGGAAGGGATCGAGGTAGACGTCAACACCGGCCTCTCTCCGGAAGAGTTAAAAGCGATTATCGGCCAATATGATGCGCTGGTCATTCGCAGCGCTACGAAAGTCACCGAGGATGTGCTCGATGCTGCCGTCAATCTGAAAGTGGTGGGCCGCGCCGGCATCGGTCTGGACAATGTGGATATCCCGGCCGCGACCAGCCGTGGAGTGGTCGTCATGAACACCCCGACCGGCAATGTGATCACCACCGCCGAGCACGCCATTGCCATGATGATGTCCCTGACGCGCAACATTCCGGCCGGTACAGCCTCCCTTAAGGATAACCGTTGGGAGAAAAAGAACCTGGCCGGTCGGGAGCTGTACAAAAAGACGCTTGGCTTGATCGGTTATGGTAAAATTGGAGCTATCGTTGCTGACAGGGCACGTGGCTTGAGGATGCGGGTGGTTGTTTTCGACCCCTTTGTGCCCCCGGAAAAAATTGAGAATGACGGGTTCGAAGCCGTCAGCCTGGAGGAGCTGTACAAACAATCCGATTACATCACCGTACATGTCCCCAAAATGAAAACAACCGCCAACCTGCTCAACAAAGATGCTTTCGAAAAGATGAAGAGCGGCGTCATGATCATCAATTGCGCACGCGGCGGAATTGTCCACGAGGCAGACCTCTATGAGGCCATTGTCGCCGGCAAAGTTGCCGGAGCTGCGCTGGATGTGTTTGAGACCGAACCTCCCGGGGAGAGCCCCCTCTTGGAATTGGATCGGGTTATCTGCACCCCTCACCTGGGCGCTTCCACGAAGGAGGCCCAGACCAATGTGGCCGTCATGGTCGCCCAGCAGATCATCGACTATTTGAACAGCGGTACCATCGTCAATGCGGTCAACGTGCCCTCGGTCACCGGTGAGGTGCTGGAGAAGGTCGGACCCTATCTGAAGCTGGCCGAGCAACTTGGCGCTCTGCAAGCCCAGTTGATCAACGGTGCCCCGAAAGAGGTGGTCATCGAATATTACGGCGATTTCAAGGGCATCGATCTGTCACCGGTCACAACGGCCCTGCTCAAAGGGCTCCTTGCCCCCATGGTCAAGGAGATGGTCAATTCCGTCAATGCCCATGTCCTGGCTAACCAGCGAGGCATCAAGGTGACCGAGACCACTGTTGCGGCCCACGAGGAGTATACCTATCTGATCACTGCCAGATTGGTGACCACGGAAGGAGAAAATGTGGTCTCCGGCACCATTTTCGGCAAGGAGGATACCCGGGTGGTGCGCATCAACACGTTCCGCCTGGAGATGATTCCGCTGGGACACATGGCCTTGATTTACAATAAAGATATCCCTGGATCTATAGGCGAAATTGGTACCTGTCTGGGCAAACACAATATCAACATTGCCCGCATGCAGGTCGGCCAGGAGGAGGGGGGCGACCGCAATATTATCTTTCTATGTACGGACACGCCTATTCCCACCGAGGTGGTCGAGGAGTTGCGCAGCCTCAAGACCGTTAAAAACGTTACACCCTTGGAATTTTAGACGTTGATGTTCAGCGTTACCAACGCTGTGACGGGCCAGCAATAGAAAGGCCCGTTCTCCAGGGGCCAGGCGGACGAATTGGCATGCGTTCGCCTGGCCCGATTCCGAAACGATCAAAAGGGGAAGGAGGGGGTATGGCCGATGACCGCAAAGAAGGGGGAGAGGTGCAGTCTGATGCCCAGGCAAAAGACTATGCTTTGCCCATAATCGATTTTTCCACATTTATTCTGTCACTGAACTCCTCTACCTTGGTTCAATTGGGCCTTATCGAAGATCCTGCTTCCGGCCAGAAGGTTAAAAACCTTCCTCTGGCCAAGCAAACCATCGACCTGTTGGCCATGCTGGAGGAAAAAACCAAAGGCAATCTCACCAGTGATGAAGACAATATACTCAAAAATATACTTTATGAGCTGCGGATGCTTTACGTGAAAGAGAAGGGTTAAAGACGGTCTCGGCCCGTTCCTTGATTCGTTGATACGGTAACTTGCCGAGAGGGTGTTTGGCGGAAACACCGGGGGTGGCTTCTATGTGTACTGGCACAGTGCATCAACCGACCAGCGAATCAATACACTCCCTGGCGTTGCGAGCGCCTGCCAAGCTCAACCTCTGTCTGCACATTGTCGGCCAGCGGGCGGACGGCTATCATGAATTGCTGTCGCTGATGTGCTGTGTGGCCCTCCATGATCGACTGGAGTTGCGCATCGGTGTTTCCCAAAATCAAATCCGATGCGAACATCCCGGGGTGCCCGCCGACGAAACCAATATTGCGCTGCAGGCAGTGTCGCTTTTCAATCAGACACTCGACAGCGATACCAACCGTTGTCCAAAGAATGTCTCCATACAGTTGGCCAAACACATTCCGGTCGGCGGCGGCCTCGGCGGGGGCAGCAGCGACGCCGCTGCGGTGATCTCGGGCCTCAATCGGTTCCATGGCTGCCCTTTCGATCGAGAACGCCTGCTATCCATTGCGGTACGCCTGGGCGCCGATGTGCCCTTTTTCATTGATCAGCGTCCGGCGGTGGCATCGGGCATAGGCGAACGACTGGCGCCATACCACGGATTGCAGCCGTTCGGAGCCGTTCTGGTCTATCCGAACTTTGGTATCTCGACCGCCGAGGTCTTTAAAAACCTCAGATTTGGATTGACAAAATCGAAAAAAAAACTTAGGTACTTGCCTTTTAAAAACGGAAAATTCAGTGCAAACCATCACTTGCACAACGATTTGGAAGCAGGGGTGATTCGCCGCTTTCCGGTCATCGCAGAAATTAAAAAGAAGCTGCAAGATCAGGGTGCTATCGGTTCAATGATGACAGGTAGCGGTTCGACGGTCTTTGGCTTGTTCAGAGATGAAGTCGCGGCCCAAAAAGCCGCAAGAGACCTTGATCGGCCGGATACATGGCAGGTATACGCCACTCGATTGCTGACGTGATGGACGCGGTGGTCGGCAGGAGAGGATCGCAAGCAAACTTCACTATATATTGCTGGGGCGTCGTCAAGCGGTAAGACACAG
This sequence comes from uncultured Desulfatitalea sp., assembly GCA_963668675.2. GTDB lineage: Bacteria > Desulfobacterota > Desulfobacteria > Desulfobacterales > Desulfosarcinaceae > Desulfatitalea. The sequence continues at coordinate 816,397 of CAXXMB010000002.1, read as the reverse complement.
GATTTTGGTTCCTGCATTCGGAGGTTCGAATCCTCCCGCCCCAGCCAAATTTTTGCGCATACCGTCAAGGGTCAGAAGGAGGGTATCCACATCGTGGCAAGCAGAACACTCAATGATTTCTGGATTTTTTCAGGCAATTCAAACCCAGCTCTTGCAACGCGAATCTGTGAATATCTGAACATGCCCATGGGCGGTGCCAAGCTGACGACCTTCAGTGACGGTGAGATCCAGATCGAAATAGAGGACAATGTCCGTACCAAGGACGTATTTGTCATCCAGTCCACCTGTTCGCCTGGCAACAACCATCTGGTCGAACTGCTCCTGATGATTGACGCCGTGAAGCGATCCTCGGCCAGCAGCATTACTGCCGTCATGCCCTACTATGGGTATGCACGCCAAGACAAAAAAGTGGCACCGCGTGTTCCTATCAGCGCCAAGCTGATTGCCGACCTGTTGACCACCGCCGGCGCCGGCCGGTTGATTACCATGGATCTGCACGCCGGTCAGATTCAGGGATTCTTCAATATCCCGGTAGACAACCTGTTCGCGGCACCGATCATCTTAAGTTATATCCGTAACAATCTTCATGACGACATTGTTGTCGTTTCTCCGGATGCCGGTGGAGTGGAGCGTGCCAGAGCCTTTGCCAAGCGGTTGGAGGCCGGATTGGCCATCGTCGATAAGCGGCGCACGGCGCCCAATGTCGCCAAGGCGATGGCGGTCATCGGTAACGTCAAAGGCAAAACAGCCATCATCCTGGATGACATGGTCGATACCGCAGGCACAATGACTGAAGCTGTCAAGGTCCTGTTGGAGAATGGTGCCAATGAGGTGCATGCCTGCTGTGCGCACCCGGTGTTGTCCGGTCCGGCCATCGATCGCATCAACTCGTGCGACCTTAAAAGTCTCGTGGTCACTGATACGATACCACTGTCACCCGAAGCAGCTGCTTGCGATAAAATCAAGGTGCTGACCATTGCCAACCTCATGGGAGAGGCAATCCTGCGCAGTTATCGGGGAGATTCGGTAACGTCGTTGTTCGTATAAACTAAATTTTGTTGTGTAAGGAGGAATTTTTCTTTGAATAACATAGAGCTAAACGCCAAAACCCGTACAACCAAGGGCAACAGCCCTGCCCGGGCCATGCGCCGGGAAGGCAGGGTTCCGGCTGTCCTGTACGGTCCGAATACCGAACCGGCCATGGTGTCCGTTGAAGCACATGACCTGGAGACCATTATCAAAGGCGGCGGATTGGGGCGCTCCATCTTCAATTTGCGTATCGATGGCGCCAAGAAGGGCACGCCGGTGATGATCAAAGAGCTGCAGACTCACCCGGTCTCCAATGAGTTGTTGCATATCGACCTCTACAAGGTTTCGATGGACCGTGAGGTGCGTGTCGCCGTCCCGATCGTAACGACTGGCAAATCGATCGGTGTCGAAGCGGGCGGGGTGTTGCAGATTATCCGCCGGGAACTGGAAGTGGCCTGTCGTCCCGATAACATTCCCGAATCGATTGTTATCGATATCACGGAATTGGATATTGGTCATTCGATACATGTGGAAGACATTGAGACCACTGAAGATGTTGAGATTCTCCACGACGTCAACTTCACGGTTCTAACCGTCGCCACCACCAAGCACGAAGAAGAGGCCGTTGAAGAGGTCGAAGGGGAAGAGGGTGAAGAGGTCGAGGCGGCTGAAGGTGAAGCCGCAGAAGAGGCCGGGGAAGAGTAAATTACCGAGCGCCGGACCGTTAAGGCGGACAGCAAATGATGCCGGGAAATGGGGTCTATTTGGTCGTCGGGCTTGGGAATCCCGGGCCGGATTACGCCACTACCCGTCACAATGCGGGTTTCCTGGCAGTGGATGCGCTTGCAGAGGCTTTCAGGATCCCTGTCCAACGGAAAAAGTTCGACACGATCTATGGGCGGGGGCGCATCAGGGGCGTGGACGCTTTTTTGGTCAAGCCCCAATCCTATATGAACCGCAGCGGCCCGCCGCTGCAACGGCTGGCACACTATTTCGGGATTCAACGCGAGGCGATGGTTATTGTTCATGACGACATCGACCTGGCTTTTAAAAGATTAAAAATCAAAGAGAAAGGGGGCGATGGCGGACACAGGGGAATCCGTTCGATCATCAATGCTTTCGGAGATGGTGATTTCACCAGAGTTCGTATGGGGGTAGGGCGCTCCGATAAGAGCGACAACGTTGTCGGCCACGTTCTGGGCACCTTCAATCATGAGGAACGTAACCAACTGGGCGAATTTATCCAGAGGGCATGCGAGTCGATCGTAACGATTCTGACCGAAGGTACGAAGATAGCGATGAACCGATATAATCAGAAGTCAAGTTAACCAATTTATAGGGAGGAGAGAATGGACGTTGTAATGAACAATATTCCGTTGATTTGTACATTGGTTGGGATGGTCGGAGTGGTTTTTGCCATTATCCTCGCCGCGATCGTCAAAAGTGCACCTGCCGGCGATGAGAAAATGCAGAAAATTGCCAATGCCATTAAGGAAGGCGCCGTTGCCTACCTGAACCGTCAGATGAAGAGCATGGGGATTGCCGGTATTATCATTTTTATCCTTATTGTCTTCACCCTTGGCGCCAAAACCGCCCTCGGCTTTCTCGTCGGTGCCATTGCCTCTTTCTTGGCCGGCTACATCGGCATGCGCGTATCGGTCCTGGCCAACGTGAGAACGGCCGAGGCTGCCAAGAAAGGCATGGCTGCCGGTCTCGCCATGGCCTTTAGGGGCGGTTCCGTGACCGGTATGATCGTGGCTGGCTTGGCCCTGACCGCTGTCGCCGGGTACTACACCATCCTGCTCGGTATTGGCGTGGAATCCAAAGACGCCGTTATCGCACTGGTCGCTCTCGGCTTCGGCGGCAGTTTGATCTCCATCTTCGCCCGTTTGGGCGGTGGTATCTTCACCAAGGGCGCCGATGTGGGCGCCGACCTGGTCGGCAAGGTTGAAGCGGGCATCCCCGAAGATGACCCCAGAAACCCCGCCACCATCGCTGACAACGTCGGTGACAACGTCGGTGACTGTGCCGGTATGGCAGCCGACCTGTTCGAGACCTACGCAGTGACCGCCGTGGCTGCTATGCTCATCGGCAACCTGCTCTACCCCAAAATGCAGATGGCCACCGAGTTTCCCCTGATCCTGGGCGCCATCTCCATCATCGCCTCGATCATCGCCGTCTTCTTTGTGCGCTTGGGCAGCGGCGGCTACATCATGGGCGCTCTATACAAAGGCATGTTCGGGTCGGCGATCCTCGCCGGTATTGCCTTCTTTTACGCCTGTAACAAGTTCATGGTCGGTATCCCCGAGATTTCCGCCATGAATATTTACTACTGCACCTTGATCGGCCTGGTCTTGACGGTTGTGATCGTTATCATTACCGAGTACTACACCGGTATTTACGGTCCTGTAAAATCGATCGCCGACGCCTCCACCACCGGACACGGCACCAACATCATCGCCGGTCTGGCCGTCTCCATGCAGGCCACTGCACTTCCGGTTCTGGCCATCTGTCTGGCCATCCTCTTGGCTTACAAGTTTGGTGATCTGTACGGCATCGCCATGGCTGCCATGTCCATGCTCTCCATGACCGGTATGGTTATCGCCATCGACGCTTATGGTCCCATCACCGACAATGCCGGCGGCATCGCCGAGATGGCCGAGATGGACGAGAGTGTCCGCGCCGTGACCGATCCGTTGGATGCGGTTGGAAACACCACCAAGGCCGTTACCAAAGGGTATGCCATCGGCTCCGCCGGTCTGGCCGCCCTCGTTCTTTTCGCTGCTTACGTGGAAGAGTTTGCGATCCACGGCGCCGACAAGGGACTCAAGTTCGAGCTTTCCGACGTTAGCGTCATTGTCGGCCTTTTCATTGGCGGTCTGCTGCCCTATCTGTTCGCCTCCATCGCCATGAAGGCGGTTGGCAAAGCCGGCGGCGCAGTCGTTGACGAGGTGCGCCGTCAGTTCCGCGAGATTCCGGGCATCATGGAAGGCACCGGCAAACCCGATTACGGTGCATGCGTGGACATCGTCACCAAGTTTGCACTGAAAGAGATGCTGGTTCCGGCGATCCTGCCGGTTGTGGCACCGATCCTGGTTGGAGTGTTCCTGGGGCCGGTCGCACTTGGTGGACTGCTCATCGGTTCTATCGTAACGGGCGTGTTCGTGGCCCTGTCGATGACCACCGGTGGCGCTGCCTGGGACAATGCCAAAAAGTACATCGAAGATGGCCACCTCGGCGGCAAGGGCAGCGATGCCCATAAAGCAGCGGTGACCGGCGACACCGTCGGCGATCCTTACAAGGATACCGCTGGCCCGGCAGTCAACCCCATGATCAAGATCCTCAATGTGGTTGCCCTGCTGCTGGTTCCCATCCTGATCAAAATGATGTAAGTGAAACGGCGCGATTGTTGCGCCTGATCGAGAAGCAAAAAGGATCGGCACTTTGGTGCCGATCCTTTTTTGTTGCAAGCTAGTCGGGATAATGCTATATTTTGCACCTAACTGTCACTTTTCTAAGCGCTTTGAGTGCGCGTCAGGTAGCTTGAATGGCCGATTCGGTAGAAGAAGAAGAAAAAAAAGAGGTCCCCAAATCTAAAACCAAGCGGTTTAAGATCGGCGATCTGGCTGTGTATCCCGCCCATGGCGTGGGCCGTATCGAGGCCATCGAATCGCGTGTGGTGAATGGTGAAACCCACGATTTCTATATCATGAAGATCCTCGAGAACAACATGGTCATCATGATTCCCACCTGGAATGTCGAATCGGTTGGGCTGCGTGATGTGATCGGCGAGACTGAGATCCCCAAAATCATGAAGGTGATGACCTCCCAAAGAGATCTGGCCATCGACAATCAGACCTGGAATCGCCGCTATAGAGAATACATGGACAAGATCAAAACCGGTTCACTCTATGAGGTGGCCGAAGTTTTCCGCGATCTCTCGCTGCTTAAATTGACCAAAGATCTCTCCTTCGGTGAACGGAAGCTTTACGACACCGCTCATAATCTGCTGATCAAAGAGCTGTCAACCGCAAAAAATACCGATGAAAAAGCGGTGGCTTCCGAAATTGAAGCCCTGTTTGCCTCCGACGAAAAAGAGTAAGTCACTGTAAAAGATGCCTCCAACGGGCAATTTTTCGCTCTATGTCGATCCCACTGAAAGCGGGATGCGTCTCGACGCCTATCTGTCGGCCCATCTGGCTGACTGTTCCCGGTCCAGGGCTGCGGACCTTATTCGCCAAGGCAACGTTCATGTAGATGGAGTGCCGCGCAAATCGTCATACAAGGTCAAATCTCATGAAGAGGTCACCGGGTGCGTACCGCCTCCCGAGCCAGTGGATATGGTGGCCGAACCGCTTCCGTTGGATATCCTCTTCGAAGACCGACATCTGATTGTGCTCAACAAGCCGGCTGGAATGGTGGTACATCCATCGGCTGGTCACCCTACCGGTACATTGGTGAACGGTTTGCTCCATCACTGCCCGGATCTCGAAGGCATCGGTGCTGAGAAACGCCCGGGAATTGTGCACCGCCTGGACAAGGATACCACCGGCGTTCTGGTTGTCGCAAAGAACAGCGCTGCCCACCAGGGGCTATCGGCGCAGTTCAAGGCCCGTCTTGTGCACAAGGAGTACCTGGCCCTGGTCGCAGGTGTGCCCGATCGAGCAAGCGGAACCATCGATCTGCCCTTGGGGCGTCACGGCCAGGAGCGGAAAAAGATGGCGGTGGTCGGCCACGGAGGCAGGGAGGCCCTCACCCTTTGGCGGGTTCGGGAGCGTTTCAACGGCGCGACACTTCTGGCCGTGATTCTCAAAACCGGTCGTACTCATCAGATCAGGGTCCACTGTCTCTCTATGGGGCACCCTATCATCGGCGATCCCGTTTATGGTCAGCGTCGGTCTGTTCTGCGCCAGGCCCGGGGTCTGCCCACCCTCCATGATGTTATCAATGCGGCGAAGCGCCAAATGCTGCACGCCCATCAACTGCGGTTCACCCATCCGGTCAGCGAAGATGAGCTTCGCTTTGAAGCGGCGTTGCCGGATGATATGCAATCTACGCTTGACGCCCTGCGCAGATTGGAAGAACATACGAGATGATTTTGAAGTAGCTTACTGGAAAAGGGGGTAGAATGGAACTGAGAAATGGAGCCGAATACATAGAAAGCCTTAGGAGGCTAAATCCGAATATCTATTATAAAGGTCGCCTCATCGAGGATGTGACCCGGCACCCGGCCACGGCGCCCCATGTCCGGGCGGCGGCTATGACCTATGCCTTGGCAGGCAAGGAGAGGTACAGGGAACTGGCCACGGCCACCTCCCATCTGACCGGCCGCACCATCAGCCGGTTCACTCATATTCATCAAGGCATCGAAGACCTGATTAAAAAGATCAAATTGCTGCGCGTGCTGGGGCAGAAGACCGGCACTTGCTTTCAGCGCTGTGTGGGGTTCGACGGGATCAACGCCGTTTACTCGGTGGCTTACGAAATCGACAAGAAGAACGGCACAGACTATTTCGAGCATTTCAAACAGTGGCTGACCCGAATCCAGGATGAGAACCTGATGGTGGTCGGCGCCATGACGGATCCCAAGGGAGATCGCTCCAGGGGGCCGGCCGAGCAGGACGATCCGGATCAGTATGTGCGTGTGGTTGAGCGCAGGGCGGACGGCGTGGTGATCCGGGGCGCCAAACTGCATATGACCGGTGCGGTCAACTCCCACGAGATACTGGTCATGCCCACCACAGCGCTGAACGAGGGATCCCGTGACTACGCTATTGTATGCGCCATCCCGATTGACGCACCTGGTATAACCTTGATCTTCGGTCGCCAGGCCGGTGACGACCGGCGGGACCATCTGGAGCGCATCGATGTGGGCAAACCGAGATTCGGCGTGGTGGGCGGCGAGGCGGTTATCGCCTTTGAAGATGTTTTTGTTCCCAATGAACGCATTTTTTTGAATGGGGAGTCGGCTTTTACCGGATCGCTGGTCTACCGATTCGCGGCCCATCATCGGGCCAACTACGGCGCCTGTAAAACCGGGCTCATGGATGTGTTGACTGGCGCGGTCAGTTACCTGACCCAGATCCAAGGTACGGCCAAAGGCTCCCATATCAGGGACAAGGTGACAGAGATGATCCATCTGAGCGAGACGCTCTACAGCTCTTCGATCGCCTGTTCGGCAGAGGGGCAGCCGACGCCATCGGGGGCCTATCTCGTGGACACCATGCTGGCCAATGTGTGCAAGCAGAACGTCACCCGTTTCCATTTCGAAGTGGCCCGGCTGGCCACGGATATTGCCGGTGGGTTCATTGCCACCCTGCCCAGCGAGTACGACCTGGAGAGCGAGAAGGTGGGGCATCTGGTGGAGAAGTATTTCAGTGGTGTCTCGGATATTCCGGTGAAGGAGCGCATCAAGATCGGCCGCTTGATCGAGGCCATGACCGGCGGCACCGCTATGGTCGAGTCGATGCACGGCGCCGGATCGCCACAGGCCCAGCGCATCATGATTTTCAGGGAGGGTAAGCTGGCAGAGAAGATCAAGCTGGCCAAGGCGTTGGCCGGGATACCGCAAAAGGGCAAGGGTAAGAAATAGCAGACGAAACGGATGCGGCAGAAGTTATGAGTTTTGACTCAACTTTTGGGGGTAAGCGCCGGTGAGCCCAGTGGTTGGTCTGCACCTCACGCAAACGCATTTAAGTGTCGCTAAGCTGCAGTTCCGGGCGGCCCGGAAACTCGCTGGCGCTCAGACAGTCCGGGCCGCTGATCCTCCACTGCCGCTAAGCGACACTAAAATGCAATGCTGAAGAGGTGCAGACCAACCACTGGGCTCACCTCCGTATGTAAATATCGCGAAACCCGAAAGTTGATGCCCTCGGAAAAAGTCCCAAACAATACTTTTCCTGTCATTCCGGCGAAAGCCGGGCACGCAGTGAAGCCTTGGCGCTATCAAGTTTTTTCAATGGTTTCTGGATGCCCTTGGATCAGGTCCAGGGCAGGCTTATCAAGTCCGGCATGACGTGCGAACGACTTTTTACGAATCCATCAAAGTTGAGTTTTAAGTATAAAGTGAAGGCATCTTGTCTGTTATTCTATCCTGCCGGAACATGTGTGCTTGTCATTTCGGCCAATAGCTTGTCTCCGTTGCCCAGCAGGCGTGTTCGCACCACCGACACTTTGCTTCCCCGTTTTACGAAGCGGGCTTCGGCTTTGATTTCACCGTCCTTCTGGTTGCCAAACAGCGATGTGTGCAGATCGATGGCCAGGGGAAACCCTTTGCCGGACGCTTCGACCGAGTGGGCCTCCAGGACCAGAACAGAGGCGGTCACATCGGCCAGCCAGATCATGGCCCCGGCTTGCACCACGCCGAAGGGATTCAGGATGCCCTTTTGAACCGGCATGCGGCTCACCACGCACTCACTGCTTCTCTCCTCGATCGTAAAGGATATGTTGCCGTTTCGCTCCGAAGATTGAATATGCTCATGCAGCGTTGCCATCTTTCCTCCTTCCCCAAGCTATTTCCGCTCAGGTTCCGATATAATACCCCCGTGGATCGAAGAGGCGCAGCAAGGTCAGATCCTCTTCGTTGGCCAGTGGCAGGCGTCTTAACGAAGGCGCAATGGAGAGATCCCAATCGACGACGGATTTGGCTTTCTCCACGCATGCCGCTTCGGTGTCGGACGCCTTCTCAGGCAGATAGGCGGTGAGGGTCAGGGTCTCATTGCCATCGATCTTTTCGAACACCCCCACATCGGTCACCACGGTGCGCACTTTCTTGCCGGGGTAGGTGATATAGGGAAGCTCAGGCAGCATTCGGTGCTTGCCGGCGTTCATCACCACCAGGGACTCTTTGTTGGCGGTGGCGATGTCGTTGGCGCCGCCAGAGCCGACCAGGTATACTTTGTCTGAAATCTTGGTCGAGTTGGCGTTGCCGTAGGGGTCGATCATACCGGCGCCCAGCACGCCCAGGCACTGGTTGGTCGCACCGCCGACGTTGAAGCCCAGTACCGTTTCGATGTTAGAGAGCATCTTGCAGGTATGCATGTTGTGCAAACTGAATACGGCGGGATCGGAGGTGCGCGGCAGGTAGCCGTACATTCCGATTTCGGCCATCAGGTCCACCTCGTTGGGGCCGTCTTTCAATGCGTAAGCGGCCAGCCAGGCAGAGAGATTGGAGAGGCCGATGCCGGCCAGTATGTTTTTGAATCCTTTGTCGACGCATCGTTCGGCGATCATCTGTGCGGCTGCAATGACCATGCGCTCCAGGGCGTTGGGCGGCTTGGCAAAGTCGACACTGGCGGATTCGGTCATGGTTTCCGGCAACCATGCATCCGGGGCAGCTTTGCCTTTGAGGTAGAGCATGCGTTCGTTGCCCAATCGGGAGAGGTAGTCATCGTGATCGCGCACGTCCAGGATCCACTCCTGAATCCACCGGTCAAAGTCGGCGTCGTCCTTGGTGGCGTTGTTGGTTTCTGTCATGAAGTCGTAGTCTGGAAAGTAGGGATCAAAGTCCGGCAGACCATGCTCCATTACGCCGAGGGGATGAGAACCGAAGGGCGTTTCACAGACGGCGAGTACCGAATAGGCGGGAATCCGCACCATGTGGGCGTGTTTGCGAATGTACTCAGTGGAGACGATCTTTTCGACACTGACGATAACCCCCTTCCTGGCAGCCCAGGCGCCGTAGGCATCTCCTGACAGGGGATAGGTCAAAATCGTGTTGCCGCTGCGGTCGGCCACGGCGCCATGAATCAGGGTCACATCCGGCTCTAAAGCGCGCAGCAGTCCGATCTGCCCCTCTTTGCTGAAGGGGTTGTCCATGACCTGGAACGACTCCCGGTTCTCTTCAGCCATGGTGCTGCCGATAAGCGAACGAGTGGGGATGAAATCCATGCCCAAGGCGCCGGCCAGCAGTCGTTGGGGGATGGTCCGCATGGTCCAACTCTCAAGATCGATGGTTCCGGCCCCATAAGCGTTTTGAACCACCGGGCAGGGGCGCGGGCTGGGGTAGTTGATACCGGCAAAACTGGTCAGAATCTTTTTGGCAATGCGCTTTCTGACGATCGCCACCAGATGAAGATTAAGCGAGGGGGTGATCACGGTGAACTCCGGCGCCTTGTCCCAGAACGATCGCACCAGTTGGTAGGCCAGTGTGCCGACGCCGGCGGTAAGGCTCAGGGTCATATGTTTGTCAATATGCCTCTCAATCGCCTCTTTGGGCGTGCAGCGCTTGTCTTCTCCTTCGACCACGGGGATGGATAGCTTCTCTTCGATGATGCGCCGGATTTTTTTCTCCATAGATATCTCCGTCTTAAATGTTTGGGCTGATATATGCCATCAGATGTTTTTTCTATTAACCCGGCAACAAAAAGCCAAGGCAAAAGTCATTCCTGCGAAAGCATCGATCCAGGTGGTTGCTGGATCCCGGATCACAAAAGCTTGCCCCGGGCTGCGATCCGGGGGCCGGGATGACGAAGGATGGCCTGTTTAATTGCCGGTTGAATAATAGGACTGATTCCTTACAGGGGGAGTTCTCTTTCACGTCTTCTGAACCTGAACGACCACTTTGCCTTTGACCTTTCGATCCATGAAGCGCTGCATGGCATCGGGCACCTGGTCCAGCGTTACAACATCGTCGATCAACGGATTGATCTTGCCTTCGGCGTACCACTTGGCCAGCTGCGCCATGTTACGTTGATGGTCTTCCGGGTAGTGATCTGCCCAGGAGCCCCAAAAGACCCCGATAATGGAGCGTTCGCTGAGCAGGGCATAGTTGAGTGGGATTTTGGGAATATCTCCGGCGGCAAAGCCGACGACCAGCAGGCGTCCTCCCCAGGCCATGGCACGCAGTGCCGCCAGGCTGAAATCTCCGCCCACCGGGTCGAAAACCACATCCACGCCCTTGCCGCCGGTCAACGCCAGGGTACGTTTGCGTAGATCTTCGCTGTTGTAGTCGATGGTCATGTCGGCTCCCAGTTTGGTGCACAGGGCGAGTTTTTCGGCATCCGATGCCGCGGCAATCACCTGGGCGTCCAGTGCCTTGGCCACCTCGATAGCCGCAGTTCCGACGCCACCCGAGGCGCCGAGCACCAGTACCGTTTCACCCTGTTGAACCCTTGTACGGTTCAGGAACGCATGGACCACCGTGGCGTATGTCAGGCCGCAGGCGGCGCCGATGTGAAACGGCATGCCGTCCGGCAGGGGCGAGACTTTCCCCTTTGATGCCACGCAAGCCTCTGCAAATGCGCCATAGCCGGGGAAGGCGACCACCCGGTCTCCTTTGGACACATGGTCGACATTGCTTCCCGTCTCAATAACCACGCCAGCCAGGTCCATTCCAGGGCTGAAGGGGTGGGGTGGCTTAATCTGGTAGCGTCCCTGAACCGTCAGTGCATCCGGATAGTTGAGTGATGCGCATTTGACATCGATGAGGACCTGGTTTTCATCGGGTTTGGGGGGCTCGGTCTCTCTTACGGTGAGGTTTTCTATCGGGCCGAATGCATCGCACAACAATGCCTTCATGATTTATCTCCATTTTACGTTTTTAATCGCTTAGACGGTGTCCCGCTCTCTTTCATCCAGCCGCAAGGCACGAGGCGTGGCCAAAAATCTCTTCTGCCTAAAGCGGCATCACGGCAGATCCGAAGATGAGCTGTTGTCGTGATGTTTGATCCGTGCTGTGAAGCGTTATGCCGTATACTGCCTTGAGAGGGTTTCTGCGATGCAGGCTGGTTTTTCGTTGCCTTCCACTTCTATGACCACCTTCCAGCTAAATTGATAGCCGCCGGTGACCTCTTCGACGCCCAGTAGTGTCAGATGGGGCCGAACACGCTTTCCTGCGGGAACCGGTGCAGCGAAACGCACACGGTTGAGGCCGTAATTGACGGTCATCTTCGCTGGCGGCAGCTTGATCGTCTCTCCCATGATACGGGGAATGAGAGACAATGTAAGAAAGCCGTGGGCGATGGTGGTGCCGTAAGGGGATTCGGCAGCAGCGCGTTTTTCATCCAGATGGATCCATTGGTAATCACCAGTGGCTTCGGCAAAGAGATTGATCTGCTCCTGGGTAACGGTCAGCCAGTCGCCGACCGCAATCTCCTGGCCAATCTTTTGGCGTAACTCATCCAGTGACTTGAATTCGATTTTGGACATGGGGCGTTGCCTTTCTGTTTCGATACTGTCCGGTTTTGGAAAGCGGTTGAAGGGTGGCCTGAACAGGCGGTCACCCATGTTGCACAAGCGAATTGAAGTCTAAAACTATGACAGAACAGCGAGAATGTGTCAATCTGTAACCAGTTGTTTGTTTGGCGCTGCCGAACATCGTCTGCGCATATTGACGATTTTGGGTTTACCGATGTCGACGCTCTTGTTAGAATAGTCGAACAAAATGCCAAGCCTTTACCGATACCGAATAGAAGGAGCTTATGTCGAGCAATAAGCCGATTACCGATTTAGCTGAAAGAGACGGCCACGAACTGATGCAGGTCGCCCTGGGCCATCAAGCTGGTGAGTTGGCAGTGGTGAATGCTAATCTCGTCAATGTATATACCGGTGAAATTCAGCCGGATCACTCCATTGTGACCATCAGCAAATGGATTGCCTATGTGGGCCCCCGGCGCGAGGAGATGATCGGCCCCCGCACCGAGGTGATCGATGCCGCCGGCAGGTTCGTGATACCGGGGCTTATCGACGGCCACACCCACCTGGCCCTTTTTTTCAGTATTGCCGAATTTTTGACGTATGCGGTTCCGGGAGGCACCACCACCGTGGTGACCGAAGCCTTCGAACCCTATGCCGTGGGGGGATATCACGGATTCGTCGATTTTTTGGACTCCCTGGCCGAACAGCCGATCAAGCTTTTTGCCACAGTGCCGCCCATGGTCTCGATCAGCCGCCATCTGCTGGGCATCGACGCAGACGATTTGAAACGGCTGCTTGCCCGGGAGGAGATTCTCGGTTTGGGCGAGTCCTACTGGCAGGGTGTATTCCAGGATCCGGAAGCCATTTTGCCGAGCATGCAGGCCACTCTGGTTGCCGGCAAGAAGATTGAGGGCCATTCGGCCGGCGCCAGGGATGAGAAGTTGGCCGCCTATGCAGCTCTTGGCATCACATCGTGTCACGAACCGATCACCGCAGATGAGGTGATGGCAAGGATGCGGCTCGGCATTCACGTCATGGCGCGGGAGGGAAATGTCCGGCGTGATTTGAAAACCATTGCCGAAGTTCGCGAGAGGGGCGTGGACTTGCGCCGCCTCACCATTGCGTCGGACGGCGTGGACCCCAAGACCTTGCTCGAAGAGGGCTATATGGAGCGGCTGGTTCAAAAGGCCATCGATTACGGTTTCGACCCCATCGAAGCCATCCAGATGACGACCCTCAATGTGGCCGAACACTTCAATATCGATCATCTGGTGGGCGGTGTGGCGCCGGGGCGCTACGCCGATCTGGTCGTCATCCCCGATCTCGGGAAAATTTGCGCCGATGTGGTGATCAGCAACGGACGGGTGGTGGCCGCTGAAGGGAAGATGGTTGCACCGGCACGGCGGCATGTTTTCACCCAGGCAAGCCGCAGCACGATCGCCTTTCAACAGGCGTTGCGGCCGGAGGATTTCACTGTCCGTGTTGAAGGCCGGGACCGGCTGGCCGAGGTGTCTGTCATTGAGATGGTCACCGATCTGGTTACCCGCGAACAGAAGGTCTCGTTGCCCATACGTGACGGACGGATTGCCTGTGACCCCTCGCGCGGTTTGAACAAGGTGGCCGCCATCGATCGAAACGAAACACCCTGCCGGATGTTCACCGGTTTCATCCGCGGCTTCAACCTGTCCAGCGGCGCCGTCGGCGGCAGTGCGGCCTGGGATACTGCCAACCTGATCGTGGTGGGGGCCGATGAGGCGGATATGGCGATGTGCATCAACCGCGTGCATGAGATGCAAGGCGGTGTGGTGGTCTGCCGAGGGGGTGAGGTGCTCGAAGAGTTGGCGATGCCTGCACTGGGCATCATTTCAGATCTCCCCATGCCGGATTTGGCCGAAAGGTTGGCCGCCATTGCCGGCGCGCTGAAACGTCTCGGGGTCACCTTGCCCGATCCGCTGCTCACTTTGGCAACCTTGACGGGGGCGGCGATCCCTTTTTTCAGAATCAGCGAAAATGGCATGGTCGACCTTAAGGTGGGAACGACGAAAGGCGTGGTTGGGTCCTTCGGCTGACCTGCGAATTGATATAGGGTATTCCCTATGCCATTTTTGGTACATTTACTAACTTTTTGTCAAAAAGGCACTTCCGAGAGTCTCCAGGTCCGCCATCGTTATGAATTTTAACTCATAATATCAGTAGAGTATATTATTTTTAGAATGAATGCCAATCAGAAATTTGACTTGTAAATAAGCGGCAATTGTGGTTTAGACAAAAAAAGGGGATATGTTTGAGCTCGTCAAACTACCGACGAAAAGACCGAAATTTTCATATGCCGGATATGGTGTGGCAATCATCCTGGGTTGTGTGTTGAAGACGCAATTGGGGATCTGAATCTGAAAGGAGGTGGATCAACCGCGAACACCGGCTGATCGATTTCATTACGCTTGCCCTTTCCGGCAATCTGCCTTCGACAGGCACGAACCGATCACCGTGATAGCTCGCCCATTTCAATGGAAATTCATCTTACCAATGATAGCCAGACAAAAGGAGGAGAGGATTTATGAAGAGAAGAGTGTTGTTTTCCATACTGATGAGCATCGCCTTTTTGACAATGATGATTGCGCCGGCCATGGCTGCGGATACGATCAAAATCGGGTACATCGATCCATTGTCTGGCGCCTTTGCAGGCGTGGGGGACGCCGGCTATAAACATTTTCAGTACAACGCCGAATTGATCAATGCCAAGGGCGGGGTTCTCGGCGGCAGGCAATTGGAGATCGTCCCCTTCGACGACAAAGTGAGCGCCAAAGAGGCCCTCATTCAGCTCAAGAGAGCTATTGACCAGGGCATCCGGATCGTCACCCAGGGCAACGGTTCGAGTGTGGCCGGCGCTTTGATCGAAGCGGTGGACAAGCACAACAAACGCAATCCCGACAAGCAGTTGATTTTTCTCAACTATGCGGCCGTTACGCCCGCCTTTACCGAAGAGAAGTGCAGCTTCTGGCATTTCCGCTTCGATGCCCATGTGGACATGAAGATTGCCGCCATCACCGATTACATCAAAGAGAGACCGGAAATTACAAAGGTCTACCTGATCAACCAGGACTATGTCTTCGGCCATGCCGTCAGCGCTGCAGCCAAGCAGATGTTGGGGGAGAAACGCCCGGATATCGAGATTGTCGGCGACACCTTCACCCCGCTTGGAAAGGTCAAAGACTTCTCTCCCTATGTTGCCAAGATTCAGGCCTCGGGTGCCCAGGCGATCATCACGGGAAACTGGGGGGCGGACATGTCCCTGCTCGTCAAGGCGGGTAAGGATGCCGGTCTCGATGCCCAATTCTACACCTTTTACGGCAGTGGCCTGGGAGCCGCAGCGGCCATCGGAGAGGCGGGCATCGGCAAGGTGATCTCAGTGATCGAGTGGCATCTCAACCTTAGCGTGGAAGAGAACAACAAGGAAGATGAAGCCTTTTTCCTGGGCTACCAGAAAAAGTATTCAAACGACGGTGCGGTCCCGTATTACTACGGCCGAATCGGAACCACGATGAACATGCTGGCCGCGGCCATCAACAAGGCCGGCAGTGCCAACGCCAAAGACATCGCCTACGCCTTGGAGGGCATGGAGTATGAAACACCGTACGGCAAGGTGACGATGAGAGCCAAAGACCATCAGCTCCTTCAGCCGCTTTACCTCCACGTCTTTGCAAAGCAGGGAGAGGGAACCGTCAAGTACGACGCTGAAAACTCGGGTGTCGGCTTCAAAACCCTTAAACGGATCGAGGCGGCTGCTACTGCTCGGCCGACCCCCTGTGATATGAAGCGTCCCAAAAAATAGTCGTTTTTTTAAAGGATAATCGAAAGAGATGAGGCCTTGCCGGCGCATATTGGCCGGCAAGGCCCCTTTTAGGTGTTTCAGGCACTGCCGCCACGAAGGCAGTTCTGTCGCGCAGGACGGCAGGTATGCCTTGGCGTCTGCCCGCGGCCCATCGCCTTCCTTTCACCACGTTTTGCCAAGAAAGTAATTAATATGCTGGAATATGTACTCTATTCGCTGTTGAACAGCCTGGTTCTCGGCATGCTTCTTTTCATGCTCTCCAGTGGGCTCACCCTGATTTTCAGCATGATGGGCGTGCTCAATTTCGCCCACGCCAGCTTTTATATGCTCGGTGCCTACTTTGGATACCAAATTACAACTGTCATCGGTTTCTGGCCGGCATTGATCATCGCTCCCCTCCTGGTGGGTGTACTGGGGGCGCTGGTCGAGCGTTACGGCCTCAGAACCGTTCACAAATATGGCCATGTCGCAGAGCTGCTCTTCACCGTGGGCCTGGCTTTTATCATTGAAGAGAGCATCAATCTGATCTGGGGGCGCAATGCCGTGACCTACCCTACCCCGGCGGCCCTCGATTTCCCGATTTTTACGCTTATGGGTTCCGAATTTTCAGCCTACCGCATGTTCATGCTGCTCGTCTCCGTAGGGATGTTTGTGGGGCTTTACTTGGTATTGACCCGCACGCGCATCGGATTGATCATCCAGGCTGCCCTGACCCATCCCGACGGCGTCGGTGCGCTGGGGCACAATGTGCCGACGATTTTCATGATGGTGTTCGGAGGAGGATCGGCACTGGCGGGGCTTGCCGGGGTGATCGGGGGGATCTTTTTGATCACCGAACCGGCCATGGCTGCGACACTGGGGCCCATCGTCTTTGTGGTGATCGTCGTGGGCGGCATGGGCTCTTTGACCGGTGCTTTTGTCGCTTCACTGCTTCTGGCTACCATTCAGACATTTGCCGTGGGCATCGAATACTCATTGACCGACCTGTTGGCCCTTTTCGGGTGGCAAATTGACGCATCCGGCTTTTTCAAAGACATCTGGCGCATACAGCTGTCCCATACCGGTCCGATTCTGCCCTACCTCTTTATGGTGTTGATGCTGATGTTCCGTCCCAAGGGATTGATGGGGAAACGTGAGTCTTAAGCACGAGTGATAAAGGAAATCATTGAAATATGAAGCGATATCTGAAGCAGTACGGGATTTGGCTCATTGCCGTAATTGCCTGTGCCCTCTTACCGTTGGTGTTTGATTCCGGTTTTGCGATATCCATGCTCAGCCAGATGGGAATCGCCATCATCTTTGCACTCTCCTACAACATGCTGCTTGGCCAGGGAGGCCTGCTCTCTTTTGGTCACGCCGTTTTTTATGGTTTGGGTGGATTTCTCACCATGCATGCCATCAATTGGGTCGGAGACGGTTTGCCCCTGCCGCTCGAAGTGCTTCCCCTGCTGGGCGGCCTGTTCGCAGTGGTTTGCGGGCTGATCTTTGGATGGCTTTCAACCGACAGGGCCGGCACGACCTTTGCACTCATATCCCTTGGCATTGGGGAATTGATCGCCGCCAGTGCACTCATGCTGCCGAGTTTCTTCGGGGGAGAGGAGGGCATCTCCGCCGATCGGATGGTCGAGACGACCCTCACCGGTTTTGAATTCGGACGGGGGATCGAGGTCTATTACCTGATTGTCGTCTGGATGCTGATTTGCGTGGCGTTGATGTATCTGCAAACCAAGACGCCGCTTGGCAGGGTGGCCAATGCGGTTCGCGATAATCCTGAGCGGGCCGCCTTCATCGGCTACAACGCACGCGTGGTCAGGACCTTGCAGTATACCCTGGCAGCCTTTTTTGCAGGCATTGCCGGGGGGTTGTTCGCCATCACGTATGAGATCATTACCGCGGAGACCGTGGGTGCCATCCCGTCGGGCAATGTTTTGATGATGACCTATATCGGCGGCGTCGGCCACTTCTTCGGCCCGATTCTGGGTGCGGTCCTGGTGACCATGATGCAAATCTCCCTGGCCGGCATCACCCATGCCTGGTTGCTCTATTTCGGCCTGCTTTTTGTGGGGATGATCGTATGGGCGCCTACCGGATTGGCCGGCATCATCATGCTGCATGAGCCGGTTTGGAAAGCCGGGCTCATTAGTCGACTTCTGCGTGCCTATGGTGTGATAGCCGTTCCGACGTTGGTGCTGTTCTTGGGCGTCATGATCTTGATCGAGATCAACTATCACCTCTCCTTGAGTGTCAATCCGGATGAACCCATGAGCCTTTTCGGTATTACCTTCCGCGCTCAATCGCCGGTCGCCTGGATTGTATCCCTGGTGTTGATTGCCGTCGGATTTTTCTTCTTTCGCAAAGCCCAGCGAGTGGTCCGCGATAGCTGGACTGAGGTGACACAGTTGATGAAAGGGGGCGTTTAATGACGGCACTCAAACTGGTCGATGTCCATAAGAGTTTTGGAACGAGTAAAATTATCAATGGCGTCAGCCTCGAGATTCCCAAAGGGGAGCGCCACGCCATTATCGGTCCCAATGGTGCCGGCAAATCCACCCTCTTTAACCTGATCAGCGGGTTTTACGAGGTTACTAAAGGGTATATCGAACTCAACGGCCGGCCCATTACCGACAGGCCACCGCACCGTATTAACCGGCGAGGGTTGAGCCGCAGTTTCCAGGTAACCAATATTTTCCCCAAGATGAGCGTATTTGAAAATGTGCGCTGCGCATTGCTGTGGCCCATGGGCTACCGCTATTCGTTTTGGCACATGTGCGATCGGCTCAAAAAGGTGAACCGCAAAGCGGAAGAGATATTGGAGCAGATCAATCTGGCCGACAGGCGCGATATCCCTGCTGCCATGTTGGCATACGCTGAACAGCGCGAGCTGGAAATCGGAATCACTATTGCTGGCGACAACACCGAAGTGATCCTGCTCGACGAACCTACCGCCGGGATGAGCCTGAGCGAGACAGAGCGGGCCGTCGAACTGATTCGCACTATGACCGAAGGCAAGACCCTTATCGTGGTCGAGCACGACATGAGTGTGGTGTTTGATCTGGCCGATCGCATATCGGTGCTGGTTTACGGAGAACTTGTCGCTACGGATTCGCCTGAAAACATACGCCAAAATGCCGAAGTGCAGGAAGCTTATCTAGGCAAGGAGATTGATTAAATGCTCGAGGTAAAAGAACTTCACGCCTATTACGGCCGAAGTCATATTCTACAGGGAGTCAATTTGAATGTGGGCAAGGGTGAGATCGTGAGCCTCTTGGGCCGCAATGGTGTCGGCCGGTCGACCACCTGCATGACCATTATGGGATTGGTAGAAGCAGATGGATCGATTCTATACAAGGGCGAAGAGATTGCGGGGCTCAAATCCCACCAGATTGCCCACAAAGGCGTCGGTTTTGTTCCCGAAGACCGTTGGATATTCCCTGGCCTGACGGTACTGCAGAATCTACAGCTGGGGCAGAAGAGAAGCAAGCAGGCCGGTCGCTGGACCATCGACGATGTGTTCAAAATCTTTCCCCGTCTTGGCGAACGCAGCAACGTCGCCGGCGGATTGATATCCGGCGGAGAGAAACAGATGTTGACCATCTGCCGCACCCTCATGGGGGACCCTGATTTTATCATGATCGACGAACCCACCGAAGGACTGGCGCCACAGATGGTTAAACAGGTGGGAGAGTTGATCGAAGAGATCGCAGGAAGAGGTGTTTCGGTGCTGCTGGTCGAACAGAAATTGAGCATTGCCCTGAAAATATCCAAGCGTCTCTACATTATGGGGCAGGGCAGGATTGTCTTTGAGGGGACCCCCGAAGACCTTAAAAATGACCAGACGATCCGCAAAGAGTGGTTGGAAGTATAATAATAACGAAATGGAGGTTGGCCTATGTTGATGGGATTGATGCAAGAACGCCCTTTGATGATTTCGGACCTGATCGAGTTTGCCGCGGTGAATCATGCTAAAGAGGAGATTGTCTCCAGAACCGTTGAAGGGCCGATTCATCGGTACACGTACAAGGATTGCGCGGCGCGCTCACGGCAGTTGGCTAAGGCCCTGACCGGGCTCGGGGTCCAACAGAGCGAGCGTATCGCCACCCTGGCCTGGAACGGCTACCGTCACATGGAGCTCTACTTTGGTGTCTCCGGCATGGGGGCTGTCTGCCACACCATCAACCCGCGCCTTTTCCCCGAGCAGATCGCTTACATCGTCGGTCATGCGGAAGACAAGTATCTGTTTGCCGATTTGACCTTTGTTCCGCTATTGGAGAAATTGGCCGATCAGCTCTCGACGGTCCAGGGTTTTGTGATCATGACCGATGAGGCTCACATGCCCGAATGCAGCCTGCCCAACGTGATCTGCTATGAGTCGCTGCTTGCCAAAGCCGACGACGACTACCAGTGGCCCCTTTTCGACGAGCGTGCCGCAGCCATGCTCTGCTACACATCCGGCACCACCGGCAATCCCAAAGGGGTTCTCTTCAGCCACCGATCTACAGTGCTGCACGGTTTTGCGACCTGCACCAAGGATGCGGTCGGCACGGCCAACGAAGAGGTTATCCTGCCGGTGGTTCCCATGTTTCATGTCAACGCCTGGGGAACCCCTTACGCCTGCGCCATGAGTGGTGCCAAGCTGGTCCTTCCGGGCGCCCAGATGGACGGCGCTTCGATCTATGAATTAATGGAGACCGAGCAGGTTACCATGTCCCTGGGGGTGCCCACCGTCTGGTTGATGCTGCTCTCCTATATGAAGGAGAACAACAAGCGTTTTTCCAGCATGAAGAAGACCGTCATCGGCGGGTCGGCTGCCCCCAGATCGATGATCGAAACCTTTGAGCGGGATTACGATGTCAGCGTCATCCACGCTTGGGGGATGACCGAGACGAGCCCTCTCGGCACCGCCTGCAACATGAAGAAGATACACAAGGGCATCTCGTTTGAAGAGAAGGTCAATCTGCAGCTGAAGCAGGGACGGGGCATCTACGGCGTGGACATGAAGATTGTCGACGAGCAAGGCAAGAGTCTCCCCTGGGACGGTGTGGCCTTCGGACGACTCATGGTGCGCGGGCCTTGGATCACCTCGGGTTACTTCAAGGGTGAAGGCGGTGATATCCTGGAAGATGGATGGTTCGATACCGGCGACGTGGCCACCATCGATGAAGATGGCTATATGCAGATCACCGACCGATCCAAGGACGTTATCAAGTCTGGCGGTGAATGGATATCCTCCATCGACGTGGAGAACAGCGCCGTCGGTTGCCCAGGCATCGCCGAAGCTGCCGTCATTGCCGTACCCCATCCCAAGTGGGACGAACGTCCGCTGCTGATCGCCATCAAGGAAGAGGGGGCCGACGTCGATAAGGCGGCTGTGCTGGCCCACCTGAAGGGTACGCTGGCAAAATGGCAACTCCCTGATGATGTAGTGTTCGTCAAGGAGCTGCCCCATACCGCCACCGGGAAACTACTAAAGATCAAGCTTCGTGATGAATACAAAGACTATAAATTGCCGAGCAGTTAGAAGCGCCAGAGCAGATTCATTAAAGCAAAGGGTTGGATGCCGTCTTAAAGGATAAAGGCGCCATTCAACCCTTTTTTGTTTTAAATATTAAACCGGCAATTAAATAGGCTAACCTTTGTCATCCCGGACTTGATCCGGGATCCAGGAACGGTCTGGATTCCGGCCTGCGCCGGAATGACGATTGCTAAGGTAATTAATTGCCGGGTTAATAAAAGCCTGCATCGCTACCAGCTCGCAGGGTGGTTGACCCACACGACAATGGTCTCTTCAGCGCTTGTATTGACGAAACTGTGCTCCTGGGTTGAAGAGAAGTAGAAGCTGTCATCTTTTGATAGATGGTAGGTTTTTCCACCGACGAACAGATCCATACTGCCGGACAACACCAAGCCGAACTCTTGGCCGGGATGCCGGTATGTGCCCTCTGAACTGCCGCCGGGGGCGATAATGGCCAACCGGGCATCCATTTCCCTGTCCGGCGTTCTGGGAACCAGTATTTCAATTTGGGTCTTCGATCCTCTGAAGGCACCGCGCACCCGTTCATGCTTGCGAATCACAACCTCCGAGTTGAGTTGATCCTGAAACAGGTCGACCAGTGTGATTTCGAGGCTGTCCGCAATCTTTTTCAACCGTGAAATACCCGGATCGATCTTGCCGTTTTCGACCATAGAGAGATAAGACGAAGCGCATCCGGCCCGTTCGGATAGCTGTTTCAACGACAACTGCTTCGATTTTCGCAATTCGCGAAGTTTAGTCCCTATTTGCTTCATTGGAAACTCTCTTGGAATCGTCCGTTTTCGCAAGGCGGCAAGGGGCCCTGCGCTGTCACCGGTGCGTGTCGGCAGGTGCCCTTGAGAATGAATCGGAGCGTACCTTGCCGTGGTTGCCCTGTTGCCACAGATTGAGTCGTTCGGAAAGTGGATGCGATTCCTATTCGACTACCATAGCCTGGTAGTGTTGGCAATAGCTCGGGTTCATTATAGTGAAATTTTGTCCCCCAAATTAAGCCATGAAGTGGTCGCCTCATGCGGTGAGGCGCCTATGCGCCATAGTATAAAATATATTGTAATAATAATTGATGAACTCGTAAAAAGTCCCAAAAGCGCCTTTCCCGTCATTCCGGCGAAGGCCGGAATCCAGTCTTTTCAATGGCTTCTGGATGCCGGATCAAGTCCGGCATGACGTATGAATAACTTTTTACGAGTTCATCAATAATTTATTGGTATTTCATCAGGTTGAAACTCTTTTTTTGAATCATTAAAAAGCGCTTGACAAAAATTCATTATTCTATAATTTGTAAGACATCTCCATTCATTTTTAACTGCAATCGTAAATCGCACCAAAGGCTCCAGAAGCTTGTTTGGATTGTGTTCAACCGGAAGCTATCCGTTTCTGCAGGATGCTGCTTTTGTACCTGTTAAGCGTTAACAAGCTCCAACCCGTTAAGATAGAGTAAGCTACAGCTCCAATCTCCATCGCAAGGTTTGTACTACCGACGCTCCATGGGTAACCGGTAGTTTGGTTTTTTCATCCACCGGGACCTGTTTACCGACTCGCTTAATAGTGCCTGCAACGTGTTGCAGGCGTTGGCCGTTACCCGGGGATGCTCCTTGAATCCCTCACATTTTAAACGGGATACCATACACCAGGGGGAGGATTGCCATGGCAAAGAAGGGATTGACACGCAGGCGTTTTATCCAGACAGGGATTTTAACCACCGGCGCAGCCGCATTGGGTGCCGGAGTGGCCAAACCCACGGGAGTATGGGCGGCAACGCCAAAGATCAAGGGGCCGATCAAGGTGGGTTACCAGGCCATCATGTCAGGAACGCTGGCAGGTTATGGCGACTTTCATAAAATGGGAGCGACCATGGCCATGGAGGAGATCAACGCCGCCGGGGGCATTGCCGGAAAAAACCTTGAGGTTGAATTTCGTGACTCCACGCTTAAAAAGCCGGAGGCGATAAAAAATGCGCGCTACTTTGTCGATAGCTGGGGCGCCGATTTTTTGGCCGGTGTGGATTCATCCGGCCAGGCGTTGGCCCTGGCGCCGATCGTGGCGGAACTGGATCGGGTCCTCATGGTGACCCATGCGGCGACGGAGAAGCTTACCGAAGAGCAGGTTTACAAAAATGGAATCAAACAGATTTTTCGAATCTGTACCCCGACCTACCAGGATGGCAATGCGGCCGCCTTCGTGGCCAAAGATCTGCCGGCCAAGACATGGGCCACGATCAGTCCAAAATACGAATATGGCTACACCTGCTGGAAGATGTTCAAGGATACACTGGGAACCCTGAAGCCGGGGACCTCTTTCACGGCCGAGTCATGGGCGCCGTTCGGAACCACCGATTTCCGATCACACATCAACACCATTATGGATGCCAAGCCGGATGGGCTCTACTCCACCGAATGGGCCGGAGAGTTGATCACTTTTGTGAAACAGGCCAAGCAGGCCGGCATGTTCGACAAGATCAAGCACATCATGTTCCCGGTAGGTGCGGCCATGGATGTGCTGGAGGGACTTGGGGCCGAGATGCCGGACAACATCTGGATATCGGGGCGCTACTTCTTTCTCTATCCGAACAACCTCCAAAACAATGATTGGGTTCAGCGTTTCCGCAAGCGCTGGAAGCACTACCCGGCCTACGTCTCCGAGACGGGCTACTCTACCATGTATGCGTTCAAAAAGGCCGTCGAGGCAGCGGGCTCCAAGGAGACGGCGGCGGTGATCCAGGCCCTGGAGGGCATGATGCTCGATTCTCCGGCCGGGTATCGCCATTTCAGAAAAGAGGACCACCAGGCGATGTATGATGTCCCCTGGGGGTTGACGGCCGCCAATGCCAACTATCCTTTCAAGGTGATGGGGAAGCAGATAATGGTGCCGGCCAAGGAGTGCTTCAATCGGCCGCCCTTTGAAGGAGCGGGTACCCATCCTCCCTATTAACGCCTGAGGCGCCGGCCCTTCCCGGGCGTCGGTATCCGCAGGTGCAACGGACTGCGTCGCAAGCCGTCGCCGACCAATGACCCGGCAGGTGGGATTGCCCACCTGCCGGACTCCAGAAGGTGGAGGATCGAATTGAGTTTGCAATCCATCGTTCATGTATGCCTGGCCGGGCTCTCCACGGGAATGTTCATCTGGCTGGTGGCAAGCGGCCTGACCCTCATCTTCGGTGTGTTGGGGGTGCTCAATTTCGCCCATGGCAGTTTCTATATGCTGGGGGCATACTGCTGTTTTACCGCACTGAGTCTCTTTGGAGACAATTTCTGGCTCGGTCTATTGGTAGGGCCTTTGTGCGTCTGCTCGGTCGGTTTTATCATCGAGCGCTATTTTCTGCGCTATGTCTATTCGCTTGATTTGCCCTACCAGCTGCTCTTAACCTTCGCCTTTGTGCTGCTGTTCGACGACCTGGTAAAGATAATCTGGGGCGCCGGATCGCTGGGATCACCCAACGTTCCCGGCCTTGCCGGCTCGATCAGCATTCTTGGACGCAATTTTCCGACATACAACCTCTTTATTATTGTCGTCGGTCCGCTGGTGGCCCTCGGTCTGTGGGGGCTCATCGAAAAGACCTGGTACGGCCGTATTATCAGAGCAGCATCGTCCGAGCGCGAGATGGCTTCGGCGATCGGCGTAAAAGTGCCTGCTCTCTTTACAGCCGTCTTTGTGTTCGGAACCTGGCTCGGCGCCATGGGAGGCGGTTTGGCGGTTCCCTATGTGGGGCTTTTAACCCCGGGTATGGGGGAGGCGATCATCATCGATGCATTCGTAGTGGCCGTCATCGGCGGTTTAGGAAGTTTGAAGGGCGCATTTTTGGGTGCGCTGGTGATCGGCCTGCTCTCCTCTTTCGGCACCCGGTATTTGCCGGCCTTTGATATGTTTTTAACCTTTATCCTGATGGCCGCAGTGCTGCTATGGCGACCCCAGGGATTTTTCGGGAAGGCTTCGTAAATGAATCGGTATGTGCAACTGGGGATTGCCGGACTCGCATTGCTCACCTTGATCCTGGTCGGCTTCTTCGGCAGTCGTTTTGTGATCTATATGGCCTCGAGGGTGATGATCCTCTCCATTTTTGCTTTGGGATACAATGTGCTTTTCGGGCGTACCGGTCTGCTCTCTTTTGGACATGCCGCGTTCTATGCGGCCGGTGCGTATGGCCTGGGGCTCTTTTCGCTGCATGTTCATTCACATCCGCTGGCCGGCATCTTCATCGGGGTGGTTTCGGCCTGTATTCTCTCCTTGATCATCGGCTTTTTCTGTGTGCGCCATACAGAGATCTACTTCGCCATGTTGACCCTCGCTTTCGGTATGATGGTTTTCTCCCTCATATGGAATTTGCGCGATATCACCGGCGGAGATGATGGATTGATCGGCATCATGCGAACACCGATAGCGCTGGGAATCATGAGCATTCCTATCCTCAAACCGCAATATTTCTACTTCCTCATCCTGGCGTTGCTGGTTGTGTCAGCCTTTTTGATCTATCGTATCCGCAACTCTCCGTTCGGTTTGGTATTAGCGGGTATCAGGGAGAATGAAAAGCGGATCGCTTTTGCAGGGGTATCGCTGAAGAATTACCGTTTGGGCGCCTTTGTGATTTCAGGGACATTTGCCGGGTTGGCGGGCACTTTGGGAGCACTACTGGAGAGCAATACCGATCCATTCTCCGCCCACTGGAGCCATTCGGCAGAGCCGATTCTGGTATCGTTGATTGGAGGGATCCAGACCTTTGCCGGTCCTATCGTCGGTAGTGTCGTATTTGTGGTTCTGCGCGAGATCATCGAGCGTTTTACCCATAACTGGATGTTGTGGTTCGGGCTTATTTTGCTTGTGATTATCATGGGATTTCGTGGGGGAATCGTAGGTATTCTTTCGAGTTGGAAGAGATGAAAAACTTACAGAATTATTGAAAAGACTGGATAGCGCTAAAGCTTCAGCTTCGTGCCCGGTCTTCGCTGGAATCCAGATGATTACTGGATCCCGGATCAAGTCCGGGATGACGAAGGTTGGGCTGCTTATTTGTCGGTTTAATGGGTTACTGGTGTTGATCTTGAATTTTCAGAAAAGCCGAGTTTGGAGAAGAGACGATGGCAGCTGAAATTTTAAAAATTGAAAATTTGAACAAGTCGTTTGGCCGTGTTCAGGCTGCCAGCAATGTGAACCTGTCGTTTGAAAAGGGGATGTTGATATCGATCATCGGTCCCAACGGGGCCGGTAAGTCGACGCTGATCAACATGCTTTCCGGTTCATTGCTTCCCGACAGCGGCCGTGTGTTGTTTGACGGCAAAGATATTACCCAATTGCCGGTTCATCGACGCGTTAAATTGGGGCTGTGCCGGTCGTTTCAACTGGTCAATATCTTCCCGGAGATGACGGTGTTTGACAACATCCAACTGCCGGCCTTGGCCATCAGCAACCGAACCCGTCGTATATTTCGTTCGATCGGCAAAGAGGTGGCTGTGCATGCAGAGGTTGATCAGTTGCTGGAGAGAATCGGACTGCAGCATGAAGCCAAGACCGTTGCCAATGCACTATCCCACGGGGATCAGCGTGTATTGGAGGTGGGGGTGGCCCTTGCGGCCAAACCCAAACTGCTCTTTCTCGACGAGCCGACAGCAGGGATGAATCCGGTGGAGCGGGTGCGTATTTTAGACAATATCAAGCACCTTTCCGAGTCCGGGCAAACGACCTTTGTGCTGGTCGAACACGATATGGATATTGTCTTTTCCCTCTCGGAGCGTGTCATCGTCTTGCATCATGGAGAGGTGATCGGCGATGGTACGACGGAAGAGGTTAAGAACAATCCCAGGGTGAGAGAGGTCTATCTGGGAGAAGAGGTGGCCGCATGATGCTTCAGGTGGACGCGATGAACACTTACTACAGTAAGTCGCATATTTTGCAGGACATCTCTTTTGATGTGAAAGAGGGTGAAGTTGTGGCGCTGCTCGGGCGTAATGGCGTTGGTAAAACAACATCCCTCCGGTCGGTGATGGGACTCACCGCCCCTCAAAGCGGTTCCATCCGGTTTAAAAGCGCTGAGGTGGCTGGCAAACCGGCGCACTTTATGGCCAAGGCCGGGATCGCCTACATGCCGGACGATCTGCGCATCTTTCCGGATTTGACATGTGAGGAGAATTTGGAGATCGCACGGCGACTCTCCAACCGTGGCGGTTACTGGAACCAATCGCGGGTGGAGCAGCTTTTTCCGATTTTGGGCGACCGGCGCAAACAGATGGGAATCCTGCTGTCCGGCGGCGAAAAGAAGATGCTTGGCATGGGGCGCGCCCTGATGGCAAACCCTGATATGATTCTGTTGGATGAACCCTCGGAAGGACTGGCCCCGCTGATTATAGAGAACCTTGCCAACGTGATCGAAGAGATCCGGGAGAGAGGCATGACCATCCTTATGGCCGATCAGAATCTCAAGTTCTGCCGGCGGGTATGTGAACGGGGTTATATTCTGGAAAAAGGGAGAATCGTTCATGCGGACCGGATCGCCTCGATCTGGGAAGATGAAGTGATCATCAAAAAATATCTCGCTTTGTAATGCGCATATGCCTCAGATGGCATGCGCGGGCCAGGAGATCATGATGGGACTGGAGATATTCGACCTTGCAGGCAAGGTGGCCATGGTGACCGGCGGCACCCGGGGACTTGGAGAGGTTTGCGCCGTCGCGCTGGCCGGTGCCGGGGCAGATGTTGTCATTTGCGGTCGGGACAAAACCGGCCTCGATCGGGTGTCAAAACGAATTCGAAAACGGGGGCGCCGCTCAGAAGGGTTCTCTATTGATGTGACGGACAAGCAGCGCGTGACCCAGACCGTGCACGACGTCCAGGACGCCTTTGGCCGGATCGATATCCTGGTCAACAATGCCGGTGTCAATCATCGCGTACCGGTCCTGGAGTATGCGGAAGAGGAGTGGAACCGGGTCATCGACACCAACCTGAAGGGGTATTTCCTGGTCGCCCAGGCCGTGGCACCCTTGATGATCGATCAGGGATACGGGAAGGTGATCAATATGAGCTCGATTCTGGGTGCCGTAGGCCTGCCCAATCAGGTGGCCTATGCTGCTTCCAAGGGGGGGGTGGACCAGATGACCAAGGTGATGGCCATCGAATGGGCCCCCAAAGGGGTCCGGGTCAATGCCATCGGCCCCACCTACTTCGAGACCGAGCTGGTCGCACAGATTCGCAACGATCCGGAGCGCTTCAAATTCATCAACGAGCGAACGCCCATGGGGCGTTGGGGCCATCTGTCCGAGCTGGAGGGCATTGTTATTTTTCTGGCATCTCCGGCATCGGATTTTATTACGGGACAAACCATATATGTGGATGGCGGCTGGACCATCTGGTAACCCGGTCGGCCGTTGATGGATGGACACCCTGGAAGAGGTGATGATATGCCACCCGATAAATGCAGCAGGTATTGGCGAAGAACATATCCCGAATGGTTACCGGAAGAGGTCCGGATTCCGGCGAAAAGCATTTTGGAAGCATTTCTAAAGTCAGCCGATCAATACCCGCAGTTGGCCTGTATCCACTTCTTCGACCAAAGCTTCAGCTTTGACCAGATCAGAAGGTGGTCGCTGCGCTTTTCCGGCGCTCTGGAGCGTATGGCGATCGCGCCCGGGGACCGCGTCATGGTGATCATGCAGAATATCCCCCAGTCCGTGATCGCGTGCCTCGCCATCTGGATGCGGCGCGCGGTGGTGGTGCCGCTCAACCCCATGTTCACAAGCAAGGACCTGAAACACTACCTGGATGATTGCGGCGCCGCGGTGGTCATCTGCCAGGACGACCTGTACGCAGACAAGGTCGCACCGGCTGTAACGGGGAATGGCCATATTCGCGTCATTACGACCTCTCCGGTTGATTTGCTACCGGAAGGCAACGGTCAACCTGCGCAGTTTGAAGGGGTCCGGAAGCTGAAGTTGGATCAGACGCTGGACTTTATGGCTTTGATGGGACCGGATGGAGATACCCCCCGTGAACCGTTGGCACCCAATCCCGATGATCTTGCCTATCTCGTCTATACTTCAGGAACAACCGGTCCGGCCAAAGGCGCTTTGATTCGCCACCGAAATGTAATGCACAATGCTGCCGTTTATGAAAAGGCCTGTCGACTGGATCACAGTGATGTGGTCCTCGGGATCGCGCCCCTGTTTCACATCACCGGTATCGTGGCCCATGTCGCTATCGCCTTTCATCTGGGCATCCCCATTATACTGGCGGCCCGCTTTGATGCTGACGAGACCCTGCGGCTTATTGAGAAGTACGGTGCCACTTTTACGGTAGCGGCCATTACGGTCTATATCGCTCTGTTGAACCATCCCCGATTGAAATCGTTCGACCTGGCCCGTTTTCAAAAGGCATACAGCGGCGGGGCGCCGGTGTCGCCGGGCACAGTTCGGCGGTTTCGCGAGGCCATGCACCTGACCATCTACAATGTCTACGGTTTGACCGAGAGTTGTTCGCCGGCGACCATCACACCGCTGGGAATGGACGGTCCGGTGGACGAGCAGTCCGGTGCACTGTCTGTGGGGTTGGTGATTCCCGGCCATGATGCATGGATCGTGGATCTCGATGATCCCACTGTCGAGTTGCCGCCGGGGCAGGAGGGGGAGCTTGTCATCAAAGGGCCGGGTATTACAGACGGCTATTGGCAAAAGCCTGAAGAGACTGCCAGGGCCATCCGGGGTGGCTGTTTTTTCACGGGCGATGTGGCCAAGTTGGACAGATTCGGCTGGTGCTACATCGTCGACCGCAAAAAAGATCTGATCAATGTTTCCGGATTCAAAGTGTGGCCCCGTGAGGTTGAAGATCTTCTTTACCAGCACCCGGCTGTAAAAGAGGCTGCCGTTGTTGGCGTTCCGGATGACTACCGTGGAGAGACCGTCAAAGCATTCGTCTCTTTGACCGATGAGGCCAGGGAACTCGGAGAGGTGTCATCCGAGACACTGATTCGTTTCTGCAAAGAGCGCATGGCGGCGTATAAATACCCACGAATCGTGGAGATCATCGACGAGGTGCCCAAAACGCTGACCGGTAAGTTTTTACGCAGGCAATTGCGCGATCGATAATATTTTTACAAAACGCTCATCACACCTTGAACTGCCCGACCAATTTGTCGAGCCGTTCCGCCAGATCGGAGAGCTCTTTGGAGTTGATGTTCACCTGGGAGCTGCTCTGGGAGATATCGTTGGCCGATGTGGTCACCAGGCCGATCTGCTTGGCGATATCACCGGAGACCTCGGAACTGCGGGCCACATGGGTGTTGACATCGGTGATTCCTTGAGCGGCCTGGGTGACGTTTTCCGAGATATTCTGGGTGGTGGCCGACTGCTCCTCCACTGCCGAGGCGATGACCAGCACGTTTTCGTTGATATCTTTAACGACACTGGTGATTTTCGAAATTTCGTCGACGGTCCCGTTGGTTGAGTTTTGAATCGCATCGACCCGGTGCTTGATCTCCTGGGTCGCGTCAGCCGTCTGTTTGGCCAGCTCCTTGATTTCGTTGGCCACAACGGCAAATCCTTTGCCTGCCTCTCCGGCCCGCGCTGCTTCAATGGTGGCGTTGAGGGCCAGCAGATTGACTTGCTCGGATATATCCGTAATTGTTTCGATCACCTGTCCTATTTCGCGGGCCGAGCCGCCCAGCTCTCCGACCTGGGTCGAGGCCTTGTCGGCCTGGGTGACGGCCTCGCCGGTGATGACGCGTGCCTTGGCCGCATTTTGGGTAATCTCGTTGATCGTGTTGGTCATTTCACCGGCGGCGGTGGCCACCATGTTGACGTTGACCGATGCCTGCTCCATGGCGGCGGCGATGGAGGTCATGTTCTCGTTCATTTGTTCTGACGAGCCGGAAGCGGTCATGGCTTCGCTGGCAGCCTGCTCGGCACCGCTGGCCAACGCTTCGGAAATTGTCGACATCTGGGTGGACGAGCCATTGAGTTCGGCTGAGTTCTCTTTGACCTGGGAGATAATAGCCTGCAAACGCTCTAGAAACAGATTGAACCACTTGCCCAGCTGGCCAAGCTCATCTTTCGAATGGATCGTCAGCCGTTGGGTCAGATCCCCTTCGCCTTCGGCAATGTCTTTAATCCTGACCATCATGTCGGTTACCGGCCGGACAATGCTGCGGGACATAAGCCAGGTCAGTGGCGCCACCAGGGCCATGCAAATGAGGGCAACGATACAAAGGATGATGATCATCTGACGATTGTTTGCTTTGACGGTTACGTCCGGAAGGAGCAGCGTCAGTGCGCCGCAAAACCCGTTTGCATTATATACCGGCAGGGCACTCTCAAAATAGCCCTCCTCGGCCAGTTCGACCGTGTTGAAAACACCCTTGCCCTGGTCGAATTGCCACGTTTGAGATGTTTGCGCCACAAAGGCACCGGTATCGATCGAGGGATATCCGGTCACGTCACCGGCACTGAACTTTTCATTTGCAAAGAAGGCGACTCTCAAGCCGGTCAGCTTTTTAATCCATGTGGCAAAATCCATATCCAGTCTGAAATAGGCCACGGCCAAGCCGACCAGCTTAGGTTCGACCTTTTTGGTTTCAGCGTTAAACGTCTCGGCAATAATCGGCTGCTCTACTTTGATGCAGAGATGATTCTCGATGGGTTGAAAACTGCTCCCCTCCTGATCGTTCACTTGCCCCTCGTAGGTGGCTGCGATCAAACCGTCCTCCTTGTCCGCGAGCACCTTCAGTCCGGTGGTGTCGATGCTCTCGCCGTTGGGGACGGAAAGATGGTGCAGGTTGCCGTTTTCGAGAAACCCGACACGGTAGCCCTCCGTGTTCTCCCGTGCCACAAAAGAGAGGAGCTGGCCTGCGGTGTTGTAGATGGCGGCTTTCCACATTCGGCCGGTAGAGGCGGTTCGATAGAGCGCCTCGATCAATTCGTTATAGGAATCTTGTGTCATTCCGGATGCATAGGAGGCGTCTTTGTATTCGTCCAGGAACACGAGGGTCTCTCCCATCTGATTGACAGCCACCATCTGTCTGAGGGCAGACGACATCGCGCTTTGCTTTTCAATAACGGTGTGTTTGAGCGTATCGGCAGAGTTGCTCATCGCCTCGTGAACCAAGGTTCGATTCTGGCGCTGAATGATGACTGAAACGACGATGGTCGAGATGATGCTGACCACGATCAGCATCGCAAGCGTGTTTAGTGTGATTTTGGAGCCCAATTTCATATTGAGTTGGATACGCATGACGATTCCCTCAAATTGTATAGGATTGAAAACCAAGCTTCACTTCTATGGTTATCGGCCGCCATAAAAAATAAATTAGATTTAATTATTGCCCGGCAACTGAATATATCAACAGACGTCATACCCGTGAAAGCCGGGCACAAAGTGAAGCCTTGAGGCTATCCAGGTGCTGACTGGATCCCGGATCAAATCCGGGATGACGAATTTTTCCCGGTTTAATAATTTGCCGGTTTAATCATAGGGGGCGTCGAGATGAGGCGGTGCAAGGCGGGCTTTATGCCCGCCCGTAGCATCGGTTCGAGTGAATGGGATTGAAATTGCAGTATAAACTACCAGTTGAGCCGGTTTAGGAATTCGCGGTGAGCCTGCGAACCAGCTGGCCGTATTGCACCAGGGCGGCCATGGCCCTGGCCCCCCGCTCGGGAGAGGGGATGATCGGGATGCCTTTGGCCAACAGGCTTTCGATAATCGGCATGTCGGGGTTTTGATAGGTGAAGCCGATCAGCGCTTTGGCGTGGGCTTCGGAGAGGGCTTTCATCTGGCTGGAAATCTGGCGGGCCGTCTCCCAGGTGAGGGCCTTGATCTCCTTTTTCGGAACGCCCTGGCTCTCCATGATGCGCTCCATATCCTGTTGGGGCGTAAAACAGTAGAACAGCAAGCCATCACTTTCGGGTCCCTGGAGGATCACTTCGGGTAGATTTTTGAAGTAGGCAAACGGGTCCTGGGAGAAAGTGAGGTCGATGGGGTTGTTGGTGCTTCCCGTTTTTGGAACCAACGGGGTGAGCCGTTCGAGGGTTTGGTCCGACAGGGTCGGCAGCTCGATCCCATTGCGGCTGCAGGCATCGGCGGCAGCCGCGCCGGGGCCCCCGGAGTGGGTCAGCACCACCACCCGGTTACGTTGGGGGACGGTACAGGCGCCCAGCACCCAGCAGAAGTCGAACAGCTCGGTGAGCGACGCTGCCCGCACCACGCCGCTTTGGCGAAAGACGCCGTCATACAGCTGGTCGGGGCCCGCCATGGCGCCCGTATGGGAAAAGGCTGCCCGGCGACCGGCTTCCGAACCGCCGGCATAGTAAGCCACGATCGGCTTGTGGGGGGCGATTCGCCGGGCGGCGTCGATGAAGGCCCTTCCCCGGCGGATGCTCTCGATATAGAGACCGATGACCCGGGTGTGGGGGCAGGCGGCCAGGTACTCCATGCAGTCGACAATGTCCACAGAGGCCTCGTTTCCCACACTGATGCCGGTAGAGAATCCGATGTGAAACTGTTCAAGATAGCTGAACATCTGGGTCAACAGGCTGCCGCTTTGGGAGGCCATGCCGATGAATCCCGGACGGCCCTCGAAGTTGGCGAAGGTCACGTTGAAGAGGTGGTGCGGATTGACCACGCCCAGGCAGTTGGGCCCCAGAAAGCGGATGCCGTAGCGTTGGGCCACGGCGACCAGTTCACGCTCCATGGCCGGCCCTTCGCCGCCCACTTCGTTGAATCCGCCGGAGACCACTATGGCGTGCTTGATGCCCTTCTGGCCGCACGCCTCCAGGGTTTCGGTCACGATACGGGTCGGCAGCACCAGAACGGCCAGGTCGGGCACTTCGGGCAGGTCGGCCACGTGGGCATAGGCGGTCAGGCCCAGAACGCTCTTCTCTTTGGGGTGCACGGGATAGAGCTTGCCCTTGAAGTCGAGCGACAGGATCGAGTTGAGCTGATTGGTGCCCATGGCGGTAAAACGGTTGGAGGCGCCGAAAAAGGCAATGCTGCGCGGGTTGATCATTGGATAGAGTGGGATGTCGCGATACGGATCTGTTACCTGGTTCATGGTTTGTCCCCTGCGATGAAAGGATTGAGGTGTCGAAAGCGGCCGGCCCGGGCCACCGCAATCAACCAAGGACCACCAGCGCGTCCACGGCTTTGATACGTCCCTGGGCGTCGATGATGATGGGATTGATATCGATCTCGGCGATGGCATCGTGATCAAGCGCCATCTGGCCCACTGCCCGAAGGGTTTGGCTCAGGGCGTCGCGATCGACGGCCGCCTGTCCGCGAAAGGTGTCCAGGATCGCCCTGGACCGCAGCTCGGCCATCATGTCCAACGCGTCGCCATGGTCGAAGGGCGCCACGCGGAAAACGACGTCCTTGATTGCCTCGGTCAGGACACCGCCCAACCCCAACATCACGCAGGGGCCGAACTGCGGGTCCCGGTTCAGGCCCACCACCAACTCGCGCTGGCCAGCGACCATCTCCTGGATCAGGATGCCTTGCAGAGGGGTGTCAATAGCGCCAACGACGCGGTCGCAAGCCTCCAGCAGCGCTGGGGCATTTTCGATACCCACAGCTACCGCCCCCGATTCGCTTTTGTGCATCAATTCGGGGGAACATGCCTTGACCACCAGCGGATATCCGATGTCGTCGGCCGCTTCCACAGCCTGGCCCCTCTCCTGGACCAATCGCTCACGCGTGACGGGAACGCCATATGCTGCCAGCAATTGCTTGGCGTCATATTCGGAGAGCGCTTTTTGGCCCTTTTCCATTGCAGATTGGATGAGTTGATTCATCATCATTGTGTTGCCCGGGTTGCGTGCCCCGGCAATCCTTCCGTTGGTTAGCGCCGAGAGCCTTCCCATTTCCCTGACTTTAGAGCATTGGCACGAAGAGGCCTTTGGGGGCGACCGGCGGATGAACAGCAAAGAGTATTGAAATATCGGAAGGCCATGCCCGTGTCAACGATGGAGTCTTATGGTTGGCAGCGATCCACTTATTTGTGTTGGAGGACCTGCCGGCATCGGGCACAGGAGTGCAATAGCAGGCAGGGGTGGAAAGTCCCTGTAAAACTGCGCGAGTGGAGGAGTGGTGAACAGATTTCAATCCGTTTCCTCACATAAGCGGCAATATTCTTGTAACTATTCAGCGGGAAAAGCTATAAAGCATTAAAAAAATTGAATATGAATTGTGGACGAACTTCTAATTTTAAGCTTTCCGGCGACAAATGAAGAGGCATCTGTCAGGTTTTCAGGTGTTTTGAAACCAGGGCAGGGTCGATGTGATGATCGGTTTACGCTTTCTATCTATCGTTGCCGATCCAGTTTATACTTTACCTGTTCATCGGCGGAACTGCGGCATTGGTCAAACTTGCCGCCTTTCTCGTCGGGTGTGATATTCAATTGCCTGGGGAGGCGTTTTCTTGTCTTTCCCGAGCCTGGCCGAAGCGGCCGGCGTTCAATATAGAGGCTCGGGAGTCTGTCCGATTGGGATCATTTGTAGGGATCGAGGGAGAAGACCTCGACGCTGATATCCCTCAGATGGCACTCCCTGCAATCGAGAAACAGATCTTCGTAGGCTGCCTTATTGAGACATTGATCGTAGTGGGGGCAGTGACAATTGCGAGAAATGCCTATATCGGCCATTTTTTTGCTTGGTTGGTAGTATAGAGGGCTTTGCTCCATGGTGGTCCTCACGCATGCGTTAAAGCGTCTATAGAAAGATATGAGAAGGGGCTTTATCTGGTGCAATCCCCAAAGTTGCATTATTGAACTGGAATGGCGTTTTGGTTTAGTACATTGATTCTATTCTCGCCTCTTCTTTTTCTTCGGAAAAGCACCGAATGTCAAAGCCGATGCATGCGCTTTTTAGGGATTCATTCCCTTGTGGTGCGAAGGGGAGCAACTTGTAGGTTTTTATGAGGATTTTTCCCCATGCCTGCCTAAGCCTATGAAACATGATGGAAATTTCGATAGGCTGAAATGAGTGAAATTACGGTGCCCTAGTTCTGTTATCAACAATTTGTGAACAATCGATACATGGCGAATAGCGATGATTTTCTGTAATTTTTATGGAATTTTGCCATAGCAAACAAAAGCCTAACAAAATTATCGTATGACGCTAACACAATGGTGCAAAATATCGCGATTGTCAGAGAACTATTCGGATTTGAGCGATACAGTGCGGTTTTGATCTGGTATGCGCCGGTGAGGCTGTTCGAGACGGTCCTATGCGAGGCTCTCTGGTTCATCTGGCGCGTCGACGCCATCTCCATTGACGCGGCCAACCCGCTGCCTTAGGAGATCGACGACACCATCGCCCAGAATTCGAGGATGCAACTATTTGTTCCCTATACCGGTAATGATCCGGAGTGTGCAGGCGTCGATCAAGATATTTTCCGAAGAGCCGGTTGAAGCCAATGAAGAGGGGTCGTACGATCAACCCCGGGGTTGGAAACAGTGGCAATGAAAAAACGGTGTCTCTCCATGGGTTGGGCTGCCATCGCAAGCCTAATCAGTTTGATCTCCTGGTACCTGGTTGCATACGCCGAGCAAGCTGACCGGGAGGTTCGATACTACGTTGAGAGCAGGGGCGGAATATCCCACAATGTCCTGTGGTGCCTCAATCGCGGAGAGGGCTTTCGCCTGACCTGCCGGGGGTCGGAGGGGGTCCATACCACCCGTACGGATGATGCCTACGATACACTCTCCTGGTCTATCGAAGATCCTGCGAACGAGACATCGATCCGCGCGGAGCGACACGACAGCACCATTTCGATCCGGGGGGAGTTCAGGGGCAAGGCGGTCGACAAGCAGGTGGATGTGGATGCCGATCCATGGTTTCAGGCGTCGTCGTTCTCTTTGAGAGGGTTTGTGGTATCGGATCGGGAGTCGATTCGGTTCTGGACGCTGCGATCCAACACCCTGAAGCCCTACAAGCTGCAAGCCACCAAGATGGGGCTGGAGACGATTACGGTGAGGGGAGAGCCGGTGGCGGCGGCGAGGGTGGAGTTGCGGCTGACCGGCTGGAAGGGGCCGTTCTGGAAAAGCGATTACTGGTATCGACCCGGTGATGGGCTTTTGCTGCGGTTTGAGGGGGCGGGCGATGCGGTCGGTTCGTATAAGATCATCATCGCCTATGCGGGCGCTGGTGACCGATGCGAGCCTTCGGGGGTAGCGTCGTTCCTGGATGATCGTTTCGATTTGTGAATGGGAAAGAGGTAGCGCATGATCCAGAATGTGCTCTGTCCGCACTGCTCTTCAGATGCCATTTACGGCTACGGCCATATCAAGGGGGGAAAGAAGCGTTACCTCTGCCTGATATGCAACCGGCAATTCGTTCTCAATAAAAAGCCCTCCATCGCAGAGGACAGGCCGCTGTGCCCGCTGTGCAATGGGAAGATGCATATCTACATGCGAAAGGGGCCTCAGATTCGTTTTCGATGCGCTTCATATCCGGATTGCAAGGGGTATCTCAAGATGGAGAAGTAGGGATGCATGAAGGGTTTGGGTGGGGGCGCCGGTGAATCAATTGGATGGCAAGGGTATCCCCATGCGTCGCTGAAAAATGCAACTGCTGCTAAGAGGCGCTCCGGGCGGTCCGCAAACTCGCTGCGCTCAGACAGTGCGGACCGCTTTTCCTCCGCTGCCTCTAAGCAGCAGTAGCATTTTCCGCTGAATGCATGGGGATACCCTTGCCATCCAATTGATTCACCTCTTTTGTGAGGTGAGCAGGTCGCGATGTTGCCATTGTGAATTATTAAACCGGCAATTAAATAGGCCAACCCTTGTCATCCCGGACTTGATCCGGGATCCGGGAACGGTCTGGATAGCGCTGACGCTTCACTTCGTGCCCGGCCTGCGCCGGAATGACGATTGCTAAGGTAATTATTGCCGGGTTAATAAATGGTGGTTACAATACACTGTTGATGATAAGCGCTCTCAGGTTGGCCCAGAGGACTCTGAGTTCGAGTGACAAAGGGGCATCCTGACGATCGGCTCTCTTTTCCGAACCGGGAGTGAACCGGATTTCGGAAGAGGGGGGCGATTGAATTCCGTTTCCTTCCACTGCCTGGATATAGGCGTAGTAGGTTTTCCCTTCGACAAATGGCTCGCCGGAGCTGAATTGTTCTACGGTTACCGTGCTGCCGATGGCCGGATAGATCTGTTCATAGTGACTGGGTCGGGTGCCGCAGTGGATGCGGTAGTGGGTGTCCGGCTGGTCGTCGGGGTCCCAGTTGAAGCGTATTTTTCCTTTGCTATAGGTCGCTACGAGCCCTTGGGGTGCGTGAAGGGGGCGTGGCGGTGGGCTGTAGTGTGTATGGTCGAAGGATGAGATTACGGTCGGCATATGGGCATAACCGATCAGGTCCTGCTTGATGCGTTCGGGAATCTGCTGCCCTTTGAAAAATGCGAACAGGAGGGCAAACTTTCGGGTCTTGCCGTTGTAGGTTGGACCTGCGCTGGCGAACTGTTCGCCGGCCAGCAGGGTCGCTTCGTAGCCTTGCCGGTTGCCCCACGTCTGGGGTTGGTATTGGCGGCCGTGGTAGGTTCCGAACGGATTGATGCTGACCGAGAAGTTGTCAGCCTGTGTATGATAGTGCATTTTTAGCGGAGCAAATGCGAAGTTGGACTGGATGCGACTGTTTTGGGCAACGGCCATGCCGTGTCCGCCGGATACGAGCCCCACGTACGATGAGGTGATGTGGTTGTTGATGTTGTCCAGTTCGAGATTTTGCCTGTCGTGCCTGAAGTAGTCGAGTCGGTATTCGCTTTCGATATCGAGGTAGTTCCGTTTGAGAATTCTGATCGGATTGTCCCGTGTGGATCGCGGTGTGAATCTGATCTCTGCCGGAGCCACCTCCTGCCATTGCATATCGGCCCTGCGCATGAGGCCGGGGGCCCCATTCTTCAGGAGGTCGCTGCGTTCGGTGGTTGGGTAGTCGACGCGCCCCTCCACCAGCAAATAGGGGAGATCGGATACCAGGGTCAGGCGGTAATCCATCCATCCGGCCTTGTGGGCATTGGATGCCGGAGCGGGCAGGGTGCCGGCTAAAGTGACCGATGCCGAAAGACCGTCCCGGGAGACTGTGCGTTGCTGCAGCGCTGCTTCTGCGGGCAGGGTTTTTTGTGCATACTTCAGGTAGGGGATCAGACTGCCCCTGTCTGCTTGCCGGGTATTATCGAGGTAGATCCCTTCAATTACTCCGTCGGGTGAAAAGCGTACGGTAACTCTTTGATTGGAGAGTTGGGCCGCGTCTGCACGCATCTCCATATCAGCCAACCGTTTTGGAACGCCGGCGCGCCGATATGAGCAGAGGTGGTAGATGCCATCGGTGATCCCCTCTTGGGTGTCTATATAGAAAGTGTGGCGATGCGAGCCGGTGAGACCGGGGTTGACTCCCATATGGATGGTTGGCAGCACCTCTCCGTTCGGTGTGACCAGCGCAATTTGAGTATCCTTTTCAAGGCTGTCGGGCAGCGGGATGCTTAGAAAGCGATTGCCGGTTTGCGCTGCTTCGGGATTGGATTGCACCACATACAATGTGTCGTGCCAAACCAAGCCTCTATTCCCCAATCTGGATTTTACCCAATTTGTTAATAGGTCTCCGGCTCCGGATGGTGATTGTTGCATGAGAGACCGGCTCACGTGAGAGGAGACGAGCTGTGCCATGCGGTCCGAGAATCGGTTGAGATCGTCCATCAGGCCGGCCATCACCTGTTGGCGTTGGCGGGCCAGAAAGGGGGTTGCCATGCCGAAGTTGGTGGTTGAGAGCGCCCTGAATCGTTTCATATCGGCTATGGCGATCAGATGTTCGATCTCTTCGCGGGTATTCGGATCCTCTATAAGCGGCATCATTTTAAGGGCCGTCGAGTGTACCCGGCGGCTGCGTTCGATTTCGGTCCAATATTGGGAGGCGTCGGCCTTTTCCGCCCAGGAGTTGTATCCGTTATAGCTTCCATCGGCGGTGTCCTGGCTGAAGTAAATGGTGCCGACCGGCGGATGATCCTTGAGGTAGTCCCCCGGGGTTGTGAAGCGCACCCGGGGCAGCCCGGCGACCTCTTCGATCAATCCGGCCAGCCCTTCCGTGTTGGGAAGCCACTTCAGGGGCCAGGGCATCTCGATGCCGCTCCACAGCTCGGAATCGGCGTCGTAGTTGATGAAGATCAGTGCGTCGCCATCGAGTTCAGCGCTGGATTGCAGCCTGCGCAGTTCCCCAACCCAGTTTTTCAAACTGACATGTTCGACCAGGTCTCCGATGTGATAGGTCGGGATGATCACCATCTCCTCTTTGGTTTGCGGATGGCGATACCGGATGGGGTTGTGCGCTTCGGCGCGGGTGAGCTGGCGGGAGAAGACCCTGAAGGTGTCGAAGGGGGTCGCGCTGTAGTAGAGTGCCACGGCCTGGATGCCGTGCTTGCGGTAGATGGAGAAGTTACCCGGCGTGGTCATCATCTCCTGGGGGCGGACGATGGGGGTGTAGGTACCGAAGAGATCCTGTACCCCGCTCTGCCAGGGGTTGGAGATGGCCCAGCGGACGGCATCGTCCACCTCCTGTTCGGTCATGGCGGAGATCAGTCCGTTGTTGTAGGACATCAGAATCACTTCATCGCCGTTGGACTGCACGCGTCTGCGGATATCCGATATGATGTCCGGTGCGTACTGCGGCAAGATCTCCTGGAGAGAGAAGAGGTTGTCGAAGTCCCACACCCCCTTTACGGGGATGCCTATGGCGTTGTAGTGGTCCAGGGTCCGGATGATGTGGCGGATGATGCGGATGTCTTTTCCGAATCCGTCTTCATCGTTGGTGTCGTTTCGAAAGGAGTGGTAGAGATTGACGTGAAACCCGAAGGCGATATGGACCTCATGGGCGCTGGGCGGCGAATGTTGGGTGGTGCCGGCCATTGCCAGCAGGATGGGCAAACCGATCCCGATCAGCACGAGGCTTATCGCGATTGTGTGATACGTTCGCATCCGTTTGAACGGCATGGCCCTTCCCTTGGTTCTTTTTCCATGAGCCGGATAGAGCTGTCGGCGGACTCACCAGACAGGCGTACGATGGTTCGGGCTGCCTGTTCGTCTCTTTGCCGGTGCGGCGTGTTGTTAACCGTATCTTAATCATAAGCTCACAGAAATCTAACACGGGCCATCGGCCGGATCAATGGAGCGCTCTTGAGTTTGATCATTAACAAACCTAATTTCGATTTTGAGTGGGAGTTCTGAGTGTGATGTCAATCTTATCAACGCAAGCGGCAGCACAAACTCTTTAAGATAACAAGATTGATGAACTCGTTTTTCGTCGCTCACACGTCATGCCGGACGTGATCCGGCATCCAGAAACCATTGAAAAGACTGGATAGCGCCAAGGCTTCACTGCGTGCCCGGCTTTCGCCTCAATGACGGGAAAAGCACTTTTGTGACTTTTTACGAGCGCATCGAGATTGAATAAGTGAAAAAGGAAAGCGGCGACAGGTGTGCTCAAGCCTCCGGCTTCTATGGCCCGAAGGGGAGTTTTTTGGGTTTTCGCTACTGTTCCAGGCGAACCTCTTTGAAGGGTCTTAGATTGAGATCGCGTGTGATTCTGGTTCGAATGCCGTGGCGCATGTACAGGATGAAATCCTTGAGGCATCCGATATATTGGACGATTTTGACGCACTCCTCATCGCGGCACGATTTGTAGTAGAGACGCTCGACTGCAGTGGCCTCTTCGTCGGCCATCTGGATGATCTCCAGGTAAGAGTGGCCCTCAGCTTTTTTAAAAAACTCAGAGATGCTTAATGATGACGACAACATAGCGAATCTCCCCCCAATCGAATTGATGTGTCCCACGCATGTCTGTCCAATGTGGATAGGTTGAACTTCCTGATTTGATGCTGCTTTCGTGTTTCTCATCAGGTTATGGGGTGAGTACCAGACGAATGTTAGAAATGTGTTAGCAGCCCAGGGCTTTCTAACATAATGCAAACCTTCTCCTCATCGGGCCCTAACGTTGAGGGCCCATGAATGCCTAAAATCGTTGCTATTATTAACCCGGCAATTAACTACCTTAGCAATCGTCATTCCGGCGCAGGCCGGGCACGCAGTGAAGCCTTGGCGCTATCCAGACCGTTCCTGGATCCCGGATCAAGTCCGGGATGACAAGGGTTGGCCTATTTAATTGCCGGTTTAATAATTGAATTTTCACCTCTAACAGAGGCCTGGTAGATGAAACACAATTTCTTGGGGGCGACGGCCAGGCGGATCGGTCAATTTGCCCGTAATCGCATCCCTCCCCAACTGGTGATACAGACCACCAATCGCTGCAACGCCACCTGTCCCCAGTGTGGTATGCGGCGCACAGCGGATATCCCCCGATTCACACTGTCCGGCGATGCCATCTATCGCATCCTGGACGGGTGTCAGGCCCGCGGCGTGCAGGCGGTCTCGTTTACCGGAGGCGAGCCGCTGCTGTTGCTCGATCAATTGGTGGAATGGATATCGTATGCCGGGCAGAAGGGCATTCCTTATATTCGAACCGGGACCAACGGTTTTATCTTTTGCGGTGCCGACCGGCCAGGTTTCAAGCGCAGGATCGAACGGTTGGCACAGCGGCTGGCCGAGACCCCCTTGCGCAACTTCTGGATCAGCATCGATTCGGCATCGCCCGAAATCCATGAGCGGATGAGAGGGTTGCCGGGTGTGGTGGCCGGTATCGAAAAGGCCTTGCCGATCTTTCATGCCCACGGGATCTATCCCTCGGCCAATCTGGGGCTCAATCGCCAGGTGGGCGGCGCCCAGACAGCCGATCTGCGCGCCGGGTCTTATGCGCGCCGCGCCGACTATCTCAACGCCTTTTATCACGCCTACGTATCTGCGCTGGACCGGTTCTACTGTTTTGCCAGGGAGTTGGGATTTTCCACGGTCAACACCTGCTACCCCATGAGTATCAGTGCCTGCGAACAGGAGACGGGCCTCAGCGCGGTTTACGCTGCCACCACGACTGAAGATATCGTCCGCTTCGCTGCCGACGAGAAGGCTATGCTCTACAAGGCGCTTCTCGATACGATCCCCCGTCACCGTCATCGCATGCGCATCTTCTCTCCGCTCAGTTCGCTTTACATGCTCCATCGAACCCATGCGGGCGCCAACGGTTCGGTGCCCGCTTTTGGTTGTCGCGGCGGGATCGACTTTTTCTTCGTCGATGCCCAGGACGGCAACACCTATCCGTGTGGATATCGCGGCAATGAAAACCTCGGCCGGTTCTGGGAGTTGGATATCGACGCCATCGCGCCCGATGGCGACTGCCAGCGATGTGATTGGGAGTGCTTTCGCGATCCATCCGAGCTTTGCGCTCCGCTTTTGATGGGGTTGCGCACGCCAATCAAGTTGATGCGCAAGATGGCCGCGGACAGAGCGTATGCGCGCTTCTGGGCCGGCGATCTGCGCTACTATTTTGCCTGCGGGATGTTCGATGGCCGACAACCCATGGATGTGGACCGCCTGAAACGCTTTCGAAATTGAGACCCACATCAAATTCTATCAATGCGCTAATCCTGCTTTAACCGTCCAGCCCTTAAAAATAGTCCAATACGGACCGTAAGAGGAGAAAAATTATGCGCATTGATGTACACGTACACTCCAAGTTCTCCAAAAGA
The DNA here is from genome assembly GCA_963668675.2 of uncultured Desulfatitalea sp. Lineage (GTDB taxonomy): Bacteria > Desulfobacterota > Desulfobacteria > Desulfobacterales > Desulfosarcinaceae > Desulfatitalea. The sequence goes on along the minus strand of CAXXMB010000002.1, from coordinate 772,275 downwards.
CCGAGTCAATGGATTCTGAAGAAACTGGGATGCCCCGAGAGTTTTACCGAACCGCTGCGGCTCTACCAGATCGCCAAGAGCCTCGGCATGACCCATGTGACGATCAGCGATCACAATACCATCGACGGTGCCCTGGAGATCGCCCATCTGGCCGATACGTTCATCAGCGAAGAGATCACGACCTACTTCCCGGACAACCACTGCAAGGTGCATGTGCTTGCCTTGAACATCACCGAGGCCCAACATCAAGAGATCCAGAAGATCCGCGAGAATATTTTTGACCTGGCCCGTTTCCTCTGGCAGGAGCAGATTCTCTCGATCGTCGCGCATCCGATGTATGCCATCAACGACCGGCTGACCAGAGGCCATTTCGAAAAGATGCTCCTGCTGTTTCAGAATTTCGAACTCAACGGCGCCCGCAATCCACGTGAGAATCAAACGATCCGGGAGGTTATCGGCAACCTGACGCCTGAATTCATCGAGCGGTTGGCCAACACCCACGACCAGGTTCCCCTCTGCCCCCAGCCATGGGAGAAGCAGTTGTGGGGTGGCTCCGACGACCACAGCGCCTTGAACATCGCCAGAACCTACACCTGTATTGAGGGGGTGGATCGTCCGCAAGTGCTCTCCGCCCGGTTGAAGGGCATTTCGACCGAGGTGATCAGCCAATCGGCCACGCCGCTGACCATGGGGCACAACCTCTACGGCATTGCCTATCAGTACTACCGCAGCAAATTCAATCTCGAGCAGTATGCCGACAAGGATGTGCTCATGCGGTTTCTAGACCGCAACCTGCAGGTGGATGAGAATGTACAACCGGGGATTTTGTCCCGATTGTACCTTCTCTGGCAGCACCGTAAGGAGAAGCGGGCCAAGATTCCGGTCTCAGACTCGTTGATGACCCTGCTGCGCCACGAGACGCGGCAGTTGATCAACGAGGATCCGGACTTCTACGATGCCACCGCAAAATCGAAAGATGGGGTATTGCAGGAGAAGAGGTGGTTTGATTTTGTCAATCGTGCCTCCAAAGGGGTGATGCTCCATTTCGGCAACCATCTGCTGGATCATCTTTCCGGTGCCAATCTGTTCAACATCTTCTCGACCATCGGTTCGGCCGGTGGCCTCTATACGCTTCTGGCGCCATACTTTGTGGCCTATGCCCAATTCGCCAAGGATCGTACTTTCAGTGAGGGCATACGAAAAGAGTTCAACGCTTCCGGTAGCGTGAGTGAGCGTGAGCCGTTCCGGCTGGCCCACTTCACCGATACCTTTTACGAAGTGAACGGGGTGGCTCAGACCCTGCAGCAGCAGGTGCACTACGCGCATAAGCACCACAAGATCTACAAGCTGGTGACGTGCCATGCTGCGGACGGCGAGAAAGACCATCCCGGGGTGTGCAATTTCACGCCCATCGGTACGTATGAGCTGCCGGAGTATCCCGAGCAGAAGATCTTCTATCCGCCGTTCCTGGAGATGCTCTCTTTCTGCTACGACGAGCAGATCGACCATATCCATCTGGCCACACCCGGGCCGGTGGGGTTGGCCGGCTTGGCCATTGCTAAAATTCTCAAGTTGCCGACCAGCGGCACCTACCATACGGCCATCCCCCAGTACGCCCAAATTCTCACCGGAGATGAGGCCATCGAGGATTTGGCCTGGAAATATTGCCTCTGGTTCTACGACCAACTCGATGTCATCTATGCCCCGTCGCAGAGCACCAAGGAGGAGTTGAGTTCAAAGGGGATCCACCCCGATAAGATCCGGCTCTATCCGCGTGGCATCGACGTCGAACGCTTCAATCCGTCCAAGCGCAATGGCATTTTCAAAAAGCGATATCAGCTTCCCGAAGGTTCTAAGCTGCTCTATGTGGGACGGGTCTCCAAAGAGAAAAATTTGCACTTGCTCAGCGAGGCGTTTAAGCGGATGGTTGGCGACGGAGAGAAGGTGCAGATGGTGGTGGTCGGCGACGGTCCCTACCTGCAGGAGATGCAGGCCGAGTTGAAAGGGCTGCCGTGCTGTTTTACCGGCTACTTGAGTGGAGATCGCCTTGCCTCGGTCTATGCTTCGGCCGATTTGTTTGTCTTCCCCAGCACCACCGACACCTTCGGCAATGTGGTCCTCGAGGCGCAGGCTTCCGGTATCCCCGTGGTGGTTACCGATCAGGGGGGGCCGTGTGAGAACATCATCGAGGAGAAGACCGGGCTGGTTTGCCAGGCGGATGATATGGAGAGCATGTTGGCGGCGATTCGGGGGCTGGTCGACAATGAATCGCTGCGCATGAAGATGGGAATCGAGGCACGCAAATATGTGGAAGCGCGTTCGTTCGAGAATGCGTTTCTACAGTTATGGGATCTGTATAAGTCCCAGGAGCCGGTCAAGGTTGCAGCAGGGGCGGTTTGAGCCTTAAACTAAATGCTATCCCGGGAAAGCAGATCATACAGAGACTTGGGTGGCTATGCGTCGGCGTATCTGCCTGGTAGCAATATCCCCCTGTGCGACGCTGAATCATTTAACTGCTGCTAAGAGGCGCTCCGGGCGGTCTGCAAACTCGCTGCGCTCAAACAGTGCAGACCGCTTTTCCTCCGCTGCCTCTAAGCAGCAGTAAAATGATTCGCTCAAGGCACAGGGGGATATTGCTACCGGGCAGATACGCCTCCATATTTGGTTGTACCCCGGCAACTAAAGATATCAACAGGCGTCATTCCGGCGAAAGCCGGGCACGCAGTGAAGTTTCAACGCTATACAGGTGCTGTCTGGATCCCGGATCGAGTCCGGGTGACGAAGGTTGGCCTTTTTAATTGCCGGTTCAATAAAGTATTGAGTTGCCCGACTATTTATCTACGATACCTTCTTGTAAGATCTTTGACGAACGGATGGACCGGCCATATAGGTGTTGTGGTGGTAATTTCGGAACGCGTCGACGATGCGTTCCTCGAAATGGACGCCCCGCTCTTTTTCCAGAAGATGCAGCGCGACTTCCAGCGGTAGCGGATCGCGGTAGTGCCTTTTGGCCGTGATGGCCTCAAAGAAGTCGGCAACGGCAATGATGCGGGCGCCCAGCGGGATCTCCTCCCCCTTCAGGCCGAGCGGATAGCCGCTGCCGTCTATTTTTTCGTGGTGGGCGCCGGCGATTTCAGGCACCTGGGTCAGGGTGCCGCTGAAGTTGATCTGCTCCAGGATCTGGCGCGATTTGGCAGCATGGGTTTTGACGATCTCGTACTCTTCGCGGGTCAGGCGGCCGGGCTTTTTCAATATCGCATCGGGGACGCCGATCTTCCCATAGTCGTGCAGCAGGGCGGCGACCCGCACCGCCTCGCAGTAGTCGTTGGGCAGTTCGAGTTCCCTGGAGATGCCCAGCGCGTATTCGGTCACTTTGGCGGAGTGGCCGGCCGTGAGCGGATCGCGGGCATCGATACTGGCGGCCAGGGTTTGCAGTATGGATTGCATCTGGCGGTTGCGTTCGTCCAGAAGTTCGACGTTGCGCACGCTGATGCCGATCACATGGGCGATGCCCAGCAGCAGGCTCAGGTCCGACTCCACCAGCGGTTTCTTGGACCTGAGATTGTCCACCGCCAGAATTCCCAGTGACGTTCCGTCGCAGATAATCGGACAGCAGATAAAGGATTGGGATCCCATTTCGCGGGCAAAGGCCTGGCTGCGGGAAGAGAGCAGCGGTCCGATTTCTGTGATGTCATTGACTAGGAATGGCTTTTGCTCTTTGAAACTGGCCACGAACATGCCGGCTGAATCGGCTCGATCCAGGTGAAAGGCGGTTCTTTTCAACAGTTCCAGTTTGTCTCCCTTGTACCCGAAGCCTGCTCTGAAGATCAGGCGGGTGCCTTCGGGATTGGCCAGCATGATCAGGCCGCGGTCGTAGTTGAGGCGTTTTTGGAACAGTTGCACCACTTTGGAGAGAACGCCTTCGATGTTGGTTTGGCTGGTGATGGTCTCTCCGATTTCACTGGTCAGCCTTGAGTTGTTGTAGTTGGTTTCGATCTGCTCGATCAGTTCGTTGGAGGTGCTCTGGAAGTTGGAGAGGATCGACTTGATCTCACGCTTCTCCTGATACCCGGCGATAACGGTCAGGACAAGAAAGACCGAGGCGGCCAGCGGGATGATGGTCGTCAAGGCGGTGTAGGGATCGATCAGGCCGAAGATCATGGTGATCAAGAGCAGCAGAAACAGTGCGATATTTCGAGCTGCCTTCCAGATGGCCGATCCCTGAATTTCCCATGTGATAAGGTAGCGGCAGATCTTGTCCCCTTTGAACATGCACTGGGGATGGTCGATGCGGGGGATACGGGTGTTGAACATTTCGGCAATGGCTTCCCAGAACCCGATCCTGTTTTCACATTGAAATGGCTTCTCTTCAGCCCCTTTTCGCGGGGTGACCGTGATTTCGATGCAGTTGTGAGAAATCTTGCGCGATTCGTAGATGGCCGATTTGGTCATTCGGGCCGTTACCATGCGAATGCGTTCATACACCTTGGATGGGCCGATCAGCCCCAAGGCGTATTGGCGCATCACCCCCATGGCCTCGGGTGATGCCGCAAATTTGCCGGCTTCGCGGGCGATATTCTCATTTCCGGTCTTGTGCTTGACGATGGCGTAGAAACGGTCGATCTGCTTCTGGGTAAACCAGTGCCCCTGATCGTTCACTTCATACGCCTTCATGTCGGCATATTCGAGGACTTCGTCGATGTCGACGAAGCTGTACCGGCGTTTAAGCAGCCGGATGTAGTTGTCGATAAGGCGACTGTTGTAAATGCGGTGGTCAGGCGAGATGGAATGTTCGTCCATAGTGGTCAGTTTCCGCTCAATTTGCAAAGGGCTAGTGCTGTATGTACTTTAACAGGCGCTTTAAAAATCTAAAATAGGGGTCCAGGTTCCTCGTATCGTACACCCACAGGGCGTACTGCTTTTCACTGTGAATGCCCATCTGCTGTGCCGTTTGTTGCGGGTAGAGCAGAACGGGCACTTCACTGTTCTCATAAAAGTGGGACACTTCTTCAACGACCGACTCAACGATGCCCGGCGTCAATTGCCTCTTGTTGACGACGATAATGGTGATGGCATTGGTCAGTTCGGACATGTTGAGTCCGAGATCTGCCACATTGGCCATGATGATGGCGCTGAGTTTGTCTCGGTAGCGAAGGGCGATCAGGTGACGTTCGCGCTTTAGACCGATCCGGTGGTAGGTGGCGGTCACCCCGTTGCAATTGAATCGGTCGGGGCTCAAGTGCAGATTTTGCAGCATCAGGCCGCCGGAGTGCTCCTCATAAAATGTCTCTAAGTCCCTCAGATCGTCTTCCCGCACTTCGGTCAGCTGCCAGTTGTTGGGGAATGTGTTGTTCTCCTCCGGATGTTTGCAATGGTGAAAGTAGGCAAAGTGATCGAGTGAACAGATTTTGGGGTTTCGAATGTTGCGGGCCGCTCCGCCGAAAACATGGGCAGGAAATTTGTTGTCCGGGCGATAGTAGCAGAAGACGTAATCCATATTCATGGAGTAGAGGCGGTGGGACTCGTTGATAAACCGGCCGATCTGGTTGAGGACGATCAGTCCGCCGCGATTGTTGGCAACGCGTACCGCTGCATGGTGGTGCAGCAGCCAGGAAGATTCATAGAACCGTACCGCCGCGATATGGGCCAGGATATGTCCGTCTCTCTGGTAGATGAAGTGGCTGGCCACACTCGGATTCTTGTTGTACAACTTCTCGTAGGTGGCTTTGATTTTCTCTTTGTTGGCCTGGATAAATTCGTACTTTTCAGGGTAGATGAAACCGGTCTCGAAAAAGAAATCCCACAGGGCGTCCATGTCGACTTTTTTACAGACATAGGCGTGTGCATCGGTGGTCTGGTGCATCCAACCCAGGAGTCGGATATGATCTTCCACGTTCATGTCAAGGATGGTCAGGCCGCATCGCACCACGGGTTTTGGGGCATCGTTTTGGGGTTTGCAGTAGACCACCTGGGCCATGCAGCGCAAGGTGGTGCCGTCACTGAACACCAGGTCCAGCTCGGGCAAAATGAGCCCGGGCAGCAATACGGTTGAAGATGCATCCTCCTCCACGGAGAGCCCCGATCCTGATATGTCATACACTTTTAGAAATATTTTTTTGCCGAACAAGGGGTGTTGGAAGGAGACATCCGGAGGCGGTGATAGTTGATGCCGGAAACTTCTGAATTCTCTGTTTTGAAAGCGGCGCATCTGGTGCTGCGTCGGTTCCAGTATAAACTGGCGTGACTGTATCCCCCTGTCGTGCCGCACGATGCGGCACTCGCCGGAGTATAGGGTGCGGTCTGCCTTGGTGAAGACGATGGTGACCGGCAGGTCGGCCTCGATCCAGCGAAAGGTTTGGGGGGGTGCGGTGCCGACATTGACGCGAAATTGCGCTGCGCCGTAATCCATGAGGCTGCCGAAATAGGTGGCGCCGTTCTGAAAGAGATAGGCCGAGACCTCCGTGCACTGGTGGCGATGAATGATGCGGGTGCTGATTTCAACACAAGTCTCCGGCAGGGTGAGGATGATCTGGTGCTCATCGATGGCGTTGACTTCGGGTTGGACTTTCAGCAGTTGCTGGTCTTTCGGAACGTGCAGGCATTGAAAACGGTAGGATTCGATGAGCTGATCGTGATCGAACGCTTCTGCCCATTGACAGACCAGACGGGCATCTTTGCATGGCAATGGATACGCCTTCAGTGCAAGGGTCCTGGCGTATTCGCGGTGTTCGAAAATAACCCTGACCGTCTGATCCCGGAAGTTGAGACTGTTGAGTTTGTTGATCAGTTGCCGCCGGCCAATCTCTTTTTCGGGCAGAGGTATATCAAGGAGGGCATCGTAAGTCTCCAGTCGCGCTACCTGGCTTTTCTCTTCACGGGAGACTTCCGTGTTCGAAAGAAAGGATTGGTGTTCGGCGACAGTCCGCTCCATGTCCAACCTCGTCGTTTCAGCTCCGGACCAATAGAAAACGCAAGTAAAAACCCACTGCTTCAATTTGTTGTGCAGGTAAATTGAAGCAGCCGTCACCCCCACAGCTCTGAGTTTTTACTTATATCAAGGATATTTATCACAATCGCAGGCTTGAGGCAAGCCGATAGTGGCGGATCTTAGGGATCATGTGGCGGCGGATCGTTCGGCGGCAGTGATTTGTATCTTTCACGATACTCGGGGATTTCGATGATGGGCGGGCGCTCCAGGCCTTTGATCTCGACGATATCCGGTTCGATGGCGCCTTTTACGAGATTATACTGAATCATTTCGTCATGCATGCCGTTCTCCAGGCCGATCATGCCCAAAGCGACTTTGCGGTTGATAAACGTTTTTATGATGGCGAACGCCATCTTCCCCAGTGCCTTGGTATCCTGATTGCGATGGATGCGTTTCTCGAGATCGACCTGGGCCATGATATCGAGGCCCCACTTATGGTAGATGTCCAGTATCATGCTGGTCTCGACGCCGTAACCGATGGGGAAGGGAAGCTGTTCGAACACCTCGCGAAACCCGGCATACTCCCCTGATAGCGGCTGCAAGATTTGGGTTAAATCGGGGAAGAAAAGAGAGAAAAGCGGGCGAATGACAAGTTCGGTGACACGTCCGCCGCCTGTCGGGCGGATGATTTTGTCGCGGGTCGCAATGGGACGGTCGTAAAAGGCTTTGGTATACTTGATTTGATCGTTCTCGAGCAGGGGCCCGATGAGGCCGTAGGCAAATCGATGGTGAATGTTTTTGATGTCGGCATCCAGATAGACGATGATATCGCCGCGGGTGACATGCAGGGCTTTCCAGAGATTTTCACCTTTCCCGGTATAGGGCGTCAGGTGGGGCAGGATATCGGATGCTTGATAGACATCGGCGCCGTAAGTGCGTGCGATATCACGGGTGTTGTCTTTCGAACCGGAGTCCACGACGACAATTTCATCCAGAAGAGGATAGCGGGACATCAATTCCGATTTGAAGATGACAATCTCTTTGGCGATGGTTTTCTCTTCGTTGAGCGTCGGCAGACATAAGGAGATCTTAAGGCCCTTTTGCTCCTTGATGGCCACCAGCCGGTTCAGGTCGCAAAACGCCTTGTAGTGGAAGGTGTTGCTTTTGATCCAGGTGTCTTTCATGCGCTGCTACCCATCACACGCGCCGCTATCGATCGCCATGATCGTCCCGAGAATCTGGGCGATGCCTTTGAACATCGGCTCGATCCGCATGGTCGCATCGGGTTGTTGGTATCCTTCACCGGAGGTGACCCCCAGGGTCACGGCCGGGATGTTGCGGGAGAGAAAGATGGACAACTCCGATTCACTGGGCTCGCTGAACGGCTCCAGTTCCAGCTTTTTCATAATGGTAACGACGGTTTTTACAAGCGGATGGTTGTATTTGAGGCTTGCCGCCCGTCGGTTGCTCACCCGCTCCAGGTTTAACTCGACGCCATATTCATGGCGGATACCGGCAACAATATCGCGAATATCCGAATATATCTCCTTGACCATGGCGTCCGCATCGCTTCTTATCTCCAGCCCGAGCGTTGCTTCATGGGCGATTTGACCGTGTTTTAAACCACCCTGGATGGTGCCGAAGATGATCTTCGTCCTTGGTTTGAGCGGTAATCGCAGGGCCATGATCTGGTTGATGGCTTCGTTGAGGATCAGAATGGCATTGGGTATGAAACGTTGCGATCGCTCCCGGTCGGGATCCACCTGGCAGGTAATCTCACTTCGAATCATTCCGTCGGCGTAGTAGTTCAAGCGGCCCAGTTCCCCGCTTTCAATGCATACCGCTCCGCGGATCGGGGTGGACCATGTCTTGAGCAGATGGCGTATACCGCGCAGATTGCCTTTGCCGATGGATTGAATCACGCCGGCCAGAATGATGTCCGATTCGAAACTCAGGTCGAGCCTGCGGAAGATTTCAGGAAGAGAGAGAAGTACTCCCACCCCCAGGGCGTTGTCCAAGACACCCACACCGGTGATCGCGTTCTTGCTCACTGTGTAGTGATGGTCCACCTCCTTGCCGAAAGGTGAATCCATATGCGCCACAACAAAAATCGGATGCCGGGAGCGGGAACTGCCCCGGATGATGCCGATGGGGTTTGAAAATCCGTCGGTGGTGCACTCATCCACCGGGAACTCCGAAAGCCGCTCGAGGAAAAGATCCGCCCTCGCCTGCTCTTCGAAAGTGGGCGCAGGTACTTGGCCGACAAGGACCGTGTTGGTGATGAGGGTCTCCATCATCTCGCGCAGGACATTGACGTATTGCGGCAATTTGTCGATATAGCCCGACATTGACCTCTCCGGCCCGATAAACACAGGGCTCCTGGTTTGATAGCGAAATGGCCTCAGGTAGTCGGAGGATTGTGCGACCATTTTTGGCGTGTGGTCCAAGAGCAGGAAATGGCTTTCCTTAAACTACAATCCTTTTGCCTTTAGGGTCAACCGCTTTTCTGATCGAAAAGCGACGTTGGGAGACAGATTTCGGGTGACGCGATTCCTTTAGAATCAATCCTTGGAAGGGGTTCCGTTTTTTGTGCGGCTATGACGTCCGGTAGTAGCGCTCGATGGCTTCGCACAGACCTTCAATGGTGAAGACCTCCGCCGTGATATCGACCTTGAATCCAAGCCGTTTGGCTGTATCCGCCGTAATATCGCCGATGCAGGCAACCGCCACTTTTTCAATCAGCGCCGGATCGAACGCTTCCGGTAGCAGGGCTTTGAAGTTGCTGACGGTGGAAGAGCTGGTGAAGGTGACCATGTCAATGGCGCCCGCCTGGAGCTCTTTTATCAGCAGGGGGGCATCTTCACTGGATTGCACCGTGCGGTAGACGGCGATCTCATCGACGGCAGCACCCATATCGGTTAGCGAATCGGGCAGAATGGTGCGTGCTTCCATGGCGCGCGGCAAGAGTATCCTTTTGCCCTTTATCGGCTGTTGGGAGAAAGCCTCCACCACCGATTCGGCCTGGTAGGTGCTGGGAAGTATATCGGTGTTCAGGCCATGCCGGCCAAGGCGGCGGGCGGTGGCCGGCCCGATGGCGGCAGTGCGCAGATGGCCCAATGCACGCGTATCCAGGCCTTTTTGGGTAAGGCGTTGGAAAAAATGGTCCACGCCGTTGACGCTGGTAAAGACCAGCCAGTCGTACGACGGCAACCGCCCCAAGGCGGCATCCAGCTTGTCCCAACTCTCAGGCGGCACCACCTGGATGGTGGGGCACTCCATGCACTCCGCGCCCAGCTCTCTGAGCCGCTCGACCAGGTCACTGGCCTGGACCCGCGCACGGGTGACCACGATGCGCTTGCCCAGAAGGGGTCGCTTTTCAAACCATTGAAGGGTTTCGCGTAACGTGACCACTTCGCCGACCACGATGATGGCCGGCGCCTTGATCCCTGCCGCGCGAGTTCGCTCGACAATATCAGCCAAGGTGCCGGTGACGGTGCGCTGCTGTGCAGTGCTGCCCCACCGCACGAGGGCGACGGGTGTGTCAGCCGAGCGGCCATGCTGTCTCAATTGATCCACGATGTGGGGCAGATTCTTAACCCCCATGAGAAAGACCAGGGTGCCGATGCCTTTGGCCAGGGCTGCCCAGTCGATATTGGAGCCCTCTTTGGCCGGATCCTCATGGCCGGTGACAAATGCAACCGTGCTGGTGAACTGACGATGGGTCAGGGGGATGCCCGCATAGGCCGGCGCGGCAATGGCCGAGGTGACGCCAGGCACGATCTCGAAATCGATGCCGGCCTTCTGGAGCACTTCGGCCTCCTCCCCGCCGCGTCCGAAGATAAAGGGATCGCCCCCCTTGAGCCGGGTGACGATATTGCCCTCACGGGCCTTTTCCACCAGCAGCTGGTTGATGCCCTCCTGAGCCAGGGTGTGATCGCCTCCCTTTTTGCCCACATAGATACATTCGCATCCCGGACGGGCATGGGCCAGCAGGGTCCGGGCGGCCAGGTAGTCGTAAATCAATACATCGGCCCGGGCGATGCAGCGCTGGCCCTTCAGCGTGAGCAGCTCCGGATCTCCGGGACCCGCTCCGACGAGGAAGACCTTTCCGGATTGCGTTTTGTCAGCCATCTTTTTGTAAACCTTCCAATATAGGGCCCGCCCCTCTCTTTAACAGATCTTCCCCCAGGGAGCGTCCCAATCGGTCAGCGCGTTCGGCTTGACCGGTCATGGTGTTTTTAATGATCGTCCGTCCGTCGAGGTCGGCCACCAGCCCGCATAGAGACACTGTCGCCCCCTCTGCTTTCGCATGGCCGGCAATGGGGACCTGACAGCCCCCTTCGAGGCGCTTTAAAAAGGCGCGTTCGGCCATCACGGCAGTGCGGGTGCCGGGGTCGTCGAGCGATTCGATGATCGACTGCACATCAGGGTCGGCATCCCGTGTTTCAATGCACAGGGCCCCTTGCCCCACTGCCGGCAGCATCTGCTCATCGGTCAAATAGGCGGTGATTCGGTGGCCCAAACCGAGTCGCATCAGTCCGGCCGCCGCCAGGACAATCGCATCAAGATCCGTGGTCTCCAGCTTTTTCAGTCGTGTATCCAGATTGCCGCGCAGCGGCACGATGACAAGGTCCGGACGCAGATGTTTGAGTTGGGCAGAGCGACGCAGGCTGCTGGTACCCACGCGGGCGCCTTCGGGCAGATGGTCTATGCTGTTGTAGCGAACCGAGATCAGCGCATCCAGCGGGTTTTCCCGCTTCGGAATGGCACAGATCGTCAACCCTTCGGGCAATTCGGCAGGCATGTCCTTCATGCTGTGCACGGCCAGGTCGATGCGGCCGTCCAGCAGGGCCTCTTCAATCTCCTTGACGAAGAGCCCCTTGCCGCCGACCTGTGCCAATGGCACGTCGAGGATCTTGTCGCCCTGGGTCTTGATGATGACCAGATCCACCTCGACATCAGGCTGCTGCCTCATAATGGCGGCCTGAACCCAGCGCGCCTGCCACAATGCCAGTTGGCTCCCCCTGGTCCCGATACGCAGAGACGCCTTCATCAGTGGCCGCAACCCGCACAGCTCGAGGCCGTACACCCCCCACAAGATGAGGAGGAGGATGATGAGGCGGACGACGTCGGGAAGTCGCTGAGGGAGCGCGTGGACTTAAATCCGCAGCGGGACATCAGGCGACACACCTTATCACTTTCGCAGGAAGGGCATGCCGGGCACTCATCACCGAAAACCAGTTTCTCAAACTCTTTCCCGCACTCATTGCAGTGATATTCATAGATAGGCATATTCAATTCTCCTTGATGGATATCCAGTCGCCATAGCGAGCAACCGGTTTCCGAATCTCTGTTCCGCTATTAAAAGCGATACGAAAACCCTCCATGTATAACGATTGTTCCCTTAAAATGCAAGTCGCTGAAGGTGTCGGCAAAGAGGCCGGTTCCGGTTTAATCACCAAATAGTGGGTTCTGGCCTAGCGCCTACGCGCATCTCTTCTTTTTCTCTTCGTTGGCCTCTATTCGGGCTTGAATTTCGGCGATTTGATGCCCGGACGCCTGCCCCAGTTCGGCTGCAGATTCGTATTCAGACAGGGCTTGATCGAGGAGGTTGTATTTTTGAAGCAGGTCGGCAAGCCGCATCCTGAACTCCCCGTTTTCCGGGGCGAGGTCCACGCTTTGGCGTCCGAAGGTGAGGCAGATTTCGGGGTTTTCTCCCCTGGCATCATAGAGGATCGCCAGGGTGGAGAGGGTGGCGGCATCGTTGGGGTTGATCTTCACCGCCCTTTTGTAAGCGTTGATCGCCTCCCGGTCACGACCCAACTCTTTTAGACATTGGCCCAGGCAGCTGTATGCCGGTGCGGATGTCTGGCAGAGCAGAACGGCCGACTCCAGATAACCCAGGGCCTCTTCGAAGTTGGTCTCTTCGGTGAGCAACTTTCCGATTTGAAAAGGGATGTCGAAAATATGATCGTCGGCAGCATAGGCTGTCTGAAAGTGACGCATGGCATCTTGTTTTTTTTGCTCGAGCAGACTGAGAACCCCCAAATTATAAGCGGCCATAGCCTCTTCTGGATCGATGGAGAGGGAGGTTTCAAAGCAGGTGCGCGCCGCGTCCACCTCGCCGGTTTGGGCCAGGCAGACCCCCAGGCTGTTGTGTACATTGACGTCTTTTTCATCCAGCTGCAAGGCGGCGCGATACTCATCGATGGCGGCTTGCATGCGTCCGTCCTGGTAGGCGTGGTCGCCACTGATGTTCAGGCTGACGGCATCGAAGCGGACCGTGCTGCCGGGGCCGAAAAAGGCGGCATGGTCCAGCGCTTTGCAGGCATTGCGCAGGGCTGTCTCACGGTCATAATTGTGGAGGGGGAACTCGGAGATACCGATGGAGACGGTGTCGAGATACTTTTCAGCCAGTTCTTCCTGTATCTGTCTCGCCAGTCGGTCGGCTGATTCAGCATCGGCCCCTTTTACGGCGAAGCCGTATAGGGCGCTGTCCCAGCGGGTCCATACTGTTTCGTCGTTTCGTGCCATCGATGCCAGGCACGTCTCGATGGCGTCATTCAGGTCGTGCTCTTCTGCGGCGGGGTCCGCTTGATCGATTCGGATATCGATATGGATGGCCATGGTTGCGAAGCGGTCCCATCCGGCCAATGCCGATACGACATCGTCGGCAAGTTCGGGTGGTGGAAAGAGGGGTGTGGTGACGGAGAGGTCTCCCTTCAGCGCCACAGGCGTTTCAGTGCGGGCGTTGAGGGTCGATTCCGGTCCGGTGCGCAGCAGCGATTGCATGTTGGCGTCAGTGGGTGCGTCAGAGGGTCGAGATGCCATTAGGTTTCTCCATGGGGTCTTATGATGGGAATCGACACGATTCGTCTACCCTTCGGTCTCCGTCAAGAGCCGCTTAAATGCATCCACAATGATCTCAATCTCATCGTCTTGGATGGTGCGCGGGTCCATGATGAACAGTTCGTTTTCTATCCGTCCGATAATCGGTGGTGAGCCGCTGCGCAGTGCCGATTCGATCCGGTTCGTCGAGATCCCCTCTATGCGGATGCAGACGCAGCAACTATCCAGCGCCAACAATGGAAGGGCCCCTCCGCCTGCTTTGGAGGGCAGGTCGATCAGCTCCACTTTCAACCGATCCTGGCCGAGTCCGAGCAACGCCTCTTCCAGGCGATGCGCATGCGCCTCCATTTCGGGGTATCGGGCCAAAAGCATCCTGAGGGTCGGAATCCGGGAGGTGGCTTCAGATTCATCCCGGTACAAGCGCAGGGTTGCCTCCAAGGCGGCCAGGGTCATTTTGTCGATGCGCAGTGCGCGGGTCAGCGGGTTGGTTTTGATGCGTTCGAGTATCGATCGTCTGCCCACGATCAGACCGGCCTGGGGGCCACCGAGCAGCTTGTCTCCGCTGAAGGTCACCACGTCGATGCCGGCCGCCACCGAAGCTTGCACGGTGGGTTCGGCGGCAAGACCATGGCGTGAGAGGTCGATGAAATTGCCGCTGCCCAGATCTTCCATCACCGGCAGGTTGAACTGCTCCCCGAGGGTGACCATCTGCTCGAGGGGTACGGCGGCGGTGAAGCCAACGATGCTGTAGTTGCTTGCATGAACTTTGAGCAGCAGGCCCGTTTCGTTAGAGATGGCGTTCTGGTAGTCCTTGAGATGGGTCCGGTTGGTCGTACCCACCTCCTTGAGTATGGCACCGCTCTTCATCATCACGTCGGGGATTCTGAACGATCCGCCGATCTCGACGAGTTCTCCCCGGGAGATGATGACCTCTTTACCCCTGGCAAGCGTGTCGAGGCACAGCAGGACCGCCGCGGCGTTGTTGTTGACGACCAGTGCGGCCTCTGCGCCGCTCAGTTCGCAAAGGATCTCTTCGACGGCGCTGTAGCGCGATCCACGCCGCCCCGCGCGCAAGTCAAACTCAAGATTGGAATAGCGGCTGGAGATGGTGGCCAGATGCTCGATGGCCTCCTTTGCGAGCAGGGATCGTCCCAGATTGGTGTGCACCACCACGCCGGTTGCATTGACGGTGCGCTTCAGGTTGAAGGACTGGGAGCTGATGGCCCTTTCGGCGATCAGGGTGATCAATCCGGAAGGTGCACAGGTTTCATTGTCGACGGTATCAGGTTCTACCAGGATTTGGTGACGCAGCTGTTCCAGTGTCCCCCTGATGGTGCGTACCAGCAGTGATTTGGGAATCTTTTGCAGGGACGCTTCGTTGCTTGCCAGATTGATCAGGTGATCGACTTTGGGAAGACGGCGGAGCAGGTTTTGCTGTTGGTCGCTGATCGGCATGGTTTTAATCTGAAGCTCCCTTTTTAAACGGACTCCGAAGAGGCCTCGGCTGTATCGTGAAAAACCGCACTCGGAATCAGGTCGACCAGATGGGCAAAATTGTCGGTATGCAAGTCGAGTTTTGCCATGTGGTCTGAGAGGGTTTCGGTGTCGAGACGTTCGATTTCAAGACCGATTTGGAACCGCGACAGGAGCAGATCGGCAAGATAGACGACAGTGGCAAGGAGGGTGTGGGGACTCTCCTTGCCAGGGGAGTGGTGGTACCGGACAGTGTGAACGAGTGAATCGGGAAAGGACCACTGTTTGGCCAGCATCTGCCCAACCCGGGTGTGGTCGGTACCCAGCAGGCGCTTTTCAACGTCCTGGACGTTCTCGCTGCCCTCCATGGCCCGTCGGTAGAAGAGCGGATATGCAGGGGCGACGTATTGGTCCAGAACCACCTTGCCGATGTCGTGGAGCAGCCCGGCAGTGTAAGCTTTTTGGGGCGACACCTTTTCGGTTTTCCTGGCCAGGGCCTCGGCCACCTGGGCGCAACCGACCGCATGGTGATAGAGCCCCCCCTTGCAGAGCGAGTATCCGAGGGAAGATTGCTCGAAGAAGCTCTGCACGGCAGCTGAGATGATCAGTTTGACCAACTGCTCCTGCCCCAGAAAGACCAGGGCGTGGTCCAGCGACTCGATCTCCTTCTTTTTCGTGAAGAGGGCCGAGTTGGCCAGGCTGAGCGTTCGTGCGGTGATGACCTGATCCTTGCGGATCTCGTCGGCAATCCGGCCGATGCCCCGATCCTCTTCGTCGATCAGGCGAAGGACTTTCAGCGCGACTTGGGGGATCGGCTGCAGATGTTTGGCGGCGGTTTTTATCTCATCCATGGTAGGCACCTGGACTTTTTCATCGCATACCAACTTGTTTTGGCCGGCCGGTTCGATGGTACAGTGGCCGTTGTCCATGTCGATGCTGAGGCAGCAGGTGAAGAAGCCGCCGGTTTCCGATTGTGCCACCTCAATTTTATTGGCATCCAGCACCTCGCGGACCCTGTCCGCCGTACGGCCGCCGATGTCCAGGGCAAGGTCCTGGTTGCTCACCGGCCCGACCAAGGCGCCTCCTGCAATGATGGCCACCAGGGATTCCCGTTTGGCCCCCATCTCCACAAGCGCTTCGATAAACATGGGAACACCGGTGGAGGCATACTTTTCCGGTTGGTTCACGCTGGACATGGATACGGGCTCGGGCAACAGCAGGTGGATCATGCCGCCAATACCGGTTTTTTTGCAGTAGAGCGACAGCCCCACGCAGGTGCCCAGATAGGCTTGCAGCAACAAGGGCTGGGGGGAGCTGGCCTGAAAAGTGCCGGCCGCTACATGGTATCGTTGTGATGCCACCATCTGTTTTCCGATCTTATATGATTTTGTCCACCACGTTTCGTTGCCGGCTGTGGTGGATCTCTTCAGCTCACTAAAGAAATGTTTGATGAAAATTAACTATATTGCTAAATACCACAATTTTGTGCGAAAATTCAATTTGTTTTACCCGTCGGGTTGCCAAATGCCTTTGGGCAATGCTGTTGCGACCAGGAGGTGTTCCGGTTTCGCCTGTAGCGGGCCATCGGACGAAGAGGGATTGATGGACATCTAAAACAGGGTGTGGAATCGATTGATGTCGAAAAAAGGTAAAGATTATATCGTTTTTCCATTGGATGTGCCTTCGACCGAGCAGGCCAAGGATCTGGTTTCCCGACTGAGCGGTCATGTCGGCATGTTTAAGGTTGGCCTGGAGTTGTTTATCAGCTGTGGGCCATCTCTGGTCAGATGGGTGACCGATAGTGCCGGTGCGCCTGTTTTTCTCGATCTGAAGCTGCACGACATCCCCACGACGGTCGAACGGGCCATGGCGCGCATCGCAACGTTGGGGGTGGAACTGGTCACAGTGCACTGCGGCGAGAGTCTCCGCATGCTCGAGGCTGCGGTCAGGGGCAGCCAGGGCGAGGTGGGTGTATTGGGGGTAACGGTATTGACGAGCGTTTCGAGTAGGGACCTGGCGGGAGTGGGATATCGCCAGGAGTTGGTCGATGAACCCCATCGTCTGGTGATGCTCAAGGCCGATATGGCCAAAGCGGCCGGTTGCGCCGGAGTCGTCTGTTCGGGCTTTGAGGCCGAGACCATTAAGGCGCGGACTGGAAAGGGGTTCTTGGCGGTTACGCCGGGGATTCGGCCGGAGTGGGGGGCCGGGAAAAAGGACGATCAACGTCGGGTGGTGACACCGGCCATGGCGGTTCGACGGGGCGCCGATTATATCGTCGTTGGCCGTCCTATCCGGGATGCGGCCGATCCTGTGGCCGCCGCCGGACGCATTGCCGATGAGATTGATCAGGCGTTGGGAAAATAAATTCAATGGTAAGGAACCGGTGAGTCCAGCGGGTGGTCAGCACCTCACGCAAACGCATGCAAGTGCCGCTAAGCGCCCGTTCCGGGCGGCCCGGAAACTCGCTTGCGCTCAAACAGTCCGGGCCGCTGATCCTCCACTGCCGCAAAGCGGCACTAACATGCGATGCTGACGAGGTGCCTTACCACCCGCTGGACTCACCTCCGTGTGCAGGTTAACAAGAAAATAAACGTAAATTAAGCCGTAACGACTATTATTAACCCGGCAATTGATTACCTTAGCAATCGTCATTCCGGCGGAGGCCGGAATCCAGACCGTTCCTGGATCCCGGATCAAGTCCGGGATGACAAAGGTTGGCCTATTTAATTGCCGGTTTAATAAGTAGAAGTATCTTGGCGGGAGATAGGAGGAGTAAAAGACGCCGTTTCAATAGAGTGTAAAAAAGCGCCACAGGGCGAGGCCTGCCATTACCAACCCTACCAGAAGCACTATCAGCAATTGATCGGGACTGAATTGGGGCACTTTCATTTCAGGTGCGATTCGATATACGTTTATTGGAGCGGCTAATCTTCATCATCCAGACCGAAGGCGGTGTGCAGCACGCGCACGGCCAGTTCGGTGTACTTCTCTTCGATGACGCATGAGATCCGGATTTCGGAGGTGCTGATCATCGTGATGTTGATGCCTTCTCGGGCGAGGGTGTTGAACATGACCGAGGCGACGCCGGAGTGGTTCTTCATACCTACGCCGATAGCTGAAACCATGGCGATGTTGGTGTCGCCCATCACCTCTTCTGCGTTGATTTCGGCGGCGACTTTTTGGGTAATCTCCATCGTCCGTTTGAAATCGCCCTTGGGAACCGTAAAGGTCATATCCGTTTTGCCGCCCTGGCGCGTGTTCTGAATGATCATATCCACGACGATGTCATCTTCGGAAAGCGGAGAGAAGATTTTTGCCGCTATTCCCGGTTGGTCGGGCACTTTGGTGATGGTGATGCGGGCCTGATTTTTGTCGTGCGACACGCCGGAAACCAACAGTTGCTCCATTCCCGAATCCTCGTTGACCACCATGGTGCCTTCCTCCTCGCTGAAAGATGAACGTACATGTACGGGGATGTTGTACTTTTTGGCGAATCCCACCGAGCGGATCTGCAACACCTTGGCGCCCAGGCTGGCCATGTTGAGCATCTCATCGTATGAGATCGAGTTGAGCTTGCGCGCTTTGGGGCAGATGTTGGGGTCGGCGGTGTAGATGCCGTTCACATCGGTATAGATTTCACAAACATCCGCATTGATCGCTGCTGCGATGGCAACGGCCGATGTGTCCGAGCCGCCCCGGCCGAGGGTGGTGATGTTGCCTTTGATGTCGTAGCCTTGAAAGCCGGCTACCACGACGATGGTACGGTTGGTGATAAGTCTCTGCAACTGCTTGGCGCCAATTTCAAGGATACGCGCATTGCCATAGGCCGAATCGGTGACCACCTCGGCCTGGTGGCCCAACATGGATTGTGCCCGGTATCCCCTGTTTTTGAGCATCATGGCCAGCAGGGCGGCCGTGGTCTGTTCACCGGTGGACAGCAGGACATCCATCTCCCGCTTGTCCGGTTCTGTCGAGGCTTTGTGGGCAAGTTCGATGAGACCGTCGGTCACACCGGCCATGGCCGATAAAATGACGACCACCTCGTTGCCCTGGTCATAGGTCTTGGCCACCCGGCGAGCCACATTGTTGATGCGTTCGATGTCGGCCACCGAGGTGCCGCCATATTTCTGGACGACTATCGCCATAGAATTTCCTTTGAAGAGCAGAGTTGTTTAAGCGACCCCTTATGGTGATAGGGCGGGTCGCCCGAACCTCATCACGGGTTCCAATTTTCGACCGTCTCCCTTATCAAATTGTCCGATTCAAGTCCATATCCAAATAGGCGGATGCGCCTTTTGGCATCGTCTGCGATGCGTAACTCGATTCTCAGTCCGGTTTCGGGCCAGTCGGATTCGTCGAGTCGTTCTTCCCACTCGACGGCCACGACGGCCTCCATATCGAACAGCTCCCAGAGGCCGACCGATTCAGCATCCATGCTTCCCCTGAGGCGGTAGAGATCGACATGGTAGAGGGGAATGCGGCCGGGGTATTCGTGGATCAGCGCATAGGTCGGACTGGTGATGTCGTAATCCTCGGGGACCTCCAGGCCGCGCGCCAGTCCCTGGACAAAGCATGTTTTGCCACTGCCAAGGTCTCCGTTGAGCCTGATGGTCAGCCCACCTTGGATGCGTCGCCCCAGTCGGCTCCCCAGATCCCGGGTCTGCTCCGGATTACAGGTGACAAGTTCATATGTCATGTTATTCGCCCCATTAGAGCCAGGGGCCGTTTAAAATCGGTGGTAAGGGGGCGGAGAGTGCGCTCTGGACGGCCTGGGGCAGGGTGTTCATCACCTCCGTGGCCAGGAAGCCTCTCGATGTTTCGGTTGCCAGCATATCGGCTGACAGGCCGTGTAGGTAAACGGCGGCGACAGAAGCGTCCAGGGGGGGGCACCCCTGGGCCAGCAGTCCTGCTACCGCTCCGGTGAGCACATCGCCCATCCCGCCGCTGGCCATACCCGGGTTGCCTGTCGGATTGATCCAGACAGAGCCCTCAGGGTCCGCGACCAATGTCCGGGCACCTTTGAGGATGACATGGATTTGGTACTGCAGGGCCAGGTCGCGCGCGGCCGCAATCCGGTCCGCCTGGACCTGTGACGAAGCGCACCCCATCAGGCGGGCCATCTCCCCCGGGTGGGGCGTTATGATGGTCGGTGCCTTGCGCGCTTTCAAGAGATCGAGGTGGCCGACCAGGTTGTTCAGGCCGTCGGCATCGATCACGAGGGGCAGGCTGCTGGTTTGTGCGATACGATGGACCAGGGTCTTGGTCTCCTGATCGATCCCCAAACCGGGGCCTATGGCGATGCAGCGTTTATCAGCGGAGGCTTCTGAAATTGTGTCGAAGGCAGCTTCGGTCAACACGCCTTTCGCATTTTCGGGCAGCGGCAGGGTCATGACTTCCACGGCCAATGTCTCTAACTGTGGGTTGAGGTTTTGGGGAACAGCCAGCGTGACCAGCCCGCCCCCAACCCGCAAGGCAGCCGTTGCGGCCATGGCCGCTGCTCCGGTTTTTCCCGGGGAGGCGGCTATTACGAGTGCATGGCCGGTGTCGCCCTTGTGGCTGTCGGGGCGTCTGGTCGGGATCATCTGCTGGATGGCTTGGCCGGTGATCAGTCGCTGCCTGGTTGGAATCGTTTCGGCGGTGGTTGCCGGAATTCCGATGTCGATGATGTCGACCGTTCCGCACTGGTCGATTCCCGCCTGGATCAGATGGCCGATTTTTGCGAATCCAAAGGTGGCCGTTGCCGCGGCATGGATGGCGGTGCCGCAGCGCCTCCCCGTGTCGGCATTGAGGCCCGACGGAATATCCACTGCGTAGATGGGGCGCGTCAGGCTATTGATGAAGTCGATCGCCTCGCGATAGTGACCGCGAATATCCGCATTCAGTCCGGTGCCGAAGATGGCATCGATCCAATACTGCATCCGGCGCATTTGGGGGTGCTGGGCGAGAAGGCTCTTTTCGTCGGGCATTTCGATGATGGGAATTCGCATCTGCTGGAGCAGCTTGAGGTTTGTTTCTGCGTCGCCGCCGATGCGGTCCTGTGTGGACAACAGGAAGATCTCCACATCGATATGGTGTTGGGCGAGATAGCGTGCCATCACAAACCCGTCGCCACCGTTGTTGCCTCTTCCGGCGATGACGCCCACAGGCCCCTCTTTGGTGTAGATCCGTTGCAGAAAGAAGCGTGTCGCGCCACGGCCGGCGTTCTCCATCAGGATTCGGCCGGGAATGCCTACCTCCTCAATGGTCCGGTGGTCCATCGCCTGCATTTCACTGGCTGTTACGATGCGCATTCCATCTCTCCCGAGTCGTCAATTGGATCCTGGCTTGTTCTATTTTGCCTGCCGCTGGACTATGTTATTAACCTGGCAATTAATTACCTTAGCAATCGTCATTCCGGCGGAGGCCGGAATCCGGACCGTTCCTGGATCCCGGATCAAGTCCGGGATGACAAAGGTTGGCCTATTTAATTGCCGGTTTAATATTACAGGGCACGAACCAAGCTTACCATATCCCTTACCGCTCTCTCCATCCCCACCATCACGGCTTTTGCGATGATACTTCTGCCCAGGCTGAATTCGTCTATCTCTGTCAGTCCGGAGAAGAGTTTGATCAGTCGGTAGTTTAATCCGCCTCCCACGGCAACGTGCAGTCGAAGCCGGTGGGCCATCTTGATGGCATCGACGATTTTATCCCACTCTTTGCTCTGGCTGGTCGCGGATTGGGCCGCTCCCAATCTTCCGGAGAAGAGCTGGACCCAATTGGCGCGCATCTGGTGGACTGACTTGATCTGGTTCGGTTCCGGATCGACAGTGACGCCAACACTGATGCCGTTGGACTGGAGGGTATCGACCACTTCAAGGATCTCTTTGTCGTAGACCATCACATCCATGCCACTCTCGATGGTGCCATCTTCATCAGCGGACGGCAATAGAACAACCCGTTCGGGCCTGACATCCAGGGCGAAACCGACCATCTCCGAGGTTGCCGACATGTAGAGCACCAGACGGCTGTGGACCGATTGGCGCAGAAGGCGCACATCTCTTTCCTGTATGTGACGCCTGTCATCACGCAGGTAGACCCCAATGCCATCGGCACCTGCCATATCTGCCAACACGGCTGCCGCTGCCGGGTCGGGTTGGGGGGATTGAATGGCTTCACGCAATGTGGCGATATGATCCACCAATACCGTCAAACCGGCCATATCTATTCCTCCTTGATCAGCAATAGCATTTCACGGCTCTTGACTTCCATTACGTCTGCGTCCTTTTCCGAATCGATATGGTCGTACCCGAACAGATGCAATATGCCGTGTACCATCAGTTCGTAGAAACGCGTTTCGGTGTCGCAGCCGGCCAGTTGCCCCTCTTTGGCGCAGGTGTCCATGGAGATGACAACGTCTCCCAAAAGCTCCGGATGAATATCGCCATGCTCACCCTCTCGCATGGGAAAGGCGATGACATTGGTGGGGCCTTGGCGTTGCAGATACATCTCGTTGAGCCGGGCGATGTAAGGATCATCTACCAGCAACAGCGACAGTTCTCCATCAGGACAACCCAAGGCGTTTAAGATGGCCTGGGCTCTCTTTTGGACGGTTTGGATCTCGATTGGATGTTTTTCCTGTTGATTGTCGATCAGTACTGCCATTTTTTACCTTGCCGCCCTCTCTGGCGCCGGAATCGGCATATTCGATGCGATGATGGTGTATGCCGTACAGTATTTTATTAAAGCTTTTGGCGATGCTGTGCAAGTCTTTGAGCGTCAGTTCGCAATTGTCGAGCTGGCCGTCGGAAAACACCTTGTTGATCAGGTGCTGCACCAGTCCCTGAATCCTGGCTGGGGTGGGGTTTTCCAGGGTGCGCGATGCGGCTTCGACCACGTCGGCCAGCATGACCAGGCCCACCTCTTTGGTCTGGGGTTTGGGGCCCGGGTAGCGGAAGTCGTCGATCTTGACGGCATCGTCCCCCTTGAGTTGCTTGGCCTTTTCATAGAAGTAATGGATCAGGCTGGTGCCGTGGTGCTGCTGGATCGTATCGCTGATCATCGGCCCCAGTTTGTGCTTCTGGGCGATTTCGATACCGTCCTTGACATGGGCAATCAGGATCAGGCTGGACATGGATGGGGCCAGTTTGTCGTGTTTGTTGCGGCCATTGGTTTGGTTCTCGATGAAGTAGAGCGGCTTTTTTACCTTGCCGATATCATGATAGTACCCGCATACTTTGGCCAGCAGGGGATTGGCGCCGATCTCCGTGGCCGCGGCTTCCACCAGCGAGCCAACGATGACCGAGTGGTGGTAGGTCCCCGGTGCCTCGATCATCAGACGCCTCAGGATAGGGCGGTCCAGGTTGGCCAGCTCAAGCAGGGTGATGTCCGTCGTGAAGCGAAAGGCCATCTCCACCAGGGGCGCGATGCCCAGGGTGACGATGCCGGCGCTGATGCCGCCGATAAAGGCCAGCAGACCGTCCCACAGCAGTACGTTGCCGCTGTAACTCGAGTTGTAGACGCCAAACGACAGCGCCAGAAGAACGTTGAGCAGCCCCACTTTGGTGCCGGCGGCGATGACGACCTTGCGTTCCCGGCAGCGTTGTACCCAGTAGGCAGCCATGGCATTGGGGATGACAAAGTATAGAAATATGTCGACCCGGCTGCCGATCAGCAGGCTGGCGCAAACGGCAGATACCAGGCCGAACGGGATGGCGATCTCAAATCCCAGCACGAGGCAGACCAGCATGCTGCCGGCTGATACGGGGATCGCATAAACGATGGCGGTGCTCGGAATGGAGAAGAGAGAGTCGAGGATTTGCGACGCGGCGATGACGCCGCCGATCTTCACCATCACCATCACCACGATCAGCACCAGTGCCATGAAGAAGAGATTTTTTGTCGTGTTGAGCCGTGTGTGGCGAGGTTGATGAAAGTAGAGGATGTGCAAAACGAAAACAAGGGTGATGAGAATAACAGCCGCACCCAGACCGGTGGTCAGAATGCGTTTGTCTTCGTGCTGGTCATCCAGAGCGTGCAGCTTAAGCAGTTGTACCGAAGAGACCCGCTCGCCTTCGCGTAGCAGCATTTCTCCGGCTTTGATCTTATACAGAATCGGCTTGATGTCGTCCAGGGCCCGCTTTTTGCGCTTTTCGGTTTCGTTTCGATTCAAAGAGATATTGGGGGGCAGCAGTCGCTGGCTGAAGTCGACGATCAGGTTGATCGCGTTGTAGTTGAACTCTTTGACCAGAGGTTCGGCAACAATGCGCACCATTGTTTTGGCCTGGTCCGGTCCGTAGTACTGCCGAAGCGAGTAGACTGTCTTCTCCTTCTGGGAGGCCACGTCGCGCAAGATAATGCCTTTTTCGGCCTCATTGAGTAGAAGTTCTTTGTTGGCAACGATGCCATTGCTCAGGATTTCGGTGATGATGCGCACGATGGTCTCCGCAATGGCGGGCGCAAAGGATTCGTTGATCAGCAGGCGAAATGCCCCGCGGCTCACCTTGATGCCAAGCATGTTCTCGAAGGTCTCTTTTTGGGCCATGATGGCATTTTCAACCTTCTGACGCTCTTCGGCCGCTGTGTCAACCGGCGCCTGCACTTCGGTGGCGTTGGCGTCGGGCAAAGAAGTCCGGGTCTCCTCCTGCACCATCAACGTCTCACGCATGCGTTTAAAGGCGCCATTTACTTTTTCGGCAAGTTGGCTGGCAATCCTTGGATCGTGGTCATAGACCGTCAATATCTGTTCGATGGCGTTCTGCTGGTTTGCATCTGTGGCGGCGCGGTCCTCTACGAAGAAATCGCGGGGGGCTTTGATATCGTGCTCGGCGATATCGCCAAGCTCGTATGTGTGGGGTTGAAGGACGAGGTTGGGGGCCAGCAGGAAAAGAAATACAGCCGTCACCAAGGCCAGCGTCAGCCACTTGAGCCGCTTTTCCAGAATATCGGGATAGATTTTTTTGCGTTTGTTGTCGGCCTTCATGGCAAAGCGTCACACTATCTGTCGGAAACCGGTTCGGCGGTCTGGTGTTGCAGCGCGTTGGCCTCAACCGCTTTTTTATGCGATGCCGATTCATAGGCTTGAATGATTTCCTGTACCAGGCGATGGCGCACCACATCGCGCTGGGAGAAGAAGACCAATTCAATGCCCCCGATATCGGCAAGAATATCCTTGGCCTCGATCAGCCCCGATGTCTTGTGGGGGGGGAGATCGATTTGAGTGATATCGCCGGTAATGACTGCTTTGGAACTGAATCCGATTCGTGTCAGAAACATCTTCATCTGTTCCGACGTTGTGTTTTGCGCTTCGTCCAATATAACGAACGAGTCGTTTAACGTACGACCGCGCATAAAGGCAATGGGTGCCACTTCGATCACCCCTTGCTGCATCAGGCTGGTTACCTTTTCAAAACGCATCATGTCGTGGAGGGCGTCATAAAGCGGCCGCAGGTAGGGGTCGACCTTATCCGCCAGGTCTCCAGGCAGAAACCCCAAGGCCTCGCCTGCTTCGACAGCCGGTCGGGTGAGGATGATTCTGCTCACCTGCCCTTTGCTGAGGGATGCCACGGCCATGGCCATGGCCAGATAGGTCTTGCCGGTGCCGGCCGGCCCGATGCCGAATACGATGTCATGCTGGCGAATGGCATCGATATACTCTTTTTGAGCCCTGCTTTTGGGTGTGATGGCCAGTTTTTTGGCCGTGATGTAAACCGTATCGAGAAAAATATCTTTCAGTTTGGCCCGATCATCGGCGCTGAGCATGCGGATGGCGTAGTCGATATCGTTGGCATAGATCGGGTAACGCTCTTTGAGCAGGCCATAGAGCTGGGTCATCAGGTTCTGGGCCAATCGAACGGATATCTCATCACCCTGCAGATGGGTGGTATTGCCGCGGGCCTGAATCGTGATGGAGAGGGCCTCGGCAATGCGCTGCAAATGGCCGTTATGTTCGCCAAACAGTTGTCGCGACAGCTCCACATCGCTGAAAGTGATCTTGGTTTGGTAGTCTGAGGGACTCATCATCCGCCTGGTGCAGGCTTGCTCCTTTTGTACCTATTTCGACGTAACGATTCGCCAATCTGTGATCGGCAGAAATTCAAAGAATATAAAACTTCATTGACGAATGCAAACAGCATTTCAATTTTTCCCTCTCCGGCGCCAGATGGTCGGCCATCTCTTTTGAGTGCAAGCCACTTGACCTATGCCATGGCCTCTGTTAGCTTCTGCCCTTTCGCAAATCATCGGTGCTGCCGTTGATTCCATCCAACGAACCATGTCCTTAAGGTGAGCTGTGAATCTGCTGGATATTGTTTTGGCAACGATCATCGGTTTCTGCTTGATCCGTGGTATTTTCAGGGGGTTGATCAAGGAGCTCTCATCGATTATAGGCGTGGTGTCCGGCTTTTATGCCGCCTACAGCTACTATCCACTGATCGCAAAATTTCTCAAACGTTGGATTGCCGATACGGGATATGCCAATATTCTCGCCTGCCTGATCCTCTTCATAGGAATCTATATCACCATCAGTATTGCCGGCGTGCTGATTAAATATTTGATGAATATCGTTTTTCTGGGATGGACCGACCGCATCTGCGGTCTGATTTTCGGAACGCTCAAGGGCGTTTTGATCGTATCGGTCATCGTGGTCATGTTGACGGCCTTTCTGCCCAAGAACAGTGCCATTTTAAAAGACTCTCTCATCGCACGCCACACGATGGTCATCAGCGCCACCATGGTCCGGGTGGCCTCCGTGGATATGAAGAAACTATTTAAAGACCATTTGAAGGAACTGAAACAGTCGTGGCAACGCAAAAAGACGTGACTCCTGCTCCCACATTCGCTGCTGTGCTCGAATTGATCGCAACCCTGCGGGGTGAGAATGGCTGCCCGTGGGACCGCAAACAGACTCCCAAAAGCATGGCGGTCTATCTGATCGAAGAGGTTTTCGAACTGGTCGAAGCCATCGAGGCCGACGACACTGCCGAGATCATGGAAGAGATGGGCGACGCCCTGTTCCAGATTTTTTTTCTGATGGTTCTCTACCAACAGGAGGGGCGTTTTTCACTCACCGAGGTGTTGGGCCGCAATCTGGCCAAAATGATTCATCGCCATCCCCATGTGTTCGGCACCGACAAGGTGGAGAGCGCCGGCCAGGTCAAGGAGCGTTGGCGCCAGATCAAGGCTCAGGAGAAGAGGCAAAACGAAGGAACGCCCATGAATTCGATTCTCGATTCGGTACCCTCGGGACTACCGGCCCTCATGCGCGCCTATCGCATCTCTGAACGGGCGGCCGGTACTGGGTTCGATTGGGATTCCGTTGAAGGGGTGGTGGCCCAGACCGAGTCGGAGTGGCAGGAGTTCAAGGAGGAGCTGCGTTTTCTGTCCCAGGAGGCCTCCGGCGATCTGGACCGGGCGCAGATGGAGTTCGGTGACGTTCTCTTTACAATGATCAATGTGGCCCGTCTGGTCGGAATTCATCCCGAGAGTGCGCTTTCACAATCTACTTTGAAATTTATTAAAAGATTCAAGAAGATGGAGGCAATGGCAACGGAGCAGGGCAGATCAATCAGCGATGTGCCCAGGCAGGAGATGGAGCTATTGTGGGCGGCTGTGAAGAGGGCGGATTAGAGGCGTGGCCTCCTATCCTTGCGGGGAAAAGCGGGGGGGCGGGGGCGGTACTGGGTCAGACGCGTTCATCAACCGGTTTGTAATCCGGCGGCAGCCGGTAGATCAAATCGCCTTTCTGGTTATATTTTTCAAAAACCAGCGTGTTGTCTTCGACCACATATTTGCTTTGGTCTTTCTTCTGATCGTCTTTGGCATTTGGCTTGCTGCCGGCCTCCGAATTTTCGACCGGTCTGACCTGGCGGATTTCCGCCGCCTGCTGCTGACTGTGCTCCCTGCCTTGAATTGCACCGCCGGGATCGATTTTTGTGACCGCTCTTAACGGTCCCTCGTTGATGCTATCAATCATGACGATTCTCCTTTCTGGACCACTTGGGCGCCAATGCTTTCTGCATGCCGCCTTGAGCCACCTTTTATCCTAACGCCGCTCTTACACCCTCTTGTTCAGTGCTTCACGCAGCCTCTTCAGACGTGTTTGCCTCCGGGCCGATCAGCGGGCTGAAGCGCTGGATCGGCAAGGAGTTGGTCGATTTCCGATTGTTCTCATCAATGGCCGTGTAGGTAAATTCAACCTCTCTTTTAACAGAACCGGCTGACGCGTTGACTGTGGGTTGATCCATCTGCCGGGCCACCATCTCTTCGAATTGATTCTGAGGATTGTACTGGGCAATCCGGTCCACAATTTCGGTGGAGACCTGGTCCATGAGTTTTTCTCGCTGCGAATTGGCCGATATCTCCACACGGTCCTGGGTGGGCGCCTTGAGCGACGACTGCGCCGCTTTGGCGCCCGGGCCTTGGCTTAACTGTTTCCGATACACGTTGAGCACATTGTGAATCTGATAGCTGTGTATATACATTTTGGGGTCCCTCCGGCATAGTTATCGGCATTACCGTGAGGGACTTGAGAAAAAAATAAGTAGGGGGGGTAAAAAGATTTCAATATTTTGAATTTAAAGCGAAATAAATATAAGAAACCCTGAAGTTACAGAGAATTCAAAAACGGGGCACGTCGCTCGTACCCCGTTTTTTAGTTGCGGTTGTCTGCTTGGATCAATCGTCAAAGTCGCCCTCGGGGCCCTTGTTGGAATCAATGGTTTTGGCCCTCGCGACGATTTTATCGGGGGTCCAGTCATCCGGGTTGTCGATGCGCTGACCCTTCGGACCGGGATCGTGGCTTCCGGCCTTCAGGATCTCGGCAACGGCCAAGGGTGCTGTGTCCTTGGCGTTGAGGACATTTATCAGCATGTTATAGACGAATTGTTCGACCCTGTCCGCCATGCGTTCTCGAACCGCTTTGGGCTGTGACAACAGCCTGCTTTCGAAGGGCAGGTTGAGCTTTTTGAAATTGCCGCTCTTCCACTCCTTGGATTGGGCATAGGCCACCATCTGGGCCCATATCTCCTCGGTAACGCCCTGCTCCTTGACCTTTATAAAGTCACCTTTTTCATCCAGAATGGCGTTGCCGTAGTCGTTGACTTCGAGACCCCAGGAGATCATCTGCAGCGCAGTGGCCACATTGGCTTTGGTGGTACGCGTCTGTTGTGCGATCTTGCGCAACCGATCGGAGCTGTTTCCCGATGTGCCGTGTTGGGCCCCTGATACATTGTATGGTGTCAATGCCCTATGAATATCGGCTGTCAGTTCGACCTGAATCCCCTGACCGCTCGCTTCGATACCGTGGGTGGTACCATTGTTCAGGGCAATCCAGTTTGGAAAGATGCCATGGGCATTGAGTCCCTGGATCAGAAAGAGGGCCTCCTCTTTGGTCGATAGCCCCTCTTTTCCTTTTATTTCACCGACCTCTGTTTCAAGGCCCGCCCAGTCGGGGATAGAGGGGCTGATCTCGAGACTGGCCAGAAGGTTATCGGCGTCCGGCATGTGGGAGGCGTCAATGGCAATGGAGGTGATTCCTGCATCAAACATGGACGGTACTTCGGTTTTGGCCGTATCAATATCCTGTCTGTTTTTTATTCCATAGTGATCGGCGTGAATAGCGACCGGAATGGTGATCCCCATTTCATTGCATAGCGCATCTACCGTCCTGGCAATGTTCCAGTAGTTGATCGCACAATAGGCGTCCACACCGCCTTCAGATTTGGCAATTTCAATGATGAGTGCGGAGTTTGCCCGCTGGGCGGCTCGCAATGCCCCGCGAATGACGAATGTGCTGCGACCGTTGGCCGCCATGCAGATGCTTTTTCCTTTGGCCAGCATGGCAAGGTCGATATATTTTCCGCTGACAATCAGGGCGCTGGAGTTGGGAAAGAGAGATTTGATGTTTGGGGGGCGGCCTACATCTAATGCCTTTTTGAAATCGGATTGGGCAATGGTCGACATGCGTTCACCTCCTTATTGGCTCTGGGATTCTTTCTGTTGCGCTTTTACGCGCTCGTTGAACGATTTGACCTGATCGGCGTAAAGGCTTCGCTTCTCTTCGTATGCCTGAATGCGGGTATTGAAATTTACAATTTTCTGGTTGTAGGCCTTTATCTGGGCTGGTGTCAGGGCGCTCTGTTTCTCCTCATCGAGGTCGCTTCGCTCTTTCATGAGGCCGCTGTATTCACTGTTCAGCTTTTTTTCCTGTGACTCGATTTGCTGGCGCTCTTTTTCCAAAGCGGACTGCTCGGCCTGGGAGGCCGCCGTTTTGACTTCATCCGGTGCCGTCTCCTTTTCGGCCGGCGCTGGGCTTTTGGACTCTATGTAAGCCTGGGCCTTGTCGCGCTGCTCGATCGGGACGTTGCTTAAATCGTCCGTGTAGAGGACATTGCCGTGCTGGTCGACATAACGATAGAAGTCGGCTTCGGCATGCTGCAGCGCAACCGCCAAAAGGCCACATACCGCTATACAGATAAACACTCTCTTTTTCATCTTTACCCGCCTTTGTATCGATGCTTCGGTTCATTTCTGCGTTGATTGATTGCCCCAACAGGCGTTTCGGTTGCAGTTTTGGAAAGGAGTTCTCTTGCTCGGGCACTATAATCCAGTTACTATATGGTTTTACAAAGTATTCTGTCAAGGTTCCTCCTCAAAGGGCCCTAAAATCAATCAAATGTTTGACAATATTTGGTATTGGTGTATTTTGGTCCCCTGAAAAAGACCCCTTAAAGTGATTGGATAAGCGTGTGCAGCAGAAGTATTTCCATTTTGGAAGGGCAATCCAATTGGAGCTGTGGATTAAGCCGTGGTTAAAGCTGTGGCCAATTTTTCTCGTTCTGTTGATTGGCGCATGCGTTTCACAACCGGCAAAGACGCCTGAATTCATTGAACGGCCATTGGATGCAGGCGATATCCTCTTCCAAAAGGGTGAAGCGGCCTTAGCCGACAAGGATTTGGATCTGGCCCAATCGATTTTTACCAACTATCTCGGTCAGTATCCACAGGGGCGCCGTGCGCCCGACGCATGGCATCTTATTGGAAAGATATACGCCCAGATGGGTGAAGATGGCCCGGCGGAGGCGTTTTATCTGCGCGCCGTAGAGCTTTTTCCCCAAAGCCCGGCTGCTGCTCGCGCCCGGCTGGGGATGGCAGATCTCTATGTAAAGCGCAATCGGATCGAAGATGCGATCCATTTGTGCCTTGCCGTGTTGGAGACCGACCCGGAGATGGAGATTCGAATCGATGCGTGGCAGCGGCTGGTGCATCTCTACCAGGTGACGGGAAATCCGGCCAACGTGGCCCTGTATGCCAACCTTGTCTATAAAAATGTTCCGCCACCCGAAGACGAGATGTGGCAACTTCTACTTAAAGAGGCGATCTCACAGCTTGATATCGACGATATCGATGCCGTTTGGGATCGCATCGCCGATCTGGAGTTGCGCAGTTTTCTGATGTACCGATATGCTACTCTGGAGGTGGAGCGCGAAAACTACACCGACGCACTGGCGATATTGAGTGCTTTCAGAGGTGCCTTTCCTGAGCATCCATTTGCGTCGGATGCCGAGATCTTGATTCAGAACTTCACGCAACAGCTTCTTTTCGAACCTTACACCGTGGGATGCTTGCTGCCCCTGAGTGGCGCCTATGAAATTTACGGTCGGCGTGCCCTCAATGCCATTGAAATGGCTTTGAGCCTGCTTCAAACCGGAGAGGCCGCGCTGCCCATCAGGTTGGTGGTAAAAGACACCGCCTCGGACGATGGGGTCACCATTCAGGGCGTGCGGTCACTGGTGCAAGAGGGAGCCGGTGTGATCCTCGGGCCCATCACCACTGCTTCTGCGGCGGCCCGCGAAGCCCAGCGCTTGAACATCCCCATGGTCACCTTCACACAAAAACCGGGAATAACCCAGTCCGGGGATTTTATATTTCGCCACTTTATCTCTCCGCACAACCAGGTGCGCACCCTTATCGATTACTTTATACACCACTTGGCGTTGAACAGTTTTGCCATCATGTACCCGCGCGAATCATACGGCACCACCTTCATGAATCTCTTCTGGGAGGAGGTGGTGACCCAGGGCGGGCGGGTCGTTGGTGTGGAGGGATACGATCCGAAGCAGACCGATTTCGGCGAAACGATCAAAAAACTGGTGGGAACCTACTATGACATCCCATCGGACCTGCAGGCGCATTCCGTGGTTCAGGTGGAGGCCAGCCCCTATTATCGTCCGCGTTCGGTGACCCCCGACCATCTGGAGGAGGTGCTGCCCGATCCGGTGACTCGACTCACAGGCCTCTTTTTTCAGGATGTGGATCAGGATCGTGTCAAGGGACCGGCCCTTGGACGCATATCAGAAGAGGAGCAGGATGATGGCGCCATTATCGATTTCGATGTGCTGTTTATCCCCGATGCCCCCAAGGCGACGGGACTGATTTTGCCCCAATTGGCCTTTCACGATGTGAAAAACGTTTACATGGTGGGGACCAACTTATGGCACTCGAAAAGCCTGATCGATATGTCAAGGCAGTATGCCCAGAGTGCGGTGATGGTGGACGGTTTTTTCATCGACAGCGCGTCCGCCGAAGTTCGTCGATTTGTCGAAACCTACCGATCTATTTACGGCCAAGATCCCGGCTTGGTAGAGGCGTTCGCTTTTGATACCTCTAATCTGATTTTTACCCTGATGGCCCGGCAAGAGATACGGATGCGCAATGAGTTGCGCGATGCCATGAAGGAGATCTATCTGGCAAGGGGCGTTACCGGCCCTACTACATTCTCTCACGACGGGGAGGCCAACAAGCGCCTCAGCCTGCTTCGGATAAAGGGAGACCGGTTCGTTCAAGTTGCCCAGCCATGAATCCCTCTTTTTTCCTCTACAACCTTATCGGTACAGGATTGGGAATTACCCTGGGGCCAGCCCTTCGACTCTTTTTCCGGAAAAAGAGTGGAGAACTCGAACGGTTCGATCAGCGAATGGGGCGATACCCCAAAACGATGCGGCTCAACAGCGGCGACCAGCCGAGGGTCTGGCTGCATGCTGTTTCGGTCGGTGAGGTGGGGGCCGCCGCTGCCGTTGTCAATAAGCTACAGGGGTTGAGGCCCGATTGCCATGTGATGGTATCGTGTACGACCCATCAGGGATTGGCGCGTGCCAGAGAACAATTCGGCGACAGGGTGATTTGCTTCTACGCGCCTTTTGATCTGCCGTCGACGGTGGACCGGGCGCTATCGATGATGCGCCCGGATCTCCTGGTGTTTCTGGAGACTGAAATCTGGCCCAACTGGATTGTGCGGGCCCGCCATAGGGGAGTACGCATCGCCATCATCAACGGTAGAATTTCGGTGCGATCGATCGACAGCTACCGAAAGATCAAACCGTTGATACGATATGCCCTTTCCCATGTGGATTTTTTCAGCATGATATCCATCGCCGATGCAGCGCGCATTGAGTCGCTGGGCGCCGACCGGCGGCGGATTCGAATCAACGGCAATGCCAAATTCGACAGCCCCGATCCCCAGGCGGACGGCATGCGGGCTAAGCAGTGGGCCAGGACGCTATTCAACCTTGCCGATAGGCAACCGGTGTTTGTCGCCGGCAGTACACGCCATCCCG
The DNA here is from genome assembly GCA_963668675.2 of uncultured Desulfatitalea sp. GTDB lineage: Bacteria > Desulfobacterota > Desulfobacteria > Desulfobacterales > Desulfosarcinaceae > Desulfatitalea. Next base: position 738,432 of record CAXXMB010000002.1, on the reverse strand, counting down.
AAGAGCGGATCATTCTCGATGCCCACCTCAGGATTCTGCAAGTCCACCCCGACGCGCTCTTGATCATTGCGCCACGTCATATCGATCGAATTGCCGAGATTGAAGGGTGGATCAGCTCAAGCGGACTCTCATACCAGCGTCGGACCGAACTCGATTCGGAACACTGCAAGCGAACGGCCCCCGTCGTTTTGCTCGACACCATAGGAGAGTTGCTCGCGACATACAGCATCGCAACTTTCGTTTTTTGCGGCGGCAGCTTGGTTCCCAAAGGGGGACAGAATGTGCTGGAGCCGGCGATGTGGTCGAAGCCGATCATGCACGGCCCGTCCATGGAAGATTTCGCCGATGCACAGCAGCTGATCGACAAGGCCGGGGGAGGGGTGACCGTCCACCATGCCGGGGAGATGGCCGATTTTGCCCTGGGGTGGATCAACGATCCTTCCACGGCAGATGCCGCTGGCAGCGCCGCACGGCGCGTCATTCTTTCTCACCGTGGTGCCGCTGGCAAGCATGCCGCCGTGATTGCAGAGCTGATGGGAACTCGTTAGTCTGTGTTTTTTAAAGCCCCTTGTCCCGTTGCAGCAAGAACGGCTGACCACAACTCCCCTTTCGGAGTGACCTGCTTACGCTTGCTGGTGGCTGCTTCCATGGGGATGTGGACGAAGTGGTTGTTCCAGCGTCCGATCACCAGCTTGGTCTTTCCGGCCATACCCGCATGCACGGCGCTACGGCCCAGGAAGCCGCAGAAGACGCTGTCATTGGCATTGGCAGGCAGACTACGGATCATATAGCTGGGGTCGATATATTTGATATTGATTTCAACCCCTTTGGTTTTGAAATATTGGTTGATTTTGTTTTTCATGTAGATGCCGATGTCGTTGAGTCGAATGTTGCCCGACTCATCCCGCTCTTCGGGTAGGTTTTCGAAGAACTTTTGACCGGCGCCTTCGGCGAGGACGATAACGGCATGCCCCCTCTGTTCAAGTCGTTTTTCCAAGGCTGAGAAAAATCCCTGCGGCCCCTCCAGGTCAAAATCCACCTCCGGAATAAGCACAAAATTGACATCTTGCTGGGCCAGGGAGGCGGTGGCGGCAATGAACCCCGAATGGCGGCCCATCAGTTTGATCAATCCGATGCCGTTCGGATAGCCGGCCGCTTCGTTGTGGGCGCCGATAATGGCCTGGGTCGAGACATCCACGGCCGTATCGAAACCGAAGGAGCGGGCGATCAGGTAAATATCGTTATCGATGGTTTTGGGAATGCCCACGACACTAATTTTAAGTTGGCGCTCCAATATGGTATTGGCGATTTTGACGGCGGCCCTGAGGGTGCCGTCTCCCCCGATCATGAAGAGAATGCCGATATTCATTCTTTCAAGGCAGTCGATGATCTCATCGATGTCCTGGGGCCCACGGGAAGAGCCCAGGATAGACCCCCCTCGATCGAGGATGGATGTCACTGAGCTGGGCTCGAGGTCAATCACCTCATGGCCATATTTGGGAATAAACCCCTGCAGACCGTATCGCATCCCGTAGATGTTGCGCACACCGTAGTGGTAATAGAGTTCGAGGACGATCGAACGGATGATATCGTTGAGACCCGGGCACAACCCACCGCAGGTGACCAGCGCGCAGCGCAGTTTGCTGGGGTCGAAATAGATCTTTTCGCGGGGGCCGGCCAATTCAAACGTTGGCGGAGCTACTTTTTTGTTGGCAATGGCTGCAATGTCCGAAGCGTGAATGTTGACCAGTATTCGGTCTTCATCTGCAATAAAAGACTGGCTGGTGCCGCATAACAGGGGTGACGCAATGCCGGCTTTTCCCAGACTGGTGATGTCCGTATCGATCTTTTTTCGATTCATCAGATCTCTCCTTGTGGGGGATCACTTTTGGTGGCTTGGGCGATTGATGACATGGCATCTGGGCCACCTCATCGTTCCGCCCCTGCTGGCGAGATGCGGTGAGCATGTTCACGCGCCGTTGAATTTGAATTCCCCTTTTCCCAGTATATCGTGCAAATGCAGGACGCCCTTAACCTTTTTTTGTTTGTCGGTTATGGGGAGGACCGTGATCTGGTGGTTTTCCATGGTGTTGAGGGCATCATAGGCCGGTGTATCGACCTGGGCGCTGTGAGGGTTTTTGCTCATGATCGTGTCGACGGTCATGGCCATCAAGTCCTGTTTGCGCGAAAGGGCACGCCGGATATCGCCATCGGTGATGATGCCGATCAGTCGGTCCTGGGGATCGGTGATGAGGATGACACCCAGGCTGTGACGGTCGATCTCTTGAATGGCTGCGGCCATCGGAGAGCCGGTGGCGATCGACGGCACTGCGTCTCCCGTCAGCATAATATCGCCCACCTTCTGTGCCAGGCGTTGGCCCAAGGCGCCGCCGGGGTGGAACCGTTTGAAATCATCCGGTTTGAACTGCTTGCGGTTGATCAGCACCACCGCCAGGGCATCGCCCATGGCCATCATTGCCGTGGTCGAACTGGTCGGTGCCAGTCCCAGGGGGCACGCCTCTTTTTCTACCGCCACATCGATAATGAGATCGCTGTGTCCGGCCAGGAACGAGTGTGCATTGCCGGTAAAGGCGATAATCGGGCACCCTTCGGACCGGATGCGGGGAAGCAGCATGTTTAATTCGTCCGTCTCTCCACTGGAGGAGAGGGCGATGAAGACATCGTCGGGACTGACCATGCCCAAGTCGCCGTGCATGGCTTCGACCGGGTGGAGGAACAGGGCGCGCGTGCCGGTGCTGTTGAGCGTTGCCACTATCTTTCGGGCGATGATACCCGATTTGCCAATACCGGCAATGATGACCCGGCCCGAAGATTTGAATATCATCTCCACCATTTGGATGAAATTCTCATCCAGCCGACGGCTCATCTGCAAAATACTATGGGATTCCAGTTCGAGAACTGACGCTGCTTCGTCGAGTATATACTGCATCTCTTTCCTGTCATTCATAGGGGACCTGTTTCGATGCGAAAGTGCGCGCTTTCGCTCCTCTCTTGAATTCTCTTCTATTCGCCCCAACCATTGCCTTTGAGGGCTGGCGATGGCGCTCCCACCAGTGCTGTCCGGTATGCCCGATTTATATCAGCACCGGGTTTTTTGCAACGACAGCTCGGGATTTCTGTCAGGCTGGCTTGGCTCCTACAATATGTCAGAGACCGGTTGTATGCAAGTGCATCGGCAACGGGGGCGATCAGATCAAGCCCGTTGGATTCGCGCAGGCGTTATGAAGAGGAAAGCTAGGTGGTTAGCTTGACACTTTGTTATTGGTTTTTATATTGGCGTACTTCAGTTTGAGCTGAATCCTATCTGACCTGAGCGTTATTTCTGAGATTCAGCCCTGTGCCATCCAACCCAAAACTTAATTGTTACCAGATAATACCCAAAACGAGAGGAGGAGTAAATGGAGATGAATATCGACCAGGTCGTTCAAAAAATATGGGAATTGGTGACCATTTACGGCATTAAAGTCATTGCGGCGATTGCCATATTCGTCATCGGTCGCTGGATTGCCAAAATTGTGAGCAACCTGGTAAGGCGGATGATGCGCAAGGCTAAGGTGGACGAGACCCTTCGCAAGTTTGTTGGAGGTATGGTCTATATCGCCCTATTGGCGTTCGTGGTGCTGGCCGCACTGAGCCAGCTCGGCATTCAGACCACCTCTTTCATTGCCGTCCTGGGTGCCGCCGGTTTGGCCATCGGTCTTGCGTTACAGGGGTCGCTGGCCAATTTCGCAGCCGGATTTTTGATGATCATCTTCAAACCTTTCCGTGTTGGGGATTATATCGAAGGGGGCGGCGTCGCGGGGACGGTGGAAGAGATTCAGATTTTTACCACCACACTCAAGACACCCGACAATAAAACAGTGATTATTCCCAACGCCAAACTGACCAGCGACAATATCGTCAACTGGACAGTGAAGGGTACGAGACGCGTCGATATGGTGTTCGGCATCGGCTACGGTGATGATATCGACAAGGCAAAATCCACGATCAAAGAGGTGTTGTCGAAAGATGGCCGCATCCTCAAGGATCCCGCACCCCAGGTGGCCTTGGTGGAGCTGGCCGACAGCAGCGTCAATTTTGTCGTGCGCCCCTGGGTCAATGCTGCTGATTATTGGTCGGTCCATTTTGATACGAATGAAAGTGTGAAAAAGGCGTTTGATGCCAATGGCATCTCGATTCCTTTCCCCCAGCGCGATGTGCATGTTTTCAACCATGACGCTTAGTCATTGTTGAATGCGGCAGCGTTTTTTCTAATGGTTGTGGCCCCGGTGACGATAACCAGGGAGGTTGCCCTCACCAGCTCGCAGGTCCAAGCCGGTGTTGCCCATTGGCCTAAAACCGTTGCCGAGACTACAATAGCGCTTGACAATGACGTTGCGCTTGTCTATAGGGCAGGCGGACGTAATTCTGGAAAAAGAGCCGGATGAGCGCGTATCCGGCTTTTTTGTGTCAAAATTTGTATAAATGAGGTGATTGTTATGATTTGTGATACCATTCGTAAAGGTTCCGAGTGTGCATTTATGACCGCTAAGGGATGCGGCTACAACGGTGGACTTTGCCATGAGATCGTCGAAGCGTGCCAGGGCTGCAATCGTGCCACCGAGCTTAGCTCCGGTTGGTACTGCAGCGCTTGCCCCGAGCCTGCGATCAAATGGAAAAAGGGTAACTGCAACATGGCAACCCACGTCTCTACCAACGTGGTTACGGCCAAAGCCAAAATTAATCCACTAAAAGCATCCAAACGTGGAAGTCGCTAACGTTGCGGCCACGCAACTGGAAAACCCCGCCCTTTAAAGAGGGGCGGGGTTTTCGCTTGGCGCACTGCGTGCCCCGTCCTTACCGACCTGCCCCTTGACTCTTCGGATGATCAACAGGCTTTTTTAGCCGTTATGTTGGACAGATAGAACCGTGCTTTGCTCTTGACAGGTGTGTGGATAGGCCTGTAATGAGAAGCCACGATATTTACCGTGCCATGTGATCGGCAGACCGCTGATGACGGCCACCTTGGTTTCCCTATCACTTTGGCCCAAATTGCCACCGCACCGTTTTGACCATCATTTTGCGATTTTGACGGTCTGCCTGTTGTGCGGCCGAACACCAAAGTCGCCGGGAGTAATAATGTTATGAATCCGCTTGCCGAGGAACTCAACCAGGTCATCGCCAAGGGTAGCGATCCGGTCTGGCGCATGCTATCCAGTGTGGGCCGGCAGCTTTTTTTCCCAAAAGGCATCTTGAGCCAAAGTGCCGAAGCGAAAGAGAAGGCACATCGCATCAATGCGACCATCGGGATTGCCAAGGAGTCTGGTGACACCATGTGCTTTCGAAGTATCATGGATCCCATCGGCGACATTCCTGCGAGCGAGGCGCTGACCTATGCACCCTCTTTCGGCCTGCCCGCCCTGCGCAAAAGGTGGCAGGAAGATCTGGGGCGGAAAAATCCATCTCTGGCAGGTCGGCCGATCAGCATGCCGGTGGTGACCTGCGGTATTACGCACGCCATCAGCATCTTTGCCGATGTGTGGGTCGATCCGGGCGATGTCATCTTGCTTCCGGACATGATGTGGGGCAACTACAACATGATCTTCAACGTGCGCAAGGGTGCCCGGTTGAGCCAATATGAGCTGTTTAACGCAGAGGGTGGGTTCAATCTGGTGGCTTTCGAAGCGGCTATCGCCAAAGAGGCCGCGTCGAACCAAAAGCTTGTGGTGCTGTTGAACTTCCCGCAAAATCCGACCGGATACACGGTCACCGAAGAGGAGGCCGAAGCCATTGCCGACATTCTGGAGCGTGCTGCAGAGAAGGGCACCCAGCTGCTGGCGGTGACGGACGATGCCTATTTCGGTCTGTTTTTCGAGGAGAAGATTCAGAAGGAGTCCCTTTTTGCAAAGCTGAGCGGCCGGCACGCCAATCTGGTTGCTGTAAAACTGGATGGGGCCACCAAAGAGTATTTCGTATGGGGGCTGCGCATTGGATTCATCACCTATGGGATTCTATGCGATGGTGATCCGATGCCCATCTATGATGCGTTGGAGCGCAAAACGGCCGGTTGCGTTCGCGGCAATATCTCCAACGCTTCCCACCTGGGACAGACCCTGCTGCTCAACGCCATGCAGGATCCGCGTATCCAGGGTGAGATGTTGGAGAAGTTCGAAACTCTCAAGGCCCGCGCCGTGCGGGTCAAGGCCGTGCTTGCGGATGAAAAGTACGCGGCGGCTTGGGAGGCCTATCCGTTCAATTCGGGCTACTTCATGTGCCTAAAACTTAAAACGGTCGAGGCCGAACCGTTGCGGGTGCACCTGCTGGACCGCTATGGCGTCGGTCTGATTGCCCTCGGCAAGTTCGATCTGCGCGTCGCTTTCTCCTGTGTGGATGAAGACCAAATTCAAGAGCTCTTCGATACCGTTTTGCAAGGTGTCCGAGATCTGGAAACAGGTTAGCCTCAATCTATGGCTTCACTGGATGGCGCAAATAGGGCAGAGGCCGCCCCCCCGGGAGGACGCGCCTTTGATTTGGCCCGCGCCAGCAAATGGGCGCTCTATTTTATCGCCATCGGTCTCATCGCCGGAACCGGCTCCATCGTATTCAACTACTTGTGCCAGCTCGGTATCCATCTTTTCATGGATGTGATGGCCGGCTACATGCCGCCCTCGCCTGCCGGCGAGCAGCATCTGCTGCCGCGTTCCAATACCCCGTTCAATCGCTGGGTCCTGTTTTTCCTGCCTGCCATTGGCGGCCTGCTCAGCGGATGGCTGGTCTATACCTTTGCGCCCGAAGCGGAAGGCCACGGGACCGATGCGGCCATCGATGCCTACCATAATAAAGGCGGGTTCATTCGCGGCCGCGTCCCGTTCATCAAAACCATTGCATCGGCAATCACGTTGACGACAGGTGGCTCCGGAGGGCGTGAGGGACCCATTGCACAGATCGGTGCGGGCTTTGGATCGTTTCTGGCTACTCGCCTCAAACTGTCCAATCGTGAACGCCGGATTATGATGGCCGCCGGCATCGGTGCCGGTGTCGGCAGCATCTTCAGGGCGCCCCTGGCCGGTGCGCTTTTCGCTGCCGAGGTGCTTTACAGAGACCCTGAATTCGAGTCCGAAGTGATCATCCCTGCCGGCATCTCATCGGTTGTGGCCTACTGTCTCTTCTGCCTGGTGTTTGGATGGGGCTCCCTGTTCGAATCGCCACCGTTCAAATTCCAGAATCCTCTGGAATTGGGGCCCTATTTGGCCCTATCGATCGTACTGGTGGCCTTTAGCTGGTTTTATGTGAACGCTTTCTACGGCACCGCCGGTTTTTTTCACCGTATCAAGAAGATTCCCAACCACATCAAACCGGCCATCGGCGGTCTCATTACCGGAATGATCGGATTTTTCTGGCCCCATTGCCTGGCTTTCGGATATGGCTTCGCCCAGCAGGCATTGAACAATGAGTTGACTTCTGCCTTTTTGCTGACCTTGGCATTTGGAAAGATACTGACCACGTCGTTTACCATCGGGTCCGGAGGCAGCGGAGGCGTCTTCGGCCCGTCTATCGTGATTGGAGGTGCTCTGGGGGGCGCTGTGGGCAGGACGTTTCACGCGCTTTTGCCTTCAGTTGTGCTGCAGCCCGGTGCGTTTGTGGTGGTGGGGATGGCCGGGTTTTTTACAGCGGTCTCCAATACCCCCATTTCGACCATTATTTTTGTCTCCGAGATGACCAACTCCTACCACCTGCTCCTGCCCAGCCTGCTGGTCTGCTCGGTGTGCTATATGGCTGCGCGGCGCTGGACCATCTTTCACTGCCAGGTTCAGAGTAAGATCGACTCGCCGGCCCATGCCGGGGATTTTTTCGTGGATGTGCTGCAGACGTTTCGCGTAAATGATCTGACTGAACGCATCAAGGATGTGCGTTTGATTCCACAGGACATGACCTTTCTGGAGTTCAAACACTACTTTTCGCAAACCACACAGCACTATTTCCCGGTGATCGACGGGGAAGGGCGCATGGTGAGTATCTTTTCGATCAACGATGTGCGCGAAGTTCTTTTCTCTTCTGAGATCGAACACCTTGTGGTGATGAAGGACATCGGCACATCCGAAATCATCAAGACCACACCCTCCGAAGATCTCAATTCGGTACTCACCAAATTTACAACCAAAAATATCGATAGCCTGCCGGTCGTGGAACAGGAGGATGCCGGTATCTTGATCGGCATGCTCAATCGGCGGGAGGTGATTGCTTTCTACAACGAGAAGGTGGCTGAAATGAAGACTACCAAAACTTCAGATTGATGCGTCCCTTGGCCTTGATCAGCTCTTCGGTGGTTTGTCTCAGGCGGCGGGAGAGGATCTCCGACATCAGACGGTAGAAGACATAGCCGAAAGCCAGTTTTTCATTTCCGCTCAGTTTCTCTAGGTAGAAGATATCGGTCGCCAGGCAGACCGTGTCGGTCACGGCGTGGGCGGAAGCCGAACGTCGGGAGCTGTCCAGAGCACCCATCTCGCCAAAGACCTCCCCTTTGCGGGTGAGGGCGGCCAGCTCTTTGCCCTGTTTGCTGATCTGGATTTTTCCGTACATCAAAAAATAGAGCCATGTATCCGAACGGCCCTCCTGAACGATGCATTCGCCGGCCTTATACTTTCGAATCTTGCTCATCTCCAGAAGCTTGTTGAGTTCGTTGTCATCGAAATGCTCCAGAACCGGAATATTCTTCAGGTTCTCCATCATGGTCTCGTTGTTGTCCAAAAATGTGGTTTCCTGCATGCTTCATCCTCTTTTGAAAGGTAGGTGATGGTACCACTTATTATTATCGGCCTCTTTTTGCCTTAGCATGAGTTCAACTCATCCGGAAGCTTTAATGGATTCTCTGATAATCCTGGTACGAGGTTCACGCAAATTGAGTGCCATTTTCGATGCAACCGTTCCGTAACCCCTTCGCCGGCTGTGGGCCTTTGGAGAGCCGGTGTATTGAACAGATGATTCAGGTGTTGAATCGATACCTCTGACCGACAGCATGTGTCGATAAAAAGATACGGAATTTGCACCTTTGTAAATGGTTTCAGTCCTCTGGGGCGTCTAATAGAGAACTTCGACCAGGCACAACCCTTGTGCCGGAGCGGTCATGCCAGCACGAGCGCGATCCTGGGAGGCCAGGATTGAGAGCATATCTTCGGGGTCCATGTTCCCTTTGCCAACCTCCACAAGTGTCCCGGTGATATTTCTGACCATATACCTTAGAAAACCTTCGGCCTGGATCTCAAAAACGACGTTGATTTGGTTTTCCCGGCGGATATCGGCCCGCATCACCTGCCGAATGGTATGTGCCCTTGGACTGCCGGAGGCCTCGAAAGCTTTGAAATCTTTTTTACCTACCAGGTGGCTTGCAGCCTCTGCCATGGCATATGCATCGAGCGGGCTGCGAATCCACCACTGATATTGACGCCCGATGGCGGCTGGCAGGGGACTGTTGAGAATGTGGTAGCGATAGATTTTCGCTTTGGCGTCGAATCGGGCATGGAAGTTTTCATCGACTCGGCTACACGACCGTATGACGATGTCATCAGGCAGGAGACTGTTCAGACCGTTTTGAAAGGCCTGGGCGTCGATGTTGGTGTCACAGGAAAAGTTGGCGCTCTGGCCCAAGGCATGCACGCCCGCATCGGTGCGCCCTGAACCGATAAGATTCACTTTGCTGCAGGTCATACGCCGCAGGGCGCTTTCGATTTGATCCTGGATGGTCGGCCCGTTCGGTTGGATTTGCCAGCCGCAATAGGCACTGCCGTCGTACTCGATCACCAGCTTGAAGTTTTTTTTCGCCATATTTTTTGCTTACCCATTCAGCAGCCACAAAACAACCGACAAGGTGATAAATGAAAGTCCCGTTGAAAGGACTATGGCGGCCGATGCAAACTCGGTGTCGCTTTTCAACTGGGCCGAGAGCACATAGATGGACGTTGACGTGGGCAGGGCAAAGAAGAGCATGCCTACGGCCAGGTAGTTGTCGGTAACGCCTGCGAGGCGCATGAAGAGGTATCCGACCACGGGCAGGAGAACCAGCTTGAATACGGCTCCTGCGGTGGCTAGGCCCAGATGGCGTCTCAGGGTCTGGGGGGTCAGGTTGCCGCCGATGGAGAGCAGGGCCAGGGGAAGGGTGACCGAAGCCCCCAGGCGCAGGGTGTTTTCGATGAAAATCGGAAACCGATTGATCCAGGCGGCATAGATCAGTCCAGCTGCACAGCCGATGACGAGGGGATTGGTCAGGATGGAGATGATCGTCGTCCGCAAGCGCTGGCCCAGATTGCCGGGGGTTGCCGAAAACCAGATCAGGGTGGTGACCGACAACACATTGATCAACGGGATCACCAGGCCGATGAGAACGCCGAAACGCGCCACGCCGGACTCTCCCAATACACTGAGGATCACCGCCATGCCGACATAGCTGTTGAAGCGGTAACAGCTCTGGGAAAAGGTGCCTGCCTGGAAGGCCTGAACTTTAGAGAGCCAGATATAGAGTGTGCTCAGGATATAGATGCAGATGACGGTACCGATGGCGGAGAGATAGAGGCGAGCAGCCTCTGGGGTGAAGGTTTGTGTGGCGGCCCCGATTTTCCAGAAGAGCAGGATGGGGAAAAAGATGAAATAGATGAGCCGATCGGTAATGGACAAGAACGCGTCGTTGGTCAACCCGAATCGCTTGAGGGCGGCCCCCAGTGCAATCAGAGCGAATACGGGGAAAAGGTGTTGGATGATCATGGGTGACGGGTCAATTTCTGTTTTGGGCTTAGCCCTGGGCTCAATATTGGCTCGAACGCTGGTACTGGTGCCGGATTGACTTCAATCCGGTCGGCTAAAAGCGGTCGCACCACAGGTTGCCCAATGCCGCTTCCATGCCCTCGTCCAGCTGGTCGAGCAGATCGGACAGTTCATAACTTCGGCTGCAGTCCCCGCAGCGCCATTGCACTTTGCGTCAGGTCCGATAGAACGCCATGGGGGTGTGGCAATGGGGGCATTGAAATGTATGGGTATCCGGTTTCATGTCCGATTCACCTCTCATCAGTATTAACCTGTCTATCTATTGAACTCCCGAGGCTTTGGCAACCCAAAACCATATTTGACATTTGGCGCTATTTGGCCCATGAAGACCCTTTCAGTTTTTATAGCCGGATTTCCAGGGGCCGGTGATCCATCCGGCGAATGCTGCGACGGAGAGAGGGCTCCATCGATATTGAAATCAGGAGGTATTTATGGGCGAAAGGTTCCTGTGCGAAGGGTTTTCAGCGGCCGGTCTCGCCGCCGGGATCAAAAAGAGCAATGCCCTGGACCTGGCCTTGATCTACTCCAAGGTGCCGGCCCATGTGGCCGGGATGTTTACGCGCAATCGTGTTGCGGCTGCACCGGTGAGGATTTCCAAAGCGCGTGTGGAGAGTGGGCTGGCCCAGGCCATCGTGGCCAATGCAGGCAATGCCAATTGCTGCACCGGCTCCCAGGGGATGGCCGATGCGCGCGCTGTGACGGATGGCGTGGCGTCGCTTCTCCATCTGGATGAGGAACAAGTGCTCGTCGCCTCCACCGGTGTGATCGGCGCACCGTTGCCCACGGAAAAGATTCAGGCCGCCTTGCCGCGGTTGGCGGCTGCCTTGCGGCCCGAGGGATTCGAAGATGCGGCCCGCGCCATTATGACCACCGATACCGTTTCCAAACTGATCGTGCGCCGGGGCGAGATCGACGGGCGTACCTTCTCCCTGGTGGCCATGGCCAAAGGGGCCGGCATGATCCGGCCCGATATGGCCACGATGCTCTGCTTTGTCTGCACCGACGCGGATGTGCCGGCGGATATGTTAAAGCGAATGCTTACCCCGGCGGTGGAGCGCTCCTTGAACCGCATCACCATAGACGGAGATACCAGTACAAATGATACGGTGTTGCTGCTGGCCAACGGAATGTCCGGTGTTCAAATCCGTACGGACGATCAGTGCAAGGTTTTTCAGCAGTTACTGGATGAGATGCTTCTGGAGATTGCCCGCAGATTGGTAAAAGATGGCGAGGGCGTCACCAAGGTGGTCGATATCAAAGTGACCGGAGCCGCCTCGGACGCCGATGCCTTTCGGATCGCCGACACGGTGGCCCACTCACCCCTGGTCAAGACGGCCTTTTTCGGTGAAGACGCCAATTGGGGCCGCATTATGGGCGCACTGGGAAGGGCCGGTGCGCAGGTCGATCCGGACCGTGTCGATATCTATTTCGATACCGTACAGATGGTCGCGGAAGGCCAGGGGTGCGGGCAGGAGAGGGAAGCCTTGGCAACTGCCGTCATGAAACAGGCAGAGTTCACCACCACCATCGATCTCAATTTGGGGCAGGGGCAGGCCTCTATCCTCACCTGCGACTATTCAATCGATTACATCAAGATCAATGCCGACTATCGATCATAGTAATTAAAAATTGGCGCTATGCAATGGCACTCGTAAGACTGCAAAAATGGCTCTCCGAGTCGGGTGTATGCTCCCGGCGGCATGGAGAGAACTTGATACGTGCCGGCCGGGTGCGGGTGAATGGCGAAGTGGTGACCACTCTGGGGACCAAAGTTGACCCCGAAAAAGACCGGGTTCAGGTCGATGGCCGCCCGGTGGGCACGGTTTCTGAAAAGATCTATGTGGCCCTGCACAAGCCCAGAGGGTATGTGACCAGTTGCGACCACCCCGGCCAGAAACTGGTGATCGATTTGATCGATTTAAAAGAGCGCATCTATCCGGTGGGGCGCCTCGACAAAGACTCCACCGGTCTGCTGCTGTTGACCAACGACGGCCGCCTGCATCATCGTCTCTCCCACCCTTCGTTCGACCATGAGAAGGAGTACGATGTGACCGTAGACCGCCCCATCGATGATGGCACTTTGCGCCGGCTTGCCGAAGGCGTGCGCATCATCGGGGGTATGACCCGGCCGGCCAGGGTGCGCCGGCTTGCCGGGCGGCGATTCCGCATCGTGCTGCTGGAAGGGCGTAATCGCCAGATCCGGCGCATGGTCAAGGAGCTGGGCTACAAGGTGAAGCGGCTCAAACGGATTCGGATGGCCCATATCCATCTGGGGGATTTGCCGGAGGGAGCCTGGCGCCACCTGACCCATAGCGAAATGAAGCGGCTCACCGCACAGGTGATCGAGAAGGGTGGGGCATAAACGCGCGTGAGGTCAGCCCTTGGCGGCATGCCTCAGGATATGGTCAGCCCGTTGTGAAATTTCCATCAGCGGCACCCGCACAATGGAATACCCCAAGGCTTTATAAGACTCCACCAGCAGGTACTCGATCTGTTCGGCCGTCTCATCGGACTCCGATCTCACCCGGTCCTCCTGGAATGCTATCCGATCCAGAAGAAAGATCGATCGATATCTGAACTGTCTGCTGAAATGAAGCGGTTCTTCTGCGTCCAACCCTTCGATGCGGTAGTAGGCGATGCTGTCGGGAACGGCCCGATCCATGAAAATAAGTTCGTCACAGGGCAACTGCTGTTCGATCTCTACTTTTGTCATCAGGATGTGACGCTCAAAGGAGAGGTTGTCGGCTTTGATTTCGGCCAGGGTTTCGCCCCGTGCCAAACGCTGGTCGATATAAGCGCGCGCCGCCTCCGGTTTAACGCTGAAACCCCGGGCCGCCAGTTGTTCGATGACAGCCGTTTTACCCGAACAGGGGGCGCCGGTGATGACACACCAACTGGTCTGCGCCATTCGATGAACGTTTGATTTGTCGCCCGACATGGCTTCCCCTTGTTTGCGATGTGATTTCAAGCTATAAGCGGATAATAACAACATAATGGATTGATCCGTGGCATTCAACTATAAGGATTGAAAGAATGGTAACGTTTGAGTCGTTGCAGGCGAAACAGGACAAGATTGCAGTGATCGGGTTGGGCTATGTAGGCCTGCCCCTGGCTGTTCATCTGGCCGATCATTTCGATGTGGTCGGCTACGATATGAAAGCGGCGCGCGTAGAGGAGCTGCGCAACGGTCATGACCGTACGCTTGAGGTGGCGGACGAGCGGCTTGCAGCAACTTCTCTCACCTATACCAGCAAGGCCGATGACCTGGCCCAATGTCGGTTGATCATCATTGCCGTACCCACTCCCATTGACGAGTACAATATCCCCGATTTGAGTCCGCTGCGCGGTGCCTCTGAAGCGGCCGGCCGTTACCTGCAAAAGGGCGCCTGCGTGGTATTTGAGTCCACCGTATATCCAGGGGCCACAGAAGAGGTGTGCGTGCCGATCCTCGAAAAGGCCTCCGGTCTCAAATTCGGGCGTGATTTCACCGTGGGCTATTCACCGGAGCGCATCAACCCGGGCGACAAGGTGCATACACTGGAGAGTGTGGTCAAGATCGTTTCGGGCTCCGACGATGCAAGCGCCGATATGCTGGTGAGTGTCTACGCCAAGGTCGTAAAGGCCGGACTCCATAAAGCGTCCAGCATCAAGGTTGCGGAAGCGGCCAAGGTGATCGAGAACACCCAGCGCGATCTCAATATCGCCCTGATGAACGAGTTGGCTATGATCTTCGATATCATCGGTATCGATACGGTGGAGGTGCTCGAGGCGGCCGGCAGCAAATGGAATTTTCTGCCGTTTCGTCCCGGACTGGTCGGCGGCCACTGCATCGGTGTCGATCCCTACTATCTCACCTTCAAGGCGGATTCCCTCGGTTACCACCCCGAAATGATCCTCGCCGGCCGGCGCATCAACGACGGCATGGGCAAATACATCGCAGAACGAACGGTGAAGATGCTGATCCACAGCGGCAAGGCGGTCAAGGGCGCCAAGGTGGCGGTATTGGGGATCACCTTCAAGGAGGATGTGCCCGATCTGCGGAACACACGCATCGTCGATATTGTCGGTGAGCTGGAAGATTACGGCGTGGAGGTGCTCGTGCACGATCCACTGGCCGATTCCGAAGAGGCGCAAGAGCACTGCCGGGTGAAATTGAGTTCCATAGAGGAGCTTGCCGGGGTCGATGCTGTGGTCCTGGGGGTCATGCACAAGATCTATCGAACCATGGGGCTTGCTGGATTGGCCGCACTGTGCACCAACGGAAATCCGATTGTGGTCGATGTGAAGAGCCTTTTCGATTATGCTGAGGCCGATCGACTGGGCATTACCTATTGGCGGCTCTAATTTGGACAAGCACCCGGGGTAGCGGTTCGCTTTGTGACTATCAGTTTGATAGCATCGTGCACGCCCAACTATCAAAAAAGATTCAGCACCCATTGCGGGGCGAGGTCGATATGATTATCTAAAACACAATTAAAACAATTAAAACAGATTGATAACTTGATTTTGCAGACAGTGGCACGTCTATTGCTTTATTTGGCGTCGGTTGGGGCTGAAGCGTCTTAACCATTGAAAGATAAGAAAATCGGCCTGCATAAAGGATAACAATATGATTGCTGAATCTTCCAAACCACTGCCCGAGAACCTGAGCATGCTCTGCTACGTCTGCAATTCCCACCCCGCCACGCACGTCTGCAGGTATAAGGTCGGCGAGATGACCGTTCAGGTGTGTCTTTGCCAAGAGTGTATGCAAATAGATAGCCGGCGTTTGATTGAGCACACCATTGGGATCCAGGAAGTGGTGGAGAAGCCCTCGGAAGACCGCCTGGTCTTCGATGAGCTCAAATTCTCCTCGTGGCGTCAAACGGCTTGATTCTTTTTTAACTCTACTTTCGGGTGCATGACCCGGCGAGCCCAGTGGGTGGTCTGCACCTGACGCAAACGCATTTAAGTGTCGCTAAACTGAAGTTACGGGCGTCCCGGAAACTCGCTTGCGCTCAAACAGTCCGGGCCGCTGATCCTCCACTGCAGCCAAGCGGTACTAAAATGCGATGCTGAAGAGGTACCGACCACCCACTGAACTCGCCTCGGCACGTGGATTTTGCGAAACCCGAAAGTCGAATTTTAATTTTATCTTCCGGCCAGCGTTTGGCGCATGCTCTCCAGGTGTTCGCCCGCAGAGTGCAGGATGATGGCTTTCAGTAGCTGTTTGACAGTGGTACTGCCGCCGAATGCCTCAAGATCGGCGCTGCACGCCAGGTCCGCGTCGCTGAGCCCGGCCACATACGCCTCCAAGGCGCGTCCCTTCTTCTCCAGAATCGATAAGACCTCCTCTTTACTGCAATCGGCGTGTTTTGCGGCATGGGCGTTGCCGAGTTCGTTGATCTGTTCACGGGTGAAGGAAGGCAATGGGGCTCCGGAGATGATCATCTTGGCCAGTTGGATACTACCGTAGTGGCCTGCGCCGATGTGGCGTGCCACCACACCAACGGTCCACTCTTCACCTCGACATTTTTTATTCCATTTGGTATCGGGCACTCTTTCTACAAAGTCGATCAGTTGGTCATTATAGGCGCGGAATTGGTCAGCAAGCGCCTGCGCTTTTGAAGTCATGGGCAACTCCTTCCTATGATCGTCTGCAATGGCGCGGCATGGTTAGAGAAGATGAAATCCACACCGCGGTTCAATTCGCGAAACAGGCAGTTGCGTGACGCCGGAAATGCTGTGCCGACGCGCTGCCCTTTGGATTGGTGCCGCTCGATATGGGAACGGCGCAGCACACTGTAGTGGGTGGCCAACCCGCCCCAGTTATTCTCGATGACCCATCGGCTGTAGCGGTCGGGCCAGTGATAAGCGATGGCGATCATGCACCGCGTGGTGAAACCATCCAAGTGAGCCATGATGGCCGGGTCCAGCACCATCAGGTGGTACGCTTCAGCCGGGACGAGTGGCGCGAGTGTTTCTATCAGCGCCCGGCTTTGACGCTTGGGGTCGGGCCAATCGTGATGTTTGATCTCGATCATCAAGTGTAGCTTTCCCCCGAAACGTTCAACTACCTCTGCCAGCTTGGGGATTACATCGACACGCTCCCGCAGCTCATTGAAAGAAAGCCTCCCGATCTGCTCCGGCCGATTGAACAGCCTGGAGAGATCGGCGTCGTGGAAGACCACCGGCACAAAATCCTTGGTCCAGCGAACGTCCAGCTCGACCCCCCATACATCAGCATCCGCGGCTCGCTCGAAGGCGGCCAGACTGTTTTCCATTACCGTCAGGTTGTCGTGTTCGCCCCGATGGGCGACGAGCTTGCACGCTTTCAGGATCGACGCAGACGGTGTGGGTTGGCGGCTGCGCGCGAAAATACCGTCCAGCATGCGCATGTAACCGGATTCGATCAAGGGTAGAAAAGGCATGTTGCTGAACACTGTCCCCATTCGCTGGTGTGCGCATCCGACGCGTGCCGGATGACAACGGAAGCTAATTGACGATGAGTACGGATAACTCCTTGGCGCCCTGAAACACCTTCTGGGAAGTGCTGCCCAGGAAGAACTCTTTTATCCCGGAGATGCCTCTGCGGCCCATGACGATCAAGTCGTACCCATTTTCCGCTTCGGTCAGAATATCTCGGGCGACGCTATGCTTCTTGTTCTCGATTTTTATGGTGACATTCTCCGGAGTGAAACCGGACGACAAGAGAATCTTTTTGGCCTTTTCCATTGCCTGTTCGACCAGCTCCCGCTTTTTGTCCTCCAACGAGCAGAAGCTTGTCTGCTGCGATTTGAACAGTGGGATCAGCTCAGGGCTGTCCATATTGCACAGCGCTGCCGTATCGAGCATCACGTTTAGCAAGGTGATCCGGTTCTCCTGGGAGAAGTGGCGGGCGACAAATTCAGCCGCTCTCAAGGCATTGTTGGAATCATCGATGGCGATGAGGATTTTTTGCGTCATGGATTTCTCCTTTGGGTAGCTGGCGGCAGGACCGCGTTTGTGAATCGGGTGGACGCTTTATCGCTTGAAAAGTTGGGTATTTCCTATATCTATAGGCAGTCTTGGTTGAGTTGTCCAATATATTCGGAATCACATCATGCGAAACGACGACCCCCAGTGCACCATGGACGGAACTTCAGCGCAATCGTCAGCTCGTCTGGCAGGCGGTGACCCCATCAAAGCCCTGCTCTTTGATTTCGATGGGACACTGACCACTCCGGGCGCCCTCGATTTCCCATGCATAAAGTCGGCTCTTGGCTGTCCGCTCGACACTCCGATTCTCGAGTACATCCAATCGTTGGAGGATCAACGGTCTCAAACAGAGGCAATGGAGAGACTTGCCGTGTTCGAAATCGAGGCGGCACAGCGATCGACCCCCAATATCGGGGCGCTTGAAACCATTGCCTGGCTCAAACGGCGCAACCTGGCCCTGGGCATCATTACCCGAAACAGCAGGGCATCGGTGCTATCTGCCCTGGAGGGATTTCATCCGCTCGGGGCCCGGGATTTCAATATGATCATCACGCGGGAGGATCCCGTCGCCCCGAAGCCGAGCGGAGAGGGTATCCTCTGGGCGGCCCGTCGTTTTCATCTCACGCCCCGCCAGGTGCTGATGGTGGGTGACTATCTTTTTGATTGTCAGGCTGGAAAGGATGCGGGGGCGGTGACGATATTGCTCGACAGCGGCAACGATCCACGGCTTCGTGATGCCGAGTGTGACTATCGCATCGGCCGCCTGGTCGAGATCAAGACGATCTTAGAGCAGTTGGGCAACGGTTAAGACTCGATACGCTTCAATCGATCAGATGCCCGATAAAGCAGCCACCGCCACCGCCTCCGCCGCCACCGCCAGCGGATGATTCGGTTGTGGTGGCCAGGCTTTGATTGGAGTAGCCGCTACGGCCGTCCTGGGTTTGGGCCTGGACGCGGTAGTAGTAGGTCGTGTTGGGTTGCACCGACGTGTCGGTATAGCTGGTGGCATCCGCCCCGATTTGGGCAATCGCCTGGAATCCGATTTCATCTTCGGAGCGTCGTTCGACGGCGACATGGTCATCCAGCGGTGATTGCACGCTCCAGGTGAGCTGGACCCGATCGGTTCCCATTGAATTGGCTGAAAGCGATAGGTCACTGAGCAGGGTCAAGGCGTTGTAGGCATTGAGCCGACCGCCGCCGATGGTAATACCGGTGAACTCGGCATTGAGATCGATGCTGTCGATCAGGACGTTCTTCAGTGCCAAATAGTCCCAGGTCAGGCTCTGGGATTGCACCAGGGCAGCCACACCGGAAGCAACGGCAGCTGCCATGGAGGTGCCATTCATATACTGATAGGTCTCATTGACGGCTGTGGTGCTGAGCGACAGCCCGTCAATGAAAAAGCCCGTGTTCGAAACGGATGCATCGCTTGTAAACCGAAAGCGGATTTGAAGCCGGTCCTCGTTGTCCCATTCCCCCAGATCGAGGCTCGCAGTCGTCCAGTAGGGTATGGCGCCGGATATCCCACTGTATTTGATGCTGCTGCCCACCTCGACCGGTTGGTTGTCCCATAGGTTGCCGTCCGTCGACACTTCGACATAGAGATAGTCGTGGTTGGCTTCGGAAGCGCCAATGAGTTGGAACGTGAGCTTGCAACCATACCTGCCGCTCAAGTTCAGCTGCGGGGTGGCTGCCCACGTATCGGCATTTGCCGGGTAGCTGCTGTCGGGGGTCACGGCCAGGGTGGTGGTGTCCGCGTACTGGGCCGCCTCTTTCACCGTCCAGTCGTCCGGAGTGCCGCCGGTGCTCCAGTCATCCAGTGTGCCATCGCTGAAATTATCGGACCAGAAGGTCTGTCGCTGCACACCGAGACTCAGGATGCGGACACCCGGCGCCGCCAGGTGAACGCTCTGCCTGCCGATATTGGAAAACCAGGCCAGGCGGTCCATCTGATCGCTGGCTGCCACGGATAGCACGTTGTTCAACGGGTAGCTGGCCGGGTAGAAGCCGGATTGATCGTTATCACTAGTACTATTGCCTGCCGCGCATACAAACAGGGCGTCGGCGTTGGCCATGACACTGCTCAGCGAGATGCTGTAGCCGGTGCTGCCCCAGCTGCAGTTGATAATCCGGGCGCCGTTGGCCACCGCGTACTCGATGGCCTGGATGGCATCCGCCACCGTCCCCTGATCAAAGGCGTTCATGAATCGAAGCGGCATGATGCTGGCCTGCCATCCGATACCGGCGATCCCTATATCGTTGTTGCCCTGGGCGCCGATGGTGCCGGCCACATGCGTGCCATGGCCGGTGGCGTCCTGGGGCATGTTGTCATTGTCCACAAAGTCCCATCCATGGATGTCGTCGACGTATCCGTTGTGATCTTCGTCCACACCATTGTTCGGAATCTCAATGCCATTGGTCCAGAGGTTGGCGGCCAGATCGGGATGGGTCAGATGACATCCCGTATCGACCACAGCCACGACGACACTGCCATCGCCGGTCGCCAGATCCCAGGCTCTGACTGCATCGATGTCCGCACCAGTGATGCCCACATAGCCGGACACGACCTGTCCCACATTGTTCAAATTCCATTGGTATGAAAAGTCGTTATCGTTGGGCGTCGCCTGGGGTGTGATCAGGTAGTTGGGCTCGACAAACTCAATATCGGGATCGTCCCGGTAGATCGCCAACGCTTGCTCGACACTCATATCGTCCGGCAAAAGCAGATGGTGAATCCGGCCATGGTCCAATGAGCCTGCAACCCGCACGCCGTGGTCGCTCTCGGCTCTATCAAGGGCGGCCGCACGGGATTGGGTCGCGAACCGGACCAACAGCTCTCCCGGACGATAAGCCGCTGCTTGATCCGCCATTGCGTGCGAGACAAGCAGCGCGCTCCAGATACAAAGCAAATAAGCGATAGGTGTAAACCGATGCATTTACAAACAGGCCTCCCCGGTGTTGCGTTCAAGTGAACGCGATATCAAAAGCGATCACTCCTGCTATCGGCCCTGGCCGGCAAAACTTGAATGGTGTCGGCATGGCAATTGGACTTTTTGGGCGGGGGCCGATCCGGTTTGCCGGACGCTGGGATCGACGCAAAGGCGTCTCGTGGGCAGGCACTACATATTGCGTTGTCTAAGTGCTTGACACACAATCATTTTTTCATGTATCATCCGCTTAACAGTACGGTTTCATTATCACTTCTTAAGCTTAACCGAGCAGGCGGCCACTATCGGAGTTCACATGGGCAAGGCGTTGATTATCGCGGATGACAAAGAGATGATCACGGCCGTGACCTCCCTGCTCAAGCCTATCGGGCATACCATCTTAACCGCAACCAACCTCTCAAAGGGGTGGTCCCGGGCCATAGAGCAACGGGCCGAGGCGGTGATCCTGGCGACGCATCTACCGGACGGTGATGGTTTGGCGCTGCTGCCGCGGCTCAAACAACTTCCCGACTGCCCCGAAGTGGTTGTCGTCTCCCGCCAGGGGGAACCCCGGGCGGCCGAATTCGCTTTACGCAACGGGGCTTGGGAGTACATGGTGGTTCAGGACGATTCGCGTGCCCTGGCCATGAGCCTCGATCAGGCTTTGCAGTATCGGGACGAGCAGCGCACCAAGGAGACGCCCGTTGCCATCAAACGCGAACGGATCATCGGCAACAGCCCGAAGATGAAAGCGTGCTTCGCGCTGCTCGGACAGTGTGCCGGAAGCGATGCCAGTGTGCTCATCGTGGGCGAGACCGGAACCGGCAAAGAGCTCTTCGCGCGCGCCATCCATTCCAACAGCCCGCGGGCCCGCATGCGGTCACTCGATCCCGCTTTGCGCACAAGCAATCCGCGGGCGGACAAAAACTTTGTCGTCGTTGATTGCACGGCCCTTCCCGAGACCCTTGTGGAGAGCGTTCTGTTCGGTCACGCCAGGGGGGCGTTTACGGGGGCCGATCGCGATCACGATGGGCTCATCGCCCAGGCCGATGGCGGCACGCTTTTTCTCGATGAGGTGGGCGAGCTGCCTCTGAGCATCCAGAAAGCCTTTTTGCGTGTTCTGCAGGAGCGTCGTTTCCGCCCGGTGGGCGGCAAAAAGGAGCGCGAGAGCGATTTCAGGCTGATCGCCGCCACCAACCGCGATTTGGAAAAGATGGTGGAGGAGGGGGCGTTTCGCAAGGATCTGCTCTTTCGATTGCGAGCCCTGACCATAGACCTGCCACCACTGCGCGAACGCCAATCCGACATCCAGGATCTGGTTCGCTACCACACCCACCGGTTGTGCGAGTCCTACGGTATCGACCCCAAAGGCTTCGCGCCGGAACTACTGGAAACAATGGCCAAATACGCCTGGCCGGGCAATGTGCGTGAACTGGTGCATACCGTTGACGCCATGCTGGCTGTCTCCGGTAACGATGTGACCCTGCATCCCAAGCACCTTCCCCCCAATCTTCGTATTCAAGTCGCCTGTGCCAGCCTGGAGACGCCGACCCAAAAGGAGGCGCCTCAGGAAGATCTGGATAATCTGCCCGACTTCAAAACCTACCGGGTCCGGGTGGAGCAGAAGTATCTGGAGGATCTGTTGCACATCTGCGGCAACAACATCCCCAACGCATGCAAACGCTCGGGAATCTCGCGTTCCCGATTGTACGAGATGATGGCCAAGTATCGTCTCAATGAGAAGAATTAGCATCCGTTAATTCGGACATCGTCCGGAATTCCGGACAAATCCCTGTCTTCAGTCCCGCCCGTTTCACTCTCCATATTTTATAACTATTTGAAAAAAATAGCAAAATTTTAATATTTGGAATGCGGCACGGCAATTGCTGTGAGCATCTGTGGATTGGTCCAATGATGGGCATTGCCAAGAAAGGAGAGCCTTCGATGATACTGTTCTACGCCGCAGAGAAAAATCGTGTCGTCGAATCCCTTGAAAAGGTGGTCATGGAGACGCTGTCGCGCCGGCCGCTGGTGCACTGCCGTTCGCTCCAGATATTGGAGCAGCGGCTGCGGCGGCCATGCCATGATGTGGAAGTTTTGTTGATCTCGGTGGGGGACGCCATCGAGATGCGCCAGCTCATCGGGATGCGCCCCCTGCTGCTGGACATGCGCCTCGTGCTCGTGTTGCCCGGGCGCGATCAGGATATCATCACATGGGCCCATAAGTTGAGCCCGCGCTTCATCGCTTACGCCGACAGCGGCCACGAGCAGGTCGCCGCCGTTCTGGACAAGATGCTCAACGTCAACAAGGTCGTTCAGTTTCCAGTGTTTCAGTAAATGATACGGGAATGGATGTTCATGAAAATATGATTTCATTAAAGAAATATATGAGCTTCTCAGGACAATTGAGAATTGGGTGGATCGCCTGCCTCATTCTCATCCCGCTTTTTTGGGGTGTCTCCCTATCAAGTGCGGCCTGGGTTCCCACCGGTTCGGCCACGGTCAACGGGAACGACATCATCGTCACTCCGGAATCGGGCAACCAAGCCGGTGCGGCCTGGCTCGACACGCCCGTGGATCTATCTTCCGATTTCGATATCACCCTGATGGTCAACCTGGGAGATCGCGACAACGGCGCCGACGGCCTTTCGATCGTTCTGCAAAACGACCCTGCCGGCACCGCAGCGCTGGGTGACACACTGGACGGTGGTGAGTGGGTGGGGATTCACGGTGTCTACCCGGCCCTGGCCGTTGAGATCGATACTTATTACAACAACGACCGCGGCGACTTGACCTGCGACCATATTGGCATCAATGAGATTCGCGACGCTACATCCCAGCCCGAACACGACGGTGCGGGACCTGAGTGCGCCGACTCCTTGGATGATGATATAGAAGATGGCGCCGATCATGCCATCCGCCTCGTCTGGGTCAGTTCGACCCGAACCCTCACCATCTTCTGGGACGGTCAACAAAAGAACGAGCTGACCTACACGAATAACATCGCCGCCGATATCTTCGGCGGCGTCTCCATCGTCTGGTTCGGTGTGGTCGGCTCCACCGGCGGTGCCTATAACCGGCAACAGTTCAGGGCGGTTGTGGCCGACGGCCAGCTTGCCGTCTCCAAGTCCGCCCTGCCGACCTCCGTAAATACAGGCGATACGGTCGACTACACCATAACGCTGCAGAACAGCAGCTCCATCACCGCTTTCGTGGCCGATATCGAAGACCAACTTCCACCCGGTTTCTCTTATCGGGCGAGCAGCACCACCGGCCTGACGAACAGCGAGCCTGCCATTAGCGGTCAAACCATTCGATGGAGTGGAAACTGGCAGGTGGGGCCCGGCCAAACCACTCAGCTCACATTTCAGGTCAGCAGCAGTGCGACCCCGGGGTGGTACCAGAATCAGGCCACGGTGAGAGGGGCCAACTTCTCCGATGTCTCAACCGGCCCCACGGCCGGTGTAACGGTCGCCTCGGGCGGATCGGTCCCCGCTTTCGGCACCAAGCCGCTCTATCTTCACGAGAACCTGGACCTCTCCCGCATCGCCCCGCCCCAACAGGACAGGGTGAGGGTCGGGCGTTATCGGACGCGGACGTGGACCCTCGCTCCAGCGCTCTACTCCGATTTGACGATCGATGGAGATGCCGGCGCAATTCCTGTCCGGCTGATGCTCGAGACCGGCAGTGATCGATGGGTGCGGGTACAGCTTCATGCATCCTCGGGAACCCTGATCGGAGAGAACTGGGTCTACGTCACATCCGCTGCCTCGGTCACCGCCTGGGATTTTGCCGTCCCGGTGGCTGGCGATGTGACGGTGCCGGCAGGAGAATCGATCCTGCTATCCATCTATAATGGCGCCAATGGCCAGCTGTACGTTCACCCCCTTGCCGGCAGCGAGCACTCCAGGGCCGCCCTGGAAGCCAGGACCGTGATCAACGTGGATCAGGTTGCCTTCTACGATG
This sequence comes from uncultured Desulfatitalea sp., assembly GCA_963668675.2. Lineage (GTDB taxonomy): Bacteria > Desulfobacterota > Desulfobacteria > Desulfobacterales > Desulfosarcinaceae > Desulfatitalea. Next base: position 713,767 of record CAXXMB010000002.1, on the reverse strand, counting down.
CCCCCTATCCAGGTGGCATGGCAGTCGCCGACGCCGCTCCCGGCCAGACGGTTCACGTCCGCGCAACGGTGAGCGATCCCTTCGGTAGTTTCGATATCACCAGTGCGGACCTTGTGCTGGAGGATGACGACGGCACGCCCGTGATCGGTTCGCCCACACCTGCGCCGATGACCCAGGTGGCCGACTCCCTGGCTGCCACCAAAACCTATGAATTTGCCTACACCTTGCCTTCCACCGCGACCGACGGCCTCTGGACCGCCCGCGTGACCGCGGAGGAGGGCAGTGAGGGCCTCGTGCAGCACACCGCCAGCGCTACCCTGCAGGTGGCCTCGGCCGACATTGTCCTGCTTAAAACGGTCCTGGTCGAGTCAGACCCGGTCAATGGTGGCGCCAATCCCAAAGCCATACCCGGGGCCCATATGCTCTATACCCTCATCGCCACCAACCAGGGCGGCGGTGCGACAGACGGCGATTCGGTGGTGGTGACCGATCCGGTACCTGCGAACACGGATCTCTTCGTGGGCGACCTGGGCGCCCCGGCGTCTGGGCCGGTGCTTTTTGTCGACGGCACGACTGCCAGTGGTCTTACCTACACTTACGGCGGTCTGACTGACAACGGAGACGATATCGCCTTTTCAAACAACAACGGCACCAGCTTCGACTACACGCCGGTGCCTGATGGTTTGGGGTTCGACAGCGATGTGACCCACATTCGCATCAACCCCAAAGGTGCGTTCACCGGCGCATCCGGCGGCAGTGTGCCGTCGTTTCAGTTGCGCCTGCGCGTCAAGGTGCGCTGACAGTGAGTCAGAAGGAGTTGTCGTGAAGTAAACGAAGCAGAACAGACCCGCAAGGAAAACCGCACCCCTCGCAGCGGCAGCACTTGCGGCAGTTAAAGCAAAGGATTGTTTCGCGTGTTTCGGCTAAAGGAAGAAAACAAGTGGCGCCATACCCTCTCCGGGCTCGTCGGCCTGGTGTGGGCAACGTCTCTGCTGCTGGGTACCACCGCTCCGGCCTGGGCCCTGGGCACTGCGGCAGGTACGGTGATTGCCAACACGGCGACCGCGACCTACACCATGGGAGCCGATCCCACCCCCCAAACGGTCACCGCCATGGACAGCTTCGAGGTGCTGGAGGTGATCAATACGATCGTCGTGTGGCAGGATGCAGCCGACGTGACGGTCAATACGCCCCAAACGGAACGTCCCCTTACCTTCCTGCTGACCAACACAGGTAACGGCCCGGAAGCCTTCACCTTTGCTTACAATGATGCTCTGGGCAGTGATGATTTTGATCCCCTCGCCCAGTCGATCTGGCTGGAGAGCAACGGCCAGCCCGGTTTGCAGACCACAGGATCGCCTGCAGATACGGTTCTGGGCGCGGCCACACCGGATCTGCCGCCCGACGGCTCGCTTCTCATCTACCTGTTGAGCAACATCCCCTCAGGTTTGGGGGACGGCCAGACGGGACGGGTGAGCCTCACCGCCGCGGCGGCCACTCCCGGCGCAGCCGGCGCAGCGGCCGGTACCGAACTGCCCGGGGCCGGACTGAACGGTGGCAGTGCCGTCGTCGGTAACAGCAATGGCCACAGCGAAGCGATCGGCACCTATGTGGTTGCCGCCGTCAATGTGCAGTTGACCAAGAGCATTGCCGCCATCGAGGACCTGTCGGGTGGAAACGAACCCTATCCCGGTGCCCGGGTCACTTATCGGCTGACCGTGCAGATCGGCGGCAGCGGTGCGGCTGAGGCCTTGACCATTGTCGATGTTATTCCAGCCGACACGACCTATGTGGCTGGCAGCATCGTACTGGACGGCACCCCCCAAACCGATGCAGCCGACGCACCGGCGGACCATACGGATTTCAATGTCACCAGCGCCGACACGGTGACCGTAGAGTTGCAAGACACGGTGGCCCCGGCCACCCATACGATCGAATTTACCACAACCATCAATTAGGAGAAGGAGAACCACCATGCAACCGAAGAGAGCGTTTATCCCAGGCATTGTGATCGTTCTGGTCGCGCTGACGGCCGTCTGGGCGCATGCCCAGGGCCAAATCCAGCTCACGAGCGTGGCCGAAGTGGAAGTGGAACGCTTCAACCAGGAGGGCAAAAAAGAGGTGCAGCGCGTCAAGGCAACCAAAGTGCTGCCCGGCAACGAAGTGATCTTTACGACCCTTTACGAAAACACAGGCAAAGAAGCCGCCGAAAACGCGGTGATCACCAACCCCATGCCCGAGCACATGATCTACACACAGAACTCGGCCCGGGGCATGGGGACTATGATCACCTTCTCCGTGGACGGCGGCAAAACATACGATGCACCGGCCAAGCTCTTCATCTTCGATGCGTCGGGCCGCAAATTTCCGGCCCGGCCTCAGGATTACACCCACATCCGCTGGTCGTTTGGCGACCCCCTGCCGCCAGGCGCCAAGGGTGAGGTGAGCTTTCGGGCGATTTTGCAATAAAACAACGAACAACAACTGAATCTGTACGTTAACGGCTAAAGGAGGTTCGAAATGAAGTATCTATCTAAACTGACCATCGTTTTTTTTCTCTTGACCATGGCAGGCGTCTATCCGGCGTTCGCCGCAGTGACCGATACCGGCGCCGGCATCACTATCGACAATACGGCCGAAATCGAATTCAGCGTGGGCGGATCGCCCACCTTGAACGCGACATCTACCACTGCCAGTTTTGTAGTCGACCACAAAGTGAGACCGGTCGTTGCGCCATTGACTCTAACCCCACAGCCCGTCGTTGCCGGTAGCACCAGCCAGTACCTCGCCTTCACGGTCACCAATGACGGAAACAGCGCTGCAGCCTTGCCCATCGTCCTGAGCAATGAGCAGGCCGGCGCGTTGGTGATGACCAATATCGCCTACTACCAGGAAGACGGCACGACACCGGGCTTTCAGGCAGCTGAAGACACCCCGGTTCCCGGTCCGACCCCCACCATCAATGTGGACCGCGACCCTGCCAATGCCTTGACCATCTACATCGTAGGTGATGCACCCGTCGGCGCAACCGCCGGCCAGACCGGTACCTATCATCTGATCGCCACCGCCAACGTGGCCGAGGCAGCAACTGATACTCTCGGGGTTTCGGACAATGTGTACGCCGATGACGCCGGTACCTCGACCGGAGACGTTGCCTACAACGGGCTCCACTCCGCCAATGCGCTGTTTGAGGTGGTGGACGTGACCCTGACGGCTGCCAAGAGCTCTTCGGTCATCAGCGACGGTGTGAACAGTGGGCCGCCCTATTTCCGGATTCCCGGTTCGGTGATCGAGTACCGGGTCGAAATCACCAATACCAGCGGTCTATTGCCCGCCTCTAATGTGACCCTGACCGACGAGATTCCGGCGAACCTGATCTATGTCGCCGACTCGGTGGAGATTGACGGAACAGCATATGCCGACGCAAGTGCGCAAGTGACCTACGTGGCCGGACCACCTGAGCAGATTACCGTAACCCTGCCGACCGACCTGGCGATCAGCACCATGATTCCGATCACCTTCAGGGTGACCATCGAATAACATGCAAACGATTGGGTGACAGACCGGCAATGAACGCTTTGGCACACAAAGACATACACGTGAAAACCGGGATGGGAGAACAGTGCCTGGCCCCGGTGGACATGTGCACGTGCCGGCTCCATAAAAGGTCTGTCATCCGGCGAATGACTTCAATATCTTTCTCCTATGGTTCAAAGCGTGCAGGCCGGGCATGGAGCTTGGTTTGCACGCTCCTTCTTCTTCTCCTGCTCATTTTTTCGGCAACCGCCCACGCCGTTCCTCCGGGAACGGTCATCGACAACACGGCCCAGGCCCTTTTTCGGGCCAACGGTATCGATACGACCATCTCTTCCAACTCAGTTTCGATCACCACCACCTGGATGCGCACCCCCTCCCAGATCGAGCTGTTGCAGTATGCCCCCTCGGTGGGCGGCGCCGAACAGGTGCTGGTGCCCACCACCGACTACAGCCCGGACGGCACCACCGGTGGCACTCCCCAGACGATCGCCGCCGTCTATCCGGCCGGCAGCACCACCCCCATCGATTTGAGCAGTGCGGTGCCGCTGGTACCCGTCGTTTACTACCACCAGGGTGAGCCTCTCTTTATCCGGGTGGTCGACACGGATCAGAACATCGATCCTGCCGTGACCGAGACCATCTGGGTGCAGCTGACCACGCCCGATTTGGGCGACATCGAGCTGTTGCTGCTCACCGAAACCGAACCGGACAGCGGCATCTTTGCAGGCTACATGCAATCTTCAGGTTTCGGGCCGGTACAGGCCTACAACGGACTGCTCGACGTGACCGAGGGCGCCCGGATCAGCGCCCAATACATCGATGCGGCCGACAGCAGTGACTCGGTGGCCGCATCGATTCTGGTGGACCCCTATGGTCTGGTCTTCGACAGCAGCACCGGCCAGCCCGTGGACAACGCCACCGTGACGCTCGTCAATGCCGCCACCGGACAGCCGGCGGTTGTTTACGGAGACGACGGTGTCAGCACCTTTCCCTCGACCGTCACCTCCGGCGGCACCTTTATCGACAGCAGTGGCAAGGTGTATGCATTCGCCAGCGGTTCATACCGTTTTCCATTCGTGGCACCGGGGACCTATCGACTGGCAGTAGAGCCGCCCAGCGGCTATGCGGCCCCCTCAACCGTCTCCACTGTTATCTTGCAGACCCTGCCGGGCGCGCCGTTCGCCATCGCCGAGCCCGGCTCCCGGGGCGAGGTCTTCTTCATCAACCCAGGGCCGGCGTTGCGCATCGATATTCCGGTAGACCCGAGCATCAGCGGCTTGTGGATTCTCAAGAGTGTCAATCGCGATGAAGCCGCCATCGGCGATTTCGTGCAGTATCGCCTGACCATCCAGAACGGCGCTGGATTGACCGCCTCCAGCCTCACCATAGAGGATCACCTGCCCCTGGGATTTCGCTACCGCCAGGGATCGGCCCGAATGGACGGCCAGGCCGCCGGCGATCCGGTGATCTCTTCCGATGGACGCACGCTGCGCTTCACCCTCGGCGACATGCCGGACGGTACTGTCACGGAGCTGCGCTATGTGACCGAAATCGGGGCCGGTGCCAGGATCGGCGAAGCAAAAAACAGTGCCCGGGCAGAGAGCGCCAACGGCCTGACCTCCAATACGTCCACCGCCACCGTCACGGTCAAGGATGAGTTGTGGCGTAGTAAAAATACCATCGTTGGCCGGGTCATTGCCGACAACTGCGCCGATACCCCCACCGAGGAGGCCGACGGCGTACCCGGTGTTCGCATCTACCTGGAAGACGGCACCTATGTGATTACCGACGATCAAGGCATGTTCCACATCGAAGGCGTCAGTTCGGGCGCTCATGTGGTCCAGCTCGATCTGGAGAGCCTGCCCGACCCATATGAGATCTTCGAGTGTGAATCCAACACCCGTGCCGCCGGCACCCCCTTCTCGCGCTTCGTTGAGATGCAGGGCGGCACCCTATGGCGGACCGACTTCCACGTCAAATCCAAGCCGCCGCCCTCCGGCGAGGCGGCGCTCAAGATGTCCTGCGGCCTGGTGGAGAAGCGGGTGAGCTTCGCAGCGCAGATCGATGCCCGCGACGTGGATCTCAGCAACGTGCGGCTTTCGATTATTCTGCCCGAGGGCGCCCTTTATGCCCCGGGCAGCAGCCGCCTGGCAAGTCGCCCCGTGGACGATCCCCAGGTGATGAAAAATGTGCTGATCTACCGATTGGGCGATGCACAGGCCGGCCGGCAGATGGACCTTCAGTTCGACGTGAATCTCGACGGCGCTGCGCAGCCGGGAAGGCTTCACACCCGTGCGCTGCTCACCTTCGACACCCCCTCCGAGAAGAATCGGCGCACCGATGCAATCGACACGGTGTTGGCCCTGTCCGAGCAGCGCACCCGCGAGATACAGGCCCCTATTATTGTACGACCCCAGTTCGAAAGCTTCAGCGACGTGTTGCTGCCCGAGGGGAGAAAGGTGCTCGACCAGATGGCCCGGCAACTCGGTGCATTTGAAATCGAGCATGTGATGGTGGTGGGCCACACCGACAACTTGCCGATCAGAACAGACAAACGGCACCTGTTTCGAGACAACCAGGCCCTCTCCCTGGCGCGTGCCCGTAAGGTAGCCGCATACCTGGCCGATCGGTTGAAGCTGTCCCCCGATCAGATGACGGTCAGCGGCCGGGGCGACACCCAGCCGCTGGAGAGCAACGCGACCGAAGCCGGTCGGGCGATCAATCGGCGCGTGGCGGTTACGGTGCTGTCGGTCAAAGTTAAAGTGGTCCACGACATCGCCACGATAAAGTGCGAAGACCAGACCAGCGCTGCCACCCTGGGACGGCGGGCGACATCTCCCGCGGCTCTGCCCGAACAAAAGCCGGAAACCCCAGAGGTCCAGGATTTCAGCCGGATCGGCATCGACACCTTGTCGCCGGGCTTCGGGTGGCTGACACCGGACGAAAGGTTCTACCCGTCCATCCCCAGCATCAAGATCGCCGTTCAGCACGACCCATCCGAACAGGTGAGGGTGATGCTCGACGGGAGGGAGCTCAACGGATTGACTTTCGAAGGCACCCGCGTCAACGGGGCCGGCACCGTCGCGGTGAGCTATTGGGCCGGCGTGGGGATCAAGGACGGCGCCAACCGTCTGGTGGCCGAACGCCGGGATGCCTTGGGCAATGTCGCGGGCCGGATCGAGCGCACCGTCTATTACGCAGGCATGCCGGTCGAAGCCGAAGTGATCGAAGCGGCATCCCAGCTCATCGCCAACGGAAAGCGTGTGCCAGAGATTGCCGTTCGCCTGACCGACAAGGATGGCCATCCGGCGCGCTTCGGCGTTTTGGGTGAGTATCACGTTCTGCCACCCCACGAAGCATACTCAAAATTCGACCTGATGCGCGACGGTCTGCCGCAGGTCGATTCACAGCAGTTGCGATACGCCGTCGGACGGGACGGGATCGCCCGTATCCGGCTTCAGCCGACCACCCGAAGTGGCAAAGTGGTGGTCCGCCTCCTTTTGGACGGGCGTGAGGAGGAGGTACAGGCCTGGCTGCGGCCCGAAGCGCGTGAATGGATCCTGGTGGGCCTGGCCGAAGGCACGGCCGGCTACAACACGGCCAGTGGCAACATGGAGCAGCTCGATGCGGCTGATATGGAAGAGGACTTCTACAAAGAGGGGCGGCTGGCCTTCTTTGCCAAGGGCAAGATCAAGGGCAGCTGGCTGCTGACCGCTGCCTACGATTCGGACAAGGATCGCGACGATCCGGACAACCGCCTGTTTCAAACCATCGATCCGGAGAGTTACTACACCCTATACGGCGACACGACCCAGCAGCAGTATGAAGCGGCCAGCATCCGCAAACTATACCTCAAGATCGAGCGAGACCGCTTCTACGCCATGTTCGGCGACTACGACACCGGCTTGACCGTGACCGAGCTCTCCCGCTACAGCCGCAGTTTCAACGGTCTTAAATCGGAGTACAGCGGCGACCGTTTCGGCTATTCGCTCTTTGCCACCGATACCCGTCAGGCCTACGTGAAGGATGAAATCCAGGGCAATGGCACTTCTGGGCTCTACTACCTGTCGCGCCGCAACATCGTCACCAATTCGGACAAGGTTACCATCGAAACCCGTGACCGCTTCCGCAGCGAGATCATTCTCTCCTCGGTCAGTCTGACGCGTTTTGTGGACTACAGCATCGACTACGACAGCGGCTCCCTCTTTTTCAAGTCTCCGGTATACAGCCGCGATGCGGCCTTCAATCCCATCTACATCGTGGTCGAGTACGAATCCGAAAACGCCTCGGACGACAGTTACACTTACGGTGGGCGCGGATCGACTAAACTCTTCGATGACCGCATCGAGGTTGGGGCCACTTACATCCACGAAGGGCCTGACAATGCCGAAGGTGATCTTGGTGGCTTGGATGCCCAGGTCGATCTGGGCAAGGGTTTCAAGGTCAAAGCTGAAGTATCCTCCAGCCGGAAGGACGAAAGCGGCGATGAGATCAGTGGAGAAGGTTACTTGGCCGAGTTGAGCAGGAGAACAGCTGATTTCGACGGCCGGGTCTACTACCGCGAGCTGGGGGAAGGTTTCGGGCTGGGACAACAGAACGGCAGTGAAAGCGCCACCCGCAAGGTAGGGGGCGACGCGGCCTGGCGATTTAAGGAGCAGTGGACCCTTGCCGGAGAGGCCTACCGTTCAGACAACCTGGCCACCCATGCCCAACGCGATCTGGCCGAAGCGAGCCTGGTCTATCGCAACCCACACAACACCCTCAGCCTGGGGGCGCGCACGGCCGAAGATAAATATGACGACGGCAGCGCCGACCGCTCGACCCAGCTGTTGGCCGGCGCGTCGCGGATGTTCTTCGACAACCGGGTCCAGCTTCGCCTGAACCACGAACAATCCCTTTTCGGGGACAACGACAGCGTTGATTTTCCCACGCGCACGATCATCGGTGCCGATTACAAAGTGGCCGAGCCGGTCACCCTCTTCGCAGAGCACGAAATCACCCAGGGCGAGAGCCAGGACACCCAGAGCAGCCGCGTCGGCTTCAAGGCCACACCCTGGAACGGCGGTCAAGTCGGCACTTCGGTCGGACGTGAATCCCAGGAGGAGGGATCACGGCTGTTCGCCAACCTAGGCCTGTTTCAGAATTGGCAGATCAACTCCCGCTGGTCTGTCGATGCGGGGCTTGACCGCTCCCAGACCATCCAGAACGATGATCATGCTCCCTTCGATACCGATGTGCCCACTGCCGCCGGTGCCAGCGAAGAGTTCACCGCCGCTACCCTGGGGCTCGGGTACAAGGCCGAGCAGTGGTCCTGGACCGGGCGCGTGGAGAGCCGCTGGGCCGATACGCAGGATAAGTGGGGATTGATTTCCGGTATCGCCGGCGAGGTGCGCCGGGGGCTCGGCCTGTCGGCCGGTGCCAGGGTGTTCCATACGGAAACGGATGCGGGCGAGGAGACCCTGGATGGCGAGGTGCGCCTCAGCATGGCCTGGCGTCCCAAGAACACCACCTGGATCGTTTTCGACCGGCTGGACTACAAATTCGAGAGTTGCGATGATGCCGCTGGCGACATCGACGCCCGGCGCATCGTCAACCACTTCAACGCCAACTACAAACCTGCCGATCGCTTGCAGATGGCTTTTCAATACGGCGCCAAGTATGTCTTCGATACCATCGATCAGCAGAGCTACACCGGGTACACCGATTTGACCGGCCTCGAGGCGCGCTGCGATCTGACCGCCGAGTGGGATGTGGGCTTGCAGGCCAGCCTGCTCCACTCCTGGAATGCCGGCCAGATGGACTACCGCACCGGGGTGTCGGTGGGCTACACCATGTTCAAGAACGCCTGGGTCAGCCTGGGCTACAACTTTACCGGCTTCGACGACGAGGACTTTTCAGCGGCAGACTATACGGCCGAAGGTCCCTTCGCGAAGTTCAGACTCAAGTTCGACCAGAAGAGTGTCCGGGAGATGGTAGACTGGTTCGGCCGGTAGGGGTTGAACCTGATGGTCGGTGCAACTTCTTGCCAGAATCATTTTTCGATTCGGACTGCAGTGAAGACATTCGCAGGCGTTGCGCCTGCTTATTTCCCCCTCTTATCACTCCGTCCTTTCTCAATGTGGCTTGACAATGTGTTGATTTGGTATATTATTTACCCATAAATATTGTTTAAAGGGTATAATATGACACATAAAACGCTTGGCAGAGATGGGTTGCCGCTTTTATTGCGGCAGAAGATGGCCCGGGTGGGGCAGCAGATCCAACTGGCGCGAAAACGACGCGGCATGACCATGCAGGAGGTGGCCGATCGTATGTTTGTGACCCGCAAGACACTTAACCGGCTTGAGTCTGGCGATCCGGGGGTGAGCTTCGGGATTCTGGCGGCAGCGCTTTTAACGCTGGGGCTTGAAAACGATCTGGACCATCTGGCCAGTCCTGAAACCGATCGAACGGCAAATATCATCGACCGACAGAATTATGAACGAAAACAGCGTGTCCGGTCCGCCCGCAAGGTCGATCTCGATTTTTAACTTGAACATCATGATGGACAGAGATTCATGGCTAAAGAGAACGAAGCCTATGTGTTCATTCATCTGAGCGGACAGTGGATCCCTTGCGGATATTTGACGATTCGCGAAGAGAACCGCGAGGTCCTCTCAACATTCCAGTATGGTCGGAGATATCTGCAACGCAAAGAGGCCATTGCCATCGATCCGGTTCAACTCCCTTTGGGCGAGGCTCTTTTCAGTTCGACCCCGGATGCACCTCTGTTCGGTGGGATCAGGGATGCGGCGCCCGATGGCTGGGGGCGCCACCTGCTGGACAGGGTGGCCCATCCCCATTCGCCAGGAGAGTTTGAATACCTCACCGCTCTGCCTGTTGAGGAGCGGATTGGTGCCCTTGGTTTTGGATCTTCGCTTGAGCAGGGGCCCGCGCCGATCGATCCGGGGTGGGCCAACTATCCGCCTCACGGCGCCGAATTGGATCTGGACGATATGATTTCCGCCGTGGATCAGATCGAAAGTGCGGGAAAGCTCTCACCGCAATATCGCCGTTTTCTCATGCGGGGATCCTCCCTGGGAGGCGCCCAGCCCAAAGCGCCCACCATGCACCAAGGCCGCATGTGGATTGCCAAATTCGGCCGGCAGTATGACGCCTGGAACACCTGCCGCATCGAAAATGCAAATCTGCAGTTGGCTGCGATGTGCGGAATAGAGGTGCCGGCGTCTGAAACCCTTATGGTGGGCGACAGGGATCTCTTTCTGGTTGCGAGATTTGACCGCGACGCCTCGGGTAACCGCATTCCGTTTATTTCAGCCGCCACTTTGATGGGGACGGATCGGATCAATGAGGGCAGTTACCAGGAGATTGCGGTTCAGATGAGAAGATATGGAGCGGCGGCATTCATCAAGGATGATTTGAAACAGCTTTTCATGCGCATGGTGTTCAATATCTTATGCAACAACTCAGACGATCATTTGCGCAATCACGGGTTTATTCATGAGCCCGGCCAGGGGTGGCGTCTCTCGCCGGCATATGATATTGTTCCCCAGCCCGATATGGGACCAAAGGTGCCCCGGCTTTTGACGCTTGGCGTCGGTATAAATGGTAGCCGGGAAGCCTCCCTGGGCAACGCATTGTCTTCCTGCCCCGTATTTGGTCTGACCCAGGAGGAGGGGCAAGCCGTCATCGATCATATGAAGGAGATATTCCTATCCGAGTGGGAAGCTGTCTATTCAAGTTGTGATGTGCCGAAGCGAGACTTTCCGATCCTGACCGAAGCGTTTGTCAACCATTTGCGATAATTTTCCTTTTTGTTTTCGGGAAATACCGAACAATCCGGGTGGCTGTGACAGCTTGCGCCTGGAGCCGTATTTGGAAATACCAAAGAATGATCAACTCGTAAAAAAGTTCCTCACCCGTCATGCCGGACTTGATCCGGCGTCCAGAACCCATTGAAAAGACTGGATTCTGGCTTTCGCCGGAATGACGATACAGGTAGATTGATGACCTTTTACGAAATCGTCAAGAATGAATGAACAAGGTGAAGGATCGTGACGATGGCCAAAGAAAGAAAGAGGGAGGGGTGACGATGATGAAGAAATTGGCTTTGGTGGTTTTGGTCTTGATGGTTTTGGCTGCTGGATTTACGGGTAGCGCCGGGGCGGAAGCCGATAGCACCTATCGCAACTACGGACAGATTCATTTAGGGGTGAACGATTTCACGGAAGATATGGATGATGCCGGCTTCGGCGCTGGTTTGGCCGTCGGAGGTCGATATGGCCGCTACCTGAACCGCTACCTGATTCTTGAGGCGGAGATCGATTTTTTCGGCGCGGACAGCGAGTCTGACGGCTTTTCCACGGCTACGGGCAATTATGAGCGCGAAGACGTTCTGGCTGTATTCGGTGTGCTGGCCACGTTGAAGGGGGAGTTTCCTGTCGGTCCGGTGAGGATTTTTGGTGGCGGTGGTGTGGGGTACTACTTCGTCTCCCTCAGTTCGGAGCTCGATACACAGACGATGGGCGACTTCGATTCGGATGATGGCGATGGCGTCTTTGGGGCCCATGCGGTGATCGGGGCAAACTATGACATTACCCAACGCTTTTTCGTCGGTTTGCAGGGGCTGTATCGCTGGACCGACGATGTCGATCTTCACGAGACCGAGGGGCCGCTTCTCATCGACCTGGATGGTGACCTGATTGGTTACACCATCACCTTGTCGGCCGGTTTTCGTTTTTAAAGCGCAGGCCTTCGATCGGTGATGCTCAGATTCGACAGGTGCGAATGGGCGTCACGATAATTCCTTTAGCCCCCATCTTGGCCAGTTGATCCATGATATCGTTGACCTCGCTCTTTTTGGCCATAGACTTGATGGCCACCCAGCCCTCACGGCTGAGCGGCGCCACTGTGGGAGCCTCAATCCCGGGGGTGATCATGCAGGCCATCTCCAGAAGCGCATTGGGGGTGTCATACTCCACCATCACATAAGACCGCGCCACGATGATGCCTTTGAGGCGCTCACTGAACTGCCTGACCAAATCATTCCGGGCCACGCTTGGGTCTCGTGCGATAAGAATCGCCTCCGAGGAGACGAGGGGCTCACCGACGGTCTTGAGCCCGGCTTCCATCATTGTGCGGCCCGATTCGACCACATCGGCAATGGCGTCTGCCACTCCCAGACGGATGGAGATCTCTACAGCGCCGTCCAGATGGACCACCTCGGCACTCACCCCTCTTTTTTGAAGATCTGCCTTAACGATATTCGCATAGGAAGTGGCGATGCGCAGCCCATTAAACTGGTCGGGCGTCAGGTCGCTCTCCTGGGGGACAGCGTAATAAAAGGACGAACGACCGAACTGAAGCGGTAACAGCTCCTCGAAATCGGCCCGGCTGTCCAGCGCCAAGTCGCGTCCCGTAATTCCCAGATCCAACAATCCGCGGCTGACGTATACTGCGATGTCCTTGGGGCGCAGGAAGATATATTCGATGGGGTGAGACTTGTCGCGCACCACCAGTTCGCGGCTGTAGCGGCGACAATGGTAGCCGGCTTCGCGAACCAGCTCGATGGCCGCCTCGGAGAGAGAACCTTTATTGGGCAGTGCAATCTGAAGCAAAAGACACCTCCATAATCGATGCGCACCGTCAAACGGCACGCAAACATATTTTAAAACCAGCTTTGCATCTACAGATATTTATAAACGTCTTCCAACTCCAGTTCGCAATCGATCATCATCACCTGAAGGTGGTAGATCAGTTGGGAGATCTCCTCGGCGGTCTTCTCTCGTCCCTCGTACTCTGCCGCCATCCATACCTCTCCAGCTTCTTCGATGATTTTTTTCCCGATGGCATGGCGCCCCTTCTCCACAAGACGTACCGTGCCCGAATCGGGGTTTTGTGTGGCCACCTTCTGCTGGAGTTCACGAAACAGGCCTTCAAAGCTTTTCATGCAATTTCCTATCGTTCCTTTGTCAGCGGGATGCGGGTGTTCCTGTCACACGAACCGGCACAACACCAATTCCCCCAGGCGCTTACTCTGTTTAAGGGGCGATTGTCAAATCGGTTAAAATATAAATCGCAAGCACGGTCCTTATCTCCCTTTTTCTCGATTGCCATATCAGAATATGAAGTTCTGTTTATCTGAGATTAGGAACCGACGATTCCCTATCCAGCTTTCGCTCTTGCTTCTCTGATAGGGCCTGGATTGGGAGTCGAATAGATGAATGTGCGATGCCGCATCTGGTTTGCGGAACTGATGGTTCCGGCACCAAAAGGGGGGTGTATACTTATATTAGCAAATACAGGCGGTTAAGTTTTGGCACGCAAATTGGTTATAGTGTTGCCATCAGTACGGCCGTCATGATCATCAACAAGGAGATTGAGATGAAAGTAAAAACCGTGGTTCTTTTAGCAGCCGTTCTTCTGGCAGTGTGGGGTCTCGGTACGGCCTTGGCCGGCGAGGTAACCATCACCGGTGAAGTCAATGGTGACTACCAGATCGTTGCCGACAACGGTGACGTCTATGATGTCGCAGAGGATGAAAAGGGTGATGACCTGGTCGCCAACGTGGGAAAGAAGGTCGAAGTCCAAGGCACCCTCATGGAGGAAGACGGCAGCAAGACGCTTAAGGTCGTCAGTTTTAAAGTTATCGAATAGCACAATGCGGATCTTCAGCGTGGGCACCATCTGGATTGGATGGTGCCCATTTCTTGTCATATTAGGTACTGTCGATAGACTATAAAGGAGTCCATTCCCAATGCGCTTAACCACACGTCGATTCGTGCACCTCAAAAAGGTGTCAGAAGTGAAATGCTCGACCGACACGAGTTCCGAGGTCGAAGAAGAGCCTCCCAGCAGATCAGTCGGAGTGACCATTTCCGACCTACCGGCCCTTAAGGCCCTTCCTCCAGTTAAACCCCTCTCCTCAACAAGCCGAACGGCAAGAAAATTCAAGCAAACCTACTTTTCAGGCATCACAGACCGCCAGTGGAACGACTGGCGTTGGCAAATCGCCAACAGGGTGCGTTCAAAGGATGTGCTGGAAAAGTTTTTGGTGCTAACATCTGCGGAAAAGGCCGCTTTGGAAGATCATCAGACCAAGTTGCCGCTGGCCATCACGCCCTATTTTCTCAGCTTGCTGGCGGACCGCGACACAGAATATGCATTGCGGCGGACGGTGGTTCCGACGGTGAACGAGTTCATTGCCCTTCCGGGTGAAGCGGATGATCCATTGGGCGAAGAGAACCAGAGTCCGGTACCGGGTCTGGTCCACCGCTATCCTGATCGCGTACTGTTTTTAACGCTCGATTTCTGCTCAACCTATTGCCGCTATTGCACCCGTTCGCGGATCGTGGGGCACGGCCGCCTGTTTTTTAACCGGAGACGTCTGGAGCAGGCCCTCGACTATATTCGTCGAACCCCCTCGATACGGGATGTACTGCTGTCCGGAGGTGATCCCTTAACCCTGGGGGATGTGCGTCTGGAGTGGCTCTTGAAACGACTCCGGCAAATCGAGCATGTCGAAATCATCCGGATCGGAACCAAGATTCCGGCGGTACTTCCCCAGCGGATCACGCCGCAGTTGGTAAAGATGCTGCGCCGCTATCATCCGCTGTGGATGAGTTTGCACTTTACCCACCCGGATGAGTGCACCCCCGAGGCTTACCGCGCATGCCAGCGCTTGGCGGATGCCGGCATCCCTCTGGGATCCCAGACCGTACTGCTGCGCGGCATTAATGACTCTGTGGAGGTCATGCGGGATTTGCTGCATCACCTGCTCAAGATGCGTGTCAGGCCCTATTATCTGTACCAATGCGACCCCATCACCGGTTCATCCCATTTTCGCACATCAGTGGATAAGGGGTTGGAGATTATTCGCGGGCTGAGGGGGTTCACCTCAGGCTACGCCATACCTACCTATGTCATCGACGCACCGGGAGGCGGAGGCAAAATACCGTTGATGCCGGACTACTGCCAGGGGCGAGATGGCGACAGCATCGTCTTGAGGAATTATGAAGAGAAGTTATACCGTTACCCTGATGCACCATAACGAATACTGAAAGAAGAGATGAGATGAAAATTGGCATTACGTATGATATGCGCTCCGAATATCTGAAGGCCGGATACAGCGAGGAGGAGACGGCCGAATTCGACCGGGACGACACCATTTCCGCCATCGAAGCGGCCCTGGCAGCATTGGGTTTCCTGCCCGAGCGCATCGGCCATGCCAGACAGTTGATCGATCGGTTGGCACGGGGAGATCGCTGGGACCTGGTGTTCAACATCGCAGAGGGCTTGCACGGTATTGGAAGGGAAGCCCAGGTGCCTGCCATCCTGGATCTTTTCGGCATACCATATACCTTCTCCGATCCGTTGGTCATGGCCCTGACCCTGCATAAAGGGATGACCAAGCGGGTGGTGCGCGACGCCGGCATTCCTTGCTGCGATTTTGCGGTTGTCGATGCACCCGAAGAGGTGCGCCATATCGGTTTTGCACCACCTTATTTCTTAAAACCTGTGGCCGAAGGTACCGGAAAAGGGGTGACGGTCGAATCGATCGTGCGCGCCCAAGATGATCTGGCGGCTGCTTGCGAAAAACTGATATCGCATTTCCGGCAGCCGGTACTGGTTGAGCAGTTCCTGCCGGGCAGGGAGTTTACCGTCGGCATCATCGGCACCGGTGCTCAATCCCGGGTGCTGGGGACCCTCGAGGTGACGTTGCTTCAAAACGCGGACCCCAATGTCTACTCTTATACCAATAAAGAGTATTGCGAAGATAGGGTGACCTACGCCGTGGTTCGTCCCGAGGAGAGTCGCACCGTGGCGCGATCGGAAGAGATTGCGCTGGAAGCATGGCGGGTTTTGGGCTGCCGGGACGGCGGGCGGGTGGACATCCGCTGTGATGAGACTGGTTCACCTCAATTTATGGAGGTCAATCCGCTGGCCGGGCTGCATCCCCAGCATTCAGATCTTCCGATTCTATGCAGTGCACTCGGGGTTGATTACGTTCAGTTGATCGGTTGGATTTTGGACTCAGCCACGCAGCGCGTCCGGGGGGCGGTTAATGGCTCGAGGAAGGAGGCGCTCCTTGCTTGTGGCTGTTGTTCATAACGCCTTGGCCCAATCCAGCACGCCGGATGAACTGGATGTGCTGGCCCAGGTGCGAGCGGTAACGGATGCCCTTCACCATTTGGGCCACCATACCGAGGTGTTGGCGTGTGACCTCAATTTGGCTTCGGTGGCAGACCGGCTGGGGAAACTCAAGCCCGATCTTATCTTCAATCTGGTCGAGTCTCTGGCCGGTTCGGGCAGGCTGATCCACTGTTTTCCGGCGTTGCTGGACACCTTGGGGATGCCTTACACCGGCGCATCGGCCGAAGCGCTCTTTCTGACATCCAACAAAGTATTGGCCAAAACCCGGCTCGACGACAGGGGCGTGCCCACGCCCCAATGGGTCGGTTTTTGCGGCATCGGACCAGGTTGTGTGCTTCCGGATGAGGCTGATCGGCCCCGGCGTTGGATCATCAAATCGGTCTGGGAGCACGCATCCATGGGCTTGGACGAAACGGCCATCGTCGAGGGCATGCAAACCCATCTTCTGCCCGTTATGATGGCCGAGCGAGCGCCGCAACTGGGAGGGGCGTGCTTCGCGGAAGCATTCATCGAGGGGCGCGAGTTTAATTTGTCGCTGATGGGTTACCATGGCGGTCCCAAAGTGCTTCCTCCCGCGGAAATCATATTTGAAGGCTTTGCCGACGATCGCCCCCGAATTGTCGATTACAGTGCGAAGTGGCACGAAGAGAGTTACGCTTATCACCACACGCCGCGCCACTTCGATTTTGAACCGCACGAGACCCCTCTTTTGGCCCGGCTTACCGCAACGGCGCTGAAATGTTGGGATCTGTTCGAGTTAAGTGGCTATGCCCGCGTGGACTTCCGTGTCGATGCCGATAACCGGCCGTGGGTATTGGAGATCAATACCAATCCCTGCATCTCGCCGGACGCAGGTTTCGCAGCGGCCGTCGAACGATCCGGGATGACCTACGGTCAGGCCATTGAGCTGATCGTGGCTTCGGCCGGTCTCCCCGAAGCAAAAGGGTCTCATTTCGATACGATCCATCAAGGTGGTGACTGTGCTTAAAATTCGACGCGTCTATGACGATGTGTTGCCCATCAATCAGCAGATGCTCAAACAGGTAAGGGAGATTCTGCGTGTTCAGTTTGATGGGGTTTCCGAAGAGGAGCTTGCTCTGATCGGCGAGAAGCTTCGCAACCCTTTCAAGCACCGTTTTCGTACGATCCTTCTGGTGGCAGAGAACCTGCGGAACCGCGTCATGGGATTCGCCATGCTTTTGCATGAACCGGAGATCGGATTCTGCTATCTGGACTGGATTGCCCTGGCTGGCGGCAAAACCGGAGGCGGTCTTGGCAGTGCGCTCTACGACCGGGTTCGCAGTGAAGCGGTTGCGTTAAATGCCGAAGGCCTTTTCTTCGAATCTCTTCCGGATGACCCGCAAAATTGCGAAAACAGGGAGCTGATCAAGCAGAATCGCTCGCGATTGAGATTTTACGAGCGTTACGGCGCCAGACCGATTATCCAGACCGGTTATGAGATGCGCATCCACTCTGAAGACACCTGCATGCCGCATCTGGTCTACGATGGGCTGAACACCACCCAATCCTTGCGAAAAGATTTCGCACGCAAGGTGGTTCGCGCAATTCTTGAACGCAAATATGCCTCCTACTGCCCGCCCAAGTATGTTGAAAAGGTGGTCGCCTCGTTTCGGGATGATCCTGTTCGCCTGCGGCCGTTTCGCTACATCAAGCCTGAAGCGGTGCGCACGGACGTCAACGGTCGGTCAACCGAACAGGTCGCTCTGATTGTCAACGATCGCCACGATATTCATCACGTGCAGGACCGCGGCTATGTGGAGGCGCCGGTGCGGGTTCGAACCATCCTCAAGGTATTGGAACCCAGCGGCCTGTTTGCGCTCTCCCAGCCGCGCACCTTCTCCGGAAAACATATCGCGGCAGTGCACGATACCGATCTGGTCAACTACCTGCGCAAGGCCTGCGAAGAGATGCCTGAAGGCAAATCGCTCTATCCGTATATCTTCCCCATCCGCAACAAGACGCGGCCGCCCAAGGAGCCTTCGGTTCTCGCCGGCTACTACTGTATCGACACCTTCACACCCATCAACCGCAACGCATATAAAGCGGCGCGGCGCGGGGTGGATTGCAGCCTGACCGCAGCCGCTGAAATACTGGCGGGACGGAGAGTGGCATATGCGTTGGTACGCCCGCCCGGTCACCATGCCGAGCGCAATGCCTTCGGCGGTTTTTGCTATTTTAACAACACCGCCATCGCCGCCCACTTTTTAAGTGGTCATGGCCGGGTGGTTATATTGGACATCGATTACCATCACGGCAATGGGCAACAGGATATCTTCTACCGCCGATCCGATGTGCTTACCATCTCGATCCACGGCCATCCGAAATTCGCCTACCCTTACTTTTCCGGGTTCGACGATGAACGGGGCGAGGGGGAGGGGGAGGGATTCAACTGCAATATGCCGTTGCCTGAATCGATCGATGGAGAGCAATACCGAAAAGCGCTTGCCAAGGCCATTTTGCGTATCGAGGCGTTCAAGCCCCAATTTTTGTTGATTGCCCTGGGTTTGGACACTGCCAAGGGCGACCCCACCGGTACCTGGCATCTGCTCGCCAAGGATTTTGAGGCCAACGGTCGTATCATTGGCCAGTTGGGACTGCCCACCCTGGTGATCCAGGAGGGCGGATACCGCAACCGCACGCTGGGCACAAACTGTATGAATTTTTTCAGGGGGTTGGTCGCTGCGACCACCGAGAGTACGTATGCGGTTCGCAGAGCCAACAAAGAGACCATGCATGGTCTTCGCTGGCGCCATGAGTTGGAGCCGCAAGATCCAGAACGTATTGGTCGCCTTGTGGAGATCACCGGCTTTTTCAATACGGCAGAGATGGGTGTGGCGCAGGAGCTGGTCAATGAGCGGTTGGCCAAAGGCGATGCCAGTGGATACTTTTTCGTGATGGCGGAGCACTATGGGCGTTTGGTAGCCTACACCTGTTACGGTCCCATCGCCGGAAGTGCCAATAGCTTTGATCTTTACTGGATCGCCGTTCATCCCGATTTCCAGCGCCGGGGCATGGGGCGAAGATTGATAAAAGAGACCGAACGGCTCATCCACAAAGCCGGGGGACGACGCATCTATGTGGAGACCTCCCAGCGTGCCGAATACGCCAGTACACGGATCTTCTATGAGAACAGCGGCTATCGGCTGGAAGCCGTGCTCGCGGACTTTTATGCACCTGGAGATGGGAAGGCAATATACAGCAAGATCCTGAAGTAAAGCCGATGATATCATTTGGCCATTTTCAGTCCGGATCTATCGGGAATGAGATGATCACCCGGGTGCCTTGGCCCAGCTCGCTCTCGATGCGGATATCGCCACCGTGGGCCTCCATGATAGCTTTGCACAGGCTAAGCCCAAGGCCGAATCCACCGGTGGCCCGTGATCTTGACAGGTCCACGCGAAAGAAGGGTTCAAACACGCGCTTCAGGTCGTCGGCTGGTATGCCGATGCCAAAATCCTGAACCGTGATGCGATAGCGCGCCTCTTCTCTCTTGGCTTCGATTTCCACCGGGGCTTGGCTCTCGTGGGAGTATTTTACGGCGTTGTCGATGACATTTTTCAGCACGGTGCGCGCTTTCTGCGGGTCGAGGAGGAGCGTCGTCTCTTCGATGGTCATCAATTGAATACCGGGCGGCCGCTCTCTAAATTCTTCTGCCACCGACTGGATAAACGCTCCGCTCTCGACCTTTTGTACGTTGAGACTGGCGGCGGATTGGCGCAGACGGGCGGCTTCCAGTATCTCCTTCACCATGGCTTCCATTTCGGCCAGGTCTTCACTGAGGGAGGCTTTGTCCTCCTCATCGGAGAGGAGCTCGATACCCACCTTGAGGCGGGCGATGGGCGTGCGCAGTTCGTGGCTGACATCGAGCAGCAGCTTCTCTTTTGCCTCCAGCAGAGCTTGAATCCGATCGGCCATTCGATTGACCGCTTCGGCAAGGTCCTGAAACTCATCGGCCCGCCTGAGCGGCATCCGGTAGTCGAGGTTCCCGTCACCGTACTGGTCCATTGCGGCGGTCATCCACCGCACCGGCTGCATCACTCTGCGGATATAGAGGTAGGCCCCGGTAAGGATCAGCAGCATCACTACACACACTTTCACCACGGCTTTGGCCGCCTGCTGCTCAAAGGCATCGCTCTTCAGGCGCCAGAAGATAAGTTGTCCACCGCCGTGATGAACCTTTATAAAGTGGCCATGGCGACTTCCCCCGACTTGCACCTTCCTGCTGTCGTGCCAAAGACGGTTCGGATTACTGAAATCGGGCACGGTGGCACTTTCCGGGACGGTCCAGGCTGTCTCCGGGTTTTCGAAATGGATGTTCATGTCGGTATGGTCGGCGATGGCTTTTGCGCGTATCCGGTCCGGCGGGTCTCCGATGTCTTCTATCAGGTAGTGGATATACTGGGCGAAATTGCGTCGGAAGGTTTCAGCCATGGTCTCTTTCATCGTATAAAAACCGCCCATCACCGTCAGTGTCATGAGGATGCCGGCAATGGTAATGGCCGCAATGAGCCGGAAGAAGACCGAATGAAACAGACGCTTAACGTGCTTTTTATGCATTCCGGGATTCGCCTCCCACAAAGATGTAACCGGCACCCCACACGGTTTTGATGAACTCGGGATGGCGTGGATCGTCGTTGAGCTTCTGACGCAGGCGGCTGATGGTGATGTCGACCGTGCGATTGAAGGCCTCGCTCTCCATGCCGCGCAGCTCCTGCAGGATCTCATCCCGGTCGAGCACCCGGCCGGGATGGCGCACCAGCAGGGCCAAGGCGGAAAACTCATTGGTGGTCAGGATAACCTCTACCCCATCCAGCCATACCCGCCGTCGGCCCCAATCGACGCTCAGTCGTCCCAATTCGGTCCGGCTGACTTCGGGTTGAATCTGGGTGCGGCGCAGAATCGATTGGATGCGGGCCACCAACTCCCGCGGCTCGAACGGTTTGGGCAGATAGTCGTCGGCGCCCAACTCGAGCCCCACCACTTTGTCCATCAGATCGCCCCTGGCGGTGAGCATGATGATCGGTACGCTGCTGGACGACCGAACCTGTTTGCACACTTCAAAGCCGTTCATCTCCGGCAGCATCACGTCGAGGATAACCAGATCGGGCGATTCCTTTTTGAGCAGCGACAGCCCCTTTTGGGGATGGGTTGCCGAGAAAAGGCGATATCCAAACTCTTTCAAGTACTTGGTGAGCAGCCGGTTGAGTTTCTCGTCGTCGTCGATGATCAGCAGGGTGGTTTCCACACCACGCTCCCTTCGGGGATTTGCCAAAAAGCGTTACGAATCTTTGCGATGGGTGTCGGACATCATCGGCAACCCTAACGAATAGCCGGTAATCATGCCGATACCGGCCAGCACATGGGCGCGCCACAGTGGCCAGAATTGCCTGTCGACACCCTCCGGCGTGAGGCCGAGGCGGCGACTACGCCGGGAGGGTTTGGCCTCTGTGCCGGCTGCTGGTCGGGGGCTTTTCAACGGGGCCGATGGTTCGGCCGTTCCCTTTTTTTTGTACGCTCTCTTTTCTGTCATTGTTTTACCCTCCTATCAAGAGTGAAAACGGGGTGGTATCCGGCCGGGCGGTGTTCCTCGCCGGTGGCCGGATACCTTGGGGGACAGGCCGTTATCGTCCAAAGCGGCACTTGCGGGCATTGGAGGCGTGTTCGTCGATGGCTTGCGCCAGCTGTGTGCGCTGCTCGGCGTTCAACACCGCATGGAAGCGAACAAACTGCTCGGATGCAAAAACGGCCATTGCATCGAATTTTTCGCGGGGCCGGGCCATCACCGTTTGAATATCCTCAACCGTAACCTGCTCCTGCTCTACCAACGCCACCAGCTCTCGGTGGGTCTGCTCCCGGCCGCTGCGCAGCTCGGTGATTCTATTTTTGAAGGATGATGCGATCTCTTCCAGCACAGCTTTCTGCCGGGTGTCCAGGTTCAGTTCGTTGGTGATCTTTTCCGTAAAGTGGTTGATTCGCTCCTCGGGTGAATAGAAGTGCCGGTAGCCATAGGCAAAACCGGTGAAGACCAATCCCACCAGTGCCATGATGAGCCCACTGTAAATCAAACGACGTTTTTTCATGGTGACCTCCTGATTCGCTTGCTGGGGTTAGCAGGGGGTGCCCCTGTATGGTTCATACCCTATCGCAACCGCAGCGGCGGTGCTTTTCAACGGGGTAACGAAGTGTAACAAAGTGTAACAACCGCATGTCTGGTTGATCTTGGGGGCGAGACAGGCGATGCTGTGGAATAGAGACGATTTCAGACGGGGCCAGGGAGGCTACTCCCCCCTCAAGTGTAAAGGTGAAGAGCCGATATCAATTTTTATCGGTCTCTTCTTATCTGGCGAAAAGGAGCAATCGGGTGAACATTCTCGTCATTGCGGCCGATCCAGGCCAAACTTCCCATGTTCGAAAGCGTCTTTCCGAAATAGAATCCGCCGAATGCCGGCTGCATCTGGTTGAACATCTCTCCGCAGCCATAGAGGCCCTCTCGTTCGGGGAATATGATGCCGCGCTTCAATGCCTGAACTTGCATGAGAAAGAGGGGATCGACGCCTGCTGCCGGCTCAAGGCGGCGGCAGCTCATCTGCCGGTCGTGCTGCTGGCAGATCCGTTTAACCAGAGCGATGCCTTGGAGGCGGCCCGACATGGGGCCGTGGGCTATCTGCCGCTCCAAACAGCTGATGCCAACACGGTCTACAGCGTCCTTGTTGCGGCCATCGAAAGCAGCCACCGGGAGAAGCAACTGCGGCAGAGCGAAGAGAGGTTTCGAACAATCATCGAAACGCTTGAGGATGCCTATTTTGAAACAGATCTCAGTGGGAATTATTCCTACTTAAATGATGTGGCTTGCAAGCATTTCGGACGCCCCCGGGAGGAGCTCATCGGCGCCAATTTCGGGAATTTTGCAGACCCTTATATGACCGGAAAACAGATAAAAATGTGCACCGAAATCTACGATACCGGTGTTTCCGGAAAGATTCTGGATAATGAGATTATTCGCAAGGACGGCAGCACGCTTTATACTGAACTGAATGTAACCCTGATCCGAGATGCCAAGGGAAAACCTGTGGGATTCAGCGGCATTTCCCGTGATGTGACCGAAAAGAAGGTCGCTGAAAAGGCTTTGCGGGAAAGCGAACGCAAGTATCGCAATATCCTTGAGAGCATTGAGGACGGTTACTACGAACTTGATTTCGGGGGGCGTTTTACCTTTTGCAACGACGCCATGGCCAGACTTTTCGGCACCGGCAAAGAGCTTTTGGTCGTCGCGGATTATCGAGATTACGTAGATCAAGAGAATCGGGAGAAGCTGCAGGAGGCTTTCGGTAACGTTTTTAAAACCGGGCGTTCCAACCCCTGCCTTCAGTACGAAGTCATTCTCGAAGAGGGGCTCAAGCGCTTTGTAGAGTGCTCGGCATCGCTGCGGTTGGATAGCCAGGGAGAGCCGGTCGGATTTCGTGGGGTGGCCCGGGACATCACTGAACGGAAGCAGGCCGAAGCGGCACTTGCCGAAGCCAAGGAGCGGGCCGAGGCAGCCACACAGGCCAAGAGCGAGTTCCTGGCCAACATGAGCCATGAGATTCGCACCCCCATGAACGGTATCCTCGGCATGTACAACCTTCTGTACGATACCGAGCTGACCCAGGAGCAGGCCGATTTTGTCGAGACAGGCAAGCGCAGCGCCGAGAGCCTGCTTTCGGTCATCAACGACGTGCTCGATTTCTCAAAAATCGAAGCCGGCAAACTGGATATTGAGATCATCGATTTCGATCTGCGCAAGACCATCGCTGAAGTGATCGCCCTGCCGGCCATGCAGGCCCACGCCAAAGGGCTCGAATTCGCCTATCAGATCGACCACGAAGTGCCCTCGCTGCTCAGGGGAGATCCGGGCCGGCTGCGCCAGATCATTGTGAATCTGGCCACCAATGCCATCAAATTCACTAAGCAGGGTGAAGTGGTCCTGCGTGTCAACGCAGAGCAGGAGTCGGAGGAGGAGGTGAGCCTGCGTTTTGCCGTGTCGGACACCGGGATCGGCATCTCCGAGGAGGACCAGGCCAAGCTGTTCGGTTCGTTTCAGCAGGTGGACGCCTCTACCACACGCAAGTTCGGAGGCACCGGCCTGGGGCTGGCCATCTCCAAGCGCCTGGCAGAGTTGATGGGCGGCCATATCGGTGTGGAGAGCGCACCCCAGGAGGGCTCGACCTTCTGGTTTACGGCCCGTTTCGAAAAACAGCGTGTCGTAACGACGAAATTGTTGCCAATACCCGACTCGATCCGCGACAAACGAGTATTGATCGTCGACGACAGCCGCACCAATCTGACGATCCTCAATGGCTATCTGAAGGCGTGGGGCTGTAGCTGCGATATGGCATTGGGTGCAGAGGTGGCCCTCTCTTTGATGCATGCCGTGGTCAAGGCCGGGGCGCCATATGACCTGGTCATCTCCGATATGCTGATGCCTGACATGGATGGCGCAGAATTGGGCCGCCGCATCAAAGCCGATCCGGCGCTCTCCCCGATTCGCATGATCATGCTGACATCTCAGGGACTGCGTGGGGACGCGGCCGAGATGAAGCGCATCGGTTTTTCCGCTTACCTGACCAAGCCGGTGCGGCGCTCCCAGCTTTTTGACTGCTTGGTGACGGTGCTGAGCAGACCACCGCAAGGACCGGTCGAGGCCAAGAGGGGGCAGATCGTTACCAGCTACTCCCTCTCCGAGGAGCGGCGGCGCAAGGTGCGTATCCTCCTGGCCGAAGACAACGCCATCAACCAGAAACTGGCACTGCATCTGCTCGACCGTTTCGGGTTTCGCGCCGATGCGGTCAACGACGGCCGTGAAGCGATGCGGGCCTTGGCTGCAACCGACTACGACCTGGTGTTGATGGATGTGCAGATGCCCGAAATGGACGGCTTCGAGGCGACCCGGCAGATCAGGGAGGCCCGGGACGGCGTGAAGCACCCCGGGGTGCCGATTATCGCCATGACCGCCCACGCCATGAAGGGCGATCGGACCAAATGCCTCAATGCGGGTATGGACGACTATGTCTCCAAGCCGATCCAGCCCGATCTATTGCTCAAGGCCATCGAATCCCAGCTCTCCAGATATGCGGCAACAGAGCCAGGTGCAAAATTACAAAATTGAAATAACCCGCCTCTAATACCAACAAAATTGTAAACAAAATTTTTGTTCATAACCTCTTTATACATATAATTAGCATATATTACAGTATCTTATTCTGTTTTATGTTGCCGGCACACCATATGCTAACCCTTAAAGGATTTCCCCCAGGGGGCGTCCGTCCAACAGGGATGCCCACTGGTAGGCAACAGGGGTGGCCGTGACGATGGGGGGCATCGTTCACGGCCGGATATACCCACCATTTACCATTTATAAGGAGGAAGTGATGAAGAGGAGGCTTTTTGCGGGCCTGTTGATGGCGTGGATCGTTCTGGTTGCCGGTACTCTCCCGGCTCTGGCAGGGGATCCCGGGCCGGTGGACAGTGGCACCACCGCCTGGATGTTGACATCCACGGCCCTTGTGCTGCTCATGGTGCCGGGGCTGGCCATGTTTTACGGCGGCCTGGTGCGGACCAAAAATGTACTGGGAACCATGATGCACAGCTTCGTGGCCATCGCTATCATCGGTGTCCTGTGGGCGGTGTGCGGTTACTCCCTCGCCTTCGGCAAAAGCATTCTCGGCGGATTTGTCGGCTGGAACAGCGACTATTTCATGCTTCGCGGCATCGACGAGACCATCGTAAATGGGGTCCCCGAATATGTGCTGGCCATGTTCCAGGGTAAGTTTGCCATCATCACCCCGGCCCTGATCAGCGGCGCCCTGGCCGAACGGGTCTACTTCAAAGGCTACACGCTTTTCATCGTCTTGTGGTTTCTCTTCATCTACTGTCCGCTGTGTCATTGGGTGTGGGCGCCCGACGGCTGGCTTTTCAACAGCGGTGCCGCCGGTGTGATCGATCTGGCCGGTGGTTTGGTGATCCATGTCTCCGCCGGCATCAGTGCCCTGGTGGTGGCGCTTTTTCTCAAACCGCGCAAGGGCTTTCCCAAGACCACCATGAGCCCCAACAACCTGGTGATGACCATGATGGGGGCCGGCATCCTGTGGGCCGGCTGGTTCGGGTTCAACGCCGGCTCCACCGTACAGAGCGGCCTGGACACGGCCCGGGCATTGACCATGACCCAGATATCGGCGGCCAGTGGTGCCCTCACCTGGATGATCATCGAAGCGCTGGTCTTTCGCAAAGTGACCTCGCTGGGATTCGTTTCGGGCATTCTGGCCGGACTGGTGGTGATCACGCCTGCCGCCGGGGTGGTGCAGCCGGCGGGTGCCCTGGCGCTGGGGGCCATCTCCGCCATTGCATGCTACTATGCGCTGCAGGTGAAGATGAAGCTGGGATACGACGACAGCCTGGACTGCTTCGGTATCCATGGCGTAGGGAGCGGGTTGGGCGTGCTGCTGCTCAGTTTCTTTATCCGTGACAGCTGGATGGCCGCTGCCGCCGCCAATTTGGCCGGCTGGAACGCCTGGCAGCAGTTTCTCGTACAACTCAAGGGCATTGGGGTTACGATTGCCCTGGCAGCTGTAGGGACTTGGGTGATCTCCCTGCTGGTCGAAAAGACCATCGGTTTCCGGATCGATGAGGAGGGGGAGCAACAGGGCCTGGATCAGTCCCTGCACGGCGAGAGCGGCTACGGCCTTATTTTTCCGGAGTCGCGACTCTAACCGGAAGCACGAGAATACGCCTCCCCATCTGAGACCCTTCCGTCGGCCGCAGATGGGGAGACCTTTTTACTTACCTATCTTCCATTTTTTGCCTTGGCAAGCATACCTGGATTCGTCTATTCTGCCTGTCAGTTTGCAACGTCCCTTTTCAGTGCATGCTGAATGGCCATTATTAAAGCGCCGACCCATGGGGAAGGCGTTCCTGGCAGGTTCAGCATTGCCGTTTCATACCAACCCAGTCATCGGTCCGATCCCCTGACTGCAATCATTTTCCAGGAGGAAAGCATGGGCGAAACCTTTACCATTCGGAATCTGGCGGATATCGAAGCCATAGAGACGGTACCCTTCTCCGAGCGCGTTACAGAGAGCAGCACCTATGAATTGATCAGCAAGGGAGCAGCCATCAATCCGGCGTCCATAGCCATGAGCTTTATCGCCGATGGAGACGATTTCCAGAATCCCCAACGTGTCACTTACGGAGAGTTCATCGGAAGAATTCGGCAGACCGCCAATATGCTGGCCGACATGGGGGTGGGGCCACAGGACGTTGTGACTTATCTGCTCCCCAACCTGCCCCAGACCCACTTCGTGTTGTGGGGAGCGGAGACGGTCGGTATCGCCAATCCCATAAACCCCATGCTCGAGGCCGAGACGATCAAGGAGATCTGTCAGGCGGCCGGCACCAAAGTGCTGGTGGCGTTGGGCGATGTGCCGGGCGCGGACATCTGGCCCAAGGTCGAAGCCATCCGCAAGGAGATCCCCTCCCTGAAGAGGGTAATACGGGTTATGGGCCCTTCGGACGAGGCCCAGGGCATTTTTGGCTTTGAGGAGACGGTGGCGCGTTATGCCGGAGATCGGTTGACATTCGAGCGCGAGATTCAACCCGACGATATCGCCTCTCTCTATCACACCGGCGGTACCACGGGCCGGCCAAAGTTGGCCAAACGGAGCCACTTCAATGAGGTGGCACTGACCTGGGGGCTCAAAATCGCCACCGAGCTGCAGCCGGGCGAGGCGGTGATGGTTGGTCTGCCGCTCTTTCACTGCAACGGAACTTGTGTCACCGGCCTTCTGCCCTTTGCCCTGGGCGGGGAGGTCGTTATCCTATCCGCCGCAGGGTATCGCAACCCCTCGATCATGAAAAATTTCTACAAGATCGTGGCACACTACAAACCGGTTTTCTTCTCCTGCGTGCCGACGGTGCTTTCCGTTCTGCTGGACACTCCGGTCGGCGATGCCGACATCTCTTCACTCAAATACCTGATCTGCGGTGCGGCTCCGCTCAGTGTCGAGCTTTTCCGGCGCTTCGAGGAGCACTCGGGTATGAAGATACTAGAGGGCTATGGACTGACCGAGTCGACCTGCGCTTCATGTGTCAACCCCAAGGACGGTGAACGAAAGGTCGGCAGCATCGGCATCCGGTTGCCCTACCAGCACGTCAAGGTGATGGTCCTGGATGCAGACGGCCTCTACCTGCGCGATGCCGAGGTCGAGGAGATCGGATCGGTGTGCATCAGCGGCCCGACGGCTTTCAAAGGGTATGTGGAGGAGGTGCACAACCGCGGCCTCTGGGTCAAGGAGGGGTGGTTCAACACCGGCGACATGGGGCGCATGGACAAGGACGGCTTTTTCTGGCTGACCGGTCGCATGAAGGAGCTGATCATCCGCGGCGGTCACAATATCGATCCGGCCACCATCGAAGAGCCGCTCTACAAGCTCAAGGGGGTCAATATGGCGGCTGCCGTGGGGCGGCCGGATGCCCACGCCGGGGAGGTGCCGGTGGCCTATGTGGAGCTGGCCGAAGATGCCGGGGTGAGTGAAGCGGATGTCGTGAAGTGGGCCCAGAGCAAGATCGGCGAGCGGGCGGCGGTGCCCAAGGAGATCTATGTCGTCGATCAGATCCCCCTCACCGCGGTGGGGAAGATATTCAAGCCGGCCCTGCGCTGGGATGCCACC
The DNA here is from genome assembly GCA_963668675.2 of uncultured Desulfatitalea sp. Taxonomy (GTDB): domain Bacteria; phylum Desulfobacterota; class Desulfobacteria; order Desulfobacterales; family Desulfosarcinaceae; genus Desulfatitalea. Next base: position 684,356 of record CAXXMB010000002.1, on the reverse strand, counting down.
CGGCGGGTCTATGAGGAGGCGTTGAAGGGGTTGGGCGATTTGGTGAAGCGGGTCGAAGTGAGCGTGGCGGAGGACAAGGTGCATGGCACCAGCGCAACGATCCGCATCGAAGCGGCCGAGGGCGCCGATACCTTGAAGATCGAGGCGCGGGTGGCAGAGTTGTTGGCGCGGTATACGGTTCACTATACGTTGGCGGTGGAATAGGGGGCGGAAGTTAAAGAAGTAAATCAAGGTATGGGTTTGTGAGCCGGTGAGTCCAGTGGGTGGTCTGCACCTCACGCAAACGCATTTAAGTGCCGCTAAGCTGCTGTTCCGGGCGACCCGGAAACTCGCTGGCGCTCAAACAGTCCGGGCCGCTGATCCTCCACAGCAGCCAAGCGGCACTAAAATGCAATGCTGACGAGGTGCAGACCACCCACTGGACTCACCTCCAGTTGTAGATTCATCGAAATCTGAGAGGTAGCAAGACCATCGGTCGTAGGGGCGGGGTTTATCCCCGCCTATCATGGCACCGATTGGATAACATCGGAAATGGAAGTAAAAAGGCGACCCCCACCGCGTGAGGGCCGCCTTTTTATTGTGAGAGGCGTTTTTAAGCCTGTCTTAAGGACACTTTCTTATTCCCGCTTAGAATTTGACGCGGGTACCGACACCGATCACAGTGATGTCCTCCGGATCATCAACGCCGGTTGGTGTATCAAGCATGAACACGCGGTAAACCGCATAGAGCTCGACCGGCGCCCACGGGTTGACGACATAGCCGAGAGCATAGGAAGAGCCCTCATAGTCTTCCGCGAACAGATCTTCGGTAACCCCATAATCGATGGCAACAGCGTGGATACCGGTTTTGTAACCGATTTTGCCGTAATAGCCGACGGCGTCATCACGGCCAGCGGCCTCATAGTTGTCCGTGCCGTAGGCGAAGGTGAGGTTCAGGCCGAAGGGAGCCAGATAAGAGATCGAAGCGGCAATACGATCTTTAACTGTGTCGCTCCGGCCATTATACTTGAGGTAACTTGCGGAAGCCGCCAATTTGTTGCCGCCGAACTCGCCGGCATAATTCAGGGCGGCATCCCATGCACCACCATTTGTGAAACTGGTGGCAACGGTGAAGCCGGCCAGGTTGGGGGTGTTGTAGCGAATACGTTCTTTTCGGCTGAAGCCGTCGAAGTTGGTGACGGTGTCGCCAACTGCAAGATACGCAGTTTCATCTTCCCAAGGGGTAGCTGGATCATCAGCTGTAGTTACATAAGCATTGCCGTTGTCATCTTTCCAAAGCAGGCCACCACCGATATCTGCGGTACTCGAATAGTTGACCAATCCGGTCCCGGAGAGGTCGGTTTCGGCGGTACCGTCGGAGGCGGTGCTGCCTTGACCGATTTCAAGTTTACCGGCCGCAGTGTCGAAATAGACGTTAAACCAGCGTCCGTTCCATTCAAAGTCCCCATCGCTATCCTGATTGATCTCAAAGTTATAGGACGAGTTTTGTTGCGCTTCCAGTTCAAACTGAAAACCGACCTTGATCTGGCCGAAGTCCTCTGATCCGGTTGCGCGGATACGTGTGGATGAGGAGTCATTGTCGACAACCGCGAAGTCACTTTCGTCTCCATCGTCAGCATAGATGGCCATTTGGTTGACCTGACCTGAGATGTTAAAATCCAAGGCGTAGGCCGGGGCGAAGGCGATGGCGACGAGCGCCAAGGCAAGAGCGCCGGTGATAAGGGATTTTGCACACATCTGTTTCATGTTTCCTCCTTAAGGGGATTGGGTAAAATGCGGTAAATCCGCAAACAGTTCTTTCCCGTAGGCCGCTCCCCAAGCACCGCTTGCCAAACCGGGGAATCTCTTTTGGAGCGGGACCACGGTTCGTGAATAGCCGTTCGCTAACCTTCATACCAAACTGGTCGCATATATCAAGCGTTGGGTTAGATCTGTGCTAGAGAAATATTAGGAATCGGTTAGCAAGCCATTTCGACCATGTTGGCCAGAGGCAGGCGGGGCATGTCGAGTTGCCGATTACATGCGGCCCCTGGCGGTATCGTTACCACCAGGGCCGGGAGGATAGGGTGGTGTGCATTTCAGCAATAGTTGAGGATCATGCTGTCGTTGGGGATGAAATTTTCGTAGCGGCGGCCGGTGGCCCGGGCCACATACCCGGGAATGGCAATGCCCGAGGCGTGCCGGCGGTAGTTCACAAAGGTCCGGCCATCGATGCGTACTTTCATTCCCGCCGAGGGTACTTTGAGCGGTACGACAGCATAAGCGTTCTTGAATGGCTCAGACAGTTCAGGGTATCCCATCTCCTGTGCCAGGCGACCGACACTCACCTCCTTGTAGTGCCGCGCGTTGGGCGCAATTTCCGCTTTGCAGCTCTCTCCGATATGGTCCAGCAGATCGCTCAATCTATTTTTCATGGCAGTTCCCCCTCTTTTGTTATGCTGTAATCACTTGATGCATTTTCTTATATTGCAGAGATAATAGGTCTTGTGGACGCCACTTCAATGGTGGCAATAGAGCTGGAATATGGTGGTGAAATGGTAGGTTCGGAATCGGGCCATGCCCATTTCGTGCACTATGTGCGGTCGATCTTGATCTTGGCTCTCAACGCTTTGGTGCGCCCCCTTTTGACCTTGCGATCGGTGCGCTTCTGTCTGGCTTTCAGGCTCGGGCGGGTCGATCTTCTCTTTTTGGGCGCAATGGTTGCTTTATGGATCAAATGTTGAAGACGTTCCAGCGCAGCGGCTCGATTTTTGTCCTGGCTGCGGTGCTCCTGGGCCTTGATGATGATGACCCCTTCGCGTGTGATGCGATGGTCCTGGAGCTGCATCAGCCGTGTTTTGTAGCTTTCGGGCAATGAGGAGGATGGGATGTCGAAACGCAGGTGGACGGCGGAAGCCACTTTGTTTACATTCTGTCCCCCGGCGCCTTGCGCCCGGATGGCATCGATGGTGATTTCGGAGAGTGGAATGGAGAGGGTATCGTTGATTTTTAGCATTTCCTGAAATCGGGCGACAAAGGGTTGATGAAGTTTAAGGTGGAAAGTTTAAAGTGGAAAGTTAAGGAGTTCCTCCATTTCAGAGGCGGCATGATCTGCCACCCTCTTATTGCAATCCAAATAGACAGAATACCTTCACTTTAAACTTTAAACTTTCCACTTTGAACCCTGTTAACCTAAATATACATTGAGAATGTCTTTGCGTGCATTCGCGTGCTGCAGGGTGACCTGGGTCAGGTCTTCGGGCTTCAGGGTGATGTTTTCGGCGCCGGAGAGGTGGCATTCGATCAGGTATTGGGGCAGCAGTATGTTATAGCCGCCGCGCCGCTTGTGAAGAACGATGGCCTCCTCCTTGGTGCCGATGCGGCTCTCCAGGTATTTGAGCAGCCAGTAGCGATGGCGGCGGTACTGGATCCGGCCGACGGTGGCCATGGGCTCTGCCATGGCGGCGATGATCTGGTCGATCTGCGCTTCGCTATAGGCCTCTTCCAGGCCCAGAACGGACCGTATCTGTCGTTGCGTGATCAGGTCGGAGTATTTGCGTATGGGAGAGGTGCAGGTCACATAGGCCGGGACACCTAAGCCCGAATGCGGTTCGGCGCTGTGGCCCAGAATGAAACGGCTGATCTGTTTACGCTGCATCCAGTATTGAAAGAGAGAGGCCTGGTCGCGTTCGAAGAGGCGCTCCCGGGGCTCGGCCTGGGAGCGGAAGATGGCCGGAACCCCGTTTTCACTGAGCAGGCGGGCAGCCAGGCTGTTGGCCAGGATCATCAGTTCCGACACCAGCAGATTGGACGGGTTCTCACGGTCGACGCGCGATACGGTTGGCTTACGGTCGGCGCCGATGTGGACGCCGATCTCGGGCAGTTCGATGATCAGGGCGCCGTCGTCCAGTCGCCGGTTGCGGCAGGCGCGGGCGATGGTGTGCAGGGCCCGGATCTCTTGGTCACTTTCGGCCAGGAGGTCCGCGTCCTGATAAGTGAGCTGCCGCTGGACACGGATCAGGCTGGGGACGATTTCGAAATGCTCAATATCAGCCTCGGGCGATAGGGTCACGAGGGTGCTGATCGCCGGCCGATCCTCGTCTCGTTTGAGGCTGCAGATGCCTTGGGAGAGCGACTCGGGCAGCATGCTGATCTTCTGGTCGGGCATGTAGATGGAGCTGCAGCGGTTCATGGCCTCGCGGGCGATGGGATCGTCCTTGGCCAGGTGGTGGCACACATCCGCGATGTGGATGCCGATGACGAATCGGTCGCCTTGGGGGATGATGCTCAAGGCGTCGTCGAAGTCCTGGGTCGACGGCCCGTCGATGGTGATCAATGGAAGGTCGCGCAGGTCCCGCCTCTTGTCGGTGGCTGCCGGCGGGCTGCTGCAAAGCACTTCGGCGCGCTGATGGACCGTTTCCGGAAATGGGGCGCTGATCCCTTCGCGCAGCAGATCGAGGTTCTCATCGGACTGCCAGGCGCCGATTTTCACGAGGAAGTCGAAGATGACCTCCACCGAACTGGCACCCGCGCGTTTGAGGATGGCACGCCCGATGTCGCGTTCCGGACTCTCCTTTTCGAACAGGTGGTACGATGAGAGAATGCGTATGATCTCCTGCGCCGTTGGGGGCGGCGTCGCAGGCACCGGACCCTTGAGAACGCCTTTGAGCCAGGCGCTGCCCTGTTCGACGAGACGCACCTCCTCTTTCTGCTTCTTCCGCTGGGTGATGATCTGTTCGACTTTGGCCGTCGAGTAGGGGGAGAACTGGTCGGGGCTGAACTTGAAGTAGAGACGATCGTTGAAAAAAGCCCGGATCACGGCCGATTCATGATCGCTGTTGGCGTGCTCCGGAAAGCAGAGGGCCGTCATGGTGGCCAGGTCGATCGACGCCGCTTCACCCTGCAGCACCTCCCATAAACTTTGAATGTCGATGGTGGCGCTCAGTCTTTTTCGCGCTTCGGCCATCTCCTTCAGGCTGCCGGCAAGCTTGTCGCGTCCCATGGAGGTGTCCAAACGCTCCGTGGAGCGGTGAACCAATCGGCCGGCGGAGAGTTTCACCTCCCGGTTGTTTTCGGTCAGCAGCCGCAGCCTGAGGTTTTTGGCCTCCAGCACCACCGCACAGAAGATCTTCTGGCTGTCGATATATTCTACCACCTGACCCGGTTCCATTGATTTCCTTTCTCGGCCCCTTTTAACAAGCCGCCTGGGCAAAGTCAATCGGCGGCCGATGCACGAAAAATAAACCAAAACAACAGGTTGACCGAGGGCGAACTGCGCCTTATCTTACCAACCTGTGTTTTTATCGAGAGCGGTACCGGAACAAAACTGGAAAAGGAACAGAGTTTAAAGTCTGAAGTGTAAAGTTTCAAGTCAAGGTATTCTGCCATTATGATGTGAGCAATTGTTTCAGTCTGATACATGGAAAGCAGGCTGTCCTGATAAATAGACAGAATACAGCAACTTCAAACTTTACACTTAAAACTTTAAACTCCTTCTAAATTTTATGAAGCCACGCGACCTGATCAAACCCTACTTTATCACACACTGGCGCACCATTGCCCTGGGCCTGGCGTCTCTCATTGCCGTGGATTTCATGCAGCTCATGGTCCCCCGGGTGATCAAGTGGACCGTGGACGATCTCACCCTGCTGCGGGCCGATACGGAGCGGCTGCTGCGCTACGCCGCCGCGATTGCAGCGCTGGCCCTGATGATCGGGGTCTTTCGCTACATATGGCGCAGGTGTCTTCTCGGAACGGCCCGGCATCTGGAAGCCGCCTTGCGCGACCGGCTTCTGGCGCATCTGCAAACCTTGTCGGCCAGCTTCTTCGATCGCACCAAAACCGGCGATCTGATGGCCCACGCCACCAACGACATTCAGCAGGTGCGCATGGCCTCAGGCATGGGGCTCGTGGCGCTCAACGACGCCATCGTGCTCGGCGCGGCCGCCATCGGTTTCATGCTCTACATCCATGTGGAGCTTACCCTCTATGTGCTTATCCCAATGCCCCTGGTGGTGCTCAGTGCCCGTCTGCTGGGGCGCCGGTTGCACCGACGCTACCAGGGTGTTCAGGCTGCATTTTCCGATCTGACCGAAGCGATTCGTGAGCGCTGCGCCGGTGTCCGCATGATCAAGGCCCACAACGCGGAGGCGGCTGCCCTGCAGGTGGTCGAGGGGGTATCCAGGGCCTATGTGTCCCAGAACATGCGTCTGGTCGGTGTGACGGGCGTCTTTTTCCCTCTGATGGTGCTGTTGACCAACCTGAGCCTTGCCATCGTGCTCTACCTGGGAGGCCGCAAATCGATTCTCAACGAGATCACACCCGGCGATTTCGTGGCCTTCATCAGCTATCTTGGCCTGCTCTCCTGGCCGATGATGGCCTTGGGCTGGGTGACGAACCTGATCCAGCGCGGGGGAGCCTCCCTCCAGCGGTTGAACACCATTTTTGAGCAGCAGCCGGCGATTTCCAGCGCCCCCGATGCGCTCCCCATGGCCACGGCCGAAGGGCGGCTCTGCTTCGAGCAGGTGACCTTTGCCTATGGTGACGATCTGCGGCAGGCCGCTCTGTCCGATATCCGGGTCGATATCCCAGCGGGCAGTGTCCTGGGTATCGTGGGGCCGCCGGGCAGCGGCAAGAGCACCCTGCTGAGCCTGGTGCCGCGGCTGTATGACGCCACACGGGGCCAGATTACCCTCGACGGCCGGGATCTGCGAAGTATCGAACTGGCCGACCTGAGGCGCCTGGTGGCCTATGTGCCCCAGGAGCCGTTCCTTTTTGCCGGGACAGTGGGGGAGAATCTGCTCTTCGGTTGTGGGCGGCAGTGCGAAAGCCGCTTCGAACAAGCGGTCGCCGATGCCGGGTTGACCGAGACCCTGGCTGCCTTGCCAGCCGGGCTGGAGACCCGGGTGGGGGAGAAGGGGGTTTTGATCTCCGGCGGGCAGAAGCAGCGCATCGCACTGGCCCGGGCGATGCTCGTCGATACCCCTCTTCTGCTTTTGGACGACCCGATCAGCCAGGTGGACACCCGCACGGCGGCGACCATCGTGGCGGCCATCCGGCGCATGGCGGGGCAGAAGACGATACTGATCGCCTCCCACCGGCTTTCGGCCGTGCACTTTGCGGATCAGATCATCACCCTGGATCAGGGGCGCGTGGTCGAATCAGGCACCCACGAGGAGCTGTCGGCCGGGAACGGATACTACGCCAAGGTCCATGCGTTGCAGGAGTTTGAACATGCGCGGTGACTACGGCTATGTGGAAGAAGGGCACACGGGAAAGCCATACGACCCGGCACTGCTCAAGCGCCTCTGGCCACTGGTGCGCCCCCACCGGCGCATGCTCATCGGCTCGGTGGTTCTGGTGGTGGTGCTCACGCTCGTCGAGCTGACACTTCCCTATTTCAGCAAGATCGCCATCGACCGCTATATCGTGCCCCCGGCCACAGATGCGAGCGGTGCTGCGGGACGCTCCATCAAAGCGGATGGACGGCGCTATCTTACCGTGACCCTCTCGACTGACGCGGTGCGCGCCATCGTGGACCGATACCCCGATCTGTTCGAGACAGACGGCGCGCAGGCCAGGATCGCCTACGATGGGATCGATCGGCTGTCCCAAAAAGAGCTTGCCACCCTGCGGCGGGATGACATCGAGGGATTGGGCTGGGTGGTTGTCCTCTTTTTGGCCCTAGTGGTCGTCGAATTCGGCATCACTTTTTTCCAGCGTGTCATCATGGAGCGGGCCGGGCACACCATCATGCACGATCTGCGTATGCGGCTCTACAGCCACATCCAGCAGCAGAGCATGGCCTTCTTTGCGCGCCAGCCGGTGGCGCGCCTGGTGACCCGGGCGACCAACGATGTGCAGAACATGCACGAACTGTTCACCACCTTTGTCTCCATGGTGTTCAAGGATGTCTTTCTGCTGATGGGCATCGCCATCGTGCTGCTGATCATCGACTGGCAACTGACGCTGGTGGCCTTTGCGGTTCTGCCGCTGGTCGTGTGGCTGGCGTTTCGCTTTTCATCACGTGCGCGGGAGGTCTACCGGGCCTTGCGGGTGAAGGTGGCCGAGATCAATACCCGCATGGCCGAATCGATCGAGGGGATTCGCACCATCCAGAGCTTTGCCCAGGAGACGAGCAACTACAGGCGTTTTTCACGGCTCAACGAGGAGAATCTGCGCCTGGGCATGCGTGAGATCCATGTCTTTGCCATCTTCATGCCCGCCATCGAAATATTGGGAATCGTATCGGTGGCCGTGCTGATCCTCTTCGGCGGGCATCAGGTGCTGGGCGGCCATATCAGTCTGGGGGTTCTGGTGCTGGCCATCTCATACATGCGGATGTTTTTCCGCCCCATGAGGGACCTGGCCGAAAACTACAATGTGCTACAGAACGCCATGGCGTCGGCCGAACGGATCTTCGGAATTCTGGATGTCGACGAGCGCCTGCCGCAAGCGATCCGCTCAGGGTCCCCGACCGGACCTGGGGCCGATGATGCTCCGGTCGAGCTGGAACATCTCGAGCTGGATCGCGTCTCTTTCGCCTACACACCGGGCGAATGGATTCTGCGCGATGTGAGCCTCGACATCCGCCGGGGAGAGACTGTTGCGCTGGTCGGACCCACCGGAGCGGGCAAGACCAGTCTGCTCAACCTGATCCAGCGCTTCTACGATCCCGATTCAGGTTCGGTTCGGGTCAACGGAAGGGATATGCGCGCTTACGAGCCTGACCGTCTCAAGGGACTCACCGCGCTGGTCACTCAAGAGCCGGTTCTCTTTTCCGCCACCGTACGGCAGAACATCTTTCCCGACCCGGAGCGCGTGGACGAGGCGACCGTGGAGCGCATCATCGCCTCGGCCCACTGCCAAGCGCTGGTGGCGCAGCTGAGCCAGGGGCTATACACCCATCTGGAGAAGGGCGGCGTCGAGCTCTCCAGCGGCGAGCGGCAGCTCATTACCATCGCCCGCGCTCTGGCGCGCGATGCCCAGATCATCCTTTTGGATGAAGCCACCTCCTATATCGACTCCCAGACCGAGGCCGCCATATACAGCGCTCTGGACAATCTGATTGCCGGGCGCACCTGCGTGGTGGTCGCCCATCGCCTCTCCACTGCCCGAAAGGCCGACCGAATCGTGGTGCTGCACGAGGGGCGGACGCTGGAAGAGGGCACCCACCAGCAGTTGCTGGAGGCAGACGGGCTCTATGCGCGGCTCTACCGACAGGATCAAGGGGTTCGTTGAGTTTGTTGAGTTCGTTGAGTTTGTCGAGTTTGTTAGACAATATGGTTGAAGGATAAGACAGCGCAGTGAGAAAAAGGCCTGCCTAGCCTTGAAGACGTGGGTTATAGTAAGTGCAACTTAAAACCCTCACTACAGAGCCAAAATCAAGGAGGCAGGCCATGAACAAGATAGTAAAGTATGTTGGTTTGGATGTCCACAAAGATTCGATCACCATTGCCATTGCCGATGAGGGGCGCAGCGGCAACGTCCGGGTATATGGCAAAATCGCCAACGATCCTGATCAAATCGACAAGGTCATGCGAAAGTTGATCTCGCAAAACGCACAGTTGCGCTGTGTCTATGAAGCCGGCCCCTGCGGGTATCCGCTTTACAGGCATTTAAAAAGCAACGGGATCGATTGTGTTGTGGTCGCTCCGGCATTGATTCCTAAAAAAAGCGGTGCTCGGGTCAAAAATGATCGCAGAGACGCCATAAAGCTGGCGACGCTGCATCGAGCCGGAGAACTTACCGCCGTTTATGTGCCCGATGAGCAAGATGAAGCCCTTCGCGATCTGGTTCGCGCCCGTGGCGATATTCAAAAGGCGCTGCGCACCGTCAAGCAACAGATCAATGCCTATTTGCTTCGCCACGCAATCATCTATCCGGGCAGAACCAAATGGTGCAAGGCGCATCTGAATTGGCTCAGGGACATTAAAATGGCTCATCCGGCCCAGCAGATTGCCTTGACCGAGTACCTGGATACGATGGCAAGTACCGAGGCTCGGGTAAGACGCATCAACGAGCAGATAGCATATTTTTGCCACAGCTGGCGCCTTGGCCCTGTTGTCCAGGCCCTTCAGTGTCTCCGGGGCGTGTCGCTGATCAGCGCTGTGACGGTCGTTGCCGAACTTGGCGATCTGAGCCGCTTTGACAATCCGGCCCAGTTGATGGCCTATTTGGGTCTTGTTCCCTCGGAGCATTCATCGGGCAATAGCGTCAAAAAGGGCGGCATCACCAAAACCGGCAATACCCATGTGCGCAAGGCCCTGATCGAATCGGCACAGGCGTATCGGTTGCCCGCCCGCAAAAGCGCAACGATACGCAAACGGCAAGAAGCAATGCCCGATGATGTTGTCGATATCTCCTGGAAGGCGCAGCTGCGTTTATGCCACCGCTACCGGAGATTGATCGCCAGAGGAAAAAGACACAACGTTGTCGTCACCGCCATTGCCCGTGAACTGGCCGGTTTTATCTGGGCCATTGCCAGGCGTATCCCCTTGGCGGCATAGGTGCGGGTAGCCTCCGCCGATCTGGTTGTCAAGGGTCAAGATGAACGCCTGGCGGCGCCCTTGACAACCAGATCGACTCCGGCTTTGGGGTTGGCATGAGATGATTGGCATCATCTCTATTTGCAAAATAGCTCTTTTGGATCAGAGGATATTTATATCAAATAGCACATAGCATCGAGTAGTTGGGTGGGGGCGCGGTCACGGTTCGGAGAACCCTCGTACAAACCCTGGGAATAGGCCTTGCGGCTCAAACTCCCGCTGTTAGACCGAGGCAGCTCCACGACGTAACCAAGTCAGGCGGTAGCCAACCCGCGAATATCAGAGTGATCAACCGTCGTTATGAATGACCCCGCCTCTGCCCAACTACTCGATGAAAAGCACTACCCGATTTTACTTGGCTAGGTCTGCTTTTTTCTGTTGACAAACATTCAACCATATCGGGTTTGTTGGGTTTTCTTTGTCAGGCTCAGCCAACCCGACAAATCCGATAACGCTATAACTCAATCAACTCAACAAACCCAACAAACTCGACAAACTAACAAACCCAACAAACTCGACAAACTAACAAACTCGACAAACTCGATAAACTCTATAACTCAATAAACCCGACAAACTCCCTATCCCTTCGTCCTCGTTTGCGCTTGCCAAATTCCCGGACGCGTGTTAAGAGCGCACTGTTTGGCAATCTAAATCGCCTTCGTTCCCTGATATACAACTCCAAAGGTTCCTTTGCGGTTCGCAACCACACAATAACCCGGCGCACGAGAGCCGATGCGCCCGTCATTCTAATAACTAATTCTATAAAGGAGGTTGGATCGATGCCTTACGATGCGACAAAAATGGCCGACTGGCAGATTTCCGAAGCGGCAGAGAAGAACATGCCCACGCCCGATGAGTGGCGCGAGAAAATGGGGCTGCAACCCGACGAGATGCTCCCCATGGGCCGTCTTGCCAAGATTGATTTCCTCAAAGTGATCAATCGTCTGAAAGACAAACCGGACGGGAAGTACATCGAAGTGACCGCTATCACCCCGACACCGTTGGGTGAAGGCAAAAGCACCACCTCCGTAGGACTGATGGAGGGGTTGGGCATGCGCGGCAAGAACGTTGGCGGCGCCCTGCGTCAGCCTTCGGGCGGCCCCACCATGAACGTCAAAGGCACCGCAGCTGGCGGCGGCAACTCCCTGCTGATTCCGATGACCGAGTTCTCCCTGGGACTGACCGGCGACATCAACGACATCATGAACGCCCACAACCTGGGTATGGTCGCCATGACCGCCCGTATGCAGCATGAGCGTAACTACAACGACGAGCAGCTCAAGCGCCTGACCGGTATGCGCCGCCTGGACATCGACCCCACCCGCGTGGAGATGGGCTGGATCATCGACTTCTGCGCCCAGGCCCTGCGCAACATCGTCATCGGCCTCGGCGGCCGCTTCGACGGCTACACCATGCAGTCCAAGTTCGGCATCGCCGTGGGCTCCGAGCTGATGGCCATCCTGGCCGTGGCCACCGATCTGGCCGACCTGAAAGAGCGCATCAACAACATCACCGTGGCCTTCGACAAGAGCGGCAAACCGGTCACCTGCGGCGACCTGGAAGTGGGCAACGCCATGGCCGCCTTCATGCGCAACACCATCAACCCGACCCTGATGTGCACCGCCGAGTATCAACCCTGCTTCGTGCATGCCGGACCGTTCGCCAACATCGCCGTGGGGCAGAGCTCAATTATTGCCGACCGCGTCGGCCTCAAGTGCTTCGACTACCATGTAACCGAGTCCGGCTTTGCCGCAGATATCGGTTTCGAGAAATTCTGGAACGTCAAGTGCCGCTTCTCCGGCCTGAAGCCCCATGTTTCCGTTCTGACCTCCACCATCCGCGCCCTGAAGATGCACGGTGGCGGACCGAAGGTCGTTGCCGGCAAGGCCCTCGATGACGCATACACCAAAGAGAACCTGCAGCTGGTCGAGCAGGGCGTGGAGAACATGGTCCACATGATCGGCGTGATCCGCAAAGCCGGCATCAACCCGGTGGTGTGTATCAACCGTTTCTACACCGATACGGATGCCGAATGTGCGATAGTTCGCAAGGCAGCCGAGGCCGCCGGCGCACGCTGCGCAGAGTCCAAGCATTGGGAAAAGGGCGGCGAAGGTGCGCTTGAGTTCGCCGATGCCGTTGTCGAAGCCTGCGAAGAGGGCAACGACTTTGATTTCCTCTATCCTCTGGAGATGAAGCTGCGCGACCGCGTGGAGACCATTGCCAAAGAGGTGTACGGTGCCGACGGCGTGGACTGGGCACCGGAAGCGGCTTCCAAAGCACAGATGCTCGAAGACGATCCCAAGTACGCCGACTTCGCCACCATGATGGTCAAGACTCACCTGAGCCTGAGCCACGACCCGGTAAAGAAGGGCGTTCCCAAGGGATGGCGTCTGCCGATCCGCGACGTGCTCATCTATTCGGGCGCCAAGTTCCTCTGCCCCTGCGCAGGCACCATAAGCCTGATGCCGGGCACCGGTTCCAACCCGGCCTTCCGCCGCATCGACGTCGATCCGGCCACCGGAAAGGTGAGCGGCCTGTTCTAAGTCATTTTACCATCGTTAGAAATATCAAACGCCCCGGCCTTGGCCGGGGCGTTTTTTCGCACCCGCTTCTAATCTCCTTTACGGTGCGACATCCTCAAGGGCGGTGTGTATCTCCCGGGCCAATTCGAGTTTGCTTTTGTTGTTGGTGTCGATGCCCAGCTTTTCCGCCTCCTCTTCAAGGAAATCGTAGCATTCGGAAATCAATGGGTAGGCGCTTTCGAAAGAGTTGAAGTATTCGGCTTCCGATTGCCCCCTCTCAAACGCTTGGGTCGTTTCGGAGATACATGAAAGTGCTTTGTGCAGAAGTGATTTGGTGAAAAAGTGCCGTCTCCGCAAGTCCATAATGGTTCTCTCTCTGATCATCATCTCTTTTGCCCTATAGGGGAAGCACCGTGGACTTCATCAATGGTCCGTGTAGCATGTGCAGAGATGGTTTTGGTGGCTGTGGAAATGGAGGTTTTTTATGGTCGACCAGTCAGAGTATCCCCAATTGGATGCTTGTGGTTGACGGCCGCTCCAGACGGTTTCCCATTGCTGTGTTGGCGGATAGACCGTGCCTGCGAGCAGCTCCTGCCAGCCCGCTATTTCCGACCGGCTGCCCTCGACGGATTCAAGTTCGGAAGGCGGGGCGGTGGTCAGTTGAATGCCGTACCCCTTGAGTCCAAGGTCGAATCTTTTCTCAATGCGGTTGTCGTTTCCTATTATGAATTCCGGCATCTTAAACTGATATTCGGTGAGCTGTTCTATGCTGCGCTTTTGGCAGTATAAAAAGCCGGAGACAATCTTGTCGAGCAAAAATTGGGACAGGGTCCAGCCAGGCACCGCCCGGTCCCTACCGCCGGGTTGGACCGCTTGAAACGGCCGGCCCTTATCGTCGGATAAAGCAAGGCCGGCCGGTCGGATATCAACCCAAATCTCCGCTGCGGTGCAGACAAGCTCGAATAGACGGCCATCTGGAGTCATGAGGATGTCGATATGACCTGCCGTAAAAAAACCGTCTTGCAGTTGCCTTCTTGCTTCTGCCGTCGGGGTGCCGCTGGTGTCAAACAGGTGGCTCACGCGAGCGATTTTTTCGAACCAGGAAAACGCTTCGAAAAGCGCCTCTTCAGGATCTGGAAAGTAGGTGACGGTGATCCTTGCCGCCACCATGGCATCGGGCCCGTCCTTTGATGGCGCATCCTGGTGGCAGAAAGCATCGGTGACCACTATTCCGTAGGCACCCGCTTTGTCTTCAAACCACAAATACCAACCCGGCATGCCGCCATTGCAGTGAAACGGGCTGATCCTTGAGAAGCCAAAGTGCCGCCTTGCCCCTTCATCGTTAAATACGCCAATGAACATATGGTGAAGGCAACTTTCGACAATCCCAACCGGATCGATATGCTCCATCGGGCACGCAGTGGACATGACCCACCTGTCCTATCGTTTCAACCGGTAGCCCGGCCACCGGTCCATAAAGAAATCTTGAATCATGAGAATGTTGATGATCAGAATCAGAAAAGCCGAGGCATTTTCCGATGGGTGAGACACCCCCTCGGCCACTCCCAAGAGCGCGGGGCCCCAATTGTAATAGGCCCATGCAAAGATGAGGCCGACCACTATGGCCACCACCGTTTTGACAATGCCGCGCACAACGGCATGCCATTTTTCGTAAGCGGGGCCGAAGAATAGATCCTGGATAATGGCGATCACAAGTACAAAGTTGGCCATGGTTATCGTATGGCTGTATCGCCATCCAAAGTTGGCTTCGTTTTGTCCACCAACGTAAGCCTCATCCCAGAGATAATCAAAGATGCTGAGTTGTATACGGAAAATGATATACCCGAGCACCAAACTGCCCAGCATAAAAGAGACAAACCGCCAAGGCTGTTTTTTGACGAGGTTCAGCGGCCAGCCGTCCCACAGGTTCAAGGTGAGAAAGATGCCGATGACCGAACAGAAAAGGATGCCTACGGTGTATTCGGCACTGTTGGTATGGGCGATGTTTTCCCACCAGGGCGGGACGGCCGTGTAGATCTGTTTCGGATAGAACATGGAACCCAAGTGAGGATGAAAAAAGATGACATAGAGAGGTATTGCAATTACCGCCACAAACAGCCAGTTGGCCAACCCGAATTTTGGCTGACCGAGCTCGTGGAAGAGGTCTTTTTCGACGCCCAGCATGAACCATACGCTGACCAGGAAAAAGGGAATGGAGAGGCACAGCATGGCCCAGGAGACGGTTTCACGCGTGGAAACCACATCTTGTCCGAGCTCTCCGTACTGTTGAAGACTGTTCCAGTTGAAATAGGTGATGCCCAATTTGCCAATGATGAAGAAGACAATGCCGAACAGCAGCACCAGGTAGACCGCTATCGTGATCAGCGTTAATAGGCCGCCTTTCGATAACGGATGGGCGTTTTTCAGAAACCCGCGACTCAGCGGCCAAAAATCGAAGAACTGCGTCTGCCACAAGATGATCAGCAAGGTCCAGATGACCAGGCAGAAACCAAGCAACGGGGTGTAGAGTTTAAATGCTCCCTCAATGGAGAAGAAAACCCACCAAATGATGCCTGTGGCGGCAACCAAGACCGCCAGGTTTACCAATCCGGATACCGCGATCGGCCACCGGGGTTCTATCTCACGCTCCTCCAGCCAATTCAGATGCGTTCCCATGTTATCCATATACCTGAGCTCCCTGCGTTTTTCAGCATCGATGATTCATTGTAAATAAACGAAATGTGAGGCCTGCCGCAGGCCGCCAGGAGGACTAAAAGATCATCTCATCACCGTTTCCCAGATATACGTTTGACGTTTTGGCTCTGGCGAGTGAACCGACTTTCTTATATGACAAATTCTTGTCTGTGCCATGGACGATGGGAAGGCCCGCCTGCTCCGCCTTTTCCGCCCATATCCAACCGGTACAGTGATTACAGCCGATTTTCTTCATGCCAAAGTGCTTCACACCCTTGATAATGTCATCGAATTTTGGATCCCAGTTCTCAAAAACAGAGATGTGCAGGCCGCCGTAGCAGCCATGGTTTTTCTGGCCATCCTTGAAGTTTCGGCGGGCATGGGTGAGCAGGGTTAGGATGCCGGGATGGCAGCAACCCGTTACGGTGACGTAACCTTTGTCTTTGATTTTGAAATAGAGGACATTTTCACCACGCACCTTCAGCGTTGCCGGGCAATCGAAGAATTTGAGTGCCATGCCATCCTGAATCTTGTAGAGCTTGTCAGTTTGGGTGACAATGAGTTCTCCGGTGTGAGGGACCGCATTTTTGGGGCATCCGGGCGTGGCTGAAAAATCGGCGCCTTTGAGCAGCTCGAAGCTCTTTTCCATGGAAGTGCCGGGGAAATAGATTTTGATGTCCGGTTGATGCTTCAACGTGCTTTCGATGCCGAAGAAATGGTCAATGTGGTCGTGCGAGATGAAGAGGGTGTCGATCTCCTTGTTTTGAAGCATTTTATCGATGCCATCTTTGGCAAAGACATAATCGACCCACTCATTGCTCCAACCGGTATCCAGAAGGTATTTTTTCCGGGTCCCGTCCAGGGCCTCGACCTCTACCAATGCCGTGTATCCGCCCAGGTTCTCTTCGGTGTAGGCGATATCATATTGGTTGGTATTGATGCCACCCGCCGTCTTGATGTCCTTGCCCAATGTCGCATTGTCAAACCAACTGGTTTCGGAAATGCAATGCACCTTTACACTCTTGACCTCACCGAAATCTTGCTTGTCTTTTTTACGGGCATGCGCTCTGCTCACGGTGCCTACGGTCCCTGAAAGCGCAATGCCTGTTCCGGTTGCTGCCAGCCGTTTTAAAAAATCTCTTCTTTTCATGCTTTCTCCTCCTTCGTTTTAGAGAGAAACAAAATCGTGTCAGTCATATGCATAGATGATCGGTTCTTGAGATCAAAGGTCGGGTGATAGACGTCGACGGTAGTTGGATAGGACCAACATGGACCGAATCGTTTGATGGTGCCGGGAAACCCGATATGACCCATTTCCGTCTCCGCCCAGAGTTGTTTTGAAACGACCGGTCATGAAGTGAAATGAAGATCGTTGGCGCGTCATTTTTGAGCGCTGCTATTGATCTGTCGGTAATTGGTGCAACCAATTGTGTTGCGTATTTTTTATTGTTGCACAGCAGCCTGCAAAAAACAAACCATATTGGGCATATGCTCATAAACTGTGGGGGCAAGAGATTAAAACTACATAAATACAAAGAGTTAATATGTTTTTATATGGTAGCACCATTTTAATGGGCAGTGGTTTCGTCTCTGTAGACGGGAAAAGTGTAGCTTTTTGGATACAACTTGGTGTTTGCCGGATCTTCATCACAATGGATATACAGATATGAAATTATGCAACCGATTGTTATTATATTTAAAATTCCGTAATGGGCATGTATGTATCAAAATATAAACATGTCGCAAATTAAATACACAAGGGGCGCTTTCTCAATCCACCATTTGGTTCCAAGCCATTGGTCGGCTGTCGAAAAGAAAAAAATGGATCTCACAACTATTGGCAAGGGCGATCGGTTGCCATTTTGGCCAACAACTTGCAATGCCACTATTCGTCTGGAGCAGTGATTGGGCACAATATTTTAACTGCTTAATTTTATAGTGTTATTGACGAGTAAGGACCACTTTGGGTATTGGACACCGACAAAAGATCGATAGGTCTGTCAAATAACTGACCGTAGCGCTCCGTTGGAGACGCTCCCTTTGCGAAACGCTGGATAAAAGACCATGGAAAAGATCCGCATCACCGCTGTTGAAAAGACGCTAACAAATTGCATTATCGAGACATTCGAGACCATGCTCGAAATGGATCTGAACAAGGTGGGCAAGAGCGCCGATCAGGGTCTCAACGAAAGCCGCCTGGTGGGGGCTGTCCATTTTGCCGGCGAGGTGGTCGGCACCATGAGCCTGCATGTAAGTCAGGCGTTTGCCACCCTGATCACAACCACCATGCTGGGGGTCGAAGAGGGTGATCTCGACAGCGTGGAGGAGATCAAGGACGTTCTTGGTGAGCTGGCCAACATCATCAGCGGCAATTTGAAGAGTGACTTTCAAGACAACGACCTGGCTTGCGTCATTTCGACACCCTCCATCACCCGGGGGTCGGATTTTAGAATTGATCCGAGCAAGATGGGGGATCTCAACAGATGGATCTTCAGGTACAAGAAGCATGAAATCATCGTCGAGATATCCCTTAAAGAGGATATCGGTGCCAAGGCTGAAATTGCCGGTATCGCCCAGCTGGAGAGCGCCGAGATTCTCGCCAAGATCAACTCGGTGGATATCCCCACCACGGTGATCAATGCCGTCATCGACGTTTTTTACACCATGCTCTCCATGGAGACCGACAATATCCCCGAGGTGCCCGAAGATTTCAGGGAAGACAAACGTACCGTAGGTACGGTCAGCTTTGCCGGAGATGTGCAGGGGTTGTTCAATATCCAGGTCAATGACGATTTCGCCCGCACCATGACGGCGGCCATGCTCGGCATAGATGAGAGTGAGGTGGAAAGCGAAGAGGAGATCTTCGATGTGATGCGCGAGTTGAGCAACATCATCGGGGGCAACCTCAAGTCCGCCTTTGTGGATGTGGGCCTCTCCTGTGTGTTGTCCACGCCGGCCATTACCAATGGTCTGGATTTCCGCGTCGAGTCACTGAACATTATCAAGACCCAGCGATTTCTCTTTTCCTGTGCCGGCAATACGATCATCGTGGATGCGGGCATCAAAAAGGATGAGCTGAAGGCGCCGGTTGGGGCCGATCTCCCTCAAGCCGCGGCAAAGGCGGCCGATGCCCCGGCAGCACCGGAAGAGAAGGAAGAGGAGGAGTGGCGCAATCTTGACTTGATTATGGAGATTCCACTGGAGCTGACGGTCGAACTGGGGCGCACCAGCAAGCGCATCTATGATGTGCTCAAGCTGTCCCAGGGGGCGGTGGTGGATCTGGTTCAATTGGAGGGGGAACCGGTGGATCTGCTTATCAACGACACATTGATCGCCAAGGGAGAGGTGGTCGTGGAGAAGGAAAAATACGGTATTCGAATTGTCGATGTGGTCAGCCGTATCGAGCGGGTCAATAG
Organism: uncultured Desulfatitalea sp.; assembly: GCA_963668675.2. Classification (GTDB taxonomy): domain Bacteria; phylum Desulfobacterota; class Desulfobacteria; order Desulfobacterales; family Desulfosarcinaceae; genus Desulfatitalea. Next base: position 665,198 of record CAXXMB010000002.1, on the reverse strand, counting down.
TTTCAAGGTGTGATGCCGGCTGGCACTCCCTGGCAACCCTACGTAATTAGACAGCGCTCTTGATCCCTCCCGCCTGTTTGCCTTCGTCCTGTCATTGAGCTTGCCCTGATATTGATTCGAAAAGCTTGCAAAACAGAGGGATTTCATTATTATTAGCTTTAATCGATGAATGCGGCGCGTCTTAAGCGTTGGCTCTGAGTGATGCGCCCTGTGTTTGCAAGCATACGGCACATTGGATCCTATACTCTCATTGGGAAGTATCTCATGTCTGACGAAAAAGTCATCTCCATCGAGTCGCTAAGCGGGCCACTCTACATGATGTTGGAGAACGTGATGCGCATGGTGCCGGACAGAGATCAGAAGGATGTGGCCCTGCAACGGCTCCTGGCTTTTCGGTTGCGTATCGATGGGGAGGGGGCGACGCGAGAGTATCTGATGCGTAAGATCAGAGACATGATCCAGTGCCGCTACAGCGGACGCCTCTACGATTTTCTAAAGGACGATCACCTCTCCTCTTCATGCGCTCCGACGCCAAACCGTACCGATCCTCCCGAATCCGCTTAACGCGATAGTGCGAGCCTTCGGAAACGATCAATTCATACCCAAGGCCTGACGTATCGAGATGGCAAGATTGTATCTGAGAATCGGTTTGACCAGCATCTCGCGGATGCCTATTTTATGGATCTGCTCGGTCGTAATTTGATCTCCATAGCCGGTACAGAGTATGACCGGCAAATCGGGTCGCATCTGAAGGAGAAGGCGCGCAAGGTCGCTTCCCTTCATGGTGGGCATTGTCAGATCCGTGATGATCAGATCGAACGCTTCCGGCGCCTTCTGAAAAATCTCCAGTGCCTCGGAGGGACCAAGACAGGTCGTCACATCATATCCCAGTTTCGAGAGCATACGTTTGCCCATGTGGATGATGGCGCTTTCATCGTCCACAAAGAGAATTCGCTCGGATCCTCCCGGCGGTGGGGCTTCGCCCGCCTCCTCGACCTGCTCCTCCCCGGGGGCGACGGGTAGAAGAATCTCAAATCGCGATCCCTCTCCCGGCTCGCTGTGAACCCGGATGCCGCCCGCATGGGCTTGAATCACCCCCAGTACCACCGCCAATCCCATACCGGTGCCTTCCCCTTGCGGTTTGGTGGTGAAGAAGGGCTCAAAGATACGGTTGCGAACACGCTCAGGTATTCCGGCGCCGTTGTCGCTAACCACCAGCTTTACATACTCGCCCGGTGCGATGGTGCCATGGGGCCCGGCCTGTTCAACGGAGATGGTTTCGCTCACCAGTGATACCTTTATCATACCGCCTTCGGGCGGCATGGCGTGGGCGGCATTGGTGCACAGGTTCATGACCACCTGGTGAATCTGGGTGGGGTTGGCAATGATCGTCTCAGCAGGAGGGCCGATGTCGGACTGGATCTCTATGGTCGCTGGTAGCGATGCCCGGATCAACTTCAGTGCCTCCTTGATCAGGGGAGGCGGTTGGATCGGTTTTTTCTCTGTATCCCCCTGGCGGCTGAAGGCCAGGATCTGGGCCACCAACTCCTTGGCCCTTTGGCTGCCCTGCAGGATTTCGTTCAGGTTGTCACGCAGGAGAGAGCCTTCGGGGGCTTCGTCGAGGGACAATTCGCTATAGCCGATGATTCCATATAATATGTTATTGAAATCATGAGCAATGCCACCAGCTAGAGTACCAATGGCCTGCAGGTGCTGGGCCTGATGCATCTGTCGCTCGGCATTGCGTTTGGCCCATTCGGCCTCTTTCACCTTCTGCATGCTGACAAAGCTTATGATCCAGTGGGCTTCACCATTGAACTCCATGGGACGCATGGTTTTCAATACAGTGATAGCTGTCCCCTCTTTCGTAACGACGCTGCACTCCAGTGGGTTGACGGCGTGGTGTTCGTCCAGGAGAAGCCAGTTCGATCGCGGATCCCTGATCAATTGGTCGATGGGTGTATCTTTTATCTCCTCTAAGCGGAGGCCGATCATCTGGGCGGCTGCCGGGTTCGCTTCAACGATTTTGCGACTTTCGGCATGCACGATGACCATGCCGGCGGCTGCGGTTTCGAATATGTCTTTAAAGCGGGCCTGGCTTTCAGCCAACGCTTTCTCGGTGCGTTGGCGTTCGGTAATATCCCGGGCCAGGCAGTAGACCATTTCGCAGCCGTCGGCCTGCAGTGCCTTGATGCTGCTGAAGGACATCTGCCTTTTATCGCCATCTTTGGCGATGAAGGTGACCTGTCCGGCCACCTTTTTCCCTACGGCGAGTCTGTTCAGATAGTAGTCGTCAAAGTCGGGTCGCTGTTCCGGTACGATGAGTTCCTTGATATTTTTGCCCATGATTTCAGAGGGATTGTAGTCCAACTCGGCGATGACGCGATAATTGGCTTCCACAACGACACCATCGAGGTTGTGGACCACCATATAGTCGGTCATGTTGTCGACCATGCTTTGGTATCGGATGCTGCTCTCCTGCAAGGCTTTCTCAACGAACTGACGCTCCTTGATTTCGGCCTCGAGAAGTTGATTGCTGTAGATCAGCTCCGATGTGCGTTTCTCAACCCGCTTTTCCAGTAATTGGTTGACCATATCCAGGCGTCGTTTTTTGGATTCAAGCTGACGGGCCAGAAAGAAGTTTTTGCGAGTATAGTATTCGATGGCATAGCAGGCCAGCATTCCCATGATGTTGATGCCGGCGAGAAACGCTACATCGGAGATATAGCGATCCTGTGGAAAGTTGATCGACATGGCTGTACCAACTGCATGGAAAAGGATGAGCAGGCCGAAGGGGAGGGATGCCCAGATAAAACGCAGACGCAGAAACGTATAGATAAAGAATTGGGTTTGAATCAAACCGAACAGATAGACATACTGCTTTCCAATGGGTGCCAGGATGATCATGGCAATGAAAGCCATGCCCACGATGAATGTTCCGGCACCTAGCATGGGTTGCAGATAGTGCCGGGCATATCTGGTAAAGGTGAACCCCAGAAGGGCCAGGCCGGTGGGACAAGCGATGCCGAAGCGAATCGCCCAGAAGAGGTGCCTTTTGTCCGGAACGACCAGATAGTCGATGACGCCGTAGGCGGCCAGAAAGATGACGGCCGCGAAGAGGGATATGCGCACCTGCCGCAATGAACTCTCGAAATAGTGTTCCCTGAAGTGCGGTTCAAGACTCTGGTGGGGACCGATAAATGCAAGCGAGATCGGGTGCGTCTTCATCATTGTCGTTTTCCGGTCATGTTCAAAATCAGCTCAACGGGTTGAAATGGTGAGCTGTCAAATATTAGGAACCAGAGCATATCCATAGAGATTATATGATCGGCACTTTGCCAACGGCCTTTAGTATTTAATAGGAGTTATGGGGAGAACAATAAGGACGGGAAGGTGCCTGCCCGGACACCCCACCCCGGGGGGAGGGGGCCGGACAGACATCATACGAGGATCGATATTGGGAATTCGTGCGACAGGTCCATCAATGCCAAACGGATCAGCAAGATAGGACCGGGTTATGCGACCTCCTCGAAATCGGCATCTACCACATCGTCGTTGGCGGCAGTGTTGTGGTTATAAGCGCCTCTATTCGGGCAGCCTTGATTGGCAGAAGCCCCCGACTGTGCGTTCTGGTCGTAAGCGGTGCGTGATAGGGTGTGGACAATTTGACTCAGCTGCTCGCTCAATGCCCGTATGCGACTCGCATCGTCACCCTGCATGGCCTGCTTCAAATCGTTGACGGCGTTTTCAGCCTGGCTTCGGCTGGCTGGATCTATCTTTTCGCCCAGGTCGTTCAGGGATTTTTCTACAGAGTAGATCAAAGCATCCGCCTCGTTGCGCGCCTGGATCAGCTGTCTCTTTTGCTGGTCGTCGGCCGCATGCAACTCGGCATCTTTGACCAGTCGATCGATCTCCTCCTTGGTCAGCCCGCTTGAAGCGGTGATCTGGATCGACTGCGCCTTCCCGGTGTTCAAGTCCTTGGCCGATACGTTGACGATGCCGTTGGCATCGATGTCAAAGGTGACCTCGATCTGAGGGGTTCCCCGTGGTGCCGGCTGGATGCCGACCAGTTCAAAGCGGCCCATGGTCTTGTTGTCCGCGGCCATCTCACGTTCGCCCTGCAGGACGTGGACCGAAACTGCAGGCTGGTTATCCTCGGCGGTTGAAAAGATTTCGCTCTTTTTGGCCGGAATCGTAGTGTTTTTTTCGATCAGACGGGTCATGACACCGCCCAATGTCTCGATGCCGAGGGAGAGCGGTGTTACGTCCAGCAGGAGCACATCCTTTACATCGCCTTTCAGTACAGCACCTTGAATCGAAGCGCCCAGGGCAACCACCTCGTCGGGATTGACGCTTTTATCGGGCTCTTTACCGAAGATCTTGCGAACACGTTCCTGGACTGCGGGCATGCGGGTCATGCCGCCGACCAGAATAACGTCATCGATCTGGGCGGCACTGAGGCCTGCATCCTTAAGCGCTGTGCGACAGGGTGCTTCCAGTTTATCCAGCAGGCCCGCCACTAAACCTTCGAGACGGCTGCGGGTCATTTTGACGTTCAGATGTTTGGGGCCGCTGGCGTCGGCTGTAATAAACGGCAGATTGATCGTGGTCTCCACCGTGGACGAAAGCTCCATTTTGGCTTTTTCGGCAGCCTCCTTGAGGCGTTGCAGGGCCATGGCATCGCCGCGCAGATCGATGCCCTGCTCCTTTTTGAATTGATCGGCGAGTTCATCGATCAGAAGCAGGTCGAAATCCTCTCCGCCCAGATGGGTGTCCCCATTGGTCGCCTTGACCTCGAAGACGCCATCGCCGATATCGAGGATCGAGACGTCGAAGGTGCCGCCGCCCAGATCGAATACCGCTACCGTTCCTTCGGTTCGTTTGCCCAGGCCGTAGGCCAACGACGCAGCGGTGGGCTCATTGATGATCCTCTGGACATTCAATCCGGCAATTTTACCGGCATCCTTGGTAGCCTGGCGCTGGCTGTCGTTGAAATAGGCCGGTACGGTGATCACCGCATCGGTGACCTTCTCTCCCAGGTAGTCCTCGGCGGCCTGGCGCAGGGTCATCAGGATCTGGGCCGAGATCTCGGCCGGGCTGTAGCTTTTGCCCTTCAACCGTATATGGGCGTCGCCGTTGGCGGCTTTCTCGATGCGGTAGGGCAGAACCGTTATGTCTTTCTGAATCTCGGGCGAATCATAGGTGCGGCCGATCAGGCGCTTGACGCCGAACACCGTCTGTTCGGGGTTGGTGACCGCCTGGCGTTTTGCAATCTGGCCCACGAGACGCTCCCCATTCTCAGACACGGCATAGACCGACGGAGTGGTTCGTCCGCCGTCTGAATTGGTGATAACCTTGGTCTCGCCATTTTCCATGATGGCGACGCATGAATTGGTGGTTCCTAGATCGATTCCTATCAGTTTTCCCATCTCTCTCTCCTTTGATGTGATCCCCGCCTCTCAGGGACGTTTCAAGCCGGCGTTGCCGGCCGGATAAAAGGTTAAACAGGTACGTTTAGTGAAAATTATGTCATTACTTTTAATTTTGTAAAGTCATAGTAATGCACGCGTGGCAATTGTAAAGTGAACCGATTGAAAAAGAGGGTGGGAAGGGGGACCGACCGGAAAAAGGTGGAGACGAAACGAAGCGGCACCGGACAAAAGGCCTACGGGCTCATGAAAATGCGCGCCAGATCGTTGTCGATGACATAGATGCAGACGGCCTTGGCACCCTGGGCGGTATAGCCGTATTTGGTTGTCAGGTTGTTCATCAGATAGGTGACATCCTCGCGGATTTTGCTGTCGTATGTCTTAAAATCGGGCAGGTCGAAATCCTTGATGGCCCTTCTGAAATTTTCGTTGTCCAGGAAGGGGTCGAGCACCTTCTCTTTGATATTGTAGATGTAGCGCTCGTTGAGTTTGCCGAAAAGGGTGCTTTGGACCAGACTTTTGCCGTGGGTGGGGAGCTCCTGGGGCAGGGTCTTGGTGGCATACTCTTTCTGTACGTCTTTGCGGAAGTTGTGGCGCTCCTCTTCCGAGGCACCAATGCCAAGCAGGCGTTTCTCGAAATGGGTCAGATATGCCTCGGTGATCTCTATTTTGTCGCCGGTGTAGGGACAGCGTTCAAAGGAACCCGGCTCGAAATTGACGGCAAACATATAGTTCTGAATCTCCACAGCGATCTGCTCTTCGTTATAGTAGTAAAGAGACTCCTTGACCTCCTGCAGAACCGAATAGTCATACATGTGCAGCAGTGATTCGAGAAACCCGTCGGGTATGGAGGCGCGCAGATCTTTTCGGGATCTGAAAAATTTACACAGGATCGACATGTCGATCAGATCGTCGTCTTTTGCATAGGTGTTGTAAAATTCGCTGAATATTTTAATCGAGTCGCGTCCGGAGATGCCGTGCTTACCTTCATTTTCAGCTTCGCCAATAATCTTTCGGCGTCGCCTGGCCGTCAGACGCTTGCGATCCTCTTCACCCAACCAGTTCGGTATGTAGCCGGTATAGATCTCCATCTTGAGCAGCTGGAGGTTTTTGTCGCAATAACGGCTGTACTTTTCAGGATCGCCAATCCACTCCAGAAGGGCTTCGGACCTGAGGCTCAGGCGTGAAGAGATGATGATCCGCGAAAAGTTGTGCAGTACGCGCGGCAGGAAGGCGGTATCGATCTGGCGCCCGAAGATGTTGCGATATATGTCCACTTCGGTTCTGAGGTCGAGTACGTATGAGATGTTGATGTAGGCGATGCGATCCGAGAACGATTGAATGTTCTGGATGTTTTTCTTGTCTTCGGGATTCATCAGCGCCATGAAGAGGGAGTCGACATTCTCCTCGATCTCCCGCACTTTGTGAACCCCCTCCGAGATAATGTTGTGCAGCTCGATCAGACGCTCGATATTGTGTGACTTGATATCCGCCAGGGCATATAGGCCGTTGTTGGATTTGGCGTAGCGCGAGTAGATGTACTGCACCTGGTTGCTGTCGCCGAAAAGGCGGTTGATGCGGTTCTGAAGCATCTCGTTGGTGAGTACGGTCTGCTTGATAGGGCTGTCGCCGGGATTGAAAACATTGATGCCGGTGCCCAGTCGGCGGTTGAAATGGTATGGGCGGGCCCAGAGCATGTCAAAGACCTTCATGGGGTCTTGCAGTTGGCGTTGGATAACATTGAACAGTGAGCTGCAGATGGTGCACGGCTGGTCGCTGAAGACCCACTCATACTCCTTGTTGGTGAAGAGGGTGTATTTGAAGGCGTCGTTTTGGAAAAGATCGTCCAAAAAGGCGCGTCGCTGTGGTTTCGGAACCATTAACAGAGGGTTGTCATGGCTGGGGCAGGGGATGTCGATATACTGCTCCCCGCCCTGATGCATGATACGTGATTTCATGCGGTCGTATTGGTCTTCGTTGGACTCTTTTTGCAACTGAAACAGCTTTTCCAGGATGGAGATGGTCTCATTGCTCACCTCGGGTCCACCCAAGGCCGAGGTGTCGATGCGCCATATGGTTTCAAATCGGATGCCTGCCTCGGTGTTGGCATACTCTTCAAACTTGCTCAGCAGATTGTTGAGGAAGGTGCTCTTCCCACACCCATGAGGACCGTCGAAGATATAGATTTTGTTTTGCTGTGCTCCCTGCCTCATACTCCCGACCTGTTTGATGAAACGGTTCGCGAAGATACGGTCGGCCAAAAAGGGGTGGTCCGAATCCTCTACAAAGAGTTTGGTGCAGTCGTAATCCACATACTTGATCGATTCCGGGTCCTCCGGATACTCGTCGATACCCGCCCCGACATAGGCGTTGACCATATCATGGAAATATTGAAAAACATTTCGAATCATGCTTTTCGGCTGCTGGACGACACGGTCCAGGAATGCCTTGAAGGCAATCGGATATTGGTGATCGAGGGTCGCCTGGGCGCGCTGGATCTGCTGCATCGCCTTTTCGATATTGGGCGTCTCTCTCTTTGTGGTCATTTTGTCTGTCATTTTTTGACCGCCTCCATGATTGACTCGTGAACGCTGTGCCACTATTCGACCTTGCGCCGGCTGATTTTTCTGTCCTTCATGGTGTAAACCACGCGTTGCCATATGATTTCAGACTGTTTCGGGGTTTCGCCGCCGGCCATATAGCGCGGCCGATCCGAGCGTGAACCAGTGGGCACCACCTCTTGTGTCTCCAGCTCCACCGTGCCGCCCCACAGGTATTCCAACCCCAGCAATGTGTTGGGAATAAACTCTTTCAGCAGGGGTTTGCCCTCGAATTGGTGCACCAGATACAGGCTGCCGGCCTCCTTGCCCTTCTCGGGGTCCAGCGCTATGCTCGGCGGGTGATAGAGCGAATCGAGCAGCATCTGGCGGTAGGCTTCAGCGCTGCGACTCTTGACGTAATACTCCCACACCATTTTTGCTTCGTTGAGGCGTCGTCCGGCAACAAAAAGGTCGTGCTGGTCGACGAAATCCTGATTGATGAATTGATTGATGAAATTGAAGTCGCAAAGATTCTCCCGCACGGAAAAGATATAGTCGCGTCCGTTGCCCTCTTTGGTATCGAAGCTTTTTCGTTGATTGGCGTCATTGAGTCGCTGAAAATCCCATTTCAACCTGCCTTGGTCGGCCCATGCTTCGATGGCGTAAAAGAGGCGCATGCCGAGCGCATAGGGGTTCATCCCCACCCGGGGCATGGAGGTGACGCCGGCATTGACCCGCGCAAAATCCACCTCATGCCCCTTGATGCGGTCGTCTTTTAGAAAAAGCGTCTCATGCCAGTAGCTGGCCCAGCCCTCGTTCATTATTTTGGTGCGGATCTGGGGTTGGAAAAAGAGGGATGTTTTGCGAATCATTTCGATGATCGCCTTCATCCACTTATTCTCTTCCTTGTTGATAAATTCAGAGTACTCCAGGATATGCTGGAGCAGGTCTTTGGGGCGCGCCTTCCGGGTCTCTTTGTATTTGGCGTGCAGCGCTTTGAATTCGGGATGGCGCCGGTCCACCTCGGCAAAGAAGATGTCTTCAAACAGCTCGCCATGTTCCGAGCGATACTGATTGTAGCGTTCGATCTCCTTGATGTATTCGCTCATCTTGACCTTTTTGACCTGCTGCAGGAAAATATCGAAATAGTAGTCCAGTCGCAGGCTGTGCTGGGTCGTGGCAATGGGGAAAAAGTGATCCAGCTCCCGGTAGTAGCCGACCAGGTTGTCGATGCCGCGCGCAAATTCGATGATATAGTCGACCCAACGCCCGTGTTCGGAGCGCAGCTTGGCGATGACGCGCTTGTCCGAAAGGGCTTCACCGGTAAAATCGTAGTCCCATGTATGTCGGTAGAAGAGGTTGTTCTGAAAAAAATCGATGTGGGCCAACACATGATAAAAGATCATCACGTTTAGCCAATCGGGGTTGTTGTCGTTATAGTATGAGATGGCCGGTCGGGTGTTTATGACCGTTTCATAAGGATTGCTGGGGTAGAGTTCATATTTACCCTTGCCTTTGAGGACTTCGACATCATGGACCCAGTAGTCGTAGAGCGTGGGGATCATCAGTTTGGGCGACAGTTCGAGCAGGTCCCGGTTGGTGACAACATACTCCAGGGATTCGTCTTCAAAGCTGAGTCCCGCTGCCCGAGCGCGCTCTTTACACCCTTCCATGATGTTTTTGGTGTGTTGATCGACCAGTTCCATAGGATTGTCGCCTTTTCGGGTTGCCTTCCTGGTATCTGCGGCCTGATTACTTCTCCTGGGAGATCAGCTTTTTGATGCCTTCGATCAGACGCGATTCATCGGCGTCGTCATCCAGGATATCCATGCGCAACAGCTCCGAAGATGTTTCAAGCAGGCCGGATTTTTTGATATACTTCTCCACTTCGGTGGTGCTGCCGGCGCTGTGCTGGGCGATGGTAATGCCGATTCGGTTGGCATACCCGAGCATGGTTTTGAGTTGGGGGATCGACTCACGGCCTTCGGTGTCCCAGTCGTCACCATCTGTTCCGTGGAAGATATAGATGTTGTAATCCTGAGCCAGATTCTCCTCCTTCACGATCGTGTTGACCAGTTTATAGGCGGATGATACCTGCGTTCCGCCGGCCACCTTGGAGTTGTAATAGGTGTAAAAATCGGGCACCTCTTTGGCGTTGGTGTCATGAAGAATGAATCGGGTTTCGACCTGGTTCGTGTATTGGTAGAGCAGCCAGCTGTAAATCAGCACGTGCTGGGCGACAATCAGCTCGGTGGTCTTACCGACCATGGAGCCAGAGTAGTCGCGCACGAAAAAGACCATGGCCTGGGACTCCAGATCTTTTTCGCGGCTCAGGATGCGGTAGATCATGTCCCTGGGCGAGATTAGAAAGTCCACCGGATCGATGTTGTAAACATCGGGGATGTTACCCAGGTGGATATTGGTTTCGACGATTTTACGCAGTGTAGCCTTTTTATCGAGCACCTGGCCGAACCCCTGGTGCCGGTCGGTCAGGTCGTAGGTGTAGCGCGTCAAGGAGCGCTTTTTGCCCTTGTCTTTCAGGTTGGGCAACTCGAACTGCTCGGTGAGAATCCGCCCCATGTCGTAGGCCGAGGACTCCAGTTCATGCTCCTCGCCTTCTCCCTGGCCGGGACCGGCGCCGCTGCCCTCCTGGGTCGGGCGCACCGGCTCCTCACCGATCACCTCCCCCTCTTCGCCTTCACCCGAACCGCCGCCGGCCTCTTCCTCTTCCTGATCGCTGAACGAGGGGTCGTGAATCAGTTTCTCTTCGGAGGCGGTCGGCACCACAATGACCTTGTCCTTTCCGCCGCGTCCGGGCTTGATCATGCGGCCCACCTTGATTTTGCGGGGAAAACCGTCCTTGGCACGCTGGCGGTCCTTGGCCAGCAGTTCGTCGATGGTTCGGATGTGGGCATAGTAGTTGGCCATGCTGATGGTCATATCCTGCAGCATCGCCATATCGTCATATGCATAGATGCTCTGAGCTGGCGGCGGTGCAAGGGGAGATGCGCGTCCGTCTCCCCGGAGATTTTCGCTCAGACGGATCTCGGCAAGGATCTTCACTTCCTGTTCAGGCGTGAGCCCTTGCGCCTTGAGCGCTTCATGTATTTTCCATAGATTTTTTTTCATCGCACTGCCTAATGGCTGCTGAATGATTTTTCCAGTGAGTTTTTCCTTAATGTCGCCTCAGAAATGGTAGATTTCGGTTCAGGTCATGGCCGCAGCCTATTTGCAACCGCAGGCGCAGCAGCGCTGCGTCGAGGATTACAAAAAGGCGAGAACGTCGGCCAGGGCCGAAAGATGCTGTTTCTGTGGTGACATTTTAATTTTCGTCCTCCTGGGTGCAAAAGTACTCGATCGTCTTCTGGGCGCAGGTGCGGCAATAGCCCAACTTTTCAAGCATGGTGCTCACCATGCGGTCGTAGAGCTTCTGGTTCTCTTCGTTGGTGCGGTTGGCCAGGGCGCCGATCAGGCTGCCGGCGCCGGCGATGTCCGATTTGAGACGCACATCGGTGACGGCTTTGACCAGCTCCAGGTTGTCCATGAAGTCGTAGTTGGGGTCGACCGAGATCTTCTGTCCGTAGATTTTGCGGATCGAGGTGCGGAAAGTGTCCCGCTGCTCCTCGGTTTTAAGGCCCAGTCGCTCTTCGACGCTTTTGATGAAGCGTTCGTCGATCTTCAGCGCCCGCAGCTCTCCGGTCTGGGGGTCTTTGTATTTCCACATTTTATCCGGGCCGAGGTTCTCCGCGTCGGTACCGATGACCATGTTGACGTAGCTCATCACATCCTTGCGGATGGCCAGCGGTTCATCCATGTACGCGTTGAACATCTCGGTCATGATGCGTTCGCGGTAGAGTCCTTTGGCCAGTTTGAGATCTTCCAGGTATTTGGCACGGTCGTTGGCTTCGGAGACGTAGTCGAGGATGATGCGCTCCAAGGCGGTGAAGACATCGTATGCGAACATGCACTGTCCTTCGTTGGTCTCCGAACTCTCCGTGAGCAGTTGAATGGCGCGTCCCAGATTGCGCTGTCCCAATCCTTTCTGGCCGAACCGCTTGGTGATGTCGGGCTCCTGATTGAGTGTGTCGATCACCTCCGCCAGGGTCTTGATGCTTTTTTCGCCGGCCACCTCGCCAGCCGCCAACTTCATGGTTTCGATGGGTGTCAGCTTTTCCGACCGGGGCAGCCGCGACAATACGGTTGCAACCGAGGCGGCATAATTGAGGTTGGGGTCTTGATGCAGCGCTTCGCGGCTCAATGTGGTGCGAGCCTCGGTACCGATGGCATAGCTGGTGAGGTCGGCCTGCATCTTATAGTTGGTGTTGTGCGATACGTAGCAGATGCGGCAGCGGTCGACGATGGGCGCCTCCTCTTTCTCCGAGAGAAAGCGGTTGAACTCAGAGTTGTTGCTTGTGGCGATGATCAGTGTGTCGATGGGCCATTTGTAGCCGTCGATTTCGATGTTGCGGTTCTGAATCACCCCCAGGTAGACCTGCACGAGGTCCTTTTTGTTTTTGAAGATCTCGTCGGCAAAGTGGATGCCGCCGCCGGCAACGCGTGCCAGGGCCCCCCGGCGCAGGTCGAAGCGGTAGGGGTTGTTGGTGTCGGTGATGTGCAGCAGGCGTTGAATCGACTCCTCTCCCAACAGGTCGACAGCCGATGAGGTGATCTTGTCCTTGGCGGGATATTTGCCGGTCACCGTGCCCAGGCTTTCGGTTAAAGGGACGGGTATGATGTCGACAAAGGCGAGCATTCTCTCCAGATCGCCGTCGGTGTAAGCGCGGATGTCGTTCCATATATATCCGCTGCATGCGCCTAATGGACGGTATTCGTCATAGAGCTTTTCAATGGCCTTGTCGTCGAACCCGATCTCTTTGGAGAGAAAGGTGCGGTTTTCATCCGGATCCTCGAAAAGGTTCATGGCCAGAACCATGGGATCTTCATAGGTCTGGCTCTCAATGGTGGAGATGCGCCCATAGCTGCCGAGCGCATCGATGCCCTTGAAACGGAAGGTGTACTTGCGATTATGCGGTTTGGCCAGAAAAGCACGGTACTGGGCGCAGAGAAACTCCACGAAGAAGGTTTTGCCGTTTCCCGGTTCGCCCACCAGCACGAAGGCCATCTCCTTGGACGATCCGGCCTCGGCAGCGTCTTTGACGTAGGAGACAAAGCTGTTGATTTCGTCGTACATGCCGATGACGTGCTTTTTCCCGCCTCTGAAGATGTTGAAGTCGTAGGTCGTGCGGGCGTTGACCACCACCTTCTCGATATCGTTATCCAGGATCATGCGCGCCACACTCTGGAAGGCGTTTTCAAATGAGCGCTCCCCGCTCTTTACTTGCAGGCAGTGTTGATGCAACTGGGAGTGTGTTTGGGTTTGGGTGCCGATTTTAACCTGGGCTTTTTTGGCCATGATGTCCCCCCGTGGTTGGTAGGAAAGGGTTGCCTGCGCATTAAAGCAGGTGCGCCCGCCGGTTGGCTGTTGTTATCTTAAAGCGTGCATCTATCCTGCGTCGAACGTACGGATGAAAGAGGAGAGGGCTGGGCAGTTGGCAGATCTGTCAGTAGCTTTGTCAGTAGCTTTGTCAGTCGCTTTAGGGACGCGGTCCGTTTCAAACAAGGTGTAGCGTTTGCTTTGGAATCCTTACTTTACAATTATAGTGCCTGGCGCGATGGACGCAACTTAAATTTGTTTGAAGCACCAGGAGTTGTCGTTTATGGCATATTATTAATAATATCTAATAGTTGTCTGCCGAATGCATCCGCCTGCCATTGCTGCATGTTCGGGATTTGCCTCAAATCCTTCATCGCTTCCGGTTTGCAGACGGCTATATCGCGAAGCAGTGCCTTATTGAACAGCAGGGGTGGATCGAGATTGAGATCGGCCGCCTGGCGGTCGCGCCAGTTCCGCAGGGCTTTTACGCGTTTGGGAATGCGAGGGGAGAGGCGGGGAGACTTTTGGCGAGGGTAGATCGGAAGCTGCGCCCTTTTGAGGCAGCACCCCTTTTTCACGGCGGTGAGGATCGCATGACCGTACATCTCCATCTGTTTGTTGCTCAGCGCCTGGCTTTTGGCCAGGCGATCCGGGTCTGTTGGCGCGGTGGTGGCGATTTTCAGCAGGGCGGCATTGCTGATCACCTTAAACAGGGGGCGGTCCTTTTGACGGGCCAACCGGTCCCGCAGTTGCAGAAGCGCTTCGAGTATCGCCAACTGACGCGGCGTCAGCCTGCCCGCGCCTCTGATTTTCAGAAACATCGGTTGGCTGTTCTCCTGGGGCCTGACTTGACTGAGCAGATGGCATCCCTCTTCGACCCAGGCAAGGCGACCCTTCTCATCGAGCTCCTGCTGAAGCATTTTTGCCAGGGGGATCAGATAGATGACGTCGGAGGCGGCATAGGCCACCATCTGGGGCGGCAGCGGGCGGCAGGACCAATCTTTCTTTTGATACTTCTTGTCCAGATGGACGCCGAACCGATGGAATACCACCGCCTCCAGACTGGTTTCGGTGCATCCAAGGTACATGCTGGCCAATTGAGTGTCGAAAAGGTTGTTGATGGTGATGTCGAAATCGCGATACAAGGAGCGCACGTCGTAATCGGCGCCATGAAACACTTTGCAGATTCGTTCGTTGCTGAAAATGGGGCGCAATGCAGAGAGATCGGGCACTTTTAGAGGGTCGAGCACGACGGTATGGCCGTTGGCCGCCATCTGGAGCAGACACACCTTCTCACGGTAGTGGTACATGGAGTCGGCTTCCAGATCGACGGCCAGCATACCCGCCTGACGAGCCGAACGGGCAAATTCCAGCAATGCGGCATCTGTTTCGATGAACTCATAGCCGGGGTGAGGTGGTTCTGATATATTTTTCACTTGACCCACAGGGGTATTTCTCCTACTTGATTCATTTTATTGGTTTGCATCTAATAACCGATGGTTAGCTTGCATCTACGCGACTGAATCAGACGGTTATATTTTTGTCGTCGCAACTTAACCTACCGTTCTGCGGTTGAACGCCCTGACCAAGGCCGGCACGTTGCCGATTTTGGGAACGGGTGATCGCCCGGAACAGAGGAAGGCTTTCACAAATGATCAATATAACACTTCCTGACGGGAGCTTAAAGCAATTTGAACACGCCCCTGCGGGTTTCGAGGTGGCCCAGAGCATCTCCGAGGGGTTTGCCCGCAACTGCGTCGCCATGGAGATCGACGGTTTGAAGAGGGACCTCGCCGCCCGTATCGATAGCGATAGCAGCGTTCGGTTTATCACCATCAAGGACGAAGAGGGCCTGGAGATCATGCGCCACAGCGCTGCCCATGTCATGGCCCAGGCCATACTGAGGATCTATCCGGACGCCAAGCTGACCATTGGACCGGTGGTCGAGGACGGCTTCTATTATGATATCGATATGGAGCCGATCTCCGAAGAGGCGTTTGACCGCATCGAAGCGGAGATGAAGAAGATCGTCAAAGAGAAGTTGCCCATCCAGCGGCAGGAGGTGTCAAAGGCCGAGGCGCTCGCCGAGTATGCAGGGGAGCCCTATAAACTGGAGATGATCAACGCCCTCGAGGACGGCACCATCTCGCTCTACCGTCAGGGCGACTTTGCCGATCTTTGCAGAGGGCCCCATGTGCCCAACACCGGCTTTGTCAAGGCGTTCAAGTTGATGAAGGTGTCGGGGGCCTACTGGCGGGCGGATCAGAACAACGCCCAACTCCAGCGAATTTACGGTACCGCCTATTTCGACAAGAAGGAACTCAAGGCCTACCTGACCTTTATAGAGGAGGCCCGCAAGCGAAACCATCGGCGCATCGGAACGGCCCTGGATCTGTTCAGTTTCCACGACGAAGCGCCCGGGATGCCCTTTTTCCACCCCAAGGGCATGGCCATGTGGAACGCCCTGCTCGATTACTGGCGTGAGGAGCACCGTGCCGACGGCTATGTGGAGACCAAGACCCCCATCATGCTCCAACGGAAACTGTGGGAGCGCAGCGGCCACTGGGAAAATTACCGAGAGAACATGTATACCGCCAAGATCGATGAGGTCGACTATGCCATCAAGCCGATGAACTGCCCGGGCGGCATGTTGCTCTTCGGCCGCAAGCACCATTCCTATCGGGATCTGCCGTTGCGTGCCGGGGAGATCGGCCTGGTGCACCGCCACGAATTGAGCGGCGTGCTCAACGGTCTCTTCAGGGTGAGGGCCTTTCATCAGGACGATGCCCATATCTTCATGACCCCGGATCAGATCCAGGATGAGATTCTGGGGGTGTTGAAACTGGTGGAGCGTATCTACAGCACCTTCGGCCTGGGATTTCACCTGGAGCTTTCAACGCGTCCGGAAAAATCGATCGGCAACGATGAGCAGTGGGCCATGGCCACCAACGGGCTCGAAGCAGCCCTGAAGGCGTATGGCGCCGAATACAAAGTCAATGAGGGCGACGGCGCTTTTTACGGCCCGAAGATCGATATCCATATCAAAGATGCCCTCGGCCGAACGTGGCAGTGCGGCACCGTGCAACTCGACATGTCCCTGCCCGAACGCTTCGACCTCACTTACATCGGGAGGGACAACGAACGCCATCGGCCGATCATGATCCATCGGGTGGTCTACGGATCCATCGAACGCTTTTTCGGTATCCTGGTCGAGCATTTTGCCGGCCAGTTCCCCCTCTGGCTGGCACCGGTTCAGGTTGGCATTCTGCCGATCAACGATGATCTGATTCCATTTGCCGACGAGGTTTCGGCCCGTCTGGAGCGCAGCGGTCTGAGAACGGAGGTGGACAATCGATCGGAGAGCCTCAATCGAAAGGTGCGTGACGCCCAGCTTGCCAAAATTCCACTGATTCTGACCTGTGGCGCCAAGGAGAAAGAGGCGGGGACGGTTTCGGTGCGCACCCTTGATGGCCAGGTCCGACACGGTATCCCAATGGCGCTGTTCGAGGAAAAGGTGTTGGAGCATATCCGGAAGCGGCGACTCGACCTGGAATTCGACTGGTAGCCGATAGACGCAACCGACGCCTCTTTAATAGGACTGGAAACCGGTATGAACGGGGTGAGCGATCCCAAATTGCGTTTGATCTGGTATTGGCTGCCTCCGGCGCTATGGTGCGCGATCATTTTCATCCAGTCCTCTTTCGCCACCCCCGATACGCTTCCCACATGGCCCTATTCGGACAAGATCGGCCACACAGGGATTTATGGCCTGCTCTCTATCCTTTTCTGCCGTGCCTTCAATACGGTAGCCGCCTGGAGGGGCAGGAGGGGGAAGTTGTTTGTCACTGCTGTTGTATTGACGACGCTATACGGCGGTCTGGACGAGTGGCACCAGAGCTTTGTGGCTGCCCGGTCGGCCGACCTGATGGATCTGCTGGCAGATCTTGTCGGTGCAATGGTGGGTGCCACTCTATATTGGAAAACAGTTGCCCGGAAACGGCCCCTTTGATTGACAAAATCGCCCAATTTATCTAATAGTAGGCGACCATCGTTTGATATGCTCACGAAGAAGAAACCCCAATTTCCAAGGAGAAAACGCGGGTATGAGTGCACAGCAAATCATCACCATAAACGGCCATGAGCTGAGTTTTGAAAGCGGCGAAACAATTCTGGAGGTTGCACGCCGCAACGATATCGATATCCCCACCCTGTGTCACCTGAAGGGGACCACCCCCACAGGGGCGTGCCGCATCTGCGTTGTTGAGGTCGAAGGCGCACGAACCCTGCTTGCCTCGTGTGCAACACCGGCGACGCCCGGTATGCTCGTCCAGACAGAATCACCCGCCGTGATAGAGGCGCGCAGGCTGGTGCTGCAGTTGATGCTCAGCTCGGGCAACCACAACTGTGCGGTGCGTGGGTCGGACGACCAGGAGTGGACCGCATTTCAGCTCAAGGTGCAGGATGAGGACAACAGCGGTGAACTCTGCCCGGTATGGGGCGATTGCCGCCTTCAGGATCTGGCTTACCGCTACCAGGTCAGTGGTGAGCGGTTTGCCGCGACACCGACGCGCTATCCAATGGAGACGGTCAATCCGTTTATCGTCAGGGATTTTTCACGCTGCATCCAGTGCGGCCGGTGTGTTCAGGCTTGCAACGAGGTTCAGGTCAATAACGCCATCAATTTCGGATACCGGGGGCCGGACTCGAAAATTGTCGCCGCCGGGGACCGTGCCCTGAAGGATTCGGACTGCGTCTTTTGCGGTGAGTGTGTGCAGGCATGTCCGGTGGGGGCCCTGGTGGAGAAAGACGTGCGCTATAAGGTGCGCCCCTGGGAGACCCGCAAGGTGCGCACCACCTGCAGCTACTGCGGGGTAGGGTGTCAGCTCTACCTGCACGTCAAAGACAACCGGGTGGTCAAGGTGACCGGCGTCGATGCTGCCCCCAACCACGGGAGCCTCTGCGTCAAGGGCCGTTTCGGCTACCATTTTATCGGATCCGAGGAGCGTCTCACCCATCCCCTGATCAAAGAGAGCGGAAAATTCCGGGAGGCCACCTGGGATGAAGCGCTGGATCTGGTCGCCGGTCGACTGAAGGAGGTGAGGGATACCCACGGCAGCGACAAGATGGGCGTTCTTACCTCAGCACGCGTGACCAACGAGGAGAATTACATTGCCCAGAAATTTACCCGGGCGGTGCTCAAAACCAACAATGTCGATCACTGTGCCCGGCTCTGACATAGCTCCACCGTGGCCGGGCTGGCCGCAGCGTTTGGTTCGGGTGCAATGACCAACACCATTGCCGATATCGAAACCGCCGATGTCATTTTGATCACCGGGTCCAATACCAGTGAGAACCACCCGGTGCTCTCCACCTTTGTCAAGCGTGCCGTGAAATTCAGGGGCGCCAAACTGATCGTAGTCGACCCGCGGCGTATCAAGATGACCGAGTTCGCACAGCAGTGGCTGCGTCCCAACCTGGGCACCGACGTGGCGTGGATCAACGGTATGATGCACGTCATCATCAAAGAGAAGCTGCACGACGCCGAGTTTGTCGAGAAGCGCACCGAAGGGTTCGAAGAGCTGCGGCAGCAGGTGGAAAAATATACACCCGAATTTGTCGAAGGCATCACCGGCATTCCGGCCGAGAGCCTGGTGGCAGCCGCCAAGCTTTTTGCCGGCGCCCGCACCGGCAGTATTCTCTACTGCATGGGCATCACCCAGCACATCAGCGGCACCGACAACGTCAAATCCCTGGCCAACCTTTCGATGCTGACCGGCAATCTGGGCATGGCCGGCGGCGGCGTTAATCCGCTGCGCGGACAGAACAACGTTCAAGGGGCCTGTGACATGGGCGGTCTGCCCAACGTCTATACCGGTTATCAGCCGGTGGGGGATCTGGCCGCGGCCAAGAAGATGGAAGATGCATGGGGCGTTGAGGGGCTGGAGACCAAGATCGGGTTGAAGGTGACCGAGATGCTTCCCAATGCCATCGAGGGCAAATTCAAAAGTCTCTACATCATCGGGGAGAACCCCATGGTTTCGGACCCCGATCTTCGCCATGCCGAAAAGGCGTTCAAGAATATGGATTTCCTCGTGGTCCAGGACATCTTCCTGACTGAGACCGCTAAGATGGCCGACGTGGTGCTTCCTTCGGCCTGCTTTGCGGAAAAAGAGGGTACCTTCTCCAACACCGAACGCCGCGTCCAGCGGGTGCGTAAGGCCGTTAATCCGCCCGGAGAAGCGAAGGATGACTGGTGGATCACCTGTGAAATCGCCAAGCGCATGGGCTATGATATGTCCTATGCGAACAGTCGCGAAATTTTCGAAGAGATCTGCCGGGTCACCCCCTCTTACGCCGGACTGACTTACGATCGCATCGATGCCGAAGGGATTCATTGGCCCTGTCCCACCAGCGACCATCCGGGAACGCCCATCTTGCATGGACAACAGTTTACCCGGGGGCTGGGTAAATTTCATGCCATCGAGTGGATTCCGCCGGCCGAGCAGGTGGATGACGAATATCCGCTCTACCTGACGACCGGACGCCTTCTCTATCAATACCACACCGGTACCATGACCATGAAGAGTGCCGATCTCAACGACCGTGCCCCCGAATCCTATGTGGAGATCTCCAGAGCGGATGCGGAGAGATTCAACATCGTGGAAGGCGACATGGTGAACATCGCCTCGCGACGCGGCTCGATCGCCGTCCGGGCCAGGATTTTGTCCAAGGCCGTCGGCGGCACCGTCTTTATCCCCTTTCACTTTGCCAAGGGTGCAGCGAACCAGTTGACCAACGCGGCATTAGATCCGGTCTCCGGCATACCCGAGTTCAAGGTGTGCGCCGTTAAAATAGACAAGGCGGCCTAAACACCTATTTATCGCCCATCAGAACCAAAACAGGCCGATCCGCAATCCAGCGGATCGGCCTGTTTCAATTTTAAGCTCCATACAAGCATTATGACGATCGCCCACTGATGCAAACTGCTAAAAGAAAACAAAAGGCCGGCAGCACATTAATGCTGCCGGCCTTCGCATATCTATTGAACTTTTATCTGGCTATTTACATCTCACTCTCAGGATGGAAGACATCCACATCCCTTAGGTCCTCTCCCAGGTAGACCCGTTCGTTGGGCCCTAAAATCCCCAGAGAGAGGCACAACAGGGTCCAGAGATGGACGGTCTGCCACGGATGGTCCCGAACCTCGCTCAGGTCGTGGACCTGGGCATGGCAGTTGTGGCAGGGGGTGATGCAGTATTCGGCCCCTGTTGAAAGGATCTGGTTGGCCTTCAACTCACCGTACTTGCGGCGTTGATCGGGATAACCGGATTGCAGGAAGCCGCCGCCACCGCCGCAGCAGAAGTTGTTCGAGCGGTTGGGGTACATGTCGATGAAGTTCTCTTCGCCAACGACGGCCCTGACGACCAGACGGAGATCTTCGGCCACCGGGTCGCCAAACGATTTGCGAACCAGTTGGCAAGGATCCTGGACGGTGAATTTGATCTTGCGCTCTTTGTTCCATTCCGAACTGGGTTTTAGCTTACCCTCACGGATCCACTGGGCATAGAGTTGGATGATGCTCTGAATTTCGAATTTGGGCTCGATGTTGAATTTTTGCAGTCCGAACCGGACCGCGAAGAGTTCGTGCCCTCACTCCGTATTGAGCCAGACCTTACAGCCCAAATCCTCCACTGCTTTCACTTTGGTGCGTACGATCTTTTCCCATGCCTCATCGTCAGCGGCGAACATGCAGTAGTTCTCGGCTGCCCAGCCTTTGGTCCCATAGGTCCAGTCGGCGCCGGCGAGATGGAGGATTTTCCACAGCGGCACCATCTCGTCCGGTTCAGTGACCGGTTCGCGGGAGTTTTGATTCAGAAAATAGTACGACCCTTCCTTATTAACGTTCGCTTGCATTTCGGCAAACTCGGGTTGGGCTTCACGGTACTCTTCCAATACATCCTCGACCACAAACTGGAAATCCTCTTCGCTGGCTCCCATGGCACTGCAGGTGTCATTGCGCAACGCCATGTCGCACGAACCGATGATGCCCTTGGGGCGCTCTTCCCTGGGCCATGTCTGGCGCGCGTAAAAGACAAGTTGGGGGATGTTGATCTTCATGGGGCAGACATAGACGCAGCGGGTACACATGCTGCACATCCATACCCATGGGGTGGAGGTGATCTCCTCGTCCATGCCCAAAGCTGCCATGCGCAGGAATTTACGCGGATCCATGCCTTCGATGCCTGTGGCCGGGCAACCCGAAGAGCATGCACCGCAGGTCAGGCATAGATTGAGATTCCCTCCTTCAGGAAGCAGCTTTTTGACCTTGTCGATGAAGGTGCTCTGTTTTTTGCCGCCAAGTTTGATTGCTTGTTCAGCCATTTAATATAACCTCCAAAAGTTATTGCCTTTCTTTGCGAATTCGTACTGTCGGTTTTTTATGTTAACCCCTTTTTATTGAACGAAATACGGCGATTCGGGGCTATGTTCCGTGATTGAGCCGGTCAGCGCGCGGATTCCGAATTTTTTTATCTAAACGGAATATGGGCCTGTGTCAATAGACAGTCGCTTTTTTAAGACGTCGCGGCACGAGAAAATGCTCGCATTTTTGATACTGTAGGGGGATTTTTAACTTAAGGCCATTTTACCACTTGACACGCGGAAAAGGGCTTTGGTAAATGAGTGAATGCTCATTCATTTTTGGAGAGGGGTTTTCGGACAGGGAAATGAAACGAAATGCCGATAAATACCAGCAAATTCTGACGGCGGCCATCAATGTTTTTGCCGAGAGGGGGTTTTCACAGTCCACCATCTCCCAGATTGCTCAGGAGGCCGGCGTTGCTGACGGCACCATCTACCTCTATTTCAAAAACAAGGACGACATCCTGGTTCAATTTTACGAGGCGATGACCGAACACGTCTCCGAACGCTTTTGGAAGGCCGTCGAAGAGGGCAAGACCGCTATCGAGAAACTGAACAACCTGGTCTATGCCCATCTGGATCTGTTTCAGAGTCAACCCCCCGGCGCCATCGTCTACCAGGGCGAGACCCACCTCCAGTGGCGTCTGGTCCAGGAGCCGACGCGCCAGATGTCCAAAATGTATAGGGACGTGATCTCCCAGGTGGTAGCCCAGGGGCAGAAAGAGGGAACGATCCGCAGCGATCTTTACGTCGGACTGGTCAAACGGCTGATCAACGGGGCGGTTGACGAGGTGATCAACACTTGGATCCATACGGGACGGGATCACGACCTGACCTCCATGGCGGCGCCACTGGTCGAGCTGTTTATCAAAGGGATCGGTGCGGCCGGGCAGGAATCAGAAGAGGGAAATAACCCATCGTCGCAATCGGTGAATGAAACCGATGCGGTGACATGACATAGTTAAGGAAGGAGAGTTTTCAATGGCACAGGTATTATCGGATCGCAGAGATGTCGATTTTGTTCTTTTCGACCAGATGAACGTCGACGCGCTCAGCAAAGCGGAGGAGTACGCCGAGTTCAACCGTAAAACCATCGAAATGATCGTTACCGAAGCGCGCAATCTGGCAATAAAAGAGATTCTGCCGACCCAGAAGGATGGAGATGAGATCGGCGCCCAGTTTAACAACGGCGAGGTAACCACGCCGGAAAGTTACAAACGCGCCTGGGAGCTTTTGAAAGAGGGCGAATGGGTCGGCACGACCATGCCGGCTGAATGGGGCGGACAGGGCATGCCGCATTCGGTGGGTATTGCCACTGGTGAGTACTTTTCTGCCGCCAATTTCTCTTTTATGATGTACGCTGGTTTGACCAACGGCGCCGCCGGGCTGGTTCAAAATTTCGGTACCGAGAAACTGAAGAAACTGTTTCTGGAGAAAATGAATACCGGCGAATGGACCGGCACCATGCTGCTCACTGAACCGGAAGCCGGTTCCGACGTAGGCGCCCTGACCACCACTGCCGTGAAAAACGATGACGGCACCTACTCGATCAGCGGCAACAAAATCTTCATCTCGGCCGGCGAACACGATCTGGCCGACAACATTATCCACCCGACCTTGGCCCGCATCGAAGGCGCACCGGCCGGGACAAAGGGCATCTCTCTGTTCCTGGTTCCCAAAATATGGGTCAACGACGACGGTACGTTGGGCGAACCCAATGACGTGGTGTGCACCGGCATCGAAGAGAAAATGGGCATCCATGGCAACGCCACCGCCTCACTGACCCTGGGTGGCAAGGGTAAATGCCGCGGCTATCTGCTTGGTGAAGAGAACAAGGGCATGCGCGCCATGTTCCAGATGATGAACGGCGCACGCCTGCACACCGGCGCATCGGCCTTTGCCGACGCCAGCGCCTCTTACCTCTATGCCTTGAACTACGCCCGCGAGCGCGTGCAGTTCCGCCGGGCCGACGCATTTGAAAAAGATGCTCCGGCCGTGCCGATCATCAACCATCCGGACGTGCGCCGCATGCTCATTACCATGAAATCCTATGTGGAAGGCATGCGCAGCCTGCTCTATTACGTATCCAAACTGATCGACCAGTCCCATCTGGCCAAGGATAAGGAAGAGAAGGACCAATATGAGGCCCTGATCGGCTTCCTGACCCCCATTTGCAAGGGCTACATCAGCGACCGCTCTTTCGATGTGGCCAACCTCGGTGTGCAGATTTACGGTGGCTACGGTTACATCAAAGAGTATCCCGTGGAGCAGCTGGTTCGTGATATTCGCATCACCCAGATCTACGAAGGCACCAACGGTATCCAGGCACTGGACTACCTGGGGCGCAAGACGGTCATGGACGGCGGCAAAGCCATGATGGCGATGATGGGCGAACTTCAGAAAACCCTCGACACCGCCAAGGGGATTGAAGCGCTCAAGCCCCTGGCTGAAAAGACCGGGGCCATTGCCAAGCGTTTGGGCGATGCGGCCATGCATCTTGGCAAGGCCATGATGGAAGGTCAGATCGCGAATGCCCTGGCATTTTCTTACACTTTCATGGAAGCTTCCGGCGATCTGGTAATGGCATGGATGCTGCTGTGGCGTGCCAACCTTGCATCCCAGCAGTTGGAAAAGGGTGCCAAGAAGAAAGATCAGAAATTCCTGGAAGGCCAGATCAAATCGGCCGAGTTCTTTGTCGGCAACATCCTGCCGCTGACCAACGGAAAGATCGAAACCATTATGGGCGCCTGCTGTTCCGCCATAGAGATCGACGACGATAGCTTCGGCGGTAAATAGCACTCGGTTTCATCACATTTTGAGCAAAGAGGAAGTTAAAAACCGGAGATGCCGGCGGCATCTCCGGTTCTTTTCGGCCTAAACACCCGAAAAATAACGGCCGCCCGGAAGTGAGGCGGCCGTGTACATTGTGCTCTGTATAGTAAGGTCTGCGAACTGATTTACTTTCTGCTCTTCAACTCTTCCTCACGCAAATCTTTGCGCAACACTTTGCCCACATTGGTCTTGGGCAGCTCTTTGCGGAATTCAATTTCCGTGGGCCATTTATACTTGGCCAGCTTGTCGCCGCAGTAAGCGATCATCTCCTCTTGGGTAGCCGTTTCGCCCTCTTTGAGCACGATGAACACCTTGACGGTTTCACCGCGTTTTGGGTGGGGCACGCCGATGGCTGTGGCTTCGACAACCTTGGGATGTTCGAAGTAGACCTCTTCGATATCCCGGGGGTAGATGTTGTATCCGCCCGAGATGACCATGTCCTTCTTGCGGTCGATGATGTAGAAGTAGCCGTCTTCATCCATGGTTGCGATGTCGCCGGTGTGCAGCCAGCCGTCGGCAAGGGTTTCGGCCGTTGCCTCCTCGCGGTTCAGATAGCCCTTCATCACCTGGGGACCTCTGATGAGCAGTTCACCGCTTTCACCCACCAGCATGTCTGTTTTGCCATCATTCAGATCCACGATACGGCACTCGGTATCGCAGACAGGGAGGCCGATGCTGCCGACTTTGCGCAGGCTGCCTTCTCCACAGGGGTTGATGTGCGTTGTGGGTGAGCTTTCCGTCAGACCATAGCCCTCTACAATGATGCCCTTGGTGCGGTTCTCGAACTCCTTGATCACTTCAACGGGCAGCGGTGCGCTGCCTGAGAACATATTGTCGATGGTGCTCATGTCGATACTGTCGGCTTCAGGGTGCTGCAGTATGCCGATATACATGGTGGGCACCAGGGCGGCAAACGACGGTTTGGTCTTTTTGATCGATTCGATCAGTTGGTCCGGCTGGGGTTTGGGGATCAGGATGATGCTCCATCCATAGTAGACAGCAGTGTTCATGACATTGCTCAGCCCGAAAACATGGAAAAATGGCAGCGCTCCCATGGCCACGTTGTCATCGTCGATGTGCGGGAACCAGGCCGCCACCTGCTGGACCTGCTTGCTCAAGTTGCCGTGGGTCAGCATGGCTCCTTTGCTGACACCCGTTGTGCCGCCTGTGTACTGGTACATGGCCACATCGTCGAAGGAGAGCTCGACCTTGGGTGGCGCGGGCTGGTTTTTGGCGATCAGGTCTTTCCAGCGGTAAAGCTCGTCAGCCGGTGCCACATCGGCCATTAACCCCTTCTTTTTTCCCACCAGGGGAAAGAGCAGGCTTTTGGGGAAAGGCAGGTAGTCGCCAATGCTGGTGTAGATGATCTGCTTGATCCCGGTTTTGGGCCGTAAGTTGACCATGCGGTTGGTCAACAGATCTATCGTAATGAGCACTTTTGAGCCAGAATCGTTCAACTGATGTTCGAGTTCCCGGTCGGAGTAGAGTGGATTGTTCATCACCGCGATGCCGCCGACGCGGTGGATGGCGTAATAGGCGGCGACGCACGGGATCACATTGGGCAGCAGAATGGCCACGGCATCGCCCTTGCGTATGCCGAAATTGTGCAGGCAGGTGGCAAACCGGTCCACCATATCCTTGAGTTGCCTATAATTGAGTTTATACCCCTCGAAATAGAGTGCCATCTTGTTGGGAAAGCGGGAGACGGTTCGATCCAGGAAATCGGGAAGACAGAGGTTTTCGTAGTCGGGTGCGTCCGGAACGCCGGGTTGATAGTGCTTCAACCAGGGTTTGTCCTGATAGGTCACTGTCGCTGTCACATGTACCTCCTTGTCAGTTTTGGATGGATGGAAACACGCTTTATGATATCCGCAATTTTAGGGGGGGTGAATCGGGTCGATCATAAATAGGTTTTGTAATGGCGAATCCTCCGTATTGTCAAGAATCATTCGGGTCTTCGCCATTGTCCTTCTCACCACGCAAGGCTTTTGTGTTGCATTAAAAAACAGAATAAAAAAGTGTCATAATGGCCTGTGAGGTTTGCCTTCATCGGGTGATGGTGAGGTGAGATGATCGGATTTACAGCCCTTTTTTTGCTTGACAGCAAAGGCCTGTATTAGTAGATGAATGAGTCTTCATTCATTCGAATTAGAAGATCATTTCATTAGAAGGAGATAGACGAACAATGGATTTCGCATTGATTCCACCAGCTAGCGGCTCTTTTCTGTTCATCCCCGCATGGCTCATTTACACCATCATTCCCGTGGTCGGTATCACCCTTTTCATCTATATCATCGTGATGCGTCTCAAGCCGTTGATTTTGGCTGCCCCCGACAAACCGATCAATGAATTGCCGCAGCGCGTCTTCAAAGTCATTAAAATCTGGCTCCTTCAATACCGCCATCCGCGTTACAGGACGGCTGGTATTTTACACATCCTGCTTTTTTCCGGTTTTCTTATTCTTGGTCTGCGTTCAACCGAATTGATGTTTGTGGGCATTAAAGAGGGATTTCATCTGCCCGGAATGGATGGCACCATCGGCGCGATTTACGGGGTCATCCGATCCTATGCCGCAACCTGGGTGCTGGTCGTGGCCGTTTGGGCCATGTATCGCCGTGGGATCATCAAACCGGCGCGTTATGCCGTACCGGCCAAGTATGGCAAGCCGCACACGGCAGAGGCGATTTTCGTACTGGGACTCATTTCCACCCTGGTACTGGCCGAGGGGTTTTTCGAAGGCAGTCTGGTGGCCGCCCAGAAGCAGCTCGGGATGGAGGCCCACACGCTGGCCCCGTTTACGCTGGCCTGGATCTCCCAGCACCTGCTGGCAGCCGCGCCCAAAGGCCTGCTGCAATTCGTCCACTCCGCCTCCTATTTTGTGCATGATGTGACCTTCTTCTTCTTTCTCTGCTTTCTGCCGTTCGGCAAGCATTTCCATGTCATTACGTCGATATTCAATGTCTTCCTGATGCGGGTCCAACGCGGCAACGTCAAGCCGGTTAAATATGGCGTCAGCAACGAACAGTTGGACGACCTGGAGTCTTTCGGTGTCAAGAAACTGGAAGATTTTACATGGCGGCATATGCTGCACTTTTACTCGTGTGTGGATTGCGGGCGCTGCTCGGACAACTGCCCGGCCAATGCCGTGGGACGTCCCCTGTCACCCCGGTTTATTTCGATCAAAGGGCGCAACCTGCTGTTCGCCAAGTACCCCGTTTGGGGGGAGCCCAAGAGCAATGGTGATGACTTGATCGGTACGACCTATTCGGAGGATGAGATCTGGTCCTGCACCACCTGCGGCGCCTGCGAGCAGGAGTGTCCGGTTGGTATCGAATACATCGACAAGATCGTCGACTTGCGTCGCGGAATGGTGGACGAAGGAATGGTGCCCCAATCGCTGCAGAAACCGCTGAGTGCTCTTGAAAAACGTGGAAACCCCTGGGGCAAGATGGAGAAGAAGCGCGCCGATTGGACCAAGGAGCTGGATGAGTCCATAACGGTGAAGGATCTAAACGGCGGCAAGGATGAGGCCGAAGTACTCTACTTTGTGGACAGCATCACCTCGTTTGACGATCGCATGCAGTCCATCGGCCAGGCCACGGCCAGGTTGCTACATTCGGCCGGCGTTGATTTCGGTATCCTGGGTAAGGGAGAGAAAGACAGCGGCAACGAGGTTCGCCGGTTCGGTGAAGAGATGCTATTCCAGGACCTGCGTGAGCACAATACTGAAATGATTAAAGCGTCTGGTGTGGCCAAAATAATCACTACGGATCCCCACGCGCTCAACGCACTGAAAAACGATTATGAGGGGTTGCCGCCGGTCGAACACATCAGTCAGTTCTTGCTCAAACAGGTCCGCAAGGGGACGCTGTCGTTCAAGCCTGCCGAAAATGGCAACAAGGTTTACACCTACCATGATCCCTGTTACTTAGGGCGCCACAACGCCATCTATGAAGACCCGCGTGAATTGATCGATGCGCTGCCGGGTGTAAAGCGGGTCGATATGCTTCGCAGCCGCGACCGCTCGTTCTGCTGCGGCGGTGGTGGTTTGATGCTTTTTTACGAACCGGAAGAGGATCAACGCATGGGCGTTCTGCGTGTCCAGATGGCCGAGGAGGCTGGTGCCAATGTGATCGTTACGGCCTGCCCCTTCTGCCTGGTCAACATCGAAGACGCAATCAAGGTCGCCGGTCTGGAAGGTAAAATGGAAGCCATCGATTTGTCTGAACTGGTGGCGGCTCATCTTGCCGATTGATCCGGATGCGGGCGTGCCCTGTTCTTAAATATCGGGCCATGGTCCTTATGGCCCGACGGTGAATAACAGATGCCCATGGGGCGTCGAAAAAATATAACGTTTTGATTTAAGGGAACCATATTTCGATCAGGGAGGATTAAACATGGAGATTCTGGTATGTGTGAAACGGGTTCCGGATACTGCCGAAAATGAAATTGAGATAAAAGGCGACGGAACCGACATCGAACGTGATGACCTGGTATATTCGGTCAACGAGTGGGACAACTACGCCACGGAAGAGGCCATTCAGATTCGGGACAACGTGGGCGGATCTGTGACCGTGGTCACCGTCGGCGACGACGAGTCCGAAGAGGTCCTGCGCCGGCAGATGGCCATGGGCGCGGACAAGGGCATTCTGCTGTCCGACGATGCTTTCGAAGATTCGGATGGACGCGGCATTGCCACCATCTTGAAAGCCATCGTTGAAAAAGGAAACTACGATCTGATCCTCACCGGTGCCCAGGCCGACGGCGGCGCGGCACAGGTGGGCGGCATGCTGGCCGCTATGCTGGATATGCCCTATGCCTCTCTCGTCAATAAAGTTGACGTCAGCGACGGTAAAACCATCAAGGTTGGACGCGAAATCGAGGGCGGCAATCAGGAGATGAACGAGATCGAACTGCCCTGCGTGCTCTCCATCCAGACCGGCATCAACGAGCCGCGCTATGTGGGTATTCGTGGTATCCGCAAAGTGGCTTCGGTTGAAATCCCGACCCATGGGGCCGGGGATCTGGGCGTCGCCGCCGACCGCATCGGCGCCGCCGGCGCTGCCGTGAAACGGGTCGACTACTTCACGCCGGAAATGGGTGAAGGCGCAGAGATGCTAGAAGGCAGCATGGAAGAGAAAATCGACAAACTGATTGAACTTTTGAAAGCCAAAGGAGGGTTGAAATAATGGCTCAGATATTTGCCTATATCGCTCACAAAGGTGGGGTTCTCGAAGACTCAGCCGCCGAACTGGCTGTGGCGGCCAAGAAAATTGACGCCTCCGCAGAAGTTACGGCCATTGTGACCGGCTCCGGCGGTGATTTGGATAAAGCCTGTGAGGGCGCAGCAAAACTCTATGCTCAGGTTTGGAAGATCGACAATGCCGATTTGGCCTATCCCAACGCCGAGGTCATCCGCAAGGCGCTGGCCAATCTGCTGCCCAAAGAGAGCATCGTGCTGGTCCCCCACGACACCTTCGGAATGGACCTTGCCCCCGGTCTCTCCATTAAATTGGATTCCGCTTACGTCGCCGACGTGGTCGACATCGACGGGATGGACGGCGCAACCATGAAGATCGTCCGCCAGGAATTTGCCGGCATGGCTCATGCCCACGTTACCTGCGACACGGCAGCCGGTGCGGTTTTGACCCTGCGTCCGGGTTGCTTTCAGCCCGAAGATGGCGCCCTCTCAGGCAGCGTGACCGACAAGTCCGGCGATGCTGGCGACCTCAGCGCCAAACGGCGTTACCTCGAAGTTGTCGAAGCCGAGGCCGGCGATGTGGACATCACCAAATCGGATGTACTGGTTTCCATTGGCCGCGGCATCGAAGATGAAGACAATATCGAGATCGCCGAAGAGCTGGCCGAGGCCATGGGGGCTGTGGTCAGCTGTTCGCGGCCCATCGTGGACGCCAAGTGGCTGGAAAAATCTCGTCAGGTGGGTACCTCCGGAAAGACCGTCAAACCCAAAGTATACATGGCCCTGGGTATCAGCGGTTCGTTCCAGCATTTGGGCGGTATCAAAGGTTCCCCTTTCCTCGTGGCAGTGAACAAGAATGCAAAAGCGCCCATTTTTCAGGTGGCCGACATCGGTATCGTGGAAGACATTCTCGAGTTCATGCCTGCTTTGACGGAGAAGCTCGGCTAACTACCGTTATCGCAATCCAATAGAAGCCAATGGGCCGGCAAGCCGCGGGAATCCTGCAGCTTGCCGGCTTTTTTTCGATGAAACAGTTGCAACGCCCGGCCTCCCAAGGAATACGTCTGCTGTCTAGAGCTTGCCGGCGAACGGCCCCTCAACCGCTCTCCTGCCGATTCCGCCTCTCTTGATCAATTAATTTTGTATGAATACTTGAAGCTGACACTGGCCTTGCCGTAAGATGACCGCCAATGCGCAAACGAAAATGGAACATAGTGCTCTTTGCGGGCACAATCTTTTGCCTGCTGTGGATGGCAGCCCTGGCTGCCGTTGCCATCTATGCCAACAGCGCAGCTTGTCGCACATTGGTGGTCGGCAAAGTCAATGAGAGGATTAACGGCCATCTGACGGTGGGCGACCACCGGGTGAATTTCATCTCAGGCCGGCTTCGATTATCCGATATTCAACTGACCGATGCCGCCGGCAGCGAGGTGGCCGGCATCAAGCAGTTGTCTGTTCGATGGCGCTGGCTGGCCTTGGCGGGGCGGGCCGTGCACCTCTCCTCACTGGAGATCGAAGATCCCGCTTTGGCAGTCATATACGACCATCAGGACCGACTGAACCTGCTTAAAATCGTATCTTCGCAAGCCAACCAGGATGCTGAGGATACGGCAGGCGATGCTGGCTGGCAGTTGCGCGTGAACAGCCTGAACATCACCAACGGCAGGCTCTCCCTGGAGCGGCCGGCTGCGGGATGGCGTGGACACGCCGAGGGGATCGGCCTTATGGCCAGTGGTGACCTGCATCAACGTACAGCCGATATTCGGGTATCCATTGGCAATGCAGAGATTGAGCGGAAAGAAGCCGTTACAGCTGTTCATGACATCGTCATGTCGGCCCGTTACCGGCCAACGGCAGCACAACCCCTCAACGTGTCACTACAAACGCCCGGATCGCAGTTAACGGTCAAGGGTCGCCTCGATCTGGATCAACCCCATCCGGCGGCAGCACTGGTGGGGGACTTCGATGTCGATTTGGAAGCGTTCCGGCAGTGGCTGCCGCAGCCTGCGGTGCTATATGGCAGAGCCAGGGGGGAGGTTACGCTGAACGGCCACCTTGACGATCCCAGTGCGGCGCTGCGGATGACACTCTCCGATGGTGGCGGTTGGGGAACCTCCCTACGATCCTTATCGCTTGAGGCCGTTCTGGATCGGCGTGTGGTGGAGATTGTTCGATTGTCGACGGATGATCGTTGGGGAGCGTTGGAGCTCTCCGGCCAGTTGGACTTGCGCCCTGTCTTTCCCAGCTCTTTCCGGCATGCTGCGTTGGGGCTTGAATCGGCGGCCCTCCAGCTCGATATTAGAGGGCGTGATGTGGTGCCCCGGCAGATACCGGCACTCGGCGTTGCATGGGACGGCGTCTGGCAGGGGAGCGTGCGCGTCCAGGGTACTGTTGGGCAGCAAGGAGATGGTGCCGGGCAGGCCGAGATCAACCTATCCGTGGAGAAGCTGAAAGCGGCTGAAGCCGCTCTGGCGTCCGATGGTGAGTTTGCCGCCTACCTTCGCTGGGCCGATCGGAAAATCAAAATCGATTCGTGCCAGGCAACGCTTGGCGACAGCACCCTGCAAGCCAACGGGGTCATCGATTGGGCTGCGCGGCAGTTGGCTTCGTCGGCGACGCTGCGACTGGATCGCATCGACACCTTGGGCCAGGCGTTGGGGATCACGTTGCCTTCCGGCAGAGGCATTCTGAAACTGGATGCCCATGGCCCATGGAGCCGCCCCGAGGCACACGGTGCGCTTCTCACCCAGGATGTGGCGTTCGGACGATGGCGGTTCGGCCGCCTCCTGGCCGAGGCGAACATGAAGCCAAACGGCACCATCCACTTTTCGAGGCTGGTCCTCGAGAACCAAGGCAGCTATCTCGAAGGCAAAGGCGAGTTGGGAGTAATGGATGATGGGGGCCGCTGGCTCTCTGATCCTGCCATCGACGCAACCTTTAAGTTGGACCAAGTCACTCTCTCTGATTTTTACGAGGAACAGGATGTTACACTATCGATAAATGGCAAGCTCCATGCGACAGGCACCATTGCACACCCCCAGGCAACGCTCGACCTGGCTCCCAGCTCCGCTGCCTGGAAGGGTATCGATGCCCGTGCCGATGGCCGTATCCTCTGGGACGATGGGCACCTGAGCGTACCCGGTGTCAACCTGTCGAGCGGGCAATCCAGCATCGGCGTGCAAGGCGACCTGCGGTTGCGGTCACCAGAAGGCGGCGCGTGGCTGTCCGATCCCCAGGTGACAGCCGAAGTGACCTCCGATGCCCTGCACCTTAAGGATATCCTTCCGGGGTTGGGCGGCAAGATAGCGTTGCATGCCTCTCTGGCAGGTACTTTTTCAACATTGAGCGGCGCTTACCTGCTGGAGGGCCGCAGCCTTGATTTACGCTATCAGAAACTCGATTCGGTACACCTGAGCGGACGACTGGCCGACAAGATCGTCCATTTGGATCGGCTGGCCGTCGCCGTGGCGCCGGGGCAGGAGCTCAGCGGCAGCGGTTGGTACGCGTCCGATCAGCGCATGGAAGCAAGGCTTTCCATCAAGGGCATTGCATTGCGGCATATCGAAGGACTGCAAAAAGGTGGTGTGGTCGACGGTACATTGGAAGGGGCCATCGATGCCAGTGGAACGCTGGCCCATCCACAGGTATCCGCTCACATGTTGATCCGACAGCCCGAGATTTATGGACACACCTGGGAGGATTTCAGGCTGAATCTCTCATTGTTAGATCAGCATTTGGCATTAGACGCCGATCTTACCTTCAAGCTTACCGCCAATGGCTACCTGGACAGTGGAGATTTCGATTTGGCTGCTGATCTGGATCGAACCGATCTGGGCCCCTATTTGGCCGTTGTGGCGGATCAGCACTGGAAGGGACGGCTTACGGGCAGGCTGCAGGCAAGGGGCAACTGGCGCCAGCCGAAAAATATCGATGCGGTGCTCTCCCTGTCTGATGCGAACTTGATATACCAGGAGGCGGAACTGCTCTCTTTTGAGCGGCTAGAGGCCCGCTTGCACAACGGCTCGATCGATCTGCCCGAAACCAGGATGAAATTGATGCAGGATGGGCACCTGAAGGTGGCCGTGAACGGCCACCTCGCCAAAAGCCTGTCGGCCAAGGCGGGTGGGCGTCTTCCCCTGGCAGCGCTCGATCCCTTCAGCGATGAAATTGGCAACGCTGCCGGGAACATTCTCTTTCAGATAGAGGGGCAGGGCCCGTGGCAAAGGATGCGTTGGCAAGGCGATCTGACCATGGAAGAGCTCAAATTCCTGTTGATCGATATGGGGCAATCGGTTCACGGTCTAAACGGAAAAATTACTATTTCACCGGAGTTGTTAAGCATTGATTCAATATCGGGAAAGTTGGATGACGGTTCGTTCAGCCTCGATGGTCAGGTCGGGTTGGCCGGTCTGCGGCCTGAAAAAGTGAACCTGAGGTTTCAGGCCCAAGCCCTGCCACTGCAGTGGCCGGACACCATGGACGCCAAAATCGCAGCCGACTTGACGCTCAAAGGCGATAGCCGGGACGCCCTTCTGGACGGCCGCGTGGTTTTGCTGGAAGGGGCCTACTATAAAAATCTGCGTCTGAACCTGCTGTCCACTATAACCGATCCCCAGAGGGCCGAGCCGGTGCCATCGCGCTGGGAAGCGCCGGAATGGATGAATAACATCCGATTGGCCGTGACCCTGACCCATCGCTACCCCATGCTCGTGGATAACAATGTCGCCCGTCTGGAGGTAGCGCCCGACCTGAAGTTCTCCGGCACAGCCGCAAGGCCCATACTCAACGGAAGGGCCCAAGTCACTGATGGCGAAGTCATCTTTCGCAAGAAGTCTTTCGAGGTCAAGCGAGGGGTCGTAGATTTCGTCAATCCTTATAAGATAGAACCCTCCATCGATATTCAGGCGGAAACCCAGATACGCAAATGGCAGGTACGCCTCTCCGCCGAAGGTACCCCGGAGAACTTGAAGATCGCGCTCAGTTCGGACCCCCCCGAATCCGATGCCAATATCCTCTCCCTGATTCTGCTCGGCCAGACGAGCACCGAGTTATCGAAAAACGGCGGTGGCGGAGAGGCCACCACCGGGCAGATGCTGGCGGCATTGGCTGCTTCGGCGTGGGGTGAGGATATTAAAAAGGGGACCGGCGTTGACATCCTGGAGGTGGAGACCGGCGCCGAAGCGGATGAAGAGAGCAGCGATCGCATACAGGTGACCGTTGGGAAGAAATTGACTTCGCGTCTTACCGTCAAGTATGCCGTGGAATCCAAGGACAACCAGTTGGTGCAGCGGGCCATTTCAGAATACCGGCTTCTGGAACATATGTCGGCCAGCGGTTTTCAGGACACGGCCGGAAACTACGGTGGTGAGCTTTTATTTCGTATCGAATTCAGATAATCTGGCCCTCACCTTTCGGTCCAAAGTAGTTCAAATATCACTTCTTTCTCAAGCAAAAGAGGATATGAGTGACTGATCGCAGCTTTACAGGAATCACCGCAGGCGGGGCATATGCGCAATAATCGGAAGTGGACCAGGATGCTTCTCATTTTATGGTGTTTTGTGCCTGGGGTTATGCTGTTGCCGATATCGAGCGCCCCTTACGCGGATACCAGCGCAGAATTCCAGTGGGACGGACCATCCTTGCCGGTAAACGAAATCATCATTCGGGTAGACGACGCCAGTCCCGATGGATTTGATTGGCAAGGGGCCGCCGCCGTTTTGATTCAGTTGAAACCCGGCGATCTTTTGACCCCGCAGCGGCTTGCCGAATCCCGCAAAGCACTCACCGCATTTGCATCGGTGGCAGTCGATGTCGTCCCCCAGTCCGGTGGCGCTGTCGTAACATTTGAAATTCGACCTTACAAGCGTATCAAATCCATCGGAATCAGCGGTACTTACCCTCTTTTTGAAAAGGATGTGCGCACTGTGATGACCGTCGCCTCCGGCGATATTTTTCGTTCCAGCGACATACCCGACCAGGAAGCCCTGATCAAAGACCTTTACCGCAACGAGGGCTATGTCGATCCCCGGGTTCACATCGATTGGGACCAGGAGGAGAATGGCGGTGGTCACTATCACCTGAATGTGACCATCGATAAGGGGGCCTATTATACGCTCGGACACGTGCAGTTGAACGGCAATAGTGCTTATGAGGATGCCAGCATCATCCGTCGCCTCAAAACCTGGCGTAGAAAAATCTTGGGGTTGGGATTCGGGCGGTTCGTGGCCAAAGATTTCAGTGAAGATATCAACAAGTTGACCACCTTTTATCGCAAAAAGGGGTTTGCCGATGTCTCAATCACTGCGGATCTTGAGCGTGACGCGGAACGCAGGCAGGTCTTATGTGATTTGAAAATCGAAGAGGGGCAACGCTACACCGTTCGATTTGAGGGCAATCAGTTTTTTTCAGATTTCAGGTTAAAAAGGGATCTTGTCCTTTTCGAGAAGGGCAATCGCGGCAATATCGGCCTTCGCCGGAGTATTCAGAACATTCGTCGGCGCTATCTTGCCGCTGGTTTCGCGGAGGTTCAGGTTCGGTGGCAGGTCTCGACGTTGCCTGGTGAGCTTTTTGACGTAAAGGAGGTGGCCATACAGATAGATGAAGGCCGCCGCCACATTGTGACGCAGGTGGCCATCACGGGTAATGTCCATCTGGATGATCAGACCATTGCCAAACAGATGTTGACCCGAACCCCCCAGGGATTGAGAAGCGGCGCCTATGTGAAAGAGGTGCTGCACGAGGACCTCCTGGCCATCGGCGCACTTTACCGGAGCAGGGGCTATCTGGGCGCGCGCATCGCGGAAGAGGTGCAGATCGATGCGGCCAGCGCGGAAGTGCGGGTTGCCATTCAAGTAGAGGAAGGGCCTCAGACAGTCGTCGGGAAAATTCTGATGGAAGGTGATTCGCCTATCGCCGCAACCGAGCTCATGGAGAAAATCAAGCTGGCACCGGGCGAAATCTATCTCCCCAGTCAACTCAGGGCGGATGAAGAGACACTATCTTCCGCTATATCGGCCGCCGGTTATCCTTACGTCACCGTCACTGGCAAAGAGATGTTTACGCAAGATCGAACCCACGCAGATATTGTGTTCACCATTGACGCCGGGGAACTCGTGCGGGCAGGAGAGATATTCTTTTTCGGTAACTTCAGGACCCGGGAACGTTTTCTTCGGCGGGAAATGGGCATCGATCCAAAAGCACCTTTCAAT
The DNA here is from genome assembly GCA_963668675.2 of uncultured Desulfatitalea sp. Taxonomy (GTDB): domain Bacteria; phylum Desulfobacterota; class Desulfobacteria; order Desulfobacterales; family Desulfosarcinaceae; genus Desulfatitalea. The sequence goes on along the minus strand of CAXXMB010000002.1, from coordinate 628,134 downwards.
CTCCGACAGATACTAGAGGCGCAGCGCCGACTGCGCAACTTAAACGTATTTGATTCGGTCCAGGTCCGCACCGTCGGACTGAAAGAGAAAGCCGATACAGTCCATCTGTTTATACGATGTTCCGAAAAGAGGCCCTACTATCTTGAGATCGGCGGCGGCTATCAAACCGACAAGGGAATTTTTGGGCGCGCCAAGGTGGGCGACCATAACTTTTTAGGTACCGGCAAGGATGTCTCCCTAAGCGGCGAGGCCAGTGAAGTGGGCAGCAGATACGATCTGAGCATCTTCGAACCCCGGTTGCTCGGTTCCGAGTTCAGTGCCAATGCAGGCCTCTATTATGAACGCAGCCAACCGTTCAACCAGGACTTCGGCGTCGATACCACTGGTGCCAGCCTGAGTTTCTCGCGTGATTGGGGGCCTTTCTGGAAGACCGTGCTGGCCAATCAATTTGAACGCAGAGAGCAGTTCCTGAGGGATGATTCCCCGGCCGCGGACTATCAGAGTTCTGAAGATTTCGAACCGCGTACTGTGTTTGTCGTGACCCCATCCATTCAATGGGACAATCGGGACTCTTTCATCCGGCCCCAACGCGGTTTGCTGACTAGCCTGGCGGTGGGCCTCTCCACCGGTCTGGACAGCGCCCTGGATGATTTTGTTAAATACCGCTTCGATGCACGGGGATTCTATCCGGTGATCCGCAGGGTCGTCCTCGCAGGGCGGCTATACGCAGGCTTCATAGAGCCTTATGGCGGCGATCAGCCGCCCCAGGATCAGCTCTTTTTCCTGGGCGGGGCCAACACGGTGCGCGGCTACAAAGAGAACCTGTTGCGATACGATTCAGAAGGAAAAGCGGTTGGCGGGCGGATGGCCCTTTCGGCCAGTCTTGAAACGAGGATCGATATCGGACGCAACTTCGAACTGATCCCCTTCGTCGATACCGGAAGCGTTCAGAAGGCCCTGGTGGAAGAGGGTGAAGACGACTTTCGCTGGGCTTACGGTTTGGGGTTGCAGTACATCACCCCCATCGGCCCCGTGGGGATTTTCTACGGCCAGAAGATCGACCGCCGCCCCGGTGAGAGCAGCGGGCGGTGGTATCTCTCCATCGGCTATACTTTCTAACCCCCCCATATTATCTGAGCATTTTGGGGTGCCGATTTCTGCAAATCTGGCATTATTCCTTCTGATATCCTGGCAAGGGCAGAAGGATTGGATGTGCAAAGAGATAGCGTGGCGTTTGCGATGAACGGATAGATGATTACGATATGACAATAGCAATACAACGTACCATGAAGATGCTGATACGACGCCGAAAGGAGGTTGCCATGTCTCGACAAAAGATATCCAGCAACGATCAACGCTGTGTGAGCAAATGTATACTCAACCACTGGAGCGAAAACAGCAAAACGCCGCCCGATGGCAGGGCCGATGCTTATGAACAATGCCTAACAAGCTGTAAGGTATGTGCCTAATTTTGTTCTTTTCGAACAAAATGTTTTAACAATGATACTTTCAATTCGGAACCCGCCTCTTTGGGGCGGGTTCCGAATTGAGGTTTGCTGAATTTTGATTCTAATTTGTAATCGTATTGCCCCTTTATGCACCTCAATATCTTATCTATGCTTTGCGAAGCTCCATCTCATTCAAGATAGTGGCCCCTGTCCTGCCTAATTTATTTTAACTGTCTATTATCAAGTATAAAACATGCCATTGACGATGGGCCTTTCGATAGCCGTTTAGGGCTAAGGGATAATTTTGCTAAAGATTGGAAGCAAGGTTTCCGATAATTGGTTTCGAGCCTGAGTGAATGGGTACTGGTCCACGTGGGTGATGTTTTTTTCGTTTCCAGCCTATCACCGACTCAATTCTCTTTAAAGCCTGTTTCAAATAAAGGGTAACGATGATCCCGGAGGGCAAATGAAGCGCTTGAAAATTAACTTGAGTTCCATTCAGTCCAAACTGAATTTGACCATCATTCTGATGACATCGCTCATTCTGTTCAGTTACGGTGTTTACGACTATTTTTCTCTGAAGGGGAAAATGACAACCGAACTGAATGACCTGACCGAGGCGGTAGCAGAGCGCTTGTCTACCAGTATGATCACCGCATTGTGGGATTTCAATCAGGATCTCGGTCGGCAAGGCATCGTATCGGAGATGAAGGACAAGCGCATCTATGCGGTTGTTGTAATGGACAAAAATGCCAAAGAGCCATTCATTTCCATCAAACGAGAAGACGGGACATGGGAGCCCAAGGATTACAAAGGGGCTGTATCGGGCGATTTGGTATCGAACGTCCAGAAGGTCAAAAAAGAGGACAATGCTCTCGGGGAGGTAAGCGTCTATTTAACGAAGAAATTTATGCAAAAAGAGTTGCGTGCGTCTGTTTTCTTTTTGTTTTTTCGAGTCGTTATTTTGGATTTGATCCTTTTTATAGGGATGTCGCTGGCCATTCGAAAGATCTTGGTTCGGCCGATAAAAGAGATCCTTCAGCGGGTTGGAGATATTGCCAACGGTGAAGGCGACCTGACCATGCGTCTGGAAGTGCGCTCCAAGGATGAAATAGGGAAGCTGGCTGAGCTGATTAACAAATTCATCGACAGCTTGCAGAAAATGATCTCGGACATCTCGATGAACTCAGATGTATTGAACAAGGCTTCCGGCGATCTGGCAGGTTTGTCACAGCAAATGTCACAGGGGGCCGACCAAATGTCCGCCAAAGCAAACTCGGTGGCGGCCGCAAGTGAAGAGATGAGCACCAATATCGATTCGGTGGCTGCTTCCATGGAGGAAGCGTCCACCAATATTGGCATCATCGCGACATCTGCAAAAGAGATGACCTCGACGATCAGTGAAATATCCCAAAATTCCGAAAAGGCACGCACCATCACTGGAGAGGCTGTCAATCAGGCTCATAGTGCTTCTGCAAAGGTAGATGAACTGGGCAAGGCAGCGCAGGAGATCGGAAAGGTGACCGAGGCGATCACTGAGATTTCGGAGCAGACCAATCTGCTTGCCCTCAACGCTACCATTGAGGCGGCTCGCGCTGGAGAAGCGGGCAAGGGTTTTGCCGTGGTGGCCAATGAGATCAAAGAGCTGGCCAAGCAAACGGCAGATGCTACCCAGGAGATAAAAACCAAAATAGGCGCCATCCAAACAACCACCTCCGGTACGGTTACGGAGATCGGTCAAATACAGACAATTATTAATGATGTTAACGAGATCGTTGCAACTATCGCCGCTGCTGTAGAAGAACAGTCGGTAACGACAGAAGAGATTGCGAGCAATGTTTCCCAAGCGTCCCAAGGTATCCAGGAAGTAAATGAAAATGTATCGAACAGTAATGTGGTTTCCAAGGATATCGCCGGTGAAATTGCTTCGGTCAATCAGTCGACGGCTGAGATCTCCAATGGCACCTCTCAGTTGAATATGAGCGCAGAGGAGATGGCGCGTCTGGCTGCAAAACTCGAAAAGATGGTAGGTCGTTTCAAAGTTTAGGGGATCGATACCCTATTCTGGCCAAAATAGAGAAGAAAGCTCAGGCAATGTTGCCTGACCGGCAAGGCGGGGCTGAAGAAGATTTCTTCCTGCGGCTCTCGAACTTAAATCCCTCAGCGTTTACCAAGTGCTGTGGAAACACGCTATCAGTTCAAACAAACTGGTAGCTTATTTGACGGAGGCATTATATGAAAAAAAGCATCATTATCATAGGTCTGCTGGCTGTCCTTCTGGCACCCAATTGCTATGCGGATACCCTTAAATTAGCGGGGGTCCAAAATGTTGAGCCTTTGATATTTAAGGAGGGCGGCAAGCTGACAGGTTTCGACTATGATATTTGGACAGAGTTGTCAGAGCGCCTCGGAGTTCAAGCCGATATAAATCTGCTGCCGTTCAAACGTCTGTGGAACAATCTGCAGTCGGGAGAGCTCGACGGAACGCTTCAGATTTACTACAAGCAGAGCAGGGAAGCAGATATTATTTATTCGAAAACACCGATGCATTGGTCGGCGCACTACATCTTTGTGCGCAAAGATGACCTGCCCAATTATAGCGTTTCAACCATTGAGGCCCTGTATGGCAAAACTGTCGGCAGGAACGCAGGCTTTTTCGTAACCAAGGAGTTTGATGCAGCAGTTAAGGCTGGTAAGATCAAACTGGACGAACAACCCTCATCTGAACTGAATTTGAAAAAGCTGGCTGCAGGAAGGATTGATTGTTATGTCAGTAACCTTCACTCTGCCATGTATGCAGCGAAAAAGATTGGGCTGCAAGATAAAATCGTGCCGTTATCCGAAGCTTTCGCACCCAAGAAAGGGACTTTCTTCGCACTGAGCAAAAAAGGGAAGAACGTTGCAGACAAAGAGGCTTTCATGGAAAAGATAAATGCCGAGCTGGAAAAGATGCATGCTGATGGTACCATCGATCGGATGTGGTCCAAGTACTCAAAGTAGATGCAGGGTATTCCCCGTCATCGGTAGATTTCAGTAAGAAGTGGTTTTCAAACGGCCGGTCAATTCCATATGACCGGCCGTTTTCATTTTTCTTTGACAGCAACAAACAAAGCTATATTCCATCTATCAAATCGCACAGCAGTCTTACACCAAATCCCGTCGCTCCCGGACCGCAGTAGTCCGGACCTTTCTTGACAAATGCCGGTCCGGCGATGTCGATGTGGGCCCATCGTTGGTCGTCTACGAATTCGGAGAGAAAGATGGCCGCCGCGATGGCGCCGCCATAGCGCGAGCTGGAGTTGTTGTTGATGTCCGCCAGATCGCTCTTGAGCAGGTCCCGGTAGTCTTCGGGCATCGGCAGGCGCCAGCAGCGTTCGGCGGTGTTTTCGCCTGATGTAACGATGGCCTGGGCCAGCTCGTCGTCGCGGGAGAAGACGCCGGCGATTTTCTCTCCCAGGGCGACAACGCAGGCGCCGGTGAGGGTGGCCAGGTCGATGAGGAGATCGGGCTTGTACTTCTTGATAGCGTAAGCCATGGCGTCGATGAGAATCAGGCGGCCTTCAGCGTCGGTATTGCCGATCTCGACGCGTTTGCCGGCATAGCTGGTGACGATATCGCCCGGGCGGGTGGCGCTTCCCGAAGGCATGTTCTCCACGATGGGGGTGACGCCGATAATGCGGGTTTTGGGGTTGATTCGGGCGACGGCCGCCATTGTGCCGGCCACGGCGGCTGCGCCGGCCATGTCGGCTTTCATGGTGTCGAGACCGGCGGACGGCTTGAGGTTGATGCCACCGGTATCGAAGGTGACCCCTTTGCCAACCAGCACGATGGTCTTCTTGGCGTTGGCCGGGGCGTGGACCATTTCAACCAGGCAGGGCGGGTGGCTGCTGCCGGCCGATACGGCCAGAAGCGCGCCGAATTTTTGCCGCTTGAGCTGAGCTTCGTTGAGTACGTTGACTTGCAAGCCGGTCGCCTTGGCCATCTTTTGAAATCCGGCTGCCAACCGTTCGGGAACCTTGTCGTTGGATGGTGTATTGACCCACTCGCGCGCCTTGAGCACACCGTCGCAAACGGCCTGGGCGCGTGCGATGAGGGGGCGGCAGCTTTTGGCGGTTTGCGGCGGCAGACGCAGGGCCATCTTTTTCAGCAAGGTCGGTTTGGGTTTCTCTTTATACCGCAGATCGCTGTCATTGGCCAGGAGAGCACCCTCGATCATTGCGGTAACGGTTTCCTTGGCCGGTATCGCTAAGGCGGGATCCAGCGGCGCTACCAGATCGATCTCCTTCTGCTTGGCTCCCATGGCCTCCTTGACGGCAAGGCCGGAAAAAGCGCGCAGCGACTCGGCCGTCAATTTCTTCAAGGGGCCTATGCCGCCGAAATAACAGCGGTGGATTTTGCCCTCCTTCAGATCGTAAAGAACGACCTGTTGTCCCTTTTCGGCGGAGAATTCCGGCAGTGCTTTTGCTTTTTTAATCAGTTCGCGTATGGCGGACTCGGCATGAATATCGGCGTCTTCGCATACCGGGATGGCCAGGTTTGCAATTTTTGATCGATCGAGGACGGTCGTTATGAATTTGAACATGATAAAACTCCTTGAAGGGTATGTGTTTAGGCTGAAGTAATGATGGAGTAGCCTTTTCTACCTTAAATTCAATGTCATTAACTTAAGCGGCTGCAACGGGCGGGCATCAAGCCCGCCCCTACGAAATATCGCAGGAAACAGAGCCTGTTGCCATACACAACCCTTGTAGGGGCGGGCTTTATGCCCGCCCGGATCGGTAGCGCAAACACCTTAAGTTGATGGCATTGATTTTAATGCTTCAGTATAGAATCAACTCCATCTCTCCCAGGCGATAAATCCCCACACGGCTGCGGCTGCGATCAATGTGAGCAGCACCGCCGCCGAACCCATGTTTTTTGCCCGGGCGGAGAGCGGGTGGCGTTCGGTGCCGATGCGATCCACGGTGGCCTCGATGGCCGAGTTGATCAGCTCGACGATCAGGACCATCAGGGCGGAGAGAACGAGCAGGGCACGCTGGATGGCCGTGGTCCCAAGCCACAGGGCCACCGGCAGCATAACGGCGATCACCACCAGCTCCTGTCGAAAGGCGGTTTCGCTACGCCAGGCGCTGGTCAGCCCCAGAATGGAGTAGCGGGTGGCATCCACCAGTCGGGTCAGTCCGGATCTGCTTCGCTTTTCCATCATCTCATCGTCAAAGGCCGATTATGCGCCGGCCGGCTTTTTTTCCGGTTCACTCTCAGGTTCTTCCTTGACATATTCGGGCATCACCGGGTCACGCAAAATCATCTCGATGGCCTGTTGGGCAGCAGCGGCCATTTCGGGAAACACGGCGCGCAGGGCCACCATATGACGCAGGTTGTCCGCCGTGCGCAGGGTGAGCATGGCCAGGTCCCCTTCGGCCATCTGGGCAGCCTGAACGGTGCGCTCCCACGGGTAGCCCGAGGCCCAGTGATACAGGGCGGCTGTGGGCCGGTAGAATATGGGGCGTACATCGAAATCGTGGGCCATCATATGCTTGGCAAAACCGTGAAGCCCGCGGGTCACCTTTTTAACAGCCTTTATCAGGAGGTTGGGCAGGCTTTTACGGTCCAGGTGTTCATCGGTCTCCTTGTCGTTCACCATGCCCGCCATGATCGCAGCCAGGAGCGCCGGTTTCTCGTCGGGAAAGAGCCCCAGGCGCAGACCTTCGGCGACGAGCAGCGGCTGGTCGATGCGAAGTTGGGCGGCCCACATGCCATCATCGGTCAGACGGCCCTTGGGATCGACGAAACCGGTCACCTGCAGGAAGTTGACATGGCGCTGAAAATCATTCCACAAGTGGGTGTGGGCGGCCTGTTCGCCTCCCATGGCTTCGCCGTGGCGTTGGAAGGCGGCCAGCGATCGGTGCAGCAGGCTCTCAACCTCTTCGGGCGTATGGGAGAGCAGCAGATTGAGGGCCATGGAGAAGTTGATCCGGATCTGACTATGGACATCCGCCGCCGGTGCTTTGAGCATGCGGGCCACGTGGCGTACGTCCATGTACTTGCCCGGCACCACCATGGCGAAGCCGATGTTGTCCTTTCCCCGGCGCCCGGCCCGGCCTGTCATCTGATGCAGCTCGGTGGCGTCCAGGGGCAGGAATTCGCGTCCGTTGAAGCGGTCGGAATTTAAAAAGGCCACTGTGCGGGCAGGGAAATCGACACCGGCAGCCACGGTGGAGGTGGCGAAGATGGCATCGAGCAATCCCTCGCTCATCAAGGCTTCCAGGGTTTGTTTCCAGGCCGGCAGCTGGCCGCTGTGATGGGCTCCCACCGCCATCTGTTCGACCATCCAGCGTTGGCGGTGGCGTCGGATATGGGGGAAACGGTTACCCAATTCGGCCATGCGTTGATTGAGCAGGGCGGCTTGTTCTTCATTTCTGACACGGTTTTCAAGGCAGAGTTGCAGGGCCCGGTCGCAATCGGCTCGCGATTTGAGAAAGAAGAGGGCCGGCAGAAGATGATACTTGCGCAGGATCGCCAGTATGGCACCAAAGGGCGGCAGTCTCCCCGGCGGCGCAAGGGATGGAGCCCGGCGGGCATTGAGCAGATCGGCCACCTTCTTATAAAGGTGGGGTTTGCGGCCCTTCCCGCTGTCGACGAAGAGGGGCAGCAGCGTGCCGCTGGGGTGCTGCAGGATAGGATAGAGCGGCACCGGTCGCTGTTCCTCCTTGACCACCCGACAGGGGCGCTTGCGGATCGCCTCCATCCAGCCGGCGATCTGGTCGGCGTTCCCCACTGTGGCGGAAAGCAGCAGCAGGGGAATCCGGTGCGGGAGGTAGATGATGGTCTCTTCCCATACCACGCCTCGATCTTGATCCCCCAGAAAATGGGCCTCGTCCAAAACGACAAAGTCAGTGTCCAGGGTCTCGCCCCGGTGCATGGCGTCGTAGAGCTGATTGCGCAGGATCTCGGTGGTGCCCACAATGATGGGCGCATCGGGATTCTCTTTGCGGTCGCCGGTCAGGATACCGACGTTGGCCTCTCCGAACCGGACTGAAAATTCGATCATTTTGGCGTTGGTCAGCGCCTTGAGGGGTGAGGCGTACCAACACCTGCCACCCCGTTCAAAGATCCGTTCGATGGCCCGTTCGGCGATCCATGTTTTGCCGGCACCGGTGGGGGCGGTGACCAGGCAGTCGGCATCTCTGACGACCGCCAGCGCTTCGGTCTGAAAGCGATCGGGCACAAATGGCGACGGCTCGGGGGTACCGATGCGCTCGAATATCTTCTTCAGCTTGGCATCAGCCCCCGGACGCATTTTGACTTCACGCGCCTTGGGACGCATGGGACGTCGTTGTCGTTTAGCGGCATAGGCCGGAGGACGGCGTTGGCTGCCCATGGGGGCTCCTTCGTCAACTCGTGCGTGTGGTTGCAATCCATTTGTGTGTGGTAAGCGTGAAGAAAGTGGCCGCAGGGCAACCGCAGCGATAACCGATTGCCTTGGTGGCCCGTTCGGCGCTCGGCCGGGTGGCTACAGTTTGGCCATCATCTCCGCTATGAGCGATTTGGCAGCCGATTCCACATCATAGGGGGATTGGCCCTCCAGGTCGGCCTCGATCAGTTCATTGGCATAGGGCAGAAAACCCATGATCTCGAAATCGGCCAGGTGTTCGCGGATGAACGCCTCGTCCTTGGGCGAACGGATCTTGTTACCCACGACGGCAATTCTCTCCAGGTGGATCTCCTCGGCCAGCTTCCGGATATGTCCGGCCGTATCAATGCTGCGGCGACCGGGCTCCACCACCACGATCAGTTTGTCCACTGCCGTGGCCGTGGCCCGGCCCAGGTGCTCGATGCCCGCTTCCATGTCCATTACCACCACTTCGTCCCGTGCCAGAACGATGTGCATGACCAGGTTTTTGAGCAGGGTGCTTTCGGGACACAGGCAGCCGCCGCCACCCTTTTTGACGCTGCCCAGGCGCATCAGCTTGATGTTGTCCTTTTTGACTGACAGGGTATCTGGCAGGTCGTCGACTTTGGGGTTGATCTTGAAAAAACCGCCAACGGTGCCTGGCTTGGCGCCTGTCCGTTCAAAGATCATATCTTTCATTTCGGCGATGGGGGTGATGCGTTCGGCATCATCGATGCCGATGGCGGCCGCCAGATTGGCATCCGGGTCGGCGTCGATGGCCAATACCTTTTTACCCGAGTCGCTGAGCATCCTAATCAGTAAAGCTGAAAAAGTGGTTTTACCCACTCCTCCCTTTCCGCTGACTGCTATCTTCATCCTCGTTCCTTTCGTATCGTAACCCGTATATTGATAATCGTTTGGCTGTCTGTTTGTGTCGCACCCACCAATATAACAAACAATGTCCGTTCAGCAAGGGCACAGATGGCGATAGCTATTTAAAATCCCATTAATATCAGAACATCAGGGACGTAAAGCCCAACGGGCGAGGGGGGCGAAGATTTTTTCGGTTGATATTGTGAATGATATTTATATGAGCTACTATATCTGGTGCTTTTAGGCCATTTTTGATAATCATGAGGCCAAATACCGGCTCCTGTGCCCTCGGGAGCGAAAGGATGCAATGAAACAGATTGTGCGACGAAAGGCCGGCAGCTTCAAAGGCCCCAAACCGGAGATATTGGCGCCTGCCGGCGACCGGGATAGTTTTCTTGCCGCCCTGGCAGCCGGAGCGGATGCGATCTATTGCGGCCTCAAATCGTTTTCGGCCAGAATGGCGGCCCGCAATTTCCAGCCGGCCGAATTGGCGGGGTTGATCGAATTGGCCCACCGCCAGGGTGCCAAAGTCTACCTGACGGTCAATACGCTGATCAAGCCCGACGAGTTACTGCCGCTGGGACGACAGCTCCAGTGGGTGAGCCGGCACGCAGGTCCTGACGCCTTGATTGTACAAGACCTGGCTCTGCCGGCCCTGGCCCGGCAGGCTGGCTATAAGGGGGAAATCCACCTCTCAACGCTGGCCAACGTCACCACCACCTCCTTCCTGCCAAGATTGGCCAAAACCATTGGTGCACAGCGGGTGGTGTTGCCCCGGGAGCTCAATATAGAGGAGATAAAGCAGATGGCGGCGGCCTGCCCGAAAGAGTTGGGTCTCGAACTCTTCGTGCACGGCGCTTTGTGCTATGGCGTCTCGGGCCGTTGCTACTGGAGCAGTTACCTGGGCGGCAAGAGCGGATTGAGGGGGCGATGCGTGCAACCATGCCGGCGCATCTACAACCAGGAGCGCACGTCCAGTCGCTTCTTCTCCTGTCAGGATTTAAGCCTCGATGTGCTGGCCAAAGTGTTGGCCGACATTCCCCAGGTGCGGGCTTGGAAAATAGAGGGGCGCAAGAAGGGGCCGCACTATGTCTACTACACCGTGACGGCCTATAAGATGCTGCGCGATGAGGGGCAAGATCCCCAGGCGAAAAAGACGGCCATGGGACTGCTTGAACAGGCGCTGGGGCGGCAGGGAACACACTACAACTTTCTGCCCCAGCGGCCCCAGAACCCGGTCGACACCAAGGCCGATTCGGGATCGGGGCAGTTGGTCGGTACCGTTCGTGGTGGCCATGACAAGCCCTACTTTTCGCCACGCATCGATCTGTTGGAAGGAGACAAGCTGCGTATCGGTTATGAGGATGATCAGGGACACCAGACCTTCAGTCTGCCCAAGAGTGTCCCCAAAGGCGGTAAATTTTTCTTCAAGGCGGCCCGCGGAAGAGGGCCGTCCAAAGCGACATCGGTATTTCTCATCGACCGTCGGGAACCCTATCTGGCCGAGCAGATCACGAAGATGGCGCAGATGGTCGAGCCGATGGATCTTCCGCCGGAAGATAGCGGCACCTTCAAACTGAGTCTGCCACCGGCCAGCCCAAGGCAACCGCACACACGTCTGATGCATGTGCTGCGGTATCCGGGCCAGCGGATTCGCAAAACCAGCTTGGCCCTCTGGCTTTCCGACCGAGCGTTGGAGCGGATTTCGTCCGCTCAGATCGCCCATGCATGGTGGTGGCTGCCACCGGTCATCTGGCCGGAAGAGGAGGCGCAGTGGCGGCAGCGTCTGTCGCATCTGATGGGCAAGGGTGCGCGCAGGTTCGTGCTCAACGCACCGTGGCAGCTCTCTTTTTTCTACCGGCCGGAGCAGTTGAACCTTTGGGCCGGCCCCTTTTGCAACATTGCCAATCCCATGGCGGTCCGGGCTTTTAAGCTGCTGGGCGGGCAGGGGGTGATCGTCAGTCCGGAGTTGGGATTTGACGATATGAAGCGCCTGGCAGACAAGAGTGTCTTGCCTTTGGGCGCCGTCATCTCAGGACAGTGGCCGTTTTGTGTGTCGCGGGTGTTGGCCGATGATTTTAAACCTGGGCAGCCGTTTGTCAGCCCCAAGGGGGAGCAGGGATGGGTGCAGCACTATGAATCCCTCTACTGGATCTATCCCAACTGGCCACTCAATTTCAGGGGGGCGCAAAACGATTTGACCGAAGCGGGCTACCGGCTGTTTGTTCATATCGAGGAGCCAGTGCCCAAGGGCGTCTCTATCAAAAAGCGGCCTGGGGATTGGAATTTGAAGATCGGGTTGAAGTAGGAGAGCTTGCTGGCCTACCCACTCGACTCGCCTCCGAATGTAGAAGGGAGGAGACGTGTTGGCTCAATCCGTATTGCTTCATTACGATACTATCGAAGTTCGGTTGGAGGTTGGGCCGGACATTGTTGACATTACTTCTGCACTCAATGGCTGTGTCAAACGCTCGGGTGTGGTTTCAGGGATGTTGTGCGCCAGTGTGGTGGGATCTACCGGATCGTTAACCACCATCGAGTACGAGCCGGGTGTGGTGAGCGATCTTAAGGATGCGATCAACCGGCTGGCGCCGCCTGATGGTAATTATGCCCACGAGTTGGCTTGGCATGACGGTAATGGGCATAGTCATGTGCAGGCCGCCTTGATGGGGCCGTCCATTTCGTTGCCCGTTCGTAACGCAGCGCTGCGTTTGGGGACCTGGCAACAGGTGGTGGCCATCAACCATGACAACCGCGGCCGTCGCAGAAGTATCGAGGTAACGATCAACGGAGTTGAAGGGTAGTAGAGAGGGTTATGAAGAACGGCAATTTATTCAACGGAAAGAACAGCGTCGCCAGCAGCTACACGGCCGCGTCGGTTGAAGTGCTGGAGGGGTTGGATCCCGTGCGCCGGCGGCCGGGTATGTACACCGATATCCAGCGCCCCAACCATCTCGCACAGGAGGTGGTGGATAACGCCTCCGACGAGGCCATTGCCGGTTTTGCCGACCGCATCGAGGTGATTTTATACGAAGACGGCTCTTTGCAGGTTTCGGACAATGGCCGTGGCATGCCGGTGGACCGCCACCCCACCGAGAAGGTGTCGGGGGTCGAGGTGATCATGACCCGGCTGCATGCCGGTGCCAAGTTCACCAACAAGGATTACCGCTTTTCGGGTGGCCTGCATGGCGTGGGTGTGTCGGTGGTCAATGCGCTCTCCAAACGGTTGGAAGTGGAGGTGATGCGAGACGGGAAGTTGCATGGGATGGCCTTTGAGGGCGGTACGTTGGTTCAGCCCCTGACCGTCAACGGAAAGGTGGGGCGGACCCGATCCGGCAGCACGGTTCACTTTTGGCCCGATCCCAAATACTTCGACAGCGATAAATTTTCCGTTTCCCGTCTGAAGCACATGCTCAGGGCAAAGGCGGTTCTCTGCCCGGGGCTTTTTGTGAGCTTTGAAGATCGAAAGACAGGCGAATTGGAGACCTGGCACTATAAGACCGGTCTGGAAGAGTACCTCGCCCTCTCCCTTCAGGAGCAGATGTCGATTCCCGATCCGCCGTTTACCGGCTCGTTTGAGGGTACGGAAGAGCAGGTCGCCTGGGCGGTCGCATGGCTTGAAGGGCCGGGGCAGACGGTGGCTGAGAGTTACTGCAACCTGATCCCCACGGTTCTGGGCGGTACCCACGTCAATGGGTTTCGCGCAGGTCTGCTGGCCGCCCTGAGAGAGTTTTGCGATATTCGAAAACTGCTGCCCCGCGGTATCAAGCTGGGGCCGGATGACATCTGGGACAACTGCGCCTATGTACTCTCTTTGAAGATGTCAGACCCTCTCTTTTCCGGACAGACCAAGGAGCGGCTCGGTTCGCGGCAGTGCACGGCTTTTGTCTCGGGGGTCGTCAAGGATGCATTCAGCCTCTATCTCAATCAGCATGTGGAGATTGGTGAGCAGTTGGCCGAACTGGCCATCGAAAGTGCCCGCAAGCGGCTCAAGGCGACCAAGGCCGTGGCGCGCAAGAAAGTCGGGGCGGGGCCGACACTGCCCGGCAAGCTGACCGATTGTGTCAGTGAAGATCCGACCCGGGGAGAACTCTTTCTGGTCGAGGGCGATTCGGCCGGCGGATCGGCCAAGCAGGCCCGCGAGCGGCAGTTCCAGGCGATCATGCCGTTGCGGGGCAAGATCAAGAACACCTGGGAAGACAGCTCGGATTCGGTGCTCTCCTCGGCCGAGATCCACGACATCGCCGTGGCGGTCGGTGTGGACCCCGGGAGCCGGGATATCAGCGGATTGCGCTACCATAAGATCTGCATTCTGGCCGATGCCGATTCCGACGGCCTTCACATCGCCACTTTGCTGTGCGCTCTTTTTCTAAAGCATTTCAGGGCGCTGGTCGAGCAAGGGCATATCTATGTGGCCTTGCCGCCACTCTACCGAATCGATGTCGGTAAAGAGGTCTTTTACGCCCTGGATGACCTGGAGCGAGATGATATCTTAAAGCATATCCCCAAGGGCAAGGCCAAACCGAGCATCCAGCGCTTCAAGGGCCTCGGCGAGATGAATCCCGCCCAGCTTAGAGAGACCACCATGGCGCCCGATACGCGCCGGCTGATGCGGCTGGAGGTGCGCGAGGACGAGGCCTCCCAGATCGAGCAGTTGATGAACATGCTGCTGGCCAAGAAAGCGGCCGACCAGCGGAAGGCGTGGTTGGAGAAGAGGGGGGATAGTGTTGAGGCGGTCTAGGGGGAAAGGTAGGTTCAGGTGGGTGGGCTGTTGTCGCGCATCGTGATCCGCTTTGTTGGCGATCCAACGGACGCCGCGCCGCCCAAAAACTCGGGCCTGCGGCCCTCAGACAGTTTGGGCGACTTCTTGCGGCGTCCGTTGGATCGCTTTTGGGCGGCTCAAAGATGCGCGACAACAGCCCACCCACCTGAACCATCGATTGGGAAGAAGAGTGCGACCGCCTGGTGTGTTGGAGAGGTGAGGGCAAGGTTGGATAAGGTGGATATCACTAGTTGCTGTTATTTGAATGTTTTGTAGGGGCGGGTTTTATGCCCGCCCGGTTCGGAAGTAAAGAAGTAGCGAGTTATTGCCTTTGGGAATGAACAGTTTGACGGCGAACAATAAGTAAAAGAAGTGGGAGAGTGTTTCTATGGGAATGCCGGCGAAAGAGGCGCAGGTCGAATCGACGCCGATCCATCTGTTTGCTGAAAATGCCTATCTGAATTACGCCATGTACGTGATCATGGATCGGGCCCTGCCGTTTATCGGCGACGGCCTCAAACCGGTCCATCGGCGTATTCTTTATGCCATGTCCGAGCTGGGCCTCAAGGCCACCGCCAAGTTCAAGAAGTCGGCGCGAACCGTGGGAGATGTGCTGGGCAAGTTTCATCCCCATGGCGATACCGCCTGCTACGAGGCGATGGTGCTGATGGCACAGTCTTTTTCCTACCGCTATCCGCTGGTGCAGGGGCAGGGCAACTGGGGCTCCATCGACGACCCCAAATCGTTTGCCGCCATGCGCTATACGGAGGCGCGCCTTTCGGCGTATGCCGACAGTTTGCTGTCGGAGGTGGAGATGGGGACGGTCCAGTGGGGGCCCAATTTCGATGGCACTCTCAAAGAGCCGTTGACGTTGCCGGCCCGTCTACCCAATGTGCTGCTCAACGGCTCCTCCGGTATTGCTGTGGGCATGGCCACTGATATTCCCTGCCACAATCTGAAAGAGGTGGTGCAGGCCTGCATTCACCTGCTCGACAACCCCGACGCCACCCTCGAGGAGATCTGCGCACAGATTCAGGGGCCGGACTATCCCACCGGCGCGGAGATCATCACACCCAAGGCGGATATTCTCAACGCCTATCGCACCGGCCGCGGATCGATTCGCATGCGGGCCACCTGGGTGGCGGAGAATGGGGATATCGTGATCAATGCGCTTCCCTACCAGGCTTCTCAGAATAAGATCATCGAGCAGATTGCGGCACTGATGAATTCCAAGAAGCTGCCGCTGGTGGCGGACATCCGCGACGAGTCGGACGGTGAAGATCCGGTGCGCCTGGTGATCACGCCGCGCTCCAACCGGGTGGATCGCGACGAGTTGATGCTCCATCTGTTTGCGGTGACCGATCTGGAGCGCACTTACAAAGTCAACCTGAACATGATCGGCCTGGACCGCAAGCCGAGTGTGAAGGGGCTGCTTGAGATTTTGAATGAATGGCTTGACTATCGCCAGGAGACGGTGCGCAGGCGGCTGAATCATCGACTCGAACAGGTGCAGGATCGCCTGCATGTGCTCGAGGGGTTGTTGATCGCCTTTTTGAATCTCGATGAAGTGATTCATATTATCCGCACCAGCGATGAGCCCAAGGCAGCGCTGATCAAGCGTTTCAAGCTCTCGGACCGTCAGGCCGAGGCCATTCTTCAGATTCGGCTGCGGCAGCTGGCAAAATTGGAGGAGATAAAGCTCAAGGCCGAGCAGAAGGATCTGCTGGCCGAGGAGAAGCAGATCCTGGGCATTCTCAACTCCAAGGCGCGTTTGAAGACCCTGATCAAGAAGGAGTTGAAGGCCGACGCAAAGCGCTATGGCGACGAGCGGCGCACTGCCATCACCCAGCGGCAGGAGGCCAAGGCGATCTCCCTGGTTCAACTGGCGCCGGTGGAGCCGGTGACGGTGATTCTTTCCCGGCAGGGATGGGTGCGTATGGCCAAGGCCCACGACGTGGCCGCCGAAGAACTGAACTACAAGGCGGGTGACGACTTCCTGGCCGCGGCCGAGGGGAAAAGCAATCAGCTGGCCGTCTTTCTCGATTCGACCGGCCGAAGTTATGCCACTACGGTCAACGAATTCCCCTCCGCCCGAAGCTATGGCACCCCGTTGACCGGCCTGTTCAAGAACCCGCCCGATTCGAAGTTTATTGCAACGCTTATGGGGGAGCCCGATCAGCGGATCCTCGCGGCCAGCGATGCCGGATACGGATTTGTGACGGTTTTGGAGAACATGTATACGCGCAACCTCAAGGGCAAAGCGTTCTTGAGCCTGCCGTCGGGCGCGGCGCCGTTGCCGCCGCAGCGCATTATCGCAGAGACGGAAACGCTTTACATCGCCGCTGTCACCCTGCAGGGGCGCCTGCTGGTCTTTCCGTTGAGCGAATTGCCCGAACTCCCCAAGGGCAAAGGGAACAAGATGATTCACATCCCGCCCAAAGATATCAAGACGGGGCAGGATCGTCTGCTCTTCTTCCATCTCTTGAACGAAAACGACAAGCTGGTTGTCTATGCAGGAAAGCGATTCTTTTCCATGACCCACGGAAATCTTCAGGATTTTATCGGCGGGCGCGGCAAGCGTGGAAAGAAATTGCCGCGGGGATTCCGCAACGTGAACGCCGTGTCGGTCGAATAGAATAACGGCTTATCCGACAGCGGTCGGCGTGCCGCGGTCCCCCGTGACCAACCAATAGGAGAGAATGATGCGCATTCGGTTTCTTAGCGGGATCGCCTTGGCCATTGCCATCAGCATGGCTGCGGTAGCTTGTGCCGGAGTCGGCCCGGAGACGCGAAGGCCTGCCAAATTGAGATCTGGAGACCGGGCGGAACTTGTTCCAGCGGGCCATTGCCGGATTCTGGGTATCGATATTCGCCAGGCCAACATCCGCGATATCGAATCTTCCTTGGGGCAGTCCATCTTTTACTACAGGGGGGATTTCGACCTGGGTAACTGCTATGTGAGTCGGGACGGTATTTTTCTTGAATTCTATGTCTCTTCCACCGGCATCGGATATGCGGTTTCAAAACACCTTGGCAATGACGCCGGGGTCGAAAACTGCTTACCCATCGACGCCACCTCCCCGGATCTGATAAATGAGGCCGGATTGGGGATCGGCCTCAGCAGGGAGGAGGTGCGCCGTCTGCTCGGTCCAGCCAGTCGGCGGCTTGCCGATTCCCACGAGCACCAATACATATTCTGGGTACAGCAAAAAGCCGACGACACCACCGCAAAAAAAGTTCGCCAGGAGGATCAACTCCCCCAGGGTCATGAGGTGTGGCTCAATCTATATTCGGTGATCAAGGTGTTTTTCGAGCAGGATCGTGTGATAGGGTTCGATATCAACACATCGGATGCGTTTCGGTGATCAGTCATGAAGATCTTAGAGGTCACGGAAGTCACAGACCAGGTGCTTGAAGCCCTCAATCTATTGTTGCCTCAACTGTCCGAATCTGCGACGCCGATGACAGAGCGCGACCTGCGTAGTTTGATCGATTCCCGCCCTTCGCAACTGCTGATGGCTGTTGAAAATGGGGCCATTGTGGGCAGCTTGACCTTGGTTCTCTTCCATCTGCCAACCGGTCTACGCGCTCGTATCGAGGACCTGGTGGTCGATCGCTCCGCCCGGGGCAAGGGTATTGGGAAAGCGCTTATCATCCGCGCTGTTGAATTGGCGCGCGATTTCGGCGCAATTGCGATCGACCTGACCTCCAATCCAAACCGGACATCCGCTAACGGGCTTTATAAAAGCATGGGATTTGCGCGTCGGCAGACCAATGTTTACCGATATGAACTTAAAACTTTACACTAAAAACGGTTTACTAGAAGCCTATATAGCTGTCCGGCTTTGATGCTCCTTTATTTGGTAGATAGGGCCGTTAATTTTAGAGGGGTATCTTCAGGGCCTGCAGCCGGCAACCCCGATCAGGGGCACGGCGCATCACCTTCGGGCAGGCATGTGTGTTCGATCTCCTCCTGCAGTTTCTTAAGATCTTCCAGGAAGCGCTCCCGCTGCTCTTCGATGAACTGTTTGGTCAGGTCCCGGTAGTAGTCGATGCCTTCGAGCAGCTTATTTTTGAACGAATCGAAAAAGCCTGCTTGGCGGTTGGAGATGCGTTGGGAGAAGAGGGCAATCTCCTCTTTCAGATAGTCCAGATTCAGGCGCATCTCCTCAATAAACATATGGGGACGTTCGCTTTTGAACACAAGTGACAGGCGGCCGTAAATGTGATCGATCATCTCTTCCATGGAGAAGATGCGATTGAAGTTGCGGATATTGGGGCCGCAGCAAATCGCCGGTGTCGCCTTTCGGTCGGTGTCGTGGTTCAGACTCACCGCACCTGCCAGGTCATGACACAAGCAGGATTTTTCAAGAACACGCTCTTTGAGAAGCGTCGCCTGCTTGTTTGTCGCATCCTCTGCGGAGAGCTGCGCGAGTTTTTGCTTTGTGTATGACCGTGAGGCCACGCACAAAGGCTTGCCGGGAAAATCCTGGTTCAGCAGGCAGAGCCCTTTGGGACATGGACTGCCTGGATTGCCTTGATCGATGCGTTTGCGCCGCATCTCCTCGCTGGCCGAGGTGCGTAAGTTCCAGAATCGAACCCCAAGGGGAGAGCTGTTGCTGAGATAGACATCATCATCTGCGGCGTTGCAAAGCTTGTCGCGATGATCCGGGTCGACATTGGTGACCTCCGGAACCAGCATGAACGGTGTGCCCCATCCTGTTCCGTTAATATGGTAATATTGTAAAAGAAAATGGTTTTCGTGGGATGTGCCGATGCCGCCCTGGGCGGTAATTCGGATCTTCAGCGGCTGGACAGTGGTCGGCCGTCCCATCTCTTCGAGTGCCCTCGTATAGACATTGTGAAGGCACTCTCTCAGAACGTGCCTGTTTTGCTTGAACTGTTCGAGTACGGGGCCCATTAAACTGCACCCGGAGGCGAACGCGTGCCCGCCGCAATTGAGACCGGATTCGATCCTGAATTCCGAAACCCACAATCCCCGTTTGGCCAGGAATTTGCCTTGTATCAGCGCCGAACGATAGTCGCTCACTTTTACGATAATCTTTTTGCGAAGCTCTCCCTGCTCATCTTCAAAAAAATCGTTGAACTGCGCGGCATATCGATAGAGTCGCTGGTTGATGCCTGCGGAAAAAACGATGCCGGAGCTCAAGTCGCTCCGCGCAAATCCGCGCAGCGCCTGCATCGCATCGGCATATTCGGCTGGCAGCTCTTCACCGTTGTAATATCGGCCGGAATCCAGTTTGGTCATGATGTTGACATCGATGCTGCCGGCGACGATTTGCCTGCGGAGACTGTCCTGTAAGTCGGTTTTAACGGCGCTGTCACGCTCCGACAACATGCGTGAATAGTCCTCTTTGAGTTTGGATGCCGGCAACAGTTCGAAATAACGGTCGATGCTGCTGCCTTCTCCGAAAGGCTCCGCCTTAAGCGTCTCGATCTGCCGTCGTACCTTTCTGTCTATGAAATTGAGATATGCGGTAATGCGTTTTGCACGCTTGTCCAGCCCTGTCTTGATCGGCTCGTAGGGCTCTCCGCAACGCTGGCAGTGGAATTTGCGTACCTGTTCGATGAGGGCATCGTCGACCAGCGAAATTACCGAAGAGATGCCATATCGGGCAACGCGTAGAGGTGTGTCGATGCTGAATCCGGTTCCCATGACCGGAATATGAAACGTATGGGGGTGGGAGGGCATAGTGACCGCCTTTTTGGAGGGGTAAATTGGTCGATGGACGCCTGACAAGGCCGTCTCCCCGAAGCTCCGACCAACAACCACTCAGTATTGTATTTTTGGCCCGAAGGACTCAAACCACTAACTATAATGTGTGATCAACCCATGTACAACCTTTAAATGGGCTAAATAGTGGTTAGCGCGTGAACGGGTTGTTGTTTTTTTCGTAGAAGATGGTGGACGATGGCCTATCACCGTAGTCGTGGCCAGGCCAGACGATGGTAGCGTCGGGAAGTGTGTAGAGCCGGTTTCGGATGGCGGTGATGAGTTGTCTGGTGTTACCTCCTGGCAGATCGGTTCGGCCGACGGCGCCCACAAAGAGGGTGTCGCCGGTGAAGAGATGGCCGGGCGTGTGGAGGCAAATGCTGCCAGGCGTGTGGCCGGGGGTGTGCAATACCCTCAATTCGATGGCGCCGATGCGCAGGAGATCGCCATCGTTCAGTTGAAAGTCCGGCGGCGGAGATCCCTTGCCTCCCAGCATGCGCGCAAAGGCCTTGCCTGCAATTTTGGTCAGGGCCGCCGCATCATTCTTATGGATGCACAGTTTTGCTCCGGTGGCTTTGATAATTTCCAGGTTGCCGGCCGTGTGGTCGGCATGGTGGTGGGTGTTGATGACATGGGTGATCGTATAGCCTGCTTTGGTTGCCGTCTCCAGTATGCTGGGTACGTCGAAGGCGGGATCGATCAGTGCGGCGCTGCCGCTGGCCTCGTCTCCGACGAGGTAGCAAAAGGTCTTCATCCGGCTGAGTTTGATCTGCTCTACTCTCATTCTCTTCTAAAACGCTTCCTTTATGAAATCGTAATGCTTTCCGCATGCTGCCAGAAAAGATGCACCAGGTCAAGGTTGATGGCGGTGGTCGCCGCCAGGGGAAAGCGGCATTGACACGCGCCCGCTTTTTATCTATTATTTTGCCGGTTTTCCTGAAAAATAATGCCCGTTGAACGCTTCTCTCCAATTGCTTACCCATCTTCGCTAATGACGGGCTTGGCTGCCGCCGAACCGGCGACGGCCCGACGACGAAAGACAAATTACTTACGCAACGTTCGGGATTCAGAATCCGGCGAGTCCGAGGTGCTGGTCTTCCACTGACGCTAAGCGCCAATGAAACGCAATGCTGAAGAGGTGCAGGCCGCCCACTATACTCGCCTCCATATGAAGACGTCGCGAAACCCGAAAGTTGAGTCACTTACCCATAGCGTTTTTATAGGATCCAATTGGTCGAGCTTTTTCGAAAAAGAAACTGCCGTCCCGAATTTATCCGGCCCTTCATTCCCATCGCCATCGCCGTAATCGTTGGTATCTCTATAGGCGCCCGATATCCGGGGCAATCCTCTCGGGCGGCGGCGGCTTTTGTGCTGCTCGCCGCACTGACAGCCTGGTGCCGTTGGAAAAGGCGGCCAATGCTGGTTGTTCCGCTGCTTTTCTGCGTAGTCGCCGCATACTTGTCGATCCAACCCTGGCTCATATGTGAGCTGCCGGATCACCATGTCGCGCAGTTCGTCGATCAGGGCAAGTGGCAGGTGACCGGTGTGGTGCGCGATCAGCCGGGGATCAAACAGCAGCGACTGCGTTTTGTACTTGTTGCCCGGCAACTGCAACAGGGTGATCTTTCCCTGACGGTAAAGGGCGACATCCAGATAACGGCCAGGGGGCGGTTTCCCCACCTCTCCCGGGGAGACGTGGTAACGCTCAGCGGCCACCTGCATGGGGTTCGCAATTTCTGCAATCCGGGCGGGTTCGACTACGAACGTTACATGGCGTTGCAGGGTATCCGCTGCCGGCTCTACGCCCAAGGCGAGCGCATCCGCGTGAAGGTGTCCGGTCAGAAGGGTTGGCGGCAGCGCCTGGATCACTTGCGGGGTGCGTTGGCCGCAATGATGGAAGCGGCGTTGCAGCGGCATCCGGCAGAGGTGGTTGCTCTGATGAAAGCCCTTACCCTGGGAGATCGTTCGGGTATCTCCCGGGAACTGAGGGAGGCCTTCAGCCGGGTGGGGGTGAGCCATGTGCTGGCCATCTCCGGCCTGCATATCGGCATGGTAGCGGCGGCTGCCATGCTGCTGTTTCGTCTGTTGCTGGTGCGGATACCCGTCGCGTTAAACCGTTTGTGGGTCTTAAGAGGTTCCGCCGCATTGGGCTTCGCACCGGTACTGGCCTACGGTTTTCTATCCGGCTTCTCTCCATCGACCCAGCGGGCGGTGATGATGGTGGCCGTTTTTATAGCCGGCTTCTGGGTGGGTCGGCTCTACAACTGGCCCAATGTGCTTGCCGTGGCGGCCCTGACCATCATCGTCTGTACGCCGCCAGCGCTGCTGAGCGTCTCCTTTCAACTCTCATTTACTGCGGTTTGGGCCATACTGCTCGGCATCAACGCCGTACCCGAGTTGTCGCGGCTTGGCGATATGCCGAGCTGGCGACGCTGGGTATCGAAGGTGGCTGCGCTCTTATGGGTCTCACTGCTGGCCATGGTCGGAACCCTGCCCCTGGTCATGCGCTATTTCAACCTTGTGGCTTGGGTGGGGCCGCTCTCCAACCTCTTCGTCGTTCCCCTGATCGGCATTCTCGTGCTGCCAGCCGCTCTGTCCGGGGCACTGTGTGCACCGGTGAGTCTCGCTGGCGCGGCGATGTTGTGGCAGGTTGCCGCCTGGGGGCTGCGCGCCGTGCTCTGGTTCGTGCAGGGGCTCTCAGGGGTCGAGGCGGTGGCTTTTACTGCAGTGACGCCGACCCTGGCGGAGATGGCGCTCTTTTACTTTGCGCTGGCGCTTCTCTTTTTCTGGAAGCGCATCCGTTTTCGTTCGGTCCTCCTCGGCATGTTGATCCTGGCCGCAACGATCGATGCCATTTACTGGCACCAGCGCCGGTTCGCTGAAGATCGGATGATCGTGACGGCGGTCGATGTGGGCCAGGGCAGTGCGAATCTGCTCCAGTTGCCGGATGGATATATAGTTCTGATAGACGGCGGCGGGTTCAGCGATGCGTCTACCTTCGATGTCGGGCGTAGCATCCTGGCTCCCCTGCTGTGGCGCAACAAGATCAAGCGTGTCGACCTGGTCATTTTGAGCCATCCCAACAGCGACCACCTCAACGGTCTGCTTTACATCCTCAGCCACTTCGACGTCGGGGAGGTTTGGAGCAATCATGAGAAGGCGTCCACCATGGGATACCGGCAATGGCAGGAGATCATCAAGAGGCGGAAATTATACCATGTGCCCTTTGATGAGCTGCCACGCCAAAACCAGCGGGCCGGTGTCCGTTTCGAGATTCTGGGGCCGCCGAGCGATTTTGCAAAGCTCCCACATGCACCCTCCTGGCGGGATGAGAACAACAACTCTCTGGTGGTGAGGGTCGCCTGGGGTAACGTCTCTTTTCTCTTCACCGGCGACATCGAGCGGCCGGCCGAGGCTGAATTGGTGACGGAACAGGGGGCTGAGCGCCTCCGCAGCACCATCCTGATGGTGCCGCACCACGGCAGCCGCACGTCGAGCTCGCCGGCATTGGTTCGAGCCGTGCAGCCCCGCGAAGCGGTTGTGTCGGCAGGGTGGCGCAATCGATTCCACTTCCCGCACCACGAGGTGCTCGAACGGTTTCGCACCTCCAACTGCCGTCTCTGGCGTACCGATCATTGCGGCGCTATCGAGATCACCACCGACGGCCATCGTTACCAAGTTGAGAGCTGCCGTCCGACGCTTTTTTAAAACCGCGTTCTGGCAGACCCTTTTTTTGCGACTGGAGGATCAGCAACGCCACCGGCCGGCCGTCACCAATCGTCTTGACTTCCTTTGGCGAATGCCACTAAATTAACGCTTCTTTATGAACTGCGGCCTGGGGATGCGGTACGTCGATTCGCCAGGCGCGTGAAGACGCCGGAGGAGCAGAGAGATGACGCCGTTTGCCTACCAGCCCATGTTTCCGTTGGCAGAGGATGCTACACCCTATCGCCGCCTGACCGGCGATCATGTTGCCCAAGTGCCGTTTGAAGGTGGTCAGATTCTGAAGGTGGCGCCGCAAGGGTTGACCCTGTTGGCCGAACAGGCCTTCACGGATGTGTCGCACTACTACCGACCCGGCCACCTGACGCAATTGTCACAGGTTCTGGAGGACGCCCATAGTTCGGCCAACGACCGCTTTGTGGCCTTGGAGATGCTCAAGAATGCGGTGATCTCCGCCGAGGGGGAGTTCCCCATGTGCCAGGATACAGGCACGGCCATTATTATCGGCAAGAAGGGGCAGCGGGTGTGGACCGGTGGGCAGGACGAAGCGGCCCTCTCCGAAGGCGTTTACAATGCCTATACACGCTGTAATCTGCGCTATTCCCAGAATGCACCGTTGACCATGTATGCCGAGAAGAACACCGGTTGTAATCTACCCGCCCAGATCGAGCTGTACGCCGTTGATGGCGACGCTTACTCTTTTCTGATGTTGGCCAAGGGGGGCGGCTCGGCCAACAAGACCTATCTGTACCAGGAGACCAAGGCGGTGCTGTCACCCGATACGCTGATCTCCTATCTGGTTGAAAAGATGAAGAGCCTGGGCACCGCCGCCTGCCCGCCATACCATCTGGCCGTGGTCATTGGGGGCACTTCGGCGGAGCTCAATTTGAAGAGCGTCAAGCTGGCCTCGGCCAAGTACCTGGATTACCTGCCAACCCAGGGCAGTGACAGCGGCCACGCCTTTCGCGATACGGCCGTTGAAGCGGAACTGCTCGAGCGCTCCCGGCAGTTGGGCATCGGTGCCCAATTCGGTGGGAAGTATTTCTGCCTCGACGTGCGCGTCATCCGCCTGCCCCGCCACGGTGCCTCCTGTCCCATCGGCATTGGCGTCAGCTGCAGCGCCGACCGCAACATCAAGGCCAAGATCACGGCCGAGGGCATCTTCCTCGAGCAATTGGAGACCGATCCGGCCCGCTTTCTGCCGGAAGCCGTAGAGGATGGCGGAGAGGCCGTCCGCCTCGATCTGAACCAGCCCATGGACACCATCCGGTCGATCCTCAGCCAGTACCCGGTGGCCACCCGCCTGCTGTTGAGCGGCTCCCTGATCGTGGCGCGCGACATCGCCCACGCCAAACTCAAAGAGCGCATGGACAGCGGCCAGGGGCTGCCCCAATACTTAAAGGACCACATCGTCTACTATGCGGGGCCGGCCAAAACGCCTGACGGTTACGCCTCGGGCTCCTTCGGCCCCACCACGGCGGGTCGCATGGATCCCTATGTCCCGCTGTTTCAGGCCCAAGGTGCCTCCATGGTGATGTTGGCCAAGGGCAACCGCTCCCAGGTGGTGACCGATGCGTGCCAGAAGTTCGGCGGCTTCTATCTGGGATCCATCGGGGGGCCGGCGGCACGTCTGGGCAAGGAGTGCATCACCCACATGGAGCTGATTGAGTTCCCGGAACTTGGCATGGAGGCGATCTATAAGATTACGGTCAAGGATTTCCCGGCTTTCATCCTCGTCGATGACAAAGGGAACGATTTTTTTAACGGGCTCCTGTAGCCTGCAGCGCTAATCCGGGAAGGAAAGAGAGCCGATAGTTAATAGACGGTCAAAGAATTAAGTATCAAAGTAAGAAAGTGGAAAGTATAAAAGTAAGAAAGTATGAAAGTTGAGGAATTCTGCCTATTTCTATTTGGCCGATACCATGTGCGTGGTTCGCTAACAGGTTGAAATTTTAGTGCCGACCATGTGGTCGCCGGATGCCGGATCGATCCCGGGATGACGAATGTTCACCTGATGAATCGCCGTGCTAATCTCGGGTATAATGACAAAATCACTTAACTTTCATGCTTTCCACTTTCCTGCTTTCATACTGTTTTAACATAATAATTTAACTTTAAATATAAACTTTTGTTATTTAGAAAGGTCAACCATGATCGATTTAGATGCCATATTTTCACCACAATCCGTGGCTGTAGTGGGTGCTTCGACAACTCCGGGAAAGGTGGGGCATGATATTTTTGTCAACATTTTAAAAGGCGGCTACCGCGGCGTCCTCTACCCGGTCAATCCCAGCGCCGAATCCGTCTCCTCGGTGCGGGCCTATCCGAGCATCAGCGATATTCCCTATCCGCTCGACCTTGCCATGATCATCCTACCTCCCAAACTGGCCATCGGCGCCATCCAGGAGGCCATCGACAAAGGGGTCAAAGGCATTGTGATCGTTTCGGCCGGATTCAAAGAGGTCGGCGGTGAGGGGCTGGAGATCGAGAAACAGATCGTGAAGATGTGCCGTGAACACAACGTGCGTGTGGTCGGCCCCAACTGCCTGGGGGTGATCAACCCACTGGACAATGTAAGGCTCAACGCCAGTTTCTCCGCCCGAATGCCCAAGGCGGGAAACGTGTCGTTCATCTCCCAAAGCGGCGCGTTGTGCACGGCCGTTCTCGATTTCGCCGCCGACCGCGATTTCGGTTTTTCTAAATTTATATCCATCGGCAACAAGGCCGACGTAGACGAGGTGGACCTGCTCAAGTATTTCCGCAACGATCCGGACACGGAAGTGATCATGATCTATCTGGAGGAGCTCCATCGAGGGCAGGAGTTCATCAAGATTGCCAAGGAGATCACCGGCGGGGACCGTCCCAAACCGATTCTGGTCATCAAGTCGGGGCGCACCAGTGCCGGCGCCCAGGCGGCCGCTTCACACACCGGCTCCCTGGCAGGCTCCGAAGCAGTGTACGATGCCATCTTCGAACAGTCGGGAATTATCCGGGTGGAGGGGATCGACGAGCTGTTCGATTTCGCCATCGCCTTCGCCTACAAGAACGAAAACGCCATGGGCAAGATGCGTCGCAAAGTACCCAATGGCAACCGGGTGGCCATCGTCACCAACGCTGGCGGCCCCGGTATCGTGGCCACCGACATGACCGTGGTGTCTGGCCTCGAGCTGGCCAGGTTCCATGAAGACACCATCGAATCGCTCAAGAGCCACCTGCCGGCCACCGCCAATGTGCACAACCCGGTGGATATCATCGGTGATGCCGCCCAGGACCGGTACGAGAGCGCTCTCAATGCCGTGATCCGAGACGAAGGGGTCGACGGCGCCCTGGTGATTTTGACGCCCCAATCCATGACCAATGCCATCGGCACGGCCGAGGCCATCGTCCGCATTGCCAAGCGCTCCCACAAACCGATTTTGTGCTGCTTCATGGGGATCATAGACGTCTCCGCCGGCGTAAAGTATTTACAGGAGAACGGTGTGCCGGTCTACTCCTTTCCCGAGCAGACCGCCAAGACCTTCGGTGCCATCTATCGCTACTCCAAATGGCTCAACCGCCAGGAGTTGGCCCCCTACAAATTCAACCACGACAAGGCTACCGCTCGGGAGATCATCGAAGCGAGCCTGGCGGCCGGCAAAACCTATCTTGGCGAGCTGGCCGGCGTTCATCTGTTGAATGCATACGGTTTTAACGTTCTGCCCACCGTCCTGGCCAAAACGGCAGCCGACGCCGTCAAAGAGGCGGACGGCATGGGATATCCCGTGGTGTTGAAGATCGTTTCCGATCAGATCGTCCACAAGTCGGATGCCGGCGGGGTGAAGGTCAATTTGGCCGATGCCGGAGCGGTGGAGCTGGCGTTTGGCGAAATTGTGGCCGCTGCCGAGGCCTATGATCCCAAGGCGGTCATTGACGGCGTGCTGGTGCAGAAGATGGCGCCCAAAGGTCAGGAGGTGATCCTGGGGGCCAACCGCTACGACAAGTTCGGCCACCTGTTGATGTTCGGGTCGGGCGGTGTGATGGTCGAGGTGTTCAAGGACGTCACCTTCCGTTTGGCGCCCATGAACCGCAACAGCGCACGATCGATGGTGCGCGGGATCAAGGGGTTTGTCCTCCTGAACGGGTTCCGCGGCAATCCCAAGGCCGACCAGGCTGCTGTGGAGAAGATGCTGGTCTCCCTGTCCGATCTGGTGTGGGACAACCCGGAGATCAAAGAGCTGGACATCAACCCGCTGTTGGTGCATCCTGAGGGACAAGGCGCCACCGTGGCGGATTGCCGATTCATTCTTGAAAAGGTGGCGCCGGAATGATCCAAATCACGATGGGATAAAAGAACGCCTAGCATTACACACAGGGAGACATGTCATGGCCAAGTCGCTTTATTGGGCGGATAACTATCTTGAAAAGCGGCAGAGTGCACCGCAGGCCATTCAACGGATCCACTCCGGGCAGCGGGTCTTCATCGGATCGGCCTGTGGGGAGCCGCAGGTGTTGGTCAGCGCGCTGGCAGAGCAGGCCCATAAATTCACCGGCCTGGAGATCATTCGCATGATGTCCCATGAGAGCGCCCCCCTGACCGAGATCGCCAACAAGACCTACGATACCAACTTCAGCATTCGACAGATCTATCTGGGGTCTGCACGTTCGGAACATTTCGCCCGCAATCTGCGCTTCGTCACCCCCATGAACATCTCCGATGTTCCCAGGCTGTTCAAAAGCCGTAAACTGCCCATCGATGTGGCGCTCATCCAGGTTTCGCCGCCGGACGACTTTGGCTGGATGAGCCTGGGCATTTCCGTGGATGTGACCCAGGCGGCCGCCTCTTCGGCCCATACGGTCATAGCCCAGGTCAACCCGCGCATGCCGCGCGTCATGGGCCGCAGTTTTATTCACGTCAATGATGTGGACTGCATTGTCGAACACGATGAGGAACTGCTGACCATCGAGACAGCGCCGCGATCGGAGATCGCAACGTGGATCGGCCGCCATATTTCGCGACTGATCGAAGATGGATCTACACTGCAGGTGGGATTGGACGCCAACTCCCAGGCGACTGTACAGGCCCTCTCCCAGAAAAACGATCTGGGGTTTCACTCTCAATATTTGACCAACGACATCATGCACCTTTATGCCATCGGGGTGATCACCAACCGCATGAAGGGCTTCAACGAGGGTAAACTGGTCGCATCGGCGGCATTGGGTTCCACAGAGCTGTACGAATTTCTGCACGACAATCCGGCCATCGAGTTTCATCCTTCGGATTACGTCAACGATCCCTACGTTATCAGCCGGCACAATCGCATGGTCTCCCTGAACGTCGCCAATGCCATCGATTTGACCGGCCAAGTCTCTTCCGAAGCGGTGGCGCAAACACTCTACGCCGGTGTCAGCGGCATCGGCGATTTTGTGCGCGGTGCGCGTCGAAGCCCGGGCGGGAAATCGATCCTGATGCTGCGGTCAAGGACGGCGGACGGTAAGAAGAGCCGGATCATCCCCTCGATGCAGAACGATGCGGTGGTCGTGACCCGTGGCGATGTCCAGTACGTGGCCACTGAGTACGGCGTGGTCAACCTCTTCGGCAAGAGCCTGCAGGAGCGGGTGATTGCCATGATCAGCATCGCACATCCCGACTTCCGCGACGAGCTGTTCGGGGCGGCCAAGGAGGCGGGGCTGGTCGGCCCAGAACGCACACTGGGAGAAGCGGCCAAAGCGGTCTATCCGGTCCTTTTGGAAGACAAGATCGTGGTGGCAGGAGAGACGATCACCATCCGCCCGGCCAAACCGGTGGACGAGCGCCGCATCCAGGAGCATTACTACCAACTGGACAAGGACGATATCTTCCTGCGCTTCTTTCACGAAAAGACCAGCTTCGAGCGGTGGGAGGTGGAGACCAAGTCACAGATCGACTATATCAAGGACATGACCCTCATCGGGGTCGTCGGCGAGTCGGGCTTCGACAAGGTGGTGGCCGTCGCCGAGTATCTTCTGCTCCTTGAGAGTAATATGGCCGAAGTGGCTTTTACGATAAGCAAGGAGTTCCAAGGCAAAGGGCTCGGCAAACTCTTCTTAAAGAAAATTGCGCACGCAGCCAGGGAGAACGGGATCTCCGGCCTGGTGGCCTACACGGCCGCACACAACCAGGCAATGATACGGCTCTTCAAATCCCTTCCCTACAAAGTGAAGACCACCTTCGACGGCGAGGCTCTCACCCTGAGCTGCAAGTTCGACCAGCTAAAGGATTAGCTGGTTTTTATGAACTCCAAAAAGGTTTTTACGCGCCATGCCGGACTCGATCAGGCATTCAGAACCCCTTGGAAAGACTGGACCCTGGCCTGCACCGGGGTGATGCTGTGACAAACGTCATGACCATTCATCAGGGATAGGAACGTCTCACTGCCGAATGGACGCTGGACATGATGTTTCTGGCCGCGCTCTCCACATCGGACAGCTCGGATGCCGAAGAGATGGCATCGTAGCTGAGCTCTTCCTTGTCCGGCATCCAGTCGCCGGCCGCCGATGTGGTAAAGAAGATCATGTTGTCGTGGTTCGGATGGCGTTCAATAAAGGATCGCACCTCTTCGTCGAAACCCCATGCAAGGCATGTGCTGATCACCAGGACGGCATCGTATTGCTCGCCATTGACCGTTTTCAAGTCCTCGACTCCCACGATCTTCAGGCGAATGTTCTCCGCGGCCATCATGGATCCGAGCCGCTCCACCAGGGCCACCTTAAATTCGCTGCTCCGCGCAGCCAGGAGGACAGTGGGTGCATTCGCTGCTCCGGCGATCTCGGATGCAGCCATATCCTTTTGCGGCCACATCTTCTGTGGTACGGCACAGCTATATAGAAGTAAAAAGAGGGCCAGGGCGGCCGTGGCCGACCAAGACAGGCAAAATCTCATCGCAGTCATTCTTCCTCCTATTTGACGGCCACGCCGAAGATGTGCGGCGCAAACGGCAGCCACTGGGAACGCAGCGTAAAGCAATCCATATTGACTTCTGCAAAACCGGCCGTTGCAATGACCAGATGGCTCTCGCGGTTCAACCGGCACCCATCGGCCAAGCGACGCCAGACAAGTTGCAGCTTCTCTTGTAGGCTGCGCAGCCGCGTGCGAGGCATAGCGGCCACATGTTCGAGAAAAAGGTAGCGTCCCGAGGGCTTGAGAATACGGTAGATCTCGGAAACCACCGTGCCTGGATCATCCACGGTGCAGAGAACCAGGGTGCCGACCACTGCCGAAACGCTTCGGTCCGGCAGATCGATCTGTTCGCCCCGGACCGACTTGATGACCAGATCCAACCCCCTGCGCCTCGCCTTTTTCCTCAACCGGGGATGCATCGACACATTGGGTTCCACGGCGATCACGCGCGTCCCCCGCTTGTAATAGCGGAAATTGGCACCCGCACCAGGGCCGATCTCTACCACGGTGCCCGGTAGCTTGCGGTAAATCGATCGCTTGCGGGCGCCATAGATCCGATGCATCAGCCCATCCGCCAAGTGCAGCAGCCATCCGTTGAGGGATGGGATTGCGTTGTGGTGTGCTATATCGTTCATCTGGTATTCATCCTTGTTTGATGCATAATATCCACGTCACCCAGGATTTCAACAACAACATAGGATTTCTGTAAAGCCTGGTTGTATTATTAACCCGGCAACTGAAAACCCCAGTAAATGTCATTCCGGAGAAAGCCGGAATCCAGGTGCTTACTGGATCCCGGATCAAGTCCGGGATGACAAGGGTTGGCCTATTTAATTGCTTTCTCCCCAAGCCTTCGCGCTGCGGTTTACTTTTTTTCGAACGGTTGCCCAATCTCCATCCACGTTGAACATGGATTCCGGCAAGGCCGCCAACATTTTCTGATACAGAGACAAAGGGACCGTAAAGGTCAATTCATCGGTTTTCATATACTTCCTGGCCGAAGGGTCAAAACCGCCAATTACCGCCTTTTCTATCCCCTGTTCTTTATAGTAGAGTGGCCAGGCAATGATGCTGGTGCATCCTGCCCCGAAGGGGGAGGCGACGCTATCCACATCACCCGTGGTGAACGTTGTTTGGACGAAAAGACCGGTTAACACTTCGGGCCGTGCGAAGAAGATGACGAACTCCGGCACCTCGCTGTCGGCAAACAAAGAGAGCGGTTTAAAGATACAGTATTTGGCTGGCGCTTTACGGGGGTTGACTTTGTCAAGAAATGTCCGCATGGCCTCGGGCGAGGGCAGATATCGCTCGCCATGTACGGGCGTGCCACTAAAGCCCGTGGTCACATAGTGCTCTATGAACCTGAGGTTGGGTTTCATCATGGAACAGTAGAAGACGCCTCCCGGGCATCCATACTCTTCCATAGAAATATAAGCGGCACGGCGCTTTTTTCTGGCCAGCCAGATGTTGCCCATGACGCAGGAAAAATGTTTAAACATCTCTTGGTAATCTACCTTCCCCTGGTCTTCCAGCTCGCGCGAAATAGGTGGTCCGGGCTTTGGGCCGAATGCGTTATCCGGTTTGGTGTTATCGTAGTACACGCCGAATGGCTCTTCGTTCAAACCGAGGTTTTTCAGGAATTTATCAGTGTCTTCGAGTATGGATTTCACGGTCATGGTATTTTTCCTCCTTTTTAGGTGAGACAGTCGGAGTCGCACATTATTTTATTAACCCGGCAATTAAATAGGCCAACCCTTGTCATTCCGGCCTGCGCCGGAATGACGATTGCTAAGGTAATTAATTGCCGGGTTAATACCCTGGCGTCCTGTGGCGTATAGATGTGACAGCACCTGGCAAACGCCGGACAGCCGCGGAACGAAATACAAGCGAGAACGATATTATTACATATGCCATAAATTTGCATTCATTGTGTTGTGCATACTACTATATCGTATAATCTTAGTTTCATATCACGAGCTATCCAAGGTTCTCTATTATTCTAGCCAGAAACGATCTACAGAGCAACTGTTCATCTTCGGTCATTCCGAGTTGTGCCTTCTTAAGGATGGCCCTCGCGATGACTGCGCATTGCTCTGCCGTTTCCAGCGCCTTTGGCGTTGCCGAAACTATTTTGTGCCTGTTGTCGCCAGAGAACTTCGCACGCACAACCCAGCCACGCCGCTCAAGTCCGTTTACAAGACGACTCACACTGGACTTTTCGAGATATAGCCGTTCGCCAAGCTGCCTTTGGGTCATTGCATCGTCGTTAAGCAATAATGGGAATAGGGGCTACGATAAGGGTCGGATTTACTCAGATGGAGATTCCATGCACGATCAGAGAGACGGCTATCGTCAACATTGTGGCACACACAAGGCTATCGAGAATTCGCCAAGATAACTTTCTCGTGAACAAGGGGGCGAGTACCCGTCCCCCAAGACTCAAAGAGATAAACCATATGGTCGAAGCGCAAACCGCCCCGGCCCAAAACAGCAAACGGTTTTCTCCGGAGAATTGACTGCTCACGCCGCCTAAAAGAACAACCGTGTCGAGATAAAAGTGCGGATTTAGCAATGTAACCGCAAAGGTAGTCATAATGACGCTTCTCAAGGATTTTGCGGATGGGTCGCTCGTGCCAAGCGTGCCCCCTCGTATGGCAGAACGAAGCGATCCCCATCCATAGAAAAGTAGAAATCCTGCGCCTCCCCACGCCACCCATTGCGAAAGAGCTGGATTGGAGGCGACAGCCGCCCCGAAACCGGCAACCCCGGCCGTGATGAAGACGGCATCACATAGAATGCAAATCAATGCGATGGTCACATGGTAATTTCCGCGTACACCCTGTGTTAATACAAAGGCGTTCTGTGCCCCAATCGCAACGATCAGTCCCCCACCTGTGCCGAAACCATGGATAAACGGTGTTAACATCATTATTTTCCTTTTGATCTGATATGGTCACAAACATGGTGGAGGTAGTTCATGCAGGATTAAAAGTAAAATTAAATGTTTTAAGTATACATAAGTTTTGCTAATAATTGGCCATGTTTGATTATAAGCTCATCCAAGCCCTGGCAATGGTCGTCCGGGAAGGTGGCTTCGAAAAAGCTGCCGGAACACTTAACATCACACAATCGGCAGTTTCCCAGCGGGTCAAATTGCTCGAAGAGCAAATGGGGCAGATCTTGTTGTCCAGAACCACGCCTCCCCTGGCAACGCCACCGGGCCGCAAGTTGTTGAAACATTACCAGCAAGTCAAGCGCTTGGAAGACGATCTGCTAAATGAGACCGGTAACGTCGGCAGCAAGAGGTTTACTTCGCTTGCAGTGGGAATCAACGCAGACAGTCTCGCCACATGGCTTCTGGAGGCCGTCCATCCCTTTTTAATAGAAAAGCGGGTATTGCTCGACATTCGAACCGAGGATCAAGAGCAGACGCATCGACTGTTGAAGGATGGTGAAGTTATAGGGTGTATCAGTACCCAGGAAAAACCGATTCAAGGGTGTCGAATCGATGTTATCGGACGCATGAATTACCAGATGTACGCTGCACCTGAATTTGCCCGCCGATGGTTTCCTGATGGGCTTGCGGTGGCAGACGCTTGCAATGCACCTGCAATCATTTTCAACCGTAAGGATGAATTGCATCAAAAGCTTTTCCTCCGAGCCCTTGGAGAGGTGCCCGCTCCAATCCCGGCCAGCTATATCCCATCGTCTGAGAAATTTGCCGATGCCATCGTTTTGGGGCTTGGCTACGGCATGTTGCCATTGCAGCAGAGCCAACCTTATGTTCGCAAGGGTAAACTGGTTGATCTGGCGCCGGGTTATAGTGTCCCGGTGGAACTGTATTGGCATTGCTGGAATCTAAAATCAAAACTGTTGGAGAAGTTCTCGCAGCAACTGGTGCGTGGCGGTATGGAGCTATTGGCGGGTTGAAAAACCGGAAGTCCAACACTCCCCATCGTATCCTCGACGACAGCTGCAAAATTGCGGCGACCGCCACCAGAAAGGCCGTCGGGTCGCCGGTTGCCGCCAGTGCCGGGGTTATGGTCTATCACTTGCTTCCTTGTCTCCCAAATCCACACCAATTGTGATAGCGTTTTCCATGGCTGATCTCCTTGGTTTATGCAGCCCTTAGGGTGACTGCGTATTCTTGTTTGAGCGTGATTTTACCACAGCTCGTTGGAGATCAGCCTTCTCATTTTATCTTCATAGAGAACCGGGTACTTTTATTTACCGCCTGTTTCTGAAACAAAGAGACGCACGACCACGTCCGGCCAGCGTTTGTCCAGCGGCTGGATCGATGGTGGGGCGATTATTTTACAATAAAACATTGTGTTTTGTGTCACGTTATCCAGATAAATAGGTGTGGTTGTGACATCCATCATTTCATCCACTGCCTGTTCATTCGGAGCCAGTGCCTTGACCTTACTGGGTTTTATATCGACGGACAGCAACTTCAGTTTGCCTCGAAGCGTGCCTACCAATTGAGGTTTTATTTCTACCTCGCGTACCGATACGGCCGCCATATTGATCTCGAGGCTAGACGGTGAAATATCAACTAACTGCACATCCTTCGGCAGGGCGATGCTCTCGTCGGTTATCAAAAACGTTTGTTTGCCTGCACCTGCTTTGGAAAGATCTATTTTTACGGACAGCATGGAGGCTGATACGCTGTCAATTGCGGACTTGGTGCCGGCCATATGGACGCGGATCTGCTTTTCCTTATCACTTACGAGGACAAGATTGGGCGGTACGCCGATGAACTCCACCGGTACCGTGGCAAACCCTTCTATGAGCTTTCCTTCGGATACCGTAAGTGTAATCCAGAATACGATGGATAGTACGATACTGACGATCATCTTCGATAAGACCGGCCACTCCATATTGCGTTTGTTGAGCTCCATCGGAAACGCGGCCGTTTTTTCCCAATGACGCCGGATTGCGTTTGCAATATCTTCTTTCTTGATTAATTTTTGATACTCGCCATCCTGAAATATCGAGATCGTTCCACGCTCTTCGGAAACGACCAAGACCAGCGCATCGGACTGCTCAGCCAGGCCCATGGCAGAATGATGGCGCGTGCCCAGTTCAGCCGGCAGCTTCTGGGTCTGGGAAATGGGCAAACGCCCCCCCAGAATCGTAAAACGGCCCTTGTCGATGACCAACGCTCCGTCATGTCCCGGGGAGTGCGGGTCGAAAATACTCATCATCAAGGGAAAGCTCGGCGCAGCATCCAATATAAATCCGCCGGACACCCAGCCTTCCACAGGCTCCTTGCCAGGCAGAACAACTATCGCCCCCTGGCGCAGGTTCGACAGATTCAGCAGGGATTCGGAAATGATCCCCACCAATTCATCGCCGGCTTGCGCCTTTTCCACGCGCCGCATGGAGGCGGCCCGTTCCAGGAATTTCCGCAGTTCAGGTTGGAAAATGACGATCAGGGCGATCACCGCCACAGGGCTTAGGTTGCTGTATATCCATTCGATGCCGCGCAGGTTTAGCAAGCTGGCCAAAAAGAAAAAGACGATGGCCAAAATGATGCCGGTCACGATTTTCCAGGCGCCCGATCGCAGCAGTATCTGGTAAAGCATAAAAATGCCGGCAGCAATCAAAACGATGTCCACTGCCGCTCGCAAGCTGAACAGTTGTCTAAA
Organism: uncultured Desulfatitalea sp.; assembly: GCA_963668675.2. Classification (GTDB taxonomy): domain Bacteria; phylum Desulfobacterota; class Desulfobacteria; order Desulfobacterales; family Desulfosarcinaceae; genus Desulfatitalea. Next base: position 591,634 of record CAXXMB010000002.1, on the reverse strand, counting down.
AATGATGAGAAAGCTAATTTTTTCCATAATATCAATTATCTGTTAATTTGGGATTCAAGCTTCTGTCTTGATAACAACATTATGGTCGGAGAAAACCTGAAGAGCAGTTTGATCAATGCCCAAGGAATAAAGAATCGGTAACGAAGGACTGCCATGCTGGTTGCTATGATGCCGTTTTTATTCACTACCCAGAGACGCCTTGGTTCTATCCTTTTAAATCATAACTTCGTTTGTTGTAGAAAGACGGTCGACGGTCATTATCGATGCAGAATTCTATAGACACGGATAAGAAGAAAAATAAATATAAGATTGTACGTTTTTTAAGTGATTCTGCAAAACAAAGCGGTTGGACTGTGCTTTGGAATTTTTGTTTGCTCTGATAACAGCTATATTATAGGCACGAAGGATACTTAAGATAGTCACTGCTGTAACCGCAATCTTCCACTACCGTACACTGGGCGGGGGCTATACCGAATCCTTATCGAGCCCCTCAGCTTCCGACCTTGAACTGCGCTTTGGAAAATGACAGCCGATCCTCGATACTGGCGAGATCATGGTGATGTTTTTCTACAAGCTGGAGCCTCGGCAGCAGTCCGGTGCGGTTGGCGATCTGGATGTTGAGCCCCGGACGTGCATTCAGTTCCAACATTAAGGGGCCTTTGTCCCTGTCCATCACAAGGTCCACGCCGATATATCCCAGACCGATCAGATCCGAGCATCTGGACGCGATCCTCAGCAGATTGTCCCAGTTGGGAATCTGCACACCCGTTACCGGGTTGCCGGTGTCCGGATGTTCAGTGACAATCCGGTTTTGCCAGACAGCAGTGAGGGTCGTGCCGTTTCCGATATCGATGCCGGCTCCGATGGCCCCCTGATGCAAATTGGCTTTCCCCCCGGACATGCGAGTGGGCAAGCGAACCATGGACATGACCGGGACACCAAGGAAGACGACGACCCTGATGTCTGGGACGCCCTGAAAACTGATGTTCTCAAAAATGGGGTCGAATTGGACACGGTATTCGATCAGCACTTTATCAGGTTGGCCGCCAAGACTGTACATCCCACTGATGATATTGAACAGGTGATAATTGATCTCCTCGGGCGGCAGCAAGGTGCCGTCCGCCTTTCGATAGAGCTGTTTCGATCGTCCGGTGATGACCAGAATCCCTTCGCCGCCCGACCCCCTGGCAGGTTTGATTGCAAAATCGGCATATGGTTCGAGCAAGGATCCGATATGCCTGGCCTGATACTCTGTCTCCAATGTACCGTACAGCGCTGGAACTGCGATGCCTCCGTCAAGGGCGATTTTTTTGGTCTGAAGCTTGTCATCCACCAGAGGATAGAGCCGTCGTTGGTTGTATCGCAGGGTATATTCGGTGTTTCGTCGATTGAGCCCCAATACGCCTATGGCGGTCAGTTTTTTTCTCAGTCTAAACATCTTTGTCGATCTCGGTCAGTACCTTGAACCGGTGAAGCTCCATCAGCCGCATGCCGGAATATCGGCCCAAAAGCAGCGTCGCCGCCAGCAAAATCATCAGTGTCTCGGGAAATACGAAGGCCAAGTGTTCGATGTATGCGACGCTCATGATCAGGTAGCATATGATCGCCGCAAGCATGGAGCCGAGGGCCTGTTTGATGGTTTCGAAAGCCCCCAGTTCATCCCAGACAATGGACATTCGCTCAATGGTCATGGAGAGGACGACCATTGGAAATAGAGCGACTGAAAGCCCCCGTTGCAATCCGAGTTGATTGCTCAATACGCTGAGAAAAGCCATCATTCCAATGACGACAATTAAGATGGCCGCCAAGCGCGGGACGACCAGTAGCTTCAGGTGTTCTAAATAGAGGCGTATCAGGAGACCCGCGCCGGCCAGAAAGGTGAACAGAAATATGCCCCAGAGGAGCTGAGTTTCCCGGAAGGCCAAAGCGATCAATACCGGCATGAAGGTGCCGAAGGTGCGGAGGCCGACGACGTTTCGAAGAATGACCAGAAACAGCACACCGAAAGGGACCAGAAGCACGACGCGATAGACAGCCTGGGTCTGGGCAGGCAATCTCAACAACGAAAAATCCAGGAGAAAGGGCTCTTTTGTTACGCCTTTTTCAACGGCCATCTGCAGGGCGGCCTCTTCACTTCGAACAACCGACAGGGTGATCCGCGCATCTTTTGCCCCCAAGGCCTGAATCAACGGCTCTTCACCATGCCACCAGGCCAGGTAATTTTCAGGAATGCCGATCGTCTCCGAGGCAAGATCATAGGGGATCCACCGCCCTTTTTCGTATGCTTCGATCCAGTGAATGATGTCGGCATTGCGCCGCTGGTCCTCCAAGCGCATGCCGTGTACGGCCCTGATCTGGATTCCTTCCATGGTCAGCAGTTGAACGACTGTCTCAATTTTTTTCTGAACAGTTGCGTGTTTACCCACTAGCAGGGCCACATTATTGTCTGCCGGTGACATGTTCAACCGACGGAACAGACCGACAATGAAGCTCTCGGTGTCGGCCGACGTTTCGCGAATCTCTGTCAAAATCGCACGGGCCGCTTCAAGTGAAGCGCCGTCGAATTTCGGTTCAATCGCCATATCTTCCAAAGGCTTGATAGCAGACAGATCCCGATCGACACGCACCACCGACGCTTTATAATATAGGCTTTGTTTGCCTTTGGCCTTTCGGATCGCCCAAGTCGCTTTCCGTCTCTCTTTTTCAGCGGAAACGGCTACCCCGTAGCCGTGGGCAATAAAATTTTCATTAACGATCGTATAACGGTCGGACGTGCGCGGCACCTGTAGCACTGCCTTGATTGGTTTTCCTGTGGCGTTAAATGTGAAATGAGCTTCGACCGTCCACATGGAGGAGCGCGCACCGGGAATCAGGGGTAAATCCAACACCACGATTTTGTAGACGAAAAGTGCAAGGCCTATGGTTGTCAGGCAACCTGCCAGTATATACAGGTGCCTTTTATTCATTTTTCATCAAGGCGCGTGCATTCGGGTTGGCTGACGAAGCTCGCTTCAGGGTCGACAATGAATGATCCTTTAAGAAAGCTTCGACCGATCAGCATTTGGTAGTTGAAACCGGTTCTGTCTGTCAGGTTTACCTCGACTTCCTTGTACGTGTTTCCAACGCATATCCCAAGCGTAATAACCTGGCGGGTGTCAGGTTTTTGGCCGAGCCGCTTGATTTGTGCAGTTCTAACGACCTTCGCCTCATAGTGTTCCATACGGTCTTTGAAATTGCGTATTTCAAATTTCACCCAGGTCTGATCGTCTCGCTTGAAGTACTCAAGTTTTTTTACGTTCAAGGAAGAGTTTCTGGCGCCCGTGTCCAGTTTGGCTTTTAGTTTCAGATTGCCGGGATAAATGGCGGCAATTTCCACCCAGCCAACAACCTGTTTTTCAGTTGCGAATGCAGGCGCGGAGCTAATGACCATCAGCATGCCGACCAGCAATATGATACTGACCTTCTTTATCACCTTTTTTCTTCGCCCCTTGCGATCATCTCTACCGTTCGGCTTTCTAAGACCAATGAAATTGTTCATCATACTAAACCGGGTTGCTGTAAATTTTCAAGTCTCCCCGGGTTTAACTTGAACTCTTTGGCGTCGAATGATTATGATGTCGCATCCGTTCGGTTGTGGAATTTCAGATATAGCCGAATGGATTCTTACAGCTGTTTGAATATTTGCCTGAACCTTATCACAGTGCGTGTGGCCCGTCGCACGATTTTTTTTAATATCATTGAGGTGCATATAGAAAGCATGTTTGAAACAAACGTCCTACTGACAGGGGGGCTCGTCTTTATTGCCCGTATTTTTGATGTCGCCATCGGAACGGTGCGAACCATCGTGACGGTACAAGGAAGAACGGTTCTCGCCTTCTTCCTGGCCATCTTCGAAATTACGATATGGGTAACCGTGGCCGGCACCGTGATCAACCAGATCAAAGATGAGCCGCTGCTGGTAGTCTTCTATGCCTTCGGCTACGCCACCGGCAATGTGGTGGGAATAAAGGTGGAGCGTATCCTGGCCTTTGGATCCACAATTCTCAGGGTTATTACACGAACGGCAGGATTGGAAATCGCCACCCATTTGAGGGAGAAAGGTCAGCCGGTTACCATATTTCAGGGCGAAGGCATGAAGGGGCCTGTTCATGAGCTCTATATCGCCTGCCGGCGCAGAGACTTGAAGTGGATATTACCCGAAGTACAGCACTTTGATCCGAAGCTGTTTTACGTCATCGAGCAGGCGCGCGACATGAGCAAAGTTTTGAAACCCGTCTACTCTCCCATCGGGGGATGGCGCGCCATCGGCAAACGCAAATAGCCACGGCTTATTGGGCTGCCTTCTTAAAGACTTTTTCTACTGGAGATCGCGACGTTGACCAACCGTTTTGAAAAATTACGAGCCGCATGATTACTTCATTTCTGGCCATTGCTTTTGGTCTTGCACTGCTTGTCTGGAGCGCGGATCGTTTTGTAGAAGGTTCCGCTTCCATCGCAAGCCATTTCGGCATGCCGTCCCTTTTGATCGGTATGGTGATCGTTGGCTTCGGAACATCCGCACCGGAGATGGTCGTCTCGGCGCTGGCCGCTTTACAGGGGAATCCGGGGATTGCGCTGGGAAACGCTTACGGTTCCAACATTACCAATATCGCCTTGATCCTTGGCGTCACTGCGTTGATCAGTCCCATTGCCGTCCATTCGCAGGTGCTGCGTAAGGAGTTGCCCATTCTCACCGTCATGACGGCGCTGGCAGCCTGGCAGATCTGGGATGGGGAGATTTCCCGGTTCGACGCTTTCATTCTGTTGGGGGTGTTCTGCGGATTGATGGCGTGGACCATCCGGCTGGGGACGCGGAAAAAAGCCGATCCGCTTGGCAGAGAGATCGAACAGGAGATGGCCGTGCGTGCCATGCCGATCCGCAGGGCCACCTTCTGGTTGGTGGTCGGTCTGGTGCTTCTGATCGTCAGTTCCCGTCTCCTCGTCTGGGGGGCTGTGGAGATCGCGCACGGTTTCGGCGTCAGCGATCTGATCATCGGACTGACCGTCGTTGCCGTCGGCACGTCGCTGCCGGAACTTGCCTCTTCGATCATTGCCGCCCGAAAGGGAGAGCACGATCTCGCTCTTGGCAACGTGTTGGGTTCCAACCTGTTCAACACGCTGGCGGTGGTCGGCATCGCCGGAGCGATTCATCCGATGAAGGTGGGGCCAGAGGTTTTAGGGCGGGACATACTGGTCATGGCTCTCTTGACGGTCTCTCTGTTCGCCGTCGGCTATGGCTTTCGCGGTCCAGGCCATATTAACCGGTTCGAAGGGGCAGCGCTCCTGGCCTGCTACGTTGGGTATACCGCTTACCTCGTCAGAGGCGTTTTCGTATAAGGAGATGGCGTTTATTCAACATGTTATAAAACGGATGGTCCAGAGTGCGTATGAATCGATTTTTACCGGCACCGTGCGTTTCAACGGGAAAATTGGGTTGATTCATCGAGCTTTCAGGTCCTAAAGTGAACGCTCGTTCGCCAATAGTGATTTCAGATCACAGCAACCCTTGCAACGGATCCGGCATCCCATTGCGTCCAACATCAGCGGGAGATCTTTAATGACCCTGGAAAAGAGCATCGACGACAGGTATAACATTGTGGCGACCGCCATCAGCAAGGCCGGCGGGTCGCCCATTCCGACCAGCGACACCCTCTTGAAGCTGTTGACCTATTTTATCATGGAAGATGAACTGGACTTTGTGGCGGTTTTTAACGACCAGAAGTCGCAGACCATGGAGCAGCTCAAGCAGAGCACAGGGCTTACGGAGGAGGAGATTCTCGAGAAGACGAAAGCCCTTGCCGCCCGTGGGGTGATCTTCAACCAACCCAACAGTGCAGGGGTGATGGTCTATCGTCTGTTGCCCCTGTTGAATGTGGGGATGTTTGAGTACACCTTCATGGGGAAACTCGAGGACAATGAGCGCAGCCGGGAGATCAGTGAGCTTTTCAGACAGCTCTTTGAGGGGCTTTCCGAGTTGGTGCAACAGAATTACGACCAGATCATGCCGCTGCTGATGAAGGCCCCGCCGGTCGACCGCACCGTCCCCTTTGCCGAGAACAAGGCCACGGGCAACCGGATCAAGATTGTGGTCAACGCGTCGTTCGAGGCGCCGCTGGAACGCATCCTTCCGGCCCAGGAGGTGGAGACGATCATCGACAAGTTCGATGAGATCGCCCTGGGGTATTGTTTCTGCCGTCACCACAAGGACCTGCTGGGGCGCCCGTGCAAACAGACGGACGAGCGGGAGGCGTGCTTTACCTTTGGCAAATCGGCGCGTTATACCTCGGAGCAGGGGTTTGCGCGCATGATCACCAAGCAGGAGGCGATCGATGTGCTGCGGCGCTCCGAGGCGGCCGGTCTGGTGCACAAGGCCTACCACCCCAATTTCGACACCGGCCGGGAAGAGACCAGCATCTGCAACTGCTGCCGCTGCTGCTGCGGCAATTCGGTGGATAACTCGATCTCCGCGGTGAGAAATGTGACCCAATACTTGGCCGTTATCGATACGGAGCTGTGCACCGGGTGCGGCACCTGCGTGGAGAATTGCCATACCGGTGCGGCGTATCTCGGCGAGGACGGCAAGGCCCGCAGAACCGAAGATCACTGCATCGGGTGCGGGGTGTGCGCCGCCTTTTGCCCTGAAAATGCGATATCGCTTCTCGAAGGCGAACGCATTGTGACCATTCCCGCTCGCCGTAAAGGATAGGAGCTGTCCCCGCCACCTTTGGATGACAGCGCCCTCAACTTTCGGAAAGAGAGCTGTGGAGGTTGTGCATGTTATCATCCGATCAACTTGTCCATCAATTCGAGGCCGGTGCCCGGACCGTCTCTGCCGTTGTCGGCAGGGTCGCCGGTCTGGCCCAGGCTCTGGAGTACACCGTGGATTTGTGCGTGCGCAAGGAGGCGTGTGAACTGCTCGCTTCGGGTTGCGAACAGCCCCTCTCGATCGAAGCCGACCGGCTCTGTGATCTGAAACAGCAGAAGGTCATGGCCGCCCCCAATCTGCCCGTCGACCACTGGAGCACTTTGAAAGAGACCTGTGATCAGCGGGGAATCGTGCTGACCGACCAGCCGTTACGCCGCCATCTTGCCGGCATCGATATCGGTTTGACCCTGGCCGATTACGGCATTGCCGAAACCGGTACCCTGGTGATCGATTCGCGCAGCGAAGCCGTGCGTCTGGCCAGCATGATCAGCGAGATTCATGTGGCCCTGCTGCCCATATCGAGAATTCGGGCCACGGCAGACCAGCTGACATCCGAACTTCGCGGGATGATGGAGGGGGCTGCCGCCTATCTGTCCTTTATCACCGGCGCGAGCCGGACGGCGGATATCGAGCGTGTCCTGGCCATAGGGGTGCATGGGCCGCTGGAACTTCACATTCTTTTGATGGAGGACGACTGATGCAGGAAGCTGCAACGCTAAAAGCGTATCGTCGGGAGGTCGACCAGGCCCTGGGCAACGGATTCCTGCGCGAAGCCATGGACAAGTTTGCCGTGGCCTACCGTACCTCGCGGGCCAACGCCTTTGACGGCATGGATACGGATGCGTTGATTGACCGCGTGGCGAAAATCAAGGATGCCGCCCTGGGCGATCTGGACCGGCTCTATCGGCTGTTTAAAACCAAGGCGGAGGCCGCCGGCATCACGGTTCATCTGGCCGCCGACGCCGGTGAGGCCAACCGTATCATTGCCGACATCGCGCGCACCAACCAGGTCGAGAAGATCATCAAGTCCAAATCGATGACGGCCGAAGAGACCCTCCTGAACCACCACCTGGAGGCGGAGGGGCTTACGGTGACCGAGACCGACCTGGGGGAGTGGATTATTCAGCTGCGTCACGAAGGCCCTTCGCACATGGTGATGCCGGCCATCCATCTCTCCCGCCACCAGGTGGCCGACCTGTTCAGCCAGGTGACCGGAAAGGACCAGGACGCTGAGATCGAGCGCCTCGTAAAGGTTGCACGACGCGAGCTGAGGCAGAAGTTCGTCGAGGCCGATATGGGTATCTCCGGTGCCAACTTCGCCATTGCCGACACCGGCACCATCGGCCTGGTCACCAACGAGGGCAACGCCCGCCTGGTGACCACCCTGCCGAGAGTGCATGTCGCTCTGGTCGGCCTGGACAAACTGGTTGCCACCCTCGACGAGGCGCTCGCCATCTTGCGGGTGCTGCCGCGCAACGCCACGGGGCAGGCATTGACCTCCTATGTCACCTGGATCACCGGCCCGACCGAATATGGCGGCGAAGTGGCGGACGGCAAGCGGATGCACATCGTTTTTCTGGACAATGGCCGCCGCGCTCTGGCCGCCGATCCGATTTTTTCCCAGGTGCTGCGTTGCGTCCGCTGTGGCGCCTGCGCCAATGTGTGCCCGGTCTATCGTATGGTGGGCGGACATCGCTACGGCCATATCTACATCGGGGCCATCGGGCTGATCGTTACCTACTTTTTCCATGGCCGCGACAAGGCGCGAAACCTGGTTCAGAACTGTATCAACTGCGGCGCCTGCCAGAGTGTGTGTGCTGCCGGGATTGAGTTACCGCAACTGATCAAGGAGGTGCATGCCCGCATCCAGGACGAAGAGGGTCACCCGCTGCCCAGCCTGATGCTGTCGCTGGTGCTGAAGCACAGACGCCTCTTTCATACCTTGCTGCGATCGGCCCAAGTGGCCCAGCGGCCGTTGACCGATGAGACGCAATACCTGCGTCATCTGCCCCACATCTTTTCGAGGCAGCATGATTTCCGCGCCTTGCCGGCAATTGCCAGACACTCGTTTCGGGACCAGTGGTCAGCGGTCCGGCAGAAGGTAGCGTCACCGCGGCTTAAGGTGGCTCTCTTTGCCGGATGCGTCCAGGACTTCGTCTACCCGGAGCAGTTGGTCGCCGGGGTTCGACTGCTGGCCGCCCACGGCGTTGATGTGGATTTCCCCATGGCGCAAACATGCTGCGGCCTGCCGGTGGCGATGATGGGCGAGCAGGTAGCCGCCCTGGAGGTGGCCCGCCAAAACGTGGCGGCGATGAGCCCTGACCGGTACGATGCCATCGTGACCTTGTGCGCCTCGTGTGCCTCCCACCTGAAGAAGGCATATCCCCGAATGTTGGCCGGTGACAAGGGGATGGGGGGGGCCGTGGCTGATTTTTCCGCTAAGGTGCACCCGATCAGCGAACTGCTCGACCAGATCTCCGATAGTGCAGAGACGGAGTTCAACGCTTCCGGGCCAGCGGTAACCTATCACGCCCCCTGCCATCTCTGCCGGGGGCTGGGTGTTCGATCGGCTCCCAAAGCGATCATCAAGCGGGCCGGGTATCGGTTCGTGGCGGCCGAGGAGGAGGAGACCTGCTGCGGGTTCGGGGGGACCTATTCGGCTAAGTTTCCGGAGATCTCAGCGGAAATACTCTCCAGAAAGCTGGCCGATGCGGCGCAGACCGGCGCCTCTATATTGATCACTGAGTGTCCCGGTTGCGTGATGCAGTTGCGGGGCGGTGCAAAGCGCAAGGGGATGCGGATGGAAGTAAAACACCTGGCTGAGGCGTTGGTCGAGCGTTTTGGAAAGTAAATCCATGTTCCGCTATGTGATTCTTGTCGCCTCGGTGGTGATGCAGATCTGTTTGGGGGCGACCTATTCTTGGTCGGTCTACGTTCAACCTTTGAAGACCATCACCGGTCTGCTGCAGGGCCCGGTGCAATTACCGTTTACACTCTTTTACTTTGCTTTTCCCCTCACCATGATCTTCACTGGGCAGTGGCTGCCGCGATTGGGACCCCGGCGCTGTGCGGTTGCCGGCGGTTTCCTGTTCGGTGGCGGCTGGCTGCTGGCCGGATGGGGCGGTACCCATTTCGGTTTTACCGTCCTGGGTATTGGCCTGCTGGCCGGTATCGGTGTAGGGTTTGCCTATATCGTTCCCATTGCCACGTGCATCCGCTGGTTTCCCGAACGCAAGGGGCTGGTGACCGGGATTGCTGTGGCCGGTTTCGGAGGCGGCGCCGCCCTGGTGAGCCAGGTTGGCGCCTATCTGATGCGTGTTTATGGTATGACGCCCTTCCAGACGTTCCAGGTCTTGGGCCTTCTGTTTGTCGTTTTGGTCCCGCTTGCCGGATGGTGCATGCAGGATCCGCCTGGGAGGCGGCCGGTCGCAACTCGCGGGGTGGGGTGGCGCGACGTCATCGCCATGCCCGGATTTCGCCTGCTCTATCTGGCCATGGGGTTTGGTTTGGCTGCGGGATTCACGGTCAATGCCAACCTTAAGGAGCTGTTGGCCGGATCGCGTCTGGCGGCCGGCGTGAATGCGGTGTCGGCTTTTGCTTTGGCCAATGCGGCCGGACGCATTGCCTGGGGGTGGTTCTTTGACCGTTTCAGGGGCGGCTTTGCGGTAAACGCGAACCTTCTCTTCCAGGCCACAGTCTTTCTGCTCGCCCCCTGGACCTTGGTGTCCGAGAGAGGCCTGATTCTCTTTGCGGTGCTCTCCGGTTTCAATTATGGCGGTGTGCTGGTGCTCTACGCGTCGAGTGTGGCTCACCGATGGGGCAATGACGCCGTGGGCCGGGTCTACGGCATGCTCTTTTCGGCCAATGTCCCAGCGGCGCTGGCGCCTTTGGCGGCGGGCTTGGTTTTCGACGTGACCGGCGGCTTTATGGTCGCTTTATGGTGTCTTTCAGCACTCATGATATTTGCTGCCGCTCTTCTTCTGCGCCTCCCTGCAAACGATGCAGCAGGGCCAACGGCTTGATAGCTTCTCTCCCCTTGCTTTCAGGAGGTTGATGGGTCAGGGATCGATCTGCTTCTCCTTATTTGAAGATGCTACGTCGATGTCGATGATCTGATGGCCCTGGTGCTCTTTGGTGGCATAGCGGGTGATGTTCATCAGCTTCTTGCTGATCTCGCTCAGTCGTTCCGCCTGCTCGGCGAGTTTGGCGGTTTGCATGAACAACGGATTCTCCTTGGGTATTCGCATGCGCATCAACTCCGCATAACCCATCATGGCCATCACCGGCTGGTTCATGTCGTGGCAGACGGCCCCGGCCATCTCTATCACCCCTTGCAGGCGCTCATTGTGCCGCTCTGCGCGCTCTGCGTTCTGGCGTGCCGTGATATCCCGGAAGATGATAATGTGGCCCATGGGAGTGTGCTCTTTGCCCTGCAGCGGCGTCGTGTGGATTTCGAAAGGGTGTTCTTCCCCATTGTGCCAGAGGCGGACCAACTGATCCGGATACTCGCCGGAAGCGGTATCCCGCTCCGCCCGGCCCTCCATCAACGGCAGGATGCTTCGGCCGATGGCAGCTGATGCACGAATATCGAAGAGGGCCTCGGCAGCTGGATTGAGTTCCATCAGGGTGTGGTTGTTGTCGATGACGAGGATCGGGTCGCTGATTCCCTGGAAGATTTCCGCTTTAGCAACGGGCGAAAGATCGAGCAGATGGTAGCGAAAGAATCCCCAGGCCATGGATATGGCCACCAGGATAAAGGCCAATGGGCTGATGTCCATATGGGGCATCGGGCTGTTGCCGGTCACGTAGATGCCGTTGATGCCCCAGACGATACCGACGGCTGCCAGGATAATGCTTGCCTGGGCGCGAAGTACTCTGGTCGACGTGGCGACGATGTATGCCAGAAGCACAGTGAGCGCCAATGCTTGCAGATATTGACAGCCGATGATGCCCCACCAGAGAGGGCCCCGTTCAATCGCGCGTATGGGGATGTGGTTACTGCCGATCAGGTAGTAGTCTTTGTAGACGAGGTGGTGGAGCGGATCTGTCCATGCCGACACCAGGATGGCGAGGGGCATGAGCACGAGGATGACGGTGGTCTTCCGATTGATCCAGTGCTCGAAGCCAAAGACCGTCAGAGAGAAGCAGAGCGCCAGTGTGACAAGTGGGGCAGCGCCGAGATACTGGGCGTAGGTGAGCAGCATATCCGCATCGATTCCCAGCCCCAGGTAGAGCATGCCCTCGAAGGCGGCCCAAACGGCGCCTGACAGGCACACCAGTGCCAGATACCAGGCCCCTCTAATTTTACGGCGGCGATAGGCGGCCAGGGCCACGATGAGGATGAAAAGGGCGGCGATGAAAAAGGGTGAACTGTAGATCATCTTGGGGTACATGCTCAACGCTCACCGGGTTTGGGCCGACCCTGTTGTGATAAGGGGCGGCCGCTACGATTCGTTCTGGGCTGACGACTTATCGATATCCACGATGGTGTTGCCCAGATATTTGCGGGTTTCATATCGGGTGATGCGCATCAACTTGTGGGTCGTTTCCTTCAGGCGTTTTGATTGCTCGCTGAGCTTGATGGCCTTGGTGTATAGCGGGTCGCCATCGGTGATGGCTTTGCAGATCAGGTCTGAATAGCCGAGCAGGGCCATGACCGGTTGGCTAAGGTCATGGCACACGGCCCCGGCCATCTCCAGCACACCTTGCAAGCGTTCGCTTTCGAGGGTGGCCTCGTTGGCCCGTTCGCGCTCGGTGATATCATGAACGATTACGACCCGCCCAATCTGTTCTCCTCTTTTGTCTTTGAGGAGGGATGTGCGCAGGTCGAAATGGCGCTTCTCGTTATTCAACTGCAGGCTGACCGCCTCGGCGATGGAGGGTTGGGCCACCGCTTTCAATTGGGGGTGCTCACCGGACAGAAGGTCGATATCCCTGGCAATGACGTCGGAGGCCTTTAGGTCGAAAAGCGTTTCGGCCGCAGGATTGATTTCCAGAACGCGGTTTTTGCCATCGATCACAAAGATCGGGTCACTCAGTGCCATGAAGATTTCCGCCTTGGCGATGGGCAGAAGATCGAGCAGGTGGTATCTGAAGAAGCCCCAGCTCAGGGATATGGCTACCAATATGAACGCCAGTGGCCCGAGGTCCATATTGGGTACCGGACTTTTGCCGGTCACGTAAACGGCGTTGGCCACCCAGACCACACCGACGGCGGCCAGAACGACGATGGCCTGGGAGCGGCGGTGTCCTGTAGATTTGATCGCCGTCCAGAGCAGTATGGCGCCCATCAACGCCGTCAGCGCGTAATGGTACCCGATGATCATCCACCAGACATAGCCGTGTTCCAGTCCGAGCATTGGAACGGGGCCGTTTTCGATGCGAAAGTGACTGCTGAAGACCTTGTGGTGCAATGGGTTGGTCCAAACCAGCAGTATGATAGAGGCGGCTATGGCCATGAGCAGTGAAACGCTGGTTGGGTTGATCCACCGTTGAAATCCGAAGACGGAGAGTATGAAGATCAGTGTCAGCGGTATGATGGAGGCGATACCCAGATACTGGATATAGGTGATCAGTAAATTGGTTTCTGTAGCGAAGCCCAGGTAGAGCATGCCTTCACTGGCCGTCCATAAAGAGCCCGCCAGGCAGAGGATCACGAGTGTCCAGGCACCCTGCGTTTTGTGCTTTGCAAAAGTGAAAAGGGCCACGATGAAGATGGAGAGTGAAGCAAAAAGAAAAGGCGTGCTGTAAATCAATTCGGGTTCCATGGGTACAGGCCTTGTCCGTTAGGAGGTTGCTGGATGCAGATACGCTATCGGGGCTATATTGTCAAATGGCTCGATGACAGAAGACGTGGCTCACAGGACGCAACAGATCCTTGGCGCAGCGCCGTGGTGGCAACCATTGCCGCTGCCTTTATGTCGTTCTGCAATAAGCAATTGGGAGCGCCTATTCAGTTATCTTTTCCGTTGCAACCAGTTTTGCGAGCCTGTCAGCAGCGATATCGCGGACCATGGGATGCTCGTCTTTTTCGGCCAACTGTCTGAGCAGGGATATGTCGCTTATCCTCTCAACCGCCCTGATACGGACATTGGGGTTGGAGTTCTGCCAACGGGGGACAAACAAGTCGCTGAATTTCATGACGACCTCCTTTCGCCCCGGCACTGGCGGCCGGGATGGTTGAAAGATGGGCCACAAGCAGTGACCATTCGCCATTGACTGATTCAAAAGCGTGATCAAGGAGTTGGCGCTAAGAAGACTTGTCTTTTCCGGCGTCCAATGGTTCGCAAAACGATCTGAAAGAGATATCGCGAAGGGCTCGATGTCTAAGCTGGAGCCGCTGAGGAGAGAAGAAACTGCACTGTGACGAATGACATAATGTTAATGGAATCGACAGTGGCTGTCAATTCCTAATCGCCGCTTCGCGACGGAGTTTAAAGTGGAAAGTAGGAAGTTTGAAGTGCAGGTATTTCATCGATTATATTCATCTTGAGCTTTCACATTAAGTGCTTTCCGTGGATGTTGCTGTTAAAGCAAGGGTTAGAGTCTTGGCTTTTTGCGTTTCTCTTTGTGCATGTTGGCCAATTTTTCACTGATGGCATCGAAAATAAACTCTTTGGGATTCAAGCCCTTGGACTTGCAGATGACCTCCACCCTTTCGAACAGGGCTTTGGGGATAAAGGCGGAGATGCACTCGCCGTTTTGGTCGTCGTCTATTTTACTCATCGTACAATCCTCTATCGATGGGCGTTGTCTACGGGCGCGATCCGATTGCGTTCGCTCTGGGCAGTGTGGCCGCCGGGTCTGTTTTTCTAATGTGCCAGAATAACGGGTTAAAACCAATATATGGTTGCAAAGCTGCCAACGTCAAGGTCTATGGTTGCAAATACCGGGCAGGGTTGAAACACATTTATATCAACACAGGACGTGCTTTTCAAGCCGGCCCAATAAACGCCGTGAAACAGGGGAGAGATGTGTGCCGTTTGAGATCCCTTATGTAACTTTGTTACCGTATTTACTGGTTTTCCCAAGGTCAAAAGGTTTCATTTTGGCCTTGCCAACATTCTGCGAATATGGTTTCCTAAACTTCTTTTATTCCCAATGAGGCTTGCCTCATCAAAAGTGACGGCGCCATCTGGTGTGCGCTATCTTTCTAAGAACGTGGAGGTTGCGTTCCAGGCAGGATCCCAAAAAAGGAGCAAGATCTATGGCAAAGACGATGCAAACGGTAGACGGAAACACCGCCGCGGCCCATGTGGCTTACGCCATGAGTGATGCGGCCGCCATTTACCCCATCACGCCTTCGTCTCCCATCGGGGAAATTTGCGATGAGTGGGCGGCCAACGGGCGCAAGAATATCTTCGGACAGGAAGTGTTGATCCGGCAACTGCAAAGTGAAGCCGGTGCTGCAGCGGCGGTGCACGGTTCGCTGGCGGCCGGCGCCCTGACCAGCAGCTACACCGCCTCCCAGGGATTGCTTTTGATGATTCCCAATATGTACAAGATGAGCGGCGAGTTGCTGCCGGGCGTGTTGCATGTCACTGCCCGGGCCATTGCCGCGCATGCCTTGAGCATTTTTGGCGATCATCAGGACGTCATGGCGGTGCGCCAGACCGGTTTTGCCATGCTGGCCTCTGCATCCGTCCAGGAGACCATGGACTTGGGGCTGGTGGCCCACCTGGCGGCCATCGAGGCCAGCGTTCCCTTTGTGCACTTTTTCGACGGGTTTCGCACCAGCCATGAAATTCAAAAGATCGAAATGATCGACTACGCCGATATGGCCAAGCTGGTCAATATGGATGCGGTGGCCAAATTCCGCGCCCGCGGCACCAACCCCGAGCGTCCGGAGCTGCGCGGCACTGCCCAGAACCCAGACATCTATTTCCAGGGGCGTGAAGCGGTCAATGCCTACTATATGAAGGTTCCGGCCATCGTCGAGGCTTACATGAAGAAGGTGGGCGATCTGACCGGCCGTCCCTATCGTCTGTTCGACTACGTAGGTGCACCAGATGCTGAAAATATCGTCATCTCCATGGGCTCTTCGTGCGAGACCATCGAAGAGGTGGTCAACCATTTGACCGCCAAGGGGCAGAAGGTCGGCTTGGTCAAGGTGCGACTCTACCGGCCGCTCTCCGTGGAACATCTGCTCAAAGCGATTCCAGAGAGTGTCAAGACAATCACCGTACTCGACCGGACCAAAGAGCCTGGCGCTCTGGGCGATCCGCTCTACCTGGATGTGTGCACCAGTCTCATGGAGAACGGTCGGAGTGCCAAGGTGCTCAACGGGCGTTACGGGTTGGGCTCAAAGGAGTTCAACCCCTCGATGGTCAAAGCGGTTTATGAAAATATGACCGGGAACAACAAAAACCACTTTACCGTCGGGATCGTGGATGATGTGACCCACACCTCTCTGGATGTAGAGGAGGGATTTGATGTTTCCCTGGAGGGGACCGTACAGTGCAAGTTCTGGGGACTCGGGGCCGATGGCACGGTGGGCGCAAATAAAAGCGCCATCAAGATCATCGGCAACAACACCGACATGTACGCCCAGGCCTATTTTGCCTATGACTCCAAGAAATCGGGCGGTATCACCATCAGCCACCTGCGTTTCGGCAAACGGCCGATCCAGTCCACCTATCTCATCGACGCGGCGGACTACATCGCCTGCCACAATCCCTCTTATGTCAGCGTTTACAACGTATTGGAGGGCATCAAGGAGGGCGGGACCTTCATGCTCAACAGTCCCTGGTCCACCGATGAGATGGAGGAGCGACTGCCGGCAGCCATGCGACGGATCATCGTCGGCAAGAAGCTTAAATTCTACAACATCGATGCCGTCAAGATTGCCGGAGAGGTCGGGTTGGGCGGCCGTATCAATATGATCATGCAGGCCGCTTTTTTTAAGGCAGCCGGTGTGCTCCCGGTGGAGAAGGCACTCGATCTGCTCAAAAAAGAGATCAAGAAGATGTTCGGCAGAAAGGGCGACAAGATTGTCCAGATGAATATCGATGCGGTGGATCGCACGCTGGACAACTTGATTGAGGTCGACTATCCGGAGAGCTGGGGCCAGGCCCAGGGTGAAAACCCATCCAAACTCGAGGTGCCCAAATGGGTCAGTGAGGTGATGCAGCCGATTCTGGCCCAGCAGGGAGACAAGTTGCCGGTCAGTGCGTTTACTTTCGACGGCCTGTTTCCGGTCGCCACGACCCAATATGAGAAGCGCGGTGTGGCCATTAATGTACCCGAATGGATCATGGACAACTGTATCCAGTGCAACCAATGCGCTATGGTGTGTCCCCACGCCGCCATCCGGCCGTTTCTGGTCACCGACGAAGAGCTGGAGAAGGCGCCGGCAACGTTTGAGGCCAAGAAGGCTGTCGGAAAGGAGCTCAAAGACTACAAATTCCGCATCCAGGTGTATGCCGAAGACTGTATGGGCTGCGGCAACTGCGCCGATATCTGTCCGGCCAAGACCAAGGCGTTGGAGATGAAGCCGTTGGCTACCCAACTGGAGGCCCAGGTGCCCAACCAGCGCTACGCCCAGACTCTCCCCTTGAGAGAGAACCTCACCAAGCGTGAAACGGTCAAGGGCAGCCAGTTCTACCAGCCCCTGCTCGAGTTTTCGGGCGCTTGTGCCGGATGTGGCGAGACACCCTACGCCAAACTGATTACCCAATTGGTGGGCGAGCGGATGATCATCGGCAACGCCACCGGCTGTACTTCCATATGGGGTGGATCGGCGCCTGCGATCCCCTACTGTGTGAACAAAGATGGCCATGGACCCTCCTGGGGCAACAGCCTTTTCGAAGATCCGGCCGAGTTTACCTACGGCATGCTGCTGGGGCAGTCGCAGCAGAGGGCCCGACTGGCCCAGCTGGCCGAACAGGCCGTTGCCGGCGATATCGATGGCGAGGTCAAGGCGGCCCTGTCCGGCTGGCTGGCCAACATGAAAGATCCCCGGGAATCGAAGAGATACGGCGATCAGCTCAAGACGCTGCTTCCCAGGTTTAAAGATAACGATCTCCTGGCCCAGATTGCCGGCATGGCCAATCTGTTTACCAAAAAGTCCTATTGGGTCTTTTGCGGAGATGGTGCGGCCTACGATATCGCCTATGGCGGCATCGACCATGTTCTGGCCTCGGGCGAGGATGTGAACGTCATGGTTTACGACACCGAAGTGTACTCTAATACAGGCGGCCAAAGCTCTAAGGCAACACCCACCGGTTCGATCGCCAAATTCGCCGCTTCGGGTAAGAAGACAGCCAAGAAGGACATGGGTGCCATGGCCATGAGCTACGGCTATGTCTATGTGGCCAGCATCGGCATGGGCGCCAACAAGCAGCAGGCACTCAAGGCGCTGGTAGAGGCGGAATCCTATGACGGGCCTTCTTTGATCCTCGCCTATGCACCGTGCATCAATCACGGCATCAAGAAGGGCATGGGCAAAACCCAGGAAGAGACCAAACTGGCGGTCAATTCCGGATATTGGCCGCTATATCGCTACAATCCCCAATTGGTGGCAGAGGGCAAGAACCCCTTTACGTTGGATTCCAAGGCGCCGGACGGCACCCTGAAAGAGTTCCTCTCCGGTGAGGTGCGCTATGCATCGCTGCATAAGCTCTTCCCGGATGAAGCCGAACGGTTGCACACCCAATTGGCCAAGGAGTTGGTCCTCAGATACGACCGACTCAAGAGAATGGCCGACGAGGCACCACCCCAACCCCAGGTGGAGACAGTGAGTCCTGATGCCGATGCCGACTCGAATGTGTGTGTGCTGTCCAGCACCGCCGAGCACGGTCGGGCCGATGAGGCCGATGAACCGTGTGACGATGGCCGTGGAGGTAAATAGGCCCTAACCAATAACGATCCGACCCTTTGTTCCATGGCCGCTTCATCAATGGGTGAAGCGGCCTTTTCTATTTATGAGCTTTGGTGTAATAAGGCCATAATGGCTGACGAAATGACTCAAATCCAATACCAATGCCGACGTTGCGGAACGTGCTGCTGCAAAGGAGGCCCGGCCCTTCATCTGGAAGACGAAGAGCTGGTGGTCTCCGGCCGGATTCCGTTGAAAGAACTCTTCACCATTCGCCAGGGAGAGCCGGCCTTCGACAACGTTCGCGGAGTGGTGTCGCCCGCGCCGACCGATATTATCAAAATCAAGGGGGCTGCGCAAACCGACGCCACCTGTCGCTTTCTCAATCAGGAGGAGGTCGGCTGCACCATCTATGACCATCGGCCGGTTGAATGCCGTGTGCTCACCTGCTGGGACAGCCGCGCAATCACGGAGATGTATGACCGCGACCGGTTGACCCGTGACCGGCTCTTGTCGCGGCTGCCCGGTCTGAGCGATCTGGTTGCCGAGCACCAGGAGCGCTGCAGCTACAGCGGCATCGGCCAACTGACTGAGCGCATCAAAAGTGGCCAGGATGAAAAAGGGGAGGCTGCAAAGGCATTGCTGGCGACAGTCCGTTACGATCAAAGCCTGCGCCAGGTGACGGTTGAGCGCTCCAGACTTGATCGGGAATTGCTCGACTTCCTTTTTGGCCTTCCGCTGACGGAGACGTTGATCAGGTTCAAGGTCAAGCTGGTGAGAAATGGGGGGCACATTACGATCGTTTCGGCCTTCTGAGTCGCTTGATCCCCCACCCCTTGAGTTTGCCATGTCGGTGAAATGTTGATATATGAAAATCATCTAATATTAGGCGATTACCAGCGTATATGGTATACCGCTTGCGGCGATCGATCATCAACCAGCTAATCTATATTCAGGGAGGAAATCATGAAACTGAAGCTTTTGGGAGTTTTGCTGTTGATGGGCACTCTCATCTTAGGAGCGACGGCTCCGGTATGGAGTGCAGAGGAGCAAAAACAGGAGGAGGCAGCTGCCCCGGAGCAGCAGGCGGTCAACACGATTCAGGATGCCTTGGTTTGCCAGGATGTTGTGGACCGGACCCCGGTGGGCAGTGGAGATGTGTTTGCCAAGGAGACCAATAAGGTTTACTGCTTTTGCCGTGTGGTCGGTGTGGAGGGCGAAAGCTCGGTGACCCACAACTGGTATTATAAAGGGACCCTGAAGGCATCCGTGAAACTGCCGGTGCGCTCGAACAACTGGCGGACATGGAGCGCGAAAACCATGTCGCCGGACTGGACCGGCGAATGGATGGTGGAGATCCTTTCGGCCGAAGGTACACCATTGGAGAGCATCATCTTTTTCATTCAATAGTACGAAATCACATCCATCGCTCATGACCTCGCGGTCATCGCAGGCCGTGTTGCCATTACAATCAAAAGGGGCTTCCGTAAGCTGATGGGAGACCCCTTTTTTTTGTATTCTCTTTAAATAGTTGCCGGCATTTCATCAGGTCCACACCGGTGTGGTAGGCATGGGTTTCCCCCTGCCTACCACGCCTCCATTGTTAAATAGAAAAAATTAGAAACTGTGAAAATTGGAAAGATGTGAGTGGATCGGCATTAAAATTGCCATAATCGAGCTCAAATCGGCTGATGCAAATGGTTCAGGGGTAAAGCTCTGGCCGGCGGTTGGGGAAAAAGTGGCGCATGGGGTGGCTGCGGACTGCGTTCAGGTCTTCAGCCTTCAGATCGACCACCAGCATACCCTCCGTGGTCTCTATCCGTTTTGCGAGGACGTTGCCCGAAGGATCGATGGCTACTGCATTGCCGGGGAACGTAAGTCCTTTTCCGTTTTCTCCGATCTGATTGCAAGCCACGACAAATACACTGTTGTCATAGGCCCGTGCCGTCAGATGACGCATCCACGATTGATGTTTGGCGGCTGCATCGCCGCGAGGCGATGCGTGGGGCATAAAAAGAATATCGGCGCCCTTTGCGGTCATGGCGGTGGCCAATTCAGGGAAATGGGCATCGTAGCAAAGCTGAATGCCGAAAGTGGTCTTGGCTGTTTTGAAGATAGGGATGGTGCTGCCCGGTACGAAGAACGGCTTTTCGTTGGGTGCCAGGTGAAGTTTCCGATAGATGGCCGTTTGATGGCTCCTGGGCCAGAAGACGCCATGGCTGGCGTAGGCCCTGCCCGTGGCATCCGGTTCTGCCATTCCGGCAAGGATGACCATTTCGTTTTGAGCGGCAAGGTCGGACAGCTGACGGCTTGTTGGTCCGGGTATGGTCTGAGCGTGGTCCAGGATATCAATGTGGTTGGTATAACCGGTAACGTTGAGCTCCGGAAAGCAGATCAGATCCACCCCGGCCGCATGGGCTTGCCGGACCCAATGGGTGGTTTGCGCCAGGTTGTATTCGATGTCGCCTACCGGTGATCGGCAGACGACGGCGGCAATGCGGATGTCTTTCATCTCACAAGTCGAATTGAGCCCGGATTTTAAATACCTTAGTTGCCGGCAGGTTCAGGATGGTTTCAATTCCGGTCTCTTGGGCAATCTGATCGAGGTTTCGGGCGATCTCCTCCCTTGAGCGGGCGATAAAGGTGAACCACATATTGAACGCGTTGTCGCGCTCATAGTTGTGTGTCACGCCGGGGTAGCGGTTGACGACCTGGGAGAATCGTTCGACCTTCTCCTCTGGCACCCGGGCGGCACACAGCGTGCTGAAAAAACCGATTTTTCCTGGGACGAAATTGGCGCCAATGCGTCGGATGATACCGGCTTTTTTGAGTTTTGTGACCCGTTCGATCACCTCTGCTTCACTGAGATCCAACTCGCAGGCGATGGCTTCAAACGGGTGTGACTCGATGGGGAAGTCGGATTGAATGCGATTGAGAATGGTTTTGTCTGTGTCGTCCAGTGTCATTTGGATAACCTCAATTCATCGAATCGTGACGGTGTAGTGGCTGCTCCTGCCCCATGCGTGCGACATTGATTCGGCGGGTACGCGGTCCGTCGAATTCACAGAAAAAGATCCCCTGCCATGTCCCCAGCACCAGGCGCCCGTCCTTTACCTGGACGACCTCAGAGGCGCCGATCAGGGAGGTTTTGACGTGGGCCGGAGAGTTCCCCTCCAGATGCCGATAGGGTGCTTTCCACGGCACCATCTGGTTGAGCACCATCATGATATCTTCACGCACACTGGGATCGGCACTCTCGTTAATGGTCACCGCGGCTGTCGTATGGGGCACATAGATCATACAGATGCCGTCTTTGAATTTCTGGTCGTCGAGGAGTTGCTGCACCTGGCCGGTGATGTCGATCATCTCGGTCTGGGCATGCGTCTTGATAGTGAGCTGCATTGCCAATCTCCGCTACATCAGGTGGTTTAGATACCTTGCTATCATTATCAGCCTCTGCACCTCAAACAAAAAAAGGCCCTGCACATTTATGCAGGGCCTTTTTTTGAAATTTTTTGGTCGGATTAGACGCAACCGGTCGGTTTGGGCAATCCCGCCATTTTACAGGCTCCCTTGCCGGGGCCTGAGGGGAAAAGCTCATAGATGTGTTTCAATTTGAAGCCGGTCACTTTGGAAAGAACGCGTACCATGGGGGCGATGCCGTTCTTTTCATAGTACTCACGGAGCACGTCGATTACTTTGTTGTGCTCTTCGTTCAGCTCATCGATGCCCTCTTGTTGTTTTACGTACTGTACCCACTCAGGGGCCCAGTTCTTGTAATCATCGATGAACCCGTCTTCGTCTACACTAAATGATTTTCCACCAAATTCAACTGTCGGCATTTAAAACTCCTCCTTTGCCAATATTTTATGGTTCTCGGCTGGACAGCCTTTACTATTCCAAAACTTTAAAGATAATCCTAATAACGAATCACCTGTTTATTGTCAATACGAAAAGAGGCTCATCGGACAAGTATTCTACGGTCCTGCAAAAAGGCCCTTTTTTTACGTTCCGTTTTAATATTCTCGCGGTGTTTGATTGACCTGGGAGAGTGTGAATACCGGGCCGTCTTTGCAGACAAGCTCACGTCCGATACCACAGCGTCCGCACATGCCGATGCCGCACTTCATCCGGTTCTCCAGGGAGAGGATGATATGGTCGTGATCGTAACCGAGCTTTTCAAGCACCGGCTGGGTAAATTTTATCATCACCGGCGGCCCGCAGACGATGGCGTAGGAGTCGGCATCTCCTTCAGGGGCCTTCTGTTCTGTGACGGGAGGCACGAAGCCCACATTGTATTTCCAGTCCGGGTCATCGGTGCCGTCAACGGTGATGTGCATGTTGATGTCATCGCGCTTTTCCCACTCGATCAACTCGTCCCGATAGAGCAGCATGTTGGGTGAGCGTGCTCCGTAAACCACTGTAATGTTTTTGAACTTTTCTCTGTTGGCCGGATCGAGCATATAGATGATCGACGAGCGCAGGGTGGTGAAGGCGAAACCGCCGCCCACGATCAGTACATTTTTGCCTTCGAGCAGGTCCCATGGGTACCAGTTGCCCAGAGGGCCGCGCACACCCATGATGTCGCCGACCTGCATGTTGTGCAGGTGGGAGGTGACGACGCCGGCCTTATTGACCGTGAATTTGATAAAACCCTTCTCCACAGGAGAAGAGGCGATGCCGATGGGGATCTCCCCGACACCGGCGATGGAGAGTTCGGCAAATTGTCCCGCATTGTAAGCGAATTTGGCCTCATCGTCCGGCTTGAGAAAGACGAATTTGAATGTTTTGAGATTGCGATCTTCGCTTTCGACAGTGATGTCGTCGATGCGGACCGGATATGGCAAATATGGATTTTCCACGAATTCCTCCCTCGGTCGGGTGCGTTCTGTGCTCTGCTGGGAAGCGGTCGCCATGGTCAGCTTCCCTGCACCGCGCATTTGGCTTCAGATCCCAGGCTGTTCATCAATGCGCTGACTTTGCGAATGTCGATGTTCACCGGGCATTGCCGCACACAGCGCCCACATCCCACACACATGATGCCCTTTTCATATTTGTCCACGAAATACTTCAGCTTGTGCATGAAGCGTTGCCTGACGCGGGCCAGTTTGGTATCCCGCGGGTTGTGGCCCGTCGTATGCACCGTGAAGATGGGGAACATGCAGCTGTCCCAGTTGCGCATGCGCACCCCCTTTTTCCGGTAGACCTCATCCTGAATGTCAAAGCACCAGCAGGTCGGGCATGAGAAGGTACAGGTGCCGCAATTGATACAGGCAAATGAGATATCCTCCCAGAAATCAGCGCCATGGAGTGCCATTGTGTCGGCTGCGGCCAGGCTGTCGGTCTCAATCTTAGCGACGATTTTCTCCTCGGCTACCGCCTTGGCTTTTTCCAGAGCAGCTTCATCGTCCGATGCCTGGGACCAGGCGGCGCTTTCAAGGAGCCGGACACCTTTGTCTGTCAGCGCTTTGGCGATGAAGTGATCCTCACGTTCGGCCATCAGGACGTCCAGCCCCTCTTCATGGTACGGACCGCATCCGGCGGTGGTGCAAAAGCAGGTGCTGCAGGGTGCATCGCACGCCAATCCCACAAAGGTGGTGGCGTTGTAGAGGTTAAGCCAGTAGGGGTCCTCATACTGGTCGTTGCTGAAATTCATTTTCACTAAAGAGAGGGCTTTGGCATCGCAGGGCCGAATACCGATGATCGCACGATCACCATAATCCTTTTCGGCCTCTTTCAGGATGTTGCATTCCGTGTCCTCTTTGTCCAGAGAGTAGTTGAACATGAGCTCGGATTGCGGAAATACCAGGCTTTTGGGAGAGAGCCGGGTGTTCTGGTAGTCCAGTTCAGGCGCCTGGCCGGCGGCCAGTTCCTGGAAGTTGTGGAATGCCTTCTCCTTTACCGGCCCGAAAAGGCGGAACGAATTTCTCAACTTCTCCAGTCCCTGCGACCATTGGCTTTTGTCGATTTTGATGACCTTCATAGTATGCCTTTTAATCTGCTTATTTGATGAAATTTTCAGGGTCGTTGGGTTTATAGACATCCAGTGCCGGCCTTGAATCGAGTGCCAAACCGGCTTCCCACCCATAGAGATCCAGACAGTCCTTGTTCAGCTTTTTGGTCAGCAGGCGCATATTGATGCCCACCGGGCAGGCTCGTTCACATGCGCCGCAATCGGTGCATCGCCCGGCGCAGTGGTACGCCCGCAGAAAGTGAAACGTGCGCACATCCAGTGGGTCTTGGCTCTTGCCCACCCATTGCGGCTTGGATTCGTCCACGAAACAGGTCGGGCAGTAGCAGAGCGGGCAGGCATTGCGGCAGGCATAACAGCGGATGCACGGCGACAGCAGCTCGTCGAAGAAGTTCCAGCGCTCCTCGGCAGACATGGCTTCAATTTCGGCCACATCCGCGTAAGGGTCGATGCCGGTCTGCTCAACTACCTCATCGGCCACCATCTCATCGTGAATGACAGGGTTGCGATGGGTGCACAGGCTGCAATTCTGCTGAAGGAGATCTTTTTTGTCGAAGGTCTGTTTGCCGTTGTCGGTGGTGACAGTGACGGTGTCGTCCGCCTCACTCACCTCCAGGATGTCTCCCTCGGTCATGGCCGCGACTTTGCGTTTGTCGATCATACCCTGGCAAGGTACGCCGATGACCACAACTTGATCCCTCTGGATTTTGTTCTCCATGATGTGGGTCACAATGTTGCGCGAGTCGCATCCCTTGGCCACAATTCCGATCTTCTCCTTGCGGTTGGCGAGATAGTTTGCCAGGTTGATCCCGCAGTTGCTATCCCATACCAGGTTATCGACATCTTCGGCTTTGCGAATGATGCATGGCTCATTCATCAAAGGCATACTGCCTTTTCGAAATCCAATCACCATTTCGACCTGGCACTCTTTGAGCAGCCGCTGGGCAATTTCTCTAATCTTCTCCGTATAAGTTGACATCTTAGGCTACCTTCGCCGCTTGTTTAACGAAGCGTTGATTGGGGCCCAAGGCTTTGACCTTGGCCGTGATTTCGTTGACTACCGAGACGAATTTGGTGGACTCGGCCGAAGAGATCCATGAAAAGTGGAGCCGATCCGGTTCGATTCCCATGTGCTCGAGCAGGTTTTTCATCAGGACGAATTTTCGACGGGCGTAGTAATTACCTTCCAGGTAATGGCATTCGCCAGGATGTCACCCGGACACCCAGACCGCATCGGCGCCTTCGCGCAATGCGGCCAGCGCAAATTTGGGACTCATGCGACCGGTGCACGGAATTCGTACGACGCGGATGTTGGGCGGATACTCCATGCGGCTGACGCCTGCCAAATCAGCGGCGCCATAACTGCACCAGTTGCAGAGAAAACTGACGATTTTGGGCTCCCAATCACTCATATGTCGGCTCCGTTATGGTAGGTTGTTGGTGATTCCGTTGCTGATCGACGCGGTCGTCCCTATTCCCAACTGACCGCGGAAATCTGGGCAAAAATCTGATCATTGTCGAATCCCTTAAGGTGAATGGCGCCCGAACGGCACGACGCCACACAGAGGCCGCACCCTTTGCACAGAACCGCGTTGATCTGAGCTTTTCCTGCGTGCATGCGTGCATCCGCGTCGATAAAGGATGGTGCCGAATAGGGGCAAATCGAGACACAGACCCCACAGCTGCTGCACATCATGGGGTCGACCTGGGCCACCTGCCCGTTGGCGTAGATCTTTTTGCGGGCGAGCAGCGTAACCGCCCGGCTGGCGGCGGCGCGACCCTGCACAATGGCTTCGTCGATGGGTTTGGGGTAATGGGCCAGCCCACATAAAAAGACACCGTCGGTGGCAAAATCGGACGGCCCCAACTTGGCGTGCTTTTCAACGTAGAAGCCATCGTCGTTGACCGGCACTTTGAAAAATTGAGCCAGCTTTTCGTCCCTGTTCGGCAAAACCGCCGTTGCCAAGGTGAGCAAGTCGGCTTCGATGGCCACGGGCACTCCCAACACGTGGTCGGTGACCGTGATGCGCACCTTGCCATCCGCCACCGTTACCGTCGGTTTGTCGTCCAGATTGTATCGTATGAAAATGACGCCCTGTTCACGGGCCTCTTTGTACAGATATTCCCGTTCTCCATAGGTGCGAATGTCGCGGTACAGAATAAAGACATTCATTTCCGGATTGCGCTTTTTGAGCTCGAGCGCATTGTCGATGGAATGGGTACAGCATACCCGCGAGCAATAGGGCCTCTCCGGCTCCCGAGATCCGACGCACTGGATAAACACCGCCGATTCAGCGCTGGCCAGGGCCGGGTCATCGGCCATCATGCGCTGGTCCAATTCGAGGCTGGTCATGATGCGCTCATCTTGACCGTAGCCATACTCCTCGGTTTGCAGGGCCTTGCCTCCGGTAGCCACGATCGAGACACCGTGTACGATCTCCTCTTGGCTGCCATTGCTGGTCAGGGTCGATTTGAAGTTGCCCACAAATCCGTCCACGGCACTCAATTCCGTATTGAGGTGCAGGCGGATGTTTTGGTTCTGCTCAATGTCAGCAATGAGGGCAGCCAGCTTTTCCGACACCAGGTCGCCGTCGATGGTCTTGTACAGATGATGGGCTTGACCGCCCAGGCGGTCACTGCGTTCGACGAGGTGGGTTTCGTACCCTTGGCGGGCCAGGCTCAGGGCGGCCGCCATGCCGGAGATGCCGCCGCCGATGACCAACGCCGTCTGATCCACCTCCAGTTCGGCCTCTTGCAGCGGCTGCATGAGTCCCACCTTATTCACCGCCATGCGTACCAGATCCTTGGCTTTGCTGGTCGCCAGATCCGGATTGTTCTTGTGTACCCAGGAGTCATGATTACGGATGTTGGCCATTTCGAACAGATACTTGTTCAATCCGGCATTGGTGAGCGTCTCCTGGAACAACGGTTCGTGGGTCTTGGGCGTACAGGCGGCCACCACGACACGGTTGAGCTTTTTCTCCTTGATGATCTGGGTCATCCTATCCTGCGTGTCCTGGGAGCAGCTGTAAAGGTTGTCCGTGGCGTATTCCACATAGGGTAGGGTGGCGGCATACTCGGCCACTGAAGGCACATCCACGACGCCGGAGATGTTGATGCCGCAGCGGCAAACAAACACACCGATGCGCGGCCGTTCGCCCATCACATTGACTTCGGGAATGATTTCGGGCTGAATCGTCGCCGTTCCGCGGGCAGGCGCCAGGATCTCTCCCACGGCAGCGGCGGCGGCGCTGGAGTCCACCACCGATTGGGGAATGTCTTTGGGAGCCTGGAAGGCGCCGCACACAAAAACACCAGGCTTGGAGGTGGCCACCGGCTCGAAGGTACTGGTTTTGCAGAAATTGCCGGGGGTGAGCTCGATGTCGAGCTTTTTAGCCGCCGCGATCACATCGGGAGAGGTTTCCAGTCCGACGGAAAGGACAATCATGTCGAACTCTTCACGATGCAGGTTGCCCGCTTCGTCGACGTACCGGACCGACAGGTCGTCACTGCCCGGCGTCGAGTCGATGGTATGCACCCGGCTGCGCTCGAAGCGTACACCTTTGTCTTTCGCATTGTTGTAGAAACGTTCGAAATCTTTTCCGTGGGTGCGCATGTCCATGTAGAAGATGGCGCATTCCAGGTCGTCGCCCGCGTGCTCTTTGGCGATTACGGCCTCTTTGATGGCATACATGCAGCAGACCGACGAGCAGTAGCTGTTGTCGCAGCGGTTGAGGTCGCGTGAGCCGACACATTGGAACCAAGCGATCTTTTTAGGTTCCTTGTGATCGGACAAGCGGACCAGGTGTCCACCAGTGGGGCCCGAGGCTGACAGAAGCCGTTCCATCTCCATGGAGGTGATCACATTGGGATGGTTGGCATAGTTGTAAGTGTCGAATTTAGAAGGATCGAACGGTTGGAACCCGGGAGAGAGGATGACGGCCCCTGTCTCGATGGTCAGCGTTTCCGGCTGCTGGCTGTGGGTTATCATGGTCACGGCATCGGCCCCGCACGCCCCCACGCACTGGTAGCATTCGCAGCACACTGCGCACTCCAGGCATCGATCGGCCTCGGCGCGCGCCGTCTCCTCGTCGTATCCCAACTGCACTTCGTTGAAATTGGTCATGCGGGTGTCAGCCGGGAGCATGGGCATGCGGTGTCGGTCGGTCTGGGCAAGACCGTCGACAGGCACGTCCTTGACCGGCGTCCAATCGGTTTTGCGACCGGCGGACAGGTCCTCGCCACGAATGAAGCGGTCGATGGAGATAGCCGCTTCCTTTCCGGCGCCGATGGCCTCGACCACCGTGGCCGGGCCGCTCACCGCGTCGCCGCCGGCAAATATGTCCGAATCACTGGTTTGCAGGGTGACTTCATCTACCCGCATGGTTCCCCAGTCCGAAAGGGTGCAGGCGCATTCGTCGGTAAGGCAGGCCCAGTCGCTTTCCTGGCCGATGGCAGGAATCACCGCATCCACTTCGATGGTGAACTCCGAGCCTTCGACCGGCACAGGCCGTTGGCGACCGCTGTCGTCCGGCGGGCCCAGTTCCATGCGGATGCACTCGATGGCCTTGACCCGGCCGTTTTCGGCGATCACCCGGGTCGGATTGGTCAGGGTCATCAGCTCGATGCCCTCTTCGCGGCACTCCTCGATCTCCTCCTCGTTGGCCGGCATCTGCTCTACGGCCCGTCGATAGATGATAAACGGTTTTTTCGAGCCGGTGCGCAGCGCCGTACGGACCGAGTCCATGGCAACGTTACCACCGCCGATGACCGCCACGCGGTCGCCCAGGGAGACACGGTTGCCCAGGTTGACCTCGCGCAGAAACTCCACGCCCGGATAGACGCCCTCGTAATCCTCGCCCTCGATGCCCAGGCGCTTACACTCCTGGGAACCGATGCCGATGAAAAAGGCCTTGTAGCCCTGCTCACGCAGTTGACCGACGGTAAAGTCTTTGCCGATCTCTACGCCGGTTTTGAACTCCACTCCCAGATTCTTGATCACCTGGATCTCATCTTCAATCACATCCCGGGGCAGGCGGTAGGAGGGGATGCCGACGGTGAGCATGCCGCCAAGCACCGGCAGTTTTTCGAAGACCGTCACCTGATAGCCTTCGATGGCCAGAAAATAGGCACAGGTCAGACCGGCGGGTCCGGCCCCCACGACGGCCACCTTCTCGTCGCGCTCGGCCTTTTTTACCGGCACGTAAGGCTTTTCGCTTTTCCGGTCCGTATCGGCCAGGAAGCGATGCAGGTACATGATCCCCAGGGAATCGTCGACATCGTGACGGGTGCAGGCCCCTTCGCAGGGATGGGTGCATACCCGGCCGCAGACCCCGGGAAACGGATGATCTTGCTTGAACAGCTCCAGCGCTTCTCGATAGCGGCCGTCGTTGGTCAGAGCGATGAACCCTTGGACGCTGACATGGGCGGGACAGGTGGACCGGCAAGGCGCCGTCCCCTTTTTCGTGATGGCAAACGCGCCCGGGATCGCCTGGGCATAACGGCGGTAGGTCGCCTTGCGGTCGACCAGCCCCATGTCGTATTCACTGGGTCGCGTGATCGGGCACACCTCGGCGCAGTCCCCGCATCCGGTGCATTTGGCAGGATCGATAAATCGCGGCTGCTTGTGGATCTGGACGGTAAAATGGCCCTGTTCGCCTTCGATGCGCTCGAGTTCTGCGCAGGTAATCAATTCGATGTTGTTATGCCGGCCGACCTCGACCAGTACGGGTGAAATAATTCACATCGCACAGTCGTTGGTCGGAAAGGTCTTGTCCAGTTGGGACATGACCCCTCCGATCGCCGGTGTTTTCTCCAGCAGATAGACGTAATAACCAGAATTGGCCAAATCCAGTGCGGCCTGCATCCCGGAAATGCCACCTCCAACAACCAGAACGGAGCCGTTTACACTATTTGCCATTGGTTTTTCCCTTCCGTGATGTGTTACACACAAAAACCGCTCATTCGTTCCCTGCCTCTATTGGAGGGGACGAACATTGCGGTTTGAGGAATTAACTTTAGGATAGATCTGATTTTTGATCGATTAGCGAGCTCAATATACATCCAGATTCCCTATCACGATATACGCCGATATTCAAATTCCACATCATTTTAGGCCACTAAAGCCATAGCGTCAGTATGAAACCCAACTTCATTTGCTGAGCGTACGCTCAATTTCCTCTATATGTTGAAGATAGGCTTGTCAATAGAATTCGATTGTGAAATGGAGAGATGCGGCGCGAGCGGCACGGTATGATTAGGGTGGCAGATCAGGTCGTTGGCGCGTTGTGATGACTTGGATTATTTCAGGCCACAAACGCCGGCATTATGCGGGAAGGTGCATCTCAAATCCCACCACTTGTCTTATACCCCTATGGATACAGCCAAGATCTATGCCAAATTGCGTCTATCCTTTTTGGTCATTAGCCTAAAACCACCTGAAATCATAGCATTTGCTAAATGCGATGACTTGATCCAGAGTGGCTTTTCAAGGGCTTTGATTGGCCATGTTGCCGGTTTTTTCGAAATAGTCCAGAAGGGGATCTATGGAGGGATATGCTGCGCCCCTGTTTATGAAATTATGTTCATAAACAGGGGCGCGCTGAAGTTCCGATGTTGAAACGGCCGGACCACCTATATGTATCACACCAGGGCCAGAGGGGTAATTCGATCCGGTCTTTGGCTATCCGCTTAAAACGCGCTGTTGGTCCTCAGCTTTGCCAGCGCCTGGTGGGCTGCATTGATCAAAGGGTGGACGGTGGGAGCCGAGGTTAGTAGTGGATGCGTTGCGATTTGCATCATATCAAGATCCCGCACATTGAGTTTCAGTTGAATACCGATGGCAATCGCGTTGATCAGTTCCCCCACCGAGGGTCCCCCTGAAACTTGCCCGCCCAGCAACGCGCCGGCCCTGTCTTCAAAAATTAGTTTGACCCTCATTTCCTGGGCGTCGGGGAGTGTGCCCGGATGGCGATCGGGCGCTGCCGCCACTCCAGTGACTACCCTGAACCCTTCTTTTTGGCAGGCGCGGCAGGTTAACCCAGTGCTGGCAAAGGCGGTATCTCCCAACCGCGTGGAAAAGGCCGAGATAGTTCCCTGGATCTGGCGCATGACTCGGACACCAAACAGATTGGTTCCTGCAATGCGGGCTTCGGCAGTTGCGGTGGACGCCAGCCAGACGGGCGCTTCACGCCGCGTAAAAAAGTCGCGTTTCAAGGCGCAGTCGCCCACGGCAAAAATATCCTCTGCGTTGGTTTTCATATAGGCATCCACCCATATCGAACCGCCGTCGGTGATGTGTAAGCCGGCTGCTCGGGCCAGATCGCTGTTGGGACGCCCACCGATGCCGATAATCAGCAGATCCGCAGGAATCTCCTCGTTGTCGTCCAAGGCAACCGATTCGACGTTGGTTCCGCCTTTGATGGCCGACACTTTGCGCCCGGTGTGCACGTAAACCCCCAGGTCGATCAACTTGGCTTCGATAGCGTCGCAAAACGCATCATCAAAGGCGGTATAGAGCATTTTGGGCATCATTTCGACGATATGGACCTGCGTGTGCGGCTGCTTGGCGAGCTCCTCGGCAAATTCGGCGCCGATGAAACCACCTCCAAGGATGACGACCCTTTTGGCTTCCTGGGCTGCAGAGCGAAGGGCTTCCATCGCGGTCAGGCTCTTTTCTATGGTGAAGATGCCGTCCAGATCCATGCCGGGAATTGACGGCTTGAAAGGGATTATGCCGGTTGCCAGCACCAGGCGCTGGTAAGACAATCTGCCTCCCTCTTTCAGCGCGATCGATTTCTCCTCCGGCGCGATCGATACGACCCGGTCGACGATGACCTCGACACCAGCCTGCTCCAGGGGCTGGTTGCCCATTTTGTTTTGGGCCGGATCTTTGAGGCTGTTCATCATGTATGGTATGGCGCAGGGTATAACGCCTTCGCCGATATCTTTGATCAAACAGACCGATTTATCCGGATAGACACTTTTGGCAGTCAGAGCAGTGATAATGCCAGCCGGTCCACCACCTACAATGATAACATCTCTGTCCATGATTCAGCGCTCCTCATTTTATCTGGGTTTACTTCCCGATAAATCAATCAAGCGTTGTGCCAATGTGGTGTGCAAGTCGATTTTTAACGATTATGTATTAAATACGAAATGTTGTTGAATTTTTGAGGAGGGCGCTTATGCCGCGGCGGATGTAGACCTGTGTCCGCATTTTTAGCAAAGCGCTCTGTTTGCTGACAGGCCGGGGCTTGTGATGTAGCGATGCCCAAATGGTGTGGCCGCTCTTGTCCCGGTTCATGCGTCGCGGTGCATAGAATCGATAACGCATTCGATCAATTCGTCCTGAATTCGTCCTGAATTCGTCCCGAATTCAACCCGAATTCAAATAGATGAATCAACCGAATATGACTAAAATGGTATTGACGTCTGGTGATTTGACGCTATTATCTGGAAAATCGGTCCGTCACAGAGATGCCCATCGACCATTCGGCAGCACATGAATTGCCGGGTGCTGCCGCGCAACTTCCAGAAAGGAAAGCAGATGCAATTCAAAGACCTCAACGATATCATCGATTTTGCGATCGAAAAGGAGAGAGAGGCCGCCGAGTTTTACATCAACGTCAGTAAACAGGAGCAGTTCAGCGGCAAAAAGCAGATGCTCCAGGAGTTCTCCACAGAGGAGCGCAAGCACGAAAAGCTTCTGCAGGATCTAAAGGCGGGCAAAGTTGGTGAGAAACTGGATGACTACAATTTTAAATGGATCACCGACATCAAGCGCAGCGATTACGTGGATGAGGTCGAATACCATCCCGGCATGGGATACAACGAACTGCTGATGTTCGCCATGAAGCGTGAAGAGGCGGCATTGAAACTCTACAATGAGATGTTGGCCAACGCTCAAACCGAAGAGCAGAAGAAGGTGTTCAAGATGCTGTGCCAGGAAGAGGCCAAACACAAGCTCTCCCTGGAGACGATGTACGATGACTATATGGCGGAGATGGGTGACTGATAAGGCATTGACGACGATTCCAACGTGGTGAACACTTCCGAGTTGCCGAAAATAGTGACCGTCTGCGGTCCCACCGGTGTGGGCAAGACCTCCTTTGCCATCGAACTGGCCAAACGGTTTTCCGGGGAGATCGTGGGGGCCGACTCCATGCAGATCTACCGGCAGATGGACATCGGGACGGCCAAGCCCACGGCTGCAGAGAGAACCACCGTTCGTCACCATATGGTCGATATCGTCGATCCGAATGAGGCTTTTGATGCGGCGGCATACGGCCGCCGCGCCCACCAGTCCGTGCAACAACTCCTGGAAGAGAACATCCCGGCCTTTGTCGTCGGGGGGACGGGATTGTACATCAAGGCTTTGGTCCAGCCCCTTTTCGAGGGACGGGCCTCGGATCGTGAGGTGCGCGAAAGGATCCAATCCAGGCTCAAAGAGGAAGGCGCTGCTGCCCTTCATGCCAACCTGAAAGAGAGGGACCCCACTGCAGCAGCCCGGATTCACCCCAATGACGCTTACCGCATTCAGCGGGCCCTCGAAGTGATCGAGACGACTGGGCGTTCGATCAGCGACCTGCACGATGCCCACCGCTTCAGTAAGGCACGCTACGAAACCCTGGAGATCGGACTCACCCTGCCCCGGGAACAGCTCTATGCCCGCATCGACCGGCGGGTGGATCAGATGATCGCGGCCGGCCTGCTTGAGGAGGTTCGCGGATTGCTGGCCCTCGGCTTCGATCCGGGCCTCAAACCGATGCAGTCGCTGGGATACCGCCACATGGTCGGCTTTCTCCAGGAACGCACCTCATGGGAAGAGACGTTGCGAACCCTCAAGCGCGACCACCGCCGCTATGCCAAGCGGCAGTTCACCTGGTTCAAGGCCGTTGCAGGTATGAACTGGCTGGCACCTGATCAGGTGGAAACCGCCGCCGAGATGGTGGAGCGGTTTTTTAATCTTCGATAATGGCCACCGGTCGCGTCCATCCGGCCGAAGCGTTTTTGATCTTGATAGGAAAGCAGGCCACCTTAAAGCCATGTGGTTTGGGAATCTTATCCAGATCCGCCATCTTCTCCATGTGGCAATACCCCCGTTCGATGCCCGCAAAATGGGCCTCCCAGATGACCCGCGGATCCGCCTTGGCCTGGAACTCTTGAGCCAGGTAGGGAAGGGGGCGGTCCCATGACCAGGCATCGATACCCACCACCTTCACCCCGCGTTCCAGCAAGTAGAGCGTCGATTCGCGGGTCATGCCGGCCCCTTTGACCAGATATTCGGGGCGACCCCAGAACCGGTCTGCACCGGTGCGCACCAGTACGATATCCAATGGCTTGAGCTGGTAATCGATCTCTTTCAGCTTGGCCTCGACCTCATCGGCGCTGATCCGCTCGCCATCCGGTTTGTCGCTGAAATCGAGCAGGACGCCGTCCTGGAAGCACCATTCGAGCGGCACCTGGTCTATGGTAATCGCTTTCGCGCCCCCATCCATTTTGGGGTGGTAGTGAAAGGGGGCATCCAGATGGGTACCGGAATGGGTGGTCAGGCGGATCGTCTCAACGGCCCAGCCCAGTCCTTCGGGAAGTTGTTCCTTCTTGAGCCCGGGAAAGAACTCTGTCATCTGCTCTGCTCCCTGAGTGTGATCGGTGTAGTCGATTTGCGGGATCATCATCTCCGGGTCACTGGGCAGACCCGCCTCGATGGCGATGGACAGATCGATAATTTTTCTTCCCATGTCGTCCTCCGTTGTTTGTTGGGCATATGTTAAAAACCGTCACCAAATAGAGTAGGCAGTGGCTGATGCCGACTGTCGCAGGAAAAGACAGACGAAATTAATATTGCGGGATATGGTGCATGTGTCAATATTTTAAGCGGTGGAAACCCTTGGGGCTTGTCACAAGAGATAACCGTTATTAGTTTGCTCTATCGTGAAAGCCGTCTAAAGAGAGGATCGCGTATCAGGAGCGGTTTTCGGGACGGTCGCTGTCTCTTTCCATATCGATGAAAAGGAGCGTTGTAATGCCCCAGTTGAAACGAGGAGATCAGGCTCCGGCATTCTCTCTGCCGGATCAGGAGACGAGAACCGTCGGGTTGGAGGATTACGCCGGTCGCAAACTCTTTGTCTATTTCTACCCAAAGGCCAATACCCCCGGGTGAACGGTCCAGGCTCAGGCGGTGCGGGACGCACTGCCCCAAATGAAAGCGCTGGGGGTGACCATGCTGGGAATCAGCCCCGATCTTCCGGCCCAGCAGAAAAAATTCGATGAGAAGTATAACCTGGGATTTCCGCTTCTGTCAGACCCGGATCATCGCGTCGCCTCCGCCTATGGGGTCTGGGGTGAGAAGAAGATGTTCGGCAAGACCATCGAGGGCGTGATCCGGTCGGCCTTCCTCATTGATGAGGAGGCCAAGATTGTTGAGGCCTGGTACCGGATCAGCCCCAAAGATACGGTGCCCCAATTATCAAAAGCACTCAAATCGCCATAGGAGGCGTTTTGGGATAGATGGCTTAAGGGTTTTATCTTGTGGTAAGTTTTGATATGGTTCTTTCAATATCACTAAAACCCAAGTCATCTTATGAGTGAATCCAAACCGGTCCGGGAAACGGGCTCTTTTTTGAAGCGAATAGTTGAATCGATCTTCCCGGACTTTCTGGTTCCAAGAACCGAATCGCAGCGCAGACGATTTCTGTTGCGCAATCTGGTACTCCACTTTCGACCCACCACGGTTGAGGGTTCCACCATTCGATTGTCGCTGTCGTGGGGTCTCGGCGGCATGGCCATTGTATTGGTATTGCTGCAACTGATATCCGGTGTGCTTCTCAAATTCGCATACGAGCCCACCCCCCAGGCGGCCCATGCCTCGGTGCAGATTCTCATACACGACGTGCCTTTCGGCCGCCTGATACGCAATCTGCACCACGGGTGCGCCCATCTCCTGGTGCTGATTGCCTTTCTGCATTTGCTGCGTGTCTTCTTCACCGGCGCGTTCCATCCCCCCCGACAGCTCAACTGGATCGTCGGCCTGGTGCAACTGGGGCTAATTCTGGCGGCCAATTTCACCGGCTATCTGCTGCCTTGGGATCAGTTGGCCTATTGGGCCGTCACCGTATCCACCAGTATGCTTTCATACATCCCTTGGCTCGGAGAGCTGTTAAGGCAGGCAGTGTTGGCCGGCCCTGAATTGGGAGCGGAAACGCTACGCCTGTTTTTCGCATTGCACACCGCTGTCGTTCCCATGATGCTGATCTCAATGATGGCTTTTCACGTCTGGCGCGTTCGGAAGGCCGGGGGGCTCGTGCAACGCCCGCGACCGAACGCCGACAAGGCCCAAAGGGTACCGGTGCAGCCGGAGCTTTTAGTTCGCGAAGCGGTGGTGGCGCTGGTGCTCATGGCGGCCGTTCTTCTCGTTGCTGTCTTTATCAATGCGCCGTTGGGAGATCCGGCCAATCCCGGATTGAGCCCCAATCCGACGAGGGCCCCTTGGTACTTTGCCGGGTTCCAGGAGCTGCTGCTGCATCTGCACCCCTTCTTTGCCGTCTGCATGGTGCCGCTGGTTTTCGGTGTCGCGCTCATGGCCATTCCTTTCATGAGATACGAAGATGCATTGGGCGGCGTCTGGTTTATTTCGCCGGGTGGCCGACGCGTTGCGTTGATAGCGGTGGCCATGGCCGTTGTCTTGACGCCGACCGCTGTGCTCCTGAATGAAGGTGTGGTTCCGATGTTCGAAGGGATGGCAAGCAGCGGATGGATACCGTTTGCCGTGATCATCATCGTTCTGACGGCTCTCTATGCGGCTTTTCGGCACATCGGCCAGGGGTCGACCCCTATTGCCGTACAGGGCGTGTTTACATTCGCGATGACCGCATTTGTGATGCTGACTGCGGTTAACGTATGGTTCCGGGGAGAAGGCATGGCGCTAAAACTGCCGTGGTAATTGCAGAGGTAAGTCTTGGGTGAAAAGCGCATGAATGACGAAATGAAACCCAAAGCGGAAGTGCTGCCGCCGCGGAGACGGTTTTTTCGAAAGCTGTGGCTGGTTCTGGGCGGTGTTGCCCTGGCCGAACTGGCTTGGGTCGTGGTCTCGTTCTTCACACCGCGCAAGGAGCATCGGCGGGGAGATAAAGATACGGTGACCGCAGCGGGAAGAGTGGATGATTTTATCCCGAACTCAGTGACCGCTTTCCCACGGGGGGCGTTTTACCTGGTCCGTCTTGAAGATGGTGGCTTTCTCGCACTTTCGCGGCGATGCACCCACCTGGGATGCACGGTGCCGTGGTCGGACAAGGAGAGGCGATTTGTCTGCCCATGCCATTCATCCGTTTTCGATATCAGTGGCGCTGTCGTCAGCCCGCCGGCGCCCCGCGCGCTCGATCTTTATCGATTGTGGATAGAGAACGATTCACTTTTTGTTGACACCGGGCGACCGATTAAAAGGGCCATCTTCGACAAAGCGCAGGTCGTGTATCGGAAGAAGAGTGGCGTCAATGGCTAACGACGGATTGAAAAAGTGGAAAATCACTGGCTTCATCGCCACTCTGGCGATCGTTTTGGCCATTCCGTTGTATGTTCAGCTGGAGCAGCGGTCGCCCACCACTGAAGAGGGGCAGGCGCGGTTTTCATCCCTTTTTGTGGGGAGCCAGAAGTGCGCGGAGTGTCACAAAGCGGAGTATGACAAGTGGAAAGGGTCCCACCACGAGATGGCCATGGCCGTGGCTGATGGTCAGAGCGTTCTGGGAGACTTCAGCGATATCGAGTTTACGTACTTCGATGAGGTCGCCCGTTTCTATCGCAAGGAGGGTAAGTTCTTCGTTCATACCCGGGGGCCGGATGGACAGATAGGAGACTTCGAGATCACCCATACCTTTGGCTGGTTCCCCCTGCAGCAGTATCTGGTGCCCTTTCCCGGTGGACGCTTGCAGTGTTTGCCCATCGCCTGGGATGTGCGCGATCGCAAATGGTTCCATCTCTACCCCGACCAGAAGATCGATCCTGGGGATTGGCTCTACTGGACCAACAACGGCCAGAACTGGAACGGCATGTGTGCCGAATGCCACTCCACCAACCTGCTGAAGCATTACAATCTGGATGACGATCAGTATCAGACCACCTGGTCGGAGATCAGTGTGGGCTGCGAGGCGTGCCACGGCCCAGGTTCCGCCCATGTGCAGTGGGCCGAACTGCCTGAAATGGGACGGCCCGAGGTGGTTGACACGGCCCTGGAGGTGAGGACCGGCGGATTGAGCGCCCGGCGGCAGATCGAGTTGTGTGCACCTTGTCACTCGCGGCGCATGTCTCTGGGCGACAACATTCACCACCATGACGATTTCCTGGACTACGGCATCCCCCAACTGCTCACGTCCGGATACTACTATCCGGACGGCCAGATCCTGGATGAAGTGTATGTGTACGGTTCGTTCATGCAGAGCAAAATGTATGAACAGGATGTTCGCTGCAGCGATTGTCACGACGTGCACAGCGCCCGCCGTGTCAAACAGGGCAATGATCTCTGCCTGCAGTGCCACCGCTCCGCCCTTTATGATACTGCGGACCACCACTTCCACAAAAAGGCGGGCGAGGAGGGTGAGCCCATCCGATCGGCGGAGGGCAAAATTTTATTCGACGTGGGCAGCGGCGCAAGCTGCGAAGCGTGCCACATGCCCGGACGAACCTACATGGGGGTCGACTATCGCCCGGATCACGGTTTCAGAATCCCCCAGCCGGACCTGACCATCACCACTGGGTCGCCCAACGCCTGCAACCGCTGTCACCAGGACAAATCGGTACGCTGGTCCAGTGAAGCCGTTCTCAAGTGGTACGGCCAGCGCAAGCGGCCTCACTACGGAACCCTTCTGTCGGAGGGCCGGCGCGGTGCCGGGGAGGCGTTGCCCGCGCTTGTCCAACTGGCCGAAGATCGGCGCTACCCGACCATCGTTCGCGCCACGGCACTCTCCCTCTTGACCTCTTACCCGCATCGGGAGCAGGCGGCCGCCTTTGAGCGCGCCCTTGGTGACGAAGAGGCGCTTGTGCGCTATACCGCCGTGAGGCACTTTCCGACGGCTTCCCCGAAAGAGCGCGTCCGGCGGCTTGGGCCAATGCTCTATGACCCGGTCAAGGCCATAAGGATCGAGACGGCCGCCCGTTTGGCCGACCTCTCGACCACCCATTTGCCGGTTGAGCTGCAGGCCCGGTACCGCTCGGCGTTGAACGAATACCTGAAGGCCACCCGCCGTCTGGGCGACTTCGCATCGGCTCGCCACAACCTGGGCAACCTGCATGTCCATCTGGGAGAGACTGAGCAAGCGATCACAAACTATCGCAAAGCCATCGAAATCGATGACCTCTTCTATCCGGCAAAAGTCAATCTGGCCACTCAATATAACCGTATGGGCAACAATGCTGACGCGGAAAAACTGCTACGTGAAGTGGTGGCGGCGCAGCCCGAACTGTATGAGGTCCAATATTCTCTGGGGTTGCTGCTGGCTGAAATGAAGCAGTACGAAGAGGCGGTGCTCTATCTGAAACAGGCCGCGCGGGGTTTGCCGGACCGCTCGCGGATTCAGTACAACCTGGGGATTCTACTGCAGCATGCCCGCAAAGATGACGAGGCCGAAAATGCATTGAACACGGCACTGTCGCTTGCTCCAAACAACCCGGACTACCTGTACGCCCTGGCCGTGTTCTACTTACAGCGCCAGAGGTTCGATGAGGCAGAGCAGGTGGCCGTGCGGCTCGCCGGACATGCTACCGCTCAATCGAGGGGGAGGGAGCTGTTGAACGCCATCGAACAATCGAAGAAGGGTGCCGAGTAAGAGCGGATACTACGTGAAACACAGGATCTCCTTGATTGCAGGTAGATTCTTTTGTGATTTGAGCTGGCCGCGGTCTGAAAGGGCTGTGGATTGGTCGTTGAGCTCCTGGATGCATATATTATGCGCTCAAGCGCCTTGATCTCTGCCTCATTGAGTGTGTTCGCCTGAATTCTGTTTCTCGATCAAAAGCATCCCAAACAGAAAAATACCGATTCCGGCCAACAGTTTCCAAATATCCAACGATGATGACATGTCGCTTTCCCTGGTTTGATGAGATCACGATTTTTAGCGTGAATTCTGGCTTTCCATGCCGGCTATCCGTTCTATCGGCATTACCAGGGCTATGCCGGTGCCCGGTTCACTGAACCGTCCGGCCTTCTCGATGGCGTTTAGGATGCCTTCAACATTGGTTTCGTTAACGACAAAAAGCACGATCTCGGTGCGTATGTCGAGACTGAGCCCGAAAAACGTTTTGGCCTCACCGGCACCGGTTCCCGATGCCGGTATGATCGTCGCCCCGGTGGCTCCGGCCGCTTTTGCTGACTTTAAGACATGTTCGGTCAGGTTCGGTTTTACCATTGCAATAATGCATTTATGTGCCATTGCAGGCTCCCTTCTTTCCAGGTTCGCGGCGGATATAAGGTCGAAATTTTCGAACAGGGGTCAATCCTATCTGGGTTCATTTTCGCCGTCCGACCACCCACTGGGCCAATTGGGCGTATCCCAGGACACTGATGATCGGAAACAGGCTGGCAAAGGCAATTAGTCCGAAACCATCCAGCACCGGACTGCGGCCAGGGATATTGGACGCCAACCCCAAGCCGAGCGCTGCAACCAATGGAACAGTAACCGTGGAGGTGGTGACCCCGCCGGAATCGTACGCCAGTGGGATAATCATGCGAGGTGCAAAATAGGTCTGGATTGCCACAACCATATATCCAAAAAGAATGTAAAGGTACAGTGGAGTTCCGGTGACAATTCGAAATGTGCCAAGTGTGATGCCCACGGCAACACCCAACGCCACCGCGATGCGCAAGCCTTTTGACGATACGGCTTTGTACGACGCCTCTTCAGCCTTATTGGCGACAGCGATCAGTGATGGCTCGGCAATGGTGGTTGAAAACCCGACGAGAAAAGCAAAAAGGTATATCCATCCATAAGCGGACCAGCTGCTTCCAGTCTGGGCACTAGCAGACAATTGCAGCGCCATGGCCCTGCCCACCGGAAAAAGGGCCAGGTCAAGGCCCCCCAGAAAACAAGCCATGCCGACGAGCACTAAAATAAATCCAAAAACAATTCTGCCCGGCCTTGGCAAAGGCCTTCGCAAGACCGCCATCTGAAATACCACAAGAAGCGCGAGAACCGGCAGCACATCCTTGGCTGTGGCCAGCAGTAATTTGGTCGGATTTAGAAACAGTTCCATGGGGCTCCTAATACACAAAGAATCCATATCCCATGACAAAAATCATGGGGGCAAGAGATGCAAGTGCTATCAATCCGAAGCCGTCACTCAACGGATTCCTTCCACGAATGGTGCGGGCCAACCCCACCCCTAAGGCGGTTACCAGGGGTACGGTGACGGTTGAGGTGGTCACGCCGCCTAAATCATATGCCAATCCCACGATCTCCTTGGGCGCGAAGAACGTCATTGCCATGACGAGAATATAGCCGCCCACGACGATGATCGGCAACGACCATCCCCGAAGAATTCTCAACACACCCACCACGATTGCGAAGCCGACAGAAAAGGCAACCGTCAAGCGGACATGCAGCGCATATCGTTGCAATGCGTGGGGAGAGTTATCGATAAGAACGGCGTCTGCCGCAGCTCTCGCTCCTTCGCGGGTGACGGCAATAAGGGCCGGTTCCGCAACGGTGGTGCCGAAACCCAAGGCAAAAGCGAACACCAACAACCAGACGAGGCTGCCCTTACGGGCGAATTCTTCAGCCAACATTTCGCCGAGAGGAAACAGGCCGATGTCCAGACCAACCACAAAAAGAGCCAACCCTGTGATGACCAATGCCAGTCCGGCCAGAGTCGAAACCAAATCAGGGAAGGGTTGACGCAGGACCAGGATTTGAAAAATGGCGATGACGATGATGATGGGTGCCAAATCACGGCATGCGCCAATCAGAGCCTTGCCAAGGGGTTTAATTAAATTGAGAAATAATTTTTTCAGCATCGCCCCTGTTTTCGGTTGGCCATAAAAGATTCTTTTTTTGATCAGCGCGCGTAGTTGTGCGCCTAAATGATCATCCGCAATCCGATATCGTATTTCATCATATCCAGCGATGGCCACTGCCGAAATTTCACCATTCTGCTTCCAGGCGGAGGCAATCACGATTCCTCGAATATTGATTGTGCCCCATTTTTCCATTATAGAATATTCGGAAACAAGGTGGTTAATAATACTATGCAGGCCTGTGGAAAGCAAATCATGTGCAAGTTATACTGTATTTCATAGACGGCAGTGGCCATTTAGATTTTAGTGATGAATCTGGGCAAGCGGGCCAAAGCCATTCTTTATTCTCTTCTTCTCGGCACCTGAGAGGGTTCTATACCGGTTCGCTGGTGCCCTTAGAGACCATTTCAGTCACCACCGATTACCCATAGGCTGAACGCGTCAGCGAATTTTAAACCCGTTTGACAGAAAAATAGAGTGGCTTGCCCATTGTTCAGCAAGTACTATGAGGAAAATCGATGGTCACCGCTGTATTATGGTTGGTGGCCGCTAACCTACTTCACAAAGGAAAAATTGAATGAGTGATCATGCGATTTTTTTGCCCTTGATCATCAAGTTTTTCGATCAGGATATTTCGACGGCGTCGCATATCCTTGAAAGCATGAAGGATTCGGAAGCCGCCGGTGTGCTTGAATCGTTGCCGCCGGGACTTGCCGTTCGTGTCGTCAAGCACCTGCAGATCAGCTATGCAGCAACCTTGCTGAATTTTACCAGTGACGACTTTCTTCACCGGATTACTTCGCAGATTGAGCCCCAGTTCCTGGCATCCCTTCTGATGCACCTATCCAAAGAATCCCGTGAGCGCATCAGAGCCCATATCCCCGAAAAAACCGAGGGGCAGATCCGGGAGCTTCTGGAATATCCCCAGGACAGTGTCGGCCGGATTATGACGTCAGACTTTTTGTCTTTCAGCAAAGGTGCTCTTGCGCGAGAAGCCATTAGCAAGATCCGATCGCTGGCCAAAAAACGCATGCCGTCTTCCTATGCGTATGTGGTCGATGAAGACCTGCACCTTTTCGGTGTATTGAACATGCGCGATTTGATGATTGCACCACCGCAGGAACCGCTCGAGTCAATTGCCCAGAAAGATATATTTTCACTGCATTGCTTTACCGATATACAAGACGCAGCCAATGAATTGTCCAAGCGGCGATATTTTGCCGCGCCGGTGGTAGACAGTGAAAACCATATACTCGGTATCATCAAGGCGGAACGATTGATCAAAGGTGTCCAGGATGGCACGGCGCAGGACATCCAACTTATGTTCGGTGTAAGCGCAGATGAGAGGCCATTTTCGAACATTTTTTTCTCACTGAAAAAACGGCTCCTCTGGCTGAATGTGAACCTGATTACGGCATTCATGGCTGCGTCCGTAGTGGCGCTTTTTGAAGGCATCATTGCAAAAATAACGATTTTGGCTG
Organism: uncultured Desulfatitalea sp.; assembly: GCA_963668675.2. Lineage (GTDB taxonomy): Bacteria > Desulfobacterota > Desulfobacteria > Desulfobacterales > Desulfosarcinaceae > Desulfatitalea. Next base: position 547,621 of record CAXXMB010000002.1, on the reverse strand, counting down.
TATTTCTTCCGGTGGTTGCCGGACAGGGCGGCAATGCCGGTGCCCAATCCCTGGCCGTTGTCATGCGAGGGATTGTGATGCGGGAAATTCCCAAGAAGCGGACTATTGCACTTGTCCTCAAGGAGGGTAAGTTGGGTGCAATCAATGGAACAATTATTGGTGTGATCACCGCTATCGTGGCTTGGGTTTGGGTGGGCAATCCCTACCTGGGGCTGGTAATCGGATTGGGCATGTTGGTTAATCTGTTTTTTGCTGGATTATCAGGTGCTGCCATACCTCTTCTAATGAAACGCATCGGCTTAGACCCGGCACAAAGTGCGAATATCATTTTAACCACGATCACTGACGTCATAGGCTTTTTTGCCTTTCTCGGATTTGCAGTACTATTTCAGAGCTATCTTGTGTAGCATCTATCCAAGGCTTAAAAGAACGGATTGTAAGGGGCTATTTGCGGGAACAATGAAAGAAAACCCCTCCACCATAGTGGGATTCGAGGATTTCGATCTTTCCGAGTATATTGACGTCTAAGATCAGAAAGCTTGGATTGCAGAGGGTATAGAGGCAACAGAACAGAAATTGAGAAGTCAGGTTAAACACTGTTTACACATGAAGCCAATACACAACCTCCCGGCAGAGCATCCTGCCATCGGCTCAAATCGCTACTTTTGTTCAATACTGATCAGCTTTTGCATGGCCACAGCGGTGGCGAAGAGGGCGGCTCCGGCCACATCGATCCAGTGATGCGGCCACAGGAGACAGGCCGCTGAAGCAAGGAAAATCATGGTTTCAAGCCACGTTGCTCGTCGGATCAGATAGCGTTCGATACCGGCGGCAAAGGCGATGAGTCCCAGCATGGTCGTCAGCATAGTCCACCCCACTTCCCAGTCGAGCAGCCGGTAGGTCGGGCCGATTCCCAACAGGGGACGGTACGCCATGACGATAGGGATGATGTAGAGCCCTTTGGCCAGTTTCCAGGACGTAAAGGCGGTTCGCATGGGATTGGCTCCGGCCACGCCTGCCCCGGCAAAGCTGGCCAGGCTGACAGGCGGAGTCACGTTGGCATCCTGGGAGTACCAGAAGACGATCATGTGACTGACCAGCAGAGGGACGCCCATGTCGAGCAGGGCGGGGCCGGCCAGGGTGGCCAGTACGATGTAACTTGCGGTGACCGGAAGTCCCATGCCAAGTACCAAACTAGCGGCACCGATAAGCAGGATGGCCAACGCTTTAATCCCGAAGCTCAATTCGAGCACCAGGCTGGAGAACTTCAATCCCATACCGGTGAGCGTCACCATTCCCACAATGATACCCGCTGCGGCGCAGGCCACCGATACCATGATGGCGTTTTTAGCGCCTTTCTCGAGCGCGGTTTTGACACTATCGAGTTCGTCCTTGGCAAAAGCGAGCGCTGTTCTTTTTTTGCCCCCGCTCGCCGGTTGATCGATACCGCCGAACCAGCGCACCGCATTGGCGCTCATGCTGGCGGCGACGGTGCTGACCACAGCGACAAAACCGGCCATCATGGGTGAATAGTTATTGACCAGGACATAGATCAATATTGCTACCGGAACGATGAAATGCAGGCCGTTTTTAACGGTTTGTCCGACACGGGGCAGCTTATCTCTGGGCTGTCCTTCAAGCCCCTGCTTCTTGGCTTCGAAGTGGACGAAGAAGAGTACGGTGACATAGTACATGATGGCTGGAACGAGGGCGACCTTGATGATCGTGAGGTAGCTGGTATTGGTGAATTCGGCCATGAGGAATGCGCCGGCGCCCATGATGGGGGGCATGAGCTGCCCTCCGGTCGAGGCGGCCGCTTCGATGGCGCCGGCCACGTGTGGCCGGTAGCCAACCCGCTTCATCATGGGGATGGTGAACGATCCGGTGGCGACGACATTGCCCACGGCCGACCCGGAGACCGAACCCATGAAACCGGAGGCGACCACCGATGTCTTGGCCGGGCCGCCCGAGAAGCGGCCGGTGAGGGCGTAGGCCAGCTCGATGAAGAAGTTGCCGCCGCCGGTGGTTTCCAGAAAGGCGCCAAAGAGGACGAAGACAAATACAAAGGTAGCCGCGACGCCAATGGGCAGCCCGAAGATACCTTCGGTCGTCAGCCATAGCGTCGTGGTGATCCGTTCTATGGAGTAGCCTTTATGGATGATCAGCTCAGGCATGTAGGGGCCAAAGTAGGCATAGACCATCCCCACGATACAGATCCCGGTCATGAAGATGCCGATCACCCGACGGCACGCTTCGAGGACCAGTATGGTGCCGATGATACTTACTACCCGGTCCGTCGCCAGCCAGTCTCCCTGGCGTTCGAAGATATCAGTCAGGTTGATGCAGATATATGCCGTGCAGTAGATCGATGCCGCTACAAGCAGCCAGTCGATCAGCACCCAGATATTGAGACTGTCCTTGGAAGCCTTGCCAAAGGGTGGTTTCAGGAGAAATGTCAAGGTCAAGATGGCCCCCAGGTGGATCGAGCGCTGCACGAGGGCGGTGAGAGCCGTTATCCCGGCTGTGTAGAGCTGGTAAAGGCTCAGAGCGATGGCGACGACCATGACGATTTTGGCCGTAGTGGTGACCAGGGCCTGGTTGGCGTTTTGGGCTGCGGGTTGCGGCGTATTCGTCATTGTTCACTTTCTCTGCTGAGTGGTGTTGCCGTGTGAGGAAAAAAGTTTCGCCAGGTGCGATAAAGCCAGGATACCGGCTTGGCCGAGAACATTGCCGCGGCATGTGGTGCCATGCTGGAGAGATTGGTGCGAATACCTCGCCAGATCACCGTATGATCGACTCCGGGGCTGCCGATGCGAAGAATAAAAGTCCCGATGGGCATATGCATGCCCTCGATCGCTTCATATGGCCCGCGGGTGACCATGCGGCCCACCCCCGGCATTTTTCCCATGCCGGCGCCGAATTTTAGATAGATCTCCTCCTCGATATAGATGTGACCTGACCTGTCGGTGCTGTGAACCTCCCATATGGGCGCATTCTCCACCGAATGGTAGTAGTGGATCGTAAAGTGTTCTCCCTCTTCAAGCGGCAGCACCAGCAGCGGTCTTTCCCCTGACATTGGCGTCACACAGAGCTCTACGCCCCCTGGAAGGTAGAATCCCCCGGCAATGAAAAGTAGAGTGAACCCAATGACGGCCATTGCAATGCGTTTTTGGAAGAAGCGCTTCATTCAGGCCTCTGCTTTGCAGAGAAGGTAATAGCGATTGAAGTCTGCTGAAAATTTTGGGTCAGTGTCCTGCAATTTTGAAGAATATGCGGGCGGGCTTTATGCCCGCCCGGGACAGTAGCATAATCGTCTTGAATTTATGGCCGTAGTTTGTCGGGAACCGCGACACCTTTTTCTTCCAAGTACTTGATGGTGCCCGGATGCAGGGGGATCGGGGAGTACTTTACTGCGTTCTCCGGGGTCGTGTAGGCTGCTGACGGGTGAATTTTCAGCAGATAGTCGTTGTGTTCATAAAGCGCCTTGACCAACTGGTAGACAAGATCCGTCGGCAGTGAGGCCTGGCAGATCATGACATTCCACACCCCAATGGTGGAGACCGGTTGATCGATTCCTCGGTAGACGCCGCCGGCCAGATCAACCGAAGAGTAGGTTTTGTTGGCCGCCAGAATCTTTTCGGCCTGCTCGGGGGTGAAACCAATCACGTGGATTTCGTGGGTCGTGGCCAAGTCGAGGATCGAGCTGGTGCCGGGTCCAACGGACCAGATGCCGACATCGATGGTGCCGTCGCGCAGGGCGTTGGCGCTCTCGGTGAAGGAGAGGCGGCTGTCTTTATAGTCGCCCTTGTTGATATCGAGTGCGCTGAGGACCGCCTCGGCCATGAAGTTGGTTCCGCTGCCCGGGCTTCCGGTGCTGATGCTGCGCCCTTTGAGCTGCATGATATCGGTGATGCCACTCTTCTTCAAGCTGACGATCTGCAGCAGATTGGGATACATGATCGCCATGGAGAAAATGTCATGCTTTTTCCCCTTGAATTTGCTTTGGCCCTTGAAACCGGCTACGGCCACATCCCCCATCACTTCACCGATCACCGTTTCGCCTTTGTGGGCCAGTTTGACGTTCTCGACGCTGGCGCCGGTCACCTCGGCAACCGCTTTGACGTCTTTCACATATTTGGACCAGATCTCGGCCACCCCGCCGCCATAGGGGTAGTAGATTCCCCCGGTGCCGCCGGTGCCGATGCTAATGAAGGTTGTCTTGGCCATGACCGGAGAAGCGATCAGAGCGATCCATAAGAGGAGCAGGATGATGTATTTGACGCATTTCATATCAGGAACCTCCCTTTCTCTTTTCATCTGTTATGGCTGCATGGTCTTGACCACTACGGTCAATGATTTTGGCAAACAGGTCATCCCCTTGACCGGATACTCGAACGAGGCCGAAGCCCCCGGTTCGACCAGACCTTTCTTGGTTTTCCTTGGAATGAGCCCTCCCACGGCTTTACCGTTGTCGAGGAAGATATGGACACGGTAGCGCTGGGGTTGACTGCTGATATTTTTTATCGTGATGTTGAAATGCAGGGTGTCACTGCCTTCCCACTTCTTTAAGGTGCACGAGAGATCCTCGATGGCCGCCTCAGGAGAGGACTTCTTCTCCAACTTTGCTTCGGGCACGCAAGGGACGATTTCGCCTGGCTTGATCTTTTTACCGGCGCAGCCCGTGAAGCCGAGGCACGCAATGAGCACAACAAACGCCAGGCAGGTTGTCGCTTTGATGAATCGCACCATGGTTCAATCCTCCTTATCGGGTTGATGGTTGAGAACTGAGCATCTATGTTCAATGCCGTTGCGGGCATCACTTCCATGGAACGGTGGAGCTGAAGAGCAGTGGGGCTGAGCGTACGGTGTCGCATCCGAAAAAAGTACATCCCGTCGCAGTGCAGGGATATTTCAAAAGACCACAGCCTGCCTGGGTTGTCAACGTTTGATCGGTTGCCTATGCGGCGGCGTTGTGCCACTGCATCAGAAGTTCGCGGTCCTTGGGGTCGATGGAGGTGATTCGCAGATGATGGACGGTGAAACGCCCCTGGGTTTCGATCGATACGACCTTGGCATATACCGCATCGAAGCAGTGGGCTTCGGTGCAGAAGTTGAGCTGCAGCTTGACATCGCTTTGGGCGGGCAGGGGGTGTTGGAGGGTGATGGCCAGACCCTCTTCCGTTACACAACTGGTTTGGCCATCCATGCCCGGCTCCACGATTTTTTTGCCTGAAACCAGCCAGCAGGTCAGCGCCAGATTGATCTCCACGGGCGCTTCCTGCCTCTTCTGTTGATGGAGTTCGATATCGAAAGGCGCGCCGATCCCCATGACCGAATAGCAGACCAGGGGTTGGGTGAGCCCCTTCATCATATTGGTCTCGGGGCCTTCAACATGGATGGTGTTTTCAATCCGGCTGAAGGTTTTATCGCTGATATAGATCTGTCCTCCGGTGGTGATCGATTCGATACGGGCGGCGATGTTGACCGCATTGCCCACGATGCCGTACTTGGCTCGAATCTCGGAGCCGATGTTGCCGACGATGACCTGTCCGGTGTTGATGCCGATCCCCATGGAGAGGGGAGGATAGCCCTCTTGTGCGATTTCAGCGTTAAGGCGGACCAAGCGGTTTTGCATCTCAAGGGCGCATGCCACGGCCCGGGCAGGGTCGTCGGCGTGACGCTCGGGCACGCCGAAAATGGTGAGGATGCCGTCGCCGAGAAACTCGTCGATCATGCCGTCGTAGGAGAGGATGATGCGGGCCATGTCCCCGAAGAATCGGTTGAGCAGCGCCATGGTCTGCTCGGCATCGTAGGTGTCGGCGATGCGGGTGAACCCGCGCAGATCGGCCATCAGGACGGTGACAGTCTCACGACGTCCGCCGATCTTGTGACCGTCCGGTGAGGCCAGGATTTCGTCCACCACTTTTTTGGAGAGATAGCGGCCGAAGGTGTCCCGAATGAAATTCACCAGCCGCAACCGATCCGCTGAAACTTTTAGGATCGACTCGAGCATGCGTTGGCGTGTGTCGACGATCTCCACGATCTCATCCGGCGTGTTTTCCGACAGGGGTACCGGATTGACCTGGGGGGCGTCCGTATCGAGATGCCGGTTGGCCCTGGAGATCTCCTCCAGGGGGATGATGATCTGGCGGTTGAGAAAGCGGCGCAGGGAGAGGGTCACAAACGCAATGATAATGGTCACCAGGATGAGAATCCGGACCGCATACCAAAAGAGGTCCGCGGCATGAGCATCCTGGGTAAACGCCCGGTACGCAAGGGAGTAGACCAGCAATATCATCTCGATAATCAGAATGCGCCAGAAGACACCACTGATCAGGATCCTGCGGACACTGCGCCGTCCCTCTTTTTGCCTGTTGTTGTTCGCCATCGCTCTCCGGTTCGATGCCGTTTTCAGACGGCCTTGCTTTTGAGTCAGAGGGTGTTCCGCTTTTGCCGGCGTTCGAGAGAGCTCCGAATGGTCAATCGTGGGTTGTTAATTCTATGGCCCATTGAACAAGGGCCTGCTCTACCCGTAACGTGATGATCCTTAGTCGTTCGGCATCTGGAATAATTGCATCCCGCTCCATATAAAGATCCTGGTTTATCTCAATCTGCAATGCAAACCGATTTTGAGACTGGAGGAACCCGCCGTAATGGTGAGTGATATGGCCGCCCCGGTAGGGGTGGTTGAGGGAGACTGAAAATCCCTGGGCCTCGAAGGCTGCCGAGGCCATTTGCAGCGTCCGGGCGGGGCAGGTGAGCGGCTTTCCATCGGTTTGAAGGCAGCCCTGGCCATCGCCATTGTTGCTCAGGGTGATATCCCTGCGTAGGCTCCCGCGGTCCGGTGCATCGGCCGGGCCGACACCGTTCAAAGAGTGGCAGTCGATCAGGCCGATCACCCTCGCATCTTGCAAGGCAGCGGCAATGGCCTGATGGTAGGGCTCGGCATAGTGCCTTATCCTCTCCTCAATCTGTCTTTCCGAGGGTGCTTTGCCCGGTTTGAAAACGCTTCTGCCATGGTAATCCCTCAGCGCCACAATGCCCTTGGCGCTTTGGTTGGTCGGGCTGCGGTTGAGATCGACCACCAGTCTGCTCCACTGCGCCACTATGACGTGGTGTGCTGCGACATTCGTGAAGATTTCGCGGCTACCGAAATCAACCGATTCGGCAATTTCACGATCGCTCAATGCCATGTCGGACCGCAACTCTTCCGGTAGCGCTGCGCTGCAGTGGGGAATGGAGAGGACCAATGGCAGTTGCATTTCGATACCCTTGCGCCTATTCGGCGAAGAAGCAGGCAACCCCGTGCTGGTCATCTCCTTTTTTCAAGGGTGGCCTTTGGTTGTCGCACAGGCTTGGATCTGCCGGGGCACACCGGGAGAAGAAGGGGCAGCCTCGTGTGGATGAAGTGCTGCGCGGCTCACTGAGCAGCGTGTCGAATCGTCGTCCGCCCCACAGGTGCCCGTATTTGGGCAGCGCATCCAGGAGCGCCTGGGTATAGGGATGTCGCGGGTTGGCAATGACCGATTTGGCCGGTCCGGTCTCGACGATGTGGCCCCGGTAGATAACGGCCAAGCGGTCGCATAGAAAATGGGCTGCCGCCAGGCTGTGGGTAATGAAGAGCATGGTGACCCGGTGTCGTCGCTGCACCTCGGAGAGAATATCGTAGATTTGAATGGCGATGGAAGCATCCAGCATCGAGGTGGGTTCATCGGCAATCAAAAGGGCGGGCTCCAGGACCAGGGCTCGGGCGATGGCCACACGCTGGCGCTGCCCGCCGCTAAGCTGGTGGGGATATCGACGCAGGTAGGTCTCGGCCGGTGTCAGACCCACTTGGGCAAGCGTGCGGATTACCTGCTCTTTGCGTTCAGCGCCGCTCTTGACTTTGTGGATGGCAAGCGGCTCTCCCACTATGCGTTGCACAGACTGATAGGGGTTGAGAGATTGGTAGGGATCCTGGAAAATCATCTGAACCCGCCGCCGAAATCGCCTCAACCGCTCACCGCGCAGCTTGAAGATGTTCTCCCCCTCATATAGAATGCTGCCTTCATCCGGGCGCTCCAGGCGCTCCATCAGGCGGGCCACCGTAGTTTTTCCACTGCCGCTCTCGCCCACCAGGCCGAAGATTTCACCTGTGTTGATGCTCAGGTCGACCTGGTTCAGTGCGGTCACAGTGGTGCCGGCCGGGGCGAACCAGTGCCCACCGGTATGGTAGACGCGTGTGACCTGTTCAAGGTTGATGGCAGGCGTTGCTTTTTGTGAATCCGTCATTGGCGGTACGAATATCTCTGTTCTAAGATGATTAACCCTATCCCCCTTTTTCAAGGGGGGATTTTCTATTCCTGTCTACGCCTCTGAGTTTTTCGCGGGAGCCATCGGGCACCTGATCCAATGCGTCTCCGACCGTTTTAACCACTGGGGCGCCGTCTTGTGACACTCGGCTTTGACCGAAGGGCACCGGGGCGCAAATCGGCAGCCGATATCCACCTCTTGCGTATCGATTGAATTGTCCATAATTGCCCGAGGCGCCTTTTCATCATGGGACAGAGTGATGTGCGCACCGAGCAGCGCCTGAGTATAAGGGTGCCCGGGGGTTGCGAACACCTCCTCGCTTGATCCGATCTCTACGATCTGGCCGGCGTACATCACACCCACATGGTGGCACACATCGGCGATAACGGCGATATCGTGAGAGATGAAGAGGATGGCAAGCGACAGCTCCTTTTGCAGCGCCAAGATCGTTTTTAGTATCTGATCCTGGACGATGACATCCAGTGCGGTGGTTGGTTCATCGGCGATGATCAGCTGGGGGTTGCAGGCCAGCGCCATGGCAATGATGGCGCGCTGCCGCATGCCGCCACTGTACTGGTGCGGGAAGTGGCGCAGCCGCTCCAGGGGAATCCCCATCTGGTGGAACAGTGTCTCCACCCGCCCCAGGGCCTGGGCTGGACCGGTTTCCGGTTCGTGAACACGGATGGCCTCGACGATCTGGTCTCCCACCCGCTGGATCGGGTTGAGTGCGTTCATGGCGGCCTGGAAGATCATGGAGAGCTGCTTCCATCGCAATTGGCGAAGCGTTTCGGCATCGGTTCGCAGAAGATCATCTCCATTGAAGAGAATTTCGCCGCTGACGATTTCGGCATTTCGGGGCAGCAATCCCATGACGGCGGCCCCGATGGTCGATTTTCCGCTGCCTGACTCACCCACCAAACCCAGGGACTCTCCCTTCGACAGGTTCAGCGATACACCATCCACAGCCGTGGTGGAGTGCCCTCCGCCGGTACGGTAGGCGATGGTCAGATTTTTGATTTCAAGTAAGCAGTCCATAGGGCCTCTGGCAATCTACTCCTCGGGATCTTCCCGGCGCAGTCTGGGATCCAACACCTCCTCCAGTGCCCGGCCCAACATATAGAACGCCAGAGTCAGCAGGGAGATGCAAATGCCCGGCGGCAGCAGCCACCAAGGCGCTTGGAACATGTGTCCGGTCTTCCACACCCACTGCAGCATCATGCCCCAGCTGACCGTGCCGGGATCTCCGAATCCGAGAAAAGCCAGGGCGGCTTCGATGACGATGGCTGATGTGACTCGGAAGGTCATGTAGAGCAGGGCCAGCGGCAGCACATTGGGCAGCAGGTGACGCACAATGATACGCAGGTGGGATGCGCCTGCGATCTTGGCGGCCTCGATGAACGGCCGGTGTTTCAATGTGAGCGTCTGGGCACGGATCACACGCGATACCCCCGGCCACCGAAACAGGGCGATCAACAGGACGATGGTCCAGATGTTGAGTTGCCCGAAGAGCGCCGACATGATCAGCAGCACCAGCAGTGTGGGCATCACCATTACGATGTCGGCCATGCGCATGAGTACCGTGTCGGTCCAGCGACCGGCGTAGCCGGCTACGATGCCGATGGCGGTTCCCAGAAATATGCTGATGAAAGCGGCCGAAATGCCGACCAAAAAGGCAATCCGGGCACCGGCCAGCAGCTGGCTGAAGATATCCCTGCCGATGAAGTCGGTGCCCAGCCAATGCTTCCAACTTGGTGCGCTGGCATAAGAGATACCAGGATCCACTCCGCTCATGGGGTTGTAGATAGGGTCGATCAGCGGCGGAATGAAGCTGCCGATGGCCATTAGTGCGAAAAGGGCCAGCAACGCCAGACCGATCCTGCCGATGGTGTGCCGGCTCAACACCCCCCAATTGTCCATGAAAGCGCTTTGCCAGTAGGGCTCAGGTAGATCAGAGGTGCCCAACGTATGCACAGTTGTGTCTGCTTTGGCCATCAGTAACGTATCCTCGGATCTAAAAAAGCGTACAGCACGTCCACCACCAGGTTGGCCAGCAGCACGACCGCGGCGATGAGCAGAAAGCAGCCCAACGCCAACGGATAGTCATTGTTGCTGACGGCGAAGACCAGCTCGCGTCCGATACCTGGCCATGAGAAGACCTTTTCGGTCAGGGCGCCGCCGTTGATCGAAAAGGCGAGGCTGAGACCGACGCTGGTCACCACCGGCAGGGCGGCATTGGGGGCCGCATGCCGGTCGCGAATCATTCGTTCGGGCAGTCCTTTGGCGCGGGCGGTGTAGATGTAGTCTTCTGCCAGGGTGTCGAGCATGCTGCTGCGCATGATCAGCAGGTAGCTGCCGAAGTGGATCAGAAAAAGAGTCAGCATGGGCAGCACCATATGGTGGAGCACATCAATCGACTTGGCCAGTAGCGTTGCCCCGGGGTCGATCCAGACTTCGGGCGATATCATGCCGGTGATGGGAAACCATCCCCACTGGTATCCCAAAAGCCAGATGATCAGCAGGGCGATCCATGGCAGGAACAGGGTATGGCACACCAGCGCACCGATCGTGACAGCCGTGTCGATCGGGCGTCCCTTGAGCCATGCGATGGTTTTTCCCAGCCACACGCCGGCCAGTGCGGAGAGGATCACCGCTGTCGTAAAGAGCAGAATGGTATTGGGCAACCGGTCGGCGATGACTTGCGAAACCGGTTTGCCGTAATGGAAGGAGATACCGAAATTGCCACTGAAAAAGTTGGCCACAAATTTGAGGTACTGATGCCAGAGGGGTTGGTCGAGCCCCAGTTGGGCGATCAGCCGCAACTCATCCTCGGCCGTCATGCTGGGGTCCACCATGCGTGCCACCGGGTCACCAGGGGCGAGGTGAAACAGCAGAAACAGACCGGTCAGGATGATGAAGAAGCTGATCCCGATTTCGATCAAACGACGTAAGATATAGCGATTCAGCGTCATAGGCAAAATGTTACACGTCAAGCACCCGGCAACGACGGGTTGGGCTTGATTTCGTTAAACGACCAACGGTTGCCGATCCCGTCGAGCATGGGAACCCAACCTTGAAAGCGATCCGTTCGCACGGCTTCGATCAGATTGGGAACATACAGCGGGATGTAAGGCACATCGTCTATGATAATTTTCTGCATCTCAAGGATGATTTGTCGTCTGGCCGTAAATTCCATTTCAGTGTCGGCGCTTGTGGCAAGGCGGTCGAAATGGTCGTTGTGGTAACCGCCCATGTTCCATCCGCGTGGTTTGTCATTTATTGAACTGAAAAAGGAGCCCAGGTATGCGGGGTCAAGTGAGAGCCGGCCATACCCCAGAATAAAGGCATCGAATTCGCGGCGATTTTTGATCTGGTCGATCAGAGAGCTGAACTCCATGGGACGCGCTGAGGCAGGCATGCCTAAGGCACGCAGCCACTCCTGAATCATGGTACCGCTGATGGCCCTGGCCGGGTCATAATCGGCCGGTGGCGTCAGGATGGTGAACGGTGCCATGGGTTGACCATCGGGCAGTCGCATGCCCTCTGCGGGGACGATGTTGCCCTCTGCGTCGACCGGAGCCGTTTTCCAACTGTAGCCGGCTCGGGAGAGCATTTCATGAGCCGTGCGGATGCGCACCTCTCTCGTTTGGCCGTCTGCATAGTGCGGCAGATCGGGATTGCACCACTTTTCGTTACCGGGCGGTATGATGGAGAACATCTTGGTGCCGCGCCCCTGCAGGAGGCGCTTGACGATGAAGTCTTTGTCGATCAGAACGGCGACCGCCCGGCGCAGGTGGATGTCATCGAACGGGGGACGCCGGTTGTTCATGCCCATATAGTAGAGGGCGCTTTTGGGGGTCAAATAAACCTTGATGCCCGGCGTCCGTTTCAGGATATCGATGTAGCCGGGCTGAATGCCCTGCCAGAACATGTCTATTTCACCGCGTCGCAGGGCCAGCATGGCCACATCGGTGGTGCCGTATATTTTAAACAGCATGCCATTTACATAGGGCCCCAGCGTTCGGTTGCCGATGGTTTGATTTGCGGCAAAGTAGTGGGGGTTTTTTTCAAAGTAGAGATAGTCGCCGTGGCCCCACTTTTTCAGCACGAAAGGGCCCGATCCGATGGGAGCCTCTATTTCATGGTTCAGCAGAGCGGACAGCGGCTTTTTCTTTTTGCGGGCCGCTTCGGCGATGGGCGCCCACTGATGCGCAGGCACGATGGGTGCCTCGAGTGTACGCGTAAGAAAGGTGGCAATCGGCTTTTTCAGATAAAAAACCACCGTGGCGGCGTCCGGCGTCTCGATTCGCTCCACCTGATTCCAACGAGAGGAGAGGCGTGGAAGCTTGAACTCCTGGATGAGGCGGGCCGTAAAAGCGACATCGGCAGAGGTCAGCTCGCGACCGTCCGACCAGCGCGCCGGCCTCAAGGTGACGGTATAGGACTTCTGATCGGGATTGTAGACGGGCAGCTCCGCCGCCAGCCACGGAATGATCGCAAGGGTCTCTGGGTGATCTTCATAGAGGGGCTGGTAGATTTGGCGCAGGACTTTGTGCGTATTGGCGTCACTGGCCAGAAAGACATTCAAGGTCCGCGGCTCTTCCGGCAGACCGATGCGCACCACGCCCTTGATGTGGTCCGAGGAGCTGCAGGAGCTGACTGCCAGCGGGAAGATCAACAGGGCGGCAATGGCAATCGAACGCAGGCGTGTTGCGAGGTGTCGAAAAAGATCAGTCATGGACGGCCCTCAGACTGGGATGCGTTCCGTTTTCGCTCACTTTTTGTTCCACGAAGTCGATTACCTGGGTTTCAAGACGGACACCGTTCAACGCATTGATGCGCGGAATACCGCCGGGCGACACGCAATTGACTTCGATCAGCTTGTCTCCAATGATGTCGATGCCCACAAAATAGAGCCCGTCGACGATGAGGCGATTCTTGATCCGTTCGCAGATCTCTCTCTCCCTCGGGGTGATCTCGTGTGGGAGAACCTTGCCACCGGCCTTGACATTGGACCGGAATTCGCCCTTTCTGGGAACCCGCCGCATGGCGCCCAATATCTCCCCATTGAGCAGAAGAATGCGAACGTCCCCCTCGCGTTGGCCCGCTTCGAGGTACTCCTGCACCATGATCGCTTCACGGTCGGCATACGGCCGGCTGGAGCGCGTGTAGTAGTTGATCAATGAGACGAGGTTCTCGCGGTCCCTGGTGCTGACCTTGATGACGCCTTCGCCGCCAAAGCGCTGCAACGGCTTGACCACCATGGCACCGCCGAAATCCTCGATGATCTTGGCCAGACGCTTAGGATCGCGTGAAACGTGGGTTTCCGGAATAATGTCGGGAAAGTTAAGGGTGTAGAGCTTGCTGTTGCCCAGCACCTGCCCTGTGGTCCGGTTGATCATGAACACCTTATGGTTCACCGGTTGGAGAAACTCCAGGGTCTGGTAGTTGAGCGGCGGGTCTTTGCGAAGGAACAGAGCGTCCAGGTCGCTGATGGTTTCGAAGATCAGTTCATCCCTTTGGAGGCAATCGATCAACGCCTGCCAATAGTGGGCCATCGGCATGCCCGGCGGAACGGTGATGTTGCGCATGCGTGCCACGACCTTGTTACCACGGATATAGACATCGTGAGGTTCGAGGAAGAAGACATTGTGCCCGCGCTGATTGCATTCGTACATCAGGTGGCTGGTGGTCTCGTAGGCCGGAATGATCGATTCGAGTCGGTCCATCAGAAAGGCAATGATCATCTTTTTCCCTGCAGTTTAGGGTTGAAAAAGAGTGCATATTGCTGAAATCCGGTCGTCGGCCGCTCTAATGCCGGAGTGCCTCGCATGAAATCTTCATAAAATCGCGGCATCACCTTTCGGATGGTCTTCCGGGACGCTAACGAATTACCAAATATATCACGAAGCCGATGAGGTGACAAACTTAATTGAGCGGATGTATAGAGGCTCACCGCAGCAAGCCCGCGATTCTACACCCGCCGGCCCTCGACATTCAATCAATGACGGTTTTGAGATAGGCAAGTTTTGTCACGCGTCAATCTCCCATCGAACCATACATCGAAAAATGGGGCCCATTACCTATGACCGACACGCTGTTCCTCCAGTTTTACAGCCGCAGAAAGAGCACCATCTACAACCTGCTCAATGGATTTTCCGATACCTACGACCTTTGCCGCAATCATGGTGACTTTGTATGGATGAAGGATGAACCGGACAGCCGTCACTGGTACGATTATGATCGCTATGCAGCCAAGCCGCTGCCCATATCCAAGGGAACCATCCATGTAAGTGCTCTGGATGTTAATCATCTCTATCAGTGCTGGGTATGGGCCTGCCAGCATCCCGACATCCACTTCGTGGTCGGTGGTCCGGTGGCCTCGGAGTGCGATATCGAGAGCCCTGGGTGGGATCCCGCCTATGTCCGCGTGGAGGATCCCGATGCCATCCCCCCCAACCTGACCCTTACCGGCAAGAGTGTCGAACAGTGGTTTGGCGTAGACGATTTTCCCGGCCCCTGGCGCCTGGAGATCCCCACAGACATCCCCACCGGAAGCCGGATCTACTTCTCCTATACGCTCGACAACGCCTGTTTCTGGCGACGCTGCATCTATTGCAACATCGGGCTGCACGATCTCAGGCATGTGCGTCGGCGTCGAAAGATGGATTTCGAATTTAAAGCCCTCGACTTCGAAGGCACCAAACTGGTGCGCCTGAATACCGGTTCCATTGAGCCCCGGCTGATCCGGGAACTGTTTCCGGCACTGCCCTGCGGAAACGGATTCGAATACCGCACCTTCATGCGGGCGGCCGACGCCGAGAACCGCGCTCTGAAAGAGGCCATCATCGATTGCGGCGGCCGTTTCCCCGATATGGTGCTGGGATTCGGGGTGGAGTTTCCCACCAAGCGGATGCTGGCCCATGTCGACAAAGGATTCGGGCCGGATGAGATCATCCAGAGCATGGAGATCTGCTCTGAAGGCGGCATCCGCGCCAATGGCAATGCCATCGTGGGGTGGAACAATCTGACCCAACAGGATGTGAAGGAGTTGGAATCCTTTATGAAACGCCTTCCGACCGGGGCATTTAAAAACATGCAGCTCCGGTGGCTGCTGGCCCATCCCCGAACGGCCATCCACGATCAATACAGGGGGCAGCCCATTCGTTTCGGCCCGTTTTATGAGGGGTTCAGCGTTGAACTGGACGATCCGCAGATGATCGAATTGAATCGCCAATCCGCGGAGATCTTCGAGCATTTCGCCTCGGTCAAACAGTACAAGCTTGAAGGGCTCGGGAATGTACACCGGCACCTACAGGCGTCAAACGGGTAGCTTCCGCTTATTGGATTTACTGCCTGTCTTTCCCGTATTGCGAACCCATGGGAATTGGCATACAGTAGGGGGGCATGTGTCGAATACAGAGAAAAGGTTCAACGCCTATGTCACACCTTGTTCATAGATCTGCTTGGTATGTAACATCGCTGCTCCTCGCCCTGTCGCTGGTTTCGTTGAGTGCCGCGTCATCTCTTGCGCTGGCTGGCGACCGGATAGAAACACTTCGAAGGAGTGTGGTGCGCATCTACACAGTGGCCCAAACCCCTGATTATCTGGTCCCCTGGGATCCGGGAAGATCGGGAGAGGGCTGGGGCACCGGCTTTATCATCTCCAAACGCCGCATCATCACCAACGCCCACGTGGTCAGCAATGCCCGCTTCATCAGTCTTGAAAAAGAGGGCGATGCCCGGCGCTATGAAGCCAAGGTCAAGTTCATCGCCCACGATTGCGACCTGGCCATGTTAGAGGTGGTGGATGAGGCGTTTTTTAAAGGCACAACGGCGCTGAAGCTCGGCATCGTCCCGGCCCTGGACTCAACAGTCACCGTGCTGGGCTATCCCATTGGTGGAGACCGACTCTCCGTCACCCGGGGGGTGGTGTCGCGCATCGACTACAGGGGATACGCCCATTCGGGAGTGGACGCCCATCTGGTGGTACAGATCGATGCCGCCATTAACCCGGGCAACAGCGGCGGGCCGGTGATCCAGGACAATCGTGTGGTCGGGGTGGCCTTCCAGGGGTTCAGCGGCATGGTGGCTCAGAATGTGGGCTACATGATCCCCACGCCGGTCATCGAGCGGTTTCTTCAGGATGTGAGCGACGGCCACTACGACCTCTATGTGGATGTGGGGTTTCAGTACTTTCCGCTGATCAACGCCGCCCACCGCCGGGCATTGGGATTGGGGCCAGGCGACTACGGCGTGATGGTCGGCGAGGTGATGCGCGCGGGGGCCGCCTATGGGCACCTCTTCACCGGTGATGTGCTGCTGGCCATTGATGATCGAACCATCACCAGCGACGGCCGGGTGGCCATGGACAACGACCGGGTGATGCTCAATGAAGTTGTCGAGCGAAAGTACAAAGGGGATACCGTCGACCTGAAACTGATGCGCAAGGGAAAGGAGCTGGTCGAGACCATCGAACTGAGCGCCCCATGGCCCTATTTGATCCAGGCCAATCAATACGATGTGAGGCCCAGGTTCGTGGTGTTCGGCGGTTTGGTCTTCCAACCGCTCTCCAGTTCTTTTTACGCCGCCCTGGAAAACAAGCCCGTCACC
The DNA here is from genome assembly GCA_963668675.2 of uncultured Desulfatitalea sp. Classification (GTDB taxonomy): domain Bacteria; phylum Desulfobacterota; class Desulfobacteria; order Desulfobacterales; family Desulfosarcinaceae; genus Desulfatitalea. The sequence goes on along the minus strand of CAXXMB010000002.1, from coordinate 530,719 downwards.
CTGCGCTACTACTACTCCCAGTTCCTGGAGGAGGAACTTTACCTCGAACACCCCGAAGTGGTTGTGATCAGCAAGGTTCTGCCCGATCCGACAACCAGCTACTTTGATGGCTTTGTCTATGCCATTGTCGACCAGGTGAACGACGTCAAGATCAGAACATTGAACGAACTGGCAGCGGCCTTTGCCCAGCCGGAAGCATTCTATGTCATCCGGCTGGTGGGCGATCCCCAGCCCCTCGTGCTCGAAGCCGAAGCGGTCCAGTCGGCCCGACAACGCATTCTTCGCCAATACGCTATTTCCGAAGAGGCATATCTGGACGGCAGTATTGTGCCACCCGACTGGGAGTAATGGAATGCAATAGATATGATCCTTCGTACATATGGATTCGATGGCCGGTAACCCTAAAGACCGATACGACTTAAATACGACCCGAAGAGTATAACCGATATGTCACCATTTAGAAGCGTTTGCTCCTGTCTCATTATCTCACTGCTATTACTTCTTGCCGGATGCAGTGCCATGCTCAACACATCCGGCAACGGTATGGCGCCCCCCATGGCCCAGCAGGCATTGATGCGGGTCACCGTGACCAGTCAGAGCTATATCTTCCACCGTCCCTGGCAGCAGAGGCGCCCGGTAACACAGACCGCCATTGGTGCCGTCGTCCCCGGCGGGATGGTGCTGGTCAATGGCTTGCTCGTGGCCAACCACCGTTACATTGAACTGGAGACCCTCGACACCCATGTCAAGCAGCCTGCACGGGTGGTTGTGGTCGATTACGAGGCCAACCTGGCGCTGCTGGCGCCGCTCGATGAAACGTTCCTTGACGGCCGCAGGGCGCTCCAACTCGAAGATCGGGCAGCGGTGGGGGACCGCTTGAGCGTATGGCAGGTCAAACCCAATGGAGACGTGGTGCCCAGCGATGGCCGGGTCACCTCTGTTGATCTGGGAATCTATACCCAGAGCAACTTTTTTCTGACCTATCGCCTGAACAGCCTCCTGCAATACCGATTCAACAACGTGACCCTGCCGGTGGTTCGCGGCGACAAACTGGTCGGCCTGGTCCTGCGCCATCAGCAGGCCGGGCAGACCATCGAGGTGATTTCGACCTCTGTGATACGCCATTTTCTCACCGACGCAGGTAACGGTGAATACCAGGGGTTTCCCAGTGCCGGATTTCGCTACGGCCCGACCCTGGACCCCCAACTGCGCCGCTACATCGGACTTCCCGATCGTATCACCGGCATCTATGTGCAGAAGGTCATCAAGGGTGGCCCTGCGGACCGTGCCGGGCTCGAGGCCGGTGATGTGATCTCCCAACTGGGTGATTTCGAAATCTCTAACACCGGTCTTTTCGAGCTGTCGCCCCATGGCAAAATATCGGTCATCCATCTGATCCGGACGCTTTACCATGTCGGTGATACCTTGCCGGCAAAGGTATTTCGCAACGGTAAGCTTATCGACCTCACCATCGTTCTGGACCACCGCCGGGCAGATGAATACCTGGTGCCGCCTTACATCGTCGATCAACAACCCGAACACCTCATCGTTGGTGGTCTTGTCATCCAGGAGCTCTCCGTGCCCTATTTGAGGGAGTATGGCAACAACTGGGCGGCCGATGCCCCCATCCATCTGCTCTACTATCACCAGAATCAGGACTACTTGAATGGCGACCAGCGAGAGAAGATCGTCATCATCTCCGATGTGATTTCCACCCCCTTCACCATTGGGTATGAGCGCCTTTCCAACCTGGTGATCGTCAACGTCAACGATCAGCCCATCGGCAAACTGGACGATGTGCGCAAGGCGCTCACCGCCCCTGTCGACGGTTTCCACAAAGTCGAACTGATGCAGCACCCCAAGCTGATCTTTCTCGATCCCCAACAGCTTCCCCAGATCCATCATATGATCACTCAGCGCTATCGGATTCCCATTCCGCCCCTGGCACCGTAGGGTTAACCGAATCGCCCACAATATAGTCCATTGACACCGCCTTGCTCCTCACCCCTGAGGAGTCTCATCGGGTTCGGGCGGTGCGTGGTCGGCTTTTGACTTTCGATGATTCATGATTAATCAAATGGTGGTTACAGCTAATGCCCACTCACAACCGGGTGCGCAACGTGAAGGGTGAAATCCAAGGATCTCCTTCACTTTTTGCCTTAAACTTCCATTAAAAATTCCCCTGCAACACGGGGCTATGGTGATGCCATGCATACAAACGATCAACCCCTTGCCACCGCAACTTTTGCCGGAGGCTGTTTCTGGTGTACGGAATCGGATTTTGAACCCTACGAGGGAATTGTTGAGGTGATTCCTGGATATACGGGCGGCCATGAAGAGAATCCGACATATGAAGAGGTGTGTTCCGGCAGGACAGGCCACATGGAGGCCGTCCAGATTCATTTTGACGAAAAGCGGATCAGCTACGAACAGCTATTGGATATTTTCTGGCGCCATATGGACCCCACCGACCCCGGCGGGCAGTTTGTGGACCGTGGCGCCCAGTATCGCTCGGCCATCTTCTACCACGATGAGCCCCAAAGGAAGACCGCGCTGCGATCGAAACAGGCCCTTCAGGACTCGGGACGGTTCCAGAGGCCTGTTGTGACCGAAGTGCTTCCCTTCAAACGCTTCTATCCCGCCGAAGACTACCATCGTGCGTACCACAAGAAAAACCCCCTGCGCTATCAGCTCTATCGGAAACACTCCGGTCGGGATCGCTTTATCCACAGGGTATGGTCGCAACAGATGTCCGGCGGCTCCCAGAGCTTCGACAAACCTTCCGATGACGTGCTGAGACAGCAGCTTTCCCCCCTGCAGTACCAGGTGACCCAGCAGGAGGCGACCGAACCCCCCTTCGACAACGCCTATTGGGACCACAAGGAGGAGGGGATCTACGTAGACGTCGTATCGGGGGAGCCGCTGTTCAGCTCGACCCACAAGTTCGATTCCGGGACAGGGTGGCCGAGTTTTTATCGTCCCCTGGAGCCGGAGAACATCTTGGAACGTTCGGATCATCGACTGTTCATGGTGCGAACAGAGGTGAGGAGCAGGCAGGCAGACTCGCACCTGGGCCATCTGTTTGACGATGGCCCCCATCCGACCGGACTGCGATACTGCATCAACTCGGCGGCCTTGACCTTTATCCCCAAAAAGCATCTGGAGGAAAAGGGCCACGGCCGTTTTGCCCAGCTGTTCGCCTCCGGCCAGCCGGATAAAGTAAGGTAACCGACGGTAGTCGGCACGGCCGCCTGTCCGAACAGGATTAGAAACCATTCCAAAAAACGAACGTTCGTTCTATATTGACAAAGAGCCTCCTGTCGGTTAGTGATCCAGGGATCACATCACCGCTTTTCGTGGGTCATCATCAGCACCCACCAGCAACGGGTGCCTGTTTTTAACCGCATTGATCAGGAGGAGAGACATGGTTGACTTCAAACTGGATGGTAAGATTGCCCTCATTACCGGTGCCAGCAGGGGAATTGGTGAGGCGATCGCCGAAACACTGGCGGCGTACGGCGCCCACTGCATACTGGCCAGTCGTAAGATCGACGGGCTTCGTCAGGTCGAAGAGAAGATTACAAAAGCGGGCGGCAAGGCCCAATCCATCGCCTGCCACATGGGCCAACTGGATAAGATCGACCATCTCTTCGAAGAGATCAAATCCCAGCACGGCAAGCTGCACATCCTGGTCAACAACGCCGCCACAAACCCCTATTTCGGGGAGATGATCGGTGCGGACGAAGGCGCCTTCGACAAGACCTTCGATGTCAACGTCAAGGGGCCCTACTTCATGATTCAAAAGGCGGCCGCCTTGATGACCGAAAGCGGCGGCGGCGCCATCGTCAACGTCGCCTCGATCAACGGCGTTCGCCCGGCGCCCATGCAGGGCATCTACTCCATGACCAAGGCCGCCATGATCTCCATGACCAAGGCCTACGCCAAAGAGCTCGCCGCGCGCAAGATCCGGGTAAACGCCCTGCTGCCCGGTCTCACCCAGACCAAATTCGCCGATGCATTGATCTCCAACAAGGAGATCTACGACTATGCCCTCCAGAGTATTCCCCTGCAGCGCCACGCCACCCCGGACGAGATGGCCGGCGCCGTCCTCTACCTGGTTTCCGACGCCTCATCGTATACCACCGGGACCACCATCGTCTGTGACGGGGGGAACCTGGCCTAGTGCAATATCTCGTTTAATAACTATCGGTGATGTTGTGAAAAAGGCCGAACGCATCTGCAGACGGTTGGCCTTTTCTGCTCCACACACTATCCAAAGAGAGACAGGATGTCATTGAATCCTGATCCCAAGCAACCCAGCGCCAATGATCCCCCGCCGCAAAAACAGGCGGCGGTCGAACGGTACGCCCTCTTCGTGGCCACATTGACATCCTTTATGGGGCCCTTCATGATCTCCTCCGTCAATGTGGCCCTGCCGGCCATTCAAAACGACCTGCAGATGAACGCTGTGCAATTGGGCTGGGTGGCCACGTCCTACCTGTTGGCCATGTCCGTCGCCTTGATCCCGGCAGGCAAGCTCGCCGATATCCATGGCCGCAAAAAGGTGTTCAGCATTGGCCTCATCGTCTACACCCTTGGTTCGACTTCGGCCGCCTTTGTCGACACCACCGCCTGGTTTCTTTTTTTGCGAGTGATTCAAGGCCTGGGCGCGGCCATGTTCGTGACCACAGGCATGGCCATCCTCACATCGATTTTCCCGCCGCATAAACGCGGTCGGGCCATCGGCATCTATGTGGCGGCCGTATACGTCGGGCTCTCGGTGGGGCCGTTTATCGGCGGTTTTTTGACCCAGCAGTTCAGTTGGCGCACTATCTTTGCGGTAATGTTTCCATTTGGCGTTGGCTCCGTCCTTGTCACCCGTGCTTTTCTCAAGGGCGAGTGGGCCGACGCCCGTAGCAGGCGGTTCGACCTGGTCGGATGCCTGATCTACGCCGCAGCTATGCTCTCCCTGGTATACGGCGCCACCGTGCTGCCTTCCATGGCCGGATGCGTGCTGATTCCGGCCGGAGTATTGGGATTGGTGCTCTTCTTTCTGCTCCAGCGCCGCTCCCCGTATCCGGTTTTCGAAGTGTCGCTTTTTATGGAAAACCGAACCTTTACCTTCTCGAGTCTGGCCGCTCTGCTCAACTACTCGGCCACCTTTGCCGTCACCTTCATGATGAGCCTCTACCTGCAGTACATCAAGGGCATGACGCCCCAGGCCGCCGGTATGATCCTTATGGCCCAGCCGGTGATCATGGCGATCTTCTCTCCGCTGGTCGGCCGTCTCTCCGACCGAGTGGAACCTCGCCTGTTGGCGACGGCCGGCATGACCACCACGGCCCTGGGAATGGCCCTCTTCACACAACTGCACAGTGAGACCACCATCAACGGTATCGTCGCCAACCTGGTGCTGTTGGGTTTCGGCTTTGCGCTCTTCTCTTCGCCCAACATGAGCGCCATTATGGGAGCCGTGGCCCGGAAAGACTATGGCATTGCTTCCGGTGCTGTAGCCACCATGCGGCTGCTGGGGCAAATGGTCAGCATGGCCATTGCCACCGTCGTGTTGTCGATGCTGATCGGCCATCGCGCGATTGGACCGGACAGTTATGACCGCTTTCTGAGCAGCGCACGGGTGGTTTTTACGCTCTCTGTTGTTCTGTGCTCGGTTGGGATCCTTTTTTCTATGTTACGGGGGCGCCTGCAGCGCTGAAAAACAGGTCACCGGGGGGGGGAAGGGGCGCTTTTTTCCCACAACACCAATATGGGCCGAACGACTCATTCCTGGACAGGCACGAGATAAGCGCGGCAGCCATCCAGACTGGCAAGCGCTGGATAGTCGAGCTCCGGGATTTTTACACCGATCTTCTCCTCCAGCCCGAGAATGAACTTCAGAAAATCCACAGAGTCGAATTGAAATTGATCCCGAAACGGTGATTGGGCATTCAGCTGCTCCAGAGGCGCTTCAGGGGCGACCTGGCCAAGCAGGTCCAATACGATCCGGTCAATCTCTTCTTTTCGCATGGTCGTTCCTTTCCAAAAACGGGACATCAAAGTTGCAGCGAAACTTCCACCACCCCGGGATCATCCGGCACGCTGCGCCGATTGAATCCAAAGGCTTTGCAAAGGGCCAGCATGGAGCGATTCTCATAGAGCACCTCTCCGAAGAGCCGCCCGATGCCGCGGCTGCGGGCATAGTCGATAATACGCCGCATCAACATGGGGCCCAAACCGAGTCCGGTTTTGTCACTGCCCAGCAGAATCGCAAACTCGGCGCTTTCGTTGTTCGGATCGGCGCAGATCCGGACGCCGCCAAACAGGTCGCCGTTTCTCCGGCCATCGCCCTCGGTCAGCACCAGTGCCATCTCGCGGTCGTAGTCGATCTGGGTCAGACGGGCGGCCATGGTTTTGGTCAGCATTTTCATGGGATGCAGAAAGCGCAGGCGAATCGCTTCGGGAGAGAGCGTGGCGAAAAGCCGTTGAAACGCTGGTTCATCTTCGGGACGAAGGGGGCGCAACAGCAAGGTTTCCCCATCGGGCAGCCGAATCGTCTGCTCCAGTTCCTTCGGATAGGGACAGATCGCCAGGCGCTTTCCGGCCTGTTCGGTGGCCGGCTCGACCCGCAGGCGCGCATCCAGGGCGACGGCTCCCAGCGGATCTCCCAGCAGCGGATTGATGTCCAGCTCAACGATCTCGGCAAAATCGCACACCAGTTGGGATACTTTGAGCAAGGTGGCGGCAATCTCTTCTTTGTCGGCCCCCGGCACCCCTCGGTAGCCGTCCAGCAAGCGCGAAATGCGTGTGCCGGAGATCATCTCTCTCGCCAGGTTCATGTTCAGCGGCGGAAGGGCCAGGGCGCGATCGAGAATGATCTCCGTGGCCGTACCGCCATGGCCGAAAAGAAGAACCGGCCCGAATTGGGAATCGACATGCATTCCCACGATCAGCTCGAATGAGTGCTCTCGTGCAATCATCGGTTGGACGCTGAATTGAATGGTACCCGAATGCGCGTCGGTGTGTCCGAAGTGTTCGAGCATCCAGGCTGCCCGTTCGCGCACAGCGCCGGGGGTCTCCAGATTGAGGGCCACCCCTCCGGCATCTGATTTGTGCACGATCTCCTTGGAGAGCACCTTCAGTACATACGGTCCAGCCATTTTGGAGGCGGCGCTGGCGGCTGCCTCGGGGGATGCGGCGGCCACCGTGGGCACGACATCGATGCCATAGGCGGCCAGCACCGCCTTGGCCTCGGTCTCCAACAGCCAGCTGCGGTCCTGGGCCAGAACAGCATCGATGATCTGTCTCACCGCCGGGCGGTCCGGCGAAAATGCTTCGGGGATATCAGGCGGCACCTCCATGAGCATGGTCTGGCTGTGGCGGTAGCGCACCATCTGCATGAATCCCCGCACGGCTTTGGTGGGGGTTTCATAGCTGGGAATGCCCTGCTCGTTGAACATCTGCCGGGCTGCCTCGCCCTGTCCCTCCCCGAGCCAACAGGCGAGCAGACCGCAGCGGCGGGCATGGGCCGATCGCTGTTTGATCGCATCGAGAATCGCCTGAACGGCCTCGGTGCCGGCACTGAGGGCCGTCGGGCAGTTCATCACCAGAACGGCGTCCACGCCGGGGTCCTCCATGATTGCTTCCAGAGCGGCAACATATCGTTGGGCCGTGGCATCGCCAATAATATCCACAGGATTTCCGTGGGACCAGGTGGATGGCAATACCTCGTTCAGGCGCACGATGGTATCATCCGCCAACCGGGCCAGGTTTCCCTTCTTGTATATCAGGGTGTCGGTGGCCATGACGCCGAGGCCGCCGCCATTGGTCAGCACGGCCAGCCGGTCACCGGCGACCGGCTGCATCTGTCCCAGGGTGGTAACGGCATCGAACAGCGCTTCCAAATCGTTGACGCGCAGGATGCCCGCCCGTTTGAAAGCGGCTTCGTAGACGGCGTCGCTGCCGGCCATGGCGCCGGTGTGGGAGGAGGCCGCCGCAGCACTCTCTCCATACCGGCCGGCCTTGACCACGATCACCGGTTTGACGCGGGCCGCCGCACGGGCCGCCGACATGAACTTGCGTGCATGGGTGATCGATTCGACATAGAGCAGGATCGCCCGCGTATGGACGTCTGCACCAAGGTAATCGAGCATGTCCCCGAAGTCGACGTCAGCCATGTCGCCCAGGGAGACCAGGTGCGAAAAGCCGATGCGGCGGTGGGTGGCCCAATCCACCACTGTGGAGAGCAGGGCGCCGGATTGGGCCACGAACGCCAGCCGTCCTGGCAGGGGGTGGATGTGGATGAAACTGGCGTTGAGATCGATCCGTGGCAGCATCAAGCCGAAGCAGTTCGGGCCGACGATGCGCAGCAGATGAGGGTGCGCCGCTTCCAGCATTGCATTGCAAAGCGCTCGACCCTGGGCGGTGTCCCCCTCGCCGAAACCGGCAGTGATCACCACTGCCGCCCGGGTCCCCAAAGCGCCCAATTCGGCGATGACTTGCGGAACCGATTCCGGTGGCGTGGCAATCACCGCCAGATCCGGCGCTTTCGGAAGGCTGGCGACGTCCGCAAAGCACGGATGGCCGTCGATCTGCGAGCGTCGGGGGTTGACGAGGTAGATATCTCCCTGGAAACCGGCGGTGAAGATATTGCGCGTAGCAACGGCGCCGACGGTCTGCGGTTTGGTGCTGGCCCCGATGAGGGCTACAGAGGATGGGTTGAAAAGCAAATCGAGATTGCGCACGCTCATGGACAACTCCTCACGTTTTGGTTGCCGATGCCCGGAGTCATATACGCCCGGGCCGTTTCTATTTTGGTTCTATGCCTTGTCCCGCCAGTGCATCGGGTGTTTCGGCCAGTTTCCGTCGGACGATTTTGCCGGCCCGGTTTTTGGGGATGGCATTGGTAAACCGGATTTCACGCGGTGCCAGGGCAGGCCCCAGTCGCTGCCGGGCAAAGGCCATGATCTGGTTGCGCAAATGGTTGCCAGCCGTGATACCGGGACCGAGCGCGAGACAGGCCCGCACCCGTTGCCCAAGATGATCGTCGGGGATGCCGACCACGCCGGCCTCAACGACACCGGGGTAAGCCAGCAGCACGCTCTCGACTTCAAAAGGGCTGACCAGATGTCCGGCAGTCTTGATCATGTCGTCGGCTCGACCCACAAACCAGAAGATCCCGTCGCCGTCTCGCCGCACGAGGTCGCCGCTCAGATACCACTTGCCGGCAAACCGCCGCCCATAGGCGTCTGCATCACCGAGCAGGCGACGGAACATGCTCGGCCATCCGGCCGCAAGGGCCAGTTCCCCGACTTCACCGTTAGGGCAGCTTGTGACTCCGGCTGCTGTCCGCACCACGTCGGCGCTTATCCCTTTCACCGGCCGGCCCATGGCACCCGGCTGAACCGGATCGTCTGGATGGTTGGCGATCATGATCCCTCCGGTTTCGGTCTGCCACCAGGTATCCCGAACCGGAACGCCCAGGGCGTCCTGCCCCCACTGCACCGCCCGGGCATGCAGTGGTTCGCCGACACTGAAGACCAGCCGAAGGGCCTTCAGGTCGTATTGTTCGCAAGGTCTAAACGGCAGTGCCATCAGGCGGCGCAGTGCCGACGGAGAGGTGTACCATACGTTCACCCGCTCACTTGAAAGGATATGGAGCCAGCGCCGGGCATCGAATTCATCTTCGTCGATAAGGGTCGTCACTCCGGCCATCAACGGCGCCAGAAAACCATAGACCACGCCGGTGACCCATCCCGGGTCCGCCGTACACCAGTAGACGTCCGACGGCTTCAGATCGAGCACGCTCCGGCCGGTCAGGATATGGTGCAGCGCGGCCGCGTGAACATGAACCACCCCCTTGGGCATGCCCGTGGTGCCGCTGGTGAAGTGAATCAGAGCCGGGGACTCGGGGTCGGTGGGAAGTGTTGTAAAATCGTCATCGGAGGCATTTATCATCTCCTGCATACCGCCCACCCGCGGCTCGTGAACATCCGAGGCGTCAATGAGCAGGACATGGGCCAGTTCGGGCAGTCGTTGGCCGGCATCCCGGATCTTGTCATACAGGCGGCGGGTGGTCACCACTATCGTCGCACGGCTGGCGGCCAGGCGGTGAAGGATCGGTTCAGGACCGTAGGAGGCGTACAAGGCGCAGAACACGGCCCCGGCTTTCATGGCGCCCAGAGCGGAAAGGTAAAGCTCCGGCTCACGACCGCAAAGGGTCGCCACCACCTGGCCGGGAAGCAGACCGAGCCGTTTGAACCCATTGGCGACCCGATTGGTGAGGCGCTCCAGTTCAATATAACTCCACTCCCGACGGCCACTCACGCCGGAGAGCCAGCGCAGCGCCGGTCGATGGCCCAAGGGGCCGCAGGCGTGGCGGGTAACGGCGGCATGGGCCAGGTTCACTCCGCACTCCGGGTTGTATTGTTCCAACTCGGCACGAATCGCATGCCACTCTGGCCACTCGGTCGTCATTTTCTCGCCCCGCAGGCAACGAGATTCGCCCGTCGGTGGACCGGGTTGGCGATCCGGTCATTTTTCCGCGGTGTCGGTGCCTGTCCGTGAATTGGGTTGAACGCCTCTCTGCTCAAAGCGTCTTTTCAATTCATTGTCAAAGCAATCCTTATGCCAGGTCCTGGAGACCATAAATAATATTAATCACAATCGGTTAGCGAGAGCAGGTACCCCCCCGTGGCAGCTCCCTGTAAAAAGATCCGGCACATTGTAAAATTGTCTCTCGGATCGACTCTTCTGCAAAGGGCCAATGGCCGACCCGCTCCGGGCGTTGTAGATTCTTCTTCGAATAGCATCTTTAGATGAGTGGTTCAGCAGGAAAATTTGGTTGGTGGGCTTGTGAAGGGCGCTCCTAAGAGCTACAAAGGTTTTTTCCCATTTGTCTGTTCCTTTTTGATGATTCCCTCGACCTCCAACCAATCCTCCGGATCGATGTCGCTGATTAATTTCTTGTTGAGCCGATATTTATGGATGCCAATGATGATCCATGCTGCGGATGAAATGAGAAGAACAGCTCCGGTAATTATATAGGCCGGATGTTCAAAGAACTTCATCAAACCGACGCCACCGAGAAGGGAGCCCAGCGAGATACGAAAGTAGGAGAGCAGCGTTCTTTCATTGGCCAGAATGGTGCGGGTGACGGCGAGTTGATTGGCTGGGGAGAGACATTCATTCACATTCGATCTCCATTTTCGTTTTTGAGCCTGGCACTTAACTCCTGTGTAAGCGCGGCACGAGGTGGTGCTTTGGCGCTATGCAGGCGATTGCTGGAACTGGATCACGTTCTGGATGGCGAAGGTTGGACTGCTTAACTGCCGGTTCGATAACAGCTCGCTAAGGTCGGCCATATCCTTTGAATTTCTCCAGAACTTCATCCATCTGTCGCTCGGACAATATCTTGGGTTCGCCGGCCACGAGTGTCTGGTAGTAGATTCTGGCGACGAGTTCGATCTCTTCGGCAACGTTGAAGGCAGCGGTCAGGTCGGGGCCGACGGCCACCAGACCGTGGTTGGCCATGAGGAGGGCGTTGCTTTGGCCGATGGTGTCGACGATGGCCCGGGCCAGCGCAGGAGTGCCGAAGGTGGCATAGGGGGCCAGGGGCACCTTGTAACCGGCAAACCCCACCAGATAGTGCACGGCCGGGATCTCCCGATGCATGCATGCCAGGGTGGTGGCGTAGACGGAGTGGGTGTGAACCACGGCGCCGATCTCTTCCCGGTGGTGGTAAAGCGCCAGGTGGAAGCCGAGTTCGCTGGAAGGGCGCCGCGTCCCGTGGACCATCTCTCCTTGCGGGTCGCAAACGACGATGTCATCGGGTTTCATGTCAGCATAGGCCACAGCGCTGGGGGTGATGAGGATACGATCTTCTTTGCGCAGATACACGCTTAAATTACCGCCCGAACCAGTGGTCAATCCCCGTGCAATCATTTCACGGCCGAAATGGAGAAGTTGATCCTTCGTTTTCGTCAGCATCGGTCGATCTCTTTCTGTGGTTCTCTCATGGTATAGGGGCTTATTCCTTGGGCAGCAGGGAGACGATGGTCTCCCCGATCTTCTCCGCGGATCGGCCGAATAGATCTTCCATGGGAATCAATTCGAGATGTTTGTCTTCCCACGGGACGCTGTTTTCATGGACAATGTTTTTGATGTGCTCGTATTTGCCGCCGAGTGCTTTGACCTTCTGCGGCAGCGGTACATTTTCATGGAATCCGATGTTTAGCAGCAGCAACTCTTCGATGCGGTTGGTTGCCCCCGGGGCGGTGGAGAAGGCCGGAATGAGCAGAATACTGCGGTCATCCTTGCGGCCTTTGCCGATGTAGACATTGCCCTGGCCCACGATAATTCGCTTGGTGCCCTTGAGACGCTTGTCGTTTTCAACCCGTGAGGTGAGGGGTTCCAGCACACCGGTTTTCTGAATGATTTCAATCGTCGTCTCTTCTGTGGGTTCACCCAGTACACTGAGATTGCCGATTTTATACAGGATGGACCCTTTTATCTCCGCAACGATATGCTGGAGGTTTTTGAGCACCAGGATATTGCGGTTGATCAGTTGGCCGATGCTGATGTCGTGGTTGGCCAGGGTGTCGAAAAGAATGCCTTCAATCTTCTCGCTGATCCGGCTGGTACCCACAGTAACGGTTTTGGCCTGGTGTTTGATGGCATCCACGGGACGCGACATGCCATTGATCGATTTACCCAGGAACTCGAACAGGCTGTTGAGCATGTTCAAGGCGGTACCGCGTTTGCCGAAGTCGAGTTCGAAGTCGGCCACGGGCAGACGCCCTGTCAGGTATTTGAGCAGCAGCAGCAGATCAGCCGCGTGCCCGATGGTGCTGGGCAGTTTGCCATTGGTGAGACGTCGGCGGAATTCAGCGTAGAATTCGGCCACCTGCTCGCGGAAGCGTTTTTCGAGAACCACTTCGTAGACATCCAGGCCGTCCTGAGCATATCGGTCCACCGTCTCTTTGACATCTTCCCTGAACTGGTGCAGAAAGCCGGACCCATTGTTGATGGCCAGTGCGGCGTAGTATCCCCACAGGTGGCCGACCAGGGTGTTGAGAATCGGGGCCAGATGGGCCGGTATACCGGGGACCTGAAAGATGTCTTCGGCATAGCCGTCGAAGCGGCTTTCGCCCTCGTCCGTGATCACCACCGGCGCGGCTTTGTGCGCCTTGAAGATGGCCGTGTCCTTGACGATGTCCCCGATCACTGTACTGCCGGCGCCGGCGGCGCATATGATGATCAACGGTTCAGAGGAGAGGTCGATGTGCTTCTTGTCTTCCACATAGTCCGACGAAATGGTTTTATAGCAAAGTTCACTGAGTTTGATGCGGATTTCATCAGCAGCAGATTTGTTGGGGCCGCTGCCGACGGCGGCCCAGTAGGTGCGGGCCGGGGCCAGCCTTTCAGCTGAACTTCGAATCTGTTCTCCTAGGGTAAGCACTTGGCGCATCTGATCGGGAAGAGACAGCAGGGCTTTGATCTCCTCTGTAATGAACTCCGGAGGTCGCCGCTTTTTGGCTTCGGCGATCTTGAGACTGATCAGGGCACCGGCCACAATCTGCGAATAGAAGGCTTTTGTGGAGGCCACCGACATCTCGATATCCCTGCCACTGCTGGTGTAGACCACCCCATCGACCTTGAAGGTCAGGTCCGAATCCCGCCGATTGACGATGCACATGGTCAGCGCGCCGCGCGCCCGGACCATATCGACGGCCCGGTTGGTATCGGTGGTGGTTCCCGACTGGCTGATGGCGATCACCAGTGCATCGGCCATGCTCTGCCGGTCATCGCGCTCTTCCAGCTGAAAACCGCTCAGTTCGGATGCTTTCAGAGCACTGATTTTTAACGAGGGTTCGTTGAGGTAGTAATCGAGGATGCTGCCGATGGCCTGGGCGGCGATGCCGGCCGTACCCTGCCCGATAAAGTAGATCCTGCGGATTTTGTCTTCGAGCAGGGCCTGGACAATCCGCTCCGGAAAAGCGCTTTCCGGCAGGGCGATGGTGTAGCGCCCGGGATTGTCCTGGGCGACCTTCCATCTGTTTTGCAGGGTCTTTTCGACGGATACGGGGGATTCGGATATCTCCTTGAGAAAGTAGTGTGGGAAATTCTGGCGGTCGATGTCGCGCGACGTGATCTCGGTATGTTGAACCTCTTCATCGGTGAAGGTGATGCCGGTGCCGTCATAGTACATGGCCGTTATGCCGTCCAGCCCTCCAGCGCTGTTTTGGTCGAGAATAAAGATCTGGCCTTGGGTCGGGCCGTTGACACCCTCCACGATCTTCTCTCCGTTGAGGCGGATGTAGTCCGACGTCTGCTCGACAAAGCCATACACTTCGGAGGTCGGCAGATAGTGGTCCTTGGCCAATCCAACGAAGACCGCCTGGCCGCTGCCGCGCTGTGCCAGGAAGAATTTGCCGGGTGCCAGGTCGGTGTGCATGGCGATGGCATGGGACCCTTCGAAATCGCTCACCGCCAGCCGGAAGGCCTCCTCGACCGGATGCCCCTGGCGCAGGTAGTATTCGATCTGCAGGGGAATGATCTTGGTGTCGGTGGTGATCTCTTCCGGGATGGCCCCGCCACTCTGTTCCCACTGTTGTTTCAGGGAGAGGTAGTTGTCGATATCGCCATTGAGGCAGGCGTGAATCATTCCCTTACCGCTATCCTTCTTTTCACATGTGGCGTTGTCCACCGGATGGCAGTTGGCAATGGTGATGGCGCCCACCGATGCCCATCGCGTGTGGGCTGAGACGGTGTGGTACACATTGGGTTGCCGGGCGGCCAGGTGCAAAACAGGGTCTGACGTGATCGCTTCTCTCAGCTGGCAGACGTTGTCTCCGAGGCGGCCGATCTCCGCTGCGACCTTGTAGGTGAGCGTCATCCCCGTCAGACCCGCTTCCGGGTGTTGCCGGATGGAAACGGAGAGGTTGCCCAGGGTCTCCTTGGCCGAACGCGATTCGATTTGATCGGAAAGGTCCGCCTGTGTCCAGGCCTTCTCAAGGGACGCGAAGGTCTCTTCGTTGAACAGGAAGAGCATTGATATGCCTGCGGAGTCGCGACCGCGCACTTCGAGTCGGTCGATACTGTTGAGCACGGTGTTCAGGTTGCGGAAGATCTTGATCGCCTCTGCCGATTGGGAACGCTCGCCATCAGCCATCAATTTCATTGTTTTATGAATGTTTTCAATCAGTTCAACCTTTAGACACCACGCAATGTCTTTGACTTTTTCGATGCGTCGGTCGACGATTTCAGCATCGGCCGCAGCCAGATATCCGATTTGGTTCTGGAGTGCCTGCACCTCCTCTTCGACCAACGTGTTCAACTGTTGGCACACCGTTTCGATCCTTGCCTGTTGCTCCTTCTGCGCGAATAGGTGCAGGAAGGGCGCCTCCTGCTTCAAGAGGCATGCCTGGCTGTAAATCGTTTCGAGCAGTTGATCGCCGCCAAGATATTCATCGGCAATAACCAACGCACTGTCGACACACATTTTCAAGCTGCGGGAATGGATCGCGTTTGCGCTCTTTTCAAATGAGGCGGCCTCTTGGTGGCCATCGGGCGAATGGACGTGCTTGATGCTGATCAAACCGGCCAACCCGCAACAGAGACGGTATGGTGCATGTGGCAAGAAGATCCAGGCAGCTCCTGCATGGCGGTTTGGGCAGCGGCCCCAGAATAGCGGTGCGTTCATGAGGGCGTTGAGAGCGGAAATTTTCTGCCGCATTATGGATCCAGCCGAAGCCAGCAACCGCCGAATAAGAGAGACGGCGGAACCGCCGGTGTGATCGTTAAGGGATTGCATTGATTCGTTTCTCCTTATGGATCTGTTAATTGCCCTTTATCAGGTGACCATTTTTTCCGGAGACGGATCGAACTACATTTTACGGTACAGCTCCCTTAACCGGTCACGCGTCATGATGTCGCGCCAATCCTTCCCCAGTGCGTTTTCCCACAAGGGCTCCAGGATCAGAGATACATTGACCATTCGTTCGATCTGGTCGTCATCGGCATCGGCGGTAATGCCGCGCGGCAACTCGATGCCCTGCTTGATCACCATCTCTTTGAACTCCGCAACGCCTTCAGGATAAAACTCCTCCAGGTAGTCAAAGACGATACTGTTACCGATGCCGTGGTGGATGCCCAGCTCGAAGCTGAGGCCATAAGAGAGGGCGTGGGCCACACCCACCTGTGAATAGGCGATGCTCATGCCGCCGAAAAAGGAGGCCATCATCAATTTGTCGTCGCTGTCGGGCACCTCCTCCAGGAACACTTCCTGGCAAAGGGAGAGCGCCTTTTCACCATAGGCCTGGGAGAATGCGTTCAGATAGGTGCCCTCCAAGGATTCGATGCAGTGGATATAGCAGTCCATCCCGGTGTAGAAGCGTTGATCGCGGGGGGCGTCGACAATCAACTCGGGGTCCAACACCACCTGGTCGAAGACCGTGTAGTCGGAGTTGATGCCCAGCTTTTTTTCCGGGCCGGTCAGGACCGTGGTGCGGGAGACCTCGGCGCCGGTGCCTGACAGGGTCGGGACGGCCGCGTGGTAGACGGCCGGATGTTGGATCAGGTCCCAGCCCTGGTAGTCGACCGAAGATCCTTCGTTGGTCAACATCAGCGAGATCGCTTTGGACAGATCCATGGCGCTTCCGCCACCGATGCCGATCACCCCGGCCGGCAGGTCCTGGTTGCGCTCTTTCATGGCCCGTTTGACCTGCCCGGTGAGTTGATCCACATAACTGGTCTTGGGCTCATGGTCCACATTGACCCACACCAGCAGATCCCTCTCTTTCAGAGGGATTCTTTCCCGCAGCGGTTTGTCTTTGAACACATCGTCCACGACAAAGGCGATGGTCGAGCGCTGCTTGGTTCGTTGTTCGGCCAGGATGTCGTCGAGCTGGTTGAAACAGCCGTGTCCGAAAATCATGCGATTTACTGTTTTGAAGTTGCGAAACATGCCTGATATCCCTCTTCTGTTATGCGATTAGATTATGTTGCGGTGTTGAAAACAGTCCTTTTTACACCGTCTCCTGGAGCACCTTGCGCATCGCATCGATACGCGTTTGGAGTTGACCCTCGTCCCATCCAAGCTTGATCTGCATGGAGATCGTACGCGCCATGATGGCATCGGAACCGGGAAGATCGATCCGGCTGTAGTTCGGGCAGTGCGCACTGAGCTTCAGGGGCAGGTCGGCGGCCGCCTGCATCTGTTTCAGGTGCTGCCATTTGCGATGGTAGTGCCAGTTGTTGTCATACCAGTAGAAGCAGCCATCGACACCTGCGCCGTTCAGCGCCCGGGCGGTTTTCCGGGCGCTCTCCTCACTGGGCATCATAAAGCTGAGAAAGGTGGCGGAATCGCCGTTCTCGTCGGGCAGATGGCGGAAGCTGATCCCGGTGAAGGCTGACATGGCTCTCTTTAGGGCCGCTTTGTGGCTGCGCTGGGTGGCTAAAATGGCGTCCAGCTTTCTCAGTTGAGCCAGGCCGACGGCCGCATTGAGTTCGCTGATACGATAGTTGTATCCCAGGATCGGGTGGCCTTCGGCACCGCGGTCGTCTCCGATATGATCGTGCCCGTGGTCGGCGAATGCGTGGGACAGTTCATATAGCTTGGGGTCGTCGGTAATGACGGCGCCGCCTTCACCACAGGTGATCGTCTTGACTGGATCGAAGGAGAAACATCCCATTTGGCCGAAGGTCCCCAGGGCTTTGCCGTTGAACGAGGCGCCGACCGATTGGCAGGTGTCTTCGATGAGCGTCACCCCTTTGTCGCGGCAAAGCGTCTGGAGCTGATCGATGCGCGCCATGGCACCGCACATATGCACTACCACCACCGCTTTGGTCCGCTCGGTCAACGCGGATTCGACGGCCTCAGGATCGAGACAGAGGGTGTCGTCGATGTCGGCAAAGATAGGGATAGCGCCAGCAGCCAGTATCGACTCGAAGGTCGCCACAAAGGTGAAGGGTGGTACAATTACCTCGTCGCCGGCCCCGATGCCGCACGCTGCCAGGGCGATGCTCAGGGCGGCAGTACCACTGCTGCACAGGTGGCAATGGGCAACGCCGAGGCGTTGGCACAGCTCCTGTTCAAATGTCTTGGCCTTCCAGTGGCCCTGTCGTGTCGCATCGAAACCATAGCGGAACAGGACGCCGGTATCGAGCACATCCTGTACCTCCTTACGCTCTTCATCACCAAAAATTTCAAAACCGGGCATAGGCTCTCTCTTTTGGACCCCGCTTCACGGGGCGGTTAAATATAGAAAAGGGCATGAATTCGACTTAATACGAATCCGGCAGCTTGTCCATCCTCAAAAGGGAATGCATTGGCCAGAGGGATGTGGGGCGGTCGCGTTAGCTGTTCGAGCGGACAGCCGCTTCTTTGTGCTGCGCCAACTGCTCTCGAAAATAGTGTTTCATGGCCATGCGGGCGTAGGTACCGGCCCGGATGCCGATGTATTCCTCATGGGCCACCAGCGCTGCCACGACGAGCTGTGACGGTCCCTCTTTCTCTTGGGCGAAACCGATAAACCAGTCGAAGCGGGCATCATGTTTACGATTGAAGATCGATCCGGTCTTGCCGCCAATGCGCAGGCGCGACAGGATCGGGTCGCGTTTGCTTCCCCTGAACAGTTTCCGTGCGGTTCCCGATTGAACCGTTTTTTCCATCATCTCGGCCAAAACGGTGGAGGCTCTGGTGGTCATGGCTCGCTGCTCCCAGGAGGCTTGGGCGCGGTAGATTTCACGACCGTCGTCGTCCACAATGCGCTCTACCAGGGTGGGCGGAATCATGCGTCCCCGATTGAGAACCGAGGCGGCCATGACGGCGGCGTGAAGGGGAGAGATGGTGGTTTCGACATTGAATCCACACGCAATCTCCGCCCAATGATACGGTCTTTCATGAATCACCAGATTGCTGGGAGCAACGGGCAGTTCAAAGTCGAGAGGTTGGTTGAAGCCAAACCCAAGACCGTACTCTTCCAGTGTCCGTTTGCCCAGGTAGAGCTGCCCCAGCTTGCCAAAGACCGGATTGATCGATTGGGCGAAGGAGGCCCCGAAGGAGATGGTGTGCGTATAGCGGTTGTTGACCTCTTTGAGCTGGTTTTTGTAGAGCGTATGCTTATAGCCATTGAATCGGACCAAGGTTTTACCCGAGTAGCCGCACTGGTCGACCGCCGCCGCAGCCGTTACGATTTTAAAGAGGCTGGCGGCGGGAAATGTGCTGCGAAGGCAGGGGTTGGCCCCGGGATCGGTTTTGTCGAATCCGGCCATGGCCAGGATGCGGCCGCTCTTGGGTTCCATGACCACAATGCCGATGTAGCGGGAGTTTTTGCGATCCATGGCATCGAGCAGTCGCGAATGGAGTGTTTTGTCCAGATTGGTTTCCACTGTAAAGGCCTGCCCTTTGAAGGGCATGTGAACCTCCTCGGCCAGCAGTTCGTTTGGTTCGATGCTGCTGAGCAGCACCTGAACATCCTTCTTGCTCAATGAGGGCGCGGCAACCGTCAGGGGTTCGATTTTCGATGCTGTGGGGGCTACATTGGTGGCGCCGGTGGATGGCCAGCCCATGTAAAGGCAGATCACCAGGGCCGACACCACCGAGAGGGCGAGAACCAGATGTCGCCGGGGAACATGTTTGGCGGGCTTTTTCAGCTGGTATTGGTACTCGCGCCAGCTGGGCCTTTTGGGCAGTCGCTTCGGATCGCTCATGCGTTTTTTCATATCGTCATTCCCTTACCACCTTTTTGGGAGCGGCGGCAGGTTTCTTTAACTGAACTTACCCGATGTCGATCCGCTATCGGATCGGCGTTCCCGGAGGCATCGCTTTGCTCGCGCTGAGGGTGGCCAGCTCCTTCTCCGTACTGGCAGCAAGAAGCATGCCCTTGGAGAGTACCCCCATCAACTTTGCCGGCTTCAGGTTGGCCACCACAATGACCTGCATACCGATCAGTTCGTCCGGTGCATAGGTGCCGGCAATGCCGGCCACCAGGGTGCGTGGCTCCGGCTCGCCCACATCCACTTCCAGCTTCAGCAATTTTTTAGCGCGGGGGATCGCTTCGGCGCGAATCACCTTGGCCACGCGAAGATCGATGCGTGAAAAATCCTCGATCGTAATTTCGGGTTTCAATTCAGGCTGCACGGTTTTGGCCTCCGGTGATAAACTGCTCGGGGTTTTCTCATTTTTGATTTCCACACGCGGAAACAGCGTTAGCGATTTGGGCAGTTGTGTGCCGGGAGAGAGGCTTTTCCAAGCGGCAATTTTCTCCATCTTATGAAAGTCTTCTTCAGGGTCGCACCCCAGGTGTTTTTGCATGGTGGCGGCGGTTTCAGGCATGATCGGGTAGATCAAACCCGAGATGACGCGCAGCCCCTCCAGGAGGTTGTAGATCACCGCCTGCAGTTGGGGGGCGCAGGCTTTGCTTTTGGCCAGCTCCCAAGGGGCGGTGACGTCGATAATCTTGTTCATGCGGTTGATGAATTCCCAAATGGCGGCCAGGGCCTTATGGAAGGCAAACGTCTCCATCTCCCTCTGGTAGGTTTCGATGGTGCGCACCACCCTGGCCTCCATGTCCAGCGCCAGCTCGTTTTCCGTCGCCGGGTCCGACGCGGGCACCACCCCCTTGAAGTACTTGTGCGCCATGGTGACCACCCGGGAAAAGAGGTTGCCCAGGTCGTTTGCCAGGTCCGAATTGATTCGGGTGACCAGGGCCTCTTCGTTGAAGCTGGCATCGAGCCCGAAATTCATATCGCGCATCAGAAAGAATCGGAATGCATCCAGTCCATAAACATTTTTCAACTGCAGGGGCTCGACCACGTTTCCCAGGCTTTTGGACATTTTGCTCTGGTCGATGTTCCAATAGCCATGCACGTTGAGGTGCGTGTAGATCGGCAGCCCGGCGGCTTTGAGCATGATGGGCCAATAGATGCCATGGGGTTTGAGAATATCCTTGGCCACAATGTGCTGCACCACCGGCCAGAACTTTTTGAACCGTGGGCCATCGGGATAGCCGATGGCCGATATGTAGTTGATCAGGGCGTCAAACCACACATAGGTGACGTAGTCGTTGTCGAAGGGCAGGGTGATGCCCCATTTGATGCGCGATTTGGGCCGCGAGATGCACAGATCGTCCAGCGGCTCGCGCAGGAAGGCCAGCACCTCGTTTTTATAACGTTCCGGCCGGATCATGTCCGGGTGTTCGTGGATGTGGTCGATGAGCCACTGTTGGTACTTACTCATTTTGAAGAAGTAGTTGGACTCTTTTATGATCTCCGGTTCGGTTTCGTGGTCCGGGCACTTTCCATCCACAAGTTCACGGTCTGTGTAGAAGCGTTCGCATCCGAAGCAGTATTTGCCTTCGTATTCGCTGAAGTAGATGTCTCCCTGGTCGTAAATTTTCTGCAGCACCGCTTCGACGACCGCGATGTGCGATTTGTCTGTGGTGCGGACAAAGTGGTCGTTGGAGATGTTCATCTGGGGCCACAGTTCGCGAAACAGGGCGCTGATTTTATCCACATAGGCTCGCGGTGTCGTGTTCTCCTTTTTGGCGGCGCGCATGATTTTATCGCCGTGTTCATCCGTACCGGTAAGAAAAAAGGTCTCATCGGTGACCATCGTGTGGTAGCGGTTGATGACATCGGCGCAGATGGTTGTATAGGCATGCCCCAGGTGGGGCCGTGCATTCACATAGTAGATGGGGGTTGTAATATAAAACGGCTTGGACATGCTGTTCTCCCAAAAACAAGATGGTTTCAGCCCGAATGACAGTGCTACGGGCGACGCCTATCTGATGATTTCATCCAATCCAATTTCGACTTCTCCGTCCTCCACACGCAAGGAGATGCGCTCCTTGAAGTAGTTGAGACGGATGACTTTTCCTTTGTGGTCCTTGGTTTTGACCACTTTACCCAAACCCGGGAATTTGGTTTTGAGCTCCCTGTAGATTTTGTTTTCAAACGTCAGACAGCACATCAAACGACCGCATTGGCCGGAGATTTTCGTGGGGTTCAGCGAGAGTCCCTGCTCTTTGGCCATGCGGATAGAGACCGGCTCGAATTTCTCCATAAATGTAGAGCAGCAGAATTCGCGACCGCACCGCCCAAGACCGCCGCACATTTTGGCCTGGTTGCGGATGCCCACCTGGCGCATCTCAATGCGCACGTGAAATTGCTTGACGAGCATCTTGACCAGCTGGCGAAAATCGACGCGTCCATCGGCTGTGAAGAAGAAAGTGAGTCGGCTGGCATCGAATGTGGCCTCAACGGAAAAGAGGTTCATCTCGAGTCCGAGCTCTTTGATACTTTTGATGCAGAAGGCGTGGCCGCTTTTTTCCAGGTCGCGGTTCTTCTCCCGCTGCTCGAAATCGGCCTGGGTGGCTTTGCGGTGGACTTTTTTCAGAGGCTTTGACGGCCCGCCCCCACTCTTTTTTTCGCTGTCCGTGCCGGGTATCTTTGCCACGGTCCCGAAACCGAGACCCTTTTCCGTTTCGACGATCACGGGGTCGCCGATTTGAAGCACAAATGCGCCAGAGTCGAAATCGTAAATTTTTCCTCCGGATTTAAATCGTATACCGATTGTTTTTCCCATATTCAAAAACCACTCCTAAGCGGCCTGCAAGCCCGCCATTCGTAGGGCCATTACATCTAACGTTAATCTCAAGTTCGCATTGCCTGCAATATCTTTTTGTGCCTTTTCAAGCGTTTCCCACATTTCCATCAACTGCCGGTCACTGAGGTGCTGCCGCACCTGCTGCAGCGTCTCACTTCGATCGCCATTGATGACATTTTGGGGATAGAAAGGCCAAACGGCCAGGTCTCTTATCCAGGCCTTCATGGTCTCCAGGTCTTCGTCAATGCGCTCCTTATCCTTCGCCAATTCGAAGGCGAACGCCAACGCCAGGGCCGAGGCCAAGCGGTCCAGACGATCGCTCCGGTCCAGACCGGCCGCGCGGATCAGCCAATCGCGGCGTTTGCGCCATCCTCCCTGCGCCAGACTCAAGGCTCTGGTGTAACTTCCGCCGGCCGCTTTGGCAAGGGTTTTCGATGAGGTTTCGTCCAACCCCCTCTCTTGGGCGAGCAGAGCGGCGATAGCGTCTGTCGTTAGCGGATTGAAGCGGATATGGCGGCAGCGCGATACGATCGTGGGCAACAGATCGGAGCGCTGTCGGGCAGTGAGGATCAGGATCGTGCCTCTCGGCGGTTCCTCCAGAATTTTCAAGAGTGCATTGCCGGCCTCACGGTTCATCGTGTGGGCCTCGCCGATAATAACCACCCGGCAAGCAGCGCTGAACGGTTTCATGGCCAGTGTGGCGAGCAGCGCGCGAATCTGGTCAATTCGCAGGATGCCTTTGCGGGGTGCCATTTCGATGACGTCCGGATGCTTGGCGTCGATCACCCGGCGGCAGAAGGTGCATTGCCGGCATGGCTGGTCGAATGCTGCCGCCGGGCCCTCCGCAACGCTTTTAGCGCCGTTGCTGCAGTTCAGTGCCATGGCGATCGCTCTGGCCGTGGATCGCTTGCCGATGCCATCGATGCCCGTAAACAGGAGGGCGTGGGGCACGGCAGCCCGACGCAAAAAACGTTGTAGAATCCGTATTGGAGATTGTTGCCCGATAATAGGCTCGAATCCGGGGATGACCTTGTTTGGTGACATTGGGGACGTTATCCGGCACCATTCATCGGCGCCCGCTGGAAGGGTTCTTGAACGTCAGATGTGGACCCACACCATCCGCCGGGTTAAGCATCTACCCGATCTTTCAGCTCTTTCCCGGATTTGAAGAACGGGAGTTTTTTGGGCTGGATGGTCACCTTCTCGCCGGTTTTGGGGTTCCTGCCGACGTAGCTTTTGTAATTCTTTACGTAAAAGCTGCACAATCCCCGGATTTCAACCCTTTTCCCCTGAGCCATGGCATCGGTCATGCTGTCGAAGAAGATTTGAACCACTTTTGCGGCTTCCGTCTTAGATATCCCGATCTCATTTTTCAGCGCAGAGATAAGCTCTAATTTATTCATGGGGCCTCCTTCCGCTTTTTGCAGTACGAACTGACTATAAAACAGAACTTTACAAGAAGTCAAGTAGTTATGGTATCAAAAGGCCGTCTCGGCCGCAGTCGAACCCAGGGGGGAGATTATAGGGAACCGGAAATGCAATTTCGATGCATCGAGCCGCGCGCCGGTTGACAGGGACGCTCTATTTCAAAACATCGGGAACGGGCTCCACATCAGCGACATCCACTTCAACCGAGGCGAATTGTCCCAGGGCTTCGATAAACACCACGATTCTGTCCATCCCCTTGAAATGATCGAAGATACCAACAACGCCGGCAAAGGGGCCGTTGACAACGAGCACCCGGTCACCCTGCGAGAAACTGTAACCGGTGGTGATGTCCCCTTCGGTCGCCACCATAATGCGCAGGGATTCGATGGTCTCGTCAGGCACGGAGATGGGACCTGATTTATCGCCAATGAGCTTGACGGCGCCGACCGTTTTGAGAATATCGAGGTGGTGGTTGGGGTGAAGGTTGCTGTTGACGAAAACATAGCCGGGAAAGAGCGGCACCCGGATCATTTTTTTACGGTCTTTGCGTCGGCTGGGCACTGTGATCTTGGGCAAGAACACCTCGATCGTCTTCTTCTGTAGCCCCTCGTTGACCACATTTTCAAAACGGCTCTTGGTATGCAATACATACCAAGCGGGTATGAGTTTATCAGCAGGCATATTGGGCAGATGTCTTTTTATTGTGTTGGGATAGATGGAGCAGAACCGTTCGATCGATCCACGCCACCGTCAGGTCGCCCTCCATAGAGCGAAAAATGCGTTGAATGTCAATCGTTTTTGCAAGACTGATCAGCTTTGAGCCGATTTGAACTCTCGTCTTGTCAGTTTGGTCCTGAATTTGTGAAAGCCGGAGGGCTTCAGAGTCAAGGCGGCAAGGGTGACGCCGTA
The DNA here is from genome assembly GCA_963668675.2 of uncultured Desulfatitalea sp. Taxonomy (GTDB): domain Bacteria; phylum Desulfobacterota; class Desulfobacteria; order Desulfobacterales; family Desulfosarcinaceae; genus Desulfatitalea. The sequence goes on along the minus strand of CAXXMB010000002.1, from coordinate 505,779 downwards.
GTCGACTACTGTGATCCCTTGCCAACGCTGGATTTGGAGTCCTCCGGCTTTCACAAATTCAGGACTAATTGGAGCCGAAGCTTCCCAGACCGGTCAGATGCACCATGAAAGAGATGCTGCGATTTTTCCCATCCGTCTCCTCCTCCACAGTGTAGTCCAGGTCCACTCCCCAGCATTGGGAACGGTAGGAGATACCGCCGCCGATCTCGATCAGTTGGTTCTCTTCGATGTTGTGTTCATATTTTCCTCTCAACAGCCAACTGGGTGTCACCACGAATGAACCGGTCAGGTCGATGCTTTGAACCCCTGTCACGGCAGGTGTATCTAAAACGGTGTCCTCGGGTTCTTCGCGTGTGAAACGGTATTCGGCGCGGAGGCGGTCGCCACGGAGGCTCCACAGGTTCAAGGCGGCATTGAAGCCGTAGAACCGGCTGTCATAAGGGCGCCAGAGGGCGTCTGAATCCAGTGAGAGATAGCGGCCCGGAGTGATGTCCAGTTCAGCCAGGATGTCGGAGAAGGGCCTCGGCAAGTCGTCCTTGTGCTTGTCGATATCGAAGCTCTCTTCCAGTTTGAGCCTGAGAAAAGGGATATAGCTGTTTCCGGGGCCCTCGCTGTCGTCAGACCCTGTTCGGGGCCTGCGGGCGACCAGGGTGTTGGTCAGCGAGTAGGTGATCAGATTGCTGGCATCGATTCGATCCAGCGAATCGAATTCAGGGTAGCTCTCTTGATCTTTCCGTGGGGTGTACTCATAGACAATTCGAGGCGTGATGCCGTGCTTGATGCTGTCGCAACCGGCTATATCTGTTTTGAAAACGCGATAGGCATCGGCGCTGGTGTCCAGTTTGAGATCGTATATCGCCCGGTAGAAATCCTTGTCGCCGTCCTCGGGCGGCGTCTCGTAGGTGTCGATGTGCCAGACGGTCTGGCGCAGACCGGCTGACGGTTCGACATTGACGGCGCCAAGGAGGCGCATGGGGTAGTAGAGGCGGGGATAGAGGTCGGCCCGGTGGCCCCTGGTTCCCTCCTCCCGGAAAAAGTGGGTGTAGCTGGAGAGCAGGTCGAAGTAGAGCGGCAGACCGGCAAGCCTTTTCTTGGTGCCGTCCAGAGAGATCTGGGGCAGGTTTTGCAGCGTATCCTTGGTGTCATCCTGGCGGCGTTTGATCACATCGTCATACCAGCGCGCATCCATATTGAGGGTGTAGCCGCGCCACATGCGGTTGATGTTGAGCTGGTTGCGCCGGACGGGATCGTTGTAATCATCGATGTCGCGGCTGAACTGCTCTATGAAATAGCCTCGTGTTTCGTCAAATCCGTTGACCCCGTCTTTGAACTCCTTCAGATAGTCCTGGTCGCTGACCAGATCCAGATCGAGTTTGGCCGTCGCGCCCAAAGGCAGGTTCTGATCGATTTTGCCGCGAAACCAGTAGCGGTCCGAATTTGGCCTCAAATAGGCGTCATCGGTGTAGCCCCATCGGTCGCTGTTGTCCCCCTGGCCGTCATCCACTTTCCGGTCCTCAAATCCGTCGCCCATAAAAGCGCCCCGGGCGCGTTCACTGGCAACGTAGCGGAACTCCCCTCCCAGGCGTGTCCCGCGTTTGGCCATGTAGTGGGCGAAGACGGTGGCGTCCATGCTGTCGTTGATGGCCCAGAAGAGGGGTTGCAGATAGGCCGCGCCCTTGCGGTCCGAAATTCCGAATTCAGGGGCCAGCAGCCCCGACTGGCGTTTGAGTTTGACCGGGAAGATGAAATAGGGGCTATAGAGCAGGGGCATCCGCCGAGCCCAGAAGGCGGTGTGTTTGGCGAAGCCGTATCCTTCGATGGTCACTTCCAGGTCTTTGGCGGTAATATGCCAATCCGGACGGTCGCCATCGCAGGTGGTCGCGTCGGCATCGAGGATATGGTAGGTCGCGGGGCCGGTCTTGCTGACCTCACGGCCTGATACGTAGAGATGGTTTTCGGAAAAGAAGAGCGTGCCCTCTGATATCGAGCCGGTCTCCGTATCCAGGTTCAACTCCATTTTGTGACCGGTAATCAAATCCTTGCCCGACAGGAGGCGCACATTGCCTTCGGCCCAGGCCTGGCGGCTCTTCTGGTTGAGGCGCACCATGTCGGCCGTCAGGGTGCGACCCTCCCGTGACACGCTTACATTGCCACTGGCCATATATTCGTCAGCGGCCTGATCGTATTGAATGCTATCGGCGCTGATGTGCCAACTCTCGTCCTTGGGGGTGGATTGATCATCCTCGGCGGCCGCAAGGGCGACGGGCGCACCGATGAGAAGGATCAGAACTGTGGCCATCAGGATGGCCAGCCTGGCCATCGGGAAGAGAGGGGCGAGTTTTTGCGCCTTCCACGGCTGCATGCTGAATGTCAAACTCATCGAATACGAGATGGGGTCGCTTACCCGACAATCACGAAGCGGCCGGGTGGTTTGTAAGTTGAATTCCGAAATTACCTGAGTCCGGCATGCCTGAATTACTCAAATCTGGGGCGATTGGAACCGGTTGGAATCTCCTTGCCTCTGTTCAAAATTTTCAATATAGAGCGAGAAATACTTAAAAATCAATTCAAAAACCGTTTATTGGAAACAGGTGCATTGAGAAGATGACGGCAACCGAAACCGGCCTGACCATATTATTGACCAATGACGACGGTATTCAGGCGCCTGGACTGCGGGCGCTTTACCGTGCCCTGGCCCCCCACCATCAGGTGGTGGTGGTTGCGCCAGAGCGGGAAAGAAGTGCCGTCAGCCACGCCATCACGTTGCATAAACCGTTGCGGGCCTGTAAGGTAGAGGTCAACGGAGGATTCGAGGGGTGGGCCGTCACCGGTACGCCGGTCGATTGCATCAAGCTGGCCATGATCGAGCTCTTTGACCCGTTGCCCGATCTGGTCGTCTCCGGCATCAATCCGGGGGTCAACGTCGGTATCAACCTCAACTATTCAGGGACGGTGGCGGCCGCCAAAGAGGCCTCCCTTTACGGGGTGGCGGCCATAGCGGTATCGATTCAGGGCGCTGAATCCCCTCTGTATAATGAAGCCGCACGGTTCGTTGCGCAGCTGATCCCCACGGTGCGGTCCAAGGGACTCCCTAAAGGGGTCTTTTTAAATGTGAACCTACCCAATTTACATCTGGATCAAATGGCCGGCGTGCGTTTGAGCCGACAGGGTTGCGATCTGTATGATGAATATTTCGAGAAGCGACGCGACCCGCGCAACCGACGGTACTATTGGCATGGGTATGACTCGCAGCCGAACTACGCCCATTCGGATACGGATGGCGCATTGCTCAACAAAGGCTATATCGCAATAACGCCGGTCCGTTGCGATATGACCGATTACGACCTGCTGGAAGAGATGAGACAATGGGACCTGGGCAGATAGCGATAGCCGGGCACTGGCAACCCCTCTTCCGGGTAAGTTACAAGGGCATCTAAGAGACTGGAGGCGCACATGGAGAAGCCACTATTGAGCGAGCCATATCTTCAACTGCGACAGGACCCCCCGCCAATGATTCTGGTGGCCGAGGACGACCCTATCAGCAAGGAGTTCCTGAAGAACATGCTCGGTCAGACCGGCTACCGTGTCGAAACGGCTTCCAACGGTCGGGAGTGCCTCGATTGTGCCATATCTCTCCTGCCCGATCTGATCATCATGGATGTCAGCATGCCCCGCATGGACGGCATCGAAACTTGCCAGACGCTGAAAACCAATGCGGTTTGCCGCCATGTGCCGGTCATCTTCGTTACCGGAAACACCGACGATGAGACCTTGGAAGCCGCGTTCGCCGCAGGCGGCAGCGATTATGTTCGCAAGCCGGTCAGCCGTGTTGAGTTGCTGGCGAGGGTCCAGACGGCGATCATGCAACGGCGCATGGCGCGGGAACTGGCCGAGGAGGAGAAGCTCAAAGGCGTTCTGGAGACGGCAGGTGGGGTGTGCCATGAACTCAATCAGCCGCTGCAGTATGTGCTGGGCACCATACAGCTTTTAATGATGGACATCGAGCCCGGCAAAGCGCTTTTCGATCACCTGGACGCCATCCGGTTGCGTGTGGAGCAAATGGGAGAAATGACAAGGAAATTAGCAGATATCACCAGTGTAAAAACACGCAATTATGTTGGCGGAAGCACCATCCTCGATGTTGAAAAGTGCATCACAGGTGATGGCGATGAGTGAAAAAAAGAGATACATCGCCGATATCGTTGCCGGGGAGACGTTTCAGGATATATTCGTTCTGGCTGAAAAAAACATGGCCCACAAAAGGGATGGCAATCCCTTCTTGACAATTACCCTGACCGATAAAAGCGGACGCATACGAGGGGTTGTCTGGGACGATGTGGACAATGCTGCATCGGCGGCGGTGGCCGAGGATTACGTTCTTGTTAAAGCCGCGGCGAGCGAGTACCGCGGATCACTGCAGCTGGTCGTAAAGTCGATCCAGGCCGTGCCGGTTGAAGAGGTGTCTCCGGCCGATTTCCTGCCGTCCACCAAGAGGGATGTGGAGCGGATGTTTGCCCGTCTCAACACCCTGACCGATACCATTCAATCCCCTCAACTCAAGTCGCTGATGGACACCTTCTGGAACGACAGCGCTTTTGTCGAGATGTTCAAACGGGCACCGGCCGCCAAGATGATGCACCATGCCTATGTCGGGGGGCTGCTCGAGCACACGCTCTCCATGGCTCTGCTGGCCGACAAGGTGGCCGGTCATTACGGCGGTGTCGACCGGGACCTGCTGGTGGTCGGTGCGGTGCTGCACGATGTGGGCAAGGTGCGCGAGTTGTCTTACAGCCACCGCATCGATTATACCGACGAGGGGCGCCTCCTCAGCCACATCGTCATCGGCGTTCAGATGGTGGAGGAGAAGATCCGGGCCATCAACGGGTTTCCCTCCGAACTGGCCGCCATGGTAAAACATATGATCGTTAGCCATCATGGTACCCGTGATTTCGGCTCCCCGGAGCCGCCGAAAACCATCGAGGCGGTGCTGCTCAACTATGTCGACGAGATAGATTCGCGTGTCAATGCCATCCGGGAGTTGATGGCCGCCGAAGCCCCGGGGGAGACATGGACCTCCTACCATCGACTGCTGGAGCGACAGTTCTATATTGGAAATAATTCCGAATAAACTTATCTTATTAGTAAGTTACAGGGATAAACATGTTCATTACCCTTGAAGGGATTGAGGGCTCGGGCAAGAGTACCCAGATAGAGAACATCGTTGCATTTTTGAAGGCCAGGGGCTATGAGTGCGTCACTTCGCGGGAGCCGGGCGGGACTGAAATCGGCGCCCAGATCAGAGGGGTTTTACTCGATCCCCGCAACAGCGATATGGATCCGACAGTAGAACTGCTGCTTTATACCGCTGATCGGGTGCAGCATATTCGCAACGTTATTCAACCTCACCTGGCAGCCGGCCGCGTGGTGATCTGCGACCGCTACTTCGATGCCACGATGGTATATCAGGGATACGCCAGGGGGCTGGACAAGGAGATGATTCGATCGCTGCACCAGCTGGCGTGCGGTGGCCTGCAGCCCGATCTGACCCTGCTGTTCGACCTCGAGCCGCATCTGGGGCTGGAGCGGGCGTGGCGGCAGATCAACCGTGGCGGACGCACTCAAAAGGAGACCCGCTTCGAACAGGAGAAGCTCGATTTCCACCAGGCCGTACGAGACGGATACCTGGATATGGCCCGGCTGGCGCCCGATCGATTCCGGATTATCGCTGCCGATCAAAGCCCGCAGGCGGTCGCCCACAGCATCGAAGGGGTGTTGGCAACGGTTCTGCCCCAAAAAAAGTGATGCCAGGGGCTGATCTCTTCATGAGGCACTCAGAACGCGCCGGTATACGCCAAGGTTAAGCCAAGGCTAAGCCAAAGTTAGATAGGTCATACAGGAAGCCATGAAATTTTCATCTATCCTCGACTTGATCGGCAACACACCGCTGGTTGAGATCCGGCGGGTCAATCCCAACCCCCGGGTCCCTATCCTGGCCAAACTCGAGTATCTCAACCCGGGCGGGTCCATCAAGGATCGCGCCGCGCTTTCAATGATCGAGGCGGCCGAGCGTTCCGGGGAGTTGACGCCCGGCAAGACCGTGGTCGAGGCAACCAGCGGCAACACCGGTATCGGTCTGGCCATGGTGTGCACCCTTAAAGGGTACAAGCTGCTGCTCACCATGTCGGAGACCGCCAGCGTCGAGCGCCAGAAGATATTAAGGGCACGCGGGGCGGAGATACTGCTGACCCCCGGCCATCTTGGTACCGATGGCGCCATCGAGGAGGCGTACCGCCTCGCGCGCGAGTTTCCCGAAACGTACTACATCACCGATCAGTACAACAATGAGGCCAACTGGCAGGCCCATTACCATGGTACCGCCAACGAAATCTGGGAGCAGACCGGAGGGGAGGTGACCACTATTGTGGCCACGCTTGGCACCTCAGGCACCCTGATGGGATTGTCGCGGCGCATGAAGGAGTTGAATCGCGCCACCGTCATTGTGGGAGTGGAGCCCTACCTGGGGCATAAAATCCAAGGGCTCAAGAACTTAAAAGAGTCCTACCAGCCAGAAATATTCGACAAAGATCGTCTGGACATCAAGGTCAACATCGAGGATGAAGAGGCTTTCGAGATGGCCCGCCGCCTGGCCCGTGAAGAGGGGCTTTTTGTGGGCATGAGCAGCGGTGCGGCCATGGCTGCTGCAGTGCGTCAGGCATCCGGGATGACTTCGGGTATGATTGTTGTCATTTTGCCGGACAGCGGTGAGCGCTACCTTTCGACGTCCCTTTTCACCGAGCGGGAGAAGGTGGGGCTGAGCTTGTTTAATACCCGCACGCGCACACGCGAGATATTTGCCCCTCTGCGCGGTGACCGGGTGACCCTGTACACCAATGGGCCGACTGCGCATGCCCCGATTCACGTGGGTGAGGCCCGCCGGTTTGTCTTTGCCGATCTTGTCGACCGCTATTTGGCCTACCGTGGGTTTTCGGTGCTGCATGTCACCAACATTACCGACCTGGACGATAAAACCTTTCATGGCGCGGATGAAGCGGGCATGGCGCCGGCCGATTTTGCAGATCGCAATATCGCTGCTTTCGAGCAGGACCGCGACGCATTGGGGATTCGAACGGTCGAGCACTACCCGCGCTCCAGCGACCATACGGATGATATGGTCCAGGTGGTGCAGCAACTGGTCAACAAGGGGTTTGCCTACGAAAAGCTGCGTTCCCTCTATTTCGATATCTCAAAGTTCGAGACTTACGGACAGCTTTCCGGAATCGACCTGAACAAGATCCGGCTGGGCGCCACCGTCGATCTGGACGATTACGAAAAGGACAACCCACGTGACTTTACCCTGCTCAAACGGGTACGCCTCTCCGAACTGAAAAAAGGATTGTACACCAAGACCCCATGGGGCAACGTACAGCCCTCCTGGCCGCTGCAGTGCGCCACCCTGGCCATGAAGTATCTGGGCGAAACCTGCGATATCCACATCGCCGGACGCGAACTGCTCTTTCCCTTGCATGAAAACGAGATCGCCATTGCCGGTGCGCTCAACAAAAAGCCCCTGGCCCGGTTCTGGCTGCACTGTGATCGTGTGCTGGTGGACGGGAAAAAGGTCAATGAGAAGGATGGCGGCCTCGCGGTGCGCGACCTGTTGGCCCAGGGGTGGAGCGGCCGTGAAGTTCGCTTCTGGCTTCTCTCCACCCACTACAGCAAGCCCGTGATCTACTCACAGGAACGTCTTCAGTATGCGCGCAGGGCTCTTCAGCGTCTGGACGGATGCGTGGCATCCCTCCAGCGGCTTGACAGGGGCGAACCGTTCAAAGAGCTGGACCAACTGCTCTACGATCTGAAAAACGGTTTCAATTCGGCCATCGAAGACGACGCAAACATCTCCGCCGCCCTGGCAGCTATCTTTTCGGTGGTCAAGCAGCTCAATCGCCTCGTTGCAAGGCATGCCCTCGCACCCGCGCAGGTATCGCCGGTCGTGTCGGCATTCAAGGGCATCGATGCCGTTCTCGGCATCTTCAGCTTCGAGATGAGCAGCGAAGATCCCCGCATCCAACAGCTGTTGAGCCAGCGGGTCGAGGCGCGCAAAATGCGCAATTGGAAACTTGCCGACAAGCTTCGGCAGGAGCTGGCTGCCCTGGGTGTGACCGTAAGGGATGAAAAACTGAAATAATCGTTTGAGACGATGTGGGGTTAACATGATTTGCTACTTTCCGTTCACCTATCTGCCCGACAACTTGATCGCCCCACTTACGGGCACTTTGGGCCCCATGACTGTTCTGCAGCCGACCGAAAAACAGGTGTCGGCCCGGGTGCAAAAGGGGCTGGATGATGGGGACCTTCAGTTGTCCATCCCCTCCGGCATTGATGCGGAGCATCTTGAGCAGGCTGTGCAGCGGTTTACCTCCTGGGCGGCGCTACACGGCGGCAAGCCAGGGGATCTCAAGGGGTTTTTCCAGTCCTCGCAGGGGGCCGCTGAATGGTTTCAGGGCCCGCCGACCAACCGGATTCGAGCCGAGCTTCGCAATGAGGCCCAGGGGGCATCTTCCGCCCCGCACGTCGACGTGCTGTTCCAGGATGGTTTCTTCCTGGCGCTGGCGCATCTGTACGATCAGCAGCAGGCTGCCTTGGCACGCGATCTCGGTTCGGTGCGCTCCCTGGAGGCGCGCTTCGGAGAGATCCTGGGTGAGCCGGGTGATCGCAAAACGGCCCTGGGTCCGAATTTAAGTTCGGTATCAGCGGCCGGGCTTTCTGATCCGGGCCTCTTTATGACAACTCGGCGCCTCGAGGCATGGGCGCGCCTCGCCTCTGCCTGTGGTATCTCGGCCGATCTCTTTGTGACCACCAGCAAGGCTGTATGGGATCTGTTATTCGATGATCTCCCCGAGATGGGCTCGCCTCAAACGGTCTGTTTTGGCCTCGGACGCAAGGCGCACGATGAGCGGGCGGTGACCTGGGCAGCTACGCTGGCAGCGATGGCCCGGGCCGACGAACCCGGCAGTGTCTCCCTGCCCGATCCGGAAACGGAGAGAGATGCGGGCCGCGGCGGTGCATCACTCACCTTGTGTACGCTGGCCGGCATGCCGCCACGGGATATGGTGGCGCGCTTGATTCATGAGGAACCGCCCGCAGGGGGCGCGGTGGATACCGGGGGTATACGAAATACCCTGATCGGATATATCGCGATTGCGCCGGTGGGAGACTGATGAGTACAACATTTTAATTTTACAGTCTAATATTTTTCTTGTGGGAGTTCGGCAAAAAAGCGTGAACAAGGCTTGACTGCCCCCCCTAAATTGGTATAAGCGGTTTTGTCGGTATTGCTGATAAGGTTGATTAGTTCAACTTAGAGCCAATTCTACATGAAAGGAGAGGTAACAAAATGGCCTTTAACCCCATCGTGGACGAAGAGAAATGTGTTGGTTGCGAGGAGTGTGTTGATGTCTGTCCTGTGGAAGTCTTCGAGATGCAAGATGGCAAATCCAAACCGGTAAACGCCGAGGAGTGTCTCGGATGCGAAAGCTGCGTCGAAGTTTGTGAAGAGGGCGCCATCACTGTAGAAGAGACCTAATCGGTCCAGCCAATAAGTTGCCCCGGCAGCCCATAGAAGGCGTCGGGGCAATCAATTTTTCCTACAACCATTTCAACTCCCAGTACGATATTCTTTCCATCTATAACTGCTTGATATCGATAGACGAAGCATGCGGCCGAGATCGAGGCCACAGCGTTTCGAGTTCCATTCACTGCTCTGCTTATCCGGCTATCCCGGCGATGTGGGGGTTTTTCTCGCTCCAACCGGTGGCGATGCGATGCCCTGAGGGTCATCCGGATGTTGGGGGTAACCCCAACCCGTTGTTGTTGCTTGCCTTTCGATTACATATATGTTGCGTATTTGGGATGTTTGTGCTAGTGAATAGATGCTATGAAACAATATGTGATAGACGAACTTCGCCCCGATGATCATGAACGCCTAAAGGGTTATCTGGATGAGCGTTATGCGGTTGAAGGCTTCGATGGCCTCTACTGGATTCCTTTAACGCGCGATCTGCTGGACGACAAACAGAAGGCTCACACAGAGTGCCATCCCCACTATTTCGCCCTTGAACTGATGCCCGATCGACTGGCCTGTGAGCTGCTGGTTCGAACCGAACAGCGAATCCGGTGCGACTGTATCCGGTATGCCAATGAGATGCAGCGAAACTGGCTGATTCAATTCGTCGACGCAGTTTTGGACCATTTGACGATAAGCGTATGATGACTTCAGCACATCTGAACCATCGGACCGAAAACCGACAGAGTGACGATTCAAAATGGCCAGCCAATCCAGCGACAATCGCGTGGTAGCGTTTTTCCACACTGTCGCAATCTATTTGTGGATCATATTTGCCACATTGATAGTTGGAAGCACGGTGATCATTGCCTCCTTCTTTCCGAAGACCGGTAATTTCATCCATCACATGGCCAGGGTTTGGGGGCGATCGATCTTATGGATCAGTCGGGTCAAGGTGGAGATCAGCGGCCTCGAGCAGATTCAACCATCGGACGCGGTTATTTTCATGTCTAACCATCAGAGCAACTTCGATATTCCGGTCTATTTCAGCGCCCTCCCGGTGCAGTTCCGTTGGCTGGCCAAGGCGGAGTTGTTCAAAATCCCCATCTTCGGACGGGCTATGCGAAGTGCCGGATACATCAGCATCGACCGAACCAATGCGAAGTCGGCCCTGCGCAGCCTGAAGCGGGCCGCCGAGATCATCCGCAACGGCACATCCGTTTTGATTTTTCCCGAAGGCACCCGCAGCACGGACGGGAAATTGCTCCCTTTCAAGAACGGTGGATTTTTTCTGGCCATCGGCGCCGGCGTACCGATTGTGCCCTTGTCCATTCAGGGGACGCGGCAGGTGATGGCCAAAGGACGTAAACTGATCCATGGTGGCCGGGTCCATATCGAGCTGAAGCCTTCGATCGACACGACCACCTACACACGCAAAACCATGGGACCGCTGATGGAGCAGGTGCGCGCCTCTATTGCAGAGGGCATGACCCATGACGGCGCAGGGAGGGGCGATGGTTAAGATCGTTCCCCTGGGAGGATTGGGTGAGATAGGCCTCAATATGATGGCTGTCGAGTGTCAGTCCACCATGTTTATCATCGATGTGGGACTGATGTTTCCCGAAGACTACATGCTGGGCGTCGACTATGTGATCCCCGATATGACCTATGTCAAACAGAACGTTAAGAAGATCGCGGGCATTGTCCTGACCCATGCCCACGAAGATCATATCGGCGCGCTGCCCTATCTGCTCAAAGAGGTTGCTGCACCGGTATTCGGCACGCCGTTTACATTGGGAATCGTTAAACACAAGCTGCAAGAGCACGATCTGCTTGCCCATACCGAGCTGCATGCCGTCCATCCCAGGGAAACATTGAAAATAGGTCCCTTTGAACTGGAGTTTATTCGCGTCAACCATAGCGTCGTGGATGGCGTCGGCATCGCCATACGGACGCCCCACGGCACGATTATTCATACGGGGGATTTCAAGTTCAGCCACACCTGCATTCAGGGCATGGGAACCGATGTGAGCAAATTCGCCCGCTGCGGTGAAGAGGGGGTTCTGGCCCTGCTTTCCGACTCCACCAACGTGGAGAAGAGCGGCTATACGGTTTCCGATTGCGAAATTGGCGAATCGCTGGCCATGATCTGCCAGAGATGCACGGGGCGGATCATCATCGCCCTGTTCGCCTCCAATGTGGGGCGTATTCAGCAGATCGTGGACATTGCCAAGCAAAGCGGACGCAAGATCCTCTTTAACGGCCGCAGCATCGAAGTGTCGGTCAACATCGCCAGGGAGCTTGGCTATCTGAGCGTCCCCAAGGAGATGGAGATCGATATCGATCAGCTTAGCCAATATCCGGATGACGAGGCGATCATCGTCACCACCGGCAGCCAGGGGGAACCGATGTCGGCCCTGGCCAGGATGGCCACAGGAAGCCATCGGCAAATCAAGATCAAACCGGATGACACGGTGGTTCTCTCCTCCAAATTCATCCCCGGCAACGAGAAGGCCATCACCAACATCATCAACGAACTGTTTCGCTGCGGGGCCAATGTCATTTACGAAAAGATCGCCCACGTCCACGTCTCCGGCCACGCCTTCCAGGAAGAACTGAAGATGATGCTGCGCCTGACCAGGCCCCGGTACTTCATTCCCATACACGGCGAGTACCGTCACCTGGTACAGCATGCCCGACTGGCTGAAGAGCAGGGAATTGCCAGGGAAGATATCCTCCTGGCCCAGAATGGCCAGACGATTGTGCTCGACGATTATGGGGCCCGCTTGACGGACCATGTGACCACCGGACGGCTGATGATCGACGGCAAGGGCGTGGGCGATGTGGGGCGCAGCGTGCTCAAAGAGCGGCGCATGCTCTCAGAAGAGGGGATGGTGGTGGTCAACATGGCCTTCGACGAAGAGACCGGTGTTGTCATCTACGGACCGGATGTGGTCTCGAAAGGGTTTGTCTTCGAAACCGAGACCGGGCATCTGCTCGACGATGCGCAGTGTGTAATACTGGAAATTGTAGAGGACGTCCCCCCTGAAGTTCCCAAACGCATCGAAATTATCCGCAACAGATTGCAGACTGCCTTGCGCCAATACTTCTTCTTCACCATCGGAAGAAGGCCGGTGATTATGCCGTTTATTGTAGAAGTGTAAATTTTAAAGTTTTAAGTGTAAAGTTTTAAGTTTAAAGGGAAGGTGTCCCGTCGATCCTGTGAGCAATGTAAAAATTAGGCGCGACGGAATAGGGCGTAAACCGGGAAAATGGTATGGTTTCCATCATGCAGGGATATGAAGCGTTCTCCGGGGATGAAAGTATAACTGTGAACTTAGCAGGTCGTTTTGAAATAAATACAATCAGGCAGAATGCCGTCACTTAGGACTTTAAACCTAATGTCATTAACTTAAGCGGATGCAATGGGCGGGCATAAAGCCCGCCCCTACGAAGGATGAGTAGAAATAGATTCTGTTGCCACACACGAACCGTGTAGGGGCGGGCTTTACGCCCGCCCGGATCGTTAGCTGAAAAGCCTTAAGTTAATGACATTGACTTTAAACTTAAAACTTTAAACTATTTTTTCTGGAATTGGCATGAGAAAGGAAATAATAGGCATACTGCTGTTCTTTCTGGTGGTCTTCAGCCTGATCAGCCTGCTCTCCTACCACCACACCGACCCGTCGATTAACAACACCGGCGGCGGAGTGATGGTGCACAACCTCTTTGGCACCCTGGGGGCACACGTGGCCGGTGCACTGGTGGGGCTGTTCGGCCTGGGCGCCTTCTGGGTTCCAGTGCTCCTGCTGTTGGCCAGCATTCATTTCTTCAGCTCTCAGCCGCGTAAAACCGTTGTGCACATCGCCGTGGGTGGTATTCTGCTGTTGTTGACCACCGGATGCCTTCTCGCTTTCAAACAGAATTCATACGACCTATTCGGAAGTAAATTTTCCGCGGGCGGTATTATCGGCCTGCCGTTGAAGGATTTTTTGATCCATTACGCCAATATGACCGGTGGGTTGATCATTGTCGGCATCGGCTGGTTGATCGGGTTCATTCTCACCACCGGATTTTCCCTGGTTGCGTTTTACAATAGATGTCGCTCGGCAGTGGATCGCTTCTTCATCCGCATTAAAGAGATCCGGGTGAAACGACGGGAGCGGCGCACCAAAGCCAAGAAACGCGTCCGGGCCCTCAAAGCCAAGGCCAAGGAGCAGGCGCCCGAGATAGAGATCAAGGCCCCGCCGGTTCGCAAACCGGCCAGGAAGGTCGAGCCGCCCAAGCAGAAGCTGTTCGATTTTATGCGCAGCGATGGCGATTATGAGCCGCCCTCCATATCGCTGCTGGAGGATCCGGAGGAGAGACCCCAATCGGTAAACAGCGAAAGCCTGCGTATGCAGTCCAAGCTTCTGGAGAAGAAGCTGGAGGATTTCGGTGTCAACGGCCAGGTGGTGGCCGTCACCCCCGGCCCGGTCATCACCACGTTCGAATATGCCCCGGCAGCCGGCGTCAAGATCAACAAGATCGTGAATCTTTCCGATGACCTGGCCCTGGCCCTGCGCGCCATCAGCATCCGGATCGTCGCTCCCATCCCCGGCAAGGCGGTTATCGGCATCGAAGTGCCCAACACGGACAGGGAGACCGTCCGTTTCAAAGAGATCGTGGCGTCGGAAGCGTTCGATAAGTCCAAATCGAAGCTGACCCTCTGCCTGGGCAAAGACATCGTGGGCAACCCGGTGGCTGCTGCCATGGACAAGATGCCCCATCTGCTGATTGCCGGCGCCACCGGTGCGGGGAAAAGCGTGGCCCTGAACACCATGATATGCAGCATCATCTACAAGGCACGGCCCGACGAAGTGAAACTGATCATGGTGGATCCAAAGCGCATCGAGCTCTCGGCCTACGACGGTATTCCCCACCTGATCGTCCCGGTGGTCACCGATGCCAAGAAGGCCACAAACGCGCTTTTCTGGGCGGTCAAGGAGATGGAGCGCCGCTATGAACTGCTCTCGGAGAAGAAGACGCGCCATATAAGCCAATACAACCAGAAACTGGTCAAAGCGTCGGCTGGCCAGAAAGGGCAGAAGGTCGCGGAGGAGGGAGCAGAGAAGGAGCAGCCGCTGCCCTACATCGTGATCATCATCGACGAGCTGGCCGATCTGATGATGGTCGCCTCCAGGGACGTGGAGGTGGCCTTGACCCGTCTGGCCCAGATGGCCAGGGCTGCCGGCATCCATCTTGTCTTGGCCACCCAGAGACCGTCGGTGGACGTGCTCACCGGCATCATCAAAGCCAATTTTCCCACGAGGCTCACGTTTCAGGTCTCCTCTAAAACCGATTCGCGCACCATTATCGATACCAACGGCGCTGAAAACCTGCTTGGAATGGGAGACATGCTCTTCCTGCCTCCGGGTACGGGCCGCCTTCAGCGCATTCACGGCGCCTATATCTCCGAAACGGAGCTGGGGCGCATCATCGACCATCTCAGGCAGCAGCAGACGCCCGACTACGACCACGCCATTATCGAGACACCCAAGGAGGAGCAGGTCGAAGGAAAAGAGCGCGAGTATGACGAGCGTTACGACGAGGCCATTGCGCTCGTCACCCGTTCAGGCCAGGCCAGCATCTCCATGATCCAGCGTCACTTGAGGATCGGCTACAACCGTGCCGCCCGTATTGTGGAGACCATGGAGCAGGAGGGGGTCATCGGACCGTCCGACGGCGTTAAGCCAAGAGAGGTATTGGCACGCAATATGGAAGATATCCCCTGAGCCCCCTTATACGGCCCGCCACCTCAACCATCCGCTGGCGGATCTCTTCTCCCAAAAAGCGCTGCATAACCCCTGCAGTACATGAACCATTCGATTTTTCTCGATCAGGCAGCGGATTGATTCCGGTGGCCGGTATCGGTTTTACCGGGCAGGTAGATGGTCACACATGTGCCCTGTTCGGGAGCCGAATCAACGGTTATCATTCCGTCATGGTTTTGCACAATACCGTAGGCGGCGGCCATGCCCAGGCCGCGGCCGAAGAACTTGGTGGTGAAAAACGGTTCGAAGATACGCTCACGGGTCTGTTCGTCCATGCCGGCGCCGCTGTCGATGACCCGGATGAGGGCGTAATCGCCGGGGGCGAGGTTTTCCGGTTGCGCAGTCTTGGCGTCATCGATGTGCAGGTTTTGGGTAGATATGGTCAGTTGTCCCTCTTCATTCATCGATTCGAGTGCATTGGACAAGACGGCCTCGACAACCATCTCAATCTGGGCGGTGTCGCCGCTGGCCATGCAGATGTCCGGCGCAAGCGCCAGGCTGACGGCGATCGACGGATCCGGCGCGATGCGGTCCGATGCCAGCAGCGCCTGGATCAGGTCGTTGACCGAAAAGGTTTTGGGCTGGTACTTGCCGCCTCGGGCATAGGCGAGTAACTGGTCGGTCAGCATGCTCATGCGGTCGGCTGATCGGCGCAGCGAATCGATGAAACGCTGGTGCCGGGGGGAGGGTGCGTCCATTTCGATCATTTCCACATTGCCGTAGATGGCTGCCAGGGCATTGTTGAACTGGTGGGCGATGCCACCGGCCATGGTGGCCACGGCTTGCATCTGCCGGGCCTCGTTCAACTGCCTCTCGACCCGCTTTTTCTCCTGCTCCATAACCATGCGTTCGGTCACATCATACACCGAGGAGAACACCTTTTTCCATGTTGTTTGATAACCGGCCGGGATGGTGCTGTTGACCAGCAGATGCAGAGGTGTCCCGTCCAGCCGCCGGCCCTGGATTTCGGTTTGAAAGCGCCCCTCATGGTAAAGGCCGGTGATCCGCCCGCTCAAATAGCTCTGTCTCTCCGGAGCGGGCATGAGGCTGGGCAGATTGTTGAACAGGGTGGCCGAGGTGTCCGCTGCATAGAGGGTCAGTGTAGCCCGGTTGACGGCGGTGATGCGCATCATCTTCCAGCAGGCTGCAATCTGGTCGGGATTCGCCTTGAAGTATCCGGGCAGGTCATCGGCCGCCTCCTGGGGGAGCTCGTCCAGATAGACTTTCAGCCCGGACCAGTCCTCCTCCCACAGGGATACGGCCGACTCTTCGAAAAGGGCCCTGTAATGCATCTCGCTCTGGGCCAGCATCTTCTCCGACGCAATGCGCAGATCAATCTCTCGCTGCAGCTCCTCATTGGCCTCACGCTGCCGCGCTTCGGCCGCCTTGTACCCCTCTTGGGATGCGACCAGGTCGTTCTGGACGCGGATGCGGCTTTTTTCAGCCACCAGAGAGATGATCATGATGCTCAAGAGGGAGAGAGCCGCGTTGAGTTTGAACATCTTTATGGCGCCGGCGTTCCAAGGCGGCAGGTGCATGATGAACACGGCGAACATTGTAACGAGCGTGAAGGCGACGGCCGAATAGATGCCGATGCGCTTGCCGAAAAAGAGAGTGACGGCCACAGGATAGGTAAACAGCCATGGCAGAAAGATATAGACGTTTTTGCTTAACGTGCCGGCAAGGAGACTTGCGGCCAGCAGTCCAAACCCGATGGCACCGGTGCTTCGTTTAAGAAGAACGAGTTTTTCCAGATCCTCTATCCATAATCCGACGATCGTGGGTACGGTCACATTGATGAACAGCAGGGTAAAAATCAATGCTTGGCCACTATTTCCGAGGCGAAAGTGAAAGACGGCGAAAAATGCGAAGCTAATTGCTGCGAAAAGCAGAATCCATCGGTTCATCTTCTTGTGGTAATCGACCTCGGTCAGGTGGGCTTTATTCTCTATATCTGGAGAGTCCTCATACCGGTTCAGATCTATAGCGCGTTTTTTACGGTTTTCCCATGCCGGCATCTGGTCACTCTTTCGTTCGGTTATACGGTGTCATAGAGCTGGGATCTGCGCCAAGTTGATCAAAATACAGAAGTGGACCCGGCACCATGGATGCCTTGGGTGCTGTTGACCACACTAATTTCAGCATACTGGACCACCGCCTCGCTTGCAAGTCGGAAGAAACTGTGTAAAAACCGGCTCGGTTTCAGCGCTTTACACCTCTAACCGAAGGCATCCGGTGTCATGAATCATATTTTTGAACTGGCTGAACAGGTAAAGGGATTTCTTGACCCCGACGAGGGCCAGCGCCTCTACCAAATGGCGACCCTGGCTGCTGAGATGGGGCCTTGCCTGGAGATTGGCAGCTATTGTGGCAAAT
Source organism: uncultured Desulfatitalea sp. (assembly GCA_963668675.2). Classification (GTDB taxonomy): domain Bacteria; phylum Desulfobacterota; class Desulfobacteria; order Desulfobacterales; family Desulfosarcinaceae; genus Desulfatitalea. The sequence continues at coordinate 488,028 of CAXXMB010000002.1, read as the reverse complement.
CGGCCCTCTATCTTGGACAAGCCTGCAAGGAGGCCGGCCAGGTGCTCTTTTCCATCGACCACCATCGCGGATCCGAGGAGCAGCAACCCGGGGAGACCTATTTTGATGCAGCCCTGTTCGATGTGCGCGCTTACCGTATCGACACCTTCTCTCTGTTCAGGCGGACACTCGAACTGGCAGATTTCGAAGAGAGCGTCATTCCCATCGTGGCACCATCCTCGGTGGCTGCCCGATCCTGGGCCACCCCTTTGGCGCTGCTTTTTATCGATGGCGGCCATGCTCTCGAGACCGTTCAACGCGATTACGACGGATGGTCACGGCATATCATGACTGGGGGATATCTGCTTATTCACGATCTGTTTGAGGATCCTGCCCAAGGGGGGCAGGCCCCCTACCAGGTTTACCGGGCGGCTATCGAGACAGGTCAATTTCATGAGCTTCCCAGAACAGGCACGCTGGGGGTGCTCCAGCGCAAATAGACGTCATGGTGGGTCCTACATCAGGCGTGGGCCATTGAACCGGCGGACACCGGCTCCGGATCGGCCATTTTCCTCACAACTGCCGCCAAATCATTGAGATCGCCATCTGCATAGCCCACATAGCGGGGTCGTAACATGTGACCTTCCGAGATGGTCTTGCCCTCTCCATCCGGCAGCAGGACGATGACGCGGATATCCCTGAACAGATGGCCGATGGATGTCAGCTGGGTCAATTCATAGCCATTCGCCGGGCACAGAATGAGCAGTGAATTGAAACGGACTCTAGGGTGGCGCAGCCGGGCGGCAAGGGCGTCGAGGGTGTGGTGATATTCGTGCTCTTTTTCATCCCCGATTCCACGGAGGATGTCGATGAGACTCCGTGATACAGTGTTGAAGGGGGATGCATAGATGATGATCTGCATGGGGATATCCATTTTGAAAGTTAGTCTCTGTGCGGCTCAATTGGTGATTTCTACCGCGCAGCTTTCCACCAAAAGGACCATTTGCGATCTATAATTTAAGAATCGAGGTTAATATCGGCTGTTCGGTGTTAAACTTTAGAGATATCTTGTTTGTCGGGGGAATGATTTATTCAGGGAGACGGCTCCCCTCTTTTTCAATGGGGGACCTGTCCGTTGGATCATTAATGCATAGATGCCGGCGACTCCTATCTGCATTCTCTATGCTTTCGCATTTCAGATAGCCGCTTTTGATTTTTTGCTAAAAAGATCGGGATAGGGGCGATTAGCCGGCTTTGTGGAAATAGAGCACCACGCTTTTCCCGACCAGGGGGTTGAGCCAGCGTTCCAGTGTTCTGGTCAGGCGCGGCCGGTCCATGATGTCCCATGTTAGGAAACGGTTGTAGAGCTTGACAGGCAGGCGTTGGGTGTTTTCCAACCCCAGAAGGCACTTCAGCCACCAATAGGGACTGTGAAGGCCATGGGCGAAATGGGTGCGCCAATGGCTGAGGCCTAACGCTTCGATTTTTTGAACCAGTTCGCGGGCGTCATAGATACGCACGTGGCCGCCAGGCATGTGGCGGTACTCCCTGGAGAGGGACCAGCAAATGCGCTCCGGCCAACGTCTCGGTACGCTGACCACCAGTGGGTGGCCCGGTTTCAGTACGCGTACGATTTCAACCATGGCGCGGTGGTGGTCGGGGATATGCTCGAGCACCTCGGAACAGATCACCAGATCGAAGGCGCCATCATCGAAAGGCAACCGGGTGATGTCGGCGGCACTGAGCAGCCAGCGGCCCTGGCCGTGTTCGCCCAGGTAGTCGTGAAAATGGAGCCGTTCCCGGGCGGCCTTCAGGTCTTCGACGTTGGCGTCGGCCCCGACCACAGTGGCGCGTTCCAGGGTGTAGGCGGCCGCAACGTGCCGGCCCGAGCCGCAGCCGATATCCAGAACACGACTGCCGGAGGGGATGTCAATGCATTGAAAGTCTACGGTAATCATCGATGGTCCGGCGATAGGCGGCGACGGTCTTTTCCGCGGCCGCTCTCCATGTAAAGTGGGTCATGACACGGTCGTACCCGGCCTGACCCAGTGTGGCTGCAAGTTGGGGATGGTTGCACACCTCGGCAATGGCATCGGCCAGAGCACTATATTGACCTGGGGGAACCAGGAGGCCGGCGTCACCCACCACTTCGGGCAGGGCGCCGCCGGTGGTGCTGATGACCGGCACACCGCAGGCCATGGCTTCCCCGGCAGGCAGCCCGAACCCTTCGTAGAGGGAGGGGACCACCGCTGCCCAGGCGCGGGCATATTGTCGAATGAATTCCTCCTGATCGATGCGGCCGGTGAAGTGGACGCGTCGGCCCAGATTCAATTCAGAAATCAATTTGTAGATGGGGCTCTTCTTCTTCGGCATCCCCACCACGACCAGTTTTATCTTCGGCAGGATCGGCACCAGTTCAGCGATGGCGCGCAGCAGCACATGCAGCCCTTTCAAAGCGATGTCTGAGCTGTTGGTGACGATCAGCCGGCAGGGCTCCCGTTCGATATCGGGCAGGGGATAGAAGCGGTCCGTGTCGATGCCGTTGGGCACGATGCTGAAACGGCTGGCGGGAATGCGAAATTCGCGGCTGATATCATCGCGTGCGTGGGCCGAGACGGTGATGATGCGTTTGAGGCTGGGCGCCACCCTTTTTTGCATGCCGATGAAGCTGTACCATCTGATATGCTTGGCTTTTCTCCAGAGATCGGTTTCGGCCCGGATCGCCAGATCCCGATCCACGGTGATCGGATGGTGGATGGTGGCGATGGTGGGCACGTTGCGCGCCAGCGCCCACAGACCGTAAGAGAGGCTCTGATTGTCGTGCAGAATGTCATAGCCGTTATGGGCCCTGAGCTTCTGATAAGCGCGCAATCCGAAGGAGAGGGGTTCGGTAAAACCCATGGTGGAGATGCCGACCCATTCGAGCATGTTGATGGGGTTGCACAACTCACGAATCGTCGGTGTGCGAAACAGGGCCTCGGGATTGTATAGGTCCAGGCTGGGCAAGTGATGGAGCCGGGCACCATTGTCCAGTTGCGGGTAAGGCTGGCCGGCCAGCACGTCCACATGATGCCCCAATTGACACAGTGCATGGCTCAAATGGCGGATATAGACGCCCTGGCCCCCGCAGTGGGGGTTGCCACGGTAGCTCAAAAGGCAGATACGAAGCGGCCGGTTTTGGTCTTGAACGCCGTCACATTCCATGGGTTGGTCAGACAAAAGCATCACCTACAAACAGTACATCGGGTCCATAGCCAGAGATTCCTACGCATTCCAAACGGAATCAAATATCGGCTACCGCCGGGAGCGTCAAGCATTTTGTTTCCAACCCGCCTGTCGAATGAAGCAAAGAGACGGCTCTTATTGAAATCAATTATAATCGAAACCATTCCTTCACTTTCCGCTTTCCACTTTCCACTTTCCACTCTAAACTAATTGCCATGAATCTTCCCAACCGCATTCACATCACCGAGGTCGGGCCGCGCGACGGCCTCCAGATGGAGGACAGGGTGCTCTCCATCGACCAGCGGCTGGATCTGATCTCAGGATTGGTCGATGCGGGCCTGCCCGCCATACAGGTGGCCTCATTCGTTCACGATGCCCGTGTACCCCAAATGGCCGATGCCGAGGGGCTGATCGAACGGCTGCCCCCGTCGGGCAGTGTCGAATACAGTGCCCTGACGCTCAACCTCAAAGGGGTCGAAAGGGCCTGCCACACCGCCATTGCATGGATCGAGACCTCCATATCGGTCAGTGAGACCCACTGTCTGGAAAATTCGGGCATGTCGGTGGCGCGCGCCCGCCAGGAAGCGGTGCGCATGATTGCAGCGGGAAAACAGGCCGGCCGGCATATCCGTGGCAGCCTTCAATGTACGTTTGGCTGTTCCGTAGAGATGGAGACACCTGTCGAAGCACTGGTACAAACGGCGACCATCTTTATCGCAGAGGGGGTTGACCGCCTGGTGCTGGCCGACACCTCCGGTCTGGCCACCCCGTCGACGGTGGCCAGGGTTCTGGAGGCGATTTTGCCGGTGGCCGGCGAGGTTCCTGTCGGACTGCATCTTCACGATACCCATGGTCTCGGCCTGGTCAACGTCATGGCTGCCTTGCAGTTGGGGATCTCCCACTTCGACACCTCCCTGGGAGGCTTGGGGGGGTGCCCGTTTATCAAAGGGGCGTCGGGAAACATCGCCACCGAAGACACCCTTCACCTCATGCGTGTTCTGGACCTCGAAACCGGTGTCTCCATCCCCCCAATTGCCCGCTGGAGCCGGCGTCTCAGCGAGATGTTCGGCCATGGCCTTCCAGGTAAGCTTTATCGACTCTATGGGGACGCTTGAGATGAGCGATCCCGCCTCAACCCCACCAAACGAAATTTAGATTAAGTTCTGCTGAAACAGGCCGATACAAATGCTTGAAAACAGTTGCACTATGGCAGCGTTTCACCGAATGCCAGGGCAATCGCAGTGCAGCGGAAATATAATACAATATTAAATACTTGATGGACTACTGGAATTCCGCATGGATACCGATCAAAAAGAGACCATCCTTTTTGTAGATGACGAAGAGAGCATCATAGACATCGCGCATACCTATTTCACATCGCGCGGATATGATGTGCTCACTGCCAGCAACGGCAAAGAGGCGGTCGATCTGCTCTCTGAAACGCGTGTCGATTGCTGCTTCACCGATATCAACATGCCGGAGATGGATGGATTGGCGCTCGCGGAGCACATCCGCAAGTATGACAACACCATCCCGGTCATCGTCATGACCGGCTACCCCTCCCTGGATAACACCATCCAGACATTGAAGAACGGAGTGGTAGATTTTTTGGTCAAGCCTGTCAATTTGCACCAGATGGAACTGTGTGTGCAGCGCGTTTTACGCGAGCGTCAGCTGTTTATCGAGAACGTCATGCTGCAGAAAGAGGTGGCGGGCAAGGCCAGGATAGAGAAGCTCAACGCCGAGCTGCTCTACAAAATCGAAGAGCTCAACATCCTGAATCGCATTTTGACCGACTTTTCAGCCATGCGGGAGAGCACGGACGTGTTCCGGCAGTTGGTGGACATGGCGGTCGATATTGTCCAGGCGGATGCCTCCTGTTTCTACCTGGTCAACGAACAGTCCAGTGAGCCGCTGCCTATCGCCGCCGCCGGGGCACCTTGGACCAAGAAGGCCAACACCACCGACGTCATCAATGCCCAGATGGCCGGTTTCGGTCAGTTGCTATCGCCAAGCGATCCCAAAATCTACGATCTGATCAACGAGGTGATCAAGGACGACCATCCACTGATCGTTGCCAACGGCAGCAGTTGCGACCGGTTGCCCGGGGAGGTACTCTCCTTCATGCTGGCGCCCTTGAAGATTCGCTCCAAGGTGCTGGGGGTGTTGATGGCCAGCATCTATCAGGGAAACCATCGTTTCGACGAAAAAGCCCTTTTTTATCTGGACTTTATGTCCAAAAAAGCGTCCACTGGCATTGAGAACCTGGCCCTGTACGAGAACATCTACAACAACCTGCTCTCCACGCTCTACGCCTTCGTAAAGGCCATAGAGGCTCGCGATCCCTATACCAAGCAGCACTCCAGTCGCGTTACCCTGATTGCGGTTACGCTCGCCCAGGCCATGGGGTGTACCGATGAAGAGCGGGAGATCCTCAATGTCGCAGGATTGCTGCACGATATCGGAAAGATCGGCATCCGCGACGATATCCTGCTCAAGCCGGGACGGCTGGACCAGGAGGAGTATCGCATCATCCAGCAGCACCCGGTCATCGGGTATGAGATCATGAGCCATCTCGGCCTCTGGAACCGTGAAAAGCAGATCGTTCGCTGCCACCATGAGCGCTATGACGGCAAAGGTTATCCGGATCGATTGAGCGGCGAAGAGATTCCCCTGCTCGGACGGATTCTCAGCGTGGCCGACGTCTATGATGCCATCGCCTCGGATCGCGCCTACCGTGCACGGATGTCCGAAGATAAGATCCTGGAGATCATGTACGGAGGGGCCGGCACCCAGTTCGACCCCCGTATTATAGAAGTGTTCCGGGAGCTTTACGAGTCGGGCGAATTGACAAACGTCCTTGCCGATGAGGTGGAGACCCTCTCTGAAGTGTAGTTTGCGAAGTACCCCTTTCGAAAGCGGCGTCGGCGTTTTGCCCTATTGAAATAGAGGTGCGTTCGCCACTCTCTCCTCAAGTACATTTTGACCTTCCTTTCAATTTGGACTATATCGGTACCAATTAAGCGGAACCCGGTCCGAATTCCTATTCCGGCAAACAGTGCATGGAAAGGGCGTTGACGCCCGAGCGTGCGTGAGGTCCAAACAACACCTTCTCTTAAATGGATTGATACCTCTTCCAAATGATCCCCTGGTATGCCCCGACAGACATGAACATCTGGCGCAGGCGACTGCTGGTGCCGCGGTCGGTGGTGCTGATCTGCCTCCTTGCCGTTGCCGGGATCACCGAATTTCGTTTTGACTGGATCGAAAAGGCGGTGGGGGCCTATCTCACCTCCACCAATGCCTACCGTCCCCGCTCGGGCGCCATCTGGGAGAAGGGCCGCGAGGCCGACTCGGCGCGCACCGCACTGGCCCAATATGCCGATCAGCGCCAAAACCTGCAGCGCGAGGTGCGCCAAGCGGTCTCACTGGGGCAGTTGGTCTCCAATCTGGGAGAAGACAAGGGGGCCATGATCTCGTCCGAACACTTCATCGAGCTCTATTTGAAGCTGCCGCCGGTCCTTTCTCACGAAATCGTATCACCCTTTACGCTATTGACCCACCAGAGCGACGGTCGGTGGCAGCGCACCTTTCTCGAACGGCAGGGAAACGGTTTGCTGATCTACATGCTCGATGCCAACAACCAGGTGATCCATCGGTTGAGCATCGATCAGATTTTGCTGGCCCATATCGAACGCGGTGAAGTGGCCATTCGAACCGGGTTGGATCAATTGGCTGACTTTAATGGCCGCATCTATCCGGCCGAGCGTTTTTTTAAGGCGCTGGACGGCCTGCCCGAACAGGAGCGTACGCGCATCGTGGCCCATCCAGAGGATCTGTTGAGGGTCGAAGGCCGTATCGAGCGTGTCGGTATCTCGGAGCGGATGATCGGAGATGCGGTGGACCTGGGATTCGAAGTAAGCGGACTGGACGGCCCCCGGGTGGTGTTGATGCAGGGCGCCAGGGATGAGGTGCGCCGGATACAGCGCATGCTCGAAGAGAATGCCACGACCGTTTGGCCATGGATGCGGAAGGAGCAGCCATGACCCCGATGGTGCGACTGATCCGCTGGTTGACCGGTTGCATGGCCCTTTGCCTGGCTGTGAGCGGCTTTGCTGCGGTGGTCGGCGCCCTGATTTTTTTCTGGAGCGTACGCGACCTGCCCAGCGTGCCCGAGCCGCTGCGACGCATCATTGAGACGCCGCCCACGGAGATCTACGCGGCCAACGGCGAACGGGTGCTGCAGATCGGAGGCCACGATTACGTGCCCCTGGACCAGGTGTCGATCGTCTTTCTGGAGGCGATCCTGGCCACCGAGGATCATCTGTTCTGGGAACACCACGGCGTCAATAAGGTGAGGCTTTTCAAAGCGCTCTGGAGCACCTTCTTCAGCGGACGGGTTCAGGGGGCGTCGACCATTACCCAGCAGCTGGCCAAAAACCTCTTTTTCAGTTTCGAACAGACCTATCGGCGCAAATTCAGGGAGCTGCTCGTCGCCCTGCAGATCGAGTCCCAGTTCAGCAAACGTGACATCCTGGAAGCCTACGTCAACCAGATCTATTTCGGCCCGCGCGCCCAGGGCGTCGCGGCGGCGGCCAGGGCCTTTTTCGCGAAGACCCCCGGCCAATTGACGGTGGCCGAGGCAGCCCTGCTGGCCGGCCTGCCCAAGTCGCCCGTCCGGTACAACCCGCTGAGGCATCTCGAGCGCGCCAAGGCCCGCCAACAGGTGGTGCTCGGCCGCATGGTCGCCGCCGGTTTTATTGAGGCGCAGGAGGCGGCTGCGGCGGCGGCCGAAGAGATGACCTTCGCCAGCCAGGGGGCATCGGGGACGGAGGGCGGCTATTTCGTCGACTGGGTGTTCAAGCAGCTGGAGGAGCGCTATGGCGCCCAGGTGGTCTATCACGGCGGTTTGAAGGTGACCACCACCATGGATCCCCAGTTGCAGAAGGCGGCCCAGACGTCGTTGGCCAGGGGATTGAACGATCTGGCCAAAAGCCTTGGTGGCAGCAAGTCCAGCGCACCTGCCGAAGCGCCCCAGGGAGCACTCGTGGCCATACAGGTCAATTCGGGTGCCATCAAAGCGATGGTGGGCGGCCGGAACTACGCCGAGAGCGAGTACAACCGGGCCGTTCAGAACCAGCGGCTGCCCGGATCGGCCTTTAAGCCGTTCCTCTATTACGCGGCCCTCGAGACGTTGGGCGTGACACCGGCAACGGTGTTCGTCGACGAGCCGGTGCGTATCCCCATCGCCGGTGCGCCGGATTGGCGCCCGCATAACTTCAAGCGCACCTATCAGGGGCCGGTCATCCTGAAAAAATCGTTTACCCAGTCGATCAACAGTATCGCCGCCCAACTGGTGGAGCGCACCGGCCCGGAAGCGGTGATCGATGTCGCCCGGCGCTGCGGAATCCAAAGCCCCCTGGCCCCGGTCTACTCGGTGGCTTTGGGTACCTCAGGGGTGAGCCCCCTGGAGATGGCCTCGGGCTTTGCCACATTCGCCGCCGAGGGGGTCCGATACGAACCCTTTGCGGTGTGGCGTGTCGAGGATGCCTATGGACAGCTGTTGGAAGAGCATATTGTCAGCGGCACCCAGACGCTGGACAGCCGTCTGGTCTATCAGGTGGTCGATATGATGAAGGGGGTCGTGGATCACGGCACTGGTGAGGTCGTCCGGCGTATGGGGTTCAAGAAACCGGCAGCCGGAAAGACCGGCACAACCAACGGTTACAACGACGCATGGTTTGCGGGTTTCACACCGACCCTCTGCGCATCGGTCTGGGTCGGGTATGATCGGGAGGAGGGGCTGTTGGACCGCAATGGCGTCGGCATCACCGGCAGCCGCGGTGCCGCTCCCATATGGGCCCAGTTTATGATCAACGCCACCGAAGGGGAGCCGCCACGTCCTTTTTTACAGCCTGCCGGTATCCGATTACAGACGGTCGATTCGGCCACGGGTCTTCCCACGAACGGCAACAACGCTTCGGATGTATGGGTGGCCCTCAGAGAGGGATTTTAGCACCTGTGCGAGGAGCGGCAACATCCTCCGCGCGAATGAGCGAGTATAAAGTGTGAGTGCGATTTTCAGACATTTCAGTTTGCGTTTTTGGATGACCGCCCTTGGCGGTGTGTTGGTCTGCGCGCTGGTTTTGCCTCCATGGCACAGGCTGGCAGGTATGGAATGGATAGCGTTTCCTGTAACGGTTATTTTTATCGGCCTCTTTTTTCTAATTGGCTGGATAATGAATAAAATCGGAATGATGATGATCGTGCGAGAGGTCTCCGAGGCCACCGTCTGGGAGCGTTCCGGCATGGTGGCCGAGGCGGAAGGTGCCTTTGATCGGGTCGCGTCGGTCCACGACAGCTTCTGGTTTTCCCCCCTCCAACGGCAACGCAATGCCAAGTGGATCAGCGGCCGGTTGGCCCGCTTTCACTTGGCTCAACCGGTTCTCGGACCCATCGGGCAGAATGTGGTGTGCGCCTACCTGCGCATCTGCCCGGAAGATGAAGCGGTTGCCCAGGGGTGGATCGAAGGGGCGATCCGGCGCGAGAACCATCTCCCGGAAGAGCACGACCTGGCCGGGATCATCGGGGCGGCCTTGAGCTCCAATGAGACCATTCAACGGCTGCTGGCCGAACTCTACCTCTCCCAACGGCGTTCCGATTTCGAGGCCCTGCAGACCTACCGTCGGATCTGGCAGACCGCCGAGGGGTTCCCTGCCGAGTTGATTCGTCCCTTGTGCGCTTTGCTTCTTGATGAGAGCCATATCAACGACTGGGCCCTTGAGGTCTATCTCAGGGGGCATGCCGAAGGGGATGCGGCCTGCGTCGAAGGTCTGGCTGCAGGGATCTGCCGGCTGAAACCCAATGCCGGCAACCGCAGCCTCCTGGCAGAGGCGGGGCAGGCCCTTTCTCATATGAGCGATGATCGGGTTCACGATTTGGCGGATCGGTTTCAGCCTCTTGAACCGGACCGATCGCGATCGACGGAGAGGCAACCGCGGTCCGGGAGATCGCCCATCATTGCCGTGCAGATGGTGTTGGATCGGGCCGTCGGAATTTGCGGCCAAGCAGGCTCCTTCGGGCACCGTCAAGCCGGCCGGATGGTCGCATGGGCACTCACAAAACCGGCCAAGGCGCGCTGGTGGGCTGCTGCCCTCATCGCTGTGGCCGTCGGTGTTGTGGTGACGGTCGACCAATGGTCGTCCAGCCCCACGCTGCCCGTAGTGCCGCCCTCCATTGAACCGCTCGAAACCCAGCCCCAGACAGTGACCGACCCGTTCACCATACAGGTGGCCGCCTATCTGAAACGCAACGATGCCCAACGCTTTGTGGATGGTCTTAAATCGGCAGGTGTGGATGCTTTCTGGACCGAAGCCAAGAGCGTCAACCGATCCTGGTACCAGGTCAAGGTGTCCCATTTCGCCACCAAGGAGGCGGCCCGTATGTATGGGGAGTCCCTCAAGACAAAGGGGTTGATCGACGATTTCTACGTGGCCAATTATACCCCGTGATGCGCTTTTTACTTATACCGATTTGGAAAAGCCCATGAATTCGTCGAATTCGGGGTCCATGGTGTTGCCGTCGGAATCTTCGCCGGTGAAGGCAAAAAGCAGGTGGGAGGGATCGATGGTGGCGTTGGCTTCGCTGTTCTGGTGGATATCGAAACGGACGGTGGCCGTAAATCTCTTTTCATCGTAATAGACACCTGTGGGTACAGCGCTGATACTCGCCTCGGTTTCGGGAACCGAGAGCCCCATGTTGTAACGCATGCCGGGGCCGCTCTTATCCGAGCGTTTGATGGTCCAGTTCATTACATTCTCGATTGAATCGCGATCCATCTCCTTGTTGAATTGAAAGCGGATGCTGAAGGTCTGGCTGGCATTGGCATTGGCCATATAGTTGTTGAGGGCCGATACGTTGCTTCTGGACGGCATGTAGTAAGGGAACGTGCTATCGGCATAGGCGAGCATGATTTTGGGTTTGGTCGCTTTGCCGATATAGGCGTCCAGCAGGGAGGAGAGTGAGCTGCCTTCAGCTTCGAGGAAGCTCTGGATCTTTTCGGCTTCTTTCATATTGCCGGCATCGGCGTAGGCATAGCCCATTTCCGTATAAGCATCGTAAAAGGTATTGTCCTTGTGGATTGCCTGCTCAAATTGTTCGATCGCTTTTGTGTAGTTCTTTTGAGCGCTGTACACTTGGCCCATGCCGTAGTAGCCGTTGCGGCTGTACTGCTCGTGCTTAATCACTTTGCCGAATTGATTGGCGGCATCATCGTAGCGTCCCGCCTTCAGATAGGCCTGACCGAGTGAGAAGCGGTTGTTGGGGTCGTCGTAAACGCGCACGGCTGACTCGTAGGACTCTATGGCTTCGCCCGTCCGGCCCTCCCCGATCAGCAGGTTGCCCAGTCCCACATGCAGATCGTCACGATAGCCATGTACGCGCAAGCCCTCCTCATAGGTGTCGATGGCCTTTTCGGTCTCGCCCAGGCTCTGGTGGGCCATGGCCCGATACTTGATCGCATCGATGGCGTATTCCGCATAGGGATCAAGTCCGAAGGCCCGCTTGAAATCAACGACCGCCCCTTCATAATCCCCGTTGACATACTTGTCGATACCGCTGCTCAGGGCTTGATTGGAGAGGGCCGTCATCTGTTCGGCCTGATTGGCCGTGATGGCGAACAGTTGATCGGCTCCGATGGCAAATAAATCATCCATGTTTATCACTCACTGGTTCGAGATATACCTTCATCTATGGTATCGGCGCTTTAAGGGAGGACTTTAGAAGAATTTAAGAAATTGTTTGAGCCGGCATTTTCACGGCACCACCCACACGGCCATCCGGGTGGCCTTTTGAAGGACTTTTCGCGAAACGCTGCCGGTGAACTTGCCCTTTTTCAGACCGCGGCGGCCCATGACGATCGAACCGAAACCGCCTTTGCGGGCGGCATCGATAACGGCGCCGGCAACAGAGACACGGCTTTTGATGGTTTGAATCTCCAACCGGCCGGGGTCGAGTCCGTTTTTCCGAATCACCTCCTTCGCCTGTTCATGGAACCCATCGATGCAGTGGCGGTCGCTGTCGAGCAGGATCTCCTCGGCAACCGCCATTGCCTCGTCGTCACATTTGATTTCACAGACATCCTTCAATTTGGGATTGACATGGATGATGTGAATCGCGGCATCTTCCCGGCCGCTGAGCATAAAGGCGAGGTGGTCGAGGGCGCGCAGCGCGTTTTGTGAGCCGTCGGCGGCCAGAACGACACGGCTGTTGGGCACCTCGTCATCTACCATCCATACCGGCGTGACATCGGAGTACGCGACCACATTGGAGGTGACACTGCCGGTCACCAGTTCCTGGAGATGGCTGATGCCGCGGCGGCCTATAACAAGGGCATCATAGGATTTGCCCTGGCACTCATCCAGAAGGTCTTCGGCAATACCGGCCATTCGGATTCGGGCGCGGATCTCAATCCGATCCGGCTCGACACCACAGCGGATCATCTGCTGTTGGACCTTTTCGATGATCTGGGTGGAAGCCTCGCGGTTCGCCTCCATGAGCCGCTGCAACGCTCTTCGGGCTTTCGGGCTTCTCTCCGCCTCGTCGGTGAGGTACTGGGATAAGGCGGCCTCCACGTGAATCAACACATAGTGCAGGCCGGGCAGTGTTTGGGACATGGCGGCGGCATAGCGCACGGCATGGGTGCAGTTGACCGATCCGTCGACAGCGATGGCGATTTTTTTCTTCATGTCGGCTCTCCGGAGATAGGGTCATGGGCCATACAGTCGGCACCCATCCGTTTCAAGGGGTGTCACTGTTGTTTTTACCGCCTCCGTCTGCATTTGGCAATAGATGCCTGACCCGCATTTTCGCCATCTACCTTTAAAGCTCAGATTTTGCGTACGGCGTAATCGCTCTTTTCGGGAACGTAGTCTTCGAGCAGTCGTTCGGTGTGAAATGCCATGATGAATTTTTCAAGGAGCAGTGCCAGAGCGGGAACGATCATCAGGTTGAGGTCGACCGGAAGGCCTTTGTGCATCTCCATGCCTTTCCATACGAGAATGGCCATCAGGCACAGCTCAAAAAGGGCTGCACCAGCCCCGACGAACGGGTAGCGGCCGTAGAAATAGCCCCCGCCGGGGACCAGCAGCGAGTAGAGTCTGGTTTTGAACGTCGATTTGAACGCAAGGTTGCATGTGCCGCACAGGGCGCTGCCGGCCGGCAGTGCGTGGGTGCAGCTCGGGCATAGATAGACGCGCCCCTTCAGTTGGCCAGCCTCTTTGGGAGACAGCGAGAGTTTGGAGAGAAGGGCGCGGACCTTCTTCTTCTCCTTGCGGCCCAGATAGGGAAACACTTCCTGACGCCCGTTCTTGTATTGGACATGAAGGGCGCGACCTTTCACCTCGATTCGGGCGCAGTCTTCGAAGAGTATCTGAGAGACGGCCCCGCGCGGTGACCGGTTGAAACGGGTGGGGATGTGCAGAATGCGCTTTTCCGTAATGACAAAGAGCGCACGCCTGAAGTAGAGAAACGCCAGGCCCGTGAGCATCTGTTCTTTGACGCTCAAAGGCGAATATCCGGTGGTCAGGCACTGAATCGTCTCACCGTGATGCAGGAAGAATTTGATGAACGTGCTCTTTACGATCAGTTTGCGCTGCCGCTTCTCCACCCGGCTTTTGTAAACGCCTTTGTAGTTGGTAAAGATCTTTTCGCGGTCGACCGGTACCCCGAAAATGGTCAACGGTTGCCCGAAGATGTTCTGACTCTGGATGGTGTCATTGCCAAGGGCTTGAACGCTGCTCATCAAATGCCTCCTGCATGGATTTTTAGGGGTGAGCGAAACAGGGCTCACCCTCCTTCGGTAGAGCATCAGCAAAGGCTATGCCAAGGTTGATGCAGATGGGACCCATCGGCGAAATGACCGGTATCCGACGTTGAAGGGTAGCGCTCAAACCCCTCTCGTGATGGCGTTTCAGGTCTGAAACGGACTGGATCGACCCGTTGAGTGTATGTTTGTGCGCACAGGTGGTGCCACTGTGTGCACATCGGGCTAACGAATTTTTATTTCGGCCGGTTCTGGGGGGGCTGAAGGCCTTTGTCGTGCTGCACGCGTCGCCAATTTGCTCGTTTGCGTATGGCCTTATTGGCATGGTATAAGAAGAACACCGTTCGTTGAATTGCTTGCCTGTCAGGCGTTCGATCATAACCGCATACGGCCGGCAGGTATCACTCCCGTCTTCGGAGACGCCACCCATGTCGAAATATCGTGTTGCCGTTTCTTGTTGCTTGATGTTCTTGTTCCTCGGTCTCCTGTTTACGCCGTTGTCCTGGGCAAAAGAGGAGTATGCAAGGGATACCGGTAAAGGGTGCATCTTCTGTCATCAGGAGAGCACCGGAGGGCAGCTCAAAACCGTCGGTTTTGCATATATCCGCAATGGCTATCGCTATCCGATATCGGCTGCCGTGCTGGAAAAAGCCGAGCATCTCCAGCAGCCGCTGCACAAAACCCTGCGTTTTATCATCGGCTATCTTCATCTTCTGGCGGCCGTTATTTTTTTCGGGGCGATTTTTTATATCCATATTTTTATTCGCCCCACCCGCTTGACCGGCGGCATTCCAAAACCCGAACGCCTGCTGGGGCTCTCCTGCATGGTAATGCTGACACTGACCGGGATCTATTTGACGTGGGCGCGGATGGACCGGTGGTCCCAGTTCTTCGACAATACCTTCGGGCTGATGTTGTCGATCAAGATTCTTCTTTTTGCCTTGATGGTCTCCATCGGGCTGGTTGCGGTCACCGTGGTGCATCGGAAAATGAAGCATGCCGCCCTGCCACCGGCCGATGTGTCAGGGGACGTGACCCGGGCCAACCTGGGCAACTTCGATGGGGGTGAAGGCCGGCCGGCCTATTTCGTTCACGATAGCCATGTCTATGATGTCAGCGCGAGTGCCAAGTGGAAAGGGGGACGCCATTTTGGCAAACACAATGCCGGTTCGGATCTGACCGAAGCGATTGCGGGCGCACCGCATGGCACCGAGGTGTTCGAAAAGGTGCGTTTCGTGGGCGAACTGCAGCCTGATGCCGGCGCACCCGAGAAACTGCCGGCTGCCCGCAAAGCCTTTGTGGTGATGGCCTACACCAATCTGGTGCTGATCTTTTTGATATTGGCATGCATCGGCGTGTGGCGCTGGGATTTTCCGCTGCGCCTGTTGCCCGAAACGCGCGAGGCCGCCATCGTCGGCCAAACCTGCATCGAGTGCCACCGGGTCAAAACGCCGGGCATCTTCAACGACTGGCAAGCCGGCGTACATGCGCGGGTGGACGTCCACTGCGACAAGTGTCACCGCGCCACCGACGAAAAGGTCGTGCTCACCTCTCATCTGGAACACTCACCCAAACCCATATCGGTCGTCGTGTCGCCCCGGAATTGCCAGGGGTGCCATCCCAAGCAGGCCGAGCAGTATGCGCGCAGCAAACACGCCAACACCAACGCGATCATGTGGAAGATTGACCATTGGCTCAATGACGGCATGAACAACAGCACCGAACGGACCACCGGTTGTCTGGCGTGCCACGGCACTGTGGTTGCGGTTGAAAACGGTAAGCCCCTCCCTGGCACATGGCCCAATGTCGGGGTCGGCCGGGTTAATCCGGACGGCAGCAACGGCAGCTGCAGCAGTTGCCACACCCGCCACCGTTTCTCTATTATAGAGGCACGCAAGCCTGAGGCGTGCGACCAGTGCCACCTCGGCCCCGACCACCCCCAGATCGAAATCTACAATGAATCCAAGCACGGCACCATCTACCACGCAGAGGGCGACAACTGGACGTGGGATCCGGCCAACCGGCAGTGGGAGGCCGCCAAGCACTATCGCGCTCCCACCTGCGCCACCTGCCACATGTCCGCAGTGGCCGGCAAGTACGATGCGTCCCACGATGTCACCGAACGGCTGAGTTGGGAGACCCAGGCCCCGCGCACTGTCCGGCCACAGGATTTCAAGCCCTTTCCGGCCGCAACCGAGTGGCAGGCCGAACGCCGGAAGATGGAGGCGGTTTGCCTGCAGTGCCACTCCACAACGTGGACCCAAAGCCATTTTGGCAATTTGGACGAGGTGGTGCGGCACTACAATGAAGCCTACTTCGATCCGGTCAAAGCCGTCATGGATCAGCTCTATGCCGATGGGCTCATCTCGAATGAGACCTATTTCGACGAGCCGATCGAATGGCAGTACTATGAGCTTTGGCACCATGAGGGGCGACGGGCCCGCATGGGCACGGCCATGATGGCCCCGGACTATGCCTGGTGGCATGGCTTTTACGAATTGAAGCATCGCTTCGTGAATTTCAACCGGATGGCGGCTGAGTTGAGAGCGGGAAAAGAGGCGTATATCTACGCACCGTTCCCCGGGAAAATGGAGTGAGCCGGCAACTTGACAAAGCCCCCCGGCATTAGAAACTTATCCCTGTATGAGGTTGATCACTAAAACGACCCCCCCGCATAATCCGTTTTTCGATCCTCAAGATCGATATCCGGCGGTGCCGGCGGTATTGTGCGCGGGGTAAATATACAGGGGGTTATCATGACACACACACTGCCTGAACTCTCCTACAGCTACGATGCATTGGAGCCGTTCATCGATGCGCGTACCATGGAGATTCATCATACCAAACACCATCAGACCTATGTCGACAAACTCAATGCCGCAATCAGTGGCCACGATCAGTTGCAAACGGTGAGTGCCGAACATCTGGTGCGCAATCTCGATGAGGTGCCCGAGAGCATCCGCACCGCCGTGCGCAACCACGGGGGAGGGCATGCCAACCACACCTTTTTCTGGCACCTCCTGAAAAAGGACGTCAACGCCCAAGGGCCGGCTGTGGATGCCATTGCCAGGCGTTTCGGCAGCCTGGACAGATTCAGGGATGAGTTCTCCAACGCGGCGGCGCTCCTCTTTGGCAGCGGCTGGGCCTGGCTCGTGGCGCACAACGGAGAGTTGGAGATCACCACTACACCCAACCAGGACAGTCCGCTGAGCCGGGGCCGGATTCCCATCCTCGGTCTGGATGTGTGGGAGCACGCCTACTACCTGAAGTACCAGAACCGGCGGCCGGACTACATCGCCGCCTTTTTCAACGTGATCAACTGGGATTGGGTCAACGAGAGCTATTCGGCTGCCGTAGCGTGATCCTTCGACCATGTTGAATTCTTTGCCGGGCAGGGCCGTATCGCCTGCCCGGCGTTTTAAGGCCCATAGCCCCGGCCGGACATGATCCTCCTTGCACGAAGCCAGCGATATCGGGTATCCTTTCTCCGGTCTTGTAGCGGCGGGGTTTATCCCCGCCCGGACAAACGCGGTGCCTTTCCGGGCGGGGATAAACCCCGCCGCTACACGGTCCGATCCATTAACCGAAATCACCATGAAGTCATCCAGGATCAAATCCAGTATGACAAAAGTTGGCCTGCAGAACATGCATTTCGATAGATAAGGATGTGCACCATGCCCATAGACCCGTCGGATCCGGTCCTGATTGTCGAAGACGATTCCAATACCGCCCAACTGGTGGAGACCTACCTCGAGCGCGAAGGTTTTGCCACCCGGATCGCCCATGACGGTTTGCAGGCGCTGCAGATGGCCCGGGAGCGGTCGCCCCTGCTGGTGATACTGGATGTGATGCTGCCTAAGATCGACGGTTGGGAGATCTGCCGCCGCCTGCGTAAAGATTCGGACGTGCCCATACTGATGCTGACGGCAAGGGAGGAGGAGATCGATCGGGTGTTGGGGCTCTCCCTGGGCGCCGATGATTACGTCGTCAAGCCGTTCAGTCCGCGCGAGCTCGTCGAGCGGGTCAAGGCCATCCTGCGGCGAGCACGGCCGCAGGCGATGCGCAGCGGCGGGCGTTTGACCCATGGCGATCTGGAAATGGATGAAGAGAAGCACAAGGTGACGCTGGCGGGCCGGAACGTGGCGTTGACGGCCACCGAATACAAACTGCTGCACGCGCTGCTGGTGGCGCCCGGACGCCTCTTCTCCAGGGATGAGTTGCTTCAGCGGCTCTACGAGCATGGAGACGCCGTTGTCGATCGCGTGGTCGATGTTCACATCGGTAAGTTGCGGCAGAAGATCGAATCCGATCCATCGAAGCCCCGCCGCATCATCACCATCCGGGGGTTCGGATATCGCCTGGCCGAAGAGAGCGAGCTTTAAACCACCATGAAACGACACCTGCTCTGGAAATTGCTCTTGATCAACGTGGTGCCGGTGATTGCAGTGATCATTCTGGTCGTCTGGCTGGCCATCGATCAGTTGGCGGCCGACTACTTCATGACCCTGATGGACAAGTACGATGTCTCCCCCACCGAAACCCACCAGATGTTCCTGGCGGCCATTCATCGCTACCTGCTGTGGGCCACCCTGGCGGCCCTGGCACTGGCCCTGCTGCTCAGTTTTCTGCTGACCCGGCGGGTGCTGCGGCCGCTGTCCCAGATGGCCGCCATCACCCGAGAGGTGGCCGCCGGCAATTTCTCCGAACGGGTGGGCGTCGCCTCCCATGACGAGATCGGACAACTCGGCCTGGCCTTCAATCGCATGGCCGACAACCTGGAGAAGCTCGAGCGGCTGCGCAAACGGATGGTGGCGGACGTGGCCCACGAATTGCGCACGCCACTGACCAACCTGCGAGGCTATCTGGAGGGGTTGAGCGACGCGGTGGTCCCCCCCTCTGCCGCCACATTCAATATGCTGCAGCAGGAAGTACTGCGCCTGGTCCATCTGGTCGAAGATCTGCAGCAACTGGCCAAAGCCGAGGCGGCCAACGCCTTTCTGACGCGCCAACCCCTCTCCCTGAAGGGCCTGACGCAGCAACTGCTGGCGCTCTACAAGCCTCAGTTCGAAGGCAAGGCCATCACCATCGACACCCGTTTCGCATCCGATGCGGACCAGGTGACGGCCGACCCGGACAAGCTTTTGCAGGCATTGCGCAATCTGATCGAAAATGCTTGTAAATACACCCCCTCCAACGGCCATGTTACCGTTGCCGCCGAGCGCCGGGAGAGCACCGTGCAGGTGCGTTTTATCAACAGCGGTCCGGGCATCTCGGCCGAAGATCTGCCCTACATCTTCGAACGCTTCTACCGGGCCGACCCGTCGCGTTCGCGAGAAGGCGGCGGCTCAGGTATCGGGCTGTCGATCGTCAAAACCCTCATCGAAGCCCACGGCGGAGAGATCGGCGCCGAAAGCGAACCCGGCAGGACCTGTGTGTGGTTCACCCTGCCCGTCTGACGCACCCCGTCCGGCTATTCCGCATCCATCTTTACCATATCTTTACATCTCCTTTACCCCTGCTTTAAAGCCGATGCCTAATCTATCGCAAGGATGGCCGGCGTCACAGACAGCAGAGACTCAGGACAGAGCGCCATTGGCCGGCTCATCCGCAACAGGCAACCCCTTATCATGAAAAGGAGTACACATGATGAAAAGATCGATTCGCTCGTTAGTGACTGTGACGGCTCTGGCACTGCTGTTTGCGGTAACCGCCTGCGCCGGCAGCGGGAAGATGGAAGAGAGCCATATGAAGTCGGACCAGATGAAGTCCGATAAGATGATGGACGACAAGATGGCCTCCAAAAAAATGGACACCGATAAAATGATGGATAAAAAGATGAAAGATTCGAGCATGTCTGACGACAAGATGGTGAAGGAGAAAATGCATAAAGAGACCATGGCCGCACCGATGATGTCGATGCTTGCCGGATCCGACGGGCATCACGCCACAGGTAAGGTAACCCTCTCCAGGGAGATGGGGCACTATGTGCTGACCCTGGCAGACATAAAAGTGGACAAGGTGCCGGACGGCCAGGTGTTCCTCGGCAAAGAGGGGGACCGCAAGGCGGGCATTCACCTTGGAATGCTCAAGCAGTTTACAGGCACGGTTAAATTCGCCCTGCCGGCTGAAGCAGACCCCCACGTGTACGACAGCGTGATCATCTACTGTGAAAAGTTCAACGTGGAGATCGGTCGCGCACACTTTGCAAAAAAGATGTAGCCCTCTTCCGGCGAGCCGGATCACCGGAAAAGCATACCGAAAAGCGGCAACGCCAGGGGAACGATTCCATCACCCCTCCCCCGTGTGGAATGAACCCCTGGCTTTGCCGATACAATGAACAGGAGGCCGGATGATGAAATGGATCATGAAATCGCTTTTCATGTTGCTGGGAATGCTCGTTCTCCTCAGCGCAAGCCCCGTGGCTCCCGCCCTGGCGGAAACCGCCCACATCACCTTCGAGGTCGCCTGATACGACGTGGGTGTTGCTGCCCTGGAGGGGCAGCCAGGCGTACTCTCAGTGGAGAAGGGCTGGCGTCGGTTCAAAGAGGTCAACAGGGTGGTATATAACCCGGCAAAGATCACCATCGAGCAGATGGAGCAGCATCTGCGTGATGCGGGTACCTATCGCGCCACCATCGTCGAGTGACGACCACATGTTGCCAAAACGGTGATGCGTGTTAAGATAGGATATCCGCCGCTCGTTCCCCGTATCCATCCAGAGACGGCAAGAGATCCCAATCTCTCATCGACAGGGGGGCGCCATACCATGACGACATGCAGCACCGGCAACGTGTTGGAGGAGCTCTTAACGCTCCTGAAGCTGGAGAAAATCGAAGAGAATATCTACCGGGGACAGAGCCAGAACCTCGGGTTCGGCAACGTTTTCGGAGGGCAGGTGCTGGGCCAGGCCCTCTCCGCCGCCTCGCACACCGTCCCGGCGGCCCGCGCCGCCCACAGCATCCACGCCTACTTCATGCGCCCGGGTGATCCGGCCCTGCCGATCGTCTACAGCGTCGACCGAATTCGGGACGGCAATAGCTTCACCACTCGAAGGGTCGTTGCGCTGCAGAAGGGGCAGGCGATCTTCTCCATGTCGGCATCGTTCCAGATCGATGAACCGGGGTTTGACCACCAGGATGCGATGCCCGACGTGCCGGGGCCTGAGAATTTTGTGTCGGAGCTGGAGGAGATGGCGCAGTGGGCAGACAAGATTGCCCCCAGGACCCGCGCCCGCATGATGTGCGAAAAACCGATCGAATTTCGCCATGTGAACCCCATCGATCCCTTTGCCCCCAAACCGATGCCTTCGCGGCGATACCTCTGGTTCAGGGCCATCGACGACATGCCCGACGAACGCGCCGCCCATCGCTATTTACTGGCCTATGCCTCCGATTTCAATCTGATGGCCGCCTCCCTGCAGCACCATGGCCACACCTATTGGGAGCCGGATATGCAGGTGGCCAGCTTAGACCACGCCATGTGGTTCCACCGCGATTTTCGTATGGACGATTGGCTGCTCTATGTCATGGATACCCCCAATGCCTGTAAGGCGAGGGGGCTGAGCTTCGGGCGGATCTTCACCCGGGAGGGAACGTTGGCGGCCACAGTGGCCCAGGAGGGTTTGATTCGCAACCGCGCCCTCGGGAGACGCGTCTGAACCGGTCAGTGCACGGTTTCGGCCGAAATGAGTTCACCGATGAAGTGCCCCACCACCACCTTGCTCATGACCCTCACCGGGATGCGCCGCTCGTCGGCCGTCACCCAAATGCGGATCTTGGCGCCTTTGCTCTCCTTGAACACACCGCTCACCTGGTTCAACTCAGGCTCGACCAGATAGGTGTCGTAGCGGTCGCCGTTTTGGAGCGTGATGGTCTCCCTGCCGATCACGTTCAACTGTCCGATGACATTCTTCTTGCCATCCGTGATGGGCCTTTCGAGTTGATGCCCGACATCCAGATCGATCGTCCGGCTGAAGTAGAATGCCGAGAGGGGATCGAAACTCCCTTCCAGCAGTTCAATAGCGCCACCGGCCCTTCCGCGACTGGAGTAACGGGCGCGGCTGTTCTCCCAGTCAAAGGTGACCACGATATCTTTCTTGTGACGGCCCTCATGTTGCCTCTTCTCATAGTGCCGTGAACAGGTCATGTCCAAATCGGCATAGGCATCGATACGGTCGCGTACCTTGTAGAAGAGATCGATGAAGGCGTTGGATTGGGCCGTCAGCACAAAGTGGTAGACCTTTTCGCCATTGAAGGTTTTGATGGAGCTCACCTCCATGCGCGCCTTGCCGGCCGGCACATTTTCCCAGCGCAGGTCATACTCGAGCCGCTCCCCGGGCGCAAAGGGCATGCCCGCGCTATTCGCTTCCGCAGAGGCGAAGCCGGCGCACAGCACCGCGCACACGATCCAGGTGGCTATGTGTCGGGACAACATCTGTTTTTTATGCATCACTCTCTCCCTCTGCGGGCCGCCAGGCGGCCTGTGAGGCGATCGTTTGACCTAAAACCTAAAAAAACCACAGCGCCCGCACTTGTGCAAGTAGCAATAGGCGTGCCCATTTATTTTCGGTGGTCGCCGGGAAAACCGTCCGACGGCTGCCATAACTGCGTATGGGTTTTAAGGCACTGAAAAATAGACACTAATCATCTTATCCGGCCCAACTGCTATCGATGCATATACAGGGCGCCGAGAGTGGCGTCGGATCGCATTTGCGTCTGAAGCGGCACGGTCACTGTGGCAGATAGGCCACTTGCTTTCCCCTTGACCGCCCTGGATTGCGTGGCTTATCTTCAATCCATTATAACCGGTTCGGCCTTCTCTTAAGAGCACCGGGAGATGGCCAGGCGCAATGAGGATACTTAACCGATGCTACTCCCAAAAGCCCCACTTCACCTATCCCTGGGCAGATCGATTTGCCTGCTGCCGGCACTCGTGTCGATGGTGCTGCTGGTCGCCTGTGCAGCCCAGACTCCGTCCCCCAAGCCCATCCGGCAGTGCGATCCGGTCGCCGATGAGGCGGTCGCCCAGGGCGATTGGGAGCTGGCCCGCAAGACACATGAGCGACTGATCGCGTCGGAGCCCGGCAACTGCCTGGCCCTTTACCACCTGGGCTATATTTGGGGACAACTTGGCAATCGCGCCAGGGAGATCCATTTTTACGAAGCGGCCATCACGTGCGGATACACCGATGACGATCGGCTCTACTTCAACCTGGGAATGGCGTATGCGGATCAAGGCGATACCGAGCGGGCAGTAAAGACGCTCAACCGGGCCACGCAGTTGGATCCAGATAACCCCGACAACTTCTTCGGTCTGGGGGTGACGAACCAACTGGCCGGTCGTGAGGCGGAAGCCGAAGCGGCCCTGCTCGCTACTCTGCGCCTGGACAGCACACATACGGAGGCGCGCCTATCGCTGATCCGCCTCTATTTGAACCAGAGCCGTTGGGAACACGCCCGCCGGCAGCTGCGTCAGATCAAGGTCGGTGATCCGGGATATGAAGCGGCCCGGGAGTTATGGCAGACGCTTGAATCGCGGGAAGCTGAAGAGTACAAAGGCCGCAATCCCCATTGATCTATTCTTAACCAAGGCGTAACCATGGCATAACAAGGGCGCAACAAGCTATTGGCGTGATCTGTTCGGGCGGTCATGAAGCCCGCTCCTATGAAGGTCGTTACAACAAAATGCACCAAATTGTAGGGGCGGGCTTTTTGCCCGCCCGTAACATCTGCTGACGGTTAAAGCAGATATGTCAAATGAATGGAGAAGAACGGAAAGATGATACACCCCACCCTGCGACACCAATCCATTGGCGATATGGAGATTGAATATCTGGACTATGGCGGCGACGGCCCGCCGCTGCTGATGCTGCACGCCACCGGCTTCATGCCCTGGCTGTGGCACCCCATTGCTCGCGACCTCTCCCGAACGTACCGGGTGATCGCCCCCTACCTGTGCAACTACCGCTGCGTCGATTCCGACAAGGCCTGGTTGGGGTGGCGCGACCTGGGTGGCGACATGAAACTGTTGTGCGACCGGCTGCAACTGGAGCGCCCCCTGCTGGTCGGTCACTCCATGGGGGCGGCCGTGGCAACCCTGGCCCACACCCTTCATGGCCTGCCCGTGAAGAAGATGGTGCTCATCGAACCGATCTTTCTGCCCCAGGAGATGTACGGGCTGCAGATTGCCGCCGAGGAGCACCCCATGGCCGCAAAAGCGATCAAGCGGCGCAACAGCTGGCGCGACCGCGAAGAGGTGCGGGACGATTGGAGGGGTAAACCCTTTTTCCAGTCGTGGGATGAAGAGGTGTTATCACTCTATATCGAACACGGCATCACCGCTAACAACGGAGACGGCGTCAGCCTCACCTGCCCGCCGGGCCGTGAAGCGGCGCTCTTCATGGGCAGCCTGCAGCACGATCCGTGGCCGGAGCTGGCCAGAGTGGAGGGCCCGGTGCTGGTCGTGGAGGGGGAGCGCAGTGAGAACAAGCCGTTTATCGATCTGAAGCGTATCGCCAGCCTGATACCCGAAGGGGCCTACCTTGAGGTCGAAGGCGCCGGCCATCTCGTCCCCATGGAGAGGCCGTCCGAAACCGCTCGGATCCTGCAAACGTTTTACCGGTCGAAGGCTTGAATCCATCTTGGTGGGTTATCGGTCTATTTCATGAACGATATCAGATAGATGTCCATCTTCCCGGATCAGCCCGTCCAAAGGTTCGCCGAGTGCCACCGCGAAACCGTGCGGCCCGCTTCGCGTGACGCGGCCCTTCACCTCTATCTGGTGATCGAAGTTGAAAAGCGGAAATCTCAGGACAATCTCCTGGTCTTCATCGATCGCCCGCCGGGTGCCTATGAAGATACCGTTCGGCCCGATATTTTTGATGATATCGCGGAACACGCCCTCTTTTACCGTATATTCAGCAATGATGTAAGCGGTACGCCGGTCGTGCTCTCGCGATTTTCTGTTCGAAGTTGATTCGTTGCTCATCAGTTCAATGGACCTCGCTTCTATAAAAAAGGCTGAAGCAAACTAGCACCAAGACCCCTCACTGTCAAATTTTTAAATGCAAATGAATAGACCTTGAAAATCGCGAATCCAATGTATTATATTCCACTTTTTAACAGACAGAGGCGCGCGGGCATCCGCAGGTCGCTTTTGAGGAGCATATGATTACCGGATTTGAAAAGATCGTGGAGGAGCGCATCCGAAAGGCTCAGGAGAAGGGGGTGTTCAACAATCTCCATGGGGCCGGGCAACCACTCAATCTTGCCCAGGACAGCCATATCCCTGAGGATCTGCGCCTTGCTTACAAGATTTTGAAGAATGCCGACTGCCTTCCGCCGGAGATCGAGATCAAGAAGGAGATCCATCGCACCGAAGAGCTGCTGGCCCAGATGCCCGACACGGCGGCTCGCTATACCACGCTGAAAAAACTCAACTACCTGATCATGAAACTGAACATGACACGCCAGGGCAACGTCCAGTACGATCTCCCCCAGCAATACATCTCGGGCGTCACCGAGCGCTTGGCCTCCAAAGCGGAACAAAAGAGACGCTGATCCTGCCGATAGTCCGTTCCGGCAGTAAGTGAGAAGATGTCTACAACAAGCAAAAACAACCGTGAAGGTCTGTTCAAAAGCATTATACTGGCCTATACCATTCTCATCCTGCATGTGCTGCTGCTGGCCGGTCTCGGCTTGCTGGTGCTTTTTTTCGGTGGTATGGTGCAGTATCTCTTCTGGATCGTGATCGCCGGTATGGGCCTGGTCGCCCTTTCGGCCTATCTCTTCTACCGCAAACTGCGCAAAGAGGGGCGCTCTCTGAAAGAGGCGATGCAGTCGCCCATGTTCCAGGGCCGCTCCATGGAGGTGAGCTTTCTGGGCGGTATGGCCTCCCTCCGGCTAGGGGCGCCTACCCAGCCGCCGGCCATCGAGGCGGGCAACGGCCAAACGCCCCTGGCCCTCGAAGGCCCCGAAGAGAAGTGCATTCGGGAGATCAAGGAGCTGGCCCAGCTGCTCGAGAAGAATTTGATCACCCCCGAAGAGTTTGCCAGTGCCAAGCGGCGCGTGCTGGGCCGCGATGAACCGATCGATTTGTAGTTTTTGTAGCTTTGCATAACTTCTACAAAGAAGGACTCCCATGAAAAAGAGTATCGCTCTGCTCAGCGGCGGCATCTCCTCTGAAAGAGACGTATCCCTCAAAAGCGGCGAACAGGTTTTCCAGGCGCTCGACAAAGAGAAATACGACGTGCGGCGCTACGATCCCCAGACCGATCTTCCCCGGCTCGTCAGCGAAGCGGATCAGATCGACGCCGCTTTGATCATCCTGCACGGCCCCTATGGTGAAGACGGTACCGTCCAGGGGCTGCTCGAACTGCTCGATATCCCCTACCAGGGGGCCGGGGTTCTTGCCAGCGCCCTGTGCATGAACAAGCTGGCTGCAAAGCAACTTTACGAACGCGCCGGGCTCCCGGTGCCGCCATACGCCGTGGTGAGCCGGTCCAGTGGCGAACCGATCGATCAGATCATTGAGAGACTGGGGCTGCCCCTGGTGGTCAAGCCGGTGGCCGGCGGCTCAAGCATCGGTATGAGCATCGTCCACACGGCAGAAGAGTTGCCCCAGGCCATCGAAACCGCTCTGGAGCAGGACGCCTCCGCCCTGATCGAGGGCTTCATCGAAGGTGTCGAGATCACCGGCAGCGTGCTGGGTAATGACGATCCCCAGGCCCTTCCGCTCATCGAGATCATTCCGGACAAGCGCCACCCCTTTTTCGATTACCAGGCCAAGTACGTCGCCGGCGAAACCCAGGAGATCTGTCCGGCCCGCATCAGCCCGGAACTGACCGAAAAGGCCCAATCCTACGCCCGACGCGCCCACCAGGCGCTCTTTTGCAAAGGTTACAGCCGCACCGACATGATGCTGCGCGGCGACCAATTTTTTGTGTTGGAAACCAATACGATACCTGGTATGACACCCACCAGCCTGTTCCCCCAGGCCGCTCAAACGGCGGGCATCTCATTCGGCCAACTGCTCGATCAACTGATCGAACTTGGCATTCAAGCCCACCATAATCGATAAAACGATATGATCATTAAACGATTCAGTGAGTTAACCCAGGTGTTCGACGACCTAGGCCCCGGCGATCTGTTTTTGGGCCAGGTGCCGTCGACCTATTTGAAATCGGCCATCATGATCGACCTGGCTGCGCGCGGCGTGCGGCTGCTGCCGTCGGCCAACGCCCAGACATTGAGCGCCTCCAAATCGGCCCAGGCATTCGTACTCAAACGCTGGATGGCCCCCGACACACGCGTGATCCATCGGCGCAAGGCGCTGCTCGATGCCATCATCGACTACCAGCGCAATGGCATCACAACCGCGGTCACCAAGTCCGAACACCAGCACTGTGGCCACGGGGTGCGCAAGTGGGATCAACTCGAGACCCTGTACAACTGCCTCACCCTGGATGACCGTCACTACCCGTTCGTACTGCAGCCGTTTATAGAGATCGAAACGGACCTGCGCATCATCGCGGTGGGCGACTACTGGGAGGCCTATGCGCGCAGCAACCCCCACGGCTTCCGCATGAACCTGGCCACCGGCGGTGAGAGCCGGCCCCACACACTGAGTGCAGAACAGAAAACGCTCTGCATGGAGATCATGACCCGGGCACAGATGCCCTACGCCCACATCGATCTGATGATCACCCGGGACGGCAAGACCTATCTCTCCGAACTGAGCCTCAAAGGCGGTCTTCATGGTGCGACCGTCTCGGGCACCGAGCTGGCCAAAATGAAGCAGGACCATTTGGAAAAACTGGTAGTGGAATCGGCATAGATCGCTCTTTATAGATATTGGCTCAGCAAGCGTTTCAATCTGCGTTCAGATATCAACTATGACGTTAATAGTCACGCTATAGTGTTTGGACCTCGTAGGGGCGGGCTTTACGCCCGCCCGGCAATGTGGCACAAACACCCTATAAAAATGACAACGTGTTACAAATAACGGCCGAAACATATCTCAATAGCCAAAAGGGGAGGTAGACGATGAAAGTATTGGTGGTCGGCGGCGGCGGACGCGAACATGCAATGGTTTGGAAAATTCATCAAAGCCCGCTGGTAAAGAAGATCTACTGCGCACCGGGCAACGCCGGCATCTCCGAGCTGGCCGAGTGCGTGCCCATCAGCGCCGGGGACCTGGACCAACTGCTGGCCTTCGCGCGCCAGAAAAAGATCGACCTCACCGTGGTCGGCCCCGAAGACCCCCTCTCCATGGGGATCGTCGACCGCTTCGAGCAGGAGGGGTTGCGGATCTTCGGCGCCAGCCAGAAAGCGGCCGCCATCGAAGCCAGCAAATCGTTTGCCAAGCACATCATGACCAAATACGGTGTGCCCACGGCCGAGGGCGAGGCCTTCACCACCTATAAAAAGGCCGAAGCCTACATCAAGAAAGTGGGCGCTCCCATCGTGGTCAAAGCCGACGGACTGGCCGCCGGCAAGGGCGTCATCGTCTGCGACACCGTGGCCAAGGCCATCGCCGCCCTAAAGCAGATCATGATCGACAAAGATTTCGGCGACGCCGGCAAACAGGTGGTGGTCGAGGAGTGTCTGGTGGGCGAAGAGGCCTCCTTCCTCGCCTTCACCGATGGCAAGACCGTCCTGCCCCTGCCCACCTCCCAGGACCACAAACCGGTCTTCGACGACGACAAAGGACTCAACACCGGCGGCATGGGCGCCTACACCCCCGCCCCGGTGGTCGACCAGTTCATGCACGACAAAGTGATGAAAGAGGTGATGCTGCCCACCGTGCGCGGCATGGCCGCCGAAGGCCGGCCCTACAAAGGCGTCCTCTACGCCGGCCTGATGATCGATCGCGACCGCATCAAGGTGCTCGAATTCAACGGCCGCTTCGGCGACCCCGAAGCCCAGCCCCTGCTCATGCGTCTCAAGAGCGACCTGGTTCCCATCATGGAGGCGATCATCGACGAGCGCCTGGACCGCTGCCAACTCGACATCGACCCTCGCGCCACGGTCTGTGTGGTGATGGCCGCCGGCGGTTATCCCGGCAAGTACAAGAAGGGCCTGCCCATCAGCGGCCTGGACAAGGTCAAGCGCATGAAGGATGTGGTCGTTTTCCATGCCGGTACCGATAAGAAAGGCAAAACCATCGTTGCCAACGGCGGCCGGGTGCTGGGCGTGACCGCCCTGGGCGACAATGTCGAAAAGGCCATCGAAAAGGCGTACCAGGCCGTGGCCAAGATCAGCTGGCAAAACGCCCACTACCGTAAGGACATCGGCCTCAAGGCCCTGAGGCGCTTCCAGGTCAAGCCCCAGGTGGGCATCGTCATGGGCAGCGACTCGGACCTGCCGGTGATGGAGGGCGCCGTGGCCATGCTCAAGAAGTTCGGCGTCCCCTTTGAGATGACCGTCGCATCGGCCCACCGCACCCCCGAGCGCGCGGCCCAATTTGCTTCTACAGCCGCCGAACGCGGCATCAAGGTAATCATCGCCGGCGCAGGCCACGCCGCCCATCTGGCCGGGGCCATGGCCGCCCAGACCTCACTGCCGGTCATCGGCGTGCCCATCGACTCATCCAGCCTGCAAGGCCTCGACGCGCTGCTCTCCACCGTGCAGATGCCCCCGGGCATCCCCGTGGCCACCTTGGCCGTAGGCAAACCGGGCGCCAAGAACGCCGGCATCCTGGCCGTTCAGATCCTGGCCGTCAGCAACCCCGAACTGGCTGCCCTGCTGGCCGAATACAAACAGCAGATGGCCGCAGAGGTCGAGCGCAAAGCCAAACGCCTTGAAGTCTACCGCTAACATCGTCACCGTGGATGCCCGCCATCCCGACGAAGAAATCATCGCCACCGCCGCCGCCCTGATTCGTCAGGGCGGGGTGGTGATCATCCCTACCTCCGGCCTCTACGGATTGGCGGCCGATGCCTTCAACCCCGGCGCATTGGACAGGATCTACCGGATCAAACGCCGCGACACCCAAAAAGCATTGCTCGTCCTCATCGACAGCATGGAGATGCTCGACAGCGTCTCCGGAGAAATCACTCCGGCCGGTCGCAAACTGATGAACCATTTCTGGCCGGGCGGCGTCACCTTCATCGTACCGGCTCGTCCCGGCATCCCTCCACGGTTGACCGGCGGCAGCCACAAGGTAGGCGTGCGCTGGGTCCGTCACCCCGTGGCGGCCGCCCTCGTACGCCGGCTGGGAACGCCCCTCACCGGAACCAGCGCCAACATCTCAGGCACCGGCGGATGTGCAAGGATCGACCAGATCGACAAGGTCGTTCTCGATGCAGTCGACCTGGTGCTCGACGCCGGCCCACTGGCCGGCGGCCCGGGTTCGACCGTCGCCGACATTACCGGACTGAAACCGACCATGCTGCGGGAGGGCGCCTTGCCTGCAAAGGAGTTCATGGCCCGCTTTGACGAATATCGGTCAAAGTAGATCAACTTACCGATGAATGTGTCGATATAGTCTTTTTGGTGTGGCAGCGCATGAAAAAGGCCGCCGTCCAAAAAATCTGCAATGGCGCCCGCCGACGGGTGTTTTTAATTCGACTATGACGCGTACATGGCCGTTGTGGAAACCGTGCAGCCTAATCTTCAATAATACGGATTTGTCGTCTTTTTAAATAGTTTAATATATCAGTATGTTAAATTGGGATGTTATTTGTGAAGATCAATCTATCATTGTTTCAGAAAATGGTTGGCGGATTTATCCTGGTTTCCCTGATCACAGGCATTGTCGGTGGACTTGGCTACCGGATCATAAAAGCCAACATGACTGCATTCGAAGCGTTATCCACCGAAGACATCAAATTCCTGGAAGATGCCGATAAGCTCAGCAACATGGCGCTTGAACATCGCAGGTACGAAAAGGATTTTTTTCTCAATATCGGAAACCTTGAAAAGCAGAACGGCTATATTCAAAAATTCAAGAAGGTTTCAGCCAAAACCAGTGAAAAGATGAAGACCATGGCGGTCTATATGAAGGCCGATTCACACCTGTCTGATGACATCTATGCAGCCATGGACGACGCTTCACGCGCTTATAAACAATATGTATCAGGATTTTTGGGACTTGTGAGCACCATTCAACACGACAAATCGATTACGCCTCAAAAGGGCAACCAATTGATGAAGCCGTTTAAAGATCATATCTATCAGTTCGAATCCAATGTGGAAAAGATTGCCGGGGCCGGATTGGTGATGATCAAAGGATCTTCCCGATCGGTAATTGCCCAAGGAAGCTTTTATCAGAAATTGATCCTGGTGCTATCCCTCACAGGAACCGTCATCAGTATTGTGCTGGGGATCGTGGTGGCCAGATTAATCATCGGTCCCATCAAAAAAGCCGCCACATTTGCCGAAACCATGGCAACCGGTGATTTCACCCAGACCATGGTGGTCGAAACCAACGACGAAATAGGGCAATGTGTGCGATCATTGAACAAAATGTCCGAACAGCTCAAGGCCATGATCGGTGATGTCGTGCTTGGCGTCGACACGATGACCGAGTCCTCCACCGAACTCTCCGCCATCTCTGAGCAGCTGACGGCCGGCGTGGAGAAAACCTCCAGCAGAACCGGTCAGGTCGCAACAGCGGCCGATCAGATGAGTGGAACGATGAGCAGTGTGGCTGCAGCCTCGGAACAGGCTTCCAACAATGTCCGGATGGTGGCGGCTGCATCCGAGCAGATGAGTTCGACCATCAACGAGATTGCCGGCAATACGGAGAAGGGACGCGCAATCACCGGTGATGCGGTTAGCATGGTGAAAACGATATCGTCAAGCGTGGCCCAACTCGGCAAAGCGGCCATGGATGTCGGCAAGGTCACCGAAGCGATCAATGACATTTCCGAGCAAACCAATTTGTTGGCTCTAAATGCTACCATCGAGGCTGCTCGGGCCGGCGAAGCCGGCAAAGGATTTGCCGTGGTCGCAAACGAAATAAAGGAGCTGGCCAAACAAACCGCGGAGGCAACTCAGGATATTCGCCAAAAAATAGAAGGTATTCAAGGTTCGACAGATAGAAGCGTAACAGAGATCAGCCAGATCGAAAAGGTGATCACCGACATCAATGAGATTGTGGCCACCATTGCCACCGCAGTCGAAGAACAGGCAACGTCGACCAGGGATATTGCCAACAATGTCAATCAGGCGGCTTCAGGCATACAAGATGTCAATACCAACGTTGCCCAGATGGCAACGGTCTCCACAGACATCGCCAAAGACGTCCAGGAGGTAGATCAAACCACCCGGGAGATGTCCGACGGAAGCGTACAGGTCAATTCAAGTGCTAAAGAGCTTGCCGAACTCGCAGAACAGCTCAATGCCATGGTGACTCAGTTCAAAATCTAAAGCACTCCGCCACCAAGAATCACCGATACCGAAAAGGCAATACCAAAAAGAACCAGCGGCTTGCCGTCAAGATCGTTGACAATCCAACCCATTTTGCCTATAAAGCCGAATTCATGCCGGAGTGGTGAAATAGGTAAACGCAGCGGACTCAAAATCCGCCGGGGGCAACCCCTTGAGAGTTCGATTCTCTCCTCCGGCACCATATAAAAACAAAGGGTTTCAAGAGGTTGTCTTGGAGCCCTTTTTTTGTGGGCTGATGCTCGGAAAGAGGGGGGTGTACACGTTGTGCTTCATGATCCTTTTTAAGCTTGAGGATCAAATCCGACATCGTCGTAAAATAGATGCTCAACCCTGCCTGACAGGCCTTGAGCGCAAGTGACACTGCCAGGTGGGTTTTGCCAACGCATGGAGGGCCGAGAAAGATCACATTGCCGTTTTGACGGATAAACGTCAGATCGAACAGCGACATGACTTTTTGACGATCAAGCTTCGGCTGGAAGGTAAAATCAAATTCATCGATGCCCTTAATAAAGGGCAATCCTGAGATTTTCAAAGCGGTCTCGATTCGGCGCTGCTCTTTGTTCGCAACCTCTTCTTCAAGCAGTTCGTCCAAAAAGGACAGATAACTCGAACCGTTTTGTTCCGCAGAGGCAATGGTGCGCTCCAGGATGTCGCGTATGCGCGGAAGCCGCAGCCGGTTCAGGTTCGATTCAATTCTATCGGCCAAGAGTGCTTCCCTCATATCCGCACCTCACTGACATAATCATCGTATGCCTCAATGGGGCGGATATCCACCGGGATGTCATACGCCGGCTTTCGCGGGCTGATGGTAAGGGTTCAATTAACCCCATCTTCTCAAACGATAGCAGCCATGCCATAGTGCGCCAAAATTTCCGATAAGGAGGCGCACAGATGAGCACCACCAGTTCGAACAAAACTCGCAAACAAAAGCGCAAGTATTGGCAACACCACATTAACGCCTGGCAACAAAGTGGTTTGAAGCAAGCAGCCTATTGCCAGGAGCACGGGATCAAGCAATACCAGATGAGCTACTGGAAAAACCGCTTGTCAAAAACCGAGCAGAGCATCTCATTCGTACCGCTGAAAGTGGCATCCCATCTTCCCGTGCCGGTTCATCAGGCAACATTGAAATTGCACACCCCCAACGGGTTTTGTATCGATGTCCCCGGCAACTTCGATCCGCATGTGCTGCGACAACTCATCGCAACGATCAAGGTGCTATGATGCTGCCGCAAAACACTCAGCGCGTATTTCTCGCCGTCGGGCACACCGATATGAGAAAGGCCATCAACGGGCTTTCGATCATGGTCGAGCAGGACATGTCGTTAAACCCCTTTTCAGGGGATCTGTTCGTGTTTTGCAATCGGGCGCGCACCATCATCAAGATCCTGTACTGGGACCACAACGGTTTTTGTCTGTGGCTCAAGCGTCTTGAAAAGCATCGCTTCAAATGGCCGATATCAGTTGACGAGGTGGTGACCATCGGCGCTAAACAGTTGAACTGGCTTCTGGCGGGCCTGGACTTTACTAGTGCCCACGAGCAATTATACTACTCTGCGGTAGCATAAATATTTTACTTCTTTTTAAGAAATTCCCTTCAAAATAACGGCCGGTTATGCTATACACGCAGGCATGAAATCGGACCTGTCCAGCCTGCCTGATGATGTTCGCTTATCCAAGCAAGACATTGCTTCTTTTATCGAAGCCATCGATCAAAAGTACCAGGAAAAGATCCATTACCTGGAAGAGCGCATCCGATTGTTGCAAAACGAGCTGTTTGGGAAAAAGAGTGAACAGCGCCGCCAGGGCGATAACCGCCAAATGCCGATTTTTGGTCAACTGGACGATACGCCCGATCCAGTCCCAACATCACAGGACACGATCGTTGTTCCTGCCCACAAGCGGCGCAAGCGCGGTCGCAAACCGTTGCCCGAGGATCTGCCGCGCGTCGAGGTCATCCACGATCTGCCCGAAGATCAAAAGATGTGCGCTTGCGGCGCCAAGCTGAGCCGCATCGGACAAGAGACCTGCGAAAAGCTCGACTATATACCGGCCAAGGTTCAGGTGATACGCCATGTCCGGTACAAATACGCCTGCAAAAGTTGTGAGGGCGTTGAAGATGACGGTCCCACGGTAAAGATCGCGCCGGCCCCGGTGCAGCTGATCGAAAAGTCGATGGTCACCGAAGGGCTTTTGGCGCACATTGCCGTGTCCAAGTTTGCTGACGCCCTGCCGCTTTACCGTCAGCAAAAGATGTTTGCCCGCTTGGGTGTGGATCTGTCGCGTGCCACCATGGCCAATTGGCTGGTGCAGGCAGCCCGGCGATGCAGCCCCCTGATCGAATTGGTCGAGCAACAGATCCGGGAGGGCCCCTTGATCCAGATGGACGAAACGCCGCTTCAGGTCTTAAAAGAGCCCGGCCGGGCCAACACCAGTAAATCTTACATGTGGGTCTTTTGCGGTGGGCAATACGATCGGCCGAGCGTGTTGTACCGGTATCATCCCACCCGCAGCGGTAAAGTAGCCTTGACGTTTTTGGATGATTACAAAGGCACGATCCAAAGCGACGATTATGATGGCTATGACTACCTGGGCAAAAAGACCGGCATCGTACACATGGGATGCTGGGCGCATGCCCGTCGCAAGTTCGCCGAGGTGATCAAGGCCCGTAAAAAAAACCGGGGCAACCGGGCCGATACCCAAACCCTGGCAGATGAGGCGTTGGAGTACATCGGCCTATTGTACAAAGTTGAAAGGTTCGCTCGGGATCAACAGATGTCACCGGAGCAGGTCCATGCCCTTCGCCAGGAGAAAGCCAAGCCGATCCTGGATGCGTTTGAAAAGTGGCTGGAAAAGACGCAGCCGTTAACACCTCCGAAAGGGCTTTTGGGCATCGCGATCAACTATAGCCTCCGCAACTGGTCCAAGCTGGCTGTGTATATCGAAGATGGGCATTATAAACCTGACAACAACGCTGCCGAAAATGCCATCCGCCCATTCGTTGTAGGAAGAAAAAATTGGCTATTTGCCGGTGCACCCAATGGGGCTGATGCCGCAGCAACGTTTTTTACCCTGATTGAAACCGCCAAGGCCAATGGGCTGGAGCCTTATTCTTATCTTCGCTGTTTGTTTGAAAATCTTCCGCTTGTCAAAAATCAAGATGGTTATCGCAACCTGCTACCTCAGAATATCGATCCTGAACTGATCAGCTCATCACGCGTATAGCTGCAGGTGTACTTCCTTTGACGCTTACAGTTCGTCCAAAAAGGACAGATAACTCGAACCGTTTTGTTCCGCAGAGGCAATGGTGCGCTCCAGGATGTCGCGTATGCGCGGAAGCCGCAGCCGGTTCAGGTTCGATTCAATTCTATCGGCCAAGAGTGCTTCCCTCATATCCGCACCTCACTGACATAATCATCGTATGCCTCAATGGGGCGGATATCCACCGGGATGTCATACGCCGGCTTTCGCGGGCTGATGGTGTGCTTGGCGCGGCCTTTTCCCGGCTGGCCACGGCCGTATTTGCGGCGGTTCATCTGTTGATCGTTTCTCAGCGCTTCATAAAAGCGTTTGCCCTGTACGAGATTGCCCTTGGTCGATGGGATTTGGTAAATGACCACAAACCGGTCATCGTCATAGATCCGCATCACATGATCTTTAACCCTTAAGATTAGTTGCTTGCCCACCAGAGGATGGGGGACGACAAAACTGTTGCCTTCGAATCGAATCGTACAATCTTTATGGACCTTTCGAAAAACCCGATAGGAGGTGTCAAAGGGCTGCCGGGGCAACGGTCCCAGATGAGGATATTCGCGTTCAAAACGCTGTGCCACCACCTCATGGGTGGTACCATGGACCCGGTGCTCCTTTCGTTTGAGCCATGCCATCAAGTCATTATTGGCGGTCTCCAAATCAAGGTAACCGTAACCGCGCCAGAAGCCTTCCCGGATAAACGAGTAGGGCCGTTCGACCTTGCCCTTTACCCAGGCGGCGTATGCAGGCGCCACTTGAGGAGTGAAGCCGTAATGAAGGGCAAAGCCGATCAATGTGGCGTTGAAGCGGTGGTGGCCCGCCAACCTACCAATGTAGACGTTTTTCATGCGGTCGTATAAGATCTGAGAC
Source organism: uncultured Desulfatitalea sp. (assembly GCA_963668675.2). GTDB lineage: Bacteria > Desulfobacterota > Desulfobacteria > Desulfobacterales > Desulfosarcinaceae > Desulfatitalea. The sequence goes on along the minus strand of CAXXMB010000002.1, from coordinate 451,488 downwards.
GGTACACCACCGAAAAAGTCAAAGGCATTGATATGACAGTCCAGAAAAGACGGCAGATCACAGCGCGGTATCAACTCGGCGTATATCTTTCGTGAGTAGCCCAGGATCATCGAAAACAGATACAATTTTTCGATCCGACCGCTGGGATGCTCCACCTGGAACTCGGCAAAATCCACCTGGGCCTGGTAGCCCGGTTCGGTCTCAAAGCGCATATAAGCCACTCGTTGATGTCGGTCTTTGAGTTGCCGAACCATTCGTTTAACGATCTCGTAGCTGCCGGCAAATCCAATATGGGTCAACCGGTCATAGACCCAGGTAGCCGTGTAGCCATTGTCTTCTTCGATCCAAGCCTTAATGTTATCCACATAAGGGTCGAGTTGGCTTTTCCGCGGCCGTACCGGCGTTTGCCTAAATACCAGGTCCGGATTACCGATATACTTTTTGACTGTATTTCGACTGATCCCCAGCTTTCTGGCGATGGCGCGCTGCGTAAGCCCGCGTCTGTACAAAGTGATAATATCCAAAATGGTCTCCTTGGTTTTGAATGCGGCCTCCTGTGGTGTTTTGATTATGGTGATATGGCTAATCCCATAATAAACACCACGGGTGCCGCTAACCCGGGGATCGGCCCAGGGGGACCCCTGGACCATCCCCTGGTGGCTCAGTTTTAAACGACCATTATTGGCTCACTTTAATACGACCATCTACAGCTATGACTGCATCGTTACCGGGATTAATCAATCTGGCTTAAATGGTCTGGATTTTGCGGAACTTGTAATATCAAGCAAAGGCCCTTCTGTCATTGTGATGTCCGGATACAAAACTGAAGAATCCCGAATGAAGGCCTATGAAAAATGATCTGGACACCCGGTCTTGAGCTTGCTTTTAAACGGGTGTAAAAAGTGTTGTTAGTGCGTCTCGAATCCGTCGGTCAAATAACGTATGCTTTAAAATGATTAAATTTTGGCAAGGAGTAGTTATTTATGAAAAAATTTATTGTGCTTATAGCTATATTATTTGCTTTAATGAATGGGTGTGGTGCATCTCATGAGGGCGTATACGTCGCCCAAGATCAAGTGAGTTCCAATCCTGGAACAATAAAAATAAAAATCGATGCAGTAGGATTGCTTAAAGAAGGTATGATATCGGATGCTGAAGGGACGATTAAAATCTTTCTAAATGACCAATTGGCATTAAAAGATGATATTTTCAACGATATATACGAAACTGCATTTAATGTATCCCCTGGAGGTTATGTTGTTAAAGTCAAAATACATTATGGGGGAACATGGTTTTTTGTTGGTCGCGTGCCGCGCTGGGCAACAAAGGAATCTAATAGATTCTACGTCAAGAGCGGTGATATTAAACAAGTGGTTTTCGAATTTAGGCGAAGTTCTCTCGATAACATGTAGGGACTAAGGGCAAGGGCCCATAAAATTATAACTTTCCTTTTGACGCCTGTTCTTCTTGACAATATGGAATCAAAACCTCTCAGAATAAATTAGAATTATATGGGTTCATCATAAATCTTTTTGAAATATAAAATATAAAAATAGTGAAGTCGTTTACATGAAGTCTCCTGAAGTGCGTTTATCTTTGTTTCTATTCTTTTTATAGCTTTAGATACTTCTTCTTTGCTTTTATTTTTTTCAAAGGCTTCATCAACATTTTTAAACCAATAATTTATTAGTGGGCGATAATCGACATCTCTATACCCAAGTTTGTTTTGATATATGCTGCATCTTTTATTTACTTTGCCAACAACATTATGTGCTTTACAATGGATACTTGTTAAATTTAGCTCCTTCATAAACTTCGGCATATATATTTCAGTAAAGTTGCTTTTTTTGTAAATCGTAATTGGTAATCGTTTCATTGATAAAAAATATCGATCTCTATCATAAAAATTTCTTAATAATCAGCAATTTTTCTGTAATAACAACCATTAAATTAAAGCAATTACACAAAAAAGAATTCTGAATTGAGTTCACGAAAATTATCCATCCCAGTATCTGGTTTATTAAGCAAGTTCCAAACCCATTAAATGACTTTTTCAGTATTGATTAATCATTTTTCTATCAGAGAAAATCTCTTCATTTATTTTTGTTCGTCATCCCGCGGTTTTCCGCCCATATTTTTTATCCAATCTAACGATACCTTTAAGTGCCGGCAAAAGTGCCTTCCCCGGGTCCATCATCTTTCTGGTGGCATGGCCCAGCTTCCATGCGCTTTTATGAGAGAACCCAGCCAATTTACCTAATCTGTAAAATGCTTTCTAAATTGATTGATATCCATCGCATCCTTCTTGGTTTTAGAAAAATGCTATCATAGGGCTATGGCAGATCCGGTTACACCTTGCGCTTTTTTTGGGATATAAGTCCTAATAAGAACAACTGCTTGATTCAAAAGCTTCTTCAAGCGGTGCTATCTTAGCTACGACACCTAAGTTATATCCAATTGCCCCCCCCATTTTTACATCATTTATATCTGTGTCGATTGTACTAATTGAAAGTTCGATAGGATATTCCTTATAAGAATCAGAGATGGGGCTATTGGATTTTGGTTTCTTATACCACTTTATAATGTTCCCATAACTACTTTGTAAGGATTCTTGCTTAAATTGTCTTTCTATTTCGGTAATTTTCTTATCATTTATATAAATTGAATAGTTAAATTTATTATCGTTATATGAATATCTCCTATTATTTGGTCTTTTCTCCAATTTATGCGGCCCTGTTACTTTTCGTTCTATTCTTAGCTGAAACTTTCTCCCTTTTCCGTCAACTAATTCTTTAATGAATTCTTCAATTGATATACTCTTGCTTTTTTGTACTTTCTCAAAATTTATTCCTTTCACCCATCTACCATTCTTTTCAATGTACCCTATAATCATCTCTAACACCATTGTGTTATTTTCTTTTACATACTCTATGTTTTTGAGATCATTTAGGATAGTAACACCTTCTTTATGTATTTTTACTTTTAAAATGTAGTTTTTGTAGATAAGTATTTTACAATTTAGATTTCCAACAGTAATGCTATGATTACCTGTCGTAATATTATCAATTTTAATAGAACCGGTGCCCATTTTCATTCCGTCGAGATATACAGCTTTTGGCCCTATCTGATTTATGACCATCAGCGCACCAGTATCTTGTTCTAGCCATACTTCTTCCTCAACCTTCCCGGATGATTCTCTCACTGACTTCAATTTTATTCTGATAGATTTAAACTCGTTTGGGGCTACAACAAAATCTTTGTTAAATTCACCATATCCCTCTTTTATTGCCCTTAGATTGAATTTTTTTGTTTTAGTTTCGACTCCTGTTATTGGAGTTGCACCGATATATTTTCCGTTTATGTATACTTTGACTCCTTCTGGATTAGAGAGTATATCTAAATAAGCCTTGCTCGCATATGAAGGATCCGGAATGCATACAAATAAAAGCATAGATAGAATGGTATAAGCTTTTCTCTGGCAGATAGAATATGCATTGAAGAATCGCATTTTATTACTTTCTCCCTATTGCCGATTTTCAAGTACCCCGAAACAAGCCTATCAAAAATCTCTATTATAATGCTCTTGCTGTCAGGAAATTCGAAGAAGAACTATAAAGTATCACTTAATATTGTGCCCGGGTAAAAGGTTTGTTCTTGAGAGATTACCCTTAATTTAGGGAGAAATCTCATAATAATTTTTTCTATCATATCATTAGTGTCCGGTTAAGAACCAAATAAATTCAAATGGATATGGCCGGTAGTAAATTTGTTATTGTAATCGCTCTCTGTGAATAGCCTTGAAATATGGGTTTTCTCAAAAAGAGAGATACTCAAACCTGTAAAATTGTGTAAAGGCTATAGTCAAGCGATAAATTCTTTTTCATGATGGCAACCAGCACATAAATGGATATGGCAATCCAGATTTGTGTTTTTACCGCGGTCTCTGAGATGCCGAAGAACTTCTTTATCCGTAGATGCTGTTTGACCCATTTAAAGAACAGTTCAACTTGCCAGCGGCACTTGTATAAATCGGCTACGGTTCGGGCCTCAAGTTCGAAATGATTTGTTAAAAAAGTCAGGCGCTTTTTGGTTTCAACGTCGAAATACTTGATCCGTCTCAGCTTCTCCGGATAGGCAATGGCAGATTGATACACGACCGGAAGTACGGTTTGATCACAAATTACGCCGGTGCTTTTATCCACAGGCGCAGAGTATAATCGCCTGAGTTTGGTGTTGACTTTTGTTCTAAGAATAAAAAAAGCCAACCCCCGATGCATGCGGTAAAGCCTTTCGAAATCAAGATAGGCTCTATCCATGACATATATTGAGCCAGGCTCCGGTAGCAGTTCATCCAAAACATTGACATCATGAACCTTGGCATCGGTTATGGATACTAAAGACGGAATGTTGCCCCTGAGGTCAAGCAGCGTGTGAACTTTTATCCCGCTTTTGGTGGTCCGAAATCGCGCCCATTGAAAGACTGATCGGCATAGATCGATTGTGGATGCATCCAGGGCATATACCGTCTCGTCAAGCTGGAGTCCGAAATCGTCGCCGGCATAAAGTTTTCGGGCCTGTTCTATTAGAACCTGAGCGAAGTCACAGTATATACGCCAATCACGTTTTTCATTGGCATCAGCAAGAGTACTCTTGGCAACCTTACACTGAATTCCGATGTTATGAAGCTTGTTGTGCACTGCCCTTAGACAAAGAACCGTATCGCGAAGACTTTCACGATAAGTCAGTTGCGCAAATGCCATACAAAGAAACTGCTCGTAGCATGTAAAAGAACGAATTCTGTAATTGCCGCTATATCGCTTGACACAAGTACGAAAACTTTTCCGTGGTAGAAAGTCCAATACTTGTGAAAAAACGGTTCTCCCTTGATACATGAGTATCTCCCTTCGCATCTAAGTCATGCGAAGGGCTCTACTTGGCTTAAAATCCAAAATCAAGGGGTTGCCCGTTATAAATGGTATGAAATTTTATTTAATACAGTCGCTTATGAGATTTTTGCGCCTCCTTAACCGGACACTAATGCTATCATATATTGAAATTAATTCCAACCACCGCTCCATATCAAATTTTCTAAAAAGGGCGTTTATAGGAATCCGGTTCTCTATGAAGGGTAAGCTAACATTCGAAATAGCAATTAGCGCCATTCCGGGTCTGACCCGGAATCTAGTATTTCCAATCCTTGCTGGATGCCGGATCAAGTCCGGCATGACATTGCAGAAATTTTCGACATGCCCATTATCCTTTTCATTAAAAAAGGAAATTTCGGTCTGAACGCCCTATAGCTGGCCAACTTAATCTTCATAGAGAACCGGCTCTATCGGAAATTTATCGAAGACCATTAGAAAAACGCCCCTGTGCCGACCATGAATCATGTTGCCCCTTGGCATCGGCGTCGGGTACGCTGTGTATTGGGTGGTGAAGCGGATGGTTTAAATTGAAATAAGAATAGCTTGTAAGGTTGAAAACTGTGCCCAAATTGTGCCCGTCAAGGTCAAATTTTTCCAAACGAAACCAAAATCAGATTTCAAAACCGTAATATTATCAAGACATTGTAATTGCGCTATATTTGGCTCATTTGACATTTTGGTCTCAAAATCCGCCGGGGGCAACCCCTTGAGAGTTCGATTCTCTCCTCCGGCACCATATAAAAAAACAGGGGGATATCCAGCTTTGGGTATCCCCCTTTTCATTCTCTTTTTTAGCTCGTTTTAGCCCTTTTTAGCCATTGCAATGGCAGAAATCTGCCAGATTTATATTTTTAATCAAGACATATGTTATGAACAATCGCTTGAAATTAAATAATTCTAGCTCCAGTAAAACTTTGTAGTCGCTGCCGTCTTCCTCTAAATTATTTTTATGGTTATGCACCTGGCTTCAGAAAGTCCCCCTTTTCCAAATGGGGATTTAGGGGGATTTCTACTATCATTTTATTATTGTTAAAAGATTAGAAGCCGCGGCTGAAGCTCGGGCATGGTCGATGGCGCTTTACAAATTGGAATTATGAGCCTATGCTTGTAATTAAATTTTTCGGTATCCAATGAACAAAAAGATTACACCTAACAGCGTATGCGGAGGAGCCATGCTAAAGAAACCTTGGAACCCCTATCTTACCGGCGGCCTGGTCGGGGTTTTGCTGGTCTTGTCGGTGTTGATCAGTGGGAAATTTCTCGGGGCATCAACAACCTTTGCCCGCAGTGCCTCGGTCATCGAACAAGCTTTTGGCATCGACACATCAGTGATCGACTATTTTACTACCGGTAAAGGCAAATATGGCCCAACGTCATTGCCCAACTGGCAGTTGATGTTTGTCGTCGGCATTATCATCGGTGGATTTCTGGCAGCAAAGCTGTCCGGCGACTTCAAATTTCAGGCGGTTCCCGACATGTGGCATCAGCGGTTCGGACCCAGTCCGCTCAAAAGGGCAGTGGTCGCATTTTTGGGAGGAACCGTCGCATTGTTCGGCGCGAGGCTTGCGGGCGGGTGACCCAGCGGACATGGACTGAGCGGTCTTGCTCAGCTTTCTGTCAGCGGATTCATTGCATTGATTGCATTCTTTATCGGCGGGCTGATTTCCGCCAACCTCATTTACGGCATCCAAAGGAAATAAGAGATGAGCTTACTGCAAGGTGTTATCACCGGCATCATTTTCGGCGTTCTTCTGCAGCGGGCACACGTACTCCGGTACGACAAGCAGGTCGGCGCCCTGAGATTGATGGACATGACCATCCTCAAATTCATGTTGAGCGCAATTGTCGTGGCATCTATCGGCATTTATCTTCTCAAAGATCTCGGCCTGATAAAATTGAGTGTCAAGTCGACCTCCATAGGTGCTCAGCTGCTCGGCGGTACACTGTTCGGCATCGGCTGGGGTCTGCTGGGGTACTGTCCGGGAACGGCGGCAGGTGCGCTGGGAGAAGGCCGATTCGACGGGCTTTGGGGAATCTTCGGCATGCTATGCGGCGGAGGGCTTTATGCGGCGGCTTATCCCTTTATGAAAACCAACGTGATCCCTATCGGAGACTTTGGAAAAGTGACCTTGCCCCAAGTGCTTGGCATCAGTCACTGGTTTGTCATTGCACTGCTGGCCGTTGCCGCCATACTGCTGTTCCGCTTTTTTGAAAGAAAAAATTTATAAGCATTAACCAAGCAGGAAAATCAAACCCCATCAATAGGAGGAAGTCATGCCGGAAGAGATGGATGTCGGTTGTGCAAGACCGACAGGTGGTCCAGTTGGGGAGAGCCCAGAAGCTCAAACCGTAAGTCAACCGGAAAGTCCAAGGGAGGTGAAGCCCATGATCCAGGTTGGAAAGAAAGTGCCTGATTTTGTCGCACCCGCATACCTGAAAGGTAAATTCGTATCCGTCAAACTGTCGGAGTATTTAGGCAAGTGGGTACTGCTGTGCTTCTATCCCGGGGATTTTACCTTCGTCTGAGCCACAGAGATTTCGGCAGTTGCCGAAAAATACCCGGAATTTCAAAAGCTCGGTGTAGAACTTCTTTCGCTCAGCATCGACAGCGTTTTTGTGCATAAGATGTGGGACGACAAGGAGCTCTCCAAAATGGTGAAAGGCGGCATTCCCTTCCCCATGTTGTCCGATGCAGGCGGTCGCGTGGGCAAAGCATACGGTGTGTTCGATGAAGACGCCGGTGTCGAGACCCGCGGGCGGTTCATCATCGATCCGGAGGGTGTACTCCAAGGTTATGAAGTCTTGACCCCGCCGGTGGGCCGTAACGTGGAAGAGACCTTTCGCCAGGTGCAGGCATTTCAGCTGATAAGGGACACCAAAGGCGCAGAGGCGACGCCTTCAGGATGGAGACCCGGCAAGGTCACTCTGAAACCCGGCCCGGACCTCGTCGGTAAGGTTTGGGAGGTATGGAAAACCGAAATGGCTTTCGACTAACCGTCAGGCAATGATGAAGTCGGCCCGAACCCGTTTCGGGCCAACGATTGAATCGTTCCACCGACCCAAAAACAAACCAATCTCAACGAACTGGTCCTCGATCAGCGTCGCCAGGACCGCACACTGGATCTCATCGCTGAGGGTTTTATCTGGAGCGGATTGTAAAAATGCTTTCCAGGGATTTTCGGCACCTTCGGCCGTTTTCTAAGCAGGGCGAACTGTTGTCCCGTCGCCTGTTGACGATCAGGGGCGACGGAGACCGTCACCGCCGAATCAAAAAGATTCAGACCCAGGCGCTTGTCTTCTATCAAGGCGTGCACCACGGTTCCGTCCGCAAGCGTCAGGCGGAAGGGGCGGCCACCGGGAGTCCCCCCGGGGTCGCATAGTGAAATCCATCGTCAACTCCATTTCCTATCCTGAACTATTGCAGCAGAGACACGGCTTTTGAATCACAAACCAACGCTTCGATGCAGGCCAGCCTTGCTTGCGGGCTGCCTGCATGCGCATTTCAGATAACCGTTGAAAGGCAGTGGCGAACTGACAAAGCTTGTCAGTTCGTTGCCAAAAAATCGGATGGATCGCTGCTTGACTGCCCCCATTCATGTCAGTTCCAATCATTTTCAGTACCCTCCATCAGGCGCAAACCTTCCACACGCGGCAATTTCAAGGAAAAACAGTTCCATGGCGAATAGGATGGTTTTCTTCTTGCAAGGAGAGTCGTTTGACGGACCGGACCGTGCTGGGCGGGGGGCATCCCCGCCCCCCTTTGGGAAAGGGGGACTTTGTGGCGCCAAGTGCATAGGCAGACAGGGATAACAAGGGATTGACTCTCAACTTAGTAATTACTAAAAAGAAAAGAATCATTTCGCCGGCCCAAATGGACTCAATCGCACAAATTATGAACTGGAACAGAAGGTGAACAAAAAGGCCGCTATCTTCAAAACCGCCATTCGGCTGTTTGCCGCACAGGGCTACGAGGCGACCACCACCCTCCAGATCGCAAGGGAGGTCGGCGTTACCGAACCCACCGTTTTCTACCACTTCAAAAACAAAACCGCTCTGTTTTCCACCATCATCGAAACAGCCTCAGCCATCTACATGGAGCAGCTCAACAGGCTGCACCCGTCTGGTCTCACCGCCTTTGACGCCATCGAAGCCCTGATCCGCATGCATTTCTCAATTGTCCGCCACGAGCCCGAATGCATGCGTATCTTGATCAGAACTTGCCCGGCCCGTTTTGAAGACCAGGAAAACGCCTGTATCCGGTCCTATCGAAGAAGCCGCACCAAATTGAAGCGAACCGTGACGGAGATCATCGAAAAAGGGATGGTTCAGGAAGAATTCCGCCCGGTCGACGTCGACGCAACGGCCAACATGTTCATTGCGCTGCTCAATGGCCTGGTGCAGCGGCAGATTGCCGAACCGGATCAATTGGACGGCGTGGAAGCGGCAACCATCGAGTTCTGCAAAATGAGTTTGATGAACCACCATGAAAAGAAGGAGGGGCGACTTAAAAAATCGGCCTGATATTGACCCGATCTGACACAGTGATGTGGTAACCTCGATTGTATGATATCAAGGTCGGCAACAGCACATGGCGACGGCGCCAAACCGGCAACGCCGCAGGAGCCCATCGAAGTTAAGGAACTAAAATGAAATTCATCCACACCGCCGACATCCATCTGGACAGCCCCCTGCACCGGCTGGAAGCATACGAAGGCGCACCCGTCGAAGAGATCCGCCAGGCCTCGCGGCGCGCCTTTGAGAACCTCATCGACCTGGCCGTCGAAGAGGCGGTGGATTTCGTGCTCATCGCCGGCGACCTCTTCGACGGCGACTGGAAGGATTACAACACCGGCCTCTACTTCATCAGACAGATGCGGCGCCTCGCCGAAGCCGGCATCCGGGCCTTGATCATCTCCGGCAACCACGACGCCGCCGGCCGCATGACGCGCACCCTGCCGTATCCCGACAACGTGCATCTCTTCTCGTCGCGCAAACCCGAAACCCGCATCCTCGAAGATCTCAACGTGGCCGTCCACGGCCAGAGCTTCTCCAAGACGGCCGTCACCGACAACATCACCCTGGACTACCCCGAACCGGTTTCCGGCCATTTCAACATCGGCCTGCTGCACACCAGCCTCACCGGCCGGGAGGGGCACGAAAACTACGCCCCGTGCACCCTCGCCGACCTGATCCACAAGGGCTACGACTACTGGGCCCTGGGCCACGTGCATCAATTCGAAACCGTTTCCGTAGACCCGCCCATCGTCTTCCCTGGCTGCATCCAAGGGCGCCACATCCGGGAGCCCGGCGGCAAAGGCTGTGTGCTGGTAACGGTCGAAGAGGGGGCCTCCCCGGAAATCGTCCGTCACGCCGTCGACGTGATCCGCTGGGAGCCGCTGACTGTCGATCTGGATGGCGCGGCAAATGTCGACGAGATCCTGGAGCGCTGCCAGGCCGCCCTCACAGAGACGCTCGACCGGCATGATCCCAAGCCGGTGGTCGCCCGCCTGACCTTCAGCGGCGCCACCGACCTCCACAGCCGGATCGCCGCAGATCCCGGACACCTCAAGGAGTCGGTCAGATCCACGGCCCTGGCCCATTTCGGGGACCGGGTGTGGATCGAAAAGGTCAAGGTCAAGACCACCCCGCTCATCCAGCCCGATGCCGATCCCGGACCGTTGCGCGAGCTAAGTGCGCTGGTGCAAGCGCTGACATGCGATGACGACGCGTTGCTGGCCCTGGGCCAGGAACTGGCAAGCCTCTTTCAGAAACTGCCGCCCGACTACCGCCAGGGCGACACGAGCCTCCAGCCCGAAGAGCCGCAGCAGATGCGCGAACTGATCGAACAGGCCCATGCCCTGCTGGCCCGGCGCCTGAAAAAGGAGGCCGCCGCATCATGAAAATCAGGCGCATCCGGCTGGCCGCCTACGGCCCGTTTACCGACGTCACCCTCGACCTGCCAGACACCGGTCCCGATTTTCACCTGGTCTACGGCCCCAACGAAGCCGGTAAAAGCACGGCCCTGAGGGCCCTGCGGCACATGCTCTTCGGTATACCGCTCCAGACCCCCGTCGATTTTCTCCACGGCTACGCCCATCTGCGCGTCGGGGCCACCCTGGCGAACGGCGCCGGCGAAGAGATCGACTTCATCCGCCGCAAGGGGCGCGTCAAAACGCTGCGCGGCCCGGACGACGAAACCGTGCTCGACGACGACGCCCTGGCCCCGTTCCTGGGCGGTGTCGGCGCCGACGTCTTCGAGCAGATGTTCGCCATCGGCCACGACGACCTGGTGCGCGGCGGCGAAGAGATCATCTCCGGCAAAGGGAGCGTCGGCGAAGCCCTCTTCGCCGCCGGCGCGGGGCTGATTCCGCTGCAGAACGTCCAACAGGAGATCGAGCAGCAGTGCGGCGACCTGTTCAAGCCCACCGGCTCGGCACCCAAGATCAACCAGGCCATCCGGGCCATCAAAACCGCGCGCCAACAGCAAAAGGAAGCCCTGCTGCTGCCCAAGACGTGGAAGGAGCACGATCAGGCGCTCCGCGATGCCCAACGGCGCATGGCGGAAGTCAAGGAGACCCTCGCCACCAACAAACAGCGAACGGCCAGGCTCGAACGCATCCGCGACGCCCTGCCGCTTCTGGCCCGCAAAAAGGAGATCGACGCCGACCTCATCGCCTACCGGGGCGTGCCGGACCTCGGCGACGATTTCGGAGACAAACGCCTCGACGCCGAAAAAGAGCTGAGGATGGCCACCCGGGATCTGGAGCGCTCCCAGGCCGCCCTGGAGAAGATCGGCAAGCAGATCGACGCCCTGCCGCTGCACCAGGCCCTGCTCGAAAACGCCGCCGCCATCGAGTCCCTGCAGCACGAGTTGGGCAGCTTTCGCAAAGCGCAAAAAGACCGCCCCGCACTCGAAGCGCGCATGCGAACCCTGCAATCCCAGGCCGTTGCCATGCTCGAAGAGATCGGTGCGGATATCTCGGGCCAGGCGGCCGGCGACTTGAAGCTGCCCCCCTCCACCGTGGAAGAGATCCAGCAGCTCGCCCAAACCTACCAGCGCCTGACAACCCAACGCGAATCGGCCGCCAGGCTAAAGAAAAAAATCGAACTCCGCTACAACCAGCTGACCGAACAGCGCCGGGCCATGCCCCCGCCCGTGGACGTCTCCAACCTGGAGCAGGCCGCCCAGATCGCAATGGAAGCCGGCCCCATCGAAAAGCAGCTGGCCGACATGCGCGCCGCCACCGCAGCACTCGAAGAGGCGTTGACCCGCACCCTGAAACGGCAGACCCTCTGGAAGGGACCCCTGGAACAGATCGAAGAGCTGCCCCTGCCGTCCAGGGAAACAGTAGATCGGTTCGAAGAGCGCTTCGAAGAAGTACGCCGCATCTTCGACAAACAGCAGGAGGCCAAAGCCGCCGCAGAAGAGGAGATCGCCGACACCCAGGCCCGGATCCAGGCCATCGACCTCTCGGAGCAAGTCCCCACCGAAACCGATCTGAAAAGCGCCCGGGGCCTGCGCGACAAAGGCTGGGGTCTGATCCGGGAGAACCTCGAAGGCCGCACGCCGCCCGCCGAAGCCACAGAGGAAGTACTTCGCCATTTCGATGAAGCCTCCGACCTGCCGGCCGCCTTCGAAACCAGCATGGGCCGGGCCGATCACATCGCCGACCGCCTCCGCCGCGAAGCCGACCAGGTCAGCCGCAAAGGCCTGCTGGAAGCTCAAAAAGAGAAAGCCGAAAAGGCGCTGGCCGACATCATCGCAGCCCTCGAAAAGACCCTTGAGCAGCAAAGTGAACTGCAAACCGAGTGGCAGCGCGAATGGCAACCCGCCGCCATCACGCCCCAAACCCCCAAAGAGATGCGCGCCTGGCTCGCCGAAATGGCATCCCTGCGGGACAAACGGGCCGACTGGCGATCCAGGCAGCGCCAGTCCGAAAGCCTCGCCGACCTGCTGGCGGTCCTCACATCGGACCTGTTGACGGCCCTCGATACCGTGGGCGTGCCCCAGGATAAAGACAAACCCCTCGCCATACTGATCAAGACGGCTCAGAAGCACATCAAATGCCAACGCGATCTCGAAGCCAACATCGCCTCGGCCGACAAGGAGCTGCGCCGCCTCGAAGCGGAACGGCAGGAGGGCGCCGCGGCCATGGCGGAACTGGAGGAGACTCTCTCCCAGTGGAAGACCGACTGGGGGCGCAACGTCGGGAAGATCGGCATTCGCGCCGATGCCACGCCCACCGCCGCACTGGCCGTCATCGAAAGCGTCCGCGACGTCAGGAACAAAACCGGCGAAGCCGACGTGCTGCAAAAACGCATCCAAGGCATCGATCGGGACTGCGCGCAATTCATCGCCCGAGTGGAAGAACAGGTGGACACCCTCGCACCCGATCTCAAATCCGAATCCCAGGACCGCGCCGCCGAACTGCTCAACGGCAAGCTGACCCACGCCCGCAAGGACGACGCCAAGCGGGCCGGCCTCGCCGAACGCCTGGAGGCCACCCAACAAGAGCTGGAAGACGCCCAGCGCCGCCGCTTTGAATGCACCACCACCATCGAAGCCCTATGCAAAGAGGCCAACTGCACCGATCCCAAAGCCCTGGCCGAAACCGAAACGCGCGCCCGGCAGCGCAAAGCGCTGACCCGGGAACTCGCCGACCTCGACCAGCAGCTGCGCAAACTCAGCGCCGGCGCCACCGTCGACGCCTTCAGCGCCGAAGCCGCCGCCATGGATGCCGACCGCATCGACCCCGAACTGCACGAGCTGGAGGAAACCACCCAAGCCCTGGAAACGGAGCGCTCGGACCTCGACCAGAAGATCGGCGCCCTGAAGGCCACCCTCGACCAGATGGACGGCAGCTCCCAGGCCGCCACCCACGCCGAGGAAGCCGAGCGCCTGCTGGCCGGACTGGAATCCGACGTCGAACACTACGCCCGCCTGAAAATCGCCGCAATCATCCTGGCCAGAACCGTCGAACAGTACCGCGAAAAACACCAGGGCCCCCTGATCGCCCGGGCCAGCGACCTCTTCGCCCGCATGACCTTGGGCGCCTTCAGCCGCCTGCGCGCCGACTACGACGACCGAGGCAACCCGGTCCTGGTCGGCATCCGCTCCGAAACCGACGCCCAGGTCACCGTCGACGGCATGAGCGACGGCACCGCCGACCAACTCTACCTGTCCCTGCGCCTGGCCAGCCTCGAACAATACCTGGAGAACAACGAACCCCTGCCGTTCGTCGTGGACGACATCCTGCTGCGATTCGACGATGAGCGGGCCCTGGCCACATTGGATGTGCTGGCCGAGCTGGCGGAAAAGACACAAGTTCTATTTTTTACACATCATCGCCATTTGGTGGAGTTGCTTGAAAATGCAACGGAGCAAAAAATGGCGTTCAACTTTAAACAGTTGGGTGACTGATGGAGAAGTTCGAAAACTGTTGCAAAATTGGCATCGGTTCAATTTCAGCAACAATGTGATTAATTAATGAGAAATCCTTGGACACATCGAAAACATTTTCGAGGAAGGCACATCGGAACGGGATTCAGGATATGCAATATGCAAGTTTTGCATATCCTTCTGCATTTTTTAAGACATAAAACGGATACTGAGAGGAAAAAGATCGTTTTATGAGATTTAACACCTAATGACTCACTGGGATGGGAGCCTGGAATAGACGACTTGTCAATCAAGCCCTCAAGGCCATGCTCCTGGAAGGAACGCTTATACTCGTAAAACTGGCTTCGGAACGCCTTGTGCATCCGGCAGGCCTTCGAAACGTTGCCAAATTTTTCAACAAGCTGTAGCAAGGCGAATCGCTTTTGTGCTAATTTGGTTTTGGCGGTCATGGTCTACTCCTTTCCCTTACGGTTTGTCTGTCAAAACAATTATAACCGAGAGAGCGACCTGCAGACACCGCCGGGGGTTTCTTATTGACCCCCGGCGATGCCGACCCGAGCCGTGCTAAAATCAATCTGTTTTTACAGGAAAGTTTCCGAGGATATCTTAACTAATTCAAATTAGGATAGTAAATGAAGGAGCTAATACAAAAATTGCGCGATTTTGCGATGGCAAGAGATTGGGGGCAGTTTCATTCACCGAAAAATCTTTCTATGGCATTAAGTGTTGAAGTCGCAGAACTATTGGAGCATTTTCAATGGTTAACACAGAAAGAAAGCAAAGAGCTGAATCCTGAAAAGCTAAATATGGTTAAAGAAGAAATCGGTGACATAATGATTTACCTGGTCATGCTGGCGGACAAATTTGATATTGATCCTATTGAAGCGGCCAAAGAAAAAATTATTACAAACGGGAAAAAATATCCGGTGAAAATCGCCAAAGGCAGGGCAGATAAATATAAGGATCTTTAGAATAGGCTTGATAGACGAAACCAATACTGACATGGAATTTGATAAATGATTGTATATGCTTCTACCAAATCAGAGTTTCGACAAGATGTTCGCTATAATAGGATCGAAAGGGCAATACTAAGGGCATATAAACGGAATCTTGGGCACTCCACCAGCAAGTCTGAAATAGCCTCGTGGAAAAACTCCATGATGTATATGAGCAACGTACTTGAAGATGACGGCATCCCTGATAATACAGGAGTGGCAATAGAATATAGGATACCACAAACCTCGAAGCGAATTGATGTGATTCTTACCGGGACTAATGAAAAAAGACAGCGTAACGCAGTCATTGTAGAGCTAAAACAATGGTCAGAGGCTAAACTAACGGATAAAGATGCCATAGTAAAAACATTTATAAATGGGGCAGAGAGAGAAGTAAATCATCCATCTTATCAAGCTTGGTCATATGCAGCACTCCTCGAAGATTTCAATGAAACAGTTCAAGAACAGCACATATCACTAAAACCATGTGCATATCTTCATAATATGGAATCAGAGGGTGTCATTAAGGCTTTTCGCTATAATCGTTACCTTCAAAGAGCGCCATCCTTCATCAGAAAGGACACCGAGAAACTTTCAACCTTTATCAAGCAGTTCATTCATCATGGTGATGCCGGGAAGGTCATGTATGAAATTGATAAAGGCAAGATAAGACCATCCAAGAATCTGGCTGATGCGCTCTTGTCCATGCTCCAAGGCAATGAAGAATTCTTCATGATTGACGATCAGAAATTGGTATATGAAACAGCATTAAACCTATCAGAAATATCAACCATTGAAGACAAACGAGTCTTAATAGTCGAGGGTGGGCCTGGCACGGGTAAGTCAGTGGTTGCCATTAATCTTCTTGTAGCGTTGACCAACAAGAGGTTTGTCACGCAATATGTAACGAAGAATGCTGCGCCAAGAGCAGTCTATGAAAGTGTCTTGACCGGTTCATATACCAAAAGTCATATTTCTAACCTTTTTCGAGGTTCAGGTGCCTATACAAATTGTGATCCAAATATATTCGATGCTTTAGTCGTAGATGAAGCCCACCGCCTCAATGAGAAATCAGGCATGTTCCAAAACATGGGTGAGAACCAGATAAAGGAAATCATTCAGGCGGCCAAATGTAGCATATTTTTCATAGATGAAGACCAGCGAGTCACATGGAAAGATATTGGAAAAATTGAAGAAATTGAAAAATGGTCAAGCACCCTTGGGGCAACTATTCACAGGATGAAGCTTCATTCCCAATTTAGATGTAATGGCTCAGATGGATATCTATCTTGGCTTGATAATGTTTTGCAAATGAGAGAAACCGCTAATGAAACCTTGGGATGCATTAACTATGACTTTCGGGTTTTCGATTCACCTAATAAATTAATGGAGGCTATTAAAAGTAAGAATAAAATATACAATAAAGCCAGATTAGTGGCTGGTTATTGTTGGGACTGGATAAGCCAGAAACCAGAAAACAAAACGGAAAAGGACATTGTCATTGGTGAACATGATTTCGCGGCCCAATGGAATCTCAAGATAGATGGAAGTCTTTGGATTAGGAAATCAGAGTCTGTAAATGAAATTGGCTGCATACATACTTGCCAAGGATTAGAAGTGGACTATATAGGTGTTATTATTGGTCCTGACATTGTTGTCAGAAATGGCAAATTGATAGTTCAATCAGATGAGCGGGCAAAAACTGATCAGTCGCTTAAAGGCTATAAGAAAGCATTAAAAGAAAATCGTGAAGCCGCAATTCTTAAGGCAGAGACTATTATTAAAAATACATACAGGACATTAATGTCAAGAGGCCAAAATGGCTGTTATATTTATTGCACCGATCCGGAGACTAATGCATATTTTTCAGACTTGTCCCAGGTAATATCTCATGAAAACAATAAATCAGAACAGAACGAAGATGCGTCTATTGATCAAGAAGAATTAATAGCAGAGCAGTATCCAGGACTAAAACTTAAAATTTTACAGCATGAAGAAATTAGGCCATATGAGAATTGTATACCTCTATACGATCTAAAAATTGCAGCCGGTACTTTTTCTGATGAACAATACATTTCAGAAAATCTTGAAGACATGACTTGGGTGCAACTTCCTGGCGCATTTAGGCACAGTAAGGACCTTTTTGTTGCGCAGGTCGTAGGCGAATCTATGAACCGACGAATTCCTAATGGTGCATGGTGTCTTTTCAGGTTGTTCCCATCGGGGACTCGTCAGGGGAAAGTCGTTTTGGTTCAGCACCATGATATTTATGATGTCGAATCTGGGGGTCAATATACGGTCAAGATTTATGAGAGTGAGAAAAGAAAGGAATTGGATGAAAGCTGGAGGCATGAAAGAGTAATCCTCAAGCCAGATTCAACATTTCCAGATTTTCAACCAATTGAACTTTCAAAAGAACAATCAGAAAAATTAAAAGTGATAGCAGAATTGGTTGCCATATTGACATAAATGAAAACAAATCCAAGAGATGGTATACCCTAAGAGAACAGAATAGAAGTGGAGTGGGGCCGCATTATAATTGTTTAAATTCTATTTTGCTGATTAGCGTGAGGCCCTTTTTATATTTTCCCAAATCCTGGTCGCCGTATGATTTCGAAATATCCAAAGACTATGGACGTGTGCTGGTTGAACGAGAAAAGCAAGGAAAGCCGATTTCCTACAACAGCGGCTGGATAGCCGCATGCGTCGTGCGCCACGGGGTGGCCTTGGTTGCGCAAAACCTCAAGGATTTTGAGGGAATTTCAAAACTCAAAATTATTTCTGAAACATCATATGGTTAGCTTGGCTCGGAACCTTAATCAGAAAATTGTGGATATGGTTCTGGATTAAATCCATTATTATTAATATCAATATTGTCGGTTTTATAAGCGGGTTTTAAGGCCTTTCTTCTCAATGTTTCGAATAGCTATGCATGTGGTCTATAAAAAGCCCGGTGAAATTCAAGAAAATTGAGCATTCGCAGTTAAGGAGTCGTTCCATATAAAAAATTATAACATACCGTATATAAATCAAATTTATGTTTTCTTATTTTCTTTTATCCAATTCTTAATTCCTTGACAAAGTATCAATTGATACCATATCATGTCATGAACAGACCATCGCATAAAGAGTTGTATGGTAAGTTGCGGTCGGCTCGGCAGGCCGTTGGGGAAGGGCGTGTTGCGCTCCTCAATCAAGTATCACTGGCTGCCGATGCTATTGAGTTGGATTACAGTATAGGTACAGAACTTGGAGAAGTGCTTGTGGGGTTGCTCAAGGCCGCCACGCCTGCCGACTACACCGGCTCAAGGCCCCCACAACGATCATACGAGCAGGATATCAATGGGTTGGAACTTTTTGCATTCACAGTGGAAAGCATCAGGTTCAGATGCCGGGTCTATTTCAAGTTTGCGATGGTGGGAGAGACGTTTTGGCTGGTGTCGCTTCACCAGGGCCGGCCGGTAAAGGAGGAGCCATGAAAACGCTCAGTTGCCCCAGAGGCCATGGGGGCATAGTACGAAAGACGATTAAAAAGGCGTTGACCTTTAAGGGGGTTGATATAGAGGTCGATGCAGATGCCTATGTGTGCCCAGTGTGCGGTATTGAGGCCGGGACGATGCAGACTGCCGGGGCTTTGCAGTTGGCCATAGCCGATGCCTACCGTGCACGGAAGGGAATGCTGACCAGCGAAGAAATTAGATCGCTGAGGAAGTCGCGCCGGCTGACCCAGCAACAGCTGGCTGAAATCATGAACATCGGCATCGCGAGCATTAAACGATGGGAAACCGGTACGGTTCAGAGCGCTTCCATGGACCATGCGCTTCGTATGCAGCTTCAGTGCAGGATACAGGCGGATAACTATTCCGGGAATCGTGAAATTTCCTTGCCGCGCATCAAGTTGATAACGCGTCAGTTGGAAGCGTTGCTCGGCAAAAAATTGCTCAAGAAGGGTGATAAATTTTTATATCTCGCCAAATATCTTTGGTATGCGGATTTTTTGTGCTTCAGGCAGACTGGAAGAAGTTTAACCGGTGCATCCTATGCCGCCATCACATACGGGCCTCAGCTCAACAACTACAAGGATCTGATTGATCCGATCAAAGCATTGGATGAGAGCGAAGCAGAACCGTTGTCCGATGATGAGATGAGGATTGTGAGACAGATCGCAGAGGCATTCCCGGAGGAGCAGATGGTTTTTGATGCTGCCCATCGGGAGAAGATCTGGAAGGAAACAGAAACAGGGGCGTTAATCCCATACTCCTGCGCACATGAGCTGTCCGAAATATAGATGGAGGATAAAAGATGTCTACACACCACCTCCAAAGGGCTCCCGTTAGTTTGATGAGTCAAACGCCATGAAACTCAACCAGGCCGTTGCCACCTATCGGCGTTTGAGAGATGAGCCGCTATGGCGCTTATTGGCTGCCGACAGCGCACCGATGGTTATCGCGCTGCTACAACACAATTTGATGGAGGGTAACCAGAAACTGCCGGCATCTATCCTTTTTGAGCGACTGGAAAACGATTTGGAGCAGTTGCGCTCACGGGGGGACGTGTTACCTCAGACGGCCCAAGGGTATGTGGCCGATTGGCTGGCCAAAGGCTGGCTGATCCGTCGTTTCCCGGCAGGTGCTGCTGAAGAAGAATATGAGCTTTCCGCACCGGCAGCAAAGGCAATCCATCTGATTGGGGGGGTGGTGGAACCCCGGACGGCCGTAACCGGAAGCCGGCTGTCAACGGTTATCCAGCATTTGGTGCGTCTCATCGAGGAGACCGATACCGATCCGCAGAGTCGGATGGCGAGCCTGATGGCTGAGCGCAAGCGGATTGATCGCTCGATAGATGAGTTGAGCAGGGGGCATCTCAAAACCTTGGAGGATGAACAGGCCCTGGAGCGGGTCCGGGAAATTATCTCTCTATCGGGTGAATTGATATCGGATTTTCACAGCGTGCGCGACAATTTTGAGCATTTGAACCGTGATTTGCGCGAAAGGATAATGGATGACAGCGGAAGTCGTGGAGAGGTGCTGGAGAAGCTCTTCGCCGGCATTGATGTCATATCGCAAAGTGAGTCCGGAAGAACCTTTCACGCTTTTTGGCGTTTGCTGACCGATCCGGAGCAAAATGCTGCTTTGGAAGAGGCGATCGAAGAGATATTCGGACGGGCATTCAGCAAACGGCTGGCTACCCAGGAGCGTCGGTTTTTGATGCGCTTGCTCCAGACGCTTTTAGACCAGGGCGGCGCGGTGCATGAGGTTTTACAGCAGTTCGCCCGCAGCTTGAAGCAGTTCGTACAGAGCCGTGAATATTTGGAGCAGCGGCGGATCAACCAACTGATATCGGGAGCCCAGCAGAGTGCTTTGGCGCTCAAGGATGAGATCAAGGCCACTGATAAGCTGGAATCTCATTTGCAGTTGACTAGCAGCCAAATTCGGTCGGTTTCTCAATGGGTTCTGCTGGATCCATCCGAGAATACGATTGAAAAAGGCATGGCTGCCGGCGATGCGGCGCAAATAGGCCTTGATTCGGTTGCGGCCTTGGTCATGCAGTCGGAAATCGATTTCAGGAAACTTGCAGACAACATCCGTGCTTGTCTATCGCAGCACTCCCAGGTTTGCATCGGGAAAGTCCTGCGAACCTTCCCCGCTGCTCAAGGCCTTGGCAGCATCGTTGGATATGTGGCTTTGGGCAGTCGCCATGGGCAAGTGATAACGGATCGCAGTGAATCGGTCAGTTGGCGCGGTGAGGACATGCAACACCGCACTGCGCGAATCCCACTGATCTATTTTCTCAAGGAGCAAGTCGATGAGCTCATCTGAACCATCTGAGACGATCCCCCTCGACGTATTGGAACCCCCATCATCCGAAGGCGAGGACGTCGGAGCGCTCTACCTCGGTGACAAAGGACAACTGGCCATGGAAACCCGAAGGGTCATGGTTCAATTGCTCTCGGGCCCATCTCTGGACGGCAGGCGACATTCAAGGCTCTGGCCCGTGTTGGCACGTGATGAAGAAATAATACGCAACCGCCTCGCTGACCTGTTTCTGGATCTGGTGATAGACACGGATCAGCAGGTGGCCTTCACGCGCCAGGCGGATGTCGGCGAACTCGAAGCACCGATTCTGCTACGTCGCTCTCCGCTTACCTTTATCGATTCAGTAATCCTGCTTTTTTTACGCCAACGGTTGACGCAAGCCGATGTTCGGGGAGAGCGGGCAGTCGTCGATGCTTTTGAAATCGTCGAACATGCGGCCCCTTTTGAGCGGACTGTCAGCACCGACCACGCCGGTTTTGAAAAGAAAATTCGAGCCTCTATCGAGAAAATGAAAAAGAACAGCATCCTGCAAAAGGTCAGGGGCAGTGAAGACCGCTATGAAATATCACCGACGTTGAAACTCCTTTTTTCGGCCGAGCAAATTGTGGCCCTTACGGAACAATATCAGGCACTGGGAGCGGATACGACATCGCGCACCGCAGCCGACCATGAGGATGAAGAGGAGCCGGAAGAATGAATCCCGTGAGTGAACAGATTGAATTGTTCCCGACGCATGAGCAGTTTCGCATTGTCCGACTGCAGGTATTCAATTGGGGGACTTTCGACGGGTTGCACGACATACCGGTTTCAGAGCGCGGCTTTCTCTTCGTGGGGCGTTCGGGGTCGGGCAAGACCACGTTGCTGGATGCCATATCCGCATTGCTCATCCCGCCGCGCTGGATCGATTTCAATGCCGCGGCGCGGGATGCGACTCATAGGGGCCGGGATCGCAACTGGGCTACTTACATACGCGGCGCCTGGTCCGAACAAAAAGATGAGACCACCGGGGAGATTGCCGCACGCTTCCTGCGAACCGGTTCCACCTGGTCGGCCCTGGCATTGACGTTCCGTGACACGGACGGCCGCACGGTGTCTTTGGTCGGGCTGTTTTGGTTGCGAGGCAAGGCGACCATCGCTCGAGATGTCCGGCGCCACTTTCTCATTTTCGAGCGACCTTTCGATTTGGAGGAGCTGCAGGATTTCAATCTCGATTTGCGTCAATTAAAACGTAAACTTACCGACGGGGCCTTTTTCAACAATTTCAACCCATACTGCGAACGATTTCGCCGTTTGCTGCACATTGAGAGTGAATTGGCCCTGCGCTTGCTCCATAAAACCCAATCAGCAAAAAGTCTGGGGGACCTGAATACATTCCTGCGCGATTTCATGCTTGACACACCCAAGACATTCGAAGTGGCGGATACCTTGGTCGGCGAGTTTGCTGAATTGAAAGAGGCCCACCAGGCCGTGGTCACAGCACGGGAGCAGGTACAGACCCTGGCGCCTGCAAGAGAGAATCACCAACGACTGCAGCAAGTCCATGTGGAACACGAAGAAGTAGACGGACTGTGCTTGGGGATTGACGCATACCGGGACCGGTTGCGGACATCATTGCTGGAACATCGTATCAACGCTCTCGGGGTGCAGGTAGAAGGGCTGACCGCCAAAGCAACACAGCGTGAATCAGTGGCGGATCACCAGAGAAGGGCATTGCAGGACCTGAAGGACCAGCATCTCCAATTGGGCGGGGATGAGATCGATCGGCTGGCGAACGAAAAAAGAGAACGCGAAAAAGAGCGAGCCCGCCGGTCGGCCAAGCAGGAGCAGGCTCGGGAGGCCTGCAGGCACTTGGAATGGACGCCGGCTGATACGCCGATGGCCTTTTCCGAGTTGCGGGACAAAGCACGGCGTGAACTCGAAGCGCGTCAGGCGCAAACGATAGATGCCCGGACACAGCACGATCGCTTGACCGTAGCTTGCGATACGGCTGAAAAAGAGTTTCAGGAAACCGCCCGGGAGGTGGCCTCGCTCGAGCGCCAGCCTTCTAATATACCGGGATACATGCTCGAACTTCGCCGCAAAATCGCCGCACAGATTGGTCTCGGCGAAGAAGTGCTGCCATTTGCCGGCGAACTCATCGAAGTAATGCCGCAAGAGGCTGAATGGCGTGGAGCGATCGAGCGTGTACTGCACGGGTTCGCCCTTTCGATACTGGTCGAGGATCGTCGCTACGCAGCTGTTTCCAGTTGCGTTAACCGTATGCAACTGGGGCAGCGATTGGTCTACTACAGGGTTGCCGGAATCAACCCGGCCGCTTCCAAGTCCGTCTCGATCAACTCGTTGGCCGGTAAATTGAAATTGAAGGAGGGTGCATTTCAAAAATGGCTTGGCTCCGAAATCAACCATCGTTTTGATTATATCTGCGTGGATTCAGTGGCAGGCTTAAGGAAATACGAGCGCGCCTTGACCCGTGAAGGGCTGGTGCGTCACGGAAAAACACGGCATGAGAAGGACGACCGGCACAGCATCGATGACCGACGTTACTGGGTGCTCGGATTCGACAACCGGGAAAAACTGGCGTTGTTCAAAAAGCAGGCCCAGGAGTTGGCAGATCGTATCGCCACATATCACCGTGAACTGGAGGCGCTGCAGATGCAGGAGGAACGTCAGGCCGAACGTGCCCTGAACTGCCAGACCCTGGTGAACCTGCAGTGGGAGGAGATCGATATCGCGCCGCTGATAGAACGGATTACCGCCATAGAAAACCAACTGGAAGGGATCCGCAGGGGCAATCAGGCACTGCAGGAGATTACGAGTCGTATTAATGAGGCGCGGCTTCATCTCAAGGAAGCAGAAGGTGAGGTGCAGGAGATTAGGGCCGAAATAAAGGTGGTGGAAAAAGAGATTCAATTGAGAAATGGCGAGTTAAGTGATTTATTGAATCCTTCCTCTCCGCGCACGCTTACTAAAGAGCAGCAAAACGGACTTGACATTCGCTTCGGAGCGCTCGGGCAGCAGACAACGCTGGAAAATCTGGACGCCCAGACAAACAAAGTCGAACGCCAGCTTAACGAAGAACTCAAGGTCTTGATGGGAAAGCGTAATCAACTGGAAAGAGAGATCGAGCGCAGTTTTGCCGGTTTTATCTCGAATTGGCCTGCGGAATCCGAGGGTTTGGATGCGAAGTTGGCGAGCGCCGGAGATTTTTTAGCGAAGTTGAAGCGCCTGGAGATGGACGGTCTGCCTCGACATGAAAGGCGTTTTTTCGACCTGCTAAAAGAACAGAGTCACCAGAACCTCGCCTCTTTGAATACCTATCTGCGACAAGAGCGTAATAAAATCCGCGAACGCATGGAATTGGTAAATGAAGGGCTGCAGCTAGCCGAATTCAATCGGGGTAGTTTCTTGCGAATCGATGTCGGTGACCGTCATTTGCCGGAGGTTCAGGACTTTAAGCGTGAGATACAGGATGCTTTGGGGCATGCATGGACCGAAGACCGTGATATGGCCGAGCGCAGGTTTGCGATCCTGCGCCGCTTGGTCGAACGTCTGGCCGATCAGGATCCGCAGCAACGGCGCTGGCGCGAGAAGGTTTTAGATGTGCGTCAGCATGTCGAATTCATCGCGCGCGAATTGGATGCCAATGGTGACGAAATAGAGATATACCGCAGCGGGGTTGGAAAATCAGGTGGCCAGCGCCAGAAACTGGCGACCACCTGTCTGGCTGCGGCCCTGCGCTACCAGCTGGGTGGCAGAGACCAGGGTTTTCCGTCTTATGCCCCCGTAATCCTGGATGAGGCCTTTGATAAGGCGGACAATGAATTCACGGCGCTGGCAATGAACATCTTTACGCGTTTTAAATTTCAGATGATCGTCGCCACCCCATTGAAATCGGTCATGACGCTGGAGCCATTCATCGGCGGAGCATGTTTTGTGGACATCAATGACCGGCAGCGTTCCGGTGTGCTCATGATCGAATATGACGATGATCGACAACGCTTGAATTTACCGGAGCAAGCTCGTGACGACAAAATCATTGCTGTTTCCTGATGCCGTTAGCAAAATACTTCACGGAAAGTACAATAGAAATAAGCGGCGTTGGATTGCAGGCGCAGGCGAGTGGCCACTGGTGATCACGCTGGGTCACCTTAGCGAGAGTCAAGCTGAACGGCAGATCGATTATGTGCGAACCTGGGTAGACGCATGGCGGCAGTGGCACGGTATAGGTACCTTGGGATGGCAGGAACGCCGCTGGCGCAACTTAGGCACACAGCGTCTGCTTGAACGCCTGCTATTCCAATCACCTGACGATGTGGCTGCATGGCTGGGGGAGCAAGCCGGTGGCGTTCAGCACGTGATCGGTTTCAGCGCTTGTGTAGTCGGTGGCCTATCCTGACTGACACGCTCACGCGGCATTTCGACGTGCTTGCCGATTATCCCGACGCGGATTTCATGCGGTTGGAATCTTTGCTGGTTTGGCTGAATGAACATCCGTGTACTTATCTTTATCCCCGCCAATTGCCTATCACCGGGATAGATAGCAAGTGGATGGAAAATCGCCGCGGACTGATCTCAGACCTGGTGGCAACGCTTAGGGAAATGGACCCCGTGGGAAAGGATATTTTTCAGATTTGCGGGTTGCGTCCTTTCCCCCACTTAGTCCGGATGCGAATCCTCGATCCGTTGTTGCGGGAATATGTCGGTGGGCTGGGCGACATAACGGCCCCAATCGAAGAGATTGCTAACCTCGCGTTTCCCGTTCAATATGTTTACGTCGTCGAGAACCTACAGACCGGATTGGCTTTTGATGAATTGTCAAATGCGGTTGTGTTTATGGGTTTGGGGTATGGTGTAGATCAGCTGGCTCAAGTCAAATGGCTCAATGATATTTCATGCATTTATTGGGGAGACATCGACACGCATGGCTTCGCCATCCTGAATCGTGCCCGAACATATTTACCCCGCCTGAAATCAATTTTGATGAATCAAAAAACCCTGCTCAGTAACAAAGAATTGTGGGTCGAAGAAAAACAGCAACATTCAGCCGAGGCACTTTCAAATCTAACAGATGATGAGCAATTCGTTTACTACGGGCTAAAGCGTAACCAGTGGGGATTCAATGTTCGTCTTGAACAAGAGCGGATTGCATGGAGCAAAGTCTGGACGGAAGTTCAAAGTATTTGAGTTTGAGAAAAAATACACACCTATAGGCTACTAAACAGCAAGTCTGAAAAGAAGGCATTCCCATCCCTTTGAGGCCCGTTTGTGCCAACTGCCAAGAGCCTACTTGATAATTTATCTATTTCCTTTCATTGGGGAAAATGGGGACAGTCATGATTTTGTGCTTTTCTCAGTCTAAGTATATAGGGTCGATATTATTTGAACTTGTAGACATACACTGCTTGGCTCATGGTGTATGTGTTCTTTCCATTTTTTTGGTTGGTTAATTGCCGTGAAACAAGCAACCGATGGATACGCCACCTCCCTTATCAAAGCAACTCGAATGGTTCGCCATCCTTCAGGGGCGTCACCCGCGAAAAGTACTTTGAGTAGTCCTGGGGATATTCGGTATGTACCGGGACTGTGAGGCCGGGCTGTAGGCACCTTTCTAACTGAGCAAGCGTTTCCACTGTAGCGTGTCCCGT
This sequence comes from uncultured Desulfatitalea sp., assembly GCA_963668675.2. Lineage (GTDB taxonomy): Bacteria > Desulfobacterota > Desulfobacteria > Desulfobacterales > Desulfosarcinaceae > Desulfatitalea. The sequence continues at coordinate 424,707 of CAXXMB010000002.1, read as the reverse complement.
AGTATGGGCATAGGTGAAATTAACTTGGGGATCGGCTTGGAAGGCGGCAACCTGTTCGGCGCCGAAGTACGTATCGTTTTTCAGATTCAGGTAGCCCAACCATTGGGAATAGATCAAATTGATCGGGCCGTATCGTTTATATAAGTCCATGGTTCTGAAACGGGACATTTTAGAATAGCAGAGATAGCCGGCTGGGTCGGCATTTAGTTTTTCTTTGGTCACCCGTTGCCGGTAAAGTCGTTTGCGGAAATTGCCAAAGATGCCGGGATTGTTCTTCACACACTGGTCCATGCTGTGGTCGGCGTACACGTTGACTTGATCGTGTTCCATGGTGGCAACTCTGGTGGAGATTTGGCTGACCAACTCGAGCACCCAGGCGGTATAGATATCGATCACCAGGATTTTTTCTGTGCGCTCGCATGCGTGTGTGGCGGAAACCAGGCGATCGATATTCTGGGAGGATGCGATCAGGAAAGCGATATTTTCCTGATCTTTTAATATGGCTTCGATTTTGCGACGCACCGAGGCTTCGTCAGGGAATTGATCACTGCTGCGCCGCATCATCGTGCCTTCAAGCAGCAGCAGATCGACGTTTCGGGGAGGATCCTGCAGCAGCCTGTTGAATAAAAATGCTTTGTTACCGCTGGCACGGAAATCACCGCTGTAAAAGATGCGTTTGCCTTCGGCTTCGATCAGGAATGCGTAGGCGTCCGTAGCCGAGTGGTCCATTAGATAGGGGGTGATGGTCATATCCCCGATGGTGAACGGTCGCCATTTTTCAAAATGGTTCATGTCGTGATCGGGAAGCTTTTGGTGCAGAAATATGCGGGTGGCTGAAATCAGCTGTTTGCTCAACGCTCCCATGTAGACCGGCACTGAAGGATCGAGCTGATCGATCAGGCCGTAATGGTCCTGATGGGGATGGCTGATCAGGGCGGCATCAGGTTTCAGGGTGGAAACATCAACCGGTGCGCTATTTGTGTTGAGGGGTTGGCCGATATCGACCAGAAGCCTGGTTCGATTCGTGCGCAGCTCAATAACAGTGCCGCCTATTTCCCTGGTCCCCCGGTGGATGATCAGTTGCATGGTGATTTCCAGTCTTATGATAAGGACGACTTGATATCTTTGATCCGGCACTCTTTCTCTTCGAAGTAGAGATAATGCAAAGAAAAGATATCTTTTTCAGCCTCGATTTTCATTCCCCCAAAGGATGTGTCATCGTTCTGATTCGAAGGCATCACGCAGGCAACCCCCAAGTCTAAGGAATCCGGCCGCTTTCTGTTAAACCCGAATAATTTCCACCACTGTTCGCCGCTTCTGCTTTTCAATAGCTCACGGATAAAGGTCGCGTAGGCCAGTGCCTGTTTGATTGCCTTGATTGGGGGTTCTTTGGTTACGTTTTCGTCTTTTACTTCCATGATACAAAGCTTCGTGGCATTTCCGGCTCCTATGCGGGACAGGATGTCAATACCGCCACCGGAACCACCTGAATATTTCAACTGGCGGATATGACTGCCGCTGATCGGTGTCGGCATTTGAAATCTTGCGATACCGGCTATTTTCACAGGCTGGATATTGGTCAATATCTTATTTTCGCTGCGGCGCTTTGAAAACTCAGATAATAGCGTGCTTTCGATTCTATGTTCTTCATTCTTTTTACCGGATTTATTGGTTCTCTTTGGGAAAGTTGAAAAATGTTGTCTGAATTTTGTTGCCTCTGCTGATCTCCAGTCCGTATCGCTCAGTGGGTCGCATTGAAAATCTCTCTGATTTTTTTCATCGAACGTTTTCGTTGAGATTCTGATCTGTTTTGAGCCGGCTTTCAATGTGGCCACCTCTTGTCCCTGATAGCGCAGGCTGAAACTCATATCCCCTTTGGCTTTCGAGAGGTTTGTATACAAATAGAGTGGAGACCATTCATTAAACCTTTTCTTCATGGATATGATTCTATCAAGGTTGGTCTCGATGGCATTTGCATAACCGGCATACCGATCAACCCATTCGGGGTTCTCTGAAAGTAATTGCTGAACTTCTGAAACGATCTGCAGGCACTCTTGCTGAAAAGTCTTCATATTCGCCCTCGCTACAGGTTTCAATCTATGCTCTATCACGGATTTGGTATTCACGGCTATCGGCATGTTGACAACCATTCAGGATTTGGCCAAGCATGACAAGGTCGGATGGGATGGTTCATAACCATTTTGTGATCTGATGTACCGGTCTGGATTTGGGTGTCTTTCAGATTGCCGCTGACGCAGTTATCTTATAGAGTGCTGCAAGCCTTTACCCGAATAAGAGAAGCCCATGTCGCTGTCATTGAAAAAATCATTCACAATTATGGTGGGATTGGTCGTCATCGGTTTAACGGCCTGTGCTTATCAACCCCCATCGCCGCCGGCCAGGCCCGCCACGGTCAAGCCCCGGAAGCCATCACAATTGTTCGAATTGTCGGCCGGAGAATTCCAGGGGTTGGGGGTGGCCGAACAGCGCCTGGATTCGCGGCGCATGGACCAGACCCTGCTGGCGGCGACGCTTTTTCATGAGGCCAATGTGCGGCGACAGCAGGCCGGCAGAAGCCCTTTACGGCACGATGCCCGCCTGGACCGGGCGGCCCTTCTCCATGCCGTAAGCATGGTCCGGGATCAATTTTTCGATCACGTCAATCCCGGTCGGGCCGATTTGAGGACACCCAAAGAACGAGTGCTTTCGGTTGGGTTCAACCCCATGTTCATCTCTGAAAACATCGCCACTCATTTCGACATCCATTACCAGTCTGGGGCCCCGCTTTACAGGGTGCCGAGGGAAAACGGCGGCGGTTTCAGCACCACCCCCGATGGCCCGCCCATCGCCCATCACACCTACCGCTCCTTTGCCGTTTCGCTGATGGATGAATGGATGGCCTCCGAGGGGCACCGCCAGAACATTCTTTCCAAATACCCCATCCAATCCGGCGCCGGATGTGCTATCAGCCCGACGTCGTCGGGCATGGGCAAGTTGTGCTGCGTGCAACTGTTCGGAGTGGCGATGGAATAATGCCTGATTTGTGCGTGATACAATCCCCCCAGCCCCCTTTAGAAAAGGGAGGAGCTTAACGTTCTCATCTATTCATGGGAAGCCCAACACATGGTAATCGGCTTGTACGACACCAAACAAGGGGTTCTCCAGATAGTTGACCGCCGCCAGTTACCCCGTGTTTTATTGATATTTGCAGATAGATTGGGCATGGTATCCCTTGTTTTTAACATTCGCGGCAGCAGCCAAGGAGCATTTAAAGGCACCGGACCTGTCGGAGGAAGATGTGCTTTGGATTCAAAAGGCAGTACATGGTCAATAAATGCGAAGCTTGATCCGCTCACAAAAACAATACAATCATTTAAAAAGAGATGAAAACCGATATCGAATGCATCTATCAGAAAGCGACTTTGGCCCTCAAGGAGGGCCGGTTTGCAGAGGCGGAAAAAGCCTATCTGGATATATTGAAAGAAGCGCCCGATTCAGGGCCGGTGCTGAATGCCCTGGGAACCCTTTTTTTAGACCGGTCCAAACCGGATAAGGCCAGGGCGTTCTTTGAAAAAGCGGCCAGTCTGAAGCCTCCCGATTTGTCGGCATGCTATAATCTGGGTCGGCTCAAGCAGGTGGAGAATGACCACACGGGCGCCATCGCTATTTACAGGGCCATCGTCGATCAGCAGCCCCGATTGGGTCTGGTATGGAACAATTTAGGGGTGGCATACCGGGAAATCGGGGAGCCGGATGAAGCGATCTCCTGTTTTCGCAGGGCCGTGGCGTTCGCACCTGACCTGGCAGAGGCCTGGAACAACCTGGGTGTGGCGCAGGATGAGTTCCACTTGATCGAAAATGCCGCAACGTCCTACCAGAAGGCCATTGAGCTTCAGCCTGATTATGCGTCCGCCCACTTCAATCTCGGGGTCTCTTTGCAAAAGCTTGGGCGATTTTCGGAGGCTGAGGACCATTACAACAAGGTGCTGGCGATCAACCCGGATGACGAGGCGGCAAAATTCATGCTTCAGAGCCTGGGGAGATCGGCGACGCCCGATGCTGTCCCGGCACGGCACGTACGCAGGATCTTTGATCAGTGTGCCGGGATTTTTGAAAAAACCTTGGTGAAAGACCTGGAGTACAAAACCCCTGAACTGCTTTTCAATCTTGTGCGGCCCTATCTGGGCAAAGAGATGGCGGCACTGGACCTGGGCTGCGGCACCGGTCTGGGGTCACAATTCTATCGGTCGTATGCAAAATTACTTCTCGGTATCGATGTGTCGTTAAAGATGCTCAGGAAGGCTTCGGAGAAAAACACCTATGACGGTCTCATCGCCTGTGACATCCTTCAGGAATGGCCGTTCTCCCGTCCGTTTGATCTCATCTACAGCTCGGACGTGTTTGTCTATTTCGGGAATCTGGATCCGATCCTTCGATCGGCATCGTCATTTCTTGTTCCTGGAGGGATCGTTGCTTTTTCGGTGGAAAAGCTGGAAGACAACCGCACCGGTTACCGACTCTTTCCGAGCGGGCGTTATGCCCATTCACAGACGTACATCGAGAATTGCCTGAGGGACCATGGGATGGAATCGGTTCGCGCAACCGAATCCACGATCAGGAAGCAGTCCGGAGATGAGGTCAAGGGGTTATTGATAGTGGCGAAAAAGGGGTGAATAAAACCACGGCTATCTTGGTATCGACAACGACACGCTCTGGAGCATCATTCAAGACGAAATGACCGAGTTGCTGCACTGTTGAAGAAGCTGAAAAGAGATACGCAGCAATAAATCCTCGCTGACTCAATATCATCGACTGCGTCTCCGCCGTCTGTGCCAAGGCAAGAAGATTATTGGCGTGGCCATCAACATAGAGCCATTATTGGAATCCTCGCTTGGCGTGTTCTGTCTGCGGGGGGTTTCGGCGGGTTTGGGGCTATCGGATATCGTCCTCTAATTACTGTGCCGATCTTTTAAAAAGCACATTTTATTACGGGCCTATCTGAAAAAATAAAGCCGTTGTGACCGTATCTGTCACAGTGATGCGTTAAGATCTCCTCAAAACCCACAATTGAGGAGGTCAAATGAACATCGCGCAACTGAATGAGCAGTTTTCAAATCCGGCCGTTTCCCGTCACTTTTTCAAAGCATCCAGGCAAGTCAATTAGGAGGCGAACCATGCCGAAAAAGAAACCACAACCGAACAAGTTTTTAAAATTGAGTTGGGACGATATTAACTTATGGGCCGGCGGAAAGATTGCTTCCCGGGGTAAATCGTATCAGCGCAACGGTCATGTTTCCAAACTGGCGATAACGGCCGACGGCGCTCTGATTGCCTGGGTGGCGGGGACCAGGCGTTATGCCACCAGGGTAAGGATGGATGCAGACGATCTGTTGGAATCCGAATGCACCTGTCCGTATGCTCTGGATTGCAAGCATGGCGTGGCAGTGGTGCTGGAGTACTTGCAGCAGATCGAGCGCAATAAACGCATTCCCGAAGTTAAACCGGATGACGAACGCATCGAGCTGTTGGAGGAGCCGGAAGATGATGACTGGGATGACGATCCGGATGATGATGAGGCCGGTATTACGGACGAGCTAAGGCGAGATATCGATGCGTTCCTGAAAGGTAAAACCAAGGCCCATCTTATCGAGCTGATCCACGAACTGGCCGAGGCTTTACCTGAACTGGCTCAGGAGCTTGCCGACCGGCAGCAGTTGACCACCGGTAACGCCACGGCGCTGGTGGCACGCCTGCGAAGAGAAATCCGGGATATCGGGGATGTACCCGGCTGGCAAAGCCATTGGAGTGATGAGGGGTTTACGCCGGACTACTCCGGAATCCAAACTAAATTGGAAACACTGCTCAAGGGGGGCCATATTGATGATGTGCTTTCACTGGGACGAGAGTTGATCACGGTCGGCACTGAGCAGGTGGGTATGAGTGACGACGATGGCGAAACAGCCATGGAAATTGGGTCCTGCATGCCCGTGATCATTACGGCGCTGGACAAATCCTCACTGGCGGCTGTTGACAAGCTGAATTGGGCCTTGGACGTTGTGCTTGGGGATTCATATGACCTGTGTGAAGCGTTTGCGGATTATTTGGGCCGAAAGCATTCCAAATCGGCTTGGAATGTGTTGGCAGACCAGCTGCTCGGGCGTTTAAAGGGGCTCAAATCAAACAAGAGCGATGACGGTTTCAGTTGGAGGTATGAACGCGATCAGCTCAGCAATTGGGCGATTCATGCGCTGGAGAATGCCGGCCGCAAAGATGAGATCGTTCCTCTGTGCGAGGTCGAGGCCCGTACGACAGCCAGTTATGAGCGCCTGGTCAGGATGTTGATGGCGGAGAACCGTCACGCCGATGCCGAGTCTTGGATTCTGGAAGGCATTCAGGCCACAAAAGAGAGGTGGTCCGGCATTGCGGCCCATCTGAGGAGCAAACTCCAGGAGATTCGCAGGAGTCAAAAGAACTGGCCGGTGGTAGCGGCCATGCGAATCGAGGAGTTCGTACGCCGTCCTTCCGAAAACAGCTATAGGGAATGCAAACAGAGTGCTGAAAAGGTCAAGCTTTGGGCAGAGGTGCGCCGTCATCTGTTAAGCTACCTTGAAAAGGGGGAACTCCCCTGGCAACAGAAGGGCTGGCCGCTGCCGGAATCCGGGCTGGAGCAGCCTGGGGCGGATCAGCGGAATCGATTTCCGTTAATCGGTGATCTGATCGAGATCGCCATTCTCGAGAAAGCGCCTGACCAGGTGCTGAGGTGGTACGATCAGCAGCCCAAGAGCCGCTATGGTATCTCTATCATGGATGATAATTCTATTGCCGCGGCTGTCGAAACCTATGCCCCGGATCGGGCGGTGGCCATCTGGAAACGGATGGCGGAGAGTCTGATCGCCCAAGTCAAACCCAGTGCTTATCGGGGGGCGGCGACATACCTGCGAAAAGCCGCCAAGGTGATGAACAGGGAAAAGAAAACGGCAGAATGGGAAATGTACCTGCAAACCTTAAGGCAGGAGCACCATCGCAAGCGCCGACTGATTGAGATCCTGGATGGCCTGGACAGCAAACCGATTCTTAAAAAGAGACGCTGAGGAAAGCCGCCCCCGGACTTACGGGACGTGGAAAAGCGGGGCGCTGATGTCACTGCGATAGATGTTTCAAGCGAAGCACTGCATTCGTGATCCCCATAATCTCAAACCGCTGGCCGTACAAGCTCATGACATTGCCTGTTTCGGTTGGACTCAACTCCTTTGGATAAGCGTAACCGGGGTCAAGGGCCGGGATGACCACATCCACCTGAGGGTTGCCTGAACCGGCCAATCCTCGGTAGATGAGGTTCAAGTTTTCAACCGGAACGGGTTCACCAAGGGGCAGGATCAGTTCGCCCGGGCGGAGGCCGGACTGGCGGTTGATGGCAGCCTCCGGGGTTAAGTCGGGTTCTCGCATTGCTTGCTGGTAATTAAAATCCCAACTCCAGCCGAATCCGGGAGACGGGTCTCGGCTTGGTAAGGGAATAGGGGGATATGTCCCCACCCATAGCCAGGTGGCATAGATCATCCCGACGATTGTCGCCAGGAAGAGGCTGATCCATGTATGCTGATGCTCAATGCGCATTCTTTTCGTGCTCCGAGATACTCATCTTAAAGTCTTTACAGGGCGAACACCCATAAAATTGAATGTCACGGTTATCTGGAATGCTCAAGCAGCCGGAATGCAGATAAGCTTGGCCTGCATCGAAGCGTTGGCGATTCAGCAGAAAAGTCCCCCTTTTCCAAAGGGGGATTTAGGGGGATTGTAAGGGGTTAGGAGAAATACCGATTAATTTAGGCTTTGCGAATCCAGCAAAATCCCCCCCGGCCCCCCTTTGTAAAAGGGGGGAGTCGTTTATCTGCATAAGGGTTGATGCAGAACACAAACCTTGCTTAGGCTTTAAAGAGAACTGTTCTGAATTTAAGCCTCTCTTGGAGGGATTCAAGAGAGCGGATTTGTGCTTGCGCAGCACGCGGGCAAAAGGGTATCACTCCAAGGGTGTACATATGTCGCCATCGAGGGTCTGGATCCAGACAACACCAACCACACAGAGGCTGTTATCCAACCTCTTTCAAAGGTTACTGCACTTATGGGGATTGATCGCGCAGCTGCTCCTAACAGCGGGCAGCCTGGCCAGGGGGTCTTTTACGGTTGGTGGATCGGCCTGGCCGGCATCCTGATCCTGACCATCTCCAGCGGGCTGGGATTTTACGGCCAGGGGGTCCTGCTGGACCCGTTGTGCCACGCCCACGGGTGGTCCAAGGGGTCGGTGTCTACGGCCATGACCTTCTATTTTTTCTCCAATGGTGTCGTAGGCATGCTCATCGGCCGCCAGATCGATCGCTTCGGTCCCCGGCGCCTGATGGTGCTCGGCGCCCTGACCATGGGGCTGGCCTTCGTCTTGCTGAGCCGCATTACCGCCCTGTGGCATCTGTACATCATCTACCTGCTGATGGCGTTCGGGTACAGTTCCACTTCGATGGTTCCGATCAATGCCCTGTTGGTAAACTGGTTCATTCTCAGGCGTGGCCGGGTGATGAGCCTGGTGATGTGCGGCTTGAGCATCGGCGGTATCGTCATGGTGCCCCTGGCCACGCTCCTCATCGCACGCTGGGGGCTCTACTCGGCCCTGCCGGTTCTGGGGGGGGTGTTTTGCGTGGGCATCGTTCCACCGGCCCTCTTTGTCATTAAGCAGCGGCCTTCGGATGTGGGCCAGTATCCCGACGGCCGTCCGCCCCAGTCCATGCCGACCGACACTGTGGCCGCCGCTCTGCGCCATGACCACCAGACAGCAACATGGACGCGCCGCCAGGCGATGCGCACGCTCTCCTTCTGGGCTTTGGTCTCGGCCTTTTTTCTGGCCATGATCTGCCAGGTGGCCTATCTGGTCCACCAGATCTCTTTTCTGTCCCGATCCCTGGGGCTGGCCGGCGCGGCCACTGCGGTGAGCCTGACGGCCGCGGCCAGCATTGCGGGCCGCCTGATCCTGGGCGTGTTCATCGATCCGCTGGACAAGCGTCATGTGACCGTGGGCCTGTTTCTCCTTCAGGGGGTGGCGATTCTCGGCCTGGCCTACTCCACCCATGCAGTGGTGCTCTACATGGGCACCTTCATTTTCGGGCTGACCATGGGCAGCATCCTCATGACCCAGTCGCTGCTCACCGCCGAGTGTTTCGGGATGGTCTCCTTTGGCGTGGTGTCGGGGCTGATGGGGATGTTCGTGGCTGCCGGCGCGGCCATCGGGCCGGCCATTGCCGGGAGGATCTACGACGCCACCGGCAGCTACCATTTGGCCTTCACCTTGTTTGCCGTCGTGAGCGTGCTGGCCGCGGTGGCCGTCCTTTTCGCCAGGCCTCCGTCGATATCCCGATGCGGCGGTAGTGGGCTTTAGGGGACGAAGCAAGTTTATGGGTGAAATGCAGTTGTTTACGGATGGCAGCGTGAATGTACAGACAAAGATCGGTTATGGCGCCTATCTGGCGGTCTTTGATGGTGGGGTTTCACTGGATGCTTTGCGGTTGCGTGTGAAGGTAAGGCGGTTTGAGCACACCTCTTCGACAAAGCTGGAATTGCAGACACTGTTGTGGGCGTTAAATGAGATACAGCCCTTTGGAGGAAAGGTGATGGTTTATACCGATTCTCAAAACATCATGACGTTGAAGAAGAGGCGAGTGCGGCATGAAGAGAGCGGTTATCACTCGAAGAGAAACCGGCGAATCAATCATTATCTGCTGTATCAAGAGTTTTATCGCGTAATGGATCGGCTGAACTGTGTTTTTGTAAAGATGCGCGGGCACTTGCCGTCGAATCAAAAAAATTCGGTTGATCAGCTTTTTTCGCTTGTGGACCGAGCGTCCAGAGAAGCATTAAGGGCAGATCAAAGCGCCGAACACTTCTCAAAACAGTAAATGTCGCGCCATCATTATTAAACCGGCAATTAAATAGGCCAACCTTTGTCATTCCGGATCAAGTCCGGAATGACGATTGCTAAGGTAATTAGGGCTTCCTGAATTAAGTGTAAGGTATTGTAAACGCAACAAAAATATGTTATAAACAGGACAAAAAGTGATCGAGAACTCACCGAAAACCACAAATAACCTTGCACTTTTTGCCCGGGAAAACCATGTACAAACACAATCTGAAGCAACTGGAATTTGAAAATTTCAACCTTCCTTTTGATGGAAAATTACGAAGTGATAATCGATGGGTAAAACTGGCCAAATTTATTCCCTGGGAAGAATTTGAAGAGGCCTATGCAAAGAAGCTGTCAGGTTCCGGATTAGGGCCACCGGCGATGTCGGTACGTATTGCATTGGGTGCGTTGATCATAAAGGAAAAGCTTGGCACCTCAGATGAAGAGACCGTCGAGCAGATTCGCGAAAACCCTTACCTGCAATACTTTTTAGGCTTTACGGACTATCGTGATGAAGAACCATTTCACTCCACAATGTTTGTTCATTTTAGAAAGCGTTTCGGCAAGAAAGCCATTTGCCAGATCATCGAAACTGTGAATCACAAAGCAAGATCGGTCAAAAAAAATGCGAAAGATGACGGTAAAGACAACAGTGGCGGTGGCGCTGATGGGAAAAAGCCAAACAGTGGTAAATTGTTGATTGATGCGACCTGCACACCGGCCGACATTACTTTCCCTACCGATCTGAAAATACTCAATGAGGCCAGAGAAAAAAGCGAAAAAATTATTGATGTTTTGCACCGACCCCACAGAGGCAAACTTAAAAAACCGCGCACCTATCGCAAAAAAGCACGAAAACAGTTTCTTGCCATTGCAAAAAGCAAGAAGGTGCCGAAGAGCAAAATGCGCAAGGCCATACGTCAACAACTGGGCTATCTGAGGCGTAATCTTAAAACGATCGACAAGTTATCGCAGATTTCATCGTTGTTGATGCTTAAAAAGCGCATGTACAAGCTGTTGTTGGTCATCAATGAAGTGTATCGCCAGCAAAAGTGGATGTATGATCAGAAGGTCAAAAGAATCGATGATCGTATTGTCAACATCTACCAACCGCATGTTCGGCCCATTAAACGTGGCAAGGCAGGAGCTGCTACGGAATTTGGAGCCAAGATATCAGTCAGCGCGGTTGACGGATACTGCTTTTTGGACCGATTGAACTGGGATGCATATAACGAGTCGGCTGATTTAATCAAACAGGCGCAAGCATACAAAGACCGCTTTGGTTGTTATCCCGCCTCAATTCATGCCGACAAGATCTATCGCAACAGGGACAACATCAAGTTCTGTAAAAAGCACGGCATCCGGTTATCCGGCCCTGCACTGGGGCGGCCACCTTCCGATACCGAAGTCCGCAAAGCGATACAGAAGCAGGCCCGGCAGGATGAACTTGATCGTATCCCCATTGAAGGAAAATTTGGACAGGGAAAGCGTCGATTCAGTTTGTCAAAGATCATGAGCAAGCTGGACAGCACATCTGAGACTGCCATAGCTGTAGTATTTTTGGTGATGAATTTAGAGAAGTGGCTCAATAGCCTTCTTTTTTGTTTCCTTTTACTTCTCCATAGGTTCAGTTTTGACGATAACAGTCGCATTCAAAGCCCGCAGATACAGTTAAGATCGGACAAATTTGCGACTACGTGTATCTAATCGGGCATTGGGCACAGAGCAACGTTGGGGTCACGGATTATTCAGGAAGCCCTAATTAATTGCCGGGTTAATAACCCGCTATTTTTTCTTTTTCTCCCGCTTTTCCTGTTTCTTCTCCTTGGCTGTTTTCTGGGGTTTTTTCTTATCCGACTTTTGGGTGTCTCTTGCTTTTGACATTGGTTTTTCTCCTGCTTTTTCAAATGGATCAATTCAGTTTTTTCAGGTCAACGAACTGAGGGGCGATGCATGCCGTAAAATGGATTGCCTTGGAGACACTACTTGAGATCCTTGCCCACGCTGAACGCTTTGGCCAACGGCTGACCCAAACCGTGATACTGCTTTTTTGCGCCGGCGCTGTAAATGATCGGCTTGACCTTTTCGGCGTCGGGCAGCCCGTCGGTGGCACAGCTCTCGGAGATGTGGGTCTCTTCGATCTGGCCCACGACCAGGGCGTGGCTGCCCAGGTTGAGGATGTGGACCACTTTGCACTCCAGGTTGACCGGGCACTGTTCGATGAGGGGAGCGGTTTTCAATTGGCCGTAGAATACGGTGAAGCCGCAGTCGCCGGTTTTGTCCTGTTTAGTGCCCGAGACGATGCCGCAGTAGTCGGTCTCTTTGACCTGCTCTTCGGTGGGCACGTTGATGGAGAAGGTGCCGTTCTCTTTTACGCCCTTGTAGGTGTGGCGGTGGTGCTGAAAGGCCACGGTGACCATTGGCGGGTTGCTGTTGGCGATGCCGCTCCAGGCGGCGGTCATGAAGTTGGCCTTGCCGGCCACGTTGGCCCCGATGAGAAACGCGGGCATGGGATAGATGAGGGTTTGGGGGCCTATGGTGATTTTTCTCATGTCGAAACCTCTGATTGGCGCCTGGGGCATCGGTTCGGGCCCCAAGCTGCATGGGTAAATGGGTTCAGTGTCTGGAAAAAGGTGATTTCTCTTGCGGGCAAATTAGGCCCGGCAAGGGGGGGGTGTCAAGTGATCAATGTATTGAAGGTTATTTGAAGCCATCTCCGAAGACAACCGTTGCTTGAGGTTTAGAGATTTTCTCGTTTTTTCCCTATCATCGATCCGATTCAAACAGCTGACGCAGTTGTTCGGGCAGTCCGTTGGATTCAAAAGCGGTGATTTTGTCTTCGCCTGGAAGGCGGATGGCCAGGGCATGGGCATGGAGCCCGAGCCGCTGGAAATTGTGGTGCTGGCGCAGATAGGCCAGTGATCGGGCCGACCCGTAGCGGCGGTCTCCCACGACCGGATGACCTGCCAATTTGGCATGCCTTCGTATCTGGTGTTTGCGGCCGGTGAGCGGTTCGCACTCGATCAGGGAGTAGTGCGAGCTGTGGGACATGAGTCGGACGCGTGTGTCGCAGGGCATCCGATCGCCTCTTCCCATGGGGTCATTTCGTCCGGCGGCCGCTCTGGTCAGGGGCCAGGTCCAGTCTGTCCACTCCTCGTTTGCAGCCACCACCTCAATGCAGCCATGGACCACAGCCAGGTACCTTTTGCTGACAGCTTTTTCGGTGAACTGTCGGCCGAAGAAGGCCAAAGTTTCGGAATCGCCTGCCAGGAGCACGATGCCGCTGGTGTCCCTGTCAAGGCGATGGGCGGCATGCAGGGCGCTGATTTCACGACTTGGCCCGGTCAGGCGCCCACTGTGCAAAGCGGCCAGGACCAGGGAGCAGAGGTCACTGCCCGGATCGTTGTGGATGCTTATGCCGCAGGGCTTCTCCACAACGATCCACCGGGCGCCGCAGCCAATGACTGTAATCGGGGCCTGTGCGCCCTGGATCCTTATTTTTGAAGCGGTTTCCGGCATCGCGTTCCTCCCACCTGTACTTCAGCTTATGGGCTCGGGCCCAAGTAAAACACCTTTGTTATAGAGCGAAGCACGTAAGGTCAAGGGCTGAAGATCACCCGATGGCGATGCCATCACGCCAAGCCTGCTTCGGCGCGCACTTCGGCGGCGATGGCGGTCCAGTCCTGTTCGCTGCGGCCGTGGGCCATGGCGGACAGGAAACGGCTCTCAAGCACTTCGCCAAATCGCATGGGGACGGTCGCTTCGGCGGCGGTGGTCTTGATCAGACGGACATCTTTGAGGCCCAGGGGGAGTTTGAAGAGGGGCGGGCTAAACTTCCCTTCCAGGATCTGGCGTCCGTAATTCTGGTAGACCGGGCAGGCAAAGATCGTCTGGGCCAGGGCGTTCATCATGATGTTGGGATCACCTCCGTTTTTGCTCACGAAGGTGGCGGCTTCGGCCATGCTTTCGATGGCGGCGGCGATGAGAAAGTTGGCGCCCAGTTTGGCCACATTGGCCTGGGCCGGCTCTTCGCCGAAGTCGTAGACGCGCAGGCCGAGGCGCTCCAGCACGGGAACTGCGCGCGCCTTTCCCTCGGGCCGGCCGGCGACGAAGTACGTTTGTTTGCGTGCCCGCACGGCATCGGGTCGACCCATGACCGGTGCGGCCACATAATATCCGTTAAAGCCGTTTTGCTGTAAAGCAAGTCGCGTGGCCGTGCGCGGCAGGATGGTGCTCATGGAGACATGGACGCCGCCCGAGCCCAGACGCTGAGCCAACTCTGCCTCCGGTCCCACCACTGCTTCGAGGGCCGGGTCGTCGGAGACGCAGCTGAGCACCAGGCCGGCCGGTTCGGCCACCTCCCAGGGCTGTTCAACCGCCAGGGCACCGGCGCTGATCAGCGATGCGCACTTGCCCTTGTCGCGGTTGTAGATCCGCAGCTGGAAGCCGTCGGTCAACAGGTTTTCGACCATGGGGGCGCCGAGCATTCCGGTTCCGATGAATCCGATGGTTTGTTTGTCTTGCATAGCAGCTCCTTTTGTCTCGCTTATGAATACCTGGGCGATATCAACTTAAGTCGTCGAATTGAAGTAAGATAATTGCTGCTGAAGGCACTGGGGCAGCACTCTCAAGGGCGGACCAGGTGCATCAGGCGTTCTTGGCCCCGTTCGTTCAAACCAAGTTGATCGATTTCCCTGCTGAGCTGTCGACGGCTGCCGTTGCCGCCCGCGTAGCCATTGAGTCTTGCCACGGCGGTGGAGTTGTCGAAATTCCTTTGATGCGGATAGATCCGCTTCATCTCGCGTACCAGTTCGTGTTTGGATTTCAGCAGGTATTTCTGGTGGTACGCCTCGGCCCAGGTGAAGCTTTTCAAAGGAACGATTTCACTGTGTACTTTTTCCCCGAGTTTTTCTTCCAGTGCCGCCTTGCTCTCCAATGCCTGACGACGCTGATCGTCATCGTGATAAAAAACCGCATTACGATACTGACGCAGCCATGTTCGGCTGGTGGGGTTATGACTTTTCCAGAAGATGGCCAGAAGCTCCGCATAGGAGATGCGCTTCGGATCATAGTCGACCTGCACGGTCTCGGTGTGATCGCCAATGTGGCCATAATCGGGGCTGGGGGTGGTGCCGCCGGCGTAGCCTACACGGGTGCGGATGATGCCATCGATCAGCCCGAACTGGGCTTCAACACCCCAGAATCAGCCCAGGCCGAAGGCAGCGGTTTCGAATGTATCGGGGGCCGCCCGGTCGATGGGCGGTATGGTCGCATCCTCGGTGGTTATAACGTCATTCACTAGCATGGCACTCTCCTTTTGTGGCAAGGCACACGTCGGGCCGCCGCTCATTTTTAGTGTCTCTGCCTTTCCCGCTGTGGTGGCGTTCAACAAGGCCAAAGGAACGAGAATCAAAAGCGCAAAATGGTTCATGGCTACCCCTTTCTGCAGCACCGGTCTCTAAAAGATTGAGACGCCCGTGCCGGGTGTCAACCCGGTGCTCTTGCTGCCCCTACGTGGCAGGAGCTGCAGGATAACCCCTGTTGATAAAGATCGTATAAAGAAACGGTGAAGATAGAATAATTATTCGCTGCAGGTGGTCAGTTGACGCGTCAACTCACGTTTTTGATTTGTCCGCCCAATGGATAACGATCAGTGACAGCAGGCTCAGAACGGCAAACCCGCCGATCATCGGCAGTATGGTTCCGTTGTAGCATCTGCCGATGAACGCGGCCAAGGGCACAGCCATAAAGGCGGAGAGCGATCCCACCACGGCCGACGCGGTTCCGGCAATGTGCCCCATGGGCTTCATGGCAATGGCATTGAGGTTGCCGAACAGAAAGCCAATACAGAAAAAGGTCACCATCAGGCAGAGCATCATCACCCACAATGGCGAGTAACCACCAGTCCAGTAAAGCACCGCCAGGTGGACCATCGAAAGCACGACCAGTGTCTTTAGTGCCCCCCGCGTAATTTTACGTGTGCCAAAGCGCATGACGATGCGTGCGTTGAGAAAAGAGGCGCACCCCAGCGAAAGGGCCAGTACGCCGAAATAGATCGGAAAACGGTTCCCAAGCCTGTATATCTCCTGAAAAATCTGCTGAGCGGAGTTGAGGTAGGCGAAAAACGAACCCATGATCAGCCCGGCCACCAGGGTGTAGCCCAGCGCCACCCGGTTACGGCACACCTCCCCGAACGCCCGGGCAATGCGTTTGGCGGAAAAGGGGATCCGATCGGCGGGCATCAATGTTTCCGGCTGTCGCCAACCAAACCAGACCGTGACCAGCACCGCCATGCCCAGGAGCGTGCCGAAGATCGAGCGCCAGTCGGCCACCATCAGAATTCCCTGTCCAAATGAGGGTGCAATGGCCGGGATCACGATAAAGATCGACATGATACTCGACATCGCTTTGGCCATGGTGCGTCCTTCGAAGCGGTCCCGGATCAACGCCACCACCACCGAGCGCGGCCCGGCTACGCCGATGCCCTGGATCACCCGCCCGATCAGCATGACCCCAAATCGGTTGCTGATCAGACACAACACACAGCCGACGATAAAAAGGAGCGCACCGGCGATGAGCGCCGGTTTGCGTCCCGCACTGTCCGATAGAGGACCGAAAGCAAGCTGTCCCAGGCTCAAGCCCAGAATGAGTGTTGAAATGACGAGTTGAACGTCATTGGCGTGCGCCACCCCAAGATCTTTGCCGATGTCCGGCAACGCCGGAAGCATGGTGTCGATGGATAGCGCCGTCATAGACATGAGTGCCGCCATCAGCAGAATAAATTCAATGAAACCCGGCCCCCTGTTTTTTGCATTCATAGCCATATACGCTCACCGATCCAATTAAAATTTTAGGTGGTGTTTTGGCAGGAAACAACAGGGAAGTCCATGGTTTTATGCTGCCGCCCATATGGTATAAAAATTTACAAAAATGTAGTACTGAATACAACAAATGACAAAAAAGTATCGAATTGACGCTTTGGTAGGCTCCTCCTCAATTCCACCGAAAGAGTGCCAAACGGCTTCCCACACCATACTTCGCACCGCTGCACCGGGGCCATAGGCACCCCCTGCTTTGAATGCTATTCTCGCCTCAAAACAGTGTTGGCACAACTCTTGATTAGATACTCAATGTCATCAACTTAAGCGGATGTAACGGGCGGGCATAAAGCCCGCCCCTACGACGTTTGAGTAGAAACACATTCTGTTTCCATACACGAACCGTGTAGGGGCGGGCTTTATGCCCGCCCGGATCGGTAGCTGAAGAGCCTTAAGTTAATGACAATGATTAGAAACTCCCAAAGAAGACTTAAAAAAGGAGAATATGCCATGTCGTTGTACAGCAAACGGATCAATTCGTTCGTGCGTCACATGCGCAGAGAGCAACTTCCGGAAGTGGTGATCGCTAGCTTCTGCCGCTACTATCGCAAATTGTGGGACGGCGATACCGGTCTGATTTCTGAGAGCGACATCGTTCCTGTGACCGACATGGACGCTGCCGAGGCGCTGCCGTCGAAGTACACCGGCATCGGGGAGCAGCATATTCCCCGCACAGCCATCATCAAGCTAAACGGGGGGTTGGGAACGAGCATGGGCATGAAGGGGGCTAAGTCGCTGTTGCGGGTCAAGTCTTCGCTCTCCTTTATGGATATCATCGTGCGCCAGGCGAGCTTCCTGAACGAACGCATGCCGGTGCTTTTCATGAACAGCTTTTCGACCCATGCGGACACCATGGCGGTGCTCGAACAGTACCCTGAGTTGCGAAGCGACATCCCCAACGATTTTTTGCAGCACAAAATCCCAAAGGTGAATGCCGAGGACCTGAGCCTGGCCACCTGGCCGGAGAACCCGCACCTGGAATGGTGCCCGCCTGGTCACGGAGATATCTACGCGGCACTGGTCACCAGCAACATCCTCGACCGGCTTTTGGCTGCCAGATATGAGTACGCCTTTATCTCCAATGCAGACAACTTGGGCGCGGTGGTCGATCCGGCCATACTAGGTTACTTCGTGAAAAAAAGGCTCGCATTCATGATGGAAGTGGCAGATCGCACTCCCCAGGATAAAAAGGGCGGTCACCTGGCCCAGAACAAGTCGGGCTGCTATCTGTTGCGCGAGGTGGCCCAGTGCGCCGACGAGGACATGCAGGCCTTCCAGGACATCAAACGTCACCGCTACTTCAACACCAACAACATCTGGCTGCACCTGCCGACGCTGAAGCGGGTGATGGCACGCAGCGAGGGCATGTTGCCCCTGCCGATGATTAAGAACAAAAAGAGCATCGACCCCCGTCATTCCGGTTCGACCCCCGTCATTCAGATCGAAACGGCCATGGGTTCGGCCATCTCGGTATTTCCCCAGGCCGGAGCCATCCGGGTGCCGCGCACCCGCTTTGCCCCGGTCAAGAGCACCAACGACCTGCTGGCGGTGCGTTCCGATTGCTACACCCTGACCGATCAGTATCACGTGGTACCCAACCCGGAGTGCCACATGGACAAGCTGAGTATCGATCTGGACATGGGGTATTACAAACGCATCGACGACTTCGAAAGCCGTTTTCCCTTTGGACCTCCCTCGCTGGTCGGCTGCAACTCCCTGCAGGTCAAGGGCGATTTCAACTTCGGCAGCAATGTCAAACTGGAGGGACGCGTCGCTCTGATCAACTCCGGCGAAATGCCCTTCGTCATCGAGGATCAGGTGCGCCTTCAGGGAGAACTGCGGGTGTGATGGTGATTCACCCCGCAACTGAATACACTTAGAATCGTCATTCCTGCGAAAACTGGTATCCAGGCTTTCAGTAGAACCCGGATCAAGGCCGGGATGACGGAGGTGGGTCTCTCTTATGGCCGGGTCAATACCTTCGAAAACCCTATTCAGGTACCCGGCTGCCCCCTTCTTTTTCAACGGGGGACATATTCGGTGAGCCATAACTGTTTGGTTGAAGGATCAAATTGCCGAGACAGGGCAATCTTACATATTTTTCTGGTACTTGAGCTTGGCGGATTGCCGAAAAAGCCTGATTTTCTTCTCAGTGTTCTTCTTTTCTTCATGGTGAAAATAAGGTAGGACTTCTGGAAACGTTAAACGATCGATTGCCTTATTTCAGGAGTCTTCCGAAATGCCGACACACTCAGCACTGACCCTCCAGGCCGGCCCCGCCGCCATGCGCATCATACAGGAACGGGGACTCAGACCCCAGGATATCCGGGTGGTCGCCGGTGCCGCCGGCGGCCCCAAATGGCTGGTGCTCAGCGGCCTGGACCGCATGATCTTCGGCTCCTGGTTTCCGGATCGCACCGCCCCATTGTTTCTGGTGGGCTCTTCCATCGGTGCATGGCGATTCGCGGCCCTCTCCCGCCGGCAGCCTCTGGAGGCCCTGGATCGATTTGAAGCCGCCTACACCCATCAGCGCTATGAATCCAAGCCCACAGCCGGAGAAGTCAGCCGGGAAAGCCAAAAGATCATGGACGATTTTCTGGACGATGACGGCATCCGGGAGATCCTGGCCCACCCCTTTTTGCGGCTCAATCTGTTTAGCGTGCGCTGCAACGGGCTGCTGGCTTCCGACGCCAAACTCCCCCTGGCGGCGGGGCTGGCCGGCGCGGCCCTGGCCAATCTTTGCCGGCGGCGGCTCCTGTCCCTCTTTTTTCAGCAGACCCTCTTTTCCGATTCACGTAGTGCTCCGCCTTTCCAAAAGGGAGATGGATTCTCCCCCCGACGGGTCAAGTTGACCGGCGACAATTTCCGCCAGGCCCTGCTGGCCTCGGGATCCATTCCCCTGGTCATGAATCGGGTGAGCGATATCCCCGGCGCCGAGAAGGGAGCCTATCGGGACGGGGGCATCGTCGACTATCACCTGGATATCCCGTTCGGCCTCAAGGGCGACGGCCTTGTGCTTTTTCCCCACTACACGGATCGCATCATCCCAGGTTGGTTCGATAAACGGTTGACCTGGCGCAAGCCGCACCCCGACCACATGGCCCATGTGCTCATGGTCTCTCCCTCCCGGGCGTTCGTGGCCGATCTGCCGTTCGGGAAAATCCCCGACCGGAACGATTTTTGGCAATTCTTCGGGGACGACGATGGCCGCATCGGTTACTGGCAGACGGTTTCCCGCAAAAGCCGGCAATTGGCCGATGAGCTGGCCGAGCTCGTGGAGAGTGGCCGCATTGCGGAACGGATTCGGCCGTTTGGTGATGACGGTTTATCGCCGGGGGGATTTGCGGGGTCGGGGAGGGCAGCGGCGGGTCGGTTCAACTGAATTCAGCAGGCATTGAATCATTTCAAAGAGGGGAACAGCATCCATATCTTGCTGTTCCCCTCTCTTTTTCAGGATTTCTGTCAAGGCCTTGCGAGAGCCAAGCAGATCTGACGGCGCCTATCTCAATTTTTCCGTGCTGTGTTTTACATGCCTTCCGGGCGCCCCACATCGCCCTGGGTATAGTCGCACACGCCATCCGGGAAGATCGTTTCCAGAAGGGCTTGGGTTGCGGCATCTATCTCTATGTCGCCGTAGTAACCATGAGCAATTGCTTCTTGTACGGGGATGAGGTGGCATTTGAAAATGTCTCCCTTGATATCGCCGCCAGCGACGATGCGTGATGTGGAATACATGTGAAAGGCCTCGGTGCAAGCGCCGTTGGCATTGTCATCGATAATGCCGTCCCAGACGTCCGGGCCTTCGTATACCGTTTCATCGGCTAAATAGCACTTGTCCACGGCTGCCGCAGGTTTGTTTGCTTCAAGGTCAAGTTCCGGGTTGTTCTTGATGTTGGTCAGCCAGGCATCCATTACATCGATGGCCGCACTGCTGGCGTCGAACGCGGAGTCACGATCTTTCATCCAGATCACCTGGTTGCCGGCATCGCCCATGTAATCGATGATCCGCTGGCGTGTGGCAAAGGATTGCTGGGCATGATGCATATCGAGCACCGGATCGAGGTAGTCGCGGATATCGAGAACGGGAACATCGATGCGGCCGATAAAGACATGGCCCGATTCATACGCGGCCTTCATCGCCTTTATATCGCCGCTCGTTCTCGGGGCGATGCCGTAGGGTGTGAACGTGGCGTTGCGGATGCTCCAGGGATCGAAATCGGCCGGATCCGGTTCCGGGCCGACCAGGTGCTGGATTTCATTCCATAGCGAAAAGGGGTACCCTTCGGGGACCATATCTGCGGGCTTTTTCCAGCCGCCGATTTGCGCGTTGATGTCCAGAAACTGCTGCAGGGAAATCGTTCCCTCCACCAGTGCCTGCAACCCGTACTGAACGCCGACATTGTCCCATGTGCTGGGAGCATAGCCATATTTATCGGTGCCGTAAATGTTCTTCAGATCATCCCAGTGCGTCCATTTCACATCCAGGACCACCTCGTCGGAGAACTGTTCCAATCCGCTGACATCCGTAAACAGCGGGTTCATCACCAACGGCGTCAATCCCAGCCAGCCATTGACGCACTCGGTGCTGCCGGGCCCCCCATAAATGGGATGCTCCTCGACATCGCTGGTGCTCAGCCCTTCCAGCAGCGATCTGTTTGCAGGAGAGCCTATATACATGATGGTGCCATCTAAAGGATTGACCGCGAATCCGCCGAACATATAGTCACCCTGAGAGGGGGCGATGACGTCGAAGTAAAACTCCATGAGCATGCAGTCGCCGACGTAGATGCTCTGGGTGATCATGTCCGAGTACGACCGCTGGGGGATGATGCCGTCCAGAAGACCCGGGTGGTTCTGGGCAAAGGCATACTGCTGGATGGCGCCGCCCGAACCGCCGATACTCATGGTGAATTCCGGCTTTCCGAACCGGCGTACAAAATGCTTCTTTACCATTATGGCGGTTTCGCCGGCCAGCTCCAGGTTGTAGTGGACGCCGGTGCGATTGCCGGTGCTGTAAGCGATGGCGTAGCCCCGTTTGAGTCCTTCATTGTACAAGGGGTCGCCCATGCTCAACCTGCCCTGGTCATGGCCGATGGCGACGCCGCCATCGAACCGAAAAAACAGTTTGCCATTCCAGGCAGTGATCGGACGGCCATCTCCGTCCCAAGGGTCGAGAATGGCGATGCCGTATATGAAGCGGTTGATGGTCCCCCTCTCCAGACGGACAATGTATGGAACGCTGGATCCCATGTTGGTGGTCGTAAAGGCCAGATCCTCGGGATATGGGGCGAACCGTTCCAGCGCTTTGAAGTTTCCATCTGTCGATTGATAGTAGTAGTCGACCCGGGTCACTGTGCTGCAATCTTTGCAGTATCCTGCAATGTCATCGGTTTTGCCGTCGGCATCCTCCTCGAAAACCGGGATGCCGTCGCCACTGTAGTTGTCGATCAGCGGCTGCCCCAGGTTTGACTGTTCGGTTCGACAAACGAACGGATACTGGTGGGGCCCTGAAAACAAGGGGCCTTTCGGGCCGGTTTCGGAAACTTGCAGCGTCAGGTAACTTCCGGGCTTGCCCCTCACCACCACCTTCATCTTATTCCGCGATTTTAGGTTGGCGAGCGGGACCTGCAGGACATCGACATGTTTACGAAAATTTTTGGGGCCGACCACCTTTTTGCCGTTGATCCAAATGGTGGCGCTGGTCACCTGATGCTTCCAGTTCGGCGCACCATTCCAGATGAGCAGGGTGCCCAGTACATGCCCCTCCTGTTCGGCCAGGGATGAGAAACGAAAAGTGTAACTCATGGGCCTTTTCGTGGTTCGCTCGCACCGTTGGGGCCCTAAAAGGGTGAGCTCCCCCGCAAAGCAGCTTTGGCCCCCATGACTCCCTAACAAAAAAAGCATGAACGTGATCAACGATGCGAAAACCAGTGCGGATCGTCCTTTCATGTAGTCCCCCTTTCCTGTTGCGTTTCGGTTTGAAAAGCGAATGGAGGGAGAAACGGCCACTGCATCAATTTACTTCGAGCGTCCTGCAGCCCTCCGGCTTTTGACTGTTCCATGTACTGACAACACGGGTGCCGGAGTCATCTGCTTCGGAGGGTCATCGCCGATGACATTGGCAAGTTGCTGCCTGTCGGATCTTGAGCTGGAACTGGACTTGGGACGGGTCAATGCTCAGCGGGCCAAAATCTTCACGGGTGTGAACGATTCAGAAGGCGATCTGCTAGAAATTCTTCAAGAACATATTGATAACGAAACGTAACTTTGGCTATGGGACCCCATAAAAGGACCGTCGAACATTCTTTAAATAGTAGAAAGCCCTTGAAAGCTTTGTCAATATTAAAATTGGTGCACTATCCCAGTCGATTGATACGACGGGGACGGCTCTTGCGGAATAAATTGGCAGATGGCTGATACGAACAACACGGCGTCCGAACTCGATAATCCGGTTCTCTATGAAGATTCATAGAGAACCGGGTTCGATAATACGCAGCGTGATCGTGGGAGGGCGCGTATTGATCGTTTTCTCTCTTTTTCGTTTTATGTCAGCATTGTCGCCAAAAGGTTTGAGGTGGTCGTTCAGCTGTTTGAATCGAACGATGGCGGTTGGAAAATTACGCCTCGAATCTTCGTGTCACGCGCGATCTTGAAGGTTGAATGAAATTCCATGACCGCCCGCTGCGCTTCGTTATATACTGTTGCTGTTCCGGTGAGGGTTCTGTCGCCATCTTTCTTAACGGTGGCCGTGGCGGTCACCATGCCCTGTTTCACGGGCAGCAGAAACTTCGTGTCCAGAGTGATGGTCGCAAAAAGAGACCCGGGGGCGATGATGCTTTTGATGGCCATGGCCACCGCGGTATCCGCAAGACTCACCAGTGCGCCACCGTGCATCAGTCCCGCGCCCTGGGCGTAGTCGATCAAAAATGGCATGCGCAAGACCGCCCGACCCTCGACGGCTTGGACGATCTCCATGTTGAGCAACCGTTCGAAGGGGGCGCAGCTGATCCATGCCGGCATCTGAAAAGTATGGGGGCCTGTGGTTCGGGTATCTTTGTCGGTCATCTATTCTGCCTTTCCATCTGTTGCGGGCGACCTCGAGTGGCTTTGATATTCACACTAGTTGAAGGGTTCGGTCAAGTCGGCAGATATTATGGAACTTATTCAATGTCATTCACTTAAGCGGATGTAACGGGCGGGCATGAAGCCCGCCCCTACGAAATGTGAGTAGAAATACATTTTGTTACCATACACGACCCGTATAGGGGCGGGCTTTATGCCCGCCTCGAGAGGCAGGTGCAAAGCCGCAAGCGAATGACATTGGGCGCTTACTGGCTAAATATCAACGCGTTAAGCGCAAACCTCACCAAAAATTACCTTTCGATCATATCAGTGGTAGATACTTCCCAGGAAATAGTTCATCTGTTTGTACCACCATGGCCAGTCGTGGTTGACGTCGTGGCCCCAGATGTCGATCCAGGCGGGGATGTTCTTTTCCCGGCAGATGGCTTCCAGGTAGCGGGTGTCTTCCAGGGCCTCTTCGTCCCAGGCGCCCTGGCCGGCGCAGACGATGATGTTGCGCTGTCTGATCGTGGCCAATCGCTGTGGATCGGAGAGGCCGGCCAGGTAGGTGAGGGGCGAGTTGAAATAGACATCTTTCAATTCGTCGCCGCCCAGGCCGAACTCGGGCCGGTTTAGGCGGTAGAGGCCGCTCAGGGCGATGGTGCCCTGGAACAGGTTGGGGTGCTTGAAGAAGAAGTTGACGGCGTGGAAACCGCCCATGCTGCAGCCGGTGGTCATGGGCCGCACATCGTTTTGGTGGCAGTGGTCGCGGATAAAGGGCACCACCTCATCGGTGACATAGCGGTCGTAATCCTCGTGGCGCTGGTTGCGTTGGGCCGGTGGGATGCTGAAATCGTACCAGGATTCGGCATCGATGCTGTCCACGCAGAAGAGCTTGATCCGGCCGCCATCGATGAAACCGGCGATGGCATCGATCATGCCCAGTCCCTCATAGTCGAAGTAGCGCCCCCGGGAGCAGGGAAATACGATATAGGGGTCGCCCCAGTGGCCGTAGACTTTGAGCGCCATCTGGCGGTTCAGGGATGGGCTTTGCCAGGTGTGTTCTTCTATGTGCATCTCATTTTCCTCATTTGCTTTTCAATCGTGGCCTCAAAGTTTGCTGAGGGCGGGTTAAGGCGATCACGTCCATGCCATCGAGATAAGAAGCGCTCCTCATGGCTGGTCCGTCCGGTTTCATCATGCTGCGGTTTCGTGAATATATGCCGTCACTTCCCTGATGGCCTTCAACTCCGGGGACCGGAAGATGTATCCGATGTCGCCCAGTGCGCTGCCGAACACGCCGGGCACGCTGACCACCTGCACCATGTTGTGGCCGTAGCGCGCCATGATCTCGTCGTGGCTGTGGCGGTAGGGGATGCTGTTCTTCCGGCTGGCATAGCAGCAGTGGTACTTGCGCGAATAGGTCAGGTCCGTTTTGCCTGTGACCAGCAGTTGGGCCCAGGCGCGGTAGATGTCGATGTCGTTGGCATAGTTGAACATGTCGGTGGTGTAGCCGCCCGGCGGCCGCATGTTGACCTCCAGGCCCACGTACTGCCCAGCGTCGGTTCTAAAGAATTCGATGTGAAAGAAGCGTTCACGCACATCGAAGGCCTCGAGGCATCGCCGGCCGATGGCTTCGAGCTCCACGGGGATTTCCCTTAACGAGCAGTAGCTGATGTGGCGAGCTTCGTTGACCGTCTCCATGATGCCCTGGCTGTAGTTGTGGGCCGTGTAAAAGACCGGATGGCCATTGCGGTCGGTGAGCCCGTCGAAAGAGAAGATGGCGCCATGGACAAAGCCCTCGATGATGTAGTCCACCGCCGGTTTGTTTTCGAAAAAGGCGGCCAGGGCGGCTTCATCTTCCAGCCGATGGGTGTCCAGGGCGCCCACGCCGGCATCGGGTTTGGCCACCACCGGGTAGCCGGCCTCGGCGATGACGGCCGCGGCCTCTGCCAGGGTGTGCACCACCGCTCCCGGTGCCACCGGCACGCCGGCTTCGCGGAATTTCTCTTTCATCAGCGATTTTCTGCGGATGAACCCGATGGTGTCGCTGCGGACGCCGAATATGTTGAAGTCGTCACGGATGTGCGCTTCGGTATCGAGCCAGTACTCGTTGAGCGAATCAAACCGGTCGATCTTGCCGTACCTGTGGGTGAAGTAGCCGCAGGCTCTTACCAAGGCATCGTAGTTGTGCATGTCGTCGACGCGGTAGTACTCGGTCAGGGCGTCGCGCACCTCCTGGGCCAACTGATCGTAAGGGGTATCGGCAAGCCCGAGCACGTTGGCGCCGGCGAGCTTGAGCTGACGGCAAAATTGATAATAGTGGGGCGGAAATTGTGGGGATAGATAGACGATGTTCATGGGATGACCTTTCAGCCCTGCCTAGCAATGGCGGGGAGCATGAAACCGGACCGTTTGCGTCGGCAGGGCCCAATTGAATATCGATGGGCACTGGCGACCGATTCAGGGACTCTAATCACGATTTGACCAAAAAAAAGAGTGGCGCCTTGGCTGCGGTGTCTCTGAGTCCTTTACCATAAGGAGGGGGAGCATCCCGGCGGGGCTTCAATTTGGAAGGTGGCAGTTGCTGCTAGTTAATTCTTCCTTGACCGCCTTTGCCAGGGCCCCAAAAAGAACCGGTTTTTTCATGAAGCGTCCGGCACCCAGCGACAAGGCCTCTTTAACCTGATCGGTTTGAGCAAATCCACTAAGCAGAATCGCCTTCTGGTCCGGTCGGCTCGCTTTAATCCGCCGATAGGTTTCCAGGCCATCCATACCTGGATCCATGATCATGTCGAGCAGAATCAATGCCACCGGTTGGTTTTTCACAAACTCGATAGCCGCTTCTCCACTTGCTACCGTATGGGTGGTATACCCCCATTTTTTCAACATTCGGCTGGTGATCTCCCGTTGGCTCTTTACGTCATCAACAACCAGGATCTCTTCCCCATCGCCACAGATCGTCTCTATGTCGATGGTGTCGTTCAGGTCAATGACCGTCTCTCGGGTGATGGGGAAGTAGAGTTCGAAGGAGGTGCCGTTGCTGTCGCTGGTGATGTCGATATAGCCTTCGTGATCCTGCATCACGTTCCACACCACCGACAAGCCGAGACCGGTACCGCTTCTGCCCATTACCTTTTTGGTATAGAAGGGTTCAAAAATCCGCTTCATATCATCGGGGGATATGCCCGGCCCGTTGTCTTTGACGCACAATACAGCATACTCACCAGGCTTCACGTCCTCATACTTTTTCAGTGGTTGGTCCACGTAACGGTTCATGGTGGATACGATCACCTCACCGCTGCCTTCGATGGCTTCGGCGGCGTTGGACGCAAGATTCATGACCACCTTATCGATGTGGATGGGTGAGCCGTTGATGTTCAACAGCTGGCGATCCATTTTGATATTAAAGGAGACGTCGGGGTGAAATTTTTGGAGATTTTGGTATTCCGCAGACAGCATGAAGTTCTGAACGGCTGTGTTCAGGCTCAACGGTTGCTTCTCCACGGCAACGCCCCTTGCAATGGTAAGCAGATCTTGAACGATGGCCGCGGCCCGCAGTCCTGACTTCTTCATTGTGTGGACGGGTTGACGGAGGGGGCTCTCTCCCGGAAGTTCCATCAGCAGCAGGTCGGGATAGCTGACGATGCCGGAAAGGACGTTGTTCAGGTCGTGGGCAACGCCACCGGCCAGCAAACCGAGGGACTCCATTTTTTTAAGCCGGGCAACCTTTTCTTCACTCTGCCTGAGCGCCTTCTCCTCGCGGATACGTTCGGTTATGTCACGCACCACCGCCAGAACGGCCGGCTGGTGATTGTACTGCACGACGCTGGCTTTGAATTCGACGACTTTTTCTGTCCCGTTTGTTCTGTTCAGCTGAAGCGTGAGGGTGTCAGGGATTCGCTTTCCATCGGTCAATCCATCATAATAGGCAGTCAGGGGTTCTCTGTCCGCCGGTGTCAAGAAATTGAGGAAATCGTCCGTCGCCATATCATCGACTGAACGGTCTAAAAGCGTGCTGCAGGCTGGATTGCTGAAAATAACATGATCGTTCTGGATCACGAGGATACCGTCATTGGCCAGTTCGGTGATCATTCGATATTTTCCTTCCGAAGCGGCTTCATCATTTTTACTGAATACGACCCACAGGACGATCATGGAAAACACCAAAAATCCGTACTCCATTAGATACTGAGAGGTCACGATACCCAATGCCGCCAATCCATCGTGAATCCCAAGGCCGATCCAGAAAACGAAACCGATCAGATAGGGCCGATGGTAGCGTCGGTTCAGGCCATTGTGTCGAATCCAGAAGGCGATTGTGCCAATGCTCGCCAGGGTGGCATACACAATAAACAGATGCCCCCAGGGCCCGAGGGCCGGCTCGACGAATGGACGCGCCATTCCAGCGAAATGGCGCGTGGCAAATTGATCGGAAACAAGTCTATCTGTAAACCAAAGCAGTGTCAGGAGGAAGCAGTGTATCATGGCTGCAATGGCATGGTAACGCCGGCCATCCATCCCCATGGTAACAAAGGTAAAACCAAAGAGGCAGTGAACCTGGAACACGATGGCAGTCCACTCCAATTTGCCAGCCATGAGACTGATGGGACCGGGCGGGAAGTTGTATTCGATGAAGATGCCAATCGCATAGATGAATGCTGAAAAGGAGATAGCCGCGCTCCAGGCGTAGAGGAGAAAATGGGGCTTGCGCATCAGCAAAATGAGCTGCAGCACGACCATCAACAGGGCCAGGACGGCAACGGAGAGCGAACCTGCCGATTGTATCACGATTTGATCAAGTGGCATGGCACTTTTCCAGGCAGCGAATAGATCGCCTATCCCATTTTTCATTATAATTCAGGGAAATCGGTATGGTGTACGCAGGATGCATTCGGTAGTGCGGTTTCCTTTCAGTCGATAGCTATTGCCCGGGCCAATTTCCGTAACATTAGGCAGTTATCATATTCCGCTTCTTTCCCTATCGGTAAGATAGCGGTTTTACTTTAATAAAGTTACAATTCGATTACAAAAATAACGCAACTTTCGGGTTTAAGCGCCGGCAAGTCGAGTGGCTGGTCTGTCATCGGCCTTCTGGAGAGATATGTGTCAAGAATACGCTTGAATTATATATACCGTTCGGTATAGAATGCCATTCAGATACCAGCAGGATAGGATATGAACAAGGCACTGGAGACCAAAAATTTCATTATCGAAAAGGCAGCCCCCATTTTCAACAAGCACGGGTATGCAGGGACCAGTATGTCCCAGCTGGCCCAGGCGATCCAGATGACAAAAGGTGCCATTTACGGTAATTTCAAGGATAAGGATGAGATCGCGCTTGCCGCATTTGACTACAATTTTTCGCTTTTCAGAAAACGGATCGAGAAGGCAGTTCGGTTAAAAGACAATGCCTGTGACAAACTCATTGCAATGGCCGGACAGTACCTGGACGGCTTTCCTGAGCTTTCCGTCGGCGGCGGATGTCCTATCCTGAATGCCGCTGTAGACTCGGACAATGTCCATGATGGGTTAAAGGAGCGGGTCCGCCAGGCGCTCGACTCCTGGATGGAGGCGGTCGTCAAAATCATCAACAGGGGCATCAAAGAGAAGCAGGTTCAGGCAAACACGCGGCCTGAACAGTTTGCTTCCGTATTCGTCTCCCTGATAGAGGGGGGCGTCATGCTGGCCAAAGCCACCGGAAAAACCATTCACCTGAGCCGTAACATCGATCATATCATTCACCTGGTGAATGGCGAGTTGAGAAGAGAAACGTAAAAAAGAGAATAGGGAATCCATGGAGCATGCCCGGGTTGAGCCGCTCCTTTTTTTCTGAATTTTAAAATACCGATCGGTATTAGGTTTGAGGGGCAGCCGGTCTTGAAGCGGAAGGAGAAAAGAATGGAAAAGGATGTGTACAGAGAGTTGTTAGAGGTGATGAAATCCAGAGGTGGATCATATGCCGGGGCGGATATTCCTGAATTTTTTGCAATGGCCAAAGCACTGTTTACTCCCGAAGAGGCCACGGTCAACAACGCCATGCCCAAAGAGTCGGTGACCGCAGATCAGATGGCACAGATCATGGGCCGGGATGTAGAGTGGGTCAGGCAGACTCTTGAGGAGATGGCCAACAAGGGACTCTGCATTGCCTTGGATATGGACGGCACTGTGATCTATAAAAGTGCACGTTTCATGGTAGGTATCCTTGAGTTCCAGTTCTTGCCGGGGCGAGTCACTGAACGGGACAAGAGAAACGCCCGGCTGATTCATGCCTATAAGATGGCTTTCAATAAACTCAAACCGTTTGATCAGAGCCCGAAAGTCTCCTCCATCCGCGTCATCACGGTGGACAAAACGGTTCATCCCAGAGATGTCATTCACACCTACGATCATGTGCAAACCTACATCGACGAGAACGATCTCATTGCTGTCGGTACATGCTACTGCCGGCATGCTGCGCTACTGAGAGGTGAAGACATTCACGGTATGCCGAACGATACCTGCATGCAGTTCGGGTCGTCCGCCAAATTTTCCATTGAACGACTAGGGGCGCGCAAGGTGACCAAGCAGGAGGCCAGGGAAGTTTTAGATCGTTCGGAGGAGGCCGGGTTGATCCACATGAGCCAGAATATTGCGGAAGGTATCGGCTTCATCTGCAACTGCGACCGATGGCACTGCACGGCGGTTACCCAGGCATTAAAGGCGCCCAAACCCTCACTGTTCATGGATTCCGGTTTTCAGCCCCAATTTGATCCTGATGCCTGCGTGGCCTGTGAAACCTGTGTTGGACGGTGCCCCTCCGAAGCGATCTCGATGGGGGATCAAGATCTTCCCCATGTCGATATCGATCGCTGCTTCGGTTGCGCCGTATGTGCGTCCGGCTGCCCGTCAGAAGCCATTGCGATGATTCACAAGCCGGATTTTAGGATGCCACCCCTGAATGCTAAAGAGCTGAATAAAGCAATGAAAGCGTCAACGCCGTAATCGTTTCATCGACGCCCGTAGGATATCGAAAAGGTCAACCCCATTTCACATTGAAGAGGTAAATAATGACGCTGATACGAATTGATGCAACAAGATGCAAGAGAGATGGATTTTGCGTAATAGAGTGCCCGGCGGCCATAATCAAACAAGCAGACAAGGAGAGCGTCCCCCAGATGATTCCGCAGGGTGTCCAGTCGTGCCTGCGGTGCGGCCATTGTGTGGCGGTTTGTCCTCATGATGCCCTCGACCATGAAGAGATCCCCATGGAAAGCAGCCCCAAAATTTTAAAAGAGCTGATGATCAACAAAGAGCAGGCAGCCCAGTTTCTCAGGACAAGACGATCCACCCGGCGATTTAAGGATAAACCGGTGGATCGAGAAACGTTGCAGGCGCTTATCGATACGGCCCGGTATGCCCCCACCGGAGGCAATTCGCAGTTGCTCACCTGGACAGTACACACGGACAAAACCAAATTGAAAACAGTGGCGGACCTGACCGTCGAGTGGATGAAAGCGGTGCTGGCATCGGATGTCGGCAAGCAGATGCCGCCCTATTTTTCAAGGTTCATTGACGCATATGAGGTCGGGATCGATTCTATCACACAGGGTGCACCGTGTCTTGTTGTCGCCTCTGCTCCGGCTGGTTATGACAACGGAATCGTGGATCTGTCCATTGCCTTGTCCTACTTTGAGCTGATGGCGACCGCCAGCGGCCTGGGTACCTGCTGGCTCGGGCTGATCACCCGGGCGTTGAAATTTTCCGAACCGCTTAGAGAGGTGATCGGCCTGCCTGATTCCCATGCTCATTTCTATACAATGGTGATAGGGTATCCTAAATTCAAATACTTCCGACTTCCGGAGAGGAAGCCGGCAACCATTATATGGAAATGAGAGGGCGCCATAGTTCAGAAGAATATAGTGCAACCTAACGCCGGTTTTTCCGTTTGGATGCCTTCGCCTGCTTGCGTTTCTTCTTCTTTTTAGCCTTGTTCTGATTTTTGGGCTTGGTCATGGCCGGGGCATAGGTGTCGGAGAGAAACAGATCCGTTGGTCCGGTGGGGGCGAGCAGGTGATCTCCGCCCTCGAAACAGGCCCACCATGCCATGCTGGCGTGCAGGTCGTCCAGAGCGTATGCTTCCCGTTTGGCCAGAAGCTTGTCGAGGGTCGTCTCCCGGCCCTCCTCCAGCGCGCGTTTGAAATCTTTAAAATCGATCATGTCCGGCGAGATCAGCCCAGCCTCGTATGATTGTTCGATGACCGGCATGTTCTCTTCCGGGAATATCTCGCAAACGGTGTTCGCCAGCAGCCCCCAGAAATCAGAGCCCTCATCGGCCTCCCGGCCGGTGAACAGGGAGCCGAACAGCGCTACCACCTCGTCCCGCAGGGACATGTCGTCGGCAACCGCGTAAGCCATGCCCTCCAGGGCCGACAGGCGCGCGTACTCACCAACCTCCGTATTCAGGGCCATGCTTTTCATCCGTTCGAGCGATCCGCCGCAGGTGTTGGCCAGTATAGCAGGCAGATCGCCGGTGACGATGTCCCCGTAAAGATCATCCAGAATAACGTCGGAAATGCTGAAGAGATCGACGATGACCCCATGTGCCGCCTCGGCCCTGAAGTGGCCGAGCAGCATGAGGGCATAGATGTGATCCATAAGGTCTTCATTTTCAACATATGCATCCGGGTCGTCGAGCACCCTCTGTAGAATTTCGATCAGCCGGGGAACGATTTCGTCCTGCCGCTCGATGGCGGCATCCACCATCTTACGCTGGTAAACGCCGTAGTTGAATTTGAAAGCTGCCAGTATCTCCTCGATGGAAAGTCTCTCTTGGGTCATAGGAAAATGCCTTGCATGTTTTTGGATCCAATGGCCGACTGCCGCACCGCAGGCTTGCCGCCAGACGCACATCGTCGGGCTGGGGCGGCACCTCGATATCGTGTTTATCTATAGGCAAGGCGGTACCCAATGCAAGCGAAAATCCGTTGGTTTGCCGACTGTCTCTATGGATGCATGATGAATTCAACGCGAAGTCATCTCCATACTGTTTTGTTTGCGTTTCACCCTGGATATTGACTTTCGGGCCTGGGCTTCATACGTTTCGCAAGTCAAGCCAAAATCGTATTTTTTAAGTTCAATGTTCAGATGGTTTCTGGTCGGCCGAACGCGGCCATTGCCCCAAACAGCCTATGAAGAGGCGCTCGATGCCCCCTGTTTTGCCTGAAAAAGCCCAACTGCTGGCCAAATTGCGCGAATGCGGATTTGTGGTGCCTGATTTTATCTATGTGCCGTCCGAGGATTTCGAGAACGAAAATTTTGAAGCCCTGAAGTCGTTTTTAGAGCAGCACCGGGAGAGTTATAAGGTTATCGCCCGTAGCGCCCACCCCCAGGAATCTTTTTATAAGGCCGGGACGTTCGATTCGCTGGAGACCTATGCGGATCTGGGCGGGATTTTGTACGCCCGCAAGCGCATGATCCGTTATGCTCATACCACCAAGCGGCTTACCATCTTGCGGCAGCAGTATTTCGAGGGAGCGCCGACGATCGATTATGAAAAAATGGGTGTGATTGTGATGCCGTTCATCCAGGGCTCCAGTGTAATGGCCAAGAAATTGTGGGATCACTGGGAATTTGGCTATTGCCGGGATCGGGTGCACAAGGTTCGCAGTGATCCGTTCATCAGCCGCACGCCCCACGATCGTAAACTGCTGGACATTTCAAAGGAAATTCAGAGTTGCCTTGGCTTTCCTTGCGAAATTGAATTTATCATCGGTGAAGACAACCGTATCTTCGTGGTGCAGGCCAAGGATATTTCCGAAGTCGAAATTCTGGAGGTCAAGGAAGACAAGCGATCGGTGCGGCTGGACGGCATCCGGCGCATCCGCAAACGCCGCAATTACCGCGAACGGCCGCTCTATGTTATGGATACCCAGGCGTTTTATATGGATGTGATCGATCACTGCGAGGAGTTGGTGCTGAATCGCGCCGAACCGCCCACAAAGATCGGCCCGCTGATGGAACAGATCCAGGCCTACGAGCGCAGTATGGAACATTTTGCCATGCGCAACCGGCGCTTTGCTATCCTGGCGCTTTCCATCGAACCCTCGGCCGAGATTTATCAGATCGCGAACCACTACCTGGACGATACGCCGGAATTGCAGCAGCAGTTGACCAAGTCCTTATACAGTCACCAATACTTCCAGGATGCCTTTATCGCCGAAGCCGACACTTTGATCAGCAAAAATGCCTTTCACATCAACCTTTGCGGGCATGACGCTTACGGTATCGATACGGTCCGCAATCCCATCTGGTCGGTGTTCTGGTCCGTCGCCAATCATGACCTCATGCTCAACCATATTCGGCGGATCGGGTTTAAAACCGGCGACGTTGTCGGCATCGACATCGGCGTGGACGACAAACCGACCTTGTTTCGCCTGTAACCGGGTATGTTTTTCTTACCAGGGATCTACCATATACCCTTGCTGCCCAGATGATGGCGGTGATGCCAGCCTCAATCCTTTCATGATCCAGTTGCGCGTTTCGGCCGGATCGATGACCGCATCGATTTCCAGTCGGGAGGCGACATTGACAGCTTTTCCCCTTTCGTAGAGATCGGCCAGAATTTTATCATAGAGCGCTTGGCGCTCCTGTGGATCTTCAACGGCTTCCAGCTCCCTTCGAAACCCGGCCCTGACGGCTCCCTCTAACCCCATTCCGCCGAACTCTCCGCCGGGCCAGGCCACAGTAAAATCGGAATCGAGGAATCCACCCCGTGCCATGGCCATTGCTCCGAGGCCGTATCCCCGGCGTAGAATAATGGTGAAGTAGGGAACGGTGACGTGTGCTCCGGCGACAAACATGCGACCGCAGTGGCGGACATGGGCTTTTTTCTCCGCTTCGGGCCCCACCATGAAGCCCGGCGTGTCGCACAAGCTGAGGACGGGGATGCCGTGGGCATTGCAGAGTTGGATATGGTGTGCCATTTTGTCCGCGCCGTCGGCTTCGATCGATCCGGCCATGTGGGCGCAGTTATTGGCGACGATGCCGAATGGTTTGCCTTCGATGCGGATCAGACCGGTGACCATCCCGAGACTGAACTCGGGGCGGAGTTCGAGGAACGAGTCCGTATCGGCGATGCCGCGAATAACGGTTCTCACATCATAGGCGCGTCGGCGGTTTTCCGGGATGACGTCGCGAAGCAGGGTCTGGTCGGGTGACTGCCATTGGTAGACCGACCCCTGGAAATAGGAGAGGTAGCACTTGGCGGCGGCGATGGCTTCCCGGTCGTCGGCAACGGCAATATCGACCACGCCGTTAGCCGTCTGCTCTTCGATGGTGCCGATCTCTTCCGGGCGAAATTTGCCGAGTCCGCCGCCTTCGATCATCACCGGTCCAGCCATGCCGATGTTGGAATTGCGGGTGGCGATAATCACATCGCAGCATGCCAGCAGAACGGCATTGCCGGCAAAGCAGTAGCCTGTGACGATGCCCACAACCGGAACACGGCCGCTCAAGCGCCCCATGCTGGTAAACGTGGGGAGGTCGAGTCCGGTTGAGCGGATCAGATCCTTGTCGATGTCACCGGGCCTGCCCCCGCCGCCTTCGGCAAAAAGCACCACGGGAACTTTGCGGTCGTATGCGAGTTTGAGCATCCGGTCGATTTTTTTGTGGTTGAAAAACCCCTGCGTCCCTGCCAGCACCGAGTAATCGTATGCCAGGACCATGCAGCGGGCCCTGGACTCTTCGAAAATCGTTCCGTTCACCAGTCCGACGCCGCTAATCAGACCGTCTGCCGGGGTTTTTCGAAAAAGTTCTTCTTCTGTGCGGCGAGAACGTTGAGCGGCAACGGCCAATGCGCCATATTCGATAAAAGAACCGGAGTCAAAGAGTTCGTTGACGTAGGTCCTTGCAGTACGCTGGTTTTTGTCACGGCGTTTCTCAACTGCGTCGGGTCTGTTTTCATCGAGACCGAATGCGTGTCTTTCGATCACTTCAGCCAGGTCGGGTCGAAGGGGTTCGTCCGCTTGGGGTCGATCACCTCCATTGTGACGGTTTGAATTCATTCTGTTGATGTCCCTTTTTCGGCGTTAGCACTTCCGGAGAATGCAACTGACCTATATGATCTCTCCATCGCGCTTGTCAACGATTCCGGTAAACGGTCTCCTGTTCGTTTCTATCATAGATTCAGAATCGCTAACGTTTTCGCCTGAGCCGTTTGCCAATGCTGTTCGATGGTAGGCGCTCGCGGGCATATGGGAAAAAGAAGAGTTTATAGACATGCGCAATCTATTTGCAATCGTGAAGAACTTCTCATCAAAAAATGAGACAAGTAAAGTGCTTCCCTGTTTGGTATACGTTCGAGTCCGTTCATGGTTCAAAAAGCGATGCGGCCGGTTTTTAATTGAGTCAACCGTGGCTTGTCGCTATATTGTCGCTATGTTCACGAATCAGTCCGGCGCTAGCCACCTG
Organism: uncultured Desulfatitalea sp.; assembly: GCA_963668675.2. GTDB lineage: Bacteria > Desulfobacterota > Desulfobacteria > Desulfobacterales > Desulfosarcinaceae > Desulfatitalea. Next base: position 388,374 of record CAXXMB010000002.1, on the reverse strand, counting down.
GGAGGCAGGGGCGGGCGGCTGACGGATGTTCAGAGAGGGAGCGTCTTGCAAGATCATATCAGGGCATTGCGCCGCGTTATGCAAACGGCATCGTTTTATCCCCACGATGTCACGGCCATCCGTAAGGAGGAGACCCATATCTCCCTGGTTTTTCTGACCGGGAGCAGGGTCTACAAGATCAAGAAGCCGGTAAATCTCGGGTTTCTCGATTTTTCGACCCTGGCGTTGCGCGAGCACTACTGTCGCCAAGAGATGGCGTTGAACCAGCGTCTCAGCAGGGATGTCTACCAGGGGGTCGTCGGGATCACCGTGGACGATGGAGACTACCGCCTCGACGGGCCGGGTACGGTGGTCGAATATGCGGTGGTGATGAGAGAGTTGCCGTTTGATGAGACGTTGAAACGGCGGTTGCGCAGCGGCACCTTGGCGGCCGACGCGTTGGACCGGCTGGCCCGTATGCTCGTCGCGTTTTACGAAGATGCGGCCACCGGAGGCGAGATCGACACCATGGGAACCCTGTCGGTGATCGCGCAAAACTGCGAAGACAATTTCGAACAGATGGCTGAATCCGCAGGATCTGTTTTCGACGCCCAGGCATACGGGGTGGTGAAGCAGTCGACGCGCGCTTTTCTCGAGCAGCACGGCGATCGTTTCGACGCGCGGATCAGGGCGCACAAGATCCGTGACGCCCACGGCGATTTGAGGGCCGGTCACATCTATTTCGTCGCGGATCAGATACAGATAATCGATTGTATCGAATTCAACGAACGCTTTCGCTGTGTGGACATCGTGGGCGACCTGGCCTTTCTCTGCATGGACCTCGATTACCTGGGGTATCCGGAGGCCGCCCGTGCCTTTTTCCACTCCTATTTGACCCATTCCAACGATCTGAGCGCCTTCAACCTGCTGGCCTTTTACAAGTGCTACCGGGCCATGGTGCGCGCCAAGGTCAACTGTCTGCGACTGAAGCAACCGGATCTGGCTGAGGATGAACGGGTGGACCTGATCGGCCAGACGGTCCGCTATACGGAGCTGGCGCGCCAATATGCGTCGGTTTTCGGCTGCCCAACGGTTTGGGTCGTCTGCGGCCTGATCGCAACCGGCAAGAGCACGGTGGCCGACACCCTGGCCAAAGCGTTGGGTGTATCTCAGCACAACTCCGATCGCATCCGCAAGACCCTGTCCGGTAGCGATGGCCCGGTTCCTTTCGGCAAAGGCCCTTACACCAGGGAGGCCACCGGCCTGATCTACGGTAAACTGATGCTTCATGCTCAGGAAGCTGTCGCGCAAGGCTGCTCGATTGTGCTGGATGCCACCTATGGCCGCCGGGAACAACGGGATGCCGTCCGCCGGTTGGCCGGCCATTTTCGTGCGCGTATCGTGTTTGTGGAGTGCACCTGCCGCGAAACGCTCATCCGCGAGCGGCTCGAAGCGCGCGAGGATCTCAGCCGATCGGTTTCGGATGCCCGCCTCGAGCACCTGGCGCCGATCAAAGCCCGCTACGAGGCGCCGGACGAGATCGACGCCGCCCACCTGATCCGCGTCGACACCGAACAGGCGCTGGACGACAACATTCAAACCATACTGGCGCGCTTTGCATAGCGGCTGGGCGGCGATTGTCGGCGCTGATCTATTCCTGAACCTGTAGAGCTTGCCTCTCTTTGCGTCGAATCCGATTGAACGTTTGGAAGAGCACGGCATTTATTGCGTGGCGGGATCGGCGTTCCAGATGCGTCGCCAGATCCAGTTGAGTCGCTCTATGCCTCGTTCGGTCCGGAAGCGCTCGCTTTTGGCGGGAACAGGATGTGGGTTCCCTATATTTGCGATCTTGAATTGAAAGACGTAGTAGGGTTCCAGGCCCATTCGCAAATCGGATATCACGATGGCGCGATGCCGTTTTTGGACGGCGTAAAAACCGTGCGTGAACCACTGCAGTCGTTGTACCGGCCAATGGTCGCCGAGGCCGTCCAAAAGCGCTTCATCGCTGGGATAGTGCTTGAAACGGATCTCACTGGTGTTATCCAACACGGAACGGAAGCCTTCATAGTACCCGTGGTTATCCATGACGAGAACCCGCCATAACAGGGTGTTGAATGGGGCCGGTACGGTGAGAAAGCTCCGGTACTCAATAGATTGCTGCGATAGTGATCGCCTGACATTCTGGTCGATGTAAAGCTTGGCGCCAATACTCCACACCAGGTAGAGGGTGCTCAGTGCCAGGCAAACGGTGTTGAAGCCATGGCCGCGAACCGCCTTTCGAGACATCACCAGGGCGGCTACCACGCCTGTTATCAGGGGAATCGAATAGAGCGGATCGATGATGAATATGGTTGACCACATGACCGGTGGCGTCGGCAATGGCCACAGAATCTGTGTGCCGTAAACCGTCAGGCAATCCAGCAGAATGTGGGTGATGAACGCCAAAAAGACCAGCACAAACCACCTGTTGCGGTGTTCGCGAGTGCCCGGATGAATTTTAAGGATCAACCATACGACCAGTGGGGTAAGGGCGGACAGAACGAATAGCGAATGGCTGAACCCGCGATGATAGGTAAAATTCCTGACGGCATCCCCAAAGGGAATCAGCACATCCAGATCGGGAAACAGTCCGCAGATGCCGCCCCACAAGATGGCACGATTGCCGATGCGGCGTCCCAACACGGCTTCCCCCACTGCTGCTCCAAGTGCTATTTGGGTAATTGAATCCATTCGACGGTCAACTTTTCATTTCCAGTTGCGTCACCACTTGGTAGGGCCAGTCGATGGCGTTCAGTGGATCGAGCAACGTAAAACGTTCGGGATTGCGCATGTCATTCCAGACGAATCGATCCCAGTTAAGATCCGGCGAAGGGCGGCCAACCGTGTAGTGTAGATGCGGGAGAATCTTCGCTTTTGATTGACGGGTGTCAGCTATGGTGGCGAAGATGTCCCCTTGCTTCAGCAGAAGACCTCTTTTTACGTCATCCATTGGTGCCGTGTGGGCATAGATCGAGACAAGATGACCTGCTTCACCTTGCGTGTCATGGTGCTCAACGATCACGGCATGGCCAAGATAATCTGGGAAGAGGGCTCTGACCACCCCGTCGTGCATCGCCGGAATATGGATATCTTTTCCGATATGAACCGTCTGTCCGGTCCCATCTTTGTAAAGGCAAAAATCGATCCCCTCATGCGGGAAATCACGCCGGCCGAGATCTCCCCACCACTTGTCGGGTGAATGAAAGAGCATACCGGACGCAAAAACCCAACTTTGGAAATCGTCGCGGTGAAGGCCGTTTGCTTCGATCAACACTTCGGTGAAGCGTCTACTCTTCTTTTTCATGGTGGTTTCCCGGGAAACGTATCCTTAAACCGGTAATGACGCAGGCCAGCCTTCTTCATCCCGGATCACGGCCGGCATGACGCCTTCGGGATGTCTATACGGTGTCACGTTTGACCCTCAGAAAATACCCATAAAACGACTGTTGTCCAGAAACGCCTATGTGGTATTGCCCTGCTGAGGTGGGGATGGGGTGTTGTTTGCGGTGGGCGTTTTTGTCTGCTTGCACTTTCTCTGTTTGTTCTTTTTTTTGGCTTTGGCCTTTAGCTTACGTTGTATTCTAAGCTCGCGGACGCGTTCGCGTACACGATGACGGTAGACGGTGATTGCCTTGAATGAGAGGTAGTAGCCTACGATCGCAATCGGGATGCCCAAAATGGCGCCGCCTACACACAGGTCGATAATGATCAGCGGCGACTCTTTGACAAGCTGCAGGAACCCTTCAAAGTCGGGCGAGGTGGGCCAATCGACATGTTTCGCGAGGCCGGTGACCTTGGCGCCCACCCAGTAGGTGACCGGATAGATCAGGGGGGCGGTGAAGACGTTGGTAATGTTGACGCCAACGGCTGCGGCGATTTTGCTCCAGCCCAGAATCGAGGCGATGACGACCGATATGGCGATGTGCATGCCGAAAAAGGGGCTCATGCCGATGAACAACCCCAGAGCAAATCCCAATGCAATCTCGCGCCGGGCGCCCTTGAGTTTGATGAAGCGCTCGTAGATTTTTTTTATCGCGTTTTTTAGCGACTGGTACACGGATTAAGCTGCCTCTGAAAAAAGTATTGGATTGCATGTCCCAAGTGTTATCGATATTCATCGATACCCGATGAACCCTTTCCCGTGCTGGCTGCAAAAAAGAGATTTTATTTATCGTCATTTGGGGATGGCTTCAATAGGAATATGGTGACCGAATCGGAAGGGCAAGAGGGTCTTTATATTTTTGGAAGTTAAATTAATTGAAATTACAGTTTGTTACCGTTTGGGTCGTAACCACGCCGCCGCTATTGCGATTCTCGCGTTTATCGTGAACGGCGACCGGAAAGGGGAGCGAATCATCAACGGGTGCATCACCTGTTGCTATTGCAGCGCGTTGATTTTTTCCTGGATCATTCTGATCTGGTTGTCCCGCATACCCTGGGTGTAGGTTGGGCTCAGTGCACGGTTATTGAGCTCATCGATCTGCTTTTGCAGCCGGGCGCGTTCCGCCTCAATTCGGGCATTTTTCTGCTCCTCGGCCTTGCGCTTCTCGTCGGCTTTTCTCAGGATCTCCTGCTTCTGCCTTCGCCTGTCGGCCTCCTCGTTTTCCCGTCTCACCTCTTCGACCAGCCGTTCAAGGCCCGGCCGAGTCTGTTCTCCGGGCTTGGAGGCGGTACCATCTACGGATTCGAAATTCTCGACGCCTTCGGGGGGCTGGTCGCTGAAGCGTTTTACGCCCTTTTCATCCGTCCATATGTAGATGGTATCGGCAATGACGGGAGTTGTGAGCATGCACAGCACGAGCACGGTTGCAGCAATTTTTTTCATGGTGTTCTCCTCCCAGGCATGTTGGTCATATAATCCCATTGTCATTATCATGTTCGTGTACGATTTGGAAACGCAACTCAGATATGATCCAAATTGCATTTTAGCGCCAACCTGGGTAATAGAGTGTCGATTGCGTCCTATATCAGATAGAAAGGACAGGTGTTGAGCATGAGAGTTGCCATCCTTCAAATGAATCCGCTGATCGGTGATTTCAAGCGTCAATTCGATATGATCGTCGCGGGTTGCGAACGCGCAAAGGACCGGGGGTGTGACCTGGCCGTCTTTCCGGAATTGGTCCTGTGTGGATATCCGCCGCGGGATCTTCTGGAACAGAGGGCTTTTTTGGAGGCCAATGAGAAGTGTCTGGCGGCACTGGTGAAAAAGATTCGTGGTATTGGGGTGATCTGCGGGCTGGTGACCGGTAACCCGGATGAGGCCGGCAAGGCGCTCTTTAACACGGCCGTGCTGTTCGAGGATGGCCGGGTTCTGCACCAGGCCAATAAACAGCTTTTACCGACCTACGATGTCTTCGATGAGCAGCGCCACTTCGAACCGGGGGAACCGACCCGTCCATTGGTCTACAAGGGGCGCCGCATCGGGCTGACAATTTGCGAAGATGCTTGGAACGACAAGGACGTGTTCCACCACCACCTCTACCGCCGCGATCCGGTGGCCCAGCTGGTAGAGGAGGGGGCGGACCTGTTGATTAATATTTCCGCATCGCCGTTTCACAAGGGCAAGCGGGAGTTTCGTGACAGCATGCTCTCCGGCTTGGCCCGTAAGCACAACGTCACCTTCGTGTTCTGCAATCAGGTCGGCGGAAACGACCATATCCTGTTCGACGGGGCCAGCGCTGTTTTCGATGCCAACGGACAAATTGTGGCCCGGGCCTCTGAATTTGTAGAGGACATGGTGGTGTACGATATGGTCAGCGGTGAGGGAGAGCTTCATCCGGTCTGCGGTTCGGAAACTGAGGCCGTGCTCCAAGCCCTGATCATGGGAACACGCGACTATGTGACCAAATGCGGATTTCGCAAGGCGCTCATTGGGCTGTCGGGCGGCATCGATTCGGCCCTGACCGCATATATCGCCGTCAAAGCGCTGGGAGCGCAGAGCGTGGCGACCATCTTCATGCCGTCGCAGTACACGTCCCAGGACAACTACGAGGATACCCGCCGGCTGGCCGACAATTTAGGGGTCGACCACACCATCATCCCCATCGACGAACTGTACCAGGGGTTTACCCGTTTGCTGGTTCCCGATGCCGATGCGGCCGAGCTGTCGCTCACCGAACAGAACCTGCAGGCCAGGATTCGCGGCACCCTGCTCATGGGCGTCTCCAACCGGGACGGCTGCCTGGTGCTCTCCACGGGCAACAAGAGCGAGCTGGCGGTGGGGTACTGTACCCTCTATGGCGACATGAACGGCGGACTGGCCGTCATATCCGATGTTCCCAAAACCCTCGTCTATGAGATCAGTCGCCTGATCAATAGCAGCGGCGAGGTGATCCCCCGGCGGATTCTGGATAAGGCTCCCTCAGCCGAACTCAAGCCCGATCAGACCGATCAGGACGACCTGCCGCCGTACGAAGTGATCGATGCCATCCTGGAGGGGTACGTGGAGCGGGTCATGTCTGCCGATGAGTTGGTGGCTGCCGGCCACGATCCCCAGGCGGTGGCGGACATCACTGCCCGCGTGGACCGCAATGAGTACAAGCGTCATCAGGCCGCACCCGGGCTCAAGGTGACGCCCAAGGCGTTCGGAGAGGGGCGCCGCTACCCGTTGGCCAAACGGTTCAATCCTGTCTGAAATGGTTTTCCCCTCCTGACGCGACACCCATAGAAGAGGGCCGCATCGCGGCGCGCCCTTAAGTCCGAAGCGTTTCGAGCCGATACCAGACGTGAAGAGCGCCATTGTTTCGGACGGAGAAGAAGGGAATGCGGTCTATGGGTGCAGCAAGCTATATCTGTCGGTTTTTTGGTATGATCCTCGTGCTGGGGGTGGCCGGTCTGTGCGTCGCCGAACAAGAGGCGGCCATCATCGAAGGGGCTCCCCTGGTGGTCCGATTCGACAACGGCAAGACGGCGGTTGGCGACAGTGATCGCGCCAGATTACGTCACTACCTTGGTGAATGCGGCTTGAAAGCGGGAGACAAAATCCTGGTGGTCGGTCATTCCGACAACAGCGGCGAGTCCGAGAAGAATATCGACCTCTCCTACCAGCGCGCCCAAAACGTCCGAAAAGAGATTGTCAGCGGACTCGGAATGGATGGCCGGAATGTGGTCGCCATGGGCAGGGGAGACGAGAACCCGGTCGGAGACAACAAGACCCAGGCCGGACGCGCCTTGAACCGGCGGGTGGAGATCTATCTGGCCCAGGTGGTCTCGGGGCGGCTGAAGGGCAAAGACCAACGCGTCAATGCCGACCGGGTGGCCGTGGAAGCACTGGTTCAAGATGCCAAGTCCAAGCTTCGCCGGCGTGATATCAATGGAGCCTTGGGCGTGCTGCACTCCGCCCGGGAGCAGGGTGGAGATCAGGTGGCGAGTTGGCACGCCGCTTACGGTATCGCAGGCTTTTACGCCGGCATTCCCGCTACTTCAATAAAGGCCCATCTGCGCTCGGCCCTCACCATCGACCCCTTTAATGTGGACGCCCGTGATTTTCTGGGGCGTCTGACCGCCCAGGAAGATGTGGCCAAAGGCGCTGTCACATCGGAGATGGGGCGGGATGAAGATCGGCCCATCGTCATCCGGTTCGCCTCCCAGGCACATGAGTACCTGCGCCTGTTCGGCGCGCGGCCGCTCTCCCATCGGCCTGCCAAACGTCGATCCATAGAGGTATGGACCTGCCAGGAGAGCCAGGGGCGTGTGGTGAGCTACTATTTCGACCGCAGTGGGGTTTATGGATGGGCATTTTCACCGCAACCGAAAGGAGCCGGTCGCCATCGCGATCACCAGGAAGGCTCCGAACAGGATGGGACACTCGGCGAGTTATCCCGCTTCTCTTCGTCAGACCATTTGGCTTCAGTGGTTGCCGCACCTCATTCCCAGGCGCGAATAGGTGAGTCTCAGCTCTACCGATAGCTAAGATTCACCGCGTTTTTTTCGATCCCAACCCCAGTTTTCATAATATTGCCAGCTGGCGATGGAGTTGAGTTTTTTGATCTGCTTGTCCTTACCCAGGAGGCTGGCCCGCAGTACGTCGCCGATGGAGAGCAGCCCGATGAAGCGGTCCTCCTTTTTGATGAGGATGTGGCGAATATATAGCCCGAGAAACATCTCCTCCAGCTGTTCAACCGAGGTGTCGAAGTTGGCGCTGTGCAGTTTGGATTGCATATGATCGCCTATGGCAGCCGAGTCCGGTCGAAAATCGGGGCGGTTGGCAGCCCGCAGCAAGTCACGCTCCGTCCAGATGCCGACGATTTCACCCTTATCTTCAACAAGGATGGCGCCGATATTGGCATCGTTCATTTTGGCGATGGCATCCGACAGCAACCGGTCAGGCGCGACGCTGATGATGGGGCCGGGCCCCTTGTTGTTCAATATGTCTTCTGCCGTTTTCATAACCCTCTCCTTTGATTGACATTTATACTATGGGAGGTGCGGATGGCGGTTTAGTCGATGACACTGTTTTTAGAATGATAAGCATGGACGCCTGTATGTAAAAGGTAACATATCGCGTCGGCCTGAAGTCGAACGTCGGTTGGGTGCCGGGTGACGAAAGATAAAGGGTGATGATTTCGGATGCCATTTTCACTTCGATGCCGCTGCCGCCCGGCATGTAAAAAAACTGGTAAAGAACATAAAATACTTGATTTTCGCTAAGAAAGTGCTACTGTACTTTCAATCAATAAAGGCCCGATCTTCATTGGCGGGCAGTTTCGTGCTTAAGGAAAGTCCGATGAGTTCCAGGTGACATCCTCAAGTTTGAAGCTTTGAGAATTATTTAAGAAAGGAGGATGTTACTATGCCAAGTGGAACAGTAAAGTGGTTTAATAGCAGCAAAGGTTATGGATTTATTGAGCAGGAAGATGGCGGTCCGGATGTATTCGTACATCACACCGGTATCAACGCCAGTGGTTTCAAGTCGCTCAACGAAGGCGAAAAAGTCACCTTCGATATCCAGCAGGGTCCCAAGGGACCTTCGGCAGTCAATGTGACTGTACAGTAAATAGCGACGGCCTAAATTTTGAGGGCGCCCCTTCTTAGAGGGGGCGCCCTTTTTTATTGTACCTTTTGCTAATTCAGCAAACGTTATGGGGCACGTTTGTTTCCGATCGTTTTTGATTTTGTTTAATCTCATGCAATCAATATCTTACCTTGATGTGTGTCCCGTCGGTGCATGCGCTCTTGTATCATATGGAGGGTTTGGTTTTTTTCCAATGCCCAACGGGGAGCCAGCAGCTCTTTGGGGTGGGGATCTCCGGTCAACCTCTGAATGACCACATGCCTGGGCAACCGTTCAATGACATCACAGACCAGATCAACATACTCCCACTGATCGAGGCAGCGATATGTGCCCGAGCGGTAAAGTGTTGCCATGGGGGTTTCCTTCACCACATAGAGCAGGTGCAATTTGATGCCGTCTATGGGTAACCTGGCGATATAATCAGCAGTGGCGCGCATATGGTCGGCCGTCTCGCCCGGCAGGCCGAGGATCATGTGGGCGCAGATGTTGATCCCTCTGCCGACCGTAGCCATTACCGCTGTTTTGAAAGCGGCCACGTCGTGGCCGCGGTTAATGGCGGCCAGGGTTTGATCGTGGGCCGACTGCAGGCCGTACTCCAACCAGATCAGGTGGTCGCGGGCATATTGCTCCAGCAGCGACAATTTGGCATCGTCCACACAATCGGGCCGTGTACCGATGGCCAGCCCCACGATATTGGACACGGCCAAAGCCTCATCATACATGCTCCGGAGCTGCTCAAGGGGTGCATAGGTGTTGGAGAACGACTGGAAATAGGCCATGAATTTTTTGGCCTTGAAGCGCTTGGCCACCGGCGCTTTGCTGGCTTCAAGCTGCTCGGTGATGGAGAGCCCTTTTACACGCGCCCCGGTGCCCGAACCGCGTTCGTTGCAGTAGATGCACCCACCGCGTCCCAGGCTGCCGTCCCGGTTGGGACAGGTGAGCCCGGCGTCCACCGTCAGTTTATGCACCCTGCATCCAAAAATATTTTTGAAATAGGTATTTAAGTCGTAGTATCGCTGTTGCATCGTTTCTATTGCCAGGCGTTGGGTCGGCCCCCTGGGTTGTTTTTTGATTTCAAGATCCAAAGGATGTCACTTGCTGCTAGAGCGAAGCAGTTGCAGCATGCTCTCCGTTATTAAAACAAACCCACCTATTTGGCAACGTTGCCGTCGACGGGGATACACGATTCTGTCTGACAGTCTATGACCTCGACAGTGAGGTGTGCCAACGCTTCAATGGGTGCGAGCAGCTGTTTGTAATGGTCGGGCGGACGGGCGGAGTGGGTGACAATGGAGACGATGGCGGCCATCTGGTTAGACCCGATGTTCCATATGTGCAGGTCAGCAATGCGATTGTCGGCATCGGATTCGATGAGGGTGTATACGCGCTCTATGATCTGTTGGTCATTTACCCGGTCGAGAAGGATGCTTGCTGTATCTCTCAAAAGGCCGCGGGCCCAATAGCCGATGATGACGGCCCCCACAATTCCCATCATGGCATCCATCCAGATCCAGTTCCACATTTTACCGGCGATCAGAGCGGCGATGGCCAGCAGCGATGTGAGCGCGTCAGCGATGACGTGCATATAGGCGCTGCGCATGTTGTGGTCGTGTCCGGCATGATGGTGGTGATGATCATGGTGATGTTCATGCACTTCATCGCTGACGTGTGGCCCTTCTTGGTGATGCGGTTTTTGGAGCATCAGGGCGCTGACCAGGTTGACAACCAATCCCAGTACGGCCACCATCAATGCTTCGTTAAACCGTATCGACTGAGGATGGAAGAGCCGCTCCAGTGATTCGACGGCCATGAGCAGGGCGACCACTGCCAAGACGATTGCGCTGCTGTAACCGCCCAATACACCGATTTTTCCCGTGCCGAAGGTGAAGCGTCGATCCTGGGCGTGTTTGCGTGCGAGGCGGTAAGCCAGGGCCGTAATTCCCAAAGCAGCGGCGTGGGTGCCCATGTGCCATCCGTCCGCCAGAAGTGCCATCGAGCCGAAGAGGATGCCGGCGGAAATTTCGGCGGCCATGGTGAAGAGGGTCAGTACTACCACCCACAACACGCGGCGTTCGCTGGCCCGGTCCTGAATTTGGAAATTGTGGGCGTGAGCCCATTTATCTAAGTTGTGTATGTGCATTACTCTAAATGGATTGACATAAATCGCCGGATGTCAAATTGATGATTCAAGCGCCGCAGCAACAGATACAAGCGCCATTTCAATGCGCGTCTCTGCGTCGGTCAACTCCTCCGGTTTATGGAATCCCGATACCAGTTCAACGAGGATATCATCGAAGGTCGAGACGGGTACACCGAGGGCCGTGTAGTCGATGGCCGGTTTATCATAGCTGGCGTCAAGGAAGAAGTGGTGGCAGGGCGTATCGGCATCAGGGGGGCGATGGGGCCAGTCGATCTTGAGCTGGAGCAGTTCAGACAGGCGTTGCCCGGCTTGCGGGTTCTTCTCGAAAAGGGTTGGCACCAGGGGGCGGCCGAGCATGGCCTCCAGACTGTGGAACAGGGCTCTCAACAGGGCCGACTCGGTGACGATTAGCCCATAGGCGTACCAATCCTCCATACAGGTGCACAGAATCCGTTTGAAGCGGGCCGGAAGCGCGTGGGTTGACGGGCAGAAATAGGTTCTGCAGGCCAGGCCGCCATAGTAGCTCAATCCGCGAAAATCGACGCCGTCGTTTCCCTGGCCAAGGGGGTGCAGCAGGCAACCCACCCGCTGTTCTCCCTCGCCGATGAGACCGATGAACGGACAGTGGTGAAACTGGGGAAATGGCCGTTGCTGAGGCTCTATCTTTTGAACCATGCGAACGAAATCATCGATGGATGCAACAGTTCGAGGGGTACTTCGAAACTGGTCGCTGCGATGTTTCAGCATAGCAGTAAGAGTGGTCTTGGACGTGTCGGCAACGTTGTACAGTCCGCAACAGGCGCCGCAGGAGACCTTTTCGTTCACCTGACACAGGTAGACTTCGCCAGGCACCTTGAGAGATGGAGTGACGCTATTTTTTGAAAAATGCTGTTGTGATGACATGGCCGTTTTTATGTTTTAGTGTTATCAAAGGTTTTGCTGTGTTCACAAATCGCGTTAACGCGCTATCTTACAAATGGTGAATCCGATGTCAAATCATAACCGAGCGACACGATTGGCCTGGTTGCTGATCATCATTTCACTGGTGTTTTGGCAGGGGTGTGCCGGTATCAGGCCGTTGCCTGAAGAGACGCCCCTGACGGTCTATGAAATCGGTGAGACAGGGGCGGTTCCAGATGAACAGGTGCGCCGGTGGGCGCCCGCCTTTGTGACCTATGGGCACGCCGAACCCCATAACCGAATCGGACAGCCGGTGGCCCGGCGGACCGGCGGCGGCAACGAAGCGATCGAGATCAATCCCGACCAGCCGGCGATTTTTTTTATGCAGCGGGATTTTGTGACCGATAAGGGTCGCTATCATAATCTGATCTATCGGGTTCATTTTCCCGCCATTCCCTACAGCCTGATCCCCTTTAATCTCACTGCCGGCAGTAATGTGGGCCTGATGGTGGTCGTCACGCTGAACCAACGTCAGGAGCCGGTGCTGGTCACCACCGTGCATACCTGCGGCTGTTACCTGGCCATCATTCCAACAGACCATCTGCCCGAATCCTCCCTGCCCGAAGGGTGGCAGGCGCGGCCGATGGATGTGTATGGCGAAACCCTCACGCCCCAATTGAATTACCGTTCGGTGGAACAACCCCGGGTGCTGGTCCATCTGCGCCCGGATCTGCACCGCGTCATGAAACTGGAGGTGGTGCCATCGGATCGACTGCGTGGCAGCCGCTACGCTTCGATCCCCATGCGTCCGCTCCCCATGGCGGCCCTGTTGAAATTGCCATACGGCCAGGAGACGACCAGTTTCTACTACGATGAGGGGTTTCTCCGGGGGCATGTGAAAGGCTCGGTCAAGCTGTTTGAAACCTTGCTGATGAGCGCGATCAGCCTCGATTTTTTTGTAGGGACCGACAAGATTTATGGTGATCCGGAGGTTTACGGCAACCATTTTTATACGAGTCTGAAACCGTGGCGGCGGAGCGATTCGGATATGTGGGATTTTGCCCGATTCCTCGAGTATTGGGGCTGGCGGTTATAAGAGACGGAAAGAAGCATTACGCGCCTTTTCCATCTCCTCCTTGATAAGGGGGCGATCTCCGTTCAAAGTTGTGCTGTTGACCCGACGACCGCTACTTCAAGGGGAGATGTTCGCTGAACTCTTTCAGGGCCACTTCTATGGGAATCGCAAACCCCAAGCCTTCAAATTTGTGGGTCAACTTTTTAAAGGTGTTGATTCCCACAACCCGACCATCTTCTGTCACCAGTGGGCCGCCGCTGTTGCCAGGATAGATCTGTGCATTGGTCTGCAAAAAGCCTTTTTCGAAACCTGAAAAAACGCCCGAGGTGACCGAGTTGTGCTGTTTGGCCGGATTGCCGATGGCGTATACCGGGTCGGTTTGCCTGAGTTGATGGGTCGAAGCGGGGGTGAGTGCCGGGGTGCTGTAGCCGTCCAGTTTGAGCAGGGCCAGGTCGTGGGCTTTGCTGATTTTTAACAGGCGGGCATAGCGTTCGGTTTGGTCGGCCAGCACAATGGTGAAGCGCTGAGAAAGATTGGCCAGGCTTTTACTGTAGATAAAATTCTGACGGCCGTCCCTGAATTTTTTCTTTTCAACCTTATATTTTTTTTCTCGTTTGCCCAGATCGCTGCGCCACGTTTCATACCTTTGCGAGTTCGCTTCATAATCTTCCCGGTAGGATTCTCTTCGTATCGGGTCGGATTCCACTTCTGCGGCCCTTTTCAGGCGATCGATCCGGTCGCGATATTGCGCCAGGCGGTTCCGTTCGTCGGCGAACTTCTTGTCCAACTCGGAGATCCGGTTTTCGACGGTATTGAAATAGTTTTCATTTTTTTGTGATTGGGCGGCGGTGGCGCGGACCACGTGCTTGTTGGTGATGATGTGCCCCTGGGACGAGATGAAGAAGCCGCTGCCGTATCCCAGAGTGCTTTTTACTGCAACGGTTGCCGTGGCGGCGTGTTCAATGGCATTGCCGGCCGGAAAGTCGGCCAACAGCGTTTCACCGTCGCTCCCCTGCGCAGGCACTTGCCGCGCAATCTCTATCATGGTCTCACTGTCGGGAGGCAGCTCTTTCGGAGGGGTGTCCGTATAGTACCAGACACCATCTTTCTGGTATTTATAGATGTCTGCTTCGCAAAGACCGCAGCATAACAGCATTTGTATGCACGGTATCAGCAAGCCGAGATACCGCCACCGCCTTTTACAAAAGATGTCGACCAATCTTTTTCGCCCCCTTTGCATCATAAGGCTTTCGACTTCGAGGCAGCCTGCCGGTGCGTGGCTGCGACATTGCTTTTAAGGCATACAGCTACCTGCACAGCGGGCACTATCCCAATGTAACCTGGTTGCGGCCACTTTTTTTGCTTTTGTACATGAGCAGGTCCGCACGTTTCACCAGACTTTCGACGTTGTCGGATTCCACCGCCATCGTGGCGCCCATGGACACAGTGACGCTCAGAATCTGATCTTTAGCTCGAACGGTCGATGTTGCGATGAGCCTGCGCAAGCGATTGGCGATGCCCATCAATTGCTCCCCTGGGGTCACGTTACGGACGATGCAGATAAGCTCCTCGCCACCCCAGCGGCCCGCCAGATCAAATGGGCGTACCGCAGATGTGATGGTTTTGGCCACCGTGCGCAGCACTTCGTCGCCAGCGTCATGGCCATAAGTGTCATTGAACCGTTTAAAGTGGTCGATGTCCATAAATAACAGACCGAAGGTCAAACCCAAGCGTACCTTCTCCTGGAGGCGGGATTCCAGTTCGGGGATCAAGTGGTTGCGGTTGGGCAACTGGGTCAATGCATCCAGAAGTGCCAGGCTTTCCAGCTCCTTGATACGGATTTCCAAGGCCTCTTGGCTACTGATATCGGTGAAAAATTCGGCACCCCCCGCCAAGTTGCCGTCACCATCGGTCAGGGGAGCGCAGCGCACATGCACCGGCACCCGGTGGCCCTCTTTGTGATGCAAAAAGACCCGTGCATTTCTGGGTTGCAGATCCATCATGCTTGCGGCTAGGGGGCAGCGGCCTTTGCACAAGCTACGCCCTTTATCATCCACGTGGATGAGGATATTATCCCGGCAGCGATGCCCGACAACCTCGGAGGCGCTGTATCCGGTAATGTGTTCCGCTGCTTTGTTCCAGTAGGTGATGCGTCGATCCGTATCGGTGAAATAGACACCGTCACGAATATTGGCTAATAGGGATAGATAATCGGGCTGCATTTCCGGTACCTTCAGGTGTTTTTCGCAGGCAATAGATATAACTGATTTTTATCAACAAGATATCTATGGGCCCGGAGTTGTGAACCATTAGGTGCAAGAGAAGCGTGTCATGCGCCAATTGCCTGCTTGGCGGCATCGAACCCCAAACGAAATGCCTTCAGGTTGGTCTCGACAAATGCGGCCTTGGTTTTGCTGCGGATCGCCTCTTCGAGCTGTTCGGACGCAATCGGCAGGCATTGGGTCTGTATCAAGGCGCCCAGCAGGACGATGTTGAGCGCCATCACATTGCCTGCTGACTTGGCCAGCGAGATAGCGTCAAATGCGACCAGGCGCTTGGTCTTGGACTGGATAAGCTTTTGAATGTGCTCCAATTCCGGATAGGTTCCCTTGCCGATGGCCACGGTGAACGGCGGTACGGGTGACATGTTGGTAATCACCACCGTTTCCCGGTTGCATTTGTTTAGGGCCCGCAGGGTTTCCGAGGGTTCGAAACCCAGCAGGATATCCGCTTCGGCGTCGGAGATGATGTTACTTTTGGCATCTCCGAATACAATGGCCGATTCGACCACGCCTCCGCGCTGGGCCATGCCGTGGATTTCGCTCATACGCACCGGCACACCGGCCAGCAGGGCTGCTTCACCCAATACTTTGGAGGCCAGCAGGTTGCCCTGGCCGCCAACGGCTACAATGATCAATCGAATAGTATCCATCCGTTTCCCTTTTTCTCTTCTCAAGCGATGCGATCTTTATCTAAATCCAATTTTTCGGCTCAGGCCGGTTTGACCGGCACAATGGCGTTCTCCGGGCAGATCTGAGCGCAGACGGCGCAACCGACACAGGCATCGGCATCGATGCGGACCCTTTCGCCCTCCAGGTAGAACGCGGGACATGCCAGCTCATTCAGACAATCACGATGGTTGGTGCAGCGGTCCGACACCTGGAAGGCACGTTGCTTGAGGGTCCCCAGGCTGCGGGCATAGAGGGTGCAAATCTCTTGGGAGATGATGACCGAAACGCCCTTGAACGCCAGTGCCTCTCGAATGGCTTCGATGCTCTTTTTGACCTTAAACGGTTGGACCAAGGTGACGTGGGAGACACCGATCGCCCGAACCACTGCTTCTATGGAGATGCGATTGTAGTCGTCCATTTTCAAGGCATCCATATCCACCCCCGGATGGGGCTGATGGCCGGTCATGGCCGTTGTGCCGTTGTCCAGAATCACCAGGGTGAAGTTGTGATTGTTATGGATTGCATTGACCAGTCCGGTGATACCCGAATGGAAGAAGGTCGAATCGCCGATAAATGCGACCACCTTTTGATCCGTGGCCTTGGAGAATCCGCAGGCCGAGCTGATCGACGACCCCATGCAGATGAGAAAATCCCCCATGCCCAGAGGCGGCAAAAAGCCCAGCGTGTAGCAACCGATGTCGGTTGGATAGATCGTGTCCATGCCTTCAGCCGCCTTTTTGACTGCATAGTAGGTGGCGCGGTGAGAGCAACCGGCGCACAAATTGGGCGGCCGGGCGGGAATGTCAGGTACATCGGAGAGATCGATTTTCTCTTTCGGCGCATCAGCCACGTCGAAGTAGGCCGCAATCGTGCGTCTCACCATTGCCGGGTCAAATTCGTAGAGCCGTGAAAAGAGCTTCTCCGATTTGCCTTGGATTGGCATGGTAAGGCCGGCCTCCTGGGCCAGCGCTTTGACCGCCTCCTCCATGAACGGCTCTCCCTCTTCGGCCACGAGGAGCCGTTCGCATCCGTTCAAAAACCCTTTGACCATCTCAGCCGGCATGGGGTTGGACATGCCGATGCGCAGCACCTTCACCCGGTCGGCGATTCCCAGTTCCTTTAAGGCGTCGTTGACATAGTTGAAGCTGACGCCGTTGCAGACGATGCCGAGGGTGCCACTGCCGGTGATCGTATTGTATCCGCTCCGGTCCGAGATTTGGGCGGCCCTGGCCATGTTCTCCAGCAGTTTGACGTGGAGCCGACGCGATACGGCCGGGACGGTGACGTAGTTGAGCGGGTCTTTGGTAAAGTGGCCCTTGGTGTCGGGCTTTTTCAACGCCCCGATCTGTACGAAAGCGCTCGAGTGGTTGATGCGCGTTGTGGTGCGCAGGATTACCGGCTCATTGAGTTGCTCGGAGAGTTCGAAGGCGTAGGCGGTCATCTCCAGCGCCTCCTGCACCGACGAGGGCTCGAGCATGGGCAGGCCGGACATCTTGGCGTAGTATCGGTTGTCCTGTTCGTTCTGGCTGGAGAACATGTTGGGGTCATCGGCCGAGAGTATCACCAGCCCCCCGCGCACGCCCACATAGGCCAGTGTCATGAGCGGATCGGCCGCCACGTTCAAGCCCACGTGCTTCATCATGCACATGGTTCGCAAACCTGCATTGGCGGCGCCTGCGGCCACTTCGAGGGCCACCTTCTCATTGGTGCTGTATTCGAAATAGAGATCGCTCTCTTTGGAGACCTGGAACAGGTTCAGCGATATCTCCGAGGATGGCGTACCCGGATAGGTGCTGGCAAAGGCGACCCCGGCCTCAAGTGCGCCCCTGGCAATGGCTTCGTTCCCCAGCATCAGCAATTGGCTGCCGGGATTGTCGACAAGTAGTTTATGCATGTTCTTCCCTTCGCATGGTGGTCTTGTGCCGTTGAATCGGTCCGTCAACACAACGGACGCACCAGGGGCCATGGGCAGCTGGTGCGTGTGAAAACATGGCATGCTTTGCACTTTTTGTCCAGCTTCTTGACTGAACCAAAGGTCATATGGACAGGCCTGCACCGGGTGGTGACTACAGCTACACATTGCTTTTTGGAAGGTGATAAAATAGGTTTGACAGATTCTGTTCCCATCCAGGTTTTGTCAACTGGCAGATGACCATCGGAGGAGAGCCGCATGACCCATTTCAGCCACCTGTTCCAGCCGTTTCGAATTGGCCCCATGACGATCAAGAACCGTTTGCTTATGTCTGCCATGAGCATCAATTTCGGCGTCGACGCCGACGGATATGTGACGGACCAGCTGATCCAATACATGGTGGCCCGGGCCCGCGGCGGCGTGGGCATGATGCTGGTGGGCGGTGGCGGCATCCATCCCACCGGGGCGGAGTTGCCGGACCTGCCTGCCTTGTGGGACGACAAGTGCATCCCGGCGTTACAGCGTATGGCTGCGGCGGTGCGCCCCTTCGACTGTCGCCTGGGGATGCAGTTGATGCACGGTGGCCGACAGTCTTACCATGATCACAAGCTGGCGCCTTCGGCCATTCCCGCACCGGCGGTGGTCAAGGGGATACCCAAGGCACTGGACGAGGAGGAGATCCGGATGCTGGTGGGGGCTTTCGGCGATGCCGCCCTGAGATGCCGTCGCGCCGGATTCGACTTTATCGAGATCCATGCCGCCCACGGCTATCTGATCAATCAGTTCATGTCTCCCAACGCCAACCGGCGCACCGACGGCTATGGCGGTTCCTATGAGAATCGAATACGCTTTCTGATGGAGGTGATGGCCGATATCCGGACCAAGTGCGGTGATGATTTCCCCGTGGGGGTGCGGATCAACGGGGAAGATTATATCGATGACGGCTGGACCCTGCCGGACGCCCGGCGACTGGCGCCGTTGCTGGAGAGGCAGGGCGCCGCCTACCTGCATGTCTCCGCCGGTGTTTACGGCAGCCGGCAGCTGACCATTCCGTCAATGTATGTGGCGCAAGGCTGCTTTGTCGATCTGGCGGCCGCTGTAAAGACGGAGGTCACCATACCGGTCATCGCCGTGGGACGCGTCAAATCTCCCCAGCTTGCCGACCAGATTATCGCCGACCGGAGCGCCGATATGGTTGCCCTGGGGCGCTCCCTGCTGGCCGACCCCGAGTGGCCGGCCAAGGCCCAGGCCGGCGAGACCGAAAGCATAAGGCCCTGCATCGGCTGCTGCCTGGGATGCATCCACACCGTACTGCAGTTGGAGCCGGGCGGGTGTGTGGTCAATCCCGATGTGGGGCGCGAATATCTGCTGCAGGAGGTGCTCAAAACCGAACATCCCCAACGGTTACTGGTGGTGGGAGGCGGCCCGGCCGGTTTGGCTGCGGCACGCATGGCGGCACTGCATGGCCACACGGTGGTGTTGTGCGAACAGGCCTCTGAGGCCGGAGGAGCGCTGAGGTTCGCCGCCAAAGCACCTGGCAGGGGAGAGCTCGCAGACCCGCTGACGTTTTTGGTGAAAGAGCTCAAAGCGCTGGATGTGGAGATGCGGCTCAACACGCCACTGAGCGATACCTTGATAGATGAGGTCGCCCCGCATGTGGTCATCATGGCCACTGGCAGCCTGCCTGAGATACCGCTCGTCAAAGGGGTGTACGATACGCCCATGCAGGTATTGACCGTGACCGAGGTGTTGTCCGGTGAGAGCGAGCCCGGCGGCCAGGTCGTTGTCTGGGGCGGCAACCAGGCCGGCCTTGCACTGGCAGACTATCTTGCCGATAACGGCAGACGCGTGACGGTGCTGCATCCCAGATCCCATTTCGGCGAAGAGATGTCGAGCAACGACCGCTACTACCTTCGCGAGAGGCTGAATCGGGGGCGGGTGGCGCTGTTCAAAGGCGTCGTCCTGGAAAAGATTTTGGATGACGGTGTGCAGTGTCGCATCGATCAACGCTCCCGAGTGATCGGGCCATGCGATACGATTGTTTTGGCCGACCGTTTCGTCCCCCTGCGCGATGCTGCCAAACTGCTCAAGAGCCGGGATATCCCGATCCATTTCATAGGTGACGCCAAAGCGCCACGCCACTTGATGTACGCCATGAGCGAAGGTGAGGAGATCGGGAGGTGCCTCTGAAACTCTCCAGCCCCTGCAAGGTCAGGGTTCATTATCGGCGGTTGATCATGAGAGGCCGTCTGCCCGTCCGATCGGATCGCGGGGCGCTTCCGGCTTCTATCCTGTAAGTGAGAGCACTTCTGCTGTGTGGTCGGAGAGATCGACGACCCAAAGTTTGTTGCGCAGCAGTTGCCCCGTCCTCTTGGCGAGGAGGTTGAGCAGTTCGGCACACTGCTTGGCCGCCACCAGCGATACCGTTTGGGGCGGACACCCCAGCACGATTTCAGCCCCTATGGCCTCCCGGGCCTCCTTTCGTGGTCCGTAAACCAGTTCCAGGCCACGGTCCTGGGGATAGATCACGGTGACATGGCCCGCTAATCCTGCAACGGCAGCGGAGACAAACGGAAGTCCGGCCTGCCTGGCGGCATCTTCGACGACAAAGCGCGAGCTGATATTGTCCAGACAATCGACGATCACATCGCAGCCGGTGATCATTCGGGCGGCGTTGTCGTTGGTGAGAAATGTGTCGTGGGCAGTGGTGTTAACCGCCCTATTGACGGCGGCCACGCGCTCTTTGGCAGCGGTCGCTTTGGAAGTACCCAGATTGTTCTCGGTGCTGGTCAATTGGCGATTCAGATTGTGATCTTCGAAACGGTCTCCATCGATCAACGTGAGCCGGCCAATGCCGGCCCTTGCCAATATCTCCACAACCGTTCCGCCCAAACCGCCCAACCCCACTATGGCTACCCGCGATTCAAGGAAGCGGATCTGGTCTTCCGTGCTGTAGGTGGCACGGTTGCGCAGGTAACGCAACGGGATGATACCGTTTCTGAGGGCCTCTATTTCTATCTCCCGGCAGGAGAGATTGCAGCGTTCAGACAATGCACGGGTTTCGGCCAC
Source organism: uncultured Desulfatitalea sp. (assembly GCA_963668675.2). GTDB lineage: Bacteria > Desulfobacterota > Desulfobacteria > Desulfobacterales > Desulfosarcinaceae > Desulfatitalea. The sequence goes on along the minus strand of CAXXMB010000002.1, from coordinate 367,296 downwards.
TGAAATGGAGCGCAGCTCCGATCCGTCGGCACCCTTCACGCCTTGGCTCTTTTCCCGAATGAGGTCGACTATGGATGGGGTGCTGTTTTCGATGGTTTCCGCCTTTCGACGTTTGATCGTGCTATTCCATCAGATTAAATTTGCAGATGACATTGGCAGATGGGACAGGATCGCTATCCGCCGCCCACAGGAGGGAAGATTCCTACCCGTTCTCCTCCGGTCAACGGTGTGTCCAGTTCCTTGCGTACCCCGTTTATGAAGACGAGCTTGGCTTCGGCCAGGGGAATTTGAAACTGCTCGATGAGCTGCCTGATGGTGATTCCCGCCAATATGGGGAAACGGGTCGCATCGGGGGGCATCAGCGGCGCCAGGGAGGCAAAGAGCCTCAGGTCTATGGTTACCGGATCGCTTTCCATAAGCACTATCCTTGCTCGTCATTGGGTCAATGGCTAAAACTATAGAGGATCGATCAAAAGTCAAGCCCTCTCGACTCCCCAAGGTCTGACCGGTATGGATAGGCAGCCGTCCATCAGCCATTGGTCTTTCTCTTTCCGGCGGGCAGGTGTCCGTTCATGGGTTTGGCTTCAAAGTAGAGACAAGGGGCGCCGGACATCCTGTGTACGACCGCACTGGGCAGTTGGGCACTTTTGAAGCCGATGGCTTTGCATCCATGCGGTGCCGATTCCTGCCAGGTGACAAAGTAGTGGCGGCATTTGCGGCAATCGATCCGTTTTCGTTGCGCCATGGCACATCAGCCCCCGACTTTAGTGGTATTAAAAAAGATTGACGGCTCGCCTTAGCCATACTATCGAATGTTGGCAAAGACAAGAGATTGGGCTGACGTCAACTTCCTCTGTTGCTTGATTGATGAGGCGCTTTTTACTCCAAATCCCGATCTATACAGGGCGGCATCTGTCAGCAGCGCCCCAGCGGACAGATGCCGCCCGGCCCGAATATCACTGATGATAGATCCAATCCGAGGAGTTGTTGATGGCGATTCGATTGCATAAAGCACTGGTGACCGGCGGGGCCGGTTTTATTGGTTCACACATATCCGAGGCCCTGGTAGAGCAGGGGTGTGATGTGACCGTGCTCGACAATCTGGCCAGCGGCCATCTGTCGAATCTCGATTCCATCCGGAAGAAGATCACTTTCGTGGAGGGGGGGATCGAAGACGAGGCATTGCTTGCCTCCGCAATCAAGGGCTGCGATATCGTTTTTCATGAAGCCGCCGTGGTCTCTGTTACCCAAACCATCCATCAACCGGTCACCTCTGCCGGCGTAAACGATTTGGGCACCATCAAGGTGTTTGAAGCGGCCCGGCAAAATGGCATACGGCGGGTGGTGGCGGCCAGTTCAAGTGCTGTATACGGTGATGTGCCCCAGCTGCCCAAAACAGAGTCGATGACCCCATCGCCTCTGAGCCCCTATGCGATTCAGAAGCTGACCAACGAATATTACGCAGAGCTGTACCATCGGATGTATGGCCTCGAGACCGTTTGCCTGCGCTATTTCAACGTTTACGGTCCGCGCCAGGACCCCTCTTCACCCTATTCGGGGGTCATCTCCATCTTTATGCTCAAAGCGCTTGAAAACCAACAACCCACCATTTACGGCGATGGGCACCAGACTCGGGATTTCGTGTTTGTCGAGGATGTGGTGAAGGCCAACCTGCTGGCTGCGGGGCATGAGGCGGCCTCGGGAAAAATCTACAATGTCGGCACGAGCCAGTCGGTGGAGATCAATACGCTGTGGCATTCGATAGCGGGTCTGGCCGGCTGCGAACTATCGTCCCAACACGAGGAGGCCCGCCCCGGGGATATTATCCACTCCCTCGCCAGCATTCAGCGGGCCAAAGAGCAGTTGGATTTTCAACCGGCCTTTTCACTCGAAGAGGGATTGCGTCAAACGTTTGAATGGTATCGCCAAAGCGCTCGTTCAGGCGGGTAGATGCCCGGCACTCCCTCTCACATGTCACCATATCGGGTTATGATGTGATGCCGATGGGGGCGGCCATGCCGGCCATGTAATAGGTGTTACTCTGTTTTGCCGATCATCCTTCCATCTTTTCATACATATTCTTGACCATCGCACCCCGCCACTTTCCCTTTCCCGAAACGGTCGGATAGCCGTTTGACGAGATTTGGCGGGCGATATTCTCCCAGCTGTGGCCTTCGGTGCGCATCTTGTGAATCAAATCGCTCAGCTTTCTGCGGTGGGAACTGGAGAGTTTCCCTTGGGGCTCGTCGGCACTTGCCTGAACGGACCTGTCCGGTATCTCCTCCTCAAAGCTCTCCTTTTCGGCATGTTCGCTCAGCCGAGCAGTTTCAAGCGGTTCTTCAATCTCTTTCACCGGGGCCCGAGGCGTTTCTGTCGCAAACAGCTCATCCGCCTCGTTGGCGCTGGCGTTGGGGTTGGCTATCCGGTATATGCTTTTTGCCAATATCTCCATTGCTTTGGCTTTGCGCTCTTCAGCCAGGGTTCGCGCCTGGTAAGCCTCTGCCATGCGCTTTTGGGTATCGGCAAGGGCTTCGATAACCTCCTTGATTGCATTCAACCGTTCGAATGACTCTTTGTTATCGTAGTGGCCTTTACGCCGGTCCATTGTATTGCGCCGGGGGCCGCCTTTGTATTGCTGATCTCCATAGGATCGGTTGGAACGGTCTCCCTGCTTTAGTTTTCCACTGCGCAGGTTATGCAAAAAATCATCCATTGCTATATCTCCTTAAAACTGACCGAGTGGTCACCGAGACCACAAAGTGTGAGACGACTCCCTTATGAATGCCTGTTTCTTACCTTGTCAGTCGATCAAAGAATGTTGGCACGACGCGTTTATAGAAACAAAGAAGGGTAATAGGCATCGGTGCGGTATTGTTGTATGTTATCTCTATCGGTCGCTACCAGGGGTTACTTTAGTGCAGCAGTTCCCGCTTTTCATTCCCATCTCATTCTACTGCCCTTGCATGTCCATCTTTTTGCGAGAGTTAGTTCAACCTAATCCTTTTTCAGCCGTACGTCAACTCTGTAGTAAGGTATATCGGTGGTGGATCGGAGGTGCCGCGGTGACGGAGCCGTTGTGGTAAGTTACGACTGTTTTCCCGGAGTATAGCACTCGGGGGCGAACTGCAGGGTCGCAAAATAGTCCTCCTCCGTCTCGGCGCGACGGATTAGTCTGATATCTCCGTTGCTGGTCATGAGCAGCTCTTTGGGGCGAAGCTTGCCGTTGTAGTTGAATCCCATGGCATGGCCATGAGCACCCGTGTCCTGGATCACCAGCAGATCCCCCTCCTCGATGAGGGGCAATGTGCGCTGGATGGCAAACTTGTCGTTGTTTTCGCACAGCGAGCCGACCACATCGACCGTTTGGGACTCGGTGGTATCCTCTTTGCCTGCCACTTCGATATGGTGGTAGGCACCGTAAATGGCCGGACGCATCAGGGCGGACATCGTTGTGTCCACGCCAATATAGGTGCGGTAGATCTCCTTGCGATTGATCGCTTTGACAACCAAAACGCCATGGGGACCGGTCATATAGCGTCCGCTCTCCATGTAGAGTTTCGGGGTGTATCCTTCGCTCTTCTCAAAATCGTATAGAAGGGCAATGGTTTCAGCGGCCATGGCATCCAGATCGAACGGATGGTCTTCGGGGCGGTAAGGAATTCCCAGGCCCCCTCCCATATTTATGAAGTCGAATCGAATACCCAGTTCGGAGGCGACCCAGCGCGCAACATCCAAAAGCATTTGGGCCGTATGGACCATGTAGCTGTGGTTGAGTTCGTTCGACGCCAGCATGGTGTGCAGTCCGAACCGTTTGGCACCTCGCGACATCGCCTGCCGGTAGGCGTCGAGCAGCTGATGGTGGGCCACACCATACTTGGCCTCCACCGGGTTGCCGATAATGCTGTTTCCGCTGCGGCGTGGGCCTGGATTGTATCGGAAACAGATGGTTTCGGGCATATGGGGTACCTTGGCCACCAGCGAGATGTCGTCGAGGTTGAGGATGCAGCCGCCATCTTTCCGCGCAGCGTTGAACTCGGCTTGGTTGGTGTTGTTGCTGGTGAGCATCAGATCGTCTCCCCTGCTGCCGGCCCGGCGTGCCAGGGTCAGTTCGGGGATGGAGCTGCAGTCGAATCCAAATCCCATATCCTTCATGACATCAAGTATGTGAGGATTGGGGAGCGCTTTGACGGCAAAATATTCCCGGAAACCCGTCAAAGGGCCAAAGGCCTGCTTGAGTCGTTCGCCCGTTTCTCGTATGCCCGCTTCATCGTAGATGTGAAATGGGGTGCCGAAGTGAGCTTCAATTTCAGGCAGAACAGGGTAAAGTCGGTCGCGAAAAGATGAACTGATGGGCATCCCGTTGTGCTCCTTAACTCAATGCGTCAGTGACGCGGCTCATGGCTTCCTGGACATTTTCGAAGCTGTTGAATGCGCTGAGACGGATATAGCCCTGGCCGCACTTGCCGAATCCCGCCCCGGGTGTGCAGACCACACCCGCTCGATCGAGCAGCAAGTCGAAAAAGCCCCAGGAGTCCTGACGGCCATTTATCCACACGTATGGGGAGTTCTCTCCGCCAACGCAATCGAAGCCCAGTGATCGGAACGCCTCACGGATGTACGCGGCGTTTTTCATATAGTAACCGATCAACTCCTTGACCTGGAGTTGGCCTTCGGTTGAATAGACTGCCTCGGCCGCACGTTGCACCGGATAGGAGACGCCGTTGAATTTAGTGGAGTGGCGTCTGTTCCACAGTCCGTGTACCTGGATCTCCCGTCCGTCGGTCGTGTAGGCCATGCATGTCTTCGGGACGACGGAAAAAGCGCACCGGGTGCCTGTAAAACCGGCCGTTTTGGAGAAGCTGCGAAATTCGATGGCCACCTCGCGGGCGCCCTCGATTTCGTAGATAGAGTGGGGCAGGTCATCTTCCTGAATAAAGGCTTCATAGGCTGCATCGTATAAAATCAGGGCCTTGTTGGCGCGGGCGTAGTCAACCCACTCCTTCAGTTGATCTTTGCCGATTGTTGCCCCGGTAGGGTTGTTCGGGAAACAGAGATAGATCAGATCCACCCCCTCCTCCGGTAATCGCGGGATGAAGTGGTTCTCCTCGTCACAGGGCAGATATACCAGCCCTTCATATTGGCTGTTTTTGAAGTTCCGGGTGCGACCGGCCATGACGTTGGTGTCTACATAGACCGGGTAGACGGGGTCGGGGACGGCCACCCGGATGTCGGTGGCAAATAGCTCCTGCATGTTGCCGGTATCGCATTTGGCACCGTCGCTGATGAAAATTTCATCCGCTTCAATGGCAGCACCGCGCTTCTGAAAATCGTTCAGCGCGATGGTGTCGCGCAAAAAGCCGTATCCTTGCTCGGGTCCGTAACCCCTGAAGCTGCTCTCCCGGGCCATCTCGTCGACGGCTGTATGCATGGCCTGTATGCATGCTCCCGGCAGTGCCCGGGTCACATCGCCGATGCCCATTCGAATGATCTTTTTCTCGGGGTGCTGGGCCTGGAATCCATCGACCCGCTTGGCGATGTTGGCAAAAAGATAGCTGGCTTCAAGCTTTAAAAAGTTCTCGTTGATTCGAATCATTCTTTACCACCATTCATTGGTCATGGTTTTGATTGCAATGGTCACCGTTTCGGTCGGATGCGTTCACGCTGCCTTTTGAAACGCTTTTCTCTGGTGCAGCCAATCTGGATATTCAAAAATGGCGATCAGGTCAATACCAATGACAACCGATTCAAGCCTTTCGGCCGGCATCTGCAACCCTCGGCCAGGGGGCAGGGCTTCAAGGCGTGTCATCCGGCGATACGCCATCGTCATCGGGGCGGGATTGCCCCTGTTGAGGCCCAGGCTGTCGCGATCGCCTCAATTTGAGGGCAAAACCCAACGCCAACGCGGCACTGATCAGGATCATGAGATTGGAGGCAAAGAAGGTCATCACAAAAGCAAAAGGATCGTTGAGCTGGTAGGCCAGACAGAGTACCTGGATGCCAAATGCCAGGAAGAAGAGGCTGGCCAACAGCAATACGATATGTTTCACTCGGTGAATCAGGGTCGCCTTCGACCGATCTGACTGGTCCATCTCGATATACCTTGGTGTTCGATCAGGGGTGTTCCCATGTCGTGGACGCTGCCCTTTGCGGTTGACCATCAGATACTAAAGGTTTATGCCATGAACGAAGCTGCTTCTCCCACTACCGCATCGATCGCCCTCTATCCCATAAAAGAGAGGCCTAATCAAGGGGAGCACCCGTTGGCATTGAACGGGGCCCCCCATAGAAATAGCTGTGGATGCTTGAAATGATTGATGAAGCACTAATCAGCGGCTCGCTGTTAACCGATGGAAAGTGATCCAGGCCCATGCCCTCCCGAATCCAAATAAGCAAAGATTATTTTCCCGATCCCGAACGCCTGCTTTATGATCTGTCGGATATTGTGGACGACGTTGTGACGGCCACTGCTTCCGATTTTCGCCAAAGTGTATCGCGGGCCCTGTCATACCTGCTCAATACCGTCCAAGGGGCTTTTGCCGTCTGCAGCCGTTTTGAAATGAACACGGGCGAAATTGTAACGATAGAGGGGCAAGCGCTTCCCGAAGATTTTCCTGCGCGGGTCAGCATCAGGGGGCGCATCGGTTATGAGGAGTTTATCCGCGCCGGCAAAGCGCTGGTGGTCTATTCCGATTTGAGCCAAACGGGATACGTGGCATCGGACCCGGAAGTAAAACACTACCGAATACAGGCGTGTCTCGGCGCACCGATCCGATATGCCGGTGAGGTTGCAGGGTTTCTGGTCGTATATGATGACCGCCCACGTGAATTCGACGAAACAGAGCGCCGGATGATGCTCACGGTGGCCCACATTGTCTCTATGATGGGTGGGCGGCAGCACTATGAACGTAAACTGGCCCATAAACGAACCAACGACAAGGTGCTTGCGGCTGTCTCCGCCGAGGCCATCTCAACCCAGGACGACTCCTTTCTCGATTTTTGCCTCAAGACCGTAGGCCGCGCTTTTGAAGTCGATGATGCCTATATCCTTTGGTACGATGACCGGACCAGAGATTTTTTTTCCCACACGTCGCGATGGAGATTAGGCGGGCTTATCCCCATCCGCAAGGAAAAGTACACCAATCTTACCTCGATCCCCGTCATTCGCGAGGTGGTGGAAAACAGAAAACCGTTTCTCTGCGAGAATGTCACCGCCATCTCCGATGAGGCGACCCGGGAGTTTCTCAGGCGCAACAAGGTCGCCTCGTTTCTCGTGTTGCCCATTTGCAACGAGCACAATGTATACGGCATGTTTGCGATGCACATGCGCAAGGGGGCGCTTAGTTGGGATAAAGAGGATCTGGAGACGTTCATGGCGATTTCGGGGATACTCGCCCAGTGGCGGGGGGGGCGGGCCATCTCCCATAAACTGGACGAGAGCCAGGCGTTGATCTATCAGCTGTTCCAGTTGTCTCCGACGGCCATCTACCAAATGGATCTGAGAAAACTTCGGTTCACGAAGGTCAACGATCAGGTATGCAAGGCGACCGGATATACGGAACAGGAATTGCTGCGCATGCGGCCCGATGAGATATTGACGCCCGCCAGTTACGAATTGCTGCAGCAGCGCATGATCGATCTTGAGGCTGGACGGCCGTTGTCCGACAACGTGGAGTTCGAGATCAAAACCAAGGACGGTAGTCTGCAGTGGGGCCATTTTCACATTCGTCACCTCTACGAAGGCGGGAAGATCTGGGGGGCCAACGTGGCGGCTCATCTGATCACCGAGCAGAAAAGGGTTCAAAAGGAGCTTGCCAACTACCGCCGCAGACTGGAGTCGTTGGTTGCAGAGCGTACCGAGGAGCTCTCCCTCGCCAATCAGAAGTTGCGCCAAGAGGTTGTGTTGCGTAAAGAGACGGAGAAGGAGCTACTTGCCAAGACCGAGCGTCTGAAAGAGATGAACACAGCAATGCGCGTGTTGCTCGACAAACGCAACGAAGACCGCCTGCAGTCCGAGGAGAACATCCGCGTGAACCTGGTCCAGCTCATCGAACCCTATCTGGACCGCTTGGACAGAAGCGAGCTGACGGCCCCTCAGCAGCAGTTGCTCAGTGTGATCCGCACCAACCTCAACGAGGTGATCGGATCTCCCATGCCCGAGTTGTCGGCCAAATACTACATCTTCTCACCCGGCGAATTGCAGGTTGCCAATTTGATCCGTAAAGGCAGAACCACCAAGGAGACGGCCGCGTTGTTGAACATCTCCGCCCGTACGGTCGAGTCCTATCGAAACAGTATCCGCAGAAAGCTGGGGCTTAAAAACAAACGGGTCAACCTGAAGACCTACCTCTCCTCAAAGGAGTAATTCTTAAAACGTGCCCCTTTAATGGTGCCATGCATGTCAGCGCCTGCCGAAGGCAGCCGTCATCAGGCTGCCTGATTCGAAAATGCTGCAGATGCTTGTCTTCTTGCATCGGTTTCCAAACAGCCGTCTCTGACTGTCAAGCGGTGCCGGGCATGTTGTGCGCAGGCGCTGCTGTGGGTCACCATCACAATGGTAGTGCCATTGCGATTGAGCCGTTCGAGCAGTGAAATGACGGCATCTGAATTTTTGGAATCCAAATTACCGGTGGGTTCATCGGCCAATAGTATCGGTGGATTGTTGACGATGGCCCGAGCTATGGCCGTACGCTCCATTTCGCCCCCGGAAATCTGATGCGGCAAGCGATCGGATTTGGCTTCGATGCCGACCCAGGCCATGGCCTCTGCTGCCATGGCCTGCTTCTGCCGCTTACTTCTCTTCGTCGTGGTCAGCGGGAGCATCACATTTTCCATGACCGTAAGATAGGGAACGAGGTGGAAGCTCTGGAAAATGAATCCGAGGTACTCCCTGCGGAAATCGGCCCGCTGTTCACTGCTCAGGCTGTAAACATCGATGTCGTCCACCAGGAAATGACCTGATGAAGGCGTATTCATGGCGCCCATCACCGATAGCAGTGTGGACTTGCCGGCCCCCGATTCTCCCATAACGGATACAAAGTCGCCGCTTTCGATAGAGAGATCGATTTTATTGAGGGCGGTGACCGTGGACGTCCCCTGGCCATAGGTTTTGATGATATTCTTACATTGGATAAAGCTCATGTCATCCTCATTTGAGATTAGGTGGAATCGGCATCTTGTTTTCTGAAGCTGTCTGAGATCTATAGTCTCTTCAATGCCTGGTTGGGATCCAATCGGGCGGCTAAGGCAGCGGGATAAGCGCTGGCTGCCAACCCCAGGACCAAGGCGATCGCAATGGCCCCGGCAGCCAATAATGGGTCGAGACGAAGGGCGGTGTCAGCCTTGCCGGCCAACCGTAACCCCAATCCGACACCGCCAATACCGATGATGTAACCGGATAGTCCCGCCAACGCGCTTATGGCACCGGCTTCCATTAAGATGATCCTCAGGATATGGCTTTTTCGGAACCCCACTGCCAGAAGAATGCCGATTTCTCCGGTGCGTTCCCTGACACTTCCCATCAGGGTAACGAGAACTACCAGTCCGCCAATCAGAAGGACGACTATTGATATGCCGTAAGAGGACTTCTTGAATTGTGCCAGGGTCTCCATGCGCCCCTTCACCACCTGCTGAATGGCCATTACGTTGGCTGAGGGTAGAATATCGGATATCTGTCTGGCCATTTCGTCCACCGGGCAGTTGTGGCACATTGCAGCGACCTCCGCGATGGAGATTTCGCCCTCCTTGCCCAGAAGGGATTGGGCGGTCTCCAGCGCAGTGAAGAGCAGCCGATCGTCTTGTGAGCCGGTTGGAGCCAGCAAACCGGTCACCTTCATATCGCGTCCGTTTACCGGGACCACATCCCCGATAGAGAGGTCAAGGATACGCGCAGCTTCAGCACCCGGCATCAACCCATCCGTCGTTGGTTTGTGCCCGTCGATTTTCCACCATGGTCTGAGGATCGAGGTTGCTTGAAGATCGATGCCTGCCATGGATACATCTATCCCCTTGATGTGTACCGTCCCGAGCACCATGGGCCCCACGGCTGCAATGTTCGCTGCATTTTTGATGGTTGCTATTTTTGACAACTCGGTGTGTCGAATCGGCTGCAGGTCAAACGATACCCCACCGAAGGTTATGCCGCCGTACGAGAGCGCCAAGCTGTCTGTGTGGGGGACGATGAGAATATTGGCCCCGAATTTTTCGAGTTTGTGGTTGATCTCTTGGGTCATGGTTTCGGTGAAACTGATCACCGCCACTACAGTGGCAACCCCGATAACCAGCCCGGCAAGTATAAATGCGGCCTTGGCTTTGCGTCGCAGTAGGTTTTTAAAGGCGATTTGTTTAAGCGTCATAACGGTTACGCCTTTCCTTTGAAGTTGAAGTAGTGTTGACCCTGCAGCAGGTCATCCATCTGTATGACCAGTTGATCTCCCTCGACCACCCGGTTTAATGGGGCAGGATTACAGCCGCCTTTCACTTCGTTAACCTTCAGAGATGCGAACCGGCGCCCACAGTTGCGGCATACCATCGCATCACCATCCTGATAGTATCCTTTGCCCGATGGCCAGCAGACGTCGCAGGCATCGAAGGCCGCGCGTACGACCCCGTCTGAGCTTTTGATAATGAAATAGCGAATGGTTATGCCATTGGCCTGGTGTTGGAAGTGGCGGGCTTTGCCGTCGGAGAAGAGGCTCAGGGTATGGCGAATTTCGGAGGTTTCGACCGCCTGCCGGGCTGAGGTGTGGATCGTGCGGCCACCCCTGTCGGCACCGGAGGTGATGAAGTACACCGCCCCAATGGCGCCTGCTAATGCGGCTATGGTGACAACCACCAGGAGGGTATTGATTCTTTTTGGATTTTGATTTTTCCCGGTAATCAGCTCTTTTTTCAATTTACGATTTTCGTTAGATAACGGTTTGTTGACCATAATAGTTCTCCTTTATAGGTCCAAATTTACGCATGCATGAATCTCTTATGCGAAAGACCCAAGATCTGGCGCAGAAGTGTGCTGTTTGGGTGACGGTTATGACCATCAACGGATGTGGCACATCAAGACTTGCAGAACATCTGGCTGGATCAACAGAGGAGGGATAGAACTTGAATATAGATCGGTGGCCGGGCGGTCCATCTGTTTCGCTCCCTCATGATGCCTCGGCATCGCTCTTTTTCGGTCAAGGGAGCAATAGCGATCGGAAGTTCCGTTGCAGACGATAATACCCAGTTCTTGATTTGAGAAGATGGCGCGATCCATTTTACAGACGGATCGCGTTTGAATGGTTTTACATGGCAGCAGGGCGATGCGGGGATACAACCCAAATCGTGCAGCTCGGAGGATTCTACCGCCGAATGACCGGCTGTTGGGCGGGCGCAGCAACACTGGTCCGCCGGACAAGCATCCGAAGGGCGGACGGCTTGGGCGATTGCATGGCCGGCCAGCATGGCCACAAGGATCAATACGATCAAATGTTTAACTTTACTATTCATACTAAACCGATATAGATTTGTATCTATATCGATCTTCTTTTATGCCAAGTCAAGGAAAATGTGCTGGGGGCTGTTGCCTTCCGGAAAAAGATGCGGGCCCCAAACCACCACCCCATGTGAATGATCGGGACCCGCATCGCTTCCGGTTCTGATAAGATCCGGTATATGTGTTTATCAGGGGACGTTTGGAAATCCACCTGACAAAATTGCCATCTTTACTTTATCAATGACCCGATAAAACAACCTCCGCCTCCAGAAGATGGCTCCGAGGCCTCGGTGCCGTTGTCCAGGCCCAGATCACCGTCACCTTGGGCGGCGGCGTCACGCGGGCCAATCATATCGACAACGATGCCGTTGGCCACACCGTCAAGGTCGTTCTCTCCCCCGTCGGTCAGCCACCTGACGACGCTTCCATCTGCCTGAATCGCCACTTGATCTCCGCAATCGGCGTAGTCCCCTTCGCTGTTGAGGGCCATCCATGCGGTCTGATCGTCGACGCCGCCGCTGAAGTAGAGGGATACAGAGGTGCTCTGCCCCGGCTGCAGCAGTTGAATGCGGTAGCCGATCATTCCGTAAGGATTGATGTCCTCGACCGGCGGCAACTCCTCTTCGGAATAGGGGTCGATAGCGCCTGCGCCGTCAATCTGTTCAACATTCGGACTCGTTTCGATACTGACGGCCATGGTGTGGCTGTCATCGACGGCACTGACGCTCCTGATGGTTTGGGATTCTGCCAGATCCGTTACGCCATTGCTATTGAGATCGGTGCTCTCCGGTGCCTCCTGTCCCTCTATAACACCTCTCCAGCCCCACCAGTAGGAGCTGGCGGTGGTGGTGAAAGTGATGGTCGGAGACCACTCCGAAGCCAGGCCGTGCTGATCGTAGTACCTCACTTGGCAAGTATAGCTCGTGCCTGGGTTGAGAACGAAGTAGGGCACGCGGAGAGTGGTGAGCGACCGGTATCGGGTGACCTGCATTACGCTGCGTTGATCCGACGCTTTTGCAATGCGCCACTCGGATTTCTCATGCGTGTCTTCGCCATTGGGATCGGAAAAGGCAGTGGCGATGATTTTGGTTCTGAGACTGACTTCATCCGCTGCATCGACCGGGGATAGGATGCTCGGCTGGCGAGGCGCAAGGTTCTCTTCACCATCCATCGGATCACTGCCGTTTTGGTACTCTTCAAGATTGGAGAGACCGTCGCCGTCGCTGTCCAGGTCAGCGTCGTCGACAAGCGGATCGAAGCCGTTTGCAGTCTCCCAGGCGTCTGGCATATTGTCGTTGTCGTCATCTGCATCTGCATTGTTGCCGGTGCCGTCAAGGTCTGTATCGATCCACTCGGATGCGTCATTGGGAAAGGCGTCCTGTTCATCCGGCGTGCCGTCCCCGTCGCTGTCGGTGGGAGGTGTCGGTTGGACCTGCACAATGCAGGTGTCGGTACACGAAAGCATGCTGCTGTCGAACACTGTTAGTTCGAAAATCAGGGTTGCCTGTTGTCCGATCTCGACCTCGGGTGCCGTGAAGTAGGCGCTGGTAGCGGTCGACGAAGATATCTGGACCATCGGTCCGCCTGTCTGTACCCACTGGCAGGTCAGCGTCTGCCCTTCGGGATCCGAGGAGTGGGAGCCGTCCAGGGTAACGCGAGTGCCTGAATAGACGCTTTGGTTGTCGCCGGCATCGGCAACGGGCGGATCGTTTGCTGGTGTAGTAGCCGGAACTGTTACCCGGCATGTGTCGCTTGCGCTCAGGCCGTCCGGATCGGTTACGGTCAACCGGAAGGTCAGGGCTGTGTCCGATGAGGCGCTCCCGGGGGCCGTGAACGTGGGCTGCGCGGTGGAGGGGCTAAATATCTCCACGGTCGGTCCACCGGTCTGAACCCATGCGTAATTCAACTGATCTTCGTCCGGATCGGATGAACCGGTGCCGTCGAGTGTGACCATGGTCCATGCTTCAACGGTCTGGTCGGTGCCGGCATTGGCCTGGGGAGAGTTGTTGACCGGTACGGGGTTGGCCGAAGCTGCATAGTAAGCCACCTCATTTGAGTCGCCGCTTTCGGACCCGCTGTCGTAAGCGTGCACGACAAAGTAGTACTGGGTGTCTTCGACGAGATCAGCGACAGTGCAGGTGGTGCCGCTTCCTGTCCATGTGGGTTGAGAGTAGTCGTATGTAGAATTGTCGGTGCGCTGATAGAGACAGTAACCTTCGGGTGTCGGATCGTTGGCATCCCAGGCCAGTGTGACTTGCGCCGCCAGAAGTAGGGCAGGAGTGAGCAGGATCGTAAAGGATATCAACAGAAAGAGTGCAAAAGGCGAGAGGTGCGGTGCCCTCTGGCACATATCGGCATCTGAACATCTCAAGCGGGAAACTATGGTAATGGTATTTTTGACAAGCGTTGTGCGAATAAACTGTCGCAGATTAAGCATACATCTCTCCTTGGATCCAGGAGAGATTGTTGACACGTTTCTAGAATGGTCCTATGCTAATCAGGTCCATTCCAGATGGCATACCCGCGTCGCGAATGTCCGGCATGCTCCCCTGGATGGTAGTTTTAGACCCCCGGGTTATGTGGCCGCATAATCCGGGGATTCTTTTTTGGATATGGAGTCGTTCAGATTGTAGAAGTGGTTAACAGAGGCTCACGGCAGATCCAACATCCGCCACTCTTCCAAGCAAGATGCTTGCCACATTTCTTTTGGTGTTGCGTCCTACTCGCCAACCGGTCACTTAGGTTTTGATATTAATCCAAAAAAAAAGAGTTATATCGTTAGCGGCACCAGTGATCCAGGGTGAAGGAGGCGTCGTCGTGGTGACGGCCCGTCGGCAATTTGTTCCCTCGTATCTCATGCCATGGGGTTTTAGCCGCACAGTGACGGGCTTTTTCGAATGGGAAGAATTTGCACCGCATAGCGCAAAGGGCGTAACCACCGCTCGCGCCTCTGGTTCATTTATTGAGGCCGCTTTGAAGGCCGTCAACAAGGATATTTGAGTTAGGGTGCCTGAAGTGGTCTTGCCACGCAACCCGGGGAAACGAATTGAGTTGATTTTTAGTACCGCTTAATTTACCAAACCACAATTAGTTTGGCTCAATCGAATTGCCAACCCATCGCTTTTTTAAAATCAACAGCCCCGAAGGAGCGTCCATGCCCAAACGAGAAGAGATCCATAAGATTTTGATTATCGGTTCCGGTCCCATCGTGATCGGTCAGGCTTGTGAATTTGACTATTCGGGGACCCAGGCCTGCAAAGCCTTGCGCTCTTTGGGGTATGAGATCGTCCTGGTCAATTCCAACCCGGCCACGATCATGACCGATCCCGGCATGGCTGACGTGACCTATATCGAACCACTCAATGTGAACACTCTGGAAAAAATCATCGCCTGTGAGCGACCCGACGCCCTTTTGCCCAATCTGGGTGGCCAGTCGGGGCTCAACTTGTCCAGCGAGCTGCACCGCATGGGCATTCTGGAAAAATACGGCGTCCATATGATTGGTGTAAACATCGATGCCATCGAACGCGGTGAGGATCGCACGGCCTTCAAGCAGACGATGGAACGGCTGGGAATCGATATGCCGCGCAGCCGGGCCGTGGATACACTCCAAGAGGCCGAACAGGTGGCTGAGGAGTTGGGCTATCCGGTCGTGATCCGGCCGGCGTATACCATGGGGGGCACCGGCGGCGGTCTGGTGTACAACCTGGAAGAGTTGCAAACCATCGTCAATCGGGGATTAGCGGCCAGCTTGATCCACCAGGTGCTGGTCGAGGAATCGGTGCTGGGTTGGGAGGAGTTGGAACTGGAGGTGGTTCGCGATGCCAAGAACCAGATGATCACCGTCTGCTTCATCGAAAATGTCGACGCCATGGGGGTGCATACGGGTGACAGCTACTGCACCGCTCCCATGCTTACCATTCAACCCGCCCTGCAGAAAAAACTTCAGGAATACTCATACGCCATCGTAGAGGCCATTGAGGTGATCGGCGGGACCAATATCCAATTCGCCCACGATCCGGACACCGGTCGGGTCGTGGTCATCGAAATCAATCCGCGGACCTCTCGCTCATCTGCCCTGGCTTCAAAAGCGACCGGTTTTCCCATCGCGCGGGTCTCGTCTTTGCTGGCCGGCGGACTGACCATGGACGAGATCCCCTACTGGCGGGACGGGACCCTGGAGAAGTACACCCCCTCAGGCGATTACGTGGTGGTCAAGTTCGCTCGCTGGGCCTTCGAAAAGTTTGCGGGCATCCAGGACCAGCTGGGCACCCAGATGCGGGCCGTGGGCGAGGTGATGAGCATCGGAAAGACCTATAAGGAGGCGTTTCAAAAGGCGATCCGCAGTTTGGAAATCAATCGATATGGATTGGGGTTTGCAAAGGACTTTAATGATCTTCCTATAGATAAACTGATGGCCCGGCTGAAGACGGCCACCAGCGAGCGTCAATTTCTCATGTACGAAGCGCTACGCAAAGGCGCCGACATCGATGAGTTGTATGCATTGACGCATATCAAGCCCTGGTTTATCCGGCAGATGAAGGCGCTGGTCGATCTGGAGGAGGAGATCCTCGCATGCAAGGGTAGGGAGCTGCCTGGCGATCTATTGGCCAGGGCCAAGAGAGACGGCTTTGCCGATCGGTATCTGGCCGGCCTGTTGGGCGTTTCCGAGCAGGAAATTCGCGATCAACGACGCTCCATGGGTCTTTCCCAGGCATGGGAACCGGTGCCGGTCAGTGGCGTGGAGAGTGCCGCCTACTATTTTTCGACTTACAACGCCGCCGACCAGGTGACGGTGAGCGACCGCAAGAAGATCATGGTGCTGGGCGGCGGTCCCAACCGCATTGGCCAGGGGATCGAATTTGATTATTGCTGCGTGCATGCCGCCACGGCCATCCGTGAAGCCGGATTTGAATCGATCATGGTCAACTGCAATCCGGAGACCGTCTCTACCGACTACGACACGTCGGACAAGCTCTACTTCGAGCCGCTCACGGTCGAGGATGTGCTGAGCATCTATGAGAAGGAGAGGCCCGAAGGGGTCATTGTTCAGTTTGGCGGGCAGACGCCACTGAACATCGCCCGGGAGCTGGCCGAGGCCGGGGCCGCCATTTTGGGCACGTCACCCGAGACCATCGACTTGGCCGAGGACCGGGCGCGCTTTGGCCGGATCATGCACCGATTGGGCATTCCCATGCCCGACTCGGGGATGGCGGTCAGTTATGACGAGGCCTTGGAGATTGCGGCCCGTATCGGTTACCCGCTGATGGTTCGTCCCTCCTATGTGCTCGGTGGCCGGGGAATGGAGATTGTGCATGACGATCAGATGCTCAAACGCTATCTGAGCGTAGCCGTGGAGGAGGTGACGCCCGAGCAGCCGGTACTGATCGATAAGTTCCTGGACAACGCTATTGAGGCCGAAGCCGATGCCATCGCCGACGGCACTGATGCCTTCGTGCCGGCGGTGATGGAGCATATCGAGCTGGCCGGGATCCATTCGGGCGACTCGGCCTGCGTCATCCCGCCGATCAGTCTGGCGCCCAAACATCTGGATACCATTCGCGAGCACACCCGCCGAATCGCCATCGAGCTGAAGGTGGTCGGCTTGATGAATATTCAGTATGCCATCCACGAGGACACCGTATATGTGCTCGAAGCCAACCCACGCGCATCGCGAACCGTACCGATCGTTTCCAAGGTGTGCGGGCTCTCCATGGCGCGCCTGGCCACCCAGGTGGTTTTGGGCAAGCGAGTCGCCGATCTCGATCTAAGCGAGCGCCGGATTCCCTATTTCGGACTCAAAGAGGCGGTCTTCCCGTTCAATATGTTCCCTGAGGTCGATCCGATCCTGGGGCCTGAAATGCGATCCACCGGAGAGGTCCTTGGGATGGCGAATACCTTTGGCGGTGCTTTTTTTAAAGCGCAGGAAGCCACCCAGTCGGTACTGCCGTTGGAAGGGACCGTTCTGTTCACCATCGCCGATCGGGACAAGTCGGCCGCCATTGAACCGGTGCGTAGATTCAGGGAGCTGGGGTTCACCATCATGGCCACCGAAGGTACCCATCGTTTTCTTGCGGAGAAGGGTATCGAAACCCAACCGATATCCAAGCTGGATCTGGGGCGTCCTAACCTGGTGGATGCCATCAAAAGCGGGCACATTCAATTGCTGGTCAACACGCCTTCAGGGAAAAAGGGTTCTGCAGACAGCTCCAACATCCGCAAGGCGGCCATCAAGTACAAGATTCCCTATATCTCCACTACTGCAGCCGCCATCGCCGCCGCACGGGGGATAGCGGCGCGCAGGGAAGGGAGCCCGGAGGTACGTTCGCTTCAGAGCTATCATGCGCAAATTGGATAGATAACAAATACAATAACGAAACCGACAGGGGAAATGGAAAATGGGTGGATTGTTTGGCGTTGTATCCGATTCTGACTGTGTATCTGATCTCTTTTACGGAACCGATTACCACTCACATCTGGGCACGAAACGCGGCGGAATGGCGGTCTGCAATTCAGGCGGCATCCACCGCGCCATTCACAATATCGAAAACAGCTATTTCCGAACGAAGTTCGAGTCCGAGTTGCCGATGTTCCATGGTAGACAGGGGATTGGCGTCATCAGCGACACCGATCCCCAACCCTTGATCATCGGATCTCATCTGGGGGCTTTCGGCATCGTGACCGTCGGACGCATAACGAATATGGACGAGTTGGTCAATAGGGCCTTCCAGGGCAAGAGCTATTTCTCCGATACCACCGACGGGACGCCGAACCCCACAGAGGTCGTGGCCATGCTGATCTGTCAGGAGGATAGCTTCGAGGCCGGCATACGCAGCGCCCAGGAGGCCATTAAAGGCTCTTGCTCGATGCTTCTGTTAACCAAAAAGGGGGTGTACGCCGCCCGAGACCGCCTGGGGCGCACGGCACTGGTGGTTGGTCGTCGTAAGGGCGCCTTGGCGGTTACCTGTGAAACGTGCGCATTGCCCAACCTCGGTTTCGAAGTCGACCATTTTATAGGCCCGGGCGAGGTGCTCCTTTTGAACGCCGATGGATGGGAACAGCTGGTGCCCCCGGGAGACCGAATGCAGGTCTGCTCTTTTTTATGGGTCTACTATGGATACCCGGCTTCGGAGTATGAAGAGATCAACGTGGAACACGTCCGCTACAATTGCGGTGCGGCCCTGGCCCGCAATGATGAGATCGAAGTGGATGTCGTGGCCGGCATACCGGATTCGGGGATCGGCCATGCCCTCGGCTACGCGAACCACAGAAAGATTCCCTATCAACGGCCGTTTGTAAAGTATACGCCGACCTGGCCGCGCAGCTTCATGCCCCAAAATCAGGAGATGCGCGATCTTGTGGCCAGGATGAAGTTGATTCCGGTAAGGCGCCTCATTGAGGGCCAGCGCCTGATGTTTTGTGAAGACTCGATCGTGCGCGGCACCCAGCTCAAGGAGAACGTTCAGATCCTTTTCGATTACGGGGCCCTGGAGGTGCATATGCGGCCGGCCTGCCCGACATTGATTTTTCCCTGTGAGTTCCTCAATTTTTCTACCTCCCGTTCGACTCTGGATCTGGCGGGACGGAAGGTGATCAAACATCTGGAGGGTGATGGCGACACGGATTTGAACGAATATGCCCGGTCCGGCTCTCCGAAGAACATGGAGATGACCGAACAGATTCGAAAGCGGCTGCGGTTGACCACGTTGAAATATCAGTGTGTCGAAGACCTGGTCAGCGCCATCGGCCTGCCAAAAGAGCGCCTCTGCACCCATTGTTGGGACGGCAGCAGCTATTTTTAGTTTGTTGGGCTATATGGTTTACTGAGTTTATTGAGTTGCGGATGTCGCCTATCCAAGCCGAAGAGACCCAACCAACTCAACAAACACCCCCCCGGGGGGTTGACTCCGGGCTGGGGCTGGCATAGCTTCCTGAAAATCGGATGCGATAAATTGGCCTCTTAATCTCGACCCGCGCAGTTACCCGCTGCCTTTGATGCCGACCTATTATCGCTTGTGTTCGGCGCGAGCGGGAACGCCTCTATACGTCACACCAATCCTGCTTGCATTTCCTTTTTCATCCGGCCGCTCCTGCGCTGTGTGTGTTTTGCACCACAGGGCGGCGTTGGAAGCCGGGATATTATTTAATGCAAGGAGTTTTTCGTGAAAACTGTCGATACTGGAAACGCGATCCAGGTCCACTACACAGGGACGTTAACCAATGGTGAGGTGTTTGACTCCAGCGAGGGGCGCGATCCGCTTCAGGTGACCATCGGGCAGGGTCAACTGATCAGCGGGTTCGAAAATGCTCTCATGGGCATGGGCCTCAATGAGAAGAAGACGTTCACCCTCCAGCCGGAAGAGGCATACGGAGAGCGCGACGAGGAGGCCATGCGCCGTTTTCCCCGCAAGGAGCTGCCACCGGATCTGCAGGTGGAGGAGGGGCAGATGCTCGCGCTGAGCACGCCCGAAGGACAGCAGATTCCGGCCAAGGTCGCTCAACTGGACAATGAAAACATCACCTTGGATTTGAACCATCCATTAGCCGGTGAGAGCCTGACATTCGAGATTGAAGTGGTGGGCATCGAGTAGGCACTGGATCCGTTCTCGGCATTCCCTCGTTCACGGCGGGGGATGCCGAGACAGAATCGCCGGCACCCGATACAGAAAAGTACCCATTCTTATCGAATTGGTCACAATTATATGTTGCATATGTCCATTCAAATCGACTATAAAAACTGAATTGAAGGGCATCTCCCCCTGGCATTCCACTTAGATTGAATGCTGAACTGTTGTTTCCAGCTTCCTCCTGACCCCCAAAACCCTACGAACAAGAAATGGATTCTAAAAGCATCATCCAATTTCATGCATATCTGCGCATGGGAGGCCGTCGGCGTTATGAGAACGTCCACGGCTGGGGCGGATAACGCACAACTAAAAGGAGGGATTGAAATGAGGGGAAAAAAGACTTTAATAAAAGTGTTGGCAACGGTGACCATCATGGGGCTGCTGTGTGTGACGGGTGTCATGGCTGCTGAAGAGACCATCACTGGTACCGTCGAGCAGAACGATGCGGGCAGCATCATTATTTCGGCCGATAATGGTGAAAGCTTTATGGTCAAGGGACATGACCTGTCGGCCATGGTTGGCAAATCGGTACAGGTAACCGGCACACTTGAAGAGGATGCCGGCGTTAAGAGTATTATGATCACCACTGTCGAAGAGGTTAAGGAATAAGCGCCCATCAATTTATGGTGCGCTGGCGCCGTTCCCCCTGGCGGAGACGGCGCCGATTTTTTGAATCCCGCCGACGGGAACATCATATTGATTTATGCTAAATATTATTCGGGTCTATCTACCAAACAAAGGGCATCGAATAACGGATATTTTACCACTGAGCGCACAGAGAAAAGAGAAGTTTAAGGGTAACATCCCTCTGGGCGCACTGTGGTCTCTGGGGTTTCAAACACGATCTGATACTGCCTATGTCCATCTACCTTGTTTTGGCAGATAGGCCCAGTTTTATTTGATGGCCGAACACAGCATGGGGTGAAAATAGGGCATGGAAACTGAGGCTTTGATTCCGGTGGTGGTTTTCGCAGCGGTCTATGTAGCCATCTCTTTTGAATGGCTGCACAAAGCCACGGCCGCCGTATTAGGCGTCATGACCCTTTTGATCCTGGGCGTTATCGACGAGCATGCCGCAGCCAGCCATATCGATTTCGAGACCATCATGCTCCTTATAGGCATGATGGGTATTGTTGCGGTGGGGTTCGCCACTCATTTGAGCAAGGAGGGATTCGGAGCCAAAGGGGTTAGCTTCTCGACTACGTCGGTTGTGGTCTTGCGTGATGATTTTGATGGCGGATTACTTCTCATCCTCATTCCTGATTTAGATCCGTGAGTACAGCGCACTATGAAAGGTCAGCCGTTGTCAGCGATATCGCTGTGCAGGTTATGGAGTTCATCGGCCCAATCGACGGCTTGCTGTAAGGCCTGTTTCACAACGCCGCTGTCCATGTTCAGCTCCTGGATCGTTTGTTCTGCTGCTATCCAATGGTGTTCCTCCAATTGCTGCGCCAGGTCGAGCAACGGCAGGTACTCATTGTTGGGGTCGCGGCACAAAGCGGACTTGAGTTTCTCATCGAGCGGCAGGTAGCTGGTGATTTCAGCCATGGGCATGCCCAGCATCGCGTCCAGGAGGGAGAAGATGCCGAGCATGTGTAGGCTCTCCGGATCGAAACCCCAATAGTCATAGGCCTGGCCGATCAGCTCCAGGAACTTTCCGCGTTCGGCGGCCAGGAGCATCAGCTCTGACGCGTCCTCGCTCTGGTTGACATCGCTGAGCAGTATGACACGCAGCCATATCTTCAGTTTGCGCCACCCCAGAAGTGCAATGGCCTGTTGGATCGATTTGATTTTCTGCCGAAAGCCGAAAGCAGCCGAATTGAGATATGCCAGCAGTCGAAAACTTAAGGAGGCATCGGCCTGAATGGTCTCGGCCAGTTGGTCGATATCGACCTCTTCTTGGTGGATGATGCTCATCAGGTTGAAACGTGACATTTCATTGGATGACAGCTGGCGAACACTGATCGACTCAGGGGTTTTATAAAAAGCCCCCTGGAAAAGCTCAAATCCGATCTCTTTGAGCAGATGGAAGCGCTTGGGATCGTCCACCTCGACGGCCAGCAGGGTTGCCTGGTAGTTGCCGGCGGCATCCCGGGCCGCCTTCAGTTCATCTCTTGATTTTCCCTTTACACTGAAGCTGATGATATCGGCCGATGTGTAAAGCGCTTCGCACTCTGGCCGGGCGCTGAAGTCGGCCACCGCCAGCAGGTAGCCATCCCCTTTCAACCCCTCCAGGGCTTTGGGTACAGACGGGTGCCTGTAGATCGTCTCGGTGACCTGGATGGCGGTCCGTTCGGGCGGCAGGGCATAGGGGAGATTGTCCAGTAGATTCTTTTCGGTGACATCCACCAGCAGCTTGTGGTCTCGGCCGATAATTTTCTGCAGACCGATATAGGCGCTGGCGGCCACATTGACCGCCACACTCACCTGGCCGGACAGATCACCACCTGACTGCCGGGCCACATCCCCGACGCAGTGCAGCACATACCCCCAGAGTCGGCGTTTGTTGTCGAAAACAGGCAGACGAATGATCGATATCGAGCCGGCTTCACTCTGCTCAGCATTTTGCTCCGGCATGGCCAATTCCTTTCTCCTGGTCACCTACGGTTTATTCGAGGGGCTGAATGTGCCAAATGTGGTTGGCGTACTCCATCACGGCACGATCGCTTGAAAATCTTCCCATCAGGGCCGTATTGAGGATCGATTTGCGGGCCCACTCGTCGGGATCGGCAAACAGGCGGCTCACCTCCTCCTGGGCGTCCACATAAGGACGGTAGTCGGCCAGCAGCAGGTAGTAGTCTCCCTCTTCCCTCAGGCTGTGGATAATGGGAGCAAACAGTGACGGATCATGCGGGGAGAAGGCACCCGAGGCGATCATCTCCAGCGCCGCACTCAATTCGGCATCCTTGGAGATATGGTCGTTGGGATTGTACCCACTTTGGCGTCTCTCCAGAACCTGTTCGGCGGTGAGGCCGAAAATGAAGATGTTTTCACTGCCCACCGCTTCCATGATTTCGACGTTGGCCCCGTCCAGGGTGCCGATGGTCAGGGCGCCGTTGAGCGACATCTTCATGTTGCCCGTGCCCGAGGCCTCCAGGCCGGCGGTGGAGATCTGCTCGGAGAGGTCGGCCGCCGGAATGATCTTTTCCGCCTGTGAGACGCAGTAGTTGGGCAGGAAGAGAACCCTGAGGCGGCCGCGAACGTCCGGATCACTGTTGACCACGTTGGCCACGGAGTTGATCAGCTTTATGATCAGTTTGGCCTGGTAATAGGCAGGCGCGGCCTTGCCGGCGAAGATGACGGTCCGCGGCACCATATCGTCCTGGGGCGCGGCTTTGATGCGGTTGTAGAGGGTGACCACATGGAGCACGTTGAGCAGTTGGCGCTTGTATTCATGCATCCGTTTGACCTGCACGTCGAACATGGTGTCGGGGTCGACACCCAGCTTTACTTTTCGCAGAATGTATCGTGCAAGGCGTGTTTTGTTGATTCGTTTGGTGGCCATCCAGCGTTTGCGAAAGTCGGCCTCCTCGGCCAGCGGGACCAACTGCTGTAGCCGGTCCAGGTCGCAGATCCAGTCCGGCCCGATGGCCGACGTAATCACTTCGGAGAGCTCGGGATTGGATTGGGCCAGCCAGCGGCGGGGGGTGATGCCGTTGGTGACGTTGCGCAGACGCCGGGGGTATAGCGCGTCGAAATCCCGGAACAGCTCCCGTTTCAATATGTCACTGTGCAAAGCGGCCACACCGTTGACCGTATGGCTGCCGACGATGGCCAGATGGGCCATGCGTACGTGGCGAACGGCCCCTTCACCGATGATCGAGACCCTGCCAATCAGCCCGTCGTCTCCCGGATAGCGGCTGCTTACCAACTTTAGGAAGCGATGGTTGATCTCGAAGATGATTTGCAGGTGGCGTGGCAGCAACCGGCCGATGAGATCCACCGGCCAGGTTTCCAGGGCTTCGGGAAGTACCGTGTGGTTGGTATAGGCGAAGGTCTGCTCGCAGATCGCCCAGGCGTCGTCCCAGCCTATTCCCTCTTCGTCCATGAGCAGACGCATCAGTTCGGGGACGGCGATCGAGGGGTGGGTGTCGTTGAGCTGGATGGCGACGAAATTGGGCAGCTCGGCAAACGACCGGTTCATCTTCCGGTAGCGCCGCAGGATATCATTCAGGGTGGCGGCCACGAAGAAGTACTGCTGCTTCAACCGAAGCTCCTTGCCCAGTTCGGCCTCATCGCTGGGGTAGAGCACTTTGGAGATGTTTTCACTCAACACCTTGGATTGAACGGCACCGATATAGTCGCCCTGGTTGAAATTATCCAGATTGAATTCACGGCTCGACTGGGCAGCCCACAACCGCATGTTGGTCACATGGTCGTCACCGTAGCCAGGCACCAGGATGTCGCAGGCTTTGGCCATGACCACCTCACCATCCACCCAGCGGTAGCGCTGGCGGCCCTCTTCATCCCGATAGGTCTCAGTGCGGCCGAAGAAGCGAACCGGGAGCAGGTAGTTACGGCGCTGGATCTCCCAGGGGGTGCCCTGCCGCCGCCAGTTGTCGGCCTGTTCTCGCTGGTAGCCGTTGTCGATCACCTGGTGGAAGATGCCGTAGTCGTAGCGGATGCCATATCCGTAGCCCGGCAGGTCGAGACTGGCTATCGAGTCCATGTAGCAAGAGGCCAACCGCCCCAGACCGCCATTGCCCAGCCCGGCGTCCCACTCCTCCTCTTCCAGTTCGTCCAGGTCGAACCCCAGCTCCGCCATGGTTTGGCGGGCCTCCTCTTCCATGCGCAGGCTGATCAGATAGTTTTTCAAAAAGCGGCCGGGCAGAAACTCCAGGGAGAGAAAATAGACCCGTTTGGCCAGCGTATCGTAGAGCGCCCGCTGGGTCTTGATCCAGTTTTCGATCAGCCGGTCGCGCACGCTGTAGGCCAACCCCATGAAAGCGGCGTATCTGCTGGGCTTGGAGGGGTCGTTGCCCAGGGTGTAGCAGATGTGGTGCAGAACGTTTGTTTTAAGCGTATCGAAGGTGCTGACATCGGGGGGGGGTGTGGCCGGGGCAGCCTCCTTTTTGGTACTCATAGGATCTCCTTGTCAAAAGAGGGGTTAATTTGAGAGGTTCTGTGGCTGGCCGCGTGAAGAGTAGTAAGCCGTACATCGCCGGTGAGATTAGCTTGAGCCTCAATGTGGATAAAAGACAGCGTATACAAAGATGCAGATCGGATCAAGCCAATTTCATGGTTGGCCGTAAAGGCATCCCCGGGAAAAACGGTAAATTCGCAACGTGGCGGCTTGGGTGGTGACTCACCATGAAGGCCAGAAGGGCATTCACCCTCTTCAAGGGGGGGCTGCCACAACATGTTGAATATGAGCGCTTGACACATCACAACATTTTGCGTATGGCTCATTGAAATTTATTCGTCCTGTTGTGCCTGTCATGATCCGACTGCCGCTGAAGATGGGCACAAGACCAGCCCCGACCGGCACCATGCGTATCCATGAAAGGAGGTCTTCTTGCCCGTCAAACTGGTGCAGCACCCGCTGATTCGCCACAAGCTCGGACTGATGCGGGTCCACGACATTACGACCAAGGATTTTCGCGACCTGGCATCGGAGGTCGCCTCCCTGCTCACTTACGAGGCCACCAAAGAGCTGCCCACCGAGCCGCGGACCATTCAGGGATGGGCCGGTCCGATCGACGTCGAACGGATCAAGGGAAAGAAAATAACGGTTGTCCCCATCCTGCGCGCAGGCCTCGGCATGATGAACGGGGTGTTGAGCCTGGTCCCTTCGGCCAAAGTGAGCGTCATCGGTCTCTATCGCAACGAAGAGACCCTTAAACCGGTGCAGTACTATGTCAAGATGACCAGTGACATGGAAGAGCGCATCGCCCTGATTCTGGATCCCATGCTGGCGACCGGTGGAACGCTGGTGGCCACCATCGACCAGATCAAGGCCTCCGGCTGCAAGACCATCAAGGGGATCTTCCTGGTGGCGGCCCCCGAGGGCATTCGGAATCTGGAGAAGCACCACCCGGATGTGGAGATCTTCGTGGCAGCCATCGATGAGCGCCTCAACGACATCGGTTACATCCTTCCGGGGTTGGGAGATGCCGGCGACAAGATATTCGGTACCAAATAAATCCGGACGTTGCAAAGGCCGGAGGACTCCAGATACTGCGTTGGAAAGGGATCGGGGTAGGGGCACGATGCATCGTGCCCCTACGGCTTCCCCTCGCCGCCTTGTTTCTGGAGCCCTACGGCCTTTGAAACATCTGGATTAACCCCATGTATAAAGCTGCTGAAATGGCCTTGGGCCACTACCAAACCGCCGTTTTTGGTCGATCTGTGTTCTATATACCGTTCAACTTCACCCCATAAGGAGATCAGGAGGTTTCATGCCGCGTCAAAATGCTTCTTCCACAGCGTATGATTTCAGAATGAAGGACAGCCTTGTTGGTGCCCAGATGCTCTTTGTCGCTTTCGGTGCTCTGGTGCTCGTGCCGCTGCTCACCGGGCTGGACCCCAATGTGGCTCTCTTTACTGCAGGTGCAGGAACACTGCTGTTTCAACTGCTGACCAAGCGTATGGTGCCCATCTTCCTGGCCTCCTCTTTCGCCTTTATCGCACCCATCATTTACGGTGTGAAGACGTGGGGCATCCCCGGCACCCTGTGTGGCCTGGCGGCGGCAGGCATTTTCTACGTGCTGCTGAGCATCGGCATCAAGATTTTTGGCAGCGGCTTTCTCAAGCGCCTCCTGCCGCCGGTGGTGGTCGGCCCGGTGATCATGGTCATCGGACTGATCCTTGCGCCGGTGGCGGTATTCATGGCGATTGGTAAAACGGGAGACGGCGCCATGGTCCTGGTCACCCAGAACAAAGCGTTGATCGTCTCCATGGCCACCTTGGTGACCACGATTGTGGTCTCTCTGCTGGCCAAAGGGTTTTTTCGCCTCATTCCGATTCTCATCGGGATTTTGGTGGGATACATCATATCGATTCCCATGGGGCTGGTCGACATCTCGCCCGTGGTAAACGCACCATGGTTCGCCGTTCCGGCCTTTGTGCTGCCCGAATGGAACCTGCAGGCAATTCTTTTTATCGTGCCCGTCGCCATAGCCCCGGCCATCGAGCATTTTGGCGATATCCTGGCCATCGGACATGTGACGGGCAGGGACTACCTTAAGGATCCTGGCATCCATCGCACCATGATGGGCGACGGCCTGGCTACGACCCTGGCCTCTTGCCTCGGCGGCCCGCCCAACACCACCTACTCTGAAGTGACCGGCGCGGTGACGCTCACCCGGCTGTACAATCCCGCCATCATGACCTGGGCCGCCATCTTCGCAATTGTGTTGGCCTTCATCGGTAAAATCGGGGCCATATTACAGACGATTCCCGTACCGGTGATGGGGGGGATCATGCTGCTGCTGTTTGGTGCCATCACCGTGGTGGGGCTCAACTCCCTGGTAAAGGCCGGTGAGGACCTCACCGAGCCGCGCAACTTGTCTATCATCGCCCTGATTCTGGTCTTCGGCATCGGCGGAATGGCATTCTCGATGGGCGAATTCAGCTTGAAGGGGATAGGCCTGGCCGGTATTGTCGGTGTCCTGCTCAACCTGATTCTGCCCAAAGGGATCGGCCAGAAGAAATAGGCTCTTAAACGCCTTCCCCATTTTTCAGAGGGGGCACGATGCATTGTGCCCCTACCGTGCCTTTATCGGGGCATCAACGATTGACGAAGTCGTAAAAAGCCATTCATACGTCATGCCGGACTTGATCCGGCATCCAGAAGCTTTTGAAAAGACTGGATTCCGGCCTTCGCCTGAATGACGTGAAAAGCACTTTTGAAACTTTTTACGAGTTCATCAACTATTCTTCCAAGTGCCATTTGATAACGCCTGGCAACACCTCTCCCCGTCTCGACTTTTCCCCAATATCGTTATATAAGCCTGCAAAACTTTATAAGGCAGGTCCACGCTAAACTATGGCAACATATCCCAAGACATATGACCTCATAGTGGTCGGCGCCGGCCACGCCGGCTGCGAAGCCGCTTTGGCCGCAGCCCGCATGGGTTGCAGCGTCCTTCTGCTGGCCATCGACCTGGACAAGATCGCCGCCATGCCCTGCAGTCCGAGCATCGGCGGCATGGCCAAGGGGCAGCTGGTCAGGGAGATCGATGCATTGGGCGGCGAAATGGCCAAAATCACCGATCGCTCGTCCATTCAGTACAAGCTGCTGAACACCAAAAAGGGGCCGGCGGTGCAGTCGTCGCGCACCCAGAACGATAAAAAGCGCTACCATGCGGCCATGAAGTCAGTGCTGGAGATGCAGCCCGGACTGGATGTCAAACAGGCCCTCGTCGAGCGGTTGGTCATCGAAGGCGGCGCCGTGGTTGGCGTCGAGGAGCATACCGGATACGGTTTTCAGGCGCCTGCGGTGGTCCTGGCCACCGGCACCTTTCTCAGTGGGTTGGTGCACATCGGGTTCACCTCGATACGGGCCGGAAGGGCTGGTGAGTTTGCCGCTTATGGGCTGGCTGAGAGCCTGGCCGGAATGGGATTGACCCTGGGCCGCATGAAGACCGGCACGCCGCCCAGGCTGCATCGCGACACCATCGACTTCTCCAGGTTCGCTGCCCAGGAGGCGGAGGCGGAACCCCGGCCGTTTTCGTTTTTCAGCGAGGGGGTTCGGCTGCCCCAGCTCCCCAGCTACATCGGACGTACAAACGAACGGGTGCATCAACTGGTGCGCGACCACCTGCACCTCTCGGCGTTGTATGGCGGAGTGATCAAAGGGGTGCCGGCGCGCTACTGCCCATCGTTCGAGGACAAGGTGGTGCGCTTCAGCGAGAAAGAGAGCCATCAGGTGATTCTCGAGCCCGAGGGACTTGATACCAAGGAGATCTACGCCAGTGGACTGGGAAACAGCCTGCCCTTGGAGGTTCAGTTGCAGGTCGTCCGGGCGGTGGAGGGGCTGGAGGAGGTCGAGATTATGCGGCCGGCCTATGCCATAGAGTACGATTATGTCGATCCTGTCCAGCTCAAGCCGACCTTGGAGACAAAGCGGGTCTCCGGTCTCTACCTGGCAGGTCAGATCAACGGCACCAGCGGCTATGAAGAGGCGGCCGCTCAGGGGCTGTGGGCTGGTATTAATGCCGCCTGTCGGATTCAGGGGCGACCGGCTTTCATTCTCGATCGATCCAGTGCCTATATGGGGGTGATGGTGGACGATCTTGTCACGCGGGGTACCCAGGAGCCCTACCGGATGTTCACATCGCGGGCTGAGTACCGGCTGGTTTTGCGTGAGGACAATGCGGATTTGCGTCTGATGGCCATCGGGCACGAACTGGGATTGATCTCGGCAGAAGCCGCAAAAGAGGCGGCCGAGCGTCAGGCGCAGATAAAGGCGGAGATGGGACGCGTGCGCCGAGCAGTGATCAAGCCGCTTCCGGAAGTAAACCGCTATCTGACCTCTCAAGGGTCCAATGCGATCTCCAACGGCATTCACATGGATCAGTTGCTCAAGCGCGTCGAACTCTCATACGATGCGGTCGGAGTGCTCACGCCGGCACCCTCCCCGGTGGATGGGCGGGTGGCTCGGCAGGTGGAGATCGAGATCAAATACGAAGGCTATATTCGGCGTCAATTGAGTGAAATCGAACGGTTCAAGCATCTGGAGCAGATCAGGTTACCGGAAGATTTCGATTATCACCTGGTTCACGGACTCTCCAACGAGCTCAAGGAGAAGTTATCGACCATCCGACCCGTTTCATTGGGCCAGGCGTCGCGCATTTCGGGAATCACCCCGGCGGCCATATCGGTGCTGATGGTTGCCCTCCGTGCCGGGGAGAAGCGTTGATGACGGATGAGGGGCTCAAACTGGAGGCGTTCGGCTGCCGGTCGATTCGCCAGCTTGATCTGGAAGTACCCCCCGGCCGGCGTTTGGGTATCACCGGCCCCTCGGGTACTGGAAAATCACTTTTTTTGAGGGCAATTGCCGATTTGGACCCCCATGACGGCCGGATGTGGCTCGATAGGGTCGAGGTGGGCCGTATACCACCCCCCCACTGGCGGAGCAAAGTGGCGCTGCTGCCTTCCGAGTCCGCCTGGTGGTACGACACGGTAGGAGAGCACTTCGGTAGCACGCCGCCGTATGGTTTGGAGCAGTTGGGTTTCGGCAGTGACGTGCTGAGTTGGCAGGTGGGGCATCTCTCCAGCGGTGAGCGTCAGCGACTCGCCTTGTTGCGTGCGCTGGCCAACACTCCCCAAGTGCTGCTGCTCGATGAACCGACGGCCAATTTGGACAAAACCAACACCCGGCGGGCCGAGACGCTCCTTGATATGTACTGCCACGAACACCGACCGGTCGTCATGTGGGTGGGGCACGACCTGGAGCAGTTGAAGCGCTGTTGTGAATCGATCTATGTCTTGAACCATGGCCAGTTAAGCCTTTATGAAAACGAAGCTTTCCAAGCCTGAAGGGCGGTTTTTTAGGTTGCTGTTATGAGCATTGTTGCCCTCTCACCCTTCGATCTGAGCCTTGCGGCAGGACTGGTCCTCATTCTGGCCCTGCTCTCCAGAGCCATGCGCCTTGGACTGGAGCGACAGCTTGCTATCGGCGCCCTGCGAATGACCGTTCAGTTGTCCCTGATCGGCCTGGTGCTCAAATCCCTCTTCGCCAATGTGCACCTGGGATGGATATCGCTGGTGGCATGCGTGATGCTGCTTGCGGCCGGGCGTGAGGTGCTTGGACGTCAGAAGCGACGTTTTGTGGGGCTATGGGGGTTCGGTTTGGGAACCCTCTCCATGTTTGTCTCTTCGTATGCCGTCACGATCCTGGCGCTGGGCGTCGTCATTCAGCCGCATCCCTGGTATGAACCCCAATACGCCATACCGTTGCTCGGTATGCTGCTGGGCAATACCATGAACGGCATTGCCGTGGGAATGGATCGATTGACCTCCGCGGCCTGGGACCAGCGAGCCCAGATCGAAGGACGGCTGATGCTGGGTGAGAGTTGGCAACGTGCCATTGAGGCGCAACGCAGAGAGAGTATCCGCAGCGGCCTTATCCCCATCATCAACTCCATGATGGCCGCAGGCCTGGTGAGCTTGCCGGGGATGATGACCGGTCAGATATTGGCGGGGAATCCACCTATGGAGGCGGTTAAGTATCAGATATTGATAATGTTTCTGATATCTGGCGGAACCGGTTTGGGAACCATTGTGTCTGTTGGGTTGGGTGCCAGGCGCCTGTTCGACGAACGTCAGCGGCTCAGGCTGGACCGTTTGAAAAAGCCGTAGGCGCAAATCTTGCTTGCAATTGATTTGTTCATTTGATCAAACGACTTGACGGAAGTGATCACACTTCTTATCTTTTCAGCAAATTCGGCGTGCTTTCCAATATTTAGGCGTAAGAAAGCGCCATTCTGGATAGAAATGGAGCAGTAGTCCCATGGCAGATAACGATTACTATAAAATTCTCGGAGTAGAGAAAAACGCGAGCAGTGCGGAGATCAAAAAGGCGTATCGCAAGATGGCGATGAAGTACCATCCTGACCACGCCAAAGACGATAAAGCCGCCGAGGAGAAGTTTAAGAAGATCAGCGAAGCCTATGCCGTGCTGAGCGACGAAGAGAAGCGCAAGCAGTACGACACGTTCGGATCGGCCGGTTTTAACCAACGCTACAGCCAGGAAGACATCTTCCGCAATTTCGATTTCGGGGACATCTTCAAGGAGTTTGGCTTCGGAGGACGCGGATTCTCCACGGGAGATGGCGGCTTTCGCTTCTCTTTCGGTGGCGGCGGATCGCCGTTTGGCGGACGCGGCGGCCGGCAGCCGGCCCCCAAGGGATCGGACCTGGTATATGAACTGCCCCTCACTCTCCAGGAGGTGGCCACCGGCGCCGATAAGACCGTCTCATTCCAGCATCAGGGGCGCACGGAAAACATCAGCGTCAAGGTGCCCAAGGGGATGATCAGCGGCAAGAAACTCCGCCTGGCCGGCAAAGGAGAGCCGAGCCCTTACGGCGGCGCTGCCGGTGATCTCTATATCAAATCCGTCGTGATGGAAGATCCGAGATACACCATCGAGAACTATGACCTCGTTGTGAACAGAGAGATCAAGCTGACCGAGGCAGTGCTCGGTACAAAAGTAACGATTCCCACCATCGAAGGCAAAGAGTTGACCCTCAAAATTCCGCCAGGCACGCGGCACAAGACCAAAATGCGGCTGGCCGGACGCGGCATTCCCCACATGAAAGGGCAGGGACGTGGCGATCTTTTTGTGCAGGTCCTCATCAACATGCCTTCTCAACTCACCCGCGAGCAGAAGAAACTGATGGCTCAGTTAGCCGAGACAGGCCTGTAAGGAATTAAATTTATTGACAAGAGTGCCTTCTTCATGTAGCTATTTTTATAGTTATTCGTAGAAGTATAAGCGATTGCCGTAAAATGACGCCCCCGTATTTCAGGCCGAATGAAAGCATTGCGGAGGCCCTTGAGGACTGTTTTTCAACGGTCTGCTAAAGCAATCGCTGAGAAATGACGATAAGGTTATGAAACGGGAGGCGAGGAAGAGGCTTGTGGTCCCATGAAGGCCCAGCGGAAAGGCGGCTGCACCAGAATCAAGCCTTTTTCTTGCGTAAGCAGATACAATGCCGGAACTGATACCCGTCCTAGACGAAGAGACCATTGCACAGAGAGTCGATGCGGTTGCAAGGCAAATTTCTTCGGACTACACGGATGCCGATCTGGTGATCATTGGGGTGCTTAAGGGCGCCTTTATCTTTATGGCCGATCTGATCCGTCGTCTGGAACTCGACCGCATGACCGTGGATTTTATCCGGCTCTCCAGCTACAAAGGCAACGATCACTCCGCGGGCCGCATTGACCTGCTAAAGGATACCGAGGTGGATCTCGAAGGCAAAGATCTTCTTATTGTAGAAGATATCCTGGATACGGGATTGACGCTGGCCTACCTGAGAGATCATCTGAAAACCATGCATCCCCGTTCGGTAAAAACCTGTGTGCTGATCGACAAGTATGAACGCCGACAGGTCGATATAGAGGCAGAATATGTTTGCCACAAGGTCAAAGAGGGTTTCCTGGTGGGCTACGGCCTCGACTATGCCGAAACCTACCGGAATCTGCCGGGGATCTACAATCTGAAATTTTAATGAATGAAGGTGTGCCATGTTTATTACCTGCCAGGAATGCAACACCACTTTCCGCCTAGACGAGAGCCTGTTGAAACCCACTGGATCAAAGGTGCGTTGCTCGCAGTGCCGGAATATGTTTCTTGCCTATCCCCCATCGCCGCAGCCGGCCCAGCCCGTCTTCCAGGAGGCGTTTACATCGGCCATGCCCCTGGATGCGAGCCCGCCGCCCGCTCCCCAGGTGCCTGAGGAGGAGCAGGAGCTGGAAGGTATCGACCTGGCCGAACTCGATTCTATACTGGAGCGCGAAACGCCCCATGACGCAGGCCTGGAAGAGGAGTTGAAGCAGGAGCTGGCAGGGGCAGATGCCGCCGATGAACTGCCCGAGTTGGACGACGCTGATCTCGACCTCGATTTCGACGCCGCCCTGGATCTCGACAGTGATGAGAGCGCCGCCGATGAGACTGTCGTTGCGGAAGAGGGCGTTGAAGAAGAGCTCGACCTGGACATGGATTTTACTCTCGATGACGATCTGCCCCCGGTTTCCAATGGGGAGGCCGAAGCAGTGGCCGATCTTGAAGACGCGCTGTCCCTTGAGGCGGATCTTGAAGAGGCCGGTAAGGCGGTCCTCGAGGATGCGCCTGTTTCGGACGACGACCTCGATCTGGATATCGATCTCGGTGGGTTGGATTCCGGCGCGGACGAGGAAGTCATCCCGATGGGGACAGCCGACGCTTCAGGCGATGACCTCGACCTCGCAAATCTTGATTTCGATCTGGACGGCGAAACACCCGATAAGGAGATCAGCGGAGAAGAGCCTGAACTGAGCCTGGCCGACGAGTCCGATTTTACCTTGGACGAAGCTGGACCGGAGCTGAAAACACCGGCGCCTGCTGATGCCGAAGAGGGTGCATCCCAGGACCTTGACCTGGATCTCGATCTTGGCGACGAGCTTGAACTGGATATGGACGATACCCCTGACGCCGCCGCCCAGGATGCCGCGGAGCCCGAGCTGGCACTGGAGACCGATGCGTCTGCGGAATCGACCGGGGATGACCTCGATTTAAGCGACCTGGACTCGCTGCTTGAAACCGGTGACGGTGACCTTGGGGTCGAAACGGACGAATCGGAGGACATAGAGCTTGAACTGGACCTGGATGACAGCGCCGCCGAAGCACCCGCGCAAGCGGAGGGCGGCGACGAACTGGAAGATCTTGACTTCGAACTCGATTCCGAATTTACCGATGGTCCTGCCGATGAAGCCGAATCGGCTGAAACCACCCCGACAGGGGGCAGGGCCGGGGATACGATCGGCGAGGACGGAGAGATCGACCTCTCCGATATTGAAGAGATGCTCGAAGGCGATCAGGTGGCTGAAACGGCCGTAAAACCGATCGAAGCCTTCGAGGCGGATCTCGACCTGGGGTTGGGTGACGACAGCGGTGAGATCGATCTCAGCGAGATCGAATCGGCCATCGACTCGGCTGACAGCGTGGATTCGGCCAGGGAGTTGGATGAAGCGGCGGAGGAGCCGGATCTGGAGTTGGATCTCGATCTGGACGATCAGCCCCAGCCCGCTGCAGAGCAGACATCCGAACCGCTGGAACTGGACCTCTCCCTCGATGATGATGAAGTCCCGACCAACGATGACATGGAGCTCGATTTAGACCTGGAGCTGGAGAGCGATACCCGACCAATCCGGGCAGAAGTGGCCGAAGAGGCCGATGATGAACTGGATCTGTCCGATCTGAGCGAACTGGTCGAAGAGCCCAAAAAGAAGACCGAGACCATCGACAACGGCGATATCGAGCTGGAGTTCGAGATCGAAGAGGATACGGCCGAACCCGTCGCAGCGGTCGAAGATGTGAACAGAACCGCCGGCCGGGTCCCGGAGATCCCCATCGAAGAGACCATGGAGGCACCTTTTGTCGAGGGTAAGCCTGAAAAGCCTCCCAAGCCGGTGAAGCCCAAGAAGAAGACCAGCAAGACCCTTCTGGTACTGTTTCTTCTGATCCTGCTGGGCGGCATCGGCTATGGCGCCTACTATGCTGTCACTGTGCTTGGCATCGAAATCCCCTACCTGAGCGATTACCTGAAGCCCAAGCCCCAGGACCCTGCCGGAACGCTGAACCTCTCCACCATGGAGATCAACAGCAAATTCATAGAGAACAGCCTCTCCGGCAGACTCTTTGTCATCACGGGCAAGGTGCGAAACGGCTACAGCGCCAATCGCGAAAAGGTCCGTTTGCAGGGGAAACTGTTCACCAAAGGCAAGGTGTTGGTAAAGACCGAGTACAGCTACGCCGGCATCATGCTCGACGATCAGGAACTGGCCACGCTGCCCATCGCCCAGATCAAGCAGCGCCTGAACGCAGTCCCCCAGGTGCAGACTGGCAATACCGTTGTAAAACCAGGGCAGAACCTGCCCTTCATGGTTGTGTTTTCAGAGCTGCCGCCGCCGGAACAACTGGACGAATTTGCCATAGAACTGCTCAGTTCAGTACAGGGGCGCTGATTCGTTTTTTGGAGTTGACGTGCATCATTTGAACTGCTAATGAAGCCGTTTGTCACACCGTGCCGGTACCAAGTTTCAAGCGGGTGACAAACAAAATTGGCGATGTAGCTCAGCTGGTTAGAGCATGCGGCTCATATCCGCAGTGTCCGGGGTTCAAGTCCCTGCATCGCCACCAAGTACTTAATATCGTTAGATATTCACATATAGGCGCCTGACCTAAGCGACTTAGTCACATTTTAGTCACATAGGCAGGCGCCAGTTTTGTCTTTAATCAAGCAAAAACAGACCTTTCATCTACTCTCCAAGGTTCCCGCCGACCTCATCCCCCTCCTTGGCAAACGGGAGCTCCGATTCTCACTTGAGTACTCAGAGAATACACATGCCATCCATGGAGCGCACCAGGGGTTTTCTGAAGTTGACATTCACTGCCTTTGGTGGGTGCTTGATAGTGATCACCAGGCTGCACACTGCAAGATATTCATGAAAGGACTGCCTGTCTCATTGGTGGGCTGTAAGGATAATAACAAAGATGAAGTAGAGGAACGTAACAGGGGAGGGCTCCACTATTGCCAGAACGTTGGAACGACAATGGTCAGTACGGGAGCCCTATTTGGTACATCTTACGAATTTCGCACCCTGTTCAAGAGAAAAAATAAGGATGAGCGGGTAAGGTGTCAACTAAGTGGTCGAAAGGTTCATTGCCAAGATGCATTAAATCGCTACAACAAGAAAGGGCTCCTGGGCCTATTACGGGAGGATGGGTGTGATATCCCGTGCGGGGATAGGCGCTATTGGGTTGGAGCCCTTAATTAAAAGGTAGCTGTTATAGGGCATGGTGTCAACAGGATAGAGAACAATGCCGGAGGGCTGCAATGCCTTGAATAGCAATTTTTACTTCAGGAGCCCTCTTTATGGTTCGGTGACCAAGCGCGCCCTATTCAGTCTACTTTCCGATAGAAAAGAAGAAATAGCCGCCGGTCACAGGATCGCGGAATCTAAACATTAAGTGGGCGTTTTCTCGATAGTAGTTTCCTTCTCTGTAAACGTCTGGATGTTCCTTTTTATACCGCTCCCATTGATCCCAAGATCTCCAATGGCCATGGTATTCATACCGATGTCCTTTATGGTTGTGGTGCTCGTAATGTCGGTCTCTTTCGTAGGGGCGCTCTCTGTATCCATTGTACTTCTGGTAATCACGGCGTTTTTTTGCGTCACTGTGTCTGGAAGAATCCTTGACTTTGACTTTCATTTTTTTCTTATAACCACGGGCTTCTACCTTATGACCCCTGTCTTCTTCCTTATAACTGTTGTCATTTGGCTTATACTCCCGGTCATCTCTATGTTCTTTCTTGTCTGAATGGCGCTGGTTGTATTCCGATGTATTTCTGTTCCCCTTTCCTGATTCACCTTCTCTATTGTCTGAAAACGCAATGCCGGTGCACAATAAGAATGCAATGATAACAAAAGTAAGAATATATAATTTTTTCATTTGCCCCTCCGAACGATTCGCTATAGCCAAAGGTTGTGTTTAACAAGATAAGCGGTGCATCCTCGGCTGATTATTTGGCGTCAGTTAAACGACATAAAAAAGGAAAGGATGCATACACCATTAATTAAAATATCCCATTCGATTTGAAATAGCCAGAGGCCTTTATCAGGGACCCGTTTCGAAAGTATAGGATAGGCGGCCCACTTTTTTTGCCAAGATCATACATATTTGGAACCATCAACTATCATTCGCCAAGAAACTGCAATAATTAAAAATATAAACAGTTTATTAACACTGAAACGTCCGCCTCGAGGACAACTTGAACCAAACGGCAGATGCTGGTATGTCTATACAATGGTTTGAGAAAAAAGATCCGTTTAGCTTATTTTATTAACTTCGATCAGACCACAAATTTCGTATGTATTTCACCCGTCGATTTTCCGTTTTTATCTTAATCTTTCTACTCTTGTGTCCAGTAACGGTCTGGGGTTCAACACTTCAGATGGACTATGAAGATAAAAAACTGAGTTTGACGACAAAAGATGCAGACCTGAAAAGCATATTGCTTAGACTGAGTCGAGAAGTGGGCATAGGGGTTTGGTTC
Organism: uncultured Desulfatitalea sp.; assembly: GCA_963668675.2. Lineage (GTDB taxonomy): Bacteria > Desulfobacterota > Desulfobacteria > Desulfobacterales > Desulfosarcinaceae > Desulfatitalea. The sequence continues at coordinate 329,434 of CAXXMB010000002.1, read as the reverse complement.
CCACAATCGCTTAATAAAAGACTTACGGTTGAATTATCAGGTGTCTCTCTTGAGAGAGCTTTAAAGGCGATTTTGAAGGGAGTCAGCTATGCTACGATATATTCCCGTTCACGGAAAACCTCCAAAATTCGGGTTTCTGAGGTCCATGTCTTCAGGGAATCTAAGAGAAGAACTACTATCTGGCACTCTGTCGGAAAATCAAGCCGAATTGAAAGCAGAATCAACTATTATGAAAAACGACTCAAATCGGTGCAAGATAAGTTAGATCGAGCGGCATCGGGCAGCGCATTGGAAAGGCGTTTTCAAAGGCAGACCCGAAGTATAGAAAGGACCATTGCGAGATTAAAACAGCAGATTCAGTGAGGATAGTTGCCATCTAAAAGATGGAGCACAGGGAATAGGTTTAACGGCCCCCTTCCTTTTTTATTGCCAGGATAATACAAATTTAGTAGTCCCAAACTTTAGTCGCTTTTTAGTCACCCATTGGGCCGGAAAATGGTCATATGTCAATATCGGCCTTAATGATTTTAGTGGGTTACAGGGTTGTGTTAAAATCCCGGCATCGCCACCATTTGAACAATGAAGCCCTTGGCCTGCCAAGGGCTCTTGTTTTTCCCACCAAGGAGAGTGTCCATGGATTGTGATTATGCCTTGTTGCGTCAATTGGTTGAGACCCCAGGTGTATCGGGCCGCGAGGAGCAGGTGCGCGATCTGGTCTCCGCAAGGTTAGCAGCGTTTGCTTCCAACATCAGTACAGATGCCATGGGCAGCCTGATTGCACACATCCCCGGCAGCGGACCCCGGGTGGCATTGATTGCCCATATGGATGAAATTGGTTTTCTGGTAAGCAAAATCGAACCCGAGGGCTTCGTCCGGGTCATGCCGGTGGGGGGAATCGACCCGCGTGTCTTCGGAGCTCAGAAGGTGACGGTGCATGGCCGTCAGGATCTCCTCGGAATCGTTGGCAGCATCCCGCCCCACTTACAAAAAAAAGCAAGCGCTCCGGATATCAAAAATGCCCTGCCTATTGAGGAGAGTTTCATCGATCTGGGCCTGCCGGCCGAACAGGTCCACAAAAAGGTCAGAGTAGGCGACCCGGTCACTTTTGCCGCCGCCGGGTGGGAGAATGAGCACGCCTTTTTTGCCAAGGCCTTGGATGACCGTGTGGGTCTGTTTATCATGCTGAGCGCAGTACAGCAGGTCAAAAAACTGGACTGCGACCTCTTCCTGATCGCATCCACCCAGGAGGAGTATGGATTGAGGGGGGCCGGCCCGGCCGTTTTTTCGACCCAGGCACAGGTCGTCATTGCATTGGAGGGCACGGTCGCATCTGATACCCCCGGCCTTAAGCTACCGCCCAATACCCAACCCACCGTTCAGGGAAAAGGGCCCGAAATTAGAATCTCTGACGGGAGAATGATCGCAGATCGGCGGTTGGTGGATTTTCTTGTTGAGACAGCAGAGAACGCCAAAATTCCCCACCAAGTTATCGTCAAGAACACCGGTGCCACCGATGCGGCCATCAGCCAGACCACAGGACAGGGGGTGAAAACCACTGCACTCTCAGTCCCGACGCGCTATATCCACTCGCCGATGAGTTCCGTACTAAAGGCTGATGTTGAGAGTTCAATTGGGCTTGTTGCGGCCGCTTTAGGAAGGTTTTCCAGACTATAATGAAAGGGCCCAACTGGTCACCCATGGTTCAAAAGTTACTTCTATCAAAGGGAGAAAGAGATGAACAAACGACTACTCACATGCATTATTCTATCCGGAGTGTTGACTCTTCTGGGGTGCAGCAAGGCGAAGTACGATGATTTTATCGAAGTGAACACCAAGTATGTTGAAGCCATGGAGGAGTATTCTAACAGGATTGACAGTGCCAGCGATGCCGGTTCGGTTGCCGAGGCCATCGAGACGTTCGCCGAAAAAATGGACGTTCTGGCGCCTGAGATGAAAGAGCTAAGCGGTAAATATGTTGAGTGGCAGGATAAATCCAAGATGCCCGAAGAGCTGAGGCCGCTTTCAGAAAAGGCCGAGCAGGTTGCGAAAAGGTTGCCTCAGACCTTCATGAAATCGATGCAGTACATGAAAGATCCCCAGGTCGCAGCCGCAATGGAGAAACTCCAATCGGCCATGATGAAGATGCAATAGGGGCAACACATGTCTATCTGATCCTTTCGCATGAAGCGTGGCTGAAAGGTGGAATTGAGGTTGTCGCCAATGCTTCCATTAAAGGATATGGGCAAAAGAGACGATGACGGATTTATGATTTGCCCTAAATGTGATTTTCAGCAGCCTGAAGACAGAGTGGAGTGTGCGCGCTGTGGTGTTATTTTTGCCAAGACCAGTGGGGTGCTCCGGGTAGACCGCTACCCAGATGAGCAGCCTCTTTCTGCGGCGGCAGTCATTAATGATAGCGAAATACAGGCCGTTGGAGCTGTCAAAACCCTCTTGCTCCCGGTGCCTGTCGATCCCAACCCACTCGTCATTGGGGGCAGGGCTGTGCTGCTGGTGCTGCTGGCCATCTGGAGTTGCTCTTTTCTGTCTGCCTCCATTGAGTCCAATGCGGCGGGGCGCAGCTTCATGCACCTGGTGAACCTACCGTTTCACGAGGCGGGGCACATTATCTTCAGCCCGCTGGGGCGGTTCATCCATGTGCTGGGCGGTACGCTCGGCCAGTTGCTGATGCCGGCGATCTGCATGGGCGTTTTGCTGCTGCATACCCGCGATGCTTTTGGCGCAGCCGTGGCGCTGTGGTGGCTGGCCGAAAGTTTCATGGACATCGCGCCCTATATCAACGATGCCCGGTCGTTGAATTTAATGCTGCTGGGCGGTGTGACAGGCAAGGATGTGCCCGATTATCATGATTGGGAATTTATTCTTAGAAAGCTTGATATGCTGAAGCTGGATCACACTTTGGCCTCCATGGCCCAGGGCACCGGCATTGTGCTGATGATTGCCGCCCTGGTGTGGGCGGCGGCCAACGTGTGGCGTCAGTTCAGCGCCTGCCGATGCGTTCCTGCTAATACAGCTTCTGATTGAGGCAAAACATCATAGTGACGATTCAGGCCGTCACACCTCTACCTGATACTTTTTGATGAAATCCACCGGGTGGTAGGAGAGTTTGGCCTTGCGCAACCCCTCGTCGCCGATGTCCTGTTCCCGGTTGACGAGGGTGGGGCCTTCGGGGGCGTTGGCCAGAAACATCTGGTTGATGGCCTGGTAGCTGCCTTTGAAGTCGGGACAGCCCTTCTCGAAATGGATCACCAGGGCGTTGTCCGGCAGTGTCTCTGCGATGGTGTAGGCGGCCATCACTTCATCGACCTGAAGGGCGCCACCTGTAATGCCCTGCAGTTGGTCCCAGGCGTCAAGGACCCGGGCGATGGCTTTATTTTCGGACGCAAGGGTGTCGTTGCTTTCGCAATCTCGCCATGCGCACCAGTCCTCCTGCATGGCCATGGCCTGGTCGATCATCTGCGGTCCGAAGGGAAGGTAGTCGTAGTCGTAGCCTCTGATGAACTGGTTGAGCAGGTTTTTCTTCTTGTGGAAGCGGTTGCCCTTTAAAGCAATCAGCTCTTCGATGCTGTAGAGGTAATCCCAGTGGTCGCGCGTCTCTTTGGGCTCAACCGAAAGCGCATCCGTCTCCCGGAGGATTGAAGCCAGCGCTTCGGGCACACGGATGAAGCGATCGGCGTCGGCCCCGACCTTCGCCAGTGTGGCCGGCCAATCCAGACCCCGCCAGTCACCCACCGGCGCCCAGAGAGCGGGTTGGGGCTTCTGCTGACGTATCCAGACCAGGTTATCCTGCCAGGCCCACTCGAGGCCGTACTCTTCTCCCCAACCCCAGAGGTTGATGAAGCTGTAGTCGGATGCAATTTGGCTGCACTGGGAGAGATGTTTGAGATAGGCGTCCTGTCGTTCGAGCTGAATCGGTTCGAAATGCATTGTGTTTGTGAATCCTCCGTGTCTCCTATTGCTTGGGCACGTTATTGCTTTGGTTTTGTTTTTAAATCAATATTCCTAACTCGAGTGACGCAACGGGCGGACTTTATGTCCGCCCGAATCGGTAGCACAAACGATTTGCGTCATTGGCATTTAATCTCTCATCCTACTTTGGATGTGGTGCCTTCACGAGGATGATGTTCATGTCCATCACATTGGTTCCCGTGGGGCCGGTGATCAGAAGGTCGCTCAAAGCCTCGAAAAGCGGGTATGCATCATTATTAGACAGATGGCGTCGAATGTCCAGCCCCTTGCGTGCGGCCCGGTCGGCTGTGGTGTGGTCGGCAAACGCGCCAGCCGCATCGGTGGGGCCGTCGGTGCCGTCGGTGCCGGCCGACAGCATGACGATGGCCGCCTTGGCTTCGATTTCGATGGCGGCGGCCAGGGCGAACTCCTGATTGCGGCCGCCGCGACCATCTCCTATGACGACCACGGTCGTCTCTCCGCCGGAGAGGATGCAGGCCGGCGGCGGCAGGGGGTTGCCCGAGGCGAGGACTTCCCGGGCAATGGCGGTATGCGTGCGTGCCACCGTGCGGGCCTCTCCTTCGATGCATGACGAGAGGATGAGGGGGTGGTATCCGCGGTCCGCTGCGGCACGGGCGGCGGCCTGAAGAGCCTGGCGGTTACTGCCCACGATCATATTAAGGGTGAGGTGTCCGTCGTACGTCACCGATTTGGGTGTCTCGGGAAGATCTCCCCTGGCGCCGGCATCGAAGCGTTTGGCGACATTGGGCGGCAACCGTTTTTCAATGTCATAGCGCCGGACAATCTCCAGACAGTCGTCAAACGTCGTACGGTCAGGCACGGTGGGGCCCGAGGCGATCACATCGAGATCGTCACCGACCACATCCGAGAGAATGAGGGCGATCGTGGTGGCGGGCGCGGCGGCCTGGGCCAGCCGGCCGCCTTTGATGCCGGAGAGGTGTTTGCGGATGGCGTTGATCTCATGGATGGTTGCGCCGCAGGTCAGCAGAAGATCGGTGGTGGCCTGTTTATCTTTCAGTTCGATACCGTCGGCCGGCATCGGGGTGAGGGCCGACCCGCCGCCGGAGAGCAGCACGATGACAAGGTCCGAACTGCCGGCCCCGGCAGCCATCGACACAATGGCGCGGGAGGCGGCCACGCCATTGGCGTCGGGCAGGGGGTGTCCTGCTTCAATGATCCGGATACGCTTCAAGTGCGCCGTGTGGCCGTATTTGACACTGATGACGCCGTCATCGATGCGATCCCCCAGGATCTCTTCGATGGCCAGGGCCATCACCGCGGTGGCTTTGCCGGCGCCAATGACCAGGACCCGGTCGATGGCGGTCAGGTCGAAGCGGTGCTCGCCGATCCGGAGATGGTTCTCTTCCCGATGGCAGAGGCGCTTGATGGCCGCGTCCGGCTGGGCGGCGTGCAGGCCGGCATGGAAGATCGCCTCCGCATCAGCGCGCATGTCTGATAGATCGATATCGAGGATGGATGCATCGTCCATCATGCCTCCTTGCGTCTATCCTTGCCCCTTTTTTATCGAAAGTCACGGGATGCAGGTAGCCTCAGCGCCTAACGGCCTTGCGCTCCGTGTCGCTAGCGCCGGCGCTGTCGGCCGATGGCAATGTGCCGGTTTCGATGGTTTTTTTATACTGCACCCCGAACCGCCGCATGCGGTTCCAGACGGTAACGCGGGTGACCCCCAGCAGTTCGGCCGCTTTGGATTGATTCCCCCTGGTCTTTTTTAACGCTTCAATCAGCTCGATGCGCTTGATCTGATGGCGGTTGAGGGCCTTTTCGCCCGATTGGGGTTTCGCCGTCCGTGCGTGTTTGAAGATGCCGGGGGGCAGGTGGTTCGGGCCGATCATGGTCTCCTGGCAGGTTACAAAAGCGTATTCGAAGGCGCTTTTCAGTTCACGCACATTGCCCGGCCAGGGGTACGCCATCAGGCAGGCCATGGCATCGTTGCCGATGCCGTTGATCGGCTTGCGGTTCTTCAGGCCGATTCTGTGGAAAAAGGCCTCTGCCAGTAGCGGAATGTCTTCGGTGCGCTCTCTCAAGGGGGGCAGGTGGATGGGGATGACATTGATGCGGAAGAAGAGATCTTCTCGAAAGGCGTTTTGGTCGATAAGCTCCTGGAGGTTGCGATTGGTGGCCGAAACGATGCGTACGTTGACCGGGATGGGGGTTCCGTCGCCCACCCGTTCGATGATTTTTTCTTCGAGGACCCGGAGTAGTTTGACCTGGGTGGAGAGGGGGAGGTCGCCGATCTCGTCGAGGAAGATATTGCCGCCGTCGGCCGCTTCGAAACGGCCGGCGCGGTTGCGGTAGGCGCCCGTGTAAGCTCCCTTGACATGGCCGAAGAGTTCGCTCTCCAGCAGTGACTCGGTGAAGGCGGCGCAGTTGACTTTGACGAAGGGGTGTTCTTTGCGGGCGCCGAGCTGATGGATCGCCCGGGCGGCCAGCTCCTTGCCGGTGCCGCTCTCGCCCAGGATGATTGCCGGCGCATCTGAATGGGCAGCGTTGGCGATCAACTCGAAGACCTGCTGCATGGCAGGGCTGGTGCCGATAATGCCGCAGAAGCCGTCGTCGGATCTTAATTGGCGCTCGTAAGCGGCAATCTGATTGTCCTTTTCGATCAGTTCAGTGATGTCGGTGATGGTCTCCACAGCGCCGATCATCTCGCCATTGTCGTCGTGCAGGAGGCATGCATTTTTCAAGGCGTGCACGGCATGGCCATCTTTACGTACAATTACGCACCGGCGTGATTTGACCTGCTTGCCGGTGAAGAGCGAACACCACTGGTTGCCGTCATTCTGGCGGATCTGCTCGCACACATCGCAGTTGAGCTTCACGCAATTGTGGCCGATCAACTCGTCGCGGCTGTATCCGGTAATTCGCTCCAGGGCGTCGTTGACCGAGACGATAATGCCGCGCTCGTCGACAATCATCACGCCGTCTCGTATTGAGTTGACGACGGTTTTCCAGTAGCGGTCGATTTCGTGCAGCGGCATCGCATCGTCCTGTTAAACTTTAACACATGTCAAAAAAAATCTCTTTACCATTTTAACACCTTGCGGGCAATGGGCGCGGGCCCTTTTCGTCTCAATATTCTATAATCGACTGAATTCAAATCAAATATTCCATTTTCTATTCGAACACTCCGCTGATGGCATAAGGGCTGCATATTCACTCCCTTTTACTTTGTGCAAAATTTCCAAAGGAGCGGTGTACAGTTGGCCGAAAATAAGGTAGATTACAGCCTCGATTTTCGAGGCGCCATCTCACCCCTGGCCATGCTCAAACTGAGCCGAGTCTTCAGGGAGATGCGGTCGAATCAGACGCTGGAGGTGCTCGGCCTGGACGCAGATACCCGATCCGATCTGTTTCGACTACTGCCGGATGTCTCGTACGAAGTGATCGCCATGGACGAGAAGGACGATGCGCCGATTCGCGTTTTCCTGCGCAAGCGCTGAGATTGCGTGCCAGGAGGGACGCCGGCGATGAGAACCAATAAGTGAGGCGTAGAGGCCATTTGCCAGGTACCTGGGCGAATGAGAAACCAGAATAGATTACGAGAAGAAAAAGGGGAGCCATGAGTTTTCAAAAACGGTTAGCATCTGGCGAATTTGTGGTTTTGGCTGAGATGAATACCCCCAAAGGTGTGGATATCTCTCAGCTCATCACCAACGCTCGTAGAATCAAGGGCAGGGTGGATGCAGTCACTGTTCCCGACATGGACAACGGCGTCATGCGCATGAGCGCACTGGCCGGCGGTGTTTTGATGCAGCAGCAGGGGATCGAGGCCATCATCCATACCTACTGCCGGGACCGCAATCGCATGGCCCTGCAGGGCGATCTGCTGGCAGCCCATGTTCTGGGTATCCAGAACCTGATCGTGGTGCACAGCGAAACCATGGAGAATGGCGACCATCGAGAGGCCAAGCCCGTGGACGATCTGGATGAGGTCGGGCTCCTGAAGGCTGTCCAGACACTCCAGGAGGGAAAGGATCTGGCCGGTTTCGATCTGGAAGGGGCCCCGCGCTTCACCTTTGGGTGCACCGTGCCCTCTTTCGGCAACGACGCCGAGATGGCCGCAGCCGTCGCAGCGGCCAAGGAGAAGGTCGACGCCGGTGCACAGTTTATCGTGACGCCGCCGGTATTCGACGTGGCGCGCTGCGAGCCGATTCTCTCCCAGTTCAAAGCACTGGGGGTTCCGGTGATCGCGACCATCTTTCTGCTCAAGTCGGTCGGTATTGCCCGCTACATCGCCCTGAACGAGCCCGGCGCCGGTGTCACCGAGGCGCTGATCGGGCGGATTCGTAAGGCTTCGGATCGTGAGAACGAATGCCTGCGCATTGCGGGAGAGACCATCGTCGCCCTCAAGGAGAAGGTGGCCGGCGTGAAGATCGAAACCCTCGGATGGGAGCACCGGCTGGCTTCGATTCTCGATTATGGCGAAATCTAACCGGTCGGCCTATTTGTACAGTGTCGGCCGGACGGCGCCGGTTCAATTAAATAAGCAACGCCTGCCTGGGCATGAGTTATGCCAGGTTGCGCCCGGGGCGCGGCCCGGTGGCCGTCGCAGGCGGAAAGATAAATCCAAATTCCAATCAAAGCGAGTAATGGACCAATGACAGACCAGACAGCAGATCTCAACAAACCGATTCTCGTCATAGGTGGTGGTGTCGGCGGTATCAAGACGGCCATGGACCTGTCGGAAGCGCGCAAAGACGTGCTGCTCATCGACAAGGCCGCATCCATTGGCGGATTGATGACCCAGCTGGACCGCACCTTCCCAACCAACAACTGTGATTTGTGCACCATTTCACCGCGGCTCTCTTCCGGCTCCCGGCAAAAACACATCGATCTGATGCCGCTGACCCAGTTGAGCGGCGTCGACGGTGAAGCCGGAAATTTCAAGGTGACCCTGACCAGTACGCCGCGCTACATCGACACAGAGAAGTGCACGGCGTGCGGGGAGTGCCACAAACAATTTCCCGAATGCGTGCGCTTCATTCCCGGTCTCGATCACCGCGCACCGACCTGTATGCGCTATCCCCAGGCCACACCCCAGGCCTTCTCCGTCGACATGGACGCCTGCAAGGATGTGGAGGGCCTGGTCAAGTGTTGCCCGGTGGGTGCCATCGTTGTCGATGACAAGGAGAGGCAGCTGACCCGTGAGGTGAGCGCCATCGTTCTGGCCACCGGCGCCGATCTTTTCGATCCGGGCAAGCTGGACCATTTCGGCCATGGACGCCTGCCCAACGTGGTGACCGGTCTCGAGTATGAACGGATCATGTCGGCCTCGGGTCCCACCCTGGGAGAGTTGACGCGCCCGTCGGACAAGAAGCAGCCCAAGCGGGTGGCCTGGATCCAATGCGCTGGATCGCGCGGCATCAACCGCGAAGATGTCTCCTACTGCTCCAGCGTCTGCTGCATGTACGCGCTCAAAGAGGCGATCGTGACAAAGGAGCGCTTTCAGGACGACATCGAGACAACCATTTTCTACATGGACATGCGCACCTTCGGCAAGGATTACGAGGGTTACTATCAGCGTGCCAAGGATGATTACAGTATCCGTATGGTCCGCTGTCGTCCCCACAGCATCATTCCCGAAAAGGGGAGCGATGACCTGCTCATCTCGTACGCCACCGAAGAGGCGTCGGGCATGATTACCGAAACCTTCGATATGGTGGTGCTCTCCACGGGGTTCCGACCGTCCGAGCAGACCACCCAGTTGGCCGAAACCCTGGGCGTCGAGCTCAACCCTCACCGCTTTGCCAAGACAGAAAGCTTTCAGCCTGTGACCACCAACCGTCCGGGCGTCTATGTGTGCGGTGTGTTCGAGAGCCCGAAAGATATTCCCGAAACCATGGTTCAGGCGAGTGCGGCTGCCTGCATGGCCGCCAAGCACCTGCCCGCCAAAACAAACGAAGCCGCTGCGCCTGTTGACGACCTGCCGCCTGAAAAGGATGTGGCCGGAGAAGAGCCGCGCATCGGTGTGTTCGTTTGCGATTGCGGCCAGAACATTGGCGGCGTTATCGATGTAGCTGCGGTCGTGGCCGATATAGCTAAATATCCCAACGTGGTGCATGCCGAGATGTCAGGCCATGGTTGCGGCAGCGAGGCGTTGGTTCTAATGCAGGAGGCCATCAAGGAGAAGAACCTCAACCGCGTGGTGGTCGGCGCCTGTTCGCCGCGCACCCACGAAGCCTTGTTTCAGGAGACCATCCGCAAGGCCGGATTGAACAAATACCTGGTCGAGATCGCCAACATTCGCGATCAAGATGCCTGGGTACACGCCGGTGCCCCTGAGCTGGCCACGGCCAAGGCCAAGCAATTGGTCCGCATGGCTGCTGCCAGTGTGGCCAAGTCCGGACCGCTCAAAGATCATCAGTTGCCCATGAACAAGGATGTGCTGGTGGTCGGCGGCGGTGTCTCGGGCATGAATGCCGCCCTGGAGATGGCCGATCAGGGCTTCAAGGTGGTGCTGGCCGAACGCAACGGCCGCCTTGGCGGCCTGGCTGCCGTGGTGCGGCGCACCTTGGAGGGTGACGATGTGCGTGCCTATATCGAACAGCTCATCGAGCAGGTCAACGGCCACGATATGATCGAGGTGATCACCAACGCCATCGTGGTCGACCATGGGGGTATGCCAGGCAAGTTCACCACCGGTTTTCAGATCGGCCCCCGGATGTACTACCGCCAGATCGAACACGGTGCCACTGTGATGGCCACCGGTGCATTGGCCAACCGGCCCAGCCAGTACCTGCTCGATCAGCATCAGGCGGTGATGACCCAACTCGATCTGGACAATTTCATCGAAGACACTCCGGCACCCATCGAAGCGTGGGAGAGTCTGGTGATGATTCAGTGCGTGGGTTCCAGAATACCGGAAAACCCCAACTGCTCCCGTATCTGCTGCCAGACGGCCATGAAGAACGCCTTGCGGCTGTTGGACCTTAACCCCGGGATGCAGATTTTCGTTCTCTATCGCGATATGCGTACTTACGGTTTCAGCGAGGATGCTTACATCGAGGCCCGTCGCCGAGGGGTCATTTTCGTTCGTTATGAAACCGATGCACTTCCCGAGGTGGAAGCGGCCGGGGATAAGGTGGCGGTGAAGTTTACCGATCCTGTTTTAGGACGCCAGGTCGAAGTGACGGCCGACCGGCTGGTGCTGAGCACCGGTTTGCTGCCCGACGACGAAAGCACCGAAGATCTGTCGGCCATCTTCCATCTGAACCGAACGGAAGACGGACAGTTCCTCGAAGATCATGTGAAGCTCAAACCGGTGGACATGTCGGTGCCGGGATTCTTCGTGGCCGGCACAGCCCACTCCCCGCGCAGTATCCGCGAGAGCATCGCCCAGGCCCAGGCCACAGCGGCCCGTGTCCAGGCCATGCTGGCCCAGGATACGATCAATCTGGGGGCGGTGGTAGCCCGTGTAGAACCGGAAAAGTGCGCCACCTGTCTGGCCTGCGTGCGTGCGTGTCCCTACAATGTACCGTTTATCAATGAAGACCGTTATTCGGAAATCGATCCTGCCAAGTGTCACGGATGCGGTATCTGCGCGGCCGAATGCCCGGCCAAGGCGATTCAGCTGTCGTGCTTTGAAGACGAACCGATTTTGGCCAAACTTGAAGGATTGCTCGAAAGGATAGCCTGATGGAAAAATTTGAACCCGTTATTGTGGCCTTCTGCTGCCACTACTGCGCATACACCGCCGCCGACATGGCGGGGACCATGCGCCTCAGCTACCCGACCAATGTAAAGATCGTCCGGGTGCCCTGCAGCGGCAAGGTGGATACGATCCATATGATGAAAGCACTGGAAAAGGGAGCTGACGGCGTGATGGTCGCCGGTTGCCTGGACGGCGATTGCCATTTTAAAAACGGCAACACCAAGGCAGCCAAACGGGTCGCCTTCGTTCAGAAGCTGCTCGAAGAGATCGGCATCGAACCCGAGCGGCTGACCATGGTGACCATGTCGGCCGGCATGGGGACTCGTTTTGCCCAGATCGCCAATGAATTCACGGAAGAGATTAGAAATTTGGGGCCCAATCCCGTCGGTGCTGCTTTGAAGGCACAACCTGCCGCGGACAAGGTCGCATAGGACAAATAAAGGAGAGTAGACGATCATGATTACAGCAGAACGAAAACCCTTGGCGGAGATCATCGACAGCATCGACGACTGTCGACGCGTCCTCCTGGTCGGGTGCAACGAGTGCGTGACGGTCTGTTCGGCCGGTGGACGCAAGGAGGTGGCCATGCTGGCCTCCGCCCTGCAAATGGATTTCATGAAACGGGGAAAGACCCTGGAGATTCGGGAGATGACCCTGGAGCGCCAGTGCGATCCGGAGTACGTGGAGCAGTTGGCACCGTTTATCGGTCAGGTCGACGCCGTTTTGTCGATGGCCTGCGGCTGCGGCGTGCAGGAGGTGGTGCGGCGCTTCCGGGACAAGCGCATCTATCCGGCCGTCAATACCAAGTTTATGGGTGCGACGGAACGCCCGGGTGTTTGGGCGGAGCGTTGTCATGGATGCGGCAACTGCCTGCTCGGGCTGACCGGCGGCATCTGCCCGATCGCACGCTGCTCCAAGCGGCTGCTCAATGGCCCCTGCGGCGGTTCCAGCGGCGGCAAATGCGAGGTCAGTGACGAGATCGATTGCGTTTGGCAGCTGATTTGGGATCGGATGAAAGAGCTGGGTATCGAAGATCGTTACGAAGAGATCATCGAGGCTAAGGATTGGAGCACGGAACGGGGCGGCGGACCTCGCAAGATTGTGAGAGAGGATTTGGCACAATGACTACAGAAAGCGTATTAGAAAAAGTGATGAAAGCAGGCCATGTGGGCGTCACCGGCGAGTGCGGTCCCCCCAGGGGCTGTATGCCGGACAAGGTGAAAGAGAAAGCAGAGCTGCTGCGCGGCTATGTGGACGCCGTGAACATCACCGATAACCAGACGGCCATGGTGCGTATGTCCAGCTTTGCCGCCAGTATGATTTTGCGTCAGGTGGAGATGCACCCAGTATTGCAGATGGTGTGCCGGGACCGCAATCGACTGGCCATGCAGGCAGATATTATCGGCGCGTATTCACATGGCATCAATACCATGCTATGCTTGTCCGGTGATCATATGCAGTTCGGAGATCATCCCATGGCATCGGGTGTGTTTGATTTGGATTCGGTTCAGTTGATCCAAATGGTGCGCAAGATGCGTGACGAGGGCAAGTTTCACGGCGGTGCCGATATTAAGGAAGCCCCCAAGATGTTCGTCGGCGCGGCGGCCAACCCCTTTGCCGATCCTTTTGAGCTGCGGGTGGCCCGTCTGGCCAAAAAGGTGAGGGCCGGTGCCGAATTCATCCAGACCCAGTGCATTTTCAATATTGACAAGTTCGAGAAGTGGATGGAAGGTGTACGGGAGCGCGGTCTGCACAAAGAGACCTTCATCATGGCCGGTATCACCCCAATGAAGTCGGTGGGTGCTGCCAGATACATGAGAAACAAGGTGCCCGGCATGGACGTACCTGCCGAACTGGTAGATCGCATGGCCAAGACACCCAAAGAGAAGCAGGCCCAGGAAGGCATCGATATCTGCGTGGAGACCATCAAGCGCGTGCTCGATATCGAGGGGGTTTCCGGGGTTCACATCATGGCCATTGAGTGGGAATCGGCGGTGCCTGAAATCGTTGAACGGTCAGGACTCTACCCGCGGCCGGAAGTATAGCGTCATTGAACCGGCCCGGCCTATCGCCAATAATAAACATCGCCTAAGGAGGTTTATTACATGAGCAGCAATCAATTGATATTGGTGGTCGACGATGACCCGGATTTGGTTGAATCGGTTGCCATGAAACTGGAGAGCCGCCAGTTCCGAGTGGCAAAAGCTTATGACGGCGTGGAAGCCTGGGACAAGATCAAGGCTGAGCGGCCGGCGCTGGTCATTCTGGACGTCATGATGCCCCGCAAAAATGGGTATGTGCTCTGCAATGAGATCAAAAACGATCCCGACTACAAGGATATCGTGGTGGTCCTGCTCACAGCTGTGGCCGATGCGGTCTCCAACACAAGCTACACCCACATGGACGGAAAAAATACCCTGGCCGACGATTTTATTCCCAAGCCGATCGATCTGGACAAGCTGATGGAGATTGTCGAGGACAGTCTTTAATCACAGCCGTAAAGATCAGGATCAACGACCAGGCCCGGCATCTTTTTTGTCTTTTTCTTCACCGGCGGCCCCGCATTGCGGGGTTGCCGGTGAAATATGCCGTTTTACCAACTCCCCCCTGGTTCTTCAGGGTATACCTGCCGTGCCTGCATCGGGTAACCATTCAGCGGTCGACCGCGTTCGTAATTGCGGCTGGTCTTTGATATGACCAAAGAACCTTCCATCAACGGCCTGAAACTGAGCGAACCCCTGATTGCGATCTGGGTTCACGAAGAGGATCAGACCGTTGACCGTCTCTCCCTGTTTTGCAGGCTACTTGCAAAAACCGAGATCAACATTGCCTTCATGACATCGACCAGCGTGATCGATCCACAGCCGGCATTGTGCTGCATCGACCCTAAAGACCAAGCGGTGGCCGCTGAGTGGATCGAGCGGAGCGAAGAGCTGGCGGGGAGCGTGCGCTTTGGCGGCAGCGTGGGGGTGATCACTTTCTATCCGCACCATTTCAGTTTAAAACTCATGGGGTTGGCCCTGCAAGTGTTCAGCCAGAACGGCATCAGGGTCCACGGAATGGCCTCTTCGATTGCCGCCCTCAGTTTCGTGGTCGATTCCGATCGTCTGGAGGATGCCGGGCGCCTGCTTACCGAAACCTTCGCGCTTCCCGCCAATGTTTCGCCTCCCAAGTCCGATTTCAGAGTCAGGCAGGAGAGGCGGCCGTTATGACCTGTCGGGCAGATCATGCGGCGATCCACAACAGCCCGGGGATGGACAGGTGACGATGGAGACCATCGCCGTCTACTGGGAATCGAGAATTCGAACTTACGGATTCAACCTGGTCGAAGGGTTGCGCCTGTGCCGGATCGGCATCGCGCCGGCCGATATGGGCAAGTGGGGTCAGGCCCTGCAGTCGATGGTGGATCACGAACCGGCCTTTCGGCTGGTTTGGGCCCAAACCGGGGAGATGGAATCGGTCAAATTTTTTCTGTTGTGTGACGATAACCATTGGAGTAGGGTACAGCCCTTTCTGGAACGCCACGCGCATCTTGGCACCATCGATGAGATGCGTGAGGCCGAGAAGGTCGATTTGCTCTTTTTCCAGGGGCCCCACTATGGCGATCGATATGGTGTGCTCGATTATGCCTTGGCGCCGCTCTCCAGGGCCAGGGTGCCGCTTTTAGCGATGGCCTGCTCGGTGGCGACCATCTATTTGGTTCTGCCGGCCGGGCAGGGAGAGCGGGCAAAGACGATATTGGCGGCCTCGTTCGAAATTCCCCGCACGGTTGATACATAGGGGCCCGATGGAGTGGATGTCGGCGCTTCTATCGATTTGAATCAGCGGATCTGGATGCGAAACGATGAATCAGAAGCTAATGGATGAGCTCGACTGGCGTCTGCGGGTATTCGACTCGTTGTCGTTTCCAACCCTCATCCTGACGCCGGAAAAGGTGATTCTCACCGCCAACCAGGTGTTCCTGCAGCGACACAACGTCGAGTTGGATAAGATCATCGGCAAACAATGCCACGAGGTGTTTTACGGCAGCGCAGCCTGCCCCAACGAAGTATGTCCGTTCCCAAAGGTGCTCAGTGAAAAGAGCGGCACCTCCATTATGAGGCGCCATACCACCCTCACCGGCAAGCGGGTCTACGAGGACAGGGTCTTCTCGCCCATCCTCGACGACGATGGTGAAGTGGCTTATATCATGGAGAGTGTCCGTGATGTCACCCGCCAGAAGAACCTTGAACTGGCCCTCAAAGAGACTGAAGCGTTCTTGGAGAAGGTCATTCTCGGCTCCCCCATTGCCATCGTGGCCGCGGACCGGTATGGCCATATTCTGCTGATGAATCCGGCCGCCGAAGCGTTGTTCGGTTATAGCAATCCTTTTGCCGTTCGTCATATCACCGCAAACCAGCTCTATCCCGAGGGGCAAGCCAGCCAGATTATGCACTACCTCAAGGAGGGGCAAGGCAAGCTGCCGAGTATCAAAACATCGATTCTCAATGCCCGGGGCGATGAAATTCCTGTGGAGTTGACCGCCTCAATCATTTACGAAGATGACGAAGAGGTTGCCACTGTCGGTATCTATACCGATTTGCGCGAGAAGATAGCCGTCGAAAAGCAACTCAAGGAGGCCCAGGCCCAGTTGGCCCAGTCCGAGAAGATGGCCTCATTAGGACAGTTGGCGGCTGGCGTGGCTCACGAGATCAACAATCCGCTCACCGGTATCCTCTTTTATGCGACCCTCAAACTGGAGGGCATGTCCCAGGAGGATGAGGAGCGGGCTGATGTGGAGGCGGTGATCGAGGATGTGAAGCGCTGCCGGGATATCGTGCAGCACTTGCTGGCCTACAGCCGGCAATCCAGTCCCATGAAAGACATCATTCAGCTCAACACGATAGTGGACCAGAGCCTGAATCTGATCCGTGACCCGAAGATGTTCCAGAATGTAGAGATCGATCGCGACTTTTCCGATGAGATGATGCTGTTGCATGTGGACAAGAACCAGATCAGCCAAGTGATCATCAACCTGGTGATCAATGCGGTCCACGCCATGAATTCGTCCGGCCGGTTGACGTTGCGGACCTACCGGAACAAGGGCGAAGGCAAAGCGTATCTGGAGATCGCAGATACCGGTTGCGGCATTGCCAGTGAGGACCTCTCCAAGATTTTCGATCCATTTTATACCACCAAGGCGCCGGACCAGGGCACGGGCCTGGGATTGAGCACCGCCTATGGGCTGGTTAAAGAGAACAGGGGGGATATTCGCGTAAAGGAGACCAGCGGCGCCGGCACGACCTTCCTCATCGAATTTGAACTCTATGCCAGCGCTCAGGAGCTGGATTTCGATCCGGATTTAGAACCGTATAGATAGACTCTTACGATTCAGACGAAGGAAAAAACTTGTGGCACCAAACGAGAAAGCACCTTTGGCAAGCGATGTATGCCTGGAAAATTTTGATAAGCTCAGTGTCTTGATTGTCGATGACGAGGAGCGCATACGCCATGTCTGCTCCAAGATGCTCACCCACGAGGGGTATGATGTGGCCCAGGCCGAAAATGCAAATCTGGGTCTAGAGATGGTAGCAAAGCGCCATTTCGACATCGTACTGCTGGATCTGCTGATGCCGGGAATGTCCGGTCTTGAGGCCTTGGGCCACATTCGAGAGCTTCATCCGGACACTGTGGTGATTGTCATTACCGGTTATGCCACGCTGGACCACGCCATCAACGCCATGAAAAGCGGCGCCTTTGATTTTATCTCCAAACCGTTTTCTCCCCAGGATCTGCGCCTGGTGGTCAACAAGGCCATCGACCATATTCGTACCCTGGAGGATATTGCCAACGAAAAGTCGCGCGTCCGTACAATGATCAACCATCTGGCCGGAGGTGTCATGGCAACGGACAACTGCCAGCTGGTTGCCCTGGCCAATCATGCCTTCATGAATCTTATCAATTTCCGCGGTGCCAGCCCAATCGGAAAGCCGGTGGGCGAACTGGTTGCGGATCAAAAGATTCTTGCCATGATAGAAGAGGCGCTGGCCATGCCCGAAGATCAGTTCGCCGAAATCACCGATGAGATTACGGTCACTTCGGAGTCTGACGGTGAGGAGCGCATCATCGACGTCCGCTGTGTGCCGTTTCGGGATAGATTGGGTCGCAACCTGGGCACCATCACCGTCCTGCATGATATCACGGCCCTGAAGCGCATGGATCAGATGAAATCGGAGTTCGTTGCCATGGTCAGCCATGAGATCCGTGGCCCGCTCAACTCGGTGCTCATGCAGCACAAGGTCATTCTCGATGAGTTGGCTGGCGAAATCACAGAGAAGCAGCGCGAAATTCTGACCCGTGCTTACGACAAGATCAGTGCGCTGGTCGATCTCTCCAGCGAACTGCTCGATCTGGCCAAAATGGAGTCCGGCCTGATCACCATGGAGAAAGAGAATCTCCAACTGGCGCCGATTCTGGCCGACCAGGCGGCTTTTCACCTGTCAAAAGCCCAGGCCAAAAATATCTCCCTTGAGTTGACCTCGTTGCCGGAGTTGCCCCCGGTCCTGGCCAATCGCATGAACATGGAAGAGGTGCTTTCCAACCTGATCACCAATGCGATCAACTACACTCCCGAAAACGGCCGGGTGGTGTTGTCGGCCGAATGCAATGGCGATTTTGTCATTATGAAGGTTTCCGATACCGGTTACGGCATCGCCGCCGAGGATCTGGAGAAGATATTCACGCGGTTTTTCCGGGCTAAAAACGAGAAGACCCGTTTCGTCATCGGCACCGGATTGGGGTTGCCCATTGTCAAGAAGATAGTGGAGTCCCACTACGGGCATATCGAGGTGAAGAGCGAGATTGGCAAAGGGAGTACGTTTTCCGTTTACATTCCTGTTGCTCAGAAGTAATTCCGTTTACTATCTATTCCAATGGAAGTGTATTTAGACTTGATATAAAGGTAAGGGCCTGTGATGGTGTGCGCCGGTGGGCAGGCAGAGAGCATCGTCGCATGGGGGCTCCTGTTCCCTGTCTGCCGCACCTCCATTGGGTTTTTTAAAGATGTTGTTTGTTGCGATGTAGCCTGGAGAAGCGTGAACGGCATCTTTAATAACCACGACAAAATCACAAAATAGATCAGCTAAAAGATAGATGGATCAATCGGGCGCCTTCACACAGGGCTTGGCGTGCCTCTTCAAAGGATAACAGCGCCAAAGCCTCGGATTCCTCCACCCACCTTACGACCCTGTTTTCGATCGCTTCCGACTCATCGACGGCTTGTACGAGATAGTACTGGACAACGGCTTTTTCTCCTCTCTTATCGAAGGGTCTCATCTTCAATGGTTTGATGATCTCCCCATCAATGCCGGCCTCCTCCTTTAGTTCGCGTAGAGCGGCCGCCTCGGTATGCTCTCCGGGTTCGATGTGTCCTTTGGGTAGGACCCAGTGTTCTCCTGTGGAGGAGGAGACGATGAGAAATTGAATCTGGTGCGCGGTCAAAAGGCAGCAGACTGCGCCGGCGTGGGTGGGTTCCATTTGGGGGCCTTTGGTCTATTCCGCGTTTACAACCCGATTTTTTCCGGTCGCTTTGCCTTGATATATCGCCTGGCCTGCCCGAGAGATGCAGGTATAAATGTTTCCATCTCCGCGGTAGGTGCTGACGCCTATCGTCATGCTATTAACCCGGCAATTAATTACCTTAGCAATCGTCATTCCGGAGCAGACCGGAATCCAGACCGTTCCTGGATCCCGGATCAAGTCCGGGATGACAAAGGTTGGCCTATTTAATTGCCGGTTTAATAAGAGTGATATCGGCTTTTGCGTCAAGGTGCAAGGGGGGGCGCCAACCGTGCTCCGGATTCGCTCGGCCAGTGTTGTGGCACCCTTGAGGTCGGTGTCGGGAAGCAGGGACAGAAACTTCTCTCCAACCCGGCGCGCCGTGACATCCTGGGAGCGCAGAGCCTTCCGCAGATGGTTGGCGGTGCGCACCAGGACCCGGTCTCCCGAGTCGTGGTCATTCCAGTCGTTTATGCTTTTGAAGTTGTCGGTGTCTCCGATCAGAATGGAAAACATCCTGCCGGCGGATGTGTATGAACTGCTTCGATGGTGGCCTACACTTTTCTCCTGTAAACGGGTGCTGGTGGCCGCTCCTATCCGAAGAAGGCGATGGCATCCTGGTTGAATCGTTTTGCCGCTTCGATGGGGGGCAAGTGCCCGATACCGTCATAGCTCAGCAGGTGAGCCCCTTCGATATGATCGGCCAGATAGCGGCCATTGGCATAAGGGATCAATGGGTCCGCCATGCCATGCAGCACCATGGTCGGCACCTGGATGCGATGTAGCCTGGAGGCCACACCACCGCTGGTATCGTAATGGTTGATGGCGTTGAGCTGATAGAGGTAGGTGTCCGGCGACAGAGGGGTCTCTGTCGCGTTTTTAACCAGATGCTCGAGATCTTGCGGGTTGGATTGCATATATCCTGGGCCGGCGATAGCGATATGGATATTGCGCGTATAGGTCTCCACATCCGCATGATCGGTGTTGGTGGCCAACTGGAGAATATTCTCGTACGGTGGAAGGTGGTTTGGACCGCCGGCACTCGTTGCCACCACCATCAATTTGTTCACCGAAAGCGGATAGTTAATGGCCAATGTCAGGGCTACAAAACCGCCCATGGAGGTTCCGATGATATGGCAGGGGCCTGTGCCGATGTGCTGCAGGATGGCGGCGATATCGTCGGCCATGTCATCGATGGTGAAGGGCTTGTTTACCCGTGAACTGTTGCCGATCCCACGGTTGTCCAGGGTGATGGTTGTATATTTTTCCGGCAGGGGTCCGATCTGTTTCCACCAAAAAAGACGTGAGGTGCCCAGTCCGGAAATCAGGACCAGGGGAGGGCCTTTGCCATGAATTTCATAGTAATGGTTGCGTTCATCGATCGTCAGGTAAGGCATCTTCTTCTCCAGTAGACCGATAGCCGGGCGCCTGAGCAGCGATGTCTCGAAACAAAGATGCAACACCATCGGTCGTTCACACTTTTTAAGGCCTCAATAGCAGAAACCTTCTTTCTTTGTATCGGCACTTAGGCTAAAATATGTAAGTTTCTATTTGGGTTGAGGCGAGCATTTGCCGTAAAGTAACGCAGACGGGGGCGATTTAGGCCTGGAACAATGGGGCGGTTACCCGCGTCGTCTATCTCTACAGGATTGTTGATAGATAAATATTACAGAGTGATAGGGGGATACATGCCACAGGTGTTTGGGTCCAATGAATTGATCGAGGATGTGCACGACAGGGAGCTGTGTATCGGCTGCGGGGCATGCGTTGAGTTGTGTCCCTACTTCAAAAATTACAAGGGTAAAACAGCGCAATTGTTTCCGTGTACACTGCCTCAGGGACGATGTTTTGCCTATTGTCCCAAGGCCGAGGTTGACCTGAACGCTGTCTATCAGCACGTTTGGAATACCCCATACGACGGTAGCCCGCTGGGACCCTTTCGAACGGTACTGGCCGCCAGGGCGGGAGAGCAGATGGTGCCCGGGCATTTCCAGGGTGGCGGTACGGCCTCGGCGCTGATGGCCCATGCCATGAAGGCCGGGATGGTCAGCGCAGCTGCATTGACGGATCGTCAAGCACTGACGCCGGTCGCCAGCCTGGTGACCGACTGGACGCAGGTTGCCGGACTGGCAGGATCCAAGTTCATGGCGGCGCCGACCCTGGCCGGGTTGAACAGAGCTGTACAGCAGGGTTACAGGGATCTGGGCGTTATCGGCACCCCCTGTCAGATGCTGGCCGTCTCCCAGATGCGGATGAACCCGTTGGAGAAAGAGGAGCATCAGGTTTCTGTCGCATTAACCATCGGCCTTTTTTGCAACTGGTCTCTGGACACCCGTCAATTGATCGACCTGCTGGCGCAACGGGTGGACCTGGCAGATATTCGAGGCATGGATATCCCCCCCCCACCGGCCAACGTCATGGTGCTGGATACGGTCAAGGGGCCTGTGGAGATCTCCCTCTCCGAGTTGAAGCCGCTCATTCCGCACACCTGTTTTACCTGTTTGGATATGACCTCCGAGTTGGCTGACCTCTCTGTGGGGATGTACGAGGGGCGCGAAAAGTGGAATACGCTGATTGTCCGGTCCGAAAGGGGAGAGCGGGTCGTAGACGAGGCCGTCAAGACGGGTTTTCTGGAGACCGAGCCGATACCGGACGAGGTCGTTGCCCATCTCTCCGGGGCTGCCGCCGCTAAAAAAGAGCGATCCCTCAGGATGCTCATCCAGAGAGGATTGATCAATACATCCAACGGCGAGCGTGCCGCCCTGCGCATGCCCCAGGAGGTGATGGAGAAGATCCTGCCATCCAAGACCTGATCGCCCGGTTTGCAGTGAGGCGTTTCGGTTCAGGGGGCATCGAGTACTTCTCTTAGCTTGATGGAGAGCTCTTTGATGTTGTAAGGCTTCTGAATGAAGCCTTTGCAGCCGCTTTCCATAATGCTTTTTGCTTGGCCATTGATGCTGTAGCCGCTCGAAAGAATGACGCTGATTTCTGGGTTGATTGCTTTCATCTCATTGAAGGTTTCGCTGCCACTCAAGCCCGGCATGATCATGTCCAGGATCACAAGATCGATGATCTTCTGATGCTGCTGATAGATGTCGATGGCCTCCTGCCCACTGTGAGCGGTCATGACGTGATATCCCAGTTTCTCCAGAATCAACCGCCCGACCCCCACGATGCCCGCATCATCGTCTACCAAAAGGACTGTTTCGTTGCCGGAGATGGTCTCTGCTGTTGCTTCTCTCTTTGTTACGACCTGCTTGTCGGTCACCGGAATATAGATGTTGAAGGTGCTGCCATTGCCCTGTTCGCTATAGACCGTAATTGTACCACCATGGTTGGAGATGATGCCGTAAGCCGATGCAAGGCCCAACCCGGTGCCGCGGCTCATCTCTTTGGTGGTGAAAAAGGGGTCGAATATTTGTTTCAGATCATCTGGGGCGATACCTGTGCCGGTATCGGTGACCGTGACTCTGATATGCCGCCCAGGATGCAGGCCATAGGGGTGGGCGCTCTCTTCATCCAACTCGATGTTGCGGCTCTCTATGTAAAGATCACCCCCATTTGGCATGGCATGCCAGGCATTCACGTAGAGGTTCAATAGGACCTGTTCAATCTGGCCACGGTCGACCTCCACGGTCCACAAGTTCGTCTGAAGGGCTTTATGGATGCGGATCTCTTTTTTCGTACGACCGAATAGATTGGCGCTGGCGTCGACCACCCGGTTCATATCGGCCGGTTTAACCTCGTACTTTCCACCTTTGGCAGCGCCGAGCAGCTGTTTGGTGAGGTCTGCGCCGGCCTTGACATACTGTTCGATGCTCTTCAGGTTGTCATAGCCGAGGTCCTCTTCACCGATATCCATGAGCATCAGCGCAGCGTTGCCCTGAATTCCCATCAACAGGTTGTTGAAGTCATGGGCCAGCCCTCCGGCCAAGGTGCCGATGGCTTCCATCTTGTTGGATTGGAGCAGTTGGGCCTCCATCTTCTTCTGGTCAGTACGATCCCGAGTAATGCCCCAGAAACCGATCGGTTTGCCGGATGGGTCCCTTCTGAGGTAGGCCGACATTTCACATATACGACTCGTCCCATCTTTACGGATCACCTCGTACTCCAATATGGTCGAAGGTACTCCGGTTTCGAATATTTTAATAAAGATATTGAAGAATACTTTGGCCGTGTCGGGCCTTAGATACTGCTTATAGCTCATCCCCATCAATTCCTCGGGTGAGTAGCCATGCAGCTTGCGGGTGGATTCGTTGAAATAGGTGAAGTCGCCATTCAAATCGATCTCATAGTAGCCCTCTTCCATACCCTCCAGAATCGTGCGGTACTTCTTTTCGCTTTGTTGGAGGACCTCCTGTGCCTCTTTGAGGGAGGTGATGTCGGTGACGATGACCAGGAGACAATCCTTACCCTCGAACACGATCTTTATGGCCGATGTCAGTGTTTGTAAAATTCGGCCGGACTTGGTTTTGAACTGAATTTCGGCGTTTTCGACGCGGCCGTGTCTCTTCAGATCGTTGAGCATCTGCTCCCGGTCTTTGGCATCGGCATACAGGCCCAGCTCCAAGGCCGTCCGGCCCAACGCCTCCTCGGCCGCATAACCGCTCAGTTTACAGAAGGCGTCGTTGACCAGAAGGTAGCGACCATCTTCAATGGTCCCCACCGTGATTGAGTCCGGGGCCAATTCAAGAATGCCGCGATAGCCCTCTTCACTCTGTTGAAGCTTCTCCTCGGCCATCTTTTGCTCGGTGCGGTCGCGCGTGATGCCGTAGAAGCCGGCCGGCTCTCCTGAAGCGTTGCGTGCCAAGCTGATGGAGGTCTCCACCATGCGGCGGGTGCCATCCTTTTTTACGGTCGAATGCTCGATAAATTGGGTCGCAGCGGTCCCGCGGTAGATCTCATAGAAGACGGCGTAGACCTTTTCAGCGTCTTCGGTCGCGATAAAATCCCTGAAATTCATCCCCGTAAGCTCCTGGCGAGGATAGCCCGAAAGCTGCAGCAGGGCATCGTTGAAATAGATCAGGTTCCCATTCAGATCGACCTCGTAGTATCCATCGTTGATGCTCTCCAGTATGTTGCGAAGTTTGGACTCCTTTTGGCGCAGGTTGCGCTGGGCCTGTTTGAGCGGGCCGATGTTGGCGCTGACGACCAGGAGGCAGTCGTCGCCCTGGTATGAGACGGGACGGGCGGACATCAGGGTGTCCTGAATGGCACCCGACTTGGTTCTGAACTTCATCTCCATCGCTTCAATTTTACCGTCCCGTTTGAGCGCTTCCAATACGCGGCCGCGATCAGAGGGGTCGGCGTAAATGTTCAGGTCGGAGATGGTTCGACCCACCGCCTCTTCGGCACTGTAGCCGGTGCGTTTGGTGAAGGTGTTGTTGACCTGCACATAGCGGCCATCACTGATTCGGGTCACCGAGATCGCGTCCGGGGCCAACTCCAGCAGGCCGCGATAGCTCTCTTCGCTCTGCCGCAGCCTCTCCTCCACCCTTTTCTGTTCGGTTCGATCACGCATAATTCCGTAGAAACCGATCGGCTGCCCTGAAGGATTGCGGCTCAGGCTAGTCGATATCTCGACCCGGGCCACCGATCCGTCCTTGCGGATAAAACCGAAGTCGACGACCTCGCCCGATTCACCGGTTTCGCTGGCCTTGTTGAAGATTCGGAACAGATGATTTGCATCTTCCGGTGAGGTGTATTCCCGGTATCCCATTCCCATCAGCTCTTGGCGGGTGTAGCCGGTAATGCGTATGAACGCATCGTTTATAAACGTAAAATTTCCTTTTAAATCAATCTCATAGTATCCTTCCGAGATCCACTTTTGGATATCGTTAAGACGCTCTTCGAGTTGCTGATAGGCGGCGTTGTCGGTCATCCCACAGGCTCCCGTCAGAGTATGGTTCAGTGATGTTTCGTTCTAAGCAAGATGGATGCGATGTTTTGACAGCACATGGTTTGAATGCCCTAAGGCCGTGTGCGAGTATCATATCTATCAACATGAAATCACATTAATTTTTAGCCTTAAGTGACGAGGATGTCAAGGTGTGGCCGGCGGAAGCATTGCCGGGTTTTGACCTCTCTGCTGAGAGATGGGATGTCGGCTCACATCATTTTTGGGTGGCCCCCGATAGAACGGATTGCACCTTCTGCGATAGCTGCTCGATGGTGTATGGCTTTTGAATAAATCCTTTACACCCGCGGCTCATGATCTCAGTCGCCTTGCCATCAATGCTGTAACCGCTGGAAAGGATGACTTTGGCTTGGGGATTGATTTTGTTGAGCAGGTCGAAACTGACACTGCCCCCCATGTCAGGCATCACCATATCGAGAAGGATCAGATCGATCTTTTCACTCTGCTCTTTGTAAATATCGATCGCCTGCTTTCCGCTGCTGGCCGAGATCACTTCGTAGCCAAGGGATCGAAGCATCTTTGAGCCCACATCGAGGACAAGGGGCTCGTCATCGATGAGTAAAATGGTGCCTTCACCTTTCGGCACCTGCCGGGGCTTGGGACCGGAGGGCGCTATGGGGCTATCCGAAGCGGGAAGATAGATGCTGAAGGCCGTTCCGCGACCGATTTCGGATTCAGCATCGATATAGCCGCCGTGACTTTTAACGATTCCATAGACGGAAGAGAGTCCGAGCCCGGTCCCCTTGCCCATCTCCTTGGTGGTAAAAAAGGGATCGAAGGCCCGGTCGAGTGTTTTCTGGTTCATGCCGATACCATTGTCCTCCACCCGTAACAGGATATAGGAACCGGGTTTGGGTTTATAGGGACCGTTTGTCATCTCGTCGGAAGAGACATTTCGTGTTTTTAGATGCAGCTCTCCCCCATCAGGCATTGCATCGGATGCATTGATGAAGAGGTTCATCAACACCTGTTCGATCTGATAGACATCGGCTTCGATTGTTTTGATCTCCTTGGAAAGATCGTAATGGATGGTGATGTCTTTGCGTGTGTGTCTTATGGTCTCCGTATTTTCCCGCACGATGGCGTTAAGGTCGAGCGGCCGCACTTGGTACCGACCTTTGCGCGCATAACCGAGCAGCTGGCTGGTCAAGCGTGATCCGCGTTGAACCTGCTTTTCGATGTTGTCCAGAATTTTTTGGTTCGCGTCCAAGTCGGGCAGCTGTTGCTTCAGCAGGCTGGCACTTCCCTGCACAACCATTAGTAAATTATTGAAATCATGGGAAATGCCACCGGCAAGCGTTCCTATCGCTTCCATTCGTTCGATGTGCTGAAGTTGGGATTCCAGGCGTTTTCGTTCGGAAATATCCCTGAGGATGACCAGCATGCCGGCCGGTCTGCCCTTGTGATCATCATATCTGGAGGCGCTGATGCTCACATCGATCACCCGTCCGCTTTTTGTGGTGCGCTTCGATTCGAACCCCTGGCACGGCGTCCCGTTCTCGATAACCTGCCGAACCATTTTCATGGTGATCTCCCGCTCGGATTCCGGCACGAAGGGGACGGTTTTGCCCAGCAACTCGTCCGAGCTCCATTCGAACATCTCCGAAAACATGGGGCTGATATAGCTGGCGTTTCCCTTAAGATCATAGATAACGATCGCATCGGCCGATGAATGGATCAAGGAGCGGTATACTTCTTCGGCCTTTTTAGATTCTTCATAGAGCAGTCTCAGTCGCTCCTCGCTTGCTTTAAGCGCCTCTTCGGCTTCTCTTCGTTCGGAGACGTCTTTAAGACTACCTTCGTAATAACTGATGTGGCCCGTCTCGTTTCTTACAGCACGGGCCTGATTTTCGATCCAAGCGATCGAGCCATCATATCTTCGCATTCGTATTTCAAAGTTGTGGACCGTCCCCTTATCTTCCATTTGGGATTGCCAGAGGGTTCTCTCCTCCGGGTCGAGATAGAGCTGTGCTGCATTATGCTTCATGAAGGTGACCAGATCCGGAAATCCCAGCATGCCGGCCAATGTGGGATTGGCGTCGAGGATCGTGCCATCGGGCGCAGAGCGATAGAGCCCGACTGGAACACCGTCAAACAGGCTTCGGAAATGGGCCTCGCTCTCTTCCAATGCATTCTGAGTCTCTTTGAGTTCTTGTACCCGTTGCTTGAGACGGTTAAAAAGATCTCTCAACTGCGACGACATGCTGTTCAAGGCGTGCGCCAGCGTACCGATTTCGTCTTTTCTCTTGAGCACCTCATCATGGGTGGCGATGTCCCACTTGCCTTCTCCCAGTTCGTGGGCGGATTGGGCCAACTGCATGATGGGGTGGATATATCGCAACGCCGCTCTTCGGCCTAAAAAGTAGGTTCCGGCAAAGGTCAGGATGAGCACTGCGATTGCGATGATGCTGAAAATACCCCACTGTCGGGATACATAGCGCTGGTATTGGGCGACGATACTATCGGCGCGCTCCCGCATGTCGTGAATAGGGGCGGAGAATTCGTCGATATAGGTGGTGACCGCTACCATTTCCGTGGTCCCCTGAAGTGTCATCCTTATCGGCGAAAAGGCCATGAATTTTTTCCGAATCGATCCATCCGGCTCAAGCCAATTATAATATCCCGACGCTTCAACGCCCTCGTTCGAGGCGGAGACGATTTTCCACCATGAGGGCAGCTTCTCTGCAAGATCGCGCATGTCCGTGTCGTTGAGTTTTTCGTTGGGGTGTACACGGAACAGGTAGGTTTCCGTTTCGGTGATGGCCGTATAGCCCGTCTTTCCCACTTTTTGTATGGCAAGACTGATAAACAGTGGATCGTTGCGCATCTCCTCGATGGTACGGTCCGGATGCATGCGGAAGTAGATCTCGATCTGTTTGGCGACATCCCTCGCTTTGGACTGAATCAGCAGTTCACCCAATTGCTGCAGGTTGCGTTCCGCATCCTCGTTCAGGTCGCTGGTGGACGCTACAATCAGTTGGGTCAGATAACTGCGCGTAATGGTTGTGCCGACGATGACAAGGATGAAAAGGATTAAGAGTGGAATGATGGAAATGGTCAGATAATCTTTGGCAAATTGCTTTGACATGGAGTGAGGTTCAATCCGAGGTCGCTTCGCTGCATCCCTGCCCATCTGATTCTCCGTGTGCAATGAACGTATGTCGTTTTGGTAAATTTGGTTTTTGTGGCAAAAGGTTGGTGCATGGTCGTAAAACCGAAAACCGTTTTTCGACCATGTTCGCTCATGCTCTCATCCGAAGGCAAGTGCGTCAATGGGAAAATGTGCCGGCATTCGGGCTCCGCTTCGGTGACTCTGTCAGTTTTTGGGGAGGGCGGGATGGTCAGAGATTCTCCCGATAGCCGCACTCCTTGTCGGCACAAGCCAGGAAGGTGCCGTCGCGCTTGGTGGTCTTTTCAAGCAGGTAGGGTTTCCCACAGGCAGGGCAAGCTTTTGCCACGGGTTTGTCCCAGGTGGCAAATGTGCACTCCGGGTAGCGGTTGCAGCCATAGAACACCTTACCCCGTTTGGACCGCTTCTCGACCACCTCGCCGTCGCAGCCCTTCTCCGGACAGTTGACGCCGGTGCTCTTCCCGTTGGTGCCGCCGTTAATCGATTCGGTGTGATTGCATTCGGGAAATCCGCTGCACGCGATGAACTCACCGTACTTCCCGCGCTTGACGACCATGGGTTTGTTGCACTTGGGGCACACCTTGTCTGTGGCGGCCTCGTGGTTGGGCTCTACAGGCTGAATGCGTCCGCGCTCATCGCGTACATAATCTCGAGAATAGGTGCACTCCGGGTATCCGCTGCAGGCGAGAAAGTGCCCGTTGCGTCCCACTTTGATATGCAGTCTGTTTTTTTTGCACTGGGGGCACTCAAGCTCCGTGGGAATGCCGACCCCTTTGACGCTGAGCATCTGGTCGTCTGCTTGGGATAGTTTGCGGCTGAACGGTCCGTAGAAGTTGCTCAAAACGCTCACCAGGTTGAGGTCGGCTGTCTCCACGCGGTCGAGATTGTCTTCCATTTGCGCCGTAAATTCGACGCTGAAGATCTCGGGGAAATTGACCACCAACAGATCGTTGACGATAAAACCCAGTTCGCTCGGATGGAAGTAGCCTTTGATCAGGTCCACATAGCCTTTGTCTCGGATAGTGGAGAGAATTGCCGCATAGGTGCTTGGACGGCCGATACCGTTCTCCTCCAGCTCCTTGACCAGGGACGCTTCTGAAAAGCGGGGCGGCGGTTGAGTGAAGTGCTGCTTGGGCAAGATTTCCTTCAGGTCCAGGCGATCGCCTTCGGCCAGCGGTGGCAGGGATTGTTGCTTGCGGCTGCTTTCAGCCTCCTGGTCAACGGTCTGATAGACGGTCATGAAGCCGGGGAATTTGATCGAAGAGCCGGTAACGGTCAGGGTATAGTCGGCGGCTTGAATAGAGACGCTGTTCTGGTCGATCAGGGCCTGCGTCATTTGCGAAGCCACGAAGCGGCGCCAGATCATCTGGTAGAGGGCCATCTGGTCTTTGCTGAGATATCTGGCCAGTTGCTCGGGGGTGTTGTAGACCGATGTGGGGCGAATGGCCTCGTGAGCATCCTGCACCTTTTTACGATTGCCGAAATTGCGCGGCTGGTCCAGGGCGTACTCCTTGCCGTGGACATCTCGAACCCAATCGATGGCCTCCTGGGCGGCTTCGGCGGCAATGCGGGTGGAGTCGGTTCGCATGTAGGTAATTAGACCGACCGGCTCGCCGGGCCCCAGGTCGATGCCTTCATAAAGCTGCTGGGCGATGATCATGGTCTTCTTGGCGGAAAATCGCAGCTTACGGATCGCTTCCTGCTGAAGCTTGCTCGTGATAAAAGGAGGCTGCGGGTTTCGGCGGACTGTTTTCTTGGCGACCTTGGATACCTGATACTCCGCCGCCTTCAGATCTTGTACGATGCCATTGGCCGTCGCTTCATCGGGGATGGTGATCTTCTTGCCATCCTTTTTAACCAGTTTTGCGTCGAAGGCAGGCGGCGTCTGACCTTCGAGCTGGGTGGTGATGGACCAGTACTCCTCGGGGTCGAACTGCTGGATGGCCCTTTCGCGTTCGCAAATGATGCGCACGGCCACCGATTGCACCCGGCCGGCACTCAGATTGCCCTTGACCTTTTTCCACAGAAGCGGGGAGACTTGGTATCCTACCAGCCGGTCGAGGATACGACGCGCCTGTTGGGCTTCATATTTATTTTTGTTGAGCGTTTCAGGGGTCGAAATGGCTTTGATAATGCCGTTTTTGGTCAGTTCGTGAAAGAGCACCCGGTGAAAACGGCGCCCTTTTTTCTTTAGAATTTCGGCCGCATGCCAGGCGATGGCTTCACCTTCACGGTCCGGGTCCGGCGCAAGGTAGATGTCTTCGGCCTCCCCTGCCGCCGAGCGAAGGGAGGAGATCACCTTTGATTTGCCGGGGATGTTACGGTAGAGCGGCTTGAAATTATTATCGATATCGATGCCGATCTCTTTGGCAGGCAGATCTTTGATATGGCCTACCGTAGCGGCCACGTTAAATTCGTTGCCCAGATATTTTTTGATGGTGCGGATCTTGGTTGGAGACTCAACAACAACAAGTGGTTTTGCAGACACAGTGTACCTCTATAGCAGATGGTTTGTAAGGTTGCGGTGATTGCCGCCGCCCCATTCCAGTTGATGATTAATAAAGCGGGCCCACATCGTCGTGTGTGTGGGATTTCCGATCGCCTTGGATCAGATGCCCCGCGGCAAAGTGCCCCACATGCTAGCGCATGGGAACTCAATTGTAAATATCGGCACTCTCCAAATTTTTCAATGCCGACAACTTATCTCTTACGGGATATGCGTATTGCTATAGTCCGTATGGCGTACAAAAAATTTACCCGGCTCCTGGCAGACGACGCCTTTGAGTTCCAATTGGGCCAGGATACCTGCCAATGGCCCCGCCGGCTGCCCTAATTGTCGCGCCAGGTCATCGATATGCACCGGATAGGCATCGATGGCCTCGAAGGCCCTCTGCTCTTCGATCGACAATTCGGGTGGTTTTTTGCTCCCGGCTGGAACCGGCTCGGTGCCGGCCAGTTGAGGAGCGATCTCCTCGATGATGTCATCAGCGGTTTCGACCAGTTTGGCCCCTTGTTTTATCAGGTCGTGAGTGCCCCGAGCTGTAGCGCAGTGGATGTTGCCAGGCACGGCGAACACCTCGCGGTTCTGCTCGGCTGCCAGACGGGCTGTGATCAGGGAGCCGCTTTTACGGGCGGCTTCAACCACCACCGTCCCCAAGGAGATTCCGCTGATGATGCGGTTGCGCATAGGGAAGTGGTGGGCATCGGGCCTGGCGTTCATATTGAATTCGGTGATGACAGCGCCTTGCTTGGCAATGCGGTGAAAGAGGTAACGGTTCTGGGCCGGATAGATGTTGTTGAGGCCCGATCCGAGCACCGCGACCGTTTGTCCCCCACCCTCCAGAGCCCCCTCGTGAGCGGCAGTGTCGATTCCGCTGGCCATGCCGCTGACAATAGAGGCACCGTTCCCGGCCAACTGCCTGCAAACGCTTCGTGCGGCTTTTCGGCCGTAGGTCGTCGCCTTGCGGGAACCCACCACCGATATAGGGTATCGGATATCGGCTAAACTGCCATAGACATAGAGCAGTGGGGGCGGGTCGGGAATCTCCCTCAGCAGGCGGGGGTACAGGCTGTCATGGCGGGTGACGAAGGCAAAGCCTCTTTTGTGTACCTGCTCGATTTCGCCCATCACCCAATCGGGTGTTCGCTGTCGCTGGATGGCGTTGGCGATCCTGGGGGTGATGCCCTCAACCTGTACCAGGGTCTTGGTAGAAGCTGAGAGTACGTTTTCCGGCGTTTTGAAGGTGTCGATCAGTCGGGTGATCAGCAGGTTTCCAACGCCGGGAACACTTTTCAGCGTCAGCCAAGGTACGATATGCTTCATTCGCTCATTTTCGCTTTTGCCAAGCCAGCAGAATCGGGCTGGCCACAAAGATCGACGAGTAGGTACCCACGCAGACCCCAATCAGCAGGGCGAAGGCAAAATCGTGAATGATGCCGCCGCCGAGCAGAAACAGGGCTATGACGACGATCAATGTGGTGCCGGAGGTTAATATGGTCCGACTGAGCGTTTCGTTGATGCTCTTGTTGATGGTATCCGCCAAGGGCAGCTTGTGGTATTTTCGCAGGTTTTCCCGGATGCGGTCGAAGACGATGATCGTGTCGTTGAGCGAGTAGCCGATAATGGTCAGCAGGGCGGCGATGATCGGCAGGGTGAACTCTTTGCCGAAGAAAGAGAAGAAACCCACGGTGATCGTTACGTCATGGATGAGCGCGACGATGGCACCCATGGCGTATTTCAGGTTCAATACGTAGAAGAGAATGAGCGTCACCACCAGAGCGGCGGCCATCAGCACGGGAATACTTAAGTGGGCCAACCGCAAGGCATAGACGCTGAACGCCAGTGCACCGGCGGTGCCTGCGCTGAGCAGCCACTTGAGTTCGAATCGTCCCGAGATATAGACAGTAATGAAGAGCAGGGCGAAAAACATCGCCAGCAGGGCTTTTTCGCGCAAGTCGCGACCGACCTGGGGGCCCACCATCTCAAACGATTCAAGCGATACGCCGGTCTCTGTACGAGAGGCCAATCCCTCTTTGAGCGTCTGGGCCAAGTTGCCCTGCTCGGCCTGTTCGGCGGGGATCAGGACGCGGTAGAAATCGGCGCCACTCTCGCCGTATTTTTGGACGACGGCGTCCAGCTGCATGGATCTCAAGGCCGCTTTGACATCTTGGATGGGAACTGGTTCGCCAAATTTGACCAGAAGTTCGGCACCGCCAGCAAAGTCGATGCCGTATTTTGGACCGCCATGCAGCACCAGGGAGGCGATGGAGGTCAGAATGACCAGCGCCGATATCACGTAGGCGATTCTACGGCGACCCACAAAGTTGATGTTAACATCCGGTTTAATGAT
This sequence comes from uncultured Desulfatitalea sp., assembly GCA_963668675.2. Taxonomy (GTDB): domain Bacteria; phylum Desulfobacterota; class Desulfobacteria; order Desulfobacterales; family Desulfosarcinaceae; genus Desulfatitalea. Next base: position 296,342 of record CAXXMB010000002.1, on the reverse strand, counting down.
CTGCATAGTCAGCTTTCCTCAGCTTCAATTCACACATGCAAGGGCATGATGGGTATCTAATCACTCGCCATTGGCTTTGGTCGTCAAATGCTCAGTGTTTTGACAGAACGTTTGGTCAGCAGGAACTCGAAAATCGTTCTCGACAGAATCAGGGCGGTGAACAGGCTAGAAATGACACCGAGACTCAGGGTGACGGCAAAGCCCTTGACCGGTCCGCTGCCGAATTGGAACAGCACCACTGCTGCGATCAGGGTGGTGACATTGGCGTCCAGGATGGTCAGCGTGGCACGCTCATAGCCGGCATCAAGCGCTGCCCGAGCCGTTTTGCCCAACCGCAGCTCTTCGCGGATGCGTTCATAGATCAGCACGTTGGCATCCACAGCCATGCCGATGGTGAGAATGATACCGGCAATACCGGGCAGGGTCAGGGTCGCATCGAAAGCGGCCAGGCCGCCGGCGATGAGAACGATGTTGAGGATCAGGGCCAGATCGGCAATGAGGCCGGCTCCCCTGTAGTAGATGACCATGAAGATCACCACCAGCACGCCACCGATCAGCATGGAAAGCAGACCTTTGCGGATCGAGTCTTCGCCCAGCGACGGGCCCACCGATTTTTCGTAGAGTATTTCCACCGGAGTTGGAAAAGCCTCCCGCAGCACCAGGGCCAGGCTCTTGGCGCTCTCATCGGTGAAGTTGCCGGTGATCATTCCCTCCCCGGTGATTTTTGATTGAATCGTCGGGGCCGAGTAGACTTCGTTGTCCAGGACAATGGCAAGGCGCTCGTGAATGTGCTCTTCGGTCACCTTGGCGAAGATGCGCGCCCCTTTGGGATTGAATTTTATGCCCACATAGGGCTGGCCGTTGGCCGGGTCGAATTTGACGCGCGCCTCGCTGAGATAGTCGCCGGTCAGCAGCGTCTCCCTCTTTAAAAGGATGGGCCGACCTGCCATTTCGGGATCGTCTTTGCGATAATAGCGGATCTCGCTTCCAGGGGGAACTTCGCCGCTGAGGGCCTGACGCACATCGTGGGTTTCGTCGACCAGTTTAAACTCCAGGTTACCTGTTCGGCCGATTTCTCTGCGGGCCTTGTCGGCATCAATTACACCGGGGAGTTGGACAATGATGCGGTCGGCGCCCTGAGGCCTGATGTCCGGTTCGCGCGCGCCATATTCGTCCACGCGGTTGCGCACCTTCATGACGGCCTTTTCGAACGCCAGTTTTTTCACCCTCTGAACTTCATCGGATTTGAGTGTCAGGCGGATTTCACTATTCTGGTCGGTCAGGTTGAAATCCCTGAACTCGTCAGCGATCAACCCCCGCGATTTGTTAAAATCTTCTTTCTCATCCAGAACGATGGCCAATGCGGCGGTGTCCATCTTTTTGATCGACGCGACGCGGATGTCATTCTGGCGCATGAACGAACGCAACTCGTCATAGGTTCGATCCACTGTGTTTTCCACCGCCTTGTCGGTGTCCACCTGCAACACCAGGTGCATGCCGCCTTGCAGATCCAATCCGAGGTTGATCTTTCGATAGGGCCACAGGGTAGTTTCCAGCTTTTTTTCCACTACCATTTGAAGCGTGGGAAGCACATAAACCAGTGCGGCAAGCAGGACTACAATGACAACAATGGGGCGCCAAGAAGTTGTTTTCAATGCTCCGTTCCTCTTAATAGAACCATGCTCTGACAATTATCAGTAAGCCCGTTAGCCGCCAGACCGGGGAATCGAATCCGGTGTGGCGGTTGGCACGATCTCTTCTCAGTGACTTACTTTTTTTCGGCGTCGGCCTTTTTGGCGGGCGGCGCTGTCTGCGGTTTGTTGGTCTGAGCCAAGCCGGCGATGTGCCCGCGGCTCACCTTGACGCGCACCTTATCTGCAATTTCAAGCGTAAGGGTGGCTTCGCTGACACCAGTGATGCGGCCATAAAGTCCGCCGGAGGTGATGATCATGTCCCCCTTCTTCAGGTTGGCGATCAGTTCGCGATGCTCTTTCTGCTTTTTTTGCTGTGGGCGGATCAGCAGAAACCACATGATTCCCAACATTAAAATGATCGGCAGCAGCGGTGTGGCCAAAAGTCCACCACCGCCTTCGGCTGCGGCTCCACCCTGGCCCATGGCATAGGCAATATTCATATCGTTAAACCTCCCTTTCGAGAATAGATTCTAATTTGTTGCTATTTAACTGGGGCATAACAAGACGGCGCTGGTATACTTGAAATGTCTGCGCAGGTCAAACCCTTCTTTCCAGATCAACAGTGTGGATCGCAATCGATACGGCACTCATGGGGAGGCATGTTGTCGTCCCCCTCGATGGTGAGTGCGAAACCCCGCTGCATTTCGAGCTCGGTGATTTCTTTGCGTTTTTTATTGAGAACATAGTCTGCCACCGCCTTGGGGACGCTGCCGTGTACACGCTGGAGACCGCTTTTACGGGTCAATGTTTTGAGCTGACGCAGAAAGCGGACGGCCAGGGTTTCGGTCGAGGGGGTGAGCCCTTTGCCTTTACAGTAGGGGCATGCAACCAGACTCCCCAACTCGATCGAGGGGGCCAGGCGCTGGCGAGCCATCTCCAGCAATCCGAATTGGGATATCCGCCCGATTCGGGCTCTGGCTTTATCGCGCTTGACATGCTCCCTTAAAGCGCGTTCAACGGCGGTTCGGTTTTTGATTTCGCGCATATCGATGAAGTCGACCACAATCAAGCCCCCCAGGTCCCTTAATCGGATCTGGCGGGCCACCTCTTCGGCTGCCTCCAAATTGGTGGTCAGTGCGGTCTGCTCGATGCCCTTCTCCTTGGTGGCGCGCCCCGAATTGACATCGATGGCCACCAGGGCTTCGGTCTGTTCGATGACGATGGAACCTCCCGATTTGAGTGAAACTCTGTTCTCGAAGATGGTGGCGATCTGATCTTCGAGCTGGTATTTGCTGAAGATCGGTTTGTCCAGGGTGTAGTGTTTTACGATGCGCTTGTGCCGCGGCGAGATGATGTGGACGAAATTTTTCACCTCTTGAAAAACGCTTTCGTCATCGATGAGGATTTCATTGACGTCCGATGTAAAGTAGTCTCTTACCGATCGTACCGCGAGGCTGCGATCCTTGTACAGGACGGCCGGTGCCTCCTCTTGAATGCCTTTGTGCTTGATGTCGCGCCACAAGCGCAACAGGTAGCTCACATCTTTGGAGAGTTGGGTCTTGGTGCAACCCTGGCCGGCGGTGCGCACGATGGTGCCGAAGCCTTCGGGTATTTTCAGAGCGTCGAGAATCTCCTTGAGACGCTTACGCTCTTGTTCATCCTCGATTTTGCGGGAAATACCACGGTTGTTGGTGCCGGGCATCAGAACAACGTGGCGTCCGGGCAGCGATATATACGTGGTGAGCATGGCGCCCTTTTTCATCATCGGATCCTTGGTGACCTGAACCATGAGTTCCTGGTTTTTTTTGACCAGCCATTCAATGGTTCGCTGGTTGCCGCTATTCTCTTGGAAATAGTCGCTGTGAATCTCATGCTGTTGCAGGAAACCGTTGCGTTCGCCGCCGAAATCGACGAAGACGGCCTGCAGGCTCGGCTCTACCCGAGTGATGACTCCTTTATATATATTACCGTGGATAATTTCGCGGCCGGCCATTTCGATCTGGAACTCTTCCATCCGGCTCTCTTTGACTTTGGCGATTCGAACCTCTTCGGGGTCGATGGCGTTGATCAGAATTTTGCTGCTCATGTATTGGATATTCCTGTATTTCAATAACGTGGGTGCCGTTGGGGGCGTCGGGTGCAGGTGGTTGTAACAGTGTGATTCATATGTAATTGTTGTTTTTAAGTCAATCAGATTATTGTGGTGTGAAGCCGACGACCCATGCATCATCCTGTCGGAGTGTTCCCGGTCGGAGAGTGTTGCATCGCCTTCGTATGTTGCACTTTAGATAAAGTTATGGCATGAGAAATCAAAATCTTAAACAGATATCGCGCCGTATGCACCGCCGAGGCGCTCTGTTTTTTTTCTAATGGCGGACAGACCTTTCACACATTAAACGTCCCCCAAAGCGGGGCTTAGGTGACGATCGATGGATGAGCAATATGATGCCCAAAAAATAGAGCAAAAATGGCAATCGGCCTGGGAGCAGGACCGGCTGTTCGAGGTGGAGGTCGAGGCCGACACCCCCAAATATTATCTGTTGGAGATGTTCCCTTACCCATCAGGCAAGATCCACATGGGACATGTGCGCAACTACACCATAGGGGATGTGGTGGCGCGTTACAAGCGTATGCAAGGCTTCAATGTGCTCCATCCCATGGGGTGGGACGCCTTCGGCATGCCGGCCGAAAACGCCGCCATCGCCAACAATACCCACCCGGCCCAGTGGACCTACGACAACATCGCTTATATGCGCAACCAGCTCAAGCAGCTCGGTTTCTCATACGATTGGACCCGGGAGTTGGCCACCTGCGCACCTGAATACTATCGTTGGGAGCAGTGGCTCTTTTTGAAAATGTACGAAACGGGCATGGCCTACCGTAAGGAGTCTTTTGTCAATTGGTGCGAACCGTGCCAGACGGTCTTGGCCAACGAACAGGTGGAAGCCGGCATGTGCTGGCGTTGCGGACAGGCCGTGCGCCAGAAAAAACTCAACCAGTGGTTCTTCAGAATCAGTGACTATGCCGAGGATCTCCTTGTCTATTGCGATCAATTGCCGGGGTGGCCGGACAAGGTCACCACTATGCAGAAGAACTGGATCGGTCGCAGCCAGGGGGCCGAGATCCGTTTTGCGGTGGAGGAGGGCGACACCGTCATTCCTGTTTTCACCACGCGCCACGATACTGTTTTCGGCGCCACTTTCATGTGCCTGGCACCCGAACACCCTTTGGTGCCGCAGTTGGCGGCCGGCACAGCTCAGGAGCAGTCGGTGGCCGAGTTCATTGAGCGGATCAGTCTTCAGGAGCGCAGCAGCAGGGCGGTGGACAACTATGAGAAAGAGGGGGTGTTTACCGGCCAATATTGCATCAACCCGATGACCGGTCGGCGGATGCCGATCTATACGGCCAACTTTGCCTTGATGGAGTACGGCACCGGGGCGGTCATGTCGGTTCCGGCCCACGACCAGCGTGATTTCGACTTTGCCAGGAAATATGAGCTCCCCATTATTCCCGTGGTCAACCCCCAGGGCGAGTCCCTCAACGGGGCTGACATGGAGGAGGCCTATGCCGGCGACGGCGTCATGATCAATTCAGGGGAGTTTGACGGCCAGCCCAACCGCCGGGCCATGGATCATATCGCCGACCTGCTTGAAGCCAAGGGGCTTGGAAAGCGGGCCGTCAGTTTCAGACTGCGCGATTGGGGCATCTCCCGGCAGCGCTATTGGGGCGCGCCCATTCCAATGATCTATTGCGAAACCTGTGGCACGGTTCCCGTGCCGGAAAAGGACCTGCCTATCGTGCTGCCCGAAGAGGCCCATCTGCTCGACGGCGGCAGGTCGCCGTTACCCACGCTCGACTATTTCGCCAGGACCACCTGTCCCCGCTGCCAGAGGAGCGATGCACGCCGGGAGACTGACACCATGGACACCTTTGTCGAGTCTTCGTGGTATTTCGAGCGCTACTGCAGCCCACATTGCAACGACGCCATGTTCGACCCGGCGGCGGTCGCCTACTGGATGCCGGTGGATCAGTATATCGGCGGTGTGGAGCATGCCATTTTGCACTTGCTCTATTCGCGCTATTTTACCCGTGTTCTGAACGATATCGGATTGATCGACTACAAGGAGCCGTTCACGCGTCTCTTGACCCAGGGCATGGTGTGCAAGGAGACCATGACATGCCCGGAGCACGGTTTTCTTTTTCCCGAACAGGCCCGCGAGGGGGAGGGGGGCGGACTCTCCTGTTCGCTTTGCGACCAGTCGGTGACGGTGGGACGTGTCGAGAAGATGTCCAAGTCCAAGCGCAATGTGGTTGACCCCAATGTGTTGCTGGAGCGTTACGGCGCTGATACGACCCGCCTCTTCTGCCTGTTCGCCGCGCCTCCGGAGAGGGATCTGGAGTGGAGCGACCAAGGGGTTGAAGGCAGCGCCCGCTTTCTCAACAGGGTCTGGCGGCTGGCCGCTTCATGGCTGGAGGCCGTTTCCGGTGCCACGCCTTACGACGGTCCGCCCGAACAATTGGCCGGCACATTGCGTCAAACCTATAAAAAGGCGCATCAGACCATCGAAAAGGTGACCCGCGATATCGAGGATCGGTTCCATTTCAATACGGCCATCAGCGCGGTCATGGAACTGGTCAACCAGATGCATGGCGTGGCTCCCGACGAGGGCGATGCCGACCAGCGTATCGGGGTGATGCGTCATGCGCTGGAGACGGTGATTCTGATGCTTTCGCCTATCGTGCCTCATTTTGCCGAGGAGCTGTGGCAAGCCCTGGGCCACTCCGAGAGCACCCTGTTGGTTTCCTGGCCCTCTTTTCGGAAAGATGCACTGGTTCAGGATGAAGCGACCATTGTCGTGCAGGTCAACGGCAAACTGCGCAGCCGTTTTTCGACTGAAATGGATACGGACGATGATACCCTCAAGGAGATTGCCCTGGCAGATGAGAAGGTGCAGAAGTTTGTCGAGGGCAAGGCGCCCAAGAAGATTATCGTGGTGAAGAATAAGTTGGTGAATATTGTTGTATAGCCCCGCTGCGCGAGGCAGTTTGAAGTGGAAAGTCGAAAGTTTAAAGTGAGGGAATTGTGTCAATCGGATGGGGGGTGAAGATGGCCTGCCGTGAGCATCTGCGCAAACATTGGAACGAAACCAATGCATTTTTTAGCCCCTTGGATTCCCTGAACAGGCCGAGGGGCGGATGGCAGGGGCTGCTCGCATGGTGTCTGTCCATTTTTCTGTTGACGGGTTGTGGGTATCGTCTTGCCGGCAGCGGTCAGTTGCCCGGCGATGTCAAGACGATCGCCGTGCAGGTGTTCACTAACCGAACTGCCGAGTCCGGGCTGGAGACCACTGTCACCAATGCCGTCATCGATGAGTTGACCCGCAGGCGTCAGGATCTTGTGGTGGAGGTTGGCGAGGCGGAAGGCATATTGTCCGGTACGATCGGTCGCTTGACCACTGCAACCGTCTCACGCAGCGGTACCTTGACCGCACTGGAACGAAAGGTGGTGGTGACGGCTTCGTTCGTCCTCAAGGATCCCAACGGCAAGACACTGTGGCAGAGGGGTGCAGTGAGTGCTGAACAGGCATATGCCGTGGAAGATAGCAAGTCGGCCACCGACATGAACCGACGCTTGGCCATCGGTCTGGCCGCCCAGCGGCTGGCTGAATCTTTCTATGTGTCTCTTACGGATTCATTCTAGTGTATGGATGAAAAACGGTAAGGGAAGAGAGCGGACATTTTGAAAAGCGCGACATGCAAAGCACTCGGCCGTTTCATGCGGAGTGCTTTGCTTTTTTCGCTTGAACTAGGACTGAACGGTCTGGGTCAGCTTGGCCAGGCGGGCGATTTTCCTTGCGGCCGTACGTTTGTGCAGCACGCCCTTTTTGACCGCTTTATCAATCGTCGACTGGGCTGTGCGCAGGGTTGTGGCTGCTGCTTCGGATTCATTACCCGCAGCGGCCTGGCGAACCTCTTTCACCACGTTTTTTATACGGGTTTTCACCGCTCGGTTGCGCACGCGCCGAACCTCATTCTGGCTGGCACGCTTAAGGGCTGATTTATGATTGGCCACTGAAGAGCTCCTTTCACATTGATATATAGCTTCATAAAACCCGGATCTATATAGGCATCTCAATAGTATGTCAACAGGTTTCGATAAAGAAAATGAGGTGGTGGAGGGTGGCGCCGATGACGCGGGTGTCGCCCAGGCCGCTGGTGTGGTTGGCGGCGCCACACTGTTGAGTCGTCTGCTGGGTGCGGTTCGGGATATCGCCATTGCCTCTTTTTTCGGAACCGGCATGTTTTCCGATGCTTTTATTGCTGCCTTTCGCATCCCCAATCTTTTACGTCGAATGTTCGGTGAAGGCTCTTTAAGCATCGTTTTTGTGCCGGTTTTCACGGAGTGCCTCTACCGAAAGGGTCGGGCCGAAGCGGACCGTCTGGCGGGCAGTACGGCGCGCCTGCTGACACTCTGTTTGTTGACATTCACAGTGGCCGCTATGGCGGCGGCCCCCCTGCTGGTTCATCTGTTGGCCCCGGGGTTTGCAGCGTCAGCCCAAAAATTTTCCCTCACCGTATCGCTGACGCGCATTATGTGTCCGTATGTCATCTTCATCGGGCTGGTTGCCCTGTGCATGGGGCTTCTTAATGTTCTGGGCCACTTTGCCGCTCCTGCACTGGCCCCCACATGCCTCAACGTGGCGATGATTGTGGCCATCATCGGCGGATCCTTCTGGGTTACCTCCAGCGCGGCGCTGGTTCGTTGGTTGGCGGTGGGCGTGGTTGTCGGAGGAGCGCTGCAGCTGGGTCTGCAGGTCCCTTTTTTAATCAGGAACAGGCTTTTTCTATGGCGATCCTCTCCATGGTGGCACCCGGCCTTTAAGCAGATTGCTCTCATGTTGGGGCCGGTTCTCTTTGGTGCCGCTGTCTACCAGATCAACAACCTGGTGATGACCCTACTGGCCTCCATGCTGCAACAGGGCAGCGTCTCCTATCTCTATTACGCGGACCGCCTGCTTCAGTTTCCCCTCGGCATCTTCGGCATCGCAACGGCCACGGCGGTCTTTCCCACCCTGGCGCGCCAATCGGTCATGAAGCAGTACGATGCCATGCGCCATACCTTCGGTCATGCCATGCGGTTGGTTTTTTTTATCACCATACCCGCCATGGTCGGTTTAATTGTATTGCGAGAGCCGATCATCGCCATGCTGTTTCAGCGTGGCGCTTTTGATCTTCACTCCACGCGATTGACTGCCAGTGCCTTATTATACTATGGTATGGGATTATGGGCGTTTTCGGCGGTGCGTGTTGTCCTCAATCTGTTTTATGCGCTGAAAGACACCCGCACCCCGGTAGGGATTGCAGTGTTGACCATTGTGTTCAATTTGGTACTCGGCATTGCATTGATGGGGCCCATGAAGCATAATGGACTTGCGTTGGCCCTTACGATGGCCTCTATCCTGAATTTGGCGCTGTTGAGTCTGGCCCTCAGGAAGAGATTGGGGGCCTTGGGCGGGCGAGCCATTGTTGCCTCTGCACTTAAGTCGACTTACTGTTCGGCCATTATGGGCGCTTCTGTATGGGGAGTGTCCAAATGGATACTTCCCGATGGCGATGTCGCAGGTGTCGCGCTGCTCCCGGGGGTTGCCGGTTGTGTGGCCACAGGTGTGTTTGTTTTTGGACTATTGGCACGTGTTCTGGCTATGCCGGAGTTGCACACGCTCCTGAACATAATTCGAAAAAGGTCGATTCGATCGTGAGCCGCAAACAGAAAATTCTGATCGCCCTGGTTGGGGTCGTTATGTTCCATCTGATCCTGGTGGTCACCTTTGGAGATAATGGTTGGGTCGAATTGCAACGCATGCAGACAGCCCATTCCGACCTGCTGAAGGGCAACGAAGTGCTTACCCAGGAGATCCTGCAGATGTACAGGACGATAGACCGGCTGCAGAACGATCCGGCCTTTCTTGAAAATGTCGCCCGCCAGGAGCTGGGCATGATACGCTCCGATGAGCTCATCTTTAAATTTAGAAACGATACCAACTAGTGTCCCATCGACAGATGACCGATTCATCCGAGTTCTATACGGTTAGCATGGCACGGCTTTATGCCGAGCAGGGATATTTGCGAAAAGCGGCCGAAATATACCGCCATCTGGTGGATCGGCATCCCAAAGACCCCGATCTGAACAGGGCCCTTGCGGAGATTGAGCGCAAAATGGACCGGCAACAGGGACCGACGAGAAAAGATACGGCGCTTTTACTGCGGGAGTGGATCGATCTGCTGAAGCAGAAGAAGCGCAAAGAGAGAAACAGATAACTGGATAAAAAGCAGGACCAAAGGAGGGCGTGACGATGAAGAAGATGGCCATACACAAAAAAACAACAACGCTATTGATCTGCGCAGCAGCAGTGCTTCTGCTGGTGACCGGGTGCTCCACTCTGGATTCCAAGGAACAGGACGCTTCTTCCGCTGCTCCCGCTGCCCCTGCGGCCGTTCAACCGGAGAATGCCCACGTCTATCTCGACTTTGGCGATGTGATGCTGCCCAAAGAGTTGAAGGTTGATAAGAAGGAGTCCTTTGTGATGAACACCGGTGGTACGACCTCCGGCGTTCTGGTGATGAGCAGTGGCGTGGATGCCAATTCCCTTGTGGGCTTTTTCGAAAAGAAGATGCCGGTGGACGGCTGGAATAAAGTGGGCTCCTTCCGGTCGTCACGCTCGATGCTGGTTTTTGAGAAGAAGACCCGCTGGTGCGTCATCGCTATTACGGACGGCAGTTTCAGCACCAAAGTGGAGATCTGGGTAGCACCGATCACGTCCACGATGCAGAGCGGACTGCATAAATAGCGACTGCCCGATCCGGTTCAAAGAGGGATCGTGAAAAGAGTGGCCCCTTGTGCATCCGCCGAAGGGGTGTCGGCGGACGTTCAATGTTCAACGCCGGGAGTTATATAGAAGAGGGGGATATGGGGTTCTTCATACCAGGAAAACGTGTCGTGCTTGGCGTGTCCGGCGGGATCGCCGCATACAAAGCGGCCGAACTGGTGCGTCTGCTCATCAAGGATGAGGCCCTCGTCCGGGTGTTGATGACGGAGAACGCTTGCCGCTTTGTCGGTCCGATCACCTTTGAGGCCCTCAGTCAACAGCGGGTGTGCCGCACGCTGTTCGAAATATCCGATGAAGCGGCTGTTCAACATATCCATTGGGCCAAAGAGGCGGATGCGGTGGTTCTCGCCCCGGCGACGGCCAACATCATCGGAAAGCTGGCGGCCGGCATCGCCGACGACGCGCTGAGTACCTTCATGTTGGCCGTTACCTGCCCGGTTCTGATCTGCCCGGCAATGAACACCGACATGTACCAGAGCCGGCAGGTCCAGCACAATATCGAACGCCTCAAGTCATTCGGATACAAGATCCTTGAGCCAGGGAGCGGCGAGCTGGCGTGCGGCACCGTAGGCCCCGGGCGCCTCCCCGAACCGGCGATCATCATGGACGCTGTCAGGGCGCTCTTCCAACCGAAGGATTTTTGCGGGCGGCGTGTTTTGATCACGGCCGGCCCAACGCGGGAAGCCATCGATCCGGTGCGTTTCATCACCAACCCATCCTCCGGCAAGATGGGGTACGCCATCGCGCAGGCTGCGGCCATGCGCGGTGCCGAAGTGACCCTCATCTCCGGTCCCACTGCCCTTGCCCCGCCTGCCGGGGTTCGTCTCATACAGGTCACCACCGCTGCCGAGATGGCCTCGGCCGCCTTGGCCGAGATGGACACGCATCAGGTGATCATCAAGACAGCGGCCGTGGCCGATTTCAGGCCGGCTGAGGTCTCCGATCTGAAGATCAAGAAGCAGGACGCCGCAACGACCATCAACCTGGAGCGCACCCAGGACATTCTAAAAGCGTTGGGGGCGAGCAAAAAGGGCCAAATTCTGGTCGGATTCGCTGCGGAAACCCACGATATGGCCTCATACGCAAAGGCCAAACTGGAGGCCAAGAACCTCGATATGATTGTCGCCAACCTGATCGGTGCACCGGAGGCAGGTTTCCAAGCCGATACGAACCGGGCGACCCTCTTCTTTCGGGACGGCAGACAGGAGCAGATCGAGCTGATGCCCAAAATCGACCTTGCTGGCGTTGTGCTGGATCGCATTTGCGCCTTGATAGCATCTGTCGAAACCCCGGCATGACCAGGTGGAACGTGTCGTGAAAACAGCTCCTGTCACCCTTGACCATACGCTCAGCGCATTGCACAACACCCTGGTGCAGTTGTCCAAGTGGGGATGCCGCGGATTCGACTGTTCACCTCAATCATTGGCCATCCTGAAAAAGTGGACCGATCCGATGGATGCCCAAGCCGTTGGCGAGGAGCTCGATGCCATTCGCAGCGATCTTGGCGAGTGTACCCGGTGCGGGTTGAGTGCCAAACGAACCCACCTCGTCTTCGGCGAAGGCGATCCGAAGGCTGAGCTGATGTTCGTTGGGGAGGGACCCGGACAGGAAGAGGACCGCAGCGGAAAGCCCTTCGTAGGGCCCGCCGGACAGCTTTTGACACGGATCATAGAGGCCATGCATCTGACCCGGGACCAGGTGTACATCTGCAATGTGGTCAAGTGCCGTCCCCCAGATAACCGAAATCCCGAGCCTGTCGAGATCCAGACATGTCGCCCCTTCCTCGATCGTCAGATCAAAGCGGTTGCACCCAAGGTGATCTGCACCCTTGGTAGCGTAGCTACAAAGGTGTTGTTGGACACCGACCAGGCGGTCTCCCGTCTCAGGGGCCGTTTTCACGAATATGACGGCATAAAGGTGATGCCGACCTACCATCCTGCCTACCTCTTGAGAGAGCCGGATCAGAAACGGCTCGTATGGGATGACATGAAAAAGATCATGGCTTTATTGCGTATCCCGCTGTAAAATGAACCAAATGAACCTGGATTCCCGATGGAGATTGGAACAGGAACCGGACGCATTTCGGAACGAGGAGTGCTTGCCGGTATCCAAGGCTTCCCTGTTCCGATAACCATCCGATCGGTGATGACCAGATCGATGGGTGATCGGGTTGGCGAATAGCAGAGGAGATGTTTCATGCGTTGGATTGCAGTTTGGATTGTAATTGGCGTTCTTCTGGCAACGGGTGTCGCTTTGGCGGCTGATGCGGATGACGGCGTCCAGGTGATGACGGTCACTGTGGCCGATCCCATCGGCCCGGGGGTGGCTGAATTTTTGGAGGACGCCATCGAGGCGGCCACCGAAGGCCAGGCCGCCTGTCTCATCATTCAGCTGGACACGCCGGGAGGTGCGGTCGAGTCGATGCGTAAGATCGTACAAGCCATCTACGCCTGTCAGATCCCTGTCGTGGTCTATGTAACGCCCAGTGGTGCCCGGGCGGCATCGGCCGGCGTGATGATCACCATGGCTGGCGATATTGCCGCCATGGCACCGGGCACCAACATTGGCGCGGCCCATCCGGTTGCCGGCGGCGGTAAAGAGATGGAAAAGACCATGACGGAAAAGGTAACCAACGACCTGGTGGCCTTTACAAAGGGGATCGCCGAGCGGCGTGGGCGCAATGCGGAGTGGGCTGAAAAGGCGGTCCGCGAAAGCGTGTCTGTTACCGCAGAGGAGGCACTTAAGCTCAATGTCGTCGATTTGATTGCCAAGGATCTGGAGGAGTTGATCGCCAAAATCGACGGGCGGGAGATCCAAGGCAAAGGGCCTTTAAAGGTAGCCGGTGCCGGCATTACCGAGATCGAGCCTAACTTGCGCACCAAAATCCTCAAGGTGATCAGCGATCCCAATATTGCCTACATTCTTTTCATGATTGGTTTGGCGGGGCTCTACTTCGAGCTTTCCCAGCCGGGCGCGATTTTTCCGGGCGTTATCGGTGCCATTGCTTTGATTCTGGCGTTTTTTTCGTTTCAAACCCTTCCGGTGAACATTGCCGGAATCCTCTTGATTGTTTTATCGGTGATATTTTTCATACTGGAGCTGAAGGTGACCAGTTACGGCATGCTCAGCGTGGCCGGGGTGTTGAGCCTGGTGCTCGGATCCCTCATGCTGTTCAAAGGCGCCGGTCCCCAGTTTCAGGTGGCGTGGCAGCTGTTGGTTCCAACGGTTCTGGTTATATCCGGTTTCTTCGTCGCCGTTGTGACCCTGGTTGTCCGGGCCCACACCCATCAACCGTTCGGTGGCCCCGAGGGGCTCGTGGGAGAGGTGGGCGTGGTCAAGAAGGCAAATGGGAAGGAGGGCAGAGTGCAGGTCCACGGTGAGCTCTGGAAAGCCCGTTTTCAAGAGCCGGCAGCCGTCGGCGCCAAAGTGACCGTTCAGGCCGTAGAGCGGCTCACCGTCACGGTTGTCCCCGTTAAAGAGGATGTGTAGTACCTAATAGTACCCTGGCAGCGATTCGTTGAGCGTACCCAGGCTCCGCGCGGATCGCAGAAAAAACGATAGATCGATAAAGCGATCCATATGAAAAGGGAGGCTTGCCATGATTGCACCCCTGGTAACCATTGTTGTTCTCGTCCTGCTCTTTTTGTGGACGGCTATCAAAGTGTTAAATGAATATGAACGCGGCGTCATCTTCCGTCTTGGACGGGTCATCAAGGCCAAGGGACCGGGATTGATCATTCTGATACCTGTGGTCGATCGCATGCAGCGCGTGAGCATGCGCCTGGTGGCCATGGATGTCGATCCCCAGGATGTGATCACACGCGACAACGTGTCGGTCAAAGTGAATGCGGTGATCTACTTCAGGGTCATCGACCCCACCAAGGCGATTGTGGAGGTGGAGAATTACGGCTATGCCATGTCGCAACTGGCCCAGACCACCCTGCGCAGTGTATGCGGACAGGCCGAATTGGATGAGCTTCTGTCGGACCGGGAGAAGATCAATTCCCAGCTTCAGGAGATTCTGGACACCCATACCGACCCATGGGGTATCAAGGTGGCCAATGTTGAGTTGAAACACATCGATCTGCCTGCTGAGATGCAGCGCGCCATGGCCAAGCAAGCCGAGGCCGAGCGTGAGCGCCGGGCCAAGGTGATCAATGCCGAGGGTGAGTATCAGGCCGCCGACCGGCTGGCCGAGGCCGCCCAGATCATAGCCGACCACCCCATGGCCATGCAGTTGCGCTATCTGCAGACCATGCGCGAGATGGCATCGGAGAACAACTCCACCACCATCTTTCCCCTGCCCATTGATCTGTTCAGGATATTCATGGAGAAAAAGAAGGAGTAGAAATAGCCGGCGCCCCCTTTTTTTGGGTAAGTGTTGCCAATAACATTGACATTTCATTGCCGTATAGGCTATCTAAAACGTTTTTAATAAGGAGCCGTGGCCCCACGGTAGCCAAGCTGAAGCGCCTGATGAGACGCGTAGTTAGGAGTGAATAGCCGGCCTGGCCATTCTATAAATGGGCGCCCCGCGCGGTTTGATTTTTTGGCGGAGGCTCAGGAAGCCTCCGCTGCTGCTTTAAGACATACGACCGGAAAGGAGACGCGATCGAAATGGGGGAAAAGAAAAAGGCTGTAAAAGAGAAACCGATCGACAAAATGACCGTTAAGGAGTTGCGCGAGGTCGCACTGCAGATCGAAAATATCGTTGGCGTTCACGGTATGAACAAATCCGAACTGCTTGAGGTCATCAAAGAGGTGCGGGGGATTACCGACTCTCCCAAAACCAAGGCCGGCGCATCGACCAAGGAGATCAAGAGCAAGATCCAGGGGCTCAAAGCAAAACGCAATGAAGCGTTGGCGGCCAAAGACAAGGATTTGTCGGCCCGATACCGGCGTCAAATATCCCGGCTGAAGAAGAAATCACGCAGAGCCGCTTAAGACCCGCAACCAAGGGGAGCATGGGAAAACGGTGGAATCCGACCTGCTGCTCGGATCTATAGACCGCTTCATCGAGAGTCTGGCTGCCGAGAAAGGATATTCGGCCCACACCTTGAGAGCCTATCGCCACGATCTTGAAGAGTTGGTGGAATTCATGGCCGGCGATGTGTCCCATCCGAGTCACGACTCCCGCCGGCTGGCGTTGCGGGTGGATCAGGTGGACGATCTGCAGTTGCGTGGCTATCTGGCCTCTCTTCACGGTCGAAACCGCAAAACCACCATTGCTCGCAAGCTGGCGTCCGTTCGTTCATTCTTCAGACACCTGGGCCGCCTTGGGGTAGTGGTCGACAACCCGGCCGAGAGCCTGCCGACGCCCAAGCATGGCAAACCGATACCCAACTACCTCTCGGTCGACGACATGTTCAGGCTCCTGAACGCCATCCCATCTGACGACATCCTGGGGTTACGCAACCGGGCCATACTGGAGGCCCTGTACTCAGGCGGTGTGCGTGTCTCCGAACTGGCCAGTCTCGATGTGGCTGATGTGGATCTGCAGAGGGGCGTTATGCGCGTGCTGGGCAAAGGAAACAAGGAGCGGATCGTTCCCATTGGTCAGAAAGCTGTCGATGCGCTTCGAGCCTACCGCAGTGCGTTGGCGGGCGTGGTGGGCGACAACGGCGCGCTGTTTCTCAATAAAGACCTGGGGCGGCTGACCACACGTTCCATTGCCCGGGTGGTTGATAAATTCGCACGTGCCTGCGGTTTGCAAATATCAGTGTCACCCCATGCACTGCGCCACTCGTTTGCCACCCATCTGCTCGATGCGGGGGCGGATCTGCGATCGGTTCAAGAACTGCTGGGGCACCGCAGCCTCTCCACTACTCAGCGATACACCCATGTCAGCATCGACCGGCTGATGGCCGCTTATGACAAAGCCCATCCGCGACGCTGATTTTAACAACCGGAAGGCAGGCAGCCATGTCACATACGGACAACCTCTTCCACGGCACAACGATTCTGGCCCTGCGGCACCAGGGAAGGGTCGTCCTGGCGGGCGACGGACAGGTTACTATGAACAATACGGTGATCAAGCACCGGGCCCGCAAAGTCCGCAGGATTTATAACGATCGCATCGTGGTCGGATTTGCCGGTGCAACGGCGGATGCCATGAATCTTTCCGAACGGCTGGAAGCCAAGCTCGAACGCTATAATGGCAACCTGACCCGCAGTGCCGTTGAGTTGGCGCGCGACTGGCGAACCGATAAGATGCTGCGGCGCCTGGAGGCCCTTATGCTGGCGGCCGATCCCCAAAAGCTTTTCCTGATATCGGGAACGGGTGACGTTATCGAACCGGATGAGGGGGTGATCGGCATCGGCTCAGGCGGGGTGGCGGCCCAGGCTGCGGCCATGGCGCTGCTGAGGCACTCGGCCCTGGATGCCCGCCAGGTGGCTGAGGCTGCCATGCAGATCGCCTGCGGGCTGTGCGTCTTTACCAATGACCATTTAACCATCGAAGAGTTAACATACGATGCAGGATCTGAAACCGTTTGAAATCGTTGCCGAGCTCGATCGTTACATCATCGGCCAGGACAAGGCCAAGCGGTCGGTGGCCATCGCCCTGCGCAACCGTTGGCGCCGCAGACAGGTGCCGGAGGAGCTGCGCGATGAGATCGCACCCAAGAACATCATCCTGATCGGCCCGACCGGGGTGGGGAAAACTGAAATCGCCCGCCGGTTGTCGCTCATGACCGATTCGCCGTTTTACAAGGTGGAAGCCTCCAAATTTACCGAGGTGGGGTATGTGGGCCGCGATGTGGAATCGATGGTGCGAGACTTGGTGGAATTGACGGTCAACGCCGAGAGACAAAGTGAGCAGGAGGCGGTCCAGGAGAAGGCACGTACCATTGCCGAGGAGCGCATGCTGGACCTGCTGCTGCCTAAATCTGGCAGCCATGATCCGGCCAGACATGAAGGCCCCGGGGAGACGGCCCTGGAGGTCGTTCCTCCCGCCGGGGAGGAGCACCCCTCCACCCGGGATAAGCTGCGCCGCATGCTCCATGGCGGCAAGCTGGATAACCGGTACGTGGATCTCGATCTGCCCGACCGCTCCGGCCCCATGGTGGAGATCTTCTCCAACGTGGGTATGGAGGAGATGGGAATCAATTTCAAGGACATGCTCGGCGGACTGCTGCCCAAGAATGTGAAGCGGCGAAAAGTCAAGGTGCCCGAGGCGATCGAGATCATGGCCCAGGAGGAGGCGCAAAACCTCATCGACATGGACAAGGTGGTCCGTGCCGCAATAGCCAAGGTCGAAGAGTCGGGCATCATCTTCCTCGATGAGATCGACAAGATCGTGGCCAAGAACCAGGGGCAGGGCCCGGACGTCTCGCGTGAGGGGGTGCAACGCGACCTGCTGCCCATCGTCGAAGGCAGTTCGGTCAACACCAAATACGGCCCTGTGCGCTCGGACCACATCCTCTTCATCGCATCGGGGGCTTTCCACGCCATCAAGCCTTCGGATCTCATACCGGAGCTGCAGGGGCGGTTTCCCATCCGGGTTGAACTCGATGCCCTGGGGCGCGAAGAGTTTGCCCGTATTTTGAGGGAGCCGCGCAATGCATTGGTGCTGCAATACGTTGCCTTGCTCAAAACCGATGGTGTCGTACTCGAATTCAGCGAAGACGCCATTGAACGCATCGCTGCCATTGCAGAAGAGGTCAATGAGCGCACCGACAATATCGGCGCGCGTCGTCTGCATACCCTGATGGAGTATCTGTTGGAAGATGTGCTTTTCGACGCACCTCAAAGAGATCTGTCACAATTGGTTGTAGACGCGGCCTATGTGGACGCCAAACTCGAAGCGGTGAAAGAGGACGAGGATCTGAGCCGGTATATTTTATAGAAGTAAGAAAGTATAAGGGTATGAAAGTAGGAAAGTTAAGTGATTGGATTATTAGGTTTTTTTGGTGTAGCGGCTTTGATTTAGAAACGCCAAAATCAGACAGAATACCCTCACTTTAAACTTTCATACTTTCTTTCTTTTATACTACTTTTATTTGTACGGTCTTTTCTCTTAAGCCAAACTTATTTGAAAGAACAAAATATGGAAACCCATATCCCCAAAACCTCCGTTGCCGAGATTCTGATCGAGGCCTTGCCCTATATCCGCAGCTTTGCCGGCATGACCATGGTGATCAAGTATGGCGGGCATGCCATGGTGGACGAGCAGTTGAAGGAGGATTTTGCCAGGGACATCTCGCTGCTCAAATTCATTGGCATCCATCCGGTGGTCGTTCATGGCGGTGGGCCGCAGATCAACACGGTATTGGATCAGATGGGGATCCGCCCCAAATTCGTGCGCGGCATGCGCATGACCGATGGTCCCACCATGGATGTGGTGGAGATGGTGTTGGGGGGCAAGGTGAACAAATCGATTGTGGCCCAGATCAATCAGCAGGGTGTCAGGGCCGTCGGATTGAGCGGCAAGGACGGCGGTTTGATCCAGGCGGAAAAGATGCAGATCGTCTTCCAGGAAGATGCCACCAAACCCCCGGAGATTATAGATCCCGGCATGGTTGGTCGGGTAACGCGCATCAACCCGGCCATTATCCACACCCTGACCAGAGAGGGTTTTATCCCTATCATCGCACCTGTGGGGGTAGGCGAAAAGGGGGAAACGTACAACATCAATGCCGATTTGGTGGCCAGCCATATCGCCATGGCCCTCAACGCCGGCCGCTTGATGCTGATGACGGACGTGGACGGTGTGCTGGACAAACAGGATAAGCTCATCTCCTCCATCGATGCCACCAAGATCAAGGAGATGATAGACAGCCAGCACATTACCGGTGGCATGATTCCAAAGATCGAGTGTGCGCTGGAGGCCCTCAAGGGTGGAGTGAAAAAGGTCCCCATCATTAACGGCAAGCGGCGGCATGCGATTTTGCTGGAGCTGTTTACGGATGAGGGGATCGGGACCGAAGTCACCCTGCGGTAAGGCTGCCGAGAAGCGGTGCATCATGCTGCCAGGCACGGCCGCAGCCTTTTCGAAATTCTTACATCGTGCCTATCAATAGGTATAGAAAAACTTTGTTTTTTGAAGAAAAGTTTTAGTTTGCAGAAATCGAAAATCCCCCTTTGAAAAAGGGGGATTTAGGGGGATTTTCTAATGGACACGTTTCATCAGAACGACCGCGTGGGCAGCGGTCATTGAGGCTCCTATGGATATCAAGCAGAAAGCAGACAAGCACATCGCCAATACCTATGCACGCTACCCACTGGCTCTCGTAAAGGGGCAAGGATGTAAGCTTTGGGACGATCAGGGGCGGGAGTACGTGGATTTTATTGCCGGGATTGCCGTATGCAATCTGGGGCATTCCCACCCGGCGCTGGTTGAGACATTGACCACACAGGCGAGCACTTTGTGGCATGTCTCCAATCTTTACTACACCCAGCCCCAGGCGGAGCTGGCGGCCTGGCTGACTGGCCACAGCTTTGCCGACCGGGTTTTTTTCTGCAACAGTGGGGCCGAGGCCAACGAGGCGGCCATCAAGATGGCGCGCCGTTATTTCAAGGAGAATGGCGCACCTGAGCGCTACCGGGTAGTGAGCATGAAGCAGTCTTTTCACGGCCGTACCATGGCGACGCTGTCGGCCACCGGGCAGGAGAAGGTGCGCAAGGGGTTCGATCCGATCCTGGAAGGATTCGATTTTGTCTCTTTCAATGACATCGAAGAGCTCTCCTGCGCCATTGGCCCCTCCACCTGTGCGGTGATACTCGAACCGATCCAGGGCGAGGGGGGAGTGGTCGTGCCGCAGCAGGAGTACCTGGCCCAGGTGCGCAAGCTGTGCGATGAGACCGGATGCCTGTTGATTTTCGACGAAGTGCAGACCGGTATTGGGCGTACCGGCAAACTCTTCGCCTACGAGCATTTTGACATTGCTCCGGATATTATGACGTTGGCCAAGGCGTTGGGCAACGGGTTGCCCATCGGCGCCATGTTGGCCAACGCAAAGGCCGCTTCGGCGTTTGTACCCGGAACACACGCCAGCACCTTCGGGGGGACGCCTCTGGTGACATCCGTGGCATTGAAGGTCCTCAAGCTGTTGACGGAAGAGGGTGTTCTCGATGATGTCGAAGCAAAAGGTGCTTATCTGAGAGATGGTTTGGAGAGACTCAAATCCAGGCATGCCACCATTCAGGATGTGCGTGGAAAGGGGCTTCTAGTCGGTGCACGATTGGACCAGCCCGGAACCCCAATGGTTGAGGCCTGCATGGGAAAGGGCTATCTGGTCAATTGTATTCAGGATAACATTCTGCGCTTCGCCCCGCCGCTGATCATCAGCCGGGAAGAGATCGACGGGTTGTTGACGTGTCTGGATGAGGTTTTTTCTTCAATGTAGACGTTAGAGATCGTGAAACGAGGTAGATATAGAGTGGGTTTGAAAGTAGGAAAGTACAAAAGTAAGAAAGAGGAGATGCCATCTTTTCAGCTCTAAGGGAAGAGCATTTTGAATAGTTGCAAATTCGATAGGATACAACAACTTTCTTACTTTATCACTTTTATACTTTCATACTATTTATTCAAAGGAGAATTTAGCTGTGGCAGATAAAATTAAAAAAGTAGTTCTCGCCTACTCGGGCGGACTTGATACTTCTGTGATTCTTAAATGGCTCATCGAGACCTACCAGTGCGAAGTCGTTACCTTTTCGGCAGACCTGGGGCAGAACGAGCCCATGGATCATGTCGAGGCCAATGCATACAAAACCGGAGCGGTGAAAGCCTATGTGGATGATCTCAAGGAGACCTTCGTGCGCGACTATGTCTTCCCCATGTTTCGCGCCAATGCGATCTATGAAGGGGAGTATCTGCTGGGCACCTCCATCGCCCGGCCACTGATTGCCAAACGCCAGATGGAGATCGCCAAGTTGGAGGGCGCCGATGCGGTCAGTCATGGTGCAACCGGCAAAGGCAACGACCAGGTGCGTTTCGAATTGAGCTACCTGTCCATCGACCCCCATATCAAAATCGTGGCGCCCTGGCGTGAATGGGATCTCAATTCCCGAACCGCATTGATGGCGTTTGCCAAGGAGCACGGCATCCATGTGCCCACGACACGGGCAAAACCTTACAGCACAGACGGCAACATGCTCCACATCAGCTATGAGGGGGGCATCCTGGAAGATCCGTGGGCCGCGCCACCGGAGGATATTTTTCAGCTGACCGCCTCTCCCAAGGATGCGCCCGATACGCCGGAGACCATTGAGATCACATTCGATCAAGGCACTCCGGTGGCCATCAATGGCAATGCATTGTCACCGGCCGCCATGTTGGCGGAGTTGAACCGTCTGGGCGGCAAACACGGCATTGGCCGGGTGGACATCGTGGAGAACCGTTTCGTCGGCATGAAATCCCGGGGTGTCTATGAGACGCCGGGCGGCACCATATTGCGCAAAGCCCATCTGGCCATGGAGTCGATCACCCTGGATCGCGAGGTGCACCACCTGCGCGACAGCTTGATCCCCAAGTATACCGAACTGATCTACAACGGTTTCTGGTTTGCCCCCGAAAGAGAACTGCTGCAGGGCATGATCGACGATACCCAACGCAATGTATCCGGCGTGGTGCGTCTCGATCTTTACAAGGGCAACTGCACGGTGACGGGTCGCAAATCGGACCAGTCTCTTTACAGCGAGGCCCACGCCACCTTCGAAGATGATGTGGTATACAGCCAGAAGGATGCCGAGGGGTTTATCCGCCTTAACGCCTTGCGGCTGAGGATACAAAAACTGATGCAGGGGAAAGACTGAAAGTAGGAGACTGAAGGCCGGAGATTAGGGACTGAAGGTTGAAGGTTCACTGCGAGAGAAGGAAATTCTCATGAGCGACAAACCCTGGGATGGCCGCTTTTCCGAGCGCACCGACACCAGTGTGGAAGCATTTACTTCTTCGATTCAGTTTGATCGGAGGCTCTACCCATACGACATCGAAGGCAGTGTGGCCCACTGCCGTATGCTGGCCAAAGTGGGCGTGATCACGGCCGATGAATCGGAAACCTTGGTCGAGGGGCTGTGGCGCATCAAACGTGAGCTGGATCAAGGCAATTTCGATTTCGACGACAGCCTGGAAGATATCCACATGCACATCGAGGCGCGCTTGCTGCAGGAGGTAGGCAAGGTCGCCCAGAAACTGCACACGGCCCGCAGCCGTAACGACCAGGTGGCCCTGGATATCCGCATGTTCCTGCGCGAGGCCACTGCCCGAATCATTACCGGGCTTTATGGCATGCGGCGGAGGCTGGTTGAACTGGCCGAGCAGCATGTGCAGACCGTGATGCCCGGGTACACCCATCTCCAGCGGGCCCAACCCGTATTGCTGGCCCACCATCTGATGGCCTATTTCGAGATGTTTTCACGGGATGCCATGCGGTTTGAAGACAGCCTCAAGCGCACCAATGTGATGCCTCTGGGGGCAGCGGCCCTGGCCGGCACCACCTATCCCATCGACCGGAATTACACAGCCGAACTGCTCGGTTTCCCAGCTGTATCGGCCAACAGCATGGACAGCGTGGCGGACCGGGACTTCATCCTTGAGTTTCTTTCGGCGGCCGCTATCTGCATGGTTCACTTCAGCCGCCTCTCCGAAGAGCTGGTGCTTTGGTCCTCTGCCGAGTTCGGTTTCATCGAAATCGCCGACGCATTCTCCACCGGCAGCAGCATCATGCCCCAAAAGAAGAATCCCGACATCCCGGAGCTGATTCGAGGCAAGACCGGTCGCGTCGTTGGCAGCCTGATGGCCGAGCTGACCCTGATGAAGAGCCTGCCCCTGGCCTATAACCGCGACATGCAGGAGGATAAACCTCCCCTGTTCGATGCCGTGGATACCCTGGAAAGTTGCCTGCATATCGCAGCCAAAATGATTCCCACAATCAAGGTCAAGGCGGAGCAGATGCGTGCAGCAGCCTCGGTCGGTTTTTTAAACGCCACCGACATGGCCGATTACCTGGTTGGCCGGGGGATCCCTTTTCGCAAGGCGCACAGCATCGTTGGCCAGGCAGTTGCTTTTGCCCTCGAAAAAGGAAGAGAGCTGGATGAACTCTCTTTAAATGAGCTGCAGGGATTTTCCAAAGAGATTGAAGAAGATCTTTTCGACCACCTGACCCTGGAGCACATGATCTCAAGAAGATCGTCGATTGGCGGCACTTCAGCGGATAATGTGCGGGCCGCCATCGAGCGTGCGCAAAAGGAGCTGGCCCAAAACAGCACGGCACCTATCGGAAAAGAGTAGCGCGAATGAGATACTTCCCGATCAAGCGCAGAAATAGCATCTGTTGGGCGATGGTCGTTGCCTGCCTGCTCATGATTGGACCATGGTCATGCGGAAAAAAGGCACCCCCGGTCCCCCCAAAACGGCCACCGCTCCCCCAGCCAACGGCGCTTAAGGGGTGGATGGAGGGAAACCGGGTACGTCTGACATGGCGGCAGGGGGGACAGGGACAGGGCATATCCAGGTACGCCGTGCTGAGAGCCCAGTGGGCGGCCGACCAGCCGCCGTGTGACGGCTGCCCGCTCATCTTCAGGGAGGTGGGCACCCTCGTGGTCGAACCCGATGTCGAAGAGATAGAGTTCAACGATCTTGTACAGGTCGGTCAAGTGTATAGTTACAAGGTCATCCCCATTGGATCGTCCGGCGACCGTGGAGCCGCGTCGAATCGGATCGTGCTGCCGCCGGAAAAGGTAGAAGAGTGACACCCGATGCATCATTTCAAATACCATGACCGCACCCTTCACTGCGAAGCCGTGCCGATCACCCGGATCGCCCAAGAGATCGGCACCCCCTTTTACCTTTACAGCCATGCCACCCTGGAACGCCATTTCAAGGCCTTTCAAAGCGCTTTCCAGGCTGCTGATCCCCTGATCTGTTACTCTGCCAAGGCCAACAGCAGCCAAGCGCTCCTGACCCTTTTTCGCCAATGGGGCGGTGGGCTCGATATCGTCTCAGGCGGCGAACTGGACCGGGGTGTCCGTGCCGGTTTTTCGCCCCAAAAAATCGTCTACTCGGGGGTTGGCAAACGTATCGATGAGATCGATGCCGCCATCGGGTGCGATATTCTCATGTTCAACATCGAGTCCATCGATGAGTTGACGCTGATCGACCAACGTGCCGGCGCGCTGGGTCGCAAAGCGCGGGTGGCGATACGCATCAACCCTGATGTCGACCCCAAAACCCACCCTTACATCTCCACCGGCCTGAAGAAAAACAAGTTTGGAATCGATATGGCCCAGGCCCTGGACGGCTATCGGGCCGCGATGAAGATGACCAATATCGAGATTGCGGGAATCGACTGCCACATCGGGTCCCAGATTACGACCATCGAACCTTTCCAGGAGGCCCTGGCCAGCCTGAAGCAACTCATTGCCGAACTGAGCAACCTCGGCATATCCATCCGGTATCTCGACATGGGGGGCGGGGTGGGCATCACCTATCATGAAGAGACCCCGCCTGATCTTGGCGCCTACGCCGACGGGTTGATCGATTCCATTAAAGATTTGAAGTTGAAGCTGATTCTGGAACCGGGGCGGGTGATTGTCGGCAATGCCGGTATCCTGGTGACCCGCGTGCTCTATCGCAAGCAGGGCAGCGCCAAAACATTTTTGGTGACGGACGCCGGCATGAACGACCTGATCCGTCCCACACTCTATGGCGCCTATCACGCCATCGAGCCGGTCGAACAGCATGATCGGGCCATCATCACCGCCGATGTGGTGGGCCCCATCTGCGAAAGTGGCGACTTTTTGGCCCAGGAGCGGTCCATCGCCGATGTGCGGCCGGACGAACTGCTGGCGGTTATGAGTGCCGGGGCCTACAGCTTTGTGATGGCCTCAAACTACTGTTCGCGGCTGCGTGCCGCCGAGGTGCTCGTGCGAGGAGATCGTTTCGACACCATTCGAGAGAGAGAGAAACTCGATGACCTGGTGCGCGGTGAGCAGGTGCCGACCTGGATGCGGGGAGCCGATGAAACATAGCGCCGGGTGCCGACAGCAGGTGCGTGGGCGAACAACGAACACGTTAAAAAAGGTATGTTGACCAATGGAATCCAGGGAATCTACGAAACCCATCGCTTTTTACAAAATGAGCGGCAGCGGCAATGACTTCGTTATTATCGATAACCGGGAAGGGGTTGTGGCCGACGAGCAGCTTCCCCAATTTATCGCCAAGGTCTGTTTGCGGCGCATGTCCATCGGCGCCGACGGGCTGATTTTGATCGAACGCTCCGAGTCGGTAGATTTCCGGTGGCGCTTTTTCAATTCGGACGGCAGCGTCGCCGAGATGTGCGGCAACGGCGCCCGGTGCGTGGCACGGTTTGCCGTGCTCAACGGCATTGCACCGGCAGATCTCTCCTTTGAAACCGATGTGGGTGTCATTGAGGCGCATGTTCGGGGCGACATGGTGAAGATCAAGATGTCCGACCCCAAGGATCTGGTGATGAACGATGGGATCGTGCTGGCCAACTATCCGGTGCCGATCAGCCGCGTTAACACCGGCGTCCCCCATGTGGTGATGGAGGTCAAAGATCTGCCCAGTGCCAACGTGAAAGGGGTGGGGCGCGAAATCCGCTTTCATGATCAGTTCGCGCCCGAAGGGACCAACGTCAATTTCATCGCCCCCCTCAACGACACGATGTGGGCCATCCGGACCTACGAACGTGGTGTGGAGGGGGAGACCCTGGCCTGCGGCACCGGCAATGTGGCGGCGGCCCTGGTGCTGGCCGAGCGGTATCAGTTCCCATCGCCCATGACGCTGAAAACGCTCAGCGGGAGTGATTTGACGATCTATTTCAAAAAAGTGGGGGACAGATACACCGACGTCTATCTCGAAGGCGATGCCCGTGTGGTCTACCGGGCCGAGATGGACCCCGAGGCCTGGCAATTTGAACTCGGTCAACCGGACTCGCCGCCATCCTCTCCCCAGGCCGACTGAACGTGGCGGCACCTGGACAGACGATCCTGCATTGGGCCTTTATATCAATCGGCGCCAATCTGGGCGACCGGTTGAGAAACTGCTGCCAGGGCATCGAGGCGCTCTGCTCGGATGGCCTGGTGCAGTTGGCGCGACGCGCCCCCTTTTATGAAACTGAACCGGTGGACTACACGCAACAGGATTGGTTTCTCAATACAGCCATCAAAATCTTAACCCCCCTGGCGCCCCTCGATCTATTGGACAGGATGCAGGCGATTCAGTCTAAAATGGGCCGCAAGGAGGGGGGGATTCGTTTCGGACCCCGTACCCTGGACCTGGATCTGGTCCTCTACCAGGATTGTGTTATGAGCAGTGATCGACTGGTCCTTCCCCATGCGCGCATGCACAAAAGGCGCTTTGTCTTGCAACCTATTTGTGATATAGACCCGACTGTTGTGCATCCGACGTTGGGGAAGGAAGTAAAAGCGCTTTTAAATCAGCTGCGTGAAGGTGATCAACAGATCAGGCTATGCTCATTCGACTGCTCATCTATCTTGTAATCGGCGTCCTGGTCTACCGCGCCGCCAAAACATGGTTCGGCGGGGGAGGCAAGCGGCAGGTGAGCGGGGCCGACCGTAATCTCCAGCGCGCAGATGACGCTTTGGTTCAAGATCCGCAGTGCGGTGTCTATCTCATCCGTCGCGACGCCGTGACGCTCAATAGCGACGGTGAGACGCTTCACTTCTGCAGCGAAAGCTGCAAACAGCAATTTCTGGCTGATAAGGATGCCACTGAAAAATCCTCTTGAATAGTGAACGGCTGAACGCAAATGATTCTTTCCAGGGAGGGAACCACGCATGAAATTTTTCATCGATACCGCCAATATAGAAGAGATCAAAGAAGCCAATGCCATGGGCATGGTGGATGGTGTCACCACCAATCCCAGCCTGATCGCCAAGGAGGGCGGGGATTTTAAAGAGATTATCACCGAAATTTGCAGCATCGTGGACGGACCGATCAGTGCTGAGGTGATCAGCCTGGAGACTGACGGCATGGTCAAGGAGGCCAGGGAACTGGCTAAGATCCATCAGAACATCGTGGTTAAAATTCCCATGACCACCGACGGACTCAAGGCGGTTCGAACCCTCACGGCCGAGGGCATCAAAACCAACGTGACCTTGGTCTTTTCACCCCTGCAGGCCCTGATGGCGGCCAAAGCCGGCGCCACCTATGTCAGTCCTTTCGTGGGAAGACTCGACGATCTCTCCCAGGAGGGGATGCTCTTGATCGAACAGTTGGTGGAGATTTTTGCCAACTATGCATACGAGACGGAAATCATCGTTGCCAGCGTGCGCAATCCCCTGCATGTCCTCGAAACCGCCCTGCTCGGTGCGGATATTGCCACCATCCCTTTTAATGTGTTGAGCAAGCTGGCATCACATCCACTGACCGATAAAGGGATCAAGGCTTTTCTGGACGACTGGAACAAAGCCAAAAAATAGGGCCACCAAGAGCCCCCAACGTGTCGACAAAGAGGGACCTCCATGCGACCCCAGGCGCAATTCAAACAGCTGTTAGGCAATCCTAATGCGCTGACCCTTTTTCGAATTCTGGCGGTGCCGCTGGTGGTCGTGCTGTTGTTGATCCCAAACCGGCTCACCTGTTTCCTGGCGGCACTGCTCTTCAGCGTAGCGGCGATCACCGACTATTTCGACGGTCTCCTGGCGCGCCAGAAAGACATGGTCACCAATCTGGGCAAAGTGATGGACCCGGTAGCGGACAAACTGCTGGTTTCCTCCGCCTTTATCATGCTGACGTCGCTGGGGTGGGTGCCGGCCTGGGTGGTCTGCATCATCATCGGCAGGGAGATTGCCGTAACAGGCCTGAGAAACCTTATCGCCCAGAGTCAGCAGGATGTGTCGGCCTCCAACTTAGGCAAATACAAGACAGGATTCCAGATCGCCGCCGCCATTCCCTTGCTGTTTCACTACCCCTATTTTGGGATTGATCTGCACAGCATCGGAATGTTTTTTCTTTGGGGTGCGGCAATCTTCACGGTGTGGTCGGGGGTTGATTACTTTGTGCGTTATCGCAGGCTGTTACAGACCTAATTTTCTATTGACAAAATGTTAATAGATCGCTATTTACCCCTTTTCATACTGAGCGGGAATAACTCAGTGGTAGAGTGCGACCTTGCCAAGGTCGAAGTCGCGGGTTCAAATCCCGTTTCCCGCTCCATTTTTTTTTGGCGGCATAGCCAAGTGGTAAGGCAGAGGTCTGCAAAACCTCCATTCTCCGGTTCAAATCCGGATGCCGCCTCCAATTTTTCAAATAATTGCGGACCGTTTATCGGTCCGCTTTTTTTTTGAAGTACTTCAATTGGCTCTTGCCTTCTCAATAATGCGACAGATGGAGGAATGCGATGATCCGGGCTGAAATAGTGGCCACTGGGGATGAGATCCGCACCGGCGCGTTGGTGGACAGCAACTCGGCCTATCTGGCAGATCTGTTGGAGCTCAACGGCATCGAGGTCGTTCGTCACCATGCGGTTGGCGACGATATGGAAGTGCTGGTCAATCTGTTTACAGAGATTGGGCGGAGGGCGGATATCGCAATGGTCACCGGAGGATTGGGGCCGACCCAGGACGATTTGAGTTCAGCTGCCGCTGCACAGGCAGCCGTGGTCGACCTGGTTGAGGATCAGCGGGCCCTGGAGGAGATCGAAGCGTTTTTTCAACGCCGCGGGCGCCCCATGAATCCGTCCAACCGAAAGCAGGCCCTCTTTCCTGAAGGGGCTTCTGTTCTATACAACCGCATGGGGACAGCACCCGGTTTCCAAGTCAAGATAGGCGGTTGCGCTTTTTCCTTCATGCCGGGTGTGCCCAACGAGATGCGCACCATGTTTGAGGAACAGGTGCTGCCGCCTTTGCAGGACGCGCAGGGCAAAGGGCGACAGTTTCGACTGGTGCGGGTCGTGTCCACTTTCGGCCTACCCGAGAGTGCCGTGGGGGAAAAGGTGGCTGCTCTTACAGAGCACTTCCCGGACATTAAACTCGGATTGAGAGCCAAGTTTCCGGAGATCCAGGTCAAGCTCTATCTGAACGCAACGGATGAAACGCAGGGGCGGCAGCGTCTGGCAAAGGCGGAGCAATGGGTGGGGGGGCAGTTGCAGCCCTATGTCTTCTCATACGAGGAGCGCACCATGGCCGCCGAAGTGGGGGCATTGCTCGTGGAGCGCGGCGCTACCCTGGCCCTGGCAGAGAGCTGTACGGGCGGACTTGTGGCCAATTGGGTCACCAACACGCCCGGCTCTTCCGGATTCTTTCTCTTTTCGGCCGTCACATATGCCAACAATGCCAAAATGAAGGTGCTGGGGGTTCAGGAGGAGACCCTGACCCGCTGTGGAGCTGTGGCCGAAGAGACCGCACGCCAGATGGCCGATGGCGCCCGCAGCGCAGCCGGCGCCACCTACGGCCTGGCCACCACCGGTATTGCCGGTCCGGATGGCGGAACAGAAGAGAAGCCGGTGGGGACGATCTGCATCGGCCTGTCCACGCCGGAGGAGACCTTGAGCCGCAAACTGACGCTCTCTTTCGGGCGTCGGCTGATGAACAAGAGACTCTTTGCCATGCTGGCGCTGGACCTGCTGAGACGCCACCTAAACGGCACTTTGAAATAATGGCGATTGAGCACCAGACCCAATGGATACGGGCCGGTTGGCTCATCGACGGCAGCGGCGCGCCGGCGGCAAGGAACACCTTCATCGCAATTGAGGGCGATGTCATCGCGCAGGTCGGCTCGACGCTGCCTCCGGACACCTCCTGCGAAGATCTTTCCCACGCCACCATCATACCGGCACTCATGGATGCCCATGTTCACCTGGCCTTTTCGGGGTCAATGGATAGCCGCATCAGGACCGCTCAGCTCAAGCAGACACCGGAGGAGGCTGCCGAAGCCGTTCGCCGGCACCTGGCGGATCAGTGGCGCCACGGTGTCGTTGCCGTCAGGGATGGCGGGGACAGCCTGGGCGCGGCCCTGAGGTACAAAAGGTGCAAAGCACAGCCTCCGAATGCTGCTACCCTTGTCAAGGCCTGTGGCCGCGCTTGGCATGCCGAGGGGCGCTACGGTAGCATGCTGGGCAGAGCACTTTCGCCTGAAACGGCAGAGGAAATGCTCGCCACTCAAATGGAAGTGATCGACCACCTCAAAGTGATCCAATCTGGATTGAACAGCATCGATCGTTTCGGCCACGCCGGTCCTGCTCAGTTCTCCAGTGACGCATTGTGTGCGATGGTTTCACTTGCCCATCTGGCCGACCGGCCGGTGATGGTGCATGCCAATGGCGAGGAGCCGGTTCGCCTGGCCATAGAAGCAGGCTGCGACTCCATCGAACACGGCTACTTCATGGGCGAAGACAATTTGCGACGCATGGCCGACCGGGCGGTCAGCTGGGTGCCGACCGTTGTGCCGATGGCGGTGTTGGGCGAGGCGGAGAATCTCACCGGCACTCAGAAAGATGTGGCCCGTCGTACCGTGGATCACCAATTGAACCAGATCCGAAAAGCGTTGGAGATGGGGGTGGTTATCGCCCTGGGAACGGATGCAGGAGGGCAGGGAGTCGATCACGGTGCCGCCGTTCAAAAGGAGTTGTCATTGTTTTTGTTTGCCGGGATGAGCGTGGAACAGGCGGTTCAGTGCGCCACCCGCAACGTGGCTCGCCTTTTACGCCTGGTTGGGCGCGGTGAATTGCTCCCGGGCTGCCGGGCCGATTTTCTGGTGGCGAATGCGGAGCCGGATGACCTGATCGGAAGTCTTGCAGGTGAGCAGTCCCTGTGGGTGGACAGCGACAAAGCTAGGAGAAAGAATCTATATTATTAAATCTGGAATTAAATATGCAAATGCGTCATGCCGGACCTGATCCGGCATCCGTGCGCCTGGAAGCAGGCTTCCGCCGGAATGACATAATGATTTTAGAGGGTTACGGTATTGTAACAACAAATTCGACAGGGATAGATGGCTTTGCGATTAAATATCAGTACGCACAAGGTCGCCAAGTCTTGTTGTACGCCATAGATATCACAGACACGCATTATCATTTTGGGCCTGTAATGCAATGAACCCTATCGAAAAGGTTTTCACTAGGCGAAACTAAAAATAATCCTGAAGCCCTGGTCGAATCAGTTCAAAGTCTAGAACATCCTCTTGGATTGAAACACCTGAATGCGGGGTTTCGCCAGTAATATGAAGGATCTCATTTTCAAAAAACAACCGATCGCTGTTTTCCAGAGTCAGAGGGGAGCACAGCGCCTGTCTTTCTACGAATACTTTGCGGTTAGGGTTGAGCCGGACTTCCCGAAATGCACACTGGTAGGAAATCGATGGGCTCAGTATCGCTTCCGAATAGATTACCTGAAGTTTGAGCGCCAAGAAATCGATCTTTTGCCAGAGTGCCTCGTGGAAAAAGAGACGATCTTTTTTCCCTGAAAGGTACCAGGTTTCCGTATCCACGCCGTCTCTTTCTAACTGCACCGCAAGTCGGCCTACGTCCTCTGGATCTCCGGTGACCGACAAGGACCGAATGAAACCTTTTTCACTGATGGATTCATAGCCTTTGATGATGTGCTTGGCGTTACGCCTCCTGGTGGCGGCTTGCTGATATTGCCTCTTATATGCAAAGGCGCAGTAATTTACCGGAAGCGTCAGCCCTGAGCGCGACAACGCCGCAAGTATCGCCAGTGCCGACAGTTCGGACTCCATCACGGTCACCCTCTCACCATGCAGAAATGTATAGTTTCTTCCTGACAACCTGGAGAGATTATAGGGCGTTAATCGGAGCTGATGCAGGTTCAAATGCTTTACTCCTGCTTCATGCAACTGCGGTAGAAGATCCAGCAGCAGATGGTAGTCCTCGGGAATCGACGGAATTTCCACCGTAATGCAGGGAATGATGTTAGCCGCAATTCGCACACCGGTAAGGTCATAATTCACAGCACTGATATCGAAGCGAATTTCATTCAGGCCGGCATCCCGGAGTCTCTCAAGCCGATCCCTGGTTGCCAGGGTTCCGTTGGTGTACATCCAGATGTAAGGCGTCTCACCCAGTTCCCTCCTGGCCGCCTCGACGTAGTGAAGGCTACGCTCAAAGGTCAACAGCGGCTCACCCCCGCTGATGCTGATTCCTTTGAAATCGAAATGCCGGACATAGTCCACGTAGTCACGTGAGGTGTCAAATGAAATGCGGTTTGTAGTAGGGACCGAAATATTGTCCTGCGAGGCAGGGCAGTAGAAACACCGGCAATTGCATTTTCCGTTTATGAAAAGACAGGACCAAGTTCCCTGGCCGCAAATGAGGCACCCCGGGGAAAGGAGCCCCGAATGTGGCTTTGTCCCCTTGAAATCGAATTCAATACCGGATGAACATGCCCCAAGCATTTGTGCGCGCCTGGATTCAGCTTCCCTGGCCTTTTCGGGTGAAATCCAGGAAAGCAAATCGGACTGGGAACCGTATTCGGTCAGATTGGCGTCGATCATCTGTTGACGCCGTAAATTTGAAAGGGGTCTGATCATGTGTAACAAGCTGTAATAAAGGTTAATATGGCCATATCTACGGAAATGGCGGCACAATATAGAAGGCTTTTCAGGGCTATGCAAGAAATATCATCAGAAGGGTAAGGGGGTACCGGCACAGCGCTCCCATGGCTTCTTTGGAGAGCCCCGACATCTCCTTTCCGATAACGAAATCGAATGGATTATTGAGAGACCGGTGCCGTCAAATCCCACACGCGAATCGCTTGATTTTCGAGGACGGCGAGGCTCAGGGGTGCTTCGATCCAGGCGATGGAAAAATGGGCTTCGGACGATCCCAACGATACCGGTTTTCCCAGGAAAAGGGGCGATGCCGGATCCACCGGCGATACGATGAACTCGGTCTGCTGCCGCTCCTGAACCTTCATCAGCAGGAAGGTGCCGTCCGGAGAAAATTCAAAATCCTTGTAGATGAAACTGCGGTTCTCGGCGATCATGGGCACGATGACGGGCTTCTCGCCCTCCTTCCAGGCGGCCAACCAGACGACATAACGCTTCCCGGGTTCTTTGCTCCCCGTGCCAATGACAACGCCGAAGGGCAGTTCCGGATGGACCAGCAGTTCCGTGATCCGGATCTGTTCGGAGAAGTCTCCCCTTGCTTCGGCATAGAGGGATGCGAAGGGATGGTGGGTGGGGTTGAGCCCCTTGTCCAATGCCAGAACGCCGTTCTCGTCAAAGAGAAGAGTGGTTCCCTGGTGGGTTGTCCATCCGGCATGGGCGGACAGCTTCCTTTCAGCGATAACGGTATCACTGCCTGAAGAGAGATCCACCATTCGGAGAATGCGATCCGGGTCCGATGTGTCGGTGGGGTCATCGCTGAACGCAAGGATTTCGAAGAGAAACATCAGCTTGCTGGCATCGGCAATGGCGACCCGGTTGATATTCTCTTCCAGCCGTTTGCAGACGAGGAACTGGTGGAAGCTTTTCTCTTTGAGATCGATAAGGATGAAACGCCGGCTCTGGGCATAGCCAATGGTGCTGCTCGAGACCGGCGGAAGGAAAGAGAGCGTTCCGCCCCCCACGTTTTCGACGAAATCATCAAGGAGATGGCGGATATCGGCTTTCTCTCCATCAAAGTGGATCAGGCTGATGGCATTGACCAGGTCGTTGGTGCCCACCGTGCTCTTCAACGGAACGGAAAAGATCGAGCTGATCGGTTTGGGAAGCCTGAATTTTTTCTGCTGGTAGATGATCGGTGTCTCCATTTTGGACGCATCCCCGTCTTTGGTTTTGGGTTGATTGGAGTCGGCATGGCAGCACAGTGCGGTGAGCATGAATGCCAGGAGGAAAACCACTCTGTGAAGTTTAGGAAAATTCATTCTAAAGAACCCGCCTTCTGCAATGAAGCGCTCATTGGCCAAATGTGCTATGCCGGTCAAGTGGCGAAGCTGTTCCCTTTGGTGAAAAAGCCCTTGCGCTGATGGTTTTCATAAAAGAATTTCAGGTAATTGAGGCCGTCATCAACGCGGCCCTGCATCGTCTGGTAATAGTGATTGTCCGATTTGAGCGCTTGATGAAAACGTTTGGCATTGGCATCCAGTCGGTGAAAGTTGAACGGGTTGACGGCTGCCAGCTGGACCCACAAATCGCCTGCGGACTTGATATGGTCCGGCAGTGCCTTTGCTGCATCCAGTTCGACATATATTTCGTTGATGCTGAGTCGTGAGTTGACGCAAAAATCCTTGTAGTTGCGGTGTTGCCCGATCTCCGTCATGTACCAGTCGGTTCCGAACATGATCTTTTCGATGATTTTGGGATAGGCTTTCATGGCGCGGGCCATCTTATCGATGCTCTCCTCGAGAAACACGTAGGATACATCGGTGTAGAAGTTCTCATAGGTCAGCATATAGTCGATGATGGTTTTGATCCATGTGTTCTTGTCAATATCTTCATCCGGGTTGATCTGCCACTGGGTGTCCCCCCCGCCGAAATGGGCCAGACAGAGATAGAGTTTGGGGAATTTTTTCAGCACCTCTCGCCACGCTTCGGGGTGGACAAAGTGGTCGGCAAAGTAGTCGAGCTTGCCTTGTTTCTTTTTGAAACCCTTTTTGGTGTACTTTTTACGAATACCCTCATCCGGTTCGAATTCCAGATAGTACTCTTCATGGTGGGTGCCCATACCCCCTCTGGTGCAGTGGACCAGTACCGGGATTTTTTTCGCTTCACACTCCCGGTAATAGTCCGCCATGCGTGGCAGCTTGGGGTCCAGGGGCTTGTAGCCCAAACGAGTATACATCTTGAAGCCGATAAAGAGACCGTTTTTGCCGGTGGATGCAATCTGATCGAAAGGCTTCTGCCAATGTTCGTTTCCATCCCGGTCGATCCAGCGCCTTGGTTCATAGTGGTACAAGGGCATGATCTGCCATGGGTTTTCACGCGTCGCCTTACGGGTATAGAAGAACTGCTGTTTCCAGATCTCGAACATCGAGAACTCTTCTTTGTCCAGCCAAATCCGTTTTCGATCGCGCGCATTTCCTTTGGCGTCCTTTTCAGGCTTATCCCAGTAAAAGTACCTGCTCAGCTGCTTGTCTTTCTCAAATCCTAAATCGGCCCTGGCGTTGTGCATAAAGGCGAAACGGGTCTCCTCCTCTTTGACCGTCATGTCGGAGAGTGTTTTGGAGACGCTCTCATCCATTTCAAAGATAGCGTTGTTGATCTGCTGATCCGGATCCAGATTTTCTCCTTCAATTAGTGCATCCGGGTGGTAGTCGCGCATCAATCCGAGCAGGACCGCGGCAAACCCGACATGGTCGCCTCCGGCCCGTTTCATCTCCATTTTGATCTGCCGTTCGTGAACAAAGCCCGGATTGTTTTTTTGAACGGTGGGGTGATCAATTTTTTTACCCTTTTTTATGATCGCCTTGGCTTTTTGATGGAACTCTTTTTCCAGCGCACTGTTATTTTTGCTATAGCTTGGACTTTTCTTGAGCAGACGGGCTGTGGCAGCGATGAAGCCGAGGATGTGCGTGAGGCTTCCGAAGGTTGTATTCAAATCTTGGGCCTGCTGATCGAGCAACGCCTCGGCCTTGCGCAGAAAAGCTTTTTGAAGTTCGATCAGGTCGTCACGCTCGGCCGTGGCCGATTGATAGATCTTTTCGCCGGAGTAGCCATCGTATTGGGCATACTCCATATCCATGGGCATGGCCACCATGACGCCGAGCCGTTTGGTGTCCTGGCTGTTTTGATGGTCCTTGAACGGATCCGGTGTGTTCTCATAGGTGCTGTTGTTTTCGGCAACTGCTATCCTGCCGATCTCATCCTCAGAGTTTTTGGAGATTTCCCACGCCGCTCCAAACTCCTTGCGGACTTTAGGCGGACGCAGGCCGCCCTCATCATACCACGATCTTCGAAACCCGCTCACAATACCCGGCATCTGGTTCCACAGCAGGGGGAGGGGAATGGTGAAGCTACTGCACACATGCATGTGCGCATCGATCACCACCTTGATTTCCGGCAGCACACTCTGCACCACCTTGCCCGATTTTTCAGGTGGTTTCGATCTTTTCTCAAATAGATCGATGAGATTCTGGACCGATTTATCCTTGTCGCCTTTATCGCACACGGCTTTCTAATCCCTAATCCAGGGAGAGGTCCGGATAGCGAATGTCCGCCTTGCCCGGCGGGACATCTTTAATCTGGGCCTGCCCGTTCTTGTCGAGTCGTCCGCTCTTCTTGCTGCCGTCGGCAAATTCCACTTCGTATTTCTCATCCGCTACCGGGCGCCCGGTGCTGTCGACCAGATCGAGATCGAGCCAGTCCTTGAACTCCAGCAACCCCGACTCCTGTTTGTCGCCGAACCGTTTGCGGCCATACTCGGCCACCCAGAAGTAGGTCGGCGCGCTGTAGCCCTTGCCGCTCTTTTTCATCTCGGGGTCGGTGGGGATCTCATCGGTGTCGTCGTGGTACGCGTAGGACCACTCGGCCTCGATCCTGCCGTTTTCCACCTTGCAGGGAAATCGGGTGATGAAGTCGTGGGCGCCGTCACGATCGTGCTCGTAGATGAAGATCAGCGCCTCGCGGCCGTCGACCACGTTCTCCACATCGGCGGACAAGGAGACCCGGTCGCCGCGTCGAACCTCTTTTTCTCCCCACTTCTGGTTGGTGATGCGCACCGGGGGGAGTATCTGGCAGACGCCCGACTTCTTCTGGAGGCTGTGCTTGGGCAGTTTGGCGTTAAAGGTCATGGACTCGCCCGCCTTTGTCGGCACGTCGATGACGTCTGCAAAGTAGTTGCCGAACAACTGTCCCTTGACCTTGCCGAGGGTTTTCCCCTTGTCGTCCTGAGCTGTCACCTGAATGTCGGCGCCGTTGCCCACAAACTGGGTCCACACCTCGAAAGGGGCCTTTTCGCCGGCGCACACGGCACGGCTCACCCATAGGGCGTGCACCAGCTTGGAGGTCAGTTGCACCTGGTGGGCCGTATCGGTGGATTTGCGGTATTCGGTCATCGTTCTCCTCCGGGCCGATGTCAGGTCGCTTTCTCATTGGCGACGGTGAAGCTGCGAATAATGCGGTCCACCCGGTCGGCCCAAAGCTTCCATGTCTTTTTGGAAAATGAGGCCGTCAGCAGATAGGCGCTCTTTTCGCCCAGTGTCCAGACCATGCGTTGGTAGATTTCGCGATCGGGAATGGGGCACCATTTGAAAACCAGATCGTAGGCCGGCCTGTGGTCGGCCAACTCAATCGGTCCGCTTTTCAGTTCGTGGTATCCCTGCATTTCATTTTCCAGGGCCTTGATCTGGCGACGGGCAAATGCCGCCACATCCTGTGCGTCCACACCGTGCTCGATGGTGACGGTGATATGGTGCAACGTGCCGTCCTCCATCGGCCCCTGGAAGCGGTAGACGCTCTGGTCGTCCCAGTCCGCAGGCAGGTCGAGTCCGAAACGGTTGTTGAGCAGGTGTCGCGAATTTGCGCCCGGTTTGGTTTGGCTTAACAATCCCATGATTGCTTTACCCATTTGATTGACAGGTTATAAGAATAATCCACCGTTTACTTGGAAACGGATTCCTCGTATGCCTCCCGTATGGTGTCCTCAATTTCGGCCAGTGGGCGTCGCAGGTCCGGTTTGAGGAATTTATACCCCTCTGACCAAGCGACAATGGTCTTTCCGTCCACTACCAGCTTAAGGCTCTCCGTGTGGCGCATATCCGGTGGCGTCGGTTCGAAATCGTCCGACTTCAATTGCTTGTATGGGGCAAAGTCGATCGATGCGATGGCGCGCCAGATCTTTTGGGTCGTTCCCTCTGTCAGCTGGATCTTTTTCACTTCCGGCCCGGCCCCGAGTTCAGGCGAGCGCTGTGCGTCGCCCCATGCCTGTTGATATGTGATGGTGGTGGTTCGGTCCGACTTCTCCACCACATATTCGGTACCGAAAGAGAAGTGAAATTGGTCCGGCACGTTCCCGGCCTGTGCACATGCGTTCATGAGACCTCCCCAAAACAGTGCCATCAGCCCCAATCGCCAGAGAGGCTTCAAGCGATCAATTAAATGCATAAATCATCTCCCCTGCGCCGACCACGACATGGCCTTCAGGAGTGGCGACCGGTGGCGCGGTGATGGTTTGGGAAACTTCAACGACGGCTGTCGCTTGCCCGCTGCGATCGATGCGGTGGAGCAGATTGGGGGCCTCCACTGCCAGTAGCCCGCCATCGGCCAGCGCTGTTGCGTATGAAAATTCGTTTTGCCGGGGGCGATACATCCATGCCAGTCGATGGTGCGCCAGGGCTGAAAGGGCGCCCCTGGACAACACATAGACAAGGTCCGTCCCGATGATCGGCGGGGCAATGGGCGCCATCTGCATGCCGGGTCGCGCTTCGGAAATCCACTCGTTCGCGTCTGTTCCTTCCGCATGGATGGCGGCAGCCCGGGCTCGCCCATTGGCAAACCCGGCGAAGTGAAGCAAGCCGTCCGGTGCACAGCTCATCCAGGTGGCGTTTCCCTTCCAGGGGATCGGAAATGTGTGCCGGGGTTCGGGTTCCGGGTCGCTGGCCATCAGGTCGAAACAGAGAATCTCTTCGGCACTGGCGGTGACGATCAAGTTGTCGGCCGCACTGATGGCCGGGACCAGCGCACTGTATTGGTCCTCGTATCGCCGGGCCCATTTGTATCCGTAACTGTCTGCATCCGCACAGTATACAATGAAGTTGGCTGTACGCATTTCAGGTATGTTGGCGTATTGGATCTGGGCCACGATCCCTTCGGAGGTGGGCTCGAACAGCATGGCGTAGGCGCCGTCCACATGTTCCGGAAAGACGATCTCCTCGATCTGCACCGAGTTGTTCAGATCGATGACCATGACCCGATCTTTGCGCTCCTGTATCGCAAAACAGATCAACCCGTTCTTGTAAACCACAGGGCTGGAAGGCCACTTGGGGCGTGCCCACAACAACTCGCCGCCGGCACTCAAAGCGTGGACGGCATCCGTGCCATCCACAAGCAGCTCAGTGTCTGTGGTGATCAGCAGACGCGCAGCAGGGTGTGTCGATTCATCTGCCTCGATTTTCGTTTCCCACACTGGCGTCAGCGCAGTGGAGGCGTCCACATCGAGAGAGCCGGTATGGCCGGCGTCGGCATAATATTGGGAGTAGTATCGTGTCATCTTTGATCAGTTGCCGTCGTTTTTCTCTCGATGATTGACGCGATTTTATAAATCATCATGAATTGCATAGCCATTATCACTGCACTCTGTTTTGACCCAGTCGACGATCTTCGAAAATTGGCTCTTGTCCAGTGCCCCTGTGCCCGTCGTCTCGCCGAAGCAGAACCGCATCGCTCTTCGTATGGTGGCATCGCGGTCCAGATCGAGCCTGTTTTTATCGGTGGCGTGCTGCTGGCAGGCCGGTGAGGGATTTCGCCCGGTGCGGCTGTTTACCCGGCAATTGATGTGAAAACCGGCCGGTGCGGCTGTTGTGAGCATGTTGTAGGCCGGTACGAAAAGCAGCAGTATGTTTTTAAAGTCGTTGTTGGCTGCGGTGCTGATGCGAAATTTGTTGTTCAGGTCGTTTTTAATCTGGTTGTTCAGTTGCTGGCCCCAGCTGACCGCGTTGTTGACAGTCCAGTTGGTGGGCCCCGAATTGACGAAGTTGGCGGCGATTTTCGTTTTGACCACCAGGATACCGTTGAACACCTGGCCGGCGACGGCCAGGCGGGAGTATTCGTCATCGCCCAGCTTATAGAGCAGCAGGTCGGCCTTGGCGTGACCCTTTATTGTCTTTGCGTAGCCGCTTTTGGCCGCCTTGGCCACATTGCGATACTTTTCGGCAATTTCGAATTCATGCTTATGGGAGGTGCCCTGGAAGGTGATCTTGAACCGGGTCTGCTTCAGCAGGGCGTGCAGATCGCGGCCGGTTTTGGCCTCGTCGTTGAGCCAGCAGACAAATTTCCAGAAGTTGCGCAGCCGCGATATGCGGTTGTTGTTCATCCGGGAGAGTTTGTCTTCGCTGTAGGGCCCCCCCTCGGCCGTATAGGTCTGGCTGTACCTGGGGAGATTCGGCCAGCTTTTGCCCAGATCCTCACAATCGTAAAGATAATCATCCCAGTTGCCGGTGGCGTGGCCCATCTCATGGTGGTTGGTCAGGACCTGGTAGCTCTTCCCGTCGGCGTCCTGGAGGTTGTTTCCAGGGTCCGGGTTGCCGAAGTAGTGAGGGTCGCTCTGGTAGTCCCTCAGCCGGAGCTGGGCGTTGTTCAACGTCATCCAGGCGCCCCCATTGGGGCCGCCGTTGCCGACGATATTGACCATCGCCTTGTGACGGCCGCCGTTGGCATCGCTCTTGGCCTCCATGTAGTGGAAGGGCCGAATGAAGATATCGGTGTCGCCGCTGTGCTTTTCGATGAGATAGTTCTTGTTCAGCCGCTCCATGGCGTTGACCATGCCCTCTTTGCGGTGGTTGTCGATCCCGGCCTGTCCGCCCGGTGTGACCGGCCGGTTCCACGGGTCTTTGTTTTTGGATTCGAAACGGCACGACCAGTAGATAAAGAGATAGGATAACGTTTTACCGTCCAGCTCTGCGCAGTTGTGAAGGTAGTGCAGTTCGTAGTTGCCGCAATTGTTGAGGGCGAAGGCCTTGTTGATGTCGTCGGCCGTGCCGGCGTTGACGGTCTTGCGGACATGGACGTCCGGATCGTTCAAAACGGCCAGGCGCGCTCCGGCCACATGCTGTTTGGCCCAACTGAACCCCTGGTCGGAGCGGCTGGACCGCTTGTTGGTCACATCGTGAAAGCCGCTGCAAAAGGCAACCACCCGACTGTGGCCGGCCACGTCGGTGATCAGATTGGATTTAAAGGCGAAATCGGTGAAGACCGGCTGGGCGGTCTCCGGTTTGTGGATTTTCATCCGCCGCATGTTCTTCTGCTTCCCTTCGACGGTCTCTTTGGTGTCGTGATCCACGTAGAAGAGCGCGAATCTCGACTTGTCGTCCAGGGCCTTGGACGCACCGTCGGCGGCCTGGTCGGTGATCGTCTGATCCCGGTCGGTTTTCGCCAGGACGATGTCGTCCAGGGAGAAGATCAGCGGCACCACCGGCTTGGCACGCTTGGCTTCACTGGCGACGAACGGGTAGAGTTTGACCTTCTCCGTCATCACCTTCTGGTAGCGTTCGCCCTTGTCCATGCTGTTGTCGTAGCGGGTCCAGTAGTTGCGCGACGACCACTCCACCGGCAGGTCATAATAGAGGCGCGCCTTGGTGTGGTCGAGTTTGTCGTAAGCCACGTTTTTATTGTCTTCGGCGATCTGTTCGCGGGGGACCACGATTGGGTTGGCGCTCTTCTCTTTCGTATAGAGAAAGAGATCGAAACGTGCCGCTTCCCGGCTGGAGACGAGCTGGAGGGCCGGTGCGCAGATTTGCGCCGGCTGCGCCATCTCGAAGTAGGGCTTGGGCAGGGCGAGGCCCTTTTTCCAGACAGGCACGGCGTAACGGCCGTTTTCGTACACCCCGATATTGCGGCGGTAGAAGATCTGCTCCAGCGTTCTTTGGGTGATCGGGCCGGCAATGCCGTCGATCTTCAGTTCGTACTGTTTTTGAAACGCTTTGATCCCTGCCCTGGTTTTGGGGCCGATGATGCCGTCCACCGTACCGCACTGAAAGCCAAGCAGATTGAGATAGTGCTGAATCTTCTTCGGCTCGCTGTCCAGCACGTAGCCCAACTCAAGGAAGTCTTTCAGGATATATTTGTTGAGGTAGTCGTCGTTCTCGTCGAGCCTTGGAACCACCGGCATTTCGGCCGGAACGTCGCGCCACTCGTTTTTAATCCGGTCGAAGTAGGTGAACTTCATGAAGTACCAGTAAAACCGAAGCTCGAGAACGAGCGGATCGCCGGCCTTGCCTTCGCCCTTCTTCTTCGAATCGTAGTTTTTGAACTTGCCGTCGACGAGCTTCACCTTGTTGCTGTCATAGTGAAATCCGCCTGTGGCCGTATCGACCACCATGGGCAGCTCGAACAGTTTGCGCTGGTCGAAGCGCTTGATTTTTTTGCTGGGAGCCAGTTTGAGCGTGTCGACATCGATGTATGTGCGCTCGTCGAGGTCGATGCGGAAGTGGTAATCGGGCTTCAGTTTGGCAGTGATGGCGTCCGGCGCCAGGCACACCTTGCCCTGGGCGTCCGTCTCGGCGGATGCGCCGCTGTTGGCAAGGGAGGCGTCGTTGGCCATCAGTCGGACCCGGATACCTGCAGGCAGGTTGATCAGCCGGCGAGGCTGCTTGGGGTCGGTCATCTTCAGGTGCAGGTAGAATTTCTGCTGTGCCTTGACAAAGGTCTGCTTTTGTCCCGACTGAAGCTTTTCGTAGAATTTGACCCGTTTGGAAACCAGTTTGCCCAAATCGTCACTCATCCTTTAATTTGGGGAATTCGATGTCGTATTTGCCAGGGGGCAGCTTCTCTTCCTTTTTGTAGCCGTTGCTGTTCAGGTTACCTTTGCGCACTTCACCGTTGGGCAGATGAAGGATGTACTTCTCATCCGAAATGGGGTTGTCGTCCTGGTCTTTCAGTTCGATTTCGATATAGTCTTGGTGTTTGAGCTGTCCCGAACGGGTCTTGTCGTCGGTCACATGGACGATGAAGTAGTGCTCGGGATCGGAATAGCCCTCGGGACCCTGTTGCTCCGAGGAGACCTCCCGCTCTTCCCTGTATTGGTACTCCCATTGGGCATTGATTTTCCCGCCTTTGACGGTGGCCTGCAACTCTGCAGCCAGTTCATCGGCGCCGTCGATATCCCTTTCCCATATTTCGATGCGAGCCTCTGTTCCGTCGGCGTACCCTGCGGTTTCGGCCGAGAGATCGATCAGGTCCCCGACGCGGGCCTCCTGCTTGGACCACTGGGCATTGTAAACGGCAAAGAGCTGGATCTTGTACTCCCCGGCATCGGGCAACCCGCCGCGGCGAATGGTGCCTTCGCCGGTTAGAATCCCTTTTTCGGTGCGGTCGCTGGGATCGGTCACTTCATAGCGCACCTCTGTAATCGGCTTCTGGGCGGAATCGACGAACTGGCACTCGAACCAGTGGGGGCCTTGCGCTTCGGGGCCGGGTTCGGCTGATATGGCAGAGAGGGCGCTTGCACTTGCCACCGCCGGGACACCGCCGCCCCCTCCACCGCCGCCACCGCCGCCACCGGTGCCGATGAGTACGGTGGGACATCCCATGATAATGGTGCTGGGCGGGCCGGTGCACACAGCCATGTCCCCTAAAGTGGCCGCCGGCATGCCTCCGATCAGCACGGTGGCGACTCCCGGCCCGCTGATGGGGCCGCCCACATGGGGTACCGGCGTCGGGGCGGGTGTCACCATGGGACAGACGTGCATGTCCGGACCGACGCGGGCCGCCGGCATGCCGCCGATCAGTACGGTGGGGCATCCTGGGCCGGTTATGGTCCCGCCATGGGCTGTGGGATCTCCGATTCGAGCTGCTGGACCGGGCATGAATCGCTCCTCAAGAGTTGCTTAATTGATTTTGACGACCGCCCCGCTGATATTGGTCATGCCGCTGCTTTTAAATTCGGCGGTGCCCATAGCCTCCGACGTCAACATATTGCCTTTGGACTTGTGTTCGATTCCCGCCTCGGACGATACGTTCGCGCCGGCATTCATTTTCAGATCGATATCCGCATCGAGTTTGATGTTGGCCGCCTTCAGATTCAGATCGCCGTCGGTAGTGATATCGATACCGCCCTGGGCTTCGATGACCATTTTGTTCCCGCTGCTGTCGATTT
The DNA here is from genome assembly GCA_963668675.2 of uncultured Desulfatitalea sp. GTDB lineage: Bacteria > Desulfobacterota > Desulfobacteria > Desulfobacterales > Desulfosarcinaceae > Desulfatitalea. The sequence continues at coordinate 252,128 of CAXXMB010000002.1, read as the reverse complement.
CCACTTTGTTGCCGTTGGTATCCTGGAGACTCACCCCGTTGCCGCCGCCACCGTCGTCCAGAGTGATCGAGTGGCCGCCGCCGCTGGTGACGCTGATGGTTTTGTCGTTCATCACCATCGAGTGGCCGCCAACTTCGGTGGCCACTTCGATCTTTTGACCGTTGTCGTCCATGGTGATGATGTTGCCATTGACGGTCTTGGCCACCATTTTTTGATTCTCATCATCAATTTCGAGCATGTGGCCAGCGGTGGATGTGATGTTGATCTTCTTCTTCTCATCGCTGATCAGCACGTTGTGGTTCTGTGTGGTGACGGCGTTGATGTGCTTGTTCTTGTCGTCGAAGGTCACCTTGTTCCCGTCGCGCGTCTCGATGCAGAGGAACTGATCCTTTTCATCCATGGTGATTTTATGGCCATAGGCATTGGAGAGCACCACGCGAGTTTCGTTGACCTTATCCTCCATCAACAGTTCGTTGTGGGTCTTGGCGTTGGGGGTCGTCTTGGACATGAGGGTGCTTTTGGTCTTTTCGTCCGGGAGCTTGTACGGCGGGGTGTTGCTTCCGTGGTAGAGGCGGCCGGTGATCACCGGCTGGTCGGGATCGCCCTCGAGGAAATCGACCACCACCTCCTGGCCGATGCGCGGGATATGCATGGCGCCCCATCCGGCGCCTGCCCAGATCTGACTGACCCGTATCCAGCACGAGCTCTTTTCATCGTTGTCCCCGAGCCGGTCCCAATGAAACTGAACCTTCACGCGCCCATGTTCATCGGTGTAGATCTCTTCTCCTTTGGGGCCGACGACGATGGCGGTCTGGATGCCCCTGACGTAGGGCTTCGGCGCTTTGAACTCGGGTCGAAAAACCATCTCCGAGGGGATGCACTGGAACTCGTTGCCGTAGCTGAACCCGTCGCCGGTCAAGCTGAGCTCCTCCAGCACCTGGGGCTGAGATCCGGAGTGGATGGTGCGGATCAGCACATACTCCTTCTCAAGTTCGGGCATCTCCTGCACTGAGAGCTTGAAGGTGAAGCCGGGAACCAATCTGGGGCAGCTGCTCTTTCCCTCGGCCGAGCTCCTGAGGCGTCCGGCCTCCTCCAATCGGTTGCGGGCCAGTTGGTTGCCTCTCTGTTCGTCAGCGAAGCCGCCGGGATAATCGTACCGCTCCAACTTTTTAAAGGTGCTCTCCTCCTTGGTCCCGCTGAGTTTGAGCGAGGGTTGAAGGAAATTGTAATCCCTGTGGGTATACGTGCCCGAGGTGATCCGGGCGCAAGGGTGAAAGCGTAACACCGTCTCTTCCAGGTGCACCATTTCGGCATCGGACTGGTAGAGCAGCTCCACCTGTTTGCTACTGTTTTGGACACCTTCAATGGGGTTGTAGTTGACCGTGCTGTCCCCGAAGACGATGCAATGTTGATTCTCCTGGTGCTCGAAGTAGTAGAAGATGCCCTCCTCTTCCAACAGGCGGGTGATGAAGTCGAGGTCGGTCTCTCGATATTGGACGCAGTAGTTCCTCTCGGGATATGTCTCCTTCAACTGGAATTTGTAGCGATCCGATTTGATGCCGGCGTCCTCCAAAATCTCAGTGACGATATCCTTAACCGTCATCTCCTGGAATATACGGCAATCCTGTTCGAGAGAGAGCGTCCAGAGAGTGGGTACGACGATCGCCTTGTAAAGCATAAAGCGGCCGCTGCTGCCGGCCATCCGAAAGGAGTTGACCATTCCGTGAAAGTAGCGTTCCGATTCCGAGCCGTATATTGTCAGCAGGGCCTCTTTCTGAATCATATCGTCGATGGGAATCTCATCCTTGCTGGCCAGGGTAAGCATCACCTCGTAGGGTTCGGACAGCGCCTCGCGTGCAGAGAAATCGACGACTTTGAAACGTTGCTTTGATACTTCAAACAGAAAACGGTCCTGGTCGGCCCTCTGCTCAGCGCTCATCGGTACCTCCAATGGCTAGTGGAATGGTTGGCAAGTTGTAGGCCCAATTAAATCTCTTATTTATTCAGGATGATATAGCAGGAACTGGATGGTAAGTCAATGCGCCGGCCCGGTCGGTTGTGCCCTCGGTTGACACCATGATGTTGCCATTCGCACCCGCTCAGGGCGCCTAAGAGTGGCTTATATATCAAGTCTAAGATTCAACATTAAAAATGGGGGCAATTTTTTCTGTATAAATTTCCTGAGGCACAAGAATTTTCTTGTGAAACAGGAAAATTTTCAACCGGTTTCTATATTATTCCTTTTCTTTGGAAACTTGTGCAGATCCAGGCCAGGACCAGGTAAAGAAAGGTTAGTCCCCAAAGACAGATCCATTCGACTTGGACCTGTTGGAAGGATGCGCCCATTTGGGTAAGGCGCAGAATACCGGAGATGCCCCAGGTACTGGGGATGAGCATGGCCAGAGCCCTGATCCAGTGAGGCATGGTTTCGACGGGCCAGGAAAATCCTGAGACCAGGACGGCTATCATAGAACTCCAGACGATCATGACCATGGCGGTTTCTCGAGATTTAAAAAACGCTGCCAGCATCTGCCCTAGCACAATAACGGCCAACAGAAAGGGCAACAAGAAGCCGAAAACGGTCGCAAGCCCGGCGCGCATGGGAAAACCCCAGATCCGGTATGCCACGCCGTATATGAAGAGGACGTGAATCAGATACAGGGCCAGGCAGGCGACTGTGCGGGAAAGTATCTGCAGGCCTGGGCCGCCTCGCAACACGGTGGCTGAGGCGGCGGCAGCGGATCGTTCTGCGCGGGTGCCGGAGATCATGCCTATGCCAATGAGCATGGTTTGTTGAAGGATCAAGATCAGAACGCCGGGAACGATGTAGGTGGCGTAGCCCAGGGATGGGTTGAAAAGGGGGCGGTCGATGAAATTGAGTGGCGAGCGATCCACCTGAGCTTTCTCCTCGGAACCGCCTTGAGCCTGAAAGCGATGGACTTGAATGCCAGCGGAAAGGGTTCGGACGGCCTTGACCAGACCGGTCATCGCCTGGCGATAGACGAGAAAATAGGTTGCGTCCACGTATGCGGCCACGGTTGCCTGACGTGTCTGGAGCACCGTTTTCTCAAAGTCGACGGGAATGAGCAGGGCGGCGCTATAGTGGCCGGCAGCGATCTTTTTCCGCGCTTCGTCGAGATTTTGGGCCCGGCCGTCGACGCGGATCAGATCCGAAGTGTCGACCATGCGCACAAGCTGGCGGCTCAGGCTGGAGTTGTCGTGATCGATGACGACCAAGGGCACTTTGCGCAACACTTCACCGGTATACGGAAGGGGGTAGACAAAGGCATAGAAAATTACGGCAAACCCCATGATCAGAAGGACGCCGCGATCGCCAAAGATAGCGCCGAGTTCGGTCATAACGTCATGGAGAAAGTTTTTGATCATGGCCTGCTCCAGTACCGGCTGTCGACCTTATAGCGTTTGAGCAGGGGGGTGAGCAGAAGCCCCAGCAGAACGAAACCGCACAAAAGGAGCATGTCCGGTACAGAATCGGCGAGATCGGCGCCGCGGAAGGTCTGCTCCAGGAAAACATGCAGATAGTGTGTCAACGGCAGCAGGTTGCTCCATGCTTTTGCCAGGGCGGGCATCCCGGTCTGGGGGAATGTCAGACCGACAAAAGCGAAGGCGGTTCCGGCGTAAAAAGAAGCGGCGCTGAGGGCCATGCGCAGGCTCGGGTTGAGCGCCACCAGGATGAGCCCGCAGGCTTGGCCGGCCAAGATCAGCAGGATAGTGGCCGAAACCAAGCTAACCAGGGAGCCGCGCAAGGGCACGCCGAAGCCTTTGAGAATCACGGCCAGCATGACCATTCCTACCAGGCTGAAGGTGACGAAGTAGACCGCCAATTTGCCGATCATCGCCCGCCAGATACTGCCGCCGCCGGTGTCGAACCATTGCCGTATGGTTCCGTTCTTCAATTCCTCACCCATGGCCAGGGCGGTGGTCATGACGACGAATATTTGCAGAAACGTCGGGCACAAGGCTGCGGCCAGAAAGTGCAGGTAGTTGAGTTGGGGGTTGAAAAGCACGTGTCGGTCGAGGTTGACGGGTTCCAGGTGGGCACGAGCGGCTTCGCCCATTTCGCCACGGCGCCGGCGGGACTGAAGGTTCACCCCGGCCGAGACGGTGGCCACGGTGGCGCCAAGACTGGCGGAGATGATGCTGCCGGGCAGGAGCATCTGTGCGTTGTAGTACCCAATCACCTCCCCACCCAGCCCGCGTTTGATATCCCGCTCGAGTCCGCGGGGCATGATGACCACGGCATACGCCTGGTCGCGAAGCAACAGCTCTTTGGCGGCAACCGGGTCAGCCACCTGATAGGCCACCTTAATGCTGGCGGTGCTGTCGATCAAGCGGGACAGTTGGCGGGACAGAGAAGAGTGGTCCAAATCGACCACGGCGACGGGCAAGTCCCGGGGGTATTGATTGAAGAAAAGCCCCCAGGCCAGGGCAAAGGAGATCACTGGCAGGACCAGCATGAGCATGGCATACCGGGGTTGCCTGTGAATGCGGCCGAGTTCCCGGCGGGCAACGGCTTGGATTCCGGTGCGTCGGCCCGGGGCATGGCGATGGCGGTCATTTGCGGTCATGGGACAGTTCCGTCAACGGCACAATGACGCTCATGCCCGGCCGGAGTCCGTCGACGGGCTCGACCGGGCGGGCGTGGACTTCAAACGTCTTCAGGTCGAAACCGCCGGAGGCGCTGGTGGCCCGCCAAGTGGCAAAATCACCCAGGGCAGCGATGTAGCTGACCTTGACGTTGAATTGCCTTTCGCCCAAGGCAGGGACGCGGACCGTAAAGGTTTTGCCTATGCGCAATCCGGCCAGGTTGTCTTCGCGGATATTGAAGGTGACCCACACATCGGTCAGGTCGAGGATTGTGATGATCGGGTAGCCTGGGCTGACCAGTTCGCCAGGGTCGGCCAGGACGTGGACGATCTCGCCGCCGATGGGTGCGTCAAGGCGGGTTTCGCTCAGGTAGCTTTTCACTTCGTTGACGGCACCGCCCGCCTGATCGACCAGGGCGGAAGCGGATCTGCGATCTTCTTTGCGGGCCCCTTCCTGCGCCATGTCATATTGGGCCTGGGCGGCGGCGGCAGCTTCGCGTGATGCTTTCCATTTGGCTTCGGCCTCGTCGCGGCGCTGGGCCGAAACCACGCCGTCAGCGTAAAGACGTTCGATGCGAAGATAGGTCTTTTCTGCCAGATCGGCGGCCTCCTTGGCCTGCAGCCACAGATTCATTGCCGCCTGGACTTCCTGCCGGCGGGCACCGGCGAAGGCCTTGTCGCGCTGGGCACCGGCGGCCTGTTCGGCGGCCGAGGCCTGACGAAGCTTGGCCTGCATTTCGGGGATATCCAAATCCAGAAGATGTTCTCCCTTTTTGACGGATTGGCCTTCCTTGACCCAGACGGTCGAGACCCGTCCGGCTAATTTGACGGCAAGGTCGACCTGGGTGGCGTCAACTTCTCCCTGGATCAATTCCACCGGGGGCTCCCTGAGAAACCAGGTGAGCCCGCCGACCAGAGCCAGGAGAATGAGGAGCCCCACGACAGGCTCGATGAAAGCATGTTGTGTTTTCATTTTTCCACTTCCATTTGCGCACCCGCAAGGTAACGCGGAAAATCATTTCCCTGGCCACTGGCTTCCAGCAACTGCGCCAGCGCGGTGTCGAAGGCATATGCCGCGTGTAACCGTTCCACTTCGGCCGCGGACAGGGACAGCTGGGCGTCGACCACCTCCAGAGATGTGGTCAGGCCTTCTTCAAAGGCCCGACGACGGGCGCGCAGATTTTCGTCGGCCAAGTTCATAGACGCTTGCAAGGCGTCAAATTGTTCGCCGGCCTTCATGAGTTCCTGGTACTTGGAGGATACCAGGGTTTCCAGGTCCCTGGCCAATTTTTGTCGCATCAGCCCGGCCCGCTTTTCCAGTTTTTGAGCGGCGCGGATCCGGTTGGGCCGGGTCAGGCCGTCGAACAAGGTGAAGCTGAGACCGGCGCCCACGGCCCAGGTGGGTTCTAAAACGGTCAAATCGTCTTCATAGAGCTCGCGCATACCGAACAGATAGATTTCCGGAGCGTAGGCCGCTTTTTCGGTGCGAAGATTTTCGTGAGTTTTGTCCTTGATCGCGTCCAACTGGTCCAAGGCTGGATGTCTGTCCCTGGCCTGTCTGACAAAGTCGTCTACAGGTTCGAGCACGGTGACCAAAAAAAGCGGGGTTGTGGGCGTGACCGGTTCGTCGGATGATAGAACGTTCGCCAATGCCGTGTGTGACAGTTCCAGATCGCGACGGGAGGCTTTTAATTCTCGGTCGGCTTGGGCTTGAGCCACCTTGGCATGGAGCAGTTCAGTCCGGGCGATAATGCCCTCCTCATACATGCGGCGGGCTTGAAACAGGTGCAGATCCAAGGCATCTTTGGCTTCAGCGCGGATCCGAACGACTTGGTCCGCCAGACGGACGGCAAAGTATGCCCTCACCAGCTCGGAGGTGAGGGTTTCGGTGGTCCGGCGCAATTTGGCCTTTGCCTCACGCGCCCCGGCTTCTGCAGCTGCATTGGCAGCGGTGATACGTCCCCCGGTGAACACAGGCCAAACCAAGTTCAGTTGAGATTTTACGAAGGTGTCGTCTTGAATGGTTTCTTTAAAGGAAGGGACCGCATCTGCCGGGACCGTCGGATGCAGGGCCAGGATGACGTCCCGGATGGGGTTGAGATCGAGGTAGACCGGGTCATCTATGCGGGTCGCGCGACCAGTCAGTGTAATTTTTGGAAAGTAAAGCCCCTGTGCGGCCTTGGCCTCATACTCGCGTCGCTCGGTTTCGGAATAAGCGGCCTTGACGGATTCGTTGGCGCAGAGCATTGCCTCGAGTGCCCGGTCGAAGGACAGGTCGGCGGCTTGCGCTGAAATGGCCAGGCTGGCCAGGTTAACAAGGACAAGCAAAATGCCAGGAACGATTCTGGAAAATAAGCCCCGGCACGGATGCCCAAGCAGGTGCCCTGAAAGTTGAATGATCATTTTTTTAAAATCCCCTGATAAAGATCCGGTCCCGTTGATTGTCCGGGTATCAAAAACTAAAAATATTTTTCATGGGCTCATATTGTTCGAATAAACATACTTTCCTTCCCGATTTTTTTGGCATATTGCACCAGATAAGCAACGGGCGTGCCATTTGCCAGCGAGCAGTCGTAAAAGTGAAATATCAAAGTGCGCTTGAGTCCCAACGCCATCCTGTTGGGGGTGTTTTGCTCCTTTTCTTTTGATATTATTGTATTTTTATCAAATTTAAGATAAATTGCGACTTACTCATCAAACGCCCTTATCAACGGAGATCCAATTGGCATCATTGCGCAAAACGAATCGTGTGCTGAGAACACTCAGCGAATGCAGCCACACGTTGATTCGTGCCAAAGATGAATTGGAATTGATGCAGGATATCTGCAGGATTGTCGTCGACTATGGTGGATATCGTTTGGCCTGGGTTGGCTTTGCTGAAGATAAAAAGGGAAAAAAAGTGCGGCCGGTAGCCCATTGGGGATACGAGGAAGGTTATTTGGAATTGCTCAACCTTACCTGGGCCAACACCAAACGGGGGCGAGGACCAACCGGTAGCGCCATCCGAAATGGAGCACCGAGCGTCTTTCAGAACATTATCACTAACCCTGATTATGAATTCTGGCGAGAAGAGGCACTTAAAAGGGGTTATGCGTCAGCTGTTGCGATGCCGTTGAAAGAAGAGGGTAAAACGTTCGGTGCGCTCAGCATCTGTGCGGGTGAGCCTGACGCTTTTGACAAAGATGAGCTTAGGCTGCTTGAGGAACTCGCCGACGATCTGGCCTTTGGAATCATCACCCTCAGGATGAAAACCGAACGAAAACAACTCAGAAAGGCGGTCCTCCAGGCCCAAAAAATGGAGGCCATCGGAACGCTGGCCGGTGGGATTGCCCATGATTTCAACAATATTTTAGGAGCTATCATCACCTGTAGTGAAATCGCCCTTGACGACCTGCCCGAGGACCATCCGGTGCATGAAGATCTCGACCACATTCTCAAGGCCGGTTTGCGGGGAAAAGCGCTGGTCAGACAGATTCTTTCCTTCAGCCGGACCGGCGAACAGGAGCGACAACCGGTCCAACTCCACAGCCTGGTTAAAGAGTGTCTGAATCTGATTCGCGCCTCCCTGCCGTCAACCATCGATATACGGTCTAAACTCCCCTCTGATATGGGCAGTGTACTGGTCGATCCCATACAGATTCACCAGGTGGTTATGAACCTTTGCACCAATGCCGCTCAAGCCATCGGAGAACAAGTGGGGGTGTTGGAAATAAATCTCGAGACCGTTATGGTTAACGCTGAAACTGTTATCGAATCGCTGAATCTCTCTGGTGGACCCTATCTGAAACTGACGATCAGAGACAGCGGTCACGGAATGACACCGGACGTTCAGGAACGAATTTTCGACCCCTTTTTTTCCACCCGCAAAAAAAGTGGCGGCACCGGATTGGGACTCTCCGTGGTTTACGGCATCATCAAACACAACGGGGGAGCGATCACCGTTGATAGCGCTCCCGGCAACGGGACGGCTTTCCACGTGTTTCTACCTCGATTCGATCCGGTGGAGGCCATTGACGGCGCACTGCCGAGTGGGAAAGTAAAAGCGGGTGTGGAGCGCATCCTGCTCGTTGACGATGACTTCGCGCTTCGCTATGCTGCGGGGAAAATGCTTAAATCAATGGGATATACCGTTCAAACAGCAGGGACAGCTATCGAGGCCCTGACGGTTTTCCACCGAGATCCCAAACGATTCGATCTGATCATCACGGATCAGACGATGCCGCAGATGAAGGGCACCGAGCTGGCAAAACACATTTTAAACATCCGGCCCGGAATGCCGATTGTTCTGTGCAGCGGGTATCTAACCGATCCTAAAAGCCACCAAACGGCAGCGCTGGCTGGAGATTTGGGTATCCGCTCTTTCATACAAAAACCGTTTACCCGAGTAGAAATCGAAGGGGCGATCCGCACAGCCCTGGAAAATGAAAAAGCGAAACCGGTAAGATAAGCTTAAACCATGGCCAGAATCCTAATTATCGACGACGACGAAAATATTTGCTACGCGCTGTCCAGACTTGCCCGGCAATTGGATCATCAAGCCGATTGTGCCGCCACCCTGAAGGAAGGACTGGAGAAAGTTAAATCAGAAGCGGTGGATGTTGTGTTCCTGGATGTCCGGATGCCTGATGGCAATGGACTTGATGCATTACCAGAAATTCAAGCCTCGTCCGGTGAACCTGAAGTGATTATCAGTACCGGATACGGTGATGCCGACGGGGCCGAATTGGCCATCAAGAGCGGCGCCTGGGATTACATCGAAAAATCGTCCTCGGCCAAAGCCATACGGCTCTCTCTCTCCCGTGCCATGCAATACCGGAAGGAAAAGAAGAGTGCTGCTGTTACCGAATTCGTGAGAGCCCTCCGACGTGAGAACATCATCGGTGACAGTCCTCAAATCCGCGCCTGTTTGGACATGGTGGCCCAGGCAGCCCTGAGCGATATCAATGTGCTGATTACCGGTGAAACTGGCACCGGCAAGGAGTTGTTCGCTCAGGCCATACATAACAACAGCACACGCGCGAAAAGCAGTTTTGTGGTGGTAGATTGTGCGGCCCTGCCCGATACGATAGTGGAAAGCCTGTTGTTCGGCCATGTCAAAGGGAGCTTCACCGGTGCCGATAAGGATCGCGAGGGCTTGATTCGGCAGGCTGATGGGGGAACGCTCTTTCTGGACGAGGTGGGCGAGCTTCCCCTGGTGCTTCAGAAGGCATTCTTGCGCGTTCTCCAGGAGCATCGCTTCCGCCCCGTCGGCAGTAAACGCGAAGTTAAGAGTGATTTCCGTCTGGTGGCGGCCACTAACCGCAGCCTAGAAACCATGGTGACCGAGGGGACGTTTCGTAAAGATCTGCTATACCGCATCAGCGCCTTTTCACTCGATCTGCCGCCGCTCAAAGAGCGGCCTTCCGACATCAAAGCGCTGGCCAGATTTCAGACGAACCGGCTTTGTGAACGCATGGGCATCGCCTCCAAAGGGTTTTCGCCTGATTTTCTCGATGTACTTGCAGCTTACAACTGGCCGGGAAACATCCGGGAGTTGATAAACACCCTGGATCGTTGCCTGGCTGCAGCCCGATACGAGCCGATTTTGTTCCCCAAACACCTGCCTCCGGAAATCCGCATCCAGGTGGTTCGTCAATCTTTAAGCGACCCTCATGAACCAATTGAAGAGAGCTCGGTGGACACCCACTTTAAAAGGCTTCCACCGTTGCAGGATTTCCGTGAAGTCATATACACTCAGGCTGAGCGGCAGTATCTGGCCGACTTAATGGATCTGACCGCCGGTGATATCAAAGCTGCCATTCGCATTTCCGGTCTTTCCCAATCCCGCTTTTACGCCATACTGAAAAAGCACAACTTTAATAGACATTCATCGCCGTCCCGGTAATCTTTCTGATTATTCCTGCCAGGCAGTAAATTCTCCCGCGCATCAGGAAAATAGTACAGGTTTACGATAATCTTCATCTTTCGATTGGGCGGATATGCTATTTTTTGCCTCATGGCCCTCCTGATCAGACCGTCAACGATTTCTGGCATAATTGATGCTGTTCCAGACCAAAAAGGTCAACCCATCATAGAGGTAAGGCTGTATGGAGATCCTTCTGTTTCGGAACAGTTATGTCGCCGCAAATTTCGAGGAGATGATTAAGGCTTCGTTTGCCCAATTCATGGCATACACGTCCCTGGCACCCTTCAGCACACGGCTTCGCCATACACCGACTCAGAGTGCGATCATTGTTTTAGCTGCAGCAGACCAAAAGGATCTGACGACACTGATGTCAATCCGTTACCTTGTTGAAGATGCGCCCATGATTCTGATTTTACCGACCAAGGATTCGGCTTTACTGGCCAAAGCCCACAAGCTCCATCCGCGCTTTATCGGCGATCTGGAAAGTGGTGTCCATGAGGTAATTGCCGTCATTCACAAAATGCTGTCCCGAGAAGTTGACGTGAAAGAAGCAGAAGTTGGAATAATACTGTCCGGTTCCATTGAAAAAATTGTGTAGGAGTAAATGGGGCTGACAATGAAGCCTTACCGAAATGGATGCGTCTCTGTATGCAGATTTTGCAAACCCCGTAAGTTGATGGATTCGAAAAAAATTCCCGAAAGGGCATAACGATATCACAACGCATGAGCGTCCGTCAGCGCAGAGCGCTATTGAGGGAAATTACGACTCGGGCGGGGAGGATTTGCGTGATTTGATGTTGCGGATCAGCCTGAACATCGGTTCGGTCCAGTCGGCCATACGGCCGGGTTTGTGGCGGTAGATCTCCGTAAGGGAGAGATGGGGATCACGAACCGGGCTGCGAAGATAGTAGCGCAATGCCGCCAGTCGCTCCTGGATCTGTTTTTCGAACTGGCCGCGCAGCTCCTCTTTGATGGCCAGGATGCGTTCCTTGATCTCCTGTGACGGGCTCTCCCCCTTGTTTTTGGCCAATTTATACGCGATGCGCAAATTGATCAGCTCCTGAAGGTGTCGTTCATATGGCTGGCCGAGCCACACCACTTCGGGGATCAGATCGCCGAAGTGGGTCACTCCCAGAATATCTTTGCCCTGGGTCCAGTAGCCCATCAAAAAATCCTGATCCAGATCCATATAGTTTTTCAACGGCATGTACATTCGGCGCAGGTAGGCCAGCACCTTCTCCGTCTTTTTTTTATGGCCACCAATGATGACCGATCCGCCCACTTCGCCGGGTTTGACGCCCTTGGTCCAGGGGGCGCCGGTGATGCCGAAGTCGTTGAGCACCGGTATGAGCATGAGGGTAGAGAGGGTGTTGATGGCCAGTGCGTAGCCGGCCGAGGGGCCGCCCACATTATAGGAGGCGGAGAGCAGCTGGTGGTGGATGGTGTAGTCCTCCAGGAAGTCGCCCAAGAGCCGGGCGGTGCTCACCTTGGGATCCAGACCCTGGAGATAGTTTTTCACCATGGTGAGGGCCTCCTGGGCAGACTGCTGGGTCATCTGCACCGCCATGTCCAGTTGGGCGGAGGCCGACGAGGAGGTGGAGACCGCACCGGTGACGATCACATTTTTGGCCGAAACGCGATAGGTGAGGCTTGTGGCGATGGGCAGCAGGACCCCGGAGGTGTCGTTGGCCCCCACCCCGATAATGAAACCGACCTGGGGCTCCTGGCTCAACTCGGCTTCCAGGAATTCGTCCAACTGAACCTTCCCCTTCTGGACCGGGCTCTGGGAGATCTCCGCCTTGGCCGAGGTCAGGTGCGAGCGCGTCAGCGGATAGTCATCGGCCGCTCCAACCTGGTCGCAGGCGGTCTTTATTTCATCGAAGTGGTCGAGAATGCTCAAGGGTTTGGCTTTGATCCGGTTTCGCACCTCGGCGGGCAGTTCGACGGCTTCGATGATGCCCATGAGGGTTTTTAGATTGAATTTGACGAAATTGATGCGGATGTCGTCGTTGGTCGCCTGCATGTCGCGGAAGCGCTGCAGGACTTCAAATTCTGTGCTGCGAAGGGCCTTGGCCTTTTCGACAAAAGCGGCGTAATCCGCTGGCGTGTTGCACAGCCCCTGGGCGCTTTCGATAATCATTTTGGCGTCCAGATCCTCGGCCAGGGGCACCTTCTCCAGGGAGATGTCGATGATGCCTTTGATGTCGTCCTTGCTCATCATGCCTGACACTTCAAGCACCTTCAGGCGTTTGGAGCGGATCAGGGCCGGATCGATAATGTCGAGGCGGTTGGTGGTCAGCACGGTGAACACACGTCTGAGCGGGATCTCGCCATCGATCAGGCTCAGGAATTTATTGGTCAGTTTGTCGGAGGGCGATCCGCCCGAGGCGCTGCGCTTGGGAGCCAGGGCATCGCCTTCATCAAAAAAGACCACCGAGGGTGCGATCATCTTGGCGATGTCGTAGAGCTTCTCCATGTTCTCCACGGCACCGTCGATGGGGTTGACCGGGTCCTGCAGTGCGGCCGCACTGGTGGCCATATCGTGGACATCTTTGTTCTCGCCCAGCCAGGTGCGCACCAGAAAGGTTTTACCGCTTCCCGGCGGTCCGTTGAGCACCACCCCTTTCTCTTCGTCGACGCCGTAGTAGAGGCAATTGTTGGTCATTTCGGAGAAGGTGTCTTTGATGCCGCCGACATACTCTTCCCATCGGACATGACGGTCCATGCGGTCCACGATACGTTTGTACAGATCGCCATAAGAGTTCTGGGCCACCAGTTCGAACGCCTGGCGGACCAGCAGCGGATCCTTAAGGTATTCGATGGTGAAGCCGCTTTTGATCTCCACAATCGAGTGGACCAGTTTGCGCACGTATGAGGGGATCACCTTCAGGGTGCGCTCTTCGAAGACCTGGTAGATCAAATCGACCGCGCGATCGAGATCTTCCCGGCTGATCGGTTCCGGCCGATCCGGTATCGGTCGCTTCCGCTGACCGGTGGCGTGCACCTCGATGTCGTGGCGCTGCAGCTCGAGGCGCACCACTTCTCCCAGATTGGAGGGGTTTTTCCAGAAGTCGGAGAGGTTGATGATCTTGCCCTTCTCCACGAACCTTCGATAGATGGCCGCATCGAAGCGCTCCGGCTGGTCGGAGGTCGCAATCAGCAGACAGTCGCGTTTGCCGTTGATGATTTCGTCCAGGACGATGTTGGAGGTGTCGATGAGGGTGCGCTGCTGGCGCTCGGCACCGCTGGCGTGGCCTTCGACGCGCCCGAAGGCGCTGTGGGCCTCTTCCACGTGACGGATTGCGGTTTTGCGGGCATCGCCCAGCGCCCGTTTGAAGTAGTTGCCCGGTTCACCGGCAAGAGCGGTCTGGTAGTCGTTGGGAGTGACCATGGCATAGTCGACCTGAATGCCCTGCTCCTCCAGGATGGAGAGATTGCGGTTGATCTGGCGCTTGAAGATCCAGCGGATGACCGGCATGCGCCCGAGGCGTTTGAAGAACTTGAGCCGCTTGAGACGGACCATCTCCATGGCCAGGGTGGGGTCGACCTCTTCGAGACTTTTCCAGAAGGGTTCGTTGGCGAGCAACTCCTCCTTTTTAAGATTGAGGTCGATTTCGGGCAGCACCTGATCATTGAAGATCACCTTTTCGACAGACTCGGTGACCGTAGAGGTCTTGCCGCTGCCCGACGGTCCGATCACGAGCAGCAGCGGCGCTTTGGGCACAATCGGATCGGAGACGTACTCCTTGCGGATATGGGCCCGGTAGATCTTTTCGAACAGCGTCTCCAACTCGATCGGCACATGCACGTCGGTCAACTGCTCGTCGAGGAGACTGAGCAGGTAGAGGTAGTCCCTGGCCGTTACCTCCTTTTCCAGGATGCGGTTCCAGGCATCCTGGGGATTGGCCTGTCCGGAGAGTTCGAAACGCTTTTGCCAGTCGGTGAGGATATTCGGGTCTTTGAGGACGCGGAACGTCTTGTCGGGAGAATCCATGACAAACGACATAGCCCACTCGATCAAGCTGCTCATCCAGATGCGCGGTGGCTTGTACTGATTGAGCCGGGCGCGCATGAAGGCTTTGGTCTCGTACGGCCACGACGCCACCAGGGCCTGAATCTCGGTAATGCGCTGCTCAGGCAGGCGGACATAGGTCACTTTTTTGGTCAGGCGTTTGGGCACCTTGTTTCTCCAATGCTATATATGCGGCCTCCGGTTAGCGGTCTCTCCAAATGGGGTACCATTTGGGACGGACTATTTCGCTTTGGCGTTCTCTTTCGGCGCTCCGGCCTTGGCGCCGGTTGCCGCCTGGGAGGAGGGCAGTGTCAGTGCCGGCGACTGTTCGGTGTTCTGAATGACCACCGTATTCTGCCCCTCCTGGTTCTTTTCATAGGCCGTCGCCCATTTCTGCTGGGTTAAAAATTGCAAGATGGCCGTATCGGTCGTGCCGTCGGTCCGGCCGATGCTCTTTTGGAGTGACTGAATGCCGTCGACATAGGCGGCATAGAGCTTTCGGATACGGCTGGCCTCCTGGTCGGCTGCATAGTTGTCGGCTTCGGCAATCAGCTCCCGGCGCTTCTTCTCCTCGGTGGCCTCCACGAGTTTGTCTCCAAAGCGGGTCTCCTTGAGCACAAAGCTGACGATCTCGACGCCGTACTTGCCCTCCAGGGTAGGGCCACCCACGTTGATGGGGGCCGACTTGAGCGCCATGAAAATCCGCTCCTTTATCTGTTCGCGCTCCGAGATAAGCTTATCCACCGGCTCGGCTTGCAGCAGATCTTTTACGATGCCGTCATAGTCGCCCTGCAGCAACTGCATGGGATCGAGGTTTTCAATGGCCCAGGTGTGCAGGCTGCGGATACGGTAAGTCAAAACGCCGGATGTCCATAAAGCCACGTTGCCCTTGGAGATGATGCGCATAGGCTCGTCCTGACCGCCCAGATGGAGACGCTGGTTCATCAGGGCGACCTCCTGCTCGATGCGGGTGAAGAAGGGCCAGCGCATGTGCCAGCCCACGTCGGTGACCGCCTCGCGCTGCCCGTTGAAGCGCTCCAGTACCACGGCATAGTTCATCTTGACCTTGTAGATGGTTTTCGTGGCGTAGACCAGGGCGACGAGGCCATAGACCAGACAGACGATGGTGACCAGGGCAATGATGCGGCGAATGATTTTTTTAACCAGGGCCCTGCGCAGGAATTGTTGCTGTTGCTGGGTGTCCGCCATGTCGACTCCTTTGGTGGCCGATGTCCGTTGGAAGCTGAATGGTTTGGTTCGATGGATCTGTAAACGAAGATTTACAAACAGGTACCGCTGCGCCTGGGAATAGTGCCCGGTCAGGAGGCGAGATGGTGAAAGAGGAGGTATCCGAACTGCAAATGTCGGTGTCTGAAATTCCGGCAATTCCCTTGCGCGTAGAGCTCCAACGCATGCTTACGGTACCGGCTGCACCAGCCGCTCTTACAAGGTTATCGGTTCATTGGTGAGGCGACTTCAGCGCAACTGGCTAAACTAAATCACAAAAGGCGTCGTCGTTCAACGAAAAACAAGAGCATGCAGCTGAGGCTGTCCTTTTCTTCTGACCATATCGGTTGACCTCTCCCATCTCTCTCTCCTATGATATCTGCCAAGGTTGCACGCAAAAAAATGGCAATAGGTATGAACGCATTGCGAAGGAGACGAACCATGCTCAAAGGTAAAGTTGTATGGATCACCGGTGCGGGAACCGGTATTGGTCTTGCGGGAGCCCAGGCGTTGGCCCGGGCTGGCGCCACAGTGGTGATGTCGGGTCGCCGTGAAGCGGTGCTGACGTACGAAGCCGGACAGATAGCGGCTGCCAACGGCCAGGCCGAGGTCGAACCATTGGATGTGAGTGATTCAAAGGCGGTTCAGAAGGTGGCGGATGCCATCGTTCAGCGCCACGGCACCATTGATATCCTGATCAACAGCGCCGGCCTCAACAGCCCCAAACGGTTCTGGCGCGATATGGACACCGGTGAGTGGGACCGGGTGATCCGCGTCAATCTTGACGGCACCTTTTACTGCACCTGTGCCGTGCTTCCCCATATGCGCCAGCAAAAGGGCGGGCTGGTCATCAACATCTCCTCATGGGCCGGCCTGTACCCATCGGCCATCGTCGGGCCGGCCTACTGCAGCAGCAAGCACGCCGTGGTTGCCATGACCACCAATCTCAATATGGAGGAGTGCGCCAACGGCATCCGCGCATGCGCCATCTGCCCGGGCGAGGTGGACACTCCGATCATGGACAGTCGCCCCATGCCGCCATCCGCTGAAGTCCGGGCCAAAATGCTGCAGCCGGCGGACCTGGGGCAAACCATCCGCTGGGTTGCCGAGCAGCCCGCCCATGTCTGCATCAACGAGATCACCATCAGCCCCACCTGGAACAGGGCTTACCTGGGAATTGACGATTAGAGATCATCCCGAATCCCATTGAAAGGAGACTTCGATGAAAGTGCTTGCGCTCAACTCCAGCCCTCGCAGCGAGGGGCAGAGCAAAACCGAACTCATGCTGTCGTACCTGGTGCAGGGCATGGAAGCGGCCGGAGCCGAGGTGGAGGTCATCCACCTGCGCGACAAGAAGATCAATCAGTGCAGCGGCTGCTTCAACTGCTGGACCAAGACCCCGGGCGTCTGCATCCATAAAGACGACATGAGCGCCGAGCTTTTCGACAAGTTTCGCCACTCCGATATGGTGGTCTATGCCAGCCCGTTGTACCATTACACCGTCAACGCCACCATGAAAGCGTTCATCGAGCGCACCCTGCCCATGAACGAGCCCTTCTTTATCACCTATGAGGGCCGAACCGTGCATCCGCCCCGCTATGGCCACCCTAAAGCGGTGGTGCTGTCGGTGGCCGGATTCCATGATGAAGAGGTGTTCGGCCCGCTCTCCGCGTGGGCCAAATACCTGTTCGGCAAGCGGCTGGCCGCGGAGATCTACCGCCCCGGGGCCGAAGCGATGGCCGCATCACGGGGGGGCAGCCGCGCGCAGCGGATTCTGGCGGCAACGACCGAGGCCGGCAAAGAGCTCATTACACAGGGCCATGTTTCCAAAGCGACCATGGAGCGTATCCACGAGCAGAGTGTCAAGGATCTCGATGTCTGGAGTGCAGTGGCCAACCTCGTTTGGAAAACCTGCATTGCCGAAGGCGTGACCATCAAGGGGTTCGAAGAGCGCGGAATGGTGCCGCGACCCGACACCCTGGAGAGTTTCATGCTGGTGATGGCCATCGCCTTCAACAGGGAGGCCGCCGCCGATACCCAGGCGACCATTCAATTCGTCTTCTCTGGAGAGGTGCAGGGGGCCTGCTACTTCAAGATCGAGAACGGCATGATCGATCCACGCGCCGGCCAGGCCGACCAGCCCTCCCTCACCATCGAAACGCCTTTCGAACTCTGGATGGACGTTGTTACCGGCAAGGCCGACGGTCAGAATCTCTTCATGGCCGAAAAGTACAAGGTCGATGGAGATGCTGCGCTGTTGATGCGTTTCGACAAGCTTTTCGGCAGGTAGAAGCGTGCCGGAGCCTATTACACCAAAAGGATGGAGTTGAGCATTGCAAAAGACACTGACCAAGCCCTGTTTTGCTGCCACCGCGATGGGGGTCGCCCCATACCGCGACGTGGGCCATGCGGCCCGTACGATCCTGAAGTGCCTGCCCGAAGCACCCTGCCTGCCGGCCTTGACCCGCAGCATTCGCTGGATGCTCGAGGGGCTGCCGTGCCTGGTATTCGATCGAAAGCGGCGCATGGTCTATTTTGATCTCTCCACGGAGAGAGAAGCCGAGATCATCGAATTCTACGACCGTTACGAAGCCGAAGACCTGGACTACTTCAGGACCACCCCGGAAGCCGCGCCCTTCATCCACGAAATGATCGGCAAAATCAAGCAGGAGCGCCCCCCGGAACTCAAGTGGGTCATCTTCCACACGGCCGGTCCGTTGCTTTTCGGCGATTTTTTGAAGCAGGCCGACGGCCAGCCATCGATATACAATGAAACGCTGCGCGATATTCTGATCAAAGGCATGAACATCAAGGCGCGTTCATTGGAAGCCACCATCCGGGCACAAATCCCCGATGTCGAGGTGATCGTCGATCTGCCCGAGACCACGCTGGTGACCTTTACATCGGCCGCAGGCACCGGCACGCGGTCGGAGATCATCGACGCCATCGATGCGAGTTTCGACAAAGTCAGAGGCCTGCGGTGGGTGCACTGCTGCGCCAACATCGACTGGACCCTCCTGATCGATTCCGATATCGACGTCATCAACTTCGACGCCTATCAGTATCCCGATCAATTGGCCCTCTATGCGTCCCAACTGGCGCCATTCCTGGAACGAGGCGGCATGCTGGCATGGGGAATCGTTCCGGTGGATAGCGAAAAACTCGGCAGCGAGACCACCGAAACACTTCTCGATCGACTCTTCGCGGCCATCGAAACGTATACAAAAAATGGCATCGATGAACGCCTGCTGATCGAAAATTCATGGGTCATGCCGGCGTGCGACCTGGTGATGCTCAAACCCGAAGAGGCGGACCGCGCACTGACGATCACCAGTGAAATCGCCCAGGCGGTCAGGCAAAAGTACGCCATTGCCTCCTGACCCGGTCGGGCATAAAGCCAAGCCCCAAGATACACAGTCGTTTGGCACACTGCCCTCGTAGGGGCGGGCTTCATGCCCGCCCGTAACGGCGCTGAAGCTTTTGTATATAGAAGAAAGCTGTACCAACCTGTCAACCAGAAGAAAAAAGGAAAGAATTGAAAGATGATAGAAAACACATTGAAAGCCTGGCACGAATTGGTGGCATCGAAAGACGAAGCAGCGCTGGATCGCATTCTTGCAGATGAAGTGGTGTTTCACTCTCCGGTCGTACACACACCCCAAGAGGGCAAACCGATCACCAAGCTTTACCTGGCAGCCGCCATGCACGTGCTCAACAACGGCACCTTCAAATACTTGCGTGAAATTACTTCCGACAACCATGCCGTGCTCGAGTTTCTCACCGAGATCGACGGCATCGTCATCAACGGCGTGGATATGATCACCTGGGGGGAGGATGGCAGGATTGTCGATTTCAAAGTGATGATTCGTCCGTTGAAAGCCATCAATCTGATCCACCGCATGATGGGGGAGATGCTCGAAAAATTGAAGTAAGTCCCCATCAAAAAGATGAGGATCGTTTGGAACCTGTTTCGGATTGGATGACATGGGGATATCCTGGAGCGCTGGTCCGGATAACCTTATGAGGTATATCGGAGGTGGAGGGTCAGGCTTGCGGTGACGACTTAACGGAAAAGAAGAAATGAAAACCGCACCGATAGTTTCAAAGCTCACCAAGCCACTTGTTGTCATTCCGGGCTTTCTAATCTTCTTTGGTTTGATTTTTCTGCCACTGCAAAGCACAATAGGAGACGGCGCTTTCATTTTATCAGGTGTCTTTCCTTTGGTAGCAGGGCTGCTGATTGGACTGCGCTGCGGTTGTTTATACTGGTTTCTTCACTCCGCTATGCTTTGCATATTAGCTCCGATGGCGGGACAGACCAAAGATGATCTTGTCTCTACTGGATTGACGATGTACTTCGTCACACTGATGTTGACGCTATCCGTAGGCAAAATCAGTGATTTGACGAAGGCATTGCGAGGAGAACTCAACGAGCGGAAAAAATTTGAAAAAGAGCTGCAGTTATACAAGGATGAGTTGGAAGAACTGGTGGTTCAACGAACCGCAGCGCTTAAGGAGAGTAACGAACAGCTCAAGCGGGAAATCGTCGAAAGAGAGAGGGCCAATAAGGAAAAGATGCATCTGGAAGTCAGTCTTAAACGGGCAGAGAAAATGGAAGCCGTGGGAATTCTGGCCGGCAGTGTCGCCCATGATCTCAATAACATTTTGAGCGGTATACTGAATTATCCGGAATTGATTCTCCTCGACATGCCGAAGGACAGTCCGTTGAGGAAACCCATTCTTACGATAAAGCAATCCGGTGAAAGAGCGGCTGCTGTCGTTCAGGATCTGCTCACACTGGCCAGAAGGGGGATTGTTGATGCCCAAACGGTCGATATGAACAAGGTCCTATCCAACTTTCTTCAATCGCCTGAGTATCAGAACCTGTTGGCCGAGTATCCTGAGATGACGGTTGAAAGGGATCTGCAGCCGAATTTGTTCCGAATGGTCGGTTCTCCAGTACATCTTTCAAAAATGGTGATGAATTTGGTGGCCAATGCCATTGAGTCGATGGCGCCGGGAGGGCGACTTAGCATATCCACGAAGAATGTATATATCGACAAGTCGGACGGCCTGTATGAAGTTCCAGAAGAGGGCGAATATGTCGCTGTCCAGTTTGCCGATTCCGGGGAAGGAATCGCAAAAGAGGATCTGGAAAAGATTTTCGAACCTTTTTACACCAATAAGGTTATGGGAAGAAGCGGAACAGGGCTTGGCCTGGCCATCGTCTGGGGAACCGTTAAAGATCATAGAGGTTATGTTGACGTTCAAAGCGAAATTGGGAAAGGAACCGTTTTTACACTTTATTTCCCTGGGACCAGGGATAATGAAGACGTGACGGAAGAGCCCTGGGAGTTGGAAAAATATTGTGGCAATGGTGAAACTATCCTTATCGTCGATGATACGGAGTTGCAGAGAAATATATGTTCTTCTATTCTAGAAAAACTGAGATACAACGTAACATCTGTATCCAGCGGTGAGGAAGCAATCGAATATTTGCGTAAACGTCCGGTTGATTTGCTGGTGCTGGATATGATTATGCCAGGCCACATGGATGGCCTTGAGACATATGAGAAAGTGGTCACGATACAGCCTGGCCTGAAGGCGATCATTGTCAGTGGGTTCGCACAATCCGAACGCGTTGAGACCGCCTTGGCATTAGGCGTCGGAGGTTATGTCAGGAAGCCGTATACGATAGAACAGTTGGCCGTGGTGGTAAAGAACGAGCTAGGCAGCGATAGGTCAAAGGGAGTTGATCAAGGCACAAAATTCAGCAACTTTTAAATACTGCTTTTTCTCATCTCATTCGTTTGTCCATGGACCAGCCAACGATTTAGCGACAATACAAATCCATGATGACGGCCAGGTATAACCAGCCTTCAAAGGTCCACACGTAACTGATATTGGCCGTCCAGACCTTGTTGGGGGGGTTGGCTTTAAGTCCCATCTGTCGCATGATTCGTCCTACCTTATAGCGGCCTTATAGCGGCCAATTTATAGTCAATCGGTCTGAAGCGGTTTGACGATTCGGCGGGATCCATATCTGGACCTGGAGTGATCGAAAATTTCCTTTATTCACTGCCGATCAAAATTTGACCGCGAAAGAATCCCTCCTGTGGAATTCAGCCAAGCTTCTATTTGGTGCTACCAGGCGGCCGATGCCCTTCATTTTTTTAATAGCAAAGAATGCTTCTGATTGCGCAATTTCCAGTAAGTACTCCAAAACGGTGAATCATGCACTAGTTTGGAAGGTTAATAGAAATTATTTCTCTTTAGTTTGCCTGTGGGCAGCCGAACATATAAATGGGATGAGTTTAACGCCTTAACGATCAGGAAAACAGAAAGGAGTCCGATATGGCGAATTGTGAATGCTTACCCACATGTCCTTTTTTCAATGACAAAATGGCAAATAAACCTGGAACTGCTGAAATGATAAAAAAAAAGTATTGTCTCGGTGATAACACGGAATGCGCCAGGTATATTGTTTTCAAAAAGATAGGTAAAGCGAATGTGCCGGCGGATTTGTTTCCTAATCAGAAAGATAACGCATTGAGACTTGTTGCCAGTAATTAAAATAATTTTACCCGGTTCTCTATGAAGATTAAGTTGGCCAGCTATAGGGCGTTCAGACCGAAATTTCCTTTTTGAATGAAAAGGATAAAGGGCATGTCGAAAATTTCTGCAACGTCATGCCGGACTTGATCCGGCATCCAGCAAAGATTGGAAATACTGGATTCCGGGTCAAGCCCGGAATGACGCTAATTGCTATTTCGAATGTTAACTTAACCTTCATAGAGAACCGGATAATTTTATTGGAACTCATGTAATTGGTTGTTTGGGGGGCGTATGGGGACGCCTATGTTTTTATGCTTTTTTCATCAATATAATCCCAGTATTCCAAAAAATGCATAGAAACATACACGTCCACCATCAATCGTCCGTCCTCCATCAATTGCCTGGTGATATTCAAACCCGAAGAGGCGGACCGCGCACTGACGATCACCAGTGAAATCGCCCAGGCGGTCAGGCAAAAGTACGCCATTGCCTCCTGACCCGGTCGGGCATAAAACCAAGCCCCAAGATACACAGTCGTTTGGCACACTGCCCTCGTAGGGGCGGGCTTCATGCCCGCCCGTAACGGCGCTGAAGCTTTTGTACATAGAAGAAAGCTGTACCAACCTGTCAACCAGAAGAAAAAAGGAAAGAATTGAAAGATGATAGAAAACACATTGAAAGCCTGGCACGAATTGGTGGCATCGAAAGACGAAGCAGCGCTGGATCGCATTCTTGCAGATGAAGTGGTGTTTCACTCTCCGGTCGTACACACACCCCAAGAGGGCAAACCGATCACCAAGCTTTACCTGGCAGCCGCCATGCACGTGCTCAACAACGGCACCTTCAAATACTTGCGTGAAATTACTTCCGACAACCATGCCGTACTCGAGTTTCTCACCGAGATCGACGGCATCGTCATCAACGGCGTGGATATGATCACCTGGGGGGAGGATGGCAGGATTGTCGATTTCAAAGTGATGATTCGTCCGTTGAAAGCCATCAATTTGATCCATCGCATGATGGGGGAGATGCTCGAAAAGTTAAAGTAGGGCGATTATTCTACCTTAGAAAATTGTGAGGTTTTAAAAAAACTCAAAGTGATTCTTTCGTCATTCTGGCGAAAGCCAGAATCCAGTTTTTTAAATGATTTCTGGATTCCGGCTCAAGGCCGTCATGACGTGTTGATAATGTGGTTCAGTAGAGTCGGACACCGAGTTACGCGTAAACATTAACTGGTGTTATTGGCAAAGTGTTCTAATTTGGTCAGGCAATGCGATATCGCTATGTAATCATAAGGTTGTCCAGTCGCAATATTGCTGAGATCCTAAAGACATATCTGTGGTTTCACAAAATCGTAAATCCCTACAGAAATCCAGTGGATATCGCAGGTCCACCTAAGTGAAGGCATAAGATCATAGCTGTTCCCTCGCTTCTGTGTAGCGGGTGAACATGCTCGTATATTTCCGACCCGATTGTGATTTCTAAGCCGCCTGTGCGGCGGTGAACCACCAGTAATTAGGGCTTCCTGAATAATCTAAAAGTCCTTGATTGCCCTGCAATACACCTAATTTTTATATGGTGGACTGTCATTCCCAGCAATAGATAGATGAAGAAAATGGCACCATATTTTGGCTCCTGTGGCCTTTAAATGACACATAAGAGCGTATATCAAGCAGTGAAATGAGATAAAAAAGAATGGCTGCCAGCCATTTCTCAAGGCTCAACACCAAAAATGCTATCGCAATCGCTGATGCTGATGTATCGGACAATTTGCACATGATCTTTGACAAACTGAACCGTCGTTTGCCTTGTCCAAATTTTCCCTCGATGGGTATGCGATCAAGTTCATCCTGACGGGTTTGTTTTCTTATCTCTTTTTGTAGTTCTTTTTCTTTGGGAGGTCTTCCTAAAGGTGGTCCTGACAAACGGACGTTGTTCTTCTTGCAATATTTGATATCGTCCCGAGTTCTGTAGATTTTGTCTGCATGAACCTATTCCGGGTAGCATCCAAAACGCTTGTGAAAGGCCTTAATCTGGGGCTTCAGATCAAGCGATTCATTGAAATTGTCCCAACTCAGATGGTCTAAAAACGTGTACCCTTCGACCAGACTTGCTGATATTTTAGCCCCGAACTCGGTGGATGCTTTTGCCTCTCCACGCTTGATCGGCCGAACATGAGGTTGAGAGATGCTGACAATGCGATCGTCAATTCTGTTCTGGTTATTGTCGTACATCCATCTTTGTTGGCGATAAACTTCATGGATCACCAGCAGGTCTCGATACTGGCGTTTGCTCAGCAACAGCAGTGGGCTTTTTTCGGATAGCTTCACTATGCTTTTCAGGTTCCGACGAAGATACCCAAGCTGCTTACGGATGGCCTTTCGGAGTTTGTTCTTTGACACCTTTTTGCTTTTGGCAATAGCCAAAAAATCACGACGGGTTCTAATGCTATAAGTCCGCGGCTTTTTTATCATGCCTTTATGAGGCTTGTGAAGGACATCAATGATTTGTTCACTTTTTTCCCGGGCAGTGTTCAAAATTTTCAGATACGTCGGAAAGGTAATGTCAGCGGGTGTGCAGGTGGCATTGATCAGGAGTTTGCCTCGGTTTACGTTCTTTTTCCCGGATGATCCGCTATTGGATTGATCATTGTCATCATCGGATGGGTCTGATTGGGCCTTTTTCTGGCCGAATGCCTTTTGATTGATCTGTTCATTAATTTTGCAGACGAAGTCCATGCTCAGCCGTTTACGAAAATGAACCAGCATGGATGGATCAAATGGGTGTTCGAGTTTAAAGGATTCGAAACCTAAAAAGTTCTGGAGATACGGGTTCTCACTGATCTGCTCAACCGTTCTTCATCACTGGTCCCGAGCCGCTCTTTGATGATAAGAGTTCCCAAGGCCACACGCACAGACATCGCAGGAGGTCCTTTATCTTGACTGGCCAAGGTCTTGGCATATGCAGGTTCAAATTTTTCCCACGGTATGAACTTGGCCAGCTTTACCCAGTGATTGCCACTGCGTAATTTGCCACCGAAAGGTAGATAAAAACCTTCAAAATTGGAGCTGTCTTTGGTTATGTCGATACATTTTTTCCTGGGAAAGAGTGCAAGGGTTTTTGTCGAAGATGGGGGTTTTCTTTACACTTATTTCTAAAAATATAGCATGTTTAGATAATTATATCAAAAGATTAGTCTTTATTCATTAAGCCCTATTTCCCCTTTGATTCATTCTCCGCCCCTTCCCTTTCCTCGGAGAGGAAAGGGGACGGAGGTCATTAATCCTCACTGACCGACTCCACAAATCGAAGATAATCGATCTCCATGTGCTGGATCTGGTCCTCGGGTGCGGTCTGGGTGGCATAGTCTACGATCTGTTGCCAGAATTCGATGGAATTGACGTGGGTCGGTATCGGCAATCCGTTGCTGGTGAACAGAGTATGAAGATTGATAACGATGGGACCGGAGTTGAAGTCATAGCTCCAGGTCACCAGATTATGGACCCCGGCGTTGTTGAAGTAGCCCTGACCCGGTTGGTGGATAAACAGGGTGAAGGGAAAACCCCCGGCCTGTATGTTCAGAATGAGGCCCTGGGAGTGTTCGCCCTCCGGTAAATTGCTGCTGTCCACATTGTCGATTTTGAGTTGCATGAAGGTGTTTTCCGTCAAAATGATGCCGCCCAGCGCCTCCTCGGTCAGCCAGGTGTTGTTCCATTGGTGATAGTCCTGGCCTTGAAAGCGGATATTCTCTTTGATCAGGAAAGTGGGATCGCTCGGGTTGGGCCCACTGACGGTTTCGTTGAGTGTGCTGCCGTTGTAGGGTCGGTTGGGATCGGTCTGTTCCATGTGCTGCCAGGGATGATTCCCGCTAAGCCCGTTCTCCCACTCTTCGTTAAAAAGAATATTCCCAGCCAGGTCGAAAACGTGGCCGATCACGGCTCCCTCCTCATTGCCCAAGGTGCCGGCCAGGGCCAGAATGCCGAGCACGCTTTCATATTCAGAGGTCGGTATGGTGTAGTTCAGGTCAGGTGGCAAATCGGTGGCAATAACAATCGCTTCGTCATAGGGCAAAGATTGCAGTGAAAAATTGATGAGCGGGAGCAGGATGCGTGTATTGCCACCCTCATTCATGAACGAGATCGAGAATGCGCAGGTGCCGCCTGAGAAGTCTTCCTGGCTCTGGGAGACATTCCGTATTTTGAGCCTTATTTTGCTGAGTTTGTTGTCGCTGAAAAAAGGGGTCGATTCCACTTCGAGCCTGCCGCGGAAAAAGTAACTTGGTATGCTGGATGCATAGCCCATTGCCCTTGGAATTAAAAACTGGGCATAATTCTGATAGCAATCGTCATCGAGAACCCACCTATATTTTATTGTTTCGTCAGGATAATTCTCCATCAGGGAATCGTAATAGCGACTGGCCGTCGCAAGGCGTTGCACTTTTTCAAATGCTGTGCCGTCACTGACCTTCAAATAACGTCGCGGGGCTGTCGCACCTGAAATCTGCGTAGGGATTGCCGCTACGAATTCGAGATCTTCGATGCGGGGGTATGTGTACTCCTCCGATAGAACAGTATCATCCGAGAAATAATTCAGATTGGTATATTCGGCAAGACCGGACGTAGGATCATCGGGCAGCCCGAAGAAGCCACCGAGTGCATGCCTGTCAAACAAATTGGCGATCGGAATAGGTGCGGCGCTTACGAACGCGCTTGGCGATATAAGTGTCGTTGGGTCATAGAAACGTATGTTACCGAACCAGTTATCAGTAAAGTCAGGAAAGTCACCAGCAGTGGTTACTTTGGTGCGAACATATTTCTCGTAGCAGGAATAGGAGGTCCAGCCGCCGATGAGCGTGTTTAAAATATGAGGGTCATCGCGCACATGCTCAGGTACGGACATATCCTGTAGAAGATGCATGACCTGTCCGATAGAACGAAACGCGTTGGCCAGGCTCTCGTCGCGATTTTCAGTCGATGTGGCAGTTAATGCATTGTAATAGAAAAGCCGGGCATCTTGCCAGGAATACTTCCCCCCAAACAAAAAATTATCACTTTGTTGTTGGGCCCAACGTACCGCCGATTGATCCGAGTCGAGCAAACCTGCTATGCCTAATTCTTTGGTTGGATCATGAAAATGGTAAATAGTTCGCGAAGCTGGAGAATCTTCCTTTTCACCGCCTTTTCCGCACCAACCTGAAACCGTCATAACCTCCTGGCTTGCTGTCAAGTAAGTAAAAGCGCCAAATTCAAGCTTCAGGTTATCTCTCAAGAATTGATCCAAATCGAGACCGAATTGATCGCCGTGCTCGATAATGTGCTCATTGATCATCTGGTGGCTCCGTCCTTCGAGCGCCCAAGTTTGGCCTGCAAACACAAGGCTTATTGTTGCCGCTGCTATGCAAGTCTTTATTTTCTTAAGCATTCAGGATCCCCTTTTTCGGTTGTTCTTGGGACATGGTTTGGTGGTTTTATTTTTTCCGCAACCCGTAATGATCGAAAAATGGTACATTTTGCCAAGATGCAGCTAAAATCCCCAAATCCGCCAGACGCCGTCGGTGTCGCGGATAAACTTGACCGGATACGAATAGGTCTGGCCTTGATAGACGGAGATCATCTCGTATTCGGCAAATGTTTCGCGGATGTAGACCATCCGGATATCACTCAACTCCTCCGCCGCCACCGGCAGGTGCTGCGGTAACAGGTTGAAATGATACGCGTAGCTGGCCCGTGAGCGTGTGGAAATTTCATTGAGCGCACCCTGGGCATCGCCGGCGGCCATGGCGGCTCGCAGGCGGTTCCACTTGGCTTTAAAGCTCTGGTCCATTGCGGCTTCGTCCAAGACCTGCACGGCGACGGTGTCGGTATACATCTGGTTGTTCGCGGCCACAGCCTCCAGAGTGAAGAAATAGAATCCGGTAGCCGTCATGGACGCATCCCAGGTGTTGGCGGTGGCACTCTGGTAGGTCACGGCGCCTGGTCCGGTGTCGGCGAGGGTCGACGACTGCGGGGTGACGGTGCCGCCTGTCCTTAGATTCACTTCGGCCGGGCTGAGGCAGCTCTCCGGCGAAACTTCCAGGGAGACATAGTCTTCGCCGGTATTTGCGGCGATCGTCAGCTCTTCCTGGGCGAAGTTGCCCTGGTCGTCCAGGGCGGTAATGGTGATGGTGTTGTCACCCTCGGCCAGGGGCAGGTGGTTCAGGGCGAACCGGCCGTCGGACACCATGGCCGGTATATCGTTGACTAGGACCCTGGTCTCAAGACCGTTGGCATGGGTCACCGTACCGGCCACCAGGATATCCGGTCGATCCACATGCGATGCGGCCGGGTGGGTGATGGTGATGGTGATGGGTGAGATCACGTCCACGGTTGCAGTTGCCGTGACAACGCCACCGGACCCCAGAGCGGTGAGGATATAGGTGCTGGTCTGGCTTGGGGCCACAGTATGCTCTCCGTTGGGTGCAACGCTTCCTATCTCACTTATGGTCACGGTGTCTGCGTCCGTGGTGGACCAGGTCAGGGTGGTGGATTCGGACTGGTTGATCTGGGCCGGCGTGGCCGTCAGGGTGGCCGTGGGGGGCGGGCTGCTGCCGGTTATCAACTGGAAAAAACCCTCCCCGTTTTCGCCCACGGTCTGTACCGGGCTGAACCGGATGTTGGTGGTGCCGTCGCCGATCTGGCCCAATCCATTGTCGCCCCAGGCATGCAACATGCCGTTGTATTGGATGGCATACCCCGAATCGGCGCCGGCGAAGATTCTGGAGACATTGGTGATTTCCGTTGTTGCCGTGGGAGTGGTGATAAGGTTCGTCGATGTGCCGAGGCCGGTCTGTCCTTCGGCATTGTTGCCCCACGCCCAGATGATGCCGTTGGCAGTGAGGGCAAACATGTTGTCGGCGCCGCAGGCAATGGCGACCATCGTTGGAATGCCGGGTACCTGGACCGGCGTGTTGTGGTCGATGGTGGTGCCGTCGCCAAGCTGATAGCTCCCGTTTTCTCCCCACGTCCAGACCGTGCCGTCGGATTTCAGGGCGGCGGAAAAATGTCTTCCGCTGGCCACATTCACCACGCTGTAAAGGTTGGCTGCCTGGACCGGAGAAGGCTGGGTCATCGTGTTGGTGCCGTTGCCCAATTCCCCTTCGTAGCCCCGCCCCCAGGTCCAGACCGTGCCGTCGGCTCTGAGCGCCACGGTGTGGGTGTTGCCGCAGGCAATGTCGACGATATTGCTCATCCCCTGCACAGGGACGAATTGGTTTCGGTTCACCGTTGATCCGTCGCCAAGCTGGCCGTTGTAGTTGAAGCCGGTGGCCATCAGGGTGCGGTCCGTCTTGCGGATCACCGTATGCATGTTGCTGGTGCTGACCTGTTGAACATCCGTCACTCCGGGTACCTGGGTGGGTATCCAGTTGTTGATCGTCGTTCCAAGGCCCAGCTGGCCGTAGTTGTTGGTCCCCCAAACCCAGAGCGATCGATCGGCCGCCACTACCCGAGTGGGGTATGTGCCGTCAGCCAATGCGATGGCATTGGGAATGCCCTGAATGCGGACCGGTGTGATGCTTTGATAGAATCCACCGGCGCCGTTGGGAATGTAATTGCCCCACATCCAGACCGAGGCGTCTGATCTCAGGGCGATGGTGAACATGCCGGAACCCGCCACTGCGGCGGTGACGTTTGTGGGTACGGGCTCATGGCTGATGGTCACGGGCCCTTGGCTGTACTGGATCAACGGTGGGTTGACGCCGTCCTCAATCACGGCATAGACAAAGTAATCGCCATCCGGCAAAGACGCAGTGTCCCAGACGTGGCTGTCGCCGGTATCGTCCTCGCTGACCGCCTGCACGATAAGGGTGCCGTCGGCGCCGACAGCGTCGGTATCGTAAAAAAGAGAGATCTGGGCATCGTCATCCGGGTCGGCATCATTCCAGGTGATGGTAAAGGCCTGATCGGCGGTATCGGCGGTGCCGTCCGGTTCGATCAGGGTGAACTCCGGCGGTGCATTGACCGTTACCGTGACACTTTCGGATACGGTGGCCGTATCCCGGGCGGCGGTAATGGTATAAGTGATGGTTTCCGTCGGGGAGACCTGGATCGAGCCCTGGAGGTCAACGAAGCCGATATCCGGTTCAATGGTGCAGGTTTCCGCATTTTCCGAAGTCCAGGTGAGGGTGGCATCCTGGCCGGGAGCAATCAGTGTGGGAGTGGCGCTGAGCATCACCGCCAGCGGGTCGATGACGATGGGCACCTCGATGGCCTGGCCTGCGGGGACGGCTGTCAACGGGCTCCAGTGCTGGCGCCCGGTTTCGTCGATTCTGAATTTGTACGACGCAGTCGGCAGCAGAAAAGATACCCGGCCTGCGGCGTCGGTGGTTTGACTCCATCCCAGGTAGGTATCCGTGGCTGAGAAAAGATAAACCAGCGCACCGGCCAGATCGCTGCCGGCCCTGGCGACATGGATCTCCGCCATGCCATGGGAGATGGTCAAGATTGTGTCCTGGGATTGGAACACTTCGGACCAGAATTGATTGCCAAGGTAGTCTGCCCGGATCTTGTACCCCTGGTCCGGCAGCCGGTACACAACCCGGCCGTCGGCGTCGGTGTTGGCGCTGCAGCCCAAATAGGCGCCGGCTGCCGAGAACAGGTATGTGGGGACATTGGCCAGGCCCTGGATCGACGGATAGTCGTTCTGGACGGTGGCTGTCAGGTCCTGGTGGGCGATGGTAAAAGTTCCTGTCAAGATATCCGGCACATTGTAATCGGCGCTCCAGAACTGGGCGCCGAGCAGATCGACCCTGAAGCGGTAGCCGCCTTCGGCCAGGTCGAAAGTGATGGTACCGTCGGCATCGGTGGTGCCGCTGAGGCCAAGGTAGCTGCCGGCGGTATTGAAAACGTAGACCGGCGTATCGGTCAGTGCCGTCGCCCCGTCGTTGATGGTCAGGTTGAAAGTACCGCCGCCGGTGCTCAAGTTTACCAGGCTGACGGTATCGGCTGTCACAGCTGCATCAGCCCAGTATTGGCTGCCCTGGTAATCCGCCCGCATGCGGTAGCTGCCGGCCGGCAGCGTGAACGACACAGTACCGGTCCCATCTGTGGCGTCATGGATGCCCAGATAGGCCCCGGATGATGTAAAAATGTACACGGGCACGCCGGCCAGATCCTGTCCGGCGCTGGTTACATGCACAGAGGCCATGCCCGTGGGGATTTCGATCTGGACTGTCTGGCCGTTGAATGGGTCGGACCAGAATTGCTGACCCAGGTAATCGGCCCGAACGGCATAGGTGTTGGCCGGTAGATTGAATGTCGCCTCGCCGGCGCCATTGGTGGTGCTGTTCATGCCGAGATAGGGCCCATCCGGTTTGAAAAGGTAGACCGGAATATCTGCCAATGAACTTAAAGTTCCCTGGTAGTCGGCGGTCACCGTGACGGTCGCGTCTTGATGCGGCAGGGTGAACGTAATCGACAATGTGTCGGGTATCGTGACGGTATCCGTCCAATATTGGTAGCCCAGGTGGTCGATACGGAACTTGCAGCTGCCATCCGCCAGTGCGAAGTGCGCTTGGCCCGAGGTATCGGTGGCCGCGGCAAGGCCCAGGTAACTGTCCGATGCCGTAAAAGCGTAGCAGTTGGTGCCGGCCATGGGTAGGCCGGGCGCTTTTTTCACGTTCAGGGCAAATGTGCCGCCGCCCGTTGAAATGCCCAGCGGGTTGACCGCATCCGCCTGCAGGTCCCCGGTTACGCTCCAGTACTGGCTGTTCTGATAATCAGCCCGGAATTTGTATTCTCCGGCGGGCAGGCGGAAGGTAACTTGCCCGGCGGCATCGGTGGTGCCGCTTACGCCCAGGTAAGCTCCGGCCCCGCTGAATACATAAACCTTGATGCCTGAGAGGGCGGCGCCGTTGCCGGTGACGCTGATCGCGGCATCGGCCAGCGGGATGTCAATGGTGGTGTTGGAGGCTGAAAAATCGTTCGACCAGAATTGCCCGCCCAGATAGTTGGCCCGCACCTTGTAGACCTGGTCCGGAAGGTTGAAGGTAGCGCGACCGTCGGCATCGGTGGTCAGGACTGCCCCCATATAGCTGGAAGGCGGCTTGAAGAGGTAGGCCGGGATGCCTTCGAGGGGTTGGGTGGCGCCCTGAAAAACACCTTGAACCGTGATATTAAGATTTTGCGACGGGATCGTCAGATCTATCTGCGGTCCCGAAGATGCTGCAACAGCCGCAGACCAGAATTGATATCCCATGTAATCGGCTCGGCACTTGACACTCATGTCCGCCGGCAGGGTGTATGCCGCTCGACCGGCGGCATCGGTGGTGCTGCTGAGACCCAGGTAGGCCCCTGATTCGCTGAAAAGGTAAGTGTTTACAGACGGTAAGGGGTTGAAGCTGTCTGCGACCATAAAAACGAGGTCGGCTTCGGCGATAATGAAACCCGCTGTATCCGCGAGGGGGAAGGTGACCGGATCGGACCAGAATTGCCCGCCCAGGTAGTCGACCCGAAAGCGGTAGTCGCTGTCGGGGAGGTCTTCTTTGGTGAACAGTGCGTGGCCGTTTAGGTCGGTTGCCGCATGGACCCCGGTGTAGCTTCCGGATTCGGTAAACGCATAGACATTGACGCCGGCCAGCGGTCCTGAAATGTCGCCCTGGACCGAAAAGCTGAATGTGGCGGCCGCAGCGGCACTTGCTAAATGCAACATCAAGCAGGGTGCGATCAGACACATCAATAGATACTTAAACCGAATCGCTCGAAACCCCATCAGACCCCCTTGGATATGAGTGGACATTTTACTTAAACACTATAGTAGAATATTTACCAAATACCCGTAGTAATAAATTTTGCCTATAAACCGAGTGTTACGCTATCCACAAGCCTACGGGCCAGCCAGTCGTCAATCCGGTCGGATGCATTATATTGCTACGGCGCTGCAAGTGAAGAAGAACCTTTTTTACCAGAGCGCGTAAGTTGTCTTTTGAGGAGGGACTATTATTCCCTGTCTCATAGTCCGCATCACTTCAGAATGTCAAGTCCGGCATTGCCTGAGCTGTTCACCTATCAGAAACCCGGAAGACCTATAAGATGAACCGGGCTAAGTGGCCAAATCCACCAATGCAGGGCTGGCTTGGTCGCGATATCTGCAACAAGTACTGGGCAACCGAACCGGTATCCTGATTGGTTGTCGATTTGATTCTGCTCTTGCAAAAGGCGTCCTGTTTTTTTCAAACCCATTGCTTCTGTCCGGTAGCCGGAAACGTGAATGGGGGACGTACCAAAAAATATGAACCTATTGATCTTTAGCCTTCACTTTACGCTTGCATCGGGGATCTTTTCCTTTTACCCGGTACTGGATTCGCAGGGGCGGGGCATCTTGGTTTTGGCCTATGTTAGTGTTGAATTCGCTCTTGCGAAGCCCTCAAACCCTGCTCACCTGTGATGGTGGGCGTTCTGCATTTAAACACACCCCACGTCACTGGTGTTGGAGTTTTTGACAACATAGTCAGGTGTTTTTAATAAGGCCAACATGAAGGCCGTTGAACTGATCAATACAAGCATCATCTATTCAGAATGGAAATTTGCGAAGTTGGTATTGTGGCGGCTCTCGACGCCCTTGCGTGGACCCTTACACAAGTTCAAGTACAGACTTGCATACGTTGTGCGTGATGAATGCGTAATACGTTATGACCATGAGACTGGTAAAGGCGATCATCGGCTTTTCGATGGAAAGGAAAGTGACTACGTTTTCACGACACCGGAACAGTTGGTCGCTGATTTCCAGGACGAAATTGGGAGGTGGAACCATGAAAACCGTAACTCTTGATGTACGAGACCCTGCCGATTCGATGGCGGATTTCACTCGAGCATGGAAAACAGGCAGATCCCAAAAGTCCGCACGTATCTCCTTTGCGTCTCCCGAATTGCTTTGGAGGGTATTAACCGAAAAACACTGGGAGTTGCTCAAGATCCTCTGCGGAGCGGGTCCTGTATCAATTCGCGAAAGTGCGCGGCGTGTTGGACGTGATGTAAAGGCCGTTCACGGCGACGTAACCGCACTTCTAAACGCCGGAATACTCATTCGTACCGAAGATAAGCGCATTGTTTTTCCATTTGAGGCTGTCAAAGTGGAGTTTCTATTACATGCGGCGTAGCCGAACCTCCGGCTGCAGCAGGCCGCTGATAGATCGCCGCGGCTGCTAAAACGCGTCGTTCGACAATGAATGATCGGGACTGCAAATGTTATATGAGCCGCACTTCAAACAGTGTAGGGTCGTCATGTGGTTACACGCGTCTTGTTTTCTTGAATTCGACATACCGGTTCCAACGCCTTTCCTGCTCATGCTTCGCCATCGGAGTGGATGGCAGCAATGGGTCGCTCGCGAACAGTACGTTTTGTCACCCAGTGTGCCGGTGGTTGAATTCACTGATTTGTTCGGCAATCTGTGCCAGCGACTGGTCGCACCAACCGGTCATTTTACCGTTCATTCATCCGTTGACATCGAAACTGCAGACGCATATGACACGGCTCCTGGCGCCCCTTTATCGAATTACAACAGTTGCCCGAAGAGACACTGCCGTTTCTCCACCCAAGCCGGTATTGTGAATCAGATCGTTTCACCAAAATGGCCAGATCACTCGCAGCTGGACAGGCCGCCGGTTACGCCCAATGCGCGGCCAGTGTTGATTATATCCGCAACACAGTACGGTACACGTCTGGCGCCGGACAACAGATCATAGGTTCCACTGAGGTAAACGAGCTGGGGCAGGGCGTTTGCCGGGACATGGCCCATTTGGGCATCGCCTGTTGCCGAGCGCTATCAATACCAGCTCGAATGGTTGTGGGCTACCTCGAGAATCTTGAACCGATGGATCTTCACGCTTGGTTCGAGGCATATGTCGGAAATCGGTGGTATACGTTCGATCCAACACAGGTTGCTCTGCAAGGAGGACGAGCCGCTATCGCATTCGGCCGCGACGCAGCCGACGTTGCCATCTATACACAATTTGGCGATCCGGTGGGACTGCTAAACATGCGGGTGAATGTCGAACGAATGGCCGAACCTTCTCACTGAGGCATGACTTAGCGAAAATCCAGATCGGCGAACATCCTGTTTCACCCGATTTTGGCCACAATGCAACCTTATCTCGTTGGGTTTGGTTTACCCATCTTATCTGTCCTCAACAATCCCCACAGCTGTTGTAATGAAGCAACCCCCGCCACCACCACCCGACCTCCCCCCGGTATCGACATGGGACGCTGGCAGAGTCGTGAAGGTTTGGTCTTCGCCGTAACTCGTGCCGCCCGCGTTGGTCGCGATCAGTCGGTAGTGATAGGTGGTGTTTTCGGCAAGGCTGCCGATGACGGTGCTGGCCGGGCTCTCTGAACGGCCGGAGCCTATCGAGGAATTCGTTGTAGTGGCGCTGTAGGTTTGATCGGGGCCGTACTCGAAATGGTAGTCCGTTTCCGCGCCGTTAGGGTTGACTGTGCCGCTGAGGGTGACGGTACTGTGGGACAGCACCTGGGCCGAATCGGTACGGGCGTCCGCAGGAATGGAAAGGGTAGTAAAGGTGATATTCTGTCCGTAGCCGGTGCCAAAGCTGTTTGTGGCGTAAGCCCGCACATGGTAGACGGCACTGGGCAGCAACCCGGTGATCTGCTCTGTAAAACTGCCCGAGCCGGTTCCGTCGTTGGTGCAACTGTCATCGGTGGTTGGCCCGGACGAAAGGCTCCAGCACACGCCGCGGGCCGTGACCGCGTCACCCCCGTCGTCCACTACGCTGCCTCCGACCATGGCGCTGTCGGCAGTGACGGACGTTGCCGCGTCGGTGGTGAGCAGTGGAACCGATAAGATGGCATCGGCCGATTGGCCGAGATTGATCCTCGGCTTGGTGATCTCTACCTTGCTGTCGGTAATCAAGTCTCCGTTATTGGTAAGGTATAATTCCAACTGTTCGGGCGTCAGAAAGGCGCCAGTTCGGGCCTTGGCCGCGCTCTGTAGGCTGGCGGCTGCTCCGGCGGCATAGGGGCAGGCCGCGGAAGTGCCACCGAAACCAGAGGTTGTGCTTGTGTAGCCGCCGCCCATTTTGGTGGTGTAGGCCGCATTGGATGGGGCGAACAGGCTAAGGAAGGAGGCCGTATTGGAATAGGATGTTACACGATCGGCCTCAGTGCTGTCGATGGAATAATATCCTGTGGAACAAGAGGTCGTTGCAATCTTAGAAGCGCATGAATCCTCGGCTACGCAAGGATAGTAATTGCCGAAATCGGCATCGTAGACGGCTCCGACGCTGATCACATCGCTCAAACAGGCCGGCCACCCGGTGGCATCGCAGTAGCCGTCATTTCCCGAGGAGACAAAAATCGTGATCCCGACGGCCTTGGCATTGGCGGCCGCGGCGGCCATTGCGCTGGATGCACCGTCGCAAGTGGCTTGATCGGAATATTTTCCGCCGCCGAAGCTCGTGCTGATGATCATGATGGGGTTGGCCGGGTCGTCATTTTGATGGGTAATACACCACTCCCAGGCTTCCGCCATAGCCGATGTGTAAGCTGAATTGGAGGTGGGCGAATAGGTCATTTTCAGTGCATAGAGCTTGGCGCCATAAGCGACACCGCCGATATAGTCGCCGTCATTGTTGAGATCGCCGGCCGCTATGCCCGCGCAGGCCGTACCGTGCCCGTTTCCGTCCATGGGATCGGCGTCATCCTCCCCCGTATCGTAGCCGCCGATCACTTTGGCGTTGGGAAATCCACCGCCGCCGAGCATGGGGTGGGTGTAATCGATGCCCGTATCACAGATAGCGATGGACATGCCGGCGCCGCCGTAGGTGTCGGATATGATCGAAGCGCTCATCAGAGGGATGCCTTGGGCAACCTGGGCCTGGATCAACTTATCTTCCTCTATGGAGAGCACATCGGCGCTGTCCGCCAGCGATTGAATCTCTTCTGGGGTGAGCTCGGCGGAAAACCCGAAATGGTAGTTGAACCGGCTGCCGACGCGCGCGCTATCCACATGGTGCGCTTCGATCACCTGTTGCTGCATGGCTCTGACATCATCGACCAACTGACGCCGGACCGATGCATCCCTCAATCCATTGACCGACCGGCGGGCCGCTGCAGTGGTTGAGCGCACCATGGGGCTGTTTGCTGTGGGCGCATCTTGAGTCAGCGGATCTCTCAGGTTCACGATGACCCTTGCCATAGGTGTGTCTGCCGAAAGACGATCCAGCGCCGTATCGGTCATATTGACTTTGGGGTTCGCTTTAAGGGCCTCTATATTGGCAGCTGTGAAGGGCTGGGCGAAACTCAACTGCGCAAAGCTGAAGAGAATTGATAGGGATAGACAGAGGACCAAGGCACGTCGTTGCATTTACTACTCCTTTATCGGGCAGGCCAATACGGATTGATAATGACCGGCCGATTGCTTGCACGGTGAGACAGCCGCCCCTGATGTGCGACTGTCGTTGTTTACATGCAAACCATAATTGCCAACGGCGTGCCACTCTTATGAAAGATATGAAATTTTATATCTATTGGAATTAAAAGGAAATTTATAAACACACACAACGGACGGGCAGAGAAGAGACGGTCATATCGACAGGAGAGGCCCCGGCACGACTATCAAAATGATATATCAGCAGGTGAGAGGGTCGCTCACATTTCTCCGGCTTTCCAGGATAAGGTTGGAGAGGTATGGGGGCAGTTATGGGGTCAGGTCTGCTCTTGACGCATATAAAAAATTGAGAATGAGTGAAGAGCAGTACTCGCCCCTGAGTTGGCTGAAGGGTGAACAGTGAGTGACCCCGAAATCTCTTGTTCTCCTCCTTCGTGGAAAAAATACATAGCCTTTATCTGTCAACAGCCCCACTTGTCGAGGTATTGCTTCAATTTGTTCATTTCGACGTCGTAGGCTTCCATCTCGTATCGGGCCATATCGTCGATCGACTTGGGAAAGCAATTTTCGACATATTGCCGGCAATGGGTCATCTCATGGGCCAGGGCGGCTTCGAACAGGGCTTTTCCGACCTCCTGGCAGTCGAAATGGTCCGCCATGTAAGAGGCCCGCGCCGCTTCAAAGTATCCGGTTCTTTCGACGGTGACCGCATCGAAGGACCGGGTTCCGCTCTCTCCGGTGAAGTCGACGATCTTTACATTTCGGACGCCGTGAATGTTCATTGATATGCCCAGATCGCGGATTTGGCACGGATCTGAGGTCAACCAACCACAGCCGGCGGCCATGCAGGTCGAGGTGCCGCCGCCACTGCCCCTGTCGATGGAGCGGTAGGCATCGCTGATTTGATCGTCCGTGATTGTATCTATCATGCGGGCCGTGGCGTCAAAATTGTTCCAGTCGGACGGCTGGGTGTCTTGCATGATATCCAAAAAGAGATTCTCGATGGCATCCTGGTAGTGCCCCATTCTTTCACTCAGCCGGTCGTAAGGGCTATTGCGGTCAGGATAATTTTCATCGGCATATTTGCGGATATTGGGATTTTCATAGAGCTTTCGGATCACTTTGAGTTGCAGTATTTTCTGCTGGAGGGGGTCGCAGCGCTTCTTTTGTTTCTCCTCATCGGGTTCGAATTCAGTCCCATCGGCCTGCGCCGGTTTGATCATCCAGCTCACCGTATAGGTCACGTTTCGGTTGCCGCCGGCAGGGGGCCTCAGCGGCGTTTTATTCAAGTTCTTCCCAACATCGGAGACATGGATGCCCAGCGACGGTGGGCACAATCCCTGATCATCCGCCGCCCAGGTCCGGGTGCCCTGCATCATGCCGGATGTGGGCAGTTTCATCTGGATGCCGATTTGACATCCGCATAAGGGTTTTTCAGCATCACTGTATTCACACTCTTCCTTCCCGGTTTTTTTACGGCCGAAGATGCGTTTATTACGACCAGGACCGCCGGCATAAAATTCGTAATAGTCGGGAACGGCCATGGATCCCTGCATGGCTGCCAGGAATTGCTGCTTGTCAGCGGAAAGGTTTTGTAAATAGGGTGCCGCCGCAGCACTGGAACGTTGAATGCGGAGCCCTGCGCTATCACCGATGGGCGAAACACCGCCGTCCTGGAATTCGAAAATTAACGGGTCCTGGCAAAATCCATCCGGAATGGGCCTCAGGCTCGTTTTGAGTTCATAATAATTGTAAGACAGGGTCATGACCTCCGGCGTGTAGGTCAGGATCGGACTTACTGCCAGGCCCGCTTTTGATACGGTCGGACTGCCCATTGCACTCGATATCAGCGTCCCGTTGTACTGCAGGGTGATCAAACCCACATACTTGAAATATTCCGCTTCGGTGACAGACCAGCGGGACATGACCCGAACGCTGACGGAAAGCCTTTGCGGTGGTTTGTTTGCAGCAGGAGCAAATCCGGAAGAGTGACGCTCGGATGAATCTGAGCTTGATGAATCTTCGGGATCGGGGTTGGGGTTTTCCGGTGGTGTGTCGGGATTTTCCGGTAAGGAACCGGAATCCTTTTTGTCGAAAGGCGATCCTCCCTGGGGTGGCGTCACCACGGTTCGCTTGACAAAAGCACCTTTTTCCGGTGGCGTGCCTTGGATGATCACCCCGTTGTTTTGGGGAAGGGGCCGGCTGTCCCTGGTAGCCGGCTGTTTGGCAGCCTTGTCAGGATCCGTTAAAGGGTGTGGCTTTAAGGCCGCCTCGATGGTTGATTTTCGAATCAACATTATGGTTACGAGCGTGCGACCTTTTTTAACAACGGCTTTGAGGGCAAAACGGTCGCTGTTTTGGACCAGCATGAGGCCGCTGCCGTTCGCCGTGGACAAAATAGTACCGGCCGGCCAGCCCTTGGATTCCATGGCCTTATTGTAGAAGTCGGCCACCTCCGCCGGAGAGATGTCCACCTCAAATTCAAAACGCCCGGAGCCATGGGATTGCTTTTCTTTGATGACCTTGGCGCCGTCGATCAGTGGAATCTCTCCGCCCAGAAGAGACGGCGCGTTCGATACTGCTGGGCTTGGGGCGACTAAAGCCAGGGCCAACCAAAGGAGTGCTCCCACAGTCAGGCCCGCGCGGGTTTGAAAAGAATATTTCATTTTAGACTCATGTCCTTTCATTGGCTGATAAGGCCCATGTGGGTCTTATGATTATCTTCATCTCGCGTCTCGTGGGGTTAATACATGCGCTGCGCAAAGCATGCACCAATATAATATACCGTGGAGCCGGTCACAGATGGGTCACAGATGAATTTGGCTTCAAAGAATGAATGGAAATGGGTCAGATCTGCCCTTGACCCACTGGTGAATATCAGAATGAGTCAAGAGCAGAACGCGATTTTTGGCTCAACCCCAAAGCCTGCCTGCCATCGATCATATAGAGTTGTAGTCGCATTTATACATGATTGCGCTTGTATATTTGGGCATATAGTATAAACTCGAACCAATACAAAATTTGTAGGTGCAAAATATGTATGTGTTACAGTATCAACATTTCAACATTGGATTCTATATGGCATGCGTGACGATAACTCCGAAAATTTTCCTGTCAGATATTCAAGGCCGAAGATTTGGTGATGTTGCGAATGATCCGGATCAACCCTTTGCTGCAGTTCTTGAATTCTTCAACAATGACGACAGGCAACGCCGAATGGAAGAGTCTGAGATCCACCACAACAGGCCCCCTTTGGCCGGCGTTGTACGGGAACTTGAATCGCTTCCAGTCATTGATCGGTATTTAGCAGAGATACACACCCAGAAGAGCAAGCGGTTGCGCCAGGCCATAGGTGTTTTGGTCCGCATGATCATGCTCAATCGTGGTTGGCGGAACACCGGTCGAAAGGGGTCGCTGGGTGTCAGGGCTACAAAAAAATGCTCATCTCCTATCCACAATACCGGCGGGTTGGCATTTTGGTTCATTCGTGCCGAACGGTACGAACTTGCTGAAGGCATGCCGTTCCAATCAGTTCAGGAGCGTTGCCAAAGGTATAATTCTGAGCGCACGATAGAGTTGGGTAGTGGACTCTAAACGTGAAGTCAGCCAAGAATCGGTCAAGCGTTCTACTGAGCCGGAGTGCTGACCACTTGGTTAGCTTTAAAAGAAGATAGAAAGGTGAAAATTGGAAATCTGTGAACTGTGTGAGAAGCAAGCAAAAAAGATCCGTAATGGAAAACCACATAAAGACTTGATAAAGGTCGATAGCGTACGCATTTTTAAAGGGAAATTCCCT
The DNA here is from genome assembly GCA_963668675.2 of uncultured Desulfatitalea sp. Classification (GTDB taxonomy): domain Bacteria; phylum Desulfobacterota; class Desulfobacteria; order Desulfobacterales; family Desulfosarcinaceae; genus Desulfatitalea. The sequence continues at coordinate 210,650 of CAXXMB010000002.1, read as the reverse complement.
GGAGGTTACAAAGAGCAGGATTACCTGTGCATGAAATGTAAATCAAAGTTCTCTCATAGTACAAATAAAAACGATTTGGCATGGACGTTATGGAGAGGGTAATTGCGTGCTGGTGTTCTGCTGGAGCATTCTGGCCTATTTAAAAAAAGAGATGACTTCCTTATTGAAGCGATCGGCGAATTCCATAAAAAAGCAGTGGTGACCTTTGGGAAATAAAGAGAGCTGTGCATGGGGAAGAAGTTCCTTGAGAATGAATGAATTCTCTGGCGGAACAAGGGGATCGTCATCACCTGTCATGATGAGTGTGGGCTGTGTAATTCGGCTGAGCCGCGCTGAGGTATCGTGTTTCAGACAAGCCGCAAACTGTCTTTCAAAGGCATCGGCCGGCTGGTAGTGCCGCATGGAAATTTCGAGGAATTCCGCAATGGCCTCCGGGTTGTTGGCGACGTATTCATCGGAAAAGTAAATATCCATGTCTTTGTGATGGATTTCTTCCACGGTCAAATTTTGATTGGCGGTGAATTTGGCCATCCTTTCGGTGCTCATCAAAACCGCTTTTTCACCACCGCAGCTGGTACACCCCAACACCAGATCAGTGACCTTTTGCGGATGATTGATCGCAAGCTCCTGGGCGATATATCCTCCCATGGATACACCTAAAATATGGGCATGATCGATGTTCAATGCATCCATTAGCGCTGCCGTATCGTCGGCAAACAAACCAATCGAGTAGTCCGTTTCCGGCTTTCCGGAGCGTCCGGCCCCCCGGTTGTCAAATACGACAACCTTGAAGTGTTGGGATAAAATTGGAACTTGATGGTACCACCATTCTAAATTGCGGCGTAAGCCCATAATCAAAACAAGAGGCGCCCCTTGTCCGTGGATCTCATGGTAGATATCGCATCCATTGACATTCACTGTGGGCATATCTTCCTCCTTTTCAATTAATCAAGGGGCCTGTTTCAGGTGCTTTCTGAAAGAGAATGGGCCTGCTTAGGCCCGCTTGGTAAACACTCTAACCTAAAATGCACAAGGTGACAACATGGACCCTGGCCATCGGAACTCGCCAGCTCTGTCCCAAGGTTCAAAAGTTTTTGTCAAGAAGGGGCCGGCCTGCTCTTGAACACGTGCGAATTTTTGCATGCTTGAAGATCAGGTATGCCTTCAGTGTCCTTTTAGCTTGTCTTGTATTAACTGCCAATTGATCACCAGATATCGTAATGGACGCCTCGATTCTTCATTCGTACTTGGCAGATCCCCCGAATGCAGGTAATTAAACGCAGAGACAATGGCGTCTTCCGAAATTTTATTGTAAATTAGAATGTAGTAAGCTCTTCGTTCGCTCTCCCTGATTTTCTGGTCTTGGATACCGTTAATATAAGACAGTATTCGTTCGCTTTTCGGTGGCGGCATAAAGTGGGTGCCAAATTGCTCTCTGCCGTCTCCCGATTGGGCCTGAATCCTCGCTTGATGTGCTTCAATGCTATCGATCAATTGATCGCCTTTTGGGAGATCAACCAGATAAGAACCGATTGCATCGGCCACAAAAATAAGAACCCAGTCATTGATTCTGTCGGCGTCATTCAAGATGTTTTCAATGAGTTCCTGGGCTCCCGCAATCGGAAACTTGCTTTTGCCAATGATATCGGCTGCGCAAATGAGCACCATCTGATCCACACGCAAGTCGGCGTTTCTTTGATGGATCAACTCATTTAGCAGTTCATCTATATGGGGTAAGGGGTAAGGCGCTTGAACCATCTTGCTATGAATGTTCAAAAGCGTATCGTAATCGATGTGTTGATTGTCTTTTTTCAGTTCATCCCTGACAAAGATATATATTTCGTCGTTCACGTTATCATCAAGCCGTTCCGGAGCCTTCCCTGTGCCGGCGCATCCAAATACCAGAAAAATGGATAAAACAGATAGGGTGGTTCGAAAAAACGGTTTCATAAGATCATTTCCTTAATTTTACTTTTCGAGGAACTCAGGTCAAGAGACGACCTGTCTCGGGCGAAGCATGCGGCAATTTTGGTTTAAATGGACAACAGAGAGAGTTGCCAAATGACGACGCTTCCAAAGATTGCGGCGAATAAATACAGGAGGCCTCCGCTTCCCAACCCGTATCGGGTCTTGAGGGCATCGTTGAACAGGACAATAAGTAAAATCGAAAATGTGGTCAGTCCATACTTGACGATGACAAATTCCTCCGGCCCATGGCCGAGGTAGTAATCCATGACCGGATTGAGTTCAATGGCCCCCCGTGACAGAAGTATCAAAGTCAGAAGGGCATCGATCAGACTTAAACTCAGAACGATGATAATTTTGATAAACAGAGATGGACGGTAGTAATCGAAAACGATGATTTTCTTTCGGTCCTTGGCACGCCTTGTCGATAATCGCGACCCTCTAAATCGCATGCTTTTAAGTGAAGAGAGTGGCTGCTTGCGACGATCCTGGCCAGAACGTTTTTCGACATGGATATGCTTTTCCATTTGAGTCCTTTCCGATGGATCAATTCCGAGGGAGCTGATCGATTGCCAAACCATTTTGCAACCATCGCGGGTCAGCGCCGGTGTCTTAAATCATGCTCAGTAGAGCTGCCACACATCCCCATCGTATTGGCAGCATCTATAAATTAAACAAGAACTGTACCAACTCAAAAAACTTTGCGATATCGGCAAGATGAAAAAATGATAAAATTTACCGGGGGGTATTGAATGGGAAATTTCTCAAGGATTGTGAAATTTATTTCTTACTTTTCAGCTTTTGTTTTCAAGCTGTAAATGAACCTGCAATAATGGATTCGCTACAAGGGGGCAGTTGGAATTATCGACCTGATCACACCTTGCCTAAAATTAATATCTGTTGGAGATATCTCACAAATTTGATTAACTCGTAAAAAGTCCCAAAAGTGCTTTTCCCGTCATTGCGGCGAAGGCCGGAATCCAGTCTTTTCAATGGCTTCTGGATGCCGGATCAAGTCCGGCATGACGCATGAGTGACTTTTCACGAGTTCGTCAAATTTAGTATGCCCTGAAATTTCATGTAACCGTTTATAACCTCAACTTGAGCTGACCAGCAGATACTGGTATGTAATAACAGCAATTGACAGTCCTTATCTTCTTGGAATATTCTTAACCTATGTTGCAGCTTTCATTATGTTGTGAGTAGCGCTTATTCGACTATCAACTGAGAAACAAAAAGGAGAGATCAATGGGCGAAAGCGTATACAAAGTCATCGAATTGGTGGGAACAAGTCAGGCAAATTGGGAAATTTCAGCGGACAATGCTGTATATACCGCATCAGAGTCTTTGAAGGATCTTAGAGTCGCGGAAATTTCTAAATTAGATATAACGGTGGATGAAGATGGCACGGTTAGAGACTACCGTGCCCGGGTAAAGTTATCATTCAAACAAGAAACAGATTGATAGGGCAAGGCCATTTTCGGTGGCTCTGAAGATAGGATAAAGAATAAAAAGCTATACCCAAAATCTTGTGATTATCAGTCCAATATAGTCCAAGATCCTGCATCCCAAAACATAGATTATCCGACCACAATCAAATTTACAGGGAAAACGGTTTCAAAATTCTCAGAGATACAGTAGACGGGGTTTGCCTTTAGACCAACAGCTGGGTGGCATGGTGGTGGGTTATCCGGTGGGTCAGATGGATGCAAGAGCCAATGGTTCTGAGGGATCAGAACCATTCCACCGGGATGTTTTTCAATGTGTGCTCGTGGCTTCCGAAATCTCCTCGGTAGTTCTCAATGGTGTCGATGATGACATCCAGCAGTGCTCCCTTTTCACGGTCAAAAATCAACGTCGGTCTCTGGTAGATCATATTGGCTTTCTGGATGTCCCGGTTCAAACGCACATTGTTGGCCAACAGCGCGGTGATACCGTTGTCGTCCAGGCTCTGGATGTGGTGCATAGCGGCGATGTCGTCATCGGCTTTGCGAAAAGAGAAGAAAGCCAGGTCTCCCAGTAGGCCGTAACAATGCCGAACCATGTGCCATCCCTCGAAAATGTCATCCCATAAAATCAGGCCCCTCACAGTCTGGTAGTCTGTTTCCAGGACCTCGCTTCGATGGACCTGCCCCTCGATGGTACAACCGGACTGGATGCTGGCAATATCCAGCAATCGTGCTGTGTAGCCGACCAGGTAATTGGTGAAGTTATGTACCACTGAACCGATTTTCAACTTCGGGATCTTTCCCGGGGTGCACATCGTCGGGTAGGCACCGTTGATCACTTTCGTATCCGGATGGATGGCGTACGCGATAGCCATTCCCGCAAGGAATTCGGCAAAGGCCAGCAATGCAATGCCATAGGGCGTCATGGGACCGTTCTGCCCGGAAAACGGCTGGGTGACGAGCATCACCGGAATCTGTCGCTCGACACACTGAATAAATGTATCCAAGGGCTCCCTAAAGGTCAGGGTCAGCGGTGAATGGAAGATGGTGTGGATGGTAATAACATAATGGCCTTTGCGAAAGTACTTCTGTGCCTCCTTAACACCGGGTTCGGTGGCGACGCTGAAGAAGGTCGGCCCTTTGAAGATGTTGGTCATGATCCCGAACTGCTCAATTTCATATCGTCCCAGTTGCCGCGCACAGACGTAGGCAAATGGCATTTCCTGGCTATTGGCCATCATGGCTTGCTTGAGGATATGGTTCAAACTGGGATCCTTTAGTGAGAATTCCTCCGCGTCGCCGTCTTGAATAAAGCCCGCAGTACCGCCGGGCCCAAAGGATTTGTCATATATCGGAAAGTCGAAGCGGTTGGCCATGTCGACGATATTCTGGATATACCCTGGTTCAAAGTGGATCCGGCGTGTGGTGGGGTCGTATATGGCGCCGTATTCGGTGCCTTTGGTGATGCGACTAACGATGTCGCCGTAATTGACGGCCCCCCCGTTTCGTTTGTGCATCGGGACCCGGACGCCGCAGTACAGCAGAACCTGTTTTGCGTCGTAAATCAAATCCCGTGCCAGTCGGTTCCATAAATTTTCGTGATCGATCTGGCGGAGTTTTTTCAACTTACGGCCTCCTCCTATTGATTGGCGGTATGGCTGTACCCCTATCACGCGTTTGACGAACGATACCATCCGTTTCGCGAACCATGCGTTTGTGCTGAGGCAGAATAACCGGCTTGGTTCGTCATTTTCAATTTTAGGCAACAAGTCGCAGCGATACAAGTCTTTTACGATTGACCGTGAAAGGGCGCACCGACTTTACAAATATAGTCAATCGCATCATTTAAATTTTGAAAAGGAGATTGTCGATGAACGGATTTCGCCTTGTAAAAACGCAGTAAGCTGTGCGATCCACCAACATTATAACCTCCGATTTTAATATTCTGAATATCCAAAAGAGCGGCTCCATATCGAATGGCAACACAGTTTGTAAACATTAAACGGAACTGATTTTGAAGTTAGAAATTGTCCTGCTCGGAAGCGCTGTTTTAAATTAAAAATGGGGCGGTGTTTTGAATGAAAATGGATCTACAGACTTGCGGTTTGATCGTTCATATAAAACGACCTGACCAAAGGCAAGGCTAAGTTACAAATATGTGGGGTAACCGCAAGAAGTCTCAGCGTGTCAAAATTCCTGAGTACCTGGAGCCGATTGCTTGACCCGGAAATGCTGGTGGATTACTATTTCTGAAATTTATGAAGGTGTAAAATATAAAAATAGGAGAAATAACGTCATATGTGGATAGGGTGTGGACGCTACAACACAGTTTGCTGCCGTTTCAAAAGCCCAAAAAACGTAGCCAGAAAGCTTGAAATACAGGGCTTACGGTTATTGCCGCATGGCTGATACGGTCTATCTGTGCCTGATAGCTTTTTTGGGCGGCCTGATTCAAGGAATGACCGGGTTCGGTGTGATGCTGGTAGCACTTCCCCTCATGGTGCTGATCGTAGACATTAAGACCGCCATCCCACTGATCATGATGCTCGGCCTGGTGATGAACGTCATCCTCATGTGCCAACTCGCCCGTCACGTTCAGACCCGCAAATGGCTGCCACTGCTGATTGCCTCACTGCCGGGGGTGCCGGTGGGCGTTTATATACTCAAAACGGTCGAACCGCAGTGGTTGGAGCTGTTGGTGGGAGGCGTGGTCATCGCCACGGCTGCCGCGACTTGGCAGCACAGGTCGTCCAAAGCTGAATTGAAGCGCTATTGGACATTGGCCGCCGGCTTCAGTTCCGGGGTTCTGGGCGCTAGCATTGGAGCTTCAGGTCCGCCTGTCATTGTTTATACGGCCCTGCAACCATGGTCTAAACACCAGATCAAGGCCACCCTGGTAACGTTTTTTTGCATCGGCGGCACGCTGATCCTTGCACTGCAGTTCTTTACCGGCCTGGTTACTATGGAGGTCGCACACCACTTCATTCACTGCCTTCTGCCCCTTTTGGCCGGTGTTTTCACCGGTGTACGGCTATTCGACCACATCGGCCAGGGCCTTTACAAGCGAACCATATACATCCTGCTTTTCGCCTTGGGCGCGATGATGCTGTTTAAGGGCGCCGGGGGCTTTGGCGGCTGATGTCGCCTTCCTTTCTTAAAACGAACTAATCTCAAGTTGAACGATTCCTGGGATTAGCTCAATGACACACGTTTTTCGTGGCCCCATAGTTGGGTATAGCAAAACATATCCTCAGCATTGGGGTGATTACGGTTATAGTGGAGTAACCACAAAAATTCTCATTCCACCGAAATTTCTGATTACCGTTTATAATAGTAACACAGGCGATTCGTGTGATTATCTCAATTTATCACAGATCAGACTGTGCTTCGAACTTAACGTATTTCCTGAATCCACATAATAAAAAGGCCTGAGGACATAGTTGCATGCCCACGCTTTCTGTATGATCACCCAATTGGTGTTGGATCGCTATCAAAGCCTTTGATTTGCGCTGTGTGCATAGGGGACGAATGATCGAAGTGTGCGATATAAAGAGCAGCTGGTCGCTTGTTCATGGCTGATCCATGCAGCGCCTATAACAGCACGTCGTTCAAATCTGCTTCCGATGCCTCTTGTATGTGCACTTTTTCGATCCTGTTCTCTGCCTTCCGTTTCGGAGTACTACCTAATTTTCTTCCCTTTTTTCATCTCTTTTATTTTTAAAGCCACCTTTTTCCATTGTTCCTTTTCCACTCGGTCGGCACTCTTGTGCTGTCGGTTGGATAGATATATCAGCTCGCGTTTCATTTTTTGGTAGCTTTCCAGCCTGTCTTGCAAAATCTCACCGTCAGTTACCGCCTGAAGGACCCTGCAGCCGGGTTCGTGCATATGACTGCAATTGGAAAATCGGCAATGCCCGGCAAGGTTTTCAATCTCTGGAAAGGCGGCATCGATGCCGTCGTCATCGTTCCAGAATGCGATTTCACGAATACCGGGATTGTCGATCACCATTCCTCCCTGGGGCATCATGATCAAATCCCTCGAAGTAGTTGTGTGCTTCCCTTTCCTGATACGTTCACTCACAGATGCTGTGGCTTGTATCGTTTTCCCATAGAGCCGATTTACCAGAGTGGATTTGCCGGCACCTGAAGACCCAACCATAGTGGTGGTTTGTCCTGGAGATAGATATTGTTCGAGAGGGTGCAACCCCGTAAAATCCAGTGCAGAGACCAAGTGTATCGGAACCCCGAAAGCAACGGCTTCAACTTCACTAACGAAAGCCAATGGATCCTGGTGTAGATCTGCTTTTGTCAGGACGATGACGGGATTCAGGCCGCAGTTGTAGACCAGTGTCAGGTAACGTTCGATGCGACGCAGGTTAAAATCCCGATCCAGACCGCAAACGACAAATACTGTATCGAGGTTTGCCGCAATTACCTGCTCTCTTTTTGCCTGGTCATCCTGTTTCCCGTGTGTGCCTGAAGCGCCACGGGAGAGTGCATTTTTTCGGTTCAGCACCTTGAAAATGACTGTGTCGGACATGAGGACCCAATCCCCTGTCACTGGATACAAAACATGGGGTCGGTGCGTGAGCCTTCCTGCCAGGGTGGCGAGCCATTCTCTCTCTCCATTTTGGATACGAAAGGCATTTTTTCTTACTCCGACCACTCTTGCCGGAATAAAATCATCACTGCAAAAACCTTCCAACTGGGTTTGAAAATGGGAAGTCCATCCCATCTGTTTAAGACGTTGGGTGGTATCGTTTCCATATACTATGCCTGTGCATTTCTTAGTAACCATTGTTGATCTCCTCTTATTGTCCCCGTAAATCATAGCCGTTAATTACCGGTGCATGACACCAAAGACGGAATATGCAGTCCACCGACAATTTTTATCGCTTATTGATATCTTGTTGGCTTGAATCGTTACTGACTGAGGGGTCAACTACAGCGGCGGAATCTTGAATAAGAATCTGCTGTGGAACAGACTAAAAAAGATCTGTTTTAAAACACAATAGGCCGTGTTTCGTATTGCAGAGGTATGCTCAATCAACCACCGGCGGGTTAGTCCCCTTGTCGGCAACGATTGACGCAATATCCATTGTTTTTCTGAACATAAAAATCTCTTTCACACATGGTTTCAATGTGCACCACCAATATTCTTTATCACTGGGTACCGTCAAGTTTTTTTTAACCGAAGCCCGCCAGATTTCAATTTGACTCAGATCACTCTCCGACAGAGGTATCCTTTACTCCCAAATCTCAGGCATACGCATTTTTGGGGATCCTATTATGGGTTCGGGGCCTACTTCATGCAGCGCTGTCTCCTGGTAGCTGCGAAATACGTCCACGATGAACTCTTCCCAGGCCAATGCCTGAAGGCGTGACTCTCTGTCCAATTCTTGGAATGGTGGTTTGACAGCAAACTGCATGGCCCGGCGGCCTAAGTCATCGATATCTTTCTGGGGAGCACCCGATAGCAGATCATTCAAAAAAGCATCGGGAGGATAGAACTCGGCTGCTCTCGACATGTCTCGGAATATCTGCATTAAAAGCACGTTGCGGGGTCCTTCCCAGAGCTCATTCACCGCAGCGTCTCGGAAAATTCGAGGAAGGGAACAGAAGTCTTCGATTACACCGTGACCACCGAAAATACTGATGCCCTTGCGAAGAGCCTCCACAGCGTCAGATGCAGTGACCAGCTTTTGCATAATGATGAGCTCCCTGAGCAGAAAGCGCCTGCGTCTTCTCTCCAACGCCTCATCCGAGGCCAAACCCGGTTGCAAACGCCCCCCCAGTTCCTGGAACAAAGCGAAAATTTTGCATACCCCTGCAAGGCAGCGTTGCGCCTCGTGGACCAGATCGCGCACTTGCTGGTTGGCCAAGGCCCACTGACCGATTTTTATCCCAAAGACGTCCCGGAATTCAGCATAGAGCTGGGCTTCACGGGCAGCCCTGGTAATTTCAGCGGCACTGGAGATCCCGATGCCAATGCGCGACAGGCTCAAAACAATGCCAACCGCGTTGGCAACACCGCGGTCCGTTGGACCAATGGCGTAGCAAACGGCACCGTCGTATTCCAACTCTGCTGTTGGCACTTCACAGGTCCCCATCTTCCACTTAATACGGTTGATGCGGAAGTTATTGCGAATTTCCTTTTCCTTGTACCCAGGCATCCATGATGGAACGATGAAGGTGCCGGTATCTTCACTTCCTGAAACTTTCGCTGTGACGACGGCGTAGTCTGCGTGTACAGCCGATGTGAAGAATTTAGAACCGTATAGTCGATAGTGGCCATTGTCAGCAACGGCCTCTAAAAGATTGGAAGGGATGTCAGATCCACCTTGTATCTCTGACATAAATTGGGCGCCGATACCGAATTCACCGTTAACACCCTCCGTGCAGTGTTTCAATATGGCTTTGACTTCCGGGGTGTGGTCTTCCGGAAATTGTTGGATCAGCGCGACCAGCCCTTCCGTACATGTAATCGGGCACATCACGCCAAACTCACCTAACTGGAACAGCAAGTATCGTTTGGCCAGACTCTCCCAGGCTGTGACCTTGGATGAAAATAAGCCTTCGCTGAAAATTTCCTTCTCCAATTGCAGCGTTTCAGTTGCACGAACAATTCTGTCGATCCTTTGGTTGAATGCATTGTAATGTTCTATGTATGGCAGCTTATTGGGTTTACCACCGGTATCAGCCAAGCGGCTCCACCGAAAGGAAACCTTGGGTGAAAATGTGCGCAACTTTAGATCCAGTTCGGTAAATTCCTCGCTTGCGAAATGCGTAAGGGTTTTTTGTAAAAACGGATCATCTGTGTAAAAGTCGAATCTGTGAAGTGTGTTGAGAAAATTTTCAAACGAATAGGGATTGTTTCGGTCAGGAAGACTCATGCGGTGCCTCCTTCGGTTTGAATTCAGATTGGTTACGAACCACCAGACGCTTTAACGAAATAAAGGCCTATTCCTAAAAAAATGGAAACTATTCTCAAACCAGATGATCTATCCAGATGATCTATGAGCCAAAGGTTCAGATATACGATATCTGTTTGTACGCAACAATATGACGAAGAAGGATGCTTTAGCGAGTGTCGATATTTATAAATTAGATGGAATAGTTATGGTGGTCAAGACTCAATCCTTGAATTCGAAGTGCTGATTCGTTCATCATCACGGATTCTATTGTTTTTTCCTCTCATATCGATATTGAGTTGGTCTATCACCGTCCGGGAAGAGAGTTGGATTCCTGATCGGTAAGCGGCCCGGCCAATCAAGTGAGCTGCCACCGGCGCTGTCATGTAGAGAAAAACCAACGCAAGCAGTGCTCTGAATACCGTACCCGCGTCGGCAAAGAAAACAGCCACTGAAGCCAGAATCAAACCAGCGCCTAAGGTTCCGGCCTTGGTGGCGGCGTGCATGCGGATCAGCGTGTCCGGAAGACGAATGAGGCCTACTGCCGCCACGAGGCAGAAGACACAGCCCGACAGCATCAAGGCTGCGATAAGCCAATCAATCATGGTCTTCTCCTTTTGGCGAATGAATTGAATTTTTAGCCGCGTTTTCTGCCGCCCGCATAATATAGCGGGCAAAAGCCACAGTACCTAAGAATGCCACCAACGCATAGGCGATAACGACGTCTAAAAAGACCGCATCTCCTGAGAAAATTGCATAGAGGGCCAACAGGGCCACCACTATCACGGATAGAAGATCAAGGGCTATAATGCGATCGGCGTTTTTCGGGCCGCGTATGATTCTATAGAGCACCAGCACCATGCTCAGCGCCAAGATAGATAGTCCTATTCGTGCGGTGGCTGTTACTACTACCGATTCGATAGCCATCATCGCATCACCTCCAGCACCCGGCGTTCAAGGCCTTGTTTGAGTTCCCTACGGATCTGTTCGACATCGTCCAGGAACATGACATGAACGTAAAGCGTGCAACGGTCCTCGGACAGGTCGATACTCAGTGTCCCCGGGGTAAGTGAGATCAGGTTGGCCACCAGCATGATTTCAAGGTCCGTGCGGGCATCCAGTGGAAGGCGAATGATTCCGGGTCGGCTGATATGCTGTGGGGTCACCACATCCCATAGCACCCGCAGGTTTGAGACAAACAAGGCTTTGGTAAAAAAAACGCAGAGACGAATGATATTGGGCACACGACGGAAATAGCGGCTATCGCCATACAGTGGCCGCGTTAACCATAATGCGCCATATCCGACGATCAGACCAATCATAAGGGTACTGAGCCTAAACGACTCCAAAGCGATCATGAATCCAACCGACAGCAGTATATTTATGAAGAAGAGGTTCATGGGCCACCCCCCGCTAACACAGCCTGTACGTAAATTTCAGGAGCCATTAATTCCCTGGCTGCCGTAGCGGCCAATTGAAAGACGGGTTCAGCGCCGATGCCGATGAGTACGGTGATCAAACCGAGTGCACAGACCGGTGCGAGCTTCCAACCGGAAAGGGATTGGCTTGGCCTGCCAGTGCCGGTCGTCGGAAGTGGCTTCCAGAAAGCGCCTATCCATATCTTCACCATTGAAAATATGGTCAGCATGCCCACAATCACGGCTATCGCGGCCACGATGTAATCTTGAATCTGCAAACTGGCTTGAATCAACAGGAGTTTAGCCCAGAAACCCGACAGTGGCGGAAAGCCGGCCAGGGAGAATGCCGGTACGAAGAAAAGGGCTGCCACAAGTGGCTTTTTACTGTAGATGCCGCCCATGCGGTCCAGGTTTGTGGTGCCGTTAAGGTCGTGACCAAGACCGCTGATCAGAAAAAGGTTGGCTTTGACGATCATATGATGGACCAGGTAGAAAACAGCTCCGGCCATCGCCAGGGGCGTCCATAGCGCCAGTCCAAGCAGCATGTAGCCAACCTGACTGATGATGTGAAACGAGAGGATGCGTCTGAATTCGTTCTGGGCCGCCGCGCCCAACACTCCGGTCACCATGGTCAAGCAGGCGACGACCAGGAGCACGCTGTGGGTGGTGGCGATATCGTGATGAAAGACCAGGGTAAAAGTCCGAATAAGCGCATATACGCCTACCTTGGTCAGCATGCCGGCGAAAAAGGCCGATATGGCAAAGGGCGGCGTATGATAGGATGCGGGCAACCAGGAGAAGAGCGGGAACAAACCGGCTTTGATGCCAAATGCCGCCATGAAGATAAAGGCAATTGCCGTCACCAGCCCTTTTGCTTCGTGGGTTGCGATTTTCTGATGCAGGTGGGCCATGTTTAGCGTACCTGTCAGGCCGTATAGCAGGGCCAGTCCCAACAGGAACAGCAGGGTCGCCAGCAGATTGATGACCACATAGCGAATCGCACCGCTGAATTGTCTGCGACGCTGACCCCACATCAGAAGACCGAAGGAAGCCATTAGCATGACTTCAAACCAGACGTAGAGATTAAATAGGTCTCCGGTTAAAAAGGCGCCGCTGAGACCACCGACCAGAATATGGAACAGGGTGTGGAATCCCTTGGCGCGCATACTGGCATCCAACTCCCCCCGGGCATAAACGGCCGTGGCCGTTCCCAGAATACCAGTAACCACCAGCATCAGCACACTCAAATGGTCGGCTACCAGAGAAATTCCATACGGCGCCGGCCAGTTGCCCACGTACAGGACCTGAATGCCGTCGTTGATCACTACCGAAAGCAGCATGGCGCTTGCGGCCAGGTGAGCGACCGCACCGGTGAGGGAGACGATTTGCTGCATGGCAGGCTTTCGCCAGAGCAATAAACTCAGCGCAGCCGTTCCAAACGGCACGAGAAGTGGATACACCATGGCATTGCTCATGGCAGCGTCTCCTTTTGGGCCGCCTCCATGTCATGGTCTGAATCCACGGGCATCTCATCCTCGGGCATCAATCGCGTATCCACGGTGCCCAGGGTTTCATAACTGCGGTAGAAGAGAACGAACATGAACACCAGCAGGGCGAAACCGATAACAATCGCCGTTAGTATCAGGGCCTGCGGTAAGGCATTGGCCACGCTGGTTTCTGGAACGACGTGGTTTGTTGAGATCAATGCCGGTTTACGATGCGCCAGTCGGCCCGCCGTAAAGATGGCAAGATTGACGGCGTTGCTCAACATGATCAGTCCGAAAATCATGCGGACCAAGTTTTGACTGAGCACGAGATAGACACCCCCGGCAACCAGGCTGCCGCTGAGAATGGCCAGCACACCCTCCATGTCAGCTCTCCTCCAATGCCAGTAAAACAGTCAAGATGGCCCCCAGCACTACAAGAAATACGCCTATGTCGAAGAGTAGCGGGGTGCCCGCCAAGGCGCTGTGTGAGGGCCACCATAGGCCCGTGAGAAAGGGTTGTTGGTAAATCATGCCGATACCTCCAGCGCTCATGGATAGGAGCATGCCTGCAGCCATCAGGTACTGCGGTCGGATTCGAAGCCCGTTGCGCACTGCAGCCGGCCCCTCCGACAGGCCCATCAGGGCGAATGCGGTTGCCGCCACCAGGGCAGCGATGAATCCTCCCCCCGGCTCGTGATGCCCCCGCCAGAGCATATAGATGGAGAGGACCAGAACCAGCCCGCTCAGAAGCCGTGTCGCCGCCTTTAAAATTACCGATCTCATCGTGCCATCCTTCCTTTCCGAATCAATGCCAATGCCGCAAGTGCCGAGGCGGCTACCACGATGATTTCACCCATGGTGTCCAGACTGCGAAAATCAACTAGAATCACATTGACAATATTGCGGCCGTGCGCTTTCAGGTAACTGGCCTGTTCGTAAAAGGCAGTAACGGTGCGATCCATTTCATACTGGTTGACTGCCAGCAGTAGACCGGTCACAATGGCGCCTCCTGCAACGGCCACCAATATGCTCAGTCCGTTGCGGACGACACTGCGCTGCTGATTTCGCTGCAGCGGGGGAAGGCGTAAAAGAACGATCGCCGCGAAAATCAGCGTCAACGTCTCGACCAGCACCTGGGTCAATCCAACGTCGGGGGCGCCGAAAGCGAGAAAAATGATTGCCATGCCGGCACCGATTACCCCGAGACCGCAAATCGCCTGCAGGCGGGATCGCGCCAGGACGACGATACCGATCGATACCATCATGGCCAGGAGCAGAAGTGTCAGCCAGACGGAGATCTCTGGGTCGATGCGGATCAGTCGAAGCTCTCCCGAGACCAGGAGGGCACGACCCACGGTGAGCAGCGTCACGCCAATGATGATGATCAGGTATTGCCAGAGTGATCCGCTCTGCAGCACCTTTGTCTGCCATTTGGCAGTCGCTATTGTGATGTCGAGAAGTCGCTCGTATGCCGCCTGCATCGTTATGGGAAGCAGCCCAATCATGTGCTTAATAGTGCGGCGCAGCCAGCGCCGGCCAAGATAGACGACCGAACCCAGAGCGAGTGTGAGCATGCTGAGCAGCAGCGGCTCGTTGATTCCGTGAAACAGTTGTAGCGTAATTTCTTCTCTGGTTGCATGAAAAGCCAGAACCGCCGGTTCGACCAGCCAATGGGCGACCCAATCGGGTATCATGCCGAACCCTAAGCTCACCATACCAATCAGCAGAGGGCCTAACCACATCTGCCAAGGGGTTTCCCTTTGGGGGCGAACGCTGCCCTGCTTTCCCCAAAACGGTCGGATGACTATAGCTGCGGCCACAGCAACCATCAGGGCATTGGATACCAGCGCGGCGGTAGTGGCCAGGACGGGATAAACATCTTCGGTTAGCGCTCCCTTGTACATGATCTCCTTACCGATAAAACCGAGAAATAGCGGAAATCCCGCCATGGACAAGGCGGCCATGAGAGCTGCAGCGGCCGTGAAAGGCATCGTTTTGCCGATTCCCCCGATCTCATCCAATTTGCGTGTACCGGTCTGGTGGTCAATGGCGCCGACCACCATGAAAAGTGACGACTTGTACAGGGCATGCACCAGGAGGAAGGTGATCGCCGCTGTCAGGGCCGGCGTCGTCTGCCCGCCGAGAAACATGGTGATGATTCCAAGCGCCATAATCGTGGTATGGGCCAGCATCCGCTTTAAATCGGTTTGAGCCAGGGAAACGATCGCGCCCCATACCGCCGTAACAGCGCCGACAACCACTAAAGTGGTCATCCATGCAGTCGTACCCCCCAATATCGGATGCATCCGCGCCAAAAGGTAGATGCCGGCTTTGACCATGGTCGCGGAATGGAGAAATGCGCTGATAGGTGTGGGGGCGCTCATGGCATCGGGCAGCCAGAAGTGGAACGGGAACTGGGCCGACTTGGTAAAAGCGCCTGCCAGCATGCAGGCGAGCAGCGGCAGATATAGTCGATGATCACGAAGCTTGTCGGTGTATCCCGATAATTCAGACACGGTGTAGGTGCCGGTCGCCTGTTGCATCAAAAGAATACCTACGAGCAAGGCAAGCCCGCCGCCGCCGGTGACCAGCAGCGCCTGCCGTGCGCCGTTGCGTGCAACTTTGGCTGTGTGATCGAATCCGACCAGCAAGAAGGAAAAAAGCGTTGTCAACTCCCAGAAAACAAACAACACAAGCAGATGATTACTCAGGATAAGTCCCAGCATGGACAACAGGAAAGCGTGCAGGTATCCATAAAATCTCCGGATCGATTGGCTCCCTTGCATGTAACCGTCCGCATAGACGCAAACAAGGGTGCCGATCCCGGTGATGATCAGCGCGAACAACAGGCTGAGGCCGTCCAGAAGAAAGTCGAACTCGATGGCCATGCTGGGCACCCAGTTTATCCGGACCGCCAGTTGCCCCCCGTCTTGTATTATCGGAACTTGCAGCGCAAACCAGATAAACAACGACAGAGGCAGCGATGCAGACAGACGACCAGGCCAAAAGGTCGAATGCGAATGGTGATTGTTTTTCGTTTGCATGGCGGCCATTTTGTTCGATTTGCGAATTATTGCGATAGAAAGAGGGGAAGGTCGGTGCTGGTCAGCGTGTTCTCTACAATGTCTCCCAGAACGCGACGGCCCAGGAGGCTTCGCGTACTCCTTCCCATGACAATCATATCGGCATCGATTTGTCGCGCTGCAGGCAGCAATTGCTCCGCGACTTTGCCAGATCGTACATGGGTTTTTACGCGATATCCATGGTCAGCGCAATAGGCAGCTGCATCTTCTACCAGGCTCAACGGTGGTTGTTGCGGCTCACCGATGTGAACGATATCCAAGGTTGTATCGGGCCATAAGTTTAAACCTACGAAATGCTGCATCGCATTGGCCGACTCCATGGAGCCATTGTAGGCGATCATCACCTTTTTGATTTGGCGGAATTTCTTGGAAACGGCAATGATTGGCCGCACGCCATTCGACAGAAGCCGATAGAGATCTTTTTTTGGCTCGGTGACCAGCTGGTAATCAAAAATACTGCGAAGGCCGAATATGGTCAGGTCATGATAGCGGGCGTGGCCAATGATCAGGGTGAATGGGTCTCCGATCTCTCTTTCGATGCTCAGGTGAACATCGGACTGCTCACAGCGCTTCTCAAGGATTGCAATTGATTCTTCGATTTGGCTTTTGGTCACTTCGATACGATTATCGCACATTCGCTTAGCATAACCGCCTGCACCGGCAGGGACAGGCCCCAGGCTGCAAATTTGATCAGGATCTACGACGGTGACGGCTTTCATGCGAGCCTTATGCCGTGCTGCCAGTTCCACCGCTCGTTCGACGGCCACGGCCGTGAAAGGTGTTCCACCTAAGCCTATTAGAATTCGCTTTACCATCAATCTACTCCTTATATGCAGCGCCCCGATCCGCTAATTGTTTTCAAGCACTCATATCCTTCTTATCTTAAATCAGTAGCAAAGCAAAAAATGTCAATTGGGCAGGTCCGGATAAGATTGCTCTCTTTTCAGTGCCGCTTGAATGCGCACGAATTCACTAATATTGTCCTTGGTCAGTAAGCCGACCAACTGGCCATCCCGGAGCACCGGCAGCATGTGGCACTGACAGCGGGAGAGTTTTTGCAAGGCGCCCTCAAGCATCTCATCAGCATCCGCAATTGTGAAAGATTGCTGTATCACATCGGCCACAGAGGCCTCTTTCCCGAGGTTCTGCAGGCTTGAAAGCAGATTTTCCTGCGTAACCACACCGACCACGGTGCCATTTTTCACCACGGGGAAATCGTTTTGAGAACCGGCAATGGTCAATTCAACAGCCCTACCCAGATTGTCATCGTATTCAAGAAACTTAAAATCGGTCAGCATCGCATGGCTCACCGGTATTCCTTTGACTGCCGTGTTCATCTTGGACATGCTGGCCTCCTGCACTGCTCCGATCCAAACGAAAAAGGCAATGAAGACCAGAAAAGGATTTCCGATCATCAGCCCTGCAAGCCCGAACAGAATCGCTATCCCCTGGCCGATCCGAGCCGCTCTTTGTGTTGCCTGGACATAGTCACCACGCATGGCGAGGCTGGCGCGAAGAACCCGACCCCCATCCATGGGAAACGCTGGAATCATATTGAAAATGAGAAGAAAAATATTGACCATCATCAGGCGTTCAACAAATGGGCCGGAAGACACCGTAAGGTCGCTCATGGGAGCCAGGGTATTGGTCATTATGAGAACAAGGAATAGAAAGCCGGCAATGACCAGGTTCACTGCCGGACCGGCAAGGGCCACATATATTTCCTGGACAGGTTCTCGGGGCATCCTCTCAAGCCGGGCAACGCCGCCTATGGGAAGCAGAATGATATCGCGTGTATCAATGCCGAACGTTCTTGCTGCAAGGGCATGCCCAAACTCGTGAAGGACAACGCATAGGAAGATCGAAAGCATAAACACGACACCGATTGCAGCGCCGCTTAAACCATTTCCCTGCGTCCAGTGAGCGTATGCAACCCACAAAAGCAGAAGAAAAAAGGTTGCGTGAACATAGACCTTTATACCTGAATAACGACCGATACTAAATTTCCATTTCATAAGGCCCTCCCGAATTGCGATTCTCTAAAATTTATAGTCTGCTCCTGAATTATGTCAAATTCACCGATAGTTTAAGGGGCACGCAATAATCAGGTGGTATTTATATTTATACACAATTTCAATATGTTATATTGATGACATGGTGTGGTGGTAGGTTGAGACTGCCACTGAGCAGCCGTGATTCCCTTATTTCAAAATGGACACCACTTAAGCTCAGCGTTGTTTAGTGCATGATTTCTTAGGGTAAATGGTTGCATACTGAATAGCATATAGCACTATTATATCCTAAAACACTTTGGAGAAGCCCTTTCTTGATAACCTTAGCTTGCAAGACGATTGGGTGATTTGTATCTTGGGGAAATTAGAATAGTGCTGGTCGCAGCTATGAGCAGGCTCAATATTGCCTGGAGCAGATCAACTCGATGCAATTTTTTTCTCCTTTTGCTTAATTTATAAATAGGTATAGGTGTTCTCCAAATGGCAATGGAATATAATGGTTTTTTTGAACGGATCGCAGAGGCGCTTTCCAATCGTAGCATTAAAACCATGCCCCGGATCAGGGCCATCTCAAGGCCCGCAGCCGTTTTGGTGCCCATCTTTCTCAAAGATGGAGAAGCCACGCTTCTTTTCACCAAAAGGGCGTCGCACGTCGGGTATCACAGAGGTCATGTGTCGTTTCCCGGCGGTGTTGTCGATAGCCGGGATCAAAGCCCCAAACATACGGCCCTGAGGGAGTCGTGGGAGGAAATCGGCCTTGAGTCCCAGGATGTTTCTGTGCTCGGGCCGCTTGACGACGCCATGACCTACGCCCCGCCGTTTGCCATCTATCCTTTTGTTGGTACGATACCGTTCCCATATCCGTTTAAAATCAATGCGAATGAGGTGGAAAAAATCATCGAAGTGCCGCTCGCATCATTTTTGCCGGACGATTCAACGGCCGATTGGAATTACGGAACACTGTCTGAAGAACACTATTTTCCGGAATTCCACGTTCGGGGCGAATTGATCTGGGGGACCACCGCCAGTATCGTGGCCAATTTCGTGGGCATTTTGAAAAGAAGATCCTTTTTTGAAATCCTGCACTGATTCCGCATGGGAATCAAACGCCAAATCGAACCTGCGCTATGATAGGGTATCATGATATTGCAGGCTTTTCAGGATATCTGAAACGGGTATTCTAAAAAGAGTGATAATGCATTGAGCCCAAAGAAAGGATGGACGATATGAATCAATCAGAGAAGATCGTTGACGGATTTCGATTTCTTCCTCCAGGCTTAAGCGCCTGGATTCGATCTACGATTCCTTCTGGGGAATATGATGGAGACACTCCTTGGACACCACTGTCCAAACCGTTGAACGAGGCTACCCTCGCTTTGGTCACCAGCGCAGGTATCAGCTTAAAATCGGAACCTCCTTTCGATACAGAAAGGGAAAAGGTGGAACCCACGTGGGGTGATCCCTCCTATCGAAGTATTCCAAAAGAAACCATAGCCTCAGACATCGATGTCAATCATCTCCACATCAATACCGCACATATTCTTGCTGATATCAATGTGATGCTGCCTTTGGCAAGCATGGAAGAGATGAGCAATGAAGGCGTTATCGGCAGGTTGGCATCGACTGCCTATTCATTTTATGGATTTCAATGGCAAAAAACAGACTTTTTGAAGACCGCTATTGCTCCGATGATCGAAAAAATGAAGTCGGAAAGCGTCGATGCGGTGCTGCTGACGCCAGCTTGACCGTTTTGTTGCCAATCCGTGGGATTGGCTGCAAGAGACATGGAAAAAGCCGGTTTTTCTACGATCGTGCTGACACCGACCCACGATTTCAATAGGGCTGTCGGGATACCTCGGTCTGCAGCTATCGAGTACCCATACGGCAGGCCCGTCGGACAGGTTAATGATAGAGACGGTCAACGTGAAGTGCTTCGGGCAACACTCTCTTGTTTAGAGCAGGCTTCGAGACCGGGCGAAGTATGCCATTTGCCATTCACCTGGCCGAAAGATCCAAAAGAGACCCATTGGCATCCTCCGGAAATGAGCCCGATTATTCAGATGTATTTGGACGATATCAAGAAGGCAAGAAGATCGGGGTAAACCATTTCCCGATGCAAGCAAAGGAAAGTCTACCGCTTTACGGTGCCGGGATATACCATAGGGAGGAGAATACATGGATTTAAATGAATTTTTAAAAAAAGTTGTCTGGCTGGGGCATGACGGATTTCGGATTGACGGCAGCAAAACCATCTATTTCGATCCATTTAAGATCGCGTCAACCCGAAAAGCGGATATCATTCTGGTCAGTCACGAACATTTTGATCACTGCTCACCGGATGATATCGCGCGCATTCAGAAGGACAATACCATCATCATCACGGAGAAGGATTCCGCGGAAAAACTTACAGGAGACGTGAGGGTGGTCACACCGGGTGAAGTGATGACGATCGGAGAGGTAAAAGTGACGACCGTTCCGGCCTATAATATCGACAAACAGTTTCATCCCAAGGAGAAAGGGTGGCTGGGCTTTATCGTCGAAATTGACGGGGTGCGTGTTTACCATGCGGGTGACACAGACTTTATCCCCGAAATGAAGGATCTACCGGTTGACGTTGCTTTGCTGCCGGTGTCCGGAACCTATGTCATGACAGCCGATGAGGCAGTAAAGGCGGCCCGTGCCATCAGGCCCCGCGCCGTTATTCCAATGCATTACGGAGCAATTGTCGGCGATGAAACGGATGCCGAATCATTCACGCAAGCGCTTTCCGATGAAATGGAGGTGGTAATTCTGAAACCTGAAAGCTGAGTAAGTAAATTGTTAAAGTGATAAAAGGGGTTTGGAGCGGGTGCTAGTGGCAAAGGGTATATTATGCGTCGAAAATGCGGTATTGGTATGTGATCAAGACCTTCCCATCAATACGATCAGCTACACCCCAACGACCATGTGGCATTGAACATATTCGTTTCTCTGATTCGCCTTTATTTTTCTCTGCAATGTAATTTTCGCGTGGTATCAAAGCCGTACACTTTCCCTTTGGGCGCTTTTGAGCAGTGCATGCCGGCCTCTGATCCGTAATGAATCGCTATAGGAGAATCATCTGAGCTAATGCCCAGTGAATACATAATCCTGGTAATCGGTTACGTTTTTGATTTTTACATGTCCTGGAACATCGGTGCCAACGATGCTTTGGCTGCTTCATTACGATGATCTCCTGGGTTTGTCGGCAGTGCTTCTTGATTCTAAATTGGGGCTGCCCGTATCGACAACCCATGCGGCAGTGGGTGGTGTGATGGGGTTTGGATTGGCCAGGGGCATAGAGGCGTTAAATTTTAGAATTGTTTTTCAAATCATGATATACTGAGTTCTTACCTTACCGGCGGCCGCTATAACCAGCATGCTGATTATTTATATATTGAGATTAATCTGGCAGTAAGGAGGTCCAATGCGTATCCCTTTATTGAGTATGTTTCTGACCTCTCCCTTTGAGGGTATAATGGAACACGCCTTAAAAACCAAAGAGTGCGCATGGGCTTTTCAGCAGGCCATAGAGTGCTATATTTCGCACAGATGCCAGACCTTCGAAGCATTCAGAAAAGATGTCACACGTCTGGAGAGCGAAGCCGATGCCATCAAACGCCGCATCCGAGGCCATCTGCCCGTGGGTACATTGATGCCGGTCAGCAAATTCCAGCTCTTCCGATACCTGAGGGAGCAAGACGGTGTTATGGATGCGATGGAAGACGCACTGGACTGGATTTCATATCGATCGGAAACGGGTATTCCCGTCGAATTGGAAAAAGATTTTTTTCTGTTGGTGAATGCCGTTATCGATCCTATTGAAGAGCTCGGCAACATGATCGGCGAAGCGCAAAAGTATTTTCAAACCTATAATCAAAAGCAGCGTGCGTTAGTAAAAAAGATCATCGTGAACCTGCGTGAAATGGAACATGAAGCGGACATACTCGAAGATACGATTAAGAGGAAAATTTTCCATTTTTCCACAGACCCGATTACCGTTTTTCACCTCGTACGCTTGACAGAGACAATCGGTTCCACCGCAGATCATGCCGAGAACGCTGGTGATATGATGCGGGCTATGATTGCCAGATAGTCTAATGGGTTGAGCAGTAGTCCCACAGCTCAACCACAATCATCTCAGTCGGGTTTTCCACTAAGAAATCAAAAAAACAACCAATTTCCTACTCGTTCAATAAGGGAACAACGAATACAGGTACACGGCATCTATGCAATACTTTATGAGCTGTGCCGCCTAATAAAGCCTCTTGGATAGGGCTGTGTCCTCGACTGCCTATGACCAATGCATCATAGACGCCTGTCGCAGTGTGATGGATAATACGATCCGCAGCCTTGCCCGGCTCGACGATTATTTTTTGAAGTATAATTCGACACTCAGGGATTTGATCAACAGCTTCTGAGCAAAATCGTTCGATGCGAGTTTGAATGTGTTTGATGAGATCTGTCTGATTCTTTTGTCTTAATTCATCCACATCCCGGTATTCTAATAAAAGAGCAAGCATCAATTCTGCTTTAGGCGGTATTTTTTCAAGCACATGCAGAACGGTTACTGATGCACCATATGCATCAGCCATGCTCGTCGCATAGCCAAAAGCGCAGTTGGCATTTTCAGACAAATCTGTTGCAAACAAGATCTGCGTTATTGTCGGTTTGTTTATCATTGAGGCTCCCCTTGTTACTGGAGAAAATTTGTGATTCTTCGTTGATCTGGTAAATTAATGAAGTGTTGATACTTAGAACCAGGGTTCTTAAGCGCACAAAGTCGGGTACAATGTCGATGTCCGGACAAATGTCACGCACCAGGCGGACTTAGGACCGTGGGCCCTTTTTTATAACATCAGGCAAAAAGTGCATCTGTTGTTAGGGGCAACCTACCGTCGCCTGAATCAACAGGCTGTCAGCTTCACTTGGCCGATCGGTAGATGGGACCTTTATAGTGCAAAAATTGCCTCCTTCGGCTTCTCCAAATGGGGTTGTTGGGCGGGTTGCAATATGCCCCAGCGCCGAAAGCGTTTTTACTTTGAAATTTTAAAGTAATACCAAATCTACAGCCAGCCTGCCCCCATACCAGGCGGCGGAATTATGTTTAACCAGGGCGTCAATTGATGCCCTTTGATGCCTTCCTGATCCGATGCATGACATATTGCCGGCAGTGGTCATCATCTCCCGATCCGCAGGCGATGTTTTTCAAGGGAATTTCAGCTCTTGCAGAGGCCTTGTGACCGCCGGCAGATCCCACGTCGCCGAACAGATCACGGGCCATTTTTCCGGCATTGCGCCTGAAGCCGGCATTGCGGAAGACGACAATCAATCGATTTCCGGATATTCCTGAAACGATACTCCATGTCGCTTCAGCAATTTTAAGAAAAAAGTCAGCTATTTGAACCAGCGTATCGGGTTTGTTCACCACTCCCATGTGAACGACGGCGATCTGGTTGACAAACTGAACCTTCTGCATGGCTTGCTGAAACCGGGAGAGCATCGCTCTAGTGATTTCAGAAGATTCTATTTTTTTGATGATATTCATGTTGGCATAGTCGTATAGATAGCGAAATGCGATCATATCCCTGTCCATCGTCGGTCGAACAAAATTATCCGTGTCGGTTTTAATGGCATAGAATAGAGCCGTTGCCAGCCGCGGTGAGGGTTTGATTTTGGCGGCTCTGATATATTCGGTCATCAGGGTCGCTGCAGCACCGTAGTCCTCCTTGATGTCGATGAAGTTTGCTTTAAGGCCGGCGGTGCGAGGATGGTGATCGATGATCACGTCAAAATTGATCCCTGCGAATTGTTCGTCGTGGGACGGCTGTGAATCGACCAATGCCCACTTGTTAAACTCAGATTTTTTGAGTGCGCGGATGTGACTGTGACGGATGTTGAGCAGTTTGACGAATGCCAGATTGTCAGCACGATCGATACGATTGATGCGGAATATGCGCACCGGTCTGACTTTGCGCCAGTACAGGCGCTTGAGAGCCATGGCACAGGCAAGGGCGTCGGGGTCCGCATTCACCAGGATAGCCAAACGGTCCCCGGCGCCGGCAACGCGATTCAGTTTTTTGAGCTTTTCAACCACAGGAACGAATTTGCCGATGGGTTCTTCCATTCACGTTTTTCCTTGTCGCGCCAGTTCGATTTATTTGCCGAAGGTCACCCGGACCGTGACCATTGATTCGTGCATTATGACCAATACGCTATAGAGCCAAGCGTGGGATGCCAATGGGGTCTCTTCACTATTTTCCCATTCCAGCTGGTGTATTCGACGCCGCACGGTATATTTCGGAGATGTTGCGGACCGCGTGGGCAACTCATTTTAGTTCAACCGTCAAGCAGTGGTGAAATTCGACTATGTTAGTTCATGTTATCAGTGTAGCTATTACCATGAACAGAAGTACTATCGGCACCAGGCTTCTAATTGTGACGCCTCATCTCAGAAACCAGGTGGTCGGATGCCCCGGCGGTTTTGGCCCAGAAACTGTTGGTCACTGCACGCGCATAAATGCTAAGTTGTCCGCACACCTTCACGTGCGCTGCCATATCATCGAAATAGAGCAGCGGCTTGCCGGTGGAAAAGCTTGTGCCGCCGGACGCCGGTCCGGTCCAGTCCGAAAATGATCTCTTTGGCCTGTCCTAAATGGTCAGGTCTGCCCTTGATCTATTCTGAATATTGGAATGAGTCAAGATTCGACCTGGTCTTAATCGATATAGCGGCTGATTGTTTGTCCAAGCGCTTACAAAGACACTGCCTTACTAAGGTGGCTTTTGTGGGGTGTGTATATCATTTCAGCAGATGCGATTGCCCGGTTCGAACCGTATCATAGATCAATTTACGGTTTTAATCTCGATCCCCCCCATTTTTCAGGATGCACTGAAGGTTCTCCACTACTGGCAGCTGGTTGAAAACACTTTTGTGGTGAGATTACTCCACTTCCCGTCAGGTGCTACAGCGTAGACCTTGGATAGATTATCGCAACCTTTGTTTTTGTTACCAATTAAAAGGTATGTGTTTCCTGAAACAAACAGGCTGCGGGCATAAAAATCCTTACAATCATCTGGAGCTGATAGCCAGTGCTTCCTGAAAATGGTAATCGCTTGATCGCAATAGGAAAGTGCATTGGCAAATTTTTGCTGGATAGCGTACAGACTCCCTAAATTAATCATCGCCAAGGCTTTTTCCGTCTCCGCCGCTGTTACTGCAGAATTTGACGTCAGCGATAAAGCTTTTTGGAAGTGGCTTTCTGCTTCTGGACGTTTCCCTTCAATAGACAAGAATTCACCGAGCTTCGTGTATGCATGGGCAATATACGCTTTATGGCTGTCCCCGAATACTTGGCCAGAATTATATATATTGAGGGTGGCAAGCCAGCAATCTCTGGCCGCCTTTTTTTCGCCGACAAACAGGTGACAATCCGCCTTCTGGATGAGTGTCCCTACCTTAAATTCATTTTTAACGGATGTATCTATATTCATCATAGCCATTGTATCCAATGCGAGCTGGAATCGTTTGATGGCTCTATCATAATTTTTCTTCCGCATATCGCATACGGCACTTAAGGTGGCTGACATAGCTGCTGTGATACAATACGAGGCATTCAATTTTTCACAAGCATATAGTGAAAAACCGAAAGCTGATCCTAAAAATTTTTCAGCTGCATCGAGTTTGCCAACCGTGAGGTGATTCCTGCCTAATGAAAAGGTGATTGTGCTGATCACACCGGAGGTTTCATACTGCTGATCGGCTGTAGGAGCGTTTGCCATATCATTGAGAACATCGAATGTTTCCCGACTGATCCTTTCGAGGTTCGCGTGGTCACTGCGATTGACGTAGATCAGACCAAGAAGATCCATCGCCCGAAATATCCAAATATGATCTTCCACCGAACCGCTGGTAGAAAGCTTACGCAAATGAGGCAACATCTTGTTCAATTCGGTTTCAGCTTTTAACTCCTGCCCGTTTTGAATTAGTGTATCGGTGTATGCGAATAAATATTTGGGATTGGATGGATAAAGTTCGTACGCGAGCTCAAATTGGGCGATCGCTTTTTCGAAGGTCAAATTCAAGAAATGAACATTGCCGCGCATGTAATACAATTCTGCAAGATAGCCCGACTCTTTATGTCGTTGCGCCATTTTTTCGTTGATGCCTGCGAGGGCTTTGTCCAATTCCCCGTCCAGAATGTAATGATCAATTTCTTCTAATTCTTTGGGACGGTTGGCTGTATGAAGGGGCATTTCACGCAGCTCATTGTAATGGCGTGTCCATCTATCTGCCTTGGCTACCAATTCTTCGATAGCCGTATCATACTTGGCTCTCAGCTGATTCAAATTTTCATTGAGTTTTTGAAGTGCTTTGGGCGCTACGCCAACACAAATAATACTGACGTCTCCTGTGACATTTGCGATATTGGGACTGCACCACCCATAGGTCACCTGTTCAATGGTTTCCCCATATACCGGCATGCTGAAAAAAAAGAGCACGACTGACAAAACGATAAAATGCTCAATCTTATTCTTTTTCATCGTTATTGACATTGGATTTGATAATGACATTGCCTTTTACACCTGAAACATTGGGACTCTGGCTACCATGGGACTCTTGATGTACTGACTGGATTTCTCGACTTGAAGAAGCAGCATCTGTTTTTTGAGCATCGGGAGAGATGATTTGCTTTTGAGCATCCCACAATTCAGATTTTCGTTTTTTATATTCGGCGGCGGAAATTCTGCCCATTCCAAACTCGAAACAGAGATCAAACGCGATGGCCTCAAATTCCTGTGTTTTGGGACTAGCTTCTCTTAATTTCTGGATATTCTGGTTGAGTGACCCTCCCAATGAAAAAATACTTTTGATTGCAATTGAGCCGTCTGCAGAAATTGATGTTGTATAGTCAGGCCTTTTGTAGCATTTGACGCCATCTTCAAATTCATACAAGTAAGTCCCATCTTTCATTTGCGTGGCTTTGAAGGGCTCACCGGCAAAGCATGGATTGGATGCAATCAAAATGATGATGCTGCATGATGATAATAATCGAAAGAAAGAGTTGATATTCATATCTTTTCTCCTATGGCATAAGATGACTCCTGTGATTTTTTCATTATGGCTTATGGCCGCTTCAGTATATTTTTAATATGCTGTTCAGCCCATGTGTCTCCGTGGGCGGCCGCTTTGAGATACCATTGATGTGCTTTCCCTACATCTCTTTGAATGCCGGTTCCTTTTTCATACATGTATCCCAGGCAGGCCATCGCTCTTGAATTGCCTTCATTCGCACCCTTCTGAAACCAATAGAGTGCTTTTTGATAATTCTTTGCTGTTTCTTTACCATCCCGATACATGCATCCCAGGGTGACCATCGCTCTTGTATCGCCTCCTTCGGCACCTTTTTGAAGCCAATACAGCGCTTTTGAAGGATCTTTAGCCGTTCCCCTGCCATCCCGATACATGCGACCCAGGGCGGCCATTGCATAGGGGTACCCTCCTTCAGCACCCTTTCGATACCAGAGTATCGCCATCACATCATCTTTGGAAACACCTCTGCCTGTCTCATACATTCTGCCCAACGCCCCCATTGCCCACGGTTCTCCCGCTTCTGATCCTCGCCGATACCAGGCAACGGCCTCATCATAATTTTGGTTTACTCCGAGACCATCTCTGTAAAAGTCTCCGACATTAACCATTGCCGGCGAATAACCCAATTTCCCTGCCATGTGATACCACTTCAACGATTCGTTGTAGTTTACAGGCACCCCAAGACCCTTTTTGTACATGTAGCCCAGATAGTCCATCGCTTCAGTATGCCCTGCTTCTGCCGCCCGTTGCATAAATGGCAGCGCATCACTAAAATTTTTCGATTGATAATGTGATTTTCCGATATTGAATGCATTCGTTGCTGGTATACTGCCCGCCCCCTCGCCTATGGCAGATGCGGATGGAAAGGTGTTGAGGTAGATTAAAAGGAAGAACGCCAAATAATGAAATAGGTGTTTTTTCATGATGTTAACCCTGTTAATAGA
Source organism: uncultured Desulfatitalea sp. (assembly GCA_963668675.2). Lineage (GTDB taxonomy): Bacteria > Desulfobacterota > Desulfobacteria > Desulfobacterales > Desulfosarcinaceae > Desulfatitalea. The sequence goes on along the minus strand of CAXXMB010000002.1, from coordinate 182,273 downwards.
TCGTAAATCAACCTATAGGATATTTTCAAGATACAGAATATCGCCAGTTCATTGACACTATGCTGGTAACCTTGCTGTTCCGGCGGAACAGATAGCCATTTCAGCCGAGAGAGGACTCAGAGTTGGAAAAGCGCTTGTCAGGTTTAATTAGAAAACGTTGCGAATGGGATTTAGTGTGAGATCTCGCATCAAACGATACCGATTAACGAATTTTATTTTTATAAGGATGCATATGTCAAGATCGAACCTTAATTGTTCGGATTATTGATAATTTAGCGCCAGATTCCATTAAACCCGACATCGAGGAGAACATATCATGTTCATCGTTAATAGGTATTCGAAGCGAGCATGCGGTTCAGGTGCCGTCCGTTGGCCTGCACGTTTACGGTTGAGGCACATCGTTTTTGCTGACACCTTGGTTCCCGGCTTTGGCCTTCGCCCAATCTAAATCGCTCGAATCGGCTTCAAGGCCATTCTGCTTGAGGGCATGCCATGATTCGAACACCAATTCGGTCAAAAGGGCAAAATGATCTGAGCCAAAGCCGCCTATACGGCGAATAGACGAGAGCGTGAAGTGGTTGCTGTGGAACAGGTGATCCAAAGGCCATCGCAAGAACCAATAGCCGGCATGATAGGTGTTGAACATGCCACGCCCAACACGAGGGTCGAGCAATCCGCTAATCTTTCTAAACAGTCGGGTCGTCTCGGACCAAGCCACATCATTCAGATCTCCGGTTACAATGACCGGAACGTCTGCTTGTGCAACGCTTCTGGCCACTATTATGAGCTCTGCATCTCTTTCCGATGACTCTAAGTTTTGTGTTGGGCTAGGTGGTGCTGGATGCAGGAAATGAATCCGAATTTTATCCCCTGATGGCAAGCTCACCAATGTGTGGATAGAGGGTATGTCAGGCTCCACCAAATAATCTATTTTGCTGTTCGTCAGCGGAAATGTCGAGTAAACGTGCATTCCATATAGATTATCAAGTGGACACCGAACTGTGTAGGGGTAGTCTGGCTTCAACTCGTCCAATTGAGCCTGCCACCATGAATCGGATTCCAATGTGACAAGAATGTGCGGTGCATTCTCGCGTACCAGCTCAATCAGGGCCCCTGCATTGCGATTTGGGGTTAAAACGTTAGCTGTCATAATACGGACGGTCCTGCTGCTATCCCTACTGAGCGCAGATTTAACTTCCACTGGAAACAGCTGCGTGTAAGGCGCAATCCACCATGCATGATAGACCAAACATAGCAGAGAGACGATGAGCAGGCCCCATGTTGAGGGGCACCGCAGATCAAGCACAACCGTTTCTATCAAAATCATTAACAAGGAGATTACCAAAAGCTGCAAGCGCGGAAAGTCAAGGGAACGCACCCACCACGCTTCATGACGCCATAATGGTAAAAGCGTGAACGTGGCGATAATAGCTGTAAAAGCAAATAATGAAATTAAAAACAATATACTCCAATCCCGATCATATTCTCTTTAAGAAGAGTGGTGATGTTTTGAGATTATTGCATATGCCACACCGGTATTTATCACAATGAAATAGAGTGCCAGTCCAGGTAAATAGCCGACTCATTTTGATACAAACGTCAAACCAAGGTGAACGGCGAGTGTCGGTTTCCATGTGAACGCTGTATGTTTTTCTATGAATTGAAAGACTACCGATGCCAGGCCTCTAATTGTGAAACCTCATCGCGCAGCCTTCCTAACGTTTCCGGAGAGTCGAACAGTTTGCGGCACAGGTCGCATTTGCGATAGGTGATGATCTCCCGTGATTTCATTCCGGCAAACGATGCAATATTGGTAATCCCCATGGTTCTGATGAGGTTGTACAACCGGTCTGTTTCGCTTTTGGCGAAAAGTTGCTCGATTGTATGGTCTTCAAGACTTCCGAGGTGAAAAAAGTTTGTGTCTGGGAAATAGGTCCCCGCGTCGCAACAGGCGTACATGTCCAAGTCTGGAGTGAGATAGGGGTTCATGTCGCAGCAGTTTGACTGATAATCGGTCCGGAGGCGCTGGCGTGGGAAGCCGTCCGCACGACCTGCATAGATGACAGGTTCCGGAAAGTAGGTGAGACCATGATCACGCAAATACTGCTCATAAGGTTCGTCGCTTTTGGAAAAATCGGTGACGAATGAGATAAAATAATCGAGTCCAACCTTTTGGCAACTCAGGGCCGCATTCAACACATTGCGTTTGTCGACATGTTCCTGATGCCATCTTGAGCAACTCAGCCTCAATTGGCAAAGCCCGTTTTCCTTCAGTTCAGCAACCAGGCGGTCCGACGCATCGGCGGTTTTAGCCCAATAACTGTTGGTCACAACTCTTGTATAGATGCCGAGCTGACGGCACACGTTCACAAGCGCTGCAATCTCATCGAAATAGAGCAGGGGTTCTCCGGCGGAGAAACTGATGCCGCCGACGCCGGCCCGGGCCAACCCCAGGATGATCTCTTTGGCCTGATCGAAATCCATCCGTCTTCGGTTTGGCGTATCCTCAGTGGCCACGCAGTGCGCGCACCGGATGTTGCACCGGGTCGAGTATCCAAAAGCTAACTTGCGCATCTTCAGTTCAAACCCTTTACGTTCCAAGTTTAGGAGGCGGTCACCAGGGTTACCGGCGTTGTCCTCTAAATATCCATATTGGCGGGCTCATAGAATTTTTGAGGGTGTTCGCATGAAGGGCACTTTTGGGGCGGCTCCTTAGCTTCGACGATATACCCGCACACGCTGCACTTCCATTTGATCGGTTGGTCGCGTTTATAAACGGTTCCGGCCTCGACCATGGCCAGCAGCTTCTTGTAGCGTTCCCGATGGTGCGCCTCGATTTTGGCGACCTGCTTGAAGGCGTTGGCCGCCTTTTTTTCGCCCTCCTCCTCGGCCTCTTTGGCAAACTGCGGATACATGCTTTCGACCTCGTAATTTTCACCACCCACAGCAGATTTGAGGTTGGCAACCGTATCACCGAGCCCGCCCAACAGCAACAGATGGTCTTTGGCATGCTGGCGTTCGTTTTCAGCGGTCTCTTCGAAGATCTTTGCAAGATACAGGTAGCCCTCTTTGCGGGCAACTTCGGCAAAAAAGGTATACTTGTTGCGGGCTTCGGATTCTCCGGTAAATGCGGCTTTCAAGTTATCGGATGTTTTACTCATGCTCTCCTCCTATGGCTGAAGTGCTGCGGTTGAAATCTACAATTCCTCATCCAGGGGCGAATCCTATATTTGCACTGGAATCGCCTCCGTATGTAGATTTTGCGAAACCCAAAAGCTGAGTTCACTCTATTTTGTAAACATCAGTGTTTAATTACCGCGGGTGCTTTTAAAGTCAAGTTTCTAACTCGTTTGATGTTGGAAAGGAGATGAATAATACGGCTGGTCAATCAGAAGGCGGGTCGAATTAAATGAATTTGAGTATTGAAAAATGATCAGTAACTTTGTGGCGTACTGCATCTCTGGCTGCCCTATTCCTGCCATTCGACGAGTTCAAGTTCGGTGGGGTCGTCAAACCCTTTGAGCATTTTAGCGCCAAGTGACTTAAAGATGGCCTCTTTGCCTATGCAAAGTTCACGAACAATCCTGGCAGCGATGATTTGACCCGGCTCGCCGCAGTCGCAGATGCGCGATGTGAGGTTGACGGTGGAGCCGAAAAGTGCGTCGCCGTCTCGAACTGGTTCGCCGGCTCCGATGCCGATTCTGGCCTCTACCGCCACGCCATCCGCCCTGCCAACGTTGTCTATGGCCAGTTCGCGCTGGATCGTGATCGCACACCTCACAGCGGCGTAAGCGGACGAAAAACTCGTGAGGAAGCCGTCGCCGGCACGATCGACCTCCCTTCCACCATTGTCCGCGAGAGCCCTGCGGACGATATCCCGGTACCTGTGCACGAGGCCTAGGGCCTTGGCGTCTCCGAGCGCCTTGGTAATGTCCGTGGAGCTTGCCATGTCAACAAACAGAATCGCCCTAAATGCACTGTCCTGAATTGGCTGCCCCTCAGTGGATTCAGGATCGGTAATCCTTCCCAGGAACTGGGCCACCATCGAGGCGTCAACCTCCATAATTTGATTCGGGATGAGGCCATGGGCTTCCTTGTGCAGATTGCGTACCGCATTTGCCGACGGGGCTTCAATGAGACAAAATGCAGTCCCGCGAGACTCATCGTACCAGTATGTCAGCGCCTTGCAGAAGTGGCGGGCCTGGGCTTCAAGATCGCTATGGTGAGCCTTTGCTACGTCTTCAGCTGTCGATCCGAGAATTTCATGTCGATCCATGAAAAGTGGCATGACGCCTCTCTTTCTGATGTGTGACCAGCAGAGCCAATTGTCTTCACAACACGCAGGCACCGTTTGCTAAAGCACTCAACAGTTAACGTTTGTCAGATCGATTTGGCCACATTTTGAACCAATTCCCATTTGAATGACAATTATAATAATTTAACTATGATAGGTGATCCGTCAACGGCAGCGTCAAGAATCCCTCTTGCCTGGTTACTATCAGGACAAGCTTCAACGATGAAGAAAAATGCTCTCTGATCCCTATCGGGTTTCAGGCCCAGAAGTGTCCGTCGAGAAGAGCTGGCATCGAATCAGCTTCTAAACAGTTGAACATTTTTGGCTTATGTGCGCACATGCAATTAGCAACGGACCTGCAATATCCCGGGCGCTTGCATGATGATTGATAGTCTACGAAGGAATCCTAAACGACCTTAATGGTGAAAAAATGGAAAAAACATTTGATGGTAAAAAGAGAGCCAAATTGGGGACTGAAAAGAATCCCGCAGCGGTGAGTGTCAAAACCAAGGAAAGGGTAAAAGAGATAGAATCTATTTTTAAAGAAAACGACTGGAACTATACGATTGTATTGGATGCCGATAAACCGGAAGATACAAACGATCTGGACCTGCTGTTGAATCCCCAAAAACCGATCATTGCCGAGAAAAAAGTAGGCCGCAATGATCCCTGCCCGTGTGGCAGCGGTAAAAAGTATAAAAAATGCTGCGAGAAATAGTGGATAGAGAACACCCTTAACAGCATGGGGAACGAAGGGGCGCACGAGAGAGCCCCATTTTTCCAACATCCAGTTGGCGTTTGAGGCATTCGTGTCAAACTCAGGTTAGCTGCAACGGGCGATGTATACGCCATTGGTGGCCAATGCCTGCTGAAGAGGGTTGTCAAATTGAACCTTGCGACCTTCGGCGCTTGCGAACACAGTAGAAAGACGTTGAAGGAATCCCTCTTCAGGCACATCATTAGACCAGAGAGCGAAGATGCCCCGGGGTTTTAAAAATGATTTCAGTCGGTTCAGGCCGTCTTCTGAATAGAGGTCGGCGTGACTGCTGTGCAGCCAGGACTCCGGGGTGTGATCAATATCCAGCAAAATGGCATCAAACTGTGTGCCGTCCGCATCCGGATCGAAGCCATCGCCCCGGGCCAGCTCGAAAAAATCGGCGTGCCGGTAAATACATCGCCCATCGAGGGTAAGCAGATTGCCGTTGGGCACCAATCCCCGGCGATGCCAATCGATTACCGGCGCCAGCGCTTCGATGACGATCAGCCGCTCGACCTGTTTGAATTTTAAAGCCGCTGCCGCCGTATACCCCAGACCGAGGCCGCCCACCACGATGTCCCACCCGGTGCCGACCAACTCACCGAGGCCGATAGTGGCAAGGGCCACCTCCGAGTCGTGAAACAGGCTAGACATGAGATACGCCTCGCCAAGCTTCACCTCGTAAACGTCGCGTCCCTTGAGAGAGAGCATCGTCCGGCGCTGAAGGACCAGGTCACCCATGTGGGTCTTCTGGAAATCGAGTTGTTCGAAATTTGGTTTCATGGGCAATTTTATGGCCTTTCAGCGGCAGCCGCCAGGAGATGGCCGCGGGCAGGGGAGTCGGCGAAATAAAATCACTTCGCCCACCTTACCAGTCAATGGGGAAATAATCTTTCAAAAACTTGCCGCACCAGTGGTTGCCGCTGTTGATTCCGTCAAAAAAGGGATCGCATACCCGCGCGGCACCATCGACGATATCCAGAGGCGGCTGGAAATCATGCAGATCCTGTTTTCGTCTGGAGAGTTGTGCCGGATCTTCATCGGTGACCCATCCGGTATCCACTGCATTCATAAAAATACCATAGTTGGCCAACTCACTGGCCGACGTATGGGTCAGCATATTGAGCGCTGCCTTGGCCATATTGGTATGGGGATGACGCTCCCCCTTCTTGAAGCGCATGAACTTCCCTTCCATGGCAGAGACATTCACGATGTGTTTTTGGCCGGTCATCTCCTTTTTCATCAACGGCGCCAGTCTGTTGCACAACACAAACGGTGCGACGGCATTGACGAGCTGAATCTCCATCATCTCCGAGGCCTGGATTTCACCGAGTTTGAGCCGCCAGCTGTTGGTGGTCCGCAGATCAACCTGCTGCAGGTCGACATCCAATTGTCCTTTGGGGAAAGCATCGTCTGTAGATAAAGTATTGTCATACGCATAGGGGATTTGAGACAGCTGGGCGGAGGCTCTCAAACCGATTCCCGGTTGTGTCCCGTTCCAGGAAACCGGCAGCGCCTGATCTGAATCCGGATGGCGCGCGGGAATCGCATTTAATCTGTCCGTGCACGCTTGATAATTCATCATCAGCTTCTGCACACGTTCGGGCAGATCGTCGAGTGCTTTGGCCTCATTGGGCATTAAATGGGCATAAAAGCCTGGCGGACGTCGCACGGTCTGGGCGGCATTGTTGATGAGGATATCCAACCGGCCGAAGGCGTGTTCAATATGCGTGCAGAAAATCTCCACACTGGGCGTATGTCTTAAATCCAGCCCATAAATGTGCAGGCGGCTTCCCCATTGGTCGAAATCCTTCTCCTTTGCGTACCTGAGTGCCGAATCAATGGGAAAGCGGGTCGTGGCGATCACGGTCGCGCCGGACCTTAGCATCATCAGGGTGGCCTGATAACCGATTTTCAGACGTGAGCCGGTGATCAGGGCTACTTGCCCACTTAAATCCGCCGTCTGGAAACGCTTTCGATAGTTCAGTTCGGCGCACCGTGGACACATCGTGTCATAAAAAAAGTGCAGCCGGGTGAACTCAGCCTTGCACACATAGCAGTTGCGGGGTGACTGCAGTACCCGAATTTCTCTTGTCGATTCGGATCCCTCCGAGAGTTGCAACGGTGCCGAAAATACGGACGCCGCCCTGGCCAGGCGAATCCCCGTTGCGGCTCTGGCCTTTCGTTCTGCAGAAACGATCTGATCTTTTTTTATTTTCCGAAAGGCTTTGTTGCGCTTTTTCAATTTGCGGCGATCCGGTCTGGAGAGCTGCCCCGCCATTTTTATCAGCTCGATCTGCTTGTCTCTTGGCAGTGCCACCAACTCTTCATCGTGATTAACGAAATGCGTCAGCATATCAATACAATGATCGATATCCTGAGGGGTATAGCGAGGGTGTGATTCTATCTCCACGTTTGGTTCCTTATGGCTTTCAGTATTGAGGCGCGTCGGGTCCGATATTCAGCTATTCATCGCTGATCGGGTGGGCGTTATAGCGTGTGCATCCTGTGAAGGCAACATGGGAAAGCCAAGAAATGATTTCCTTTCCGTCTGAATAGTGGTATGCAACCTCTCTTTTTTGAGCTGCGGGAAATGTTCCTGCGGTTTTTTTATTTGATGGGAAGGAAACAAAACGACAATGATTAGTGCAACCAACGTCACCCTGGCCTACGGCAAGCGGGTGCTGTTCAAAGACGTCAATATCAAATTCACGCAGTGCAACTGTTACGGTCTCATTGGTGCAAACGGGGCAGGAAAGTCCACATTTTTGAAAATTCTGGCCGGGGAGATCGAATCGGACTCTGGGTTCGTGTCCGTGGGCGCCAGGGAACGCATAGCGGTTTTAAGGCAGGACCACTTTGCCTTTGACGAGCAGACAGTACTCAACACGGTGATTATGGGCTATGAGAAGCTGTATGCCATCATGACGGAGAGGGAGGCGCTCTATGCCAAGCCCGATTTTTCCGAAGCGGATGGCATCAGGTCCAGTGAGCTAGAGGCACAATTCGAGGAGATGAACGGCTATGAGGCGGAGTCTGAAGCGGCGGTTCTCTTAAAAAGCCTGCAAATCCCCGAGGCGCTCAATCATAAGAAGATGAAGGAGCTCGAAGGAGGGGAAAAGGTGCGCGTCCTCCTGGCCCAGGCCCTGTTCGGAAACCCGGATATCCTGCTGCTCGACGAACCGACCAACAACCTGGACATCAAGTCCATTGCCTGGCTTGAGGATTTTCTCTTTCGGTTCCAGAACACGGTGATCGTGGTATCGCATGACCGCCATTTCATGAACCGGGTGTGCACCCATATTGCCGACATCGATTTTGGCAAGATATCGGTCTACCAGGGCAACTACGATTTCTGGTATCAGGCCAGCCAGCTGAACCTGAGGCAGAAGCAGGCGGAAAACAAGAAGAGCACCGATCGCGCCAATGAGCTGAAAGCGTTTATACAGCGGTTCAGTTCCAACGCCTCCAAATCGAAGCAGGCCACATCCCGCAAGAAGCTCTTGGAAAAACTCACCGTAGAGGACCTGCCGGTGTCGTCGAGAAAATATCCGTTCATACGATTCAAGCCGGAACGCCCCTGTGGCAAAATGATTCTGGAAGTGGACGGACTCACCAAGACCATCGAAGGTGAGAAAGTACTCAACAATGTGAGTTTTACCGTCAACGGCGGGGATAAGATCGCCTTTATGGGCGCCAACAGCCTGGCCAAAACCACCCTCTTTCAAATCCTGGCCGGGGAGATGGCGCCGGACAGCGGGACTTTCAATTGGGGGCAAACCATTACGCACTCATACTTCCCCAAGGAGCACAGCTCCTATTTCAACGAAGACCGGAGCCTTGTCGAGTGGCTCCTGCAGTTTGCGCCCCCCACAGAGGGCGAGAGCTTTGCGCGGTCCTTCCTGGGGCGAATGCTTTTTTCCGGGGAAGAGGCTGCAAAAAAGATCAACGTCCTCTCCGGCGGGGAGAGAGTGCGTTGTATGATCTCCAGGATGATGCTCTCCGAATCCAATGTTCTGATGCTCGATGAACCCACCAACCACCTGGACCTGGAATCGATCACCTCCTTAAACAACGGCCTGCTCGATTTCCCGGAAGTCATTTTGTTTGCGTCTCATGATCATGAGTGCTTGAATACCGTCGTTAACCGGATCATCGAGATCACTCCCGCCGGCCTCATCGATCGGCGCATGACATTCGACGAGTACATTGAAAGCGCGGAAGTCGTGCAAACCCGGGAAACTTTGATTCAAAAGGCCGCATAAGAAGAAGGTAACGTCAGCGATGGCACTGCCCTGGCAAACCATTGAATCCATCCGAACTGACGAGGGGCTTCTCGAGCTGCGGCAGCGCGGAGAGCGGGATTTTCTGATTTGCGTGGACGGTCGCGTGCTGATGAACAGCATGGCCCATCGGTCCGAGCAAGCCTTGGGAGAGCTTGCCTGTGCACACCTCAAGGCGGTCGTCCAGCCGCGGGTGCTCGTGGGCGGTCTTGGCATGGGTTTTACGCTCAAAGCCATCCTCGACACGCTGCCCGCAACGGCCAGGGTCGAAGTGGCTGAATTGAATCCCGTGGTAGAGGCGTGGTGCCGGGGACCGCTGGCCGAGTTGACGGGCGGTGCCGTCTCAGACCCACGCGTCCAGGTAAGTATCTGCAACGTAGTGCACCTGATACGCCACTATGCTGTGGATGAAGCAATCGATAAACTCGATGCCATCATCCTGGACCTTTACACTGGCCCTTACACCCACAGCCACAAGCGTGATGACCCTCTCTATGGAAGTATCGCCGTCCAAACAGCCAAAGCGGCCCTCAAGCCAGGGGGGGTATTCGCCGTTTGGGGGGAAGACTACGACGGCAGCTTTCCCCAGCGCATGAAACGGGCAGGCTTTCTGACCACCCACCACCAATCGCGACGTGGCGGGTTCAGGCATGTGGTTTATCTGGGAACAAACTAAGACCCGAGGAGACATTTCTCGGAACTATTTTCGTTCTCATAATACCGCGCTTCGATCAGGTTCCCTTCCGGATCCTTAAAATAGATCGACGTTCCGGTACCGTGCGCGCCCCAGCGTGGAACAGGGCCCTCTTCAATCGCGACGGAGTTGGCCTTAAGTCGCTCCAAAAGCGCCATCCACGCCTCCTTGCTCAAGGCAACACAGAAATGGTTCAAGTTATCGCCACCGTGCCTATCCTGGGCGCTTTTCTGCCACAATCTTTTCGGGAACAGGTCGATGATCGTGTCGGCATTCAGTCGTACGGACGGAAATGGCACGTCCCCTGCGCTATACTCTTCTATGCGTTCAGGCGCGAATAGAAGTACTTCTGAATAAAAGGCGATCATCGTTTCATCATCTTCCACATTCAAAACGATATGATCCATTAAACACTCCATATTCAATCCCTCCGAAGACCTCATAGCGCAATGCTATGGGGCAGCATGGTTTTTATTAACCCGGCAATTAAATGCACTTGGAATCGTCATTCCAGCGAAAGCTGGCACGCAGTGAAATTTTAGCGCTATCCGGGTTTTCAGCGGATCCCGGATCAAGTCCGGGATGACGTAGGTTGTTCTATTTTATTGCCGGGTTAATAACGCTGTCTCCAGCGATAGATTAGGCACATTTTTCGCCATTCGTCTACCATGCTCAACCGCCCCGCTCGGGTAAAAGCCTGACGCGTTTCATTTCAATCGCTAAACCGAATTGGACAGCAACACTGGTTGCCATGTGAGCAGGCTTGCCTGGTGGCCCGAAATTGATTACCATGCTATTGAATCACTTACCCTGGCACAGTAAAGGAGAAAAAATGTTTATCAACGGCAATTGGGTGGAGGCAGAAGGGGGGCGTAGCTTTCAATCTTTTAATCCTGCCTCGGGCGAGGCCATCGGGCAAGTTCCGGATGGCGGGCAAGCCGATGCGACGAAAGCCATCGATGCCGCACACAAAGCGCTTCAAACATGGTCTGCTCAAACGGCCTATCAGCGATCTCAGTTTCTATACACGGCACACACGCTGATGATGGAAAATTTGGAGTCCTTGGCCGCCACCATGACCGAGGAGCAGGGGAAGCCGATTCAAGCCGCTCGCAATGAGGTCAAGTACGGCGCTGATTTTCTGCTTTGGTTTGCCGAGGAGGCCAAGCGCATTTACGGCCGGACGATTCCTTCCGCACGGGGCGATCAGCGGTTTGTCGTGTTGCATCAACCGGTCGGTGTGGTGGGCGCGGTCACCCCCTGGAACTATCCCATTTCCATGATCACGCGAAAGGTTGCTCCCGCACTGGCTGCCGGTTGCACCATCGTGCTAAAACCGGCCGAGGCCACGCCTTTATGTGCCAAAGCGGTGTTCGAAATTTTTGAAAAGGCCGAACTGCCCGCGGGTGTGGTCAATATGGTAACCGCCCTGGCACCGGGACCGATCGGAGACGTGTTCCTCAACGATCCACGGGTCCGCAAGATTACGTTTACCGGGTCAACCAAAGTGGGAAAAATGTTGGCGCGGGAGGCGGCCGCCCAAATGAAGCGGGTCTCGTTGGAGTTGGGCGGGCACGCGCCGTTTATCGTTTGCCGGGATGCCGATCCGGTCCATGCGGCCAAGGGGTTGTCGCTGGTCAAGTTTCTCAACACCGGCCAGGCGTGTATCAGTCCCAACCGCATCTTCGTTCACACGGATATGGTGCAACCTTTTGTGGACGAGTTGACCAATAGGGTCGCGGGACTTAAAGCGGGGTCGGGATTCGAGGCGGGTGTTCGCATCGGCCCGCTCGTAAACGACCAGGCACTGGAAAAAGTCCATCGGCAGGTGCAGGACGCCATCGACAAGGGAGCTGAGCTGGTCATTGGCGGCCGGCGGTTGACCGAAGACGCCCTCGACAAGGGACACTTTTTTGCCCCGACCATCTTGAGCCATGTAACACCGGAGATGTTGATCTACCGGGAAGAGACATTCGGTCCGGTTGCCCCGATCGTCGTTTACGACGATGGAGACGACCTGCTCGCCATGGCCAATGATACCAACTACGGTTTGGCATCCTACGTATATACCAACGACCTGAAGAACGCTTTCAGGCTGTTCGAGGGGCTCCATTTCGGGATCGTGGGCATTAACGACATCAACCCGACGTCGGCGGCCGCGCCTTTTGGCGGCATGAAGGAGAGCGGGTTGGGGCGGGAAGGTGCCATCGAAGGCATTGAAGAGTACTTGGAGACCAAGCTGGGCGGTTTTTCCATATAACCGCCATTTACTTAGATCGAAAGGCCGACAATATGCGGATTGCCATCATCGGAAGTGGAATTTCCGGCATGACCGCCGCCCATCTTCTCAGCGAAGATCATGACGTCACCGTGTATGAAGCCAACGACTACATCGGCGGCCACACCCATACTCACGACATTACCCTGGATGGGAGGGACTACGCGGTTGATACCGGCTTTATCGTGTTCAATCGAAAAACGTATCCCAAATTTGTGACGCTCATGGGGCGCCTGGGCGTTTCCTGGCGCGATTCCAACATGAGCTTTAGTGTAAAATGCGCCAGAACCGGTCTCGAGTTCAGCCCGAGCACCTTCGCCGGCCTGGTTGCCCAGCGCCGCAACTTGTTGCGGCCGGCCTTTTATCGCATGATAATGGATGCCATGCGGTTTCGGCGGGAAGCGGTGGAATTGTTCGAAGCCGACCGGTATTATGAACTGACGTTAAATCAATATTTGGAGGAGAAGCGATATTCCCGCTGGTTCATCGACTACTTCATCGTTCCCATGGGATCGGCCATCTGGTCGGCCGATCCGGATCAATTCCGAAATTTTCCCGCCCGGTACTTTGCCGAGTTCTTCCATTCCCACGGTTTCCTGGAGATAAAGGATCAGCCCCAGTGGTTGGTGATCGAGGGCGGGTCCAAAAGTTACATTGAGCCGCTCATCCGCCCCTACAAGGATAACATCCGGTTGAACGCGCCGGTGCAGCAGGTGACCCGTTTGGAAGACCGTGTGGTCGTCGAGGCCTCCGGATCGGAAAAGGAGACATTCGATGCCGTTGTCATCGCCACCCACAGCGATCAAGCCTTGAAACTTTTGGGTGATCCTTCGCCATCGGAAAAGGAGATACTCGGCGCGATCGCCTATCAGGAAAATGAGACGGTGCTGCACACGGATCATACACTGCTGCCTGATAACCGCCCGGCATGGGCGGCATGGAACTATCATATTCCGGTCGAACCCCGTGGGCGGGTGGCGGTGACCTACAACATGAACATCCTGCAGGGACTGTCGTCCGACCGGGCGATTTGCGTCACCCTCAATATGACGGATGCCATTGCCCAGGATAAAATCATCAAACGACTCACCTATCACCACCCGGTCTATTCCCCCCAAAGCCTGGCCGCAAGAAGGCGCTACGATGAGATCAACGGGCGCAACAGAACCCATTACTGCGGTGCCTACTGGTTTTACGGGTTTCACGAGGACGGTGTGAAAAGCGCCCTTGAGGTGGCCAGACAGTTTGGGAAAGCGCTTTAGGGATTAATCGATCGGTCCTTGGGGTTTGCAGGCGTCAATGCTTCTTTTCCTTGTGCGGCGGCATCGACTTGGGGTACCCGGCGAATCTGGCGGGTATCGTATCCCAGCTCCTTCGCCAATTCATTCATTTGCTGATATTGTTTGTCGGTGATGGCCGGCTGGCGGGCCATGACCCAGAGGTAATCGCGTTTGGATCGGCCGATCATTGTGAGTGAGTATTCTTCGGATAGATAGACAATGCGGTATTCCGCTTTGAATGGCCATATGAATTGCATTTTCCAAAGGGCGTTGGTTTTCGTGTTCTGGACGAATCCCTTGGCCGTATAGACTTTTGAGGGACCGTCGGGTGCGCCGTCGTTAAACGCAAAGCGGGTCTCGATCGTGCCATCGCCGCTGAGGCGATAGGTCTCGATCGCATTGTGGGCGGTTTTCTCCATGAATGTAGGGATGTGTGCGATCACATACCAACGTCCCATGAATCGGTTCAGATCGACCGACCCGACAGTGGGCATCGGTGCTCTATCGCCGCAGCTTGAAAGGGCTGTTAAGCCAAGCGATACGAGCACGACGCGCATGATGCCATGTCCAATCGCCATTCGGGACCTATGGCAGATTTTTTTCATGGTTCAGTCACCTCCAGTGGCTTCTATACATTCCCCAGAATCGGATCTCTGCGATTCAACGGTTTTGCGAAAATCATTTGCGCATTGCCGATGTAGCGTTGTGCAAATCCGGCCTCGCAGTATGAGAGATAAAAATCCCACATCCGCAAAAAAGCCTCGGGGAATCCCATTGCACGCACCTGCTCGATGTGACCGAAAAAGCGTTTACGCCACCGGCGCAGGGTTTCGGCGTAATGGGGGGTAATATCTTCCAGGTGAAGGAGTCGAAAGTCGGAAGATGCGGCTGCGGCCTGCTGAAGGGCCGTGATGGATGGGATGCAACTGCCCGGAAAAATGTAGCGCTTGATGAAGTCCACGCTGTGCTTGTGCTGCTCGAACAGGTGGTCTCCGATGGTAATGGCCTGAATGGCCATCAATCCATCCGGCTTCAATAGTTTGCCGCAGGCCTCAAAAAAGGTGCGGTAGTAGTGATGGCCGACGGCTTCGATCATTTCGATGGACACCAACTTGTCGTATTGTCCTTTCAGGTCGCGGTAATCTCTTTTCAGAACCTCGATGCGATCACCCAGCCCGGCCTCTGAAATTCTGCGTCGGGCTTCCGTGTACTGTTCGTCTGATATGGTCGTGGTGGTGACCCGGCAGCCGTAACGGCCGGCGGCGTGAATGGCCAAACCGCCCCAACCGGTTCCGATCTCAAGCAGATGGTCACTGGCAGAGAGCGCCAATTTGCGGCAGATGCGGTCGTATTTTTCAATGGAGGCCTCTTTGAGTGTGATATGCGCAGAGGTGAAAATGCCGCTGGAGTAAGTCATGGTCTCATCAAGGAAGAGGCGGTAGAAGTCGTTTCCCAGGTCATAGTGCGCTATGATATTGCTGCGGCTGCCTTTACGGCTGTTTCGGCGCAGAAAGTGCCTCAACTTATGCAATGGTGCCGTCACCTTCGACCAGACACTGTTCATGTCGTTGAGCACCATCTGGTTGCGCAGGATGATTTGAATCACTGCGGTCAGATCGTCAGCCGTCCAAAAACCGAGCATGTAGGCTTCGCCAGCGCCAATATCAGCGCCGGTGAGTACTCTTCTGTAAAACCTTTGGTTGTGCACGGTGATATGGGCCGAGAGGGGAAAATCATCCCGTGCCTTGCCGAACCGGTATCGGTCGTTTCCATCCGTAAGGGTGATCCGGCCGTGTCGAAGTTGGCCGAGTTGGTGCAGAACGATCCGACGGGCTGCTGTTTCGATCCATCCTGAACCACTTCCTTGATTTATAGCAAACCGATGGGGGATAATGGTGTCGTTCATAAGTGAATCTCCTTTCAGTTCAGGCTGGCGTACCCTGACCGGGTGCGCTCTCCCGTTTGGACGGGTGGACGTAAAAGGGCGCTTTTTTTATCATCAACCGCAATGCCTGCCAGTAGATCAAAAAGGCCACTTTGGCGGTCATCAGCGGATAGAGGGTCAATGCGCGCGCCAGATTGCCGGCACTGATCTCCTTACGGGTCAGTTGCAGCGAGGCGTCGAATATTTTTGCATGGTTGCGAAAGTTGACCATGTGGACGTTGAGACGTTCGCCCGGCACGCGAAAGCGCCAGTCATATCTGATGTCCATGTCCATAAACGGCGAGACATGAAAATCCTTGCTGAATCTGAACCTGCGCCATTGGGGATGCGTGTGTTCATTGACCGCATCCCCCAGAACGTAGGTGTACGTCTCCATCCAGGGGGTGTTGTGAATTTCGGCGACGATGGTTTCCACGTGCGTGTCGTCAGCGTCGAAGCAGTAGTAGAAGCTGACCGGATTGAAACAGAATCCGAAATAGCGCAGGTGAGTCAGGAGCCGAATCGGGCCGGACGGCCTCCGGTCGATACGGGCCTCGACCAGATCCCGGACGGCATGATCGAGCGGCCGCATCGGGTCTCCGAGATGATCGCGGCGCCTGAAATAGGCCAGGTTGGCCCTGCCGGCAGACCACAGGCGATAGGGCCTGAAAAGTTGCGGCAGTTCATTCAGGTCCAGGTACATCAGAAACAGTCGATATTGAAACTGATTCCGGACAGGCGCGAACCTGCGATGCCGAACGGTTCCCTCGTAGATATGGCTCTTCATGACATCTCCTCGGATGTTTCTCGATCCCCGCGTTTGCACAGGAGATAGTTGGATATCATCCACTCTTTGCCGCTGCGATATCCCCACAGTTCGGCGCAGGCCATGAAGAAGATGCGCCAGCGTTGCAGCCAGACGCGGGCCATGGCGCTGCCGTATACCTCCTTCATGATGGACAAGACCGTGTCGCGATTGGCGTCGAGGTTTTGCAGCCACGCCTCTGCCGTTAGCTGATAATGCCTGCCGTTGATTTGCCACTCCTCTTCCACGACCAGGTCTTTGTCAAAACATTGGATTAAATCGTGGGAGGGCATCATGCCGCCTGAGAAGAAGTGCTGCCCCATCCAGTCGTCCGGTCCGCTGGTTTCAAACAGGTAGGAATATTTCCGGTGCGTGAAGATGTGCAGAAAAAACTTGCCGTCCTGCTTCAGCCAGCTTCCGATCTTCTCCAGTAGCCGCTCCCAGTTGCGCATGTGCTCGAACATTTCGATGGACAGGACCCGGTCGAAACGAAGATCTGTCTCAAATGCATTCATATCGGCCGTTATCACGGTTAAGTTTTTGATGCCCCCTTTGCGGCACTTCTCTTCGATATATGCCCTTTGCGATTTTGAATTGGAAACGGCCACCACTTTGCTGTGGGGGTACCTGGCTGCCACTCGGAGGGAAAGCGAACCCCATCCACAGCCCAGTTCCAGAACCTGCATACCGTCGACCAATTGCGCCCGGCTGCAGTATAAGTCCAGCATGAATGCTTCGGCGTCGTCCAGGCTGGTGCACTCCTCCGGCCAATAGCTTCCGCTGTATTTGAGGTGTCTCCCCAACACTGTCTCAAAAAAGGCGGCCGGCACCTCGTAATGCTGGCGGTTGGCGTCGTGGGTCCGGACAGCAATGGGGCTCTCTTTCATTGTGCGCGCGAATTCGATTTTGGCATGACCATTCAAAGCTGCATTGCTTTGGCGCTCCAACTTTAAACGGCGGCGGTCCAGAAGACGGATACCCAGGCGGATCAGTTGATCCGGCAAAAGGCCTCGGTCGGCCATATCGATGAGTTTCAGCATATCATCTCCTTTTGGGGAACCATGGCAAAAATGCGTTGGTTCGATCCATATAATCTCTGTATTCGGCCTTTTTTTCCAGTATGGTTTTTTCGGTCAGTGCGATGCCGGTGATTTTCAGCAGGGTAATGGTGATGAGCAGCGGGCTGACAATGGTCCACCAACTGTTCGGCGTCGACAGAACTATCAACCATATGCCCCACCATATCAACGCCTCGCCAAAGTAGTTGGGGTGGCGGGTATAGGCCCACAGACCACGATCCATGACCTTGCCGCTGTTGGATGGATCAGCCTTGAATCGCGCCAATTGCCAGTCGCCCACGGTTTCGAACAGAAAGCCGATCAACCAGATCACTGCACCGATCAGGTCGAGCCCGGTCAGCGACGCCGGTGTGTCGGCCATCTGGCCGAATTGCGTCGCAAGGGATATGACCCACAGGAAGAGGGCTTGCACCAGGAAGACGTTGAACAGGCTGACAATCCAGAAGCGGTCGCCGTATTGGCGGCGCCACGATCCATAGCGGGGGTCTTCGCCTTTGCCATGTGAGCGCCATACCATGTAGATGCCCAACCGCAGTCCCCAGAGAGAGACCAGGAGCGCCAGGAGCCATGCGCGCACGACATAACCGTCACCTGCCACTGCTGTTATCCAGGTGATGATCACGAAACCCATGCCCCACAGGGCATCGACGATGGTTACATTGCGTTGGCGCAGGCTGACCAGCCAGCCAACAATCATCATGGCCGTGACGGCCAACAGGTTGACCAGAATAACGGTAATGGGTGATGCCATCATGCTTTACTCCTCTTGGTGGAGCCGCCACCGTTCAGTGCCGCGCCAATAGCGTTTGACGGGCGGAGTGGATCCCGGACAGGCATGCCCGTTTTTTGTTGTTCGATGGCGGCGCGAATCTGCCGGTGGACCTCGCCGGTAATCGGATAGGCCAACGCGATGACAAAAGCGATGAGGCTGAACATGGATGGAACCCCGGCGTACAGTATGCGCAAGGTCAGAACAACCGTATCCGATTGCTCTACATTGGGTGTGTAACCGGCCCACCCCAATACTGTCAAGCCCATCCCCACCCCTGTGGCGGCTGCCAGTTTTTTGGCGATCGACCACAGGCCGATATACTGGCCTTCCCGTCGATGGCCGGTCAGCAATTCATCGTAGTCGATCACGTCAGCTTGAATGGCCGACGGCAGGGCCAAGGTCGCCCCGAAACCGATACCCGAAAAGAAGACCAGGATCCCATACAGGGCGACATCCCCCGGCCCCAAGAAGAAAACCCCCATGAACGCACCGCTGTTGATCGCCATGGACGCCAGCCAGGCCGGTTTCTTTCCGATGACGCGCGCCAGCCAAACCCAGCCGGGAAGAAACAGGATACCGGTTAAAAAATAGAGCAGCAAAAATGCATCGGCCATGCTGGACTGCAACACATAGGTCACGTAGAAGAGAATCAAGGTCGCCGGTAAGTTGCTCCCTATGGCGCTGATCGTGTAGGACAACAGCAAGATCAGGAACGGTCTGTTTTTAGAGACATACCGCAGTCCCTGCAGCACGCTTGGCTGCCCCGGCTTGTCTGCCCTCTCGATCTCCCGCACCGATCTGGCACACCACCAGCATGATCCCACCAGCAAAGGCATATAGATGAGAGAGATCAAGAAAAACTGGCGCCGTTGACCTTCTGCGCCCGTCGGCAGGTCGAACATCCACTGCACCAGCGCCGGGGAACTGGCCGCAACCAGCGTGCCGGCGATCAGAAAGCCATCCCGCATGGCGAACAGTGACGTTCGCTCGTCATAATCAAAAGTCAATTCGGGGCCCAGCGATTCATACGGGACGGTAACCGCAGTCCAAAAAAGGAAAAGGGCGTAAATCCCCGCCCCGAACCACAAGGTCGCCAAAGCGTTTGAGATGTGAGGCGGATTGAACAGTACGAACATGGATGCGGCGACAAACAGAGCGCCTATAGCGATGTAAGGCCTTCTTCGGCCGAATCGTGTTGTCGTCCGATCGGAAATGTGTCCCAGGATGGGATCGGTCAACGCATCGAAGATCCGCACTGTGAACATGAGCACCCCCAGTACAGCAATGTCGATGCCTACCACATCGGTGTAGAATTTGGGGATGTAAACATATACGGGAATGCCTACCATTGCCAAAGTAAACGCCGGCGCTGCATAGGCGATTTTGGTATAAAACGTCAACGTATGTTGAACCGCTTTGTTCATGCTCTCTCCAGTGGGTATACGCTCCGATCGGATCGATCCTCGTATCTGTCTATATTGCTCTGGTAAGGATAACCAGATCAACTTAGTGATAAATATACGACTTCCTAGCAGATTTTCCACGGCGATAATTGCAGAGGATAGTGAGAGGTAAATACTATCATTTTTCGCGTAGGGTGAGGCTGACTGCATGGCGTTCCATGGCCGGTGGCTGCGGATGGGATTGACATCGACCAGACCGATTGATTTAATCGAAAACCGCAAGGAATCGGTCTTTTTGAATTCGGATACCATGCGGAAGAGGCATGTATATGAGGAAAAAGCTTCTTGCCATCGTGCGATGGTTCGATGCCGAAGCCGGCAGCGGCAGCAGGCCTGAAAAGGCCGCCAAACAGGTGGATTGGCTTCGGATAATTCCACTCCTAGCACTGCATGTCGCGTGTCTGGCCGTTTTTTGGGTGGGCTGGAGCTGGACTGCAATCGGTGTCGCCGCGGGCCTGTACGTGGTGCGCATGTTTGCCATCACCGGTTTTTATCATCGCTATTTTTCACACAAGGCTTTCAGAACCAATCGCTTCTGGCAGTTTCTGTTTGCCGTTGCCGGCAATTCCGCCGTTCAACGGGGGCCCTTATGGTGGGCGGCACATCATCGCCACCACCACCGTTTCGCGGACCAAGAGGAGGATCCGCATTCGCCAAGCCGCCACGGTTTTTGGTGGAGCCATATCGGTTGGTTGACGTCTCAGGCCAATTTCCCCACGCGCATGAAGTATGTGCAGGAGTGGGCCCGGTTCCCGGAGTTGCGCTGGCTGAACCGATTCGACACCGTGGTGCCCATTCTATTGGCCATTTCGCTGTTCCTGTTGGGTGAGTTGCTGAAAGGGATTGCTCCTGGCCTGGGTACCGATGGACCTCAGCTTTTGGTGTGGGGTTTTTTTGTTTCAACCACGATTTTACTACACGGCACCTTCACTATCAACTCTTTGGACCACATGTTCGGCAGCCGGCGTTATGCCACGCCGGACACCAGTCGTAACAATTTTCTGCTGGCACTCATCACCCTGGGCGAAGGATGGCACAACAACCACCACCATTTTGCCGTCACCGCCAAAGCCGGTTTTTACTGGTGGGAGATCGACCCGACCTACTATCTCTTGGTGTTGATGTCCCGATTGAGGATCATACGGGATCTCAGACCGCTGCCTCCGGACAAGCGCGATGCCGGTCGTAATGGACTGAAAAGATCTCACTCTTAGGAGCAAGGGGCGGCGCCATATCCCGTAGAGGACTTTTGGACGACTCAGTTCATTGGCTCCCGTGTCAAGTTCTCGAAAAGCATCATTATCACCGGGTCACTGCGCAGGAAAATGGGGCTCCCTCGTGATCATAGGCCCTAATGTGTTTTCGCGATGCCTGTGAAAAAAGCTACCGTTTTTTGAGAGTAAAATTTTTTCTTTTTTACTTCGAGCTGAACTTTGGTTTTGATGAAAACGATATTTACGCCTTTGTGATATACCTCCAAGGTGCATGAAGTGGGGCGTAAAACGGCCTGATCTCTCTAAGACGAATTGACTCGGGGACCTTTGGGCCTTCAAGCAGCTATTGGGCTTTTGCTATGATCATCAGGTTGTCGACCAGCTCAGCGATTGAGTTTGTGGTCGCCTGGTCCCAAGCCGCACCTGATGATGCCTTCATCTTACCGATATTGTAAAAAGCACCGGCCAGAAAAGTCGCGGCCAGATCGCCACCACTATAGCGATCTTTTGATGAAGCATTGGTGGAGATCAGTTTGATTTTACTCCCCTCTCGATTATAAACGGTGTAGTCAATGCCGAGGTTGACCACATTGCCCGTATAAATATTCAATATGATTTCATAATTGTTAAGGTTCACTTCAATGGCCATGTCGTAGGGGCTTTGCCCTTCATTTAATGCGTCTGCAAAGGTGGCTTCTTGAAAGAGCTGCCCCAACACACTCATCAGTGTGTCTTTAATGGCCGTTCCGCCTGCGAAAACATAGGTATCCGCAAGCGGGTCGGGTTTATGCCGGATGACAAGGTTGGCCTGATCACCCGGCATGACGAGCACTACTTTATTGACCAGTTTTGGATTCGGCGGGTTTGAGAGTTCAAGGCTATGGCGCAGCGGAACGTTATGGCTACACCCCACTGTCAGTGAAAACAGAACGAAAATACCAATCCAGATCGCATTTTTCATTTTTGCACCTTTCTATTCGAATGATCATGGGGACCCCAAACATATGAAAAGAGATTGTTTGAAGGGCTGGTAAACCCAGAATGCTATTGATACAATGTGACGGTTTTTGGAGGGATTCGTAAAAGGGAGGCTTGATATGTATATGTTCTTTCAGTGTCGCAGCTAAATAGGTCAGGGCATCCACGTCCTCGTCCAATCCGCGAAAGCAAATCCATACTTACCCAAGGGCCAGGACCTCAATCCTTTCTTATGAGCGCTGGAGAGTTGGTTCGTTGATCGAAAGCCATGGAACGTCTAAAATTAATCACCCGTAGCACGCTTTATTTTTAATATGCCGGAATTATAGGCAGATAGGTGGATTCGAGTCAAACAAAAAGACTCACAGGTAACTTCTATAAGAAGATGAAAGAATCTCCCTGGCGATAAGGGAACTCTATTTCCAAACTGGAGATTTTCGGCCCAGTTGAAATATACACTTAACTCAGTGTCCGGAAGTATTGAATCACACTAAAATCCTACCGGTCGGTTTTAGTGATCTGTCTGCTCTTTTTGCAATTTGTTTTTTCTGCGAATATAGAGGGTCTTGACAACCATGGCCACGATCTCGTTGTCCTTGTCGCGGATCGGAACCATGAGCTCCGGGAGATAGACCTGGCCTTCGGCTGTTTTGTTTTTGATTTTCTTAATCAACTCTTCCTTGACATGAAAATCAGCGGTCACGGTTCCCCTTCCAGGCTTGACGAATTTGATCGATGCGGATTTGTCCCACACGATGTAGTCGGGTCCGAGGACCTGAATCAGCATCAGCATGTAGAAGGGGTCGGTCATGGCGTAGAGCGAACCGCCGAAGTGGGTTCCCACGTAGTTGCGGTTGTAGAAACGGGACTTCATCTGCACCGACATGCGGGTGTAGTCGTCGGCCACGTGTTTGATGACGATGCCTGTACCCAGGTAGGGCGGGTAGACGTTGAGCAGGAAGCGAAACAGCTTGGGGTTCATATGGTCACTCGTCCTGTTTTTGAGATCAATAACCCTCCGGCGCCGCAAATCCTCCGACGATCTCGGACAGCATTTGGGCGAAGTGGATGGGGGTGCAGTCCTCCAGGTATGGTCCCACGATTTGCACTCCCACCGGCAATCCGCCTTCCGTCCGGCCGATGGGTGCGCTGGTGGCCGGCAGGTAGACATAGGTGATGATGCCGGCCCATCGGAGCAGAATACCGTAGGGTTCGCTTTTGCCGTTCACGGTAACGGTTCGTTCGATGGGTTCGCCGGTCTGGTCGTGGGGGATGGCAGGCAGGCTGGCTGTCGGGCAGAGCAGCACGTCGTAATTTTTAAAAAAGTCGGCCCAGCGTTTACGATGCAAATGGCGTTTGGCGTTTGCCGCAAGCCACTCGCGGTGCATCTGGGTGGCGTCGCGAGCGAACCGGACCAATTCCGTCTCCTCTCCTTCGCTTTGGGCCACCTGCTTGAGCATATTGAAGAGTTCGGACGGCAATCCAGTGGCAATTACAGGCGTAAGCAGACGCATGTAAGTGCGAAAGGCTTTTTCCGGATCGATTTCAGGCCGCGCCGTTTCGTCGACCGTAGCACCGGCCGATCGCAGTGCCGCCACCATCTCGGTAAGACAGTGCTTGACCGAATCGTCAACCGGCATGGTTTCGTCATCCAACCACGCGGCGATGCGATACTCCTTCAGCGATTTGGATCTCGGCTCGGGAAGTGACAGCCGGTAGGCGGTGCTATCCCATTTACCAGGGCCGGCCAACAGCGACATGGCCAGTTCCAGGTCGGCAGCGCTGCGTGCGAGCGGGCCGGCGACGGAGAGGTCCGCCAGGGACAGAATGCCCGGTGGGGGCGGGACATGGCCGCGAAAAGAAACGACGCCGTAGGTCGGCTTGTGGCCGTAAACACCGGCCCAGGAGGCCGGAATTCGAATTGATCCGCCGATATCACTGCCTATCTCAAGTCCGCACAGACCGGCAGCCAGCGCTGCCACCGCACCGCCCGAGGAGCCCCCAGGCGTGCGGCTGAGATCCCACGGGTTGTTGGTCGTGCCGAAGATTTCATTGAAACTCTGGGAGTCGGCGCAGAATTTTGGAACGTTGGTTTTGCCCATAACCACGGCTCCGGCATCCACATAGCGCTGGACAGCATCGGCATTGGTTTCCGGGATATGGTTCTCGAAGATCGGTGCGCCTGATGTGGTGCGCATGCCGACGGTTTCGAATCCATCCTTGATCGTAACCGGTACGCCGTGCAGCGGTCCCATGAATTGTCCTTTTGCTGCCATCTCGTCGGCTTTTATGGCTTGAATTCGGGCTGCCTCCGCGTCCATCGTGACGACAGCGTTGATCTGGGGGTTGTAAGTGTCGATACGCTCCAAATAAAGGTCGAGGAGTTCGCGGCTCGAAATTTTGCCTTCGTGGATCATCCGGGCCAAATCTACGGCTGAACAAAATGCAATGTCGCTCACGATCGATCTCCTTATAAATGGTCTACCCCTGATTAGCAGTGCTTTCCCACTTTTTCAAGATGGATGATTTTTGATTGGTTCTAAGTATTATCTCATATAATCTTAATATGAATAAAATATGGCATTCATTATTTAAACAGCGCTAAATGATTATTGACTTACCCGAGAATTTACTTTATCAAAATGTTATTACTGCCAGAAAGTTCCACATTATTTACCTCTGTTCTGAAATAGCGAACAAATGGGCGGCACCATTTAAAGTGAGTCATCGATAGCACACAATTAAACCCATGACGGTGCAAAGGAGCGTGCTTTTGGCCAAAGCAAGAAAAACCGGGCCTCGAAGCGAACAGATTCTCAGCGCCGCGGAACACGTCTTTGCCCAAAAAGGGTTCCACCCGGCCACAATGGCTGAGATTGCCAAGCGCGCAGGTGTAACGGAACCGACCCTCTACGAGTATTTTTCCTCCAAAGAAGAGATCTTATTTACCATACCGCTTGAAACATCCCGGAAGTTGGGTGAGTTGATTGATTTTCATATGGCGATGGCCAAAGGCACGGTCAACAAGCTTAGGGTCATCATATATCTCCTGTTGTGGATCCACCAGACCAACCCCAACTATGCAGCCGTCAGCTATCTTATCCTCAGGCAGAACAGCCGTTTCATGGAAACTGAGGCTTATCGGGTATTGCGCAAACGGTTGCGGCCGTTGATCGAGGTTGTCAAGGAGGGCATCGCGACTGGTGAGATCCGTTCCGGTTTTAGCCCCTATATCATCCGCTCGATGATCCTGGGCACGATCGAACATCTGACCACTCGAAAGCTCATGAACCGGACCGACGAAAATCTTCTCGACTATGTCGATGAAGTAGTTGACCTGGTCATGGGCGGCATCGACGCCCGTTCGAACCAGGGAAGAATTCAGGTGAGTGTCAATGTCGAGCCACAAAACGGACCGCCAGCCGGGAAAGATTATAAGCAGACCATAACATCCGTTAAATCAGGACGGGTTTTGAAAAAACCGACCCGCACCAAAAAAGAGTAAGGACAGTCAGGATGAACGGAGTTGCGGGCAACGGCTAAAGCGTTTCGAAAACAGACAAATTCTATTGAGGCTTCGATTAGCAGATGGAAGGTTGTTAGGGGACGCAGACAGGTAAAACCGACTTTCATTCATTGATTAAAGTTTCATTGTTGGCATTTAAACGGGGGTAACTTCAATATGCTGGCCAAGGAAAAGAAGGTGCTTCTCAAAGCATCCAATATAAGTTTGCGCTTCGGAGGGGTGGACTCCCTGTCAGGCGTTGACTTCAAGGTCCGTGAGGGTGAAATCATGGCCATTATCGGCCCCAACGGGGCCGGCAAAACATGTCTTCTCAACTGCATAAACGGTTTCTATCAAGCAGAATCGGGTGGGTCGATCCACTTCAAAGGCCGTGAGTTGTTGGGTATGGCGACCCACGATATCGCGAAGCTTGGAATCGGGCGGGTTTTCCAGGGGATTCAAACCTACGCCGGCATGACGACGCTCGACAATCTTATGACCGGAATGCACCTTCGTTTTACCCACGGAACGCTGGCCTCCTATCTTTACTTCTGGTCGAAGGCCAAAAAGGAAGAAATGGCCAACCGCAAAAAGGTGGAAGAGATAATCGATTTTCTGGAAATCGAGCATATTCGTAAATCGTATGTGGGTGAATTGTCATACGGATTGCGCAAACGGGTGGATTTCGGCAGGGCGCTGGCAATGGAACCCGAATTGCTCCTTCTCGACGAACCCATGGCAGGTATGAATCTGGAGGAAAAAGAGGATATGGCACGTTTTATCCTGGATGTGTCCGATGAGCGTCAGACCACCATGATTCTTGTTGAGCATGACATGGGCGTGGTGATGGACATCGCCGATCACATCGTCGTGTTGGATTTCGGGAAAAAAATTGCCGACGGAACACCCGATCAAATCAGCAAAGATCCCTCCGTGCTGGCCGCGTATCTTGGCACGGGCAGCGGGGCAAAGGCTGATGCACCTTCGAAAGCAAAAGAAAAATTAAAGGAGGCTCGTCTGTCATGATTGATACCCGCGCACTCCTTAAGGAGTGCCTGCCGGCCTTTGCGGTCTCCGGGCATGATCCCGATTATTACCGGCGTTGCGTTGAAAACGTTCAGGAAACACTCCCCAAAACATTCAAAAAAACATGCGAAATCAATCCGGATGGGCTGTGTATGCGTAAAAAACATTACGGCATCTGGAACAGTTTATCCAACGCTCAGGTATTTGAAAAAATTAGGTACATGAGCCTCGGGCTTTGCCACCTGGGCCTTCAGCGAGGCGACAAGGTGTGCATCATCGGCGACAACGACCCTGAATGGTATTGGGCCGAAATCGCGGTGCAAGCTATGGGGGCGGCGGTTGTCGGGCTGTACATCGATGCCATGCCGTCCGATCTGGAATACCTGGTCTGCGACTCGGACAGCGTCTTCATTTTTTCCAAGGACCAGGAGCAGACCGACAAATTTCTGGAAATCAAGTCACGTATAGAAAAGGTTCGAAAGATCATCTACTGGGATACCCAGGGCATGGTGCGATACAAGGATGATCCCTGGCTAATGGAGAACGAAGATCTGATCGAACTCGGAAAGCAGTTTGAAACGGAACACCCCGGTTTTTTCGATAAAACCGTGGAGGCCGGAACCAGTACTGATATTGCCGTCATTTGTTATACTTCCGGGACAACCGGTCTTCCCAAAGGCGCCATGTTAAGTCATGAGTATCTGCTCAAGGGCAGCATCCGATGGGGAGCTGTCGCCCCGCCGGCGCCGAAAGACAACTACCTCTCATATGTGCCACCGGCGTGGATTTCCGAACAGCTGATGATCGCCGGGTGGGTGGTCTACCAGACCCATGTGAATTTTCCCGAAGAGCCGGAGACGGTAATGGAAAACCTGCGTGAAATCGGAGCCCGCACCTGCTTGTTGAGCCCTATGCAGTGGCAAGGCATTCTTTCCCAGGTGCAGATGAAGATGATGGATACCGGTCCTATCCGCAGGATGCTCTACAACCTCTCTGTGCCTATCGGGTACAAGTACTCTGATTATGAGCAATCCATTGGAAAACGCCCGCCAATATTGCTTCGGCTGCTCTATTTTTTGGCAAACTCCCTGATCCTGAGACACATTCGAGACTATCTCGGCTTGAGCAAGCTGCGTTATGCCCTGACAGGCGGGTCGGCCTTGGGGCCGGATGTGATCAGATGGTACAAAGCCATCGGGGTTAAAATACGGGATGCCTATGGTTTGACGGAAATCAACCCGGCTGTCACCCACCGGGAAGCGATCAAGCCGGGTACCAGCGGCGTTCCCGTCCCGGGAGTGGAGGTTAAAATTACCGATACCGGCGAAATTCTGCTGCGTGCCGACGTCCATTTCTCAGGCTACTATAAAAAGCCCGAGGCAACCCGTGAGATGTTACTGGACGGCTGGATTCGAACCGGAGATGCCGGTATTGTCGACGAAGACGGGCACCTGATTGTCTACGACCGTATGAAAGAGATGCTATCCCTGAAAGACGGCTCTCGTTATTCGCCAAGTTACATTCAAAACCGCCTCAAATTCAGTCCCTATATCAAGGAAGTGCTGGTCGTCGGCGGCAGCGAGCGACCGTTTATCTTCGCGCTCATTACCATCGACTTCGATAATGTGGGCAAGTGGGCCGAAAAGAACCACATTACTTATACCACCTTCGTTGATCTCAGCCAGCGGCCACAGGTGTACGACCTCGTTGAAAAAGACGTGATGCGAGTGAATGCGACCCTACCGCATAGCGCCCGCGTCAGCCGGTTCACTTTGCTGCACAAAGAGTTCGATGCGGACGAGGGGGAGTTGACCAAGACGCGCAAACTTCGACGTGCTTTTCTTGAGCAGCGATACAGCGAATTGATAGAGGCGGCTTTCGGCGGCCTCGATCAAATCGGTATCAAAGCCGAGGTGAAGTACCGCGACGGTCGCACGGGTACGGTGAAAACGGAACTGAAGATCAAAACCACCCATTCAGGAGAGTAATCATGGCTTTCTTCACACAAATGCTCATCAATGGCATTTTAACTGGGGGGGTGTATGCACTCATGGCCCTGGCCATTGTCATTATCTACAAATCTTCCTCCATTTTCAATTTCGCCCATGGTCCTCTCGTGGCGTTGTCGGCCTTTCTGTTCTGGCAGTTGATCGTCGCATGGAAAATTCCTTTCTGGCTTGCATTGCCGGTTTTGACGGTTTGCATCGGCATGCTCGCATTTCTCATCCAGCGTCTGGTGTTGCAACCACTGACGGGCCAGCCACTCATGGCCGCCGTTATGGCGACCATCGCCCTTGGAGAATTGTTCAGCGGTGCGGCCGTGCTCTTCTGGCCCGGGCCAGGCCGGCTGCTGCCTGACATTGTGTCCGCGACACGCATACACTTGGGACCGGTGGTGCTCTCATCGGAATCCATTCTCAATTTCACGGTCTGCGTTGCCTGTTTTTTAGTGTTTGTGCTTTTCTTCCAGAAAACGAGAATTGGATTGGCCATGCGAGGCACGGCGGAAGATCATACCCTGGCCCAGAGTGAAGGCATTCGCGTCAATTTCATCTTTGTCGTCTCATGGTTCGTTGCGATTCTGGTCGCGGCGGTCGGCGGTATACTGATGAGTTCTCTATATGGCGTTAGTTTCCAGTCCTTGAATGGGCTGGGCATGAAGGCTCTGGCGGTCGTCATTCTGGGGGGGATGGAATCGATCCTGGGAGCGCTGACCGGTGGTTTGATTATCGGATTGGCGGAGGCGTTTGGCAGCGCCTATCTTGATCCATATGTCGGCGGCGGTTTTTCTGAGGTGGCGCCATACATTGTACTCCTCGTGACGCTGGTGTTCAAACCTTACGGCCTGTTTGGCTACACACGCATAGAGAGGGTGTGACCATGTTAAAAAGACCCTGTGGCACATTTGATGAAACCTACCAACAGGACAGCGCCTTGGTGCGGACCGGATACCGCTGGATCCTTTTGATCGCCCTTATGATATTTATTTTCGCCGTATTTCCCATGCTGGCGGGCAACTACCTGCTTGATGTGGCCATCAACCTCGCCATCTTCATCATTGCCGTGCTGGGACTGCAAATCATTGTGGGCTTTGCCGGCCAGATCAGTATGGGACATGCGGCCTTCATGGCGGCCGGCGCCTACACGAGTGCCGTATTGTCCTACCATTTGGACTGGTCTTTCTGGATGACAATGCCGTGTGCGGCGCTGACCGCGGGGGTGCTCGGCATCGTGGTTGCAATCCCGGCGCTCAAGATAAGGGGGTTTTATATTGCCGTAACCACGCTGGCGGCGCATTTCATCATCATGTGGGGCATCCTGCATGGCGGTGGTGTCACCCGGGGAATCTCAGGCTTGCCGGCCAATGAAATCTCCCTTTTCGGTTTTGTTTTGGATAATGAGTTCAAGTTCTATTACTTGTCCATGGGCATGGCTGCACTGGCTGTATTTATGACCACCAACCTTATGCGCACCCGAACCGGCCGATCATTCCTTGCCGTGCGCGACAACGATTTGGCGGCCGCTTTCATGGGGATCAATGTGTTTCGCACCAAAGTGTTGGCGTTTTTCCTTTCATCGCTGTATGCCGGCATAGCGGGATCATTGCTGGCCCACTACCAGGGCATCATTACGGTAGAGCAATTTACACTGATGGACTCTATATGGATGTTGGGCATGCTGATCATTGGCGGTGCGTCCATTACCGGAGCTATCATGGGAGTTTTCTTCCTCAAACTTCTTCACCAGATCGTGCTTTTCATGGCCCCGTGGCTGGGCGGGATTTTTCCGGCTCTGGCGGGTTCTGCCGTCGCCGGGTTCGTCCAGATTTTCTTTGGTATCATCATTCTGTTTTTTCTGGTTTTCGAACCCCGCGGTCTCTTTCACCGTTGGCAGGTGACGCTGTCCACATTCCGTCTATGGCCGTTTCCTTACTAATGATTCAGGGAGAACGCAACAATGCTGGAAGTCAACAATATCGAAGTCATCTATTCCAAAGTCATTCTCGTTCTTCGTGGCGTCAGCATGACAGTGCCGAGCGGACAAATCGTCAGCCTGCTTGGAGCGAACGGGGCCGGAAAGAGCACTACACTGAAGGCGATTTCAGGGATTCTGGGGTGTGAGCTGGGTGAAGTCACCCATGGCCGGATCGATTACGACGGTCAACGTATCGACAATAAAGGGCCTGAAGACATTGCCGGCAAAGGTATCCGACAGGTGATTGAAGGACGTCGGCTTTATGAACACCTGGATGTGGAGGAGAACCTCCTCCTGGGAGGCTATCTTAATAAAGACCACATGGATGTCAAAAGACGCATCAAACAGATTTATGAATATTTCCCTCGCTTGAATGAGAAACGTAAGGCCGTCAGCGGTTATCTGTCCGGAGGCGAGCAGCAGATGCTGGTCATCGGCAGAAGCCTCATGGCACGGCCACGATTGATCATGCTAGATGAGCCTTCTCTGGGGCTGGCACCATTGATGGTCAATGAAATTTTTGAAATCATCAAAGCGATCAACCAGGAAGAAAATCTATCCATCCTGCTGGTCGAGCAAAACGCCAATATTGCGCTGTCGGTTTCCGACTATGCCTACGTTATGGAGAACGGGCGTATCGTCCTGGACGGTACCGCCGAGAAAATTAAAGCAAACGAGGATATACGCGAATTCTATTTAGGCCTTTCAGGCGTGGGTAAGAAAAAAAATTATCGCGATGTGAAGCATTACAAACGTCGCAAACGTTGGTTGGGGTAGAAAATGGGGTGTGTGTTTTGTTTTCAGTCAGGCGCTCGGTGATTCATACTGCCGGCACGAATTAAAAAAGGAGGGTTCAATGAACGGGGAAAGAAAAATAGGCAAAAGGGCTTGTGTATTGTTGTCGATATTGTTTTTCATCTTGGGCGTGTGGGGGGTGGGGCATGCCGATAAAAAGAAAGTGTACGTTGGTCATCTGGTCCATATTACCGGTCCATACGGCGGCACACAGGTCGCCAACAATCCGGGCTTTTTAGATGGCGTTGAACTTGCTAACAAATACATGGACTTTAATGGGGTTGAAGTGGTGCCTGTGTGGAAAGACGGCGGTTCCGACGCTGCAAAATCGATGACCGCCTTCAAGCAAATGGCCAGTGGTGATAAAAAAATCGTAGCGATGGTCGGGCAGTCCACCGGAGTGGCCCTTGCGTTAAAGAAATGGAACATCAAGAAAGAAATAGTCAATGTCGAAGGGGGCAGCGACGACGAATTGACCAAATTGCCGTCGTGGACCTTTTCGCCGACCTCTCCCTATGTCAACGAACTGGGGTTGTGGGTGGATTACTACCTGAAAAATATCTGGCCCAAGAAAAATCTCAAACGAAAACCGCGTTTCGCCTGGCTGACTTGGGAGGTGGCTTATGGACGTGCTTCGATCACACCGAAGACCAGAGCCTACATAGAATCCAAGGGGGTTGAAATCGTAGGTGAGGAATTTATCCCCTATGTCCCCACTGATGTCAGTGCGCAGCTGCTTCGTTTGAAAGAAAAGGGGGTCGACTTCACCTTCGGAGGGATGTACCAGAATGCGTATGCGGTGGTCCTTAAGGAGATGGAAAAGCTGAGTATGATTGACCAGATCGACGTCGGCCTCTGTTATGCCATCGTACCGGGAGTTCTCCTGGATATGGTCGGCCCGTTGGCGCGAAACACATATATTGTGTCTAACATCTGGCCCGTCAACGAATGGACCGAACGGGCCCCTCAGGTCTTGGAAATTTTTAACCAGAACGATCGAGGCAAAATGGGTTTCCCACCCGAAGGCTACGCGATGACGGCGGGTATGGCGCTGATTGCATGCGAAGCCATCCGCATCGCATCGCATACTGTCGGGCCGGACAAAATCGACGGCCAGGCCGTCTATGAGGCCATGCAAAAGATTAAGGACTACGATATGATGGGGCTGCGGCCGGCGGTGACATTCACTGCAAAGAAACGTTTCGGGCAGGATACTGCCGTACTCATTCGGTTGAATGACAACAAACAGAACGTGATCGGCGAATACCCCTGCCCGGATCTGACCATTTATGATTGGAAGTAATAAAGCCTGAAGACAAAACACGGTCGGAGCTGGAATCATAGCGTTGTTGAAACCGGCTCCGGCCATGGCCCGCCAATGGATTGAAAGGGAACACAATGGGGCTCCATGATTTCACGATTTACGATATGATATGTCGAAATGCGTTGCTCTATCCCGATCGAACAGCGATCGTTTTCGGTGACAATTGTCTTAATTACTGCGATTATAAACGGGCTTGCGATCGATGTGCTGCAGGGTTGTCAAAGGCGGGCCTCGCACAGGGGGATCGCTTCGCAGTCGTGGCAAACAATTCCGACAATTTTTTGATTCTGTATGGTGCTGCCGCCAAAATCGGAGCCATTATGGTCCCGGTGAACTGGCGTTTCCAACAGGAAGAAATCAAGGGGGTCTTGGAGGATTGTACGCCAAAAGTGGTTGTCGCGGGAGCAGAGTATCTGGCTGCCACGGTAGCTGCGGCTTCGGCGGTGGCATCCGTCCAGGCCGTGTACAGCATGCCTTTTAGCCCAGATTTGGAAGGTGTGTTGTCCTTCGAAGATCTTTTTTGTGACGATGGTGCCGATGAGGTTTTCGACGTCCCATCCGATGCCGGCTTCGTCATCATCCACACGGCGGCTGTCGAAGGCCGACCGCGCGGAGCGCTTCTCAGCCATGCCAACATAATGGCCGTGAATCTGCAGATCATTTCTGGAAACGGGATCAGCGGCGAGGCCAGTCATCTGTGTGTCTTGCCGCTTTTTCATATCAGCGCTTTGTCCATGGCAATGGCGGTCATGCAACAGGCAGGGAAAAATGTTATAGCCGAGCGCTTCGACGCTGCGGAAGCATTGAGGTTGATCGAACGCGAGCGCGTCAGTGTGTTCGGATGTTTTGCGCCAATGCTCAAAATGCTGCTCGAGAAGCACGGTGAGAAACCGGCGGACCTGAGCAGCGTGTTATGCATCGGTGGCCTGGAAGACCCGGAGAGCATCCTCAAGTTTCTTCAGGCAGCGCCTAATGCCGTTTTTTACAGCGCTTTCGGTCAAACTGAAGCCATGGCGATAACGAACTGCAACGCCGCTGAGCGGCCTGGTAGCGCAGGAAGGCCGTCTTTGCTCAGCCGCGTGGCCATTTTTGATGACAGCGACCGAGAGGTCCCCACAGGCCAGGTCGGCGAAATCTGTGTCCGGTCGCCGGCTGTTTTTCTCGGGTATTGGGGGCTGGAATCCGAAACGAAATACGCATTTAGAAACGGATGGCACCATACCGGAGATCTGGGCCGGTTCGACGAACAGGGATATCTCTGGTACATCAAACGCAAGGCGGAAAAGGAGCTGATCAAGCCAGGTGGAGAAAATGTGTACCCCGCAGAGGTGGAAAAAGCGATTCTCAGCCATGTGGGGATCGAGGAGGTTTGTGTCATCGGTGTGCCCGACAGCCAATGGCGTGAAGCTATCAAGGCCATATGCGTGCGCCGACCAGGTGCAAAGGTTGAGGCGCAGGAAGTGATCGATTGGGTGGCGGCCCGTATTGCCCGTTACAAAAAACCAAAACAGGTGATATTTGTAAAAGAGCTATCAAAGACAAAGGAAGGCAAAATCGATCGCGAAAAAGTAAAAGATGAATACGGCGGAAACTAAACCGAAACGTCGATATTCCGGTGTGCGATTTCGAACGGCGATTATGCGATAGGCCTCACACCGTTTCCTTAGCTTGCATTGCAGGGGATGCTGCTTAGCATTAAGCGAAATCCAAAGTCATGGCCACCGGAAGGTGGCCTGGAAAGGAGGCGGTTATGGTCGATCTTAAATCCCTTTCACCAGAATCTGTTCCTTCAGCCCTTGAATTGGCGAAACGCTATCGTCTGCTCAATGAGCCCCATGAAACTGAAAGCATCTGTCTGGATATCCTGACGGTGGTGCCCGATCATCAGGAGGCACTGATCACATTGCTGCTGGCCCTGACGGACAATTTCACCAATGAAGTGAACCCCTCTTACCAAAAGGCGCTCGAGACTGCAGAGCGGCTCAACGATGCCTATTGCAAAGCGTATTACGCGGGTATCATTTACGAGCGACGGGCCAAAGCGCATCTGAGACACGGGGGACCGGGCTCAGGTGCAGTGGCCTACAGCTGGTTTGCCAAGGCGCTGGAATCCTATGATCTGGCCTTGAAAGGCTGTGATCCGGACAATCAGGATGCGGTGCTCAGATGGAACTCATGTGCTCGCATTATCAATAGCCACCCTGATGTGAAGCCCGGGGATCCGGATAGCGGGGAGATGTTTATGGACAGTTTTGAAACACCCCACTGATTGGAACCGGTCTCCAATAATTCACTATTTCACCTTCAATTCCGTCCCGTCGGCTAATGTTTTGCTTTCATCTTGTGGATTTGTGCTTTTCGATCATCTTCTTGGTCTGGTTGATGCGTTTGGTGATCAGAATCGACCGCGGGCAGCATTTGGTGCATTCAAAATGGTTCTCGCAGGCCCAAACGCCATCGGGTCGATCCAGCGCGGGAAGTCGGTCCGCCATGCCCCGGTCCCGGCTGTCGGCTAAAAAGCGGAAGGCCTGGGCGATGGCCGCTGGACCGATAAAGGCGGGAATCTTCTCCGGTATCGGACAGGCCGAATAGCAAGAAGCGCATAGAATGCAATTGGTGGTGTCATCAAAAAGCATGCGCTCTTCCTGGCTTTGGAGGCGCTCTTTCTCTTCCACGGGCCCATCGTTGATTAAAAAGGGTTTGACCGATCTGTAGCGCTCAAAAAAGTCATTCTGGTCTACAATCAGATCGCGCTGCACCGGCAGGTAGCGAAGTGGCTCCACGGTAATGGTGTCCCCATCCTTTCGGGCCACCTCTTTGATCAAGGTTTTGCACGCCAAACCATCCTTGCCGTTGATGCGCATGGCGTCCGAGCCACACACCCCATGGGCGCAGCTCTTGCGAAATCCCAAACTGCCATCTTGAAAACGTTTGACGTTCATCAACGCATCCAAAAGGCGCTCGTTGGGATTGGCTTCGAGCGCGTACTCCTGGAAATAGGGCTGGTCATCGATTTCCGGATTATATCGTTGCACTTTGAGTATGATTTTCATCGGTCACTCCTTATGTGTCTGCCCAAAGGCGTGCTTGGCCAATTAATAGGTGCGCGGTTTCGGCTTCCAGATGGAGATGTCCACCGGCTTGTAGTCGATGCGCACCGTGTCGTTTTCCAGGTGTGCGAGGGTGTGTTTGAGCCACCCATCGTCATTTCTCTCCGGAAAGTCTTCCCTGCTATGGGCACCACGACTCTCCTGTCGGTTGAGCGCCGATGCCGCGGTGATCAAGGAGAGATCCAACAGGTTGCCCAGTTCGATCACTTCAAGCAGGTCGGTATTGAACTGCTTGCTGGTGTCCTGGACGCGGACGGTTTGGTAGCGTTCTCGAAGGGATTGAATGGTCTCCAGTGCCGATTGCATGTCGCCGGCGTTGCGGTAGATGCCCACCTTCTCCATCATGGTTGTCTGCATCTCTTCGCTGATGTGCCCGCCGTGGGGGCCGGATTGGCCATCCGTCAAGCGGTTGATCCAGGCCTGTGCAGTTTCAGCATCCGCTTCTTTGACTTCGGGGGCGTCGGCCTGCTTGACATAGTCGCCGATGTGCTGTCCGGCGCGCCGTCCAAACACCACCAGGTCGAGGAGGCTGTTGGTGCCCAACCGGTTGGCACCGTGCACCGATACGCAGGCGCATTCTCCAGCCGCATAGAGCCCGTGGACCACGGTGCCTTCGCTGTCGCAGAGCACCCGGCCATGGGTGTCGGTAGGAATGCCACCCATGGCGTAGTGGGCGGTGGGCAGCACCGGAATGGGGGCGTCAGCCGGGTCGATCCCTAAATAGGTTTTGCAGAAACTGGTGATATCCGGCAGCTTGCTGAGCAGTGTCTCTTTGCCCAAATGGGTGGCATCCAGATGCACATAGTCGTCGATCTTGCGATCGCCACGAATTCCCTTGCCGTCGCGAACCTCGGTCATAATCGAGCGGGCGACGATATCGCGGGGAGCCAGATCGAGCAAAGTGGGCGTGTAACGCTCCATGAAGCGCTCGCCGTCCCGGTTGCGCAAAATGCCGCCCTCACCGCGCACCGCCTCGGAAATCAAAATACCCAACCCCATGATGCCCGTGGGATGGAACTGAAAAAATTCCATGTCCTGCAGTGGTATCCCACGCCGCGCACAGACAGCCGGGCCATCACCGGTATTGGCGAAGGCATTGGAGGTGATTTTAAACATGCGGCCGAAGCCGCCGGTGGCAAAGAGCACGGCTTTGGCCGCCAGGATGTGCAGATCGCCGGTGGAGAGCTGAACCGCCACCGCACCTTTGCATGTGTCGCCGTCTATGATCAGGTCCACCACCTGATACTCGTCGAAAAACGAGACCTTGTTCTTGATGCATTGCTGGTAGAGGGTTTGTAGAATCATGTGGCCGGTGCGGTCGGCTGCATAGCAGGCGCGTTTGACCGGTGCTTCCCCGAAATTGCGTGTATGCCCGCCGAAGCGGCGCTGGTCGATGCGCCCTTCGGGGGTGCGGTTGAATGGCAATCCGCGGTTCTCCAGGTCGTAAACCGCCTGGATTGCCTCTTCGGATAAGATCTTGGCGGCCTGCTGGTCGACCAGGTAATCGCCGCCTTTGACCGTGTCGAACGCGTGCCATTCGGGCTTGTCCTCTTCGACATTGCCAAGTGCGGCGCTGATACCTCCCTGAGCTGCGCCGGTGTGGCTTCGGATCGGATAGAGTTTGGAAAGGACGGCTGTTCGTGACCGCTGGCTGGCTTCCAATGCGGCATAGAGACCTGCGCCGCCAGAGCCGACAATCACGGTGTCGAATTGATGAATCACAAGTCACCTCCTTGAACCAAGGGAAAGCAGGGAAAATAATTTTTGGCGGCGGCAGCGGCCGCTGCCGTCTCATCGCTTATATGGAGATCGAATAGAGAGGTCCGGTTGAGTGATATCACGGGGCTGCAGAATTGATCGCAAGTTGAATTTTCTGTTGGAGTTCGTGATTTATAAACGCCTCTGTAGCAAGTTGACAAGTAATTTTTGCAAAGCATCACCTACGGCCAAGCTTATGGATTGTCAATCGCCTCGGCATATGACGGTATTTGCAGCTATTCAAAATGGAGTCCATCGCACGGGAAGATGGCGACTTATCCCCCGGTTTTTTCAACTGGCGAATCCGGAATGATGGACCGAGGTTGAATAATAAGAGGTGGACACCCGGATGCTTTTCAGTTAAATCCAAATATGCTTTGAAATGCGGTTTAAGACCGAAAATTGAAGTATCGATGCGGTCTCTCAACATCGGTAAAGAGAAACGATCAGGAGAAAAAGGAGTGCAGCATGGCGGAAATCAGTTTTGATGGAAGAGTTGCAATTGTTACCGGCGCCGGGCAGGGGATCGGACGGATGTATGCGTTGGAGTTGGCTGCCAGAGGCGCCCAAGTGGTTGTCAATGATCTGGGAGGTGCCCGGGATGGTGCCGGTTCAGACCAGTCTGCGGCCGATACGGTCGTTGACGAGATCAAGGCGGCTGGCGGACAAGCCGTTGCCAATTATGATTCCGTGGCCACCATGCAGGGGGGCGCCAACA
This sequence comes from uncultured Desulfatitalea sp., assembly GCA_963668675.2. GTDB lineage: Bacteria > Desulfobacterota > Desulfobacteria > Desulfobacterales > Desulfosarcinaceae > Desulfatitalea. The sequence goes on along the minus strand of CAXXMB010000002.1, from coordinate 144,241 downwards.
TTGTGCAAACGGCGGTCGACGCCTTCGGAAAGGTGGATATCCTGATCAACAACGCCGGCATCCTGCGCGACAAATCCTTTTTGAAGATGTCTGAAGAGGAGTGGGATCTGGTGATCGCGGTTCACCTCAAAGGCGCCTTCTGCGTCACCCAGCCGGCGGTTCGGCTGATGAAGGCCGCCAACTATGGACGGGTGATCTTCACCTCGTCCACATCGGGTCTCTACGGCAATTTCGGGCAGTGCAACTACGGCGCTGCCAAAATGGGCCTGGTCGGCATCATGAACACGCTTAAACTGGAGATTGCCAATTACAATATCAAGGTAAACACGGTCGCACCCACCGCCTACTCGAGAATGACGAGTGATATCTTTCCGCCCGAGTTCGAAAAGAAACTCAATCCGCAGTTCAACGCTCCGATGGTCCTCTACCTGGCCTCAGAGGAGAACAGTGCCAGCGGGATGACCTTTGCCATGGGCGCAGGATGGTACGCACGCACCGCAGTGGTTTCCGGCAATGGGGCGTGTATCGGCGACGGAACACGGGAGATCGCGCCAGAGGAGATTCGGGATCATTTCGAACAGATCTCCAGTCTGGATGAGACCAAACCCCATGCAAGCGGGGCTGATATCTTCCAGTATATGACACCGCTTGCCGGCAAATAGATCGCTTGCATTGCAGATCCAACAAGGGGGGGAAGATGGCATCAGTGAAAGAGTGGACCCTGCAGAGCGTTCAGGGAAGAAGCCGATACGTGAGGGAGTGGCCCAATGAGACGGCCGGGTGGATCGCGCTGCTGTGCCATGGCTACGGGGAGCACATCGCTCGCTATGACCATGTGGCCGATGCTTTGCGGCAGGCCGGCGCCGCAGTCACAGGGCTGGACCATGAGGGCCACGGCCGCTCAGAAGGCGAGAGGGCGCTGATCAAGGATTTCGAACGCGTTGTGGAGGATCTGCATGAGGTAGCGGTTAAGATCAGCCAAACCTATCCGGCAGTGCCCATGGTACTCATCGGCCACTCCATGGGCGGCATGGTCGCCGGACGATACGCCCAGCATCATGGCGGTGAGCTGTCTGCCCTGGTGCTCTCCGGTCCCATGTTCGGCGCCCGTGAGGCGCTGAAGCAGCTCATGGCCATGGATCCGATTCCGGAGATCCCACTGGATCCCAATGTTCTCTCCCGCGATCCTTCGGTGGGGGCGGCCTATGCCGAAGATCCCCTGGTCTGGCACGGCGCATTCCATCGCCGGACCCTGGAGGCGATGACGACCACCATGGCGGCGGTCGAGGCCGGCCCCTCCCTGGGCGAGTTGCCCCTGCTGTGGATTCACGGCGAGTCGGATATGCTCGTACCTGTGGATGGGACACGCCCCATGATCGAACACCTGCGGGGCACTGTTTACGAAGAGAAGATCTACCCCGGCGCCATGCATGAGGTCTTCAACGAGACCAACAAAGAAGAGGTGATCGGCGACGTGATTCGCTTTCTGAAGCGTTTCCTGAAATAGCCTTTCGGGCCGATGCGGCAATGCCGGTTCAGGTCAGACACTCGTCGAGGCCCTCGAAAAGAATCATCTGTGAGCAGCGGAAATGGGCGATTGTCTTACCGGTCTCCAAGTGGGTGACCTGGGCATCCCATACCTGTGTCATCCGGCCGCTGTGGACCGCTTTGGCATGACAAACCAGCGTACCTTCCCGGGCTGTGCCGGTAAAATTGCTTTTCAACTCAATGGTCGTAAAGGCCTTGGCCCCATCGGGCAGATTGCCGACCGTGCCGTAGCCTGCGGCTGTGTCGGCCAGGGCAATGATCGAAGCGGCATGTAAAAAGCCGTTGGGTGCCAGCATATCGCGCCTGATGCTCATCCGCATCCGTGCCGATCCCGGTTCGACTGATATCACTTCGATACCAAACATTCCCGGCAACAGGCCATCGCCGAGGTGCGTCAGCTTCTCATCAATTTTGTCATTATCTGCAGCCATCATTCCATCCTTTCTTTTAATTGCACCGGGTCCCGCCCGGGAGCGGAGATGCCGCGACGTTCGAGCAGTGATCCGTCCAGCCGATAAAGATCGATCAATGCTTTGATGTAGTTGACAAGCGCGCGAACTTCGGCGATCCGGCTGGCCAGAAGATCTCGCTGGGCCTGCGCCACAAGAAAACTGGTCGATTTGCCCACCCGCAGCTTCTCTGTTTCAGTGCGCCATTTTTCTTCGTCGAAATTCCGGGTAACCGATGATGCGGCGATCTGCTGCTTGGTCCGGTTGACGTTGATATAGGCGGTTCGGACATCGACCTCTACCAGCTGACTGATATTTTCCAGTGCCTTTTGCATTTGCTCGCGACTGAGCAAAGCCCTTCTGTGGACCGCTTTGGCATCCCGGTTGAATACCGGTAGATGAAACGTCAGACCCGCCTGGGCATCGTAGCTGTCTTCGTCGATATGGTTGACGGAACTGCCGAATGAATTGGCATATCCGCTTTTGCCCAGGGAGACAAAAAGATCCAGCCTGGGAAGCAATCCGTTCCGGGTTTTGACCAGTTCCAGATCACCGCGCTGAATTTCCAGTCGGGTCTGATTTAAAACAGGGCGCATCCTTATGGATACGGCTACATGCTGCTCCACTGGCTCAAGTTTGATTTCAGGCAGCGTCGGCTGGTAGATCAATTCGATTTCCCGCTGCCAGAGCCTCGGTCCGGCAGGATTCAGAAGGCGCAACAGCCCTAATTTGATGGATTCCCTATTGGCGCGAGCCTCGATCAAGGCTTGTTCCTGGGAGGCCACTTCGGCCTGGACCGCCGCCAGTTCCGATCTGGCGAGTCTTCCCACGGCTATAAGCGCTTCGGTTTCGTCGAGTTGCTGGTGGGCCACATTCAGCGACTCCTTGACAATCTCTATCTGGCGTTGCGACAGCGCATAGTCCCAGTAGGTGCGCTCCACCTCTGCCACTATCGCTTCGGAGAACCCGCGCAGTTCGTATTCCGACATGAGGGTGTCGATGCGGGCCTGGCGAAGTCTGACCAAATTTACATCCCTGCCGATGCCTTTCAACAGGGCTTGATTTACCGTCATGCCCAGGCGTGTTTCGTAGAAGCTGTCTTCGTAAAGCGAAGAGTCGGTCATTTCCGTACCGGCTTCCAGGGTTACCGTGGTGCCGGTTGGAAAGTATTGCGACAGGGAGATGAGCCCTTCAGCCGTATCGGTGGTGAACGCTTCGGTTTCCGATCCGGATCGGGCCAGGCGTTCGCCTTCCACACGTTCTGCAGTGAGCGTTGCACTCAGTTCCGGGTCGAATGCTGCTTTTTCCTGGTCCTCCAGGGTCTGTTGGATCTCTGGATTTAACCGCTGAACGGAGAGAGATCGATTGTTTTCCAAACTGAGCAGTACTGCCTGCGCAACTGTGATTTTCAAGGGGCCCGGGCGGGTGGCAGGCGCAGTGGCTAAGGTGGAGGGTTCCGCATATGCTTCCTGTAAGGGCCCTATGAAGCATATCGGCACGATCCACAACAGGCAGACGTGCAATGCGGTCATTCGCAGGTGATATCCGGTATAACGCTTCATAACGAACCTTCCACTTTTTCTTTGCAATAACGGGCAGAACCGTGCAATGTCATCTATTTCTGAGAAAAGCCCATATAGTACCAAGATCGCATTGTTCAAATTCGAAGGAAACGGAAGGATCAATTTAGCATGAAACCGGGTGCTCCTAAAATCGTTATTCTTGCACTCCTTTTGATTTCGATGGCAGTTCTGGGGTGGTGGATGACCAGTTTGCTTCAGGACCGGACGGATGGCAACAGTGGCAAGGCGCTTCGTCCGATACCGGTGGCGGTTGCCCCAATTCAGCACGGTCCCATCGCCATGCGGCGAACTTTCAGTGGTGAGCTGGAAGCAACGGCTCAATTTTTGGCGGCACCCAAGGTGAGCGGCCGCGTGGAACGCATGCTGGTGAATATTGCAGATAGCGTGGCGCGGGGTCAAGTGGTGGCTGAACTAGACAATGAAGAGTATGTTCAGGCGGTTGCCCAGTCTCAAGCGGACCTGGATGTGGCCCGTGCCAACCAATCCGAGGCTGAAAGTGCTTATGAGATCGCCAAACGCGAGTTTAAGCGTACGGAGTCGCTGCTAAAGCGTGGTATTGCGTCCGATTCGCAATATGATGCAGTGCGCCAGGAGCAGCTGGCCAAACAGGCGCAACTGAAAGTGGCACAGGCCCAGGTTGCCAAAGCTGAATCCTCCTTGCAAACAGCCAACATACGACTTGGTTACACCAAGGTAACGGCAGGGTGGACCGGTGGCGATGACCATCGCGTTGTGGCCGAACGCTATGTGGACGAAGGCCAGACGGTAACTGCCAACGCCCCGTTGTTCCTGATTGTCGAGCTGAACCCTATTGTGGGTATTATCTATGTGACCGAAAAAGACTATGCCCGCATGAGTTCCGGTCAGGAGGTCGCCCTGGTGACCGACGCCTTTCCAGGTGAGATATTCTCCGGCTGTATTGAGCGCATTGCACCCGTCTTCCGTGTATCCTCCCGCCAGGCGAGGGTCGAAATGCGTATTGAAAACCCGATGCATCGCCTTAAGCCGGGCATGTTCATCAGCGCCAGCGTGGAACTGGGCCGGGTAACCGAAGCCACCATTGTCCCGCAACAGGCGGTGACCCTCCGAAATGACCGCAGCGGTGTTTTTATCGTCGCAGACGACGGCGCCTCAGTGAAGTGGCGGGAGGTTAAGGTGGGAATCCGCGAAGGCAGGCGCGTACAGGTAGAAGGGGAGGGGTTGACCGGACGGGTCGTCACCTTGGGGCAGCAAATGGTGAGTGACGGCGCCCGCATCTCCATCCCCGCCGAGGAGATGGCCCTTCCCGAGCAGCCCTCTGTCGATACCCAAAAGAGCGAGACCCGATGAATCTGCCCAATTTCAGTGTCAAACGCCCGATTTTTACCAGCATGGTGACGTTGATTCTGGTCATCCTCGGGGCTGTTTCGCTGAGTCGCCTGCAGATTGACATGCTGCCTAATATCGAGCTGCCGACGTTGAGCATCCGTACGGAGTACGAAGGCGCCAGCCCGGAGGTGATCGAACGCCTGGTGACACAGATCGTTGAAGAGATTGTCGCCACGGTGCCCGGTGTGGAGGAGATCTCTTCCTCATCATCAGAGGGGCGTAGCACGGTGAGCGTCAGCTTTTCCTGGGGCACCGACATCGATACGGCAGCGATTGACGTACAGGGAAAGCTCGAGGACGAAATCAACGAATTACCGGATGATGTCGTACGACCCCGTATTCGCAAATTCGATATCGCCAGTTTTCCGGTTGTGCTTTTGGGTATTTCCAGCCCCCTCGATCCGGTAGAGCTCACGGAACTGATCGAAAATCAGATCAGATACCGCTTTGCCCGCATCCCTGGTGTGGCCCAGGTTGATGTCTGGGGCGGCTTCAACCGTGAGGTCCGCATCGAGCTGGACCCCGATCGGATCAAGGCCGTTGGCCTGGCGATGGACCAGGTGATCCAGGCCATAGAAGACGCCAATCTGGATCTGCCGGCTGGAAAAATTGAACAGGGACGTTATGAGGTCATGCTGCGGGCACCGGCCGAGTTTGCCAGCCTCGATCAAATTCGCAGCGCCGTCATCGTCAGGCGCGACGGAGCCGTCATTACCCTTGGCCAGATTGCCGAAGTAAAGGATACCTACGAGAAGCTGACCCGCATCGTGCGCGTCAATGGCGGCCGCGGCCTGCGGGTGGCCATTCGCAAACAGGCCAATGCCAACACGGTCGAGGTCTCAAAGCGCGTCCTGGGCGAAATTGAAGCGGCCAATCAGGCCTATCCGCAAATCCACATCGTGCCGGTCACCAACCAGGGGAACTTTATCGAACGATCCATTGCCAACGTCGCCCGATCGGTCCTATACGGCGGTGGATTGGCTATTGCCGTTCTCCTTTTCTTCCTGCGCAACATCCGCAGCACTCTTGTCATCTCCCTTTCGATTCCCATTTCGGTTGTGACCACCTTTGCGCTGATTTTTTTTGGAGGATTCACGCTGAACCTGATGACCTTGGGGGGGCTTGCCCTCGGGGTAGGCATGATGGTCGACAGCTCCATCGTCGTACTTGAAAATATTTTCAGGCGCTGCAGTGAACAGGGGGAAACGCCGGAGGGTGCAGCCGTAGCGGGTGCCCGGGAAGTGGGGCCGGCCATTATCGCCAGTACCATTACAACCCTGGTGATTTTTTTGCCACTGGTTTTTGTCCGCGGGGTCACGGGGATTCTTTTCAAAGAGCTGGCCTATGTCATTATCTTTGCACTGCTTTGCTCACTGGCCCTCGCTTTGAGTTTGGTTCCTATGCTTGCATCACGGCTGCTTACGGTCAACGGAGCGTGCGCTACTGAGTCGGATGTGAGTGGCCATCGGTGGGTTGCCACTGCCGACCGGATGGCTCTGGCACTTCAAAATACCTACCTGAAGATTCTGCGTCTGGCCCTGGACCATCGTTTGGCCACCGTGCTCGCTTCCGCTGGCGTACTGGCATTGAGCCTTCTGCTGCTTCCGTTGATCGGAAGTGAATTTCTGCCTCCGAGCGATGAGGGTGAAGTCCGAGTGAATGGCAAGATGGTGATTGGCACACGGCTCGACCTGGTCGATCAACAGACCCACATCATGGAGAAGATTATCGAACCAGCCGTACCGGAGAGCGTAGCATCGGTGGTCAGCGTCGGTGCTTACGGCTGGCGGCCCGATGCCGGTTCTGAAGGTGCGATTAACCTTTCCCTGGTACCGGTAGCCCAGCGCAAACGCTCCAATGTGGAGATCGCCCAGGAACTGAGGCGCCAGCTGGAAGGCCGCGTCCCTGGAATGGAGATCCGCGTTCGGGCACCCCAGGGCCAGTTTATTTTAGAGAGAATTTTGGGTGGCGAAGAGGGGCTGACCGTAGAAATCCGCGGCCACGATTTGGCCACGTTAGATGCTTTGGCGGCTCAAGCGGCGGCATCGATTGTTACCGTCCCTGGGATAACCGATGTGGAGACCAGTCTCGAAGCCGGCATTCCGCAGCAGGAAATACGAGTCAACCGGGACAAGATCTCCGATCTTGGATTGAGTGTCCGCAATGTCACCCAGTTGCTGCAGACCGCTGTGGCCGGCTCCAAGGCCGGGGAGTATCGTACGGAGGGCAACTCCTATCGAATTCTGGTTCAACTGAAGGATGCTGAAAAGAGATCTTTGAATGAAATTCTCGATCTCACGTTGACAACCGCGTCGGGGGAGAAAGTGGCCCTGCGCAATCTTGTCAGTACGGAAGAGTCCCGCGGACCGGTGCTCATTGAGCGCAAGGACCAGCAGCGCATTGTCACCGTCAGCGCCAATGTGGCAGGGCGCGATGAGGGATCGGTGGCACGTGATGTTCAAAAGCTCTTGGATCTGATCCCACGCTCCGTTGGGTACGATCTTACCGTGGCCGGAACCTTCGAAGAGCAGCGGAAAGCCTCCAGGGAACTGGTCGTTTCGCTCCTTTTGGCGCTGGTTCTTGTCTATATGGTGTTGGCTTGCCAATATGAATCGCTGCGTGATCCACTCGTTGTCATGTTTTCCGTGCCCCTGGCTGCGATCGGTGTATTGGTAACTCTGTTTGTCACCCGGACAACCCTGAATGTACAGTCATACATCGGTTGCATCATGCTGGGCGGCATCGTGGTGAACAACGCGATTCTCCTGGTCGACCAAACCGGTCGGCTGCTCAAGGACGGCATGCCCACGCGTGAGGCCCTGGTCGAAGCAGGCCGGCGCAGGTTGCGCCCGATCCTGATTACGACGTTGACCACCATCCTCGGTTTGATGCCGCTTGCGCTGGGCATTGGAGAGGGCGCCGATGCCCAGGCTCCGCTGGCGCGAGCCGTTGTCGGGGGCCTGACTGCGTCGACGTTGATTACATTGGTCCTTATACCCACGGTTTACACGTTGTTTCATCCCGAGCGAAAAGCGACGCCAAAGCGATCCGCCTGACAAGAAGAGAAAAAGGTCGATATCGCCACTATCCAGAAACGGTGTTGGGACAATCGGATATATTCCCTCGAGACGCATCGTTTCGATCCTCTCCAGTAAGGAATTTAAAGTGACCTTGTTTCGCCTCCATCGATGAGCAGCGAAACACCATTGATGTGCCCGGCGAGGTCCGAGGCCAGAAACGCTACTGCTGCCGCTTGCTCCTCCGGGGCTGCCAGCCGGCCACGGGGAATTCTTGCGGCTGTATTTGCCAGTTCGGCTTCGACGCTGATGCCTTTCTTTTGGGCTCTGACTGCCGCTAATTCAACAGCACGATCGGTGAGTGTGGGGCCGGGACCTATGTTGTTGACCGTGATGCCGAAGGCGGCTACCTCTGCGGCCAGGGTTTTGGCCATCCCGGCAACAGCAAGCCGCATCCCGTTGGAAATCATGAGGTTGTCTATGGGTTCTCTCATGGCCCGGCTGGCAAAATTGATGATTCGGCCCCATCTGGCGGCTTTCATGCCCGGTAATACCAGACGGATCAAGCGTACGGCGCTGAGAAACGTCAATTCGTAGCCCAAATGCCATTTTTCATCCGTAGCGTCTGTGAAGGTCCCCGGCGGCGGACCGCCTGAATTGGTAACCAGGATATCTACCGGGCCTAAATCGGCATTCACTTTTTTCACAAGCGCTTCAATCGAATCCACGCTAGTGAGATCGGTCGGATAGGCTTTCGCCAGGCCGTTTCGTCCCGCAGACAGCACCTGCTCCAATGCTTGGTTGAGCCGGGCAGTGTCTTTATCGCAGATGGCCACGCGGCATCCTTCCATTGCCAACCGCTTTGCGGCGGCCAATCCAAGACCCCCTGCAGAGGCTCCTACCAAGGCCACTTTTCCATCAATGCCTAAATCCATTGTGTCCATCCTCTCCTTTTTTTGGATTATCTGAAAATCATTCCGGTGCTGATAGATCTGATGATGACCCGAATCGGCGATGACCGTTTGTTTGCGGATCACGACTGTTTATAAATAATTTAAGTCTACGTCCCGTATGCCGATAAACGAACTGAGGCAATTATAGTGCTTACAACGCCTCAGTGCCAGGATGATCCTTGGGGATTTGACTGGTTAGGCGCTTGTTAATGATTGATCTAAGAGAGGCAACCGTTTTTTCTCAATTACCGATGGAGGTTTATCCATGAAGGGTCACGTATTTGGTTTTTTGATGATGGTGTTGTTGCTGGCTGCTCTATGCATCCCAAACGCTTTAATTGCACAGGACACGGTCAAGATAGGGGTTCTTGCCAAAAACGGCCCTGCAAAGGCGCTTTCCCAATGGAAGGCCACCGGAGAATTTCTGACGGCCGCTATACCGGGGCTGAAGTTTGAAATCGTGCCGTTGGACTTCAAGGACGTCAACCCTGCCATCGAAAAGGGTGCCGTCAGCTTTTTTCTGGTCAACTCGTCCATGTTCGTCGAGGCCAACGTGCGCTATGGCGCAGTTGCGGTGGCGACCATGATCAACTCGCGGCAGGGAAAGCCGCTGAAGGCCTTCGGTGGTGTCATCATCTCGACAGCGGACAACGAAGAGATCAATACACTGGAAGGGTTGAAGGGCAAGACGTTCATGGCGGTATCCAAATCCTCCTTCGGTGGCTGGCAGATGGCCTACAAAGAGATTCTGGATGCCGGCATCGATCCATATGCCGACTTCAGTAATCTGGAATTCGGCGGCAAACATGAAAATGTTGTATTGGCCGTATTGAATGGTGCTGTAGATGCCGGTACGGTGAGGACCGACACCCTTGAACGGATGGCAGCCAATGGCTCCATTTTCATGGATGATTTTAAGGTGATCAACAAGCAGGCGCATTCCGGCTTCCCATTTGCGTGCAGTACGGCGCTTTACCCGGAGTGGCCTTTGGCGAGGATCGCCTCAACGCCCGTTGATCTTTCAGATAAGGTGGTGGCGGCACTTTTGAAACTCAAGCAGGAGGACCGGGCCGCAAAGGACGCAAAGGTGGTCGGCTGGTCGGCACCCCTCGATTACACGGCGGTTGAGAATCTCCAGGAAAAATTGAAAATCGGTGCATATGCCCAATAGGGTGATGTTGGCGGCTTTTCTGTCCGGAAAAGCAATTGAAAGTGAAAAGCAATGATTGGACCATTGAAGCAGAAGCTGGAAACAATGAATCTTGGCATCAGAGGCAAGCTGTTGATTCCTACTGTGGCCACGCTGGTTGTGGCGATCATAGGGCTGTCGGTGGCCCTGTTGACTGTTCAGCAGCGTCTGAACGGGGGAATGCGCCAGGAAATCGAAAAAACACTTCTCTCGGCCAACTCAGAGATCAGGACAGATTTAGAAGGCCTCAAGGAAGATATCGGGTCCCGTTTGAAGAGTATGGCCGAGAGATCCGGGGCGGCGCTCAGTCGGGCGACAACAAAGGCTTTGGATGAGGAGCGATCCAGCATCGAACGCAACTGGGAGTCTATGATGCAGGAAAGCGGGGAATCGATCGCTTTTTTAATGGCCCGCGTCGCTCCAAATGCAATCCTCGGCAAGGATTTTCAGTCGCTGAACAGCTTTGTCAAAGCGGCCCTGCAAAACCCGAATGTCATCTATGCTTTCTATTTTCGCAAAGACGGCAATTTGCTGACCCGCTATATTGACCGGACGAACGATAAGATAAAGACATATATGAAAGCAGAGGGAAAGAATCGCTATGCCAAGATCCTGAATGGCGCCAAAAACGATACCAGTGTCATGATCGTTCATAAATCGATCCAGTTTGAGGGCGATGTGCTGGGATCCGTCGAAATTTGCATCGACAAAACCCTGGCCGCAAACAAGATCAACGATATGGCGGGGCGGTTTTCCCAATTGGTGAAGAACAACCAGGCATTATCGTTGGCGGTGATTCAGACAGAAGCGGAAAAGGTGAACGAAAGCGCTGGCGTTGCTGTGAGCGGCATCATCGGGAAAAACGGAGCGACGGCTGAAACTGCCGTCGGGGAACTGAAAAAATCCAGCACCACCATGGGGGCATCGATCAAGCAAATCGTCATTGCCGGTGGTGCAGCCTGTATTGTGATGGTGATTTCGATCCTCATCCTTATCATTCAGCGCGTGATAAAACCATTGAACCAGACACTTCTTGTCGTGAAGGATATTGCCGAAGGTGAAGGGGATCTGACCATCAGACTCGATGTAAACGGTAGTGACGAAGTGAGCCAGCTGTCCAAATGGTTCAACATCTTTTTAGATAAGCTGCAGGGGGTCGTAAAAGACATTGCCGCGACTGCGGGTGCGCTAGGGGAATCTTCGGATACGCTTTCCGGCCTTTCCGGCAAGCTCTCGGAGGGTGCAACGCACATGTCCGGGCTTTCATCGAGCGTCGCCTCCGCGTCGGAGGAGATGAGTGCCAATATGAATGTGGTCGCCGGTTCCAGTAGTGAATCCGCTTCGAAGGTCAACATGGTGGCTTCTGCTGCGAAAGAGATGACAACGACGATCAATGAGATCGCAAAGAAGTCTGAAAACGCACGCACGATTTCAAAAGAGGCCGTCGCTCAGGCCTCTGAGACGACAAAACGAATGGAAAAACTGCGGGAAGCCGCAAATTCAATCGGTAATGTGACCCAAACCATAGCCGACATATCCGACCAGACCAATCTATTGGCGCTGAACGCTACCATCGAAGCCGCCCGGGCCGGTGATGTCGGAAAAGGTTTTGCTGTGGTGGCTAATGAAATTAAGGAGCTTGCCAAGCAAACCGCCGGCGCTACCCAGGAGATCCGCAACCAGATCGAAGGGATTCAAGGATCGACATCCGAAACGATTGACCAGATCGATAAAATTTCGGAAGTGATCCACAACATCAACGGAATTGTATCCGGAATTGCCGCTGCAGTGGACGAACAGTCATCAACGACAAAGGAGATCGCCGGCAATGTGGGCCAGGCCTCCCAAGGGATGCAGGACGTCAACGAGAATGTTGCCCAAAGCAGCATCGTCTCCGGTGAAATTGCCAGGGAGATTGCCGGGGTCAATGAATTCTCCAATCAACTCAGCGGCAACAGCGACCAGATGAAACAAAGCGCTGAGTCTTTGAACGGTTTGGCAAATGAACTGAATATGTTGGTTGATAAATTCAAATATGAGCAATAAGAGTGGGATAGGTATCGTTGATTGGAATCTTTTGGACGCTCTGTTGCGATAGCAAAACAGATCGTTCCCCATTGCCTCCCTCCTCGAAGCGAGTAACTCAAGAAGAGTGAAAGGATATTTCAGCATCAGGTCGGTAGGTGCACTCCCCTCCAATTGGGTTGCCACAGTTTCCTCTGATACGTTTCGGTTATCTGGGAAGTATTCCAAACATCAATAAGTCAAAGGCCTTGTATTTGCAGACACTCTTGGGCTACGATCTGTCCCCAGGGGCATCTGTTTTTATCTCTCTGGCGGTGGAGCAGGCGATGGGTAATGAATCAAACGTCGTATATCCCCGATGGCAAATTGTCATACTCGCAGGGATGATCGTTGGCTTTCTATTGGCCGGCATTTGGTTCTTCAAGGGGCAGTATGATCGCCAACGGAAAGAGGTAGAAGCGCATCTGCGGTCCATCGGCACGCTTAAGGCCAGGCAGATCGCCGATTGGCGGTCGGAAAGAGTTGCAGATGCAGCGGTGCTGATGGAGCGATTGCATCTTTCCGCTTCTGTAGAGCGCTTTCTTTTATCTTCCGACGAGCGTGAGGCCTCCGAAATCCTGAGACGCCTTCGTACCCTAAAAGAGCGATACCATTATGCCGATATCCTCCTGGTCGACCTGGAAACGAGGCCGAGGCTGAGTTTGCATCCAGGGGTGATGAATACGCATAAGGGATACATTCCCTATATGCATACGGCCATCGCCGAACGGATGCCCGTATGGACACCGATTGTGGTCGAACCCGACTACCCTGTGTCCCATCTTTCTCTTGTTGTCCCACTCTTCTCCAAAGATGACGGCAACACCCCCATCGGCGTTTTGATCATGGTCTGCGATGCGACCGAGTACCTCTTTCCGCTCATTCAATCGTGGCCCACACCCAGCAGGACAGCAGAGACGCTTCTGGTCCGGAAGAGCGGCGAGGAGGTGCTCTTCTTAAATGAGTTGCGTCATAGGAAAAATACGGCGTTAACGCTTCGGATCCCACTGAGCCGGGCCGATCTTCCTGCAGCCAAGGCGGTATCAGGTGAAGAGGGGGTTGTCATGGGCAGGGACTACCGGGGCGTGGAGGTCGTGTCGGCCATCATACCTATTGCCGATTCCCCCTGGTTCATGGTCGCAAAAATTGATCGGGCCGAGGCCTTTGCCGAGTGGCACACCCGCTCGATGCTGCTGCTGTTGTTGATGCTGGTAACCACAGGGCTTGTGGTGGTGATAGGTATTTTTCTTCGTCAACGGTTACTGAAGGCCCGGTACCGAGAGCTCTACCAGGCCGAAACCGCCTTGAGCAACGTGTTGGAACGTCAGGCCATCACCCTCAAATCCATTGGCGATGCGGTGATTGCCACGGATTCGGAAGGCCGCGTGGAGTTGATGAATCAGGTGGCGGAGCGCCTTACGGGATGGCGTTTTGAGGAGGCATCGGGCAGACCCGTCACCGATGTTTTTAAGATTGTCAGCGAGGGGGAGCGGGACAGGGTTGCAGATCCGGTACTGCGGGTTCTCAAGGAGGGCGTGGTCGTTGGTCTGGCTAACCACACCCTGTTGATTGCAAAAGATGGGCGAGAGATTCCCATCGCCGATAGTTGCGCTCCCATCAAGGGGAAAAGCGGTGAGACCATCGGCGTTGTGCTGGTGTTCAAGGATCAGACGAAGGAACGGGAGAATCAGGGTGCCCTGGAAGAGAGTGAACAGAAATATCGGCTGCTTTCCGACAACAGCCTGGATGCCATCTGGACCATGAATTTGGAACTTGAGTTCACCTATATCAGCCCGGCGGTTGAAACCATCATCGGCTATACACCTGAGGAGTGGATTGGCAGCCGGTTGCCTAAACATTGTGACGAGGAGAATTTTGCCAAGATGGCCCAGATCATTGGCGAAGAGATGGCCAAAGGCCAGAAGGGCAGCGGCGTTGTATTTGAAGCGGTCATGCTGAACAAAGTTGGCGATCCGATTCCTGTCGAGATTTGGGGTAAGATTATCTATGACGAAAACGGGGAGCCGGCCGGCCTTCAGGGGGCCACCCGGGACATCACCGAGAGAAAACGCGCTGAAAAGGATCAACGGGAGTTGCAGGAGCAGCTTCACCAGGCCCAGAAAATCGAATCCGTAGGACGATTGGCCGGTGGTGTGGCCCATGATTACAACAACATTCTCGGCGTGATTATTGGCTATACGGAGTTGTCCCTGGCGGACGTCGATCAAACAGATCGGATCTATCACAATCTCCAGGAGGTGCTAAAGGCGGCTTATCGTTCCCGGGATGTGACACGCCAATTGCTCGCTTTTGCCCGCAAGGAGGTGATCACGCCAGAGGTGCTGGATCTCAATGCGACGGTGGAGAGCATGCTGAATATGATCCAGAGGCTGATCGGCGAGAACATCAAGCTGGTCTGGCGGCCCGGAGAAGACGTATGGCCGGTCAAAATGGATCCATCCCAGATCAACCAGGTATTGGCCAACCTATGCCTTAACGCCCGTGATGCGATCTCAAATGTGGGGACCATCTCCATCGAAACGGATAAAAATTGTATTGATGAGGCTTACCGCGCCCATCATCGAGAGGTTGTCCCGGGAGATTATGTGATCCTGGCCGTGAGCGATGATGGCGCCGGCATGGACAAAGATACCCAGGACATGATTTTCGAGCCGTTTTTTACGACCAAGGAGGTGGGCAAAGGGACGGGCTTGGGGTTGTCCACCGTCTTTGGTATTGTAAAACAAAACAATGGGTTTATCTATGTATACAGTGAATTGGGAAAAGGCACCACCTTGAGAATCTATCTGCCGCGCTACCGGGGCCGGATCGTTGAGGACCAAAAAGAGGATGTGGCAGAGGCTCCCAGGGCCAAAGGGGAGACGGTATTGGTGGTCGAGGATGAAAGCTCGATTTTGCATTTGGCTGAAATCATTCTCAAGCGGCTCGGCTATACTGTGGTATTGGCCGATCATCCCGCCGAAGCGCTCAGGCTGGCGAAGGCGCATGATGGGGAAATTTCCCTTTTAATTACCGATGTGATAATGCCTGGGATGGACGGACGAGCGCTGACGGACAAGCTTCAGTCCCTCTACCCGAGTATCAGGTGCCTCTACATGTCGGGTTACACCGCCGATGTGATCGCCCAAAGCGGTGTGTTGGACCCGGGGATTCACTTTATCCAGAAACCATTTAACCAACGAGATCTGGCCTTGAAAATTCGTGAGGTGCTGGACGGATGAGATCGGAGGCTTCAAAAAAGTTGGAATTCCAGAATGGCCATAAATGTGGTATTATTTATGATTACGCTGTAAAAGCACATCCGGTTGCGGACGATTTCCTGTTAGTATAATGTGAGTGGTATGAGGATCTGTGCATGACATTGATCGGCAATGCGGTAGAGCCGCAGATTAGATGGAGTCTGGAAGCTGTTAGCAAGGCGAGCGGAGAGTGGACGGTGACCATCGAGTCTGTGCCATTCATCATCGGCCGTGAGGAGGACTGCAACCTTAAGTTGATCGACAAATGGATCTCCAGGCATCACTCCGAGATAAGGAAAAGCGGTGATCATATTTGGATTCGAGATCTCGGTAGCACCAACGGCACATTTGTCAACCACAAGAAGGTGAAGCAAGCGGAGCTGCTCGAATCGGGTGACATCCTCTCCATTGGGAAGTTCGAATTCTGCGTTAAAAAAATTAAAGCTGCTGCCACCATGGCCGAAGAGACGTGCGCCATGGATATCACCGATCAATTTCAAAATCTGGCCTTGCTGGAACCCAAACTGCATGCACTGATTCGTGAGCGCAACGTCATTCCCCATTTCCAGCCGATCCTGAAATTTTCAGACATGTCTGTGATGGGATATGAGGTGCTGGGGCGGGTCGCCGACGGAGATCTGCCCGCCAATCCGGCCGACCTGTTGGATGTGGCGGAGTGGTTGGGCTGTTCTTCCGACCTGAGCGCCCTCTTTCGCGAGGCAGGGGTGGATGTGGGGCGAGGCCTGCCGGGGTCGCCTCAGCTGTTTGTCAATACCACGCCATTGGAAATTTACCAGATGAATGTGCTCCTGGCGTCGATGGAGAAGATCCATGAGATGGCATCACCCAACGCCATCGTCCTGGAGATCAATGAGAAGGCGGCCAGCGACACGAATGAGATGTCCCGGCTGCGCAGTGCGCTCGTGGATCTGAACATCGCATTGGCTTTCGATGACTTTGGTGTTGGCCAGACCCGTTTGGTCGAACTGGCGAAGGTGCCGCCGGACTATCTTAAGTTCGATATCTCCCTGATCAGGGGAATCCATCTCGCCCCTAAACGTTTGCATCAGATGGTTTCAACCTTTGTCAAAGCCACCAAGGATCTTGGGATTGCGGCGCTTGCCGAAGGGATCGAGTGCCTCGATGAAGCTGAGAAGTGCCAAGAGCTGGGTTTCGATCTGGCCCAGGGATTCTTCTACGGCAGACCACTGCCCCTTGCCGAAATTAACAATCGTTAAATCTGTCCACCGAACGTTTTGATGAATACGGTTCTCCATAAAGCTTAAGTGCCCGAACTGCAGCAATGATTGGCCTGTGCAACGTATTTTATTCTTTGATCCAATCTCATTACGATTCAACGGGAAAGTCCCCCTTTTCTAAAGGGGGATTTAGGGGGATTTCAGTGTATTGAGGATCAGCTAAATCCCCCCCGCCCCCCTTTGGAAAAGGGGGGGAGTCGGTTACACAAAAACGTTATGCCGGGCGTGATCTGACAGCCTCACTTTTGTCGGTTGTTCCTATATCTGTGTTTACACCAGGGGTATCAACTTGATGTGTTTTTACTGCCGCCTGGGCGGGCGTAAAGCCCGCCCCTACATGGCCTGTTAATGGCAAAAGTGGCGCGCTGCCCAAGCACCCGTTGCATGGCACCTAAATTGTGGGCCTTGGGTACAAAGCCTTGCCTGCTTCTATAAAATTGCGACATAGAGGTATGCTTCTACGGCCTGCGCGTCACATGGCAGACTCCGGCGGGCGTCTCTACCGCATAGGGGAAGTATTTGCGTTTGAACCATACGGCGGCATTGACCAGGGCGATCAGCACCGGCACCTCCACCAGCGGACCGATGACGGCGGCAAAGGCCTGGCCCGAGTCGATGCCGAACACGGCCACAGCAACGGCGATGGCCAACTCGAAGTTGTTGGAGGCCGCAGTGAACGAGAGGGTGGTGGCCTGCTCATAGGTCGCCTTGGATTTCATGGAGAGCCAGAACGAGACGAAGAACATGATCACGAAGTAGATGCACAGCGGAATGGCCACCCGCAGCACATCGGAAGGCAGTTGGACGATGAATTCTCCCTT
Organism: uncultured Desulfatitalea sp.; assembly: GCA_963668675.2. Classification (GTDB taxonomy): domain Bacteria; phylum Desulfobacterota; class Desulfobacteria; order Desulfobacterales; family Desulfosarcinaceae; genus Desulfatitalea. The sequence continues at coordinate 126,730 of CAXXMB010000002.1, read as the reverse complement.
GAGGGAGAACATCACCAGGATCGTGAACAGAAGGGCGATGAGGGTGATAGGGCTGATTTTGGGGATGAATCGCGTCTCATAGCGCTCTGCCCCGACCGTTTTTAAACCGATGATGCGCGAGATTACGCCGGCGATGAAGGGGATGCCCAGGTAGATAAAGACGCTCTCTGCTATCTGGCCGATGGAGATGTCCACCTCCATGCCCTCCAGGCCGACCCACCCGGGCAGAACGGTGATGAAGATGTAGGCGTAGAAGGAGAAGAAGAGCACCTGGAAGATGGAGTTGAAAGCCACCAGTCCGGCGCAGTACTCTCTGTCGCCTCCGGCCAGATCGTTCCAGACGATGACCATGGCAATGCAGCGGGCCAGCCCGATGAGGATGAGCCCCGTCATGTATGCCTGGTGGCCTGACAAAAAGACGATAGCCAGCACGAACATCAGGATCGGACCGACAACCCAGTTTTGCACGAGAGACAAGAACAATATTTTGACATCGCGGAAGACGAACCCCAATTTTTCATACTTCACCTTGGCCAGCGGCGGATACATCATCAGGATCAGACCCAGGGCAATGGGTATATTGGTGGTGCCCACGGAAAAGCGATTGATGAAAGTCTTTATCCCCGGAAAAAAATAGCCGGATCCCACGCCGATGAACATCGCCAGGAAGATCCAAAGGGTGAGATATCGGTCGAGGAAGTTCAGTCGTCTCTCTGCAGTGCCAGCCATGCTGTCTCCAGGAATGATGTCAGGTTTCCAACCAGGATTTTACATCCTCTTTGGCAGGGATCTTCCCCACCGACTTCACATCCCCATCGATGACCACCGCAGGCGTACCGAAGACCCCGCAGCCGGCAATTTGCATCAAATCGGTCACTCTTTCGATATTGGCACTGATGCCGGCCTCATTCACAGCCGCCTCCACCACTTTAAGGGTATGTTCGCATCTGGGGCATCCGGGGCCCAGTACTTTAATCTCTATGGTACGCCATCCAGAACATTGCGTACGATATTGGCCAGGTCAATCTCAACGATCGGTTTGTAGATAAAGGCCCTGATGCCCATTCTCAAGGCTGTTTCGGCAGAGATTTTGGCGCTGTAGCCGGTGCACAAAATAATGGGGAGGTCGGCGTTGATTTTCAGAAGCTCGGACGCAAGCTCGTCACCGGTCATTTTGGGCATGGTCATGTCGGTCAGCACCAGATCGAAAGCGTCCGGCTTCCGGCAGTACATCTCCAATGCTGTTTTACCGTCGTTGGTTGCAGAGACCCGGTAACCAAGATTCTCCAGCATCTGCTGCAGCACATCGATCAGAAGGGCTTCATCATCGACGATCAGAATATGTTCGGTGCCTCTGGGAAGTGTGTGGGGAGGTATTGTTTGAAGTGCCGTCTCCCCCTTCACCGTCGGGAGGTAAATATTGAATGTGGTGCCGCCGGGCGATTCACTGTAGACAAAAATTGCTCCGCCATAACCTTTGACGATGCCGTGCACCACGGCCAGCCCCAGACCGGTTCCTTTGCCTTTCTGTTTGGTGGTAAAATAGGGATCGTAGATTTTTGCAATGATGTCAGCAGGGATGCCCGTGCCGGTATCCTGGACAGCAAGTTTGAGATAATCGCCAGGATTGAGTCCCGGATGCAACCGGATATCATGTTCGCTGAGTTTGACCTGCGACAGGCTGATTTTCATTTGCCCGCCCCCGGTATCCATGGCATGGGCTGCATTGGTGCACAGGTTTATGATGATCTGGTGGATCTGAGTCGGGTCGGCCATAACATTGTCCGTATGGTCGTCGATCTCCTGCGCTATTTCAATGGTGGTTGGAAGGGACGAGCGCAGCAGTTTGAGTGCCTCTTTGACGAGGGGGCCGACCTGGAGGGGCTTCAGCTCACGCTCGGCCTTGCGGCTGAAGGTGAGAATCTGCTCGACCAGATCCCGGGCGCGCATGCCGGCTGTCAAAATCTTGCGCAAATTTTGATAGACCGGGGCGTCCCGATCCGTATTCCAGAGGGACAACTCCGTATAACCTATCACCGCAGAGAGGATGTTGTTGAAGTCGTGAGCAATACCACCGGCCAGGGTTCCGATGGCCTCCATCTTCTGGGCCTGCAGCAATGCCGATTCGAGGCGTTGGGTCTCTTTTTCAGCCTTTTTTCTTTCGGAAATGTCCTGAACATAAGCGATACGAAACTCCTGGCCTTCAAAGGTCATCACATTGATCAGGATCTGTACCGGGATGAGATCCCCGTTTTTACGTTTATGCTGGGTTTCGATGCTGCGTGTTTTAATTTTTCGGAGGTTTTGAATGTGATCCGGCCATATCTCGGAGCTGGAATTGGGGTCAATATCAAAAACAGTGAGGTTGCAGAGCTCTTTTTTAGAGTAACCGAGGCTGAGGCAGGCCTGTTCGTTGACGTCGAGAATCTGTCCCTCGTCACCGATCCGGAAGATGCCGATGGAGGCTTTGTCGAAGCAGAACTGGGTGAGGCGCAGGGACTCTTCCAACTGTTTGTTTTCGGTGATGTCTATCAAAACCCCGTATAGTACAACCGTGTCGTTTTTTTTATGGGTAGTCGCGCTTGTGGAGAACCACATCTCTTCTCCGTCGGGTTTGATCAGCTTGCCTTCGTATTGCCATGGTTTGACATGATCTACCGCCTCACGGATTGAGGCGGCAAAGCTCTGCCGGTCATGCTCAGGGAGATGGGTCAGGAAGTCGGCGTAGAAAGTTTCCGGCTTTATATCGAGGCCGATCAACTCTTCTGCTTTTTCGCTCACATAGGCATTGGCATATTCACGTTTGCGGTCGAACTCGACCTGATAGACCACACCGGGCACATTGGCGGTGATATCTTTGAGCATCTTTTCATTTTCGCGGATGCGTTGGTCCTTCACATAGCTTTCGGTCACATCCCTGAATACGAGCACCACGCCAACGATGCGGCCATCGGGATGGCGGATGGGCGCCCCGCTGTCTGAAACTTGGTACTCCCGGCCATCCTTGGAGATCAGCATGGTGTGATTGGCCAGGCCGACAATCTCTCCGGTGGCAAGTACCTTTTTCACCGGATTGGCTACCTCTTGGCGGGTATAGGCATTGACGATATGGAACACTTCGGCCAACGGCTGCCCGGCGGCCGTTTCAAGCGACCATCCGGTCAATTGCTCAGCCATGGGATTCATTCGGGTGATTGCTCCATTTTTATCGGTGGCAATCACGGCATCGCCAATAGAGTTCAGCGTTATGCGCAACTGGGTCTCATTGGCAACGATCTCCCTTTCTCGCTGGCTGATTCGTTTGGCCATGACATCCAGATTTTGTCCCAGCTGGGCGAATTCTTCAGTTTTCGAGGTGGGCCATTCAAGATCGTAGTTTCCTTGGGCGATGCATTGCGCGTGTCCTGCATACAGTTGAAATAGTCGGGAGAGGTTGCCGGCCCGGAACCATGCCAGGACCAGAACCAGCGCAAGGGTTACGGCCAGTCCCATTGCGGACATGATAAAAGCGGCCTTCAGCGGCCCGTAGGCCTTATGAATCGGCTGGGCTACCAGCACCCGCCATCCCAATGTTTCGATTTCAACCACCGTTCCGATCAGCCGCTGACCATTCAATTCGAAGGGGGTTGAGACAAGCCGCGCTTCAGCGCCTCTATTCACTTGAGGCGTGCTTTGGGTCATCATGTCCAGGTTAAGCTGCTGGCCTCTGAGTAATTTTCGGGAATCGGCAACGACGCGCCCGTTTCGATCCAGAACGATGGTGAGCAGTTCGGCACCGGCCGGCAGGTGACTGATGAATTCTGAGAGTTGGCCGAGCGTGATTTCACCGATGATCATGCGTTCGGCGAGCGGGATGGCAAGCGCAACCGCCAGATGGCTGCTGGCAGTTGAAAGAAATGTCTCCGACCATGTCGACACTTGGGTCATGCGAGCTTCATGGTAGAACGCGCGACCGGAAAGATCGAGCCCGAGCAGATCGTTTCGGTTGGAGCGTCGCTTGTGGCTTAATCCCAGGCTGTAGATCGTTTCGTCCGGGCCGGCGATATAGATCGTTTCAAAAAGTTCTCCCTCTCCACACTGGGTGTCCAGCAGCGAAAACAGTCCTGTCGCGGGATGGGGTCCCAGGCTTTCCACATATTTGGAAAGGGCCATGAGCTGGCGCTGGCCTCCCATGAGGTGAGCAGAGATCTGACCGGAAATGGCACGAGCCAGCGCGCGCTGCTTTATCCCTACATCGGCGCGCATTTGGGGCATTAGGAACAGCCAAAAGAGAAAAGCGATGACGATTACCGGAGAGGCGGCTATGATACCGAACTGCAATGAGAGGTAACGGCGAAGCGGTATAGAAGATGTCATCGCATCACTCCAAGACGGCAAAACGGTTGTTGCGGACAATGCCGATGGTTTCATAGCCGCGGTTCGTATCTCCGAATTCGTCCAAGCTGAAACTGCTTTGCAGTCCTTCGAATGTTCTTATGGAGAGCAGGGTCTCTTTGAAACTCTCTCCGCTCTTCTGTGCGTGAAGGGTGGCCAGAACCACCTGCACAGCATCATAGGTATGGACACCAGGAAAACCGGGTTCACGCTGATAGCGTTCGATATAGGTTTTCCGGAAAGTCTGATAGCGAGGTGCCTGGCTGTTGCGATCGAATGTCTGCACCACCGTTATCCCTTCGACCGCCTTGCCCCCCAATTCAAGGAGACGTTCGGTAGCGCCCCAGTCGGCCAGCATTATCGGCGTCTCAGTGTCGATCTTGCGGATCTGATGGCACAGCAGGGCCGAATCCATGGAATTGGCGATGATGATCACGCAGTCGGGCTGGGATGCGAGCAATTTGCCTGCAATTTCGAGAAAAGTCGGCGGTTCGTCCGATTTAAAATTAGCGGTGACGACAATCTCTCCCCCCGAGTCGGTGAAGACCTTTTTGAAATTAGCCAGCCAATTCTCGCAGAAGGAGCGGTTGCCCCTGTCGTATGCCGCTGCGATTCGGCGGGCGCCGGCGCGGTCAATTTGATATCGGGCGCTCTTTCGGGCGTATGCGAGGGTGGTTGATGTAACCCGGAAAAAATAGTCATCCTTGCCGGAGAGCGACTGGGTGGTCGCCGTGGGGCTTACGGTGACCAGCCGCGCCTCATTCAGAAGGGGCGTGACGGCAACGGCCATGTCGCTGGTCATCGGTCCGATCATGGCGACTGCACCCTCATCGATCAACTCCTTGACGACTTGGCGGGCACGATCTGGATTCTGTTGATCGTCCTTGACGATGAGCTGGACCGGGTGCCCTCCAATGCCGCCGTCCCTGTTGCACTGTTCGATGGCCAGTTGGGCGGCATCCCGGCCCGAAATACCAAGATCGGCCACCCGGCCGGATGTGCCGGCGACAAAACCGATTCGGATGGGATCTCTGGGTTTGCATCCTTGAAGGGTAGAGACGGCCAAGGCTATCGCGATACCACAAAGCAAACAGAATGGTCGTGAGCGTTCACATCCTCGCATGGGTTGTCATCTCCTTTTGTTTGCAAGTGAATAAGGAGTGCTTTGCCTATCAAACCAATGCCGAGCCCGATCTGCCCCTTCGCATAGGGTGCGTCCGAATCGAAAAAAGAGCAAGGGGAGTAGAATGTTACTGTTTTTAATGCTATGAACTCTATGATAGCATTCGTCTGTCGGCAAGTAAAATAGCTGTTTGGTTCGTTTTTCAGATCACCACCGACGCGCTTAAGGCGATTCGGGGCCGTGTGGGGGCGAGAACGCACCCTTATCAATGCCAACGGGAGTCTTTCGATGGGGACAAGTATTATTCGAAAATTTGAACATGCCGTCATCCTGGCCCTCATTTTCATGATGATCGTCGTTGTGCTGATATCCACGGTTGAACTGGCATACATCATTGTTCAAGATATTATTTCGCCACCGCTTTTCTGGTTGGAGATCGACCAGCTACTAGAAATATTCGGGTTTTTTTTGCTGATCCTCATAGGGGTGGAGCTGTTGGAGACCATTAAGGCCTATCTTGCCGAAAAGGTGGTCCACTCGGAGATTGTACTCGAAGTGGCCCTGATCGCCATTACCCGAAAAGTGATCATTCTGGACGTCAAGGAGTATTCAGGGGTGTCAGTGATAGGCATCGCTGCACTGATTATTTCAATTGCGATTGCCTACTATATTTTGAAACAGACCTTGAAAGAGACCAGAGGCAAGTAAGCTGCAGTTATTTTTGGGCGGTTTATGTTTCAGTAACGCTGGGCCACACACCGGGCAATTCGATCTGTCCGGCCATGCCTGTGCGCCCAACATGCTAAGTCCGGAGCAAAAGAGATGAAGATCTATCCACTTTGGTCAAAATGCCGGCTATTGATTCCGCTGTTGGCCCTGGTAGCGATTTGGGCCGGCGCCGCCTGGGGTGCCGCCCCCACAACTGAACAGGCGGTCGACTTTCCACCTTCGTTGAGCAGTTACGCAGATCAGGATACCGATGGCATCTTCGGCATTTTAGTAAGCCGTGTTCGTCAGCAGCCATTCAATCTCGTGGCTACGCTGATTTTTTTCTGCGCCATCGTTCACACTTTTCTGAGCAGCAAGTTCATGACCTTGGCGCATAAATGGGAGCATGAACACGAAGAAAAGATACGGCAGGGCAAGGCCGACAAGTACTCGGTTCACCACGGGGCCGAACTGTTTCACTTTTTTGGTGAAGTCGAAGTGGTGTTCGGCCTGTGGGCGGGGGCCCTGGTGATCACCATCATCATTTTCTTCGATTGGAAGACAACCGTCAACTACATCTCTCATAACGTCAATTTCGGGGAGCCTATGTTCGTCGTCGCGATTATGATTTTGGCTGCGACCCGCCCTATCCTGAAATTGGCAGAGATGATCATGAAGAAAATTGCAGCCATTTTGGGTGGTAGTCTCACGGCCTGGTGGTTTACCATTTTGACACTGGGACCCACCCTGGGCTCGTTCATCACCGAACCGGCAGCAATGACCATTTCCGCATTGTTGCTCAGCAGCAAATTTTACACCTTGCAGCCCAGCACCAAATTTAAATACGCCACCCTGGGCCTTCTTTTTGTGAACATTTCGGTTGGCGGGACGTTGACCAACTTCGCCGCCCCTCCTGTATTGATGGTGGCCGGCCCTTGGGAATGGGATACGCTGTTTATGGTCACCCATTTCGGATGGAAAGAGATTATCGGAATTCTTTTGAGCAACTCTATCTACTATTTGTTCTTCCGAAAAGAGTTCGCTGAACTGCAGCACGCATTTGCCGTCGAAGAGATCAAGCATCGCATTCAGACGGAGATGATCAAACGAAAAGAGCTTGAGGCCGAATTCGAAAAGATCGGACCACTGGTCTCCGAAGAACTCCAGTTTGCAGAGACGGTGGGACGCAAAACAAACGAGATTATCGAAAGCGTGAAAAACCGATTGGAAGCGTCCTTCTTGCCTCGGCTTCAAAGACGGGGCTTTGAACCCGAACTGGTAAAGGAGGCCTTCGACAAACGCTTCGAGGAGATCAAGCTAAAAAAGCTGAGAGAATATATCCCCGGATTTCTCCCCGTACTGAAGCGTCCGGTGTTTGCCGATCCTGACTGGGATCAGCGCGATGACCCAGTACCTGCCTGGGTGATTATCGGGCATGTCCTGTTTATGGGGTGGACCATATTCAACGCTCATCATCCGCAACTGTTTATCCCCGGGCTGCTTTTTTTCTTGGGATTCGCGCAGGTCACCATCCCGTTCCAGAATCGCATCGACCTCAAAGCGCCCTTGTTGGTCGGCTTTTTCCTCGGGGGGCTGGTGATCCACGGTGGTGTGCAGGGATGGTGGATCGAGCCGGTGCTGGGAAGTCTCAGCGAGATCCCGCTTATGCTGAGTGCAACCGTTTTGACCGCTTTCAACGACAATGCCGCGATCACCTATCTCAGCACCCTGGTGCCCGGATTTGACGACAGCCTCAAGTATGCCGTGGTGGCCGGGGCGGTGGCCGGGGGAGGGCTTACCGTCATCGCCAACGCACCCAATCCGGCCGGGCAGTCGCTTTTAAAGAGGTATTTCGACGACGCCGTGTCACCATTTGGATTGCTCATGGGGGCTCTGCTGCCAACCGTTATCGTGTGGCTCTGTTTTGCCCTGTTCCCATGAAAAAAAGATCCATCGCACTTTTATTAACCCGGCAATTAACTACCTTAGCAATCGTCATTCCGGCGCAGGCCGGGCACGCAGTGAAGCCTTGGCGCTATCCAGACCGTTCCTGGATCCCGGATCAAGTCCGGGATGACAAGGGTTGGCCTATTTAATTGCCGGTTTAATAACACGAGACTATTGGGGGACGAACTCTTCAGACCGGATCTCCCTCAGGGATATGGCTTCTTCGGGGCAGGTGACCAGGCATAGTCCGCATCCCATGCATTTGTCGGCATCTACCACGGCGGTGTCATATCCACCGGTCATGGTGATGGCTTCGAAATAGCACCGGTCCAGACACGTCTCGCAGGCTGAGCATTTTTCCGGGTCCACTTGGGCTGCAAACCGGCTAGGGGAGACATATCGGCCGAGGCCGGTGCGCACCGACGGCCAGACCAGGCAGCAGTCGCTGCAGCAGTTGCAGATCACATGCCCCGGTGCCCGGGCGTTGTCGCTTACATGGATCAGCCCCTCCTCTTCGCATTGTTGCATCAATGCAAGTGTTTCTTCTTTGCCGATGGGCCGTCCGGTGCCCCTTTCGATGGAGTAGTCGGCCGCCTTGTCAATCTGCACACACACCTCGATCGGCTTACCGCATTTTCCGTCGATGACCCGGCAGGAGCAGCGCGTGACAGCCAGGTTGCGGGCGTTGTCGACCATCTGCTTTACATCGTCCATGGCCAGGATTTGGGCACCGGATGTGATGGCGACATTCACCGGGACGACGCGCATGACGGCTTTTGGAAGTACCTCCTCCAAAGCCCGGTTGTAGCCCACAAACTCCTCGGCCATGAAAGACTTCCACAGATCAAGCATTTTCTGGGGCGCATCGATCATGACGGCTGTGGCATCGTGCATCTGAATGAAATGCCGGACGCGGTAATATCGGATGCCGTCCGGCTTTTTGGATTTCAGCAGCAGACCCTTGGTAAACAGGGATCCGGCCATTCGCTCGATCTCCGCCTGGTCCAGGCCCGTCTTTTCGCTCAGTTCCGCAGCGGTTGCCGGAGGCGAGGCGGCCAGGAGAAGCCGGGCCTCGTTCTCGTCCGCAAGGACCCCGAAGATTTGGGGGATGTACTTGGAACCGCCTGCTCCTACCGCCTCAGCCAATTGTTGGTAGCATGTATGGTCGGTCATACGATGTCTCCTTATCTATTGGGTGTGGCATTTGTCAGAAACGGTCTTCTATTCCTTCTCCTTTTTTCTCTCTACTTCAAAACCACGTTGGCATCCACGGCGATCGGCACCCCCTTCGAGACCACCAGGGGGTTGATGTCGATCTGTTCGATCTGGGGGTGGGTTGCGCCGAGGTTTCCCAGGTTGACCAGGAGTCGGGCTGCGGCATTTTCATCGAGGGGTGTCATTCCGCGAAAGCCCCGCAGCAGTTTTCGGTTGCGCAGGCTGTGGATGAGCTGGACGGCTTTGGCCTGGGTGAGAGGCGCCAGGGCGAACATGACGTCCGGCTCCAGTTCGGCCAGGAGGCCGCCCAGGCCGAACATGACGCACGGTCCGAACTGGGTATCTCTCAGGAAGCCTGCAATCAGTTCATAATCGCAGGCGATCTGTTTCTGAACCAGGACGCGGCCGCTGTCGCCCACCTTGTCACGGAGCGTATCGTAGGTTTGGATCAGCTGCGGTTGGTCGGATATGCCCAGCTTGACCAGTCCGTGTTCCGTTTTGTGGGCCATATCCGGGGCCAGCCCCTTCATGGCCACCGGCAGGCCGACCTGACTGGCAAACTCCCACGCTTGGGCATGGGTGGTGGCGATCTTCTCTTCGACCACAGGAATCTGCCAATCATTGAGGAGACGTTTGCTGTCGAATTCATCCAGGATCTTATGGGGGTGGGGAAGGTCGAGTTGTCTTGGTTCGGGAAGCGTCGTCATCGCTTCTGCGGCACTCTCCTTTTTCTGGTTTTTGTAGGCATTGAAACGGGCGACGGCGGCGAGGCATTCGGCCAGACGGGTGCCGTCCGAGTGGACTGTAATGCCTGCTGCTCTGGCATTTTCGGCGAATGCTTTTTTGCCTTCGGCCAGTCCCATCAGCCAGAATATGACGGTTTTCCCCAACTGGTCCGCTCGCTTTTTGATCGTCATAAGCTGCCCGGCCATCGTTTCGTCGAGGCCTGCGACAAAGTGGATCACCACAGCATCGATGCCGGGATCCTCCAGGGCGGCATCCAGGGAGCTTTTGAAGGCGACTTCGCGACCGCGCAGAGCCACTGCCGGGAAGAGGTCTATTGGATTGGAAGGCGGCATCCAGGGAGGAAATACGTCGAGCAATTTCTTTTTGGTCTCCTCGGACAAGGCCGCGATGGTTAAACCGCTACGCGCCAAGGCATCGCAGGCCAGGATGCCGGCCCCACCGCTCAGTGTCATTATGGCGATGCGGCAGGCCGGGTTCAGCTTAGGGATGGCGGCCAGTGTATTGGCCATGTCCATCATCTGGAAAATGCTGTTGGCCATGGTAACCCCGGCGTTAGAGAGGATGCTGGTCGCCAGACGCGAGTTGCCCGAGAGGCTGCTGGTGTGGCTCATGGCCGCCTGCGCACCGGCGTCGCTCTGGCCGCCTTTGAGCAGGACGATGGGTTTGGTCGACGCCTCTACCAGTTGGGCGAAGCGTCGCCCCTGGGGGATCGATTCGAGGTAGAGCGCGATCACCTCGGTGTCGGCGTCCTTTTCCAGAAACGCGATCAGGTCGCATTCGTTCACATCGGCGCGGTTGCCGATCGAGCAGGCCTTGGCCACGCCGATTCCTTTGCGCGCCAGTTCAGCCAGGAAAACGGCCGACATCATTCCGCTCTGAACGATGAGCGATATCCGGCCGGGCAGCAGTCCCGAGGCGCGAATACGCGGATGCATGAAAGTGAAGAAGTACTGCTTGTGGATATTGACGTTGCCCATGCAGTTGGGACCCCAGAGGCGGATGCCGTTCTTTCGGGCAATCTCGTCACACTTCTCCTGCAGGGCACGCCCTTCCTCACCGGTTTCAGAAAAACCAGCGCTTTCGATGATGACGCGTCGGGTGCCCTTTTGGGCACACGATTCCAGCAAGGCGGGTATCGCCTTGGCCGGCACCAGCACGATGGCCAGATCCACATGGCCGGGGACCTTATCAATGGATGGATAGCAGGGCAGCCCCTCTATCTCTTCATAGTTTGGGTTGATCGGATAGATATCGCCATCAAAACCGGATTTGAGATTTTTGATGACATGATTGCCCAGGTTCTCTTTCTGGCTGGCCCCGGCGACGGCCACGGACCGTGGATAGAAAAAGGTCTCCATACTGCTCCATAATCTTTATTACCGAAATTTCGGGTTTGTCTGCCGAATAAAGGTCATTGAAAAGGTGATGTTTTATTATAGAGGACACAGAATTCAGAGATTAAGGGAAAAGATAATGGAAAATCCCTCAGTGGGCTCTGTGTCCTCTGTGGTTTCATATATGTTTCGATATTGCAAAAGAGCGTTCTCTTTTCCTGGTGAATCGGCCCAGAAAAGATGGATAGGACCAGAGGGTTATACCTTGCCGCGCTCTTTGGCCCTGCGCAGTGCATACCCAATGCCCAGTTCGGTGGCGGCTTCACGCCCCAAGGCCTCGGCAGGCGCGAATCGCCTCACAAAATCGATCTCTTTGTCCGTAGGGCGCTCGGTTTGGGAGAGGTCGGGCGCAATTTTCAGGTCCCAGGGCACATCCTTGCGCACATCCTCCACGTTGACACCGGGGTGGATCTGGGCCAGGTAGAGCTCTTTGGTTTCGGGATCGAAACGGAACACCCCCTTGGTGGTCAGCAGCATGGAGGGGCCGCTGCCTTTGGGAAACCAGCCCGATGCATCCCGGCTGTCACCGCCGTCCAGGTAACCGGGAGAGGTGAAGTAGTCGAGTTTTTCGACGAACTGGCCGCCTCGCAGGGTCAGCACTGTTTTCTTGGCATAGGAGATGAAGTCGGCCGCGCCGCCAGACCCAGGCAGGCGCAGGTCCGGTTGGTAGTAATCACCGATACAGGTGGTGTTCAAGTTACCGAACTTGTCAATCTGTCCGACCCCCAAAAAGCAGATGTCGACAAATCCGCGATAGGTCATGGTAAAGGCGGAAAACAGGTCAGTGGAATAGGAGAAGCCGCGGCAGGCATGGGCGTCGGCGATGTGATGCAGGGGCACCAGGGGTTCGAAATCGATGATGCCCGATTCCATCATCAAATTGGCATGAGGGGCGTAGAGCGCCTTGGCCAAGGCCCCCGCCGTGGTCGGAAGCCCCACGCCGAGGATGATATTTTGATAGTCTTCGATCTCCTTGGCACAGGAGATGATCAACAGTTCATTGAGCGTATAGCCTTTACTCATAAAGCAGCCCCCTTTCCGCCATCTCCTGTTCCACCTCTTCGAGCGTGAGCCCCAGGATACGGTTGCGACCGGTTTCATCCCAGACCGAGGTGAAAGCAGAGCCGTAATTGGCCGGGGCCGAGTAGTACGCTTTGGCCCGCAGCCGGTCAAGCATGCCCATGCCGAATTTGGCTGTATAATGGTCGATGAACGCCTCGCGGTCCGGACAGCCGTAAACCCATTCGTCCATCCACTCTTTGGCGCCGTCGGCCGTGCTGTTGGCTTTGCGGAACATGCCGTAGAAGAAGCTGTCCTGGTTGTAGTATCCCAGAACTTCGGTGGGGTGGGCACCCCAAGGCACTTCGACCACCGCATTGACACGGTATGCGGGGACGATGGTGAAGTGGGGGCTGGCCTGGATGATGTCGTGTTCGACGATCTCTTCGCACGACACGATAATTTTTTTGCTGCACAGGGCTGCGGCCGCTACGCTGCCCATGGCGCCCCAGTACTGGGCGTTGCCGAATTTATCGGCCCGCTGGACGTGGATGATGCACACATCGGGGTTGGCAGCCGGCACGGTCAGTATCTTTTTACCGGTGTAGGGGCAGTTGATGACCCGGTACTTGTCGTCACCCATGAAGCCGCGCTTTTTGAACAGGTCGGTGGCCATCACGCCTTCCAGAACGGGCATGAAGGTGAAGCCATGCATGCCGGCCATGAGGCGCGCATTGTAGTTGAAGTTGGTGTAGTCCTCCATCTCCAAGGTGCCGGCCTGAAGCGCCCTTTCGACTGCGCCGCCGCCGGTTTTGCCGCCTGAACGCATCACGTAGGTGGTGACCATACGGTCGACGCATCCGGCGTTGATCAGCACATCCACGTCGAGAATTCCCGATTGGGAGTAGAGGGTGAACCCTTTTTTTCCCTGGCGGCACACTTCGTAGACAAGTTCGGTACAGGTACCGACGGTGTAGTTACCGATGATCAGTGATTCACCATCGTCGACGAAACGGCGGATCGCCTCCTCGGCGCTCATTACTTTGTTGTCGTGGTTGTTGGCCATCGAACCTCCTTCGCTCCAGTATCATCCAATGTGCATTCACTGCAGAACAGTACGCCTCTCCCCGTCTGAATCGTCCATCTGAACCATCGGGCCAAATCATCTGAAAGATGCGGCGGGTGTACTTCGTCGAAAACTCTTTTTAGCCGATTGGGAATAAGATCCGATCCGGCGGGAAGAGCAAATATTATCAACAGCCCGTTGCCACGGAGGGGCTCATCGCTGTTGATTACGTTTTGTCCAGTACCTCCATATCAGAGAGTTCCACCTGACCGTCTTCCAGCTGGTCGGCCACCGTCCATATCATCTGATCGCATCTCGTGGCCGCTTTGATATCTTCGGCGATTTTTTCGGCAATGGCGATGGTCCCGGCATTGGCGTGCACGGTGATGGATGCGAGCTGGCGGCCGATGGAGAGCTGGTTGTCGGTCTTCTGTTTGTTGACGGCGTAAAATATGGCCGTGGCCACATCGAAACTCTCCTGGTGTTCCGGAGGTGCTATACCGTCATAATCATCTGTTTGGGGCCATGGTGCGGTGCATACGCTGGGTATGCCTCTTTTGCCGGCGAAGCGCCACGACCAGACCTCCTCGCAGATATACGGCATGTAGGGGGCAAACATTTTGGTCACGGCTTCCAGCCCCATTTGCAGTGCGGCCAGTGCTGAGCCCTGCTCTTCAGAGTAGGCCCCCTGGTCGCCCCAGGCTCGCTTTTTGCTGAATTCGAGATAGGTGTCGGTAAACGAGTTCCAGAAAAAACTCTCGATCACCGAAAGGGCGGTTGAGAAGTCGAACTTCTCCAGATGGCCGCTGGCAGTGCGGACCATCTCCTTCAGGCGCTGGACGAAGGCGCGGTCCAGTTCGCAGGTGATCTCTCCCGCTTCACCTTGCTGGGAGAGGACAAATTTGGCGGCATTGTAGAGTTTGGTCACAAGCCGCTTGCCGATTTTGATGACCTTCTCATCACAGGCGGTGTCCACGCCCAGTCTGGCACTGCCGGCCCAGTAGCGCAGGGTGTCGGAGCTGTACTTCTCCATCAATTCGGTGGGCACCACCACGTTGCCTTTGCTCTTGGACATTTTTTTGCGATCCGGGTCGAGAACCCACCCCGAGATGGTGACGTTCTTCCAGGGAATCGTATCTTCGTGCAGCATGGCCTTGACGATGGTGTAAAACGCCCAGGTTCTGATGATCTCGTGGCTCTGGGGGCGCAGATCCATTGGAAAGAGGCGCTTGTGGCGCTCATTGTCCAACTGCCAGTGAGAACCGATCTGGGGGCTGAGCGAACTGGTGAACCAGGTGTCGAAAACATCGTTTTCAGCAGTAAATCCATTGGGTTTATCGCGCTGCTCCTCTGTGTAGCCGGCTGGGCAGGAGACGGAGGGGTCGACAGGCAGTTGCGCCTCGTCGGCCACAATCGGTTGGCTGTAGTCCGGGCGGCATTCTTCGTCGAGCGGGTACCAGACGGGAAAGGAGACGCCGAAGTAGCGTTGGCGGCTGATGCACCAGTCGAAGTTGAGGTTCTGGGTCCAATCGAGATAGCGATTGCGCATGAATCCCGGGAACCAGTTGATTTCGTTCCCCTTTGCCATAAGCTGCTCTTTTTTGTCCAGAATCCGCACGAACCACTGACGGGTGGAGATGAACTCCAGGGGTTTGTCCCCCTTTTCATAGAAACGTACCGCATGCTTGATCGGTTTGGGATCGCCAACCAGCGGGGTGGCTGTACCTGCGGCCGCGCCGTTTTCATCCCTGAGCAGTTCTACGATGGCGGTTTTGGCCTGGGCTACTTTTTTGCCGGACAGTTCAGCGTAGAAGCGGTTGGCGGATTCGGGGTTGCGGCTCTCCCAACCCGGCTCTCCGAAAGTGATGTTCCCCAGTCTGCCGTTCTTCTGAACAATCTGTCGCAGAGCGAGTTTGTGCTCCCGCCACCACTGGACATCCGTCTGGTCGCCAAAGGTGCACACCATGAGAATGCCGGTTCCCTTTTCCGGATCGACCAGCTTGCTCGGGAAGCAGGGGACTTCAGCAAAGAAGAGAGGCGTTATCGCTTTTTTCCCTTCAAGGTGCCGATAGCGGTCGTCATCGGGGTGGAAGGTCACCCCCACGCAAGCCGGTAGCAGTTCGGGTCGGGTGGTGGAGATGATAAAGCTCTCCTCCGAGTCGGCCACACCGAAGCGAACGTCGTGGAAGGCTCCCGGCGTCTCCCTGTCCTCCACTTCGGCCTGGGCGATGGCTGTTTGAAAGTCCACGTCCCACATGGTCGGGCTCTCGGTGCTGTAGACATGCGCTTTGTTGAAAAGATCCAGGAAGCTTAGCTGGGCTAAGGTGCGACAGCGTTTGTCTATAGTGGAGTACTCCTGATTCCAGTCCACGGAGAGTCCCAGGCGCTGCCACAGGTTTTTGAAGACCTGCTCGTCTTCACGAGTGAGTTGGACGCACAGATCGAGAAAGTTGGGCCGCGAAAGGATGCGCGGCGGTTTTTTGCGGATCTTGGCAGTGGCCTGTGGGATCTCGAGATTCTCTTCATAAGCCACCGCCGGATCGCAACGCACATGGAAGTAGTTCTGGACCCTGCGTTCGGTGGGCAGGCCGTTGTCGTCCCACCCCATGGGGTAGAAGATGTTTTTGCCCAGCATGCGTTGGTAGCGGGCGATGATATCGGTATGGGTGTAACTGAAGACATGGCCGACATGCAGCGAACCCGAAACCGTGGGAGGTGGTGTGTCTACAATAAAGGTCTCTTCACGCGCACGGGTAGCGTCGTAACGGTAAACGCCCAGTTTGTTCCACAGGGTCTGGAACTTCTCCTCGGCGGCATTGGCGTCGAAGTGTTTGGGCAGTTGCTGTAAGTCGTCGTCTTTAATCTCTTTGTTCGATTTCATCTCGTCTGCTCAATTGGTATTGGGGTGTTTCCAGTTGAAGGGGCGTCATCTGACGATAGCGCCCCGCTCCTTTTCAGCATCCGAGGTTATGTCACGCCCGGTCTGCCGTGTCAACTCGGACACGGCAGTGGACGTGGCTGTCGAATTTCTCTAACTGCCTGGTAATAAGGCGTAATCTTCTTGGTGGGGAGCCTCATTCGAACAGGGCGCCTCCCCACCTATCTCTGGCCGAACTGCTTGCGCAACTCCTTTTTATTGAGCTTGCCCACGCTGGTTTTAGCGATGGCGTCGACGATGAGGATGCGCTTGGGGATGCCGTACTTGGGGATGACACCCTCATCCACGAACCGCTTATAGTGTTCTTTCAACTCCTCCTCTGTGACCTTGTCTTCGAACTCGGGCTTGGGAACCACCAGAGCCATGGGGCTCTCCCCCCACTTCTCGTCGGGGACGCCAATCACCGCAGCTTCGCTGACCGCCGGGTGCTGGCTGATGATGTCTTCCAGTTCCAGGGAGGAGACCCACTCGCCACCGGTCTTGATCACGTCCTTGAGGCGGTCGGTCACCTGCAGATATCCCTCTTCGTCGAAGTAACCGATGTCGCCGGTGTGCAGCCAGCCGTTCTCCCACAACTGCTCACTCTTCTCCGGGTCTTTGAGGTAGCCCTGGGTCAGCCAGGGCGTGCGCACCACCACCTCTCCGGTGCTGACGCCGTCGTGGGGCAGTGGATCACCGTTGGGATCGAAGATCTCTACATATGTGCCGGGAGCCGGCAGACCGGTGCGGACCCGGACATTGATTTGCTTCTCCATGTCCCAGCTCAGCATCTTGGGCTTTAGATTGGCCACGGTGAGCACGGGGCAGGTTTCGGACATGCCGTATCCGGCATAGACATTGATGCCAAGTTCCATGGCCGCCTTGGCCAATCCTCTTGGCAGGGCCGAACCGCCGATGATCACCTTCCAGCCCCTCAAATCCACATCCTTTACCGCTGGTGAGGTGAGGAGCATGTGCAAGATGGTCGGTACGCAATGGGAGAAGGTGACCTTCTCCTTGGCGTGCAGTTCGAGCAGCAGGTCCGGCTCGTAACGGCCGGGGTAGACCTGCTTGTTGCCCATCAGGGTGACCATATAGGGCACGCCCCATGCATGCACATGAAACATGGGGGTAATGGGCATGTAAACGTCGGTCGAGTTCAGATTGGCCTGACTTTTATAGGCACAATAGGTCGACAGGATGCCGTAGGTGTGCAGCACGAGCTGGCGATGGCTGAAATAGACCCCTTTGGGCAGTCCGGTGGTACCGGTGGTGTAAAAGGTCGTGGCGATGCTGTTTTCGTCAAAATCGGGGAAGTCGTAGCTCTCATCACTTTCGGTCAGCAGGGTTTCGTATTCGCCGTCGATGTTAAGGCTCGTTTCGACTGTGGGGCCGTCGTCGGAGAGCAGGACAATCTTTTTTACGGTCTCGAACCGGTCTTTGACCGCTTCGAGCATGGGCAGGAATTCCTTGTTGACCAGAATGATGTCGTCTTCGGCATGGTTGATCGTGTAGATGAGTTGTTCGGGTGTCAACCGGATGTTGATGGTGTGCAGCACGGCGCCCAGCATGGGGACACCGAAAAAGCACTCCAGGTAGCGATGGCTGTCCCAGTCCATTACCGCTACGGTATCACCGGGTTTCACGCCGATGCGGGTCAATGCATTGGCCAGACGTGACACACGCTTGCCGAATTCGGCATAGGTGTAGCGTTTGATGTCGCGATAGACGATCTCCTGATCCGGCGAATAGATGAGCGGTGTCGTCAAAAGGTGCTTGATCAGCAATTGGTAATTGTAAGCGGACGGCGTCGGTTGGATGATTTTAGTCGCTACTGCCATGTTTCCCCCTGAATCGTTGGATGTTGAAAATAGGGCTGTTGTATGAACATCACCTCAAAAGCTGGCCTTTTTGCATGGTGTGCGCCGGCTCTGATTGCCGATCGTGCAGACCGTTTAGAACCTCTGTCGATACTCTCAGCGGCATTGAAGATATGCCTCTGAGATGAAACGCTGTTTGTCATGGTGGAACTCAGGAAGGTTACACCATCGTCGATCATATTTCAATATCTGGTTGCCTCGTCGGAATAGAGAGGGGTCCTGGATAATGCGGGATCGACATGCAGGCGGGCAGCAAAGGAGGATAGCGTTTAAACCATGCCCTCAATCTCATCGAACATCGCTTCGATCCGTTTTGCCGATACGGGTTGGGCGGTTTTGATCTCCTGGGCGAAAATGGATATCTTGAACTCTTCGAGCATCCAGACCAGGGCTTCCAGTGCCTCCCGTTTTTCGGTGCTTGTTTGCGGGGAGAGTGCGGTTACCGCTGCCTGCAGCCGCTCTTCGTAAGGGGCCAGACGCCCGGCTTTGGTGCGGTCCTTGTCGAGATCCACGGACCCGCGCTGGGCGCGGATCTCCAGGGCCTTGATATAGCGCGGCAGCTGCTTCAGCCGGTCGGCGTCGTAGAGCGTGATGAATTGCTCCGGCACCAGATGCTGCAGTCCCCGACGCAGGCTGTCTACGAAATCTTGCAGTACCGCATTGCGCAGATGGCGTCTTTCCAGGTCAGACAGTTTGGCCCGCAACCCTTGGTAGGCGTCCAATATGTCGAGCACATATCCCTTCTCTTCCTGACCCCAACGCCCGATCGCAGAGGCGTGCAGCGATTCGAACAATGAGTTGAAGGCCGCAGCCGTGCGGACGTCTTTGCAGAGATGGTCGGTCAGGACACGTTCGACCAGTTGATTTTCCAGGGCCCGTCGTCCGCCGAAATAGCGGCATTGGGCATCGCTGCTGTAGGGCAGGGCCAGGTTTTTGCGCAGAAATTTGATGTCGGATGCGAGCTGTTTGGCGAGCAGGGCCCGGACGCCAACGGGGTGAATGCGCCGGGCAGTGGCACTGTCTGCAAAGGCGCTTAACACCACGCTCTGATCGTCGCGTTGCTCTAAAGCCGGATAGGCTGTCCAGCGGCGGCCGCCGGCGCCCTTCAAAGTGATCTGTTCCGGCAGATCCCCCACGCTCCAGTACTCGATGGGGCCTTGCTCCCAATTGCGCCGGGCTTTTTGGAATTCGTCGGTGGCCGTTTGCGGGGAGACGCTCTGCAACACCTGGGTGTCGCGCGCGGTGCGTACGATTTTCCCCCTGGCGTCAGTCAGGGCGATACGCATGCGCAGATGGTCCGGCAACTGACGCTCATCCCAAGCGACAGGGGCGATCTCCACATCCCATCGCTTTTTAACAAAGCGGCTCAGGGCGGTACCCAGTCCGATGCTGCGCTGGACCGGCATTTCGCGGGCAATGGTTGCGGCGGTATCGCTGACCGGCACCAACTTCCTGCGCAGCTCCTTGGGCAGGGCCTTGATCATGGCCATGATCTTCTCCTGGAGCAGGCCGGGCACCAGCCACTGAAACGTCTCGGACGCGACGCCCGGGGCAGAGCGGGCCGGCACGCAAACGGTGACCCCGTCGTTCTCCTTCCCGGGGTCGAAGCGATAGTCGCAGCGCAGTTGCAGTCCGTCCGCATCGATATGCTCGGGGTAGAGGGCCAGCTCGTCGGATGCGGGGCGGTTGACGAGCAGGTCCTCCTGCTGCAGGCGCAGATGGGAATCGTCGCCCCGCTCCTTCAGTCGCCTTCTCAGGGTGCGCATGTCGTACACCTGGCCCAGGCGCTCCTCGTAAAAGGCGAACAGAATATGCTCGTCCACCAGCAGATCCCTGCGTCGCAGGCGATCTTCCATCTCCTCGACCTGTTCGATCATCTGCAGATTGTGCTGGATGAAGGGCAGGGGGGTGCGCACATCTCCCTGAATCAGGGCCTGCCGGATGAAGATCTCCGTTGCTTCGGACGGATTGACCGGCCCATAAGGCCGTGTCCGGCGGTCGATCACCAGCCCGTAAAGGGTGACCTGTTCGGTGGCCACCACCGCCTCGCGGCGACGCTCCCAGTGGGGGTCCAGGTAGGCGTATTTGCACTGTGCACGACCGATGGGTTCGAGCCAGGCCGGATCGATGGTCGCAGCGCAGCGCGCAAAGAGGCGCGAGGTCTCCACCATCTCTGCGGCCACGATCCACTGACCCGGATTCTTGAAGATGCCCGATCCGGGAAATATCATCACCTCGCGCTGATGGGAGGCCTGGAAGATCTGCTTCTCCTTCTTCAGGGCGATGTTGGAGAGAAAACCGCTGAGGATCGATTGGTGGATGGCCGCATACCAGCTGTTGCCGATATCGCCAGGTTCATCCGGGATCTCGGACCCGCCCGACGGCCGGATGCCCTGTTCGTCCAGTTGGCTGGTGATCTGTTGTAAGACATCTCGCCATTCACGCATTCGCCTGAACGACAGGAAGTGGTCTCGGCAGAACGTTTTGACCTGTTGCCAGCTGGTGCGTTTGTTCGTGACGCGATGGTAGCGTTGCCATATGCGCAGCAGCGTAATGAAATCGGAGGCCGGGTCCTGAAAGAGGGCATGGGCCCGGTCGGCCTCAGCCTGACGCTCGGCCGGACGCTCTCTGGGGTCCTGGATGCTCAGGGCTGCCGCGATGATAGCCACATCGGAGAGGCAGTGGCGCCGGTCGGCCTCAAGCAGCATGCACGCCAGCCGGGGGTCCAGGGGCAAACGGGCCATGAGACGCCCCTTTTCGGTGAGTCGATATCTGCCCTGGCGGTCGCTTTTCCGGCCGGCCGGTTCGATGGCGCCCAGCTCGAGCAGCAGGTTGTATCCGTCCTGAATGCTTCGGGGGGCCGGCGGGTCGATAAACGGGAATGCCTCGACGTCGCCGAGCCCAAGGGCGATCATGCGCAGGATGACCTCCGCCAGGTTGGCGCGCAGAATTTCCGGGGGCGTATATCGGGGACGCCGGTGATACTCCTCTTCCCCATAGAGTCGCACGCAGATGCCATCGGCCATGCGTCCGCAGCGTCCCATGCGCTGATCGGCGCTGCTTTGGGAGATGGGGACCACCGGCAGGGTGTTGGTGCGCGAGCGTGGCGTGTATTGGGAGATGCGGGCCAGTCCCGTATCGATCACGTAGCGGATGCCGGGGATGGTGATGGAGGTCTCGGCCACATTGGTGGCCACAACGATCTTGAGCCCTTTGGAGGGACGAAAGGCCCGCTGCTGGTCGCCGGCCGAAAGCCGACCGAACAGCGGGATGATCTCGGCGCCGGGATAGCGCCGGCCCCGCAGGATCTCGCACGTGTCGCGGATGTCCTGTTCGGTCGGCATGAAGATCAGGATATCTCCCTTGGGCCGGGTTTGAAAGAGGCGTTCCAGCGCACCGGCTGCCTGCTCGATATGGTTGGTCTCGTCCCCGTTCCTTGTTTCGCTCTCTGCGTATCGAACGTCAACCGGATACATGCGGCCCGATACTTCGATCACCGGTGCCGCGTCAAATGCGTTGGCGAATTTCTCCGTATCGATTGTGGCGGAGGTGATGATCAGTTTGAGGTCCTTGCGCCTGTGCAACAGCTTTTTAAGGATGCCCAGGATGAAATCGATGTTGAGGCTGCGCTCATGGGCTTCGTCTATAATCAGGGTGTCATAGCGGTTCAGGAAGCGATCAGACTGGGCCTCGGCCAGCAGAATGCCGTCGGTCATCAGCTTGATGCGCGTGTCGCCGCCCGTATGGTCCTGGAACCGAATTTTGGTGCCCACGGTTTGGCCGAGCGTCTCCTCCATCTCATCGGCGATTCTCCGCCCCACGGTCAGCGCTGCAATTCGCCGTGGCTGGGTCACGCCGATGATGCCGTCCAAACCCCGTCCGGCCGCCAGACAGAGTTTGGGCAGTTGGGTCGATTTGCCCGATCCGGTTTCGCCCGCGACGATCAGGACCTGGTGATCCCGGATGGCTGACAGCAACTCCTCTTTTCTGGTGCAGATAGGCAAGTCGGGATCGAAATGAAGGTGCGGTTGTGCTGCCAGCCAACGTTGCTTCGTGGCCACCGAAGCGGAGACGTGTTGATCCAGCCCTACGCAGCGGGTGTGCAACTTCTCCTCAGAGACGCGTTTTTTCGCCATCCTCTGTATGGCGCCGATCTCCCTGCGCGCCGCCATGCGATCCGCCAGAAGCGCCTGGGCCAGCTTTGCCTCTATCGATTTTATATGGTCATGTATTGACGTCACGCTGTAACCTGCGTTAATTCTTTGCATCTGAACCGTGCACCAAATCATGGATCTAAAAGCAATGCAATACGCTGATAGGGGGAGCGAATGAAATTCGTCGTTATTGGCGGTGACGCCGCCGGCATGAGTGCGGCCAGTCGGGCCAAACGCCAGGATGCCTCGTTGGAAGTGACGGTGCTGGAGAGGAGCCGAACGGTCTCCTACAGCGCCTGAGGGATTCCCTACAATATTTCCGATCCCCGGCGGGAGATCGACGACCTGGTGGTTAGAAAAGCGGATGTGTTTCGTCAAAAAGCGGGCATCGATGTGCGTACAGGACATCGGGCCGAGCGTATCGATATCGGTGAGCAGTGTGTGAGTGGCAGCACTTTGGATGGCGAGGCGTTTACGCTACCGTTCGACCGTCTGCTCATCGCAACCGGAGCGGATCCGATCGTACCTGAACGGCCTGGTTTCGATCTGCCCGGTGTGGTGGTGGTGAAGACCCTGGACGACGCCAGGGCGATCAAAGAGAGAATCGCCTCCCATCCGGTTAAAAAGGCGCTGATACTGGGGATGGGGTACATTGCCATGGAGATGGCCGAGGCGTTGCGACTCAGGGGCGTCCAGGTGGCGATGGCCAAGCCGCGTCCCCGACTGCTTCCCTGGTTGGCCGAAGATCTCGTCGAACGGGTGCGGCAGGAGCTGGAAACGAACCAGGTGAAAATCCATACCGGTTTTTCTATCGATCACATCGAGAGCCGTGGTGATGGTCTGGTGGCTTGGGAACCGTCCGGCGAGGCGATTGAAGCCGACCTCGTCGTTGTGGCCATCGGGGTTGCTTCCAACAGCGAGCTGGCCGAATCGGCAGGCCTGAAACTGGGGCCGTCCGAATCCATTGCCGTGGATCGGCAGATGCTCACTTCCGACAGCCGGATTTATGCGGCGGGCGATTGTGCGGACGCCTTTCATGTCGTCACTGGAGAGCGGGTATGGATCCCACTGGCGCTCCGGGCCAATCGATCCGGATGGGCCGTGGCGGACCATCTGTGCGGTCGCCCGGTGTCGCTCCAGGGGGTAGCCGGCACATCGGTGTTCAAGGTGTTCGATCTGGAGGTGGCGCGTACCGGGCTGAGCAAGGAAGAGGCCGCCAGCGCCGGATTCGACCCTGCCACCGTCACCATCAAGGCTTCGTCCAGAGCGCATTCCATGCCGGGCGCTTCACCCATCCAGGTTCACATGGTGGGCGACCGGCGCTCGGGTCGATTGCTGGGCGCCCAGATGGTCGGTAAGGAAGGCGCTGCACACCGGATCAATGCACCAGCTGTGGCGCTGCACACCGGTATGACGGTCGATCAGTTCAGCGAGACGGATCTGGCCTATGCGCCACCCTTCGGCCCGACTTGGGATCCGCTGCTGGTGGGGGCCAATCAATTGATTAAAGCGATGAAGTAAACCCTAACGTCAGGGAAGCCGTTCAGGAGGTCAATGATATGAGAAGCTATCGTCAAGAGCTCTGGTTTGAAGTGCCCACACGAAGGGCTTTTATCAATATAACACCCCGGGTGGAAGAGTGCCTGCGGGAGAGTGAGATCAAAGAAGGCCTTATTTTGGTCAACGCCATGCACATCACGGCCAGTGTTTTTATCAATGACGACGAGAGCGGGCTGCACAACGACTACGAGCAGTGGTTGGAGAACCTTGCTCCCCATGCGCCGGTTTCGCAGTATCAGCACAATGTGGGGGAAGATAATGCGGATGCCCACATGAAACGCCAGATCATGGGGCGTGAGGTCGTCGTGGCCATCACCGACGGGAAGCTAGATTTTGGTACATGGGAGCAGATTTTCTACGGTGAGTTCGACGGCAGACGACGCAAACGGGTGCTTGTGAAAATCATAGGCGAGTAGATAATATTCAGGGAAATCCCTTTTGTTTTATCCCCACCATGTCCGATTTGCTCTCTTTCCCTGCTCATAAGTTGATGCATTCGTAAAAAGTTCCGAAAGTAGTGACTCCGTCATTCCGACGAAAGTCGGAAGCCTGTCTTTTCAAGAACTTCTGGATGCCGGATCAAGTCCGGCATGACGTGTGAACGACTTTTCACGAATGCATTATAAGTTCACGTCCATATTTTCGTTGACCTTTCTTTACGCTTTACATATGAATAATTGTTCATATGATCATAATAAGATTTTCTAAGGAGGGGTGAATCTATGCTGGCAACGAACAATGCCCCTGTGACTGAACTTTGTGAGGTCAAGGGAATTCATGTCGATGTCGTAGAGGATGTGAGAAAGCGACTTCCCGATTCGGATAAGCTCAACGAGCTGGCTTATCTCTTCAAGCTGTTCGGAGACGGGACGCGTATCGGCATCCTCTGGGCGCTCAGCGAATCCGAGATGTGCGTGTGCGATCTTTGCGCCCTCTTGAACATGAAGCAGTCGGCTGTCTCCCACCAGCTCAGGAATCTGAAACAGAGCCGAGTTGTAAGGTCACGCAGAGAGGGCAAGGTGGTCTACTACGCCTTGGATGATGAGCACATCCGTCAGTTATTGGATTTGGGAATGGTGCATGTGAACGAGCAGTGATCTATTCAAATCCAATCGGCAAGATGCAATTGGTGAGGTTCAACTACAATGGAAGACGCTACCACTGAAAAATTTAAAATCAGAAATATCGATTGCGTGAACTGTGCCGTAAAAATAGAGGCAGGATTGAAACAGCTGGATGGCGTCGCGTATGCCTCCCTGGATTTTGCCAACCAGATGCTTCATGTGAAGATGAAAGATTCAAGCAGGCTCATGGCATATGTCCACAGCATTGAGCCGGATGCTGAATTGGTTCCCTATATCCCTCGCACGGCGGCAGACGCATCCGATTTTGAGATAACGGGTTTCCCTGTAGGGAGAGAACTGTTCAATCTGGTAACGGCCGTGCTGATTTTTGCGGGACTCCTCTTTTTTGAGACATGGTTGCAAAGTCGGTTCAATTTTGCCGTGGTGTTGGCGATTGTCATGGTGGCCTATCTGCTGGTGGGCTGGAATGTCATTGCCGCTGCGTTTAGAACGATTAAAAGAGGCGCTCTCTTCGATGAAAATGTGCTGATGGTGATTGCCACCGGAGGGGCGATCGCCATTGCCGCCTACGCAGAAGCCATTGGCGTCATGCTGTTCTATAAAGTTGGGGAGATGCTCCAGGCCAGAGCGGTCGCCCGGTCTCGACGTTCGATCCATGCCTTGCTGGCCGCCAGCCCCGATCGCGCCCTCCTGCTGACGGAGATGGGCCTTCGTGAGGTTGCTCCCGAGGCGGTGGAGGTCGGCGCAACGATAGTGGTCAGGCCGGGTGAGAAAATACCGCTGGACGGAGAGGTGACGGAGGGCCGATCCCAGATCGACACCTCCGCCCTGACCGGAGAGGCCGTACCCGTGTCGGTCGCTCCTGGAGACGGTGTATTGGCCGGCCAGATCTGTATGACCGGTACGTTGACGCTGCAGGTGACCCGGCCCTTTGGCCAGTCATCGATTGCAAAAGTCATGGCCCTGGTCGAGGATGCCACCGCCCGCAAAGCGAAAACCGAGCGGTTCATCACCACCTTTGCCCGCTATTACACGCCGGCTGTGGTGGTATTATCGGCAGCCATAGCGGTGATACCGCCGTTGGTTGCAGGGGCATCTTTTGAAACCTGGATCTACCGTGCGCTGGTCATTTTGGTGATATCGTGCCCATGCGCCCTGGTCGTCAGTATACCGCTGGGCTATTTCGGAGGGATCGGGCGGGCCTCGCGTCGCGGTATCCTGGTGAAAGGGGCAAATTTTCTGGATGCATTGGCCAAGGTCAAGACTGTGGTATTCGATAAGACCGGCACGTTGACCCGTGGCGAGTTCAAGGTGAGGGAGGTCGCACCCCTGAATGGCTTCTCCCGCTCGCAGCTGCTTGAGTTCGCTGCCGCCGCCGAATGCCACTCCAACCATCCCATCGCCCTGTCGATTCTTGCCGCTTACCGCAGTGTCGGTGGGCGAATCGAAGCGCTTGAGGTCTCAGACCACAACGAGTCGCCCGGTAAAGGTGTTGTCGCACGTTACCGGGGGAGAAGCGTCCTTGTCGGCAACGATACGTTTCTGCACTATCATGACATCGCGCACCTTCGATGTGAATTTGCCGATACGACGGCTCACGTCGCCGTAGACGGCATCTATGCCGGCTATATCATCATTGGCGATGAGGTGAAGCCGGATGCCGCAGATGCGGTGAAAGAGTTGAAAGAGAGCGGTATTGAGCATGTGGCCATGCTCACCGGAGACAATCAATGCGTGGCCCAGGCGGTTGCAACGCAACTGAAGCTCGACAGCTACCATGCCGGGCTTTTCCCAGAGGAGAAGGTGGCCTGGCTGGAACGGCTCCATCGCTCACTCGGTACCGATGGCAAGATTGCCTTTGTTGGTGACGGGATCAACGATGCGCCGGTAATCGCCAGGGCAGATGTGGGGGTGGCCATGGGGGGCATGGGCAGCGATGCTGCTGTGGAGGCGGCCGATGTGGTTTTGATGACCGATTCGCCGCTCAAGATGGCTGAAGCGGTCGCCATTGCCAAATTGACACGACGTATCGTGTGGCAAAATATCGTTTTTGCATTTGCGATTAAGGGGATTTTTCTCGCTTTTGGCGCAATCGGTATGGCCACGATGTGGGAGGCGGTTTTTGCCGACATGGGCACCGCACTGTTGGCGGTGGCCAACTCCGCCAGGATTGTGGGAAGAAGAGAACGATTGTAGCCTTGCCAACCGTGGCCGTATGAGATATTCTTTCGTCTAAATCCATACCAGCCCCATGTTTGGATCCATTCGCTCAGCGTACACTATTGTTCCAGGAACCGAATCAGGATAGAGAGCACTTCCACGGAAATATTCAGAAGTGCTGTTTTTCGTTGCGGCAATCAACCCCCAATAGCAAGAATTCTGATATGAAACCATTCAAGTTGTGTGTTGTCGTTTTTTCACTCCTGGTGATGTTTGGCTGTCAGCAAAAACAAGAGGCCGTCAAGGAGATGCCTCCGCCGGAGATCCCCGTTTTTGCAACCCAGGCCGAGGAGGTGCGCCTGCCCATCGAGTTTGTGGGGCAAGTGTACGGTTCCAAAGACATTGCCATTCGTGCACGGGTGGAAGGATTCCTTGAAGCGATCCACTTCGAGGAGGGATCGTCGGTCAAGGAGGGGGATCTGCTCTATGTCATTGAGAGCCAGCCCTATGAAGCCGATGTGGCGGCCATGATGAGCAAGGTGGCCGAAGCCAAAACCATGCTGGCCAAAACGACGAGCGATCTGAATCGAATACGCCCTCTGGCCAGGCGAAGGGCGGTCAGTCAGAGCGAGCTGGACGCTGCTGTGGCTCAGTATGAAGCGTCCAAGGCGTCAGTGGAGGCTGCGCAGGCGCGGTTGAGGGCATCGAAAATCAAGTTGAGCTATACCAGGATTCATTCTCCCATCAACGGCATCATCGGCAAGACCAAGGCCAAGGTGGGAGACTTCGTTGGCCGCGATCCCAATCCGGTCATCTTGAATGTGGTCTCGAATACCGATCCGATCCATGTCGAGTTTTTCCTGACCGAGAACCAGTATTTAGAACTTGCCCGGAGATATGCCATCTCAATGGAGAGTCAGGAGGCAAATGAGAATCAAAAACAAACGGCACCGCCACTTGATCTTATTCTCGCCGATGGATCTGCTTTTCCAGAGCCGGGAAAATTTAAATTCGTCGATCGTGAAATCGATCCTACGACCGGTGCCATACTGGTCCAGGCGTCCTTTCCCAATCCGAAAAAATTGCTTCGACCCGGTCAGTTTGCCAAGATCAGAACCATTCTTGAAACAGTCAAGGACGGAATTTTAGTCCCCCAACGCTGTATCATGGAACTGCAGGGGCTTTACCGCGTGTACGTCGTCGGTGGCGGGGATAAGATCGAGGAGCGCGAGGTGACGGTCGGGCCAACGATGGGAAGCCATTGGCTGATTCGAGAGGGGCTCAAGCCCGGGGAACGCTTGGTCTATGAAGGACTGCAGAAGGTGCGCGACGGCATGGTCGTCAAACCGGTCGTGCAGAGCATCACACCAGCTTCCAGCAAAGAGAAATAGGCCGCCATGGGATCCTTTTTTGTCAGACGGCCCATTGTGGCCATCGTTATCGCCATCGTCACCGTCATTGTCGGTACGGTTTTCCTGCTCGGCTTGCCCATTGAGCAGTATCCCAACATCACACCTTCCATTGTCCAGGTGAGCGCAAGATACACCGGTGCCAATGCACTGAATGTCGAGCAGTCGGTGGCGACACCGCTCGAACAGCAGATCAATGGCGTGGACAACATGATCTACATGAAGTCCACCAATGCCAACGACGGCACCATGAACATTCAGGTCTCGTTCGATATCGGCACCGATCCGGATATGAACACGGTGTTCACCCAGAACAGGGTCAGCGCGGCCACCGCCAAACTGCCCGAGGAGGTCAAGCGGCTGGGGGTCACGACGAAAAAAACGCTGCCCAATATTCTGATGCTGGTAACATTGACCTCGGAGGGCAATCGCTACGACCAGAACTTTCTGGGCAATTACGCTCTCATCAATATCAAAGATGTTCTCTCCCGCATCAAAGGGATCGGTGATGTGAACGTTCTGGGCGCCAGCGACTACTCCATGCGTATCTGGATCAAGCCGGATCGCCTGGCGCAACTCGGCATTACCATCCCCGAGATTATGACGGCCATCCGGGCCCAGAATGTGATCGTCCCGGGGGGGAAATTTGGTGCCGAACCGGCTCCGCCCGGCACGGATTTCACCTATACGGTTCGTCTGCCCGATCGGCTTCAGTCGGAAAAGGAGTTTGGTGAGATCGTGGTGCGCACCAGCCCGGAAGGGGCACAGGTCAAGGTGAAGCATATCGCCCGCGTAGAGTTGGGCGTGGAGACATACAATGCGTTTACCCGGTTGAACGACAGTCCCTGTTCGATTATTGCCATATACCAGGCGCCGGGCTCCAATGCCGTGGAGCTGGCAGAGCGCGTCAAGCAGAGCATGGCAGGGCTGGCCACATCTTTTCCCACTGGGATGAAATACGACATCTCCCTGGATGCGACCCTGCCGATTTCAGCGGGCATCAAGGAGATCGTGGTGACCCTGTTTGTCGCCCTTGCCCTTGTTGTTTTGGTCGTGTTTGTCTTCATTCAGGATTGGCGGGCCACCCTGATCCCCACCATCGCCATTCCGGTCTCTCTCATGGGGGCGTTTATCGCTTTTCCGATGCTCGGATTTACGGTCAACGTGCTTTCTCTGCTTGGATTGGTGCTGGCTATCGGTATCGTGGTCGACGATGCCATCGTCGTTGTCGAGGCCGCTCAGGTGAACATTGAAAAGGGCATGGGGACCAAGGAGGCCACCATCCAGGCCATGCAGGAGGTGACGGCTCCTGTTATCGCAACCACGTTGGTCCTCGTCGCCGTTTTTATCCCTGTAGCGGTCATGGGGGGGATCACCGGCCGGCTTTACCAGCAGTTCGCCATCACTATCGCCGTCTCGGTATTGTTCTCTTCAATGAACGCATTGACCCTGAGCCCTGCGCTATGTTCACTGCTACTCAAGAAGCCCAAACCATACCGGGGTCCCCTGGGGCTTTTCTTCGGCCTCTTTAACAAGGTGTTCGATCGGTCGACGAATGTTTATATGAAATGGACCCAAATTTTCACCCGCAAAATGGTGCGGGGGGTACTTTTTATCGCGATTGTTGTGGTTGCCACAGGCGCCGTGGGTAAATTTCTTCCGGGGGGGTTCCTGCCCGAAGAGGATATGGGTTACTTCATGGTTAATATGCAGTTGCCGGATGCGGCCTCCCTACAGAGGACGGACATGATCGCCAGGAGGGTGGAGCAGATTATCCGGCAGCGTCCCGAAGTGGACTATGTCACCACAGCAACCGGATTCAGCCTGCTCTCCAACAGCATGGCTTCCAACAGCGGCTTTATTTTCGTGAGTCTTGTTGACTGGAGCCAAAGGGAGAAGACGGCTCTGGAGGTGGTGGCAGATCTCAACCGGGCTTTCTACGTGGCGATCAAAGAGGCCCAGGTGTTTGCCTTTGGCCCCCCCGCCATTCCGGGGCTGGGCAACGGTTCCGGATTTACGATGATGCTTCAGGATCGCAGCGGCAGTACCCCGGCGTTTCTCAGTGAACAGACCGGCCGTTTTATTCAGGCCGCCAGTCAACGGCCGGAGATCGGATCGATCTTCACCACCTATCGTGCTACCGTTCCCCAGAAATATCTCGAGATCAATCGGGACAAGACATTGAAAGCCGGCATTGCGCTGGACGATATCTATACGACCGTAGGGGCGTTTTTGGGTGGGGCATACGTCAACGATTTCAACCGATTCGGCCGTCTCTACAAAGCCTATATCCAAGCCGAACCGGAGTATCGCCAGAAGGCCGACCAGATCAACCTTTTTTTTATCAAAAACAGAAAAGGCCAAGGCGTCCCTCTGGCTTCCTTTGTAGAAGTCAAAGAGGTGGCCGGTCCCGATTACACCACCCGTTTCAATCTGTTTCGTTCCACCGAGTTGAGCGGTACCCCGGCACAGGGATACACATCAGACCAGGCGATGACCGCGCTGGAAGATGTCGCGGCAGAAGTGTTGTCTTCGGAAATGGGATATGCCTGGAGCAATATGTCATTTCAGGAGAAAGAGGCTGCAGGCACCGGTGCCATCGTTTTTGTCTTTTCTCTGCTGTTCGTCTTCCTGATTCTGGCCGCCCAGTACGAGAGCTGGTCTCTTCCGTTCTCCATTCTGCTGGGAACGCCTTTTGCGATCTGCGGTGCTTTGGTTACGGTGCTGCTCGCCCGCCAGTTTGATTTG
Source organism: uncultured Desulfatitalea sp. (assembly GCA_963668675.2). Taxonomy (GTDB): domain Bacteria; phylum Desulfobacterota; class Desulfobacteria; order Desulfobacterales; family Desulfosarcinaceae; genus Desulfatitalea. The sequence goes on along the minus strand of CAXXMB010000002.1, from coordinate 95,244 downwards.
GCCTATGAGAACAACGTCTTCGCTCAAATTGCATTGGTTATGCTTATCGGAATGGCGGCCAAAAATGCTATTCTTATCGTCGAATTTGCCAATATCAAATTCAATGAGGGGATGTCGCTCTTCGACGCCGCCGTTGAATCCGCCAAGTTGCGCTTCAGACCCATTCTGATGACCGCTTTCTCTTTTATTCTGGGGGTGCTTCCCCTCGTCGTCGCATCGGGGGCGGGGGCCGAGGCACGCAAAGTGATGGGGATGGCGCTATTGGGGGGCATGGCAATGGCCACCCTTCTCGGCGTTTTTTTATATCCCATGCTTTTTGTACTGGTCGGCAAGTTGGCAGGCTATGAAAAAAAGCGTGAGTTGCAACAGCGACAGGGGTGATTGTTCTGTGAATCGGAACGGAATGAAGGCATCCACCATAACCAACAGAAAATGAGTGCTTTCCATATGATAAAGAGTGTTCGCATTTTTGCATTATTGATGATGTTGATTCCAACCGGTTGTGCGCTGGGACCGGACTTTAAACCACCCGAGGTGGAGATTCCGGCCGAGTACCGGTTCGCAGAGACCAGCGAAGCGGCCTCAATGGATTTGAAGTGGTGGGAGTTGTTTGATGATCCTGTCCTCTATACCCTCGTCACAATGGCGTTGGAGAACAACAACAATCTGAAAATCGCCGTCAGTCGCATGGAGCAGGCACGTGCCGCACTTGGGATCACCCGGGCGGACCAGTACCCGCGACTCGACATCGAGGCCGGCGCCTCCATCGGCACTTTTTCTGGTGGATCCCGTTCGGAGACGACCAACCATTCACTCTATGTTGCCCCAGTGCTTCGTTGGGAGATCGATTTCTGGGGCAAGTATCGCAGATCCAGCGAAGCGGCTCGTGCCGAACTGATGGCATCCGAGTATGGGGTGCGCAGCCTTCAGCTGGACCTTATTTCAGAAGTGGTGGGTACCTATTTTCTTCTGTTGGATTACCATCAGCGTCTTGCTATTGCCAGGGAGACCCTCGATTCGAGATTAAAAAGCCTGGAGATCATCCAGCAGCGGTTCGACAGGGGCATCATCCCCGAGATTGACCTGAACCAGGCCCAGATTCAAAAGGAGATTGCCGCCGGTGCAATACCGCTCTATGAGCGCTTGATCTCTACTACCGAGCACGCTTTGAGCCTGCTTTTGGGGCGGCTGCCGGGACAAATTGCCCGGGGCAGGGGACTGGACCATCAACACACGCCACCAGAGATCCCTGCCGGTCTGCCTGCCCAGATACTGGAGCGTCGTCCCGATATCGTCCAGTCGCTATACCTGCTCAACGCGCAAAATGCGCGCATCGGCGTGGCCACCGCCATGCGCTTGCCTGCGATCAGCCTCACGGGGTTGTTGGGACTGGCAAGCAGCGAGATCTCCTCGATCACGTCGGAAGGAGGTGTATGGTCGGCCGGTGCCGGTCTTTTGGGGCCGCTGTTCGATTTTAACAAGGGCAAACAACGCGTCGTATTAGAAGAGGAACGCACGCGACAGGTGCTCTTTGAATATGAGGACACGGTGCTCAACGCCTTTAGAGAGGTCGAGGATGCACTGGTGGAGGTTGAGACCTACCGACGTGAGATGGAAGCCGTGACAAACAAGCTTGTCGCCGCCCAGAATGCCAACGATCTTTCTGCTGAGAGATATGACAAGGGCGTCACCAGCTACTTGGAGGTGCTGGAGGCGGATCGCACGCTCTTTTCAGTTCAACTTGAGCTGTCCGATCTCAAGCAGCGCTACTTTCGTTCGTATGTCACCCTCTACAAAGCATTGGGGGGGGGATGGATCAGCCGTGAAGAGATGGCGCAGACCAAAACTGCCAACCAGCAGAAAACGACTGCTGAGAAGGAGTAAACTTTAAGGGGAAATTACAGAGAAGGCCCTGTAAGATTAGCCTCTGTGGTGAAACTTGCGTTACGATGATAAGAGGGCCATGTGCCCAGACACAGCACAAAAAGTGCCGTACCTGTCCCATGCCCAAAAAAGGCGCCACGGTATATGCAGTCCATGGCGCCTTTTTCGGGTTTGAAGCGTTAAGCTCTTTTGACGTTCTTGGCTTCCGGACCGCGCGTGCTCTCTTCGATTTCGAAGATGACCTGCTCCCCCTCATTCAGGGTTTTATAGCCATCCATCTCTATGGATGAGAAATGTACGAAAATGTCGCGTCCACCCTCTTCGTTTATGAAGCCATACCCCTTCTTGTTATTAAACCACTTTACCGTACCGTTCGCCAAAGCCATTCCCTCCTGTGTCATAACGTTCCTGCTACAAAAGAAGCCACCTCCGCAAACGATACTCAAATCATTGTAGGCTCCCGCTATAAGTCAATTCGGAGTCATTGACTGAGTATCATTCAATTTCAGGATAAGCGATGGCCATCTCATTGGTCAAGAAAAAACATTTGGCCTATCACATCAGGGATTTGAACCGTGGCGAACGATATTGGCCCGTCGTTTGAGTGCAGCGATATAGTTGGCGACCGCCTCGTTCTCCTTGTTGCGCCGGAGTGTCCTTTCGATTTTTCCCCGGGCCTCCCGATAGTTCACGATGGAGGGTGGTTCGCGATCGACCATTTGGATCAGATGGTAGCCGAAGCGGGTGGTGACGATATCGCTGATCTCTCCAGGTTGCAGTGCATTGGCTGCTGTTGAGAAGGCTTCCACCATTTCGTTGAGGGGAAGGTACCCCAGGTCCCCACCGCGTGCTCTGCTCGGGCAGTCGGAGAATTCCAAGGCGAGAACCGCAAAGCGGGTGCCCTGTTCAATCCGGTGTTGAAAGGATTGTATCTTCTGCAGGGCAGCCGCTTGTTGATCCGGCTTCTTCCAATCGTTTACCTCGGCAAGAATGTGTCGGACCCTTATCTTTTCGCCTTGCTGGAAAAGTTCGGGGTGCTCGCGGTAAAAGGCTTGAATTTCAGCTTCACTGACCTTGATAGCGCGCAACGCTTCCCGGCGCAGCATGCGCCTTACGACCAGGCCTTTGCGAATGCGTGTTTCGAGCTCCTGCTCTGTCAGGCCACTGCTGGTGAGATAGGTTTTCATCGCTGCTGCGCTGCCCAACTGCTCCTTGAGCTCTTTCAGGGCGCCATTGACCCATTTGGAGCGGATGCGGATATTGCGTTGCTGGGCATGCTGGTAGAGCAATTCTCGTTCGATGAGGTTTTCAGTCAACTGGCTGCGCAACTGTTCGATTTGGCTGTCATAGAGGGGGCGGTTGCGCATGTCCATTTCGGCCTTGAGCTGCCCCATCTCCTGATACAACTCCTTGGGATAGATGGCGACATCATTGACAGTGGCCAGGGCGGGCTCTGGCGTCCTGCTGTTCTCTGAGAAACAGACGGGGATCACCATCAAGGAGAGGAGCAAGAGGGCGGCTGCCCAAAAAAATGTGTTTCTAAATCGCATTGGTTGCCTCGGTGTTAGTATCCCAACGCCTCATTGATCAAAACGACACTGGTGGGTGTCAGCATGGGTTGGCGATGGAGTATGGTGGTGATCCGGCAGATCCGCTGCGGAGAGTGGCAATCGCTGCAGATACCGCTTTCGGCACATGGCGTCTGCATGTTGAGGCTCTTGGCACGCATGGGACCGGCTACCTGTTTGACACGCTGGAGGGCACCTTCCAGATCGTCAGCCACTTTGTTCATGCCGGCGACGATAATCACTTTGGAGGGGCCAAACCCCATGGCGCTTGTTCTGTTGCCGACACCGTCGACATTTACGATCTCTCCGGTGAGAGAGATGGCATTGGCACTGCAGAAAAAGCAGTCGCACGTCAATTGCGACTTGCGAATATCGAGGCTCGATTCGGGAGAAAGGTCCTTTTGCCAGTGGTCGAACACCGTTTTTTTCTCCGAAACCAGATGTTCGACCAAGCCAAGCTGTCGAACGCTGTCCGAACCGCCGAAGCCGAATGTCTGGTACTGTTCGATCATTGCCAGGATAAGGGCCCTGCCGGCCTTCGTATCGGGTACCCAGTGAGCGTCAAACCCATTTTTTTTCAGCCTCTCGACGCATCGTTTGCCGCGTTGCTCCCATAACCACTCCTGGAATGATGGCTGCATATTTCCCCCTTTGCCAGTTTAGGAAATCCAACATACATGCGCTGCTCGTCTGCCGTTTCGCGCTATAGCGTCGGTTTTATCGTGTCATACCTTGTTTTGTCAATATCTATGGCAGGTTATCTTCTTTCGATAGGCAAGGCAGGCAATCGCCGAGCAGATCGTGCAGTTTTTGGCGCAGCACCTTATAAGAGAAGTATTGAGTCCCGAGTTGGTAGTTGTGGACGGCCATCCGATTGCGAAGATCTTCATCACGGAGCACCATTTTTGCCAATTGGACGGCCTGTTTGGTCACATAGCCATCTATTTCGATGACCGAGAAGCCTTTCGGGCGGATATCGGTGGTATAGATGGAGTAGTTGTTCACCAGAATCGGTTTATGGTAGTAGACGGCTTCGAGGAAGGCGTTGCCGAAGCCCTCGAAATTCGATGGGTAGGTCACCATGTCTGCGTGGGGGTAGATGTCGTCCAGGGTGTATATTTTTTTGCCATCCTTGGTGGTTCCACGTTGGTCGTTGATGATGTCGGAGACAAAGAGCGTGTCCACATTGAGCATACGGGAGTACTCCCACACCCGACGCTCATAGTCGTGGCCTTCGTCGCCGGACGCATGCGATATGACCAGTTTGGCTTTTGCGCCCAGTCGCTTGACGAATTCGATGGCGTGCTCAATCCCCTTTCGTTTCACTACGCGGGTCGGCTGGAGAATGAAAAGTTCCCAATTTTTGAGTCCCAACGCCTGACGCACATCGCTGGTGTAATCGTCCGGCGGCGAAGGGGGCGTTTCGAAATCCATCACATTGGGGATGATCGTGGATGAGATGCCGGTGCGCAAGGCGAGCTGGTTTGCCCCTGAGGAGTTGATGGTGACATGCTTGATGGCGGGCAGGTTTGGCGGAAACGCCATATTGAGGTACTCCCACACCGCGTTGACCGAAAATGTCTGACGCTCCCAGTAAAAATCGTGATGATGGGCGATCGTTTTAATACCGGTTTCTGAAATGACTTCGGTCAATGCAACGGCCAGCGGAATATTCAAGGGAATTGTCAAACAGTTCTCCGCGATGAGCAGATCGAGTTCGAACTGTTCGATGAAACGGTAGAGATGGTCTTTCAGATGACTTTTGATCGACTGGATTTTCTGGGTGACCTTGCGTTCCCTCAGACTGGTACCGAAACAGGAGTTGTGAATCTCTTTTATGTCGGGGTGCTGAAAGTGGGCCTCTTCGGAGAGGTAGCATCGATCGGGGTCCCGGTCGATCTCTCCAGCGAAGTAGAAGACCGTTATTCCGTAGGACTCTATGATCCGGGCCCATTTCTCCGCCTCAAGGGATACACCGTCGGTTCCCGCAAATCGGGTGGATACGAATCCAACACGGTGCTTTCGTTGGCAATACTCGCAAAATGTCATTATTTTAATACCCTATGTTAAACTTGGCCATCGTTCGACGGTTTCGGTGGCAGAACCGTCATTGAGGGTATCGGCAATGGGTTGATAATCTTAGGGTTGCACGGGCCGTGTGGGAAAGGTGCCAATCAGGACATCAGATAGAAACCCAGGTTGGGGTCATCCCCTTCGCCGGGGGCAAACGACGTGCCGACAAGGTTCTTGTAAACGTTGCGCACGATGATCTGTTTTTTAATGAATGTGTGTCGCTTGTCATCCAGGTGAAATTCGGCCCTGATCGTCTCTCCGACATCGAAGTGCCGCTCCACGTTCAGTTTGAGCTTGATTCCGGTGGAAGAGATATCGACCACGCGCATGTTACCTTTATCGATGTCGCCATTTTTCGCACGACAGTAGTATACGCCTGGCAGGTCTGTGGTTTTTCGGTACTGGCGCCTTTTCTCCAGGGACACTTTAAAACGATGACCACAGTTGCAGTTGCAATTGACGGTAATTCTCCTGTTGATGGATGCAAATCGGGAAACATCGGCAGTGGTGACGTTGCCGCACTGGGGGCAGACGAAGGTGGCTGTGTCGTTGCTCGTAATGAAAACCTTCTCAACCATACCTTATTATCCCTGTTTTGGGTTGGGGCCCTGGGTGGGGCACGCTTCGGTTTCAGCCGCTACCAGCGTCCCGGTGTGGTTTCTCAGGATGCGTATAATTTTGGGTCGATATGCTTCTTTGCGGGCCATGCGCTGGCCGCTCAGGCGTACGATAAGCAGCGCAACCGCAAACAGTATAAATGCCATCATAGCTGAAGCGACCGAAGGGTGCAAGCCCAACCCGGGTGCCATCCAGTCTCCGAGGACCCCTCCACCGATCATGCTAAGGATAGGGAATAGATAGAGGAGAGAGATCGCTTTGAGCACGGCACCGGTTCCGACCATCAGTTGGATGCGATCTCCCACTTTAGCGCCGGCTTTGTTGAGTGCCTCCACTTCCTGCATAGCGCCTCCCCCATCCGGGTTGCAGCTATCTCTTGATGCGCAGGACTCACAGGCGCTTGACCTCGCGGTCTTTACCCAAGCCGTTCCCGACGCCTGCGGCCCCATTCGAATGACGATGCCTTGTTCAATGGCCATGGTTGATACCGGCCCCGCTTTGCAGGGAAGTTATAAGTTTAAAGTTGAAAGTCAATGTCATTAACTTAAGGCTTTTCAGCTACCGATCCGTACGAGCATAAAGCCCGCCCCTACACGGTTCTTGTGTTGTGACAGAATTAATTTCTACTCATCCTTCGTAGGGGCGGGCTTTATGCCCGCCCATTGCATCCGCTTAAGTTAATGACATTAAGTTGAAAGTTGAAAGTAAAGGCGCTCTGTCTATTTTGTCCACTTTCGCCACTCGTTTATTAGACTACCCGCACGCCTTAACCTCGTGCTCTGCGGCATCCTGATTTTGGTCACGCAGGTAACAGATGAGGCCGCATTGCAGACAGCGGTCCGCTTCCGCTTTGGCCGCCTCCGGGCTGAAGCCCATCTCCAACTCCTGGCCCTGGGCTGTTTTCGCCGGGCCAGCCAGGGGCATAATCTGACGCACTTTCGTCGGCACATTGGAGACACGGTCGACGTTCTGCACCATGGTCTCCGGTGACACCACATTGTCGGGTTGATCCAGGGGCAGATGGTAGAGACAACGGTTAATCGATGCCGCTGCCCGGCGTCCGGCTGCGATGGCTTTGATGGCCGCCTGGAAGTCGGTGAGGTTGTCCCCTTTTGACATCAACCCGATCTCATGGTGGGAAGCCGGCTGTTTATAGGGAGGCAGTGCTTCCCACGCTCCCGGCACTATCTGAGCAGCGTTCTCTTCCCCCTCTTCCGGCGCCTCTACCGGCAGAAATATCAACTCGGGAACGCGTCCCGAAGCAAAAATGAGATGGTCGACATCAGCGATTTCACTGTCGCCGCTGCTCAGGTCGGTCAACTCCACCGAGGTGAGGCGGTCCGTTTCACCAAAGAGGCGACTGACGCCCTTGCCGGCAAAAAGCTCGATATCGGTCATATCGATGTCGCTGATATCTGCCTCTTTCATCAGCAGCGAAATCTGCCCGGCGCCCAACTCCTTGCATCGTTGAATCAAAGCGGACGACAGTCTGGGGCTGCCGACGATCATCACCCGGCCGTCGAGACGAACCTGCGGATATCCTTCGCTGCCAGATTTGGCCACATCGATCAGCAGATGGCATCCCGGTACGGGGTTGGTGTCGCCGCCGCCCCCTGTTCGTGCCAGTCGGCTGTCCCAGCCGCCAACGGCCAGAAATACGGCCTGATACCCCTCCGAAAGAAGATCGGTCACGGAAACATCGCGGCCGAGGGCCTTGTCGGTTTCCATCTTGACCCCCATCTGCTCGATGCCTTCAACGTCCCAGTCGAGTACTTTTTCAGGGAGTCGGTACTTGGCAATGGCACTTCTCAGAAGCCCGCCCATCTTGGATTGTGCTTCGATGACCTTGGTTTCATGACCCAGGCGGGCTGAAAAGAAGGCGGCCGAGAGCCCCTCCACACCACCGCCGATAACAGCTACCCTGCGGCCGGTATCCGGTGCTTTGAAGGGCTGGACGTGGGTTCCTTTCACCATCTCCTGGTCGGCGGCGTAACGCTTCAGAAAGTTGATGGCCACCGGTTCGTCGACATATTGGCGACGGCATTCGTTTTCACAGGGGCGCGGGCAGATACGGCCGATAACGGTGGGGAAGGGGTTGCGCTCCTTGATGACCTGAACGGCTTTGTCATCATCCCCCTGAGCGATGGCACCGATATAGGCGCTGATGTTGATGCCGGCCGGGCACGCCCGCTGGCACGGCGTGGTGCAATCTTCAGTGGTGTACTCTTTGAGAATTCGCCGGGTCACGGAAGAGAGGGTGATGATATGCTTCGGGCAAGCACGCTCACATGTGCCGCATCCCGTGCAACGGCTTTCGATCACCTTCGGCAGCCCGTCGGGACCCATGACGATGGCATCGAACGGACAGACCTTGGCGCAGGTGCCCAGGCCGAGACATCCGATGGTGCACACTTTCATGCCGCCATTGAGCATGGCAGCGGCGCGGCAATCGTTCAAGCCGTCATAGAGATACTTGGTGTCGGCCTCCGCAACCCCATATGTGCAGCCGGGAAGGGCGATATCCGGCTCCTTGGCTTCCACGCTGACCCCCAGGATAGCGGCAATGGCTTCGGCCACTTCCGGACCGGCGGCCACACAGGAGTTGGGTGCCGATTTGCCGGCCACAATGGCTTCGGCGTTGGAGGAGCAGCCGGGATAGCCGCATCCGCCGCAGTTGGCGCCTGGCAAGGCATCGTCCACCGCCAGGATTTTAGGGTCCACATAGACATAGAAGATTTTGGAGGCGATGGCCAGGCCGATACCGACCACCAGTCCCAATCCGCCCATCAGAACGACTGCTATTCCCATTCCCATTGGATTGTTCTCCTCAAAGGATCTTTTAGGGCTCGCTCGATCGGGCCCGAATAAACTGGCAGCTACATGATAGCGCCAAACTTACATTTATCATAACAGGTCAAGCACTTGATACACTTTTCCTTGTCGATTTTGGCCACCTCTTTCTTCTGCCACTCGATGGCGTCCACCGGGCAGGCTCGCGAGCATAAGCCGCATTTGGTACACAGCTCCGGGTCGACCTCGAACCGAAGCAGCTCGACGCACCGTTTGGCCGGACAGCGGCGTTCATAGATGTGGGCTTCAAATTCATCCCGGAAATAGCGCAGGGTAGAGAGCACCGGGTTGGGGCCGGTCTGGCCCAGGCCGCACAGCGCGGTTTCACGGATGACCCCGGAGAGCTCTTCCATGGTTTCGATATCTCCAGGTTCGCCGCGCCCTTCACAGATCTTCACGAGTAACTGGAGCAGGCGGCGGGTGCCTTCGCGGCAGGGGGTGCACTTGCCGCAGGACTCCTCCTGGATGAACTCCATGAAGAAGCGCGCCATGTCCACCATGCAGGTGTTTTCATCCATGACGATGACGCCGCCGGAGCCCATGATGGCACCCACCTTGGCGATCTCTTCGTAATCCACCGGTGTGTCGAGGAGATGTTCGGGAATGCAGCCACCGGAGGGGCCGCCCAATTGAACCGCCTTGAACTTGCGCTTTTTCGGGATGCCGCCGCCGATGTCGTAGATCAGCGTGCGCAGGGTGGTTCCCATGGGCACTTCGACCAGCCCGATGTTGTTTACATCTCCCGACAGGGCAAAGACCTTGGTGCCTTTGCTTGTTTCGGTGCCGACCGATGCGTACCACGCACCCCCCTTGCGGATGATCTGGGGGACATTACAAAGGGTCTCGACGTTGTTGAGGATCGTCGGCTTCTCCCACAGACCCTTAAGGGCCGGAAATGGCGGCCTTGGACGCGGCATACCTCGGCGCCCCTCGATCGAGCGCATCAATGCGGTCTCCTCGCCGCAGACAAATGCACCGGCGCCTTGATAGATCTCGATGTCGAAATCGAATCCGGACCCCAGAATATCGTCGCCGAGCAATCCCCTCTCTTTGGCCTGCCCGATGGCAATTTTCAATCGCCTGATGGCCAGGGGGTACTCGGTACGGGCGTAGATATACCCTTTGTGGGCATTGATGGCTTTGGCGGCGATTATCATGCCCTCAAGAACCGAGTGCGGGTCGGCCTCCAGAATGCTGCGATCCATAAACGCACCGGGATCGCCTTCGTCTGCATTGCACAGGACATATTTGATCTCACCGGGGCTCTTACGGGCAAAATCCCACTTGACGCCGGTGGGAAAGCCGGCACCGCCACGGCCCCTGAGTCCGGATTGGAGCAGCTCTTCGATGATCTGTTCCGGCGTGAGGTCGTTCAGCGCCTTTGCCGTTCCCAGGTAGCCGTCCCTGGCAATGTAATCGTCGATGGATTCCGGGTTGATGAGCCCTTTGTTGCGCAGGGCGCGTGGCATTTGGTTGGCAAAGAACGGAATCTCGGTTTGCACTGCAATGCGCTGCTTGGATGCCGGATCCTTGTAAAGCAGTTTCTCTACCGGTTTTCCATCGATCAGGTGGCTCTGCACGATGGTGGGGATATCCTCGATGGCGATTTTCTGATAAAAGACGTCGCCCGGATGCACCACCATCAAGGGCCCCACGGCACAAAAGCCGTTGCATCCGGTCTCCACCACCTCCACCTTGTCCTGCAACTGCTTGGCAGCCAATTCGCTGAGCAGCGCCTCCTTGACCTTTATACTTCCGGTGGCGTGACAACCCGTACCGCCGCAAATCAGGAGGTAGGTTTTGTCCTTAAAAGCCAACCGATCGGCATGTGTCGCTTTGATCGATTGAAGATCGTCCACGGTGAATTTCGGCATGTCGCTCATCCTTCAGATTAAAGATCAATTGGCTGACGTACTACCAGGACCCATCCAAACCTCTGATGCCATTCATGTAGAGACGACCGCAGGCTACAAACAGAGAATAGTCGGTCAACATCAAGGGAATGTTGTAGGAGCTGGCCAAATCGATGACATCCTGCGACGGTTTCTTCTTGCGCACAATCACAATGGCGCACACCTGTGCGATCCGGGCGGTCTGGACCACCTGGGGGGTGGTGACGCCTGTCAAAAGCACGCAATCCTTCGCAGCGGCGGCCAGCACATCATCCATCAGATCTGCTGCGCCACCTCCCATGATGACGCGGTCCATTTGGTCCTCGCCGACCAGGATCGTCGCTTTGAGTATCTCTTTCAGTTCGTTTATCTTCATATACGCATTCCTATGAAAGGATTCCTTTCCAATTTCTTTTCCTTTTTGGCACTATTGATACTTTTCAAGAATATCGATAATTTTGTCGGAACTGATATCGCCATGGGTGTCCTGTCCCACCACCATGACTGGGGCCAGACCGCAAGCGCCCAGGCAACGGACACCTTGCAGGGAAAATCGTCGATCTTCGGTCGTCTCTCCCTCTTTGACCTGGTATTGATTCTCTATGCGGGTCATGACTTCTTTGATGCCTTTGACATAACAGGCCGTTCCCAGGCAGAGTTTGATCGTGTGACGGCCCTTGGGGGTCATGGAGAAGAGGGAGTAGAAAGAAGCCACCCCATAGACTTCACTGCTGGGCAGGTTCATTCCCTGGCCGATATAGTCGAGCAACGCTACGGGCAGATATCCCACAATATCCTGGCACTCCCTGAGAACCGTGATGATCGAGCCGGAAACGGAGCGATGGGTTTGGATCGCTTGATCGATGTTAGCCCACATCTGTTCTGTCACGTCAGGATGTTCAGGGTGTCCGAGCGCGTTCATATCTTTCTCCTTAATGGGTATAACCTCGTGGGATCAGCCGTCGGGATCGGCAGCGGATTACCGAAGTTGCCGCTTTTGAACACAAATTTACAGACCGGCAACATCTCATAAAGCTTGGAAAAAGTCAATCAAAGCAGCGGTAAAAAGAGGTTAAAATTCAAGGAAAATGCCGCCTTGACGCACGATACGCTGACGCTTTCGGATCGGTTGCCGCCCTGCCGGACCCGCATCGGGTTGACGTTCGGCAGCCCCTGGCATATACAACAGCAACTTTTTCCAAATGCCTTTTTACCCTCTTTTGGGAGGAACGCTGTTCCGCAAGATTCAACAGGGCAGGCATTTGTTTTGCCGGGAGCATCCATGCAAAATAGTATATCGCCATCACAATACGGAAGGCAGGAGGTGTCCGAAGCGGTCGACATCCTGCGGCAGACCATTTCAACCGAACCCCGAACGGCCATATTGGCGGGCACCGGACTGGGGGACATGGTGGATGCATGCGAGGTGCAAGCCAGTATCGAATATGGCCAGATTCCCTACTTTCCGGCCTCTACGGTGCAGTCCCATGCAGGACGCCTGGTGGCCGGTAGCATGGCCGGTCGACCCATCCTCCTCCTCCTGGGACGCTTTCATCTCTACGAGGGCTATGGCCCAAAGGCTGTTGTTTTTCCCATTCGGGTACTGCAGGCGTTTGGTATTCGCAACCTCGTCATCACCAACGCCTCCGGCGGACTGAATCCATCCTTTGGGCCCGGGGACATCATGGTAATCGGCGATCACATCAACTTGACCGGAGCCAATCCCCTGGTCGGAGAGAACGAGAGCGAATGGGGACCGCGATTTCCCGATATGACGTCTGCCTATGATACCCGTTTGCAGCAGTTGGCTCTGGATGCGGCAGAGGGGGCGGGTGATGGCGTGCAGAAAGGTGTCTACGCCGGTTTGAAGGGGCCCTCCCTCGAAACTCCGGCAGAGATGCGGTTTTTAAGGACCATCGGCGCGGATGCCGTAGGTTTTTCGACGGTTATGGAGACTATTGCGGCGGTGCATGGCGGTATGCGCGTGCTGGGGCTTTCGACGATAACAAATGTGTGCCTGCCGGATGCCCCCATCCCCGCCGGTGTCGATGAAATCATCGCCGTGGCCGAGGCTGCGACACCTCGATTGGCCGCCATCATCAGGGGGGTGGTGAGCCGCCTTGCCAACGATCATGGGGCGTAAGCCCTTAGGGGAGAGTGCCATGCCTTCGGATGCCGTCCGTGAGAAGAGTGCCGTCGATCTGCTTGTCCGCAATGGCACTCTCCTGTGCATGGACAGGGACGGTACCCGTATCGAGGGGGGCAGTGTCGCCATTGCAGGTGAGGCCATCGTGGCTGTCGGGCCGGACGGCGACTTCGATCCGCACGATGCGAAACAGGTCATCGATGCCCAGGGGGGATTGATTCTGCCTGGGCTGATCAATACTCATACCCACGCAGCCATGGCTCTTTTCCGGGGGTTGGCCGACGACTTGCCCCTCATGAGCTGGCTCAACGACCACATTTTTCCGGCCGAGGCCAAACTGACCGAAGAGATGGTTCGCCAGGGCACCCGGTTGGCTTGTGCAGAGATGATCCGTTCGGGGACAACTTGTTTTTGCGACATGTACCTCTATGAGGATGCCGTGGCCGAAGCTGCGCTTGAGTGCGGCATGCGAGCGGTGGTCGGCGAGGTGCTTTACGACTTTCCGTCACCCAACTACGGGGCCATCGAAAAGGGATTCGAATATACGGCCCGGATGATGGAGCGCTGGGCCGGCGATTCCTTGATCCGCATCGCAGTCGAACCGCACTCTCCCTACCTGTGTCAGCCATCCCTTCTCGAACGGGCTGCCCGCTTGGCCGGGGAGAATGGCGCACTTCTGGTGATTCATGTGGCCGAGACCCAGAGTGAAGCAGCTCAAATCAAGGAGAAGTACGGGGCCACACCGGTGGGGCACCTGGCCAATTTAGAGGTGCTGGGCCCCAATATGGTGGCCTGTCACGGGGTCGTCCTTACCGCTGATGACATCGATCTGCTATCCCGGTTCGACGTGAAGGTGTCTCACAACCCCGAGAGCAATATGAAGTTGGCTTCGGGTATTGCGCCGGTACCGGAATTGCTGGCCGCGGGCGTCTGTGTGGGATTGGGTACCGACGGCTGCGCCAGCAACAACAACCTGGACCTGTTCACTGAAATGGATATGGCCGCCAAGCTGCACAAGGTGAAACGGCTGGATCCGACGGTGATGGACGCGGCAACAACCCTGCGGATGGTCACCTCAGATGCGGCCCGTGTGCTGGGTATGGAGGGGACCATCGGCACCATCGCGCCGGGTAAAAGGGCCGATGTGATTGTGGTGGATACGGCCAAACCCCATCTGACGCCCATGTATGATCCCATCTCTCATCTGGTCTATGCGGCGCGAGGGGATGACGTGCGCCACTCGATCATAAACGGCAAGGTGGTCATGGAGGAGAGGGTGCTGAAGGGGATCGACCAGGCCAAGGTGCTGGCCGATGCCAGGCAGTCGGCATCGATCATTGCATCATAGACCCCCGGGGGCTCCGGGAGGCGACCTTCCGATCACTCTACCTTAACTTTGCGAGTCAACCAGACCATGACGGACACGATTATATATAATGGTACCATCGTCACGGTGGACCCGGCGTTTCAGGTGCTCCGCGGCGGAGCGGTGGCCATTGATCGGGGCCGGATCCAACGGATATGGCAACCCCGGGAAGGCGAACCCTTGCCAGAGGCCAGGGAGATCGTCGACGCCCGGGGCGGTATCGTGATGCCCGGGCTGACCAATCTTCACACCCATCTGCCCATGTCGCTGTTTCGTGGCCTGGCCGATGACCTGCCCCTGGAGCAGTGGCTCAACGAGCACATTTTTCCGGCTGAGGCGACCCATATCGATGAGGAGACGGTTCGTTTGGGTGCCCGGCTCTCGTGTGCGGAGATGCTTCTCGGCGGCATCACGACCTGTTGTGATGGCTACTTCCATGCCACCGCCATTGCCGAAGCGGTCGCGCAGATGGGCATGCGGGCTGTTCTGGGGCAGGGCGTGATCGACTATCCGGCACCGGGGGTTCCCGATCCGTCCAAGGGTGTCGCCGTAGCCCGCGATTTTGCCCGGCAGTGGCAGGGGAGATCCGACCTGATTCGCCCCTCCATCTTTTGCCACTCCCCCTATACCTGTTCTGAGACCACGCTCACGCATGCCAAACGGGCGGCGGATGAGCTGGATGTGCTGTTTCAGATCCATTTGGCCGAAACCCGGAACGAGCTGGAACAGATGTCCAGCGCCCAAGGCTGCAGCCCTGCAGCCTATCTTCATCGCCTGGGCATCCTGGATGCAAACACCCTGTTGGTACACGCCGTGTGGGTGGATGTGTCGGATATCGAACAGATCGCCGGGAGCGGGGCCTGCATTGCCCATTGTCCGGAGAGCAATATGAAGCTTGGGTCGGGGGTGGCACCGCTCCCCGATTTTCTTTCGGCCGGAATTGCAGTAGGCATCGGCACCGACGGGAGTGCCAGCAACAACGACCTCGATCTGTGGGGCGAGATGGACACACTGGCCAAGCTGCACAAGGTCCAGCGTCTCGATCCGACGATCATGGATGCGACCAGCGTGGTGCGCATGGCCACGATGGGGGGGGCGAAGGCATTGGGGATGGACGGGCTCATCGGATCACTCGAGGTCGGCAAGCGGGCCGATGTGATCATTGTCGATGTCGATCAGCCCCAACTGACCCCCATGTACCATCCGGCATCGCACCTGGTCTATGCGGTGCGCGCCGGCGATGTGCGTCATGTCATGGTGGACGGCGCCTGGGTGGTGCGGGATCGCCGGCTGTTAAACATCGATTTGGACGACCTGTTGCACCGGGTGCGCGTTTTCGCACGAGAGGTCATTCGGCGTCGATGACAGTCGCGGCATATAACATCCAACCCATTAAGATGAAGCGATGAATCGAAAAAACATCGAGAGGCTGCTCCAGGCCGCCCGCGGTGATCGACCGGCGGACCTGCTGATCCGCAACGCGAAACTGATCAACGTTTTTGCCGGTGAGGTTGTGGACGCCAACATTGCCATTGCCGAGGAATATATCGTCGGGTTCGGGGCGTACGATGCTGCCGAGACGGTCGATCTGGACGGCCGCTACGTGGCGCCGGGATTTATCGATGCCCACGTCCACATCGAAAGCGCCATGGTGGGGCCGGCCGCGTTTGCCCAAGCCGTCTTGCCTCACGGCACAACGAGTGTTGTGGCCGACCCCCATGAGATCGCCAATGTGCTGGGCACAGCTGGGATCGAGTTTATGCTGGCTGCCAGCCGGGATGCGCTGCTCAACTTTTTTTTCACGCTGCCGTCGTGTGTGCCCGCCACTGACATGGAGACCTCAGGTGCGTCACTGGATGCATCGGCGCTCGAGCCTTTCATGTCACATGAACGCATCGTGGCCCTGGCCGAGATGATGAATTTTCCAGGCGTGATCTATGGAGATTCCGGTGTGTTGGATAAAATCGAGGCCATTCGGAAGGCAGGAAAGCCGGTGGACGGCCACAGTCCGGGGCTGGGCGGTACTCAACTGAACGCCTATCTGCTTCCAGGCATCTCCAGCGATCACGAGTGCACCACCCTTGCGGAGGCCCGTGAAAAGATGGCTTCCGGTATGCACATCATGATCCGCGAGGGGACCGGGGCGCGCAACCTCGATGAACTGTTGCCCCTTATCCATTCCCGAAACGCCCGGCGGTTGATGTGGTGCACTGACGACCGGCATCCCCACGATCTGATCACCGAGGGTTCCGTCGGCAGTATGGTCCGCCGCGCTGTCCGGGCCGGTGTCGATCCCATCGTCGCCATTCAGATGGCCACCCTGAACCCGGCAGACTATTTCCGGTTGCATGAGGTGGGGGGCGTCGCCCCCGGGCGTCGGGCCGATATGGTGGTGATCGAGGATCTTGCCGACCCGGTGGTGCAGCAGGTTTACTACGGCGGGATGCTGGCTGCCGAGTGGGGAAAGATGGCCATTGCCGCCCCAAAGGAGACGGTTGCAGCGCTTCCTGCTTCCATGCATGTGTCCGCAGACCGATTGGATTTCAGCGTGCCTGCCCGAGGCCGTCGCATGAGGGTCATTGAAACCGTTCCCGATCAGATTGTGACGCGTGGCGCCATTGACGATGCGTGCGTCGTCGACGGGCAGGCCGTGTCCGATCCAGGCCGTGATCTGATTAAGATCGCTGTGGTGGAGCGGCATCACGGGACAGGCCAGAGGGGCGTTGGCTTCATCCGGGGGTTTGGGCTGAAGCGGGGGGCTTTGGCCTCCACTGTTGCCCACGACTCCCACAATATCGTGGCGGTGGGTGTTCAAGATAGTGACCTTGAGCTGGCTGTCAGGGCGCTGGTCGATATGGGGGGCGGTTTGGTGGCTGTGGATGAGGGGCAGGTGATTGCTTCGCTGCCGCTGCCGATTGCCGGTTTGATGTCCGACCGGCCGATGGGGGAGGTGTGCAATGGGTTGGACGGCCTTTTCGCCGCGGCCAGGGGGCTGGGGACGGGGTTGACCGATCCGTTTATGACCCTTAGCTTCATGGCCCTGCCGGTGATACCGGCACTCAAGATTACCGACAAGGGGTTGGTGGATGTGGAGAAGTTTGAATTGGTGCCTCTGTTTGTGAACGACTGACAGGTAGGATGAAGTAAAGTTTTTCAAAGTCGGAGTTTGGATTAAATGATCCGGCGAAGCCAGAGGGTGGATGGCCTGCACCGCACGCAAACGCATGCAAGTGCCGTTAAGGCGCAACTCCGGGCGTCCCGGAAACTCCCCCGCCTGCGGCGGGGTCAGACAGTCCGGGCCGCTGATCCTCCGTTGCACCTAAACGGCACTAACATGCGATGCTGAAGAGGTGCAGGCCATCCACCCTCTGGCTTCGCATCCGTATGTGGAAACCAGAAGTCAGGTGCATTGGTGAACTGATATAATTAATCAGACACCATGGTGATCTTGATCCGGCATCCAGATGTTATAGGAAAGTAGGGGCGGGCTTTACGCCCGCCAGGGTCGGTAGTAAACTTGTATTAAGTTGATGGCAAAGGTATTTACCAGTTTGTCATAACTACTGATTATCAGAGAGGCTTATTAAATGATCGTAGATGGAAAACAGATGCGTCCCATATGGATGGACGCGAAAGATAATGTGGTCAAGGTGATCGATCAGCGACAGCTGCCCCATCGCCTGGAGATTCTTTCCCTTACTACGGTGGAGCGGGTGGTGCATGCCATCCAGACGATGGTGGTGCGGGGGGCGCCGCTCATCGGTGCCACCGGAGCGTATGGTGTGCTTGTGGCGCTTGAGACATCAGCGGATGAGAAGCATTTTCTGGAGCTGTGTGATCTTGTGAAGGATGCACGTCCTACTGCGGTCAACCTGGCCTGGGCGGTGGAACGCATGCTGGGCGCGGTTTTGAAGGCGAGTGAGAAGTCTCAGAGAATGGCGCTTGCACAAAGCGAGGCGGCCGCCATTGCAGAGGAGGAGGCCGACCGCTGCCGTCGTATTGGTGAGCATGGTGCCGAGCTGGTTGCGGAGATCAGCCGTAGAAAAGGAGGGCAGGCGGTCAACATCCTCACTCATTGCAATGCCGGATGGTTGGCTTGTGTCGAGTGGGGGACGGCGACGGCGCCGATCTATGTGGCCCGGGAGAGGGGGATCGACCTGCATGTCTGGGTGGATGAGACCCGGCCGTTGAACCAGGGGGCCCGCCTGACCGCATGGGAGCTGGGCAAGGCCGGGATCCGGCATACGGTGATCACCGATAATGCCGGCGGACACCTTATGCAGCACGGTATGGTGGATATGGTGATCGTCGGCACGGACCGCTCCACTTACACCGGGGATGTGGCCAACAAGATCGGAACCTACCTCAAGGCGCTGGCCGCCAAGGACAATGGGGTCCCGTTTTACGTGGCTTTGCCCTCCTCCACTTTTGATTGGCAGTTGCGCGATGGCATCAAAGAGATTCCCATCGAGGATCGGGACTCCGATGAGGTGCGCTACATCCAGGGGTTGACCAAAAACAGCTTGGAGCGTGTATTGGTGCCGCCCGAAACGAGTCCGGCGGCCAATCCGGCCTTCGATGTGACCCCGGCCCGTCTGGTTACCGGGTTTATCACCGAACGGGGCGTTTGCGAAGCGAATGAAACGGCGGTTTTAGGGTTGTTTCCGGAAAAGAGGTCGTAACCTATTTTGCTTCCGGTTAAGCCGGACGGGGATAAGAGATATGCCGGTTGAGTTGACTGAGTTGGAGAAGCGGGTGATTGCTTCGATCCAGGGTGATATGCCCATTACGGAGCGACCGTACGAGCAGATTGCCGATTCGCTGGGAATTACGGAAGATCGGATGCTTGAAATACTTCGGAGCCTGGTGGATCGGGGCATCATTCGTCGATTCGGGGCGACCCTGCGCCACCAGAAGTCGGGTTTCCAGGCCAACGTCATGGTGGCCTGGAAAGTCGAAGAGGAGCGCATTGAAGAGGTGGGACGGACCATGGCCGGATTTAAAGCGGTATCGCACTGCTACCGCCGTGACCCCACCGACAGCTGGCCTTACAATCTCTATACGATG
The DNA here is from genome assembly GCA_963668675.2 of uncultured Desulfatitalea sp. Classification (GTDB taxonomy): domain Bacteria; phylum Desulfobacterota; class Desulfobacteria; order Desulfobacterales; family Desulfosarcinaceae; genus Desulfatitalea. The sequence goes on along the minus strand of CAXXMB010000002.1, from coordinate 75,780 downwards.
GTCCATGGCAAGGACGAGGCCGACTGCCGCAAAAGCGCGCAGGAGATGTCGGCCGCATCGGGTGTCCGGGCTTACGAAATGCTTTTCAGTCGCAGAGAGCTGAAAAAGACATCGATGCAGTATTTCGTCCAACCTGCTGCCGAAGAGTAGTATCGAATGGGCAAAGAGACGGTGTCAAATCATGCCCCCCATGTTCTTCTCGTCAATCCCTGGATCCACGATTTTGCCGCCTACGATTTCTGGGCGAAGCCATACGGTTTGCTGAGCCTTGCGGCGATTCTGCGAGAGCAGGACGTCAACGTCTCCTATATGGACTGCCTGGACCGTTTTCATCCGCGAATGCCGAAATCCGACCCTTCCGCCCGGCATGGCCGTGGGCCCTATTTGAAACACGCTATCGAAGCGCCTGGCGGGCTGGCGTCTATTCACCGAACTTACAGCCGTTACGGCATCCTGCCCGAGTGGTTGGGCGCCGACCTTGACGCGCTACCTTCACCTCCCGACTTGATTCTGGTCACCTCCGTGATGACCTATTGGTATCCCGGTGTGGCGGAGACCATTGAACTGCTGAAAGCGCGTTTTCCCAATGTGCCCTTGGTATTGGGCGGTATTTACGCCCGCTTATGTACGTCGCATGCCAGGGCCTGTTCGGGCGCTGACGAGGTGGTCGCTGATGACGGCCGATCGATTTTCGATGTGATTTTTCGCCATACCGGATTCAACATCGACCGTCAATTGGATATGGGGCACTTGGATGTACTGCCCTATCCGGCCTTTGATCTGCAGCATCGGATCGGGTACGTGCCCCTGCTGACCCTCCACGGCTGCCCGTTCGATTGTGCCTATTGCGCTTCCCGTTTCCTGACACCGGAGATGCATCGGCGCTCACCGGAGGGTGTCGTCGAAGAGATCGGCTATTGGCAGGACCGCTATGGGGTTGCTGATTTTGTTTTCTATGACGACGCACTACTGGTGGACACCGGACACCATGCAAAGATTATTCTGGAGAGCGTGGTGCGCAGCGGAAGATCGCTTTGCTTCCACACCCCTAACGCAGTGCACATCAGGGAGATCGACGCAGAGACGTCGCATCTGATGTTTCGGGCCGGTTTTCATACCTTGCGTCTCGGCCTGGAGACCACGGCCTTTGACGCACGCGGCGACCTGGATCACAAGGTGACGGCGTCGGAGTTCCATCGTGCGGTGAATCACTTGAAGCGTGCCGGTTTCAATGCCGGACAGATCGGCGCCTACCTTCTGGTCGGACTCCCAGGTCAATCGGTCACTGCGGTGGAGCAATCGATCCATGTGGTCAAGTCGGCCGGCATCACGCCGGTGCTGGCACACTATACGCCGATCCCCCATACCCGTTTGTGGGAGCAGGCGGTCGAACACTCGCGGTACGATTTGGCTGCCGACCCGATTTACTGCAACAACGCCATCTTTCCCTGTCAGGGGGAGGAATTCTCCTGGCAGACCCTGTCCAGGCTCAAGCAGTTGATCCAGGCGTGATGCGCTAGAAAAGAACCTGAATGCTTTTGACGCGCGAGACCATGTCCGAGAGTTTCTGCGCCAGATGTTTGGCAAAGATTTGGGCCGTCTGTGTCTGGTTGGGATCGAAGCTGCCGGCGACGCCGGCCACGCGCAGTTGCACCGGTACGCCCTTTACATCCAGCGGTTTTGAATGGAGCACATGGAGGACGCGTGATAGCGCTTTCTTGGCCTCTCCGTATGGGGCCATGGGAAGCAGCACGAGCATTTTGTTCTTTCCGATCTGCGCAATGTAGTCCATGGAGCGGAAGGTGGTGGAGAGCGTGTCCAAGGCGGTTTCCAGGACGGCCTTGTTGGTGATTACGCGATTTGTGCCTTTGTCTTGCGGTTTGGCCGAGACAAAGGCGAAGGCGAGCGCAGAGAGAGGGGAGGCGTAGCGGTCGGCCCTGGCGATCTCCTTCTCCAGCACGAACATCACCTCTTCGGAGGTGAGAACGCCCTCCGGCATGCCTCTGCCTTCCAAGGCCTCCCTTCGGCGTTTTTTGATTTGATTGATCTCTTTGTGAATTTGGCTGAAGTTGTTCTCCTCGATCTTGCCGGATTCGACCTCGGCGCGGATCTCCTGCAGTACTTCCGACATCTCGTCGTCGTCACCGACGTTATGCTCCAGCGTCTGCAGCACGCTAAGCATCTTGGGCGCCTCTTTGGTGGTCTGGGCAGATTGGTTTTTCAGCCACTCCACTCTCATTCTGTCCAGAACCGATTCCATCTTTTCGTTAAGGCGTGTTTCCATTCGGGAGATCACTTCGGCATTGACGTTCATCTCGGTGAGTTTTTTAAGAACGGACGACTCGACATTGTTCATCAACTCCTTGACTTCAGCATCGCCGTTCTCGTCACCCGACTCGGAGGCATCCTTGGCCATCTTCTGGCCGATATGCTCGACATACTCCACCATGATGTCCGAGAGAAGCGCTTCGTCGCCGCCACCCTTGCGGATTTCAGAGGCCAGGTAGATCAGTTCGGCGGCCTGGGTCGGATTGCGTTTGATCTCCTCGATCAATCCGTCTCCGTCCAGCCCGATGGTTTCGGAACCCTCCTCCAGAATTCTCGAGAGCTCATCGCTCTGCAGTTCATTGCGCAACTCATGAAGCAAGTTGAGGTAGTCGGCCATCGGCATGCCCGCTTCCAGCAGCGCTCTACGGATCTGCGGTAACAGTCGCTTCAATTCCGAGGCCTCAGGGATCATGCGGCGGATGATATGGGCGAATCTCTGAGTGCTGATCTGGCCGGCCTTGTACTCCTCCTTGATCAGTTCGATAAATACCTGGTCGCTCAACTCATTGGCTTTTTTGAGAATGGCCGCTTCGTTGGCATAGGCGGTGCCCAGCGCTTTTTGAGCTTGAATGCCCTCAAAGAGCTGCTTTTTCATGTCGAAAATGGCCTCGGACAGGTCGGACAACCCAACTTCGCCTTCACCGTGCAGGTGCCGCTCCACCTCCTGGTGCATGAGTTCGAGCTGGTGCAGCAGCAGGGGGCCGTGCGGTTTGCCATTCGCATCGCCTTCAGCACCAGCGCTGCCGGATGGTGCTGCCCCGGTTCCTCCCGTGCCGGCTCCCCCGCCGCCCGAAGAGGTCGCCGTAGCTGTTGCGCCACCTTGACTTCCGCCACCGCCTCCTGCAAACGGGCCGCTACCCGGACCGCTGCCGCCCGTTCCGCCGTGGCCTGTGGATCCCTGGCCACCACCGCCCGTACCGGCATAACCTGTGGCCCCCAGGCCTCCGCCCGAACCAGTTCCACCTGTGCCGCCGTAGCCGGCCGCGCCCGAACCAGGGCCCCCGCCGCGACCCCCAGTGCCGGCGTAACCCAAAGCGCCGCCCGGCATGCCGCCTGTTCCGCCGCCGGCTCCCCCTTGACCCGATCCGCCACCCCCTGTCAGGGACTCCTCGATCAAGGTGTCGGCCTCCTCGCCGGAAAGGGTCTCGTCGGCCTCGTTGTAATAGCTGCCTCCGCTGCCGCCGGTCCCAACGCCTGGTGCTGACGATCCTCCCCCGCCCCCCTCAGGTGCGCCGTTATCCATCCCATTCTGGAATTCATTGGAGGCGGCCAGATCGGCCTCGATCATCTTTTGTGTGAACTCCTTGGGGTTGGACATCAGGTTGGTGATGTTGAGGGTTTGGGCAAACTCTTCGGAAAGCACGCTCTCCAGCAGGGTGTCCAGGAAACGCTTGCGCGTCTCCTCGTCGTCCGAGTCGAGCATGGGGGTCACCTGCTTGAGTGCTTCCCGGGAGACCACCTGGTCATCCTCGGTCACCTTTTTGAAGACCACATGGTTGACCTTGACGTTGAAAACGCCCTTTTTGACCAGGGAATTTTTTACGACTTCCACATCGGATATCTGGGGCAGCTCTGATATGATCTGTGCAAAAATGGAGACTTCACTCTCCGTAAGACCTTTTTCGAAAGATACCGATTGTACACCGCTTTTTTTGAACAGTGCCGCGATTCGGCTGACGTTGATTCTTGGATCCAGGGCCTCTTCATCGATATAGAACTGCCCCCGGTTGAGAATGAAGACCAGAGGAGAAATTTCATCGAGCAGGCCTTCGGCCATCTTTCGGACATCGCCGACCGACTGTTTGATCATCGGATGGGAGGACTGGTACATGAGGGTGCGGTTCAATAAAAGCGCAAGGCCGCGCCCGAAGTGGCCCAGTTTGATTTTAAATGTGCTCTGTTGCTCCATCGTCTCCTCCCTTTAGGCGGCAGGCGATCGTTTGGACATCCACTCTTCCAGATCCTTGGCGAAATCCCTGCATGACTGATAGCGCCTATCCTGATTATAGGCGACTGCTCTCAATACAATCTCATCCAAGTCGGCATCCGCATTCGGATTGACCTGGGAAGGTGTCTTGCTGAAAATACGGTCCTGGAGGCGCAGCTTGATTTTCAACAGTTTGACGGCCGAGTCGTAGGGCGGATAGGGCAGCCCGCCGCAGAGCATCTCCAGGAGCATGACGCCGGTGGCATAGACGTCGGCGCGACCGTCGACGATGCCGGAAATAATCTGTTCGGGCGCCATATAGGTGGGCGTCCCTACGAGGATACGGTTGTCGTCGTCCGATCCGCCATAGGAGCGCGCCACCCCGAAATCGGTGATGATCGGTCGCTTGGAGTGTCCTTCGATCAGTATGTTTCGGGGCTTGATGTCGCGGTGGACGACGCCCAGTTTGTTGGCGTAGTCCAAAGCATCCAGGACCTTGAGGATGATTCGAAGTGCCGTTTTGACAGGGAGCATCCTCTTGGACGGCAGCACATTGCGGCGTGCTTGACGGATGTAATAGGCCAGTGAATTACCTTTGATCAACTGCATTGTAAAATAGAGAAAATCTTCCGACTCGCCCACTTCGTAGACCGGGATGATGCTGGGGTGAGAGAGGAAGGCGGCGGCCTCGGCCTCCTGTTGGAACAGCTCCGCAATCCTGGGGGTCAGCAGCACTTTGGGCAGGATCTTTACGGCGATCTGCCGCTTCAGCGATTTTTGGAAGGCGACGAAAACCACGGACATGGCGCCGCGGTCGAGCTGCTTGAGCAGACGACTCGTGCCGACCATCTGGCCCACCAGATGGTCGAAGTTCATCGTTCTAATAGAAGCCATACAACGTTCCCCAACGCAGTTGACGGTGTCGATGAGAACGTGATCCCAACCGTCCCGTCCTCTTATAAATTATCCGAACACGGTTTCCCCAGGCGAACCGACGTTTCGGGATGACAACTGACACCATAGCAATAAGTCCCCCATATCGTCCATAATTTTGTTGGAAAGGGGTCGTCGTTGTATTCTTTATCGTCACATTTTCCGAGTTCTTGATTCGATTCATAGTAAACTGGTATGTATTTAGGGGCAAAAGTGTTGCAGATCGGGTGGTATGAGTGGTTCGGTGGATGAGGGAAACGACAATCCTATTGATTGCCGAATCCGTTCAGTTCGCCGCAATCCGGACATTGCCAGGTGATCCCGTTGCACGACATGCCCCAGAGGTTTTCCTGCATGCAGTCCTGGCAGATTTCGAAGCCGCATCTGCAGCGCCAGCAGAAGGGGAACGTCCGGCGGCAACATTGGCATTGCTGCTGTGACGGCCGCCGCCAGCGCCGTTTGCGACGGGAGGAGGAGGGGGGCGTGCTCATATCGTCTTCTTCGTCATTTTCAACGTTTCAAAAGGAGCGTCGGCGCTGCGCCGGCTGCCTTGTCGTTTTTTTTTATCCATGTTAGTAGACCTGAACCGCCGTCGTTCACGCCCGGCCGTGGTTCGAAAGCCGGATCGAAGCTAACTCAGACGATTCAGGCTGTCAAGCAGCGCCCACATGCACTGGCCGACAACGCCGAAACCCCCCAGGACAAGAGAACCGGGATAAGAGAAACCGGACCGAGGACCCTATAAAAGGACCCTATAAGAGGATATAGATGAACCCAGAGACCCCATCTGAACGCCAGGAGACGGCGCGTCCCTGTCTCTATTTGATTGACGGCAGTGCCTATGTCTACAGAGCGTTTCACGCCGTTCGCGGTTTGAGCAACTCAAAGGGGATGCCCACCAATGCCGTTTTCGGCTTTACGCGCATGCTGATCAAGCTGATCCAGGACCGCAGCCCCGGGCACATGGCCATGTTTTTCGATGCCAAGGGACCGACGTTCCGCCATGAGCGCTATTCGGACTACAAGGCCAACCGGCCGCCCATGCCGGAGGATCTGGTGGTGCAGCTGCCTCTCATCAAGGAGGTCACCGCCGGCTTCAACATCCCCGTGATCGAGATGGCCGGCTTCGAGGCCGACGATCTGATCGGCACCTATGCCCGTATGGCCGAGATTGAAGGTTACGATGTGGTTATGGTCACCGGCGACAAGGATTTCATGCAGCTGGTGAGTGATCATGCCACCATCTGGGATCCCATGAAGGACAAGACGATCGACAAGCCTGAGATCGACAAGGCGTTTGGCCTGCAACCCTCCCAGTTGATCGACATGATGGGGCTCTCCGGGGATGCCGCTGACAATGTACCTGGCGTGCCCGGGATCGGTCCCAAGTCGGCCGCCGCCCTGATTCAGCGCTTCGGCAGCATGGACGACCTCTATGAGCGCATCGACGAGGTGACCGCCAAGAAACAGAAGGAAAATCTGATTGCCCATCAAGAGAAGGCGCTGTTGAGCAGGGAGCTGGTGACCATCCATCGGGAGGTACCGGTCTCGTTCGATGTGGAGCAGTTTGTCGTCCAGCCACCCGATGCGGAGATACTGGGAGAGCTGTTTCAAAAGCTGGAGTTCCGGCAACTGCAGCAAGAGTTCCAGCAGTCGCGCCCTGAGCCGGAGACCGACTACAAGGCCATTATTACACCACAGGAGCTGGAGGCGTTGGTGGCCCGGCTCGAACGGTGCCCCCGCTTTGCGCTGGATACCGAGACCACCTCCCAGAATCCGCTGGAGGCTCTTTTGGTGGGGCTTTCCTTCGCCATAGAGCCATATCGGGCCTACTACATACCAGTGGGGCACCGTTATATCGGCGCGCCCGAGCAGCTCAAGCGCGAGGATGTCCTCGAACGGCTCAAACCGGTTCTGATGGATCCCGCCATCGAAAAGATCGGGCAGAACATCAAGTATGACTGGATCGTTCTCAAGCGCCACGGCGCCGATCTGGCCGGGGTGCGCTTCGACACCATGCTGGGCTCCTACCTGCTCAACCCCTCCAAGCGATCGCACGGTCTGGACCAGATCGCCCTCGATTTTCTCGGCCACAAAAACATCAGCTACGCGGATGTGGCCGGCAAGGGCAAGAAGGCCGTGACCTTCGACCAGGTGATGCTCGATGAAGCCGTACCTTATGCCTGCGAAGATGCCGACATCACGTTGAGGGCCTATGACGTCCTGCACCCCCAGTTGGAGGCGTTGGGGCTGATCCCGCTGCTTGACGAGGTGGAGATGCCCCTGGTGCCGGTGCTGATGGAGATGGAGATGGCCGGCATCCCTATCGATCAGGACAAACTGCACGAACTCTCCAAAATGTTGCAGCAGCAGTTGCAGCAGTTGGAGAGCGATATCTACGCCACGGCCGGTGAAACCTTCAATGTCAACTCATCCCAGCAACTGGGGCGCATCCTGTTTGAAAAGCTTCAGTTGCCAACCGTGAAAAAGACCAAAAAGAAGACCGGCTACTCCACCGACGTAGAGGTGTTGACCCGGCTGGCCGAGCAGCATGAATTGCCGGCGCTGCTCTTGCGCCACAGGGGGATGGCCAAACTCAAATCCACCTATGTGGATGCGTTGCTCGACCAGGTGGATGCCACCACCGGTCGCATCCACACCTCGTTCAATCAGACCGTTGCCGCCACGGGCCGCTTGAGCAGTTCCGATCCCAACCTGCAGAACATCCCTATCCGCACCGAGGAGGGCCGGGAGATCCGCAAGGCCTTTGTCGCCCGGCCGCAGTGGTTTCTGCTGTCGGCCGACTACTCCCAGATCGAACTGCGCATTCTGGCCCACTATGCCGACGATCCCATCCTAATCCAATCCTTCGAAAGGGATGAAGATATTCACGCGCGCACTGCCAGTGAAGTGTTTCAGACCCCCCTGGAAGATGTGCCCGGCGAGCTGCGCCGGCAGGCCAAGGCGATCAATTTCGGCATCATGTACGGCATGAGTGCATATGGCCTCTCCCGTGAGCTGGGTATCAGCCCCAAAATGGCCCAGTCTTACATCGATCACTATTTTGAGCGCTACAGCGGCATCAAAGCCTATATGGAGCGCACGATTGCCGAGGCCCGCGAGACCGGACGCATCAGTACCCTGCTGGGGCGCATCCGTCAGGTACCCGACATCAACAGCCGCAATGCCAACCTGCGCCAGTTTGCCGAACGGACGGCTATCAACACCCCCATCCAGGGAACGGCGGCCGACATGATCAAGGTGGCCATGATCCGTATCGCCGCCGCACTCAAGGATCGAAAGTTGCAAACAACCATGCTGCTCTCGGTTCACGACGAGGTCGTTTTCGAAGTGCCGGCCGGGGAGCTGGAGACGATTCAACAAATGGTGCCTGAGATCATGGAGACGGTCTGGGTGCTCAAGGTGCCGCTCAAGGTAAATGTGGCCCATGGCCGCAATTGGGCCGAAGCCCATTAACACTTTTCAATAAAAGTTCCAACTTGAAAGAATGGAGGACACTCCCCATGAACAGAACGTCACTCCCGATGCTGGCCATCCTCACTATCTTGGTCCTGGCTGTGGCCGGATGCTCGTTGCCCAGGGTTTCCCTTTTCGGCGAGCCATCCGGACCGCTCAAAGAGATTACGTTACAGGGCACAGCCCGGGGTAAAATCCTGGTGCTCCCCGTCGAGGGGGTGATTTCGAGCAAACCCAAGAAACAGCTGGTTCGCAGCCGTCCCAGCCTGCTGCAGCAGACGGTCGCCTATCTAAAACACGCCGAGAAGGACCCCGAGATCAAGGCACTGCTGATCAAGGTCAATTCGCCCGGCGGCACCGTCACCGCCAGCGATATCCTCTACCATGAGATCAGCGCCTACAAGAAACGCACGGGCGTTAAGATCATCGTCTCCATGATGAATGTGGCCGCCTCCGGTGCTTACTACATCTCGCTTCCGGCCGACCACATTATGGCCCATCCCACAACCGTGACCGGTTCCATCGGTGTGATCTTCATGCGGCCGGGTGTGAGCGGGCTGATGGAGAAGGTGGGGCTCTCGGTGGCGGTGAGCACTTCGGGCGAACAGAAGGATATGGGGTCGCCGTTTCGTCCGCCCACAGACAAGGAGAAGGCTATCTTCCAGGAGCTGACCGACGAGATGGCCGAGCGCTTCCTCTCCCTTGTCGTCAAACATCGAAACCTGACGCCGGCACAGCGGGAGAGGATCGCTTCGGCACGGATCTTCCTGGCGCCCGAGGCGCAACGCCTGGGACTTGTCGATCAGATCGGATATCTCGACGATGCCGTCGCTAAAGCCAAAGAGCTTGCCGCATTGCCGGCCGATGCGCGTGTCATCACCTACCGAAGGTATGAAGCAGAGGACGATACCATCTACAACCCCAGCATCGTTCATCAAAGCGGCGACATCGAATCGCTGTTGCCGATGTTGTCCCCCTTGACCGCCGCCGGTGAAGCGGATTTTTGCTACATCTGGCCGGCAGCGCTCGCTCAATAGACACGACTCTTCCGGAGACGCAGCATAAAAACTCCCCCCTTTTACAAAGGGGGGGCCGGGGGGGATTTTGTACGGTTCGCAAAACCGCAACCGATCGGCACTTTCTCAAATAACACCTCTCCTTGCTAAAGTTCGCCCACCTAAGGTCGATATCCTTTATAGCAGACCATTTGGGGAGCCGGAGCCCTCGTTAACAACGGTACGTGACTTCCGCATTCCGCCCTCGCTTACCCCACGATCCCTGTCTTGCATATTGTTTTCAGCTAAAGGAGATATGATCATGGAGACCAACATTACCTCTGTCCCTGCATTTCAATCGAGCGGCGACCTCGATGCCTATATGCGTTCTTTCCAGGCCGAGGAGACCAAGGTGGCCGCAGTGAGCACCAGCCGGCAGATGGATATTAGCCTGGTGACGCAGGAGGGCGACAAGGTGACCATTTCACTGGATGCCAAGACTGCAGCCCTGTACGGCACCTACGAGAGCCTCGAGATGGACAAAGAGGGGGCGACCTACCAGAAGAGCGAATTGACGGCAGCGCTCTATGAGCGCGAGATGACCTTTACGGTTGAGGGGGATTTGAACCGGGAAGAGCGGCGTGACATTCGCAAGGCGCTCAAGGCGCTGGACCGAATGATGCACAATTTCAGTGAAGGGCGTATGAAACCCATGTTGAGAGGCGCAAGGAGACTGCAGGGGTTGGACTCTATCGCTGGTCTCGACGCTCAGTTCTCTTATGAACGGCAGGTCCTGGTGGCCGAACAGACACAGATCGCGGCCGAATACACCGGCACGGCCGGAGCGGATCTGCCGGCAACCGCCCAGGCACCGCAAGTGCCGGAGGCGCATCCGTCATCCGTGATGCAGTTGATGGAGGAGGCCGGCACGGTGGCCGGTGAGATGGCCCAGACCGTCGCTGACGCTCAGACACCCATGGAGCGGATGTTGTCGTTTGTGGATCAATTGCTCGAGGACTACCGGGAGCAGATGGCCTCCTTCGATCCGCTGGGTGCCGACATGGTCGACCATATTGCTGATCGACTCCACGATGCCCTGGCCAGATTCAACGGGGCCTTTGAAAAGGGCTTGCCTGCAGCAGAATAGCCCCGCAGGTCCGGTCTCTATTATTTGGGATCTTTACGGGCGCCGTCGCCGGATTCGGCTGCGGCGTCCTCTTCACCATTCCTTACCGTTTCATCAATGGCCGCATAGATGGTTTTGAACGTTTCAGCGAAGTTGCTGGGAGAGAGCCTGCCGACCTCGATGAATTTGACCGCAATCTCCTTGCTTGCCCGCAGGACTTGAGCCTGGACCGATTCTTTTGCCATGGTCTATCTCGCTTTTTATATGTAATAATTTTGGTTTGTTAACAATTGCCGGGAGAGATGTCAAGGCTTGCCTCGGGTGGCTGTTGCGTTGTGCACAGAGGGTCGTTCTCCTTATGGTTTTATGGAGTGCACATCATTTCCGCCCCTTGTCAGGTCGCCCGGGTCACGGTGGAGAACTCTGTTTGACAGGGCGCCTGAAATTCTCTATGTTCTTCTGATTTCAGCAGATAGCAGCCCGCCAGGGCTTATCGGGGAAATATAGTGTTATGACCGACCAAACCAGACACAACGTGCCTTATGCCATCGAGGCGGTCTCATCGGTTCGTACGGACCTGCTTGAGCCCATAGCATACGCTTACCAGGGGCATCGGGACATAACGGTGACCATTCACCAGCCCGAATTCACATCGGTATGTCCCATGACCGGCTTGCCGGATTTCGGAACGATAACCATAAAATACTGCCCGTCCGAGAAGATCATCGAGCTCAAATCCTTGAAGTTTTACCTGCTGCAGTACCGCAATGTGGGGATTTTCTACGAGCATGTGGTCAATCGCATTCTGGACGATCTGGTGGCGGCCCTGGCCCCACGCTGGATGGAGGTCCTCGGATCTTTCTCCGCCAGGGGCGGTATCACCACGGATGTGGCGGTCAGTTATCCGGTGGAAGAAGCATAAAACGGCGATCGGAGATTTCGACGAATGCGCAAGACCCCCGTTGTGTTGTTTTTCATAGTAATGATCTGCGCTCTATTAGGCGCCTGTGCCAAAGACCCCTATAAGCGCATAGAGCTGCGCGAAACCTACTTCGAAGCCTCGACCGACGATCGACCCTACCTCAAACGGGCAGCCATCGTTCTGAAACCGGGCAGGGGCACACCGTTCGCAGGCCAGATCGAAACGATCTTTTTCCAGAGTGTGGTCGACACCATCCGCGACAAAAGTGATCGTCTGGAGCTGATCACACTTCAGGACGGTGGCATCCCGGCCCTTTCCGGCCCTCTATCCTTAGCGGCAGAAGGCGCACGTATGCAAGGCTATCACTACCTTCTCCAGGCGGGCCTGTGGGGTGCTTCGCCGATAAAGGAAAAGAAGGGGCTCTGGATGTTTCGCAAAGAGCGCGGTTACGTCAACCTGGTTGTGGCGCTGGATGTATATGATACGTTCACCGGCGCCAAAATTGTGAGCGAGGTGACGGATGAGACCGTTAGGATCTCCATGGACGAATACGAGGCCCTTATGGCAGGAGTGCAGGGCACCATAGCGGAGGTCGATGAGGCCGCCGCCGATCATGGAGAGGTGCTGGGTGAATTGGCAGCCGATCGCATGGCCGATGGCCGATGGATGGCTTCGGTCATCGCCGTGGATGGCCAGGGCGTGATGCTGGCCGCCGGCCGCACCGCCGGACTCAAAGCGGGTGACCGTCTCTCCCTGTATGAAGGGCGACGTGTTCTTGCCGGCCAGAACGGGGAGCGCTTTATCGCCCCTGGTTACAAGCTGGGCGACATTCGTATTGCTACTGTAGAGGAGACCACGGCCCGGGCTACGCTGGAAGAGCCCGCTGATATTCAAACCGGCGACATCGCACTGCCCGCACCGTAGAAAACGCCCCTGCTGCGCTTGCCTGCCCGCTATCTCTTCTGCCTCTCCAGCTCTTGTCGATAAACACTTCTGTGCAAACGGGCGTTGTGATATGAAATGGAACACAGTTTTAATCTGTTCCACCCGACTGCTCGATTGGGATGATCGCCACCATTCACTGAAATCACCACCGCAAGGAGTCGTTATGCCCCAGAAAAAGCCCCGCACATTTGGGGAGCTGAAGCGCAAGATCTCCAGCTTGCCCGACATCCGTCAGGAGATGAGAAGTAACCTGATTCGCAAGCTAAAAGAGAAGAGACCGCTCTTTGCCGACATGATCGGTTATGATGAGACCGTCATGCCCGCCCTGATCAATGCGATTCTCTGCGGCCACAACATCATCTTTCTCGGCGAGCGGGGACAGGGCAAAAGCCGCATGATTCGCCACATGATCGATTTTCTGGATGACGAGATGCCCGCCATCGAAGGGTGTCCCATCAACGACGACCCCTTCCGCCCCATCTGCAGCGCCTGTCGGCAACGCAAGGCCGAGATGGGCGGCAATCTTCCCATCGCATACATTCCCAAGGAGCGGCGGCTGGTGGAGAAACTGGCCACATCGGATGTGAGCACCGCCGACCTGATCGGCGAGGTGGACCCGATCAAGATCGCCCAGGGCAGAACGCTCGACGACGAAGCGGCCATCCATTTCGGACTCGTTCCCAGGGCGCACCGCGGCATCTTCGCCATCAACGAACTGCCCGACCTGGCCGAGAAGATCCAGGTCGCCTTCTTCAACATCATGGAGGAGAGCGATTTTCAGATCAAAGGCTTCCCGGTCCGTCTGCCGCTGGATATTTTTATTGTGGCCACCGCCAACCCCGAGGATTACACCAACAGGGGGCGGATTATTACGCCGTTGAAGGACCGTTTCGACGCCCAGATCCGAACCCATTATCCCCAGAAGAAGCGGCACGAGATAGCGATCATGGAGCAGGAGGCGCGGGAGCTGCCCGTCGACGGCATAGAGACATGCATACCCGACTTTATGAAGGATATCCTGGCGGAGATGACCTTCCAGGCCCGCAGCAGTTCGGAGATCAACCAGCACTCGGGGGTCAGCTGCAGAGTCTCGATTCGCAGTTACGAAGCGATTCTCGGAAGCGCCGTGCGCCGCTGCCTGGAGTTGGGTGAAACCGTTGCGGTGCCCCGAATCACCGATATCGAGATGACCTATCCGGCCATCTCCGGCAAACTGGAGCTCGAGTACCAGGTGCAGGAGAACAACGGCAACGATATCGTCGACAACCTGGCGCACCGGGCGATCAAAAGCGTGTTCGATACCCATTTCCAGATCGATGGGCTCGCTGAGATTATCGCCGCCTTCGAAAAGGGAATGAGCGTGGAGATCTCCCGTTTTCAGCCCTCCGACGCCTACCTGGACGGTTTGAAGTATATCCCGGGCATGGAGGCGGCCGTCGAGCGGTTGGCCGATCTCAAGGATGCCCCGCAGGTTGCCGCCGCTCTTGAATTTGTACTCGAGGGCCTGCACCTCTCCAACAAACTCAATCGCGAAGCCCACGAAAACGGAGTGCTTTACAAATGAAGCGTTTCCGCTACAGGCGCTGGGACGGCACCCAACAGCCGTTCAGCGATAAGAAACGGGAGATCATCGACCACTTCATGGAGAATATCATGAAGGGCATGTCTCCTAACACATCCATGGCCCAGATGCTCTGGGAGGGATTCCCGCTGGCCGGCATGGATTTCAGGGTGATGGGTCTGGAGGAGATGATCGAACAGATCCAGTCCCAGAAAGAGGATCTCTTCTCCCAGTATAGTCTCGAAAAAATTTTTGACCAACCGATGGACGACCTCAGGTTTCTGTTGGAAGACGAGGCCATGTCGAGAAGAAGGGTCGGCGAAGCGCCGCCGCCGACGTATGACGAATTGCCTGCCGGTCTGCTTAAGAAGATCAGATCCCTGAAGAAGTTCGATTTTATCAACGAGGAGAGCAGGGAGCTGTTCGACAATTGGCACAAGAGAGAGCAGGATATCCTCGACCTTTACGATTTCTACAGTGAATATGCCGATCGGTTTTTTGGAGAGGAGCACCTCGATTTCGAGCAGGCCCTCGAACTGATGCGCCAGTTCCAAGCCTTGGATCAGCTTCAGAAGCAGATGCTGCGGGGGCAGTTCGAGCAGATCGATGAGGAGCAGTTGAGGCAGATGCTGGGCGATGAGGCGAAAGCCTCCTTCAACATTCTTCTGCAGCTGCCCAACGTGGTGTCGGAAGAGAAGCTGATTCAAAGCGGCGAGCGGGGCATCGAGATGACCCCCCGGGGGTTGCGGACGCTGGGGGAGACGGCCTTCGGCAAGCTGTTCCACCATATCAAAAAGGATCGCCGTGGCGAGAACCCGGGCAACGCACCCCAGACAGGCGAGCTGCTGCCCGACTCCTCGCGGCCCTATTCCTACGGTGATCGTTTCGACCTCGACTTGACCCAAACCATCTTAAACGCGATTCCACGGGGGCAGGGGGCGGACGGCGGCATCGCACTGGATCCCGAAGCATTTTATGTGCGCGAACGGGAGCAGATGGTGACCACCACCACAGCTGTGCTGCTCGATCTCTCCTGGTCCATGTCACGCGACGGACGGTTCGAGGCCGCCAAGAAGGTGGCCCTGGCGCTCGATCACTACATCCGTTCACGCTTTCCAAAGGACAAGGTCCACACCATCGGCTTCTCCACGGAAGCCGTGGAACTCAAGGGGCGGGAACTCGCCATGGCCGTATGGGATGCCTACCGCCCGTTTACCAATCTCCAAGGGGCGCTTCAACTGGCCATGCAGCTGATCAAGCGCAGCGGAAACCGCAACAACCGGGTTCTGGTCATTACCGACGGGCAGCCGACCGCCTACTACATCGATGGAGCGCTGCATGTCGAGTTCCCCGAAACCATCAACGGCATCAGCCGCAACGCTTGCATCGCCACACTGGCCGAAGTGAAGCGGGTCACTGCCCAGGGGATGAACATCGAAACCTTCATGCTCGACGACAGCCCTGTGCTGCTGGAGTTCACCCGTGAAATGGCCCGCATCAACAAGGGCAGGGCTGTGTTGTGCCGGCCGGGGAAACTGGGCGAACTGATTCTTGTCGAAGAGATCAAGCGACGAGGAGGGAAGATATAGGAGGTCAGCTTTCGGGGGTAATAATCCGGCGAGTCCGGTGGGGTGGTCCGCACCTTGCGCAAACGCATGTAAGTGCCGCTAAACTGCAGTTCCGGGCGGCCCGGAAACTCGCTTCGCTCAAACAGTCCGGGTCGCTAATCCTCCACTGCAGTTAAGCGGCGCTAACATGCAATGTTGAAGAGGTGCAGACCACCCCACCGGACTCGCCTCCGTGAGCTTTGTCATTAGCCCGGCGGTTAAAAATCACAGTTCTCGTCATTCCGGCGAAAGCCGGAATCCGTGCGCCTTTTCAATGGCTTCTGGATGCCGGATCAGATCCGGCATTACGTATGAGCGGTTTTTTACGGGGCCATCAATTATGATACCCGAAAGTTGAGAGGGTGAGATTTAGGAGGAAGAGGAGACCAATTCGATCCTGCCGGCGCACCGGATCGTGCTGCCGCACGTACCCGCCCACAGTACCATTGAACGAAAATTTACCTATTTACCTTTCAAAGCAAAAAGAGAGGACGCTCAATGACGGCCGAAAAGACGACCTACCCTGAATTCAACAAGCATTATCCCCTGTTGGTTAAAAACCTCATGAAGCGACCGCTGTACATGTATCCGGATGATATCGCCATGGTCTACCGCAATGATGAGGGCAACTATCTGAGGCTCACCTGGCGTGAGTGGCATGCCCGCACCTGCCGGCTGGCCCACGCATTGACGAAACTGGGTGTAAAACGCGGTGACCGCGTCGGCACCATGGCGCTGAACCACCACTGGCATTTGGAGACGATCTACGCGACCATCTGCAGCGGCGCGGTCTCCCACCCTATTAATGTTCGCCTCTCCCTGGATCATATGGCCTATACCATTACTCATTCGGAAGATAAGATCATCTTCCTGGACAAGGATATTCTGCCGCTGGTCGAGGCGCTCTACGATCGGATCAAGGATCACGTCGAAGCATTTGTGCTCATGTCGGAAGGGCAGGAGATCCCGGAGACCCGGATCGAGCCGATCTACAGTTACGAAGCGCTGATCAAAGACCAGCCCCAAGACTTTGAGTGGCCGGACCTCGACGAGGATACCCATGCGGTGCTTTACTACACCACCGGCACCACGGGTCTTCCCAAGGGGGCCCTCTACACCAACCGACAGATCTATCTGCACAGCCTGCACGTTACCATGCTTATCAGCACGGCTCCGCGGCGGACCGAAGACCCGCCTCGACCGAATCACGTCATCACTTTGATGAATATCCCGCTTTTTCACATCCACGCCTGGGGCTCGCCGTTTTTCAGCGTGCTCTCAAGTGCCAAGATCATCTTGCCAGGCAAATTTACGGCCGAAGGTTTCTGCGAGCTGGTGCAGACCGAAAGGGTCAACACGACCATGCTGGTGCCCACCATGCTGGCCATGATCGTGGAGTATGGCGAGGTCGAGCGCTGGGATCTGAGTAGCCTGACCCATATCAACGTCGGCGGCGGGGCGCTTCCTTTAGGGTTGAAGCAGAAGGCGGAGAAACTCTTTCCCACCCTAAGGGTCGGTTCCGGCTACGGCATGACCGAAACCTATGACGGCGTCATCAGTGCCAGCTTGAAACGATATATGGTCGACTGGCCGCAGGAGCGGGTCGACCCCTACATGGTCAAGACCGGTCTGGCCTATGTGCCGGCCATCGACGCACGGGTGGTCGACGCCGATGGCCGGGAAGTCCCCCAAGACGACGACACGGTGGGAGAGATCGTACTCAGGGGCCACTGGATCATGGAGCGCTACTTCAAAGACCCCGAACGCACGGCCGAGGCTTGGCGCGACGGCTGGTTCCATACCGGCGATGCCGCCAAGATCGACAAGGACAATTACATCACGATCGTCGACCGCATGACCGATGTCATCCGTTGCGGTTCAGAGATGATCCCCACCGTTCTGGTGGAGAACCTGATCTCCAATGCCGAGTTCATCCTCGAGGCGATGTGTGTGGGCGTGCCCGATGAGAAGTGGGGCGAGATCCCCATGGCGATCGTGCGCTTGATTCCGGGGATGGAGCGCACCGAAGAGGATGTCATCGATTTTTTGCAAAAAGAGGGAGTGGATCAGGGTAAGATCACCAAGTGGATGCTGCCCGTCTACGTCGCCCTGGTGGACGACATACCCAAGACGAGTGTGGGCAAGTACAACAAGCGCGAAGTTCGAAAGCAGCTCGACCGGTTCGTCGAGGTGGCGAAGCGGGTACGCATGTAAACTGTTAGGAGGTCACTTTATCGAAGACCCGCGAAGAGATCGTCCTCCATGGTGTGCTGGCTGGAAACGGCGTTTCCGCGCACGCACACATAGTGCTCCCGGCCGAACATGGCCTGCTTCTGCTCTTTGGTCAGGCGCCGGAAAAGATGGCCGCTGCCGATCTGGCTCTTGTGGGCGTAAATCGCTTTGAACTTGTCGTCCAGGTAGGGTGCGATATCGATGCGGGTCGTGATCTGGTCTGCCGGTGTGGCTTTGAGGGTGGTGGGCGGTCTGAATGCCTCTTCTCCATCCTTCGACCCCAGGCGGCTGTACTTTTCGAGCCGTTCAGAGGGTAGTGCGAAATAGTAGAGTTTGTCCGGCTGCCAGGGCGGCGTGCCATCGTCGAAGGTCACGGCTGGATCGCCGGCCGCATCGAACGCCTTCTGGGTGATCCGGTTGGCCATGATATGGTCCGGGTGCCCGTAAACACCATACTCATCGTAGGTGACCACCACCTGGGGGCGCGTTTCCCGAATGAGCCGCACCAGCCGATTTGCCGCCTCGTGCAGATCGGCCTGGACAAATGCTTCGGGGTCGTTGTTTCCGTCAGTGCCGGCCATGCCTGAATCCTTGTAGTCGAGGCAGTGGAACGATCCCACCTTCAGAAATTCGATCGCATCGGACAGCTCGGCCATGCGGATCTCGGTCAGGCTCATATCGGGCCGGGGGGGCTTGAAGTCGGGATCCGAAACCTCTCCCAACTCACCCTTGGTGCAGGTGACCAGTACGGTATGAATCCCCTCGCCTGCATATTTGGCCAAAATGCCGCCCGTGGAAATGCACTCGTCATCCGGGTGGGCGTGTACGCACATAAGGGTCAATGGGGTGTCGCTCATCAGATAAATTTCCTTTCCAGCGTACCGAGGAGTTCTTTTACATGATCGACCTGGTCCTTGCGAACCATCACCCGTTGGGGCACGGAGTTGAAAATATATGTGGCTGCATGCTCACCCTCGATGTAGTAGGTGATTGCCTCGGCATCCAGCACAGATTTCAGAAAAGCACGCTCCCCTGCACTATGCGTCTCGGCGACCTGTTCAAACGCGGTGAAATTTCGATCCATATCATCCCCCGAGATTTGACCTGGCGGCCTATAGAAAGAAATCCGGCAGCAGCTGCTCTCCGGGTACAACCGAATATCGATCCAGATCCTCGACGCCGGCTTGTCGCATGACTTCGTCATCTATGAAGAAATTCCCCGTGCATTCGCGGCTCTCCCTGGTGAGGATAAAATGGGCGGCGTCAGCGATGATATCGGGCTTCCGGGAGCCACGGATCACAGACTCACCCCCCAGCAAATTTCTCACCGCCGAAGTGTCGATAGGGGTGCGCGGCCAGAGCGCATTCACGGCGATGCCGTTCGGACGCAGCTCTTCGCTCATGCCCAATACACACATGCTCATTCCATATTTAGCCATGGTGTAGGCCACATGAGGGGCAAACCAGCGCGCCTCCATGTTAAGTGGGGGAGAGAGGTTCAGGATGTGTGGATTGGCCGCTTTGCCGAGATGGGGGATGCACGCCTGGGAGCAGGCGAAGGTTCCCCTCGTATTGATCTGGTGCATCAGATCGAAACGCTTAAGCGGCGTGTCGACGGTTCCGGCGAGGAAGATGGCACTGGCATTATTGACCAGGATATCGATACCGCCAAAAGTTTCCACTGTCTTTTCGACAGCCGCCTGAATCTGCTCTTCAAAGCGCACGTCGACGACTTGGGGCAAAACCTTGCCGCCAGCCGCTTCAATTTCATCTGCAGCCGTATAAAGGGTGCCGGGCAGCTTCGGATGGGGTTCGACCGTTTTGGCCACGATAGCCAGGTTGGCCCCGTCACGCGCCGCACGCAGGGCGATGGCCAGGCCGATACCACGGCTCCCGCCGGTGATGAAAAGCGTTTTTCCTTTTAGGTCCGCCATCGCGAGGCCTCCTTCCTGGGATTCCGTTTCAGTTGGCTCTGCCTATTGGAATACAATAGCCATATTGGCCGGAACGGCAACCGTTGTAACCATATTTTAATTGTTGGGGAAACCCCATCGAAAAACAGATGGGTGTCTCCAAGATGAAAGATGAGGCTGATATCTAACCTTGATGTCTGCCGGCAGTTCATATATAGGTATGCAGATTGGTTTGGCTACACACCAACTTGCCAATGCACAGATATCACCCCCAATTGTGCATTGGCACCTTTTAAATATCAGCTGATTGTTTCAGCCAACATGTTGCCGGTACGGGAGCGGGAGATGGATTTCTGGCGTGTTCCCCTGGATGCAGGGGTTATCGACACTTCACAAGGCGTGGTTTACATTATCGAGGACCGTTGCAAAGGGTGCGGCTACTGTATTGAGTTTTGTCCGCGCGATATCTTGGTTTTTTCCGAACGTTTCAATAAGAAGGGCTACCACCCGCCAGAGGTCGTCCAGCCGGAAGGGTGCGTCAACTGCCACTACTGTGAAATCATCTGTCCGGAGTTTGCCATCTACTCGGTGGCCTTAGACCCTCCGGACCGCAAGGCTGGATAGCACGCCATTACCCGCGTTAACTTATCGATTACAATAAGTTATCCGATTGCCAGTTGGCTGAATGGGCGGCAGGTCAAAACCTGAACGGCCCAAACGGTTCGAATCAAAACGACGAGAGAGACATGAATAAAGCAGTGTTAACCGGAGAGCATTACATCACGGGTGACGAGGCGTGTGCCGAGGGCGCCCTGGCGGCTGGATGCCGTTTTTTCGGCGGCTATCCCATCACACCGGCCACCGAGGTTGCCGAGCGCATGTCGGCCCGTCTGCCGGCCGTGGGCGGCACCTTTATCCAGATGGAGGACGAGATCGCCGCCATGGCCTCGGTGCTTGGCGCCGCCTGGGCAGGTCAGAAGAGCATGACGGCCACATCGGGGCCCGGTTTTAGCCTGATGATGGAAAACCTGGGGCTGGGTGTCTGCACGGAGACACCTTGTGTTCTCGTCAACGTACAGCGCGGCGGTCCCTCCACAGGGCTACCCACCATGGGCGCCCAGGCCGATATGATGCAGGCGCGCTGGGGATCGCACGGCGATTACGAGATCATTGCCCTGGCCCCCAGTTCGGGACAGGAGATTTTTAACCTGACGATCACCGCCTTCAACTTGAGCGAGCGCTATCGTACCCCGGTCTTGATCATGACTGACGAGATGATAGGCCACATGAGTGAAAAGGTGGTCATCCCGCCGGCAGATCAGATCGTGACCGAGTGGCGGCCCAAACCCAAAGGGCGCAAGGACCGTTTCCTGCTCTACAAGCCAGGGGAAAACGGGGTGGCACCCATGCCGGCAGCCGGAGATGGATACAATGTGCATGTCACCGGATTGACCCACGACGAAAAAGGCTATCCTGTGATGACCGTAGAGGCGCAGCAGGAGATGATGGACCGGATCAAGCGCAAAATTTTGGACAACCGGGACGATATTATCATGACCGAAACGCACGAATTGGACGATGCCGATATCGTGCTGGTCTCCTACGGCATCTCGGCGCGCACCAGCATGGCGGCCATGCATCAGGCGAGGGCCCGGGGACTGAAGGTCGGACTGCTGCGCCTGATAACGGTCTGGCCCTTTGCAGAGGAGCAGATCAAGGCGCTGGCCGACCGGGTCAAGGGATTCGTCACAGTGGAAGTCAACATGGGCCAGATGCATCTGGAGGTGATGCGGGCCGTTGCCGGCAAGGTGCCCTGCCATCTGGTGGGCCATACGGGCGGCACGATCATATCACCGGATGATGTGCTGACCAAAATAGAGGAGGTGTTCTGATGCCTGCAACCGCGCAAGCGACCACCGTAACGCAGCCGGATCACCCCCTGGAGGATCTGATCCGCTCCGATCGCATTCCCCACATCTGGTGCCCGGGGTGCGGAATCGGCACCGCCTTTTCGGCCTGTTTGACGGCCATGAAGGCCAGTGGCATCGATTTGCAAAAAACCTGCATGGTCTCGGGCATCGGCTGCTCGGGCCGCGCCGCCGGATATGTGAAACTCGATTCGTTTCACACCACCCACGGACGGGCCATCCCCTTTGCAACCGGGCTGAAACTGGGCAATCCCGAACTCAACGTGATTGTCTTCAGCGGCGACGGCGACCTGTTTGCCATCGGCGGAAACCACTTTATCCACGCGGCCCGGCGCAACATGGACCTGACCGTCATCTGTCTGAACAACCTCAACTACGGCATGACCGGCGGCCAGGTGGCGGCCACAACGCCGTTCCACGCGCGCACCACCACAACGCCCGAGGGCAATCCCGATGCGCCGTTCAATCTGCCCCTGCTGGCCTGGGCATCGGGAGCCACTTATGTGGCCCGCTGGACGATCCTTCATACCCGTGAGTTGACCGAGTGCATTCAAAAGGCCATTGGCAAAAGCGGCTTCTCTTTCGTGGAGGTGCTGGGGCCCTGCCCGGTCAATTACGGCCGGCGCAATCGTGAAAAATCGCTTGAGACGCTCAAGCTCTATCAGGAGCAGACCATCATCCGCAACAATGCCGATCCGAACGACCTGGATGTCGATTTCAGCAAGAAGGTGGTGCTGGGCGAATTCGTGGACAAAGAGCGACCCACCTGTATCGAAAACTACGACCGGACCTGCCGGCCGATACTTTGAGCCGGCCTGCAGCAGCGAGGAACAGACGATGTACAAACAGATCACGATTACCGGTTTCGGCGGCCAGGGGGTGATCCTGGCCGGTCGTATCGTGGGCGAAGCAGCGGCCATTTCCGACCAAATGGAGAGCACCCTGGTGCAGTCTTACGGACCCGAGTCCCGGGGAGGTGCATGCAGTGCCCAGGTGACCATTGCCGATGGCCCGATCTATTTCCCCTACATCAAAAACCCCGATATCCTGGTGTGCATGTCCCAGTCGGGCTACGACAAGCATGTCGAAACCCTAAGCGAGGGCGGCGTGCTGATCGTCGAGCAGGATCTGGTCAAACCCGAAGGCGACAGGGAGAGCTTTGCCGTACCGTGCACCCGGTATGCCGAGGAGCTGGGCAACAAGATGATGGCCAACATTATCATGATCGGATTTTTTACAGCCATTACCGGCGCCATTTCACCCGAGGCGGCCCGAAGCACAGTGGAGAAATCGGTTCCCCCAAAAACGATAGAAAAGAACGTCAAGGCCTTTGAACGGGGCTGGGAGTTTGCCCAGGCCACACTCAAAGGCCGCCGGAACAAGGCAGCCGGCCGCATAGGAGTTGTCGCATGAAACAAGCCAAGAACAGGTTGCACAATGTGGTGATCCTGGGGGCAACGCCTGCCGGCGTGGCGGCGGCCAACAAACTGGGCGAGCTGGGTGTTCCGACTATCCTGGTCGACAAAGAGGCCGACCTGGACCGCAAGCTCAGCGATGATGCCTATCGGCTGGCGTCGGGGGTGCCCCTCAATTACGCCAACCGTCCCGGCCTGATCCGCATCCTGCGCAATCCAAATATTCGGTGCGTCATGCCGGCGCAGGTTCGTTCGGTCAGACACAGCCAGCAAGGATTCCGGGTGCAGATCGATCCCCAGCCAACCTATGTGGATCCGGAGCGTTGCACCTTGTGCGGACGCTGTGTCGAGGTCTGTCCGGTCTGCGGTCAGAACGGCCATCAGCCGATTCATATCGAAAGCCGTATGGCCCTGCCCGGCCGTGCGGTGATCGACAAGCGACGCGAGCCGCTTTGCCAGGTCAATTGCCCATTGGGGGTCAATGTCCAGGGGTATATGGCCCTGACGGCGGCCGGGCGTTATGCGGAAGCTCTGGAGGTGATCCGGAGGGACAATGTGCTGCCCGCCATCTGCGGCCGCATCTGCACCCATCCGTGCGAGGCGGCCTGCCGGCGTTCCGAAAAGGACGGCGCCCTGGCTATCCGCGATATCAAGCGATTCGTGGCAGATCGGGCCTCCGGGGCGTCAGAGGCAGCTCCGAAAGCGGTGCCCGCCAAAGGCGGCGATCCCATCGCCATCATCGGGTCGGGCCCCACCGGATTGGCGGCGGCGGCCGATCTGGCCCGCCAGGGATATCCGGTCACGGTCTATGAGCGTGAGAAGGAGGCCGGCGGCCTTTTGCGATATGGCATCGGCCCCCACCGGCTGCCCAGGAAGATCCTCGACGAGGAGCTGGCGGCCATCGAGGCCGAAGGCGTTCGTTTCGTCACAAACCACGAGGTGGCCATGCCAGAAGGGCTGGCCCGGATGAGCCGCGACCACCGGGCGGTGATCGTCACCACCGGATCGTGGGCCGACCGGAACCTCGGCGTTGAGGGCGAGTCCCTGAAGGGTGTCGAGGGGTGTCTCTCCTATCTCAATCGATTCTACCGTGGCGATGACGGTCATGTCAGCGGCCGGGTGGCGGTGATCGGCGACGGCAACGCCGCTTTCGACCTGGCCCGGGTGCTTAACCGCCAGGGCGCAAAGGTCACAATGGTATCGTGGTTCGGCCGAGATGAGATCCCTGCCGACGTCGACGAAGTGCACGCTGCCTTTGAAGAGGGGATCGAATTCCGGGAACGCAGTCAGGTGGTTGGATTCTCCGGAAGCAGCGGCAGCTTGAAGGTCGTTCAGGTACGGGCCACCCAACCGGGGCCGGCCGACGCCAACGGTATTGCATGGCCCGTCATCGTGCCGGAGAGCCGGACCGAAGCGCTTGCTTTTGAGCGGGCGTTCGTGGCCATCGGCCAGACCGGTGCCTACAGCGACATGCCCTCTTCGGACGGATGGCACGTCAGCGACCGCGGGTTGATTGCGTCGGACGAGTTGGGCCGCAGCGGCATGGCGGGCGTCTATGTGGCCGGCGATGCAACCACCGGCGCCACCTCTGTGGTCAAGGCCATGGCCGACGGACGTCGGGTGGCCGGCCAGGTGGTCGAAGACTTGACCGGCCGGCCGGGCGGCCATGACCGCGGGCGGGTCGTTCCACAGCGGCCCGAGACACGCGACTTCGATCCGGTCCCTGACGATCTGCCGCTGAAGGAGCGTACCGCCATGCCCGAGCTGCCGGTTGAACGGCGCCAAGTCAACTTCAACGAGGTGGCCTTGGGGTTTGACGAGGAGCAGGCGCGGTCCGAGGCGGCGCGTTGCCTGCAGTGCGGCAGTTGCGCCCAGTGTTTGGCGTGTCTCCCGGTTTGCGAAGCCAATCAAGCCATTTGCCATGATGAAGAGACCGAAACCATTTTGGAAAACACGGGCGTTTTGATCGTTGCCGACCCCGAGATGGTGCCGGGTATTCGGGGTGACGATGTGATCCGGGCATACGGTCCGCCGGCTGCCAAAACCGATGTTCACGCCATGATGCTGCGCGGCTTTTCGGCCGCGGCGCGTGCCATGGTGCTGCTCAAACAGCATGGCATGCGCATGAAGGGGCGGAGCATCAGCTTCGTGCCGCCCGATGTGGGACTGGACCGAAACGTACGCTTAGGGGTGTTCGCCTGCCGCTGCAACGACTCACTCGGCTGGTCGGAGGGGATGGATGCCTGCCTGGCTCAGCTCCATACGCAGGAGGACATCGTCCACTGTGAAGCGTTGCCGTCCGCCTGCACACCCGAAGGGATTCAGCGAGTGGTCGATGCGGTTCGGGACCAAGGGCTGACCCGACTGGTACTGGCCTCGTGCGTCTGCTGCCCGCTCAATTTCGTCTGCAGCGCTTGTACCGATCAGCGCAGCCGTCTGAAACGGGGGCTTTTCGAGGGGACCGGTATCAGCCGCTCGATGGTGCAGACCATCAATCTCAGGGGCGAAGTGCTGCGGCACCTGGTCAACGACGAATCGTTGGCTGTCAGCCTTTTCGAAGGTATCATCACGCGCAGCGTCAGGCGCGCCCGCAAACTGCTGCCGTTTCCTGCACCGGCACGCAATTACAATTTCACCACCGCCGTGATCGGTCAGACCGAGGCGGCCCGCAATGCCGCGTTGACCCTGGCCAGGGCCGGTTTCGAGGTGCTGATGTTCGGTTCGGCCAAACATCCACTAGACGAGGCACCCGACCATCCCCACATCTTCGCTTTCGACGGATCGAGCGTCCACGCTGTGGGTGGCACCATCGGCAATTTCCAGATCCATACCGAGTGTGGCGACGGGCCGCGGACCTTCAATGTGGGGGCTGTGATCCTGGGGGAGAAGTCCCGCAATATCGCTATCTACCAGCACCATGCGGATCTTCCCGGCGTGAAGGTACAGGCCCGCATGCAGAAGGATCAGGTCCCCGGCATCCCCTACATGTACCCCTGCGGCACCTCGATTGCCGGCCTTTTTCTCGCCGATCCGCCCGGCATCCAGATCTCCAAGCGCACCAAGGGTGAGGCGGCGGCTATCATGTCCGCAGCGGCCATGCCCAACGGCCCGCGCCAGAGCCGCGGTTTTTCGGTGGTGATCGACGGGGCACTCTGCCGCGGCTGCGGGCGCTGTCTCAAGGCGTGCCCCTATCAGGCCATCAGCCTCACAACCAACGGCGGAATCGGTTTTACCGCCGTGGTGGATGATGCCCTGTGCAAGGGGTGTGGCAACTGCATCTCGGTCTGTCCGTCCAACGCGGCCGACAGTCCCTTTCGCGATCAGGTCTACCTGGAACAGACCCTGGAAGAGCTGCTGATGGCCGGCAGCAGGAGCTGATAAATGCAAGCAGAGTTCAAGATCGTCCTGTTTTTGTGTAACTGGGGACCCCATGCCGCCTACCAGGCGTTGCAGGATCAGGGTGCTGATATTCCGATGGAAATTAAGATGGTGCGTATCCCGTGCAGTGGTCGCATCAGCAAGGCGCTGCTGTTCAAACCGTTCGAGATGGGTGCCGACGGCGTCATTCTGCTCGGATGTAAGCCGGGCAGCTGCCGCTATGGAACGGGCACCGCTTCGGCCCTGGAGAACAGTGACGATACACGCCGGATTCTCGATCTGTTGGGCCTGGGGCGGGAGCGACTGCAGCTGGGCAACTTTTTGCCCGATGAGCCAGAAGCGCTCCTCGATTTCCTGACCGATTTTACCGAAAGGGTGCGCCGGATGGGCAAAACCCCGGTGGTGGCGCCAGCGGCAGTTGAGGATCAGGCCCACAGTGAGGAAACACCCGAGGCGATTGCCGCCAGGCACGACGTGTTCGCCTGCCAGGACTGCGGCAAATGCACCTCGGCCTGTTCTCTGGCCCTGGCCGGCAAGCCCTTCTCTCCCCGTTTCGTGGCCACAGAAGTGATCGCCGGTCACGCCGACCGGCTCCAGGTGCGCGAATCGGTCAACGCCTGTCTGACCTGCGGCGTCTGTTACGACCGTTGCCCCTCGGCGGTCAATTTTCCCGAATTTATCAAAGAGATGCGGGCCTACTACCACCGGCGTGAGGTGGCTGGTGCACCGGCCCATGGCGGTTTTTTCCAAAGCATGATGCGCGCCATGGCCTCAGAGACCGTGCAACCCAGGCGTTGGCAGAACCTGCCCGAGGGTATCCGCACGTCCGAACAGGGGCCTGTTCTTTTCTTTGGCGGGTGTGCCTCCTATTTCGATATCTTCTTCCACAAATTCCTCGGCGTGGAGACCAAGCGCATCCTTGAAGACAGCCTGCGCCTGCTCAACTTCTTCGATGTGGATCCGATGTTGATGGAGAACGAGCGCTGCTGCGGCCACGACCTGCTCTGGTCCGGAGACCGGGAGAATTTTATGCGTCTGGCCAAGCTTAACGCCCAGGCCATCGCCGACAGCGGGGCCGAAGAGATTATCACCGCCTGTCCCGAATGCTACCACACGCTGGCCACCGAATACACCCGCCACGGCCTTGAGCTGCCGGTGAAAGTGACCCACATGCATGCCTTTTTGGAGCGTGAGATCGGCAAGGGGGCGGTGGCCTTCAAAGCGCCCGAGGGGCGCTTCACCTTCCAGGACGCCTGCCGTCAGAGCCGCTTCAACGGTGAAGCGGAGCTGCCTCGCAAACTGCTCAGAAAGATGTTCGCCACGTCTCCGGATGCCCTGGTCGATGCCCAGGTGTCCACAGAATGCTGCGGGAACAGTGCCTGGATCGGCTGCGATGCTTTCAGTAAGCAAATGCAGGTTAAGCGTCTGGAGCGGGTGCGGCAGAGCGGTAGCGACAAGATGATAACCGCGTGCCCCAAATGCCAGATCCACTTGCGCTGTGCCATGGAGGATGCCATGCGCGGCGACGACCTGAGGGTGGAGATGGTGGATCTGACCAGCGCCATCGCACGGTCGATATATTGGGAGTAAGTAAGAAAGTTGGAAAGTATGAAAGTTTAGGTGTTCCATCGATTGGATTCCTATTTGGCATGTCTAATTCGGTAAAAATGAACGAGCACCTTTCAATAGTGGCGTTAAATTCATTCAGGAAGAGATCATGACGACATCGACTGTTTTATCGACTTCTTCAGGCGTGGCATCGCAGCCCGATTCCGATGTAAGGATCGGGGTCTATGTGTGCCACTGCGGCATGAACATCGCCCAGACCGTGGACTGCGACGGTATTGCGGCCTCCATGGCGGAAATGCCCGATGTGGCGGTGGCCAAGGGGATCGGCTATGCCTGCAGTGAGCCAGGGCAGCGCGAGATCCGGGAGGACATTGCCAATCATGGTTTGAACCGCATCGTCGTGGGGTCTTGCTCGCCGCGGCTGCACGAGCCCACCTTTCGTCAGATGCTGATCGCCGCCGGACTCAACCCCTATCTTCTGGAGATGGCCAATCTGCGCGAGCAGTGCAGCTGGGTCCACATGAAGACACCCGAGGCGGCGACGGCCAAAGCATTTGACTTGGTCAAAATGGCGGTGGCCAGGGCCCGCAGGCTTGAATCGCTTGTCGAACCTAAACTGCCCATGACCCAGAAGGCGTTGGTGATCGGCGGCGGCGTCGCCGGCATTCAGGCGGCGCTGGACATGGCCGACAACGGTTACGATGTGGTGATGGTCGAGCGCCAGCCCTCCATTGGAGGGGTGATGGCCCAACTGGACAAGACCTTCCCCACCATGGACTGCTCGATCTGAATTCTGGGTCCGAAAATGACGGATGCCGGTCGGCATCCCCGCATTACGATCCATACCCTGAGCGAAGTGGTGGATGTCAAAGGCAGCGTGGGAAGCTTCGATGTCAAGATCATCAAGAAGGCCCGCTATGTGGATGAGAAGGAGTGCACCGCCTGCGGCGAATGTGCCAAGGTGTGCCCGGTGGTGCGCCCGGACGAATTCAATATGGGGCTCTCGTCGCGCCATGCGATCTACTCGCCGTTTCCCCAGGCGGTGCCGTCGGCATATGTCCTCAATCCCAACGAGTGCCTGGGGCACAACCCTGTGGTGTGCAGCAAGTGCCTGGACGCCTGCGAGAAGAAGTGCATCGACTTTCATATGTCAGACGAGACGATCAGCGAGCGGGTGGGCACGGTTGTGGTGGCCACCGGTCTCCGGCCGCACGATCCACGCGTACTGGATGAGTACGGCTACACGCGCTTCGAGAATGTGCTGACCAGTCTGGAGTTCGAGCGCATGGTCAATGCCGGCGGCCCCACCCAGGGGGCGTTGGTGCGTCCGTCGGATCGGCGGCACCCCAAGTCGGTGGCCTTCGTGCAGTGTGTGGGCTCCCGATCGGCTCGCCGGGGCAAGTCCTACTGCTCCAACATCTGCTGCATGAACACCATCAAGAGTACCCTGGTGCTCAAGGAGCACTACCCGGATATCGATATCAAGGTGTTCTATATCGATATTCGTGCGTTTGGTAAGGGCTTTGAAGATCTCTATACCCGCAGCCGCCGGATGGGGGTGCACTATGTGCGCGGGTTGCCGGGGCATGTGGAGGAGTTGGCCGATGGCCGCTTGAAGGTGGCGGTAGAGAACACCGGCACCCAATCGCTGGACTTTTACGAGCTGGATATGCTGGTATTGGCCATCGGTATCGAACCGGCCAAGGGGACCAACCGGCTCCAGGAGATGATGGGGCTGCAGTTGACCTCCGACGGCTTCTATCTGGAGGCCCATCCCAAGCTGCAGCCGGTGGACGCCGCCACGCGCGGTATCTTCTACGCCGGCTGTGCCGAAGGCCCCAAGGACATCAAGGAGAGCGTCACCCAGGCTTCGGCAGCGGCGGTGCGTGCCATCCGTCTCATGCAGTCGGACAAAATCAGCGCCGAAGCGATTACTTCCGAAGTGATCACCGAACAGTGCAAAGCGTGCGGCAAATGCGCCGAGGTGTGTCCCTACAACGCTATCACGGTAGATCCGAAGAAGAAGATTCCGGCCAAGATTGCGACGGCGGCCTGTACCGGTTGCGGCACCTGTGCGGCCGAATGCCCGTTCGGCGCCATCGTCATGAACCATTTCACCGACCCCCAGATCTACGATCAGATCGACACGATGCTCGAGGAGCGTCCGGCCGAAAAGATTCTCACCTTTGCCTGCAATTGGTGCTCGTATGCCGGGGCCGACTACGCCGGCGTGTCCCGGTTGCAGTATCCGCCCAACGCCCGGTTGATCCGTACCATGTGCTCGGGGAGGGTGGACGAAGACTTTATCTGGCATGCGTTCAAGAAGGGCGTTCCGGTGGTTCTGGTAAGCGGATGCCATATCGGCGATTGCCACTACATCGACGCCAACCACTGGACAGTCAAGCGGGTGGAGAAAGTGCGCAAGAAGATGGAGAAGCGCGGCATTCGTCCGGAACGGTTGCAGCTCGAGTGGGTAAGTGCGGCCGAGGGGATTCGCTTCGCGGAGGTGATGACGCGCATGGAGCAGCTGCGGCAATCGGTGTCGGAGAAAGAGATTGCCGAGACGGTGGCGTTGTTGAAATAACTGGTACCGCAACTGTAGGTTTGTGCGGGTGCATCGGTCAGGGCGTCAGAGCACAGCCCACTCATACGATGCTGAATGATTTAACTGCAGCTAAGAGGCGCCCCTCACCCATGAGCTGGGACGTAACCCAAAAAAGATCTACCTTTTGTTCGGGATATTCCATTTTTTCATATACTTCCAGATCGAAGCCCTGCTGAGGCCTACGCGCCGGGCGACTTCGGCTTTGTTCCAGCGGCACTCGGTTAATAGGCGTAGGAGATGTTCTCGGGTCAGTTTGCGATCGGGTTGAACATTGTTCGCCAAAGAGTTGGGCTGCTTCGTTTGATAGGTGTAATAATCGAACTGCCGCACTTCAACCGGTATATCGAACAAATCGATCTGCTTTTCGTTGCATAAGACAAAGGCATGTTCGATGGCATTTTCCAGCTCACGGACGTTTCCGGGCCACTCGTAATCCATAAAGATGCGCATGGCCGGTTGGGATAGCCCCTTAATGCGCTTGCCTGTTTTTTTGTTATGCACGGCGATAAAATGATGTACGAGAAGCGGAATGTCTTCTTTTCTTTTCCTCAACGGCGGTGGGTAGATGGGAAAGACTTTCAGGCGATAGTATAAATCCTCTCGAAAGTATCCGCCTTTAACCCTATTCAACAAATCTTTGTTGGTGGCGGTGATAATGCGGATATCTATTGGCCTGCCTTTGGACTCCCCAACCCGCTCGATTCTGCGTTCTTCCAGAACCCGCAGCAGTTTGAGCTGTATCAATGGACTGATGTCGCCGATTTCATCCAGGAAAATGGTGCCACCGTCCGCCTCCTCGAACCGGCCGACGCGATATCCTACCGCGCCTGTGAAGGAGCCTTTGGCGTGGCCGAACAGTTCGCTTTCCAACAGGGATTCGGGAAGGGCGCTGCAATTGACGGTGATCAGCCGATTGTGTTTCCGGTTGCTCTTGTAATGGATGGCGCCCGCCACCAACTCTTTGCCGGTACCGCTTTCGCCTTGAATCAGAACCGTGGCTTCGCTTGCCCCAGCGGCTTTGATGGAAGAGAACACTTGCTGCATGGCATGGCTTTTCCCGATGATATTACCGAAGCGGTAATGTTCGGCAAGCCTCAGAGAGGCTTCTTCCATTTTGGCTTTGGCTTTTTTCAGGTCCGTAAGATCCGTGACCGCCTCCACGATGCCGATGATGGTATCGTCCTTTTCCCGAATTACCCGGGCGTTTTTGATGACCGGTACGGCATGGCCGTCCTTGTGGGTTAAATAGCACTCGGTGGGCTCCACCTTGCCCGATTTATATATGCCGCACTGTATTGGGTCGGCGGGGCACTGGTGACCGAAACATTGGTTGAAGCACAATGTCCCACAGGTTTTACCGATCATCTCCTCGGCGCTGTATCCGGCGATTCGTTCCATCGCCGGGTTCCACGATGTAATCCGACCCTGGGAGTCGAGTGTGAAAACGCCGTCGCCCAGCGACTCCAGTAAGAGTTTGACAAAACCGTTTTTTAAAATGATTTGTGTGGGCATGGATGATTTCGCTGACATATAAAAATGAGACGATTCGCTGCTGTAACAGTGGCGCCACTATGGCGCTACTGTAGCGCCACTATAGACGCCTGTCAAAGGCAAAATTGGGTCCAAGATCTGCGCTTGTACTGCTTGCATACTCTCTTCATTCGGAACAATTCATCATCAAACGTTGTTTGTGAGATGTAAAACAATCTATTGTTGTCCCGCATTGAGCAGCTGTTTGTAGGCACCACCATTCAGTTTTTCCTTAACTACACATTTTTTTGCCTTTTTGGCTCCGATTCGGGGCGTTTCATTTTTCGCATTACTGATGGCGACAGAATTGCCATCGTGGCAATCTGGTATCTTTTTTGCTTCTCTATTGGGTGCATCGATGCAGTGGTCGGCGGTTTTGCCTTAATCCCAAACTGCAAAAAAGACAGGGGGTGTGAAATGAATAAGTTTATGGTTGTCCATCATAACCCAGGTATCGATTGCAATGTCGTGCAGGCCAATTGGCGAAAACTGGCAAAGGTCGAAAATGCGCAGTGGTTGCGGACTTACTTCAATGAAAAGGAAGGATGGCGCTACTGTGTCTGGCTCGCCCCTGATGAACGTGAGTTGGAAAAAATCTTTAACGAAATTGAGGTTTCTTACGAATCCATTCTACAGGTAGAAGAGACGGTGCCCGATTTGTGGGGCGAAGCGTGGGATCTGCACCTGAAGAGCGAAGAGATGGCGGACACCCTGGGAAACTGATGAAGCCTTGACGCGCTGGCGCATGGGCGGCATCGAGTTTGCTCTCTCTCCTTTTCCGTCAACGGCGAGCAGTTTGTTGTGGAAAGGTGATTGGCATGCCCAGGACCGCTGAAGGATCAGATCTGAGGAAAAAGGCAATGAAGGACGTGTCGTCCGAAGAAGATCTGCGGGTGGCAGTTGAACACGGCGTTGCCTTGGTGGATTTCAGTGCGCCTTGGTGCGCACCCTGCCGCGCCCAAGAACCGATTCTTAACCAAATGGCCGACCGGTTCGAGGGCAAAGTCAGCGTTGTTACCGTCAACGTGGACAAATGCCGAACCACTGCACGTGATTTTGGTATTCGGAGTATCCCCACGCTGATTATTTTTAAAAACGGAAAAGAGCTCCAAAGATTTGTAGGCCTGCAATCCGAATTCGTTCTTTCGGATGTGCTTGCGCAGGCAGTCATCTGATCTTGCCCATCCATTTCAAAGGGGGGACAAGGCCCGAAGTTCTTCTCCCGCCTTTGAAGTCCAATGCAAGCCTTTAATGCGTGTTGTTCTTACGGTGGCCCGAACAGACGGCGGTGTGGTGTATGAAACAGCAACCCGAAATTCTTCCTAAATATTGTCGCATTGTACTCGACAGTCTTGAGGAAGGGGTCGTAGCGGTTGATATGGAGTGGCGGATTACCACATTCAACCGCAAGGCGGAGCAACTAACCGGTCTATGCGCACGGGCCGTTATCGGTCGACCCTATCGGGAGGCGTTCGGCGCCTGGACCGCCGATATCGATAAGGTTTTTAAGAAATGCCCGGATCGGAAAAGGGCGTTCACCAATGAAATGGTCATGATGCGCTCCCCGGACGCAAGGCCAGTGCCCCTTGCCGTCCATGCCGGAGCAATAAGGGGAGATGACGGCCGCATTATCGGTGCTGTCCAGACGTTCAGGGAACTGTCCGGGCTCACAGCTGCCGCTCCAATGTGTCGTCGTGGCTGTGGTTTCGAGAACATGATCAGCAGAAACCAAAAGATGCTCGACATTTTTTCCAATCTCAAATTGATCGCCGATAGTGATTGTACGCTGCTTATTGAGGGCGCAACGGGCACAGGAAAGGAGATGATCGCCAGAGCCGTCCACAACAACAGCCCCCATAAAAACGGTCCTTTCGTGCCGGTGAATTGCGGAGCGATTCCAGACACCCTCATCGAGTCGGAGCTTTTCGGATATAAAGCCGGCGCCTTTACCGATGCGAAAACCGATAAACCGGGTCGTTTTGAACGGGCCCGTAATGGGACCATTTTCCTCGATGAGATTGGCGATATCTCAGCGGCCCTGCAGGTCCGGCTGCTGCATGTATTGGAAAACAAGATGTATGAGCCATTAGGCGCTGTCCGGCCGAAAGATACAAATGCCAGAGTGGTGGTCGCTTCTCATCGCAATCTGGACCGGATGGTGGAGGAAGATAAGTTTCGAGAGGATCTTTTCTTTCGCATCAACGTAATGAAATTGAACTTACCTAAACTGATGGAACGAAAAGAGGATATACCGCTCCTGGTAGAGCACTTCATCACCCGTTTTAATAATAAAAAACGTAAAAATATCCGGAGCCTCTCACCGGATGCTATGAATATTCTGGCGTGTTACGATTGGCCCGGCAATGTGCGTGAACTGGAAAATGCTATTGAGCATGCCTTTGTTCTGTGCCGGGAAGAGATAATCGATGTGAAACATCTGCCCGACAGGCTTCTATCAAACACCAACACCACCGGTTCGACTCATAACCCGACCCTCAAAGAGATAGAGAAAAGAGTAATTGTGCAGACGCTTCGAAAAAACAACTGGAAAAAAATGAAAACCGCTCGTGAACTGGGGATCAATAAAAACACCCTTCGCCGGAAAATTGTTGGTTATGGCATCAAACCGGATGAAAGGAGAAGAACAGATGTCGACACAAACACCCCCAATGGAAAAAGGCGCAGTGACCGTCCTGCGTCCGGGAGACATTTTACAATTTGAGTGCCGTCCGGGGCTGGATTGCTATACACAGTGCTGTCGGGATATCATGATTGTTTTAACTCCCTATGATATCCTTCGAATGAAACGCGCTCTTAAAATTTCATCGTCGGAATTTTTAGACCAATATACCTTCACCGTTATCGGCGATAAAGGCCTGCCGGTGGTGATTTTAAAAATGCTGTCCGATGACCATAAAAGCTGTCCGTTTGTCGATAATGACGGCTGCCGCATTTATGGCGATCGCCCCTGGGCTTGCCGTGTGTATCCCTTGCGCCCGGAGAGCACGCCCGACACTGAAAAAGCCGGCAAAAGATATTACTCGGTGACGGATGTACCGTTTTGCCGCGGGCTGGGTACCGACAAAACGCATGTCCTGTCCGAATGGATTGCACAGCAGGGATTGCCCGAATATCATGAAATGGAAATCCCCTTCAAAAAGATTGCCAACGACCCGAATCTGGCAGGAACGACCATTACCAACACGAAAATACAGCAGATGTTCTACATGGCCTGTTATGACCTGGACCGTTTTCGGAAATTTATATTGGAAAGCTCATTTTTAAAACGGTTTGTCGTGAGCCCCGGAGAAGTTGATCGGCTCAAAAGCGACGATACGGCGCTTTATCGATTTGCGTTCAGGTGGTTGGAATATGGTTTGCTTTCACAGCACGTGCTCAAGGTCAACCCCGATTTCGCAGAATCCTTTCAAAACGCGCGCCACTGATCGCATTGCCGCTGGCGATTTTAACCAGGCAATTATATACTACAGCACTCGTCATTCCGGAGAATGCCGTGCACGCAGAGAAACCTTGGCGCTATCCAGGTCGTTACTGGATCCCGGATCGATTCCGGGATGACGTAAGTTGGTCTATTTAAGTGCCGGTTTAATGACAAGGCAGCTTTCGCCGAGAAGGGGGCCTGTGGGTGCTACTGGTCAATAATGGCATCTTTCAATGCATCCGAGGACCAAACCGGCAAGGGGGCGAATCGGCCCGTGTCCGGGTCATGGCGGCAACGATATGAGGCCTTCACCGCTTGTTGCTGCCACATATGCTGCCATCCATGCACATAATAGGGACACGTGTCGTTGAAGCACACATAAAAAAATTCGTTCGGCCATGTCGATGCCAGGGGAACAAGCCATTTCTTCATTGGCTGCCCGCAGTGGGGGCACCTGGGAGTGTCGTTGGCCATGGCTCCATCCTTTTCGTTATCAGCGGGTTTCCACTGATCTCTTCTTGCATCAACAGATACCCCACTGATGATGGGCGTACTGATTGTCAAAGGTTCTGTAATCAGCGGGACTCAGGACATGCACGCCCTGTTGATCAAATTTAAGCAGGCGGTATGAGTCGATCTCTTTTTGCTCTTCGACGATCTCATCGCAAAGCGCCACCAAATCCTCTACAGCTTGCGCCTGGGTTTCAACGGTCGCCCTCAGCTGGGACATGGCCGGCAGGTCCGGGTCCTTTTTGTAGCCGGCCAG
Organism: uncultured Desulfatitalea sp.; assembly: GCA_963668675.2. Lineage (GTDB taxonomy): Bacteria > Desulfobacterota > Desulfobacteria > Desulfobacterales > Desulfosarcinaceae > Desulfatitalea. Next base: position 39,181 of record CAXXMB010000002.1, on the reverse strand, counting down.
GATGACTTCCGTTTTTAAATCCGCATTGACCGAAACGGGGAAAACCGCCACATAGATTTCCGTCACCCTCTCCACTGTTTGCCACTGCGTCTGCGCGTCCATGATGCCGCGCTCCTTTCACTGACATCGCGTCATCCCACCTCTCCCCGGACGGCCACCCGAACAATCTCGGGCCCACCGGGGAGAGGGGGATGTTTACATGCCGACCACTTCTTTTATATCCACAAGGTGGATCAGAGGCCGCGTGAGCATGGTGAACTCGTCGTTTCCGGCATTGTATACGGAGTTGACAAACACCGTGCCCCATTGGTCTTCGTTTAATTTCGGAAAATCCGATCGGTAGTAGTATCCCGGCCATCGTGTTTCTTGTCGATGGAGCTTATGGCGCGTATGGGCTTCGGCAATCTGGGTGCGGTGAATATTTTCCCAGCAGCGCATCAGCTCGTGCAGATTGCGCGCCGCCAGCTTGGAGAGATCCTGCTTGAGCAGCTTGAGCAGATCCAGTGCGATGTTCAGCGTCGTTGCGTTGCAATTGTAGTTGGATCCCCACCCGGCCACGTATTCATCCATGATTTTGTTCAGACGAAACAGGGCCATCTTGGGTGTAATATACATGGGGTTGACCTCTTCCACCGGAAGGTCATATTTCTTCGTGGTTGTGCCGAGAGTGGTATAATCTTTGTTTTCTTCATAATGCTTGAGCGGCAGCAGAATCTGTTCTTTGAGCGCTGCCACATCAGCAGGATCGAATTCGGGCATGTCCGGGTTTTCAACGCAATATTTGACGGCGGCTTTGGCCGCAATGCGTCCCTCGGTAAAGGATCCCGATGAGAACTTGTGACTTGAAACCCCCACCCCGTCACCGGCCGCGAACAACCCCTTGACCGTGGTCATTCGGTTATACCCCCAGAAGTACTCGTTTTTGGATTCGTCGGTTTGCAAATCTTCGGGCCCGCTGCACCAGGCACCTGAAGCGCCGGAATGCGAGCCGATGAAGTAGGGTTCGGACGGCATGATTTCCGACGGTCCCTCTTCGGGGAAGACATCTTTGGCGGCCCAGAGGACGGCCTGGCTGATGGTCATGTCCAAAAAGTCCTCCCACGCTTCGGCTTCGAGCTTCTTCAACTCCTTCTTGTACGCCTTTTCGTCCGGAGCGTTTTCCGCCAGCTTGGCAATGGCCTTGTCCGTATGGATAAAGATGGGGCCGTCGCCCTTTCGGTACATTTCGATCATCATCAAATGGTTCCGCAGGCAAGTGGGGATCGGTTTGACCTCGCCGTACGGCGGCCAGTTGTGCAACTCGCCGCCATCGGCCAATCCTTCGGCCATATAGTTGAAACCGTTGGCCGAGGTCGCCGCCGCCTTGAACAGGAGAAACCAGGCGCCCACGGGACCATAACCGTCCTTGAAGCGACCTGGAATAAACACCACTTCCTGTGAGGTCATCTCCGCGCCGGCCGTGGTGGTCAGATAGGAGCTCGATCCCGCATTCCAGGGTGGATACCATGCACGGCCCAGGCCCTCACCGGTTGAGCGGGGTCTAAAGACGTGCACCGCACCGCCGGCGCATATCAGACAGGCCTTGAATTTAAAGATGTAGATTTCCGGCTCGCGCACGCTAAACCCGATTGCGCCGGCCACCTTGCTTTTATCGTTTTTGTCCAACAGCAGACGCACGATAAAAACGCGCTCGATGAGGTTGTCAATTCCAATAGCGTTTTTGCCTGCCTCGGCCACGATGGCCTTGTAGGATTCCCCGTTGATCATCAACTGCCAGCGGCCTTCGTGAACGTAGTTGCCTTCAGGATCTTTCCAGATGGGCAGCCCATAGCCTTCGAACATATGCACCGAGCCATTTACATGCCGGGAGATGTCCATCACCAGATCATCTCGGCACAGTCCCATCAAATCCTGGCGAACATAGCTCAAATAATCCACTGGCGTATTTTCGCCCTGATACTGGTTGATGGCCGAAAGCCCCATACCCACCGCCCCGCTGCGTTCCATGGCGGCCTTGTCTACAACGGTGATTTTCAGATTATTTTGTTTTGCCCAGTGGGCTGCTTCCACGCAGGCCCCGGCGCCTGCCATGCCCGGACCGATGATCAATAGATCGGTGTTTACTTCTATAGTTTTGAATTCCTGCATGTTTCATCCCCCCTTTTTAGTCTCCAAGTGTCCAAAGTTTATCGGCTTTCAAGGACGCCGGTTCGGTGAACAGCAGTTGGTCGTCGAGCGTTCCAGGGCCTACGCCGAAACCACCGTCAGGTTTGGCTTCGCCTTCCGGCGTCGTCCGAATGGGGAACTTGAATCGCTTGATCGTACCGCCTCTGAATTTGACGGTCCACATGATGTCCTCGGACCCGCGCATGGGAACCACACTGGCGCCCAGAGGAGTGAAATCGGCATAGCCGCGCACTTCGATGGCTTGGGTGGGGCAAATTTTGACGCAGTTATAGCACTCCCAACACATATCCGGTTCGGCGTTAAATGCTTTCATTCGATCGGTGTCCAGCACCATCAGATCGTTGGGGCAGATATACATGCATGCAGTTTTGTCCCCCCCCTTACAGCCGTCACATTTTTCATCAATGACAAAACTTGGCATTTCTTTCCTCCTTTACTGTTAAAGATGCCGGTACGCATCCCCTTTTGTGATAGGTTCGATAGCAGATCTTTCTACAATTACCGTGCCAAATTATTCTTGCTTCTATGTTTTGCATCTGACTGATAAGTAATGAAAAAAAATATATTACTCGGGATCGGTTCGCATTGGGCGGCCCTGAAGGGTTCAAAAGTAGGAATTTGCGTTTTCGGTAGGCTTCATTTTGAACCGTAAAAGTCGATACCTCTATCGATGGAGACTATGGGCCCCTGACTTATTATTAACCCGGCAATTAATTACCTTAGCAATCGTCATTCCGGCGCAGGCCGGGCACGCAGTGAAGCCTTGGCGCTATCCAGACCGTTCCTGGATCCCGGATCAAGTCCGGGATGACAAGGGTTGGCCTATTTAATTGCCGGTTTAATATTAAACCGCTAATAAAATAGGCTAACCTGATTTCTACCGGACTATATCCGGGATCCGGGCCTTGATTCCGCTTTCGCCGGAATGACCATTTTAAGTGTATCATTGCCGGGTTCATAATAAGCGTCCATCCAGTCAAGGTTATGAATAAGACAACCATACTGGCTGACAGGGTCGGATTTCCGGAAGGACCGAGGTGGCATGAAAACAAATTGTGGTTTTCGGATTTTCGTACCAGAAAATTGATGACCCTTGATCTTCAGGGAACCCTATAGGTTATCGTTGATGTGGCCGGCCAACCATCTGGTCTTGGCATTGGTACAGATCGAAGCAAGTTAAGGACGCGAATCCTACCCGATAGCATCTGCCTTGACAGCGAAGGCGCTGTGTGGGTTGACTCGTCCGGCAGTGGCGCCGAAGTCTTCCGCGTTTTCGAGAGCGGAGAAATTGTCGATCGCAATAAGGTTGAATGTTTTCCCTATGCTTGCATGCCGGGTGGGGAGGATGGAAAAACCCTCTTCATATGCATATCAGATTTGGAAAGCAATGAACTGGCGGGAAGGATTGAAATGACTCAAGTCGCAGCAACGCGAGCCGGCCTCCCCTGAAGATGGAGATCAATTTTGGGAGATGCTCTGCCTTGCTTAGCAGTTTCAAATATTGACCCGGATAAAACAGGGGGCGTGGGAATGCCCTAAGCTTTTACTTAAACTTTCGTGAAACCCGAAAGTTGAGTCATGCCCTGATTCGAAGTTATTTGGTTCAGATGATATAGACCGTTTATTATCAGCCTACATAAAATGAATTCGTTCGGATGGTGCGCTGATGTAAACCCTCTGTCCGAGAGATAGTTCCAGTTGGTGGAGTTGGCTGGTGGTTAAGATCAGCTGAAAGTGAGTGGTGGATACAGCGACTTCAATTTCGGAAATGATGCCCTGGTTATTTACCTTGGCGATATCCCCCTCAAACAGATTTTCCATGGTTGTTTCGGGCTGAGTGACAAACAGCTGGATGTGCTCCGGTCGAATTGCCATGTGGGTTTTATTGCCATCCGGTTTTTCGATGTCGAAAGAGAGATCGCCGGTATATGCTGTACTGCCGTTTAAGGTGACCGGGAAAATATTTTTCATGCCGACAAATTGGGCCACAAACGGTGTGGACGGCGCAGTAAAAACAGCTTTGAGCGTTCCCGTCTGTTCTATTTGGCCGCGGTGAATAACAGCGATACGTTGCGCAAGGAAGTGGGCTTCAGAAAAGTCATGCGTCACCATCAAAATGGTTATCTTCGTTTCCCGGTGCAGTTCATGGAGAAGTTGGCGGATCTCCTCGCGGAAATTGGGGTCCAAGGCCGATAGCGGTTCATCAAGCAGCAGCACCGTCGGTTGGATGGCCAGTGCCCGGGCAAGGGCGACCCGTTGCTTTTCCCCGCCGCTCAGGTTTTCGGTTGCGCGGTCCAGCAAGTGGGAAAGTCCCAGATGCTCGATCCACCGATCCAGTGTCGGGTGGCAAGTTCCGTTGGTTTTGGGATGATACCTCAGCCCGTAGCGGATGTTGTCTTTAACCGACAGGTGGGGGAAAAGGGCATGGTCCTGATAAACGATGCCTACCCCGCGTGCTTCCGGCGGTAGATGGGTGATATCGTTTCCGTCGATACAGATTCGTCCGCTGGTGGAACGCACCAGGCCTGCAATGGATTCAAGGATCAGTGTCTTACCGGCCCCGGTGGGCCCGATAAGAGCGAAAAATTCACCCTCCTGAACAGACAGATTGATATCCGCCAAGGCAAAGCCGGAAACCTGGACAGTGAGCTGTTCAATCTCAATCATCTGATTCTCTTTTTCGGCATTGAAAAAAACCTGAGCAGCAAAAAGAGAATAAGACACACCACGATGAGCCATACTGCCACGGGTTGTGAGTATTTCAGGCCGTAGGCCGTGAAGCGTTCGTAAATCATCACTGGTGCGACCATGGGGTGGTAGGCAATGATGACCACTGCACCGAATTCGCTTACAGCCCGCGCCGTGCACATGATCATACCCACTACCATGCTGCGCCATCCCAGGGGAAGTGTGACCCGCATGAAGGTTCCAACCTGGGAAGCGCCCAAGCTGCGCGACACCTTTTCCAGTCGTTTCGGGATGGCTTCAAAGCCGGCTTTGGCCGCATTGATGTAAAAAGGCATTCCCACAAATGTAAGCACGGTCACCAATCCGGTGACCGTCCCCATGATGTGGATGCCGAGCTGTTGCATGGCGTTGCCAAGCCAGTGGTTTCGGCCTGCGATACCTAAAATGGCAATGCCTACCACCGGGTGGGGAATCATTATGGGTAGATCGATGATGCTCTCCAGCAATTTCTTGCCGAAAAAGGTTCGGCGGGCCAGAAGATAAGCAAAGGGGGTACCGATGATCAGAGATATCAGGGCAGCCATGCCCGAGGTGTAGATGCTTAAACCGATGGCGCGCACCACCTGACGGTCGGCGGCGGCTTCGCCTAAAGACTTGAACGAAGGCTGAGTCACCATCTCAAGGAGGGGAAACAGAATAAAGGCCGCAATCACGGTAGCACTCAATACAGCCAGGCCCGCAAAGAGACCATTGCTGACGAGGACTGCTTTTGGATTGCTTGGGGACAAATCGAGCCTCCACGGTACGCCTGAAACCGATTCCAGCGCTCCTGCCTTCCGCCGGTATCGTCCGGTATCTCTTCTCTTATGGCCCTGCTACTTTTTGACTTCCACCAACTTGGACAAGCCACCGGGAAGGCTCTCTTTGACTGCTTCGGTGGACACCCGTGCAGGGATAAAAGGCGGCTGGCCCATATCGGACAGCACCTTCAATCCACCGTCCGGGGACAGCAGGAATTCAAGGAATTGAACCGCCCCGGCAGCATTGGGTGCCTCTTTCACCAACGTAATGCCGTAGGTGCACGATTTGCCTTGGCGGGTGATCCAGGTGCCCGGTTTTTTACCGGTGACCTTGACCTCGGCCTGGGCATAGAATTCGTCATATTTGTAGTTGCCCAGGTTGATATGGTCGTCCAGTTTGACATATTTGAGATCATGCTGGACCGCCACCGACAGATACTCCCAGGCGTAATCCATGTTGCCGGTTTTGAGCAGGGAGACCAGTTCGACGGACTTGGGGCGGACATTTTTTTGCGGACGGTTGGCTATCAGTTGATCATACAGGCCGGGTTTGTTGTAGTACTTTTCAGCGAGCTGCAGCACCATGAGGCTGCGATAGCCGCAAGGGTCTAGATTGGGATCGGAGTGACCCCAGATCACCCCGTTGCGTCCTAGTATTTCATACCAGTTCTCGTTGCTGATCTGATCGGCAAAGCGACTCTTGTCGGTGTAGCACAGCACCAGCTGGTTGGTGGCAAAACGAATGTTCCATGCGGCCTTGGCAGGAATCAATGTTTTGTCAATGACTTTAAAGTCGGCCGAGGCCATGATATCGGCCGGTTTGTTCAATTCGGAGATCATACGCGCCATTTTGGTGGAGCCGCCCGCTTCGCGAAGTATGTCAATCTGTGGATGCGTTGCTTCAAAACGCTTTTCAATCTCCGCAAAGGGCACCGTCAGGCTGCCGGCGTGGAAGATGATCACCTTTTCAGATGCGCTTGCCAAAAATGCAAGCAGCGTGACTAAGAGAGCAGTAATTGCCAAAATTTTGAAGGAAACGAATTTCGGTTTCATGGGCCCCACCTCCTGTTTTGATTGGCATTGGTCGGTTCTATGGATTGTGGTGACGGAAAAACTTCCTCTCAACGTTGGTTACGGTGAGTTTGAAAAAGGAGTAGATTTTATGGAGGTCGATACTGGTTGTCAATTGATTTGGCGATGTTGTGCATTGAATACGCTAAAAGCGACTAAAGCTTACCAGTAATTACACATCGGCGGGTATGGAGACGCCCCTGCCCGGCGCCCACACATGGAATGTGTAAAGCGAATTGTATGGCAATGCGATAGAGATGCAGTGGCAGGAATTTATTCTTAGCCTAACTGCCGGAGAGTCCAGCGGGTGGTCCGCCCCTCACGCACATGCGTTCACGTGCTGCCAGGCAACTGTTCCAGACGGCAAGCAGGCACCGTATCGGAAAATAGAGTAAATAGGTAAAGGACGCCCTTAAAGCCTATTGGTTATCGTCCACCTCTATGTTGACCGACCTGGCGCTGAACGTTTCTGCTATCCGAACCGCTCTGCCGCGTTTGATGATAGTTGCCAGTACGCTGATTCCCGTGATTTCTGCTTCGCTGCTGGTCGTCCAGGGATCGGCGATTGCTGTCCTGGGATTCTTGTCGTTGTGGTGTTGTCGGTCGCTGTTGGATATTTTGAGACGGTCTCCCGCTTGGTTTCTGAGCATCTCCTGCAGAGGGGCGGCTCGGTGGCTGAACCGAATCGGAGGACCGCTGCGCAGGCTTCTGGACCGGCCCGGATGGGCGTTGCGCCGGTTTCTGTGACGGGCTTGACGGCTGGCTTCCCGTCGGCCGTTGCCATTGACCGTTCTGCCGCTGTTCCCAGCCGTTCTGGCCTTTACGATACACATTGCCCTGCCGATCCGTAAACAGATTGTTCGGTGACGAGGTCGGTTTGCCGGCCTGTTGTTTGTTCATGCGGTCCGCTACGGTCGGGCGGGCCCTGTCCCCCATCGGCTGATCGGGCCGTTTGCCGTACAGATTGCCGCTGGTCGGGCGATTTTTCGGTCTCTGCCCGACCGGCCGTTGCGTTGGCTTACCCCCTCCCGGCGGCGTGGCTACGGGTGGTTTTACCACCGGCGGACGATGCCCCGGCGGACGATGCCCTGGCGGACGGGGAGGCTTGGGACGATAGTGGGGCGGCCGGTAGTACGGCGGCCGATACCGTGGTGGTCCCCACCAACCGCCGTAGCGGGGAGGTCCCCAGGCAGGCCCGAAATAGAAACTGAAGGGACCGTGGAAAAATGAGTATCCGAAACTCCAGCCATAAAAACTGCTGTAATGAACGCTGAATCCATAGGTGAAGGGTCTCGGATAGTAGTAGTGGCGATACCAGGGGTGATAGTAATATCCGGTACCGTAAACGACGATACCATGATGGATGTAACAGCCGATATATCCAGGCGTATACCCCACATAAACGAATTCCGGTGTCGAATCGTAGACGTAAACGTACTTGATATTGTTCACCGGCGAAGATGGCGGAATGTCCTGAACCTCGGCCGGGACGGAATCGGCTACAACCCAGGGGCCACTATCGGCGGCGGCCACAAACCAGATGCCGTTGTCTACAGCGTAGTACTTTCCTTTAATCCGGATAACGGGGGTTGCCGTATTGACAGCGTAATCGATCTCGGTACCCTTGATGGCTTTGAACTCCGGCTTCCCGTCATATTCCACGGTAAGTTTCGCTTCCGAGCGCTTGACGGTGGCCGTTTCCGGAATCTGGGCATCCAGTACGGCATCCAGGGCTTCATCGGTTCCGGGAACGCTGGCGCGCAGATCCCCTTTTTCCGAATCGGCGGGGATGTCGGCAAATGCTTTCGGTAGTTGATCCGGTGGTGCATATGACCAGGCGCCATCCAGTTTTTTGGTCCTGTACCAGCGCCCGGAAAGAAGCAGGTAGTAATTCCCTGTATCGACTTCGTACAGCAGGCTGTTGTCCGTGTTGTCCACATACAGCAAGTTATTTCCTGCAAATGGAACGAATTGGGGGTCTCCGTCGATGGAAAGGAGTTCCGTAGGCTCCGTGGCACCTAACACGATCATGCCCGCTGCGACGGAAGATTCCGCCTCCTCATCGTCGGAAGCCTCCCTTTCCAAAGCGGCAACATCTGACGGTGGATTGGACGTCTCCTGCCATTCACCGGACACATTTTTGGACCGGTACCACGTCTCCTTGCCGATAAGATAGAAGGTTTTGTCTGTTTTGCTGAAGACCATGGGAAAGGGGGTATTGATCACGGCCATCAACGCTGTATTCTCGACGGGCTTCAATATCGGATTGCCATCCACCAAAACAAGCACCGCAGGCTTGTTCACGTATAGGATTTTGGGCGGGTCGTTGTTCAGTGCCTGTTCCGTTTTCAATCGCTCCTGTTCCACCTCCAACCCGGCGATAAGTTGATCGATGGAGAGGACTATATCCCATTTGGGAATTTCCCGTTTGAGCACATCGTTAAACCATTTTTCTTGCTTCGGGGTGGCATTGGGAAAACGGGATCGCACATTCTCGATGGCAACCAGATGGACGGTGCGTTGGTCACGTTGCGTTTCAAGCCGGGCTTCTATCCAGACCGCACCAAATTCCGGCTCCTTCATACCTGTCGCCTGGACGGAGGCCGCAAAACGGGAAGCAAGGCGATTCCCACTGAAATCCTCCAATTGCGGCTGATAAATGACGATCTTTGCCTGGGGCGTTTCAATAATGCGAGGCCATTTCAACGCTGAAGGCACCGCTCCATCCCCGCCGTCCATCTGGGCGTGCGCAGGCAGTGTGAGCCAGAAAAAGACCATGAAAATGACCGGCAAGCGTTTCCATATTTTTTTCATAATGAAACCTGGTGTATAGATGAAGAGAAGTTAGAGATTCAGGACAAACAAAGAGGGTGAATAGTGGCTGACCGTAACCAAACGCACCGGAATTGTCAATCGGCCATAAACGGCATATCAATATCCTACGTTCGGGGACCTATACCATGACGCCCATTCCGGAAGACGATCGCATCGAAATCGCTTTCTACGAGGGAGCACTTTAGCGATTCTGCCTAAAGGCCTTTGCCGATCTGAAGTGATGAGATGGGGTAGATGACAAAAAACTCCTAAGATCTGTGTCGCAATTATCACTCCCCCGCAAAGGCTTACTCCGGGGGCGCTGCATCGTACCCGGCATACTTTTTCAGTGCTGCGCGGATCTGCGATTCCGTAAACGGCTTGTGAATGATGCCATTGATTCCGGCAGCCAATGCATCTTTGAAGTCCTGGGACTCTTGTTGCGTTGTCACCATGATGATGGGAAGTTTCTCTTTGGGTAGCCACTCGCGGATTTTTCTGGCCAGATCGATCCCTGTGAGTTCGGGCATATTCAGGTCTGTGATGATCACATCCGGACGGTCTTCTTTTACCTTGTGGACCGCTTCCACCGGGAACTCGAAAGCGATGGATTCGCATCCCAGATTGTGCAGCACGGTCCGGTAGATGTTCAGGATCATTTTGCTGTCATCAACCGTGTAGATCCTTAATGCAGTCCGTGGTTTTGCTTCCGCTTTCGCCGACACTTGCTGTGCCAGATCTTCAAGGCCTTTTGCTGAAAAGATCCCGGCATAGTAGCTTCGGAGTTCCGGATGGGCTGATTTATTGAGAAACGCAACGGCATCTGTTCTGAACGTCTCTTCTTCCAGAAGATCCATAAAGATCAGGTCGCATTGGGAAGTGATCACCGTTTCCATGATGAGGGCCGCGGTCTCGTCTCCTGATGTGATCAGGTTTCGGACACCACCCGCCAGCAGGGCGTTATAATTGCGGTCAATGGCCTTTGCGGCAGCGGAGCGCACATTGTCCACCGGATCCTCCAGCCCGGCCGCCAGCGCGAAGGCCCCCTTTCCCACCGGAAGCCGCCCCAGGGTTTCATAGGCGGCAAAGCGCACATTGGCGTCTTCGGGTTCGTTGTGCAGGAGACTTCGGATGGCCGGTACAGCGGCCGCATCCCCGATATCTCCAAGAACATTCAGGGAATGAATCACCAGGTCTGGATCGCTCCGCTGGAGGTTCTTGATCAATACCCGAACACTCACTGAACCGATGGCGCTCAGTTTCTGTTTGCCGGCGGTGCGGATATGCGCATGTTCCGATTCGAGGGTTTCGTTGAGCTTTTCGATGGCTTCCGGCGTTTCTGCTTGTGAAAAAATCTCGATGATCGCGCGGTCCAGTTCATGATCATGGCCCAGCCGGTTGGCCAGCATGTCGATGGCTTCGGGCGTGGCAATTTCGCCCAACGCCTCGATGGCCGCCGTCGACAGGTATCTGTCATGATGGTTGAGGTACTCGGATACCTGGGGCACGGCATCGGAAGCGCCGATCGTGCCGAGCGAGACAATGGCAGTGCGAATGATATTCGGATCCGTTTCGCTGCCGAGAATATCCATGAGCACCGGCGCCGCATTGGTCAATTGTATCTCCCCGGCTACCATGGCCAGGAACGCCCTTGCCGCGGGATTTTTCTCCTTCAGCAGCAGATCCTGAAGCACATCGGGTCGGCTGAGAATCTTGGAATACATGGTCTCCTTGAGCTGTGGAAACGCAGCGGCAATCTTGGGAGAGTTTACAAACAGCCCTGTGAGCAGGGGGATCGAGAAGGCTTCTTCTGACCGGCTCACTTCAAAGAGTGCCTTTTTCTGGGTCTCCCGCTTGACGTACCCGAGGGCAGCCAGAACCAGCTCAGCCTTGCGTAAATCCTTTACCTTTATATCGAAACGGATCTCGTCCAGAAGATCCTGGTCATTGAAGTCCGCCATCTGTCACATCCTTAAGCCATTGGAAAGTGGTCGCCCGGAGCAACCGAAGGTTGAATCTGTTTTACTGTTGCGTAATTTTCTTAACAGCACCCAGTACGCGTCCCATGATTTCCCCGAGATCATCTTCGTGCAACCCGAGAAATGCCATGGTGCCTGATTCCATCTCATACCGGGTTCCGTCGACCCCGATGCCGAGGCCGGACATCAGTGCAATGGCGTCGGCCGCATGGACGATGTAGGCCAGTTTGCTCTGATTGGATTGGGACGGATGGTGATGGTATCGAATGGCGTGGCTAAGCGCCTTGGGAATATGCCAGGCATTGCACACTTCGGAAGCAATTTCGGGGTGATCGAGTTGCAGAACCGCTTTTTCAGCATGCAGAAACGTGGCGTTCTCTTGTGCCATGGCCATTTCAAAATCGGACCACCGCTCGGTGATATAGGGATCCAGAATCAGTTTGCCTGAATCGTGAAGCAATCCGGTGGTAAAGGCGTCGCTTTCCATGGCCGCATCGACTTTAACCGCAATGAATCTGGAACCGAAGGCGACGGCCAGGCTGTGTTTCCACAGATCGCCCACATCCAGGCCATACCCTTCCAAACGGTTGCCCAAAAGCGATGAGACGCCGCCGAGGGTGATCAGCTCACCCAAGGTCTTCTGGCCCAGTACCACGGAGGCTTTTTGCAAGGATGAGACACCGCCCGAGATGCCGTAGTAGGGGGAGTTGGCCAGTTTCAGAATCTTGGCCGCAATGGCCTGGTCGGCCTCGAACAGTTCCGCCAGTTCCCCAAAGCCGGCCTTGGGATCTTGCATGATTTCCCTGGCCTTGATGACCGTCTGTGGCATGGGGGGAAGGTCGCCGACAGTTTTGATAATCTGCTGTTTCAGGTCTTCGCCGGTCAACTGGTACGTTTGGCTATCTGTCTGGGGTGCGCGTTGTTCCGACGTCGCTTCCTGACTGAGATCGATCCTGATCAATGCATCGCACGCCGGACAGGGAAACGCGATGGCTTTGTCTTTCGGAATCCGGTCATCCGGGATCACCAGGACCTTCGGGCAACTAGAGCACTTTATTTTCATGGGTCCTTCCTTACCGCTTCAGGTCTATAACAATGCGAGTACCGATACCTACTTATATATCGGCTGTGTCTGAAAATAGATGAATGTGGATTCAAACATTTGTTTGTATTATAATCTCGGCTTTCGGGGTTCATGATCCGGTGAGTCCGGTGGGTGGTCTGCACCTTCGTTTGTAGATATTGCGAAACCCGAAAGATGAGTTATAAAGGTTCAGGCATGGCACATGGGATAGGGGACGGTGTGAATCTCAGATTATGGTTTTATCCAGGTCAAAAAAGGAGAAAATTATGGAATTGCAACGTTATATCGGTATTGGGTTTTCCGGAACCAAAATGGCAATGGGGCATGCGCTTGAGGGACTGACACAGGAGGAGGTGAGTTGGCGGCCGGCATCCGGGTGCAATTCCATCGGTTTGATTCTTTTTCATTTGGCCCGATCTGAAGACTCGATTCTGCAAGGCTTACTTCAGAAAAAGCCTTTAATATGGGAATCTGAAAAATGGTATGAGAAACTCGGGTTGCCCAAAGAGGAAGAGGGTTCCCATTATACGGTTGATCAGGTCAATGCGTTTAAAGTGCCTGAATTTAAAAAGCTTTTGGAGTACTTCGATGCGGTGCGCGCCAAAACAAAGGAAATATTAAGAAGCATGACGGTTGAAGCGTTAGATGAAAAAGTCACATTTCCAAATTTTGGAGAAATGCCCAAGGGGGCGCTTTTTTCTTTTGTAATCGCCCATTCCAATCAACATATCGGGGAAATATCTTACCTGCGAGGTATGCAGCGGGGTATAGATAAATAGCAATCCAAGGATATGGGATCGAGTCTGCTCTACAGATCACTAACTTTTATGATGCGCAAAGAGCAGACTTGCCCCCTTTTCCCCTTTCGTGCCTGGGGGAAGAAGCCACTAATCGTTGGAATACAACCCGAAACTGGTTGCCGGATGAGATGTGACCGTCAATCGTTGCCGACATCCCTTAGAATAAATCCATATGCCCGAGACTGCTGTTCCAGGGGTAGGCCGTGGCAGTGAAATAATTACCTCCTGGGGTTTCATCATCGGTGTGGCAAAGATAGCGTGTGATCGCCGCCTTCTCCTGTTACGAGAGGTACAATAGAGGGTTCCACCCCTCCAAATTTTCACAAATCAATTTAAATACATTCCCCCTACATCCGTTCCCTCCATTGCTTATATAGAAGTTGTCCGGTTGCGTCTTGTAATCTCAATTGCCGTAGGACAATACCTGACGGAAAATGCCAGTCAGGTCCTACACCAAAATCAGAAGCGCGCTTATACCCTTCCTTGGCCTGCACGTTTATTTTTCAAATCAAAGGCAGAACCAACATCAAGGGAAAATTTTTCCAAAGTCAAAGGAGGGTACCATGGCAACTATAGAAAAAAAACATCTCCGTTATCTGCTGGCAGTGTCGATGGCGGTAGTGGCATTAGGCCTGACACAGTGCCACTCGCCTTCAAGTGAAATGTCGGTGGCACACGCAGCCAAAGACAACCACTCCGAACTGACTGCTGTAGAACCTTCGAACGTGGGTTGGAAAACCGCCATCGCCAAAGTGGCTCAGGAGACCATTCCGGCCGTGGTTCACATCGACGTTACACAGCGTCGGGAGATTGCCAACCCAATGCGCCCTTTTGGAAATGACCCGTTTTTCCATTTCTTTTTCAACGGACCGCAGCAACCTCAAAAGTTCAAGCAGGTGTTGAGAGGCCTCGGTACGGGTATGATCATCGACAGCAATGGCAACATTTTAACCAACAACCATGTGGTTTCCGGTGCAACCGAGATCAATGTCCTGCTGGCCGATGGTACTTCGCACCCGGCTGAACTGGTGGGTACGGATCCCAAGACCGACCTGGCCGTGATCCACATCGCTGCCGACGAGAAACTTCCGGCCGTGACTTTCGGTGATTCGGACCGGATGGAGGTGGGGGACTGGGTGGTGGCAATCGGTCATCCCCGTGGACTCGACCAGACGGTCACCCAGGGAATTATCAGTGCCAAGCATCGACGCGGGGTTCTCGATCCGACGTCCTATCAGGACTATCTGCAGACCGATGCGGCGATCAATCCGGGCAACAGCGGCGGACCGTTGCTCAACCTGTCAGGACAGGTGGTCGGCGTCAATGCGGCCATCGCCACAGAGTCGGGTGGTTTTGAGGGTATCGGTTTCGCCATTCCCAGCAATATGGCCGTTCACGTGGCCAAGGCCTTGATCGACCACGGTAAGGTGGTGCGTGGCTGGTTGGGTGTCAGTATCCGTGACCTCACACCGGATCAGGTCAAATCGATGCATCGCAAGGACAACAAGGGGGCTCTGATTGCCGAGGTGGTGCCGGACAGCCCTGCTGAAAAAGCTGGTCTGAAAAAGGGCGACCTGGTGA
Organism: uncultured Desulfatitalea sp.; assembly: GCA_963668675.2. Taxonomy (GTDB): domain Bacteria; phylum Desulfobacterota; class Desulfobacteria; order Desulfobacterales; family Desulfosarcinaceae; genus Desulfatitalea. The sequence continues at coordinate 24,177 of CAXXMB010000002.1, read as the reverse complement.
TCAAGTTCAGCGAGCAGCCGATCGAGGATGCTGCCGCACTGCAGCGCCGTGTCGGCGATACACCGGTGGGTGACACAGCCGGTTTGACTGTTTTCCGGGACGGCAAATCCATGGATCTGAAAGTTACCATCGGTAGTCTGGATGATGCCGTGCGCCGGATTGCGGCTTCCCTGGAAGATCGCCTCGGGGTAGTGGTGAGGCCTCTCAAAGCCAATGAAACGCGGGAATATGGACTTGACGCGGGGCAGGGGGTAGCCATTGCCTCGCTGGATAAGGAAGGGCCGCTTGAAGCGGTCGGGTTTGAAAAGGACGATATCATCCTGAATGTCAACAACACGCCTGTGCAGGGAGTGGAAGGCTTCGTGGCCTTGATCAAATCCCTGCCGCACCATCAGCAAGTCATGTTCAAAGCCCTGGACCATCGGACCGGAGAAAGCGGGTTCGTAAAGGTCACCATCAGTTGATAACTGTTCTAAACGGCCGTTGGAAGTTAGGTCCAGTTCGTCAACTGAGGGATGAACAGGCGGCATGCCCGAAGCTTGATATCGTCGGAAAGGCGTGCCGCCTTCATCGTCAGGGAAAATCCTTGGAGAGTTCAACATGAAACAACAGCATAAGTTCTCACTGAGTTATTACTTGATGGTCTTATTCTCCGTTATTCTTCTGGAATCGCTTTTCTTCAGCGGCGCTGCGGTCAAGGAGATCCCATACAGCCGATTTCGCGATCTGTTGGCCAACAATCGTATCCAGAGCGTGATCGTGGAAGAGAACCGCATTTTCGGACTGGAAAAATCGAACTCATCGACCGCCGACGGCGCCGACGCGGCGCCCCCTGTGTTCCAACCGCCCCATAAGAAGGCGCCTTGGAATCTGGATTTCGGTCTGTCCGACGAAAAGAACAAACAGAAGGTGGAGCGGCAGTTCGTGGTCACCCGGATTGAAGATCCCCACTTGATCGACGATCTTCAATCCCATGGCGTGGACTACAGGGGCAAGATCGAATCCCATTGGTTGGCGAATTTTCTCTCCAACTGGATCCTGCCGCTGGCCCTATTCATTTTGCTCGGTCGTTTTCTTTCTCGGCGTATGGGTAAGGGGGCCGGCTTCCTGAACGTGGGCAGGAACAAGGCCCGAATCTATGCAGTTGATCCTTCCCGGAAGGTCACCTTTCAGGATGTGGCTGGCGTGGACGAAGCTGTCGAGGAGGTCAAGGAGGTGGTATCGTTTCTCAGTAGTCCGGAACGATATACCCGGCTGGGCGCAAAACTGCCCAAGGGCATTCTTCTGATTGGGCCTCCGGGAACGGGAAAAACGCTGCTCGCCAGGGCCGTGGCCGGGGAGGCCGGTGTGCCCTTCTTCAACCTGAGCGGTTCGGATTTCGTGGAGATGTTCGTGGGCGTTGGCGCTGCCCGTGTGCGGGACCTGTTCAAGGATGCCAAAGGCAAGGCGCCCTGCATCATCTTCATTGACGAACTGGATGCTGTGGGCAAGAACCGTTCCCAGGGGATCGCCATCGGCAGCAACGACGAAAGGGAAAACACCCTCAACCAGTTGCTCACGGAGATGGACGGTTTCGATCCCCAAGCCGGCATCATCATAATGGGGGCCACCAACCGCCCAGAGGTGCTTGACCCGGCGTTGTTGAGGCCTGGACGTTTCGATCGTCAAATCCTTGTGGATCGACCGGATCTGCGCGGGCGTATGGAGATTTTTGCTGTGCACACCCGTGATTTAATCCTTCACGACCAGGTCGATTTTCATAAACTCGCCGCCGAAACGCCAGGCTTTGCCGGTGCAGAGATCGCCAATGTTTGCAACGAAGCGGCATTGCTGGCCTCCCGCAAGGAACGCCAAACCGTCACCCAGAGTGACTTTCAGGATGCCATTGAACGGGTCATCGCAGGTTTGGAGAAGAAAAACAAGCTGATCAACCCGCACGAGCGACAGGTGGTGGCCTTCCATGAATCGGGCCATGCCATCGTCGGGCACTTCACCCCGGGTGCCGATCCGGTCCAGAAGGTCTCCATCATTCCACGGGGGATCGGCGCTTTGGGGTACACACTGCAGACGCCCCTGGAAGATCGCTTTCTTATGTCGCGCAGTGAATTGCTGGGTAAGATCAAGGGCCTTTTGGGTGGGCGCGCCGCCGAAGAGCTGATTTTCGACGAGGTGTCCACCGGTGCTGCCAACGATTTGGAGAAGGTTGCCGATATCGTCCACAACATGCTCACCGTATACGGGATGAGCGAGCAGATGCCTAACCGGTCGCTCGTGGAAAACAACCGTACGCCATTTCTGGGTCAGGGACCGTCCACCCAGCGCCGGTCGGAGATCCTGGAGGCCCTGATAGACCGTGAAACCCAAACGATCATAGATGCGGCCTACCAGTCGGCCAAACAGATTCTCGCTGGTCATCGACGTGAGTTGGAAGCCATGGCCGAGCTGCTGTTGGAAAAGGAGAAAATTGACGGAAAGGATATCCAGCGTGTTCTGGGGCCGCATCAGAACTCTGGAAAGGAGACCCCAACGACCAAGTCGCACCTGGCCACGGTTCACTAGCGCCTATCTGAAAAATCCATTTTGGTCCTGTTCCGACCAAATGTGGCGTATCGGTGGTTTTAGATATTGTACAGAAGTAATGATAAAACAATTGAAACGAATTGAGGTGTTGATATGTATACTACTACTTTAGCAAGATCGTAGATATGACCTTCGATGAAGATTCAGATGTCAGCGAAATTGGAAACAATGCAGTAGAAGCTGCAATCCTGTCTGCCGTTATGGACACATCTGCTGCTTCCATAAAAACATATGCTTTTGCCACTCAGGAAGCATCCTCTACATTGTGTCCTGAGAATGTGAAATCACCATCTTCGATATCACCTGCCTACCCTCCCAAATGATCAAGCGGACTCTTCACCCCCATTTTGTTTTTCGAAGCCACATGCGTGTAGATCATGGTTGTTTTCAAACTCGAATGCCCTAACAGGTCCTGAACGGTTCTAATGTCGTATCCGTTCTCGATTAGGTGGGTGGCAAAGCTGTGGCGTAAGGTGTGCGCTGAAACCCTCTTGGTAATTCCGGATCGCTGCGCAGCTCTTTTTAAATGCTTTTGAAGGGCACTTGGGTGGATGTGATGTCTTCGAATTATTTTAGTTCTCGGATCGGTAGATAACCGATTGGAAGGAAAAATCCATTGCCATCCCCACTCCTTGCCTGCGTTGGGATATTTGCGCTCCAGGGCAAAGGGTAGTTCTACGCCTGGGGTATTTTGTTCTCTATCGATTTCATATAGTTTCTTTATATCGCAGATATGATGCCTGAGCGGATCTACGGTCGTCTCCGGCAACAGCGTTTCTCGTTCTTTATCGCCTTTGCCAAATACCCTGATGCGCTCTCGTTCAAAATCGATGTCTTTTACTCTGAGCTTGATGCACTCCTTCAGGCGAAGCCCGCAACCGTATAGGATTTGGGCAATTAGCAGCGGTATCCCATGAAGGTGCTCTAATAACTTTGCAACCTCCTGCTGGCTGAGTACAACGGGAAGCCTGCGTCGTTTCTTTGCCCGGACAGCATCCTGGATGCTTCCCAGATCCTTTTCCAAAACATACCGAAAAAAAATACCAGGGCATTTAACGCCTGGTTCTGGGTGGAGGGCGCCACATGCCGATCTACCGCCAGGTACGTTAAATAGTGCTTCACATGGCTGCCGTCGATTAAATAAGGGGATTTTCCACGGACAAATCGGTAAAAATCTCTTAGCCAGTGCATGTATGTTCGCTCTGTTTGTAACGCCATTTGCTTGAGGCGCAGCATATTGACCATCTCGAATCCCACAGTCTTCCATTGCGCCTTGATATTGCCATCTGCACTTACTGTGGGCGCTTTGGGTTGGTTGATATAGTACTGGTAGATGCGAATCGCCTCTGTGGCCTGCTCGATTTGCCACTTTTGATGTGATTTTGTTATCTTGTTGATATAACGTTCAATATCTTGTTTTTCGAGGGTTTTGCCGGCTGCTTTTCCGATGAATTCATACAGTTTTTTAACCCATAATGCGTAAAAATGGCTTTCTTTTTTAAAGGTAAAATGTTTAGATACCAGATAGTTATTGAAGTCATGCATACAAGCCTCCTTTTCTTGGAACGTAAAATAGACGTCTATTAAAGCGCCCAAATTGGCACGTAAAGTTGCCAATTTTCGGCGAAATTGAATTTTGCGCAAATTCGAGGGAAACTTATTAACGACCTAAATTTATATTAAAAACAACTGATTTTTGGGTTTGGCGAGGCTTAGGCATTTTCATTGCAAGAAGTGGGTAACGGCTTTCCTGGAACGTAAAATAGACGTCTATTTATTATCAATGTTACACGAAGAAGGGATAACTTATGGCCAATAGTGAAAACCAGAAACTTGCGGTTATGATCGATGCAGATAATGCTCAAGCTTCAATTTGTTCTGAACTTTTAGCTGAGATTGCCAAGTTTGGCATAGCTAGTGTAAAACGCGCATATGGTGATTGGACAACTACAAATCTCAAAGGATGGAAAGATCACTTGCATAAACATGCAATTCAGCCCATTCAGCAATTCAGCTATACAATAGGCAAAAACTCAACGGATTCATCTCTTATTATTGATTCTATGGATTTACTTCATGAAGGAAGACTCGATGGCTTCTGCCTGGTCTCATCTGACAGTGATTTTACAAGACTTGCCACAAGAATCCGGGAATCCGGGTTAACTGTTTATGGATTTGGTGAAAAGAAAACGCCAGAGGCATTTGTTTCTGCATGTGACAAATTCGTATATACAGAAATACTTAGACCGCAGAGTGAGAGCAGCGCACCAAATGAATCCGACAAGACAGAATTAAAATCCGTACTGGTATCGGCAACTAATGCAGTATCTAAAGATGATGATTGGGCACCTCTTTCCGCTGTTGGAGGATATATAAACAAAAAATATCCATCATTTGACCCAAGAAATTATGGGTATGAAAAGTTGGGAAAGTTGGTTGAGTCATTGTCTTTTATTGAAGTGGATAGACGGAAATCAGACAAAAATTCATCTGTTGTGCATATCTATATTAAAGCAAGCAACGTGTAACAATTTATTTCACGGGATCGAAAAGGACCGCGACCCGTGAGCAACGCGTTAAGAGCTCACGTCAAAAAAGGAAACTTTGTCTTATGTTTCTCGGCTTTTTATTAGGAATATTGCTAACCCTTATAGTTGCAGTTTTTTGTTCCTCTTTTCTGCCTGAAATTCCATTTTTAAAAATAGTTCAGTCTAATCTTTCCGTTATTCAAGCTTTCGGCTCATTGGCCGTTGGGGCAAGTGCCATTGTCGCATTCACAGTTTATCGGTCAAATGTAAATCGTCAAAAGGATGAGGATATTCGAAAGGTCTCTCAAAAATATTTAGATGAGTCGAAATTATTGCTTGAGCGGGCCTATGCAATATTCACTCAATCGGGTGTAGCCACGGATCCACCACCGAGCGATAGGCTGTTATGGCTATCAACTGCGAGAATGTTGATAAGATATAATAAGATGAAGTCCTTGATAACCCAGAATGAACACATATCAATCGCTGATGAGCATGAGGAATATTGGAGGCTTCAATTCTATTCATTATTGGGCCAGAACAAAGATAATTTTACAACCACCTACTTTATGCCAAGTGGTGATCCTTATGAAGGTGATGCAGTTTCTAGAAACTCTATAGCTGTTATATTTAGTTTTTCAAGATGGCGGAAGGATCAAGATGACCCAATGGATGAAATAGATGATAAAGAATTATTTGCAAATGGTGCAGTCTCAATAGACTTTTATGGAGTTGAGGAATACATAAGGCAGTACGAATCTTATTGGGAAGAGGTGCAAGCCATTAAGGAGAAAAAAGGCTCTTAACCACCGCGTTCACAGGGACGGCGAGGAACATGCCGCCCGTGACGCATGCGTTGTGCTCAATTAAAAAGGAAACATAGTGAAGCAGCTAATCATCAGTATATTTATAGTTATAGTACTTGGAGGACCTTCAATGGCCCAAGATGTAACGCCCAGTCAGATGACCGATGAACTACGATCGATGGTTTTGTCCCTTAATCCTAAAGATATTGGAATAACGAAGGAAAATTTCTCCCATCCTGTATTCGCTATAGTTATGGAGACCGGTTTTCCTGAAGGCTCATTCACCCTATCATCTGTAGCGGATGGGAGTACAAGTCTCTATTTCAGTTCTGGAGGTGGAATAATCGGTGGCGGTGAGCATGAGAATGTGCGCAAGGCATCCAGTTATTTTTTATCTGGAGCTCAGCACTTCTACAAAAAAGCACAAAAGGTAAAGACTTTCCCGAAGCCTGAATCAGGAAAGGTAATATTCTATTTTATAACCTTTGACGGGGTTCGTTCATATACAGCTTTGGAAGATGACTTAAACAATGAAAAGGATGAGTTATCTGATTTATTCTTTGCAGCTCAAAATGTCATCACTGAATTAAGAAAAATAGATGAAAACAAGCACAACAAGGCAAATTAACTCGGATGCAAATTCCGCTGCGCTTCATTTGCACCGGTTATTTGCAACGTTAATATAATTGTAGCAATTAAAGAGAGAGGAATAAATGCCTTGGAAATGCCCTGAATGCGAGAACGAAAATGATGAATCGCTAATAAGGTGTGTTTGTGGATTCGAGGACGGAATTAATTAGGGCTTCCTGAATTAAGTGTAAGGTATTGTAAACGCAACAAAAATATGTTATAAACAGGACAAAAAGTGATCGAGAACTCACCGAAAACCACAAATAACCTTGCACTTTTTGCCCGGGAAAACCATGTACAAACACAATCTGAAGCAACTGGAATTTGAAAATTTCAACCTTCCTTTTGATGGAAAATTACGAAGTGATAATCGATGGGTAAAACTGGCCAAATTTATTCCCTGGGAAGAATTTGAAGAGGCCTATGCAAAGAAGCTGTCAGGTTCCGGATTAGGGCCACCGGCGATGTCGGTACGTATTGCATTGGGTGCGTTGATCATAAAGGAAAAGCTTGGCACCTCAGATGAAGAGACCGTCGAGCAGATTCGCGAAAACCCTTACCTGCAATACTTTTTAGGCTTTACGGACTATCGTGATGAAGAACCATTTCACTCCACAATGTTTGTTCATTTTAGAAAGCGTTTCGGCAAGAAAGCCATTTGCCAGATCATCGAAACTGTGAATCACAAAGCAAGATCGGTCAAAAAAAATGCGAAAGATGACGGTAAAGACAACAGTGGCGGTGGCGCTGATGGGAAAAAGCCAAACAGTGGTAAATTGTTGATTGATGCGACCTGCACACCGGCCGACATTACTTTCCCTACCGATCTGAAAATACTCAATGAGGCCAGAGAAAAAAGCGAAAAAATTATTGATGTTTTGCACCGACCCCACAGAGGCAAACTTAAAAAACCGCGCACCTATCGCAAAAAAGCACGAAAACAGTTTCTTGCCATTGCAAAAAGCAAGAAGGTGCCGAAGAGCAAAATGCGCAAGGCCATACGTCAACAACTGGGCTATCTGAGGCGTAATCTTAAAACGATCGACAAGTTATCGCAGATTTCATCGTTGTTGATGCTTAAAAAGCGCATGTACAAGCTGTTGTTGGTCATCAATGAAGTGTATCGCCAGCAAAAGTGGATGTATGATCAGAAGGTCAAAAGAATCGATGATCGTATTGTCAACATCTACCAACCGCATGTTCGGCCCATTAAACGTGGCAAGGCAGGAGCTGCTACGGAATTTGGAGCCAAGATATCAGTCAGCGCGGTTGACGGATACTGCTTTTTGGACCGATTGAACTGGGATGCATATAACGAGTCGGCTGATTTAATCAAACAGGCGCAAGCATACAAAGACCGCTTTGGTTGTTATCCCGCCTCAATTCATGCCGACAAGATCTATCGCAACAGGGACAACATCAAGTTCTGTAAAAAGCACGGCATCCGGTTATCCGGCCCTGCACTGGGGCGGCCACCTTCCGATACCGAAGTCCGCAAAGCGATACAGAAGCAGGCCCGGCAGGATGAACTTGATCGTATCCCCATTGAAGGAAAATTTGGACAGGGAAAGCGTCGATTCAGTTTGTCAAAGATCATGAGCAAGCTGGACAGCACATCTGAGACTGCCATAGCTGTAGTATTTTTGGTGATGAATTTAGAGAAGTGGCTCAATAGCCTTCTTTTTTGTTTCCTTTTACTTCTCCATAGGTTCAGTTTTGACGATAACAGTCGCATTCAAAGCCCGCAGATACAGTTAAGATCGGACAAATTTGCGACTACGTGTATCTAATCGGGCATTGGGCACAGAGCAACGTTGGGGTCACGGATTATTCAGGAAGCCCTAATTAATATATGGATGTTAATTCAGATTGTGCCGTACAGGAATCAACAGATAAAAATCAAAATATGAGTCCTGCAGAGTTCCGAAAGAAAAAGGTCAAAGCTCTATTTGTAATTATTATTAGTTTGCTCATTTCAGTCAGTGCGTTATATCAGGCACATAAGAGGTTCCAGATATTATCACCAGATAGCATTATTTGTAGAAGTTCAGATTTGATCTGACAGTTACCGATTTTGATAAGGTGTCTGTCAGATCAAATCGAAACTATTCCACTTTATTATACCGGCTTGGCAATTCGTTCATCAAAAACTTTGTATAACTGAATGAATTGCTAATCTTTTCCCAGCAAATACCAGCCTATCGTGGAATATCCCGCTTGGTTTCAAACCTCCCGGTAGTTCACATGAAGCCATCGACAAGACGACTGAAGCCTTGGCAAAGGAAGGATTCGGATACGCGATTCAGTCTTTGGATCCCCGAAGTTCGGGATAAAGTTTTTCCCGGCAATCCGGACAGATCGAGTGTGAGAAGGAGACCAGCGAATGCCGGCTGATATATGCCTCAATCTGTTCCCACTGGTTTTCACTGCGGATTTTTTTGCAGCTGGCGCAAATTGGCAGAAACCCTTCGAGGATGCGGATCCGGTCAAACAACCGCCGAAAAAGTACTACCTCCAGGGCAATGATCAAGCTGAAAATCACTACTTCAATGGCGATTTCACCACTGCGCTGATTCCATGTGGTTGCCTGGTCCCCCATCAGAAGGTGAGGCAGGTCGAGTATCTCATTCGTCGTTGTAAGGGTCAGAAAGAGAATCAGAACCAGAATTTGAACAATTATGAGCTTTTTTAGCGGTTTTTTACTCATGGTAATTTCTGCCTCAAGGATTGAAAAGGGGTTGGCGGTCAATGATCAATGAAGCGTGGCGGCCACATTGACGCCCAGATGGTAAACCAGTTCCCCGCCAAGGTAGGCGGTCACGAAAAGGCCGATGAGGCCGACAAAGCCTGGTATTTCAGCCAGCCAGCCGCGTTTTCCGGTAAGCGGGTACTCGCGCCGGATGGCCAGCCACCGCAACGCAGCGTGCAGCACAAAAACACACAAAGTAGTGATTGCAACAGTTTCATGAAGTTCCAGCGGCCCTGGGGCAAAACCCGCTGCTACGGCGTGGTCCAGAGCGATATCGCCGAAGAAGGCTGCTACACAAGCAAACGCGGTGCCGGCCACAAGGCTGTAAAATGCGACCGTTGACCATTTCTGGTGTGCGCTTGGATCGCCGCCTCGCGACAAGACCCCCACGGTGATGACTTCTGAAGTGATCCACAGAACGATAGGAAAGTGGACCAGCATGGGATGGATTTGAGTGATTGGAATCATGGCTGATCTCCTTTGGGTTTAGTTGTACTGCCGTGCATGGGTTTGATGCAGCCGGCGCGATAGAGGATGAATAGCATTTCAATCTGGTTTAAAATAGCGGTAAGGAGAACACTCTTTTCCTTCTCTAGTTCGACCGCTGGTAGGATAAATACGGTCACCAGATCAAAATTTTTCTGCCGCGGTCCGATCGTCTGCAGGCCGTCACACGGTTCACCGGCGAGAAGCGCCCGATTTCCTATTGTGATGGATGGGAGAGTACCGCCGGGATGCCGGACGGCATGTTCGTTGACGGTGTGGCCGCTCCGCCGGTCGACCATGCGGACGAGCAGCCAGGGCGCCGCAGCTATGGTCAAGGCTCTTAAGGCCAATTGATCGACAAGCCGTTTAAATTCTTTTTTGCTTTGCGGATAGCACGCTACCCCACAGAGGGCCAACTCGATCTCGTGGATCTCCACATTGACTTTGCCGATGTAACGAAATGCGTCCACCAGTCGCGAGGTCAGTCTGGATTTTTCGTTCACCACCGTTTTCACCTGCTGCCTGTAGGCGTCGAGACGCTTCACTATACGAACCAGAATCAGTATCGAAAGCCCGAAGAGGGAAAGAATCATGGCGGTTTCAAGAACCTCTTCTTCGATAACGAAATGGTCGGAGAGAGAGAGCCCGTGCCTTATCAACAGGGGCGTGGTGCTGACCAGCAACAGCAATATCAACAAAATCGAGAAGTAAAAACCGACAAGATAATTCGGCTTCGGAGTGTTTTCCATAAAGCGGCCTGCCTTTTTCATGCTTGACGAGAAGCGTTTTCATCGAAAAGTGGGTGCAGCATGGCAATGACTGCACTTGCTGCATTCTATTAATGAGCTCCCCCTTGCATCGAATGCGGTGTCAGATGGTGGTGGACCGTTTCCAAAAACTGTTCATGACGCTGACCACGAAGATTGAAATGTTGATAGACCAACGTCTTGACCCAATCGGTTAAAAAGGCCCAGGTGATCGAATAGCCCCAGATCAGCGTGGCTTCGCGCCAGCCGATGGGAGTGATCAGGCCAAATCCATAGAGGGCCAGCAGGGTAGCGATCACTTTTGTGGCCAGGGCGGACCAGACCATTACCGGCGCAGGATAGGGCTTTTTCATAAAGAAGCCTTTGCTGCGGGCCACGAAAAGGGTCAGATGACCGGAAACCGCCATCTTTAAAAAGATGTAGGTCTGGATCTGGGGAATACTCAGATGCAGCAGGTCGAGAGCGATAAAAAGCATCAGGAAGCTGCCGGCCACTCCGGTCAGGCCCATGACCGACGAGACGGCGATGATGCGATGCATATCCCAGCGTACCGGTCCCGGCTCCAATTCGGTATGGTCGTAAGCGATGGTCATGATCGGGACATCGTTGAGAAAAGCCAACAGGATGATCATGATGGCCGTGATCGGGTAGAAGTCGAAGACGATCATCGCAAGGACCACGAAGATCATGATGCGGATAGTCTCCGTGATGCGGTAGACGGCGTAACTGTTCATGCGTTCGAAGATCCGGCGTGCCTCTTCAACGGCACGCACCAGCACTGAAAGTCCCGGTGCGGTAAGTACCAGGTCAGCCGCCGCCCGGGCAGCGTCGGTGGCGCCGCTCACGGCGATGCCCACGTCGGCCTGTTTCAGAGCTGGGGCGTCATTGACACCATCACCGGTCATGCCAACAATGTGCCCCTTCTTCTGGAGCGATTTGACGATGCTGTGCTTGTGCTCGGGAAACACTTGCGCGAAGCCGTCAGCCGCTTCAGTGCGAGCAGCCAGGTCATCTCCGCTTGTTGAACGGTTTTCGCTCAACAGCTGGTCGGCGTTGCGAATGTTCTGGCCCAGTCCGAGTTTGCCGGCCATTTCCCGAGCGATAGCCAGGTTGTCGCCGGTGACCATCTTGACCTGTATGCCATGGTTTTGCGCCTGGGCAATGGTTTCGGCAGAATCCTCACGTGGCGGATCGAACAGCGGAAGAATACCTAAAAACTGCCATCGGTTTTCCGAACCACTGGTGCGCGCAACCCCCAATGTTCGTTGGCCCTTGCCGGCCAGTTCTTCGATTACCGCCTGGGCTTTATGGCGCTTCTGGGGATCGAGATCGGCCAAATCCATCACCACTTGCGGCGCCCCCTTGGTTACCCTGAACTGGTGGCCCTCCTTATCTCGGATCGCCGCTTCAGTTCGCTTGCCTACCGGATCGAAGGGGAGGAACGCCAGTGATTCGAAGCTGTTTAGTTTATCGGGGTCGTCGAGGGCGTTGATCACGGCCGAATCGATGCTGTCGTTGTTTTCCGCTTTGGAGGCCAGCGCAGCCGAAAGGATCAGTTCATTGGCGTCATGGCCGTCAAAGGTTTGTGGATCGCCTAATGTGAGACGATTCTGGGTGAGAGTCCCGGTCTTATCGGAACAGAGTATATCCATCCCCGCCATCTCCTCCACCGATTCCAGTCGGGAGACGATCGCTTTCATTTTGGAGAGTGCCAGGGCGCCTACGGCCATGGTTACCGACAGGACGGCAGGCATGGCGACCGGTATCGAGGCCACGGTGAGGATCAGGGCAAATTGGAGCAACTCAGTGAAACTGGTTCCGCGGAAAAGCTGAACGATGATCAGCACCGCCACCAGGCCGATGCTCAAATAGATAAGGTAGTCACCGATTTGCAGAACTGCCTTCTGGAAATGGGACGCCTTGCCCGCGCCTTCCACGAGTTTGGCCGTGCGGCCGAAATAGGTTTGGGTGCCGGTGGTGGTGACCAGGGCGAGCATCTCCCCTTGCTTGGCGATGGAACCCGAGTAGACCACATCGCCGTTTTCCTTGCCGGCGGGTAGGGATTCGCCGGTAAGGGCCGATTGATCCACACTGAGGTAATCGCCGTCTATGAGCTTGGCGTCTGCGGGAATGATATCCCCGGCCCGCAGTCGGATGATATCGCCGGGGACCAGCTCACGGGCATTGAGCGGCTGCCAGGCATTATCACGCAGCACCCGGCATTTCAGGGCGAGTTTCTTTTTCAGAGCGGCCACGGCATTTCCGGCCTGATGCTCCTGCCAGAATCCGACAACGGCGTTGAACAGCAGCAGGGTGACAATGATGCCGAAGTCTACCCAATGCCGGACAACGAGCGAGAGAACTGCGGCCGCTTCGATCATCCAGGGGATCGGGCCCCATAAAAAAGTGAGAAATCTGGCCAATGGACTGATGGTCTTCTCCGTGATTTCATTGGCGCCAAATTGTTCGATCCGCCGGTGGGCCTCATTGTTGGAAAGGCCCTCGGGGGAGGTGCCCAGTTGTTGCATCAGATCTTTGATCGACGCCTTTTGGGCCGCTTTTGTCGATATCGGGTTGATTTCCATGTTGGTGCTCCTTTCAATTCCGCCGTTACGACATGGGCCGGTCGTTTCTGTCTTATCTTCTCCTAACCAAGAAACCGAGACAGTTTGCTGTGACAGGTCTTCAGTTGAAGGATCAACCGGTCGTAACGGTGAATGTTGCGCAGTGACCGGAGAATCAGGTAACTTCCCAGAACGATCAGGGCGGCCAAAATGATGCCCAAAGGCACAATCAATGGAAGGACATTCAGTACATCATAGTACCGGGATGTGGCGATCAGCAGGCCTAGTACGGACAGTGGAAGAGCGAAAACGGCGATCCCGGTGCGCATGGCCGCCAGCGAGGTGCGTTTTTCAGCCAGGATCAGCTGTGCCTCGTTGATGATGATGGCATCTGATTCCCCGGACTGCTCTGTGCAGGTTGGGTTGGATTCTGTCAATCCGTTGGGAAAAAACATCATGTCCTGACTCCTTATCTGATCAGCATCAGGTTTGCCGGTAATCTGCGGATAATGGCATCATTGGTCTTGCCGAAAAGAAAATGTTCCAGGAGTCCCTCACGGTGGGCCAGCATGAGAATAAGGTCGATGTTTTCGCTTTCGACCGTCTGCTCGATGACATCCACCGGATTGCCATCTTTGACCCATTCGCTGATAACCATCCCTTCGGCTTTTTCTTGCTGAACCATCCGGTCAATTTCAGCGCGTGCCTTGGCAACCATGGCTTTGTATTCATCGTCCAGGTATGGGACAGGAAGATTCCAGCCGTTTAGATTGAAAGGGTCGTGTATAATATGCAAAACATGCAGCCGGGAGCCGAATTTGCGGGTCAGGGAAATCCCGGTACGCAGCACCTTGATACAATGCTGGGTGGAACGGCTGACAACGAGAATATTGTTGAAGGTTTTCATGAGCTACTCCTTTCATTGATGCGCTTGGTTTGTTTCAGTGCATTTGATCGTTGGTGATCGTATCGACGATTTTTTCAAACTCCCCGGCCTTGCTCAGAAAGTGATCCGCACCCAGTCGTCGGCACTGCTGCCGGTAGCGTGGATCGTCAAGGTTGGTCAGCATGATGACGGTCATTTCCGGATAACGCGATTTGAACATTTTCAGCAGTGTGATGCCGTTCTGGTCGGGCAGGTGGATATCGAGGATGACGGTATCGGGTTTTTCATGCCGTAAAACCTCGAGGGCTTCACCACCGCTGCCGGCTTCGCCGATGATGCGAATTTGCGGAGATTCGACCAGGAGTGAGGTGATTCGCTCTCGGACCATGGGAGAATCGTCGATGATCAGCACTTTTTTCATTCGTCTGCTCCTTGTTTTCGTAGCCCAATAGTAAAAACGATCTCGCAGGAAGAAAATCGGTGGTCATCTGATCTTGTTGTAGGTGTTGGGAGGGAGATGGTGTCGGTGTTTGTCCGACAGCAACGGGTATGCTCACATACGCCGGAAGGATAAGAGATGATGAATTTGTAAAAGAGGGATTACAGCCAGGGATGCGGACGAAAGGCTCAATCCACTATGCCATTCTGAACCGCATAGTGGATCAACTCCGCATTGTTTTCTAAATGCATCTTCTCTAGAATGCGGGCGCGGTAAGTGCTGACCGTTTTTACGCTCAAGGATAGTCCGTCGGCAATTTGGGACACGGTTTTTCCAGCTCCGATCAGACACAGTACCTGATATTCACGATCGGAAAGGGTCTCATGCGGCAGTTTGTGAGAATCTTCATCCAGGGCAAAGGCGATTTTTTCGGCCAGGGACGGACTGATGTATTTGCCCCCCCGGTGCACTTTGCGGATGGCCCTGATCAGCTCTTCGTCGGCGCTTGCTTTTGTCAGGTAGCCGGATGCACCTGCCTTCAAAATTCTCAGGGCGTACTGAGATTCCGGCTGAATGGTAAGGACGACCACCGGCAGATGGGGTTTGTCGATCTTCAGCTGTTTGAGGACATCCAATCCGTCCATTCCTGGCATGGTCAGGTCAAGCAAGACCACGTCGTAATCATGATGCCGAACCAGTGCCAGCAGCTCGACACCATTGGAGGCCTCGCCGGCGACAGTGATATCGATCTCTTCGGTGATGATCTGTTTCAATCCTGCACGTACGATAGGATGATCATCGGCGATGGCGACATTTATCATGGTGTGACTCCTTCATAAGGCAAGGGAAGATGGATGGTAACTTTAGTCCCTTGATCTGGCCTGCCCTCGAAGGAAATGCTTCCGCCAAGAGGATACAGGCGTTCGCGTATTCCCAGCAGGCCGAATGCTTGCGGAGAATTGATTTCAGCTTCTGTGATGCCTCGACCATTGTCCTCGACGTCCAGAAGGAGCTTGCCATCGTGCTTCTCCAGACGTACGACCACAACATCGGCTTGGGCATGCCGGATAATGTTGGTCAATAGCTCCTGAAAGATCCGGAAGATCGCCGTTGCGTGGTTCTTTGGCAGGTTCGGTTCGAAGTCATCGTTTTCGAGCCTGCAATCGATTCCGCTGCGGTTACGAAACATTTCCACCTGCCATTCAATGGCGGCGGCCAATCCGAAGTCGTCCAATATCACAGGCCTCAGTTCCGCGATGACCGTATGCAGGTCTTCCAAAGCCTCCTCGATCAGCTGAAACATGCCTTCCATCTTTTTCCCCACTGCGCCATCATTCACTTCCCTGTGTCTTTTTATCCAGGCAAGATCCATTTTTAAGATGGTTAGCGACTGGCCGAGTTGGTCGTGGATTTCGCGGGCGATGCGGGCACGCTCCTGTTCACGGACCTCATTTTGATATGCAGTCAACCGGCGGAGCTGTTCCCGGGAACTTTTCAGGGTCGCCATCACCTGCTCTTCTCTCTCCATACGGATCTGGAGAGATTCGGCCATTTCGTCGAATACCCCTGCCAGATGACTCAGTTCATCACGAACGCCGATTGGCCCGATGCGCGCCCGTAAATCGCCAGCTGCCAGGCGGCGGCTGGCCCGGGCCATCGCTCCGACTCGCCGGAGAATAAAAATGTCGGCTGCCCACCAGATGGATAGCACCGCTACTAGTGCCGATATGGTCAGAAGGGCTATGTTGCGGGTAAAAATGCGTTTCGATGCAGCCAAGGCCACTCTCTGTGGAATCTCCAGCACAGTGGAGACCTGGTCTTGCCTGAGAGCGCTCTGCAGGTGGGCAAATGCATAAATCCGAGAGGTCCCCGTTGCATCATCGGCAATCAGGATACCCGATGGCCGTTTTACAATCTGCTGCTGAAGTTTTGGATCGAGGGGCTGCGGAACCATCCACCGGGCGGTGTCCACCTCATACTGCAGCAAGAGTTGATTTTTACCCACAAGTGTCAGCCGGGAGCCTCCTGGCATTTCGGCCAGCTGCCTGAAAACACTACGGTTCATCCAATTCAGATCAATTGCTGCAAAGGCTACGGCCGTCACCTTTTGGGCACTGGTAAGAATAGGTCGCGCAAAATAGATTACCGGCTTTCCATTGATACGTTCACCATGGTACGGCCCCATGACCAGGCTTTTCTGTTCGAGAGTCGCCGAGAACCATTCCTGGCCGCTGTAATCGCTTTTCGTTGACGCTTTGCTGCCGGCGATCAGATGGCCGCTGGGGTCGAGAATGCCGAATGCTGCGTATCCTTTCGCTTGATTCGTCAGATCGGCCAGTAATCCGGATAACTGGTCCGGTTGGCTGGGGGCCATTTTGAAAACCTCTGCCACGGCAACCATTAGATCACCGGTGGCCTCCACCTGCAGGCTCTCTGCATCTGCCGTAGTCTGTGCCAGCAGTTTGGTTTTGTGCAAAATGGCGTCCTTCTCGATCGCCTTTTGTTCTTCTGCGACATACACGATGAGAATCGCCACCGGTATAAACGCTACCAAAACCAGCAAATATAGCCGTGTTTTAAGACTGGTGCCGGCAAATTGATTCATGTGCTTCCTATTTTTAGTCTAAAAATGCAGGACAAGTAATTGCGCATGTTGCCAATCCAAATTTATAGCGCCAAAACCTCTGTAAACGCAACCGCCACTGCGTTTTTATGCCAGTTCTCCGTTGCCCCGAGCGTTCGATGGCATAGCACATCAGCGAGAAACGATCGGGTGGTATGGTACGAGGCGTCTCGAGCTCGCCGCTGCAAATTGAGAAGACAAAGCCGTGATGAGGGGCCGATGACGTGATCAATACCATCAAAATCATGAACGAGAGTATCACCGGTTCGTTTCTGCTTCAGTGAATCACTATGGGAGTAGAACAGGGGTTGGCGTCGATGGCGTCTAAAGTTGCCTCGATTCTCACGCAGGCGGTCAGGATGACAAGGGTGTTTCAGCCTTGATGCGAAAGACCTGAATCGATTCGTCCAGCCCCTTGACAGAGACATCATGGAGGGATTCCATCGCGATGTGCGCTTCGATTTGGGCCGCGGTGGTGGCGTCCACCAGGATCTCTCCCCCTTTGGCCAGGCCTTGAAGGCGTGCGGCGATATTGACGGCCATGCCGACGCAGGTAAACTCTTTTTTGCGTATCGATCCCATGATGCCGGAGAAGACGTTGCCGCTGGCGATGCCGATGCCGGTTTGCAATTTAAGGTGGGGGTGGTTTGTAAACTGGCGGTTGATGGCGGTGGCTCTTTGCTGCATGGCTATGGCGGCCTGGACCGCGCGTTGGGCGTCGTTCGGGCGTGCGGCTGGGCTGCCGAAGACAACCATCATGCTGTCGCCGATATGTTTGTCCAGGGTGCCCTGGTACTGGTGAGCGATGTCACCCATTGGAGCGAAGTAGTCGTTATTGAGGAAGTCGACCAGTGCCCTTGGGGAGACATGCTGGGACATGGTGGTGAAGTTGCGGATATCCGAGAAGAGAATGGTGACCTCCTGAAATCGTGGGGCAAGCGATATTGGCGATTTGTTGATCTCTTCGTAGATCTGCTCGGAGACGAATTGACGCAGATGTTTGCGAATCCATATGTCGCGGATTTTGGCGCGCAGCTCCACGTTGTCGAAGGGTTTGGTCAGGAAACCGTCAATGCCGCTATTGGTTGCGTCGATGGCGGCCTCCATGGTGGCGTAGCCGGTGAGGATGATGCGTGTGATGTCGGGATTAATGCCGCCGATGATTTTGAGGGTTTCAAGGCCGTCGATACCCGGCATCTTGAAGTCCGACACCACTGTGACGACATTTTCCCGACGGCCTTTGACGAAATCGATTCCCTCGTGACCGTCGATGGCGGTGTAGATGTTGTAAGGTTCTCGTTTCAACGCTCGCTTGACTGAGCGGCGCACCCCCTCTTCATCATCAATGAATAAGATCCCTTGCGCAGCGCTTTGGGTTTCCATTTACGTTCCTCAAGTGGTTCTGTTTTTCTAATCGTCAGGCCGGTTGGCATGTCCGAAATCGATGCATGCGGCGGTGCTTTTACTTCGTTTCGCCATCTCCGCCGGGGCACAATGGCGGGCAAAACAAGAGAGAGGTGTGCGTTGCGTTTTGCTCTATTGTGCAAGATAAGATTCAGAGCAAATATCATATTCGTAGTCGCCTGACAATAGATGAACCGATGAACCGCCGAGGAGGTGGCAGTAGATAAACGTCCTCTTTTTTTAACGGGGAGTTAGGGGATTTTTTAGGGCTTCGCATTGTCTGGTAGACATTGAAGCCCCCCCGGACCCCTTTGGAAAAGAGGGGAGCTCAACGCTGGGAGTCGGTTTGTTATATCGACGGAGGCACGGTCCCGGTTTGGAACATCTCGATGAGCTTGATGGCTTGGTTGCGGGAGCCGAGGTGGCGGATGGCGTTGCGGAACTCCCTGGCCCTCGGCAGGCCTTTGGCGAACCACCCCAGCTTGCTGCGCAGCATGAAGCAGGCGTTTTTTTCACCGAAGCATGCCACTGCAGCGTCCACGTAGTGGGCCATGATGGCATATCGTTCAGAGGGGGAGGGGGGCTGCGGGGCACGACCGGAAAGCAGATCACGAATCTGGGTGAAGAGGAAGGGGTTGCCGATAGCCGCGCGGCCGACCATGACCGCGTCGCAGTCGGTTTCGACGATCATGCGGAGGGCGTCTTCGGCGGTGACTATATCCCCGTTGCCGATCACCGGAATCGAGAGCGCCTTTTTGATCCTGGCGATGAGTGACCAGTCGGCCCGGCCGGAAAAGCCCTGGCGTGCTGTTCTCGGGTGTACGGCTATGGCATCCACACCGCACTCCTGGGCGATGCGCGCCAACGCCACGGCGTCATCACCGGAGGCATCCCATCCGCTGCGGATTTTGATGGTGAAGGGGATGTCGACGGCATCCCTTACAGCCCGCAGCAGTTTAGCCGTGGACCGCAGGTCTTGCATCAGGGCCGCGCCCGATCCGCATTTGAGTATTTTTTTGACGGCGCAACCGCAGTTGATGTCTACAATGGCGGCACCGGACGCCTGGACCAGCCTGGCCGCCTCGGCCATTGTTTCCGGGTCGCTGCCGAAGATTTGAACAGAGAGCGGCCGCTCTTCTGGTGCGCTGGCGAGCATGCGGTACGTTTTTTCGGCATCGTGGATCAGCCCCATGGCGCTGATCATTTCAGAACAGACCAGCGCACATCCGGCCGATTTGGCCAGCAGGCGCATGGGCAGGTGGGTGATGCCGGCCAGAGGTGCGAAGACGGTTGGATTGTCCAGGACGATCCTGCCGATGCGGACGGGTTCTCTATTTTGCATATTCTGAGCCGCTGTTCGGTAGTTGGTACACTGTTCTCTTGTCTGTGGTCGACGCTGGTGCACTGCCCCCATTGCCACGGTCGCTGGCCGGATTGGCATAGCAGAAGAGGCAGTTGTGGTAGCAGGGATGCAGCCGGTAGCTGCCGATGTCTCTGGAGTGGCGGCACCCGCATCCTGAGGCAACCCGTTGCCCGCTGTCCTTTCTCAGGGTGAGGTCCGGGCCGTACAGTTCTGCCAGACGGTGGTTGGGGATGCAGGCGGCGGCGCATACGTTGACGCCTGTCGGAAGGGCCTCCAGCACCTCCTTTTCGCAGCAGAGCATCAGGCGGATATCCAGCGGCTCCAGAAAACGCGCCATGGCGGCGATCTGTTCGATCTTTCTCTCCATGGGCGGATCGTAAAGTTCCAGGCCGGAAGTGGAGAGGCGCCGCATCACCTTGCGGTATAGATCCACAAAGCTGGTGATGCAGGTATCGATCCCCATGGCGGACGCCCGATGGGCAATCTCTTTAAATTGGTTCAGGTTGTCTCTTTCCCGGTCGGTATCCTTATAGTAGCAAATGGGATCGAAACGCCACTGGATGGTTTTTGGTCCGAAGCGATGGGCCAGTCGCTCCATTTGCGTCACGCGCTCCGTCAGAGGGGGAACCCCGGGCTCCAGCTTCTCATTTTCGGAGTTGATCGTAAAATTGAAGTAGAGGTTGTGGCCCTGGTCGAGGAGTCGTTTTCCGTAGCCGCCCTCGATAAAGGGGCCGAAATTTTTAGACCAGAAGACAATGGTGTGCACCCGGTCGCTGGTGGCGGGAATCATGGCGCTTTTCCCGCCGTACGGGTGAGGGACTTCGAAGTGCCCCTTTCGGATTTGCGCCATGAACCACGGCATATAAAACGCGGGGATGTCGGTACGCCGCGATGCTGACAGAACAACCCGTTGCATCTATCTCTTTTTCAGATCGACGAGGGAGATCACCTTGCCCTTCTTGTCGCCCTCATTGATATTGCTCTCTTCGTCGGAATTTTCCGGCATGTCAGGGCTGACCACCCGCTCCAGCCGCATCGATTTGCCCTCCATGGTGAAGCTTTCACCTTCTATATAGACGTCTCTGAGAATCCAGGTGACCACCATCAGGGGAATCTGCAGCAGCAACAGTTTGACATGGTACCAGTCGCGCTTCACATCCGGTTCGATGGCTTCGACGCGGGCAAAGGCCTGGGGTTGATCTTCAAGGTATATCAGTACGATATCATTTACGTCGGTCATGACGAGGCACCTCAGCTTTGGTTTGTCTCAAGCGGCACTTGAATGGCGGCCATGATGTCATAAACCCTCTGTAATGTAAAGATGTTGGCCTGGGCATGGATTGGTCGGCAGCCAAACAACTTTGCGCGTCGTGATTCGCCAACTTTCGGGTTGAGTTGGAACGCTATTGGCTTCGAAAATCCGGATTTAGCGCTTGACATGGTTTTGTCTGTTCTGCTAACTGAATGAATGTTCATTCATAATTAATTTTTCGAACACAACCTATAACGCCGGACCATTGGTTGATACGCTATCCGGCAAACAAACTGCACTTTTCGGTACGAGGAGGTCTCATGAGTAGAAAGATAAGGAAAGCAGCGGTCATCGGATCCGGTGTGATGGGCGGGGGCATTGCGGCTCTTTTGGCCAGCGCCGGCATCAAGACACTTTTGCTGGATATCGTTCCGTTCGATCTCACAGAGGACGAAAAAAAGGATCCCAAAGCGCGCAATCGAATTGTTACAGCAGGCATGCAGGGCATCCAGAAGGCCAGACCGGCGGCGCTTATGCATCCGAGCGATGCCGATCTGATCTCCATCGGCAACATGGAGGACGATTTCGACAAGTTGGCCGATTGCGACTGGATTGTGGAAGTGGTGGTCGAGAACCTGAAAATCAAGCAGGAGCTGCTCAAGCGCATCGAGCCGGTGCGGAAAAAAGACGCTGTCGTTTCGTCCAACACCTCCGGTATTCCGTTGAAAGCCATGAGCGAGGGTCTGGGCAGTGAGTTCAAGCAGCACTTTCTCGGAACCCACTTTTTCAATCCCGTCCGTTATATGAAGCTGCTGGAGATCATCCCCGGTGAAGAGACCTCGTCTGAAGTTTTGAATTTTATGGCCGCCTTCGGTGAGCGCAAATTGGGTAAAGGCATTGTCTGGGCCAAGGACACCCCTAATTTCATCGGCAACCGCATCGGCGTACATGGATCGACGCGCACCATGCAACTGATGATAGAAGAGGGTTTGACCATACCCGAAGTCGACGCCCTGTTCGGACCCGCCATGGGCCGTCCCAAAACCGGTGTGTTCAAGACCACCGACCTGGTTGGTCTGGACATTGCCGCCCATGTGTCCCAGAACACCTACGAGTTGGTGACCGATGACGAAGCCCGTGACGCTTTCGTCCTGCCCGATTTCGTAAAGAAGATGCTCGACAACAAAATGCTGGGCAACAAGACCAAGGGCGGTTTCTACAAGACTGATCTGACGCCTGAGTGGAAGAAGATCCGCAAGGTGTTGGACCTCAACACCTTTGAATATAACGAGTACGCCAAGCCCGATTTCCCCTGCCTGGCTGCAGCCAAGAAAGCCAAAACCGACGAAGATAAGATGCAGGCCATGGTTTTCGGTGACGACAAAGGCTCCAAGTTTGTCTGGCGCTGCGTGGCCGAGGGGTTGATCTATGCAGTCAACCGCATCCCCGAGATCTCCGACACCATCGTTGAGATCGACAATGCCATGCGCTGGGGCTACGGCATGGATCGCGGCCCGTTCGAGGGGTGGGATCTGATGGGGGTTGCCAAGGTGGTCGAGCGGATGGAGAAAGATGGCCTGCCGGTACCGGCCAAGATCAAAGAGATGCTCGACGGCGGAAATACCACTTTCTACAAGACTGAAAAGGGACAGCGTCTCTACTACGACTTTGACAGCAAAGGCTACAAAGCCATTGAAACCGGCGAGACGGTGATCTCCCTGGCCATGCTCAAAGCGGAAAAGGGCGTGGTGCTGGGCAACGATTCCGCATCCCTGATCGATCTGGGCGACGGCGTTTTCTGCGCCGAGTTCCACACCAAGATGAACGCATTGAATGACCAAATCATCGAATTCCTGGAACAGGCCCATGCCTATGTGGATGCCAACGGCGTCGGCATGGTTATTGGCAACCAGGCCGGTGGCATGCCCGGTGCGTTTTCGGCCGGAGCAGATCTGAATCAGGTTCGTGAAGGGGCTAAGCAAGGGGCCTTCGATCAAATTGAAGAGGGGGTCAAGCGTCTCCAGGACGCGATTCAACACAGCCGCTACTGCAGCTACCCCGTGGTGGCAGCGCCGTTCGGTCTTGCACTGGGCGGCGGTTGCGAAATCTGCCTTGGGGCGGACCGCATCGTGGCCCACTCCGAACTATACATGGGATTGGTCGAGGTCGGCGTCGGTCTTCTGCCCGGCGGCACCGGCTGTTCGGCATTGTGGCGTAAGGTGATGGAGAACATTCCGCCCACAGTGAAAGATGTCGAGCTGACCAAATTCTTCATTCCGGTATTCCAGGCCATTGGCATGGCCCAGGTCTCCACTTCGGCGGCTGAGGCCCGTGCCCGAGGATTCCTGGGACCCAAGGATCGCATCGTATTCAACCGCGACCACCTGATCGGCGAAGCCAAGAAAGAGGTGTTGCGCATGGTTGACGACGGTTATACACCACCGGTGAAACGGCCGTTGCGGGTGATGGGTGAAGCGGCTTTCGGTGTTGTCAACGCCGAACTGATCAATATGACGGCAGCCGGATACGCCAGTGAATACGACGCCTACCTTGCAAGTCGGATCGCCTTTGCCATCGGTGGCGGACGCAGCCGAAGCGGCGGTTATGTCAGCGAGGACACGATGCTGGCGCTGGAACGGGCCACTTTCGTCGACCTGACCAAACAGGAGAAGACCATCGCCAGGATCGATCACATGCTCAAGACGGGCAAACCGTTGCGCAACTAATGGCCTTACTTATGGTGTAGGCTAGATAATCAACCCAACCTATTTGTGGAGGGATACCATGAAAGAAGCATATATCGTCAGCGCAGTCCGCACCCCGGGCTGCAAGCGGGCCAAAGGCGCCTTCAAGGATACACTGCCGATGGACCTGATCTCCTTTATTTTGAAGTCCTCGGTCGAGAAGGTTCCCCAGCTCGATCCCAATGATATCGATGACGTTATGGTCGGTTGCGCTTTTCCCGAAGCCGAGCAGGGCCTTAATATCGGCCGCAACGCCGCCAAGATCGCCGGGTTCCCGGAGAAGGTGTCCGGCGCCACAGTTAACCGTTTCTGTGCATCCGGCCTGGAGGCCATCGCCGACAGCGCCATGCGGATCA
>CAXXMB010000001.1:0-1639693 GCA_963668675.2 uncultured Desulfatitalea sp. | reverse complement strand
CTATCGCGCCCTTGACAGCCAGAGCAATGGCGGCTCTTGGGTAGACAAGAGATGATTGGCATCATCTCTATTTTTTCAAATAGCTCTTTTTCACTTATCATGCAGTCCTTGTTTAGCTTGCGCTATGATTTGTTCGGGTTCAGCCATACCTGTTGGACCGGCTCCCAATTGCGCGTGGCGCCCGTCCAGCGCTGGGGGTTCTTCTTTTGTAAGCGTCAAAGGAAGTACACCTGCACCTATGCGCGGGATGAGCTGATCAGTTCAGGATCGATATTCTGAGGCAGCAGTTTCCGATAGTCACTTTGATCTTTGACAAGCGGAAGTCGTTCAAACAGACAACGAAGATAAGAGTACGGCTCCAGCCCATTGGCCTTGGCGGTTTCAATCAGGGTAAAGAACGTAGCAGCGGCATCAGCCCCGTTGGGCGCACCGGCAAACAGCCAATTTTTCCTTCCCACAACGAAAGGGCGGATGGCATTTTCGGCAGCGTTGTTGTCAGGTTTATAATGCCCATCTTCGATATACACAGCCAGTTTGGACCAGTTGCGGAGGGCATAATTGATGGCGATGCCCAAAAGCCCCTTCGGAGGTGTTAACGGTTGGGCCTTTCCCAGCCACTTTTCAAACGCATCCAGGATCGGCTTGGCTTTCTCCTGGCGAAGGGCATGGATCTGCTCCGGTGACATCTGCTGATCCCGAGCGAGCCTTTCAACTTTATATAATAAGCCGATGTACTCCAACGCCTCATCTGCCAGGGTTTTGGTATCGGCCCGGTTGCCCGGTTCTTTTTGCGGGCCTTGATCACCTCGGTAAATTTCCGATGGGCATGCGCCCAACACCCCATGTGAACGATGCCGCTCTTTTTGCCCAGGTAATCATAGCCGTCATAATCGTCGCTTTGGATCGTGCCTTTGTAATCATCCAAAAACGTCAAGGCCACTTTACCACTGCGGGTGGGATGATACCGGTACAACACGCTCGGGTGATCGTATCGCCCACCGCAAAAGACCCACATGTAAGATTTGCTGGTGTTGTTCCGGCCGGGCTCTTTTAAGACCTGAAGCGGCGTTTCGTCCATCTGGATCAAGGGACCTTCGCGGATTTCATGCTCGATCAGTTCGATCAAGGGACTGCACCGCCGGGCCGCCTGCACCAGCCAATTGGCCATGGTGGCACGCGACAGATCGACACCCAAACGGGCAAACATCTTTTGCTGACGGTAAAGCGGCAGGGCGTCGGCAAACTTGGACACGACGATGTGCGCCAAAAGCCCTTCGGTGGCATTCGACTTTTCGATCAGCCGTACCGGGGCCGGCGCGATTTTTACCGTGGGGCCGTCATCTTCGACGCCCTCACAACTTTTGCAGGCGTATTGGTACCGGACATGGCGTATCACCTGAACCTTGGCCGGTATGTAGTCGAGTTTTTCGCAGGTCTCTTGTCCGATACGGCTCAGCTTGGCCCCGCAGGCGCACAGCTTTTGGTCTTCGGGCAGATCGTGGATGACCTCCACGCGCGGCAGATCCTCGGGCAACGGTTTGCGACCGCGCTTGCGCCGCCTGTGGGCAGGGACAATGATCTGCTGTGTTGCCGGTTCTGGATCGGGTGTATCGTCCAGTCGACCAAAAATCGGCATCTGGCGATCATCGCCCTGGCGGCGTTGTTCGCTCTTTCGGCCAAACAGCTCGTTTTGCAATAAGCGGATGCGCTCTTCCAGGTAATGGATCTTTTCCTGGTACTTTTGATCGATGGCTTCGATCAAAGAAGCAATGTCTTGCTTGGATAAGCGAACATCATCAGGCAGGCTGGACAGGTCCGATTTCATGCCTGCGTGTATAGCATAACCGGCCGTTATTTTAAAGGGTATTTCTTAAAAAGAAGTAAAATATTTATGCTACCGCCGAGTAGTATACATGCTCGTGGGCACTAGTAAAGTCAAGGCCGGCCAGAAGCCAGTTCAACTGTTTGGCGCCGATGGTCACCACCTCATCAACTGACGCCGGCCATTTGAAGCGATGCTTTTCAAGACGCTTGAGCCACAGACAAAAACCGTTGTGATCCCAGTACAGGATCTTGATAATAGTGCGCGCCCGGTTGCAAAATACAAACAGATCCCCGGAAAAGGGGTTTAACGACATGTCCTGCTCGACCATGATCGAAAGCCCGTTGATGGCCTTTCTCATATCGGTGTGCCCGACGGCCAGAAAGACGCGCTGGGTGTTTTGCGGCAGCATCATAGCGCCGTAACCGTTGCGATGAGTTGTCTCAGCATATGCGGATCGAAGTTGCCGGGGACATCGATGCAAAACCCGTTGGGGGTATGCAATTTCAATGTTGCCCGATTGACCGGCACGGGAAGGTTCGTTGCCACTTGCAGAGGGACGAATGAGACATTTTGTTCAGCTTCGGACAAACGGTTTTTCCAGTAGCTCATCTGGTATTGCTTGATCCCGTGCTCCCGGCAATAGGCTGCCTGCTTCATACCGCTTTGTTGCCAGGCATTAATGTGGTGTTGCCAATACTGCCGCTTTTGTTTGCGATCTTGGTTTGAAATGGTGGTATTCATCTGTGCGCCTCCTTATCATGAATTTTGGCGCACTATGGCATGCCGGCTATCGTTTGAGAAGATGGGGTTAATTGAACGGTTAGTGCGCCGGGAGACCGGCATGGAGTAGAGAATGAAAGAGTCTTACGGTGAAGGAGTAGCGCACCACACCGGCCCCGAGTCATGCGCCGTTGACCGCAAGGTTAAAGGTGAAGCGTTGACAGGGGTACGCACGGGCCAGCCATTGAGCGGCGAAATAATTTTGTCCGGGACGCCGACGCTGTTAACCGAAGCGGAAGGCCACACCGAGAATGGCGTTATGCGCGAGCCGTTTTCGGGTCCCGCGCCGTCGGAGACCCTGAGCACGTGCGGAAACTCCATGCACGGGAACCGGGAGATCCCACAGGTTCCTTCCCCAGATGGCGGGGATGGACGGACCGGGAAGGCTGGGAGCCTCACGCCGGTCATGAACGTCTGTGGGAAGTCGGATGCCTGCATAGTACCGAAGAAGCTGCCGAACAAAGACGGGGTAAACCTGGCTGCGGAGGCAGTGGAGGAAAGGCGGGCAATCAAGGGGAACGCGAAGCAACCGACCATGCTCCGGACCCAGAGCCGGAAAAGTATGTCGCCCGGGTTGCAACGCGTGCGAACAGCAGCACGTAAAGACAAGGATGCACGGTTCACCTCACTTTTGCATCATGTTACCGTTGCCCAGCTAAAGGATAGTTACCTGACTCTGAAGAGGCAGGCCGCAGCTGGTGTGGACGGCGTTTCATGGTCAGAGTACAAAGAGAATCTGGATCAAAGGTTGGCAGACCTGCACAAGAGAGTGCAAAGCGGGACCTATCGTGCACTGCCCTCGCGGCGGGTGTACATCCCCAAGCCGGACGGTCGCAAAAGACCGCTTGGAATCGCAGCCCTGGAGGATAAGATTGTCCAGCACGCGGTGGGGAAGGTGCTTTCTGCTGTCTATGAAGAGGATTTTCTGGGGTTCTCTTATGGGTTCAGGCCAGGGCGCAGCCAGCACGATGCGCTGGATGCCCTGTTCGTTGGTCTGACCCGCAAGAAAGTGAACTGGGTGCTTGATGCAGACATCAAGGGCTTTTTCGACGCCATCAGCCACGAATGGATGCAACGATTTGTCGAGCACCGCATCGCTGATCCTCGGATACGACGTCTTGTGTGCAAATGGCTACGGGCCGGAGTGTCAGAGGATGGGCAATGGTCAAGGACGAGAGTAGGGACGCCACAAGGGGCGGTGATCTCGCCGCTGCTTGCCAATATTTACCTGCATTACGTCCTGGACCTGTGGGTTAACCAGTGGAGAAAGACAAAAGCCAATGGTGAGGTGATCATAGTACGTTACGCCGACGACTTTGTCATGGGGTTCCAGCATCGGCATGAAGCCAAAGCGTTTATCGTGGCTCTGAGGCAACGGCTGGGAAAGTTTGCACTTACCCTTCACCCTGAGAAGACCCGCTTGATTGAGTTTGGGCGGTTTGCTTCGGAAAACAGGAGAAAGAAGGGCAAAAGAAAGCCGGAGACATTCGACTTTCTGGGGTTCACACATATCTGTGCAGTAACCAGACAGAAGAAATGGTTTCATATTCGCCGCAAAACGGTGAAGAAACGGCTGAGGGCATCTTTGGCCAGAGTCAAGTCGGTGATACGTGCCCGCATGCATGATCGGATAGGCGAGGTTGGTGCATGGCTGCAGATGGTGGTTAGAGGATATTACCGCTATCACGCAGTCTCCGGTAATTTGACTGCCATGAATACGTTCCGAACAGAAATTATCCGCTATTGGTTTAAGAGGCTGAGACGCCGTGGCCAGAAGCGGCGTATGAACTGGGAGCGGTTCAAGCCTATCGTGAAGCGATGGATCCCGGTACCCACTGTGCAGCATCCATATCCTAATGTGCGCTTTTACGCCAAATACCCAAGATAGGAGCCCGGTGCGGTAGTTCCGCACGCCGGGATCTGTGCGGGGGGTCGCCCGAAAGGGCGGTCTCTACCGCGACCAAAAAATCAAACTGATACAGAGCGGGTTGTTGACGCCTTGCGCGAGACAAGGCTGAAATGATATGGCTGACAAGAGCCAAATAACAAGGCTCTTGCAGCCGACATCTAAACGCTGCGGCTGAAGAGCGGCGTTATACTTATAATTAATACTATTTAATTTTTTTGAAGGAGGTTTATTATGGCAGATTTTTACATTAATGTATTTTTGGATGACGAACAGCTCAAAAAAATTGAAGCTGTCGGATTGGCAGACCAGGTTCAAGAAATAGATGGCAAAAAAGCAGTTCAGGTAGGCATGACTAAAAAGGACCAAAAAAAATTGATTAAGGGATTTGAGAGTTTAACCTTTGACGCTAACAATGCTTGCGTACTTCCTGAAGAAGGAAATAGCACCTTGATGAATATTATTTTAGAAATGCAAACCTTGGATGTTATGAAATTTGCAATTATAAAATTATACAATCCTCTTGCAGGTAGAGGTGTTTCAGGAAGGGGTACGGGTGGGCGATAGCGATTTATAACCATTCGAGATTCAGCTTATTGCATATTCTTTCAGGCATATCAGTTGTATAACCAGCCGCTGCTCTGGACGCTCATTCTACGCGCCCGAGAGCAGCGGCGTTAACTATAAGAAAAGATAATGGCCTTCGAAATTGGCAAAATCTCAAAATGGAACGACGAAAAAGGGTTTGGATTTATAACCCCAAATTCTGGTGGTAAATCAGTATTTATTCATATCAATGATTTCAGCAAGAGACAAAAACGGCCAATACAAGGGCTATCTGTAACATACAGTATTTCCCGAGACCCTAAAGGTCGTCTCTGTGCAACTAACGTGTACCCTGAAAAAGGCCATAAGGAGTCAACAACGGCAGGCAATCAAAAACTATTGTCGGCTTTCATCAGCAGCGCATTCATTTGCATCGTTATCGTGTTGGTTCTGGTCAATAGACTACCTGCAATTATATTGGTTCTCTATATTGCGGTAAGCATATTGACATTTGGTTTATATGCAAGAGACAAATCGGCCGCTCAAAAAGGGAAATGGAGAACTGCTGAGAGTACACTGCACCTTTTTTCATTAGCTGGTGGTTGGCCTGGAGCGGCTATTGCTCAGAGTCAGCTACGGCACAAGTCAAAGAAATTATCTTTCATAGTTGTCTATTGGTTCACGGTTATAATAAATTGTGGCATTTTAGGTTGGCTATTAACTCCCGAGGGAGCTAAACAGATAGACGTTTTGATAAGAAGCCTAAAAAGCATAAATTTTAGTTAACCAGCCACTGCTGCGGGCTCGGTTCCCTCGCCGCAGAGTGGCGCCGTTCTGTGTAAATAAACCGAAATCATACATCTTGACATATAATTATCATATATTTACAGTGTAAATATGGAAAAATTGATTTTCGAATGGGATACTCGAAAAAATACAACGAATTTGCGCAAGCATGATGTTTCGTTTGAAGATGCACAAACAGTGTTCTTTGATGAAAATGCCATTGAATTTGATGATCCTGACCATTCGACTAATGAGGAAAGATTCATCCTGTTGGGCTTAAGTCAAAGCCTCAAGGTTTTGGTGGTTTGCCATTGCTATCGTGAAGATGAATCTATAATTCGTATAATTTCAGCAAGAAAAGCGACCAAGAAAGAACAAAAGGTCTATTTCAGGAGGTCATAATGAGAAAAGAATATAATTTTGATAAAATGAAAGGGCGTAAAAATCCTTATGCCAAACACCTCAAGAAACAGGTAACCATCAGAATGGGTGTCGATATTATAGATTATTTTAAAAACTTGGCTGAGGAAACCGGAGTTCCATATCAAAACTTAATAAATCTTTATTTGCGGGACTGCGTGCAATCGAATCGTAAGCTTTCTTTTAACTGGAGTCCACAGAGCACAGAACCTTCGCCTTCACTCTGACCGGAAGGGGCGGGCCACCCCAGCTTTTTCAGAGTTAGGCGCTTAACAAATACTTTACCATTTGCACCCCCTGCACTCTCCTTCCGGCAGGTGAGGCGTGTCTTTAGCCAAGGGAACTCACGGAGATGAACCATCAGTTGCGTCAAGAACTACTTTCCATGCAGGAAGAAGATCAGCAGACCCTGCGGGAGCTCATTGACGCGGGCGAGTTGCAGGAACAGGAATACCATCCGCGAATGCGTGCCGTGAATGAGCGAAACAACGTCCGGATCAAGGAGATCGTGGGCCAATACGGCTGGCCGGGTATCAGCTTGGTCGGGAAGGATGGCGCCAAGGCTGCATGGCTAATTGCTCAACACGCGGTTTTGGACACTGAGTTTATGGAAAGAGCTTTGCCGTTGCTGAAAGAAGCAGTAAAGAATAATGAAGCGGAAGGCTGGTGCTTGGCGTATCTGCAAGACCGGGTGCTAACCATGGCGGATAGGCCGCAAATCTACGGTACGCAGCATGACTTCGATGAGAACGGGACTGCATTTCCGTTGCCAATCGCAGAGCCTAACAAAGTAGATGTTCTGCGCCAGGATATGGGGCTGGAGCCACTGGCAGAGGCCACCAAGCGAATTCAGGAGCGGTATCAGCCTGCCGCTAACGATCAAAAAAATGGCTAACAAGCCCATCAACTCCGACAGCCAAAAGCTACGAACTTTCGTCGCTCCGCTTTCGGCTGCGGGTTATGGGCGGCGTTGGACCGACCTGGAAGCTTTGCAATTACTGATCATCACCTGACGAATTTCTATTTATCTGTGAGCAAGAACGTCGTTGTTTACACGGTCGGCCGGATATCCCAATCGTTATACTTATAATTAATACTATTTAATTTTTTTGAAGGAGGTTTATTATGGCAGATTTTTACATTAATGTATTTTTGGATGACGAACAGCTCAAAAAAATTGAAGCTGTCGGATTGGCAGACCAGGTTCAAGAAATAGATGGCAAAAAAGCAGTTCAGGTAGGCATGACTAAAAAGGACCAAAAAAAATTGATTAAGGGATTTGAGAGTTTAACCTTTGACGCTAACAATGCTTGCGTACTTCCTGAAGAAGGAAGTAGCACTTTGATGAATATTATTTTAGAAATGCAGACCTTGGATGTTATGAAATTTGCAATTATAAAATTATACAATCCTCTTGCAGGTAGAGGTGTTTCAGGAAGGGGTACGGGTGGGCGATAGCGATTTATAACCATTCGAGATTCAGCTTATTGCATATTCTTTCAGGCATATCAGTTGTATAACCAGCTGCTGCTCTGGACGCTCATTCTTCGCGCCCGAGAGCAGCGGTGTTGGGCCACTTGCGGTTTCAATTTGTGAGAATAGCTATGCATACGATACTTGGCGCAAATGGTGTTATCGCTCAAGAGCTTTCGCGAGCACTTGCCGAATTTAGACAGAACATTCGGCAGGTGAGCCGGACTCCTAGAAAGGTGAACC
The DNA here is from genome assembly GCA_963668675.2 of uncultured Desulfatitalea sp. Classification (GTDB taxonomy): domain Bacteria; phylum Desulfobacterota; class Desulfobacteria; order Desulfobacterales; family Desulfosarcinaceae; genus Desulfatitalea. The sequence continues at coordinate 1,631,714 of CAXXMB010000001.1, read as the reverse complement.
CGACCGACGAGACATTTGTCGCCGACCTATTGGACGTTCAAGCAACCGTAAATGCGGTGTCCGGTAGCGAGGTGGTTTACTTGGTAGCAGGTTTGAAGTACAACGCCGCTGTGTGGCAAGAGCAATGGCCGCGCGTGATGCGTAACGCAATCGACGCCTGCAAGCAGCATGGAGCGTGTCTTGTGTTTTTCGACAACGTTTATGCCTATGGACGAGTGGATGGCGTGATGACCGAACACACACCATTTAACCCAATCAGCAAGAAAGGAGAGGTCAGGGCGAAGATTGCAACAATGTTGCTCGACGAAATGCGAAGTGGCAATCTACAGGCGATGATCGTGCGTTCGGCCGATTTCTACGGTCCCGGCGCTATACAAAGCTTTCCGCACGCGACTGTGTTTGATCGCCTAAAGTCGAGAAAAACACCTCAATGGATAGGCAATCCGAATACTGTACACACCTTTACGTTTACACCAGACGCTGGTCGTGCAGTGGCTATGCTTGGTCGATCATCGGATGCATACGGCCAGACGTGGCACCTGCCAACCACCAAGGAACCACTAACGGGAAAGGACTTCGTGAGTTTGGCATGCGTCCTGGCAGGACGGCCCTTTAAGCTGCAAGTTGCACCAAGTTGGATGTTGAAACTCATGGGCATCTTTATGCCAGTGCTTCGCGAAAATGAGGAAATGATGTATCAGTTTGAATATGACTATCGCTTTGACAGCAGCAAGATTGAATCCGCGCTGGGCCAACAACCAACACCATATCGGCAGGGGATCGGTGAGTCACTGAGAGCTTAAGTGTGAACCCATGTGCAAATCTTCGCCCAACAACGCCATCAACTCGGAAAGTGAAAAGTGGTGCGCCTTCGTCGCCCCGCTTTTCACTGCCGGTTATGGCGAGCGTTAGGCATCGAAATACACTCATGGAACTGATTGAAATATACAGAGTTACTATTTTCGTTCCGCCGGATCATCTGGATGAATTGAAGGCTGCAATTTGTGCTTCGGATCCGTTGGACATTGGAGCATACGAACAGGTAATGTGGTCTAGTCCTGGCAGTAAGGAACAGTTTCGCCCCAACTTCGGAGCAAAACCAACGGCTGGGGTAATTGGTGAGCGCATAAGTATTGAGAGTGTTCGTCTGGAATTTTGCATACCAAGGGATCCGCAACGCTTGCAACATCTGATCGAGAATGCAGTATTTCCTAATCATCCTTGGGAAGTGCCGGCTGTGTTCGTCGACGAATCCATATTTCCGATGAAATGAATACCAATAAAATGCCTAACCATACAATCAATTGGACGGAAAATACGTCTTCACTAAATTGAAAAGCAAAATCTTATGTATCGGTGGTGGCCAAAACTTCTCGTCGCCGCCGGTTATCATGAACCGTTGGGCGAAAAAAGGATACAGATGAAAAAGACGTTTTTGTATCGATTATTTGGACTTGGCTCTGTCCCTAAGAAATCGCTCACACGGCTTGAACAGGAGGGTATTGTTGTCTCTGATGAAGGAATGGGTGGATGTTTCATCGCAAAGCATGTCAATGGACCGGGGAAACGGTATCGTCATCGTTCAGAGGGTTTTTCTGGTTGTCTCGTGGTAACCAAAGAGAGAGTGATTTGCTACACATACGGGAAACGTCAGATCAACATTTTTGTCGAAGACCCGAAGATAGAAAATCTGTATGTCGACATTCTAAAAGAAGAGAAATTGCGTCTTTCGTTCGAGTCATCAGACTTTCGAGAAGGTTGGAATGGTTTAATTGAATTCCGATTCAATACAAACAAAGCTCATCAATTTCGTGAAGCATTGATCGAAATCGGCGCCCAACAAGGCGCTGCACCGGCCGCTTGTTCCAAGCGCCAGTGAGTATAACGTTGTCCGAGAAAAAAACAGAAAGATATTTCTATAATGTCCAAAAATAGAAAAAAAGATAATAAACGCGAAGAACGGATTGTTAATGAAATAATTGTAGATGCTTATGGCGCTGAAGAACAGGCTGTTGGGTGGTTTTATTATCTATCTGAAACCATAAACTTTTCCATTCATCGCAACATGTAGATCAAAAAGAGCTATTTCGCCATTGAGAGTTGGTGATGAAATTGAACCTTATGCAATGACACCTGAAAATGAATATATCCATGAAATGTTTGTCATGATTACGTGGGAAAAAGATGGATTGGCAGTTCCTCTTAGTCAATTAAAGCTCGTTCATGGAGACTGTGAAACAGAAGAGGCTGTTTCGGATTGGAATTACTGGGTAGATAGAAGGTATTCTTTTGGGTGAAAAGGTTCGTTTTTCACAACATCGCTGGTTTCGCACAACCATCGGCTGCACAGGATCGCAAAAGGGGGGCGGCCTTGAGTAAATCGTCTTCATCATTAAACGCACTTTGCCCATAGTCCGCATTCATTTTGCGGCATGTGAGGCGGACGTTGGGTTTCTTGATAAGGCAGAAATCAATACTGATAACGAAGTTGAGCTAATAGGATAGCATCGTCCAAAACTTTGTATACGATTCTATGTTCATCATTTATACGGCGAGACCAGTATCCCGAAAGTGCATGTTTAAGTGGCTCAGGTTTTCCGATTCCTTCAAAAGGATTGCGCTTAATGTTTTTGATCAGTGTGTTGATTCGACGGAGCATTTTTTTATCGGTTTTTTGCCAATAAAGGTAGTCCTCCCATGCATTATCAGAAAAAATTAGTTTCAATCGATAAGCTCCCTTTCGGTGCCCTTTCCATTTTCAAGCTGGGCAATGGATTCGATCAAACGCCTGGTATTTTTAGGCGAACGTAAAAGGTAGGCTGTTTCTTGTAGCGCCGTGTAGTCCTCAAGGGACATTATGACCACTGAATCATGCGTCTTTCGTGTAATTATTATCGGTGCATGATCCTGACAAACTTGCTCCATGGTTTTAGCAAGATTTTGTCGCGCTGATGTATATGATATGGCTTTCATGGCTGACCTCCGTTTTACGTTTCATGTACAACAAACTGTACATAACGAACGGTGGGTTGTCAATACAAATGGGGTGACCCAACATAGGCTTGCACGGAATCGCGGCAAAGAGCGCCGTTCCCCGTGAAGTCTGTCGTTATGGGTGATGAAGCCATATAAATAGCCATATATTTATATTGACATAGTTCCTTTCTAAACATATTGTAAATCTATGAAAAAACGATCTGATTTTGAGTGGGATTCCAATAAAGACGAGATTAATCAAGAAAAACATGGCGTTTCTTTTGGCTTGGCACAACTTGCTTTTTTGGATCATAACCGTGTCATTCTGGAGGATCTTGAGCACAGCGACGATGAAAAACAATTTTATTGCCTTGGTCGTGTCTCTGGCGGAATTATGACAGTTAGGTTTACCTACAGAAAAAACAAAATCAGAATTATCGGCGCCGGATATTGGCGGAAAGGAAAAAAGATATATGACAGCCAAAATAAAATACACGGATGAGCCTATTGGAAAGGTTAAGGTCATTTCCGATTTTCTTCCTTCACCTGAAGAACTTGCATTGAAAGACGAAACCGTCAAGGTTACGATTTCTCTGAGCAAAACGAGCATTGATTTTTTTAAAAAGGAAGCAAAGAAATATAATACTCAGTATCAAAAAATGATACGCCGACTTCTGGATGAATATTCAGCACATCAATAGCAGCGAGCCCATAACCTCACCATACACAGGATTCGTAGGGGCGGGCCGCTTTAGTTTTGGCATATTTTAGTGTTGAACTCTCATCTGCGAAGTACGCAAACCCTGCTTACCTGCGATGGTGGGCGTTCGGTCACGCAATATGGAAACACACAATTCCTATGAGATCGTCATTAAAATGGTTAAGCTGGACTTCAGCCCCCGTATTGTCACTGGCGCTGGCTATCTCGGCTCATGCCTTTGGCGTAGAAGGCTCACAGGAAAGAAGCTTTGAAGATACGAGCGCTGATGGTCTGCTGTTGATTATCTATGTTCTGCTGGCATTGGTCTTTTCGTTTCTCTGTTCAGTGGCGGAATCGGTACTCTTAAGCATTACGCCTTCATATATCGAAGGACAGAAAGAAAAGCGGCCTAACCATGCGGCACTTTTGAAACGGCTGAGACAAGATAATGTGGACCGATCACTTGCGGCCATTTTGACACTAAACACTATAGCGCATACGGTTGGCGCGATCGGTGCTGGGGCCAAAGCGACGGTCGTATTTGGCAGCGCATGGTTTGGCCTATTTTCGGCTGTCATGACGCTTTTGATCCTTTTTCTTTCCGAAATCGTTCCTAAAACCATAGGAGCCGTCTACTGGTCCAAACTCGCAGGGCCAATTTCAATCTTTGTAAGCACTCTGATTGTGGTTCTTTATCCAATTGTATGGATTTCGGAAAGAACAACCAGGTCTATTTCGCGTGGAAAGGACCTGAACCTTTTCACCAAAGATGAATTTATCGCCATGGCATCGGTCGGTGTAAAGACCGGAGAAATTGGCAGCAAGGAATCAAGGATTATTCAAAACCTACTTCGATTCGAGTCACTAAAAGTAGCCGATATCATGACGCCGCGCACTGTAATTTCAGCACTCCCCGAGGACATGAAAATAATCGATTCATTAAAGCAAGTGGTTCAAGCGCCATTCTCGCGCCTCCCCGTTTACAAGACGGACATCGACGATATAACAGGTTTTGTTCTTAAAGATGATGTTTTGATCCTGACTGCTCAGAAGCGAGGAGATGGTCAATTAAAGACACTGAAACGTGAAATACTTCCGGTTCCGGAATCGGTATCGTTGACCTCTTTATTGGAACGTTTTCTTAAGGACCGTAAGCATATTGCCATAGTCGTTAATGAACATGGGGGGACGGACGGTCTTGTGACTTTAGAAGATTTAATTGAAACTCTTATGGGTATGGAAATCATGGATGAAACAGACAATGTTGAAAACATGCGGGCTCTGGCACGGAAGCAATGGATGGAACGGGCCAAAACTATGGGTCTTGTATCTGATATCTTTGAACAAAGAGTTGCCGAACATGCAAATTCAACGGACCCAAAACGGCCGGGCCGCTGATTAAATTGTTAAACGGCAGTAGGCACGAAGAGGAAAAAATGAAATTCAGCTTTAATATGGAAGATGCAAGTCAGGTGTTTGTCGGAGCTTTTGCACTTGCTGTGCCAATATCTTTTTCAGAAGAAGCTTGGCGTTTAAGCCGAACGTTGCCTTTCCTCAATTTAATGATGTTGTTTACTTTGTCAGCACTGTTTCTTGGGATTTTCACTTATCAAAGTGTGTTTCAAAAAGACATTAAGGCTCGTTCAGCTGTATTTATTTTTCGCATTATTGTTGCTTACTTAATGACAGCTCTGGTTGTTTGTCTGGTTCTGTTGTGTTTGGATAAGCTTCCATTAATAAGCGATCCAATAACCTCTTTTAAGCGGATAATTGTTATCACAATGCCGGCCTCCATGGGAGCAATAGTGGTGGATAGTTTTGACAAAGAATAGAACCGAGCCGTTTAACCACGCACTGGTGCCGACCCAAAAAGCCGGGCGGCACAGTTCGATGCTCTTCTTGGGGATTGAGTTGTTGTATATTTTTCAAAAAAAATACATTTTATTAAGTGTGGCCCTGACACTATCGTTAGTAATGACATTTACCACGCACCAGGCACTTGCGTCTGGAGATCCTTTTGGCGCGCCTCCCAAGGGGGCCTCGCCCAACTGTGGGCCTGAGCACCGTCTTAAGTTAGACATCGTTATATCTTCAAAGGCTAAGTTCATTGAGTCCCTTCGCAACATCGAAAGCTATGTCAGAGATAATGGAGTCAGGCAATGGGTAAAGTTCGATAGTTTTAAGAAAAAAGGTAGCGCAGAGGTCGACTGGAAAGCACTTGTGGAGGCGGTCAAGGTCTCCATTGTCGTGAACAGAACCATTTATTCAGTAGAATACACTCCTAATGGTTGCTCTCCGAGCCACAAATTTACCATCAAAATTACCAATGATGGACACATGTCTCTTTATGGTTGCTGCGGCAAATAGAGATCAAAGATATGTGGAAAGAATATTTTCAGGGCAAAAGGGTTTCCATATTACATGTTTATCTGCTCTTAAGTGCTGGATAAATCTGTAGAATCAAATTACAGGCACAAGTGTCATCAAGTTCTAAATACTAGAAAAGAGCAGAACCACCGTTTGCACCGGATGGCGGACAGATCGCTGTTCCCGGTGAAACAGAACATTTGGCGGTCTCCATAGGGAGGAATCAGCATGGCTTCATTTGCCGAGTATGAGCGATATGATGGTGTCGGTTTGGCCAAACTTGTTAAAGACGGGGATGTCAGTAGCATAGAAATATGTGAAGAGGCTATTCGTCGTGCTGAAAACATCAACCCCCGACTCAATGCGATCACAACAAGGATGTATGACTTTGCAAGAGAACAGGCTAAAAATCCAAAGAAAGATGCTTTATTTAGCGGCGTCCCTTTCTTATTGAAAGATGTCCACCACGCCCTGAAGGGCTTTGCTATGAGTTCAGGCAGTGCATTGCTCAGACATCACATGCCCGATTATGATGCGGAAATTGTAAGACGCTTCAGGGATGCCGGCTTGATCATCCTTGGAAAAACAAATACACCTGAGTTCAAACTTGCCTACATCACTGAACCTGAAGCATTCGGACCAACGCGGAATCCCTGGAATATTGATTATTCATGTGGCGGTTCAAGCGGCGGTTCCGCATCAGCAGTAGCTGCAGGTATTGTTCCTCTCGCATCAGCTACAGATGAGGGGGGATCAATTCGTGTTCCGGCATCCTATTGTGGATTATTCGGTTTCAAACCGAGCCGGGGTCGTAATCCAATAGGCCCTGATTTTGATGAAGAATGGGATGGTATGTCCCACAGCCATGTCGTTTCACGGTCGGTTCGTGACTCAGCTGCGATACTCGATGCCGTGTCAGGTTTTGAATATGGGGCACCTTACGGCATTGTTGAGAAAGAAAGACCATTTATCGAAGAAGTAAATACTGAACCGGGAAGGCTGAAAATAGCTTTTCATATGAGACCTGCATATGGGAAGAATGTACATCCGGAATGCAGAAAGGCTGTTGAACAGACATGCACCTTGCTTGACAGATTAGGTCATATCGTTGAAGAAGATGCCCCTGATTATCTGGAGGAGGAAGCTGCCTTGAATTGGTTGATTGTCCTTCTTGGTAATGAAGCCGCACTTGTGAACAAGCTTATCCAGAAATACGGAAGCTCGATGGTGAAAAGCAATCTGGAATTATCCAATTTTGCAATGTACAGCATAGGTAAGCAGTTGAAGGCACTTGATTTTGTGAAGGCAAAACGCAGATGGAGGCAACTCGGGGTAATTATGGATCAGATGCTGAATACATATGACATGGTGCTTACCCCGACCTTGGGCGAGCCCCCTGTACCCGTCGGCTCCCAAAAGCCCGGCAGTAAAGACCGGTTCTCGATGAAATTAATCTCATCGTTTGTCGGCAAATTGATTCTGAGCAGCAGGAAGCTGACATATTCCATATTGGTAGAACTTATTCAAAATACCATGAAAGGTCAGATGCCGTTCACCCTTATTGCCAATATCACTGGACAGCCTGCTATGTCCGTTCCCCTCTACTGGTCAAAGGATGGGCTACCCTGTGGCGTCCAGTTTACCGGGCGTTTTGGTAGTGATGCAAAATTACTGAGGCTTGCCGGTCAGTTGGAAAAGGCACAACCATGGTCAGCAAAGAGACCACAGATTTTCAGTGAGATAAAAAAGGATAGTCCTCAGTGACTATATAAAATAGCTTCACCACTTTCTTCAGTGGAATCGGTTCCATCGCCACTGAGGAATGCATTATGTCTCAAAACTATTGTGTATGCTTTTTTAAACATAATGAGGGCATATACGGATATTTTGACAAAAGGTGTCTATTCAATTAATAATAAACAAGCTCTATTTAGCTCCATTCTTTTTCGCATTTCTTATTTTAGGGGTTTTTATAATCGTCGCACCTGTAAATTACTGCCAGGATGGTGATGGTGGGCATGCCCGGCGGCATGCCGCCTAAAATCACCACCCAATGTTCTGGCACAAAGACCCCGGTGCCCAGTGCCTCTGCCGGTGCCGGCGGGATGACGATGACGACCAGGCTTTTCGGAAAGCAAATCGGTAAGTGAGAGTAAATTTTTTGGGTGAATTATAAGATCTGTATAAAGGAGTTCATTATGAGAAAGAATATCCGGCTGCCACTGCTTGCAGCGTTATGCTTCATCCTCTCTTTTACAACCATTGCCATGGCGTCCGAATTCCAGGCCGATGTGGAACAAAGCCGGGAAGTGACAGTGCGGCAGGGGCGCATTTGGGTCAAAAGCGGCACCTACCGATTGGAGATGGAACAACCTAATGGGCCGGACCTTTATATCATTGTCGGTGCCAAACCCGGAACGACCCAGGTGGTGCTGCCGTCATACAAGGCCTATGTGGAGATGCCGTCCGACAGCTTTATGAGCGTCATGAACGACCCCTTCCAGTCTGCCGAGGTAACGGTCAAGCAGTACGCAGTCAAAAAGGAGGGCATGGTGACCGTCCAGGGGTTCAATTGTGAGCGGCAGTTGATTCACCACCAGGGGTCTGGGATTCTGCATCGCTGGATCGCCTCTGAACTGGGGTTTCCCATCAAAATTGAACAGCTATTGAAAGAGGATTACTACGTTCAGTTGAAGAATATCGAAAAGAGGCCAATTCCAAAAAAACAGTTACAAGTTCCGGCCGGGTATACGTTGAAAACGGAAGAACAGGTCCAGGCGCTCATCGAGGCCGATCCAGCGGTGGCCGCCAAGATGGCCGCCTATAAAAAAAATCGTCCGCGCAAATCTGAATTGCGGGCTTTGCTCTCTGAGGGAGATACCTGGAATATCGTTCTGACGCCCGGAACAAAGATACGGATCAAAGCCCGACCATTCGGGTCATCGGGCGCCGCTTCCTGGTTCGCAGTGCCTTACAAAGGCCAGACGGCATTAAAGACCAAGGCGCAGTGCACCTATTCGGGAGAGAATAATGTAAAGGAAGATCCCGCTTCCGGAGTCGACGGGCTCAGCATCGGTGCCGTTCAGGGTGGCGTTTCGGTGACCGTCACCGTGATCGGAAAACTACCCCAGGTCCAGGCGATCCAAAACGTCTACACCAAGAAAAAAGGCCAAGGCAGCAGTTGGGGCGCTCCTCGCGGATATCGCCGATATCAGGTCCGGTTGTATGCCCTATCCGATCCGGCTGCCGGAGTTCGATTCAAAGCCGCCGGCAAAAAACATGAGCTCAGAATTCCCGCCGGTCAAAGCCGGGAGTTCTCGTACACGGATCAGGACAAACTGAACGATCTGGATATCATGATGGATTACGGCAAAATCAAAGTGGTCTGTCGAGCAGAATATCAATCTGCGACCACTGCGCATATCCTGCTGGATGAACCGTTTTCGAGCAGCCTGCCGGGGAAGGCGGCGTCGGCCCCGGCATCATCGGGAGCGGGAGCAAGCAGCTCGAAAATCAGTTCTGCAGCAAGCGCCGGAAAGGCAGCCGCATCTTCGCCTAAAGACGGCAGTGCATCACGCATGGTCCTGGTGTTGGATGCCTCCGGTTCCATGTGGGGCCAGATCAAAGGTAAGGCCAAGATCGAAATTGCCAAAGAGGTCATAAGCGATCTCATCGATGCCATACCGGCCGACTTTCAAACCGGACTGACCGTGTATGGCCATCGCCGTAAGGGTGACTGCAAAGATATTGAGATGATGATTCCCGTGGGCAAGCACAATGCCGCAGCTATGAAAGCGAAAGTGGCCGCCATCAGCCCTAAGGGCAAGACCCCCCTTAGCGAGTCGGTCAAGCGGGCAGCCGAGGCGCTGCAATATACCAAGGAGCGGGCTACGGTCATTTTGGTCAGTGACGGTCTGGAGACGTGCGACATCGATCCCTGTGAGCTATCCGCCAAACTGGCCATGAGCGGAGCGGATTTTACGGTGCATGTGATCGGTTTCGACATCAGCAAGGATGATCAGGAGCAGTTGCGCTGTATGGCCGATAAAACCGGCGGTCTGTTTCTGGCGGCTTCAGATGCCGGATCCCTGCGGGATGCACTTTTCAAAACCGTCGAAGAGGTCAAGGCGCCTCCTGCGCCGGTGGTCGAAGATCCAGGGACCGCCGTGTTGAAAGGGCCGGCCAGCGTGCCGGTGGGGTCGGCCTTCACCGTCACATGGGAGGGGCCCAACAGCCGAGGCGACCTCATTGCCGTCGTCAAAAAAGGCGAGCGAAACATTCGGTATGTCGATTATGCCTATACGAAGCGAGGCAACCCTGCAAAATTGACGGCGCCGGGAGTCGTGGGCGACTATGAACTGCGCTATAAGCACGGCCATAGCCGCAAAATAATTGGTCGGGCCGATTTGAAGGCAACACCGGTTAAAGCCAGTGTAAAGGCACCCGCCGCTGCCCGGGTGGCCGTTGATATCGAAGTCACCTGGCACGGGCCGGACTACACCGGTGACTATATCGCCATCGCTCAACCGGGCACCGATGGGCACCATCGTATCTATTATACCTATACGCGAAAGGGCTCGCCCCTTAAACTGCAAGCACCTTCGGACCCCGGCACCTATGAGCTGCGCTACATATTGGGAAAAAGCAAAGAAGTATTGGCCCGGACGACCATAGAGATCCAGGCGACATCCGCCTCCGTTAAGGCGCCGGCGACGGCCGATGTGGCCTCGTTGATCGATGTCACCTGGCAGGGACCGAACAACCGGGGGGACTATATCGCTATCGTTCCGCCCGGTCAGGGGGCCGACCGGCGTATCAAATACACCCAGACCCAGAAAGGCTCGCCGCTGCAACTGCGCACTCCGTCCGATCCCGGAACTTATGACGTGATCTACCTCATGAGCCAAGGCAAAAAGGTGCTGGCCCGTACCGCCATCGAGATCCAATCGGTCGGCGCATCGGTCCAGGCGCCGGCGACGGCTGCCGCGGCCTCGTTGATCGATGTCACCTGGCGGGGACCGAACAACCAGATGGACTACATCGCTGTCGTTCCACCCGGTAAGGGGGCCGACCAGCGTATCAAATACACCTACACCCAAAAAGGATCGCCACTGCAGCTGCGCATGCCGTCCGATCCGGGAACCTATGACGTGATCTATCTCATGAGCCAGGGCAAAAAGGTGCTGGCCAGTACCTCCATCGAGATCCAACCGGTCACTGCCGAGATCAATCCACCAGCCACAGCCGGCGTGAACTCGCAAATCAAGATTCCATGGCAGGGCCCGGGATATGATTCGGATCAGATTACCATTTCCCGGCCCGATGAGGCACCGGGAGGTCGGTTAACCTATGGATACACCAAACGAGGTAATCCGGCCGTGATCAAAACGCCCAAAAAGCCCGGCACCTATGAAGTCCGCTATATTCTCGGCGAGGGGAAAAAAGTCTTGGCCAAAAAAACGATTTCGGTCAAATAGCACTCCTGACGACATCGTAAAATTTCGGTTCGACGGGGTGTGGTTGTTGATGAAGGAGAAGTAAACTCCTGGTGGAGGCACCTCAAAAATGTAAATCAACGGTACACTTATATTTCGTTTCGGCTGCTTCCATCTGTCGCCATTCTATATTTGATCTCTTTTTCAGCGTTGTGCTTTTTGTCCTCAGGGCCGCTGCATGCCGTCCCAGACATGCGTCGTTAGCCGCTCCATGATGAGTTTATTGGAGTTGATCATGCCCAAAATTGAATCATTCGAAAAATTCAGCAACGAATATGACCAGTGGTTCAATAATCACCCTGATCTCTATGCTGCTGAATTAGAAGCAATCCGCCAGCTTATCCATTCCGCCGGAGCGGAGGGCATGGAAGTAGGTGTTGGCTCAGGGAGATTCGCTGTGCCGCTGAGGATCAAGGTCGGAGTTGAACCCTCAGAAAAAATGGCACACAAAGCTAGATTACAAGGCATCGAGGTTCATTCAGGTGTTGCAGAAGATTTGCCCTTTTCTGATGGCAGGTTCGATTTTGTGATGATGGTAACGACCATCTGCTTTGTTGACGATGTCGCCAAATCTTTAAAAGAGGCTTTCCGGGTATTAAAAACCGACGGATTCATTATTGTTGGATTTATAGACAAAGGTAGCGAGCTTGGTACAAAATATTCTGAAAAAAAAGAGAGTAGCAGATTTTACAAGGATGCCACCTTTTTCACAGCGTCAGAGGTGCTAAGCTATCTTAAAGAATCGGGCTTTGTGATATCGAATGTTTTGCAAACCCTTATCCCTGGGAAAATTCCCAATACCATTCTGGAAGGCTTCGGGAGAGGCTCTTTTGTTGTAATTAAAGGTATAAAAAACGAATCGGCTAACAATGCTAATTCAGCTGACGCAAAAAGCCGCGCAGCCGATTAGCACCCGATATGTGGTCCTCTTATCGAAGGTGGTCCTGCTCTGTTGGCAAAGCAATACGGTCTGACCCTCGAGAAAGAGTACGTTGATGAATGCCACTTTTGCTATATCATCCGTCGCACGCTTGTCGACAGGTTCCCGGAGTATCTGGCTCCAAGGCAGGTTTACGGGCTCGAAGAGAAATAAAAGAACCCGGTTCTCTATGATGATTAAGTTGGCCAAATACAGGCCTTTCAGGCCGAAATTCCCTATTGGCATAAAGAGAATGATGGCCATGTAAAAAATGCCGCAGCGTCATGCCGGACTTGATCCGGCATCCAGGAATGTTTGGAAACACTGGATAGCGCTGACGCTTCACTACGTGCCCCGGGTCAAGCCCGGAATGACGCTAATTGTTGTTTCATATGCTATTAACCCGGCAATTAATTAATTACCTTAGCAATCGTCATTCCGGCGCAGGCCGGGAACGAAGTGAAGCGTCAGCGCTATCCAGGCCGTTTCTGGATCCCGGATCGAGTCCGGGATGACAAAGGTTGGCCTATTTAATTGCCGGTTTAATAACTTACTTGATCGCCGTGCAGAGGGTGACAAGGCACTATCAACTGCGCTCGCCAAATTGGCTGACGTCCAGCAGACGGATATCATTAAAAACGCGATTGAGAAAATCCTTCAATTTACACCGGAGGTTGCAAAACTCAGGCAAGAAACATCTTCAGACTTGGAGGTCCCCAAAGCGAATCGAAAGCAGGCATTGGCAGAGGATTGGTTTTCCGCGATGACGGCTTACATCCACCGCATTGAATCGCTTCTCGTTGCTATTTCCAATGAAATCAGTGACGCCGATGGTACCATTAGTCGATACTCATCATTGAAGTACGAAACATTGGCATTGCGAAATAGAGCTGGACCCGAGATGTCGATCCTTTCAGCTACAATGTTGTCAAAAGCCCCGCTTGGTGCAAAATCGGCCGCAAAAATTAAGGCCCTCCAAATTAGAACCGAAGCGCATTTTCGGAACCTAGGCTATCTTAGCCAGAAACTTACAAACCCACAAATCCCGCAAGCATTCGAGGTATTGAAAAAATCGTATTACGACGATTATCTCCCTTTCCTGAATCCTTTGAATCAATGATGAAAAAGAAGAAAGCCAAAGATTAGCCATGCCATGTGCGCTTTGTGTTCGCTGTGGTGAAATATACATTATTCGATGCCCTTTATTGGGTGGATCGACCCGTTGATTTTTTTGATACAATCATTTCCCTTTCACATCTGGCGGAGAAAGGAATGCAATTTTAGCAGATGATGGCTGAATAAATGCTCAACTCACTTACCCTTTTGTTGTTCGCACAATCCTATGTTTGACAAGCTGTTATTAGCGAAACTATACTGAGTCCGTCTTTTGATTTCGATTGCGTTGATCAAGTACCGAACTGTCTTGTCATGCAGTCAATACAGCAACCATAATAGGAGGAATTCATGAAAGCCAAAGTTACCAGCCAATGCATGGGAGATCGCAACTGCAACAAATTGTGCCCCGAAGTGTTCCAGTATGATGAGGACCAGCTTCTTTCAGTGGTTCAGTTTGATGTGATTCCGGAAAAATATGAGGATGTTGTACGCCAGGCGGCCGAAGAGTGCGGTGCTGATGCCATCGAAATCGAAGAGTAGTCCCAAAGCAGTTGCCTTAGGATAGGCCAAAGGAGGGCACCCATGGGGAAATTCCGCGACAGCCAAACCGCCCGCAATCTGATGCTCTCGTTTGCGGGCGAGTCCCAGGCCCGCAACCGCTACACCTATTTTGCACGCCAGGCCTTTGAAGAGGGATTTGTTCAGATTGCGGACATCTTCGAGGAGACTGCCGACCAGGAGTGTGAACATGCCTTGCGATTTTTCAAGTTCTTCAACGGCGGGGAGCTCGAGATCACCGGCAGCTTTCCATCCGGTGTGATCAATGAGACCCACGACAACCTGGTGGCGGCGGCAGACGGCGAACGATTCGAGCATAGCCAGCTTTATCCCGGTTTTGCACAAACGGCACGTGACGAAGGCTTTGAGCGAGCAGCTGACACGTGGGACGCTATCAGTGTTTCCGAACGCCAGCATGAAAAGCGATATCGCGATCTGGCTGCCAACCTGTTGGCCGAACGCGCCTTTGTCCGAAAGACGGAAACGGTGTGGCGCTGCAGAAATTGCGGCTACCTGCATACCGGTACCGAAGCACCGGAAAGGTGCCCGGCCTGTGTCATGCCCCAGGGGTATTTCGAGTTATTGGCCGAGAACTGGTAGAGGGCTTATATCCGGGATCCATTCACCATCTGGATCCCGGCTTTCCGCCGGAAGGACATCTGCAGTAATCTTCTTCCGGGTTACCATTTTCTCTTATGGCGGCTCCGGGGACGGCTCCCTTTACCGTCTTTGTTAATTGGAAGGTGCGGTTCACCGCCGCCATGGGGCAGGATATCTCTATTTTCGGATGCCACCCAGACAAAGCGTGACTGTGCCTTTACTCCCTTTCCAGCAGACACCCGATAGCGACGGACGTGGAAGCTGCAGCGCATCAATGTTTTCTCGAACTGTTTGCTCGGCGCCACCGACCACACCGCCAGCCCCCCTTGTCCCCGAATGGCGCGACGGCAGGCGTGAATGCCTTCGAGGCCGTACAAACGACTGTTTCGTGGATCGGTCAGAGCTCTGGGGCCGTTGTCGATATCCAGCAGGATTGCATCAAATTTGCTCCTGGTCCGCGAGATCAGGGCCACGATATCACCGCTCTCGATCTCCACTCGCTTGTCCTCCAGGGGGTGGTCGTTCAGTGTCCCGAGAAACGCACGATTCCATTCAACCACCTTCCCTAACAGTTCACTCACGATCACCCGGGCGTCGGAGGTGAGCATATCGAGCGCCTTGCGCAGGGTGTACCCCATGCCCAAGCCACCGATGAGAATGGTGGGCGCTTTGCGTCCAACCAGGTGCGCACACCCCAGGCGCGCCAGTTCTACTTCCGATCCGTGTTGACGGCTGTTCATAAGCTCCTGCCCATTGACCATGATCGAGAAATCATGGTCATGTTGAAAAAGCGCCATTTCTCCGCCGCTTGGGGTTTGGGCTGCCGCTATTTTTATTCTGGGTTTCATGGTGGTGACCTCTTGGGGTTCAGCAATGCATGCGGCGGATGGATTGTATCACCTCGTCGAGCTTTTGGAGAAAACGTGATCGGTCCCTCTTTTGAAGCGGTGGCGGTCCCCCTGTCATCTCTCCTGCACCGCGAAGCTCTGACAGCAGGTCCCGCGTCGCCACGGCATCTCCGATATTCTCTTCCGTGAACGGTTTTCCGCTCGGACCGATGGCGCGTGCGCCTTTCTTCACGCATCGGCTTGCCAGCAGGATGTCAGCGGTGACCACGATGTCATGCGGTTGCACATGTTCAACGATCCAATCATCGGCTGCATCGAATCCGTCCGTCACCACTTCCAGCGAGATCCAGGGTTCATTCGGAATGCGCATCCAGGCGTTGGCGACCAGGGTAACATCGAGCCGATAGCGGTTTGCGACGCGGTACACTTCCTTTTTGACGGGGCACGCATCGGCATCTACAAAGATGTGCAGCAAATGAAAATCCTCTCTATTTTGTTATCGTGGTCGCCATATCGGGCAGGGGATCGCCGCTCGGTCAGCGGCTGGCAGCTTCCGTCAGTGCTTCTACCAGGTGCCTGCAAAATGCCGGTATGTCTTCGACCACGCGTCCCCATACCTGGTTCCCGTCCCTGAAGGCCGGCTCGTCGACCCATGTGGCGCCGGCATTGACCAGGTCGTCTTTGATACCGAGGGATCCGGTTGCCCTGTGGCCGCGCACTACGTCCGCCGATATGGGAACCAGCCCGCCGTGGCAGATGATGCCGATGGTTTTGCCGGCATGGTCGAGGTTGCGCACCAGGTCGGTGACCGTTTTGTGACGGCGCAATTTGTCGGGTGCCCATCCCCCCGGGATGACCACGCCAAGCAACTCCTCTTCCTTGAGCGATGCAATGGTCGCGGTGGGCTGAATCGTCAGGCCGTTTTTACCGCGTAACGGTTTGACTTCCAATGCTGCCGTTATCACGTCGGCCCCCTCTTCCAGCAAGCGCATATAGGGGACATAAAACTCGAGATCCTCAGCTCCTTCCGCCACGAGAATGGCGATTCGATGACCATCCAAACGCATGATTGCACCTCCTGTTTGCGTGTCAGGGCGTGTATGAAATGGAGGCCGAGTTCATGTGATGGCATGCAGCCGTTCGATCACATCATCAAACTCGGCTCCGCAAAAACAGAACTGCATCTCCACAAAGCGCTTCCTCAGCTCAATGACCGCCTCGCGCACATCCTGATTGCGCAAAATGACATCGGCCATGAGTTGGGCCACTGTTTCGAAATCCTCCGGCTGCATGCCGAATCGTGTCATTTCGGCCACTCCCAGTCGCAGGGCCCCGGAAGCGGTAAATCCCTCCTCTACGGGTGTTGCCTGGAAGTTACAGACGATATGGTTCTCCTCCAGCCGACGGGCGATGTCAGCCCCCTGGGCGTATCCCACCTCAACGATCACCTGGTGGGTTTCGGTGTGATCGATGGCCGGATCGCCGGCCACCGACAGGCCGCTCGCTTTCAATGCGCGGGCAAGCGCTTTGGCGTTTTTGATCACCATGGGTTGGTATTGGTCCTTGAAGGCGTTCATCTCCATGGCGGCCAGCAGCAGCCCCAGGAGGGTGCCCGGATGGTGATTGCTGACAGATCCGGGGAAGGCACGTCGCTGGATGGCCTCCCAAAGGGGCATGGTGATGGTGTCGTCCGGTTCAAAGTCGGCTGCGACCACACCGCGCTGGGTACCGAAAAAGGTTTTGTGGGTCGAACCGGTCACCAAATCGGCTCCCTCGGCGAACGGCTGCTGGAAGTGGGGGCCGCACAGGCCCAGCACATGGGCCATGTCGTAGTGCAGGATCGCATTGAGTCGGAGGTCGTCGATTATCTGCCGCATGGCGGCCACCGGCTCCTTGTGCAGGGTCATGCTCTTGCCGAGGATGACCAGCTCCGGGCGATAGCGCTCCATCAGGTCGCGGCAGGCATCGATGTCCACATTGTAGGGGTTGTCCGCCAGTACCGGAAAGTTGATTACCGCCGGACGTTCGGTGGTCGGGTCGCGCATTACGTAGTCTCGCAGGGCCCCCATGGGCTGGGCGCTCAGGTGTCCGCCCTTGATGATATGGTGATTCATCACTCGGCGGATGCGGCGCTGTTCGCTCTTGCGGTCGGTACGGTTGAGGTGGTCCACCATGGCGCTGAAGAGCACCATGTTGGCCATCTGACCGGAAATGGGACGTGCATCGATCTGGCGGCAGCCAAGGTAGAGGCGCATCTGCTCGGCCAGGGCCTCCTCCACGGCGGCGATGAAATCGGTCCCCTGGTAGTAGAAGATGTCGGCGTCCGCAAAGGCTTTGACCGGTTTGTGTTCGGCGTAGCGCCCCGCCGGGTCGCTGATCGAGAGCAGGCGAACGAGTGGGGACGGGGTCTGCTCGGAGGGGATCAGGTTGATGCAGTGCCGCTGGCGCCAGGTATGGTTCTCCAGGGCGCGCAGGGTCCACTGAAGGGCCTCGTCGGCAGCGGCCGAGGCCCCGTTTTTCGCCTCCAGGCCCTTCCGGAACTGTTCCCAAGTGATGGCGCGTGCATGGGGTGGCGCTTCGCTGCGCAGGAGATGGGGCATGACCCCCGCCTGCAGTCGTTTGCCGCGTACATCGACGGTCACGATGGTGCCATCCTCGATGCGACTGTCGATATAGCCCAGGGCGATGGCCCGCCGGTTGCTTTGCTCGGAGCGTTCCGACGCGAGGCCCTCTCCCTCGAAAACCCAATAGGGCACCATGGTGCCGCTGGTGATGTGTCCGATGGGCGCCCCCTGGTCGAAGACCGGCGCCCCGGCGCGGGCGATGCCTTTGTCGATGAGCTCCATAGGGCGTATACGATAGGGCAGATCCGCCAGCCGTTCGAAGCGGCCTTCCATTATCTCCGCCAGCGCCCGGAACTGCCGCTGAAGCGGCGCTTTACCGATAAACTCTCCCTTGAGTGGTGAGAAACTGACCGCGAAGCGGGCCAGGGCAATGGCGAAGATGGGGATTGGACTCCCCTGGGGATCGTCGCCCAGTTCATGGCCGTAGAGCGGCAAGCCGGCTTCCAGGCGCAAGGTGTCACGGGCCCCGAGGCCGACCGGTTGGGCGCCCTGGTCGACGAGGCGATCCCAGACAGTCTCGGATTGGCCGGCCGGGAAGAAGAGTTCGAAGCAGAGCGGCTCACCGGTATAGCCGGTTCGCGCCAGCCACATCTCATGATCCCCGAAGCGGGTGGTGCTCAATTCGTTGCGCTGCGGTTCGGGCAGGACGCCGCCCGGAAGGAGTGACTGCAGGATCGCTTTTGCTTTCGGTCCCTGAAGACTGAGCATGGCAAATTCGCTGGTTGCATCGGTCAGGGAGACGGCCTTGAACTGCTTGGCGACGGTTCTGAGGTGCTGCCAGTCTTTGCGGCGGTTGGCGGCGTTGACCACCAGCAGATAGTGGTCGCTGAAGAAGCGGTAGAGGTAGGCGTCGTCGATGGCGCTGCCGTCCGGCGCCGGGATCAGGGTGTATTGGCTCTGGCCCGCTTCGAGGGCGGCCGCATTGTTGGTCAAGGCGTGCTGGAGAAACGGCAGGGCTTCGTCGCCCTTCACAATGAAGCGTCCCATGTGGGAGACATCGAACAGGCCGGCCCGGGCGCGGGTGGCCAGATGCTCTTTGAGGATGCCGGTGGGGTACTGGACCGGCATCTCCCAACCGCCAAAGGGCACCATCTGGGCCCCCAGGGCTTCATGGCGTGAGAACAGAGGTGTGCGTTCCAACGATTCCATATCCTTCATCCTTTCCTTTTTTGGCGGTTGCTTGTTTTTGTCCGGATTTTTTTCAACCGGTTCTAACGGGTTCCGAGTGGCGATCATGAACGGGTCAGTCGGAGTCGAAGATGTCAGTTGATCTTCTCGTCAGCAGGAAACAGCGTGTCAAGCAGCTCGGGATCTTCCACTAAATCGATGCCGGCAGCGGTCAACTCCACGGCGCAAGAGACAAAGGGCGGGCAGTTGATGTCGCGTGAGAGCAAGACCCATCCCTTCTTTTCCAGGTAGACGATATTCCAGTTCAGCTCCAGGGCGTCGGCATGGCAGGTCTCTGCCACGTGCCGCAACTCCACGGCTGCCAGCGGCACCTCGCGGAACCAGGTGTACAAGTTTGTCAGGATGCAGCGGCGCAGTCTGCGCGCGGCTCTGTGGTCGTCATCGGAGGGCATCGCATGCTCCCGTCATCGGATATTTAGCTATCAAATACGATTCGGCCAAATACGATTCGGTTTTCGATAACGCCGGCGGGGGTAAAGCCAATCAATTGAGCCAGAAGATTATTCCACGGAACATTCCCCACATCAGCACCAGTGCGGTCGCCACCATGCAGCCGCCGGCGATCATTCGGTGAACAAGGGTCTCGCGCGAGCGTTCATTATAGGACAGCAACAGGCCGAACAGCGCACCGGCAGCCATGCCGCCGATGTGGGCCCAGTTGTTGATGCCCGGCACCATGAAGCCGAACAGGATGATAAACAGCGCCCATCCTCCAACCTGCTTGTAAATCGCCTGGCCGAAAAGCCCCCCCCGGCTCTTGCCGTAGTAAAGGGCGGCGCCGATGAGTCCGCACAGGGCTGCCGATGCGCCGATAGTGAGCGGTATGCCGGCAAAATAGGAGATCAAGAATCCCAATATGCCGCTCAGCGTATAGATAGCGAAAAAGCGGTAGGCGCCGTAAATTTGCGCAATGAGCGGACCGATTTGATAAAGTGCCATCATATTGAAGAAGATATGCAGAATCGACCCGTGCAGATAGTTGGCCGATAGC
Organism: uncultured Desulfatitalea sp.; assembly: GCA_963668675.2. GTDB lineage: Bacteria > Desulfobacterota > Desulfobacteria > Desulfobacterales > Desulfosarcinaceae > Desulfatitalea. The sequence continues at coordinate 1,611,332 of CAXXMB010000001.1, read as the reverse complement.
AGTGTCCACCATCCATTGCCATAATTCATCAACAACGTGCCGGTGGCACCCAAGACGGCGAGGCTGTTTTGATCGGGAGAAAAGAGCCTGAGGGGATTGAAACCGCCTCCGGTCAGCCGCGGGTGGAGCAGCCAGCTCAGAAGGTACATTCCGATATTCGTATAGATGACGATTCGGATCAGTTTGTCCCCGGATCCCCATCCGCGGGTCAGTGGGTTGTTTTTCCAGCGCGAGCCGGGTGTTTGGAGGCCGCAGAAGGGGCATATGGGCTCGTCTTCGCTGATCAGTTTGCGGCAGCTGGGACATAGGATGGAATTTCTGGAGGAGCGATTCATTTTGAGGGCCTCTCTACCACTGCCACTGCACCGGATTGTCATCCAGATGGTCTGTTACTGTTCGCCCGATGCGGTCCATGGCTTCCAGGTCCGGTACCTCCAGTTGGATGTCGCCGGCGGCGGCGTTCTGGACCGCCTGTTCGGTATTGCGTGCGCCGGCAATGGCGAAGCAGTGAGGTTGGGCGGTCACCCATGCCAGGGCCAGTTGTCCGAGGGTGGCGTCATACTTTTCCGCGATGGGGCGCAGCTCGGCTAATGCCTGTTGCACCCGTTTGAAATGATCAGGCTGAAAGAGTCTATGGCCGGCGCGATGATCGCCTTTGGCAAACTGATGATCAGGCCCGAATTTTCCGGTGAGCAGTCCCTGCGCCATGGGCGAATAGGCCCAAATGCTCATCCCTTTTTCCACGCAGTAGGGCGCCTCCTTCTTCTCAAGATTTCTCCAGAAGAGGGAGTAGGGCGGTTGAAGACTCTCTATCGTTCCGTACTGGGAGGCCTCCTCCATCTGTTCGCGGTTGAAGTTGGAGACGCCAATGGCGCGGATTTTACCTTGCTCCTTGAGATCGTTCAGGGCGCGCATGGTCTCCTCAAGCGGCACCTGCGGGTGGCCGAATGTCCCCGGAGGCCAATGGATCTGGTAGAGGTCGATGTAGTCGCTTTTCAGGTTTTTCAACGATCGGTTGCAGGCGGCGATGACTTGGTCGTATTTGAGGTGGTTGGAGAACACTTTGGATGCCAGCACGACCTGGTCGCGCACATCCGATAGGGCATCGGCGATGATCCGTTCCGAGTGGCCGTTGCCATATACCTCGGCCGTATCGAACGTATTGATACCTGCATCCAGCGCGGCCCGCATGGCCTTGCGCGTTTCATTGTCGTCGATGTCGGTCCACATTGCTTTGCCGGCCTGCCAGGTTCCCATGATGACAGGCGAGATGAGGATCTCCGTGCGGCCTAACTGACGCAGTTGCATATCTTCCTCCTTGATGGACCATTTCAATGGTTTGAAATTTTCTCTCAAATCCATTAGACAGTAACAACAGATGAGACCGGTGCAAGATCTGTTTTCGGATATGGTATTATCACAGATGCATACCAATTGCATCCCAAAGCTGGGAGTGGCATAAAGGCGATGCTGCCCTGCCCAAATATTACAGGAGATCGAACGTTATGAAATCCACTCTTGTCATCGCCCTGCTCTCTGCAATGGTGTGGTTGACCGGGTGTGCCCAATTTCAGAATGCCTACCCCGAACTGATTGAAACCCAGGCCTCGCTCGTACAGGGCTGCCAACAGCTGGGGATGGTTTCGGAAACAGCCAATGCAGATCATCTCTCCGCCTATATGGCGCGGAAGGCCATGGAGAACAGAGCCAGGGAGCGTGCGCTGCAGATGGGGGCCACACACATCGTCTGGCTGCACAGTACCGATACGTCTGCGGCGTTGCAGGCGTACCGGTGCGAGGAAAAGAAGGCTGAAGACTGAAACCATCCTTTTCGATCTCTGTCCGAGCCCTTGTTGAACATGTCCTGCGCAGTGGGGACCTGACCGCCGCATTCATGGGTTCGGTTGGCGCGGTCGAGGGGATTCGCGCCCACCAGCGCATCCAGCGCCAGCGTCCGGCCGAATACCAGGCCGAAGTTCCGGTGCAGCTCAGCGTGGAGCAGCCCGACTTTATCCTCAATATCGCCGGACGCATCGACGGACTCTTCCGCCTTTCCGATCAGGTGATCGTGGAGGAGATCAAGAGCACCCTGCGACCGCTCAAGGAGATTGAGGCCGGGCAGAGTGAGATCCACTGGGGGCAGGCCCAGTGCTACGCCTACATGTATGCCCTTCAGGAGGGGCTTTCCGAGATCGATATCCAGTTGACCTATGTGCAGTTGGAGAGCGAGCGCACCCTAACACTGACGCGGCACCGGGATCTCGAGGGGTTGGCCGAATTTTTCGAGGATCTGGTCGCACGCTATTTCCGTTGGATGCAGTGGTTGACCGACTGGACCCGAACCCGGGATTCGAGCCTTAGAGATCTGCCCTTCCCATTTCCATCCTATCGTCCCGGCCAGCGGGAGATGGCGGTGGAGGTGTATCGTACCATCCGCGATGAGAGACATCTCCTTGCCCAGGCGGCCACCGGGATCGGTAAGACCATGGCGGCCCTCTATCCGGGAGTCAAGGCGCTCGGTGAGGGGCTGACCGGCAAGTTGCTATTTCTGACCGCCCGCACCACCGGAAGACTGGCCGCGCAAGACGCCCTGGGAGCGCTTGGAGAGAAGGGCATGAGGATCAAGTGGGTTTCACTGACGGCCAAGGAGAAGATCTGTTTCTCCCCTCAGAGTGCCTGTACACCCGATGAGTGCCCCTATGCCAAGGGGTTTTTCGACCGACTCAATCCCGCCCTGGAAGCGGCCCTGGAGATCGACGCTCTGACCCGCGATGCGATCGAGCAGTTGGCCAACGCCCACCAGATCTGCCCGTTCGAGTTCTCCCTGGAGCTGGTCAACTGGGCCGATTGCATCATCGGGGATTACAACTACGCCTTCGATCCCACCGTCCGGTTGAAACGGCTGTTTGACGACGGTGGCGGGCGGTATGCCGTGTTGGTCGACGAGGCCCACAACCTGGTCGACCGCGCCCGGGAGATGTTTTCGGCCCAACTTACCAAACAGCCCGTTCTCGACCTGCGCAGGCAACTCAAAGATGATTTGCCTGGTCTGCACAAGGCTTTGGGGCGTATTAACTCATGGTTGGCAGCGTTGCGTCGGCGCTGCCAGGAGGAGGGGGGCACCTGCGTAGACAGCGATCTCCCTGATGGCTTGGTCGAGCGATTGCGTGTTTTTTCAAGGGCGGCGGATCGATGGCTGCGGCTCAACCAGCCCAAGCCCTATCGCGATGAACTGCTGCAGCTCTACTTTGATGGCGTTCGTTTTATGCGCGTGGCCGAGCAGTACTCCCAGGCGTATGCGACCATCGCGGAGGCCACGGATAGGGAGCTGCGGATCAAACTCTTCTGCATGGATCCCTCCAGCCAGTTGATCGATTGCTGGGGACGCTGCCAGGCGGCCGTTCTCTTCTCGGCGACATTGGCGCCGGGCGATTACTTCCAGTCTGTACTGGGGTGCGCCGACGATACCCAAAAGATCAATTTGACTTCTCCCTTCCCGAGGGAGCATATGTCTGTTTTTGCCGCCACGGGCATATCGACCCTTTACCGCCGCCGGGAATCGTCCAGAGAATCTGTGGCCCGCGTCATTGCCGATATGGTGAAGCAGCGAGATGGCAACTATCTTCTCTTTTTCCCCTCATATGAATACCTCCGCCTGATCCAGGAGACCTTTTGCGAGGCGTATCCGGAGATCGACACGATCGTTCAATCGAAAAAGATGGAAGAGATCGAGCGCGAAGCGTTTCTGGAGCGTTTCAGCGACCGGGTTGAGCGCACCCTGGTCGGTTTTGCGGTGATGGGGGGCATCTTCGGCGAAGGGATCGATCTGAAAGGTGAACGCCTGACCGGGGCCGCCATCGTCGGGGTCGGTCTGCCGGGGATCGGCACCGAACGTGAATTGATCAAATCCTACTACGACCGCACCCGATCGAGCGGTTTCGAATACGCCTACCAATTTCCGGGAATCAACCGTGTATTGCAGGCCGCCGGACGGGTGATCCGTTCGGAGACGGACCGTGGCGTGGTGCTTCTTATCGACCAGCGCTATGCCCGGCAGGCTTATCGTACCCTGCTGCCATCTTTCTGGCAGGTCCGGCCCATGGGCAATTCAACACAATTCATAATGAGCTTGAAGGCGTTTTGGGCGAAACCGGGCAATGACACATCGCCCTCCTGACCCGTGCCTGTAAGCTACGCTTCTTAAAGTGACCGAATCAATAACAGTGGCCGATCGATCTGCTGTAGCAGCGCGGCAGCCACGCTCCCATAAAAGGCCCGGCTCAGTCCACTGTGTCCATGGCTTGCAATCGCCACCAAATTCGCCTGTTCGGATTGCGCTGTTTCGATGATGGCGTTGACGACCGGCCCCCTGCGATAACACACTTCGACATCGATATCCTTCTCACGCGTTTGCTGGGAGAGGATGTCGAAATAGTCGTGAAAATGTTTTTTTTGGTTTGAAATCGCCTTTTGGAATGCCTCTCGATCGATAACCTCATCGAATTCGAGCATCATGGGAGGTTCTTCAACGAACAGAAAGACCACTTTTGAGTTGAAGCGTTTGGCCAGGTCCTCTACGTAAGGCAGGATTGCTTCGGCGCGTTTGGAACCGTCCAACGGTACGAGAACCTTCTGATACATATTCATCCTCCTTAACCTTTGGTGCCCTTTTTGTATCAAAGCGAAGCAAATGACATGCCACTTGAACCCCAAGGTCGTATCGACCGCTGTGCCGGTATGAAGATGTCTGAGACGGGTGTCATCTATACTTCTTTTCCTAAGAAGGAAGAGGATCTGTCGAACGGCCATTGCAATTTTACAGGCCTGAGTGCTGCGTGAGGTCGTTTACACGTTGCAAAGTATTTTGACACTTCAGGCCAGACAGCCAGACAGTTTGATTGGATCGATATCGGTCGAAACGGACACGGTTCACAGGAAGAATTATGTGCATCACATGGGGGGTCGGCAGAATGCGGATGGATGGATCGGTTCAATCGACTGGCACATCTCTTGCTAAACCACAGTATGCGTAAGGGACGGATGCCCCAAGGATACATACCAGCGAAAGGACGTGCAACATGGTGACCAAACCAAAGGTACTGCTGGCGGTGGATGGTTCACCCCAATCGATGCTTTCGGTTGTCTACGTCAGCCAGATGGTTGATCCCAAGCAGATTGCAGTTGAGCTCTTTCATGTCAAAGCAGATGCCCCGGAAGCCATTTTCGATTTGGTCGGAGAAGAGGGGAAAACGGTTTATGCAGAAGAGATCGGTCAATGGGCAGCGGAGGCGAGCAGCAACATCCATCACTTCATGGATGAGGCTGAAGCGGTTTTTATTAATGCCGGCTTTCCCGCAGCTCATGTGACCACTACCATCAAGGCACGACAGACGGGGATCGCAAGAGACATTCTGGGAGAGTCCGAGCAAGGATACGCCGCCTTGGTTTTCGGGCGCACGGGCTATGGCGCTCTGGGAGACTATATGGTCGGAAGCGTGGCCGCCAAACTGGTAGAGGCGGCCAGCTATGTGCCGCTGGTCATCGTTGGCGGGGGAATCGATAACAAGAAGGTCATGGTCGCTTTTGATCGATCCAAGCACGTGCAGGAAGGCGTCAATCAAGTGGGTCGGCTACTGGTTAAGGGGTTGGACGAAATGTTGCTGTGCCATATCGTACGTCCTCTGGCTCTGCCTTCACCCGCTGCCAGCTATCGTATACAAGCAGGATACGATACCCATTGGCTGGACGCCAAAACGCAGGAGATCATACCGCACATGGTTGACATCAAAAAGCGACTGCTCCGTCTCGGATTTGATCAGGAAATATTCCGCACAGCCATCGTAAAAGAGAAGATCAGCCGGGCTAAGGGGCTCTTCGATGAGGTCGAGATGGGCGGCTTCGGCACCATCATCATCGGGCGTCGCGGCTTGACATCGGTTGAAGCCTTCAGCATGGGGCGCGTTACCCGCAAACTGATTCATCTGGCAACCCGGCAGGCGATTTGGCTCGTCTGATGGGTTTTACAATTCTATGACGGCGCTTATATTGTCTCCACAACCGAAAATAAAACATGGAGACGAAGATGGCCCAAATACAGTCGACACTAAATCGATACCCTCGTGAGTCCGTAGCAATCCAGGTGCGGGACGAGAATCTGAATTTGGAAACCGCAAGTGCAATCGCCAAGGATAGAGCACGTGCCATGGATCCCAATGCGATGATGCTGTCTTTCCACAGCGGGAAAACAGGTGAGTTTTGGCCTGCTTATGAATGCGGTGGCGGTGGACGTCCACCGTGGATCGTGTTTGCCGAGGCCAGGGGATATAACCTGTTGATCGACATCAACAAAGGAGAGTTTGAATTTTTCTATTTGAGGATTTAGATCCCGCGGATCTCTTTACGCAGCTCATCCCTCGTCCACCGCAATATAATCGGCGGGAGGGTTTAATTTTCTTGTCGGGGTGAAAGTCAAGCCTAAACGAATGGATTATCGATCATTACGCATCGTCAATTTTAACACCATCCACGCCACCCAGACAGTACTGGCGCCATGCGCAATTGAGTTGATCGCAATCGGCAGTACCACGTCGGAAACAGTCGGTCAGGCCCTCGGTCCGTTGCAGGCTTCGAATCATAGCAGTGATGTCAACATAGCGTTTGTTGTGGCTGGTGTTCCCTGCAGTGCTGGGTCTGGGTATGCAGGGTGTGGATTGTCTCAATCCATTCTTCTCCCCTTTGGCTCTTAACTCCATTTTGAGGTGATCTGTCATTCCAAAGATCCAATCTCTCTTGATCAGTCTTTCGTCCGGACAAACCAAAATGAGTATCCTTCCCTGTGCCCGCCTAAGCAGCAACTCGGCGGCGCAACGAACAATCCGGGAGAAAATCCCAATCGTTTAGGGAATCCTCCCGAGTCTCTATGGTACACTTCCTAAATTTGTCGAAACAGCCCTGATGAAATAATAGTGGTTGATCGATTATAATCTATCAGCAAACGTTCAAGGCCGTGGCAAATGGCGATGCAATCTGGAAGCGGCTCTCCTCTGAAAAATCCACGGCTGTGTAGACATTGCTTTCTCTACGAGCCAGTTGCATGCCCTGAATGTTCTGAAGCATCTCGCAGGTTTTCAGGCATTCGTCCTTGGGAAAATTCTTTTTTGGACAGTCTTTGCACGGAGAAGAAATCATGGTGCACTCCTTTCTGGTGATGGTGGTAACTGTCTAAATCCACAATGAAAAGAAATGATTCCCATATAACTGTGTACAACTATATAAGATGGAAGATGCCTCTGTCCATGAGGCCTCAATATCATTTTTATGGGTAGGATGGGGGAGTACGGGAAAATATCCCGCTATGGATGTCAAGCAATCTGAGGTCGTTAGCGGCTATCTGCGCTGCAAAATGAGGGTCGCGGCGCCGAAATCGAAGCTACTCCTTCCACAAATCCACATCGATCAGGCCCAACCGGGCGGCATAGCGCACGAGTTCCATGGCGCTATGAATGTCGAGTTTGCGCATGATGTTGGCCCTGTGGTTCTCGACTGTTTTGATGCTGATGCACAGCTGCTCGGCGATGTCTCCTTTGGAGGCGCCTTCGGCCAGCATGCGCATGATCTCCTGTTCCCGGGCAGTCAGTTTTCCGTAACCCGCATCACTCACTTTGGCCTCTTTGACAGGGGAGTTCATCAGTTTGGCGATCACTTCATGGGAGATGGAGCTGTCGAGAAAATACTCTCCCGATGCAACCGCATCCAGTGCCTCGGCCAGCCGCTCGGCGGCGGACTCCTTGACCACGTATCCGGTGGCGCCCGATTGAAAGGCTTCCACGATGTAGTCGATCTTGGAGTGCATGCTCAAAATCATGATGCGCGTATGGGGCAGGTGGTGACGGATCTTGCGGGCCACCTCCATACCGGTTTCATCGGGCAGGGAGATGTCCAGCAGGACCACGTCGGGTTTCAGCTGGCTGGCCTTTTCAAAACCCTCCCGCCCGGTGCCGGCTTCATCGACCACTTCGAATCTGCCGTTTTGGGAAATAATGGTTTTGATACCCTCACGGAAAAGAGGGTGATCGTCAACAATCAGTACCTGCCGTTTCTCTTTCAAAATACTGCTCCTTGATGGGGATAGTGATGAAGATACCGGTTCCTTTTCCAGGCCGCGATCGAATATCGATGGTGCCGTTGAGCAGGTTGACCCGTTCGACCATGCTCTGCAGGCCCATCCGTTTCTCCTTAAAGGATTTGGCCCGCCAACGCTTGGCGTCGAAACCTTTACCGTCGTCGATGATGCGCAGCATCAGGTTGGGGGACGATGCCACCAGTCGAATGGTCACCCCTTCGGCTTCGGCATGTTTCTTGACATTATAGAGCGCCTCCTGGATCAAGCGGTAGAGGTTGATCTGAATGTCTTCGTCCAGGTTGAGATCATCCAGACCGGCGGCGATGAAGTCGATTTTGAGGTTGTTGTTCTGGGCAAAGTCTTCACAGTAGAGAAAAAGGGTGCGCACCAGACCAAGTTGGTCAAGGCCGGGCGGCCGAAGATCGTAGGCCAGGTTGCGCACATCGGAGATGGATCGCTGCAGTATGGGGACGATCTCTTCCACCTGCTGGCGGGATTCGTCGTGACCCGATCGGCTGCCGTCAAACAGGGTTTGCAGACGAATCTTCAGGGATGACAAATCCTGGGCGATATGGTCGTGCAAATCGCGGGAGATACGATAACGCTCGTTCTCCTGGGCTTTGATCAATTCGTGAGTGAGGGTGTGGATCTGCCGACGCGTCTGCTTCAATTCGGTCACATCCACACCGACCCATAGAAATTCGATGACCTCTCCCTTACCGTTGAGGATCGGCCGATTGGTCCAGGTGATCCAGGCTCGTTCGCCGTTGCGACGCACGTTTTCAAGCTCATTGGTTTTGTACTGCTCCGGGTTGCGCATGAAATCCTGGATCTCTTCCTTAATGGGGCGGCCGTTACTGGCGACGGTCGGCAATATGGTGTCGATCAGCGTGCGCCCCAGGATTTCGCTTTCGTCGTAACCAAAGAACGTCTGGGCATATTCGTTGAAGAATTTGATCCTGCCCTGGGTGTCGAAACGGATGATGAGGCTGTTGGCGTTCTGGACCAACTCGCGGAAGTTGGCTTCGCTCTGGCGCAGCGCCTCCTCAGCCTCTCGGCGCGAGGTGATATCCCTTGCCGTGGTGTGGATGCAGGGAATGCCGGCGAAGGTTATCTTCTTGCTGCTGAATTCGGCGTGGATGGTTTGGCCCTGCTTGTGCTGAATGCTGATTTCACTGTTGAATGCTTCACCCGATTGGATGCGGTTAAAGTACTCCTGGTAGGCCGACAGGTCGATGGTATCATCCAGATCGTAAACCAGTTTATGGATCAGGTCGGGTTTGGCGTAGCCGGTCAGTTGAGCGGTGGCGGCGTTGGCATCCAGGATACGGCCATTGGCGTCGCTGATGATGATGCCGTCTTTGGAGCCGTCAAACAGACTGCGGTAGCGCTCCTGGCTCTCTCGCAAGGTCTTTTCGATCTGCTTGCGCTCTTCGATCTCCAGGCGAAACTGGGTGTTGGCGAAGGTCAGTTCCGCCGTACGTGCCTTGATCAAGTCCTCCAGATGGTCGCGGTGCTTCTTGAGCTCTTCCTCATTCTCTTTACGATCATGAATCTCCATCATCATCGCATATTTGGAGACAGTGCCGCCGATATGATGTATCGGCGCATTGACCACCAAATACCAGCGCTGGTCGATCGGGCTGATCACCTCCCAGCGCACGGTCTCTCCCCTGATGATGCGATGGTTGATGCACCACGGACAGACCGTACGGCGCCCGAAGGCCTTGTAGCAGAAGTCGCCGGTGGCATCGCGCCCCAGGTGATCGATCATGCGGTCATTGAGAAATTCGATCCGGTAGTCGGCCGAGCAGATATAGATCATGCCGTCGAAGGCATCCACCATGGAGGTGAACAGACGGTCGTTCTCTTCAAGGATTTCAAGGAGGGTATCCGGCGACGTTCCGTCGATATCGGTCGCGGCCGGTCCTTTACGTAGCAGCTTTTGCAAACGCTCCCAAGGAGTTGCTTCGTGTGCGGCGGCGTCTTTGCCCATAAAAAAGTTTTCTGTGATGCGTTGAACTGTCCGTTTGCGAATTGTGGCCGCAAATACACATGCCGGCATCGGCGACAGGCGAAAAAGCGCCCTCCAATCTGCCATGAAAGGCGAGGAAAGGAAAGGAAAATTTAATCCTTTGGTCTGGTGGCTTCACCGAACCGGTGCTTTACTTGGCAATCCATTTATGTCATTTAGTTTTTTCGATAAGATTCACGCTGAAACATTGATCATTGAATAAGGCAGGTGTGTATGGATGCTAGGCAGGCGATCATCTCCTTTTCCCAGAGTGAAAAGGTCAAGAGCGGTTTGATATGGGGCTCCCAATGTGTTCACATCATACAGAATATGCCGGAGCAGGATAAAAAGGGGGCCGTATCTGTTCTACAGGCGTTCGTGGCCATGATGGCCAATGAGGCCCAATTGGCCCGCCAGGCTTCGGGAGACCCCGTTTGGCAGGCAGTGGACAAGTGCTTGAACAATGCCCGGATCATGATCGATTCCGGCGTGGTGGACGAGGCGGAGTATCATTTCACCCAGGGGCTGACGCAGGTCAACCGCATCGGGCAGCAGAGTATGTCTTATCTGCTTGAAGAAGGGTTGTTGAAGTAGTGTTGGGTGAGCGGGGAAATGTATCTTTGAAAATCAGCCTTTTTGATAGTGATACGGCGAGTCCAGTGGATGGCCTGCACCTGACGCAAACGCGTGCAAGTGCCGTTAAGTTGCAGTTCCGGGCGTCCCGGAAACTCGCTGCGCTCAGACAGTCCGGGCCGCTGATCCTCCACTGCACCTAAACGGCACTAACACGCAATGCTGACCAGTTGCAGGCCATCCACTGGACTCGCCTCTTTATGCAGGAATTGCGAAACCTGATCATTGGTCTTAATCCTTAAAGTGGAGGTGAGACGATGGGGCAGTGCCTGATCTATGTGACCACCAAGGACAGGGAGGAGGCCAGGGCCATTGGCCGTCATGTGGTGCAGTCGCGTCTGGCGGCCTGTGTGAATATTTTCGACAATATGAATTCCATGTATTACTGGGAGGATACGCTTCAGGATGACCAGGAGACCGTTCTCATCGCCAAGACCACCGACGCGCGTGCTGGTGAGTTGATAGAGGCCATCCGGAAGCAGCACAGCTACGACTGCCCCTGTATCGTCAGCCTTCCGATCCAGGACGGCAACCCTGCCTTTCTTCAATGGATCGCAGAACAGGTGAAATAGACGCTAAAAACAGGATGAAACGTTGTTAAATCAATCAGATAGAGGACGCTGACAGCTATGAAAGATGATCGCGGCTTGTACTACTACCCTTTTCCCAGCAACAAGCGTGTGCGTATGTATGTGCGCAAAGGGGGGGGCGGCGTTGAGTTTCGCCTATGGAACCAGGACGATGCACAGATGTGGGATGAACACGGCTGGGTGCCTTACGAGGCCATTTTGAAGGCCCAGGAGATGTATGACGGCGGCCCCTTCGATCCCAGGGCTGCCTATGACCATCGCCTGGCGCTGAGCTTGATCGAGGAGAGCACCGCCGATTCGTCCAATCCCTAATGTTGAATGGCCATATCAACCATCCGTCCTAAAGAGACCAGGAGATAGCGCATGGTGCGGCTTCAGTGCCTTATCGGTTTGCTGGCGATGCTGGCCATTGCCTGGGCAATGAGTGAAAGGCGGCGAAAGCCGCCGCTTCGGTTGATCGTTACCGGGCTCTGCCTTCAGCTCGCTATCGGCCTGGTTCTGCTCAGAGTGCCTCTTTTTCAAAAGCTGTTCCTGGCGCTCAACCACATGGTGCTGGCCCTGGAGAGTGCCACTGCAGCAGGTACCGGTATGGTTTTCGGATACCTGGGGGGCGGTCCGCTCCCCTTCGAGGCTGTCGAACCGGCTAATCTGTTTGTTCTGGCGTTCCGTGCCCTGCCGTTGGTTCTGGTGATCAGTGCCCTTTCGGCGCTGCTTTTCTATTGGCGGATTCTTCCCCTTCTGGTCCGGGGATTTGCCTGGTGCCTCGCCAGGACGCTGGGGATCGGAGGGGCCGAGGGCCTTGGGGTGGCCGGCAACCTCTTCGTCGGTATGGTGGAGGCGCCGCTCTTCATTCGACCCTATCTTGCCCAGATGACCCGCAGCGAACTGTTTGCGTTGATGACCGCCGGCATGGCCACTATTGCCGGAACGGTGATGGTGCTCTATGCCTCGATCCTGGGCAGCGTCATTCCGGATGTCATGGGGCACATCCTAACGGCATCGATCATCAGTGTGCCGGCGGCCGTCACCATCGCCAAAATCATGATACCCGAGTCCGGCCACCTCACCGGAGGCCGTCCGGCCACTCCGGAAGAGGCCCACAACAGTATGGACGCCATCACCCGGGGAACGCTACAGGGGGTGCAGCTGTTGATCAATATCGTGGCCATGCTGGTGGTGCTGGTCGCGCTGGTCCATCTGGTCAATATCCTGCTTGTCCTGCTGCCCGATTGGCACGGCCGGGAGATCACCCTGCAGCGACTCTTCGGCCTGATTACTGCGCCTCTGGTGTGGCTCATCGGCATTCCGTGGTCGGAGAGCGCCACGGCAGGGTCTCTGCTGGCAACCAAGACGATTCTGAATGAATTCGTGGCCTACCTGGACTTGAGCCGACTTCCCGAAGATGCCCTGAGCGGGCGCAGTAAACTGATCATGACCTATGCCATGTGTGGTTTTGCCAATCCCGGATCACTGGGTATCATGATTGGTGGGTTGGGAACCATGGCGCCGGAACGGCGCGGCGAGATCGTCTCATTGGGGCTGCGCTCCATTGCCGCAGGTACATTGGCCACTTGTATGACCGGCGCCGTTGTGGGGTTGATTGCCTGACGGCCGATCGACGTCAGCACTTCAGGCACCCGCCTGTAATGCTACATACTCTGCAGGATCTTCTTCACCAGGTTGCCATCGGCGGCAGCCCCGAAGTGGGCCATGATCGGTTTCATCGCCTGCATTTTGTTTTTGAATTGGGAAAAATCGACGTTGGACGCAATCCAGGCGGAGATGTCATCTTCGTCCGCCATCTTGGGCAGATAGGCCTCGGCCACCGCGATAAAGCGATTGTCCTCGTTGGAACCGCTCTGGGCGATCACCTCTTTTTCCGATTTGATCAGCTTCTTAATGATACCGATCACCTCCGCGTCCGGCAGCTCTTTGCTGGCCTGGCGGCTGAACTCCCCCATGATGACCCGCAGGGTGTTTTTTTTATCCTCATCCTTGGCCTTCATGGCCGCTGCCAAATCTTTCTTGATTCGATCTTGTAGTGTCATCTTCTCTCCTCCCGTTCGAGCGGTGCACGGCCGATTCGCCTATTACCGACACTCTCTTTCAAGGGTCGCCGGATTTGTCAAGCACCAAGCGTGATGGCGCAGACGTCTTGTTTTGGTCTCCTTTTTTGGTTATACCTTTTCGAGGTCGTAGATACCAGAGGCTATCTTGGAACATGAAAAACGGATCAGGAGGGTCGCATGCGTTTACTTCTTATTGAAGATGACGCCAAAATCGCTTCGTTCGTCATGAAAGGGCTTTCGGCAGCCGGTTTTGCTGTCGATCACGCCACCGACGGCGAGGAGGGGCTGGATCTGGGACTGTCGGAACCCTATGACGTGATCATCGTGGACCTGATGCTGCCCAAGCGTGATGGCCTCTCTGTGATCGAGCAACTGCGGCGGGAAAAGATCAAGACACCTGTGATCATTCTCAGCGCCAAGGATTCGGTGGACGATCGGGTCAAGGGGCTTGCGATCGGTAGCGACGACTACCTGACCAAACCCTTTGCCTTTTCAGAACTGCTGGCGCGTGTTCAGGCATTGATGCGGCGTGCCAGCGGCGCCATCGAATCGACACGACTCACGGTCGACGATCTCAGCCTCGATCTGGTCACTCGGGAGGTGGTACGCGACGGCCGGGATATCGAACTGCAGCCTCTGGAGTACTCTCTGCTGGCCTATTTGATGCGTAATGCGGGTAAGGTGGTCTCCAAGACCATGATCATGGAGCATGTGTGGCACTACAACTTCGACCCCCAGACCAATGTGGTTGAAGCGCGTATCTGTCGCTTGAGGGACAAAATCGACAAAGGGTTTCAGTACAAACTGCTGCACACGGTACGCGGGGTCGGCTATGTCCTTCGCAAGGATAAATAGGCTGCGCCAGTCGTTGGCCTTCCGGCTGACGGTATGGTACGCGGTCATCTTCGTTCTCTCCTCGGCCATCGCCTTTTCCCTCTTTTATCTGTTGATCACTCAGGTGGTCCGGGAAAAAACCGATACCGATCTGCGCCTCCAGGCCAACGGACTCGCCCAGATCCATCTGCTTCAAGGGGTGGAGATGATGCGCCGGGCAGCTGTTTTGAAGGCTCAGGCGGCGGGTGAGCAGAAGATGTTCTTCCGTCTCTTCTATCCCAGCGGCGTCTCCTTCTCTTCTTCCAACATGACCTATTGGCGCAATATCGGCATCGATCGAGATGCTGTCGACGCCATTCTCGAAGGAGGCGCCTCCTATCGCTACACCACGCAGAAGGTGCCCCAGCAGCTGTATGCTGCGCGGATCATCTACAAACGCATCGACAGAAGCATCGTGCTGCAGTTGGGATACTCCCTGGAGAGCGAAGAGCGCCTGGTCAACACCTTCGAGCGCACCTTCGCAATCACCATGGCGGTTTTGCTGGCCATTGCGGTCGCCGTGGGGTGGTTTATGGCCAGGCGGGCCTTGTCAGGTGTCTCGATGGTGACACGCACGGCCCGACAGATCTCCGAAAACGATCTGGAGAGCCGGGTGCCTGTACAATATCGGCACAACGAAATCGACCGCCTGGCATTCACGTTCAATCAGATGCTCGACCGCATTCAACAGCTTGTCGTCAGCATGCGGCAGATGAACGACAACATCGCTCACGATCTGCGCAGCCCGATCACACGGATTCGCGGGTTGGCCGAGGTGACGCTGACCGGCGCCGAAAGCATGGATGACTACACCCAGATGGCGGCCAGCACCATCGAAGAGTGTGACCGGTTGCTGCAGATGATCAACACGATGCTCACCATCTCCCGCACCGAAGCGGGAATGGACCCGGCCGCATTTCAGTCGGTGGATATGGCCTTGGTTGCCAAGGATGCCTGCGACCTGTTTCAGCCGTTGGCCGATGACAAGAAGATCGATCTGAGCTGTACGGCCAAAGCACAATGTCCGGTGTTCGGGGATCCGCCCATGCTGCAGCGGCTGATGGCCAATCTCATCGACAACGCCATCAAGTATACTCCCCTCGGCGGCATTGTCCGGATCGGTGTGGAACCCGACGGGGGCAACTGCGTGATTCGTGTCGAAGACAGCGGCCCCGGCGTGTCGGAAGAGGACCAGCCCCTCATCTTTCAACGATTTTTCCGTGGCGATCAGAGCCGCACACTAGGCGGTGCCGGGCTGGGGTTGAGCCTTGCCCACGCTATCGTCACCGCCCATGGGGGATCGATCAGCCTCGAGAGTGCGCCGGATTGTAACACCATTTTTTGGGTCCGCCTGCCGATGATGACTTCCGGATGATTTTCCTGCTCAATTTTTCAATATGATCAAATGGTAATCTTTGGATCATATTTGGGTCATCTCCCTGAATTATAGTCGCAGTACGTTTGAAAACAGTCTCGTTAGATAGCCTTTTTTAGTTAGCCAGTTTGATAGTTAGCCAGTTTGATAGTTAGCCAGTTTGATAGTTAGCCAATTTGATAGTTAGATAGATCAGGAGGATCTTATGAAGCACAGAACAGGATATTTGGGATTGATCGTACTGCTGATTTTCAGCCTTTTGGTACCGTTAACCACCGTGGTGGCCGGTGTGCAGAGCCAGGATGTCGTCATGGTACCGGCCAATTTTTCCGAGTTGGCGGAGCTGGCCCGACCGGGCGTGGTGAACATTCGCACCGAGCGCACCATGAAAGACGGAGGGCGTGTCTTCCGTCACTTCTTTGGGGATAAGTTCCACGGACAACGAAACCCTTTCGAGGATTTCTTCGGCCCCTTTAAAGATCAGCCCCAGCGCGAATATAAACAGCAGAGCCTGGGCTCCGGTTTCATCATCGACAAAGAGGGCTACATCGTTACCAACAACCACGTCATCGATGGTGCAGACCAGATCAAGGTCCGCCTCTACAACGAGAAGGAGTACGAGGCCAACGTCGTGGGACGTGATCCAAAGACAGATCTGGCCTTGATCAAGATCGATGGGATCAAGGATCTGCAACCGCTGACCCTGGGCAATTCCAAAGAGATCAAGGTGGGCTCCTGGGTGGTGGCCATCGGCAGCCCGTTCGGTTTGGAACAAACGGTCACCCAAGGCATCGTCAGCGCTAAAAAGCGTGTCATTGGGGCCGGCCCCTACGATGATTTCATCCAGACCGACGCCTCGATCAATCCGGGAAACAGCGGCGGCCCCTTATTGGACCTGAAGGGGAACGTGATCGGTATCAACACGGCCATTGTGGCCAGCGGACAAGGCATCGGTTTTGCGATTCCCATCGATATGGCCAAATCCATCGTCGCCCAACTCAAGGAGAAGGGGGAGGTGACCCGCGGATGGCTAGGCGTCGGCATTCAGGATGTCACTCCCGAGCTGGCCGAGTATTGGGGCCTCGATAACGCCGAAGGGGTCCTGGTCACCCAGGTGTTCGAGGGTGATCCTGCCGATAAGGCCGGTGTTAAAAAGAACGATATCATCGTCGCGTTGAACGGACAGCCGGTTTCCACCGGCAGGGAGCTTTCGTCGATCATCGCCAACACGCCGGTGGGCGACAAAACCCGCATCACCCTTATGAGAGGCGGTGAAAAGAAGACCCTGACGGCCAAGGTTGCCAAGCGGGAAGAGAAAGAGAGCCTCGTGTCCAGAGAGGACGAACGCAGTGACGCGCTGGGACTCCAGGTGGCAGATCTGACCAACGAGAGAGCACAGCAATTCGGTCTTGATAAAGACGAGAGCGGCGTTCTGGTCGTAGATGTGGAAAACGGCAGTCGTGCCGAGAAAGCCGGCGTTCGGGTCGGTGATATTATTAAGGGAATCAACCGTCAAAAGGTGGATAGCCTGGACGACTATTCGGGTGTTATGAAAAAGGCGGATTCCGACGAGGCGCTTCATATGCTCATCCTGCGTCGTAACGAGGGGTTGAAAGCGATCAAAATTATGCCGTAAGTTTCCCTCTCTTTTGCAGCAGACCGGCAACTCGTGCTGCCGGTCTGCTGCCGCCCAGGCCTCATGGGTAAATCATCGCAATACGTCTTGACAGAAAGCGATTTGCTCAATACATTGGCCCATAAAATTAGATGCTGCGATGAGGCAGCTTTTGGAGAGTGCAGCTATGCCAGTATATGAATTTGAATGCAAATGCGGACATGTTTTTGAGGATCTGGTGCCTATGGGCACCAATGAGGCCAAGTGCCCCCAGTGCCGGAAAGAGATGGCCAAAAAAATTATGAGTCCCTGCACCTTTGAACTAAAAGGCGGCGGATGGTACGCAGACGGATACGCCTCGACCAAAAAGTAGACCCTCATTATATTGAAACACCCGCAGATCTGTGTCTGACAGACCATAGCGTAGAGGTAGCGGTTCGGCATCCCGCCGGAGCGCTGTTCGATGCCCGCCGCGGATGGACCCCCCATCCTGTCCCTTCCTTTGTCAATATCATTTCATCTATCATATCTATTTCAAGGAGGTGCCATGGCGCATTCTGCTGCTGTCCCTGACATCGGCGCGTTGAACTCGTTTGCAATGGAAACGATTTTCCAGATGGGAGAAGAAGCCCTTCAGTTTTACGGCAAGGGCCATCTACATCCCCCCTTCGACCAGGATCTTGTCACCCAGGCCGAGCTTCATCTGAACAGCTCTTTTCAGAAGAAGATTACGGCGCAATTCCCCGATCATCAGCTATATGAAAAGGATCCGCTGGGCGAGGGATATACCCATGGCGCCAAGCGCTACCTTTGGGTGTTCGATCCCCTGGACGGCGTCGACAATTTTCAAACCCGCATTCCGATCTGGGGGATGTCGCTGGCATTGTACGAAAACAATTGGCCGGTTCTGGGCTGTTTCTATATGCCGGCGACCAAGGACCTTTTTCGCGCCGTCGCCGGGCAGCAGGCTTACTGGAACGACCGCCCCCTCGAGTTGGTGGACCGCGGCGATCTCAGCCGAGAGAGCCTTGTCCTGACGTATTCCCGTTTTCACCAGCACTATCAGTTCCAGTTTCCCGGTAAAGTCAGAGCGCTCGGGAGCACCGGCGTTCATATCTGTTACGTGGCCATGGGAAGGGCCGATGCGGCCGTCGTGGCCCATGAATCATTCAAGGACCTTGCCGCGGTGCGCATCATCGTGGAAGCGGTGGGCGCCAAGCTGTATAAATCCGACGGATCCAGTTTTTTTATAGGTGATTATGTGGATGGCACTCGAATCGACGACCATCTGATCATCGCTGCGCCCTCCAATGCGGAGCCGGTCATGGAGGGGTTGCAGCCGATTCGATAAACGACAGTGGCCACTTCATTTTGGATCGAAGTGACAAATAAGGGGCATCAGTAGGATCAGGAAGTTGATTTTGAACGGATCACTACTCGCTTCTCTCTCCTATAGAAGAGCGAGCAGATGGCCAGGATAAGACTGTAGGCCATGCAGAAATACCATAGCTCATCCGAGGTACGGCGCGCCGCAACAAAGAAGATCCATGCGAGAATTATGAGCACTTTTGGTTTCATCATTCCTATTCCAGGTCAACCGTCCCTTTGGGTCACCTGATTCACTGATATAGTGGGTTATCGGCGGTTAGTAGGGCGAGCTTTAATCTTTCTCTATTGGAAGGAGATATGGCACGGGATTCGGCGATTTCAGCGTGCGCTCGATCCGGTCACTGCGCGGAGGAAAATGGCACGGGCATGCCTGTCCGGTAGGCCAGGGCCTGACAGGTGGCGATCAGGGTCCCTTCACCATTGGTCACTCTGATGTCGTACGTTGCTGTCTTGCGTGTGGCCGCCACTTCATTCGCTTGCGCCCGCAGAAGATCGCCAGGCTCAGGTGATTGGATATAGGTGACGTTAACATTTAGCGCCACGGCGATGATGCCGTGAGTCTGTGAGGCGGTCTCGAACGCTTCGTCGATGAGGGCGAAAAGGGCGCCACCGTGCGCACGGGCATAAATATTGTCCATCAGCGCCGGTTCATAGACCATTTCCACCACCGAATGCCCCAGCGAAAGCGCTTTGAGGGAGATCTTGAGCGCCCGTGCAAAGGGTTCATCCAAAACGGCCTGTTCAATGCCTTTTTTAATATGCTGATCCATCTGCTTCATGAGAATTGATTACAGCTCCTTGAAGCGCCAGAAAGGATAGTCCAGTTCATATTCGGCGACCTTGCCGGGATTGGCCTCGCGGCTGGCCACAATCCACAGATTGCTGGTTCGTTGGGACGCCACCGTTGGCGACAGGGGATCCCAATTGGGCATGAGGATGAAAGCGTTATCGGCACTGTACTCAATATCACCGGACTCTTTAAAAGAGCTCAAGTCCGGTGTCTCGCCATAGCCGCCTCCCTTACCTCGGCTAAGCTCGCTGATGACCAGAAAACAGACCTGGTTCTCGTCGCGAATCGCTTCGAACTGCCTCAGCCAGGAGTCGATGCCTGTGCGCCGTTCGGTCAGATCCTTGAACGGCAACTTGTGCAGGCTGTCCACCACCACCAGCAGGTCATCCTGTCCGGTTTCGTGTTTGATAAAATCGATATGGCGCCGCATGGTGTCTGGAGAGAGCTGACGGTCGTTGACCACCCTGAAATAGGAGAGTAGGTTCCTGAACGCCACATGCCCTTTTTTCAGCTGTTCGGCCTCCTCAGGTTTCAACGCCCCGTTTCGCATCTTTTTTTCGGACACATTGCTCAGGCGCACCAGGGTGCGCGAGTAGACCTTTTGCCGTCCGTTTTCAAAGTCGTAGTAGATCACCGGCACCTTGCGACGGGCCACTTCGGATGAGACCTGCATGAAAAAGCAGGACTTGCCCGCCTTAGGCGGTCCGCCCAGGATGTTAATGCCCCTCAGCCCATCGGTATGAGTGTCCAGTTTGCCAAAACCGGTCTGGATGCCCGGCATCTCCTTTCCCTTTTGCTGGTCGAGAAACGTGATGAAGTGACTGTGCTCCCTCTCTGACGAGGGAAAGGGCGAGAACGCCTTGGATTGCCGGATCATTCCCTGGATCGCCTTTTTGAGCTCAACATCGGGATGGAGGGCCAGTTGGGGAAGATGATCGCCGCGTTTGAGTTGCCCGGGCCAGGTGAGAATTCTTGCTTTGAAGCCAAGGCGAACGGCAAATTGCCGGGCCGCCTGTCGGGCCTCCGGGGTGTTGGTCACCAGAATAAAAAGATGTTCGATGCGCTCCAGGCGCTCGGGATTTAACTCGTTGAGGGCATCTGCATTGGGAACGGCAATGGCCGGATAACCCATTGAGTGAAGAATCAATTGGCTCAATTCGCCTTCAGTGATGAACAGGGCACCACCCTCGCTGCGTCCAATTTCGGCCGCATTGTAGATGGCCGCCTCACCACTGAAAAAGGCCTCGTTTCCGTGCCAGAAAAAGTCCTGTTGCCTGCCTGGCATGACGCACCGTGCCGCATAGGCAAACCCATTTTCCTGGATGTAGGGGTGGACCAGGTAACGGCCGTTGAAACCAATCTGCATGGCATCGAGGGTCGGTTTTGAGACCTGGTAGCGCGCAAAGTCGTCATACTGCTGCTCGCTCATGAGCGAGCTGAATTTTTCCATCTCCGAACCCAGGTGTCGGGAAGGGTATTGGGTGGTAGCGGCATACCCTTCGTGATCCGGGTCGAAACCAGGTACAAGGCGGGCGTCGATGCCCAGCATGCGGGCAAAGTGGAGGTGGTAGCCACCGGCATTGCATCCGGACCGGCATTTGAACAGTCCGCGGAAATAGCTGTCGGGTTTGAGCAGAACCGTGAGCCGGCCCCGGGAAGTGTTCTGCCCGGTAGAGCAGAAAGGGCAGGGCGCCACCAGGTGGTGTCCTTTCCAGGTGGCGTCGGGCAGGTGCTCTTCGTAAAAGCGTTTAATCTGTTCGAAGGGGATCATTTTTGTAAGCTCTCTGCGCTTCATTGAAATGAGGAATCCTTTAGGGTTTTAACCTGTTAGGGGGTGCCGGGCAAGAAAAACATTGTATCGTTTCAGCCTTAGCTGTTCAGGAGAGGGGCCGCACGCGGTCCACCGTCAGGGTGGCCGCCCCCCAGTTCTGCTCGACCAGTCCGTCGAGCAGGTAGGGCCTGCCGCGGTCGAGCAGGTGGCAGAATCGGTCGTAGGCCCTGGGAAAGAAGGTGGTTTCCAGTACCCCGGTGTCGTCTTCGAAGGTGAGAAACTCCATGGGATCGCCCCGCTTGGTGTGTACCACCTTGCCGGTGATCAGCCAGCCGGCGAACTTGACCCGGCGCCCCACCCGGCGCACGACCTCGCGCGCCTCGATGGCCCTGGCCCGATGCGCTGCCCGTTTGAACAGGGTCATGGGGTGACGGTCGCATAGAAACCCCAATACGCTGAACTCCCGGCGCAGCCGCTCCCGGGGGGCATCGGGCGGCCACACCGGCGGCGGAAGTAAACCCTGTTCGGCGAACAGGTCGGGGGCGCTGGCGGCGGCGTTGCGGTCGGCCCGCCACTGGGCCAAGAGCCACAGCAATTGGGCCCGGGAGAGATCGGGGGAGAGAGCGTCCAGGGCACCGCACAGGATGAGCGCCCGGGCTTCGGCCTCGTCCGGTCGAACACGCCTGAAAAAATCGGTGGGATTTGCAAAGGACCGGCGCTCGCGTTGGCCGATGATTCGCCGGGACGTTTCAGCGCTGATGCCTTTGATGGCCATCAGGCCGACCCGTATCTTCCCCTGCCGGCCGATCCAGTGGATTTGACTGCAGCAAACATCCGGCGGTTGGATGACGACCCCCAGGCGCCGCGCTTCGGAGACATAGGCGAAGGTGCTGTAAAAGCCGCCCCGGTTGCTGATCACCGCAGCCATGAACTCGGCGGGGAAGTGGACCTTGAGATAGGCGGCTTGAAATGAGACCCGCGCGTAGGAGGCGCTGTGGGGCTTGCAGAACGAGTAGCCCGAAAAGCTCATCATCATGGCCCACACCGCTTCGATCTGCGCCGGTGCGACGCCCTCATGCCGCGCCCCTTTGACAAAACGCTGGTAATAGTCCTGCAGTTGGTGTTCACGGTCTTTTTTGGACATCACTTTGCGCAGGCCGTCGGCAGCGTCGTCGTCGAATCCGGCCAAGGCCATGGCGGCCCGGGAGACATCCTCCTGGTAGACCATGATGCCGAAGGTCTCCTCGAGCACATCGTCGAGCAGGGGGTGGATCGACGTCCACGATCCGCCCTGCAGGCGACGGATATACTCTTGAATGAACTCGTTGGCCGCCGGCCGGATAATACTTGAATGGATCACCAGGTGTTCGAAATCACCCACGCCGGCCTTTTGCTGCAGCAGGCGCATGGCCGGGCTTTCGATGTAAAAGCACCCCATGGTGCGGCCCTGGGCCAAGGACTCCTGGGTGGCTGGATCGTCTTCGGGTTCCCAGCCGTATTCGTCGAACGCAATACCGTTGTTTCGAACGTTACCCATAGCGTCGCGAATGACCCCCAGGCTGCGGTTGCCCAGAAGGTCGATTTTGACCAGACCGGCGGTTTCGGTGGCGTCCTTTTCCCACTGGATGATGGGGACGCCCTTGGCGGCCCGTTGGACCGGAACATACTCCTGGATGGGACGCGGAGTGATGACCACGCCCCCCGGATGGACCGACAGGTAGCGGGGCTTTCCGATCAGCTGCTGGGCCAGGGAGAGGATTTCGGGCCAGGGGTGGAGAAAATCGAGGGCCTTGGCCTCCGGTCGCTCTTTCAGGTCGTCCAGAAGATCCTCTTTCCCGGCGCGCACGCGCCAGAACCAGGGCAGCCGTTTGGTGACCTGGCCGATCTCCCCCTCTGTCAGGCCGAACACCTTGGCGGTTTCCCGCACCGCCATGCGAGGCTGAAACAGAATGTGGCTGGAGACCATGGCCGCCTGCACACCGTACTGGTCGAGGACGCTATGGATAACGGCATCGCGTTCGTCCCAGGCAAAATCCACGTCGATATCGGGCGCGTCCTTGCGGCCCGGATTGAGGAAGCGGCCGAAATAGAGGTTGTGTTTGATCGGGCAGACATTGGTGATGCCGAGGCAGTAGGCCACCAGCGAGGCGGCCCCCGATCCGCGGCCGCAAGTACGGGGGCTGCGTTGGACGATATCGCGAACGATGAGGAAGTAGGCGCAGAAGTTCATGCGGGCGATGGTGTGCAGCTCGTGCTCCAGGCGGTCGACCACCGGTTCGGTCAGGTCCCGGCCGTAGCGCCGGTGGGCTCCCTGGTAGGCTGCCTTGCGCAGCGCTTGGTCAGCCGTCCGACCGTGGGCGTCCTGCCAGGGCGGCATGACCAGGCCGAAATCGGGGCCGGTGAAGGTGATCTGTTCGGCCAGCAGGTGTGTCTGGGCAACGGCTTCCGGGCAGGCGGCAAACCGTTGGTCATAGACATCCGGTGCGGCCAGCCAGGCGTTGGCCGGCGCTACCTGACCGCTTTTCAATCGTTCGAAGGTGCTGTTTTGATCGATGGCCCGCAGCAGGCGATGGCAGCGGTGCTCTTCGGATGTCAGGAAAAAGCTGCCCGGTGTGGCCACCAGGGGAACTCCCATGGTGCGGGCGTGTTGCCGCAAGGGGTGTGTGGGTGAAATGGGCGTGCGCGGCATGGCGGCGTATACCTGCACGCCGGTTCGATGCCAACTCGTGAGCAGACCGGCATCGGAGGTGAGTACGATGAGTCCCTGATGGTGAGCCGGTAGCGATTCGGCAAGATTGAACGCCTCGTCCATATGGCGCCGGGTGAGCAGGTGGCACAAATTGGTATAACCGGTGCTGTCGGTCACGATGCAGACGGCGCGGTGCGGTCGGACGGGGTCGGTGACTTCGGCCCCGATGATGGGGGTCAATCCCTCCCTGCGGCAGGCGGCCAGAAAGGGCCACAGGCCGTAGAGGTTGTCGGTGTCGGTCAGCGCCAGCCGGTCGTACCCCAGTCGGCGGGCCGTTCGACAGAGGTTCGGGATCGAGGCCGTGCCCCACATGAGCGAGTAGTGTGAGCGAACTGTTAGGGGAACCATTTTAACCTGCCCATGCGCTGCCCATGCGGACCGCCTGTCCACCGAAGCGGTCACGAACCTTGTCCATGACCGCGATCAGGCTGCTTTGCCGCAGTGCGATGCGTCGTTCGTCCTGGAAAATCGGCAGTTGGGCCGGCGGAAAGACCAGGCGGTCGCAGATCAAGCGCAGGTGACGGACCCGGGTACGCCGGGTGACGGCCAGGTGCAGGGCGCGCCGGGCGGCCGGGAAGAGGACCAGGTCGTTTGCCGTGGGCGGTTCCAAGCGGAGCTGGCGGACGCAGCGTCGGCCGTCGCTGTAGTCCGCTGCCACGACAATGCGGCGGGCCGCCCGTCCCTGTCGGCGCAGGCGTCGGCCGGCCGTCTCGGCCAGGGCATAGAGCCGAGCCTCCATCGCCGCGTAGGTGTGCACATCGGTGCCGAAGGTGTGGTCCAGGACGACCCGTGGCGGTTTCTGATCGACCGACAACACCGGGGTGGCGTCGATGCCGCGCAGGGCCTCGTCTATATGGCCGGCCGGCCGCCCCAGGGCCACCTCCAGACGGGCCGCACCCAGGCCGCTCACCTGATGGACCCGGGTCAGGTTCAATTCGTGCAGCCGGGTCAGGTCCGGCCCTTCGACGCCGGGCACGAGCCACACGGGCAGGGGGGCCAGAAAGGCCTCCTCGTCACCCGGCGCCACGATATACTCGCCATGGGGTTTGACCAGCCGCGAGGCCACTTTGGCGACGAGCTTGTTTGCCGCCAGGGCCCAGATGGGGTCCAATCCCAACTCCTTTAGGGTTTGGCGGCGCAGGCGCCAGGCCACATCCACGGGCGGGCCGAACAGCCGGCTGGTGCCGGTGACATCAACGAAGAGATGGCCGTCATGGTCCCCTGGTTCGATGAGGGGGGAGTAGGGCAGGGCCTGGTGCAGCAGGCTGCGCATGGCCTGTTCGTAGCGGGCCGGCTGGGGTGGCCGGACGATCAGATCGTGGCAGAGGCGTGTGGCCCGGCCCAGGGGCATGCCTTTGCGCACGCCGGTTTGGTAGGCCTCTTCGCTCATGTCGTAGACGGTGGCCCGGGCCGCCCCCTCAGGGGCGATGACCAGCGGCCGTTCGGCCAGGCGTCGGTCCAGACGGCGCTCCACCGCCACGGCAAAATCGGCTACGTTGATATGAATGATGTCGCGGTCCATTATCGTTCGGCATCATTTGGTGAGTTCAGTTGCGCCATGAGCGTTCTGGCATTTTGCGGTGCCTGGGCACGCACGTGGTTGTTGAAAAAGATGATGCCGCTGTTTGCCTGTGCTGCCATTTTGGGCAGAAGCGTTCCGCTCCACTGCCGCAGTTCGGCCGGGCTGTAGAGATAGTCGAACTGCTTCTGCATGTTGCCCGAGCGCCAACCCCGGTCATTGCGCCCGTGAAAGCGGATGTAGAGCAGGTCCGGATTGGTGACCACATCCAGGGTGGGGAAGAGGTAGGACAGTTCGGGCATATCCACGGCCACCAGGGTGACCCGCCGCCGCTGCAGTTCGTCAAACACCCGCTCCACGGCCCAGGTGCGGTTGCGGAACTCGACCGCCAGGGGCAGGCCGGCCAGGGCGTCCAGCAGGTGGGCCAGGTAG
Organism: uncultured Desulfatitalea sp.; assembly: GCA_963668675.2. Lineage (GTDB taxonomy): Bacteria > Desulfobacterota > Desulfobacteria > Desulfobacterales > Desulfosarcinaceae > Desulfatitalea. The sequence continues at coordinate 1,585,391 of CAXXMB010000001.1, read as the reverse complement.
CGGCGGTTGGCGTGGCTGCGCTCGAACGAGGGGGGCAGCTGGATCAAAACGGCCAACAGCCGCTCAGCCTGCACCAGCGGGGCGATGCCTTCACGGAACTGGGCCGCTTTGCCGCGCCAGCCGTGAGGATCGATCTCATGGGTCATGGTGCGGGTCAGTTTGGCCGCGAACCCGAAGCTGGCGGGTACTCTGGGAATCATGCGCTCCATGGCCGCAGCCTTGGGCATCTGGTACCAAGTGTAGTTGAGTTCGGTGACGCTGAATTGACGGGCATAGAGCGGCAGCATGTCCCGCGCCGGGGTGCCCGGCGGATAGAATCCGGCATCGCTCCATTCGGGATAGGAGTAGCCGCTGGTCCCCACCCGCAGCTGGCAGGCGGTGGACGAATGGGTGGTTGCCGGTGTCGCCATGGATCGCTATCGTCTTCTCCCCTTCGTCGGATGGTAATAGAACCTATTTCAAAAACGGATTTTGGTTCAAGATTGCGGCGGCTTCACGTGTTCAACCCGCAGGCATACTCGAGTATGTCGAGGACTTGAAACGGGGAGCCAACAAAGATATTGGGCCAAAAGACTTTTTTGAGATAGGTTCTACGCAACCGTCGTGCGTTGGATGCCGATCACCTTGCCCTGCACCAGCACCTCGTCAAAGCTGTAAAACATGGGTTTGAAGTCGGGGTTTTCCGGTCGCAGCTCGATGCGTTTTTTACGCAGGAAGAAGCGCTTGACCGTGGCCTCTTCGCCGTGCACCAGGGCCACCACGATTTCGCCGTTGCTGGCGTACTGGCGCGGCGTGCAGATGGCCAGATCGCCGTCCAGAATGGCGGCCTCCCGCATGGAGTCGCCGCGCACCCGCAGGGCAAACAGGTGCTGCGCCTTGTACAGGGCGGCGTCCACGACCACTGTGCCGTCCCACTCCTGCTGGGCGTACATGGGCAGGCCGGCGGTGACCCGGCCGATGATGGGAACTTCGCGCCAGCGGTGCGATGCCACGGGCTGCTGGGCCGGATTGAGCAGGTAAAGGGTCCGGCTGTAGCGCCCCTCGCGCATCACGTATCCCTTCTCTTCCAGGGCCCTGAGCCCCTGGGCGATGGCCGCATGGCTGACACCCAGATCGGCGGCAGCCTCCCGCAGGCTGGGAGCCCTTCCGTCGCGGTCGATCACCTGGCCCAGGTAGTCGAAGAGCTGCTGCTGTTTGGGGGTAAGCTGTGGTTGCATTGTCACTCCGTTTTTCGTGGTTTGTTTCACTATAGTTGGCGACATGTAAATGTCAATGTAAATCTTTATGTCAATTTTATTTTTTACATGTCTCCTTCACCGTCAGGTGCCGCTTTACACGCTTTCGGCAGTGGGCTATGATTCCGGACCGATTTTGAATCCATGGGGAGAGATATGGCCAAGGCATCGAAAAAGTTTAATATCGACCGATTTGTGGAGCAGCTTACCGCCGCATACGCCCAGTGGCAGGCACCGATTATCACCTTCCTGGCCAATCGGGGCGCGACCCCTTTCGAGGTGCTTGTATCGACCCTCTTGTCCTTGCGCACCAAGGATGAGGTGACGTCGGAAGCGGCGGCCCGACTCTTTGCCCAGGCGCGCACACCTGAACAGATGTTGGCCCTGGGGGAGCGGCGGGTGGCCAAACTGATCTATCCGGTCGGCTTCTATCCGACCAAGTCCAAGCGGCTGATGGAGATCAGTCGCATCATTCTCGACCAGCACGCGGGGCAGGTGCCTGATACGATGGAGGGGCTGCTGGCCCTGCCCGGGGTGGGACGCAAGACCGCCAATCTGGTGCTGGTAGAGGGCTACAAACAGGACGCCATTTGCGTGGACACCCACGTGCATCGCATCAGCAACCGCATCGGCTATGTCGAGACCCGGACGCCCGAGCAGACCGAAATGGCGTTGCGCGACAAACTGCCGCGCAAACACTGGATCCGCTACAATGAGTTGCTGGTGGCTTTTGGCCAGGTGCTTTGCCGGCCCATCTCCCCCTTTTGCAGCCGCTGCCCGGTGGCGCAGATGTGCGCGCGGGTCGGGGTGGTGAAGCATAGGTAGCGGTTACGGGGTACAGTGAAGGTGCAGCTGTGCGGGTAGGCGGGGTGAAATTCAACCGTCGAGGTGATGATCCGGCGAGGTCCAGTGGGTGGTCTGCACCTGACGCAAACGCATGCAAGTGCCGCTAGGGTGCGGCTCCGGGCGTCCCGGAAACTCGCTTGCGCTCAAACAGTCCGGGCCGCTGATCCTCCGCCGCACCTAAGCGGCACTAACATGCAATGCTGAACAGGTGCAGCCCACCCACTGGACCTCGCCTTCTTATGTAAATTATACAAACCCTGAAGTTATTAACCTGGCAACTAAAAATATCAACAGACGTCATTCCGGCGAAAGCCGGGCACGCAGTGAATCTTTGGCGCTATCCAGGTGATGACTGGATTCCGGATCACATCCGGGATGATGAAGGTTTGCCTGTTTAATTGCCGGTTCAATCAGTTGAAAGTGAAGGTGTTCTGTCGATGCTGGATTATCTTGACCGCAATTGCTTTGATAACAATTCATTAAGATCGATCTCTCCTTTGGCGTCAAAGGGAATTTTACCAGGCCACACTATGCTGCTCAACCTGATCTGGCCTTTGGCGGTATAGCTCCACTTTTCATCGGAGGTGTCGTCCTGGAGGTTTTGGAGGAGACGCCCGGCGACGCCTGCCATGTCCAACACCGATGCATATACATTGACCGCGACGATCTCGCTGCCGTAAGCCGGAATCTCCTTTTCCGGGTTGGCGACCCCTTTGGCCAGGTGGTGGCCGTTGAGCGCCAGATCGCACTCTACGCCTTGAATCGGAAGGGCGCGGGCGTTGGGGTTCGACACCCTTAAATCGACCTGGAAGATCGATTCGAATCCTTTGATTTCCATCAGCCGGATGGCGACCAGATTGATATGGGGTTGTTCAAATTCGCTCCCCATGGTTGCGCATCCGGAAACCAACAACGCCAATGCCAACCCGCACAGGGTGGCGAGACGCTTTAAGTTGAAGTCCTTCTGCATAAGCCTTTATTCCTTGTCCCGCTCTTTGGTGGTCAGCCCCTTGAGCAGATCCCTGGCCGTTTGCTCCAACTCCTGCTTCACTTCTTCTTTGGGCGGGAGGGCCTCTTTGAGTGCCTTTTTGTCTGGGAGCGGTTGATTCAGCAGGGCTTTCAGGTCGGGTTTGAACTTGGGTTTTTCGAATGTTCCTCCCACGACAATCGGCACCATCACGCCGGAACGCTCCTTGGTGTCTCCCTGGCCCTTCAAAGTGGCCACGAATTTGGGATCGACGCGGAGATTCAATGTCTCCTCAGCCAGATCGGCAGTTCCATCTGCGGTGATGCGGAGCAGGGGGGATACGAGTTTCGCCATCTCCAGCCGTGTCACGCCATTGGCGGCTGAAAATGGCACATCCAACTCGCTGAAATCGGTTCGTGGTTTTTCCGAGACTTTTTCGGCCAAGCCGAAGGCCGACTGGACGTTACGCACCATACCGGCCAGGTCGATGCCGACGATGGCGCCGTCGGCAAATTGGAGCCTGCCGTTGCCGCTTAAGGTTTTTCGGATCGCGTCTGCGCTGTCGCCGCTGAATCCCAGGTTGAGGACAGCGGTCATCGCGCCCTCGATCATCTCTTTATCAAGTAAATCTTTGATCAGAGGGGCCGACTGGACGCCGTTGAGGGTTAGATCGACGTTGCTCACTGGTTTGTTGGCTTGCACATTGACGGTGCTCTTTGCGCTCAGATGACCTTTGTACAGATCCATCCCCATCGGTTCGAGGCGGATGATGCCATTGCGTGCCGTGGCTTTGACGGTGATGTTCTGCATGTTCAGGTTTTTGGCCTTTATCCGGCCCGCTTTTATCTCGGCATCCAACACCAGTTTGCGCAAGGGGGCGTAATCGGTTTCGGAGCTCTTTTTTGCGGGTGCGGTGGTGCCTGTGTCACCTGAATCCTTTTTGTCCGCGGCAGGCGGCAGATAGCGGTCCAGATCGATACTATCCAACTCGGCCGAGAGTTGCAGATCCGGTTTTTCCCAGGTGTGCCCCCGGGCCTTGAAGACTATTTTTGAGTCATCCAGGGTGAGCGTGCCATCCGAGATCGACACGGCATCCGGCTGCCCGGCAAGTTTCATGCTTAAAGCGATATGGTTCAATACCTTCTCGTCGGCAGGCGCAAAGGGCATTGCGATATCGGCCTCGGCCAGTGCTTCACGCAGGGAGAAGGAGGGGATCTGAATGTCAAGTCGAAAACGCGGTGTTTTCAAAATGTTATCGACCTCTCCCTTTATCTTTACATTGATCTTGTCGATCAGCGTCGCAATGAGGTCGAGTTGAATCGCTTGCTGTCCGATCTCCGAACCAAGCGGTCCGGCCGTTCCTCTCAGTTGGATCGGGTGGCCATCCGCAACCGCTTTGAGATCCAGCCCGATCGGCCGGTCGAACGAGAGGTCGTTGAGGACCAGGCTCATATCCTTTATTTCATGTCGTGTTCCAGCCTTATGGTCCAGGATGAGCAGGCGGCCGTCGGTGATGGTGAACTCATCTGCTCTCAGGGCTTTGATCGGAAGCTCTCCCGCTCCTTTCCCGGAGGCGTCTTGAGCCGGTGGCAGTTTAAGGGGTGCACTCTTTGGAGGTGTCGATGCGCCGCCCAGCCCCTCCAGGTTGCTTTTACCGGAGATGGTCTTCTCCAGGACAATATGGGGGCTTTTAACGACAAATCGCTTGATTTCATAATTGCCGAAGATCAATGGCAGAAGTTTGATGCGAACTTCGAACAGGCCGATATCGACAAAGACCTTTTCACTGAAACCGGCCGGATTCTCGATCCTTGCATCGGAGAGGGCAAGGCCGATCCAGGGAAAGACGGAAGGGGCGATCTGGCCCTCCAGGACCACCGGTCTGCCGATAACTTGGGATGCTTTCGCTTCAATGGCCGGTTTGTACTTCTCAAAGTTGATTAACATGGGGGCCAGGATGACGGCCACGAGGATGACAACCGCCAAACCGACGAAGGCAATCAGCGTCCATTTAATTGACTTTGACATAAAACCTCTCAGTTGATGGGGTGAAAGCAACCCGGCTGCTTACCGGAATTTAGGCTTTTTCAGTTGGTAAGAGGATTCACTGTTCCAAAGCAGCCCTCGAATTGCAAGAAATCTAATGCTTATAACTGCGATGTAAATGGAAATGAGCACAATGGACGAGTGCGGCAGGAATTTTATTTCCCTTGTCTTTTTTTTCCGGTTTGGGCAATTCAAGAGAAACGGACTGGCTTTTTTACCCTTTGGGCAACAGATATATGGATATCTTCGATACAGCAGACAAAAATCAAAAGACGGAGTCCAGGCCTTTGGCAGAGCGCATGCGGCCTGGCATGCTGGATGATTTCATCGGTCATACGGAGATTGTCGGGCCGGGCACGCTATTGGCCGAAGCGATACGAAACGACCGCATTTTTTCAATGATCCTGTGGGGGCCGCCCGGTTCGGGCAAGACCACCCTGGCCCGCATCATCGCCCAGACGTCCGGCTCCCATTTCCTCCATTTTTCGGCAGTGCTGTCAGGGGTCAAAGAGATCCGCGCGGTGATAGAAGAGGCGCGCGAACAGGAGCGTTTGCATGACATGCGTACCGTCCTGTTCGTGGATGAAATTCACCGCTTCAACAAGTCCCAGCAGGATGCCTTCCTCCACCATGTCGAAAGCGGCCTCTTGACCCTCATCGGGGCGACCACCGAGAACCCCTCGTTTGAAGTGATTGCGCCACTGCTCTCCCGTTGCCGCGTGATGATCCTCAAACCATTGACCGAGAAGGATCTGCTCGCCATTTTGGACCGGGCACTGACGGATGTGGAGAGTGGATTGGGGCGCCACCGGCTCGTGATAGATCCTGAGTCGGCAGGTCATTTGATCCGACTCTCCGACGGAGATGCCCGGGCAGCATTGAACAATCTTGAGATGGCCGCCTTCTTGACGCTGGCGCGCAAAGGGCCGCCCCTGGACCAGTCACCCAGGTCCATCGAGATGGGTGATGTCGAGCAAGCCGTGCAGCAAAAGGCGCTTCAATACGACAAAGCCGGCGAGGAGCATTATAACCTGATCTCGGCATTCCACAAAAGCCTCCGCGGCAGCGACCCGGATGCCGCTCTCTATTGGCTGGCACGCATGTTGACTGCGGGCGAGGACCCGCTCTATGTGGCCAGGCGCATGGTTCGTTTTGCGTCCGAAGATATCGGCAATGCCGACCCCTACGCCTTGCGATTGACCATGGCGGCCGTTGAGGCATTTCGTTTCATCGGTCCTCCCGAAGGCGAACTGGCTCTGGCCCAGGCGGCGGTCTATTTGGCCACCGCGGCCAAGAGCAACAGTATCTACAAAGCCTACGGCCGTGTGCAAGCAGTGATCGGGAAAACAGGTACACTGCCGGTGCCCCTGCATATTCGCAATGCCCCCACCCAGTTAATGAAATCGTTGGGTTATGGCCGAGACTACAAATACGCTCACGACTACGATGAGGCCTTCGTTCCCCAGCGCTATCTGCCTGAACAGCTCCAGGGAAACCACTACTACCTTCCTCGGGAGCGCGGCTATGAAAAGCTGATCAAGCAGCGTCTCGATCACTGGCGTCAGCAGTTGGCCGGCCAGCGGGACGATACCCAATAGGCATGGTAAATTACCTCTCTTTGCACAGCACGCAAACCGGGCATAAAAAATCCTGCTTTGCTCTGGTAATTGGCCCGCTCTGATTTACATTATAAATGTTTGAACCAAATCTGCCTGCATGCAATTTCACGAAGGCATGTCACCGTGCTGATATGGCAGGGAAATCAGGCAGAGCAGAACGTAATACAAGAGCATTAAGCCGTAACCAATTTGAGAAGAGAGGAAAAGAGAGATGTCTCAATTGATTGCCTGTAAATCCCAAGATGGTATTGTCTTCGGTGCAGACGGTAAAGCGGTTGATGTGGACGCCAACGGAAACTTGATAGAGCTCAAGGTGGATCGTTTGCACCCGCTTTCCGACCATGCCGCCATCCTGAATGGTGGTGCAGCCGCGGGCGAATCGATGTGCGAGTCGTTGAAGCGCTTCATAGATGATGAGAACCTCACCTATGTCGACGATATCTACCAGGCGGCACTGCCATTCCTTGCCACCGAATATGAGCGTTTTATGCGCAAAACCTGTGAGATCCAGCCGATCGACCCGATCCACCAGGTGACGTTCATCCTGGGTGGCTATACTGCCAACGATCCCGAAAAACCGTTTCACATCTACCTGCTGTGGACCAAACGAAAACTGCCTTTACTGGATAGCGACGAAATCGGTACCAGCTTCAGTGTGCCGCGCATCATCAAGTTGGAGCATCGCCTACATCAGATCGTTCAGCAGAGAGGCGAACTGGACAGTGTGATTACCGTCGTCCGCCAGGAGATGGAACGCCTGGCCAAGATCGATGAAGAGGTGTCCGAACCGCTCTCTTATGCATACATCTCAAAGGATGGTTTCAAGCATATTTAGTTCAGCGTCGCTCATTTCAATGATTCGTGACAACGGGGCTTATCACCGGTAATCGGTCGTTGGGAAGATGAAAGTGGCTGGTGATCGGTGATGATGAAAGTGTTGAAGGCCTGTCGGCCAAGGAGACAGGCCTTTTTTTTCGTTTGGTGCCCCCGGCAGGAATCGAACCTGCGGCCAACAGATTAGGAATCTGCTGCTCTATCCCCTGAGCTACGGAGGCATGTTTTGGTTTTGTCAGCGAAATATCACAATGATCGGCATTTTAAAATAGGCAGAGTGCCCTCCAAACTACATTTCCGCTGCATAATCGGCGAAGAGGGATCGCTCCTCGAATATAGGGCGCCATTTCAGGAGGCAGGCTGTTCCGGTTTACTCGATGTAGAGCTTCTGCCCGGGAAAGATCTTACTGCGTGATGTCAAGCGGTTGATTCGCAGGAATCGCTCGAGCGGCATGTTGTGTTTTTGGGCGATGGTGAACGGGCTGTCCCCTCTTTTTACATAATAGGTGGTCAACTGGTTGGCATCTGGCAGAGGCTCTGGTTTGTAGCCGGGTATCTGCAGCCGTTGGCCGATATGCAGGTTGCTGGAGGGCAAGTTGTTCAGCGCCACAATCTTCTTGACGGTGGTGCGGTACCGCTTGGCGATGATCCACAGGGAGTCGCCCTTTGTCACCCGATGAACGCCCGAAAAGTTAGTGTTCGGCGGCGGGGGTGAGGCAGCTACGACAGTTCCGCGCACAGGAATCTTGAGCCGTTTTCCGGCCCTGATGAAGTGGGAACTGCGCAGGTTGTTGGCCCGCATGATACGTCCCACGCTGGTCCGGTAGCGTCTCGAGATGGTGCCGAGAGTCTCTCCGGTGCGGACACGGTGCCACACATAGGCTCGCTGCGGCAGTGTGGTGGTGGGAACCGTTTCGAGTGTTGCCAACAGGGTATCTGCATGGCCCTTGGGAACGCGCAGGGTGTAGGGTTCCGGCGGCAGGATGGAGTAGCGCAGCTCCGGGTTGAGGGCCTGGAGTTCATTCAGGTCTGTGCCGATAGCCTTGCTCACGTTTTTCAGGTGCACTTGCCGGTTGATCTCCACTTCGTCATAGACAAGCGGCTCATCGACGATTGCCTGGTCGAGACCGTATTTCTCCGCATTTTTAACGATGTGCAGCGTTGCAAAGAAGCGCGGCACATAGCGGGCGGTTTCGAGGGGCAGCCGTTGGTAAAGATCCCAGAAATTGTCCAGGTAGTTCACATTCTGGGTTCGAATCACTTTCAGGACGCGGCCCTCCCCGCAGTTATAGGCCGCAAGTACCGTGGCCCAGTCCCCAAAGATGTTGTGGAGCACTTTCAGGTAGGCAACGGCCGCGTCTGTGGATTTGATGAAATCGATCCGTTCATCGATATAGCGGGTGCGCTTGAGGCCGAATTTATAACCGGTGGAGGGGATGAACTGCCAAAGTCCAAGAGCCCTCGCCTTGGAGAGGGCTTTGACCTTGAAGTTGCTCTCGATCAGGGGTAGCCAGGAGAGCTCTTCGGGAAGGCCGGCTTCTTTGAGCGCCTTTACCATATAGGGGCGATATTTGCCCGAGCGTTCATATGCCTGGACGAAATATTTTTTTTCATACCCTGACGTGAACGATTTCAGCTCTTTTTCGATGTGCCGGTTCATCTCCATGGGTATTTCGTCATGGTTACCGTTTACAACAATGTTCCGGGAGGCATAGATCTCGAGAATGCGTTTGGAGATGAGAAAACGCAAGTCCTCCTTTTGTTGGATCAGTTTGGCGTTTTGTTTGGTATCGATTTCAAGAATCAGGGAGTAGGCTCTGTCCAGCGCCTCAAGGGCGCTGTCCAACTCACCCTCCTGCCATGCCGATTGGCTCTCTTCACAAAAGACGAGGGCTTCGTCGAGAATGGATTGCGACTCTTTGTCAATCGGGGCAAGCTCCTTTTCGACCGAGGCGCAATCGGTATCATCAGGCCCGCAACTGTCGGCGACGTGCTCGGACGCGTTGGCTTCGTCGATTTCGAGGCTGTTTACCTCGGTGCCGGTCTTAATAAGGTCGCCGTGTGCTGCATCGGAAATGGCATTTTCGCCCACATTCAAGGCGGCAACCATCGTATCATCTCGCCCCGCTTCGAGATTACTGTCGGTGGCCGGTTGATCAAGATCGCCGCTTTGTGGGGAAATTGGCGTCTCTTCGGAAGGCTTGGAATCATTGCGGTCGCCGATGAAGGGCAGGGTGCTGCAACTGCAGAGTAGAAAGATAGCCGCGAATGCCGAAAGGAAAATTGTTTTATGTTTCAAGTTGTTGTCCGTCCGTTCATGCCTGGATCTGACGCCAGGTCAAAGCAATTTACAGTTGAAATTGCATGTCATTGTTTGTATTTACGTGCGGTCCGATGAGTGCTTTTTCCACTGACGTTGCTGCACGATACCATAAAATTTGCGTCTTTTGTCAAGTAATTATCGACAAATAAATACAGTTATAGAACTTATCGGCCGTGCCGTTTCATTTCTTGAGCCGCAGGTTTAGGATTTTTGGGTCGATATTTTATGCAATTGTCAGCATGTCTCGTTGTGCGGAGAGAGGTCTCGGTTATTGATAATCATCAAAAAACAGAGATAATTGGAGTTATATCGAAAAATATGAATAAATATTGAAATAATATGATATAACATCTTCTATATACAAATTATTGGATTTGTTTTTTCCTGTTTATGCGAGTAAAAGATGCAATTTTAGTTACCTCGGTACCAATGAGCTGGTTTCGAGAAGATCTTTAATATGTATAGTTGGTTAGATGTTCGACGCCAGCGTAGCTCAGTTGGTAGAGCTACTGATTTGTAATCAGTGGGTCGGGGGTTCGAATCCCTCCGCTGGCTCCAGGATATGAATGCGGTGGGGTTCCCGAGCGGCCAAAGGGAACAGACTGTAAATCTGTCGGCGAAGCCTTCGGAGGTTCGAATCCTCCCCCCACCACCACTCACGCACGAGCGCTATTTGTAGGAGATGTCCGGTTTCGGAATCGTTTCTGACTACATGGCTTCCGTCATACGCAACGCACATCGAGCCGATAGGCAGATCTGCTATGAATCGTATGCATGCGGGAGGTTCGGAACAGATTGGCAGTGAAATTGAGCGGGAGTAGCTCAGTTGGTAGAGCTTCAGCCTTCCAAGCTGAATGTCGCGAGTTCGAGCCTCGTCTCCCGCTCCATGCTTTCTGAACGTCACGCGGCCTTCGAGCAGAAAATCCGAACGATATTGATTCAGCCCACGTAGCTCAGTCGGTAGAGCGCTTCCTTGGTAAGGAAGAGGTCCATCGGTTCAATTCCGATCGTGGGCTCCACATTTTGAATATTAAAGAGCCCGGCGGGGGATGACTGAATCATAAAAGGAAGCCCTCACAAGACGGCACCCAAATTTGAAGACAAGAATTCTTGTAACGACCATGGGAGGGACGAGATGGCGAAGGCAAAGTTTGAGAGAAAGAAGCCACATGTCAACGTAGGCACGATCGGCCATATTGATCATGGCAAGACGACACTGACGGCAGCGATCACGAAGCACAATGGATTGAGGGGTTTGGCCGAGTTCATTCCGTTTGATCAGATAGACAAGGCGCCGGAGGAGAAAGAGCGCGGGATCACGATCGCCACGGCCCATGTGGAGTACGAGACGGCCAACCGTCACTATGCGCACGTGGATTGTCCGGGCCATGCGGACTATATCAAGAACATGATCACCGGAGCGGCCCAGATGGACGGCGCGATTTTGGTGGTGGCGGCCGATGACGGACCGATGCCCCAGACGCGCGAGCACATTTTGTTGGCGCGTCAGGTGGGTGTGCCGCGCATCGTGGTATTTTTGAACAAATGCGACATGGTCGATGACGAGGAGCTGATCGAGCTGGTGGAGCTTGAGCTTCGCGAGCTGTTGACCAAGTACGAGTTTCCCGGCGACGACACGCCGATCATTCAAGGCAGCGCGCTCAAGGCGCTGGAGAGTGACGATCCGGACAGCGACGAGGCCAAGTGCGTATTTGAGCTGATGGAGGCGATCGACACGTTTATTCCGGAGCCCAAGCGCGATGTTGACAAGCCGTTTTTGATGCCGATCGAGGATGTGTTCAGCATCTCGGGTCGCGGCACGGTTGTGACCGGTCGTGTGGAGCGCGGTATTATAAAGGTGGGCGACAATGTAGAGATCGTTGGGATCCGCCCGACCATAAAGACCGTGTGTACGGGAGTTGAGATGTTCCGCAAGCTATTGGACGAAGGTCAGGCAGGCGACAACATCGGTGTATTGTTGCGCGGCACCAAGCGCGATGAGGTAGAGCGTGGCCAGGTGGTGGCGATACCGGGAACGATCACGCCGCACACCAAGTTCAAGGCCGAAGCGTACATATTGAGCAAGGAAGAGGGCGGACGTCATACGCCGTTTTTCAATGGATACCGTCCGCAGTTTTATTTCCGGACGACGGATGTGACGGGCATATTGAATCTGCCCGAGGGCGTAGAGATGGTGATGCCTGGTGACAATGTGGCGATTACCGCAGAGCTGATCACGCCGATCGCGATGGAAAAAGAGCTGCGCTTTGCAATCCGCGAAGGTGGACGTACGGTCGGTGCCGGCGTGGTGAGCGATATTATCGAGTAAAGACCAAGGAGTCGACAGGTGAGAGTAATCGTAACGCTCGCGTGCGGAGAGTGCAAACGCCGAAACTATACGACGACTAAAAACAAGCGGACCACGCCAGATAAGCTGGAATTCAGCAAGTACTGTCGTTTCTGTCAAAAACATACACCTCATAAGGAAACAAAGTAGCATTAAGGTGGCGGGAACAACGATGCTACCCGTGCAGGCCAGTAGCTCTAATTGGTAGAGCATCGGACTCCAAATCCGGGTGTTGGGGGTTCGAATCCCTCCTGGCCTGCCAACTTTTTGCCGGAAGAGACATCCAGGCATGGTGAATGACTGGCCGTGCCGAAAACAGGCTTCCTGAGATCGGTTAGGAGTGGCATGGGACGCATACAGAAGAAGAAAGACCCGAGCAAAAAAAAAGCTCAACGGCTGGACAAAATGAGCGAAGCATCGGAGGGCAATTCGGTTGGAGGCGCTTCGGTCGCCAAATCTGTTGCAGCCCAGAAAAAGACCGCCGTGGTTTCCAAGCAGAAAGCCGCAGTGGGAGAGAAGAATTTTATTCAAAAAAGCGTTCAGTTTTTACGTGAAGTAAAAATTGAACTGAAGAAGGTTACGTGGCCGTCAAGAAAGCAGACGATGGGATCGACCATCGTGGTGGTTATCCTGGTGATAATCATTTCACTCTTTCTGGGTGTGGTTGATTTTGGCTTGTCAAGCCTGATTCGCGCAGTGCTCCCATAACAAAAGAAGGTGAATAGTGGCATTGCATTGGTATATTGTCCATGTTTATTCAGGGTTCGAGAATAAGGTAAAGGCGTCCCTGGAAGAACGCATAGCAACCTGTGCCCATCCGCAAAAGTTTGGTGAGGTGCTTGTTCCAACAGAAGAGATCGTTGAGCTGGTAAAGGGTAAGCGGCGGACATCCGCTCGGAAATTCTATCCCGGCTATCTGTTGGTTCGTATGGAATTGGACGATGAGACTTGGCATATTGTCAACGACACTGCAAAGGTCACCGGGTTTTTAGGCGGAAGGGACAAACCCACGCCGCTGTCAGATGAAGAGGCCGACCGGATTCTCAATCGTATGGAAGCCGGAAAACTCAAACCCCAGCCCAAATACTTCTTTGATACCGGGGACGAGGTTCGGGTCATCGATGGGCCGTTTACCAATTTCAACGGTACGGTTGAGGAAGTCAATCAGGAAAAGGGTAAGATTAAGGTGCTGGTCAGTATTTTTGGGCGTTCCACACCGGTAGAGCTGGAATTTGTTCAGGTGACCAAGCTTTAACGCATCGCGGTCCGAATTCGGTTTAGGGCTGCTATCATTATGCGCTTGATATTTCAAACGGCTTACTTTTATAGCCGGATCGCAATCATTAGGAGATAATTGACAACCATGGCGAAAAAGGTATTGGCACTAATCAAGTTGCAAGTAGAGGCGGGAAAAGCCACACCCTCGCCCCCCATTGGGCCTGCGTTAGGACAGCACGGCGTCAATATTATGGATTTTTGCAAGGCATTCAATGCCAGGACGGCCAACGATGCAGGCATGATCATACCTGTAGTGATTACCGTGTTTCAGGATCGATCATTCACCTTCATTACCAAGACGCCGCCGGCTGCTGTGTTGCTTAAAAAAGCCGCCAAAATCGCTAAAGGGGCGGCAGATCCGAAGCGGGATCGCGTTGGAAAAGTGAGCCGAAGCCAGGTTGAAGAGATCGCCAAAATCAAGATGCCTGACCTTAATACCAACGACTTGGATGCTGCTTGCCTGATCATCAGCGGCACGGCCCGCAGCATGGGTATCGAGGTTGTCTAAAGGCGAGACGCAGGTCACCATATTCGCTGAAGCCAATAAGATGTCATAGGCTTAGGCTAAGGAGTGGGAAATAAAAATGCCGAAACGGGGTAAAAAATACTTAGAAGCAAGAAGCAGCATCGACACGCAAAAGCGTTATGAATTCACAGACGCTGTAGCGTCGGCCATTCAGGCGTCCTTCGCCAAATTTGATGAGACAGTAGATGTTTCCGTTAATTTGGGAGTCGATCCACGGCATGCCGATCAGATGGTGCGCGGCACAGTCGTATTACCGAATGGATTGGGCAAAGAGGTCAAGGTGCTGGTTTTCGCCAAGGGTGAAAAAGAGGCCGAAGCCAAAGATGCCGGGGCTGATTTTGTCGGTAATGACGAGCTGATCGAAAAGATCCAGGAGGGATGGTTCGGATTCGATAAGGCTGTGGCCACTCCGGATATGATGGGAACTGTCGGAAAGATCGGCAGGGTCCTTGGACCGCGTGGCTTGATGCCAAATGCCAAAACGGGTACTGTGACGTTCGATGTGGCAAAAGCGGTTCAGGAGCTGAAGGCAGGTAAAATCGATTTCCGGGTCGAAAAAGCGGGGATCGTTCACGCTCCCATGGGCAAGGTCTCTTTCGGTACAGAAAAGCTGGTCCAGAATATTTCGGCCTTTCTTGAGACCATCGTACGGCTTAAGCCTGCTTCCAGCAAAGGGACCTATCTGAAGGGTATCGCGATTTCCACCACCATGGGACCTGGCATCAAGGTCGATGCCGCCGTGGTAAAGGACCTGGCCAAGTAGATTCACTCTTTCCCGTCGGTTGCAAGACCTTCGGTGAGATAACAATATGCGTGCTGATTGGAGAGCGGGACGTGTGTACCCCGTCTCCGTCATTGCTATTATCAACCACGCTGTCAAAGACCGTAGGTGCACGTGTTCCCGAATAGAAGTGGAAGCTTGTGTATAATCGGCGCAAGCCGGCCTACCGAGACAGGCTGCAAGGGGATCGGCCATCATGAGCATAATTGTATTGTTGAGCCGATTCCGCGACGACACATCTGCAACCTTTGTATCCTCCGGTTTTTCACAGTCATGGAAGGAGGTGTTGGGTAAATTTGAATATCGACGATAAAAAACAGTTTGTTCAAGAGTTGCGGGAACAACTCAGCAAAAGCAAGGTGGCCATCCTGACCGACTATAAAGGTCTTGATGTGAGTGCCATGACCGAGTTGCGCGCCAAGCTGCGTGAGGCGCAGATCGAATTCCAGGTCATCAAGAACACCATGCTGAGACTGGCTTCGGAAGGCACCGATGCGGAGCTGATCAAGGAGCACTTCAAGGGGCCCAGTGCGATTGCACTAAGCTATGAAGATCCGGTTGCACCCGCCAAAATTTTAACCGAGTTTGCAAAAGCGAACGACAAGCTGGAAATCAAGTGTGGCGTGCTAAACGGCGCGGCAATGGACCCTGAGGCGATTAAGGCGCTTTCAGCGTTGCCTTCGAGAGAAGAGCTGCTTTCAACCGTGCTCTCCGCCATGATTGCCGTTCCTACATCACTGGTTCAGGCATTGAACGATGTGCCGCGTAGGGTGGTCAACGTTCTGCAGGCCATCAGAGACCAGAAAGAGCAGGAGGCCGCTTAAAACGGCATGAAATAACAGTTCCTTTCCAGGGAAATTGACGCTGACGGAACACCGCGGCGAATAGTATTAAAATCGGAGGAAAAAATACAATGGCTGAAGTGACGAAACAAGATGTTATCGATTTTATAGCGAACATGTCCGTACTGGAGCTTTCTGAGTTGGTCAAGGAGCTCGAAGAGAAATTTGGCGTATCTGCCGCCGCACCTGTTGCCATGATGGCCGCAGCCGGCCCGGCAGGAGACGCCGGTGGGGCTGCAGAAGAGAAGACCGAGTTCGACGTCGTCTTGATCGCTGCCGGCGACAAGAAGATCGCAGTAATCAAAGAGGTGCGCGCCATCACCGGTCTGGGATTGAAGGAGGCCAAGGAGTTGGTCGATTCTGCCCCCAAACCCGTGAAAGAGGCCATTGCCAAGGAAGAGGCTGAAAAAGTCAAAGCTCAGCTGGAAGAAGCCGGTGCTCAGGTAGAACTTAAATAATTTAATGTTACATGTGGTGGTATCATCATTAAATACGCTGCAAAAAAAATAAACTGTTGTAATGCGAAAATGGGGTGGAAAGGCCGTAAACCTTTTATCCCATTTTCGCGTTTCCTAAAGTCTTAGAAAAAAGTGGAGAGACCATGGCAGCACGGCTATCGCTTGACAAGCGTATTCGGAAGAATTTCGGTAAGATCAAAAAAATTGTCGAAATTCCTGATCTTATCGGTATGCAAAAAGAATCTTATCGACGCTTTCTGCAGCTCGATGTACCGCAGGAGAGACGCGAAGACATCGGTCTGCAGGCGGTATTCAAATCGGTTTTCCCGATTAAAGATTTTACCGGAAGTGCATCATTGGAGTTTGTCTCCTATCGCTTTTCTGAGGCAAAGCACAGCGAAGAAGAATGTATTCAGCGTGGAATGACATACGAGTTGCCTGTTCGCATCACAGTGCGTCTTGTCGTATATGATGTCGACAAGGAGACGGGGGTCTCCAACATTCGTGACATAAAAGAGCAGGAGATCTATTTCGGAACCATTCCCCTGATGACCGAAAAGGGCACCTTCATCATCAACGGGACCGAACGTGTCGTTGTCAGTCAGTTGCATCGCTCATCCGGTGTCTTTTTCGATCATGACAAGGGAAAGAGCCATTCCAGTGGAAAAATTATATACAGTGCGCGTATTATACCCGTCCGCGGGTCTTGGATCGACCTGGAAATCGATCCCAAAGATATCGTCTATATTCGCATTGACCGTCGCCGCAAATTTCCTGTCACCACACTGCTGAAGGCATTTGGTTATTCTACCGAAGATCTGTTGACCTACTTCTACTCCAAAGAGCAGGTCGTCATCGAAGGCCGGCGCGCCTTCAAAGTCTTCAGAGAAGATCAGTTGAAGGGGCAACGCGCCAGTCGTGATGTGGCCGATCCGGAAACTGGCGATGTGCTGGTCAAAAAGGGGCGCATGTTTACCCAGCGGGCCATCAAGCAGATGAAAGCGGCCAACATGGACCGTTTCCCAATTGCGCCGGAAGAACTGGTGGGAAAAGTTTTCGCCGTTACGATCACCGATCCCAAGTCAGGCGAGGTGTTGGTCAATTCGAATGAAGAGATTGTCGAAGAGACCCTGGCCAATCTTAAAAGCGCCGGTGTGAATGAGTTTGAGATTTTGCATACCGAAGGTGCGATCAGCAGTGACTCGGTTCGCAAGACACTTCTGTTGGACAAAGTCTCCAGCAAGGAGGAGGCGCTGATTGAAATCTATCGGTTGATGCGTCCCGGCAACCCGGCAACGCCCGAAGTTGCACAGGATTTCATGGACCATCTCTTTTTCAAGTCGGCCTATTACGATCTCTCCAGCGTTGGGCGACTGAAGATCAACCTACGTTTGGGAATCAATGCACCGATCTATCTTCGTACCCTGCGCAAGGAAGATATTCTGCTTACGACCAAAACCCTGATCGACCTGCGTGATACCCAGGGAGTGGTGGATGATATCGACCATCTGGGAAATCGACGCGTGCGTGCGGTGGGGGAACTGCTGGAGAATCAATATCGTATCGGATTGGTGCGAATGGAACGGGCCATTAAGGAGCGCATGAGCCTTCAGGAGGTCGACGCCCTCATGCCGCATGACTTGATCAATCCCAAACCGGTCTCCGCTGTCGTAAAAGAGTTTTTTGGCACCAGCCAGCTCAGCCAGTTCATGGACCAGACCAATCCCCTGTCGGAGACGACCCATAAGCGCCGCCTGAGCGCTCTGGGGCCCGGAGGTCTGACGCGCGAGCGTGCCGGCTTTGAGGTGAGGGACGTCCACCCTTCCCACTATGGCCGTATCTGTCCAATTGAAACGCCGGAAGGGCCCAACATTGGTCTGATCGTATCCCTGAGTACCTATGCGCGGGTGAACGATTACGGCTTCATCGAGACTCCCTATCGGGTCGTAAAAGACGCCAAGGTTTCCAAAGACGTCAAGTTCCTTAGCGCCTTCGAGGAGAAAAAGCACCCCATTGCCCAGGCCAATGCGCCGATCGACGGGAAGGGGGCTTACATCAATCCGCTCGTCACATCGCGAGTGGCTGGTGAGTTTATGATGGTCGAGCGCGAGAATATCGAGCTGATGGACATCTCTCCCAACCAGCTGGTGAGTGTTTCGGCATCACTGATTCCCTTTCTGGAAAACGACGACGCCAACCGTGCGCTTATGGGGTCCAACATGCAGCGCCAGGCGGTTCCCTTGATGACGAGTGAGGCCCCGTTGGTGGGGACCGGCATCGAAGGCGTGGTTGCCAAGGACTCAGGGGTTACCATCGTGGCGAGCCGTGACGGTGTAGTGGAGGAGGTGGACGCCTCCCGTATCGTCATTCGGCATGAAGCGGACAAAAATGGAGAGAAGAAGCCGGTCACCATCTGCAACTTATCCAAGTTCATTCGCTCCAATCAGAATACCTGTTTCAATCACCGTCCCATTGTCAAAAAGGGTCAGAAGGTCTATGCGGGAGAAATCATTTCCGACGGACCCGCGACGGACCACGGTGAACTGGCACTGGGCAAAAATGTGACCGTGGCGTTCATGCCTTGGGGGGGGTACAATTTCGAGGATTCGATTTTGGTCTCCGAGCGATTGGTTCGGGATGGCGTCTATACGTCGATCCATATCGAGGAGTTCGAAGTGGTGGCCCGCGACACCAAGCTGGGCAAGGAAGAGATCACGCGAGACATTCCCAATGTGGGAGAAGAGGCGCTTCGCAATCTGGACGATAGCGGTATCATCCGACTGGGAGCGGAGGTCGTGCAAGGCGATATCCTGGTCGGAAAAATCACCCCAAAGGGCGAGACGCAGCTATCTCCCGAAGAGAAACTGCTGCGTGCCATCTTCGGTGAGAAGGCCGGTGACGTGAAAGATACCTCTCTGCGCGTGCCACCGGGTGTCGAAGGCATCGTGATTGACGCAAAGGTTTTCGCTCGTCGGGGCACGGAGAAGGACGAGCGCACTCAGGAGATCGAACTCGGTGAAATTACGGTACTCGAGCGCAATCGGGACGACGAACTGCGAATCATTGAAGAGATCGTACGCGAGCAGATCGTGCATGTTGCCGAAGGGCAGAAGCTGGCCGCACCGTTGAAAAAGGGAAAGAAAGCATTGGCCGGCAAGGGAGGCACCATCGATGCTGAGCTGCTTGCGGAGATCCCCGCGGCGCAGCTGGAAATGTTGGTGCTTGAGGATGCCCAGATTACTGAGAAAATACACGATTTGCTTGAGCAATATCGTCAGCAGTGCGATCGTGTCCGGGAAGCATTCGAACACTCACTGGAGCGGTTCGAACGAGGAGATGAGCTGCCGCCGGGTGTGATCAAGATGGTCAAGGTCTACGTGGCGATGAAGCGCAAGCTCTCCGTTGGTGACAAGATGGCCGGCCGGCATGGCAACAAGGGCGTGGTCTCTCGCATCCTGCCGATGGAGGATATGCCTTACTTTAGAGATGGTACCCCTGTCGACATGGTGCTCAACCCGCTGGGCGTACCGTCGCGTATGAATGTCGGCCAGATTCTTGAAATTCATCTTGGACGTGCGGCCAAAGGACTCGGCAACCAGGTTATACAGATGATCGAAGGGAAGAAAGTCTCCGATCTGCGTGAGAAAATGAAGCGCATATTCACTGAGAAAGAGACGGTAAAGGCCATCGACAACCTCGATGAAGATGGGGTGATGGAGATGGCCCAGAACTATAAAAATGGGGTCTTCATGGCAACACCGGTTTTCGACGGTGCCAAAGAGGAGGAGATCAAAGCGTTGCTCTCCGAGGCGAATGTTGCAGTCACCGGCCAGGCGACCCTTTACGATGGTCACACCGGCGAACCTTTCAAGGAGAAGGTGACCGTTGGTACCATGTATATGCTCAAACTTCACCATTTGGTGGATGATAAAATCCATGCCCGTTCCATTGGTCCATACTCATTGGTGACGCAACAGCCGTTGGGCGGCAAGGCCCAATTCGGTGGCCAGCGTCTGGGTGAAATGGAGGTTTGGGCGATGGAAGCGTACGGGGCCGCACATGCCTTGCAAGAATTTTTAACGGTAAAATCTGACGATATGGCCGGTCGTACGCGCATGTACGAAAAGATCGTAAAGGGACAGAATATCCTCGAACCGGGCCTGCCGGAGTCATTTAAAGTGTTGACCAAAGAGTTGCAGGCGTTGGGACTGGATGTCTCCCTGTTGGAAGAAAAAGATCTTCCCAAGGCATAGGAACGCGCTGCCGTTAGTCTGTTAAAGGGCAGGCGCGTGAATATATTTCAATAATTTCCCAACCAGAGGAAATATACATGGAAACATTGTACGACTTTTTTGCCAAGCCGACAGATCCACGACAATACCGAGGTGTCAGGGTCGCTCTGGCATCGCCCGAGCAGATCCGACAGTGGTCTCACGGGGAGATCAAAAAGCCGGAAACGATCAACTACCGGACCTTCAAGCCTGAGCGCGATGGTCTGTTTTGTGCCAAAATTTTTGGTCCGACAAAGGACTACGAATGTAATTGCGGCAAATACAAGCGAATGAAGCATCGGGGGGTCATCTGCGAAAAGTGCGGCGTTGAGGTGATTCAATCCAAGGTGCGTCGTGAGCGAATGGGGCACATCGAGCTGGCCACCCCCGTCTCCCATATATGGTTCCTGAAAAGTCTGCCCAGCAAGATCGGCAATCTGCTTGACCTGACGCTGAAAAGCATGGAGAAGGTGCTCTATTTCGACTCCTATATCGTAGTTGATCCTAAAGAGACGCCCCTGCAGCGGTGTCAGTTGCTTACCGAAGAGAAATACCGCGAGGCCATGGAGCTGTATGACGGCAAATTTGAAGCCGGTATCGGCGCCGAGGCGGTGAAAAAGCTCCTGGAAGAGATCAATCTGAATGAGCTCTATGACAGTCTGCGTGAAGAGGTGCGCAACACCAATTCCGTCGCAAAACGCCAGAAGTTGTCTAAGCGCCTGCGAATCGTTGATGCATTCAGAAAAAGCGGCCTGGAGCCGGTGTGGATGATCATGGATGTCATTCCTGTGCTGCCGCCTGACTTGCGCCCCCTGGTTCCCCTGGAAGGCGGCCGGTTCGCCACCTCGGACCTCAACGACCTTTACCGGCGCGTCATCAATCGCAACAACCGCTTGAAGCGCCTGGTCGATCTCAAGGCACCTGACATTATCGTGCGCAACGAGAAACGCATGCTGCAGGAGTCTGTCGACGTGCTGTTCGACAACGGCCGCCATGGTCGCGTCATTACCGGCACCAACAAAAGACCGCTGAAATCGCTAAGCGACACCCTCAAGGGCAAGCAGGGGCGTTTTCGTCAGAACCTGCTCGGTAAACGCGTTGACTACTCCGGCAGAACCGTTATTACGGTGGGACCCAATTTGAGGTTGCACCAGTGTGGCCTTCCCAAAAAAATGGCCCTGGAGCTCTTCAAGCCCTTTGTCTACTATCGTCTCGAGCAAAAAGGCCTCGTATCAACGGTGAAGAGCGCCAAGAAAATGGTCGAGCGGGAAGTCCCCGAAGTGTGGGATACTTTGGATGAAGTGGTACGGGAGTATCCCGTGATGCTCAACCGGGCACCCACGCTTCATCGGCTGGGAATCCAGGCCTTTGAACCGACCCTGATCGAGGGCAAGGCCATTCAGCTTCACCCGCTGGTCTGTACCGCATTCAATGCAGACTTTGACGGAGACCAGATGGCCGTACATGTGCCCCTCTCTGTGGAGTCTCAGATCGAAGCGCGTGTACTGATGCTCTCCTCGAACAATATCTTGTCTCCCGCCAACGGCAGCCCGATCATCGTGCCCAGTCAGGATATCGTGCTGGGAACCTACTACATGACGCGCGACATCGACGGCCGCAAGGGAGAGGGAAAGATTTTTTCTGGTCCCGAAGAGGTGCGAATCGCCTACGACGCCCGCGAAGTGGATCTTCATGCCAAAATCGTGGTGAGGGTCTCCGGCACCCGGTATGAAACAACCGTCGGCCGTATTCTGCTGTGGGAGATTATGCCCAAGGACAACCTGATGATCATGCGCCACTTGACGGCAGGAAGCCAGCAGGAGGCAGAGGCAATCCTCGCGGAGGCGAACAAGGGCAAAGACTTTGTCGAATTGATTCAGAAGCGCTCTATTGCCGAGGACCGTGAGCGGGATGGTTTTATCGGCCAGCTCCGGCGCGAGGAGTTTCAGCGCATTTTCGATGTCGACGAGGATGTGGTCGAACAGGTCTACAATACCGAAGAGGGCGGGCTCACAGCGCCTGTCGATTGCGGCGACGGCTTCCATATTTTTCAGGTCGTCGAGAAACGGCAGGAGATGCCCTTCGAAGCTGTCAACAAAGTGCAGGACAAAGGCTCCTTGCGCGAACTGGTCGATTTCGCATACCGAAATCTCGGCCCCAAGGCGACCGTCATTTTGTCCGACCGACTCAAAGACACGGGGTATAAATACTCCACTAAAGGCGGACTCTCCATCTCCATCGACGATATGATTATCCCCGACGCAAAATGGGATATTCTCAAACAGGCAGAGCTCCAGGTTACTGAAATCGGCCGGCAGTACACGGAAGGTCTTATTACCCAGGGAGAGAAGTACAACAAGGTGGTCGATATCTGGGCCAAGGCAACGGACGACGTGGCCAACGAGATGATGGAGGCCATGAAGAATGCGCCGATTTATGATGAAAAAGGCAAACCGGTCATCGGCGAGGACGGCCAAAGGGTGCTGGCCGAAAGCCTCAACCCGATTTACATGATGGCTGATTCGGGCGCCCGCGGCAGCAAGGACCAGATGCGGCAGCTTGCCGGCATGCGTGGACTGATGGCAAAACCATCCGGTGAAATCATTGAAACACCGATCCAAGCCAATTTCCGTGAAGGTCTATCCGTGCTGCAGTACTTCATCTCCACCCATGGTGCCCGTAAGGGCCTGGCGGATACAGCCCTCAAGACAGCCAACTCGGGATACCTTACGCGGCGTTTGGCCGATGTGGCCCAGGACGCAACCATCACAGAGCCCGATTGTGGCACAATGATGGGGGTCGAGGTCGAACCCCTGATGGAGGGTGGGGAGGTGATCCAACGCCTTGGAGAGCGCGTATTGGGGCGTGTGACCGTTGAAGACATCCTCGACCCCTTCACTGATGAAGTGTTGATTCCCGCCAATAAGGAGATCGACGAAAACTGTGTCAAAATTATCGAGGAAGCCGGCATCACGCATGCCAAGATCCGAAGCGTGTTGACCTGTCAGACCAAGTTCGGCGTCTGTGCTGCTTGCTACGGGCGTGACCTTGCCCACGGCAAACGGGTTGAGATCGGGCAGTCCATCGGTATTCTGGCCGCTCAATCCATCGGTGAGCCTGGCACCCAGCTCACCATGCGTACCTTCCACATCGGTGGTACCGCCAGCCGGCGCGTTGAACAGGCCGACACCCGGTCCCGCACGGCAGGCAAGATCAAGTATCTCGATCTGAACATCGTTAAAAATGCCGAAGGACACAACGTTGTCATGAACCGGCGCGGCGGTGAGTGTGCCATTCTTGGTAAAGCCGGTCGGGAACGGGAGCGTTTCCCTGTAATTTACGGCGCCCATATTTTGGTCAAAGATGGTGAACCGGTGGAACCCGGTCAACTTCTTGCTTCATGGGATCCTTTCACCACTCCGATTATCACTGAAGTGGCCGGAGTGGTTAAGTTCGGTGACTTGGTGCCTGGTAAAACCATGCAGGAGAAGGTGGACCCGGTTACCGGAAAATCAAGCCGAACGGTGATCGAATCCAAAACCGGTGAGGAGCGGCCGCGTATCTCCATCAAGGGCCTGGACGGCAAGACGGCGAAACTGAAAAGCGACAGCGGTATGGCGCGCTATATCCTGCCGGTGGATGCCATCCTGATGGTCGAAGAGGGAGACGAGGTCAAGGCCGGCGATGTGGTCGCCAAGCTGCCGCGAGCCACCACCAAAACCAAGGACATCACCGGTGGTCTTCCTCGTGTCGCTGAGCTGTTTGAAGTTCGCAAACCTAAAGAAATAGCCGTGCTCAGTGAGATCGAAGGCTACATCAACATTGCCAAATCCACCAAAAAAGGTAAGCAGAAGGTGACGGTTACCCCTGTGGATGTGGGTGACAAGAAGGAGTACCTGATCCCGCGTGGAAAGCACATCAACGTCTATGAGGGCGATTACGTCAAAGCCGGTGAGCCCCTCGTCGGCGGCTCGGCAATTCCCCAGGACATCCTGCGGATCAAAGGTGAAGTGGCCTTGGCGCGGTATCTGGTCGACGAGGTTCAGGAGGTCTATCGCCTCCAGGGTGTGCGTATCAATGACAAGCATATCGAGGTCATCGTGCGTCAGATGATGCGGCGTGTCAAAGTTATCGATGTCGGTGATACCGATTTCATTGTAGAGGAGCAAGTCGATCGAACCATCTTTGACGATGCCAACAAAGCGATGATCGCCAAGGGCGGCAAACCCGCTACGGCGGAAGCGCTCATTTTGGGTATCACCAAGGCCTCTCTAAGCACAGACAGCTTCATTTCAGCTGCTTCTTTCCAGGAGACGACCAAGGTTCTCACCGATGCCTCGATCGCCGGTACCGTAGACTACCTGCGTGGTCTCAAGGAGAATGTGATCATGGGGCGGCTGATTCCGGCCGGTACAGGACTGCTGGATTATTTGGGCTTGGACGTTCAGAAGGGTGAAATGACAATCGAGCAATCGTAAGGATATAGACGGTATTGTATGCAAAACGGGAGGCGCAGAAGGGAGCGCTGTTCAGCGAGATACCAAAAAAGAATCGAGCTGAGGGAAAAACTCTTGACAATATACGGTTATCTGTATACTAATCCGCTTTTTCCGTAAGCGCTTATCCCGTGTTGAAAATCATTGAAAAAATAGGGGTTAGAAATAGAAAATGCCGACGATCAACCAATTAGTTAAAAAAGGGCGCAAACGGGTCAAGAAAAAGACCAACACGCCCGCTCTCAAGGGAGCGCCGCAAAAAAGAGGTGTTTGTACGCGTGTTTATACATCCACCCCCAAAAAACCAAACTCGGCGCTACGTAAGGTCGCCCGTGTACGGTTGACCACAGGGATTGAAGTGACGGCCTATATTCCCGGAATCGGGCACAACCTGCAAGAGCACTCGGTGGTTCTGGTTCGAGGTGGGCGTGTCAAAGATTTGCCCGGTGTGCGTTATCACATTGTGCGCGGAACGTTGGATACCCTCGGTGTTGAAGATCGTCGTCAAGGGCGATCCAAATATGGTGCTAAGAAGCCCAAATAGGCCATAACCTACGAACGACAGTCAGACGATGGTGTAACATATGCCAAGAAGAAGAGAAGTTCCGGTAAGGGTTATAATCCCTGATGCCAAATTCAACAGTAAGTTGGTGGCCAAATTCATGGCTTCACTGATGCGCGATGGAAAGAAAAGTATCGCCGAGTCATTGATGTATAATGCTTTTGATATCATCGAGCAAAAAGCCAAGAACATGCCTTTGAAGGTTTTCGAGCAAGCGCTCGATAATGTACGCCCCATGATTGAGGTCAAATCCCGTCGAGTCGGCGGTTCGACCTATCAGGTGCCGACCGAAATAAGGCCGTCGAGGCGTACGGCATTGGCGATAAGGTGGTTGATCAGCTATGCACGAAATCGTTCCGAACTCGGTTTTGCGGCAAAACTGGCTGGGGAACTGATGGACGCAGCCAATAGTCGCGGCGGGGCAGTTAAGAAGAGGGAAGACACCCACAAGATGGCTGAGGCAAACAAGGCGTTTGCTCACTACCGCTGGTAAGAGGAACACGACAGAACCCGCAATAGGTTTTAAACTCCGCGATTCGTGTATTAGGAGATATTTAAAACCTATTCTTTTGTCTAATCGATAGCCCGATTTGGGGAGGGACGAGATGGCGAAGGCAAAGTTTGAGAGAAAGAAGCCACATGTCAACGTAGGCACGATCGGCCATATTGATCATGGCAAGACGACACTGACGGCAGCGATCACGAAGCACAATGGATTGAGGGGTTTGGCCGAGTTCATTCCGTTTGATCAGATAGACAAGGCGCCGGAGGAGAAAGAGCGCGGGATCACGATCGCCACGGCCCATGTGGAGTACGAGACGGCCAACCGTCACTATGCGCACGTGGATTGTCCGGGCCATGCGGACTATATCAAGAACATGATCACCGGAGCGGCCCAGATGGACGGCGCGATTTTGGTGGTGGCGGCCGATGACGGACCGATGCCCCAGACGCGCGAGCACATTTTGTTGGCGCGTCAGGTGGGTGTGCCGCGCATCGTGGTATTTTTGAACAAATGCGACATGGTCGATGACGAGGAGCTGATCGAGCTGGTGGAGCTTGAGCTTCGCGAGCTGTTGACCAAGTACGAGTTTCCCGGCGACGACACGCCGATCATTCAAGGCAGCGCGCTCAAGGCGCTGGAGAGTGACGATCCGGACAGCGACGAGGCCAAGTGCGTATTTGAGCTGATGGAGGCGATCGACACGTTTATTCCGGAGCCCAAGCGCGATGTTGACAAGCCGTTTTTGATGCCGATCGAGGATGTGTTCAGCATCTCGGGTCGCGGCACGGTTGTGACCGGTCGTGTGGAGCGCGGTATTATAAAGGTGGGCGACAATGTAGAGATCGTTGGGATCCGCCCGACCATAAAGACCGTGTGTACGGGAGTTGAGATGTTCCGCAAGCTATTGGACGAAGGTCAGGCAGGCGACAACATCGGTGTATTGTTGCGCGGCACCAAGCGCGATGAGGTAGAGCGTGGCCAGGTGGTGGCGATACCGGGAACGATCACGCCGCACACCAAGTTCAAGGCCGAAGCGTACATATTGAGCAAGGAAGAGGGCGGACGTCATACGCCGTTTTTCAATGGATACCGTCCGCAGTTTTATTTCCGGACGACGGATGTGACGGGCATATTGAATCTGCCCGAGGGCGTAGAGATGGTGATGCCTGGTGACAATGTGGCGATTACCGCAGAGCTGATCACGCCGATCGCGATGGAAAAAGAGCTGCGCTTTGCAATCCGCGAAGGTGGACGTACGGTCGGTGCCGGCGTGGTGAGCGATATTATCGAGTAAGAAAGAAAACCCATGATAATGAACGCTAAAATCAGGATAAGGCTGAAAGCATACGATCACAAATTATTGGATCAGTCTGCAACGGATATACTCGACACCGCCAGAAAAACGGGCGCCAAGGTGGTGGGGCCTATCCCATTGCCGACGAAGATAAACAAGTTTTGTGTGCTTCGATCACCTCACGTCGACAAGAAATCCCGTGAGCAGTTCGAGATGCGGACCCACAAGCGGATGTTGGACATTTTAGAGCCGACACAACAGACCGTGGATGCGCTGATGAAGCTCGACCTGTCTCCCGGTGTGGACGTGGAGATCAAACTGTAGCTTAGGATATTAAAGCCATGAGCAAAGGACTGATTGGTAAAAAATTGGGTATGACGAGCATCTTCACCGAAGATGGTCAATATGTACCGGTCACTGTGATTCTGGCCGGGCCCTGTGTGGTCACGCAGATCAAAACCGTGGCCAACGATGGATACAATGCACTCCAGCTTGGGTTTGACGCAAAGAAAGCCCGACGAACGACCAAGCCTCAGCAGGGGCATTTTCAAAAAAGCGGTGGCCAATGCTTCTATCAAATAAAAGAAGTAGAGGTGGAAGATCCCGAGGCATTTTCGTTAGGGCAGAGCATCGGACCGGATCTTTTTGAAATCGGGGAGAAGGTCGATGTGATCGGAAAGAGTAAAGGTCGCGGGTTTTCAGGTGTAATGAAGCGTCATGGATTCGGTGGCGGACGTGCTACGCATGGCGGGAAGTGTCATCGTATCCCGGGCTCTATCGGATGCAGTGCTTGGCCGGCGAAGGTGACCAAAGGGAAGAAGATGCCAGGACGCTATGGCTCAGATCGGAAAACCATCCGTAATCTGGAAGTCGTCGATGTCCGTCCGGAAGAAAACCTGATTTTGATTAAAGGGGCAATACCTGGGCATCGGGAGGCTTTTGTAATGATTCGAAAGCCGAAATTCGCCGATAAGAAATAACGACGGCCAGCCGAAATGGCTCCGGCAATACGTTTGGGTTGCCGATACCGACGGAAATGGCTCTCAATGAGGAATAGCATGGCAACAGTAGATGTCTTAAACATTCAGGGAGACAAAGTATCCCAGGCCGATTTGCCGGACGAGATATTTGACGTTCCGGTGAAGCGCAGTGTGTTGCATCAAGTGGTCAAGGCGCAGTTGGCCAAGAAGCGATCCGGGACGGCTAAAGTAAAGAATCGCTCCGAAATTAGAGGCAGCACTCGCAAGCTTTATCGGCAGAAGGGAACAGGCCGGGCGCGTCGCGGTGACGCTAAATCGCCACTGCTTCGAGGAGGCGGTGTTGTCTTTGGACCACATCCGCGCTCCTACGAACAAAAGATTACCAAAAAAGTTCGTAAACTGGCACTGAAAATGGCTCTCACCTGCAAGCATAAAGAGGAAGAGCTGCTGGTTCTCGATAAAATGGAGCTGGCGGAGATCAAGACCAAGGACTTTTGCGCAGCCGTCGATAAACTTAAGGTCAACAATGCACTGATTGTGATCGACCAGCCCGATAATAACTTGGAGTTGTCTTCACGAAATGTGCCCGGAGTTAAAGTGATGCGCACTGAAGGGCTCAATGTTTACGACATTCTCAAGTACGAAAAATTAGTTCTGCTCGAAGGCGCCATAAAGGGCATCGAAGGGAGACTGCTCAAATGATCGACTACAATATCATCAGGCGGCCTATCCTCACGGAAAAGACCAACATCCAGAAAGATCAACATAACCAAGTCACTTTCGAAGTCGATGCCAAGGCAAACCGCATCGAAGTCAAGCGTGCGGTCGAACAGATCTTTAACGTGAAAGTGGCTGATATTCGTACCATGCATGTGCAGGGAAAGTTCAAACGGCGAGGTAGAATATTGGGAAAGCGACGCAGCTGGAAGAAAGCCATTGTCAAACTGATGCCGGGCCAGCACATCGAGTTTTTTGAAGGGGCCTAAGGCCGGGAGTTATAGATATGGGAATCAAGAGAGTTCAACCGACATCACCGGGAAGAAGATTTCAGACTTTTTCCGACTTTAACGAGATCACCAAAAAATCTCCGGAAAAAAGTCTTCTGAAAATCATCAAACGGAGCGGTGGGCGTAACAACCGCGGGCGTGTTACTGTAAGGTGGCGCGGCGGCGGACATAAACGCTATTATCGGATCATCGATTTCAAGCGGGACAAAGACGGTATACCGGCAAAAGTTGCGGCGATCGAATATGATCCAAACCGAAGTGCTCGCATTGCCCTTCTCCACTATGCAGATGGGGAGAAGAGATACATACTGGCACCGGCCAAAATCAGTGTGGGCGACGTCATCCTGTCAGGTCCGGAGGCAGATATTCAACCTGGTAACGCTCTGCCACTGGCCAATATCCCCCTGGGTACCCAGATTCACAATATAGAACTCAAGTTGGGCAAGGGGGGGCAAATTGTTCGCAGTGCCGGCACTTATGCTCAACTGATGGCCAAAGAGGATCCTTACGCACTGATCAAACTGCCGTCCGGTGAAGTTCGGATGGTGCTGCTCAGATGCAAAGCAACCATAGGCCAGATCGGAAATGTCGAGCATGAAAACCTCGACATGGGCAAGGCAGGTCGAAAAAGATGGCTCGGGCGTCGCCCGAAAGTGCGCGGTGTTGCCATGAACCCGGTAGACCATCCCATGGGAGGCGGTGAAGGCCGCTCCTCGGGCGGTCGGCATCCCTGCTCGCCCTGGGGTCAACCCACCAAGGGATATCGAACGCGAAAAAATAAATCGACCGATCGTTACATTGTCAAGCGCAGGAAATAGTATAAAACTGTTATGTTAAGTGTAAAAGCGATAGACCTGAATAGCTTAGATCAATTGCGGGATGTACAGGAGAAGATATGCCACGGTCATTAAAAAAAGGTCCGTTCATAGAAGACAAGCTGATGAGGAAAGTCCTGGTTTCACAGGAGAGTCGCAGCAACCGCGTTATCAAAACCTGGTCACGCCGGTCTACGATCATTCCTGAAATGGTGGGGCTAACCCTGGCAGTTCATAACGGGCGCAAATTTATTCCTGTGTTTGTGACCGAAAATATGGTGGGGCATAAGCTAGGTGAGTTTTCACCTACCCGGACCTATTACGGACATGCCGCAGATAGAAAATCCAAAAAGAAATAGGCCAGGATTTAAGGAGCAGCAAAATGGAGGTCAGAGCAGTCGCCAAATATGTGCGCATCTCACCGCAGAAGGTCAGGCTCATTAGTGATGCCATAAAAGGAAAACCGGTCGAGAGGGCACTCGCTACGATAAAGTTTATGCCTCAGAAAGCAGCTGGCATCGTAGAAAAAGTGTTGCAATCAGCGGTTGCCAATGCGGATCAGATCGCTGACATCGATATTGACGATCTGATTGTGGGGAACCTCATCGCCGATTGCGGTCCGAGCTTGAAGAGATTTCGGGCCAGAGCACGAGGACGTGGTACTCGCATCATTAAGCGAACCAGTCATGTGACGGTCATTCTGACCGAAGCGTAGTCGTAATTTAGAGGAGGAAACAGCTTGGGCCAAAAAGTAAACCCCATAGGATTAAGGCTGGGTATTGTCAAAACCTGGGAATCCAAGTGGTACTCAGACAAGAAATACGCCGATTATATTCAGCAGGATTTTGAACTTCGCAACTATGTAAAGAAAAAGTTGTATCACGCAGGTATATCGCGTGTCGAAATCGAACGCTCAGCCAAGCGCATCAGGCTGCGTATCTATACGGCCAGGCCAGGCATCGTTATCGGCAAAAAAGGCTCTGAAATTGAAAGGCTCAAGCAGGAGCTCGAAAGCAAAGTCTCCCAAGAGGTGTTGATTGACATACAGGAAGTTCGTAAACCTGAAATCGATGCCCAGCTTGTCGCTGAGAATGTGGCCATGCAGATAGAAAGACGCGTCGCTTTTCGCCGTGCCATGAAGCGTGGCGTGACCTCAGCCATCCGATTTGGCGCCCAGGGCATCAAGATCATCTGTGCAGGACGTCTGGGGGGCGCGGAGATGGCGCGCACAGAGTGGTACCGAGAAGGGCGTGTTCCGCTGCATACACTGAGAGCCGATATCGATTACGGTTTTACAGAGGCGCGTACGACCTATGGGGCCATTGGCGTTAAGGTTTTTATCTTCAAGGGAGAAATTCTTAAAAAGGACGATTCGCAGATCGAGAGCTAACAGCTTTAAACTGAGGTTCAGGCGCTCACTGACAACAGGCCTACGCCGGATACCCTGAACCAGGAGAGTGGTAGTTATGCTAAGCCCAAAGAAAGTAAAATTTCGTAAACAGCAAAAAGGCAAAATGAGAGGAACGGCCCGACGCGGAGCGACTCTCAACTTTGGTGAATACGGATTGCAGGCCATCGATTGCGGCTACATCAGTTCGAAGCAGATAGAAGCCGCTCGTATCGCCATGACCCGCCATGTAAAGAGGGGTGGCAAGATATGGATTCGAGTGTTTCCGGACAAGCCTTTAACTAAGAAGCCGGCCGAAGTCCGAATGGGTAAAGGGAAGGGTGCACCCGAGGGATGGGTGGCCGTCATTCGCCCCGGCTTGATGCTTTACGAAATGTCAGGGGTTTCCCGGGAGATGGCTCATGAAGCGCTGCGGCTTGCCGCACATAAGCTTTCTGTTAAAACCCGTTTCGTGGAGAGGAGCGAACTGATATGAAAGTCGACGATATCAAAGCGCTCAGCCAGGATGAAATGCGGCAAAAGCTGACTGAATTGCAAAAGGAACTGTTCAATCTGCGTTTTCAGCATGGCATCGGTCAGCTTGAGAATCCGCGTAAGATCAAGCTTGTCCAGAAGGATATCGCGCGCATTTACACGATACTTGGCGAGATGGCGCGTAACCCCAAGCAGATGGATAATTAGGGGCGAATATAATGAATACACGTGGAACGAAGAGAGAAGTCACGGGGACCATCGTCAGCAACAAAATGGATAAAACGGTGGTGGTGGTGGTTGAGCGATTGGTCAAGCACCCATTGTACAAGAAATATATTCGCAGGCAGCATAAATACATGGCCCACGACAAAGACAACGAATGCAGTATCGGCGATCGGGTGCTCATTACCCAATCACGCCCATTGAGCAAAACAAAGCGTTGGCGCGTCAGCCGGATCATTGAGAAAGCGGTCTAATAGTAGAGGGATAAAAACATGATTCAGAGCGAAACCAGACTTACCGTGGCAGATAACTCCGGGGCACGCGTATTGTACTGCATCAAAGTTCTGGGGGGGTCGCGCCGCCGGTATGCAAGTATCGGAGATGTGATCGTTGTTTCTGTGAAGGACGCCATCCCCAATGCAAAAGTCAAAAAAGGCGATGTACATAAAGCCGTTGTAGTGCGTACCTCCAAGGAGATACGGCGTCCCGACGGTTCCTACATTCGTTTTGATGACAATTCCGCGGTCCTTATTAACAACCAGCGCGAGCCTTTGGGAACGCGTATTTTTGGCCCTGTCGCCAGGGAACTGCGTGCCAAACGCTTCATGAAGATCGTTTCGCTGGCCCCCGAGGTCTTATAGCGATGGAGTACAGCCAAATGCAGCGATATAAATGCAATTTGAAAAAAAATGACAAGGTTAAGGTCATCGCCGGTAAGGATAAGGGAAAGATCGGCAAGGTGATCAAAGTTGATCGCAAAAAAGAGCGCATACTGGTCGAGCATGTCAACATTGCCAAGCGCCATCAGAGGCCGACAGCCCAAAACCGGCAAGGCGGGATAGTGGAAAGTGAAGCACCGCTGCATTGGTCAAACGTTATGCTGGTATGTAACAAGTGCGTTAAACCGGTTCGTGTCAAAATGCAACGGCTCGATGACGGCAAAAAAGTGCGCATTTGCCGTAAGTGCAATGAGCAGATTGACGCCTAAAGGCAATTGATTCAGGCACAATCTCGCGGAGGATTGGAATGTCACAGCTTCAAACGAAATATGAAGAAGAGATAGCCCCCCAGCTCAAAGAGAAGTTTCAGTACAGCAACGTTAATCAGATACCGAAGATTAACAAGGTTGTCCTGAACATGGGGCTGGGGGAGGCCATTCAAAATATCAAAATTTTGGATACCGCCGTAGAAGAGCTCACAGCCATTGCCGGTCAGCATCCGGTCATCACACGGGCCAAAAAGTCCATAGCTGCTTTTAAGCTTCGTGCCGGTATGCCCATCGGATGCATGGTGACACTGCGTCGCAAGCGAATGTATGATTTCCTTGAAAAATTGATCAACGTTGCCCTGCCACGCGTCAGGGACTTCCGGGGGATTTCAGCAAAGGCCTTTGACGGTGCCGGCAATTATTCCTTAGGAATCAAGGAGCACATTATTTTTCCCGAGATCGATTATGACAAAATCGATAAGATCAAGGGTATGAATATCAGTATTGTAACCACCGCCAACAACGACGAAGAGGGTCGTGAGTTGCTGACCCTTATGGGCATGCCTTTTCGCAAATAAAGAGGTTTTAAGGAGGGAGTTTTGGCCAAGACATCATTACGTATGAAAGCGCAGCGTAAGCCCAAATTCAATGTAAGAGCTTATAACCGCTGCCCCCTTTGCGGGCGGCCGCGCGCGTTCATCCGCAAATTCGGCATATGCCGCATCTGTTTTCGCAAGATGGCATCTTTGGGTAAGCTGCCGGGTGTGGTGAAATCAAGCTGGTAGTAATCCCCGCGTGGGCGACTACCTCCTTATTAGCAAAAAAAACAGGCAACGAACTTGAGTTAAACGGAGAATAAGATGGCGATCACTGATCCAATTGCCGACATGCTGACCCGGATACGTAATGCCGGGAAAGCGAAGTTAAACAGTGTGGATATCCCGGGCTCCAAGATGAAGACCGAGCTCGCCAAGGTGATGAAGAGTGAAGGGTATATTCGCAATTATAAATTCATAAAAGACGGCAAGCAGGGCATACTGCGGATCTACTTGAAGTATGGGGATAACCAGTCCCATGTCATTCTTGAGATGAAGCGTGTCAGCAAACCCTCCCGCCGCATCTACGTCGGTGCCAGAGACATCAAGCCGTTTTACAACGGTTTGGGTGTGGCGATACTATCAACGTCCAAGGGAATCGTGTCTGACAGGCAAGCAAGGAAAGACAACATCGGTGGCGAGGTTCTCTGTACCATATTTTAAAACGTGGTGCATTGCCTGGCGCGTCCGGATGGGGTCAACATGGGGAGTCACCTCCCCTAACAGAGAGCAACGGAGTTATATCTCCGGCGCATATAGCTGGAACATAGAGGTGGAAAGATGTCGCGAGTAGGAAAGAAGCCCATTTCTGTACCCGAAAAAACGACCATCAACTACAAAGATGGCACGATCACGGTACAGGGGAAGAATGGCAAACTGACCCATACGGTTCACCCGGATGTCGATCTTAAGATTGAGAAAGACGTTATCGAAGTGGTCATGAAAACGGAAGACCGCAAAACACGTGCCTTGCAGGGTATGACGCGAAGCTTGGTCAGCAACATGGTGACCGGCGTGAGCGAAGGCTATGAGCGTGTACTTGAGATCAATGGCATCGGTTATCGCGCAGAGGCCAAAGGTAAAAGCATTCTTTTCAATCTCGGATACTCCCATCCCATTGATTTTCCTCTACCTGACGGTATTACGGCGACCGTAGAGAAGAATAACGTTGTCAAACTTGCTGGTATCGACAAGCATCTTCTTGGGCAGACGGCTGCAAGGATTCGACAACTGCGTCCACCTGAGCCCTATAAGGGAAAAGGCATCAAGTATGCCGAGGAGTATATTCAACGCAAGGCAGGCAAAACAGGCACCAAATAGATAACACACCGATACAATGAAACCATAATGGCAACCATTGGTTCATCTGGTTGAAGAATTTAGCGGGGATCGCCATGAGTTCGACAAATACAAGAGAAGTCGCCCGAAACAAGCGTAAGGCGCGAATTCGTAAAAAGCTGACGGGAACATCGGATCGCCCAAGACTATCCGTCTTTAGAAGCGCAAAGCACATCTACGCGCAGGTGATCGACGATGCCTCTGGAGTTACCCTTGTTGCGGCATCGAGCGTGGAGAACACCTTCAAAGAGCAGCCAAAATTTGAAAACAAGAAAGCCGCAGCCGGATTTATCGGCAAACTTGTAGCCCAGCGTGCCCTGGATAAAGGAATCAAACAGGTCGTTTTCGACCGTAATGGGTTTTTGTACCATGGCAGGATTAAAGCGGTCTCAGAAGGTGCGCGCGAAGCTGGACTCAGTTTTTAGCCGGTAGATATAACGAATATAAGGAGGAAAACCCTTGTATAAAAAAGAAGTCGATGAAAACGAATTAATTGACAAGGTTGTGCATATCAGCCGTGTCGCCAAGGTCGTTAAGGGTGGTCGTCGGTTCAGCTTCAGCGCGATTGTTGTTGTCGGAGACGGTCAGGGCAGTGTTGGATGCGGTCTCGGAAAAGCTGGCGAGGTGCCTGAAGCTATTCGCAAGGGTGTTGAAAAAGCCAAAAGGAATATGGCTGCGGTTCCGCTGAAGGAAGGGACCATCCCTTACAAGGTGATCGGTAGATTTGGCGCCGGGCGCGTGATGTTGAAGCCGGCATCGGAGGGTACCGGCGTGATTGCCGGTGGAGCGGTTCGGGCCGTGCTGGAAGCTGTCGGCATTCAAAACATTCTGACCAAATGCATGGGGACGAATAACCCGCACAACGTCGTCAAGGCAACAATTGAGGGGCTGCAGCAACTGCAAAGTGCAGAACAGGTGGCTGCACGTCGCGGGTTGCAGGCACAGGATCTTAATTAAGGGACAAAGCACATGTCAGGCAAACTTAACATTACCCTCACGAAGAGTATGATCGGCAGACCCGAAAAGCATCGTAAGGTGTTGCGCGGAATGGGCCTGACCAAGATCAACAAGACAGTTCAATTAGAAGATACGCCGGCCATCCGGGGTATGATTCAAAAGGTGTCGCATCTGGTATCGGCTGAGGAGATAAAATAATGAAGTTGCATGAATTAAAACCTGCCAAAAACGCGACCAAGAATCGTAAGCGCAAAGGAAGAGGCGTGGCATCCGGCCAGGGTAAAACCGCTGGTCGCGGTACCAAGGGCCTGAATTCCCGTTCTGGCGGAGGTGCAAGGCCCGGTTATGAGGGTGGCCAGATGCCCATCCACCGGCGTCTTCCCAAAAGGGGCTTCACCAACATCTTCAAGAAAGACGTTGCGGTGATCAACCTGAAGGATTTGGAAGGCTTCGAATCGGGCTCGGTCGTCGATCAGACAGAACTGGTGCGCAGTGGGCTGGTCAAGGGACGATGGGACGGCATCAAGCTTTTGGGGCAAGGAGACATCACTGTTCCGCTAACCGTTAAATTGGACGCTGTCAGCCGTAGCGCAAAAGAGAAGATCGAAGCGGCCGGTGGTACTGTAGAGGTTATCTAAATGGTAGGCAGCGGTTTCGGCAATCTTTTTAAAATTCCCGAGTTGCGGCAGCGCATTTTCTTTACTGCGGCACTGCTGTCCGTTTATCGTATTGGCGTATATGTACCGACGCCGGGAATCAATACCAATGCGTTGAGAGATCTCTTTGCCTCCATGCAGGGGACCATCTTTGGGGTCTTCAACATGTTTACCGGCGGTGCCCTGGAACAGCTCTCGGTATTTGCGCTTGGTATCATGCCCTACATCAGCGCATCCATTATCCTTCAGCTCCTTACCGTAGTGATCCCGCATCTTGAAGAGCTCAAGAAGGAGGGGGAGCAGGGAAGAAAAAAGATAACCCAATACACGCGTTACGGAACCGTCCTGCTGAGTGTGATCCAGGGCTTCGGCATCGCCGTGGGTCTCGAAGGGCAGACCTCACCAACCGGGGTTGGCGTTGTCTTCGATCCGGGCTGGGATTTCCGGTTGATGACGGTGATTACGCTCACCGCAGGGACCGCATTCATCATGTGGCTGGGCGAGCAGATTACCGAAAGGGGAATCGGTAACGGGATCTCGTTGATCATTTTTGCCGGTATCGTGGCCCGCATGCCGGCAGCCATCGGCAACACCTTCCGGCTTGTACAGCAGGAGGAGTTCAATATTTTCGGATTGATCATTCTCACCGTGGTGATGATTGGCGTAATCGGATTTATTATTTTTGTAGAGCAGGGGCAGAGAAGGATACCGGTTCAGTATGCGAAGCGCGTCGTAGGCCGGCGCATGTATGGTGGGCAGAGCACCCATTTGCCGCTGAAGATCAATTCGTCCGGCGTCATTCCACCGATTTTTGCCTCATCGATATTGATGTTTCCGGCAACGATCGCCCAATTTGCGGAAGTGGGATGGCTCAAAAGCATCTCGGATGCCGTGCAACCGGGTGGGATCTACTATAACATCGTGTTTGTTGGGTTTATCGTATTTTTCTGCTACTTTTATACAGCCGTGACATTCAACCCTGTTGATGTTGCCGATAATATGAAAAAGAATGGTGGGTTTATACCAGGTATACGACCCGGGAAGCGCACTGCCGATTATATCGATCGCGTCTTGACCCGCATTACACTTGGTGGCGCCGTCTATGTTTCCGCCGTATGTGTCCTGCCGACCATCTTGATCGGGCAGTTTAATGTACCGTTTTATTTTGGCGGCACGGCCTTGCTCATTGTTGTCGGCGTCGCAATCGACACCATTGCACAAATGGAGTCCCATATGTTGACGCGACACTACGAGGGTTTTCTCAAAAAAGGCAGCATGCGGGGACGAAGGTGAAAATGAGAGACGGCGTTTTATTTTAGCGAAGTCTTTTTCTTGTAAAACCGGCAAACAGGGGGAAACATGGCCAAGGAAGAACCGATTAGGGTGGAGGGTGTTGTGCTAGAGACACTGCCCAATGCAATGTTCAAAGTGGAATTGGAGAACAAACACCAGGTTCTGGCCCACATCAGCGGGAAAATGCGCATGCATTTTATTAAAATTCTCCCTGGAGACAAGGTTACGGTGGAGCTTTCTCCGTACGATCTTTCCCGAGGCCGCATCACATACAGGTCGAAATAGCGTTCGTGGAAAAGAGGGTTAGTAGGTAGTAGATCGCATATCGTCGTCAAACCGGCGCATTCCACATAGGAGCTAAGAAAATGAAGGTCAGGGCATCAGTTAAGAAAATTTGCAGCAAATGTAAAATCGTCCGCCGCAAAGGCGTTGTGAGGGTCATTTGTGCAAACAAACGACACAAGCAAAGACAGGGTTAAAAGCCTTATTTAAGGAGGATTCGCTTTGGCACGAATTGCGGGTGTAGACTTACCAAGACGCAAACGAGTCGAAATCGCGCTGACCTACATCTATGGTATTGGTCGCTCGAGTTCGAATGTTATCTTAACGCAGCTCAATATTGATCCCGATACGCTGACAGACAATCTTACGGACAGTGAGGTCAATGACATCCGTAAGGTGATCGACAGCAAATTCAAGGTTGAAGGTGAGTTGCGTACCGAGATCTCCATGAACATCAAACGACTCATGGATCTTGGTTGTTATCGGGGATTGAGACATCGGCGGGGGTTGCCGGTGAATGGGCAGCGTACCAGCACCAATGCAAGGACGAGAAAAGGCCCCAAACGCTCTGCAGTTAAGAAAAAAGGTGCGGCAAAAAAGAAGTAGCCAGCTAACCGCTAAGGGATGTAAGAGATGCCAAGAAAAACCCGTACTAAGAAAAAAGAGAAAAAAAATATCGCCAGTGGTGTTGTTCATATCCAATCGACATTTAACAACACCATCATTACGATTACTGATACGACCGGCAATGTCATCTCATGGTCGAGTTCAGGGGTCATGGGCTTTAAAGGGTCACGCAAGAGTACCCCTTTTGCAGCCCAATTGACCGCCGAAGATGCAGCCAAAAAAGCAATGGAACATGGCATGCGAAGTGTCGAGGTATATGTAAAAGGACCGGGGTCGGGTCGCGAGTCAGCCCTGCGGGCATTGCAGGCTGCGGGATTTACGGTCACCATGATAAAGGATGTAACACCTATCCCTCATAATGGATGTCGCCCCCCGAAACGTAGAAGGGTGTAATACCGCTATTTTGATATGGAATTGGTTTAAACCATCACATGGTAAACCAAATTCGCTCCATTGCTAAAGGAGGCAATATTGGCACGATATACTGGTTCGGTATGTAGAATATGCCGAAGGGAAAACATTAAGCTGTTCCTTAAAGGCGATCGTTGTTATTCCGATAAGTGCGCTTTTGATCGGCGCGGTTACGCTCCGGGCGAACACGGTCAACGCAGACGCGGCAAAACATCTGATTACGGTATTCAGTTGCGGGAAAAACAGAAGGTGAAACGCATGTACGGCTTGTCCGAGAAGCAATTTCACCTCTGCTTCGTCGCTGCCGATCGTCAGAAGGGGATTACCGGCAGTAACCTTTTGGTGCTCCTTGAGCGGCGTCTGGATAATGTGGTCTATCGATTGGGATTTACCAATTCGAGGACCCAGGGCAGACATTTCGTACGGCACAACCATTTTCTGGTGAATGGAACGAGCGTGAATATTCCGTCCTACTTGATTCGGGTCGGCGATGAGATCACGATTAGGGAGAAAAGCCAGAAGGTGCAAGCCATAGCGGACTCTATAGAAGCGGTTGTCCGGAGAGGCGTTCCCCAGTGGTTGGATCTTGAAAAGGATAAAATGAAAGGTGTTGTCAAGAGCCTGCCTGTCCGTGACGATCTGACCATGCCGATGCAGGAGCAGCTCATTGTTGAGCTCTATTCCAAGTAAGTCTTAACAACAATTGACCTCTTGCTTAAAGCTCGGCATCAAAAATTATTAATTCCTAAGGCTGGAGAATGGGTATGCCATCAAATGAACTTATGTACGTGAACTGGCGGGAAATGATTAAGCCGGAAAAAGTGCAAGTATCCAGCACGCCTGAATACGGGAAGTTCGTATGCGAGCCGCTTGAACGCGGATTCGGTACGACTTTAGGTAACTCCCTGCGCCGCATTATCCTCTCTTCTTTATACGGTGCCGCGATTACATCCGTGAGAATCGAGGGCGTCCAGCATGAGTTCAGTGTTGTCTCTGGCGTGTTAGAAGATGTCTCTGAAATCATATTGAATCTTAAACAGGTCCGCCTGAGGAGCAAAGATTATCAGCCGCGCAAGCTGACCTGCAAGGCCAGTGGCGAAGGCGTTGTAACGGCCGGTCAACTCGTCAGCCCGGATGGTGCCATTGATGTCCTCAATCCCGATCTGCCCATCGCCAGTCTCTCTGCAGAGGGAAAGCTTGAAATGGAGATGACGGTTAAAGGTGGTAAGGGATATGCGCTGTCGGAAGCCAACAAGGAGGAGGAGGCACCTATAGGTACGATTCCTATTGATGCCGTATTTTCACCGATCAAGCGAGTTAACTATGTCGTTGGCAACGCCCGTGTCGGACAGCGAACCGATTACGACAAGCTGACACTGGAAGTATGGACGGATGGAAGCATCAGCCCTGAGGATGCCGTCGCTTACGCTGCAAAGATTTTCAAAGATCAGTTATCGATCTTTATCAATTTCGACGAAGAAGTCGAACCCGATACGAACAAAACAACCAGTGAGGACGAACAGGTTGAATTTAACGATAACCTCTACCGCAGCGTAGATGAACTGGAACTCTCTGTAAGAAGCGCCAACTGTCTCAAAAATGCAGAGATCAACAAGATCTATCAACTTGTTCAAAAAACCGAAAACGAAATGCTCAAAACAAAAAATTTCGGTCGTAAATCCTTAAATGAAATCAAGGAAGTTCTAACGGAGATGGGGCTCTCCCTGGGTATGAAAATAGAAGGCTTTGTCCCACCACCTGAAGATGCAGAAGAAGAAGAAGGGGAGTAATAGTTGCCATGAGACATAGAAGATCTGGTATAAAAATCGGCCGAACCACCAGCCACAGGCAGGCCATGTTTCGAAACATGGTGACCTCCCTGTTCAAATATGATCGTATTCAAACCACTGACACCAAGGCCAAAGAGTTGCGCCGATGGGCGGATCATGTCATCACTTTGGCCAAGAAGGGCGATCTGCATGCCAGGAGACAGGTGCTTTCCATCATGCGTGAAAAGAGCGTGGTGCACAAACTGTTCGAAGAGGCAGAGGAGCGCTTCGGTAAAATGAATGGCGGTTATACGCGTATCATAAAAATAGGCACGCGCCCTGGAGACGCAGCTTCCGTCTCGTTGATAGAGCTCGTCGCATACGAAGAAATAGCCAAAAAAGACAAGAAAAAGCCTAAGGCCAAACCAAAGGCAAAGGTTGAAACGCAAACACCCAAAGCGAGTGTCCCGGCGGATGAGGTTGAGTCCAAACCATCAGAAGAGACACCGCAAGAGGAAACGTCAGCAGAACCGGAAGCTGTGGAAGCTGCGCCTGAGGCTGAAGAGGTCAAGGCTCAGGAAGATAAGGAAGCGGTTGCAGGGGAGGTTGAAGCTAGCCCCGAGAGTGCCGAGGCCGATCAGCCCACGGCAGAGCAAGATGCCCCAGACCAGGCTGAAGAGGAAACATCGAAAAAGCAAGAGGAATAGTTCCTGCCACATCTCTTCTTTGGGCTTTTCTCCATGTTCGTTTCGGGGAAAAGCCCATTTTTTTTAGCCAACCTCCGGCGATACACATACATTAATGCTCGTTCTGATAATGGTGAAAACAGAACGGGAAGTCCACTTTCATCATATATCTGCGTCGAGGGGTTGAAACCTTTGAATTATTTGCGATATATAGTTATGATATGTCAATGAGATCTCGTTGGAGACGGGCAGCGTCATGTACAATACCTTTTTCGGACTGCGGGAAAAACCTTTCAAGCTGGTGCCAAATCCAGATTATCTGTATTTGAGCAAGCACCACGAGATTGCACTGGCACACCTTACCTATGCTGTCAGCCAAGGTGACGGTTTTGTGGTGATTACCGGTGAAGTCGGCACTGGCAAAACCACTCTGTGTCGCAATTTTCTCGAAAGATTGGACGACACCACTGCGTCTGCCTATATTTTCAATCCTAAACTCGACTCCGTTGAGCTACTCACCTCCATCTGTAATGAGTTTGGCATTCAAACCAATCACACCAGCCTGAAGAAGCTTCTGGATGTGATCAATGGCTATTTGATTCTAAAAAATAAAAAGGGCAGTAAAGTTGTCCTGCTGATCGATGAAGCTCAGAATCTCAGCGTTGAAAATCTGGAAATGATTCGGATGCTGTCCAATCTGGAGACCACGCGCAGTAAATTGTTGCAGATCATACTGGTCGGCCAGCCGGAATTGAGTGATAAACTCGATTCGTACGAACTGCGGCAGTTGGCCCAGCGTATCTCTCTGTCGGCCTACCTTTCACCACTTAAGATAAACGAGACCATCAGCTATATCCACCATCGCGTTCACATCGCCGCACAGCGTTCGTTAACGCTGTTTACGCCAGGCGCCTGCCGTCTCATCTTTAAGTATTCACATGGCATCCCGCGCATGATCAATATTGCCTGTGACCGGGCGTTGCTGACGGCATTCAGCCTTGGAAAACCCAAGGTGACGCCGGCGGTCGCCAAGATAGCGATTCAGGAGCTCTCCAGTCGCGGTCCTCATAAGGTGCATCCTCCCTATTTTAGATGGCTGCTGTGGGCAGGGGGCTCATTGGCTCTGTTGGTTGCGGCAGGAGCGATTTTTATGAACAGAGAGCCAATCGGTGCACTCTTGATTCCTCACGAGAGTACAGCCAATGAACAAAAAGCAGCTGTTTCAGAACCTGAACCGCTTTTAAAAGAGACGCCAGACACGATAAAAACATTCAAAATACATAAAGCTGCCCCGACCTCAGTTCCCACAGCACTGCAACCGGAACGTCGCAAAACGAACCCAAACACCACGGCTGGGCAGACGTCAAAGAGCAATTCGGGCAACACCCTGCAAAACGTGTTGGCTACACTTGACTACCAGGGAAGCCGCTTTAGCGCTGTCGGACGTCTTTTGACATTATGGCAGCAACCCCATCCCAATCGAGCGCAACTGCCTGCCGTAGCTGGTGATACTGACTATTTTGATATTGCCGCCCACCAGTATGGGTTGCGGATGTATGCCATCCAGTCCGATTGGGCGCTGGTCAGGCATTTAAATTTACCTGCTATCATCTCTTTAAAGAGAGGGAATTCCGGTCAGCTCGCTTTTGCCACACTGGAGAAGTGGGAGCAAGGCACCATCTATCTGCGGATCGACGGGAGCGCCTCCAGCATTGAAACGGACCTCGAAAGCCTTCTGCCCTATTTGCAGGGAAATGCTTATATTTATTGGAGAAATATAATCGGCTTCGACGCTTTGATTACAGAAGGTGCGCCGGAAAAGGCCGTAAATTCAATCAAAAACCTGTTGCGAAAAGCGGGTTACGACCAGATTGGTATGAATCCAGTATTCGATAGACAAACCAGGGCGGCGATCCTTGATTTCCAGAAACGCCACCATCTTGTACCGGATGGTCTTATCGGTCCCCTTACCAAAATATTGCTGATCAAAGAAGCCAACGCGGTCACCTATCCGAAATTGAGTGAGCAAGAGGAGCGAGGCGGCGTGTGAGCACGATCCTAAAGGCACTGAAGCGGCTGGAGACGGAGCAGGAGCCGCAAAAAGGCGGCGGGGGTCTTAGTGCCGGTGATTTTAATGTGCGCAAGACCCTGCATCGCCAAAGCGCATTTTCCCTTCTTCGAAACCGGATGGTTTTATGGGTATTCATCGCCTTGTTGTTCATCATCGGCATCATCACTGTTTCCGGGTTGCTTCTCAGTCATCCAAAAAAGGAGAGGGAAACCATCCTGGCGCCACTGGAAAAACGGGGAAAGCACCGACCTTCAACCGCAGCTAACGTCAGAGGCCCATCGTCCAATTCAGCACCTGCTGCTAAATTCGAATCGAGGGAAACGCTGTTGGCCAAACCGGGCAGCCCTTCCAGTAGACCAACAGGAGGACAACCGGCCGGATCGGCACATAGGGCATCGCATATCGAACGGTCCAAGATGCGTCAAACGACACCTTCACGCGCTGATGAGCCAAAAATGGCTGGACCGCCGGCACGGGTGACAGCGGTCGCCGGCGGAGGTACACCCGATGCACCTGCGACATCGCAATTACAAAGCACGGCTGCCAAAACAAACACCAATCCCCAAAAGCCTCCACG
Source organism: uncultured Desulfatitalea sp. (assembly GCA_963668675.2). Lineage (GTDB taxonomy): Bacteria > Desulfobacterota > Desulfobacteria > Desulfobacterales > Desulfosarcinaceae > Desulfatitalea. Next base: position 1,541,004 of record CAXXMB010000001.1, on the reverse strand, counting down.
TGCCACAGAGAGAGAGGAAGACCCCTATGCGGGGGCCCAGCGACTAAACGATGGGCGTCTTAAAGTACAGGCGATTGCCTGGGCGCCGGAACCGACCGAGCGCATGGCCGTCGTCAATAACCGGATCGTGAGGGAGGGCGGCAATCTTGAAGGCTTTTTTATCGTTGGCATTGGCAGAGACGCTGTTTTTGTCCGTGAAGAAGGGCGTCTGCTGAAGGTCCTATTCGGAAAACCGTAACACTGCTACCATTCAACTGCCGCGAATAGCATCATGGTGCGGATACCATGGGAAGAGTGTAGCGCCTGAAGGGCAATTGCATATTGATTATGCCACCCTTTTGCGCTAAACCATCATAACCTGCTGGATAGGACCACCAGAGCCCCCGAATAAAAATGGAGTGATCATTTGATGGATCCATCGCAAATCCTAAAGGACAAAGTGGTGCTGGTGGTGGATGATGAACCCGATGTACTCGATACTGTCGCCGACATACTGGATACCTGCATGGTGACCAAAGCGCGGGATTTTGAAACGGCGCGCCAGTATCTGATGAGTTTTACATACGATATCGTTGTGTTCGACATCATGGGCGTCAACGGGTTTGAGCTGCTCAAGATGGCCGTCAAACGGGGATTCCCAGCAGTGATGCTGACGGCGTATGCCCTGACGCCCCAGGCCCTTGAAAAATCGATTCGGCTGGGCGCTGTAAGTTTTCTCCCCAAGGAGAAAATGAGTGAACTCGACGATTACCTGGCTGACATCATAATTGGTGGAAGCAAGCCCCGGTGGGCCAGGCTGTTCGATAAACTGGGCGACCTTTTCAGTAAGCGGTTCGGTGCGGATTGGAAGGAGCGCAACCAGTTTTTCAAAGATTTCGAAACGTCCCTGCGAAGAGATGAAAATCCGTCAGGTGGTGCGTGACGTGTTGAGCGGATGAGGGGTGGCATATCTATGCTCATTGCTTGGGTTCCGATCTTGAGGTCATATCGCTCGGGAGAGCAACGCTCGGATTCGGAAGCGCTAATGCCACTGCACCTAATTTAGACAGGTTTATTCAAGGAGGATGATCATGGTAAAAAAGATGGCGATTGCAGCTATAGCGGGTCTGGTGATCTGTGGATTCTTATCTAAGCCGGCCATGGCGACGTATAAAGTAGGCGCAATTTTTTCAGTGACAGGGGGCGCTTCGTTTCTTGGGGACCCTGAAAAGAAAACAGCCCAGATGGTGGTAGATCAAATCAACGCTGACGGGGGTATCAATGGCGAAAAGCTCGAACTTATTGTCTATGATGACGAGACCGACCCCACCAAATGCAATCTGTATGCGAAGAAGCTGATCAGTCAGGACAAGGTACTGGCCGTTATAGGACCCTCGGTGAGTGGCCTGAGTGTGGCTGTCATCCCGGTGTTTGAAAGATACAAAACACCGTTGGTATCGTGTGCGGCCAGCTACAAGATTGTTCATAATGACAAAACCGGAAAACCCTACAAATGGGTTTTTAAAACCCCCCAGACGGACAGTATGGCGGTAGAGGCCATATATACCCAGATGCAATCGATGGGTATTAAAAAAATAGCCATTATTACAGTAACTTCAGGGTTTGGGGCCAGCGGACGGCATGAGCTGTTGCGCTTGGCGGCGGATTATCAGATGGAGATCGTCGCTGATGAAAAATACGATCCCAAAGACACCGATATGACAGCCCAGCTTACGAAAATAAAGGGATTGGCGCCCCAAGCTATCATCAACTGGTCTGTTGGACCTTCCCAGGTCACCGTGCTGCGCAATTGGCGCGACCTCGGCATGACCCACATCACCTTCTTCCAGAGCCATGGCTTCGGTAGCCGAAAGAACATCGAACTGGCCGCCGGTGCCGCCGAAGGCGTCTATTGTCCGTTAGGAGCCTGCAACATCGCAGAGCTACTGCCAGCCGACCATCCTCAGAAACAGGTGACCATGGATTATCATAAAAGCTATATGGCCAAATATAACGAGCCGTTGAGCTCTTTTGGCGGTCACGCCTGGGATGCCATTCAACTCGTGGTCGATGCCATTAAATCGGCCGGTGACGCCAAAGCCAAGATTCGGTCACACCTGGAGAACAGGAAGGGTTTCGTCGGCCAGCACGGGGTTTTCAACTTCGCACCTGACGATCACAACGGCCTGACCAAGGAGGCCTTTCAAATGGTGGTGGTGAAGGACGGCGATTGGGCACTCGTAAAATAGTTCGCCCTTGTTACCCCATGGGTCGGCTTTGGGGGTGCAGCGCATCTGATACTGTATTACCGAAAACAGACGCCAAGGGTGGCCGATAATCGCGCCGCCCTTGCTTTCTGATCCTCTTGGCAATTGAGAATGGAAACCATCACCTTTACCAGCCAACTACTTCAATTCACCGTAACCGGTCTTACCGTTGGGGCGATCTATGCCATGGTGGCCATTGGCTTCAATATCATCTACAACGTTACCGAAATTATCAATCTGGCGCAGGGAGAATTTGTAATGCTGGGCGGCTTGATCATGGTCTTCATCCACGTCTCTCTTGGGTTTCCCATGATCCTGGCCTTTATTACCACTGTTTTGGTGGTGACCTTCTCCGGTATTTTGTTGGATCGATTGGCCATAAAGCCCATTCGGCAGCCATCGGTGATGACCTTGATTATTGCCACCATCGCTGCATCCATTGTGATCAAAGGAGCGGCCATGCTGATCTGGGGCAAGTCACCGTATGATCTTCCGGCTTTTTCCGGAAGGACTCCCATTGAACTGGGTGGCGTCGTACTTCAGCCGCAATATCTGTGGGTAATCGGTTTTCTGGTGGTGGTGGCCATCGGGCTGACCCTCTTCTTCAATCGGACCATACTGGGAAAAGCGATGTCCGCCTGTGCTGACAACTCCGACGCCGCTCGACTGGTCGGGATCAATGTCCAGCACATGGTCCTGTTGTCTTTTGCCCTTTCCGCGGCGATCGGCGCCATTGCCGGCATGACACTCACACCCATTGCTTTGATGGACTACGACCGCGGCGCCATGCTGGCCATAAAAGGATTCGGTGCAGCCATTCTCGGAGGCTTGGGAAGTTTTCCGGGCGCGATTCTGGGCGGACTGATGATCGGCCTGATCGAATCGTGGGGGGCGGGGCTATTGCTCTCCGGTTACAAGGATGCCTACGCGCTGATTATACTTCTGCTGGTTCTTTTCGTCCGTCCCAGCGGTATCTTGGGTAATTTGGAAGTAACGAAGTTTAAAAGGTTTTAACGATGCTGAGGATTCACAAAGCGCCCATTGTTGCAGGGGTGCTTTTTATTCTTCTCTTTCCTTGGGTAACCGGAAGATTCCCGGCCGTCGAACACTATCCCGATCTCATGGTGTTTGCTGGCATCTACTGCCTTATCACCATTGGCTTGAGTCTGTTGATGGGGTATGCCGGCCAGATCTCACTCGGTCACGCCGCCTTCTACGGTATTGGCGCCTATGTCTCCGGTATTTTGACAAGCCATTTCGGCATCAATCCCTGGCTCTGTATGTTGATCGGTGCTCTATTGGCGATGCTGGTCGCTGTCGCGGTGGGGGCACCCTCCCTGAGGTTGCGCGGACACTATCTGGCCATGGCCACTCTGGCCTTCGGCATCATTGTCAACATCGTCTTCAGGGAAGAGCTGGAGTGGACCGGCGGGCCCGACGGCATGGGGGGGATCCCGGGGTTGGCCCTGTTCGGGTATCCGCTTGAATCGATCAACCAATACTACTACTTGGTATGGGCTATAGTGGCCGCAGCCTTCTTTTTTACCATCCGGCTCATTCAGTCGCCTACCGGCAGGGCCCTCAGGGCAATTCACGTCAGCGAGCCGGCCGCCGGCGCCATGGGCGTCGACATCTCCAGATACAAAGTGATGGTGTTCGCCTATTCGGCCCTGCTGGCATCCTTGGCAGGGAGCCTTTACGCCCACTATATGATGTTTATCAGTCCCTCCACCTTCGACACCTTCTTCTCCATCAAGTTGATCATTATGATGGCCTTGGGAGGAGCACACAGCATTTGGGGGGCGGTGGTCGGGGCCGTACTGTTCGCTTTTTTGAGTTTCGAGTGGTTGCACCATTTCGGCGAGTTCGAAATCCTGGTCTACGGTAGCGTACTGCTGCTGGTTACCGTTTTCATGCCGGAAGGGTTGACTGGCTTGCCCGGCAAGATCCTGAGACGGGGAAGGAGATAGGCGACCATGGCATCCGATCGGTCCCGTTCGCCTTTACTTGAAGTAGAAGAGCTGGTCATGGCCTTTGGCGGGTTGACAGCGTTGATGAACATCAACCTGCAAGTGGCCAAAGGGACCATCATGGCTATTATCGGCCCCAACGGTGCCGGAAAAACAACCCTTTTCAATTTGATCACGGGTGTGTTTCCTCCGACGGAGGGCACCATCCGATTCAATGGCAGTACCATCAGCGGGAAGAAGCCGCACCGGATTGCTGCCATGGGCATTTCGCGGACCTTCCAGACCGTAGAGCTTTTTAGCAACATGACGGTTCTGGAAAATGTCATGGTGGGTAAACACCTGCATGTCAACAGATCCTTCTTGGCCTGCGGCCTGGGTTTGCCCAGTATTCGGCGACAGGAGAAGTCTCTCGAAGCAGAGGCGATGGAGTTGCTGGCATTCATCGGCCTGGAGGGGAAAAGCGAGCTCATGGCCGAGAACCTGCCTTTGGGCGAACAGAAGATCCTGGAGATCGGCCGTGCCTTGGCCACAGATCCGTTACTTATCTGCCTGGATGAGCCGGCGGCCGGTCTCAATGAAACCGAAACGGAAACAGCCGCGCGCCTGATTCGGGCGATCAAAGAGAGGGGAATCACCGTGCTGCTGGTCGAGCACGATATGAAAGTGATCATGAACATCTCCGACGAAATCACCGTGCTCAATTACGGTGAAAAAATCGCAGCAGGGACACCCGAGGAGATTCAGCGAAATGCGAAGGTCATCGAGGCCTATTTGGGAGACGGCCTGTCGGTCATATGAATCGCGGAAAAGCGTAAACAATTATGCTTGAAATCGAAAAACTCACTGCAGGATACAGCTCCATTTCCGCCATCAAAGAGATCTCTCTCGAGGTTCCCGAAGGACGGGTCGTTTCCATCATCGGCACCAATGGTGCCGGCAAGTCGACGCTGCTCAAAGCGATCTCGGGGCTGAACAAAAACTGCTCTGGCCGAATCATCTTCAACGGCAGGAACATTATCGATATGCCTGCTAACCGTATCGTTGCCCTGGGATTGTCCCAAGTTGCCGAGGGGCGGCAGATCTTTGCTCACATGACGGTTGAAGACAATATCCATCTGGGTGCCTATCTCTATCACAAACGCAGTAATCGCCAAGAGATCCTGGAACGCATCGGACAGGTATATGAGATGTTTCCCATCTTGTCCAAGCGGGCCAAACAGATCTCCGGTACCCTCTCCGGAGGAGAGCAGCAGATGCTGGCCATTGGCCGGGCCCTGATGACGCGCCCAAAACTTCTGCTGCTGGACGAACCCTCTATGGGGCTGGCGCCGATTATTGTTCAGGATATTTTTAACACCATCGAACAGCTCAATCGTTCGGGAATGACTATTTTACTGGTCGAGCAAAATGCCAGAGCGGCCTTGCAAATCGCTGATTTTGCATACGTTCTAGAAACCGGCCAGGTGGTGCTGAACGGGCCGGCAGGCCAGCTGCTCAACGACCCTAAGGTCAAGGAGGCTTACCTGGGCGGATAGTGGTGTCGGATGGGCGCCGGGAGGCGCTGGCGGCACCGATCTTTCGTTCGCCTGAACGGGAATCATTTTACTAACAAGGTTTTGGTCAATGGACGATGATATCAAAAAGAGAACCCAGGCGGTTGCCGCACTCTACTTTGAGGGTGTGACGGAAGAGAAACCATTCGATCTTTGGCGCGCTTTCGACCCTGAATTGGGCAAGCAGCTCTCTCTCTTCATCACCGGAAGGATGTACGGCCGTGAGAAGATTGCACACCCGACCCGGCAGTTTGTCACTATTGCGGTGTTGACGGTGCTAGGGCGCAGTGAAGAGCTCAAACTGCATATCATTGCGGCCCTGAACGTGGGATGCTCGCCGCAGGATATCGCCGAAGTGATTTTTCAAACCTTTACCTATGCGGGGATACCCACAGTTAATGCCGCTTTGAAAGTACTGCGAGAGGTACTTATCGATAGAGGGCTTTGGCCCATGACGGCTGGGGAGTGAAAAAGTTGATAGACTGGAAGTGATGAGATGATTGCAGACGATCTCTAAAGAACCGGAATAAAACCGCTCGTTTTTAGAGTCGCTCTGCAGATGCCCCATGGTTGCCGAGCCTGGCCGGGCAACCCAAATGAGATCTGGAGATTTTAGCCATGAGACCCTATTTTGAGAAGATGGACACCTTTGGACAGGAGTTGAACCCGGGACAAATCAAGAGCGGGGGAGAGAACGTCTCCAACCTAAAAAAAGTGGAGGCTCAGGTCGATGAGGCCGTGGAAAAGGTGAAAAATGCCGGTTTCCCTGCCGATAAGATCAATGCACGGGGACAACTGACCGTTTTTCAACGACTCGATTACCTGGTGGATCCGGGGACATGGTGTCCCCTCCACACGCTGTTTAATCCCGAGGACAACGTAGAGGGCACAAGCAATGTCATCGACGGTCTGGGCAAAATCCAGGGCAAGTGGGCCGTGATCATCGGGTTTGACAATAAGGTCATGGCGGGAGCCTGGCTGCCCGGTCAGTACGAGAACATCCTGCGGGTCACCGATCTCTCCACCCGATTGAACATCCCCCTGGTGTGGCTGGTAAACTGCTCGGGCGTTAAATTGACCGAACAGGAGAAATTTTATGCCAACCGGCGCTGCGGCGGAACACCTTTTTTCCGTCATGCTGAAATGAATCAACTTGGAATACCGATCCTGGCCGGTATCTATGGTACCAATCCGGCCGGCGGCGGTTATCAGGGGATCAGCCCGACCATTCTGTTCGCCCATAAAGATTGCAACATCGCCGTGGGCGGCGGTGGTATTTTAAGCGGGATGTCTCCGAAAGGCTATTTCGATGAAGAGGGGGCCGAGCAGTTGATCAATGCCGCCAAGGAGTTCAAGGTCAAACCACCGGGAAGCGTGGATGTCCACTATGACGCTACCGGCTTTTTCCGCTATAAGTACGAAACTGAAACCGATGTGCTTGATGGCCTGAAGGAGTTCATGCGAGATATACCGGCATACAAACCCAAATTTTTCCGCGTCGCAGAGCCGGCCGAACCCAAATTCTCTGCCGAAGATCTCTATACCCTGGTGCCGTTCAACCAGAAGCAGATCTACAATTTCGACGAGGTGCTGGCACGCCTGGTGGACGGGAGCGAACACCTGGAGTTCAAGCCCAACGCAGGACCGGAAATGTATACCGGACTGGTGAAAATGGATGGCTTTCTGGTCGGTGTCATCGGCAACCGACAGGGGTGGCTGGGAGAAGACTACCCCGAGTATGCCGACTACCCCGGTATTGGAGGGAAGCTCTACCGCCAGGGACTCATCAAGATGAATGAGTTTGTCACCATGTGTGGGCGCGACCGCATCCCGATTATCTGGTTCCAGGACACCTCGGGTATCGATGTGGGCGACATCGCCGAAAAGGCCGAACTGCTTGGACTGGGCCAATCCTTAGTTTACTCCATCCAGCAGACAGATGTGCCGATGCTGCTGGTCGTGCTGCGCAAGGGCACCGCCGCTGCCCACTATGTCATGGGAGGGCCGACCGCCAACCGGCACACAGCCTTTACATTGGGGACGGCCACTTCTGAGATTTACGTCATGCACGGTGAAACCGCTGCTGCCGCGAGCTTTTCAAGACGCCTGGTGAAAGAGAAGGCGGCGGGTCGACCACTCAAACCTGTTATCGACAAGATGAACGAGATGGTCCAGGAGTACTATGATTACTCACGGCCGATCTACTGCGCCAAAAAAGGCATGGTGGATGAAATCGCCAAGATGAGGGACCTGAGAAGCTATCTCAAGGCATTTGCCGGGGCCGCCTACCAAAACCCCAAATCGATATGCCCACAGCATCAGATGCTGCTTCCCCGCGTCATAAGGGGATGATATCCATGAGACCCATGACAGACAGATAAAGGGGCAGGGACCGACCTGCCCCTCAAATGGTAAACGCCGGCCTGATAGTTGACCGATAGGGTGGGGTGATCCGCAGCTACCTCATGATGAAATCGGGACACTTGTAGTTGAGAGGAACATCGCATGCCAAGCAAAGCGTTTGATGACCTGATGCACCTGTTAGAGGTCTTGCCCGAACCGAATGATACCTCTTTCGAAAGCCGCAGAATCAATTTGGAGGAAAAACTGGCCCAACTTCCCATGGTGGAAGGTGTTATCTGTGAACCGGTCCCCATGGATCATATCAATGCCCAGTGGTTGCTCCCGGCTGAAATCTCATCGGACTTGGTCGTGCTTTTTTTGCATGGCGGCGGATACTGCCTCGGCTCAAACCTCACCCACCAGAGCATGGTCTCCTATATCGCAAACGGTCTTCAAGCCAAAGCGCTCATGATCGAATACCGGCTCGCACCGGAAAACCCTTTCCCGGCCGCACTGGAGGACGCTGTCAAGGCTTACCAGTGGCTGCTTTCCCAGGGCTATTCGCCGGAGCGACTGATCATTGCCGGCGATTCCGCTGGCGGCGGCCTGACGCTTGCAACCATGATGCATCTCAGAGAGAAGGATATTACGCTTCCTGCCGCCGGCGTCTGCCTCTCGCCATGGGCGGATTTGTCTGCCAGCGGTGACAGCTATCGGACCAAAGCCGAAGAGGATCCGATTGTTCAGAAGGCACCCATTCTGGAGCTGGCCGACGCTTACCTGGCCGGTGAAGATCCGAAAACCCCATTTGCATCACCGGTTTTCGGAGATCTGACCGGATTGCCGCCCCTGCTGATCCAGGTGGGATCGTCGGAAGTACTTCTGGATGACAGCAGGCGATTGGCAGCCAATGCCAAAACGGTTGGTGTGGAGGTCTCATTGGAAGTATGGGACCAGATGGTGCATGTGTGGCAGCTCTTTTCGGCGATCCTGCCCGAAGGGCGTGAGGCCATAGAGGAGGTCGTTCGCTTTATCCTTGAAAGGACGGGTGGGGAATCCAGAGTGCATTAATCCTTTGTGTAGTATACGCCTGGAATCCAGCTTTTATGCAATTTGGTGGTCTTGTCTGCCAAGGCTTCCTTCTCGTCGATAAATTTAAAGACATGCTTGCCGATTCGAACGGTGTCGTTGTGTGTTAGCTTCTTGTGGGTGATCTCTTCGCTGTTGACGTACGTGTGGTTCGTGCTCTCCAGGTCCTCGATGTGGTGCTCCAGGGCGCCATCCTGCTCGCGGTTTTCAGTCATCGTGATTTTTGCGTGCCTCTGGCTGGCCAGTTTGTCATCCAGGAAGATATCGCAATCCGCATTCCTTCCGATGTAAATTTCCGATTTTTCCAGAGGGATCTTTTTTATGGTCAAGCCTTCATGTACAAGTACGAGTATCGCCATTGCTCGTCTCCTTCACCGGAGTTCGGCGATCCTCCGGAACGGAGTTGTTTCCGGTCCCGGATCGCTTGATGTCTGAGGATACCTATTGGGGACCGCCGTCGATCCTATGCTGGGCATTGGGGGCGGCGATAGGAGGACAGTAACAAATTGGTGGCAATTGCCCAAGCAAATTTATGGATACCCTCAGCACTTGCAGGGCAAGGTCTGATCTGTCGAAGTGTCAGCGTCCAAATTTCCGGGCGAACCGTCTCATTCGCTGATCGTTTCGGAAGGGGCATCGATGCGGGGGGCCGCTTCATCCAGGCTGGCCCTGCACGCTTTGATGGCCTCCAGGAGCTCCCCTGCGTTTGAAAAACGGTCATCGGCCTGCTTGGCAAGCAGTCGGTTGATGATCGCACTGCAGCACTCGGGGCCATCGGGGGCGCTTTCGGCCAGCGGTATGTGGTCATTGTGGTTGATGGCGTACATGATGGCATTAATCGAATCGCCCCTGAAAGGTTTGGTTCCGGAGAGCAGTTCGTAAAAAACGACTCCCAAGGAGAATAGATCGGAACGCCCATCCACCTGAGTGCCGGAGACCTGCTCGGGCGACATGTAGTTGGGGGTTCCCAGGATGACACCGGTGCTGGTTTGGGAGGCATCCATCACCTGTGCGATGCCGAAATCGGTCACTTTGACCCGTCCGTCATCGAGCACCATGATATTGGCCGGCTTGATATCCCTGTGGACTACCCCCTGGGCATGAGCGTAATCGAGGGCCGCAGAGACGTCGGCGATGATGTCCAGAGTGCTGTCAAAGGGCAGCAGGTTATCCATCTGGCAGTGGTGGGTCAGGTCGTCGCCACTGAGAAGCTCCATGGCGATATAGGCCATGTCGTGCTCTTCACCCACATCGAAGATGGAGACGATGTTGGGGTGGGCCAGTTTGCCGGCCGCTTCTGCCTCCCTGAAAAAGCGCGCCTTGACCTCTTCGAGTTCCCTCGGCGAAACCTCTGAATATTCCAGTGTTTTGATCGCCACTTCACGGTTGATTTTAGGATCCCGGCCCAGGTAGACCGTGCCCATGGAGCCCCGCCCCAGCTCCTGGGTGATTTCGTAGCGTCCGAAGGTCGGTTTGATTCCAGTGTCATCCATCATGAGGGGCGTCTCGCTACGGGGGCCATTGACGCTCAATGCGATGGTGCTGTCCAGGGGTTTTAGGCGTTCCCTGCGTTTTTCGATATCCTTGAAGGTCCCATTCGCACAGATGTGCTCGTAGATGGCCAGAGCCCGGTTGAACATTCGTTTTCGTTCGAAGTCGAGGGCCAGATTATAGAGCAGGTTCTTGACCGTTTCGTCCTCAACCGGACACTGCATGTATTTATCGTAAGCCATGTCCAGCATGCCCTGGCCCTGGTACGACAGCCCGAGGGCGCGGTAGGCTTCAAGTTTCTCCTGCTGCCGGTTGCGCGATACGATGGTCCACTGAATGGCCAGAAAGCCGATGCAGGCCAGCAGAATCGGGGCGTACATTTTGATCCAGTAGCCGTAGCCCATCAAAAGGATGGCTCCCATGGCATACCAGGTGGCCATAAAGAGGGCCAGTATGGCGCCGCCGACCGGGGCATTTACCCGGGGGATAAAAAAGATGAGAAAAAATGCGAAGTAAAGCAGTACCATCAGCTCCAGCCAGTGGGCCCAGGAGGGTCTGGAGAGATTCACATTAGAGAGAAGGCCTGCCAGGAGATTGGCGTGAATCTCCACAGCCGAGGCCTTCTCGTTGGTTCTGATACGGTAGGTTTGGGTTGCGTCGGGGTCGGTCAGCCCAATCAGAACAATTTTATCTTTAAACAGCTCAGCATCGATGGTCCCGTCGAGCACATCGGCAAATGAGTAGGTCCGTTGGTCGGTCCACTCCCGGTTCAGATTGACCATCACCTGGTGGCTGCTGTCCGTCGACAGATGAAGGTGCTTGATGTTCAGGATGGGAAAACCGAAAAAGTCTTGGCTCACCTTTAAATTCCATAGCTTACCGTCGATGTGCTTGATGGCCAGTTGCAGGGCAAAGCTGGGAAAGATACGCTCCCCGAAATCGATTAGCAGCGGTGCGTGGCGCACCGATCCGTCTGCGTCCTCATAGATGTTGACATGCCCCAGGGCACCCGATTTCTTGGCCAGTTCGTCAAAGGTCTGGATAATACCACGGGCACTTTGCGGCCCCTTCTGGGGGCCGGCGAGGAGGCGGTTTAAGGACCATGCGTCCGCATCTCCCTCGATGGGCAGGGAATCGGCGCCGAAGGAGTTGATCACCAGCATGCCCTGTACCGCATCCGTCGGAGGCATTGCCCCCTGGGATGTCAAACGGATCGGAAGCACCACATTTTTCGCCTTGCGAATGGTGTTGATCAGCTCCCTATCCTGGTTCAACTCTCTCTGCGCCGCTTCCAGCATGCGGTCGATCTGTTGGGCCGCCCGTTTTCCACCCGGCCACTTCTGTTTGGCCACCTTCTCTCGCAACAGTTTGATCTCGACGAGGCCGGGATTCTGGTCCGGATGTGCGTACAAGAGGCAGATGCCCTGGGCTGCGGCCCCGTGTGCAGAGAGGAGTTGCACCATCGAAGCGATGCGAGCGCGGGGCCAGGGCCAGTCCCCGAGTTGGATGATGCTCTTTTCGTCGATCGCCACGATCGCGATGGGTTGATGGTCCGGCGCTCGGAAATGGGCGGACCAGAAGTTATAGTTGGCGTTTTCCAACGCGGCCCAGGGGCAGATGGAGGAGACCATGCCGACCAGTATGAGTAGCGTGAGGATCGCAATTTGGATGATCGGTGCAACAAGAATCTTTTTTAGCATGGTGAAATGTTTTTTTGCTATAATAACAATTCGTTAGTTTTTCTTTGGGATGGCCGCCCAGTCAGCGATTATCTGTTCGAGCATCCGTTCCGCCTCTGTCCTGGAAACGGGCGGCAATCCCCAATGCGCGTTTCGGTATTCTGTTTTAACGGTAGCAATCTTATTGAAAACCCGTTGGTGGGTTTCTTGACTGATGGACCTATATATATAAAATCATGCCAAAATGAGCAAGTCCGCTTTTGAACAGTGGCATATCGGCCTCGGTGGGGATTTGTGATCCGGAGAAAGCCGGTTTTAGGGCGGCGGGTCGAACGGTCTCAAGCCAAGGAGGGGGAAATAGCGGAAGGGGAGAATTCGAGACGCCCGGATGACAGATGGACAGGTCCGGGCGCAGACAAATGGCGCTTCCCCATCCCGCCAAGGGCGACAGAGAAGCGCTGTATCATGCTATTTCGTCGATTAGTCCAGATCCATCACCTCACCGGTAACGAGGTGGATCCTGAAGATCGTCCCGTTGCTCAACTCCACCTCCGCGGTGTTATCGCCTTGGTAAACGGCGATAAAATCGAAGTGGAGCCGCTTGGTCACGTGACTGAACGGCATGTCGCGTTCGTATGTACCGGAGATCGACCCCTCGATGGTTCCGGATTCGGGAAAGGTGTCGATCGCAGTGAGGTCAACCGTAAGGCCCGCGATCAACAGGTTGCAATCCAGGTCGAAGGTCACTTCGGAAAGGAGAATCGGGTTGATTCGTCGATAGGAGGAGCGGTTGCTGTGACTGCCGTCGATGGTGATGATGTCCGAAAGAAGGTCGTTCACCATGAGGTCGGACGAATTGTCGATCTCCAGTTCCTGGAAAAAGAGGATCGCGCTGGTGAAGTCGCCCTCGATCGAGCTTTCGTAGTCGATCCTGTCAGTGGTAGCCGCATCGTATTCTTCTTGGAGGTTGCCCTCGCTGTCATAGAAGTAGAGCGAGGCCGATACCGTAAGGAATGCATTGGCATCGCGCTCCAGTTCACTGCCGACGCTCTGGCGGGTCGCCTGGTTCGGAATGTCTGCGATGATTTCGATGTCCTCTCCAAGGCCGCCTTGATCCGATGAGAGGGCGGAAGCGACGATCTCGGCCTGCTCCCTTGTTGTCAATTCATCCGAGGTGTCCAGCGATCCTCCGTCGGTGGTTCCTCCAGTGCCACACGCCAGCAGGGCGCAGCAAGAGATTACGGCAATCAGTGTTGTCAATTTTTTCATCGATCTCCTCCTTTGTGTTATTGCGGTTGTGGAACTTCCCTGCCGCGGCCGCCCCGGTCGAAGCCAGACCACATTTCCGTGAGCCGTTGGATGGCTATATATTGGCGACGAGGCCCTATTTTGTGCATTCCGTCTCCTTCGCTTGATGGAATCGTTATGCTCCATACCTATCGCCAGTGTGTCGAGATGTGAAGTTAAGTAATGCAAAATAGCGTAAAGAAAGGGCAATGTTTATTTACAAAACTTAACACCCAAGTTGTTCGAACGGTGGTAAGGTGATAATCATAATACACCGGCATTGCCGGAGGCTATAAGCGGGAAGTGTCAAGTTTAAATGAAGGGCGGCGCCGGTCACGACGAAGCTCCGGGTAAAGCGTATGACTTCTGAAACACTATTGCTGATTGACGATGACACCGAACTGTGTGCGCTGCTCGAAGAGTATCTTACGGACGAAGGGTTTGGGATTGATACCTGCCATCACGGCATTGAAGGCGCCGACATGGCGCGTTCGGGCGACTATGCACTGATTGTTTTGGATGTCATGCTGCCAGGTGCCAACGGCTTTGAGGTGCTGCAGAAGATCCGGAAACAGAGCGAAGTACCGGTACTGATGCTCACCGCCCGCAGCGATGAGGTGGACCGCATCGTGGGGTTGGAGATCGGGGCGGATGACTATCTGGGCAAGCCGTTTAATCCACGTGAGCTGGTGGCCAGGATTCGGGCCATCTTGCGGCGGATTAAAAAAGAGGGGAGCGCCCAAGGGCAGGGCAGTGAAAACAGGCGCCTCTGTGTCGGAGGGATAGAGATGGAGCTGCTCTCCCGCCGGGTCATGCGCAGTGGCGCCGAGATTGAGCTGACTGCCGCCGAATTTAGTCTGCTCAAGGCCCTGCTCTCAAGCCCTGGCGAGGTGGTGAGCCGCGAGGAGCTGAATCGAGAGGTATTGGGGCGGGACTATTCACCAGACGACCGCAGCATCGATGTCCATGTTAGCAAGCTGAGAAAGAAACTGGGATCGGCGGCTGGTGCCGCAAATCCCATCAAGTCGATCCGCGGCGAAGGTTATGTCTACGCCACAGATGATATGACTCCCTCGCGATAAATTCTATCGGACATGCCGAAAGAGGTTGCCGGGTGCACAGTCTCTCCCTCAAAATTTTTCTGTGGTTCTGGCTGGCGATTATCGTCTCGGGCATCGCCATCATGGGCGTTACCATCTTCTTCCCCTCCCAGACCTTCGTGGTCCAGGCCACCAATTACTTCATGTACAACCTCTCCACCACCGGTCGCCTCGGCGCCGATATGCATGAACGCGGAGATCCCGATGCCTTGGGTGATCTGCTGAGCAATATCGAAACCATCTCCGCATTTCACCTCTACCTGGTCAACGATCAAGGCAAAGCGCTGCGTGCAGCAAGCCTGCCGGCTGGAGGTAAGGAACTGGCATTACAAACACTTACGGGCGTTTCGCCCCAGTTCAAGAACCTCTTCAGCCATCCGCTGATCGCGGTAAAGACAACCAGCAGCAGCGGCCGGTCCTATGTGGCCATACTCGAACTGCCCATGGGGGTGCTGCGCTACTTCTTCACATTGAGCAGGGGGCACATCATGCGATTGCTGGCAGCGCTGGCCGCCTCCGGGTTGGTGTGTTTGCTTCTCACGCGGCATCTGGCCGCTCCGATCAAAAAACTGCAGACTGCCGTGCGGCGATTCGCCCAGGGAGAGCTGAGCGTCCGGGTCGGCCACCAAATCGGCAAGCGCAAGGATGAGATCGCCAATCTGGGCAAGGACTTCGATGCAATGGCCACCCGCATCGAAACCCTGATGAATGCCCATGAGCGGCTGTTGCGCGATGTGGCCCACGAGTTGCGTTCGCCCCTGACACGCCTCAATGTGGCGTTCGAAATATCCAAGAAGCATACCGGTGAGGAGGCCAGGCGATTCCTTCTGCGCATCGGCCAGGAGACGGACAAGCTTAGCCGTCTGATCACCCAGTTGCTCACCCTCTCCCGCCTGGAGAACGCCGATATGGCGATGCAGATGCGTTCCGTTGAACTGGAGAAGATCATCACCCGCGTTGCACAGGATGCGCGCTTCGAGGGACAGTCGCGCGACTGTTCCGTCTCCTTTACATGTGAGCAGAGGTGCACCCTAAGCGCGGATGGCAACCTGGTGCGCAGCGCCATCGAGAACGTGGTGCGCAACGCCCTGCGGTTTGCGCCTGTCGGCACCCAGGTTGAAATCGTCCAGAAGGTCGTTGCCGAACCTGGAGGGCAAAAGGCGGCCGTGGTGAACATCTCAGATGCCGGGCCCGGCGTGACCGATGAAGAGCTGAGGAACATGTTTCAGCCTTTCTACCGGGCGGTCAACCAGCCTCCCCGGGCCAGCGGGGGGGCGGGATTGGGACTGGCTATCGCCAACCGCGCTGTCTCCATGCACAAAGGACAAATCCAGGCCAAAAATCGTCCCGGGGGTGGATTGATGGTTGAGATCCAACTGCCCGTGCACCCCTCCAGCTAATTCTTTTCGACCCCCCCTTTGCTTTTCCTGTCGCTCCTCTGTATATTGGATAATTATGAACAGCGTTCAGAAAGTTGAGTGGATCTCTGTAATTTTCGACAGATGGAGAGAACATCATGCGCTCTGAGATCAAACGGGACCGGGATGCCGTGGAGTTCACCACCCAAGAGCGATGCCATATCAAGGAGATCGCAAATGATGAGGGGGATGAGCATCTCTCCATCGCCCGGGCAAGGGTCGAGCCGGGTATCACCACGGCCTGGCACAAACTGGATGGCATCGCCGAACGATACATTATCGTCAGCGGCCGGGGGAGGGTGCAGATCGGCGACGCCCCTCCGGTCGATGTTGTTGCGGGCGATGTGGTTCGCATTCCCGCAGGCGAATGCCAGCGCATTGAAAACAACGGCAGGGAGGATCTTCTTTTCTATGCCGTGTGTTCACCGCCGTTTCGCTCCGATTGCTACCAATCTCTGGAGTGACGGTAAGGGCGCAAACATTCGTGTTTACCAATTACGATGAGAGGAGTGACAGATGAGTAACTTGAACGATTATGAAACCTACGATGCAATGGGGTTGGCCGAATTGGTACGAAAGGGAGATGTGACGCCCATGGAACTGCTGGAGTGCGCCATTGAACGGGTGGATCGTCACAACCCTGTCCTCAATGCGGTGGTTCTGCCCATGTACGAAGAGGCCCGCAGTCGCATCGAGGCCGGTTTGCCGGACGGTCCGCTAAGGGGCGTCCCGCTGCTGCTCAAGGATCTGGGGCTTCTGTATACAGGGTTTGCGACCAGCTTCGGCAGTCGGCTCTTCGCCGACTTCATGGCCGAACATGACAGCACGCTGGTCGAGCGCTATCGAAAGGCCGGTCTGGTGGTGATGGGCAAGACCAATACACCGGAGTTCGGCCTGACCATCACCACCGAACCTGCGCTTTATGGCGCATGTCGAAATCCTTGGGATAAGACAAGATCGACAGGTGGATCGAGCGGAGGGGCAGCAGCAGCAGTGGCTTCCGGCATGGTGCCGGTGGCCCACGCCTCCGACGGCGGCGGTTCGATTCGTATCCCCGCATCCTGCTGCGGGCTCTTCGGGCTCAAGCCGACCCGTGGTCGCATTCCCGCTGGTCCTCCCCAGGGAGAAGGGTGGAACGGTATGAGCACCGACCATGTCATTTCACGCTCGGTGAGGGACAGCGCCCTTTTTCTGGACATCTCATCCGGACGCTCCCTGGGAGATCCTCATGGGGCGCCCGCCGCAGACGGCTCCTTCCTGGCCGAAGTGTCTCAGTCCCCAGGTTCCTTACGTATTGCCATGACCGCCACCGCCCCCAGCGGCGTTAAGGCTGATGAGGCGTGTGTTGCGGCCCTGAAAGATACCGCACAGCTCTGTACCGATCTGGGCCACACGGTCAGCGAAGCGGCGCCCCACGTCGACGCCGATCGCCTACAGGAGGCCGTGGTCACCATCATCAATGCCAACACGGCCGCCATGGTTGACGGACGGCTCGCGCAACTGGGCCGCGACTTGGGCGACAGGGATATTGAGTATGTCACCAGGCGCGCCGCCGAGAGCGGAAGAGAAGCCAGTGCGCCGGAGTTGATTAAAGCGATCGAAACCATTCACCATACCGGACGGCAGGTGGCGCGTTTCTTCGAATCCTACGACATCCTCCTGAGCCCGGTGCTGTTGAAGCCGCCGGTCCCCCTGGGCTATCTCGACACCCAATCAGAGGATGTACGCGGCTATTTGGGCCGCCTCTATAGCTATTTCGGATTCACCGGCCTGTTCAACGCCACCGGACAACCCTCCATGTCCGTACCGTTATGCTGGAGCAAAGAGAACCTGCCGATCGGCATGCTTTTTTCGGCCCGTTTCGGCGAAGAGGCCACCCTGTTTCGCCTGGCCGGTCAGTTGGAATCTGCCCGGCCATGGAAGGATCGCAGGCCTGCGCTCTGAAATGGGTCTGATGCTGGGCAAAAATAGAGCGCCTATGCTGAAAGCTTAGGGCGAACATAAGGCTCGCCCAGAGAGAGCACTCAAAGCAATCACATCGTGGGAAAGGGGAAAAACATGAGGCAACAGATCGACGCCGATTGGATCAGAAGTGTCGCCGAAACATTTATCGACAGCTCACCGGAAAACACACTCGAGAACCCGGCTGGGGAGAAGGCCTTCGACAAACCCCTGGTCGGTTTTGCAAGCGGCGACGACCCCATTTTCGAAGATTATAAGGAGCACGTCGGCCCCTTTCATTTGACCCCCTGGGAGATTTTTGCCCTCACCTTTGGCGATCCAACGGTTACGCCGGAAGAGCTCACCGTCATCAGCTACATCCTGCCCCAGACCGAGGCAACCAAAGCTGACAACCGAAAAGAGGATGCCTGGCCCTCCGAACGATGGGCCCGGGCGCGAATTTTCGGCGAGGAGGTCAATGTCAAGCTGCGCAAGCACCTGGTGGCCGCGTTGAAAAGTGACGGTTGCCGGGCCGTGGCGCCGCTCTTGACGCCACAGTTCAGCATGCGGCTGTCACCCAAGTACGGCTTCGCTTCGACTTGGTCCGAGCGCCATGCGGCCTATGCCGCCGGCCTGGGAACCTTCAGCCTGTGCGACGGATTGATTACGCCCGTGGGCAAAGCGATGCGCACCGGGTCGGTGGTGGCCCAGCTCAAGATACCGCCAACACAAAGGCCTTATGACGACCATCAGGCCTACTGCCTTTTTTTCAGCAAAGGTATCTGTAAAAAGTGCGCCGAACGATGCCCGGCCGGCGCTATCACCGAAGCCGGCAAAGACAAGATGCTCTGTTATCAATACGTTCGTAAGACAGCGAAATACGTGAAGGCTCATTTCGGCTTCGACGGATACGGCTGCGGCCTTTGCCAGACCGGCGTCCCCTGCGAATCTAAAATTCCCTTGAAACAGAGTGACTGATGGCACATACCGAAAAGTCAACTTCAGAGGAAAGGAAGAAAAAAATGGCGACCCCCCGAATCTCCTTCGACCATATCCACCTGCTCAGTCGAGACCCCGTTAAGGCTGCCGATTGGTATGTCGAAAAACTCGATGGCCGCATCACGGCTAGCACCGAAGTGCGCGGTGCTCCTCAGGTCCTCGTGCAGTTTGAAGGTGCTACCATCATTATACGCGGACAGCGGACTGGCGAATCGGCATCAGACAAAGGCGGTTTGCAGTGGGGAATCGATCACTACGGTTTTCAGGTCGACACCGATTTTGACGATTATTGCAGCCAGTTGAAAAGCAGGGGCGTCGTTTTCGATCTCGACCCCATGGACTTCGGGCCCGAGCTGCGTATTGCCTTTATTCAGGCGCCTGATGGCGTCTCCATCGAGTTGCTCTATCGAAAGAAAAATTAGGGAGGAGATCGTGGAGAAGCTCAAGCGCATTGCCCTTGTGGCCCACGACGAACGCAAGAAGGATCTGCTGGAGTGGGTCCGCTTCAATGCAGAAACGCTGTCACGACATCATCTGTTTGCCACCGGCACCACCGGCAAAGTTATTGCGGAAAACCTTTCGATGCAGATTCACCGGCTAAAAAGCGGCCCCCTGGGCGGCGATCAGCAACTGGGGGCCATGATCGCCAACGAAGAGCTGGATATATTGATCTTCTTCTGGGATCCGATGACGGCCCAACCCCACGATGTGGACGTCAAGGCTCTGCTGCGCATGTCCGTGCTTTACAACGTGGCCGTGGCCTGCAACCGGGCAACTGCCGATTTCATGATCTCAAGCAGCCTGTTCGGCAGGGCATATGCACCGATCCTGAAAGATTACAGAGCGCTGGTGGGGCAATAGGCGTCGCCTGCGGCTTTACGTTTCGCCCATCGCCCTTCTCCCCAGATGGGCCAACAACTGCCTGGACATGGGGCCTGGTCGATGGGCATGATCTCTCCGTTTAAATAGGCTAATTCGGGCATGATCTCGCCTCCATCCCTCTATTGGTTTGACTTTGGTTGATGCTTTCCGTATAGCAAGGTCTCCCCCGACATGGCCACACAATAATGGAAAGGTTGCACCGGACAATTCATGAAACCTATCGTCGCCATCATCGGACGCCCCAACGTGGGCAAGTCCACCCTCTTCAATCGCATGACGCGCCGACGCGATGCCATTGTCGACGACCTGCCCGGCGTCACCCGTGATCGCCACTACGGCGATGCGAAGTGGGAGGACCACGCCTTTATCGTCGTCGATACCGGCGGGTTCGTGACCGGCGACGATGACGCCTTTGCCGCCCACATACGCACTCAAGTCGAAAGCGCCGTGCAAGAGGCCGACGCCGTAGTCCTGGTGCTTGACGGCAAGCACGGCCTCTCGCCCTTTGACCACGACTTGATCCAGTGGATCCGCACAGTGCAACAGCCGGTGTTCCATGTGGTCAACAAGGTCGACGGACTCGAACAGGAGGATCGCCTCTACGAGTTTCATGCCCTCGGCACCGACCAGCTTTACTCTCTCTCTGCCGAACATGGATACGGGGTACCCGATTTCATGGACGCCCTGGTGGACGTACTGCCCCGCGCCGAAGCGCCGGTCGAATCCGACGAGATCCGCATCGCCGTGGTGGGGCGGCCCAACGTGGGCAAATCCTCCTTGATTAACCGCCTGGCCGGCCAGGAGCGGTTGCTGGTCAGCGACGTGCCCGGCACCACCCGGGACGCCGTCGACACCGTGGTTCAAAAGGGCGGGCGCACCTTTCGCCTGATCGACACTGCTGGGATTCGGCGCAAATCGAAAGTGGGCCTGAAGCTGGAGAAGTTCTCGATCATCAAGGCGCTCAAAAGCCTCGAAGCGTGCGACGTGGCCCTGATTTTGCTCGACGCCGACCAGGGCATCACCGACCAGGACATCAAGGTAGCTGGATATGCCTATGAGCGTGGCTGCGGCGCCATCTTCATCGCCAACAAGTGGGACCTCGTGGATGCCCAAACGACAACGCCGCATAAATTCGGCCAACGCCTCCACGAAACGGCCAAATTCCTTCAACACGCGCCGCTGCTCACCATATCGGCCAAGAGCGGACAGCGCATCAACAAGATATTCCCTTTGATAGAAAACGTATTTACCCAGTACACCACCCGCATCGGTACCGGCATCCTCAACCGCATTTTCAAAGAGGCCACCCAGCGTACAGAACCCCCCCTGCACCGGGGCCGCAGACTCAAGTTCTACTACGCGACGCAAGTGGGCCAACGGCCGCCCACCTTCGTCTGCTTCGTCAATTTCCCCGACGCCGTTCACTTCTCCTACCAGCGCTATCTTCTCAACCAGGTCCGCGCCAGGACCGGTCTCGATATGACCCCGCTGCGCATCTACTTCCGCCTGCGCACCGGAAAAATAGAATTCAGCCGATGGAAGAAGAACAGGCCTCAAAAGAAGGTACTTCGGCGCAAAAATAAATAACAGCCCATTTCAATTTCGGTCGTATTGGGAAGACGGCAAAGGTCGTTTTTCTTCCCTGGAATGTAGTGCCTATGGCATCATTCTACCTTGTCAATTATACGCATGTGTAAAATAGAATAAAGTCGATTTTACTTATATTTTCAACATGTCATGGGCTATCAATTAAAAAGCCCATTTCCCCTTGCCTGTAAATGCGTTTCTCTGGTAAAATATCTACCAAATTTTCATATTTTATCATGCATTTATCATCCTCCCGCCGCGTAATCGCATTCGTAATTACGATTGAGCACGAAACCATTTCACGCATGGATCACAGAAAAGGAGCCGCTTGATGAGTTGGTACTATAAGGATGGGGAGCAGGAGATCGGGCCGGTCAACAAGGCGGAATTGACGGAACTGATTAAATCGAAGCAGATCAATGGAGAGACGCTGGTGCGCAGCGCCTCCGGGGAGAACTGGCAGCCGCTGTCGCAGCTGGTTCGTCCTGCCAATCCAAAGGTTCCGAATCAGCCTGCACCGCCGCAGCCGCCGGAACCACCGAAACCGGTCGCGCCGGAACCAAAGCCCACACCGCAGATGCCGGCCGCCAAGGCACAGGAGCCGTTTGAATTCAAGGGGGCCGGTGGCGAGTACTTCAAGATCTGGATCGTCAATGTCCTCCTCTCTATTGTCACCCTGGGAATCTACTCGGCCTGGGCCAAGGTGCGACGTAAACAGTACTTTTACGGCAACACCCGGGTGGTCGGTGCCACCTTCCGCTACCTGGCCGATCCGGTAAAGATTTTGAAAGGCCGCGCCATAGTATTTGTCGTTTTTGTCTGTTACTCCATCATGAACCAAGTCTTTCCGCCCGCTGCGTTGGCAGGAAGCCTCGTTTTTCTTATCATACTTCCATGGCTTGTGGTCCGGTCCCTGGCCTTCAATGCGCGCTATAGCTCCTGGCGCAACATCCGCTTCAATTTCAAGGGCACCTATGGCGGAGCCGCCAAAACGTTCGTGCTCTTTCCGCTGCTCTCCATACCGACCCTCGGTATTCTGGGCCCCTACGCCCACTATCGCCAGAAGAAATTCATCGTGGAAAACTCGACCTACGGCACCGCGCCGTTCACCTTTCACGCCACGGCCGGAGATTACTACCGTATTGTCCTGAAGTTCCTGATTCCGCTCATCGCGGCCATCGTAATCGTTGTGGCGGTATCCATTTTTCTGCCTTTCTTAGGCGGGCCTTTAGGCGCTTTGGTGATGGTGGTGATGTATCTTTACGCTTTTGCCTATTTTTCAGTCAAATCGGGCAACCTGCTCTACAACTCGGGCGCGCTGCAGAAGCACAGATTTAAAGCGACGATGGAGATCAAAGCGTTCGCCTTGATCCTGCTGACCAATACGTTGGCGATCGTCTGCACGCTGGGACTGTTTCACCCATTTGCCCAGGTGCGCGCATACCGCTACAAGATCGAACAACTCGTCTTGTTGCCATCGGGAGATCTGGACCAATTCGTTGCCGATGAGTTGAAGGAGACCGGCGCTCTGGGGAACGAAATTTCCGACTTCATGGATTTTGACTTCGGTCTGTAGGAGGGGATAACTGTGCGGATGTCGCTTGGGATCAAAAGCAATGGGCCCCTGGCGATCGTCGAAATCTGTTTTATTTTCGCAGAACAGGGAAATGTTTCCGGCACACTTGGTAAACGAAGGCCATCGGGCTGAGGGAGAGGATGCACACGCTAATGATCACCGTAGAAGGACAGTGGTTTGACGGCAGGACCTCCGCACAGATTGCGGTGGTGTTGAGGGTCTACGACAATGAAGCTGTTGAGGTCCTTCGGGTCGGTAATGGCGACGCTGTCTATCGCCGAAAGCGCTTTGACGCCAAGGTGTCGGACCGTCTGGCCGATACGCCGCGGGCAATCTGCTTTCCAGATGGGGCGGTCCTCGAAACCGACGACAATGCTGGTGTCGATCGGATTCTGGGGGCATTTCGTCGCGACCACTGGAGCCTCTGGGTCCATATCCTCGAATCGAGAAAGCGTTATGTGCTGGCCGCCTTCCTGATCGTTCTGTTGATCGCTGCCGCCACTGTGAAGTATGTGGTGCCGGTGGCAGCCAAAGTGGTGACCGCCGCATTGCCCGAATCGATCCATCGAATGGCCGATGAGCAGACATTGAATTTTCTGGACAAGGCCGCATTGGACGAATCAGAGCTGCCGGAAGAGACTGCAACGCGTGTTCGAAAGCACCTGCAACCGGCCATCGATAACCACCCGGCGCTTGATCTTGTGGTGGTGTTTCGTAAAGGCGGAAAGCTGGGGCCCAATGCCTTCGCGCTGCCCGGCGGCACCATCGTCTTCACCGACGAGATGGTCGAGGCGGCCAAAGATGACGACGAACTGTTGGCTGTAATGGCCCACGAGATCGGTCACGTGTTTCATCAGCACGGCATGCGCCGCATGGTTCAGGACTCGATGCTATCGTTTGCCATTCTGGCCCTTACCGGGGACGCGTCGGGTGTTTCCGAGCTCTTTTTGGGGCTGCCCGTGGTGCTCACCGAACTGGCCTACTCGCGTGAATTCGAACGGGATGCAGACCGCTATGCCTTGGACTACCTGTTGGCGCACGATGTACCGCCCGAACGCTTTGCCGATATCCTCTCCCGGATCGATAAGAACCACAAAGAGCAAAAATCAGAGGAAGGAGGGGGCTGGACCGGATACCTCGCCACACATCCACCCACGCCCGAAAGGGTGCAGGCCTTTCGAAATGCCGGTTCTATAGAGTAACCGGCTGCTTCCTGTCTATTGGTTAGCTTTTAAACCAATACCACGCCGAAGGACCGCCAGCCTCCTCTCCGACGATGGTCTGGTGGTGCTGCAGCGTCGGCTCGAACAGGCCCCGTATGGTCTCGGTAGCAATTCCGCGCCGCTTTCCCTTCCAGATGCGCGGCAGCCAGGCGTAGAGCATGAACGTCCCGCCGGGACGCATCAATCCGTCGAATCTTTTGGCGTAGCGAATCTGCTGTTGGTCATTTAGCCCGTGCAGACAGCCGATATCCAATACGTAGTCGAAGACGCCTGCAAGTCCGCCTAATTCGCTCACATCCCCAACCCTGAAATCGATCTGCAGATGGCTGCGGGCCGCCTTTCGGCGCGCTTTGAGAATGGCCTGGGCGGCAAAGTCGATGCCGGTCACCTGCCAGCCTCTTCGGGCCAATGTAATCGCGTTGGTACCCGTACCACACCCCAGATCCAGAGCCCGCCCGGGAGGGGCGGTGAAGAGAAACGCCATCACTTCGGGCGGCGTGATCTGCGTATCCCAGGGGGTGCGCCTTCGCAGGTAGCGCCATTGAAAGGACCACCAGGAGCGGTTCAAAAGGGGCAGTCGTCTCTTCATCGCACCGGACCGTCCGCTATTGCCGCATCAGCATTGGGCCCAACTGGCGGCCGCCAAACATATGCATGTGCAGGTGGAAGACCTCCTGGTTGGCGTCCCGGTTGCAGTTGAGCAACAGGCGGTAGCCGCTTTCGGCGACACCTTCGTCTGTTGCGATTTTGGCGGCGACGGTGAACATGTGGCCGACCAACTGCTCGTCTTCGGGCTGAATGTCGTTGACCGTGGGGATCTCCTTATTGGGGACAATGAGGATGTGGGTGGGGGCTTGGGGCTCGATGTCGCGGAACGCGGTCACCTGGTCGTCCTGGTAGACGATGTCGCTCGGAATTTCACCTTTGATAATTTTGGTAAAGATGGTCGCCATTGTCTTCTCCTTCTCTTAGGTCGCGTCGTTTGGGTCGGCACTATTTTTGTAAGCATACGATTGCTACGAATTGAATTCATTCTACGGTTCCCCTGCGGAGGCTCGGATCATGCGTTCGCGGTTCCAGATTATCTCGGGATCGCGGCCATGGCTGCGGCGCTCGCAAGCTGCAAGGCCGCAGACCGGGCATTCGGTGGGTTCGCACGGGTCCATATGGACCAGAATGCCGGCATTGCCGTCGAACGCTTCGGTGAGCAAGTTCTCCAGGATTTTGGCTTCCTGATGGGCCTTGGCCAGGGATAGCTCAACCGGCAGCACCAGATGCAGATCGATATGGACGATGGCACCGGCGCGCCAGGCGCGCAGTTGATGGATGTCGACCCAGTCAGGCCGGCGGTTGGCCACCAGAACGGTGGCAATGCGTTCGAGCAGTTCGGGGTCCGAGGCGTCCATGAGGCGCTTGAACGACTGGACGACCAGTTTGCCCCCGGTGACCAGGATGTTGATACCGATCAGGCAGGCGATGGCGCCGTCGATTCGCAACCATCCGGTGAAATAGACCAGCACCAGTGCGACCACCGCAGCGGCCGATGAGTAGACATCGGTCAGTATGTGCTTGCCGTCGGCCTCCAGTGCGATCGAATCGGTGCGCCGACCGATTCTCACCAAATAGAGCCCCAGCAGCAGATTAACGACGGTGGCGCCTATCAACAGGAGCAGACCCGTCTCCAGGTTGGGCAGTGGATGGGGATCGATCAGATGTTGGATACCGGTGTAGAAGATCCCCACCGCCGCCCCGATGATCAGCGCCCCCTCGAACCCGGCCGAGAAGTATTCGATCTTGCCATGGCCGTAGGGGTGGTCCGGGTCCGGCGGTTTGGCGGCCATCCAGATACTCAGCGCAGCGAAGGCGCTGGCGGCCACATTTATGATCGACTCCAGGGCGTCTGAGAGGACCGCTGAAGAGTGGGTCAAACGGTAGGTGATGAACTTAATGCCCAACAGGGCAAGGCTCACTGCGAACGATAGCCCGATGGCGCGCATGCGCAGGCGCTGCAGCTCTTTTTTATGGCTTCCTTTTTCATCCGGGTGAACCACGCTTCGATTGTCGGTCATCTTGTGTCTCCGGTCAGGAAGCGGGGCGGTTGATGCGGTCCAGGACCCGATAGAGCGCCTGAGTTCCGAGGTTCTCATCGCCCTGGGCAATGGCGGCCAGATAGAACTGGTGAACCAGCGCCAGCCCAGGCAGGCTCAGGTTCATCCGCCGGGCCTCCTCCAGAGCGATGCCCATGTCTTTGACAAAGTGTTTGACGTAGAAGCCGGGATCGAAATCGCCGCCGGCGATGCGGCGGCCAAGGTTGTTGATGGCCCACGAGCTGGCCGCGCCCCGGCCGATCACATCGATCACCGCATCGCGGTCCATACCGGCCCGGTGGGCGTAGAGCATCGACTCGACCACCCCGATCATGGTGCCGGCGATCAAGATCTGGTTGCACATCTTGGTGTGCTGGCCGGCGCCCGGACCGCCCATGAGGGCGATGTGGCCGCCCATGATATCGAACAGGGGCACGACGCGGTCGAAGGTGGCCTGGTCGCCGCCGACCATGATCGCCAGGGTCGCCTCGCGTGCTCCCACATCGCCGCCGGAGACCGGTGCATCCAGGGTGGCCACCCCCCTGTTTTCGGCCTGCTGGGAAATGGTCCGCGCCAACTCCGGGCTTGAGGTGGTCATATCGACCACGACAGCGCCCTCTTTGACCCCTTCCAACACGCCGTCGGGGCCCAGGATAACCTGTTCGACATCCTGTGGATAGCCCACGATCGAGAAAACCACCTCTGAGGCCTGGGCCACTGCTTTGGGCGTCGGGCACCAGTCGGCGCCACGTTCGATGAGATTGGCGGCTTTGTCGCGGGTTCGGTTGAACAGGTGAACCTGATGGCCGGCATCGATCAGGTGGCCACACATGGCGTTGCCCATGACACCGGTTCCGATCCAGCCGATGGAGATCTCTTTCATGGTCGCTTTTCCTTAATGGTTGGCGTTGATTTACGTTAAGGTTGGCAAGGCAGACCCGCCAAAAAAATGGCTTTTCAGCAGGTGCCGATTTGTGGAAAGTATAAAATTGTCACCTGGGGTGTCAAGCGGTGAGACTTTGAAAGGGCGACAGCGATGGAGAATATCCGTGTGGATTGTTATTGCGGGTACCGCGGCGAGCAGACCCCGCGGCGTTTCTGGCTAGGCGCCAGATGCATAGAGGTTGTCCAAACGATCGACAGCTGGCTTGCGCCGGACCATCGCTATTTCAAGGTGGCGGGTGATGATGGTGGACGCTATATCCTGCGTCACGATCCCCATGCAGATCGATGGGAGTTGACCTTTTTCGATCAGACCTGACCAGGCTCCATCTCTTCGTTATCTTCACTTTGCGAACCGATTCCGGGTTCCGCGTCGACCTCCGACAGCTTCTCGATGGTCGGGATAACCAATTTCTGGTGGAAACGCAGATCGCCCAGGTCGACCTCCGGGTTGCAATGTTTGAGCAGCCACATGGGGATATCGAACTTCCCGCGGCACAGGGTCCAGATGCTGTCGCCGCGTTTCACCCGATAGGATTGCAATTCGCCCACACGGTATGCCGCGTAAAAATCCTCCTGGAGACGCTTGTGGTATTCATATCGATTCTGCTCGAACGTTTCGGCATTGGTACGGCCGAGGGGGATGCGGATCTTCTGGTGCAGCCGCAGAAACGCACCATAGCGCAGCCCGTTGAGGCGTCGGATCTGCTGCGTGGCCACACCGGCCCAGTCGGCGTAATGGCCCAGGGTCTCTTCGACTTCAACCTGGATGATGCCCACCAGCTGTCCGTTCCTTTCGACGATACGTTCGAAGGCGACATCGGCGGAAACGATCTCGCTGTTTTGTGCCTGTTGTGCCGCCTCGCCCTTCGCGTCGATGCCATTAACCTTCGACGCCTTGGACGGCAAGGGGATTACCGAGGCCAGCATCGGCTGCGGGTAGTAAGCCAGTTCAGGCGGAGCGGATTTCGGAGTGGTCGCCTTCACCGCCACGGGCGGTGCCGGAGGATCAGGGGAGGTTTTGGCGGCCAAAACCGTGACCGGCTCTTGGGTAACCGGGTTTTGGTGCTCGGGCCTGAGATCGGTCGCCCCCGGGATGCGCAACGTCTGGCTTGGATAGATCGTGGCACGGCGGTTTAAATTATTGGCCAGGATCAGATCGCCAAGCCGGACCTGGTGCATGCGGGCGATCTTTCCCGCCGTATCGCCCCGCTGAACTGTGTAGAAGCGGCTGCGTTTCTGGGCCTTTTGATAGAGGTTAGCGGGAATTTCGGCCGTCAACAGCTCTTTCTCCCGGCTTTCAACTGGCAATCTCAGCGCGTATCCCTTGGGAACATATTTTTGGCCGCTAAGGACAGGCTTACGCAGTGCGGGATTCATGCGCTCGAGCACCTTGGGGGGTATCTGGAAATGACCGCACAGATCATCGAAGGCGATGTAGTTTTTCAATTTGACGACATGGGCCTGCACGGGGCTGTCCAGGGGGAGTGTCCCGAAATAGTCGCGATAATTGGCAGCCACATGGCGGGCGGCCAGGAATTCGGCGTAGAAATTCCGAGAGGCGAATTTGAACGTGCGACTGCGGTAGGATTTAAACACGTTCTCATAATTGCCGTGAAGCTGCTTTGCGCGCTTCATGCCGGTGGCGCCATGGTTGTATGCTGTGATGGCCAGCGGCCAGCTGTTCAGTTTGGCATGATTCTCTTTTAGAAGTCGTGCGGCTGCGTCGGTTGCCAGGATCGGGTCTCTTCGTTCATCCATGGCATAGCCCACCGCCATGAATCGCTTGCCGGTGGAGCGAGTGAACTGCCATATGCCGGCGGCGCCGAATTTGCTGTAGGCGTTGGGATTGAACGATGACTCCACATGGGGCAGATAGGCCAGGCCATCGGGGAGGCCGTGGGATGAGAAGATGGCGCGAATGCGATCCATGTAGGCTCCCGACCGGATCAACCCAGCCTGGAAACGGTCCTTCTGGCCGACCTGGCAACGGACACGGTTGGCTGAACGGCGAAACTGCTCGGCGTCGTGAGGGTCATCGAACAGCCCTGCCACCCGCCGGCAGCTTTTATCCCGGGTATGGGGATTTTTGGCCAGGCGATTGAGAATCTCCCGATATTTTTTTTTGGCCCGCTTCATGCGTTTGCGGTTGATTTTGCCGGCGCCAGGCTTGTCGTAGGGCCTCAGTTCGATGATCTCGTAAACAATGTCCATACGGGTGCTGTCGTGCACGATGCCTTGATCGGAGGTGTAG
The DNA here is from genome assembly GCA_963668675.2 of uncultured Desulfatitalea sp. GTDB lineage: Bacteria > Desulfobacterota > Desulfobacteria > Desulfobacterales > Desulfosarcinaceae > Desulfatitalea. The sequence goes on along the minus strand of CAXXMB010000001.1, from coordinate 1,511,337 downwards.
TGGGCATAGACCTGGGTCCAGAAGCTGACGTTTGGAACGATGGCTTCAGGCATGGGAAAAGGATCCGGAGTCGCATAGGCATGACTTGCGAATGAATAAATCGATATAAAAACCACTGCGCAGAGCGCCCGAACGATGCGTTTCGGAGTCATTGCTCAATCACCTCTGAAGAAATTTGCCTTTCAAGACCGCTAACTTAAAAATGAGATAAAGCAAATTGCATACCACCCTCCCGCTTTTCGGAACCTTCAAAAATGATCGATAAATAGGGGCTTTCCGATCTGCAGGGGTGTATGAGATCGTGCACTGGCGTCAAAAAAGGGACATTGTGTGACCAAAAACGCGGCGCATCCCCGGATCGCTCTTGCATTTGGAGGGCGGCAGTTTTAAATTCCGCTATTGCCTCACAGCTAACGCACTGTTTCCCGGGTTGCGGAAATGATCCGATTGAGGAATTGATCAATGACCAGTGATATGACTATCGAAGTCCACCACATTCCCACCCAGGGAACCCGCCTGGATTACGTCAAGCCGGCCGAAGCGTTCTCGGTACTCAAACGGCTGACTGAGCAGGGAGAGTGCCGGTTCGCCACCCCCATTGCCATCACGCTGGAGGTGGAACCCGAGCGGGATTTGATTCGGGTCGATGGGTTTTTGTCGGCCACCGTTCGGCTGCCCTGCAGCCGCTGCCTCAATGAGTACGAGCGGGAGCTGCATCGCCGATTTACCCTGCGCTTCTCACGCGAAATTCCGGCGGATGTGCACTCGGGAGATGACGGCGAAGTTGAGTTGACGGCTGCACAGATCGGACTGATCTATTTCAAAGACGACACCATCGAGTTCGGTGACGCGGTGCAGGAGCAGATAGTGCTCTGCCTGCCGTATAAGCCGCTTTGCAGCGATAGCTGTAAAGGGATGTGTCCGCAGTGCGGTGCGGATTTAAACCAGGGACCGTGCGGATGCCCGGTCAAGTCCACCGGCAATCCGTTTGACGTGTTGAAGGACCACCAATGGCCGAAATAGGCCGGCCTCGCCGGCGTTTAAATTGGAATGTTTAAAGTAGGAGAGTGAAGGGATTGGAGCGATATTAGGAGGATGGTTTTAAGGGGCTTTATCATGGGAAAATATTTTCATTCAACGTCCAGCTCTCTTCGGAGATGCGTGGGAATTTTGCTGACGGGCCTGATGCTGGTTGCCTGTGGGCCGGATGCGATCCGTATCGATGTTGATTTCAACCGTTTGTCCGGTCTGGCCGAGGGGGATAGGGTCCTCTTCCAGGATAACCCGGCCGGAACGGTGACCTCCATAGCCTACCGGAAGGACGGGACCTATCAGGTGGGTATCGAGGTGGACAACGGTTATGAAAAGGCGTTGACCGAGTACTCGCGCTTCTATACGGCTGCCGACCCGACGCGCTCCGGCAGCCGGGTGGTGATCATCGAGCTGACGAGAAGCGGCGGCCGCTTGTTGCAGGACGGCGCATCAGTGAAGGGCATGGATTCCCCCGATAGCGCCTTTTCCCAATGGCGTCGAGAGGTGGAGAAGGGGTTGGGCTATCTTCAGGAGCTGTTCGACAAGTTCGGGCGCGACGTTAAGGGAATCCCGGAAAGTGATGCCTATCGTCAGTTGAAGCGCTCCCTTGAGGAGTGGGCCAGGGAGATGGAGCGGGCCGGGGAGCAGGCGCGCGACCGGATCGAACGCGAGTGGCTGCCTCGCATACGCAGGGAGCTTGACGAACTGAGGAAGGAGCTCGAGCCCGATGGCCGTGAGGAGGAGCTGGAACCCCTCGAAAGGGAGGTTCGACGGATTAGAAATATCTGAGCCGGATCTGACAGCGACATGAGCATCAAGCTATTGGCCCGGGAGTTATACCGCTCCCAAAAGGCTGTCGAAGAGTTGGAAAGGGCGCTGGCGCTCTGTTCGCACGATGAGCACGTGCGGGTCAAGGAGAAGTTGCGCCAAGCGAGGGCGGAGATGGATTATCTGCGACGGGCGCTGGACGGGGAGATCGGCCGGTGATCGTCTCCCCTGTTTGAGACGGGTTCTACTTTTTGAAAAACATATAGATCGCCAATCCCACCAGAATCAGCGCAAAGATTTTTTTAAAGTTGGCCGTGCTCACATGCTCGACCAGCCGCGACCCGATCTGTGCGCCGACGATCCCGCCGATGCCCAGCAGGATGCCGGCCCGGTAGTCGATGTTGGCCAACTTGTTGTGGGCCACCAGGGCGGAGATGGAGATGACCAGGATGGCCAGAAATGAGGTGCCCACCGATTTCTGGGCCGTGTAGCCCATGAACAGCAGCAGCGGCACCATCAGAAAACCGCCTCCCAACCCGGAAAAGGAGGCGCCAATCCCCACAAGGATGCCGAACAGGGCCATCAGGATCAAATTTGCGTTTGCACTCATCAGCGGAAACCTTTCTGTTTGAGCTGTCACCTGTCTGCGTTTGGAATATGAACCTCAATGTTATTGAGTCCATTGTATCGAAGGGCGGGCTTTATGACCGCCTGTATTGAAGCATTTACGCCTTTTGTCCTCTAACATCGATTCACCCTTGTCGCAATTGTTCTTTTCAGCGTCGCTTTTTCGACAGTACTTCGTAGTAGTGGGAGAGCTTGCGAAACAGTTCCGGATCGCCGCCTTGATCCGGGTGAAGCTTGAGCGCCAGTTGTCGGTAGAGGCGTGACAACGATCGTTTGTCCAGCACCTTAAGCTTCTTCCAGGGCATCCCGAAGAGGCGGCCGGCCTCCTCGGTTTTAATCTGCACCTTGCGTGGCGGATGATAGGCGCGATGGCGGCGGATGAAATCTTCCACATAGGCCTGCCACGGTGAGTTATGGGGCGCTTCGTAGTCGAAATACATGATGGCATACTTGACCAGATAGTCGCGCAGCCCATCCGTTTCCGAGGCCTCGTCCCAGAGGCGCGCATCGGCGTTGAATCGGCAGAGGCGGGAGATGAAAAAATCGTCTATCTGCTCGAGCAGGTGGACACCCCGCTCCTTGTCGGGGGTAAACCGTTTCAATTCGAAGATCACGGAGACATAGTGCGGCCGCTGATGGGGTCGGAGAGAGCGCTCCTCGGACAGAAAGTACTGCTCCAGTTCGTCGCGGGATTTGGCATGCAGTTCCCGGAAGACCTTCTCCGGGACACGGTGGATTTGGCGCTGCTCGCTGTGGCCGAACCTCAGGTAGTGGTAACGGCGTTTGTCGAAGAGGTGAATGGGGTGCGGTGCGTCCTCACCCTGTCCCAGTGCCACGGGTCGCTTGCGGTGGCGGCGGCCGCGATCGAACCCGCGGATGACGCGCTGGATGCTGGGATCGAGGAATTCGAACAGAATTCGGTCCAGCTCATCCTCTCCCTCCGCCACGCCGGCTTCGGCCAAGGCGTCGTAAACAACAGTGTCATAGTAGTACCCGGTGCCGCCCACGTAGACGATGTAGCGGGTCGGGTCGGCACCCAAGTCGAACAGGTCGCGGCTCTTCATGCCGCTGCCGTCGGGGTAGGATTGGCGGATCACAAAACGGGGTTTTCCCTTTTTGCTCAGACGGGCCAGGTACATATTGGATTTCTCGGAGTGCGCTCTCTCTGAAGTGCGTTTCCGGAGCTTTGTTCAAAAGAGAGTCGTTCGGTACCGTTCAGGACGAGGCAACTTCGTTCCTGATCGAATCGATACACTTTTTGCAGTCGGCCTGTTTGCGGTTGCCACCGGCGCAGTAGCTCAGAAACGACTGAATCCACTCTTCGCCCGCCCGGGGGCAGGTGAAGATGTACTCGATGAAACAGACCAGGCGTTCGATGCTTTTCGGGTCGATGGCATGCTCCATCCGGCAGGCGGAGGTCTCTGCCGTCAACGGGTCGATCTGGAGCACCTTCAGCAGAAACTCCTTGATCACCGCATGGCGGTGGGCGATGTCGCGCGCGATACGCTTGCCTTTTGCTGTAAGCGTTATATAGCTATAGGGCTGGTAGTTGATGTAGCCCTTCTCGGACAGCGTCTTGAGGCCCCCGGTGACCGAACCGCGTTGTATCTTCAAACGATCTGCGATCTCCTTTGCCCTGGCCACTTTCTGGGTCTCTTCAAGCTCCAGAATTGCTTCAAGATAGTTCTCCAAACTATCCGAAAGATCATCTCGGGTGGACATCCTGCCTCCTTTTTGTTTGGAACAAAGTAGCACCCCAATCTTTATTAGTCAAAAACAAAAAAATAGGGTGTTGTTAAAAAACGAGTTGACAACCATAAAAGTTAGGTATAGCTAACAAATCAAAAAATGATCAAATAGATACTGCAGCTGGAGGTTCGAAATGCACAAAGTGAATATGCGGCAAATGAAGGCGAAACAGTCAGGGGTCATTGCCGCCATTACCGCTCAAGGGGAGCTGGGGCGGCGTATTCGCGACATGGGGCTCGTTCCCGGCACGGAAATTACCGTCCAGGGACGCGCACCTTTATATGACCCGGTGGCCTTGCGTTTGATGGGTTTCACCTTAACATTGCGTAACAGCGAGGCGGATTTTATCGATGTGGAGGTAGAAGAGTAGCATGGAAGCCATGATCGCCCTGGCCGGAAATCCCAACTGCGGCAAGACGACGCTGTTCAACAGCCTGACCGGCGCCCGACAGCATGTGGGCAACTACCCCGGTGTTACCGTAGAGAAAAAGCAGGGTGTCTACAAACTCAACGGCCACCGGATGAACATTGTCGATCTGCCAGGAACGTACTCTCTGACCGCTTATTCGCTGGAGGAGGTGGTCGCGCGCGACTTTCTGGTCAATGAGAAACCCGGCGTGGTGATCAACATCGTCGATGCGTCCAATCTGGAACGCAATCTCTACCTGACCCTGCAGTTTATCGAAATGGGGATGCCGGTGTGCATCGCCCTCAATATGATCGACATGGCCGACAGCCGCGGAATAACGATCGACCACCAGGCCCTCTCACGCCTGTTGGGTGTACCGGTGGTGCCCACCATGGCCCGCAGCGGCCGGGGTAAGGAGGAGCTGATCCGGGCCGCCCTCCGGCTGCTCGACGAGGAGGGCGGCGGCACAGAGCTGCAGATCTCTTACGGACCCGATATCGATCCCGCACTGGACCGGATGGAAGCCATCGTCCGGGAGCGCGCGTTCATGACCGATATCTACCCCGAACGCTGGACCGCGCTCAAGTACATGGAGAACGACGAACAGATCCGTTGCCTCGGCCGGCAGCGGGACGACGAGACCGCCGGCCAGCTGGAGCGCATCGTCCAGGAGGTTCAACGCCATCTCGAAAGGACCGCAGAGAGCTATCCGGAGGCAGTGGTCGCCGACTATCGCTATGGCTATATCCGGTCGGTCCTCAAGCAGGGGGTCATCTCCTATGGCGGCGACCGTAATCGGCTCTTCATATCGGATAAGATCGACAAGGTGGTGGTCAACCGCTTTGCCGGCCCCTTGATCATGTTGGCCGTCCTTTTCGCCCTCTACCATTTCACCTTTACATACAGCGCATTGCCTGTGGCCTGGAGCGAGGACCTCTTCGCATGGATGGGCAGCGTTGTGGATCGTCTTATGCCCGACGGACTTCTAAAGGCGATGATCATTTCCGGGGTGATCGATGGTGTCGGCGGTGTGCTCGGATTCGTACCCCTGATCATGTTCATGTTCTTCGGCATCGCCTTGCTGGAGGATTCGGGCTACCTGGCCCGGGTCGCCTTCATGCTGGATCGCGTCTTTCGCATCTTCGGGCTGCACGGCAGCTCGGTCATGGCCTTTATCGTCTCCGGCGGCATTGCCGGGGGGTGCGCCGTGCCGGGTGTCATGGCCACCCGCACGCTCAAGTCCAAACGGGAGCGCCTGGCCACCTTGCTCACCGTGCCGTTCATGAACTGCGGGGCCAAACTGCCGGTTTTCGCACTGCTTGTGGCCGCCTTTTTTGCCGATAAGGAGGCCCTGATGATGTTTATCATTACACTGGTTGCCTGGGCCGGCGCCCTGCTGGTGGCAAAGCTCCTGCGCTCCACCGTGATCAAAGGCGCTGCCACGCCCTTCGTGATGGAGTTGCCGCCCTATCGTCTGCCCACCTTCAAGGGGCTGCTGATCCACACTTGGGAACGGACCTGGCAGTATATCCAAAAGGCCGGCACCGTGATTCTGGGGATATCGGTGATCCTTTTTGCCCTGATGACCTTCCCTGGTTTGCCCGAGGATCGGGTGGTGGAATTCGAGAACCGGCGAGAGGCGATTTTGACCGCTCTGCCTGCGGATGTCGCCGCCGAAGTCAACCATTCAGATGGCGACCGACCCCTTACAGAGGCCGCCCGGAAAGCAAAAGTACAACTGCTCACCATCGAGGCCGCCCAGGCCGAGGCGGCTCTGAGACACTCGGTTGCCGGCCGTATGGGCACCGGACTCGAAACGTTTAGCCGCTGGGCCGGTTTGGACTGGCGGACCAATATCGCCCTTGTAGGGGGCTTTGCGGCCAAAGAGGTCATCGTGGCGACCCTCGGGACCGCCTACTCCCTTGGAGAGGTGGACCCGGAGGCGAACAGTTCTCTCGCCGAGACGCTGGCCAACTCGCCCCATTGGCGACCGCTGACCGCCTTGAGCCTGATGATATTTGTCATGTTCTACGCCCCCTGTTTCGTCTCGGTGGTCTGTATTGTCAGGGAGGCCGGCTCATGGAAGTGGGGGCTTTTTTCAATGGTGTTCAATACCGTGCTGGCTTTTTTGCTGGCCACCACCGTATTTCAAATCGGCACATTGGCCGGTTTCTGATGTTGAACGTACAATAAAAGGGGGCGCACATGCAGACCGCAATTGTGGTGGTAATTGTACTGCTGGCAGCTTTTTTACTCGGCTGGCGCTTTTACAAAAAGGTTAGCAACAGTAAAACCGATGGCTGTGCTGGCGGCTGTGGATGTTGCAGTCAGAACCAGATCAACACCTGCCCCAGTCCCGAAACGGACGATCCCAAAGACCCCATCTGATTTGGCTTCAAGCGATTTGATGATTATGGTGACCTGACCGGTTCAAAACCTAATCTGTTACTCGTATAGGTTGGTTTTGAACCATAGGAGAGATACCATGCATAGCGACGATCAGGCCGAACACGAATTTTTGTCGGTGTTGAGTCTCGAGCCACTGCTCGATTTCTGGCGGGCGAATGTTGCACCCAAATGCCAGGATTTGGCGAAGATGTTCGAGTTGTTCGAGCGCAACATTTTGGACAACCCCGAACTCAATGGCGACATCGACGACCCCGGCGTCATCGAACAGTACGAAGAGGAGATCGTGCCGCTGATGGCCGCTGTCTTCCCCGCCTCGTCATGGGAGAGCGACCTGGCCGGCGCTGTCACCCCATTGGCCAACCAGCCGTTTTATTACACCCCACGGTTCGGTAGGCAGTTTCTTTCTGCGGATGGCGCCATACGCGGCAGCCTTAAAAAACCGGAGCAGGACATTCTGCAGTTTCACCAGTTGCGCGCCTACTGGCTCATTCTGGACAAGGTGTACGGCATCGGTCAGGGGCGCAATATTCCGGTGATCCGCGCCGTAACCGATCCGGAGAGCGGATTGGAACGCTACTACCAGATGCTGCCCGACTGGCAGTTCCTGCGGGTGCAAACCCAGAGGGCGCCGATACCCCTCAGCCCTGAACAGAAAAGCCTTATTTCGGAGAACATCGACAACCCGGAAGCCCTGGCACGGCTCATTCCGCCCCAGCAGTTCGAATTTCGCGGCTTCATCGTGATAAGGGCGGTGGACGTCACCCAATCCGAGGTGCTTGCCGATCTGGAAAGAGGGGTGATCGACCAGGAGACCATCTTTTGCAACGACGGCTTTGGTCGACTCCAGCAACGCCTGCGAACCCTTTTCGGGCGGCCGGAGTTGCGCGCCGGATTGGGCGCCATGCATGGGGATCAGGTGTGGGTTGTCACCGATGAGGCGCACACTACCACCAACTGCATCTTCAAAAACTCCAACCACATCTCTCTGAATGACCTCAAGGGTTCCATGTGGCTGCGGGCTGTCAGCCAGAACGACATGATCATCATGCCGGACCTGGCTGCCGAAACGCATCTCTCACCGGCCGAGCAAGACCTGCTCGACATGGGAATCCGCTCTGCCTTGATCGTACCGCTGCGGTACCAGGGTGCCAATATCGGCACCTTTTTCATCCTTTCGCCCCGTCCCCATGACTTCAACGCCATGGACAAAATGCTGATCAAGCCGACCGTTCCCATGTTCTCCATGGCCCTCAAACGCGGGGTGGACGATATCCACAATGAGGTGCAGACCATCATCAAGGAGAAGTGCACCGCCCTGCACCCATCGGTGGAGTGGCGTTTCCGCAAAGCCGCCTTCAGCCATCTCGAACGGCTGCACGCGGGAGAGGCATCCGAGCTGGAGCCCATTGTCTTCAAAGACGTCATTCCGCTTTACGGCCAATCAGACATCCGAGGGTCTTCCGAGGCACGCAGCTCAAGCATCCAGAGCGATATGACCGAGCAGCTAGAGCTGGCCATGGAGGTGTTCGACCGGGCCGGTCAGGCCAAATCGTGGCCGTTGATCCAGCAGTTTCATCATCGCATCCAAGCGCATATCGAAAGGTTGGGCGATGGGCTGCGCACCGGCGAAGAGAGTGAAGTGGTCGCCTTTCTGCACAAGGAGGTGGAACCCACCTTCGAAGAGCTGATCCGCATCGGACCGCGTGTGGCCCAGGCCGTGGAGAGATATCGGCACGCCATCGACCCCCATCGCGGCTTTGTCTACCGCGAACGCAATGCCTATGAAACCAGTGTGGCCATGCTCAACGCGCGCCTCTCCGCCTACCTGGACCAGGAGGAGACGGCGGCCCAGGCAGAATACCCCCACTACTTCGAAAAGCACCAGACCGATGGACTGGACTATGTGATCTATCTGGGAAGTTCAATACGTGAAGACGGCCATTTCACCTCATTTCATTTGCAGAACCTCATCCTGTGGCAGTTGATCCTGGCCTGCGGCATGGCTTGGCACACGGAGCAGATCAAGCCGGAGCTTGCCGTGCCGCTTGACACTTGCCACCTGATCTTCTACGCCACCGCCCCTATTTCCATTCGCTTCCGTTACGACGAAAAGCGTTTCGACGTGGATGGTGCCTACGACGTGCGCCACGAGATCGTCAAATCCCGTTTGGACAAGGCCGTCGTAAAAGGCTCGGGCGAGCGTCTCACCCAGCCGGGACGCATCGCCGTCGTCTATGCCCAGGCCCGTGAAGCAGAAGAGATGCGCCAGCACATCCAATACCTGCAATCCAGCGGGCATCTGCTCGATGACATGGAGTTGCTCGAACTCGACGACTTGCCGAGCGTGAGGGGTTTGAAAGCACTGCGCGTGGGCGTCAATCTCCAAGCCTTGGCATTGGCACAGCGGGTTGCGAAGGTGGCGGTGGGGTAGGGCGGAAGCGCCTCCCTCAACAGCCTTCAAACGCAAACGTGGTTGCATCCCCTCGTATAACATGGCATAACCGTGGCCTGTCCACCGGCGCGGCGGAAAGACCGTGGCCATCGAGCCTGAATTCGACCTGTTGTCGAGTGGAGGAGCGTATTGACGTGATGAAATCCTGCCTGAAGCTACTGACCACCTGCACGGTCGCTTTACTTCTTTGTACTGCCGTCGCCTATGCCCTGGACGTCGACGGCAAGCTGAACATCGAAGGCGATCTGGCCGGTGGCTACCAGTACCAGAACATCAGCGATGCTCCCGACGTGGACGACACCGGGCGGGGCGCCGTTTTGTTTCAACCGAGCATCCGTTTTCAGCTCACCGAGCAGGATGTGGTTCAAGCCAAATTCGGATTTGCAGCCGGTGATGCGTTGAACGACGACGCCTCTCCATTTTTGCTGACCCCCTGGGCCACCGACCTGGAAGAAGATGTCAAAGGCATCGGTGGTCGCGACCGTGACTACCTGCTCACCGCCTGGTACAGCCACACCTTTGGCCTGGGCAGCGCCGGTGTATTGGATATCGCCGGCGGCATTATCGATGCCACGGACTACCTCGACACAAACGCATACGCCAACGACGGATTGACCCAGTTTATGAATGGCGCTCTGGTCAATGGCGCAACTGCGTCTCTGCCCTCCTACGACTTAGGTGGTTCCGCCCAATGGGAGCTGGGAAGCTGGAGCGCCAGCGCCGTATATATGAGTGTAGCTGAAAATGACGACAGCAACAGCTACCGCTTCTTCGGTCTGCAAGCCGGGTACAACATGGAGACAGGCTTTGGCGAAGGGAACTACCGGCTGATCCTCGACGCTACCACCGATGATTTCAACGGCCCCGACGGTACATCGGAAAAGTCCCGTACCGGCATCATGATCTCCTGCGATCAGCAGTTTGGAGAGATCCTGGGGGGCTGGGCGCGCATCGGCTGGCAGGATGACGACGCCCTCGTCGACTACCAGGCACTTTTTTCCGGCGGCATCGATGCCAACGGCAGCCAATGGGCCCGGCCCCAGGACACCATCGGTGTCGGTTTCGCCCACCTCAACGGCGGCAACAGCGCTATCGACCACAGCAGCGTCATCGAGCTCTACTACCGCCTATCCTTTACGGAGATTGCCGCCCTGACGGTAGATTTCCAATACCTGATCGACAACTACAAGACGGGGAACGATCCGGCAGGATTGATTAGCGCGTTGCGGTTTGTTGCATCATTCTAACAGCGATCACTGCCTTGCCCCATGTCGCAGGGCAATCTTTTCGAACATGACCACCAATCCCGCCGCCAGGGTGTAGACCGATTCGATGTTCAGGTTCTTCTCGGCCGTGTCGTCGAAGAATAGATTGAGGCTGGACGCGATACCCTCCTCGGCCCTCGAGTAGCAGATCAGGATCGGCAGCTTGGGCAGCGGCTCGAGCACCAGGGAGATGTCCGAGGCGTAGTGGTTCTCGACTTGGCGGCCGTTGAAGAGGATGACCAGATCTTCAAACAGATCGGTATAGGTGTCGGCCAACTGCTTGAGCGGCTTTTCGCAGCGCTGGTGGAAGAGCCGATACCGATCCTTGCCTCCGTTCAGCTCCCGTAAAGGCACCCAGTTGCCCGACGGCGTCACGCCGCCTCTTTGTATAATGTAGCTGAGTACCGGCACTGCTATCCATTGGTGGATATGGATATCCGTGTAGAAATCACCCTTTTCATCAACGCTGAAATTCTTACCGAGCGTGCGCAACGTCAGCCGTCCATCTCTGAATTCAGCACCAATACTGCGCGCTGCAGCGGCAAGATCGATCTTCGCGATGCGTTGCTTAAGCGATGCCAGTGTCGCTTCCAACTCGGCTGCCGGATCTTTAGGCGCAGGCGCCTTTTCTCCCAACCTGGCGACCACCTCCGGTGGCAGATGAGGGCATTCGGACAGAGATTTCCGGCCCTGAAACACCGCGGCGGCAAAAGCCAGGCAGGTGGCGTTGTTGCAATGCCTGCAGTTGGTTTTGGGAAGCAGTTTGAAGACTGCCATCACATTTTCAAATCCGTCCATATACATCTCCTAATCCATAAGCTACCCGACGATCACCAGCGCACAGATGGGAAACGGATCGTCTCCAGCCGTTTTTTGTCCTGATGTGGTGGCCTCCCACCCCGCGCTTTGCATCAAGCGACCGACATTGACGCCGAAGCCGGACATGGAGGGGCGCGCTTTGTGGGGATGGCGACAGGCGCCATCTTCTTCGATCACCCGGCAGGCGGTATGTTCGCGGCAGAAGGTCTGTTTGCAGCCGCCACCGGCGTAGGCACTGGCTTCGGTATACCCCATCCACACGGCCGTCTCTTCGATGTCGGCGGCGATCTCTGAGAGAAGCGCAAAGATCTCGCAACGCGTGTCAATATCTGAGAGCAGGGTGGAGGAGGGGATTTCGATTTTAATGACGATCGCCCGACCTGAGGCGGCGGCTTCAATGCGCCTTCGCATCTGCGCCGGCCCGCCGACATGGGGCGGGCAGCCAGCCGACGTGCCGAAGTTGGGGCACTTGGGCGGAAGGCACAACTCGGCCAGGTGATCCTCCACAACGATCTCGGCCGTGTCGACAACGGCCGCATCCGTCGCTCCGGCACGGATGGCCCGAGTCATCAACTCGGTCAGCGCCCTGTCCATACTTTTTTGGGGGCGCTGCCCATCTACGCTGAGGGTATTTTTCTCTTTAGCAAAAATGAGGCCGCAACTCCGACACCTGCCGATTTTCTCATCGGTCCAGATCTCGACCGCCACGCCGCAAGCAGGGCAGCGGAATGTATCCGGTCTCGGCGTCGAGGGCGGATCGCTCTGCAGGCCCCTCAGGTTGAGCGGGTTGTCCATGGTCATCCCTTTCATTGAAACCGATGCTTGACATTTTTTTCGACTTTAGCAGTTTTTTCGAAAAATTAATCCCCCGTTTGGGTGATGTCGATGATTTTTTTTCTTTCGAAAAGGGAACCGCATCGTGCCATTTGGCTTGCGCCAGTTGAAAAAAATAGAGCGAACGTTCGATACTTTTTATTGACACTTTCCCGTTTTCCCTGATACTCAGAGCGCCGGTCTGCATTTAAATCTGGCGAAGCGATAACCCTATATCCTGAAACGGAAAAACGAACAGCTGCTGCGACTGCCCGGTTTGAGATGAAGGGAATTCAATTTCTAACTTCTAATTGATTTCGGAGGGTCCGGACAAGGAGGACAAATGAGGACGAAGCAAGATTACATTGATGGTCTGTCGAAAATGAAGCGCAATATCTATTTCGACGGTGAGTTGATCGACCGTACCGACGAACTCCAGATGGAGTGCATCAACAACATCGGCACCACCTATGATGAGGCCGAGAAGCCGGAAAACCAGGAGCTGATGACTGCCATCTCCCATCTCACCGGAGAGCGCATCAACCGCTTCACCCACATCCACCAGAACACGGACGACCTGCACAACAAGCAGGACATGACCCGAATGCTCTGCCAGAAGGTGGGCGGTTGCATCCAGCGCTGCATGGGCACCGACGCCACCAACGCCATCTACAACGTCTCTTACGAAGCCGACAAGATGAGACCCGGCGAAACCCAGTATCATGAGAACTTCAAGAAGTGGCTTACCCGTTTCCAGAGTGAAGACCTCATCGCCTGCTGTGCCCAGACAGATGTCAAGGGCGACCGCCTGCTGCGCCCGGCCGACCAGCCCAATCCGGGCGCATACGTGCACATCAAAGAGCGCCTCAACGACGGCATCGTGGTCGAAGGCTGCAAGGTGCACATCTCCGAAGCATCGGTCTCCGACGAAGTGCTGGTCGTTCCCACCCGGGCCCTGCGCCCCGAAGACAAAGATTACGCCGTGTCCTTCGCCGTGCCGGGTGACTGGGAGGGCCTGAAACAGGTGGCCACCATCCACCGCTTCAGGGAGCGAAAACACTTTAAGCGCGGCTGGATGCCCGGTTCGACCGACTCCTACATGATTTTCGATAACTGTTTTGTTCCCTGGGAGCGCGTCTTCCTGGCCGGTGAATATCAGCACGGCGGCATCAACGCCCTGCTCTTCGCCCTGTTCCACCGCCACTCCTATTCGGGCTGCAAGCCGGCCATCGGCGACATCGTCATGGGTGCCGCCGCCCTGGCCGCAGAGGTCAACAACGTCCATAAAACCAGCCATGTCCGCGAGATGCTGGCCGAACTGATCATGGTCACCGAGCTGGGATACGCCGCCGGCTACACCGCCTCCGACCTGGGCAGCCCGCGTGTCTACATGCCCGGAAAGGGTCTGGTGCCATACGGTCCCGGCTCCTATATCCCCCATTCAATCTACTGCAACGTGGGTCGTTGCCTCTCCGGAGAATCGGTCTACAAGGAAGCCGAAATCCTTTGCAATATCGCCGGCGGCGTCGTGGCCACCTTCCCGCACGAAAAGGATTTCATGAACCCGGAGACCAAAGAGCTGCTGCTCAAGTACACAAAACGCAACCCCCACATGGACGCGGAAGACCAAGCCCAGTTCTGGCGCTACCTCGGTGACGTCCTCTGTTCGGCCAAGGGCGGCATCCACAATGTGGGAGGCTACCACGGCGGTGGATCCCCGATCATGGAGCAGATCGCCATCACCACCCAGTACGACATAGAATCCCGCAAAAAGCTGGTCAAATACATCGCCGGCATGAGCGACGGCGACCGCGAAGCCCTTGCGCCCAAGCAGGAGAAGAAGGAGTAAAGCTCGATCTAAGCCAATATCAGATTGTATTGATTCTTAAAACGGGGCAGCCAGCGTGGCTGCCCCGTTTTACATAAACACACCTCCCCGGCCACTTCTCCAATTCGTTTAATCCCAACATCGTAACGAACATGAAGAAGATGTTTGCCGGCGATGAGGTGTTGAAGAAGTGGATGACTAGTGCTAAGCTATTCGTCAATACGTTGCCTGCCAAATGATCGCAGTTCCTGACTTCATTCTGCCTTTCCATATTTAAAGCGTTTCTCTGTTTGAAGCGCATTGACGTTTCGTTTGGACCTCTGCTATGAGATCTGAAAAGTGGTTAACCTGAAAAGAAGATATGGTTAACAAGAATCGGAGGGAGAGGGTATGCTTAAGTCGACGATCATGAATATCGCCGAACGCACCACCATGTTTGACGATTGGCAAATCTCATTTGACCAGGCGCTGGAACTGGTTCCCGAAGATGCGGAAACGGCAATGGATCTGGTGAGTTGCGCCAACAAGATCCGGCAATGGTTCAAGCCGCAGGAGGTGTTCCGATGTGGTATTGTCAATGCCAAGAGCGGTCGGTGCGCCGAGGATTGCGCTTTCTGTTCCCAGTCGGCCCACCATAGGTGCGAGGTTGAGACATATGCATTGCGCCCGGTTGGGCAATTGGTCGATTCGGCCCTGAGGCTGGCCGAGTCGGGTGCGACCCATTACGGGGTTGTGACCAGCGGTACGGCATTGAATGCGGATGAGATCGATACGGTGTGTCGGGTGGCCGAGGAGTTGAGGGCGCGCAGCGGGCTTCATCTGTGCGCCTCTTTGGGAATGCTCTCGGAGCCATCGGCGCGCAAGCTCCGGTCAGCAGGAATCACGCGCTATCACCACAATTTGGAGACAGCGCGCAGCTATTTCGATCGGATCTGTACGACCCATGATTACGAGGAGATGGTCGATACCCTTCTGGCGGCAAAGGCGGCTGGGTTGGAGGTTTGCAGCGGGGGAATTTTCGGTTTGGGCGAATCGTGGGACCAGCGGGTGGAATTGGCGTTTACGTTGAAGGAGCTGAATGTGGATGCTGTTCCGATCAATTTTTTGAATCCGATCCATGGCACGCCCCTGGGAGATCACCCGTTGATGCAGCCGCTTGATGCCTTGGCCTGCATCGCCCTGTTTCGCTTCATCCATCCGCGCAAGGATATCACGGTGTGCGGGGGCCGGGAGGTGACGCTCAAAGAGTTTCAGTCCTGGGTCTTTTTTGCCGGCGCCAATGGGTTGATGGTCGGCAACTACCTGACCACCCGGGGGCGAAGTATCGAGATGGATATGGAGATGATTGCCCAGTTGGGTCTGGCCGATGCCGGATAGTGGGTTTGACCCTATTTTTCTTCTTTCGCTGCGGTTTGATGCTGTGCTCTTGCCTTTTTACTTGTTCTGCCTATCTTAGTTCAGTTTTTTGAAAACCTGCCTGCTTCATCGAAGATCTGCTTTCTAATTGAGATCCGTCCAGTGCGTGATGAACAGTGGGGTGGCACAATTTTTCTAACTGGTGGCATGCCGTTGACACGGCGATGCACCGCTGAAGGGAGTGGCGTATGAAAAAAACAGGATGGGGATGGGGTGTTTTTCTTTTGGCAATACTTGTGGGTATGGTCGGTTGTGCGGGGCAGACCTTTTCGCCACCGCCTCAGTTTGTACCCGAACCGATTGAAAAGGGCATGTGGACGCAAAAGGCTGACAACCTGGTGTTTGTACTGGATGCATCTTCATCCATGTTGGATGGTCACAATGGTGTTGAAAAATTTGCCCTGGCGCGCGGTGTGGTGGCCAATTTCAACCAAACCATGCCGGATTTGAGCATCAAGACGACGGTGCGCTCTTTCGGCCATGATAGCGGGGTGGCACCGGTTCCGACCATGTCGCTTTTCGGGCCGGCCGATTACAGTCGTGAAGGCGTAGCCCAGGGGTTGGCCCGGGTGACGACTGCCGGCGGGCCCAGTCCGATGGCAAAGGCCCTGGCAGGGGTCGCCGGGGATCTGAAGGACGCAGCGGGCGATATTGTGGTGATCGTCGTCAGCGATGGCAAGGATATGGGTGCCCCTTCACTGGCCGTGGCGGGCCGGCTCAAGGAGCAGTTTGCGGGTCGGCTTTGCATCTATACGGTGCAGGTGGGCAACGATCCGCTGGGCGCCGGTTTTATGTCAAAATTGGGCGCCTTGAGCGGATGCGGCGGTGTGCTCAATGCGGATGAAGTGGCGACTGGCGCAGGGATGGCGGCGTTTGTCCAACGCGCGCTGTTGGCCGGTTTGGCGGATAAGGATGGGGACGGGGTGCCCGACAAGAGCGACCGTTGTCCGGGGACAGCGAGGGGCGTGGCTGTGGACAACCGTGGCTGCCCGAAGGATTCGGATGGAGACGGAGTCTACGACTATCTGGACAAGTGTCCGAATACGCCAGCCGGCGAGCGTGTGGACAAGGTTGGCTGCCCGCTGCCCAAGGCGGTTGTAACGGCTGCCGGTACCTGGATTTTCAAGGGGGTGCAGTTTGAAAACAACCGATCGGATCTGAAGGCGTCTTCCCACGCGGTACTTGATGAGATCGCAGACTACCTGAACCAGCGCAAAGATGTGCGCGTTCAGATCCAGGGGCACACCGACATCAGCGGCAGCAGGAATTACAATCTGAGCCTCTCGCAGAAGAGGGCCGATTCGGTGAAGGCTTACTTGACGGGTAAGGGCGTCGCCGCCGACCGGATGGATACGATCGGTTACGGTCCGGACAGACCCATTGCAACCAACAAGACGGCCAAGGGGCGGGCCGAGAACCGCCGCGTTGAGTTCAAGCCGCTTCAATAGTTTTCAGGCAACTCATATCATTTGGTTAAGGGGCGGCTGGACTTCGGTTCTGCCGCCCCTTTGACGTCTGCGCCTATCTGTTGAAATATTCCATGGCTTCACCTATACGAGTGTGGCGCCCCATACGGTCTGGGGGCAGCCGCGGTGCCGGTGAATGCCGACCATATGGCGGAGCTGATGGCTCACACGACCGATGTGATTCCGGCTCAGGGAAATTTTCAGTCATCGTGGGTGGTCATTCCTCAATTACCTGGGGCGCTATCCGTGGCGCCATGAAACATCTTTCCTTCCTTTTTCGTTTTCCGTTAAAACCAGATTAAACGTCCCTGATTTGCAGATCGTAACTGCGGCGCACCGCTTTGCAGGGGGTGGGCTTGTTGTTTTGCCAGGTGATTTCGCTGAAGTGAATGAGGCCTTGCCGGTTGATGGTGATGATCGATGAGGAGCGGGTGCCGTATCCGGGACTGGCGATGAAGATGGGACTGAGGGCACGTTCCCATGTGCGGTCGACGCCAGTGTCCGGCAGGCGGTCGTCCGGGGCGGGGGTTTGGTCCTTAAGGAGTTCCCAGATCCGATCTTCGGAGATGCTGCCGCTGGTTTGGATGATCTCTCCCAGGCGTTGTTTGCATCGTTCAACTTTGGGCCAGGGGGTGTCGAGCAGGTGGTTGCTCAAGCCGTGGATGCCGGGTTCGAGTTTCTGCACCGCTCCTGCATGGTTAGAGAAGTAGAAAAGTCCAGCGGTATCTCCGACGATCAAGTTGAATCCGTTGTAGCGCTCTGCCGATCGTTGGATCGATGCCAGGTAGCGATCCGGAGGGGTGGCAGTGAGAAGAAAATTGGAGACCAGATGTCCCCTGGAGGGGGCTCCGGATTTGATGTTTTGCGGATCGCGGTAGTTGGTGATTGCGGCGATGCGGCCGGTGGGGGTGATGCCCATCCAGGTGCCTTGCTGCTGCAGGTCGCGCCCGGCCAGAATGGTTGGGTGGTCTTGCCAGAGGTCTAATGGCGCTGTTGGACGCTCGTAAAACTCATCCCGGTTGGCGGCCAGGATCAGTCGGTAGTCGGGATGGACATGGTATGCAAAGGCGATCAGGCACATAGGTATACCCATGTATCGTCAATACTCGGGCACAAGCCCAGAGCGTTAGATCAATTTTTGAGGGGGCGGGTCTTATGCCCACCCGGTTCTGTTTCCCAAGATCGTTAGCTTAACGATATCGAGGGCAGGGTGTAAAGTGTAAAACCCATCGCCAGGCTAAAGCCCGGGGCGCTGCGATTCCGGTTTTTGTCTGTTTATAAACATCGGCACCTATGCTATATAGGTGCGCTTGTAATGCTGCGTATCCGTTTGAAGAAAAATAGACACTTTCGGGTGTTCATCAACTCAAGGGGGAGTACCATGAACAAGGTTGTAATTGTTAGCGGAGCCCGCACGGCGGTGGGGTCTTTCGGCGGTTGTTTAAAGGATGTCTCGGCGGTGGAGATGGGGGCGCTGGTGATGCGGAGTGCGCTTCAGAGGGCTGGGCTCAAGCCGGTTGCCGATGACCGCATGAAGGCGGTTGCTGCCGATAAGCTCAAAGACCAGGGGTTGATTGAGCTCGAAACGGCTGCCGGTGAATGGGATGCGGATGCCCAGCCGGTGGCGGTGGACGAAGTGATCATGGGCAATGTGTTGCAGGCCGGTCTGGGACAGAATCCGGCCCGTCAGGCCATGATGAAGGCGGGGCTTCCCAAGGAGACGCCGGCTTTTACGATCAACAAGGTGTGTGGATCGGGCCTTAAAGCCATTGCGCTGGGAGCCCAGTCGATCATGACCGGCCAGGCCGAGGTGGTGGTGGCCGGTGGGCAGGAGAACATGAGCCGGGCGCCCATGGCGTTGCCCAAGGCCCGCTGGGGTCACCGTATGGAGCTGACAGGTAAGGGTGACATATACGATCTCATGGTATTCGACGGCCTTTACGAAATCTTCTACGGATATCACATGGGTATGACAGCCGAAAATATTGCGGCTCTCTATCAGATCAGCCGTCAGGAGCAGGACGAACTTGGGGTGTTGAGCCATCAGCGCGCCATGACGGCCATCAAAGAGGGGCTTTTTGCGCAGGAGATCGAACCGGTGACGATCAAGACCCGCAAGGGTGAGGTCGTGGTCGATACGGATGAACGCCCCATGGAGACCAGTATGGAGAAGATGGCCAAACTGCGGCCTGCCTTCAAAAAGGATGGTACGGTAACGGCGGGTAACGCTTCGGGGATCAACGACGGGGCAGGGGCCGTTGTATTGATGAGTGCTGATAAGGCGGCGGCCATGGGATTGGAACCGATTGTGAGCATAACATCCTTCTCATCCGGGGGCCTGGATCCTGCCTACATGGGGCTAGGGCCGGTACCGGCCGTTCGAAAGGCGCTCGATGCCGCCGGTATGGGCGTTGGCGATATCGATATGATCGAGCTCAATGAGGCGTTTGCTTCCCAGGCCATTGGTTGCATGAAGGAGCTGGGGATCGCTTTTGACAAGCCCAACGAGCTGGGTTCGGGTATATCGCTCGGCCATCCGATCGGGGCAACTGGCGCCCGCCAGATGGTCAGCGGCATGAACCAGATGTGCCGCAAGGGGTACAACACGGGCCTGGTAACCATGTGCATCGGTGGCGGAATGGGCATGGCCATGGTGATCGAGCGATAACGCCGAGCAAGGCGGCTGAATATTGGTGTGAAACGGCCTTTTTCACTTTACATTTAAGGCGGTTATTGGTAAAAGCGCCTATATGATTCGTCGTGGTTTCGCCCTTTACAGGTAACAACATCCTGTGGTTTGGCCTCTGTTCGAAAAAGGCATCTGCCAATACTTTCAGGCAGGTCCGGACAACATGGCCGCGCAGGAAAAATCGGATACATTCGGATTAAAAGATAGACGAACTCAATAGTGGGAAATGAAACATGGAAATCAGCAGACGATTGGCAATTTTGGTTTTCTGTGGTGTTCCGGCCATCATTGGCGGCGGCATTGTCTATGCGATATTTGGCAGTCTGACCCCCATGTGGATCTATGAAGCGTTACTCATTGTCACTGCCGGTGCGTTGGTCAGCCGATGACGAGCGCTAATTAGGCGCCTGGTGATATTGTAGGGTAGCCGTCTGCTAATCCTGCCACTCTATTGGCTGCGCCCGTCTCAAGCGCCTGCGCTGTGTGATCGCCACCCGGGGAGAGGGCCACGCGGCCACCGATGCCCACGCAGGCGCACATTTTAAACCCCTCCCACACCCTGTGTACTGCCAGCTTTGGCCTGGAGGTGCGCATGAAGGGATACCATTCGTGGCCAGCACAATTTGCGCGCAACGGAGATCGTCGCTTTTCGGAGCCTTGGCGGCATACCGTACACAGGGCACAGGTCGAATTGCTGTGCAACGCTATCAGGATAAGAGACATGCTTGCGTCATGAGCCGAACAGCCAGGGAGAGACACCATGGGTGAGTTGAACACCCGAAATCTAATATTGTGGTTCTTTCTGGTCTGCTTTGTCGGGACTTTTATCGTGCTTGGCTGGCTTCTGAAACCTTTCTTCCCTATTCTCATTCTGGGAGCGGTGGTCAGCGGTATCAGCTATCCGCTCTACCGGGTGATCCAGAGGTACCAAAAGATCGGGCCTCCGATGGCGGCTTTTTTGACCTGCCTTTTGATCTTTGTGATTCTCTTTGTTCCTATTGTTTTTTTCGTGGGCAGTCTGACGCAGCAGGCTTTCGGTCTCTATCAGATGGCCAAAGGGGCGGTGCTCAGTGACCAGGTGAATGCGTTGTTGAGGGATTCCCAGGTTCTCGATCGGGCCAATGCGGTGTTGGCCAATTTTAATTATGAACTCACCGGTGAACAGATCAAAAACGCGGTATCCGAGATCGGGAAGTTCGTAGGGCTCTTTCTTTATGACCAGGCCCGGGCGGTGGCATCCAACACCCTGACGTTTGTGATCAACTTTTTTCTGATCCTGATGGTGATTTTTTTCCTGCTTCTCGATGGCGAACGGCTTTTGAGTTATATTATCGATCTATCGCCACTGCCGACGGACCAGGAGAAGATGCTGATCGTCAAGTTCAAGGAGATGGCCCATGCCATTTTGATCGGAAACGGTCTCGGTGGGCTGATTCAGGGGGGCTTGGGCGGGTTTCTTTTTTGGATTTTCGGATTTCAGTCCGCCTTCTTATGGGGCGTCATCATGGGGTTGCTGGCATTTATCCCCATTGTCGGCATCGGTGCGGTGTTCATCCCCACGGTGGTCTACCTGTTTGTTAAAGGACGCATTGCCACAGCTATCTTTTTTGCTGTTTTCTATTTGATTGTCTCCGGGGGAACGGAATATCTCTTTAAACCGAGGCTGGTGGGCAAACAGGTGAAGATTCATCCCCTGTTGATTTTTTTTGCCATCATCGGCGGCTTGAAGCTTTTCGGGATATTAGGGATCATCTATGGGCCACTGGTGGTGACAGCTTTTTTAACCATGGCTGATATCTATCGGGTCAGCTACAAGCAGTTTGTAGAGTCAGAAGAGCAGTAAAAATAGATGCCCCCCTTTATGGGGCTTTACAGCTGCCTTGGGCAGCCGACCAAACTCGTTGAAAGAGATATGCATCGGATTCTTTCGTTTGATGACACTCGAAAGGTAACACTATGACGACATCGGATTCCCAGCCCGTGGTAAGCATCGAGAAGGAGATGAAAAAGTCCTATCTCGATTATGCCATGAGCGTGATCATCGGACGGGCATTGCCGGACGTGCGGGACGGGCTCAAGCCGGTCCATCGACGCGTGCTCTTTGCAATGCGCGAGCTGAAGAACGACTATAACAAAGCCTACAAAAAGTCGGCACGTATTGTCGGCGACGTGATTGGTAAGTACCATCCCCATGGTGACACTGCCGTTTACGATACCATCGTGCGCATGGCCCAGGACTTTTCGATGCGCTACACCCTGGTCGACGGGCAGGGCAACTTCGGCTCCATAGACGGAGACTCCCCGGCGGCCATGCGTTATACAGAGGTGCGCATGACGCGCCTGGCCCACGAGATGATGGAGGATCTGGACAAGGAGACCGTCGATTTCGTGCCCAACTACGATGAGTCGCTGGACGAACCAGCGGTGATGCCGGCCAAAGTGCCGGCCCTGCTGGTGAACGGTTCATCGGGTATCGCCGTGGGAATGGCAACCAATATTCCGCCGCACAATATGTCGGAGGTCGTGGATGCAACCATTGCGTTGATCGATGAGCCGGAAATGACCTGCGACGAATTGATGCAATTTCTGCCAGGCCCCGATTTTCCCACCGGCGGGATCATTTACGGCAAATCGGGTATTATAGACGCCTATCGTACCGGACGCGGTATTATTCGTATAAGGGCCAGGATACGAATCGAAACAGAGCGAAACGGGCAGGAGACCATCGTCGTGGACGAGATTCCCTACCAGGTCAACAAGGCCCGCTTGATCTCCAAGATCGCCGAGCTGGTCAAGGACAAGCACCTGGAGGGGATCAGCTATGTCCGCGATGAGTCCGACCGGGACGGCATGCGCATTGCCATCGCCCTTAAACGAGGCAGCGTCTCCGGGGTGATCGTCAACCAGCTTTACAAACACACCCAGATGGAGAACAGTTTCGGTATTATCTTTCTGGCCGTGGTGCGGCAACGGCCGCAGGTGTTGAGCCTCAAAGAGATACTGACCCATTTCGTGGACCATCGCAAAGAGGTGATCATCCGGCGCACGCAGTTCGATTTGAGAAAAGCCGAAGAGCGTGCTCACATCCTGGAAGGGCTCAAGATCGCCCTGGAGAACCTCGATGCGGTGGTGAAGATGATTCGCGAGTCGAAGACGCCTGCCGAGGCCAAGGAGCGTCTGATCGAGGCCTTCGGTCTTTCCACCATCCAGGCCCAGGCCATTCTCGATATGCGACTGCAGCGACTGACCGGCCTTGAGCGTGACAAGATCATAGAGGAGTACAACTCGGTACTTAAAGATATTGAACGCTTCAAAGCGATTTTGGCCAGCGAGCAGTTGGTGCTCAATTTGATCAAGGACGACCTGGTCGAACTCAAGACCCAATTCGGAGATGCCCGCCGCTCCGAAATCGTAGAGAGTGCGCGGGAATTGACCCTCGAGGACATGATCGCCGAAGAGGATATGGTGGTGACCATCTCCAGCTCGGGATACATCAAGCGCAATCCGATCACCCTCTACCAATCCCAGAGGCGAGGGGGCAAAGGAAAGACAGGAATGGGGATGAAGGACGAGGATTTCGTCTCCCATTTGTTTGTTGCTTCCACGCATCACTCCTTTCTCTTTTTTACCAACCGGGGCAAAGTCTACTGGTGCAAAGTGTATGATATCCCCCAGGCCGGCCGTACGAGCAGGGGCAAGGCGATCGTGAATCTGCTCAACTTTGAAGAGGGCGAGCACATGACGACGGTTCTGGCAGTGCCCTCGTTCGATCCCGGCCACTACGTACTCATGGCGACCAGGGCCGGCACTGTCAAAAAGACAGACCTCATGGCCTTTTCACGGCCCAGGACCGGCGGCATCATTGCCTTGGGGTTGGCGCCTGGCGATGAGCTGATCGCGGTGCGCATCACAGACGGCACCCACAATGTCTTTCTCGGGTCGGCCACGGGCAAGTCCATCCGTTTCCATGAGTCGGAGATTCGAGCTAGCGGCCGCCTATCGAAGGGAGTGCGTGGCATGCGACTCGATCCGGGTGATCTGATCGTGGGCATGGAGGTGGTCCTCTATGGGCAGACACTGTTTGCTGTAACGGAGAACGGATTCGGTAAGCGTACCTCCATTGACGAGTACCCGGTGCATAAGCGTGGCGGCAAAGGGGTCATCACAATTAAGACCAACGAGCGCAACGGCAAGGTGGTCGGCATCCTGGAGGCAAAGGAGGACGACGACATCATGCTGGTTACGGATCGCGGCAAGATCATTCGAATGCCTGTCGATCATATCTCCGTCATCAGCCGCAACACCCAGGGGGTTCGGTTGATCGGCATGGACCCCGGTGAGCGGGTCGTCATGGCCGCAGGGCTTGCCGAGAAGGAGGAGGATGAGAACGGCGAGGAGAACGGTGATGAGAACGGCGAAGAGTGATCGCCAATGGATATGATCAGCACCCATGGACTCAATCTGTTTAAAAAGGCAGTGTAGATCGAGAGATGAGCAACTGGAGCGAAGTAACGGATATCAGGATTGGCGTGGTTGGTGGTGGAAGCTGGGGGACTGCTCTGGCCAACCTATTGGCCGAAAAGGGTTACCAGGTGGACTGGTGGCTTTTTGAAACAGACCTGTGCAGGGTGATCGAAGAGAAGCGTGAGAACACTGTCTTTTTGCCCGGCGTCAAGCTGTCGAAGAATCTGCACCCCTCCAACGATCTGCTTCGAGTGGTGGAGAACAAAGAGCTGATACTGGTGGTGGTGCCATCGCATGTGATGCGCCAAGTGACACGTCAGATCGGTGGTCGGCTCTCTTCCGACAGTGTAGTGGTATCGGCCAGCAAGGGGATTGAAAACGATACCCTGCTCACCATGTCGGCAGTGATCGGGGAGGAGTTGACCGGTCTGGCTACAAATCGACTGCTGGTGCTTTCCGGGCCCAGTTTTGCCAAAGAGGTGGCCAGGGGCGTACCGACCGTTGTGACGGTTGCCGGAGAAGATTTGGATTGCGCCGGGTTCGTCCAGCGCGTATTTGCGACACCCTTCTTCAGGGTTTACACCAACGTCGATGTGATGGGGGTTGAATTGGGCGGGGCCGTGAAGAACGTCATCGCCATTGCTGCCGGTATGGTGGATGGACTCGGTCTTGGGCTCAACACCCGGGCCGCTCTTATCACGCGGGGCCTGGCGGAGATCAGCCGACTGGGACAGGCCATGGGAGCCAGTCCTCAGACCTTCAGCGGGTCGGCAGGCCTGGGCGATCTGGTTTTGACATGCACTGGAGACTTGAGCCGCAACCATACGGTTGGGAAAAAGATCGGACAGGGGGCGACCCTGGATGAGGTGCTCAAGGATATGCGCATGGTCGCCGAAGGGGTGAAAACAGCCCGTTCCGTTTACAATCTATCGCGCCGCAAAGCGGTGGAGATGCCTATCTGTCATGCGGTCTATCACATTTTGTATGAAGGCCTCTGCCCCAAAGAGGCGGTGTACCAGTTGATGACGCGGGACTTGAAGAACGAACTCGACCAGAACTAGTGTTCCGACCTCGTCTCACAGAGGCTGGCCGGGACGCTTGGCATCCGAGGCGGTATCGATGACATCTTCCGAAAAGGAATCTAAAGAGAGACCGGAGTGTTTCGCTGATCTGGATACGGTTTTCCCGATGAGATCCGACGGATTGCGTGTTACGCCGGTCAATTGCCTGCAGTGCGTGCACAAGACCCCCTGTCTGCGTACGGCCATGGGGCACAGGAAAGGTCTGAATGTTCGCGAGGAGATGATCGATCGCGCCTACCGGGGGGGGGTCACGGGCTTTTTTCAAAGATGGTCCCAGAAGAAGAGCATTCATCGTCTGAAGCACTCAATCGAAAAGAAAAAGAGCACATAGCTGTTCCTATCAGTTCATAGTAATATAGATCAACCCTATCATCGTCAGGAGGTGTGTATGCCCAAGATGAGTGTGAGGGATCTGACCCTGAAAGACAAAAGGGTGTTGATGCGCGTGGATTTCAACGTGCCGTTGAAGGATGGCGCGGTGGCAGACGACAGCCGTATTCGTGCGGCACTGCCGACGATTCGCTACATCATCGATCAGGGGGGTAAGTTGATTCTGATGTCCCACCTGGGCCGCCCCAAGGGCGAACGCAAGACGGAGCTGTCCCTTCGGCCGTGTGCTCAGGTGTTGTCGTCACTGTTGAATGCGCAGGTGGACTTCGTCGATGATTGCATAGGGCCGACGGTAAATGCTTCGGTCGATCGTATGGCCGCCGGGCAGATATTGCTTCTTGAAAATCTGCGCTTCTACAATGAAGAGACCAAGAACGACGCTGATTTTGCCCGGAAGCTTGCGGCGCTAGGCGACCTATACGTCAATGACGCCTTCGGAACGGCACATCGGGCACACGCTTCTACCGAGGGGGTGACCCACCATTTGCAGCCGTGCGCTGCCGGTTTCCTGATGATGAAAGAGCTTGAGTACATCGGTGGGGTCATGGCATCGCCTCAGGCTCCATTTGTGGCTATTCTGGGAGGCGCCAAGATTTCGGGTAAGATCGACGTCATCCAGAATCTGCTGCCCAAGGTGGATCGGCTTCTGGTTGGCGGCGGTATGATGTTTACCTTCTTGCACGCTAAAGGGTTAGGTGTTGGGAGAAGTCTGCTCGAAGAGGATCGCATCGACATGGCCGGAGATATTTTGACACTCGCCGGAGACAAACTGCTCCTGCCCGTTGACTGCCGTGTCAGCAGTCAGTTCGATATCAAGGCTGGAAGGGTGGAGCAGATAGAGACGGTGGATGTCGAATCTATTCCTAAGGATGCGGCCGGTCTCGATATCGGGCCGGCCACTATTGCCCTGTTCGGCAACGTGCTTAAAGAGGCAAAGACGATCGTCTGGAATGGCCCGATGGGGGTTTTTGAGATCGAGGAGACGGCTGAAGGAACCTTTGCAATTGCGAGGCTGTTGTCCGATATGACCGACCATGGCGCTATTTCGGTCATTGGCGGAGGAGATTCGGCGGCAGCCGCAGTGAAAGCCGGCGTTGCCGACAGGATCTCTCACATCTCCACGGGGGGGGGAGCATCCCTGGAATTCCTGGAAGGCAAGGCGCTGCCAGGCGTTGAAGCATTGACCGACCGATAGCTTCGAACCGTTAGATAAGGCTGGCCTTTAAACCGGAGTAGTTGAGGGGGAGTGTAATTGACGCTACCCTTAATTAGTGGTAAAGTTCGAAGAAATGCATACGTATCGCACGCTATCTGCCCTGAAGCTGAATCTCCTCCCTCACTGTTGAAGCGAGTTTTACCCATTGTCTCTCGTCGGCGTGTGATTACTGAATACGTAGAATAATGTGCCGCCACCTATCACCGAATGCCCAAAATGAATCCAACCGTTTCAGGAGAGAAGATTGGCTTTTTGGAGTGTCAGAGAAGAGCTGAGCCAGGTTAATAGACTGCGCAGATCA
Source organism: uncultured Desulfatitalea sp. (assembly GCA_963668675.2). Classification (GTDB taxonomy): domain Bacteria; phylum Desulfobacterota; class Desulfobacteria; order Desulfobacterales; family Desulfosarcinaceae; genus Desulfatitalea. The sequence goes on along the minus strand of CAXXMB010000001.1, from coordinate 1,484,142 downwards.
TACTACGAACTGCTTAGGGACGACATGGACCAGTTCGTTCTTGATTACGCCCTGGTCCAATCCTACACGCGGTTTTTGAACAGCGGCACCCCATACCCGTTCGTGGAGAAACGGGAGCTCAAGCCGAGGGCGCGTATCCCCAGCCTGGAGCATGAGCACCAGAACACATTTCTTGTGATTTTTGTGGAGGAGACCATACCCGCGCATTACAAGAAGTATGTCCGGTTTTTCAATTTGAACAAGACCACCAAGAAAAACCTGTTGCAGATTAAAGCGCTGCCCCTGCCGGACAGCTTCGACCGCAATCAAAAGTATATCGAATCGGCCCATTTTTACAATTTCTTGCGCGGACTGCTGCCTGTCGATTACGCGTTGCTGATTCAACGCGACCCTGGCAGCCAGCTGAAAAACCGCTACGTGCTCTCCCATTTTCATGTGCGTATCGACTGGCCCATCACGGAGGCTGCCGAAGATCTGGCCCAGACATTGCGATATATCTCCAAAGACCTATATGAAAAGGGCGACCAGTATGCAGAGACGGTTCAGAAAAAGCTGTTTGAATACTACGGCGTGCCAGTGATGGTGGGCGGTAGGCGCACGGCTGCCATCGTCGCGGCACAATATCTGAAGCGGATTCCCTGCATCTCTACGGTCTATGTCGGTAGCAGTGAGTCGCGAGCCCTGATTCGTATATCCGAGAGGGGGATATCCAAAGCGATCCTGATGCCGTTGAGCGAAGATGATATGCAGCAGCTTGCTGTTGCCAACAGCTTGACACTGCCCACATTCAAGAAGAATTATGTGGTGGCGCGGGACGGAAAGAAGGGGATTTGTATTTTTCAGGTCTCATATGCATACACCAATCATGCGCGCCCACCGGATGATGGCAAATTGCGTGAGATCAATCCGGACGTCAACTGGCTCACCGTCGGCCAGGAGCACATCTTGACCAAGCCGGGTGTCATGAAATATCCGCCGCTGCCCGTCAGCTTCATCTATACATAGAATTCAACTTCCGAGGTTCCAGATCTGGTGAGTCCGGTGTCAAGGGTGCAGCCGCAATGGACTACCGCGATCTCTTGCCAACAACTCTTGGGATCTGGCGTCCTCAAGCTATTGCACGGTGACGAGAGGGGTGATCAGGGGAGGGTGGCCAGTCCAACGAGGTAGTGCCCTTGGAAACGGCCATCTTCATTTTTGGTAATGTGTTTGATTTGCGTTTTTATATTTTCGAACGCGCCTGGGGAATCGGCCAGGAAGTAGCTCATCTCGATAGTGTCCCCGACGTTAAGATGGTTGAGTACCTCAGACTCCTCCTTCACCAAGATGCAAATCCCTTTGGGAGAGATGTTCCATAGTTTGAATTGGTAAAAAGAAGCGAGCCCTTCCGTCGTGAACTGGACGCTGTAGAACCGTCCATCCATTGCCCGTGCTTCCGCTCTTCTCTCAGGTCTGCTTTCGTCTGAATCATCCGTGCCCATAGCGTCTCCCACTTGCGGTTGCGAAAAGAGTAGCAGATGGTTTAGGTTGTTTTCCCCCTTGCCGCGTATCTCATGGTAGAGAACCCTTACGGGCTGGGGCGATTTAAGTTGCGGCACACACAATTTGTTCTGGAGTAATACGGAAATCAAAAGGCAAAATATCATATAATCAGTGAGATATCAATGAAACTATGAAAAATGCTTGTCAATGACCAAGGAAACCGTTATGCATATGGGTAGCGCATACTCAAAGAATTGGTACCCATCCGATCGTAAACCCATTCAACATCGAGTGAGGGAGTTATCTTATGGCGTTCTTGAAAAAGGAGTGGAAAGCAATTGTCGTTACGCTATGGCTTGTCATCATCACGATTTTTTTGTTTCAAATCAACGACCAGCTAAGTGATCTCAATGCCAAGAACGCCAAAATTGCTTCTACCCTTGATTCGGTTGAAAGTGTTGCGATCAGTACCGATTCTGCTGTCATGCAGGTGTCCCAGAAAGTGAATGAGATGGAGTCCGAGGTTGAATTCATTGTCGAAAGAATCAGAAGGCGTTAATCCGCGAAAGATGGCGACTGATAAGCTGAAAGGTTACCAGCTTAACTATCTGCGAGCATTGGCTCATCCTCTGAAGCCCGTAATTTTGATCGGTCAGAAGGGGGTTACCGAGATGGTCGTTCTCTCCTTGGAAGAAGCGCTGGATCACCACGAACTGATCAAGGTCAAATTCATCGAAAACAAGTCAAAGGCCGACAAACGGATGATGGTGGAGTCCATCCAGAAGGCTACGTCCGCTCACTTTGTCGGCATGGTTGGGCATATCGCGACCCTCTATCGTCCGCATCCGGAGGCGGCGCAAAGAAAAATCAAGTTGCCAAAACGAGACGATGCCAATCAGGTCAACTCCTGATTCCGCCTCTCTTCTTAAGGTTTTTTTACCAGCGCCTTTACTGCAATGCCAACAGTCGGCGGAGCCTCCCGGCCGCTTTTGGGATCGATGTAGATGTAGGTGGTGTTGTCCGGAATATCGAAATAGGATGGTGTCTCTTCGTTCAGGGCACCTTGCATGAAATCCTGCCATATGGGCAGCGCCGCTCGTGCACCGGTTTCATTGGGACCGAGGGGCGATGCATCGTCATTACCCACCCAAACACCGGCGGTGATAGTCGGAGAGTAGCCGATGAACAGCGCATCCCGGTATTCGTTGGTCGTACCCGTTTTTCCAGCCATAGGACCGTAAAGGTTCCTGACGCTGCGTCCGGTGCCCTCCTTCATTACGCCCGTCAACATGTCGGTGACGATCGCTGCGGATGATCTCGAGATGACAATGCGTTCTTCGGGTCTGGCCCTCCAGATTGTGCGTCCCTCATCATCGCGGATTTCCACTATAGCGTAGGGTCGGATGTATTTTCCGTTATTGGCGAAAGCGCTGTAAGCGGCGGTCAACTCAAGCAGTTTGGTTTCCGAGGTTCCCAGGGCCAGCGACAGGTTGGGCTGTAGGTCGGTGGAAATACCCAACGTATGGGCGAACTGAACCACCGAACTGGGACCTATTTTTTCAATGAGCCTGACGGCCGGTATGTTTTTCGAGTGGGTCAAGGCCCAACGCATTGTGACCTCGCCGGTGTAGCTTTTGGAAAAATTTTCAGGCTGCCAATCGGTTTGCTGATAGGCGTTGTGGAAGACGACCGGGGCATCAAGTAGCAATTGATCCTGGCGGAAACCGCGTTCGATGGCCAGGGCGTAGACTATGGGTTTAAATGCGGAGCCCGGCTGTCGGGTGGCGGAAACCGCCCGGTTGAAACTGTCCTCAACACCGGTCCGCCCTCCGACCATGGAGACTATGCCACCTGTGATGACATCCAATGCCACCAGGGCCGCCTGGGGCTCCGCTTCCGGCAGTCCGTTGTGCTGCATCCTGATGCCTAGTTTTTCTAAACCCGCGGCAACGGCGTCCTCGGCGGCTGTCTGTTTGCGATCCGCAAGGGTGGTGTAGACCGTCAGCCCACCTTTGTAGACCAGGTTTTCCCCAAGCTGATCTTCCAATGCGTTCTTGACGTATTTGACAAAGTAGGGCGCTTTGGCATGAGCATCTTTTTTTTTCGGTTCAATGAAAGGTGATGCCACTGCCTGCTCGTAGGAGGCTTCATCAATCGTTTCGGTCGTAAGCATCTGCCTGAGGACGATATTGCGCCGGCGAACGGCCAACTCCGGGTTGACGAGCGGTGAATAGCGGGACGGTGCCTTTGGCAGGCCTGCGATGAGGGCGCACTCGGCCAGTTTCAATTCCTGTATCGGTTTGTTGAAGTAAATTTTGGCGGCCGAGGCCACACCATAGGCACCGCTGCCGAAGTAGATCTGGTTCAGATAGAGTTTCAGGATTTCGTCTTTGGTATAGCGACGCTCAAGTTGCAGTGAGAGAGCTGCTTCTTTTAGTTTACGATCAAAGGTCTTTCGCGGTGTTAGAAAAAGGGTTTTGGCCAGCTGCTGGGTCAAGGTGCTGGCACCTTCGGAGAAGCGCCTGCGAACGATGTTCTTATAAGCCGCTCTAAGAATACCTTTAATATCAATTCCGCTATGCCGATAGAATTTTCGGTCTTCGGTGGTCAGTAAAGCTGTTTTCAGGAAAGCGGGTATCTGTTCGAGTGGAACGGGATCTCTTCTTTCGATGAAGAGTTCGGCAAGCAGGACTTGGTCGGAAGAGTAGACCCTCGTAATGGCTGATGGTTTGAACTCCTCCAACGATTGGATTTGGGGTAGGTCGCGGATGAGCGACAGCAGCACTCCAGCTATGACGCCGCAGGCGACTCCGATCAATACGGCTGCCCACAGTAAACCCTTACCGCGTTTGCGCTTTTTGCCAACTATCTGTTCGGGGCGATGGGACATGATTGACTATTATGGCCTATGAAGGTAGTGAGTGTCCATAGTTTGATTCCATACAATGCAAAGGGAGAGCACATTATATGAGCCACCATACACACGACCACCATTCACATCAAGAGGCCGGCACGACGCTCAGTTTCAGGGAAAAGGGCGAAAAATTGCTGCACCATTGGCTGCATCATAATGAAGAACACGCTCTCAGTTACCAAAAGTGGGCTTCTGAATTCCGCACCCACCAGTTCGAAGAGGTGGCTGCCCTGCTGGAAAATGTGATCGATCTGACCCAGCAGATCAACCACACGCTGAAAACAGCCAAGACCCTTCTATCCTCAAAAACAGATTAGATCCACCCCTGTCTCCCCCCACCGTTTAGCGCCTGATAATGTCTAGGTGGCGACATTGAGTGGAGGTGAGCTGGAGGGTGACCTGGCTGCCTGGCTGGGCGATTTGAACTTCATCCCCGTGGACATCGAAGATTTTTTTGATGGTGTCGTCGATCGCAGGCCCTTCGGTCTGCATGATCTCTATGTTATCCCCCGTTCGAAGCTGATTGCGTACGTCAACCAGAGCTGTGAACCGGCCGGTGCCCGCCAACACTTTTGCGGCTAAGGTGTGGGCGGATGGGGTCGGCGCATGGTAGCAGGGGGCAGTCTGATCGGGGTCCTCCCGGTAGAATCCGGTGCAGTATCCACGTCCGGTAACTTTGTCCAGCTCCTGCTGCCAGTGGGGCAATGGACGGAAGTGAGACGGATCGTCGTAATAGGCGTCGATGGCTTCGCGGTAAATCTTAACGGTTGTGGCAGCATAATGGATGCTCTTCATGCGTCCCTCGATTTTCAAGGAACGGACGCCGCTTTGGATCAGATCCGGAAGGTGGGCGATCATGCATAGATCTCTTGAGTTGAAGATGTAGGTGCCTTTTTCATCTTCTGAAACGGGATAGTATTGTCCCGGGCGCTTCTCCTCTACCACGGCATATTTAAACCGGCAGGGCTGACAGCACTTGCCTTGGTTACTCGGTCGGTCGGCCAGGAAGTTGCTCAGCAGGCAGCGTCCTGAATAAGAGATGCACATGGCGCCGTGTACGAAGGTTTCGAACTCAACTTCCGGGCAGGAGTTGACGATCTCTTTCACTTCCACCAGGGAGAGTTCCCGGGCCAGATTGATGCGGCGCACCCCCTGGGACTGCCAGAATTGGGCGGCGGCCAAATTGGTGGTGTTGGCCTGGGTACTGAGATGGATATCTATCCGGGGCATCATGCGTCGAGAGAGGGTCACTATGGCCGGGTCAGCGGCGATGAGTCCGTCGATATCCAGGGGTGCCAGTTCGCGCAAAAAGTGTTCGACGGCAGCGAGGTCTTCGTTGCGTGCGAATATGTTGACGGCGATATAGGCCTTGGCGCCGTGGTCGTGCACCATATCGAGGGCATCTTTAATCTCTGCTCGTGTAAAGTTGGCTGAGAAGTTGCGGAGGCTGAACTGTTTGCCGGCCAGGTAGACCGCATCGGCGCCATAGTGCAGCACCACCTCCAACTTCTCCATGTTACCGGCCGGTGCAAGGAGCTCTACTCTTTGTTTGGGAGCGTTCTCATTCATAAAATCGGCCAATCACCCCTTTTTTCCTGAAATGTCTGCTGCCGAATCGGGCGGGAATATCTGGGCCAGGCAGGGCAGTGACGCGTTGAGGCGTTCAAATGAGAAGACCTCTAATGAGAGCGCACCGCTGTAGCTGCCCAAACATCTCTTGATCAATGCTCTCCCTTCGGTTGGCATTTGAGCCAGGGCAAGGTGGTCCTGGCCCTGATAAACACCGTGCAGATGGATCATCGTCGTTCGATTGGCAAAGATGCGCCAGACCTCTTCAAGGTTGTATCCATAACGCATGATATGGCCGATGTCGATGCATACGGCAAGTCCGAGCGCAGCGACCACTGTTTCGAACCAGAAAGGGGGGTACTCCAGGGTCTCTATCGAGATCTGCCCGGGATGCACTTTGCTTGCAGCCAGGATCTCATCAAGGCATTCACGGTTGCGCCCCGCCCATTTGTCAACGGTTTCGGGACGGGTATCGGCTTCATTGTATGGGAGATGCAACGTGTAGGTGGTCGGTGAGAGAGGACGCACCCGGTCTATGGCTGTTGTCAAACGGTCGACAGCCTTTTGGCGCGAATGGTTGTCGACGCTTGCCAAGTATAGATCGATGGGTAGATGCACATTGTAAGAGATCTCCTGGTCGACGGCCATGGAGGCCAATTGATCGATTTCCGATGCTTGCGGTAGATGGCTTTCGTGGCTCTCAAACAGCAGCAGTTCGATCTCATCGATGAAGGGCGCCAGCATCCGTGCATTGTCGATATAGTTGGCCGGATAGATAAATGAAGGCACGCTTAGACGGAATGGAAAGCGTTTTTTGAACGACTGGGGAAGTGCCGGAAAGGTGAGGGGGGTATCGGATTCCATGGTCCCTGTTCTTGTGTGTGTCAGCGCGTTAGGCAGTTTGTCGCTTCTGTTGCTTTTTTCAGATCGCTACAAAAAACGGCCGGAGGCGGCCAGCAGTAAAAAGAGGCCGGATTCAGTCACCTCTATCATGGCGCCCAGCATATCACCGGTGATGCAGTTGATTTTGATGCGATAGTACAGCAGAAGTGCCGCGGTCAGTGAAGCAAGGCCAATGCCAATCCACACGGCAGCCCATGCATCCATCGCCAGTATGATGATCGCCAGAAGCCCCAAGGGCCAATAATCGATGTGTCGCAAGGGGTATTGGAAAAAAGGACTGCCGGTCCCTCCATTCGGTCGACCATAGGGCAGCAGGCGTACCGCGAATATGATAGTGGATCGTGACAGGGCCGGAACCAAGCAGAGCCATAAGGGGCGAAGGGGGTGCACCTCTGTTTGAAATGAAGACAGGCCTGCCCATTTTATAGCCAGACAGCACACGACGGCCACCAGGCCCATGGCGCCAATACGGCTGTCTTTCATGATATCAAGGGCCCGTTCGGTTGTGTGCTGGCCATAGAGGCCATCTGCCGTATCGGCCAAACCATCCAGATGCAGGGCCCCGGTAATGACCGCAAGAAAAACCACGTCTACCACCGCCACTGCCTGGTAGGGCCATAGTAAGGCGCCCAGATAGTCAACCGCAGCGAGCATACCGCCAATGATCACACCACAGATCGGGAAGAGGGGAAGAGCCTTGTGCGCTTCAAAGCGTTGGGACGATCCCAATGGGATGATGGTCAGGAACTGCATCGCTGAAATCAGGCTACGCCACATGGGATTGACAAAATCCGCTCTCTGACCCGCATTTCCGATCGGTCAGGATTTGATGGTTACAGGTATGCCGGCGACCATCCATATGACACTTTGGCAGGCGGCGGCGATTTGCTGATTGGTCCAACCGGCCAGATCCCTGTAGCGGCGGGCCAACGGGTTCTCCGGTACGATCCCGGTGCCCACTTCGTTGCTGACCAGAATAATCGGGCAGGGCGGGGCGATTAAAACGTTGCAGACCTCTTTGCACATTTGCTGAACGGTCTGGTCATCCGCATCCTCCATCATCATATTGCTGATCCATAGGGTCAGGCAATCCACAAGCATGACGCCTGCTTTCTTGCCGTGTCGAGTGAGCGCTTCGGCCAATTTGACCGGTACCTCCAGGGTGTTCCACTCTGCACCGCGCTCTTGCTGATGACGCTGGACGCGCTGCCGCATCTCCTCATCCTGGGGAGTGCAGGTCGCGACAAAGGTCTGCGGTTGCCTATGCATATCCGCTGCCAGCTTCAGGGCGTGATTGCTCTTTCCGCTTTTACAGCCACCGGTGATGAGTGTGGTCGCGTGCATTTCAATATCCCTAAATAAAAAGGGCCGATAAGCTGATCGCATATTGGCCCGGGATGAGCTGGTAGGCGGTACTGGATTTGAACCAGTGACTTCCACCGTGTGAAGGTGGCACTCTCCCACTGAGTTAACCGCCCGAATTTTCAGGTGCAGACCGCAATGCCTTCTATTTGCAGCCAGCGCAACACTCGCAGTTTATAAGGGTTTCGGCTCTTTCAAGTCAAGTGTTTTCTGTTTCTTCCGAATCATTGTTTCGAAGAGAATCGTCGTGCGGATCCGATGAAGAGGCATTCTTTTTCTCAATTCGATGCGCTTCGGGCGGTGCTATTTCTTCTTGATCGTCCGTTGGCGTAGCCTCATCCGCTTGGAGCATTTGCGAAGAAGCGTCCGATTCGTCGGGGGGCAATTGGTCTGAGCCGGATTCCTCAGGCAGCGGCTCTAACCCATTTTCGAATTCTTCCTTTTTCCCTTCGGCAGGCTGAGACGTTTCACCTGTTTCGGGCAACACTGTTTCAGCCGCTTCTTGCATTTCAGAAGCAGGGGGTTCTTCCGGGACAGCTTCTGTGGGCGGGATATCCAGGCTGGCACCGAATTCGGCAAGCTCTGCGGGGGTGGGCAGATCGTTCAGGCTCTTAAGATCAAACATCTCCAGGAAAAGCTTGGTGGTGGCATAGATGAGAGGGCGTCCCGCAATCTCTTTTCGTCCCAGTACGCGAATCAGTTTGCGCTCCATGAGTTGCCGCAATACACCGCCACAATCCACCCCCCGGATGAATTCGATGTCCGCTCGAATGATCGGCTGCTTGTAAGCGATGATCGCCAGGGTCTCCAAGGCGGCTTTGCTCAGCCGCTGCGGAGAGGGTTGCAGCATCCTTTTGATCCACTCATGGTATTCGGGACGGGAGCGTATTTGCCAGCCGCCGGCCACTTCGCTCAGCAAAAAACCGCCGCCACGCTCATCATACTCTTGCGACAGCGTTTGCAGTGCCTCGCGAATCTCCTTGGCATCGACCGTTTCCATAATAGCACGCAGCTTCTCGATGGTCAGCGGATCTTCGGCGACAAACAACAGGCTTTCGATGATATGTTTTATGTTTTCCATATTGGATCTGTTATTGATAGAAGATTCGAATCGTACCGCTTTGTGTGTGTTGGGCGACCCTTGCCAGGTTCAACTTCATCAACTCCAGCAGTGCCAGAAAGGTGACGATAATATCCATTCTCTGGGGATTTTCAGGAAACATTTCCAGAAAGGCGATGGAGCCTCTCTTTTCCAACTCATCGATAATGGCATTCATGCGGTCCTTTACCGATACCGTGTCTGCCGAGAGGTCAACCGTGTGCTCCTTGGACACCTTCTGTAGAATCCGCTGGAAAGCGTCGATAAGCTCGAAGAGGCCGACCTGGACGAGCTCCTGATCATCCTTCAGAAAATCCATGGATTTGGCGTGTCGCGTAAAGATTTTGTCTCCCAGCATGTTACGATTGGCCAGCTCTTCGGCTGCCGATTTGATTTGCAGGTATTCCGCTAGGGGACGTACAACCTCCAATCGTGGATCCTCCTCATCCTCTTCATCGCCATGGGAGGGAAGTAGCATGCGTGATTTGATCTGAGCCAGTGTCGAGGCCATGACCAGAAAATCACCAACATTGTCTATATTTAATAGCTTCATCCACTCAAGGTAGGCCAGGTACTGCTCAGTGATCAGGGCAACGGGAATATCGTAAATATCCACTTTGTGTTTTCTGATCAAGTGGACCAGAAGATCCATGGGTCCCTCGAATATGTCTTCGAGTTTTACCTTGTAGTCATCTTCAGCTGTGGTCGGTTCGTTTCGATCCATTGTATAGACCTAAATTGAGGATAGCCAAATCAATGCCCGATTTAGACTATTTGTACAAAACGTTTTGCCGTTTGCAATGTTAATAGTTGATCTTAATTGTCTCACGAACTTCCTGCATGGTGCTACGGGCGACCTCTCTTGCTTTAAGGCTTCCCTGATCCATGATCTCCGTAACCAGTTTCGGATGCGCTTCATAGTATTTGCGTTTTTCATAGATCGGCGCCAGTGCCTGGACCAAATTTTCAGCCATGATTTTTTTACACTCGACACAGCCGATTTCAGCATTACGGCATTGGGAGTCGATTTGACTCGTGGTTTCGGCATCCGTATAGAGCTTGTGAAACTCATACACATTGCAAACATCCGGATTGCCAGGATCGCTGCGTTTTGCCCGTTGGGGGTCGGTGACCATCTGCATCGCTTTGGTGCGAATCTGTTCCGGTGTGTCGGAGAGGTAGATGGCATTACCGTAACTCTTGCTCATTTTACGGCGGTCGATGCCCAAAATTTTGGGTGTATCGGTTAGGATCTCCTCCGGCTCGGGAAATACCGGACCGTATAGGAAATTGAAACGGCGTGAAATTTCCCGGGTAATTTCGACATGAGGTACTTGGTCTATGCCTACCGGAACGCCTTGTGCCTTATACATAATAATATCTGCAGCTTGTAGTACAGGATACCCCAAGAAGCCGAAGGTGGACAGGTCTTTGTTCTGAAGCTGCAGGATCTGATCTTTATAGGTAGGATTGCGTTCGAGCCACGGTACTGGTGTAATCATAGAGAGAATCAGATAGAGCTCCGCGTGTTCCGGTATCTTGGATTGGATGAAAAGGGTGCTTTTTTCAGGAGACAGCCCAGCACTCAGCCAATCCAGAAGGATTTCATGGACATAGGTCTCCAATCCCTCTGTATTTTCGTAATCGCTCGTCAAGGCGTGCCAGTCGGCCACAAAGAAAAAGCAATCGTACTGATCCTGCATCTCGACCCAGTTGGCCAGTGCCCCCAGATAGTTGCCCAGATGCAAGGCACCCGTAGGGCGCATACCACTCAAAATTCTTTTTTTTACAGTCATTTAAGGTGTCTCCACAGCACAGTTCTTGTTCCGGAATCTACAACCCGCGTGGCTGACGATTTTGCCGTTACAAGTCGGTTCAAAGGTCATTTTGACCCGGATTGTTATATGAGTTGGCTTGAACCCATAAAGTGCCGATTTTTACTTATTCGGAGGGATAGAATCAAGAAAATTGTTCGAAGCCTGAAATTACCGACGGTCTTTTACGTCGAGTTAGTCTTGTGGCTGACCCACCGTTGTGCAAATTCGATTTCATCGGGGCGGGTCTCAACCAACCCGTTGAGTTTTGCATCCAGCAGTTCGTTCAGTACCTCGCGGAAGAGTGGACCCGGGCGCAGTCCCATTTCGATCAATTCTTTGCCTCCGATGGCCGGTGCAACTTTGCGCAGCCGGTTATAGTATTTCGAGATGGCTTTTTTCACCAATTTTATACGTGTCGCGGCGATCATGTACAATATCAATTCTGTCTTCAGACCGCTTAACAGGTGGTACAGTTTGCTATCGCTATCGGGGAGCTGCAGCTCCATCTGGTACAAGCAGTTCTGGGCAACAAATCGCTCTTGACAGAAAAGGCGTTCATACCTTGGTGGCAGTTCTAACCTTTTGCAGATGGAAAGTGATTCATCCGGGGTAAATGACCGAAGGAGGGCCAAGAAAAAGATCGTCCAGCGCATATAGGGCTCTTCGGTGAAGAGCAGGTCGTGCCAGGCAATGGCGCGTTTGACTGCGTTGAGCAACTCAACGAGCTCTTTGTTGAGTACAATCGTCGGATGGATCACGGTGAGCAGACCGAAATCCTGCATCCGCACAAGGGCCGGGGTCGGATTCTCTTCTTCCAGAATCAGGCGGATTTCCGTAAATACGCGCCGCCTGCTGAGCCGTTCGAAAAAATCCATCTTGACGGCATTTTCAATAAGGCTGGCCGTAAGTTTGCCAATGGTGAAGTCAAAGCGTTGTTCAAAACGGATTGCCCTGAACACCCGGGTGGGATCTTCGACGAAGCTTAAGTTGTGCAGCACCCGGATGGCCTTGTCTTTAATGTCTTTTTGGGCGGAAAAGAAGTCGATCAGCTGGCCGAATTTCTCCGGGGTCAGTTGGATCGCCAGGGTGTTAATCGTAAAGTCCCTTCTGAAGAGATCCAGCTTGATCGAGCTCATCTCTACATCGGGCAGTGCCGCCGGAGAGCGGTAATACTCCATCCGGGAGGTGGCGACATCAATTTTGAATCCGTCGGGGAAAATGATGACTGCCGTTCCAAAAACTTTGTGGGTGTGCAACCGTGTGCCGAATTTTTCAGCAAACGCCCTGGCAAATACGATACCATCGCCTTCGACAACAATATCGATATCCTCATTGGAGCGATAGAGGAAGAGATCGCGAACAAACCCTCCGACGACAAAGGCCGAATGGTTCAACTGGTTTGCTACCTGGCCGATATCCCGAAGCAACTGCATGACCCGACCGGGCAGTCTTTCATTCATGAAATTGGTGATGTTGCGTGTGTGTCTTTGCGATGCGTGCTGGAATGGGTCGTGCGGTCGGTTTCTGCCGGTACGGTTTTGGACCAGCATGTTCAGCAAGTCGGTTCGGGTGATTACGCCTAAAACCTGATCGCTATCCGTCACAGGCAGTATGCGCTGCTTGTTACCGATGATTTTTTCCTGAACTTCTTGCAGGTCGGCCTCTGGAGAGACGGTCAACAGTTCGGTGTTCATATACTCTTTTACCGCTACGTCTCCAAGGTGGTGGAAAATGGCCTTTTCGATCACTTGCCGGGTGATGTATCCGACCAGCCGGGATGGCCCATCATTTGTGGAGGTGACCAGCAAGGCGTTGATGTTGTAGCGGGTCAGAGTATTGTTGGCCTCCTCACAGGTCAGGTCGACATTAACGGAGATGGGGGGCGACGACATGAGCTGGTTTGCCTGGCGTTGGCCTTTGACACGCTTATTGAGCTCCTTTAAGAGTGTCTGTTCGACCTGGGTCAGCGTTTGGCCCTTAATCGTGGCCGCCGCGGCTGATGGGTGACCGCCGCCTCCCATGGCGCTGATGATGTCCCCGACATCCACCTCTTCGGTCCTGCTGCGTCCTACGATATAGACTTTGTTTTCCATCATGGCCAATGCGAAAACTGCGCTGATGTCCTCCATTTTTACCATTTTGTGGATCAGGAAGGCGAAATCGGGCAGGTAGTGTTCGAAGGTTGCCGTCGTAACGACAATCTCTATGCCGTCAATGACATAGCGGGTTGCGGCTTGAATCAGATCATTGAGGTATTGAATCTGTTCTGGGCTGATTTCGCGGGCAATGAGATTGGCAATCACATTAATGTTGGCCCCCTGAGCCACCAGATAGGATGCGGCCTGGAGGTCTTCAGCCGTGGTAGAAGGAAAGGTGAATGCACCGGTGTCTTCGTAGATCCCCAAACATATAATGGTGGCCTCTTCGGCGGTCAAGTGTTTATCCTGAGTTTGGATCAGCTCCGTAAGGATGGTGGCCGTTGCCCCGGTGATGCGGTGAACTTCGTGCTGTCCGAAGATGTCGTCACTTTTGATGGGATGGTGATCGTAGATGTGGATCTCAAGGCCCGGGTTGTGGAGTATTTGAGCCAGTTTGCCAATTCGGTCTGCACTTCGCGTGTCGACGAGCACCAGTCGCGTGACCCTATCAAAATCGATATCTTTTATTTCGGCGAGGTTGAAGAGGTAGACCATGGATTGGATGAAGAAATTGCGCAGGTTCTTCTCCTGAGATCCTGGAAAAACAACCAATGCGCCCGGGTAGAGCTTTTGAGCTGCCAGCATCGAGGCCATCGCATCGAAGTCTGCGTTGATGTGGGTGGTAATAATGGTCAGATCATTGTCTGCCGGTATGGTATTCTTCGGTTTGGCAGGGCACGGTGACGACATGGATTCCTCATATTTTTAAGTGGTTCTGTGATACCAACCTTTGCATATCGGGCCATTTTTGGCAAGCACTACCTGCGATTGTTCATGGGGGGAGGATTTAATGAAAAGGGTTTATAGAATATAAAGAAACATGGCATTGTCCATAAGGATACAAGTAGACTATAGAGGCGTGCACAATCGACCTGCCATATAGAATGGACGTGTCTCTTTATCAGACTTCTTGAAGGTTGAGTGGAACGGATGTGAGATGAGATTGTCTGGTATTGTTTTTGCTTGTATTCTACAGGTGCTTAAAAACGCAGGGGATTGCGAATTGGCAAATAATAAATTTGTTGTTGTTTGAACCAGTTTATGATACCAAAATCATGAACAATATCAGGCTATGTGGGTTGCAGAAAAAGATGAAAGCACGGCAGCAGTCGCTGCTGGCCGCAACTTTGCTTAAGTGGTGCGTCGATAATTTGGCACACAAGAGAAGCGAAGGGATAGGCCGCTTCTCTTTTACGCCTTAAAAATGCACAGATAGCTTTGGAGATCGCCATGCCGGTTTTTTTGTGGGAAGGGAAGAATCGAAATAACCAGACTCAAAAAGGGGAACTGGAAGCCGCCAGTGAGGAAGCAGTGCGTGCACATCTGAACCGAATACGGATCGCCCCGACCAAAGTCAAGAAAAAGCCCAAAGACCTGTTTGAAAATGTCGCTTTTATGCAGCCGAAAGTCAAAGAGAAGGACATCATCATCTTTGCGAGGCAATTTTCCACCATGATCGATGCAGGCCTGCCCATCATCCAATGCATGGACATCCTTCAGTCCCAGCAGGAGAACCCCACCTTCAAAAAGATGCTGAAGCAGATCAAGGACTCTGTAGAGGGCGGTTCCACTCTGGCTGACTCTCTAAAGCGATATCCCAAGCAGTTCGACAATCTTTTCGTGAACATGGTCGCGGCTGGTGAGGCCGGCGGTATCCTGGATGTGATTTTAAAGCGCCTCTCCGGCTATATGGAAAAGGCGGCTTCCCTTAAACGCAAAGTAAAGGGTGCAATGGTCTATCCGGCGATTACTATCGCTGTAGCCGTCATTGTTGTCGCTATTATCTTAGTATTTGTTATACCTGTGTTCCAGGAGATGTTTGCTGATTTTGGTTCCACATTACCAACACCGACACTAATAGTCATTGCAATAAGTGAGTTCGTAAAATCTAAAATTCATATTATTATAGGCGCAGTAATTCTTTTTGCTATTGCATTTAGGCAGTACTACAAAACCAATAAAGGTAAATTGGTAGTAGATGCTGCGATTTTAAAGTTGCCTGTATTTGGCATTCTCCTGAGAAAAGTAGCTGTAGCAAAATTCACCCGAACTATGGGGACCATGTTAGGAAGTGGTGTAGCCATTTTGGATGCCTTGGATATCGTCGCCAAAACATCTGGTAATAAAATAATTGAAAATGCCATTTACTCGGTTCGAACTGGTATCGCAGAAGGACGAACGATGGCTGATCCACTTCAGGCCAGTGGTGTCTTTCCCGCAATGGTTTGCCAGATGATTGCTGTTGGTGAATCAACGGGTGCTTTAGATGCCATGCTGGAAAAAATCGCTGATTTTTATGACGAAGAAGTAGACCAAGCGGTTGAAAATTTGACAGCCATGATTGAACCTATGATGATCGTTTTCTTAGGTGTTGTCATCGGCGGGCTAATTGTTGCCATGTACTTACCCATTTTTAAAATGGCTGGAGCTATTGGTTGATAGGAGTTTGTTGTCCTGATTGACACACATATAGAAATAGTACCTTAATGCCAAGAATTCTGATCCTAATCGCTTTGTATTTTCTTCGAAAATAACGAGAGATAGCCACAAAACATGTAACATGATACTGGGTAATGAAACTATGTAATAGAAAAACGGTATAATGTTAATAAGGTTTCTATTTGCTTAACCTGATTCCCATATAAGGCGTGTTAATTCTTTGCCACAATTTCGACAGATCATTCACCCATCACCGATATTAACAAAAAGCATTCATCCCAAGTTAAGATGGCTGATGCTTTCGAGGCTGGTTTTTACCGCACTGCTCTTAGGGACCACCGTGCTATTCCAGTTTCGCATGGGAATTTCGGCCGACAAGCCATTAGTTGCAATTATTTATCTGGTCATAGCAGCGATTTTTCTTCTTTCTTTGCTTTATGCCACGCTTTTACCAAGAATAGTACGTCCTGAATTATTTGCCTATATTCAAATCGCGATCGACTCCTTCGTTGTATCTCTCATAGTTTTGATCACAGGTGGGTTCTTCAGTCTGTTTACTTTTCTCTACCTTGTGGTCATCATTTACGGCAGTATGATTCTCTACCTTCGGGGTGGCCTTTTAATTGCGCTGTTCTGCAGTGCACAATACGCTGTACTTGTCCTGATGCAGTTTGCCATTGCAATCCCTTATGTAACGGCCATTGGGGGAGGTGGTGCTAACAGCCTGGACGGGACTTACGTTGCCTATAAGATTTTTATTACAACGGTGGCTTGTTTTGCTGTTGCGGTTTTGAGTGGTTTGCTGACAGAGCAAAATCGGAAGACCCAGGCAGAACTGACTGCCATGGAGTCCAATCTTAAAAGGGTCGAAAAGATGGCCTACATGGGAGAGATGGCGGCCGGTCTGGCCCATGAGATCAAAAATCCCCTTGCCTCTTTGGTGGGATCCATACAACTTCTCAGGGAGGATATGCGTTACGATCCGGATCACGAGCGTTTGATGGAGATCGTGGTGCGGGAAACCGATCGGTTAGGTACCCTAGTGAACGATTTCTTATTTTTTGCCAGGCCGCCCGCCGGTAAACCGGAAATCCTCGATCTCGAAAAAGCCATATCGGATGTGGTCAACTTGTTCGAGAAGGATACCAATCATGCCAGCCGAATTGATATAAAGACAACGCTCTCCCCAGGAATCAGAGTGTTGATGGACTCTACGCATCTGCGCCAGGTTCTCTGGAATTTGATGTTGAATGCTGCAGAAGCCGTTTCCGGAGATGGTCTGATTGAAATCCATACTGTTCCGATCAAGAACAATGAGGTTAGCATCCATGTGATCGACAATGGATGTGGCATGCCGAACGAGGTGGTTCAGACCATTTTCGATCCGTTTTTTACAACAAAATCGGAAGGTACTGGTTTAGGCCTGTCCATTGTCCATCGTATTTTGGAAGGTTATGAGAGTCGCTTGGATGTCCACACAGCGGTTGAAAAGGGGACGACCTTCTCTTTTACGCTCAAGCGATCCAACAATGCTCCTTAGATGTTGAGCAATAGGAATTTGATAACCCGGTTCTCTATGAAACTTAAGTTTGCGTTAAGGTGTGACCGGATCTGTCACACACCACTGTTATAATAGCCTCAAAACAACAAAGGAGGCCGTTATGACAAAGTTTACGATTACCGAAGATTTTCCTAAAAATGAGATTGAGTTCGATCAACGTTTTTCTGAACCTAAAGCATGTTACCAGTATCTATTTGATCAAAAGTGGCCCGACGGATTTACCTGCAAAAAATGCGGTCACACTAAATGCTGGGTCAGCGCACGCAATCTTTATATCTGCACTCAGTGTGAACATACACATTCATTGACCGCTGGTACCATTATGGACAGTACAAAAAGCCCGATTACTTATTGGTTTAAGGCCATGTGGTGGTTTACCACACGAAAATCCGGGATCAATGCCACTAATCTCAAAGAACTTTTAGGTTTTGGCAGCTATGGAACAGCTTGGACCTGGCTGCAAAAACTCAGACGATGCACCATACGCCAGGGGCGTAGTAAACTATCCGGGCGCGTTGAAGTGGATGAATTTTTCATCGGCGGCCAAAAGTCTGGCAAAAGGGGCCGCGGCGCTGAGGGCAAAACAATCGTAGCTATTGCGGTAGAAAGATGAAACGTGAAAAAGCGAATGGGTCGTGTTCGCCTGCAAGTAGCCTTGGATTGTTCCTCCTATTCATTAGAAACGTTCATCCTTAATAATGTACAATCCGGCAGCACAATCGCCACAGATTCATGGAGCGGGTACAACTTTATTGAAGGTACTTACCATGAAAGATCTATTCAAAGCAGTTCCAAGGATAACGAAAGCCTGTATGGTGTTCATCTGGTAACGTCTCTTGTAAAAAGGCTTATCCGTGGAACGTTTCAGGGTCGTTTCGAACCCAAGTATCTTCAAAACTATCTTGACGAGTATGCGTTTCGTTTCAATCGCAGAAAGTCAAAGAGCATCGGCAAAAAGTTCATGCGATTAGTGCAAATAGCAATGACATCGACGAAAATTACCTATCCCAAAATAGCGTGGGATATGGACCCGATTTCTGAATATTACGCAACTTAAGTTTCATAGAGAACCGGGTTTGATAATTTGAGCTGTATTCATTCGTATACCACCTGTGTGTTAAATTATGTAAGCAGATCCCCCGGTTGAGACCGGCTAAACAAGTTTTTTTGTATCTAACTAAAAAAATAGAGGAAATAGCGTTATCAACTGTCCTTTGTATTTTTGACTGTATGGCATACATTTTGCTTTAATATTTCTCAGAATATTGCGGTACCATTGCTCTCTAACTTTTAGCTCGAAAAAGGCAAATCATCCGAAAGGGTGAGACGCAAAGCCACTGGCCTAAGTCCCGAAAATCGGGATACGGCAGCAGGGTTGCCGGGCGAAGGCGACATCTCTCGAACAGCCGCCGATCGCACGGTGACAGATTGACCGGGAGATGTTATGAAAAGAAAAAGAAACCTATTTCACCTCAAGATCTTTCTTGTAGCCATCCACTATCTATTAATTGTCTTACCCTTGGCTGTATCAGCTGCCCAGGTTACCCTCCAGTGGGATGCAAATGATCCGGTCCCGGCCAGCTACCGCCTTTATCAGCGTGAAGCCGGACAGTCATATGACTATAGCTCATATGCATGGAGTGGCGAAGAAACAACTACTACCCTCAGTGATTTGACAGAAGGCACAACCTACTACTACGTCGTTCGCGCTTTTGACGGCACGAATGAAAGCGGTGATTCCAACGAGGTTGAATATACGCCCAGTGTCATTTCCGTGGATAGCGATGGTGATGGTGTCAATGATAGCTCGGATGCCTTTCCACAGGACGCCTCCGAGTGGCTCGACACCGATTCGGATGGACTCGGCAACAACGCTGATACCGATGATGATGGCGATGGAATGGCGGATCTCTGGGAAGCTGCCTACGGACTGGATCCATTGGTTGACGATGCCGGCCAGGATATGGACAACGACGGCATTTCCAATTTGGATGAGTATCAGGCCGGCAGCGATCCCTCACAGGCGCCAGGTAACTCAGTGCCCGACAAACCCCACAACAGTGCACCATACCATCAAGCTATTGTAGAGATGAATCCCACCTTGAGCACGGGTGCATTTTCAGATCCTGACAACGACGCGCATGCGGGTACCCATTTCCAGATCAGTACCGAAGAGAGCTTTACCAGCCTCGTTTTTGAGAAGGTCAGCTCCATTCACCTGACCAGCATAAGCATTGGGGATCTCATTCTTGATCCGGACGCCACCTATTACTGGCGTGTCCGTTTCTATGACGAGCACAACGGCGAGTCAGAGTGGTCCGACTACACCTCTTTCACCACCATTGATCATGAGGCGGCGGGCGATCTGAATGCAAATGGCATCCTGGAATCCCAGGAGGTCTCTACCTATATCGATCTGAATGAAGACGGTAACGATGATACACTCCAGGACGGCATGATGTCGGTCAGCTCAAACGATCCTGTAAATCCATACATTTCCATCCAGCGCGTCGATGATGATGTTCAACTCTTCGGCATACAGGCCATGAGTCTAAACGGTGCTATGTCGCTGGCCGGAAATCAACCGGAAAACCTGACCAGTGTCATCAGCTTTAAGCTCCATCTGCCTGAAGGGGTAACCGAAACATCGATTACGGTCTACTTTTCCCAGGCGGCTCCTTCAAATGCCCGGTGGTATAAGTATGATCCCGATCTTGGCTGGACAGCCTACCCTGAAGCGGTCTTCAGTGCCGATCATCGCTCAGTGACCCTCACGTTAGAAGACGGTGGCATGGGTGACATGGATGGTGTCGAGAATGGTGTGATCGTTGATCCGGCCGGTTTGGGCTACAGCAGCAGCCAATCCACGGACACCTCAACAACCTATTCACCTTCGGATGCGGGGAGTTCTGGCTGCTTTATTTCAACAGCAACGACCTCCGAACTTAAGGGGAGCGACCGTGTTTTAGTCATGATCGGCTTGTTGATTGTCGGCTGCTTAGGTGCTGCTCTGTGTAAAGGCTTCTCCCGCTGCAATGTGAAGGAAGGCACCCGTTACGTTTTTTGATCATCTCCGGTTCCAACTTTGAAACAGTGCAGGCCCAGGTCGGTGCAATGACCTGGGCCTTCTTTTTTAAAGCAGCTACCCTCGCTGAAGACTTCAAATTGGATGCGCCCGCTTGTGCGACATGGTGATTCACAATATTGGACTTTGATCTGCCGCATTAAAAGTTGTCCGGAAACTATGATATGGCGTGTCCGAAATGAGAATCCGCTTTTATGGTAATGCGCATCAACTCATCTTCGAGTTTTTTTGTGCATCTTTCTATCTGATCTGCTTTGGCGTTTTGCGGCACACTGACGGGTTCACCGTAAACGATGAGGCACTGGCTGCCGGGCAGTGGCAGTAAAAAGCGATCCCAGCTTTTGAATACCAGGCAATGCCGTGCGCTATATGTGACCGGTATGATGGGATATCCGCACTTTTGAGAAAGGTAAATGATCCCCGGTTGAACTTTATAGCGCGGTCCCTGGGGACCGTCGGGGACAACGCCTCCGCCTCTTTTGTTGGTGCGCATCTCTCTAAGAATGCTTGCCACTGCGCGCATGCCGCCTTTGCCAGTCGACCCGCGAACCGTCGTATGCCCCTGTCGTTGTAAAATTTGGGCGATAATTTCACCGTCGGCCGAGTTGCTGACCAGTATTGCCGCATCCCATCCTTTGTGGGCATAGCTGATCAAAAGGATACGGCCATGCCAGAAAGCGAAGATGTATCGTTTCGAGGCAATGAGTCCCTCAATTCGTTTGCGCCCTTGGATCTCAATTTTCGAAGCGGAAAATATCAAATCGATCAAAATCTTGCCGGCCCGGCCGATCAGGCGCCACTTCAAACCAAGGTTCGATTGATCCTTGCTAAAGAGCATCTGCGCCCCCCATTAGACCTTGGGCAATTTCGGCCACCTTTTCGGAAGCGCCGGATTGTCCGAGCTTTTGCCTGACGACAAGAAGCGCTTCACACATTTCGATATAACGGGCAGGATCGGAGATGATATCAAACGCGGTTTCACAAATGGCCTCTGGAGATACCTCTTTTTGAATCAACTCTGGCATGATGCGATCTTCTGCGATCAGGTTGACCAATCCAATGTGGTCCACATCGATCAGGGCTCTGCCGAGCCAGTAGCTGAGAGGGGAAACCGTATAGGTAATGACCATGGGAACGCCACAGATCGCCGTCTCCAGCGTCACTGTACCAGAAGCGACAATGGCCAGGTCGCACTTGGGAAGCATGTCATGGATTGCCTGATTGGAGATCTCCGCGTTTTCCACCGGATGATTTGCCAGTATGTCGTTGACCAGTTCGGTATCTATGGAGTGGGCACAGGAGATGATTATGCGCATCGAGGGAATCAGCTTTTGCAGACGCTGGGAAGCCTTCAGCATCACCGGCAACAGGGAGCTCACCTCTCGATCGCGAGATCCGGCAAGCAGTGCCACCATCGGTGAAGGGCTCGGTGCCGTGCACTTTCGAACCGGAACCTGCCCGGTCGGCGAGTCCATAAGTGGGTGCCCCACAAAAGAGACCGGGACATCATGCTGCCGGTAGAAGGACGCCTCGAAAGGCAGAATGACGGCCATGTGATCGACGCGTGCTTTGATCTTTTTTACACGGCCGGCGCGCCATGCCCAAATCTGCGGGCTGATATAGTATAGTACCGGAATACCGAGTTTTTTGGCCTTTGAAGCCAGGTGCAGATTGAATTCGGGGAAATCGATCAGGATCAACAGATCCGGTTTCAGCCCGGTCAGCAGTTTTTTAAGCCGTGACATCGCTTTTAATACTTGCGGTGTTTTGGACAGCACTTCGGTAATGCCCACAACCGCCACCTCTTTGGCATCGATCAACACCCTGGCGCCGGCATCACGCATGCGGTGGCCTCCCATTCCGCACACATATATCGGTCCGCAGCACTTTTGTATCGCCTGGACGAGATGGGCGCCGTGGGCATCGCCTGACGCCTCTCCAGCCACCATTACGATCGATTTCATACCTTTTTCAAGCATTGGGGCACTGCTCTATTTGAGGAGTTGGTCACGGGTTTGATTGATCTGATCCATGATGCTTAACGCGATTTTCAGTGCGTCACGTCCCATTTGCCCTGTGACTTCAGGGGATTGGCGCTGTATCACCGCTTTGACGAACGATTTGAGCTCATCATCCAGGGCATCGGCTTGCGAAAAACAGCGCTGATCCACGGTCATGCCGGGGATGATGCCTGTATTCGGTGTGCCGTCCGGATGAACAACAGTGATTTCGCGCTTGGCAAAATCGACCGAAACGTAGGCATTTTTTTGAAACATTCTAATTTTACGCTCGTTTTTCATTGAGATACGGCTGGCGGTAACATTGGCGATGCAGCCGTTTTCAAATTCCAGGCGCGCATTGGCGATATCTGCATTGTCCGATATTACCGGAACGCCCGCTGCATATATGTTTTTAATTTTGGAGCGGACGAAGTTTAAGATGATGTCGATGTCATGGATCATCAAATCGAGTACGACGCTCACATCAAGTCCGCGCTCCTTGAATATGCTCAGTCGATGGGATTCGATGAAGCGGGGGCTGTCGACCACGTCCTGTAGCGCAACCACCGCAGGGTTGTATCGTTCCAGATGGCCGACCTGTATAATACAGCCTCTCTGTTCGGCCAACGCTAACAATTTATCCGCCTGTTCCAATGTAGAGGTCATCGGTTTTTCAATCAGGACATCCACATCGTGATTAAGGAAATCCTTGCTGACCTCGTAGTGATATTCAGTAGGCACAGCAATGCTGACGGCATCCAGGTGGTCGATGAGTTCCTTGTGGTCGTAGAATGCCTGGGTCCCCAGATTTTTTGCGATTTCGTCAGCCTGACTTTTACTGCTGTCGACCACACCCACCAACTCCACATCCGGCATTCGGGCATACTTTTCAGCATGAAATTTTCCCAGATATCCAACGCCTACGACGCCCAGGCGCAGTTTGGCCCCATTGCCGGAAGATCGTGTTGTTTTAGCAGTCATGTGTCTGTTCCACTGTGAAGGTGTTGAAGGGTTATGGGATTCAGGGCTCGTATTAATGAAAATGGTCAGGGGGTGCGTGCTCTTTTGACATCCTCTTCGCTGAGCGCGATGATGGTCATGCCGCACTGATTTGCATATTGGATCATCGTATCCCGGTCGAACACAACGGCCTTGCCCGCCTCAACCGCAAGGGATTTGATTTCTGCCTTGTGCATGGTCTCCACCGTATTCTGACCGATCGCCGGTATGTCGAAGCGGGTATCCTGATTGGGCTTGCACACCTTAACGACAATTGCCTCTCCCTTTGCCAGGGCACCGCCGCGGGTGATGGCCGCATCCGTACCCTCTATTGCTTCGACAGCCAATATGGTGCCACCCGCCACCACCACACACTGGCCAATATCCAACCTTCCGATCTCTTTGGCAATCTTCCATCCCAGGCGTATGTCTTCGAGTTCCGAGCGAGACGGTTTTCGCCGAGTCCAGATACCTGCCGGGGCAAGCAGTTCGGGTAACAGAAAGGTCGAAGCATGGATACGAATGCCCTCCTTTTCAAGGAGATCGGCAAACGCCCTCAAAATGGCGTCATCGTGCGTATGGCGCATACCGGCTATAAGGCTGATGGCCTTCGTGTCGGGTCGGACATTGGTAAACATTTTGGTTTTGGTCACCCCTCCGATCATGACCGCATCTTTGATGCCGTTGCCACGGAAGAATTTGATCATTTTTTTGATCTGCCCCAGATAGAGCCACTCAAGGACAGTCACATGGTCAGCTAACTGAGGGTCGGTTTCACCCTGGTACCCGACCGCACACACCTCCCATCCCTTGCTTCGGGCGGCTTGGGCGATGAGCAGCGGAAATTGGCCGTTGCCGGCGATTAAGCCGATTTTTTGTCTCATTGGCTTGCTCGATTGCAGCCCCTTATCGGGTAATGCCGCGCTCTGATGATTTGATAAAGGCGATAAGTTTTTTAACTTCGGGCAGCGGCTCTACCTCTGCTTCAACGCGTTCGATGGCCTCGTTCAAGGTCAATCCGAAGCGGAAGATGAGTCGATAGGCTTTCTTGAGCTGGGTTACCGCAAGGGGGGAGAAACCGTGCCGCTGCAACCCCACTTTGTTCAGGCCATGCAGCTTCGCACGGTCACCCGAGGCAATCACAAAAGGGGGAATATCTTTGACAACGGCTGCTTTCCCTCCGATGTAGGCGTATTCCCCAATACGAACGAACTGGTGGATAGCCACCAGGCCGCCCAGAATAGCATGGTCTTCGATGGCAATATGGCCGGCCAGGGTTGCGTTGTTCGACATGATGACACTGTTGCCCACTTTGCAGTCGTGGGCTACGTGGGCATAATTCATCAAGAGGCAATTATCCCCGACTTGCGTAATGCCGCCTCCACTGCCGGTACCCCGATGGATTGTGACAAACTCACGGATCAAGCACCCATCTCCAATTTTTACCCAGGTCTCCTCATCCTTGAATTTAAGTGCCTGGGGTTGTGCCCCTATTGCGGCAAATTGAAAGATTATACAGTTAGCGCCGATCTCCACATAGGGATCGATAACCACATGCGCTGAGATTCGAGTTCCCTGTCCAATGGTGACATTGTCGCCGATCACTGAGTATGGCCCTACGCTGACATCGGTGCCGATATGGGCTTTATCGCTAATTATTGCAGTCGGATGAATCATTTTATTTTTCCTCGAAAGTTGCCATTAATTCTGCTTCAGCCGCAACTTGGCCGTCGACCTTTGCGACGCCCGCCAATTTGATCACCTTAGCGCGCTGTTTAATGATTTCGACGTCAAGAATAAGTTGATCCCCAGGGATCACCTGTTTTCTGAATTTAACCTTGTCCAATCCCATGAAGTACATAAGGGTATTGTCGGATATTTTATCTCGATTAGACATGAAGAGCACCCCGCCAGCTTGGGCCAGCGCCTCAACGATCAATACACCCGGCATAATAGGGGCGCCCGGGAAATGGCCCTGGAAAAACGGTTCGTTGATGGTGACATTCTTCAGTGCCGAAATTTTTTTGTTCGGCACCCAATCAAGGACCCGATCGACCAGCAGAAAAGGGTATCGGTGGGGGAGAAAGTCAAGGATTCGATTGATATCTATCGGATTGTCCATTTTTTATTCCTTTGATGTGGTTTTGCTATGGAGCTGTGTATTCGATAGGAGGACTATGGTTTTTCCGTGGCCTTCTTTTCAAGTTCCGCAATTCTCTTCTTCATTTTTCCTATCTGCTTGTGAATATCCGGAAGCCTGGGCAGGACCCTTTGTAGCCGCAGCCATATCTTGTGGTCCATACCGGCTGAGCCGCCGGATACGATTTTGCCATCAGGTATCGATTGCCCTACTCCTGTCTGACCTCCGACCATAACCCCATTGCCTATGGTTATATGGTCCGAAATACCTGCCTGGCCCGCGATGATGGTATGATGCCCAATAGTCGTACTGCCCGAGATACCCAATTGGGCAAGAAGCAGGGTGTGCTCACCTACCACCACATTGTGGGCGATGTGGACCTGGTTGTCCGTCTTTACCCCTTTCTGAAGCCACGTTTTGCCGAAAGTGGCCCTATCGATGGTATTTGCGGCACCGATCTCCACATCGTCATCAATTTGAACGAAGCCGATCTGTGGAATTTTCTTGTTTTGGCCGGCTTCCTGCACAAAACCGAAACCGTCACTTCCGATGACGGTTCCGGCATGGATAATCACGCGTCGGCCGATGCGGCAGCGTTCAAGTATCGACACATGGGGGTAGATGTAGCTTTCCCGCCCGATTGTAACGTCATCACCTATAACCACCAAGGGAAACAGGACAACACCATCGGCCAGAGTGACGTTGTTTCCAACGACTGTTCCGGCTCCGATCGATACGCCCCTGCCCAATCGGCAGTTGTCGCCGATCGAGGCCGTCGGATGGACACCTGGTTGCGGTTTTCGCAAGGGATGGAAATGTCTTAGTAACTTGGCAAAAGCGTTACGTGGGTTGTCTACTTGTACGATAGGGATGGGCGCTTCAGTGACCCTGCGCGGTACAAGAGCTGCAGTCGCGTTGGTGCGATCCAGCTGCTTGAGGGCCTCGCCCTTCTCGGCAAAACTGATATCGCCCTTTTGGGCCTCGCTGATTGGCCCCACGCCTTCAATGATGCAATCTGGATCGCCTATGAGATGCCCCTGGACCAGTTGCGAGATTTCACTTAAGCTCATCCGCATTGTTCGCTACCCTTTGGGACCCTGATTCTGTTTTCCACGTTTGGCATACTGCTCATTATAGAGTTTGATAATGACATCGGTTATATCGAGGTTGCCCGGGGCGTAAACGACGCTGATATGTTCGACGATCAATAGATAACCCTCTTTTTTGCCGTAGGATTGGATCAGGTCAAGGACCTTCTGGCGCACATCATTGACCAATCGGACCTGCATCTCCTGTATTTTCCTGTCATACTTTTTTTTCAGGGCTTTGACATCTGCAATCTTGCGATCCAGTTCCCATTTGAGTTCCTCGCGGGCCTCTTTGCTCATAATGCCGGCGTCTTTTCCAAGGCGGCTCTCCAACGCCTTTATCTCTTCACCCTTCTGTTGGAGGTCCTGCTCCATGCGCTGCCCCTCCGTATTGATCAGCGCTTTGACCGCCTTGCCGCCATTTGAATTTTCAAAGATTTTTTGAAAATTGATCGTTCCGATTTTGGCAACATCGGCGCAAAAGCCGGATGTCGCACCATTGGTCAAAAGAAAAGCAAAGATGGCCATCGTCACTATCACGGATTTACGAATTCGCATGGTACCTCCACAGCTAAGTTTTCTCAGGTCATTTTTTGAATCCACATTCGGCATTGGGTATACGTTGATAGACGATTTGCCGATGCGGATCTCAAATGCAATTTGTTTCTATAGATGTTACTGCCATCATTAGCTCAAATCCGGATCGATGGCAAACAGTCGCTCCTTGTATCGCCGCAACTGATGGAGAATGCCCTAAAAAGATCCCCCCAAGGTGAATTCCCAGTCTCCGGCCTGCTCTCCTTCCCGCCGATCCAGTATCCATCCATACTCCAGACGTATGGGGGCGAACGGGGAGTTCCATCGAATACCCACCCCCGCACTTTCGCGCATGTCGGTCAGGTCGATGTTGCCATCGTAGACGTTGCCGGTGTCGTAGAAGAGCACACCGTTGACACCCGCATCGGCCACGATGGGGAAGATGATCTCTAAGTTGAACTGGACCATTTTTTCAGCCCCGATATCGACCTCTACGCCGTCCTCGTTGATTTCCGTCAGGCTGACGCCCCGGTATCCGAAACCGCGCAGGGAGTTGATGCCTCCTAAGTAGAATTTTTCATAATCCGGCAGCAGCTTAGAGTCGCTGTTTTTGTGTACAAATCCGATTTTGGCGTTGGCAAAACCGATTACCGGTTTGATCAGTGGGAAATACCACATGGTTTGCCCCACATACTTGTTGAATCCTATGTCGCCGCCAAGACCGGCATACTCAAATGAGACCAGATGCTTGGACCCTTCCGTGGTGTTGAAAGTCCGATCACGGGAGTCGTATACCAGGCTGAGGTTAGTGCTGCTGGTCAGGTTGTCTCCCTCGAGCTCTTTGATGTTGTCGGATACCACCGTCCGATCTTCCTCGTAAATGTTGATATCGCTCTGATCAAGGTTGTATCCCCAATAGAGATTCGTGTAGTCGAAAACCGTATAGCCGAATGTGATCCCACCGCCTTTGCTGTCGCGATCATATTCGTCGTACTCTTTATTTTGATTATATGCCTTGACGCTGCCCTTCAAAAGTGTGTCCATGATGTAGGGCTCGGAGAAGCTCAATACAAAGTTGGTGGTCCGCTTGCCATATTGGCCTGAAAGGTTGAGCGTCTGCCCGTGGCCGAGAAAGTTGCGTTTGGAGACCGAACCGGTGAGAAACACCTCCTCTTCGGAGCTGTAGCCTGCGCCGAAACTGAAGGCGCCGGTGGGTTTTTCGGTGACGTCCAGTTTGAGAATCATCTTGTCGTCGGCGCTGCCGCGTATGGTGTCGACCTTGATATCCTCAAAATAGTCGAGTCGATAGAGGTTTCGGATGCTTCGCTTCAGGGCTTTGCCGCTGAATAGCCCCTGTTCGTGGACATGCAATTCCCGACGGATCACCTTGTCTCTGGTGATGGTATTGCCATTGATGAGGATCTTTTCAAAATAGACCTGTTCACCTTTTTTGATTTTAAAGGTGATATTGGCCACCAACGTCTTCTGGTCCTGGTCGATGGCCGGGGAAACATCGGCATAGGCGTAACCGTAGTCAGAATAAAAATCGGTAAGTTTCAGCGTGTCGCTTCTCACTTTATCCCTGTTGAGATACTCCTCCACGGTGATATCGAGCTGCTGCAGCAACTCCTCTTTGGGGACAATCAAGTCGCCGGCCACATCCACCCGGCCCACTTTATACCGCTCACCCTCGTCGATTTTGATGGTGATACGGATGCCCTTCTCCTGAATATCCACTTTTGGATCGCCGATGCGGACGTTGATATAGCCGCTGTTGCTGTAAAACGCTTTCAAGCGGGCAATATCCTGATCCAGAGTCACCCGATCAAGATCGCCGGAAGAGGTGAGCCAGTAAAAGATGCCTTTCTCGGAAAGGTCCATCTCCTTACTCAACGCCTTGCCCGTGAACGCCTTGTTGCCATCGAAAACGATGTCGGTCACATAGAGCTTGGGGCCTTCGTCGATGATGAAAGTCAGGTCCGCCTGGTTGTTGCTTAGCGGTTCTATCTCGTAGTCGACATGGACTTTATGATAGTTTTTCTCCTTATAAAGGGATTCAATCTGATCGATATTGCTGCGTATCTTGTAAATATTCAGTATCGCGCCGGTACTGATGGTCAGGTTCTCCGTAATATCTTCCTCCTCGATATAGGAGTTGCCTTTTAATTGGACACGCCTGATGGTCGGTTTCTCCTTGACGTGAAAAACGACGCGTTTGCCGTTTCCATCCGGATGCGCTTCGACCTTAACATCATCGAAGTAGCCCATGGCGTAGATAGCGCGCAGATCCGCCGATAAAGCGGATGATTTAAAGACGCTTCCGCTTTTTGTTTTGATGACGCGTAAAATGGCATCAGATTCGATGCGTTGTTGTCCTTCAATGCTCACGTCACTTACCAGTTGGCGCCGAAACAGCTTCAGGCCGATTTGACCGGCCAGTTCATTGGTGACGGTAATCAGGTTTTCCAGATTGCGACCCTGGGAGAAGAATCTTTTGGGCGTTGAATCCGCAGCAACTTCCATCAATTGCATGTCTAAACTGAAATCGTTTCCGATCAAGGTGAAGCTGCCCCAAACAACCTGGTCGGCGCCATAGGTATGCGCTATCTCCTTGATCTTCTCCTGGCCCTCCTTCACCGCAGACAAGGCTGCGTCCCGATTCGCCTCCTCTGGTGTAACGGCTGCCGCCCCCTCTTTTTCGAGTTGGCCGGCCAGAACCGTTGCGATTTGACTGCTCAGGTAGGCAACATTTGCGTCAGCGTTAATGCGCAAGGGCATCACCAGGACGGTTGGTGATGTGTCGTCCGCCGTCAGGGCGTTGTGGGGGCAGGAGAGGGCGACAACTAATAAGGCAAACCAGAGTGCTCTGTTCAAGAAAATCAACCTTTTCAAAGTGGTCATCGGATCGCCTGATAACCCGTCAATTGATACGGCAGAGGTATTAAATATACGCCAGCCGTCCGTCTACGATAGTGGCCTGGCGGGCCATCACATCGGCCAATTCCATGTTGTGTGTTACGACAACCAGTGCCATTCCCATTTCACGGTTCAACTCGAGCAAAAGCTCATGGATCTGTTCGCTGTTCTTTTTGTCCAGATTGCCGGTCGGTTCATCAGCAAATATTATCGAAGGGCTAAGCACCAGAGCGCGGGCCAGGGCAACGCGCTGCTGCTCTCCGCCGGATAGATCTGTCGCTTTGTGGTGCAAACGACCGGAGAGGCCGACACGTGTTAGGATGGCGTCCGCCATCTGTTCTGCTCGTCGCTTCTCCACACCTTGAATCAGCGCCGGCATCAATGTGTTCTCCAATGCTGTAAATTCGGGCAGAAGGTGGTGGAACTGAAAAACAAACCCCATGGTCTGGTTGCGGAATTTTGCAAGTCGCTGCTCGTTGTATTGGAAAACATCTTCTCCCTGGAAAAACAGACTGCCCTTATCGGGACGATCCAAAGTCCCGAGGATATGCAGCAGTGTTGATTTGCCGATACCCGACGCCCCGACGATAGCGATGGTTTCGTTTCTCGATAGCGTCAGATCCAGATTGTCGAGCACCCCAAGCTTTGCTTTGCTGCTCTGAAAACTTTTGCTCAAGCCACAGGCCGACAAAAGTACATCTGAATTCTCCCGGGTGGAGGGGCAGGTCGAGGGGGAGTTGTTTCGTCGATCATCCATACCGAATCGCCTCAACCGGATGAAGCCGCGATGCCTGTCGTGCGGGGTAGAGGGTTGCCAGGAAACTGATTGTCAGGGCCGAAATCGACACGAGAACCACATCCAAGGTCTTTAGATCCACCGGAAGTGCGGTGATGTAATAAACATCCCCAGGAAGGGATATCAGGCCGTAGCTGCTCTGCAGATAGCATAAAATGACACCAAGGAGGACGCCCGACACCGTACCGATAATACCGATGAGCATGCCCTGGAAGACGAAGATTCTTCTGATGCTTGTGCTCGTGGCGCCCAACGTTCTTAATATCGCTATATCTTTTATCTTCTCCATCACCATCATAACCAGCGAACTGGTGATGCTGAAAGTGGCCACAAGGGTGATAAGGGTCAGCGTGATAAACATAGCCGCTTTTTCAAGTTTCAGTGCGGAAAAGAGGTTTTTGTTCAATTGCGACCAGTCGCGCATGCGAAATCCGCTGTCAAGCCGGGCGGCCAGCTTCTCTTTAATGGTCAAGCTTTGAAGGGCCTTGTCTACGCGCACTTCGACGGCACTCACCGATCCTCTGGATTGTGCCAACGCCTGGGCATCGTGCAGCCTTATAAAGGCCAAACTGCCATCATACTCATACATCCCGGTACGGAAAACATCCGATAGGACAAACCGTTTCATATAAGGAACAAAACCCACAGGTGCCAGTCTACCGCGCGGGGATATGACGAACAGACTCTCGCCCTTAAGCAGGCCAAGATTACGAGCCAAATCCCGGCCCATGATCAGTGGAGGCAGCTGAGATCTGTTCTGCAATCGTTCGCTGGGGCCATGTGGAACATTGAGTACGCTCAATTGCTCCAGCTTAAGGCCTTTGCCGGCAGCGACCGGGTCGACCCCTTTGATAACGGCGATGGCTACGCGGGCATCCGATTTGAGCATGACCTGCAGTTCCTCCAATGGCCATGCCGCCTGAACACCTGGGATCGATTCGGCCAGGGTGACCACTTTCTCATAGCCCGCAATCGCTTCTCCGTTGCGGTCAATCACGAGATGAGGCTCAATTCCCATGATCCGGGTTTTAAGGTCTGTTTCGAATCCGGCCATCACACCGATCACCACGATAAGGGCGGTCACACCTATCGTCACTCCGGCGATGGACAAAAGGCTGATCAACGACAGAAGTGTACCTTTGGGTTTGGATTTAAAGTAGCGCCGGCTGATGAATAGTTCGAAACGCATTATGCCCTTGACTGGCATATCAGCATCCCCTGCAAGTTGTGAAATGGCCCCAAAGGGCGTTCGACGCGGGTTACACACCCCTTGGCTTCATGTGGGGAAAAAGGATAACCTCCCGAATGGATGGGGCATCTGTCATGAGCATGGTCAAACGGTCGATCCCGATCCCTTCTCCTGCGGTGGGGGGCATGCCATACTCCAACGCCTCGATGTAATCCTCATCCATGAGATGCGCCTCTTCATTTCCCTCCTGTCGGTCTTGAACCTGTTCAAGGAAACGACTACGCTGGTCGTCGGGGTCATTGAGCTCCGAGAACCCGTTGGCGATTTCAAATCCGGCGATAAACAGTTCGAAGCGCTCGGTGAGCCCCTCTTCGGTATCACTCCGTCGCGACAAGGGCGAGACCTCCACCGGATATCCGGTGATGAATGTGGGTTGGATCAGCTGGG
Source organism: uncultured Desulfatitalea sp. (assembly GCA_963668675.2). Taxonomy (GTDB): domain Bacteria; phylum Desulfobacterota; class Desulfobacteria; order Desulfobacterales; family Desulfosarcinaceae; genus Desulfatitalea. The sequence continues at coordinate 1,451,601 of CAXXMB010000001.1, read as the reverse complement.
GCTCCACCAGGGCCTCGAAGAGCTTGGTGATGATTTTGCCTACCGATCGGGTTTTGGTCAACGGGACGCCCTTGGCAGTGGCAAAATCGATCAGCCCTTGACGGTCGCCGAGCAGTTTACGGTCCACTCCCCCCAACTGCTCGAGAGAGTCGGTCATGGTCATGCGGCGCCATGGGCTTTGTAAATCGATGGTGTTTCCTTGATACGAAATGGCGGAAGATCCCGATATCTCCTCTGCCAATCGGGCGAACAGGGATTCGGTCACATCCATAAGATGGTGATAGGTTGCATAGGCTTGGTAGAACTCGAGCATGGTGAATTCGGGATTGTGTTGTGTGGAGACGCCTTCGTTGCGGAAATTGCGGTTGATTTCAAACACGCGTTCAAAGCCGCCGACCACAAGTCTTTTCAGATAGAGTTCGGGGGCAATACGCAGGTAGAGATCCATGTCCAGGGCGTTGTGGTGGGTGACAAAAGGCGCCGCTTCCGCCCCGCCGGCAATGGGCTGCATCATCGGGGTTTCGACCTCCAGGAAATCCTGCTCCAGGAAAAACCGGCGGATGGACTGGATGGCCTTGCTGCGGGTTACAAAGATGCGGCGCACATCGGCATTCATGATCAAGTCCACATAGCGACGGCGATACCGCTTTTCAGGGTCTTTCAAGCCATGAAATTTCTCCGGCAATGGCCGAACCGCTTTGCTCAACAGCGCAATATGGGACGCCAACAGCGTCCATTCACCAGTCTTGGTTTGAAAAACGGTTCCGGTCAACCCCACAAAATCACCAATATCGAACCGCTTGAAGAGTGCGTAGGCATCCGATCCGACCTTATCCTTGCGGATATAGGCCTGCATCTGACCACTTCGGTCCCGGAAACGAACAAACGCCGACTTTCCGAATCTGTTGATGGCGATCATGCGACCGGCAACGGTGAACTGCATCTCACCCAAAGCTTCAGCATCATTGGCCGCCACGGCCTCTTGTACCTGACTGACAGTATGTTCGACTCGAAAACCGCTTGGAAAGGGATTGATACCTTCTTTGCGTAACGTTTCCAGTTTGCTTTTTCGCTGCTCGATAACGGTTGCTGTTTCAGAATTTCCCATATCAGCGCCTCTATATGTAGAAAACGGGCTATTCGATGTTTGTATGAAAACATCGCACCCGTTATTTCGAGATTCTATCTCCATCTCACTTATCGATTAAACAGAAATTGCTAACCTATTTGATGGGTTGTGTCAAGGCCAACTTTTCTCTATAAGCCATGTCGAACAGGGTGCCAATTTGAAAATTGACATAATGCTCTCCTGTTCATAGGATGGCTCGGCCAATACTGCAATCAGATAGAGTGCCTATGATTATTCAACGCTATATTTTCAAAGAGTTTTTGCCGCCGTTTGGCATCAGTCTAACCTTCTTTTCTTTTGTTTTTTTAATGATGCAGCTTCCCGATATTGCCAACTATGTTGTCAATTTTCAGATCGGTATGTCGACCGTCGGTCTATTGCTGCTTTACACCACACCCTATTTTCTACAATTCACCATTCCAATGTCGGTCATGATCGCAGTTTTGATCTCCTTCTTGAGAATGTCCGGAGATATGGAGATTGTGGCCCTGAAAGCCAGCGGAGTTCATCTTAATCGTCTGCTCCCTCCGGTATTGATTTTCGGGTTGATCGGCGCACTGCTCACCGCCTATATGGGCATCTTCGCACTGCCAGCCGGGCGTAAAGCATCCAAGCGGCTTCTATACGATGTGGCCTCGTCGCATGTGGAAGTGGGGCTTAAACCCAGACAATTTATCGACATGTATAAAGGCGTCGTCATTTATATCAATGATATCGATAAGCATACCAAGGAGCTTTCGGATGTTTTTATTGAGGACAGGCGGTCCGAAAAGTTGAAAAGCACGGTCCTTGCTCCGAGAGGGCAGCTGACATACGATCCGGAACAGGCGGTGGCCAACCTCAGGCTTTTCAATGGGGCGATTCATCAGGTCGATCTGGCTCAAAACCAGGCCAACGAGATTCAATTTGAAACCTATGATTTGAGGTTGGATGCCAGCGGCAGTTTGCAATCCTCCGATAAGGCCAAAGAGCATGTGCGGGAGATGAGTTTGTCCAAATTGCGGCAAACGATCCGATCCTCCAAGAAAAAGGACGGTGACTACTACAAGGCCCTTAAGGAGTGGCATCGGAAGTTCTCCCTGCCGGGTGCGTGTCTGGCCATGGCCGTGCTGGCCATGCCCTTAGGGATAAGGGCGCGTACTTCAAAGAGGGCATATGGAATTGGGCTTGGGCTCTTCTTTTTCCTTCTCTATTATGTCATGTTGTCCATTGGTTGGGTGTTGGGTGAATCCGGGATCTACCCTCCGGCCGTGGGGATGTGGACTCCCAACATCGTTATTTTGGCCATTGGTTTGATGTTGCTTGTGAGGGCGAATAATGAAAAGCCATTGTTGCAAATAGATATGCCAAAATTTATCAAAGAGTTGCGACAGCGTTTCTCACGGCCTCAACCGTGACGTCTCCAATTGAACCTCCTATCAGGGGCAGTTCTACCCATATCGAAACGTTATGACAATATTCGGACGCTATATTACAAAAGAGATCGGCAAATCGTTTGGCATCATATTGATGGTCGTTACGGGCATCTACTTGACGGTCGATTTCATCGAGAAGATCGATAATTTCATAGAGGCCGGTCTTCCGTTGTATCGTGCATTTCAGTTCTTCATCTACAAGCTTCCGCTGATATTGGTCCAGATTACGCCGGTGGGCATCCTATTGGCCGTCATCATCACATTTGGTCTGATGGCGAAAAACAATGAACTTATGGCCATGCGGGCAAGCGGCGTTAACCTCTTATCGCTTATGGGGCCCATCATAGGATGTGGTGCCGCCGCTACTTTTTTCGTCTTTTTCATCGCAGAAGCGGTGATGCCCCTCACCATTTCACAAGCGGATCGGATATGGTTGGAAGAGGTCAAGGGGCGTCGAACGGCCACGGTCCATCGCAGCGATATCTGGCTTAAAGGGGATGACACGATCCTGCATGTGAAATATTTCGAGCCTGGCACTCAGGTGGCCAAAGGTATTACCATTCATCGTTTTGACACGAATTTCAAACTGATGGAGCGTGTCGATGCCAAAACGGGTCTCTTTAATGATGGGAAGTGGACACTCACCAAAGGGCTCTTACAAAGACGCAGCGACCGGTTCACTATCCAACCATTCGAACAAATGGAGTTCGAGTTGGGCTTTGCGCCAGAGGACCTCGTTCAGGCAGCCCCCAAACCCGAAGCAATGAATATCGCTCAGCTCTATAAGTATATCAGAAAGGTCGAGTCGGAGGGGTATGACGCCACCCACTACCGTGTGGATTGGCATGCCAAAGTGGCATTTCCAGTCATCTCTCTCATCATGACCTTGATTGGCGCCGGTCTGGCCGCCCGGGGCACCATCAAGGAGGCTGTGGCGGGAAGCGTGGTCTATGGTTTGGGCCTTGCGTTTCTTTACTGGATCGTGTTTAGCTTTTGCCTCTCACTGGGTTATGCCGGAAAACTGCCACCTGTGGTCGCCGCCTGGGGAGTCAATTTTATCTCCGTTTGTGCAGCCGGGTATCTTCTCATCAATGCCGACTGACATGCTATAAGGACACCGATCAAAATTCATTGTCTTCATTCTTTTTACCATGCCGAGATGGCGTTATAAATGAATCTGAATCGTCAATTACAAAAACTGGAGGAGAAGGCCACCGAGGTAGTCACCGCTCATCGGCGTTTCCCTGCTGTTTCCCTGGCAACTTTGCTCTATGGCGGGTCACTTCTCTACGGCATCGCTATAGGAACTCGAAATATGCTCTATGCCAGAGGAGGGTTGTCTGTCGGATGTGTGGATCGGCCGGTGATCTCAATTGGAAATCTGACGGCCGGCGGAACAGGCAAAACCCCTATGACCGTTCATTTGGCAAAATTGTTGACGTCGCTTGGATTTAAAGTGCTGATTGTGAGCAGGGGGTATAAAAGCCAAGGAGAAAAAGCCGGGGCGATTGTCAGTGATGGAGAAAGGTTGTTGCGTGGTGCCCGCGATGCAGGCGACGAACCCTTCCTGATGGCTTGTCTGCTCGGAAAGGTACCGGTAATGGTGGGAAAAAATAGGCTTGAAACGGCGACAGCGGGTATCCGGCGTTTTTCTCCCGATCTCATTCTCTTGGATGACGCCTTCCAGCACCAACGTTTAGGAAGGGATTTGAATCTGGTCTTGATGGATGCGGAAGATCCGATCGGCAACGGCCATTTACTTCCCCGTGGCCCGTTGAGAGAACCCATATCGGCTCTGGCGCGTGCCGATGCTGTCATCTTCACACGCAGCCGGCATACCGGAAGCAGTCCAAATCCTGAGTTATCCCGCATCATCTCGCGTAAACCTGTTTTTCACAGTACCCATAAAACCGTTCAGCGTTTTGTCCTGCCGGCTTTGTGCAAGAAAGCGATTCATGCTATCGATTCGTCACATCACAACACAACCACTTCCACTGCAACGATTGCCGGAAGGCACCTCTTTGCCTTCTCCGCTTTGGCCAATAATGATGCTTTCTTCTCTGCCATCAAACGGATGGGAGCCCAGGTGGCGGGAACTATGCATTTCCCCGATCACCATTTCTACGATCGTAAGGATATCGAATCGGTGGTACGAAGCGCCCATGAAGCCGGTTGCCGTGCGTTGGTGACCACTGATAAGGATTATGTTCGACTACCTGCAACGATCTCCATCCCTGTCGATCTGATTGTGATGGGGGTTGAAATTGACTTCGGAAAAGATGAGGCGCGATGGCAGCGGTTTGTTCTCGACCGGATAGAAGAAGTGCTGGATATCAACGCAGATGATGACAATGCGAAAGGCGCCTGAGCAGATATGGATATCCTGATCGTAAAATTGGGCGCATTGGGCGATGTAATCAATACCCTCCCTTTGGCCATTGTGCTGAAACAGCGGCTTGATGCACGCATACACTGGATAACGGCCCCCTTAAGCTACCCGATCCTGGCCGATCACGATGCGGTCGATCATGTGATTCGTTTCGATCGAAAGGGGGGCGTTTCAGCCCTTCCGACTTTGCTGCAGCGGGTGAGATCACAACAGTTTGATTTGGTGCTTGACCTTCAGCGGATTCTGAAGTCGGGACTCATGTGTGCTGCCGCAAAAGCAAAGCGCAAAATCGGATTCGATAGACGGCGTTGCAAGGAGCTGACATGGTTGTTGCCGTTCGAAAGAGTTGCTGCATCCGATCCCAGAGCCCATATGGTGCACCAATATTTGGACTTTGCCCGTCATCTTGGCATACAGACTGAGCGGGTCGAGTGGTGCATTCCAAAAGGAGAGCACAGATCCAGGCAACTTCCGGGAGCGTACGTGGTCCTGAATATCGGCGCAACCAAACCGGCCAATCGATGGTCGGTAGATGGCTTTGCCCGTTTGGCTCAAATGGTTCGGCAGCAGCTCGGCATGCCGTGTGTGTTAACGGGTGGGCCGGAGGATGTCGCCATGGCCGATACCATTCAGTCCCTTGCCGGCAGAGACATTCACAACCGGGTTGGGAAGACATCGCTTCCCGAACTGATTGATCTCATCGATGCAGCAACGGTGGTCGTCACATGCGATACCGGCCCTATGCATCTGGCCGTGGCATTGGGGAGAGAGGTGGTCGCTTTATTTGGCCCTTCAGACCATCATCGCACAGGGCCGTTCCGGGGCAAGGTCATCCGTGCCAAGGTCGCATGTGCTCCCTGCAACAGGAGAGTGTGCTCCAAGCCCCATTGCATGGAGGCCATTCGGCCTGAAAGCGTTCTGGCTGTCTTGAATTCCTGTTTGGAAAAAGCACAACAGTGAAGGTGGTTAAACAGCTGGCGTATTCAGGTGTGAGGAGAGGTGCAACTTCCCGGGGAGAGGTTCTGTTTCGTCGGCCGCTTTCGGCTCATGCCTTTCTGGATTGCATTAACGTGCACAGATTTTCAGGCAGTCCATGCTTTTGCACGGCCCTGCACCAGCGCTTCCGGTAGCGCAATGCTATGTTTTCTCTATCGTGTCGGCCCACAACGCTCTTGTCGAAATCGATGATATAGATCTGCTCCCTGTTGTCGATCAGAATGTTTCCCGGGTGAAAATCTGCATGCATGATTCGGTTTTCCACCAGGATGTTTATCTGATTGTCAAGAGCGGCCATCGCTTTGGCAATACGATTGGTAGGTTCGGCAAGGCTGTATTCAACCATGGTTTGAGAGTGCATTATTTCCCGTGTGATCAGCCAGGCCCTGTAGAAAAGTCGACCACGGTACCCATAGGCAACGGGTTCCGGCACCCTAACACCCATCGCCCGCACACGCTCCATATTTTCGAATTCGATTTGACTTCGTGTTTTTCCACTCTTTAAGTAGTATCGTGTGATCAGGTTCGCCAACAACCCACCCCTTTGGTAGTGCTTGACGACTACCGCCCCAATGCCTTCAAGCTGTTTTCGGCATACCGAAACTCTGCCTCCCAACCGTATATTTTCCGGTTGTGGCGGGGTTTGAAACACCTCGACCATTTGTGCCAGCTGATTCGATGTCAACGGATAGCTGCTGCCCACTGTGAAACCGTTGTGGGAAAATTGTAGCGTTGAGTTCAATCCGGTTTACCTCTTAAAACCGCTGTTCCTATATTTGACGTTACAATTTTACGGCAGTATCGTCAGAGTTCTTTTCATTCAACAGCGCATGAATGGCTTCAATCACAAGTTGCGGCGAGGGGCCCCGCATGCAGGCCTCGGTGCCGTTGGGGCATTTAACCGACCCGTGCCGCCGGCAAGGTTTGCAGTCCAGATTCTTTTGTTCGATCACAATCGCACGATTTTTCCACGGACCGTATCCGAAGGACGGAGATGTGGCGCAGAAAACAACCACAGTTGGAATGTGCATCGCAGAGGCCATATGGAGGGACATGCTGTCGTTGCACACCATCAACCGTGCATTTTGGACTATGGTCATCGCCTCTGCAATGCGGGTCTTTTCGGAAAGGTCTATAACGGGCAGATCTTTGGCGACTTTGGCGCACACCGCTTGGTCCGATAGGGCGCCGAGCAATACGACCTTGATGTTCCGCTCCAACAGGTGGGCAGCAACCGCTCTGAACCCTTGCCAATGCCACATCTTGGTTCGCCAGGCACTGCCGGGCGCCATGACCGCATAGCTGCCGGGTGTCGGCAGGATTTGGCGCAAACGGCTGTCCATCGCCTGCCATCCTGGAGCAAACAGCCTCATCTGTATTGTCTCCGGATCAAGATCGACCTCTCCCTCCAGAATCGACATGTTGCGAATGACGTCGTGCTGCTCGAAATTGCGTTTCTTAATGCGATGGTATAGAAATCGTCCCTTTGCATCCGCACATCCGATGCGCATCGGTATGCGGGCCAGCCACAAAAGCAGAGATGTCCTGTAGGAGCGGTGCAGGGAGTATGCGCGATCGAATGCCATCGATTTGAGTCGGCGGCTCATGCTCAGCATTCCAATGAGACCGCTGTCGCTTTTCCGCTTATCCAGCGGAATGACACCCTTCAGCAGTGGATCCCCCTTTACCAAATCCGCAGATAGGGGGGTCGTCATCATCCACAATTCGGCTTCCGGATATAGCGATTTGATGGCAGAAATTACCGGTGTTGAAAGGATTGTATCACCGAGAAAGCTTGTCTGGACCAGCAGGATTTTCATCTGTTTCGCAGTTGCCTATAGGTTGCTCTATGTTAGCTATCGCCTGACTTGAAGGCCGGCGTACTTTGTGTATATTTGCACGATGACGATCAATATGTGTTTTTGGGATGGTTAGCAGCGTTTTAATGCCAGAACAAGGTTTTTCAGGTGGATTTATACCACAGGCCTTTCGCAGAGACACATCGGTCGCAGTTGAGAGAAGAGCGCATAGTTTTTCACCATTTTTACGACGCTAAACAACCTGGCCATGCATGCCGGAGACCCTTATTCGGCGATAGTCACTTTTGCGGGAATGTCCGTTATGTTCTCTTCGAAGCGTCGACCCGCCCTGAACCCTAATGAAAAACGGAAGATGTGGGCTTTTTTATACTGTACCCTGAGGGTGGAAGGGGCGATTCAAACAGCACACTTTAGACAACTATCATATAGCCGCAGGGTCTGCTGTATGGTCGTTTCGATTTTGAAATCTGCTGCAATTCTCTCCCTGGCGCTGTTGCCCATGGTTCTGCGGCCTTGCGGATCTTCAGCTAAGTTTTGTATTGCCCGAGCAAGCTCTTGAGCATCTCCCGGCTTTACTACGATTCCGCTCACTCCGTTTTCGATCAATTCCGGGCTACCGCCTGAATCGGTGACGATGGGGGGGACACCATAGGCCATTGCCTCGATAATGACTTTTGGCAAGCCTTCGCGTCGCAGCGCGGGCAGCACCACCGTATCACAGGCCGCCTGAAGGGCCGGCGCGTCAGTACGATATCCTGCAAGATGGATGCGATCCGACTTTGGATGTCGGTGAATGAGTTTTAGCAGCTTAGGCGCTTGCATATCACCTATCAGTAGAAGGTGGATCGGCAACTCACCGGGCAGGAGGTTGAGCGATTCGATAAGCACGTGCAGTCCCTTATGTGGCCTGTAATTGGCTGTACACCCCACAACGAAGTCGTCATGGGAGATGCCGAATTGGGTAAGGTCAACAGGTTCGCTTCGATACCACTCCAGGCTGTGTCCTTTATAGATCGTCACCGGCTTATGGGGCGGAAACCGGTGACCCAGCAGATTCAAGTTTAGAAAATATTGGCGAACCGCTTCGGAGACACACACAATACGATCGACGCGTGGGTTCAGATAGGTCATCCACGACCCCGGGTCGAAGTAGCTGACGTTGCCGACGGTTCCCCTATAAGCGATAGTTGATACAGGCAGTTGCAGGGAGGCCAAGAGGCCGTTTGAAACCGCCCGGTTGTTGAACATGTGAAGGATGTCGATTCTCTTCTCGATAAGGAACTGTCGGATGGTTCGAATGGCCTTCAGATCCATGCGCCCATTGATCTTCAGGTTGTGCACGGGAACACCGGCGTTGACAAATCGTTCAAAATGGGGGGCTGAATCGGGGCATAGGACATGAACGTCAACCCCAAGGCGATTCAATCCTATGAAAGTTTCCGCTTCGGGTCGATCACTGTAATTGGTCACACAAAGAGCTCGCATCTTTTAACCCCTGGTCTATATGATTTTCAAGAACAAGTTCATCCGTCGTATCATACGTATCATAAACAGCTTTTCAGGCGACTTTCTTCTCGCCCTATCGTTTCTCTGTTACCATTTTCGGTGAAAAGGTGGTTCAACCTGTATCCATAGTGTTTTTTTCTTTCGGCGTCGGCTATCTATTATTTCCGATCACGGCGTGCAAACATAACAAACTAAAACCCTTTCTTCAAAATGTATTGAAGGAATGCGTTGTTGCTCCTAAGAGGGAGCACGGAATGGGTATTTACAAATATTCTGATTTTTTGTAACTATTTAAAAAAAGGTTGAAATCTTGTTTGTTATTTGCTTGAACCAGGTCAAATCGATGACGACAAAGCCGACACTATCAGCTGCCATAATTACATACGACGAAGAGGAGAATATCCAGGATTGCCTGGATTCTCTGAGCGATTTCGTTGACGAAATCATTGTTCTGGACTCATTCAGCACCGATTCAACTGAACAAGTATGCCGTTCAAATCCTAAAGTCCGTTTTTACCAGCATCCTTTCGATGGCCATATTGAACAAAAGAACAGGGCTCTTGAGCTATGTACGACAGACTGGGTTCTATGCCTCGATGCGGATGAGCGTGTTAGTCCTGAATTATCCTGCTCCATCAAAGAGTTCCTGAGTCAAAGCCATGATGCTGTGGGAGCTAAATTCCCACGTTTAACTTATCATCTTAAACGCTATATTCGCCACAGTGGTTGGTATCCCAACGCTCGGTACAGACTAGTGCGCAGGGGGATGGCTTCTTGGGGTGGGGAAAACCCTCATGATAAGCTAATCCTCAAAGGAAAGGGAGTGCGCATAAAAGGAGACCTGATACATTTTACAGCGAGAGATCTCTCTGACCAAGTCAGTACAATTAATAAGTTTTCAAGTATCGTCGCCATGACCCGCTACGCAAAGGGTAGACGCTACCATTTATGGCGATTGTTGGTTAAGCCTGTCAGTACGTTCGTGGAAATGTATCTGGTCAAGAGAGGTTTTCTGGATGGTATGCAAGGTTTTATCATTGCTGTCAGCTCCTCTTTCTCCTCATTTCTTAAAGAGGCCAAGCTTTACGAATTGGACGTGCTCGGATCCGACAAACCGAGCAACCTATCGAGCTTGCACTCCAAAAAATCGTTGAACGATGAGTCTTCTGATTAAAACGGCCACACATTTTATTTATGGTTTTGCCTATTTTTTAGGGCTGATCCCCTGGCGGCACTCCATCCGCTTTTCAGATATGCTTGGGGATCTGTGGTACCTTTTGGACAGGCGCCATCGGAATGTCGCTTTAGACAATTTGGCCAGAGCCTATGCGGATGAGAAGAGCGAAGCCGAAATCAGAAAGATTGCACAGCAGTCGTTCAGAAATATTACCCGGATCCCTTTCGAGATCGGTTGGTCGTTGCGATTGAGCGAGAAAGAGATCATGCGCCGGTGCGAAGTAATTGGGTTGGAGCATCTTCGCAGGGCACACGCTAAAGGCAAGGGCGCCTTGATTCTGACGCTTCATATGGGTAACTGGGAGTTGCTGCCCCTAAGCTATACTGCCAATGGGTTCGATGTCAGCTTGATCTATCGCCCTTTGGATTTTAAACCTGCCGATCTGTTTTTTCTCCAATACCGACAACGTTTCGGCGGGCATCCGATTCCCAAAAAAAAGTCGATGCGAAAAGTACTCGATGCACTGAGACGAGGCAACTCCGTAGGAATTTTACTCGATCAGGACTCCGGTTTGACAGCCGGCGTGTTCGCAAGATTTTTCGGCCACCAAGCGTGCACTAACAAAGGGATGGCCCTGCTGGCGTTGAAAATCGGCGCACCGGTCGTTCCCACCTTCCTGGTACGATCTGGTGATGGATTTGTCGTCCACATTCTTCCTGAAGTTCCGGTGATTCGTACCGAATATAAAGAAAAGGATGTTCAAGTCAATACCGAGCAGTACAATCGTGTACTCGAACAGATTATCCGCCAATATCCTGAGCAGTGGCTTTGGGTCCATCGGCGATGGAAGAACAGGCCGGTCAACGATTCGGATGGCGATTAAAGAGCATGGGCAGGGGGAGGGTGTTCCTAATATACTATTGCCCAAGCACATCTTTGCATAAGAAATTCTCAATCTTGCCAAGCTGTTTTTTCTGGTCGAACATCCGGTAAACACGGGATCGGCCATTGTGCCCCATCCGTGACCTTAACTCCGGGTCTTTTGCTAGTTGAAGAATTTTTTCCGAAAAGCGCTCAGCATCTTCACTGGGAACAAGAAAGCCGGTCACGCCATTTTCGACGACTTCCCGGTTGCTGCTGACATCAAACGCAACCACCGGTCGGGACGCTGCCATGGCTTCTGCCGTGGCATAGCCAAACCCTTCCCACAGGGATGGAAACGCGAAGATATCTATTTGCTGCATGAATCTTTCCACATCAGGTACGAACCCGAGCAGTTCAATCTCCTTCCCCAAACCTGAATTGTGAATTTGATTCTCAAGATGCTGACGGTAGCTCCCCTCTCCGGCGATAACAATCTTAAAATCCATCTGTCGCTCTTTTAATCTGCGAGCAACGGCAAGCAGGTGCTCATGGCCTTTTTCTCTTTCCAATCTACCGGCCGTGCCGATGATCAATTTTGAGCCGTGGTCGTTTTGGGAGAGATCTCTGCAAGGAGGCTTGAAGCGTCCAAGCTCGATGCCATTGTATATGGTACGCGTTTTTGCAGTGTGGTTGGAAACGACAAGAGATTCAAAGAGAATATGGGCGGTTGCATCGGAGTTGGTTAAGAAATGAGTGATCAGCCGGCCATACAGGAAGCGGTTGAAGAGGGTATTTTTCACCGGAACGGCCAACCCCCGCCTGTATACAGTTGCCGACACACCGGCCATCCTGGCCGCCGGTGCTCCTAGTTTAACATCGAAAGAGCCGTTGAATACAACGGTTTGGGGCTTTTCGGCTCGAAATATCCTGGTCAACTTCTGAAGTTTGAGAGGATTCAGGAAACTGAGGTTGGAAACGGCGATAGGGACCACTTTAATCTCCTGGTGGTTGGCCAATCGCTTATGGAGATCGCCTCCCGTGCGGACCACAAAGAGGACCATGTGCCCGCGTGAGGCAAGATAGGATGCGGTCTCAAAGTGCCACTTTTCGCCTCCACCCCAGTGGCGTGTCGTATTGAAAAAGCAGAGACGGGTTTTCCGATTGTTATTATCTGAATCTCTCAATGTGGTTTCCAAAAGAGTGGGTCAGTTGTTTTTCCCGGGAAACTGGATTGCATATAGTTTGGCATACTCCCCGCCACTGCTTAGAAGTTCACCGTGGGTGCCTGTCTCGACGATCCGTCCGTCGACGACCACGGCAATCTGGTCTGCCCCGGCAATGGTGGAGAGCCGGTGTGCGATCACCAGGGTGGTGCGGCCGTGCATCAGATTTTCCAACGCTTTCTGAACAACGCCTTCGGCTTCGGAGTCCAGGGCCGAGGTGGCTTCGTCGAGTATCAGAATGGGGGCATCCTTCAGTAGCGCGCGGGCGATGCAGATGCGTTGCTTCTCGCCTCCGGAAAGCCGCCCTCCCAACTCTCCGATGACGGTGTCGTACCCCTTGGGAAAACGCTCTATGAAATCGTGGGCGTAGGCGGCTTGGGCGGCCGCCTGGATCTCCTCTTGCCCGGCTTTGGGGTTGCCGTACAATATGTTGTCGCGGACCGTCTCATTGAACAGGATCGGTTCTTGTGTGACGATGGCGATCTGTCTGCGCAGATCGGCAACCCTGAAATTCTTTATATCGATCTCATCCAGGCAGATCGAACCCCCGGTGACGTCGAAAAAGCGGGGAATCAAATTGGCAATCGTACTTTTACCGCCCCCGCTCATCCCCACCAGGGCGAGTACGTTGCCATGCTCGATGTTCAAATCGATGCCTTTAAGGATCGGTTTGTCGCCGTAATTGAACTGCACCTTATTAAATTGGATGCTGTGAGCACCCTCCCTGATGGGGTGTGGATCGGACGGTTCGCCGATGTCGGACTGCGTCTCTATGACGTCATAGATGCGGTCGGTGGCGGCCAGCCCTTGTTGGATGGCGTTGTTTAACTGGCTCAGTTTTTTGACCGGTTCGTAGAGCAAAATCACACAGGTCAGGAAACTGAGAAAAGCGCCGGGAGTGGTTTTTCCTTTGATCACCTCCCATCCACCGTACCAAATGACAAATGCAATGCCGATCCCTGCAAACACCTCCATGAGCGGCGAAGAGATGGCGCGGATTTTGACACCTTTGATCTCAAGATTGAACAGTTCCCGGGTTTTTTCGAACAGCCGGGCTTTTTCATGCGCCTCCATTCCGAACGCCTTGACGATCTTTGTGCCGGCCAACGTTTCATGCAGAAATGCAGTCAATTCCGCCATCGCTTCCTGGCAGCCCGTACTGATTTTGCGGACGCGGCGTCCGAGAATGAAGACCGGATAGAACGCCACCGGCAGTATGATAAAGGCGAGGATCGCCATGCGCCAGTTCAGATAGAGAATGACGCCCGTCAAACCAATGATGGAGGTCGTGTCACGCAACATACCGGAAACCGCGGTGGAGACCATGCTTTTCAATACATTGACATCATTTGTGATCCTGGACATTAGCACGCCGGTGCGCTCTTTTTGAAAAAAAGAGATCGGCAGGTCCTGAATCCGGCTGTAGAGGTGGTTGCGCAGCTGTCGGATGATATCCTCGCCCACATAGTTCATGAAATAGTTGTGGCCGTATTGCCCCAGACCCTTGAACAGAAATACGAACAGTATCGCCAATGGCAACACGACCAGGCCGGCAGTGTTCTTGTTCATGAAGATGTCGTCGATCACCGGTTTAATCAGATATCCCGAGGCACTAGTGGCGCTCGAAATCATGATGCTGCACACACCGGCAAAAACCAGACGTCCGACATTTTTCTTTATCAAGGCCAGAATTCGTCTGTGTCGCTCTTTGATTTTTATTTTGAAAGTTGGCTTCACCCAATTATCCTTTGATCTTATCTTTGCTATGGTCATTGGCCATGAGAGGTGCCCCGTATTTAACCCATGGCCGTTCGTTTGTAAATGACAGCAGGCAATTGGCCTCGAAGAGTGGTCCTGGATTGATAGTTCGTCAACGGAAAAAGCGGATATCGCCCGCCGGGGATATTCGTTGCCAACTATTGGATGGCATACTATAAGAGCGATACTCTTGAAAAAAATGCCAGGTGCATAGTAAGCGTAAATGGTGATACCGATTCAATAGCTATGCAACTTTCACAGGAGCCAACTATGCCATACAAAGAGGTGGATCTCTCCGCCCTGAAAACATATAAGGCCGCAAATCGCTCTTCCAAAGTGACAATCGCGATAGAGGGCCGGCCGCCAAGGGCCGGTTTGTCGTTCAAGCAGTTTCTGGAATGTCTGCCGTCTGTTTTGAAAGCCGATGACCTAAAAGCCGTTGCCAGAGCCGTTGTCGATGCCAAAGTGAACGCCAAGCCGGTCATCGTTATGATGGGCGGGCATGTGATCAAAACCGGATGTGGTCCGATACTGGCGGATCTGGCCGCCAAGGGGTTCGTTTCTCATTTTGCATCCAACGGCAGCGCTGCCGTTCATGATACGGAGCTGGCCTGTTGCGGTCACACCTCAGAGGACGTGGCGGCGCAACTCATCGATGGCTCATTCGGAATGGCCGCGGACACCGCCGATTTAATCAACCGTGCCGCCAGTCGAGCGGTCAGCACGGGGGAGGGATTCGGAGAGGCGGTCGGTGCCACCCTGAGGGAGCTGAATGCCCCTTATTTGGAGCGGGCCCTGCTGGCGTCCTGTCATCGGATGAAGATCCCCTATACGCTGCATGTGGCTCTGGGCACGGACATTGTCCATCAGCACCCTACTGCTGACGGGGCGGCGATTGGAGAGGCATCTTTGCGCGATTTTCGGATACTGGCCGCAACCGTCACCGAATTGGGGCAGGGGGGGGTTGTTTTGAACCTCGGCAGTGCCGTCATCATGCCAGAAGTCTTTTTGAAAGCCCTTGCAGTTGCGCGCAACTTGAGCGAAGGGCCTATCGATTTCATGACGGCCAATTTCGACATGTTTCAACACTACCGACCGACCGTCAATGTCGTGCAGCGACCGGTGCAACAAAGCGGACGTGGTATTGCTATCACCGGGCACCATGAGCTCATGATACCACTGCTGGCGGCAACCATCTATGAATATGCAGAATATGCATGAGAATATGCCTGAAACGGCAGAGCCAAAGGTTGAAATTACCAGGAGTCCATATGTTTTCAACGGTATTGCAGCGCCATCTTGAATGCTTCGAGCAGTTGCCCGCATTGGCGGCAGAGATCGAAACCATTGGCAATCGACTGGCCCGGGTTATTGCTGATGGCCATAAAATACTCATTTGCGGAAATGGGGGTTCGGCCAGTGATGCCCAGCACTTTGCTGCTGAATTGATCGGTCGTTTCGAGCAGGAGCGCTCCGCATGGCCGGCCATTGCACTGACCACGGACACCTCTATATTAACCGCGGTGGGTAATGACTACGGATTTGCAGATGTGTTCTCACGCCAGGTCCAGGGGCTCGGCAGAGAAGGAGATGCTCTGATCGGCATATCGACCTCCGGAAACTCCGCCAACGTGGTGCGGGCCGTGGAACTGGCCAGGGAACAAAGACTCTATACCGTGGGGTTACTGGGAAAAGATGGGGGCGCATTGAAGCCAATGATGGAATCAACCATCGTCATCGCGGATGACGCCACGGCACGCATACAGGAGGCCCATATTTTTGTGCTCCATTTCTGGGCCATGCTGATCGAGCGCCATGTCAATACAGCGTCGGGCAAATAGCCGATACCGGGACGGGAATGGATATGCAGGAGAAAATGGCCCCGTTTAAAGGGGCAGACATACTTGTCGTCGGGGACATCATGCTGGACCGCTACGTCTGGGGTCATGTAAAGCGCATTTCGCCCGAAGCGCCGGTCCCTGTGGTTCAGGTGCAGCGCACCACGGCGACCCTCGGTGGTGCGGGAAACGTGGCGTCCAATTTGGCCTCCCTATACAGTCGAGTGACCATCATCGGTGTGATCGGTATCGACAGTGCCGCCCAAGAGCTGAGAGATCTCATCGCATCCAAAGGAATCAACGACCGTCTCGTGGTGGATAACGGAAGGCCCACTACTACCAAAACACGAGTCATGGCCCATAAGCAGCAGATTCTGCGGTTGGATGATGAGCGAGTGGCGCCTCTGGACGACCGAGTGCTCGAATCGGTTCGCAATGCGATGTCCGAAGGATTGGACGACCGCGGGGCTGTCATCCTCTCTGATTACGGCAAAGGGGTGTTCGGTAGTCCGACATTTGCCCGCGAGTTGATTGAGGTCTGCCGCAATCGGGGCGTGCCGGTTCTCGTGGATCCCAAAGGGACCGATTGGAGTCGCTACAAGGGCGCCTCGGGTATAACACCCAATACGGCTGAACTGGAGGCGGTCGCCGGTGCGCAGTTGGAATCCGATGAACCCCGTTTGATCGCCTTTGCCAAGGAGATCAGGACCCGTTATGAGCTGGATTGGCTGTTGGTCACCCGCGGTGCACAGGGGATGTGTTTGATCGAGTCGGATCGCGATCCTCTGATGATCCCGGCAGAGGCGCGGGAGGTTTACGACGTCTCCGGCGCCGGTGATACGGTCATCGCGACTCTGGCGGCAGCGCTCTCAGTTGGAACGCCACTGGTGGATGCCGCCCGTACTGCCAATCAGGCCGCAGGTATCGTGGTCGGCAAGCTGGGTACCCAACCCATTCTGGCCTCGGAGCTGTCGATGGCCTTGGCCTGCGACGGCCGGCACGGCTTCTATCCCTATTCGGCTGCCAAGATGAGCGATAGGGAGGCCGCACTGGCCAAAGTCGCGGCGTGGCAAGTGTCCGGCAGCCGGGTCGTTTTTACTAACGGATGTTTTGATCTGCTTCATCCGGGCCATATCAGTTTATTGTATAAGGCCCGCTCATTGGGAGATCGGCTCGTGGTGGGGCTCAATACCGACGACTCGATCAAGCGACTGAAAGGAAGCGGTCGTCCGATTCTATCCGAACAGGATCGGGCTGCCATCCTCGGGGCGCTGGAGTGCGTGGACCTGGTCGTCCCTTTCGGTGAGGATACCCCCATCGAACTGATCAAGGCGATTCGTCCTGACATCCTCGTGAAAGGGTCGGATTACGCCCCCGATGAGGTGGTCGGGAAAGAGGTGGTCGAGGCGTATGGCGGCTGCGTCAAACTGGTGGACCTGGTCGAAGGCTACAGCACCACCCGGCTGGCTGAGAAGGTCATTTCAGAATTTCAGAACCAGGGCAAGAAACCATCCCGGAAATAATGCAAGCATTCATTTAAAAGGGTAGGGTGCTTCGAATCCCTTTTTAACCCTGGGTGCCGCTCTCTTTTAGTAGCTGCTCAAAGTAGGCGATGGTGCTTTTCAGGCCCTCTTCCAATGCTACGCTCGGCTCCCATTGGAGTGCCTTTCGGGCCAGTGAGATGTCGGGTTTGCGTTGCCGCGGATCGTCTTGGGGCAGCGGCTCATATCTCAATTTGGATGAGCTGTTCGTCAATGCGATTACCTTCTGTGCCAGTTCCAGGATAGTAAATTCGACCGGATTGCCCAGATTGACCGGACCGGTGGTCTCGTCTGGCGAGTTCATCAGACGGATCAGGCCTTCGACCAGATTATCGACATAACAGAACGAGCGTGTCTGCTGCCCCTCACCGTAAATGGTGATCGGTTCCCCCTTGAGGGCCTGCACGATAAAGTTCGAGACGACCCGCCCATCGTTGGGATGCATGTGAGGGCCATAGGTGTTGAAAATGCGAGCCACCTTGATCTTCAGTCGATGCTGGCGGTGATAGTCGAAAAAGAGGGTTTCGGCGCACCGCTTACCCTCGTCGTAACAGGAGCGCACCCCGATGGGGTTGACGCGCCCCCAGTACGATTCCGTCTGGGGGTGCACCTCCGGATCGCCATACACTTCGCTGGTGGATGCCTGGAGAATCGTGGCTTTGACGCGCTTGGCCAATCCGAGCATGTTGATCGCCCCGTGGACACTTGTTTTGGTTGTCTGGACGGGGTCGAACTGGTAGTGGATGGGAGACGCCGGACAAGCCATATTGTATATTTCGTCGACCTCGATGTAGAGGGGAAATGTGACGTCGTGTCTAACAAATTCGAAGTTCTGATGATCCAACAAGTGCCTGATGTTACGTTTGCTGCCGGTGAAGCAGTTGTCCACGCACAACACTTCGTGCCCTTGGGCGAGCAGCCGGTCGCACAAATGAGAACCCAGAAAACCACATCCGCCGGTGATCATGATCCTTTTGGATAGATGCATCAATTGCCTCTTTTCTATCGACTGGTTATCCCGAAACCGCCATCTCCAACGGTACACGTGCATACGTTGTATCCGATTTTGATATTCAAGTCCATGCTTTGGATTGCCGCTTACATATCGTGGTTGCCTTGATTGTTGCACTTTTGGCTGAAGTGTGGAAAATTACTCACCCATTCATGACAAAGGAGAGGAGGCTTCATGGCCATTGATCAACACTTGCTGGATCTCTTGGTTTGCCCGCAATGCAAGGGGGAAATCCATTTGAACAATCAAGGGGACGGATTGGTCTGCGACAAGTGCCAACTGCTCTATGAAATACGTGACGACATTCCCATTATGCTGGTTGAAGAGGCAAAACCGATCAAGGGAAACGGTTAAGAAGAGCAGGAGCACTCTCCAATCAAAGGATCTCTTCGCCCCTGAAAAGGGTAAGACGGACCGCCACTGAGGGATGCAACGGGATGAGCCAACCGAAACCGCCGCAACCGGCCAAATTGATCGTCGGAATTTTTATGAAGAACAGGACGTTGCTGGCTGATCTATCCAATGGTATGGCCAATGGTATGGCCCATGGCCTGGCCCACGACCTGGAGGTCGCTTTCGGCACAATCGATATGGTCAGTCCGTGGTTTTCCTTTGATTACACCGACTATTACGCAGCTGAGATGGGTGGCCCGCTCTACCGCCGGATGTTGGTGTTTGAAGAGTTGATCGCCCAGGACGCACTGGCCAGAATCAAATGCACCACAAACGATCTGGAGCGTCGATACGCCCGCAACGACAAGCGACAGGTGAACATCGACCCGGGCTATCTGCTCTATGAACGGTTCGTATTGGCGACAGGGAAGAATTTTACCCATCGTATCTACATCGGTGAACAGATCTATGCGGATTTGACCTTGATCTACCAGCAAGGCAAATACCGTACATTGCCATGGACCTATCCTGATTATGCCGATGAAAATATGCGCGCTTTTTTATTGAAGGTCCGAAACAAATATGCCGCTGATTTAAACCGATTGCCGGAAACCGTGAAGAGGTGATGGCAGGATCTGCGTGGTGTTAAATCCACAGTACACGATGAGAGGAACCGATTCCCTATGCTTAAAAGTATGACCGCATACGCCGGTATTGAAAAAAGTGCACAGGACCTCACCGTCAATGTAGAGATGAGATCATATAACAGCCGCCATTTGGATATCTCCATCCGTTTGCCCCATGGCTTTGCAGGTCTGGAAGAGAAGATCAAAGGGATGATCGCTTCATCGCTGGTGCGCGGAAGAATAGAGGTTCGCATCTGGGTAAAGGATACTTCTGAAAAGGCTTGTGCGTTTGAGGTGGACATGGTCAAAGCCAAGGCGTTCCATTCGGCTGTGCAGACGCTGAAAGAGGAGATCAACATTGCCGGGGAGATGTCACTCGATCGTCTGCTCGATGTCAACGGCATCATCCTGCCGCGCGAGAGCAGCGAGGCCATCGATGACTCCTGGCCACTGATTGAGGAGACGCTGATGGAGGTTATGACCGCCCTGGATCAGATGCGGTTGCAGGAGGGCAGCCATACCGGTGAGGACTTCTCCCGGCGACTGGCGATGATCGAGGCGCATCTGGACCAGATAGAGGAGGGGGCCGAGAGACTCCCGGCAATGTATAGGGAAAAATTGTCTGTCAGGATAGAGGCGTTGACCAAAGGGGTGGTCGAATTGGACCCGGTGCGTGTTGCCCAGGAGGCTGCGATCCTGGCAGACCGCAGTGACATTTCAGAGGAGATCGTTCGTTCCCGCAGCCATATCCTCCAGTTTCGATCCTTTATGGAGGGACCCGAACCGGCCGGCCGGAAACTCAACTTCCTGCTACAGGAGTTCAACAGGGAGTTCAACACGATGGGGTCGAAAATCGGGCAGGCCGATTTGGCCCATCTGATCGTGGCTGTTAAGGCTGAAATTGAGAAACTGCGTGAACAGGTGCAGAATATCGAGTGATTTATCTGAGGCGGTGCGGGTTTAAGGGCAAGGTTGCAGGAGGAAGAGAGAAATCGGATGGAAAAGAATCTGCTCAATATCGGGTTTGGCAATACAGTGGTGGCCGAGCGCGTCGTGGCAATCGTGTCTCCCAATTCATCTCCCATGAAGCGTTTAAAAGACGAGGCCAGGGATGATCATCATCTCATCGACGCCACTCATGGTCGACGCACCCGTTCGATCATCATCATGGACAGCAACCATATCGTACTTTCGGCCATTCAGGCCGAGACCATTTCCCAGCGATTTGAAACGCTGAAAGAGGCCGACGAGTAGCCATGGGTGACGTCACGGCTGATAGACCTTTGAACCCCGTCGTTGATCCGGGGAGACTCTTCATCGTTTCGGCACCCTCGGGCGCGGGTAAAACGACCCTGTGCGACGCCGTCAGGCAGCACATTTGCGATTTGGCCTACTCCATCTCCTACACCACCCGGTCGCCCCGCCCGGGGGAGGCAGATGGAAAGGACTACTTCTTCATCACCCGGGATGCGTTTGAAGAGGGGATCGCCAACGGGCGCTGGGCCGAGTGGGCAAGGGTGCACGGTCATCTCTACGGGACGAGCGCCGAATGGATCGACCAGACGCTTGCCCGAGGCCAGGATATCCTGATGGACATCGATGTCCAGGGGACGCAGCAACTGCTGCGTCGATTTCCCCAGGCGGTGACCATATTCATCTCGCCCCCCTCGCTGGAGACGCTCGAGCAGCGCCTGAGGCAGAGGGGCGGGGATGACGAGGCGACCATCGCCATTCGCATGCGCAACGCTCACCTGGAGATGGATCAGCAGGAAACCTATCGCCATGTTCTGGTCAACGACGATCTCGACCGCGCCAAGCAAGCGTTTATCTCAATTATCGAAAGCTATCGCTTGCCGACTTGAAAAGTCGGTCTGTTTCCTTAGAGTATGCCATGACAACTGCGACGAATGTTCTTTTTGGCTATCACCCGGTGCGTGAGGCGTTGCTTGCGCACCGTCGTCGCATCGACAGGGTATATATCGGTCAAGGCAAGGGCGCATCGCGCCGCGAGGCCATTGCCGATATCGCTAAATCGGCCGGTATTGATGTGCAATGGGTGGCGCCCCAGCAGATAACTGCCATGGTGGGTCACCCGCGTCACCAGGACGTCTGTGCGCAAACAGGACCCTATCCGATTGCATCTCTGGATCATCTGCTTCCCGCTGGGTCTCAATCGTCCGCGCCGGCATGGCTTCTTCTGCTTGACCGGGTGGTGGATCCGCAGAATATGGGGGCTATGGCGAGGACCGCGCATTGTGCCGGTGTCCAGGGCTTGATTTTGCCCAAGGACCGATCGGCACCACCATCCGCGACAGCGAGCAAGGCCTCTGCCGGTGCGCTTGAGCACATGCCGGTGGCGTATGTGACCAATCTGGTGGATGCGATCAAGAGGATGAAGCAGCACGGCATATGGGTGGCCGGGGCAGATCGGGACGGGGAGCGCACTCTCTTCGAGGCCGACCTCTCCGGACCGCTGGCGCTTGTCATCGGAGGTGAGGAGAAGGGGTTGCGGCCGCTGGTACGCAAACACTGTGACTTTACGGTCTCCATCCCCCAAACCGGTCCAGTGGGCTCTTTGAATGCCTCGGCAGCAGCGGCCGTTATCATCTATGAATCATACAGGCAGCGCCTTGCCGCCCAGAAGAAGAAAAGGTAAGGTGTGGTTGAGACGAATAAAGGCGCGCAAGCGTAAAAGAGGAGGGTGATAGTTTAAATGGAAAACAACCATGCAGAGAAAATTACCATGACGGAAGATGGCGTGCTTCAGGTTCCCGGCTCACCAATTATACCATTTATAGAAGGCGATGGCATCGGTCGCGATATCTGGCCGGCCACCCGGCTTGTCCTGGACCAGGCGGTAACAGCTGCCTATGAGGGGAGGCGCAGCATAGAGTGGCTTGAGTTGCTGGTGGGTGAGAAAGGGTTTCACGAAACCGGGCAATGGCTTTCAGATGAGGCCCTGGCAACGATCAGCGATCACGTCGTTGCCATCAAAGGCCCCATGACCACGCCCATCGGAACCGGGATCCGCAGTTTGAATGTTGCCATCCGGCAAAAGCTCGATCTCTATGCCTGTGTCCGTCCGGTTCGCTACATCCATCCGGTCCCCAGCCCGCTTAAATTTCCTGAAAAGATCGATATGGTGGTGTTTCGCGAAAATACGGAGGACCTCTATGCCGGTATCGAGTGGCAAGCCGGCACCGAGGAGGCGGAAAAGATCATCGCATTTCTGAACAAGGAGATGGGCACAACGCTTGGCAGCATGACGGGTATCGGTATCAAGCCCATCAGTGAAAAAAACAGCAAACGGCTCGTTGCAAGGGCGATCGCTTATGCGGTGGAGCAGGGACGGGAGAGCGTGACGCTGATGCACAAGGGCAACATCATGAAGTATACCGAAGGCGCCTTCAGCCGTTGGGGATACGATGTGGCCAAGGAGCAGTTCGCCGAGCACACGATCACCGAGGCCGAGCTATACGATACGCATGGCGGCAATCGTCCGGAAGGCAAGGTGGTGATCAAGGACCGTATCGCCGACATGCTTTTTCAGCAGGTGCTGTTGCGACCGGATGAGTTCGATGTGATCGCAACGCCCAACTTGAACGGCGATTATATCTCGGATGCATTGGCGGCCCAAGTCGGCGGGCTGGGGATGGCCCCCGGCGCCAATATCGGAGACAAGTGCGCCGTCTTTGAAGCCACCCACGGAACTGCGCCCAAATATGCCGGACTGGACAAGGTCAATCCCAGTTCATTGATTTTGTCCGGTGCCATGATGCTCGATTATCTTGGATGGCGGGAGGCTGCCGACAAAGTGAGGGTGGCGCTCCAGGCCACTGTTCGGGATGGCGTGGTCACATATGACCTGGCCAGGCAGATCGAAGATGCCAGGGAGGTCGCCTGTTCGGCCTTTGCACAAGCGATATGCGATCATCTTTAGAAGGGGGGGTGGATCCAAAGGCCTCTTTTCTGCGCCGCATGCAGAAGAGCGCTTTTTTCCCCGCTACGCATATTTTGCATCTGTATGTCGGAAGTTGGGAAATACCGTCAAGGATGCTCTTTTCCCGGGGGTTTGTTTCGCCTGCGGCCGGCTTTTTCCCATTGCCCACCGCAGGTACACCATTGATGGATATGATGAAGATGGGCAGTTCCATTTCGAAGCGTTGTTCGAAGGTAACCTCTGTACAGCATGCAGATCCCAATATGCTGAAATTACGACCCCCATGTGCTTGCAATGCGGCCTGCCGTTCGAATCGTCACATGGCATTGACCATCTTTGCGGTGATTGCTTGTCGCAGCCGCCCAGTTACGCCGAGGCCCGGGCGGCAGGCATCTACCAGGGGGCGTTGAAAAGCACGATCCACCAGTTGAAATACAAAGGTCGGGAACGTTTGGCGCGCCCTCTGGGTCGCCTTCTCTGGGCAACTCTCCGCAAATACTGGGCAGCGGATCAATTCGATAGCGTCGTTCCCGTCCCGCTACACCCGTCCCGCCTGCGAAAGAGAGGCTTCAATCAGGCCCAAGCCCTGCTCGTGGAGTGGCCCCGACTGGTCATGCGGGACGGGTTGCGTCCGCCGGCAGAGTGGATTGCACCGCGGCTGTTGGTACGGTATCGCCCCACCGAACCGCAAACCGGTTTGAAAAGAGATCGGCGAATGGAGAACCTGCGCCGCGCGTTCCGTGTTACAGACAGGCAACGCATCCGGAGCCGCAGCGTTCTCGTTGTCGATGATGTCTTGACGACGGGCACTACGGCAGATGCCTGCGCCAGGACGCTATTAAACGCCGGCGCTAGAAGCGTCAGGGTGCTCACCCTTGCCCGGGCCCTGTTATAGGTGATGATCGATGCGATGGATCGACGAGAATGATTTGAGATACATCCAGTTTCCGCACCTGGCGCGATTCACCGGACTGTGGCATGGTATCTTCACTCGCCATTTGAGAGATAGGCAGATTGGCGCGGTTTCCCCATTCAATGTGGGTTACCATGCCGGCGATCCGGATAGCGTCGTTACCCGAAACCGCCGCCGGATGATGGCGACTGTTGGCGGTGCACCGGCTGTCTACGCACACCAGGTGCACGGCACACAGGTGGCTGTCTGGGACAATACTCGGAACGAGGGAAACATCCGATTGGACGGAGATGCCTTGGTGACGAATGAACCGGGCACAGCGCTGGTCATACAGATGGCCGATTGTCAGAGTGTCTTGCTGGCCGACCCGGTCAAGCGTGTCATTGCAAATGTCCATTCAGGCTGGCGGGGCAGCACGCATAACATCATCGGAAAAACGGTCGCGTCGATGACGTTGAGGTTCGGTTGCCGACCTGAAGATATCCACGGCGGAATAGGGCCGTCACTGGGGCCCTGTTGTGCGGAATTTAAGAACTATCGGAGTGAGATACCCTCCCGTTATTGGACATACCGACGGGAAGGAGATCTGTTCGATTTCTGGCAAATCAGTATCGATCAGCTGATCGCGGCCGGTGTGCCGGCCGATCAGGTGATGGTGGCCGGTATCTGCACACGCTGCAACACGTCCACCTTCTTCTCATACAGAGGAGAAGGGTGCGGGACCGGTCGGTTCGCAGCGGTAATCCGCTGGTAAACGGTGGGTTGATACCGGCGTAAAGAGGGTGTCGGTGCACATCTTCAGATGACGAATGAAGCGCTTTCGAGAGGGCGTGCATATGATTCAGCAGCAAACCACGGTGTTATGGAATCAACAGGTCGCATCGAACTGCTATCGTCTTGGGCTGGGGTGCCCTGACGGTTATGGGAATGCTGTGCCGGGGCAGTTCGTCATGCTCCAGGCCGAAGCGACCCACACACCCTTGTTGCGGCGTCCTTTTTCGATATTCGGGCATATCGGCCATGCCGATCGTCCCGAGGGCGTCGAACTTCTTTACAAGACGATCGGTAGAGGAACCCGGCAGATGGCCCAACTTACGCCGGGGCAGACGGTCGATCTGCTCGGTCCACTTGGGCGTGGATTTCGGATCTCAACCGAAGTCAAACAGCGGTTATATCTGGTGGCGGGCGGCATCGGGGTGGCGCCGATTCGATTTCTGGCTGCCCGCCTGAAGACGGTGGGTGTGCAGCTTTCCGGGTGCCGTCTCTTTCTGGGCGGAAGATCGAGCGAAGAGTTGCTGTGCCGGGAGGATTTTGTCGCCATGGGCATTCCGGTAACCGTCACCACCGACGATGGCAGCAGCGGAGAGCAGTGCCTGATCACCGATCCTCTGGAGAGCGCCATCGAGGCCGACTCTCCTGATATGATTTTTGCTTGCGGACCTCATGGCATGTTGCAATGCGTTGCTGGGATGGCGTTGCGCCATCAGGCGGCATGCCAGATCTCTATGGAAACCATGATGGCATGCGGGATGGGAGCTTGCCTGGGGTGTGCGGTTCTTGCTGCCGATCCAAAAGCAGGTTATCGCCACGCCTGCGTCGACGGTCCGGTATTTGATGCCAGGGATGTCATATGGTAAACGCCACCGGTGGGAAGGGGATATCCCCTATCATGGAGGCAGCTCTTTTGGAGCGATTTCAACTACCTTGGTGTCGATAGCTCGATGCGGCTAAAACCGATCGTTTTAACAATTTGCATTGACTTGGAGTGCCGGCTGTGTTAGTTCCTCGTTCCTTGATGTGCTGTTAATTCAGCTTTCCGGCAACTGCTCTTTCGTATGAAAAAAGAGACGCGGCACTACATACAGGAGTTGGCTTACTTCAGCACCATCGGCCTCTCTGTGGCGCTTTCCATCTTTATCGGATTGGCTATCGGCGTTTACCTGGACCGACGATGGGAAACGACCCCATGGCTAACGTTAATCTTTTTAGGGCTTGGAATCGCAGCTGGATACAAAAACATCGGCTTGGCAATAAAAAAGAGCCGAAAATTGTGAACATGGCATAAACAGGCGGGGAACGGTGGAAATCCAACAACGGATCGTACAGTTCGTCAGACGCGCCAATTGGATCCTTCTCGCGATGGCCAGTTTGGGCGGCATACTGCTTGCCCCCGCCCCTTTCGCGTGGGGCATCATCGCCGGCGGTCTGATTGTGACCGTCAATTTTCACCTGTTGGCCAGGACGCTGAAAAAGGCGTTTGCACCGCCGCACCTGGCATCCCACCACGCCATACTCGCCAAATATTACGTCCGATTCATCATCAGCGGCGTCATCATTTTTTTCTTGATTCGACAGCATTGGGTCAATCCTTTGGGATTGTTTATCGGTTTGTCGGTCGTGGTCGCCAGCATTACCCTGGCCACGCTCATGGAAGTTAAGAGACTGATCTGCAAGGAGGCGGTTTAAGGATGGAGCATCCCTATCTGTTTTTCGTAAAATTGTTCGAGCTTTTCGGTGAGGGCGCCGGCCACTTCGCACACGAGTATCCTTACGTGGTCTACTCCTGGGTACTGATGGCCTTTCTGATCATCGTCGGTTTTCTGGCCGGCAAAGGCGTTCAGTTGATCCCCGGAAAATTGCAGAATCTGATGGAACTGGTCGTTTCGGGCATCGAGAACTTCATGGTCGAAACCATCGGTGAGGAGGGGCGCTGGCTCTTACCCCTGGCCGCGACGGTCTTCATATATGTCTTTATCGGCAACCTCATCGGCATCATCCCGGGTTTTTTCCCGCCGACGGCCAACCTTAACACCACCGCTTCCTGTGCGATAGTGGTCGTGGTCTTTACCCACGTTATCGGCGTGAAATACCATGGCGCAGCCTATATCAAACACTTCATGGGGCCGGTCTGGTGGATGGCGCCGCTTATTTTCGTCATCGAACTCATCGGCCATGCAGCCCGTATTCTCTCCCTCTCTTTCCGTCTCTTTGGAAATATGATGGGGCATGAGATCGTTCTGGGAATTCTGTTCGGCCTGGCGGGTGCCTTTTTTGCCCCCTTGCCCATCATGGCCCTGGGTATCTTCGTGGCTTTCGTGCAGGGGTTTGTCTTCTTTCTGCTGTCGATTATCTACTTTCAAGGCGCCATGGAGCACGCCCACTAACGGGTGTCCGCAATGTGAAATGAGATGCCGAAAGGCATTGAATAAGTTTGGGTTACTGGAAGAAGCCCAATTATACTAACACTTCATAAGGAGGTAGTGAAACAAATGGAAGCTCAAGCATTGCAATTCTTTATCGCTTGCGTCACCGCCGCTGGTTTTGGTATTGCCATCGCCGCTTTCGGTTGCGGCATCGGCCAGGGCCTTGGTCTGAAATCAGCTGTTGAGGGCATCGCCCGCAACCCCGAATCATCCGGTAAAGTGACCGTGACCTTGCTGATCGGTCTGGCCATGATCGAGTCTCTCTGTATTTATGCTCTGGTTGTTGCGCTGATTCTGATCTATGCGCATCCCCAAGCCGGCGCCATCGCAGGGCTTCTCGGAGCACACTAGTTTTATCGCTTTGTAAGATTTGAAATGGGGCGCCCTTCACTGTTGTGCGGGGCGCCTTTTTTTATCCCCACGATGCGACCACGATCGGTTCTACTGTTTATCTTACTTTGAGTATCTTCTGCAGATAGTGTCCGGTATAGGAATCGGCCAGTATGGCGATCTCTTCCGGTGAGCCTGTTCCGACCACATAACCACCTCGGTCACCGCCTTCGGGCCCCAGGTCGATGATGTGATCTGCCGATTTGATCACGTCGAGATTGTGTTCGATGATGACGACGGTGTTGCCGTTGTTTACGAGACGGTTTAGGACGGTTAGCAGTTTGTTGATATCGTCCATGTGCAATCCGGTGGTCGGTTCGTCCAGGATGTAGATGGTTCGACCGGTACTTCTCTTGCTCAGCTCGCGGGAAAGCTTTACGCGTTGGGCCTCGCCACCGGAAAGCGTTGTGGCTGGCTGGCCCAGATGGATGTAGCCCAGACCAACCTCCACAAGGGTTTGCAACTTCTTTCGGATAGAAGCAATGTTCTTGAAGAATTCGAGCGCCTGGTTGACCGTCATGTCCAGCACTTCGGCTATGTTCCTGCCTTTGTACCTGACCTCCAATGTTTCCCGATTGTAGCGTTTTCCATGGCATATGTCGCACGGGACGTATACGTCGGGAAGAAAATGCATCTCAATTCTGATGATGCCATCGCCCCGGCACGCTTCGCAACGCCCCCCTTTGACGTTGAAGCTGAACCTTCCCGGCCTGTAGCCGCGCATGCGTGCCTCGGGGGTTTTGGAGAAGAGGTCGCGAACAAAGGAGAAGAGTCCAGTATAGGTACCGGGGTTGGAGCGAGGTGTACGTCCGATGGGGGACTGATCGATATTGATCACTTTGTCGATGTGCTCGATCCCTGCGATGCGGTTATGCCGCCCTGCGACCACCCTGCTGTGATAAAAATGACGGGAGAGGGAGTGATGCAGTGTTTCGATGACCAGGCTCGATTTGCCCGAACCCGATACCCCCGTCACACAGATAAGGCAACCCAGGGGAAATCGGACGGTAACGCTCTTCAGGTTGTTTTGGGCGGCACCATCGATGATGATCGCATGACCGTTGCCTTTACGCCTTTTTTGGGGAATGGCAATCATTTTTCTGCCGGAGAGGTATTGGCCTGTCAATGACGCTTTGGATAGGAGCAGTTCCCCTGACGAACCGGCAAAAACCACACGACCGCCATTGATACCGGCCCCCGGTCCCATGTCAATGACATGATCCGCCGCTTCGATGGTCTCCTGATCGTGCTCCACGACCAGTACGGTGTTGCCCAGGTCACGCATCTTGATCAATGTTTGTAGCAATCTGGCGTTGTCGCGTTGGTGAAGGCCGATGCTGGGTTCATCCAACACGTAGAGCACCCCAGTCAGTTTTGCACCGATTTGGGTGGCAAGGCGAATGCGCTGGCTTTCACCGCCGGACAGAGTGTGGGCGGCACGATCCAGGGCAAGGTAAGACAAACCTACATCGTTAAGGAATTCCAAACGTTCGATAATCTCCCTTACAATTTTTTCTGCAACCAGGGCCTTCTGGCCATCCAGAGCGAGGGCGCGGAAAAGTTCTACAGCTTGGCCGATGGAGAGAGCTGTGACTTGATGAATGGCCCACTTTTCTATCTTTACGGCCAGACTCTCGGGTTTCAACCTCGCACCGTTGCAGCGTGTGCAGGGCAGATGGGACATGTATTGCTGAAGCTCTTCTCTGATCTGGGCCGACTGGGTCTCCCTGTAGCGGCGCTGGAGTTGCGGGACGAGACCCTCGAAGGGCTTGTTATATAAATGGTGGCCTGAATCGCGATCCACGGAGAACTGGATCGTGGTCTTCCCGCTCCCATAGTAGAGCGCCTCCCGGAACGCTTCGGGCAGCATTTTGAACGGCGTATCGATATCCGTATGGTATCGGTGTGCAAATGCCTCCAGGAATTCAAAGAAGTAGACGGATTGACGGTTGGCCCAAGGGCCGACGGCCCCTTCCCGAAGCGAGAGTTCAGGATTGGGCACGATGAGTTCACGGTCGAACACGGTTCGCGTGCCGATGCCATCGCATTCGGGGCATGCCCCGTTGGGTGAATTGAAAGAGAAGTTGGACGGTGTGAATTCAGGGTAGGTGGTACCGCATTGATGGCAGGCTGCCTTTTCACTGAAGAGAAAGGTATCGGACATCTCAGGCCTCCCCGGTGCCTGGCAAAGCACTTCGGCGTATCCGCCGGAAATGGAGAGGGCCAGTTCGAGAGAATCGGCCAATCGGTTGTGGATCCCCTCTTTGATGATCAGACGATCCACCACCGCGTCGATCGAGTGCTTTTTCCCTTTGGTCAAAGGGTGTATCTCTTCGATATCCAATATATCACCATCAATACGCACCCGTGCAAAACCGTCTCGTTTGAGGCGTTTGAGAACATCGATGTGGCTGCCCTTTTTCGAATTGACCAGTGGCGCCATGATCTGAATTCGAGACCCTTCGGTCAATTCTCCCACAGCATCCACCATCTGATCGATGGTTTGGGAGGTTACCGGGCTGCCGCACCGATGGCAGTGGGGTGTTCCGATTCTGGCATAGAGCAGGCGAAGATAGTCGTATATTTCCGTTACTGTTCCTACCGTGGAGCGGGGGTTGTGACCGGCAGTTTTCTGTTCGATGGCAATCGAAGGGGAGAGGCCTTCGATGAGATCGACATCCGGCTTCTCCAGGCGCTCGAGGAATTGGCGCGCATAGGTTGAGAGGGACTCTACATAGCGCCGCTGACCCTCCGCATACAAGGTGTCAAAGGCCAGTGTCGATTTTCCCGATCCTGACAGTCCTGTAATGATAACGATCCGGTCCCGGGGAATATCGAGGTCGATGTTCTTCAGGTTGTGCTGCCTTGCGCCGCGGATTTTGATGGTGTTCATTAATCTTGTTTCCATCGAGTCGATTGAGTAACCCGGCGTCGGTATGCCTGGGAAGCGTTGTCTTCTCAGAAGATGGATTGGTGTTCGAGAATATCGAAAGTTTTGGCTCTGCCTGCAATAACCTTAACGTTTCTAAACCTTGATTGCTTAGGAGATGGCGCAGAACGACGAATCGGACCTTGTCTCTATTAACACCGTTTGTAATAACGTTGGGCAGGGAGGATGTAAACTATTTTTATTCTTGATCAAGGAGAGAATCGTATGCAGGAAGCGTGCGCAGTGAAGCAGACTTATTTTCGAGTATGGGACAACTATTGGAAATCCATTTGAATGTTTTTTATAAAAAAGTGGGCGTTGCAATGAGTGGAACCGTACGTCTTCGCTGGAGATGCAATTTTAGAAAATGTAGAAAATTAGAGAAAAATAAAGAAAATGGGAGAACATGATTTGTCGACATATTGTCTATAACTGCGGATCTGCTTAAAATGCTTATGGATCCATGGGTGTTGTCAGGGTGCCTGTTTATCTGTGCCTGGCGTGTCAAATAAAAAAATATCGAGTATAAACAGAAAATTAGGAGAGTGTTGACATTGTGTTAGGATCGTGTGAGGAGAACAGATATCTTTCGGATTGACAGTTTATGGTGTCTGCCCTATTACACATCCATACTTTTCATGCAGAGCGACCTTCTTGAATAATCCGGTATATTTAACAAAACTGTCTGATTTACTTGGCGTTTGCCTGACTTTATTGCATATGGACCGAGGTAGTGTTCAGCAAAATAGAGAACGGTGTTTCGTATTTGGTTTGTGAAAAGAGCTATTGGGGAACGGCAATATGGAGCATATCTGGCAGAAGGTAAAAGCGGCGCTGAATGGACTGATCCCACCCCACGCTTACCGCATGTGGATCGAACCCTTGAAGTTGGGGGATGCCGATTCCAATGTACTGCAACTCAAATGCCCTAATCTGTTTTTCCGTCGGAGGGTCATGGACCATTTCGGCGCGTTGCTTCACGATGAGCTGGAAAAAGTGACGGGTAATTCGGTTGAGTTAAAATTGGTGGTTGCCAGCGGTAATGGGGAGAAATCGGATCTGCCAGCTCCACCGGAACAGATGCCGCTGCCCAATATAGACCACCAACCCCATTTTGGGAGGCTGTTGCGCCAGGACTATACTTTCGACCAGTTTGTGGTCGGGAAGAACAACGAGTTTGCCTATTCCGCGGCGCTCTCCTTGGCAATGCGTAAAAACGCGCAACAACACTCCCTCTTCTTGTTGTCAAAGACCGGTATGGGCAAGAGCCATCTGTCGCAAGCCATCGGGCATCAAATTCTTTCGGAATCGAATGCGGAGCGCGTCTACTATATGACCGCAGAAGATTTTACCAACGAGATGGTCTCCTCATTTAAGAATAATTCGGTGGGTAAATTCAAAGCCAAATATCACAATGGATGTGACGTTTTGTTGCTTGAAGATATCCACTATCTCAGTGGCAAAGAGCGGACTCAGATCGAACTGGCGCATACGCTGGACTCTCTCTATAACGAAAACAAGAAGATTATTTTCTCAAGCTGCTGCTCTCCCTCGGATATTCCAAAGCTCAACGAAAATCTTCGTTCGCGACTGACCAGCGGATTGATCTCCAATATCGAACCGCCAGATTATCGCATGCGCATCAAAATCCTGAAGAAATACACCCACGACAACCAATGGGATGTGCCGAACGAGGTGCTGGCTTTTCTGGCCACGGAACTCAGCCAGGATGTGCGCCAATTGAAAAGCGGCCTGGTCGGTGTTTCGGCCAAAGCATCACTTCTCGGGTGCCCCATCGACATCGATCTGGCGAGTGATGTCGTTAAAAACATGGTGCGTCAGTCCCAGTCGATCACCATTGGCGGTATCAAGGGACTTGTCTGCAAATACTACAAAATTTCTCAAAAAGATTTGGTCTCACGCTCGCGCAAACATGCCCATGTGCGTCCCCGCCAAGTTGCCATCTATCTGGCCCGACGATACACGGATCAACCGCTTCAGGCCATCGGGAAGAGTTTCAATCGCTACCACGCCACAGCGCTGCACGCCATTGGCGCCGTCGAAAAGGGAATTCGGCAGGGCGGTATCATCCAACGCCATGTCGAGTACTTTTGTAAGCGGTTGGACAGAGGTGAATACTAAGCCGGAGTAGTGTTGTCGCCGGCACCATGAGGCGAAGGTGTCTGGGCAGAGGGCTATTGCTATTGAATGGTGCCGAGCATATCGTCAGCACCAGCGAGATCGGAGAGCAGTTCCAGCTTCAGGTTCTGATCCTGTTCGATGGCGCAACGTATTCGGATCACGCAATGTTTGGCGCAGAGGGTATTGGTCCTGTCGTAATCCCCGAAGCAATCCAATTGGTCTATGAAAGATGCCATTACGGGCTGGTCTTTGCTCATCAATACGTATCCTCTCCTGTTAAAAGCGTCACCATTTCACTATGAATATGGCTGTTAGTCGCCAAAATCTGCCGATCTTCAATTGAATAGGGCTGACCTGAGTAATCGGATATCACGCCGCCAGCCTCTTCCACGATGCACATCCCGGCGGCGGTATCCCAGGGCTTCAAATTCTCTTCCCAAAACCCTTCGAAACGGCCACAAGCCACATAGCATAGATCCAAGGCGGCCGAGCCAAGTCGTCGAACTCCTTGGGCGGAAGTGAGGCAGCGTTCGAAACGCGCCATGGCCCATCGGGGGGTGTGCGTCGCTACGGTGTATGGAAATCCGGTAACAAGAAGGCTCTCGTTGAGTTTCTCGGTAGAAGAGACGCCAATGGCTTCACCGTTCAATTGGGCGCCCTGCCCATGGAATGCTGTGAAGAGCTCGCCACTGGAGGGGTTGAAGACCAGACCCATCAACACTTTTTCCTGTTGAGCGAAGGCAATGGAGACCGCATAGATGGGGAGGGCGTGTGCATAATTGGTTGTGCCGTCCAGTGGGTCGATGATCCATCGCCAGGTTTGGCGCCCGGCTTGTCTGTTTCCGGATGCGCCGCTCTCTTCAGCCAGTATGCCATGATCCGGATAGATCTCCCGAATCGTTGCAATGATGGCTTGCTCTGCCTCCAGATCCGCTTCGGTAACCAGATCGATCGCCCCTTTTTTGGGCAACTGTTTGACACTCCCGAAGTGGCCGTTCAATATCCGGCCGGCGCGATAGGCCGCCCGGGTCGCTGTGCGCATTATTTTTTCCAAATCCATAAGAGGGGCACTCTATCCGCTTATCCATTTGGTTGTCAAGCGTCAAAGAAAGGGCGGGCGGTCAGATTTCGACTTAGAGGGGTTTCAACAATAGGTTAAATCAGTAATTGGTTGTGTCCGTTGTGCCAGCAGCATCAATAATGGTCGCCATCTTATCGATCAGGGGCAAAAGGGTCTCTCGTTTGCGGGCACAGATCGGTATGCCGGCCAAGCGCTCTGCCCGTAGAGATAGCTCGGCCTCCGGAACAAGGTCCATCTTGTTCAGGGCCCGAACCTGGGGAATGTGGACCAACGATAGCTCGTCTAAAATTGTCTCCACTGCCTCGATTTGTTCACCACAACGGGGGTTGCTGATATCGATGACATGCAACAGTAGATCGGCGTTTTCCAACTCCTCCAGTGTGGCGCGAAAGGCGATCATCAGATCCTTGGGAAGATTTCGGATGAATCCGACCGTGTCGGTGATAAGGACTTCGATGTCCCTTGGAAAACGCAACCTCCGACTCGAGGGATCAAGGGTGGCGAAGAGCCGACCCTCTGCAAGGACATCACTATGGGTGAGCGTATTGAGAAGCGTCGATTTTCCGGCATTGGTATAGCCGATAATCGAAATGATCGGAACACCACGTTGTTCTCTTTGGTGGCGTTGCTGCTTACGGTGCTTCTGCACTTGGCCCAGGGCTCTTTCGAGATGGTTGATCCTGTCCCGAATCCTCCTGCGGTTGATCTCAAGCTTGGTCTCTCCGGGGCCTCTACCACCAATGCCACCCGTCAGGCGCGACATGGCCGTATTCTTGGTAACCAGCCTTGGCAGCAGGTATTTCAACTGGGCCAGCTCGACTTGCAGTTTACCCTCTTTGCTGCGGGCACGCTGGGCAAAGATATCCAAAATCAGTTGGGTGCGATCGATCACTTTAAGCTCAATCTGATCGGTAATGGACTTGATTTGGGATGCGTTCAACTCCTGGTCGAAAATGACCATGCTGACACCCAGTTGCATGGCCTGAATGGCCAACTCCTTCAGTTTTCCGCGCCCCATAAGCGTTCGGGGATCGATCTGCTTGCGCAACTGCAATATGGCATCTACAACTTCGATGCTTCCTGAACGGCACAGTTCCTTCAATTCAGCAATAGAGTCGAGGGCCTTTTTGCGGGGTGCGTTAGTGACGCTGAACAGGAGAGCACGCTCCACCCCTGTCGAAGCTTTGGTTCGTGCCCCCATCAGTGCCATTTCACGCTCCAACGCCAGAATGAGGTCCGTACAGCCCACAGAGAGCTGGTGGGGGAGCAGATCCTGCATGATCTGGTATGGCGGGCGCTTCAGATCTTGCCCTGGCAGAATATGGGCCCAGTGGATTTTTCGGGGATGGCCTTCATCATTCAAATTAATGGCTGCCATGGCATCCAAACGCAGCATTGCCAAGTCGGTGAGGTCATCCTGGTTGAGTGGCTCTGCTTTCAGATGGGTATGTATACAGCGCACACCCCTCAATCTGCCAGGGTTCAGTCTGTACTCCGAAAGCTCGGGGATGAAGATGCCCTGGGCATCTCCGACGAGGACATAAGCGATTTTGCCGGTGCGGTTGATAAGCAGGCCGATTTGGCGTTGAATCTCACGGGAGAGCAGACCGATGTCGCGTGCCAGTTCAGCCGTAATCAGGAAGTCGGGGGATACACGTCTCCGGTATAAATTCTCCAGGCGTTTGAGTTGTCCGCTTTTAAGACCTCGTGTGTTGCCCCACACCTTTTTCATGCCGGATTCTCGAATCGGGTGTAAGCCCCCAGGAAGGTGAGTGGAACAACGCCTGTCGGGCCGTTACGCTGCTTGGAGAGAATGACTTCGGCAGTACCGCGATTGGGATTGTTCTCATCTTTGTTGTACACTTCATCCCGGTAGATGAAGGCGACCACATCTGCATCCTGCTCCAATGCTCCCGACTCTCTCAGGTCTGACAGTTGTGGCCGCTTGTCGCTGCGCTCTTCCAATTTGCGATTGAGCTGGGATAAAGCAACCACCGGTACGTTCAGCTCCTTGGCCAGCAGCTTGAGAGATCTGGATATTTCAGAAATTTCTAAATCGCGTCGCTCAGTACCTATGCGGCCGCGCATGAGCTGTAGATAATCGATGATGACCAACCCCAGGTCCTTGTCCATTTTAAGCCGTCTGCATTTGGTGCGGATGGAGGTGGTCGAGATGTCCGGAGAGTCATCGATAAAAAGCGGGGCCTCTGAGAGCGTCCCGGCAGCATCGGTAATGCGATTCCAATCCTCTGGATTGAGAAAGCCGCTTCTTACGCGCGAGGAGTCGACCCGTGCTTCCGAACAGAGCATACGCATGGATAACTGCTCTTTGGACATCTCCAACGAGAAGATGGCGACCGGTATATTGCTTTCGAAAGCGGCATTGCGTGCCATGTTCAGGGCCAGTGCGGTTTTGCCCATGGCCGGTCTGGCCGCCAGGATGATCAGATCTGAACCTTGCAGGCCCGATGTCATGTGGTCCAAACGAGTGAATCCGGTGGGGATTCCGGTAATCAGGGCTTTGTTTCCCTGTCGTTCTTCCAGGGCATCGATATTGGATTCGATGACTTTGCCGAGTGGATGGAAGGCGGCCTTGTGTTTGTTTTCAGATATTTCAAACACGGCCCCTTCGGCAAAATCCAGCACCTGATCGAAATCACCGGCATCTTCGTAGCAGCGTTGGGCAATTTCTCCGGCCCTGGCAATGAGGCGCCGCAAGGCCGATTTATCCCGTACGATGCTTGCGTAATGGCTGACATTGATCGCCGAGGGCACCGTGTCCACGATTCTTGCCAGGTATGTGGCCCCGCCGATTTTTTCAAGATCGTTGCTATCTCTCAGTGCATTGGTCAGGGTGATCAGGTCAACAGGTTCGGCTTTAGAGAAGAGCGATTCAATGGCGGCGAAGATCGTCTGGTGCGCCGTGCGGTAGAAGTCTTCCGGTCTGAGAAGTTCTAAAACATCCAGAAGAGTGCTGTTGTCCAATAAGATGGCGCTGAGAATCGACTCTTCGGCCTCAATGCTCTGGGGCGGAAGCTTTTTTAGGGAAAGATCTGTGGAGGTGTTTTTAGGGTTCAATACCATTGAAGGGCCGTTTTAGAAGCATTCAGCCGGACGCTGTGATGTCGTACCGTCAGCAGCGTCCGGCCTAAAAGCGTACATTATTCAGGCACCACTTCAACCTTGATCTCCGGCTTAACGCCCTTGTAGACGCGAATGGGAATTTGAAAGGTGCCGATCGTTTTGATCGGCTCCGTAAGCAACACCATCCTCTTTTCTACAACGATGTCGTTTTTCGCCAGCGCATTGATAATGTCTCTTATCGTCACCGAACCGTAGAGGCGTTCGCCTTCATGCACTTTTGCGGCCACCTGGCACTCGACCCCTTCGAGTCGATCGGCCATCTGCTGCGCCAACTCGCGTTCTTTGGCGATCTGAAGCTCGAACTTGGCTTTTTCATGTGCCAGTATGCTGCGATACTGCGGCGTCGCCGGGACAGCCTTGCCCTGGGGCAGAAGATAGTTGCGGGCATAGCCGGGTTTTACATCGACTTCACTGCCGATGATGCCCAGAGAGTCTATTGTCTCTTTCAGAATGACTTTCATCCAAAACCTCCATTGCCGTAAATCCGGCAACTGTCATATTTCTTTTTTTTAGTGACCCAGGCCTTAATCAAGGGTGCCAACGAACGGCAACAGTGCGATGACGCGGGCGCGTTTGATCGCCAGGGTCAGGCTGCGTTGATGCGTGGCACAAGTGCCGGTAATTCTGCGAGGAATAATCTTCCCACGTTCGGTAATGAAATAGCGTAAGGTTTTGGCATCCTTGTAGTCGATTTTGATCTTGCTGTCTGCACAGAAGCGGCAGACTTTACGTCGATGATATACTCTGCGTTTTCTTCTGGCCGCCGGTCTTTTTCCGCCTGTATGTCTCATGGGTCGCTCCTCTTAATTCTCAGGGGTGGGTTCACTCGCCGTGCTATCTGCTGCCGTTTGGGGCTCAGCTTCGGTCGGTGATTCTGCAGGTTGGATTTCAGCAGGTTTCGTTTCACCCTGTTCAGATTCAGGTGCGGCTTCGCTGCTTGCCATCACTTCCTTAGGGGCCTCCGCCTGTTTTTTTGCCTCGGCAATTTCTTCCAGAATTTTTTCGGCATCGGCGTTTGGGTCTGTCTGAACCGTCATGTACTTCATGGCGCGGTCATCGATGCGAAAAAAACGCTCCAGTTCATCGACTGCTTTGCCTGTTCCGCAATAGTCCAGCAGCACATAGTAACCGCGTGGCTTCTTTTTAATTTCGTAAGCCATTTTCTTAAGCCCCCAGTGATCTTCCTGGATGAAGACGCCTTCCTGCTGGGGAATGATTTCCTGTGTTCGGGATAAGAGGGCCGTGCGGTCTTCTTCGGTGATGTCTGGGTCGATGATAACGATGGTTTCGTACCGTCGCATATAACCTCCTTGTGGATATTAAAGCCCCTTGAATAGTGTCGGAGCAAGGATCAACGGTTAGTCAAATTTATAAAATGACCTAAATAGCACCATGACAGATTCATTGTCAAGGGGCTATGCAATACTCATGGCTTCATGGCGCTGGTGATAGCTGCCAGGAAGTCGATCTACTTAAAAGGGGGCAATCCTGGGATTGCCCCCTTTTTAAATTCGATGGTGGTGGGCCGTGAAGGAATCGAACCTTCAACCTACTGATTAAGAGTCAGGTGCTCTGCCTAGTTGAGCTAACGGCCCGTTCTCGGTACCTGAGTACCGGGCGTTGGTAACAGGTCTTTTTGTGGTTGTCAATGGTTTTCCGGCGTACTGATGCTGGTTGGCCCGCTAACGCCTTTGGCGTTCCTTCTCCCTGCGTGCCAGGCGTCGATTTTTTTTCCAATTCGTATCACTGCGGTGATGTTTCGGCTTGTTTTCCATGTCTCCCAGGTCGGGGAAGTAACTGCCAGGGGTTTCACTGCGTTGCGGAGCCTTCTTCGGTTGGGGCTCCCTTGTATCGGGTTGCTCTTTTGGCAGGGGGGGGGCGCTGAAGGTGTCGGGTGCAAGAAAGTCTGCAAGATAGAGGCTCTCGCCGAATTTACGAAAAGAGGTGCCGGCGTCGATGGCGCTGGCTGTCTGGACCGTGAGTTGGACAGGTTCGTTGTCCGTGCGCAGACCCAGGCGTCTGGCCATGGCGGGGTCGGGCGACAAGAGGATGTGAGGAAGTGCGCCTGGATAGAGGCCCTTTGCGTGTATTGATCGATGGGCCCGGTGGCGGATGGAGGTGTAGAGCAGCTTGGGTAACTTGTCGGGTAATTCGACAGGGGGCATGTGGTCCCTTTGGCAAGCGCGTATGCCGTTGGTATCGATTTCGATGGCCGGCGGCTTTCTCATCAACATCACCGCGTTGATATTGGCCCGTCTGATGTGCTTCCACCCCGCCTCTTCATGCAGTGCCTGGAGAAGCGTCTTTAACTTGACGTATCCCTGGGCATCGGGCAGAAGGCCAAATTCGTCGGGCCTGCGGGACAATACATAGAGCAGGAACTTCTCGAGCTTCTTCGTCTCTTTGGGTGTCATCTGTGCATTTTCTTATTTTATAGCCGGCTTAATAATCTGGGTTCAACACATGGGGGCTGAACCATCACTTCACCATCAGCCCCCTCAAGGATGCCGCCTTGACCCTTGCCATGTGGTCTGATATTTTTGCTTCTCTTTGACCATATGTCAAACGCGCCATTGATACACGAAAGGAATGACCATGCCTTACGACACCTCAAAACGTCTGTTTGAACGTGCCAAAGAACTGATTCCGGGCGGTGTCAACAGTCCAGTCCGCGCCTGCCGTTCAGTAGGGGCGACGCCTCTCTTTATCCGCCGTGCGGAGGGGGACCGCATCATCGATGCAGACGGCAACAGCTACATCGATTATGTCGGCTCCTGGGGCCCGATGATTCTCGGGCATCGCCATCCGGCAGTTATCGAAGCGATCACGGCCGTCTTGGCCCAGGGGACCAGCTATGGCGCACCCACCGAACTGGAAGTCGAGATGGCCCAGATGGTTGTCGATGCCGTACCGTCGGTGGAGATGGTGCGCATGGTCAATTCAGGCACCGAAGCGACCATGAGCGCGATACGCCTGGCGCGTGCGGCCACCGGTCGTGATGTGATCGTCAAGTTCGACGGCTGTTACCATGGCCATGCCGACACGCTGCTCGTTGAGGCTGGGTCGGGAGTCGCCACTTTGGCCATTGCCGGAAGCCCTGGGGTGCCGGACGCTGTTATCTCGCACACTGTTTCGATCCCTTATAACGACAGTGAAGCAGTCGAACGGATCATCAGGGAGAAGGGTGACCAAATAGCAGCCGTCATTGTTGAGCCTGTGGCCGGCAACATGGGGTTGGTCCCCCCGAAAGATGGGTTTCTGGGGTCATTGCGTCGCAACTGTGATCGCAACGGCAGCATATTGATCTTTGACGAGGTGATGACGGGGTTTCGTGTGGCTTACGGTGGTGCCCAGAGTTTGTACGGTATCAGGCCGGATCTCACATGTTTCGGTAAAATCATAGGTGGTGGACTGCCTGTGGGTGCTTATGGTGGACGGCACGATCTTATGGCTCAAATGGCGCCTCAGGGGGCGGTTTACCAGGCCGGTACGCTCTCCGGAAACCCGCTCGCCATGGCGGCGGGCATTGCCCAACTGAAGGTGTTGGGCAAGCCGGGTTTTTATGAAACGCTGGCGGACAAATCGAAACAGTTGTCGAACGGCTTGAAGCGTGCTGCCGAATCTGCTGGAATAGAGGTGTATGCAACACGTGTGGGATCCATGTTGGGGCTTTTTATGACCGGCGGTCCGGTGCACAATTTCGCAGATGCGAAAGAATCCAATTTGGATCGATTCTCGGCCTACTATAGGGGCATGTTGGCCAAAGGCATCTACCTTGCGCCATCCCAATTCGAGGCGTTGTTTGTATCGGCGGCCCATGATGAGAGCGACATCAACGCAACGATCCAGGCAGCAGAAGAGGTATTCAGGGAACTGGCGGCATAAAAAAGCACCCGACCTCGGTGGTCGGGTGCTGACAGGGATGGGTTCAGGGGGTACTATCTATTCGCAACCGACAGCCAGCTAAAACCGATACTTGCAGATAAACCAGGGGGCAAGCGGCGTGTTGGTGACTTCGGCAACATGCTCCTCTTTTTTGAAATCTTCCCTCTCATACCAGAGCCATTGCAGATCGAGCTGAATCGCATAACGATCTGATAGACGAATATCCATATCGTCCTGGGTAGGGTCTTCGAGGGAGAAAATGAATTCGTTGGATTGGTTCGCCGGTCCTTTGATATGGATGCGCGCCATTCGGGGAGGCGACACAAATAGCGAACAACCCACCATCGCCCAGGTCAGGCTAAGAACGCTCAGTATGATGAGTAGTTTTTTCATTGGCGTTCGCATCTTTGACCCATGCACCCCCAGTCGCTGAACCATTATCAATCCAGAATATATTTCATCGGATTTACAGGCACGCCATTGAGTCGGACTTCATAGTGCACATGGGGCCCGGTGCTGCGTCCTGTATTTCCCATTAAGGCAATGGTCTCCCCCCGCTTAACACGTTCCCCTTTGTTCTTAAGTATTTTGTGAAGGTGACCATATCGCGTTAGTATGCCATAGCCGTGATCGATGGTGATCATATTTCCTATCAGCCATTTGTTCTTTGCATACGTGACAACACCGTCGGCAGGGGCGATGATCGGAGTGCCTTGATGATTGGCGATGTCCAACCCCTTGTGAAATTCCCGTCGCCCGGTAAAGGGCGATACGCGATAGCCGAAATCGGAAGAGACCCATCCCTTGGCAGGGCGCAGGGATGGCGTGGCAGCCAGCAGGTTGCGCTTGCTCTTCAAGGAGGTGAGCAGTGTTTCAAAGCTGTTTTGCTGAACTTCGGAAGCCTGGGTAACCTGGTTGATTTGCGCATGCATGTCTCGGACAAGCTGGTCGTGGTCCTCCTTGAGGGGTAGGTCCGTATTCAGGTCATCGGGCATGGATCCACCGATGGCAAATAGGGAGGCCTGATCGGCTTTATGCTCCAGGTTTGCCAAAATGCGTATTTTATTCTCAAACTCATTGAGAGAGATGAGGTTGGACTTTAATTCATTGATATTTTGGGCAAACGCCTGCAGCTGTTTGTGTTGGTTTTCGATATCGGCCCGCTGCTGTGTGATCTGGGACTGCATATGCCCCTTTTCGGCGACCGCCCGATAGAGGCGCACGTAGTGGTAAGCACCTGTGCCGAAGGCCGTTAATGCAATAAAAACAATTACAGCCAGCGTGGCCATTAGTCCTTTGGAAAATGCCCTTTCGCGGACCGGGCTGCCTTTATCGTCGATAACCAGAACTGTGAAGTGTTTGCTCATGTCAATATCGTTTGTCTGTCTACTTTTGGTTAATTTTATTTATACCTTATTGGACAGCCGCTCTATTCTCTATGGGGACGATGGCCAACTCTACCCGATGGTGCCCCCTGAAGCGCCCCTCCTCTTCATTGATGATGCTCTCGATTTGGGTGTCGCGAACTTCTGTCTGCATTGCGGTTTCACCACAATGGTATTTCATCGGCAAAATATTTCCCACCTTTAGCTGGGCCAGCACTGTTGAGCTGTCTTTGACCAGTAAAAAAAACTGATTGCACTCCGAGCGCCACAGTTTGAATTGGTAGATGGGATGCGGTGACCGGATGACGAATTCGACGCTGTGAAAGTGCTCGGGTGGTGACATAAGAGATTCACTGTTTTGAAGTCTGTTTTGCGCTGCTCGCATTTCCCTATGCCTCTTCCCGGCCCGAACGCCGCTCTTTGAATATCAAGCTTGTTATGAACGTGGAAAAACTCTGCAAATACAGTGCCATTGTTGGCCTCTGTTCAGCATATTTTTTTTAAACCGAATAATTGGGATCAGCACGTTGAAACTTCGGTGGGATTTTGTGAGAAATCAACGCTGGAAAAGGCTCTGGGCCATCAGATGAAACTTTTCAAGTGGAGATGATGCTGGCTCGTCCGGCATTCTCGAATAGTGGCTTGAATGGAACGGTGTGACAAATATCGGCAAGCCGGGTGCCGTTGATTGTCAATGGTTTGATTGTGGTGTCATTTTTTCGAACACGTCAGCCCCGCCTAAAGAAACGTTCTCTTACCATTTGAACCGGTAAGACTCAGGCGATGGGATTAAATGCCTTTTACCTCGAATTTCGAGATAAGGCGGGAGAGGTAGGTGCGTTGAATATCCATTAATTTTGAAGCCTTGCTTCTGTTTCCGCTGGTGTGTTTCAAATTGAGGATAATGAACTCTTTCTTGAATTGATTGAGCGCCTCTTCAAGGGTGAGGCCGACCTGCAGGCCGGGGTAGTTGCTGCGGCTCGAAGCGATGGGCAGATCATCGGGAAGAATCTCCTTGCCATTGCCCATGACAACGGCTCGCTCGATGGCATTGCGAAACTCCCTGATATTTCCGGGCCAGTCGTATTGAACCATTTTGTCCAAGGCCGCGTCGGATATGGTGATGTTGGGGGTGACGGTCTCCTCTTTGAAGATAGAGAGAAAGTGGTCGGCGAGCAGAGGAATGTCCTCCTTCCGTTCCCTGAGGGTGGGCATGTTGATTTGAACCACATTGAGCCGGTAGTAGAGATCTTCGCGGAATTGCCCGTTGGCCACCTCTTCTTCCAGTTTCTTGTTGGTCGCGGAAAGAACGCGGACATCCACTGATATTGGAATGTTGCCGCCCACCCGGTAAAAATTGCCCTCTTGAAGCACCCGCAACAGCTTGGCCTGCATGCCGGGGGTCATTTCGCCGATCTCATCCAGAAAGATGGTGCCTTCATGGGCCAGTTCGAATTTTCCGATCTTGCGGTTTACGGCTCCGGTAAAGGCCCCTTTTTCGTGTCCGAACAGCTCATCTTCGAGCAGGGTCTCCGGCATGGCCGCACAGTTAAGCACCACCAGGGGCATGTTTTTGCGCGGGCCTCCACGATGGATAAGGCGCGCCAGCAGTTCCTTGCCGGTGCCGCTCTCGCCCAGAATCAAGGCACTGGCCTTGGAGTTGGCGACCTTCAGCCCGTCGGCAATCACCTTTTCCAGTGCAGAACTTTTTCCGATCATTTCATGGCGGACCTGAAGCTCCTGTTTCAGATCCTGTATCTCCCGCTTGACCTTCTGCAGGTTTTGGGCTTGGCCTAAAGCGAGTGCCGCGAGTGTCGCAAACTCTTCTATGAGCTGGATGTCGTTCTGGCCGATGGGGC
This sequence comes from uncultured Desulfatitalea sp., assembly GCA_963668675.2. GTDB lineage: Bacteria > Desulfobacterota > Desulfobacteria > Desulfobacterales > Desulfosarcinaceae > Desulfatitalea. The sequence continues at coordinate 1,407,043 of CAXXMB010000001.1, read as the reverse complement.
TGCCATCTTCTTTGTCTATAATTTGCATGACGCCGATAATGTCATTTTCGCTTTTCAGCGGAACGCAGGCGATCGATTGCGTCTCAAAGCTGATCGATTCGCTGATCTCCTTGAACCAACGTGGATCATTGCGTACGTCTTCAATGAGCAGCGACTGGCCACTCTGCGCCACATGTCCCGCAATCCCCTGGCCCATTTTGATGCGGTACTCTTTGACCTCGTTTTTCTTCTCTCCAGTTGCGACTTGAAAGAAAAGCGTATTGGATTTGCGGTCCACCAGCAACAGTGAAGCTGCCTTGGCTTTAATGACCCGGGCGGCCGATTCGATGATCAGCTCCAGGAGTTTGTCCAAGTCATGAACCGAAGAGACCCAAGTAGAAATCTCTTTTAGGTGAGAGATGAGGGCTGCATCGCTTGGTGATATTTTTTTGGCCATAGTTCTCTTGCCAGTAATCTTGTCGTCGATCATATGATCAAGCCACGAGGAACCGGGCCTAAATGGTGGTTGCCGGCACCGGCCAAGAAATATAGGGTATAATAACCAAGATGGTGTGGGGTGTCAAATCAAACTCTGGAAATTATAAACAAAAATTGTCTATAGACCGCCAGTGTTGGTTTGCTGAAACAGAGGATTGTTCAGGTGGTTATGGCACTGGCACGGAGAAAGGGAGATGGGAAAACCTTACTCTTCCGGCCAGATTTGTAATGGGGAAGGTCCCGCTCTATTGCCCTTTTTCAGGTTATCTTTTATGTGAGTTAACGGTATGCTGCATCAATTTTCAATCAACCCGTGGGAAAGGGACACGAGGATGTCTTCAAAATCAAAATTTGCCATGCCTGAAAAGGTGAGCCGCATTCACCTGATTGCCATTTGCGGAACCGCCATGGGGGCGCTGGCCTCTATGCTGAAAGAGATGGGCTATGTCGTCACCGGGTCGGATCAGCATGTCTACCCGCCCATGAGCGACTTTTTAAGGGAAAGAGGCATTCCCATCTGTGAGGGGTTCAGTGGAGAACATCTGCGGAAGAGACCGGATCTGGTTGTGGTCGGAAACGCGGTATCCAAGGGCAACCCTGAGGTGCAAGCCGTCGAAGAGCTGGGTTTGGCCTTCTGCTCGATGCCTCAGGCAATCAATCACTTTGCAGCTGCGGGAAAGAAGCAGATCGTCATCACCGGCACGCATGGCAAGACCACCACCTCATCGTTCATCGCCTGGCTGCTCCACTGCGCAGAACTGGATCCCTCGTTTCTGATTGGAGGGATCATCCCCGATTTTCAAAGCAACTATAAGGTGGGGCAGGGGGAGTGGATGGTTCTGGAGGGCGATGAGTACGATACCGCTTTTTTTGATAAGGGCCCGAAATTTTTGCATTACACACCGGAAGTGGCGGTTCTCACAAGCGTTGAATTTGATCATGCCGACATCTACACTGACCTGAATCATGTCAAGCAGTCCTTTAGAAGCTTTCTGGCGAGCCTCGCCTCCGACGCTCGTCTTGTGGCCTATGATCAGGACCCCAACGTGGCCGATCTGTTACCCAGCGCTTCAGCTGAGGTCGCGGCTTATGGCCACCATCCGGATTCGGAGTGGCGCATCGGGCAGGTGACAATTGCCCCTCCCTACACCCATTTTGAGACCTACCGGCGCAAAGCCCTCTATGCAACCTTCAAAACCCGGATGGTCGGACGGCATAACCTAGGCAACTTGCTGGCTGGTATCGCTGTGGGAGACCATTTGAATATCGACGTTGATGTGATCGCACACGCGCTGGAGAGCTTTAGGGGGGTGCGTCGTCGTCAGGAGGTGCGCGGTGTGAAAAATGGCGTCGTGGTGATTGACGACTTTGCACACCACCCCACGGCCGTAAAGGCAACTGTCGAGGCAATCAAGGACTTTTACGGAGAGCGGCGCCTCTTCGCCATTTTCGAGCCGCGCACCAACTCCAGCCGGCGCAGCGTGTTTCAGAACGTCTACCCCGGATGCTTCGATGCAGCGGATGTGATTTGCATACGGCAGGCGCCGCTGTTGGAGAAGATTCCCAAAGAGGAGCGCTTTTCGTCGGAGCAATTAGTGGCCGACACGCAAGCGAGGGGCAAAGAGGCCCATTTTTTTCTTGATACCGATGGAATCATCGCTTTCGTTGCATCCCAAGCGAAGTCCGGGGATGTGCTGCTCATAATGTCCAACGGCGGTTTTGAAAATATTCACCAACGCCTTCTCGATAGGCTATAGGATGAGCCGTCAGAAGGCGTGCATACCTGAAAGTTGAGTATCTAAGACACGTCTGCATTCCGCACATGCTGCGCCGATTGCACTTGACATCGCCACCTCTATTGGTTAACCAAAATCGTTTATGTGGTTAACACATCTGATCGCGAGACATTCCGGGGGAATACTCACATGAAAGCAGACATTCTTGCCATATTAGATCAAACCGATGAGACGGTTTCAGGAGAGAGACTAAGCGCGGCATTAGGGGTCTCTCGCGTGGCCGTATGGAAACATATCCGCCAATTGCAGGAAGCCGGATACGAGATCTTGGCGACCCCCAAAGGCTACCGGCTGGTCAGCGGTCCGGACACCCCCTATCCATGGGTGTTTGGAAAGCGTTCCCAGCTGGTACACTACTACCCGGAGCTGACCTCTACCATGGACAGGGCCATGGATCTGGCGCGAGGAGGCTGCCCTGGATTCACCGTCGTTGTTGCTGAGCGGCAGACCAAGGGCCGGGGGCGGCTCTCCCGTGAGTGGCGCTCTACCATTGGCGGCCTCTATTTTACCATGGTCTTGAGGCCGCTTGTCACGCCGGATGCCAGTCCGCTGATCAACCTGGCCGCCGCCGTGGATCTCGCCGCAGTCATCGAGAGCCTGTACGGTATCGGCTGCCAGCTTAAGTGGCCAAACGATGTGCTGGTCGAGGAGCGCAAGTTGGCTGGAATTCTCTCCATTATGTCAGCGGAATCGGATCGTATCGAATTCGTGAACCTTGGCATCGGTGTCAATGTGCACAATGACACCCGGTCAGTTGAGCCGCCGGCCGTATCGATCTCGAAGTTGACCAAGCAGCAGGTCTCAAGATCGGACATACTGCTATCCTTCTGGGAGCGATTCGAGCGTCGCCTGACAGACGATCGATTAGACGGCACCATCGACCAATGGCGCCGCAAGGCTATCACGTTGGGGCGTAGGGTGAAAGTGCAGACCGTGCATGACACCGTCGAGGGCCGCGCTGTCGATTTGGAAGAGACAGGCGCCCTGGTCCTGGAGACGGATAGTGGTGAACAAAAAACGGTTGTTTATGGGGATTGTTTTCACCAAGATTAAAGCCTGTCCGGCTAACTACCTAAATTAGCGGTGTAAATCGATATGTGCTGGATAGGCTCAGATAAAAAAGAGCAGAGAAGAGGATGATGCACTCCGATATCGCCATTCGCAGACTTGTTTTTGCTGCAATGATGGCCGCCTTGATCGCCGTGGGCGCCTATCTCTCAATTCCCATAGGGCCCGTGCCCATCGTGTTGCAGAACCTTTTTGTGCTGGTCGCCGGACTATTGCTGGGCAGACGCTGGGCCTCCATCAGTGTCGCCGTATATCTGCTGGCCGGTGCCTGCGGTCTGCCTGTATTCGCAAGCGGCACCGGCGGAGTGGGGCGCCTGATCGGTCCGACGGGAGGTTATCTGGTTGGTTTTCTGGCCGCCGCTTATCTCGTCGGGCTATTTGCAGAAAAGGCCAGGGGAAGACTCTCATTAGAGGTGACAGGTATGGTGATTGGTTCGCTGGCTGTCTACGCCCTTGGGGTACCATGGCTGAAATGGATCACCGGCATGACGTTGGGCAAAGCCTTGGTCGCAGGCTGCTACCCATTTCTCATTGGCGATGCATTTAAAATTGCAGCGGCGCTGCCAATCGCCAGAGCGGTGCGGCCACTACTGCATGATCTGTCGCCAAGTTCCACGGTCAGCGGATGATACGGACAGAAGAACGTAAGCTCCTCGCTCCGGAAAAGGAGGGGGATCGTTGCGCCATCATCGAGGTGCGCCATCTCACCCATCGTTTTGACAGCGGCCAGGGAGGGATATTCGATATCTCCCTGTCGATAGCGAAGGGAGAGTTTGTCCTGGTCGCAGGTGCAAACGGATCGGGTAAAACAACGCTCCTGAGACACTTGAACGGGCTCCTGCTGCCCCAACAGGGAGAGGTCTCTGTCGATGGGATTTCTGTAAAGAAGGATCCGGCCAAAGCTCGGCGAAAGGTGGGCATGGTATTTCAGGATACCGATAGTCAGATCGTCGGCCAGACTGTCTATGAGGATGTGGCCTTCGGCCCAGAGAACTTATGCTGGAAGAGGGCGACCATCGACCAAACGGTGCGACGCGTATTGACAGAATTCGACTTGGCGCATCTTTCGGATCAGAGCCCGCATTTGCTGTCGGGCGGAGAGCGGCGACGCCTCACCATCGCCGGGGTGCTGGCCATGCGCCCTGAAGTGCTGGTGATGGATGAGCCGTTTACCAATCTGGATTATCCCGGTGTTAAGCAGATCCTCACCCATATTGTTCGATTACATCGACAGGGACATACCATTGTGCTGGCGGCCCATGATCTGGAAAAGGTGGGGGATCTGGCCCAGCGGATCGTGATCATGAGCAAGGGGTGCGTTGCCGCCGACGGGCCCATCCTGGAGGTGCTGCCACAGGTAGAGCAGTTCGATATCCGCCCCCCCTGCGCATTGCGTTATGGAAAGGCCGTGGCATCATGGCTCAGCTGACCGTCTTCGGGTATCGTTATAGACCCACACCGATTCATCTTGTGGATGTCAGAGTGAAGCTGTCGATCCTGGTGGCGATCAGCATCACGACCCTGCATGCGCAGCAGGTTGGATTGATGATAGCAAGTGCCGCTGCGATGCTGGTCTTATCCCAGCTCCGTTTGCCTATTCGGCAGGCGCTTCATGAATTGAGGTGGTTTCTCCTGCTGTTGCTGGTGGTGTGGATGATTCGCTGCTTCAACACGCCTGGGGATCCGCTGATCGCTTGGTGCGGCCTTGAGTTGACCCGCCAGGGGGCGGTGGTGGGGGCAATGATATGCTGGCGCTGGATCCTGATCGTATGCTTCGGTATGGGACTGACCGCCAGCACGAGGAGTGTCGACATCAGCGCGGCCGTCGAATGGGGATTACGGCCCCTGTTGGGACGGTCGGCCCCCAGCGTCGGATTGATGCTCGGCCTGCTGATGCGATCGATCTCATTGATCCTCACCCAAGCCAAGGAGATCGCCGACGCCCAGCGCTCAAGAGCGATCGAAAATCGCAAGAATCCCCTTTATCGAATGAAAATGATGGCCTTGCCGCTCATGAGGCGATCTTTTCTCTCTGCGGACCGAATGGCCGTTGCCATTGCTTCCAGAGGCTACAGTGAATACCGCACCCCCCACCAGTGGAAGTTTAAAAGAGGTGATATGATTGCATTGGCGATTGCGCTTTTGCTCTGCGGCGCCATGCTATTGGCCTGAATCGATTTTCTCTGGACAGAACCACTTCTCACTACTGCACCTATTTCAATATTATATCTAATAATTGACACTTCTTGGGAGGCTATAGTAAGTTCTGATCCCGTAATTGAGTCGAACAGGGTCTTCATTTACGGCGTCGTTTTGACTCGACTAGGGGGAGAACAAGTTTGAAGATATTAATTGTCGGTGCAGGCGAGGTTGGCTACCACATCGCCGGTCGTCTGGCACTAGAGAACAAAGAAGTGGTTGTCATTGATAAGGATGCAGATGCACTCAGGCGGGTTTCTGAGAGCATGGATGTGCAGACCATCAATGGCAGCGGCAGCAGCCCATCCGTTCTTACAGATGCCGGCATCCGTCAGGCTGAAATTTTGCTGGCGGTCACCAATCAGGATGAGACCAATCTGGTCGCTTGCCTTGTCGCCGATCTCCTTTCGCCCAGCACCAAGAAACTGGCCCGTATTCGGGGTGCCGATTTCGATCAATACCACGAAACGTTTCGGGAACAGGTGCCCCATATCGATACCGTCATCAACCCGGAGATCGAGGTCGTCAAGACCATCGAGCGCCTGATGCGCGTGCCGGGCGCTGTCGATGTGGGCGAATTCGCCGACGGTCGGATCAAGTTCGTGGGTGTCTATCTGGAGCCTGATGCCCGGTTGGCTGGGGTGCGCCTCTCCGAACTGCCGGACATTATTGGCAAGAGGCGGTTACTGATCGCAGCGGTGGTTCGGGAAGATGAGTTGATCATCCCCACCGGGAAAGATCAGCTGCTGCCCGGAGACCTCGTCTATTTTATCAGTGAAGAGAAGGAGTTGCATGATGCACTCTCCATCTTCGATAAGCATGCCGAGCCGGTGAAGCGCGTGATGATCATTGGCGGCGGTCGTATCGGCTACCGATTGGCCGTCCAACTGGAAGCACAATCGATCTACTGCAAAATCATAGAGAAGAGTGCCGAGCGATGTGCGGTTCTGGCAGAGCGATTGAACAAGACCATTGTCTTGCATGGCGACGGGTCGGACCAGAACCTGCTCAATGAGGAGAACATCGGCGATATCGACGTCGTGGTGACCCTCACCAATGACGAAGAGACCAATATCCTCTCCTCCCTTCTGGCACGGCGTCTGGGCGCCGGCAAGGCCATCACCAAGATAAGCAAATTCAGTTATTTCCCCTTAATGACCGCCATCGGCATCGAACAGGTGGTGAGTCCGAGACTGTCGGCCATCAATACGATCCTCCAGCACATCCGACGGGGAAAGCTGTTGTCGGCTGTCTCTTTGAAGGGGGAACAGGCCGAAGCGATGGAGGCCGTTGCGCTAGAGACGTCCGAGATCGTGGGAAAGCCCTTGAAGAAAATCTCCTTTCCCAAAGGCGCCATCGTGGCTGGAATCATCCGCGGCGATGAGATCATTATCCCCACGGGCGACAGTGTGATCGAGCCCAACGATCGTACCATTATCTTCGCCCATCGCAGTGCCATCTCAGGCATTGAGAAAATCCTGGCCGTCAAGCTGGAGTATTTCTGATGCGCTGGCAGTACATTATCTATGTCGTTGGCGCCCTGATTTTCTTCCTCGGCCTCACGATGGTGGTGCCGCTGGTTTGCGGCATTCTCTATGCGGACCAAAGTGTCCTGCCGCTCATCAAATCCATGGTGGCGACCATCGTGATCGGGGGTGCCCTGTTCCTGACGTTTCGCAAAGGACGTGTCGCCAACATCAGCCAGCGAGAAGGCATGGCGATTGTAACCGTGGGATGGACTGCGGTGGGCTTTTTTGGCGCCCTGCCGTTCTATCTGGCATCCGGTCATTGGGTGTTGGTCGACGCCATCTTCGAATCGGTCAGCGGTTTTACTACGACAGGCGCCTCGATTTTGACCAACATCGAGGCACTGCCAAAGGGGCTTCTGCTCTGGCGCAGTTTCATTCAGTGGCTGGGGGGAATGGGGATCATTGTGCTTTCCATTGCCATTCTGCCTTTTCTAGGCGTTGGAGGAATGCAGCTTTATAAAGCTGAAGTGCCAAGCCCTGTTCCCGATAAACTGAAACCCCGCATCCGGGACACCGCCACGATTTTGTGGAAAGTGTATGCGCTCTTTTCCGCGGTCCAGATCGTCTTGCTGATGTTGGGCGGGATGAGCTTCTTCGATGCGTTGTGTCACGCCTTCACCACCATGCCCACCGGTGGTTTTTCAACCATGAACGCATCCGTTGCCCATTTTGACAGTGCCTACCTCGACTTTGTCATTATCTTCTTCATGATCATGGCAGGGATCAATTTTTCGCTTCATTACCAGTTGCTGCGTGGACAGCCACTTGCCTTTTGGCGAGACAGGGAGTGCCGCTTCTTTCTCGGAGCCGTGCTGGTACTCACGCTACTGGTGAGCTGCGATCTCTTAAACGGCAATATTTACACCACTATCGGCCAAGCCATTCGATACGGTGCCTTTCAGGTGGTTTCGATTGTCACCACCACCGGATTTGCCACGGCCGATTATGAGGGCTGGCCGGCCATGTCTCAGCATATCCTGCTTGCATGCATGTTTTTAGGCGCCTCGGCCGGATCGACCGGTGGGGGCATGAAGTGCCTGAGAATAATGCTCTGCTTTAAATACTGTTACAAGGAGCTCTTTGCCCTAGTGCATCCAAGAGCCATTACTACGATCAAGCTGGGCGGCCAGTCGGTCTCCGAAGATGTGATGCGCAGCGTGCTGGGATTTCTGGCCCTCTACATTGCGCTGTTCGGCCTGTCCACGATCATATTGGCCGGTTTCGGGGTCGATTTCGTCACCGCCTTCGGTGCAGTGGCAGCCACCATCGGTAACATCGGCCCGGGATTCGGGGATGTCGGACCGGTTGAGAACTATGCCCAGATCCCCATCATGGGCAAGTGGCTGCTCATCTGGTGTATGCTCCTTGGTCGATTGGAAATATATACGGTTCTTATACTTCTCGTTCCGGAGTTTTGGAGAAAGTAGGGCAGAAGGGGATCGAAACCCTGTACAAAAAGGTCCAATCTTTTCAAAAATGGTTGACAAACCCTGAATCAGAGGGTAGATACGCATTTTTTGTTTCGGGGGCCGTTAACTCAGTCGGTAGAGTATCTGCCTTTTAAGCAGAGAGTCGTTGGTTCGAGCCCAACACGGCCCACCAGCTCGTAATGTTAAAAAGAGATACAGGCTTCGTCCCCATCGTCTAGCCTGGCCCAGGACACCGGCCTTTCACGCCGGCGACAGGGGTTCGAATCCCCTTGGGGACGCCAACTATCCTTATCAAAGGGTCGCCTCATAAGAGGCGGCCCTTTTTGATTTGGGGAGATAGTCACACGCCAACCCCCTTTTCAATCGGAACAACGGAGCGACTTACCAAGAGAGTGACCAATCATCTATTGTTTTGGGTGATACCATAGGATAATAGTTTGTGCATCCAAATGGTATGCAGGCCGGGCTCGGTGCGACGAATCACGGCTTTTTTTTGAATAAGGACTAACAAGCGGGAGGATTTTCAAGTGGCACAAGAGATTGCAGATCGCAGGGACATCGATTTCGTACTTTATGAACAGCTGGACACAGAGAAATTGGCCAAGGAAAAAGCCTTTGCCGGACTGAACCGCAAAACCTTCGAAATGATCATCACCGAGGCACGCAAATTCGCCATTAAGGAGTTGCTACCCATTTATGAAGAGAGCGACCGTATCGGTGTCACCTTCAAAGATGGCAAGGTTACGGTTCCGGAGAGCTTTCACAAGCCGTTCAAACTGATGCTTGAAAACGAATTTACCTCCATGTGTGAAGATCCGGAGTTTGGCGGGCAGGGGCTGCCCCACATCATCGACCGCGCCGCCAGGGAATACCTGACAGGGGCCTGCGGTGCAGTGGTGGGCTACGGACAGATGGGCCACGGCACCGGCAAGATGATCGAGGATCACGGCACCCAGGAGCAAAAAGATCTCTATTTAAAAAAACTATATAAGGGAGAGTGGGGGGGCACCATGGTGCTGACCGAGCCCAATGCCGGTTCCGACGTCGGCGCGCTGACCACCTCGGCCGTTAAGAACGATGACGGCACTTACGCCATCACCGGAGACAAGATCTTCATCACCAACGGGGATCACGATTTGACTGAAAACATCATCCACCCGGTGCTTGCCCGCGTGGAGGGCGCGCCTGCGGGAACCAAGGGGATCTCCATCTTTATCGTGCCTAAAATTTGGGTCAATGACGACGGCAGCCTTGGCGAGCCCAACGACGTGGTCTGCACCGGCGTCGAGGAGAAGACTGGCATCCACGGAAGCGCCACCTGCAGCCTCTCCTATGGCAGCAAAGGAAAGTGCAAAGGCTACTTGCTGGGAGAAGAGGGCATGGGCATGAAAATCATGTTCGGCATGATGAACGAGGCGCGCCAGGATGTGGGATTCCAGGGACTGTACGCCGGCTCCCGTGCCTACCTGTATGCGCTCAATTATGCGCGTGAGCGGCTCCAGGGTAGGGAATTGGGGGCCCCTAAAGACGCACCGGACCAGGTGCCCATCATTCGCCATCCGGACGTGCGTCGCATGCTCATGTGGATGAAGTGCTACGTGGAGGGATTACGCAGCTTGGTTTATTACGTGGAGTCGCTTTTCGACCGCATCCATTGCAGCGAAGATGCCGAAGAAAAAAAGGCGTGCGACGATATGATTGGACTGCTCACCCCCATCATCAAATCACTGGGTTCCGACCGCGGATTCGACATCTGTGTGCAGGCCATCCAGGTCTATGGTGGTTACGGTTTTATCAAGGAGTACCCGGTGGAGCAGTTGATGCGCGATACCAAGATCGCTTCCCTCTATGAAGGCACCAACGGCATCCAGGCCATGGACCTGCTGGGTCGCAAACTGGGGTGGAACAAGGGCGCCACCTTTATGGAGATGATCACTCAGATGTCCGATGTGATCAACAAAGCCAAAGAGATCGACGAGCTGAAAGAGATGGCTGCTGAAATGGAAAACGCGGTGAAACGCCTGGGTGAAACCGCCATGACGATTGGCAAACGCGCTGCTTCAGCGGAATTTAAAACCGCTTTCGCTCACGCCACGCCGTTTCTGAATGCCATGGGCGATGTGACTATGGCCTGGATGCTCCTGTGGCGGGCCCATGTGGCTGCAACCAAACTGGCCGACGGCGCCAAAAAGAAGGATGTGCCTTTTTACCAGGGCCAGATCAAAGGCGCCGACTTTTTCATCAACACGGTGCTGCCGGTCACTCTGGGTAGCATGAATTCCATCGAAAAGGGCAGCAAGGCCGCCGTCGAGATTGATGAAGCCTCCTTTGGTGGATGATTCCCCAGGCGGATTCCCTCTTCTCTGATAACATACAAGTGGAAATAAGCAGTAAGCTTAAGAAAACAGATGAATAATAAGACGAGAGAACTGGGACCACGTTGGTATCATAATTGCCTTGGTATCGCGACCGCACGACCACAACTCTTAGCTGAAAGGGAGGATGATTCCTATGACAGACATGGCGTTGTGCAAAGAACTGGCTAAAGCCATCGGAGCCGGCCAGTCGCCCATGATCCCAAAGATTTTTGAAGCTCTGGTTACTGATGATGAAGCCAAAGTGATGCTCCTGGCGGCGCCTCCCGCCACCGCTGAAGAGCTGGCCCAAAAGGCCGGTCTAACCGAAGAGGCCGTCCTCGCAATGATGGACTCCCTGTTTCACAGGGGTCTGATTTTCAAAGCCACCAGAGGCGGCGACAAGAAGTGGTACCGGGTAAAGTCAATCCCGCAGATGCACGATTCCACCAGTCTGACGCCCGGCATATCGAGACAGGTTCTGGATTTGTGGAAAGTGTATATGGCTGAGGAGTGGCCGACATATGGCCGGGCCATCATGGATGCAATGCCCGGTGCCATCATGCGGGTTGTCCCTGTCAATGAGAGCATAGAGCCCCTATCCCAGATACTGGCTTACGATGATGTCGTGAAGATCGTTGAGGGGGCCAGGACCCTCTCCGTGACCAAATGTTCTTGCCGCGTCATTTCCGGAACCTGCAGCAAGCCGCTGGAGGTCTGCATGCAGGTGGACCGTGCCGCTGATTACAATATCGAAAGAGGCACGGGCCGTGCGCTCTCTAAAAGCGAAGCCATCGATATTTTGAAAAGATGCCGGGAGGAGGGGTTGGTGCATACGGTCGACAACCGCCAGACGGTAGGGCACGTGATCTGCAACTGCTGCAATGATTGCTGTCTGAACTGGGCGGTGATGAAGGGGCCGAAAAAATGGGTCGCCCCGAGCCGTTTCGAGGCCGTGGTAGACACTGAGCTTTGCAGCGGATGTGAGACCTGTATCGAGCGATGCTTCTTCGACGCGCTTTCCATGGCAGATGATCATGCCGAAGTGGATGCTGAAAAGTGTTTGGGTTGCGGCGTCTGTACGGTGGTCTGTCCGACGGAGGCCTTGAAGCTAAAAGAGGTGCGAGCGCGGGATTTTGTCCCCGCATGAGGAAGGGGCGAATGGTTTTAGCCCATGCATGAACTGCCTGTCACCGAAAGCATTCTGAAGGTTGTGCTGGCGCACGCTGAAAAGAACAGCGTTCTCCGGATCATGACGATTCATCTCAAAATCGGCAAATTGAGCGATATGGAAGATGAATGGATGCAGCGCTATTTCGATTACGTGAGTCGGGGAACGATGGCCGAAGGTGCAAAACTTCAGATCGAGCGTACACCGATCGGGCTGAAATGCAACGCCTGCGATGCATCATACACCGTGGAGGCCGCCGACGAGATCGACATGCCGTGCCCCCAATGCGGGCAGAAAAGCGGCCGATTAATCTCCGGGCGGGAGTACACTATTACGAACATGGAAGTGCTCTAGTGCAAGATGACCTAAAAATCATATACCAAGGAGGCGTGTTGTGACGGAAAGATTACCCTTAGAGAAATTCAAACAGCTCATCGGACAGGACAACGGGACAACGGACTGGATCGTGATCGATCAGGAGAAGATCAATCGCTTTGCAGATGTGACCGAAGACCACCAGTGGATTCACGTCGATGTCGAAAAGGCCAAACAAGGGCCGTTCGGCACCCCAATTGCCCATGGCTTTCTGACCCTGTCACTTGTTCCGGTCTTCAGCTATGCCGGCAAATATGCTATTGAAGGTGCCAAAATGTCCATCAATTACGGATTGAACAAGGTCCGTTTTATCAATCCGGTGAAGGTAGGCTCCAGGGTACGCTCCAAAATGGTGATCACGGCGGTGGAAGAGAAAAAACCGAATCAGATCCTGGTCACCAATACGCATACCATTGAAATCGAAGGAGAGGAAAAGCCGGCGTGCGTCGCCGAGGCGCTCGGGATGATCTTCCTGTAGTTTTCTCCGACATTGGAAGACGAAAGCACACATCGAAGGGGATGAGGTAAATGAATTACCTGTTGCAACCCAAAAAGTACCAGCATTTGATGGCTGATGCCGGATCGCGGGCCATCATGGACAAGACCATCGACTTCTTTGAAACTATCGGTAAGACGCAACTCACCGACAATTTTCATAAAAAAGTCTGGTACAAGAATTTTGTCGATTTTGTCGGCCGCGAGCAGATTTTTGCTAAACTGTTGACCCCCAAGGACTACGCCGACGGCGATCCCGATTGCCGCTGGGATACGGCCCGCAACAACGAATACAGCGAGCTTCTGGCCTTTTACGGTTCGGGCTACTGGTACTGTTTTCAGGTCACTATATTAGGCTTGGGACCGATCTGGATGAGCCCAAACGAAGCGGCCAAAAAGAAGGCCGCTCAGTTGCTTAAAAAGGGTGCTATTTTTGCATTCGGTCTTTCCGAAAGGGAACGCGGTGCTGATATCTATTCAACGGAAACCGCACTGACCCCTGGTGGCGAAGGCACATGGCTCGCCAACGGAGAAAAATACTATATCGGCAACGGAAATGAAGCGGAGATGGTGTCCACCTTCGGCAAGGTCAAGGACGGAACGGACGACTACGTCTTCTTCGTGACCAACTATCAGCATAAAGCCTATGAACTGAAGAAAAACGTGATATCTCACCAGCAGTATGTCTCCAATTTCGCTCTGCATGACTACCCCATTACCGAAGCGGATATTCTCTCAAGAGGACCCCATGCCTGGGACTGCGCCCTGAACACCGTCAACATAGGCAAATTCAATATCGGCCCATGCTCTATCGGCATGTCCGAGCACAGTTTCTACGAGGCGATCACCCATGCCAGCAACCGTATCCTTTACGGCCGGCGCGTGACCGACATGCCGCATGTGCGCCGCAATTTCATGGAGGCCTGGCTGCGGTTGATGGGTATGAAGCTTTATCAGCGCAGGGCCACAGATTATTTCCGCAGCGCATCGAAAGACGACCGACGCTATATGCTTTACAATCCCACCAGTAAAATGAAAGTGACCCTGCAATCCGAAGAGGTCATTAACCTGCTGTGGGATGTAATAGCCGCCAAAGGGTTTGAAAAAGACACCTACTTTTTTACCGCTACCAGTGAAGTTCGCGGCCCCTCTAAGCTTGAAGGGACGGTGCATGTAAACGTCCAACTGATCCGTAAATTCATGAAGAACTACTTTTTCAATCCGCAACCCTACGAAGAGGTCAAACCCGACTTTTCCGAGAAAGACGACCTATTCATTTTCAATCAAGGGCCGGCAGGCGGACTGGGCAAAGTGTCGTTTCATGATTACCGGCCCATATTTGAAACCTCTGCCGCTCTTCCCAACGTGGCCCTTTTTATACAGCAGATTGAACACTTCAAAGAGCTGTTGGAAAAAGCAGGTCCCGATAAGGCGCAGGACCGGGATTCCTCTTTTTCACTGCCGTTGGGTGAAATGTTTTCGGTGGTGGTCTACGGCCAGTTGATTTTGGAACAGTGCGCATTGAGCAACATTGACAGCGATATCGTTAACCAGATGTTCGATTTTATGGTGAGTGATTTTGCCGGTTTTGCGTTGCAGATATACGGAATGCACAATACCAAAGATGAGCAGCGGGCCTATTGCAAGGAGATCATGCTGATCAAATCCCAGGGAGACACTGCCCAATACGATCGGGTATGGGAAACATATGTCGCTTCACTCAATGGCGAATATGCCATGAATGAATAATAAATCTAAAACATTATGGAGGAATCAAATGGCTTTTGAGTATGAAAAACTGACTGTGGAACAAGACGGCATGGTGGTCGTGGCGGCAATCAACCATCCACCGGCGAACTCGATGGGGCAGGGCGTCTTAAGAGACCTGAACGACCTGCTGGACAAGTGCGAAAACGACGACAATGTTCGCGTCATTGTCATCACCGGTACCGGCACCAAGCTTTTTTCCGCCGGTGCAGACATTACCGAATTTGCAGGCTACCAGGCCGGAAAGGTCCCGGAATACAACGGCAATGAGATCTATTTTAAGATCGAAAATTATCCCAAGGTCATTATCGCCGCTCTGCAGGGAAGCGCTTACGGCGGTGGCCTGGAGCTGGCCTGCGTCTGCCACCTGCGGATCATGGCCGAAGAAGCGACAATTGGCCTTCCCGAGGTGAAGCTGGGGCTGAACCCGGGATGGGGTGGCACCCAGCGGTTGCCCCGTTTTATCGGCAAGACCAAAGCCCTTGAATTGATGCTGACCGGCGATTTCATGCCGGCCAAAGAAGCGTTGTCGTTAGGGCTGCTAAACAGAGTCGTTCCTGCGGCCGAGGTGTTGGCAACGGCGAAGAAAATGGCCAAGAAACTGGCCGCCGGCGCTCCCGTGGCCCAGCGAGAGATCTTGAAAGCGGTTCGCCTGGGGCTGGAAACCGACCTTTACGACGGCGTTACCAATATCGAGCAGGCTGCCAGTAAAGCACTGCTGTTTACGGAGGATTTCAAAGAGGGCGCAAAGGCGTTCCTTGAAAAACGAGCCCCCAATTTCAAAGGCCGCTAAAAGGAAAGGAGAAGTAGACCGAGAATAGACCTTGTCTTGATGATGAGTGACGGCTTCACGATGGAAAGGAACGAAGATGAGTACGAAAAAAATGACGGTTTCACGAGGTGTTTTCAATATACGGGAGTGGGGGAATCCCGATGGGTTCCCAGTGGTCATGCTGCATGGATGGCCGGAAAGCTCTTACTGCTGGGATGGCGTTGCGGCCCATCTGGATTCATCACTGCACATGATTGCGCCTGACCTTCGAGGGCTTGGCGACAGTGAACGTACGATGGACGTCAAGGCCTACCAAAAGGTAGAACTGGCAAAAGATATCGCAGAGATCCTCGATGCTATGGGCGTCGATACGTTCTTTCTGGTGGGTCACGACTGGGGTGGTATTGTGGCCCAGGAACTTGCGCTTTTGATTCCCGAACGGGTAAAGCGACTGGTCATTTTGAACATTGCCGTCCTTACCAACCCCGTCGGGACGCTTGAGGCAAGAGGACTTATCTATAGCCAGGGCGCCATACCGTTTTGGTACCAATACTTCCAGATGCAGCCGGGATTGCCGGAAGCCATGATCAAGGGCAACGAGAAGGTCTGGGTCTCCTATTTCTTCGGAAAAGCCGGCAAGGACGGTACGATCCCGGCCGAAGCCATCGCCGAATATATCCGCTGTTACAGCATCGAGAACACGCCAGGGACCGCGGCATCCTATTATCGCGCCATGCGGTTAGACGCGGAGCACTGGGCCACGCTTGCAGAAAAGAAATTCCCAATGCCGAGCCTCTATATTCACGGCAATAAAGACTCTGTCATTATCCCGGAATTTTTAAACCATATCGAGGATGGCTTTGATTCGATTCGAGTAGAATCCATAGCGGCCGCTCACTTCGTTCAGGAAGAAAAACCTCGGGAAGTTGCGTTGCTGATAAACGAATTTATTCAGGAAGCATAATAGGATGAACCTCTAAAGGAGAAGCGTATGGCAAGGCCTGTTTTGAAAACCAAGCTGTGCGAAATGCTTGGTATCGAATATCCCATTTTGAGCGCCGGGATGGGACCTACTTTGATCGGCGAAAATACCGGGGCACCGGTAGAGTTGGTGGTGGCGGTTTCTGAAGCGGGCGGTTTGGGTGTCCTTGGCGGAAGCGGCTTTACAGTGGATGAGCTGCGCGAGGCCATTCGGGAGATTAAAGCTCGGACAGACAAACCGTTTGGGGTCGACCTTCTGCTGCCCAAGAAAATTGATCTGGGTGGCGGTATGGGCAGCCGTGAGATTGATCAGCTGCCGCTGAGCGAAGTGTTAAAGAGTATCCCCAAACCCCACATGGATTGGGTCAACAAAATCAAGGCTGAGATGGACCTGCCCGACACAGAGGTGATGGTGCGCATGAATACCACCACCATGCGCCCCAAAGAGTCCGTACAGGTATGCCTTGAGGAGCGCGTGCCTCTGTTTTGTGCCGGTCTCGGAAATCCTGGATTCATGGTGGCCGACGCCCATGCGAAAGGCATGAAGGTGTTGGGCATCACCGGCAATTCCAAAAATGCCAGACGCATGTCCGACTCGGGCATTGACCTGCTGGTGGCCCAGGGGCATGAAGGCGGCGGCCATACCGGCCGTATCGGCACCATGGCCCTTCTACCGGCGGCGATCGATGCTGCCGCGCCGGTTCCTGTACTGGCGGCCGGTGGTATCGGTGATGGTCGCGGGCTTGCCGCCTCACTGGCCATGGGATGCATTGGTGTTTGGGTCGGCACTCGCTTTTTAG
Organism: uncultured Desulfatitalea sp.; assembly: GCA_963668675.2. Classification (GTDB taxonomy): domain Bacteria; phylum Desulfobacterota; class Desulfobacteria; order Desulfobacterales; family Desulfosarcinaceae; genus Desulfatitalea. The sequence continues at coordinate 1,389,829 of CAXXMB010000001.1, read as the reverse complement.
CTACCAATGAGGGGGGTGCTCTGCCCGTCAACAAACAGCGCATCATCTCTTCCACCGATGAAGATACACGCGTCAGTACGGCCTACTCCGGAAAAACACTGCGTGCCAGCTATAACAAATATCACGACCTGTGGACTGACTCGGGATTGGATCCCCTGCCGTTTCCTACCCAGGTGATGATCTCTTCGGCGTTGTTGGCCAGCTTCATCGAAGCCGAGAAAGATGATTATGTGGGCGGCCTGGCCGGTCAGGTATCCGGCATCATTCATGAGATCAAGCCGGCGAAAACCGTGTTGGAGGAGATGGTGGCGGAAACCGTAGAGATTCTATCTCAACGACTGCCGAAAGATGTCATCCTGAAATAGCTCAAAATTTTACCTGGTTCTCTATAAAGATATATGGCGGGCCTGGATCAATCCAGGCCCGTTTTTTACCAGGCAGGTGTATCGAGGCCAAGGCGACCACCGCTTAAGGCGGTGTCGATTCATAAGCCGCATCGATCATCGGCTGGTATTTTTTCAGCACCTCGCGGCGCTTCAGTTTAAACGTCTGAGTCAGCATACCGTTATCGACGGTAAACCCCTCACTGAGAAAAAGAAACCGTTTCGGTATCTCGTAATGCCCGAATTTTCCCTGCAGGTGTTCGAGGATCTGGTGTTCCATATGGGATCTGAAGCCGGAATCGGCAACCATGGCAGCAGGATCAAGGGGCCACCCCTTTTGGGCCGCCGTTTTTCCCATGACGAGAAAATCAGGAAAAACAAGGCAGACCGTGTACGGCCGGTTAAGGCCATAGACCATGGCATGTTCGACCCACGGAAGTAGTTTGATCTCCTCCTCCATCGTGGCCGGTGAGACGAATTTTCCATTTTGAAGTTTGAACTGCTCTTTGATGCGGCCGGTGATGAAGAGATACCCCTCGTCGTCGATATAGGCCCGGTCGCCGGATCGAAGTCCGCCATCCTCAGTCATGGTAGCCCGGGTCGCTTCGGGCTTGTTGTGATACCCCTTCATGACATTGGGGCCGTAGACGATCAGTTCACCCTCGTCTGGATTGTCGACAGCGAAGGTCTTGTCTATTTTTAAACGCACTTTGTCGATCGCCTTGCCGGCGCTGCCCCGCTTTTTGGCCTCGGGCGTGCAGAGCGTCGCTGCGGGCGATAATTCGGTCATTCCCCACGCTTCATATACAGGAATACCCACATCTTCAAAAAAGTCAGCTATATGAGGACTGAGTGCCGCACTGGAACTGGCAGAATACATAAGACGGCCACCAAACTTCTGGCGGATTTTTTTAAAGACGATCGCATCGGCCAATTTAAATTTCAAGGCATTGAAAATGCTGGTCCGCCCCTCCTGCCTCAAACGCCTGCGCTCCTTCCCGGCGCTGACGCCCATGTCAAAGAGTTTCTTCGCCAATCCGCCTTGTTCATTCATCTTCGTATGCAATCCGTCATAGACGCGGTTGAAGATGCGCGGTACGGCGAGAAGGAAAGTGGGTTTGACCAGGGCCAGGTCGTCAACAATGGTCTGGGGGCTCTCCGCAAAACCGGTTGAACCGCCTATCCTCATGAGAAAATGGAGCTCGACCACTTGTCCATAGGAGTGGGCCCAGGGGAGAAAAGAGAGCGTCCGTATGGAGTGATCCAGCATGTGATAGCTCTTTTTCGCCGCATGAATGTTGCTGGTAATATTGCCGTGAGAGAGAAGCACCCCTTTGGGGGCGCCGGTCGTACCGGATGTATAGATCAGACCGGCAATATCGTCTGCTTCCGGATAGACGGCAGGCACCGGATTTTCCCTGCCCAGGCGCTCCAGCGCCTCCATCGTCCCTTCGCCCTGACCGTCGATGAGAACAGTTTGGTTCAGGGTGTCTATCTCACCAGACCAGCTTTTGATTTTTCCCAGAATTTCCGGTTTGGAAACAAAGAGTGTCCTGACAGCCGCATCCTCTATGATATATCGCCAGGTTTTCTCCAATTCCGCCTCATACATTGGAACAAAGCGGGCTGCGAGGCTGTAGGTGGCGTAGCACGCAACGGCCCACTCCACCCGGTTGCCGGCAATGATGCCGACGGCGTCATCTTTCCGGATACCCAGGTGGGCCAATCCGCCACGAAGATCTGTGATGCGCTGCGCCACTTGATTGTAGGTAACCCAATCGTAGCCATCCTTTGTTACGTTCTTGGTGCCCATCCATTGATTGGTGCCGTAGCGTGACACGCTGTCGTCCAGCATTTCAACAAGGTTGTCCGGCTTGTCCAATGTATACACCATTTCTCCTCCTCATCTGCGCCGCTTTGACCGCACTCGGGTCCTCTTGAGATTGGCCGATGTTGAGAGACCTGATATCTTCAGCCGTGCCTGTCGGCAACGGCATGAGTTCTTTCGAGCAGGCGTGCGCCCTGCATCGGTTTGCAGCTCTCAAGATCTTTTCGGGATGAAACGATGATGCATTGGGCGTGTTCATCAAGAACACGCCCCTCTTTGCAAAAGGGACAAGAATGAATTTATATCAATTTGGAAATGATCTCCTTCATGATCTCTGTCGTGCCACCTCCGATGGAGAGAATACGGTTGTCCCTATACAGCCGTTCCACGAGATAGCCGCGCATGTAACCGTAACCGCCGAAGAGCTGCACGGCCTCATGGGTGACCCGGTCGCTGACGCTGCAGGCAAAATTTTTGGCCATGGAGATCTCCTTGACCTGGTCAATGCCGGCATTGATCTTGGACGCCACGCGATAGGTGAATTCGCGACTGATTTCGACCAGGGTGGCCATCTCCACGAGTTTGTGGCGGATCACCTGAAACCCCTTCAGGGGCCGTCCAAACGCCTTGCGCTCTTTTGTGTAGGCCAAGGCCTCTTCCAAGGCCATTTGGGATGTCATGTTGGCCATGACGCTGAGCTGCAATCGCTCGGCCTGGAAATTCTCCATGATGGTATAGAAACCCTCGTTCTCCTTGCCGATGAGATTGCCGACCGGAACAAGGCAGTCGTCAAAAAAGATTTCGGCCGTGTCGGAGGCCCACCAACCCATTTTTTTCAGGACGCTTCCCACCGTGTACCCGGGCGTCTGCTTTTCGATCACCAGGAAGCTGATGCCGTGGGCTCCTGCTTCTCCAGTTCGCACGGCACATGTTAATTGGTCGGCCCGCGCACCGCTGGTAATGAACGTCTTGCTGCCGTTGACCCGATAGCCCTTACCATCGCGGACGGCGGTGGTTTGGATGTTGGCCACATCCGATCCTCCGCCCGGTTCGGTGATGCCCAGTGCGGCGATGCGCTTGCCATGCAGCACCGGCTTCACAAAGCGCTCTATCTGTTCGGGGGTACCGTGCCTGACAATCGGCGGCAGGGCGATGTTCAGAGAGCCGATGCTGGCTGCGAATCCGCCGGAACCCGAGCGCATCATCTCTTCACTCACCGCAATGAGGTCGAAGATATCCCCGCCGCTGCCTCCGACATCTTCCGGAAAACCAACCCCCAAAAAACCGAGATCTCCAAACAGATCGTACTTCTCCCTGGGAAAGCCGCCGGCCTCTTCCCATCCTTCGATGTGGGGAAGCACCTCCTTTTTGATCACCTCACGCACCGCCATGCGCAGGCGCTGTTGTTCACTGGAAAAATAGCTCAGTTGCCCGGGCCCGTTTCCACTATTTTCCATGCATATCATCCTTGGCAGTTGGATTAAAACCCTTCGAGTTTGGCAATAATATCGCTCATCACTTCGCTGGCACCACCGCCGATGGAGATCAATCGGGCGTCCCGGAAAGCCCGCGAAATGCGCATCTCATTCATGAAGCCCATTCCGCCGTGCATCTGCAGGCAACCGTCTGCTACTCTGTTTAAGAGACTGCCGCCGATCAGTTTGCCCATGGAGATTTCCCGGGTGGCGTCCTGCCCGGCCATCTTCATGCGCACGATATGGTATGCGAGCTGGCGCAGGGATTCGTTTTCGCTCAGCCAGTCCACCAACCGATGGCGCAGCACCTGTTTTTTAATCAACGGTTTGCCGAAAACGATACGGCCCCTCAAATAGTCCACGGTCTCCCGGATGATGTCTTCGGCACCGATGTAGCACATGGGCAGGGCCGAAAAGCGTTCGTGCTGAAACTGCTTCATCTGATAGATGAAGCCTTCGCCTTCGGCGCCGATCAGATTCTCTTTTGGAAGGCGCAAATTGTCAAAATAGAGTTCGGCCGTATCGCTGCTGCGCATGCCGAGTTTGTCCAATTTGCGACTCACCTGAAAGCCCGGCAGGTCAGTGGGAACCACAAATAGGCTGAATGCGTGATATCCGGCATCGTCACTGGTGCGGGCCAGCAGCGTGAGGAAATCCGCCTGGGTGCCGTTGGTGATGTAGGTTTTGGATCCGTTCAGCAGATAATCATCTCCGTCTCGCCTGGCATAGGTCTTCAAGGCCGCGACATCGGAACCGGCATCCGGTTCGGTCACGGCGATGGCGCCTACCATATCTCCCTTGATGGCGCCTTTCAGATAGGTCTCCTTCAGGTAGTCACTGCCGAACTCCGCGATGGCTGGTGTGGCCATGTTGGTCTGCACCGCAATGGCCATGGGGATGCCGCCGCAAGGGATATGGGCGCACTCCTCCAGCATGATCGTCTCATACCAGTAGTCGAGCCCCTCCCCGCCATATTTCGGATCGTAGCGGATGCCCAGAAAACCGAGGGTGCCCATCTCTTTGAACAGCTCGTGCAGTGGTGCGGTGCCTTTTTCTTCCCACTCGTCCACAAAAGGGGTGATCCGTTGGTTTACGAAATCCCGGATCGCCTTGCGAACCTGATCGTGTTCTTTGGTGAAGTAAAGATGCTTGCTCATCGAGAAACTCCATAGGGGTGTATTGTGTCAAATAATCTCAACCAGACGCTCTCCGGGTGCCGGGCCCGTGGTTGGCGGGCCGGCAAAGGCCTGGGCGACACGCATCCACTGGCGCGCGATATCACCTGTAGCCGTAAGGGCTGTGTCATCGATATGTCGCCGCTGGGTCACCACCAGACAAAACGCCTCTGCCGGTCCCGTGATCGATGCTTCGGTCGTCTCATCTCCCCATCTCCAGATGTCGCCGGAGGGGGCGGTCAGTTCGACGCGCACTGGCGTTTCGGGTATCTCCAAACCGCGATTGGAAAAGCTCCAGCCAAAGGTGGTGACGCCCAAGTGGGCGATATGCTTGAGGCCGGGACTGGCGGGTCGCCTCTTTTTCAGGATATCGTAGACATCCTGGCCGTGGGCCCAAGTCTCCATGAGTCGCGCAGTGGCAAAGGAGCGGGCGCTCATCGGCGGACCGTACCACGGCAGGCGCTGCTTGGGATCGAGGCCGGAGAGGGCCTCGATCAACTGCTGCCGCTCGCCGCGCCACCAGTCGATCAGTTCGTCGACCCCCATTGCACGCCCTTTGGCCAGTGTGAGGCGTGATATCTCCTCCATGCTGGTGGCTTGGCCGACGATTTCCACCACGTGTTCATTGAAGGCTTCGGCATCGGTGGCCGAAAGCCTCGCCGTATGGTCGAAATAAGCCAGGTGGCAGATCTGATCCTTGACCGTCCACTCTCCTCCTGGCGTAAGCAGTTCCCAGGCCAGGGGGGATATTTCGCTGACCAGCGCATCGAGGGTCTCCTGTTCCCATTTGAGATCCGAGCAGATTGCTTTCATTCGGCATCACCTCTCTGGTGGGTGTGGACAAGAATCGATTCGGGCATCTCAACGACTTTGCACCGCAAGTATTCGCCCAGCGTTTTGGCCTGAGGGTCGCTGCGCACCGAAGCTGCCGCGCCTTCTCCCAATAGCCCGTGGATGAAAAAGTTGACCGCCAGAAGGTTGGGCAGTTCATACCGATCGATAACAAAGGGGGCGCAGTCCGGGAGCAGCGTCTTGAGTCTGTCCGTCGTGAGAAAGTGTCTTAAAAAAGCATACGCCTCGACGGTTTGGGCCCATATGCCGAGATTGGCGTTGCCGCCCTTGTCGCCGGCACGGGTGGCAAAGGCAAGGCCAAGCGGGACTTCAATGCGTTTGCCGCCAGGAACGGCCGGGGGCTCGTGGGTGACCGGTTCAGGTGTCGTTGCATCCGAGTCCGGAGTCGTCGTTTGGATGGTGATGGTCTCCCCATCCATATGCAGGTGCTGGGTGATCTCTCTGGCGGAAACCAGCGCAGGCCAGTGGACCACTGCGGGGGAACCTGACGAAGGCGGCGCTGTGACCGTAAAGCCTGGGATGTTGGCCAGAGCCATCTCCACCACCTTGGCGGAAAAGAGCTTGCCGGCTTTGTTGGCGTCCGGGTCCATGACCGTGATCCTTAAATAGGCAAAGGCTTCGTCATTGGTTTTGGGATCGGGCTTGTCCGAACGGATCAGCTGCACGTCGACTTTTTGGAACTGATCGCGTCCGCCCAGACTGTCAAACAGGCTCTCCGTAACGATCTCGGCCTTTTTATCGATGTCAAGGCCGGTGAGGATCACCGTCATGGCATTTTTGTGCCCGCCCAGCGTATTGATGCACACCTTCGTGGTTTGCGGAGAGGGCGCGCCCCTGGTGCCCGTGGCCCGGACCCGGTCCGGAGCGATCTGTTCCAGATGCAGTGTGTCGAAACGCACGGTCACATCCGGGGTCAAATAGCTTGGTTCGCTGATTTCGTAGAGCAGTTGGGCCGTGACCGTTCCAACCGAAACCAGCCCGCCTGTACCCGGATGCTTGGTGATGACAAAGCTGCCGTCCTCATGAACCTCAGCGATGGGGAAGCCGACATTTCTATATGAGGGTACCTCTTCGATGAAAGAGTAATTGCCGCCGGTGGCCTGGGTGCCGCATTCGATGATATGGCCGGCAGCATAGGCGCCGGCCAATGCATCCCAGTCATGCCGTTCCCAGTCGAAATGCCACGCCGCCGGACCGGCGACCAGGGCGGCATCGGCCACCCTGCCGCAAACCACGATATCCGCCCCACGGGACAGGGCTTTTGAAATACCCCAACCACCAAGGTAGGCATTGGCAGTGATCGGCACGGCGCCGGCGGCCTTCAAGCCAACGCCCTTGTCCATATGGTTCAGCTCTTCGCCATTTTTCTGGAGTTCGGCCAGGCGCGGCATGAGGTCGTCGCCGTCGATATAGGCGATTCTGGGGGAGAGGCCCAGTCTCTCTGCCATCCGCTCAAGCGCTATGGCCATGCCCGCAGGATTAAGGCCGCCGGCATTGGTCACCACGCGGATGTCTTTATCCAGACACGTTCCCATCACCTCCTCCATCTGCTTGAGGAAGGTTGGCACATAGCCGGCCTCGGGGTTTTTGAGTTTTTTCTGAAACAAGATGGCCATGGTCAGCTCGGCCAGGTAGTCCCCGGTCAGAACATCGATGGGCCCCCCGTTCACCATCTCTTTGGCCGCCGCAATGCGATCGCCGAAAAAGCCGGAGCAGTTGGCGATGATCAGTTTGTCTTTGTGCTTGGCGTCGTTCGTCTTTGTTTCCATTGCTCTTTACTTCCCTTTGAATTGAGGCGGACGCTTTTCCAAAAAGGCTGTGATACCTTCCCGCGCATCTTGCGTGGCGGCTACCTCGGCAATCTTTTTGGCCAGATGATCCAGTGCCTCGGCGAAGGGCATATCCTGAACCTGGTGGAAGGCCTCTTTGCCGATGCGCAAGCCGATGGGACTTTTGGCTGTCAGTTGCTTCAACACCGAGTCGACCGTATCGTCGATATCCGCGGAAGATACAACCCTTGTCACCAATCCCATCTCCAGCGCCTGCGATGCGGTCAGGCGCTCTCCCAAGAGCGCCATCTCCATCGCTTTCTTGCGGGGGACATGACGGAAAATCAGCGCACCGATCATCATGGGGAACAGGCCCACGTTCACTTCGGGCGTACCGAAGATCGCCGAATCCGCAGCGATGACAATGTCGCAAGCCAGCATCAGGCCGGTTCCACCGGCCAAACAGTGGCCATTGACCCTGGCCAGGGTGGGTTTGGGAAAGCCGGTCAACCGTTTGAGCAGGTCCGCATAATCCTGAAAGGCGTCGCCGCCATCCGATGCCATGGCACTTCCCAGGTCCGCACCGGCACAAAACGCCTTGGGGCCGGCACCGGTGACGGCGACCACCCGCACATTTTCATCAGCATGGGCACGGTCCAGATAGTCCATAAAAAGAGCCACTACCTGAGCGCTGATGGTATTGCGTTGGGCTTCCCGGTTGATGGTGACCCAGGCGACATTGTTTTCCACACTGTACAGCAGGTCAGGAGTGTTCATAAGCGGTTTTTCCTTATCCTCTTTTGGTGCTGCCCGAGCGGGCCTGTTATGTCATTCGGCGTCGGATTTCTCGATGTCCAACAACGTCTGTTTGGCTGCGACTTTGTCACCCTCTTTGACATGAATCTTGGAGACGACGCCTGCATAAGGAGCGCTTAACGTCGTCTCCATTTTCATGGCCGCGACAACGATCAGCGGCTGTGAAGGTTCGACCCGATCTCCTTCAGAGACCAGTACGCTCATGACCACCGCAGGCATGGGAGGGGCAACATCAGTTGGCGTGCTTTCGGTGGACCGGCCTCCAGCGGCAGCCCGCTGTTCCAGAAGATCCGCATCTGCTACGGTGCATCTCTTCCCGTCGACAAACAACTCCTTGGCGTCTGCTTCGCCATTCACGAAGACAGTGACAGTTCTACCGTTCAATACGAGTTGCATCTGGTGCGAAGATATTCTTCTTGCGATAATTTGGATTTCATTTCCATCGATAACGGCTGTAAAGCGTCCGTTGTCGGGAGTCCCGCACTGCACCGGGAGGATCTCCTCGCCGATTTTTAAACGGTATTCCATTTCTGATTATCCCCGGTTTGTATCAATTCATGCAGCCTAAGATCATCTGTTACAATCGCCAATTGCCCAGCACTTGCCACAGCGGCGTCGGGCCTTCCGCTGGACGTGTTGTGGATGCGGGGCTACCTTGGATGGCCAGCAGGGTGTCTGCTATATAGGCGGCCGCTGCCACCTCTTTTTCTATATGGGCCTGTTCCCACTGGGCAAAATTCGCCTGGATAAAATCCGTATAGGTCTCCCCCTTTTGGAAAGATTCAGATGCGAGAATGTCGATCAGAAATCCCACTGCCGATTTGACACCTATAATTGCATAGTTTTGCAGGGCCCTGATCATCCGGCGGATCGCCAACTCCCGCGTCTCCGCGTGCACGACGAGTTTGGAGAGAATCGGGTCGTACTCCACCGGCACTTCAAAACCGCTATAGACCCCGCAGTCGTTTCGGACGCCAGGCCCGGCGGGCTCCTTGAGAAATTGAATCTTTCCCGGTGATGGGAAAAACTGATTTTCAGGGTCCTCGGCATAGATCCGGCACTCGATGGCGTGACCACGACCGTCGATTTCATCCTGGGAGAGTGCCAGTGGTTGACCAGCCGCGATTTCGATTTGGTGCCGCACCAGATCGATACCGGTGATCATTTCGGTGATCGGATGCTCGACCTGCAGACGCGTGTTGACCTCCAGGAAGTAGAACGCGCCTTGGGGATCGAGCAGGAATTCTACGGTTCCGGCGTTGACATACCCGGATGCCTTGGCCGCCTTTACCGCGGCCTCACCCATGCGCGATCGCAGCGCTTCCGACAAGGCGGTGGAGGGCGTCTCCTCGATGATCTTCTGGTGCCGGCGCTGGATGGAGCACTCCCGCTCCAGAAGATGAATGGCATTGCCTTCTGCGTCGCACAAAATCTGGATCTCCACATGGCGGATACGGTCCAGGTACTTCTCCAAATAGACGGTGTCGTCTCCAAAAGCGGCCTGGGCCTCGCTTGCAGCAGCGCGGCAGCTGGTTACCAGATCGTCCACTGCGTGCACGATCCGCATCCCTTTGCCGCCGCCGCCGGCAGCGGCTTTAACAAGAACCGGGTATCCCAGCTGGTTTGCCGCATGGGACCATTCGCGATCATCCTTTGAAGTGACGGCGGTGCCGGGGGTGACCGGTACACCGCTATCGGACATGATTCGGCGTGCGACGATTTTATCGCCCAACTTTTCGATCACCTCAGGCGGCGGGCCGATGAAGACGATGTCGTTCTCATCGCAGGCTTTGGCAAATCGGGCGTTTTCAGCCAGAAAGCCATATCCCGGATGGATCGCCTGAGCGCCCGTGGCTTGTGCTGCAGCGATAATCTTCTCAATATTCAGATAGCTTTGAGCCGGTTCGGCTGGCCCGATGTGCACCGCTTCATCCGCACTTAGAACATGCAGAGCACTGTCGTCGACGTCGGAATAGACCGCCACCGTGGCGATGCCCATCTCCCGGCAGGTTCTCATGATCCGGACGGCGATTTCGCCCCGGTTTGCAATAAGGATTTTCTGGAACATCGTTTGCTTCCCCATCTGCTACATTCTGAAAGTGCCATAGCCAAAAAGATCATCCCGGATGGGCGCATTCAGGCTGGCCGATATGGCCAGTCCCAACACATCCCGGGTTTTAGCCGGGTCGAGAATGCCGTCGTCCCACAGATTGGACGTGCTGTAGTAGGCGTCCCCCTCTTTGATGGCCGCCTGGATGACCGGGTCTTTCAGGAAGGCCACTTCCTCGTCGTTCAAGGGGGGCTGTCCGCTTCTTTTGCGTTGGTCGTTCTGAATGGTGATCAGCACGTCAGCCGCCTGAGCGCCGCCCATGACACCGATTTGGGAGTTGGGCCACATCCATAAAAATCGTGGCGAATAGGCTCGGCCGCACATGGCGTAGTTGCCGGCGCCAAAAGAGGCACCAACGATCACAGTGAACTTGGGGACCGTGCAGGTGGCCACGGCATTGACCATCTTGTGGCCGTTTTTGGTGATGCCGCCGCGTTCGTACTCCCGCCCGATGATGAATCCGGTGATGTTTTGCAGAAACACCAAAGGGATTTTGCGCCGGTCACATATCTGGATGAACTGGGTGCCTTTGAGGGCGCTTTCGGAGAAGAGAATCCCGTTGTTGGCGAGAATCCCCACCGGGTAGCCGTGAATATGGGAAAATCCACACACCAGGGTCGGGCCGTACAATGCTTTAAATTCTAAGAATTCACTTCCGTCTACGATGCGTGCGATCACCTCACGGATATCATACGGCGTGGCGATCTCTCTGGGGATGATGCCGTAGATCTCTTCCGTCGGATACAAGGGCGGACGGGAATCCTTGACGGTCAACCGCGCTTTGGGAGTGTCGGGCAGGTGGGAGACGATGTCACGAATGATGGCGATGGCATGGGCATCGTCCTCGGCAAGGTAATCCGAAACACCCGATTCGCTGCAGTGCAGCTCAGCGCCTCCGAGTTCATCCGCCGTCACCTCCTCTCCGGTCGCAGCCTTGACCAGCGGCGGGCCGCCCAGAAAGATGGCACCATGCCCTTTCACATGGACCACTTCGTCGCTCATGGCCGGCACATATGCGCCACCAGCAGTGCACAATCCCATTACCGCTGTGATCTGGGGGATCTTCATTTTGGACATCATGGCTTGGTTGTAAAATGTGCGGCCGCCGTCATCGATATCCGGAAATATTTCCGATTGGAGGGGGAGGAAGGCACCGGCTGCGTCTGTCAGATTGATCATGGGCAGGCGATTCTCCATGACGATGGTCTGACAGCGCAACGCTTTCTTGACCGTCATGGGATAGCTGGCGCCCCCTTTGATGCTCGCGTCATTGGCGGAGACGAATACCTCTTTGCCATGGATGACCCCAATGCCGGCAACGATGCCGGCCTTGTGTATCTTGCCGTCATACATGCCTTTGGCGGCTAAGGGCGCCACCTCCAGAAACGGTGTATTGCGGTCGAGGAGCAGGTCCAGCTTCTTCTCAACCGTCAGTTTGCCTGTCTCTTGCAGCCGTTTCAGCGCCTTTGGTGATCTTTGGTGGGCAGCTTTGTCCAACTCGGCCCTCAGTTCTGCCAAGCGTTCGGTATTGGATTTGAAATTTTCGAGATACGAATCGGATTGGGTGTCGATCCTGGTTTCGATGATGCTCATGTGAGATCTCCATATGGTGGATCCTGAGTCAAAAATGCCCCCGGAGGGCGCAGGCATGCAATTGGACAAGGGGGTATTGCGAATGGTGATGAGCTTGATTTATTGCGCTTTCGCGCTTTTTTCTTCATAGTCAGCAATAAGCAGCACGATTCGTGCCCAAGAAGCTGATACGATATAAATTGCTGAAAATTTAGAGATTGAGGCCTTTTGAGGCCATTGACACTGTTGCAGAAATCCTGATAGTGTTGAATCAGTGTTGCAACATTAGGGATTGGAAACAAACTGCCTCGGAGATCGCGTTATGAATGGTCGAGCGAACGATATCCCCATACCTGACTATGTCGATATGAAGCGAATGCTGGACTATTTGAAAATCAGCTATTGGTTGGTCGATCTCAATTTTGTGCTGATGGATGTAAACGAGACCTTTCTGGAACTGACCGGCGCCCGAAGGGAAAAGTTGATCGGGCGCGACATGCTGACGCTGGTTAAGCCCGAGGAGGCTGAGTTTATAAAGGATGCTGTCGATAAACTCCATAAGAATGAATCCGCCGTCCAGTATGAATTTTATGTTTACGGTCGCAAAGACAAAGTCAAGATTCCCGTGCTTTTTCACACCACGGTCAATCGAGACGGCTCCGGGCGTCCGGTCTCTTTCAATATGCTCCTTTCGGATATCAGCGCCCAAAAGAGTTTGGAAGAGATAGAGCGCGAGCTTTTCCATGTGCGTCGCAGAATGAGACAAGAGTCCCTGCAAACGCAAATGATCGGCACGGGAAAGGCCATGGAGACTGTGTTTTACACCCTTTTGCGATGTGCGGAAGTGGATTCACCCGTTCTGATCACTGGTGAGACAGGGGTTGGCAAGGAGGTGGCGGCGCGGGCGATCCACGCTCAAAGTTCGCGGCGGAAAAAGCCTTTTGTGGCGGTCAATTGCGGTGCTCTTCCAGGGGATTTGCTCGAATCGGAACTGTTCGGTCATGTGAAAGGGGCATTCACGGGGGCGGTTTCCAATCGTCCGGGCCTGTTCAAGGAGGCCGAGGGCGGGACTCTATTCCTAGACGAGATCGGCGACATGGAAAAAAGGTTGCAGGTCAAATTGCTGCGCGTCTTGCAGGAGAACGAGATCAGGCCTGTGGGAGATGACCGAAGCTATCCGGTCGATTTGCGTATCATCTGCGCAACCAATCAGAATCTTCACAAGAGAGCGGAGGAGGGCGCTTTCAGGCTGGATCTCTACTACCGCATATCTGTCATACCGATCGATATCCCTCCTCTTCGCGATCGGCCCGAGGATATCATCAAACTGGCGGAACAGTTTATCCGAAAACAGCCGAAGCACAAACGCTTCACCGAGATCTCGCCCGAAGCGCACAAGCAACTTTACAGCTATCATTGGCCTGGCAATATCCGCGAGCTCCAAAATGCGATCGAACATGCACTGGCCATGAGTCGCGACAAAACGCTGCTGCCTGAATCACTCCCCGATCAAATCAAACAACAGAGCGTCCAGGCCAGAGCGCTGCATGGCCATTTGTACACACCGTCTGCAAGCCAATCCAAAGCGATGAGGATCGAATCGGAAAAAAGAGCGATCATGGAGGCTCTCGATCTTCACCAGGGGAACCAGACCGCAGCTGCCAAGGCACTTGGCATATCCAGAGTGACCCTGTGGCGCAAGAAGACCATGTATCAGCTTGCTTGACGCAAACGAGGCCGAAGATGAGGCTGTTCATCCCTTTTCAAAGTTGATATGCTTAAAACCACTGTTGAAAAAATGGCAACCGGCAGGAGATCCACACCAAATTGGTGACGTCATGGGTGAAATTGTTCGCTTGGCCGAATATCGCGATAAGAGCGCCTTCGAGGCGGGACTGAAGGTGTGGCGTCAGCGCTTCAAAGAGCCCTTAAGTACCAGGACACGCCTCAACGATTTTCAGCAGCATGTGTTGTGTCAGCTGGCGGAGCCTTCCGAAGTAAACAACGATTTTTTTTACAGTATGATCCTATCATTTTTGGGGTTTGGCCACCAAGCAACGTTCGGTTCCGTTGAAAAGCGCGAGCAGATGACGATTGTCGATATCCATCTGTTTCTTTTGGATCACATCCGCTTCGAAATGATGCGCCGTTTGGGGTGGCTCTCCCGCTTCTGCGCTACGCAATACCCCCTGTTTGAAATGGTGCGCCAATTCGACCAGATCGCCATTCTGTGTCAGCAAGATCCCCCTCTGCTGTCCGAAACCCATCCAGGCTATTCGGAGTACAAAACCCTGATCGACAGGGATCGACAGGTGTTTATCCGTCGCATGATGCCAGATGCGTTAAAAGCGTTTAAGAGAGGGATGCCGGTCTAAATGGTGAAGGCTTCGGCGTGATCGCCATGACCTTAAAGAACGGTTCAAGAGGGCGTTTTTTTCTGATAACTGCTCTAAAGGAAGGTGTGCTGCAGAGGTGAGCCATGTCGGCAGTGGCGAAAATTGAACAGCTGCTGAGGGATATATACGGACCAAAGGGGCGATCGGCCTTCGAACAGGTCATGCAGATGGTGGATCGCTTCAAGGCCGGCAGCGTGCAGGCGGGTACTCGTTTTAGCGAGAACGATATCGTCCTGGTGACTTACGCCGACGGCCTCCGACGCCGGGGCGAATATCCGTTACAGGCCCTCAGCGATTTTGTTGCCAGCTATCTCACTCGTTCAATCTCAACGATCCATCTCCTTCCATTTTATCCTTACTCTTCAGACGACGGTTTTTCGGTCATCGACTACCTGCATGTCAATCCGACCACTGGGACCTGGGATGATGTGGATCGACTCGCATCCGACTTCGATTTGATGTTCGATTTTGTTCTCAATCATATATCGGCCCAAAGCGATTGGTTCAAACACTACCTTGAGGGCCTTCAAGGATACGAGGATCTGGCCATAGAGATGTCGCCGGATGCAGATCTCTCCGAAGTGGTTCGACCCCGAACGCATCCGTTGCTGACACCCTTTGTCAAGGCATCCGGCCGGAAGGTGCACCTTTGGACCACCTTCAGTGCCGATCAGATCGATCTGAACTATCGAAGTGTCGATGTGCTGTGTCGCATGATCGATGTACTGCTCGTCTACGCGGCGCATGGGGCGCGTTTTATTCGCATGGATGCGGTGGCCTACGTATGGAAAGAGGCAGGTACGGATTGCATCCACCGCCCCGAAGCCCACGCACTGGTTAAGCTTTTTCGGGCCGTTTTGGATTTGGTGGCGCCGGATATGGTCATCATCACCGAGACCAACGTTCCCCATGAGGAGAACATCAGCTATTTTGGCAATGGCTCGGATGAGGCGCAGCTGGTCTATAACTTCTCCCTTCCCCCGCTGTTGTTGCACGCCTTTACCACCACCAATACCGATCTTCTCTCCCGATGGGCCGACCAACTGATTGCGCCATCGAAAGAGACCACCTTCCTCAATTTTACTGCGTCCCATGACGGCATCGGCGTAAGGCCGCTGGAGGGCATTTTGAGTGACGGACAGATCCAGGCGATCATCGCCCATGTCCGCAAATGCGGGGGAGAGGTTTCGCTAAAGCGCAACAGTGACGGCAGCAGCAGCCCGTACGAGTTAAACGTGACCTATGTCGATGCCATGGGCACGGACGGTCAGCGCGGGACGGCGCTGCACGCAAGCCGGTTTCTGGCGTCCCAGGCCATCGCCTTGTCACTTCCGGGTGTTCCGGCCGTCTATCTGCACAGTCTTTTGGGATCTCGAAACTGGAAAGAGGGGGTTGCCCAAACCGGACGCAATCGCACTATCAATCGCCAGCCTTTAGATTTGGAATGTGTCGTTGGGGAGTTGAATGACCCCGACAGTTTCCGGGCAACTGTTTTCGGCGCTTACAATGCATTGCTCTCCGCACGAAGGAAGCAGCCGGCATTTCATCCCAATGCCGATTTCAAGGTGCTCTCTTTAGGTTCGCAACTGTTTGCCGTGTGTAGAGGTTGCAGGGAGCAGACCCTATATGCGTTGACCTCTGTCAGTGAAGACCCCCTGACGGTCTCTTTGGGTGCCTGTTGTCCTGGAGGGCCCTTGAAAGATCTGCTGACCGGGAAATCTTTCATTTCCTCCGCGAAGATTCAGTTGTCACCCTATCAAACCGTTTGGCTGACAGAGGAAGAAAAGATGCGTGCGGCCTAGTTTATCTTTTCTCTCAATTTCCCGGAACATTTGAAGGTAACGACTTTGCGTCGGTCGAGCATCAAATCTTCTCCGGTGGCGGGGTTGCGGCCGCGTCGGGGGCGCTTGTCTTTTATGCAGAATTTCCCAAAACCCGAAACAAGGACATCTTCACCTTCTTCGAGACAGTGCTTGATGATCTCGAGCAGGGATTCGACGACCTCTGCGGATCTCTTCTGGGTAAAACCCAAATCGTTTACACGTGCGACAATGTCGCTCTTCGTTAATGCCATGATCTCTCCTGCATGGTTAACCTGCACGGTTAAATAGATGGCTCCCAAGAGCTTTCAAATAAAACTTTCGGCCGCATCTGCCGATTGCAGTGGATCTGATACAGAACATCTGGACCAGCCGATCAGGGACAACGCTTTCCTGGAGGGAGTTATCCCCGATCATTATCCGGCTCCTCTTTTCTGGCCGGATCGAGTTTCTCCACCTGCTGTACAATGGCATCGATTCGTTCGGAAATTTGGTCGATTTCACTTTTCAGATCGCGGTCCTCAATTTCTCTCATCGTGCAGCTTCCTTTGTCGTTTGTATCTTTGTTTCATCATCTCTTCTGTGACACCACGGGACACCCATTGGCAGTCTGTGCACTTTAACGGGGATAGTTGCCGCGATGATACAGGTAGTCGTAGTAATAGGTTTGGTATTCTGCGCTATCAGAATTGGCCGTTAGAGATGTGTCGTCCGGCGTCTTTTCTTCCGCCTGTTGATTCGTCAACCATAGTGTGCGGGAAAATTCATATAGGACACGATTCAACAACCGCGGGTCATCCACCAATTCCGGGTTGTCGCCTACAAATTGATCCGTCGCATCTATAATCGCTTTGACCATGCGCACATACTCGGTATCATCGAGTCGATCTTCGATGCTGACCGCCTGCACCTTGGTTAAGATGCTTTTTACGGTTCCTTCGATCACATCGATGCATTTCATTGAAACCTCGCTCCAAAATGGCTATATGAGTCGGGTTTAAGTATCGTTACGTTTCAAGGTGCACGCTTCGATACAGCTCGTAACACCTTGTTTGGGAATAAATTCATATGGATGGAAGAATATACGGGCCAATTCAATGTGTCAAGTCCGCAAATGGACGAGGTGATGTTGTCGGTATCCGGGGAGGCAACTTGTGATATTGAAACGGCCCACTATTGAATATTCGATGATGGAGCCGGCGCGCGGACTTGAACCGCGGACCTGCTGATTACGAATCAGTTTATCTTGCCCATAATTACAGTGGGTTATAGAAATTTGTGTGAATTTTGCCTGCATGATCACCAAAAATTTTTAGTCGAAATTGAGCTTTCCCATCTCCTTAAGTACCACTTCATCATAGATCTCGGCATAGATTTGAGTGGTCCGAATATCCGAATGCCCGAGGACCTTTTGGATCAACTCGAGCTTGATCCCCTTGGAGACCATGAACGTCGCAGCTGTGTGTCGTAGGCTGTGAAATTTGGCCCCCTGGATGCCAACGTCCCCGCAGTAGTTTTGAAACCTGTGAGAGACCGTATCCTTGTTGAACTGCCGAAATATGGGGCCTATATCCTTCTTTTCGCCAAGGGCCTCGAGGGCGCCCGGAAGTAAAGGTACGCGCCGTTCGTTGTCTCCCTTGCCGATGATTCTAACGAATGGATCTCCCTTTTGGTTTGAAACGACATCCTGCCATAGGGCTTCGAGTATCTCTTTGCGCCGGCATCCGGTCCAAAGACCGAACAGCATGATACGCCACATGTCGACGTCGACCGACTTGGTGTGCTTCAAAAGGGTGTTGATCTCATCGCTTGATAATACCCGATGGAGCTTTTTCTTTTTGGGAAGCGGCCGGAACGATGGGGTCGACTTGATATAGCCGTACCGATTGGCCGTGTTGAATGCCGCCCTCAGATGGCGCAGATAGGTGTTGATCGAATCGTTAACAACGCCCCGGGCATGGCAGACGCTTATGAATTCATCGATCGATCTTTGGTTGATCAGCTTCATGGGCTTATCGTGGCCGACAACATCGGCCAGGAGCCTGAGCGCCAGTTCGTCGGCCCGGGTGGTGCTGCTTGACAGGTGGAAGCGGGATTCGACGTATCGCTTTTTAAACTTGCTGATGGTGATCCGGTCGGTTTCGTCGAGCAGTTGAAGGCGGCTTTCGAGAGATTTTTCCTCAAGCTTTTTGAACAGTTTGATGGCGGTTTCCTCGTCCTTGGTTTTTAAGGACAGGGATTTCCCACGCTTGAATTCAACGTGATACCACCCATTTCGCTGATACAGCCTCATGGGGGATGGAATTATTTGAGCCGATTTAAAATAGCAATACATTTTCTGTCCAGTTCTTTGTCCGGGTCCTGGCGCTCCCGGTAGGCATCGATCGACAGTCGATCAAAAACCCAATCTCCCCGGCCCGAGTCCGGGTCCTGAAACCCTTTTACTCTGCCTTCCTCGGCCAGTTTTTTAAGGCGCTTTACTCCGATGTTGCTATAGTCTGATGCAGCCTTTAAAGAGAGCCACCTGGGCTCTATTTTGGTTTGGGTCGAATTCAATGTGACGCCAACTTTTTAGTTTGCCCGACGCCGGCGGCATCGGCGACTGCGTCAGCCCCAGGATCGCAGCCTTCCGGCGCCGGGCAAAGAATTTGTCTTGCAAGCCACTCCGGAATGATAGCCAAAGGGCCATGAAATTGAGTAAGGCTTCTTGGAAAGTTAGCCGTCTTGCCGGTTCGCTTTACTACCGCCTTGATTGAATTTTCCGTTGTGTCGACAATGTCGACGATCTCGATCGCTGCGACACAATAGTGGATGTTCAGATGATGCCTTTTTTTCTTGCCAGCCATGTGGGGATCTCCATTTCACAGTCCACGTTGTTAGGCAGCATCCGCAGGTTCACCACCTGGGATTTGGGTATTTTCAGGGTGTGGATGCCGTCGAACACGTACCAGCACAGATCGGTCTCTCCCTGCAGCTCGCCGTAGAATTTTGTCGTTTTTACGTCCATGTGCGAGATCCTTTCGCACCAGGGGGTGCGATGGCTGCCTTCAACCTGGCCGGGCAGCGGGGCGGCACATCCGGCCGAAGATCACACATCTGCCGGCACCAGCGCGATCCGGCATCCACGCACGCCGCGCAAAAGCCCGCGTGCAGTCCCCGGCGCCGGGCCAACTCGGCCACCTCTTCGGGAAATAGAAACTGCCTCATCGCACGGCCTCCTTGAAAGAGTGGGCCCGGGCAGCCGTGGAAGCCTGCCCGGGCGGGGGTGAAGGAGGGGCCGATATTGGCGCCTCGGGCCCGGGCGCAGATGCAACAACGGTAAAGCAGGAGAGGGAGGCCAGGTTGCGCGTGGCATATGGCGGCAGATCACCGATGGTGAACAGCGTGACGGCAATCCCCATGCAGATGAGTGCGAGGGCCAGGACCTGGAGGATTAAAGCTTCAAGCCTTTTCATCGTGAGCCTCCAGTAAGGTCGTGAGCGAGCTTGGCGGCACCCAAAGCACGTCGTACAAGCCATAGCTTCTCAGTCGGGCGATACGGGCGCGGCGCTCGCCCTCGGTCATGTACTTTTCAGCCAGTATGCCGGCCTTGCCCATACCGAGGCGGTACAACGTGCACAGCACCGGGGTGTTCACGGCTGCCTCCGGGTGCCGGCGTCAAGGAGCTGGTCGAGCTCTTGCCTGGCGGCATCATGGGCTTTGCGGATGCGGATAATCTCGGTCGTTTCCAGGCGGCCGTCCTTTCGCGCTTCGCGGATCCGGGCGCCCAGCTCGCCGATGGCCACGGCCAGGTCCGCCAGCTCCAGATCCGGGCAGCCCTTGTCCGAAACGGTGGTTTTATCCTTTTCCACCACCGCAAAGCCAAGAGGCGCGGCCAGAAGGTCCAGGGCCGCATGGGCCACGTCCCTGCGGCCGTGATCGTCCAGGGCGTCGAGAAACAGCGCCACCTGGTCGAGGACGTTTCGCCGCGTCACCTCGCAGTGGCGCGGATCCGCGGCCCACATCTGCATGTATCGGGTCGTGCGCCCGAAAATTTCGTGCATCTGGCCATCGGAGAGCGCCTTTCTGGCGATGTGAAAGATCTGATGGCTCTGGTATTGGTACCGGTACCGCATGTCATCCCCTTCTGGCATGGGGTTCGTTTCGCGCCGAATTCGGAACTTTTCAGCGCCTTGAACCCCCGGTAAACAGATTACCTACATGAAAAGCTCAGTTGCAGCCCGCGGCGCCATTTCTCCGGTCGTGCACGTACTTGTCCTCGAAAATCTCGTCCACCGGCAGGCCGTATACCTCGGCAAGCTTTTCCTGCATATCGCGCCGGAACCGTTCGGCGTTCATGGTTTTGGTGACGCCTGGACGCGACACGCCGATCAGCTCGGCCGCAACGGGATGGGTGATCCCGGTCAGGGCCGGCAAAGTCTTTCGGATGGTCACCAGGTCGTAGCCGATCTGTTTCAGGCTTCGGACCGCTGCGAGGACTTTTTCATCTTGTCTCATGTGTGACATTTTGTTAGCCTGTGTAATTAATAGTGGACGGAGTTGCTTCCCGATGAAGCCGATATTCTGGCTTGATCGCTTCTATTTGGTTCCACCCAGTTTGATACATAAAGGCCTCCAGCTACTTAATCGGCGCGGTTTCAGTTGAGCAGGCGAGTTTTGCCGACTTTCCCAGACAAGTTAGGCTGATCAACTGAAAATATATTTGCATTGTTTTTGCACCGTCTCCGGCTGAAGTCCCATTTGTGCCGCTTCTGGAACAGAGGATACGCTATAGACAACTTTAGTCAAGGAAAAAAATGGCTATAGACGAAAAAAAATTCATGGATCATATGCGCCAAAAAATAATAAAGCATATGAAGCCGCATGGTGTTCAAAAGAAACTTGCTGATTTAGTAGGAAAAAAACCAAGTGCATTCAGTGATCTCAAAAGGGACAAACCCAAGCCCGTCAATGTATTCCACATAAAAGCTATTGGAGAGTATTTCGGCCCAGGGGCGGTTTTAGAAATCTTGGAGTTGCCTGCAGACAATTATGGTGACACTGCAGCTATAAAAACTGACCAGTCTCACGAAAAAATCAAAACAGATGCCCTTATAGAGATGACCAGCAAGGTGCTGGGATCTGATACAGGTTATGCAGGTGTTCTAGAAGCTAGTATCCGTGCGTTTCATCAGGCTATCGTGACCCAGAATCGGCTCGATAACATGGAGAGTGAACTTTCGGAGATGAAAAAAACCATTGCGGCCCTGATGCGTCGAGATCGCCGGCAGGGAGATCGGCGCCAGAAACACATTGAACCTGAGATCGAGCGCCGGAGTGGGCTTGAGCGCCGCACCGGGACTTGAAAAATGGTCAAGTAATAATTTTTGCTGGTAGGAATTATTGTGTAGCTCTATATCTTAAGTACCCATCAAAGAATTCTCTTGGTATTAAAACCGCGCTAAAAATGTGATTTAAAGATGCGTATAGTGTCCACTGTAACTAATTATTAGTGAATATCTTTTAAAAGCCACTCAACTGCCTCGTCGAATGAAAAGAATACTTTTACATAATATCCGGCATTGTTAGCTACAGTCTCATGAAATTCATGTGAAACGTCACCTCTATCAGCTAAAATTGCCGCGCGAATATCGCGTGGAAGACCAAGATTTTGGGCGTCCGTATAAGCATACTCATATGCCTTCAAAATGCCCATTTCATTCGGTACATCACTAACATCATTCAATATCCGCTTAATACCTTTAGATTTAATAAGCTTGACATACTCTTTCGCCAATTGCCGAGCCATCTCTCTCGTCAACTGTCCATCCACTTTCCCAATGATATATTTAGCATCTTCAGAAATTGTTATTTTAAAACTCATAGGAATTCTCCGCTAACGACGGGCATTAGTGGGTGCATGCTTTTTACGATCTAATGAATGCCTTGGTTGGCAAATGTCTCTATTCGACTAATGACAATTGAAACTCCAGCAACACCTTAACAATGTTTATTACTTGTGTTTCGTAGTCCTTTAATGAATACGTCTCTTTCAGCGTTTTTGTAAGGTACGCCACATTACTTTTGACTAAGATTAGTTCCTTATCTGAATTGAATACAATACCAAAGATGAACTTGTGCTCATCAATATTTTTGACTTCAGTATTATGAGGAATTTGAGAAACATTAAGTTGGGGGCCTCCTACGAACTGAACATAGTGAGGGTGATTTGCAATAAAAATTCTCCATTTGGTGTCCTTGTTGAACTCCACTATGGCTTCATACGGTGAATTAGCTCTATTGGATTGTTCAGAGTCTGATATAAAAAACTTGCTATCTAATTTTCTAATGGTATCAAACTTTATAATTTTTGGTGGGTGTGAGGCATTATGAGCCTCTAAAAAGCTACAAAGGGTATCAATAAAAAACTTATAGTACGGTCGAACCTTCTTGGATTCATTTAAGATATGCTCCTCTTCAGCAATTTCCTTTCTTTTTTGAGCAAGTTCTATTTCATGTTTTTTAGAGGTGAAGTTCCTTGCCCATTCAATATATTCATTTTTAATTTTGGTAATCGTCTTTTCTCTTTCCGCCGTCGCTAGTATATTATGAGCATTAGCAAGTTTTTGTTCAAAATCGCCAAGTCTTTCATCTATTTCTGATAGTGTTATGTCTCCCTGCTTTTTGCTCAGTATAGCTCCACCATATGTTAGTACAAAAGTCCCAATTGCTATGGTAATGGTCCCAAGAATTTTTTGAAAATAGAGAACAGTGAGACTACCAACTGCAATTATTCCAATGCCGATTACTTGATACCGATTTATCATGTTAATATCTTAGTTAATTCGCACTTTTATGTTCATTAGCTGCCAACGCCAAGCATAAGGCGCGGCGGCTTTTTGCCGTCGCTCTTAATGCTTTTGTTCGCCCGATTTCTGATATGCAACGAAAAACTGTGGATAGCTTTCCGGTGGTATTTCTTGAAGATGAGAACCATGCCGAGTGTAATATTTACCATCGTATATTGCTGGTATGCCAACAGATAAAATTTTTAACAACAGAATGTCTTTATCGTAATATTTTATAAGCCTTACATTCTTGCAAATGGTATCCTTGTACTCGTCTTGTATGGGTTCTGATTTTATAGAATCTATTATTTTTTTAAAATATTCATCAGTTGAAAGCCCAAGAATAGCCGGTTCATGCCCAACACCAGTAATAGTGAAGTTACGAAAAACAAATGGCGTGATGGAAAATAGAGCTTTAATTCTAGAAACATCCTCTTCTTTGTCAGGAATGCCAACGCAAACGTATCCGACGGAAACAGCTGATTTGTTAACCATAGCCGTTAAGGTTTTTACAATTTTTTTAATTAAACCTTCGTTCAATAAATTGTTTCCATCCAAACTTAAAAAACCCTGTTTGAAATCATATAAATTCTGCTCTGTTCGAGACTGCATTAGGATAGTTTCAAACTCTGTTACCCACTTTTGAGAACCAGGGTCATCAATTGCGGCTGGTTGAAAATATGGCGATATAATTCCTTTAACGGCATTGACATTATCAGTCTTGTTTTTTGAACTCCAATTGCCACCCGCTGTAATCCTAATATGCTGTGCGATACCCTCAAGAGCTTTTATTAACCCAGAATAGTCAGCCACAAGTTTGTTTTCAATAAACATCAGATTATGAACTGCGAGAAACAAAACTTCAAAATACCGTGGAAGCCTTTGGGCTGGATCTCGAAAAATTAATTGCTGGAAAGATTTCGAAGAGTTTTCGAGAATTGTACGAATTTCATCATAAACCTGTAGAAATTCAAATCTAATTCTGTCTATTTGTCTTTTTTGCATCGCATTATCTACAGCACCAGTTTTTTCACTCTCTCTGAGCCCATAATATTCGTCTAGTATAATCGAACTTGATGCTGGGTATTCATCAAGAACAATAGATGCAACTATGTCAGAAACAATTTCTTCATCTCGTGACTCTCTAATCATTTCTTTTGTTATTATACTATTGTTAACCCAAAATAATGAACTGACTGGTATCCCATATGGCAAGGTGCTATCCGTAATGCTAATCTCTCTCATCATATAAAGGGGGAGGATGGTACTCTGGCTTACATCAGTTCTTATTTCTGCGCTTAGTTCTCTGACTATATCTGCAAATGTGCGCAAAGATCCCGCCGCCCTTAGTTCCTGCCTTGAAAGATGTTTCCCTCCAGCATTGATTCTACGAAAAATATCGTCGACTTTTCTTGCGTCATCAAAGGAATAAACTGAAAGTGGCAAAATGTAACTTGCTACTGATTCACATATAGCGCGAGCAAGAACAGGTTCTTTTTGATGAAGTTTTCCATTATCGAGTAGCGATTTTGATTCAACCATTGTATTTAGGTCAAAAAAACGGCCATCAAAGGAAAATTCACCTTCAATAAATGCTGTGATGGCATTCAACCTCTGCATTCCGTCAATTATCTCAAACGCCCTTTTCCCTTCAATTTCTGCCTCTGCAAGCAGAATTATAGGTACAGGGTATCCTTGCACAATTGAGTCAATGAATTGTCTTTTTTCATCTTCAGTCCAAATGAGTTTACGTTGGTAGCGCCGATTTACATAAAAAAGATCATTTATATGAAAATTGAATACACGCTGGACAGATTCACTTCGTATTGAAAGTTCACGCTGGACTTTTGCATCAGTCATATTTTTCCCTCATTTTGCTTAAATCTCTTGTATAGGCGAACGCCTGCTTGAGCGGCTTTTGCGGAGCGGCAGAGTAGCAAAAGTCCAACTCAAAGCATTGGTTGGGTGATATCTTATCAACTATTCATGTAAAAGAATAATCAATGTATCCTTTTACACCACGCTCCCAAGCGATTTTAATTTGTTTCAACTCGCTTTTTATATATTCGCTATCGCTTCCAGCCTTTGGCCCAACGTATCCATTATACGCCACAAATGTTTCCCATTGGAATTTTGTGTCAAATAAATCCACCGCCCCTACAGTTTTAGAAATGTGAATATATCCGTCATTGGTCACCCTGACTTGATTGTGGACTCTATCGTCTGCCTCTGAAAAGAGTTCAGCAAAATTTTGTTCTGTTAAATCATTGATATGAAATCTTGGATAATGATATTTGAATAGCCCACGGTAATCTTTATGCAAAAAGATTGTGGCATAACCTTCATTTTGTAATTCGATAGGATAATTATCATTTAAAGCGATCAAAAATATTTTCACTTTGTGTCTTAGTTTTTTTATTGTTGGAATAAAGTCACGGTCTGCTGATACAAGAATAATCGCATCTGTATCGTTGGCATAGTCCTCGATTTTTCCAGAAACGGTCATATCGATTCCCTTTTCGGATGTACCAGGGATATCAATCACATCAACATATACTCCAGTTTCGGCTCGAAGCCTATCTATCAACAATGATTGCTCATCTTCCGAAAATTTGTTTTTTTGAGGTCCAAGTCGTTTTTTCGAACAAATCAATTCAACAGATTCAGATTTTCCTGATAGCGACTCATATTGTTTCAACTTCTCATTTACGACTTCTCTTAGGCCTTCAAGACTTAATTGGCGTGAGATATGAACCGGATCAATTTCAAGTTCAATGACTCTATTAATATAGTTAGGGCCATCGATTATCATTGGAATATTTTTCATATTTATCCTTCACACCCAACGAACGCTTAAGGGGCTTTTGCGTAGCGGCAGCGTAGCAAAAGTCCCGCTTAAAGCGAAGGTTATGATCTAAATTTCCTGGAATTTGATAATAAGATTTTCGTCACTTGGAGCTTTACCTTTTTCAAACCAATCTTTCGGAAATAAAGTTGAAACAATACAATCTATCCACTTTCTCGACATTGAACAAAAGAGATTAGAACGATATGCCAGAGGCACACCATCAATGTAAAAACCGCTGCCTTCAACTGTCACTTTCACTTTGTAGGTATTTAGATCAATATCCCGATAGTACAGCACAATAGATTCTTGATCCTTAATAGGCTGAGAAAAATTGAAAGTAACTATATCACTTGCCAAAGTAGAATATTGACGAGGTGTTCTTAAGAGGGCTTTCCCGGCGCCACTGTTTTCACACCCTGCAAAATAGACCAAACCTCCATGATTAACCAGGCCAAATTCCGTTGAATGTTTAGATTGTACGATTTCAAACAAGGGCTTAACTTGACTAAACCTATCAAACTCCTTTTGCCGCATACTTAATGCAAAAGCTAAAAATGCGCATATCACAGCAACTGCTTTTGCAGCAATTATTACGTTCTCTTTCGTTACAAATTTCGGTAATTTCAAACGAGAGATCATTATTTTTTCTCCCAAGTGAATCATAACGTATCGCTTTGGGGCGGCATGGTCCTCGCCGTCCCCAACAGCGAAGGGTTATATTACGTTTTTTCAATGTACTTTTTAATGACTATTAAAAAATTCTCAAGATCTGTACCTTTTATATTTTCTAACTCCATTTCCCTTACAATTTGGTAATTCTTGGACTTGATAGATTTATTTTTGCTTTTAAAACCTATTTGTACATCAACTGACTCTAATGGTAATATTTCTTTAACCCTTTTGGGGATTTGTTCTGGGAATATTTTTCTTAATGCTTCCAAATTGAAATAGTTTTCAATAGAGTACCTTTTGAGTTTCATGCAATATATTTGATGTTCTTTACAATTTCTTAAAAATTTTGTTCTTTGTGATCTACTGCCTGGATCCGAATCAATAAGAGCAAAAATATTATTTCTTTCTGCAAATACTGATAAATCAAGTGAAGACATAATATCACCACCTAAAGGCCAGTATTTAATATTATGATGACTACCGATGCCAACCCATTTCAGCATTTCTTTAACAACAGGAATATCTGTTGGCCCTTCAAGTAAAATTATTATGTCTGCGACTAAATTTTCTGTAATAGAATAACCAAGTGCATTGATTATTTGAGATTTGGTTGTTTGATCTGTAATTGCAATTTCTGTATTATTTTGGCAGTAAAATATTTTATTTATTATATCAGTATTTAAGAACACTGACGAATGAGTGCTGACAAAAAACTGTTTAGATTTAATAGTGGTAAGATAAGATAACAAGCGCTTTTGAAAATCGGCATGCAAATGATTTTCAGGTTCTTCTATTAGTACAACCTTGTTATCGAAAACATTAAGAACTGTAACAATGATCAACACATCTGTTAAGCCTAATCCGCATGCCTCCGCATTAATCCAACTATTTTCTGCTTTATAAAATAGCTCAATCATGTTGTCTGTGTTTGGGACAACGTTGAATTTTGAATTTGTTATAGTTTCGAAAGTTTCATATATTTTTTTATATGTTTTGTATGATGCAGATTCCAAATCTTGATTTTTTAGAAAAAAAAGCTTGTTAAGCAACCCCTGGCCCGCAGGCGTCACATCTTGATTTAGACTGATATCAGTTTTAAATTCCAATTTTCTTTTTGGAGGAATCAATATCGGATTAAAATATTCAATGCTATTTTGAAAAAACGTATTGATAATATTGTTAAAATTAAAAGTATCAGGACCGAAACCACGAAGAGCATTATGTTGGCCTATAGATTCTCTAATTTGTTGATTTAATTCTTCCCTTTCATCAGAAAACCAAACTTTGCCGTGCGCTATTTCATTGCTTATGAACTCTCGAAACCATTCCATTGAAACTCTTGGAGCAGGCCTTGTATAATTATTCGCTATAGGCTCAAAAAGGCTCAAAAGCCAATCGGATGAACCGGCCACTTCTTTTCCTACCCCGATCTTCTTATCATTACACATTGCTTCCAACAACGTGGTTTTACCACTATTGTTTTTCCCGCATATAATATTAATATGACCAAGATTTTCTAAACTTACCCTCTGAAGGGCTTTATGATTTTTCAGAGTTAAATATTTTATCATGATTCAAATATAACCATTATTAGCGAGCAAATACGCTCGATATCCCATTGAGGCTAATCCCCATCTCCGCCAGTAACAGAATATAAATACAGGTAAATAACACCCAAGTCCGGTTCATATTGAAACCGGCAAAACGAACATTTTAGATCGTTTTTCCAGCCAATATCCAATATGCAAGCAAAAGTGCACGATATCAAATTACCGACCAAGTCCGAGATAGATAAATATTGAACAAAAATACAAAAGGTTAGCTTCGAACCAGATAAAATATTGAACCGGAAAATGCGAGCATTCCGGCACATCTTTTCCCATTTGGAAAGATCAGATCAAACAACTCAAACAATATCGTATTTAACAAAACGATTTTATACCCAATACGAAAACACGGAAAAATCTTTAAGCCATTCCAATTGCCGGTTGTTCAGTGCGGGCCGAATGCAAAAAAACGTTTATATCCAAAATTTGGGCGGCCCAGTTGTTTGATTGGGTCCTCATTGACCTAGTAGTACACGTGAACTTCTGTTCGGGGCCATTGAAGTTGGAGATGTCATTTTGCAATAAGGATTGCTTGTTACGTAACGCCATGGCTTTCTTATGTCAATGAAATAGTTGAAAAAGATATTATAACAAAATGTTAGGAGGGAAAAGAGGGCTGTATTGACGGGCCGGTGCCAATCAGTCTAAAGATGGGACATAGAGGGAGATTTGTATTAAAAGAGGTGACGCCATGTGCGGCCGGTTTGTCGGATTCAGAAACATCGAGCAGCTCAAGCAATATTTCCCCATTGACGAAGCCGTGGGCTGCGATGCGGTGGCCAACTACAACGTGGCGCCTACCCAGCAGATCCTGGCCATTGCAAGACACGACGGCAGGAACATCCTGGACCGGTACCACTGGGGCCTGGTGCCCTTCTGGGCCAAGGACCGGTCCATCGGCTACAAGATGATCAACGCGCGGGTGGAGACCGTGGCGGCCAAGCCCAGTTTCCGTGAGGCGTTCAAGAAGCGGCGCTGCCTCATCGTGGCAGATGGCTTTTACGAGTGGGCGGGAAAGAAGGGGAGCAGGCAGCCGATGTACATCACCCTGCCCGAAGAAAAGCCCTTCGCCTTTGCCGGCCTGTGGGAGGTCTGGCACGACAAGGAAAAAGAGGGGGAACCCTATCGATCGTGCACCATCATCACCCGGCCGGCCGCAGGCGCCATACAGCAACTGCATCACCGCATGCCGGTGATCCTGTCTCCGGAGGCCTACGACCCCTGGCTCGACCCTGGCAACGGGGATGCAGCGCTGCTCGGACGCCTGTTCGACGAAAAGGCGCTGACCGACCTGAAGTTCCACCCCGTGACCCGGGAGGTGAACTCGGTGCGCCACAACGATCCTTCCAACCTTGCGCCCGTACAGATGGAGTTCGGGTTTTGATCCGGTGGGCCGTCTTTCAAAGCGCTTTTTGCTTGAACCGCTTGCAATTCAGGCCTGATGATTCTAAATATTTAATTATTCGCATTTTTTCCATGGGTACCGGGAGGCTAAACGATGAGAGAGTTCAGCGTGATCATCGAAAAAGACGAGGATGGTTACTTTGTGGGTACCGTTCCTGCGCTTCGGGGATGCCACACCCAGGCAAAGTCTCTGGATGTCCTGATGAAGAGAATCAAGGAGGCGATCGAACTTTGTCTCGAGGTGGAAGAGCCGGTCTTGAATGAGTTCATCGGCGTTCAAAAGGTGGCGGTCAACTCGTGACCACCTTCCCATCGGTTACCGGCAGCCGGCTTGTTCGGGCATTGCGCAAATTCGGATTTGAAGTGGTGCGCGTCAAGGGAAGCCATCATTTCCTTCAACATACAGACGGCCGGTGCACGGTCGTTCCCATCCATAAGGGTGAGACCATCGGGAGAGGGCTTCTTGCGCGGATATTGCGCGATTGCGACCTTGATAAAGAAGAAGTGCAAAAGAAGCTTTAAAGGGCGGCAAGACCGTGCCGCCCCGGAGTTTTATGCGTGTTTTAAGTCTGACCTTTAGCCCGTATGAGCCTCATTCAAAGCCGCCCGGCGCTGCTCTTCCAGCATGTGCGAGCGGACCTCCTCGTCGGCGATCGCCGCATCCAGTTCAGCCACGGTGACATTGCGGCCGATGGCCATGGTCACCATATCGGTCAACAGCTTTAGCCCGGCGGCCCACAGGGCAGCCTCTTCCTTGGTCATTGCCATGGTGTCGTCTCCTTTCGATGGGGTTATTCTTCGGTCAGCAGCAAAAAGCCTGCGTCGATCAGCCGGTTCTTTGCCTCGCGGAAGGATGCTTTTTCGAACCCGTCGTCGCGGCCCAGGGCCAGGGTGGCGCCCCACAGGTCCAGGGCCCGGCCCACTTCGTCGAGGCGGGCGTTGAACTGCCGACGCTTTTCGATGGTCAGCGACGCCTGGCAGTCGATAAGGCTCTGCTGGGCGTCGTTGTACCAGGTCCGCGCGTCCAGGTAGACGGCCTTTGCGATGGCATGCGGATCGGTGGTTTCGCTCATGATCTGCTGGGTGGCTGTCTGATTTGTTCCGCAGCCGGAAAGGGATACCGCCAGCATGCCGGCAACGAGCAGGGCGAGCAGCAGGGGCAGGGCGGCCGATCCGGCCTGTCCGGAGCGTTTTTCCAGGGCCTTTTGGCGGTACTTGCTCACGATGGCCAAGAGGACGCCGGCGGCGGCCAGGATGGACTCCACAGCACCGAAGGAGGCCTGCTGGTCGTCCTGTCCGAACTCGATGCCCAGGCCCTGCAGGATAAAGGCGGTGAGCACCATGACCGCGGCGCCGATGCGGCCCCAAACCACGCTGCCGATCCATGGATCTGTTTTCGAGGGGTCTGTTTGAACGGGGTTCGTCTCCATGCTTTTAATTCTCCTTTGCTAAGTTGCGGGTTGAAGTAAATCTTTGCGCCGGGAGAAGATATGCCCGGTAAACACCGGGCGATCGTCGTGCGTAAAGTTCGTAAAGCTCACGACGGCGTCTGTTTGCGGGTGCGCTGCAGGGCCCTTTGTTTGGCGGCGGCGATCTTTCGCAGCACGGCCGGTTCCATGTCCCAGGCCACATGGCATTTCGCACACAGGCAGGTCTTGACCTGGATGCGGATGCCGCAGTAGGGGCAAACGGCGGCGACCCGTTCACCTCGAGGGCCTTTCTTGAAGCTATCCGTATCGCTTTTCATTGCTTAACCCCGGTATCGACGTTCAACATTTTCAGCGCGAACTTGATGCCGATCCAAAGCAGCGTGCCGACGCCCCCGAAGATAGAAACCGCGATAAAGCACGCTACCGCGCCGCCGACCTTTTCACCGCGCCGCCTGATCCGGATCCACGCCTTGATGGCCTCACTGGCCTCCTCGATGCCCTTGTTCAAGTTGCCGTCGCCGATATCTTTGAACCGGCCGATCAAATGCCCCATTTCTGCCTGCGATGAATCCGACAACCCGCATTTGCAGCCGCTTTGCGTCGTGTTCTGAACGATCTTTTCGATCTGGATCAGGTCATCGCTGGATAGTGACATGGGGCCTCCTCCCCTCGATGGATCATCAGCGATACATTGCGATGGCCAGCACCAGGGCCACATCGATCAAAATCAGGATTGAAAGCACGATACGAACCTTTCTGATCATCGCGGTGCATTCAGCTCCAGGTGGCAATGGCCACGCGCTGCCAGGTGTCTGCGGCCACGCACACATAAAGATAGCCGGACTCGTAAGCCATTTGCCCGGGTGTGCCGGCGGCTGATGCCGATGCGGGCGGGTCCACCCATTGGGGCCTGGTGATTAGCTCCCAGGCCGAGGCGCTGCGCACCGCCTCTGCGTTTTCGTCTTCCACCCAGGCGCGCCATCCCCTGGCCGGGGTGTAGAACTCCCAGGCGCCGGCCACGCGCACGGCAACGTCATCATCGTGTCCGGACCAATCCCCGGTGGCGCCGGCGGGCACGATATAGCGATCGCCATCGGCCGGGCTACCCGGCACATCGGTGTCCATGCTGATGACAGAAAGGTGCACCACCGCGCCGAGCTTTTTCAGGTTGGCGTCCATGCCGGTGTTCCAGCCGGATTCGCGCGGATACCAGCCGTAGTAAAGATTCAAATTAGGGTCGTTTGAAGCTGCCATGGTCTATTCTCCGTAGTATTCTCCGTAAAACATGCCGTAGCCCTGGCATTCGGCGATTGTGTGGTCATGGGCCTGCCAGGAGTCCCAGCCGTCGCGCTGGGCATCGAGCACGATGCGAAGCGATTCGTTGGCCCGGCCCAGGGCGCCGCTGTCGGCAATCTCCTGGGCGATGGGGTAGATTTGTTCGGTACCGGTGATCCCCGACCAGGTGCGAAGCAGCGTGCCGGTCTCGCCATAGATGCGCAGCCGGTAGGTGGTGCCCGCCTCGGGGCCGATGTTGCCCTCGTCCTGCTCGACGATGTAGGCGGTCTGCTGCAGCCGATCCCGATGGGCCCACGTGACATTCAATGCCCCGGCGATCTCGTCCGGGTAGACCTCCGCGTTGATCTGCACATTGCCCGGCGGATAGGGGCGGATAGCCCTGGCGTCATAATCCATGGTGTTTGTGGGAGCGTCCGCGATATCCAGCTCGCCCTTGCCGGTGATCGGGCATGCCCGGGCGCTGGCGGTTTCCCCCTGGTCCAGGATCCTCGCATCGGTGCCGTGGCGCCCCTGGGCAAACCACACCCGTGTCGACTCGGCGTGATCATCGGGCACCGTATCGAGCACGCCCCGGGCCACGGTGCAAGATCCGGATATGGGGTTGACCGTTAGAACCTTGACCAGCTCGTCACCGACATAGGCGTAGATGTCCTCTTTGACCAGGTCCAGGCCGGAAAGATCTTCCATTTGAAGCAACGTGTCATTTTTACCGATGGCAACGGCCAACAGCCCCGACGGCGCAAAAGCGAACGTGCCGCGATCCAAATAGGTCGGCGTCAGCGACCGGCCGTAAGGCTGCAGCGTCCACAATCGGTAAGAAAATGCGTCGTCGGTTGGCTTGACGTACAGCGTGCCGAGCACGCCCGAGTTATCTTCGAAACCGTCCCAGAAAGTAGAATTCTCACCGTAGATGCGCACCAGGGAGTAATAGGGCAGCTCGACCAGGCGCCGGTAGGGGCAGGGCGCCGGCAGATTGACCGGGTCGGCCCATCCGCTGTCCGGCACCTCGGCATAGATCGCTTCGGCACTGGCGTAGATGTCCTGGGCAGCGGCAATACGCACCCGCCCTTCGGTGAGCGTGCCCCAATCGATGGTGACCACGCGCATGATCTCTTCGACCACACCGTACTTGGGCCAGGTGAACTTAAACGGCGATCCCTCGCGCAGCCCTTCGATATCTCCCACCGGCAAGGCGGTAAACACCAGAGAAGACAGATCGCTCGATGCGCTTTTAAGCTCCCTGGCCGCCACTTTGCCGGCCACGGCCGATCGCGATATGCCCTGGAAGTTGACCGTTTTGTGGATGGTCTGCCCCAGGCGCTGGATCATGGCCGTATTGTGCACCGTGACCGAATCGTCCACATCCCCGGAAGTGATGTGGCGCCGGTACTTGAGCACCACCGTGTTGACCATTTCGGCCTGGGTGCGACGCTGATAGCTCTCAACGGAGATGATATTCGACGTGTCGGCCACGGGAAGGGTCTCGGCATCATAGTCGTCGCGCAGAAGGTGAAGCTCCCACTTGCCCGTGGTGCGCTCGACGTAAAGCACCGCATCGATGTGGCGCTTGATCTCGCCGATGAAGTCTTCGATGGAAATGGCCCGGTCCCAGATCATCGACAGACCGAACCCTTCATTGTAGAGCGTTTCGGCCGCTGCGCTAAAAGAGGCGTCGTCCACGTCGCCGGGCAGATATCCCATGCCCCACTGGGTGTTGGTGATGCAGCCGTAGATCATATAGGCCGGGTTGGCATCTCCCTGGACGCTGGAATAAGCGCCGCCCAGCCAGCCTGGTGCGATCCGGCTGGTATTTCTGATTCTAAAAGCCCACGGCTTGAGGTAGTGGCTGTCGCCCAGGTAGCATTGGCGCAGCACAAAACCCACCACCCCGCGAAAGGCCGGGATCATGGATCCGAATCGCGCCAAAAGATAGCTGTTTTGCCCCTGGTCGTCGTCGCCGAATTCGATGTCGATATCTCCGGAAACACCGCCCTCTTTGGTCTTGCCGCCGTAAAGATCGGGCAGATCAATGTCGATTTGTTCGGAGGTAGAAAGATTGCCGTTCCACACCTGGTAGTCATCGGTCTTCATCCCCATAACGGCGTCGACCGGCCCGTGGCATGCGATCATGTGCACGCCCAGGAAATACCGGTACCCGGTGGTATACTCTACACAATCGCTTTTACCGCCCATGTTTCACCGCCGCCACCAGCCGTTGGCACATGGCATCATCGATGCGTTCGAGCATCTCGATCGCGATGCCGTTTTTGACAAAATCGTTCCAGTCTATCTCGTGGCGCTTTGCCCAGCGCCGGGCACCGGCATGGCAATAGCCCATGTGTCTTAAATCGCGCACTCGCACCACCGCTGAGATTTGTCCCGGTGCTATGTGCATGACTCCTCCCGTTTTTCTTCAACCCGCAGGTGGCCGTACCAGACCACATTGGGAGCATCGACCCAGCGCGTTCCCATCACCACCGGAATCTCACGGCCCGAAGTGGCGGTCGGGACACGAAACTCATCGATGCCATAAGGGTTGGGTGCTTCAGGCGTCGGAGGATCAGGCCTGGGGGTTAATGCATAACTGGCCAGGGCGATCACCAGCCATATGATCAGCTCCACCCACCACACGATGCCCTCATACAGCACGGGTCCGTCCGGATCCGGTCGCTGGAAGAAAACCATGCCTATCAAGACAGCAACTATGACAACGATCTCTATAAAATATCTTCTCAGCATTTAAAGCGCCGCATTGGGTGACGAGCTGGGTGCCGTTATAAACGACTGCCCGCCGGCAAAAGGCGTTCGTCCCGGGATGTAGGGATACCCGCCGAAGTTTAAGACATTATCGAAGCGCGCATGGCACATCGTGATGCTGTGATCGCACCCGGGAAACAAAGTGGCCGCCCCTGTTCCGATCACCGGCCGGTCGATGCCGATCGCAGAACCAGTGTGGCTGATGATCATCACATATTGACCGTCCAAGGTCAGATAGCCGCCGGCAAAGTACCCGTCCTCATAGCCAGCAGCTGCGGGGATGGTGAGCGCCAGGCCGTCGTTGGCCGATACGGTGGCCGACACTGCAAAATCTCCCGCGCTCAGGTTGCACCCGGTCTGATACAAGCCGTGACGGCATACGATCTGATACATGGCTCGCAATCCCGGCCGGCCCAGGGAAGTAAAGATCGATTCACACGCGATCGTGGCCAGAGAATCCTTGAGCGCAACGCCCACGATGCGCCCCTTCCAGATCAAGTTTACTTCGGTGACCGGATAATCGGCCTCAAAGACCGCTGCCGATACGATGGACTCGGGCCGGCTCACCGTAAAAAGCCCCACCAGATCGTTGTCGCGCGGTGCGGTGATCTCAAGGTCCGCCTTGTGGATCGATCCCATGGAGCGAACCGGTCCGCGCTTTAATCCCGGCACGGCGGTGTAGGTGTCCGAGCCGTACTCCAGGTTGCGATCGGCGGAAGTAAAGCGCCAGTTCGAACCAGACGAATCGAAATTATAGAGCTCAACTTTCACTGTCCGGATCCAATCCCACCAGGCCCACGGCCGACTGGCAGCAGCCGGAGCGCGACCACTCGATCTCCACGCGATCGGCCGCCAGGCGGCACAAGGGCATAAAAGATATACAGGTAAAGTCCGCATCACCGCCGGCAAACCCGAGGGCCGCATCGATGGTGATCCACTCCGTATCGCCCACCTCCTGGGCGTTGACCACCTCGCGCATATAGATCTGCCCGTCGGTTCGGAAAAACGCCAGGTGACCGAACTGCGGGCTGTCAAAGCTCATCTGGGAGTAAAAGACCGGGTAAATGACCAGCACCGTCTCTTCGGCCGAAAAACCTGCCGCCAGTTCCACATCGCGCTCAAAGGTCGGTACCCACACCGGGCGAAAGCGCCCCGATCGGCGGTGCAGCCATTGGCGGTACGCCCAGGCCTCGGCCCGATCGTGGGGGTTAAAGTGCGCCTCATCGAAGGATAAGCGACCCCAATCGCCGCGCGGATCGACCAGCACCTTGCCGGTCTGGCCGTCGATCATCTCCGCCGGCCGGATCATGTGCCGCGCTGCTACCTGCCCGGGCGCACCGTACGGTGTGAGCAGGGTATCGAACCCCTTGTACAGAACCGCCGATGCCGAAGAATCCACCGGGTCGTTATCCTCCACGGCAAAACCGAGCTGGGCCTCGGTATGGGTGGCCGTCTCCTCATATTTGGGTGTACCGTCCATGCGCGCGATGCGCACCGGCATGACCGCTGCGCGCGGATAATTTGCCGCCACCGGTAGAGCGAGGGTCAGACCGTCGGGCTGCACATCCAGGATGCCCGCAAGCTCACAATCGTCCCAGCCCGATCCCATGATCAGGCAGAAGCCGCCGGCCTTGTAGTCGGCATAGGCCGTATCGAACCCGATCCATTGATCGTCTTGTTCCACCTCACCGACAGCCACCGCTTCGGCCCATACCGGATAGCCGAAGTAGCGCATCTGCCAGCCCGCTATTAACGCCCGCAACGATGCGCGGCCGTTTGCACCGACCACCCGGTAATTACCCTGAAAACTCTGGCGCGGCGCGATACGGACCTGCTCGCGCGCTTCGCTGCCGTCGTAGGCTTCATTTACGTCGGTGAGCCAGGCCAGCACCTCCTTGAGGCCCTCCATCGGGCGGAAGGCAAAGAGCATGCTGCGCGTGCCCGTGCAGGCGATCTCGGGCGCCTGGTCGTCGTCGAAGTTGAATGTGAAAACCGCATCGATATAGGCCGGGCCGGCCATCTCGGTTGAGATCGTGGCCACCAGGTCTTTCAGCGGCTCGATGGTCTCTGGCAACGTTCCGGCATCAATCGTCATGCCGCCCGTGTTGGTCAGATCGATCGAGATCAGTGTGCGATCGTCGGTCAAGTGGGCATTGCAGACCAGCACGGTATCTTCCCGGCGCGACAGTAGAAAACTGAACTCGAATCTGCTCGGTACCAGGTGCACCCAGCCGAAGTACAAATCTCCCCAGGAGGCCGCGTGCACACCGCTTTTGGCCGCGCCGATCTCGGCCACCGGCTGGGTGTCGGTTTTGGCGCCAGATCCGGCCACAGGTGCGCCAAAAGGCGTTTGCGGCACTGTGGCCACCGGCGTCCATGTCGGGAAACCGATATAGTAGGCGATGATCTGTTCGGCGATGATGCTCATGCGCCCGTCACCCTGATAGCAATGGCGTAGGGGTAGTCAAAATCGGCGTTGTTGCATGGCAGCACCACGAAGTCTTCACTTCCGACAGTGATTGACTGCCCCACTGAAAAGCCGTCCATGTGGGTAATGCGGGCCAGGCCGAAGTGCCCAATCGGTACCGGGTTGCCGGAGTAGACCACACCGATCTGGGCCGGAAGCAAGGGAGAAAGCCCGCCGATGTCCGCCGGCATGGAAGAAAGCAATCCGTGCATCGCGCCCCAGGTTATGGAGGTATCCTGATATGGCGTGTACCCGTACCCGATGGCCGATATGGGCTGGGCGACATCGCCGACCGGATTGCCGCCGGGCACAGCCCAACCATCATTGAAGCGCACCGTGGCGTTTGGATAGGATGTGTCGGAAGAGCGCATGTGGGCGAAGATGCGGCGAAGCTCTTCGTAACCGAGGCCGCTCGAGCTGGATCCACCCATGCACGAACTGGTGCTCACGTAAAACCCGTTGGGCGAGGATCCGATGCTGCCGTAGGCATCGAGCAATCCGAAGGCGATCCAGCGATAGACACCCGTGGAGATCTCCATGGCCGCAATGAACTGATCGCCGTCGGCCACAAGATGATAGCTGATCACCGCGCCGGTCATATCCGCCACCGCACACCCGAAAATGTCATCGGCATAATCGAAATAGGATGGATCATGGACCGGTGCGCCGGGCATGTTCTTCCACGCTTTTGCCCCGGTCGGCGAGGCGTTGAAGCCGGTGGACGGTGAAACCGCAATGCCGCTCATGCGGTAGGTGGTCGAATACCACGTATTGCCGGATATCGGATCTGTGGCGATGCCAGAAAACATGTTGATATAAAGGGGGCCCTTGTTCAGGTGAAGACGATAGCCGTAGGTCTCAGAGACGTAACCGTTCTGGGTCCAGCCGTTTGCAACCAGAAAGGTCCGGATCTTGTCCAGCATGTCGTGGGCATCGGTGGCCGAACCGGTTTCGTAGTCCATTGGCCCCCCTTTAAGCCAGCTTCACGGCGCAATAATCGCCGATCGTGTTGCGGTAGACGTTTTGCACCACCAGGTAGTCGTCAGCGCCGATGGTGATGATGTTTTCGGCCGCGTTGGAAAACCCGGAGACGTGAAAGATACCGTCCAGCTCGCCAAAGACATACTTCGATGGTGAAGTAAAATTGACGATCACCGGCGTGAGCACATAGCCGGCGTCGACCGGGTTGGTACGCATGCTTGAAAAGTGCGGTCCGCTGCGGGTGACATAGGGCCAGATGGTTTTCCAGCGCGTGGCATTGGATAGCGAGCTGTTGTAGTAGTTCTGAACGCCATGCCACTCACCGAACCAGAACCGGGCAGAAGAGCGCGGGTTGGTCAGGATGGTGTTTTCCGTGCTCGATCCGTTGGCGCACACCGGCTGCATCACGCCGAACGAGTGGGTGTCGTGCACGTGGCTCCAGCGCGATCCATTGCTGGCCGTGGAGGTGCCGGCGATGAGCATGGGGTAGGGCATATTGACGGCCGGAAGATAGGGGTTGATCCAGCCCAGGTAGCCGAGCTGGTAGACCGTTGAGATCTTGGCCACCACGATCACCCGCCGTGCATTGACCACGAACCAATAGGGAATCGAGCTGTTCCAAAGGTGCATGCGCGGAAGATTAGCGGCCAGGCTGTTTCCGATGTTGCCTGGCTGGGCATTGAAATCCAAGCCGGACTCAAAGCCGGTCATGCCGTTTAACTGCCAGTTGAACCAGTCCTCTCCGGAATTTTCTTCGCCATTGATGCCGACGTAGATCTCATCCGTTGCCCCCAGGCCCTCGCCCACGGCGATAAACTCGCTGGCCCCGCTCCACCTGAGCGACGTCCAGCCGTTGGCCAGCATGAAGGTGCGCAGCGCATCGAGCAGATCAAGGTAGTCGGTTGCGGTGCCGGTCTGGACGGCCATGCTACTGGTTCCTTCTGATGATGTTCATAATCACCTGTTCGCCCGATGGAGAGTTGGCCCACTCCTCTACAAGGGACGGGTCCACGGCATTGATGATGCGGATGTTTTGTCCTCCCTGGCCGCCTTCATTCAGAGGCTCAACGTAGCCGCCCTGGTTGCCCCCCATCATCAAGTACTGCTTGCCCCCGGAGTGCAGGATCTCCGGCACCCCGATTTCGTACATCCCCCCAGGCGCAACGGGGCCGCCACTGTCTCGCGTGGCCAGGTTGACCGCCAGGTTGGCCAGGGCGCCGATCCATCCGCCCCCGCCGCTGCCGCCGCTGTTGCTGGCGGACTGCCCGAGAGCCTGTTGGATCAGGATCTGGGCGATGGCTTCCGAGGCCATGCGCGCCATGGATTGCCAGAACGAGCGCCAGTAATCCTCGAAGGTCTTCAACTCCCCGGTGATGGCATCGAAGAAAAAATCGCTCAGCGCGCTTTGCATCTGCTCGGCGGTGTGCTGGCTGATCTCGGTCAGTTCCCGGTTGCCCTGTTCGAACAGCTCGTTGCGGCGTTGGATCATCTCTTCTATTTCCCGATAGGCCTGGTCCGCATCGCTGTCAGGGCCGGTGAGAAGAAGCCAATCGGTAAGGTCGCCCTCGTAGGGGGTTGATAGCTGCGGTGGGGAAGGCAGGCGCGGTTGCAGCAGTCCGGGCGTGGTTTGACCACCCGGTGATGGCAGTGATGGCGCGGTTTTAGGGATAGAGGCTTCCGCACTGGCAAAATCATCTGCAGAGTATCCCGGCACGGCGTCGATCATCGCCTGCTTGGCCAGAATATCGTCAACGAGGCGCTGGCGCTCAAGCAGGCCGAGGCGGGCAAACTCGGTCAAGTCGAGGTAGCCTTTATTGCTCAGTTCAACGGCCTGGGCAAAGGTTCCCTGGACACTTCGCAGGCCTGCGTACTTGGCGATGCCGGCAAGGCCGTTGAGCACCGCTGCCGCGGCGTTGGCAAGGCTATTCAAGTTATCCGCAAAGTTCGACACCCATGTGGCCATGTCCTGGGCTAAAAGATCGCCGTTTTTCTCGATCCACTCGTTGAGTTTGGTGATCAGGGCGGTCTTGGCGGGGATCAAGTGCGTTCCGATCGTCGCCCGCAAGTTTTCCATCCGGGCATCGAGCTCGCGCTGCTGATTGGCCAGCGATCCGCTGGTGCGCGCATAG
The DNA here is from genome assembly GCA_963668675.2 of uncultured Desulfatitalea sp. Lineage (GTDB taxonomy): Bacteria > Desulfobacterota > Desulfobacteria > Desulfobacterales > Desulfosarcinaceae > Desulfatitalea. The sequence goes on along the minus strand of CAXXMB010000001.1, from coordinate 1,349,215 downwards.
TCTCCGGCGGCAACCCCTGCATCACGGGTGATCACGGCCACGGCGGCCATGGTTTTGTCCAGTTGGGTCAGCTCTTTGTTGCTCTTTTTGCCGGTGCGGGCCAGGGCCTCCTGCTCGACGGCAGCGGCGTTGATGGTGCCGATGTACTTCTGGATGGGGTCGTATTCGCCGCGAAAGGCCGATTGCATGTCGGCCAGCACCTGGTTGGCGCCGCCGGCCACGTTGTTGAACGAGGCGATGTCGGCGGCCAGCTGCACCAGGTCCTGGCTGGTGGAGACGGCCTGCTGCCCCGATGCGCCGATTTGCTGGAACATGTAACCGATGGTGCCGACGGCCTCTAAGGCCTGCTGCTTGGCAAGGCCCATGGCGTCGGCGGCGCCTTCGGCCCATCGGTCAAGCGTTGCGGCCAGATCGCTGCCGAAGACTTCGCGTACTTTATTGACCGTCTCTTGCAGGTCGCTGGCCGAATCGGTCAGGCTGTTGAACGCATGCACGGCACCGGCGATGGATAGGCCGGCAAGGGCGCCGGCAAAGGCTCCCTTGAGCAGGTTGGATGCCTTGGTCAGTCCGTTGATCTGATTCTTGACCTTGTCGAACGCCGCATCGGCGGTGTTCTTTGCGGCCAGCAGTATCTCCAGCTTGGCATCGGCCATGGATCAGATCCTTTCGCCGCGCAGCTTGCGACGGGTATTGGCTACGATGTTGCGCAGGGCTTCGGCACGGTGCGCCCGCCAGAACGGATCGATGATGGGGCGGGGCGGGATAGAAAATTGCCGGGTGCTTTTTTTAATTAAAAGATGCTTTCTTCCGGTTGCCCGGGCGGATAACTTCGATGCGACCCAGCGAAAATAGGCGCGCTTTCGCGGCCACATCCCCGTATTGCGCGTGCCAAGGCGTGAGCCCGATGCGAACGTCAACCCTTCCTGATGCAGTTTGGCAAGCTTGCGCCACGTCTCAGACGATGCCCTGCCCACGAACCCGATGGAAAGCTTGGCGGGCGATGCGCGGTTGTGATCGTCGTAACCGATGCGATACGACATCGCATACAATGGACGATCCGGGCGCAGCCGCTTCGGGCTGCCCGATCGGCGGGCCAGTGTGGAAAGCCTGGCAAAGTGTCGCCCGCCCGGAGCCCCTGCCCGGATCTCGCGGCGCAGCAGGTTCATCAGGCGAAAGCCTTCAACGCGAACAGCGGTATTTTCGGCCTTTAACATGCGCGCCCGGGCCCGGTTCAAACCCCGGATGACGTTTTTCGATCCTTTGATCGTCGCCTCGAGCGATATCATTTGCGCTTTCCTCCCGGGTCTTTTCGAACCGCTCCAGGGCCAGCATCTTGCGCCACAGTCCGGCGGTCCACTGGATGCCCAGATCCTGCGCAATGGCCTTGACGGCGCAGTAGTCCAGCCCGATCAGCGCAAAGCCAGCCGCGCGCCACTGCGTGTTGACGTGCAGCCACAAATCCAGGGCCTCCCGATTGCCCGGCAGCAATGGTGTGGCGGATGTCGTCCACGCACACGAGCAGCACGGCGCGGCCCGGCCCTTCTGTGTTGCGGTCTCTACGCATGTTCGGCAGTACTCTCTTCGGGTGCGGTCTGATCGCTCGGACCAGACCGAGACAAGTTTTTTTCCTCTTGCCTCGATGACCAGGTCTCCTTGCAGATGGCGTTGAATACTTCGAGCAGATCAGAATTTTCCACTTCCAGCTCGCCTTCTTTGAACTGGGTGGCCAGCACGGCATCGATGGCCTTGTCCTGATCTTCTCCTTTCAGGTTGTATACTTCACATCGCATATATCCGATGCCGTACTGGGAAAGCGATTTGATCTCGCTGCGGCGCAGGCCGCGCACGCTGACCGTTTCGCCGTTGGACAATTTTACTTCCCGCATGATGTCTCCTTTGATGGATGCGCGAAGGGCCCGGGCGGACCCTTAACAGTTGGCAGTAAAAATGCTTATGCGTGGGCGTCCGCGTTGGTCAGACGGGCCACAATGGCCGAGTCGGCGGCGCCGTCGTCGTGGTACGCCTGAAAGTCGAGCGTCACGCGCACGCCTTGGGGACCGGGCACCTCGGGACCGTTGACGGCGTATTCGATCTCTTGCATCTCCAGCTCGAAGATGCTGTTGGCGTTGGCGGTGACGGTGAGCTTCAAGGCGCTTTCGGTGCCGTCGATCGCCTTGACCAGCAGGGTGTCGTCCTTAAATAGCGTGGTCAACGATCCGCCGATCGAAAGGATGCCCTCGGTGATGTCGCCGCGCACGCCGCCCCCGCCGATGACGAAGGTGTCGGTGTCCAGGCCCATGTCCAGGTTGAGCTCGATCTGGGGAGCGTTGGAGAGCACGGCGCCGCCTTCGGTGACGGCGGCCTGGAAGTTGTTGACCCGGGACAGGTTAACCTGCGTAGGGGAGGCCACAAAGGGGCTGGTGGCGATTTCAAAGTCCGCTCCCACCACGCTCAAGGTCATCACCAGCTCGCCGTCGCCGCCCACGGTGATGGCGGCCGAAGCGATCTTGCAGCCCAGGTAGCGGATGTAGCGCGGGACGGCCAAGTCGGTCATGTGCTGCTCGATGGTGAGCGACGGCTGCAGCTGGGGCACGCTGAACTCGTGCAGGTAGGGCGCAGCGGATCCGGTGATGACCGGGGCACCGAACATGGCGCGCAGCCAGTACCACATGGCTCGGGTGTCCACCGGCACGACGATCTGGCCGCTCACGTCCTTATTGCCGCGGAACGGCTGGACCGGGTTGCGGCTGCCGGTGAGGGTGGCGGCCGCGTTGACGGTCTGGGCAGGCTTTACGGTGGTGCTGTTGATCGGCAGGATGAAGCCTTCGGCCGGGGGCGTGGCAAAGGCGGCCTCGAAGCCGATAGCGATCTTGACGTTAGCGCCGCGTTGTTGTGCCATGGTCTATGTCCTTACTTAAATAGGGTTGGTTTCTGGCGTCATTCGAGCGGATGTTGGCCCAGGGTCAGCCGCTGGATCAGCGCAACCTGGAAATGCCCGTGGACCTCATCGCCGGCGCCCATAGTGTCGGCGGCGGTCTCGAAGGCCGCAAGGACGATGTCGTCGGGTAGCACGGCTTGCATGGCGTCGCGGACTAGGGTCAGCGCCTGGGCGATCTGCTCGACGCCGGCCGGCTCGATCACGTTGGCGAGCGAATCTTCGCGCATCTGCCCGCACGACAGGCCGATCCAGCCGGATACCTCATAATCGATGGTGCTATCTTCCATGCCCCGGCGGTCGGCCGGGTCGCCGAGCACCACGAAGGGCGCATCGTCGTCGGTGTAGGGCATGCGGCTGCCGGCCAGGCCCGCGAACACCGTCACGCTTCTGGAAAATCGAGCGGTGGCCCAGGTAGCAAGTTCCGCATCCTGGGCCACGCCATCTCGAATGGCCGCGTATAAAGCATAAAGGTTCATGTCCGGGCGGCTCCTTTTAGGCCGGGATGAAGTACTCCAGGGCGACCACGATTTTGCCGGCCGTAATCGCCGCCACCGACGGGGTGAAGACCAGGGCGGTCAGGTTGGCTGTCAGGCGGATCCAGGTGCCGGCGGTTTGGGGCACCGGCGCGATGGCCAGCAGGGCGTTTTCGGTAAGGTTGGCGACTTCGGTGGCCGCCAGGATGTCGCTGACGCCAAGGGCCCGCACGGCCATGAAGGCGCCCGAGCCGGCCAGGCCCTTTTTCACGTAAACCATTCCGCCGGTGATGACCGCGCCGGCCGGCAGGGCGTCGCCGCCCACGGGGGTATCGCCGATGAGACCGCCGTGCTTGTCATGATCCCACTCGAAGTAGGCCACGTTCTTGTATGACTCCAGTCCGGATGCTTGCATGGTGTGTTTCCTCCGTTTGCTTCATGATGGGGCGGACCGCCGGCTGGAGGCCCGCCCGGGGGGTTGCGATCGGCCTACTCGCCGTCGTTTTTGAAAAGGCCGCGCCAGTCCATGGCCTTGGCGCCGGCATCGATGCGCACCTTGTACTCGACGCCGTCCACGGTCCATCCGGCCTGCATCTCCATGTAGGGCTCCTGCACGCCGTCGAGGAAAAAAACGGTGACCGTGCGCCGGCGTCCCTTTTCGGCGGCGGCGTACCAGGCGGTCTCGCTGTCGTCGTCCAGACGGCCGTCATAGACCCGCTGGAAGGTGTCGCCGGAGTAAATGTTGCGCCGGGTGGCGGCCAGTGAACTGTCGGTGGCCTCGGTCACGGAATCGGCGTAGCGCTCGCTCTGGAAGAAGACCTCCGAGGTGCCTTTGAGGGCCATGGGCTGGATGATGTAACGGGGCTTGATGTTCAGGCGGCGTTTTCCTCGCAGGTCCTTCTGGGTGCCCATCTGCTTGTCGCACTCGGCCATGGTCTCCATGGCCGGGACCCCGGCGGTGGCCGCCTGGTTGAAGTGCTTGGCCGCGTCGAACAGGGCCGCGCCGTCGCCCATGGCCGCGTTGGCGGTGAGCACGGCGTAGGGCAGGTCACCCACCTTGCGGGCGGCCATTTCGCCGTGGCTGCGGGGGATGACCACCAGGGCGTCTAGGTCGTCGTTGATGATGGTCTGGCGGGTGATCGCCTCGATCTTGCCGTAGGTGGCGATGCTGTACTGCTCCTGGGACTCGGTGCGCTCGCCATACTTGTACTTGCCTTTGTCCGGGATCTGGTCCAGGTCGTCGCCTTCGGACAGACGCGGGGCGAAGTGAGTCTTAAAATCGCTCACCGATCCCACGTCGCACCAGATGCGCCAGGTCTCGTCGGCGCCTTCCCAGCCTTCGAACAGCGATTTGTTGGCCACGTTGGCCAGGATGAAGGGAAGATCAGAGGTGGTCAGGGCCCGACCGACCATCTCCATGGCATGGCCCCGGTCGGAAATGCCGGCGTTACGCAGGCAGTGACGGGCCAGCTCACGAAGCGAATAGCCGCGCAGCTCATCGGTGCCGGGGGCCGGCTCGGCGATGATCACGCCGCCGCGTTGGAGCATGGCGTGGCCGGCTGCGGCGCGGAACTTGTCGCGGGCGTCGGCGCCAAGCTCCACGGGGGTGCGGTGGCCGTACCCGCCGCCGTTTTCGATGGTTGAAAGCACGCGCTCCATCACCTTTTCGCGCACCTGGTCAACGGGCGTGCCTTCGGTGATGAAGTTTCGGGCCAGCTCTTCGCAGTCGGCCCGCTGGCAGATGGCGTCGATGCTGATGATGCGTTCGCGCTCGTCGCCAACGGCCTGGCGGCGCAGCTGGTCGACGTCGACGTCGGGGTCGGCGCCCGGGTTGTCGGGGTCCGGTTGGGCGGTGCGCTGCGATTGGGCCGCGACCGCGTCTTCGGTTCGCAGTTGATCGAGAAAGGTCCAGGCCGCTGCTTCGTCGGCGTCCTTGGACAGTCCTCGGGACTCCAGATAGGCTCTCAATCGAGGGTCCATGGTCTTTTGCTCCTTGTGGTTGGGAGAACTGGGGGGTTGTTGGCTTCTGGCCTTGGCCGCCTCGTCGGCCCCGATGGGGCAAATGGATAGCTCCTTGACCCGCCATCGGGTGGTGACGCGCAGCGGACCTTCGAAGCTGCGGCCCCGGACGGTGGCTTTCTGTCCGGCGTCCACCCACTGGCTTTCGATGACGCGGTACCCGACGCTAAAGTCGGTCAGGTGGCCCTCGCGGGCCTTGGTGTAAGGGCTTTCGGCCTCGGTCGTATTGGAAAAGAATACGCGCCCCACAAGCTGGTCCTTTGCGACGTCCATCTGTCGATAGGACCCCAATACGCTGGCGGTATCCCAACGGTTGTGCGTGTCTAACAGCGGCACCTGGCGGTTGCCGGGCATCTCGCAACCGTCCATGAGAAGTATTTCGGGCACCACTTCGAGGCGCTCGTAGTCGAACACCTCCACGGGCGCCTCGGTGGCGCCGATCACCTCGAAGGAGCGGCTGTCGGCATCCAGGGTGGCCGGCGTTCCGTCGCCGGCCAGGCGTATGCTCATGGTGCGGTAGCGCATGTCTTTGGGTTGCGGTTTGCTTCGAACGGTCAACGGTATAATGACGGACGGGTTCATGGCTATGCCTCCTGTGCGGTCGCCTGGGCCGGCAGGTTGGTGTTGGTTGTCTTCGCCGCGGGAAGTTGCAATCCGAGCTCGCCGGCCAAGGCGTTGGCATCGGCGATCTCTTTGTAGACATCTTCCAGTTCACGGCCACGACCGCGAACGATCTCCTGGGGAGAACGCAGCAGGTTCGTCACCGCGTCGGACTGGGCTTTGCCCTCGCGCTGGGGATCGAGCGACTCCATGCCCGGCGGCTGCCACTCGCTTTTGAAATAGCGGCGCGGATCGGCTGCAAAGCCTGGCAGGTCCAGGCGGCCGAACAGCCAGGCCTCGGAGATGACGTCGCGGACGATGGGCTGGCCGAACTGCAGCACGTGGCGCCGGCACACCGGGCGCAGCTGCTGGGAGAAGTCGTTGCGGATGGTGCGGGCCGTGGAGTAGTTGATGTCTTCGTAGTTGCCGGAGAGCAGCTCGTAAGGGATGCCGGCGGTGACGGCCAGCATGCACAGCACCAGGCGCACAAAGGGCGGAAAGTTGTCGCCTGGTCGCGGGTTCTGGGCGAAGGTGACCTCTTCTCCTGGGCGCAGGTACTGGATGATGGCGTTTTCCAGCTCCTCGATCTTTTTGTTTGTCTCCTTGTCCGTGACCGCTCCCACGCCGGTCTGGAAGGTCATCGGGGTACCGGTCTTTATCAGGGCCAGGTATTTGGACGCCATCTTGGCCGCGTCGATCTCGGCCTCCATGTATTCTCGCAGGCTGTGGGCAACCAGCACGGCCGGCGCAAGGGGAGAGATGCCGCGCAGCTGACCGGGCCGCAGCATGTCGAAGCCGTGGATCACGTTTTCTGCCGGGATGCGCCGGGTCTTGCCCCAGCTGTCCGGATCGGTGAGATGAACGGCGATAACCCGGCCGGTGGCGGCATTGAACTCGATGCCTTGCTCCACCTCGTTGCCGGAAGCCACGTTGCGTAGCCTATTGGACGATAACCAGTCCGCCTCGTAGGCCTGCAGGCAGAAGGGTAAAAATCGCCGGCGATCGTCCGAGCGGGTCTTGACCAAAAGAAACTCGCCGCTCTCCACGTCCTGTCGCTTGGAAAGGCGCATCAGCTCGTAAAAGTGCAGCTTGCCGGAGATGTCCGCCTCGTCCGCCCAGCGGTTGATGACGTCCTCGATGCGCTGGTTCGTCTTGCGGTCCAGCTTGCCTGATGCGTCCTGGACCCGGGCCTGGTAGACGATCCCGGCGCCTACCACGTAGTCCACGATGATGTTTACCGCCCGGGCGAAATAGGGAAAGTCGCGCACCAGCTGGCGCACCCTCGCGCGCACCGTGGAAGAAGAAGCTCCGATGATATCATTAACATTGCTGTTGCCAGGCGACCAGGGCCCGACCAGCCGGTTGGTCTTGGCCGCGGCATAGGTCTCGCGCCGGATCCGGTCCAGGCGATGCGCATGGCCCATTACTTCCCGGGCCATCATGCGCCGCACGCCGCGCTCGGGCGAAAGCAGCCCGATAAGGGCGTCGATGCCGCTTGTCAGCGCTGTCAGCACGAGGCCGATCCTCCGTTTTTAGCATAGGTACGCAGGGGAACCGTGCCCAACTCGGCCTCGGCCGCGGCAATCGCGGCATCCAGGTCGGCGATCTTTACCGCCTGAAACTCCAGCGCCTTGCCGGCTACTTCGGAACGGACCACGCGCTTTCCCTGAAGCAGGGACATCTTCATCGCGCGGAGGGTGGCCAGGTCTTCTTGGGTGTAAGTCATGGTAAAACCCCATGTGTGGTGTGGTGGAATTTACATGACCACCGTAACATGGGGTTTTGGGGGGACTGGGTATATCGGGGAATATCGGGTTTGTTATCCCATATATCAAGCTATATCGGGTTATTTCGGATTGACAGGATTTTTTGGAATCAAAAGCTGGCGGTTGTTAATAGTTATGGAAAATAGTGGCGCATACAAATTTTGAGCGACTTTTCCTAAAGTTTTTCCTTCGCAGACCGACTGTATGAAAGATGCTTTTGGAGTGGACTTCTGGCTGACAACCGGACGGTATCCATATTTTTGTGAATAATTGGGATCAAATTTTTACGATCCAGAATAATCAAGAAGGGAAAACAAAATGAAACTGAAAAAAATGTTCATCGCCATAACTATGAGTTTGATGGTATTTCACTTTGGATCGATTGCGTGGGCGAAACCGGTCAAGGGTCTTATGATGTATTGGCGTGGTGAAACCGATTGCGCCAAAGGATTCAGGGCCGGACTTGCCCAATTGGGATATGAGGTGTCAGCAACGGAATTCGATGCCGCCCAGGACAAGGAGAAGTTAGACCGATTCTTGGAAAGCCTTGATGAAACGCAATATGATTTTATCTATACTTTCGGGACAACGGTCAGTACGAAGGCAGCCAAAAGAGTCACGAACACACCAATTTTTTACGGCATTGTAACCAACCCCGTAAAAGCCGGTCTTATAAAAAGTTGGGAGTCATCCGGCAACAATACCACCGGTGTTAGCCATGCTATCCCCTATGAAGATCAGGTGGATTTTCTTTTAAGCTTGGGATCATTTAAAACGGTCGGAATGGTGTATAACCCTTCTGAAAAAAACTCCCAAATTGCGTTGGAAGAGTTGGGAAGATTATTAAAAGCAAAGGGTGTTGCCTTTGCAGCGGAGCCGGTTGATTCTGAACAATCCATTGAAAACGCGGTCTCAAATCTTATCTCAAAAAAACCGGGGCTTATCTACCTACCCTCAGACAGCTTCATCCAAACCAACGGCGTAACAATCATCTCGAAAATCAACAACAAGAATATACCGACTTATGCTGCTTTACCGAAGTATTTAGAATCCGGTGCCATGATCGGTGTCGTATCCAGCTATCACTCCGTAGGAATGGAGTTAGCCAATAATGCCGACCTGGTTTTGAAAGGTAGCGCACCATCAAGCGTGCCGTCCAAGACCTTGCCTTTAAGTATGCAGAAAATCAAGCTAAACACAAAAACAGCTGAACGCATTGGTGCCGATATCCCCTACTACATTATAAGCAACGCCGAGATCATCAAATAACAATCCGGTCCGGGCTGATCCTTTTTGGTTGAAAGCCCGGACCGAAAACATCAAGTCGTGCTTTCCAGTTCACCTTTGCACTCAATCCATTTTCCTTAAGTCTATTTTCAGATGGGCGATTATATTACTCAGTTAGGCATTTCATCCTACCATCTGTATGCTGAACTAATACAATATTTGATTGGAAAACCTCGGCTAAAAGCTATTCATCGGATGGATAGCCTTGGAGAGGCAGCCCATGGGATCGGAAAAGTGGTGGAAACCATTATCGAGATATCGGAGCAAGTCAATCTGCTGGCTTTAAATGCAACCATCGAAGCCGCAAGGGATGGTGATGCGGGCAAAGGATTTGCTGTCGTGGAAAATGAAATCAAGGAAATGGCAAAGCAAACGTCAGAAGCCACTTTGGATATCAAATTTAAAATCAAGGATATCCAAGACAGCACAGGCAGTACAATAATGGGGATAAACGAGATTTCCGGTGTGATTGACAATGTCAACCAAATTTCGGCACTATCGCCACGTCCGTGGAAGAGCAGTCTGCAGTTACGAGAAAAATCGCTGACAACATTTCTCAGGCTTCTCGAGGAATGCAAGAAGTAAACAAGAACATCAATCAGAGTTCTATAGCCTCAAAAGAGATTTCAGATGACATTGCGGTAGTAAGCCAAAGTTCGGGTGATATTGCTAATAGCAGCGATCAGATGAAGGTCAGTGTCACTGACCTGCGAGGTCTGGCGGCCAAACTTAACAGCATAGTCAACAGTTTTAAAATATAGATTTCTTTCCAAAATCAAACGACTAAATAAAAAGTAAGGGATTGTGTTACAGATACCTGAAAAGGCAAAAAAATATCTCATGCTTACATGTGATTCTATCCTGCCTACTTAAGAGGAGAGAGAATTTTCAAAGACAATCATTTATTTAAATTGAGCTTTAACGCATTGTAATTCTCAAGATTATCCGTAACAAAAAACCCCCACCAACGCACCATCTCGTCCCGTGTGGTTGCCCACTGCCCCTTGATTTTACGCATTGGCATTGATGGGTATTCACGTTTCCACTTCAAGATAGTATCTTCACTGGCACCTCCCAACACCGGCTGGATTGCCTTGATTCCAATTAGAATTTCCTTATCTATTTTTTCGTTCATGGTTACCACATCCTCTTTTTAGGTGATTTATCTGAATTTGGACGATCGCTTGATTTTGATTCTTGGACCTTTATACCCCCGGGCTTTGACCAGTACTTCACTCCAAGTACTTCGGCAGCCAGACGGTTTAATACCGAGCAGTCCCATCCATGATTGTCCTTTCCTTCCGGGCATTCCCATTTCCCCGACTCTCCGATAAACTCAGCCGACATGTGGGCCGCCCAGGCATCGGTCAGCTCAGCATTGAACCGCCAGGCCCCGGGATCCCCCAGCTTGACCCCCAGCCTCCTGGACAGATCGTTTTTGAAAAAGTTCGTATCGAACCGGATCAGCTTGAGCCCGCCCGGGATCGGCTTTTTGCCTCCCGGGTAAAAATCGATGCTGCTCCAGGCAAACGGCTGGGCCAGGGTGTCCTTCCCCTGGGTGGCAAAGATCATGGGGCCATGGCGCCGGCAAAAATCGTACACGTCGGCCGTGCGGTGCCCCATGGCATCCTGCAGGGCCAATCTGACAAAATAGAGGTTGCCGTCCGGATCCCGGTACTCGCTGTTCCAAAGAATCTCCTCGAGGTCATTGAAGGTGAGGACCTCACCGGCCCTGATCTGCCACGAGTCCATGGAGGCACCCCAGCCCCAGGCCCTGATCTCGTACCAGAACGAATAGTCCTGGGTGTCGATGCCGGCCGTCAGACAAGAGACCTTGTTTCCACCGGGGACCATGCCTTCGGGCCGCTCGTCGCATAGCTCGAAGATCGCATCGACCTTGCGCTCCTGGGTGCGGATGATCCACGGCTTCGCCTCATAGTCGTTTTTGTACTTTTTCAGCTTGGTCAGATCATTTAAGCCCAGTAAAAAGGCCGCTGCGCACTCGGACAGCGACACGAAGGGCGATACCCACGCCGGCAGATGAAACCCGATCACCCTTGGTTTGACCGACTTTAGACACGCCTCGAGGGCCATGCCGGTATCTCGATCGCGCCACTGCCCCATGCGAACGGCCATGTTGCGGGCCGAATCGCTCCAGGGTTCGTGACACTTTTCACATTCGTAGTAGGCCAACTTGCGGGTGTGCACCTCTTTGGGGTCGGCCTTGGATCCGCCGGGCCACTTGATGCCACGACCCTCTTTGCCGTCTCCCATCACCATGAGCTGGGTGGCCGAGCAGTGGGGGCATCTCACGTGATAGACGAACACCAGCTCGCACTCTTCGGTCAGGGCTCGCCAGATCGGGCCGGTCTCGATGGTGGGTGTCGACACCCGCCATAATTTCCGCATGTGGGCGAAATTTCTTGCCCGGTTGCGCAACAGGTCCACCGGGCCCGACTCTTTTTTGCCCACCGTGACCGGGAACTTATCCTCTTCATCGGCTACCCCATACGGCGCCGGCCGGTTGGCCAAACGGGCCGCCGAGTTGGCCCAGGCCATGTAGATGATCATGTGGCGCAGCTTGATCTTCACGGCGCCCTCGTCGTCGGTCTTGTTGGTCTTAAACGTGCGCAATAACGGCGAAGCGTTGATCATGGCCAATAAGCGGTCCTTGGAGTTGTCCTTGGAGGTCACCTCATCGGGATAGGTGACGATGGCATTGCCCGGCGCCCGGTCAGCGGCATAGGCCAGGCAGTTGTTGACGATGGTGGTCTTGCTGGTCTGAGACGGCCAGCACATCACGATCTCTTCCACGCCCGGGAAAAAGGAGGCATCCATCACCCCGGCCGCATAGGGCACCATGGAGCAACGGTAAGGGCCTGGCACCGGAGAGTCCGACGGCAGCACGATGTTCTTTTCCGTCCACTCGGAGGGGCGCATCGGCTTTTTACGACGCAGCACCTTGCGCTCGTCCCTGGACCACCTGGCCGAGAGCACCGTGCCGGCACCCGGCCGCACCTCTTCGGGAAACCATCCCGGATCGACGGGAATAGGGCAGGGCATCATTGCTTTCGTACCTCCACCTTGATCTCTTCCATGTTGCCAAACTCACCCAAAAGCAAGTCCACTTCGGCGTAGACCAGGTTGCAGAACATGCTTTCTTTTTTTGAATCGCCGCCGGTCTTGTGGATCCAGTCGGCGGCGTTGACCCGCACCACATTTTTGATGCCCGCCTCCAAGGCCGCCAGTTTGATGGCAACCTGTAGGCGAACGTCTTCTTTCAGAATGTACTTGCCGCGCTCCTTATCCAGTTCGAAGCGCAGCTTTTCGGTCTGCACCTCGAGCTTTTCGATCTCTTTTTTCGATCGCACGCCGGCGTACTGGTCGATCTCTGCGACGGCATCGCTCACTTTGCCCAGTTCGGACCGCACGGCATAGGCCAGGGCGTCGTCTTCGCTGATCGTGCCGTTTTCTCCGCAGCGCAAAAGCCCCTTTCGTTTGTCCTGATAGACCTTGGATTTTTCGACCCTGTATCCTTTGCCTTTAAGGAAGCGAATCACGGCCGCGATGCTTTTGAATGTCTGCTTTTCTTCTGGCATTAGCGATACATCTTTTTCAATCTATGTTTTGAAGTTGGTGCGTAGTACTTGTCACTGCATACCCTTGAGAAAGGAGTATCCACCGCACTATTGTGTGACCCGTACCGCCCATATCGGTTCTGTATGTCACACGGCGATTGTAGTTTTTCATCGGGCGACCACTCCTTTCTCAAGGCAGGTAGGGTCACTGCTGATGGTTCAAATTTACATGTTATGCGGCAGCTGTATAACATGCATAACAGGTACGGAAAGCTGCACTTACAAAAAAGTGAACAACTTGAGCTGAGTGAGATAAAATTGGATTTTTGGGCTGTTATGATTAGTATCTGTTTGTATTGGCAAAAGGTTTTTAGCTCAAAAGGTACGTCATTTTCATTTTCAGCATATGTTTGATTTTTTGTAATTATTCGGAATTCCATCTAATAATAACGTTCGGCATTAATCATTCTAAGGCTTAGTCAAGGGAACCACCTATGGACTATTCAAACGATACTCACCTTAAATCAATCGGCTACATCCTATGGATATTTGGTTTCATGGGAGCCCATCGATTTTACTACGGCAAACCCATTTCTGGAACCATTTGGTTCTTTACTTTAGGACTTTTCTTTATCGGATGGATTATTGATCTTTTTCTCATCCCATCTATGGGCCGTCAGGCCGACTTCAGGTACCATAGTGGTAATCTTAACTACACGGTAGCATGGATTTTGCTAACATTCCTCGGCTTATTCGGCATACACCGTTTTTATATGGGAAAGTGGTTTACAGGGATAGTGTATCTGCTGTCAGGTGGCATTTTCGGCATAGGATATCTATACGATCTTTGGACCCTAAATGATCAAGTCTCGCTAATTAATAGCCGGACGTAACTCCATAATTGGCAAGGGTGACAGGCCTTCGTTCTTAGCAAAACTGGGAACAACGAATTTGCCGAACAATCGGGTGAACTTGAACGGGCAAAACGACGCGCCGGGCAAGTTACCCGGAACGTTATGTCTCATCAACAAAATGGATAAGAAATGACTGTCGATTCGATTCTTCCTTACTTAATTATTGCGGCAATAGTTGGTGCTGGAATGGTTACCGGCTTACTGTTTGCTTTTTCGAATTTCATTATGCGTGCCTTAGCTGAGCTTTCGTCTGAGCATGGTATGTTTGCGATGCAGCAGATCAATGAAAAGATCATCAATCCTTTGTTTCTACTATTCTTTCTTGGTACGCCACTTCTTTGCGTGATGATCGCAATTTACAGTTTATTTCACCTGCATGACACACATAGTGTTCTGCTACTTGCAGGATCCATAGGGTATATTATTGGTCCATTCGCGATCACCGCTCTCCGCAATGTCCCTCTGAATGACAAGCTTGCAAAGGTGAAACCAACAGAAGGTTCGGAAGAATGGAGCGACTATCAAGTGAATTGGCAACGCTGGAATCATATTAGGACATATATTGGACTATTCTCGATTATTTTTCTGTGCTTGGGGCTTGGGCTTGCCCGGTCCCTTTAGGCGTTAAATTCCCTGGAGGTATTCATGAAAACAACACTTTTTCTTTCAGTCTCAATCGATGGGTTAATTGCTGATAAGGAGGGCATACCGCTATTCCCAGACGGAGCTTGGGAAGACTGGTGCTCTTTGGTAAACGATGCTGACAATGTAATTGCGGGTCGAAGTTCCTTCGAACAATTAAAAAATGACGAGATGGCATCAGTACTGAATCCGAAACATAAGATCGTACTGTCTTCCAGAGACATCGATCTGGGCGATTCCGGATGGCAGCATGCTAAGTCTCCCTCAGAGGCGATAGAGATACTTAAGGACACAGGGGTTGATGAAGCGATAATCGGAGGCGGTCGCGCTGTTGCTTATTCATTCATGCGCGAACAACTTATTGACAACATCGTTATTGACCTCCAACCGGTAGCCTTCGGTGTAGGCACGCCTGTGTTTGGGGATGAATTGGGCCTGACTCGGCTGAAACTTCTAGATTCTCGCCCCCTAAATGAGAACGCGCTACGTCTGCGATATCAAGTTCTTCATGACGGAACATAACAATGAAATGGAGAGGTACGGTTGACCGCTGGTGCGGCCAACCGAGATACAGCAGCGCATCTTTCCAACTTTAAAATTCACTCACTCAAATTGTCAAAGAACGCAGCAACGTCAAAAATGGTGCTGCCTTGTCATTTCAAATAGGTAACGCAGCACCTATCACTAAGAACCATATGGCAGCAGTTTCGGCATGCTGCCTTTCTCATATGCAACGGCGATTTGCGGCCGCATGTACTCGCCGACCGTTTGTCCGTCGGGTAGCACTATATGGGCCATGAATTCGTCTTCGAAGACCGTGATGCCGGTCTCGACCGCTTCGAGCTTGGCCTTGATCACCAGGGCCAGTGCACGCCAGCGTTGACGGCAGGCCTGTTCCCAGGCAGCATATGCTTTCGACTCAGTGCGTTTGATTCTTTTACCCGGCGTGTGAGTAAACTCGCGATCGCTTTTATCCGGCAGCTCGATCACAAACTTGATCTGACGCCCTTGCATGCGAAAGGCGACATAGGCTCTGCGGGCATCCCACCCGCTGATGAACTGGTCGGCACCGTAGCGCTGAAGGATCCGCTCGATCTCAGCTTTTGATTTTTCTACCGGCACGCTCGTGTTTTCGGCATAAGCCATGTCTACCACTCCTATTGCTTCTTGCTTTCGTCATCGCCAAAATCGATCACGCGATGGTCGATCACCTGCAGCGTGAGCGCACCGTCGAGCACCAGTATGCGAATGTCCTCCCGGGCTGCACGCAGCAGGGTTTCCGCTTCGCAGGCCGCACGCCAGCGAACGGTGTCTTTCGGGTCCAGGGGCGGATCGAAGTGGAGGGCCACACACCCTGCCACCAATCCGATTCGGGCCCGAAGCTCTGGCGTCAGCTTCAAAAACGATCGCAACGCCAAGATGGCTTCGCTGTCACGCCATGACAGCGCCGTATCCTGCCCTCCAGCGCACCCGTCGGGCATCGCCGCACCTTCTCCCCGATAGCCGGCCGCATGCCGGTCGTCGGGCGCCTGGTGCGCGTTTTCGGCGTCTCGGACGCACTCCGATGCGCCGTACTTTTGCTGAAGTTTTTCTAGAGCCGTGGTCATCGTCTGCCCCCCAACCCCAAATCAGGTCCAGGCCCGCCAACCGGGTGGCCCCGTGCACAAAACCGCACGAAAAAGGCCATTATCTTCAAACCGGTCCGGGGTGGTCCGGGTTGGTCCGGGTATACCCGGGCCAGCAAAGCACATATAAAAACAGATCTTTAACTTCGGTGGTCCGGGTGGTCCGGGGTTTTTTAATTTATGAGAAATAGTAACCAGAATATATGTCTACGCGCACGCGCGCGTACGTGCGTAGGTGGAATTTCACCCGGACCACCCGGACCACCCATATTAACCGGTTGAAATCACCGGCTTTTGGTGGCCCGGGTATACCCGGACCACCCCGGACCACCCCGGACCGCTAAGGGCTTGCTTCGGCCGGCTTCAAACCGATGCCGGTCAGATAGTACGATCGCTCACCCTCTTTGCGCAGCCGTAACTGTTTTAAGTTGTTCACGGCCGCGTAAAGCTCCCTGAAAAAGTTCTCCATGCCCATGATCGAATAGCCGCTCGAGCCGGCGTAGGATTTGTAGCGCTTGTAAATCTCTTTTTTGCTCACGTCCTCATACTCACCGATGGTGCACTCGTCCTCGACGAAGCACAGCACAGGATTGTTGGCCCGGCGGTGCTCGATGAGCAGATTGCGCGTCTCTTCGCACTCGGTAAAGCGCCCCTGGGCCCACAGCCGGTGCAGGCCGACCAGGGCCCACTGGAAGATGTCGGGCAGCTCTGCCAGGAGCTTTTCGAGCAAGGAGGTGTCGCAGTCCGGATCCTCTTCCAGGAATTGCCGTTTAAACGCGATGGGAAGCAGGCGCCTGAACGGCCCGTCCGAGTTGTCCAGGATCCGGGGCAAACGGTTGCCGGCAAATACCAGCTTGCAGTTGGGTCTGAAATGAAACGCATCCTGATGCTTAAAGGCTGCGCTGATCGGATCGCCCGACACGATGGCCTTGAAATAGGCACTCTCCATGGCCTTGGATCCGACCTCGGTGGAGATGTTCAATAGCTTGCCATAAAGCGATGACCTGTGGAACTGGTCCTCCAGGTCCTGGAACGATACCGCCGAGCAGTTGTCGGCACCCACCAGGGCCTCGAGGATGCTGATGAACTTGCTTTTGCCGTCAGCTCCCGGCCCCAGTAGAAGCAGTGCCTTTTCGTAGCGCACCTCCGGAGTAAGACAGTACCCGGCAAACTCCTGGGCCTGCATGATCGGCCCTGTCGTTTGGATGGTCTCATCCAGGAACTGCAGCCAGCGATCGCAGCGGCCGGCTCGGTCCGGATTGAAGGCAAAGGGCAGCGAGAAGGTCGCATAAAACTCTTTGTCGTGCTTGCAAACCTCCATGGTGCGAAGGTTGAACATACCGTTCTCGAGGCACGTCCAATCGGGGCGGTCGTTTAACTTTCGGTCGTGGGGCAGCACCGACAGGGCCCTGGCCTGGAATACCGCATCTTTGACCCTGGATTGCTGGGCCTCTTCGCCCAGCCGGTCGATACAGTACTTTTCTACGTATTCATCGTCGTACTGCTCGAAGTATTTACCGTTCCAACGGTACAACACCCCCGAGTCCGGATCGGACAAAATATCCAGATCTGCACACACCTTGTCGGCCAGCAGCCGCGGCTTAAACGACAGTCGGCCACTGGGGCCGTAGTCGAAAAAGCGCATCGGCTCAGCATCCGTCTTCTTGTCCGGGCCCCGGTGCTCGATCGCTTCCTCGATCAACTGGTTGAACTCTTCGACGCTCTTTTGGTGCTTGACGAAAAAGTCGGTCAGGTCCTGGCCGTGGTCTTTGGGCCAGGTGCCGTCACTCAACCGTCCCATCCAGTCGGGCCAGACGATGACACGTACCCGCTTGGCCACCTTGACCAGGCAGTCTGCCGCAAACTTGGCGTGCTTCTGGCCAGGTTGGTCGGCATCGTAGGCGATCACGACATCACGGCCGGCGAGCACCTTGGCCTGATCGGACGGCCAGTACTTGGTCTTGCTGGTCTGGGTGATCGCATCGAACCCGTTTGAGATGGCGCAGATGCAGTCGGCCTCTCCCTCGGTGACCAGCACGATCCCGTCACCGGACAGCTTGGCCGGATAAAGCCTTGCTTTGCCGCACCCCGGGCCGAAGCTGAAGATCTTCGTCCCGGTAGCGCCCGGCTTGTAGCAGCGGATGTTGACCAGTTTGCCGTCCGCGTCGAACACCGGTATGGCGATGCGCTCGGGTTCTGCGATTTCTTTTAGCTCGCCGGCCCGCTTGTCCCAGCGCCAGGATTGAACGCGAAGATCAAGACGGTCGATGATCTCTTCCGACCACCCCCTGGAGGCCTTCAGCTTTGCCCGCCAGGTGGAGGGCAGGGGACTCATGCCGGACCAGGCCCGGTTCAGGTCAGCCTGGGTGACGGGCTTGTCGCTGGATGATCGTGGCTTATTCTTTTTGGCGACGGCGCCGTTTTTGTGATTGGTACCGCGGCCTTCGAGCTCGATACCGTACTGGCGGCAAAACGCCTTGAAGTCGTCAGTGAGGTTGCCGCTGCCGGCGACCTTGGACCACAGCTTGATCAGATCGCCACCGACACCGCAGGCCAGGCAGTTGAAGACATCCTTTTCGACGTTGTACGAAAACGACGGGTTGGAGTCGTCGTGGTATGGGCACAGGCCGTGCAGCTCGGATCCGCGTACAGACTTGACCTGGAAGAGTTTCCGGGCGATCTCCTCGCGTTGCTGGTATGATAACTTAAGTGCTTTGCCCATATTTATATAACATTTAATAACAATAGGTTAACAGATATATGCAAAATGCAAAAATTCCATTTTCCATCCATTTTTGTGATTTTCACTGGACGCGACGGGTGCGCTGATGGAAACCGTACTTTGAGACCTTCCAGGAAGGACCCGCGTTTGTTCTGCGATGCCAAACGATCCTTCGCGGCTTGCTTTTTATGTGGGGCGGGGGGAATCGAGAGCGCAAAAAAATATGGCCGCGACATCACCCCGGTGACCGCGCTCGCCTTCAGGTAGAAATTGGAAAAAGGAATACTGTCTATTTTATATTTTGGATAAGAACATTCCGTGCTAATAGGAAAGGTTTGGTTTGCACTCTGGTAGCGATGCATCTCAAAACGTTCAACCAGCGTGCCCGGAAGGTAGTCAGAATTGGGGTATTTTTTGTATGCATTTTGTCTGCAAGCAGGCCTGAATTTGCCGAAATTTGCAGGGTTTTTGAGAAGAAAACAAAAAAGGGGCATCGGCGTAACTATCCGATTCCCCTCAACATTTTTGGAGCCGGCGCGCGGACTTGAACCGCGGACCTGCTGATTACGAATCAGCTGCTCTACCAGCTGAGCTACGCCGGCCATAAAAAAAGTTCACCTACTGTGTTTATGGGACAAAATCAAGAGGAAATTTCCTGGCAACAGTTGTTGACGAGGCTTCGCGACCTGAGAGGGGGCGCGGATGTTATCGGCCTCAATCGACCGGCTACGGCCTATGCGGTTGCACAGATCTATCGTACCCATAGGAGACCGCTACTGGTCCTGCTTCCATCGGTGAAGTCGGCCGAGCAGTTTGCCGATCAACTGCGCCTGTTCTTAAAAGGCTTCTCGGAATCGGTTTTCTATTTCCCGCCATACAACATTCTGCCCTTCAAGTTCATGGCGTACCACAGCGAGACGGCTGCGAAGCGCATTCAATCCCTTTATGAGATGGTCGAGAGTCCGGTCGCACCCCTGGTCGTGACGTCCATCAACGGATTGATGCAGCGCCTGCTGCCCAAAGCCGAATTGATGCGCTATGCGGAGTTGGTCATACGTGGTGAGGAGGTCGACCGTGATGGGCTGATAGCCAAGTTGGTGGCTGGCGGGTACAGCCGGGTTGCCATGGTCGAGGAGCTGGGGGATTTTTCTGTTCGCGGTGGCATCATCGACATCTACTCGCCGCTCTATTCGGATCCGTTAAGGATTGAATTCTTCGGAGATATGGTGGAGACCATTCGACGCTTCTCGGCTGTCACCCAGCGGACGGTACAAGATCTTGATGAAGTCGTGCTCTTGCCTGCGCGGGAAGCCATTTTGAACCCTTCTGAACTCAACGATGTGTTGGGACGCATTCGGCGTCAGGCCTCCGAATTGGGACTGCCCGTCACAGAGGTGAGGGAGCTTGTCCGGCGAATCAAGGAGGAGGGCGTATTTCCCGGTATGGAGAGCATGTTGCCGCTGATCTTCGATCGGCTCGATACCCTGTTTGATTTTCTGCCGCCCGACACGATGCCGCTATTGATTGAACCCGCTTCACTGGGGCAGGCCGCAGCAGAATACAAAACTCAGACCGAACAGAGTTACCATAGCGCCAGTGCCAATAAACGACTGGTGGTAAGGCCGGAGACGCTTTGTTTGCAGTGGGGGCAGGTGCAGGGGCGGTTGGAAACGTATCTCCCGATCAATTTCAAGCCACTTGACATCTCGGGGCGAAACGAAGAGGGGGCGGTACGGACGGTTTGTCGCACCAATATTTCGGGGACCGAGGACCTCAATCTGGCATTGCAGGCATCACGAAAGGAGGAGAAGCCGTTTCAGCCGCTGGCCGATTGGTTGGCGGCACAACACCGGGCAGGGCTGCAGACCTTGATCATGTGTCGTCGTCCGTCTCATGTCCGCCGTTTGTCTCAAATACTCTCGGTCTATCGAATTGCATCCACCGAAGCGGAAAACGTTTCGACGATCTCTTCAAAGATGAAGCAGGTCGGCCTGATGACGGGGGATTTCAGGGAGGGATTTTCATGGCCGGAAGCCGGGCTCGCTTTGATCGGAGACGAGGAGATCTTCGGGGTGAGTCACCCTTCGCGTCGAACAACAACCGGCGCAAAGAAAGCTGCCGCCCTGTTGAATATCGAAGATTTGAAGAGCGGAGATGCGGTGGTTCACGACGAGCACGGCATAGGGCGCTACGAAGGGCTTGTCAAATTGGGGGTTGATCGCTCGTTCAATGACTACCTGTTGATCGTCTACAAGGACGGCGATAAGTTGTATCTCCCGGTCGAGCGGATGAACCTGGTGCAAAAATATATGGGGGTGGATGGGGTCGCTCCAGTGCTCGACAAGATGGGAGGCGCAACGTGGGAAAAGATCAGGCGCAAGGTGAAGCGGTCCACGGAGAAGATTGCCGGTGAGCTGCTTCAACTCTATGCGGCTCGTAAGGTTCAAAGGGGGCACTCCTTCGGAGCCGTCGATACCTATTTCAGGGATTTCGAGGAGGGGTTTCCCTACGAAGAGACCGGTGACCAGCGCAAAGCCATTGAAGAGGTGCTCAACGACATGCGCCAACCGGTACCCATGGACCGGCTGGTGTGCGGCGATGTGGGCTATGGCAAAACAGAGGTTGCGCTCAGAGCTGCTTTCCTGGCGGTAAGCGAGGCAAAGCAGGTGGCAGTGCTGGTCCCAACCACTGTGCTGGCAGAGCAGCATTATGCCACTTTTTGCGAGCGATTCAGACGGTATCCGGTTCGAATCGCATCGCTTAATCGTTTTCGCAGTGCCAAAGAGCAGAACAGCATCGTGGAGGAGCTGAAGAGCGGGCAGATCGATATCGTGGTAGGCACTCACAGAATACTTCAAAAAGATATCAAATTCAAAGATTTGGGATTGCTGGTGCTGGACGAGGAGCAGCGATTCGGCGTCAAACACAAGGAGAAAATCAAGCGGCTCAGGGAGACCGTAGATGTGCTCACCCTTACCGCTACGCCCATCCCAAGGACACTGCACCTCTCCCTATTGGGCATCAGGGATATCAGCCTGATCTCCACGCCGCCGGAACAGCGTCGCCCCATCGCAACATACATCTCCGAATGGGATGATATCGTGATCGCCGAAGCGATCCGCAAAGAACTGGCCCGCAAAGGGCAGATCTTTTTTGTCCACAACAAAATAAAGAGTCTTGACCGCATTGCCGGTCATCTCCAGAAACTGGTACCCGAAGTGCGGCTCATTGTGGCACACGGTCAAATGCCCGAGGACCAGTTGGAAAAAGCGATGCTGGCCTTTATGCAGCAGCGCGTTGACATGCTGGTCTGTACCACCATCGTGGAGTCGGGCCTGGATGTGACATCGGCAAATACCATTGTGATCAACCGTGCCGATCACTTCGGACTATCCCAGATCTACCAGTTGCGCGGCCGGGTCGGGCGAGGTGACGAGCAAGCCTATGCCTATCTGATGATCCCCAATGAAACCATTTTGACCAAGAGCGCCCAGAAAAGGCTCAAAGTGCTCATGGAATACAGCGATCTGGGATCCGGTTTTCAAATTGCCATGAGTGATTTGAAGATACGCGGCGGTGGTACCATCCTGGGCGCATCACAATCGGGTCACATCGCGGCCGTCGGCTATGACATGTTTCTCAGACTCATGGAGAGCTCGGTTGCGGAGATCAAAGGTGAGCCAATGGTGGAGACACTTGAACCGGAGATCAACCTGCAGATATCCGCGTTTTTGCCGGAGCAGTATGTCGAGGACATCGATCAGCGCCTTTCGCTGTACCGACGTCTGGCGCGCATGGAGGAGCTGAAAGAGATCAGCGCGTTGAAAACCGAGATGGAAGATCGGTTCGGCAAGCTGCCTGATGAGGCCGCAAATCTCCTGCTTAAGATTATGCTTAAGGTGTTGGCCGTGCGTGCCGGATGTAACCGTTTGGATTTGGCCGGCAACCAACTGCAACTGCATTTTTCAGAGCAATACCAAAGGCGTCCGTTCGGTATCGTAGATATGGTCGCTTCGGCCGGTAAGAAGTACCGCATTTCACCCGATCATGTTTTCAGCGCTTTCCTGACCGGGAGCTCGATCAAGGCCCAGATGGCCCAAACCAAAAACATCTTGATCGAAATATCGCGGCATGTTAATCAATAAATCTGTAACAAAATAGATGGCTTGAGCCGCCCCGGACGTCTGATGGAACCTCTGCCGAAAACGCCATGGACATCTCAGCCGGGGGAGGAAGCTTTGAAGGAAGCCACGAAGGGAGCCACAAAGGAAAATGGATCATTGAAGGATCATCTGTATCGCCTCCGACATCTCCTGGTTATCCTGTTGACGGGCACAATCATCGTATGGTGTTTCGGTTGTCTGGGATGTTCCCGTGACCAAAACCAGGACAGCTACCTGATTCGTATCAACAGCATCACTCTCTCCCTGTCCGAATTCAATCAGGCCGTGGAGGCTGCGAGCGAAGAGGCTTTTCCTGGTGAGCGCAATCTCAGTGAGGAGGTGATGAACGATCTTCGCCTGAGGGTGCTGAATCAATTGGGCGAGGAGATGATGATTAAGGCCTTTGCCGCGGATCAAGGAATTTCGGTAGCGGACGAGGAGCTCGACAAGGCGGTGGCGGAGATCAAGGCTGATTATCCTGACGATACCTTCGAGGAGACATTGCTGGAAAATGCCGTCTCATTTCAATACTGGAAGAAAAAGATGGCTACACGGCTGCTAGTAAAAAAGGTGATCGAGAGGGAGCTTGTCGACAAGGTCCAGATCACGACGGATGATGTGGCGACGTATTACAAAAAGCACTATCCTGAAGGGATCTCGCCCGATGAAGACGCTGACGAGATCAACCGAAGAATCGTGCGTCACCTGCGTCAACAGAAAGCCGAGATGGCCTACAAGGAGTGGATCGACCTGTTGCGGCAGAACTATCCATTGGATATCAATAAGAAGATTTGGGGCCGATTGACTGGAGATCCGGCCTGATTCCCCGTCAATTGCGCACGCTGGAAGAGGGGCATTAGAAGGAGAAAATCACTTTTGAAAAGAGCTACTGATACATTTTTGGGCAGGAGACAGCGTTGCTGTTCTGGTTCCGCCTATGGGGTGTTTGTTTTCGTTTCAATCTCGCTGGCCTTAATGTCGTGGGCCCATGCAGAGTTGGTGGATCGAATTGTTGCGGTCGTCAATGACGACATCATCCTGCTTTCGGAACTCGACGAGGCCATGGCCCCCTTGCGCAAACAGCTTGGGCAATCAAACTACTCTGAGGTCCAGCAGAAAATCGTTCTGGAGAATGAGAGGCAGAAGGCGTTGAATGTCCTGATCGATCAAAAACTGACCGATCAGCAGACCAAGCGATACGGCATATCGGTCTCAGATGCGGCGGTTGATCAGAGTATCGAGCGGATCAAGTCGGTCAACAACCTCAGCGATGATGACCTCAAGCGCGCACTGGATATGGAGGGGGTGAATTACGAGACCTATCGCCGTCAAATCAAGACCCAGATGTTGCAGTCCCGGTTGGTCAACATCGAAGTAAAATCCAAAATCGTTGTTACGGATCAAGATATCAAAGCTTACTATGACGCCAACCATTCCCAGTATGCCGGGCAGACCAAATACCACTTGAGACATATTCTTCTGCGTGTCGAATCCGCCTTGGAGAGTGAACGGGAACGGGTCTTGAAAGAGATGAAACAGCTGGAAAAGCAGTTGAAAGAGGGGGCCTCGTTCGCTGAAGTGGCCAAGGCCCACTCCCAGGCGGCCACGGCCGCCGACGGTGGGGATCTGGGTTTTTTCGAAAGCCGTTTGCTGGCTGCCTCCATTCGGGAAGCGTTAACGGATATCAAACCTGGAGAGCTCACACCGATTGTCGATACCGAACAGGGGTATCAGATATTTCTCGTAGAAGAGATCTCCAGTACGGGCAGAAGTCTGGAAGAGGCTTCCCGTGAGATAGAGGATAAACTGCTTTCCGAAGCAAGGGAGAAGAAATTTAAAGAATGGCTGGATGAACTCCGTGAGCGGGCTCATATTCAAATATTGGATTGATCTATGGCAATCTATGGGGTGATCAATAGGGTGATATATGGGGCGATATATGGAAAATGAAGACAAATCACCTGAATTCGGACGTTACCTCAGGACGCACCGGCGCTCCAAAGGGATATCCTTGGAGGATGTTTCCCAGCGGACGAAAATCACTGTAGCCAGTTTGAGACAACTGGAAGATGAGGATCTGGAGAAGCTGCCGGCGCCTCCGTTCGTAAAGGGGTTTATACGGGCGTATGCTGAAGTCGTCGGGGTCGATGTGCAGGAGGCTGTCAGGCGTTACGAAGAGAAATTGGCCCCTTTAGCGAAGAAGGAGCAGGATCTGATACCGCCGCTGGAGATGGTGGGGCGCCGTAAGTGGCATCCGATAGCATTGATCGGCCTGAGTTGCGTGTTGCTTGGTGTGGCGCTTTTTTTCTTGGCCCAGTATCGAAAGGCGCCGGAAGAGCCGACGCCTCAACAGGTGATCGCTGCTGCTGAAACCGATCTGGCGAATGGTAAGGCCGACGAGCCGGTGCCAAATGAGATGGCCGTCGAAGAGCATGAAGATCTGATCGATCAAGATGCCGGCCCTGCTGAGGTTGATGAAATTTCGATCCTGGAAAAAGAACCCCCTGAAACAGCACAGAATGAGCCTGTGAGGAGCAAAGCCCCAGAGCCCCTCAACCAAAATCACGTGCCAGATTCCCGGACGATGACGACCTCACCCGAGGAGACCATTACAGCGCCTGTCGCCGATGTCGAAGAGGAGTTGGTGTTGGAGATTGCCGCCGTTGAGCGTACCTGGATCAGGATTAAGATTGACGAAGACCAGGTCAAAGAGGTGACCATCGATCCCCAGGACAAAATGACGGTAAAGGCCAAAGAGCAGTTTGAGCTGTTCATTGGCAATGCCGGGGGAGTTCAGTTGAAGCTCAACGGCCAGGCGATTGACGTGCCTGGGAAAAGCGGCCAGGTGGCCAAAATGCGATTGCCTTAATCGATTGATAATGAAAAATATCAGCAGTGCACGGCAATCGCGGACGGTTTGCCGTTGATGTTGCATTCAGGTTCGGTGGCACCTCAATGACCTATCTCTCTACATCCGCAATCGTTTTGCGTCGGCGCGCCTATGGTGATTTTGACCTGATTCTCACCGTTTTAACCCAGGAATTCGGTGTCAGCACCCTGATTGCCAAATCCGCCAAGAAGAGCACCAAACGTTTTCCTGGTATTCTAGAGCACTTCGACGGTCTCGATATCGTATATCGCCAACCGCGCGGCAGAGGTCTGCCAATTCTTGAAGAGGCAACCCTGGAGAGAAATTTTGGTATCGTGCGGTCCGATGTTGTAAAGACCGCCTATGCCAGCTACTGGTCGGAGCTGGTGATGATGTGGCTGGAGGCGGGAGAGCCGCGGCGTGATATCTATGATCTGTTGGCCTTTGTGCTCGAAGCGCTATCGCACGATGCGGCCCCTGCAGCCCTTCTGAGTCTGTTGTTTCAGATGCGATTTATTGGCCAGGAGGGGTTGCGGCCGGTGTTGGAGCGATGTACCTGCTGCCACAAGGAGGTCGAGGATTTACCCCAGAATCTGTTCTGCATCGATTTGCGTCAGGGAGGGATTGTTTGCAATCAATGTCCCGGTCCGGATGCAAGACAGCTCAAATTGGGAAAAGGCACACTCAAACAGCTGTTGTGGATGGCCAAGGGCGATCTGGAAAAGGCCATGCGGGTCAGGTTCGCAGCCCACTCCATGGAGGAGGCGACCCTGTTCATGGAGGCGTTTGTTCCCTTCCATATCGGCCGTTCACCGAAGAGCCTTGGTTTTTTAAGGCAGATCCGCTCTTCTTAATTCTCAGGAATCCGTGAGTCATGCTATGAGTTTTTTCAGGAGATGTTTGGATAATGAGCCTGTGGAGACCTCTGCCCCATGTCGTCTCGATATGGGCGGAACCCTGGATTTGAGCACATTCTACCTGCCGCTGCGTCACCTGGCGCCATGCACCTTCAATGCGGCCTTGGATATGCGAACTCGGATACGGTTGTTGCCGCACACTGACGGGAGGATCAAAATCAGCTCCCGCGGCTTTGACCCCATCGATGTCGAGAGTGAAACGGCGCCTTTCTCCTCTTCGATGGGACTTATGATGGCGATTGCCGCCTATTTCAATGCGGATGGTGTGCATATTCAGATCGATTCATCCTCTCCGCCGCGCAGCGCGCTGGGCGGATCTTCTGTCGCAGCAGCAGCGCTGGTATGGGCCTTGAGCAAGGTGGTGGCCGACGAGGAACGGCCCCTGCCCGATCCTGGAGAAGTGGCCCGCGTGGCGTACGCCATAGAGCAGAGCGTGGCCGGAGTGCCTTGTGGTCTGCAGGATCATCTGGCAGCCGTCTATGGCGGCATCAACGGGTGGTTCTGGGAGAGTGGTGACAAAGGGGGCAGTTACGAGCGTAGAGAACTTATTGCCGCCGACGCCTATCCAATGTTCAACAAGCATATTCTTGTTGCCTATTGCGGCGTCCCCCATGTCTCCAAGGATATCAACGGAACATGGGTGCGCGATTTTCTGGCCGGGAGACAGCGCGATACGTGGCGCCGGATCATCGTCCACAGTCGGCAGTTCATCGAATCTATATCCGATGGGGATTATCGCCTTGCCGTCGACGCCATGAATGCAGAGACCGACTTGAGGGTCGGTATGACCCCCGGCGTGTTGGAACCGATGGGGAGAACGCTTGTGGCCGCTGCCCGGGATCTTGATTGCGGCGCGCGTTTCACCGGCGCCGGCGGTGGTGGTTGCATTTGGGCGTTGGGGATGCCTGCCCAGATCGAGAGGCTTCGATCCGATTGGCAGGCCATTCTTGATGAAAGACCGGAGGCGACCCTTCTGGATGTTCGCATAGATGCCAACGGCATCTTGTGATTCATATGGAATGGTGGTAAACAGGCCGACCATTAGGATTCGAAACAACTTAGGGCTTGCCTGAAATGTGAACCCATTCTTGCACGAGCCCTTAACCAGGCAAGGGGAATACGATGTATTTTCAGGACGTGATTTTAGCGCTGCACAAGTTCTGGGCACGCAAAGGGTGCCTTCTTGTGCAGCCTTACGATTTGGAGGTCGGTGCCGGGACGTTTCATCCGACCACCCTGCTCAAAGCATTGGGACCCGAACCGTGGAATGTGGCATATGTCCAACCTTCACGGCGGCCTACGGACGGCCGTTACGGTGAAAATCCCAACCGGTTGCAGCACTACTATCAGTACCAGGTGATTTTGAAACCCTCCCCACAGGATGTTCAGCGCCTCTACCTCGACAGCATGAAGGTGTTGGGCGTCGATCCACTCGAACACGACATCCGCTTTGTGGAAGATGATTGGGAATCGCCCACCCTGGGGGCCTCCGGTTTGGGTTGGGAAGTGTGGCTCGACGGCATGGAGATAACCCAGTTTACCTACTTCCAACAAGCCGGCAGTATCGAATTGTCGCCTGTCTCCGTCGAATTGACCTATGGCCTTGAGCGCATCACCATGTACTTACAGGGTGTGGACAATGTTTACGATCTGCAGTGGAATGAGAAAACAACTTACGGCGATGTCCACCATCAGCAAGAAGTGGAGCAGTCGACCTATAATTTTGAGTTGGCCGATGTGAAGATGCTGCTTTCGCTGTTCAACCTTTACGAGGCGGAGTCCCAGCGCGTCGCTGCTGAAGGCATGGTTCTGCCGGCGTATGAGTACTGCCTTAAATGCTCGCACACGTTTAACCTGCTAGATGCGCGTGGCGCGATCAGCGTCACCGAACGCACTGGCTACATCGGGCGCATTCGCAATTTGGCCCGTGCATCGGCTGAGGCCTATCTCAAACAGCGAGAAGATATGGGGTTTCCCCTGCTGCCGAAGTAACGCTGTGTTCGAACCGCTGTGGCGATTGTGAAATCCACTGTGCATGCCAAAAGCCGTTATGATGGATCGAGGTGTATATGGAACGCTTGCTTCTTGAAATAGGGACCGAAGAGATTCCCGCAGGATACATTCAACCCGCCCTGGATGCTTTGACAACCGCCTTGTCCAAAGTGTTGTCAGATGCCCGCATCGACCACGGCACCGTCGCCTCGCATGGCACGCCGCGCCGCCTGGTGGCGATGGTCGACGAGGTGGCACTGCGCCAGCGGTCGCAGACCGAACAGGTGATGGGGCCACCCGAGCGGATTGCGTTTGACGATAAGGGTGGATTCACCATACCCGCCCGCAAGTTTGCCGAAAAAGTGGGGCTTGCGCCCGAGCGACTGGAGATCGTGGAGACGGAGAAAGGGCGCTACCTGTGCGCCTCCGTCACGGATAAGGGTACCACAACCAAGAATTTCCTGAAACAAAAGCTCCCTGAGATCATCCTAAACATCCCATTTCCCAAAACCATGCGCTGGTCGGATCTCTCCATATCATTTGCCCGACCGATTCAGACCATCGTCGCCCTGCTGGGAACGTCGGTCATCCCCTTTACGATAGGGGGGCGGCTGAAAAGCGGCCGCCACGCATGCGGCCACATGTTCATGAACCGCAAGCGTGTTAAGATTGAGAGTGCGCACGAATATGTTGAAGCGCTCAGGAAAGTGAACGTGATTGTAGAGATCGGGCTGCGCAGAGAGATGGTGCGCGATGAGGTAGATGCTGCGGCCAGAAAGATGGGAGGCACGATCGTTGAGGATGAGGCGCTGCTCGATATCGTAACCAATCTGGTCGAGATTCCTATCGCTACCGGCGGCCGCTTTGATGATGAATTTCTTGAATTGCCACGTGAGATTTTAATCACCTCCATGCGAGAGCATCAGAAGTACTTTGCCGTCAACGATGCGGACGGAAATTTGATGCCGTGTTTTGTGGCCGTGAACAACACGCGCACCAAGGACATGGCATTGGTCGCCAAAGGCCATGAACGGGTATTGCGCGCCCGTTTGTCCGATGCGCAGTTCTTTTACCGGGCCGACCTGAAGCAACCTATGGAGGTGTGGTGCGATCAGCTTGACGGGGTTCTTTTCCAGGCCAAGCTGGGTACCATGCGTGCTAAGGTTGAGCGGGTGCAGCAGATGGCCGGCTATCTGGCCGGGGTCGCAGCGCCCGAAATTCAGACCTCTGTGACCCGGGCAGCCCACCTGTGCAAAGCCGATCTCGTTTGCCAGGTGGTTGGTGAGTTCCCGGAACTCCAAGGCAAGATGGGGCGGATCTACGCAAAGGCGGCCGGAGAGGATGAAGATGTGGCCTTAGCGATCGAAGAGCACTATCGGCCGACTTACTCCGGTGGGCCGTTGCCTGAAAAGCGCACCGGAGCCCTGTTGGCCATTGCCGATAAACTCGACTCCATCTGCGGCTGTTTTTCGGTCGGTCTGATCCCCACCGGTGCCTCTGATCCCTATGCACTGCGAAGACAGGGAATCGGCATCGTTCAGATCGTGTTTGCACACAATCTCGAATTCTCATTAAAGCAGGTTATTTCCAAGGCGCTGAATCCATTTTCTCCCAGCGACCGTAGCGAGACGGAGGCCGCCGTTTATGCCTTTATCCGAAAGCGTATTGCCCATATGCTGGCCGAGGAGGGCTTTGCAAAAGACCTCATTGCTGCCGTAACCAGCGTATCCGTGGATCACATTCCCAATGTGTGGCAACGGGTCGCTGCACTGCAGCAGCTCAAAGGCGCCTCCGACTTCGAGCCTCTGGCCGTGGCTTTCAAGCGAGCCGTTAACATTCTGCGCAAATCGGAAGATGCTTTTCCAGAAACGCCGGATGCCGCTCTGTTCCAAGAGGCTTCAGAGGGAGACTTATACGAGGCCTACCTGAACGTAAAGCAGGAGACAGCGGCCAGTTTCGATGCTGGCGACATGACCTCCGTTCTTACGAAGATCGCCACCTTGCGGACGCCGGTGGATCGGTTTTTCGATGACGTCATGGTTATGAGTGAAGACAAGGCGCTGCGCTGCAATCGCCTGGCGCTGCTGAATGCCATTGCGAACCTCTTCAATCGCATTGCCGATTTTTCAAAAATTGCGACCTGACACACGAAACCAACCACGCCAGGGACCGGCAGTGATTGCCGGTAGCCGAGCGGGGTGTCGATATTGAAAGGAAGGAGCCCCTATGCCATACGATCCCAATAAGGATGAAGTGATAAAAAAGTGGCGCTGCGAAGAGACCGGCCTGATGGTCTCCATTCAGCGGTATGACGGTGGAGAGGCCAAGGTTCAGATCGGTCCGAGAATATTGCTCAAAAAGGATGGTACTGAGCGTGCACCGGCCAAGGCTGGGCGGTTGACCATCGAGGACCTGATGTTCTTCTATGACATCATCGATGAGATTAAAGATGAGATGGGAAAACTGGTCGGCCCGGCCTAAGCCCCAAAACATGCAACCTTACTCATATCAAAATGGACGATACTGAACAGCTTGCCGCCCTACTTCAAAAATACAATGACGCTTACCGAAGTGGTCAACCCCTCGTAGATGATGCCACCTACGACCGTCTGGTAGAAAAGTTGAGGGGGCTCGATCCGCAGCATCCATACCTAAAGCAGGTGGAGCCAGAAACACTTCCCGGACGGCGGGAGGCTCGTCATCCCGAACCGATGCTCTCTACGGAGAAGGCATACGATCGGGATCAGCTTGAACGCTTCGTCAACCGCGTCTTGAAAGAGGCTGTTATTATTGGCGTCCATAGCGTTACGTTTAAGGTGACCCCCAAGCTTGATGGGCTAGCCGGACGCGACGATGGACAGGTGCTTGCCAGCCGGGGGAATGGACTGGTCGGGTATGACATCAGCACCGCTTTCGACAAAGGGGTGGTCCCCGTGGGGGGCAGGGGGCACGGCCTGGGTGAGATCGTGGTTGTCAAATCCTACTTCGATGCGCAGATGGCGGATAGATTCGAACACCCGCGCAACATGGTGGTGGGGATCATCTCTTCGGACACCTTGAATGAAGACGCACAGCAGGCCTTGGCTGAAGGGCAGGTGAGATTTGTCCCTTACAATCAATTGCCCGCCTGGCAGGGAGATGGACGACGGCTGCTCGATGAGCTCGATCGGATTCGCCTGGAGGTGTTGTCCGATGTCGACTATCCCGTGGATGGTCTGGTCGTGGAGGTAAACAACCCGGAAATCAAAGCGCACATGGGGGCGACGGCCCATCACTACCGTTGGCAGATTGCCGTAAAGAGCAGGGGGGAGACCAGCGTCACCACAGTTAACCAGATCCATTGGCAGGTTGGACGTACCGGTAACGTGACGCCGGTGATGGAGGTCGAACCCGTGTCTCTCTCAGGAGCAACGATTCGGCGGGTCACAGCTCACCATGCAGGCATGGTGGCAAAGCAGATGATCGGCCCTGGGGCGAAGATCGAAATCATTCGCAGTGGAGAAGTGATTCCGAAACTGGAAAGGGTCGTTGAACCCGTAAAGGAGGTTACCCTGCCGCAGCTTTGTCCGGCCTGCGGATTGGAGCTTACTTGGAGGGGAGATTTCCTTCGTTGCACCCATATGAACTGTCCGGCCCAGACCAGGCAACGCATCAGTCACTGGTTTCGCGTTCTGGGAACCGCCGATTGGTTCGGCATCAAAACCATTGAAAAGCTTGTGGAGGCGGGGTACGACTCGCTCGAAAAGATATACGCCATGGCGGAATCCGACTTTGTCGATATGGGATTCGGACCGGTGCAGTCCCGAAATCTGATGCAGGCCCTCATGGTCAGCAGAACAAAATCGGTTGAAGATTGGCGCTTTCTGGCCGCCCTGGGTGTGCCGGACTTGGGGGTAGGCGATAGCCGAAAACTGCTTCGGCAGGTAGAGATCGACAAGCTGGTCGGCATCGACGCCGACCGCATTGCACAGATCGACGGGTTTGGCCCGATCACCAGCAGTGCCATTGCACAGGGACTGGAAGAGGTGCGGGACACCTTTCTCCACCTGATGTCGTTGGGGTTCAATTTGGAGCGGTCGCCTCTATCGGCGGAGGAGAAGTTTATCCAAAGCCCGGTGGCCGGCAAGAAGATCGTATTTACCGGAAAAATGCAGCGCGGAAGCCGTGACGCGATGAAGGCTGAAGCTCAGCGTTTAGGTGCCACCGTACAGACGGCTGTCAATAAGGCGACGGATCTGCTTGTCTGTGGAGAGAAGGTGGGGCAAACCAAGCTGGACAAAGCGGCTCGATTGGGCATCCGACGGCTTTCCGAAGAGGAGTACTATCAGCTCATAGGCCACAACAGCGAAGTGTGAGTTGCCCTGCAGGCAACGATGCGGAAGCTTCGAGCTGAAAAGGGGGCGCATATGGAAAAAAACGTAAGGGCGAATGTGATCATATTCGGCCGAGTGCAGGGTGTTTTTTTCAGAGACGAAACGCGGCGGGCTGCCCAGAGGATCGGTGTTGCCGGATGGGTTCGCAATCTGCCGGACGGTACGGTGGAGGCACTTTTCGAAGGTGACGCTGAGGCGGTCAATGCTGCTATTGAGTGGTGCCACAACGGCTCACCACTTGCCACTGTCTCCAACGTGCAAGTGGCGTGGCAGCCGTGGGTGGGGGACATGGACGGCTTCAGGATACGGCGTTGACAGGTTGGCCCCGTTTCGGTTCTTAGACTCGCAAGACGTCGATGCAGCACAACGCACGGAACAATACAAATGAAAAAGCGGCCGGACACCGCCTTGCCGCCTTTTCATCATTTCGCATATCGAAATCCACTGGATAGAATCAACTCGAAACATCCGACCATTTTCTACCCAAAAAGAAAATCGTTCAGATCGCTTCCTTGAGCTTTTTCCCAGCGCGGAATTTAACTCCGTTGCTGGCTTTGATTTTGATCACTTCACCGGTTTGGGGGTTACGGCCTTTTCTTGCTTTTCGGCGAACCTTGGCGAATGTGCCAAACCCAACGAGTGTAACCTTGCCGTCTTTCTTCTTCAATGATTTGGTCACTGTTGTGATGAAGGAGTTAAGTGCAGCTGCAGCCGCTGTTTTGGAAATGGTTGCATCCTTGGCCATTTTTTCTACGATTTCTGCCTTGGTCATGGTGCTGTTCCCCCCTTGAATAGGTGTGATTGCCAAACATTCCGCTATTAACCCGGCAATTAATTACCTTAGCAATCGTCATTCCGGCGCAGGCCGGAATCCAGACCGTTCCCGGATCCCGGATCAAGTCCGGGATGACAAGGGTTGGCCTATTTAATTGCCGGTTTAATAACTATGCCTCATATAGTAGCCTCGCAAAGGGTGTCAATATAAAAGACCCCATCGGGCAAAGGATCTAGAAAAGGGCGTTGACGAATTGATTGGGATCGAATGTTTGCAGATCATCGATCCCTTCGCCAACACCAACATACAGAAGGGGAAGTTTGAGCTGCTGGCAAATGCTCACCACGATGCCACCCTTGGCCGTACCATCCAGCTTAGTGAGCGCAAGCCCGGTGATCCCAATCGATTCATGGAACAGTTTGGCTTGAGATAGCGCATTTTGGCCTGTTGTGGCATCCAAGACAAGGATGATTTCATGGGGGGCTTGGGGTGCTGTTTTGGAGATGGTGCGCTGAATTTTTTTCAACTCCTCCATCAGGTTGACTTTGGTGTGAAGTCTTCCGGCAGTATCGATGAAAACCGTATCGATGTCTCGGGCGATGGCGGCCTGCATCCCGTCGTACGCAACGGCGGCAGGGTCTGCATTCTCCTTGTGTCGGACGAAATCGGCTCCGGCGCGATCCGCCCAGATGGCCAACTGTTCGACTGCTGCTGCGCGGAAGGTGTCAGCCGCTGCGATGAGCACCTTCTCACCCTCCAGAACCCTGCGTGCCGCCAGTTTGCCGATGGTCGTCGTTTTTCCCACCCCGTTGACGCCGATGACCATAATGACATGCGGTTTGCCCATCTGTTTGGGCACCGTCGGCGACGTCGTATCCTCCATTAAAGAGAGGATGGCTTGTTTAATCGTCTCTTTCAACTCATCGGGACTGCTGATCTTTCTGGCCTTGCGCGAAATGGTCTCCATCAGATCCATGGTGGTTTGGACACCGATATCCGATGTGATCAGCAGCTCTTCGATCTCCTCCAACATCTCTTCGTCGATCTGCGTTTTACCGGCGAAGACATCTTCGATATCGGTGGTGAGAATCTCTCTGGTCTTGGCCAATCCGCGTTTGAGCCGCGAAAACAATCCCTGTTTTTGGCTGGCGGGTTTATCGGTTGGCTCAGCGCTGTCCGCCTTTTGATAAGAGGCATCTAAGACGTCTGCAGTGGATTCCAGCACACTCTCCACAGATCCCGAAGGTTGCTCCGGATACGCCTGCTCCGAAACAGTTTCGATGGTCTCTTTACCTTCTGATATTTTTTCTTCGCCGGAGCTACTTTCGGCCTTACTCTTTTTTTTAAACCAGAGTGCCATATGCGTTTCTGCCTTTGTTCAGGCAGCCTTTCCCTGCAAATTTACGGAGACGACTTTTGAAATGCCCTTCTGTTCCATGGTGACACCGAACAGCATTTCCGCGAACTCCATGCTTCTCTTGTTGTGGGTGATCATGATGATTTGTGATTTTTCACCGATCACCTGCATGAGGTTGTTGAAACGAACTACGTTGGCCTCATCCAGGGGCGCATCGATTTCATCCAGCAGGCAGAACGATGTTGGCCTTATCAGGAAAATGGCAAAGATAAAAGCGATGGCGGAGAGCGCTTTCTCTCCACCTGAAAGCAGGCTCATGCGGGTCAGCTTTTTGCCCGGCGGATGGACCATGTACTCGACGCCCGTCTCCAGGGGCTTACTGGGATCTGTCAATTCCAGTCGTGCCGATCCCCCTTCAAACAGTTTGGGGAAGACCTCCTTGAGTTTGCCATTGACCTGTTCGTAGGTGGAGATGAAGCGTTCCTGGGTAATCCGGTTTATCTTGCGGATCACCTTGTGCAAATCTTCTATCGCTTTGACCAGGTCATCTCTCTGGGCACTGAGAAATTCAAAGCGCTCCGTGAGCTCTTCATACTCTTTGATGGCTCCAAGATTGACATCGCCGATACTGGCAATTTTGCTGCGCAGTCTCTCGACCTCCTTTTCCATCTCGGGCAGCGACATTTTTACCTCATTCTCCTGAGACACCTTCATTCTCAGGTCGCCGATAGAGGTGTGGTATCGTTCTTGTGCCCGGGCAGCGATATTGTCGCGCCTGACCCTCTTTTCGGACAGGTCGAGTTCCAGGAGCCGCATCTTCTCCACTATTTTTTCGCGTTCGGACCGAATAGCTTCCTGCTTTTCATCGCTTTCTTGCAGCGCGGTATCGATGGTGTGATACTCTGTCTCATTACTGGCCATCACCTCTTCGAGCTGTTTGAGTTCGCTGTATAGGCGCTTAAGGGAAGCTTCATGGGAATCGCTGCCGGAGAGTGCATTGCTGTGCTTCTCTCTCTTCTGAGCGATATCGGTTTTGAGCTGTTCAAGGCGCAGCTGGCTGTCCCGTTCAAATTCCTTCAGGCGCTGTAGTGTGTTGGCACCGTTTTCAAGTTTGGCCTGCAGGGCGGTCAGTTCGAGTTTCAGATCCACCACTTTTTGGTTGTAGGATTCCAGTTGGGCGGCAACGCCACTTGTTTTCCTTGTGTTTTCAGCGGTCTGGTCGTTGATTTGGCGAACCTCCGACTCGATTCTGGACAGGGCCTGGTTGTATTTGCCCATCTCTTCATCGAGGTCGCTCTCCTCCCCAAGCAGTTGCTCCTGCTCCAGTTCGAGGATCTCCTGGTGGCGTTTTGCATTCTTGAGGTCTTCTCCTATCCGATAGAGATGCTTTTCCGCCGTCAGGGCATCTTCAGCCGCATTGCTTCTGTTTGCGATAGCTTGCTGGAGATCGGACTCAAGCCCCCTGACGCGCTTTTCCAATACTTGCAATGTGGCATGGGCAGCGGTCAGATCTTTTTCGATCTCCTCGGTCTGAAGGGCCAACTCCTTCAATTCCATCTTTTTTGACAGGATGCCCGCAAGCCGATCCTGGCTGCCGCCCACCAGGACGCCCTGGTGAGATACCACGTCGCCGTTTGGGGTGACAATGCTCTGGATGCGGCCATTGCGATTGAACAGTGACAGAGCATCCGACAGTGAAGGCGCAACGGCAACATGGCCAAGAAGCGCTTCGGCGATGGGACGAAACTCTTCGGCGACAGAGACATGGTTGAGCAGTCGCTGCTCCGCGGGGGGCTGCGCTTGAGCATCGGCACTGAGCGGCTTGATGCGAGACACCGGTACGAATCCGCTTCGGCCTGCGCCGCTACTCTGCAGATAGTCGATCGCTTCAACGCCGGCCTGTTGGCTTTCGACCAAAACATACTGCAGTGCTTCACCCAATACAGCTTCTACTGCATTTTCATAACCGGCCGCAGGTTCTATCAGTTCGGCCATCAAGCCGATGATGCCCTCCAAATGTCTGGGCGTATCTTCGGTGGCGGCATCCCCCTCTGTTGGGGGGCGGCTCGCCTTCATGACGGCTTTAACGCCGTCGCGGTACCATTCGAAATTGGCGGCCATCTTTTTGAGGGTTGCCAGTTGGGCCCGCGCTTTGTTTCGTTCGAGCTCCAATGACTGTGTCTTTTTTACCTGGTTGCCCAGCTCGGTCGACTGTTCGGAAAGAGCGGTTTTCAGGTCATTGATTTGAG
This sequence comes from uncultured Desulfatitalea sp., assembly GCA_963668675.2. Taxonomy (GTDB): domain Bacteria; phylum Desulfobacterota; class Desulfobacteria; order Desulfobacterales; family Desulfosarcinaceae; genus Desulfatitalea. Next base: position 1,311,956 of record CAXXMB010000001.1, on the reverse strand, counting down.
CATCATACCCTTCGATGATCGCTTTGGTTTCTTCAAGGTGCTGTTGCGCCTCGGTGTGCTCACTTTCGATCATGCCCACCTTTTTGGACGACAGGGCCACCTCTTCGTCAATGCGCACAAGGCGCCGCTTTAAATTTTCTTTGTTGTTGGAGACCGTTTGGTAGATGTTTTTATAACGGGCCTCCTCCGCCACCAGGCTCATGAGACTGTTTTTGTTCTCTTCCGATACACGATTGAGGTTGCTCAACTCCTCCTGAAGGGCATGGGTGGCGCTGCGTTCCTTTTCAATATCGGATCTGATGGTGGTCACATTGGACTGCAAGCGCTGGTTTTGTGCTTCGACCTGACCGATCTCGCCACCGATAGTGGCCGATTTGGCAACCAAATCCTGTTCGGCCTGTTCCAGGGCTTCAATCTCTCCGCTCAGCCGACTCGCTTCACTCTTAAGGTGCTCCCTTTGTGTCTCGAGGCGATCGATGTTGCGCTGATTTTCGAAGCGACTGTTTTTCTGGGCAGCGATCTCCTGGTTTTTTTGCCAGCGTTTGAGTTTGATCTCCTCGACTGCCGCATCCATTTTCTTGAGTTGGGTGACATGGGCCAGGTCGGCATCCTTAAGCTCTTTGACAAACGACTCCGACTCATGAATCTGGTTGCTGAAATCATCGAAATAGTGAAGCAGGAGTCTTGTGTCGATGGTCTTGACGCGGTCGTGATAGTTCCTATACCGCTCTGCTTTTTTAGCCTGGCGTCGCAAACCGGCCATCTGGCGATTGACTTCGGAGATGATATCGTTCAGGCGCAGCAGGTTTTGTTCGGTGGACTTTACTTTGCGCAACGCTTCATTCTTACGAAATTTATATCGGGTGACTCCAGCGGCCTCTTCTAAGAAAAGGCGCCGTTCCTCCGGTCCGGCATCTATGATCGCACCTATATTGCCCTGTTGGATGATGGCGAAGGTCCTCGTACCCACACCGCTGCCCATGAAGAGGTTGTAGATATCTTTCAGGCGGCAGGGTTGTCTGTTGATCAGATAGGCGCTTTCACCCGATCTGAAAAGCCTGCGGGTAACGCTGATTTCCGAGTAGTCGCGAAACTCCTCGGGGGCATTGCCGTTGTCATTGGCCAAGGTAATCGTCACCTCGGCCATGTTCAGGGGGGGCTTACCGTTGGCGCCGGAAAAGATGATATCTTCCTTGCTTTTGCCGCGCAGTTGCTTGACGCTCTGTTCGCCCATTACCCAGCGAAAGGCATCGATCACGTTGCTTTTTCCACATCCGTTCGGCCCCACGATAGCCGAGATGCCGGGTGGAAAAGCGATGCTGGCCTTGTCTAAAAACGACTTGAAACCAACAATATCCAATTTTCTGATCTTCATGGAGTCGGCCTCCGGTCAGGGGCTTTCACTACGGGTTGGTTTGGTTGATTAACGACTTTTTAATATCAAGACCTGGTGTCGTTGTAAAGCAAAAAGCCCAAGGGAAGGTGTTAAAATATTATATGATATACAATATCTGGTGTTTGGACCTTTTCGGCGAAACAGTGCGCCTGTTCTTTAGGCGATGGGCGTGCGTTGACCCCTTTTGCCATAGACGAGAAGCGATTGGGAGAGTAATTCGCTTGACTTGCCGGCGCAAGGGCCGGTATTAAAAAGAGATCTTCAGAGAGGGCAGACCATGCAGCGCCTCTTTTTGCAAATCCATCCATCGGTTACATTTAGTTCAGGGAGGTCCCCGTGTCAGACCAAAAGCGTGTTGATGTTCGTGAACTGTTAAAAAAGTCGGAGATCCAACGTATCACCTCACCCGTCAGTGAGTCGGTATTGGAGCGCAGGGCCTATATGCCTCTAATTTGCAGCGCATTTGAAGGAAGTGTGACTCGAGTCTCTGAGGTTGATACATACCGTTTTGACATCGATCCCGAGGCGAAGAAACAATTGCCTGATATTATAGGCAACAGGGTTCAAACCATCACCTCCGTCGAGGATGCCGATCTTTCACTTGCCGAGTCATTTCAACGCCCTCGCAATATTGGAATCGTCTTTTCGGGAGGCCCTGCCCCGGGCGGCCACAATGTCATTGCCGGGCTTTACGATGCTGCAAAGAAAGCCAATTCGGATTCGCATATTTACGGCTTTCTGGTCGGGCCGGATGGCATTATCGAAAATGAATATGTGGAGCTCAATGACGATCTTGTGAATGCCCATCGCAACATGGGTGGATTCACAATGATCAAAACCGGTCGCACGAAGATCGATACCGATAAAAAGATGGCCTATGCAAAAGAGAATATTTTAGCGCTGGGGTTGGATGCCTTGGTGGTGGTGGGGGGGGATGATTCGAACACCAACGCAGCTTTTCTGGCCCAAGAGCTGCATAAGGACAAGGTCCAGGTGATCGGCGTGCCCAAGACCATCGACGGCGATATCCAGGTCCGCGATGCAGACAGCAACGTTCTTTGTGCCGTCTCTTTCGGATTTCACTCCGCGGCGCGTGCTTTTGCACTGGAGATCAGTAACTTGAGCAACGACAGCAGCTCGGACATCAAATATTGGCATGTATGTCGGGTGATGGGGCGAGTGGCCAGCCACCTGGCCCTGGAGGTGGCGTTGCAGACTCACGCCAATCTTACCCTCATTGGAGAGGACTTGGCCGATTATGTGGATTCCCAGCGGCTGGAGAGAGCCGAATCGGAGGGGGCTGTTGATTATACCGCATACGGCATGACGTTGCGCCATCTGTCTCGCCTGATTTGTGACGCGGTGGTGCGGCGGGCGGCCGTCGGCAAAAATTACGGTATCGTCGTCATCCCTGAGGGTATTTTGGAGTTTATTAATGAAATCGAGGTGTTCATCATTAAGCTCAACACGATTATCGCCGAATACAACACGACCCATGACAGTGATTTTCACGCCAGTTTCCCACTGCTGGATCAAAAGCTGGATTATTTGAGAAATCTGGTCAGGGATGCTCCTCGTGGGTTGGCCCCCAATATCTGGAATTCGCGCGATGATGAACTATTTAACGATTTGCCCGCTTTTTTTCAGGAGGGGTTGCTCACTGAGCGGGACAGTCATGGCAACTTCCAGTTCTCCCAGGTCCCGACCGAAAAAGTACTGCTCGAGTTGGTGAAGGATTATCTGAAAATTTTGCGGGACCAGGGAAAATACAAAATTGGAATTGAAGCGGGATACTATGAAAAGACGTTGAAAAGAGCTGGTCTGGAGCCAGGCTACTACGGACCGATTTTGTTCGAAAACTATGGCGATGATAAGTATCTCATGGTCAAGGAGAACATCATATCCATGCGCACCTTGAGAAATGAGCTGGTGCAGGCCGGTGCCATGGGGGCAGATGAGCACCTTCCTCAGGTGATAGAGAAGATATACGGCCAATCCGTCCCTAAGTTTAAAACCCAGTCTCATTTTTACGGATACGACGGCCGAGGGACCGATCCGACCATGTTTGACTGCAACTACGGCTACAATCTGGGACTCACCGTATTCAGCCTGATCGCAGGCGGGGCGACGGGACAAATGGCTGCCATACGGAACCTTGAGCATGGATTCGACCATTGGGAACCGCTGGGGGTTCCCATTGCACCGCTGATGCGCCTTGAGGAGCGCAAGGGGCGTCTGACCCTGGTGCTGGAAAAGAGCCTGGTGGATGTGACTTCTCCCGCTTTTCTCGTGGTGGAAGCTTTCCGTGAAAAATGGCTGGCAGCGCAGCCTGGAGAGGATCAATATCGTCGTCCCGGGCCTATCGCTTTGGATAGCCGAAGCGAAGAGGACCGGCCCATTACCCTGTTGATAAATTCGACCGAGAGCAGGTCGATTGAGTAGCAGGTCAACTCATTAGCAGGATGAATAGATAGCTGAACACAAAAGCAGTTCTCAATTCTCAACATTCAATATGTGGCAGCGATGGTATTGTACGGAATGGAAGAGCGGTCGTTAAGGCATGGCATCGAATGAAGGATTCGACTGAACGCATCGATGCGGATCAAGCGCAGGTCGCCTATCTCTTGCAGCAGAATTATGAACTAAAAGAGGCGCTGGCGACTCTAAAGCAGACCAACACCGATATGCAAAATGATGCCCTCCAGTTCAAGGCGCTGGCCCAATTTTCTGGCGACCATCTTTTTATATTGGATCGGAAGGGAACTTACCTATACAGCAACGACAACGTCTCGCAGTTCGGTTTGAGCAGAGGGGCTGAGCTGATTGGACGAAGGTTGCCGAATGTTTGCCCCCACGATGCTACAATGCTCTATCGTGAAAAGGTCAAAAAGGTATACACCGACGGACAGGCCGTCTCCTTCTCCCATGAAGCCGCGACAGGCAAAGGGGCCAGATACCATCTGGTCATTCTCTATCCCATCTACAAGGAGAAGCATATCTGGGCGGTTGGAGGGATCTGTCGTGATATGTCCGCCCAACGAAGAATAGAAAAGCAGCTTTTTCAGGCACAAAAGATGGAGTCCTTGGGCACTCTGGTAGCGGGGGTGGCCCATGAAATCAATAACCCCATAAATCTGATGCTGTTTAACCTGCCGCTTCTCAACAAGATGTGGAGAGACCTGCTGCCGCTGCTCGACAGCCATCCCCGAACGTCGGAAAATCTCAAGTTCGGAGGGCTGACACTCGATTTCATAAAGCAGAATATTCTTCGGCTGATTACCGATATGGAGATGGCTGCCAACCGCGTCGCCAGAATCGTCAAAGGGCTGAAAGGCTTTTCACGCAAAAGCAACCCGGTGGATACGTCCGATATCCAAGTGAATGTCGCTGTTGAAAATGCGGCCCGCCTGGCGTCGTCTACCCTCTCTAAATCGAAAACCGATCTGAAGGTGTCGCTCTCTCCTGAATTGCCATTGCTCCGTGCCAACCTCCAGAATCTTGAACAGATCATTTTGAACCTAATCATCAATGCCCATGAGAGTATCCATCACAATAAGGGGTGTGTGCGCATAGAGACGAAGCTGCAGGAAAACAAGCGGGCCATCGCTATTGTCGTCGCAGATAACGGTCGAGGCATCAATCCGGCTGTGGCAGATAAAATTTTCGATCCGTTCGTTACCGATCGACAGTCAGAGGGCGGTACCGGCTTGGGGCTGTCGGTCACATACAACCTGGTCAAAGCGCACAACGGAGAGATAACCTTTAACTCCAAGGAGGGCAGGGGAACTGAATTTACCGTCTCTCTGCCCATATCCAAGAAGCTGAAACCATGCAGGATCATGGTAGTGGATGACGACGCGAGTTTCAGGGCACTGCTTATTCAGGCCTTGACCAAAAAGATCGGCTGCATGGTTGAAGGCTTTGCCAACGGGACTGAGGCGCTGATCCGTTTGGGCAGCGATCCACCGGATCTGTTGGTTTTGGATATGTTCATGCCTGAAATAGATGGTTTGGGGGTTTGTCGTGCCATTAAAAACGAGTTGGGGCTGGGAAGGATGAAGGCCATTATCGTGACGGGATTTCCGGATCACCCCAATCTTGAGGAGGCCCTGAGGATGGGGTTTCGACAAATTGTAACCAAGCCGCTTGAGATGGACCATTTTATCGATATCGTCCGAAACGAACTCAATGGAATATCTTCCTGAGAACTCGCCTATACTAATCGTAGACGATGATGAGGGCCTGCTCTTCGCTATTCGTACCGCATTGTTGAGTGCCGGGCTGCCGGATCCCGGTCTGGTATCCGACAGTCGAAAGGTGGCAGAACTTGTCGGCACCCAGCATTTCCAGTTGGTTTTATTGGATTTGATCATGCCCCACCTGGGGGGTATGGAGGTCCTCAAACAGATCAAACTCAATGCGCCTGACACCGAGTGCATCATTGTGACCGCCGTCGACGAAGTGGAGATGGCGGTAGAGGCGATGCGATACGGCGCATACGACTACCTGGTCAAACCGCTCAATCTTGAGCGCACCGCCATTGCCATTGACCACGCTCTCGAACGTTATCAACTCAAGAAGGGGATGGCACTTTTTGAACGTCCCCAAAGTTTCGACGATCTCCGGGACCCGGGTGCTTTCAGCGATATGGTGGCGAAGGACGAAGCGATGGCCCTGGTATTCCATCAAGCTGAAACATGCGCCGTAAGCGACTACAATGTGATGATTACAGGAGAGACAGGGGTCGGCAAGGGAATGCTGGCCAAGATTATTCACAACCTCAGCGGACGCAGAAGGGGGCCCTTTGTAGCGGTCAATATGTCTGCATTCAGCCAGACCCTGTTTGAAGATGACGTCTTCGGGCATATCCGTGGGGCGTATACGGGTGCTGTCGCAAACAAAAGGGGATTTTTCGAGGCGGCCCGGGACGGTACGCTTTTTCTCGACGAGATTACCGAATTGGATACGGTAATGCAGGGCAAGCTGTTGCGCGTGATTGAAGAGAAAGAGTTTTATCCTCTGGGGAGCACCGAAGTTACCAATGTGGATCTGCGAATTCTGTCCGCATCCAACCGGCGAATCGGGGAGGCGATGGCCTCCGGTCAATTCAGGAGAGATCTCTATTTTCGTTTGAATGAATATCACATCCATATTCCCCCTTTGCGAAGACGCCCTAAAGATATCGGCGTGTTGGCGAACCATTTTTTAAATACCCATGCTGCTAAGAATAAAAAAAATATTAAAGGGTTGTCTCCAGGAATGTTGGATGTGCTTCAACGGTATAGCTTTCCCGGAAATGTCCGCGAACTTGAAAATATCATCTCTTCCGCCCTCTTGGTCGAACAGGGGAGTGAACTCTCCGTGTCGTCCGTCAGTGATCTGATCACCCATGGTGGACTGCAAACCCATCCAAAGGAGGAGTTTCCCACCCTGGCTGAGGTTCAGATGAGTCATATCGCACAGGCGCTGCAAATGACCGGAGGAAATCGAACGCATGCGGCAAAACTATTGGGCATCGGGCTTAGGACGCTTCAGCGGAAGCTTAAAGCGGTTGGAGGAAGTTGGAAAGGTGCGACAAATCGGCGTGGCAACATGTCAAATTGGCGCACTTAGCGATCTGTTTTATTCTGTAAGGGTTTTTATAGAAGAAGAGTCCCTGGGTGTGCCACAATGGCGCACTTGCCTGCATTGGTTCATCTTGACCCATTTTTTGAGCAATAAATAACCTTTTGAATAGATTGATTTTACGCCATATGACAGGAGTCGATCTCCGGGATTGATTTAGGCATAAATCATGCACTCTAAATATTCAGTTCGCAAGTCCATACAAAGTACAATTATCACTAATTGAGCTAATGCTTGCAACGGAACGGAACTTTCAGTGTGACCAGTTTGGCCTGTGGGTGTGATTTTCAGCCGATTAGTAAGTATGGATGGGTGTGAAAGTAAGGGTGCGCTTTTAAATGCTGGGAATTCACCCACAGGCTTTTTTACTTGCTAGATATTCTCCGCCATCGTCAATCCAAGGATCTCTTCGTGGCACGCCACGCCTTGTAATAGCCCCCTCTTGATCTTATCCTGTAAAATCACTTTAGCAGGGCATTGCATCAACCGATGTAAATTGGTATTAAACGTAATGCCCTCGCATTAATACGGCTTTTAACCAGATAGGCCCATTTAACGCTGAGAAGGTAAATCCAAATAGCATTCGGAAGGCAAAATGAGTTTCAGCGAAGCCATATTCAAAGTTGTAGATGTGTTTGGGTGCCCCTACTACAAAAAGGGTGATGAATTCAAAATTTCTGGTAATGCCTTGCTGCTGGAGCATAACAAGGGGAGTAAATTCATCTCGACCGCCATTATCGATCTTCCCTCAAACAGAAGAGAGTGCAGGATACTGATTGCAGCCCTCACCAAAATCCTTGTTGAACACGAGAGGGTGGACCGCATTCCCGATCGGGTTATTTCGTGCGGAAAGTGCCACAGTGAAATACGGCTGGAGCACAAGAAAGGCGCTTCTATCGCCCTGGTTGAGGATATTAAACAACATAGTACGGACGTGGCTACCATCGCCAGCCTTTTGAGCAATTTTTCAATATTCAGAACGCTTGATGATAACAGCCTGAGGGATTTCGTTTCTCTCTTGCGACTTAGAAAATACAGCTTCAACGATCGCATTATTTCAAAAGGGGAGCCGGGGAAGAATCTCTATATTATCCTGTCTGGACTAGTGAATGTTGTGGATGAGGACGGCATCAGCATTACCAAATTACGCAACGGAGAAGTTTTCGGAGAGATGAGTCTGATCAGCGGCGATCCGGTAGGCGCAACGATCAAGGTGATAGAACCGACCACGGTACTGTTTATCAGGGGGCAGGATTTTCTTAAGGTCCTCAATCGCTTTCCCTCTCTGCAGATGTATTTTGCCAGGTTGCTCTCTCGGCGTTTGGCTAAATCAAACGTGATGATATCCAAAGAGTTCTCTTCGGGGATGACCGGCACGTTGGCCCAGATGCCGCCTGTGGAGTTGTTCCAGACCCTCAACTACAATCAAAAGACAGGCACCTTGAGGCTTAATCTGTCGAAAGGTCCCGCCAGCGTTAAGTTTCGAGGCGGGTCGGTCATTCAAGCTAACTACGGGCGCAAAAATGGTAAATCCGCCTTCTTTGCCGTGCTGGAGGAGAAGGCAGGGCGTTTTCATTTTGTGCCCGGATTAGCGGAAAAGGAGATGACTATGCCCGAACTTGGAATGTTCATGGAGCTGCTCATGGAAGGATTGCGTAGAATGGATGAGGGGCTCGATGTCCTGCCATAAGTGACCTCTACAATCGTTTGAGCTTTGTACCGACTCCCACGATTACCCGGTCGTTACAATGTCACCATCCCCGCACTGCACACAATCACCCCGTATTAACTGCACTGGCCTGTAATCTTTCCAAAAGACTACATTTATCCGGAGGGGCACTCCAACTGCATATGGTGTGGTTCCGAAATGCATCGGACCTGCGCTGACACCCCCTCTGTCATAGGCGGATGGAGGCGGTTCTGTTGTTTTTTGTCTTGACTTTAAGGGCGGCCTTGCGGTTATATATCATTAGTTTTTTTGAAAATTATTGATTGTAGGGTAGGTGCCCGGCAGTAAAAAGTGGGGGTTGCCAAATCGAAAATAGCCTAAAGCGAAACACGATAAACGACGAGTGTTTCGAAACGATCTGGCAGAGGCATCGCATCCTTCAATAGATGGCATCTTTCGACGGGGTAGAGGCGAGTTGAATAGTTGGTGCTGACGCTATATTGATATTTGTAATGGAAACGCGGGATATTCATATCGACAAGCCATCGGTTCATGCGATAAGCCTGGAGAGGCTACCGGAACCGTTGCGTACTGCCGTTGAAGCAGCGCCTGGTGTCTTAATAATCGGTCATCCACCCCCCCATCTCCTGCTCGACACCCACTCAAATCCGCGCAAAAAGCAAGGACTCATAAATCGGAACGCTACCCATTTGGATAGCCGTCGTAAACGGCGAAATCTGGTTGTTAAAGAATATGGACCCAAATACCGATATTTGGAACAGCACATCGGTGAGTATGTCAAGCAGGGGCTTTTGATGACCACTCAGCGTCTGTGACATTTCGGAAATGACAGGGGCAAGATAGATGATATTGTTCTGTGAAGAGTGCGGCACGCGGCACGATATAGACGAAGCGCGGATAAAGGGGAACAGCTATAAATTTTCCTGCTCTGTATGTAATGAGACATTGATGGTTTCTTTGACCAACAGGCAGAATGGAAAAACTGTTGAAGCGACGCTTCATGGTCAGGGCGCTCGACCAGAGGAGAAAGTGTCGGATCGGATGTTGAAAGTTCTGGTGGTCGATGACTCCAGGCTGATCCGTAAGGTTTTGCGTGAGATCATAGAGGCCGACGGCCATTTGCAGGTCTGTGGAGAGGCCGAAAACGGGAAAAAAGCGCTGGAATTGATTGCTGCCGAAAGGCCAGATGTGATCACCTTGGATATCAACATGCCGGTGATGGACGGATTGACCACGCTTAAACATATCATGATCAACCATCCCATTCCCACCGTGATGATCAGTGCGTTGACCCAAGAGGGGGCGAAGGAGACGTTTGATTCGCTTAAGTATGGCGCCATCGATTTTTTGCCCAAACCTTCACAGGTGAAAGGGGCTGACCTGAAGTCTCAACGCGAAGAGATCGTAAGAAAGATAAAGTTGGTATCAGAGGTGCAGATCGAATCCGTTCGTTACCTGAGGCGACCGGCCAAGGATAAGGATGCGGAAAGCGGCGAACAGATGCCTTGCCATTCCCTGGTGATCATTGGCGTTGCCGAAGGTGGATACGGCACGCTATTAAATGTGATACCGCGTCTCAACCCGTCCATGCCTGCCGCCTATATTGCAGTGATGCATCAGGCCCCGCTCCATATCGACGGATTTGTGAAATATCTGGACCAATGCAGTCAGTTGTTCGTGCGGCGTGCAAGCGATGGTCTGGTGCTTGAAGGCGGCCATTGCTATCTCTCGGCGGACACTGAGTTTTTTTCGGTCTCAAGGCAGGCCGATCACCTCTACCTTAAACTGAACGGTCTGCCCGACGGTGCGCAACAAGAGGCCATCAACCTGCTGATGCGATCAGCGGCAGACACCATGCATGAAAATACCGCCGGGGTTATCCTTACCGGGACCGGCAAGGATGGCATCGAAGGGCTTGGGGATATCATCGAAAACAGAGGGGCCGCCTTCGTGCAGGACCCGAGAAGCTGCCTTTTTAAGGAGACACCCAAAAAGGCGGAAGCGAAATACAACTTGACCCACTTGATCAGTGACAAACAGATGGCAGGAGCGATCAATGCTTTTCTATCGGCTCATAAAAAGTCAATGAAGGAGATGTGCGTATGAATGAGGGCCTTGCCATAGACCAGCAGCAATCCGAAGCAGAAGACTTGATTCAGATGGTCGGCTTTTTTCTGGCCGGCGAGCTTTTTGGCGTAGATATCCTGACGGTTCAAGAGATCATCAAGGAGAGCCCGGTCACGGGTATACCCGATTCGCCGGATTTCATCGAAGGGGTCATCAATCTTCGGGGCAAAATCATACCGATCATCGATCTGCGCAAGCGTTTGAATCTGTCCAAACCCGATGATGAGGACAGCCGTTCGGGAACGTGGACCATCATCTTAAATGTCGGAGAAAGGGTCACCGGTTTTATTGTCGACCAGGTGACGCGCGTCATCAAAATTCCGCAAAGTGCCATCCAGCCGCCACCCGAAATGGTGTTGAGCGCGCTCAAGAGCCAATATATCAGCGGTGTTTGCAAGTTGGACGAGCAGCTTATGGCCATTTTGGACTTTAACCGGATTTTAGTGGTGGATGAATTCAAAAAGCTTGCTGCCTTGAAACGGCAACAGGGAAAATAATCAGGATTATGGATAGGGTGAAAATTCATGGGCAAGAAGATACTGGTTGTCGATGACTCTTCGATCATGCGCAAAATGATCAAACAGACCTTGCGTGATCAACACCACACGGTGGCTGGGGAAGCCAAAAATGGAAAAGATGCCGTGGAGATGTACAAAAGCTTGAGGCCCGATATCGTTACAATGGACATCACCATGCGCGATATGGACGGTTTCGAGGCGGCAAAAGAGATTCTGAGTGTTGATCCCGAGGCGAGAATTATTTTTTTATCCAATCTGGATGAGGACAAATACAGCCGAGACGCCAAGCGGTTAGGGGCTGTCGGGTATGTGAATAAGCACAACGCAAAAGCCATAGTGGATTTGATCGAGAGTATTTGAGATGTGCCGAAGCGGTTCCAGCGGAAATGAAACAGAAATTCAGGCTGAAGTGAGCTTGATGATTGAACTTACACATTGTGACGTGCGCCCATGAAAAGGAGATCCGTATGAGCGACAACTCCTTATTGCAGGATTTCATCATCGAGGCAGGAGAGCATTTGGAGGAGACCGAGCGCAATTTGCTGAGGTTGGAGCAGCAGCCCGGTGATGCCGATGTGCTCAACGATATTTTTCGATCGATCCATACGATAAAAGGCTCTTCGGAGTATTTGGGGCTGGAGCGTGTCGCCGAGTTGTCTCACAAGCTTGAGAGCTTGTTGGACCTGCTTCGGCGTGGCGAGCGTGAGGTGGACAGCTCGGTGATTGATCTGCTGATCGGCACCAACGATCGTATCGGCCAGTTGCTGGACGATCTGTCCCAGCATGAGGCCGAGCGTGCCGAGATCGACGATCTGGTCATTCGCATAGAATCCCTGACCGGAGACATGGCTCCGGTATCGGCCGAAGAGGTTGAAATTGAGGCGGGTGCCGATGGTGAGAGCGAGGCGTTCGAAGATGAATACGATGATGAGTTGTTCGGGATATTTGTCGATCAACTTCGAGACGGACTGCAGGCGCTGCTGGATGAAAGCGCCAAGCTGGTAGGTGGCGAGCCTGCCGACGCGGCACTGGACCGATACGAGGATCGGATAGGCACGCTGAGCTCTTCGTCCAACTACATGGGCTACGACAAGCTCAAACAGATATACGAGCAGTGGTCTCAGACGGTGACAGAGTGGCGCGGGGCGGTATCTGCCGGAGAGGATTGCAATTGGGAGACGTTTGCCAAAGAGGTGACGTCGGCCAACATCGATCGGATTAAAAGCTATTTTTCCAAGGTTGCGGCCATTCAGGAGATGACCTTGGAAGATCGCCTCCCGGCACCTGAAGCGACAGATCGGGGAACGGGCAGAGGGGAAACCGATCAAAAAAGAGATTTGGGATTCGATGATATCGGCATGGAGCTGCTGACTGATGAGAAAGAGGGCGCCCAGGAGGAGAAAAACTCAGGTGCACCGGAGTTGCAGCTTTTCTCAGAGCAAGAGGATCAACCGGGCTCCAAAGAGGAGAAGATCGACAACTCCTTATTGCAGGATTTCATCATCGAGGCAGGAGAGCATTTGGAGGAGACCGAGCGCAATTTGCTGAGGTTGGAGCAGCAGCCCGGTGATGCCGATGTGCTCAACGATATTTTTCGATCGATCCATACGATAAAAGGCTCTTCGGAGTATTTGGGGCTGGAGCGTGTCGCCGAGTTGTCTCACAAGCTTGAGAGCTTGTTGGACCTGCTTCGGCGTGGCGAGCGTGAGGTGGACAGCTCGGTGATTGATCTGCTGATCGGCACCAACGATCGTATCGGCCAGTTGCTGGACGATCTGTCCCAGCATGAGGCCGAGCGTGCCGAGATCGACGATCTGGTCATTCGCATAGAATCCCTGACCGGAGACATGGCTCCGGTATCGGCCGAAGAGGTTGAAATTGAGGCGGGTGCCGATGGTGAGAGCGAGGCGTTCGAAGATGAATACGATGATGAGTTGTTCGGGATATTTGTCGATCAACTTCGAGACGGACTGCAGGCGCTGCTGGATGAAAGCGCCAAGCTGGTAGGTGGCGAGCCTGCCGACGCGGCACTGGACCGATACGAGGATCGGATAGGCACGCTGAGCTCTTCGTCCAACTACATGGGCTACGACAAGCTCAAACAGATATACGAGCAGTGGTCTCAGACGGTGACAGAGTGGCGCGGGGCGGTATCTGCCGGAGAGGATTGCAATTGGGAGACGTTTGCCAAAGAGGTGACGTCGGCCAACATCGATCGGATTAAAAGCTATTTTTCCAAGGTTGCGGCCATTCAGGAGATGACCTTGGAAGATCGCCTCCCGGCGGTCGATGGGGATGGGTCGGAAGATGCAGATCAATCTGAGCCCATATCTGAGGCCAAGGCCCTCGATGAACCGGAAGCGATGATGCCAGAGGTCGATGATAGCCTGCTGGATGACTTCATCGAAGAGGCCAGTGAGCATCTGGATGAGATCGAACACCATCTGATGCTTTTAGAGAAAGAGCCGGACAGTATAGAGGTGCTCAATGAACTGTTCCGGTCGATACATACCATCAAGGGCTCTTCGGAATATCTGGGGATGCTGCGCATTGCCGAGTTGTCGCACAAACTGGAAAACTTGTTGGATCTATTGCGGCATGAGACGCTCCAAGCCGATCGTGGCATCATAGACACCTTGATGGAAGGGCGTGACCGAATCAATCAGCTGGTGGCAGAGATTGCTGAAAACCAGACCGAGCAAGCGGCCATAGAGGACCTTGTTTCGCTGATCGACAGCCATACTGCACCGGAAGTGGAAAAGACACTGCCGAAGGACCATGGCGTGACTGAAAACACCGAGAAAGCTGCGCCCTCTGTGCGTTATGAAGAGACCTACGACCAGGAGCTGTTTGCCATCTTTAAGACGCAGCTCAAGGAGGGCATAACCGAGTTGAGCCAGGCCGCAGAGCGGCTGAAGCGCTCTTCCGATGCTTCGGTGGATATCCTTTCGCAATGCAAAGATCGGCTGTCGCGTCTGAGATCGTCGGCAAACTACATGGAGTACGATGACCTTAAATCATTCTACGACGAGTGGATAGATGAGGTCGGCGCCATGGCATCTCGTGTCAATGACGGGGAGCTGCTAGATATGGAGGCCTGGAATGACAGCGTGATGGCCGGCAATCTGAATTACGTATGCGATCTGTTTGACCTCCCACCAGAGACGCTCTCCGTTGACACCGTTGAAGCAGCGGAGATATCAACCGCCGAAACCGGGGACGAGTTCGTGCACCCGGAACCGGCCCCGCAGGCCGAGCCAGAATCGGTTTTCGATGAGAGCCCGGTTGATGTGCCGGAAGTGGCGGCTGACGCCGATGTGGCACCGATGATCGACACCTACGAAGAGGAGATTATCGACGACCAGAGCCTGTTGTCTCGCCTGGAAAATGCCTTTGATGCCCGATTTGATGTCAACGTGAATAGCGACTTCACTGTAGATTCCGATCTTGACGTCGTGAAGGAGCTCTTCTCCGATGAAAAATCCGAAGATACGACCGCAAACTTGAACCCATCCTTCGCGACGGAGGTCGGTGCAGCACCCGATGAGGGGGAGCCAGTTGAAGAAAATACCATCGAAGGATTGTTATTTTCGGATGCTTCACCTGTCAGGCCCGCGCCGACTCCGAAGCCACCCAGACCATTGGTGCCTGCGGCCGAACCTCCGACACCCGGAATGCAGGCCTATGCGGCGGCGGAGGAGCATCGCTCGCCGTCGGCTTTAGGCCGGCGCCAATCCGATAGATTTCGTGAACGGGTGACGAAACAGAGCATTCGCGTCGACGCCGGAAAGATCGACACCTTGATGAACCAGGTGGGTGAGCTGGTCGTCACCCGTGCCGGTTTCAACCAGCTATTTATTGAAATGCGTGAACTTCAGTTGATGCTCAAACAAGCCCAAAAGCTGGACAGCAAGGAGTCTCAACTGGTCAAGGATTTGATCAATCGGATCAACGAAGCGACCGTATCCTTGGGAAGGGTAACCTCCGAGCTACAGGAAAATGTTATGGGGGTCAGGATGCTGCCCATTGCCCAGCTTTTCAGCCGCTACCCACGGGTTGTCTACGACCTGGTACGAAACACCGACAAGAAGGTCGAACTGGATATTCGCGGAGAGGAGACCGAGCTGGATCGAATGGTCATTGAACAGATATCCGATCCGTTGATTCACATTATCCGAAATGCAGTGGACCATGGGGTTGAAACGACAGGGGAGCGTCAGCGCAAGGGCAAGGGTGAAACAGGCATATTGCGTCTCGAAGCGTATCATGAGGGCAACTACGTGGTCATTGAGGTGAGCGACGACGGCAGGGGAATCGACGCCGCCCTGATTCGTGCCAAAGCGTTGAGCAAGGGATTCATCGACCCCGAGGCTGCCGAGAGGATGAGCGATGAGGAGATGATCGCACTTATCACCCAGCCCGGTTTTTCCACAGCCGATGAGGTCACGCACACCTCAGGACGCGGCGTGGGAATGGATGTGGTCAAAGACAATATCGAAAAGTTGAACGGTACACTCGAGATAGAGGGGCGCCCGGGAAGAGGCGCGCTCTTCAAGATTAAGATCCCGCTCACCCTTGCCATCATTCAGGCCCTAATGGTGCGCGTCTGTGATGAGACCTTCACCATTCCGCTTTCAACCGTGGATGAAACGATTCGTATCCACCGAAACGAGATCTCTACGATTGAAGGCATGGAAGTCTATTATCTGAGAGAGACAACACTGCCCTTGATCCGCTTGGCCGAACTGTTCAAGATGCCGTCTGAAGATCCCAACGGTGAAGAGCTGTTTGTGGTGGTCGTGAATACAGGAACACGCCAGGTAGGGCTAGTTGTCGATCAGCTCAAAGGACGTGAAGAGGTAGTGATCAAACCGTTAGAGGACTATTTGCAGGAGAAGAGTGGATTTTCAGGTGCCACCATATTGGGCGATGGAAATATCTCCCTGATATTGGACGTTTCAGACCTGGTGTATATGGCTGTCGATCTGCATGCCAGGAAAAAGAAGGCGTCGTCTGTCCTATAGCGGGGAAAAGTCGTTGTCTGTAGGCACATTGGAGAACGGACAGCCGGTGATAAAAAGTGTAAAGGCGTTGAGGTGAGCGTCTAATTTGAGGTCGAGCCGTTGCACATCGGCCCTATGATCGAAGCCTGATAGAACGGAACTTGTTGCTCTTATGACCGACTATTCGAAAAATCATACTGAAGAACACAGCAGCAGTGGTTTTGCCGGGACGCTTCGCAATATACAACTGACCGACATTATTCAGATGTGTTGCCTGGCTGGTACCAGCATTTGCGTTCGCGTGAGTCAGGATCAGAATCAAGGCAACATATACATCCAGGACGGTGATATCGTTCATGCTGAGTGCGGCAATATCTCCGGTGTCAAAGCTTTTTTTACGATATTAGGGTGGCCCAGTGGTCAGTTTGAAACCTTGGATGCATCCAAGATCCCTTCCAGGACGATAAAAGAGCCATACCAGTTTCTGTTGATGGAAGCAGCGCGCATGGCGGATGAGCTGGCACAAACCGAGACCCAACAAGGTCCCGGTACCGATGTGCATCCAGATGAGAAACTGCGGGTGCTGATCGTCGATGACAGTGCCATCATGTCGAAGATTCTCAACAGCATGTTGTCTGCCGATCCAGGAATTGAGGTGGTCGGCAATGCAAAAAATGGAGAAGAGGCGCTGTCCCAGATGAAAGAGCTTTCTCCAGATCTTATCACCATGGATGTCAACATGCCGGTGATGGATGGAAGTACCGCACTAAAGCATATTATGATCGAGAGTCCCTGTCCGGTGCTTATTATGAGCAACCTGGGGCCCTCGTCCCATGCCACCATTCTGTCCTTTTTAAATCTTGGTGCGGTTGATTTCATGAGCAAGCCTGTAAAAAACAGCAACATCGTTCAACAGCAGCAGCGAATGGTGGATCGGGTTCAACTGGCGGTGAAGGCGAATATCAAACGGTTCCAAAGGCTGCGTCCCCCGAAGCTGACGCCGGCTGACTATCTGAAGGTAAACGAAAAAGCCCTTTGCGAAAAGCTAGTCATTGCCATTTCCGGTGTCGGCGGCCACCTCGAAATGGTCAATATGATCACGTCCTTACCAGCGGATCCATTGGCCTGTGTGCTTTCGTTGCAATCGATACCGCCACCTTTTGCACCTACGCTATCGGAGTATTTAAATACGCGCAGCCGCTTCGAAGTGATGCCCTATGCGACCGGTGTCGCCATGTGCTCGGGACGATGCTATGTCGGCACCAGCGAACGGGCCATTAAGATCGGTTTGGATGAAGCCGTTTGGGCGTTCCAGGACGCAAAAACTAACAGCAAGGAGAATGGGCCCAACAATTTCGATCTTCTGCTCGGTGCGGCCGCCGAACTTTATATGGACCGCATCACTATTGTACTGTTTTCCGGGTGTGAAGTCGGCACCATGGAGGGGTTGCGAAAAATACGGGAAGCTGGCGGCCAGGTGATTGCACCCCAGCTTGAGAAGTGTATTTTGCCGGCGACGATCGCACCTGTGATAGAGCAAGATCTGGTTACGGAGATATTCAAACCAAAAGACATCGGGAATGTTATCAAACGTTACTGCTCGTAAGGTTATAGACGACATCGCAGCTTGTGCCGCCGTTCCACTTGTTTCAGGGCATGAGCTTTTTAGTGGCCAGTGCATTACCCAATTTACAGCCCGTGCTGCCGGGTGAAAAGAATGAGAGTATTCCATGGATGAACCAATCAAAGTGCTCATCGTCGATGATGCCTTGTTTATGCGCAAGGCCATATCGGAAATCCTTCAAACTGACGACAAATTAGACGTTGTCGGAACGGCCAGGGACGGACTGGACGGACTGGATAAGATCAAGGACCTGAAGCCGGATGTGGTTACCCTCGACATTGATATGCCGCGCATGGATGGTCTATCCGCCATTCGCCATATCATGATTGAATCGCCAGTCCCTGTCGTGGTGCTCAGCTCGCTGTTCAGCGACGGTGGCGTCACCTTTGAAGCATTGCGGTTGGGCGTCGTTGATTTTGTGCCCAAACCGTCAGGTGGCATCTCGGAAGATATGGATCGCTCCCGCCGTAAAATCATTGATCGGGTCAAAATCGCCAGCAGTGTCAATTTCGAAAATATACGCCGCGTCAGTATGCATTCAGACTCCCAAGACGAGAATTTGTCGGTCCAGTATGGATTTCATCCACTCGACTACTTAATCGCTTTGGGGACCAGCCTGAGCGGCCCCAATACCGTAATACGGTTGCTGACAAGATTATCGCCGACCCTGCCGGCGGCAATGGTGGTGGTTCAGGAGATTGCGCCTCAGATCTTACCGGCATTTGTAAAGAAGTTTAACGAACATGTTCCTTGGACCATCGAAGCCGCAGAAGATGGAAGGATCATTGAGCAGGGCGTTTGCTATGTCTGCTCCAATGAACAGTCCATGTACATCGACCGAAATGAGAGCGACCAGCCATGTATCCGTATCGAAGATGCGGTGGAGCAACCCTTGAATGCACTCTTTCGCTCTACTGCCGAAGTGTTTCAGCAGAATGCCATCGGAGTCCTGCTCACCGGGGTGGGAGATGATGGCGCGGACGGATTTGCCCGTATTCGGGAGTTATACGGGAGTACCATTGCTCAAGATTCCCAATGTTGCGTCTATCCCAACCTGACGCAACATGCGATAGAGAGAGGGACCGTGAGCAAGATTGTAAACGAAGTTCAGTTGCCCGGTGCTATAGAGGCCAGTATTTCTTAATCGACTGCCAAGGGGGGCCCTTCAATGATTGTTGTCTGTCCCAGTTGTCACACCCAGTATGATTTGCAGGATCGCGTTGTACAAGAGCCCAACTTTATTGCGCGCTGTACAAAATGCCAACATATATTTACAGCCTACAGACCAGTTCGGGTAGAGGAAATCTCCTTCTTAGATCTGGCCGCATCAAAAACGCGAACCGACCACGATAATATTGTGGCGATCAGCAACCAGAAAGGGGGGGTGGCCAAGACATCCACCTGTTTGAATTTAGGTCTCTCTCTGGCGCTTCAAAACAAGCGTGTACTCCTCATCGACTTCGACGTGCAGGCCAACCTGACCATCTCTTTGGGGTATAAGGAGACGACATCATTTTATGAATTGCTCAATGGCGATTCGCAAAGTCTGGAAAAATTGATTGTCAAAACCAAGTATGACAATCTCTATCTGATTCCATCCAACAAGAACATGGTGCTGCTCAACAAAAAGTACTTCGGCGCTCGCAACTTCGAATTTATTCTGAAGGATCGCCTGTTATCGATAAAGGATCGCTTTGATTTCATCCTCATCGACACACCACCGTCAATAGAGTTTTTTACGCTGAACGCACTGACAGCATCCCATCTGATTGTGATTCCAAGTCAGTGCGACTATCTGTCCACCCATGGGATCGATCAAATCCTCAGACTGATTCAGTTGATCAAGGCAAAAACCAATCCATCGATCAAGCCACGTGTGCTCATTACGATGTTTGATAAACAGAGCACGGCTTCGAAGATGATATGCAACAAACTCAAGCGCATGTATGCCGGCATCACCTTCGACACAATGATCGAGATGGATCCGCGCGTACGTGAAGCGCAGATAATGAGCATGCCGGTATTGGAATATAACAAAGAGAGTGTTGCAGGGCAGCAATACCTTAGTGTGGCCAAAGAGATTCTCAGCCAACTTTCCAATAGCCAATGATGGGCAACAGCCCGAGCCCTTATATGCCTCCGGTTAAAAAGCGGCCTCCCGTAGGCGATTGGTGCTATCATCGGTTGTTGTTAAAACACCGCAGGTGCTCCGATTGTTCGAGCCGTTTTTATCTGCGGCTCACCACACATTGATACCGGTCCATACTATCTGAATTCTGATTTTTCAGTATCAAGACCTTTACTTTTGTGACGGTGCCTCTGGAAGGGTTAGCAGGATGAACGCCAAATCCAGATATAGTCTTCAACGGACCATGATCATCTACTTTTTGCTCATTGGATTCGCCTCTGTCCTGGTGGGTGTAGAATTTATGGCGGACTTTCAGAGTGGATCACTGAAAGAGGAGATATGGGCAAACATTCAGACGTACGGCAAAGCCGAAGTTAATCAGGAGGCCATTTTTGCTCCGATCGATCGGATGCGAAGCAAGGCGATGCTGATGGTCGCCATTATCATGCTGGTGATGATTATCGTGCTGACGATGTTCATCAAGAACATTACCGAGCCGCTGCAGCATATGATTCAGTTGTCCGAAAAAATATCATCTGGAGATCTAAGTCAGACCATTCGTATCGACGCCAACAATGAGCTGGCCGATCTTGGCAATGTTATCAATGAGATGGCGAGCAACCTTCAGGAGATCATTCTGTTGTCGCAACGCACGTGCGCTGGGGGAAAGCGCTATATTCAGGAGGTGATCGGGTATTTGGACGAAGAACCGCTAACCGAAGAGAAGACCCTGCAGATGAAGGTTGCGGTCGAAAAAATCCGGGAAGATCTTGCCATGCTCGAAGAGGTGATCGCCTATTTTAACTTCTATTCGGTGGACAGAAACCATCATGACGGATAGTTGGCTCTCATTCCCTGTTGGTATCCTCATCGCCATGGTCTCTTCTACGGTAGGCATTGGCGGGGGAATCCTGTGGATGCCTTTCTTATTGATTTTTCTTGAATTGAGTCCAGGTACGGCGGTTTTAACCAGTTTGATAATTCAAACGGCAGGCATGGGGTCGGGTGCGTTGGCCTATTGGCGGCAGAGACAAATCGATATGCCTTTAGCGGGGCTGCTGCTTCTGCTGACACTGCCGGGGATCGCCATCGGGACCTGGCTGACACGGATCATAGCTCCTACTCATCTGGAGTTGATACTCGGGATATTGACGCTGTTGACGGCGCTTATTTTTGTTTCCGGCAACCAAAATTACGCAGATTCCGGTTTAGACAGAGTCAATGTGAAAAGCGCCGGAAGATACGGATGGGTGGTGAGCCTGATGGCCATCGCAAGTGGAATGCTCAGTGTCAGCATCGGTGAATGGGTGGTGCCCTTGATGCGCAAAAAGATGTCGTTGCGCATGGGCGTTGCTGTCGCCACCAGCATCACGACCATATTTGGAGTGTGTATAATTGGCGCTCTATTTCATTTGTGGGTTGGCGCCAAGGCGGATCTATCCATAATCGTATGGGCCATCCCCGGTGTTATCCTCGGCGGCCAAGTTGGTCCTCGCTTGGCCGAAAGGATCAACGATCGGGCTTTAAAGGAGATTTTCATCTTTCTTTTGACCCTTATTGGTATTCACTTAATCTATAATTCGTACTGATGAAGCCTATGAAGTTCGAACCCAGCGAACAGGGACAGCTTGAGGGACGCCTGTCAGAGCAAAGCAGAAGGCCGTTATGGCTCGGGTTGTTGGCCTTTGTATTGATTGCCATCGTGTGGGAAGTGCTGGCGCGGTGCAGCGGATGGAGTTCGCACATTTTTCCTGATTTGCTAACCGTAGTGGTAAGCATGTGGCAACTGCTGAGCGAAGGCACGCTGGTTCGTCATACGGTCGCAAGCCTCTTCCGTGTTACAGCCGGCTTTTACCTGGCTGTTTTACTCGGTGTGCCGCTCGGCATTTTGCTAGGCAGGATATGGCTGGTGAGATCTTTTCTGAACCCCGTTATTCAGTTTTTAAGGCCCATTTCACCCCTCGCGTGGATTCCTCTGGCCATGCTCTGGTTCGGTATCGGCGACCCACCTGCCATTTTCCTTATATTTCTCTCGAGTTTTTTCCCGATGGTGGTTTCAACAACCATCGCCGTCAATAATATCAATCCGACCTTTTTCCAAGTCGCTGCCAACCTCAAGTTCAAGCGCTCGGAGATGATCACTACGTTGATTCTGCCCGCCATCATCCCCGAGGTTGTGACAGCATTGCGTCTGACCATCACCATCGCATGGCTTGTTGTTGTGGCGGCGGAGATGATCGCCGTTCAATCGGGATTGGGGTACCTGATCCTTGATGCACGCAATGCATTGCGCATGGACTATGTGATGGATGGGATGATCGTTATCGGCTTGATCGGAATTGTTCTGGATGCATTGATGCGTAAATTGGGAAACATAGAGTCGGCAAGCTGGGGGGTCAAGGCGCGTTAGACGGCCTCTTTTTTGGGGCAGTGCTCTATCCAACAAATTCGGAAGCGGTATCGGCAACATGAGCTACATTCAAATAGATAACCTTACTAAGATATACATGGGGCGGCGTAGTAAGCCCCGCAGCATCTATGATCCTGTGGAACAGTCCGGTGACAACGTGCTGGTACTCAACAATATCAGCATGGCTTTCGAAGAGGGCGAAATGGTCTGCATCCTGGGGCCCTCAGGGTGCGGCAAGTCCACTCTGCTGCGCATTATTGCCGGATTCGAACAACCTACCTATGGCTCGGTGGTCGTATCGGGTCAGAAGGTGAGGGGGCCTTCGGATCAGTCGATCTTTGTTTTTCAGCACAGTGGTCTCTTCCCATGGTTAACCGTATCCGAGAACGTGGGGCTTTCCCTTCGTAATCTGAAAGATGAGCATCAGAAAAAAGAGCGGATCCAGGAGTACATTGAAATTGTGGAATTGGAGGGTTTCGAAGAGTACTATCCGCATCAGTTGTCCGGTGGCATGCAGCGGCGTGCTGAGTTGGCAAGAGCCATTGCCGTTAATCCCAACCTCTTGATCATGGACGAACCCTTCAGTGGTTTGGACTTTTTGACCCACATGAAAATGCGTGAAGAGGTGGTCAATATGCATGAGTTTATACGAAAGACCACCCTGGTTGTCACCCACGATATCGACGATGCCCTGATCATGGGAGATCGAATTGTCGTTCTCAGCGGGAGACCATCGGCTATCAAGCTTACCCACAAGCTCGATTTCCCGCGCCCGAGAGATTTTGAGAGAGATCAGGAGTTGAGCCGTCTGCGAAGTGAGATTTTTCTGATGTTGGGGGTGCCATATGCCGTTTAGAGATGCATCCATTCGGAAAGCATGGCGCTCCTACCCTGTACGGGTTGGTTTTTTTGCCTTGGTGTGGTTGCTGGCGATTACCGCTGCACACCTCTATCTTAATACGGACCGGGAAGAACGGACCGTGCTGAAGATGGGGTACATGCCTGTCATCACCAATTTAGCAGCGCCAATCCTCGATGCTGCCAGTTCAAATACGGATGTTGGCATACGCTTCAAGGCCATCAAGTTTGCCTCTTTCGCGGAGATGGCAGAAGCCTTGCGCAACAGAGAGATAGATGCAGCGTTTATCATTGCACCGCTTTCTATCGTTTTGCATCAACAGGGTGCGGATGTTCGAGTTGTTTATATCGGCAATCGGCATGAAAGCACCTTGGTTGTTCGAAAAGAGTTGGCGGCCTCATCCCTGACAGATTTGATCGGACGAACGATTGCCGTGCCGATGCGCTATTCGGGGCACAACATCGCCCTGCTGCAAATGGCCGCCGAAGCCGGAATCGAGCAGGAAATCGATATTGTGGAGATGAATCCTCCGGATATGGCCTCGGCCCTCGCTTCCGGCGCATTAGACGCTTATTTCGTCGGCGAGCCCTTTGCCGCCCAGACATTGAAATCCGGTACAAGTGAACTGCTCTTTTACGTGGAAGAGGTCTGGCCCGAATTTATTTGCAATCTACTGCTGGTTAAAAAATCGTATATCGATGACTATCCGGATCGGGTTCAATCGCTTGTAGAAGGTGCTGCCCGCTCAGGTTTTTGGGCAAAATTGAATACAACCCGGGCCGCACAGATCGCATCTGAATACTGGGGACAGCCGGCAGAGTTGGTCCGGTATGCATTGACCACACCGCAAAATCGGATCGTTTACGACCGCTTCCTGCCCAGGGAAGAGGAGTTGGGTAAATTGGCCCAGATGATGGTTCATTTCGGATTAAGTGAAGATGAAAACGTCGAGGGGTTGGTAGAGGATCGCTTTGCAAAAGGGGCTGACGTGACAGATGTCCATGATTTCGATTCGATTTTAAAAGGGCGGGAGTAGACCATGGGAATGGATGGCCTGAGCCGCACTTCCCTGAATCGATGAATTGCTGCTGACGTTTATCTAAAAGGCGATGGCCGCCTTACGCAGAAGCGGCCATCGTCTTTTTGGATGTATTTTTGGATGTACCGTAAAGGCCACATTCATCTCGCTTTACGAGAGCGCCTGGTCCTTATCCTTTGCGCAAAAGGTCCAGCTCTTTCTGCAAATCGCCCAATTGCGATTTCAGCTCTTTCACCTGCGCATTCAGACGCTCTTCCACCTCGTTCATTGCTTTTTTGAAATCCTGGTTATCGAGTAGGGAAGAGACATCGGGCTGCTTGAGGGTTTCATTCGTCTTATCAGCAGGTGCAGATACGACCTTTCGCTGAACCTCCACCTGCTCTTTGAGCTTTTTAAACGCCAATATCTCTTTGGCAACAAGCCGTTTCTTGTTGGCCTCATCGATTTGTCTGTCACCAATCAGGGATTCGATGCTTGCGAAGACAGACATCACTCTCTTTATGGCGTCCTGGTGGGCCTGCGCTTTGCGTTTCTGGATATAGCGTGCCAAGGCACGGAGCATGCGCAGCAGGGCATGTGTCGTCTGCTCGTTTTGGTAAACCGGAAGAAGAGCATCGGTCTCATTAATTAGATCGGCCAGGCACTTATCCGTAATTTCCCAATCAATGGAGAGCACGGCAGACTTGAGCTTTTCCAGGGATTGGGTGGTATCTGGAGTATCCATCGGGGCCTCTTGGTCTTGCTCCCCAAAAAAATCATCCAAGCTGTTCTCGATATCGTTCACCAGTTTTGATTTCTTTTTGTTCTCCAATACCGACCTCCTATGCTAAATGATCCTGGAGAGATACAATTGTTAAAGAAATTGCCTTTTTTACCGTTGGGATCACATTGTGCCCCTTGAGGGCGCTGGCTTCGAAGTAGGGGGCATTCAGGTCCGAATTCAAGTCTTTTTGCATCGTTTCTAAGTCGAGCAAGGCGATACCCTCACTTGATAGGTCACGCTTGTTGTACTGTAGAACAATAGGGAAATTGTCATATATATCGATGTCGTAGAAGGCCAGATTCTCCTTTAAATTCTCTAGAGCGAGGATATTCTTCTCTCGCATCACCTCCATGGAATCGGCAACAAACACGATGCCATCGACACCTTTGAGAACCAGCTTGCGTGTGGCGTTGTATTTGACCTGCCCCGGCACCGTGTAGAGCTGCGTCTTGATTTTATAGCCCTGGATCTGTCCCAGCTCAAATGGAAGAAAATCAAAGAACAAGGTTCTGTCCCCATGTGTTTTTATACTGACCATATCCGATTGGATCCGATGCCGGATATTGGCAAAGATAAAATCTAAGTTGGTGGTTTTACCCCCGCGACCCGGCCCCACGTATACGATCTTGACCTGAACTTCACTTTTGCGAATATTAATAACCGCCACGCGGGCATCCTCGCCTTTGGGTTAGCTGCCGAATCAATTCCAAAACGGATTGAGGAAATGCGTCTATATCTTCTTGGTCGTTTCGAAAATTTTACTGATTTTTCCGATCGATTCATCGACCTTTAGACGCAAATAGCCCAACGAGACGTCGTTCCCAAAAATGGTCACCAACAAGAAATCGTCCATCACTTTGCTGAAATGGATGTTCTCGCTTTTGCCTTTGTGAAAAAGAAGCGCGAAATCATCTTCGCCGATGATGGCCGCCATGGCGCAGACCGCTCCAAAGTTCCCGGCAGCCAGTGCAGCAAGGGAGTAGACATCGTGACCAACCTGACCATTGTCAAGGTTGGCGATGATGTTGCCGGCCATATCGATGAGAATAACACACTTCAGACCAAGGTCCATCAAGTCCTTTTGCAAGACCTCTTCGATGCCATCCAGCTGTTCTTGATCAAGTATATAGGACAATGATCTTCCTCCTTTAGGGATATGTTGACCTTTTTAACGACTCGTGGGTATCCAGAGCACTCACCACGTTAATGGACCGATTATTTTACCGCCGAAGCAGCATGATTCCGTACTGCCCCGTCACCATTGAGTTGGAACTCTACAGTAGCGATCAGCTCGTGTCCATTCATTGTTTTAAATCTAGCGAACAGAATACCCTTTTAGTTCAACGAAGTATAAAGAATTGAGGCATTTGTGTCAAATAAAAAGAGATCTGAAGGGGTCTTGCATGATAATTCGGCCTTATGGAATGCCACACTTGATTTTAGGTGCAAGTGTGCGATATAGAAAAAAATATGATGTCGCAAGGAAAATTGTAACCACCATACCTTCACGGCCGTATTATTCCTGTATAATGGCATTCCATGCCAAATCGATCGGAGCGTCGGACCTTGAGCTTTGATGTTTAAAGATACGATGGAAGTGACGGCCGCATTGCCGCCAATCCTAATAACAGTAGCCTCAATTTCACTTTACACTTGGTTATCTTAATATACGGTTCGCGGGAAAAAGGAGCAACACCATGGCCTATTCAGTCAACCAGATCGAAAAGCACACACTGTTCATGCGGCTGGCCGTCTCGGTCTACAGGATGAAAGATGAACAGTTGCAACTGTTGCTGGAAACACTGGATCAGAATCCGGATACGGCACCCGTCATATCCAATTCCCGAGGCGACGACCTAACCGCAGAAAAAAGTGAGGCCATTAAAAGGCAGATGGTATTGGCCAGAATTTTCGTGCTGATCAGTCAGCTGGATAAAGATACTATTTTAAGTCGATTGAGGGGGCTGGAAGATCCTGCCTACAATTGGGTGAGAGCTTATCCTCGCCTGGCATGCTATCTGTTGGTTGATTTTGCTGCTCAGGGCAAAGCGTACCGAAGCTATATTCGAGACATCAGCGCCAATGGCGTTTTTATCGAAACGGCAGTGGGTTTTAAAGAGGGGCAGGCGGTGGCCTTGTGTTTTACACTTTCGAACTCCGATGAGCCGCTGCCGTTTAAGGTGAGGGGACGCGTTACCCAAGTTTATCCGGATGGGATCGGTGTTCAATATGAGAAGATAACCCACTACCAGCGCGAGATTCTGGACTCTTTGATCAACAAAATCTATTGAGCTTACTGCTGTGGTTGATTTGTCAACGTGCTGATGATCGCATCGGCGTCGGCCATCGCCTTGCTGGTTGAAGGCAGTTCGGACAGAGGCATCATCTGGGATATCATCTTGTCGATGAGCATATCGTAATCGATACTGCCCAGTTCGGTGGATTCGACGGTCAGGTATTTTTCTGCCACCAGTTTTATGATTTTGCCTGCATTGTTGTCCCGTTGGTCCTTCGCCATATTGGTAATCAAAAGTGGCCTGATAGTACTGATGGCGCTGGATAGCTGACTAGCAATCTTTGCGCCGTGAGATTTGCGAACCGCCTGCTGCAGATCCCGAAAGGTTCTCATCTGGTCTTTATTTTTTGGATCCATGGCCGTTTTTATGATTTCCTGCAGGGACGCTTTTTGATGGGTCACCCTGCTGAGCTTGCGATAAACTGTATTGCGAACGAAGGCATAGGCGTTTTGAATTGAAATAGGCTGCGGCGTCAGTACCACAATGGGATGGTCGGCAATTAAAAAGAAATCAAGGACATTGTAGGAGGTGCCGGCGCCCAGATCCAAAATGACATGGTCAGCCGAAAGATTGGTGACACTCTGTAGTATTTTCGTTTTTTGGGCATATTGAGGATTGGCAAGAGAGAGAATTTCACTTGCGCCGCATACCAGCTCGAGGTACCTCACTTGGCTTTGTATGCAGATATCTTCTATCTTATTGTATTTTCGGGTGACGAAATCATTTAGCGTTCGTACGGGCGTTTTAATCCCTAGCAACGTGTGGAGGTTTGCACCTCCCAGGTCCGTATCCACCAACACGGTTTTCTGCTGACGATTGGCCAGGGCCATAGCCAATAGTACACTGACTACACTTTTGCCGACGCCACCTTTACCACCGCCGATGGCCCATATCGTGGGCTTACGAGTCGTTTTCTGCTGCACTTGAGAAATCACGTGAATCCTTCCGTCAGATAGAGGGGCTATGACCTATTTGACCATCGTGTCCCATAGACTCCACAATAAGTTCTGTTCACCTACACTGCCCGAGCAATACTCCAGCAACATCTGTTGATCCATTGTATTCAAGGTGTCAAACCGTATTCCGATCAGGTGAGACGCCCCGTTGGGCTTACGCTGCTGGCGTTGCCAGACAATTTTGCCGGAGAGGTTCAGTACGGCCACCTTGTTGAGTAGATCGAGTTTGATTTGAGCCAGTCGTCCCTTTAAATCCAGTTTTGGTCCTGCAGGACCTTGTTCTTCCAGATCGACACTTATGCCGCCAATCGAAATATCTAAGGCGATTCCTGTGAGATCGACCTCCTTTTGATCGGAGGAGAGCGCCGGACAGTTGATTTCTACCTTGGTCGGCAGGCCATATCGCATTGCCCGCCGCACCGTCTGCCAGGCCCTGTCACACATGGTCCGGGTGTCGGATTTGTGCAGGGTTTGCAGTAGACTCTCGATGTTGGGGTATTTGCTGCAAGCATTGCGAAGTACTTGTTTGGTGATTTTGACAAGCTCGACATCTGAGGCTGACCGGATCTCCGTCTCTGCGGTGCACTGGCGATCCAAGGGGAAAATAGTGCCGAAGATATCATTCGGGCCCAACAGTTTGGGTTCGATTTCGATGCCAGTTATACGTGCTTCGGCCTCACACTCCGGCGATGGCATCTCGGCCAGGAAACCGGACACAACAAAATAGACATCATCATCGACCTGATCGATCTGAATGATTCGCTTGCCGGTGTGCTCCTTTACCCGTACCATCCTTCTCATTACGGCGATGAGTTCCGCATAGCTCATCCCTGCCCAAAAGCGCTGCAGCGGTGTCTCGTTGCCTCCCGTGCGGCTCAGCAACGAATGGAATGCGCGTCCTTGTTCGTGCGTGGGTTTTTGGATGCTCCATTGCAGTATTTTTGCCACGATGGCCTGAAGGTTCATGCCGCGTTCGATGAAAAGCGATGCGGCCTTTTCATACATATCGATCGCATCCCCCGGCCGGTTAAGGTCATTTAAAAGGTCAGCGTACTTCCGATGCAGGAACGGATCGTCCGTATAAATTTTCAATATGTCATCGAATTCTTCGGGCGATTCGATGGCGAGGGTGCCATCGAGTATTCGTTGCATGATACTGAACTGGTGGTCCGTGGGAAGAGTATGAGGCGTTTTCATGGTCACAGCGGCTCTCCGGTTCGTATGGCGTCTATGATAGCATTGATCCGTTGGTTTAGAATTTCACTTTTTTCAAATGTCAATCGTATGATCTCGTACAGTGGCTTCATTCGGCGATCGATGGTCAGGAACATATTGGTCAGATAGGCCATCCTTTTGTTCATCTCTTCTATCTGATTCTGAAGAGAATCGATGTCCATCTCTGCATGGGGCCGCGCCTGCTGGAATTCGCCGATCATTTTTTCCAGATCGCGCCGCTCCTCTTCGGAGAGCCCCATGTTTAATGCGAAACGCTGTTCTCCCATCCCTTATCAAACCTCATCGTAACGCTTAATTTGCTCCTGGACGCGTGCATTGATCGAGGCGATGCGTTTGTCCTGGTACTGTAAGTATTCATTTGTTTTAAGGGATTTTTTTCCGTCTCCCCAATGGTGTCTAAACACCAACATGAATACGAGCAGCAGAAGAATGCCAATGGTGATGACGACCAGACCAAGGACAAGATAGTACTGAAGCCAACCTGAATTAACAGTGCCATTGCCATCAGGGGTGCCGACTGCAAGTGATGGAGTGGGGGTCAACGCGTTGCGGGGCGTCGGTTGCCGAGTCTCTGTTTTTTTGCGCGTCTGTTCCTGGCGATCGGCAACCCCCTGTTGCTTTTCGACCGATACAACTTCCTCGTCCCGCGATGAAAGTTGTGTTCCGTCGATGCGCGGGGTGGGCTGCGATTGGTCATACATTCCAGGCGCAATGGCGGTTGTTGATTGGGATGCGCGTGAGGCGCCTCTATCTTCGTGATCCCTGTTGTCCGCGATGACCGCCGGTTCGTTACGAAAACTCTCTGACACCAATTTGCCGGCTGGTGGTTGCCAGAATACATCCAGGACCACACGTGGCGGATCTTTGAGTCCGAAAGTGTCAAAGCGCGCATGACGGCTGCTGAAATAGAGAGTGATCGATAGCCGGTCTTTGCGGAATCTCACCTCCAGTCGATCGATGAAGGGGCTTCGATCGATAGGTATTTTGCGCATGAAGGCAGGCTTGGTGCCGGAGAAAACGACGGTTAGTTGTCCAGGGTCTGAAGAGAGGATCTCTTCGGCTGCAAGTTCGGCGTCTGATTCAAATACGATTCTGGTAAATTTATCATATTCGCCGATGCGGATATCTATGAGCGATGCTGCGAAAGAGGGAATGATCCCTGCGAACAGAACGATGCCGGTGCATAGTAAGTGCGCGAAAAGCCAACGTCTAGAAATCAATACATCCACCATCAAATTGCCGCTATAAATCGAGCATGTTTAGGAATCAAGGCGTTACTGGCCGGCAAGGTACGAGCGCATCGCGCTTTAACTTTTGAAATTATCCCTAAATGGTGTGAATTGTCAAGCGTGGCTCGTGATTTGTGTGGTGAACATATTTATATTGATCTCAACAAGATGATGCGTTTTGAGCATTCTGCCGGAAAGGGGGAGACACTCATTTTTACATTGGATATGAGAGGCGATTTGCTCATTCCATTACCGTTTGAACGGTGAAGCCTCCTTCCTCCATCGCCTTTTTGATCGGAAGGGTGTCGCATGGTGCCAATCTGAAGTAGTAGGTGCGCTTTGTCGTCTGTTCGGCAGTCATACCGACATTGATGATGTCGCCCCCCAAACCATGAATGATTTGAATCGCTTTGTTCAATCCACCCGGCCCTTCGCCGGTCGTGATGTCAATCCGAGTGCTGCTGGACAGTATGCCCATCATATCGATGAAGGCGCGCAACAGGTCTGAGTCGGTAATGATACCGACCAGTTTTTGACCTCTAGTAACAGGTAACCCACCGATTTTATGTTTGTATATTAGCTGGGCAGCAATTTCTACATCGCTATCGGGGGATATCGTAATGGGATTTTTGATCATCATGTCGGACAAAGTGAATTCCGCCAACATGGATGGGATCAGCGCCTGTTTCAGGTCAGCAAGGGTGAGCAGCCCCTTCAGGTTTTTTTTGCTGTCCACAACAGGCAGATGTCTTATGGCGTTGAGCTTCATCAACTCCAAGGCTTGGGGAATTGTTTTCCTTGTTGTAACGGTGATAGGCTTAGACACCATAAGGGATTTGATTTTCATCGAACGGTCCTTTCTATGGCGTGTATCCACCATCGGATCGTTTTTATGGGACCATCCATTTTTGATGCCGATAAAACCAATCTAACATCGAACAAAGAGATCGAACAAGCGCTTTTTTAAGGATCAATCCGCGGGAGGGAAGATAGTGCGCGCCAGGGAGCGGGGCTACGCGCCGGACAGATTACCCTTACGACGAAGGTTGGTATAGACACAGTGGCTCTTCATCCATGAAATCGCCGGTCGCTTCGAAGGCTCTGGCACGACAACCACCACAAACCTTGCGATATTCACATATACCGCACTTGCCCTTAAGACGATTGGTGTCGCGCAGCTCTTTGAATTGTGCCGAGTTGACCCATATCTCGTTGAATGGCTCTTTTGTGACATCTCCGCAATTCAGGTCGAGAAATCCGCATGGCTGAACGATACCGCGATGGGAGACGAAGCAGAAACCGGTGCCCGCCAGGCATCCGCGTGTCACCGCATCCAATCCATGACTCTCAAATGTGACCGTCTCTCCATCCGCTTTTGCCCGCTGACGTAAAATTCGATGGTAATGGGGGGCGCAGGTGGCCTTGAGCTGAAGCGGCGTCTTGTTCCGTTGGTCATAGAACCAGTTCAGTGTCTCTTCGTATTCGCGCGCGTTGATTTCCTGGTCGACAATATACTTCCCGCGACCCGTCGGTACCAGAAGAAATATATGATGAGCCACTGCACCAAGCTCTTCGGCAAGGGTCAAAATCTTAGGGATTTGATCAAGGTTGGTCTTCGTCACCGTCGTGTTGATTTGGAACGCAATACCCGCCGATTTTGCGTTTTCGATCCCCTGCAAGGCACCTCGATAGGCGCCTTGGACCCCTCTGAAGCGGTCATGGCTCTCTTCGTTGGCGCCATCGATGCTGACGCTGATGCGCTGGATGCCAACTTCGGCAAGTCTCTTGGCGACATCCGCTGTGACCATGGTGCCGTTTGGCGCCATGACCATTCGCAGGCCCAATCCAGTGCCATATTTGGCGATGTCGAAAATGTCTGCGCGCATCAATGGTTCTCCACCGGTCAAAATGACAATCGGCTTTGCCACCTTGGCAATTTGATCAAGCAACTGAAACGCCGCTGTGGTATCCAGTTCTCCTTCGTACGGGCCGCAAGTGGCCGAAGCGCGGCAGTGAACGCAGGAGAGATTGCAATTGCGCGTTGTCTCCCAGGCCACGAGTCGCAATTGAGGAATGCCGGTTTCCCGGGCTGGAGAGCCACTTTGTTGCTTATGGTGGTCGATATGGGGGTGGTTCATCTTAATCGCCTGTCTTTCCGGATCTCCGTCTTGATCGCTTTGTCTCTACTGTTTATCCTGTAACATCATAGCCGCTTCGACAGCAAAATAGGTCAGGATCATATCTGCACCGGCCCTTTTGATGGACGTCAGCATCTCCATCATGGATCGCTTTTCGTCCAGCCACCCCTGTTTGGCGGCCGCCTTTATCATGGCAAATTCTCCGCTGACATTGTAGGCGGCTACAGGGAGGTCGAACTCTTCTTTGACGCGGCAGATGATGTCCAGATAGGGAAGGGCCGGTTTGACCATGACAATGTCGGCCCCTTCTTCGACATCCATTGAGACTTCCCGGATGGCCTCCTGTGCATTGGCCGGGTCCATTTGATACGAACGCCGATCGCCGAACTTGGGCGCCGATTCGGCCGCTTCTCTGAACGGTCCATAAAAAGCCGAACAGTATTTAGCGGCGTAGGACATGATCGGAATGTGGCTGAAGTTCGATTCATCCAAGGCGTTACGTATTTCGGTCACCCGGCCATCCATCATGTCCGACGGAGCCACCATGTCGGCGCCGGCCTTGGCATGTGAGAGGGCGGTTCTGGCGAGCAGATCAAGGGTCGCATCGTTATCGACGGTATTGCCCTCGACCACACCGCAATGGCCGTGGTCGGTATATTCACATAGGCAGACATCCGTAATCACAAGAAGTTCAGGGGATTTCTCCTTGATGGCCCGTATGGCATTTTGCACAATGCCATTTTGGGCGTAGGCCTGAGTCCCGAGGGCATCCTTTTTGGGAGGAATGCCGAAAAGGATGATAGCAGGTATGCCCAGGCGTAAAGCATGTTGAGCAGCAGTCGCAACGTGGTTGATCGAAAGTTGAAAATGCCCCGGCATCGAGGGGATTGGATTTTTCACATCTTTACCGTGGGTGGCAAACAGAGGCAGGATCAAATCGTCTACGTTAAGGTGGGTTTCTCGGACCATTCGTCTGAATGCTTCATTTTGACGCATGCGTCGTGGGCGATAGTCTGGAAACAGCATCGTCGTCTCCTTGGTCTGATTATAGAGAGTGTTCAAGAACGGGCAGCATCATGCAGAACCCTTTGCTTCGCAGTGTGTCGGATCTATTTCCCCGAAGGATCTCAAAGCGATTGGGCAATCTCTTCGTCCGTTAGATAACATGCCGGATCGGGTGCCCAGACATTGCCGCTGACCGCCTCGGCCCGTACACGGAAGTTGCCACCGCAGACGTCAAGCCAGCGGCATGTGGCACAACGCCCCTGTACATGAATTTTCTTCTCTTTTAAACGCTGCAAAAAACGGTCTTCCGGATCGGTCCATATTTGGGAGAACGGCCGTTGACGGACATTGCCGAAGCTGTGATGGCGCCAGAATTGATCCGCATAAACGTTGCCATCCCAACTGACGCAGCCGATACCGCGCCCGGAACTGTTGCCTTCGTTCATTTTTAACAGCTCCATAACCTCTTCAGCCCGCTTGGGATCGACCTCTTTCAAACGCAGATAGAGATAGGGGCCGTCGGCATGGTTGTCAACAGTGAGGACCTCTTTGGGTTTGCCCATGTCATGAAGCCGTTTTGTTCGCTCGATGATCAGATCGACGGCTTCTCGGGTCTCCTGGTGGGACAGGTCCTCCTTTATCAGTGCAGAGCCGCGCCCTGCATAGACAAGATGGTAAAAGCAAACACGGGGGATCTCCATCTCCTCCAGCAGGTCGAAGATGCCCGGAATTTCATTCGCGTTGCGTTTGTTCATGGTAAAGCGCAACCCCACCTTGATGCCGGCTTCCTGGCAATTGCGGATGCCTTCCATCGCTTTTGCAAATGCGCCTTTGACGCCGCGGAAGTGGTCATTGACTGGCTCCAGCCCATCGAGACTGATGCCGACATAGGATAATCCGATCTGCTTGAGGTTGCGAGCCGTATTTCGGTCGATAAGGGTACCATTGGTGCTGATGACGGCGCGCATCCCTTTGTCGACGGCATACGCTGCAAGCTCGGGAAGATCTTTGCGCACCAGAGGTTCGCCTCCGGAGAAGAGAAGTACTGGTGATCCGAAGGCGGCCAAATCATCAATCAACCGAAAACCCTCCTCGGTGCTCAGTTCGTCCGAAGTACTATTTTCAGTGGCATGTGCGTAGCAATGGACGCATTTAAGGTTGCAGGCCTTGGTGATATTCCAAACGATCACCGGTCGTTTGTCCTCGGAAAATTGAAGCAGGTGACTGGGCAGTTGAGAAGAGTGGCGGCCGTAGCGTAGAGCGTCACTGGGCTCTACCGTGCCACAGTAAAGTTTAGAGATACCGATCATCTAATTGCTATCCTTTCCGATACTATCCTTTCCGGCACTGTCCCTTCCTGTGCCGGTCTTTTCCAGGCCATTATCTTTAGCGGCCAGGGAGATGGGATTGTCGTGAAGATCCTGTGCCTCTGTAAGCAGTTGACTGATAAATTGTTCCGGGGCATCAAGCGCTTGTTGGGTCAGGAAGAAGCGGTTGCGCCCGGTTTTCTCGCGAACCAGCTTCAGCCCATATTCCAAGTTTTCGCTCAATTGCTTGTAAATGGCATCGAGGTCCGACGCGCCCGCTATCCACTGTGTGAAAATGTGATCGATGGCGTCCTCCTCAAACACAATGTTGATGCCATGTTTTTTTAGAAATTTCATCTCGATGGTCTTAATCTGTTCGTAGAACGATAGGAACCATTCGAAAACGCCATTGATATCCAGCGTGTGAGCCGTGTAGTAATCGGCAATTAGATCGATCCTAAAGGGTGTAAGGGGGATTCCGAATTTGTCGCAGAGATGGGATTTATTGGCCGCAACATATCGCATCAGTTTTGACTTTTCCTCGTTGCGGACGTTTTCACATATCGATTTCATCTCGGGATGATCCGGTTGGGGTTCCAGTTTCAGCAGCCACTCCCTGGCATGGGTGATAACATCTTCGGTAACTGCAAATTGGCGGATCTTGGTGGAAGGCAATCGCCTTTCGAAGCATAGGAGGGCTCCCTCGACAGCGCTGACCAATCCTCTCGCGCCAGTGCCCTCGGAAAAAGCCTTTTTGGCCAAGAGGTGCAAGCCATCATCTCCAAACCTTACGTTGATACCGTAAGCGGCAAAATCGATTTTTTTGCCTATGATGATCGGATTGTTCGGATTGCTCAGGATGTCATACAGATCCTCTTCAGAGAGATGCTCGAAGACCGCACGGACGGGAAGGCGTCCCACAAATTCGGATTCGAAACCGAAATTGATCAGGTCTTCCGATTTCACCTGATTTAAAACTTCCGAGGCGTTGCTCTGTTTGCCAAGATTCGCACCAAAACCAATCGGCTGGTCTGTCATCCGTTTATTGATAATTTTTTCAAGCCCTGAGAAAGCGCCGCTCATGATAAAGAGAATATTTTTTGTGTTGACAGTCGATTTGTCCCGATGACCGGTTTTACGAAACCGTTCGATCTCCTGAATCATCGATATCGGATCGTGCGGAACCTTTAAATCAACCTCGGTCTCTTCCATCGGCTTCAGCAATGCGCGCTGAACACCGGTTCGGGATACATCTGCGCCAACCAGGTTCCGCGCCGATGCAATTTTGTCGATCTCATCAATGTAGACAATACCAAACTGGGCACTATCGATATCGCCATCTGCTTCGCGCACCAAATCGCGGATGAGATCCTCGACGTCTCCACCCACGTAACCGGTCTCACTGAACTTGGTGGCGTCGCCTTTGACAAACGGAACGCCGATTTTGTGGGCGATCAGGCGAATCATGTAGGTTTTCCCGACACCGGTTGGCCCGAGCATGATAATGTTGTTTTTGATGCTGCCCACCATATCGGCCACCGCGTTGGGAGAAGATTGCTTGTGGCGGATACGATTGAAATGGGTGCAGATTTTGGTCGAGAGGATCGCTTTGGCTTGGTCCTGTTTGATGATGTACTGATCCAGATAGGCGATGAGCTCTTCCGGCTTTAAATCAAAATTGATCTTGATCGAACCATCAACCGGTTTTTCCTCCGGGTCACTCTCTTCGGCCTGGGGCACGACGATCGGGGTGGCCAACTTGACGGATCCGCCGAATTTTTTGGTCAGGAAATTGCCTAACTCTTTTTCCAGCTCTTTTGGATCGGGAAATTTTTCGTTTAGAGTATCCATAATGATTGGACTATAATCACCTATGAAATTGTTTGCAAGATCAAGGCATGCCACCATCGCATCTGTGGCAATGACCCATAGTTGGCGAGAGGGGCAAAGAGAAAAAAATAGGGCACAGATGGTAATCTGGGCCCTATAGGCTGTCATGGTACGCCCGGTTGGGATCGAACCAACGACTCCCAGCTCCGGAGGCTGGTGCTCTATCCACTGAGCTACGGGCGCGCAATTTGAGGAAGATTAATGGATCTTCCGTTTCAAGTCAAGGCACGGATTCGGTTCTGCCCCGGCTTTTACCATCTCAGTCAAAGCCGTCTTGGCCTCTCCTACGACATATAGCGATCCGGCTACACAGATCACGTCTTCCGGACTGCTTGAGGATATCGCATATCTCAGGGCGTCGCCCACATCTTTCTCGATCGTCACATTTTCGTTGAAGCGCTTCGCCACACTTGCCAGGCGCTCAACAGGAACCGCTCGATCGATTCGGGGCTGGGTGACCACAACACGGCGACTGGGGCCGATCAGATCTTTCAGAATCGATGCATAGGGTTTGTCATCGAGAACACCGACCACCAGCGTTATATCCCGATCGCTGAAATGGCGTTTTAGATAGCGACCGAGAACCCGGGCGGCCATCAGATTGTGGGCGCCATCCAGAATCACAAACGGCGCTTTGCATGCGATTTCGAGGCGTCCCGACCACGAGGCCGAAATCAACCCCTTGCGCACGGACGCTTCGTCGATATCTGCTATACGGTTGTGATCCAGGAGTTCGCAGGCCGCCAGCACCAGGGATGCATTGTCGACCTGATGTTCTCCAGCCAAACTCATCTGGATGTTGCGCCAACGGTGATAGAGGCCGAAATAGCTGAAGCCCTTCGTAGCATGGCGTCGGTACTTGACATCATTGCCCATCTGAATCAATCTGGCGCGCTCTTTGGCCGCTTTTCGGGCGATGACCGCTCGGGCTGTTTTTTGTCGGACGCCGCTGACAACAGGCACCTTCGGTTTGATGATGCCGGCCTTTTCGCCGGCAATAAGCGGTAGCGTACCGCCCAAGTATTGTTTGTGCTCCAGAGAGATGTTGGTGATGATGCTGAGCACGGGGTCGATCACGCTGGTCGCATCCAGGCGCCCCCCCATGCCTGTCTCAATAACGGCCCACTCAACCTGGTGGCGGGCAAAGGCCTCAAACGCCATTGCCGTTGTGAATTCAAAGAAGGTCGGTTGGCGGGGTAAATCCTCGATCGCCATAACCTGTTGATAATCCATGACCACCTCATCATCGGAGATGGGTTGGTCATCAATGCAGATTCTTTCATTGAAACGTTCGAGGTGGGGGGAAGTATAGCGCCCCACCGAGTATCCCGAGGCTCTCAGGATAGCTGTCAGCATCGCAGCGACAGAGCCCTTCCCGTTGGTGCCGGCAATATGAATGGTTTTAAACTGCTTATGGGGATCCCCCAGGGCAGAGAGCATTGCGGTAATGGTATCCAGCCCCAGTTTGATACCGAATCGATGCAAACGGAACATCGACGCCAAAGCGTTGTGGTACTCTGAATCGCCCATGGCAACCTCCTGATACGATGCTTCCACTGATTCAACCGGTTCGGATTGATTGCTTCTTGTAGCCCAGGGCATCGTAAGAGATTTAAAACAGAAGAACCCGGCGTCATTTGTGGTGACAACCGGGCTCTATATGTGGCAACACTTTTGTATTTAGCGAAATCTTTTTCTGCGTGCTGCTGCGATGCGCTGCCGTCTAAGCGCTTCGCGCTGTTTCCGGCGGCGGTATTCGCTCGGCTTCTCGTAGCTTTTCTTAAGCTTTAACCGCTTGAAAAGGCCATCGTTCTGAATTTTCTTTTTCAAAATCCGCATGGCTTTTTCAAGGTCGTTATCTTGCACCCTAACGGTAATCTCTTTCAACTATCTCGCCCCCTTCGTTCCATCCCACATAGTGCGCTTCACGGATGTTTATTTGGTGCAGCAATTAAGCGAAAACGGATCTATATACAGATTTTAGGGAGATTGCAACTCCAATTTCACAGGAAACAGCTTTGACGGCAAATTCATATAATGGATGAAAGGTATCCGTATACGCAAATCGTGTCAACGTCGCAAAGCGTATCAGGGGGTTTAGAACGGTCGCCACGATCGTTCCGTCGTGGCATAATTGGGTTGACACCAAACGATGTTTCGGTAATATTCGACAGCTTTACAGCACCCTTAATGTGGTATCACTTAATGTGGTATCATGCGCAATGAAATTCACGATAAAAACCCCAATAATACGTTAAATTATAAGGAGGTTGTATGCGTTTAATTCTGTTAGGCGGCCCAGGCGCAGGCAAGGGAACCCAGGCTAATTTCATCAAAGAGAAGTACCAGATCCCCCAGATCTCCACTGGCGACATGCTGCGCGCAGCTGTGAAGGCGGGTTCGGAGCTTGGCAAGAAGGCCAAAGGATTCATGGATTCCGGCGGTCTGGTGCCCGACGATGTGATCATAGGGCTGGTCAAGGAGCGCATTCAGGAGGCCGATTGCCAGAAGGGTTTTCTGTTCGACGGATTTCCGCGCACCATTCCCCAGGCAGACGCCATGAAGGATGCCGGCGTTCCCATCGATGCTGTGGTTGAGATCGATGTGCCTGACGAAGAGATCATCAAACGTATGAGCGGCCGCCGTGTCCATCTGGCAAGCGGCAGGACTTACCACATCGTTTTCAACCCTCCTAAAGTGGAGGGCAAGGACGATGAGACCGGCGAGCCCCTGATTCAACGCGAAGACGATCAGGAGGCGACGGTTCGCAAACGCCTGGAGGTGTACCATGCCCAGACGGAACCGCTGGTGGATTACTACAAGAAGTGGGCTGCATCTGGTGAGGCCGGCGCACCGCAACACATCCGAATTGAAGGCGTCGGCAAGGTCGAGGAGATCCGCAATAATATTTTCAACGCCTGTGACAAGATCTAATTGAACGTCAGATTGGTAGCGGGTTTGTGCATATAACGCTTGTGGCGCGGTTCTGCACCACAAGCGTTTTTTCTTTTATGCCGCTGATCCGAACCGTAAATGGAATGCAGATTCCGGAGCTGACGGATGGGCAATATTTCCGATCACCGACTTTAGAGCGCGGTGTTCAAAGAAAGGCCAATAAATCACGACCCTGCCGCATATCAAAAAAGCTTGACAGGCCTAATACCTTGATATAATCAATTCCCCAGTATGTTGGAGCCCGCCCTGTTGGAGAGAATCTTGGAAGCAATTTTCTCCGAAAACAAATAACTTCTTATTCCTCCATAGCTATCAACTGTTCCACCATCATCGGAAGGGCGAAACACCCAATTTGACGGAAAAGCATTTTTTTTCGAGCGGTTTGGCACGGGTTTCGAGCGTTCGGCTCACCTATTTGCTTTTGGCTCATAACACAGCAAATGGGCCGCTTGAGCGTCATCCCGAGGGAAATAGAAAACGATCTTGTAATGGAGTGCGTTAATGAATGTTTCTGAATTAAAAAGCATGAAAATCAATGAGTTGACCCAAATGGCCAAAAAGCTGAAGATCGAAGGCTATGCCGGAATGCGGAAGCAGGAGCTGATCTTCTCTTTGCTTCAGGCCCAAATCGAGAAAAATGGCCTGATCTACGGAGAAGGTACTCTCGAAATTCTGCCGGATGGTTTTGGATTTCTGCGCGCACCAAGTTACAACTATTTGCCTGGCCCTGATGACATATATGTTTCACCCTCGCAGATCAGACGTTTCAATATACGCACAGGTGACACCGTTTCCGGCCAGATCCGACAGCCGAAGGAGTCCGAGCGCTATTTTGCACTGCTCAAAGTGGAGGCCATCAATTATGAGGACCCCGAAACGGCCAGAGACAAAATTCTTTTTGACAATTTGACACCTTTATATCCGGACGAGAAAACCAACCTGGAAACGGAACCAGAAAACTACTCCGCGCGGATCATGGATCTGCTGACGCCGGTGGGGTTTGGGCAGAGGGGGTTGATCGTATCGCCTCCCCGTTCGGGCAAGACGATGCTGCTGCAGAGTATCGCCAATAGTATTACGAAGAATCATAAGGATATAACGCTTTTCGTCCTGCTCATCGACGAACGTCCCGAAGAGGTGACCGATATGCAGCGCTCGGTCAATGGTGAGGTGATCAGCTCCACCTTCGACGAACCGGCTGAACGCCATGTTCAGGTGGCTGAGATGGTCATTGAAAAAGCCAAACGCCTTGTAGAGCATAAGAAAAATGTGGTCATTCTTCTTGATAGCATCACCAGATTGGCACGCGCCTACAACTCGGTCATGCCGCCTTCGGGGAAAATATTGTCCGGCGGTGTCGACTCTAACGCACTGCAGCGTCCCAAACGCTTTTTTGGAGCGGCACGCAATATTGAGGATGGCGGCAGTTTGACAATTATCGCCACAGCGCTTATCGATACCGGCAGTCGCATGGATGAGGTCATTTTCGAGGAGTTCAAAGGCACCGGTAATATGGAGATTCAGCTGGATCGGAGACTGGCCGACAAACGGATATTCCCGGCCATCGATATTAAAAAGTCCGGTACGCGCAAGGAGGAGTTGCTGCTCGACGAGCAGACACTCAACCGGGTTTGGATTCTCCGAAAACTGCTGGCCTCCCTCAATCCTGCTGATGCTCTCGAATTTGTGCTTGATAAAATGCAAGGAACCAGCGATAATAAAGAGTTTTTAGATTCAATGAATGCATAAAGCTTTTAGGGGGTTGAAATTATTATGAAAACAGATATTCATCCGAAATACGAAGAGACGACTATCAAGTGCGCCTGCGGGAACACTTTCAACGTCGGCTCGACCAAGAAAGAGATATCTATCGAAATCTGTTCCCAGTGCCATCCCTTTTTTACTGGAAAACAGAAATTGGTGGATACGGCCGGGCGTATCGAGCGTTTCAGAAAAAAATACGCAAAATTTCAGAAAGACAAATAGCACTGTTCGATCCGGTTCGAAGAGAACCTCATTCTCAAGCTGTCAACCCTTGCGGTGGCAGCTTGACGTATTATGGGGCCCACTTCGCTGGTCGGTTTGAGGCGTGACATTTTAAGTCTATTTAAGGTTATGGGAACGGATTGTGCAGGACGTGTCGGCAGGCGATGTATAGAAAAAATACTGAATATTGTTGAGATATTATGTTTAATAAACTTAAAGGCGTTGAAGATCGCTTTGGTCAACTGGAAGGATTGCTCAGTGACCCGGAGGTGGTGAAGGATCGCGCCGCTTACCAGAAGTATGCCCGGGAGCATTCCGAGATCAGTGAGATTGTCAGCAGCTTCAGGGAGTACCAAAAGGTGGATCAGGAGCTGGACGAGAGCCTCGAACTTCTCAAGGACAGTGATCCCGGGATCAAGCACCTTGCCAGAGAGGAGGTCGACCGGCTTACCCAGCGAAAAGAGGAGATTGAGGAGGAGCTGAAGAAGCTACTCATCCCTAAAGATCCTCTGGATGATAAGAACGTTTTGCTGGAGATACGCGCGGGTACCGGCGGGGACGAGGCCGGTCTCTTTGCTGGCGACCTTTATAAGATGTATAGCCGATATGCCGAGGCGCGAAACTGGAAAATGGAGGTGATGGACCACCATACGACCGGTGTTGGAGGATTAAAAGAGGTTATTGTTATGGTGAAGGGCAAAGGCGCCTATAGTCGGCTGAAGTTTGAAAGCGGCACCCACCGGGTGCAGCGTGTGCCGACAACCGAAACGCAGGGTCGGATTCACACCTCCGCGGTCACGGTGGCCGTATTGCCTGAGGCTGAAGATGTAGAAGTGGACATCGACCCCAATGAATTGAGAATCGATGTTTTTCGATCGGCAGGCCCGGGCGGGCAATCGGTCAACACAACAGACTCGGCTGTTCGGATTACTCATCTGCCCTCCGGACTGGTGGTAAGTTGCCAGGATGAAAAGTCCCAGCATAAAAACAAGGCCAAGGCGATGAAGGTGCTACGGGCACGCTTGCTGGACAAGATTACCAAGGAGCAGGATGCCAAGCGCTCCGAGGAGCGCAGGAGTCAGGTGGGCAGCGGTGATCGCAGTGAACGCATCCGCACTTACAACTTTCCACAAGGCCGTGTGACCGACCATCGCATCGGATTGACCCTCTATAAGCTGGAGATCATCCTGCAGGGCGAGCTTGATGAGATCATTGACGGCCTTACTACCTTCTATCAGAGCCAAGCTTTGCAGCATGAGCAGTAGCGGCCGAAACGAAACCGACTCCTGGACCATACTCAAGACACTCAATTGGACCACCGACTATTTCAAACGCCGTGCCATTGAAACTCCCAGGATGGACGCTGAAATTTTATTGGCCCATGTTTTAGGCTGTGAACGCATCGATCTCTATGTGAGATATGACCAGCCGTTAAACGATGACGAGTTGGCCGATCTTAAAAGCCTTATAAAGCGCAGGGCGACATTCGAGCCGATTGCTTACATCACGGGCGTAAAGGAGTTCTGGTCTCTGTTGTTCCAGGTGTCCCCCGCCGTTTTGATCCCGAGGCCCGATACCGAGCGTCTGGTGGAGGCTGCAATTGAATATCTCTCAGGCCTGGTTGGGATGCCCACAGTTAAAATTCTCGAACTGGGCGTCGGATCAGGGGCAATCTCCGTGGCCATTGCGAACGAACTGAGAGCTGGACGTTTTTTGGCGACGGACCGTTCCTGGCCGGCAATTCGTGTGGCCAGAAACAATGCCCGACGAAACGGTGTGGATCAATACATTCATTTCCTGGTCGGCGATTGGCTATCGCCCCTCTCTACAGAACGGGGACAGTTCGACATGATCGTGTCCAACCCACCCTATATTGCCAAGGCAGATATCGATAGCCTATCAGATGACATCAGGCGTTTCGAGCCTCTCGCCGCCCTCGACGGGGGAGCGGATGGGATGGACGACATAAAGGCCATACTGGCCCATTCGCATCGCCACCTTCGTGCCGACGGAGTGGTGATGCTCGAGATCGGCTACGACCAGAAAGCGGCGTTTCAACACCTTGTCCGGCAACTCGGAAACTATTCGTCGATCCGCTTTTTAAAGGATTACAGTGGCCATGACCGTGTTGCTGTTATTCAAAAATAGAGTAATAGAGCCTCTCTCGGCCGCTGGGGTTTCAAGATGATGTTGTCAAGCGTAGGGACGGTTTGGCAGGACGAATCTGCAGCTGGGCAAAGACCAAAAAAATGTTGCAGACCGAAGAGCGATTTGTTACAAATCTTCGGTTTTAACCCGTAACCCACGTCCATAGCGGAAACGGCCGTTTGCAGCTTGAATCAGGTCCCCGGGATTCTTGTCCGGGATGCCGTTTTTCGGATGGGCACTAACTCTCACGTTCACGGACTCAGCTTCGGGTGCTTTCGATTGAAAGTTGGGGCTGGGGATGAAGTGAACGAAAGAACAACCAAACTTAAAGGAGTAGGAAATGGCTTATGTAACCATGAAAGAGCTGCTTGAAGCCGGTGTTCATTTTGGTCACCAGACGAAACGATGGAACCCAAAGATGAAGCCGTATATCTTCGGCGCCCGCAACGGTATTTACATCGTCGATTTGCAAAAGACGGTGCGTATGTTCAAAACCGCCTATGACTTCATTATTGACACAGCCGCTTCAGGAAAATCCGTTCTGTTTGTCGGAACCAAAAAGCAGGCCCGGGAAGCGATTTACGAAGAGGCCAACCGTTGTGAAATGTTCT
Source organism: uncultured Desulfatitalea sp. (assembly GCA_963668675.2). Lineage (GTDB taxonomy): Bacteria > Desulfobacterota > Desulfobacteria > Desulfobacterales > Desulfosarcinaceae > Desulfatitalea. The sequence goes on along the minus strand of CAXXMB010000001.1, from coordinate 1,267,016 downwards.
ATGTTCACAATCGATGGTTGGGTGGCATGCTGACCAATTTCCAGACGATCAAAAAGAGCATCGATCGTCTAAACTACCTGAATCAGATTGAACTCGACGGAACAATAGAGCTCTTCCCCAAGAAAGAGCGGCTCAAAATGGGTAAGGAGAGAACCAAGCTGGACAGCACTCTGGGGGGCATCCGCAGTATGGGCAAGTTGCCGGGGGCAATGTTCGTGATTGATCCCAAAAACGAGTCCATCGCAATCCGGGAGGCGCGCAGACTCAATATTCCCATTGTCTCTATTGTGGATACCAATTGCGATCCTGATGAAGTGGATTATATCATTCCGGGCAATGATGACGCGATTCGCGCCATCCGATTGGTCTCTTCGCGTATGGCCGATGCATGCATCGAAGGCCAGAAGCGTTTTAAAGAGAAAAAGCAAGCCGAGGTCGACAAGGCGGACGAGACACCTTCCGAGATCGAAACGAAGGTAGCGGATCTTAAGCCAGGCGAGCGCAAGGTGATTTCCGACGGCTCCCAGGGGCCCATCGTTGAAATCATCCGCAAGACAGGTGAAGAGGATGCAGATACACAACCCGCCGAGAAGGAAGATACGACCGCTGAAGCTGGTCAACAAGGAGAATAGAACAAAATGGCAGATATAAGTGCAGCAATGGTCAAGACGCTCAGGGAGAAAACCGGAGCGGGCATTATGGATTGTAAGGAGGCGCTGACCTCCTGTGATGGCGATATGGAAAAGGCTGTGGACTTTTTGCGTAAAAAGGGGCTGGCGACAGCAGCAAAACGCGCGGGGCGAGCGACCAGTGAAGGCACCATCCAGTCTTACATTCACATGGGCGGAAAGATCGGCGTGATGGTCGAGGTCGATTGTGAAACCGACTTTGTCGCAAAGACTGACGATTTCGTCGAGTTTGCGAAGAACCTGGCCATGCACATCGCGGCGACCAATCCGGTCGGTATTGTTGCTGAAGACGTATCCGCAGAGGTCGTCAACCGGGAGAAGGAGATTTATCGCGCACAAGCCGTGGAGATGGGAAAACCCGACAAAATGATCGACAAGATTGTCGATGGCAAGTTGAACAAGTTTTTCAAGGAGAGCTGCCTCCTCAATCAGGCCTATGTAAAAGATCCGGATAAAACCATCAACGACTATCTTAACGAAGTGATCGCCAAAACCGGCGAGAAGATTGAAATCAAACGGTTTGCCCGTTTTCAGGTGGGGGCCGCATAGCTTGAAGCAACCTCAATACAAACGTGTTCTGCTGAAATTGAGTGGTGAAGCACTGATGGGAGATCAGAGCTTTGGCATCGCACCAGAGATGCTCTCCTATGTTGCCGAAGAGATAAAAGAGCCCTACGACAAGGGTGTGCAAATGGCCATTGTCGTGGGGGGCGGCAATATCTTCAGGGGAGTCAAGGCCACTTCGTTCGGTATGGAGAGAACATCAGCCGACCACATGGGCATGCTGGCCACTGTCATCAACAGTCTGGCCTTGCAGGATGCGCTTGAAAAAAGAGGCATACAAACCCGGATTCAGACGGCAATTTCCATGCACGAGGTTGCCGAGCCCTATATTTTGAGAAGGGCTCTCCGCCATCTGGAAAAGGGCAGGGTGGTCATCTTTGCTGCGGGAACGGGAAATCCTTATTTTACTACCGATACAGCCGCTGTACTTCGCGCCCAGGAGATCCACGCCCAGGTGCTCTTGAAGGCAACCAAGGTCGACGGGCTTTACGATGCCGATCCGGCGACTGATCCCAATGCGACTTTTATAGCGTCCATCTCATACATGCAGGTGCTCGAGAAGCAGCTCAGAGTGATGGACATGACCGCCATCTCCCTTGCCATGGACAACGATCTGCCTTTGGTCGTTTTTGATCTTAAAAAGGCCGGTAATATATATCAGGTCGTCTGCGGCGATCGTGTGGGTACCCAGATCGGCAATTGACCTTGTCTTGTCTGGGTTGTGATAAGAAAGGATCGTAGCTCTATCTGCCAGCTGTTAAAAGGAGCAGGTGAAGCGACCTTTCGTTTATATGGAACTGGCCATGTCAGGGGACTTCGGTTAACCGTGTAAACCGCCACAGAGGTGAGTATGATTGAAGAAACCTATCAGGAAACCCGTGACCGGATGGCTAAAACCATCACCGCCCTGAACTTCGAGCTGAAGCGGATTCGCACCGGCAGGGCCTCGGCATCCCTTCTGGATGGCATCAGGGTTGACTACTACGGCACCCCGACGCCAATCAACCAGATGGCCACAGTTGCGGTTCCTGAAAGCCGCTTGATTACCATCCAGCCGTGGGACGTGACGGTTATCAAGGACATTGAAAAGGCCATCCTCAAATCCGACCTCGGACTCACGCCATCCAATGACGGCAAATTGATCCGTATCGCCATTCCGCCTTTGACCGAAGAGCGTCGCAAGGAGCTGGTTAAGCTCGTTCATAAAACCAGTGAAGAACACAAGGTCGGCGTTCGAAACATTCGCAGAGACTCCAACGAACTGATCAAGGGCTTCAAAAAGGACGGCGACATTTCAGAAGATGACGCCTTCAAAGCCCAGGATGAGATACAGAAAATTACCGATGACTACATCAAACAGATAGACGAGATATTCAAAGCCAAAGAGAAAGAGATTCTTGAGTTCTAACGCCTCTCAAGCTGAGAAATTGGATGTCGCTCAATTGCCCAGGCACGTGGCCATTATCATGGATGGAAATGGCCGATGGGCCAAAAAACGCTTGATGAACCGCGTCAAGGGACATGAAAAGGGCGTTGAAACCGTCAGAACCGTCGTTAAAACTTGCCGCGAATTTAAAATCCCCGCCCTCACCCTATACGCCTTCTCCACTGAAAACTGGAATCGCCCGGCAGGCGAAGTAAAAGCGCTGATGGGATTGTTGAAAAGATTCCTTGCCGAGGAGGAGCCGGAGCTGTTGAAGCATCAAATCCGCCTGAGCACCATCGGTCAATTGCACCGGCTGCCGCAAGACGTTCGCGCCATCATTGAACGGGTTTGCGCTGCTACGGCCGATAGCGAGGGGATGAATCTCAACCTGGCGCTCAGCTATGGCGGGAGGACGGAAATCACAGAGATGGTAAAGGAGATCAGTGCCAAAGCGGTGTCCGGTGAATTGGCGCTTGAGGATATTGATGAATCGGTTGTGGCGGATCATCTCTATACTCGAAATATGCCTGATCCGGATCTCATGATTCGAACCAGTGGGGAGATGCGCATCAGCAATTTTCTGCTCTGGCAATTGGCATACAGTGAGCTGTTCGTCACCCCAACACTCTGGCCTGATTTTACCCGGGAAGAGCTGATTACCATTTTTAAAGAGTACCAGCAGCGCGACAGGCGTTTTGGAAACGTAAAGCAGTAATGACGGACGCCCCACGCATCGGCAGGGGGTATCAGCGATCCCATTGGAATGGTGAGAGTGACCTATGCACTGGAAACGATGGATAACCGCACTCGTTGCTTTGCCGCTGCTCCTTTTTCTGATCCTCAAAGGCGGGGCGAGCCTCTTTACCCTGGCCATCATCGCCGTAAGCACCATCTCCCTGTGGGAGTATTTTCGGATCGTCTTCTCCGGCCTGTCGCCGTCTTTGCCGCTGCCTTTTCAGCTTTGGAGCTATACTGCAGGCGTCGCTATCGTTCTCTCTTTTCACTATCAAACCTTGCGCGCCGGTTTTGCCATTTTAATCGTGCACCTCATCGGCGCTGCCTTTCTCTCCATCTTTCGCTTCAGATTGTCCCAGGATGCGCCGTCGGTTGTTCTCAAGCAGGTTTTCGGCCTGTTGTATATCCCTCTGTTGCTCTCATTCATGGTGCCGCTATACGATGGCGGAAATGGCATCCATTGGATATTTTGGCTGCTGCTGGTCGTTTCGGCCGGGGACACGGGTGCGTTTTACGTGGGTACCTATTTTGGAAAACATAAACTGTGTCCGGCGGTCAGCCCCAAAAAGACCATCGAAGGATCACTCGGCGGATTGGCCGCCAACGTTTGCATTGGCACCCTTTACCAATCGATTTTCATGCCATTTTTACCCTTGCCAATGGGCATCCTTTTCGCTCTCGTTATCGGAGTCGTCGGTCAAGCCGGGGATCTGTTCGAATCAGAGTTTAAGCGGGCGGCAGGTGTGAAGGATTCAGGCGGTCTGCTACCGGGGCACGGCGGATTTCTGGATCGAATCGATGCATTGCTTTTTGCCACGCCCATCGCCTTCCTGCTCAAGGATTTTCTACTGCCATGATCTCCCTCTCCATACTTGGTGCCACAGGCTCCATCGGTCAGAGTACCCTTAAAATTGTCGACCAATTTCGTAATCAGTTTGCCGTCAGGGCATTGACCGCCAAGGGCAATGTAGCGCTGCTGGCGGAGCAGATCGAGGCGTTCGATCCGGAATTGGCTGTGGTGGGGGATGAGGAGACGGCTGACCGGCTGAAGAAGCGATTGGGGTCGGGGTGCAGGGCAGAAATCCTGTGCGGTTCAAATGGATACAAAGCGGCTGCAACCTTGGATGGCGTCGACATGGTGGTTGGGGCCATGGTCGGTGCTGCCGGATTGGTCCCCACACTTGCGGCCATTGAGGCTGGAAAGGATATTGCCCTGGCCAACAAGGAGACGCTGGTCATGGCTGGTGCCGTTGTGATGAAAGCGGTCTCCGAGAAGGGCGTGAGACTGCTTCCTGTCGATAGCGAGCACAGCGCGATCTTTCAGTGCCTTCAGGGGCAGCGGCGACCGGAGGTGGAAAAGATAATTTTGACCGCGTCGGGCGGCCCCTTTAGAGAGACACCGGCCGAAAAATTTATAGAGATAGAGCCGGCCCAGGCCCTCAAACATCCCAACTGGTCAATGGGCGCCAAAATTACGATCGATTCTGCGACGTTGATGAACAAGGGACTGGAGGTGATCGAGGCCAAGTGGCTTTTCGACCTCTCCCCGGAACAGATTGAAGTGGTGGTGCACCCCCAGAGTATCGTCCATTCCATGGTCGCCTTCTGTGATGGATCGATCATCGCTCAGTTGGGGATTCCGGATATGCAGGGTGCAATCGCCTACGCCCTCTCGCATCCGCACCGGCTCGAGTTGAGACAACCGCTACCCGATCTGGTCGCCATTCATACGCTTACATTTGAATCCCCCAACTTCAGCAAGTTTCCGTGCCTGAGGCTGGCCTTCGATGCCCTAAAGCAGGGCGGTACGCTTCCGTCGGTCATGAATGCCGCCAATGAGATTGCGGTATCTGCATTTCTTGGAGGACGTATTCGTTTCAACGACATTTCTGTGATTATCGAGAAAACGATGGCTGAACATTCCGTCGATCAAGCGCCCGGTCTGGATGACATTTTAGCTGCAGACCAATGGTCTCGTCATAAGTCGCAGAGTAAGGTTGAAGAGTTGGCCACAATCTAATACAATGCGTTGCTATAAGTTATCGGATTCGCCGATTCATAATAGCGTAAGGCGGTCCGACCATTCGCCGAAACGGTCGAGGGCGGCAAGTTCATCATCCAGACAGCGCCTTCGTGCCGTTCAACGATTCGATACAACCCCACTAGGATGACGGCATCTTATGAGTACTTTCCTCAATTTCATCGTCGTTTTGGGCATCCTCATTTTTTTCCATGAACTGGGACACTTTCTCGTCGCGAGACTTTTCGGTGTCGGGGTGGAAAAGTTCTCCCTCGGTTTCGGTCCAAGGCTTTTTGGTAAAAAGGTCGGGCGCACCGATTACCGGGTCTCTCTGTTCCCGCTCGGCGGTTATGTCAAGATGGTGGGAGAGGAGCCCGATTCCCCCCTGCCGCCCGAAGACATCCCCTTCGCTTTCAACCACAAAGCTGTCCTTCCGCGCAGCCTGATCGTTGCCGCAGGACCTCTGTTCAATGTATTGCTGGCCATACTTATTTTTACCTTTGGAATCTATTTCGCCGGTTTGCCGAGCATCCGTCCGGTCATCCGGAGCATAGACAAAGAGAGCTCGGCTTACCAGGCAGGATTGCAGACGGGTGATTTCATCGAGGCGATTGATGGTGCTCAGGTCGACTCCTGGCGAGGCATCGATGAGATTCTGGACAAGAGCCAGGGGGAATTACTCACGTTACAGGTCACGCGAAATGGCGAGTCGCTCACCTTCAGGATCAAACCCAAGCAGACCGGTGCCAAGGATGTCTACGGCGACGACATCACCTATTATGACTTGGGCATAGAGGGATATACCGAACCCAGTGCCGTCGTCGACAAAACGATTAAAGGTAAGCCGGCCGAAAAGGCCGGCATGCAAGAGGGTGATCTGATCACCGCCATAGATGGTCAGCCCATAGAGCGGTGGGAGACCATGCAGGAGATCGTCTCATCCTCCAAGGGTCGACCGCTCCTATTCAAAGTCCTGCGGGGCAATGAAACATTTGAATTCGAAATCAAACCCGAGGAGGTGCAGGAGAAGAATGCGATGGGCGTCAAAGAGAGCGTCTACCGCATCGGTATCCAGCGCGCCGGGATCACCATCCCGGAGGAGGACCAGATAACCCTTGACATCGGGCTTTTGGGCGCACTAACCAAGGGAGGCAAACAGACGTGGAATGTGGTCAAGGCCACCGGTTACTTTTTTGTCAAGCTCGTTGAGCGCAAGGTACCGACGGAGGCGATCGGAGGGCCGATCCGGATTGCGCTGCTGGCCGATCAGCAAGCCGAGGAGGGCTTTCTGGCGTGGCTCTATTTCATCGCTATCATCAGTGTCAATCTGGCGGTGATCAACCTGCTGCCCATTCCGGTGCTCGACGGCGGCCACCTGCTCTTTTTCGCCATTGAGGCGGTTCAGCGCAAACCGGTGAGTTTGCGGATGCGCGAGACCGCCCAACAGGTGGGAATGTTTTTACTGCTTCTGTTGATGATATTTGTCTTCTACAACGACATTGTGATTACCTGGTTCAGATAGTGCCTGCCCGGTCAGCATTTGCCACGTCTCCCATGAACCGCATGGTGACCTTGCCGGGCGGCCACTGAACAAAGATAGGACTTCCATCATGCCGAACCGTATCGAAATAACCTTGAAGCCAAAGATGCTGGATGCCGAAGGAGAGGGGCTGTTGCGTAAAGCGCGCGACTACTTTGGCCTTGAAGTTGAAAGCGTCCGCACGATTCACATCGTCACTATTGATGCGGCGCTGACCGAAGATCAGTGCAACCTGGTTCGCAACGAGGTGTTCACCAATCCGGTCACCCAGATTTCGTCTCTGCGCCCCGTGACCATCGATGCCGACTGGATCGTCTGGATCGGGTTTCGTCCAGGCGTTCGCGATAACGCTGGTGCCACGGCGGTAGAGGCCATGGAAGATCTTCTGGGAATAAAATTTGGACCGGATGAATCGGTCTACACCTCAAAGCGTTTCTGCCTCAAGGGTTCGGAATTGTCTCGGGAGGATGTGAGGAAGATAGCCTCCCAACTCCTGGCAAACGACATCATCCAGCAGTGGAAGATATACAGCGCCGACGAATGGGACCCGGACCAAGGCGTGGGTTTCATTATCCCCAAAGTGCGCCTAGACCACACGCCCACAGTCTCAGCGCTCTCCATTGACAGCGACGAAACCCTTCAGCGCCTAAGTGTGGAGCGCAACCTGGCCCTCAACCCCAATGACATTCCCATCATCCGAAACTATTTTCTGGACGAGTCGGTGAGGGCCCAGAGAGCCGCGGTCGGACTGGACGAGCCGACGGATGTTGAGCTGGAGTATATCTCCCAGGCACGCAGCGATCATTGCAACCATAACACTTTCCGAGGACTTTTCCACTACACCGATGTGGCCAAGGATGAAACCGAGACCATCAACAGTCTGTTTAAAACCTGTATCGAAGCACCGACCCTCGCCCTGAAGGAGAAGAAGTCGTGGGTCGCCTCGGTGTTGTGGGATAATGCCGGGGTGGGCCGCTTCGATGAAGAGACCTACTACACAATCACCGGCGAGACTCACAACTCCCCCTCCAACATGGAGGCTTACGGTGGCGCCATAACCGGAATTGTCGGTATCTACCGGGACCCGATGGGCACCGGACTCGGCTCACGACTGATCATGGGCAGCTATGGGTTTTGTGTCGGGCCCAGGGATTATGACGGAGATCTGGCGCCCCATCTGCACCCACGCAGGCTCCTGGACGGTATTATAGAAGGTGTGCGTGACGGAGGAAACAAGAGCGGCATCCCCACACCATGCGGACAGGTTCTCTTCGATCACGGCTACATGGGCAAATGCCTGGTCTATGTCACTGCCCTGGGCCTCATGCCGGCCCAGGTCCATGGCGCACCATCGGAAGAGAAGACGATCCTGCCCGGCGACCTGGCCATCATGTGCGGCGGTCGGGTGGGTAAAGACGGCATCCACGGGGTTACGGCTTCTTCGGAGACGTTTTCCGAACACACACCCGCTGGACATGTTCAAATCGGCGATCCGTATACGCAGAAAAAGATGCACGACTTTCTGCTCGAGGCGCGCGATGAAGGCTTAATTCGTTTTATTACCGATAATGGCGGCGGTGGTCTGTCCAGTTCAATCGGTGAAAGCGCGCTCTGTTCCAATGGGTGCGAAATCGAGCTTGAGAAGGTTCCGCTCAAATACGACGGGCTGGATCAATGGGAGATATGGATTTCGGAATCCCAGGAACGCATGACCGTGGCCATCGCACCGGAGAACGAAAAGCGCTTTTTCGAGCTCTCAGCCAAACATGCTGTCGAAAGCACGGTGATTGGCCGATACACGGATACGGGCAAGCTTCACATCACATACGAAGGCAAACCGTGTGCTTACGTGGATCTCGATCTTCTCACGGCCGGGTTCCCTCAGTGGCAGTTCGACGCTGAATGGATCCCGCCCAAAGACCGAGGCCTTTTTGAACCGGTCATCGGTGAACCGAGTGACCACAATCGACTCCTGCTGGACATGCTGGCCAGGCCCAACATCTGCTCCAAAGCCTGGATCAGCCGCCAATACGATCATGAGGTTCAGGGCACCAGCGTCATCAAACCCCTGTTGGGCAGCGGACGCGATGTGACCGGGGATGCCGCCGTATTGCGCCCCGTTCTCGATTCGGATCGCGGGCTGGCATTTTCACAGGCCCTGCTTCCGTTCTACTCGCGAATCGACGCTTACCACATGAGCGCCTGCACCATTGACGAGGCCGTCAGGCGATTGATCGCTGTGGGCGGTGATCCGGACCATATCGGCGGGGTGGACAATTTCTGCTGGCCAACGATTCAATACGATCCGGAGAAGAATCCTGACGGTCGCTTTAAAGCCGCCCAACTGGTCCGGTCGTGCAGTGCCTTGCGGGATATATGCCTGGCATATGAAATCCCGCTGCTTTCCGGCAAAGACAGCATGTATGTCGATGGACACCTGACCGGGCGCTATGGTGAAACCCGAAAGGTATCGGCGCTGGAGAGCCTGCAGTTTTCAGCCACCAGCGTTATCGCCGATATCGCCTCGTGTGCGACCCTTGATCCGAAGATTCCCGGGGACCTGATTTATGTGATTGGCCTAACCCGAGATGAACTTGGTGCGTCTGAGTACTACGACATGTTTCACACCGTCGGATGCAATGTCCCCAAGGTGGATAGTAAAGCGAATATGAAGTGTTACCGAAAGGTGCATCAGGCCATTCTGTCAGATCTAACCGCCTCGGTGCATGGTGTCTACAGAGGCGGATTGGGTGTCCATTTGGCCATGACCGCCATGGCCGGTGGGTTGGGCATGGAGGTGGATCTCTCAAAGGTGCCTGCGGAACAAGATTTGAGAAGTGATCGGCGCCTCTATTCGGAATCTGCGGGACGGTTTATCGTTACCGTCGCGCCGAGGGATCGTCACGCCGCTGAAGAGATTTTTCAAGGCGTCCCCATTGGATGTGTCGGCCGGGTGACCGAAGCGCCCCTGCTCAAGATTCAGATGGATGCAAACCCCATAATTGAATTAACCGTGCCGGAGCTCAAAGCGGCCTGGCAAAGCACATTTGGTGATCTCATATGACCCAACCCAAAGCCCTCGTACTGACCGGATATGGCCTGAACTGCGATATGGAAACCGCTTACGCTTTCGAGCAGGCGGGCGCCCAGGCCCAGCGTGTGCACATCAACTCACTCATCGACGGATCGGTGAGCCTAGATCCATTCCAAATCATGGCGTTTATCGGCGGGTTCAGCTGGGGTGACGATCATGGCGCCGGGGTCATTCAGGCGGTCCGCCTTAAAAACAACATCGGCGACCGGTTGCTGCGCTTCATCGATCAGGGAAACCTGGTCATAGGAATCTGCAACGGGTTCCAATGTCTGGTCAACCTGGGATTACTGCCAGGGCTGGATGGAAATTACACTCAACGTTCGGTCGCTTTGACCTACAACGATTGCGGTAACTTCCGGGATGACTGGGTCTATCTGGCTACAGAGAAGAGTTCTGCATGCATCTTCACCAAAGGGATCGATCAGCTTGAACTGCCCATCCGACACGGAGAGGGGAAGTTCTTCACGGATGCCGAGACCTACCGGCAATTGCAATCCAACCAGCAGATCGTTCTGCGCTATGCAACCCAGGACGGTCAGCCCGCAGGGGGTAAGTTCCCTTTCAACCCCAACGGCTCCATGGATGATATTGCCGGCATTTGCGATCCTACAGGACGGGTGTTTGGCCTCATGCCGCATCCGGAGGCCTACAATCATTGGACCAACCATCCTGAGTGGACCCGTTTGAGAGAGCGGGTCAAGCGCGGAGAGTGCGAGGCCCCCCACGGTGTCACTCCGGGTGTGAAAATGTTTAAAAACGCAGTGGATTATTTAACCACCTAACTCCTTATCTTTCAATCCAACAGGAAGGAAAAGTCCATGTTCGAATTGTCCAGGTTCTCATTGGAAGGGAAGGTCGCCGTCGTCACCGGTGGTGGCCGTGGTATCGGTCAGGCCATTGCTATGGGATACGCCAAAGCCGGGGCGAAAGTAGCGATCACCAGTCGAAAAATTGCAGATTTGGAAGATACCGCCAAGCAGATCAAATCGTTCGGAGGCGAGGCACTGCCCATCCAGGCCCATTTGGGAAAGATGGAAGGCATCCGGGAAATGATCGATACGGTTATGAAGACGTTTGGACGGATCGATATTTTGGTCAACAATGCCGGCGCGAGCCCCGCCATGGCCTCTGTGCTCGATTCAGAGGAGCGGCTTTGGGAGACCATCATGAATTTGAACATGAAGGGACTCTACTTTATCAGTCAGGCAGCAGCCAGGGTGATGAAAGAGCAGGGCGGCGGTAAAATTATCAATATCGCCTCCATCGACGGATTTCATCCGGAACGGACGGTGAGTATCTATTCGATTTCAAAAGCCGGCGTACGCATGATTACCAAGGCTTTTGCTTCCGAACTGGCTGAATTCAATATTCAGGTCAATACCATCGCTCCGGGCCCCATCCACACCAAGATGATGGACTCCCATTGGATCGATTTTTCACCCGAAGAGGCAGCCAAGGCCAAAGCCAAGGCGGGCAAAATCGTACCCATGGGGCGTATCGGCGAACCTGACGATATCGTTGGCGCCTCCATCTATTTCGCCTCCGATGCCTCCAACTACACCACCGGAACCGAGATCGTCATCGATGGGGCCGTACTTTTGGCACCGCTGCTCAATGCGCCCGGGGTGCCCATTTAATGTCGCGACCGGGATTTTCCTCATCTCGATACGGCCGGTACTATGCTTTGGAATGATATCAAGGGCCACCGTCTAATCAGATGAGAATATCCCTGATGTGTCTGGCAACGTTCGGATCAAACAACATATAGCGAGGAGGAACGGATGAGAAGAGTGCTAAGCATATTGGTTCTGGTGTCGCTCTGTCTTTTTGCACAAAACGCTTTGGCGAATTTGAAAATCGGTGAGATTCCGAAGACCGTCACCCTCAAGGACGACGCTGGCGGACGGCTGGATGGAACGCCTTGGAGCAGCTCTGAACTCACCGGTAAAGTTTCCATCCTTTTCTATGTGGATCCGGACGAAAAGGACTTGAACAATCCGGCCAGCGAAGCCCTGAAGGCCGAAGCTTTTCCACTGGAAAAGTACCAGTCCTACGGTATTATCAACATGGCAGCAACCTGGCTTCCCAATTTTGCCATCTCTTCAAGCCTAAAGAAAAAGCAGAAGATCTATACCAGTACCATCTATGTCCGTGATTACGACAAAGCGTTGGTCAAGGAGTGGGGCATCGCCGACGAAAATAGCGATGTGTTGGCTTTTGATAAATCGGGCAAGCTGATTTTTAAAAAAGAGGGCCAGCTTACTGATGATGAAATAAAGCTCCTCATCAAGACCATCCGCGATCATTTAGATAAATAGGGCATAAACCTGAATTTAGTTATGGTCATCAAGGCGGTCGCCATTGCCCATGCGAAAAGGCGATCGCCTTGTTTTTTTCATGGCATCCATATCCCCCTGCCCAAGGGTGTGATGCAGTCTGCCCGGCGCCCGACAGGGGCACCCAAACCATTATTTAACCCTTCCGATACCTTTGAGGAGAACGGTTATGTTTGACTTCTTACTTTCCCCGGAAGCTTTGTCGTTCAGAGATGAGATTCGTGAACTGGTCAAATGGGTCCCCCGTGAAATGATTCTCGAGATGGATCAGGATAAGATCCAATTCCCCAAGGCGTTTCTTCATGAGGCTGGCCGGCGAAATCTGCTTGGTTGCCGTTACCCTGCAAAGTGGGGCGGGCGCGATATGGATTGGGTGGCCACCTGCATGGCGATGGAAGAGGTGGGTACCCTTGGGTATATCTTTGCGTGCGTCTTCGGGGTCGGTGCGGAGCTGGTCTGCGATGCCATCGTTCTTCACGGTACGGATGCACAAAAGGAGAAGTATGTCAGCCCGCTGCTCCAGGGAGACCTTTTTGCTGCCGAATGTCTTACCGAACCAAGGGGGGGATCGGATTTTTTCGGCACCACCACAATTGCCGAAGATCGGGGCGATCATTTCATCATGAACGGTCAGAAGCGATTCATCGTGGGGGCCGAAGGGGCTGATTTCTTTCTGGTTTACGCTCGCACCGATCCCACAGCGGAACCGCACAAGGCGTTGACCTGCTTCATCGTCGATCGCGGGCCCGGGGTTGAAACCGAATACCTATACGGCCTGATGGGGTGCCGTGGCGGTGGGGCAGGTCGGCTGGTCTTTCGCGATGTCAAGGTTCCCAAAGAGAATGTCGTCGGCAAGCTCAACGGCGCCTATGCGGTGTTCAATACCATGATGATTCCCGAGCGGTTGGGAACGGCTGCCATGACTTTAGGGGCGGCCCGACCGGCCCTGGAAGTCGCCACGGCCTACACCACACGGCGCAAGGCGTTCGGCCAGACCATCAACCAGTTCCAGGGGGTCAGTTTTCAGGTGGCAGAGGCGGCCACGCTGCTCGATGCGGGACGTTCAATGGTATATGCAACTGCGCGTGCCGTGGATGAGGGTATCGAGCCTCATCGCATTCGCCGCATGGTTTCGGAAACCAAGAAGTTTGTCACTGAATCGTGTCAGGCCGCTGCCCATCATGCCATGCAGGTGATGGGGGGGATCGGTTACACCAATGTCTTCCCGGTCGAGCGCATCGTGCGCGATCTGCGCTTGGCATCCATCTGGACCGGTACCAACGAAGTGATGGCCATGATTACAGCCGCCGAGTGGTATAAGGAGTTCCAGATGACGAATCAGCAAACGACGCCCAGGGAGTGGTCCAAGGATGCCCAGGAGTCTGATGCGGTGGATGAAATCGTCTTCGAGTGATCGTGCTTCAAACAAGTATTTTCTTGGAGTAAAAGCCAAAATAAGCGTATGAGGTTCGTCTGGATCCACAGATACTTTCCAAAAAGGAGTGAAAGCGACCATGGTTCAAGAATTGCGTCCCAACCTGTTTCTTATCCAGGTGCCCCTTCCCAACAGCCCGCTCAAATACCTCAACTCCTACGTGGTGCGTTCCGATGATCGACATCTGGTTATCGACACGGGACTGAATCGGAAGGAGTGCTATGACGCCCTGACCGATGGCCTGAAGGAGATTGGTGTCGAACTCGAAAGGACTGATTTTTTTATCACCCACCTCCACGCAGACCATTTCGGATTGGTATCGAAATTGGTCACTGAAACGAGCGGCGTTTTTTTTAATCGTCCGGATGCTGAGATCATTGAAGCCAAAGGGTGGTGGGAACCCATGCTTTCCTATGCCGGACAACATGGATTCCCGGAGGGACAGCTGCGCAAGGCTATTGAACAGCATCCTGGTTACAAGCACAGTTCAGAGTGGGTTCCGGACATGCGCATGCTCAATGACGGGGACATCATCGAGGCCGGTGCGTATCGTTTCGAGTGCGTCCATACGCCTGGGCATACGGTGGGGCACACATGCCTCTACGAGAGGGAGAAAAAGATTTTCGTGGCCGGAGATCACATTTTGATCGATATTACCCCCAATATTCAGTGCTGGTCCGACGAGCAAGATCCCTTAGGCAGCTATCTGGAGAGCCTGGATCGCGTAATCGATCTGGACATAGAGCTGGTTCTGCCTGGCCACCGGCGGATCATCGAAAACCATAGAGCGAGAGTTGATGAGTTGAAGGAGCACCACCGGCACAGATGCGATGAGATCCTGAATATTCTTCAAGAAGATTCCTTGAGCGCCTACGATGTGGCTGCCCGTATGACCTGGGACATCAAATGCGATTCGTGGGAAGCGTTTCCCATTGCGCAAAAGTGGTTTGCCACAGGTGAGGCGATCGCCCATCTCAGGTATTTAGAGGAGCTGGAGCGAATCCGACGCGGGAGCGACAATGGCCCGGTACTCTTTACCATCAATTAAAGGACATTGATCGAATAGCGCTGGGCATTGTTTTCAAGACGAGGATGAAATGGTTGCCCCCTGGCACGATATTCTTGCCAGGGGGCATTTTTATGGGTGATTTAATCTTCGGTTGGGGCAAGAGAAGGCATGATCAGCACCACGTGGGCAAGGAAAGATGCCTCCTCCGGTTCGCACTGGTAAAGTCCGTAGAGAAAAAGCAGATCCTCCTCGGAGATGTCGGAAAATTCGGCCATCAGATGGCTCGTCGAGACGAGGTCGAAGATTTGCGCCTGATCGCCTATTGCTATCAAACCCTGGTCGGTCAGGATTTGGCCTTCATCCGGATTGACTTTAAGCACCGTGGCCAGCAACGGCTCAGGCAGGACGGTCACCTTGGTAGCCGTCAACGGCGGCGGAACGGCGCGATCAATAGAGACCAGTACTGAACGAGCTTCGCATTCGACCAGCGCCATCAGTTCATCTCCGCTGAGCGGCCCGTCGAACTTTACGTTAATGGGGGCATCGGCCGACAGAGACATTGAAAGAAGATCCGGCGCTTCATCGGCATTCGCGACGTTGATGCTCAACTGGTATCCTCCTTCAGTTGCTTCAACAGATTCAAGCTGCCCTGTAATGTAGCGGGGGCTCAGCAGTACAACGAGAGCGACGATTGAGCCATCGTCCTGGGTTTTCCCAATCACCCGTGCACGCATGCCGGGTTGGATCGCTTCAGGTGTCACCACCTCATTGCATCCCCATAGAATCAGGGTTGTATCGGGGATCAGCTCTACAATCTGCTCGTCGTCCTCAATGCCGAGGTATAGATCCAGCACAAATTGGTTGTCTGTGACCGCTTGATCCACGACTCCGGCAACGCGGTCAACATTGCCAACAACGACGAGGCTGGCCAGCAAGCCCTCCGAGAGCAGCTCGGCCCGCACAAAAACTGTGTCGTCGACGGCCAGGGACTGGGGATCTATCACGGCACCGCTGTCGTCGACGATGACGGTGCTTGCATCGATATTCACCTTGATCGTCTTGCCGCTGTTGAGCAGGTTCAACTCAAAACCGACAACCGTCTCTCCGTCCTCCCCATAAGTGAGGGAGGAAATGGTACCGTGCAGAAAACGGGGGCAGCGCTCGAGTTGGGCCGCCGATTCGATGTCCACGAAGACGACCGGCCGGAAGTTGATATGGTTCCCTGAAATGTGGATCGATTTGTCACAGTCGATATCAAGCGTGATGGCTATGGTGGTGTTTGCCTCTACATAGAACTGGCCGCGGGGATTGAGATCGATCTTTCCGCTGGATAATTTAAATGGGGTCTCTTTGGTGCTGCCGTCCGGCTGAACGGTTACGCCGCGCACAGCCTCCACCTCCAACCGGATTTTGGCATATAAACCGGCCGGCACATCTTCCACGGCTATTAATTCGCCTGCATCCTCATCATCTTCCGGTCTTAGGTTAAGCAGATCGTATTCCACCGGCTCATCAGGATCGAATATAACGACATGGGATTCACCCCCCTCGCTTAGCAGCGCAGCTTTGCTGACGGTGATCCAAATGTGATCAAAATCATCCGTCGGCCCGTCCGTCAGCATGAGCGCCACAGTGCCGGTGTCACCGGTTCCGCTTGCATCAACTGTTGAACTGCTGTCGCTGCCACCGCCTCCGCAGCCGGTAAAAGGCAGCATAAGCGCCATAGCCAATACCACGGCCAACAATGTTTTTGTCTTCATTTTTCCTCCCTCATTTTACCCTTGTTATAAAAACAACACTAATGAACGATTGCCATCTCTTCATAAACGATGATGCCGCTAATCCACTGCCCTTTGGCATGCACTCTCGATTCGGTGCTCAGGGCATTAATGAATTCATTTTGGGTGATGGGTTGATCCTCTATATCTAAAAACGCGATACCCACGTTGGCGCTGCTGTCGATCTCCACGCCAGATATGTCAAACAAAGGATCAGCAACCCGGGTGACAGGTCCCTGAATGCGGAAGCGATCTTCAAGGGGTGCAGCGGTGGTTTCGAAGATAAAAATAGCGATAACTGACTGATCATCCAAGGCTTGTGCATATACGCGCACATGATCTCCAAGCTGGAAGTCGGAGAATTGACCTGCATCTCCGCGGATTCGGGTGAGGCGGTTGGTATGGATTGTCAACGCGTTCATACCTTCCAGGATGATCGTTTCCTGATCCACATCGAGCGAGGCGATGGTCGATTCGAGCCAGACGCGCGTCGTCGCCCTCGTCCGATTGACAAGCAGGATGCGATTGCGCAACTGGCCGTGCAGTTGAACACGGACACCTTCGGTGAGATCTTCGGCGAGCACACCTTCGAACAGCGTCGCCGCATCGAGTTCCACCTGGTAGGTCCCCAGCTGCCATCGATTGAGAGCGATAGGCCCCTGGAGAAATCCATCGATGCTGAACTCGTTCAGGGATTCAAAGCGCGCCGTATCAAAGCGAGAGACGGATTGGGCCATCAGCGTTGTATTATCAAGCTCTCCTTTGACAGAGACCGATTGCTCTTCCAGCGACGACACGTCCGGCGCTGGTTGACATTGCGAGTAGTCAACCAGCTGGTCGTTGATCGTAAAGGTCTGTTCTTGGAGATCGAGATGTTGCAATGTGCCTTTAAGCGAAAGTTGACTGCCTTCCGGCTGAACTGTGATGAGCCCGGCATGGATCGCGTCGGCCTCATCCACCACGCCGCTTACCCTCAATACCAGATCCGGTGTAAGGTCCCCCATTGAAGTGCCTGATATGGCGGTCTCCTGGTCGACAAAGATGGTTTGGCCAAGGATAGTGAGTTGGCGTGTGTTGCTGTCGATGATTTCGATTTGAGCGATGGGTCCCTGGACGCGGTGATAGGCGTCAACTTGTATGGCTGAACCGGTTATTTCATTCAACAGGTCACCTTGAACGACAACCGCCTGTCCGATCGGAAGATGGGTATGGGCCGCTTCGTCGCCGTAACCAACCCACTCACCTTCGACAACGATATCGGCGTCGCTGGTGTCAAACTCCACCCCGTTTACAAAGATGCTGCCATAATCGGAAACCAGACCTGCCGTTGCGCCTGTGCCGCCGATTCCGCCGCTGGCGACCGTGTCGTCGGAACTGCTGCCGCAACTCAGCAGTAGCGGCATTGCCATGACCATAATGGCCAGGATAACGTTTGAGACCGGCCTGTTTCTATAAATTATGTTAGGATTCATGGTTCATAGGCTCCTGAAAGAAATAGATGCCGACACCGGCAGCGTAGCGGCCAGTGCCTTCGATCTCGGGATGATTGTCGCGATCTTTTTCGGAAAGCTGTTGGTCCAACAGCTCCAGAAGCGCTTGAGACTTATTGGTGGCCAGACGTAGAAAAGGCTCCAATGCCTCCTTTGGAAGGTTGTCATAGGCGACGGTACGCTGAAGAAAAACATTGGATCGCGGTGATTCAAGATTATGTCCAATGGTTGCAATCAATCGAGCCACATCGGTACCGAGAATGTGCAGTTTCATACTGGTGTCATTGGTGGGGAGATAGGCTCTCACAAGCAATCTGATATTACCGTTTTCCATTTTTTCAGCAGCCTCCACACGAATCATCTCGTCAAGAACTGCGCGGGCAGGAATGTCGCCACTGTACTTTTTTGCCAGTGCAGCGAAACTGCCTTCTTCGCCGGCGAAGGGCAGGTCTGCCGGAGCTCCATGATCGCTCTGGAATTCGGTGTCTCTGCGCCATCCAGCTATAACGCGTGCGGCACGGTTATAGGCTTCATCACTATCAATAGATTTTTCCTCAGGCTGTTCCAAAATCGTTTTGACCGCCTTGCGGTTTAATCCGGTCAGCACCGATACCCGCGAAATGGTTTGCTTGCGCCCCTCGATGGCAAAATCCTGCATAGCAACACGCACGTAGACCTCTTTGGCGATGTCGGAGAACGTGCCGTATGAAATACCATTGCGGAGCAATATTCTCACCAGAGGGGTAATGATTTGAATAACAGCGCTGCGGATCGAGGCAAAATGACTCATTTTAGCAACGTTTCCAATTATATAAAGTTTTTTGGTCAAATGTTTAGTGCAGACGCTAAATTGGTTCGGAAGCCGATGGGAGATGTGTGTTAGCCCATAGTTTGGGAAAATATTCCCAAATATTATATTTGTCAAACCTTTTCGTGGATTGGACAGAAGGACATCGATGCTTAAAATCTGGTATTGCGAATTTGATTCTGAGGTAAGCGCCCTATAAGACACAAGACCAAACAATAGGAGTAGATAAAAATGACAAAAGAGACCTTTCATATCCCCAATATTTCATGCGGTCATTGTACCGGAGCGATTGAGAAAGAGCTGCAGGAACTCGATGGTATTAAAAGCGTTCAGAGCGATATACAGGGTAAAACGGTGACGGTGCAGTTTGAGGCCCCGGCCAGCAAAGAGACGATTCTGGCCATCTTGAAGGAGATAAACTATCCGGCAGCATGATGTTCTTTTCTTCATCTACTGGATAAACTAATATTTATAAATTTCTAAACATAAAGGACTATATTCATTGGAGTTGAAGATATGGAAGACCGGATAGCAGGTTACGGCAGATTGCTAAGGGAGAGGCGATCGATAAGAGACTTCACAGATAAACCCGTCGCTACGGATCTGATTCATGCTCTCATAGAGGAGAGTACGCTTGCGCCGAATGCCAGTAATGAACAGCCCTGGAAATTTACCATTGTCCGGGACAGATCGGTCATAGAGCGTATCTCCGAAGAGAGCAAAAAGAACATTCTGGCACGAATTGAGCGTAATCCTGCCGACCCTATTGCAAAGTATGCGCAAGTGCTGCGCAACTCCTCATATAATGTTTTTTACAACGCCCCATGTCTGGTTATTGTATCCGGCGAGCAAGGGCGCAGAAATCTTCATGTGGATTGCGCCCTTGCTGCGGGATATCTGATGATGTCGGCCGCGGCGCGCGGATTAGGCACCTGCTGGATCAACATGGGGGCCGACATTCAGGATGCCGGCCTTCGCGCTCAGTTGGGTCTCGATTACGACCTGGAAATTGTCGCCCCAATCATTTTAGGATATCCAAATCGTATTCCAGCCGCGCCAAAACGAAAGCCTCCAGAGATATTGGCATTTATCGGAAACTAGATAGTTGGTTCGTCGTTTCTGATCGTGCTGATACGCTGTTCCACGGCTTCGAGGTAAGCCTGCATGTTGAATTTGCGCTTCAGACCGGCCCGCGCCATGTACCGGATCTGGCCGTATACAGGGCGCTCCTGCCAAGGACGGTCGTGAAGGCCGAATATCCATCCCACACCGGCATAGCTGTTGGGATCACGACCATCCACGAAGTAGGTGTTGTTGAGGCGCAGGGCAGACGCAAATGCATGCCATGGGGTAGACTGCCATTGAAGTATCTTCTTGCCCCAGTACATGCGCATATAGTTGGGCATGAAACCTGTCTCACGCATTTCGCGCATGGCCGCATTCCAGAAGGAGTCATGCGTTCGGGCTTCGCTCAATTCCCGATAGCTGTAAGATGGCTGCCGGGGATCCGAACGGTGAGCCGCCAGGGTCCGGCGGGCCCAGGCTGGCAATCCCTTGTACTGATCGTATAGCGGATTGAACCACACATGGTTGATGGCAAGTTCCCGCCGAACGATCAGCTCTTCCAAAAATGCCTCTCTGGCCTCGATCGGAGCATCGGCCTTCTGTATGGCAATCGCGACTTCCAGAGGTGAAATTTGTCCGAAATGGAGGTAGGGGCTCATATGAGAGGAGGCGCAGCTATCAAGTTTGCTTCGTCGCTCGGTATAGCTAGATAGGTGGCCCTCTATGAAATGATCCAACTGCCGGCGCACCTGAGAGTAGCCCCCAGTGAGAAGGGGCGCGACTGCATGGATAGTGCGATCCACCTTAAGCTGGTCGGCGATTACCGAAAAATCGGGTCGATCGTACAGCCCATGGGCCCTTTGTCTGGGTGTGATGACGGGCAAGGGATTCAAGAGTGCGGGCAGTTGTCGTTGGATCTTGCCGCGTATGGTGCGGGCGGCAAATTCGGCTTTGTCTGAAGCGGCGGCCACCGGAATGACGGCATCGCTCTCCACCTCGATCACCGGGCAGGCGGCTTTTTGGGCCACCTGCTGTCGCCATTGACGCTGGTGGCGCAGATAGCCACGGTCACAGACTGCCAGAGCTGCATTTTCGGCGGCAGCTAATGCAACTTCGGGCGGTGAACCGATGCGCACCTGCATGTCAATCCCCATGTCGGACAGCGAACGTTCTACCTCGGCCAACCCTTCGAGCATGAAGGCGAAGTGGCGCCAATTGGCCTCGGGGTAATCGGGTGATAGTCCGAAAACCACCAGGACCGGCAACATACGATTATTGGCCTGTGACACGGCCAGATGAAGGGCGTGGTTAAAATGCACCCGCTGAGCCTGCTGCATCCAGTACAGGACATATTTGCCCTTACTGTTCGGTGCTGCTTCATTAAGTCGGTGAATGCGTTGTTGCTCGACAGTCGCTTGGGGCATCATTTATCTTTTTTCTTTTTATGGCACCGGGCAACGATCTGTGCGGAAAGATCGTCAGTCAGCCGTTCAACGGCCAGCTCTTTCGCTTTGGCTTCGATCTCCACGGTCGCGTCCAAATCGAGCCACTCGCATGGAAAGTCCTCCGGATCGATATAGTCGTGGTGGGGGCGGCCGCCACCTGTTCCCCAGGGAGCAGCAGGGCTCGAAATATGAAACAGCGGCTCCCGCTGCCAGGTCCGCAGTGCCAGATCGGTCGCATCGCGCACGCTCAACCGGTCGGGCAGGCAGCGATGGTGGTGCACATCATACACCAACGGCACACCGGTCGTGTCGCAAACGGGCAAAAGGTCTTCAGGCGTAAAGACCCGATCGTCGTTTTCGAGGGTCAGCCGTTTTTTGATCCCTTTCGAAAGGGAGTTGATCGAACGCGTCAGCCGTGACAGCGCTTCTCTCTTATCCCCATAGCCGCCGCCTCCGTGAAGATTGATCACGTCCGCATTGACCCATTTGGCCACCTCATAATGGTAGTGAAGATCCGCGATCGAACGTGCCACGACCTCCTTGTTGGGAGAGTTGAGCACAATGAACTGGTCAGGATGAAAGGTCGTCCGGATGTTGTGCTTTCGGCTGAAGCGCCCGCAGCGGCGAAAGAGGGTCACGATGGCATCGCCATCGGGCAGTTGCTCGATCTTGTATCCTGCTTCGGGGTGCGTCTTGAGTGGAAGGACTTGACTGTTGATGCGAAATGCCCCGATGTTGTGATCGTTGCAATAGGTCAATGCCGATAAAAGAGATTGCGCGTTGTGCAGGCAGATGGCTGAAATTTTCTGCAGCCGCTTATCATAAGGCATGCCAAGAACATGTTTTGCCGTTGTCCGGCGAAACTTGATCGGTGCCGTTTTGAAGATGCAGCATAGACCGAATCGCAGCATATTACACGTGATTGCGCAACTTCAGCGCAATGGGATGCGGATTCAGGTAGGTCTGCTGTGCCAGATAAGGCTGCTCGTATTTACGCACATAGTGATTGCACAACGTCATCGGCACAATCAGGGGTACATGGCCAGCGCGGTAAGTCTCGATGATCTCCAGCATCTCCTGCTTCTCGTCACTGCTCAGAACCTTTTTGAAATACCCCATAATATGCTGCAGTACATTGGTGTTTTTCGCCACTGTGGCCTTGAGGGAGAGGGCCACCATAAAGGCGCTTTCGTAATCGTCGTAGAGATCGCTCACGGGATGCTTCTTGCCTTCTGCAACCAACTTTCCCATGGCGCGGTAGTGGTTGGGGCTATGGGAGAGAAGGAGCAGTTTCTCGCGGGTGTGAAACTCAATCAGATCTTTCAAACCATGCTTTTCTGACAATAGCTTTCGCCAGCGCCTCAGGGCGAAGATGCGTTCGATGAAATTCTCCCGCAGCAACGGATCGTGAAGACGCCCCTCCTCTTCGACCGGTATGCGGGGGAAGTGGTCCATGAACGCCTTTGCGAATAGGCCGCTGCCAGTTTGGTAAGGTATTCCCTTTTCGTTGTAGACCTTGACGCGGACCATACCGCTGCTGGGGGATCCCTTTTTGAAGATATAGCCGCAGAGGTTCTCCTTTTCGAGTTCAACCACTCTCTTTCTCGCCCAACTGAGCATTTGGTCGGTCAGATCAACGCCTGTTTTGGTTACGATCAATCGCGGAGTGTCAGGGGAACCGGAGAGGCGCATGCTCGGTCGGGGGACCGGCAGTCCGCACTCAACCTCAGGGCACACGGGCACAAACGAGACATATTGCCCGAGCGTGTCTCTTAGGAAGCGATCCAGTTTGTGTCCCCCGTCGTAACGTACCTTG
Organism: uncultured Desulfatitalea sp.; assembly: GCA_963668675.2. GTDB lineage: Bacteria > Desulfobacterota > Desulfobacteria > Desulfobacterales > Desulfosarcinaceae > Desulfatitalea. The sequence continues at coordinate 1,243,766 of CAXXMB010000001.1, read as the reverse complement.
TTACCCAGAAGACAGCTGCTAATGCCAATCTTAATGTCGGCGGGCATCTATTTCCCTTTCATTATTTACTGGAACTCTATTTTATCCTGTCGGTCGGTGAATTTTCTCACGCCACGGGGGTAGTGGCCATTTTATTTATCTGATCTTTACCTCCAAATGCTTTAAAGTCAAATATCGCTGTGATAGGGTATGCCGATAATACAGATCTGTGTAAAGGAATTCCTAAGATGATAGATACGATCAAGGCTTTGATTCATCAGAACGATCTGTGCGTTCTGGCCACTGCCGGGGATGGAGGCCCCCACACATCCCTGATGGCCTATTCGTGCTCGTCCGACTGCTCTGAGATCTATCTGGTTACCTCCAGAGAGACTCAAAAATATCGCAACATCTGTCAGACTCCGCAAGTCAGTTTGATGGTTGATACACGAAACAAGGACGATCGGCCGAATATTTGCGCATTAACCATCTCCGGACGCGCAATTGAGATGGGCCATGCTGAAAAAGTCGAAGAGGTCCGTCGCCAAATGCTCGCCCGTCACCCCCAATTGTCTGGCCTGATCGATCAGCCTGACCTGGCGTGGATCTGTGTCCGTGTGAATGCTTTCCAACTGCTTGACGGCGTCAACCGATCCTACCATGTTCGGATGACGGAGGCGGGCAAGCGGTGATGAACAGTTACCTCGGCTCCTCGCCGGGTCCGATCAGCGGCAATTCCTTATCGATTCGAAAAAAAACGAGAAATCTGGATTCGGCCTTGGCTTTGTCCGATGTGTAGACGCGGCGTTTCAGTTCGTTCAGCAACTCGGTATCCTGCTCCTCTTTGACCTTGGTCATGAAGAAACGTTTTCCCCGGTATCCCTCTTCTCCCTCTCGAAAGAGATAAGCAGCCTTGGGGTTGGACTGCAGGTTGTGGTGCGACAGGCGATCGTTCATGATAAATGCGATGGTGCCGTCTTCCATCACATGAGGCCTGCTGTAGACTGCCGAATCTACGTTGCCTTCACCATCTGCTGTAGACAATACGCCAAAACCTTTTCGATCCGCAAAGTATTGCTTGAGTTCCATCGTCGGGCTCCTTTCTGTAAACTGTTACTTAGGATTGAAGGGGAACATGGTGACCGAACCCGCATCCGTCAAGGCGATCAATTCACCCTCTTCAAGGTGCAATTGGTTCGGATGTTTGGATCAAATCGAACGGGGAGGGCCGTTTTGATGCTTCCCGCCCTTCTGGCCATCGCCGTGAGCATCCCTCTGAATAGCCAAACATGGAAAGGGTAGAGGAGATACCAGTAGAGCAGACCCATCAGCCCCCTGGGCAGGAAACGTGATATCATGCGCAACTCTGATCGGTTGTTCCCAAGCGATTCTATTTGAAGATCCAGCAGCGCCTCTCCGGGCATTTTCATTTCGGCAACCAATGTGAGTCGATGATTCGGTTCGATGGTCATCACGCGCCAGAAGTCAAGGGCATCACCCGTTTGAAGCTGTTCGGGGTGGCGTCTGCCCCGGCGCAGTCCCACGCCGCCGATCCAACGGTCCAGTCGCCCCCGCAGACGCCAGAGCCCGTTGCCGAAGTAGTAGCCCTTTTCACCACCCATGGAGACGACGGTTTGCCAAACGGACTTGGGGGGCACCTTCATCGTAATGCGGTAGGCACAATTGAGAATGGTTCCCCCGGCATAGTGCGCATCACCGCAGGCCGCCCAGGCTGGAGACTGAATGTCGCCAGCGTCGGACCAGCAGGTTTCGACCTGTTTTTCAAGTATCCGAGTCAATGCAATTCGTATGGCCATGCGGCAGTCGGTCAGGTCCAGATCAATGATTTCCCGAATCGCCGTATCGGTGCAGGTGGTCGGAACGCTGAGCCCCTCTGTCAGCGGAAGTGCTATATCGTCCGGCACCGGTGTGACCAGGTGTATCCAGTGGGCGCTGAGTCGCGGGGTTAAAACGGGTACCGGGACCACCCAACGCCTGGGAAGGCCAGCCTCTTGGGCATAAATGCGAATCAGGTCGGCATAATTCACGACCTCCGGGCCGCCGATATCAAAGGTGCGTCCGAATGTGGACCGATTGCCGAGACATTCGATGAGGTAACTCAATACATCATTGATGGCAATCGGTTGCGTCGGTGTGTGCACCCAGCGCGGCGTGATCATCACCGGTAGGCGATCGACCAGGTATCTGAGAATTTCGAACGAAGCGCTTCCTGAGCCGATGATCATGGCCGCGCGCAGCACAGTGGTCGGTACGGCGCCTGACTGCAGAATTCGGCCGACTTCATGACGGGATTGCAAATGATGACTGATATCGTCCCGACCGACATCTCCTAGGCCGCCCAGATAGATGATCTGTTCAATTCCCGAATTTTCCGCCGCTTTTCGCATGTGATCGGCCGCCCGGCGGTCTGCTGCGGCGTATGCTTTTTTCTTGGCGATCATGGAGTGGACCAGGTAGTAGGCTGCATTGCACCCTTGGGCTGCCTTGGCCAGATCCTGCTCCTCCAGCACATCTCCCTGGAACAGCTCCACATTTTTACTCGACGCCCATGGGCGGCACGCCATCTTCTCAAGCGAGCGTCCAAAGGCACGAACTCGGTACCCGCTAGAGACCAGTTTTGCAATCAGCCGGCCACCAATATACCCGGTGGCACCTGTCACCAGAATCAACGCTTTGCTTGTCACCTGTCCGAACTCCCTTTTATGCGCTTTAGTGCATAGGTTGTAGTTGAATTGGCTGTTTCCGATGCACGCCAGCCTGCGTTTTCAATTACGAGCGCGTTCATGTAGCGTTTTCATCTCTTGGTACCCCAGACCGCATAGATGGGATCCGAGTAGGGGAGTTGTCTGAAATACTTGTCATGGCTTGGGCGCATCAAACCTCTAATCGAATAGGTTTGAATATTTTCGAACGAGGCCGTCCTGATAAAATACTCTAAAACCAACCCCATCCGCTCAAATTCGTGCAGCTCTTTCCAGATAGCAATCACCTTGGGCTCGAACCAACGGTTTGAAAAGACGACCATGAAACGACCGCCAGGCCGCAAAGTGCGCACGACCTCGGAAAATACGGTGTCTGGGTCTGAAAGATACTCGATCGAAACGGCGCATACTGCAATATCAAAATGGTTATCAGGAAAATGGAGGATCGGATCCTGGTTGAGGTCTTGTACAAGCCGATCCGATAAAACGGGGTTTTTCTCAAGCTCATATGCATTGAGCCCCACACCGGCCACCTGTTTGAAAGCCATTCCATCCGGAAGATGGGAATCCCAACTGCTCATCAGGTCCAGCACGCGCATATCCTTTTTAATGAAACGGGCATAGAGCTGGCGAACCATATCTAAAGCAGCATCGTCCAGATGTTGAACCATGCGCGGTTTCCCATAGAACAACCCATCATCCGACTCGTCAGCCCGCGTGTAGGGACTTCCTGAAAAAAAATCGGTGGGACGCGTCATCCAGCGCGCCTGCATGCCCACTCCATGGGATACGGTTTCAATCCAATCCTTCATTCCACCTCCCCGCTCTTCGGACTTGGGACTAACCGCCCCAACGGATACGTTCAGAGATATCTGCCGTCCCGAGAGCGGGTGGCCCATATCGGCATCCAGGTGGCCGTTCTGTACCTCCACACACCGAAACGGCTCCCGGTTGGCTCTGAACACACCCCCTACATCTCTCAGTAATCCCTTGGGATAGAATCTCCCGGGCAGTGGCCGCCGTTTTAGCGATCCGATGCGGCTCGGATCGAATTGGGTCCGTGAAAGCCGGCGGATGGTCCGGGCCTGGCCATTGGTGAACAGCTCACCTGGGGAAAACGCCAGTTTCAACTGATCGCCCGTACGCTTGTGCGTAATCTCTTCCTTTAGCCGGCGGGGAAGGAGATCGCGCCAGAAATTGACCGAGAGGCCCGCATAGGCGTCTGTGTGGCGCGCCAGTTCACTCGACCAGTTCAACTGAAAAAAAAGGTCAGCAATGCTATTGGTTTCAATGGTGCTCATTGGCTCACTCCTTATTTTTGTTTGAAGTGTGCATATAGTAGGTCGCCGTTTCTCACCCTCAACCCCAGATGATTGCCAGCGCATTGATAGGTTAAGCCTACCAGTGCGCAGAGCTATAATGGCATTTGTGAAAACCGGAGTCGTGCACCTATCAAGTGGTTATCCAAGTCTTGACAACCTAACCCTGGTTGAGGTCTACTTCAATCATCAACCTTTTGGCATCGCAACCTGTTGCAAGTTTCGCCAAACCCGGAATCTCAATCGAATGCTGGGCACCCAAAACTGGTATCGGGTTCACAGCCGGAACATCTCCTGAGGTTTCACCCACAACCAAGTCGAAGGTGGTTATGACGCTTCCGGTCGATTTCAGGCACCATTTGTTGCTGCGATGCGGCGTTGTCGCCGATGGCGATCGTTGTCTCAGCATTTTACAAACCCTCGATACCGCCGAGCGAAGACGCTGGCGTGTCAAGATGCTCTATCTGGTGATTACCGACGATTCGGATACCTGTTCGGGACTGGCGGCTGAAAAGGGCATCCAGATTTTGAAAACCCCCCAGGAATTGTTGACCCAATCCTCTCTGGATTTCATCATGGAAATGACCGGGGACGCTGACCTGCTGGCCCAACTGGCGCGGGACAAACCCAGTGGTGTGGGACTGTTGGACCATCATGCGGCGGAACTCTTTCTGGACCAGTTTCGAAGGGGAGACCCGACGACCAGCCGTGATTCGGAAATCAGCTTGGCAACCTCCTTTGCCTCTGCACTGCTCGAAGCTTCCCCTGATACGGTCATGGTGATCGATCGTAACTACCGTATCCTCAACTGCAACGATTCCGAGATGCTTACCGGCGGAAAGGGGCGCGACAGCGTGATCGGCCGCCATTGCTTCGAGGCGGTTTACAACGCCCTGCAGCCGTGTTCGCGTATCGACCGGGTTTGCCCTATGGACAAGGCGATTGAAACCGGGCGGCCGGCGCGGGGCGTGCATGAGATGCGAATGCCAGATGGCACCCTGCGCATCTCCCAGGTCACCACCTACCCCCTGGTCAACCATGCCGGGGAAATTATTCAGGTGGTCGACGTGATCCGCGATATCACCGAAGATGTTAGCGAACGCATCGAAGCGCGGACCCGGGCCATCAAGGATGATCTGAATCGTTTTGTCCAGGAAGACCGGCTGGTGACACTGGGGCGTCTGGTGGCCTCGGTCTGCCATGAAATAAACAACCCTATCACCAGTATCGTCACTTTCAATAAGTTGATTTTGTCCCACATCAAAGAGGACCAATTGCCGCCGGAGGGGCTAAAGGCGTTTGAGCGCTACCTGGAAATGTCTATCAGGGAAGCCTTGCGCAGCGGCACCATCGTGAACAATTTGTTGACTTTTGCCCGCCAGAAAGGGGTCGAGAGCGGACCGGTAGATCTCAATGAGTTGGTGGGGACCATCTTAATGCTGCTGGGGCATCAGATGGACAAAACCGATCTCAAACGGGAGGTGCTGCTGCCAGAACCGCCGTTTGGCGCCTATGGGGACTATGCCCAGATCCAGCAAGTCCTGATGAACTTGATTTCCAACGCCATCGAAGCGATGCCTGACGGTGGGACCCTTACCATCGAAGGAGGTTATGAGGAGGGACACGACCACATCTGGCTGGCGGTGCGTGATACCGGCTGCGGCATCGCCCAAGAGGACCTGCAGCAGATTTTCGAACCGTTTTACTCGACCAAAACCGGTGGCAAGGGCGTGGGCCTGGGGCTTTCCATGGTCTACGGCATCACCCGTGAACACAACGGCACCGTGGAGGTGGAAAGTACGGTGGGCGAGGGCACCTGTTTTAAAATTACCTTACCGGCCGGAGCGCAGGATGCGCCGGCGGCTGACGGAGAAACGACACCATGACGACTTCGGGATTATGGACCCTGGTGGTAGACGACGAAGAGGCGATCCGTGAGTCTCTGGCAGCCTGGCTGACCAAAGATGGGTATCGGGTCGTCATGGCGGCGTCTGGTCCCGATGCCTTGACCGCCATGGAGCAGCGTCTGTTCGACATCTATCTGGTGGACGTTAAAATGCCGGGTATGGACGGCATCGAACTGCTCACCCGCATCAAGGAGCATCAGGCGGATGCCATCATCATCATCATTACGGCCCACGGCACCATTCAAACAGCGGTGGATGCCATGAAACGAGGTGCCAGCGACTATATCTGCAAGCCGTTCGATCCCGAGCAGTTGAGTTTGATCATGGAAAGGGTCGCGGCCACCAAAGCGCTGCGTGATGAGAATGTCTCTCTGCGCGAACAGCTCATGGAGCGCACGGATTTGGGGGGTGACGGCATCGTAGCCCAGTCCGACGCCATGCAGGAGGTTTTTGCCACGATCGAGGACGTAGCGCCGGCCGCTTCTCCGGTCCTGATCCGCGGTGAAACCGGTGTGGGCAAGGAGCTGGTGGCCCGTGCCATTCACATGGCCGGCGCACGCCCCTACGGGCCGTTCGTGGCCCTCAATTGTGGCGCGCATACCGAAACCCTGCTGGAAAGCGAACTGTTCGGTCATGAAAAAGGCGCTTTTACCGGTGCTGCTAAAGTACGGCGGGGGCGGCTGGAGATGGCCAACGGAGGCACCCTGTTTCTCGATGAGATCGGCGACATCCCGCCCAAGATGCAGGTGAGCCTGCTGAGGGTGCTGGAAGAGAAACAATTTCAGCGTATGGGCGGCAATCAAGTGATCGAGACCGATTTCAGGCTCATTAGCGCCACTCACCGGGACCTCACCCAGCTGATAAGGGAGGGTCGCTTTCGGGAAGATTTTTTTTATCGGATCAATGTAATACGCATCGACATCCCTCCGCTGCGCGACCGTCTGGATGATGTGGCGCCCCTGGCCGACTATTTTCTGGAGCGTTACAGCCGGGAGACCGGCAAGCGTATACTGGGCCTTACGCAACGGGCACTGGGCATGCTGATGGCTTACCACTGGCCGGGAAATGTCCGGGAGTTGCGCAATGTGATCGAGCGGGCCGTTGTGCTGGCACGTGGCCAGATGATCGGCGCAGAGGAGCTGACCTTCGTCAACACCCAATCCGATGAATGTCGATTGGGTACCTTGACCCTGCAGGAGGCTGAAATCAGCCATATCCGCAATGCCCTGGAAACCTGCGGCTGGAACATCAGCCATGCTGCCAAACAACTGGATATCGATCGCAGTACCTTAACGCGCAAAATCAAGCGCTATCAGCTTAAGGGACCATGATGCCGCCAACGGCGCCAACCGATGCCTTGGGTGCAGACCCCCGACCGCTGACCGAACTGGTTCCCCTGGGTGCCATCAACCAATTGGCGGCCGATGTGGTGGCAGGAAATCTGCAAGCGATACTGGAATTAACCACCGATATTCTGCCATCGCAACCTCTGCCCGAAGCGGCCTTCATGAGTGCCCGACGTCAATACGATGCGGTCAAGATCATCAATCATCTATCCGCCTTGACATCGGTTCGGGCTCCCATCTGCTTGGGTCTGACCAGCTACGATATGGGTACCCCGATTCTGACTTATGTATATGGTGAGTCACAGCTGGGCGGCCGGGTGGCGGTGGTCTCGTTTTATCGCCTGACCACCGCAGGCAGGGAAATGACCTTGGAACGCCTGTCCAAATTGAGCCTGCACGAGGTGGGGCACGTGCTGGGGCTGGGGCATTGCTGGGAACACAGTTGCCTGATGCGGTCCATCCGCAACATCGATCAACTGGACGGGCTTGATTTGGACTTCTGCGAAAGCTGCAGCTACGAACTCAACCGCCGCATCCGCCAAATGAGGGCCAAAGGCGCCGGATCGGTCGGCCCGTCCGACGCCGCCCCCACGATTACAGGAACCGATTGACCAGCTCCTCCCACTTCAGTCCGGGCAGGGAGCCATAGATATCCTTGACAACTTCACCGCCAGCGGCAGCCATCGCAAATCCGGTGGTTTCGCTGACCATGCGACTCAACTGGTTGGCCTCATCATCGATCCAGGCCAGGCTTTCCGTCCCGAAGAACAGATTTTTCAAATTCTTGCGCAATTTTTCCGGCTGGATCAGCATCAGCCATCCGTCGTTGTAAGGATCGGCATTGGCAATTTCGGCGTGATGCTGCAGCTTGGGATTGACCGCCACCACCGTGCCGTCGACCGGACTGCGGGCTTCGGCCGCCTTGTTTCCACGCCGCAAAACGGCATGGGGATCATTCTGGCTGACGCGCTTGCCCAATCTGGGGAGCTCGATTTTGTCTTGGGGACCCAGTAGGCGCTGGGCGAAATCATCGATGCCGATACGCACCCGGCCGCCATATTCCACACGTGCCCAAGTGTGCCCGGTCAGGTAATAGTAGTTCTGGGCCACATCGAAACCGGCCACATTGTCGCAGGTGGTGGGTGACGGCGACGGTAATAGGCCGGCATCTTCGATCATCTGGTCGTACGGGCACTTCACGCAGTTATATCCGTGCGCGCACAGTTTGTAGCTCACCCGTCCGCTGAGCATGTGGCGGCATTTGAGATCTTTGACCAGCAGCCGCAGTCGAGGCGGCGTATGGGCCAGGCTGTTGGGGCCTTCACGGTTTTCGCGGGCTTGAAAGTCGGCTTGCACCTTTTTGTCGAATGCACAGCCCAAGCAGTTAAAGGCATTCATGCATTTGACCGGTTTGATGACGCCGGCTTGGCTCCAGACACATTGATCCTGAAGCATGTGATGGACTTTGGGTTGATTGGGTTTGGCTTTTGGCGTCGTTTTCATGGGGCCTCCTTCCAGGCGGTTACAATGTCAACGTGTGTTTGTTGGATTGTTGACATCTAAACAAAGCACGAAGCAGGCCAATTCATTAAAAAGTGCCAAAATATTTATAACATTCTGAAATAAAGCATAAAATAAATGCGGCATCTTGCATCAGGTGTTCAAGCCATTCCGTGGGAAAATGGTGCAGATCGCATCACTGCCTTTCTTTTAGATGTAATTTATAATTATTAACAATAAATTACATAGATGAGGCATTTTGCAGGCCCATGGTGCAACTTGCATCACCTCAGGCCATCCGTCTATGTTTGGATCGTAACCTTATCGACCTAAGTGAAGGCTTCCCACGGTCTTCGATCGAAAATCGGCAACCGGGGCGAGTATCGGGTTCGCTTCAACCGATCGACATCAGATAGGAGCGTAGATTCGTCGTACTGTTTTTGATACCGAATTTTTGGCGCAGGTTCTTGCGGTGAAAATGAATGGTGGTTTCAGATACGGTAAGAATCTCGGCGATCTCTTTGCTGCTTCGGCCATCCTTGACCAACGTGGCAACCTGCATCTCCTGGGGGGTGAGGAGAATATTGATATTGGACAGGCGCTGCATGAGTGGCGAAACGATATCGTTCAGGTGGGTGTCGATAATGTCGACGGTCGTTTTGTCTCGGGGCCTCAACGGTGCGCGCTTGAGTTTCTCCAGGTAGGGGAAGATGAGGTTTTTGATGTTCCCGAGCACCTTCTGTTCGAGTTCGGCTTTGTCATTCTCGCGTTGCTTGAGGAGCACCTTAAGGGCGATGTTGGTCTCCTCCAGGTTCTGCTTCTGCTCTTCAATGCTCATTTTGCTCGCTTTCAAGGCCTCTTCGGTCAACTTGAGCTGGGTAATATCTTCATGGCTCACCACGATCCGCATGGGCGTTTCGCCTTCCATCCGGATGGCGCGCATATAGAACCAATGCTGCTCGGAGGGGGTGTGGCAGGGGTAGTCATACAAGAACTCTTCCACCTCTCCTCGGATAACGCTTCGAATGCCGTTGGCCACGGCATGGGCATCCTCAGCCCCTTCGCCTTGGGCTGCATCACAGATGTCGAGATAGTTCGTCCCAAGGAAAGCGTCGGCGTCGCCTATCGCATCTTTGCCTGCGAAAGCTTGCCATGCGCGATTCGTCTCCAAGATGACCCCTAGTTCATCGATGATAGCAATGTGCGCAGAGAGTGAGTTGAGTACCGTTCTTCCAAGGTCGCCTTTAAATTCGCACGGCTTGCAATCTGAAGGATCGTTGCCTCTGGTGTGCTTCATCTTTTTCCCCGGATATTGAATGCTACAGTTTTCGGTGATAGAGAATCGAGAACTGCTTTCGCAGGAACCTGTTCATTGCTATCGCGGTTAGCAGCCCTCAGCGGGTTTCTTCCTTGCCGTAGGATCGGTTATGGGCTAAAAAATAGGTCCTTATTGGCAAGTGGCAAGTCGTTCGGCAGATCGGCCCACACGAAATTTTATAATAACGGCACCTAAATCCATCGGCAAGGGCTTTTAAGCCAGGGGTGATAATGATTCTTCCATACAACGGTCAAAAACCCGTTATCGGGAAAAACGTCTATATCGCGCCGACGGCTGTGATTATCGGCGATGTGGTCATCGAAGACGAGGCGAGCGTTTGGTTCGGGGCGGTGGTCAGGGGAGATCGGGATCGGATTACCATCGGAGCGGGCGCCAATGTCCAGGACAACTGCACCCTTCATGTGGACAGCGACCATCCGCTGTATATTGGCGCTCAGACGACCATCGGGCACAACGCGGTCATTCATGGATGCACTGTCGAGGACCGAGTGCTGATTGGTATCGGCGCGGTCCTATTGAATGATGCCATGGTGCGTGAAGGCAGCGTAGTTGCCGCTGGCAGCGTCGTTCCCGAGAAGATGGTCGTGGGTCCCCTGGAACTGGCAGCAGGCGTTCCCGCAAAGATCAAGAAAACATATGAACGTGATCGGGTGGAGACCCACATCCGGGAAGCGGGCATCTATCTGCAGTTGGCCCGGGACTACCGAGGTGAAAAGGGGTAAGCCTTCATCTTATCGACCAATGATCGATCGGTTGAAATTGTCGATCGTCTTCATATAGATCTGCATGCCGCGGAAAAAGATGTCGTTGTGGTTGGCCCCCTCGATCTTGAGCATCCGTTTCTCTTCCGCCCGGCTGGCCGAATAAAGCGCCTGGCCGTCGGAAAAGGGGATGATGTGGTCGTATTCGGCATGGATTACCAGGGTTGGCCCCTTGAATTGTCCGATTTTGTCCACATTGCGAAAGCCCTCGTCCTCTTTGAAGCCGATTCCATGGATATCCACGCCCAACAGGCGCAATAGGGGTTCGGCAAAAGCAAAGCCGCTTTCTATGATCAATCCGTCAATGCGCTTTTCAGCGTCTGCCGCCAGTTCGAGCGCCGATGCGCTCCCCAGTGATCTTCCCATGACCACTAGTGGTCCGTCGTAGCCATTTTGCTGTAGCCATGTTCGGACATAGGCGTGGGCAACATGGCAGTCCGCCATCATGCCGCTGACCGTCGGGTATCCTGTGGATCGGCCGTAGCCGCGAAAATCGACAACCATGAAATTGATTCCCAGCGCGTTGTACCTGGGCGCGAGCTCATCGTAATCGGCGACAATCTCTCCATTGCCGTGAAAGTAGAGAATGTTGGTATCCGATAGACTGCCCATATGAAAGCGGGCTCCGATGGCGATGCCCGGCGCAACATCAATCAGATGATCCTCTCCGATTGCTCCCGATGACCCGAAATTAGATTCCGCTCTGGGATGAAAAATGGCACCCAGTACTTCCGGGCGGTCTAATACCGAATATGCATCCTTGCCTTCTCTTGTCATCTTGCCCTCCTTTGCAATTCTACCGGGAGCCGCTTACCGAACGCCATGCGGTTGTTCACCAGGTAGATCTCTTGGGGGGTGAACGCATAAAGCCTGACCTTCGCTCCGACAGCGGGCGCCCCTTTCAACTGCTTCGCTTCGGGCTGCAGGAAAGGTTTGCTAAAAGGAAATTTGATCAAAAAGCGTGCTATCGCATTGAGCCGATCGGTAGGCTTTTTTACCTCCATGAGGGTGCCGCTCATCTGCAGGCCTTGAATGTCCAGCCATTGATCGCTATCGGAGAAAATTGAGGCGGCGACCGCCTTGCCTGACCCTGCTTGTCGGATATGGCGTGCCCTCGGGCTTGAAAAGAAGTAAAAGTGCGGCTCACTGTAGACGTAATAGACAGGTGCGGTCCAGGGGACATTTCGCTCTTCTGTGGCCAGGACCATGGTGCGTTGGGCATCGATCAGCGAACGGGCTTGGCGGCGGATCTCTTCGGGTTGAAGATGGTCGCCAGTCGTGGCCTGGTCGCTTGTTTTGGAATCCATGATTGTCGCATCTGTTTTAGTGCAATCGTTATGCGGTCATATCCATGGGATTGCCCTGGTCATCCAAGTTCAATCGCGCCTTGAAGAATTCCTCCTCCTCTTCGGCCGACAGCCCTTCGAGTTCTTTCAAGGCGTCACGGATTTCCTGGGAGCCGCGTTCATATACTTGCCAGACAATACTGAAGTCACGCCGGACATCCCTAAGAGAGAACCTCCCATTCGTGCTGCGAAGGTGATTAAGCACCAATTCACGCACCGCCTCCCAGCTGTCCTTTCGTGTTTGGTTGAACAGCGAGGTCAAATTGCTGATGTTCTTTAGCGCCTTCCTGTGGAACCGTTTATAGAAGAAGCGGCGCAACGTCGTCGCCCAGAGGACGAAGCCAAGCAAGGCAACACCGCCGGCAGCAAAGCTGGTGATCATGATGTCCATGCCCGCCAGTGGCGGTGAAATGAGGGCGAGCAGGAAAGCGCCGCCGCCCAGAATGAGGCTTCCCATCAGTGCGATGAGAAAAGCATTGAATCCGAACTTGCGGGCGCGCTTGCGGTAACTGATCAACGCTTCGAGAAAGTGAGTCAACCGCTCCCCGTGGGTTTCGACAAAGGCGGCCAGGTTGTCCAGACGATACCGAGGCGCCTGCTGGACGGCCTTTTTTAACTCTTCGCGCTGGTTTTCAAGATGGCTCAGATAGCTCATCTCCTTTTTTTTGGAGATCTCCTTGTTGTCCTTCAGCGAATAGCTCAAATGGATCATGGGGATGTCTTTGCGGCCGGTGATCTGGGAGAGATTCCAGCACAAGGTTCCGTATACGCGCAGCAGGTCGATCATCGAGGCGCACTCGTCAATCCGGTTGAGCACGAAGAGCACCCGGTCCTCAAAGGTTCTGGCCGGAAGCGTTTCACGGAGGCTGGTGTGGATTTCGCGGACAGTCCCGGCTTTATGCGGGTCGAAGAGGACAAGCACCAGATCGGCGATCTGGGCCAGGTCGCCGATGACCTCCTGGTAGTCGTATCCGCGGTCCCTCTCGGTAATACTGTCGAGCATACCAGGCGTATCGATGATAGCCAGGTTCTTGAGAAACGGCGAGTTGACTTTTTTGAGGCGAAAATGGGCGGCGAATCGCTGGCCATGCTTTTTCAGCATTTCAAACGGGTACTCGCTGTCGTTGAGCAGGAATTTGCCATCTCGCGATTCGGTCACCTGAACCGGTTCGTCTTCCGGCAATGTGTCGTCATAGGTGATGATCGTGAACGAATCGTCTGTGGGGGCTTGGCCTGTTGCTTGAATTTCGGTCCCCAGAAAATCGTTGATCAACGTCGATTTGCCCGAGGAGTAGCCGCCCAAAACAAGGACCTGGGGACGCCATTTGATGGTGGTTTCAAGAGGGACATTGCTATATCCGTAGCGCAGGGCCACAGGCGTCAACTGCTCGGCAACCATTTCCAACATCTCGGATCGAAGGGCTTTGATGTAGTTGTCACGATACATGTGTTGCTCCAGGTGGATTACCGTCGACGTTTTGCTTGATGATCCGCTGTTCAATACCTGCATGCGTTTTCTTTAAGAGAGGGCCTGGGCATCAATCGGCGCCTGTTTGGCCTCAAAGTACTTTATATGAAATTCAGCGAATTAAATCAATGAATTAAAAATGGGCAGGATCGAAGGCATGTGTAAAGCCCCAATTGGGTTTATGCGGTTGTCATGCAAAGCAGGCAAAAGGAGCTGGCATGTGCAAGAGAGCATGAAAAATGGAGTATTCGCTGGTCCATATTGAGCCAAAAGGAGAGGGCGTTCAGCAGCCGCATCCGCAGTCGCAACCGCCGCCACAACCTTCAGACATCTGGGCCATGGCTTTGACCACTTCATGCCCCTGTGCAACGGCGACCGCTGCGATGGTGATGTCAAGGTCGCAAGGTGCCGTGAACCCGATGGTTTGACTCAACACGCAGCTCAGGTGCCCAAAGAGCTCATCGCCTGTTCCAGGCTCGACTGGCAGGGAAAAGCGTTCGTCAACGGATTTGTTACAAAGCATCTGTTCGAAGGGTACCAGGCCTGCCGATCCGATACCGCAGATAAAAGAGAGCTCCGATGTATCGTTTTTCGATGAATCGGTTTGATTTCTGGGAATTGCCCTGATGCGCAGGGTGACCTTGTCCAACGGGGCGACTGGTTTTGATGTCGATGGCATTTGCATATTCCTTTCTCTCGTGACGGCGAAAATACAGGATTTAACTTAATTCATAATTTGCAGTTCGCAATCAGAAAGTGCTGAAACATAAGATGCAATTCACGAGGCCATTTGGAGGGACAATATTTTTATCTAATCGATCAGGTGGCCCTCTAAAAGGCAGGCGCAGTCACCCCACTAAGCCGTTGGTTGCCTAATACGCAATAAAGACACCCTGATCGGATAACAGGCGCTCCCGCATGCGCTCCATGATGATTCGCATCGGGTCGTTAGAGGTGTCGTTATCCACCGTGTCGAAACAGTCGAAAAGCAGCCGATCATTGCCTGTCCACAGGCGGAAATCGTGTTGCAGGTACGGCACCAGTTGTCGGCACAACCGGTCGAACTCCTCGTCGGTCATATGACCCATGGCAGCCATCTGTTGGGTCGTTAAATCCGAAATCAGTACATCTACGGCCTCTTCTACCGTCGTGGGCAGTTTAAATCTTCGAAAACGATCAATCATTTCTACTTCTAACGCTCCTTTCCTGTCACACGGTTCCGCAAGAGATTGATGATCCGCCCTTTGGGTGAGATCTTTTATTGTTTTTAATAAATATTAATGCAATAAGCATGCCTGTGCTCCCTTAGTATTCGGCATGACGCTTTAAACTCTTTGCCAGAGAGGGAATGGGGCATTTTATAAAGATGCGACAGATGAGAGTTGGGTAGTTTGCTGATCTATAAATACTTTCAAATTTGAAGGACATATTACATATTTGAAGTAGAGACGATCAGAATGATAGTTGCGGTTATCGATACAGAGAAAGGAGCCATCCGACGTGAAAGCTTCACAACTGCGTAAAGGTAACGTGGTCAGCCTCAACGGCGCCGCGTGTCAGGTGCGTGATATAGATGTTCAGACCCCTTCCGCCCGGGGTGCCAATACGCTCTACCGGGTGCGGTTCACTACGATTCCCGGCGGGCAAAACTTAGAGCAGAGCTTCAAAAGTAATGATGCGCTGGAGGAGTTGATTCTTGAACGCAGATCGATCACCTACCTCTATTCCGATCCGGAGACGTTTCATTTCATGGACGCGGAGAACTTCGAGCAGTACAGCCTGAGTATCGATCAGTTGGAGGATCAGAAGGACTGGTTGACGGAAAATATGGAGGGATTGGTTGCGTTGATGCTCGATGGGCAGGTGGTGGCCATCGAGTTGCCTGCCTCCGTTGCGCTTGAAATTGAAGAGACCGCACCCGTCATCAAGGGGGCCACGGCCACCAACCGAAACAAACCTGCCACCCTGCCCAATGGACGGGTGGTGTTGGTGCCCGAATATATGGCACCCGGTGACCGAATCCGGATCAATACCGAGACGGGTAAATTTATGGGTCGAGTGCGTTAGTGCCCCGCGTGGACCCTAAATGCCCAAATAGTTGCGCAATCGATCCTGTTTGAAATGGTGCTCGATCCTGCGTTTGACCTGATTGCGCAACGCACATGATTTGAACTGGATGACCTTTCGGCCGTAACGGAAGTTTTTTTCTATAAGATCCGGGCAGTTGCCTATGTTGGAACGTAGTTTGAGGCTGTTGGTGGTCACCTTGCGCAAAAACGCGATCTCTTTTCCGGCCACCCAGTTCTGCTTGTTGAGGACGGCATCCAGAAAGTCCTTTCGTGTTCTACCGCACTTGGCGTAGCTCACCGCACGCCCCATATGGTTGAGGGCATGGCCATCGCTGCCACCGACCATTGCTTTCCGGGTGTTAAACCCCAAGACCGCGCACTTCAGGTTCCACCGGTTCAGGTTGTTGGCGTTGATCGCCTCCACGCCATCAGCCATATCCAATAGATGCTTCAATTCACCCTCAGAAAATTGGACGTTACAGATGCCTGTGTACATGGCGCAATAAGGGTGTGCAAAAATGACCACACAGCGATAGCGGCGGCTTCTTTCAATGGCTTCGGTCATAGTCAACCGCAGGGAACTCATCACACCCGTCCCCATATTGGGTGCCACTTCGTTTTCGTAGAAGCGTTGGAGCTCCGCCGTATCGTAAAAGTAGACCAGAAGGTGCGATCCTTCTGCAACCGTCAATTCGATGCCGGGGATCGAAAAAATGTCTTTGTATTGGTCGATCTCCAGCGCACCGCGGATCTCATTGTGATCGGTGATGGCGATTCCGATTCCCAATTTGCGGGCTTTGGCGGCAATTTTATCGATACGATTCAATCCGTCGGAATAGGTTGAGTGAAAGTGAAGATCCACGACTGTGTAGTTTTGGTTGAGGTGATTCAGATCAGGTTGTTCGAACTGAACGCGATCACTTTGGGACATATGGTACTCCTCCTCGGATGGGCTTATCTCTCGATGGCGTTAGGATATGCAAATGCACTGCCGCCCAAACGTCTATCAGACGATTATTTTCTAAGCGTTAAATTTTCGTGCAATTTCAATTGTAATGGCATCTGTGCGATTCCATTTTGCTGATGCATCCTGCTGGCGACCCGCCCATGGGGCCCCAAAATCTGTCAATATGCCCATTTTTGGTCTGTTTTTGCGTAACTTCACAAACTAATGGGCGTCAATGATTTGTCAATGGTCACTAAGAGCAAGGCATGTTTTATGGCAATCGATACGGTGGTTAACTGAATGAATAGGATATGTTGGTTATGAACTCCCGCCCGTGAAAGTTGTAACGGCTCAGGATTTTTTCCCTACCGCGCAGTTTTTACCTTTGTGTTTGGCTTCATACAACGCCTTGTCAGCGCGGGCAATCAATTCCTTGGGCGTGTCGCCTTTTTTGAACTGGCTCATTCCAATGCTGACTGTCATGCTCAGGTAGTCATCAGTCTGGGATTCGGAGGTGGCATAACGCACCGAAGCGATATTGTTGCAGATACTGCGAGCCTTCTTAAGCGCATTGCGAAAGGTTGCGCCTTCCAGAATGATCGTGAACTCCTCACCGCCATAGCGTGCCAGAAAATCGTCTCCACGAATAGCGCCCCTGCATTTTTGGGCCAGTGCGACCAGGACCCGGTCGCCGATCGGGTGACCATATTTGTCATTGATCAATTTAAAGTTGTCGATGTCGATCATCATAAGGCTGAAGTCGCTATGCACCATGTGGTTGCGTTCGATTCTGTCGGTGAGATATTGATCCAGTGCATGTCGGTTATAGACCCCGGTGAGGCCGTCGGTCATGGATCTCTTTTTGGCCACTTCCAGTTCGGCTTGCAGCGTATTGACCTGTTTGGCCAGGGATTGTATCTGGCGCTTCTCCTGGTCCTGCTTGAGTTCTACCATCTCCCACATCTGTTCGACTTCGATTTTGAGGGCATTCTTTATTTTTTTGATGTCGTTGAGCCCGCTGATTTCTATGATTTTTTCGCCCTGCTCATGAATGCGGTGGTAAAATTCTATATTCTCTATATTGAGATTGGCCATGGCCTTGGTGAGCAGATCGATGATGTCCCGCAGCTCCGTCTCACTGTCCTGGATGTAGCTCTTTTGGCGTTCGATGAAATTGAGGATGCGCTCTTTTTGTCGTTCGAAATGGAGCTCCAACCGTTTGCTGCGTTCTTCGGTCTGGAAGCGCTCCGTTAGCTCCTGCAGCTCTTCTTTGTACCGTTCGGACTGGATCTCCTCAATGTCCAGCGCAAACGCTTTTAAAAAACGCAGCATCACATCGACACTGCGCAGCAGCATATCAGAGCGCTCCTTGAACTCATCTGCCTGGCGAATCAGAGCCTCCGGAGTCGAATCTGGCGACGGAGCACCGGATCGTTTCAACAGTTTCATTTTTATAACAGAGCCTTCCTGTGTTTTAGTATCGGTCTACCATCTGGGTATATCCATATTATCGACCCTAATTTCGAGAACTTTATAGCCAAGAACAGGCACTCCTTTAATCGTTTTTCTGGAAGGTGCGAATATCTTGTGCTATCCAATGAGCGCTTTGTGCTTTGCGCTTGATATGATGCGCAGATGGGATATAGAGTGGGCGCTTCAATAAGGACCATTTCGGCTGGATAGACCGATCATATACGATAAGGATTGGAACGCACAATGGCTCCAGACCTCTCCGTCGACATAGGCCGCCTAAGGTTGGAAAATCCTGTAATGACAGCATCCGGAACCTTTGGTTATGCCAGGGAGTTCGAAGCGCTGCTGGATTTGAAACGCCTGGGCGGCATCGTCGTCAAGGGGCTATCGCTCCAACCGTCCAAAGGCAACCCGCCACCGCGCATCGCCGAGACACCTTGCGGACTGCTCAATGCCATCGGCCTTGAAAATGTCGGTGTGGAAACCTTCATCAACGAGAAGCTGCCGCACTTGAAGCGGATCGAAACGCCGGTAGTGGCCAATATCTATGGTACCGATATCGATGCTTACAGCGAATTGGCGGCAAGGCTCGGCGATATCGAGGGGGTGTCCGGCATCGAGGTGAACATCTCGTGCCCCAATGTGAAGCAGGGCGGGGTGGCATTCGGTTCCGACCCCATAACAGCCGGCAGGGTGACGGAGGAGGTTCGTCGCCGATACCAGGGCCCCCTGATCGTAAAGCTTTCGCCCAATGTCACCGATATCACCCTCATTGCGCGAAGTGTGGTGGATGGGGGGGCAGATGCTGTCTCTCTGATCAACACCATCACCGGTATGGCCATCGATATCCACACTCGCAGACCCAAATTGGCCAATAACACCGGAGGCCTCTCCGGGCCGGCCATCAAACCGGTGGCCCTTCGCATGGTGTGGCAGGTGGCCCAATCGGTCAGTGTGCCGGTGATCGGTATCGGCGGCATCATGAATGCCGAGGACGCATTGGAGTTTATCATCGCAGGAGCCAGCGCCGTGCAGGTTGGAACGGCCAACTTTGTCAACCCGCATTGCACCATGGAGATCGTCGACGGCATCGGTGACTACCTGCGTGAAAAGCGCATGGCCTCCATCGGGCAGCTGATTGGCAGCCTGGAAAGTTTTTGACCCATGGACGGCTGCCATCTCTCCGCAGTTGTTTCATCCCTTCCGAAGGGTAGCGCTACGGCGCGCTATCTCCCAAAACCGCATTGAGCGTCTCGCCGATTTCGGCATTGATCACCAGGTCGGCATAGCGATCGAGCTCCGTTGGGTCCCGGTTGATGATCGCCAGCTTCGAACCGTTCTGTTTGGCCAGCAGGGGAAATCCGGCGGCCGGATAGACCACCAGAGAAGAGCCGATGGCGATAAAGAGATCGCAAGCCAGGGCCTGCTCTTCGGCCAGCTTCATCTCGCGTGCCGGCATTGACTGCCCGAAGGAGATGGTGGCGGTCTTGACAATGCCACCGCAGGCGTCGCAGGTCGGCAGGGTTTCGTCGGGCAGGAAAATGCTGCGGATATGGTCAAGCTCATAACGCTTTTCGCAGTCGAGGCAGATGGCGTAGGTGCTGTTACCATGCAGTTCGATCACCGCTTCATCAGGAATACCGGACGCCTGGTGCAAGCCGTCGATGTTTTGCGTAATCACGCTGCTGAGTTTACCCATCGAATGCAGCCTGGCAATGGCCTTGTGGCCGGCGTTGGGTTTGGCGTCGGCGATCAGGCGCTCCGTAGCGAACTTCATGCGCCACGAGGCACGGCGCTGTTCCTCGTCCGCCATAAAATCCCTGAAGTCGATGGGCTTGTATTTGGTCCAGATGCCCCCCTTGCTTCTGAAATCAGGGATGCCCGATTCGGTGCTGATGCCGGCACCGGTAAATATCACCAGAGATTGGCTCTCCGCAATCAGGGCCTCTAGCCGTGCTGATTTTTTTGCGTCAAACTTCATTATTAACTCAACTTTTTTAAGAATTGGTCAATGTTATAAGGCAGCATATCTTGCAAAAAACTATTACACAAGGGGTGGGGCATGAAGCTAATTAAAAATTTAAGAATCAGGGTAAAACTGCTGGCAGCATTCGGCATTATGGTGCTCTTAATGGCCATTATCGGCTATTCAGGATATCGCAGCATCAGTTCCGTTCATGAAGATTTAGAGAAGATCTACTCGTTTCAGATGCCGAGCATTGACTTTCTGGTCGAGGCGGATCGGGATCTTCAGCAACTGCTGGTCGCCGAGCGCTCCATGATCTTCACCGATCCCAAGTCCCCGGTGTTCAAGGAGTTCGTTAAGGAGTACGACACCAATTTCAAACAGTCGGAGACGCGCTGGAACAAGTATACGGCCCTTGCTCAGACAGACGAGGAGAAGGCCCTTTTCGATGTTTATGGCAAGGCCAGGCAGGCGTGGCAAGCGGATTCGCGCAGAGTGGTCGAGCTGGCCCTACAGGGGACCGTCGAGGCGTCCGAACAGGCCGAAGTGCTGAGCCTGGGAGATGCCAAGACCAATTTTGAGAAGATGCGCGACCAGATCGACAAACTGACCGAGATAAACCTTGCCCTGGCCGAGAAGGCGAGCACCAACGCAGAAGAAGCTTACACATCCGGACTTACCATACTGATGTTGACCATCGTGTTGGGAGTTGCGGCTGGCATATTGCTGGCCTGGATGATTGCCCGGATGATTACCACGCCCGTGAATGCCATGGTCGAAGGGTTAAAGGATATTGCTGAAGGCGAAGGGGATCTGACCAAGCGCCTGGATGAGAGCGCCAAAGACGAACTGGGTGAATTGGCCGGTTGGTTTAACACCTTCATGGGCAAGCTGCAAAGCCTGATCAAAGAGATGGCGGGCAATGTGGCCACCCTGGACAACTCTTCCGGCACGCTGGCCGAGCTCTCCCAGCATATGTCATCCAGTGCCGAAGATATGTTCGGTAAGTCCAATACGGTTTCCGCGGCCGTAGAGGAGATGAGCGCAAACATCAACAATGTAGCGGCCGCTATGGAGCAGTCGAGCACCAACACCGGCATTGTTGCCTCGTCGGCCGAGGAGATGACTGCCACGATCAATGAGATCGCCCAGAATGCAGAGAAGGCCAGAACGATATCTGATCAGGCCGTGAGCACAGCCCAGGGCTCTTCAGAGCAGATGGACGCCCTGGGTCAGGCTGCTTCAGGCGTCGGCAAGGTGGTGGAGACCATTACCGATATCTCCGAACAGGTCAACCTGCTGGCGTTGAACGCCACCATCGAGGCTGCCCGGGCCGGTGAAGCTGGCAAGGGGTTCGCCGTGGTGGCCAACGAGATCAAGGAGTTGGCCAAGCAGACCTCCGATGCCACTCTGGATATTAAAGGCAAGATCGCCAATATCCAGGAGAGTACCAACGGGGCCGTTTCGGGCATTGACGAGATCTCGAAGGTGATCCGGACCATCAATGAGATCGTCGGCACCATCGCAGCGGCAGTCGAGGAGCAGTCCTCTTCGACCCAGGAGATTGCCAACAACATCTCCCAGGCGTCCAGTGGCATTCAGGAGGTCAACGAGAATGTCAGTCAAAGTTCTGCTGTTGCATCTCAAATCGCCCAGGACATCGGGATCGTCAATCAGTCGGCCAGCGAGATGGCCAACAGCAGTGGGCAGGTCAAGGTCAGCGCCGAAGATCTGCGTAACATTGCACAGGGACTCAATACGGTGGTGAACAGCTTTAAGGTGTAAAGCCGCACCGATACCCTAAAAAATGATAAAATGGAGAGCCCCCAATCGAAATCGATTGGGGGCTTTCTATTCGGTGCCATTCGATTTGCGTATCGAATGCGATAGGGCAGGGGCGCCTTTCCAATCGTTATAGGCTCTGGGGACGCTCCACCGGATGTGATTTCAGATACTCCAGCCGATTCAGACCGTTGATATAGGCCAGAGCGCTGGCCGTGATAATGTCCGGGTCGGACCCCCGGCCGAGTGAGATGAGGCCGTTCTCTTTCAACCGCACGGTCACCTCGCCCTGGGCGTCGGTGCCGCCGGTAAGGGCACTGATTGTGAAGCGCAGCAGCTCCGATTCGGTCCCGGTGAGTTTGGCAATGGTATTGTAGGCTGCGTCGATGGGGCCGTTGCCGTAGCCTGCGCCTTTGACCGAGCGACCATTGATGGACAGTTGCAAGCTGGCCATGGGCATGACAGTTGTTCCGGCAGAGGCGTGCAGGTACTCCAGGGTAAATGTTTCGGTGGTGCGCAGGACGCCTTCGGTGACGATGGCTTCCAGGTCCTCATCGACCACATGTTTCTTCTTGTCCGCCAGGGTCTTGAACTTGTCGAAGACCAGGCGCAACTCTTCGTCGGAGAGGTCATAGCCCAGGTCCTTGAGATGTTCCCGCAGGGCATGCCGCCCGGAGTGTTTCCCCAAAACCAGCCTGTTCGTACTCAAGCCGATGGCCTCCGGACGCATGATTTCATAGGTCATGGGGTTTTTCAGCATGCCGTCCTGGTGGATGCCCGCTTCATGGGAGAAGGCGTTGGCCCCGACAATGGCTTTGTTGGGTTGCACCATGATGCCGGTGATCATGCTCACCAAACGACTGCTGGGGTAGATGTGCTCGGTTTTGATGTTGGTGGTCAACGGCATGTAGTTGTTGCGAGTGCGCAGGGCCATGACCACCTCCTCTAAAGAGGTGTTGCCAGCCCGTTCGCCGATGCCGTTAAGGGTCACCTCTGCCTGACGGGCGCCGACGGAAAGTGCGGCCAGGGTGTTGGCCGTTGCAAGGCCCAAGTCATTGTGGCAGTGGACGCTGACAACGGCCTTGTTGATATTGGAGGTGTTCTGCATGACATATTTGACCAGGTCTGCAAACTCTGTCGGAATGGCGTAGCCCACCGTATCCGGTAGATTGATGGTGGTCGCCCCAGCGGCAATGGCGGCCTCGAAGACCTGGCACAGGAAGTCCCGGTCACTGCGGGAACCGTCTTCGGCGGAAAACTCCACATTGTCGGTTAAGGTTTTAGAGTAGGCCACCGCCTCTTTCACCTGGGCGAGCACCTGCTCCCGACTCATTTTCAGCTTGTACTCCAAATGGATGTCCGATGTTGCCAGAAAGGTGTGAATCCTCGGTTTGGCGGCATGCTTGATGGCGCCCCAGGCGCAGTCGATATCTGCCTTGTCGGCCCTTGCCAGGCCTGCGACCTCGGTCCGCTTGAGTTTTCCGGCGATTTGAGAGACGGCATCAAAGTCGCCCTCGGAAGCCGCCGGAAAACCGGCTTCGATAATGTCGACGCCCAGTTTTTCCAATTGAACCGCCAGACGCAGTTTTTCAGCGGTGTTCATACTGGCGCCGGGTGACTGCTCACCATCGCGCAGGGTGGTATCAAATATTTTTACGATATCCGTCATTTTATCTACCTCGCTGATATTTCGTTAAAGATGTGTCGGGTCGAGCGGCTGTCGAATCGCGCCGTTCAACCATCTGGCCAGAGGGTCTTTAACGAAGCTCAAGCACGGGCCGCAGGGGGGGAATCCCTGCGGCGTGAGATCCTGCCTTTCTCATGTGGTTATCATCCTTGATTGGGGTCCTCTTTTTTGGCCAACTTGTATTGAAAACTATCGGCCAGTGCCTGCCAGCTCGCTTCGATGATATCTTCGGATACACCGATGGTGCTCCAGATATCGTCGATGTCGCGGGATTCAATGAAAACGCGCACTTTTGATTTCGTACCGCTGCGTCCGTCGATGACGCGCACTTTGAAATCCACCAGTCGCATGCTGTCCAGGTCGGGATAGAATTTATCCAAAGCCTTGCGCAACGCATTATCAAGTGCACTCACCGGGCCCTGTCCTTCCGCTGCGGTGATCTCATGGGACCCATCCACATTGATCTTGATGGTCGCGTATGCCCGGCACGGTTGGTCCTTGTCTTTCTCAATGGAGACGCGAAATGTCTCCAGAGAGAAGAGGGGGACGAACTGTTCTGTAAATTTTTGCAGCAGAATCTTCATGGATCCATCCGCCACATCGAATTGATACCCTTTGTCTTCCAGCGATTTGATTTCAGACGCGATTTGCTTGCTGTCGAAACCGTTGCTCCCTAACTCTACTCCCAGCTCTTTGGCTTTGTAGATCACGTTGCTTTTGCCACCTAGATCGGATACGAGGACGCGGCGTTTATTGCCGACCAGCGCAGGGTCCATGTGCTCATAGGCGCGGGGCACTTTCATGATGGCGTTCACATGCAGCCCGCCTTTGTGGGCAAATGCACTGCGCCCCACAAAGGGCCTGGAGTTGAGCGGCACGATATTGGCCGTTTCGCTGACGAAACGGGATAGACTCTTGATTGTACCCAATTTGGCTTCGGGGATGGTGCCCATTCCCATCTTTAAACTGAGCAGTGGAATGATAGTGATGAGATCGGCGTTGCCGCAACGCTCACCATATCCATTGATCGTTCCCTGGACCATCGACGCACCGGCCCTGACCCCGGCAATGCTGTTCGCGACTGCCATTCCGCAGTCGTTGTGGGTATGGATGCCCAGGCGTGGTTCAATGCCTCGTCCTGCCAATGTCTCTCGCGCCTGGAGGACGATGGATTCGATATCGTGGGGCAGGGAGCCGCCATTGGTGTCGCAAAGTACGATGAAGTCGGCACCGGCTTTCGCTGCAGTGAAGATCGTTTCCAATGCATAGGAGGCGTCCTCTTTGCAGGCATCGAAAAAGTGCTCGGCATCGTAAATCACTTCGCGACCATGGGATTTGAGAAGTACAACGCTATCCTCGATCATGGCCAGGTTCTCTTCGCGGGTGTTGCCCATGACCTCTTCGACATGCAAGGGCCACGATTTACCCACGATGGCCACTGCAGGCGCCTGGCTGTCGATCAAAGCCTGGAGATTCGGGTCATCCTCTGCAGATGCGTTGGCTTTGCGTGTCGAACCGAAAGCGGTGATGCGCGCATGGGAAAAATTCTCCTCGCGGGCGAGTTCGAAAAAACGGGCATCCCTCAAGTTGGAACCCGGCCAGCCGCCTTCAATGTAGTGAACGCCGGTTTGGTCCAGCTTTTTAGCAATCTTGAGCATCTCCTCCGAAGAGAAGCTGATGTTCTCCCCCTGACTGCCATCACGCAGGGTGGTGTCGTAGATGAGAATCTTTTCCATGATACCTTCCCCCATCAGCGAGGGTAAACACTATAGCAAGCTATCAACAGCAGTTTCGGGGTGGGCTATCCACCCCGCCAAAAAGTACTGCAATAGTGTGAATATGCAACTTTTGTCTACTTCCGGTTGCCCCTGAGTCTCACGCTTCGAAACAGGGCCTATAAACATAGGCCCTGTTTATTGAAACGCAATGTGTCAAATAAAACGGACTATTTTTTTGCCCGGTTCTCCGGTCTCAGGCTTCGGACTGCCTGTCCGGTGCGCCACATCTCAGAATCGTGGATAATTTTGAGTTCGGCGTTGAGCTTCTCACGGTAATCGGGTGCACTGTTGACGTCCAGTACCCGTCGGGTCTCCGTGCCGTTGATCACGCTCTCATACAGATCGTCGAACACCGGTACGACCGCTTCGCGGAACTTGGGCGCCCAATCCAATGCGCCGCGCTGGGCCGTCGTGCTGCAGTTGGCATACATCCAGTCCATGCCGTTTTCGGCAACCAGTCGGATCAGGCTCTGGGTCAACTCCTCAACCGTTTCATTGAAGGCTTCACTCGGGCTGTGGCCGTGTTTGCGCAGCAGGTTGTACTGGGCCTCCATAACGCCGGCCAGGCAGCCCATCAGAACGCCGCGTTCGCCGGTCAGGTCGCTGAAAACCTCTTTTTCAAAGGTGGTCGGAAAGAGGTAGCCCGATCCGATAGCGATGCCCACGGCGATGGTGCGTTCGGTGGCCCGGCCGGTGGCATCCTGGAAAACGGCATAACTGGAGTTGATGCCGCTGCCGTCCAGAAAGTTCAGGCGCACATTGCGGCCCGATCCTTTGGGGGCCACCAGAATGACGTCGATCTCCTTCTGCGGAATGATATGGGTCTGGTCTTTGTAGACAATGGAGAAACCGTGGGAGAAGTAGAGTGCATCCCCGGGATTCAGGCACGCTTTGACCTGAGGCCAGGTGGCCATCTGGCCGGCGTCGGACAGAAGAAATTGAATGATCGTGCCGCGTTTGGCAGCCTCTTCGATGGAGAAGAGTGTCTCTCCTGGGACGAACCCATCGGCGACGGCTTTGTCCCAGCAGGCCTTGTCGCCGTCCCACTGACCGATGATCACGTTAAAACCGTTGTCGCGCATATTGAGCGCCTGGGCCGGACCCTGGACGCCATATCCCAGGACGACAATGGTCTCGTCCGCTAATACCTGGCGTGCCTTTTCAAGGGTAAACTCTTCTGCGGTGATGACGTCTTCTACGACGCCGCCAAAATCGATCTTTGCCATGTTCTTCTCCTTTAGATGTAATGTATGGGCGTGACGCCCCAACTCGTTGTGAAATATGAACCGGATATGCTCTTCCGGTCGGTTGCCATTTTTACGCTATTGTATCCGGGCGAAACCTAAATCCCTCGCTTCGGTTCTCTGTACAGTGCGACCGTTCCGGTGCGGGCAATTTTTTTGATCCCCATTGGCCGCAAGAGGCCGATGAAGGCCTTCATCTTGTCAGTGTCGCCACTGGCTTCGATCGTATAGTGACTGGACGCCACGTCGATCACTTTGGCGCGAAACAGGTTAACCAGCCGCAGGATCTCATCCCGGCTTTCCGGCCTGGCGTGCACACAGATCAGGGCCATCTCCCTGCGGACGGCCCGGTCATCGGACATGTCACGAAGTTTGACGACATTGATCAGCTTTCGCAACTGCTTCTCTATCTGTTCGAGCAGTGGCTTGTTGGCCTGGGTGACGATCGTAATGCGAGAAACTTTCGGGTCCATGGTCTCTGCTACGCAGAGGCTGTCGATATTGAACCCTCTCCCACTGAAAAGTCCTACCACGCGGGAGAGAACGCCTGGTTCGTTGTCCACCAGCATGGTTAGGGTGTGTTTTTCCGATTTCATCATTGATTCCCGTCTCTGTTGCTTTTGCAGTCACGCCGGCATGGCCGGACCGTTTGCCGAGTCATCCGATGCACTTTCTCACCATACAAGATTCGCGATTATACCAGTAGCATGTCCGTAATCGGTTTGCCTGCAGGCACCATCGGGTACACGCACTCTTCCGAGGCCACCTTGAACTCCATGATCACCGGACCTTTCGTCTCCAAGCCTTGGGCCAGAATCTTCTCCACCTCATCGGGGTGGGCGGCACGCAGACCGGTGGCCCCGTATGCATCGGCCAATTTTACAAAATCGGGGGCATGTTCGAACACGGTGTGGGCGTAGCGCTTATCGTAAAAAAGTTCCTGCCACTGTCGCACCATTCCGAGGCAACTGTTGTTGAGAATGATCACTTTTACAGGCAGCTTGTATTGAACAGCCGTCGCCATTTCCTGAATGTTCATTTGAATACTACCGTCACCGGCAATATCAACGACCATTCTATTTGGAAAAGCCACCTGGGCGCCGATAGCGGCGGGCAGACCAAATCCCATGGTGCCCAAACCACCCGAGGTGATAAATTGCTGCGGTCGATCGAAGTGGTAGAATTGGGCCGCCCACATCTGATTTTGTCCCACTTCCGTGGTGACGATTGCTTCTCCCCGGGTCAGTTCATAGAGCTTCTCCACCACGAACTGCGGTTTGATGCTATCCTTCTGATCATAGGCTAGCTTGTGCTCGTCACGCCAGAAGGCGACTTGGTCCAGCCACTCCTTGTGGTTTCCGCTTTTTGCCTGGAGCCCCTCTTCGGCAATCATCGCGTTGAGTTCGGTCAGGCTGCTTTTACAATCGCCGACCACCGGAACGGCAACCGGGATGTTTTTGCGGATGGAGGTCGGATCGATATCGATATGGACGATTTTTGCCTGTGAGGCGAAGCAATCGGTTTTACCCGTGACGCGGTCGTCAAATCGAACGCCGACGGCGATCATTAAATCGCAGTGGGAGATGGCCATGTTGGCCCGATAGGTGCCGTGCATACCCAGCATCCCCAACCACAAGGGGTCGGATCCCGGAAAGGCGCCCAATCCCATCAACGAGCTCGTCACAGGGATCTTCAGAGTGTGGGCCAACTCAGTCAGCTCCCTGGAGGCTTTGGAGAGGATAACGCCACCTCCGCTGAATATGATCGGCCGTTGGGCTGTTTTCAGTAGCTTTAACGCCTTGCGGAGCTGTTTGGTGTTGGGATGATAGGTGGGATTGTAGGATTTGATGCTCACCTCTTTGATGGCCTGGTATTCTGTCTTTGCGGCACCGACATTTTTCGGAATATCCACAAGTACGGGGCCCGGGCGCCCGCTGCGTGCGATATGAAAGGCCTCTTTCAAAATTTGGGGGAGATCTTCCACACGGTTGACCAGGTAGTTGTGTTTGGTGCAGGGCCTCGTGATGCCTACGATATCCACTTCCTGAAAGGCATCGTTGCCGATGAGCTGTGTGGGCACTTGGCCGGTGATGATGACCAGTGGTATGGAATCCATATATGCCGTGGCAATACCGGTAACGGTATTGGTGGCCCCCGGCCCCGATGTAACCAGGCAGACGCCCACTTCGCCCGAAGCCCTGGCATAGCCGTCTGCGGCGTGTACGGCACCCTGTTCGTGCCTGACCAAAATATGGCGGATGTCACTTCGGATCATCTCATCGTAAAGATCGATCACCGCGCCTCCGGGAAATCCGAAGATGGTGTCCACGCCCTCATCTTTGAGAACGGCCATTAGAATTTGTGCGCCTGTCAGTTCCATTTTCTTCACCCGTTTGTCCTGTTTAGGTGGTTGGTTGACCTATCGGAAAACCGCGCCACAATCCGCTGACGTGACGAGTTGGGCATAACGGGAGAGATATCCCGTTTTGACCTTGGGCTCGGGCGGTTGCCACTGGCTTCGCCGCTGCTCAATTTGGGCATCGTCAACTTTGAGGAGAATTTGTTTGGCTGGGATGTCGATGGCAATCATATCACCCTCTTCGACAAAGGCTATCGGCCCTCCCTGGGCAGCTTCGGGAGAGATATGCCCGATGGCGGCCCCGCGCGTGCCGCCGGAAAATCGGCCGTCGGTCAGCAGTGCGACCTGGCCGTCGAGCTCCATACCGGCAATGGCAGAGGTCGGCGTCAGCATTTCGCGCATGCCGGGTCCTCCTTTAGGACCTTCGTAGCGGACGACCACCACATCCCCCGCCTTGATGCGCCCTTCCAGAATAGACTTGGTGGCATCGTCTTCGGAGTCGAACACCCGAGCTGGTCCTTCGTGACGCAGCATCTCTTCGCTTACGGCGGTCTGTTTGACCACGCACCCGCTAGGGGCCAGATTGCCGTAAAGGACAGCCAGTCCGCCGGTGCGATGGTAGGGATTGTCCAGAGAGCGAATCACTTCCGGAATCCTGTTGTTGGCATTGCCGATATTTTCGCCTACCGTTTTGGCAGTAGCCGTGATGCAGCTCTCATCGATGAAGCCACCTGCGGCCAGTTCCTTGATGACAGCCTGGATGCCGCCGGCGCGGTCCAGATCCTCGATGTGGTGTGCACCTCCTGGACTCAGGGAGCACAGATGGGGTGTTTTGCTGCTGATTTCGTTGATCTGCTTCAGGTCGAATGGCACACGCGCTTCCTGTGCGATGGCGGCCAGATGCAGGACCGTATTGGTGGAACAGCCAAGGGCCATATCCACGGCCAGGGCATTCTGGAACGCCTGGGGTGTCATGATGCGACTCGGTGTGATCTGCTCCTGCAACAAGGTGAGGATTTGCATGCCGGCCATCTTGGCAAGGCGTGTGCGGGCGGACATGACAGCCGGAATGGTGCCGTTTCCAGGTAGCCCCATGCCGATAGCTTCGGTCAGACAATTCATCGAGTTGGCCGTAAACATGCCGGCACAGGAGCCGCAGGTGGGACAAGCGGCATCTTCCACCTCGGCCAGCTCTTCTTCGCTCATTCGGCCCGATTTCACTGCACCCACGGATTCGAATACGGTGATCAGGTCGATTTTCGGCCCCTGTGGGTGGTTGGGGTTTCGCCCTGCGAGCATGGGGCCGCCACTGACGAAGATGGCCGGAAGGTCGAGGCGTGCTGCCGCCATCAACATTCCGGGAACAATTTTATCGCAATTGGGGATCAGTACCAGTGCATCGAAACTATGCGCTTTGGCCATGATCTCGATCGAATCGGCGATCAGTTCCCGGCTGGCCAGTGAATACTTCATTCCTTCGTGGTTCATGGCGATGCCATCGCAAACGCCAATAACTCCGAACTCTACCGGGGTGCCGCCAGCCATGTATATGCCGGCCTTGGCAGCGTCGGCCAGCGTGTTCAGATGAACGTGGCCGGGAATGACCGTATTGGCTGAATTGGCAATACCGATCAGGGGTCTTTTGATCTCGGAATCGGTGTATCCGCATGCTTTGAGCAATGAACGATGGGGGGCGCGCTCGACGCCTTCTTTAACCTGGTTGCTTTTCATCAATGTTTTTCCTCCAAAAAAAATCCGTTATCAGCTTTGGGGCCGATAACGGATTGTTTGTTTCACCGGGGATTTCGCTTTATACCATTATCGCCCCCCTGGACCCGGTGTTTCTAAGTACACCGAGTACGAGAATAATAATTCGAACGAGAACGAGTCGGGTGGAGAGGATATTCATAATGGTAGTCACCTAAGCAAGTTAGGTGGTCTTTAACAGTATGCCATGAGTGTGTCAAGCACTTTATTGAACAATTTCATAGTGGTTGCTGTTTTTGTGGGAATGTGGTTTGAAAGGTGCATATTAAGCGAGTGCGCCCTTGCTCAAGCGGTATGGTACATGCGGGCTCATGGTCGTGTTGGTACAACATTTCAAATTTCAATAAATACCATAAACAAACCGGCCTCTTTATGTCGCGAATCAATCGTTTATGCAGCTGGACCATTGCCATCTTGACATTGTGGTGTGCCACCGCGGCGGCGGAGCGGGGCCCTTTGCAGGTTCAGAACCGGTTTCCGCTGCATCTGATGTTCCTGACACCAAAGCCAACCGGTGCCGAAATGCCGACCGAAGGAAGATTGCAATCCATTCTGTCGGTTGATTACAGTAGTGTCTACATCAACGAGCAAAGCAGTCGCTGGTCCGCCCTGGTTGATATGGAGATGACCGTTGTGGATCTCTCCCTGACCTATGGGATCACGCCAGGGTTCTCGATCAGTGCGCAGATTCCATTTGTCAGCATGAGCAATGGTTTTCTGGATGGTTTTCTGGAAAATTTTCATGACGCTTTCGGTCTGCCCAACTACGGCAGGGAGGACCGTGCAAAAAACAGTTTCGCCTACGACATGAGCAAGAACGGTCTCACTTGGCTCAATGGCGATGCCGGAGAGTTGCGTTGGGCCGATATGACCGTTTCGGGTCAAATGAGCCTGTTCAAGCTCGGCGTCTCTTCAAAGTGGTCGGGAACGCTATTGGCCAGTATCAAGCTGCCCATTGGAGATGAGTCCCTCGGATATGGCAGTGGCCGGTTGGATGCGGGAATTTTTTTACCCACCCAGTGGGACGGCCAGAAGTGGTCGCTCTATCTGATGCCGGGCTATATTTGGCACTCGGACCCTGAGACACAAGGGGCCGATGTCTCTGCGAGAAACAGTTTCAGCATGTTTGGCGGCATTGCCTATGTGTCCAGCGAGCGTTGGCGTTGGTTTGTGCAGTTGAACTATTCATCTTCTCCCATCGAAGAGACCGGCATCTCCATCCTCGACGACGGCGCAGTGGAGTTAACCCTCGGATTTCGGCGTGTCCTGAGTGAGAAATGGAGCGTCGAGTTCGCCTTCTGTGAAGACATCTTCACGCGCACGGCCCCGGATTTCAATCTTCACCTGGGTTTGGTTTGGGCACATGATTTTGGCCGAAACGGGTAATAGGGGCAGTGGCAGCCGGATCATAGGAAGGAACTCGAAAAGGGATGATGTCAGCGAAATCGGCATATATTGTGACCGGTACAAGCCGGGGCATTGGAAAGGCACTGGCCAAAGAGGTGGTCAACCGAAGCCATTTGCTCTTCTCCGTATCCCGTTCCTCAGGAACGGAGGTGGAAGAGGAGAGGCATTTCAGGTGCGATCTTAGCGATGCCGCGCAGGTCGACCAGACGGCAGAGGCTCTTGCCCGGGAGATACCCTTGCATTCGATTCAGCGCCTGGTGCTCGTCAACAATGCGGGCGTATTGAATCCCATCGCCCCTCTGGAACGCATGAATCAACAGCAGATTGCAACTCTCATGCAGGTCAACTTCGTGGCGCCGGTTTTTTTAATGGCCGCTTTCATGCGTATTTCGGGTTCATTCGAAGGCAAGAGCGGCATCATCAATATCTCCTCGGGTGCCGCGCACCACCCTTACGCCGGGTGGTCCCTCTACTGCGCTTCAAAGGCGGCACTGGAAATGGTGACGGCCTGCGCATCGATGGAACAGAGGTCAGGTGGGCACCCTTTGTACATGGCCGCTGTCGCTCCTGGCGTTGTGGAGACCGGCATGCAGGAAGAGATTCGGAATTCCCGAAATAGCGATTTTCCCATGAGATCGAAATTCATCGCCATGCAGAAAAGTGGAGACCTGGCAGACCCTGCTAGGGTGGCCAGACAGCTTCTTGATCTCGATAGCACTGGGCAGTTCGACGCCGGGGGTGTTTACGACCTGAGAGATATCGTACTGAAAGATGGCTGCCCCACCATAGTCGCAAAATCGGTAATAAAGTGATGCTCCCTTGCATCACTGTCCGCAAAGATAGTAATGATGAACGGATAACCCCTGTCGTACATAGCGGGTCGAAACCATAACCGAAAGTCGCTGATCCCATGGATGACTTCAAACCATCATCGCTCAAGGGCTGTTTTATCATGGCAATGCCGGCCCTGATCGATCCCAATTTTCGCCAATCGGTGACATGTATTACGGAACATACCGATGACGGGGCTGTGGGTATCGTGATCAATCAGATCCACGAGGGGCTGCACGGTCGAATGATTTTCCATGAGCTTGGTATCGAGTTCGACGAACATGCGGCATCGATTCCTATCCATATGGGAGGTCCAGTCCATACCAATGAGCTGTTCATACTGCACGGTCCTCCCCTCGACTGGCAGCAGAGCCTGCAGGTGAGCGATTCCCTTGGATTGAGCAATTCAGCTGCAATTCTTGAAGCCATTGCAAGCAATCGAGGCCCAAGGGATTATCTGATCTGTTTAGGGTGTGCCGGATGGGCGCCGGGCCAGCTCGAGTGGGAACTGTCCCAGAACGCATGGCTTGTCAGTGCGTGTGACGAAGAGATTATCTTTAATTGCCCACAGGAGGAGAAGTGGGAGCGTGCTATTCGCCGCTTGGGGATTGATCCACAATCCCTCTCCGACATTGCCGGGCACGCATGAGCGTGCATTGGGGTGTTATGGGGGGCGGCCGTTATGCAAACGGGAAAACGGAAGCGCTTTCTGCCCCTAAAAAAAGGGGGCGCCGCAGACGCCCCCCCCCTCGAACAGAAATAAAGAGAAGAATAGATCAGTCCTCACTCTTCTTTTGTTTTTGCTTGGGTTTTTTCTTTTTCAGGCAGGTTTTGTCCTTGCGCACGAATGCGCACAGTTTCGGATTATAATATTCCTTACAGTTTAAGGGATTATATAGAGGGCATTCAGGATTTTTTTCAGACATGAATTCCAATCCTTGTGTTATTAGAACCGTGCTACCACAGGTGTCCAATTCGAGTTATTTAAAGAGCTAAATATCATAAAATCATTGAATTAACAAGCCATTGTATTTTGTGCCGCCCGAACCCATAGATATGGTACGGGTTAAGCTTTTGACAATTCAGACCGAGCATTGCTATATGCAACAGGATTGAATCGAAACGTTAAATGATCCAATGGCGGACTATCTTATGGATGCCTACGAAAAAAATAAAGAAGCAATACTCAATATTAATCAGGAGATATCCGCACTGATCCACCAGGCGGAAACGGCTCTGGACGACAACCCATCTGGTTTTGAGCAGTGGAAGCAGTCGTGCAAAATTATCGACCGCCACTTGCGCGATCATGTGGTTCGTATTGCAGTGGTCGGGGCGATCAAGTCGGGCAAGAGCACTCTGGTCAATGCATTGTTGAATGACGACTACTTGAAAAGAGGCGCCGGCGTGGTGACCTCCATTGTCACCCGTATCCGTCAGGGCGATCGGCTTCAGGCGCAACTTTTCTTCAAGTCTTGGGATAAAGTGAACGAAGACATCCAACAAGCCTTGGTGCTTTTCCCTTCGAATGACTGGCGTTCGGATCGCCATGATTTCGATATCCGGCGAAATCAAGACCGACAAGACCTGGAAAAGGCGTTGGAGACGCTCGACCATGAATCTCGAGTTTATCGGGATCAGCTCAACGCCAATGGTGTGCTGCTTTCATCCTATCTGAAAGGTTATGATCAGGTTGCGCCTTACATCTCTGCCGACAGCTCTACCCGTGAATTCGACAGTGAGCGATTTGCCGAGCATCGGGATTTTGTGGGCAGTGATGCCCTGGCCGTCTATCTGAAGGATGTCAAGTTAGCGGTCCCCGGGGATATATTGAAGGGAGATATAGAACTGGCCGACTGCCAGGGGAGCGATTCGCCCAATCCACTTCATTTGGCAATGATACAGGACTACCTGCTAAAAGCGCACTTGATCATCTATGTGGTCAGCAGTCGAACGGGATTGCGTCAGGCCGACATCCGTTTTCTGTCCATGATCAAGCGGATGGGGATTGCGAAAAACATGCTCTATGTATGCAACTGCGATCTAAACGAGCACGACAGTATAGATGACCTTCAAGCCCTGATTCGACGTCTCCATGAAGAGCTGTCACTGGTGGTGGACTCACCGGATATCTTTGCCTTCTCAGCCCTATTTAATCTGTTTGATCGCTTTCGTTCCGATCTCAAACCGTTGGAGAAGGAGCGTTTGAAACAGTGGCGCAAGGCCAAGGAGTTGGTCGACTTTTCAAGCCAGGAGACCGCTCGGTTGGAGGCCGCTTTGGATCACAAACTCTCTCATCAACGCTGGTCTTTGCTGCTTCAAAATCAGTTGGCCCACATCGATGTGACGGCGAACGGGCTCAAACAATGGGTGCAGCTTCATCGGGACCTTTTTCGGCGCGATGCCGGGGAAGCACGATCCATGGCGGAAAAGCTTCACGTTCACCAGTTGCACATGCTTCAGGTCCAATCGATGATCCATAGCACCCTCAATGGTGCCGTGAGAAAAGTGAGCCAGGAGTTGAAAAAAGAGGTGGATCGTTTTTTCGATTCAAGCAGCGGCCCCATCACCCAGATGGCTACCGGATTTGTCCGGGAGTACAATGTGGACCTGGCCCGCTACCAGGAGCAGCTCGCCTCTTCGGGATTCACCCATACCCTCTATCTGGTATTTCAGGATTTGAAACAGGCTGTGGATGCCTACATGACTGAAAAGGTCAACCCCGATATCATTGGATACATCCAGAAAGTCGAAATGCGGCTGCAGGAGCAGCTCCACATGATCGGAGAACCCTATGAGGCGATGGTCACCGATGCATTGGAGCGTTTTCAAGAGGTGCTGCTGCAGATGGGGATCGATGCGGCGCCGGTCAAAAGAGATCTCCAATCTTTTGGGGACCTCAACGCCGTGAAGCAGGTGGGCGGTATCGCATTGCCGCCGGCCGCGGCCACCATGAGATACAGTGCTTACATCAAGACCGAGGCCATCGTGAGGCTTGGCTTTTACTCCGTGGCGCGTTTGATTCGAAAGGTGTTGAACAAGTCGGGCACTTCGAAGTCCTCGGAAGAGCTCAAGGCGCTGAAAAGCGGTATCCGCAGAATGAAGTCGGAGACAGAACGGTCGATCGTATCCCATTTCAAGGACTACAGGGAGAATGTGAAATTTCAGTATGTCCAGCGCCTGGCTGAAATGGCAGGCAACCAGTTGCACGAGATCCTCACCGAACAGTTTGGGGCCTATGTGGGGGATTTGAAAAGCCTGGTCAATACCATTGCAAACCAACACGACGACAAGGAGCGCACGGACAAGGCTTTGGAGAGAATTGAGAGTGCGATCACCACCATCCAAGTGCAATTGGAGCGCGTCCGCGGGGAGGTGACGACGCTGATTGACGATGAGGCCACGCATTCAAATTAGGAGGAGTTCCCTATGAAATCCCGTACCATTGCCGTTGCAAATGAGAAGGGCGGAGTTGGTAAAACCGTCACTGTGATCAACCTGGGCGCAGCCTTATCCCTTTTAAACCAGAGGGTTTTGATCATCGATATGGACCCCCAGGCCGGCGCTACCAAGGGGTTGGGGGTGGCGCTGGAAGAGGATGCACCAACGGTCTATGACCTCTTGGCCAGGGATAGATCGCTGAGTGCAGATGAGGCGGTCGTCGCTACGGCATGGGACGGATTGGACCTGCTTCCCTCCCATGTGGATCTTTCGGGCGCCGAAGTGGAGTTGGCCGATGTGGCCGGAAGGGAGAATCTGCTCAGGGAGGCTTTGGCGAATTTATCCAATGGATACGATTTCATTCTCCTCGATACCCCTCCTAGTCTCTCACTGCTGACGGTCAATGTGTTCACCTATGCCCGCCATGTACTGGTACCCTGCCAGACCCACCCCTATGCATATGCTGCATTGAGGGAGCTGCTTGATACAATCTCTGCCGTGAAAGAGGCGATCAACCCGGATATCTCGATCCTGGGCATCGTCCCCACCTTCTACGATTCGCGTACGCGCGTCAGCCGGCGGGTCCTGAATCAACTGAAAACCGAAGATGAATACCGGGACCTGGTCTTCGATACGGTGGTTCGAACAAACATCACCATAGCCGAGAGTGCGGACGTCTGCCGACCGGTCGTTTTTTATCGAAAAAGCAGTTTTGGCGCCATTGATTACAGTGATCTGGCCGACGAAGTGCTGGCAAAGTGCAGCGATTTTGATTAACACCCTATATTTCGCCCATCTCTGCCAGATGGGCTTTGGCGAAATCGATACCGGGATCTAATGCCAAGGCCAGCTGGAAATACTCGATTGCTTTGGCCGTCTCATCGATGGCACGGTAGTTGACAGCGAGGTTGGCGTAATCGATGGCAGAGCTGGGGTCCAATGCGATAACCCGCCGAAAGCACGCAATGGCCGATTCGAAATCAGACAGCTTGTAGTGACAGACCCCCATCAGGTTGAGGGTGTCGGTGCGTTCGGAATCCAGCTGGTCAGCACTGTTCAAAGCCGTCAATGCCTCCAGATAGTTCTCCATCTCTTTGTGGCACACCCCAAGATAGGTGTGGATACTTGCCAAATCTTCGATATCGGGTTTCAGGGCAGCCGCCCGATTCAGATGAGAAATAGCGGCTGGATAGTTTCCCGTGTTGAGTTCCAACTGGGCCAGATAGAAGTAGGTGTAGTGTTTGCCGGGCAGCATCTCTTCGATCTTGGCCAATCGGGCCTTGGCCGTTTCCGGGGGGAAGTTTTCGATGATGATTTTGGCGCATATCATGCCGACACTGGGTTGTGCGGCGCGCTCGCGGAAATGGGCCCCTGGCACGATGGTGTAGAAGGCGGGAATGTCGAGCCGAGGGTGCCGGATGTCAATCAGGAAGACCTCTTTATCGCGTCTGGCGAGCGTTTCGACCAGACGCGATACTTCGGTTTTGATGTTGACGTCCCCCAAATCGGGTAGATTGCCCATCTCTATGTTGCATCCCGGGTTGAGTATGTGGTCAGCCTGTTCAAGGGTTCGGAATTTCGGAAGACCACTGGCCACATAGTTGCCGCCGCTGTTGAAATCGCCTGCTAACTGGGCGACCTCGGTCAATGCCCGGCAGAGGGCTTTGGCCGGTCCGGGGGTGGTGCCCGCGGTCCAGACAATCTCACTCTTTTCTGGAAATGTGGTCGGATCCCACGCCAGCGCAGCGATGGTGGGGATGCCCGTGTCGAGGGTAAAATCGGAGAGGCATAGCTCGATGCCGGCCTTTTTGTATTTGGACATCAACTCTAAGGCCACGGGATCTTCAATGGAGGATTCGACGATACGCGGCACCCCTAATCGATTCCTGCTGACCAGTGCCGATGCATGCCGCTCCACCACTTCACAGATTCCCTGGCAAATCGCCTCCTCATTGCAGTTGCCGGCCGATGACCCGTTAAACTCATTGATGGCCCAGAACCAGTTGAACGGTACCAGTACAGACTCCTCGCGAGTCAGGTTATAGGCCCATGTCCAGTGCAAGGGCAGTTCATTGAAGATGGCGCGGGCAACTGGCAGATCGTCTGATTGGTCCGAGACGGATTGCGCGATACGGTCGAATCCGATGGTGGGCTCATCGATGGCGTTGCGCGGGGCCTGGATGAAATTGGATCCGTTGCGATAGAAGCTGAAGAGGCTGAATCTTTCACCAAGTTCCATAACGGCGCTGGCCTGGGCCTGGATCGGTGTGGCCCCTTTCCCCATCTGTTTGTAATTGCCGATGGCCTCGCGCGCATCGGTGCCGCATACGCTGAAGTAGACCGGGATGTCCAGACGGCCGTTATCGGTGCGCACGATATCCTCAAGGATATCCAATCCGGTTTCAGCCAGCCGCTCCTTGAATCGCGCGACGGTAGTATCTGGAGAGGTGACCTTATCCTGGTCGTGTTGGTATTTTTTATGGGCATCTTTCAGCTCAATAGGTTTCATTTTCATCTGTACAATCTCCTTATAGGATCATCTCTGCGAAGACCTCCGGCATAAGACTGGGGGGTCATCCTTTTTTGAACGCATTTGAGACCTTACCGATTTACTTGCATGAAGTGATGAAATCAAGCCCCTTTTGCCATCTGTGAACCCAAAGCAGATGGTCCGAACTGCAGTCGAAGTGGCCGGAGACGGACGCCCTATCTACTTGCTTTATAGGGCGCAATAGGTTAAAAACTTAAGATAAACATATCGAAAGCAGAAGCCAGCCAAACGAAAATAGATCTCCCAAAAAAGGACCGTCAATGAAGCGCATTGCCGAGCTTGAACGCAAGACCAAGGAGACCCAAATCCGCATTAAGTTGAATCTGGACGGTAGCGGATCCTATGAAATCGATACGGGGATCGGTTTTTTTGACCATATGTTGACCTTGATGGTGGTGCACGGACAAGTCGATCTTGAGGTCGCCGCCAGAGGTGATATCGAAGTGGATCTCCATCACACGGTAGAGGATGCCGGTCTGGTGCTGGGAGAGGCTGTTCAGAAAGCACTCGGGGACCGGAAGGGCATTTGCAGATACGGACACGCTGTCATCCCAATGGATGATGCATTGACCGAGGTGACGCTCGATTTGTCGAACAGACCCTATTTGAAATTTCTGATGCCCAGAAAAATGCCTCGCCAGAACGACTTCGACTCCTCCCTGGCATCGGAGTTCTTCAGGGCGCTGGCCTATAAAGCAGGCTTGAACCTTCATGTGCGCTTCGCCTATGGAGACAATTGGCACCATATGATCGAGGCCGCTTTTAAAGGGTTGGGTCGCGCATTAAGAGAGGCAGCAGCCATGGACAGTCGGATAAAGGGGATCCCGTCATCCAAGGGCAGCCTATAGAGGACCATGCTCACTGTCCCCAGAGGCGTCTCTGCCCCACCGGGGATGCGCTTCCGGTTGCGGATACCATAACGGCGTCCCCATGAGAGCGCGTTTCGCCAATCGAGGTGCCGTCAGAGCCGTTCCAGCCGTTGTCCCGCCCGAACGGCAACTACCTGAGACCATAAAACCATCATGACGCCAAATCGATATGTGGCATTCGGCCGAATCGTGATTAGACTAACAAAATATTTAGGGTGTTGACAGTTGTGCTGCCATTAGATATTGTCGCAAATTTTAATCGCGAGGCGTTGCGGATAGATGGTCACCATATACCGTGAAGAAAATGGAAATAGGTCCTCTCGCGGACCCGCGAATCGGTGTCCGTGATCAGCATCGATTGATGCTCCTGCCCTGAAAGAAGGCTTCAACCCAGTCTGTCAGAATGGAGGGCGCTGTTTTTGGTACGTTCTATTCCAGACGACACGATCCAGAGAATTAAGCATACTGCCAATATCGTCGATGTCATCTCGGAGTATGTTGTACTTAAGAAGGCAGGCCGTAACCATCTGGGGTTGTGCCCGTTTCACGCCGAGAAAACTCCCTCCTTTACGGTAAGCCAAGAGAAACAGATCTTTTACTGTTTTGGTTGCCATACAGGCGGGAATATTTTCAGCTTTCTGATGCAAAGAGAGGGGCTCTCTTTCCCGGATGCCTTAAGGGCGGTGGCCGCAAAATATGGCATTGAGGTGCCGGATTACCATCTTACTCCGGCACAGAAGGAGCAGGCGAGCGAAAAAAATAAGCTCTATCGCATAAACGAATTGGCCATGCGCTTCTTTCATGAGAATCTCAATGATGCGCAGACC
The DNA here is from genome assembly GCA_963668675.2 of uncultured Desulfatitalea sp. Lineage (GTDB taxonomy): Bacteria > Desulfobacterota > Desulfobacteria > Desulfobacterales > Desulfosarcinaceae > Desulfatitalea. The sequence continues at coordinate 1,203,081 of CAXXMB010000001.1, read as the reverse complement.
GGTGCAAAGGCGATGGGCTACCTGTTGGGAAGGGGGATGACACGCAAGATAATCGACGGCCACCAGCTGGGTTATGCACCGCAACGGTGGGACGGCCTGCTCGGTTATCTCAAAGACAAAAAGGTGCCCGTAGGATTGGTGGAGAAGGCTGGTCTGGTTATCCCGAGAAAAGACGGTAACGGCCACTACGATCGATTTAGAGATCGCGTCCTTTTCCCGATTATGAATCTGAATCAACAGGTTCTGGGATTCGGCGGACGGGTGATGGGAGACGATAAGCCCAAATATCTCAATTCGCCCGAAACACCGATCTATAACAAGAGAAGGGGCCTGTACGGAATTCACAAGGCCAATCAGGCAGCACGTGCCGCCGGCAAGGTTTACGTGGTCGAGGGCTATTTCGATGTCCTGGCAATGCATCTCTATGGCCTTGAAAACACTGTTGCCACTCTGGGTACAGCGTTGACGCCCGAACACGTACAGCTGCTTCGTGGCATGGTTGGGCAGGACGGCAGTGTCTATCTCGTTTTTGATTCGGACGAGGCAGGCATAAAGGCGGCGCAACGCAGTGTCCCCATTTTCGATAAGGGTTTTCTAAGCGCACGTGTTCTGGTTTTACCGAAGGGTTATGATCCGGATACGTTCCTCAGAGAGTATGGACCTGATGATTTCCTGAAATGTGCCGATAACGCTTTGGGCATGGTGCCATTCATTGTAGAGGCGGCCATCAACAAACACGGACTTTCCCTGGAAGGGAAGATAAAGGTAATCAATGATGTCCAGGAGGTAATGGCATCGATACAAGATGGCGTTGTGCGGGCTCTGCATATAAAACAGTTGTCCGAGCGGCTCGATATCGATGAGTCTGCGATATTGGAGAAGATACGGCAGGTGTCGGGGGGGCTGAACAGCCAGGGGCGATCGATAAAGCGTGCGCCTCAGAACAACCTCATTGCCGAGGAGAGGCGCCTGGAACTTCAGATTGTGGGTATGATGCTCTGTTATCCACTGATGATCCCGGAAATCGTCGGCAGGAATCTGTTGGACTGTTTTGAGGACCAAAAACTGAAACATATTGCCCACATGATTGCAGAGGGGGCCGATGCCGTGCAGGAGCGTACCGCCGATCTGGTCTCTGTCATCGAGGATCCCCAATACCGCAATCTGGTGGCTCAACTGGCCATCACAGAATGCCATTGGGACCGGCAAGGGTGTGAGCGCGTGCTCACACAATTCGAAGCCCGCAACAAGCGCCGTATCCGGCAGGATTTGCAGCGTCAAATAGAGAGTGCTGAACAAAACAACGATATGGTTCTGCTTTCCAAATTGTTGAGACTGAAGCAGCAACAGGCGGCAAAGGGATTGATCAATTAGCTAGCAGTGTGCAGGAGGCTCATTTCAATGGCGAAAAAAACCAAGCAAGAAACCGATACCAGTAATGCTGCCGGCAAGGGTGTGACCCGTCGAAGTTCGGCCAAAAAAGGGAAAAAGACCAAAAGCGCAACGGCCAAAAAACAGTCGAAGAAAGTGACGGGAAAAGGGACTAAAAGCTCAAAAGGCATCACTGAAAAGGCCATGAAGGCACTGATTGCCCAGGGTAAAAAGCAAGGGTTCCTTACCTATGATGAGATCAACACTGCCCTCCCCGATGAGATGCTTGCCGGGGAACAGATGGATGAAACGTTACTGATGTTCGACGACCTGGGCATCGATATCATTGACGGGAACAATAAGAATATCACCAAAGCAAAAGCCAAAAAGGCGGTAACGGCGACGAAAGCGTCTGAGTCGGCAATGCCCGATTACGGATCGGTGACCGATCCGGTCAAGATGTACTTGCGCGAGATGGGGCTGGTTACGCTCCTCAGCCGTGAGGGAGAGGTCGAGATCGCTAAAAAGATAGAGGCCGGGGAGCAGGATGTCCTGAAGGCGCTCTTGGAAACCACGATTGGTGTTGATTTTATTCTCGATCTGGGGCGTCGCATCGAGAATTTGCTGTTGCGGCCCAAGCATGTGCTGCGAGATGTGGATGAGGGCGATACATACCAGGATGAGTTCATGCAGATTGAGTCCTTCATGAAGACGGTTAATGGCATCTCCGAGATTCATGATGAAAACATGGGCTTCCGGGAGAAGTTGTTCGACAGCAGTAGCAAACTCAAATCGGAAGAGCAGCGTCGGATCCGGCGATGCATATCCAGGCGCAATCAAAAGATATTCGATATGCTCAAAGAGTGGCGTCTCGAGGGAAGCGTCATCGATCAGATGGAGGAGGATATCCGCAATCTGATCCACTGGTTCGATGCCATGAACAGGGTCATTACAGGGAGTGCCGAGGCATTGAACATACCGGTGGCGACCTTCCGCGAGAACCTCACAGCCAAATCCCGTTTTGTTAAAATGGCCAGCAAACAGTGCGATCTTATGCGCAAAGAACTGGAGGCGATCTACGGGAATGTGAGCGATATACACACGCAGATTTTAACACGTGAAAATGAAATAAAGGCCAACAGCCGTATTCTCAAGCGAATCCTTTCCAATGTGGACGAGGGGCGTGCAAGGGCCAAGTTGGCCAAGAGCGAACTGATCAAAGCCAACCTGCGTCTGGTGGTCAGTATTGCCAAAAAGTATACAAACAGGGGGCTACAATTCCTCGATTTGATTCAGGAGGGTAATATCGGCCTGATGAAAGCGGTGGACAAATTCGAGTACCGGCGGGGGTATAAATTCAGCACCTATGCCACCTGGTGGATCCGACAGGCCATTACTCGGGCCATAGCAGACCAGGCCCGCACGATCCGGATACCGGTTCACATGATTGAAACCATTAATAAGTTGATACGAACCTCTCGTTATCTGGTTCAGGAGATGGGGCGCGAGCCGCGGCCCGAAGAGATCGCCGAGAAGATGGAAATACCTCTGGATAAGGTGCGAAAGGTGCTGAAAATCGCCCGTGAACCTATCTCTTTGGAGACGCCTATCGGTGAGGAAGAGGATAGTCATTTAGGTGATTTTATTGAAGATAAAAAGTTCATGCTGCCATCTGATGCCGCGGTGAGCCTCAACCTTGCCGAGCAGACCCGCAAAGTGCTGGCGACTCTCACCCCCAGGGAGGAGAAGGTGTTGCGGATGCGTTTCGGTATCGGTGAAAAAGCAGACCACACCTTGGAGGAGGTCGGGCAGGATTTTACCGTGACCCGAGAGCGTATACGACAGATCGAAGCCAAAGCGCTGCGCAAGCTCCGGCACCCGACGCGCAGCCGCAAGTTGAAGAGCTTTATTGAGAATTAGATTGAGTGGTTATGCTTGACAAACCCGTAAGCGGTCGATAATAGATGCCTGCATTCAAGACGGGCCCATAGCTCAGTTGGCAGAGCCACCGGCTCATAACCGGTCGGTCCCTGGTTCGATCCCAGGTGGGCCCACTTTTCTCCGTTTAAGTGTCCATCGTCCCAATTCAAACACCTGCCGGTTGCTAGCCAGTCTCGGTTACCCAATGCATCGGCTTTCTAAGATTTCCCCTCTTATCGCGCGGCCAGAGAGTTCTCGTAAACGAACAGGCAGGTCTGTATCAATATGTCATTGCAATAGAGGTGCAAAATGATATAGAGCCAAAGCCAAAAAAGGAAAAAGAGCGTGAGCACAAAACCCATCAACAATCTCAATGTTGCGGATCTCATAGGCGTGATCGAAGGGCTGGCTCCGCCGATATTGGCGGAAGATTGGGATAACTGTGGCCTGCAGGTGGGTTCTCGCAAGTGGCTGGTCGGAAAGGTCTGGGTCGCCTTGGATCCTCTTTTGGAGGTGGTCCAGGCTGCCGCAGCGCAACGGGTTGACATGCTCATCACCCACCACCCATTGCTGTTCAGCGCGCTGCGAACAGTGGATGTGGAGACCGCTGTTGGCAGGGTGATCGAGACAGCCCTGGCGTCCCGTATGGCGATCTATTCGGCGCACACCAATCTGGATAGCGCCGCCGGTGGGCTGAACAAGATGTTTGCCGACATGATCGGTCTCGGTGAGTTGGTACCGATGGTCCCTGCCGGTCATAGAACCGATCAGGCCGGCAGCGACATAACCGCCGGTATGGGGCGTCTTGGGCGGCTGGAGACGCAGATGTCATTGGAAGTACTGGCCCAACGGGTGAAGCGTCGGTTCGATTTGACGGCTGTGAAGATCGTGGGGGATCCGCAGATGTCGGTGCAACGGGTCGCTGTATGCTCGGGGGCAGGATCGAGTCTGCTCGATGCATTTTTGTCCAGCGACGCCGATGTGTATTTGACAGGTGATCTGCGCTATCATGACGCCAGACGCGTAGAGGACCATGGCCGGGCGTTGATCGATGTGGGCCATTTTGCTTCGGAACGAATTTTCATCGATAAGTTGGTCGAACAGCTGCGCCAACATGCCCATGGGAAGGGATGGACAGTCGACATCGAACCGTGCCGTATTGAAAATGACCCCTTTAAATTGATATTATAGGCGTTACCATGTGAATCGGTTCCATGCGCCTCAGCGAAAGTGACAAGAAGATGAGCACAAGCATAAAGGAGAGTCTGAGTACACTGGCAGCTTTGCAGCGGATAGACGGAGAACGTGCCTCAATCGATGAATCCCTATCGGGGGTTGAGGCGAGTATAAACGCGCTGAGTGAGCAACTTGGTACTTTCGAAGCGCAGGTGAACGAAGGGATGGGTAATCTTGATGCGCTAAAGAAGCGCTACCGCCAGGATGAGTCGGATCTCAAATCGATCGAATCGGCCATCGTCAAGGGTGAGGGGAAGTTGCATGCGGTAAAAACCAACAAGGAGTACCAGAGCACTCTTAAGGAAATCGAAGAGTTCAAGCAGAAAGCATCGGCCACAGAGGACCAGATGCTGACGGTTCTGGACAATATCGAAGAGGCTGAAAAGCAGGTTGCTATCCTGAAAGATGATCTGATCGACATGCAAGGCGAAATAGAAGAGCAGCAGGCCACCATTCGGAAGCAGGCCGAAGAGCATCGCGGCAAGCTCGAGGAGCTCAACCGGAAACGCGATTCGGTATGGGGGCAGCTGGACGCAAAGATGCAAAAAACGTATGAACGGGCCAGGCATCAGGGAAATGGTGTCGCCGTCACAGCTATCGTGGACGGTGTGTGCCAGGTGTGTCGAATGAATTTGCCGCCACAGGCATACATTGAATTAATGCGGATGAACAACGTGCAGATGTGCCCCGCATGCCAGCGGTTGATGTATCCGCAGGCAATGATCGATGACATATGATCCCGATGATATGAAAAGGAGTTAAGGTGAGGTCGGAGCAGGCCAGGCGATCGCCGGTTCGGTGAAGACCGGATCGGAGGAAAGTCCGAACACCAAAGGGCAGGGTGCTCCATAACGTGGAGACGCGGCAACGCGAAGGCAAGTGCAACAGAAAGCAAACCGCCTCGCTTCGGCGGGGTAAGGGTGAAACGGTGCGGTAAGAGCGCACCAGTTCTCCGGGTGACCGGGGAAGCTGGGTAAACCCCACCCGGTGCAAGACCAAATAGGGGAGCGTTGAGGGCTGCCCGTCCGAAGCTCCCGGGTAGGTCGCTTGAGGTGGCGGGCAATCGCCGCCCTAGATGAATGGTCGCCATCCCGACGGTGGGTAACCGCCCCGGGAAACAAAATTCGGCTTATGGCCTGCTTCGACCCACTCCTTTCTTTTAGAGCAGGGTCAACCCGCGCGCGGTCACAAGAATGCTGTGGCCGGGTGAAACTAACGATGCGTCCTGGTGAAAAACGGCCGGGCCGCCTGAAACAGCGTACGTCCCAAAAGAGGTGATGAGATGTTGGTGATAGAGGAGCTCCAGGTCGAAGTCGGGGGCAGGACGATACTCAACAACGTGAACATGGAGATACCCCAGGGTGAGACTCATCTTCTGTTCGGACCCAATGGATCGGGGAAAACGAGCCTCATGATGACCATCATGGGGTTTTCCGGATACAAGGTGACCCGTGGCAGAATTACGTTCAAAGGGGAGGATATCACCTACATGCCCATCGACGAGAGGGCGCGTATGGGGCTTGGGGTCTCCGTCCAACGTCCGCCCACCATTAATGGATTGAAAACCAGGGATCTGGTCGAGGTGTGTGCCAAGCAGCGCGGCAAGGCCGCTGAAGTGGAACGGTTGGCAGCCGAGGTCAATTTTTCCGCTTTTCTGGATCGCGATGTCAACCACAAGTTTTCAGGAGGGGAGATCAAACGAAGCGAACTGTTGCAGTTGAAAGCACAGGATCCGGACCTGATCCTTCTCGATGAACCCGAGTCGGGCGTCGACATAGAGAACATGGCCCTCATCGGCGAGGCCATCAACTCTCTTTTGCATCGAGGTGTGACATATGCCAAGGGCAAGTCTCATCGTGAAATTATCGCTGATAGCAGCAAATCAGCCTTGATCATTACCCATACCGGTCACATACTGGATTATATTACCGCCGACAAAGGGCAGGTCCTTTATAACGGCCACCTCTGTTGTTCACGAAATGCCCGGGAAATTCTCAAATGGATTGGTGAATTCGGTTACGAGGAGTGCGTTCGATGCCAGATGGAAATACTAACATAGAAAACAAGACGGAAAGTGTGGATCTCAGCCGCTATCAGAGAGAGGCCGAGGCCCATGAATACATAGAGAACCTGGCCGACATCGGGAAGGAAGATGCGGAGCAATTCCTCGATGTGGGTATCGATACGGCAGAAAATGGCCGGGTGGGAACCTTTATTCAGAAGGACAGCTCGGTGCTCCACTCACACGCCCATCAGCAGGGCGTGGAGGTGATGCCCATTTCCCGCGGATTATCAGAATATATATGGCTGAAAGATTACCTGTGGCGGCATATTGACCCGGGTAAAGATGATTTTACAAGCAGTGCCAAATCGACCCCCCATGAAGGATATTTCATCCGCAGCGCCCCAGGACTTCAGGTAGAGAAACCGGTTCAATCCTGTCTCTACATTGCCAAAGAGGGGTTTTCCCAGAATGTTCACAATGTGGTCATTGCTGAAGAGGGATCCAGTCTGCAAGTGATTACGGGTTGCGCCACGTCCCCCCACCTGGTGTCAGGGCTTCATGTGGGCATATCCGAATTTTACGTCAAAAAGGGGGCCAAACTTCACTTCACGATGATCCACGATTGGGGGCAGCAGGTCAATGTACGACCCAGAACATTCGTGCATGTCGAGGAGGGGGGGGAGTTTGTCTCCAACTACATCTCTCTCAAGCCGGTGGGTTCCCTGCAGATGTATCCCACCACGCACTTGGCCGGAGAGGGTGCCGTCGCCCGTTTTAACAGCGTGCTGGTCGCCAGCAAAGGGTGTCACATGGATGTGGGCTCCCGAGTCATATTGAGTGCGCCTGGAACGAGGGCCGAGATCATTTCACGCGCCATAGCGGCCGGAGGGACGATTGTGGCGAGGGGAGAACTTGTCGGCGAAGTACCCGGCATCAAAGCCCACCTGGAGTGCAAGGGGCTGATCTTGAAAGAGGGGTTGATGCATGCCATCCCGGAACTGCGGGGTTACATGCCCGGCGTGGAGATGTCGCACGAAGCCGCTGTCGGCAAGATCGACCGGGGAGATATCGAATACTTGATGGCGCGTGGCGTGGACGAAGATGAGGCAGTATCCATGATCGTTCGCGGCTTTTTAAACGTGGATATCGAGGGGCTGCCATCGAATTTGAGGCAGAAGATTGACAACATTATCAATGAGACTCAAAAAGACATGATGTAATGGAAACCTCTCCCCAGAAAGACAACAGCTATTGTGAAATCTCCTTTGCCGAGAAGGTGCGCCTTTTTTCGCACGACTACTTGAAGTGCTGCATCTATCTCTCCAACGGATCGCAACCGACCCATGCGTTTACGAAAAAACTCTACTCCGAACTCGTATCGACATCGCAAGTTCTGGAAGACTTCCTGGATTTTCACGGCGCGAAGAACAGCGCAGAGTGGTATCTCTATAGGGAGCTGGCCGCTGCCATACGGCATTTGAGCCTTGGTGCCTATTCCCAGAAACACATTGCCAATCGGCTCGTTTTCTACGATTTGCCCGAGAGTGAAGAGTTTCGCATTGCCGGTCAACAGGCGTCGGATTTTTTGAATGCGTCCCTGATGAAGCTGGCACCGGTCATTATCGGAGAGGCCCGCCGTCTGGATATACCCGTACCCAAGACCTCTTTTGGCCCCGAAGACTTCCCCGGCACCACCACCAGCGAAATGCTTCCATACAGCATCGAAGACGAGGCCAAAGATGTCCAGAAGAAGCACATCGTCAATATCGCCAGTGAATTTTTAAGTATCTCTTCGAAGTTCGATCAGCTCGGTTTCTACGAACCATACAGCAATGAAGAGATTCACAACGTGGTGCCGGCCAGTGTCAATGAGGTTGAGGTGCGCCGTTTCGAGATGGTCGTTCACAACCTGCAGTCCTCCTTCGACAGCTATGTCATCCATGGTGGGTTTCGTTTCGGAGATCGTCGCCTCAAGCAGCTTCGCAGCTACTTTTCGGTTGTTTTTCATCTGCTCCAGATGATGGGGCGGTTGCTTCATTTCTATGAGCGCCATCTGCACCATGAAGGCTACAAGAATATATATAAACAGGTGCAGGACCGTCTGTCCACGTTGGTCGACCGTGATCAACTGCTTGGCATCACCGTGAACTACGGACTCTTTTATGCGTGTCACTATCTCGGCACTGGCAAGGACGTTGCCCGCGAAATATTGAACCAGAATATTGAACGGGGCAGGATCGAAGTGGGCATCCCCATGAAGTTGGGATTCCACAGCCGCCCAAGCCTTCTGGTTGCCAAAATCGTACAGTACTATGGTGGGCAGGTTGAGCTCGTGATCGGAGAGGATCGCTTTGATGCCAGCAGCGTACTGGACATCCAGTGGGCGGGTGGAAAGATCCAGAAGGAGAACATCACCCGGGTTGTCTTCGAAGGTGATGTGAGAGCTTTGAAAGATATTGAAATTTTGGCGTCGGCAAATTACGGCGAGGATACCATGGGAAAAGGGGTTCCCCTTCCCAAAGAGTTGAAATACCTAAGATGATTACCGCTTTGATTGTGGCTGCCGGACGGGGGGTGCGCATGGGCAGCACCCAACGCAAACAGTACATGACGGTTGGTGGCCGATCCATTCTCGCGTCGGCGCTTATGGCGTTCGACGCATGCTCCAAAATCACGGACATTGTGCTGGTGGTCCCCGAAAAAGAGATCACCTTCTGCAGGGAGACTGTTGTCGCTGCGGCCGGTCTTAAGCGCGATCCTGTGCTGGTTTCGGGGGGGGGGCGCAGGCAGGACTCCGTATATAACGGCCTTGACGCAGTTAAGGATGAAGAGGGGGCCATTGTGCTGATTCACGACGGCGTGCGGCCCTTTGTTACCATCGACATGATCGAAGCGTGCATCGCCGGCGCTAAGTGCTGGGGGGCATGCGTCCCGGCTCTTGAAGTTACGGACACCCTGAAGCGGGTCAACCGTGACGGAATCGTCGAGACCACGCTGCCCAGAGAGCACCTTTGGACTGTCCAGACGCCCCAGGCATTCCGCCTGGCCACGATTAAAAAGGCCCACGAATTGGCACGGCAATCGGGTTGGCTATCGACGGACGACGCCAGCCTGGTCGAGCGGATGGGCGGGGATGTCCATCTGATTCCCGGAGAGATCGATAATATCAAAATCACAACACCGGGCGATTTCAAGAGGGCTGAATCGGTGTATCGTCATTGCCAGGGTAGAGACGCCGGATGATGTCGACTGCTTCGCTCTCGGTGGCTGCTTCGACGAGTTGATGCTCATATTTCCTCCAATCAAAGAGGCCACTTGCGTTATAGCCGATGGTGATCACCACCTTGCCGTGTTTCAACGCCAGCGCGATTTCTGAAACGGTGCCTGCTGAACCGGGGCAGGCGACCACCACATCGCTGCTCAGCACATTGATGCTGTTGCGGGCGCTGCCCATGCCGGTACAGATGGGAATGCGGATGTGTTTGCTCGCCTGAACGGTGGTCTCATCAGGAAGTATACCAACGGTCAACCCACCGTTGTCCGCTGCACCTTGGGCAGAGGCGTCCATGACGCCGGCACTGCGTCCCCCATTGAGCAGCACCCAGCCACTTTCAGCAATCAAGGCACCCAGACGGTAAGCCATGGTCCTGACTGCCTCGTCGACCTGACCGCCTCCCATCACCCCAACGACGAGTGGTCGTTTCATAAAGACTTCTCTTTTCTGCAGTGTCGTTCGTTTCGTCTTGGGTTAAACATCGTTTTCAGCAAGTTTGCCAGTTTCTCTGAATCGTGCCGGACGACCCCCCCGTCACTCTCGAGCAGATCCGTTGCGTAGAGAGACCGCGAATGCCAGAAGGGATCATCCTGATCGAGGGTTACGCATGCCGATTGTTGCGCTTGATAGGATCTGCTGGTGGCATCGTCAGGCGAGGCGCTGTTGTAAACAATGCTGTCCACGCACTTCCCGATATATTTTTCAAGCTGAACGACAAAATCCTTGGCGTTAAAGTTGTGTGTTTCGCCATATTTTGTCATAATATTAACTACATAAAATATTTTTGCCGATGATTTGCACAGCGCCTCGGCTACGCCCGGCACGATCAGATTAGGGATGATGCTGGTGAAGAGGTCCCCAGGTCCAATGATCACATAGTCTGCCGAATCAATTGCAGCCACGACGGGAGGGTAGACGTGAATCGCGTCAGAGTGGTGGGGGACGAGAAAGACATCACGTATCTTTTCACGCTGGTCACCACGCGGCACGTCGATCGCCTGTTCGCCATAGATGCGTTGACCATCGGTCAACTCGGCCACAAGAGTGGCCCGGTCCGTGGTGACCGGCAGTATCTTGCCTCGGGTGTCAAGTATCTCCGAGAGTGCCGCCACACCGGTTGGAAAACTGCCGGTATACCGTGAAAGCATGGTCAGCAGCATATTGCCGGCGTTGTGGCCCTTGAGGCGGCGGTCTTTTTGGAATCTTTTTTGGAGGATCGACCTGGATACCGATTGGTGAGGAGAGAGGGCCACAATGCATTTCAGGATGTCACCGGGCGGAAGCGTGCCCAGTTCGTCGCGCAGGCGACCGGTGCTTCCGCCGCTGTCCATCATCGAGACCACGGCTGTGATGTCGATCTCCGCTAAGTCTCTTAAACCTGTCAGCAAGGCAAATTGTCCACTTCCGCCACCGATGGTGACAACTCGGGTGCGGTGTGGTGGCGTCTTTCCATTTTGCATCTTTGGCATCACCTTTTTCTGATGGCGAATTGATGGCGAAGGGCGTTGTATGACCGTCGAAAAGTGGATTTGACCTACCCTCTGAGAATCGCATTTTCCAACTTGACGGATCGTCGTCTATTTCGTTACCTTTAGCCAAATAGCAATCGGAGCGAAGAATTTCAAGTTTCATTGGAAAGAAAGATTGCCGATACGATAACGGATTGGGTCGGGTGCCACGGCGAGCGATCTTTTGAAGTCCGCCTTTGGGCATGGTGTTGACAAAGGCGTTGCTGAATCCCATCTTATTGCCGTTTGTAAATGATAAGGTATTGAAAAAAGGAAGGAGTTCGATAATGGCATCGGGCATCGATCAAACCAACGAGATGGCTGGAAATAAGCAACAGGCCTATATTCGTCAATTGCAGCAAACGTTTGCAGCACTTCCCAACGAGATTCCCCTCTACCTGTTTGTGGAGAGAGGTGGCGAGGATGTCTATGTGGACGCCTGCCGTCAGGTGGTCCGCGCGTTTCGTGAGCTCACCGACAAAATAACGCTCAAGGAGTACTACCTTGACCACGAAATGGCCCGGAAGTGGAATGTGGAGAGTTCCCCCACACTGGTAGTCGATCCGGAACATTACAACATCAAGTGGATCGGGGCCCCCATCGGAGAAGAGGGGCGCTCTTTCCTGGAAACCATACTGCTTGTGGGGATGGGCAAGAGTGATTTGAGTGATCAGTCACTGGCGGTGATTGAACGCCTGGACAGCCAGAGAGCGGTAAAGGTTTTTGTCAGCCCGACCTGCCCCTATTGTCCACAACAGACGGTGAATGGCTTGAAAGCGGCCATCGAGCGGCCGGACTTGGTATCCCTGGAGATTATCGACATTCAGTGTCGCCCCGATCTGGCCGAAAAGTATGATGCCCAAAGTGTGCCCCAGGCTTACGCCAATGACATCCTGATCGGGCAAGGCGCCCAACAGGAGGAGGTGTTTATCTCATCGCTGTTGAAACTGGAGCCCCAAACCATCTTTATCCCCGAGAGCAGTGCAAAAGTGGTCGATGTGGATGTATTGATCGTCGGCGGTGGTCCCGCAGGTTTGACGGCAGGTATCTATACGGTGAGAAGTGGATTGAAGACCGCGGTGATCGAACGCGAGGCATTGGGCGGGCAGGTGGCGCTTACGCCGGTGGTGGAAAACTACCCGGGGTTTGCCCAAGTGGGCGGAAAGACCCTGGTGGACATCCTCGTCAACCATGCCATGCAGTATGTACAGATTTTCCAAGGCGAGGAGGTGCTCGACATCACCCAAGGAGAGACCCTGGAGGTGACCACCACGCGACGCACCTTCAGAACCAAGACCATTCTGCTGGCCACCGGAGCCACCCATCGGCATCTGGGGGTGCCCGGCGAGCAGCGTTTCTCCGGTCGCGGTGTCAGTTACTGTGCCACATGTGACGGTCCCCTCTTCAAGGGGCGCAAGGTGATCATGGTGGGGGGGGGCAATTCGGCTGTCACGGAGGCCCTCTATCTCAAGCACATGGGCGTTGATGTGACGCTCGTGCACAGGAGGGATAAACTGCGGGCGCAGGATGTGCTTGCCAACCAATTGCCGCAAAACGATATTCCTGTACTATGGAATACGGAGATAAAGGCGATCGATGGAAAGGAGCGTGTCCAGCGCGTCACCCTTTTCGACAATCAAGCGGGCAGGACCACTGAGATGGATGTGGATGGCGTTTTTATTGCCATCGGCTATCAACCGGCCGTCGTTCTAGCCGAAAAGATTGGCATTGAATTGAACGAGGATGGATACATTCAGCATGATACCTTTCATCGCACAAACATCCCTGGAATTTACTCAGCCGGTGATGTAGAAGGCGGATATAAGCAGATCGTCACTGCAACGGGGCAGGGAGCCGCAGCGGCCATGACAATTTTCGAAGATATTATCAATCCCTATTGGAAGCAGGCCGAAGCATCATGATGAGAACGCGCTTGGATTTATCACTAAAAGAAAAGGGGCTCATGTATGGCAGTCGGGATCGTTCGCTCTTTTAGCGAAGAAAAGGGCTATGGTTTCATAGAAACGGACGAAGGAGAACAGTTTTTCGTACATCACAGCGCCATTGAGATGGAAGGGTTTCGCACCCTCAGGCGTGGCGACAAGGTCCTTTTTGAGATTGCCATGACCAAACGGGGTGCTGAAGCGGAAAAGGTACGCAAGATCTAATGCGACCTGCGCCGCTCGTGGCGAGCTGACCATGTTACCCCTGAACCGTAGCGCCGACGATGTCGGCCAGAGCGCGCAGGGCCAGATAGTAACCGTTTACCCCCAAACCGACGACCTGCCCGGTCACCACATCAGACACGAAGGAGTGGTGGCGAAACGCCTCGCGTTTATGGATGTTGGACAGGTGTACTTCGATGATGGGAACCGACAGCAGCAGGAGCGCATCCCGAATTGCGATACTGGTATGCGTGAATGCGGCCGGATTGATGATGATACCATCCACGCTGCTCGACGCCAACTGAATCCGATCGACAATATGCCCCTCGTGGTTGGACTGAAAGCATGTTACCGTGATGCCCCATTGCTTTCCGAGATCCGTCAGTTGGGAATCGATCTCTTCCAGACGGGTTCTGCCGTAGAGGCCCGGCTCTCGTAGTCCAAGCATATTCAAATTGGGACCGTGAATGACCAGTACCTGGTGTTCTTTCGGCGGGTTGCCCATAGTCTCTCTTCTCCCGGTTAAGCGGTCGATTTCAATTCAGAGATGGTTGCCTTGTAATCGTCACTCCCGAATATGGCCGATCCGGCCACGAGCACATCGGCTCCGGCCTGGATGATTGCTTTGACGGTACCGCGATTCACCCCGCCATCCACCTGAATCAGTGTATTGAGTTGATTTGCATCGATGCGTTCCCGCAGGGCACGGATCTTTTCCAGGCTGCTGGCGATAAACTTCTGCCCCCCGAAGCCGGGATTGACACTCATCACCAGAACAAAATCGAGATCGGACATCACCCACTCCAGCGCCTCCAACCCAGTGCCCGGATTGAGCACGGCACCGGCTTTGGCTTTGTTCTCCTTGATAAGGTGTATGCTGCGGTGCAGGTGCGGACAGGTCTCCACCTGAACCGAGATATAGTCGGCCCCCGCCTTGGCAAATTCAGGCACATACTGATCGGGATTTTCGATCATCAGATGAACATCCAGCGGGAGATCGGTGGACCGTTTCACCGCTTCAACCACAAGCGGCCCCATGGTAATGTTGGGTACGAAGTGACCGTCCATGACATCGATGTGGATCCAGTCTGCGCCTGCCGCTTCAACTGCATGAATATCCTCGCCTAACCGTGAAAAATCTGCTGAAAGAATGGATGGGGCAATCAATGGCATGGGCCTTGTTCTCCTGTGCTCTGTGGTGTGGGTAACAACGAATCAACAACCGCCGCTGTTTCTTCAGAAGGGCAGTGTCACATACTGATTTACTTGCTTGGCCGCATTTTATGGCAGGAGCTGCAGGTACTTGTCAAATAGCAAATTCCCTTGCGTATCGTTTCTCCCATTATGATCAAGCCGGTCACTCGAAGCGCGTCGTGCCCACCAACTCGTCATCCAGGTAGAGAAGGACCATTACGGGCTCTTCATAAGGGATCAGCAGCCAAATTTCGCGTCCCGGACGAACGAAACCGTTGAACATCTCGGTGGTGAGTTCCGGCCGGTTGACCTTTACCCGAACGTGTTGTTTTAAAAAGCCGTCAGGTGCCCGATGGCGGAAAAGTACGACGCCATTTTGTTTGCTTTCCACTACGGGGCCTGCATGCTGATTGACGGCCAAATCAACACTGCTGCCAACGGCCACCGGGTGACCGAAGGCGGGGTTGTGGCGCAGGATTGTATCATCGGCCGCGGAAGGATCTCTCACGGAGCGGATTTGGCCGGTAACCAAATGGCGGGCCTCGAGGGACTCGATGGCCTGATTCAGAGTCATGCCCCTCAAGTCGATCATCGGTACAGTGTTGGGGGCAGGTCCGCTGCTCACCAACAGGTTGATCGTGTTGCCTCGCAGCGCGATCGTCCCGGGAGGCGGAAATTGAGCCAGGATCTCCTCGTTGGGTCTGGCAGGGTCGTAGGTGTGGCTCAAGCGGCCTTGAATCAGGTCGTTCTCGCTGAGAAAAATGCGCGCCTGGGGTACGTTCATGCCTGCAAGGTTAGGGATGACGACTGCCTGGGCACCCTTGGAGATCGTCAGGCGTACGTCTCGCCCCTGTTTAATTTCACTGCCGGGTTCTGGATCCTGTGCAATCACATGGTGTTTGGGTACCGTCGGGTTATATTCGGATCCTTTCACCTTGATGTTGAGTTTCAAATCGCTAAGGGTTTCCAACGCATAGACGACCTCTTTGCCCTTCAGGTCGGGGACAACCACCACATCTTCACTTCGAATAAGGAAATGGACAGTGAGATAGGTGGCGATTCCTGCCGCACACGTGAATAGGGCCACAAGAACCGAATATGTGATCAGTCTCTTCAACACAGGTTGTCATCCTTTCAGAATGGCAGGCGAAAGGATAGAATGAATCGGGGGTCCGACCCGCTTCGAAGTCGCTCGTCGGGTGGATACCTGTTCGTGAGGTGGTGCTGGCGAAGCTGCTCGCCATACCTCTGCTTCTGGCTGAGATTGTACTTGTGGGCGGATGAGACGGCACCGTAGATGTTGCTTGCATAAAAACCGACGCCTACAAAGGCCAGCAGGCCGCCCAGAGCATCGAGATCGTGATCGAACGATTCGTATGAGGCCCAGATCAAAGCCCCATTGACCAGAAATGCCGCCAGCGCATCCTCATAGCGTCCGCAATAGAGTTGGCCAGCGCCCGGAACGATGGAGAGGGCTCCCGCAAGGGCAGGTGCTTTATAGGGTAATTGGGAAGCACCCTCCAGGGCCGCGTCGAGGCGGTCGATCTGATGTTCGTCTTGCGCCGATGGCGTCATCCGGCCAAATGCTCGTCTGGCACCCTCCCAATCCATTTGATCGATGCGGATCCAGCCGATCCGTTCATAAGCACGATCTTTTTCATGTTGTTGCTCGGACAGGACGATCAGATTGCGCATCTGCAGGATGGCTTGACCATACTGTTTCCCTGCCAGGTAGCACTCGGTCATCATGAAGAATGATTCAATGGCCACTCGGTCCAGCGCGTCGCCACGGGTGAGTCGGTCGAATCGTTCCAGCGCGGTACCAATGTCACCTGCCTTGAAAAACGCGGAGGCGGATTTGAAGCGGACCATTCGCTGCCGGGGGTGTTGAGGGAAAAAGAAGGCGAAACGTTCATACTCCTCTGCCGCTTGTCGAAACCGCCCTTCGGCGTTGAGTTGCTCCGCATATTCATACTGCTTTTCTGCATCGATGACGAGTGTTTGAGCGCAGAGCGATAAGGTTCCCATCGGTAAGAAGAAAAGGACGCCTGTGAGGAGATAGAGATAGAGGTAGAGTGATTTGACTGCCGTCATCGCTTAAGGGGTATCCCACCAGAAGGTGTTGGCACTCACGGGATCGTAAGAATGCACCCTGCCGTGAATTCGAATCTTGGGTGCCAATCGCGTCTCGTCACGGCCGCAGCGCAACAGTCGATCAGAGGTCAAAATCCAACCGATCAAAATGCCCTTTTTCGCAAAGGCCTCGGAGGCGTAATGGGAGCAGGTGGGATACATGGGGCAGCGATCCCCGTCTGCTTTGGAGATAAACCGGCGGAAGAGACCGATTGGGGTGATTTCAGGAGCATCTGAGACAGTGGCCGGGTGTGTGTTCTCTCCGGTCTCATCAGCCTGGGAACCGTCGGGCATGCAATAGGCGCAAGCAAGTACCAGTAGCACTCCGGCAAGGATTTTATGAATCGCGGTTGGACGCGTTATCATGGTACGGTTAAGATCTCTCTTTTGTATTGCAGATTCAGTTTACTTCTGTGTGACGCGAATCACCTCTTCAATGGTGGTGATGCCTTTCAGCACCTTTTCAATGCCGTCGCGCCGCAAAGTGACCATCCCCAGCTTCAGCGCTTCCTGTTTGATCTGGTACGAGTCGTAGGTACGCTGGATCAGCGTCTTGAGCTTGTGTCCCATGATCATGATTTCATAGATGCCGATGCGGCCGCGGTAGCCGGTGTGGAAGCACTTGTCGCAACCTTTGGCGCGGTAAAAGGTATACTTTCCGAGCCGATCGGGGCGAACCCCAAGGGCCTGCAGGGTCATGTCTGGTTTATAGGGCTCTTTGCAGTGTTCGCACAGAACGCGCACCAGGCGTTGGGCAATCACGGCCAGCAGGGAGGAGGAGATCAGAAAGGGTTCAACGCCGATATCGACCAGGCGAGTTATCGCACTCGCCGAGTCGTTGGTGTGCAGAGTCGAGAAGACCAGATGGCCGGTCAGTGCTGATTGCACAGCGATTTCGGAAGTCTCGCGATCACGGATCTCACCGATGAGGATCACATCCGGATCCTGGCGCATGATGGAACGCAGGCCCCTGGCAAAGGTCAGTTCTATCTTGGGATTGACCTGAATCTGGCTGATGCCCTTGAGTTGATACTCAACCGGGTCTTCAATGGTGATGATATTGATATCCGGCGTATTGATCGATGAGAGCACAGAATAGAGCGTCGTGGTTTTTCCGCTGCCGGTGGGGCCGGTCACCAGGACTATGCCGTTGGGTGAGCTGACCAGCTCCTTGATCAGCTTCAACTGGGCCTGGGAGAGACCGATTTCATTCAATTCAAAAATCGAACTCGATTTGTTCAGCAGCCGCATCACCACGCGTTCGCCGTACTGGATGGGGAGTGTAGAGACACGCACATCGATCATCTGGGAGCCGATGCGTACCTCGAAACGTCCATCCTGAGGCAGTCGCTTTTCAGCGATGTTGAGCTTGGACATGACCTTGATACGCGAGGTGAGGGCCGGCTGAATCCACTTGGGAGGGGACAACAGGTCGTAGAGGATGCCATCCACCCGATACCGGACTTTGAAACTGTCCTGGTAAGGTTCGATATGAATATCGCTGGCACGGGCCTTGATGGATTGTGAGAGGATGTGGTTGACCAGCTTGATGATAGGGGCATCGCTGGTGTCCTCGAGAAGATCGGCGGTGTCCTCGATCTGGCTGATGATATCACTCTCGTCCTCCATGTTCTGAACCAACTGCTGGGCCGAATCCTGATTCAGGTCGAAGGAGAGGTTGATGGCCGCCAGGATGGCCTGTTTGGTCGAGAGGACCAGTCTGTATGTCTCCAAATCGGCGATCCGCGCCAAGTCGTCTACGGCATTGAAGTTGCCGGGATCGTTGACAGCTATGATGAAAACGATATCCCGGGATTGACGGCCGGGCTCCTGCTGTACGTCCATCTGGGCTGCCTTTGCGGGATTGGGAACCACCAGAGGGACCATATGGTGCCGCTTAAGGAATTGAATCGATATCTTTTTGGAAAAGTCGCCGCCCATGATGTTTTCCATGGGCAACTCCGGCCAGAAAGGTATTTCGTATTGGATACTCAGCGCCTCCAGAAGCTGGGTTTCGGTAATGGCTTCACGCTGAACCAGGATATCTCCCAATCGCCCACCCTTGTCTTGCTGAAGATGGCGGGCGTCGGAGAGGGAGTCGTCCGATAGTCCGAAACGGTGCTTGAGGATGTGGTTCAGTTCCATGGGTTGTCGCTATAGCTTCACCAGAATGGGTGTGTATTGGTCTGCCTTCAGTTTTTCGATTACCTGCTTGGCGGCGTCCTGATTCGCAAAATAGCCGATTCGCAACCGGTACCAAATTTTTCCGTCAATCTCAGAGCGGACCGTGTAGGCGGCATATCCCCTTCCGGTGAGTTCAAGCAATAGCAGCTTGGCTTTGTCCGGGTCCTGAATCGAGGCAACCTGCAGGGTGTATCCTTCGATACCGCTCGAATCGCTGTTCGCTGCCGGGGAGATGGTTTTATCACGTTCAGAAGAGGAAACGACGGCCGTGTCGGCGGGTTGGGGCGTCACTGAAGAAGCGGCGGATGAACCAGCGGCGGGCCTGTCAACGGTGCGGGGTTGCGGTTCTACCGCTATTTGCTGCGTGGCGCTTTCGGTCTGGGCTTGAGGCACGTCATCAGCCAATGCAGTCTCTACTTTCGTGCGATTGTCGTTCTGGGCAGTTTGAGGTGCGGTGCTCTCTCCGGGTTGCTCGGACGGTGGTTCGAAAGCTGTCCGTGCAGCACTTGCATCGGGTTGCCCCAGCGTGTTCGAGCTCTGCTGCGGATTCTCTTTTGGAACGTAGCCGTCATGCTCTTTTTGGGGGGCCGGGACTTGCAGCTCTTCGAGCGGGGGCGCATCCTTATTCTTATCAAGGTCGATACTCTTGCTGCGCAGATTCTCAATCTCTGTCCGCTTGGTTGTTGATACCTTTTCAAACTCTTCGGGGCTCTGGATCACCTTTGGCGTGAGAAAGACATAGAGGTTGGATTTTTCGAATGCGGTGGAGCGGGTGCTGAAGAGAAATCCGAGACCTGGAATGTCTCCCAGACAGGGCACCTTGTAGACCGTGGCCCCTTGGGTGTCATCGATCAAACCGCCCAGTACCACCGAATGACCGTCATGAACAATGGCAGTGGTTTCGATGGTCCGTTTAAGCGTTATGGGGCGGTTGTCAGCGTTCGACTCCAGGGCGGTGACTTCCAGCGAGAGCAGCAGGCGCACCATGCGGTCCTTGCTGATTTGGGGTGTAATTTTAAGGGTTTTACCGACATCGCGGTATTCGAACGAGTTGTATACCTCACCGGCACTCGAGGTCGATAGCGTGGCCGTGGTTTGAAAGGGGATGTTCTTGCCAACGTAGATTTTGGCCTCTTGATTGTCGGTGGTCAATATCTGGGGCGTAGAGAGGATGCGCACATCCCTGTCCTTCTTATATGCATTGATTACGGCCTGGATGCTTGGAAAGTAGATTCCCGAAATGTTGAGCGCCTCGCCGAATATTCCCAGTGCCATACCGGACGGCAGTGAAGGAATAAGTGTTCCGTCACTTGATGTCGTTCCTCCAATGATTGAATCTTCGCCTGAGAATCCGCCCCCGACAGCAATGTCCTTGCCGTCATGGGAAGCTTCGTTGCCGATGATCCATTCGGTGCCCAACTCGAAATCTTTGGTCACGTTGACCTCCATGATCAAGGCTTCGATGTAGACCATGGCCCTTGGGATATCGACCTTTTTGATGATCGCTTCTAAAACCATGTAGTCGTCCGGTTCGGCGGTGATGATCAGACTGTTGGTGGCTTTGTCGGCCGTTATGCGCACCTGATTGGATACCACCGGTTGCGTCGGTTTACCCCCCTTGGCGGTATCTGACTTCTGGGGGATATCCTGCAGCACCTTGACCAGATCTTCAGCCGTGGCGTGCTCGAGGTAGTAGACGTTGATATTGCCCTGGCCTTTGGGCGTGTCTTTGTCCAGGCTTTTGATCAGTTGGCGGATGTTGTCCACTTCTCCTTCGCTGGCCAGGACGACGATGGCGTTGGTTCGCTCATCGGCGACGAAGGTGATGCCGCTGGAACGGGCGGCCTTGCTCTTGCCGGTTGGCTTGAAGATGGTCTGTAACATCGTGGCCATTTTTGACGCACTGGCATTTTCCACCGGTATGATGGCGATCTGCTGCCCGACCCCCGTGATATCAATGGCTTTGAGAATTCGCAGGAGGCGTTTGATGTTGGAGTGAACATCGGTGATGATCAAGGTGTTGGTGGGCGCATACGCCTGAATAACGCTGTTTTTGGAGACCAGGGGAGTGAAAAGCCCTTTGATTTCGTTTGGATCTGCATAGCGCAGTGGGATGATCTGGGTGATAACGGCATCACCGGCTGCTCCGGACTCCTCCTGCAGGCGAGTTTTGATGTTCTTGGAGCGTGCTTCCGGCGAAGGTACGATTTTGGTAATTTTTCCCGAAGGGACGGTGGTGTATCCGTACACCTCCAACACCGATTCAAAGACGCGGTAGGCTTCTGCAACGGTTATTTTTCCGGGCGAGATAATGGTGACCTTGCCACGCACCTTGTCGTCGACAATGAAGTTGCGCTTTGTTAAGTCACTGATAAATTTTATAAAAACACCAATATCGACATTGTTGAAGTCGATGGAAACCAACTGCTGGCCGCTGCTTTTCGCAGCTGCTGGCTGGTTTGATTGCGCAGGAGGGGTGCCCGGTTGGGTTGCTGGCTGGGCCAAGGCTGGCGTCGTCGCCGCGATCCAGGCAACCGTGCAAAGAAGGATGATCATCACACGTGAAAATAGTCGTATGCCAGGTTTCATAACAGTTCGTTTCAATCCGTTGCCACGCCTGATGCTGCGTGGATTTTGGTGCTCAGTTTAAAATCAATTCCCCGGTGCGTCAATAAAAAATTGATAATAATTATCGAATATTATAGCTTATCGAGCGATCGCGTCCGCGTCGTTTGAGTTGCACCTGCAGGTCCGAGGCACTCCTGAGACCCTCATAGAGGCGCATTGCGTCTTCAACCGACCGAATCTCTTGGCCATTGATGCCGACCAAGACATCGCCGTTGCGCAGCCCCATGCGCCTGAATACTGAATTGGGTTTGATGTTGCTGAGGGACAATCCGTCCTCGTGCGGGCGGATGGCGATTTCAGTCATCAATTTGTTCACGTCCTTCAGGGATTCGTCAATCATGCTTCGCCGAATGGAGATTTTCTGCTCCCGGGTTGCGCGACTCGGGAAGGGCCGCGGCCCCCGGGATGACGCTATCGCCCTTGGCGACGACGAACTGCCCTGGGTGATCTCCTCCATAGCGAGCACTTCGTCCTTGCCTGCCACAGCCAGAACCACCTTTTCCCGCAGGATCACTTTTACTGTAGCATCCTGTATGCTGTCACCAACGCGGTAGAGGTTCTGTTCTTTTTTCTGAAGATCTTCGATAACCGCATAGGCGTTTTGGGCATCACCAGAGACGGTACCCCACAGTTTCAGCTTGAGTTGGGTCTGCTCCAGCGCTTCGAGATCCACCGATTTGGTGTCAGGTTTGGCAACTGCTGTTTTGAGCGTTTTGAACAGATCGCGGCTCATGACCGGCTGATAGTAGGCAAACGGTCTGTCCTTTAACGGGACTTGGCTCTCGGCAACAACCTTGGCCTGCTCAAAGGATGCGGGCGGATTCAACTGAGCGCCCGCGATCTGATAAAAAAGACCGACAGCAAAGTAGGCGGCGAGCGTGAGCAGAACCAGATTCGCCAAGGCGGTCAACCGATGGGTGGATATGAGGTTATCGTACCACATAGCTGGGATTTCCTAATGTTCCACTGATCCGAAAGACGACGCCCCTTTTCTGGGCGGATTCCGAACCGAGCAGGCCACCGAGCATGTCGTTTTTATGTTCGGCGGCAAACGCCGGCTGCGGTTTCAACGTGCACGACAAGGTGATCCGGCTGTTTTGCAAAGGGTGTCTGAAGATGATAGAACCCGTTATTTTTCCCTCTATCTGGTTGCCGAATGCCTCGCAGCGCGATATTTGAAGCATGCGCGGTGTCACTGTCATCTCGGCAACGATCTGGGTAAACTCCATCTGTTCGATGCCCATCAGCGGCTCATTTAAAACAATCTTGGCCGGGGTGATATCGGCATTGACGCTGGTCGTCCCACCGGCACCTTTGCGGCTATCGAAGATGATATGGGTGTTCATTTCACCGGCCAATTTATAATCGGGCCAGAGATCGAGTATTTCCAGCGTTTCGATCGGCACACGGGCCAGATTCATGACCACATTGATTTTGGGTCGGCGCTCGTCCAGTGCGATCTGCGCATGGCCCTTTAGCGATCCCGAACCTACCGGGCCACTGAAATCCATCTCTTTGTTTTGCCGGAACATGGAGATCAGGCCCGGCAGCACTTTCAGATGCGTCATGCGAATAATAGGGACATCGCTATAGGCCAATGCGAAGGGCTCAAGTTTCAATCCCGGTGGAAATACCGGATGGGCCCCCGCAGTGCTGATCTGCAATTCGGGTTTCGCCTTCTCGGCCTCTGCCACGACCAGATCGCCCACCATCTGTGTCGGAAAGCGCAGATAGAGGAAAAAGAACAACGCGGCCAGTGTGTAGAGAGTGTAAAGAACTATTTTTTTCGACGTTTTCATTGTTTAGAGCTGATATGTTTCCACTTGTAAGATGGCATTGAGCAGATCCGCCTCTTTTTCACCCCTGGAGAGGGAGATTCGTTTGATCCAGACCATGTTTGGAGAATTTTCCACACCGTGCAAAAACTTGAGCAACTGCTCCATTGTAAGCCCATTTATCTTCATCTCCACTGTCGAGAGATCGTAAGGGCTGTTTTTCAGATTCGAGGTTGACGGCTTCATGTAGATGATATTCGGCTTGATGTTGCCCTCACCGGCCAAACCGTCCAAAAACGAGAAGAGGCGAAATCCCTTGGCACGCCTTTTGAGTTGGGCTTCATTGTTGTTGGAGTTGATGGTCAGAGATCGATACTCGGACTGCATCAGCTTCATCTCCTGTAGCATCTTCTGCTTTCCGTCAATTTGGTGGCGCAGCCGCTCACCCCGATCCAAAATGGGGAAGATAATCAGTTGAAGTATGATGAAAAGCCCCAGAACTCCGGCGCCTACATAGAGGGCGATCTTATCCCTGCGCTGCAGATTGAACGGCAGCGAGAAGGAACGGATCGAGGCGATTGCCGATTGAATTGAAGAGGTGTTCATAGGGTCAACTTCAACTTAAAGCGGACCTTTTTGCCCGATTTCTCCATGTTGGCCGAGGCAATGGTCACTGTTTGAAACAGTTCGGTTTTCTCCAGCCTGCTTTTGATGTCGTCCACTACATTGAAGGCCGCCGTCTCGCCGGAAAGGGTGAGCACGTCGCTGCTCAAAACCAGGCGGGTAAACAACACCTCGACCTCCTTGGGAATTGCACGGCTGATCTGCATGAGAACATCGATGGTGCGTGCTTTGGGAACGTTATCTCCGGTATCGATGTTTCCGGTGCGCACCTTCTTGAGTTCACTCTTCATCTGATCTCCGGCGTCCCCGACCCGCCGTGCCTGTGGAAAGGTCGCCTTGAAGATCGCCTCCATCTGGCGATCGAGATCGTCTACCCGGTTCTGCAACAGGTGGCTTTCAAACAGGACGCCGCCAAAACCTAAGAGCAGCACGATTATGAGCAATATGGCCGGAACCCGGATATGCTGGCGGTAGGCGTTCCAGTAATTGCGCAGGGTCGATCCGGTGCTGTGAAAGCGGGGGCAGGGCAGGTGATCCGATTCCACGATGGCCAGGGCTATGGCTTCATTAAAATTAGTTGGACCCAAAGTGTCGAGCGTTTCGCCGGCATTGAGGGATGGCACTATTTTGCGTAAATCGACGACTTCGGGTTTTATCTCAAGCGCTGTTTCGAGTCGTTGGACCACACCGTCGTCGTTGCAGGCCGGCCCGCTGATGTACAGGGCCCCGGGGGTAAATCCCTGGGGAGAGATTTCGGCATGAGCGATAAGGGTCTGCCGGATCTTCAGGGCCAGGGTTTCCATCCCCTGGTCGGTGGCGGTATCCGCCGTCATCGATCTGAGCAGGGCGATTTTCCCTGAATCGAAAAGTGTCAGAGTGGCGTAGCGGGACCCAATTGAGAGAAGCATGGCCTGAGATGGCAACTGCTCATCGTAGGTGATCAGTGCCGACGCCAACGGAAAATCCCCAGGCAGGATCAATTGGGGGGGCAGCCCCACGGTGTCGAGCGTCTCCATGAGATCTTCGATGTGCTGACCGTCGACGGAAGCGGTCATCAGCTCACCCTCCGACGAGGCATCGCTGTGGATGTAATCGATAATCAGCCGGTCTACATCAATCGGCAGGTTGGGTTCCAGTTCAAAAGGCAAAATTTGTCGGATCTTCTTATCTTCTTTAAAGGGGACGATAAGGGGGCGATAGATCGTCTGGTCCGCTGGCAGACCGACCACGATATCGCCACGTTCGGCAGGTACCTTTTCCGCAAGTTGTGCCAGGGCCGATTCAAGCGGGTTTTGACCCGCTTCGCCATCGGGGATGGCCACTTCATAACCAGCAACGATCGAGGTGCTTTTAAGACCTGTGCTTAAAAGCACCGCTGCGATCGAGTGGTGACGGATGTCAATGGCGAGAATGTTACGGCTCATGCCTCTTCTTCAATTCCTGCTTTGTCTGGCGGCACCATGTGGCAACTTTGCTTCAGATCCGTTTCGTCAGGATTGCGTGATTAACCGGTTCACTGTTTCGCTGTGAACAGTCGTTCCAAAATCCATGCATCATGGGTAGTTATAAGCTATTCAGTCTTCCAATTCAAGACCTTACATTGCCATGGCTCTGTTTCGGACGGCTTGGTCCGTTCGATCACGGCAGTGGATGTCACCTGCAATTGGTCGATGGTGGCGGTGGCGACAATGCGGAAAATATTTGAGGTGACGGAGATCAGTTCCGATTCTATCGTTGTGTCGGAGAGGCCCGGCACACTGCGGTACCAATCAGGGCGGGTCAGGTCGTTGACATAGAGGGATCCGCTGGTTGCCTCCCTGTATTCGATCAGCAGAGGTGCGAACTCCGCACTCTCTATGGGCAGCAGGGCCGATAGTACCGGCAGGTCGGCCGTGTTGATGTTTATTTTTCCTGGAAAGGTGAACTTATCGTCACCCGACTTTTCTGCACCATATACGCTGATATACTGCTCGAGCCCCTCGCTGCCGCCGACACCGGAAAAGAGAAACGGGGTGACACCTTTGACCATGCCTACTTCCGACAAGTGGTCGAATGGGCCATTTTTGCACGCGTAGGGTGGATCGAGGCTCTCGTAGTAGTCCGATTCCGCACCGCTGATGCCGGTGGTGGCGTCATCGTCACCGGAGTCGAGCCAATCTTTCATCGAGTTGATAATGGTTAACGGGTCGGTCTCTTCGGCCTCTTCGGCCCCCTCAGTCCCCTCAAGCACCGTGAGCAGGCCGATGGCAAAGCGCTCCCACAAGGCGCGCTGAGCGGCATTGAACTGCATTCCTTCCGGAAACTGGACCAGGGCGTTGATTTGGATTTTACCCATTTCGTCAAGGATTTTCACCTCCAGTTTTCCCTGCTCGAAAGGCATCTCTTCGAGCAGGCCGGCGATGGTCTCCTCGTCAGCCCAATCCTCTTGCAATGAATCGCTTTCGGTCTCCATGCGATCTTTGATCAATACCGCCATGGCCAGGTGTATGCCCGACGCCGCCATCTGCATCAAGGTGATGCGATCTCTCTTCACGGCTGATTGAAGCATGTTGTCGCGCGCATTCATGTGAAGTTCCAGCGCTGCCGTTACCACGAGCAAAATGGTGGTCAAGGCCAGGATGACGGCCATGCCGCTACGGTTATTCAGGGCAAGACGATGGTTCACAACCTATCTCTCCGTTGAGATGGATCTGAAGACCGGGAGCTGAATGGCGGTCTGGAATTCATATGCATTCTCTTCACTGCCCAGTTTCAGTTCGATACGAATGGACCTGGGTGTGCTGTACTCATAGTCGTCGTCTTCCGAGTCCCACTCCTCGAATTCACGCCCCTCTTTATCAAAGTAGGTCAATTTGAAGGATAGCAGTTGTTCGCACATGACCGGATCGCTCGCTTTGGGTTCGAACTCAGGGTAAGGGTAGCTGTTGTCGGCCCGAAAGAGTTGGTAGCCGTCCGATTCGCTGGGCTGCACATAGTAGACGATCTCAGCGATCCCGCTGTTGCCGTCTACGCCGGGTGCCAGATGGGCCAGGGAGGTAAAACGAAGCTTGGCGAAGGTGTAGCCGCCCATGGTCTCGTTGCTGCCAACGACGCGAAAGATATCGGGGTCGTCGTCCATATCCGGCGGTTTGTAGCGCGGTTCTTTCATCACATGGAGGGCAGAGAGGTCCGAGATGATCCGGTTCATGCCGGCGTCGGCCATTTCAAACAGATCACCGCTCTCGTTCAGGCGGTCGGCATTGGAAAAAACGCCGTTGAAGGAGCCGAACACCAGCCCCATCACAATGGTCAGGATGAACATCGCCACCAGGATCTCTATAAGTGTAAAGCCCCTGCCATCGCTGGGAAGTGGGCGGCTACTGCGTATTAAATCGATAGGTCCTGAGGTCATAGCTGCGCTCATCGTCCTGCTTGATGGTGATATCGATGCGTGTGAAGTGTTGATTTTCACTCTTGAGCAGATCGGACTCGACCTCCTCTATGCGAACGGTCCATCCATATCCCGGATAGGATTGGCCAAAATCACCGGATGCGTCGGATGCGTTTTTCAACCCTTCGCCTTCGAGAGCGGCCAGCCGCTCCTGGGCCAGTTTGGGCGCCAGGTTGTAAAAACGGGCATCGGCACTCATGCCAAAGGTGATACTCTGAAGGCGGTAGACGCTGGTCAATGCGATGGTGAGTATCGCCAGTGCCACCAACACCTCGATCAAGGAGAAACCCGCCTTTTGGGTTGGAACCTTTGCTTTTCGGTAATTCAATAGCTTACCCACTCTTCCAGGCGCTTTATTTTTGGCAGTAATGGTTCGAATTTATACGAAAAGCGAATCGTTTGATCATATTCGACATGCACCAGGGCCTGATCCGCGTAGCCACTGGGATAGAACCGGATGGTAGCCGTACCGGAGGAGATCCTATCCTTATCGGGGAATTCCACATCCGCCAATACGATTGAATTTGGAAGGGCGAACCCCTTTTCAGCCGCAGCGGCCACTGCCTCCTCGTCCATCTGAGCGTCGATGGTCCACATGCGATGCTCATCCAAATCGATTACCAAGGCCTGAACCTGCCGCTTTTCGACTGCCATCGTGCGTAGCGCTTTGGCCGTATTGACCATCCAACGGGTGAGGCGTTTTCGGGGGTCCTGCGCAATGCTGCTGTCCAGCCGCGGAATGGCCACAGACAAAACGATGGTGATCAGAAGCATCACCACCATCAATTCGATCAGTGTGAATCCGCATGACCGATACCGGCACAATGCAAAAGAGCGCTGCGAATTGCTCCTCAGAGGGGCGGGCAGCCCACCAGAGGTACGCCGCACGCGGCGCGGCAGGGCAGGGAGATTATTCATCCATGGCCCAGCTGGTGATATCCTTGTCATACTCCTCTCCGCCGGCCACGCCGTCCGCACCGTATGAGACGATGTCAAAATCGTCGTGCGCACCGGGAAACAGGTAGACATAGTCGTTATCCCAGGGATCCTTGGGAACTTTTCCCTTTTCCAGGTAGCCTCCTTTGCGCCACTTTTTGGGAATGTTTCCGGTCTGGGGCATGGCCACCAGGGCTTCCAACCCCTGCTCGGTGCTCGGATAGGTACCATTGTCCAGCTTGTACATTTTGAGGGCCGAAATCAATCCCTCTATCTGGATCTTGGCAGTGCTCACCTTGGCGTCGTCCGTTCTTCCAATCAACCGAGGGCCTACGATGCCGATCAGCAAACCGAGGATGAGAATGACCACCATCAGCTCGATGAGTGAAAAACCCTGATTGTTCTTTTTACATGAGATCATTTCCATTGTGCCTTTGAATCCTCCGTTTGGTATGGTTTCCTATCTTTTCAGTCGCTGTTAACGAATGATCTGGTTCATCTCAAATATGGGCAGGCAGATGGCCAGTACAATAAAGGTGACCAGGCAAGCCATCACGAGGATCATCACCGGTTCCACCAAGGCGGTCAGTCGCATGGCCGAAGTTTCAACCTCTTTCTCAAAGACATCGGCGACCTTGTCGAGCATCTCCTCAAGGTTGCCACTCTGCTCTCCCACCTGGATCATCTGGATCGCCATGGGCGGAAAAGCCTTGCTTTTATCAAGGGATTTGCCCAGCCCCTGCCCTTTCCCTACCTCTTCGGACGCCTCCGAAATCGTCTGGGAGATGAGAAGGTTGCCGACGACATTCTCCACAATGCTCAATGCAGGCAGCATGGAGATACCGTTTTCCAGGAGGGATCCCAGGGTGCGTGCGAAACGAGCGGCCGCCATTCTGCGAATCAGTGAGCCGAAGAGCGGCAGGGTGAGCATGTGGGTATCGAGCCAGAAACGCCCCTTCTCATTTTTACTCATGGCCCGCAGTCCCAGCAGGGCGGTGATAATCAGCAGGACCAGGGCCCACCAGTACGCCTGAAAAAGGTCACTGGTGCCGACGAGAATCTGGGTCGGCAGGGGCAGCTCCTGTTTAAGGCTTTCGAACATCGACATGATTTTAGGGGTGACGTAGATCAGCATGAACGAGACGATCAGGGCGCTGATCATCATGATGAGCAGAGGGTAGATCATCGCTGTGACCATTCTATTTTTCAACGCCTCCTGCTTCTCCATGATGTCGGCCAGACGCTGCAAAACGATTTCAAGGGTGCCGGACGACTCCCCCGAATCGACCATGTTGACATATATCGATGAGAAGATATTGGGGTATTTCCCCAGCGCTTTTGAAAAGGGGGTGCCCTCCACCACATCCTCTTTCAGGCTGGCCACAATCTTTTTGAAGGCGGGGCTGTTGATCTGTGCGATCAGAGAGTCCAGGGCCGATACCAGTGGGAATCCGGCACCGATGAGGGTGGCGAGCTGCCTCGTCATGATCGAGACTTCAGCGGGGCGGATGCGGGTGAAGAGGCTCGACAGGGTCCCTCTTTGCCGTTCGGTCCGCTCAGACACGCCATTTTTGACCTCGCGAAGTTCCACCGGGAAGTTGCCCGCGGCTCTTATCTTCTGGCGAGCGAGTGCAGCGCTGTCGGCATCGATGATACCGGTAATGGTTTTGCCTCTGCCTTTACCTTCCAGGGCTGTGTAATCGTATACTGGCATAAGTGACTATCCCGTTAAGATCGACCGATCGATTGTGGATCAAGCCTTCTATGTTATCAAGAACCAGAGGGCACTATCGGTGATTCAGTCGCCGGTGCTGTTACCCCATCCGGTGACAACCTATAAAGGGTTTAGGCTATTTCGGGAGGATATGCAATCGGTCCTCCAACACGGCTCTTCACCTATTTGGTCAGGATTTCCTGACGAAGCGAGCTGCAAAGAAGCCGTCCATGCTGTTGTTGTGTGGAAAGGTTCTCAGAAACCCTTCCGAAGTGATTAGCCGGTTTGCCTGGGACGTGGCAGCCATTTGAGGGATATCTATAGCAAATCCGGGATGTTTTTGCAAAAATCCCTCTACGACGCCCTCGTTCTCTTCGGGTTCGAAACTGCAGACAGCATAGGTCAGGGCACCTCCGACACGCAGATGGAGAGCGACACGATTTAGAATGGCGGCCTGACGGGCTGCCGCGCGGAAGATCTCATCCTCGGTGACGCGCCACTTGCCGTCCGGGTTCTTTTGTAATACGCCGAGTCCGGAACAGGGTGCGTCCACAAGGATTTTGTCGAAAGGGGTCAGCCTATCATCGATCCGGGCATTGGTCAGGTCCATGGCGCGTGGCGTCACGGAAGTGATGCCGAGGCGAACCATCTCCTTTGCCAATCGCTCCAGCTTAGATGGTTGCAGGTCGGTTGCCACAATCGTCCCCTGGTCCTCCATTATCTGGGCCAGGTGGGCTGACTTTGTACCCAGGCCGGCGCAGGCATCCCACACCGACTCACCCGGTTTTGGGGCGACAACGTGGGATACAAGCTGAGCCGCCTCGTTTTGTACCTGAAACCAGCCATCTCTGTATGCTGCCCATTGTGTCATGGGTCGGGCCAGGGATCCCAATTGGATCCCTTCGGGGGTATATTGCGTTTCCAGGGCCGCTCCGGTTTCCTTTTCGATTTTTTTTATGAGAGTGACGCGGTCCGTTTTAAGTGTATTGGTGCGAACGGTGATCGACGGAATCGTATTGATCGCTTCACAGAGGCGACACGCCCCGTCCAAGCCAAAGCGCTCGATCCAGCGACGCGTCAGCCAGACCGGAAAGGAGTGCTCGATCGCCAAGGCCAGATCGATCCCCTGGCTCGAGCTAGGCCAAACGATATCGTCTGGTGCAGCGGCCGCCCGACGCAACACACCGTTGACGAAGCCTGCAGCCCATTTGTGTCCGTTTTGTTTGGCCAAATCTACAGCCGTATGCACTGCAGCCGAGTGGGGAACCCGTTCCATGTGGTTCATCTGAAACAGTGCCATTCTTAAAATGACACGAACAAGGGGATCGATCTTGGAGGGGTTGCGGGCCAGTTGGTTGATCATGAAATCGAGGCGTCCTTGCCAGCGCAATGTCCCGTAAACCAGGGCATGGGCAAAGGCTCGGTCTGCCCGTTGCAGCCTTCGTATCTGCGGATCGGCCCGCTCTATCCAATGATCTATGGTCTTGCCTTTCCGGTGCAGCTGGCTGAGGATATCGAGAGCGACTTGGCGGGCATTTCTCATAGTTCGGATCCGTTGGTGGCGACTCTGATTCAGTTGATCAGGGTGCCGGGCACGATGGGGTTGCCGCGCAGAAAGTCACAGGTCTCCATTCGCTTGCCGGAAGCACCCTGGACTTTGGTAACGAGGAGGGCGCCGCCACTGCAGGCGATGCGCAGCTCATCCGGGAAGGTGTCGAGAACGGTTCCAGGTCGCTGCTGGTGCACGGCGCCGGCCAGGGGACGGGCATTGATGATTTTCAGGCGCCGGTCGTCCACAAAGCAGTACGCCCCGGGCCACGGAGTCATCGCACGGATGAAAGCGTCAATCTCCTCTGCGTTTTGCTTCCAGTTGATGCGGCCATCCTCCTTTTTCAACAAGGGTGCATAGGTGGCTTCGTTAGGACGCTGGGCATGGGGGAAAAGCGTGCCGTCCCACAGCCCGAGCACCGTTTCCACCAGCAGTTCAGCCCCCATATGAGACAACCGGGTGTGAAGCGTATCGGCCGTATCCATGGGGTCTATCGGGGTCGTCGCTTTCAGCAGGATATCTCCGGTGTCGACACCGCTATCCATCAGCATGGTCGTAACACCCGTTTCCTTTTCGCCCCGAATCAGCGCCCACTGAATAGGGGCAGGTCCCCTGTATTTAGGCAGCAGGGAGGCGTGCACATTTACGGCGCCGCGGCGTGGGATCTCAAGAATGGGGCGGGGAAGGATCTGGCCGAAAGCGACCACCACGATAAAATCGGGGGCCAACGCCTCAATCCTGGCAACGGTGCTCTCGTCCCTCGCGTTTTGCGATTGGTAAATGGTAAGCCCCATTCGCAATGCAGCTCTTTTCACTGGCGGTGGCGCCAGGCTACGGCCGCGGCCTTTGGGACGATCGGGCTGTGTGACCACCAAAGGGATCCGGAAACCGGATTCTTGAAGCGCTGAAAGGCAAGGCACCGCAAAATCGGGTGTGCCCATGAAGACGATGACAGGGGCTTTTTTCATTGATTTTGGTGCTTGATCATCTTTTTTACGCGGCGGGTATACAGCTGGCGTTTCAGCTTGCTGATGCGATCGATGAAGAGAGTACCATTCAGGTGGTCGATCTCATGCTGCAGCACGATGGCCAGCATCCCTTCGGCCTCAAATCGCTGTGGTTTTCCCTCCCGATCCACGCCCTCCACCAGAATACGTTGCGATCGTTTCACGTCAGCTCTGAATTCGGGCACGCTCAAGCACCCTTCGTCTTCGGAAATGATCTCTCCTTCAGATTCGATAATCTTGGGGTTGACCAAGACATGCAGATCTCGTTGCTCTTCCCTGGGGGCAATATCGTAAACCAGCAAACTCTGGTCCACATTCACCTGTACTGCCGCCAAGCCGATTCCCGGTGCTTGATACATGGTGTCGGCCATCTGGGCGATAAGGTCCTGCAGTTTTCCATCGATCTGCTCCACCGGGTGGGCAGGGTTTTTCAAGATATCGTTAGGATAGGTTACAATCTCCAGCGTGCTCACTTATCAATGCTCCTTGATCGGTATGGTCGTTCGGGCAGGCTTTCCGACAGGCATCTCTTTCCTCTATAGCAACTCTGCCAGGATAGTTCGGGCATGGCTTATATCTTTTTTGATCTGGGCGGACAAGGCATCGATACCCTCAAATTTTATTTCGTCCCGCAGTCGTCGGATAAAGTTGACACGAATACGATCACTGTAAATATCTTTATTAAAATCCAATAGATGGACTTCTATGGTGAAGAGGTGGTCATCAAAGGTGGGGCTATATCCGATGTTGGCCACACCTTGGTAGGTTGTTCCATTGTGCTCGACGGTGACGGCATAGATCCCCTGCTTGGGGCACAATTCATCCTGAAGGTTTAGATTGGCCGTTGGAAATCCCAACAGCCTGCCGCCTCTGTTGCGTCCTCCGGCTACAATGCCGCGGATTTGATAGTAGCGGCCGAGCATGCGCTTGGCCTCTTCCATCTGGCCATCCATCACCAGTTCTCGAATATGGGTACTGCTGATGCGATGCGCTTTTCCGTTGGCTCCCTGGATCCAGTCCACTACGATCACCTCGAAGTCAAGTTCATCGGCCAATCGGTGCAGCATTTCTATATTGCCTTCCCGGTTTCGGCCAAAGGCGTAGTCATTTCCCACGACAATGGCTCGCATACCGATCTTTTTAATCATCAGGTCCTCAATGAAACTGCGGGCTGAGATGGCGGCAAACGATTTGGTGAAAGGGATGCAGATCAGAACATCCATACCCGTCTTGGCAATCAACTCACGTTTCTGCTCGGCCAGGGTAATTTTTGGTGGCTGCCCCTCAGGTGCGAGTACTTTCATGGGATGGGGATCGAAGGTCATGGCCACGGCCGTACCGTTGAGATCGTGAGCCTTCTCGACCACACTGTGAAAAAGTGCCTGGTGCCCGATATGAACGCCATCAAAGTTACCGATGGTGATAACGGCATTGTTGAAGGGCTTTTCGATGGCTTCCAAGTGAGAAACAATATTCATTTTGATCATCCAGTTTGCACCATTTTAAATCTTGACACTCCAGAGGAATCCATATATTTAATGCATCCTCTGCACGAAAGCAACCTTCTTCAACGCTTGCGTTTGTGCAAACCGGCCGAAGTGGCGGAACTGGTAGACGCGCTAGGTTCAGGGTCTAGTCACCGTACGGTGGTGGGAGTTCGAGTCTCCCCTTCGGCACCAAAAAAATCAAAGGCCTGGAGAGACATAGTGCTTCAGGCCTTTTTCTATGTTTCAGTTCTTACGATCTTTCCGATCGAGGGCCTTGGCGTTTGAATCCATCACAATTGCGTATGGTGTTTAGACGGATATATCGATACAGCTCCGCCTGGTAGGGTCATCTACCAGTGCGAGATGACGGGAAGATGACGCGTCGATTACCAAATGGTAATGTGACTCGCTTGCCCGCGAATGCCGCACGATGTGCCCCGGGCGCCACTACCCGATGGTATCCACGGCGGCAAAACGCGGTTCATGCAACGGGATCAGGATGTCTGCCATTGACTTGATATCATTAAGAATGTCATAGGCCTGATAGACGTTTACATGGGTGCCCGGTGGGATCACCTCCATCTCCATAGCCCGGACCTCCTTGGGTGGGTTGAAGTTTTCATCAATGGTGCAACATCCAGTGATCACCGCTCTTCCCAGGGACGTCTCCACCATCACCGAGAGGCCACCTGGCGTGTGGGCCGGGGTGTGATGCACCTCGATCCCCGGGCAGATGGTTGTGTCGCCGGTGATTGTCTCTATCTGATCGTTCTCCTCAATTTCCAAGATATAGTCGTCAAGGTAGCGGTAGTCCAGGGGGTGTGGATTGTGGATCTGGCGCAACTCCAGCTCATGGATATAAAACCTGGCATGTGTGCATTTATAGTCGTTCTCACAGTGGTCGTTGTGCAGGTGGGTGTGAATAACGATATCGATATCTTCGGGCTTGAGCCCCCATTTGGAGAGGCCTTGCTCAAAGGTGTGGATGGGGCCGTTAATAGCCTTCTGGCGATCGTCCGATTGAATGGGATTCATCTCCCCGGTGTCGACCAGAATTCTTCGGTCGCTCCCTTCGAGATACCAGCAGTAGATGGGTATGGTGTATGGTTTCCCGGCATCATGCTGGTAGGTCATCATGGTCTTATCGAACTGCTTGGTACCCATAACGATGGGGTGGATTTTATACGTTTGCATGATATACCTCTTTCTGGCGGTTTGACCGGCTTTGCCTCCGGTAACGATAGTTCGGCCATACCATATCCTTGCCTCTAGGGCAAAAGGCCATGCACAGCATTTCATTGAATATGGCCACCGGCAGGGAAAAGAGTTGCGCAAAGGGATGGTACGCTTTACGCTTTCCAGCGTACTTCCCAAAGGATATGTAAATCAGAAAGCAGATGAATTTTCTCGCCCACCTTTATATCGCAGACACGAATAACGACTCGCTGATCGGCCATCTGTTGGGTGACTTCGTAAAGGGAAGGGCCTTTCTCTCCTTTGAGCCGAAGATAAGGGACGCAATTCTGTTTCACCGCAGGATCGACACCTTTTCAGACACCCACGCGGTGACCCGTGTCAGCCGGAACCGCATCAGCCGGCAGAGGCGCCGATTTGCGGGCATCATCGTAGACGTCTGTTACGATCACTTTCTGGCGCGCCACTGGAACCGCTACACGAGCGAACCACTGGCCGATTTTTGTCAAAGGGTATACGCCCAGTTAAAAAGAGATCCAATGCGGGAAGTTGCGGGTATCCAACCCGTGCTGACCAGAATGGTTGCATATGATTGGCTCGGAGGATACAGGCATCTTCGAAATCTCTCCATCGTCCTTGACCGTATCGCCGGCAGACTCAGCAGGGGTGAGCGGTTTGTGGGCGGAATTGTGGAGATCGAATCCAATTACCGGCAACTCGAAACGGACTTCCTTTCGTTTTTCCCAGAGCTGTTGGCTTACTCTCGAAACTATTCGGGCCAGTATCGGGCAGAGGCATCGGAAGAGGGCACCGAGCATTACTCCCCCAAAAGCTGAAAAGCGTCATCCTCCTTATTGACATCGTAAAATTGCTTGACACCCTCTCGGGTTTTTAATTATTTTGCATGCAAAGGAAATCGAGAATGAGTTACGCAGACTGTATCGTATTTCTGCTGGCCAAGGCCTACCAGAAATCCCAGAATGACCTCAAACTGAGGTTGAAGCCCTACGGGTTGACTTCTGTTCAGGCACTTATCCTCGAGGTACTCATGGAAGAGGACGGGTTGACTGCAGGCGATATCGGTAGGAGGCTCGTTTTGGACAACGCAACGGTTTCAGGCGTCCTCGACCGTCTCGCCGAGGGGGGATGGATTGAAAAGCAGGTCGATTCCAACGACAAGCGCATCTTGCGGATCTATCTCGCACCGAAAACAAAAACCAAATCTGCCGAACTGATTCGAATGAGGGATTTGGCCAATACGTCTATTTTATCAGGCTTCAGCACAGAGGAGAAGATCATTCTCAAAAGACTTTTAAGGGATTTTCTACCACCGACCTAACGTTTTGTATACTAACTAAATTGAGCCAAAAACTACCGGTAATGCATTCATCACCAGAAAAGGGGGGCAAATGCGGGATCCATTATTTGAGCCGATCGTCATCAATCAAGTCGAGATTAAAAACAGAATCTACATGCCGGCCATGCATATGAACATGGCGGTGAATTTCGAGGTAACGGATCAACTGGTGGAGTTTTATGCCGAGCGGGCCAGGGGCGGCGCAGGGATGATCGTCGTTGGCTATGCAACAGTGGATGAACTGTCCGGCAATACTCAGAACATTGGGGCCCACAAAGACGAGTTTATTCCAGGCTTGGCAAAGCTTGCCTCGGCCATCAATGAAAACGGCGCCCGATCGGCCGTTCAGATCAATCATGCCGGACGATACAATTCATCCTTCTTTCTCGACGGAAAGCAGCCGGTGGCCCCTTCGGCCATCGCCTCCCGCATGACCCGGGAGACACCCCGGGCCTTGACCATTGATGAGATTGCGGAGGTGATCGACCATTTCGCCCAAGCTGCGCTACGAGTGAAGAAAGCCGGGTTTGACGCAGTGGAGATTCTGAGCGGAACCGGTTATCTGATCAGTGAATTTCTCTCCCCGCTTACCAACACGCGCGAGGATCGATATGGCGGTGATCTCGAAAATCGCATGCGTTTCGGCATCGAAGTGATGCAGGCCATACGGCACGCTGTCGGGGAGAGCTATCCCGTGATCGTCCGTATGAACGGCAACGATTTTATGCCCGGCGGGCAGGGAAGGCTGGAACTGCAGGCGTATGCCCAGGCGCTCGTTGAGCAGGCTGGCGTCGATGCCCTCTGCATCAATGTCGGCTGGCATGAGGCGCGGGTGCCGCAGATCATTACCGCTGTACCGAGGGGGGTGTTCGCCTATCTCTCCCGTGGTATCAAAGAGAAGGTGTCGGTACCGGTTATCGCCAGCCATCGCATCAACGACCCCTACACGGCCAGGGATGTGATTGGTGACGGTATGTGCGACATGGTGGCCATGGGACGCAGCTTGATTGCAGATCCATATCTCCCGGAAAAGGCGCGAACGGGAAAAGACGATCAGATCGTGCACTGCATCGCTTGTGCCCAGGGTTGCTTCGACAACCTCTTCAAGCTTAAATCGGTCGAATGCCTCTGCAATCCCAGGGCCGGAAGAGAGAAAGAGACGCGTGCCGTGCCCGCAGAGGTGCAGCGCAAGGTGATGGTCGTCGGTGGTGGTGCCGCTGGCATGAGTGCCGCTGTGGCGGCTGCAGAGCGTGGGCACCAGGTCACCCTTTACGAACGCAGCGATCGTTTGGGAGGTCAACTCTACCTGGCTGCAGCACCTCCGGGAAGGGATGAATTTGCCGCCTTGGCCGAAGATCTCGCCAAACAGGTGGCCGTCAGTCCGGTTACGGTCTGCCTCAAGCAGGCGGTCGACGAGGCGCTTATCGATACGGAAAAGCCGGACGCTGTTATCGTGGCGACCGGGGCGGAACCGATTCAACCCGCCATTCCAGGTGCCGAACTGCCCAATGTGGTCCAGGCGTGGGATGTGCTTCAGAACAAAGTGCATGTCGGCCGCCGGGTGGTCGTTGTCGGTGGTGGTGCCGTTGGTGTTGAAACCGCCTTGTTCCTGGCCGAAAAGGGAACCCTCTCCGGCGATGCGGTTAAATTCCTGCTGGTCAACCGCGCCGAAGATCCCGAAACGCTTTACGAACTGGCAGTCAAAGGCACCAAGGAGATTCTGCTGATAGAGATGCTGGATAAAATCGGCAAGGATATCGGCAAATCAACCAAATGGTGCATGTTCCAGGAGATGGATCGAACCGGACTCAAAAAATTGACCGTGACCAAGGCCGTTGAAATCACCCAGGAGGGGATTCAGATCGAAGGCCCCGAAGGCAACCAGTTCGTGCCGGCTGACACCGTGGTGCTGGCCATCGGTTCAACGTCCCAAAACGTATTGACCAATATCGTCGAGAAGAA
Source organism: uncultured Desulfatitalea sp. (assembly GCA_963668675.2). Lineage (GTDB taxonomy): Bacteria > Desulfobacterota > Desulfobacteria > Desulfobacterales > Desulfosarcinaceae > Desulfatitalea. The sequence goes on along the minus strand of CAXXMB010000001.1, from coordinate 1,164,428 downwards.
GGGAATTACGTGTATGACCGTTGGTGACGCCCGCCAGGTGGCTCAGGCGATAGACGCCATTCACCAGGGCTTCCGGGCAGGCCAGGAGGTGTAACCCCGGCAACTCGAATCCGAGCAACCAATGCAAGCAAGGCCGTGACGGTATTCTTGCCGCACGGCTTTGATTTATTTCGTTAACATTTATAGAAATTCCAATACCTTGAAACCTAACCGAATGGGTGTTAATGAGTTTTTTCATGCCGGTTGGGGCGCATGGACGGTGTGATCGTGTGAGGTCGGAGCGATAACAAAAATGAAAACGGTTTTGTATATAGAAGAGCGGCCATACGTTCGTGAAAATTTCATCAAGCTGCTCAGTGGACCGGGCGACTTTTTCAAGGTCGTAGCGGCCGGTTCGGTTGTGGAGGCCATTGATCTGCTGCAGTTGGTCAAAACAGACATCGTGATCGCCGGGACCAAAATGACGGCAAAGGAGATGGATCTGCTTGATCACCAACTGCGGCAGTACAAAGAGACGAAATTCATCGTTCTGGCCGAGCGTAAGTCCAAGCTTGCCAAACTCGTGAAGGCCTTCGAATACAAAATTCAGTTCGAGTTGCCGGTCGATGTCAACTTGCTGCTCGAGATGATCATGGCCGAGTTCGATATCGACAGTGGCGGGCAGTTGCGCGGCATCAGCATCGCTGCTTTTCTGCAGATGATCGAACTGGAAGACAAGACATGTACTATTGTTGTCTCATCGGAAGGAAAGCGCGGCTGTTTATATTGCCACTCGGGTGATCTCATCGATGCCGAAATAGATGATCTCACTGGCAAGGAAGGGGCTTTTGCCATCCTGACGATGGAGAATCCGCTGATTGTCGTTGACTACCAATTGCCGGACCGCGAGAGAAACATAAACGTTCCATTGATGAGCCTGTTGCTTGAAAGTGGGCGTATGAAAGACGAAACGCCCGAGAAAAAAAACGAGAAGAGAAGATACAAACGGTTCAAGTGCTCGTTGGAGATCTCTTTTATCTATGATGAGTGGACCCATCAGGGGAAGATCAGCAATATCAGCCTGAGTGGTGTCTACCTTGAAACCAAAGGCCCCTTTTCCGTAGGAAAAAAGATCACCGTCTCTTTCTTCAGCCACAGTCTGGATAAGGGGTGTCAGATTGGTGGTGTGATCGTCCGCAGAGATTCAAACGGGCTCGGCATCGAATTTGGGAGCGCCACCATCAATCAGATGGCCATCCTGAGGACTGTCATTCACGAAGTAGCAACTTCCTAGCGCATACGCATACCTGAAAACGGGTGGCACCGAAGGGACGCCCTGAATTGCGACCCGGTTTTCACCTTCTGCAAAACCAATCGATCAACTTGCCTGCGATGCTGATGTTGACAGGAACCCGGGGCAGGTTCTTTTTTGTAAACCACCTGGCTTCTATCAGCTCCGAAAGATCTACTTCAATCTCACCGCTGCTGTATTCGGCCGTAAAGGCAATCATCAACGAATCGGGGAACGGCCACGGTTGACTGCCGAAATAGCGGATATTATCTACTGAGAGGCCGACCTCCTCCTTTATCTCCCTATGGATGCAGTCCTCGAGGGTTTCACCTGGTTCTACGAAACCCGCCAGGACACTATAGATAGGGATTTTGTATCGTTGGTTGCGGGCCAGAAGGATCTCGTTATCGCGAACAACGGCAACAATGACTGCAGGAGAGAGGCGCGGGTAGTTGGTGATGTTACAGTGGGGGCACATCTTGGCCCGTTCACCGGCTTTGTCCACGGTGGCTCGCCCGCAGGCGCCGCAAAATTGGTGTGTTTTGTTCCAATGGGCCAATTGCTTTGCGCGGCCGGCTATCCAGACCACCTCCTCATCGAGCCTTGTGAGCAGGGTCCGTAAGTCCTCCAGCTCCAGTTTTTCGGAGGCTTCAACGCCTCTTTCCACTTCACCCGCATAGCACGGGTTACCATCCAGATCGCCGAAATACTGCCGATTTAAAACGGTGATGCCGCTTGCATCGATATCGTTGTAGACAGGAATGGAGATGTCATTCTCTTCTCTTTTGATCAGCAGTCGCCCTCCAGCGAAAAGGAAGTAGATGCCTTCAGGCGATTCATCCGAGGTCGGTTTGATCCGTGCTGAGAATACCATTTAGGAAGACCCATGGTTTCTGCCACAGGCATGGATCCGTCATGCCTGTGGCAGAGGTTGCTATACAGTTACGATGTTCTACAGTTCCCAGGCGGCTTTGGCGCCCTCCTCGGTTGCCTCCATGATCCGCCTGACCTTCAGAGCATCTCCGATCACCGTATGCCGGATATCCTTCTGCTTCAAGTACTCTTTGAGTTGGTTGCGGGAGGTCATGCCCACCGCCATCACAACCTGGTCGAATCCTGAAAGCACCTCTTCCGATTCGCCGCACTGCACCACCACCTCGTTCTCCCTTATCGATTTGAGGGAGCATCCGAAACGAAGCAGGGCGCCAGCCTGTCGAAGGTATTTATGCAGGCTGTATCCGTGGGAGGTGTATCGGGGGACCGGGGAAGCGGAGAGTTGTTCGATCAGGGTTACGTCGCTTCCTTTGGCGGCGGCGAAACATGCGGTCTCCATGCCGATAAGGCCGCCACCGATGACCAGGACGTTTCTGCCGGTCTGTATCGATTCGCCCAGGATTTGCCATGCATCGAAGACATGGGGCAGGTCGGCGCCTTCGATGGGCGGGATGATCTTCTCTCCGCCTATGGCCAGTATGACAGCATCCGGGGTGCCTTCGTCGATCATTGCTTCGGTGACCTCTGTGCCGGTTTGAATGGCGACGCCAGCCTCTTTCACCTGTTTTGCCAGGAATCGAATCCAGTCGAGATAGATCTCTTTGTGGGGGGCTTTGCATGCAAAAAGTATGTTTCCGCCAGTATCATCCTCTTTTTCGAAAAGGGAGACCTCGTGGCCGAGGCGTTTGGCCTCATATGCAGCGGTCAGGCCTGCCGGTCCTGCTCCGATGATCCACACGTTGCGCGGAGATGCTGCGGGACCTTCCGGTCTGGCCAGTTCCATGCCGGTTTCCGGGTTGATGGCGCAGCGAACCGATTTGCCTTCGAACATCTCCCTCTCAATACACCCCTGGTTGCAGGCAATACAGAGTCGGATATCGTCGTAGCGGCCCTCCCTGGCCTTCAGCAGGTAGTCGGGGTCGCAGAGAGCCTGACGGCCGAAGGCGACCATATCGGCCTCGCCCCGGGCGATTACCGCATCGGCTGCACGGGGATCGTTGAATCGACCCACTGCGATGACCGGGACACTGCCGGCCTTTTTGATTTTGTCCGCCCGCCAGACATTAAAGCCGACTTCAAATTCGGGTGGCGCGCTGGTGATGCCGGCCGGGCTGCCGTGGGTGCCTACAGATGCATGCATTGTATCGACGCCGCTCTCGATCAGTTCGGGAAGAATCGTCAGAACATCTTCCACCTTATAGCCATTTTTGATAAACTCCTCAGCTGAAATTCTCAGCAGTATGGGAAAATCGTCGCCGACATGTTTTCTGACCGAGCGAACCACCTCGATGAGAAATTGTGCGCGCTTTTTAAAAGAACCGCCATATTCATCCGTTCTCTGGTTGGAGATGGACGAAAGGAATTGTGTGATCAGATAGCCATGGGCGCCATGGATCTCCACCGCATCGAAGCCGGCGGCTCGCGCACGGGCAGCGGCCGTCCCGTAGGCATCGATAATCTCGTGAATATCTTCGACGGTCATCTCCTTGGGGGGCTGTCCGTAGATCAGACTGGGCAGTTTGGATGGCCCTATGGCCATGCCCTTTTTCAGCATGTACATGCTCTCCCGGCCGGCATGGTGCAGCTGCATAGCCGCCTTACCGCCACCCGAATGCATCACGTCGGCCAGCTGCTTTAGACCTGGAAGAAATTTGTCGTCAAAGGCGCCGACATGATGCTTGGATACCAAGCCACTGGGGTGGACCGCCGTTATTTCGGAGATCAGCAGCCCGACACCGCCGCTTGCCTGGCGTTTCATATAGGCCAGCAGGGCATCGCCCACAGTGCCCCCCGGATTGGAGAGCCCGGTCCCCATGGGCGGCAACACGGCACGGTTAGGGATGGTCATGTTCTTGATTGTAAACGGTGACAATAAAGCGCTCAGTTCGCCCATAATTTCTCCTTTATCACATTTGCGTTAAGCTTTGGCGATGCCTTCTCTGACCATTAATGTTCGGAAACACTCCTATAGTAGCGACAATAGCGGTCTGCTGTCAATTTAAAAAAACGAGCGTTCGTTCACTAAAAAGGAGGTTGCCAATCCGCCTCGAAACGGACAAAATAGGTTCATCGATCCGATTCACTCTAAGCGAGTACCCCAAGCATCAAAGGAGTGCAAGATGTCAGAACCGCAAGTGGTTTTCAACGAGGGCTATGCCGATTTGGACGACATTCAGATTCATTACGTCTCCTGTGGGAAGGGTAATTTGATTCTCTTTCTGCATGGATTTCCGGAATTCTGGGGCGCATGGGAAAATCAACTTCAGTATTTTGGCGCCCAATACCAAGCCGTGGCACCTGATCTGAGGGGCTTCAATCTCTCTGGTAAACCTCTGCCGCCGGACAGGTATCACGTCAAGTTGCTGGTCAAGGACATTCGGGAACTTGTCGGCCATCTGGGGCATCGGAAAATGGTTTTGGTTGCGCATGACTGGGGTGGAGGAGTGGCCTGGGCGTTTGCAAACCGTCATCCGGAAATGGTTGAAAAACTTGTTATCATCAACTCACCGCATCCGGCCATCTTCGCCAGGGAATTATTGGACAATCCAGCTCAGAAGAGGGCGAGTGAGTATATGAACCTGTTTCGTTCCCCGGAGGCGGAGGCATTTTTGTCACAGGACAATTTCCGCTATCTATCGGAGGCGCTTACAGGCGGGCAATCCAGATGGAAACCGAGTGACACTGATTTGGATCGCTACATATCCGCCTGGTCAAAGCCGGATGCACTCACAGGCGGATTGAATTACTATCGTGTCTCCCCGCTTCATCCTCCCACCACTGAAGCGGAAACGGCGGTCATCAGGCAAGTGGTTGCAGCGCCAAGGGAGATGTTTTCCGTCAACGTGCCGACGATGGTGATTTGGGGGGAGTTGGACGAAGCGCTGTTGCCCGGAAATCTTGAAGGGTTGGAGTCCTATGTAGATCACCTTCGCATCGAGCGTATCCCGGACGGCTCCCACTGGGTTATTCACGAGCAGCCTGATCGGGTGAACCAGCTTGTCCGCTCTTTTATTGAGGGGCAGGATTGATCCGTCCAAGTTTCAATCTCATCGACTACGGAAAAAATGAGATCAAAGACGGTCTGTTTTGCCCGTTTTTTGTTGTCAATAATGGCCGAATCCCCCTATAATACCTTCACACTATCCGATGGCGATCCTGAGTATAAGCGAGAACGAATCTGATCAAGGAGGAGTGGATGGAAAGTCAAGGCCTTAAGATACTCGTAGCATTTGATGGGTCTGATTTGGCGCTTGAAGCTGTCAAATATGTGGCCACCCTGATGCCGGCACAGTCTACCAAAGTCGTTCTGTTTTACATCGAAAGTAAGATGTCCAACTCGTTCTGGAAGGTGGAACGAGACATGGATTTCAAGTTGAAGGCAGGTAACATCAGGGCCTGTATTGCTCAGCAGCACAAGCGAATCAACTCTTCGATAGAGAAAGCCCATCAGATTTTGGTCGAGGCAGGCTTTGATCCGGACGCCGTCACTAAGAAGATCCAGGCCAAAAACATGGGGATCGTTAACGATATCTTCAGAGAATCTCACGAGGGCTATGACGCCGTTGTAATGGGGCGCAAGGGAGAAAGCAAAATCAAAGATATGCTGGTCGGCAGCGTCCCCAATAAGCTGTTGAAGAAAATTCAGGGGATACCGATGATTATCGTTGGTGGCGCGCTAAAGCAGGATCGTATTTTGGTCTCTTTTGACGGCTCCAAAGAGGTGATGCGGGCAGTGAAGTCAATGAGTGCCTTAATTGGTGCATCGGATTGCAAGATCTCCTTCTGCCTTGTTTCGAAGGGGAAGGGCACCCCTGCTGAAAAGGAAGAGTTGCGAAAGAAGATTGAACCGATGATCAACAAGGCCAAGGAGTGTCTTGTCGACTCAGGCTTCTCCTTCAATCAGGTGTCGTTTGAGATGATCGACGCCCCGCAGGACCTGTCCAACAGCATTGTCGAAAAGGCCAACCAGGGCAGCTACGATACGATCGTGATCGGCAGGCGTGGGCTCAGTATCTATCAGGAGTTCATTTCGCGTCGTGTCGGCAATAAAATTTTCCAACAGGCGCAGCATCTCACCGTCTGGGTGCTGGGCTGATTCAAATTGGGGCGCATCCGAACGTGGTGCGCTCCCGCTTCACGCGGTTTCAAAGAATTCCCAGCCTTTTAGATCGAACTGCGACTCGTGTTCGTTCTTCCGCCAAGACACGGGCAGACGCAGTCCCTCGCATAATTGGCCTTGACGCTCCCTTATCTTCTGTACTATTAAACCTCTTTTTTTGAGGTGAAAAAATCAAACAGAATTCAGAGGATATAGTTGTGATCATATGGGACTGTTACGGTTAAAAGATCTTCCAGGAAAAGGCAGCTTTTCGCACGGAATCCATCCCCCTGAAAATAAGACGTTATCACGCGATGCGGCCATAGAGGTCGTTCCCACCCCAAAAAGGGTGGTGCTGCCGCTGTTGCAGAATATCGGGGCACCGTGCAAACCGATCGTCAAGGCAAAGCAGAAAGTTGTTGCTGGCGAAACCATTGGTGTCGGCGAAGCGTTCGTATCGGCCAACCTGCATAGCCCGGTTTCAGGAGTGGTTGAAAAAATAGGTGTCTGCACCCTGCCCAACGGGCGTCATCTGCCAGCTATATCCATCAAGGCTGACGGTGAACAAATCGAGGGAGAGGCGCTCTATAACGATGTGTTGGGCGGTTCATGGCCCAAGGATTGCCCCGCCATCTACTACCCGACCACCATTACCAAAGCGGTTCATGAGGCCGGCATTGTTGGTCTGGGCGGGGCGGCTTTCCCGACCCATGTCAAGGTTCGGCCGGACGACAAAAAGATGATCGACACTCTCATGATCAACGGATGCGAGTGTGAACCTTATCTGACCAACGATTTTCGCCTCATGGTCGAGGCACCGAGGGCGATCATTGCCGGATCGCTTCACGGCGCCCGTGCCGTCTCGGCCAGAGAGATCGTTATTTGCATTGAGGACAACAAACCTGAGGCGATTGAGCGATTGAAGGCCGAGGCCAAAGGGACGGTCATCAAAATCGCTGTTCTGAAGACAAAGTACCCTCAGGGTAGTGAAAAACAGTTGATCAAGGCCGTACTCGGGCTGGAGGTTCCTTTGGGGGGACTTCCGGCGGATGTCGGGGTGGCCATGAGCAATGTGGCCACTATCGCGGCCGTCGCTCGGGCGGTGATTCGTGAAAAACCCTTGACCCATAAGGTAATCAGTGTAACCGGGCGAGGCATTCACACACCCAAAAATCTTCTCGTGCCAATCGGCATCAGTATGCAGGAGGTCATCGACTACTGCGGTGGGTTGACAAAAGACGCCGCACGTATCATCGCTGGTGGCCCCATGATGGGATTTTCGTTTTCCAACTTGAGCACACCCGTGACAAAAGGCACGAGCGGGATAACCATTCTCACCCATAACGATATTCGACGCGAGAATGAAACGGCATGCCTGCGTTGTGGCCGTTGCGTCGATGTCTGTCCCATGCAGCTGGTACCAACCAAACTGGCCATGGCCTCCCGGCACGGTAACCTTGCCTTGGCGCACCAATATAACATCATGGCGTGCTTTGAGTGTGGGAGCTGCACCTACATTTGTCCTGCTCATATCAAGCTGGTGCAATTGATCCGTATGGGTAAAGCGATGGTTGTTGCCAGCCGAAAGTAAGCCGTAGGCTGTGTCGCGCTGAAAATTGGCCTGGTGGTAGGATAGCGGCCTGTTTGGGAAACAATTAACAAAAACTGAAATGGATCGGCACACTATAGGATTCAAGCATTGGCGACAAAGATGAAAGAGACAGTTGATCAAAAGACCATAAACGGTGAGCCGGACGATTTGCCCGTTCTTCATGTATCCCCTTCACCCCATATCGGCAATACCAGCACCACTACAAGACGAATGATGCTCGATGTGCTCATTGCACTGGCGCCGGCAGTTGCCTTCGCAATTTACATCTTCGGGCAATATGCACTGGTGCAGTTGGGACTGTGCGTCTCAACATGTTTGGTGGCGGAGTTCCTTTTTGTTCGCATGCGGGGTAAATCGATCTCCCTCGGCGATTTCTCAGCAGCGGTAACGGGCATTATCCTGGCACTCTCAATGCCTGCAACCGCTCCATGGTATGCTTCCGTTATTGCATCGGTAACAGCCATCGGCTTGGGTAAGATTATTTTTGGCGGTTTGGGAATGAACATTTTTAATCCGGCCATGGTGGGGCGCGCTTTCGTCATGATCTCCTTTGCCGGAGCCATGGGCGCTGGCGCCTACGAAAGCAGCACCGGTTTGGTGGATGCGATTTCACAGGCCACGCCGATGAATGCATTCAAGCAGGCCGGTACATTGACCCCCATATCCGCAATGTTTTTAGGGTTGACCAATGGATCATTAGGGGAAACAAGTTCCCTGGCCTGCCTGCTTGGCGGCATCTATCTTTGCATCCGGCGTACCGCTTCATGGGAGATCCCTTCGGCAATGATTGTGACGGTGGTGGTTATTACTGCTGTGGCGGACCTGGCGGGTGGTTTTGGCGGGCGCCTGATACTGCACCACCTCTTTGGCGGTGCATTACTTTTCGGCGCTTTTTTTATCGCCACCGATCCCGTTTCGAGCCCTCTGACGCCAAGGGGGAAAGCGATTTTCGGTGCCGGTATCGGCGCTTTGGTGATGCTGTTGCGCCTTTTCAGCGGTTATCCCGAAGGCGTTATGTTCGCCGTATTGCTGATGAATGCCATCACCCCCTTGATCAACCGTTGGACGATTCCCAGAACCTTTGGCGAGTATTAACCGTGTACCATCCGTTGAATGATCAACTGAAAGTCCATTAGGAAACAGAGATATGGCGGAAAAATCGAATACAGAAGCTGAAAAACAGAACCGTTTTCAGAACAACTACATCCTTCAGGCTTGGCTGTGCATCTCGCTGGCCCTGGTGTTTGGGATATCTTTGGCGGCTGTCCAGGCTGCGCTTGGACCGGTTATCTCGGCCAACAAGCTCAACGAAACCAAGGAGAAGGTTCCTGAAATACTTCTCGGCAGAGAAGCTGCTGCCAAGATGGAAGTCGCAAAGCAGACATTTCAGATCACTCCGCGGTCCGTGACGGTTGAAAAGAACGGAATCAAAAAGATGTACAGTGTTTTTGAAACCAGGTATGACGACGGCCGGCTGGCTGGTTGGGTCACCAAAGTTTCTGGCCAGGGATATGCGGATCGAATCGAACTTCTGTTGGGGTTGGATCCTTCTATCGAGACCATTACCGGTCTTTTCATACTCGATCAGAAGGAGACGCCCGGCTTGGGCAATAAGATCGTTGAACCGAAATGGCGAAATCAATTCGCCCGCAAATCGACGCAACATCAACTTAAAGTTGTAAAGGGCGGTGCCTCGGCAAGAAACGAAATTGATGCAGTCACCGGAGCCACCATCTCATCGGACAGTGTGATCAACATCATCAACAAGACCATTGTCGACCTGAAGCAACCGCTCTCCAAGGGCGATCGAGCAAAGAAGGAATAGCGCTGTGGCTGATCAACCAACTGCACTCGAGAGATTCATTCAAGGCATTCTGCCTGAGAATCCTGTTTACCGACAACTGCTTGGGCTCTGCCCTGCACTCGCCGTGACCAACAGCATGCAAGCGGCCATTACCATGGCCGGTGCCGTCACCTTCGTGCTGTTGTGTGCCAACACGGTGACCAGCTTGATCCGTAACCTGCTGAAGCCTCACCTGCGCATCGTCATATTTACATTGACCATCGCCACTTTCGTCACCATTGCAGATCGGCTGCTGGCAGCCTACCTGTACCAAATGAGCAAGACTCTCGGACCCTACATTCCTTTGATCATCGTCAACTGCCTCATTATCTGCCGCTGCGAGGTGTGCGCCTCAAAGCAGTCCGTTTTCACGGCAATGTCAGATGCAGTGGGACAATCGCTTGGGTACGGTCTCGCACTGGCCAGCATTGCTGCTGTGCGAGAGATACTGGGAACGGGAATGTTTTTTGGTTTTCGTGTTCTGCCGCTGGGCTGGCCGGACTGGGCTGTAATGGTCCTTCCTCCGGGCGCATTTATCACCCTGGGTTTGCTCCTGGGGATTGTCAACTGGTATTCGAGCAGGGGTGCCAAGTAGAACGGCAGCAGTGTATCGGGCAGGTAAAGTTAAGAGAAGAAACGGGAATTTGCTATGGGTTACTTAATTGATGTGATGTTGATCGCCATCGGCGCTGCGCTGATCAATAACTTTATCTTCTACTATTTTGTCGGGATATGTCCATTCATCGGTGTTTCGCGAAATGTGGATATGGCCTTCGGCATGGGGTGTGCGGTGACATTCGTCATGAGCATTGCCGCCTTCGTCAGTTGGACCATCACCAGCCTTATCCTGATTCCAGGTGCGCCGATCTCCTCCTTCATCGCTGGTTTTTTCATGTCTGCGGAGGCTGCACAGAAGATCGATTTGACAATTCTGAGTTACATTATCTATATCTTTGTCATTTCGAGCTCAGTGCAATTCGTTGAGATGTACGTGCGCAAGTTTTTCCCATCCCTCTACAGGTCGTTTGGCGTATTTCTGCCTTTAATAACGACCAACTGCGCCATACTGTTCGCCTGTTTGACTATTATGAGCCATCTAAGCGGTGTTGAAAATCCGGCAGACGCTTGGGATTTAGGTCGTGCATTGTCACTGGCATTTTTCGGTGGTCTGGGATTCACCCTTGCCATCGTCATCATGGCTGGGATTCGGGAGGAGCTCGATCTGTGCGACATTCCTAAACCATTTAGGGGTGCTGCCATTACACTGGTGATCGGTGGCATTCTGGCGTTCGCTTTCATGGGGTTTACTGGCGTAAACTCTGGTCTTCGCAAAGCATTGACTTTCAATGAGCCTGCCGCTCAGGTGGAGAAGTCGAAGAGCACTACACTGTATCAAGGTGAAGAAGAAGATGTGGTTGCTCAGTTGAAAAAGAGTCTAATCAGCGACAGAAGTGAGAAATGATATTTCCAAATTGGGGTAATGATCCTGCCCGTTGCCGCTCTGTTACATGCCGGATAGGGGCACCCCTTCCTGGTCAATGGATGAAGATAGGAGTTCGAGGTAGTCATGATTGAAGTGACCATAGGTCTTGCCGCCGGAACCATGCTGGCAATGGCATTCGTCGTATCGTATGTGCTTGGCTGGGCGAACAAGAAGTTTGCCATCGAGGTTGACCCAAGGGTTGAGGCTGTGCTCGAGGCGCTTCCGGGTGCCAATTGCGGCGGCTGTGGGTATTTAGGATGTGGCGACTATGCAGTCGCGGTTGTGGCTGACGGTGCACCGGTCAATAAGTGTCCGGTCGGTGGCGAATCGTGCGCCGCCGCTGTCGCACAAATCATGGGAGTTGAAGTAGGAGAGGCGCTTCCGTTTCGCCCCATTATCCATTGCGGCGCACATCGGGAGGATAGGCTTGGCCAAACGGAATATAAAGGTGAACAACGCTGTGCTGCAGCCAATCTGGTGACCGATATTCAGGGATGTACTTACGGTTGCCTTGGATTTGGCGATTGCACCCGTGCCTGCAATTACGATGCGATCCATATCGTGGATGGATTGGCTGTTGTCGATTATGAAAAGTGTATTGGCTGCGGTGCGTGTGCCAAAGTGTGTCCGCGCAATATCATCACCATCACCCCTTTTCGTGCCAAGCAAATTATGGCAATCACTTGCTCGAACAAAGATAAAGGCAAAGATGTGATGGCCGTCTGCCGGGTGGGATGTATCGGTTGTAAAGCCTGTTCCCGCTTGTCCGAGGTGATCAAGATCGAAGATAACCTTTCGGTGATCGATTATGATCACTATACGGCAGAATGCATGCCCGATCTGATGAAAGCTTGCGATAAATGCCCCCGCAACCGACTCATTTTTGTAGGAGAACCGACGCCGGAAGAAGCTGCCGATGCCATGGCCTTTGACGCGCCGGATATCGTAGAACCAGATTTCAAAACAACGGTGGACGATACGGAGTGGCGCGGATAAAGCAAGAAAACGCCACAGTCGCAGCAAATAATTTAAAAAAGAAGATATTACGAGCCTCCCTCCGGTCAGAGGGAGGCTTAATGCGTTATGGAAGACTACAAAATTACTTCTGTTTAGTAGCGTCCAGCGGCTCTTCAATAATGACCTTAGGAGGCTCTTCAGCCGTTTGCGGTGCCTGTGCTTCGGTTTTTTGGAGTTGAGGTTGAGTACCCGTCGCAGGTGCCTGCAAGGTTGACGCCGGGGGTTGACTGCCTGCAGGTGCTGTACTCGATGGGGGCGGCACCTGAGGTTGGGGGGCAGGTGAAGAGGGCAACGCTTTTTGCGCTGGTGCCGCCTGAGGTGTAGCGGCAGGAGCGGGCGAGGGCGTTGTTGTTACCGTGGCTGGAGCGTCCTGCGGTGTTGGCGTTGGCGGTTTCACCAGGGCCGGAGGGGTTGCAGGTTCTTTGGACACTCCCCCTGTTTCAGCTGCCGGTGCCGGTGCCGGGACTGGTGTTCGAGCAGTTGGTTGTGTCTGTTGGGGGGCCGAAGGTTGTGCGGCCGATGCGGGGGGTTGGGGTGCCTGCCCTGCTGCAGCGGCTGGAGGTGCAGGCTTAGAGACAACCTTCTCCAATGCGCGGGCTTTGGCTGAAACAGCGGACAACTGGTTTTTTAACGTGCTGATGCTTTTTTGCTGATCCGCACTCTTTTCCTTCTCACTGGCAAGTTCGCTTTGCGCTTTGGTGAGCATCACCCTGAGATTGTCGATCTCTTTCTCCATCCATGCGTTGAGCACCTCTTGCTTTGAGGCCGAACTGCCCTCCTGCTTTTTTTGGGCCTCCGCCTTTTTAAGATCGGCCAATTGGAGGCTCGACAACGCGGCCAGAAACGCTGCAGCGACGGTGAGAACGGCACAGGCCAGAGCGATGAATTGAAATTTGTGATACCGGGCTTTCATATACTTTATGGTATGAATTGGACGTGTCATTCAGCCCCCGCATTGGCACACGCTTTGCGGCTGTGCGCTTGTCAGTCGTTGATTTTTATGAAAGGTATCTTTTTCCATTCTATCGACGTGTTCTGTTGGTGTGGCTTGCTATGTTAACTGCTCGCTCAGGATCTATCCCTGATCGACTTGGCCGACAATCAGCGAGATGGACCATTCAGGATACTTTGTGTTTACTTGGGCTGATACGGGAAGCCCGATGGTCGTCAGTGTGCGCTGAAGAAATTTGGCATAGGAAGGAGCGGTTTGCTTGCTGTGTATAACCAGAACAAACCCTTCCGGAGGATGAGTGAAAGCGCTCTGCACGATTTCCGAGGTGGACCACCCTTGATCTTCAAATATCTCTTTGAATTCTATCGCCGTTTCATGGGAGCTCGCATCTTCTAACACCGAAATAATATCCAGCTCCCCTTTTGGCCCGGAACTGAGCAGCTTGCTGAGCATCTTTTTTTGTTGGGCATCCATAAAACCCGATTGCTGAACGACTGCGGTATTTTGTGTGGTCGTGCCGCTTTGGGTGATGTTCATATCCTTGAGCTCACTGATTCGATCCTTTAAGGCACCCTCCACATTCGCGTAGCGGCTTCTGATCTTTTCCATCTCTTTTCGCAGCGAGCCGGCGTCCATTTCGGCGAGGCGTCTTTTCTGGTCGGCAATATCCTGGTTCTGTTGAGTCGCCAGAAGCTCCTTGCGAATCTGTTCGGCTGCTTTTTCAACGTTCTTGATCTTGCTGCTGGCACTCTTTTCCCGGTCAATCAGATATCGTGTCATTCGGTTGCCGTTGATCCAGAGCAGCAGAAGACTGATGGTCGTAAGGGCGGCGCCTATCATGGCTACCAATTGCATCCAACTATTGAAGACAGCCACGGAATCCAAACTTTGCCACCATGTAAACATTGGTTCCCCTTTCAAGCCGGTTAGGCGCAGTGGGCCGCATTAAAATTAATTTGTCAATAATACCGATGAATTGAATGTTTATCAAGGAATAAATTGTAGGGCATCACTCCTTTGGGCCTCGTTCGGTCTCCAATAGAGTGAATCCAGAGCTGGCCAGTGCTTAACGCTTTATCAATGCCAATGAAATATGGTACAAAAGAGGATTAATGCATCACTCTTGGAGAAAGCCTGGAGATCGATATGGGAATTGCCGGCAAAATTGTTGGCGGCACAATCGGATTTGCACTGGGAGGTCCTTTGGGAGCCATCGCCGGTGCGGTTTTCGGCCACGCCTTTGACAGCAGCAGCACGGACCTGCAAGAGAACCCGGGCGCCCATTTTTCAAGAATTGATGCGTCCCAGCTGGCTTTTTTTGTTAGCGCTTTCTCCATGCTGGCAAAATTGACCCAGGCCGACGGGCGTGTCAGCCATGAAGAAATGGATACCATTGAAGGGTTTGCAGTTCGTGACCTGCGCCTCTCCCCCCAGGATAAGCAGGTGGCTCTGAATATTTTTCGAGCGGCACTGGAATCACCAGCCAGTTTTGATGATTTCGCCATACAATTTTATCAACATTTCCAAAGTCAGCCACAACTCATTGAAATGATGATCGACATACTGTTGAGGGTCGGTGTGGCCGATGGTGAGCTCAACAGCTCGGAAGAGGCGTTAATTCGAAGTGCGGTCCGGATATTTGGATTGAGTGAGCAGCGTTACGGACAGTTGCGAGCCGCCTATGCAGGATTCAGCAGTGCCGGCTATGAGGTGCTCGGTTGTCAACCGGATGACAGTGATGAAGTCGTTAAGCGTCGCTATCGAAAACTCGTCCAGGATTATCACCCGGACAAGATCGCCAGCAAGGGGCTGCCTGAAGAGTTCAATCAGTTGGCTCATGAAAAATTTCGAGAGATTCAAGATGCCTATGAAATGATTAAAAGGGAGCGACATATGCGATAAGCGGCCGTTGGGGGAACCGTGTAAGCGCATATCATTTTTGCCGGGGTGTTGAATTGAGCTGGTTTATGGCTGCATCAGTGGTTATGTTGACAATTCAGATAAAGTAGGTTACCACCATAAAATAATTTCATACTGTAATATAAATAGGTTAGCCGTTAGAAGTCGTGTGGTCGATGATGATTCACCAACTGTGGCTGATGGGAGTTCCGACGATTAGCGCTTAAACGATGTGCGGCTTTATATAAAGGAAAACGATATGATCTTTCTGGTTAAACGTGAAATTTTCGTGCTCTTTCGAATCGTGGCCAGTTGTTTGACGGCCATTGCGCTCATCTTTTTCATATCATCCTTATCCGGTGAAGATTTGTTGAAAAACAATACTGAGATAAAAAACAGCGATGGGTTGATTGCACAGATCAACTCGGAACTGGAAGGTGGTATTGCCCAGCGCCTGGCCCAACTTGGAGAGGTCCCGGACAAGAACCCATTCCGCAGGTTTTACGCCATTGAGCTGGCCAAGGAGGTGCACGATCTCTCCAGCCTGACAGAGAAGCAGCGCATGCTGTTCGACGCCTATAATGTGCGAAGTTTTGAAACCCAGCTCAAACGCATGATGGGCTATACTGAAAAATCCGATGTGAAAAGCCTGATGGATGAGTTGGAAGTGGTGAAACGCGAATTGAAGAATTCGGCTAATTTGATTGAGAAGAAACAGAAAAAACTGGTTCGGCAACGGACGGCCTACATCGTTCTGTTTGTTATTTTTTGGATCATTCTCTATCTCTACTACAGCCGCGGCATCATCTTTAAAAAAACGGACATCGATTAAAGCGCATTTGTCCGCATGTCCAAGCTAAACATCGGGGTTATTGGACGTCACTTCACTGCGAATACTCCGAACATAGAGTGACGAGGCAGAGAGTTGCGCTTAAGTCCCACTTCAATACAAAACAAACGGACCTGACATGTATCTGGAACACTACAAAATAGAAACCAAGCCATTTCAGATTACCGCCGACCCTAAATTCCTGTGGCTTGGTGAAAAGCACAAAGAGGCCCTGGCCACCCTTCGTTATGGCATCCTCGACAATCGTGGGTTTTTACTGCTTACCGGTGAGGTGGGAACAGGTAAGACACTGTTGATCAACCGGTTGATTACCATGCTGGATATGGATACAGCTGTGGCGACCCTGCCGGACCCCGATCTCACGAGCATGGATTTTTACAACATCCTCGCAGATGGTCTCAAGATGAACCGCACATTTGATAGCAAAGGTGCGTTTTTGATTCATCTGCGTGATTTTTTGCACCAGAGTTACGCTGAAAACAAGCAGGTGCTGCTGGTTATCGATGAGAGTCAACGGCTGAACCATCGGCTGATGGAGGATATTCGGGTCCTGTCGAATATCGAGCTGCATGACCGCAAGTTGATCAACATCTTTTTTGTGGGCCAGCAGGAGTTCAATACCATTTTGTCGGCTCCGCAGAACAGAGCACTCGCCCAGCGTATCACGGTGCGCTATCATATACTGCCTCTGGATCAAGATGAGTTGGGTCAATATATAACACACCGGTTAAGCGTGGCCGGCACGACCCGGAAACTCTTCGATACATCGGCCATAAAAGAGATCTACCAGTTTTCAGGCGGCATTCCGAGACTGATTAACATCCTTTGCGATCATGCACTGCTGACCGGCTATGCCAGAAACACCCACACCATAGACGCAGGCATCATCAAGGAGTGCGCGCAGGAGTTACGCATCCCGATCAAGTCGGGCATAAAAGGCGTTGTGGCGACGGTGCAAGGGACCGATTCCAAATCGATCGCTGATGCTGCATCCAAACAAGCCGGAGAAGCCGCAAAAGGGCCGCTTCTGGAGACGTCGACAGACAGCATCGGAAGCACTGGCACTGCTGGCACTACCGATGTCAAGCCAGCCGAAGGCGTCCATGGCCGTTCACCACTTTGGAAACTTTTTTACGCCTGCATCATTATCATGCTGGTGGCCGTGGGCGGGTATGCGATTACCCAGATTACCAGCGAAGAGCGCCCGCGATACGATGCTGAGGATTTAACGCCCCAAAAATACAAAACAAGCCTGGAAAACGAAAAAGCAAGGTTGAGTCAGCGCATAGAGCGTGGGGAGTCGATAGAAGAGGAGATGGAGGAGAAGAGAGTCTCCGCATCCGATGGTCGGAAAACCATCATAGCCAAGAGCGGCACAGTTAAAAGTCAGACCATGGAATCAACCGTAAAGGCCGAATCCCAAAAAGCGTCAAAAAACACCGCAATAGACCCGCAAGGTGTGAATGACACATCGATCGAGGGCCGGCAAAGCATGGGGGAGATCGCCCCCCTGCCGCTCATGAAAGAGAATATCATGATTCACTTCACCCTCAATTCCAATGAAATTGAGCCGAAATCCTATGAAATTTTAAATCGTATTGCCGCGCACCTTGCGCAACAGACTAATAAAGTGGTTTATATTCGAGGATATACGGATGCGAGCGGATCGGCCGGCTATAATGAGACTGTGTCGCGTTTTCGCGCCAGCGCCGTCAAATCATACCTCGTCGGCAAGGGGGCGTCGGCTGAGAATATTGTCATATTTGCAATGGGCTCCTCTAATCCCATAGCTTCAAATGAAACTGCAGAAGGCAGAAGGCAAAATCGTCGGGTTGAAATCGAATTCCCACAAAGCGAACCATCGACGAATTAGCTTTCTTCTTCCGATCCTAGCTGATATGCGCAATCATCTTCACAGGGCGAATTTACTTCTCTGGACACTTTTGGCCGTGCTGATTCCCGGCCATGTCCTCTCTGACCGCATTGTGCTCAAAGACGGCACTATTGAGGTCTCCGAACATATCTGGGAGTCCGAGAAGTATGTCCACTTCATTCTGAAGGGTACCAAAGCGGTGGAGGTGCGCTACGCCAAAGAGATTGTGGCGCGCGTAGAAAAAGAGTCCCCTGAAACGCCCGACGATACAAAGCCTTTGAAAAAAGAGGGCGATGTTGAAATAAAAACCGCGTTTACAGGCATAAGAGTGCCAGGGAAGGTACCCCCATTCAGGAACCCCGAATCCGAAAATGAATCGATAACCAAGCCACCGCTTGAAAACTCGCCCCCGGTAAAATCCAGGGTTGCGTCTAAGATCCAGATAGACCGTAGTATGATCGCGAAGAACAGGAACACAAGCTTCTATGATCCCCGTCGTCCAAAGCGCTATTGGGCATTTCACAATTCGCATCATACCACTTTGAAAGGGGCTCTCCAGGCCATGGCTAAGCTTTATGGCAAGCCAGCCGAGTGGGTCGAAGCAAACATGGGGGAAGAGAACGATTTGGGGATTATCCACTCACGGCTGATGGCGGCATACGATTCGGATGCTGACCAAATGAATCAATCGGATGAGGCCCCCGCATCTGCAGCTACCGTTTTTCACGATGCCCGAAGACCCTTGGCCTTTCAGACGAATGAAAAGCGCTTTTTTCGCACCCGCGATGAAGCGTTGGCGGATCTGTCAGAACAGTATGGCCAACCCGTTGCATGGATTTCAGTCCATATGGGCAAAACCAATCTCCTTAGAGATATTCATGAAAATCTTGCCAAAGCTGTCAAAGCGTTATCGGAAAAGCCAATGGTTGTTAAGGGCAATACAAACTGGAAGCCACTGAACATACCCGATGACATCCATTTCTATGACCCCCGTCGAGAGAGAAGGTACTGGGCTACCCCCGGGCACCGATTCAATACCTACCAGGAGGCGACAGCGGCGCTGGCCAGACAATATGGCGTACCCGTAAAGTGGATAGAGGCCCACATGGGCGACACCAACCGACTCAACGAGATGCACGAAAATATCCGCAATAGCCTATCCGGGCAATAGCTTCGAAAATCGTTTTCTATAGCGGGAAACCATATTTTGAAAACCACCAAATGGCGAGGATCACCAATGCGGTGCTCAACATGGCAACCACCCATGTCGATTTGGAGAGAGATGAGGCGGCGTTGTCCAGCCTTGAATCGTGCTCGGCAAGTGAGTTCGCGGCAGAGATATCGTCGGTCAATATTCGATCGCCATTTGAAAGCTTGATGCAGCGTTGACCTTTGATAAGAGACGTGGCGATCTGAAACG
Source organism: uncultured Desulfatitalea sp. (assembly GCA_963668675.2). Taxonomy (GTDB): domain Bacteria; phylum Desulfobacterota; class Desulfobacteria; order Desulfobacterales; family Desulfosarcinaceae; genus Desulfatitalea. Next base: position 1,145,117 of record CAXXMB010000001.1, on the reverse strand, counting down.
CATCACAAGATAGAATGCGATAAAAAGGGTCCGACTGGTGCCATACATGCAATAGCACGCCATCGAACTGAACCAGAACGACCACCGATTTGGCGTTTGATTTCTGGCAATATGTACCTCTGAACTCTATCATTAATTCTATATCCCAACCCAGTTTCAGCGACTTGATCTTTTCCGGGTCCTATTGGCGGACAATTCGTGGGCATTGCAAATGGACACTTCGTCTCTTCCGCCCTATCTATCTTTGTTTTATCATTAGCACTATTTATGCCAGGGTTTAAAAGCCTAAAATATCTTGAAAATATAGGGAAATTCATGTGCTAGTAGCGTTGCGGGCCACCGACATGCCGTTAATTGTCAAAGAGAGCTTCTTTTCGTCATCGCAATGAGAACAAAATCTTGGAAAAATCTGTTTTTCAGGAGTTTCTCACGCTTATGGTAAAGGGCAAAAACATCAAGGGCCTGTTCGGACACTGCATATTTGTTTTAGGTTAGTGACGCCGGAAAGAGTTGACATGTCGGGGCTGTCATAACAAAATGCCGATAAACAGAGACCGTCTTTGATGTGAGAGCAGTTCAAATGACCCAATGCATATTACTCAATGCAGACTACTCTTTCATGAATGTGGTGGAGTGGAAGAGGGCATTGCGGCTGGTGGTAAAGAACAAGGTTACAGTTTTGCGTTACTCGGAAAACCTTGTTCATGGCGCCGAGGGAGTGGTCATGCGCATCCCTGCCGTGTTGAAGCTCATCAAGTTGATCCGGGCCGTGTATCGTTCCCGGGTTCCTTTCAGTAAGCGCAATGTCCTCATACGAGATGGGTTTGCCTGTTCCTACTGTGGTGATCGAAAGGGTAAGATGACGATCGATCATATCGTCCCCAGATCGAGAAGCGGACCGACCACATTCGAAAACTGCGTTGCTTGTTGCCGTGCGTGTAACCTCCGCAAAGGCAATCGCACCCCTTCCGAGGCAGGCATGTATCTTAAACGTGCGCCTATCCAACCGACCATATCGGAGTTTTTACGCCTGCGTCTGAGGAGGTTGGGAATTCAAGACCTTTGGCAGCACCTGGGATTGGTCGAATGACGAATGACACAGATGAATTGTTGAGTATTCAATAGCGCATGGTATCTCTCAGATGCTCCACTCGATAATCGATGAACCCCAGGTGAGGCCGGCTCCAAATGCGACAAGCAGAACACGATCGCCCTTTTTGATGCGTCCCTCCCTGTAGGCCTCGTCCATTGCTATCGGTATGGAGGCGGACGATGTGTTGCCATACTTGTGGAGATTGGTATACACCTTCTCAATCGGTATCTTAAGCCGTTCGGCCACTGCCTGCAAAATACGTACGTTGGCCTGATGGGGGACCATTAATGCTATCTCTTCACAGGTCAGCCCGTTGTGCTCCAGGGCCTGTTCGGCGATTTTGACCATGGAGGGAACGGCCTGCTTGAAGAGTCTGTTGCCCTCCATTTTGAGGTGGTGGGGCAGACAGGAGAGCCCTTCGAGGGCAGCAGGGGGAGGGGTGTTGCCATCCTCTGCGTACAGCAGGTCCCAGTATCCGCCATCAGATTTAATGTGCGTCGATAATATTCCCCCTGGTTCGTCGAGGCTTCTAATCACCACCGCGCCGGCACCATCTCCCAAGAGGACACATGTGCTTCTATCCTGCCAGTTCAATACCGACGAAAGGCGTTCAGTGCCAATGAGAAGGATCGTTTTTGAAACACCTGCACGGATACTGTTGTTGCCCAGTTCCAACCCATATACAAAACCGGAGCAACCTGCCGAGATGTCATAGGCTGCTGCATTGTTGGCCGCCAACTCCTTTTGGATTGAACATGCGGTCGATGGAAACAGGCGATCTCCTGACACGGTAGCGGCAATAATCGTATCAATTTGATCGGCGCTGATATCGGCTGTCTGTAACGCTCGCTGTGCGGCCATCAGGCCCAGTTGTGAAGTGGTCTCATTACGGTCTTTACTGGCAATGCGCCTCTCTTTAATGCCGGACCGTCTTGTGATCCACTCGTCGCTCGTATCGATAAATTGTTCGAGATCTTGATTGGTCAGAACGCGTTCGGGAAGTGCGCAACCTGTACCGATGATGTGTGCAAAAGGCATAGCTTTTCTTTGCTCCAGGTATTTTTAAACAATTACGGAAAATTCGCATGAACTTGGCAACGAACCCGTAAAGAATTCCACCCTGCTTATCTAAAATCCCCCTATAAACCACAATATCGACCAGGAGTCAAAAGTGATTTGGTATGAGAGGGGGGCGGTCGTAACTATCGATAGGGGTTACGGTTTTTTCTTTGATCGATTGTTGAAGGCGCTACGGCGATCAAAACCGGAGCGCCTCTCTTTTCCTGAGCGCCTCTCAGGGTGTTCGATTGGGATTCGGGTTGTCCTGCGATCCAGAATTTTTCTTCTCCCACCGTAGTCCGCAATCACACGGGGTTTTCCGCTCTCTTCCTCATGCGTGTCGTTGCTCTCATCTTCAATCATCTGCTGTCGCTCCGTTGTACTTGGTGATGAGCTCTATTTTGCGATGAATAGAGGAGGTGATTGGGATGCTTGCCTGCTTTGTCTCTCCTTCTAAGCCAGGTGTTCTTTCAGAATACCGAGCATGCGTCGCAGCGGTTCAGCCGCTCCCCAAAGCAATTGATCACCCACCGTAAAGGCGGTGAGATATTGGGGGCCCATTTTCAATTTGCGAATACGACCCACGGGCACATCCAGCGTACCGGACACCTTGGCCGGCGTCAGTTCACGAAGGGTTGCCTCTTTCTCATTCGGGATGACACGAACCCAGGGATTGTGCTCTCCCAGGATAGACTCGACCTCATCCAGGGGGACATCTCTGTTCAGTTTAATGGTGAGTGCCTGGCTGTGGCATCTCATCGCGCCGATTCGAACGCAAAGACCGTCTATGGGTACCGGATTTTCTCCATATCCCAATATTTTGTTGGCCTCCGCGCCACCCTTCCACTCTTCGCGGGTTTGGCCGTTGTCCATGGGACGGTCTATCCAGGGGATCAAGCATGCGGCCAGAGGGGCCCCAAAGTGCTCAATTGGGAAATCAGCACCTCTCACCGTTTCGGTCACATTTCGGTCGAGCGCCAGGATGGACGAAGCGGGATCGGATATCAAACCAGATGCGTTTTGACCGATCAAGTGGATTTGATTAACCAACTCACGCATGTTCTGGGCGCCTGCGCCGGATGCGGCTTGATAGGTCATGGCGGTCATCCACTCGACGAGACCTTCGGAAAAAAGGCCCCCTAATGCCATCAGCATCAAAGAGACGGTGCAATTGCCCCCGATAAACTCTCTGGTGCCCCCGACGAGTGCTTTTTTGATGACGTCACGGTTGACCGGGTCGAGTATGATGACGCTGCTTTTTTCCATTCGCAGGGTCGAGGCTGCATCGATCCAATAACCGCTCCAACCTTCTTGGCGCAGGCGAGAATAGCACGACTGGGTATAACCGCCCCCCTGGCATGAGATGATAATATCCATCTCCAATAGGCGCTTTACATCGTTAGCATCTTCGACTGTTGCAGTTGCCTGGCCGATGTCGGGAGCTGTCTGGCCGACCTGTGAGGTTGAGAAGAAAACAAAAGAAAAATCCTTGAAATCATTCTCACTCGTCATTCGCTGCATGAGCACCGAACCGACCATTCCGCGCCAACCGACAAATCCTACTGTTAGCATGGTACCTCTCCTTAATATCTGAACTCAACTTTCGGGTTTAAGCACCGTCGAGTCCATTGGGTGGTTTACACCTTCGCATGTAGATGTTGCAAAACCCGTTAGTTGCTTTTGAGCAATAAACTAAAACCAATAGGTTGACGGGCAGAAATTGTCAAGCGGATTGTCATCTGAAGTCGAAGAATGTTGTTAAATTCCCGTTACTTCTTGTTGCCAGCACTCACTGTGTGATAAAGCATCCGGATGGCACTGATGTTGTTATCGAAACGGGACGCGTGCTCCATGGCCGTTCTTTTTCGGTGACCGGCGCCAAGTATTATATGTGCTGATATCATAGGGGGATCGATATGAAACCGGAGCTGGAGTTGGAGGAGGTCATCATCCCACCCGAGCGGGCGGTATTCTGGATGGATCGCTTCGGCCACTGGTGCAACGAAGGCGGCCGATTTCGACACAAACGGCTCATCGACTATTTTAATGCCTCGATCAGGAGAGACGAGCATGGCTACTTCGTCGAGCAGATTAGGGAGCAGGTGCGCGAAAAGGTCTATTTTCTTTATGAAGATACGCCTCTGTTCGTGATCGATGCGACCCTGGAGCCGCCCATCGACATGCTTTTAAACACCAGGGAGCGGTTGATTTTGGTGCCCGGGGATCTTTTTATCCGGGCAGATGACCTTTATGTCCAGAGAGGGGAGGATCGCATCAAGTTTACCGATCGGGTGTTGCTCAAGCTCGCCAGTCGGATCGAGTACGATGGCGGGCACTATGCGATGCGCCTGGATGGCGCTATCTATCCGATTCCCGAAAAGTAGCTTATACCCTTACTTATCTTCAATCTGGAACCGAATGGCCAGGGGCGAGTCAAAAGTGGTTTTTTGGCCCAACCCGATAGCGCCTGCCTCAGGCAGGAGAATTTCGTATCGCCTGACATTCGCCATCTGGCCGTCTTCCCTCAAGACAAAGGTGCCGTTGGTACTTTGATCTATCAGGATGAATTTGTCCTTGCGCAACTCTATGCGCGCATGCAGCCTGGATACCTTGGGGTCGTTGACGACAACGCCGTTGGTCGTATCTCGTCCCAGGGTAACCACCGGGCTGACTTGATCGACAGATACCTCTTTTCCTTCGAAGGCCAGTACCATGCTTGTGCTGTGGAGATGTTCCGCCCGGGCTTGCTGGCCTGCCAATGTCGTCGTCATGGTCAACTCTTCAGGCCGGCCCCAGGAGAGTTCGTAAATATCGATCGGCTTCCATTTGCCTTTAACCCGGGTCTGATCGACGAGTCTCGCAGAGGATTGATGAATCTCTTCAAGCAGCTTAAGTGTCTCTCCTGAGGTGATGATCTGCCCCGCCTTGGCCTGATCCCCCATACGGGCGGCAATGTTCACGGCATCTCCATACACATCCTTATCATCGATGATGACCGGGCCGTGATGCAATCCGATGCGCAACTGTATCGGTATCGAAGCGATCCGGGGATCGGCGGAAAAACCCTCCTGCATGTAAATCGCCGCCGAAGCGGCATGATCCGCAGCGTCAAATCGGCTCATGGCCTCATCACCAATTGTTTTGACCAGTGTACCCTTTTTCTTTTTGATGAAGACGGTCAGCTTCTCCAGGCAGTAGGTGACCAGAGCGCGTGCCTTTTCATCACCCAGGGTGTCGTATAATCGCGTGCTGCCGGCGATGTCTGCGAATAGGACGGTTTGCTGTTTTTTATTGGAGCCTAACATGTCACGCTTTTTATATGGATTGCCATCAAACCGATCGCGCTCTCTGCACTACGGTATTAAGGAAATTGATAGCTAAATTGCACGGACCTTGGAAAGATGTCAAGTCGAAGCGATGCGGTCGTTCTGTTTTAGGCTTGCCCGGTCACACAATTCCGGATATGGATATCAATTCTTTATGCAAGGGCTAGTCGAATGATTCGGAAAATCGTATCAGCAGGTCAGACAGGCGTCGAGCTTGCGGCCTTGGATATTGCTATCAAGTTGGGAATCTCGCATGGTGGATGGACTTCGAGGGGGAGGCGCAATGAGGATGGTCGCATCCCGGATAGCTATCAGCTGATCGAGACATCTTCATTGGGATTTCATGAGGCGTTGCATAAAAATGTGTCCGAATCGGATGGCACTCTCGTTATTTCGAAAGGCGAACGAACGCCACAGACAAAAGAGGCCGTAAAGACCGCTCTATTGCTCGAACGTCAGCTCCTCCATGTGGACCTGTCTCAATACGCACTGTTTGAGGCAGCCTCGTTAACCAGCTCCTGGATGTCGCAGCGACATATTCAGACAGCTCATGTGACGGGTTCCCTCTCCAGCGAGGATACTCAAATCTACGGGCAGGCCCGAAAACTTCTGGAAACCGCCCTCTATCTCGGATTCGTCAAATCAGAGCCGCAGCCAATGCTGAGCGGCTCCCAGGGGCTTGGCACACGGCCGGAGAAGGTTATCCCCCGCACCGTGTCCGAGGCGGTCACGATACTTAAAGAGGCACTGTCACTCAAGGATCGAACGCTACTTGCCAATCTACAGGTGGACGAATTGAACCACCTTCACTCCGGCCTATGGGAATATATGAAGCAACACTTTGACCTATATGCCGGCAACCAGGCGCTGCTCGATGCTTGTGCCGAGCATGCAGGCCTGGTTCGCCCCCTTCCTGACGAAGCGTGTGCCGTCATTCTCAGGTCCCTTTGGGAGGAGCTGCGCCGGAACCATAAACTGAGGGTCATAAAGTAAGAGATGTCGCTTAAATTGACTTGTTTGGGGATTGTTGATATTTCCCACAAAATTTTGTTGCTCCAAGGAGAGATACATGGCTGAAGTGGTCCCATTCAAAGGTGTTCGGTACAATCCTGATTTGATTCAGAATATGGAAGATGTTGTCGCACCTCCCTATGATGTGATTTCACTCGATGAGCAAGATGGGTTTCATCAACGCCATCCAAACAACGTCATCCGGCTGATTTTGGGAAAGATCCGGTCCGATGACGGCGAAAAGGAGAATGTACATGTTCGCGCCGGGCGGTTTTTCGATAAGTGGCGTGAAGATAAGGTGCTGATCCAGGACGATACTCCTGCAATATATCTGACAACCGTGACCTTTATATGGGAGGGGGAGCGCTATACGCGTTCGGGCATTATTGCCTGCGTGCGATTGGAGCCGTTTGAAAAAGGGGTTGTCCTGCCTCACGAACGCACCTTCTCCAAAGTCAAATCGGAGAGGCTCCAACTGATGAAATATTGCCACGCCAACTTCAGCCCCATCTTCAGCCTCTATTCCGATGGTGATGATGACCTGGCACGTCTCAACGCTTTTGCAGCCGCCCAAAGGCCGGATGTGGACCTTATGGACGACAAGGGGCATCGTCATCGGCTCTGGCCCATTACCGACAAGGATTTGATCGCTCTGGTGTCCTCCTATTTCCGGAAACAGATCATCTATATCGCCGATGGGCATCACCGCTACGAGACGGCCTTGAACTACCTTGAGTGGGTAAAAGAGAACGATCCATCCTACAGTGCCGATCATCCCGCCAACTTTATCATGATGAGTTTGAGCAGCATGGAGGACCCCGGCATGGTTGTGTTGCCGGCCCACCGATTGCTTAAACAGGTTTCGGAAGAGGAGCTGTCCAGGCTGATGGGAAACGATAAGGAGTGTTTCGATATTCTGCCGTTTGATGTGGAGGGTGAGTTGAAAGGGGGGTTATCGGAATTCAACCGCGCCTTAGCGGCGAACGCTCACCGCAAGGCCATCGGCTTCTTCTCAAGCGCGAAATCGAAACTCCAGGTGATGGTGCTCAAGGAGGGGGTGATGGCCCGCCTCTTTGGAGATAAAATAGCGCCTGCTCTGAGGGATCTGGATGTCACCGTGCTGACCCAATTGATCATGATGGAGATAATGGGCTTTGACCAGGCCAGGCTGGATGATGAGACCAAGATCACCTATCGGACAACCGCCTCAGGTGCGGTGGATGCCGTCAGGGCGGGAGAGGCCGACTTGGCCTTTATCTTGAATCCCACCAGGATTGAACAGGTGCAGCGGGTCGCCGAGAACGGTTTGATCATGCCACGAAAATCGACCTACTTCTATCCCAAGGTGGTCAGCGGATTGATGTTCAATCTGTTGCGTTAGGGGCGACTGTCTCATTCTCATGGATTCAGATCCTTAGATGGAATTTCGTTGCTCTCTGCAATCCATGGCTGCCGTATGCCGGCGTCTATCTCTTCCGTTTCTGCTGCGACATGGCCCTGTTTTCGGCGGCCAGCTCTTCGAGCAGTGAATCAAGTGTCCAGGTTTCCGACGTAGGGGTTAAGGTGGCCCAAAACGACTTTTGCATGCCGGCCTTGCGGCATCCCGACATGAGGCGATGCAGTTCGCTCTCTTCGATACCCGCCACGATGATGGCCCGCGGCAGACCTGAGGCGCTTCCTTCACCGCTTCCGTCCGGTCTCTCCATCAACACGCATAGTTTTGTTCCACCATCATTTTCGTTTGCCCACACCAGGGGGAGGTTCTCCAGGGACAACATGCCGAGCAGTGTTTTGAATTTGGATTGAGCAGCTGTTGGAAATCCGCACAGCAACAGTTTGCGAGGCCCGTATAGTGATCGATTGGTATGGCCAATTTTTTCAAAACGTGCGTCACTCATTTTTCCCCCTTGTCGACTGTTAATCGGGTACCTGTGCCACTCGTTCAGATGCTATGGACGGAGGGTGTCTCGCACCGCCTTTATTACAAGCAGCACCGTTGGAAATATATGGAATAAAAGATCAAAAATATCAATCGGCTTGGTAAGATTTCCATTTTTAAGCATGAGCAGCTTCTCGACCACATGGGGCATCGGTCTTACAGGCGCCACCAGAAGCATTATAGCCACTATCACAAGAAGGGCATAGGGTGTGGCATCCAACCATCTAAGCATCTGATCCCCCTTTTTACGGAATGCTATAGCATTGCAAAAATCACATGCTATGACAAGACAAGACGATCTGTATGGCAACCGAAGGCCCCATTTACGCCTGGCCCCAATCCCATCTCGACATGGGCCGGCGATGATGTTACCTACGCTGCCTGCCGGGTTTCAATCGTCATCCACAGTGAAAATCTGTAGGCAATGGAGAGATATGCAATGCCTGAATTGCCCGAAGTCCAGACCATAGTGAACGACCTGAACGCTTCATGTATCGTTGGAGGCCGAATCTGCAAGGCAAGGGTATACTGGGAGGCCACCATCGCGTCGCCCTCCGTGGCCGACTTTCCTGCAAAAATAGAGGGAAGAAAGATCCAGGCCGTCCGCCGGCGCGGCAAGTATATCGTCTTCCAATTCAACGATGGGTGGGTGCTGGCGGTTCACCTTCGGATGACCGGCAGGTTTATCATTGCAAATGGCCCGGTTAAGCCCATGCGCCATCTCCAGGTCGTTTTGGAGATGAGCGATGGCCGAGTTCTTTGCTACCACGATACACGTAAATTTGGCCGGTTCTATCTTACCGATCATCCCGATCGCCTTTTGGGGGCTTTGGGACCGGAACCGTTGGGACGTGGATTTAGTTCAAAAAAACTGGTACTTGCACTCTTAAAAAGAAAGCGTCAGATTAAGCCGTTGCTTCTGGATCAGCACTTTATCGCCGGGTTGGGCAATATCTATGTCGACGAGGCGTTGTGGGCGGCGAGGATTCATCCATTGCGACGCTCAGACACATTGTCGACTGAAGAGATTCGTGCATTGCACCGCGCAATTCGGCGTGTTCTAAGAGGAGGGTTGAAAAACAGAGGGACCACTTTGGGGCGAGGGGAGGGAAATTTCTATTCACTCGGTAGCTCCCGCGGCGCCAACGAAAAGCAATTGAAGGTGTTTCGCCGCACCGGGCAACCTTGTTCGCGTTGTGGTCATCTCGTGCAGCGTATTATTGTGGGGCAGCGCAGCACGCATCTGTGCAATGTGTGCCAGAGATAGTTCAGTGAAAATGAATGTGGTTTTTCTGGAGCAATACCGTTGTTTATAAAAAGATTTAAGTAATAACTAAAAAACCATTGAAATTATTTAACATATCTCTTACACGATTCAGTATGATACGGGCCGGATCCTCATCAGGTGTGTCATCGGAATGGTAGCAGGAGTCCAGAAGATCGTCGTTGCCTTGCCAGATCTTAAATTCGTCGATCAGGTAGGGGGTAACATGGTCGCACAGGTTGTTGAATTCCTGTTCGGTCATCTTGGATAACGTGTTGAGATGCTGGATCAGCAGATCGGATATGAGCAGTTCGGCCGCCTCGCTTACGGTTTTTGGCTTACGGTTTCTTTCACTGTTGGCAAACATATCGTTTTCCTATGAGATGATTTGGCGTCTAACAAATAAACCAAGTATTATCTAACACCATTCTAATTGAATATCGTCAGCTCTGGTGGAATGTTTAGCCGAAAAACAAATACGATATAACGGCTGAGTGGTGACGGCATCAGGTTGTGTCTTTTATCTAAACCTGATAATGTCGGTCCAACTTACTGATTAAACTTAAGATTATATTTACTACGAGAGAGACCGCCTATGCCCCGCCAAGAAAATCCCATCGAAAAGATCATCGACCGTCTTATAGATCGACTCGATGTCCTGCACTTTAAATCTCCGGTCGAATTCGTGTACAATCCGCTCGTCTACGCAAAGGGTGCTCACTTGGAATATTGGCGCAGATATGGAAACGGCACCAAGGAGATTGTGCTCCTGGGGATGAATCCCGGGCCATGGGGTATGGTGCAGACAGGGGTTCCTTTTGGAGATGTGGGGCTGGTCACCGAGTGGCTGGATATCAAAGATGGGGTGGCGGCACCGGTGAAACAGCATCCCAAGAGGCCGATCATGGGCTTCGACTCCAACCGAAAGGAGGTAAGTGGTCAGCGACTCTGGGGATGGGCACGCAGCCGCTTCGTCACGCCTGAAACTTTTTTCAGTCGCTTCTTGGTGGCCAACTACTGCCCGTTGGCATTCATGGAGGCCTCCGGTCGCAATCGCACACCGGACAAGCTGCCAATTAAGGAGAGGAAACCACTTCTGGAGGCGTGCGACAAGGCGTTGGTCGAGATGGTCGGCATGCTCAAGCCCACCATAGTCATCGGGATAGGAAAATTTGCAGCCATGCAGGCCGAGCGCGCATTGAACGGTATCGATCTGCGAGTGGGGCAGATTGCACATCCAAGTCCTGCCAATCCCAAAGCCAATGCCGGTTGGAGCGAACTGATTGAATCGGAATTCCGGACAATGGGAATTCGGTTGTAGAGGGGCACGCTACGGCTTCCAGATGCGGCTGAACGGACGTCTTCCTTGTATCGTTGCCTCAAGCCTTTTGGGCATCAGTTTCATAAGTAGCTTCAATCCCCGATAGCGACGGCGGGCGCCCCCAACGAAAAGGGCGTTGCGAATCAAGTAGATCCAATTGAACTCTTTGATGACCATGGCATTTAGCTGTCGGGTGTAATGCTCGGCGGCATCCTGCCAGTGGGGCGCGCAGTCGACAATGGTTCGGGCCGCTATTTGTGCGCTTCGATGGGCATAGTAGATCCCCTCGCCGAGGAGTGGATCTGCCAGACCGCAGGCATCCCCTGTAAGAAGCGCTCTTTTGCCGGCCGGCCGCAACATATAGTTGCCATAGGGCAGGGGATAGCTTCGGGCGTGCTTCAAGAGCTCCATATCGATCTGGAGCTGCTCGGCAAGCGTCGCAAGGGCCGACCTTATGGAGTGGGGGTGCCTGCGGGTCAATGAGCAAATGCCCACGGTTTGGAAGCAGGCTCCTGGAAATGACCAGGCGTATCCCCATGGTGCGTGGCCAAAATAGAGATTGGCAAACCGGGTTCTCGATATACCGGAACCATAAGGCAGATGTGCTTCCATGCAGGTGGCCAGATTGAAACGCCACTGGCGGTGAGACGGCTGGTTTGCCAAAAGCGCCCTGCGCACTCTGCTCCATATCCCGTCAGCCCCAATGATCAGCTGTGCCTTTATCCGTCGGCCATCAGACAGGTCAACAACTCCTGCTTCGTGATCTACCCGGATGACCCTTGCGGGGGCATCAACATATACACCGGCTGCATGGGTCTTGGACATCCAGTAGGCATCGTAGATGCGACGATCGGTAAAGTGGAAAGGGTCGTCCAGTGAACCTCTGGCGATCTCCAATGACTTGAAATGGATACGGTATTTTCGGCAGGCGTGGTGGATAACCCCATCTCGTTTAAGTGCGCCGACATCCGTTTTGAAAAGTGTCTCGATCAGCTTGACCGTTTTCCAGGTGAGCAGGCCGGCACACAGTTTCGGGCGGGGAAAGACCCTTTGTTCGATCAGGCAGACATCCAAACCATTGCGGGCGAGCAGATATGCGGCGGTCGTTCCCGCCGGTCCGCCGCCCACCACGGCGATGTCGAAGGAGGGAATACGACTCACGTCTCAAACCTCTCGATGTCGATCGTCTTTTCGATACGTCCATTACCGAATGGGCAATCCATGGCGATACTGAAGGCGACGAGCCTTAACCCATCAGGACATTTATTGCCCAAGCCATATCGCGGATCGCCCATGACCGGGAAGCCGATCTGTGCAAAGTGCCGCCGAATCTGGTGCAGTCGCCCCGTCCCGATCCGCACATGGGCCAGGGTCTGATTTCGACCCCGGTCATATCGCACTGTTTTGTAGTGGGTAACTGCCCTTTTGTCATCTATATCGAATTCGATACGGCCATCCGTGGCATGCCCGGTCAGATCCCCCAGGACCCAGATTGCGTAACGCTTGGAAATACGGTTCTCCCTGAGCATTGCCGACAGTTTTGCCGCTGCCGTGCGGCTATGGGCGATAATAACCAGTCCGGCAGCTTCCCGGTCTATTCGATGAACCAGAAGAGCCTCCCGTTTCATCTGGAAATGGCGCTCAACCTGACGAGAGAGTGCGCAGTGGTCTCCATAGCGGGTGCCCTGGGTCATCAAGCCGGCCGGTTTGAGCCAAATGCTGTAGTGCTGCATATCAAGCTGGCAACTGGCATCGGTCGGGGTCAGCGATAAAATGGCCGGATCGTAATAGAGTAACAGTCGGTCGCCCGGCTTAACGGTTGCGGTTGCCTTTCGCAATCTGCGCAGTTTGGTTTTGGGGCGCTGGTACCAGACGGCACCCTTGTTCATCGCCTGTTTGATGCGGGTTTTTGACAATCTCGTGTGGGCGGCCAGCACATCACAGGCGGTAGCGTGATGGGGTGGGGAGATGGTCAGTTCATATGGCGTGGGTTTCATTTCAGTCAAAATGGTGGTAGCAGATCCTTGTTTCAAGGGTTGACCATAAAGATGCCGGAAACAGTGCCGACCACAACCGGAATCTGATTCATATCGCTGTTTTCAAGGCTTGGCAAGCTGCCGACATACGATACGAATCGCTACAACAGTCATGGTACTTGCTGAAATTCTGTTCAAGGAGCATAAAGATGGACAATGTCGTCGTCAGGTTTGCCCCCAGCCCCACCGGATATCTTCATATCGGTGGCGCCCGCACAGCCATTTTCAATTGGCTATATGCCCGCAAGCACGGTGGCACGTTTATGTTGCGTATTGAAGATACCGATGCGGAGCGTTCGAACGAGGCCACTGTTCAAGGGATTTTAGAGAGCCTTCTCTGGCTGGGCCTGAAGTGGGATAGGGGGCCCGATTTCCAGAGTCGTCATACCGACGACCATCTGGCTGCCGTCCGCGAGCTTGTCGAAAGCGGACATGCGTACAAATGTTTTTGCAGTAAGGAGGAGTTGGACGAAAAGCGGGCCAGCGCCCAAAAGGAGAAGCGGACCTACCAATACGACGGCACATGCCGAAGGCTATCCGCTGAAGAGATCAAGGCCAAGGAGACCGCAGGGATTCCTTTTGTAATCCGCTATAAAGTGCCTTCGGAGGATGGGGCAGTCTCCTTTTCCGACAGGGTCTATGGGCGTATTGATAAAAGATACAGTGATATAGAAGATTTTGTACTGGTGCGCACCAATGGACAGCCCCTCTATGTGCTGGCCAACAGTGTGGACGATATCCGTGATGGCATCACCCACGTCATCCGAGGGCAGGACGGGTTGGCCAATACGCCGAAGCAAATTTTGATCTACAAAGGGTTGGGTGCCCCCATACCCGAATTCGCCCATATGTCGTTGACCCTGGATCCGCAGAAAGCCAAAATTTCGAAACGCAAGCACGGCAGCCATGTCTCCATAGAATATTACAGGGAAAATGGGTTTTTGCCCTGGGCCATGGTCAACTTCCTGGTGTTGCTCGGATGGGCCACTCCCGATTCGAAGGAGTTGTTCAACGAGAGCGAGCTGATCGATGCATTCTCACTGGAGGGTATCGGTCGTACCAATTCGGTATTCAATATTCAGCCAAATGATCCCAAATTTTTTACCGATCCCAAACTGATCAATATCAATTCACACTATCTGCGGACCATGCCTCTCGATGCGTTGCTGCCTTTTGTAAAAGAGAAGCTCCTGAGAGCGCATCTCTGGAATACGGACTTCGAATCGGAGCGGCGTGAATGGTTTTTGGACACCATCGATCTGATTCGTGGACGGTTTCACCTGTTGACCGACGTTGTGACATATGGCCGACCTTACTTCTCAGATCAATATGAAATGGATCCCAAGGCCGTGGCCAAGCATCTTAAGGGAGATGCGGCGGTTGGCGATTGGATGCCGCTTCTCATTGAAGAGTTAACCGAACTGGATCCATATGATGCGCAGGGTGTCGAACGCATGCTCCGGGATTTTTTGGCGAAGCAGCAGCTCAAACCCGGAAAGCTGATCAATGCGGTTCGCACCGCCATAACCGGTCAGGCGGTGGGGCCAGAATTCATCGATGTCTTGCTCTGTCTGGGGAAAGCGCGTGTCGTTGAGCGTATCGAAAAGGCGCATCTACTGATAGCAAAATAGCGTTCTATCCCGGTGGGTTATGGAAGTGGACGTCACTCTGTTCGGCAGAGGTTCGGTGGAAATGACATGGTGAAAGTGGCGCCCGCATCGGGCTCCGACACCAGGGTGAGGGTGCCACCCATTTTCTCGATGAATTTTTTGACCATGGGCAGTCCCAGCCCGCTTCCCCCCGATCCTTTAGTGGTATAGAAGAGTTCAAAGATCTGGTCCTGACGATCCTCTGTGATGCCACATCCATTGTCTGCGATGCTCACTGTCAGGCCCCTCTCCTTATCCACTGTGGTGGAAATGGTAATCGTGCCTTCCGACACACCCTTCACCGCATCGATGGCGTTGACCACCAGGTTGAGCAGGACCCGCTGGAATTGGTTGGCGTCCATCATCCATTTGGGGATATCCGGATCAAGATCCAACTCCAGTTGGATGCCTTTGCTACGCAGACTGTGCTCGATGGCATCACGGTTGGCCAGGATGATGCTGTTGACGGATGACGGGCGCAGGACGATATCCTGATCTTTGGCAAATGCCAGCATATTCACGGTAAGGTTGTGAATCCTGGTGAAACTCTGCTGGATATATCCCCAGCTCTTATCGATCTTTTCATTCTTGAGCCCCTTAAGCTGGAGCTTGAGCAGATCCACTGCGTTCTGGTTCAAGGCGAGCAGGTTTTTGATATTGTGGGCAAGGTTGGACATCGTCAATCCGATTGCCGCCATACGTTCGTTCTGAATCAATTCATACTGCAGTCTCACATTTTCAATGCACAGCGCCAGCTCGTTTGCCACCGCGGCTGCAAAGGCGACATCCTGCTGGTCGAACGCTTCCAGGATGTTGCGTCCATCGATATAGAGCATGCCGATCACATTGTCCTCTTTGATGAGCGGCACCACAAGGATAGAGTTCAGGTTGTGGATCCGTATCGATTCGGAGTCCTGAAATCGGCAGTCCTCCGAGAGATCCTGGCTGACCAGGACCATTTTTTCGGACAGGACCCAGTCTGAAATGGTCCTGCTGATGGGAAAAGCATCGGCATCCTCAGGACTTCGATACTTCACTGCACTGACCTGTAGCTCCTCTCTGGGGTTGGAGCCCAGCAGTACCATCGCCCGTTCGGCTGCGCCGATCGCTTTTAGAATCAACTCAAGGCCCTTGTCCAGGATCTCGTCCAACTCGTTGGTCGAGCGCAGTTTTTCACTGAGTTGATACAATAGTGCAAGCCGCTGGTGGGCAGACAGGCGTTCATCCGATGCCCGTTCGGCTTCACTCTCGCCTTGCGAAAAAATGGCCAGGGCTGCATCCTGGGCTCTTTGGGCCAACAGTTCCGAAGGGTCTACATCGTCTTCGCTAATGGTGACGGTCGTATTTTTGGACGACAATCGAGATTGATAGGCGCTGCTGTAAAGCGGCTGGGATTTTGTAAGAAAGAGAAATGTTCGGCTGCCAAAAGAGATTTTGTCGTGGTGTTGAAGGTGGGCCGTTTCGATCCTTTTGCCGTTGATCAGGGTACCACCGTTGGTATTGAGATCCGTCAGCAGATACTGTCCATCGCGGAACGAAATCAATGAGTGTTTTTCTGAAATCGACTCATGGGCAATCTGGATCGTGTTGCTCGGCTCCCGCCCAATAGTGGTCTTTCCCAGCTTGATAGGGACCGGCTTGGAAAATGATTCCGCCGGGAAAGGGATGAGATACGCCTCCAGCCCTTTTATTGATTGTTCAGCCATGGCAGTTTTCATTCCCTGTGTTCGATGAGTTCCCTTAAGGGTGGTTGAGGCGTGTTACTACGGGTTGTCTTGTCGGTTGTCTTATCAGCAGCACCTTCCCCATATTCATCTCAACCTGCATTATCCAAGTATATCGATTCAGTGTCAATATGGTGCATTGCGCCGATCAGATCAAGGCATCTCAGAATGGGGTAGCCACAGTGAATGGTAAGCAATTTAGCAATGCATTGGTTCTGCTCGTTAGTGGTAGCCGAGCTGGCGCCTTTATACCTTTAATGGAACAACCGCTCAATATGTTTTAATTCAAATCTGGAAAAAAGCGATTGGGGCAACGCTTCAGGAGGCCGATCATCGGGATTGAATGCTGCGCTGTTTTGATGATACAAAAATGGGGAAGCCGTGGATTCGGTATCCGCTTTCTGCGAATAGACTTTAATTCATGCGATCGAACCGCTTGAGAAAGGGAAGGAATCATGTTCACCTTGGCTGATATATGCGATATCGCAATTCAGATTGAGCGTAACGGAGAAATTGCTTACCGGGAGGCTGCTCAAAAGAGCCGGGTGCCTGAGGTGGTAAAGCTGCTTGAGATACTGGCAGAAGACGAAGCGAGACACGCCTGTTGGTTTGAACAGGTGGAGGTGGCAAAACCACTTACTGAAACGGATCTACAGATCGCCAAGATGGGGCGTGATCTGTTGCAGGAGATGATGGCACCGGAAACGTTTTCCTTGAACAAGGGGGAAATGGCGGCCGCCGAACATCCTCAGGACGTAATTCATCAGTCCATCGAATTTGAGAAGGACACCATTCTTTTCTATGAGATGCTATCCGGCTTTCTCGATGATGATGAGGCCAGGCAACAGCTTGAAAAAATCATAGAGGAGGAGCGTTCCCATATCGATAAGCTTAAAGAGATATTGACGTTTCAGGATGAGTACGGAACTCAGGTTTTATAATTTTGGTTCTTAGAGGGGCAGCAGGGTGGCGCTGAGCGCCACCCTGCTTGCAAGAGAGGAAGATGATGAAAAAGTTAGGCTTCATTTTATAAGTAAGCATTATTTGTGCCATTTTAAAAAGATTCTAAAAAAAACAAATAATGTAAATATAACAAATGGTTATAATTTTAGCCAAATTTGCGGTCGCTCGAGTAAGGTCTTGTTTTTGAGGCATTATGCAAAATGAAATTTGCAAAATGCTAAACTTTTAGATTGGTGCGAGGCGCCGTGGCACCGAAAAAGGCTCAATCGGTTAGGCTCGATTCTGGCGGCGGGATGGGAATTTATTCCGCGGATTCATTCAGGCGCCTGATGAGAACTCTCTGCTCTTCCAGCAGGGTCGCCCATGTCAGGCCATGCTGGAGGCATAAGCATATGTGCTGATCTGTTCGCCTCACAACCGTACCGGCAATCGGTACGGTCTCGCCACTATTGAAACGAAGCTGGCCAGCCACTTCGTTCGCCCCCATAAGCTGGCCGTCATCCACAAAGCGAATGCCGTCTTCCGAAAGATCGATCACCGGCAGCTCAACCTGGTGTTCAAGCTTAACATCGGATGCTTCAATAATGAGAGTGGGCCTCAGCTCAGTCGGATATTCGATTCGGAAGGATTGCCGGCGATTCAAAGACCTGGATTGTATCGAAGGCCTCTCCTGGTCCGTGACGCTCTGTTTTCTGCCGAAAATGACCATCGCTGCGAGAACCATGCTAAGGGCACCGGATATCCAGAATAGGGTCGAGAAGAGAAATGGCAAGCCGTGGCGCAAGTGAGGCGTTGATCCGCGGCCCATGAGCCAGGTCATGATGCAGATACCGATCAATACAAGAAGTGCCGGCTTAAGGTGATTCATACGTTTCCTACGCATCTCATTTCAAAAATCCGTTTCCATCAACGGGTCAAAAGATATATCGGCTGGAAGATTAAATTTCTTAATATTTCGGCCGATAACTTAGTTGAACGAGTCGGACTGCGCGAATCTTTGAATTTATCTCCAGGCTATGGCATACTGTTCACCATTAGGCAGAAAAACCATAAATCGCATCAAGGATAGCAAACAATGGATATTGATTTCGTAAATGCCCAAACTCCTGATTTCGATGTTCAAACCTATATTCGCATGCTCATCGCGATCGCCAAATCAGATAGAGAAAACGGACCTCCTGAGTATGCCTACATTCGAGGCAAAGCGAACGCGCTGGGGATCGACTACGAGGATGTTCTGCAAACAACCGGCAAAGACTATAAATTAGGCCGGAAAAAAGTGTCTCGGCTGACCGCTTTGATGATTCTCAAGGATGCCATCATGTTGGCCTCCCTGGACCGCAACTTTTCTCTGCCCGAACGTCAACGTGTCTACACCTATGCTGAAAATCTGGATGTGGCGCGCAAGGATGTGGATGAACTGGAGAAGCTTGTTCAGGCCTATCGTGGTTTGAAACAACACTGGCAGGCATTGGTTACGTCTGTTTAGAATCCGGGAGACCAATGCAGCTATCCATTTCCTTCGAAACCTTCTCTGAACTGTGGCAGCAGATCGGTCCCAAATGGAACGCGGCCACAGCAGCGCTTTCCGGATTTGAACCCGGGTTTTCCCTCATCTTGTTCGCCATCGCCTCTTTTCTCATGATCTGGCGCCTCGGCGTGCTGGAGAGAAAAGGTCTCGAAGGTACTGTTCTCGGCACAGTGATCATGCCCTATGCCTCCGGTTTCTCCAATCTCGCATTCGCCTACGTCATGGGGCGTTCGGGAGGCAACGGGACATTGGTTTTAGAAAACTGCCTGGTCAACAATGTCACCAACCTGACCCTGCTGATCGGCTTGCCGGCCCTGTTGTGGCCGCTGACCCTTTTTCCCGATAAGCGCAAATCGGGATTCGAAAAGATTGCATCGAAGTCCCACCGGCTCAACTATCTCTCGTTGCTGTTAACCCTGCTGGCGCTGCTTTTTTTTACGGGAGTGTTGTGGGCCCTGGCAAGAGACGGCCGTCTCGATTTCGGAGACGGTCTTGTGTTGGTCGGAGTTTTTCTCTTCTGGCAAATTTTCCATGTTTTTGATGTGCTCAAGCACAATATCTACCGGGGGCAGTCGTTAAAGTGGTCGATCATTTGGGACATCTGTCTGGTGATCATTGGCGGGTTGGGCGTCTACCAGGCCATAGAGGGGTTGGTGGCATGGATTCCCCGCAGCGGAACCGGTTTGCTCGTATTCCAGAACCTGGGGTGGCTCACCGGTTTGCTGATGGTACTGCCCAATGCACTTTTGGCACTCTACTATGCACGCATCAAGCGCGCCGACATTGTCTTTAGCTCCCAGATCGGCGATGGCCATATCTGTATCCCCATGTGCATCGGCCTCTTTGCCCTCTTCGCGCCGATTACCATTCCAAGCTATTTTCACCTGGGCGTGGTCATCATTATCTCAGCCGGCTTGATGCACCTGATCTTGATTGCCATCTGGGGGCGCCTGCCCAGATTTATAGGGCTACTTTGCGCCATTGCCTATGGCTATTTCCTCTATAAAGGCATTATCGAGTGACCCCTCCCAGGGAACTTGGTCCGCCCTGATCCGAATCGTTTGGCCCGCCCCCGTTGAACTGGGGCGGGCATGTTTTTATCATGCGTGGACGATGGTTGGGTTTACCGGAAATAGATTCGCTAAGCAGCGGGAGAGCATACAGGTCGTCAGGAGGACCCGGAAACCCGGCTACCGAACCAAGTGCTTGATATCCCCTCTGTCCAGATTGTCTGCATCGATGATCCATGCGCCCGAACTATCTCTCGAGCCTGTCAGACGTCCCTCCTTCAGATAGCGCTCCACCCCGAATGGTGTCAGATAGGTCATCTCGCTGAACTGATCGATCGAGTAGCCCTTGCCATTCTCGCCTGCCGAACGAGTTGCCGGGGCTGCGGCCGATGCCTTGGCGGCGGGTTGGGTTTTGCTCGCCGGTTTTCCCGTTGCGGTCATCTTTGACAGTTGCTCGACCGAAATCATCCATTTTCGGCCCTGTTTTACGCCTTCGATTTTTCCTTCGCGCAGCCATTTGGATACCGTGGAGGCGGAAACGGATGCTTTTTCAGCGAATTGCTGGGTGGTTAGCATATCGTTTGAGGTGGCCATCAGCATACTCCTTTCAGTTTGCTCACGAGGTGTGAGGCCATGTTTCAGTGCGCGAAGATCATCTCAAAAACCGGAGTAAGAAGCAAGGGGCTGGATGGCGAACCAGTGGTCGCATTTGTGCGCCCCTTGCTAATCTGTCGTTTCAAGATGCCTATGGCAGGGTGCGGAATTCACCCGATAAGGGTGGCGGTGATCTCTTCAACCGAGCCTGAAACCTCGGTTGCCAACTCCTCAAGTGCGGACTCTTTCAGGGCCAAAAACGCCAGGCTGGCTGGGGAGACCGGCAGGTCATCAAACCCAGGGCCACCGCCAAGCCCGGCGAGGCAGGCGATGTGATTGGCCAGGTGGACAATATGGGCCAACTGGTTGTCATCCGACTCTTCGGGCGAGTGATGATAGCGCATGGCCGCTGCATGGTTTTCCGGCAATTTCCACTTTTGGCAAAGGTCCTGGGCGATCTCGGTATGGTCGAATCCCATCACATGACGCTCAGCCATTAAAAAAGAGGTCGATCCGTCGCGCAAATATTGATCGATCTCTTTTCTATTCTTGGCAATATGGGGATCCAGGGCCAATTTGCCGGCGTCGTGGATCAGGCCCACGGAGAAGGCATCGTTTTCCAGGCTCGGCGCCCGCTTGAGTGCAATGAGCCTCGAAGCCAGTGCCGTGGCCAGACTGTGTTTCCACAACCCTCCGGCATTCAAGCCATAGCCTTTCAGTTGTTTTCCCAGAAGGGAAGTGGAGGAGACCATGGTAATCACCTGCTCGAGGGTTTGATATCCCAGCACCACTGAGGCCTGGTGGATCGAACTCACCATTCCGCTAAGTCCATAATAGGCGGAGTTGGCGACCTTCAGAATCTTTGCGGCAATCGCCTGATCCGTCTCGATGATCTGTGAGATGTCCTTGAAGCTCGAATTGGGGTCCGACAATACTTTCCTTGCCTTGAACAGCACTTTGGGCATCGGCGGAAGATCGTTGATGCGCTTTATGATTTTTTTCTTGATATCATCACTGGTCAATTGCGACTCTGACTCATCGGCAAGTGGCTTGAAGACGAGTCGGTCGCCATCCGCGGAGTCCTCTTCGACGTCGTCGCGCAGGTCCAGTACGATCTTCGACTTGCAGGAGGGGCATGGAAAGGAGACGACTTTACCATGGGGCAGACGTTCGTCCGGCAGTGTGTATGATTTGCTACATTCTTTGCAGACAATTTGCATAAATTTCCTCGTTTCTTCAAATGGCCGGTGAAATTGGCCGGCCAAGCAGGCGAGAGCACCGGTCCGCTGAAACAGGTTGCTTGACCATAGCGGTAAAAATGCGCTCTTGCCTTTTCTCAGCCCAGGTCAGTCTTATTATCGGTTTCATGGCGCGGAAAGTTAAGTATCAATTTTAGACGGCCATGCAACCGATTTATTACAGTGTTTAGCTAAATTTAATAGGCGTATAAAAAACAGCTTGGAGGTGACGTATGAGTATCGCGATTCGCATTCACGAAACCGGAGGTCCCGAGGTGCTGCGGTTGGAGGAGTATGATCCGGGAGTGCCTGAAAAGGGGGAGGTCAGGGTGCGTCATGAAGCCATCGGCCTCAACTATATCGATGTCTATCATCGCAGCGGGCTTTATCCGCTTGCGCAATTGCCGGCCACTATCGGGATGGAGGGGGCAGGTGTCGTCGAGGAGATTGGGCCGGAGGTGGAGGGGCTGGATGTCGGCGATCGTGTGGCCTATGCCGGGGTGCCGCCAGGCGCCTATGCCGAACAACGTGTCATAGCAGCACACCGATTGGTTAAACTCCCCGATGCTATTGATACGTCCATGGCCGCGGCCATGATGTTGAAGGGAATGACGGCCCGCTATCTCCTTTTTGGATGTTACCCTGTGAAACAGGGGGATGTATTGCTGATCCATGCAGCGGCGGGAGGCGTAGGCAGTCTTGCCTGCCAATGGGCGCATCATCTGGGGGCCACCGTCATCGGCACCGTGGGCAGTGAGGAGAAAGCGGCCTATGCGGCCGCCCGTGGATGCAAATACCCGATTCTTTACCAGAAGGAGGACTTCGTCGAAAAGGTGAAGGCGATTACCTCCGGTGAGGGTGTCAATGTGGTCTACGACTCGGTCGGTCAGGCCACCTTTTTGCGTTCCCTTGCCTGTTTGAAACCGATGGGGACGATGGTCTCATTCGGTCAGGCGTCAGGGCCGGTGGCACCGTTCGATCCAGGAGTGCTGGCCGCTCATGGGTCGCTGTTTTTGACGCGACCATCGCTGATGACTTACACAGCCAAGCGGGAGGACCTGCTGGCACACGCTTCGGATCTGTTTAAGGTCGTGACCGAGGGTGCGGTTCGCGTCGAGATCAACCAGCATTTTCCACTCAAAGAGGCCGCCGATGCCCATCGCGCGCTGGCGTCCAGAAATACGATGGGATCATCTTTGCTGATGCCCTGATCACCCTTTGAATAGGAGGGGCGCAAGGGGACGATAGAGATGTTTGACAAAAACGACCCCTCCATCTACCCTTTTTGAAAAGGAGAGACTATTCCAGCGATAAAGCAACAGTGACAGAAGGGTAGTTAATACGATGAAGGTAACAATGATAATGGCAATGACCGTTGATGGCATGATCGCCCGTCACCCCAACCATTTCCCCGACTGGACCGGAAAAGAAGACAAGCGCATGTTCAAAGCGCTGACAACAGAGAGCGGTGTAATCATAATGGGGTCGCGCACTTACGCCACCATCGGAAGGCCATTGCCCAACCGCTTGAACGTGGTCATGACCCGGAAGCCGGATCGCTATGAAGGCAAGGAGAACCTGCTGTTTACTTCCGACCCCCCTCGAACCATCCTGGAAAAGCTCTCTGCGAAGGGGTACAGCAAAGCCTCTCTCACAGGAGGGGCCACCATCAGTTCCCTGTTCGCCAACGAGCAATTGATTGATGAGATGGTGGTCACGGTTCTACCCATGGTGTTCGGCCAGGGATTGTCCCTGTTTAAGGAGCCGATGGATGAAACGCTCGAACTGATCGGGCACCGGGAACTCGAACCGGGTGTCTTGGTGCTCCACTATAGATTCATGCACGGCTCCCGCCAGCAGAGAGATGACTGAACATGTCATGGGGGCGAACCTTAGTCTATCTGACCCAGCTACGGGTTGCCCAAGTGAAATGCCATTCGCTGGTGCCATAAGGAGGCCTCGACGATGCAGACATCGCCCTTCTCCTCGCGGGTGGCAATGATCTGGCCGAAAGATTCGGGTGTCAAACCTTTCAGTGCCCTCCCTGTCCATTTTGTGAAATCAGGATTGACCGAAATAAAATCATTCATTACGTCGCGATTCACGTCAACCAGCCACTCCTGCTCCGGAACGACAATCAGATCGATCTCTTTTTTCTCGTCATGTACTAAAAATGCGCGCATTTCCACCTCCATGCAATTGGATTTTTCAGCAATATAAGTCATCGTCCCGGTGTCGTCCATATATGGCTTTAAATTGCCGACAGGCAGGGCGGTGCCGCCGGCCACGCCTCGTTGGTCGACATACAGGAGATGGATATTATGTTAGTCCCTGTTCAAAACAGGCAATAGAGCTCTGCGCTTAATGGTGTCGCATCAAAATGGTAATGTTTGACAATCACCCGGGCCTTGAGGCATAAAACGGGCGCTGAGAGATCGTGTTTTAATGACAAATTCAACGCCAAATCAACAAACGAACGCGAGTGCATATGGACCTTAAGCTATATAATACCTTGACCCGTCAAAAAGAGGTGTTCACACCTGTTCTACCACCCAAGGTTGGCCTCTATACCTGCGGTCCCACCGTCTACAACTACGCCCATATCGGCAATCTGCGGACCTATATATTTTCGGATATACTCAAGCGCGTGCTGACCTACAACGGATTTAGAGTCAAACACGTGATGAACATCACCGATGTCGGCCATCTGACCGGTGATCGCGATATGGGAGAAGACAAACTGGAAAGTGGCGCCCGCCGGGAGGGAAAAAGCGCCTGGGAGATCGCCGAATACTACACTGAGGCGTTCAAAAAAGATATCGAGAAGCTCAATATTCTACCGCCCACGCTCTGGTGCAAAGCCACCGATACGATCGAAGATCAGATCAAACTGATCCGCACATTGGAAGAGAAGGGGTATACCTACCGAACCAGCGACGGCATCTACTTCGACACGTCGAAATTCGAGAACTACACCAAACTCTCCCATCAGGATCTGGATGCCCTCAAGGAGGGGGCCAGGGTCGAACGCAATCCGGAAAAGCGCAATGCCACTGATTTTGCGTTGTGGAAATACTCTCCCAAGGAGGCCCAGCGGCAAATGGAGTGGGATTCACCATGGGGGGTCGGATTTCCCGGCTGGCATATCGAGTGCTCAGCCATGAGCATGAAGTATTTGGG
This sequence comes from uncultured Desulfatitalea sp., assembly GCA_963668675.2. Classification (GTDB taxonomy): domain Bacteria; phylum Desulfobacterota; class Desulfobacteria; order Desulfobacterales; family Desulfosarcinaceae; genus Desulfatitalea. Next base: position 1,120,179 of record CAXXMB010000001.1, on the reverse strand, counting down.
TAAGATGCTCGATATCCACTGTGGCGGAACGGATCATATCGATGTGCATCACACCAATGAGATTGCCCAGTCGGAGGCCGCAACGGGAAAACCGTTTTTCCGATACTGGATGCACGGGGCCTTTTTAATCATTGCCGGCGGGAAGAAGATGGCCAAAAGCGAAGGTAATTTTCTCACCTTGGACGCAACGCTGCGCAAGAACGATCTGGATCCCCTGGCCTACCGTTTTGCAGCGTTCCAGACCCACTATCGCAAACCAATGGAGTTTAGTTCCGAGGCCATCGAGGCGGCCCAAAACGGGTTGCAGCATCTACGAAACCAGGTCCGTACCCTCCGGCATGATGCCAAGGCATCAGAAGTCGATGCTGCCTATCGGTCCAGATTTCTTGAGGCACTGAATAACGACCTCAATATGCCCCGGGCGCTGGCCGTGGTTCAAGATTTGCTCAAATCGGAACTTTCTCCGGAAGTCAAACTGGCCACTGTATTTGATTTCGATCGCGTATTGGGGCTTGATCTCGAAAAGTCTGCCGCTCATCAGGCGTTGCCGGATGACGTCCAGGCACTTGTAGATGCCCGCCAACGTGCACGAGAAGAGAAACAGTGGGACCTCTCAGACCAGTTGCGCGACGAAATTCAGTCCAAAGGATACGTGGTTCAGGACGCCGCTCAGGGAATGAAGGTCTACAAACCATAGGAACGCATGGACATCCAAAAAACAGCCGCGCTTTTAAGCGACCAGGACCTTTTTATGCACCACGCGAGGGCGCAATTGGGTGGGGAGGCCTCGAACGGACTGTCCCATCTCGACTCCGGCACACTGAAACGCGCTTCAGTGGTGCTTTTTGTTATCAGCCCTTGCGGCGGCGTGCAGTCGGAACCCTGCCTAATCCTGAACAAACGCTCTGTAAAGGTGCGTCAGGCTGGTGATTTGTGCTGCCCAGGCGGTGGAGTGTCGTGGGGAGTGGATCGTCTTTTAGCCCAATTGTTAAAGGTGCCGGGCACGCCGTTTCGCCAATGGGACAACTGGCCGCTCTGGCAAAAACATTTCGGCGCTAACAGTCGTGCGCTATCTCTCCTATTGGCGACGGGCCTTCGTGAAGCCTGGGAGGAGATGCGCCTCAATCCGGTTCGATTCAATTTTCTTGGGATGCTTCCCAGTCAGCAACTGGTGATGTTCGATCGGGTCATTTTTCCCATCGTGGGCTCGACCAGTTACCACGCACTTAAACCCAATTGGGAGGTCGAGCGCATCATATCCATCCCCATCCGCAAACTGCTCGATCCCAATCGATATGGACGTTTTCGCCCCATGGTGAACACTCCCCGCAACGGTGATGCAAAGCAACTTCGTCACGTCGATTTTCCCTGTTACATTCATGAGGATGAACAGGGAAGTGAGATGCTCTGGGGGGCAACTTATCGTATCACCCAGGCCTTCCTCGAAAGTGTTTTTGGTTTTTCCCCGCCTCAGGAGACAGATCTGCCTCTGGTTCGACGTTACCTGGATGATCGCTATCTGAACGGATCGCGATGACATCCGCGGTGGCGAAGACACGGAAAGAGAGATGGATAACTCTCATTCGGAACACCTTATAAGGTATATTTAGAATGTAATAGATACTATATGTTGTGGCTATCGCTGAACTGGCGGACGTTGTGCTATGCCTTTCCCATCAGTTTGAGCATGATGGCGTTCTGCATATGCATTCGATTTTCAGCCTGCGGAAAAACGATGGAGGCCGGTGATTCGATCACCTCGTCCACAACTTCAAGGCCCCGCTGGGCCGGCAGGCAATGCATGAACAGCGCATCGGGTTTGGCTGCATCCATGATTGCTGGCGTTATGGTGAAGCCTTTGAAGTGGCGTTTGCGCTCTTCCAGTTCGTGCTTCTTTCCCATCGATGCCCACACATCAGTGTAGATCACGTCGGCGTCTTTTGCAGCCGCCATGGGATCGTGGCTGATCTCGACGTCGCTCAACCCAGCCTTTTGGGCATTTTCAAAAGTTGCCTGGTCCGGCGGATAGTTGAGCGGGCAGGCACAGACGAAGTGCATGGGCAGTCGGGTGGTCAAGCGCAGCCAACTGTGTACGATGTTGTTGCCATCTCCCACATAGGTGACCTTGAGGTTGTCCAGCCGTCCGCGCTGCTCTTTGATCGTCAGAAGGTCGGCCATGATCTGGCACGGATGGTTGAAGTCGGTTAGCCCGTTGACGACTGGTATGGAGGCGTATCGCGCCAGCTCGAGCAGGTGTTCGTGGTCAAAAAGGCGTGCCATGATCATGTCGTTGTAACCGCTGAGGACGCGTGCGACATCCTTAGCCGGTTCGCGTTGGCCCACGTCGATCTCTGAAGGTCCCAAGTAGAGGGCGTGCCCCCCCAGGCGCGAAAACCCCGTTTCAAACGACACGCGTGTGCGCGCCGAGGGCTTGGCGAAGATCATGGCCAGGGTTAGGTTTTTGAATGGGGAGAACGCCTCGCGCCGCTTGAGTTTGGCCTTCACTTCAACCGCCAAATCCAGAGAGGTTTCTATCTCATCCAGGGACCAGTCATCGATATGCAGGAAATCTTTTTTCACGGGACACTCCTTTTCCGCATCGGCTGCGACAGACATGGAGCAGAATTTGAAAAAACTTAATTTAAATCAAAAACCGGTCTCAACGTCAAGCTTTCTCTGATTTGATTGTCAACGGCGGATGCTGCTAAACTGACCGTTCCATTCACTTGAATTTTCTAATCTATGGGCATAAGATGGGGGCATAAGATGGTAAGACATGTAACAAAGGGGAACAAAGATAGGCACCGAAAGGAGAAGTTGATGGAATTGGTGGATATTTGCCCTTTAGAGAGATGGGCTGCACTTGAAGATGACATATACGAACGTTCCGGTTTGAACCCGGCAGTTTACGATATTGACGGGATTCGTATCAATCAAAACCCACGCTGGCCAAATCGCCTTTGCCCTGAGATTAAAGCCGAACCAAAGGGGCAGAGCTTCATATGTGCTACCGCTCATATGAACCTGGCCAATCAGGCCAAACAGAGCGGCCAACCGGTCATCGAAGAGTGCGATGCCGGAATGGTCAAGGTGGTGGTTCCCATATCGGTAAACGGCACCTTCCTCGGTGCCGCCGGAGGGTGTGGTCTGCTGCTCGATGATGGTGAGGTTGATTCCTTTTTGATCAACAAAATCGTTGGCTTGGAAGAGGATAGAGTGGCGGCTCTGTCGGAGGGGATTTCCTCTCTTACCATGCAGGAAGCAGAGGCGTTATGCCAATTCATTCAGCAGCGCATCGAGGAGATAGTGTCCGACTATCTATCAGTTCACTAGCCCTTTCGTGATTCATCTTCGGACGCACCAGCTCTTTTATGTGCCTGGAGGCTGTCATAGATGATCGAAAAGAAGCGTGTCGCCATTATTGGGGGCGGCGTTACTGGAATTGCCGCTGCCCAAGAGTTGGCTCTTAGCGGGCTCTCCGTTACCATTGTCGAGAAGTCGCCCTATTTGGGTGGACATGCCGCTCGCCTCAGCTGCAAGGCGACACAGGCGTGTGTAACGTGCGGTGCGTGCATGGTTCAGGATCGCCTGGCGCGAATCTCCCGTATCGAAGCCGTTCATATGCTCTCCGACGCACGCATCGAGTATGTGGATCGGAAGGACGGCTTTACGCTGGAATACCGGAAACAACCGGTCTGCATTGATATCGCGCGCTGTGATGGTTGCGGTGATTGCCTGCCCGAATGCCCCCAAACCGGTGCGCTACAGAGAACCCATGACACGACTGCGGGGCCGCAAGTGCTCCTGCGGCCAGAACAGTGCCGATACTTTAATGACCAATCCTGCACCCGTTGCCGCGACGCCTGCCCGAATAATGCCATCGAATTGAACGCTGTGGAAACATCCGGAGAGTTGAAGGTCGACGCCTTATTGCTGGCCTCCGGATTTGTCCCTTACGACCCAACGGAAAAGCCCTATGGATACGGGCGTTTTCCTGACGTGATCACCAGTCTGGACGCTGATCGGCTTCTACTGGAGCACGGAGCGTTGATTCGACCCTCAGATGGCAAGGCGCCCGAACGAATCGCATTCATCCAGTGCGTCGGCAGTCGCGACAACCGCATCGGCCACCCGTGGTGCTCTAAAATATGCTGTGGTTCTGCCTTACGAATGGCCGGTTTCGTGCTGCACCAGCGTCCCGATACCGCTGTCACCTTTTTCTACATCGACATTCAAAGTTTTGGTAAAGACTTTCAGACATACTACGACCGCATCAGTGAGCAGGTCCGTCTGGTGAGGGCCGTGCCCGGCGGAATCGTTGCGGCTGAAGACGGTACGCTCCAGTTGGCCTATTTCGACACCCGATCCAATCAATCCATAGAGGAGCCTTATGACATGGCGGTCCTTTCGGTCGGCCTTACACCATCGGCTGACAGCCGGCAGCTGGCACGACTGTTGGATATCGAACTCACGGAAGATGGATTTTTCAAGATGCACGATGCCTCCTCCGATGCATTGCCAAGTGGCATTTTCACAGCTGGGGCTGCCTTAGGGCCAATGAGTATTGCCGAATGCATCGAGAGCGCCGGTAAAGCGGCTTGGGATATCATTCAACACGTGGGGTGCCAATCAAGCAATGGGTGCGCCAATGGTACCCCGAAAACCAAGCATCCTTTCTGAGCAGAGTGAATGGCAATTTATAGAGCGCATAGGCGTCTATTTTTCACAGAGGGCTTAACGCGAAATGGTAATTGAAGGCGATATTCTCATCATCGGAAAGGGGGCGTGTGCCAGTGCGGCGGCCCGGCTGCTGGTTCAGAAAGGGATCGCCGTTCTATGGGCGGGTACCGAGGAAGGTTATCGCAAGAATAGTTCAGAACCTATAGATTTTAAGACGATATCTATCTTAAATACAGATCGGCTCATTGGCTGCCGCGGGCAAAGCGGTGACTTTGTGGTGGTATTCGACAAGGGAGGAAGTAACGTAACATGTCACGCTAAATGCGTATTGATCGCCTTCGAAGAGTTGCGCCATCCCAATTTTGAATCTTATGGGCTAAGGCCATCCGAGCGCGTGCGCTCATTGTCCGATATGGCGCCGCTTCTTTCAGATAAAGGAGCGGCAACATGCTTTGCGCCAGGGGATCGGGTGCTGATGCTCAACCGATGGCATCCCGATACACACCCGGTTGTCGCAGCTCGAATGATGCAGTTATGCCTGAAAATACAACGGAGCGCCCAGGTAAAGACCTACTTTGCCACCGGCAACTTGAAGGTTTCCGTAGAGGGCATGGAGCGGGTGTTTCAGGAGGCCAAGAGCGCAGGTACACTTTTCATAAGATCCAGTCGGTATTTCCCGCATTTCAAACCTGTCGCCGATGGCCGTGTCGAAGTAGAGTACCATGACGAGGTGACCCGCAACGATTTCAATATGACTGTCGATGCGGTCATTGTCGATGAGACCCTCTCTGTTGATCCACTGCTGGCTCAGGTAGGGGGCCTGCTGAGGCTTGAAATCGATCAGTCCGGCTTTTTACAGAAAAACAACGTCCACAGGCTCTCGTGTGAGACCAACCGCAGCGGCATATTCGTGGCCGATGCAGCGAGGGACTTTTTGACCGCCGACGGGAAGCGGACAGAGGCGAAACTGGCGGCACAACAGGTGTACTCCTTTTTGTCCGGCCTTGATGCCGGCGCCTCTTTCGCGGTGGGGATCGATGTCGGATCGGAAGTAAAGTCCTGTGAAATGGCGGTTGAAAAGCCGGTGCTGGAGATCGATCAGGACGAATGTGCCCGCTGCCTTACCTGTTACCGGCTATGCACCTACGGTGCCATTACCATGTCACCGAGAATGGAAGTCCATCCCGATGCATGCCAGGCCTGCGGGCTTTGCTGGACTGGATGTCCCAACCGCGCCATTCAAACAGATGGCGGAACATTGGCGGAGACGCTCTCTGGCCTGTACCAAGGTGAGTTCGGACCGGGCCGCAGGGATGGTGCCAAAGCAGTACCCCGGATTTTGACATTCTGCTGTCGGCGTTCCGCATTCCATGCGCGCCAGATGGCCCTTTGCATGGGACACCGATTGCCGCCCGGAATGGTGTTTGTCGAGGGGCTTTGTGGCGGTGAAATCTCCGTTAACGATTTGCTGGGCAGCTTTGATGCCGGGGCGGATGGAGTGATGGTGCTCACCTGCCACGAAGGGAACTGCCACTCAGAGTATGGTACACGCTATGCGCGTAAGAGGACCGTGGAGGCATCCCGATCCCTCTCCCTTGCCGGCGTATCGAAAGAGCGCATTTTTTATGCAACGCTCGCATCCAACATGACACATGCATTTGTGAAGCAGACGGAAGATTTTGCTAAGAAGATAGGTGCCATGGGTCGGATCTTGCCGCAGTGAGCAATCGATATCAGGCACGATGCGTCACATGCCTATATTCGAGGGAGACACACGTATGACTGAACAATCCGGAGAAATGGGGAATAGCGCGTCACCATCACACGACCGCCCTCAACCGTGGCCCTTTTCCCAGGACATATGCCTTACTTGCGCCATCTGCTCGGGCGCTTGCCCGGTGGCCGGTGTGGATGACTTCGATCCGCGCAAGCTCGTCCGCATGGTATCCATCGGTCTGGCGGAAGAGGTCGCCCTGAGCCGCTGGCCATGGGTGTGCACCATGTGTGGAAAGTGCGAACAGCTTTGCCCAATGTCGATCGATATCGCCGATATGACCCGGAGGATTCGATCGTTGGTCGATCGTGATAAGATACCCGGCATACTGCAGGACGGCCTTGCCAATGCCTTGCGTACCGGCAACAACCTGGCACTGCCCAAAGATGATTTCGTCTTTATCCTGGAGGATGTCGCTGAAGAGATTGCAGAAGAGGCCGGTTTTGAATCGTTCAGCGTGCCCATTGACAAAAAGGGTGCCACTATTCTGACGACGATTCACAACAAACTCGTCAACACCCACACCGAAGATCTTAAGCCTTGGTGGAAGATATTCCATGCGGCGGGGGAAGAGTGGACGATCGCTTCGGACAATTGGGAAGGCACCAACTGGGGATACTTCACCGGTGACGATGACGCCATGAAAGTGATGGCCGGGCGTATTGTGGAGAACATGCGGCGACTCAAGGCGCAGACCTTGCTTTGGCCGGAATGAGGCCACGCCTACCTGGCGACCCGTTGGGCCTTGCAGAGATGGTATCCTGAAGCACTCGATGAATTTGAAACCGTAACGGTTTTCGACCTGTTGATCCGCTACATCGAGGGCGGGCGAATTCAGCTGGATAGAAAACGCATCACCGACAAGGCCGCTTACCACGATCCCTGCAACTATGGGCGGCGTGCGCAGAAGCTGTTCGGACATGGCTTTTTCGAAGAACCGCGCTGGATCATGGACCGGTGCCTCACCCGATGGGTCGATCTGTATCCCAATCGAGAGCACCAGATCTGTTGCGGTGGTGGCGGTGGTGCTCTGACCACTGGCTACAACGACGAGCGCATAAGTTACGGACAACGGAAGATGGACCAGATTCGTGTCACTGGAGCGGATATGGTGGTGGTGCCTTGCCACAGCTGTCACGGCCAGCTCAACAGCATTAAAGAGACCTATGGTATGCCCGAACTGAACGTAAAATACCTATGGGAACTGGTGGCGGAGTGCATGGTCATTTGAATCCTGCCAACCTGATACTTTTTGCCGATCAATAGATAAAAGATCCCTTACATCCTCGGTGTTTTGCTTGCCACTTTAGCGCATCATATGGTATTTGGACCAGCTTCGCAGGAGGATCCCTCCTGCCGCCGGAATCGGTCATGGCAAGAAGACGGCAGGCCTTTTGAGCCAACGATCTAATCGGTTGGATATGATGTATTAAAAGGAGGCGTTATGCGTTTGTGGGTTGGATTCACGATGACCCTTTTGATCGTTGCCCTTACTGTGGGATGCGCGCCCCAGGGCAAGCAGGATGGATATGCCGTGCTGTTCGACGGCATGGTCAATATTTTTGAGGATGGCATCTATTTCAACGGCAAAGAGGTGGGTGGGGTGCTCTCCAAAGTAGAGAACACCAGCGGGGTCACAACACTCTCCGTTAGCCTCTCTCCGGAATTCGTGGCTGAAATAGGTAACAATATTGCCATCTATGCGCACGCCGGCCGGCTGGAAGCGACCCGGTTGCAGCGCCTGGGCCAGGCGTTGAAAAAAGGTGAGCCGCTATGCGGATTCATCTCTAAATCAGAGCTCAACTGGTTTAAAATTAAGACGCTGCTCAATGACCGCATCAACGCGGCCAAAAAGCGGGCAGCGACTTTGCAGGCACGGCTCAGCTAGCATATCATGACGGCTGCCTTTCAGTTTCAGCTTTGTATGGCTCCCCTTAGGGGGTTAACCGGAGCCGTTTTCCGAAATACCTATGGTGAATATTTCGGAGGCATCGATTGGGCCGTCACTCCTTTCCTGACCACTATTCAAGGGACGCGCATCAAACCGAGCCAACTCAAGGACGTGCTGCCCGAAAACAACCCTCATATCCCGGTTGTCCCTCAGATTCTCTGCAAACGCAGCGACAACTTTATCTCTCTGGCCAAGGCCCTTTACGATCTCGGTTACGAAACCGTGAATTGGAATCTGGGTTGCCCTTTTCCACGGGTGGCCAAAAAGCAGCGCGGGTCAGGGCTTTTGCCGCATCCTGATCTCATCGATACCTTTCTGGAATCGGTATGCACGCAAGTGCCCAACCATATCAGCATTAAGCTGCGTTTGGGGCGGCATGAACCGGAGGAGATCTTTGCCTTGCTGCCAGTGTTCAACTGCTACCCGATAAAAGAGCTGATCATACATCCGCGCGTCGGCGTGCAGATGTATACCGGCAAGGTTGATCTCGACAGCTTTGAGAAGTGTTTGGGCCTGAGCCGATGCCCGGTGGTCTACAACGGAGATATCGTCAGCCGGAATGGGTTCGAAAAGGTGAGGGCGCGTTTTCAGAGCATAGAGACGTGGATGATCGGGCGTGGACTGATCCGCAACCCTTTTTTACCCTTGGAAATAAAGGGTGTTATGCCGGAGGCATTCGACAGGGTGGCGCATTTCAAGCGTTTCCACGACACCCTGTTTGAGCGATTCGCAGAGATCAGGCAGGGGCCTTCGCATCTCGTGGATGCGATGAAAGGCTATTGGGGCTATTTCTATCAATCTTTCTCAAACGCAGACCGGTTGCTAAAGAAGATCCGCAAGGTCCAGCAGGAGGACCACTATCGTGATCTGGTGGACCGTTTCTTCAAAGATGAAGCCCAATGGTGCAGTGATGACGACTGATGCCATGACTGCTGATACCTCTTCGCAATCGACAGCACGCATAAAGAGGGGGGGCGTGTAATGGATCCCATTTACTGGGCAGCCCTATTCAGTTTCGTTGCAGGCGCCAGTGGATATATCATCATCCGTTTTTGGGTCATTCCAATTGTTCGATACAATAGGGTCAAACGGCAACTGCTCAAATGCCTTGGTCACCTGTTCGCACTTCTGCCGGAAGAGGACAGCGCAGCGCCCAAGGGGTCGCTTGGAAAGAAGCGTTTGAAGGAGATGCGCCGGCTGATGATGAAACTGGTCGATCTCAACGACCACGATCTGCCATACTGGTACAGGTTGGTTCTGGTCACCCGCAAAGAGTCGTCCCGGCAAGCCTCGGAAGTGATCATGCGCCTGGAGAACCTTCCCACCAGCGGTCAGGCCCGGGTGTGTCTGGAGGAGGCCGGCCGTCATTTGACAATCAAACAGGAACTCACTAATTTCAGCTGATCGTTTTTTTCATTTCAAGAAGTGAAGAATAAATGGGGGGCCAGTGAATAAAAAGGTGCGCTACCTATTCGCCTTCTGCCTGATGCTGATCGTTTTGGTTTTGCCGGTACAGGCTAAGGCAGCGTTATCGGCGGCATCGGCGCGACCGCCGGAAGGATTGCGCCTGTGCGGCGAATCCGTGCCGTTCGATCAAAACCATGTGCGCGAGCGTTTTGAAAAAGAGATGCTGCTGACCTTGTTCGATCGTCCCCAGGTGTTGCTATGGCTGAAGCGCACGACCCGCTATATGCCGTTCATTTCACAGAGCCTCGATCAGGCCGGATTGCCGAACGACATTAAGTATCTATCTATCATAGAGAGCGCGCTGAGGCCCCATGCCGGATCGCCCAAAGGCGCCATCGGTTTCTGGCAGCTGATGCCAGAAACCGCCCGAAAGTATGGATTGAAAGTGGATGAATTTGTAGACGAGCGGCGCGATCTCTTCTTGTCGACCCCGGCCGCCATAGCGTATCTGCAAGCACTGCACGCCAAATTCTCTTCCTGGACCCTGACCCTTGCCGCATACAATATGGGGGAAGAGGGGTTAGAGGCGGAAATACTTGAGCAGAAAACCGATGACTATTACCAGCTCTACCTGCCACTGGAAACCCAACGATTCGTCTTCAGAATGCTTGCTGTCAAATTGATCGTCAGCGATCCGGAACGGTACGGATTCAACCTCGCTCCCGGAGATTTTTATGCACCCATCGGGTTCGATACGGTGGCGGTGGATTGTTTCCAGGAGGCACCGATCCGCCTGGTGGCCGAAGCGGCCAACGCCTATTTCAAACAGATCAAGGACCTTAACCCTCACCTCAGAGGGCATTATATCAGAGCCGGGCATCACCAGTTGCGAGTGCCCCAAGGCAGCGCGTCAGGCTTCAGGAAGAGATTCGACGCTTTGGTCAGTGCTTACAGCAAGGAGCGCAGCCACCGGATATATGTGGTCCAGAACGGCGACTCGTTATCTACCATTGCGGAGAAATTTGGTGTGCCGCTGGCGGCGTTGCTGATTTGGAATCGTATCGGAGTGGACAAGATGCTCCATCCCGGAGACCGGCTGGTCATCTATCCTGGATCCATTGTGTTCGGGAAGTGATTCGTCGGCGAATCCGCAGATGTTTTGACGAAGGAGAGCTGCCGGCAGAGAAGATAACCGCCCAACGGAATTGTGAGCACAAAAACGATGGAGAAGAAAAAACTTTACGGAGAGACCCTTAAAGAGCAATTGCTGGCAAGTACCAGAGACCGATTGCATAACTTCGTGATGGCGGAGGGCCGGATCCGTGGCGTTGTCCTCAACGGCACCCGCATGGTCAATGAAATGCGCTGGAATCACGAATTGGGCGTGCTGGAAACATTGGTGCTGGGACATGCCTACCTGGCTGCAGCGTTGATGAGCGCAAATCTCAAAGGGAACGACCGGTTGAGCATAGAGGTGGAGTGTTCGGGACCTATTAAGGGGCTCAGTGTTGAATCCAATGCGTTTGGCGAGGTGCGCGGTTATCTCAAACAGGTCCCCATCCCCATCGAAAAGCCGCTGGAAGATTTTAACCTGTCGCCCTTTTTTGGCGCTGGGTTTTTGTCCGTGACCAAATACCTGGAGGGTGCCAAGCATCCGTTTACCGGCAAGGTGATGATGGAATACGGCACCCTGGCCAAGGATCTGGCGCTATACCATCTCACCTCTGAACAGATTCCCACTTCGTTTTCGCTCAGCATCGCTTTTGATAGAGAGGGAGAGGTGACCGGCGCCGGGGGACTCTTTCTGCAGGCGCTGCCTGGTGCAGGCGATGATGTGCTGCAAAAGATCGAGCAAGCGGTCAACAACTTACCATCAATTGGGCATGAGGTGCATGAGGAGGCGTTCCCAGCGGAGTGGCTTGAACGCAACTTCAAGGCGATGGCGCCGAAATACCTGGATTCACGCGGCATCGAGTTCTTGTGTCATTGCAAACGAAATCAGATTCGAAACATGATCGCCATGCTCGAACTGAGAGACGTACAGGATCTCGCCGAAAACGGCCCGTTCCCGGTGCAGATCAGATGCCATAACTGCAACACCTGCTACGATTTCGACCAGGCAGAACTCGAAGTGATCTATACGGAGCGCAGTACCAACTAGACGATATCAGAACGAAAGGTCAAACCGTTTCGACAATGTGGAAAAGACTGCTGCAATGGTCTTGGCGTCCTGAATCTGTCCCGCTTTGATCATATCCACCACCTGTGTGATGGGCAGGGGGTGAACTTCGAGTATTTCATCCTGGTCGAGTTGTTGACTGGCAGGCGATAGATCGGATGCCAGAAAGAGGTGTATGGTTTCGTCAGAATACCCCGGAACAGGGGTGATGGCCCCTAACCGATCCCAATGGAGCGCTGTGTAACCCGTCTCTTCCGTTAATTCTCGCCGGGCGCACACCAGTGGGTCCTCCTTGCCGTCAAAGGTTCCGGCTGGAATCTCCCATATGGATTGGCCCACGGCGTGTCGATACTGCTTGAGCATCAGCACCCGGTTGTCGTCGAGAAGGGGGACGATGGCCGATGCTCCGGGATGGCGAATCACCTCCAGATCAACCGTGTAGCCGTTGGAGAGAGTGACGTTTTCAACCGTAATGTCAAACACCCGCCCTTGGCGGAGAATGTGTCGTTCGTTTACGCGTGTCTCCATGGTCAGCTCTTCGGTCCTTTCTCCTGTTTCTCAATATTCTGTTTCAACTGTTCGATGATATGGGTCAGGGGTTCGCCGGCCGGCGTTTTGGCGTCCGGATGAAGGAGGACCAGTCGCTCCCATGCCGATAGTGCCGCCTCCGGATCCTTCATGTCGTGCATCAAGACGATCCCTTTGTTGTACAGCGCAATCTGATGATTGGGATCGTGGGACAGGGCGTTGTCGAAACTCTCAATCGCCTTGTCCGATTTGCCGGAGCGTCGATACATGACGCCCAGATCGGTCCATACATCCGGTCGATTGCCATTGATCTTGAGGGCCGTTTCATACGCTTCGATGGCAATAGAGGGCTGCCCCGTGTCAAAATAGAGGTGGCCCAGTCGGGTCCACGCCTCGAAATCCTGGGGGTTTTTTTCAGTCCTCTCGACCAGTGCTTCAAGTGTCTCTTGTTGTTGGGCGGTCATCTGAGGAGCGGATGTTCCAAGGGAACCCATGGTTGCTTGGCTCGAGCGGTAGGCGCTGAAAACAACGCCGCTCACAAAACCAATCGCCAGCGTAACCGCCACCAGAAGTATCACGCTCTCTGTCTTGATATAGCCTTTCAAGGCCTTTTCAGGTTTAGGCACTGGATATTCCTTTCAAATGGTGTCAGGGTCGTTGATATGTTGCAAGCAGACGCAATATAGGCGTGAACGCATAGGCAGGCAAGATGAAAACTGAAATAGAGCTGTCGATTTAAGACGAACAATGGGATCGGCTGTTGAATAGATGCGTAATACCAAAAAAGCATCGGCGGCAAAAGCCGCCGATGCAGGGAGGAGGTATAAAGATAGGCATTTATTGCCTCTGGTTAGAGAATCACATCCCGATAATTGGTTACAAAAAAAATGCGGTAAGAAAGGGGGAAAAAGATGGCACTCTATCTGGTTCAGCATGGAAAAAGCCTGCCCAAAGAGCAAGACCCACGCAAGGGGCTTTCGGAGGAGGGCGCTGCGGAGGTTGGACGTATTGCCGAAGTGGCGGCCCACTACGGCATCAGCGTTTCACGAATCGTACACAGCGGGAAACAACGGGCTTTGCAAACGGCAGAAATATTGGCTGAAAAATTATCTCCTGCAAATGGGGTCGATTCGATTGACGGGATCAAGCCCCTGGACGATACAGCCGCCTTTGGCGACGCATTGCAGATCACCGACGATGTGATGGTGGTCGGGCACTTACCTTTTCTCGAGAAGCTGGTCGCCTATCTCGTCACGGGTAAAACCGGACCACCGGTTTTCAGGATGCAAAACGGCGGCATCATCTGTATGGATTTTTACCCGGACAGCACCCATGTTGTCATCCGGTGGGCACTCATGCCGAATGTGGGATAGAGACGCTATTGACGCTTGAACTTTACACCGTTGGAGGTCCCTATGAGTACATTTGACTGGCATCCCGGCTCCCTTCTACAGCTTTCAGGAAGCTACTGGCAAGCCTTTGCACTGCACGCTGCGGTAAAATTGAGCTTTTTTAACGCTCTTTCGAAAGAACCATTGAGCGCAGAAGCGGTATCACAGAAATTGCAAACCGATAGTGACGGTACGGAAAGGTTGCTCAACGCGCTTTGCGCCATGGCGCTGATTCGAAAAAAAGAGAGACGCTACGCACTGGCCGAAGCAGCCCGCCGATTTCTGGTGGAGACGTCTGAGGAGTTTATCGGCTATCTCATTATGCATCACCATCATCTTTCACCATCATGGACCCGGTTGGATGAATCTGTTCGGACGGGTGAACCGCAGCGCCAAAGCGCCTCGTTCAGTGGCGGACAGCAAAGGGAGGCTTTTCTCATGGGGATGTTCAATCAGGCCACGCAGCAGGCCTCTGCGGTGGTCGAACAGATCCCATTGGGGGAACGTGAGCGTTTACTGGACTTTGGCGGTGGCCCGGGCACATATGCAATCCACTTCTGTTTGCGCAATCCCGATCTGTCGGCCACGGTTTTCGATCTGCCCACCACGCGGCCGTTTGCGGAGAAGACCATCTCCCGCTATGGTTTGTCAGATCGAATACGATTTCATCCCGGCGATTTTATCGAAGATGAGATTGACGGCAAATACGATGTGGCTTGGCTCTCACATATCTTACACGGTGAGGGAGAGGCGGATTGCCGGAAACTGATCGCCAAGGCTGTTGCGTCGCTATCGCCAAATGGATTGATATTCATCCACGAGTTTATTCTTGATGACGATATGGACGGCCCTCTCTTTCCAGCGCTCTTCTCTCTGAATATGCTGGTCGGCACGGAAAAGGGGCAGGCATACTCGGAGGCGCAACTGCGCCAGATGTTGGCAGAGGCGGGAATCGATAAAATAGAGCGGATGCCGTACGAGGGGCCAACCCAGTCGGGCATCCTGAGAGGAACTGTGAGTCGGCTTTAGGCCTGTATCCGCGATCCGTCTATTTTATGGGCTCGAAGGTGAACCGCTGGCCGCCGATCGCCGCCTCGGCCATGAAACCGCCCTTGGAGTGGACAAAGATGGCCATGCCCTTCGTGTATCCGGGGCTGGACTGAATGCCTGTATCCGGTCCGGTGCTCGCGCCGACGCTGGTGCCTCCAGTTCCGGCCTGGGCCTGGGCGCCAACGGTGATGGCCACAGCCGATGCCGTTGCATCTAACTCGAAACTTCCGCTGATGAATTCCTGATACGACCTTTGGTCCTGAAAGAAGATGATCTCACGGAAAACCTGCCCTCCCAATTGGAGTCCTATTGATATCTTTGCCAGCGTGGTAACGCCGGTAACGCGGCCGGCCTGGTAGACTTTGCCATGTCCGAAAGCACCTCCTATGCCCACGGCGCCCTTGCCCACATTGGGAAAGACCGCATAGCCATAAGCGGTATCGAAGAAGGGCTTCAAATCTTCCGATTTTTGGAAAAATGCAACGGTATCGGTGAATGAATCCGCTACGACTGGAGTGCTAACAGCAACGAGCAACGCGGCGATCAAGGCAGAGACCGGAAAAGAACTTAAACGATTCATGGAGATCCTCCTTGCATGATGGGCTGTTGGTTCTCGATTGGATCAGCGCTGGGAAAAGCATCTTTTTGGGTTGGGAAATCATCGGCGATATTCGCTGAAAGAGCGGATGGTTGCTTTTTGCGCTGAAGGGGCTAAATGACCTGAAGCCTGTCACCTGATGGGTTTCGCTCTTGGTGTGGGACCGGAACCCGCAGTCAATCTCTCCCAGGCAGGATCACTTAATCAGCAGCATTTTCAGGGATTGACCTTAAGAAACATATTTAGACGCAAGGAGAAGAATTAGCAAGAGCGATGGCAAAAAAAACAGCTCTGTTTCCTATTGAGATAGGTGTTGCGTGTGATCCTTGACGAGGGCAGCCCGTCAGCTTCCTTTGGTGAGTCGATCCCAGACCTGTTGCACGGTCAAAAGGGGCAGGTGCTGGGGGTCGATCTGGATGGTGTGGGCCTCTGGTAAATAGCGGTTGATCACCAGAGATATCTGGGTGGTGAGGGCTTCGATCTTGAGATCGTTGAGGGTGGTGATCATCCTGATATCATCTTCCGCCAATTGCCTGAGATAGTTGAGTCGATCCCGCCCCGTTTGGAGAAGCAACAATTTAGCATCCAGTTCATCCATATATGTAAATATGGTGCACAACAGGTCGAGATTGTAGTGGAGACGCAGGTGGCGCTGGGCCTGTTTGATGCTTTTGATGCCCAGACTTTTTCGGATGATCTGGATTTCAGAGGTCAGCGCATCGTGCCGCTCGCCGAGCGCGTTGCGTATAGATTGCACATGGGCAGAGCGGTCTTTGATCTGTTGGAGGAGAAGGTTGATGTCCGCAATCTTCTGCTGGAGCTCTGCAGCCTTGGGGTTCGCATCGACACGACTTGCCCCGATGACAGGTCCGGACAACAGCATGCTGAACCCGCAAATGATGACGAAAAAGAGGCGGTCAATTCTCATCTCTTATTGTTCCTCCAGTTGTCGTCTCAGTTTTTCCGATAGAAATAGACGGGTACCGTAATTTTCCCATGGGCCAATCGTATGCAGACCGACCATTTCGAGCTGTTCACCCTGCCACTGGGATAGATGGGTTGTCGCTTGGGGTGACAGATGGGTCAATCCATTGAGGGAGAGGCGTTTCCCCGGCCACGAAGCGAGATGCTTTGCAGATTCCGCCGACAGCTCCTTGATGCCGTTAAGGCTGATCGACTCTCCGGGCCACTGGGACAGCACGTTGGCCACTTCCGGTGTCAACTCATTCACGGCATTGAGATAGAGGTCTTTGCCCGGCCATCGAACCAGACAGGTTGCTGTTTGGGCTGACAGAGCGGTCAGCAGATATTTGCGCTCGTAATTTCCTATGCAGATCTCTTTGCTGATGGCGCGGTTCAGTGGTGCGCGCTGGGCCAGCAGGTTGCTCTTTTGGCTGATTTCCGAAGCAATATCGTCCCAGATGGAAGAGAGCTCGATCGGCGCTGCCTCGACCTGATCGATGGAGAGTTGGGTATTGTATTGCAGATAGCCTGTGACGATGGCCGTGGCTTCGTTCTCAAAGGACTGGATCGGTAATCCGTTTATCCCGTTGGCCAATGTTTCGATAACATCGGTTCGTCGTTCGAGATAGAGCAGTTCCTCTGCCATGTCACTGAGTTGGGATATGGGGGTGCCGAGCTTGGCAATATAAGTTTTACGACGTTGAATGGCTCTCAAGGCCAGCTCGATGCCTTTGCTGCCCATGGCCTCGTTAAATGAGGGGATGCGACCCTGTTCGAGAGACTGCTCGATCTTCTCTTTCTCCTCCTCGATGCCACGGGCATAATAGCTTTTCAGTTGGTTGATGTCGGTAATCTTGGCCTGTATCTGCTCCCGGGCTGCGAACAAGCGCTGCTTCAAGGAGGAGAAACCCTCCTCTTGGGCCGAAACGGTCGGGAGCGTCTCCGGATGGGTGGGCGCTATCAGGGTTGCCTCTCCCGCTTCATCTGTTCCGGATTCATCGGCACGTACCGCCTGGAGCGAAGGTGAAGTCTCACCGGCAGCCGCCTGCACGGCCGGTTGGTCGATCTGGCCCCTTTCAGAAGCAACCGTTGAAGGTGCCTCGCTGGTCATGAAATACCGGTACGCATAATAGCCGCCGCAAACGATCAGGCAGGCGGCGAGTGAAGCGGTGAGAAGACGCCTTTTCCCACGCGTTAGAAAAGGGGTTCGACCAGCCGTTTTGTTTTTGGAGGTTCGAACCTTATTCTCGGCAACGGGTACCTCTTGTAGGATGGGGTACGCTTTTTCAGCTGCGGCCTCTGGCGCCTCTTCGGGAGGTTCCTCCGTCGGCGACGCAGCTTTGCCAGTTGAGGGGGCTGCCGGCGATTTTGTAGTAGGTTTCTCTGCCGGCTCCGCTTCGGTCAAGAGGTTGTTCAGTTCATCATCGAACTCTTCGATGGTTAAATTGCTCTTTTCCGATTCTTCCTGCTTCTCCTCTTCGGCTGGTGCCTCCTTGGTATCGACATCACCACCACGTTTGGAGTTGATTTCAGCCATGATGGCATTGAGGGCCTCCTGCTGGTCATCGGAGAGCTCCTCATCGTCTTTATTCTCCTCCTCGGCTGGCGCCTCCTTGGTGCCGGCATCGCCGCCGCGTTTGGAGTTGATTTCAGCCATGATGGCATCGAGGGCCTCCTGCTGGTCGTCGGAGAGCTCCTCATCGTCTTTATTCTCCTCCTCGGCTGGCGCCTCCTTGGTGTCGGCATCGCCGCCGCGTTTGGAGTTGATTTCAGCCATGATGGCATCGAGGGCCTCCTGCTGGTCGTCGGAGAGCTCCTCATCGTCTTTATTTTCCGCTTCGACTGGCGCCTCCTTGGTGTCGGCATCGCCGCCGCGTTTGGAGTTGATTTCGTTCATGATGGCATCGAGGGCCTCCTGCTGGTCATCGGAGAGCTCCTCATCATCCAGCTCCTCCTGAGTGGCCGGAGCTTCCTCAATTGCCGAATCTTCAGGGGATTTCGCTGCTTCCTCATCACCATCATGCTGTGGCGACGAATCCGGATCCCTGTTCGAACCACCACTCTTTCCTTCTATTTCTGCCATAATGGCGTCAAGTGCGGCTTGTTGCTCCTCATCGAGAGGCTCTTCGTCCTCATCCGGAGGATCGTCCGTCGAAGCTTTCTCCAAAACGGTAGCGCTGTTCTCTGTTTTGTCAGCTGGGGATGGCTCTTCATCCATATCTGGATTGGATGTGTCGGTCCCAATGGGTGAGGGCGCTTCATCCTTAGCCTCGGCGGACGCTGGCGCTTCTTTGGGCTTGGCTTCCTTGGCGGGCGCACTCGAAGCTTCTTGCGGCGTGCCGGTCGCAGCGCTGATCTCGGCCATGATCTTTTCGAAGGCCGCCTTCTCATCCGAGCTCAGGCTGTCCAACTCGTCGTCGAATTCGGAGTCGTCTTTATCGGGGCTGTTGTCTTGATCCATTTCCGTCATCTTTGCAACCCGCTAAAAATTCAATAAAAACCAACTTTGTCGGTGGCCTGTGCACCTCTGCAATACAGGCCTGACCGCTTTGTGTAACGAGTATATACTGTCATATCGACAGCTTTGATCGAAACTTGAATCCTGGAACGGGTTTTGGGAAATTGTGTGCATCAAGACGGTATCGAGCTCGGTACATATAGGCGTTGGTTTGATTTTCAGGATCTCATTTCAGCCTTTTTATTGACCTGAACAGTATGTTATAAAAAATAATTCCAGTTGAATTTATACGGTTTTCCAAAGTGCCGCGTCATTAAAAGAATTGGTGTTACAGCAGGAGTTTCGATTATCCGTTTTTAAAAAGGCGATTTTGTACAGATGACCAGCGACGCAACGAAAAAAGAACCGGAACCCAACGACGAATCTCTAACGGCGCAGCTGTTACAGGAGCGCGAAGCCCGCAAAGCGGCTGAGGAGAGAATTCGCAGGGTGGTCGCCGATCATAAACGATTGGAAATCGAGCTGGTACGCTACCGGGATCATTTTGAATCCTTGGTGGCCAATCGCACAGCGGAGCTGATGGACACCAACGAGAAGTTGATGCAGGAGAACCGGGAAAGGCGTCTGGCAGAGCGCGAAAGACGTGCTTTCGAAGACCAGTTCAGGGAAGCTTCGTTGATGCTGGAGACGATGCTCAACGCTATCCCCGACATCATCGGCGTTCAGGACAGCAACCATCGCATCATACGCTTCAACAAGGCGGGATATCAGTTCTTCGATCAAGCGGAAGATGAGGTGATCGGAAAGCGCTGCTACGAGTTGATCGATCAGGGCGCCCCCTGCGAAAATTGCGTTACCCGCCAGATTCTGGAAACAAACGAACCTTCCCAACTGGAAAAATATATTGATGCCAAGGGTGTATGGATGGATATCCGCGCCTATCCCATAAAGGATATGGATGGCCGTGTATTCAGAATTGTCGAACATTGGCGTGATATAACGGAGTTGAAACAGAGCCAGGCCTCCCTGGTCGAATCGGAGGAGAAATACCGCCTGTTGGTTGAGAATGCCAATGAGGGCATCTTCATCTACCAGGACAATCAGTTCAGGTTCTCCAACCGCAAGGCGGTGGAGATGGCCCGTAAGCTGGGCATATCCAACCTGCGTCGCTCGCTGATCGAGTACATTCACGAGGAGGACAGGGGGAAGGATCCGGACTATTTCACCTCCCGTCTAAATGGTGAGGACGCCAAGCCACATGCCATCTCATTTCGGGTGCTCGATCAGGATAACGAAATTACCTGGGTGGAGTTGAACACCGTCAATATCAACTGGAAGGGCAAGCCGGGGACCTTGAACCTGGTCCGGGACATCACCCAGAGCAAAATGCTCGAGCACCGGTTCCAGGAGGCGCAGCGCATGGAGTCTCTCGGTACCTTGGCTGGTGGAATTGCACATGACTTCAATAACTTATTAATGGGCATCCAGGGGAATGTATCCCTGATGTACATCGACGCCGAATCGGAACCCTCACTTACCGAAAAACTGAAAAACATAGAGAATTGCGTCGACAGCGGATCGCGACTGACAAAGCAACTGCTCGGATTTGCGCGCGGTGGCAAATATGTGGTCAAGCCGATGGACATGAACCAGATACTGCAAAGTGCCGCCGATATGTTCGGCCGCACCCGCAAGGCGATTACGATCCATGGAAATTACCAGCAGGATTTATGGACAGTGATGGCTGATGGCAGCCAGATCGAGCAGGTGATGGTCAACCTCTTTTTAAATGCCTGGCAGGCAATGAACGGGAGTGGGGATCTGTATATCAGTACTGGCAATGTCACTCTGGACAGCGTCTTTACCAAGCCGTTCGAGGTGGAGCCTGGGCAGTATGTCAAAATCAGCGTTACCGATACCGGCATCGGGATGAACCAGGAGACTCGGCGGCGCATCTTCGAGCCATTTTTTACAACCCAGGAGCCGGGGCGTGGCACCGGTCTGGGTCTCGCCTCGGTATTTGGTATCGTGAAAAACCACAACGGTATCATCACCGTGAAGAGTAGTCCTGGTATGGGCAGTACATTCGAGGTCTACCTGCCGGCGTCCGAAGAGCATCCGCAGGTCGATGATGTGCCCAGTGAATCCATCAAGCTGGGTTCGGAGACCATATTGTTGGTGGATGACGAGGATTACATCATCGACGTAGCGCGCCTGATGCTGGAGGGGTTGGGATACATCCTGTTGATCGCCAATAACGGACAGGCCGCCCTGGATCTGTTTAACGAGCACAAAGAGAGCATCGATCTGGTCATCCTCGATATGGTGATGCCAGACATGGACGGGGAGGCGGTCTTCAAGGAGATGCGACAGGTTCAACCCGATGTGAAAGTCCTGTTTGCCAGCGGTTACTACGTGATGGAGGAGACCGGAAACCTGTTGCGGGAGGGGGGCAGCGATTTTCTCCAGAAACCCTTCAATATGAATCAACTCTCTACAAAAATTCGTAAAATCCTGGAGGGCGCATCATAATCGATCTGCAAATGGGGATGCCCGAAGGTTGTGGCAACGCTTTGATCAAAACAGTTTGAGCTGGCGCCGTTTGGGAACGATCTTGGTACCGTGGGGCTCTTCAGTTGGTCGTTCAGGCCCGAACTCCGGCTCTTGAGGCGGCTTCGACTCTCCGTATGTGATGCGGAAATGATCGCTTCCGACAAATCGAATGTCTTGAATGGTGGTGAAGCGCAGCTCCTCCTCCTGGCGGGTCATCACCGGAAAGTTGTAGTGCCGGTTGGTATGTTTCAGATTTTTACCGGCCGCTATGCGCTGGGAGACAAACGCAAGGTGTTCTTCGATTCGTCGCTCGACCGTTTGTTGGGCAATTGACGGTACCGAAACCATCTGCTGCAGGATGATGGTCTTGAAGGCCTCCTCGATTTCGAAACCGATACTGTTTCGACCGCTGCACATGGCCGCCAGCATCGTTGTGCCTGTACCGAGGAACGGGTCGAGAACCGTATCACCTCTAACGGAGTACATATTGATAAGTCGATAAGGCAGTTCAAAAGGAAACGCACCGCTTCGTTCTCTACCGTTCTTGGGAGTCATTCCCTGGCCCACACCACGCAGATCGAACCACAGATCTGAAAACCAGCCGTTGCGCTCTTCCCAGAAGTAGGCGCTCTCCCGGCGCGACCGCTTTGGCTCCTCCTGTGAAAACTCACGCTTGGCGCCCCAGCGAAACACCAGGATGTATTCGTGCTCCAGGGTCACATAGGCATTGGGGGGCAGCATGCCCGAGCCCATGAACTTGTTCGGCGCGTTGGTCGGTTTGCGCCATAGAATGGCCGGCAACTGGGTAAAACCCCTCTCTGTCAACGCCGAAATAATGCGGGCGTGGTTCGCAAACAGCCGGAACTGGCCGTCAAAAGTGCGTGTGGCATCTCCGATATTGATGCACGCCACCCCCCCCGGACGCAACACCCGGCGGATTTCGTCCCATACACAGTCCAACAGGCGATGCATCTTTTCAAAAGCCAGGTCGGCGTCTCCTTCTGACAAGGCCTTTTCGATCGAAGGGTCGGCCGTACCAAAGAGTTCATCCCACATCTGGATCATGGGGTAGGGGGGAGAGGTGACCACCAGTTCGATGCTCTGGTCCTCGACGGCATCCATGGCCGAAGCGTCTTCCAAAATGATAAGATGACTGGTTTCCATAAGGTGAGTCCGGCAACCCTTTTGTCATGTCGATACAAAGTTGTCAATATGCACGCCACCGCACTTTCCCAAGAAGTAAGGCCGTGGGTGGAACGAAGCGTATCGTTGAAGGTCATGGATGTTTTTGGTCACCACATCACAGATGGTGCCCAGTTGAACGCAGCAAACATGAAGGTGTTGCATGTTGCCTTAATCGTGCGTACAATGACGGCGCAGTAACCGGCGGTTCGCCATATTAACCCGTTCGTTATCTACGAAAGCCTGTGCCATTAAGTCTGTCACCATATTTTGTTGAAGCTTGCGGCCGGGTAAGATTGTCCAACAAAGAAGGAAGTCCCCGAGAAGATGCAAAACACTAAAGCCGACAGAAAATTTTCAGGCCGCCTGATCGTCTCCATCGCCATCCTCGCCCTGCTTGCTTTGATTTTCGTTCTTTTCAGCATGGTGGGTATCAACGAGCTGGTGGATATCTGGTGGTTCGAGAGCCTCGGTTATCAGTTTTACTACTGGCAACGCCTGCTCTATCGCTATTTGGTATTTGCCGGTGTTTCACTCCTTTTTTTCATGATCTTTTTCCTGAATTTCTGGATCGCCTCCCGCTCGCTCAGGCGGGTACCCAAGGGCGAAGCAAATTCAAGCCCGAAAGGATACAGATCGATCATAAAAGCCTTTCAGAGCGGCTCCATCATTGTCTACGCACCGCTGTCACTGGCCATGAGTATCCCGCTGGCCATGCCACTTTACAAGCATTGGGAGAAGTTTCTCTTCTTTATTTTCGGACAGGGGGCCGGTGTCCAGGAGCCTTTCTTCGGCAGGGACGTTTCCTACTACCTCTTTTCCTTTCCCATCTACAGCATGCTGCAGCGAAGAGTGCTTTTCGCGCTGCTGGTACTGCTGGCCGCCCTTTTCATTTTGTATATGATTAAAAACCGGCTGCTGGTCAAACGGCTCTTTTCATTCTCGGGCGTTGCCAAATGGCATCTGAGCATCCTGCTGCTCAGCGTGTTCGCCATCGAAATTTGGGGCCTGATGCTTCAGCGCTATGGATTGGTTTACGACATCAGCCATCAACCCCTCTTTTTCGGTCCGGGCTACGTGCAGATGAACATCATCGTCCCGCTCATCTGGGTCAGTATGGCACTGCTGGCGGCCACGGGGATCATGCTGATCGTGGTGATGCAATCCCGCAAAGGGATTAAACTGTTCGTCGGCGTCTTGGTCGGCCTGGCGGTGGCGTTGGCCGCGCGCCATACCACTTTTTTCCCCGAACTTGTGCAGACCTACTGGGTCAAGCCAAATGAGATCGAAAAGGAGAGTGCCTACATCGGCAAAAGCATCCAGACAACCTTGGATGCGTACGACCTGAACGATGTGAAGACGCTCGATTTCAAGCACCAGCGGTTTCCCATAGGATCGGCCGTTAATCAGGTGCAGGGCATTTTGCGCAACATCCCGGTGTGGGATGCCGCCACTCTGGAGACGGTTTTCCAGCAGATGCAGGAGCTGCGCTCTTACTACACTTTTCCGTTGGTCAGCGTGGGCCGCTACACTGTGGCCGGCAATTATCAGCAGGTGTTTCTGTCACCGCGGGAACTCGAATACGGTAACCTGCCGGGTGATGCCAATAACTGGATCAACAATCACATAATCTATACCCATGGTAATGGGTTGGTCATGACGCCGGCCAGCCAGGTGAGCGGCAACCCCATGACCTGGTTCGTGCGCAACATCCCGGCCGAATCGCAATACGGCATCGAGATCGGCCAGCCCCGGATATACTATGGTCTCTCCGAGTATCCATATGCCATTGCCCCCAACAAGGCCGGTGAAATGGATTACCCAAAAGGCGGCAGCAATGTGACCAGGGATTACGATGGGCGCGGTGGCGTGCCCATCTCATCACTGGCGCGCAAAGCGCTCTTCGCCTACTACTTTGGAAACAGAAATATTTTTTTCTCGACCAAGATCACAGAGAAGAGCAAAGTTCTATTCCGCAGACAGGTTCTCAAGCGGGTGCGCTATCTGGCCCCCTATCTGAAATTGGACCAGACACCATACATTGCTGTCACACCCAAAGGGATGTACTGGATCATCGACGCCTATACCACTTCAGCATGGTATCCTGCGTCCGCAACCTATCGTCAGAAAAACAGCACCATCAACTATATCCGCAACAGCGTTAAGATTGTGGTGGACGCCTACCACGGCAACGTGGATTTTTACGCATACGATACATCCGATCCGATCATCAACGCTTACCGGCGCATCTATCCGGGGTTCTTTAAAGACAAGGAGAGCATGCCGGAGGATTTAAAAAAGCACGTGCGATATCCCAAAGGGTTTTTCGATATTCAGATGCAGATCTATGCAAAATACCATCAAACAGATCCCCAGGTTTTTTTCCAGCAGGAAGACCTGTGGACGTTTGCCGAGGCACTGGGTGAAGAGACCACGGTCCCCCTGAAGCCCTACTACCTGACCCTCGACCTGATCAAACCGGGACAGCTTGATTTCATGCTGCTTTTGCCCATGTTCCCAAAAGGACGCGACAACCTGCGCTCCATGGCCGTTGTCGGTTGCGACGGGGAAAACTACGGTAAGATCATCATTTACGATTTCCCCAAAGGCGAGTTGGTCTATGGACCGGCCCAGATCGATGCCCTGATCAACCAGGATCCCGCCATTGCCCAGCAGTTTACATTGTGGGATCAGGCCGGTTCATCGGTGGTGCGCGGCAAGATGATTATCATGCCGGTGGAAAACAGCATTTTCTTTATTCAGCCGGTCTATCTCAAATCCACCTCCAGGGTCAGCATTCCCGAACTGCAGCGTATTATCATGAGCGAGGGCAGGGTGGCCGTCATGGAAACTTCCCTTGAGGCTGCTTACGAAACACTCAAAGAGCGCGTGAGCAAGGAGATGGAGGACCTCGAACAGCGTTTCCCCACCATGGAAAACAAGCCGGTGGCCGCACCGGAACCTGAGCCGGAAAATACGATTGAATCCGCGCCGACAACGGAACAGGTGCCCTCGGATGTTGAGGTGCACAAGGCGCCGGAGGAGACGCCAGCGGAATCAGATGAAGGGGAAGACGCCCAGACTCATACAGGAGCCGATACACCTGTGACGCCTGCCAACGAGTAGCCCGACAGATTGACCGGAAGAAAAGGGGGGCGAGTTTTGCGCCCGCCCTGATCTGCAGCAGAGATCTTCATTCAACTGCCGATGTGACGATCGCCTGGGCCTCGGCCTGTATTTTTTTCAAATGCGCCTTCCCTTTAAAACTCTCCGCATAAATCTTGTAGATGTCCTCGGTGCCTGACGGTCGGGCGGCAAACCAACCGTTTGCAGCGGACACTTTCAATCCACCGATGGCAGCGTTGTTAGCTGGTGCCTTGGTCAGGGCCGATTCGACAGGCTCGCCGGCCAGCGTGTCGAGCTTAAGCTTTTCGGGCGTCAGCTTGGACAGGGCGGCTTTTTGGGCTTTGGTGGCCGGCGCATCGATTCGCTCGTAGAGCGGTGCACCGAATTGGTTCTCCAGATCGGCATAGATGTCGCCCGGATCCCGGTCCATGCGGGCCGTTATCTCGGCCGCCAGCAGCGAGGCGATGATGCCATCCTTGTCAGTTGACCAGGCCGAGCCGTCCATGCGTTCGAATGACGCCCCGGCGCTCTCCTCTCCGCCAAATCCCAGTGAGCCGTCCAGCAGCCCATCCACAAACCACTTGAAACCCACCGGCACTTCGTAGATGTGCCTGCCGAGATGGGCGGCCACGCGGTCGATCATCTGGCTGCTCACCAGCGTTTTGCCGACTGCCGCTGCCAGCGGCCATTGGGGGCGGTTTTGAAACAGGTAGTAGACGCAAACCGCCAGGTAGTGATTGGGCGGCATCAACCCCCGGCTGCGCGTCACGATGCCGTGGCGGTCGTGGTCGGTATCGCACCCGAAGCCAATCTCGAAACGCTCCTTTAGGCCGATCAGCCGCTGCATGGCGTAGGAAGAGGAGGGGTCCATGCGGATACGACCATCCCAATCGAGGGACATGAAACGAAAGGTGGGGTCTACACTGTCGTCCACGACAGTAAGATTCAAGTCGTAGCGATCGGCGATGACCGACCAGTAGTTCACGCCCGATCCGCCCATGGGGTCGACCCCCAGGGCAATACCGGCCCCGCGTATCGCATCCATGTCGATCACATTGATCAGGTCGCGGGTATAGGCGTCGATGAAGTCGTGTATGTGAGTCGTATCCGCTTTCAACGCCCGTTCGTAACCCACTCGGCGGACGGCCTTCAGGCCGTCGGCCATCAACGCGTTGGCCCGATCCTCGATCCAGGCTGTTATGTCGCTGCCCGCCGGCCCGCCGTTGGGCGGGTTGTATTTAAAACCGCCATCTTCCGGGGGATTGTGTGAAGGGGTGATCACGATACCGTCGGCCAGTCCCTGCTTACGGCCGCTATTGTGAACCAGGATGGCATGAGAGATGGCCGGTGTAGGGGTATACTCGTTGCCTGGGGCGATCATGACGTCCACCCCGTTGCCCGCCAGCACTTCAAGTGCCGTGGCCAAAGCTGGCGTCGAAAGGGCATGGGTGTCCATTCCCAGATAGAGTGGGCCGGAAATGCCCTGTTTGTGACGGTACTCGCAAATGGCCTGACTTATGGCGAGGATATGCGCCTCATTGAAGCTGTTTTTCAGTGAAGAGCCGCGATGACCCGAAGTGCCGAACGCCACCCGTTGCTCTGGGATGGCGGTGTCCGGTTTGCGACTGTAATAGGATGTGATCAAATCGGGAATATTGGCCAGCATGTTTATCTCAGCCGGCCGGCCTGCTTGTTGACTCACTGGCATAATGTGCTCCTTGTGGTAATTTTCGGGTCTATCTATCGGGCATAAGCGGATGCGTATGGTAGCCCGGCTATGGGGGCTTGCGGTGGTACCGGCGAATGGTCTATCAATCAAGGCGATACCCCTTTTGAATCAGCCTGCTCAGATGCTGTGAGGGCACTCTACCATGTACCGGTAGTGTTGGAAAGTATCTACCTTAGACGTCACCAGCTCTTGTCATACCCTATATCGAGATATAGTTTAACAAGTTAAGCCCATCTGGTCATAATAAAAGTACGGTCGATAAGTGACGTCACAATGCGCTGTGTGTGAAAAATCAGAAAGCCAGAGGACTCTTCCAGCGGCAAACGCGTTTGCGCCTCTTCAAATCAAATGGAGTACAGGCCTATGTCAACAGAAGAAAGCGAGAGCACCATCGGCGGTCTCGAGGATCTGATCCATGAGAACAGGGAGTGGATAGAATCTCTCGATTACGTATACGAAAACCAGGGCCCGGAGCGTGTGCACGAACTACTGCGCTTGCTGCAAACCCGCGCCCAGGAGCGGGGCGCGGCGTTTCCATTTTCAGCAAACACCCCTTATATCAACACCATTTCAACAGACCGGCAACCGGCCTATCCTGGTAGCCGTGAGATCGAGCGGCGCATCAAAAGCATCATCCGCTGGAATGCCATGGCGATGGTGGTGAGGGCCAATCGGGAAAGCAGCGGTATCGGCGGCCATATCTCCACCTACGCCTCCTCCGCCACGCTTTACGAGGTGGGTTTCAACCACTTCTTCAGAGCCAAAAGCGCCAACCATCCGGGTGACATCGTCTATTTTCAGGGCCACGCAGCCCCGGGCATATACGCCCGCGCCTTTTTAGAGGGACGTATCGATCGAAAGCACCTGGAGAACTTCCGCCGGGAATTGAAACCCGGCGGAGGGCTCTCTTCCTATCCGCACCCTTACTTGATGCCGGAGTTCTGGCAATTTCCCACTGTCTCCATGGGGTTGTCCCCACTGATGGCTATCTACCAGGCACGTTTCAATCGCTACCTGCAGGACCGCGGATTGAAATCGCCCGACGATCAGAAGGTGTGGGCCTTTTTGGGTGACGGCGAAATAGATGAGCCCGAGTCCCTGGGCGCCATCACCCTGGCCTCACGGGAGCGGCTGGATAACCTTATTTTTGTGGTCAACTGCAATCTGCAGCGCCTGGATGGCCCGGTGCGCGGAAACGGAAAGATCATACAGGAACTCGAGGCCGCTTTTCGCGGGGCCGGCTGGAACGTGATCAAGGTCATTTGGGGCGCCGATTGGGATCCACTGCTTGCCCAGGATGAGGAGGGGGTGCTCATCAAGCGCATGGAGGAGGTCCCCGACGGCCAGTACCAGATGTACTCGGTGGCCGGCGGCGACTATATCCGCAACGATTTCTTCGGCCGATATCCCCAGCTTGAACAGATGGTTCGTAACTATTCCGATGAGCAGCTTTTCAAGCTTCGCAGGGGGGGGCATGATCCCCAGAAGGTTTACGCCGCCTACCAAGCGGCGGTGACTCACGAGGGAGCACCAACGGTTATTCTCGCAAAGACCATTAAGGGGTACGGTCTCGGCGAGGCCGGTGAGGGGCGCAACGTCACTCATCAGCAAAAAAAGCTCAACGACGAGGAGCTGCGCTATTTCCGCAGCCGCTTTGGAATTCCCATTCCCGATGAAGAGATTCAAAAGATGCCGTTTTACAGGCCTGCGGCTGAGAGCGAAGAGATGAAATACCTGCAGGAACGCCGACGTCAACTGGGCGGATATATACCGGCGCGAAGCTGGTCGGTGCCGTCCGTCCGTCCGCCGGGTGAATCGTTCTATGACGAGTTCATGGAGGGAAGCGGCGAGCGGGAAGTGGCCACCACCATGGTGATGGTGCACCTGTTGGCAAAACTGCTAAAGGATAAGAAGACCGGGCCAAACATCGTTCCCATCGTTCCCGACGAAGCCCGTACTTTCGGCATGGAGTCGATGTTTCGCGCCATCGGCATCTACTCCCACGTTGGCCAGACTTACGAGCCGGTGGACAAGGAGAGCCTGCTCTACTACCGAGAAGCCAAAGACGGTCAGATTCTGGAAGAGGGCATCACCGAAGCGGGTGCCATGTCTTCTTTTATCGCAGCAGGGACAGCATATTCGACCCACGGCATCAATATGATCCCCTTCTTTTTCTACTACTCGATCTTCGGTTTCCAGCGCATCGGCGACTTGATATGGGCCGCCGGAGACGCACAGACAAGGGGGTTTCTGCTTGGGGCCACATCCGGGCGAACCACCTTGGCCGGAGAAGGGTTGCAGCACCAGGACGGCCACAGTCACCTGCTGGCATATGCCAATCCTTCCGTCATGGCTTACGACCCGGCGTTCGCATACGAGTTGGCGGTGATTGTCCGGGAGGGCATGCGGCGAATGTTCGAGGCGGGGGAGAACATCATTTACTACATTACTATCATGAACGAGCTCTACCCCATGCCAGTCAAACCCGAAGGGGTCGAGGAGGGCATACTGAAAGGCCTCTATCGCTTTGCGCGATCCGAAAAAAAGGGGGGCAAGAGCAAGGTACACATGCTGGGCAGCGGCACTATTTTGAACGAAGTCCTCAAGGCCAGGGAGATCCTCGAAGGGTCCTACGACGTTTCGGTGGATGTATGGAGCGTAACCAGTTATAAAAACCTATACTGGGATGCCATCGAAACAGAACGTTGGAATTGGCGCCATCCGGAGCGCAAACCCCGGCAAAACTATATTGAACAGCAGTTGGGCAAGGAGGACGGAATTTTCGTTGCCGCTTCCGATTACGTCAAAACACTGCCGGCCAGTGTTGCCAAATGGATTCCGGGTCCGGTGACCCTGTTGGGAACCGATGGTTATGGCCGCAGCGAGTCCCGTGAGGCGCTGCGCGACTTTTTCGAAGTCGATGCCCGCCACATCGCCTTTGCTGCCCTGAGTGCGTTGGCGCGGGAAAAGCGAATCGCCGTGGCCGACGTCAAGAGGGCCGCCAAGGCGTTAAAAATAGAACCGGATAAAGAAAACCCCCTATTTTACTAGCGATCGCGGCCGGAAAGCCTGACGGCCACCAAACATAAACCTGCAACGGAACCTTATGCATGGATGGCAACCAACCAAACCACAGGGAGCCCGTATGATAGAAGAGGTCAGGATTCCGGAAATCAGTGAGAATGTCACCAGCGGCAAGGTGGTCAAGGTGCTGGTTCAAGTCGGGGAGACGGTTGAGATCGACGATATCCTTATCGAATTCGAGACCGAGAAGGCACTGGTCGAAATTCCCTCTACTGCTTATGGCAAGATCGTGGAGATACCGATCTCAGAAGGGCAGGAGTTGAAAGTCGGCGATCTGATCGCAAAGATCGAGACGTCCGATCAAAACGAGACATCCAAGACGGCGGACGAACCGGCAGAGGCCAAGGTTCACAAAAAGACCAAGGCGTCTTCCGAACGGGTGTCCGACGACTCCGATGAGGAAAAAGCCACCACTCGCAAGAGCTCGCGTGACATTGATCAATCGACGCGAAAAGATGACGGACCTGGCCAGTCCGAGCCTGAAACGAAACGGCCACCCGCTCCGGCAGCCCCCTCGGTAAGGCGATTTGCGCGTGAATTGGGAGTCGACATTTACCAGGTTCAAGGCCATGGGCCCGGGGGGCGCATCTCCGAGGACGACGTGAAGGCCTTCGTGAAACAGGGTGGCGCTGCTGCACCATCCGGTCCGACCATCCCCGCCCACGAACCCTCCCTGCCCGATTTCAGCCGTTGGGGCGAAATCGAGCCGGTCGAGCTGCCGGCGGTGCGTCGACTGACCGCCCAAAGCACGGCCACGTCATGGCAGATGGTGCCGCATGTGACCCAGTTCGACCGAAGCGATATCACCCTTCTGGAGAGCTTTTTAAAGAATAAGGGGGCCAAACTGCAGCGCCGCGGTATCAAACTTACCGTAACGGCGGTGGTGGCCAAGGTGTGCGCGGCCGCTTTGTTGAAATTCCCCCGTTTCAACGCCAGCATCGATATGGGGGGTAATCGATTGATATTCAAAAAGTATGTTCATATCGGTGTCGCTGTGGACACCGAACGAGGGCTGCTTGTTCCGGTCATTCGCAATGCCGATGGCAAAAGCATCAGCGAACTGGCCGCCGATATCAGTGACCTGGCCGAACGGGCTCGCAATAAAAAGATAAAGCCAGATGAGATGGAGGGGGGCAGCTTCACCATCTCCAATCAGGGCGGTATCGGTGGCACACAGTTCACCCCCATCGTCATGTGGCCCCAGGCGGCAATTTTGGGCATCAGCAGGACCGCTGTAGAACCGCTCTACCTCGACGGGGCGTTTCAGCCCCGTTCGATGCTTCCGCTGGCGCTCTCCTATGACCACCGCATCATCGATGGCGCTGATGCAGCGCGGTTCCTCAGGTGGATCTGCGAATGTCTGGAGCAACCGTTCAACCTCCATTTGGATTAGCGTTAGGTATCACGTTTGATAAGATACCGTTTGAAACCGCATCCACGTCCTATTGGGGAAGGTTGGTGGTGCTTGGAGGCGACAGCAATTCGATCAGGCGGAAGAAGGAGAAATTTCCATGACAGATAACGCAACGCAAGTGGTCGTCATCGGCGCAGGTCCCGGCGGATATGCCGCCGCCTTCATGGCTGCGGATCTGGGATTGCAGGTGACGTTGGTCGATCCCGGGGAGAATCCCGGGGGGGTATGCCTCTACAGAGGCTGCATTCCCTCCAAAGCACTCCTGCACGCCGCCAGTGTCATCCGTGAGGCCAGGGATGCAGAGGCGTTCGGGTTGAAATTCACCGGACTCAAGGTCGACCGTGAGCGCCTGCAGGGATGGAAAAATGAGGTCGTGGCCAAGATGACCTCAGGCCTGGGGCAGTTGGCCAAACAGAAAAAAGTACAACATCTCCGGGGCAGGGCATTTTTCGAGGACAACCGGACTCTGAAGATTGCAGATGACGACGGCAAGGAGGCCAGGCTCGGATTCGAACACGCTATCATCGCCACCGGCTCCCATCCGGTTCGGCTCAAAACGCTGGATATCACCTCCGACCACCTGTGGGACTCGACCCGTGCTCTGGAACTGGCATCCATACCCAAACGACTGCTGGTGATCGGTGGCGGCTACATCGGACTGGAACTCGGCACCGTTTATGCCGCCTTCGGGTCCAGAGTTCAGGTGGCCGAAATGACCGGAAGCCTGCTGCCCGGTGTGGACAAGGACCTGGTTCGCTTTCTGAAAAAGCGGATCGATGAGCGCTTCGAGGCCGTACATCTGCAGACCACGGTGAAGCGCCTCACGCATCAGAAAAACGGCATCAAGGTGGTGATGGACAGTCCGGAAGAAGAGGGCAGTGCCCAGCTCTTCGATAAAGTGCTCATGGCGGTTGGCCGGAGACCCAACACCAGGGAAGTGGGGCTGGAAAACACCCGCGTCGAACTGGATGACAAAGGTTTCATTCGGGTGGACCAGCAATGCCGGACGGCAGAGCCCCATATCTTCGCTATCGGTGATGTGGCCGGTGAACCCATGCTGGCCCACAAGGCCACTCACGAAGGCCGGACCGCGGCCGAGGCGATTGCACAGCATAAGGTGGCGTTCGAACCGGCGGGTATACCAGCCGTGGTGTTTACCGATCCCGAAATCGCCTGGGTCGGACTGACTGAAACAGAGGCAAAACAAAACGGTATCAAAATCAAAACCGCTCGGTTTCCCTGGGCCGCTTCGGGGCGGGCCGCCACACTCGGCCGCAATGACGGATTGACCAAACTGGTGGTCGATCCGGAGAGCGAACGCATATTGGGCATGGGGATCGTTGGCACCGGCGCCGGCGAGATGATCGCAGAGGGTGTTCTGGCACTGGAGATGGCCGCCAATGTCACAGACGTTGGGCTGACCATCCATCCGCACCCGACCCTCTCGGAGACCGTTATGGAGGCAGCCGATGTGTTTCAGGGGATGTCGACCCATTACCACAGCCCTAAACGTAAATAAATCAGCTGACTGCGTATCTTGCCGCAGCAGTGAGAGTCGAACGGACAGAAACGTCCCATCGGATTGACGGGATTATCAACCAAAACACCATATATGGTGTCCATACGTGTAGTGGAAATACCGTATATGGTATACAGAGGCTCTATTTGAAGGGGGGGCAGGAGATGACGTTCATCAAACTTGAACCGCAGGCAACTGAGAAAATAAAGACGTTTATAAAGGACAATGGCGTGAACGCGCCGCTTCGCATCGATCTCCAATCCACCGGCTGTTGCGACCCTTCTCTGGGAATTTGCGTGGACCGAGCACGTGAAGATGACATGATTTGCGAAAGAGACGGACTCAAATTTCTCATCAGCTCATCGGTTCATCAAACGGTTGGCGATGTCACGATCGGCTACTCTGCCGATGCGGTCTCCCAAGGTTACGTGCTTACTTCGAGCAGACCCCTGAGCGAGTGGGAAGGATTTGGCCTCTGCGATATCAAAATTGAACCTGGCGAATAAAGTGTGATGTAGATCACAGTATAGCAGCTTATTTTGTCGGATAAATGAGGACAGGGTGCGCAATGGGCGTTCCCGGTGACTTACCTGAGAATGGAAGGGGGAAGGCACCTGGGGCGCCCAGTTTATTTGTGCCTCATCTGACAATAATCGGCCGCCCTGCTGACAAGTATCAGGGGGTTTTTCCTTATTCGTAACCGTCAAAGGGAGTAAGTGGCAGTTAAAACTGTCAATCTACCATAGAGCATTTTGGGCATATGACTTGCAGATACTACAATAGCGCACGGCTGATCGTACCGGGCAACCATTTGGCGATTCGCCGACTCCTCATCGAATGAAGCCGGTAAGCCAATGTTGATCATATACCCAATATCCCCTTTTTCATGTCGGGCAGGATTCGTCCTTTGGATCTTGCCCGATTTTCAGAAACTTCCCGAATGCCTCCCTATAGCTCGCCTGTTTCCTCTTGACCCTTCTCTTCATAAAAGGTCATATTGTGTCTAAAATTTTCAGTGACAGCTCACCTATATCGATGTGACAGAGAGAGAGGCGATCCAATGAAATCATACACTTTGGGTGACCTTGCAGCCCATGTGGACGGCCAGGTCCTGGGAGATGCGGATATCGAGATTACGTCGGCAGCCGGCCTGGCGCAGGCCGGAAGTGGCGATATCAGCTTCCTTGCCAATCGCAAATATACCCGACTGGTTAAAACGACCGGGGCATCCGCCGTGGTGGTCAAAGAGAAGCTTGACTCAAAGGCGTCTCTGTTGGTTTGCAAGGACCCGTACTATGCTTTTACGCAGATTGCCGTGCTGATACACGGCCATCGGAGGCATCCCTTCAGCGGCATCAGTGCAGGGGCCAATATAGCCGACAGTGCTACGGTCGGCGAGGGGACGGCCATCAGTCACAACGTCACTGTGTTTGACAATGCCCGTATCGGCGCCAACTGCACGATCTATCCGGGCGTGTTCATCGGCCCGAATAGTGTCGTCGGAGACGACTGCATCCTCTACCCAAATGTGGTCATCTATGATCGTTGCCGGATCGGCAACCGGGTGATTATCCAGGCCAACGCTACCGTCGGTGAAGACGGCTTCGGCTTTGCCACCCATAAAGGGGTTCATCATAAAATTCCCCATATCGGCGCGGTGATCGTGGAAGATGATGTTGAGTTGGGAGCCGGAAGCGGCATCGAAAGAGGCGCCATGGAAGAGACCATCATCGGGCAAGGGTCCAAGATCGGGGATTCAGTAGTGATTGGCCACGGGACGAAGGTGGGGGCATACTGTCT
This sequence comes from uncultured Desulfatitalea sp., assembly GCA_963668675.2. GTDB lineage: Bacteria > Desulfobacterota > Desulfobacteria > Desulfobacterales > Desulfosarcinaceae > Desulfatitalea. Next base: position 1,084,793 of record CAXXMB010000001.1, on the reverse strand, counting down.
GCTCGTCCCCCAGGTGGGCATTGCCGGATCGACAACATTGGGGCATCACTGCGTGGCCGCTGGCCAAGTCGGCATCGGCGGACACCTCAACATCGGCAACGGCGTCATGATTGGAGGGCAGTCCGGGGTAGGCGACGATGTCAAAGACGGTGCTGTCCTATGGGGATCGCCGGCATTCGAGGCCGGTAAGGCCAAGCGGGCTTATTTTCTGCTTCGCCGCCTGCCGGAGATCTGGAGAGAGCTTAAGCGCCTCAAAGCGAGAATGACGGCCATTGAAGACCAGCCTGAGTGATAGAGAATATCACAAAAGTTCCGTAAAAACATCGTATTGGCCACACATATATCCAGCCCCTCCTGCATGATTCGAAATAGAGCATAGAGAACCTCCGACCAACAATAGCACCTCCTCACTGGTCAAACGCAGATGATAAAGGGCCTTAAAATAGGGCCCTTCATCAGGTTGCATCTTTTTGTCTTTGACAATACTAAGTTGATGACATATATTGAATTCAATTCAAAAAATATATCTGGATAATAATAAAAATGCAAATTTCCAGGGTCTGCATACTGCTTAAATATGGGTTCGAGTTGCTATTGGTCCTTTCTGTTACACTCTCCACCTCTATGTGGCAGGACCATATCCACACCTGCCATCTTCACTTTGGGCAATCATCGTTGTCTATAAGAGGAGGGCATGGCGCTATCAAAAATAGCGCTGGAGAGGAAATCCTGGGACACATGCTGATAGATCACCACGAACCTGCAATCGATATTTGCATGAAACCGGTTCTCTTCGAACCGGAAGAGGAGCGTGACATCTTCCATCCCTTGGCGCTTTCCCAAAGCTCATACTCTGAAGCACGCTTTCAGTCGGATTTGCGCGGCAGCTCGCCATCTAACAATTCATTCCGGACACAAAAGCATTACCTTCACAAGCAATCCTTCCTTTTTTAGAAGGCCGCCGGAATAAGGCGTAACACCCATCATCTGAAGTGCCATCGTACCTTCGCGTACCAGGTACAATTTAAAGGCAGGTGCCGATAATCGGCGTTAGAACTTAAAAATCGCATCATCGAATTTCTGCTCCTCTGACAGCGTGGAACCGACCACGTCGCAGAGGCCGACAAAGAACAAATAAAAGCAAAAGGAGAATACACGTCATGAGAAAACACCACATCTATTTATTGATATTATGCGGAATTTTTGCAGCAGGCCTGATCTTGACCGGATGTTCCAGTAAAAGTGATATTTTGAAAGAGGTCAGCGGTCAATGGCAGGACAATCAGGACAACGGGGCAGTTGAAATCAATCTGACCGGTGAACCGAAATCCATAAAGGTAGGTGACCAGACCTATTCCGTCAGCATCGATCAAATTGTAATGGACAGATATCAGGTGAACCTGAAGGTCAAGAACGGCAGCGAACAGCCAGAGCTTTGGACCATCAGGGAGATCTGGAATGATGTCGGAAGCAGCTTCAAAATCGCCTTCGAACACAGCGGCAAAAGCCGGATGTTGGTTCCCAAAGGATAAGCCGGCCCGGCGAATCACATTTTACTGGGCACCATCATTGCTTTAGCCTGCTCGTTAATCAACCGTGGGTAGATCAGCATCCAGGGGTAGATGGTTCTATCGCAGGAGGGCTTGAGGCTCCCCGTTCACGCACCGGAGCTGTCTGATTACGGATCGTGGAGTTGCGCCCTCTCCTGGATGGATCCTCAGGAGCGCGGTTGTATCTGGATTTGCACTATTAATCGCATCAACCATCGAAATGCTGGTAAAACGGGATGTGAAACAAGGAAAGAGTATGGAGGTGGCCGACCAGCCCCTCATCGACAAACCGTTTTCCGGAGATTGGATATCAAAAAGCGATTTAATGCTGAATTGGAAAGATCAAAACAGAACACCGGCCTCAAAAGAACCGGTGTTTTTCTGACAACTCACTATTCGCGAGGTCTATTGCCCCGCAATACCTTATGCTTTGAATGAACGTGAAAAGAGCTCTCTGATAGCTTGCTTTCCTGCTTCGGTTAGATTTCGGGTGCCTGTGCCAACGAATGTCTTATGCTCGATGACAGGCTCGTCTGCCACCCACGCATTGTTCTTCCACGTAAACCACTGATTGCGGTCCTGATCGAAAACGCTTAGCGGTCGGTTAAACAGCTTGCCCAGTTCCACCGCCCAACCCGTTCCCCCCTTAACCGTATCGTCGGCTTGGATCCAGCCCACCGCAAACACCTGCAGACCACTGTTGACCATGTGAAATATCAACTGAAAGACCTTGCGGATTTTATCGGCTTGGGCGTAGTTGCGATGCATGCGCATGGAGACGATCTCCATGCTGATATCCCCTTTTTTCAACGCTTCAGGGGAGAGAAGGGTCAGGTTCTTTTCTCTTGCCGGCCGGTGCCCTTCGAATGAGTAGTTGACTTCACGGACACCGAACTGTTCTGATTGCTGGCCAAACTCCTCTTCCGTCCCGCGATGGCCGCCACCGAAAAATGTAAACTGATCTGAAGTGGTCATGATGCTGCTCCTTTATGCTGACGCTCTTAATATTATACCGATTCAATGATCCATAAGAATTAACGCCATATGCTGGTTTGTCACATTATACAAGTTCGATTTTGGTGAAGGGTCATATTGAAACCTATCGCGTAGAACCGATTTTGGGTCAGGATCGCGATGGTTATCTGTTTCGAACCCCCGATGCGTTGGCCTAAGAGCTATTCACTTTGAACCTTGACGACCACTTTGCCCTTCACCTTGCGATCCGTCAGCCGCTTCATCGCCTCGGGTATCTGCGACAGCGAAACCGTTGAATCGATGACCGGGTTGATCTTGCCTTCGGAGAACCATCTGGCCATGGTCTCCATATTGCGGCGCTGCCCCTCTCTGTCCCGGGCAGCCCACGCTCCCCAGAAAACGCCAACGATTTCACGTTCGCTAAGCAGGGCGTAGTTGAGTGGTATTTTGGGAATATCGCCGGCGGCAAAGCCGATGACCAGCAGGCGTCCGCCCCAAGCCGCCGCACGAAACGCGTCCATGGTATAGTCGCCGCCTACAGGATCACAGATCACATCCACGCCTTTCCCATCGGTAAGTTCCAAGGTACGGGCGCGTAAATTCTCATTGCTGTAGTTGATCGTCATGTCGGCCCCAAGCTTTCGAGCCAGGGCCAGCTTTTCATCGGTGGAGGCCGCCGCGATGACCCGAGCACCCATCGCCTTGGCCACTTCGATAGACGCCAACCCGACGCCGCCTGCAGCACCCAATACCAGCGCTGTTTCATTGGGTTTAAGCCTGCCGCAATCCTGGAACGCATGGATGGCGGTCGCATAAGTAATCCCATAAGCTGCGGCAGCGTCGAAAGACATTCCATCAGGCATGGGAACGACCTTCTCCCTGGACGCCAAACACATTTCGGCAAATGCACCGACCCCCGAGAAGGCGATCACCCGGTCGCCCGCTGAGACATGGGTGACCTCTTCTCCCACCTGCTTGACGATGCCCGCAAGATCCATACCCGGGCTGAAAGGCAGGGGGGGCTTGACCTGATAACGCCCTTCCACCATCAGGGCGTCCGGAAAGTTCAAAGAAGCACTTTTTACTTCTATCAGGACGTGGTCCTTCTCCGGCGGTTGCGGATCAATCTCCTGAACGCCACAGTTGTCCACCGGGCCGAATTCAGTACATACGAATGCTTTCATATTTGCTCCTTAAGGTTTTAAAACCATAATAATTATGTCCATGAATCGAACGAGAGGATTTAGGAGAACAATTATGCAGAAGCGGGCCACTGTCAATGAAACACGACCCGCGATGGCCGGAAACTGATGCAAAAACGACTCGGCAGCTACATTTTTGGCATGCACGTTGATTTGAACGCACCCATCTTGAAACGTGGCCCATGCCCGAACGCCGCCTATGCCAAAAGGCAGGTAATCCGATAGGGGAGGGCATACGGGCGGCCCCATCGGATGGCAGAATAAACTCAATTGGATGAGATGGAGAATCTGGAGGCTATTCTTCCGACAGAATCGCCTTGAAGTGGACCGGATCGGTTGCGTAGAGAACCGCCCGCTCCAAGCCATCTTCGCGGTTCTGGTGTACTTTGATGTAGTCGGGGTTGTTGGCCATTTCAAGAAATGCCTTGCGGGAGGGGTACTGGACGAGCATGACGATGTCCCAGCTCTCCGTTCCATTGAGCAACTCATTGGCCTTGCCGAAGTAGATGACCTTGGCGCCTACACCCTCAACGAAAGGCCCCGATTCAGCGATGTAGCGAAAATAGGCCTCCCGGCCGCCATCCTTTTTAAACTTCAGCAGATTGAGCATCACGAACGGCTCACCATTCGTATTGGCGGCCAGTTTTTTAAACTGCTCTGTATTGGATTGAATCGTCATACACCTGTCTCCCTTTGGAATCCTAAAAAAGTCAAATCGTTACCAGTCTCTCGAATAAAAAAACGGTTCTCTGTATAGCTCAAGCAAAACGTGCTTCCTGTAATAAACCTTAAGCAGATAAACAAGCCCCCCTTTGAAAAAGGTCGGCTTATTCGATCCTCTTCTGCAAATCCATAGACCCGTATCAAATAGATATCATCCACTCGCAGGCCGCATCGGGAGGCGCTCCGGCCGGTCTGTCGTCCGGTGGGGTAAAGACACGCTCCACCGTCGCAGTTGGAATGACGCGGCTGAAGAAGGCCTCGCGCAACCGCAATCCGGTCTGGCCGCAATCGTAATGGGACAATCCCCATTTCCGGGCAGCCTTTTGAGCAGTGCAGCCTAAGGTCCGCATGCGCAGACCATGTTTCGATATCGGGGTGAGCTCAATATCCTCAAAGGCGCACCAGTGGGAACACCTTACAAATGCAACCAAGCGATCCACCCCGGACAGTTTATCGTCAACGACCTTTTCCAGGCGCTGCGCCTCGTAGCGCCCAAACTCCTCGGAAAGGCTCTGAAACGACTCCCCCTGCACCTTCTCAGGGCAGTTATTTTTGGCCCACTCTTCCATGAGGAACCACATATAGTTGAAACTGAACAGCACCTCTCGCATCACATCGTGGACCCGCTCTTTGCTCCAATCTTCTATTGCATACATAGATTTTTCCTTTTTGGGTGGGAGACCGAGCCGCATATCAACCCGGATTCGCGGGTCCTATTGCGCATCAGCATCCAGTGCAAAGCGCACCTGCTTAAGAAAATCGATAAGCTGAAAAGGCTTGACAATATAACCGCATGCCCCTTCTTCAAGCGCTTTCTGGATGTCACCTCTTGGTGCGTAACCGCTGGCAATCAGAATCCTCGTTTCCGGATCGATAGTTTTGAGTGCCTGCATGCATTTGTACCCGCCCATGCCCGGCATGTTCAAGTCGAGGATAACCAGATCGATTTTTTTTTGCTGCTCTTCAAAGAGTCTCAACCCTTCTTCCCCATTGTCGGCGTCCATCACGGTATAACCATTGCGTTCAAGTATCTGGATACCGATATCGCGAATGTCATCATCATCATCAATCAGTAGTATGGTCTCTGTTCCACCAGGTATATGTTCCTCTGTCGGTTGCCCTTCTTCGAAAGTGACCGTGCCAACCCTGGCCGGAAAAAATATTTGAAACCTGGTTCCCTTAGCCGGTTCGCTGTAACACTGGATTTGAGCACGGTGACTTTTGACAATTCCATAAACGGTGGACAAACCCAACCCGGTCCCACGGCCAATCCCTTTGGTCGTGAAAAATGGTTCGTAAATACGCGTCACTGTTTCCTGATCCATGCCAATCCCGTTGTCGCTAACGGAAAGAATGACATGCGGACCCTCCTGAGAACCAAGATGGATACGGCAATAATCCTGATCCAAATGTACATTTTCCGTTTCAATGATGATTCTACCGCCGTCAGGCATGGCGTGCATGGCGTTGATGGATAAATTCATTATGACCTGCTCGATCTGGGTAGCGTCTCCATCAATTTGCTTCAACGCGGGATCGAGATGGTATTCGAAGGCGATCATCTTGGGAATCGTGCGTTCCAGCATGTCTCTCATCTGCATGATGATATCGTTTAAGTTTAGCGGTAGCAGATGACTTTCTATCTTCCGGCTGAAGGTGAGCAACCGCCTGATGAGGTCAGCCGCTTTCGCTGATGCCTGTTCGATTCCCCGAAGCCTATTGCACTCTTCCTGTTTACGGACGCAATCGATGAGCAGCAGCTGGGTATAGCCCGATATGCTTTGAAGTAGATTGTTGAAATCATGAGCGATACCGCCGGCCAACTCACCAACGGCCTCCATCTTTTGGGCTTGAAGAAGTTTGGCCTCCAGCCGTTGCTTCTCCTGTTCAGCCTGTTTTCGCTCGGTGATGTCCTCGAGGAGGGAGCCAACGCCAATGACCGCTCCATTCGGACCGGTCAGACTTGTATTGTGCCACTCACAGATCCTGATATGACCGCTCTTGGTGCAGTTTGTATTGACGGATCGTGTACCGCCGGTTTGCAAAAGCAATTGCCGCCAAATGTTCTCTACGTTTTCCCGTTCATCGGCAGGCAGGATCAAATCATCGGCTCTTTTCCCCAGCGCCTCCTCGCGAGTATATTCAAAAATTTTTTCTGCGGCTTTATTCCACTCGACAACCCTGAAGTCCTGGTCCCATTCGATGACTCCCAACGGCGTGTTCAGAACGTGCATGGACAACCGCTGCGCGTATGATTTCAGCTCCTCTTCGGCCCGTCTGCGTTCATTGACTTCCTTTTTCAGCTCGGCGGTTCTCTGTTGAACGCGATCCTCCAAAAACCGATTTACATCGAGAAGTTTTAAATACAGCCCGATACCCGTTAACATCAGCACCATGCAAAAGAAGACGTTAAGATAAGTATAAATCGTCCGGCATGGCCAATCCGCTGCAATTTTTCCTATCGTCATACCATCATAGACAACTGGAGATTCAAGCCGGTAGGTAAGGATTAGACCAAGGGATCTTAAAGGGCGTTCAATCCCCTTCGGTTTATCGCCCGTTATTTTCAGGAATAAGCCACCCTGATCATCAATTACGACAATCTCATCATAACCGTTGGCTTCAACCGCCAAGTTCAGGTAGGCGGTGGGGCTGGACTTTTCCAGCGTCCACAAAGAGCTGGCAATCACATTAGCGTGGTTTTTGATTCGGGAAACCGCCTTGGCGCGCACACTATTCTGAAAGATAAAAACAAAGATGCAGAACGAAGTGACAAGAAAAAGAGTGCAGTAGAGCAATAGCCGTCTGATCTTCATCTTTGAACCTTTTTTGAAATAAAGTCGCGGATGTTCAAAATGTATATCGCTCCATTATCGATCTTATTGTCCCGTCCTCGGTCATTTGTGAAATGGTAGAATCAAACTCTCCCAGAATGGCAACCTGAGGGGCACCTTTTCGAATCAGCAAATGAAAAGGCATGCTGGCCACCGTTATGCCTGTATCAATGACTTGATTTTCGAGGCCCAGTTTCGAAATATCAGGCCAGGCCCCAGGCGGCCACTCGATAACAATATCCCCCCTATGTGAGGCCAGCATTTTCCATACGTTTTGCAAGTACGGGGATTCGTAGGTTTTTATACCCAGGGGCTGCACATGTTCATGGTGCCAACCGTTTCCAATATACGTGATTACGGAAAAGTCTCCTTTATGAATGTCCGGCAGGGTGGTTATGCTTTCTATTGCGGCCAATTGCGGATGATTGGCATACGTGAAGATATTGAGTGATTTATTATAAAAAGGGCGCTTATGGGTCACGCTATATACAAGACGTTCTTCGGTGGGTACGGTCAGCATGGCGTCGTCCTTACCGGCTTTCAGGTTTGCCTGGCAACGTGGCCATGGATAAGCGGTCCAAACCGTGGCAATTCCCATCCGTTTATCCAGGGCTTCAGTGATGATTTCGTAGAAAAAACCATTTTTTTTGCCATGGTCATCAATCCAATGAAAGGGGGGGAAATCGGGAAATGCAATCCGCAAGGGAGACTGGGCATGGGTGGGCAGCGGGCTTACCAATATCAATACCAGAGCACCAACCCACATCAATTTTCTTTTGGCCATGACCAAGCCCATTTTCATTTGGAGCCTTACCGTTGAATCGTATGGTTTATTATTAACCCGGCAATAAAATTGACCAACCTCCGTCATCCCGCACTTGATCCGGGATCCACTGAGAGCCTGGATTCGAGCTTTCGCTGGAATGACGATTCAACGTGTATTTAATTGCCGGGTTGATAATACTGATATTTTTCCGCATAGATTCGATTAATTGCCAATCTAAATCATATTGAGAATCCATGTCAAATCCATAGCCATAGTGTCACGATTTAATAGATGATACCTTTATATCGGCTGTCTATCACCAGATATAAGTATTGTATGCCATCTATGCAGGTAGAGGGCTTGATTCGAGGTGAAACCGATCGGCAGCGGTCCGATGGGTCTGTTTATTTTCCCTGGTCGTTTTCTCACCGCGGAACAGCGGAACACCTGAAGCCATTCGCCAAAACTGAGGTCGGTGGTATTGATCACTCCGGTTTGCTCATACAGCTTGGAGATCAAATGGAAGCGCAATTGGCTGCATCAAATGAAAACCGGGAAACCGAATAAAATAAAAATGCGAGCAAAAAAGGAAGGACTCGGTAAACCGACCTGTGATCAGATAATGGAAGAACTCGATCAAAATAACAGCCTATACTGATTTGACACAACCCTCAAAAGCGTGAAAAACTAATGACACTACCGTTCCATTTTATCTTGAGTTTAACAGATTGCGGGCACTCTGTTTGGGTGCTGTAGCAATTTATATATTTCACGACAGTTGTATGCCGGGCACGTTTTGGAGATTTCATATGGACAGTTTAACTAAGCCGGAAGCCATGTACGAACGACTCTGTGCTTACATGATGGATGCCTTCGGGGCTACCGACATGGAGGGCCGGATTACGGAAGCCAACCAGCATTTTCTGGATCTGTTAGGCTATCAAAGAAACGAACTGCTCGAATTGAGTTTTTTCGATTTTACGCCTTCGAAATGGCATGGGCTTGAGAAACGCATCATCGACGAACAGGTACTGGTAAGGGGTTACTCTGATGTATTTGAAAAAGAGTACCGCTGCAAAGACGGCAGCATCGTGCCTGTGGAGTTGAGGGTCGTCCTGACCAGGGATTCCAATGATCACCCGGTGGGCATGTGGGCCATCGTCCGCGATATATCTGAACGCTTGGCAAAAGAGGGCGCCATCAGGTGGTTTCAGCTTACGGTGGAATCGTCACCCGACGCAGTGTTCTGGATAAACGACGAAGGTCGTTTTCCCTATGTCAACGACCAAGCGTGCCGCTCGCTGGGTTACAGCCGGGAAGAGCTTATGCGGGTTAACATATGGGATATCGATGCGGATTTTACGCAAGAGCAGTGGTGGCCCCACTGGGAGAAAGTGAAAAAAGGCGGGGGTGCGCGGCTCGAAAGACTTCACCGGCGCAAAGACGGTTCCGTATTCCCAGTTGAGATCTCTTCCAAAAATGTCGTCTTTGATGATCAGAGGTACCATGTCGCATTTGTCCGAGATATATCCGACCGGTTGAGAGCGAATCGTGAGCGGGAAACGCTTGAGGCCAAACTGGTTCAGTCCCAGAAAATGGAATCCATCGGACGTCTGGCAGGAGGCATCGCCCACGACTTCAACAACATGCTGGGCGTCATAATGGGATACTCGGAGATCATTAAATCCAAGCTCGCGTCAAACGATCCGTTGATACACGACCTTGAAAAGATTCAAAACGCGGCCGTGCGGTCCAAAGATATTACCCAGCAGCTATTGGCCTTTTCCAGAAAACAGGTTTTCAAACTGAAAGTATTTAACGTCAACGAGCTTATCAGCAGTTTCGAAGACAACTTCTCTCGATTAATAGGAGAAGATATCACCTTTAAGTTTATCCCTTGCCAAGATATCGCGAATATCGAATTTGACCCGACTCAAATTGAACAGATTCTCATGAACCTTATGGTCAACGCACGCGATGCCATGCCAAATGGAGGCATTTTTACCTTTGAAACTGCCAATGTGACCCTGGACGAGGCCTATTGCCGGGAACACATGGGATTCATACCGGGCAGGTTCGTGCAGATTTCGGTCAGTGACAACGGCATCGGCATGGATGCGGAAACCCTCAGCCATATCTTCGAACCATTTTTCACTACAAAGGAGATCGGAAAGGGTACCGGCCTTGGCCTGGCAACCGTATACGGCATCGTGAAACAGGGCGGCGGTTTCATAAATGTATACAGTGAACCAGGCCGCGGAACCACCTTCAAGATATACATACCCGTTTCAACGGGTGAAATCGCACCGTTGAAGAGAGCCGAAAGTCAGGGCCCCGTGATTGGATCGGAAACGGTGTTTCTGGTTGAAGACGATGACTTGGTGCGCAAGGTAACGGAAGAGAGTCTGATTCAACTGGGATATACAGTTTTATCCGTTGCCGGACCGGAAGATGCGCTTGCTGTTTTTGGCGAAAAACAAAGCGCAGTCGATTTGCTTGTCACGGACGTGGTCATGCCCGAAATGAACGGTAAGGATCTCTATGAAAGGCTGAAATTGATAAAACCAGATCTAAAGGTGCTTTATATGTCCGGCTATACGGCAAACGTTATCGTTCACCATGGCGTTTTGGACGAGGGCGTTCAATTCATTTCCAAGCCTTTCAAAATTTCCGATTTGTCCAACAAGGTTCGCGACGCTTTGAGGGCATGACGGCCATCACCTCAACGATACCGTGAACATCAACCATTTGGCGCAATAGCAGTGCGCTGGCCGGCGGACTGCTCTAATGCGGTTATGGCAGCGCTGAGTTGGCGAAACTTATAAAATATAAAAAAGCGCGTCTTCATACCAACTGTATAGACGCGCTTTTTTTATTAACCCGGCAATTAAAGATCACAATTCCCGTCATTCCGGCGAAAGCCGGGCAGGCAGTGAAGCCTTGGCGCTATCCAGACGTTTACTGGATCCTGGATCAAGTCCAGGATGACAAAGGGTGGTCTATTTAATTGCCGGTTTAATAAGTTGGAATTCCCGGCAGCGAAAAGCATTTCTTGGCAATCCGCTGCCGGGAACAGGCAATTCTATAGGAATCTATTCGATCACCAGGTCGGCTGCCTGAATGATTCCAAAAGGAATATTGGCATTCATGGCCTGTGCAATCTGCATGTTGATGATAAGCTTGCCCTCTTTGTTTTTCTCCAGCGGAATTTGTGAAGGTGAGGTCCCGTCCAGAATCTTGAGAGCAGCTTTTGCAGCCCAGACCCCCTGTTCCTCGGCCACCTTTGCAAAGGTGAAGAGTGTGCAGTGGGCCATGAAATCGTAGGCAGATCCGGTGGGAATGGTAGTGTTTGCCTTGACAAAGGACTGCATGTCCGCCTTCTGATTGTTATAGAGCCCACCATCTGAATCGACGATCAGGATGTCCACTTGCTTTTGCAGTTCTTTAAAACCATTTTTCCAGTCATCATAGCTGCTTGCGTAGTATTCAGACAGTTTCATCCCGAAAACACGCTTATAGTTCTCAGCCTCTTTTTTGGCGGTCAGAATGTCGGGTGCCAAAAAGCCAATGCGATCACCTTTGGCAAACGGTTTTAGCTCATTGATCAACTGCGGTACAGGTGTGACTTCCAGCATGCCGGTCACGTTTGAGGAAGGAAAGCCATACCCACCGGCATCCCAGTTGACGCCGCAAAAGACAAATGGAATTGATTTCCCATTAAAAAACGGGGCAATGAGGTATTTTGAGGCGTTATCATCAGAGGCGATGACGACGTCGGGTTGATAATCCTCTATTGCTGTTTTGGCCTTTAGTGCTGCTTCTTTTTTAAAGTCCTCGTTTGCATTTCGTTTCGTATCCATGCGGATGATTTTAAGAGTGGCCGCCGAATCCTTCAATGCATTGTGAACCCCTTGGGTGATGCCGTCACTCCACGCATATCCTTCATGATATGAATCGATGTACAGAATTTTTTTGCCATCATAAGCTTTGGCTGAAGCCATTAACGGCAAGGATAAAAAAATGGCTGCTGCAGTTAAAAAGATAATCAAGTTCTTCATTGCATTTGTGTCCTTTCCTGATTGCTCGTTGGGTGGGTGCGCCCGTACGTGGTAAATAAGATCATCAAAATGTGATTAGCTAATCGGCCTTATCGATTGATACTTTAGAAATAGTTTTTCATACGTCGCTCGGGCTTTCATTGAGAGCCAGAAAGAAACAAAAAACATGATGACGAAGTAAATGCACAGTGGAATACCCAGGTAGATGAACACGCTTTCGGCGATCTGGCCGATGGCGATGGGAATGTTGGTGGCGCCCACGGAAAAGCGGTTGATGAAATTCTTGATTTACGGGTGCAAAGAACCGTCTCTCACGCCGACGAACATGGCAATAAAGATCCACAGTGTGAGAAAGCGGTCCAGAAAGCTCAGTTTTTTAATGTTCGAAGCTGTCGTGCGCCCTTCCGTATATTCATTCAGACATCTGGCTACGGGCGCTGTTGTGTTCCTATATGAATACTGCGCGTTTATCCGTCATCATGACCTCCCTCGTGCCGGAAATAGGCATGTTCCGATATTTCGGCCGCTTTATATCTACAATTATATAATCCCCTTTGTATGGAGTGCGTTTACGATCATAAATAGAGCGGCAAGCCAGTTCGTATATGCGAAAAGCTTTTTGAGATGTTTCGGCTTCGTGCTCAACGCCAGTTTTCCGCCAACTATTCCCCCAACAACGGTAATAATGGCCAATGGGATGGCCCATGAAGGGTTAAAATCCCCCTGGACCGCATGGCCTGCAAACCCCATGAAAGCGGTTGCCGCTATTAATGTTGACGCGGTTCCGACAGCTTTGTGCATGGGAACCCCACATGCCAAAACCATCAGCGGAACCAGAAAAGACCCTCCTGAAACGCCCACCATCCCCGAACCAAAGCCTGTCAAGATCGTTACAGGCAGTGCGATCCACAAGTTCACGCCATATACTTCCGGGCCGGATCGAATCCGGATAACCCCGAAATGTTTCCCCTCTGTGGAAGTTTTACGATTATAGACTGGAATGAGCATAACAATGCCGGCGATGAGCAACATAACAGCGAATATCAGTTTTAAAGAAAAACCGCTGAACAAATGAGAGAAATACCCTCCGCCAAGGGCGGATAAAGCAGTAAATGTACCGACCAGAACAGCCAAAAGCCACGATACCGATTCATTCTTCTGGAAAACGATCATCGCCGCTACAGATGCTGAAAAAAGCATAAACAGGCCGGTTGTCGCCGCCTCATGCATGGGAACACCGGCTATCGCCAAAATCACGACATAAAAATTTCCTCCACCCTTGCCAACCATGGTCATGGACACGGCGACAATGAAAATAAGCAAGCCGGTGATAATCAAATTGGTCATTTAAGATTTCCTCGAACCTTTGATCACTTATAGCTTTGAAGCGCTTTGAGCACGGGGCCAGGCTTCAAAACCTCCGTTAGATCGGAATATCCACCATCAACGATGCGAACGTCCGAAAATCCCTTTGAAAGCAAATAGGCATATGTGATAGCCGATCTGACATTCGCAGGACAAAATACGCCGACCAGTTTATTTTTCGGCACCTCGTTAAGTCTGTCTGGAATCTCATGGACCGGAATATTTTTGGATACTATGTTGGGGTGCGATTTCATGGCTATTGAGATAGAATCGGCTTCTTCTTTGGATCGAACATCCAGCAAAAAAACATTTTCCATTTTGAAAAATTTATCGGGCGATATCTTGTGTTTCCCTTTACCAAAAAACTCCAATGTGAGTTTTCTAAGCACTTGTTCCACGTCTCTTCTCCATCAAATAAAAGGGTTGTCGGTTTGATCGTTCTCCTGCCCCAGGAGAATGCGGATCTCCCGCGAACATCAGCGCTCTCTGGGGCTGATTTCCTTGCAGCGTCCCTGGGTGCCGGCACCGGTGGCGTTTTTTATTTCCGTCACCGAACAATCCCCATTGCCGATCGCGCGCATGATGTGCGCCTTCGTGACCTTGGAGCAATAGCATACCATCTCGGTGTCGAGAGCCTTGCGAATGTCGTCCGTGAAAACTATTTCAGCCAAGCCATTACATCTTTCTTTTTAGGGATTTTGCCCACCGACTTTACTTCTCCATTCACCACCACTGCGGGTGTTCCGAAAACGCCGTAGCCGGCTATTTTCATCATATCGGTGACCTTTTCGATGGCGGCGCCAACCCCGGCTTCGGCAACGGCCTCTTTGACTATTTTTTCAGTTTTTTCACATTTGGCACAACCAGGTCCCAGTATTTTGATTTCCATGGTAACACTCCTCTATTTGCGTTTTGTTCGCTTGTGTTGGTAGGCAGCCTGTCAGACAAAGTAGTTGAAAATGTATCCGACGGTCAGAATGCCTGCGCCGACCACACCGATAAAGGTTGCAATCAATCGCGGTTTGAGCACTTTGCGCAGGATAATCGCCTCGGGCAATGACAGGGCGATGACCGACATCATGAAGGCCAAAACGGTGCCCAGCGCAGCGCCTTTTTCAAGCAAGGCCTGCACGATGGGAATGATACCGGCAGCATTGGAATACATGGGAATACCCAGGATCACCGATACCGGCACCGACCACCAGGCTGATTTGCCCATGAACGACGCCAGAAGACCCTCCGGCACATACCCATGAATGCCGGCCCCCACGGCAATGCCGATTACGACGTAAAACCACACCTTGCCCACGATATCGCGCACCGACTCGAACCCATAGCGGATACGCTCGACCCAGTCTTCGGGACCGTTCTCTACGGCGACTTGGCCGGCCTGGATCTCGTACACCCAGTCCTCGAGATGGCGCTCCATTTTCATCCGTCCGATCACCCAGCCGGCGATGATGGCGATGGCGAGCCCGGTGCTTAAGTAAATCACAGCGACTTTCCACCCGAAAAGCCCGTACAGAAGGACCAGGGCGACCTCATTGACCATGGGGGCCGCAATGAGAAACGAAAAGGTCACCCCCAACGGTATGCCTGTAGTAACGAAACCCAGAAACAGGGGCACAGCCGAACAGGAGCAAAAGGGGGTTACGATCCCCAGACAGGCCGCCAGAACATTGCCGACCGATTCGCGCTTACCGGCCAGAATGGCACGGGTTCTACTGGGCGTAAAAAAAGAACGTACGATTCCAACGCCGAATACCACCAGCGTCAGGAGCATCAGCACCTTCGGCGTGTCGTACAGAAAAAATGCGATCGCCTGCCCCAAATGGCCTTCAGGCGCAAAACCGGTCCATCCGGCCAGCGTCAGGGTGAGAAAGTCGGCCAAAGGTTTAAGTTGACCGTAAATCAGCCACCAGACCGCGATCATGACTGCTACCCCAGCGACATATTTGATGACGGGCGAATTGTTCGGTTCGCTTACCTGACCCATAGTGGTGGAGACCGCCTGGGTTGCACTGCAGCAGCAGATTTTGTGATTGGTGTTGTCCATTAGAAAACCTCCGTTTCAAGGGAACACGATGCATCCCAAGAGATACTTTATTCTAAATTCGTCATATAGTGATATATAAAGGCTAAAAAAATTTAGTTTCCGCAAATGATTTCGCGGCGGATATCGGGCAGCCGGGCAAACAGCGCCTCCACTTCAGGATCCTCTTCGAGCCAGTGTCGCAGGTTTCCAAGCATACTGGCCACATAAGGATTCCTATCCCCATCGGCGAGGCGATAGTTGACCCACAACCCATCTTTCGAAAAAGTTATCAATCCGGCGTCTTCCAGTATTTTAAGGTGCTTGCTGGCTGTGGACTGGGCCAACCCCATGGCCTCCTGAATTTCACATACGCATAGAACACGACGCTGCAGCAACTTGATCATCTTGATCCGGTTTGGATCCGACAATGCTTTCATGACCTTAACAAAATCTCTCATGATTCCTCCAAATCGTTATTCTGGAATATAGTAGACCCATTCAATCTTGTCAAACCTTAAAAAGAGGATTGAGTCGCGTCTGTTTTTCATTATCATACCTTATGTACAGCTGCCGACTCACCTTCCTCCTTCACCGCAGGTGAGGGGGGCGGGGGGACTTTTCCATTGATCGTAATGAGATTGAGCCAAAGAATCAGATACGTTGCATAGGCCAATCATTACTAAATTTCGGACACTTAAGCTATATGGAGAAGCGGATAATATATTTTCATAAAAATATTGCCAATCTGATTATTCCTGGTATTATAAAACGAACGTTCGTTCTAATAGTGTGCCACTCAACGATGGTAAAAAGGAGGATAATATGGGAACATCATATTTTAATCTTGAAGGTAAAGTGGCGCTGGTAACCGGCGGTAACGGCGGTATCGGGTTGGGTATGGCCGCGGCTTTGGCAGAGGCTGGGGCCGATGTCTGTATCTGGGGAAGAAACGAGGAGAAGAATAAGGCGGCTGAAGAAAAACTGCAGGATTATGGCCGTCGGGTTCTGGCCTTAAAATGTGACGTCTCGGATGAACAGCAGGTTGAAAAATGTTTTAGCAGGACGGTTGATACACTAGGAAAAGTCACCGCTTGCTTTGCCAATGCCGGCCAGGGAGGGTCGGGAGTACCGTTTCATAAAATGACTATTGAGGAGTGGAGGAGGATATACAGCGTCAATATGGAGGGTGTTTTTTTTACCTTTAGGGCAGCGATCAGGCACATGATAGAAAAGAAGGTCAAGGGGTCACTGGTTGCGACCAGCAGTATGTCAGCCCTGTCCGGCGCTCCGCGCGCCGCGCATTACGCATCGACCAAAGGTGGCTTGCTTTCTCTGATTCGGGCCATAGCCGTGGGCTATGCCCGCTATGGTATTCGGGCCAATGCTATCCTGCCCGGCTGGATCGAAACGGATATGACGGCTGAGATGTTTTCCAACAGCACGTTTGAAAACGCCGTGATGCCAAGGATTCCCCAACGCCGCTGGGGTGTTCCGGCAGATTTTGGCCCGGCAGCTGTCTATTTTGCCAGCGATGGCAGCGCTTATCATTCAGGTGATGAATTTTTAATCGATGGTGCATATATGAAATTTTAGAAGGGATTATTTTATTGCGTGCCGATCTACCAAATAGAGGCAAAACTTGAACCTTCATCTTTAATCCGGATACATCCTCCAGCGTTCGACAGCCGTAGTTGCACAAAGCGGGAATATATCAACATATCTAATAGATACAGACTGATGATTTGTATCGCCAAAGCTGAAATGAAAGAGAAAAAAAGGTGGGTATCGAGCAGCCTCTTTTATCGATATCGCTGGTAAATCTCTAAGGGATCCAGACTCTGAGAACCGGATATTGCACCTACATCTGCATATTTTATATTGATTCATAAAAATCACTGTAACACTATGAAAAGAAGGAGTTGACATGATCTATACGGAAGAAACCTTGAACCTCGCCCATGCAAGCTATGAGGCGTTGGACAACTATATCGAATTTGCCCAAGAGAAATTGGTGCCTGTCCTGCCGGAGCTGGGGGCAAGGTTGATCGCAGCGTTAAGCAGCGATGTCGAGTGGTTCTGTCAGGTTAAGCAGATAATGGAATTCGATAATATGGAGTCGCTCAAGGCGTTTCGCGTCAACTGCAGTCGGAGCAAAGCCTGGGGAGAGTACGCCGCCGGGCTTGAGGACCACGCGCCTGTAAGGCACAGCCGACTGCTGGAACCCCTTGGAAAGGCCGTTCCAAGTGAGGTTCTGCATCAAGCCATTGCCGACAGCAGGGAAACGCCCAACCACGGCTATTTGTTTGCCATACTGGAAGCAGCCAATGGGCAGATGGACAATCTGGAAGCGGGACTTGCGGAGTCGCGTAAATTCGTGCCGATCATTGCCAGCTGGCGACCCATCAGTGGAAGCCCGAATGAAGTCATCGATGTCTGGAAATCCCCGGAGCCTAAGCAGAAATACGAACCAGCTGGAGAGTGGAGGAAAAAGTTTTTAAGGAGTGTCCGGCTGCTGGCCCCAAGAGAAAAGGCGCTGCGGCTGGTCGCCCTGCCGTTTTCACCCCTGCGGTAGACAAAACTCGGAAACCGTTGCCAAAGTGTTTATGCACCATGACATATCTGTCCATCAAAATTGAAAATAGCAAGATACTAAACCATAAATCAGGGCTTAGATGATGCACACGCTGATTGATACCAAAATGGTCGAAACAATTCGGACTCTCGGGCACACCTTCGAAAATTTGCCCGACCGCATCGAAACGATGAAAGCAATGAATCTTCCGTTTGATCGGCCGGCGGAAAATGTGGTCATTATGGGCTGTCAAAATCTGAAAGTGGTTCCCAATGCAGTGGAAAAGTTCGCCCGAATTTTGGAGCGAGGCGGAATTGACTACACCTTTCTGTCCAAGGAATATTGCTGCGGCAATTATCTCTATCGACCGGCGATAAAGGAAAAAGATGAGACGGCAATGGAAGAGTGTCGTTCGCTTTCCAAGGAATTTGTCGGCAACAACATTGAGCAGGCCAAAAAGCTGGGGGCAAGCAGGATCATCCTTTTCTGCTCTCCATGTTATCCAATCTATAAATTTACGTTTCCAGAGGAGAACATCATCTATTTTCCCGAGGTGCTTCTTGAAGCCATTGGCACCTTGGAATGCAATCAACAAATCGACTATTATGCCGGATGCTATAAATTACATCAGCGTTTTTCACCAGTTCCTGTGGACTTGAAATCAACGAATCGGGTTTTTAATCAAATCACAGGGCTTTCCATCAACAGGATCAGCGCGCCCTCCTGCTGCTTTAAACCCGATGGCCTGGCGCATATGCTTGGTCATGTTCAAACCGACACCATGGTTCACATTTGCACGGGGTGTTATTCACAGGCCGTTGCTAACATGCCCAAAGATAAGCAAGTGAATATTTTAATGCTTCCCGAATTTATCGATATGATCCAGGGTGCATCATGAACACGCAATCCTTTAAGGCTGTTCAAATCGTTTTTGCTTTTCATCCCAAAAAACAGGGCTTCCGAGAAGTGAGGTTCAAATCCATATATCGATATCCAACTTCCGGGTCTCTTTTTTACATCTGAGCGCTTATCACGATCAACGCCAACATAACGAGCAAACCGACCAGTGACCCTGAGTTCATATTCGACTATTATTTCCATTATGATGCCTTCATAGACTACATTTTTTCCTACTCCTTGATTCAATTTGTCTTCGATAAGTTGTCGTAAAAACTATGAGACAGCAATTTTCTGATCATCGGTAACCTGAACAAGCAACCCGTAAAGTGGTTCATCTGACATCGCTCCGATGTTCTTCGAGTATCGTCTTTTTCGCTTTTGAAGCTGCAGTAAAATGCCCCACATGCAGCATTTTGCCCCACTTCCATAACATTCTAATATTTATATATATTACATTTTTTAACATTTATCCCTGCTGTATTTTGCCACAATTTATTATAGCAAATCCCTCTACCCGCGATTGCCATGATATAAAAGATTAGTTGGTATTCCAAATAGTTAGGTATTTTTTCGCGTAGAACAGCGAGATTGGCCTGGATTATGCGTTGTATCTAAACAGAAAAGAATTTGATTGGCAAAATGAGGCAAACCGCAAACAGCAAGTGAACCGGCAAACACTAAGGAGGACGTCATGGGCAAGAATATCAAAATTGAAACAAGACGACGTACCAATCTTGTAGGCATGGCAGAATACAGGGGAAAATGTCGGCACATGGTGAACGGGCTGGTTGATTACAAAATGTGCGCCCATAATTACAATTGCCTGAGATGTTCTTTCGACCAGATGGTCGCCGATGAGATAGTGACGCGGTCCGATGCGCAGCCCACTTTGCCTGAAGCAGTAGGCTTTTAGCGACGGTGCAAAAGCACTTTGATCGATGTGCTTGTTTTTCTCCGTAGTAACCTATAGAATTAACGAATAAAAACCTTATCGCCCCGATTTATTTTGTTGTTGATTCCTTCCAACGGGCCGGTGGAGATAGGGTGGTCAGAATAGGATAAAAGACCGAACTTATGACCTTGGATCGTTTTGGCCATCTTCACAAGCATCGCTACTTTCGATGCACTGTTTTAGAAAATCCAAGCAGCCAAATACTTTTTTGCTTCAGTCTTTGTTCTCTGGTCCCAAAATTGCTTTAGATCTTCTATGAGGTAGTATGCCATCGCCAAAGGGGCATTTAGCTCAAGCGCCTTTTTTAAGCGATTGCTTTCAGCTTTGTCGTCATTGAGACTGTAAGGGTTTTTCAACAGTAGCAATCGGGTTCCTTTTAACACCTTGGCCTGCAAGGGGCCTCCGACCGCGTGGAGTCACGATCGATCTCGCAATTAGCGATGAATAGTGTTTTGCCTTCTGACATTTCGACACCATGGGCACTCCAAACTATTGTATAGAATTTCGCGGCTCAATATCCTGCACGCATTTTGCCTTTTCAACGCTTCCAGAATACCGTTACCGGTACACCGACATGACTCAGGGTCGCCGTGGGTTGCTAACCCTTCGACGTATAGGACTTTCACCTACTATCTTCCGCCAGTTACTGGCGCATCCGAAAAATATTATACGTTATCACAACTCAATGAGTACTGGCACAGAACCGATTGGAATGGCTTTGAATCTACGCACAACAGTGCCTCTTCGTTTTACAATTCGAGATTTGTATTTGGGACACCTTAGAGTAAAAGCGTTCCGAGCGATACGGAAGATGATGGTGCCGTTTTCAAAAAGAGCGGGAACATACTGATAGCCGTGAATACAAAATCCGTGATACAGCAAACTTGTGGAGATCCGATATGCTTTTAATTAGAGGCCGTGGTGATCTTTTGAAGGACATGGATGTCCACTTTTTTCAATCAAAAGTACGCGAATCCGGGATGAACCTGAAATTATCCTACAATATCAATATGAAAATATTTCTGCTGACTTACTACATTACCTGAAAAGTCGCTCTTAATGCAGGTCCCCTGAAATCAGCCTTTGTTTAGGTTGTAGGTCCGAATTATATCTTCGCGATATCAATAAGTTATTTATTTATGAATTTTATAATTTCAAAATCCTGAAACATTTTTTCGACTGCTCTGGAAACTGAACCACCGATTGCTCTAGACATACGCCTACCTGAATCTTGTACTTGATAATTTATCGAGTATCCATCACTGGTTTCGACATCAAAGTCAAGGTATACCCCAAATGTGAATCCCCCTGCCCAACTCTCCCATTGGAGATTGGTAAAAGTTATTTTTAGAAATTTTTGTGCGTTTGAAGTTAAAGGTACATCATGATTTATCAACTCGGTTTCAATTAGTACTTTTGCATCATTGTGCAACTCATTTAAATTTATATAAAAATTAGACTTTATCTTTGGGTTGGCATTGGCAATGTGGTACTCATTTTCAGCAAATTTTGGAATTTTTATAGTAATCGGCAGACCACCTTTTAAATTTTGAATTGAATCAGATTCGATACCATATTTTCCTGGAGTGATATGTCTCGCGCCACATCCATAAATTAACATTAGTAGAAATGCGATAAGAAATAATTTTTGCCCTTTGCCCATTATTTCCTCCTTTATTCATAAAGATAATCTGTCGATATCCAACTCTAAATACCTTTAAAATCATTGTGAAGTCCAGCAAAACCAAAAAACAACTTTAAAACTGCTCACAAAAAAAATTTCATTTCAGCACAAGTCTGTCTGCTTAGAAATTATCAAAGAGTAACTGCTCGTTATTATCTGTAATATTCGCATTTAATGGTGGAGGTTCAAACAACTCCTTCAGTGAACATCTTCTAAGCATATTGAGTTGAATTACTCGTAGTAGATTTTGCAAACTTACAGATATCTTGGCCATGCATGCACAGCAGAAGGTATGCGATCAATGCAACATAAACCGGCGTCATTAAAGCATTTCGAGATTCGCCGATGAATGCTTTAATCTTAAGGCTCTGTTTGATCCGGCGAAAGAGTATCTCGATTTGCCAACATTCTTTGTAGATATCAGCGATTGTTTTAGCTGACAGTCTAAAATTGTTCTTAAGAAAGACGTAGTGTTTCCTTGTTTGAGGATCTCCATACCCAACTCTGCGCAAAGGGTGAGGGCACAAATGACCCTTGGTGCCGGAAAGCATTATGGTTTGATCTGAGCATAGACCCTGCTTTTTGTTAACGCTTCTTCGCTGGATCACTTTGTACACCGCGTTGGTCTTTTGCCGGGTAACGAAGCAGATACCATTTTGCTGCAGCAGGGCAAACCAAGCATAGTCTGCGTATGCACGATCCTCGCAACGATGGAGCCTTTTTACCGCTTATTCGTTGAAGCTACCTTGGATTCGTGCTTTTTGCCATCGGTAATGGAAACAAAAGGGGGAAAGCGGGCAGATAACCGCTGTGATATGGACCTTAATGGCTGACTTTGTGCGCCGAAGCAAAGCCAAGGGAAACGCTCCGAGACTCAGATCAATTACGGTTGCATCAAAACTGTATAGCTCATTTTTGAATTTGAACTTATGCTTTGGCGATATCATCCGGTAACGTTGGTAAAGCAGTTCAAATAGCGCTTCGTAAAATGAAGCAGGCCGAATGGCATTGGCATCTGCAAAAGTTGATCTGGCAACGGGCTTTGCCCCAAATGATAGAGGTTTTTGAATCTGGAATTCATAGATTGGATGCCATCACGAAGGCTTGATCTGCCAGTCAGTTGCATGAACATCAAATGAACGAACTGGTTCCATCTGCTAAAATCACATGCTTTTCGCCTTGTGCCATACTGGTTTTCAAGGGCGTCAAATTGATGTCTCGGAATAAAGTTTAGCATCGAATAAAAGAGTGTGTTATTATGGGCACTGGCTTGAATATCCTTTTGACTTCATTGTGTTATTCGCTAACCGATTATAAAAAAAAGGGGGTTCAAGCTTATCTTTTTTACTTTCTTGACCGGACACTACCGATTCGTTATTTCAATTCTCTGCCATTTAATTTCTTGATGTTAACCGAAAGTAACGACATGGCTTTTCGGGAAATGTCATACCATCGGGGGGTACAAATATGAGGAAAAAAGTGATTTTGATGTCGCTCATCGTTCTTTTTTCATTCGATCATTTCGGTTCTCATTCTGATGTGGACGCAGCGGATACCTCTCTTGCCTCTTTTTCTTCCGGAGCATTGGTTGTGGAGAAACCCCCAGGATACGACTCTGCGTGGGATTTTATCTGGATTATGGATGAAAATCCAAAAACCGGCTGGTGTAGTCCTGAAGGGAAGATCTTAAACAATGTTTCAGTTATTGAACTCGCGGAAAAAAGCACTCTGGAAAGCATTGAATTTGACACTGGAAATATAGATGGTAATGGGCGTGGCGCAAAAGATATTGTTCTTGAGATTTCGGCTGATGGCATCTCGTCAGGCTATACAAAGATCAAGAGCGTGTCACTATCGGACAAAAAGGACAATCAGAGCTTTCAGATAACAGATAATACCCCTGGAAAGTGGCTCAGGTTAACTATCAAAAATAATCACGGCTCAAAAGATTACACGGAACTCATGGACTTTCGCGCCTACGGAAAGCAACTGACAAAGACGAAACTGGCCGATATTTCCGGAACGTACAAAACGAAATTTAACGATTTTCATCTACGTCAGCAAGGAACCTCAGTTACAGGTTGTTATGAATATGACCAGGGACTGTTTAATGGGGGATTGGAAAATAATATAATGAGGTTGACCTGGAGTCAGACAGATCATAAAGGTCCTGCTGTCATGATATTCAATTCAGAAGGGAATAAGTTTTTTGGTCTTTGGTGGTACGAAGGGAAGGAGAATGAACGGGCAGGTATCTGGAACGGTCAAAAAATATCTCAGGATGTTGGAGGTTGTCCGCATTGGACCGGTGGGGTGCAGGGCCAGATAACCAAGGAGCTCTTAAAAACCGGCAGGGTAAGACTTTATGGGATTAATTTTGACTTTGACTCTGATATTCTTCGCGCCGAATCCAAACCGACACTGGATAAAATCGTTGCCATGCTCCAGTCTGAAAGTACCATGCGATTGATCATCGAAGGGCACACCGATTCTGACGGACCGAACCAACACAATGAAATTCTCTCGCAGAAACGGGCTGAATTGTGAACTACCGGCAGGCTTGAAACCAGCGGGATATTCAGGGATTGACTGGGATTTGGTGGGAAAACTATGACGAATCAATTAGTTATCACAATTTTGGATCGTCTCTATTTCCAAACCAGCCATATAAACCTATAAACAATGTTTCCAGAAATGTATCGCATGGTTTGAAACCAAAAAAAATTAGCTAAGCGCATTAACCTATTAAAATTATATCAAAACTTGAATTTTTTTTCTGGGCGGATGTTCGGACATAATACAAAAAAGTGCGAACAAAGCCCGAACCTCTGTAGCATCTTTCCTGAATATCAAAAAATCCTAAGAATTTAAACATTTAGCAGTAATGGATTTTTAATATTTAAATAGCGAAGTCCGAACATTGTGGAACAGGCGACATCGATAGTCAGACAGAGCCCATAGAGGGTGTGTCATGAAATATTCCTATTTTACCCCATCGGTTGAAAAACGAAGCCCTAATTTAATCTCATCTACATTCAGATTGTCTGGAAAAGCTTTAAAAGGAGCAGCCCTCATTATTGCAGAATATGCTGATTCATCCAAATCTTGCATCCTGATTTTCTTGAAAATTCAATTTCTTTCTATTTAATAAGCCTCCTTTGTCCTCGAATAAAACGGAATCTATAACTTCATCTCTCATCGTTTTTTCTCCATAAATATGAAGAAGTTTCCCATAAAGTTCCTCAGCAACTCCAGCTAAATTAATTGCCGCAAAATACCTGCGATGCTCCACGCATTCAACAATTGCAGCCGTCATCATTTCGTCAGCAATTTTTAATTTATCGATAGGTTTCATAATTAATGTTTGGTTTTGTAGCCGTAAGGCAGAAAGAAAGAACTTAATTACTTTGTATGACATTACTCAGTCATATAGGTCTCAATTGGTAGTATAATAAACACGAACTATAATAGTTACTATTTTGAAAGATGCTCAAAATAGACAAGATCATGAACAAAGCGATCGGGCAACTTTATTTTATATTTTGAGATGACTGGCCCTTTAGAGTAACCTGCAGGGAATACAGTTTTTAAATGAGGTTTGATGTCTTGATCAAAATCAAACTTTTCATGTGCAGCAATGACGTAGTAAACTTCGTGTCCAGTTGTGGAGTCCAATTTAAATTTCAGCGAGTAAGACTTATTTTGATCTATTAAGGTTGGTGATAGATTGCCCCGAAAGATTGGATGTATTCCTTTAGAATCAACGCAAAATACGGTAGCCCAGCATTTAGTGCCGGCCTTGAAGGTTAATATAATACGATCCCCAGTAGAGGCATTGTCGCCTAAGGTCCCCGGTCTTATGCCCATGGAGTCTTCAATATCATACGTAATTTCCAAAGGGATGAGGGGGAGGGCCGGATCGAACGGAAGTCGCCATGGAATCAATGATTTTGAGTAGCGTGAATAGGGCTCACCAAAAATATCCAACCTGGCAAATGCAATAATAATCACAACAGCTCCAATACCGAAAGCAATTTTAATCCAAATTGGCTTATATGTTGTCCACAGCCATATTCTTTTGAATAAATACTTTTTAACATCTTCTATAGATTCAGGATGTTGATTTGATTGATTCATCTTTCACTCGAACTTGCGGTTAATTAGTGATTCTGATTGCAACAGGGAAATCATAGTTGATCACTTTTCCTGGTGCCCATAAGCGCGGTTTTTGATATTTCATATTCGGTGATCTTTCTGTGTGATCGGCAACATTTTTTTCTACATACCTTGCTAATTCACCCAAATCGACAAAAAAGCGATTCTTCAATTCTTCAGCCGCGCCTTTCAGCCCCTCGATTAGATAATATGTAAATACCCCCATCTCTTCATCCGGATCTTCCCATGAAAGCTGCGTCCCCTCGGCGGAGCTGAATACAATTTTGGTTTCTGGTATTTGTTTTAGCCGGTTACCAAACACAGTGTTATCGATAGCTCCTTCGGTCTCCCCCTTGCCACCTCCAATGGTGCCACTGCGGCAAGCATCGATGAACGCAATCACGTGGCGGGCGCGACTGTCGACGATAAGATCCCAAAGATCTTTATAAGCAAAGCCCGACCGCGGATTTTGCGGATTAAAATCCCAAGTGAGCAGATAGACATCTTTTCTTCGACGCGGATGACTGCGGCCATGTCCGGAAAAGAAAATTAGCACCAAATCATCAAAAGAAGCATTTTGCAAAGTGTCAGTTAAAGCTTTATCAACTCTTTTAAAAGTTGCGTCTGCATTAATAAGGGGTATAATCTTCCATCCGCCGCCACTAAGTTCTGGTGATTTTAAAAAGTCATGAAAAGCAACTACATCCTTATCGGCATATCTCAAGTCAGTTAGATCTCCTGGCTTTTCCGCAGAGGCTGATAGATTTTTATAGTCAGAAATACCAATAATGATTGCAACCTTTTTAATATAGTTTCCAAGTTTTCTTTCAGGTTTAGATACCTCCTTAATGGGGCCATTTGCCCCTTTGCTCATATCTCGTCGATCTGCTGCACCGGTGTAGTGAAAATCAATTTTTAGAAATGAAGATTTTAATCGCTTTTCATCATATGCCAAGATTCGAATATGATTTTCATATGTATAAAGCGATAAAGGGATTCGAATATCTATGTTTTTTCGCTTTTGAGGTAGATTCAGATCGACAGGTTCATTGTTATGGAATAAGACGATATCATCTAATGCGCTTGTTCCAGTGTAGTTGACTAATACTTCAAACTGCTTTTGGTTTGTGGTTTTAATTTCATTAAGCCAAACTAACTCTGGTGGCAAATCTTTGGCTATGTTAACTGAAGGAAGTTCGATTTTATCAAAAGCAAGCGCCTTCGCAATTAGATCCGGACGATTAAATTGTTCTGAATATTGATCAACGGAATATATTTCATTACCGATGCGCCAGGAAGCATATTGTTCTCCAGCCGATGAGGCCGTATAGTAGCCAGAAGGTGTATACGTTATATAGTCTTTAGAACCCAAACTATACGAAATGCATAACAATTTCCCATTTTCAATGTCCCAGTATCTGATACTTGAGTCACTGCTGCCCGAGGCAAGGCGTTTTCCATCAGGGCTGAAGCTGACTGACGTGACTTGGTCAGTGTGTCCGGCAAGGGTTCGCATCAGCTGACCTGATTGGCCGTCCCAGATCTTTACGGTATTATCTGAGCCTGCTGAGGCAAGGCGTTTTCCATCAGGGCTGAAACTGACTGACCTGACAAGGGATAAATGTCCGGCAAGGGTTCGTATCAGCTGGCCGGATTGGCTGTCCCAGATCTTTACGGTTGTATCCCAGGCTACCGAGGCAAGGCGTTTCCCATCAGGGCTGAAACTGACTGATTCGACATTGTCTGTATGTCCGGCAAGGGTTCGTATCAGCTGACCGGATTGGTTGTCCCAGATCTTTACGGTATTATCTGAGCCTGCCGAGGCAAGGCGTTTTCCATCAGGGCTGAAGCTGACTGAATTGACGCGGTATTCATGTCCGGCAAGGGTTCGTATCAGCTGACCGGATTGGCTGTCCCAGATTTTTAAGGTTGCATCCGCTCCTGCTGAGGCAAGGCGTTTTCCATCAGGGCTGAAGCTGACTGAACTCACACGGTATTTATGTCCGGCAAGGGTTCGTATCAGCTGGCCGGATTGGCTGTCCCAGATCTTTGCGGTTTTACTCGTGCCTGCCAAGGCAAGGCGTTTCCCATCAGGGCTGAAACTGACTGAATCGATAAGAGGGATGAAGCCGACTGAATCGACACTGTCTGTATGTCCGGCAAGGGTTCGTATCAGCTGGCCGGATTGGCTGTCCCAGATCTTTACGGTTTTACCCATGCCTGCCGTGGCAAGACGTTTTCCATCAGGGCTGAAGCTGACTGAATTGACAGGGGATGTATGTCCGGCAAGGGTTCGTATCAGCTGGCCGGATTGGCTGTCCCAGATCTTTACGGTTTTATCCGTGCCTGCCGAGGCAAGGCGTTTCCCATCAGGGCTGAAGCTGACTGACGTGACATACTCAATATGTCCGGCAAGGGTTCGTATCAGCTGGCCGGATTGGCTGTCCCAGATCTTTACGGTTGAATCCGCACTTGCCGAGGCAAGGCGTTTCCCATCAGGGCTGAAGGTGACCGAATTGACACGGTATTTATGTCCGGCAAGGGTTCGTAATAGCTGGCCAGATTGGCTGTCCCAGATTTTCACGGTTTTTTCCAAGCTTGCCGAGGCAAGGAGTTTCCCATCAGGGCTGAAGCTGACTGAATCGACACGGGATGTATGTCCGGCGAGGGTACGTATCAGCTGGCCGGATTGGCTGTCCCAGATCTTTACGGTTTCATCCACACTTGCCGAGGCAAGGCGTTTCCCATCAGGGCTGAAGCTGGCTGATTCGACACTGCCTGTATGTCCGGCAAGGGTACGTATCAGCTGGCCGGATTGGCTGTCCCAGATCTTTACGGTTTCATCCACACTTGCCGAGGCAAGGCGTTTCCCATCAGGGCTGAAGCTGGCTGATTCGACACTGCCTGTATGTCCGGCAAGGGTACGTATCAGCTGGCCGGATTGGCTGTCCCAGATCTTTACGGTTGAATCCGAACTTGCCGAGGCAAGGCGTTTCCCATCAGGGCTGAAGCTGACTGAATTTACGCTGGATGAGTGTCCGGTAAGGGTACGTATCAGCTGGCCGGATTGGCTGTCCCAGATTTTTACGGTTGAATCCCAACTTGCCGAGGCAAGGCGTTTTCCATCGGGACTGAAACTGACTGAATAGACGCTGGATGAGTGTCCATTTTGTAATAAAAATTTGGGCTCCTGGGCAGCAATTGCCAATGAAGCTTTAAAGAAAATAGATAGTAATAGGAATGATAATATTATGACTTGTCTGAATTTATGCAGATATCGCTGGTAATTTAAGTAATTCATTCATCTTCACCTCCTTCAAAAATGATTTTGGTAAGAATCAATGAAGTACTATATTAAATGGAAAGAATATAACCTACGTAAGGATATACAACGAATTTTGATTTCTTTTTATAAATTTGATAAAGGTTCTGAATTTATAAAAATTTTTAGAATAAAAAGCAAAATATTTCTCTTAGATTGTAAGATTATAAGCTGGCTATCAGGAATGAGATGATGTGGTAGAGGGGAGACCTTATGAAATGATGATCGTCTGTCATCGTTAAGTCACAACACGAATCTCAGGACATCTCATGGACTGATCGAATGTGCTTTCATGTTAAAGTTGGCTCATCATTAATCAAATATTGTCAAGATGAATATCTATATCTTAAACTCTGACTAAATTGCGATACTTTAAAAACTCTCTTAGATATACGCTACCATTCACCAACCAAGAGCGTTGACATCTTCTTGAATTTTAATGGAAAAGATTTTTGCGCTTCCATTGGTGCATCAGTGGGACCCAGTAAATTAAATTTCAAACGGTAGGCTATTGATCTTAAATGTATGACAACCGCATCGGTTTTTCAAGAAACAAACTACATTGCCACGGATACAAACTGACACACAACGAGTGCTGCAATTTGATGGAATTCGAGGGCATGTAAAAAGGGCCGGACCTACCTTTACGCACCGGCCCTTCGGTCTTTTCCCGAGCGACGATCCTTTCCACCTGGAATCTTGCTGGGGTCATCCTTGACCCTGCGTTCAGCGACACGGCGTTTTAAGCCAGTGTAATCAGGCGGGCCAGTTGGAGGTTTAAAAGGCAATCCAGAGCGGTGTAGCAGTCCTTTTATAAATCCGGCAATTTCTCTAAACGTTTCTGGGTAATGTTTTTCAAGTTGCACCAGATAGAGATTGAGATCTCTGGCGTATTCTTTGTCGCTGAAACTATTAATTAAATCTGAGTCTCCCGGTTCGTTCAAACCTTCAGTGTTCTCGAGGGTGGGAGTCCCTTTTCCTGTTAAAAGCCAATTTAAATCTACGTTTTCGTTACCTGCCCATTGGATCAATGCACCCAGGTCAATACTTCCTCTTTTGATTTTATTAGAGAGATTTTTATCTGAAATACCAAATATTTCAGAGGCCATTTCTTTCTGAGTAAGCCCAGAACATTCTTTGATACGCCCTATAATTTTTTTAAAATTCACCATAAAGTGTATTTAGGCGTTGACAAGTAAACGAATACGTGGATATAAGCCTTATCTATAGACTCAAAAAAAATAGACAACGCACTAATAAGGAATCAGCCAAATGCCCAAGTGCCAAACTGTCTATACCCCTGCCAAGATCCAGTACCTTTTAAAGGAGCGTGGCATCACGCAAAAACAGATCGCCGAGGAAGAGGGCGTAAGCGAGATGTCAATCTCCGATGTCATCAATCACAAGCTGGTTTCTAAACGACTGATGCAAGCGGTGGCCAATCGGATCGGGTTGGATCACCGCACGGTTTTTAGTTGGTATTTCGGACAGACGCGACCCAGCCGACCCGGCAGGGTCACTTAGATAGACTTATCAATAAGCCTATAGTGAGTCAATGTCTAAAAAACGGAAAAGATTAGACAATTCAGGACCTCAGCAGCTTAACCTGTTCGATGAGATCCAAAGGATCCAAAAAGAACTGGTCGCTGCGAGATCCAAATCCACCGAAGGCTCCTTCAACATCTCAGAAAAACTCCGCGTCTCAATGGTCCAGGCGATCCGATCCAGCAGCAAGGATCGTTTTCAGATCGCCGGAGAGATGAGCCATCTGGTCGGCCGCCAGATCACCAAGATGATGATCGACAGCTGGACCGCAGAATCCAAACCGAACAACCGGCCACCAGCAGACGTCCTCCCGGCATTTTGCAACGTCACCAGTACCACCGAACCCATAGAAGTATTGAACGAGCCGGCTGGCATATTCGGACTGCCTGGTCCGGATGCCCTGCGCGCCGAAATTCAGAAATATTCAGAACAAGAGCGCCGGGCCCGGGCGGAGAAGCGCAAGCGAGAAATGCTTCTCGGGGAAATGGAAAGAAAGAGAAAAAAGAGAAAATGACCACAAGGGCCATCGAGGCCTGCTCATTTAACCAATTATAAAGGATAAGACGATGGCAAAACGAAATTTAAGCCTTTTCAAAAAAACAGCAGTGGAGCCTGAAGTAGTCGATGAAGTACCCGAGGCCCTCGAGGAGCCGGCTGGAGGAGGATCCGTTACTGTGGTGTACGACAGCAGTCTGGAAGATGTCCCGCCTGATTTCGCAAAGCCTTTATCCAAAGCAGAAACAAAGCGTCGGGATGAACTGGAAGGGGTGATCAAGAATAACATGGGGGCATTTCTCGCTGTTGGCTATGCAATGCGTGAGATCCGAGAGAAGCTCCTTTACCGCACAACCCATCGTTCTTTTGCGGACTACTGTAAAGACATTTGGGAAATGGCTCGAAGCACCGCTTATCAGTTTATCGACGCTGCTGACGTAGTCGATATTGTCCGCAATTGCGGACATATTGAATGGATTCCTCAGAATGAAAGCCAAGCCCGAGCGTTCATAAAATTTAAAAAACATCCAGAAAATATTGAGAAAATAGCAATCGAGGCTTTTAATACTGCCCCAAAGGGAAAGATTACAGCCTCCCACATTAAAAAAACCGCCCGTCGCCTACAATTAGAAAAAGTCCGCGAAACCGTCCAAAAAACCAAGAAGAAAACCAACCAGGCCCCGAAGATCAGCGAAGAGTTCAGAAAAGCCTTCAACGACTTTTTGGACGCCATCAACATCGAACGCGCCAACGAATACAAAAACACCGACAGAAACGAAGTGATACGCCACGTACACATCGTCCTGGAAGCCCTCGAGGCAGAGCTGTAGGAGCCCCATGCAAGCGACACTACCCGGACAGATCTCATCACGGCAGCTGGCCATGGTCCTAAACGTCAGCGAACGGGCCGTGCAAAAAAGGGCCAGAAGGGCAGGGTGGCCAAGGGTGGTCAAAAGCGTCCAGGGCGGCAACACCTATCTGTATATGGTCTCAGGACTTCCCGAAGAGATTAGGGCTACCCTGGCAGCGCGGATCAAACCCACCTTTGCCGGCACCGCGGCGCAATCGGGGTACACCCGGGCAAAAGAGCTCACCGCAGAACTTGCCGCCGCCAAACAATCTCGCCGCCAGGCCAAAGAGGCCGGCCTTGCCGCCTACGAAAAACTCCCCGACTCCAGAAAAACAGAAGCCAAAGCGCGCCTTGAGATCCTAAGGGCACGCGATGCGTTCATACAGGCCGCCAACCTTCCCAAGAAAAAGGGCACCATCATCTTCATCCGAGAATACAAAGCCGGCGCCATCAAACTCCCCAAATGGATCGAACAGGCGGTCGGCACCAGAAACGGCATAATATCCCTCTCCTGGGCAAGCTTATACCGCTGGGAAAGAGCCTTTACCGAGTGCGGCCTGGCAGGCCTTGCCGGCCAGTATGAAGCCACCCGCACCACCTCCATCGCCAAACACATGCAAGATTTTATAAGGGGACTTTTGACCGAACGGCCCCACCTGGGGATCCCCACCGTGCACCAGGCCGTAGAGGCCCGCTTTGCTGGCCAAGAGATCCCCAGCAAGTCCGCCGTCAGACGCTTCGTTAAAAAGTGGCGCACCGACAACCAAAGCCTGATCCTTTACACCACAAGCTTTGACCAGTGGCGCAGCAACCACATGATCGCCCTGGGCAAAGCCGACGAACCGGTAACTCGATTAAACCAGATCTGGGAGTTCGACTCCACCCCGGGCGATATCCTGCTCACCGATGGCCGCTATAACCTGATCGGCGTCGTCGATGTATACAGCCGAAGGGCAAAGCTTCACGTCACCCCCACCTCAAAATCAGAAGCCATCGCAGCGCTCACCCGCCGGGCGATTTTAGACTGGGGTGTACCAGAAACCGCCAAAACCGATAACGGATCCGATTACGTCTCTAGTCACATGGTACGCGTCTTCGAATCTTTAGAAATCGACCAGATGCTCTGCCGGCCATTTCACCCAGAGGACAAGCCCCACATCGAACGCTTCTTCTGGACAGTTCTCCACGGCATCGTCGAGCTTCTGCCCGGCTACATCGGCCATAGCGTTGCCGAACGAAAACAGATCCAGGATCGCCAAAGTTTTGCCCAGCGCATCATGAAACAAGGCGAAGAGCCCGTTGAGATCAAAATGAACTCTGAGCAGTTCCAACAGATCTGCGATCGCTGGTGCGATGCCGTCTACCACCACAACACCCACGGTGGGCTTAACGGCAAGACCCCGGACCAGATGGTAAGAGGCTGGACCCAGCCGGTCCGGCGCATCACCGACGAGCGGGCATTAGACATCCTGCTGTCGCCCGCCCCGGACAGAAACGGCACCCGCGTGGTGGGAAAAGACGGCATCCACGTCCAAAACGGCACCTTCATCGCCGCAGAGCTCGGCCCACATGTGGGAAAGACTGTCTTTGTTTTGCTCGACCCCAT
This sequence comes from uncultured Desulfatitalea sp., assembly GCA_963668675.2. Lineage (GTDB taxonomy): Bacteria > Desulfobacterota > Desulfobacteria > Desulfobacterales > Desulfosarcinaceae > Desulfatitalea. The sequence goes on along the minus strand of CAXXMB010000001.1, from coordinate 1,051,204 downwards.
CGACTACGGCACCATCTACGTCTTTTTGATCCAACCGGACGGATCCAAGGAATTCTTATGCCGAGCAGTGGATCCCTTCAGGACCGGACACGACCGGGCCGAGATCGCCTCAAGGGCCCGGGCCATCCAGGACCGGGTGATGCGAGAAGGAAGGCGGGAGCTTAAACGCATCGCCAAAGAAGCCGCCGTCGATGAGATCGGCAAGGAGATCCTGTCTTTCAGGGAACAAAAGCGGGCCAACGTGCACCGCTTCCCATCTCCCAGCGAGCCTTACGAAACCTTCGCCATGCAAGAGGCCGCCCGGGCCGTGGACGATATTCGCAAAAGTCAGCTGGGCCCGGTGCCCATCGACATCACCACAGAAGAAGAGCAGGCCGCCGCCGAACTGATCGATATGGCCACGGTCAAAAACGATAACCGGCCGCTTCCGGCCACAGCCCAGGAAAAGTACGAGCAGCTCGAGCAAGACCTTCGCTGCGGTATCGATCTATCAGATGCCGACCTTGCCTGGATGAAACGCTACGAGCTGTGGCTTGCCACCGGCGAGCGGGCAACCCAGTAACCCTTTAAAGGAGGGGATAAAAATGCTCTCCCAACCAGTATTAACCCAAAAAGAACAAGACCGCCTGGCGGCAGTAAAGGCGCTTAAAAGCGGCACCTGCCTGTGCGGACACGCCAAGCAAACCGGCATGGCCTTTTGCTTTGCCTGCTGGAAAAAGCTTCCGGAGAACATCCGCCGGGCCCTTTATCGAAAGATCGGAGACGGGTTTACGGCAAGCTTTACCGCCGCCCGTTCCTTTTTAACCCCCAACCCATAAGGAGGCGCACCATGGAAAAAGAAAAGCTCAAACGCACGGCCGCCCGCCTGGTCGCAGACGGCCTGCGCCGATCGGCGGCCCTTTGCGGTGAAGCCAACCGTGAACGGCGCCTGGCAGAGCTTTTGCCAAACCCGGAAAGAGAAGCACTTCGCTTGTCTGCGGTAGGAAAGTTTCAAAAGGCGGCAAGTATAAGGCGCCTGACTGGCCGGATGGCGGCCGCTCACGGCATCGGCCCAAAAAGAACCGGCCGGGGAATAGGGGCCCCGACCGGATCTGATGAAAAGAGTAACTATAGCTTACAAAAGAGGTAGCATATGAGAGACGACATGGCAATGACCAAAAACGTGCGACGCTTTCTCGCCGCGGTGCGCGAACTAAACGACCGGCCCATGGGCGTTGAGGGCATGGCAATTTTATGGGGCGAGCCCGGAGAGGGCAAATCCACCACCGTGGCCTTTGCCTGCAACACCTTGGACGGCATCTTTTTAAGGGCAAACACCTGCTGGACCGTCACCAGCATGCTCGGCGCTTTGATGGTAGAACTTGGCCTTCCGGCCGCAGGCCGTAGAGCCCCCATGATGGAAGCGGCCGTAAAAAACCTTTCAGAAACCCCCCGTCCGATCTTTATCGACGAGGCCGACTATCTGTTCCGCCAAACAGAAATGCTCGATGCCATGCGAGACATCTACGATGTGACCGGATCCCCGGTCGTCTTAATCGGCATGGAAGAGTTTGCCCGAAAGGTCCAAAGCCGGGGCAAGTTCGCCCGGCGCATCACCCAGTGGGTGGAATTTTCAGGGATCGATGCGGAAGACGCCCACACCTTAGCCGAGACCATCTGCGACGTAAAACTCGCCGACGATCTTTTAACCCACGTGCACAAGGCCGCCCGTAAAAACATCGGGCGCATGGTCACCGGCATTGCCCGCATCGAGCAGTTCGGAAAGCTAAACGCCCTTGAGACCGTGACCCGAAAGGAGTGGGCCAATAGGGCCCTTTTTTACGACCAACCCCGCTTTGCAAGGAGAGCCTGATGCCCGGCATCAAAGGCATGACACCTTCTGCGCCGCCACAAACGGCGCTGCGCAACAAAATCTGGCAGAGCATGCGGATCATGCGCCGCTTTACCATCGCCGATCTGTGCCGAACCGCCGGCGCCAAACGCGGCAACGTGAGAAAGTTCGTCAAAAGACTCGAATGCCACGGTTACGTCGAGCAGATCGGCAATTGGTCCCCCGGCCGTGTGGGGGTGTTTCGGGGCCTTCGCCTGGTTAAAGACATCGGCCCCAAGTATCCCATGCGCTGCAACACCTGCGGTCGTCCCTTAGGATCGGCCTGCATCAGCGAACACGAGGAGTCCTCCCATGAAGATAAAAACTAAAATGATCCTGATCGCTGCAATCGTATTGATACTGCCCACAACCGCAATGGCCATCGACGGCCTGGTCTCATTTGGCACCTACTTTAACCAGGAAAACGTCAGGGCCTATCCCGACGGCGGCAAAGCCGACTATCGCTCAGAAGTTGAGATCGGCCACCAGATGGGATTTTTAACCGGCACCATCAGACCCTTCGTCAATCTGATCACCTTAATGGACGCCTATAACGACGACGGAAGCTTTCATCCGGCCAGCATCCGCTACACCGTAGGCCTTGGCTGGCAGCGTCCCATCACCCGGCACATCAGCTTTTTTACCGCCATCAAGCACTTTTGCTGGCACCCGGTAGATAGCGACGGCACCGTGGAAGAGGGCAACTACTTTGAGATCGGGTTTCGGTTTTAACGATGAGAAACAATGACCCCATGACCCTATTAAAACAAGCGGTGGCCCAGTCCGGACAGTCGGCCGTGGCCCGATCCTTGGGCTATTCGGCCGCGGTGGTCAACCAGGTGATCCACGGCAAGTACCGCGGCCGCATCGAAAACGTCCTTAACCGCGTATCTGATGTGTACGGCACCGGCACGGTCGACTGCCCGGTGATGGGAAAGATCACCCTGAAAAAATGTGCCGCCGAACGCAAAAAACCCTTTGCCGCCACATCGCCCCAGCGTGTCAGGCTCTATCAGGCCTGTAAATGCTGTACGGCGCACCGATAGGAGAAAAACCCCATGATCTTTATCGACGATACCAACCAGAAACAGATCGACCAGTTAAGAATCGATCTGGCCCAGGCGACCATGGACTTAACCGGCGTTAATACCACCGACTTTAACAGTCGCCTGTCCAAACAAAAGTCCATGGAGAACCTTCGCAAAGTCAAAACCACCCTGGACCAACTCGGCCTGGTCCACTCGACCGCCTTAAGGTGCACCAATGGTCGGGCCTGATCGCATCGATGGCTGGATCGATCAGCTAAAATCCGAGCACCTTAAAAACGGCCAGGAGCTGACCATCGATAAAGCCAAAACCATGCTGGCCCTATGTGCCTGCATCGAAACCGCCGTCACCGGCTTTTTGATCCGACATCAACTCGAGGAGCGTTCCCATGGCAAGACGAAAGCCTAAAAAGATCCATCCGGTCACCACCCTCACTGGGGCCAACACGGCCCTGTCCGAGATCTGCACCTTAAACCGTCAAATCACCCTTATCGAAACCGACCTGAACGAAACAATAGATACCGCCAAGGCTGATGCCGACACCCAGGCCGCACCGCTAAAAACCCGCATCGCCCAGATCGAAGCGGGCCTGACCGCCTTTGCCGAACAAAGCAAACGCACCCTGTTTAAGAACAAACGCTCCTGCGAGCTTGATTACGGAACGATCGGTTTTCGAAAATCAAGTGCCATCAAACCCAAACCCAAAACCACCTGGGCCATGGTGCTGGGCCGTCTTAAAGAGATGAAATTCTGCACCGCGATCCGCACCAAAGAGGAGGTCAACAAAGAAGAGCTTGCCGCCTGGCCCGCCGAGCGTCTCGATCTGGTCGGGGCTCGCCGGGTGGATAAGGATCAGTTCTGGTACGAGGTCAATGAAGAGCGCATCGCCGATACCGCCGAAAGGTAACGCCCATGGCACCAACCAATCACCATAGCGATCGCAAGCGAGATCTTGCCAAGATCCACATCGCCAAAAAGCAACTGGGGATGGATGATACGACCTACCGGGCCATGCTCCAGGAGGTCGCCGGGGTGGAAAGTGCCGCGGATCTTACCGCTGCCGGGCGTCGGGAGGTGCTCTCGCATTTGCGGCGAGTGGGATTTAAATCGAGGGCGGGTGGGGGGAGGTTTTTCGGGCGGCCGGAGATGGACGGGCTTGAGGGGACCGGTAAGAAAGCCATGCTGCTTAAGATCGAGGCATATTTGGCTGAGGCGAAACGGCCCTGGTCCTATGTGCATGCCATGGCGAAGCGGATGTGCAAGGTGGATCGGGTGGAGTGGTGTGATCCTGATCAGCTGCGTAGCATCATTGCGGCGCTGGAGTATGATGCTCGGCGGCATGGGCGGTATACTGGATAAGGAAAGGTGGATATTGATGCCTTCAAAAAACAAAATCACCCTTAAAAAAATACCGGTATTTGAGTGCGGTAATCAGGCCATTACCGATATGGGGATATTGGAGGCGAAGATTTTGCTGAGACCTGACGAGGTGGCTGCAATTTTGCGAGTATCTCTTTCGCAAGTTTACATGAAGATAGAACAAGGTGATCTGGAAGTAACCAAAAATAAACCCAAAAGGATTAAGAGCCTAAGTGTAAAGAACTATCTTTTTAAGCAAGGTGCTATTTAAAAATCTTGTCTATATTCTGTCAATTTTGCCAATGGTCCAAGCCTTAAATATTAAAACAAGATGCCTTACACGCATTTAACATAGGCCTATTTATTCAATACCAAAGTAGGCAGAGGCAGTTTTGATGATAGGGTCACCTGCTATAGTATTTCGCTTGCTCAATCCGGAAACCGCATTCTTGAAAAGCGCAGGTGCAGCTGCTCCTATAACCACAATTTCAAATGGGCTATAAATCAAATCCTTTTTGCTAAGAATGTAAACAGTTGCTATGGTGGAAAAAACCATTACATCGACTGCAGCAAATATGTAGTATCTACTACCTACCTTAAGTGAATTCCAGCTCTCAGGGGATAAGCGTGCATGTAGGTCTCGGTAATGGAACCACTGTTGCGCGACAGCACCTAGCAAGGCTAAGAATGCCACCATGTATAAAGACATAATTTATGCTCCTTTTAGTATCGTTAAAGTTCCTTTATCTGGTTACATAGTGTCGTCGAAAAGGATATCGTAGATAATAGCTCCAGCCAAAGTCCTTACAAATAAACCCAATACCCTCTCATTATCCAAAGACTTGCAGTAGCATGCTGCAAAATTTTTTTCTTTGTTGTCCAAAACTTTAATAAATGATTTAACAGCATGCTTGACGTTGAGGTCGCAAACGGTCCCACTCGATTCTCCTAAAAAATCAGAGAGACTTGAACATCTGAAGCTCTGGGTTTCTTTGGGTACTAAGGCTAGTTGGATTAAAACATTAAAGTTTAATAATCTGCTTAACTGACTTTGTCTGGACTCTTTTGGGTTATGATGAAAAAATGCAATTTGTTTCCCGTTTTTTCTAGCCTTATCGATAGCCTTGTCAAGAGAATCGATAGAATCAGCGAAATCGCAATCATTTCGATGACGAAGTGGAGCGAAATTGCTATTGAGAACATTCGGATTTTGATTTCCCCACAATTCAAACCATTCTTCCTTCTTCGCTTCAGAACTCCGAGGAGCTATAACGATCAGATACATTGGCTTAGCTGAAGGTTTGCTAAATGCAGCTGAGAAGCTTTTATATTCAATCGCTCCAGAGGATTTAAGTGCAAGAAGAACAGCCTTAGCTTCAGCACTATCATATCCAAAGAATCCATCCTGTAAGAACGAATCTTCTATAAGTGTTAATTTGCTTTCTAGGTTGAGCGCAATATTTCCAGTTACCAACTGTTCGCGAGATATTCTTTGGGATGAATTCAGAGAGTTGACAATTAATCCTTCTTCTTGTAGGCGCAATAGCGCAGCATTTTCTATTTCACGAAATGATTTGTTAGCAATTGTGATATGCCCATACTTAGAAAGGAAATCAAAATCCTTTGTTAATAATCTCTTTCCCAACCATAGTTCCAGTGCTTCACGCGGTATACTTGAGTCATCTTCAATATTGAATATAGGCAAATTTTCCTGTATCTTTTCAGTTAAATTAGTTCTCCAATCACTCGTGTGAATAGGTTGAGTAATTTTTTTGTCACCTATAATTCTATTGTATTCAGAGAATGCGTACTTTACCTCCGTCCATTGTTCCCTGAATTCATCCGTATATGATATAGCTATATCAATTCCAGCGTTTCGTAACTTTGAAATTTCATTTTTTGAAAGAAGTTTGTGTGTGTCCCAGCTAAAATTTTCCAATCGGCGCTCTGGGGAATAGCCATGCAAGATTTTTTCATGGAGATAAGCATAAGCATTTTCCAACAATTCATTTGTCTCGTCTGTCGATTTATTGCGAAGACCTACCTGTACATTTTCTTCAACAAACCTAATAATCGGAACTTTATCTGGCATTTCATACTTAATAACATCCTTAAGGGCAGTAGCTGCTTTTTCAAATTTAATAAACTTGTGCATAGTCTCCCCTACAGGGGGAAGTTCTTTTATAATATCTAATATTTCTTCATTATTTTCACCAACAATTGCGTAACCTGATATGTCAGAAATTAGGTCGTAAGACTCCCCATCCTTGGGCGCAATTTTTAGTTCAAGTAGAACATTGTTTGTCGTACCATTTCCTCTTATTTCAATAATATTCTGTTTTATTGCTTTATGGATGCTTATGGGGGGGGCTTTTTCGCCATTGTTTGTTCGAGAAATCCACAATGAGTTTGATGCGCCCTTTAAAAGGTTGGAAACCTCTGCGGGAGGTCTGCTCACTCCGTCCAAACAAAAAGCTTTAATAAGCTGTTGACCGGGTTGTAATTTATAGTTACCAGCAGGAATTCTGTATCTCTGAACTTGTGCCTGAGCAACTCCAGCTAAAAATAAGACGAAATAAATACTTAGAAACCATAAAAACCTTTTCATTTATTCCTCCAGCAATGTTCGAATTACCAATGCATTGATAGGGTAAAGCTTTCATGAGAAGCTTCCACCATCGCATGACTATTATAAATCCTGACAGATGATTCTAAAAGTATCTAAGTAGAATGTAGAATGTGAATCTACAACACATCGTAATTAATTCTAAGTTAAAGTGGAATCAGTAGTAATTATAGAGAATTTACAATTTTTGTTTATATTTTCCATTGTTTCCGTGGAACCTTTGCCTACAAAAGATTCTCATCATAAGTTGCCCTTTATAGGATGTTGGAAAAGCCGGAATCCTCCAACACCTATACGCTTCCGGCACGCCGCGCTTTTCCACATCCTAAATTTTCGATAATTGCATTGAATTTAAGGATCACTGCGCGTGCCCAAATTCGGCAAAACATCCCGCGAACGCTTGGCGACCTGCCATCCGCTCCTGTACGAATTACTCAATGAAGTAATTCTTGCCAAAAATTGCACCATTCTCGAAGGTCACAGAACCGAACAACGACAGAACGAACTTTTCGCCCAGGGCAAAAGCAAGGTGAAGTGGCCGGAGAGTTGCCACAACGCAGTACCCAGCCTGGCTGTGGATGTTGCCCCCTGGTACAACGATAAACCCCACGTGCGCTGGCCCGACCCCAAATCCTCCACATATGCTCGAGAGCTCGGGCAATGGTACCAGTTCATCGGTTACGTCCAGCGAACAGCAGAGGAGCTGGGTATTGCCGTCCGCTGCGGTGCCGACTGGGACGGAGACGGTATCGTCACCGACCAGCGCTTTCACGATCTTCCCCACATCGAACTTTTAGCCACGCATAAGGTGTAACCGATGAACTGGATTTCTAAGATATTCAGCCAAAGCGCCAAGGGATTGGTAGACGGTCTGGGCGGTATTATAGACCAGTTCCATCTGAGCAAGGAAGAAAAGCAGCAGTTCTCCCTACAGATGGAGGCACTCCTTCAACAGCGCGACACCGAAATCGAAGAGACCATCCGGGCAGAGCTGCAGGCAAAAGAGCGCGTGCTGGTGGCCGAACTTGCTCAGGGCGACAGTTACACCAAAAGGGCTAGACCAACAGTGGTCTATGTGGGATTGGCAGTCATCGTCTTTAACTACTGTATCGTTCCACTCGTTTTAAAAGCGATCAGCCTGATCGCCCAATACGGTGATACCAACCCGTCGCTTGCATCTATAACCTTCGAACCATTGGCGCTGCCGGTCGAGTTTTGGGTCGGCTGGAGCGGGATAGTGGCCACCTGGAGCATCGGCCGAAGCGCAGAAAAGCGCGGCATCAGAAACAAAGCCGTCCAACTGATCACTGGAAACAAGCAGCTGCCATCGATATTGATGGCATTCACCATGACTTTCACGCTGTGGAGCTAATCAAATGGGGCTTCTGGAAGGAATTCCGGTCTCAGTGGTAGTGAGCATCGTATACGTCCTAGGTCTGCCAGGCCTTGTGATGATCATGTGGTACGTCGATCATCGCCGCTACGACAAGATCCTGTCCATCTATAAACAGGATATGACCCAGGTGACGCGCTTTTACGAAAACAACGTCGATTTAGTCAAACACTACGAAAAGCTCGCATCGGATTTATCAAGCATAATTCATTTAAACACCCAGGTCCAGACCCAATTGGTCGAGCAGATCAAACACAACATGTTTTGTCCCATCGTAAGGGAGAAAGGCCCCGGCGCATGAACACCGAACGAGCGATCCTCAAAGGGGAGCTTAGCGATCTTAAGCAGCAAAAGATGAAGCTGGCCACCGCCTGCGATGCCAACATCCAGGCGGCAAGAAACTTTCTGGCAGGGGCCAGTGTTCACCCCATCAACGAGATCGAAGTGGATGCGGCCCTGGTGAACCTGCAGGAGGCCGCACGCCAAAAACGAGAGCTCCTCGAGGTGGATTCTAAGATCGCACGCATCGAACTGGAGCTTGACTGACTATGGTGCACGTCCGCCGCAGAAGCCGCATCGAAACCGAACTTCCCGTCGAGATGCGAAAAAAACTCAACCGGGTGCTGCTCGAAGGGGCCACCTACGATGAGGCGGCTGCATTTTTAGGGGGCCAAGGATACGACATCTCAAGATCCTCGGTGGGTCGTTATGGAAAGGAGTTTTTCGAAGCCTACCAGAAGATCGTCCAGTTCGAAGACCAGAGCCGGGCACTGACATCCGCCACCGAACAGGGCATGCCCATGGAAGAGGCAGTGGGCAAGATGCTCTTGCAGCGGGTGATGGCAGCCCTGGTCGACGGATCAGCCGACATCATTGAGGTGCCACGTTTGATCAGCGATGTGGCCAAGCTCCAGCGATCCCATGTGGCCATGGCCCAGTGGAAGCGCGAGATCGAAAAGCGGGCCGAGCGGGCTGTAGAGAACATCAAGACCAAGTCCAAAAACATCGATCCGGACACCCTTCGGATCATCAAGGAAGAGGTGTATGGGCTTGTCGACTAAAAAAGCGCCGGTCATACCGCTGACCGTCTACCAGAAAAACTGGGTGGGAGATACCAGCCGTTTTAAGATCGGCGTGATCACCCGCCAGGGAGGAAAGTCCTTCGGCACATCGCTTGAAGCGGTGCTCGATTGCTACGAGAGAAAGACCAAGTGGGTCTTTTTATCCGCCGGCGAGCGCCAATCCAAAGAGCTCATGGCCACGGCCGCCATGCACGCCCGGGCCATCGGTTTAGCTGTTACAGAGATCGAAAGCGACTTTAGAACCGACGATAAAACAACCTACAAGCAACTGGAGATCATATTCCCGAACGGCTCGCGGGTGATCGGCCTTCCGGCCAACCCTGACACGGCCCGCGGCCACAGCGCCCACATCCTACTCGATGAGTTTGCCTTTCACAAAGACAGCCGGGCGATCTGGAAGGCACTGTTTCCCACGGTGACCCGCGGCTATAAGATCCGCATCATCTCGACCTTTAAGGGAAAGTCCAACAAGTTCTACGAGCTTTTCTATACAGCGCCCATCCTGCAGCGCTTCAACGGGCCCGACTTCGAACACATCGGCGAACGCGGCGGCTGGTCCAAGCACTTTATCGATATCCACCAGGCGGTAAAGATGGGCCTGGTCTTACGGGACGATGAGGGCAAGCCGTGCGAGCCCGACGATCTTCGCTTGGCGCTAAACGATGAAGAGGCCTGGGAAGAGGAGTTTGAGTGCATCCCGTCCGATGAGGCCACAGCCTTCTTAAGTCACGATCTGATCTCTACGGTAGAAGATGTGCGCCTCAACCCCATGCCCGCCTGGGTAGAGAACCTCATCCATGCCGCTGGGGTCAACTACGACGTCTACAAGCGCACCCAGAGCCGGCCGGCGCTTCCGACACACCTTTTATCCAACGTGGAGTTTTTGGGCGATCTTTTCATCGGCTTTGATATCGGCCGCAAGAAAGATTTGTCTGTGATCTGGCTCGATCAAAAGATCAACGGGATACTTCAGACCGCAGCCGTCGTCGAACTAAAACGCCAGCCCTTTTTCGTCCAGGAACAGGTGTTGCACAGCATGCTGTCGCTAAAAAGGTGCCGCAGGGCTTGTATCGATGAGACCGGTATCGGGGCCCAGCTTGCCGAAGGGGCCCAGGACCTGTTCGGCCGGCACAAGGTGGAAGCTGTCACCTTTACAGTGGGCAACAAAGAGAGCCTGGCCACAGGCTTAAAGCAAAACTTTGAGGACCGCGGCAGCCGGATCCCGGCCGATTCCACCATCCGAAGCTCGCTTCACAGCGTCAAACGTTTTGCAACCACCACCGGGCATTTCAGGTTCGATGCCGAGCGTACCGATGCCACCGGCCATGCCGATCACTTCTGGGCCAAATCCCTTTCGGTACAGGCCGGCACCTCTGCCAAAACCACCGTGGCCGAGGCGCTTCGTGGGCGATTTTCCGGCTTGGCAGCACGATTGGGAAGGCGGGTGGCGTGATGGATCTTGACCGGAAAATAGACGCTTTCGAGGCCCGCTCCAAAAAGCCCCAGTCGGTGCGAAGCGATTCAGGGGGTGTAACGTTACACCCCCGGCGTGACGTCTATTTCAATGCCTTTAGCGGATTCGGAGGCACGCGGGATCCGTTACAGCGCACCGGGTTTGTGGCAGAGCCCGTATTGAACCAGACCGAACTCGAGCAGCTCTATCGTTTTTACTGGCTTGCCCGGCGCATCGTGGACTTGCTTCCGGCCGATGCCTGCCGGGAAGGGATCGAGCTGAACATTGAGGACGCCGACCAGGGAGCCAAAATCAACCGTCGCATGGATGAGCTTCTGGTGTGGGAACGGCTCGAAGATGCCATGCGTATGGCCAGGCTTTATGGGGGATCCATCCTACTTTTGGGCGCTGTGGACGGCCAGGAACCCACAGTGCCCCTGGCAGCCGACCGGGTGAGGCAAGTTGCCTCGCTCACCGTGCTCGATCGCTGGCAGCTGACCATCGCCAAAACCTATGAGGACCCGCTTGCTCCCCAGTACGGGCAGCCCGAGCTTTACCGTATCAACCCGTCCCAGGTAGCGGCCGCCGGCCAGGCGAGCATCGTTCACGCTTCCCGGGTGATCCGCTTTGACGGCGCCTGGCTGCCCGACCGGGTAAGGGTTCAAAACCAGGGCTGGAACGATTCGGTCTTTGTGGCCATCAACCAGAATCTAAAGCAGTTCGGGATATCGATCCAAAGCGCAGCGGTGTTGTTTCAGGACTTTATCACCAAGACCTTAAAGATCCCCAATCTTGCCCAGCTGATCGCAGACGGCCAGGAGGATATTCTTTTTGCCCGCATCCAGTATGCCGTAGGCCAGATGAGCAGCCTGGGGGTGTCATTGATCGGCCAGGATGAGGAGTTTTCCAAAGTCCAGACGCCCATCACCGGCTTGGTGGAGCTTTTAACCACCTTCATGGATTTGACCGCGGCCGCAGCGAACCTTCCCAAGACGAGGCTATTCGGACAGCAACTGGGCACCCTTGCCGGCGCCGAAGAGACCACCCGGGACTACTACGACGGGGTCAAAGCGTTTCAGGAAAAGACCCTGCGGGCCCCGGTCACCCGGGTTATCGAGCTGCTGCTATCCGAACAGAAGGTCAAGCAAAAGGACTGGTCGTTTGAGTTTTCGCCGCTTTGGCAGCCCACGGATAAGGAACTGGCCGAGACCCGCAAGATCGTATCCGAGACCGACCAGATCTATATCGCAAACGGCGTGCTTGATCCGGCCGAAGTGGCCGTCTCCCGATTCGGTCCCGATGGCTACAGCATGGAAACGGTAATCGATCCGGATACCAGGATCCCGGCTGGCGACGGCGGAGAAACCGAACAGGAGGTGCCAGATGACACCCTCTGAAAAGATCGCCGCCATCCGGGCCCGCCGGGCAGCTGTAAAAAGTACCGGACGCCGTCTGCCCAGAAAGAGAAAGCCGCCGCGTCAGCTTTATCCCCATGGCCTTGAGCGTGAGTACGAGCGGGCCTTGCTTCGCATCACTGCACCTTTTTTCGAAGCGGTACGCGAGATGGTCAAATCCGATCTTCCCCGGATCATCGAAGAAAGAGACGAAGCCCTTCGCACCGACGCCGATCACAGCATCCGTAAAGATGTCTCCTACGGTGAGATGATCGGCAGGGTCTTTGCCGGGATCCGGGTGAACGTGGCCGCCGTTGTCACCGAGGATGCGGCTGCCGATACCGCACAATCCCATGGCGAGCGGGTATCGCAATTTAACCGCACCCAGGTCGACCGGCAATTCTCAACCGTCCTTGGGATCCCGGTCCTGCGCCAGGAGCGCTGGCTGGTCGATAAGCTCTCCGCCTTTGTGGCCGGCAACGTCTCATTGATCAAAGACATCACCGATAAGGGCATTACCGACCTTCAAACCCTTTTGATGACCAGGGTCGAGGCCGGCGACAGCCTGCGCACCATCTCAAAGGCAGTTGGGGAACGCTTGGAAATCACCAAACGAAGGGCACAGTTCATCGCCCGGGACCAGGTGGCAAAGCTAAACGGCAAGCTCACCGAGCTTCGTCAAAAGGAAGTCGGGGTGGAGGAATACATCTGGCGGGCGGTCAAAGACGGGGCGAGCCGGGCCACTCATCTTCAAAATGATGGCAAAACGTTCCGATGGGACGATCCGCCTGTTACCGGTCACCCGGGAGAAGATTTTCAGTGCCGCTGCACGGCCGAACCTGTACTCGAAGAGTTCATTTCGGTGCCGGTTTCTGAAGCGGCTTAGGAGATTTACTTGGGCAAGAGAAGAAACATAATCGGAACCGCTTTTAAATCGGCGACCACGTTTTTAACTAGTTTCGACGCGAGTACCTGGACGGGCCAAAAAGAGGCCTCTGAATTCGGCCTCTCAGGGGCTTTTAACGAAGGCTGCCAAAAGAGAAGTTTTTAGCAGGAGAAAAGCAAAATGATCCGCACCATCACTGTTAAGCTCGATGCTATCAAAAACGACCGCTACCAGGTCACTCCCGAAGGCTTTTTGACATGCGATGCCAATGTCACCCGTGCCGGTGTCTTCGATTACACCGACGATCGCGGCCAGACCGTAAGAGAGCTTAGAAGCCCAGAAGAGGTCTTTGCTCCTGAATCTTTATCAACGCTTTCATTGATCCCGGTCACCTTCCAACACCCGGAAGAACGGCGTGTCACCGTGGACAACAACCGGAGATTGAACGTGGGCATCACCGGAGAAAACGTCACCCACGATGAAGAGTTCGTCTCGGTGGCAGTCAAGATCATGGATAAGGCCGTGGTGGCCTACGTGCTCGAGCGCCACGATCAGGGAAAGGATGTGGAGCTTTCCTGCGGATACGATGCCGAACTTTTGCCCATCTCCGGAGAGCACCCCAGCGAGGGGCATTACGACGCCGTGCAGAAAAACATCCGCTACAACCATCTGAGCATCGTGCCCAGGGGAAGGGCGGGTCACAACGTAAAACTCAAACTCGACACCCAACCAGAGGAGAAGAAAATGATCAAGTTTATCCGCAAAGCACTTAAGATCGACGGCTTTCACATGGACGCCATCGAGGCTGAAGTTCCCGAGCAGGCCCAGGGGATCCTAGATCGTTTGTCCGCCAAGCTCGACGAAGCGGTGGAGGTGATCCGCGAGCGGGCTGCCCGCATCGTCGAACTCACCAAAAAGGCCGATGAGGACCAGGCCAAGATCGACACCCTCACCGAAGAGGTCGAAAAGCTCAAGGTCGACAACGCGAAATTATCGGATCCGGCCGGAGAGAAGATCCAGAAGATCATCGCCGATCGCAAGGCCCTGGAAGAGACCGCCACCAAGGTGAAAGTTGCCACCGACGGGCTCTCCGACAAGGAGGTCAAGGTGGCGGTGATCCAGAAGCAGTCGCCCGAGTTCAAGGCTGACGATCGCAGCGATGATTACATCAACGCCCGGTTCGATTCGGTGGTTGAGCTGCTCGATGCGGCTGAAAACGAAAACGGCACAGCCGGCCTTGCCCGGGTAATCAAAGACGCCAAAGAGGCCAGAACACAAAGCAAGGTCGACCACCGGGCCGAGTTCATGAAAAAGAGCCAGGCTCTGGCAGAGAAGGAGTAGCCAGGGGCAAGACTTTTCTTTTTAATTTCAACCCAGGAGATGAGCATGCAAACCCAAGTCAACGAGTACATGGAAAAGGGCCTGGCAGGCCAGCTGGCCGACATCGGTACCAGCGATATCGTAACGCGCTTAAATGCCCAAGGGGATGTTGTTCCCTTCGGCGTTTTTGTCACCAAGGGCGCTGCCGAAGGCCAGGCAGCTTTACCCACGGCATCGGCCCAGGTGACCGGGCCAGTCGGATTGGGAGTTACCCTTCGCTCCCACACCCAGCCGCAAAACGAAGGCTATGCCGACGGGGATCCCATGTCGGTGATCAAAAAGGGCCGCGTCTGGGTACCGGTGGAAGATGCCGTGACGGCCGAGAGTGAAGCGTTTGTCCGCTTTGTGGCGGCCGGCGCCGAGCAACTCGGTGCTTTCCGGTCCGATGCCGACGGTACCGATGCGGTGGCGCTGCCCGGGGCCAAGTTTGTGTCCGACGCCGAGGCCGGGGCCCTGGCCCTTCTGGATCTCAACTTGCCGTAACAGCCATTTAAACGGCTTTTGAATTTACTTTAACCAGGAGAAAGCAAAATGATCAGATTAGACGCTGTCAGGCATGTGCTCGATGCCATCGACCAGAATGCCGCGCTTTTTATTACCCGGGAGCTCGAGGCCCTGGAAGCTGAGATCTATCGCTTTAAAGAGCGCGAACTCGTCTACCGGGCCTTGATCCCGGTATCAAATCGCGACAACCCGGGCGCCGAAGCAATTACCTACCGCATGTACGGCCGTGTGGGCATGGCCAAGGTGATCACTGACTACGCCCAGGATCTTCCCCGTGCCGATGTGTACGGTACGAGCGTCACCCAAGCGGTGCGATCGCTGGGCCTTTCTGTCGGCTACAACCACCAGGAGATCAGAGCCGCCATGATGGCAGGCGTATCGCTTGAGACCGAAAAGGCCGCCGCCCAGCGAAGGGGAATCCGGGAAAAAGAGCACCAGATCGCCTTCCATGGGGATCCCACCACAGGGATCGCCGGCTTTTTGGACAATCCCAACATCCCGACCCTGGCAGCTCCCAATGGTGGCGGGGGCACATCGGACTGGGCCAGCAAAACGGCAGCCGAGATCATGACCGATATCCGATCGATGGTCTCTACCATCAAAAACCAGAGCAAAGGGGTGCACAAGCCGGACACCCTTCTGCTTCCAAGCACCCAGTACGACATCATCGCGGCAACACCCCGAAGCGATCTGTCCGATACGACGATCCTGGATCATATCTTGAACAACCCCAAGTCATTCGGACTTTCGACCATCGAGCCGCTCTACACCGAGCTGACCAGCGCCTTTACCGGCGGTACCGAAGACGGGGCGGTCTGCTATGAAAAGAGCCGGGAAAACTTTGAGCTGAGGATCCCCATGGAGCTTCAAACCTACCCGATGCAAGAGCGCGGGCTTGAGCTGATCGTGCCCGGAGAGTCTCGCATCGGAGGCGTTGTGGTCAGATACCCTCTGGCCTTTTTGTTTTTCACCGGGATTTAAAAACGCAACGGCAAGCAGGTGCCATCATGCGATAGGGCGGCCTGAACCGAAACGGCCGCCCACCCCTTAAACCTCAAAAGGAGATCAGCGATGATCGTCGTTAATAAAAAAGCCAACATCACCCACATGCCCTACGTCTTGGGAAAGAAAAAGGGCACTTTCTCTTTTATCCCCGGTCAGAACACCATCGATGCCGATGTGTGGGGCGCCGTCCAGAAAGAGGCCGGAGAAAAACGCATGGCCCATTACAGCACCTTTTTAAAGCCCATCGGCACCGAAGAGCCGGATGTTCCCATGGAACCTGAAAAGCTCAACGCCGATGAGTTCATTGAGCTGATCGAAGGGGCCATGACCCTGGAGCTTTTGGAAAGCTACGCCCAAGCGGAAAACAGCAGAAAAAGTGGTGCCCGAAAGACCGTAATGGAGGCCATCGAACGCCAAGCAGAAGAGATCCGAAAAATCGAGGAGAATAAGGAGCACAACGAGGAGTAAATGGCCGACACCACCCAAAGCGCTGTTTTAGCCATCGCACCCGAGCTGGCTGCGGTATCCCAGGAGGCCTGGGATACCGCCCTTTCGGATGCAGCGCTTCAGGTGGGCCCCAACTGGGGCAAGAAGCAGGAGATGGCCCAAAGATACCTGGTGGCCCACAAGCTCACTTTGATTGTCCGGGCGGATAAGGGCGGTGAGATCACATCCGAGCGAACAGGGGATGTGGCCACAACCTATGCGGCCGCAGAGTCCGGCAACTATAGCGAAACGGTTTATGGTCGCGAATATGACCGCATCAGACACGGCACCATTGCCGGCTTTATGACGGTGACGCCATGATCAAACCCGACATCCATATCTCTGACAGCGGCATGGAGGAGTTTGCCCGCCGCGTGAAAAAGTTGCACGGATCGGTCGACATCGGTATCTTTGGAGAGAAAGACTCCGAGCAGGTGATCATCGCTGCTACAAACGAGTTCGGCACCGACCGGGCCGGAAAGAGCCACAACATCAAGATCCCCCAACGTTCGTTTTTACGCTCCACCCTGGATGAAGAAAAAGATGAGACCCGCGACCAGGTCGATGCGGCCAAAGTAAAGGTCGTAACGGGTAGACTGGATAAAAAGACCTTTTTAAAACGCCTGGGCCTCTGGTTCGAGGGCAAAGTCAAAGCCAAGATCCTGGCCGGCGGCTCGCCTTTTGTCGCAAATGCTCCTTCAACTGCCCAGGCCAAGCGCGATCGCGGAAGAGACTGGCCCCAGCCCTTAAACGATCTGGGCCGCCTTCGCCAGTCGGTCGTAAGCCGGGTGAACTCATGAAGCTTTCTATCGAAGCCATCACCGTCACCAGAGCCGGCGCCGGAAGTTACATTAATGGACGCTTTGTGGCAGGCGCTGATGAGGAGTTCACGGCTGCCGGCAACATCCAGCCGCTAAACGGAAAAGAGCTTTTGCTTCTTTCCGAAGGAGAAAGAGAGCGCCAGGTTTTAAAGATCTACACCGCCTTTTCTTTGGCGAACGGCGATACGGTCACCCGGGCCGACGGGATCCGCTACGAGGTGCAGGCAGTGGAAGATTGGAATAGGTTTGGCCAGGCCCACTTTAAAGCGCGTCTGATGCGCATCGAGGACCAGTGATGCAGCGGCTGCCGATTGCCATAGAGGACGCTTTGGTCGCTTGGATCCAGGCAGTCCACACCGATGCCACGGTCATCTGGGCCAATCAGAAGGGGAAAAAGCCCGGTGCGCCTTTTATCGTCCTGGACGTGATCGCCGGGCCCCAAAATATCGGCCCGGCCGGAGAGCGCTACGCTGCCGAAGATACCTATCGCTACGGCTTTAGAAAGCGGGCCACGCTCAATGTCCAGATCTTTGCAGACGACGCCCTGGTCCGGGCCCAGCAGATCGCAAACGCCATCGAACTACCCAGCTTTCAGGGCATCTTGCAGCAGGCGAGTATATCCGTCTGGGGTACCGAAGGCCCCCAGAATGTGACCGAGCTTTTGGATACGATCTTTGAACCACGGGCAAACCTTGATCTTTTGATCTCCTATCCGGATCCCATCGAGGACGTGCCGGGCGAGATTAGAAGGGTACGGGTCACAGGAGAGGTAGAAAGCGTTACGACCGATCAAATCATCGACATCGAAACATAGAGGAGCAACCCCATGGGCACCCAATTAGCAGACATCGTACAGGTCAACATCACCCGCGAGACGGCCAAGATCACCCAGGCCGGGTTCGGCACGGCGCTGATCTTTGGCCCCCTGACTGAGTTTACCGACCGCTACAGGGTCTACAACAACATCGAGGCCGTTGAGGTCGACTTTGAGACCACCTCCGAGCAGTGGAAGGCGGCCAATGCACTCTTTTCACAGGAGGTAAGCCCCGAACAGGTGGTGATCGGCGATCGGGACACGGCGGAAGTCCTGGGCGATGAGCTGTCCGCCATGCAGGCCGCTTATGGTGACTGGTATGCGTTGATTCTAACCCGCCAGGGAGACGAAGCGGCCCAGCTGGCAGATATCGCAGCGGCCGCTGCATGGATCGAATCGAGGAACAAGATCTATATCGGGAGCATCGACCAGGAATCGATGATCACAAGCGCCACCGACGATATCGCCTCAACGCTTCAAACGGCCGCCTATGAGCGTACGGCCATAATGTACAGCACCGATCATGAAAACTATCCCGAGGCGGCCTGGATGGGACGGTGCCTGCCCGAAGCGCCCGGATCGATCACATGGAAGTTTAAAACCCTTGCCGGTGTCGCAGTCGACGATCTGACACCCACCGAAGTGACCTACCTTCAGGGCAAAAACTGCAACTACTACGAAAAGGTCGCCGGCATCAACATGATCTCTTCGGCTGCGGTGATGGCCTCGGGCGAATTTATCGACATCATCCGCGGCACCGACTGGCTCCAGGCAAGGATCGCAGAAGGGGTGTTCTTTCGCATGGTAAACGCCGTCAAGATCCCTTTTACCGCCCAGGGCATCGCAGTCGTAGAAAACGAGCTTCGCTACCGATTGGAAAAAGCGGTCGACGCCGGCCTTCTGGTGGAAGGCTCCATCGTGATCACATCGCCGGCCATTTCCGATGTGGATCCGCTGGAGAAAAGCCAGCGCTTTTTAAACGATGTGAAGTTTACCGCCCAACTGGCGGGTGCCGTCCATAAAACAGCCATCGTGGGCCGCTTGACCCTTTAAAAAATAATCTCCAACCAAGGAGAAGCAGATGAACGAAGTTAGAACCTATGACCCGGGCCAGGTGAGCGTGATCGTCGGCGGCACCATCATCAAAAGCTGGAACACGATCCGGGTGGCAAAAGACGAAGACGACTGGACCTTTAACGCCGGCACATCGGGAGAGGTGACCCGCACCAAAAACCTCAATCGCTTGGGAGGCATCACCCTAACGCTTCCCCAGACCAGCCAGGACAACGCTGTGCTTTCCGCTTTTTCTGTGGCCGGGGGGCTGTTGTCCTGCATCGTAAAGGACGCTTCGGGAAACTCCCTTCACGTGATGCCCGAGGGCACGGTGGTAAAGCCTGCCGACAGCGAGTACGGCAAAGAGTCGGGTGAGCGTGAATGGATGGTAAAGGGCAGCATCGTCGAGATGACCGTGGGAGGCAACTAAATGAGAAATCCCGTGGAAGTGATGATCGACGGTGAAGAGTACACCTTTTGCCAGCTGCCTCCCAAGCGCTCTTTAAAGCTAATGACCCGGATCGTAAAGATCGTTGGAGCGCCCCTGGGGGCAGCTTTAAACGGTACCAAATCGGGCCAGGTCGATCTTAAGGCGGTGATGGAGGCCGACATCGATCTTTCTTTGATCGTCACAGCCCTTTGCGATCGCCTGGACGAAAACGAAGTGGAGGCGATCATAGACGAATTGCTCTCCCAGGTGATTCATGTGGGCAGCGGTGAGGTCTCAAAAAAGTTCGATGCCCACTTTGCCGGAAGGCTGCCGCACCTATTTAAGGTGGTGGGCCAGGCCTTAAAAGTGGAGTACGGCGATTTTTTAGCCGCCGTGCCCGACCTAAGCGTGCTGTTTCCCAGGGCGGGTACGACCCCGGCATCGTAAACATCAACTGGTACCTGTGGCGGCCGGTTATCGAGCGGATCGCCACCTTGCATGAGATAGAGACCTTCTGGTCCATCGATGATCTGGCCGACGCCCACGAGGCGTTGGATATCAAGCACGAGGCCCGGGAAAGGGCCCAGGAAAAGCCAAAGCGCCAATGAAGCTTCGCGACCTATTTGTCAGCATCGGATTTGACGTCGACGATAGAGGGCTCACCGAGCTCGATCGGGGCCTAAGAAAGACCAAGACCCTGATTCTGGCCGTGGGAGCCGCCGCTATTGCCTCTGCCGGCATGCTCTACACCATGGCAAGGTCCACTGCCAATGCGGGCGACAAGGCGGCCAAGACGGCCGATAAGCTGGGCGTCCAGATCGAAGCGCTCCAGGAGCTTCGCTATGCGGCTGAGCTTTCTGGAGTGGCCCAGGCGAATTTTGATACAGGCCTTCAGCGCATGACCCGAAGGGCGGCAGAGGCGGCCAAAGGGACCGGTGTGGCCAAAGACGCCTTTAAAGAGCTGGGTGTGGTCTTAACCGACAGTGAGGGAAGGGTACGAAGAAGCGAAGATCTTTTAGCCGATATCGCCGAAGGGATGGCCGCCATCGAGGATCCCAGTCGAAGGGTGGCATTAGCCTTTAAGCTCTTTGATACCGAAGGGGTGAGCATGGTCAATATGCTCCGAAACGGTAAAGACGCCCTTTTGGCCATGAGAAAAGAAGCACAATCGCTTGGGTTTGTGATTGCAGAAGAAGATGCGAGAAACGCCGAAGCTTTCAACGACAACCTTACCCGCACCAAACTGATCATCACC
This sequence comes from uncultured Desulfatitalea sp., assembly GCA_963668675.2. Lineage (GTDB taxonomy): Bacteria > Desulfobacterota > Desulfobacteria > Desulfobacterales > Desulfosarcinaceae > Desulfatitalea. The sequence continues at coordinate 1,030,346 of CAXXMB010000001.1, read as the reverse complement.
GGTATCAGAAACGAAGTGGGGGTGAAACTGCTTCCCATCTTCTCCGAACTGATGGTGCAGTTCCGGGAATGGTTTTTTATCAACCGGCAGATCATTAAAAGCGGCGTAGAAAAGACGCTCCAGGGCGCCATCTCGCTTTTAAGATGGCTCTATCGGACTGGGCGCCTGGTGGTGGGGATGCTCGCCGATGTGGCAGAGATTTTTGGAGGCATCGAACGGATGGCAAAGGCGGCCGCCTGGGCCATCGGGCTCTTTGCGGGGTTTCAGGTACTGTCTGCGATCGGCAGTTTGGCCATGGGCCTGGCGACATTGACCCGGGCCATCAGTCTTATGGGAAACGCCGCCCTGATCGCCAATTTGAAAGTGGCCGCCATACCGGTTCTGATCGGTGCGGCCGTGGCAGCCTTGATCGTCATCTGGCAGGACATCATCTCCTATTTTCAGGGGAAAGACTCTGTGACCGGGGTGATTCTCGACGCCTTCGAAAAGAAGTTCCCGCGAGCATTCGAAGCGGCCCGGACGGCGCTCTCTTTTTTTATGGACCTTGTCACCGGGCGCTGGATCGTCGAGTGGCCGTCTAAAATCGTTAGCGCCCTGACCGCAGCACTTGCAGCTGCCAAGCGGGCCATAGAGCCTTACGTGGCCTGGCTGATGGAAAAGATCCAGCCGATCGTCGATGCCGTTGACCGGGTGCGCGGCTTTATATCCGGGGCTAAAGATACGATCGGCGACAAGGTCTCCGGCGCCATCGGCGCCGCCCAGCAGATGGTGGGCATGGCGCCTGCCGGCGGATCGAACATCACCTACTATCCGGTGCCCAAGGTCAATGATGTGCGGGTCAATGCCCCTGTAACGGTTACGGTGCCCGAGGGGACGCCCCCCGAAGCGGTCGGGAGAGCTGTGCAGCAGGGCGTCTCCGACGGCATCGCCCGCATGCTGCGCGACACCTCTTTGGCCACAGAGCCTCTGGTGGAGTACTAAAAATGGCCTTTGAGCAGATCTTTGATCGGATCATTCCCAGGCGGGTGACGATCCAATACAGCGACGGCGGACAGAGCCGCACGCTTTTAAAGATCGACTGCACCTCGGCCGAAGAGGTGAGCCTCGAGGCCCAGGCCACTTTGCACGATGTGGAGGACGGATCCCAGATCGCAGACCATGTGATCAAAAGGGGGCGCACGCTGCAGCTCGAAGGGATCGTCAGCGACAATCCCATCAATTTAACCGGTACCATTATAGGAAATACGGCCGGATTTATCGGCAGCCGGATCGGAGGCGCTGCCGGCACCATCGCAACGGCCGGCACTGTCTTTATGGGCAATCTGGCCCTATCCGGATCGGCAAAGCCCTCCAAGGCGGCCCTGGACATATTTGAAGAGATCTATGCGGGAGGGGTTCCCCTAACCATCATCGCCGGGCTTGCCACCTATAATAATATGGTGATGGAACGGTTCACCGCTCCCCGCAACGCCGCCAATGCCGGGGCGCTGGTTTTTAAAGCCTCATTTCGGCAGGTGTCGATCATATCCGGACAGAAGGTCTCGATCCCCAGAGCGGCCAAAAGCGATGAGGTCAAGGACCTTTCGGCCGTCGAACAGCAGCAGGGGACCAAGCAGGGCCAGGTGCTCGATACCGGCAAATCATCCAAGGCCTCCTCCTGGGCCTATCGTCTGATCTGGGGGAACAACTGATGGCATACCTTGAACTGCCGTTGACCATGGATGTGCCCCACCAGAGCTTTTCGGTGCAGCTTGATGGCACCGTTTATCGTATGCGCCTGCGTTACAACTCCCGGGCCAGTCACTGGACGCTCGATCTGGCCGATGCGGCCGCCAATCCACTGGTGTCGGGTGTGGCCGTGAGACTGGGAGTGGATCTTTTAGCCCAGTACGCAGACGACCGATTCCCCGCTGGAAAGCTTTTTGCCATGAACTGGGTGGAGGCCTACAGAGAACCGGCAAGGGATGACTTTGGAAGCGATGTGGTCCTGATCTACGAGGAGGCGGCCTGATGGAGCGCCTCTGGAATCGATATGTGGCCGTCACCCTGGGAAGTAAAGAGGGAGGCGATGAAGTCCGCTTCGATCGCTTAAGAGTGATCTTCCAGGTGGAAAAGACTTCCGAGTCCAATCCCAATACGGCCAAGATCTCCATCTTCAACTTAAGCCCCGAGGGAAGGGCGCTTGCCGAAAGAGAAAAGGCGATCGTGATTCTCGAGGTGGGATATGGGGAAAACATCGAGCAGCTCTTTTATGGGGACATCACCCGGGCATACATCTCCCGCCAGGGCCCGGACTGGGTGACCACCGTCGAGTGCGGAGATGGATCCGATGCCTTGCGATCGGCCCACATCGATAAGAGCTATGCGCCCGGTTCTGATCTTAAACAGGTGATTCGCGATGTGGCCCAAAGCTTTGTCGACCAGGGCAAGGTGGTGATGGGATCCCTTTTGGGCATCTCATCGGACAAGGCCCAGACCGGGATCGCCGTATCGGGCGGCAGCAAGCAGGTGATGGATGAGCTGACCGCCAAGCAGAACCTTGAGTGGTCGGTCCAGGATAACACTTTGCAGGTCCTTCCCAAAGACCAGGACAGCGGTCTTCAGGCGGTTTTGTTGACCGCTGAGACCGGCCTTGTGGGATCCCCCGTCAAACGCGAGATCGATGGCGGGGTAGGGGTGGAGTTTAAGTCCTTGATCCAACCCCAGCTGGTGCCCGGGCGCCTGGTACAGATCCAAAGCCGGGAGGTGGATGGTATCTATAAGCTTCGGACAGTGACCTTTGCCGGAGACACCCACGGCCAGGCGTTTTACGCCAGCGGCAAGGCGGTGGCCATATGACGACACAAAAGGAAGATAAGAGCCTGGCTCAGATTCTAAAGGAGGCGATTGCCGCCCACCTTTACGATCTCCATGTCTGTCTTCCCGCCCGGGTAGAAAAGTACGATGCGGGAAAACAGAAGGCCGACATCAAGCCGCTTTTGAAAAAGCGCTACAAGGTCGAAGCACAAGAGACCGAGCTTCCCGTGGTGACCGATGTTCCTGTGCAGTGGCCGTCGGCTGCCGGCGGCGCTTCATATCTTCATCTGCCGCTTAAAAAGGGCGATCTGGGCATGGCGATCTTTTGCGAGCGGTCCCTGGACGGCTGGCTCCAGGGATCCGGGCAGATCGTGGGCCCCAAGGATCCGCGTCATCACCATCTTTCTGACGCCATATTTGTGCCTGGGGTGCATCCTTTTGGGGCTGCGCTTTCGGGTACCAGCGCTGAAAATGCGGTCTTTCAAAACGACAAGATGCGAGTCGAGCTCTCACCGGACGGAAAGATCAGCATCGAAGGGGCCAGCGAAGAGTTTTTAACGATAGTTGAGAGCGTGCTCGATCATCTGATCGCAGCCAAGGTGATCACCTCCATCGGGGCATCGCCATTTATCGCTTCCACGATAGCCAACTTCCAGGACGATAAGGCCCGATTGGGCACCATTAAAAGGAGCTGACACATGGCCATGAGCGGTACCGGCATGGGAAACGAGGTGGCAGATGCCGTCCTGGCCGCAGCCGGGGCCCCATTAAATGCCGCTGAGCAGGCCCTGGTGCGACAGTTCTGGCAAACGATCTGCACCGCCATCGTCAATCACATCACAACCAACGGCCATGCCACGCCGGGCACCTTTGTCGACAGTATGTCCGGGGCTATAAGCGGCCAGGGAGATCTGGAATAGATGGATCTTCTCTTAGACGATACCAGCTGGGATCTTTCGACCGACGCCACCGATCTTTTGTTGGTCGACCAGGCCGATGGGATCCGTCAGCACCTGGCCCAGCGTCTTAAGACTTTTATGGGCGAGTGGTTTTTGGATCTTCGGGTGGGTGTTCCCTATCTGCAGCAGGTGATGGTCAAAAACCCGGATCCGGTCATTCTGGACAGCGTCTTTAAAGCCGAAATCATCAATACGCCCGGAATTGTGGAACTGCTCGAGTTCGATCTGGCCATCAATGCCGGCACAAGGGAGTTAAAGCTCTTCTTTAAGGCCGTGGCCGATACCGGTGCCGTGATCACATACAATGAGGTGCTGCCGTGACCTATGGAATTACAGCCGATGGGCTGGTGATAAAGACCCTTGCCGATATCCAGGAGGAGCTTGAGACCGCCCTTCGGGTAACGTTCGGCGCCCAGATCAACACCTCCGCCCAGAGCGTCTTCGGCCAACTGATCGGGATCTTCTCCGAACGTGAAGCACTTTTATGGGAGCTTCTCTCCGATCTCTACAACGCCCAGTATCCGTCGACCGCTGAAGGGGTAAGTTTGGATCTTGCCGCCGCTTTAACTGGTCATGCCAGGCTTCCTGCCATCGCCAGCAGGATAGAAGAGGTAGAGCTTTCCGGTACCGCGGGGACAATCGTTCCGGCAGGGGTGATATTTTCTGTGGCGGACAATCCCGATGCCAGATTCAAAACCGAGCAGGAGGTGACCATCGAGGCAGGCGGAACGGTCCTGGTCGACTGCATCGCCCTGGAGACCGGTCCCATTGAGGTGATCGAAGATACCTTGACCCAGATCGATACGCCCATTGCCGGCCTGGACACCGTCACCAATCCGCTTCCGGCCATTGTCGGTCGCGATCTTGAAACTGACGCCCAGCTTAGAATTCGAAGAAACGGCAACCTTCAGTTCAGCCAATCGGGCCCGGTGGAGGCGATCCGAAGTGCCATTTTGGCATTGAACTCCGATACCACCAAAGTGCCCATCGAGCATGTCATCGTCTTTGAAAATTACACTTTGACCACCGATGCCAGGGGATTGCCAGGCAAGAGCTTTGAAGTAGTGGTCTACCAGGCAGGCGGCAGCACCGATCGGGATCAGGAGATCGCCGACACTATCTTTTTGAAGGCTAAGCCCGCAGGGATTGAACCTTATGGATCGATCTCTGTCCAGGTGACTGACAGCCAGGGCTTTACCCACTACTGCTGGTTTACCCGTCCCACCCAGGTGGCCATCTATCTCGAGCTCGATTTGACCGTCACCTCAGACTATCCGGCCAACGGCGACGACTACATCAAAGATAAGATCGTCACCTGGGGGAATTCTTTAGGGCCCGGCGCCGATGTGATCGTCTATCCGTCTCTGATCTCCCAGTTGGCTGGAGTGGAAGGCATAGTGGACGTGGTTGTCAGGATCGGTACCTCGGCAAGCCCCATCACAGACGACAATGTGGATATCGATGACGGCGCCGGTGGCGATGTCGAGATGTCCCAGTGGGACGCGGCAAATATCACGGTGACGCACCTATGATCGTCCAAATCACAGACCATATCGATGCAGCTAAGAGGCGCCTGCTTCAGCAGTACAAGGACAGTCCTCGATTGGCGTCATTGATCGAGATCCTATTCGGCCAGCAGGTCCAGGATTTGGAAGATGCCGCCTATGAGTTTTACGATCGCCTGGATATCGATAACGCTGAAGGCCTCCAGCTTGATCGCATAGGGTCCATAGTCGGTTTGACCAGGATCGGCTGGGAGGATGCTCTTTATCGGATCTTGCTCAAAGCCAAGATCGGAAAGAATGTCTCCCACGGGACTGTCGAGGATGTGATCAATGTCTGGAGACTCATCGCCCAGGCCGATCGCGTTCAGATTATCGAAACCCACACGGCTCAGATCGATTTGTATTCTGATACGCCCATCGCAGGGGATCTATCCGAGTTCGTACGCAACCTGATGCAAAAGGTGGTGGCTGCCGGCGTCCGGGTGGACTTTTTAGCCATCATATTCTCCCCGACCAATGCGTTCGGGTTCGATCCGGATGATCCCGATGTGTTGGGCTTTGGAGATTATAACGATCCGGGAGTAGGGGGCGAGTTCGCCTACATCCAGTTGACCCAATAAGGAGCCGCAAATGGCAGTCAAACCCACCGATGGACATATCGATTGGATCACAGACGACGATCCGGCAAAGTACATCGCCCCGTCCGCGGCCAAAAAGCTGCAGGGCTGGGTTCAACAGGAAAAACCGCCTTACCAGTATTTTAACTGGTACTGGCGCCTGGTCGACCGGTGGCTCAAATGGGCCGATGCCCAGTCGGATGAGAATATCGCTGCGATCGCGGCCGAAGCCACTGCTCGAGCAAATGCCGATACGACCCTACAGGGGAATATCGAAGCCGAGGCGACGGCCAGGGCCGATGCCGATACCGCACATGCCAATGAGACCAGCGTCCACGGTGCTGTCAGTGCCGCCACCGCCAGCCGCATCATTCTACGAGATGCCGACGGCCGGGCTAAGGTCAGTGCCCCGGCGGCCAGTGATGATATCGCCCGATTGGATACCATCGAGGGGGCCCTGGGAGTCTATAATCCGAGTTATGAGACCCAGAACAACACCTCGGCGGTTTCTGTAACCAGCTCCATGACCACCATGGTGAATCTCACCACCCTAACGGGTCTGCATGCCGGTGACGTCTTTTTCATTAATGTGGCCATCGAATGCACCAAGGGAGCAACGGCCGGCAACAACAGATACATCGTTGCCCAACCATACGGTACGGGTACCGTCTATTTTGTGGGTGGGCCCCATGCGGGGTTTCAAATCGAAAACTATGTGGCCGCCGGCGAGACCGATCGCCAGCAGTTCGGTGGGTTTGTTTTTGTCACCGGCGATGGTGACGTCCCCTTGAGATTGTCTGGATATTCATTCGGCAGCAATAGTTCGGCAGTCCAATATTACAACATGATTTCTGTCACGTTCATCCGGAAACAATAGGGGAGGGAAATACCAGATATGGTGGTGTAGTAGAAAGGAGGCCACCCGGGACGGTGCTGTAACACCCTCCCGGGCGAAGAGCTGTTCAAGGCAGCCCCACATCCAAAATGGACGGCCCCCAGTGCTCGGATCCGAGCAAGGGGCTTTTACCATATTGAAATGGATCGTCACAAGGAGCGCCCAATGAACAGCCCTATCGCGTATATCGGTGGTAAGTCCAAACTGGCAAAAACCATTATCGAAATGATGCCCAAGCATAAGGCCTACTGCGAGGTGTTCGCAGGGGCAGCTTGGGTATTTTTTAGGAAAGAACCATCCAAGTACGAAGTGATCAACGATCTGGATTCTGATCTGATCTGTTTTTACCGGGTCCTTCAAAACCACTTGGAGGAATTTTTAAAACAATTTAAATGGCTGCTGGCCTCGAGGGAAATGTTCGAGGATTGGAAACGTCAGCAGGTAGCCGGTGGGCTGACCGATATCCAGAGGGCTGCCCGGTACTATTACCTTCAACGACAGTGTTTTGCCGGTCGGGTGCGGGGCAGGACCTATGGGGCGTCTCCGATGAGGCGGCCGAGTATCAACCTTCTCAGAATCGAGGAGGAACTGTCCGAGGTTCATCTCAGACTTGCCGGCGTTACTATAGAGCATCTTCCCTGGCAGCAGTTTTTTAAAACTTATGATAAGCCAGGTACACTCTTTTTCCTTGACCCACCGTATTATAAGGCTCCATATTATAAACATAATTTTGTGTTATCCGACTTTATTGAGTTGGCCGAATGTTTATCCAAAGTTAAATCGCATTTCATAATGAGTATAAATGATCATAGAAAGATGCGTTCAGTATTCGATAGCTTCAAACTAACAACAGTAGATACATCGTATAGTTCTTCAAGGCATCTGTGTACTAAAACAAAGGAGCTCATCATAACAAATTGAACCTTATGGATCGCAATTGACAACCTAATGGAGCATTGAGCAATCGAAAGTGAGCTCAAGCTTAACAGATGGATGAGCAGGCTCTAAAGGAATTAGGAAAAACATAACAAAGACAGATTGATGCAAAGCCGACAAAACCCTTTTTCTCTTTATGATTTCTTGGGATACTTTATACCTGGTGCCATTACTCTGTATTTATTGATATTCGCTTACTTTCATTCGGAGAGTCAGTGTTTCAATCGCGAGTCCTTGGAGAACGCAATCAATTTTTTCGAAAAGGACATCTACATTCCATTTATTATAATTTCATATATTCTCGGACATCTGCTTAGTTTCGTATCTTCCATCACGATTGAAAAGTATGCAAATTGGATGTCTGGATATCCATCCAAGTATTTATTAGGTCAACCATCAGAGTGTATTTTTAAACCAAAGTTGGCCACAATTCGGCGATTAATAGCGCGTATATTCGTATGTTTATTGATTTTCCCAGTTTTCTTTTTTGATGTGATCCTTGGTTACGTGATGAATCTAAGAGACCTGTATATCAAAGAGGTAAGCGACGTCTCGAAGCAAACAATCAAAGAAGCCATTTTCGCTTTATACAACTTGCCGGAGGAAATTGATCGGGAGCAATGGTTAAACGAAAATTCCTTTTTTAGGTATTGCTATCATTTCGCTCTCGAAAATTCGAAAACTCATGGTCCAAAATTTCAGAATTATGTTGCACTATTTGGATTCACAAGAACAGTTACTTTAATATTTGTGCTGTTTTTCTGGATATTCGTCTGGCACGCAATGGAAGGGCGATTCTCCATGGAAGTTTCTGTGTGGTTAATAGTATCTTCTGGCATTACAGCATATATTTTTTACATTGCGTTCAATAAGTTTTATAGAAGATTTAGTTTAGAAACCCTAATGGCCCTCTCTGCCGTGCTGAATAGTGACGGTAGAGTGTCATTATGACAACTTTAATTTTTTGATTAATATATTGAAAATTTTATGCTATTTTAGCCGTATTCTGGTTTTCATTTAGTTGCTCTACATTCGATTGTAAAAACAAACAAGGAGACCAAAAGCCACAAGTATTTTGGTCTCTTAATTTTGTTCACTGATTAGTGATGAATGAATATGATTAAGCCGAGAATAAAAAAGCGAATCAGGTCGCGTAATAAGGCACCACATAGCTCTGTAGTAGCTTCTGTAATTGATTTGTTCTGCGGAGTCGGCGGTTTGTCGCACGGGTTTTATTTGGAAGGATTCCCAATTGCATGCGGAATAGATCTCGACGAAAAATGTCGTTACGCTTTTGAGACAAACAATGAAGCCCCGTTTGTAAGCAGAGACATATCGAAACTATCTGGGAAAGAACTTAACAACGAATTTTTTGATGGAGTGCCACGCATATTAGTTGGGTGTGCGCCTTGTCAACCGTTCTCCCTTTACAATCAAAAAAACGATGATCCTCAATGGAATTTATTAAAACATTTTGGGCGTTTGATATCCGAAGTCAAGCCTGAAATAGTCTCAATGGAAAATGTCCCGCGGCTTGAGAAATTTAGGCAGGGGTCTTTATTTAAAGGATTCGTAAATACTCTTAGAGATATTGGGTACTCCGTTTGGTGGAAGAATGTTTTTTGCCCTGACTATGGAGTTCCGCAAAGCCGGACCAGATTAGTTCTTTTGGCTTCGTTGCTTGGAGAGATTAGATTAGAGCAACCAACTCATTCTAAAAATAGTTACATAACAGTCAGGGATGCTATTGGAAATCTTTCAAAAATAGAATCGGGAGAAACCTCAGTCAATGATGTGATGCATCGTTGCAGCAGGCTATCGAAGATAAATCTTAGAAGAATAAAAGCTTCTAAACCCGGAGGTACATGGAAAGATTGGAATCCAAAACTCGTTACGAAATGCCATAAACGCGAATCTGGCAAAGGGTATTCATCAGTATATGGCCGGATGGGATGGAATGAACCCTCACCAACGATTACCACGCAATTCTATGGATTTGGCAATGGTCGTTTCGGACATCCTGAGCAAGATAGGGCATTATCCCTTCGCGAGGGTGCCATACTACAATCTTTTCCTTCCGAATATGAATTTTGTGGACCAGGGGAAAAAATAAACATTAATCATATTGGTCGTATGATAGGGAACGCCGTACCGGTCGCCTTAGCACAAGCTATAGCCAGGACGATAAAACATCATTTGAAAAGGGCCAAATCAAATGGCAAAGCCGTATTACAACATGAAATTGAGCCTAAATGTGCTGGAGCATTTAGGAATCAATCTCTATAGTAACGTACCATCTGTTCTTTCAGAGGTGGTTGCTAATTCTTGGGATGCCGATGCATCGAGGGTGGATATCACCACTGACCGTGCCAGCAACAGAATTGAAATCAAGGATGATGGTATCGGCATGACTGGTCAGGAAGTTAATGAGAGATTCCTGCTGGTTGGATATAGAAGGCGAGACGAGCAAGGAGAACTCACAGAAAAAGGAAGAGCCCCAATGGGGCGTAAGGGAATTGGGAAACTCTCGCTATTCTCCATCGCTGATATTATCGAAGTCTATACTGTGAAAAATGGAGACAAAAATGCCTTCAGAATGAAACTTGAAGACATTCGAGAAAAAATAAAAAGTGGATCAGGTACATATGAACCCAATCCAATTGATACTAAGTCGATTAAAGTCAAACAGGGTACTCATATTATTCTCAAAAAGCTGAGAAGGCGTCAGACATTAGGGACATCAATGGCGTTGAGGAGACGCCTTGCAAGACGCTTTTCAATTATAGGGCCAACCAATGATTTTAGGGTCTATATAAATAAAGACGAGATAACACCTTCAGACCGAGATTATTATAAGAAAATACAATATATATGGACCTATGGTGATCAAAAGGAAATTATCAAGAACTGTATAAACCATGAGGAAAAAGAGGATCGATCAACTTTTGTTAAGAATCGAAAACCTGCTATTTCAGGATGGCTAGCTACAGTAAAGGAGAGTCGAAATTTACGTGATGAAGAAGGTGATAATCTAAACCGAATCGCCATATACGTAAGAGGAAAGATGGCTCAAGAGGATATACTTGCTGATTATACCGAAAGGGGTGTTTACGCCAGTTATCTGATTGGAGAGATAAAGGTAGACGAATTAGATCTTGATGGTGAGGAGGATGCTGCCACAAGCAGCAGGCAGCGCATTGTTGAAGATGATCCGAGATATGTTCAATTAAAAAAAATAATTGGAGATGAACTAAAACATATACAAAATAAATGGAGTGAATGGAGGACTGAAGCAGGGGCAAGAAAAGCTCTCGAGATACCAGCTGTAAACAATTGGATCAAAGGTCTTCCCAAAGCAATACGACCTCGAGCAAAAAAGTGGCTTGGGAAAATTAATAGGCTTAAAACTGACGAGATAGATGAACAAAAACAACTTATAAAACATTCGGTACTTGCATTTGAATTTTATCGCTGCAATGAAAACTTGGAAAGACTTGAAGAGATAGATGATGAAAATTTGCCCGCCGCTATGGAGATATTTAAGGAGTTGGATGGATTAGAGGCCAACCTTTACGGGCAAATCGTACAGCAAAGGATTGCTGTAATTAGGGCACTTCACGAAAAGGTAGATAAGAAATCATTGGAAAAGGTTATTCAAGAATACATATTTGATCACCTTTGGTTGATTGACCCACATTGGGAGCGAGTTGACGCACCACCAGTGATGGAACAGCGAGTAAGCAAATTATTTAAGTCGGTAGGAGCTAAGCTAACGGCCAAGGAAAAATCTGCTAGAATTGATATAAAATACAGAAAGACAGCTGGGGAGCATGTTATAATCGAACTAAAACGACCTGGTCGAAAGGTTGACCTTTATGAGCTAGCGAAACAAATTAATAAATATAGAGCTGGAATGTTGAAAATTCTTCAAAAGATGCAAAAAGATAATGAACCCGTTGAGTTTATTTGCCTATTGAGTGAGTATCCCAAAGAATGGCATGGCCCAGGTGGCAAGAAACAGGTGAAAGATACACTTAACCCGCTAAATGCCAGGATAGTACTCTACGATTCACTTATAGAAGATGCATATGCTGCATATAACGATTATTTGGTAAAAAGAAAGACTGTAGATAGGCTATCTGATATAATTAATGCGATTGAAGACTATGCCCCCCCAGGAACAGAAGCTAACTAAAGACCCACCTCCTTCGGCATTCAGAAGTGCCCTGATGGCTCGAATAAAGGGCGCGAATACCACTCCTGAAATAAAAGTTAGAAAGCTGCTACATTCATTGGGCTATAGATATAGGCTTCAACGAAAGAATCTGCCAGGAACTCCAGATATAGTTTTCCCAGGACGCAAAAAGGTCATTTTTGTTCATGGATGTTTTTGGCACAGACATGAAGGATGTAAGAAGGCCACAATGCCAAAAACAAGGAAAGCTTTTTGGGAGGAAAAATTTGTAAAAAACATAGAAAGAGACAAGAAAAAACTATCTGAGTTAGAACATTTGGGCTGGGAATGCCTAATCATTTGGGAGTGTCAAACAAAAAAATCAGATGAGTTGCGTTCAAAAGTTTGTAGATTTTTAGGATAATCTTGGCTGAAGACAATTATTGAATGTAATATGGAGAGTTAAGGAACTACTTGAATGGAATTTGTGAATCCAGATGTTAGAAATGAATACAACAGATGGATAGAGTTGTGTGCTGATGAATGTGAACAGTTCGATTCTTGCGCAATAACTATTGTTGATGTTCTTGATGCCCATTTTTCAATTGTCGATTATTTTTATGACGAAAGAGATGGTGAAAAAGCCATAGGTGGTGTTGGACCACGAGATTTAAATCTTTTGTCCTCAGCTATAGCACGACAAGTTACATCTTTTGGTGAAGAGTATAAATGGAAAACAGAGTATGAAAGACTGGCTACGCTATTCTATGGATTGATAAAAAATCACCCATTCCATGATTGCAATAAACGTACAGCAATGCTTTCTGTATTATATTACTTACAAAAGATGAACAGAACACCTAAGATAAAACATAAAGAGCTTGAAAAAATTGCAATCCGCGTAGCAGATCATAAATTGGATTTATACCGAAGGTACAGGCCCTATAAAAAGGATAATGATGGCGAGATTTACTTTGTGTCAGAATATTTTAGAAAAAACACCCGAAATATTGATAAAAGATATTATATAATTACCTACCACCAACTTAATTCGATACTATCTCAATTTAATTTCAAAATTGATAATCCGCACAAGAACTATATTGATGTTATTAGGATTGAAAAGAGGCGAAAACTGCTTGGTTTAGGGGAGGGATATACAAGTGAAAAAAGGGTAGGTACTATTGGATTTCCCGGTTGGACAAAAGAAGTTCCTATAAAGGAGATGAAAGCAATAAGAAAATATACTGGATTAACACCCAAACATGGGTTTGATTCTGAAGTCTTCTACAGAGGGGCCGAGCCATTGAAGTCATTGATAAATGAATATGGTGGTATGCTTAAGCGCCTTTCCAAAAAATAATAAATTGGTATAGTAAAGATATCGCAATAAACTATAGATCAAACTATGTGGCACCTTACATTGGTTCTGATATATCCATGGGCTACAGGAGGCGTTTTTAATCGGCAAAAGGGCCTTTGCTATAAACAATGAAAGTTAGCGTTTTTGTTTATTACGATCTGAAACCGAGGTTTCAAACCATCCGTCACGAGGTTTCAAACCGAGTGACACCTTACATGAATCGGTAAAAGCATATTTGGTTACCGCAGGCATCTCTTCCTCTCGCCTTTTTACAGCTGGTTATGGTGAGTCTAAACCAATTGCGCCTAATGAAACCACTACTGGGAAAGCACAGAATCGGCGCGTAGAATTGGTAGTTAAAGAGTAATCGCACCCACCAGACAAAAAAGGGGCTCAAGGAAAGACCTTGAACCCCTTTTAAAAAAATGGCGCGCCTGGCAGGATTCGAACCTGCGACCTACGGATTCGTAGTCCGGCACTCTATCCAGCTGAGCTACAGGCGCTTTTCCGTTTGGTGTCAGGGGGAAGTTCTTAAGGAATTGTAATTAAAGGGAGAATAGGGCGGTCATGTAGGTTCCAGAGGCGCTCGACCTGGGAACCGATGCCGTCCAAAAGTGGCCTGAAAGACACCTTTAGGGGGTCTGATTACACCCTATTTACACACCCTAAAGGAGGTTCGGATGGCCATTTTTGTTAGATGTCTCGACTGTAAAAAGGAATTCAAGCTTGGAAAGAAGCGGTGTGTTTGTGGCGCTAACTTGGAGAAACGGCGAAAATATCGGGTTAGTGTTAGGATGCCAAACGGCAAGCGCAAATTGCAGGTTGTAGACTCCCTGGAGACAGCCCAAAATGTTGAGGGCAAGTTCAGGACCATGAAGGTTGAAGTTCAGGTGTTCGACCTCCAGCCATTCCCGATACTCTCCGTTGCATGGAATTCCTACGCCAAATGGGCCGAAACCAACAAGAGGAGCTGGAAAGACGATAAACAGCGGTGGGGTCATCACATCAAGCCGACACTCGGCAGCAAGCGAATGGATAAGATACGCCCCGCTGAAATCCAGGCCGTCCTCGATACTATGAAGGTGTCCGTCTCTCCTCGGACAGAAAGGCCATACCGTCCTTCGACTATCAAGCAGGTATACGCCCTCATACGGCGGCTTTACAACTGGAGCATGAAGCAGGGCATCTGCCCGGACACCATCCCGAACCCTTGTGGCAAAGCTGAGATACCCAAGTTCGACAACAAGGTCACCAGGGCACTCTCAGGGGATGAGCTTGGGCGTCTATCGGAAACCCTCGACTCCTGGGATTCAAACGAAAGGGCGGTGCTGGTCATCAAGTTTGCCCTTTATACAGGGAAGAGGAGAGGGGAAATCCTTAAGCTAACCTGGGATAGCGTCGACGTTATCAATGGATACGTCTCCTTTAAGACCGAGACCACAAAGAACAACCGGACACAGGTGCTGCCGGTGGGGGATAACGCCTTGACAGTTCTCAAGCGATGCGAGGAGCTGAAGGTGTCACAGTGGGTCTTCCCGTCTCTGACAGGCAATTATTTCCACAGCTTTGACTGTGTTTGGAAGAGGATCCGCAAGAAGGCAGAGCTTAAGCGCTTTCGGTTCCATGACCTCCGACACACTTATGCCTCATACCTGGCATCATCTGGAAAGGTCGACATCTATACACTCAAAGAGCTCCTGGGGCACCGTAGCTTGGACATGACCCAGCGGTATGCTCATTTGATCAATGGGGCGTTGAGGAGGGCTGTGAGTGTCGCTGATGAAGTGTTTCCCTCTGTTGGATAAAACGGGATAAGGCCAAGGGGGAGTAGAAGGGTAAGGCCTCCACGGGACACCCACCAGTTACCATGGAGCCCTTCTCCCCCCGGCCTTTCCCCATGTCCACAGCCGCACACCTACGCTAAGGTGAGAGAATAGAAAAGGCCTCTTTGATCTGTTTGCTAAAGTTGTCGTTGAGCTTCTGTAACTTCTCCTGAATATCTCCGCTCAGGTCTTCCCACCGATAGTAGAGGCTGTCTGCTTCTCTGCCTTCCCATCTCCCGTTTCCGTTTTGATACTCGATAAAGATACCTTGGCCGGGTATGAGCTCGAGCTCCACCTGTTGCTCTTGTTGCTGCTGCCGGTGTTGTCCATTTGTGACGACATCTATTTTCATTCGGCTTACCTCCTCATAAAGGGTCGAGCGTGGCTATGGTGCGGCTGAAGCGAGATGGTCCCGGGCCATCGGTTCCGATTGTCTGGTGTTTTTTATAGATGGAAAGGAGAAGGCTGTCAAGATAAAATATTTAATAAATACAAATATATAAGTACGATACCGTACAGGTACGCAACAGGAAAGATGTGTCAAATATCGACCCTACGTAAATATCAGAAGTCGAGGTGGTCTATGGTGGCTCAGGATTGACAAGAGAGAGGCTTAGGTATCGCATTCGAGGAGTTCGGAAAGGTTTTGACACATACCAAACCCCTGGGATAGCCTCTGCATATCTATTACCGAAATGAGACGTGTCTTCGATATCAATGTTCGGCCTCAAACTATGAAAGAACCATTCATCACAATTGATACCTACCATGAGTATATGTGCGAGGCTTTTTCAGCACTCAGGTCTGGTTTATCATATCTCGAAGAGGCTCGACAATACGAGGAGGATGACCACCACCGCTATAGCATGTACGTAGAATCAGCCATGCAATGTAGATACTCGTTTCTTCTTGCATCAAACGCATTAGAGGCCGCAGCCAACGCACTTCTTTTGGGGATGGGAACAAGCAGTGCTCTTTATTCGGACCTTGAGAAGTTACCTACACTTTTAAAGTTCGAGATTTTTTGCACTTCACTTGGCAAGCAGCTGGACAGGGGAAATGATCTATATGCCAAAATTAAGGAGGTTGTTAGGTGTCGTAATGAATTCGTTCATCCAAAACCAAGAAAAGCAGGAGGACGCCTCACCCCTGATAAAAAGGATGTTGAGATTGTTGTGAAGAAAACAAAGTCAAGAGATTACCCTATCTATTTTAGTATATTCGAGCCGAAGCATTCATTACAGGCAGTGGCTGATATTCTGTCCTTCCTTGCTTGGGTGGTTTTCGACCTGTGTGGGTTCAGCATACAAGATGGAACCATGCGTCTCGGATATGGCTCTTATGCTGGCTCTGGTGATATGATTATCTTAGCAGAAGAATATGGTCTTGATATAAGAACCTTCGGTGATGGGAAATGTCTACGACCCCAGCATCCTCGGTGAGAACTACGACATCACCATGATCCAGGATGAGAAGGGGGAACCGTGGTGGGTGGCTAAGGATGTTTGTGAGGTGTTGGGGCTGGAAGCTAAACATGCTGTATCCCGCCTGGATCATGATGAAAAATCGAAGGTCGTTTTAACCGACCTCCAAACACCTGGCCGAGGTGGAGACAATGGATCCCGTCTTATCATCAACGAACCAGGCCTGTATTCCCTGATCATGCGTTCCCGCAAGCTCAAGGCCAAGACCTTCAAGCGTTGGGTCACCCACGAGGTTCTCCCGGAGATCCGCAAGACCGGTGCCTATGTCCACGCGACCGACAGCCAGAAAGTCCCTACACTCGCAAAGGAGGTCATCTCCCTAAACGAGAGGATAGAACAGGACCGTCCCGGCGGCTGCGATCAAAAGGGGCTGGACTTAATCTTTGTCGTTCTTAGGACGTGGATACTCATACGTGATACGGCCGTTTTTTATAAAGTACACAATCACTAATACAACCGATCCAATGAGAAGTCCTGCAGTCCCGTAATTCTCAAAAAGTTGCTGAATAAAGCTATCAAAATTCATCGTCACGCCTAATGAATCCCATCCAATCAGTTTTAAATAGATTAAAATTTCCTATGGTTTGAAGTTGATGCGCTGAGAGATATGACTTGGATGGGATTCTGCATGGCTCTCATCGATCACCTATAACCTTAGCGACACCATTAAGGGGTTTCACAGGGATTCGAAGTAAAAAGTGCAGTGCAGAATATTTACATGTATACATCAACATCTTGTTGTCTGTCAAGCCAAATTTTACATATGTTGTATATCAGGTCTCGACGGGGATTTTATGTGAGAGATAGATATGCATTGAGGAGAGGAAGGGAGGAGAAGCCCCAATGACCCCTCCCCCTCCACCTTCCGATATACTACTACACCCTATCCCCGTTCTTATACATAGTCACCAACTGATGAAGCGTTGCCTTGCTGCCATGGTACAGCCCGGTCATGATAGATACCTGGGCGGTCTTGGACAGCTTATCGTGCATGAACATCATGACCTTGTGACCATCGACGCCCATGTTCTTGGTCATGTATCGCGCTGCATTGTCTTGGATTTCGTTAAGGACATTTTCCATGAAAGTCGCTGATTCCAGGGGCTCCAAACCAAAGGCCCGTTCCATCTCTTTAGCCAGACGGTCACCCGATACGGATTCACCTGAGAGATTCGGTTCAGAAACGGCAACAGCCAAAGCCTTGCTGACAAGGGCATCGGTGTGTTTGTCGCCGCCCTTCTCTTTCATCTTGTTCAAGACCCGCTTGTTACTGGCACCCACGAAGTCAGTCCGTTTGGCCTGCTGGGCCTGCTGCTGGGCCTTCGCCTTGTTTCCACGTTCGACACTTATGGTATTCTTTGAGGAACCGCTACCGGGTTCCGCATAGGTGCCGTCAGCGTGTTTCACAAGGTATCCCATCTGGACAGCCGTGCCGACTTCACATTCAGCACCCTGGATGGTTACCCGGGTGTTGTCGTTTATCTTGGACATGTCGTTGATGGGGCTGCCACCGATGGTCCGGGCAGTGCCGAGGATTCCTGGAAAGGCTGAGTGCATGTCACGGGAAGGCTGAATCTCTCCGCTTGGCAAAGCATCCATTTGTCCTGTTCGGGCGTTGATCTGTCTGCCTCTGGTGTCGGTTTCGTAATGTGACGCAGAGGTCTTGGTTACGCTGGGGCTGAGGTCTGGGGCGCTTCCCATAGGGGATGTTACTGTGATTGTTCTTGGTCCACTTTGACTTTTGACAGATGCCATATTGTTATTCCTTTCGTTATATACCTGAATAAAGGGTGGTAAAAATTATTGAGAAACGGTGAAATAGGGATATTACTGGGTTAAAGGGATAAGAAGGTGGAAGGAAAAGGCCTTATGGGGCGTTACGGGCGGCGGCGAGACGAGCGCTCACGCCAATCGATAAAGGCCGAGACATAACCGTATACACAGGCAGCGACCATACTAAAACCGATGGCGTCACCTATCAGACTCTCTAACATCTACGCATCACCTCCTTTCTTTTGTCTTTGAGGGTTAAGAACGAAACGTCAGCTCGACATCCCAGTAGAGCTCGAGCTTCCAGGAGCCGTTACCGTCTTCCGGTTTAGTGTGGAACCTTATGAAACCCTTTGCCTCGGCCTCTTCGGGAGTGTAGGCCTTGTATGAGTTCGGGTCGACACTGTATCGCTTAGGGACCAGCACGGGGAAGACCAGCCTGACCTCATCGGGAAGCATGAGGGTTGAGTGTGGCTTGCCTTTTGGCTTAGGCTTCTTAGTAATGGTAGAAACAAAGTTGACAGGATTAGCATCAGTCATATCAATAGCTCCTTGTACATGGCTTTGAGGTTTTCCTGGTTGTCCGCTTCTTTTCTCTGGATGGTGTTTGCGATGTTCACCAGAAGTACCTTTAGGTTATTCCAGACGTGCTCTCCGACCTCCCGGACCTGGGGCCCTCTAAGTATGCCTGGATTAGATGCACTTCGAAGGATCCGGGTACCGATGCAATAATTGAGGTGTCGACCATCCCGGATCCGCAAAGGGTACCGGCTTTGAAATAGGACCATGGCAGCCGAGGTGGTAAGGAGGTCTGTGGGGGTTATTCCGGCGTCATAAAGACGCTTCATGTCGGCAGAAGCAGGTGTCCGTGGTTTTCCTTCGGCGGCATCGGTTAGCCACTGGTGAAAGAATCTTAGACCGAAAAGGACCCCCTGGTGGTTCTTGAGGTGGTTCTTGCTGATTACCCCGAGACACTCAACGGTCTCCATGGCGTAGTCCCGGGCATCGATTCGCTTGTGGTAGGGGGAACCGTAGATACTGTTGATTGCATTGTGTCTGCGGCAGTAGCCCGAGATCCTGTATCGGTTCTCGGTGCATCCTTTGACCTTGCAGGCAAGGCGTTCGTTTGCTCTACGTGCTTCGGATATGTTGGCATACATTGGCATGATGGTGGATGTGTTCTCCTTGATCAACGGTTAAAAGGTTGTTGTGGGGAGTCTGTGGGAGTTCATTAAGAACCGCTTGGGGAATCCTTAAGAGCCATACACACAGACAGACACGCGACATAATTAAAGACCACCCCCACCTCCACACAGAAGTATCCACTCAACTTGACCATGAAGGAAGACCTCGGCCTATTCATGGTTCATCACGTTGTGGGTTCTGGTGAAGGTGGAAGTGGGTGAGCTATGGACGTTGGTGCCGTCGGACGTCTATAGCTTGGCTTGGGAAGGGAAAGACACACCCCATAAGGAAGACACCCCCTGATACCTCAGGACTAAGTGGGAGGACTTCATTGACTTTGCCTGAGCATGACAGGGGATCTACTATCCTCGGTTGCATCTGTAGGTTTATCCTACAACCAAGACAGCATACAGAATGCAGCATACAGCATGTAGCATACAGACTACAGCATACAGACTACACAGAGGATACAAAGTCGTTAGGTGGTCTCTCTGTGATTCCCATTACATGGGTAGTCTTTCAGTGGTCTTTATGTCGGAGCTAATTATCCTAAAGTCTATAAGAACGAATATACAAAGGTTAATTAGGATGAGGGCCGTTCAGTCTTTCACAAGGTAAACCCTGCTCCCCCGGCCTTCACCTGAGACCTCCAGCCTTGCCCTTGCTTCGGTCATTGCTTTGCATAGATTGGAGGAGGTGTCTTTCAGCTTTGCGGTGAGTGTCTGCAAAACCTTGGGTGACGTCCCAAGCCTTCGCCCAACAGCAGACATCGGGAGCTTTGAACCGGTGCTAAGGTTCTCCATGAATTTCACCAAGGCAGGCTCAAACTTAGACCCACGGGCCTTCTTAGCGTTCTTCTTGAACTTCCAATTCTCGACCACCTTGATACCTGGCATAGCCTGTCTGATGTCATTCAGCACTGCCTCGGCGGCGTTACCCTTCGGCAGTAGCATATAGATGTCGGTCTTCGGGCAGTTCCCTTGTTCGTCTACCACCTTTCGGCATCTGACACGGTTAATGGCCTGAATAATGGAGGTCGACAATTGCCCCCACTTCAAGGCCTTCCTTATATCTTGATGGTCTCCGAAAGGTCGGTCTCCGTCGGATCTCAGCCACTCGGTGCCCTGGGGCCCCTGAAGAGCCATGAACACATTAGCTGTCCATGTGTCGGGCAGATAGGGAAGGCCGAACACCACGGCTGTGTCACAGTCTCTCCATTCGTTAGAGCCGTCGATTGCACCCCAGTGGCCTGTCTGAAGTTCGAAGGTGGTCTCGTACTTCTGAAGAACAGACTCGACGTCCTTGTGGCAAATGATCAGTGCCTTCCGGTCTCTCAGTATTGGATTGAGTGACTGCATGAGGTCCGAGGTGATCTGCTTGGCCTCCTTGGTCATAGTGTTCTTTCCAATGTTGTGGCCCTTGGAGATGTGCATGGTTACATTGCGGTAATCCCTCACACCCTCCGGGCTGATCAAACGGTGGCTGTCCTTATGAAGGTCATAAACGATATTGGTCGATGCCGTGGCATCCATTACGACTGCCCCCTTGACCCCCTCGGGAATCAACAGCCGGGCAGTGTTCATGGTGTGATCGGCCTTATACTTGCCGTAGTAGATCCACGACCTGAAAGTATAGTGAAGGGCCTTGAGCCGTTTCCTGTGTGTCTCCCTCTGCCGATTGTTGGCTGTCTGGTCCTTCCAATCGAACCGGATATCGTCCAGGGCCTGTACCAAAGGAGACATATCGGGAAGAGCTTCTTCCGGGACCAGCCCCCTTTCATGCAGTGGGGCCTTGACCAACATGGTCTCCCGGGCTGCGGCCTGCTTGGCCTTCTCAGCCATGGTCTCAAAATCCCGGATGACAGATTGCAGAGCGTTGACTTCTTGAGGGAACCTCTCTCGCATAAACTGCGGTATGGCCCCAAGGGTCTGCCTGAGACCGTCAAGACCTGCTTTGGAATGCTCCACGATGTCCAGACACTCATCCACGATGATCAGCCTTCGTGTGTCTCCTCCGCTTCGGTTATGGAAGAAAGGCCATGTCTGTCGGATTTCCCCATGACCACCGAGATGGTCCAACGCCTGCTCATATGCCCGGTGTGTGATTACCACCACGGGATAGGATGCAAGGGCGGTCAGCTTCACCTTAGCCTTAGAGTGAAACGCTATGGCTGTTTCCCGGCTGCCGTACTGGTTGATACGCTCAGCGATACGGTCACAGTCGTCAATCAGTCTGGTAATGATCAGGGCACCTGGGTGGAAGAAGTCGTCCAGGTCGGCCAGCATGGCGCAGTATATAATAGATGATTCTGTCTTCCCGGATCCGGTGGGAGGGCTTAGGACATTCCAGCGCCTGCTGCCTTCGGGTTTGTCGTGGTCCATGATGTGAGCCTTGAATACTGCTGCAATTTGCCTCCAGGCGGCCCTGAGAGCCGGGCTCGATACGTTCTCCAGCTCTTCCGTCCAGTGCTGCTCCATCCTGGTGACAAAGGTATCAAGGTCAATGTATTGGTTGAAACCGGTCTGTGTGTTGAAATCAAATGCTGTCTGCATGGTGTCTGTAAGCCTCCTTTAGCTTTGACTTTGGTATCTGTTTAGTTGTTTAGCAGCCGTCGTACTTATCCTTAGCTAAGAAATTTGATCGACAATCTCCAACGCTAAGTCCAGGGCACTGTCATCATAGTTGCGTTCTCTTATCTCCTTCGCAGCAAACACAAAGCCTTTTGCCTCGAGCGTATCGGTAAGGCATGGAAGTGCTCGTTTTTTATAGACATCACGGGCAAGCATAAGGCTTTCTGTGTATTTCCTATCCATGAAAAGGTCGCTAATTGCATCACTTTCTTCAATGCAACCCATTTTATTCAATGAGGTGAGAACTTGAGACATTGCTTTCACCAGTTCGTCTGAGGGGGCATCTTGTTCTTTTGACATTAAGCGGCTTAACATGATGAAAATATTCATAGCGGTCCTTTCTGTTTTGATTGATTTAGTAGTTCATCTTCTTTGCCTGGTGGAAGTCGCTATAGTCGTAGGTATCCTTAATGTCCTCGAACTCCTCGTCTCCCATCTCTTCTCCAAACGAAAGCCTTAGCTGCTCTTGCTCTGCTTCTTGCTCGGCAGTGTCCAGGATGTCCTTGGAGAGCTTCAGGAACCCGTTCAGCTCCTTCACCATGGACGCCTTGAGGTCCTTCTCTCCCTTCTCGGCGGAGGCCACCAGGGCATCACACAGCTTGAACATGCGCTCCCAGAGACCGAGGAGCTCCTGCCGTTTGGCTCTGAAGTCCATCGGTTTATCTGTCTTTGCTGCCATCCTTCTTCTCCTTTCCTATTATGGTCTCCACCCCCTGAGCCTGGAACTGCGTGTCGGTGGCACTTGAGGATATCCGGTTAGCTGATCTGAGAAGGGCTGTACGCTCCTCGTAAAGAGCCCCAGCGAGGTGCTCAAGGAACTCACCAGGATCAAGCTGCCCATTCTCTTCCTTAACCCGGATATCGATGAGCTTGTTGGCAAGCATCCAAAAGTAGACCTCAAGAGCCCTGGCGATAACCACGGGTTTCGATGGGTCCAGGTGCATGCCGTTCTGACAAAACCCCTGTATGCCCTCCAGCCACTTCATGTGCATCTCATCGAGATGGGCGCAGACCATCGTGGACTTGCCCTCGATCCGTGCTTGAAGTTGCTTCATGGGCTTTTGTGCATTGGGCGTTCCGCCCTGGTATCGCTTTTTAGGCATGTGTATGCCTCCTTTCTTATTAGTGCCGCTGCAAAGCGGCTGATTAATTGGTGGTTATATGTTTTGAAATTTTAGGCTGGGTTTTGACTGAGGAAGTCGCTTAGTGACCAAAAAAGATTCTATAGTGAGGGAAAAATAATCCCAAACGATACCGGTATATTACAGACCACCCTCAGGTCCTCAAATCACCAATAAAACGAACGTTAACTTTCTGCCGTGTTCAGCAAGAAAAGGCTAGACTTCCTCGGTGAACCTTGCTAGGGAATAAATCTGAAATGACGTTTTCTTAGTGAAACCACACAAAGGAGGGCAGCTACCATGGCAACCAAGCATCGCACCATCGGTTACATCCGAGTCTCGACTGACAAGCAGACCACAGACAACCAGCGCCTGAGCATCCTTGAGCACGTCAACAAGAAAGGCGGCAACGTCGACCATTGGGTAGAGGTTCAGGCATCCTCCAGGAAATCGGCTGAAAGGCGAAAGCTGGACGAGCTGAAAGAAACGCTGAAGCAGGGAGACACCCTTATCCTTGCTGAGCTGTCCCGGTTGGCCCGGTCGGTTGGTCAGATAGCTGTCCTGGTCGAAGGGTTCGTTAAGCAGGGCGTCAAGGTGGTTTGTATAAAGGAAGGCATGGAAATCAATGGGAAGCGCGACATGTCCACCAAAGTCATGCTGACCATGTTTTCTCTGTTTGCTGAGATTGAGAGAGACCTGGTGTCGGAACGGACCAAGGAAGGACTGAAGAGGGCAAGGGCCGAAGGTAAGCTCCTGGGCAGACCCAAAGGAACCACCAGCTCAAAGCTGGACGGCAAGGAGGCTGATATAAAAGGATACCTCGATAAAGGTGTGAACCTTGCCAACGTCGCCCGGATCTATTCTGTCTCGTGGTCGACCATGAAACACTTTGTGTCGAGTCGTGGTCTTGTCCCGGTTGCTGCTGGGTAGTCTTGAGCGCCGCTTAGGCGCGGCTGCGAAAAACGCCCAGTTACTTCTATAGTGGGCAAACTAATCCGCCACACTTTGTGCCGCTCCTCGGTGTAGATTGTCGGTAACCATCTGTTATGCCATGGGTATCCCTCTTGATGCCTTATGCGTTGACATCATGAGGCCTGTGCTCCGTGGTTCTGTGGCTCCTGTTGTATTATCCACGCGCCGGGCCGGACCTTGGTGCTGTGCCGGGTAGAGTGTTGATTGCCTGTGGATGGCAATGAGGAGCCTGAGGGTCAAGGGGGGAAATTCTCACCAGATGGTAACGTATACCGGATCAGATTTTTGTGTGGGGAATGAAAGTGTGGTTGGTGTTTAGTAAATATTTTGATTTATCAGCATGATATGCTACAAGGGGGAAGGCTTTGCCTGTTCCTTCTCTGACCATATTCCTTAATGTGTAAAAGACACTTTCCGTCTTTTTGTTAATATGAGGTATTAGTATTTTTCCATGAATAAGGCAAGGACGGTTGAAAATGACTAAAGACGAATTAATCGAGAAGATGGCAAAGGATGCGGGTATATCTAAGGCAGCAGCAAGGACTGCTTTAAATTCATTTGTAAAGGCTGTTAGTACTTCATTATCAAAAAAGGATGGAAAGGTTACTCTTAGAGGCTTTGGTACTTTTCAAAAGGTCCATAAAAAGGCCCGTAAAGCGCGTAACCCACAAACTGGTGAAGTCCTCAAAGTAAAGGCATCCAATGTCGTAAAATTCAAAGTTGGCAATAGACTGAAGAAAGCAGTGGGCAGCGGTACTGGAGACACAGGACCAAGAAGAAAATGAAGCTGAAAGATTATAAGGCCGACTATCAATGGTTTTCAGCTAAAGCAAGTGATGTGGTAAGGCAGCTGTCTTTCGCTGGAATCGCTGTTATTTGGCTTTTTAAAGTCCAGTCTACGAGCGCGCCTAAAATCCCAGAGGCGCTGTTAAAGCCCCTTTTGTTTTTCTGCCTATCTTTGACTTTCGACCTTCTTCAGTATCTATTAGGGTATGCTATATGGTACTGCTTTTTCAAGGGACATGAGAGGCGACAAACAGGAGAAAATGAAGAATTGAGCCACAGCGGAGTTTGGCCTGGACTTATACACACATGCATGCTCACTAAGGTCGCGGCAGTCATAATTGGGTATTCTTTGCTTATCGTTTATATCTTCTCCTTGTGGGGTTGAATCGATGCTATTAAACTCTTCTGGACGGAGACAATGTTTGAGATTCTGAAGGACTTCCAGACAGGAATAGTAGGTATAATAGGGTTCATTGGTGTGATCCTTACGCTAAAGCAGAATGCGAAGATTGTGCGCGAGGAAAGGATGAACCAAATTGCTCATGAAAGAAAAGCCGTTAGAACTGCTATATGCTCGGAGCTTGAATGCATGCGCGATGCTTTCAAAGATAGAATCCGAACCATGAAGAAAGGTGAAGGTGACTCGGCACTGATTCCCAAAAACAAGATTGGCAATGTCCTCGACGGGTTGATAGACAAAATAGGATTACTGTCACTCGAGGAAATTACATTGATATTAAAGGCCCATGCACTGGTTAAAGAGCTACCGGAGAGATTGAGCATTATGTGTTGGGAAGTATCAGATACGGACGCTCTGCCTGGTTATATATTTATCAATGGCGGAAATATCCAAACCGCAATAGAGATGCATGAAAATTTCCTTGTCAAAATTGATAGCGCAATAGCATCTCTCAGAGAACAAATGGATGCGACATAGAAGGCTGATTATTTATATATAATTTTAATAATAATTGGAGGTGTCACAACAGGCCACACACCCCAAAAAATTACACCCTATGTACACACCCCCCACAGCGCACCCACCAAACAAAAAAGGGAACCAGGTGATACTCCCTGAATTCCCTTTTAAAAAAATGGCGCGCCTGGCAGGATTCGAACCTGCGACCTACGGATTCGTAGTCCGGCACTCTATCCAGCTGAGCTACAGGCGCATGGTTTCTGTTTGAAACAGGGGCACTTCTTAAGCTATAGTTGCCTGATTGTCAACGATTAGTTGGTATGTTTTGCAAAAGGGGCCCGACAACTTTCGGGTGCGTTATCATTAAAAACCGGAGGCGGCATTCACTTCAATGGACATAAGGGACCCGCATAGGCGCGATCAATTTTTCATGGAGATGGCGATCGAGGAGGCGTTCAAGGCCCGCTCCGAGGGAGAGGTGCCGGTGGGGGCTGTGCTGGTGGGAGGTGACGGTGTCGTGGTGGCAAGGGGGCATAATCAGGCCATCGGAAGGTGCGACCCGTCGGCCCATGCCGAGATACTGGCGCTGCGCGAAGCGGGGCGGATGTTGGGAAACTATCGTTTGTTATCGTCGACCTTATATGTTAATATCGAGCCTTGTGTCATGTGCATGGGAGCAGTGATTCACGCAAGGGTGGCACGGCTTGTTTACGGAGCCCCCGACCCCAAATGGGGCGCGGCGGGCTCTTTGTACGATTTGGCCCGGGACGGTCGTCTCAATCACCAGATTGAGATCACGTCAGGCGTGTGCGAGGAGGCGTGCCGGGCGGTTATCCAGGAATTTTTCAGAGAGAAAAGAGCTCAAGCCAAACAGGGGGGTGGCGGTGTCGGCACAACCGGTGGGTAGGGGAGTGCGCTCGTTTGCAGTCTGTCAGCCCTTGAGGAGTGTTGAGCGAAGGAGTCATTTGTGGCCAATATCGTGATCGTTGGAACCCAGTGGGGGGATGAAGGAAAAGGAAAGATTGTCGATCTTCTGGCGGAGAAGGCCGACCTGGTGATTCGTTTTCAAGGCGGTAACAATGCCGGGCATACGATGGTGGTCAACGGAGAGCAGGTGATCAGCCACCTGGTGCCGTCCGGAATCCTGCAGGGCAAAAAATGCCTGATCGGAAACGGTTTGGTGGTCGACCCGGAAGTGTTGCTCGAAGAGATCGATTATCTCGTGGGCAAAGGGGTGCCGTGCGGGCCGGAGAACTTGATGGTGAGCGAGCGGGCCCAGGTGATCATGCCGTACCATAAGATGATCGACAATGCCCGGGAGAAGAAGAAGGGCAAGGACAAGATCGGTACTACGGGCAGGGGGATAGGGCCGGCCTATGAGGACAAGGCCACCCGGCGCGGATTTCGTTTCGTGGATCTGATCGACCCCGAGGACTTCAAGGAGAAGCTCGAAGCCATCCTGCCGGAAAAGAATTTTTACCTGGAAAAGTACCTGGATGAGCCGCCGATCGATGCCGATGCGATCCTTAAGGCCTATTCCGCGTTTGCAGAGCGGCTGGCACCCCATGTGGCCAATATTTCAGTGGTGATCGACCAATCGGTCAAGGCCGGACAACAGGTGCTGTTCGAAGGCGCCCAGGGGACGCATCTGGATATCGACCACGGCACCTATCCGTTTGTCACCTCGTCCAACACGGTCTCGGGCAATGCCTGCTGCGGAGCCGGGGTGGGGCCGGGTGCCATCAGTGGCGTGATCGGCATCGTCAAGGCCTACACGACACGCGTCGGGGCCGGGCCTTTTCCATCCGAGCTTTTCGACGATACCGGCGATTACCTGCAGTCCAAGGGGGCTGAGTTCGGTGCCACCACCGGACGGCGTCGCAGGTGCGGATGGCTGGATACGGTTATATTGAACAATTCGGCGCGGTTGAACGGCTTGACAGGGCTTGCAATTACCAAGCTGGACGTGCTGGGTGGATTGAAGGAGATCAAGATCTGCACCGCTTACAGATATAAAGGTCAGATCCTCGACACCTTTCCGGCCAGTTTGAAGGTGTTGGCCGAGTGTGAGCCGGTTTACGAGACCCTGGATGGGTGGGATGAGGATATATCCGGGATCGGGCAGTACGACCAGCTGCCGCCCAAGGTGAAAGATTACTTGAAGCGTGTCGAGGCACTGCTCGACGTGCCGATCAAGATCGTTTCCGTCGGACCGCAGCGCGACCAAACGATGGTTCTCGAAAATCCGTTTGATTGAAAGTTGTCGAATAATTGCACGGAAATATATTGACTTTAAGCGCAGTTTGACTTAATAACGGCGCTTTAATTCGGGACATGGCTCAGTCTGGTAGAGCACAGCGTTCGGGACGCTGGGGTCGCAGGTTCAAATCCTGCTGTCCCGACCAAAAAGAAGCAAGGGTTTGTGGGGTAACTCACAAGCCCTTTCTGTTTGGTTTTTGTCGCTGTATGGGGCACAGGCCGCCGGCACGGGATGACGGTTACTTCCCATGGCGGCGTTCCTCTTTTTTCGATGCGGAAATGAAGGGTGGACTGGCCGATAAAACAGCACTTAGGATCGTTCGAAGAGCGCCGATATCGGGCCGGTTGTATGTCGTGCTCCAAAAACGAAAAATTTATTGGTAAAAATTTAAATATTGTAATAAAAACAGATCGTAAAAACTATTTCGGTTATTTTCTATAGGGGGTGTCGTGGCAGGCCTTAATGAGATTTTTAAAGATAACGCGCTTATTTTCTTGACAAAAAGCCGCATAGGCATTAGATAACTGAAATTGCTGACGATACTAGATGGATTACTATTCATACCATAAAGGAGCAGTTGGATCATGACCCTGACCAAAGCCCAGATCGTCGATATCATTCATGAAGAATTACCGTTTCCAAAAAACAAAAGTACAGAAGTGATTGAGGGGCTGATCGAGATCATCAAAAATACGTTAGAGAATGGTGAAGATGTTCTGATCAGTGGTTTCGGGAAGTTTTGCGTTAAGAATAAAAGAGAGCGCCGAGGCCGTAATCCCGCCACAGGAGACGATCTTATCCTGTCCCAGCGCAAAGTCGTAACGTTTAAATGCTCCGGGAAGTTAAGAGAGAAGATAAACTCATGACAGAGGGGATTATCTTCCCTTTGGTAAACCATTCTGTAGAGGTTCGGTTGCCGTTCCACGACTATGAAGCCGACCGAACTTCCTGCCGGGGGCGAAGAGCGAGCCGCCCCCGGGTCGATGCCGACCCATCTGCACAAACGTCTTGCCACCGATCGTTCATCTTCCTGCTTCTTTTCTACTGAAAACCGATATTATTGCGCAATAGGTGCGCACTCGCCCCGCGACTGGATTTGCCGTCATCTGTTAAAATACCCCTTATGTCGAGGTATAACCCGTTGCTTTTGTTTCGGAATGAAGATCTCCTTTGCAGCAGAGAGGTTAAGGAGATTTCTGGCAGGCCAACCGGAATGGCTTGTCAGAATTGGGGGGGGCGGTCAGCCGATGATGTCGAGAAGGGAGCCCAGCATCTCGTCCTGGGTCTGAACGGTTTTGATGTTGGCGCTGTATGCGGTCTTGGTGCTGATCATTTCAGGCAGCTCTTCAGCAAGGTCGACGTTGGAGGACTCCACCTCCTCGATGCCTTCGCTGCCGATGATCTCTCGGACGATGCCCGGGGTGTCGATTTGTTGGATGGAGGCGGTGACGCCGCCGGTGCTGGCTTCCTGCATGTTGGTCCGGCTCTTCTTGAAGCCGTCCGTATTGACATTGGCCACGTTGTTGGCGGTAACGTCCATTTTATTCTGGAAAGCGGACAAAGCCGAAAGAGCTGGATACACTGAGCCGACCATTTAATGCTCCCTGTCGCAGGTTGAGGCGCGTTCCGGGATCCGGGCCTTAAGCGTGCAGGCGATTTTTTTCGATCCGATGCACCGGTTGTTATGAATGTTACTACAAGGATCGTGCCGAACTCTTAAAATAATATAGATAAAAATAACAGTCAGATAGAAAAATTGATTGTGGCTGAGGGGACCATGTTCGGACACAAAACGTCACCTTGCGGTTGCAAATTGCAAAACCCATTGCGTGGTACTTTTGGTCGTCAAGTCGTTGACACACCGATAGTGGGGTTGATTTTTTTTCATACCCCTAATGAGGGATTGAATTTTTGTCCTCCTTGTAATAGGTTGAAAATAATTGGTAATGATTACACGAAGGGGGGGTTCGGCCAGATCGAAAAGAGGCACGCGGACCAAAACCTTGATAGCCGTTCGCTGGCACGGCTTTTGCCAGGGATATGCAGACGATTTGTGAACGGTGATGGCGACGGTTGGATCTACAGATATGAAAGTGTGATTGAACGCCGATGCTAATTAATACCGAAATATCCAGATGGCGTTGCGAAACGGCAAGCAGTGTGCGGTTCGAAGCATTTGAAGGGTATACGGACGGATGGTGCCGAGTATGATGAAAGCCCCTGATATGGAAGCTCCGGCATTGCCGGAGGATAGATTAAAACAAATACAGGTATACATTTCCAGAATGCCGAGCCTCTCCACGACGGTGACCAAGGTGCTGGAGGTGTGCAACAACCCGGACACGTCACCCGATGAACTCAACCGGCTCATCTCCTACGATCCGGTGCTGGCCGGGCAGGTGCTGCGCCTGATCAACTCGGCCTACTACAGCTTGCCGAACAGGGTGACGTCCCTGACCAGAGCCATTATCATGCTGGGGCTCAACACGGTGAAAAACCTGGTCCTGGCAACATCGGTACTCGCTTCGTTCAAGTCGACCTCCGCGGCCAGCCGTTTTTCGATGGACGATTACTGGGCCCACTGCCTCTGCGTCGGGGTCACCACCAAAACGATTGCCAAGATGATGCGCATTCCGGTGATTGCCCAGGAGGAGTACTTTGTTGCCGGCTTGTTACATGATCTCGGTAAGTTGCCAATGATCGCCTGTTTCGCGGATCTCTATCACCAGGCAATGGCCAGCAGTGAGGATGATGAGATTCCCCTGTATCAGGCGGAGAGTCGTTTCATCGGTTTCGACCACTGCCAGGTGGGTTGGCTTATTGGCGCCAAATGGAAGTTGAGCAACGACATGAAACATGCCATTATGAACCATCACCGGCCGCTGTCCGAGGGGTGTGAGCCAAGCGATCTGTTGTATGCCATGAGTCTGGGGAACCAGATAGCCCACCACCTGCAAATCGGTGCGTCCGGCGACGGGGTGGGGGATGAGATGATGATTCAGGAGTTGTCTGGGCGCATCTCATTGAAAACGGAAGATATCCTGCAGAAACGGCCGCAAATTGAGGATGAGGTTGAGAGGGCACGCGTCTTCCTGAAAAACAGTCGAAAAGAGCAAACCAATGCGCATTAAGTTCTGGGGGGTAAGAGGTTCTATCCCCAGTCCGGGTGTTGATACGGTTCGTTATGGTGGCAATACTGCCTGTCTGGAACTGTACATCGAAGAGCTTGATCGTCTGATCATTATCGATGCAGGATCTGGTATTCGTCAACTGGGCAACCACCTTCTGGACACACATTCCGACGGTACACCCATCAAGGCCGAGATTTTTCTGACCCACACCCACTGGGATCATATCATGGGGTTTCCCTTCTTCACCCCCATCTACATGCCCACCTCTCAGTTTACCATCTACGGACCGGTCACCTATGATGAGGAGCCGCTGAAAGAGGTGCTTAGCGGACAGTGGACCTACCGGTACTTTCCCGTCAGGCATGACGACCTCTCATCGGAGGTGAGCTATGTCAACCTGAAGGAGGGGGAGTACGATCTTGGCGATGGGCTGAAGCTCAAGACCAAGTTTCTCAACCATCCGCTCCTTTGCCTCGGTTACCGATTCGAATTCATGGGCAGGGTTTTTTGTACCGCATACGATACCGAGCCTTTCCGCAACCTGTTCAGTTGCGATCCCACCGATCCCAATTACGATGCCGAGACAGCGTCCCAGGGCGAGGAGGCGGCCCAGGAGGCCAACAGGCAGATCGGGCAGTTCGTGCAGGGGGCAGACCTGCTCATCTATGACACCATGTATACAAAGGAAGAGTACGAGCGCTCCCGGATCGGTTGGGGCCACTCCTATATGGAGCATGCCATCGATATTGCAGAGCGCAACCAGGTGAAACGGCTCTCCCTTTTTCACCACGATATCCAGCGCACCGACGACCAGCTCGATGCCCTGGCCGAAAAGTACTGCAGGCCGCCCGGGGGAGATACCGAGATATTTTTCGCCCGGGAGGGCATGGTGATCGACCTGTAGGAAATGGTGTGGATCCCTCCTATATCGCTTCCAGAATGAGTTTGCCATCCCGCCGAAATCACGTCATCGCATAGAGGCAGATTTTTCCGTAACAAGGCAAGAAGTGCTCTGTTTGCTGCAGCTGCACCAGAGGCTGTCCCAAGGCCGGGATCGCTTCGAGCGGCACTGAACGCATCGCGAACAGAGAGAGATGGGGATGTTATTAAAGTTAATACATATTGGTAGGATAGATGGATTGCGGGGGGTGTTTCGGGCACGGTTGGATCGGCTGAAGAGAAGTGCTTTTTATGAAAATATTCACTTTTTTTATTTGTTTGCACGATATTTGTATAAAGAGAGGGGGAACACCACCCAGTCAATAAAGGAGGAGCGGTCGTGAAAATTACCAACGATAATAATCTGCAGCCCAATGCGCCTGTGCGCAAAAATAGATCCGTTTCGGGGGAGGGGACGCATCCATTTGCGAATGTGCTCGACAAGTCCATTGGGGCAACCTCAACTGAGCGCGTTCAGTCCACGGCGGCTATTCAACCGGTCATCCGGCCGATCATGGAGGTGCCGGTTGAGCATATCTTTACACATACGGATCGAATGATCGATGCCATGGAGAGCTATCAACAACTCCTTTCCGACAGCAGGATCGCTCTGCGCGACGTGGAGCCGGCAATTCAGCAGATGAAGAGAGAGTTCAGGTCCCTCGAAGACCTGGTCGATGAGACGCCCGATGCGCACCCCATGAAACAGATTGCGTCGGAGACGCTGCTGACGGCTGCCAAGGAGATTGCCCGCTTCGAAGGCGGGGCCTATGTGCCGGATGGCGGCGACGGCGGCCAGTGAGAAACGGCATCGCCCTGATGAGATGCCGTTAGAGAGGTGTTTGCAAGGAAAAGTTCAACCGATAGACTTAATTCGGTTTTTAAGAAATTGGCGATGTAAATCGTAGATTATCTTAGTCAGTTGTTTGCGGGCCTCGGGCCTCATTTTGGTGAATTCAAAGGCGACGCCGAAATGCTTGGGGCGCACCCTCCTCTCAATCCGCCTGACCACCGCACGGTCGATGGCCATGGTGTGGCTTCCGCCAACCATATGGATACTGAGTTTCAACCGGTCACAGGACATGCCCATTGAAAAACGCAACTTCAAGACATTGGAGCAGTGGCAGAAGGCACCTCCCCGACTGATGTTGTCCACTGCCATGTGGATATTGCGGTCCTCCATGGGAACCACCAGTTCGGCGTTGGAGGGCGCTTTGATCCGGAAATTGTCCCGAAGCTGAAGTCGTTGGATTTCTGCAGGGTAATGCAGCCAAAGGTGTTGCGCGTTGATACTGGCAACGGGGGTTTCGAATCTGTGCGGCAGGCGGTCTTCTCCTGCGAATTCGAAATGAAGCATCATCGGCTCACCCTGGGAGCCTTTCGACATTTCATCGATCAATCCTTCGGGGGGGTCGATCTGAAAAACGGGACGACCTTCCGGCTGATCCGTTTCGATAATCATGGTCAGCCGTTCGTAATCCCCGACGGGCAGACTGACTTTGATAAGGGTGTGCGATGTCGCCAGCCAGGCGATGATTTCCGCCGTTTTCTGTCCGCTGAGGTGTTCAGGTTCAGGGGTCTGCATGCTAAAGGCTGTCTGTCATACACATCGAATTTAGAAACGGATGAGGGCTATCGAATCAGATGTCGGAAACATTTTTGGCAAAATCCGGATCCTGGAAAAGTTTTTTGGCAAACTTGAGATACTTTTCCGCGATCGCCCTCACCGCAAGCTGCATGGCATAGGGTTTGACCGGTTTTTCAAGCAGGTGGTTGACGTCCGAGGCGATGCACATGTTGACGATGTCGTCGCTGGCGTTGCCGGTGATAATGATGGCGTCCGAATGCGCGGTGGGAAACCGCTCCTCCACCTCATCGAGGAAGTAGAAGCCGCTGACGCCGCCGAGAAAGACATCAACGATAAAGATGGCCACGCCGATATCCCGTCCCTTGCAGTACTTCAACGCCTCTTCCGTATCTGAAAACGGCACTACCTCTCCCCACGTGTAGAATCGCTTTACGATGGTTGAGATCAAATCGCATACAGCGGGATCATCGTCTACAATGATGACATCCAAACCGTCGGACATGTCTATCTCCTCTAAGGGTTGGCTGGTGGGTTGCTCTGCTGTGCCGACCGCCGGGGCCGTCTACCGAAGCCGATTCATCCCGGAATCGCTTCCGGAGCCGGAATCGGTGATTCGATACTTTTCAAGCTTGCGGTAAACCGTTGTCAGATTAATCCCCAGCAATTTCGCCGCCTCCGCTTTGTTTCCTTTGGTTGTTTTGAGCGCGCGGGAGATCAGCAGCCTTTCATTTTCTACCAGATTGTAATTATTGTCGCTTATTCTATCTCTTTCGCTCATCGAACGCAACTCCGGAGGCAGGTCGTTTGCCTCGATCGTTTCCGTCGCGCCCAGGGCAAAGGCGCGCTCAATGACGTTTTCAAGCTGTCTCACATTGCCCGGCCAGTCATAGTTCATCATCAGGTCCAAGGCCTCGGACGATATCCGCAACACCTCCCTGTGGCTGTCGGTGGAGAATTTCTTGATAAAGTGGTTGACCAGATTGGGGATGTCTTCCCGGATTTCACGAAGTGACGGCATTTGCAGCGAGATGACATTGAGGCGATAGTAGAGGTCCTCGCGGAATACTTTTTGGATGATCGCCTGTTCGAGGTTCTTATTGGTGGCGGCAATGACGCGGACATCCACTTCGCTCTCGTGGGTGTCGCCAACCGGCCGGATCTTTTTTTCCTGGAGCACCCTGAGCAGCTTGACCTGCAGGGCCGGTTGCACTTCGGCAATCTCGTCAAGGAAGATGGTGCCACCGTCGGCCGCCTTGAACAGTCCGATGGTGTCCTTTACCGCACCGGTGAAGGCACCCTTCACATGCCCGAAGAGTTCGCTTTCAAGCAACCCTTCGGCAATCGCGCCACAATTTACCGGTATAAAAGGCATTTTTCGCCTGACACTGTTCTGGTGGATGACATTGGCCACCAGCTCCTTGCCGGTGCCGCTCTCCCCCTGAATCAATATGGTGGGGCTGCCGTTGCTGATGCGGTCGATGACGTCGTAGATCTGCTGCATCTTGGCGCTTTTGCCCACGAGCTGGTCATAGTTGTAGCGATCTTTGAGTCGTCGCTTGATCAGATAGTTTTCCAGCTGGAGTTTCTTTTTTTCGACGATGCGATCGATGAGGATTTTTAAGCGTTCGAAATTGATTGGCTTTTGCAAATAGTCGTAACTTCCGCGTTTGAGCGCTTCGATGGCGGACTCGATCGTGCCATAGCCGGTGACGATAATGACCTCGGTGGTCGGGCTGGCATCCTTGATCGATTTAAGCAGGTCCAGGCCGCTGATCTCAGGCATGATCAGATCGGTGAAGACGGCCGCAAACTCTTTCTCCTTGATCTTTTCAAGAGCCAAAAGCCCGTTGTTGACAGTATCTACGCTATAGCCATTGCGGGTCAGATAGGCGGCAACAACATCGAGAATCTGCTGGTCGTCGTCGACAAAAAGGATAGGAAAGTTTTCCATGGTGTCAGTGATATTTACGCCCGGATGAAGGATTCCGTCCTGTTAGACGGTAAGATGAAGCCTGCGGCACACATCTTCATTCGTACTGCTGCCGATTGTGTACCGTCGTACGAAGCCAACTTTGCCAACAATTGAGTAAATGGGTGATATTCGTAAACGATAATAAAATGTATGCCATCGGATAGTACGAGTGTCAAGTGTTTGAATTGGCAATGCAATCAAAATGTTGTGAACTCAACAGCTTAATGTTTGCGCGCGGCAGCATTAAACTGGAATGAACACGGGCTTCCAGGCCAGCGACCAAAAGGGATCGACCGGAGAGAGTCGGCCGGGATACCTGAAGCCGGAGCTCACCTAGTGCCGTTTTGCGCGGATCGAAGCAACAGCGCGCCGGTGTCAATACTTTGACCGTAAAATCGGCAGGTTGGGAATAGAATGTGTGTAACTTATCGATAATAAAAGATAAAATATTTTCTTTATTTAGTGGTACGGTCATTGCAAATAAACCTGGTAGGACGCTGGAATTGATACGGATTTCTTTTTGGAGAGATGGATATGAGCGCTACAATGACATTGGCTGACAATGCTTCCTGGATTGAAAGAGAACAAGACCTGCTGCCGATCATGACCGCTATCTTTGTCGATGGCCTGGAAAACGGGCCCTGCGGTTCCGTAGAATCCCCCACACTGCATCGGATTTGCCCGTCGGGGGATGGCGTGGCGCGAATATTCAGGTTGCCGCTCAGTTTGGGTAATGCGGTGCCCTTGCAAAAGCGCAGGGAGGCCGACGAGGCTAGCGGCGATCATGATGCCTGGAATTTCAGGACCCCATTCGGCCTGACCAACGGCGAACAGGCCGTCGTACGAAGCCTCATCCGAGGCATATCACACCATTTTAACAATCTTCTCATGGGCATCTGGGGCAACGCCTCCCTGATACGGCTGCAACTGCGTTCTGACGATGAGCGTTACGCCCGTGTCGAGCAGATGGAGCGGTTGATCCAGAGCGGTGCTTTTCTGATCCATATGGTGTTGGGTTTTCTGAGTGAGCGCAGAACCGTGGCTAAGCGAATACGTTTGAATCAATTGATATCAGAGATGAAGTGTGACGGGTGCACCAGCTTGGGTGAGGGCGACCCATGGAATTTTGAGGCCCGCCTGAAATGGGCTTCCCGGGTCCAGCGACCCAGGCTGATCGCCGGAAGCACCGGGCGGGTGCTCGAAGTGCTGTTTCAATCTATCGGGAAACATTGCAGGGCCATTCTTTCGCCGGAAGAGGACGATGCCCGGTTCCAGAAACGGCTTAGCACCATCAATATTCTGGTTGACCGCGGACTGGATATGGTCGGTCAGCTGCTTCTTTACGCAGGCGATTGCGGAGCCGTCCGCAAGAAAATGTTGAAGCCGAATGCGCTGCTTGATCGACTGCTCAGTCGAGTAAGGCACCGTTACCCCCAGATAGAGACCCACTGCCGGATCGGCGTCAACTTGCCGAGGATCAAGGCCAACCGGCGGCAGTTGGAGTGGGCCCTGGATGAGATCGTAGCCAATGCGGCCAGGGCCATGCCCGATGGCGGCCACCTCCATATCAGCGTACAAACCCTGCAGGAGGAGGCGCCCCGCGATAGATGCGGCGTTCAAAAGGGAAGCAACTACCTGGTGATTACCGTTCATGATTGCGGCTGCGGTATTGGCGAAGCGAGCAGGAAACGGGTTTTTCAACCCTTCTTCTCAGACCCCAAGATTCAGGGACACGTCGGATTAGGGCTAGCTGCAGCCGATGGTATCCTCAAATCCCACTCCGGCTATATCCACCTCCAATCCGAAACAGGAACCGGCACGACCTTTAAATTGTACCTTCCTTTTGAAGGCGCGGCGCTGCTCGATCAACAGCTGAAAGAGCGGAGGGGCGCCCTGGCTGTTATCGGCTGAAATTGAAATCTTCCAAGTTACCCTATCAATTCATTCCGCCCGGCGGCCACATCGCGGCCGCCGGCTGCTTTCACATCCAGCTTTAGCTTTTCCCGTCAAGATATTGGCAAAATTAACATCTCCTTTTGACTTAAAATATTATAACTAACAGTTAATAAAGAAAAAAATGATACATATGGCGGGTGGTACGGTTTATGCTAAATTGAAGCTTGCAAGTTAAAGTTGCACTTCAACATTAACCCC
The DNA here is from genome assembly GCA_963668675.2 of uncultured Desulfatitalea sp. Lineage (GTDB taxonomy): Bacteria > Desulfobacterota > Desulfobacteria > Desulfobacterales > Desulfosarcinaceae > Desulfatitalea. Next base: position 992,367 of record CAXXMB010000001.1, on the reverse strand, counting down.
ATATCCCCACGCTTCTGCTTTTATGTGAGCCACCAGGCGGAGCTATATTGACAAGAGCGGTCTGATGGAAAAATCAAAGTTGCCAAACATTACCATTCAATCGGCCAGCGAGCGGTTGGCATTGCCGAAATCAACACTGCGATATTGGGAGAAGGCGCTTCCGGCGCTCATCCGACCGGAGCGGACTGCCGGCGGCCAACGCCGATATACCCTGAAAGATATGGCTGTGTTTGAAACCGTCCGAGATCTTCGGAAGGCAGGCTACTCGCTAGTACAGATCAAGGAGCGACTTGGAGAGGGATCTGAAAACGGCCCTGAACTCGACCCATTGACGATCGATGCCTTTGCCGAGAGAATTGCCAGTGCCTTTCGAAGAGAGTTGTATCACCTGCTCAATTTTAAGATTAAAGCTTGAATCCAGAAGCCGCCTCAATTATTCTAAATATTATCACCAACGCACCAAGGATCTGATGCCGACCAGTAAACCGAGCCAACTGAAACTCCATCGAATGCGACGCCACGGAAGTGATGCCCCCGGCAAACGCGGTGCGGAAGCCCCGACAGCGCAAAAGGCAACGGCCATTCTACAGGGGCGATTGGGATCGACAAGGTTGCCTGGCAAGGTGATGCTGGACCTCGCCGGGAAACCGGTTATGCAACATGTGTATGAGCGCATACTTCGGTGCCGGAACATTGACCGTATCATTGTGGCCACCTCCACCGATGCAAAAGACGATCCCATTGCACTCCTTTTCGGTGGGCTCGGCGTGACGGTGTTTCGCGGAAGCGAGTCGGATCCGCTGGACCGCTACTACCAGGCCGCCACCTGGTACGGGCTGTCACATATCGTGCGAATCATGGCCGACTGCCCCCTTGTGGATCCTGTGGTCGTTGACGAGGTTATCGCCGTCCACTTCGATGGCGGGCATGATTTCAGCATGCTCTCCGGGAGTTTTCCCGTAGGTCTGGATACAACCGTTTACGCCTATGATGCGCTGATGCGCTGCTGGCAAGAGGCGAACCGTCTATCGGAGCGCGAGCACATCTTCCCGTACATCACCCATCACCCGGAGCTGTTTGATATCGGTACGCTGGAGAAGAACTGGGGCGCATCGCAATTGCGCTGGGTGATGGACCACGAGGTCGACTACCGTTTTGTAACATCAGTTTACGATGCACTGTATACGCCGGGAAAGGTCTTTCTGAGCCCGGATGTTCTGGCGCTCCTTGACGCGCATCCCCAACTGGCTTCACTCAATGCCGGAATCCCCAGAGACGAAGGTATTCGGGAGGCCATTCGAAAAGAGCAGGCCGCAATGGCGAGCCGCGCTGCATCGACCGGTTGAGATAGAAAAACAGGATGGCTGCCGCTTGAAGAAGAGTGAGAAAATCGTCGAAGAGATCATGGCGCTTGTGGCCGATTACTGGCAGGTGGCCCATGGGAGGGACACCTTTACGCCCGGTGAAACGCCGGTGAACTACGCCGGCAGGGCGTTCGATGAAAAAGAGCTGCAGGCTGCGGTGGCGGCATCCCTCGATTTCTGGCTCACCGAAGGGCGCTTCGCTGAATCGTTCCGGAAGGAGCTGGCCGGCGTCGTCGGCACGGCGCATGCCGTGCTGGTCAATTCGGGCTCGTCCGCTAATTTGCTTGCCCTGACAGCGTTGACGTCGCCGCTGTTGGGAGAGAAAAAATTGAATCCGGGCGACGAAGTGATCACCGTTGCGGCCGGTTTTCCCACGACCCTCAATCCGATCCTGCAGAACCGGCTTGTCCCGGTGTTCGTGGATGTGAGGATTCCAACATACAATGCCACAGCAGAGGCGATCGAGCGGGCAGTCGGCCCCAAAACCCGCGCTATTTTCATGGCCCACACCTTGGGAAATCCGTTTGATCTGGACGGCATCATGGCGATCGCCAGGCAGCACGATCTGTTTGTCATCGAAGACAATTGTGATGCCTTGGGGTCGTTATATCTGTCGGGAGAAGGGGGAGGGACAGCGTCTGCAAAACGTTGGACAGGCGCTTTCGGCCATCTCTCGACCTGCAGTTTCTACCCAGCCCACCATATCACCACCGGCGAGGGAGGAGCAGTGCTCACCTCGGACAATATGCTCGCCAGGATTGTCCGGTCGCTGAGGGATTGGGGGCGGGACTGCTATTGCGGGGCAGGGGAGAACAACCGCTGCGGAAAACGATTTTCCGGCCGTCATGGAGATCTGCCGCTGGGGTACGACCATCGCTATGTCTACTCCCATGTGGGGTACAACGTGAAGATGACCGACATCCAGGCCGCCATCGGTCTTGAACAGATGCGAAAGCTGGACAGATTTTGCCGGGCCAGAAGAGAGAACTTCAAGGCGTGGGAGGCGGGATTCAAAGCGTATGAGCAGTGGTTTATCCTGCCCGAGGCCACTGCCAATTCGGATCCGGCCTGGTTCGCCTACCCGATCACGGTGAGATCCACTGCCGGGTTCAGCAGGACGGGTTTGACAAATTTTCTCAACGAAAACAAAATAGAAACCAGGAATCTGTTCGGCGGCAACCTGCTTCGCCAACCCGCGTACCAGAGCATCGCACACCGAACCGCCGGGTCGCTTGACAACACGGATCGTATCATGAACGACACCTTCTTTCTGGGTACCTACCCGGGAATCGGAGCAGCGCAGATCTCTTACACGATAGGCGTTATCGATCAGTTCGTCCAGACGGCAACACACTCCGGAAAGAGGAACGTGGCACTGTAATGCATAACCGTCAGTCCAATCCGAAATATACCGGCGCGACTGCCCGAAAAGATGCCGGTGTGCATGTTTCGAAGATCTTTGCCGGCAAACGCATTCTAGTGACCGGACATACGGGATTCAAAGGCTCATGGCTCTGCATCTGGTTGGAGGCACTGGGAGCCGAGGTCAGCGGCTATGCCCTGGACCCGATTTCCGAAAGGGACAACTTCGTTGTCTCCGGTGTGGAAAAGCGGGTCCGGCATCATGTCGGCGACATCAGGGATTTCGACAGGCTATCCGGACTGGTCAGTGAGATTCGGCCGGAGGTGGTCTTCCATCTGGCGGCACAACCCATCGTGCTGGATGGGTACCACCGCCCCAAAGAGACCTTTGATATCAATGTGGGCGGAACGGTCAACCTGCTCGAGTGCTGCCGGCAGAGCGACACCTTGAGGGTCGTCGTCAATGTAACCAGCGACAAATGCTATGAGAACCGGGACCGGCAGCAGGCGTATGGCGAAAATGACCGCTTGGGCGGATACGATCCTTACAGCGCCAGCAAGAGCTGTTCGGAGATGGTCACATCGGCCTACCGCAACGCCTACTTTCATCCCGATCGGTTTGAGACCCACGGCAAGAGCGTTTCCACGGCAAGGGCCGGCAATGTTATCGGTGGCGGAGACTGGCAGAACCACAGGATTCTTCCCGACTGCATCCGTGCCCTTGAAAATGGCGAGACGATCCGCATCCGCCATCCCCGCGCCAAACGACCGTGGCAGCATGTGCTGGAGCCGTTGAGCGGGTACTTATGTCTTGCGGAGCGAATGCTGACAGAGCCGGGGGCGTTCTCCGGTGCATGGAACTTCGGTCCAGCGGCGCCATCAGTGGTTCCGGTGGGAGAGGTGGTCCAGCGGGTGATCGGTTGTTGGGGCAGCGGTCGTTGGATGGTTGAGGAGCCCCAGGCCGATCTTCATGAAGCCGCACTGCTCAGCCTGGACATATCCAAAGCGCAAAGCCTGCTGGGCTGGCACCCGGCGTGGGATCTGGAAAAGGCGGTCGGCCACACGGTCGATTGGTATAAAACCTATCGGGATAAGGCGCCACACGCCATATGCATGGCCCAGATCTCGGATTATGAAAACGCAACAACGGGACTTCGCGTATGAACAACATTCCTGTGGTTATCTTATGCGGTGGGCTGGGTACGCGCCTGAGGGAGGAGACGGAATTCAAGCCCAAGCCCATGGTGAAAATCGGTAATCGTCCGATCCTGTGGCACATCATGAAGGTCTATGCCCATTATGGATTCCACCGTTTCATCCTATGCCTGGGGTACAAAGGAGAGATGATCAAGGAGTATTTCTACAACTACGAGATCATGAACAACGACGTCACCATCAAGCTGGGCTCCAATTGCGGCTATACGATTCACAACTGCCACGGCGAGAGCGATTGGGAGATCACCCTGTGCAATACGGGTGATTCTGCCCTGAAGGGCGCCCGTTTGAAGCGCATCGAGAAATATATCGATACCGAACGATTCATGGTCACCTATGGCGACGGGGTAGCCAATATCGATATCGGCCAGCTGATGGCATTTCATGACAACCACGGAAAGATTGCCACGGTGACCGGCGTGAGGCCCAGATTCCTGCGGTTCGGAGAGTTGAACATCCGGGATGACAAGGCGATCCATTTCGCAGAGAAGCCCAAGTATAACGGCAACTTCATCAATGGGGGCTTTTTTGTCTTTCAGCGGCAGTTTTTCGACTACCTAGAAGACCGGGACGATTGCGAGTTGGAGGGCTACCCGCTCGATGAGATCACCCGAAGAGGTGAATTGATGGTCTACAAACACAATCAATTCTGGTCGTGCATGGACACGATCCGTGATGCGGAGTTTTTGAACGATCTTTGGAACAAGCAGAAGGCAGAGTGGAAAATTTGGTAGATCACCCACCGATGGAGTTTTCGATGAAGAGAGATGGCATCCTGTTTCAAAACCTGTTCGTTTTTGACATGGCCAACAACCATATGGGCGATGCGGACCACGGCATACGCATTATCGACGCGTTACAAAAAGCCGTTGAGCCGTTTCCATTCGTCTGCGCCATGAAATTTCAATACCGGGCCCTGGATTCCTTTATTCATCCCGATTACAAAAAGAGCTTCGAATACAAATATGTCAAGCGCTTTCAGGAGACGCGCATGGAGGACGATGCCTTGCTCAAGATGAAGCAGGCCGCTGACAAGGCAGGATTCGTCTCCATGTGCACACCGTTCGATGAACCCTCCGTGGACAAGATCGTCGACTTCGATTTCGATATCATCAAGGTGGCCAGCTGTTCGTTCACCGACTGGCCGCTGCTGGAGAGGATTGCCCTGACCGACAAACCTGTGGTTGCTTCGACGGCTGGTGCCTCCATCGAGGACATCGATCATGTCGTGATGTTTCTCAGGCACAGGCGAAAACAGTTCGCCATCATGCACTGTGTGGGCGAATACCCGACCGGCACCGAGCACCTCAACCTCAACCAGATCGATTTTCTCAAAGCGCGCTATCCGGATGTTTCTATTGGATATTCGACCCACGAAGATCCCGACAATCAGGACGCCATCAAAATGGCCATTGCCAAAGGGGCCGCTATTTTCGAGCGGCATGTGGGGGTTCCAACCGAAACGTATGCCTTGAACGCCTATTCGTCTTCGCCCTCGCAGGTGCAGACCTGGCTGACCGCTGCACGGCAAGCCATCGAGATGTGCGGCGTCTCTGGAGAGCGGCGTGAGATCTATGCCAAGGAGCGGACTGATCTGGAAGGCCTCATGCGCGGGGCGTTTGCCAAAAGGGATATCGCCGAGGGCGAGAAGCTGTCGGTCACCGACCTCTTTTTCGCCATCCCCAAATTCGATGATCAGGTGGCCGCCAACCACCTCTCCAAGTACTCTGAGTACACAGCGCTTAAAGCGATCAAGGCTGGAGCACCGCTCTATTTTAAAGACGTCAGAAACGAGAATATCCGGGCCCATGTCCTAAACGCCATTGCCAAGGTGAGGGACATGCTGATCGACAGCAAGGTGCAACTGCCCCATACGCTGCAGTTCGAGCTGTCGCACCACTACGGGCTTGAACGGCTCGAAGAGTGGGGGGCCATCATCATCAACTGCGTCAACCGGGAGTATTGCAAAAAACTGATCATCATGCTGCCCAACCAGCGCCATCCGAGTCACTTTCACAAGAGAAAAGAGGAGACCTTCCAGGTGATCTCCGGAGAGCTCTTCCTTGATCTGGGGGAAGGGGAGAAGAGCTATCGACCGGGCGACATCATTCTGGTCGAAAGGGGGGTCAAGCACAGTTTCAGATCGGATAAGGGGTGCATCTTCGAAGAGGTGTCAGGTACCCACTTCGTGGACGACTCCTACTATGACGATGCGCAGATCCTTAAAAACACGAATCGCAAGACCGAGATGACCTTCTGGGCGGACTGGCTCTACGACGAGGCACTCAATCCGTCCGAAACCCAATCGCGCCGATGACGCAGCCGACGGGTTCGCTGAACGGCAAGGGAATGGCACTATACAACGGAAACGGGAACGGATGCTGACCATCGCATGGGATATCGACGACGTGTTGAACGATCTGATGCGCACCTGGCTCGAGGAGTGGTGGAAGGCGCATCATCCCGACTGCGAACTGACCTACGAAGCGGTCGATTCAAATCCTCCCCATCAATTGATCGGTGCAACGCTGGAGGACTACCTGCAATCGCTGGATGCGTTTCGACTCTCCGGAGCTTACGATAGAATGGCGCCCAATCCAGACATCGTGGCGTGGTTCCAGACGCACGGCACAAAATACCGCCACATAGCTCTCACCGCTGTGCCGCGCAAGGCGGCGGCAGTGAGTGCCGCATGGGTGATGCGCCACTTCGGGGATTGGATTCGCACCTTTCATTTCGTTCCGTCTCCGCGGTCCGACGATATTGCAACGTGCTATGAAAGGTCCAAAGGCGACTATCTCGAATGGCTCGGCCGGGTCGATTGTTTTATCGATGACCATCCGGACCATGTCCGCGGTGCTTCCGTTGCAGGCGTGACCACCTTTCTGCTGTCCCGCCCGTGGAACAGCGGCGGCATGGGGTTGGAAAAGATACTGTCCTCTCTCGAAGAGAGGCGGGAGGAAGAGGAGAGCAGGCAAAGATGACCATCAAAGTTTCAGACTGGATCTTCAGCTATCTGTCCGACCAGGGGGCAAAGGATATTTTCCTGCTTCCTGGTGGAGGGTGCATGCATCTGCTCGATAGCCTCGGGCGGTGCCAAGCGCTTCATCCCGTCTGTTGTCTGCACGAGCAGGCGGCCGTCATCGCGGCCGAGGCTTACGGTCAGTACACCAACCACATGGGCGTGGCCCTGGTCACCACCGGACCTGGCGGCACCAATGCCATTACCGGTGTGGCCGGCGCATGGATCGATTCGACGCCGCTGCTGGTGATCTCGGGACAGGTCAAACGGCAGGATATGCGCCAACAGGTGGGCGTGCGCCAGATGGGCATCCAGGAGGTGGATATCGTTTCACTGGTCGCACCCATCACCAAGTATGCCGTCACCGTCACCGAACCGGAAACAGTTAAGTACCATCTTCAGAAGGCGCTGCACCTGGCCACCACGGGAAGGAAGGGTCCGGTTTGGCTCGATATCCCTCTGGATGTGCAGGGCAGTGTGGTCGAGGAGGATAAGCTGGCGGGGTTTGAAGCATCTGTCGAGAATATCGACCGTGAGGCGATCCGGCAGAAGGCTGCGGAGGCTTTGGCACTGTTGAACGCGGCACAGCGCCCGGTGATCCTGCTGGGTAACGGAGTGCGGCTTTGCGGTGCCGTGGAGAAATTTCACCGACTGGCAGAACGGCTCGGCATTCCGGTACTGGCGACCTGGAAGGCGTCCGATCTGATACCCGAAAATCATCGGCTCTACAGTGGAAAGCCAGGCGCCATCGGCCAGCGGGGCGCCAATTTTACGCAACAGAATGCCGACTGGATCATGACCCTGGGGGCCAGGCTCGACCTGTGCCAGGTGGGCCACAACTATCCCAATTTCGCCAGGGCGGCCCGTAAGGTCGTTGTGGATATCGATCCAGCCGAAATCGGAAAATTGGAGACTTTCGGCATGCATATTGATGTGAAGGTCCATGCCGATCTGTCCGACTTTTTGGATTGCATGCTCGAAGCGGCCGAAGTGCAGGCTAAGAGCGACCACACCCAATGGCTGGCCCGCTGCAAGGAGTGGGCGCGGCAATACCCGGTCGTTCTGCCCGAACACAAAGGCGCTGAAGGCCCCGTCAATCTTTACCACCTGGTGGACCAACTTTCCGAACTGCTGCAACCGGACGACCTCATTGTTCCAGGCAGCTCGGGTGCATGCGCCGAAGTGGTGCAGCAGGCCTTTAGCCACAAGAAGGGGCAGCGGCTTTTGAACACACCGGGTCTCGGCGCCATGGGCTTCGGTTTGCCGGCGGCCATGGGCGCCTGCCTGGCCTCGGGAGGCCGTCGCACGGTCGGCATCATCGGCGACGGTGGCCTGCAGCACAACATCCAGGAACTGGAGACCCTCTCGCGATTGCAACTGCCCATCAAGTACTTCATCCTAAACAACGGCGGATACGGATCGATAAAAGCGATGCAGGAGAGCCATTTCGAGGGTCGCTACGTCTGCTGCAACGCACAGAGCGGACTGACCCTGCCCGATATCTGCCGGCTGGGCGAGGTGTATGGCATCCGAACGATGCGCATCGAGAGCCAAGCCAATTTGAGCGCGCAGGTCGAGGCGGTGCTGGCGAGCGAAGGCACCGTGATTTGCGATGTGATAGTCGATCCGGATACGCCCACATCACCGAGGCTCTCATCACAGGTACTGCCCGACGGGCGCATTGTCTCAAAACCGTTGGAAGACCTATGGCCGTTTCTCGACCGGGCGGAGTTCGCTGACAACATGCTGATCGACCCCTTGGAGGAGGGTTAAGCCATGCGGGTCAGTGTCGTGGTGCCGGTGCACAATGCCGAGCGGTTCATCGAAAGGGCAGTGGAGAGCGTTCTCGGACAGAGCTACCGAGACATCGAGCTTCTTCTGGTCGACGACGGGTCGAGCGACACCAGCGCGGATCGATGCAGCGCCTATGCACGCAACGATTCACGGGTATCTGTCATCACACAGGAGAACAGAGGGCCGGCGGCGGCCCGGAACACCGGCATCGACAATGCTTCGGGCGATTTTATCTTTTTTCTGGACGCGGACGACTATCTTGAACCGGAGACACTTGAAAAGCTGGTCGCCTGCCACCACAAGTACCAACCCGATCTGGTCATGGCCAACTTCCGCAAGCTCGAAGTCGACGGTCGGATCATCGACCAGAGAGCCGTGTTCAGCCCTGACAACATTGAGTTCGACGGCTGGATCAAGGCGCTTTCGGCTGCGGATATACGCGACTATGTGCGCCACTTTTTCAAGTACCCCAGCAACCACCCCATCAGCTATTGTTGGGCAAGGCTCTACAAACGGTCGATCATTGAAAGGGAGATGCTGCGCTTCGATGAAACCATGCGCCTTTTCGAGGATTTCGTCTTCAATCTGGCCTATCTGAAGCGCGCCGATATGGTCATCTTCGTCAACGAGCCGCTATACACTTACACCATGCACAGCAGACATGTGTCGTTCAGCATGTCCATTCTCAACGCCGAAAGCCTGGTCCATGACATGACTGTATTCAGGGAAAAAGCAAGTGACTTTTTCCAGGTCGGTGCCGATATGGACGCAGACCGAATCGCAGGGGAGATCGGTCACACCTTGATTCACTACGTGATCATCTTTTTCATCCGTTCATGCAGGCTTACGACGCGGCACAATCGCAAGAAAATATATGCCAGAATCAGAACAATCATCACTTCGTCCATATACAGGGAAAGCCTGCCGCACTACGTTCCACAAAAGGGCAACAGCCGCATTTTCCCATTTTTGACGAGAATGAAATTGATCGCGCTGACCATCTACTACTGCCGTCACAAGGCCTACAAGCGTTATGGAAAACCCATTGTCCAAAGTTGATACCAAAAGGGAGGCGCTGCGCCGACTCAGGGAGAGCGATCTGCCCGTCATCATCAGCGGCGCCGGGATCGTCGGGGAGGAGCTGTTCGCGATCTGCCGTCATGAGGGCATCGATGTGGCCTGCTTTTGCGATGGCAGTACCAAAGCCTCCCACTCCTCCTGTTGCGGTAAAGAGGTGATCTACACGCCTGATCTGCAAAGCCGATACGAAGATGCGTTGATATTGATCTCCGCGGCCGCCATCAAGGATGTGGTCGATCTGCTGCATGCAATGGGATTTTCGAGGTGGATCGCCGGAGGCGTCCTGCTCAGGGATCAGGATCTGTCCCAATCCGCCGAGCTCGACTACCGCAAGTTCGCCATTGAAAACTGCATCGTGTGCCACGACGGTTTTCTCAATCGGGACAAGATCTTCATCCGGAGCGTTGACTTGATCATCACCGAGCGCTGTTCACTGCGCTGCAAGGACTGTTCTAACCTGATGCAGTACTATCAGCACCCGCGCAATGTGGAGACCGGGGAGCTTCTGGAGGCCATCGACGCTTTTTTCAAGGTGGTCGATGCGGTCATGGACTTTCGTCTCATTGGCGGGGAGACCTTCATGAACCGTCAGTGGCCGATATTCGTGGAGAGATTAACCAAGGGGCGGAGGCTGTCGGACCCGGAGGTGAAACGGGTGGTGCTCTATACCAACGGCACCATTGTTCCCAACGCCAGGCAGCTCGATTGCCTCAGAGATGAGCGGGTGCTGGTCATCGCCACCGACTACGGTGAGAGGCTCTCACGAAAACTTTCCGAACTGAAGCAACTGTTCGAGCAGAATGAGATTCATCACCATGTGCTTCAAATAGAGGAGTGGCTGGACTGTGCCGGCATCAAAGCGCACCACCGGACGGACGATGAGAACAGACAGCTTTTCAAGATGTGTTGCGCCAAGAACATGCTCACGCTATCCGATGGCAAGCTGTTCAGGTGTCCCTATTCGGCCAACGCGGCCAGATTGTCGGCTGTGCCGGATGTGAAAAGCGACTACGTCGACCTGTATGAAGCGCCGCTGGATGAGGATGGTATCCTCGCCACCCGAAAAAAAATGAGAGACTATCTGTTTGATAAGGATTTTCTGACGGTATGCGATTTCTGCAGCGGCAGACCTCTGGCAGGGCGCGAGGTGCCACCTGCCGTGCAGTCAGATACGCCATTGCCCTATGTCCTATACGCAAATCCCGCGTGTATGGACCAATGAAAGGAAACAACACGTGAAAGCCAGTGAACTCAAACCGGAAGAGAACAACCGGCGCAACAAGCTCAAAGAAGAGAAGCCATATGTGTATGAAAAGATATTGAAGTTCGACGAGAAGCTCGCCAACGGGGAGAGCATCGCCATCATCCAGTTTCAATACAACTACGCCTGCAATTTTCGCTGCCAGCACTGCTCGGTGAAACCGTTTCAGGGCGCCAACGATGCCAGGCAGTTCACGATCCCCGATGTCAAAGAGCTCTTCCGCCAGGCAGATGAAATGGGATTGGCGCGGGTCACCATTACCGGTGGTGAGCCGCTGGTATTCAAGGATTTCGATCAATTGGTGGAAGCCATCGATCCACAGAAATTTTACATCAACTGCGATACCAACGGCTGGCTGCTTGACAACAAACGGGCGGCCCACCTGAAGCGGATCGGTGTGGACAGGGTCCAACTGAGCCTGGACAGCCTCGATCCAGAGGAGCACGACGGATTCAGGAATGCGAAGGGATCGTTCCTGAGGGCCCTCAAAGCCGTCGATGCGGCCTTGGATAACGATCTGGCCATATTCGTCCAGACCGTCGTGACCAAGCAGCGGCTCTATTCGGAGGAGTTCATCCGATTCATCGAATTTTTCAACCAGAAGGACATCGGCGTATTCGTTACCTACGCCAAACCGGTGGGCGCCTGGGAGGGCAATTTCGACGTGCTGGTAGACAAGAAGGACATGGCCTACATGCGCGAACTCGAGAAGAAGCACCAGGTCTTCACCCATTTGACGCCCGGATATGGCTTGAACATGGGATGCATTGCGATCAAGGGCATGTTTTCGGTGACCCAGTATGGCGACGTGCTGCCGTGTCCCTACATTCACACCTCCATCGGCAATGTGTTCGATGAACCGCTGAAAGATATCATCCGCAGGGGATTCGATATCAAGTACTTTGGTGAGCATGTCGACACCTGCCTGATCGCCGAGGACAGGGATTTCATCAATAATGTCGTGGCTGAAAAAATATACGGCAAACCGCTTCCGGTGCCTTGTACCCAAGTGTTCGGTGAAGGTGATCGGACCCAAAAACCATTTCATGAAGATCCGAAACTGTTTGCCAAAAAGTAGGCACGGGGAGTCCCATGAAACTCGATGACGCCATCACCGTCCTGGATCACCACATCGATGACCCCACTGTGGGACTGCCAGATGACATCTTCTATTTCATCAGCCGCACGACCCCTCTGGTGAACGTGGATCTGCTGATCAAGGACGAGGAGGGGAGAACCCTTTTGGCGTGGCGCGACGATATGTATGCCGGTACCGGCTGGCATCTCCCCGGCGGCATCGTGCGATACAAGGAGACATTTGAAGCGCGGGTCCGTAAGGTGGCCGAGACAGAGATCGGGACGAACGTGGCTTTCGACCCCGAGCCAGTGACCATGAATCAATTGATCCACCACAAGCACCGCAACAGGGGGCACTTTATCTCCATCTTATACCGCTGCGCCCTATCACGGTCATTCGTACCTGAAAACAGGGGTTTAAAAAAAAACGATCCGGGCTACCTGCAATGGCATGTGCGCTGTCCGGAGAACATGATCCGCTACCATGATATCTATCGGAAATACATTTGATGCCTTTCGGCAGGGAGATTTGAAGTGAAGGCCAAAGAGATCAGCGGACAAGCACCCGGAGGCAAACGAACACCGCTGGCAGAGGTGCTGCCGTTGGAGACCCCTTTTGTGGTACAGATTTTTCCGTTCTACGGATGCAACTTCCGCTGCGGGTATTGCATCTTTTCGGTCGACATGGCCAAGCGGCACTTCATTTCAGACAAGGTGAGCATGTCGATGGGTCTTTTTGAAAAAGCGGTCGACGATATGACCGGGTTCGGACAAAAGATCAAGGTGCTGCGATTCGTGGGCATCGGCGAGCCCCTGCTGCACAAAAAGATCGCCCAGATGGTAGCCTACGCCGCCTCTAAGGATGTCGCCCATGTCCTGGAGCTGTTGACCAATGCATCCCTGCTGACGCCCCGAATGTCGGACGCACTCATCGCGGCCGGACTGACACGGCTGGTGGTCTCGATTCAGGGCACCTCCCGGCGGCGCTATCGAGAGGTGTGCGGCGCGACTATCGAAATGGCGCAGTTGATCGAGAATCTGGAGTACTTCTACAAGAATAAAGGGAGTGCCCAGATGTATGTGAAGATCATCGACTGCGCCCTGGAGGGCGAAAAGGACGAGAATGCGTTCTATGAGATGTTCGGCGATATCTGCGACACCATTGCCGTCGAGCATGCGGTGCCCATACACGCCGGTGTTGATTTCGAACATCTTTTGGATTCCGACAAAAGCGCTATTACCCAATTCGGTCTTCCAGTTAAAGATGTCAAAATCTGCCCACAGCCCTTTTTTACGATGCAAATTAATCCAGACGGGAATGTGGTTCCCTGCTACTCATTTGAATACCCATCCATTATTGGAAACGTTGAGAATCAAACCATGGTTGATATCTGGAACGGGAAAGAATTTAAAAGCTTCAGACGAAATATGTTAGACGGCATTGAAATGGCTTCCGGGGTTTGCAGCCGGTGCAGTATGATCAAATATCGATTGTTCCCTGAAGATGAATTGGCCAATGACGCCGAGCGATTGAAGAATCACTATGAGTAAAAAGGCTGTAGCCATTATTGGCGCCACGTCACACATTGCGAAAGGGTTGATTTTCAATTTTCTTCGTGATGGTGTCAATCGTTTAAATCTTTTTGCCAGATCTGGACACGGGGTGCTTGTTTTTCTAAAGAGCATAGGTGCAAGCGTCAATGACGATTGCGTTTTAACAGAAGGCTTCACGGCGTTTTTATCCGGAACACATGATGTGATCATCAATTGCATCGGTGTGGGCACGCAGCGCAACCTACGAGGCGACTATACAAAATATTTTACCACGACCGAACAGTTTGACAACCTGGCAATCAATTACCTCAGGGAAAAGAATCCCGACGCGATCTATATCAGCTTGAGTAGCGGATTGGTATACGGTCGCGGCCATTCAAAACCAGTGGATGAAGCAACCGCCACACATTTCCAGATAAATCGGATGGTGCCTGAAGATTATTACATGATCGCCAGGATCAATGCGGAGACCAAACATCGTGCTTTTCAAAAACTGAATATCGTCGATCTCAGGCTGTTTTCATACTTCAGTCGGTTCATCGATCTTTGTGACGGGTATTTTATTACGGATGTCATTAATAGTATATTAAACCGTACGGAGTTAGTTACTGAATCTTCAAATATCATACGCGACTTTGTACACCCCTCTGATCTCTTCGCATTGATTCAATCCATCATCGACACACAATCGATAAATGATGCATTTGATGTCTACAGTGCAGGTCGCGTTACCAAAAATGAGATTTTGAGTCATTTTTCAAATCACTTTGGACTGAAATACGCATTAGCCCCTAATGTTGCTGATAAGAGCCCAACAGGTTTCAAGCATACATATGCTTCCGAATATAGAAAAGTAACAACACTCGGATACCAGCCAAAGTATACATCAATTGACACTATCGTTTTGGAATCCCGATTTATATTAAATCGTAGTCATATCATGTAAATATTGCAGATCATCATAGATTGACCGACCCATTAGTTCCGTTTCAAGTTTTCAAGGATAAGATATATGACTCCAGGTAAAAAAGTGAATGGACCGGACATAAAATATTATTATCTCCGATATAAATACTTAGGTGTTCGAAGGTTTAGTATCGGTGACAATGTTCAGTCTATAGCAGTAAAAAACATTTTGACTAAAGCAGGAATTCCTGAGAAGGATATTTTGCCAATTAACAGAGACGACCTGGCTATAACGCATCCGAAAACAGAAAAAGGAATATTGATTGCACAGGGATGGTTCGGGTTAAGCCCCGAAACATGCCCCCTTCCCATATCT
Organism: uncultured Desulfatitalea sp.; assembly: GCA_963668675.2. Classification (GTDB taxonomy): domain Bacteria; phylum Desulfobacterota; class Desulfobacteria; order Desulfobacterales; family Desulfosarcinaceae; genus Desulfatitalea. The sequence continues at coordinate 977,356 of CAXXMB010000001.1, read as the reverse complement.
AATTTAAAAATTCACCCGCTCTATTTTGGATTTTACTTGAATGAAGGAAGTTGGGAGCTTTTGAGTAAGAACGAGCGATTTATTCGATCGATGAAAAGTTACGAACCGATCGGATGCAGAGACTTCGGATCACGAGATTATTTGAGAAGTTTAGGCGTTAAGGCATATTTTTCCGGATGTATGACTATGACGATAGAAAAGAGAAAACAACATCCCTATGAAAATAAAACTTTCCTCATTGATGCACTCAATGATGTGAACCAATTTATCCCTGAAAATTTAAGAAAAAATTGTGTATATCTTTCACAGGAGGGAACCTTTCCTTCAGGCGTTTTTCCAATATGTGATGAAGATGTCGAGAAAATTGATGCAATGGCGTATGAGCGATTGCAGCAGTTGAAGTCAGAAGCAACTTTTGTCATTACGAGCAGGATCCATACTGCGATGCCGTGTGTGGCGATGGGAATTCCAGTCGTATTCACTTTCACTCAGCTTGATAATCCCAGAGTCTCCATTATAAAAAATTACCTTCCTATGTACGATGAAACGACCTTTCATTCGATAAATTGGAACCATCCTGTGCCCGATACTGAAAATTTCAAAAAACAGATGAGACAAATGTTTTTATATCAGCTACAACGATTGGAACATAGGCTGGGCCTGAGGACGAACAGGTTAACAGAAAAAGAACAAATAGAGGCTCAAAAGCTAATCAAAATAGCATGTGATGATGACAACAGCCCGATACCGAAACAAAGTGTACATAATTATTGCAAGAAAGACTTTTTAAGTTCTCTTTTTGACAAAAAAAAGAGTTACCTGTTAGAACAAAACAAGCCACTTGTACTGTTTGGAGCAGGTTCTGCAGGAAAGCATCTTTCTAAAATTTTGCAGTATTTTGACGTTATGCCTGATTTTGTTTGTGATAACCGGGCGAAGAAGGATAATGACGATTTTTGCAATGGCGTACCTATTATAACATTTGACACATTAAAGAATCACCATAAAAACAGCATTGTTTTCATAACAACTATAAAAGGGCTTGAGCCCATATATAGACAGTTGATCAAAAATGGTTTCGAAAGAGATCACGTTATTAAGAATCCAATCCTAATTCAAAAGTATGCACACTTTTTGGTTCCGTCCGATACACCTATAAAATAAAAGGCTTGTGAAGAAACCCGATAAGGATTTATGACCGTATAACATGATTGGATATCAGAAAAATACTAAAGATTCCCATACTTCGAGCGACCGTATTGTCTGCTTTTTCGGTATGGGTGCGTTAGCCGAAGAGTGTTTTGGTCAATTGGTAACGGCGTTCGGTCGAAAACCAGATTTCTTATGTGATAATGCACCAGAGAAATGGAACAAATACTTTTCAGGTGTAAAATGTATTTCACCAAGCGCACTCGAGGATTTAGATGGAAATGTAGCGGTTGTTATTACAATAAAAAATCATGAAGTGATATTTGAACAGCTTGTTAAAATGGGAATTAATGAAATATACCTTGCCCTATACAAGCGCGTTTATAATGCAATCGACAGTATTGTAAGACTACCAATTGAAGTTGAATATTTTCAAAAACGGTCCGTGCCGGTAAATTCAGTTCAAGGAAAATGGACGCTCGTTACCGGTGCCAGCCGCGGGTGCGGGCGTCTTATCGCAAGGGAGATGGCAAGGCTCGGTTCAAACGTCATCCTTCACGGTAGAAGCAAGGCTAATACTAAGAAGGTCTGTGAGGAGTGTTTGGCTTTAGGCGTTCAAACGCATAATGTCGCCGCTAGACTCGAAATAAAAGAAGAGATTGCACAGATGCTGATGTCGATCGATCAATCGGTACCCAATGTGGATATTATTTTCAACAATGCAGGAATATCTCCTAAGGATTCAGCGGAAAACCTTGATTGTGTGGATGAGCGATTCAATAGGGTATTTGCGGTAAATACAATAGCTCCTATTATAATCTGCTACCATTATTTCCCAAAAATGGCAGATAAAGGTTTTGGTCGCATTGTCAATGTTACAAGCAGTATTAAAAATCGACCCAAAGAAATAGCCTATGCATGCAGCAAGGAAGCATTGAATAAATTTGTGTATGACTACGCTCCGAGCTTGAGAGGTACCGGCGTAATGTTGAGTCTCGTGGATCCAGGTTGGCTGAAAACGGATATGGGAGGTCCCGATGCGCCTCATCCGATCGAAAGTGTTTTTCCCGGAATTTTGCTTGGAGCCATTCTGGATTATGATGTGAACGGCCGATGGATTGGTGCTCAGGAGTACCGTGGAATGGAACTGGAACAGGCTGCTCATAGAGCCATGGCATTTATGTCTTGGGCGACAAATTTAAATTTAAATAAAGGGGATGAATATCGATGAAGTTTCATCCGGATGATATTGTCAAAAGTTGTAGAAAGCTTGAAAGCGGACTGAGATTGGGAATAGAGGGAGTGCATGCTTGCCAATTGGGTCCGTTTTCATCGCCGATATACTGGTCAGCATCGGAGGCAGGACGGGCGAAAATCACGAAAGAGATGATTGTCGAAAAAAGGCGATGGTTGTTCGACCTTCTTAATGATGACAAGAGTGATATCACCTGTAAATCATGTCACATGGTCGTGAAAAAGAAGTACAACGACGTCAATTTTTCAAGATTAGGTCATATTGATCTCGCAGCTTCAACGCTATGTAACCTCAGGTGCTGTTTTTGTGGGTACACCCTCAGCAATAATTTCAAGCCGGCAAAGTATGATGCACTATCGATTCTACGCGAGTTTAAACCCAAAGATGTGGAGTGGGATGCTGCGGTAGATTTTAATGGTGGGGAACCGACGCTTTTACCTGATTTTTCAGACTATATCGAATATTTTAACTCTCGCCGCATCCGTATTTACCTCTATACCAACGGGGTACGTTTTCGCCGTTCCGTCTATGATGGTATTGTAAAGGGGAACATCCGATGGGTCTGCACCTCCCTCGATGCAGGATGCCCTTCGACTTTCAAACGCGTAAAGGGGGCCGACGCTTTTTTGCAGGTCGTGGAAAATCTATCCCGGTATGCCCATGCAGGAAATCAAGGCGGAGGCTTTTTGTCCGTTAAGTACATTTTCTGTGAAGAAAATTGCAGTGATGACGACGTTGCAGGATTTTCATACGCAATGCTCGCCATACGACCGCAGAGAGTCTGGCTCACCTTCGATTTTGAACCCTTGAAGGGGATATCGCCTAGCGTTGAAGATTTCGGAGGATATGATTTTTCAAAGCACGTAAATGCATATGCAAAAACTTACCGACTGTTAAAGAAACATGGTGTGACAGCAGGGCATTTTACGGAAAATCACCTTGCCGCCATCGGAAAGCACGGTAAAATTCTTTTAGAAAAAACCAAACAAGCAACCGCTGAAAGCAAAAAAGTGGATCTTAAATTGGATGCAGAGCTTGCCCTGTGCAACTTTCGAAAGGAAACAAGCTCTGCAGAAAGTAGCGGTAATAAATTCTATACAAAGCCACTGAGAATTTTACGAACGGTCAAATCGTCAGAAAAAACATTCTTGGAAGGTAAACGATTGTTGCTTGTTCCGGCTTGTAATCTGACGGAAAGCCTTTTGGAAGATCCCCAGATCGGTCAAGGCGATATTGTCGGTTTTGTCGATAGAGATCCGGTTTTGCAAGGAAAAAGAATCAAAGGAATCCCGATTTATGATTACGGATCGATATCGAAACTTGACCCTGATATCATCCTAGTCGCAGCCCCGAAGCAGCATCGCGAAGATATTCTTGGAAAGGTAGAAAGAGTTGCAAGTGGTAGCACCAGTATTTGGGAATTCGAACGAGAAGACGAGATTAATTTCTGAGGATTCTGTGTATGAATCGAAATCGATATAAAATTGATCTGAAGAATATCCTCATGAAGGGATCATTTCCTGAGGATGCCGCCTATATAGACAAGATGTTCAAAAACCGCGAAATAGTAATCTATGGCGCTGGTGAGTGCAGTCATTGGTTTTTCGAGGTCGTGATGAAAATGTATGGCTACAAACCAACTGCCGTTTTGGATCGAGTGTTACATAAAGGCCAGGATATATACGGAATTCCGGCTTTTTCTCCGGATGAGTACCATGTCAGCGATCGAGAGTTTGAATCAAAAGTGGCTGTAATCTGTGTAGGAAAAAAGGTGCATCATGGGGAAATTGTCCGAAAATTAAAGGCGATCGGCTTTAAAGAAATAATATATTTAATGGATATTTATGAAATTCATAACCCTTTTAACTTGCCAGTAGCTTTATCTCAAAATGGGTTCCAGTTTTATAGTGATAATACGAACGAAATTTTAAAAGCCGTAGATCTCTTTGAGGATAAAATGAGTCTTGAGGTCTACACAAGTTGTATAAAAACCCATATTCAACGCAAACCTGTCCCCATACCGGATAGTCCCAGAGAGGAACAATATTTTCCCAAAGACATACAACTCAAAAAGGGTTACTCCGATGTTATCAATTGTGGTGCTTATGATGGTGATACGATAAAATTATTGAACAAAAATCAAGGAAAAGTATCCACAGTGTTTTGTTTTGAACCGGAGCAAAAAATATTTTCACGTCTCACTAAATATTTAATGAAAGAAAATAATAGTATCGCGAATGAAGTGGTAGCATTTCCCTGTGCCGTTTGTGATAAAGAAGCGATGATGCCTTTTATCAGCAGCGATGGTTTAGGGTCGAGAATTTCAGAAACAGGCGATTCATTTGTACAGGGGATTTCGCTGGATGGCGTGCTCCCTGGCTTCAAACCAACTTTCATATGTATGGATATTGAGGGGATGGAAAAAATGGCCTTGAAAGGCGCTGAAAGCATGTTGCGAAAACAACAACCTGATTTAGCTGTCTGTGTATATCATAATCCGTCTCATCTGTGGGAGATCCCGCTCTACTTGAACAGCCTAAAGGTTGGATACAAATTTCACCTTCGAAATTACACAAGTTTTACTTATGAAACGGTGCTTTACGCAAGCACTTGATATCGTAATGGAGGCAAGGCCTCGCAGGATTAGGAAATATCTTGTATGAATAAACGAGAAGCGAAATTTAATGACTATGAAACTCCGCTAATTACGATGGTCGTTAACCACCGGCGTGAGTCTTCAATACTCAAGGCCTGCCTATTTTCTATTTTAAAGCAGAGCTATCGCAATATCGAGGTGGTTTTGTACGATTACGGCACTACTGACGACTCATGGCAGTGTGCCGTTTCATATCAAAAGGAATATCCGGGCGTTATTACGCTATTGCGATCTCGATTAGATTTCCTTTTTGATTCCTTTGTAGTTCACTACCCGAATATAAGAGGAAGATATTTTATTGCTATTGATAGTGCAGTTGTTTTAAACGAGAATGCTGTCTCAATTGCGGTCAAATCTATAAAAAATAGAAACAGAAGTGCCTTTGTGCTGATGGGCAGTGAAGACCTGCAGGAACGAGAGCGGTTTTACGAATTCAATTGTGAAATTTCGGGTCTTGAACACCTGCAGAGTCATTTAATCGCGGTTCCTTTGCCTGGTTCTTCTATCGCGCTTTACGACACTGATATAGCGAAAGTTGATAGTGATACCCATCAGCCTTTTGTGAAGCAAGCAAACCTTTGCTTTAATTATTCTGCTATCTCGATATCTGTTCCACAATTTAAGTACCTTGCAAATGATGCATATGAAATCATATATCCCCACATTCTTTCTCTGTGTAATCATAAAGTCAAAATATTGAGGACGGTTGAGAAACTATATAACTTCACTGGCGTCCAACAAATGAAAGATCTCTGTTGGGAGCGATTTGCCATGGAGCTTATATCATTGGCCAAAGATGAGGTTGAAAAAGAATCTTTTGAATCCGCTTCAAGGTACTTTTTTCTTGCAATTGCACAGTATCCAAACTTGATAAGTCAGTTTTGGTACAATGAAGTGTATGATTCTATAGTTAATAAGCGCAAATCATCTTTTTGGGAGAGAGATTTTCACACATATTATACGCCGAAACGTTTTCAATTGAAACACAATAGTATGGTGTCAATTGATGGATAACTACGATCGAACAGTCAAACTTGGAGATATAGAAAACCCAATCGTCAGTGTGTTGGTTTTCAACTACAATTATGGACGCTATCTCAGAGAATGTTTGGATAGCATTCTTGCACAAACTTATCCGAACATCGAAATTTGTTTCTCTGATAATTGCTCTACAGACGATTCCTGGCAGATAGCTTTGGAGTATCGTGATCGTTACCCAGAAATATTTAGTGTTGCTGAAAATAGGCTTAATTTTGGGACTGACAGCAATTTGATTAATTGCGCTCATTTTCGAATGGGGAAATATCATGTTCTAATGTGTTCCGACGATATAATGGCGCCTGACTTTTTAGAGCGAGCAGTTCGCGCTTTAGAGGAAAACCCACATTGTGGTTATGCCATGGTTAACCGGTCTATTATCAATGAAGCAGGTGCGATTAGCGAAGAACCTCCTTTTTATAACCGCTCCTGTATCATACCCGGTTCTGGTCAGGCAGCTGTTTACATGGTTGCTGCGGTTAATCCTTCTGTTTCACAGATTGTTTACGTTACCTGTAGGTATAGAGGGCACGGTAAAAACGCGACCCAACAGCTCTCCGGGAGATGGTATGGGACAAGATTTTTAGATTTCAGTCTTTGCTGTAACTACGATTTGGTCTACATCAAAGAGCCTCTTTTGCAGCATCGTTTACACGGAGAGAATGATTCATTACAGGCTGCCGGAAGTCTTATTGAAATTATCGGGCCTTTTTTGTTGGCACATCAGTTTGCTGAGATAGCGAGTTCATATGGTTTGAATAAGGTTTGCGCCCGTCTGCCTGAGGCAAAAGAAAAACTGAGTTCATTGTGTCTGCGTTACTGTACCAGATTTTTATTAAATGGAGACGAAAAGACCGGCCAGCAATATTTTTATCTTTCAGCAGCGTTGTCTTTATCGATAAAAGATGAACCACTTTTTAAGATTATCCAAAGCTATTGGGAAAGTTCAAATCTACAGAAAAAAGAGATTTGCGATAGATTGCAAAACGAGCATAGCCTTATAACAAGAATCGTTTCTTATGAACCACCGCCTGGAAGTCTTGATTTGTAAAATTGAAAAATAACTTATTGGGACCTGACTTTATGAAATACTATACAATAAGCTATAAATATGGAGGGACTAAAAATGTCATAAACTTGGGAGATGATATACAGTCCCTGGCTGTAGTGGAGATGTTAAAACAATTATCTGTTAAAGAGAATCAGATCGATTACATAGTACGTTCAGAGATGGGAATTAGAAATCAAAAACGGGAAAAAGGTATCTTTATACCAGCAACCGGTGGATTGGCGTGGAATACATACCCAGCTAAGCACGATCTTCCAATTAATGATTTCAATTTGCGAATATTATACTTTGGTACACGAATTCCTGATGGAATGTTTGATGTTTTGAGACACTATGATGCTTTTATTGCATCAATGAAAAAATACGAGCCAATAGGTTGTCGAGATGTGGCTACCAGAGATTTTTTAAGATCTTTGGGAATAAAGGCTTTTTTTTCGAAGTGTGTCACAATCGGTTTTGATGAGCGACATCCGGAGATTAAAGGAAACAAAATATTTATAATTGGCATACCAGGCAATTTGGTGGAAACCATTATCAGCACTATTCCTGATCATTTAAAAGCCAGAATTCAGCACCTGGCCCAGATAGTGGATTTCCCCCGTTGTGGACCTATGGACGATAATGATGCCAAGCATACAAAAAGGTTGGCCCAAGAGCGACTTGATTTACTTAAACGCGAGGCGATGTTGGTAATAAGTTCACATATACATGTTGTAATGCCATGTGCCGCCATGGGTATTCCGGTTATTTTCTATGATAAAACAGATTGTTCCAGATCTTCTGTCGCAAAATCCATATTGCCTGAATACAAACCGGACATGTTCAGAGAATATGATTGGAATCATATCAGAGCGACTAATATCTCTGAAGCCAAAAGAGAGTTGAAACTGCTATTCACTTATCGGTTGCAGCAGGAAGAATGGAAAATTGGACTCAAAACTGAACGACTTTCAAAATCTGAGTTCGAAAAAGCGGCGGAGTTGATAGAAAAACGGTGTGCAGAAGAAGGGCCGAAAATTAATTATACACAGAAAATTTTTTCAACTGATAATATGGTTTCAGCTTTGTTAGGGGAAAAAAAGGAAGAAATCTCTAAACTCAATCGCACCATTGTGCTTTTCGGTGCGGGAGATCTCGGTAGACGTCTTTTGGTAATTTTAAGACGTTACGGCATAAATCCGGTATGTTTTTGCGATAACAAAATTTCAGATGAGGAAACGGCCTGGCATGAAAATCTCCCTGTCATATCTTTTAGAAAGTTAACAAAATATCATAAAAACAGTTTTATAATCATCAGTACGTATTCATTTGAAGATGAGATAAAAAAACAATTGTTCAACCATAATTTCAATGATGAATTAATTATTGGCTGTAAAGGATACTATGTCCAATATTCTGAATATCTTCCTCCGCCAATTGTTTACGGTTCCGATTTCTTATGAGGGATAAACGATAAGAGCAGATAATGATAAGCATGTTCAGGAAATTAAATTGAAGAAAGTTTAAAAATGGCTGCATTGAAGTATCTTTTAATTTCTCCTCAACACCCGCAAACAGTATCACAGAGATCGAACTCCGTAGTAGATGTCCTTACCTTATTTCCAATTGGGATGGCCTACGTGTCTGCAGCATTAAAGAACGCAGGCTTCGAAGTTTATACAGTCAATTCAAATTTTATTAAAAGCAATATTGAGGATACGTTGAATAAAGTGTTCAACGAAAATGAAATCGATATTGTATGCACTGGTGGGACCAGCCTGGATGTTAATCAAATTAAGCGAATTATTGACCTTTCAAGAAAGCTCAACCCCAATGTAAAAATAGTCATTGGTGGAGCAATAATCTCATCCGACGCCGAACCTGCAATGAGAGTACTTAAGGCCGATATAGGAGTGATTGGTGAAGGCGAAAGAACTATGTGCGAGCTTGCTGCTGCTTTAAACAGAGGCTCCAGATATGATAACATTTCTGGTGTGATCAGCTGGCACAAAGGAAGATTAATTAAAGGTCCGCCTCGACCGGAAATAATGGAAATCGACAATATCGCCTATATGGACTTTGACGGTTTCAATTATTCAGAATGGGTAAAATTAAACAAAGGTGGGGGTATTATTCAATCTGCCAGGTCATGCCCTTTTCAGTGCACCTTTTGCTTTAAGTCGACTGGTAATAGATACAGACAACGGTCAATGGACTCAATATTTTCAGAAATTGATTATCAAATTGAAAAATTCAAAATACAAAAGATTGGTATCGGTGATGAACTTTTCGCCACAAACAAAAAAAGGGTCGTTGATTTTTGCAAAAGGATCAAACCGTATAAAATTAACTGGGGTTGCTCTCTTAGAGTCCAGGAAATTGAATATGATTTACTGAAAATCATGCTTGACGCCGGATGCAAGGGGATTGGAACTGGTTTGGAAAGTGGTTCTCAGAAAATTCTCAAAAGTATGCGCAAAGGTGTCACCATAAAGCAATTGGTAAACGCTTTGGATGTATTTGCCGAATCTGAAATGTTCATGCTTGGTAATTTTATTTTCGGAGATATAAATGAAACCACAGAGACCGTCAAAGCTTCTCTTGATTTGTGGGAAAGGTACAAAGATAAGCTTTACATCAACCTTGGTATAGTCTGCACATACCCAGGATCATTTCTTTACGAACATGCCTGCAAAAAGGGTGTAATTTTCGACCGTGCAGACTACCTCAAAAATGGTACATTCGACATTAACGTGTCTAAACTCACGGATGAAGAATATTTTGAAATGTATTCGAAAATTACTGAATTGTCGTACTATCCCCAGGTACCAGCTGCGGAAATCAAGCTTATTGATGTGGATGAAGAGGGGATATGCAGGGCGGAATGGATATGCGGTCGATGCAGCAAAACCCACATTATATCAGGCCAACATTTCCTTCAAGCTCCTATATGCAACTGTTCCTGCGGTCGCCCAAACACAGTTGAGTTATTAAGAACGGTAACATGCAAAACTGATCTGATTATGAAGGAGATTCCAGAAGATGAAGAGATCGTTTTCTGGGGTGTTGGCAGCCAGTATTGTAGAATTGCGCGATTTCATAAGGGATGCTTTGATTCTAAACGGTTTATTCAAGCTGACGGAAACCAGCGTCACCAGTTGATGACACGTCTCGGCAAAAAAATTTACGGTCCTGAGATAATTTATGAAAAAGAGGTAAAATCTGTAGTCATTACCTCACCGATCGCCAAAAATGCTATCTGCAGAGCTATCAAAGATAATTATCCGTCTATTAATAAGGTATATTTCCCTACTCTGATTAATGAAAAAAACAGCCTTGTCCCAGTATTCAAGCAAATAGCAATATAGACCAGGTCCGTCGAAAGAAAGATGTTTTCCTTTATGATCGGGAGGTTCGTATTGAGAAACAAGAGGTCGAATTTTTCAGCAATCAAGTAGGTTTTTAAAGATGGGGCTAAATAGCTATTAACCCGGAAACCAATAATTTCTACGCATGTCATTCCGACGAAAACCGGGCACGCAGTGAAGCCTTGGCGCTATCCAGTTGGTTCCTGATACCGGATCAAGTCCGGGGTAACGAAGGTTGGCCTTTTAAATTTCCGGTTTAACAATAAACGAGAGTAAACGATGAATGACAATCATCATAGTTATTTTAGCACCTATGACCCCTTGGTTTCGGTTCGTATTCATAACTACAATTATGGTCGCTATCTCGAAGAGTGCATAGATTCTGTTGTCCGGCAAAGCTATAGGAATATTGAAATATCCTTTTCTGATAACTGCTCAGTTGATGATTCTTGGGAAATTGCGCTGGCATACCAAAAGAGACATCCGCAGCGATTCAGTCTTGCGAGAAATCGTCTAAATTTTGGACCTGATGCAAATGTGGAAAATTGTATTTTTCCGTCGCAGGGGCACTACGCTCTGCAGATGTGCTCTGATGATATTATGGCAGTCGATTTCATCGAAAAGGCGGTCGCGGTGTTGGAGGATAATCCCGATTGTGCATTTGCAATGGTCCACAGAGGAATCATTGATGAGCGAAGCTGCCTTTTTGAGGAGCCGCCTTTTTACCAGGAAAGCTGTGTTATTCCAGGTGAGGAACAGGCAGCGGTTTACATGATGGCTGCGGTTAATCCCAGTATTTCTCAGATTCTTTATCGTGCTGAGCGAGAAGCATCAGAACGTACTGATTTTTCAAAAGTGTTAGCTGGTCGATGGTACGGGGCACGGATAATGGATTTTATGCTCTGTAGTCGCTACAAGGCGGCTTATTTGAAAGAACCACTGCTCTATCACCGATTGCATGGTGAAAATGATTCACAGCAAGCAGCTGGAAACTTGATTGAGATTCTTGGTCCATATCTCCTACACCAACATTTTAATGAGGTTGCTGACGCTATGGGTATTTCGAAGGTTAACAACCGACTCTTATCGTCTCGAAAAAAATTGAGCTCTTTATGTTTTCGTTATGCTACCCGGTTTCTCATCAGTGGTGGCTACGATTTGGGTGAGCAATACTACTATCTTGGATTGGCGCTTTTTCCAAAAATCCGAAATGAAAAAATCGGCGTCTTATTGAATAACTTCTGGAAGTTCCCAGGTCGGAGGGATGAAATTCTTAACCAATTGCAGGAAGAGGCAAACCTGGTGGAGAGGAGAATATCCTACCAGCCGCCGCCCGGGAGCGTTACAATTTAATGGCAAGCCTTGTTCCTGTATCAAAAAAGCTGCTAATCGCAAAGAACATCTTACTTGTCGACGGTCATTTATGTTGTGGCTCAATATATCACCACGTATACGAAAAATTTCAGATACATAACAGAATTTAATGATGAATAACACAGTGCAATTATCAGGGCAGGCCATACCAGGTACGATCTTATGGATAGCGCCTTTTTATAACCGAAGTGGCTTTGGAGTCGGTGCCCGGGCCGTCGTTTCCGGTCTTCATCAAAACGGCGTTCGGGTTAGAACAATGTCTGTGAATTCACCAGAATCCGGAATTGACGATTGTGATCTTGGATTAATACAAACGCTTTCCAAAACACGAATAGTGCCGCCGGTCACGACAATTATATCTCATGTTCCCAGCTGGAACTGGTTGGACATCAAGCTTCCCGAACCGAATCTTCGCATATTGTCGACAACTGTTTTCGATTGCAATTCGGATGAGAGCTCTCAACCCACGGAAAAGTTGAATATTTGTAGCGCTATGGACCAGATTTGGTTGCATACCGTTGGAGAGGAAGACGCCTTTAAAAAAGCAGGATTTCCGCCCGAGAAGGTGCGCACGATATACTGGCCTCACCCATGGGTAGACAACCCCATGCTTCCACCTGCATTTGATGAGCCGCCATTGGAGAATAAAAGTTTCAGATTTTTAAATGTTACGATGTTTCTTCCACGGCGTCGATTAGATACCATGATCGAGGCGTTTCTGGAGGAATTTGAAGAAAATGAAAACGTCGAACTTTACCTTAAAGTCAACTATCCTTCATGGCATCCAGTGCCTGGGAAACCGAAAAAAGACTTGTTTGATCTGATTGAGAGATTGCGCTGCAAAACAGGTTCCGCAAATAAGATAATAGTCGATGAGGAGATCGGTACCCGGAAAGGTATCTTGCATCTCATAGACAGCTGCAATGCTTATGTCACCGCGGATACGGCTTTGACCGCTCCGGTTGGTGAGGCGCGTGTCAGAAAACGTGTCGTTATTATGCCTGAAAATCTCATTAAAATCAAGCCATTGGATTCATATCTGCCTATCGCAGTTCGTTCAGAAAAAGCCATTCCGATGACCGATGATATCTTGATGTATCAACCGCACCACAAAGGGCGGTCCATGCCATTGCTCTGCGTCGAAGATGTTCGAAGCGCCTTGCGCAATGCATATGCGTTGTCATTGGAGGAGCGTCGTTGCATGGCTTCCAAGTCCGAACGTATGCCCGGCCCAGCTGAAACCATACCGAAGATGATCGACGCTATAGAAGACGGCTGGGCAAAGAAGCAAAAGCAGGGCCGAATTGAAATAGTAGAAAAGAACTCCAAAATGATTTCATGGGAGGGAGATCAATTTGCACTTAATTCTCTTGCTTTAATCAACAGGGAGTTATGCCTTCGACTCATTGATGCGGGCTATGAACTTACTGTGGCTTCTTCTGAAGCCCTTCCAATTCAAAATAAAAATAACAGACGTTTGCATCTTTTAACTTCGCGCTTGAATAGCCTATTAAATGGAACGGCTGGCATCAATGTCCGACACCAGTGGCCCCCAAACTTCAATCCGCCAGCTCATGGTCACTGGGTGATGATTCAGCCCTGGGAATATGGCAGTTTGCCGGCATCTTGGATTAGACCCATGTGTGACCTGGTCGATGAGATCTGGGTGCCTAGCGAATATGTTAAAAAGTGTTATGCGCGTAGCGGCATTCCTGCAGAGCAAGTGGTTGTGATTCCCAATGGGGTGGACACCGATCGGTTTAAACCAGAGGCCACTGCCTACCCACTGAAAACCAGAAAACGATTCAAATTCCTTTTTGTTGGAGGCACCATTCATCGCAAGGGAATCGATGTTTTACTATATGCATACTTCAATTCTTTTAGTGCTCTGGACGATGTTTGCCTGGTGATCAAGGACATGGGCGGAAAGGGCATATACAAAGAACAAAATGCAAAAAAGATGATCTCCGAAATGCAGTGTCAACCGCAATGCCCAGAAATAGAATATATAGAAGCTATGATTTCGGACGATCGTATGCCGGGGCTCTATACCGCCTGCGACTGCCTTGTGCATCCCTATAGAGGCGAGGGATTCGGCCTGCCCATCGCCGAAGCGATGGCCTGCGGGCTGCCTGTTATCGTGACCGGGTATGGTGCGGCCATGGATTTTTGCAACCCTTCCAACGCCTATCTCATCTCTGCGAAAGAGAAGCGCTATGACGACAAGAGGGTGGGGGAACACGAGACGGTCGACTACCCTTGGTATGCCGAACCGGACAGAGGCGATCTGACCCGCTGGATGAAGCATGTTTATAGCCAACAAGCGGAGGCTGCTGAAAAAGGCCGCCACGCCAGACACTTTATTGAGACGCAATTGACTTGGCGCCATGCCTTTGAAAAGGTTTCGATGAGAATCAACGCGCTCAAGGGGCAACCCATTCGAAGGGCTTCTGTTGAAGCCGGACGTGATGTGAAATCCCCTGAACCGAAGGTCGCTGAAAACGCTTCGGTACTCCCGAATGAAGCAATGGACGAATTGGCCCTTGCCCGAACCCGTTGGATGGAGGAGCGGTTCGACGAAGCGGAAGCGCTTTATCGTCGGATGATTACCCGATTTCCGCAAGAGGATCAGGTTTGGTGGGGACTCGTCGAGTTCCTGATAGATCTGAAGCGATTTGAAGAGGCCGCCGAACTCTTGGTGCAGAATAGCGTTAATCCGAGTGAAGGGAAAAGGCGTGCCTATCTGGCATATTGCCATCTGGCGCTGGGACGGACCAATCAGTGCCGCGAGACGCTATCGCTCATCCCAGAAGATGGCGCTTTGAAACCCTTTCTGCTCAATCTGAAGGGCAAGCTCGCCTTTGCATCGGGGGATCAACAGGGTGCGCAGGCGTTGTTCCGACAGGCCATTGAAGGTGAGGTGACTTTTGGTGAACCCTATATCAACCTTGGGTTGATCCTGTGGGCCGAAAAAAGACCATATGAGGCGTTCGACTGCTTCAAAAAAGGGCTCGTCTGCAACCCGCTTTTATCGGATGCCGCCAAACAGTACCACCGGGCCGCCATATCGCTCGGGGAGCTGGAAAAGGCGCAATCCGCGTTGGAGAGACTGTGCGCCGAGCATCCCGACAGCAAACGGCTCAGATATCTCTTCATTGATATATTGCTCCACCGACAGCAGTACGCCATTGCGGCTGTCGAGATCGATAAGGCGACGGCCCGTTTCGGTCAGGACGCAGGGCTCGCTGCCGCTGCCGGTGAGGTGTCCAAACGGATCGCCGAAAGATCGTGATATGGCCGTCAAAATATCGGTTTTTTGACGCTTTTAGAATTGCCCTCCTCATCAGCCTCCCTATGAAATAATTAAATATATATAAATAAATCAAATAGAAAATCCCTCCTCGAATGGCCGCAAGTTCTATGGCCGAATCAAATTTCCAAATCGGTACAAAGCTTGCAAAACTCCGGACAGGTCCGAACTGAATAGATCGGGATCGAACGAGAGAGGTCCATCTTCTCTCGGCGGAACGGCCTGGCAGGCACGTGGGTCTGGCAAGGTTTTATGAGATTTTGAAAAGGAGAGCCCAACCATGCGATTCGAAGATAAAATCCACCAGGGGGTTCACTGGTTGATCGACAACGGGCAGATCGAGACTGCCGAGTGGATGCTCGACAAGTTGCTGGCCGATTATCCAAACCATTCCCAGGCGCACCATGAGAAGGCTGTATTCGCGCATCGAAATGGAGATATCACTACAGCCGGTGCGCATTTTTTCAGGGCGGCAGAACTGGATCAGGGCAATGCCGATTACTTGAAAAGCTTAGGCGATTTCTATTTTGTCTCGCAGGAGAATGCAGAAAAAGCCCTGGAGCAATACCACAAAGTCCTGGCCTTGGTTCCGAGGGAGATCAGCACGCTGTTGACGGCTGGGCATCTCTGCGTGGTATTGCAGCGGTTCGATGAGGCCCGCGAATGCTACCGGAGCGTGTTGGAGATCGAGCCGGGGCAGCCCGATGCGACACAGTTTCTCGATCAGATGGCAGCCAAATCGTCCCAAGAAGAGGCACAACATCATCCGAATTCTTTCGCACCGGGCGTGGAGGCCCCTGCCTTGGCAGGGATTCAGGGGCTTGCGCCGCCGTTAAATCCTGTTGGAGGGCATCCCACTGAAGAGATTGATCCCGATGACGCCCAGGCCCACAACGATCTGGGCATTAAGTGCTACGATCGTGGGGATGTTGAAGCGGCGCTGCATCACTATGAAACTGCCGTCCGGTTGATGCCGGAGAACATTGTTTTTTTGAAGAATCTTGGCGACCTGCTCTGGAATGAAAAAAACGACGCGGGTGGCGCCTTGAAGATATTTGTCGAGGTGTTGAAGCGTGATCCCCAGGATATGGAGACCCTGCTCAGTTGCGGTCAGATCTGTATGGCCATCGGAAAGGTCGAGGACAGCCGTGATTTCATCGAGTTGGCGCTGACCATCGAGCCCTGGAACCAGGATGCCAGAATGCTGTTGGAACAGTTGGATTCCAACGATAGAATAGCCGCGCCTGGGCTGAGCGGCGATGAACTCTATATGCAGGCCCAATCCAAAGCCAACAACGGCGACTCGCATGGGGCCATCGATGATTTGAACTTGCTAGTGAGCACCTCGACCGATTATCCCGTTGCATATAATGATCTGGGGGTACTGTACTACGAAACCGGAGACAAGGAGAGAGCGTTGGCCAGCTATGAAAAGGCCTACGAGATGGCACCCGAGCAGCCCAACATCATAAAGAATCTAGCTGATTTCTATCTCATAGAGCAGGAACGTGTCGAGGAGGCGATGAAGCTCTATGTCAAAGTCCTTGAGAAAACACCTGAAGATATCGAGTGCCTGATGGCCACCGCACTGGTCTGTACGATCATGGGGAAAAATGTCGATGCGATCGATTTTTACCGTAAGGTGATTGCCATCGAACCGTGGAACCACGAGGCCAGGCAAGCGATTGAACGATTGCAGAAAGGGCCCGCTTCATCCAGGGTAAACGTTGGAAACCAGCAGGCCATTGGATAGAGAGAACGTGACGGACGCTTCATCACAAAGGGCGGTTGACGGAGGTGCCGGGCTGCACGATCTGGAAGCCGCCCTTTTTACTTCCCCAGAGAACCATGACCTCATACGCCACTATTTCGATACGGTGGTCGCTTCACAACAGAAGGAGAGGGCCAAGCCCGTTTTCGAAAAACTGCTCGAGCGCTATCAGAACCACCATCAGGCAAGAAGCCTCTACATCTCGCTCTGTCTGCAGCTCAACGCTTATCACGACGCCATGGCCGCCATCGAAACAATGGTGGCCTTCTCGACCCCTGACGATGCGTTCCTCGATGCAGCATTGAACGTGCGGGAGAAGATCGGCCCTCTGGGCGTTGCGTCTGAAACCAGCACCGGGAGCCGTTTGTCGGTCTGCATGATCGCAAAAGACGAACAGCCTCTTCTGGCCTCCTGTCTCAACTCGGTCAAGAAGATCGCTGCGGAGATCGTTCTGGTCGATACCGGCTCCAGAGATCGTACCGCAGATATTGCGTGTATTTTCGGCGCACGGGTCTATCACATCGAGTGGAGGGACGACTTTGCCGCTGCCCGCAATGCTGCCCTGGAAGCGGCGAGGGGCGATTGGATTTTGGCCCTCGATGCCGATGAGATGATCGCTGAACAGGATCATGCAGCCCTCAAAAAGATGCTTTCCGATCATTTAGGGTCATCCACGGCATTTCGCCTGGAGACGCGCAACTACACCCACAGTGCCAACAGCGTCAAATGGAACGCCAACGACGGCCGCTATCCCCTTCACGAAGCCGGCATCGGCTGGTTCCCCAGCCGTAAGATACGCCTCTTTCCCAATCGGCCGGAGATTCGCTTTCAGTTTCCGGTCCATGAACTGGTCGACCCATCGGTGCAATCTGCCGGTTACAGTGTGGGGAATTGCACCATCCCCATTCATCATTATGGCCATCTGAACGAAACGAAAAACAGGAAAAAGGCCGATAACTATTTCCGCATGGGATATGCAAAACTGGAGCAACTTGGCGACGATGCTGCCGCCATTCGCGAATTGGCCGTCCAGGCCGGACAGTTGGAGATGTGGGCAGAGTCGCTGGTGCTGTGGAAGCGCCTGCTCCAAATTCGGCCCGACTTCATTGAGGCATTCATCAATATGTCCGGTGCCAGTTGGCAGTTGGCCCGTTACGAGGAGGCGTACGATTATGCGCAGAAAGTGCTCGTTCTGCAACCCGGATCGAGAGAAGGGCAGTACAACCTGGCAGTCAGTCACCTGATGCTGGGACGTTCCCGGAAAGCCTTTGAGATTTTACATGAACTGCACGAAAAAGATCCCGACTACCTTGCCGCACAATTCATGACCGCAGCGGCGGCCGTTTGCATGGAAGATTTTGAACGCGGCATCTTGCTTTTTAAAAAAATGAAGGCATCGGTCGTTGGGGCAACACTTCTCTTTGGCATCAAGGACCTTATCAAGCGGTTAAAAGAGGGGCGCCGCGAGGGCGATGCAAAACATATGGAACATGCGCTAAAAATGCTGTTGGGCAAAACCGCTTCGCACGGATGAGCAGCAGGGGGACCGGATGGGGTCTTTTGGTATAGGAAAAATTCCAGATCAATTAAACCAGAAGAGTTCAGGGTAGGGCATATCGTGGAGCGTTGGCAACAGGCATATGAAAAGGGGAGAGCGGCTTTTCGTAAGGGCGATTTCGGTGAAGCGGCTTTTGCGTTCAGAGAGGCAATCGGCCTCAACCCCGATGGCGTCGAATCCCATCACGATCTGGGAATCGCGCTGTTTCAGTTGGGACGGTTCGATTCAGCCCTTGCCAGCTTTCAAAGTGCCATCGATCTGAACGACCGGATGGGGCAAGCATGGTTGAATGGCGGCAACGCTCTTTGCGCCATGCATCGGCATGCAGAGGCGATCGGCTGGTATCGTCGGGTCATCGACTTGGACCCTGTCTCCTTGGATGGCCATTACAATCTGGCCAACGCCTGTAAATCGTTAGGACAGACTTCAGAAGCAATCCGTCACTATCAACGGGCGTTGGAGATCGATCCAGGCATGCCCGAAGCCCACAACAACATGGGAACCCTGTTGTTGGGCATTGGCGAGTTGGAAAATGCAATTGGCTGCTTTCAGCGCGCCATCGCTATCGAAAACAACTATGCCCAGGCGATCTATAACCTGGGCCTTGCCCTGAATCGGATGGGCCGTCCTGGTGAGGCGGTGGAACATGCCAGGCGTTGCCTTGCAGTGCAACCGGATAACGGAGAAGCCCTTGCCCTTCTCGTTTCGCTGCTTCAGCAAATCTGCGACTGGAAGTCGCTGTCCAGCGCTGGTGATCATTTGGATCGTCTCACCGACGCGCAGTTGAGGTCCGGCCGGAGACCATCGGAATCTCCATTTCTCAACTTTACCCGAAGCACCGACCCCCGTAAGAATCTGTTGATCGCCCGTGCCTGGAGCCATTGGCTGCAACGGGAGTATGCCCATCGACGTCCGGAATGGGGCTTTACCAAGCATCATCAGCGCCCAAAGCGCATCAAGGTCGCCTATCTTTCGCAACGGTTTCGCAATGCCGCAACGGCTCATCTGGCTTCCGGAATTTTCGGGAGACACGATCGGCAGCGCTTTGAAATATACGCCTATTCATGGGGGCCGGATGACGGCAGCTACTACCGAAAAAGAGTCGAAAACGGCGTGGACCACTTCGTCGAGATTCAAACCCTTAGCGACCTGGAGGCCGCCAGGCGTATCCATTCAGACGGCATCGATATCCTGGTCGACATGATGGGATGGATGCACGGCCATCGAATGGGCATAGCGTCGCTGCGTCCGGCTCCGGTGCAGATCAGCTATCTGGGATATCCCGGAACCACCGGCGCCCCGTTTATCGACCACCTGGTGGCCGACCGGGTTATCGTTGCCGAGGAGATGCGGGGGTACTACTCGGAAAAGGTGATTTGGCTCCCGGACTGCTATCAGCCGAACGATCCGGAGACCCCCGTCGATCCGGTGATTATTCAAAGAGCGTCGCTTGGCCTGCCTGAACAGGCCACGGTCTTCTGTTCGTTCAATACCGACTACAAGATCGAAGCGCAGATGTTCGCCTGCTGGATGAGGATTCTGCGTTCCGTACCCGGTAGTGTATTGTGGCTGATTGTCAGGTCCGATGAGGCGCGCGAGAACCTATGCCGCAGTGCTGCCGCGTATGGAATCGACCCAACACGCCTTGTTTTTGCATCGCCACTGCCAAAGCCGAAACACATCGCACGCATGAGGGTGGCGGACGTGGCCCTCGACACCCTGCCTGTGAACGGTCACACCACGACAACGGACGCCCTTTTGGCAGGAATCCCGGTGATTACCTGCATGGGGGAGCATTTTGCATCGCGTGTGGCCGGCAGCATTTTAAAATCAATCGGCATGGACGATCTGGTTGCGCATGATTTGCAAAGTTACGAACGTTTTGCCGTGGCTCTGGCTGCAGATAGTGACCAGCTCCGAAAGGTGAAAACCCGATTGGAAACGAACAAGGGGATCTATCCTCTTTTTGACATCGACCGTTATGTGAAAAATTTGGAGGCAGCCTACGACCGGATATGGGGGGATTACTTGAAAAAGATTTCGCCCCAATAATCAGACCTTCACCTTTTCAACACGCATTTTAAAAGGGGCTCTGCAAAGAGCCCCTTTTTTTTGTCGATGGGGTTGAGTCATCTCGATTGCATCTCATATTGACAAATAAGGCAAACAGATGAGATCCATTCGAACCGAAACCATCACAATCGAAAGCGGAGAACATGACCGAAACCAGACAGCAGCATCTCTCCCTCTTGTGCGATATAGGCGAATTGTCCAATCTGATGACCGAAAGCGAGGATATCAACACCTTCCTGCAGAAAACCGTGCAACTGGTCGCTTCCCATCTCCATGCGGAAGTGGGCTCCATCTACCTTTACGACACGGCCCAAAACGATTTGACTCTCAAGGCCACTGTGGGGCTCGACCCGCTATCCGTCGATCGGGTGCGAATGAAGATAGGGGAGGGGCTGGTCGGAACGACCCTGGAGCAGATGGTACCCATTTGCGAAGGGGAGGCGTGCCACAATCCCCGGTTTAAATACTTCATAGAGACCAAGGAGGATCCTTTCAATTCATTTCTCTCCGTGCCGATCCATCGCGGCTCGGAAAGGATCGGCGTACTGGTGGTGCAGCACCGCCAAGCCAACTATTTCAAACCGGCAGACGTGATGGCGTTGCGTGCCCTTGCAGCCCAGTTGGCCGGCACCATTGCCAATGCCCGTCAGATGATCGAAGTGAAGCGCCCCCTGGCAGCATCGAAAAGCAGCGATCAACTTCTGAATACACTTCGACTTGTCAGGGGTGAATCGACGGCGGACGGGTATGCCCTTGCACCGGCGGCCCTGCTTAAACCCGTTGATCCACTGCTGCTGGATATGCCCGAGAAGGCTTTCCACGACTCTTTAAAGGCCTATCGAATGGCCAAGCAGGAGACCTTGCAGCAACTCAAACGGTTACAGGATCGGCTGGTGATGCAACTGCCGGAGAGTGCCGCCCTCATCTTCGAGGCTCATTATATGATCTTGAAAGACCCTCGTTTTGAAGATCAGATCGCCTCGTTTATCCATCAGGGGGGAACGGCTGCAGATGCAGTGCGCCACGTGGCCCGACACTTCATCGAGACCTTTGAAAAGAGTGCGAGCCCCTACATACGTGAAAAAGCGCAGGACATTCTCGATCTGGCGCGGAGGATGCTTTACAACCTGCAGAAGGAGAGAGCCAACAACAACAGTCCCATCGATGCCCACATCGTGATCTCATCCCAGCTTTTCCCTTCGGATGTGCTTAAATTGGCCTCGGAATCGGTAGCCGGCATCATTCTCGTCGGTGGGGGCGTCACCTCGCACGTCGCCATTATTGCCAGGTCGCTGATGATTCCGATGATTATCACCTCTGAAACGGAGTTGCTTCAGCTGCCGGAAGGAACCCGTATCCTGATGGATGCCGATGTGGGCAATATTTATATCAATCCATCCCGAGAGGTGCGCCGGACATTTGAGGAGCGCAATCAGACGCGCAGAAAGGTTGCCGGGGACATCCAATCGGTGACGCCTGAGACTTACAGCGCAGATGGCACTCGTATTCATCTGTTGGCCAACATCAACCTGCTCAGTGAGTTGGGCACAGCCCGGGAGCTCAAGGCTGAAGGGATAGGGCTTTATCGATCCGAGTTTCCTTTCATTATCCGTTCGGTGCTGCCCTCGGAAGAGGAGCAGTATCAGGTCTACACGCGCCTTTTCGAGGAGATGGCCGACCTGCCCATTCATATCCGGGCGCTGGATGTCGGCGGTGATAAGGTGTTGCCCTATTTGAATCTTCCCCAGGAGGCCAACCCGGAACTCGGATTGCGTTCGATCCGATTTTTGCTCAAGCACCGGGATGTTTTCGATCAGCAGTTAAGGGCCATTCTGCGCGCCGGTGCCGACGCGACGCACTTGGGGATCATGTTTCCGATGATCTCCTCCCTGGACGAATTCGAGGCTGCCAGCCACGCGCTTCAACAGTCGATTGACGCGCTTTCGGCAGAAGGGACGGACCACCATTCCCATCCGATGATCGGCGCAATGATCGAGATGCCATCGGTTCTGACCGTGATTGATGAACTGGCCGAAAAGGCCGATTTTTTCTCCATCGGAACCAACGATTTTATCCAGTATATGCTGGCTGTCGATCGCACCAACGAAAATGTGGCCGACTATTATCGGCCCTTCCACCCCTCCATTTTAAGGGCCCTGGCACATATCGTCGAGCGGGTCTCTGCTCGCCAAAAACCGGTTTTCGTGTGTGGCGAAGTTGCATATGATACCGAATTTATACCCTTTCTGGTCGGAATTGGAGTGCGTCGACTAAGTGTGGCGCCACAATTTATTCCCACTGTTCAAAAGACGATCGCATCCATCTCGATCTCAGAAGCACAAGCGTACGCGCGTTCCTTGTTGACAGCGTCGACGCTATCCCAAGTGGACGCTGAAAGGACCCGATGGCAGGATCGCGCGGCAGGCGCCTTCGGCCGGTAGAGCTTGGTTGATTCGTACATGAGGTTTTTTGGATTTGAGCCCTCAAGATACTGCCCAAATGGTCCGATACCATTACAGATCCATTTGCCCGTTATCCATCGTGTGCAGTAATCGTGGCCCCCGTTTAGGCCGGGGGATCCGGAACACCGGAGAAGGAGCCGATATTTCGGCAGAGGTTAGCGTATGTCGACGACGATTGAAGAGCAGGAAGCTCGCTTAAATCGATTCATAGAGAACGGACAGATCGAGCAAGCCGTGAAACTGTTGTCCAAGCTGGTGGATATCTGTGCGCGGAACCAGGAGTTCGAAAGGGCCGAGTCCTATCGGGACCAGCTGTACGAAGTGGACAGCATGGCCCTTTCGGATATCGTGAGAATGAACCAGATCATCGAGGCCGAAAAGGGAAAGGCACTGACGCCGGGACG
This sequence comes from uncultured Desulfatitalea sp., assembly GCA_963668675.2. GTDB lineage: Bacteria > Desulfobacterota > Desulfobacteria > Desulfobacterales > Desulfosarcinaceae > Desulfatitalea. The sequence goes on along the minus strand of CAXXMB010000001.1, from coordinate 953,890 downwards.
CAGGAGGCTCTGGGCGCGGTTCTTCGAGGAGCTGCCTACAGATGAGGCCAACGCGCTCTTTTTCGCGCTGAAAGAGAAGCGCATTCCGGAAGACAGCACCCTTCTCAAACAGGGTGATCGCAACGACTGCCTCTATCTCGTGGAGAAGGGGCGATTAAAGGTCGTCCATGAGAGAGAGGACAAGCAACAGCTTATTCAGACCATTGGCAGCGGTGACGTGGTAGGGGAGGATACCTTTTTTTCGATCAATGTCTGCACGGCATCCGTCTCCACGCTGACGGATACAAAGCTGTGCTTTATTGAAAGGGAACGGCTCGAAGGCATCATGATCCAGTACCCGCAGATCGAGCAGCGCCTTAGAAAAATTTGCGGGACAGGGAGCAGGATCTATACCTGGCTTCGCAAAAAGGGAATGGACAGACGTTCATACAAGCGGATCAACTTGAGCACACCGGTAAAATTTCAGGTGTTGGATTCGGGCCAGGGTAAATCGATGTCGCGTCCGGTGTCGGGCGAATTGTGGGATATCTCAAAGTGCGGGTTGTCGTTCTATTTCCAATCCAAGAACCGCCAGGCGGTGCGGCGTCTCGTCGGAAGAAGCATCGGGGTTCGGTTCAAGTTGATGGTGGGTGGCAAGCGCAAAGAAGCGGCCTTGACCGGAATTGTCCAAGGCGTCCAGTCCCACCCGTTGGATGAGTATTCCGTGCACATCCATTTGCGGAAGAAGTTCAGCGAAGAGGCGATGCGAACGATTCATCGTTTTGCAGAAGCGCATTGACTGCCTTCTCAAGCGTCGCCGACGTCTGCACGCCGATGAAACGATGAACCTCCTCACCTGCGTTAAATATAATTATGGTCGGGATGCTCTGGATGCCGAGCCATAGCGCGAGGTCACGATGCGCGTCGATATCGACTTTCGAAACGGTCACTTCCCCATCGTAGGTTCTCCCCAACTCGTTGATGATGGGCTCCTGGGCCTTGCAGGGGCCGCACCAGGATGCATTGAAATCGACCACCGTGATGCCCCGCGAGATACTGCCTTCAAAATCTTTTCTAGAAGTAAAATCGTTATTCCCCATAGTGCCGCTCCCGCAAATGCCTGTTCGATTGGCAGGTGAATAGCGGCAAGCTTAATGCTTGCCGCTCCTCTGACATGCTGTCAAGATCCACTCCTGTGCTTATCCGCCAAAATTTCCCGAGCCCAGTCCGCGCATCGCTTCTTCGGCTGTTACGCGCAAGGTGCTCAGGGATTTGTTATAGGCGTCCCTTTCAGATTGAATGTCCGCAATACCCGTTTCCGGTGTGCAGTTGTCCCGAATTTGATCGATTCGATCATCCAATTCAGAAATCAGCATGTGCATGTCTTCGATGTTCGGAAGTATTTTAGACTTGTCTTTTCCCGGCAGTGCTTCCATCTTTCTTGTGATGTCATAGATGATGGCTTTCCAACCGGTAAGCTCCATCTCCATCGTTTTGCAACAGTTTCTTGCCTTCATAATGATCTCCTTTCTTTGGGTTATTGTGGTTACTATTGTGCTAATGCTGTCTGATCTAAAACAGATCTCACCCACTTGTCATTACTACGGTTACTCTCTACTTTTGGCTATGCCTGCTTTTGAATGGCGATTTCTTCTTCCGGAGTCGTTTCGTTTGCAGGAAATTCGAGCTTGCTGTTTTGGGGCAACCGAACGACCATCACCGGTACTTCGCTCTGTCGAATCACATCCGCCGCAATACTGCCAATGATGCGATCTTCAAGTTTCCCATGTCCGTGGGTGCCCATAATGATCAGATCGAAATTGCCCTCGTTGCTTTCAGAAACAATCCGCTCAGCAGGGTTGCCTACTAACACTTTGACATTTTCTGCGGATAACGGGCATCCGGGCATCTGTTTGGTTGCCAATTGACTCGTCTCCTGGATTCGTCGATGGATTTCGTTTTGCGCCTTTTCAATTCCATTTCGGTTGAATCTTTCCCATTCGGTTTTTCCTATATGATCGGTCAAGTCGATACCAACGCCTTTTGAAAATTCATCCAGAAGATCCGGTATAACATGCAGTACGGTGACCTCGGCACCGTAACGGCGTCCTACGCCGCAAGCATAGCGGATGGCATGTCTTGCTGTTTGTGACAGGTCCGTCGCATAAAGTATTTTGTTGATGACAGGGATCGGTTCTCGTTGCACTTTTTGCAGGGGTTCGATTTTTTGGGGTTCCTGTTCCGGCTGCACTTTGATGAGGAATTTCGGAACGCTTGCACCCTTGGATGCTGATCTCCCAAAAATGGTATCAACAAGGCGTACGTACCAGGCTGCTGATTGGATCTGGATGACATAGGCCAGTGCGATCAACAGAGCAATGGTCATCCCTTGTTTGCCAAAGGCGGTCATAGCGATCGCCAAGGCAATGGAAAGGTCACGCATGACCACACCAAACACCATGGCAATGGCATCCTCTCTTTTGAAAAACAGACGACCGGCAATGGACAGGAGCGTGTACGTCGCCAGGTAGAAGACCGCCAGTGGAAGAAGGATGGAGATAATATCACCTGGAGCGGCGATGATATTTTTGGCCTTCAGCGCCATCGCGACAAAAGCGATTAACGTAACGCCGAGAGCGGAAAAGGGAGGGAATTTGGGTTTGATACGCTCGTTCCAGGCTTGTACACCATATCTTCTTATTGCCATGTACTGGGTCAACAACCCAATCAGCAAGGGGACGAATACAAAAAGGGCGATCTGTTTGAACATATGCAGCATGTTCACATCGATGGTCGCTCCCATAAACACTTTCGTATAGACGGGGGCGGCTACGGCGCCGAGTATTAGTCCGAAAACCACCATTTTAATGGCGGCTTCTTTGTTTCCCTTGGCAAAGCCGGTCCAGGAGATGGTCATTCCGGATGTCGGTAAAACGCCGATTAAAAACAGACCTACGGCCCATAGCGCATATTTCTCGATCCCGGAGGAGAAGAAGATTTTTCCGGTATAGTAAGCAAGTATCGGGATCAGGATGAAATTGACCGCCTGGGTGGTCAGTTGCAATTTGTAATCTTCACCCTTGAAGACACTTTTCACATTAAGAGTGACCATCATCGGGTATACCATGACAAACGTCACCGGGATGATGAATTGCTTCAGGGGTGCGGCATTAAAGAAGTAGCCATAGAAAAGCCCTGCCAGCATGGATATCGGTATCGACCAAACTAAATTTTTTTGCAGTATCGTAAGCATTCGCCACATTTTGATCTCCTTTTTAGGCACTTTCGCCATTCTATTGTTCTGGTCGCTGTTCAACTTCGCTGGGTGGCATGAGCGATCACTGTTCGGTAATATTCGCTTTTTTGGAACGGTTATTTCTATTTTTGATTATCAATTTCTGTGCCATTGAATGAATATAGTTAACCAATTGTAATAATGATAAAATTAATAATTTGACAAATTAAGTGCTCATGGAGTAACTAAAAAGTTAACGTTATTTAACGTAAACTTAACGTTAACTTTTTACATATAGGACATGCCGACTCATGCAGGATAAAATCTACGAGATCTGGAATGTGCGCTTTGTCAATCGGATCATCGATTCCATGGCCGATGGTGTATTCACCATGGATGACCATGGCCGAATCTCATCTTGGAACCCTTCCATGGAGCGCATCAGCGGGTACACTGCCAAGGAGGCATTGGGGAAAACATGTCAGCTGCTTCAGTGCAGCCGCTGCTTTGGAAAGCAATGCCCGGCAGCCATCAGCAAATGCGGTGTCACCGAGAAAGAATACTCCGAAGCGAAGGAGTGTTTTCTCCGTCACAAGGATGGGCATGACGTCACTGTTATCAAACATGCCGGCGTCGTGAAAGATGAGAATGGAAACGTTTTGGGAGTTGTAGAGACGGTTACCGACATGACAGAATTGAATCAAGCCCGGAAAAAAGCACAAGAAGCTGCCATGCGGCTAGGCGAAGTGCATCGCCTGGACAATATTATTGGCAAGGGACATGCCATGCAACGGGTCTTTACAGCGATTTCCGCTGCTGCCGCAAGTGAAGCGACGATTCTGATCCAAGGGGAGAGCGGAACAGGCAAGGAGTTGGTAGCCGGTGCGATTCACTTCAACGGGGATAGACGGGAGCAGCCGATGGTGACCGTCAATTGCAGCGCCCTGGCAGAAACACTGCTCGAAAGTGAACTCTTCGGACATATGCGCGGGTCTTTCACCGGTGCCAACAGGGATCGTATCGGGCGCTTCGAAGAGGCTAACGGCGGTACGATATTTTTAGATGAAATCGGGGAACTTAGCCCCTACATCCAGGTTAAACTCTTGCGCGTGCTGCAAGAAAAAGAGATCCAACGGGTGGGGGATTCCAAATCGAAAAAAATCGATATTCGTGTGATAGCTGCAACACATCAGGATTTGTATGCCCATGTAAAAACCGGTCATTTTCGGGAAGATCTCTACTATCGACTCAAGGTTTTTCCCATTCAGATGCCTCCATTGAGGGAAAGAAAAGAAGATATCCCATTGCTGGTGAATCATTTTATTGGCCGAATGAACCAAAAAACGGGTAAACACGTGGATCACTTGTCGCACGACGCCATGCGGCGCCTCATGGACCATCAATGGCCAGGCAATGTGCGCGAGTTGGAAAATGCCATCGAACACGCCTTTGTGCTTTGCAACCCGCGCACAATAGAGATGGACGACCTGCCGATAGAGATTCGCCAACCCGAAGCAGGGCAAGTTTGCGAGCCGGCGCCCCAGGATGCGCCGCAGGGTGCGAGGATCCGCAAAAAACCAACCAGAGATGAATTGGTTCACCTTCTGGAAAGGTGCGATTGGAACAAGGCCGAGGTTGCCAGGCAAGCAGGCCTCAGCCGCACGGCCATATGGAAGTATATGAAAAAGTGGGATATTCCACTTCAGAAGGATGGGTGATCCGTCGGGTCACCCCATCAGCTTTTGAGCCTGATCCGCAAGCAGGCCCTTGAAGCGCTCAAGGGTTACTGTATGGGGAATGAGGGGTATCCCCATCCAATCAGAATATTCTAGAAACCCCTCAGGATCTGTTTCCATAAATTGGTCCATGTAACCGACGCCGTCCAGGACGATCGCTCCGCCCGTGTGCTTGGGGAAGTTTTCGTTGGCCAGGGCCTTGTCCCATCCTTTGAACACCTCTTTTTTAAACTTGATCCATCCGGGTGTCATCCACCAGACCGGCTCGTCACCCGCCAACTCTTTTGCAATCTGATTGCGTTCCTCTTCACTGGCAATCATGTCCATGCAGTGGGTTGCATCGATTCTGGCGACGGTCGGCCCCTGCTCCTCAATGATGTGCTTCATCAGCCGCGTGGGCTCATCGATGTTCACATAGCAAAATTTTCCGCCGTAAACGACAATGACCTTTTCTGTCTTCTCTTTGGCCTTTTGAATCCGACGCAGCAGTTGGCTCTCCAGCTGGGGAATATCCTGATGAAGTCCGGGGGTTGTAAAAAGAAGTTGCGGGGTATCCAGAAAGCCTTCCTTTTTCAAGGTGTTCAGCTCAAGGCTCATGGTGCCGCAAGAGACGATGGAGATATCGGAAAATGATACGTCCTGCATGGCGTTGTCTCCTTATGTTCCGATCGGTTGGGTGATGCATCCTCCCTTCCGGAAAGAGGGGAGGATGCGTATGGGGCGATGGGCTCCTTAAAAATCGGGGTTGGAGCTGCGGAGCATGCCGTATCCCCCCTGAATGTTTTTGGTGTTGCTGATACCGTGAGAGCGCAGCAGCAGCTGCGCTTCGTAAGAGCGCGGGCCGGTGTCGCAGATCAGGCACATCGCTTCCTCTTTGGGCAACTCGGCGAGCCTCTCTGCCAACTCAGGCTGGGGAATGTTGATCCATCGCTCCCCGTACTTTTCCCGAAACGGTTTCGATTCGGCCTGGCCGCGAACGTCGAGCACCGTTGTCTTTTCTGCATTGAAATCGGCGATAAAGGAGCTGACATCGATGGGCGCGTTATATCCCATCATGATGTTGTCGAGAACATTGGCAGCGTTGTTGATGATATCCATTGCCGAAGCATACGGCGGTGCGTATGCCACTTCGAGATTCGAGATGGTCGATACATCCACGGCGTAGGGCAGAAGTGCCGCCACGGCATCCACGCGTGCCTTAACTGCATCTCCGTTGGGGCCGACCGCTTCGACACCAAGCACCCTGCGGCTCTTCCGATCTGCAATCAGTTTGACATACATCAGGGCATGAGTCGGGTAGAAGTGGGCCCTGTCCGCCTGGGCCACCAGGGAATGAACCGGTTCGAATCCGGCCGCTTCTGCCTGCTGGCAGGTGAGGCCCGCAGTGGCCACGCCCATGTCGAACACCTTGATGCAAAAACTGCCCACCGTGCCGTTAAACTGGGAGTGGACCCCGGCGATGTTGGAGCCGATCACACGCCCCTGCCGGTTGGCCAGAGAGCCTAGCGGCATCGGCACTTGGAAACCGCTCACCAGGTGTACCATTTCGATGCAATCCCCTCCGGCGTAGATGTCGGGGTCCGAGGTTCTCAGGCACTTGTCTACGACGATGCCACCGAAGCTGCCAGTGGAGAGCCCGGCTTCGGCGGCCAATCGGCCGTTGGGACGGACGCCCACAGCCAGGATCACCATATCGCACGGTATTCGGGTCTTTTTGGTTTTCACTGCAACCACGCCCGTCTCGGGATCGCCTTCGATCTCGGTCACCACATCCGAGAGGCGAATGTGGACGCCTTTTGATTCCATATGCTTCTGGACCAAAACACTCATGTCGGGTCCGATGGCCTGGGGCAACAGCTGGTCGGCCATCTCGACCAGGGTGGTATCCACCTCCCACATATCCGATAGAGCCTCGGCCATTTCAAGGCCGATGGCGCCGGCGCCGATGACCACCGCCCGGTTAACCGTGCCCTTGGCGATACGATCCTTGATGCGCATGGCATGCTCGAGGTTTGAAACCACGCTGACTCCGGGAAGATCGGCGCCTTGGATCGGTGGTACGACCGGGGTGGCCCCGGTGGCCAGTACCAACTTGTCATAGGGTAGGTCGCTGGTGGTGTCGGTCTCCAAATCCCTCACCGTTAATAGCTTGTTTTTCCGATCAATGGCCACGGCTTCGGTTTTTGAGCGAATGGTGATGCCTTTTGCTTTTTTAAAGAAGACGCCGTCGCGCAAGGCGTGCGAGCTCGTTGAGCATAAGCCCTCGATGTTGGGCACATCGCCGCTGACAAAGTAGGGAATGCCGCAACCGCCGTAAGAGAACTGCCCCTCTTTTTCAATCATGGTAATGTCGGCCGAAGGCATCAGTCGTTTCAGGCGACAGGCCACTTTGGGGCCAAGCGCAACCGCGCCGACAACAAGTACTTTGAGTGCCATTATATTTCCTTTCTGGTTCTTAGAGACTGATCACTGTGCTTTCGCATGCCTTGTGAATCATTTCCGATGCCGGCGCCATACGGGCGCCTTCAATCAATTCGCTCTCTTTTATCTTTCTTGCTTTTGCGCAGGGAGTGCATACCAGAATAGGCACCTCATTGGCCTGCAGGTAGGTCAGCAGGTCGTCGGCAATATCACCAGTAGCTGCGCGGACATGTTCGATGATGCCCTCCCGGGCCAGATAAACCGCTTCATCCAGAAGAAACATGGTCACATCCTTGCCCTCCTTGTGGGCGATCGTCGCCAGGTGAATGCCGCGTGTGGAACGGTTGGTGTTGTTCGTACCACAAGAAAGCAGAACAAGTACTTTTTCGTTCATTTTTGCTCCTTTTAACAGTTAATGATTTTGCGAAGATAGATACAGTATTCGATTCGTTCTGTGGTTGGCAGGGGCTTGAAGGTGGTCTCGCAAGCCGATTCCGGCAGGATGCACTTAAGCTCCTTCTCTATGCCGGCATCAAAGCTGATGATTTCGATCACGTCACCTGTTTTCATCTGCTTGAAGTAATTGCAGATCTGCAGCATGGAAAAGGGTATGATCGTTTCTCGCAAATCAAAAGTTACCATAAGTCTCAGCCGTATACAGACGTTTTAGCGCCGACATCGTTATCGAAATAGTCTGCTTAAAGCAATTGCAATCCGGATGCCAGTCATCATATTTATACATATCTTGATAGGTATCAATCAGTTAACCCTCCCACTTGCGATAGAAAGATATATCTGTTAAGTATGTGGACAATCTGGTGTTAACTTATTGAACAGTGTGGACAATGAAAACGAATATCTTGAACGATTATTGGAAAGCCGTGGTCGATACCATCCAGGACGGTGTCATGATCGTCAGTCCAGACGGGACTATTGTTTCGGTCAACCGCGGATTTGAAGAGATTACCGGTTACCGGCGGGAAGAGATTTTGGGCAACTCTTGTGCCATGCTCAACTGCAGTGCCTGCGAATTGGCCCGCAAGTCCGATGGCTGCCACTGGTGCGTCATGTTTCAGAAGGGGAATCTTAAAAAGCAGAAATGCGTGCTGATTCGCAAGGATGGCCGGCCGGTGCACATCCTCAAGAATGCATCGGTACTAAAGGATGAGGCCGGCAATATCACGGGGGCTGTGGAGACGATCACCGATGTGACTGACCTGATGGAGAAAGAGGCTCAGATCGAAACATACCGCAGGCAGCTTGATGAGGAGGAGCGCTTTCATGGGATGATCGGCATGTCGGCCCCTATGCAGAAGGTGTTCGAACTGATCTCCAATGCGGCCCAATCGGACGCCCCCGTCATTGTCTATGGCGAGAGCGGTACCGGCAAGGAGCTGGTAGCCAGGGCGATTCATAAAACAGGGTTGCGGGAAAAACAGCCATATATAAAGGTAAATTGCGCCGCCCTAAATGAATCGTTGCTGGAGAGTGAGCTTTTCGGCCATGTAAAGGGGGCGTTCACCGGCGCGCATCGCAGCCGTGAAGGACGTTTCGAAGCGGCCGATCGGGGCAGTATTTTTCTTGACGAAATCGGTGACTTACCCCTCTCCACACAGGTAAAACTGTTGAGAGTCCTCGAGGAGAAGGTGGTCGAGCGCGTTGGCGATCATCGGCCCATCCGGGTGGATGTGCGCATCATCTCTGCGACGAACCGTGATTTGCAGTCACTGATCGATCAAGGGCAGTTTCGTGAAGACTTCTTCTACCGGATCAACGTGATTCCAATCCATGTGCCCCCGCTGCGAGAGCGAAGCGGAGATATTGCATTGCTTGCCAGCGCTTTCTTCCATCGCATTCAACTCAAAAGCGGCAAGCGTATCGAAGGCATCTCCAACGAAGCACTCGATGTGCTGACCCACTATCGGTGGCCCGGCAATGTGCGCGAGCTGAAGAGCGCTTTCGAATTCGCATTTGTATCATGCCAGGATACGATGATTCGCCCCGATAATTTTCCCGCCCATATCCTGACGGGTGAGCGGCGCACCAGCGGCCCAATCATCGCCTCCGCGCTGACGCTCGAAGAGACCAAAAAGCAAAGCCTGCAGAACGCTCTGCTGCAGAGCCGAGGCAATCAATCGGAAGCCGCGAGGATGTTGGGCATTTCACGCACCAGCGTATGGCAGCAGATGAAGCGCTTTGGCATGCGGCCGAATGATTTTCAAAAACCGTGACACGCGTTTATCTCAACGGCAACGGATTCTGAAAAACATTGCATTGTTTTTTCCGGCACATATTGTGCAAAAGCTTCATCTCAGCTTGGCAGCTATATCTCCGTTCCACTCCCGGTTGCATGGGCCTGAGGGGGAGCCCCCGAAGGCCCTGCAACAGGGATGGAAGGAGAAGTGGTAAGATTTTTGCCGTTCATGCTCGAGGAAGGAAGGTGCATGAAGCACATCAAGGAAAACCTTCACATCTACATGGTCTTAACGATTATATTGGCCATAGCCAATATTCATATTACCGGCGGTTTTGTGGTGCCCAGAACAGTTCTCATCGGTTATGTTGTCCTGCTGGTGATTTTTCCAGTGCTGATCAACTCCCGCATCATCGAGGTGTTGAAGCATTTCAAGGAACCCCGGCCGCTGTTTTGCAGCCTGACCATCAATTTTATCGTTTCTCCGGCCATTGCCTATGGACTGGCTAAACTGTTCCTCATGGCTTACCCTGAGACGGTTGCCGCCCTGTTGCTGCTCTCCCTTGTTCCGACCAGTGCCATGAGTGTGGCGTGGACTTCGTTTTCGAAAGGCAGTACAGCCACAGCCCTCTATCTGATCCCTATCAACATTGTCTTTGCAGCGTTGATCGCACTTCCTTTCTTCTATCCGGTTTTGGTGGGAAGCGCCATGCAGATCAAGACGACCGCGATCATCCTCAATCTGGCCATCGTCTTCTTTGTGCCACTCATTTTAGGGGACTTTACCCGAAAAGCGATTGTTCGCCGAAAAGGGAACGCATTTTTCATGCAGCGCGTCAAACCGGTGTTGAGCAGCGTCAGTGCGCTGGGCGTTCTGGGGTTGATTTTTATGGCCATGTCCCTGCCGCGCAATAAAATGCTGTTCGAAAACACCTCGCTGCTCCTGGCCATCGCTCTTCCCGTGCTCCTTTACTATGCAGCGCTCTATTTCGTGAGCGGCCTCTGGTCGATGCGACTGGCCAAAAGAGGAGTGGTGCCAGGTGACAAATCAGTCGTGCTGGTCTACACTTCGGTTGCACGGCATATCAATATCTGCATGGCGCTGGTCATGTCGACGTTTTCACTCGAGCAGGCCGCGCCGATGATGGTCTGCTTAATTATCGCATATGTCATCCAGGTGATCTCTCTGGCCATCTTCGCCCAGAGAGTCGGCTTCATCATATCGGCCATTCGAACAGATGGACATAAGGTGTTCACTTAATTAACAGTCCGTGTTTCAACCATTGGATTGAGACGGGACAAAGTGACATCAAGAGAGCCTAAACATATTGAAAAGATAAAGAAAGATATTATTTAAAGAGGTGTGGCACAGGCCATGCAGAAGTGACGGAAGACGATAGATCGCTACAATAATAGAGGAGGTCCACATGCCCATATTCGAGTTTCAATGCAAATCGTGTCAACACTGCTTTGAGAAACTGATCCTATCTGCTGAAAACAAAGAAGAGATCAGCTGTCCCAAATGCGGTAGCGCTGAGGTCAGCAAGCTGATCAGTTGCGTTAGCGCGTTTGACGGGGCAAAGAGCGGATTTTGCAAGCCAGCCGGGAATTCACCTTTTTCATGAGCGTAATCTACAGGCAGCGGTCTGCTGCTGAAAGCTGTTGATGCTATAGCGGAAAAAGTACTTTTAGGACTTTTGCGAAAGCACGATACTTAAAATTTTAGAGCAGGAGCAGAAAAGATGAAGGCACTAATTGTCTATTCAAGTCAAAGCGGCAACACACGCAAATTGGCTCAATCCATTTATGAAAGCCTCTCCATGGAAAAAAACATGCTCCCAATAGAGGAGGCTCCTAAACCGGGTGAAGACGAAGTCCTGTTTCTCGGTTTCTGGCTTCAGGGTGGCAAACCCGACCCCAAAACGGCTGAATATCTCGCCAAAGTAGGAAAGGCGCGGCTTTTCCTGTTCGCCACGCATGGCGCCGCGGCAAATTCCAAGCATGCCCACGATGCGCTCGCACATGCCAAATCCCTGGCGCCTTCGGCCAGCTTCATTGGGCAATTCAGTTGCCAGGGAGAAGTGAATCCAAAGGTGCTTGAAAAGGTGAGCAAAAAGAGCCCTCCACCGCCGTGGATTAAAGATGCGGACGGTGCTGTCGGCCATCCGGATGCACAGGATGAAGCCGATCTCAGGGCAGCTATCGAGGCGCTGCCGCTTGATTGAGATGCATGCAAGCCTCTTCATGCGGTTAATTTTATGAAGACCGAAGAGGGGCGCTACGATCTGTTTGATACGGCGCGACCGCCGCACCCATAGAGGGAGTGACATAATGGGCCAATGTTCTTGTCATCCGGAGATCGAAACCAGCTTTCTCTGCATGAAATACAACACCTACCTGTGCGAAGGGTGTCTCACCTGCCAAGATCCTGAGCTTTACTGCAAATACCGTTCATCATGTCCAATATGGTTCATGAGCAAACGAAAAGAGGGGTGGGAAGCTGAAGAGGCTAAGGAGGAGAGGGCCGAAACATTCGAAGTCACGTTTCAGGCGGAGAACAGGTCCGTGACCGTCGCTGCCAACAGCACACTGTTGGATGCGGCCAATGAAGCCGGCGTGCACATCAACGCCTCGTGCAACGGAAAGGGGGCCTGTGGAAAATGCAAATTGGTGGTCGAGTCGGGCAGTCCGGAAACCTCTCCGACACCACTGCTCAGCGACCAAGAGAAGGCCAAGGGGTATGTGCTCGCCTGCCAGACCAAGCTGACCTCGGATACGGTCGTTCGGATACCCGAAGAGTCGATCCAGCAACGACTCAAGGTGGCAGGGCAAGGGGAGGAGGCGACCGCCAAACTCAAGGGCCTGGTAACGACCATCGAGCCCATGCTTCAGGAGTTTCATGTGAATCTGACGCCTCCCACCCTCGACGATTCGGTGAGCGATCTGGACCGCTTGCGACGTGGGCTTAAAGCAGAAGGGTGTGATATCGATTGTCTTAATGTGGGCATGCCGGTCATCCGACAGCTTTCGGAGGCTGTTCGCCAGGACAATTGGCGGGTCACGGTCTCAGTGATCCGACAAAAATGCGCCAATGAGATTCTCGAGGTACGCCCGGGCGGCACAGCCGGTTCGCCGCTGGGCCTGGCCATCGATGTGGGCACCACAACGATTGTGGCCTACCTGGTGGACATGTCCGACGGCGCCATCCTTGCCGCCGCATCGGGCCATAACCGACAGGCCACCTGCGGAGATGATGTCATCAACCGTATCATCTGTGCAGAAAAAGACGGGGTAAAGAAGTTGAGTCGAATGGCGCTGTCCACGATCAATGGTTTGATCGAGGAGGTCCTGGACGCCGCCGGGACCGACGCGGACAGGATCAAGAACGTTGTGATTTCGGGTAATACCACCATGTCCCACCTGCTCTTGAAGATCGAGCCTCGCTACATTCGCAGAGAGCCCTACATTCCCACCATCACGGAATTCCCCATTCTAAAAGCCGGAGAGATCGGCCTGAATGCCAACCCCGTGGCCGCGGTCTTCGTGATGCCGGGGCCTGCCAGCTATGTGGGGGGCGATATCGTATCCGGTCTGCTGTATGCCGGTTTTCATCGCGAAGCGCCGTTGACCCTCTTTATCGATGTGGGGACCAACGGTGAAATCGTTGTGGGCAACATGGAGTGGCTCATGACCGCCGCTTGCAGTGCCGGACCTGCATTCGAGGGGGGCGGCATCCGTTGGGGCATGCGAGCGGAAGAGGGGGCCATCGAACGGGTCACCATAGAGGATGCGGACCAGCCACCGCAATATGTCACTGTGGGCGATGCGCCCCCGCGCGGCATTTGCGGATCAGGCATGATCGACTTGATGTCCGAACTGCTTCGGGCCGGTATCATCGACCGTAGGGGCGTCTTTGTCGCTGAGGAGGACAGTGCATTTGTCCGGCGCATCAAGGATGAATGGGGCTATGTCCTCGCATCGGCAGAAGAGACGCCCATGGGGGAGGAGATCGTTTTTACCGAATCAGACATTAAAAACCTGATCTACAGCAAAGGTGCTGTCTATGCAGGATTTACTACCCTTCTGGGCGTGGCCGGCCTCGATTTCGCCATGGTGGACAGAGTGGTGATCACGGGCGGATTCGGGCAATACATCAACATCGAAAAGGCGATCCGCATCGGTCTGCTACCGGATATCGAACGAAGCAAATTCGTCTACCTTGGCAACAGCTCGATTGTGGGGGCCTATATGGCCCTGTTGTCCGGAAAGCACCGACTGGAGGCGAGCCAGGTGTGCAATCAGATGACCTACATCGACTTCTCCAGCAACCCGAGCTATATGGACGAATTCACTTCAGCACTCTTTTTGCCGCACACCAATCTGGAGATGTTTCCCAGTGTGGGCGGGTCAACACGTCGGTAGATCGTTCGAGAGGAACTTGACTGAATGAGAAGAATTACTTCATTGACCGCGGCACTTACGTTTCTGCTCGTCGTGCTGACGAGCATCATTCTCTACATCGTTCCCCAGGGCAGGGTCGCTTACTGGGCCGACTGGCGGCTGTGGGGATTGAGCAAAACCGATTGGGGCAATATCCATATCAACCTCGGCTTTCTCTTTCTGATCGCATTGGGGCTGCACATCTACTACAACTGGAAACCACTGATGGCCTATCTCAAGGACAGGGCCCGCCGTTTCAAGCTTTTTACCCGAGAGTTCAATATCGCGCTGGCGATCACGGTGCTATGCACGATAGGCAGCTACTTTCTGATTCCGCCCTTCAGCTGGGTGATGGCCCTCAACGACCACTTCAAGGAGACGGCCTCCGCCAAATACGGCGAACCTCCTTACGGACATGCAGAGCTTTCCACCTTGAAAAGTTTTACAGGCAAGATGAACCTCGATCTCGCCAACAGTCTGATGCTTCTCGAAGAGTCCGGCTATAGAGATGCGTCTGCCGATGCCACACTGGCCGAAATTGCCAAGCGAAACGGCATCGCCCCACAGCAGATCTTCATGGTGATCCAACCGGCGGCACTGCAAACGGAGAAAACGCAGGCCGCTGTCAATCGTATGCCCGAAACACCGGCACCGGGCACCGGCAGCCTTTCATTGGACGAATTCTGCGCGCAATACCAGCTCGACACGGAGAAGACGATTCAGTATTTGAAAAGCAAGAAAATATCGGCCAGTGGGCGTTTGACCCTGAAAGCGATCGCCGCTGCCAATGCTATGAGTCCCACCGATCTTTTTGAAGTGCTCAAGGAGTTGCGACCGACGCGATGAGCTATGCCTCTATCTTATGTGCGGCACGCTGTTCTATCTCCCTGGAAACGGATTGTTTGGCCCCCTCCAGTTGGCGGATAAACGATCCGATCGCTTCGGGCGTCAGCGCTTTGCCTTCATAAGCCATCATCTTGTATAGGTCCCCGGTGAGCCACTTCTTGCTGAAATAGAGCATGTCCTTGATTTTGAGAAGTTCGATGTGAGGGTTGCCGCTATTGCCCGAGGCGCCGTGGTCGTGAACCCCGCTGGCCGTTGCGATGCGCCAAATTTCCCACCCCCTGCTTCTGGCCATGAACGAGTAGTCGCTGTCACTGCCGATGAACACCAGGTTCTTGTCCATCAGGCCGATCTCTTGGACCATCTCCTTACGCACGATCATGCAGGCGCCGTTGGCCCAGTAGACCGGTTCGTCGCTCTTGAACTGGTGGAGTGGTCCGTGGAGATGTTTTCCCAGGGGGAAGGCGTCGAAACATCCTGCCCAGATCACATAGTCGTTCTGCTTGGGGTGTATCTGGAGTGGTGCGCCGATGCCACAGCGCGGATTGCGATTCATGAAGCTGACCATCTCTTCTACTGCCGTGGGTTCAAGGTACATGTCCTGGTTGAGGAGCAGCATATAATTGGACGGATGGTTGAGAAAATGGCGAATGCCTTCATTGATGGCGGCCGTAAAGTAGATATTGTCCTCGGAGTTGTCCCGAATGAACACTTCGATGGGCATGGTTTGCTGGCGTAGGTGGAGAAGACATTTGTCCAGCTGCGTTTTGTTTTTATAGAAAGGGATGACAACCGGTATCATTGCAGCTCCTTTAAATGTCCGTTTCAGGCACTGTTATGCAGGCGTTGCGCCTGGGTGTGACCACGCTCCTGCGGGTTCAACTGCTTGAAGGGCAAGGGCACGTCAAAAATAAAGGGAGAAGGATATTCATCGCAATGGGTTGATCGGCCCGGAATCGGCGTGATGAGTGTCCTACCGCTTTCAGCGATTTTGCGGAAGATGAAGTAATCGAGAGGCGTCGATCCCGAGCAGTAGTGACGAAAGACCTGCTGATCCGACTTGAGCGTTTTCGCCCGGGCTGCAAAAGTCATGGTGGTCGAGTTGGTGTACTTCCAATGGGTCGAAGGTGTCAGGATGACCTTGGTGTTCTCTCCACCCCCTGATACAAGCGGATTGGGGCTGTTATCCATATACTTGTCGGCATGGTCGTAGAGACTGACATAGTCGGCTCGATTAAGCCCTTCGGCGATATATTGGGGCCCCTTGAGTGCATGGATGTAGTCATCCTCCACCAGGTAGACCGGCTGATCGTCATCGAACCGAACGGCGATATCCAAGGCTCGAACGAAGCTGGCGGCATTGCCCAGGGAGGTGCATTCAATCGAGCTGGTGAAGCGACTCAAAAAGTCGATGGTCTCCTGGCGGGTGTTGTCAGCGATGACCATCAGGTTGTCTGTACCGAACACCTCGACAAAGTTCAAAAAGCATTGGCGCTTGTTGATTTGGGGTATTTTTGTGCCGCCATTGCGGTGATCGCAGATGCGATAGATCAGCTTCAGCATGCCGTCGTCCTTCTCTGATGCAGTTCAGACCCGTCAATTCGATGACAGGATGCGCCTGCTCCTTCAACCTTGGAGTGGCACATCGGTTAACATTTCGTTCGCAAAAACTCGTACAGGTAGTCCTGTGGTTTGAGGTTGAGTATCCCCTCCCTGTCTTTCTGAAGATCCGCATAGGTCAGGTTTTCTATATCCGGTATTGAAATGTCGAGTGTGCCTTCGGGCTGGCCTTTGTAGACGACGCCGATACCGAAATCGCAATCGAGCACGAATACTCTCAGATCACTGCGGGTGGCCCTGAGCCGCACGATCGACTTCCATACGTCGCCGCACCACCGGCCGTCCCATCCGGGGATTTGCATCTTTGATGCCTCTTCCCAAGAGGGTGCCGGAAAGGCAGATGCTTCGGTGGGTGGGTTACAGTCATGCATCAGAATGACGCCGTCTTCGGATATCAAATCGAGCACATTGGCAACGTCCAGGTAGGTCTGTTGATAGGTGTGCAGTCCATCTACAAAGGCCACGTCGACCGGCGTGTCCTTAAAGAGCAGAGGCGCGTGTTGGGCAAAAAAGAGATCCGACGTTTCGTAATAGAACTCGGAACTTTCATTCGAAGGCATATCGCCCGGAAGGGTGTTAGTGGCATTCAATCCGATCTGTATGGCGCCGTTGGCCCCGACAGATTCATATTTGAAGAAGCTGATGCCAGCATTCTTGAGCAATCGATTGATCAAATCGTTGGTTGCAACCGGATCAACGCCATATTTCCTTTCAGCGCTGATGTTGACGAAAGATTCGCCGGAATCGATGCCGATCTCCAGATAAGTTTTCGCTTTGATTCGATCGATCACCGCCTGCACCACTTCAAACCGCTTCAACGGATGACCGTCGGCCATTGTAACGCTTGGAGCGCTCTCGGTGAGAGATGCGAGATGATCCTTTGCGATTTCCAATTGGGGGTTGAGCTCAAGCGACTGCCGGTAACACTTCTGGGCTGAATCTGTATCGCCTTGGTGGCGAAGGACTTCGGCAAGATTGTAGTGGTACTCTGCTATTGTCGAATCAACGTTGATGGCCTTGCGGATGAGTCGGCCGGCCTCTTCCAATCGTTCGCATTGCAGCGAGAGCACGCCGAGCAGATTCAAGACGTCCGGGTCACCTGGATCGATGGCCAGAATGTTGTTGTAAAGCGTCTCTGCGGCATCTAAATCGCCGGCACGGTGCTTTGCCATTGCTTCACTGAGAATGGACTCTACAGTCATGGTATGATCTCTTTCTATTAATGAATTAATGCAATTGGTTTAAAGCACAGCAAAATTCAGGCCAATCCCTGATCTGCGCTATCTGTTTTATCAATTAAAGCATTGGCGAGACGGCGAGACTGCCATAAAGCAAGGCCAACTCCTCCATGACCTGAAGCATAACCGAACGCCAATCACCTTGCCGGCGCTGGCGAAACAGCTTCATCCCGTTGTACCAGTGCGATGTGGTGCTATTCAGCAGCCAGCGCCAGTCCGGTACCTCAGGCAGCAACAGAAAGGTCTGTCTTCCCAATGCGCCCGCCAAATGTGCGACGGAGGTGTCAATTGAGATCACCAGGTCGAGGGACGATATAGCAGCGGCCGTCTCCCTGAAATCTGAAAAGTCCTCACCCCAGTTGCAGATATCTAAACCCGGAGGAGCATTTGCCGCGTCGGCCTGTGAGGCGGACGGCCCTTTTTGCAATCCAATCCAGTTGATATCAGGGAGATCCGCCAGTGCTGAAAAGTCATCGAGGCTGCAGGTGCGTTCGGGATAGGTGTCGCTGCCAGCCCATACGATGCCGATATTGATGCCGTGCGAAGGCAATCGGGAGCGCCACGTCTTGACCTCACTCGCTTCAACAGAGAGATAGGGTGATGTTGATGGTGTGTCCAAGGGGGTTTCGTCCAAGATGCCGGATAGGCTGCACATAGGGACGAAGAGATCATATCGCACCCCGGGAGGCTGTTGGGGCGAAAGCACCTCGAGCCGATCGATGGCTTCCACTCGCTCGAACAGACGCACCAACGATGGATGCGTCTCCAATACGACCTCTCCTCCGCGCGCTTTTACTTCCGGCATATATCGCACATATTGAATGGCATCGCCCAATCCCTGTTCGGCGTGTATCAGAAGGGTCTTTCCCTGAAAGGGCTCTCCTTGCCACCGTTGCCCGCTCAGCTGATGAGGATAGATGCGATGGCGGTTGTGGCATTTGAAGCGCCATTCGTAATCGGGCCATGCCGCCTTCCACTCGCCAGCGAGGAGAAGGGTGATGGCACGATTGAATCTCAACTCCGCATGGAGGGGATCGATAGCCAAGCCACGATCGTAAGCGGTCAGCGCCTCCTGAAGACGGCCCAGTCGGTGCAACGCACGACCCATATTGCAGAGTGATTTCAAGTGCCGTGGATTGCGATCGAGAACCAGTTGGTAGGTCTGCGCCGCAGACGCCAAGCGGCCCTGGTCGAGCCATAAATTGCCAAGATTATAGCGGGCGGAGAGGCTGTTTGGCTCGACCTCGAGGGCACGCCGATAAAAAGCCTCCGCTTTTTTCGGTATTTGGGATCGAGCGTAGAGGGAGCCCAGGGTGATCAATAGATCCACGGCATCAGGATTCAGCTTCAATGCCTGTTGATAATGGTCGACGGCCTCGTGCAGACGCCCGGTTTGATAACAGGCGAGCCCCATGTTTCGATGGGCCGCCTCTACGGTTGGATCTCTATCCACTGCTTTTTGATAAGCGGAGATGGCGGAATCGAACCGATTGAGTCGATGAAGCGCACAACCCATTTGAAATTGGGTCTGGGCACATTCGGGCCTCTCGATGAGGGCGAGCTGATACGATTTGATCGCCTCCTCAACATCACCGTGTTTCGCAAGTCGATTTCCAGTCGCGTGATGATCCGTTGTTGCTTCAATTGGTGCGGGGCAATGTTCGGCCGATGTTGGAAACTTATGGCGCAGCGCCTCGATGACAGCGGGAAGCATTCCCGCCCAATCATCTTTTGTCGGTTGGCGAAAAAGGCGAGCCGTTGGATACCAGGGGCTGTCGTCACGGTCTTGAAGCCAGCGCCAGTCAGAGACATGTGGCAAAAGCAACCACAGCGGCTTGCCCATTGCACCTGCAAGGTGTGCAGTGGCCGTGTCGATGGAGATCACCAGGTCGAGCTGGGATATGGCTGCGGCGGTGGCATCGAAGTCGCTCAATCGTTCTCCCCAATGGGTGATTCCTGCCTCGCTGAGCTTATCTTCGGTGACCCCCTCCGGCAACTCTTTCTGCAGGCTGAAAAAGCGAATACCAGCGACTGAGGAGCACAGTTGGATGACCGACTCCATCGGGCATGAACGGTGCGGATCGGTGGCGCTTCCGGACCAGACGATTCCGACAGAGCGATCAAGATGTTCAGCCGAGCGGCGCTGCCACTGCGACCGCATGGAAGGTGATGGGTTTAAATAGGGAATCTGTGATGGAATGCTCTCCAAGGTAGTGCCCAGCAGCAACGGAAGGCTCATCAAAGGGATATGAATATCGTATTCATGCGTCGTAGGCCGCCGGTTGTCAAAAGCAATGACCCGGTCCACGGCAGTCATGCCCTGCAGAAGCGGCACCAACGGCGTGTGAACCTCTAAAATCAATGTCCCTCCCCGTTTTTTGACAGCTGGCAGATAGCGACAGAACTGGATGACATCTCCAAACCCCTGCTCGCAGTGGACCAGCAGACGTTTGCCATGGAATGGTGTTGCGTCCCATCGTGGCCCACGAAGGCGGTGGGGGTATACGCGGCGTGCTGATTTGCGCCGAAAGCGCCACTCGTATTCGCGCCATCCATTAATATAGTCACCGGTCGCCAGCATTGCCGTTGAGCGGTTAAAACGCGCTTCGGCATAGTGGGGGGAAATGGCCAAGGCTTTGTCATACCAGATCCTTGCCCGTCGCAGATCGCCCATGTCCTGGAATGTCTTGCCGAGGTTGTTCATCGCTTTGAGGTTCGACGGATCGAGCCTGAGGGCGCGACCAAACCAATCGAGAGCTGCCAAGAGATCTCCCTGTTGGTGCATCACATTGCCCAGATTAACCATGGCAACGCCATCGTCCGGGGCCAGCGTCAGCGCATGGCGATATGCATCCGATGCTTTTTGCAGTGCACCCATGGCCTGAAGGGTGTCTCCGCGGCCCAGATGATAGCGCGGTTCTGTCGCACTGATGGCCAAAGCGTGTTCGAACTTTCCCAACGCCGCCTGCCACTGAGTCATCTCCATGAGCACCCGACCGTGCAGATAGTAGACTTCCGGTTCGGAGGAGTGGATCGCGGACAACTGCTCGTAGGCGCGGGCTGCCGCCTGCCATTGTCCCTCGGCAACGAAGCGTTCGGCATCTTCAATCAATCGGCTGTTTTCAGACACCGTCGAGTTCCTCTTCAAGGGCTTGTCGGACGGCGTCCATGACAGGGCCCCATTTCCCTGCTGCGGGTTGGCGGAACAGGCGCATCGTGGGGTACCAGGGAGAATCGTCCCGTGCGGTCATCCAGCGCCAGTCCGGAAGATAGGGCAGTAACACCCACGTGGGTTTGCCCATGGCGCCGGCAAGGTGCGCAATAGCGGTATCCACAGTGATGACCAGATCAAGACAGGCGATGGCCGCTGCCGTATCGCCGAAATCGTTCAAGGCATCCCCTATATGTGTGAAGGCCGACTGACGGGAGATGATTTGGCGGTCCGATTCAGTGACATCTTTCTGAAGGCTGAAAATCATCACCCGATCATACTCTCCGATGAAACGCATATCTTCGAGGCGGCAGGATCGGTTGTGGTCATTGATATGGTGGCGGTTGCCGGCCCAAACCACACCGATTTTGAAACGGGCAGCCCCGATACGGCCTCGCCACTGGATGATTCGGTTGCGGTCGGGTTCGAGATAGGAAGGCTTTGCTGGAATCGTCTCCAGTGTGACACCAAGACAGAGGGGAAGATCCATTAGCGGAACATACAGATCGGCAGAAATTTTGCTGGTTTGCTCATCGGCAAGCAGATCCAGGCTGTCAACACCCGGAAAATGACGAAAGAGGGGCCGCAATTGGGCTTGGAGTTGAAACGTCACCTCGCCGCCAAGCGCTTTGACCTGGGGGAGAAAGCGCGAAAATTGGATGGTGTCACCAAATCCCTGTTCACAGTGGACCAGCAGCCGTTTGCCGGGAAACGGCTCTCCCCGCCAAAGGGGCAGCTCGAATCGATGGGGGTAGGTCTGATTCCGCGTCTCCCGTGCTTTGAAACGCCATTGGTAGTGGTGCCAGCCTGTACTGAAATCGCCCTGCATCAGTGCGGTTGTGGCCAGACTTACTCTTGCCTCTATGTCTTCGGGCGAAAGATCAATCGATCGCTGAAAGTGGGTGCGTGCACCGGCCAGATCCAGCTTTTTCAGAAGCAGTTTTCCCATTTCGCACTGGGCCCGGGCATCCTGGGGGTTAAGGTCGAGCGCTTTGGCATAGCAGACGATGGTGGCCTCCATATCCTGCATATCCAGGAACACATTGCCAAGGTTGTGATAGGTGTTGGCATAGTCGGGATTAACGGCAATGGCGCTGAAGTAAACCAACACCGCGCGCTCAAGATGACCCAAGCGATGAAACGCAAGGCCCAGGTTATTCATAGAGAGCGCGTCATCGGGTTTTAAACGCATGGTCCGCTGCAGGGTCTCGACCGCATCATCGTAGCGGCCGGCCTGCAGATAGAGCAAGCCGAGACTGGCGGCCGCACCATGATGCTCCGGGGCGATGGCCAATAGCTCGCAGTAGAGCGACTCCGCCTCCGGTAAAGCGTGTTTGCGGTGCAGTTCAAGTGCGTTCGCTTGCAAAGATTGAATCGATTCGTCTGGTACACGACAATTTCGGCGCTCCATCCACGCTTTCAGATCATTAATGAGAGCGGTGATCGGCGTATCCCAATCCCCCGATGCAGGTTGGCGATAGAGCCGCATGCCGGCATACCAGGGCGTCGTCTCATCGTCGAGAAACCATCGCCAGTCCGGCACAAAGGGCAGCAACACCCACACCTGTTTTCCCATGGCGCCGGCCAGATGGGCAACGGCTGTGTCGATAGTGATGACCAGGTCCAGGTTGGCGATGGCGGCGGCGGTGTCGGAGAAATCGTTGAAGTCAGCACCCAGTTGGATCAGCCAGTCATCCCGTCCGTTTGAAAGAGGAGAATGCTCCTTCTGCAATCCATACCATTGGACTCCTTTTAGATGAGATAGTTTCGATAACATATCGAGGTCTACCCATCGTCTTGTACGGTCGGATTTCGATCCTTGCCAAACCAATCCTATTTTCCAGCCATCACCGGGCATTTTGCGGCCCCACTGTTTGGATTTTAGCGCATTGGCGAAGAGATAGGGCGCATCAAATCTGATGCTCTCCTGTGCGGTGCCTAATCGCCCAGGAAGGCTTAACAAGGGGATACAATAGTCGCATCTGAACGCAGGAGGCTGTTCTGTATGGCGAAGGGTTGTTTCGTCGATATAGGGCATCTTTTCAAACAGATCGAATAGGGCGGTCCTGGTCTCGAACACCACCCGGGCGCCCCGGGCTTTCAGTATTGGCAGGTAGCGGCTGGACATGAAGACATCGCCGAAACCTTGTTCGTCGTAAACCAGGATCGTTTTGCCTTTGAGGGATTGGCCCCTCCACAGTGGCAGGCCATGTCGATTGGGGTAGCCGCTGCCTGCGGAGAAGAGGCGCAGGCGCCACTCGTATTCCGGCCAACCCGATTCAAAGTCTCCCAGAAGCAACAGAACCACACTTAGATTGAAATGAGCCTCGATAAAGTCAGGTTGCAACCGCACCGCCTCCATATATCGCCGGATCGCCTCTTTAAAATCATGGGATTGCCGTGCCAGATTGCCGAGATTGCAGTGGGTGGCGGCACAGAGAGGATCGATCTCCAGTGCCTGATAGAGCAGCCGACGGGCCTCTTCGACCCGCTCCTGTTCGCTTAAACAGATGGCCAGGTGGTTGTATGCGGCAACATATTTCGGGTTGCTTCTGATTGCTGACCGAAGATGCCTTTCAGCACCCTCGAATTCCCGTCTGGCCAGCAAAAGGTCTCCCAGACTGAAGTGCGCTTTTGGATGCACGGGATCATATCGCAAGGTGGCAATAAATGATCTGACTGCTGCAGGGTGGTTGTCCAGCGCTTTGTGGGCGAGGCCTCGATTGTAATGGGCACCCACCATTTTCGGTTCGACGTCCAATGCTGCCCGGAAGGAGGCCACGGCCTCGTCGTAGTGCTCCATGGCCATCAGGATCAGTCCCATGTCGTTATGGAACTCCGCACGGTCCGGAGCGATCGAAAGCGCTTGCGCCAATCGGGAGTGGGCCGCCGAGAAACGACCACGTTCCAATTCAATCAAGCCCATCAACTGATGGGCATCCGGATGGTTCGGATTGTGTGCCAGCAGATGGTGACAGATGTGCATTGCCTGGTCCACAGCCCCCGATTGGAACAGTTGGATGGCGTTGACCAGATCACCTCTGTTTTCGACATTTAGCGCTTCGATGTTCATTCGTCCCTGTTGAAAGGCATCTCTCTTAGGTTTCAAGATCTTCATGCCTGGCCCGAGGCTATTGGAAACACCATAGCTTTTAGCAATTCCTATGCCTTAAGCCGGCAGGGGTTGAACGCTGGGTGGATTCGGAAATGCGTCCCCATCAGAAACGCATACGTGCCTTAATTCAAACGCAATTTTCATTTCCCACGTCATAAAAATTATCAAACGGCAACGGGTGTAAGGAGAGGCACGCCGGATTATGAAGCGGTAAAATGCCGCTTCGATGGGGAAGATCAGTCAAAATATTGGCGTTTTTTTAAGCGGCTTTCTTAATTCGACGGTGGCCTTTTATGATCCACCGGGGCGCCCACGTGAAGATAGCGTCTCACAACCTCTTTCATGACAACCCTTTGCTTTGCCCTGCCGGATATCGCCTATAACAAGGGGCTTGATCGATCCGACTTAAATGAAAGACGTCCGGTGATTGGCCTACCTCTTGCAGAAAAGGGTCATCGACAGATGCCTTTGAGGAGAATTCTTAAAGATTCGGAGACAATCGATGGCGGAACGCAGTTTTGTGATACCGATATTGAAACTGGGCGAGAGTGACCGCTACAATATCGAGACACTGTTGGAAGATCTGAGCAGCATCCCGGGCGAAGTGATCTGCATCTTCAACAGTGAAACTGTTTTTAAACGAATGCGGCACCATCCCCGCATTGACAAGTACGCCTACAACAAAACCAATGCCGGCGTAAGTCGCTCCTGGAACATGGGACTGAACCTCTCCGAGGCCAAAACGGTATTTGTCCTCAACTCGGACCTGCATATCGAACAGACAGCCGTAATGCAGCTTGAGCACTACCTCTATCACCTGCCGAAGGCTGTGCTGGTTGCCCCACAGGGGGCATATGTCGATTTTACCCATATGCGGGTCATCCAATATTTTCAAAAGGGGACCTTCGATGCGCCGTTGCGCACTCACGATGTGTCCGGCTTTTTGTTTGCTATTCATATGCAGCGCTTTGCCGAACACAAATTGAGTTTCGATGTTCGCTACAGCCCCTGCTTTATGGAGGAGTGGGATATGGGTGTGCAGGTGATGAAGGCCGGTCTGGCCTGCTATACCGTTCCGGTGACTGCGTTTGAACATGAGTGGGGCATCTCGGCCGGCCGGGAAAATGTTCCCATTTGCTATTTCGACAAAACTGTCTATCGCAACAAACTACTTCAGGCCAATCGAATAAAGTTCAAACAAAAATGGTTCGGCAGCGAAAAGGGGCAGGCGTTTTGAGAATTCTTTTCCTCACCAACCCCTATCCCAACTACGTCCCGGACCTGTTGCTTCATGGTTTGAGAAAGCTGCTCGGTCCGGACGTGGTCGACTTTCCACGCAAGGATTGCCTCTATGAGGGCACATTGGGGCTTGGCGTATGTACTGAGGACCAACTCTGTCCGGGGTGGTTTCCCCATGATGACGGAAAGGTGGATCGCGATGATCTGGAAGCCAAGGTCATGACCGGTCATTTCGACCTGATTGTATGCGACTACAGGTCGCTGCCCACTTACACCTTGCAATTCAACCGGCCATCCCAACGTCTGGCGATCATCGATGGGGAAGATCAGGCGCGCCCCATCCCCCCCGGGCAATATGCGCTTTTCCGAAGGGAGACCGACGGTACGGACCACAGCATACCGCTTCCCATGTCGCTTCCCGAAGAGATTTTCAACTGGATCACAGGGTATGATCAGTTGCCGAAACAGCACACCATCGGATTCCTTGGCAGCACGCAGGATGATGAACGCAAACGGTTGGCCGATCAATTGCTGCAGTGGTATCCCGATGCACTGCTGCACACGACAGCCGTTCCTTCAGATGAGACGCCGATGCCCGATGGTAGAATGGGGAGGGATTTGTACTATCAGCACCTGCAGCAGTGTCGCACTGTCCTAAGCCTTCCGGGTGCCGGATGGGACACCTTCCGTTTTTGGGAGAATGCCGCCTGCAACAGTATTCACGCCAGCCAAAGATCCCCCCTGTTCATGCCTGATGCGTTCAGGGAAGATCTGCACCTGTTGATATTCGAGCATGCCCATGAATTGCGCCTCAAACTCGATCGTGTGCTGGAAACGGATGGGGGTGACCGTTCGATGATTCCCATGGGGCGTCATCACCTCCTGAGTCACCATTTGACCACCCATCGGGCGCGCTATTTTATCGACCGCGTCAATCATGCATTTATGCGTTGATCATGAGACAGGAGGCAATGATCATTTTGAGGCTAAAAGATGAACTGGAAAAAGCGATCCCATTCCGAATCGAATACAATTTCGAACAGGCCTATGCAGACTTCCGGCAGGCACATCCCGAAACGGACGAGCTGTTGTCCAAGGAGTGGCGCGATGCGTTTGAACTGGCGGCTCGGGGAGAGCTGGAGGAGGCCTCCCGGGTATTCGAAAGGTTGAACCATGGTCAGAACGGTCATGCATTCAGCGCCCTCTTCAACGGAGCCATGTGCCACCTCCTGGATGGGCACGTCTCAGACACCGCGATCTGTTTTTCCAAGGCGGAAGCCCTTTTTCCAGACGATTTCTGGTTGCACGTTTATGCCGGCATCACCGATTTTACATTGGGATTGATCAGTCGTGCCAATAGCCACTGGTGGACTGCCATCCAGATCAACGAGGACGATTTCGTGATGAAGCTGCTGAACCGGTTCCTCACCGATGAGCATCATCCGGAGAGGATGGCGCTCTATCCCCTCTGTCAGGGCAGGGGGATCGACGTGGGGTGCGGCCATCGCAAGACCCATCCCGATGCGATTGGTGTGGACCTGGCGGCCAAAGGGGAAAAACTCACCACTGCCAACAATGTGTTCAACAAAAGCAGCCAGGCGGACATCGTCTGCTCGGGCGATGATCTCACTGTTTTCGAAGACGAAAGCCTCGATTATGTGATTCAGAGACACAACCTCGAACACTACCAGGATCCACTCAAAGCGCTGCAGGAGTGGATACGCGTCCTCAGACCGGGGGGTATCCTCGGCATGGTGGTTCCCGACGACGAGGTTTGCGACACCCTTCGCCTGGACAAAACCCACAAACATGTGTTCACCCGATCGAGCCTGCAGCGCATTTTCGATCTCTTGGCCGATGTGCGGGTGGTTTACATGGCGCCGATGATCTGCCGATGGTCATTCGTCTGTGTGGTCCAAAAATTGGATCGCCGCCAAGGTGTAACCTTTGACTATCAGGCATGCATAAGCAAGCAGCAGATAAACGAGATTCAAAGTCGCATCGATCTATACACTAAAGGCGGGCTGCATGGCCTCGCTTCCCAGTGCCGCAGCTATCAGGACTTGATCCTGACACAAACAGCTGAGGCAGATGCCCATTCATTTGCTGCAGTGGTATCCTGATGCACTGCTGCGCAAGGGTGCCGTTCCTTCAGATGGAATGCCGAATTTGACCGCCTATCGGGCGCGCTATTTTATGGACCGCGACAATCATGCATTTAAGCGTTGACCATGAGACAGGAGACAATGATCATTTTGAGCCTGAAAGATGAACTGGCAAAGGCTATCCCATTTCGAATCGAATACAATTTCGAACAGGCCTATACAGACTTCCGGCAGGCACATCCCGAAACGGACGAGTTGTTGTCCAAGAAGTGGCGCAATGCATTCGAACTGGCGGCTCGGGCAGAGCTGGAGGAGGCCTCCTGTATATTCGAAGGGTTGAGCCGTGGTCCGAACGGTGATGCATTCAGTGCCCTCTTCAACGGTGCCATGTGCCACCTCCTGAACGGTCGCGTGTCAGACGCTGCAATCTTTTTTTCCAAGGCCGCAACCCTTTTCCCAGACGATTACTGGTTGCATATCTATGCCGGTATCACCGATTTCACGTTGGGATTGATCAGTCGGGCCAATAGACACTGGTGGGCTGCCCTGAGGATCAAAGAGGACGATTTCGTGCTGTCTCTGCTACAGCGTTTTTTCCTCGATGAGCATCATCCGGAGAGGATGGCGCTCTATCCCCTCTGTCAGGGCAGGGGTATTGACGTGGGGTGCGGCCATCGCAAGACCCATCCTGATGCGATTGGTGTGGATCTGGTGGCCAATGGAGAGTCACCAACCGCCGATAGCGATAGCCTCAGTCTAAGAAGCCAGGCAGACATCGTCTGCTCGGGCGATGATCTCAATGTTTTCGAAGACGAAAGCCTCGATTATGTGGTTCAGAGACACAACCTCGAACACTACCAGGATCCGCTCAAGGCGCTGCAGGAGTGGATACGCGTCCTCAGGCCGGGGGGCATCCTCGGTATGATAGTTCCTGACGACGAAGTTTTAGACACCATAGGGATGGATAAAACCCACAAGCATGCTTTTACACAATCGAGCCTTCAGCGTATTTTGGATCTACTGTCAGATGTTCGTGTTGTATACATGGCGCCGCTGATTTACCGGTGGTCATTCATATGTGTGGCCCAAAAAGTGGATCGTCACCAAAGTGTACCCTTTGACTATCAGGCATGCATAAACAAGCAGCAGATAAGCGAGATTCAAAGTCGCATCGATCTTTACACAAAAGGCGGGCTGCATGGCCTCGCTTCCCAAGGGCGAAGATATATGGAATTATGCGGCCTGCATCGGGGGATGGCTAAAGAGGCAGCGACACAATCCGAACACAGAGAGGTGAGAGGGCAGCCTCTCTTTTTGGGAATTGACAAAGGCAATGTCCATGGTTGGGGCATATGCAGCCGTTACCTGAAAAATGAGCTCTCCAGGCGAATACCCGTTGAGGATCTCAGCCAAGGAGAACCGGCTAGGGGGAATCACCGATTGCCTGGCAAGGTCCTGCATGCATTGACCGGTGCTGAATTCTTTCCGCTCTTCGAACACGTTCGTGGTGAACGAAACTATGGATACACCTTTTTTGAGAAGCGGCTCGGCCAACAGTCGGTAGAGAACGCCAAAACGTTCGATCTGGTCTTGGCGGGTTCCACCTGGTGCCGGGACCGTATGCTTGAAAAGGGGATCGAAAATTGCGATGTCCTGATCCAGGGTGTCGATCCGGAGCTTTTTTTTCCGGTCGAAACAGCACCGCGCAGTGACCGTTTCGTCATTTTCTCCGGTGGGAAATTCGAACTGCGCAAGGGGCAAGACCTGGTATTGAAAGCGGTGAAGATCCTTCAGGAGAGACATTCCGATGTATGGCTGATCAACTGCTGGTACAACTCATGGCCCGCCTCGATACGCATGATGGAGAGTTCCCCGCATATCTCGTTTTCATACCGAAAGGATCTTTCTTGGCAGAAGAATATGCAGCGCCTCTATGCAATCAATGAGCTGGACGCCGGGAGGATAATCACCCATGACTTGGTTGACCACGCAGAGCTGAGAAGCCTTTATGCTCAAACCGATATCGGCGTGTTTCCCAATCGCTGCGAAGGGGGCACCAATCTGGTGTTGATGGAGTACATGGCCTGCGCCAAGCCGGTCATCGCCAGCAACTGCAGCGGACACAAAGATATACTCACACAGGACAACGCCATTCGTTTGAACGACCTCAAAGAGATCCGTATCGTGGAGGGGGGAGGAGCGGAGATCGGTATCTGGGAGGAACCCCACTTGGACGACCTCGTCGACTGTCTCGAACATGCCTACGCCAATCGAACTGCCATCGCACAATACGGACTTCGGGCGGGTGAAGACCTGAAAATGATGAGCTGGGCGCACACTGCCGAGCGACTGCTGACGTTGATAGAAGATTGATTGGTTTTGTGATGATGCGTCAGGATTTTATTCAACCGGCAGCACAATAGGCCAACCTGCGTCATCCCATACTTGATCCGGGATCCAGTAAATCCTGGATTCCGGCTTTCGCTCATGCCCTTTGCGCAGCGAGGTGATCGAGTTCCCTGGATATACTCTCGATGACCGTTTCCCACTCTTTTGGTCTGGATTGACGAAACAACTTCATGGTCGGGTACCATGGGGTGTGACTTCCATGAGTGCCCCAGCGCCAATCGGGAATGTGGGGAATCAGAACCCAGACCGGGCGTCCCATGGCGCCTGCCAGATGAGCCACGGATGTGTCTACAGTGATTACTAGATCGAGTTGGGTAAGGATGGCGGCCGTATCGGAGAAACTGTTCAGTTGGCTTCCCAGATTGGTAGCGTTGCTGAACGGGAGGTCATCGAGCTGATGTTCAGCCGCCCCCTTCTGCAGTCCGATGAACTGAATCGATTGATTTTGGAACAGTTGCATAAACGCATCGATACGGCAGGATCGATTGGCATCGTTTCCGTGTTCCGGCCGCCCGGCCCATACAATCCCCACCTTCAATCGTCCATCGGAAAGGCGCGAACGCCATTGGGATATTTTGGCTTCCGGCGCTTTGATATAGGGTGCCCAATCCGTCAATCGTTCCGGATACAGATTGATCAGCCTGGGGATACTCATCAGGGGAATATAGTGATCGAACGGCACGTCAGGTGCTTTTTGGGATGATCGTTCCACAATCTCGTCGATCCCCAAACTGTTTTCGATCAGTGGTGCGATTTCGGGCCGCGTTTCGAACACCAGGCGCCCGCAGCGCGCTTTGGCCCAGGGTAGCCACCTGATGAATTGAAAGGCATCACCCAGACCCTGTTCGTCGTGGACGAGGAGGGTTTGATGCGGGATTGGGTTTCCGTCCCACCGCTCTCCTTCGATTCTATGCGGATAGATGCTCCGGTGTTGGGGCAAATCGAAGCGCACTTCGAAATCCTCCCAGCCTTCCTGCCAGTTGTTCTTTAAAAAGTGAACGAACGACCGATTCCAACGGGCAATCGCTAATCCCGGCGCTAACTTGAGGGCACGATTGAAATAGAGGAGCGCACGGTCAAAATCCCCCATGTTTTTGCAAGTCAACCCCAGATTGTTCCAGGCATCGGCATAGCCGGGTGAAAGCTGAATGGCCTTTGATAAATGCTTCACGGCAGATGGAAAATCTTCGATCAGACGGTACACCCCACCCAGGTTGTAATGTCCCTGGGGAAGATCGGGATCGAGGTCCAGCACTTTTTTAAATGCAGCGATCGCTTCGGGGTATCTGTCTAAATCCCTCAGCGCATTGCCCATGTTGTTGTAAGCGGCGCTCATGCCGGGATTGATGGCAATCGCTTTTTGGTAGTTTTCCACAGCCGATGACAACTGATTGGTCTTCATATCCATTTCAGCAAGGTTAAACCAGGCTTCTGCAAGATCCGGCGACAGCTGTGCGGCTTTTTTGAAATGGGACAGGGCCTGTTCGTCGTTCCCATTGAGCTGGTGAGCCTTGCCGATGTTGTTGAGCAGCACTCCCCATTCGGGTGCCAAAGCGAGTGCATGTTTAAACCATTTCAATGCCTGGTCGGCATCGCCATGCCGCAGAAAAAGGTTTCCCAGGCTGAATGCGCCCTGAATATGGTTCGGGTCGATGTTCAAGGCGCGGGAGTAGGCCGATATCGCCTTTTCAGCCTCTCCCGAGCGTTCATAGGCGACGCCCAAATTGTAAAGGGCTTCGATATACTTCGGATTGTTTTCAATGGCCTTAATAAAGAGGGGGATGGCCGCATGGGGAGCATCAGCCTGAATATACGCGACACCCTTATTAAAAAGGGCGACGTTTAAAGTCGGTGATCGGTCCAGTGCTTGTTGGTAGTAATCGATCGCTTTTATAAGATCGTTCAGTTGATGGCACGCTACGGCCGCATTGAAAAAGGGAATCGCGGATTTCGGCTGGCTCGCCAGAGCCCGCTCAAATAGGGATAGCGCCTGAAGCGGACGACCAGCTGCAAGATGACGGCTTCCTGTTTGGATCAGGTCGTCTCCACGAGTTTGGTCAGGACCATTATCGATGTAGGATAGCTGCTTCATGAAAGATGCAGTGCCGCGCCAACAATCTTTGGAATAAAAATTCGTTAAAGGCTTAGAAAGCAACTCCCCTTGAGTTCTTCCTGGCTTAAAACATCAGCAAGATCGGTGCCATGGGACGATTATATTTTTTGGTAAAACCGGACACGTTATTTGGCAATAGTTAACGCTCAGCCTTCGGGTTTTAGAACCGGCGAGTCCGATGGGTGGATTTTGCGAAATCCGAAAGTTGATGGATTCGTAAAAAGTCGTTCACACGTCATGCCGGACGTGATCCGGCATCCAGAAGCCAATGAAAAAGATGGATTCTGGCTTTCGCCGGAATGACGGGAAACGGACTTTTAGGAGTTTTTGCGAGAGCATCATCGTTGATTCAAAAGCAAACATAAAAAAATGGAACATAGTAGATGCGTTTCCGCCATGCAATTGCCGAACGATTGACATTGATATGCCAATTTGATGGCTGTTCAGGTCAGCGGCAAGGCCTTGGCGTTCGGATAGCATCGCGCCGCCGGTCAAAAAAAACGAATCCTGCGGCGCGTTTTTATAATGGTTTAAATATCGGAAGACGAGCCGCGCAGTCCGGCTGCAATGTTCTGGTTGATCTTGATCAGGATGTCCAGTTTGGCGGACTCCGGAAAGGCCATGGTATCGAAGATGCGTTGGTCGACAAACCGACTGAGATGAAAGATGTTCTGTTTGATATTTCTCGGCAACGGGTTCTCTTCTTTGGACACCTCAACCTGGAAAAAGGTCCATATCCTTTGATTGTATCTCAGGGCTTCATCCAGGAGGGCGTTGCGGTTTGGCGCATCCCAATTTTTTTGGCAGTCCAGTAATTTGAGCGCCCCCTGAGTGAGTACACGGGCTTCGGTGTCACGCCCGGTCATGGACTCCTTATCAACCGACTGGTAGGATTTCACTGCATATTGTAGCACGTTCAATTACCTCCTCTTCAAACGCGATCAACTCTTGGGTCAATTTGAGCGCTTGGTAGTAGTTTTCCCGAAAAATCATTTCGTTGATCTTGTCGATCAGTTCCAGCGAGCTGGGCGCTGCCTGAACAAACTGGCGGATTAATTTCCAATAGAGCTCCTGGTAGTTGCCCAGGTTGGGTGTGTCCACATACATCAATTGGATGGCCAGGTATATCCTGCGCGCCGGGGTGTCAGCATCATCCGGAGAGAGGATGTTGTTTTGGCGCAGAATGGGAACATTGTTTTCCACAATGAATTCGCCCTTGTTTGGACCGTTGGTGATTACGGCTCCGCCGATGATCATCTTTTCATTGGGTTTCAGTGTGATTTTCAGTGCCATGATCTAAAACCGGTTGTCTGCTTAATTTGGGTGTCGGGTTTATCCTGTGGGACTGACTACTATATCGACTGTTTGATCTGGAACTTAAACCAGCATTTTTCGTGCCATCAACTTATTTGAACAATGATACGGTTGGCATCGGCAACGAAGGACCGATGCCTGTTCTGCAGTGTTTCTCTTGCCGAGATGGTGTGATTTATCAAGTCGGTCAGTTGGGCATCGCTTCCGACATCGCCTGGAGCCGGCAAGTCGAGTCCACCCCTGCCGCTGTGAATCGGTTGGTGGTGAATCATCAGTTGCTGTGACTGGCCCTCATCGGACATGTGCCAATCTCCGGACTGGGGGGTTCGGGATGGATCGCCCATGATCTTTCTCATGTCATCCGGGCCTGCCGGAGCAGCGAGACGATCGATCATATTGCGCAGGCCGCTGAATTGGCGAAGCGCCTCCACGCGCTCAGAGCTGTCTGGAGGGTAGGGCGGATACATCTTGACGATACCGTATAGGTGGGACTGCATCTGCTGCAGGTGCCCGTCCACCTCTTTCATGGTTTCGTGGACTTCGCGTATCTGTTTGGCCACATCTTGAGAGTGGGTATTGTTCGTTTCCAGTTTGTTGAACCGGATGTGGTCAAGGGGGGGCGTCGTGACGATATCACTATGTCTCTGCGGAGCTGGCCGAGTCGGTTCGTAGGAGGGTCGGTCAAGCGGGGTCGCCATCTTGACATGGGTGAAATCGATTGAGTGGATCTCCTCAGCTTTCACGGAGCACCTACCTCAACGCATGCTGAAGGAGCGAGGCCCCTTCAGCATGCGTTTTAAGTGAATCTCGTTCGAGAGATCTGTTTTGAGGAAATGATTATCCGATCACCTTAGAACAGTCTCAATACCGACTGAGCGGCCTGTGAAGCCATGCTCAACGAAGTGGTACCCAGTTGCTGACGGGTCTGGAGCATCAGCATGTTGGCGCCCTCTTCATTCATGTCGGCGTTGGTCAGGTTGCCGGCACCGTCCTGCAGAGTGTTGATCATGCCCTGGGTAAAATCCTGACGGATGGTGATGGTGCTCAAGTTGGTGGAGAGCTTCTGAGCTTCCGATCTGAGTGTCGTGGTGGCCGTATCCAGAGCCGAAATGGCCGAGTTGATTTCATCCAGGTCGGCTACGCCGCCCGCGCTGACCCAATCTTGGGATGTCAAGGAAACAAGAGACAGCGTCACGCCGGTGGAGCTGGCATCGAAGCCGGTCATGGTCAGACTGGAGTCGCCCTTTTCGTCAAACTTGACTGTGTGAGTCACCGTGGTGCCTTCCAGCAGGTTGACGCCTTTGTAGCTGGAGTCGTCCGCCAGGAGGTCGATCTGGCAAAGCACTTGCTGGTATTGACTCTCCAGAGTGGTCAGTTCGCTGGTCGTGGCTGAGGAGAGGGCGGACTGTGCCAAGGACTTGGCGGAAGCGATCAGAGCGTTGATGGATTCCACGCCATCATTGGCGGCGTTGATCAACTGAATAGATTCAGACATTTCATCTTTACGAACAGAGAGGTCATCAGCGCGCTGACGATGCTCGAGAGCTGTAAAGTAGTTGATCGGATCGTCCACAGCTTTTTGGACACGCAGGCCTGTGGCCAGACGGGTCTGGGTGGTTTCCAGCATCTGCTGGGTCTTCTGCAGACTGAACAGGTTTTTTCTCATTCCCGAGGTAAGTGTAATGGATTGTGCCATGGTGTGATTCTCCTTTTCTAGGATGTTTTTCGGCCTTCTGGCCTTTTAAATAGGTTTGTTTCAGTTGAAATCCTCACTAAGATCAGATAGCACCGGCTCTAAATTATCGCGTCGCCTCCTTTCCCGCTCAGATTGCGCCTGACACTATGGTTATCGTGCACTTGCGATGAAACTTTAGGCTTTTTTCTTTCATCAAACGATTTTTTTA
Source organism: uncultured Desulfatitalea sp. (assembly GCA_963668675.2). Classification (GTDB taxonomy): domain Bacteria; phylum Desulfobacterota; class Desulfobacteria; order Desulfobacterales; family Desulfosarcinaceae; genus Desulfatitalea. The sequence continues at coordinate 918,774 of CAXXMB010000001.1, read as the reverse complement.
GGGCAGCTCCGGAGTCTATGGGGATGTTGCATTATGCAAATTGCAAATGTGTTGGGCCATATGCCTTATATTAGGTGTGAGAGGAAGGTCTGTGAGTGTATTTTTTAGTTGTCATAAAAATAGATAAAATTAATATTTAGACTATATATCGTATAGATAAGATGTTTTTGTGGACCTGATGAAAACGAGAATTTGGTTTCGATAAAATAAAAAACAATCACTGAATCCGAGCTGTCGGTTTGATAGTGGGTTTTACATTATGCAATATGCAAATTTTGAGATGGGTATTTGATCGGTTTCGGAGGGCAATGCGAAAGCAGAAAAAAAGTTGCCATCTGCTTGAACAAGTATGCCGGAGAAGGTGTAGTCATTGATGAATAGGGCCGATAGCGGTGACAACATCTCTCTGTCGGTATGGGGCTGAGGCGGTAAAGCAATTGACCTGGAGTGTGGTGGCACACGCTTTGCTAACTTATAGCCCCGACATCCAATCCAACGTCCACATAGAACCCAAACCAGATGGAGGGTGAGCGTGCAAAACGTGGCAGTTCGTCCAGGCGACAGCGATGAAACAGGTGGTTGTTACTGCGAAGGTTTCGATTCGGAGGCGTTTACTCAGAATAGCAGTTTTCACGGCGTCGTTGGAAAAAGCAAATCGATGCAGGGCGTGTTTAAATTGATCGAGCGCGTCGCAGACAGCGACAGCACTGTATTAATTAATGGTGAAACCGGTACGGGAAAAGGGTTGGTGGCCAAGGCCATACATACCAGTTCATACCGCAGGGGAAAGCCATTTGTCGCCATCAATTGCGGTGCCATTCCTGAAAACTTACTGGAAAGCGAGCTGTTCGGTCATATAAAAGGCGCGTTTACCGGGGCAACTTCGGCCAAGATCGGCAAATTTGAAGTGGCCAACGGCGGTACCATCTTTCTGGACGAGATTGGAGATATGAGTCCGGATCTACAGGTCAAAGTGTTGAAGGTGCTCGAAGAGCGAGAGTTTGAACCTGTGGGCGGCTGTAAAACAGTAAAGGTGGATGTGCGTATCATTGCGGCAACCCATCGTGACCTGGAAGAGGCTGTCCAAAAAGGCAATTTCCGTGAAGACCTCTTTTACAGACTCTATGTTATCCCGATTCAACTGCCCTCTCTTAAAGATCGGCAAGTCGATATCCCCCTTCTGACACACTATTTCCTCAACAAGCTCAACCGCGAAAAAAAGTCCCAGGTGGAGGGCATTACCCAGGGAGCCGTGGAGACACTTGTAAGGCACGCCTGGCCGGGTAATGTACGCGAATTGGCCAATATGCTCGAACGATTGGTGGTGTTGAAGGGAGAGGGTGTCCTGGACGTCGCCGATCTACCTGCCAAGATCAAACCGGCCGGCGCTATGTACACACCCGATATCGGCATGAGTGTACCCGAGCTGAGCAGGGAGGGGATCTGTCTCAACACAGCGGTCAGCGAATTTGAAAAAAACCTGATCTATCAATCTCTTGAAAAAACAGACTGGGTGAAAAACAAAGCTGCCAAGCTGCTCCAGGTGAAACGAACGACACTGGTGGAGAAGATAAAGCGTTACGACCTGCAGAAGTGTGCCTGACCCTGCGTTTGGCAACCCCAAGACGAGATGATGAAAAACAGATCGATTTGAAACATGGGTAAAACAGATAACCATCAGGATCCGCCCGCCGCCTGTGAATTCAAGCCCCTTTGCAGCCCAGCAGAAGAACCGGCCGCGGAGGCGCCTGAAGCAGACAATGCCTGCGCATTTTTCCAGCCACTCTACCGTCAAGACGGATCTGCCTCCGGGGATCATCAGCATTTAAAGGGAAAAGAGCTGGCGGCCTTCCTTGAAGAGGTGCAGCAAGTTGCTATGGGACGAGGTCAAGAGGGTGGCAGAGCAGAAGCCGGCCGGATGGCACAGGCGTCGCTGTTGCCGCACCTTAAACAGATGATCGAGCAACTGAACGCCATGGTCCTCCAGGCCCGGATTGCTGAGGATAAGGGCAGTGAGGATTCAATCGCTTTGGCGATGTCCATCGTTGAGCAAGTGACCGGGGATGCCCCCGGAACATGCGATGCGGATTATTTGAAAAGCGCCCTGCGCCGCTCCATCGCGCTTGCAAACCGATACCTGGTTCAGATGAACGGAGATGACCTAAACTATCTGATGCAACTGATGAAAGAGCATCGGCTCTCATGGCCCGATCAGCCGAGCATCGCCATCGAGGCCGGCCCCGGGTTGGAGCAGGGGCAATTCCGTCTGACCCAACACGGTGATCCGGCAGAAACGCTCGATCATCATATTATCGACCATATCACGGATTTTTTTTCCAAAAACAACCACCCGATGGCCTGATTCACAGGCGATCTCCTCCTGCGTCAACAAAGTGACATTCCCGCCATAGGATGCAAGATGTTCGGCCGTGTGAATTCATATTCCAAAAATTTCGAAAACCCATAGAAGTGACGATCTCGCAAAGGACGTTTGCACGTCATGCCGGACGTGCTCCGGCATCCGGAAAGCACTGAAAAGACTGGATCCAGGCCTGCGCAGTCATGACGAAAAACGCACTGTCGGATCTATTTACAAACTCATCAGAACTACTAAATAAATTCAAATTTTCCAGGCGATGGGTGCCGGGCGTGGTCCCCATATTTTTGAAAAAGACCCTGGCATGTTTATTGCCATTTTCCAGATAGATCCCGGTGGCAAAACGTTCCGGGTGAGACAGAGCAGTACGTATTACTTGAGGAGACGGGCAATGAGTGGCGCCAAGATCGTTATTGTCGATGAAACCATCGAAAACATACTGGAAAAGAAAATAAAAAAAGAGAGTAAACCGACGGCCACGGAGATGGTGGCGGGCGCTGAGAATATGCAGCGCCTCCTCGAGATGGTCAAACGAATCGCCCCGTCCAGTGCAACGGTTTTAATACAGGGGGAGAGTGGCACCGGCAAAGAGGTGATGGCCAGGTACATCCACCGCAGCAGCGGTCGCTCGGATCATCCCTTTATCGCCATGAATTGTGCCGCGTTGCCCGATAATCTGGCCGAAAGCGAACTGTTCGGCTACGAAAAGGGGGCATTTACAGGCGCTATCGCCAGAAAACGCGGTCGGTTCGAGCAGGCCCAGGGAGGTACGCTGCTGCTCGATGAGATCAGTGAAATGCCACTGGCGTTGCAAGCCAAATTGCTGCGTGTATTGCAGGAGAAAGAGGTGGATCGCATCGGCGGCAGCGGAACCGTTCCGGTGGATGTGCGCATCATCGCCACGACCAACCGTGATTTGAGCCAAATGGTGAAAGAGGGCCTTTTTCGCAAAGACCTCTATTATCGTCTCAGAATCATACCTCTGACCATCCCGCCCCTGCGCGAGCGTTCCAAGGATATCCCCCGATTTATCGAACATTTTCTGATCAAATATAGATCCTCCAATGAAAGCGGAGAGATTCGCTTTGACGGCGATGCAATGGAGACCCTGACGCAATGGGGCTGGCCGGGCAATGTGCGTGAACTTGAAAATACCATCGAGCGCGCCATGCTGCTTCGCAACGGTGATCTCATGGGGCCTGAATTGCTGTTGCTCGAGGAGGATCTGACCGCAGGACCGGACGCGTCGACTGCCCGACTGGTTGGAATGACGGTTAAAGAGCTTGAAGAGCGCCTCATCTTGCAAACGTTGAATCATGTTGATCAGAACAGGACCCATGCGGCTGAGATGCTCGGCATCAGCATTCGTACCCTCCGTAACAAGCTTAAGGAGTACCGCGAGGATGATGTGAGTTGTGATGTGGGCGGAAGAGGTTGAAGCCAACTAGGCAGGCTTTGCCGCATCTGTCGGTTCAATGACGCCGGCGAGAGCGGAACTGAGAAGCCGAACGATTAAATTATATTTAAATTACAGAAACATAAAGATGCAACAACGTTACGGCACTCTATTGGTACGTAAATTGCTCAGATCAGCGTAACGATAGGAGGCGATCCCCAAATGAAATTTGATGCAATTTTCGATAAAACCGTTGATCTCGCCCAGAGGGCGCTTGATTTGAGATCCCAGCGCCACGAAGTCCTTCTTTCCAACATCGCCAACGCGGACACCCCAGGATACAAAGCCTTTGACCTGATGGTCGAGGAGGCGCTTTCGCGACAAGCGCCAAAAGGGGAGCAGCTCCAGATGCAACGCACCGAAGGTGGCCATTTGCCAACCGGAGGCACCCGATCCTACGACATTCAGCCACAACAGGTGCAACTGAACGGTCAGGTGACCCTGAGAGGTGACGGAAACACGGTGGACATGGACAGGGAGATGTCCTCACTGTCGTCCAATCAACTGCAATATAGACTGTCGACTCAAATATTATCTAAAAAATTCACAGCACTGCATAACATCATCAAGGGAGGTAGACAGTAGCGATGAGTTTTCTTGACGCCCTGCATACCAGTGCCAGCGGCCTTAGTGCCCAGCGTTTGCGTATGAACCTTATTTCCAGCAACCTGGCCAATGTCAATACGACCCGAACCGAGAATGGTGGCCCCTACCGGCGTAAAGATGCGGTTTTTGAAGCGAAAGCATCCCAACCCGATTTCAGACAACAGTTAGAGAAGCGTCTCGACGAAGCCAATGTGGGCGTGGAAGTCACCGAGATTCGGGATGACGAACGGCCGCCTATCCTGAAATTCGATCCCACCCATCCGGATGCCGACGGCGAAGGCTTTGTCGCCCTGCCCAACATCAATGTCGTCGAGGAGATGGTCAACATGATCTCCGCTACGAGAAGCTACGAAGCCAATGTAACAGCGATCAGAGCCACTAAAGAGATGGCTTCCGACGCCTTGGATATAGGAAGGTAATTAGAAAATGTCCGTCATCAATCCAATACAATCCGCAGGTATGTTGCCGGGAACTCAACGTATTGCACCGGCAGCGCAGGATAAAGAGGGGACACAGGCGAGCTTCGGAAAGTGGCTCGAGCAATCCATCGGCGAGGTGAACGAGTTGCAGAAAACGTCCGATGAGGCGACTCAAAAGTTGTTGAGCGGTGAGAGCAAAGACATTCACAGCACGATGATTGCGATGCAGAAGGCGAGCATCGCCATGGAGTTGACCATGGAGGTGCGCAACAAGATCATCGCCGCCTATGATGAAATCAAGCGCATGCAATTCTGATCGATGCTTTTCATGATCTGAGCATATCGCCCCTAAACGTTTCACAGCAACGACAGACGAGACGATACGATGCCCAATTCCATAGTTGAAATCCTCAAACAGTTAAGAGCCATCGTGCAGACCATGTCCGCCGGCAAGATGATGGCCCTCTTTCTGCTGGTCTCAGTGACGGTTGCCGGATTGGTGGTCATGATCAGTTGGTCCGGAAAACCCGATTATATCCCCCTTTACAGCCATCTGTCACCTGAGGATGCCAGCCAGGTGGTATCGCTTTTAAGGGAAAAGAAGATCGAGTATCGCCTCTCGCACGATGGCGGTACGATTCAGGTACCGCGGGAGCGGATATACGAGCTGCGCCTCGATCTTGCCTCGCAGGGACTTCCCCGAGGCGGCACCGGCTTCGAAGTGTTCGACAATGCCAAGCTGGGCATGACCGAGTTTGTCCAGAACATCAACTATCAACGCGCCCTGCAGGGGGAGCTGAGCAGAACCATCAACGGCCTGTCCGAAGTTGACAGTTCGCGCGTTCACATCGTTATGCCGGACCGCTCTCTCTTTATCGAGCAGGAGGACCAGGCCAGCGCATCGGTTATCCTGAAGTTGAGACACGGTCGTTGGCTCAGCGAAGACCAGATCCAGGGCATTGTGCACCTCGTCTCATCAAGCGTACCCCGGCTGCAACCCGGCCAGGTCACCATCGTGGACCAGGACGGCAAGATGCTGGCCGGTCTCGACGATGAACCCTCCATGACCAAATTGAGCGCCGATCATCTGGAGTTTCAACAGCGCAAGGAGCGTCTGCTGGAAAAGCGTGTGATGACCATGCTCGAAAAGGTCCTGGGCAAGGATAAGGCCATTGTGCGCGTTGCCTGCGATCTCGACTTCGTCCAGCATGAAAAAACAGAAGAGATGTATCTTCCAGAAAATCAGGTGGTTCGCAGCGAACAGCTCTCCAACGAAGCCTCCTCAAAAGGCGATGCCGGAGCGGTTGGCGTACCTGGATTGGCCAGCAACATCACCCGACCCGAGACAGCCACCACAACACCGCTAAAGAGCAGCGGCTTCGAAAAAAACGATGCCACCCGCAACTATGAAATTGGGAAAACCACCAGCCGAAAGGTGATGCCGGTGGGAGACCTGCAGCGCCTTTCAGTGGCGGTGGTTGTGGACGGCACCTACAAGACGGTGACGGTGGGCAAAGGCGACAAACAGCGTGAAGAGAGCCAGTACGTGCCTCGCAGCGTTGAGGAGATGGCGACCTTCGAAAACATCGTAAAGAGTGCGGTCAATTTTGACGGGCAAAGGGGCGACAAGATCGAGGTGGCCAATATCCCCTTCAACAACGATCCGTTGGTCGATCAAACGACAGACCCCACCGGTGGCTGGCTCGACACCCTCAGGGATTTCGGTGGCATTATCAAATATTTGATCGTCGGCATCTTCGTCCTCTTCACCTTTCTCTATGTGATTCGCCCCCTGATTTCATGGCTGACCGAAACGGCTTGGGAGGATGTGGATCTACTCGAGCATCTTCCGCGAACGCTCTCGGAAATAGAGGGGCAGTATGCGGATAAATCAGGAGTGGACTATGTTCAGCAAGCGGCCAGCATGATCAAATCAAATCAGGGTGATACCGGTAAATTAATGCAGCAGTGGTTAAAGGAAACATAAACGTGACGGCATACCTTCATTGTTAAATTGAACACCTAACACTTTTTAATCGTTCCATTCAGGGACAGCAGATTCGGAAATAGATCGAACCATGGATCCCAATCAACTCAAAGGCTCTGTCAAAGTAGCGATCTTGACCATGGCGATTGGCCATGAGGCGGCGCAGGCCATCGTCGGCCAGTTTTCAGACGATGAACGGGCGCTGATATCGCGTCTGCAATCGAGGCTCGGTAGAGTGCCGCAATCCCTGATCAACAATGTCGCCCAGGAATTCATCGAAAAAACCGGAATGCCATTGCAGCTCGTCAATCCCGGCGGCGATGTTGCGGTTGAAGATAAAGCCGAAAAAGAGAGTAAAAAAGGCCCCAAAAAGGCGACGCTTGAGGCGGTTCAAAATATCGATCCCAACCAGTTGATTCAGTTGATCAAGGATGAACATCCCCAGACCATCGCACTGATCTTGGTCCATCTCGATTCAACAGTGGCAAGCGACATATTGGGCCGCCTGCCCGAAGAGACAATTACAGATGTGGCCTACCGCATTGCCAATCTCAACAACGTGCTGGCTGGCATGGTCAAGGAAGTGGACAAGGTTTTCGAGGAGATTCTCAAAAACAAGGATCACGTCTCCACAGAGGAGGCCGGAGGGGTTGGCCGATTGGCTGAAATACTCAATCAGATCGACGGAAGCACCGTTGAACAGATCATCGATGAGATTGAGGAGAACGATCCCGATCTTGCCGAAGAGATCAAACAGATGATGTTTGTGTTCGAAGATGTCGTTCTGGTGGATGACAAAGGTCTGCAAAAGGTGCTCCGCAACGTGGAGTCCCAGGAGTTGGCCGTGGCATTGAAAGCCGCATCGGAAGAGGTAAAAGAGAAAATTTTCCGCAACATGTCCCAGCGCGCTGCAGAGATTCTCAAAGAGGAGATGGAGGTGACCGGCTCCGTGAGAATGAAGGATGTAACCGATGCTCAGCAGAAGATCACCCGCATCGTCCAGGATATGGAACGCAAGGGTGAACTGATCATCACCGGCCGTGGTGGGGAAGAGTTCGTCGGATAATGCCGAGGAGGGACAAAATGGATCTGTACTGTTTTCCGGAAATCAATGTTCCTGCAGACCTGGATGGAGCGTGCGGGCAACATCCGACGCCTGACGGTGAAGATGAGCTGTCTCACAAAATTTCGGTCATTGAGGCGCAGGCCTTCGAGGATGGATACAAGCAGGGCTGCAGCCAGAATCTCGAGGGCGAAAAGGGAAAACTCGCCCCGTTGAAAGAGATGTTGGTATCGGCAGCAGTGTCACTTCAGGATCAATCGATCCTAATGCGCGATCAGTGTGAAGAGAGCACCGTAAAAATTGCGTTGGCCCTTGCCGGTCGAATGATTTCGCGTGAAATAGAGCAGCGTCCCGAGTTGGCCGACGCAATGCTGCACCGGACAGTGGCGATGGGATTGGACCAGGAGAAGCTAAAGATCAAAGCCAATGATGGCGACTGCGTGATAATCCAACGTATTTTGAAGGAGCATCTGACCGATCCAGAAGCGCTGAGCAATATCCAGGTCACGCCAGACCCGGCCATCAGCAGGGGGGGGTGTGTTCTGGAAACCGATTTCGGTGTCATCGACGCGCGCATCGAACAGCAACTGGCGACCATCGCAGAGCATCTGCTTCAGGCGGTTTCGGAAACCAAGGCGGCGCTGCGCCGATCCGATTCGGAACACGCTTCACTGACGCATTACCGTCAAAAGGTTCAAAACACTGTACCGGTGAAAACGTATGGGCATGTGACACAGGTGGTGGGGCTGATTGTCGAAGCCAATGGCCCTGCTGTCAAGCTGGGTGCGATGTGCGATATTTTGGCAAGCCCTAACGAACCTCCAGTGACGGCGGAGGTGTTGGGATTCAGGGACCGTACCGTCTTGATGATGCCGCTTGAGGAGATTCGCAGCATTGGGCCTGGCAGCAAGGTCGTGGCCAGAGGGGAAAAGGCATCCATCGCGGTAGGGCCCAAGCTGCTGGGCAGGGTGATCGACGGCCTTGGCACTCCGATAGACGGTCAAGGACCGGTACCCAGCGAAGTCGATTATCCCATCTACGCAAGCCCGATCAATCCGTTGTTACGGCAACGCATTAAAACCCCTCTGGATCTTGGCGTCCGCGTCATCAATGGCTTGCTTACGGTGGGCTGCGGACAACGCATGGGCATCTTTGCGGGATCGGGCGTCGGTAAAAGTGTCCTCATGGGCATGATTGCCCGTGAAAGCAGTGCCGATGTCAATGTGATTGCGCTCATCGGTGAGCGCGGCCGTGAGCTCAACGACTTTCTCGAAAAGGAGCTCGGCCAGGAGGGGCTTCGCAAATCGGTGGTCGTGGTGGCCACCTCCGACCATCTGCCTCTGGTGCGTGTCCGCGGCGCGTTCGTGGCAACTGCCATCGCAGAGTATTTTCGAGACCAGGGCATGTCGGTCAACCTGATGATGGATTCACTGACCCGTTTTGCGATGGCACAACGGGAGATAGGGTTGGCGCTTGGCGAACCGCCGACCACCAAGGGATATACGCCATCGGTGTTTACGATGCTGCCCAAACTGCTCGAGCGCGCCGGCACTTCCGACCACGACGGCAGTATTACCGGGCTCTATACCGTGCTGGTCGAGGGAGACGATATGAACGAGCCCATCGCAGACGCGGCGCGTTCGATCCTGGACGGTCATATCGTATTGAGCCGTGAACTGGCCCATCAAAACCACTACCCGGCCATCGATGTGCTGAAAAGCATCAGCCGCGTGATGGAAGACATCGCATCGCTGCAGCACAAGCACCACGCCAAAAGCCTCAAAGAGCTTCTCGCGACCTATCGAAAATCGGAGGATCTGATCAACATCGGCGCCTATGTGAGCGGCAGCAATCCGACGATCGACCGGGCCATCGCCAAGATCGGTCAGATTAACGGATTTTTGAGGCAGGATATCGGAGAAAAGGTGGGCTTTGAAGAGAGTCTGCAGCAACTTGAAAAGGTCATCATTACACAATAGCGGGGGGTCATGCCATACACCTTCAAATTGGAAGCCTTGCGCAGATTCAGGGAATTTGAAGAGGAACGCATGCAGAAGGAGTTCTCCGAGGCCCAGCGCAAACGAGATGAAGCGGCTCAGAGAGTGGCCGACCAGGTCGCTTTGCGACAGAGGACCGAACAGGCGTTTGCCGAAAAGCAGGATGGTAACGCCGCCTCCCTGGCCGCCATGTATCGCAGCTTTCTGCAACGCCTCTGCGAAGAGATCGACGTGCTGCAACAGAAACTGATGGTCGCTGAAAAAGCCTGCGAAAAGAAGCGCCAGGAACTACTCGAGGCAATGAAAAACAGAAAAGCACTCGATCGGCTCAAAGAGAAGGGGGAGCAGAACTATCAGGAAGACCAAAACCGCGATGAAGGGAAATTCATCGACGAGATTGCCATCAATCGCTTCATGCTAAAGCGCAGATAAAGGAAAAGAAGATGCAGTTTACAATGCAACTATTCGAAGTCAACACACAGGGATTTGCGGGACCATCGAGTATGCAGAGGGTCGCCGTCAAAATGCCGACGGATGGACAGTTCAGCTGTGCTGACGGCAATTCTGGTTTTGCGGATATCATGGCCGCTTTTTTCCGTATGCCGGCGGAGCAGTTGGAGGCGTCACTGGCCAATATGGAGACCCTGGAGATGGGAGAGGCCTCGACGGAGTGGGTGCCGGTGATTGACCTGGCCAAACTGGTCGACGACAAAGCAGCCATGTTTAGTTTGGAGGGAGTTAAGGTCGAAGAGGAAGGCGATGCCATCAATCCAGATATGGATGCTGAGCTGGATCTGGATGAGGCAGCCGTTTCCAAAATGATTTCGGGCCTCCTCGGTCAAGGCGAGTCGGATGCTGATGAACCGTTTGTATCGGGAGATCTCACTTTTGAAGGCGCTGGTAGAGATAGCGCCCTACGGCAGCGCGCCATGAAGTGGATGGTTGACCGGATGACGGAACAGATGGGCGAGGGCAAGGAGGCGGAATCCGGAGAAATCGAACTGCCTTTGCAGAACAGTGGCCTCTTCAAGCAGATGGTGCAGGCTGAGCAGGGGCACGGCAGACCGGGGACAGATGAATCGGCCTTGGCACAGGCACAGGCCAAACCGGTTGCCAACAATGTTTCAGGTAAGTCGCCGGTTGTGAATGGCGCATTGGCAGATCAAGTCGAAAACGAGGCGATCACCGCTGATGACGGCGCAACTTTCGAGGCAGCGGCTCGTAAGGCTGCCAATGCCGGTACGGAAGGCCAGAAAAAAGGTTTTGCCGACATGGCGCCCCAGGCCGGAAGCAAAGAGGCGGTTCCACAGTCGCAGCAAAAGGTGGCGGATGAGCCGATACTGGGAGATGTCGAATTGAAGCAGCGCATCAGGCCCGGGGATTCGGGAGAAAAAGCAGCGCCGCTTACCAACAATGCAGGCCAGGGTTTATCCAGTGGCGCCGCCGGTGCGACCACCACCATAGATGGTCAGCAACCGTTCAGCGTACCATCACCGGAGGTGTCGGATGGAAAGATGACGGTTCACACCAAGGAGGAGAGCGGGGAACTGCCCTCAGGCTCAAAGGAGATGGAGACCGACATCGTGCGTCAGATCGTGCAGCGCATGTCACTGCGGTCGGATGGACGCCAGTCGCAGATGCAGATTCGGCTCAAGCCTGAATTCCTGGGCAATCTGAGAATGGATGTCATCACCGAAAACCGGCTTGTCATGGTGCGTATGACGGCTGAGAGCCAATCGGTCAAGGAGATGATCGAGCAGAACATCGGCCTGCTCAAAACCGAGTTGCAGCAACAAGGCCTTCAGGTTCAAAAAGTGGATGTCACCGTCTCCCAGAACAACGATCAGTGGGCCGGCGGTCAGCAACAGACGGCCTTCGAGCAGGCCCAACATCGCAGCGGCCAGCGCCAGGGCAATCGGCGGCCAGGTGGAGAGGCGTCGGGAAGGGACGGGGAGGGCATTCAGAAGCGCTCGGCTCCCGAGGCTACGCAGAGCAAAACCAGTGAGGTCGATTTTTTCGCATAAGCAGCCGATCCTGGAGGAGGATTAAATGGCAATCTACGGTTTAGAAAATGTTGCTTCAAGCGGTGGTCAGGTCACTGCAGCTTCGAACAACGATGTCATGGGCAAAGACGATTTCCTGCAGCTGCTGGTGGCTCAGCTGGAGGCCCAGGATCCGCTCAATCCCATGGACAGCACAGGGTTTACCGCTCAGTTGGCCCAGTTCAGCTCTCTGGAGCAGTTGCAGAACATCAATATGACCCTCAGCGATATCGGTACTTCCCAATCGGTACTGACAAGCAGTCAGGCCGTGGGATTTATCGGCAAGACGATCACCGCACTGGGGGATTCGGTCGATGTGGAGTCCGGGATGAGCCAGGGAATTGAGTTTACGTTGAGCAAACCCGCTGCAGAGCTCTACGTTCAAGTCTATGACCAGATTGGCAACTTCATCCGCCAGATTGACGTCGGCCAGTTGGCGGCCGGTGAGCATGAGGTGGTCTGGGACGGCGTGGACTATCTGGGCGGACAGGTGCCCGACGGCACTTACTCGTATGAGGTGGCGGCCGTCGATGAATCCGGGAATTCCGTCACTGCCACGACGTTCGCATCCGGAACGGTCACCGGTGTCAACTACAAGGATGGGGTCGCCTATCTGCAGTGCGGTAATCGTGAGATTCCCATGGGCAACGTCGTCAGCGTCGGGCTTCCGCAGGTTCAACAGGATTAGGAGTTGTAGAGATTTAGCGGGTGGGTTCCAAAACGAACGAGACCTTAATCAAAACAACACGATCACATTCAATATGCATAACAGCAGCAATTCAACTTCAAAAAAGGGAGTATCACCATGATCGGATCGCTTTATTCAGGAATATCGGGCTTGAAAGCCAATACCAGTGCTATGGCGGTCATCGGCGACAACATCGCCAATGTCAACACCACCGGGTTCAAGACATCCAGGGTGGAGTTTTCCAACGTATTCAATGCGACGTTGGGACAGAGTCGGAATCAGATCGGACGCGGCGTCACCATGAGCGGCACCTCCGCAAACTGGAATTCGGGCACCATGGAGACCACCAACACGGTCACCGATCTTGCCATCAACGGGCCGGGTATGTTCATCGTGCGCGACCCGTCCAACAACGGCCAATACTATACCCGCGCCGGGCAGTTCGAATTTGATGGCAGCAACCTGCTGGTCAATTCGGATGGCCTCGAAGTTCAGGGCTATTCCATCGATCCGGCCGGCAATGTGGGGGCCCTCGGGACCATCGCGCTGCCCAATGGCATCAGCACCCCCCAGGCCACCACCGAAGTCACCATGGGGATCAATCTCGATGCCAGTGCTGCAGTAGGGGATACGTTCGACACGACCGTGTCGGTTTATGATTCGGTTGGAAACTCGGTTGAGCTCAACTTCAATTTCGTTCGGGCGGCAGACCGTTGGGACTACTATGTCGTCCCCTCCACCGGAACGGCCACCCCTGCAGTCGGCACTCCCAACGAGTTTCGATTCGACGCCAGCGGCAACCTCGTCCCGGGAACATCCGTCCCGGCCTCTACTGATCCACAAATTGTATTGACGCTACCGGGCGAAACGCTGAATATCGATTGGACCATTCTGGATGCAGCCAACGCTTCGGATGGCTCGATCACCCAGTATGCCGGCTCTTCAGTAAAGACCTCCCAAACCCAGGACGGCTATCCGAGTGGCATGCTTCAGGGCATCTCGGTCGATGAGGACGGAATATTCACGGCGCTCTATTCGAACGGCACCATGTCCCCCTTTGCTCAGATCGCCGTGGCGGACTTCGCCAGCTACGCTGGCCTTGCCAAACAGGGCAGCAACATGTTCACCTCATCTCTGGCTTCGGGACAGCCGGTCATCTCGGTTCCCAACACGGCAGGCGTGGGCGCCATAGCGCCAAGCAGTTTGGAGATGTCCAACGTGGATCTGGCTCAGGAGTTCGTGGCCCTGATTACCACCCAGCGCGCATTCCAGGCAAACTCCAAAGTGATCACCACCAGCGACGAGGTGCTGTCCGAATTGATCAATATCAAACGGTAAGCCGACTCTATCCAAATTGTCATTGCACAGATGCAGGTGCGGGCGGGCGTAAAGCCCGCCCCTACGAGGTTTGTGAAGAAAGAAATTTCGATGTAATACAGTGGTATTGCAGGGGCGGGGTTTATCCCCGCCCAAGTGACCTCCTAATTTTCCATCCCCCGTCAAAGCGTTGACTCGCATCCTTGAAAAGTGACAGGAAATCGAATGGCGCCGTTACTCTATCATTTTGATTTTTACCTACCTCAGCTATTTCAGTCAAAAGCTTCAAAATAATATTTTATAAATAAATTAATAAGATAAAATTGTTTTTTGCCGCGATCATCCCCTTATGTCGATTATCTCGCTTGTGGCACACTCCATGCTAACCTCTTAAACGGGTTAGAGATTTACCGTATCAACATCCCTTGGAGGATATCTTGGATTTAGCCACACTGCTTGGAATAGCCGTCGCCAGCGGACTCGTTTTCGTCTCAATCCTGATGGGCGGATCCGCAGCATGGTTCATCAGCTACCCCTCCCTGATGATCGTCCTGGGGGGTACAATGGGTGCGACACTGATCAACTATCCGATTTCGGATCTGGTCAGCATGTTCAAGGTGACCAAGAACGCATTCCGGCACCGAACGCCTAGCCCGTTGAGCATCATTCCCACCATGGTCGATTTCGCCAAACGAACAAGAAGGGAGGGGATCCTTGCCTTTGAGAAGTACCTCAAAGAGATCGACGATCCCTTCTTGTCCCGAGCCATGCAGATGGCCATCGACGGTATGGAGAACGACGCCATCGAGGAGGTGCTCAATACAGAGATCTTATGGCTGGAGGAGCGACATCGTCTGGGGGCCGAGATCTATTCGACCATGGGCACCTTTGCCCCGGCAGTGGGGATGCTGGGGACCATTATCGGTCTGGTGCAGATGCTGATGCAGATGAAGGATCCATCCGCCATTGGCGCGCCCATGGCCGTGGCACTGCTGACCACTTTTTACGGCGTTCTCTTGGCCAACCTGCTGTTTTTGCCTATTTCGGGCAAACTCAGGGTACGCAGCCGGCAGGAGATCCTCACCAAACAGATGGTGGTTCAGGGGATTCTGGCCATTCAATCCGGAGACAATCATCGCATCGTTTCCGAAAAGCTCAAGGCGTTTCTCTCCCCAAAAGCGCGCCTGGTAGAAGAGATGGGGGCTTGAGGTGATACTGAGTCGCTTCCATAAGCACGCTTCACAATCCTCACCCGGGACCGATCGGTCCAAAGATGGCTGGCAGATCGTCTATACGGGGTTTATCCTGATCATGCTCTGTTTCTTTGTGATGCTCACCTCCTTTGCTTCTCTGGATCCATCCAAAATCACGCGCTTTGCGAGCTCTTTTTCCAATGCGGTCAGCGTTTTCGACGGCGGGCAGAGCATTGAAGAGGGAGACACCATGCTCGATGCCAAACTCAACCTGCTGGCCAAAGAGGACCTGAGTGCGATGCTGTTCGAGAAGGTGCGTCATGTGAGCCTTGAGGAGGGGCTGGATCAGATTGAACTCGAGCAGCAGAAGGGGAGGGTCGTCCTGCGCTTGAAAAACAAATTGCTGTTCGAGAGCTCCTCGGCGACCCTGACCAGCGAGGCCTCGGCAATTTTAAGCAAGATTGGACATCTGATCGAAAAGATCGGCGTGCCAGTCGAGATACAGGGGCACACCGACGACAGGCCTATTCGCACCGATCGTTTCCCATCCAATTGGGAGCTCTCCACTGCCCGGGCCATATCGGTCCTACGCTATCTAAACCACTCCGTCGGCGTGAATGCGGGGCTGCTTTCGGCCATCGGTTATTCCGAATTCAGGCCACTGGTTTCAAATGAGGACCGTGCCGGCCGGGCGAGGAACCGTCGGGTCGACTTGGTCTTTAACGTGGAGGGGAGGCAGGGCTGATCATGATCAGACAGAGAGGCCCAACGGCCTTATCCGATCAGGCACCGTTACAAAATCGATGGTTGATCACCTTCAACGACCTGATCACCCTGTTGATGGTCTTCTTTGTGCTGCTCTTCTCAATGGGCCATATCGATGTGAACCGTTTTGCAAATTTCCAGAATGGCCTGCAGAGCGCCATGGGCGTAATGAATTCAGGACGCCATGGCGACGAGGGATTGATCAGCGACCACCAGTGGACGGACGGAAAAGCAAAAGAGGCGCAGAACGAAGATACCATCAAGGCATTGCCCGAAGCGGATGGGCTCAAGGCTGAATACACACGCAAGGGTATCAAGCTTACCCTGAACGATCGAATGCTTTTTCAGTCCGGAAGCGCCCGGATGACAGAGCAGGGAGTTAAATTGTTGCAGCGCATAGGGGCTGTGATTAAACCGATGAAGCGCCAAATTCGGGTCGAAGGGCACACCGACGATCTGCCCATTGCCACCGAGCGCTACCCCTCCAACTGGGAGCTTTCGGCGGCAAGGGCTGTCAATGTGGTTAAATTTTTCGCCAAACAAACCGGCATCGCGCCGGAGCTGCTTTCGGCCGCCGGATATGGATCTTTCAAACCAAAAGCCGCCAACGATTCTGAGGCGAACCGCGCTGCTAACCGGCGCGTTGAAATTATTTTGGGTCAGGAGGCGAACGCCGGCCCGAATGTTTAGGGACACGACCGACTGAAGGAGTAGAGCATGTCCACAAAAATGTTAGTGATCATTCTAGGGGTAGCCGTTCTGATGATAGGGATGATGGGCGGTGGTTTTTTTCTGATGTGGACCAAGATGAACACCACCCTTGCCCAGGTTCAAATGCAAAATGCAGACGGAAACGCCACCGAAGAGACCGTAGAGGAGGAGTCGCCGATCCTGCCCACATTAAAGATGGATACGTTGATCGTCAATCTGGCGGATCAGGGGGGCAAGCGCTACTTGAGAATCACCATGGAGCTGGAGTTGAGCACGCCTGAAGTCCTGGAAGAGATCAATCTCAGGATGCCCCAATTGCGTGACACCATCCTCATGGTGCTGCCCAGCAAACAGTATTCGGACATCAGTGGAACCGAAGGCAAGATTACACTACGCGACGAACTGATCGCAAAAATGAACGCGATCCTGAAAAAAGGCACCGTCACCACCATTTACTTCACCGAATTCGTCGTCCAGTAAGCAGGAGCTGCTCTCATGGCTGAACAGATACTTTCCCAGGAAGAGATCGATGCGCTGCTCAACGCTATGGACAGCGGCGAAGTTGAAGTCGAAGAGGAGATAAAACCCCAAGTCAAGGCAGAGGCCCGTGCATACGACCTGACCTCCCAGAGCCTGACGTTGAGGGATCAGTTCGATGCCCTGGACGAGGTTTATGATAAATTCGTCAACCTGCTCAACGTGTCGCTGTCCAGTTCGCTGCAGCGCGCTATCGAGGTGAAACAGGTCTCCAAAGAGATCGTAAAGTTCGGTGAATTCCTGCGCGCCTTCTCCAACCCCACCGGTTTCAGCATCTATTCCATGGAGCCATTGATCGGTTCGGCAATGTTGGCCGCGGAGCCCAATCTCTGTTTTGCCCTGATCGATAGTATGTTCGGCGGTGTCGGACGCCCCCTTGCCAAAGTGCGCGAATTCACCCAGATCGAACAGCGCATGCTGAAACGCTTTTACACCGAGGTCTTGACCGAGCTGGAGCGTGCATGGAAGGTGGCATACGACATTAAGGTGTTTCAAAAAAAGACGGAGTGCAAACCCGAATTCGTCAATTTGGTCAGCCCAGGCGATCTGGTGTTGATCTTCGTCTTTTCAGTGGCCGGAGATGAATTTGCCGGCAACATCCACATCTGCACTCCCTATTTGATGCTCGAACCGGTCAAGGACAAGCTCTCTTCAAGGTATCTGCGCGAAAAGGACCGCGCGCACGCATTCCGCTCCCAGCTCTCGGTCTTGCTGCAGGACACCAAGGTCAAAATGGTGGCCGAGCTAGGGAAAACCGTCTACACCATCGGAAACATACTCAACCTCGAGAGGGGCGATGTGGTCAGGATCAATTCGGGTCCCCAGGACCCGGTCACACTCAAAATAGAGGGGACACCCAAATATCTGGGGATGCCGGGGACACTCAAAGGGAATCGGGCCGTTCAGATTTCGACGCTCATAAAAAATGACGAAGGAGAATAGGATACCATGGCGGAAGATACGACACAGACAAACGGCAGCCTCCATCCCGGTCAAGGTGATCCCAATTCCATTGCCCAGCAACACGGCGGTGCCGATGAGCAGCCTCCCGCGAAGGTGGGGCAGCCTCCCCATGCCTTTTCCGGGTTGAAAAATAAAACCGATGGCGGCAAACCGGCCAACTTGGATTTCATCCTCGATATCCCGTTGGAGATTACGGTCGAGCTTGGGCACACCAAAATGTTGATTCACGACCTGCTCAAACTGGGTCAGGGTTCGGTCATCGAACTCTCCAAACCGGCCGGGGAGACACTCGAGATATTGGCCAACAACAGGTTGATTGCCAAGGGCGATGTGGTTGTGATGAACGACAAGTACGGTATTCGTTTGACCGAAGTGATCAGCCCGGTGGAGCGACTGGAGAAACTTAAATGAACCACGCACCCGACTTGACGATGGCGGCCATTAAAATGGTGCTCTCCCTGGGTCTTGTGTTGACCATTCTGTGGCTCGTCTATCGCTGGACCCGGCGTTCCCTTCCGGCCGGCGCAGCCGCTGGAAAAGGGCAATTGATCAAGGTGTTGGGCAGCCGCTATCTGGGGGTTAAAAAATCCATTGCCGTAGTGCAGGTGCCGGGCACCGTTCTGGTGCTCGGCCTCGGCGGTGATCGCATCAACCTGTTAACCCAAATCGATGATCCCCAGGTGTTGGCCTCCCTGTCCGACACACCTGCCCAGTACGCCAAAAGAGAGGGATTCAAAGAGCAGCTTCAGCGCATGCTTCGTCCGATGGATGTAAATCGATCGAAAACGATCGTTGCCGGCAGTCCCAAGGCGGAATAGCGATTATGGTGACTATGAACAAATATCTGCTTGCAGCGATGGTCGTGATCACTCTCTTTCTGGCGCCGTTGGACACGGTGCAAGCCGCTGATCCGGGCAATGGGCCTGGTCTCATCAGCATCGATGTGGCCCAGGGTGAAAATTCAGGCAAAGTCGGCGTCGTGTTACAAATTTTTTTATTGATGACGGTGCTCTCGCTGGCGCCGTCGATCCTCGTAATGGTGACCTGCTTTACCCGCATCTCCATTGTATTGTCTTTGCTTCGCCAGGCCATCGGGGCTGCCCAACTGCCGCCTACCCAGGTCATCATAGGTCTATCGCTCTTTCTCACCTTTTTCGTCATGACGCCGGTGTGGCAAAACGTGAATCAGGAGGCGGTAAAGCCCTACCTCGATAACCAGCTCACGTCCTCAGAAGCCTTCGAGCGGGCGATAATCCCCATCAGGGGGTTCATGATCAAACAGACCCGTGAAAAAGACCTGGCGCTCATGGTCGGTATCGCCAAGATGGAGCGCCCCAAAAATATGGACGATGTGCCGACCACCGTATTGATTCCGGCTTTCATCATCAGCGAGTTGAAAACAGCGTTTCAGATCGGTTTCATGCTCTACATCCCTTTTCTGATCATCGATATGGTGGTGGCCAGTGTGTTGCTCTCCATGGGTATGATGATGCTCCCGCCGGTGATGGTCTCCCTGCCGTTTAAGCTCATGATCTTCGTGTTGACAGACGGATGGTATTTGATCATCGGCTCACTGGTTAAAAGTTTTGCCATATAGGAGGTGTTCGAGATGTCCCCTGAGTTTATCACCAGCTTTTTTCTGCAAGCCATCAAGACGGCGATCATGCTGGCAGGCCCCATGCTGGCCGTCGGTCTGACGGTCGGTATATTGGTCAGTATGTTCCAGGCCGCAACCCAGATCAATGAGATGACGCTGGTCTTTGTCCCCAAGATGTTAGGCGTCGCCCTGGCGCTTTTGGTCTTTTTCCCGTGGATGCTGGGCATCATCACCGACTTCGCAGGCAAATTGTTTATCAACATACCAATGTATTTAAAATAGACGATTTAAGACATTATAAACAAAGTGATAGATCAGGAAATGGGTTGATCTGAAAAGGACGATGCCCCATGCTGTTGCTCAATTTGCCGATCGAACAGGTTCAGCTCTTCATGTTTGTATTGGTACGGGTGGGTGCCATTCTCTTTTCGATCCCTTTCCTCGAAGCTCGCAATGTCCCCCGAATGGTCAAGGCAAGCCTGGCCATGGCAGTGAGTGTCATGCTCATGCCCCAGCTTGATCTTCAGGGGATTTCGGTTATCGGCAACCCCGTTCAACTGGCCCTGGGGATTGCTGGAGAGGCTGCAGTGGGACTGATTATAGGGCTCTCGGTACAGCTCTTTTTTGCCGGCGTTCAGCTGGCAGGACAATTGGCCGGGTTTCAGATGGGTTTTGCCATTGCCAATGTGGTCGATCCCGCATCCAGTCTCCAGATCCCTATTTTGTCGCAATTTTTGAACCTCTTCGCATTGATGATCTTTTTTACGGTCAATGGTCATTTCTACTTTATTAAGGCCCTCGTAGACTCGTTTGAACTCATACCGCCGTTCGGTGTTCATTTGAATGGGCAGATTCTGAATTTTATCATGATGATGGCGGCCAATCTTTTCACCATCGCTGTAAAGATCGGCGCTCCGGTGATGGTGGCCCTCCTTCTGACCCAATGCGCACTGGCGCTGACTGCGCGTACAGTCCCCCAGATGCAGATTTTTATCGTGGCCATGCCGCTACAGATCATCCTGGGGTTGGCATTTCTCGGTATTTCATTGCCGTTCTGCATGGTTTTTTTCGAAAAAGCATTCAAGAAACTGGGTCTCGATATCGTTCGCCTGATAGGGCTTTTTTAATATAGGAAAACGAATATGGCGGAAGAAAACGACCAGGAAAAAACTGAAAAGGCGACCCCTAAGAAGCGCCAGGAGGCGCGGAAAAAAGGGCAAGTCGCCAAAAGCAGAGAGATTCCTTCGGTGCTGGTGCTGCTCAGTGCCCTGTCGGTATTCTATTTCGCCGGTGGCTGGATGTTCAATCAGCTCGGCGATATCATGCGCTCGGTTTACCAGCAGATCGCCTATATTCAACTGGGCGTTGAGAGCACCCATGCGCTTTTGTGGCAGCTATTTCTGAAGATCATCGTCTTGCTGGCCCCGCTCATCGCCACCGTTGCCGTCGCCGGTGTCTGTGGCAATATCGCCCAGACGGGTTTGATGTTCACCGGTGAAACGATGTCACCCAAATTCTCCAAGATGAATCCGCTCAAAGGCATCAAACGGCTCTTCTCCATCTCCTCCCTGGTCGAGCTGCTCAAGTCGATATTGAAGGTGGCTATTATCGGCGGCGTCTCCTACGCCATGCTGCGGGGCGAGATGGATAAGATTCCCGCCCTGATCGAGCTGGATATCATGTCGATCCTCTCCTTTTTCGGACGCGTCGCGCTGAAACTCGGATTTTACACCTGCCTGGTACTGATCATACTGGCCGCTCTGGACCTCTTTTTCCAGATTTGGAAGCACGAACGCGATCTTCGCATGACCAAGCAGGAAGTGAAAGACGAGTTCAAGCAGCGTGAAGGCGATCCCATGGTTCGCTCCCGCATACGGGCCGCCCAACGCGAGATGGCCATGCAGCGCATGATGGAAGCGGTGCCCGACGCCACCGTTGTCATCACCAACCCGACCCATCTGGCCATCGCACTGAAATTCGACCGCAACATGCCCGCGCCCCTGGTGGTTGCCAAAGGTGCGGGTCATATCGCCGCCAAGATCAGAACGATCGCCACCGAACACGATATTCCCGTCATCGAGCAGAAACCTCTGGCAAGAGCCATGTATAAGGATGTTGAAATCGGACAGCAGATTCCGGTGGAGCTCTACCAGGCTGTTGCAGAGGTACTGGCCTATGTCTATCGCTTGAAAGGCCTGGTTCCTGCATCTTAACACCGCATTCCATCTCCACGCATTTGTTCCTCTCGTCTAGGACGCAAAGGATGACGGCGGTATTTTGACGCTCCGGCAAACGGTTGGTGAATTGCGCCTCTGAGCAGGCCTCCGCATTCTGTGTGGTAAATCGATAATACAAAGAATACAATAGGATAAAAATTTTTACCACGCCGGCAGCGTCGTGTACTGCTCAGGCATGGAAAATGCAAAATCATCTCAACGATAAGCCCAAACCACCATGGAGTGTGAATCGATACGATGGAAATTGCCGGAACAAGAACCCTGAGCGACCGCCTCTCCCTCATCACCAAGAATACCGATGTGCTGATGGGATTCGCCACCATGTGTATTCTCATGGTGATGATCATTCCCATTCCGCCCATGATGCTCGACCTGTTCCTCACCTTCAACATCACCTTTGCCTTGATGATCCTCCTGGTTGGCATGTACGTGATCAAACCAATGGACTTTTCGGCCTTTCCAACCATCTTGTTGCTGGCCACCCTTTTTCGCTTATCCCTCAACATCGCTTCCACGCGATTGATTTTGCTGCGTGGAGAGGAGGGGGTCTCGGCCGCCGGTAAGGTGATCATGGCCTTCGGCAGTTTTGTGGTCGGAGGCAACTACCTGGTCGGACTCATTGTTTTTGTCATCCTGGTGGTGGTCAATTTCGTGGTCATCACCAAGGGCGCCGGTCGCATCGCAGAAGTCGCGGCCCGTTTCACCCTGGATGCCATGCCGGGCAAACAGATGAGCATCGATGCCGATCTGAATGCCGGCCTGATTGACGATCAGGAGGCGAGGGAGCGAAGACAGCAGGTCTCCAGCGAGTCTGAATATTATGGCGCCATGGATGGTGCCAACAAGTTTGTTCGTGGTGACGCCATTGCCGGCATTATCATCACGCTGATCAACATTGTGGCCGGTTTTGCCATCGGCGTTTTTCAAAACGGGATGTCATTTTCCGAGGCAGCCCAGAACTACACACTGCTCACGGTCGGGGACGGACTGGTGAGCCAGGTGCCGGCCCTGATCATCTCCACGGCAGCCGGCATCGTGGTGAGTCGGGCTGGTTCGCAGAAGAGCCTGGGAATCGAAATCGGCACTCAGCTTTTCCTTAAACCGCGTGCCTTAGCCGTAGCGGCTTTTATTCTCTTCATCTTCGGAACGATTCCCGGCCTTCCAACGGTGCCCTTTTTTATCCTGGCCATCTTTGTGGGCGGCGTGGCCTACCTGTTGCTCCACGCCGGGCGTCAGAAGGCAGCTCAAGAAGCAACAGCGGAGCAGGAGGTTGTCGCCGAGGCTGCTGAAGATGCCACCGAGAGTTTCAGGCCCTTGCCTCCGCTGGATATCCTCGGGTTGGAAATCGGCTACGGTCTGATTCCCCTGGTGGACAGCCAGCAGGATGGTGAATTGCTCGACCGCATCAAATCGATTCGTCGGCAGATGGCACAGGAGATCGGCATTGTCGTTCCCTCGATCCATATTCAGGACAACATGCAGCTGCGGCCAGGTGAGTATGCCATCAAGCTCAAAGGCAACGAAATCGCCAGGGGCGACTTGATGTTGAACCAGTATCTGGCCATGAATCCGGGCAATGCGGACGAGTCGATCAGCGGCATTCCAACCAAAGAGCCGACCTATGGGATCGATGCGTTCTGGATCAAAGAGGCCGTGCGCGAGGAGGCGATTGCCAAGGGCTTCACGGTGGTCGATCTCTCTACGGTAATCACCACCCATCTCTCAGATATCATTCGGCGCCACGCCCATGAGCTACTCGGTCGTCAGGAGACGCAGCAACTGCTCGATGCGCTCAAGGAGACCCATCCCAAAGTCGTGGACGAGCTGGTTCCCAACCATTTGTCTCTGGGTGGAGTTGTGCGCGTGTTGCAAAACCTGCTTGGCGAGCAGGTGTCGATCCGTGATTTCCTGACCATCATCGAGGCCATGGCCGATTGGGCGCCATCGGTCAAGCAGTTGGATATTCTAACGGAGTATGTGCGTCAGTCCTTGGCACGATCGATCACCCGGCAATACCTGACACCAGAAGAGGATCTGGTGGCGGTCTCCCTTGGGCAGAGCGCCGAACGTCGCATTGCCGAATCGATCCAGCGCACCGACCAGGGAGACTTCCTGGCGATGGATCCCCAAATGGCCCAGCGATTGATACAGCAACTGGCAAAGCAGCTCGAACAGTTTAACCAGAGAAATCTTCAACCGTTGGTTCTGTGTTCGGGGCAGATCCGATCTCATTTCAAGAAGCTGGTGGATCGCTTTATCCCCAACCTGGTTGTCCTGGCCTACGAGGAGATTTTGCCCAATGTCAGAATTCAATCCATTGGAGTAGCGGAGCTGAAAGATGAAGATTAAGCGTTTTGAAGCCCCAAGCATGTCTGATGCCCTGCGCATGATCAAAAAAGAGTTTGGCGAAGAGGCGGTGATCCTGTCGGCCAAAAACCTGAGCAAGACCAGCCGTATTTTCGGGAAGATGGGAGGCGCGAAGGTGATCGTCACGGCAGCCATCGATGAAGCGATGCCCGAGCAGGAGCCTGTCGCAGATGAGTCTGAGAAGGCGTGGCCCCTGTCCGATCTTTCAACGAACCCGGCGGCATCCGCCCGGGAGGCGGCAAGTGAGAGGAAACGCATTCTTGAGCGCTATACACCCATCACCCTTACCGGCCAGCAGAAGTTGCGCCCAAAACTGGTACGCATGATGTCCGAATCGAGAGCAGTGGACAAGCCCGCTTCTGAAACGAGCGACAGCTCAATCTACCTGGCATTGCGCGATCAGGGTTTAGATGATGCCATCGCGTCTGAGCTTGCGTCCCTCTCCTCCGATGCGATGCCCCACCCAGATGGGGGGGAAGAAGATATGGTAGAGGCGTTGGCCCAGGCCATTCAAACCAGAGCGTGGGTCGCACCGGAAGAAGGCGCGTCGCGTCACGAGGAGCGTCGCACTATCGTTCTCGTCGGCCCCAACGGCAGTGGGAAAACGGCCACAGTGGCAAAATTGGCGGCGAGTGCCCTGATGGATGAGCAGCATAGCGTCGGCATCCTGAGCCTGGACAACCATAGGGTCGCCGGTACGGATGAGTTGTCCCGTTTCGCCGATATTATGGGCCTTGGCCTGGAGACGGCAGCGGAACCGAAACAGGTCTCAGAGGCCTTAGATCGCATGGCCGATGCGCAGCTGATCGTGGTCGACACCCCTGGTATCGCCCCCGACGACCAGGAGGGACGACAGTTCCTCGAACAGATGATCACGGCCATGGCAGACCCGGAGGTGCACCTGCTGCTCAGTGCAGCGTCCCAGGAGAAGACGATTGCCAAGATGGTCCGCTTCTTCCAACCGGTAGGCGTAACCAGGCTGTTGCCGACACACCTCGACTGGACCGAACAGATCGGCCCCTTTGTCAATCAGCTGGCCCATCACCGTCTGCCGATGAGCTATATGAGCACAGGTGCAGGGATTCCGGAGGGCCTGAACATCGCCACAGACCGCTCCCTGGCGATACGCCTCCTGTCAGCCGATGTTCCCGATGTGGCAGCTTCGGAGCAGGGGCTGCCCATCACGGTGGTGCAGCGCCGACCAATTGGAAATGAGAGCGAGCCGCAGTACGTGGCCAATCGCAACTCCGATATATTTCACCGGACCGACTGCAAATCGGTCAAACGTATCAGCAACTTGAACGCTATGATCTTTAGCGATTCGAACGAAGCTTTGGCGCAAGGATTCAAGCCTTGCCGCATGTGCTGCAGCGAGCACATCGTCTTAAAACCCATCGATCGCCTGGCACGCACCCGTTACGCCAGCAGCAGGAATTGATGCTATGACCAAGAGAGAAACAGCAAAGAACGTCATTCGGCTTAAAGATCGCAAAGCCGTCACAAACGGAAACGGTCGGGACGAGAATCGGTTTCCCAAAATCATATCGATCACCAGCGGAAAAGGTGGCGTGGGCAAAACCAACATCGTGGCAAATCTGGGATATACCCTGCGGCGGTTCGGCAAAAAGGTGCTGATCCTCGATGCCGACTTGGGTTTGGGTAATCTGGATGTCCTGTTGGGACTTACGCCCCAATATAACCTTTCTCATGTGATTCGCGGCGAGAAGAAGTTGTCCGAAATTGTCATCACGGGCCCCGGCGGGATGCAGATCCTGCCAGCCGCGTCCGGAATCCAGGATTTGACGGCACTGACACAGCAGGAACGCTATCTCGTTTTCAGCCAACTGGACGCCTTCATGCACGATTTTGACGTGATGCTGATCGATACGGCGGCCGGCATCTCCGCCAATGTGCTCTATTTCAATATCAATTCCGATGAGATCCTGGTGGTCGCGACACCCGAACCCACATCGATCACCGACGCCTATGCCATGATGAAGGTGCTATCGGTCAAGCACAGTACCGATCGTTTCAAACTGGTGGTCAATGCCGCCGCCAACGTCCAGGAAGCTGAGGATGTCTACCGCCAATTGAGCCTGGTCGCAGACCGCTTCTTAAACATTTCGATGGAGTATTATGGATGCATCCTGCTGGATGAAAATGTCAGAAAAGGGGTGCGTCAGCAAAAAGCGGTGACCGAGATGGCGCCGTTGACCAAAGCAAGCCGCAATTTCATCGATCTGACCCGTAAGATTGTGGCGTCACCCGTTTCGAACCGGCACAGCCGAACAGCGGACTGGTGCATGACCGAAATGCCGAGCTGATTCGGAGAGATACTAAGCCGGCATAGAGATCACATTTAAGCAGAAAAGAGCCATATCCAATTCCAATAGGGGGAAACAATGGCTGTCTTGGAGTCCCAACTCAAAAACCTGGATAAGGGTGACCACACCCTTCGCAATGAGATTATCGCCGAATACCTGCCATACGTGAACAGGATCGTCAATCGCATTGCCACGCACCTGCCGCCCACCGTCGAGGTGGACGATCTGGTCAATGTGGGCATCATTGGCCTGATTCAGGCCATTGAACGTTATGATCCCACCCGCGACAACAAGTTTATGACCTACGCAGTTTTTCGTATCAAGGGAGCAGTCTTGAGTGAACTCAGATCCAGGGATTTTCTGGGAAGGACCACCCGGAAAAAGATCCGCAATCTGGAGAAAGCCTATCTCAAGCTGGAACAGAAACTGGGGCGTGAGGTCAACGACGAAGAGGTGGCCGAAGAGATGGATATGGACATGGACCAGTTCTATCAGGTCAAACGAATGTCCAGCATCTCCTTCGTCAGCTTTGAAGAGATCGGCCATGGTTCTCGCGATGAAAAAGAGAATATCATCAGCTATCTGTTGAACAACGGCGGTGATGACGCTTTGTCCCTGACAACCGTCAAAGAGATCAAAGCGACCCTGGCCGGCCATATAGAGCGGCTGCCCGAAAAGGAGCGTCTCGTCATCTCCATGTACTACAGTGACGAAATGACCATGAAGGAGATCGGGATGGTTTTGAATATCACCGAGTCGCGTGTGTCTCAAATCCATTCACAAGCGGTGCTGCGTCTGCGAAGCAAGCTGCGCAAAGAAGGCTTTCTCGAGGATTGATCTCAACTGCAGTGCCGACAAGTCACTATGGCGAAACACCATCGCAACTCAATGCAACGATAGAGGAGGAGATATGTTGGAAATTACCATTCCCATGTGGGTTTTGCTATCCGTCGCTGGTCTGCCGACGATGATACTGCTGATGCTCAGCGTTCGGCTGATGCGCATGAAGCGATACAAAAACAGGGCCAAAACCCAACAACAAATGTCCGATGCGTTTCAGGGGCTCAATGACGGTTTTGGCAAACAGATGAACCAGATGATTCTGGAGCAGCAGATCGATTCGGTATTCACAGCCTTGATCACAATTATCGAGACGGAACAGATTAAATTGAAGGCGTTGTTGTGCCGCAATGCGTCAGAGGCTGCACCGGTCGGATACCATGCCGTCATGCCTAAAACCGAACATCGGAATGATCGTCATGAAGAGACGGTGACGACTGTCGTGCCCCCAAAAGAGGGGCGTCAGAGTGTGGCCGATATGGTCGCAGAAGGATCGAAGCCTGAAGAGATCGCCCGACGTCTGGGACTCTCACATAGCGAATTGGCGTTGGCCATGAAGATCCATAGCCGTCGCCGCGGCGATCGTCTGGAAGCAGTTGCCTAGCGGCAATTTGTCATCGGTTGCTCGGCAACAGTTGCCGGTTCGTTGACGCCTTCCCTGCTTATGGTTTTTTAACCGACTGAATATAAATGTAAATATTGGCTAATGGGGAGTGGCACAACAGTTGCTTGGATTCTGTTAGACCGAAAGGGAAGCTTGAGAAAGGATCGTCATGAGCGGAGCCGTATACCAGGCAGCAGCAGGAGCCCTGCTTCAGCAGATGCGCATGGATATGCTGTCCAACAACTTAGCCAACATCAATACCACCGGCTATAAAGCAGACAGGCCGGCATTCCGGCTCGATGCTTCTACTGCGCCCGAAGAGGTGGCTGGCAACACCGTTCCCGGAAGGCTGTCGCCTTATGCACCTCCGCTGGAGGCATTGACCGACTTCACTCCCGGTCCGGCCGGGCGAACAGGCAATCCTCTTGATGTAGCCATCGTTGGGGAGGGTTTTTTCGAGGTGCAGGCGCCTGAGGGGCGTCGCTACACCCGCAATGGCAATCTGACCATCAACGAAGAGGGGCTTCTGAGCACCTCCGATGGATGGCCGGTCATGGGCCAGGGCGGCGAGATCGCCATCGACGGCAGCAAGGTCGAAATCACCGGCCAGGGGGAAATCTATGTTGATGGCGAGGCCGTGGATATCTTGAAGGTGGTCGCTTTCGATCAGCCCCAGGAGCTGACCAAAACCGGCAATACGCTATTTGCGGCGCCCCAGGGGCTTGCCGGCAACAGCGTGGACGAGGATCAGGTTCAGGTCGCCCAGGGTTTTTTGGAGGGGGCCAATGTAAACGCCATCCGCACCATGACCGAGGTAATCGAGACCATGCGCGTTTTCGAAGCCTACCAGCGCATCATACGGTCGGTCGACGAGGCAACGGCCAAGGCAGTGAATGAGGTCGGTAAAAATGTGTAGGGCGATGATCACGATGCCGAGGTGCAAGAGGCGTCTTTCGATAAGCGTTTCCCACAGAGTGAAGGAGATCCTGATATGATACGCAGCCTATGGACTGCTGCTTCAGGTATGCAGGCTCAAACAACTAATATAGATGTCATATCGAACAATTTATCCAATGTAAACACCGCCGGATTCAAACGCAGCCGGGCCGAGTTTCAGGACCTGTTGTACGAGACCATGAGGCCACCCGGCGTCAATTCGGCCGGTGGCAACCAGGTGCCCACCGGCATCCAGGTGGGGCACGGCACCCGCACAGCCGCTACCCACAAGTTATTTACCCAGGGCGATTTTCAACACACCCAGAATGAACTCGATATGGCCATCGAAGGGCAAGGCTTTTTCCAGATTGTGCAACCCAACGGGGAGATCGCCTACTCAAGGGCCGGCAATTTCAAAATCGACAGTGAGGGCCGAATCGTAACTGCTGACGGCTACTTGATGGAGCCTGAGATCACGATCCCCACAGATACCATAGCGGTCTCCGTGGGAACCGATGGGACGGTGTCCGTTTTGCAACCCGGCCAGACGGCACCCACCGATATCGGCAATGTTGAACTGGCCCGGTTCGTCAATCCGGCTGGACTGAAAAGCATCGGCCGCAATCTTTTTGTAGAGAGCGACGCTTCAGGCGACCCCATTACGGGGACACCCGGAGAGGAGGGGTACGGCACCCTCGCACAGGGGTACCTTGAAATGTCCAATGTGAGTGTCGTCGACGAAATGGTCAATATGATCACCGCCCAAAGGGCCTATGAGATCAACAGCAAGGCGATCCAGACCTCTGACGAAATGCTGCAGCAGGCCAACAACTTGAAACGTTAAAGGCAATTCGTATGAATGATTCCAAGGCAAATAGGCGTTTGGTATGGGGCTTGCTGCTCGTGCTGGCCATCCTTCAACCTGGGACAGCGCTCGCCGACGGCACCATTCGCATCCACCTTACCCAGAAGGTGCAGGTCGATTCGGAGCAGATCACACTGGCGCAGATCGCCGACATCCTCGGCCCCGATCCCCAACAGACAGCTTCGATGGGCACTGTTCCCGTCGGCCGTTCACCGCTCCCGGGGCAATCCCTCTGGCTGCACCCCGGGCAGGTACAAAATTCACTTAAACAGCAGGGTTGGGATGCTCATTTATTTGAGATCACTGCCAACGGTCCGGTGAAAGTGACCCGCAACCACGCCACACTGCCACCCGAAATGGTCAGTGCAGCGGTGGTCGAATTTATCGAACGTCACGCACCGTGGGATCGCGAACAGATCAAAATCCGACCGATTCGCTATCGGCAATCGCATCAATTGCCCCCCGGAAAGGTGAGTCTCATGGTGACCGCGCCGAAGCACACCGATTGGTTGGGCGCAATCCCTTTCAAAGTGAGAATCAAAGTGGATGGCCAGACCGTAAAACGGACCAGCGTACCGGCCTACATCGAGGTGTGGCAGGATGTGGTGTTGACCGCCAGGCCGCTGGGCAAGAATCAACCGATTGGCGCCAGCGACATCCAGGTAAAAAAGATGAATCTGGCCCGCGTGCCGTCCAAGGCCCTGTTCGATCCAAAGCAAGTGATCGGAAAAAGGTCGAGCAGGACCGTCGCCGCCAACACGATTCTGCGCAGCGATCAGGTGCACGAGACGCTGATGGTGCGCAAAGGGGACGTCGTCCAGGTGCTTGCCGAATCGAAGGTATTGCGTATCACTACCCAGGCTGTGGCCAAGGAGAACGGTATCTTCGGAGACAATATTCAAGTGATGAACATGAGCTCCAGAAAGAATTTTTTCGCCCAGGTTGTCGATGCCCAGACCGTGAAAGTCGATTTCTCATCAACGCGAGAATAGTGGTAATCGATTACAATACCATAAGGATATCATTAACATGAATATGCGTCATCTTGCCCCGTCAGCTAAAGGAAGTACCATCATAATAGGCCTGTGCGCTCTACTGATGCTGTTTGCCGCGATATGCGGCTGCTCAAACTCCTCGTCACACAGGTCAGCGGCCACCCCGACGACGCCACTCGCAATGGCGTCGGGCCGTCCCTTGGCGGAGCCCGCACAGGCCACCGACGGCTCGTTGTGGAGCGAAAGCGGTGAGCTGTCCGAAATGTTCAGCAACCCCAAAGCCAGGCGTATCGGTGATATCCTGACGATCAAAATCGTGGAGGCGTCCAGCGCCACGAACAAAGCCAGCACGACCACCGACCGCAGCTCCGGCATTTCAGCCCAGGTGAACGGCTTATTCAACCTTGAGAATGAAATTTCTTCATCCAAATCATTCAACCCCTTCTCTGCTGTATCAGGCAGTCTCAGTAGCGACTTTGAAGGAACAGGGGCTACCCAGCGCAGCGGTGCTTTGAATGCTTATATGACCGCCAGGGTCGTAGATCTGTTAGCCAATGGCAACATGATCATTGAGGGCAATCGCGAAGTCCGCGTCAACGCTGAAAATCAGTTGATCACCCTGACCGGCATCATCCGGTCCAGAGACATCTCTTCCGAGAATATCATTCTCTCTACCTACATCGCAGATGCCCGCATCTCATACAGCGGTTCGGGCGTTCTCAACGATCGCCAGAGACCGGGTTGGTTGTCGCGTATCCTGGATAAGGTTTGGCCATTCTAAAAGGTGAACATGATGACCGCTCTTAAAAAATACAGAATTGTTTGGGCAATCCTACCTATTTTAGTGCTATTGGCAATGGCGGTGCCACGTGTCGAGGCGGTGAGAATAAAAGATATCGCCAACATCAAAGGCGTACGCACCAATCAACTGGTGGGGTATGGGCTGGTTGTCGGCCTTGATGGCACCGGTGACGGGAAGAAGGCCACCTTTACCATACAATCGATGGTCAGCATGCTCGAAAAGATGGGGGTAACGGTCAACAGCCAGGATATCAAAGTCAAGAATGTGGCGGCCGTAATGGTGACTGCAGAACTGCCGCCTTTTTCCAAAGCGGGCACTCACATCGATGCGTTGGTCAGTTCCATCGGTGATGCCCAGAATCTGCAGGGGGGAACCCTGTTGCTCACGCCGCTGAAGGCTGCCAATGGGAAGGTGTATGCCATCGCCCAGGGGCCGGTCAATACCGGCGGTTTTTCTGCCGGAGGCAACAGCTCCAGTGTCCAAAAAAACTTTCCGACCGTGGGACGCCTCATCGACGGCGCCACCGTCGAGCGGGACATCAATGCGGATTTCAATGCACGCACATCGTTGACACTTAGCCTTCAACAGCCTGATTTTACAACCGTAACGCGGGTTTCTGATGCCATCAACGCCCTTTTTTATGATGAGATCGCCTCTGCGGCGGATGCCGGTACCGTTCAAGTGTCTGTTCCGCCCGCCTATGCCGGTAATCTTGTCGAATTGGTCGCCATGATCGAAAAGCTCGATGTCCTTCCGGACAATGCTGCCCGCGTGGTGATCAACGAGCGCACCGGCACCGTGGTGATGGGCGAAAACGTTCGCATCGCCACCATCGCCATTGCGCATGGCAACTTGAGCATCATGGTCAAAGAGAACTATGGCGTCTCCCAGCCGGGCGCCTTCTCAGACGGAGAGACGGTGGTGACCCCAAATACCGATCTTTCGGTCCAGGAGGGAGAGAACAAGTTGGTCCTGATCCCTGCCGGGGCCAGTATTGGTGATGTGGTCAATGCGCTCAATGCACTGGGTGTGTCGCCAAGGGATCTGATCGCCATCTTCCAGGCCATCAAAGCGGCGGGTGCATTGCAGGCCAAACTGGAGGTCATTTAATGTCAGAAGCCATATTACCCACCGGAGAGAGCGTCCAGACCACTAAAGCGTTGGCAAAAAGTGCCGTGAAGCAGGGCGAAACCAAAGGGGCTGGCAAACTCGAGCAGGCCTGCAAGGATTTCGAATCCCTCTTTGTGAGCCAGATGATGCAGCAGATGCGAAAAACCGTTCCTCAGGACGGATTGCTCAACGGGGGCCGAGCCGAAAAGATCTATACCGAGATGTTGGACAGTGAGATGGCCAAATCGATCTCGAACCAACGAGGAATAGGGCTTGCAGCCATGATGTATCGCCAGTTGTCAGCCATTGCTGCAGAGGAAAACAGTGGTGAACCGAAATAATTTCTCAAGCTTTTTGAACAAGGGCCGATACCATCATCAAGCGGTATTGTTTACGCTGCCCGTCGCTAAGCATACTTAGGACAGAGCGGCTAAACTCAATATCCCCAGTGATGGGGTGATCCGCCCAAGGGGGCGGATGAAAAAGGAGGTCCTTGATGAAAGTAGATGCCAACCAAGGTGCGATCGAGTACAGCGGTTACCTTAAGCAGGTTCGACAGCAGCAACAGGCACCTGAGCAGCAGGTTCAGTCCAAGGCCGGCCAGGCAGGGGGTGCCGACACGGTTCAGTTGTCTGACCGTGCAAGAGAGATTCAACAAGCGGCCCAAGCGGTGAAAGATGCACCGGATGTTCGTGAGGCAAAGGTTGAGCAGACCAGAATGGAGGTCGAAAAGGGCACCTATAAGGTCGTTGGCGCGCAAGTGGCCACCGATATGCTACGCGAAACATTCGAAAACAACTTGATATTACAGAAAGTCAATAAGCGGGTATAACGAACGCTCTATATTTGGTTGTCCTATCTCCGAATCGATAGAGGCGATGGGACGGCCCTTCCCGCACCTTAGGGAAGGAAGCACAACACTCCTATTGAGTGCACTGTGCCTTGACAAGCGGCGTTGGCCTGCCGAATGACGACGGTAAAACCCTAATCGCCACCGGAGAAGAGCCTGGTTGGATGAAAGGTGAAGGCCATGGAACGAAAGCTCGAACAGCTTGTCGAGGTATTGGAGCAGACCAGGGATCTCTATGAACGGATGCTGGCGCTTATCCTTGAGGAGAAGGCGGCAGCTACCGCCTCCGATTTCGAACGATTCAGCCGGGTCAGTGAAGAAAAAGAAGGCCTGGTTGCCCAGCTCAAACAGACCGAGCAGCGCCGCGACACCCTCTTGCACACCATTGCGGCGGCACTCGACATCCCATTGCAACAGTTGAATGTATCAACCCTTGTGAAGCGGGTCGATACGCCCTGCCGGTTGAGGTTGAAAACGGTGGCATCTGAACTGAAGAGCTCGGTCTCCAGGGTGCGTATCGCCAACCGTGAGTGCTGCATGATCATTGAGCACTGCCTCGGACTGGTGACTCGTTCGATGGGCTTTTTTCAGCACTGGCTGCAGATGTCCGCTGTTTATGGCCAAAACGGGAACATCTGTACCGGTAATCGCAGCGGCGGACGGTTGGTCTCCGATACGGTCTGATTCAACCATATCTCCCGGAGGTAGGCAACTATGCCAAACATCAGCGGATTACTCTATATTGGTCGAAATGCCCTTGTCACCCAGCAAAAGGCGATCGATATCACCGGCAATAACATTGCCAATGTGAATACACCGGGCTACTCACGCCAGCGTCTGAACCTGGAGCAGAGCACACCCATCCGGGACCAAAACACCACCATGAGCACTGGTGTGCGTGCCGAGCAGAAGGTCCAGCGCTTCTACGACCAGTTTGTCACCAACCAGCTCAACAACGAGAACGAGGGCCTCGGGCGATGGGAAGCTCAGAAAACAGCCTTGGAGAAGGTCGAGGTGCTCTTCGACGAGGTGAGCGGTTATGGTCTCAGCGAAGCCATGTCCGGCTATTGGGGCGCTTGGCAGGATCTCTCCAACAACCCTTCCGGACACGTTGAGAGAACCAACTTGGTCTCTGCAGCGCAGTATTTGACCAGCACCTTCAACCAGCTGAGCACCAACGTCAGTAACGCCCAGTCCGATATCGATACCAACGTGGACAATATCGTAGGGGAAGTGAACCGACTGGCCGATCAGATTGCGGAGCTGAACATCAAAGTCTCCCAGGTCGAAGTGACCGGCTTCAATGCCAACGACTATAGGGATCAACGGGACGCATTGGTTTTTGAACTCTCCAAACTCATGGATATCGACACCTTCGAAGATGGCGACGGCAATGCCACGATCATGGTGGCCGGCGGCAAACCGCTCGTAGAAGGCGGTTTCACCTGGGACCTTTCTACCGCCAACAATGCGGGAGTACAGGATGTCTACTGGGAAGATAGCAGCGGGACGGCGCAGAACATCACCACCCAGATCGAATCGGGGGAGCTGAAGGGTTGGCTTCAAGCCCGGGATGTGGTGATCAACGACTACATGACCCGCCTGGACATACTGGCAGGGGCGATTATCCAAGAGGTCAATGCGTTGCATAATGACCCGGGTACACCGTCCGGCTTTGGATTGGACGGCTCCCAGAACGACTTTTTTACCGGGACAGACGCCGGAGACATCGCAGTAAACAGTGCCATTGTTGCGGATGTCAACCTGATTGCAGCGGCCGGGGATGCAGCGGCGATACCCGGCGATAACAGCGTGGCCATCTCCATCGCCAATCTTCAAAGCGGCTTGACCATGTCAGGCGGAAACGCCACATTTGATGACTACTACACCTCACTGGTGGGCGACGTGGGCAGCGATGTGCGAACAGCAGATCTCAATTACGACCACCAGTCCACCATGATTCAGCATTTGCAAAATTATCGGGAAGAGGTCTCCGGTGTATCGCTGGATGAGGAGATGGTGAACCTGGTTAAATTTCAGCACGCCTATAATGCGGCAGCCAAGTTGATCACCACCACCGATGAGATGATGGACACAATCATCTCTATCGCCAACTGATCCGATCTTCCCCAGGAGGTTTATATGCGTGTCAGCAATGCCCTGATGGCCGATAATATCCAGTCCTATCTGTTCAAGCAGACCGAGGGCTTGTTGAAAACCCAGGAGCAGATCGCCAGCGGAAAGCGCATCAATCGGCTATCCGACGACCCGATCGGCATGGGACAGGCGCTTGGATATCGAAAAACCATCTCCAGTCTCGATCAGTTCAACGAGAACATCACCTCGGCCCAACTGCATATCGACACCGTGGAAAACATTCTTGGCGCTGTAACCGAGCTGCTGGAGGACGCCAAAGACATTGCGGCCGACCTCCATCCGGAGATGCGTACGATGTTGGCCGACCAGGTGGTCAATATCCGCGACCAGGTATTCCAACTCGCCAACTCACGCAACAACGGCAACTATGTCTTCGCCGGTGATCTGACCGATACCCAGCCCTTTGAACTGGATACCGCTACGGGCGTATACTCATACGTCGGTGATAACGGCACCAAGGATCACATCATCGGAGAGGGCCTGCAGATCGGCATCGAGGCCGACGGCAGTCAGATCTTCCAGGGGGTGGCCGATGTTTTCGATGTGCTCAACGATCTTGAGACCGAGCTGCGCGCCGACAACGCTACCGGTGTCACTGACCAGTTGCCGTTGCTCACGGATATTGTCCAAGGCCTCAACTCCATCCGGGCCGTCAACGCAGGGCAGAGCAATCGTCTCGAAGCGACCGAAAACTATAACAAGAACTTCAAAGTGAATGTGAGCGACCTCCTCTCCAGAGTGGAGGACACGGACATCGTCGAGGCGGCCATCGATCTTCAACTCCAGCAGACGGCATATGAAAGCACCCTGGCCACGGCAGCCCAGATCATACGGCCCAGTTTGATCGATTTTTTAACCTAAGGGTTGAAGGCTCAGGAAGAGGTTGGCGTCACGTTTTTGTCCTCAGCCTATTTCGCTCTGTTTTGTGTCTGGGGAAGGTTGCTCAGGATGATCTCCACGCGTCGGTTCTTCTCTCTGCCGCGTGCGTTCAGATTGCTCTCGATCGGACGGTACTCTCCGAATCCCATCGTCGAAATACGCTTGGCATCTATTTTCGAATGGCCCAGGATATATTCCGCCACGGCGGCCGCCCTGGCGATGGAGAGGCGCAAGTTTGTTTTGTAAGGGCCGCTGCGTATGGGAACATTGTCGGTATGACCGGCGACAACGATGTCTCCACCATCTTTTTCGAGAATTTTCGCCACCCTCATCAAAAGGGGTTTCAACTTCTCCCGGATCTCTACTTTCCCGGAATCGAAGGTGCTTTCGCCCATGAGCCGAATGATCACTTCATTTTCATTCGCTTCCAAGGCGATCTGATCTTTGTACTCCTCCAACTGGCTGGAGAGCATATCGTCAATCTCTTTGCCCAGGTCTTCCCTGATGCGCGTCTCGATGATCTCCTGGTCAAAATCGCGGGCAATGATCTTCATCCCTTTTGGGATTTCCATTACGCGCATCTTGCGCTGAACGCCGAAAGCTTTTTCGAGTGAACCGGCTACCTGCTTGTATTTCTGACGGTCCATCTCTGAAAAGGAGAGCAGTAGAACGAAGAAGCAGAGCAGCAGACTCATCAGGTCGCCAAAGGTCACCACCCACCTTGGGGCGCCTGGATCAACTTTTTTAGGCTCTTCTGCTGGCATGCCCATTTAGTTGGCCTCGGCCGGGGCTTCCGCGGGTTCTTCCACCTCTTTGTCCCGATCCCGCGTCTTGGGGGAGAGAAAAATCTTCAAGGACTCTTCAAGCACCATTGGAGAGACACCTCGGTTGATACCAACAGCGGCTTCCACGATAATGCTTTTGTTGAGTTTCTCCTGATCGCTGCGCAGACACAGTTTTTCAGATATAGGGAGAAAGATGAAATTGGCAAGAACAGCGCCATAAAGCGTGGTCAACAAGGCCACGGCCATGGATGGACCGATGCTGGCGGGGTCATCCATAGAAGAGAGCATTTGCACGAGACCGATCAAGGTGCCAATCATGCCGAAAGCCGGAGCGCTATCTCCCATACCCTTGAAAACGTTCTGACCCGTTTCATGTCGTTGAACTGTCAGTCGGATGTCTTTGCTGAGCATGTCTTCGATCAACCCCTCGTCATATCCATCGGACAAATAACGGAGGGCTTTGGCTGCAAATGCGTCGGAGGCCACCTCTTTTTCAAGCGCAATCAAACCCTCTTTTTTGGCGATGCGCGTAAAATTGACCATCTCTTCGATCATCGCCTCCGGATCCGACATTTTCACCAGAAACGCTTTCATGGCAACACCGATCGAGCCGATGACATCGGTCATTTTAAATTTGATAAAGGTTACGGCAATGGTGCCACCGAGCACGATCAATACGCTCGGTATGTTGATAAAAACCAGAGGGCTTCCACCGAGAATGACCGCTGACGCAATGAGAATCGACCCGCTGATGAGTCCGATGATCGTCGCTAAATCCATGGTTCTTCCTTACTTTATGATGTAGGCACTATCCCTAATATTGCCCGATTCCCGGCATCGCTTTAGTTTTGTGATCATTTAAGCGGCCAGCACGCGCTGAAAGGAGTCAGTTTCGCTCGATTGTTAGCCCGTTCATAGCGCCGGCCGATGATTGCAATATCGGTCATAACAGACTAGAACTTAAATCATTTCAAATTACATGAAACAACCTCTGCGCATGAATGCGAAGGACGCTAAAGCGCCTAAAGTTATATGCCTGAAGGGCGATAGAGGCTTGTAGAGCGCACTCCTTTTTCGTTTGAATCCTTAATCCAGGCGGCCAGGTATTGGCGGACGTATCGAGAAGTGACAGGTTGGGATAATCGATGGAAGTTCTGATTGTTGAAGACGACTTAATATCGCGCAGCTTGCTAAAAAAAGTGCTCACCCAGCTGGGGCATCAGGCGGTCGAGGCGGGAAATGGTAAAGAGGCCTGGCGCCTGTTGAAAAGGAGGACCATTCAGATGGTGATCACCGACTGGATGATGCCTGAGATGGATGGGATCGAGCTATGCCGAAATGTTCGTGGAGAGCGCTTCGATCACTATATCTATATTATTGTGGTGACCTACAAGGATCACCGTAAAGATCTGATCGAAGTATTCACGTGTGGCGCCGACGACTACATCACCAAACCGTTTGATCCCGAAGAACTGAAGGCTCGGCTCATGACAGGGCTGCGGGTCATCGATTTGGAAGAGCGCCACAAAGCCATTGAACACAATTTGTCGGATGAAGACAAGAGCGAGCTTTTGCGGAGTGCCCTGGAAGAGTTGGAAAAGACCCAAGCGCAGATATTTCATTCGGAAAAAATGGCCTCCATCGGGCAGTTGGCCGCCGGTGTTGCGCATGAAATCAACAACCCGACCGGATTCATCAGCAGCAACTTGAAAACACTTCAAGGTTATCAAATTGACATAAAGACGTTGTTTGAAAAATATCGGGATCTCATTGCGACGATCGCCGGGGCTGAAGGGGTTGCAAGCGAAGTGCGTGAAGCCATTGGCGAAATAGCGAAGCTGGAGAAAAAGATCGATATCGGCTTTCTGATGGAAGACATGGTCGATCTGGTCAGCGATTGCCGTGAAGGGTCGGACCGCATCAAGAAAATAGTGCTGGATCTCAAGGCGTTTGCCCATCCTGGCGATGATACCATTCAATCGATTGACCTCAATTCATGTTTGCAGTCGACACTCAATGTCGTTCACAACCAACTCAAATACAAAGCCATTGTAGAAAAGACATTTGGGGAAATCCCTACCGTGCGTGGCTGTCCGCAGCATCTCAACCAGGTCTTTATGAATATACTGATCAACGCCGTCCAGGCCATAGAGAAGAGGGGCGTCATTCATGTCGTAACCCGGGCGGTGGAAGACCATGTCGAAGTCTCGATCAGTGACGACGGTTGCGGCATCCCATCGGAGCACCTCACCAAGATTTTCGATCCTTTCTTCACAACCAAAGAGGTGGGCAAAGGCACCGGGCTTGGAATGAATATCGCTTACACCATTATTAAAAAGCATAACGGGACCATTGACGTACAGAGTGAGCTTGGCAAAGGAACGACATTTACCATCTGTCTGCCTGTAGATACCGAAGATACTGCCTTGGATTCATCGCAAAACCTATGTGGCGCCCGTACGGAAGGATAGAGATGGCAATGAAAAGCAGATCGGTATCGGATAAGAGGGCCACGTCAGTTCCCCGCTTTTCGGATGCAGATGTCACCCCTGGGGATATCATGCGGTATCTGGAAACGGTGGAGGAGCTCCCCACACTATCGGCCGTGGCCGTGCGCATCAATGCCATGTTGCAGGACATGGATACGACGGCTGACGAACTGGCCGCGGTGATCGAAAAAGATCCTGCAATTGTAACGAAACTACTGAAACTGACCAACTCTTCGTTTTTCGGTTTCAGTGCCAAGGTCTCTAACACAGCTCATGCAGTGATGATCCTCGGGTACAACACGGTGTTGAATGCCGTTCTCTCCATGGCTGTCATCGATGCCATGGCCGGCCCCGGCAAGCAGAGCGGTCTGAATATGAAGGCGTTCTGGAGACACGCGGTCAGCGTCGGCGTCGTCAGCAGATATTTGAGCAGAACACTTGAGGGACACCGTCATGAAAACGCCTTTACGGCCGGAATTGTCCACGACATCGGCAAAATTGTAATGGCCCAATTTTTCACGGGTCGGTTCATGGAGTTGACCAGCTGCTTGAATGAAGAGCGGATCTCTTTCAGGACCGCAGAGAAGCGTCTCTTTCCAATTGGACATGACGCCATCGGCGCTTTTCTGGCTCGCCGCTGGAACCTGCCCAATGACCTTTCCGCGGCCATCGCCCAGCACCATCATCCCGACATGATGCCCGATGTCAACCATCTGGCACTTGTAGTACATACGGCCGATATTATAGTAAATATTCACGTTGAAGGTAGAAGCCCTGTGGAACAGTGGTCGCTCTGTCAGCCAGCGAAGGCGTTGTTTGGTGAAACGGTGCAGACGCTCGACGAATGGTTGCCTGCCATAAGCGAGGAGATCGGAACCGCTTGCCAGCTGATGCTCGAAAGCTGATCGAAGCGCCCCTATTTACTGGACAGCAATTTCAGGGCTGATTGATGCAGGCGGCCATATACCCTGCGCCGAAACCGTTGTCGATATTGACCACGGC
Organism: uncultured Desulfatitalea sp.; assembly: GCA_963668675.2. Classification (GTDB taxonomy): domain Bacteria; phylum Desulfobacterota; class Desulfobacteria; order Desulfobacterales; family Desulfosarcinaceae; genus Desulfatitalea. The sequence goes on along the minus strand of CAXXMB010000001.1, from coordinate 877,814 downwards.
AATATTGGAGCTGCAGCTGCTGAGCATTCCGAAAAGGGCGGTCAGTCCGCCAAGATTGACGCCGTAGCCGATGCTCGTTGGGACAGCGATGACCGGCCGGCGAACCATGCCGGCAACCACACTGGGCAGGGCGCCCTCCATACCTGCGACCACAATCAGCACGCGTGCCTCTTCCAACACGTTACGATGGGCCATCAATCGGTGAATGCCGGCAACGCCGACATCAAATACCGCCTCGACCTCGTTTCCCATGGCATCGGCAGTCAGGAGCGCTTCGCGAGCTACCGGGATATCCGATGTGCCAGCCGAGATGACGACGATCCGGCCCAGGCCGCTCTTGGGCAGGGGGGCCTTCTGCCAGATCACCATGCGTGCCGTCGCGTCATAGGTCGCATCGGGCATCTGCTTTATAACATGAGCGGCTTTTTGCGGATCGGTCCTTGTGGCGAGAATAACCTGCTCTTGAACTTGCATGCGGGTCATGATGCCGACAATCTGCTCGGCGGACTTGCCCTCTCCGAAAATGACTTCGGGAAAGCCCTTGCGCAGGCTGCGATGATGATCTATATGAGCATAATCAATATCTTCCATGGGTAGATCAACAAGGCGTGCCTGGGCTTGAGGCACGCTTATGTGGCCCTTGGCGACTGCTTCGAGTAGTTCTGTGAGCATATGATGATTCATATACGGCTCCTTTCTGAAACGGCAGAATATTCTGATGAAAGGGAGGCCGATGTCAAACGAAATTGAAACCTTCATACAGGGTTGAGCAGATGCGCATTGTCGTCATTATTCCATCAAGGTATGGTTCGTCGCGATTCGAAGGCAAGCCGTTGGCCATGATCAGCGGCAAACCGATGGTCCAGCATGTGTACGAAAGCGCTTCCCGTGCCGAGCGCATCTCCGAGGTGGTGGTGGCCACCGATGACCAGCGTATTTTCGATGCGGTGACTCGGTTTGGAGGCAGTGCGATGATGACCTCATCGTCCCATCGCTCTGGAAGCGATCGGGTTGCCGAGGCAGCTGACAGAATGGGTCTGGAACCGGACGACATTGCCATCAACGTACAGGGCGACCAGCCACTGGTACAGCCCGGCTGTTTCGACGCTGTCGTTGAACCTTTGCTGGAAGATCCCCAGCTGGGTATGAGTACGTTGGCATTCCAAATCGAGGACCCACAGGAGTACACCAACCCAAAGGACTGCAAAGTGGTGATGGACCGCGATTCCTATGCGCTCTACTTTTCACGGGCACCCATCCCGCTCGCCCGTGATGGCGGCAACGATTTCCCCATCTACAAACATTTGGGTGTCTACGCCTATACCCGACGATTTCTGGACACCTTTAACCGCCTTCCCAGGGGGCGCCTCGAGCAGATCGAGAAACTCGAACAGCTCAGGGTGCTCGAGTCCGGCCACCGCATCAAGGTGGTGATCACGCCCTTCGATTCCCCGGAGGTCGATCTGCCCGACGATATTGCGCGTATCGAAAAGATGGTGACGTCCGCATAAGTAATGTCACTCCGTTGTTGCGCAAGTCCCCATCCCCTGGTCGCCATGTTTCCCCTCTGCAAATGCCGCTCGTACAATGCATTTTTTTTACTTATAGGCGACGATGCCTTTGACAGTCACCTCGGTCTCATCGATAATGTCATCGGCCACATCGTTTCACCTCTTTAAGGGGAGGTATATATGGTTCTGTTCAGGCGAATGCTATGGATCGTTCTGATTTTAATCGTTGCCTTGTCCTTGGCTGTCCTTGCGGTTGTCAATCCCTTCGGCCCGTCACCGTTGAACAGCTATAAGGCAGATGGATCGTTACAGATTGACGGCCTCATGCAATCGGTGCGCATCTGCCGCGACGATAAGGGGATGGCTTACATCTATGCCGGCAACATCTTCGATCTTGTCCTTGCCCAGGGGTATGTCACGGCCATGGATCGTCTCTTCCAGATGGAGCTGACGAAGCTGTACGCCCGTGGTCGGATTGGAGAACTCGCCGGTCAAGGTGCGAAATCGATCGATTTGAGCATGCGCACCCTTGGCTTCTACCGACAGGCCAAGGTGCACTACCAGCTGTTGAGCGATACCTCCAGGCGCTTTCTGCAAAAATACGTGGCTGGTATCAACGCGTTTATTCAGGAGTGCCCCGAACAGATCCATCTTGAATTTAAACTGGCGGGCATCAAGCCGGAACTGTGGCAGCCCGAAGATGCGCTGACGATTTTCTACTTCATGGGATGGAACAGCGCTGCCAATATTCGCCATGAATTGATCTCCCAAATGCTGGTGGAAAAGCTCGGACCTGAGAAGGCGAGCGATCTTTTTCCAATTAATCTCAATCCGGCCAGCGGCGAGAAGCGTTCCCCATCCGTAGTGGCTTCCAAAGCGACACTCCGCCCCGAACTTGCCGCCAAACTTATCGCCAACCTGACTGTGGGCCGTTTTGAGGTGGGCAGCAATAACTGGGTGGTCGATGCTTCACGCTCCCAGAGCGGCAAGCCTATCCTGGCCAACGACCCCCATCTTGACGGCCGCATGCTTCCAGGTCCCTGGTATCCATGCGCCCTGATTCTTCCGGACAATCGCGCTGTGGGGGTGTCCATTCCAGGCACCCCGGGCGTGGCCATCGGCAGGACGCGATACGTCGCCTTCGGAGTCACCAACGCTTATGGCGACGCACAGGACCTCTATATCGAATCGATCGACAACGCGCATCCGGACCACTATCTGGAGGGGGATCAATCCGTCGCTTTCCAAATCATCGAAGAGCGCCTGAAGTTCAGGGATAAGAGAGCACCCGATGGCTACACCTACGAAACAATCCGCATTCGGAAGAGCCGGCGCGGGCCGGTGGTCAGTGATATCTTCCCGCTGATCGACAGTGACAAGGTGATGACATGCCGATGGAGCGCTTTCGAAAGTATGGGGCCCACCATCGGCTTTGACCGGTTCTTCTCCTGCCGTAATGCGGCCGATTTTCGCGATGCGCTGCGGGATGTGAATCAGATATCGCTCAATTTCGTTTTTGCCGACATGGATGGCAATATCGGCTGGCATGTGACCGGACGTATGCCGCTTCGCTCGCCCGGTAACGGTCAACTGCCGCATGTGGTCAAGGACGGTGTCGACAATTGGCAAGGCTGGATCCCCTTCGAGGAGATGCCCCATGTTGAAAATCCAGAAGGGGGATGGGTCGGTACCACAAACCACAAAACAACCGATGACAACTATCCCTATTACTACTCAAACTACTTCTCCACGCCATACCGGCAGCAGCGTTTAATGGAGATCATGGATTCGCCAAAAGCCACCACACCCGAAAACCATTGGCAGTATCAGCGCGACGCCATCAATATGAAGGCCCGACAGATCGCTCCCATCATGGCCAGGATTCTGACCAAACACCCGGACACCGAAAACATGGGAAAGCTGCTCGCCGCCTGGGATCATACGGATGCAGCCGACAGGCCGGAACCCACCATTTTCCACTCCCTTTTTGACGAATTGGCGAGGGCCGTCTATGAGGATGAACTGGGGGCCGACTTGGCCAATGCGGTGTTGGCCAATGTCTATTTCTGGGAAGAGCGGATGAAACAGATGGTTGAAGCCGGCCACTCCGAGTGGTTTGACGATATCCAAACGACGGATAAAACCGAGACCCTCGACGAGATACTTCATCAAGCGGCACGGCGTGTTGCCGATCGACTGAAAGCATCCCTGGGAGATGATCCTGAATCGTGGCTTTGGGGACGTTACCACCGCTATCATTTCGTTAGCCCCATCGCCCGCAAAGGCGCCGCCAAAGGTTTGCTCGGTGCTGGACCTTACCCCGCATCCGGTTCGGGAGATACCCTTTGCAGGGCAAAATCGTCCTACGGTGACCTGTCGGATGTTTCGATCATGGCCTCCCTTCGCATGGTGGTCGATCTGGGCGACCCGGACAAGATGCTCGCGGTTTTGCCGGGAGGCGTTACCGGCCGACAGTTTCACCCGCACATGACCGATCAGATCGCACCTTTCATGGAGGGCGAACCGCTCTACTGGTGGTTCAGCGACAAACAGATTGAAGCCCACACGCAACACGTTTTCAATTTGAACCCGAGAATTAATTAAAACAAACAATGGCGCAGCCTCACACCACCCACACTTCTGGTATACGATGAAAAGGAGCAGATGCGATGGCGGAGAAAACCTATCCGGAATTCAGCACCAACTACCCACTGCTGTTAAAAACCTTCATGCAGCGACCGGTGAGTATCTATCCACAACAGATCGGTATTGTTTACCGAAATCATCTGACCGGTAACTACCAACGCTTCACATGGGACGAGTGGTATCGGCGCACCTGCCGCCTGGCCAACGCTTTGCAGCGCATTGGTATCGAAGCTGGGCGCCCCGGAGCGCCTGGCGACCGCATCGCCACAATGGCCCTCAACACCCATCGCCATATGGAGCTTTATTACGCCGTGCCATGCTCAGGGGCGGTGTTGCATTGCGTCAACGTGCGACTCTCCCATGAGCACATCATCTATACCTTGAATCACGCCGAAGACAGCGTCCTATTTTTTGATGACAGCCTGTTGCCGCTGGTCGAGCTGATTTATGACCGTATCAAAGAGAACATAAAGACGTTTGTCTACATGTCTGATGAGCCGGAGTTGCCGGTTTCCAAAATATCACCGCTCTACCACTACGAAACACTTCTTGGATCCGAGTCCGATGCCTACGACTGGCCCTACCTCGATGAAGATACGATTGCCACCCTCTGCTATACGACCGCCACCACCGGGCTTCCCAAAGGGGCCATGTTTTCGCACAGGGCGCTCTATCTTCAGACGCTGCACCTGACGGCCCTGGCCCATTTCAGCAATGACCCCACCGCCCAGCAGCTTGGTGAAAACGTGGTGCCGATGATCACGACCCCTCTGTTTCACATTCACGGCTGGAGTCAGCCGTTCGGGTATGTTTTTGGCGCTTACAAACTGGTGCTGCCGGGCACCTTTACCGTGGATGGGTTCTGTGAACTTGTTCAGCAGGAGCAGGTCACCCACGTGGCGGTGGTGCCGACCATCCTGGCGTTGCTGATGTCGTACGAGGATCTGGACAGGTTCGATCTGAGCAGTCTGGTTCACGTGGGGGTGGGGGGCGGCGCTTTGCCCCTGGGGTTGAAGGAGAAGATCGAAAAGAGGATTCCGGGCATCAACGCATCATCCGGATATGGCATGACCGAAACCGCACCGGCCACGGTGACGGCCTTCATCAAGAAGCAGATGCACGATTGGCCTAAAGAGGATCTGGACCGGGTTCGCGTCAAAACAGGACTGCCGGTCCCGGGGTTCGAGGTGGGGGTGGTGGACGGGGATGGGAATCCTGTGCCGCGCGACAACGAGACCATCGGTCAAATCGTGGTTCGGGGCCCCTGGGTAATGGAGAAGTACTACAACAACCCTGAGAAGACAGCCGAGGTCTGGATCGACGGCTGGTTTCACACGGGGGATCTGGCCACGGTTGACGAGGAGGGCTTTCTGACGATTGCCGATCGCATGTCCGATGTGATTCGCAGCGGGTCTGAGATGGTCCCGACGGTTCTGCTGGAAAATCTTGTCTCTCTGGCCGACTTTGTGCTCGAAGCGGCGGTGGTCGGTGTTCCGGATGAGGTTTGGGGTGAGAAGGCGATGGCTGTCATCAAGATGGTGCCCGGTGCGGATCGTAATGAACAGGATTTGATCGCTTTTCTGGTGGCCGAAGGGGTGGAGAAGGGCAAAATTACCAAATGGATGCTACCCAAGCTGGTGGCGATCGTCGATGAGATTCCCAAAACCAGTGTCGGAAAGTTCAGCAAACGCACCATCCGAGAGAATCTTGACCAGTTTCTGGAGAAGGCGGTGGAGATCACAGGGGGCTGACTCAACTTTCGGGGTTATAATCCGGCGAGGCCGGCGGGCGGTCTGCACCTCGCGCAAATGCATTATTAAACCGTCAATTATAAAGTGTCGCTAAGCTGCAGTTCCGGGTACGCATTTTCACAAACTGCTCGGTCTACTTAGAAATGGTCTGCTCCTCAATTTTGGTTGTAGAGGGACTGCTGGGAGGTGGGCTCTTCGTAGATGATGTCGAAGAGCTCTTTTTAGGTGCGGTTGCCGGAGGTGCAGTTGTTGTCCTCTTTATCTGCTTTTCGAGGGAGATGAGCATCTCTTCCATGGCGTCGATTCTTGCTTTCAGATCGCTGGACACCCGCATGGTTTCTAGTCGAAGGGCCAGGTCCATGGCGGGCTTGTCGATTTTGTTTCTATCGATCTCTGCGACGTGCCGATCCATCTCCGTTACGGTCTGATCGGTTTCTTCCAGAGACGTGGTCAATTCATCCATCTGCTTCTTCAGTTCATCGGTGATGGCGGCCACCTGCTCGCCGGCTTGATTGGATGATTCAACCAGCGAGTTGATTTTTTCGACGAACTCCTTTTTCACCGTATTGAGCTCGTTTCTTTTTAGAGCTTTTTGCTGCGCGTTTTGTACCTGCTTCAATGTCTCTTGAAGCTCTTTCAGCCGGACCTGAATGGTGGCAGTGACGTTGTTGGTCTGCTCGATGAGTCTGGCCATGTCGCCTTCGAGTCTTGCCTGCCTTACGGAGAGGGAGGAGAAACGGGATTCAAGGTCTGTCGACAGCTTTTGGAATTCAATGGTGCCGGTGTCCTCTGTCCGCACCACCCGCTTCTTGATATCCAGATAGGCGATCACCAGTACGATGACAATCAGCACCGGAATCATGATAGAGATAAGGGTAACCCTCTGGCTTACTTTTTCCAGGCGCAATTCGTTGATTTCGGATGGAATCTCAGGTTTTTCGATCTCTTCTCTCAGACGATCCGATTGCAATTTGAACTGGCCGTTCTCTTCTTCAAGGTGGTCATTCATCGGTGACTGTCCTGGTGTCTACTCCCACTCGATGGTGCTGGGGGGTTTTGAGCTGATATCGTAAACCACGCGGTTGACACCGCGCACTTCGTTGATAATGCGATTGGAGATACGTCCCAAAAGCGCATGGGGCAGTTTGGCCCAATCGGCGGTCATGGCATCCTTGCTGGTGACGGCCCGGATGGAGACGATGTTCTCATAGGTACGCCCATCACCCATGATGCCGACACTTTTGAGGGGCAGCAGGACGGCAAACGATTGCCACAGCTTTCGGTAGTACCCGGCGGCCCTGATCTCTTCGAGAAGAACGGCGTCTACCTCCCTTAAGATGCTCAGCCGTTTAGGTGAAACGTCGCCAATGATGCGGATGGCCAGCCCTGGGCCGGGGAAGGGTTGGCGCCAGACCAGTTCGGACTCGAGGCCCAACTGGGTGCCGAGCTTTCTCACTTCGTCTTTGAACAGGTGTTGAAGGGGTTCTACCAGTTTGAGCTTCATCCGCTTGGGTAGACCGCCGACATTGTGATGGGATTTGATCACCGACGAGGGGCCGCCGAAGGCTGAGCGTGATTCGATGATATCCGGATAGAGAGTGCCCTGGGCCAGGAAGTCGGCGCCCTTAATTTTACGCGCCTCGGCTTCGAACACCTCCATGAAGATCTTGCCGATGATTTTTCGCTTCTTTTCGGGATCCTCAACCTTGGCCAGGCCGGTGAGAAACTTCTTACCCGCATTGACATAGCGGATATTGAGCTTGAGGTGCTCCTTGAAGGTCACCTTGAGTTTGCGTGCCTCGTTTTTGCGCAGCAGGCCGTTGTCGACGAAGATGCAGGTGAGGTTTTTGCCGATGGCTTTGTGGATGAGCACGGCCGTTACGGTGGAGTCCACACCGCCGCTCAATCCGAGGATCACCTTGCGGTCGCCCACCTGTTCGGCGATTTCGGTAATGGCGTCGCGAGCAAAGGTCTTCATGCTCCAGTTGCGCTTGCAGCCGCACACGTCGAACAGAAAGTTGCGAAGCATCTGCTTGCCTTTTTTGGTGTGGGCCACTTCAGGATGGAACTGAAGACCGAAATAGTTACGCTTTTTATCCGCCATGGCGGCAACCGGCGTATTGTCGGTCACGGCCGTGATGGTGAAACCATTCGGTAGTTTGGAGATCGAGTCGCCGTGGCTCATCCACACCTGGCTCTGGTCGGGGATGGAAGAGAGCAGGGTGTCGGAGCGCTTGAGATTAAGTTCAGCGAATCCATACTCACGTTTGAGGGCCTGCTTGACGTTTCCACCTAGCGTATCGACCATGAAGTGCATACCGTAGCATATGCCCAGCACCGGAAGGCCGAGGTCGAAGATGCGTTTATCTGCTCTGGGGCTATTCTTTTCATAGATGCTGGCCGGCCCGCCGGAGAGGATAATCCCCTCAGGGGCCATCTCCTTGATGCGTTCAATCGAGAGGGTCGGCGGTTCGATGACGCAGTATACGCCGCACTCACGAACCCTTCGAGCGATCAGCTGGTTGAATTGTGAACCAAAATCGATGATCAGTATCATGCGCTGCCTTTGTGTATATATATAATGATGAAAAGTAGTTAAACGGTTTGCGAAATTAGCTTGAATATGGTAGACACGGCGAAAAATGTCAATATTTTTTGGATCTCGTCGCTGAAACTGCAAAGCTGCATGATTGTTCAAATATACGAAATACAGACGCCGTCAGAAGCCGAGACCATGATTCAGCTCGGCGTCGACCACATCGGCAGTGTGCTCCTCGACCGATCTGCAGAAACAGACCCCGGTTTGAAACGGACCGTAGAGACGGTCCAGTCCGCCGGACGCAAGAGCAGCTTGATTCCGCTGTTCAAAGATGTGGAGGCCATCTCCGCGGCGGTCAATGACTACCGTCCCGATATTCTTCACCTGTGCGAATCGCTTCCTTCCGGGAAAAAGGGGCAACAGGAAGTGGCTCAAGCGGCCGACCGCCAGAAGCGGCTGCGGGAAAGATTCCCGGATATCGACATCATGCGGTCCATACCGATTGCGCGTCAGGGCAGGGCGGACGAGAATGTAACGCTCAGGCTGGCATCGCTTTTCGAACCGATCAGTGACTGGTTTCTAACCGACACAATACTCTTGTCGGATGGCAACAGCAGCCCAATCGATCAACCGGTTCAGGGCTTTGTGGGAATTACCGGAGAGACCTGCGATTGGTCGGTGGCAAATGCCTTGGTCCGTCAAAGTGGTATCCCGGTTGTTCTGGCCGGTGGTCTCGGGCCGCTGAATGTGGCCTCCGGTATACGGGCGGTCAACCCCGCCGGGGTGGACAGCTGTACGTTGACCAATGCGGTCGATTCGAACAACAAACCGATACGGTTTCAGAAGGACCCTCAAAAGGTAAAAATGATGGTTGCGGCAGCGCGAAACAACGGGGCAACGAGCCATAACCCATAAACCAACAGATCTGAATTTAAATCTGGTTTTAAAACAGAAGGGGAGATTGCCCCAAGAAGGAGATCGTCGACATGCTTGAAAGCGGTGACTTACGCAAAGGTACAAAATTGGAGATAGACGGGGATCCCTATGTGATCGTGCAGTTTGAATTTGTAAAGCCCGGCAAGGGACAGGCGCTGTACAAATGCAAACTTAAGAATATGCTCACAGGGGCGCAGTTCGACAGGACCTATCGTTCAGGCGAAAAATTCAAGCCGGCAGACCTGGAAGAGATCGAAATGGAGTACCTCTATTACGATGGCAGCGGGTACTGTTTCATGAACAGCAGCAATTACGAGCAGGAGATGCTCAGTGAAGACCAGGTCGGTGATGGCAAGGCGCTTCTCAAGGAGAATACGGTCTGTAGCGTGCTGCTGTTTCAAGGGCGCCCCATCGGTGTCACGCTGCCCAACTTCGTTGAGTTACGCGTGACCGAAGCCGAGCCTTGGGCCAAGGGAGATACGGCCAGCGGAAGCACAAAGCCGGCCACCCTGGAGACCGGCCATGTGGTTCAGGTACCGCCATTTGTGAACGAAGGGGAACTGCTGCGCATCGACACCCGCACTGGCGAGTATGTGGAACGGGTGAAAGAGTAGCCCGCGCGATCCATTGGAGAAAGGATCAATCTGTCTGAACCGATGACGGAGCGGGGGCCTCCAGCGATATCTCCCCGTAATATGCGACGATCTCCTCTCCCGTGTTATCCGTATCGGTCATGATGCCAATTCCGATGATCTCGGTCGGTTGACGGCCGAAGGCCAGTTGATAGTCTTCGAACACATTGCGCCGCTCATCTACCCACTGCCCGCTCAGCCGGTTGCCGCTCTGAAGAACGATCATTTTGGCGGAACCGGCGTAGGGGTTGTCCAGTACCTGCTGTTCGGGAGCCTTGCTGGCCCAGATATAGGTCAAGGCGCTGCCGGGCAACTCCTTGCCGGCGAATACGTTTGCAGTTCGATGCCAAAGTCGCTCCCACCACCCGGCCGCCGCTTCGTCATAGGCAAAAGCGACATAGAGACGCGCCGCGCAGTCATCCCCACGCTTCACTGTAACATCACCCTTTTCGGGCACACGATCAATCTTCCAACGCCATCGAAGATAAGGATAGTGGTTCGGGTCGATTCGCCTCCTGCATATCAGACCCGATGCGGCATTGCGGCTTTCGGCCTTGATCACAGTGCGGCCTTCATCATCGTGCAACGTGTAGACAGTATGGTTTTCTATTTTGGGAAAGTTAAACGGCTCCCAGCCAGGTGGAAGCGCTGCGCCGGGGGTAGCGTCCAGAAAGCGGCCGATGCGCAGCTCTTCGGCTCTGATCGTGTCGAAGGTGCCCGGCAACAATACGGAAAAAACAAAAAGAAGCGTTGTGAGTGTCCTGATGGTCATCTCTTGTAGTAAAGCCATATACACACGACGGGTTTGAAACGGGTGCTATACGGCGCCCACGGATCATGGGAGTGGCGCCACTCCTATTTTGGGGGCGCAATGGGCTCATTCAGTTCGGCCGGTATCTTCTCCTCCAACTGACGAACGACATACTCTTTGATGCGGTTGCCATCCATGGATTTGACGATCACCTCGAAGCTCCCCATGTTAAATGTTTCGTTTTCAGCTGGTATGCGGCCGATCTGCTCGAGAACATAGCCTGAAAAGGTATCATACTCGGCCGAGTCGGGAATCCCCATCTCAATCACCTCGTTGACCGCCTCAATATCGGTTTTGCCAAGGACGACCCACTCTTTGCTCTTGCGTTTGGTGATCAGACGCTCCTCTTTGTCGGTCTCATCGCGTATCTCCCCGACCAGCTCCTCGAGTGCATCCTCTAATGTGATCAATCCGGAGACGCCGCCATGTTCATCTACCACGATTGCCATGTGGTTTTTACGCTTCTTGAATTGCCCCATCAGTGAATCCAGTTTTTTATGCTCAGGCACGAAATAGGGTGGGCGCATCAGATTACGCACGTCCGACATCTCTTTGTTCAGCGCGTAGTGGGCCAGAACATCCTTGACGTTTAAAATACCGACCACGTTGTCGATGGTGTCTTCAATCACCGGGATTCTGGTAAACCCAGATTCTGTAATTGTTTTCAAATCCAAAGGTTTATCAGCCTCTATGATAAACATATCTGCTCTGGGGGTCATGATTTCGGAGGCATTGGTGTCGTCAAATTCGAAGATGCGATGGATCAGCTCCTGCTCCTCCTCCTTGATTTCGCCCTCTTCGCGCACCACCTCCACGAAGGTCATCAGCTCCTCTTCGGTCACCGTGGGGGTCTTTTTGATTCGTCCTGTCAATTTGGGGATGAAATCGAGAAAAAAGACGATAGGCAGGCAGATGATCGAAAACCAGTAGATCGGAAAGATAATCGTACGGGCAATCATTACGTTGTTGCGAGTGGCCACCGATTTGGGGATCACCTCACCAAACACCAGGATCAAGAAGGTCATCACGCCTGTGGCGACTCCGACGGCGTAGCCGGGAAAAAGCTGCAGTGCCAGTTTGGTGGCCAGTGCCGAAGCGGCCACATTGACCACGTTGTTGCCGATCAGGATGGTGCTCAGCAGGCGGTGCGGATTGTCTTTCATCTGGTTGATCAGCTTATTGGCCTGGCCACCCATTTTAGCGATATAGCGCGCTTTGGTTCGGCTTATGGAAAAAAGCGCCGTTTCAGCCGAAGAGAAGAAACCGGACAAAATAAGAAGAATCACCAACGCTACGACTTGATCGGTCATGACATCATGTTTCCTGAAAGTGGTGCACAGAGGCCCCGGGCATAATCACCATAGAACATACGGTTTGCCAGGCAGACGAGGCAGGCGTGTTTTTAGAATCGAATATGGATGTTACCCAATCGGATAAATGAGGGTCGTCCAAGACTTGCTTTTTCCTCCTGAGAAGGGCAATCTGCCCAAACCATCAGATTTAGACTACGTTGCAGTTATATCAAAAATAGCTTTACTTTCAAGGAAATAAATCAGCATCCGGCCAAAGTTGAAAAATCGGTCTAATTTTTGTGTAAGCCGTCGTAATTAAATAACTATTGAAAAACATTGCCGAATATATCGATGCGCTCATCAATGCGCCCCGTTTTAAATCCCAAGTGGCCGCCCTCCATCGCGACCCGGGCAGCCCGGGCAACAGCCGTGCAACCGAAGAGGTGCTACCGCCACAACTGTCCGGTCTTCTACGAAAATTGGGCATCAACGAACTGTACAGCCACCAATGCGAGGCGCTGACAGCCATCGAAAAGAGGATGAACACAGCCGTGGCCACCCCCACGGCAAGCGGAAAGACGCTGATATACAATCTCCCGCTGCTTCGAACGATCGAAGCGTTCCCCCAGGCCCGCGCGCTTTACATCTTCCCGCTCAAGGCGTTGGCGCAGGATCAGTTGAACACCTTCAACCGATGGGCGCACAACGCACCTCAACCGGCGCCGGATGGGGCCATATACGATGGGGACACCAGCGGTTACCGGCGCAAAAAGATACGTCAACGCCCCCCCAGCGTCCTGATGACCAATCCCGAAATGGTCCACTTGTCACTTTTACCTTTTCATGCGCGATGGGCGGATCTCTTCGCAAATTTGCACCTGGTGGTTATCGACGAGGTGCATACCTACAGGGGGATGCTGGGCAACCACATGGCCCAGCTGCTTCGAAGGTTGCAGCGCATCTGTAGTTACCACGGATCATCACCTGTTTTTATCTTCACATCGGCTACAGTGAAAAACCCGGCACAACTGGCAAGCGAATTATTGGGCATGCCGGTGCACGCCGTCACCGAGAGCGGTGCTCCCAAAGGGGTGCGTCAAACCGTTCTCATCGACCCCCCCGGCAGCCCCGCGCAGACTGCCATCGAGCTCGTAAAAGCCGCATTAGCAAGGCAGTTGAGAACCATTGTCTACACACAGTCCCGAAAAATGGCCGAGCTCATCGCCGTGTGGGCGAAACAGAGGGCAGGGCGGTGGGCAGACCGAATCAGCGTCTATCGTGCCGGGCTGATGCCCGAGGATCGGCGTGATATCGAGCAGCGATTAAAAAGCGGCCAACTTCTGGCCGTGGTCACCACCAGTGCGCTGGAACTGGGGATCGACATTGGCGACCTGGATCTGTGCATCCTGGTGGGATATCCCGGCTCTATGGTTTCCACCTTGCAGCGCAGCGGTCGGGTCGGACGGCAGGGGCAGGCCTCCGCCCTGATCATGGTCGCTTCTGAAAATGCGCTGGACAAATACTATCTCGATCATCCAGGTGCCTTCTTTCAGGGTGAGGCTGAAACTGCCGTCGTCAATGCCTTCAATGATGTAGCTCTGGAAGCGCATCTGGCCTGCGCTGCAGCCGAACTGCCGCTGTTGCCCGACGAAAGCTGGCTGCAAGCCCCTGAAGTGCGTGCAGTCCTCTCCCGGATGGAGCGCTCGGGGCAGCTGAAGCGAACCGCCGACGGTACTCGGCTGCACAGCCGCAGAAAGCGCCCTCAAATGAGCGTCAACCTTCGAGGAACGGGGGATCGCTACCGGATTATTGATACGCTATCCGGATACACCATTGGTGAGATAGACGCCCACCGTCTCTATCGCGAAACCCATCCCGGCGCCATCTACCTCAGCCAGGGCCGCACCTATCGGGTGGAATCGGTGGATAGCGATAATAACAGCATCCGTGTGATTTCCGCCACGGTGGACTACTACACCAAAGTGCGCAGCCACACGGACGTGGAGATCATCCATCTCGAGGCGCACCAATTGATCGGTCGGACAAACGTCTGCATCGGTCGGATCAAGATCACGGACAGCGTCACCGGATACGATCTGGTGCGCACCCTCACTGGAGAGAAGATACGACAGCGCTTTCTGGATGTGCCACCGATATTGTTCGAGACAAAAGGCCTATGGTTCGACATTCCCCCCGACCTGTGCCGGGAAGTTCAGCAGGAGGGGCACGATTTAATGGGGGCTTTGCACGCCGCCGAACACGCCGCCATCAGCATGATGCCGATGCTGGTTCTTGCGGATCGCAACGATGTGGGAGGCCTCTCCACCTCCTTTCACGCTCAAACCGGAAGTGCCGCCATCTTTATCTACGACGGCGTGCCCGGCGGCGCCGGATTCAGCGAACAGGCCTATGAACGTGCCGGAGAATTGGTCGGGATCACGATAGCTGTCATCGAACGATGCCCGTGTGAAGGTGGGTGCCCGGCCTGCGTCCACTCCCCAAAATGCGGATCCGGAAACCACCCCATCGACAAAGAGGGGGCTGCATTACTGTTGTCGATGCTGTCGAAACCCGGACCGTCAGCATCGGTTGCCCCCCAGGCGGTGCCCATGCCAGTGCCGGATGGACTGCCTGAGGATCTGTTTGCATCTCACCCCAAGACCTTCGGTGTTTTCGACCTCGAGACACAGCGCTCCGCCCGTGAGGTCGGGGGATGGCATATGGCCCATCTGATGCGGGTCAGCTGCGGCGTCGTCTATGACAGCAGAGAAGATCGCTTCGTCGTCTACGAAGAGAAGCAGATCCAACAACTGATCGCCCATTTGCAACGACTCGATCTGGTGGTCGGATTCAACAGCAAGCAATTCGACTACAAGGTTCTCAACGGCTACACTGACTTCGACTTCATGCAGCTGCCCGCCTTCGATATTCTCGAAGCCGTCAAGCGTCGTCTCGGGTTTCGTCTGTCCCTGGATCACATCGCCGAGGCAACCCTGGGTCAAAGCAAAAGCGGGAGCGGTCTCGATGCCCTTGAGTGGTGGCAGCGGGGCAGAATGGACCTGATCATCGACTACTGCCGAAAGGATGTTCTCATCACCAGGGATCTCTACCTGTTTGCCCGCGAGAAGGGGTATTTGCTCTATCGGGAAAAGGATGGGGGGAAATTCAGAATTCCTATGTAAAAGTTCGATTTCCTGGTATCACCATTGCCTTGACCAAAATAATTTAAGGGTCCATTGTTTATTGCCTTGATGACGGCTTGGATATGTTCTGGGTTTAATGAGGCCATTATTTCTCTTAGATTCGGTTAGCTGTATTCTTTCTGTTTTTGAGGCAATCGTGCGCCTTATGCGGATAGCCTCGCTAACACACCGGCCCAAGGCGCCGGTCGTACATCGATCCAACACCATAGTCCTTTCTCCGCATGAAGCGCTCCCTTGCCGGGCCGATAATCTGCATCTCAGGGTGGTGCTCCTGCACGTCCACGGCGATGGCCATCTCCTTGGTGCAGCCGGTGCTGTAGGTGGCGTCTTTGCCGACCCACTCGGGCGGGATCTTCTGGTTCATGAGCTTGAAGGACGTTGCGATGTCCTCGTAGGTTTGGAAACGCCAGATATCGATCATGCCACTGCGCTGGACAATCTCCCACATGTACATCAGGTCGTCGGCATCCATTCCCGGTTCATAGTACTGGGACGGGTTGATGATGAAGGTGAGCGAGGATTGCTGGGTCAGATGGTCCACGAAGAGCGACATGATCTTCTTGGCGGTCTCTATTTTTCCGGGGATCGATCCGATGATGCCACTATAAAAGATGACGGTCATTCCCTTCTCTTTGGCACTCTTCATCTGGTCGATGATCTTTTTGGCTTTCTGCTCCAGGTCGCTGTGGGAGAATTTTATCACCTTGGGGTGGCGCGGCTTGTACATGATGGAGATGCTGCCGTCCTCCCCCGGTGCGATGCTGAAGACATCCTGGGTGAATTGAAATCTAGCGTTGAAAAAGCGGCGGCGTTGGTCCATCCCTCTTGAGATGACACCGTCCACCTCTTTGAAGATGCGGGCGAAGCTTGTGGAGACGAGGATGAGATTGAGATTTTCGCTGGTGCCGTCCGACAGGACAAGAAGCGGAGTGTCGCCGCGCAGGGTGCGAACCAGAGCGTTTTTGCTCAGGCTGGGATCTTCCACAATCACGGCCTGCCCGATGGCTCTGCAAAGCACCTTGTCGTCTGTGATGTCAATAATATCGGTCTTGGTGTAGAGCGGTCCCTTTTTGAAGGCGATAATGACTTTGTTGCCGTGAGCGACCAAGTGGCGGATCACAGCCAGGTCGGCAACCACCTGGCCGGCCTCATCGGCCAGCCACAGAATCATGCGCCGCTTGGGGGTGTGTTCTCTTCCAAACCCCAGGAAGTTAAGAAGCGGTCTCTTTCCATTCCCGGTGATCTCCTTCTCGAAGATGGCGAGATACTCCTCCTCGCTACGTGCCTGGGGCTCATTGCCCTCCCACAGCTCCGGTGAGTTGGAGATGCAGAGCAACCGCTGGAATTCGAGCGAAGCGATTTGGCGTTTGATATCGTCCAGCGTCTTGGGAGGGTTCTTCAGGGCAGCTTCGTCCACGTGGTTAAGGGCCTGCTTGAATGCAGGATCATCGATGAGGGCCTGGGCGTTTGCATTGCGCGTCGCTTTTTCCACCATGTAGGGGTCTTCAATGTGGGTGCGGTTCAAGTATATGCGCATGAGGCGCTTCTCCAGCCTGGATGGTATCATGATCTCATCGCGGGTTTCGTGCTGGTATTTGTTGAAGATCAGCGATTCGAGATAGATCTTCTCCTGACTGTCTTCGATCTGATTATCGATAAGGGCCAGGAGCCGCTGTAGGACTCTGTTGTAAGCTTTTTGGATGTGGGCCGAGTTCTTCCTTGCGATGATAGCGGCAAACATCTTGTCCGAGCAGGGGTAGTAACGGTCATTGGGTTCGGTGTAGACCATGAATCGAACCTGCTCTTCAGTGGCAGCTTTTTCCGGGTTGGTGAAGTAGTCGAGATGGTTCTCGATGAAGAACGAAGTGAACCATGCATCCATCTGAGGGCTTTGTCCGGGCACATACACCGGTTCTGTTTCGGTAGCAGCAGCCGTTTCAGGCTTTTCAGTGGAGGTCATATGTCGCTATCCTTTCCTGTTTGGAACTGTTTCAATCATTGGGTTGCAGCCACGATATCACCTGATTCAACTCGGTGACAATCAAATCTGGCCCAAGCGTGTCGATTAGAAGATCTTCCTCACGTATTCGAAGTGATCTTGCGTCTCCGGCAAAGAGTATGGTCTGAAACCCCTGCCGATGTGCGGGCAGAATGTCTTTTAGCATGTCGTTGCCGATATAAGCAGTCTGACGGGGATCGATGCCTGACGCTTTCAGTTGCTCTGTGGCCATGCGAAAGAGCCGGTCTGACGGCTTGGCAATGCCGTGCCGATATGAAAAAAAGGTCAACTCGGCGCTGAACCCCAATTGATTCAGGGGTGCGCCCGCAAGCCACTCGAAAAGAGGGGGGGTAAAAAACTGGGCGTTGGAGATGATGCCTAGCGGGATGTCCAGTTCCCGGCAGCTGGTGAGCAGTTCCGGGAGATGGGGCATGGGCCATACCGGATTGAACACCATCTCGAATTCGATGGCGAATCGCACGAGCTCCTCTCGCGCTTTTGAGGGCAGGATCTGCTGCCAGATCGTTTCGATTTGTACTTCGGGATAGTCGATGCCGCGTTCCTTCGCCTTGATATGCTCGCTTTTAATCGCCTCACGCAGTGCCTCTAAGAGCTCCTCGGCAGACTGGGAGATGGCGTAATGCTTCAGTAAAACGCTTAGCCGCTCCAAGGGCGGGGGCTGCAGCTGGTCCTGTCCGACATCACCGCTGCCGCTGATCAGCAGGGTGCCGTACAGGTCGCACAACAGGCAGCGGATCGGCGGTTTCAGACCGCCTTTGCTCTGAAGACGGGTGGGGATAGGATTCAGGGGTTTGAGGTAAGGGAATATTACGTCTATGGGCAGCCTGCAGGCGTGTTTTTCATCCATCGAAAACGCTCCACTTCAGCAGGCTGAATCGAGAGGGTGTCATAAATGCGGAAAATAGGGCCCCCTTATCGATCCGCTGTTTGACCGGGCACGATAACACCTTCTCATAAATTCCGATCAACCGGTTCGAATAGCCGGAGAGGGAGAACTGCTCCATGACAATGTCTCGATTTTTTTTCACCAAATCACGGCTCACTTGAGCGGATCCGAAACGTCCAAGTTGGGGATTGAACGCTATCAGATCTCTTGACGCCATCTTCTTTCCAGCCATAACCCGGTCGATCACCGCCCGTTGGGAGCGTTCGCAGAGCAGGCCGAAATCGATCCGGTTCCCGCTTGTGATCCCCAGCCACTCGGCCTCTATACGATCTCTTGGAATGGGCATGCCATATCGTTGGGCTGAGCGTTTCCGGGCCGATTGCCATGACGCTTTGCTCGCCTGGGCATCGATCCATTCGATCGGTATCCACAGGTGTGGATAGAGATGTGCCAGATCGACACCCAGTTCGATAAAATCGTTGCAGATATCGGGCAACAGGCGCCCCCACAGGGCTCTCCCGGCACTCCACGCTTCCAGAAACGAAAAACCGAATCCCTCGTTGATACTGGTCGTAAGAAGGAATCGGCTGTCGGTCACCATGTGTTGGAAATCGTTGTGGAGACCGGCTTCAAATGTGACCGGCAGATGATGGCGGGCCACATATTGCCGCCACATGTCGTAGCCGGGAAGGTCCGCTGCGCTGGTGGGGGGCAGGGTGATGACAAGCGGTGTCTCGGGAAAGGCGCACTGCTGAAGCAGGATCGCCTCTCCAATGTTTTTTCTGCGAATCGCCCTGACCGGGTAGAGCACATGTCCACTATCGGGGGCAGGTGCTTCGTCGTACCATTTCAGCGGGCGGATAGCATTGGGTAGATGGTGAACGCCCTTTTCCAGCAAGCCGCAACCGATCAGGATGCGACGGTCCCTTCCGTTGACCACTGCGTAGTGGCAGTCGGCGATGTAGGGCTCCTCGAAGAAGACCTCCGGGCGGCCATCCTCCGCGAAATCGTGAACCTGGCACAGGAGCGGCAGGTCCGCCTGCTGTAGCCGTTTGAGCACCGCCTGAAGGCACCGGTTCTTGGCCAGGGTCGGGTTGTGAACATGAATCAGGTCGGGCTGCCTTCCGGGCCACACGCGGTTAATGGCCTGGAGGATGTTTTCGGCAGTCTCGTATGGGCCGTCCGGGGCCCTGGTTTCAGGGGTGTCATAAGCAAGGCCTGGCACCACCGCTATCGGGGCGGGCCACTGTTCCGGCGGCCTGCTGCCAGACAGCAGGAGAACCTCGTGCCCCAGCGCTTTGAGCAGTTCTGTTTGCTGCCGCACGACTGTGGTGACGCCGCCGGTGTTGAGATGGAAATGGATCAGGACGACACGCATATCCCTCCAAATGTTTATCTCTGATAGCGGGTCGGATCTTTTACGCCGGCCTCCTGGAACCCTTTCATTCTTAAAATGCAACTGTCGCATTTTTCACATGCCAACCCTTCGGGTGAGGGGTCGTAGCAGCTGTGCGTGAGGCCGTAGTCGACACCGATAGATGTCCCCGCCTGGATGATCTGCGCTTTGGTCATGTGAATCAGCGGGGTGTGGATGGTGATCTCAAGCCCCTCCTGGACCGCCGATCGGGTGGCCAGATTGGCCATCTTCTGGAACGCCTCGATATACTCCGGGCGGCAATCCGGATAGCCGCTGTAGTCCACCGCATTTACACCAATGACGATACGCGATGCGGCAATTACCTCGGCCCAGGCCATGGCATAGGAGAGAAAGATCGTATTGCGGGCAGGGACATAGGTGATCGGGATGTCCGCTGACATGTCATCGCTATCACGCCCTTTTGGCACCTGCAAATCCGACGTAAGCGCCGACCCACCAATGGCGGTCATGTCCATCCGAACGACCAGATGCTTTTCCACATCGAAAAAGGCAGCCACACGGCTGGCCGCTTCTAGTTCATACCTGTGGCGCTGGCCGTAGTCGAAACTCAGGCTGTAGAGGCCAAACCCCTCCGCTTTCGTCAACGCCAAAGCTGTGGTGGAGTCGATCCCCCCGCTGGAGAGGACAACGGCTTTCGCTTTCGTCTGCATTCAGACCCCTCGTTCGATATCCGGCCACAGGTATTTGTGCAGCTGAATCTGCAGTCGGGCGTTGCTGCCATCTTCGAGCATCCACTCGGCCAGTTGCTCTGCTGCAAGCCGGCCATGCGCCGGCGAGAAGAGTATGTTGCCGGCAGGCAAAGGGTGCTCTATCCCTTCGACGGTGCAGCTGGCGAATTCGAAATCCGCCCGGTCGGCGATGACAAATTTGAGCTGATCGTTAATGCCCACCCGTTCGGTGTTGGATATCAGGTTGTGCGCTTGCATGCCGCTCGAAGGGCACTTGACGTCCACCACTTTCGTACAGCGTGAATCAAGGACGGAGATGTCCAAGCTGCCGTTGGTCTCCATCGACACATGATACCCTTTGTTGATCAGCTGGGTCACTAACCCGGGGGTTTCATCCTGCAACAAGGGCTCTCCGCCAGTGATGGTCACCCTCCGGCACTTGAAATGCGAAATGCGAGACAGAATAGCACTACCCTCCAGCCACTCTCCCTCATCGTAGGCGTATTGGGTGTCGCAATAGCGGCATCTCAGATTGCACCCGGTCAAACGGACAAAAACAAAGGGCAGTCCGGCGGACGTTGACTCGCCTTGAATGCTGTGAAATATCTCATTGATTCTAAGGGCCATTGCAATACGCATTTTCCATATAATTTAACAATTTGACAATTCCAGAATCACGATTCAAGCTATACCATGCAGCCCCGGACAGGTAAACCTGCATATGGAACAAGGGAGTGATCCACCCAAAATGAAAAAGGAGCGGATTCCATGACCAGACCGCTTAAGATGAAAAACGCCATCCAGCCCTATGCCTGGGGATCAATGACGGCAATTGCCGAACTGCTGGGCCAACCGTCTCCCTCCAATCAGCCGGAAGCCGAGTTGTGGATGGGGGCGCACCCCAAGGCGCCGTCCCAGGTGTGGTACCAGGGGCGCTGGCAGAGCTTGCACGAAATGATCCGCCAGGAGCCGCTCTCCTTCCTGGGCGAAACCGCCATTCGCCACTTTGGCCCCCAGCTCCCATTTCTTCTCAAAGTGTTGGCTGTCGAGCAGCCGCTATCCATTCAAGCCCATCCGGACAAAGCGATGGCACAGAAAGGATTCGCGCGGGAAAATGATCAGGGCATCTCCTTGAGGGCTCCCCAACGCAACTACCGCGACGATCAGCATAAACCGGAGTGCGTATGCGCGCTGACCCCTTTCACCGCCCTTTGCGGTTTTCGTGCCGCAGAAGAGATATACGGGCTGCTGAACGCAATCTGGCCGGTTCAACGTCGACATGAGCTGGATTTGCTCTCCGGGGGAGAAGAGGATGAAGCGCTTAAATCCTTCTTCAATCACGTGATGAGACTGCCCAAAGAGAGCCGCAAGGAGTTGATCGACCATCTGGTTGAGGCGACGATGCACGCGAAGCAATCTGAGTCCGCCCACGACTGGATGGTGAGACTCAACAACACCTACCCGGGGGACATCGGCGTGTTGAGCCCATGCATTCTGCACCTGGTCACCCTCGACCCTGGCCAGGCCCTTTTTCTACCGTCGGGCAAACTTCACGCCTATCTGCATGGGGTAGCCATCGAGGTGATGGCCAACTCGGACAATGTGCTGCGTGGCGGCCTGACCCCGAAACATGTGGATATCGACGAACTGCTCAACGTGCTGACGTTTGACGCACCAGCGTTGGAGATACTTGAGCCGGCATCGATCTGTCCCGCATCCAGGAGATATCCCAGCCAAGCGGATGAATTCGAACTGGAGGCCATCTCCACCGAAGTTTCGGCAGGATACGACAGCGGAGAGCGATTGAATAGCCCGGAAATACTGCTCTGTATCGATGGAGAGGCAGAGATCGCCTGGGGTGACGGCGGAAGCAATATGGCGTTGACAAAGGGAGAGTCCATCATTGTGCCGGCTGACGCTGACCGATACACGCTGGATGGACGGGCTGAGATGTACAAGGCTGGGATTAACCGCAGGTTATTGACCCATGCGTAGCCAGCATCCGCTGCGTAAAAATTGAAAACCATTAGAACCAGCCTATTAAAGCAATATCAATACGACGCATGAGGTGGTAGACCATGATTCGATACAACGGTGTCAACCATCTGGCGATGGTGACCAACGATATGGGGGCGACGATCCGCTTCTGGCGTGATCTTCTCGAAATGCGCTTGGTGGCGGGCCTTGGACGACCCGGTTACCGTCACTACTTCTTCGAAATATCTCCCCACGACATGATCTCTTTCTTCGAGTGGCCTGAGGCCCGGCCCGTAGTTGAAAAGGATCATGGAGTGCCGGTGAAGGGGCCTGTGGCTTTCGATCACGTGGCGATCGGGGTCGAGAGCGATGAAGATCTGTGGCAGATCAAAGGACGTTTGGAGGCAGCCGATATCTGGGTATCTGAAATGATCGATCACGGCTTCATCCATTCCATATACAGCTTCGATCCCAATAACATTGCCATAGAGTTCAGTGCCGCTGTCGCCGAGGTCGATCTTCGTTCACATCCTCAAATGGCCGACAGGGAAACCCATCGGTTCGCAAGCGAAGGGGCAGATCCGCAAAAGGGGCATTGGCCCGATCCCGAGAAGCCCATTCCCGCAGATGAGAGAATCATCTATCCGGGAGAGGGAACCATCTTTACAGACGGCATGAAAAATGAGTAGGCCGGGCTGCTATTCGGACTTCAGAATGATGCGTGCATCGACGATCGTGGCTCCCTTTTCGTGCAGCATGACCGGATTCAGATCCATCTCCTCGATCTCCGGGTAGGACTCAACCATTTCCGATACCAGCAGCAGCAGGTTGACGAGGGCCTTCTGGTCGTGTGGCTTGGAGCCGCGCACACCGCGCAGGATAGGGGCGGATTTGGTCTCATCAATCATGGTCTTGGCCGTCAAACGGGAGATCGGCAGCACCCGAAAAGCAATATCCTTTAGAATCTCGACCATGATGCCCCCAAGGCCGTACATGATAATGGGGCCGAACTGTTCGTCTATCTTGGTGCCGATGATGATCTCGATTCCGGGAGCGGCCATTGGTTCGACCAAAACGCCGCGGATATCAGCTTCTTTATTGAATTGGCGTGCATTTGAAATGAGTTTATTGAAGCTCTGGCGTATCTGGCCCTTTCCTTTGACATTGATTTTGACACCGCCGGCATCACTTTTATGCAATATTTGCGGTGAGACAATCTTCATGGCCACCGGTCCTTTGATGCGCTCTGCGATCTGGATGGCTTCGTCAGCTGAAACGGCTATCCGGGCCTTTTCAACCGGGGCGCCGTGCAACCGGAAAAGCTGCTTCGCCTCGTGCTCCAGAAGAGAGTTGCGGCCCTCGGCTCTAGCGTTCTCAAATATAAGGCGGCCTTCAGGCTTCGATTTACTCCCCGAATTTAAAACAAAATTGGTTTTGGCGTGGTAGCTTTTCAGGTAGAGCCCATATTCGGCCAATACTGAGATGCATTTACAGGCCACATCGAGCGAGTCGTACACCGGTAGATTGTAGTAGCGGCACAGGTCAAGGGAGTGGGGACGTTCGGAGTTGAAGAGGCTATGGATAACGATGGGCTTGTGCCGTTGGGCCGACATTTTTCCCATCTGATGAGCCGCATCCTCCTCTTTCAATGCCAGGGACTCGGCGAACCGTATTCCATATCCGCCGAACAGGCCGACCAGCAACATGCCGCCCACCTGGGGATCTTTGAGAATAATGCGGGCGCAATCGGCAAAGAGGGATGGATCCGAGTCTGTGCCGCCGGCCACATCGACCGGGTTTGTCACCGACGCTGCCGCCGGAAGGATATCGCGTAGCTTCTGCTGTGTTTTCTCCTCCAACTTTGGCAATTCAATACCGAAATCGGTCAGAATATCGGCGGCAATGGTAGCGTGCCCCCCTCCGTCCGCCAGGATGGCCACTTTGTTGTTACGGATGGGTGGGCAGCATGAGAGTGTTTCGGCCGCGGGGAAAAGCTCGTCCGATTTTTCGATGACTACAATGCCGGCCCTTTTGAATGCGCTGATGGCAACTTCGGACATGCCGGCCAGTGAACCGGTATGGGATCCGGCTGATTTTTTGCCGGTTGCGGAGCGACCACTCTTAAGCAGAATGATTGGTTTCTCCTGGGTGGTCAGATAGGCCTGCTGCAGGAAATTGCGACCTTCACGCATCCCTTCGACATAAATTAAAATGGCACGCGTGTTTGGATCATCTCGGAAGAAGGACAAATATTCGTGAAAACGAATGTCTGCCTCGTTGCCGACCCCGACATAGTAGGAGAGACCTTTGCGGCTCTTCAATTTTGCCTCTGTGATGATGCTCAAGGCCATATTCCCGCTCTGACTCAAGAGGGCGATGTCGCCTTTGGGGACATCCCTCATCCCAACCAGATTCAGGTTGTCCACCATGTTGAGCATGCCTGAGGTGTTGGGGCCGATCAGGCGGATGTTGTTTTTCAGGGCGACATCCACCATCTCATCCTCCAGCTTCTTTCCGGCCTGGCCGGTCTCACGGAAGCCGCCGGCGAGAATGACGGCGCCGGCAACCCCTTTTTGACCGCACTCATCGAGAATTTTCGGGACGGTTGCCGCTGGCGTGGCGATAAGCGCAATATCGATCGGCTCGTCTATTGCGGAAATGTGCGGATAGCATCTCAGCCCCAGGATATGCGACTCCTTCGGATTGATCGGATAGATGCGTCCTTCATACTTTTCATCCAGCAATGAGCGGATTGTTTGATAGCCTCGCTTGGTTTCAATTTTGGAAGCCCCGATCACCGCAACCGAATCGGGGCGCATCACTCTTTCAAGTCCCATTAGATGGCCATCCCTTTCGCAAACTCATTTCGTTTCACTCTTTAGCTATGATTTCGAATCTCCCGACACCCCTTTGCGTTTTTCAAACCGATCAAGCGCTTCACTGCGCGTGGCGGTCGAAACGCAGGCCAGGCAGGCCTCCACCTCGAAATCCATCAGCCCTTCGAGACTGATTTCACCCTGAGCCAGATGCAAACCCCGTTTGATCATTTTCAGCGAAAAGGGGGCATTCTGGGCAATTCGTCCTGCCATTTCATAGGTCTCAGGCATCAACTGCTCGGCCGGTACAGCTTTGTTGACCAGTCCGATGCGTTCAGCTTCACGGCCATCGATTGAATCCGCCGTAAACAGCAACTCCTTTGCTTTTCCAGGGCCGACCAGGTCCTGAATCAAACGGAAAGCGCCACCTGTAATAGAGGAGGCCACGCGCGCTTCCGGGGAGCCAATGGATGCCTCTATCGAGGCGATACGAATATCACAGGCCAGGGCCAGTTCATAGCCGGATCCGAGGGCAAAACCGTTGATCGCTGCAATGGTGGGTTTGTCAAAGCGTATGATCTGCCTGGACACCTCCTGTAACGCCTCAAGATAGTCCCTGTACTGCTCCGCGGTCCGGTTTTTAGAGTCTTTGAGATCAGCGCCCGTGGAAAAGGCCCGCCCTTGGCCGGTAATGACCACGACCTTTATGGTTTCGTCTTCACGCGCGTCCTTAAGGGATGATTGGAGATCGATCCAAAGTTGTTTGTTCATCGCATTCAGCACGTTGGGACGGTTCAACATGATGGTAGCGACGCCGTCGTCTTTCAAGTATCGAACGGTTTCAAAATCCATATTATTCTCCAATTCGCTAATTTTAATTACACCCTGCGTCACGGTTTGGATGCACGATAGATTCCACCAGAATATCGGGGGGAAGGTAATGGGCCATTATGTTAATGCGCTTGTTTGAGTTGAAGGGGCGACGCGAGGCCTTTGCAGGTTGCGATAGCGACGAGAGCGGCCGCAGGGATAAAGAAGGAAAAGAAGTCGCATGGGATGGTCCGAAGTCATTAATCATCGGTGATCGCATAGTTCTCTAAGTTATTGACAAATCCTTCGAAGTCATTTTCTTCCAAAAAACGCGTCACCATTTCGCTTACCTTGTCGGCCGTATCGATGTGGTAGGATCCGTTGGCTCCTTTGGATGCGAAGCGCTTGGCATTGGCAACGATGGCCTGGAGCGCCGCTGTCGATATCTCAATGTTCACGTGGATGCGGAGCTTGTCATTTCCTTGGCTGGGCATATTGAGGGCTCCTTCGGATAGGCGTTCGGGCATTTTGGAAAAGGCACTAACCGGTAGAAATTTCCAAATACATTATCAAGCAGTGAAATTGGGGTCAAGACAACTCGTACGAATTCACCACACATGTCATTGAAACACGGCATCATATTTGTTAAATGAAATCCTTATCTAAAGAAATACCTCAAAAAGCCGAAATTCCAAATGAAACAGCTGACGCGGATTGATACGAAAAGGTGGGTTGATGGATACCGGTTTCCCTATCATGGTTGTGGATGATGATGTCGTATCTCGTGCACTGATAGAAAGGTACCTGAAAAAAGCAGGTTTTGAAGTCACCTCTGCTGGAAACGGAAAAGAGGCGATTTCGCTGCTGGACCAACAGTTTTACCCCATCGTTCTGACCGACTGGATGATGCCCGAGATGGACGGGCCCGAACTTTGCCGCAATATTCGGGACCGCAAGATGGATGGCTATGTCTTCATCATCCTGATTACGGCCCGTGACTCCAAGACCGATATCGTATCCGGGCTGGAATCCGGAGCAGACGACTACCTTACCAAACCGATCCACTCGGCTGAACTGCTTGCCAGAATCAATACGGGGATCCGTATTCTCAAATTGGAGCAATCGCTTCTCAACGCAAACAAAGAGATTCGCCTGCTTTCGATTACGGACCCCTTAACGGGCTGCTTCAACAGGACATATCTTAATGAGCGCTATCCGCAGGAGTTCAGCCGTGCCCGGCGATACAAACACTCTCTTTCGGTGGTCATCAGCGATATCGACCATTTCAAGAGGATCAATGATACCTACGGGCACCAGGCCGGCGATCTTGTCTTGAAGCTGGTCGGCAACTGCCTGACCATGCAGGTGCGTGAAAAAATAGATTGGGTGGTGCGATACGGCGGTGAGGAGTTTCTGATCATCCTGCCTGAAACCGACAGCTTTGGAACCCGTACGCTATCCGAAAGGCTCCGGAACGCCATTTCAAACCTGGAGGTCGAGTATGAGGGGCAAAAGATTCAGGTGACCGCAAGCTTTGGAGGCGCCTGTGCAAAGATGGATAATCCGGCAATCTCCATGGAGCAGTTGATCAACCAAGCTGACGAACAGCTCTATCAATCCAAGAGGGAGGGGCGCAATCGCGTCAACGTATTAGAGCTCGTAGAGCTCGATGAATGATTGTACTTATCCATGCCCCTGGCGGTCAAACACCTGGGTTACGGCGCAGGCCCCCATCTCTTCATCCAGATGGAGCGCTGGACTTTCCGCCGCGGCAAGATCCCTTATTCGTGAAAAACATCTGGCAACAAACATCTGGCGATGGCTGTCGGAACGAAAAATCCCGAAGCGAAGCGATTTCAACTCACCTTCAGGAACGCGATGGATCATTGTTTTGGTCGTCCAAATCTGGCCGCCGGACGCAATTTGGGAGAGGTGTTTGGCAACATCCAACGTCTCACCCAACGTCAGCAGGTGATCTCCCATGATCGTGGGAACGGATGCCATATATTCAACGCCGGTATGAATGCCCATATTGAGCTCGATATCGTGGAGCCATCCTTTTCGAATCTTCCATTCGCGCCCCAATTCAGACATCTTTCGTTTCAGCTCCAGTGCACATTGAATGGCACCCAGGGATCGATTTCCGTTGTCGTCACCAGGCAAAAAATAACCCAAAATACCAGTGCCGCTGGATTGGCTGACGACACCGCCAAACGCCTCGATGGTCTCTGCTGTGATTTCCCAAACGCGCAGAAACAGACGGCTGAACTCTTCATCGAGCATCTCTGCCCGAAGGGTGCCGGCATCGTTGAGTTCCGCAGAGAGAACGGAGATCTCACTCTTTGCGGCCTGGGAGAGGCTCCGGGCCAGTTCCGAACGCCTACTATCCTCTCTTGCTGACATTACACCGGGACCGACACCGACAGGATGTCGCGCTTCAAAAACCATGAGGGTATTTGCTTCAAATCGCGTGACAACGGCATCGAAAACGGCTCCATGGCCATCTTGCAACGTACCATATGCGTTGCCAGTGAATCGCGGTGTATCAATCTTTTTTTCAAGCCCATTGAGTGCGGCTTGTACTATCTGGCGCTGTTCGTCCGGCAGATCCTCTATCTGTCGTCCCACTTCTTGGACGCTGGTCAGTTGTCTGGCCTGGACGAGGAAGAAAACGAGCCACTCTTTCCAGCGATCGGTTTGTTCAAAAACCCCTTTCTTGAACAGCAGATCGAAAATAGACTGCGTCTGTGATGAAACCAGAGGGGCATCGTCTATATGCCAAAGTACTTTGCAGGCAGCGCTGTTTTGCCAAATGACCTGCAGTGTCTGGTCAATCAGCAAGGCAGGCGAGGAGAGCTTAAGCAGTGAGAGGGAGGGGGCTGTTGTTTCAACATCAGATGGCTGACGATCGTCGCCCCGATCTGACCCCGTGTCCGAAGATTTGAACTGTCCGGAAATGGCATTCAGAGGATGGATTGGGGTTTCGGCCTGTTCGTTCATGATTGGCTCCCGATTTCAAATGCAGATTGAATTCCAGATGGTTATGCGGCTCAAATCGATCGACTTAACGGATATCAGCCGGTGTATCTTTTAAGCAACACCCGGGTGATGCCGAAAAGCCTCGGGAATGGTTCTTTGTAACAGGCCGCTTTCGATTGTCAAGGGAAAAGCTTTTCAATAAAAAGCATATTGAAATTACATGCTATAATATTCCCTATACGAATCTATCGAAGCAACGAAAGACGAACTATATGAACGAATACCAGCGAGAACAAGGGGATGCGCTTACACTTGTCATCGAACAGCTTGGGCTTCTGAGTAACGACCAGCGCCAGGCCTTGAACGATGAGTTGGGCCCTTATCTGGCCTTTCGAAAAGAGGTGGATCGTTTCCTGGATGCCCATTTCAGCGCTCACTGCACACGCAGCTGCTATACCAACCGGCGAAGTGCCTGTTGCAGCAAGGACGGCATTATCACCTTCTGGGCAGATGTGGTGGTCAATGTGTGCTGCTCGAGTGGATCGGCGCTATCGCGGTTGCAGGAGGCGTTGAATTCGCCTGCCTTCGAGCATAAATGCACTTATCTGGGAATTGATGGTTGCTGTTGGCAGGTACGTCCGTTGATGTGCGCCATGTTTTTGTGCGACCAAGTGCAGCAGGATGTGTTTTCCAAAGAGAGGGTCTGTGAGAAAAAGTGGGATGAATTGAAGCGACGTGCCCAGGCATTTCGCTGGCCGGACCGGCCGGTGCTCTTTGACCGCCTGGAAGTCCTCTTCATGGAGCGCGGATGCCGGTCGTCGCTTATGTACATCAACACCAGCCCCGGTCTGTTGCGCATCAAGCGACAGGCAATGACTGAGAGATCTCTGTAGAGGCAATCCCTGCCACTGCCTCGCCCGCTAGGCGGCTTTCACCCCGAATGCTTTGAACAGCCGCTGATCCATAACCGCTTCATAACCGGTCATACATGCGATCACCTTTTTCTCCTCATCGAGAAAGGTGAAATCGGCCGTTAACTTTCGATCCGTTGCACTGATCACATCCAGAACAGCCTTTACGCCACGGTCCGGGAAGCGGTCCCGGTACTGGCGATACGAAGCGGCATAGCTTGGCAATGACACCATACGCTGATGTTCGTAACACCAGATGATGGCCATTTGAAAAGCACAATCCATCACGAGCGGATCTGCAATCCACCGGCTTCTCATCGGCTCCCTGAGCCACTGGTCCGGGGAGGGCGCCGAACGGACTTCGGCGGTCAACCCTTTATCCGACAGATGAATGATCTTTTCGATGCCTCGCAGGGCGTCACCGTGGAAAAGGATATTTTCATACACCTCATTGAGGCTGCGAGGGTAGGCGGTGGCTTTGAAATGGCCATTCTCTTCGAACGCTGGTGGCGCTGGAAAACGATCTGTCAGAAGGGCTGTCGCGCTTGAGTGAATCTGACAGGTCCCATCCTGTTTGCCGTCGCGCACCTCCACATTCACTTCATACAGGTCGTCACGCCGTTTGGGGTTCGCAGCCATCAGGTGGATCGGTTTCGATGATTCATCGAGAACGATCCCCTTGAAGAGTCGAAGGTTGTCGATGCCGTAAAGGCTTAATCCAGGGTTGGCATGCAGTGCGCCGTGGGCCAGCCACTCGGTGATCAGTGCAAAGGGGACCACGGGGCGGCCGTCAAGTTGATGGGATTTCAAGATCGGATAGTGCCCCACATTGATCTCACGCCTGGCCGCCAATGCCATCTCTGGGGCTGAATCGCATAATGCGACTGCGATCTCTGCCTGATCCTCTCGCGGTTGACTTGAGGACGAGGGTAGTTGGCCGCCCAGCACCACCTCCACAGGCCCAGTGAGCGGTTGGCTCATTTCGGCCACCATCGCCTCCGCGCCGGCGTGAAGTGATATCAGGGAGATGCCGGCGCCTTGGAAGACGCGTTTCAATGGGGGGGTCACCATGCCGCCGTCCCAAGGTCCCCAATTGATGGCGACCACTTTACAGTCGGCCCTCTGTCGACTTTGAGCTATGGCGATCTTGTTGAGCGCTTCGTTGGCCATGGCGTAGTCTGACTGGCCGGTGTTGCCCATTCGCGCACTGATCGAAGAGAAGAGCACCAGATAGGCCAACTCATCTTTTCGGGTGGCCTCAAGAATCGATTTCAACCCTTTAACTTTTGTATCGTAAACCGTTATAAATTGAGATATTTTCTTGTCTGTAATCAAGCGGTCTTCGAGAATACCGGCACCGTGGATGACCGCCTTGATTTTTCCGATTTTCCTTCTGATCGTGGCCATGGTTTCGCTTACGGCCTCGCTGTCCCTTACGTCGAGGCTGAAGTAGGTCACATCGCAACCGCAGGCCTTTATGTCTGAAATGGTGGACGTTACCTGGCGATTGGCCATCCATTGACGATAGCTCTTTTCAAGCGCTTTCGGGGTGAGCGGGGTCTCTTTCGGCGCGTGCGATAGGATCGCTTTTTTAAGAGCTGCCTCTTCGCTGATACCGTTCAGCCACTCCGGCTCGGATACCGGCTGGGGCGATCTGCCAAGCAGCACAAGGTGACAAGGTGTATGTTTTACCAGAGCGGTCGCCGCAGCGGCCGTGACACCTCGTGCGCCTCCGGTTACCACAACCACATCTTCGGCACGCAGCTTGAGTTGCTCCGTTCGTGCCGGTGCGGTAGGTGCCATCTCCAGTCCGATGCGAGCACCCTGACCGAGTCCGATTTCGACAGCCGCTTCACCTGCACCGTATTTTATTTCAGAGAGAACGGCATCGGCAGCAGCCGTAACATCACCCCAACGGGGATCGATATCGATGGCGGCGCATCGTATGTCGGGCCACTCCAGTGACGCCGTCTTCACCAGGCCGGCCAGCGCTCCCTGCTCAGGATCACTCAAGCGCGCACCACCGAAGCCGAAGGCGCCATCCAACTGTGTGACAGTATAAAAGCATGGATCACAGCCCGCCTGTACCGCTTCGTTAAGAGCGGGGGCGCAGGCCTGTGCCCATTGAAAGGCGAGAGCCGGTTCGATGGGGGCTGCAATCACAAGCCCCGCCAGTTTGGTCTGCGGCGTGATTTCGCAGGGCTCACGCAAACGGATGATGCCCATATCTGCTGCGGCAATCGCATGCTGCAGCGCATTGCCAAATGGATCATCGGCTGCCACCAGGCCAATCTGGTGGGTGCCGGGCGTCCGGCTTTTTTTCAATCTGTTTAAGGGACGGTCAGCCACCCGGATATGGTACCTGGCAAGGGGCGTTGACGCTGAAGCCAAAGGCGGCTGCTCGGGATCCGTTATTTTTGCGCCGGTTACCACGGTCTCATCGGCAGTCGGCCCTGCTAAATACCTGCACAGTTGGCCAAGCGTCTTGAGGGTGCCGACCATATCGGGGGTCACCTTTGGAAGGTCGGGCATCCGGTCTTCCATGGCCGACAGGATCTCGACACGCTTGATCGAGTCGATGCCTAAATCGGCCTCGATGTCCATCTCCATGCCCAGCATCTCTTCGGGATAACCGGTCAGCTCACCGACAATGTCGACCAACGCTTTGCGGATCGCTTCGTTGCTTTCCGACCCGGATGCGATCTGCGCAGTCTCCACATCGCTGCCAGCGGTTTTTGAAATACCCTGTTGCGAAGCCAGATAATCGCACAGTTGGCCAAGCGTCTTGAGGGTGCCGACCATATCGGGGGTCACCTTTGGAAGGTCGGGCATCCGGTCTTCCATGGCCGACAGGATCTCGACACGCTTGATCGAGTCGATGCCTAAATCGGCCTCGATGTCCATCTCCATGCCCAGCATCTCTTCGGGATAACCGGTCAGCTCACCGACAATGTCGACCAACGCTTTGAGGATCGCTTCGTTGCTTTCCGACCCGGATGCGATCTGCGCAGTCTCCACATCGCTGCCAGCGGTTTTTGAAATACCCTGTTGCGAAGCCAGATAATCGCACAGTTGGCCAAGCGTCTTGAGGGTGCCGACCATATCGGGGGTCACCTTTGGAAGGTCGGGCATCCGGTCTTCCATGGCCGACAGGATCTCGACACGCTTGATCGAGTCGATGCCTAAATCGGCCTCGATGTCCATCTCCATGCCCAGCATCTCTTCGGGATAACCGGTCAGCTCACCGACAATGTCGACCAACGCCTTGCGGATGGATATTTGCTGCGTGCTCGATCTTTCGGGAGCCGGCTCCTTTTTGGTTTCACACGACTGCCCGGCTGTCTGTTGACGGGACACACCGGAAGTTACGCCAGGCTGGACTGCGGGAGTGTTGGCGGAAGCAGCGTCATCCGGCTCCGGAGGAGAGGTCGGGACAAAGTGTGGTTGGGCCATAGATGCGTCGATCCCGGACAGGCTATCCGACATCGGCACCATCGCACCATCTCCCATGGCTGTGGCCGCAAGCTGTTGTGTGCTCCGCATCATCTGCTGAAGGGTCCTGCTGGCTTCGGCCTGCGCTTCCAGGTATTTCTGATGGGCCTGCGTGGTCTGGGCCTGCAGCGCCTGCATGGACGTAAGCCCTTGCTGCACGGTGGCCAGGGTGTGATTCAAATAGTCTCTTCTCTTGGGATCCATAGCGCCAGACTCTGATCGACCATTTACTGCAGATTTGCTCTTGCTTGTTCGGGGCAGGGACACTTGAGCAACGGTCGTCTTTTGTGGGTTACTTGAATGGGTCGGTTCACGCCCTACGGCATTTGTGCCGCTTGGCGCCGGTCGATGCTCCCTTAACGGCGCTGCTGGCGGCCGCACAGGGCGTGATGTTTTATAGTTTGTGCCGGACAGGGAGATGCGCATTCTTTTTCGTGCTGTCTCCGGCGACAACTTCTCCCAGCGCTGCAACAGAACCGGAAAGCCCAAGGCGGCCAGTTGGGCCAGCGTCTGAGCCAGATCGTTCAAACCATATGAACGCCCTGCCGAACGGTCCAGAGCCAGGGAGTAAAATGGGGAAGCATCGAGAATCTTCTCCACCATACGGCTCAGCACCGCTTTGGGGCCGACCTCCACAAACGTTCGAACACCGTCAGCGTAAAGACCCTCGATGTTGGATATGAAATCAACAGGAAGGGCCAACTGTTCGGCCAGCACCTTTTTGGCACGATCGGCTTGCTCAGGGTATTTACCCCCCAAGCTGTTGCTCATGACGGCCACGCATGTGTTATCGGCGAAGGGCACCTTCCCGACTGTCTTTTGAAAAGGTTTGCGAGCTTCGGAAACCAGATGGCTGTGAAAAGCCCCTGCCACCGGCAGCCGTACACAACGGTGGCCCTTCTCCTTGCAAAGACGCTCTGCGGCCTCTATCGCTGGCGTGGGGCCGGACAAAACGCCCTGGTGCGGGGTGTTGCGATTGGCCAGGACGATGCCATCCGGCAAATCATCCGCCATGCGATCCAGCTCGTCGATGGGGGCAATGACCGCCAGCATGCTGCCGGCATCTTCCTTCTGCCCGCGCTGCCCGGCCTGGGCCATCAGTCTGCCCCGGGCTTCCGACAATTGCCAGAGTGCGCTACGGTCTATCCGCCCTGCGGCATATAAGGCCGCCAACTCGCCATAACTGTGTCCACATACGGCATCCGGTTCGATACCAAACGATTTGAGCAACGCCAGCATCGCTGCTGTGACAGCGCCGATGGCCGGCTGGGCGATATCGGTGCTTCTCAGCCGATCTTCTGCGGCCGAAGGCCCATCGTCCATCCTGGGGTAGAGATACCTGCTGAGCGGAAGCTCGCTCCGTACAGCGCTATCGGCCTCCTGGAGGATCTGCAGGCACTCGGGAAAGCAGCAGATGAGATCACGTCCCATGCCGACATATTGGCTGCCTTGTCCTGGGAAGAGGAATGCCATTCT
This sequence comes from uncultured Desulfatitalea sp., assembly GCA_963668675.2. Taxonomy (GTDB): domain Bacteria; phylum Desulfobacterota; class Desulfobacteria; order Desulfobacterales; family Desulfosarcinaceae; genus Desulfatitalea. Next base: position 843,020 of record CAXXMB010000001.1, on the reverse strand, counting down.
ACCCCGGGAATCTCCAGTACTGATATAGATGCCGTCCAACGAGACTGCTGCATCACCTTCCTCAAAGGCTTCCAGTTTCGTTTTGGCGTCATGGTACCACTGCACCATCACCTGCTCTTCGCCTCGCGGATCGAAGACCATTGTCAGACGCCAGGACTGTTTAGGATCGAAGCTCAGGCGGCTCTGTGCGGCCAGCCGGGCCACATCGTCTCTCTCATGGCATTCGGAAATCTGTTCAGACCAATGGTCCAAAGCAGCGATGAGAAACGCTTTGCTTTCGGCTGAAAAGGCAGCAATTTCGACGGTGCCGTCCCAAGTGGGCTCAGCTTTTTCGGGTTGATGCTCCTCCAGAACCGCATGGAAATTGCTGCCGCCAAAACCAAACGCGCTGACGCCGGCACGCCGTACGCGATCGCCATCCGAGAGCCATGGCTGCAGCTGATGGTTGATGAAGAAGGGGCTGTTGTCGACATCCAGATTGGGGTCTGCGGGATCGGCCTTGAGCGTAGGCAACAGCACCTTGTGATAGAGGGAGAGGGCGGTTTTAATCAAACCGGCCGTTCCGGCAGCCGCCTTGGTATGACCGATATTGGATTTGACCGAGCCTAAAGCGCAGCGCTCACCTTTGGAGGAGCTTTTTCGAAACACCTCGCACAGGGCTTTGAACTCCACTTGGTCACCGACCCTGGTTCCCGTCCCGTGGGCTTCAACCATCCCGATGCTTTCAGGTGTGACGCCGGCATGTTTGTACGCTCGGTTGAGAGCTCTCTCCTGGCCGCTCTTTCTAGGCGCATAGATGCTTTGGGATTTGCCGTCACTGCCCGACCCCAAGCCCCTGATCACGGCGTATATGCGATCTTTATCGCGCTGGGCGTCCTCCAACCGCTTTAACACGAGCATGCCAACGCCCTCACCAAGGACCGTGCCGTCGGCATTTTTTGAAAAGGGCCTGATATTTCCGCTTTTGGAAAGAATCTGGGTTTTGGAAAAACACATATGCATGAAGGCGTCGTTGATGGTATCGACACCCCCGGCAAGCGCCATGTCCGATCGCCCTGAGGTGAGTTCCAGGAGGGCCATGTGGATGGCGCTCATGGAGCTGGCACAGGCGGCATCCACCACGCAGTTGGTTCCGCCCAGATCAAGCCGGTTGGCGATACGACCGGCAACAACATTCCCCAAGAGACCCGGAAAAGAGCTCTCTTGCCAGGGCACATAACCTTCGCTGATCCTCTGAATCACATCTTCAGCGGTCCGCTCCGGAACACCGGCATCGGCCAGGGCTCGACGCCATAACGGATGTCCAAGCCTCGCGCCCAGCGGAATGACCAACTCCTGGGTGCCGGTTACCCCGAGTATGACGCTTGTTTTTTCGCGATTGAATGTCCGGCCGTCGCTACCGTAACCGGCATCTGACAGTGCTTGCTTGGCCACTACCAGACCAAGAAGTTGTGAGGTGTCGGTCGCTTCAAGGGCTGTAGGGGGGATGCCAAACTCCGAAGGATCGAAGTTGACTGAGGGAAGGTAACCGCCCCGGTTACAGTAAATATGATCTGGCCGTTTGGGATCGGAATCCAGATAGTCATTGAGAAACTGATGCGTAGCCGGCGGATCGGAGATGGCATCTACACCGCGCAAAAGCAAATTCAGGAATGATTTCTGATCGGGTGATTGGGCGAACATGCAGCCAATTCCGATGATGGCCACCGGAGCTTGTTGGTGGTTGTCTCTGTTCATTCGTATTAGGTCGCCAATTTTACATGTTGTTTATATGCCTGCGCGGAGCTGTGGGTGTGTCGCCAGGCATTGGGTTGATTAAAAATGGTTGCCCCATTTATGGGTCGACCGTCCGGGTGGCTCCAAAGTGTTGCCGTAAAAAGGAATACATAATCTATCGGCAGTCAATTTGCAATACTTGACGATATAATAGTTAGTTGTTAAGTAGGTATAACAAATAGACTACCTGGAGTTTTTATGATCTATTACAATAGCAGGCAGTTATCCAATAAACTAGACATCAATTTGGCAAAGTGGAAACGTTGGGTGAGAGAATTTTTACCGCCGGATCCATTGGGCGGGATGCAATCCGGTGTAACTCGCCAATTTAACACTAAAGACGCCTTCAAGGTCTATTTGGGAGGCTACCTGGTCGGCACCCTGAAATTCACCATACCTGACGCAGCTACAATTCTTTCAGATCTATCGCCCTGGCTCAAGGCTCAGGGGTTTTTAAAAATTCATGCCCGTCCTGCACTGAACGGTGCAGATGAGATGCCTCCTTATCTGCTTTTCATTCATCCACAACCGGGACAACAAAAGTTTTTCTATGAGCTGCGGACCTTGGTGTCGACCGAAACCATCGCCGCCGGAACAAAGCTTTTACGAGAGAACTGTTCGCTGATCCGAACCGATACTTCGGAAAACCCAAACGAAATCGCTCCAATATTTGGCTTCATGATTGCAATGACAACCCTATACGCACATTTTTTACAAAAACTTTCATCGACCAATGATCAATCGAAAGGGGGCGTAACGGACCGTAACGGTTTTATATGATTCGGCGATGTGGAAGGGATGCCCATACAGGCTATGCCATTCTCCGTTCTATTTCAGCCAAGGGTATCGGGTGAAACAGGGCCGCCTGGGCTGGTATGCTAATTCCTTGGCTCCGCAACCAGTTGCATCTCAGTAATCCGGCTGCGCCAAACAGCAGGTTCATGCCCACTTCAGCGACACGCCGGTCGGTCGGCTTCTCAAGGCACGAGCCCTTTGCCCAGGCGTTGAAGGCACCCATGGCCGGACCACACCAGATCTGATAGTCGATCTTACGCGCCGGGTCACCGTTTTTGGCCCATAGGGATGCTCTTCCCAGATAGGATCGGAAAACCAGTGCCATCTTGTGCTTTTCGTCTTGCTCAGCGCGCTCAATTTGTGACGGATCACGATGCTCGAAAAAGAGGCGGGTCTCGCGCCAACTCTCTTCGAAGGAAGCTTGTAGGTAATCCTTTTCAATGGTGGCCCGGATGCTGTCCGGTATCTGCTCATAGCGGTCATGACCGCGATAGAGCTCATAAAGCCTGGAGGCACGCATGGCGAACATGGTACCCCGTTTGAGCACCTGCACTTTTGCTCCCAATTCAAACATATCAGCCGATGGCGCCATGGTGACATCGGCTTGAACCGCCTGGGCAAGCATCTCCCTGACGGCATCGGAGGTGTCCGCCTCCACACACGCCTGGTTGATCGAGCCTGTCAATACATAGGCGGCGCCCAGGGAGAAGGCGGCGGCAGTTGATTCGGGTGTAGCGATGCCGCCGCCCAGGCCGACGCGCAGGTGCTCCGGAAAACGGTAGAGCTGCATGGCCTCATCTCGAAGGGCCAAAAAGGTCGGCAGCAGGGTAAGGGCAGGGCGGTTATCCGTATGGCCTCCGGAGTCGGCTTCGGCTGTTATGTCTTGGGCCATTGGGATGCGCAATGCCAGGCGTGCCTCCTGCTCACTGATTTTACCCTGATCGACCAGGATGTTTAAAAATTTCTCTGGCGGCGGGGCAAAAAATTTACGTGCCACCTCGATACGCGACACCTTAGCCACAATCCGATTGGGGCAGACAATGGTCCCCTCTGACGTTTGGTGAATGCCTTTGACGCGAAAATAGACCAGCGGAAGCGTGAGTCCCAAATAGGCCGAAGCGCTGACCAGGCGGATGCCTTTACTGATATAAAGATCGACCACAGCCTCTTCAAGTTGGGGATCATTGGGGCTGTGTATGAGATTGAAGCCATAAGGCATCTTCGACGGAGCTTTCGCCAGACGATCAATGGCTGCTGCCACCTGATCCAGGGATAGCCCTCCGGCACCGAAAAAGCCAATCAGCCCAGCTTCACCGGCTGCCTGTACCATTTCTATAGAGGTGATGCCATTGGCCATGGCGCCAACCACATAGTTATAGCGCAGGTTGAGATCCCGCCGGAAAAGGGGATCACCGAGATCGGCAGGCTGAACAGGTGGTGCGAAACCGAGCAGTGGTTTACCCGAGGCTTCGGAATTTGTCGATTGCCCCCAGATCATGGTACCGTTATGGGTCACTGCCGCTTCATCTGAATGCTCGACAACAAAAATGGGGCGGCAAATATTGGCGATGGCCTCCTTGAATGCGGTAACGCCTGAACGAAGCTCTTTGGCATTTCCGATCCACTTGGCTGTCGTGATGACTTCATCCTGTTTTAACAACATCGAAACCCCTTATGCGTTGGCTATCCGAACGAATGGCGGCTGTTATGTCTTCCAATCGAAATGCCGTTAATAAACGTTATCCCGACGGCTGTCAAACATGGCGCCTTATGGCGATCAGCCTCGTGGGTGGTATTGACGATGTATCTCGATGAGGCGTTGTTGCGCCACATGCGTATAGATCTGTGTGGTGGCGATGTCGACATGCCCCAGCATCATTTGAACGGCCCGCAGATCGGCGCCGCCTTCGAGCAGGTGGCTGGCAAAAGAGTGGCGCAGGCTGTGAGGGGTAACGTTTTTGGTGATACCGGCCTGGAGGGTGTATCGCTTTAACAATTTCCAGAAACCCTGTCGGGTCATGGGTTTTCCCGCTCTGGCAACGAACATGAATCGACTGCTGTGCTCTTTGATCAGCAGGGGGCGGCCGTGGGTCAGATAGATTTGCAGGCGTTCAAGCGCCTTTGTGCCGATAGGCACGATCCGCTCTTTGTTGCCTTTACCGACAACGCGGACAAAACCGGCCTCCAGATTCACGGTGTTTACCAACAGATTGATCAATTCGGAAACGCGCAGACCGGCGGCGTAAAGGGTTTCCAGCATCGCTGCATCTCGCATTCCCAGTGGTTTTTCCAAATCGGGCATCGACAACAACAGGGCAACATCTTCCTGGCTGAGCACATCCGGCAGTTTCAAGCCACTTTTAGGCAGATCGACCATCTTGGCGCTGTTCCGCTGAAGTGCGCCTTTTTGGGTTAAGAAGTGATAGAACCCCCGAATGGCGACAAGGTGGCGTGCCCTTGTCCTTGCGCCGCGTCCCGTTTTTCTTAAATCGATCAGGTACTTGAGAATTGCGGCGGTGTCCGCTGCTTCAATATGGGAGATCTGCTGTGTCTCGAGAAATGCCAGGAAGGTGTTCAGGTCGGCGCTGTAAGCCTCAATGGTTTTTTGCGCCAACCCCTTTTCGACAATCAAATGGTTGATGTATGGGTCGACCCATTGGCCGATCTCTGTTTCAGTCCTGGGCATAAGCCACGTTTGCCTCGTTTGGCGATCTACTATGAAATGTGTTGGTTTAAATTTGATCGATTCGGTAATCCGTACTCAATTTACTCGGCACATCGGCGCCATCAACCGTGACGACAACCTGATTTTCGATGCGCACACCGCCCCATTCGGGCAGATAGATGCCCGGCTCAACGGTTACAATCATGCCGCTGCGCAGCGTTGTCTCTTTTAGGGGGCTCAGGCGTGGCGCCTCGTGAACCGCAAGACCGGTTCCGTGGCCGAGCCCATGACCGAATTTGCCTTCGAATCCATGGTTGTGGATGTAATCGCGTGCAACGGCATCCACCGACCGGGAGCTGGCACCCTCCTTGATGGCGGCAATGGCTTTTTGTTGGGCCTCCAATACTGTATTGAAGACAGTCAGGAAGGTGTCGTCCGGCGGGCCGAGGATCACCGTGCGGGACGAATCGGAGCAGTAACCGTTCAGCCTGACACCCCAGTCGAAAAGGATCGGCTCACCTATCCGGATTTCGCGATCGGTCGGGATGGCATGGGGCAGGGCACTGTTGGGCCCGGCAGCCAAAATCACCGGGAAGGAGAGGCTGTCGGCACCTGCGGTGCGCATGCCCGCTTCCATCTGCCAGGCCACCTGCTTTTCGGTCATGCCCGGTTTGAGGCTTTTTACCACATGGCGAAACACATCTTCGGCCATCCATAGCGCCTTTGACGTCTTGTCGATCTCTTCACGCGACTTGATCACCCGCATGGCTTCGACCAGGCCCTCCATCGGGATCAGCGCCATCGGATCGGGCAGGTTCTCCAACTCCTTATAGATAAGGGCGTGCTGCTGTACGGATATCCGATTGCTTTCAAATCCCATTCGCTTGATGGCCAATTTCTCTGCCAGAACCTTCAACTCCTTGGCCAAACCGTTTCGATAGATCACCACCTCGAACAGCGGTGCCTCATTGGCCGCTTGAATCTCGAATCGCGAATCGGTGGCAAGTATCTGGTTGCCGCTGGTGATCAGCAAGGCGCCGGCGGACTCGTCGAATTGATGATCTTCACCGGTGAATCCACTCAGATACCGTCGGTTCTCTTCGATCAGAACCAGCAGTGCATCGAGATCGTTTTCCTGCATGCGACTGCGAATTTCAGAAAGGCGGTGTTGAGTCATATCTGTCTTTTTCATGGGTCCGCAGATTCTCCTGTACAGCTAAGATGGGTGGTGAAATTCATGATGAGTTGTGTTTGACTTCTTCAAACGGCTTTGCCTATAATTCGAACCGTCAGCCTTTAAGGCCTTATAGCATGGAATATACTGGATTTCCATTGAATTTAGGCCCTTTTCCCGGCCATCTCCATTTAAAAAACGGATGCTCACCGCCGCCTATTTAGCAGAAAGAGAGGACGCAAATGGATATCATCACCCACCAAGCCATCGATCCCCATCTTTGCGGTCGCCCAGTGGAGGTTAAGCAGGGTTACAGTCATGTGGTGCTCGACACTTCCCAAGCCATGATTGCGGACCAGACCGGTTTGGTCCACGGCGGTTTTATCTTTGGTCTGGCCGATTACGCTGCCATGATCGCCGTCAATCATCCCAATGTCGTCTTGGGTGCAGCGGATGTCAAGTTCCTGAAGCCGGTTCGTGTTGGTGATCAGGTTAGCGCAAAAGCCAAGGTTGAAGAGGTGCAGGGAAAGAAGCAGTGGGTCGCGGTGTCGGTTTCGGCTGGAGAGGAGACCATATTCCAGGGGATGTTCACCTGTTTTGCGCTTGAAAAACATGTATTGGGGTAACCCGTAAAATTTTTTATATTCGCGCAACGCATTTTTAAAGGAGATGAACGATGGGTAAAAAAATTGGCGTGTTGTTGTGTGGTTGCGGTGTGTTTGACGGCTCTGAAATTCACGAGGCCGTGCTCACCCTGCTCTTTCTCGATCAAGCCGGCGCAGAGATCGTCTGCATGGCTCCCAATGGCGACCAGATGCATGTGATCGATCACACCGACCAATCGGAAATGGACCAGCAGAGAAACATTATGGTCGAATCGGCAAGGATTGCACGTGGGGCCATAGAAGATCTGGCAACGGTCCACGCCGATCAGCTCGATGCCTTGATCATTCCGGGTGGGTTCGGAGCGGCCAAGAACCTGAGCGACTTTGCGGTAAAGGGCCCAGACGCACAGGTCAATCCCGAGGTTCAACGGGTTCTCGATGAGATGACCGCCGCTAAAAAACCCATTGGCGCCTTGTGCATTGCTCCGGCAACTGTAGCCCGGGCGCTGGGACACCTGAATCCCGAGGTCACCATAGGAAACGATGTTGGCACAGCCGCAGCCATCGAATCCATGGGGGCCAAACATGTCAACTGCCAGGTGGACCAGATCCATGTGGATCAAGCCCACAAAATTGTGACCACACCCGCCTACATGCTGGGCCCCGGCGTAAAGGATGTTGCAGCAGGCATTGAAAAGCTGGTCAAAAAAGTGATTGAGTTGGCTTAAACGTCTCGATCCGTGATGGTTTCGATGCAAAACTCATTTTAATGGCCAAACCGGCGCCGGCACCTGTCATGCGTCACCTCCGACACGAAGCATCGTCGATGGGAGCCGGTGCCTTTTTGTTAATCCGCGCGCGATGTACCAAGGACCACGTCCAATGCCCAAGGGGCTGCACCTTATCAACAGCAATCACATGGAAGTGCTGGCAAGTGCTTTGGCTGAGGTTTTGGGCACCCCTCCCGGGAAGGGAAGTGCCGATGCCTTTCAACCGGATATCGTCCTGGTGCAGAGCAAAGGCATGCAACGCTGGATCTCCATGGCGATTGCTCAAGCCAATGGGATCTGCGCCAATGTGCAATTTCCATTTCCCAATGCATTCATCCAACAACTTTGCGGCGTTGTGAAGGAAGCCGCCCAAGCAACCGACGCCTATGAAAAACAGGTGCTTACCTTTCGCATCTTCCACCTGCTGCCTGGGTTGCTGGATCACAAGGATTTCGATCCTCTGTCCAGATACCTGGCAACTGACGACCGCCCGATAAAGCGATATCAACTGTGCCGCAAGCTGGCCGATATGTTGGACCAGTATGCGGTGTTCCGACCTGATTGGCTGTTTGCCTGGGAGGAGGAGAGGGGAGGCATCGAAAAACTGCCAGAGACCCAAAGGTGGCAGGCCCACTTGTGGCGTGCCCTCAGGTCGGAACAGAACGGTGTTCATCGATCGGCACTTCAAAAAAGGTTGGTGGAAGTCCTCTCCGATCCAGTCTACGAGTTGGACGATCTACCGTCACGAATCTCCGTCTTCGGTATTTCCCATCTGCCGCCTTTTCATCTACAGGTGCTCGAAGCACTATCGCAACGAATTCCGGTTTACCTCTTCCTGCTCAACCCCTGTCGCCAATACTGGTCGGACATCGTTTCGGATCAACAGATGATTCGCATCCGATCCCGCGGGGGGGCTCCCCTGAGCAACGAAGCGCTCTATCTAGAACGCGGCAACCGGTTACTGGCCACTTTGGGGGCGCTGGGAAAACAGTTCTTCGACTTTATCCACCAGTGTCAGGCCCTTCACCATGAAGCGTTCAGAGAGAACCGGCACGAGCAATTGCTGGGAAGAATTCAGCAAGACATCCTCGATCTGGTGGACCCGCTAACGACTGAGGGAAATGCCGATACGGCAAGTGTCAGGGACGATGGCACCCTGCGTGTCCACAACTGCCACAGCCCGATGCGTGAAATAGAGGTGCTTCACGATCAGCTGCTCGATATGCTGAACCACATTCCCGGGCTTCAACCCAGGGAGATCCTCGTGATGGCTCCCGATATAGGCACCTATGCGCCCTTTATCCATGCTGCCTTTGGAAGCTCCGATGCCATGGGGGCGCAACTGCCCTACAGTGTGGCCGACCAAAGCATACTGAGAGAAAACGCGATGATCGATGCGTTTGTCCAACTGCTCGACATGGTTGGCGGAAGACTGGAGTCCTCCCGGGTGTTGAACCTGCTATCGTACCGGGCCGTTCATAAGCGCTTTGGGCTTAGTGAAGCGGACCTGGCGGTCATCCACCGATGGGTGAGAGAGACGAGGGTCCGTTGGGGATGGGACGGTGCCGATCGTCGACGTCACGGGCTCCCGGGTTTCAGGGAGAACACATGGCAGGAGGGGCTGGACCGCCTGCTCCTCGGCTTCAGTATGGCGCGGGCTCGAGGGCGCCTCTTCAAGGAAACGTTGCCTTTCGAGGAGATGGTAGCAGGGGAGGGGGAGACGCTTGGCCAGTTCGCCCAGTTTGTCGAATCACTGAATGAGTGTAATGCGATGCTCCACGCCAGTGCAACCCTCGATGAGTGGGGTGCGAAGATGCTTGCCCTTTTCGATCGCTTTTTCCTGGTCGAACAGCAGGATGATCACGACGTCCAACCCCTGCGGTCCGTTATCGATCAGATGGTAAGGACAGGGCAGATGGTAAAGACAGGGGAGATGGTGCGGACCGGGTCTCATCTGAGCAATCATACACTGCTCTCTTTCGAGGTGATTCGCCAGCATGTAAAGGATACGCTCAATCAATCAACCCGAGAAAGTGGCTTCATGGCCGGAGGGGTGACCTTCTGCGCCATGTTGCCCATGCGCAGCATTCCTTTCAAGGTGATCTGCCTGCTCGGAATGAACCACGACGCCTTTCCCCGCGAAAACCGCGAACCCGGTTTCAACCTGATTGGTGCCGAGCCACGGCCTGGAGATCGTTCCAAACGAAACGACGACCGCTATCTTTTCCTGGAGACCCTGATCTCTGCACGGCACACTTTCTACTTGAGCTATGTCGGTCAAAGTATCCAGGATAATTCGACCATTCCGCCATCAGTGGTCGTCGACGAACTGATCGAGTATGTTGGCGAAGGGTACGGTATTTCATCAGATGAGGTTGTCGTCCGCCACCCGCTTCACGCTTTCTCGACTGCCTATTTCAGCGGTGAAACCCCGAATCTGTTCAGCTACAGTAAGGCGAATTGCGATGCCGCCGAGGCATTGCTTGCCCCCAGCCCAATTCAACCGCTCTTTTCAGATCCGTTGCCGGATGCCGATCGCCAGTGGCAACAGTGCGACTGGACCGACCTGGGAAGATTCTGGTCCCATCCGATCAAACACCTCATGCAGCATCGCCTGGGGATCCGGTTGGGATCAGAGGAGGATGCCCTGGAGGACAGGGAGAGTTTCAAACTCAATGCACTGGAGCGTTACCAGCTCAATCAACAACTGCTCCATTCGTTCTCGGCGGGGGTGTCAAGGCAGGGGGCGTTTCGCATTGCAAGGGCAACGAATCTATTGCCCCACGGTGCTGCGGGGCGAGTTCAATATGAGCAGCAAGCGGATGAGGTTCTCAATTTTATGCAGACCCTCGATGGTATTCTTCCAAATACCACACCGCGTTCCATTCTGATCGAGAAAGAGATCACTCCGTTTTCGATAAAGGGCGAAATCGATCGGGTCTATCCACAAGGGCGTATCGTCTATCGGATGGGGAAGCCGCGCGGAAAGGATCTGTTGGCGCTTTTTGTCTCCCATATGGCGTTGCACTTCTGCGAGGATCGGGAGGTGGCAAGGTTCAGCACGCTGGTTTGCAAGGACGAGATATGGCAGATAGGTCCGCTTGAAAGGGCCGATGAGATATTATCTCTTTTTTTGGATCTCTACTGGCAGGGGCTGCATGCTCCTTTGCCATTCTACTGCCAGTCGAGCTTTGTTTACGCCTATCAAACGATTGTCAATGAGCGCACTCCGTTTGAAGCATTGACCTATGCCGAACATGCGTGGAATGGCAGCCCATACGTACCAGGAGAGGGGGATGATCCATACCATCAGCTCTGTTTTCGCAGGCAACCTCCCTTCTCGGAAGATTTCCAAAAGGTGGCCCTTCAGATTTTTGAACCGCTGCTCTCATCGGCACAAGCGTTCTGATCCAATTCGTAATATAGCAGCCCGCCCCTCTTTGAGAATGTTTCAGATCAAAACCGCATGACCAGCCCGACGCGAAACAGGTCGTCTTCAAATGTCCAGTCGTTTGGCCCCGAATCCATCTCTATGCGGTACTTGGTGTAGGAGGCCACGATGGATGCGTTTCGTATGATGCGCACACCAACACCGAAATTGAACTCCAGGTAGCTGTCGGCATCTTCGAAGGCCAATGGGCCCGGTGCCCAGGTCAGGCCACCGAAAATCTCGACAGGTATGGGAATCATGTCGGATGGGAAGAGATATCCAGCCGATCCGGTGAAGGCGAGTGCGCCGAAATCTCCTGAACGGGCATCTTCTTCGGCGTTTCCATAGATCCCTCGAAAACCGACATCGCAAAACAGTCCTGGAACAAGCGTATCGCTGCCGACGGTCAGGTCCAAAGAGCCCATTGTGTATTCCGTGTCGTCATCATCCTTATGAATTCCCGATGTCCCGACTCTGTAGTAACCTGAATCGAGATAGTCCTTGTAGTGCACCCCACCAGCCACGGTGGTGGTGCCTGCCGTTAAATCGATCTCCCATGAGTTTGCGGAACATACCGCGGCACCCAATAGGCATACCAGTAATATGACGACGGTTTTGTATATCATCTCTCTCTTCCTCTCATAGTTAGAATCCCAAGAAAAAGCTGCCAACCGCCAGCATGTTTTCATTGATTGACCTCTTCTTTACGACAAATAACCAATAAATTCAAACGAATTCATATTGGTTCAAGGTGAATCCCGGACTGGATTTGGTGTTTGGGGCAGCCGGTCACCCTTACTGGAAGTATCGATCTCTCCCTCATGATTGGAAATGAGCACATCCTTAACAAGATCGTATGGTTGACTTGACAATCTCAAGGCGTGTGGTAAATAGCCTCAAGTTCCTTCCTTTGATCAACCATTTGATCAACTGTTGCATGGCCATGAAAGTGCTCGCCTGGATGGCGGAATAGGTAGACGCAAGGGACTTAAAATCCCTCGAAGTTTAACTTCGTGCCGGTTCGATTCCGGCTCCAGGCACCATCCAAACCAAATGCTGAGGCCCCAATCCATCAAATGCCGTAATAGATGAGAACCTTGGTTGACAAGCGCCATAAGTATCTATATGATGCTGATTTAATTGAATTAAGGAGGAGAAAATGAACAAGGCCGATCTTGTCAACGAGCTGAAAAACCAGAATGGATTTACGCGACAACAGTCTGAATTTATTGTAGATACATTTTTCAACACGATGGCTGAAGCGCTCTCTAAAGGCGAAAGAGTGGAAATTCGAGGCTTTGGAAGCATATTCGTAAAAACCTACAAATCGTATACCGGCCGAAATCCAAAAACGGGTGATCCAGTTCAGGTAAGCCCAAAGAAACTACCCTTTTTCCGTTGCGGCAAAGAGCTCAAGGAGCGAGTTGATTACACCGGGTAACAACAGATTATAGCATGATAAAATGGCTTTTTTATCAACAAACGTTTTGCCCCGATGAGATTGAAACGTTAATGCACCTTGCAGTGATTCAGCCACAGAGCAGGCACTGAGTCGATGCTTTTCTTCAAAACCGATGCACCAGCGCCTCAAGTCCCCAAAGAGGAAGCTGATTCAGCAACTTCAATACACGAAGTCAGAGAAGAGAATTGGTATGTCTGTCGGCAGTGCAACCAACGGATCACCCAGCCCGGCTTTCATCTCAACGTTCAAGGACGCCACGAGCACACCTTCGCCAACCCAAGCGGTATTGTTTTCGATATCAAGTGTTTTTCCAATGCGCTCGGCTACAGCTTCATCGGTCCCTCCTCCGCTGAATTCACCTGGTTTTCAGGCCATTCATGGCGGATTATCATCTGCTCCTCATGCCTTACCCACATCGGATGGTACTTTTCCAATAATTCGGGAGAGGGTTTCTTCGGCTTCGTAGCTGATCGCATAGCGTTGCTATCGCTTCCATCCGAATAGAAAAACATCCCTATGTATCAAATGGCATAAAAATCACTCCGCGGCCATGGGTTGTGGACAGTTCTCTCTGTAAATACTACAAAATGTGTTTTCACGTGAAACGCTCCAAAATTCGTCGCGCTCAGGAAATCCTTTGACACTCGGTAATCCTTTTTTCTATACTCGCCCCTGACCTATCGAACAACACCTTCAAGGGCTTGCGTTATGCCACCGAACGAACAGTGCGAGGGGAAGACTCAAAGATGCCACTGGTAAAAATAGTAAATCAATTCAGCCACCTGACGGTGACAGAAAAACGATGTGTTACCGATGAATTCGTTGACCTCGTTTTCCTGAATAACGATTTGTCATCCTGGTTTCAGATCCTCTCCGCGGCTCTGGGAGAGCCGAGCAAACCCCAAGGCCAGGAACCGAGTGCCAAGGATCTGGCGCTGACATCCAGAACAGGTGGTATCCGCATTGAACAGACGCTGTTCGAGAAGGAGTTCGACGAAGGTACGGTTATCGCTAAATTCTGGCCATGGCAGGACGATTGCCATACTACCCTGCGAATGGCGCTCCTTTTGAAAGGGTAGGTGTTCCACCCATGCAAATTGTAGTCACCCTGATTCAAGCTGTCTGCGTTTTGCTGGCAGCTGTTATTCTCGGCAACTGGTACCTCAAAGATATCCAGAGAATCAAAAGGGAAGGGAGGCCGTGGTACGCAGTCTATCTCTCGATCCCGGGCCTTCTCATTATCGGATTACTGCTCCTGCTTCCTCTGGTGAAGTACCTGAAATGAGATATTTTTTTATCGCTCCGCAACCCTCCACATAAAAGATCATCGACGAGATAAGAGACAAGTCGGACCATCATGCGCATCGAAAAACTCTATGTAGACATATCGGTGGCCCAGTTCCCTCTCGTTGACGATTTCGCAGGCGCCTTGGAATTGACGCCGGTGGTGGTTGAAGATCGACACGCGCTATTCGATACGCTGAAGCAGGCGAAGGATCCTTGCCAAAAGGGCAAGCAGATCCTTCTATTGACTCAAAACCAGGGGCCGTTCATTCGGAAGTGTCCTGGCACGCGGGAGTATACCTGCTGTGATTACCAGATTCTAAACATCGGCACCTACTGTACGATGGATTGCGCCTACTGTATCTTGCAAACCTATTTTCATCCACCCCTGCTTCAATATTTCATCAACCATGACAAACTGATCGATGATCTCGACCAGGCCCTCATGCGGCCGGAAAGATTGCGCATCGGTACTGGTGAATTTACCGACAGCCTCATATGGGAACCTTGGTCTGATCTCACTCCCAAGCTGGTGGAGCGTTTTGCCAGGCAGGACAATTCGGTCTTGGAACTGAAGACCAAAACCACGGCAATTGATCGTCTGAAGGGGCTGAACCATCAAAAAAAAACCATTGTGTCCTGGTCGCTGAACACGCCCCGCATCATCGCCACCCAGGAGCGCGGCACCGCTTCACTGCAGGCGCGTCTTCGGGCCGCATCGACCTGTCAGTCACACGGCTATCCCCTTGCATTTCATTTCGACCCCATTTTTGTCTATCCAGAGTGGGAGTCTGATTACGCTAAGGTGATTGAGACGCTGTTCGACACGATCCCGGCCGATGATATCGTGTGGATCAGCATGGGAACCTTCCGCTTCATGCCGGCCCTGCAATCAATTGTAAGTCAACGCTTTCCCGAATCCGATATCATTTACGGCGAGTTCATTCCAGGGCTTGATGGCAAGATGCGCTATTTTAAACCCCTGCGTATGAAGGTATACCAAAAGCTGGCAAGCTGGATAAAAGAGCGTGCCCCGGGCGTCACGGTATATTTCTGTATGGAGGATGATCAGGTGTGGGAGACCTGTCTGGGGTTCACGCCCGAATCAAAAGGCGGTCTGCCCGCCATGCTGGATCGAAGCGCTCGCCTGCATTGCGGCTTGAGAAGACGTAACGGTTAAAATCGATAAAAAAAGAGCCGAAACGCCTGTAGGGGTGTTTCGGCTCTTTTTTATATTGCCGGTTTTTCCTTATCCTTTTTTATTCGTCCTGACCACTTTTGAGCTCTACCAATAGCTTTTCGGCGATCTGGGCCGGCACTTCGTCGTAACGCTCAAACTCCATGGAAAAGATGCCGCGTCCGCCTGTCATGGAACGTAGATCCGGAGCGTAGGTGAGAAACTCCGCCATGGGGACCTCTGCGTTGATCACCTGGTACTTGCCTGCACTGTCCATGCCGAGCACCCGGCCGCGCCTGCCGTTAAGATCACCCATGATGTCTCCCATAAACTCATCTGGCGTGGTGATCTTAACCTTCATGATGGGCTCCAGGAGGACGGGGCCGGCCTGCTCGGCCGCTTTTTTAAAGGCCAGGCTGCCGGCGACTTTAAAGGCCATTTCAGAGCTGTCGACCGCATGGTAGGAGCCGTCATCGAGGGTAACCCTGAAATCGACCGTCGGGAAGCCGGCCAAAACGCCTTTTTTAGACGATTCGATAATCCCCTTCTCGACTGCCGGGATATAGGTTTTCGGAATCACACCGCCAACAATGGCGTCAACGAATTCAAACCCGCCGCCGCGAGGCATCGGCTCCATTTGAATCCAGCAATCCCCAAACTGACCATGGCCACCGGTCTGCTTTTTATGGCGTCCCTGAACACGAACTTTTTTCTTGAAGGTCTCACGGTAGGGTACCTTGGGCGCTTTGAGGTTGACCTCTACATTATATTTACGTTTCAGTTTCTCGATCGTCGCCTCGATATGGACCTGGCCGGATCCGGAGAGGAGGATCTCCTTGGTCTCCGAATTGCGATCGATTTTCAGCCCCCGATCCTCTTCGAGCAGCTTGTTGAGCGATGAGAAGATCTTGTCTTCATCCCCCTTGGATTTGGGTTCAAGGGCGAAGGTGATGAGTGTCGGTATGGAAGAGGCCAACTCGAAGGTCACCTTTTTGTTATCGGCGCACAGGGTGTCCCCTGTGGTGGTCTCTTTGAGTTTGGCAACGGCGACAATGGCCCCGGGGCCAGCTTCGTTGACCGGTTTCTGTTCTTTGCCCATGATGGTCAACAGTTGATTGTAGCGCTCTTTGGCCTCTTTGGTTGCGTTGTAAATATTTCCGTCGCCTGACAGTGTGCCACTTACCACTCGAAATATTGAGAGACGGCCGGCGTAAGGATCGGCAACGGTTTTAAAAACAAATCCGGTGAATGGCGCATCCGGATCTGGCGCACACTCACCTTCGCTCTTATCAGCCAGGCTGAAGCATTTGCGAGCCGGAATATCCAGAGGGGAGGGGAGGCAGTTGATCGCGAAGTCCATCAGCAGGTCCACGCCGATGTTTTTGGTGGCCGATCCACACAACACCGGTACGAACGTTCGAGAGAGAACCCCTTTTCGCAGCGTTGCCTTTATTTCGTCATCGCTGATCGTTTCACCTTCAAGGTACTTTTCGATCAAGGCGTCGTCCGCCTCGGCAATATTCTCGATCATGGCTTCACGTTCTGAATCCGCCTCATCTTTCATATCATCGGGAATAGCCGCCTCATTTGCATTCCCCTTGTCGTCGTAGAGATAAGCTTTCATGGAAACAAGATCGATCACCCCCTTGAATTCTGCTTCTGTGCCCACGGGCAACTGTATAATGATCGGTTTGGGGGACTCGAACGATTCGGTGGCGTCCTGAAAGGTGCGTTGGAAATCAGCGCGCTCACGATCCAGTTTGTTGATGAAAATGGCGGCCGGCTGGTTGAAATCCTTTGCAAATTCAAACGCCTGCTCCGTCTGAACCTTCACACCGTCCACGGCATCGATCACCACGACCACGGCATCGGCCGCCTGCATGCACAGTTTCGTATCGGTGAAAAAATTCTGGTCACCCGGCGTGTCGATGATGTTAATGGCGTGTTTTTTCCAGGGAACTTGAGCAAAGCTGGTGTTAATGCTCGTTTGACGCTTCAGCTCTTCGGGCTCAAAGTCCATGAACGTATTGCCATCTTCGGTACGACCCTGCCGGGTTGTGATGCCCGTCTTGAACAGTATAGCCTCTGCAATCGATGTTTTGCCCGCACCACCATGGGCGACAAGGGCGATGTTTCTCAGCTTATCTGCCATTTTCGATCACTCTTGCTCCTCTCTAAGCATATATGTGGGGGTTCTGTTAAAATTTTTATTGATATACAGGCAACCTGAAAAAATCAAGGGCAAAAAACCTTGATTATAAAACAGAATCACTTCCGGACAGCAGAATGACGAATTCCCGGTTGCCCTTCGGACCAAGAATGGGCGATGGCACAACCGGACCACATGTAAACCCCTGCTTTATAAAATAATCGGTTAACGCTTCGATCACCGCATGATGAAGCTGCGGATCTTTCACCACGCCCCCCTTGCCAACCTGCCCTCTACCGACTTCAAACTGGGGCTTGATCAATGCCAGGATGCGTCCATCGGGCTTCAGGAATTTTTTTACGGCCGGTACGACGATTTTCAAAGAGATAAACGAGGCGTCGATGGTTGCGAGGTCGACCGGTTCTGGTAAGCGATCCTGAGCCATATGGCGGATGTTGGTGCGTTCAATAGGGATTACGCGCGGATCCTGGCGCAGCGACCAGGCCAGTTGACCGTATCCCACATCGACCGCATAGACCCGTTTGGCCCCGCGCTGCAACATGCAATCGGTAAAACCTCCGGTTGAAGCACCCACATCGAGGCATACCCACTGGTCGATCTCAAGGGAGAGCGATTCTAATGCAGCTGCCAATTTCAGTCCGCCCCGGCTCACATAGGGGAGATCCTCCCCTTTGACGTCGATCGACGCGTCGACGGAGATCGCCACTCCGGGTTTGTCGCTGGGCTGTCCGTCCACAAGGATTTTACCGGCCATGATCAACGCTTTGGCCCTCGGACGGGTGGCAACCAATCCTTTATCGACCAGCAAAATGTCCAAACGTTTTTTAACGGGCATGCCAAAAAGGCTTACTTGTGCCGTGCCAGCACACTGATGTTTTTAGATGGCGCATGTTGTTCAAAAAGTTCCCTCGCGGCATCGACGATACTCTGCCGATCTAAGCCGTATGTCGAGCGTAATACCGATGCCGATCCGTGCTCGACAAAGCGATCTGGAAGGCCGATGCGCTTAATAAAAAACGGATTGACGGCTTCGTCGCAGAGCGTCTCGATCACCGCGCTTCCAAATCCTCCGGTAAGGGTATTCTCCTCTATGGTAATCACGAAGGGAATCTTTCGGACCAGGCGGGTTATGGTGGTCGTGTCCAATGGTTTGACGAATCGGCAGTTGACGAGCGTGGCGTGAACGCCTTCCGCCTCAAGCGATTCTCTTGCCGCCATTGCAGTGGACACCATATTTCCGATCGCCAGTATGAGCAGGTCGTCTCCCCGGGTCAGAATCTCGGATTTGCCAATGATCAGCGGTTCAGGGCTCTCCTCTATGGGTACGCCGACGCCCATTCCCCTTGGATACCTTATCGCTATGGGGCCGTCGTGTTTTATGGCGGTAGCCATCATGCGGCAAAGCTCATTTTCGTCCTTGGGTGCCATCACCACCATATTGGGCAGACTGCGCAAATAGGAGAGGTCGAACTGGCCATGGTGAGTGGGTCCGTCTTCACCTACCAGGCCTCCGCGGTCTATGGCGAAAACCAACGGGAGGCGTTCGATGCAGACGTCGTGGACAATTTGGTCGAAGGCTCGCTGAAGGAAGGTCGAGTAGATCGCCACCACAGGTCGGAATCCCTCTGTCGCCATCCCGGCCGCAAAGGTAACGCCGTGCTGTTCTGCAATACCCACATCGAAGAACCGGTCTGGAAATTTTTGGGCAAATTTGGCCAACCCGGTTCCTTCGGGCATGGCGGCTGTCACTGCGACCACTTTCTCGTTTTCCCGGGCCAGCTTGACCATGAAATTGCCGAAAACCGATGTGTACGTGGGGGTGATACACTCGGGCGCAGTGCTGTTTCCTGTTGCGACATCAAAACAGCCGACACCGTGGAAATAGACGGGATTCTTCTCTGCCTGGGCGTACCCCTTGCCCTTGGTCGTTGTGACATGCAGCAGCACAGGGTCTTTCAATGTTTTAATGTTCTGCAGGATGGATATCAGGTGGTTCAGGTTGTGACCGTTGATGGGACCAAAATAGTCGAAGTTAAACGCCTCGAACAGCATGCCCGGTGTAACGAATGATTTAAAGGACTCTTCGGATCGCTTGGCCCAGTGGTAAATGTTGTCGCCGATTTTGGGCAGTGATTTGAGAAACTCACCAAACTCCTTGCGCCACGTCTGCAAGCGCTGGTCCGAGAAGGTGCGACTTAACAGGGACGATACGGCTCCGACGTTGCGTGCAATGGACATATCGTTGTCATTCAGGATGACGATGAGGTCCTTGTGAAGATCCCCGGCCTGGTTGAGCGCTTCGTAGGCCAGGCCTGCGGTCATCGATCCATCGCCGATAACGGCCACCACCTTGGAGCTCTTTTCCCTCAGACGATTGGCGCAAACCATACCCAAGGCGGCTGATATCGAAGTACTGCTGTGCCCAGTGGTGAAGCTATCGTAAACGCTTTCGCTGCGTTTGGTAAAACCGGAAAGGCCGCCATGCTGTCTCAATGAATTGAAGCAGCTGCGCCGACCTGTGAGTAGCTTGTGCGCGTAGGCTTGGTGACCGACATCCCACACCACCTTGTCCCGAGGGGTGTCAAACACGTAGTGGATCGCGATAGCCAGTTCGACCGCACCAAGGCTTGACGCCAGATGTCCTCCGTTTTTGGAGACCACGTCAACGATGATGCGTCGAATCTCCGCTGCCAGATCCGGAAGCTTTTGACGTGGCAACTGTTTCAGATCGGCCGGAGACTCTATGCCTTCGAGTAAACTCAACGTATGTTACTCCTGAAATCTATCGTTCTCGATCCACGATGTATTGTGCAATGGCCCGCAAGGGGTCTGCGTTGTTATCAAAAATATCCAGTGCCCGCAAGGCATCTGCTATGAGCTGTAAAGCATAGGCCTTTGATGGTTCAAGGCCCAGAAGGGCAGGGTAGGTGTTTTTTTGTCTGGATTCATCCGTTCCCACCGCTTTTCCCAAAACATCCGGATCACCTTGAATATTGAGAATATCGTCCTTGACCTGAAAGGCGAGTCCGATATGGTTGGCATAGGTTTTCAACCCTTCGATCTGAACATCGCTGCCACGTCCCAACACGGCTCCGGCGTGGACGGCCGCTTCGATCAAAGCACCGGTTTTCATTCGATGCATCTCTTCTAATCGCCTCTGACCGATCCTGACACCCTCATACGAAAGATCCCTGGCTTGGCCCTCTATCATCCCGAGGCAACCTGAGGCTTTTGAGATGATCCGGACGACCTCTATCCATAGTTGAGCGTTCGAGGACGGCTGTTCTGCACCGGCTATAGAGAGTGTCTCGAACGCCATGTTCAATAGCGCGTCACCGGTTAAAATGGCGGTGGCCTCGTCAAACTGTACATGGCAGGTCGGTTTTCCGCGCCTGAGGTCATCGTTATCCAGAGCCGGGAGGTCGTCATGGATCAGGGAGTAGGTGTGGATCATTTCCAAAGCACAGGCTGCGGGCAGTGCCATTTCGGACGCTCCCCCGACCGCGCTGCATGCAGCCAGGCAAAGAATAGGCCGCACCCGTTTTCCGGCAGCCGATAATGCGTAGGTGATGGGGGCAGTCATTTTGGACGAATCTGGTAGGTGAGACAGATGTCTATTCAGGGCGCTGTTCACCACCTGCCGTTGTGAGGCAAGATAGGCTTTGAGCTTGAATGTGGCTTTAGCAGGCTCAGCCATCTATCTCATCCTGATCCGTTTCGCCGAAAGGCTTCTCAACCACGGTTCCGTCGCTCTGTTCCATTAATAGTGTAATTTTCTTTTCAGTTTCATTCAGTTTTTGGGTGCAAAAATGCGACAGCTTCACCCCTTCTTCAAACTTTTTTAAAGCATTTTCAAGCGATAATTCACCCGATTCCATCTCCTGAACAATGGATTCCAGCCGCTCGAGTGCCTTTTCAAATGATAGTTTGCTCATTCGTGCCGTCCTTGCATCTTTTTATTTGTCATGTTTTGCACGTATCAGATCCCAATCTTTTCGTTTACCCTATTTGACGCCATCATTCGCTTTTGGCTTTGATCTTTCCTTTAGCAAGCAGGATTTCCAACGATTGGCCACTTTGCACCTCGCTTGCGTCCATTACGACCTCCAGATCGGGCAAACATCTCGTAATACTATACCCACGCTCTAAAACAGCCTTGGGATTGAGAGTGCGCAGTTTGGCATTCAGCCCACCAAGATGATCATGAAGGGAAAGATTGTACTTTTCATTAGATTTCAATATCCTGAATAACAATAATTCAACTTTCGATCGAATCTTTTGAAGATGCGACGAAGGGGCACAGTTTTTCAACCTGAAGTGAATCTCGTTCAATTTTGCGTGCTGATCGCGTATCAACCCACTTTTCGCCCTCCCAAGTCGCCCCAGCATTTCATCGATGCGCTGCTGAAACGCCTCGACCTTTTTAACAGGATGAACCATGCCCCGCAGCAGCCGATCAAGTCTCCCCTCATAGGCTGAAACGATCTGTGAGATCGATTTATAGCAACGCTGCCTCAACTCCAGACAGCGGGACAAAAGCTCGACTTTCACTGGCGCAACGAGTTCTGCGGCTGCCGATGGAGTGGGCGCTCTAACATCTGACACGAAGTCCGCTATGGTAAAATCTGTTTCATGGCCGATGGCTGATACGATTGGGATATCAGACTCATAGATGGCCCTTGCAACAGATTCTGAATTGAAAGCGGCCAGATCTTCTATAGAGCCGCCCCCCCTTGCCAAAATGATTACATCCGGCACTATTTTCTGTTTGGCAAGCTGAAGCGCAGCAACGATCTCATCAGGAGCAGCGGCACCCTGCACACGGACCGGCAGTACCTTGATGCAGATTGTTGAAAACCGTCGCAAGATAATGTTCAAAATGTCTTGAATCGCAGCGCCAGTGGGCGAGGTGATGACGCAAACGGTATGGGGCAAAAAAGGTAAAGGCTTTTTACGCTCGGCATCGAACAGGCCTTCCGCGGCCAGCTTTTGCTTGGTCTGCTCGAAAGCGAGTTGCAACGCTCCCGCACCTTTGGGCTCGGCGTACTCAAGTATGATTTGATAACTCCCTCGCGGCTCATACACGCTGATGCGCCCCAAACCGATAATATTTATTCCATCTTCGAGCTCGAACCGTAGTTGACGAAGCTGGCCACGAAACATCACGGAGGGAATTTGAGCCTTTTCATCTTTTAAAGTGAAATAGGAGTGTCCTGATGACGGCATTCTCAGGTTTGAAACTTCTCCAGATATCCATATCATAGAGAAGTTTTTCTCAAGTAGCGATTTAATTTTCTTGGTCAATTGGGAGACAGTGAAAATCTGTCTGGAGGCATGACTGTTTTCGTGATCCAATTGTCGCACTCCGATGCATGGCCTGGGAATTATGGGAATAGATTAAAAATAGAAAGTTTTTCGTGGATCTAATGATAATATCACTAGTGTCTGATAAGATATATTATGTAAACTTTTAATCAGAAGGTTGCTGATCCTCACTATCGGACTCCCCGTGGGTCTCGCTGAACGACTTGAAGCGATCAATGTACTCTCTCACCGCTGGAATGACATAAATCGTTTCATGGGGCAACGCGCAGAGGCACTCTCCCAACACCTCCATCTTTTGATTCACACGAAGGTGTTTGTCGATGATGCAATGATCCTCTCCCTTGACTTTGCAGTATCCGCTTTTGACATGGATACCGGTGTTACGAAAATTCTGTTCTGAAACGGTCAGGTTTAACTTTTCAGCCAGGTGCTTCAATTCCTGATAGAGTTGCTCGGGTTTCATTCCGTCCCCCCAAACACGCAAGCATGACGCATCGCCATAATTGAACTGAATTCCTTTAAAAATCGAGCATCGGCAGCACTGAAGATTGAAAGAATCTATAACAGCTTTCCCCTTGTAATGAAAGAAAGTTGTGTTTATATTGACGCCAGTTCAAAAACGCAAAGAGGAGGATTCTTTCATGCAGCCCCAACCGTACTCCATGACTCAAACTGAGGTTAAAACCCGAGTTAACGCATTCGTTCGCGGCGTTTATAACTGGATGGCCCTTGGATTGGCCCTTACCGGCGTTGTGGCCTATTTTGTGACCCACAATGAGTCGGCACTCAAATTTGTCTATCAAGCACGTTGGCTCTTTTTCATCGGCGAACTGGCGCTGGTGTTCATCCTTTCCGCGCGCATCCAGAAGCTTCAAGCAACCACAGCAACAGGAATGTTCATGGTCTACAGCGCACTAAACGGTGCGACACTGTCACTGTTATTGATCATGTATACCGGTGAGACAATCGCCTCGACCTTCTTCATTTGTGCAGCGATGTTCCTCGCCCTCAGCATCTACGGCTGGACCACCAAACGCGACCTGACCGGCCTTGGAAGCTTTCTTTTCATGGGCGTCATCGGGATACTTATCGCATCGGTAGTCAATATCTTTATCGGCTCATACGGTATGCTGATGATCATCAGCTATATCGGCGTACTGGTGTTCGCCGGCCTGACCGCCTATGACACCCAGCAGATCAAGGCCATGGCACTGAGCCAACCGGCCGGACTGGATGCCGGGGTTGTGCGAAAAGGTGCGATCATCGGCGCATTGAAGCTCTATCTGGATTTTATTCTCATGTTCCAGTACCTGCTGATGATCTTGGGGGGCAATCGACGTTAAGATTGGTGCGATCTAAACATCTTAAAATTAAAACAGAAAAGCCTCTGGTGCACGTAGATTCGGCTCCAGAGGCTTTCTTTGTTTCTTAATGAGGGTCATCACAAGCGCAACTCACCCTCGACATCAGCCCGTTGCTTTTTGTGAGAGTTTTCCCTTCTGTTATCCGATGGCCTGTTTGACCGCATTGGCAATCTGATGGCAATAGTTCCGGGTCTCTTTTTGGGTCGGTCCCTCCACCATCACCCGACACATATTCTGGGTGCCGGAATAGCGCACCAACACCCGTCCTCGATCGCCGAGTTTCGCTTCCACATCGGCTATGGTCTCTTTAACGAGTGGCAAGCCACTTAGTTCAGGCTTGCTGTTGACATCCACATTGATCAGCTCCTGGGGGAACACGGTCATGACCCTGGCCAATTGCGAAAGCGGCTGCCTCTCCGATTGCATGGCCTCCAGCAGCCTCAAACCGGCCATCATCCCATCTCCAGTGGTATGTGTGTCTAGAAATATCATGTGGCCGGAGTCTTCACCGCCCAACATAGCCCCTTCGGCCTTCATCATCTCCATGACGTGACGATCTCCAACTTGCGCTGCGCACCACCGAAGGCCCATCTCTTTTAGCGCAGCCCCCAGGCCCATATTGCTCATCACCGTACTCACGACCAGCTTGTTCGAAAGCACCCCTTTTTTATTGAGATCCTTGGCACAGATGGCCATGATCTGATCACCGGTGAGCACACGGCCGGTTTCATCTACCGCGATGAGGCGATCGCCATCGCCGTCAAACGCCAAACCGATATCGGCCTTTTGATCCACCACCGTTTGAGCCAGGATTTCAGGATGCTGAGACCCGCAGCCGGCATTGATATTGGTTCCGTCGGGTTCACAGAACAGTGGAATGATGTGGGCACCCAGTTGTTGGAATAACAATGGCGCCACTTTGTATGTGGCCCCATTGGCGCAATCAAGAACAATATTCAGGGAATTGAACTCAGGATGGTTGAGGGCCCTTTTCAGAAACTGGATATATTGAACACCTGGCTCTCTGATTCTTTGAACCCTGCCAACCTTGTCCGACGGTGGTAGCGCCTGGTTCAGGACTTCGCCCAGTGCCATGGCCTCGATATTTGCTTCGGCCTCCTCCGACAGTTTATACCCCTTACCGTCAAAGACTTTTATCCCATTATCCTCATACGGATTGTGAGACGCCGAAATCACAATGCCGCCGGCAGCCCCTGTCGCTTTCGCCATGTGGGCAATGCCCGGTGTTGGCAATATATCCAGAGGCATGACATCAAAACCCGCCGAACAAACCCCCGCAGCAACTGCCCTGGCAATCATATCCCCGGATAAACGTGTGTCCTGACCGATTACAACGTGTGGTTTCGATCGGTGTGCATCACCAAAATGGAGTGCTACCGCCCGGCCTACCGCCAATGCGGTTTCGGTATCCATCGGATAACGATTGGCGACCCCGCGGATTCCGTCAGTACCAAACAGTCTTTCCATAACCGTGAAGTCTCACTTTACAATTTTATTAAGGCCGTTTAGCCAAGGAAGTTACGCACTGCGAGGTCTCTTGTACCACTTTAGAAACAATCTCATCAAGCCACCCGGTACCTGCTTGCCTTTGATTCATGTCCAGTGATTTTATCACACGTAGATAGTCTTTACCTTGGTGGCCTATTAGGCGCGCGATCTGCTCCAAGAAAGACTCCCTTTCGTCATCATTCCCAGAAAAGTCGATCAGCGCCTCAAATCGGGATTCGATTTTTTGCCAGGCCTTCGGAAAATCGTGCTGAATTCCATCATGGGCATTTGTTTCCGCCAATTTGTCAGCAAGGCGACCAAGTTGTTTGATGCGTTCTGATATGCCGAGCATTAGCGTTGATTTTAGTCCATCGAATAGTTCCGGTGCGAAATCGTCCCCGGTAAATTGGGACCTGACATGAATGTACCACTGCCGCAAAGCATATAAATTTCCGATGTATATTATATTGTTACGCAAAATACGTCTGAGATTGTAGTAGGTGCCGGTAGAATATGGCACACTGCCGCTACGCGATTTTTCCCCCAATACAAGATGGTTCTCTTTCAGCTGATCTTTTCGGTTGATAGTCCCAGCGGCTATCACAGTGCCAAATTCCAACCGACTGGGGCCCACTAACCCCCCCTGCCCTCCCAGGAAAATAGGGGACTGGTTGAGCATAACCCCTCTGGGGATATCACCTATAAGAGACGGCGTTGCCTTGTCCTGATTGGGGGTAAAATTGAAGTGAATATAGGAACTACCCACTTCACTGTGGTTTTGTCGCCCAGTGCCGCCGGACATAAAACAATCACAGAAATTGATAAGACTTCCAAGGGTGACAAAAGGGAAAAGTATCGTCTGTTTTAACCCGACTGTATGGGCGATGCTGGCTTGCTCCTCCAAAATTGTCCCTTCCCTGACATGGGATCCCAGCCCGCAACTGGTTTTTGCTAAAAATACCGATTCATTAAAAAAACCGCCCTTCAGTTCTGCATATGGGCCAATATAACAGTTGAGAATGGTTGCTGTCCCCTCGGCACTAATCTGGGCACCCTTCGCAATAAATGAAGATTTCCCGCAAATCCTCGTCCCTGGGTAAAGCGTTACGCCCTCTCCTGAAATTCGCTCGATGTCTACATCTTCTCCGACATAGACACTCTTGGGCTCAGGAACCTTAGTCCCTTTTTGTATTAATTGCTCCAGATTGTCTATATGATTTAACGGTTGCCTTGACTCACTTTGCTTCATGGGCTTGTCCAATAATTTTAGAGTAATTTATTCCTCTTTGATTATCAGTTGAATACCATTATAATTTTTAACGGTTATCTGGGATTCATGTTGAGCGATCAAATACCCAAAAATGAGGGCGCCATTCAAACGGGCTTTCTGCTATCCATCCGTGCCGATATGGCGTTGACTATACGATGATTGTTTTATTCTCTCCATTACTCGAATATCATATCCATAGTGTCTGGAATTATTTGAGATAGGATCCAGAATGTAATTTATTTTAAACCGCAATTTTCTAAGGTTATTGATGGGATCTGAAATTGTTTTTCAAATCACCCCAAAAAAGGCTCGTCTGAAATTTCAAATTGTGTATTCTTCTACGAATTTGCTCGCAAGCAGAGAATATTTCTCTCTGCACTTTGACTTCCAATGAACGCTTTTCTGATTTTGCTCTATCAGAAGCAATTGTAGAATGGAATTTTGTATCATTAGTCAAACAAGCAGGAATCGTACCATAACACTCAACATGATGATCCCAAAAGCGATCCATGTAAATGTCAACGGGCAGAAACCAGTTCTTCGCTCCTCTAATAAATTTCTTCGCACCGTTTGGGTTTAAATAGTATCCAGTAGTCCCCATGTGTCCTTTTGTAAACTTCGCAATTTCCAAACCATTCATCCGTTCAACTGCAACTGCGCGATGATGTTTGGACTTGTTGTCAAACAGCCTGACACATTCATATTTCTTGTTCAGAAGACGAACAGATTGATAAAATTTTAAAAAAGTATCATTGAATATATCAACATCGTCTTCTAGTATAATGACCGGTTCTGAACGCTTGGCGCATGTTTCCCAGAGTAGATAATGACTGGCAAAACAGCCGATCTGCGCTGGCGTCATTGATTTGCCTTTTTTTCTCATCCTCAGATTGTCATCGTAATTTTTGAACAAAGGATGGTCTTGGCGTTTGCCATCGATAGCTTTAAAAATTCTTATTTCCAAACCCATTGTGTCTGCTTGAAACAATGCATTTTTCCTGCGGGCCTCTGAACACTCAAGGTTAATTATGTAAATCTCTATCATGAATAAAATCTTTTAATCAGGATCCAATTCCAGAATTTTCCAAGCATAGACCATTTTTTTGGCCTATAGGAAATGCTACAGCCAATATAAAAAATACATATAGATAAATTGTTTTATCGTGATTCATAGGTACATCAGTCAACCCGCTTACCAAATAGATAATAAACAGTCCTAAAGAAATGTCTTTACGCCAAGAACTGTTGGTATTTCTAATGGAAACAATCAATGGGTAAATGTACAGTGCAAGAAGCAAAATTAATCCAATTATACCTTTTTTCACCAAAGTATCTAAAAATATGTTATGGTAGTGTGTATATTGTAGTACTTTTTTGTTGATAGCACCCTTAAGATATAAATCATGTAATTCAGTTGAATGCGAGTCCCCGAGCCCCAAGACAGGAGAAATCACTGCAAGCTCTATAGCGGATGACCATAGTTGGATTCTGGCACCTATAGAGTTGTTCATTTCTCCGGATTTAATTTGCTTCAATTGAAAAGTTGTCTTTTGAATACGCTTGATGATTAGAGGATAAAGAATAATTGCAAAGATCAAAATAGCTAAGGAAAGTACGGCAATTGTTTTTTTTGGTGACAGCATAGATCTTTTAAATTTAAAACTTGAAATTATTACAACTGATGTGGCCAAAGCTAACCACACCCCTCGCGATCCTGTTAATAGTGTAGATATTATTAACAAAAGAAATAAAACAAAAAATAATTTTCCGGATTTAAAATTTTTTAGGTGCAAAAATATACAGAAACACATAACTGCAATAGAAGCACAATAAGTGGCAAAAACAATCGGATTTATAAAACCATGTGCACGCGATATAGAGAAATAGAATGATTGTATTCCCGTTGTGACTAAAACACCGCACGATGCGACAAAAATTAATGCAAAGATATGTTTTCTCTTTAACACCATTCTGTTAAAACAAACAACAAATACAAAGCATGTGATGAAAGCTCTCAATTCTTGAGAGCTACTTCCGTGATATTGGTACTGGAAGATATTATAAGCAGAAATGGCAAATACTAATAGAGCAAAAAGATTAGTTTTTAAATGCCGAAGAACCCCTTTGAATCCAAATACAAAAAACGATGATATAAAGGCAGCAATTACTAATGGTGGGACATAGTTGACCCCTTTGGGAAACCAAAACATGCCAGTAGCTGACCATATCAACGGGAAATTAAGAATAAACAATGCAATTTTATGTGCTTTTGAATTATGGCAGTTTAAGTCTCCATGAATTTCCATTTCTAATATAAAGCCCCATCTATGATTCCAGTAGCAACTCTGACAGTTACAGTTTTCTTTTCTTTCCTGCTATTTTCCAATCTTGGCTCCTGGAAAGGTCAGGATTTTTAAAGAATCACTCGTGGAATCATGTTTTAATTTCTCGGATGAAATTGTGTATTCTGAAACAATTTGCTTTAAAGTCGTTTTGATGCCAGAGACATCCTGCTTGACAGCTAAGTCAGCAAGCCTGTCAATCTTTTCGGTTAACCAATTCAGGTCGCAGGACCTGCTCTCGAGCACAAGGATTTTCTCATGGGTGGTGGGGAGAAGGCCCTCATCTTTGTCTATTAGCTCTTCATGCAGTTTCTCACCAGGGCGGAGCCCGGTATATTCAATGGAAATGTCCACATCCGGCTCAAAACCGGAAAGACGGATCAAATCCTTAGCCATGTCATCAATTTTAATGGACGTCCCCATGTCCAGTATAAATATTTCCCCCCCGTTTCCCATTGTGCTTGCTTCGAGGATCAATTGACTTGCCTCCGGAATGGTCATGAAAAACCTGGTCACCTCCGGATGTGTTACCGTTACAGGGCCTCCATTGGCAATCTGTTTTCTGAAAAGAGGCACCACACTGCCCACACTGCCCACCACATTACCGAAGCGTACCGTCATAAAAAGTGTTGTGTTGTTTTTTTCAGCTTTCTGGCATTGGACGAGCATTTCACTCACACGTTTGGTGGCTCCCATAACATTGGTCGGCCGCACTGCCTTGTCTGTTGAGACAAATACGAATCGTTCGACACCGTTTGCTTTGGCAGAATTTACAACGTTCATGGTGCCAAGGATATTGTTACCAACCGCATTCCATGGTTGAAGTTCCAGCACAGGGACATGCTTGTAAGCAGCCGCATGAAACACAAGCTTAGGTTCATGATCACTGAAAGCTCGATCCAATTGTCCCGTGTTTAGAATATCTCCCAAGATCGGATGCAGAACCACTGTGGGGAACGTTTTTGAAAGTTCCAACTCTAAATTGTACAACGGGCTTTCCGCCCGGTCGAAGAGCACAATTTTCTCAGGATCGTACCGGCACAACTGACGGCATAGCTCCGAGCCAATTGAACCGGCAGCTCCGGTTACCAGTATAACGCGCCCGGCAATCCCCTTCTTAATACTGATCTCATCCAGTTTTACGACCTCTCTTCCAATTAGATCCTGATAAGCCACTTCGCGGATAGAATGGACCGTGATGCTGCCATTGATCAGTTCACCGTAATTGGGAAGTGTTTTATATGTGATTTCGGTTTTTTTACATAATCGAACAATCCTACGCATCTGTTTGGCACTAGCCGATGGTATGGCTATCAAAATCTCATCGGCAGAATAGGCTCTCACGAACTGATCGATCTGCTCTACTGCGCCAAGCACCCTAATCCCGTGGATTTTCTTTCCGTGTTTTGCGGGATTATCATCTAAAAATCCAAGAACGCGATAATTGAGTACCGAGTTATTGATCATTTCTCTAAGAATAATTTCTCCACAACTGCCGGCCCCGATGATAATCAAATTCTTGGCCTTTCGCTTCTCCTTCCTGATGAGGTTGCTAACGGCATCTGCGATGAATCCAAAGCCCACCCTTTGTTCTGAAAATTGGAAACAAAAACGTACTGTCATCCTAAGTCCGGCAACAAGCAAGATCGTAAGAAACCAGTCTATAAGATAAGCACTCCTTGGAAACCCTTTAAACCTTGTCATCATCAGCAAGCCACTCATTATGAACATTGAACTGAGTGTGGTCGCCTTGAGAATATTCATCAAATCGACAATGCTCGTATAGCGCCACATACCTCGGTATAGATCGAAAAAGTAGAAAATGACCAGTTTTGCGACAAGTATATAGGGCAGTACTTTGATCAAACTTATTAGAAATGGTTTGGGTATGGAAAAATCAAATCGAAGCAAATAGCTTACGTAGATAGACCCCCAAAAAATAAGAAGATCCAAAAAGATTATGGTCAACAGGTTTTTATTTATTTTTTTCTTTTCCATTCAAATCACTGGCTGTTGTTTAATGATTGACGCCTTCTTTCCTGACGACTTTAAAGATTGTCAAAGCGACAATTTTAATGTCAAATGCCATGGAGTGACGATTAAGATAATATTCATCGAAACCGACCTTTACTGGAATCGGTAATTCGTCTCTGCCATTAATTTGGGCCCATCCAGTCACCCCTGGAGGGATTCGATGAATTCCACGTGCGGTTCTGAGACTTACCAGGTCATCCTGGTTGTAAAGGGCCGGTCGGGGGCCGACTATGCTCATGTCTCCCTTGATAACACTTATCAGCTGAGGCAGTTCATCCAGACTTGTTTTTCGCAGGAAAACTCCGATACTGGTTACATAAGCTTCAGGATTCTTAAGGAGATGTGTTGCCATCGGAGGTGTATCGATTCGCATGGTTCTAAACTTGGGCATCCGAAATAGATGGTTGTCGATTCCGACTCTAGATGACCAAAACAGAATGGGGCCAACGGACGTCCTTTTGATTGCGATCATGATAAGTAGCATTGGAAAGGCGCATATTCCGAGAAGCACAACGCCTAAAGTAACGTCAAACCATCGTTTTATTTGCTCGTATCTCATCATTACCGGTCGCAACCATACGAAGCATGTCCCAAATACCACTTGACAGTTTCTCTAATACCTTCATCAACACTGTATAAGGGGTTCCATCCCAGTTCTTCTCTAATTTTGTTGTTGTCGACGATCAATGCCCTGTTTACCTTCGATATCGAAGAACCGGCTCCGGGTACTCGTTCCAACAGAGATAGCAGACCTTTTGGGACAGCGAATAGTCGTGCTTGCTTGCCCATCGCACGTGATAGTCGCCCAATGAGATCCGGTATAGCCATTGTTTCATCATCGCAAACCAGGAATGTTTTTCCAACAGCATGTCTATGTGAAATGCAGGTGTCAATGGCATGAATCAAATTTTCCAAGTAGATAAAACTTCTTTGACTGTCGATCGCAGCAAAGGGCATCGGCATGCCTTTTTCAACCAGTTTCATCAGCTGAAGAAAATTCGCCCTGACACCCTTTCCGTATACCAGAGGTGGTCTGAGAATGGTGGTTTCGATTTTTGCCTTTTTCCAGGAAAAATTCACCAGATTCTCTGCATCTGCTTTTGTTGTTCCATAAGCATCAACTGGCGCCGGTGGATCGTTTTCTCGATAAGGTCTATCTCTTCCCTCGCCGTTTACCTTGACAGAACTAACGAAAATAAAGCGTCGCACCTTTGAGTTTATGGCTGCCTTCAGAAGTCTCCCCGTCCCTATCGTATTTGTTTCATGATATTTTTTTACGATCGCTTGTGATTTGTCCTCTGGATGATGAACCCTGGCGGCTAAATGAATGACAGTATCCACATTCCTCAAAAAACGATCCCAATGCGTATGCGGTCCAATTTCTCCCACTACACACGCCAAGGTACCTTTGGGCAGATCGCAACGGCTATCGCTTCGACGAATGGCACCAAGAACCTGCCACTCCTGTGCCAGCAGATGATTGCACATTGCTTGGCCTATAAAACCATTAGCGCCTGTAATCAATACCCGCTTCAAACGGAAGGCTCCTCAGCAGCGTCTGAACACAATAAAGCGTTTTCCGTCGAACTTGCGAATCGGCAGGGGTTATAGGCGCGACAGGTCATATGGTCGTAAAACTTTAAAGTATCATCGGTTACAGCGGATTCGGAAAAAGTGCTCAACACTCGTTGTCTGCCATTTTTTCCCATTTTTTCTCTAAGTTGAGGATTGCGGATCAATTTTAGTATCGCAGACGCTAATCTACGTGAACTTCTTGGAGGCACCAATAATCCATTTACGCCATGGTGTACAACATCGTTACAGCCAGGAACATCGGTGGTCACAATGGCTCGACCACAAGCTGCCGCTTCGACCAGCACTTTAGGCAATCCCTCTCTGTAAGAGGGCAGGCATATGATGTTGGATTGGGCAAAGACATTCGACATGGCGTTTTTGTGCCCCCACCATTCTACCGCACCTTCCCTATGCCACGCTTGCAATCTTGCACGGGGGATCGACGCAGGATTGTCTTCATCCGGTTGTCCTACTAAAACGAAATTCGCTACACGCCTTTTGTGATTTATAAATCGAGCAGCATCAACGAATTGCTCAACCCCTTTATCTATTAGCATCCGTGACGGCAGTATAACAATTGGAAGGCCCGTTGCGTCTTCAGGCTCAAAACGAAATATTGCAGGATCAAAACCGCTGCCACGAATTAAAGCAATCTGATGCTCCGACGTGATGCGCTCACTTATCAGTAGTCGCCGATCGGTTTCATTTTGGAC
Source organism: uncultured Desulfatitalea sp. (assembly GCA_963668675.2). Lineage (GTDB taxonomy): Bacteria > Desulfobacterota > Desulfobacteria > Desulfobacterales > Desulfosarcinaceae > Desulfatitalea. The sequence continues at coordinate 809,580 of CAXXMB010000001.1, read as the reverse complement.
GATCATACCGACTCGATTGGATCGCATTAAAATTCTGAGACTGAGAATGAATAGCCGACGCAAGAGGCCTATAGTCGGATGTGAAGATATAAATAGAAATCCCATGCCTGCGAGTGCGTTAACAATCGTAGGCACGCCTACTATATGAGCGGCAAGCGTACCAAAGACAACAGGCTTCATAGCAACGTTGTGCAATATATCAGGCTGCAAACGACGCAATACTTTCAACAATTCACTGAATTTCCGGAATTCGGAGAAAGGGTTTTCCAGTTTTCTGTTGAATTCCTGTAACGGTAAAAGATGGATTCCTTCCCTGCTTATAAGATCTCCATGATTTTTTACACGCGTGGCGAGCCAAACTTCATATCCATTCCGCATCGCAGCTTTACCCACAGCCATGCGATGTGAGTAAAAATACCAATCTTCAGTCACTATAAAAAGAATTTTGAGTTTTTTACGCATAGAATAAACACGTTGGCTCGGGTCCCATCAGCTCTCTTACTGACGATTCAAAAACCAGGAAATTGTCCTTTTCAACCCCTTTTCTAAATCGAATATCGGTGTCCATCCAAGTCGTTTCTTTGCTTTGTTGGTGTCGGAAAAGTTGCGTTTGACATCCCCTTGGCGCGGATCAGCCGTGACAACGTTTATATTACTTAAACCGAACCGTTTCAGGAGATGCAAAAGGAGATCAACCAATTCCGTTATGGTGGTCTCACGATTTGAGGCGATCTGAAACGTTTCCCCACCTATTTCTGGCGATACGCACGACAACATGATAGCTTCGATCAAATCGTCAATAAAAATAAAATCACGTGTCTGCTTGCCATCCCCGTAAATCTCAAGGGATTCTCCCGTCAGTGCATTGCGAATAAATTCTGCTACAACACTACTTTTATGTTCGGAACCAGGTCCATACACATTTCCAAATCGAAGTGAAACTGTCTCAAGACCATACGTTCTGTAAAAGGCTGAACAGTAACCTTCTCCAGCCAGTTTACTTGCACCGTATGGAGAGACAGGATGTGGAGCCAGCTCTTCGTGAATAGGAGGTTCGACCTCACCAATCGGGGCTCCTGAAGATGCAAAAACAAAACGTCTTACATTGACCTTGCGAGCAGCCTCCAGCATATTGAACACACCGATGACATTGGTTTCCATGTCGGTTCTGGGATTCTCAACAGATGGCGCCACACCCGTATTGGCGGCCAGATGAATAATGACATCTACGCCCTGAGCGCTGATCACGCATGTTTCATAATTTCTGATATCGCCGACAACCAACTGGACTTTCTCTTTAAAATCCTGGATGGAGCGGTTATCATTTGAAATGACATTTTGTTCGAATTGGCATACATTGGCAAGATCATCAGTGCTGCCGACCGACAAATTGTCCAGTACGCGAATTTGACTTTGGGGGGCCTTCTTGCGTAAATGCCGAATAAAATTAGACCCGATAAATCCGCACCCGCCAGTGATCAAGTACCTGATCGGCTGTTTTTCATTCCATTTCATAACTACATCTCTGCCATTGTTTCATTATGCCTCCTTAAATTTCCAGTTAAAGTGCATCTATTTCCATTGAACGCCTCTGAAAATTGTGTCTTTTCTAATAGATTCCCTATTTTTTATTGCAATTTCTATCATTTTGCATAGGACTTCATCCGAAAGATAGTGCGGTTGCAGTCCCAATTCCAATAAACCTGTATGTTCAGGTCGATAATAATGGTCTTCCAGTTCCACCCTGGGATTCTTGATCGATTTCAGTTTTACTTCAAGCCCTAACTGCTTGCCCGCCTTCTTGATTCTCTTGGCAAGATCGTTCACTGAAAATGTTTCTACGAATTGATTGAAGATTCTCAATTCTCCTGATTTGGGCGGGTTTTCAAGTGATAACCTCACGCACTGCAGTGTATCACGCAAATCCAAATATCCCCTGGTTTGGCCTCCTTTGCCAAATATTGTCAGGGGATAGTCTGCAACCGCCTGTACCACGAACCGATTGACGACTGTACCAAATACTTCGTCATAATTAAAAAACGGCATTAAATTTTGATCATTTTCATTTTCGTCCGTCTGCAAGCCATAAACCGGTCCCTGCATCAGATCTGTAACACGCAGGCCCCACATCCTGACGTAAAACCACAACAAGTCTGTATCCATTATTTTGGTCGTGTGATAGAGACTCCCGGCTTGTCTCGGATAGAGAAATTTCTGTCTCCGCCCCTTGTGCTCGATATCAATCCACCCTTCTTCAATATCGATGTTTGGTGTTCCGTATTCACCCATAGTACCAATTTTTACGATGTGGGCATCCGGCGCAAATTCCCTTACCGCAAAAACAACATTGGCAGTGACATTCAGGTTGTTTTGGATCGTCAATGTGGCAGCCCTTCGATCCATCATGGAAAAAGGCGCAGACGGCTGCTCGGCGTAGTGCACAATAGCCTCAGGCTGAAATACCCTGAAAGTTTCTGACATAAAATCCCATGCGGCAAGATCGCCTATGTAGACAGGAATATGTTGGCCGGATTTTTGTTCCCAAAGCTCGGCACGTTCGTTCAAATTCGGGACCATAAAAAGCGGTCTCACATCTATTTCCTGACACAGACGCCGCCTCAGGTAATTATCGACAACCGCCACCTGATGTCCTTTGGCGGTGAGATTCATTGCAGTGGGCCATCCTAAGTAACCATCACCGCCTAGAATTAGAACTCTCATGTAAATTTCCCTTTTTTTGATTCACAAAGAAATTCTATAATAAAATTCAGGGCCAGTAACGTTCCTGAGGATTCTCAAATTGTTTAAAATCTTCGTGAAGCAGGCCGTTTTTTTCTAAGAATTCTTGCAGTGCTTGAACAGTGAGATATTCACCGTCTCCGGAATGATAGGGTTTTGTCACGGTCCCTGATATGATTTCGGGGTAGTCATACTTTATGTTTCTATAAAGCCCTTTAAACGCGGGGAGTACTGAAAAGTATTGCGGTAGTTCAATAGAGCGGCGTGTCTCTTCCATACTCATCAACTCTTCATACATCTTTTCACCCGGTTTGGTGCCAATCGTCGTTATTGGTATCTGATCGGGAACCAAACCAAACTCCTTGCCAAGTTCTCTTATCATAATCTCGGCCAAGTCTTTAATTCTTATAGCAGGCATCTTGGTGATGAATACCTCGCCTCCTTTCATGAGGAAGACCGAGTCGATAACCAGTTGGACTGCCTCTTCCACACTCATGACAAACCTTGTCATTTCCGGATCTGTCAACGTGACGGGGCCTCCTCTTCGGATTTGTTCTCTGAATATTGGAATAACGGATCCCCTCGAACCCAGTACATTCCCAAAACGGGTTGAACTAAATAGTGGTCCCTTGCCTCTAACATTGCTGTTTGCAGCAGTGATCAACCGCTCTCCCATTAGTTTGGAGGTCCCCATCACATTAGTAGGATTCACCGCCTTGTCTGAACTGGTAAAGACCACCCTTCCAATTCCATTCTGGTAAGCGGCGGCAATGATGTTTTGAATTCCGATGATGTTGGTCTGGACGGCCTCAAAAGGAGATCGTTCACACATGATAACATGCTTGAAGGCAGCCGTATGAAAAATAATGTCCATATTGCGCGATACACGGATGAGCTTATCCCGATCCCGAATGTCTGCTAAAAAGAAGGTAGCATTCGCGTAGTTTGAAAAGCGCTGTTCCAGAAAAAACAACTCGCTTTCATTATTATCAATACCAACGATTTCTCCAATTTCATAATGCTCCAGGAGTTGCCGGACCAGTTCACGGCCAATGGTCCCACACGCTCCAGTGACCATGACTGATTTATTCTTAAAAGATTTCTCCATTTGAATTCCTTAAAATTTATGCTTAAATCTGATCTGTCGTCTTACTATGCAACCTGTTTCCTGCGGTGTGCGACAGCCAGTTCCCCAGTTTTAATCAATAAGTCGCAGGCAACATCGATGTCTCTATTTGCGGCAAGCCACGCCATAGCCTTTTGCATTCTGGACTCACGCAGTTCCTTTGATTCCGAAGCCAATTCAAACGCTCCTTTTGCGAAAGAGTGAGCATCATACTCGGCAACCACTCCGGCACCGCTTTTCGAAACGACCTCTATACTATCCGGCACCGGCGATACAACCACCGGTATACCGCTTCTAATGTATTCGAGTGTTTTCAGGGGAGAGTTGGTCCGCAATATCGGATCGATCGGAAATGGGCATAGCCCCACGTGTACGAGTCTTAGGACTGATGGAATACAGTTGTCAGGTACAGGCTTTGACCAGACAACACAATCCTCCACCCGGCGGTCCTTTGCATAGTCTTGCAGCCGCTTAATGTGAGATTGTTTCCGCACCACACCAAGAACTAAAAGACCGGCATTCATGCCCATCGCTCTCAATTCATAAATCGTGTCGATCAAGAAGCTGGGGCGACGTTGGGGATCGAGCGTTCCTAAATAAGTCAACCAAATATCGCATGCATGGAGCGAAAGCTGGGATGCCACACGATCATATGCCGCCAAACACTCTCCGTCCCCATTGCTTGCGCTTATTCTTGTGTTCACAGTTGCAACCAGCGGATGAATAATATCTCCGGGAATATTCGAATCTTTTTCAAGCTTACAAGCCATTGCCCTGCTTGTGGGCATAACCGCATCGCTTCTACGCATAACCCAATCACGCAGATACTGCGCAACATTGGCCACAGTGCGATAAAATATATTGCTCCCCATAGCGGCGACACTTTCAGGAATTAAGTGCGTGACGCGAAAGATGAGTGCCGCATTTGTTTTTCTGGCCCATATCCAAGCGATCAGTCCGAGCACGGGATCATTGTGAACGACGATTATATCTGAGTCTGCCAAGTTCATCGTTTTGTACCAACGATAAATTACGAAAGGTATCCGGCCTGATAAAGCAATTCTTCCGAACAGGCTACCAGGTCGTTTGTGATATAACCGTACGCTCTTTGTAGCTTTTAGGGATCTTGAGAAGGTAGATTCCGTGTCCAGTGCAAAAGCCCATAGACTAACATCCCAGCCTCGTTTTGGCAGGAGCTGCAGATAAACATCACTGAAATGAGCCGGAAAATGCACTTCAACAGTTTGATCGCACAAAAATACAACGCGACGTTGCAATAATTTTTCTCTTACCATCCCAGAAGCTCTATCCATTTTTGCATTCTTTTATGACGAATGTGGCTTTCTTTTCTGGTAGAACTCATTTTCTACCCAATCAGCAAGCCTTGTTGCCACCTCATGCCATGTTTCCATAGCCAACATTGATCTATTATTTGATTCTGTCCTGTTATTGTTTTGATTAGCTTCCAAACACTTGCAAAGCTCACAAGCCAAACCCTCAATGTCGTCTGCTTCAACAACACTTCCTGCATCCCAATGATCAATAATTTTCCTGATTCGGCCAACATCGTAAGCAATGACATTCAAACCGCAACTGATAGCCTCTTTTGCGGCGATTGGATGATTCTCGGTTCTAGATGTCAGCATAAACACGTCAGACGCCCGCATCATCTCCCCGACAACCTTTGGTGGTTGGCTTCCTGCAAATAGTACTCGCCCGGGGAGTAATTCGTCTGTAAGAACGACCAGTTCCCTCTTCATCGACCCATCTCCAATGAAAACGACTTTAATATTATAACCTTTGCCAACAGCAATTCTGATTGCAGAAACCATATGCGGCAGCTGCTTTATCGGCTCTATCCTTCCTGCATAAAGGATCACATGGCTGTTAGGATCGCCCATCTGGAGTTTACTGCGCAATGCTATATCTGATGGCGCTTTGTAAAAGAATTTGTCATCCACACACGGATCGAGTTTTATAGAGGCAATATTTCTTGCAAAAGAATCAGGGTTGTCTGCTTCACACCCGCCCCAGAATATCAAACCATCTGACAACCTGCAAAACCACCGGTTGATGTAACCTATATTACCTCGAATGCTGTATACGACAGGAGATCTAGTTACAAACTTACTAAGAGATACAATCGGTCGACCGGTAATTAGCACTAAGTCAGCATTTTTTAGGGAAACGGGTTTCTTGAAAATAATGCGCCGTGAGAAATCGAGATAAAAAATGAATCGTAGAAATTTTCCCAAAAGATTATGTGCGTTGAGCAAATCATCTTTCGGAAAATAGGTAGGGATGAGCACATCCTTGTCTCTCTTTGATATCGGGAAACAGGCGCTATCAACTTTTTCTCCAACAATATAATTTACAATATGGCCATTATTTTCAAGCGATGATCCGAGATTGAGGTCGTTGGTCTCAGCACCACCGCGGACATACAAAAGAAGCGGATCTATTATTACAACGCGCATTTTTTACTCTTCTGCCAGATATTCTATTCGATGATAAATGGATTCATTATGAATCTGAAAATAAACCAGACGGAAAGTTCTGTCAGGATTTGTTCTCTTTATGGTTTTTTACCGGTACAGCAACAATTTATAAAAGTGAGATTGAGGACAATCAAGCACAAGTGCATCCATTTGGCCGGGATCTCAGGTCCTAGCAGTGACTCACAAAGTAGTGCGGCAGCCATTCCCACCGATAACATGAGCAACCTGAAATCACCGCCCGTCTTGACCATATCCATTATTCTCTTTACGATTTGTAGTTGAAGCATTAAAAACAGCGCGATTCCTGTGTAACCATAATGTATGGCATATTGAATGACCACGCTGTGTGCGTCAATGCCTCCAGAGAGTTCATCCCATATATTAATCAATCCGCCAAATGCAAATTCCGGTAAATTTTGAACCAATATCTGATATTGCATGAATCTGATGCCAACTGTTGACACTCGGGCTTCGATAAGATATTGCAGAATCGCATAGAAAACGATTCCGCAAAGGAAGAAGAAAAGAATATATACGAACTGCCGTTTGTGGCGGAATCTGACAATCCGGGCTACCGAGCAAAGGAATTGTCTGATCTCATTTGAGTATCTAGAAAATGACAATATCAATATGGCGACGATTCCGCTCCTTGATTGAGATAGGACAATGAAAAACCATACGGCTCTTTCGAAAAGCTTTTCGTAGACCCGGTTAATCTTACCGCAGTATGAAAGCAGGTACACCGCAGCCAAAGAGAGTGTCATTCCTGATTCGTGGTTTTGAAAAGTAGATTTTACGCCAATCCCGCCATACCCGTAGTCCAACCAGTCACTGTGTTGAATAACTGGGTTTCCAGCAGCATATGAACACAAGTCGGCTAAAATGAGGACGACACCACCACAAACGATAGCTCGCAGAATAGTTTCGTAACTGACATGCGCCTCAAGCAGGTAGATGCAAATCAATAAATAAAGCAAGCTGGATTCACTGATCAACAATACCCAGTAAATCTCATTGTTAACAAACGCTAAGAGTAAATTGGCAACAACAAATGCAAATGACAATACAATGTGATGGATCCCGATGCGTTCAAACAAGGAGAACGGCGATTTTTTTTCCCGACAAAATGGAGCTAAGGTTAAAAGCGATGAGAAAGTGATGAGAATCAGCATCACATGGTATGCTGAAATAGATGGGAAACTCTTTATACCGCCAATCGTGATCCCGTGCAGCGGTATCAACCCCCAGAAAACAAAGCTAATTGTCAGGATCGCCAAAGGCATAGTAAATATAGTTCTTTAAAAAAGCCTCTTAAACATAGGGCTGTTGATTTTTAGGAGGTGATGTATCGATTGAAACAAACTATAGGTCAATAGTGTTTTTAGTATTGATAGAAAGATAATTGCCAGCACTTGCCTTTTTTCAAGTTGGCCCAGCCGAGTTTCTTCGGCCTCTCCCCAATAAGATGTCTCTAAATTTATGATGCGATTATATATTCCCAATCCATTGCCTGGCATTCGAAATATTTCAATAGAAGGTATTGCCTGCAATCGTTTTTGTAGTATTTCTGTCCCCCCTTCCACAATAGCCCGATACTGTGTATTTAATATTTCTTTATCGCTGTGTCTCATATCGATAGAGACTCTTCCCTTTTTGGCGGCGTATCTCCAATTGATTTCACACCTGAAGCCGCTAAAATAAATTTGACGAATGTTGTTTAAAAATTTGTCATATTGATTTCTGGTATAATCATCATAGAGCAGCAAATCATTGGAAATCCATATTTCGGCGTTATAGTGTTCAAAACCTGAAAATTTCGGAATAGCGAAAAGCAGAAACAGCATTAACCCAAAAATAATTTTTCCTGCCGGTTTGTGTTTTAATTGGCATTTTGAATCATTAGGTGATTTTTCGTTCATCAGACCTTGCTATCAATATAGTAAAATGAGTTTTCGTTCACCATCCCGCCTTTTTGATAGATACGAAAACTGCATCGTGACCACGTCCTTATTAATTTTCCCATATATCATAATTGTATCCATAATCGTATCGCAGCTTACTATTGATCATTCTCATAAAGTATGCGCGGTCTTGTAGACCGTACTTGTCGTGATATTGCCGGCTTTTTGCCTCCCTCACCTTCACGGTTTTTCCTTCATTCAATGACACCGGATTCATCGCTTCAAGCTCACGCATATTCTCTCGGGATGCGAAGTTTACAGCGTTATCAATAACTGTTTCGTCAGGATCCCATTCGAGAAATTTGAACATTCTGCCCAATTCCCGGTTTGGTTTAACACTCACATCTTCATACCGTACAACCAAGAAAGATTTCAAATTCTCCTGTCCGAGATTCCAGGAATTCAGGAAGTCAATACGGCGATCTAATGTGTAGTGTCTATTTTTATCGACATTGTGACCGCGTAAGAAGTCGGAAAACTTCAAATCGGGCGCGTTTCTGGCACTGTAACTGCGGTAATGTGAATAGATCGCATCACGCAGATCTCTAACGAGAAGTATAACGCGGCCATTTCTGAAATGAATGTTGTAATACTTTGCATGACTGTGTTGTATTCTCATGATCCGCTTATTGTCATTGTATTTGAAGCGGTATCTCTTGCGATGATATGGAGGAATCAGATCGAATGCTTTAATGTCATTGATATCGTCCCCTAGTCCATATACTTGTATCAAGGATTTGGCGACAAGCATCCTTATCCAGTGAGTACCTGCGTGGTTCATGGTAACCAAAAACACATTGTCTTTAGAGGAACGTGTTTTTTGATATTGCCACCACTTTATAAAAGTCAGTGGCTCTTTCAGGAAGTTCACTAACCTGCCAACATGCGTCTTCATTGTGTACCTGTTGTTCTTTTCTCTGGCCTGCCTTTACTGATTACAGATTCAGTTTGGGATGTTTTTGGCTGCCTGCGCGATCACCGTGAATTTCAGCATCGAAAATTTTCAAGTAGTGCCAAGTTGCTGCAAAGCTCAAAACACCAACGGCAAATGTACCCGCACAAGCTGCCGCAATTCGGTATTCAATTATAGACAGGGGCAAAAAAAGAGACATAACTCCGATGCCGGTTACGCAAAGCAATAAAATCAAAGGGTGAGGAGGTGTGATAAATCCGATAAAGTATCGTTTAACAATGAAATGGAAAATAAAAAAGAGTAGCATAAAGCTGAAGCATGTAGATATTGCTGTGCCGGTCACGCCGATGAGCCTGATCAGTATGATATTGGCTGCTATATTGAATATGCTCATGCCGATAACCAACCACATACGAACCCAGTTTCGACCTACCGTATTGAACAGCGTTCCCATAGGTCCTACCGCAGTAAAGTAGATGAAACCCAGGCATAGTATTTGCGTCAATAATATCGCGGCTTTGTATTCATCTCCAAAAATCACGGGAATAACATCACCTGCTAAAATAAATAGAAGAAAATATGCCGGGAGAGTTAAGACAAGACTGGACATTACCAGCCCCATGTAGTAGCGGCGCATGTTATCTTTCTGTTTGCTTCCTGCGTATATTCCAAGCCAATATCCGGCAAAATTGTTCAATGGTGTAATCAAATGCTTTATGCCCGAAGCCGCAGCAAAAGCGACTTTATAGAGTCCCACTGCGTGCTCGTTCAAAAGGGTTCCAATGATGATTACATCTGCGCGCTGGAAGATTCTTTGGGCCAACGCGGTTATGTTCAACGGCAATCCATGGGATAACAATTCCATCAATCTAAAAGCCTCTGACTTTACTAATCTGTAGGTGGAGGCGTGTCGCCAAGCGTAAAACGTAAAAATACATAATGTCACGACATAGCCAATTCCATGCCCCGCGACAACCATCGCGGTTGAGTGTGTTTTCATCCAAAAAAAAACTCCCAACCCAAATGTTACTGATAGAAAAACGACCTGGCTTAAAAAAATCTCAACTACGTTGTTTCCAGTGCCTTTGAGAATAGCTGAACAATAGTTTTTAGCGTATATGGCAGGTATGAAAACGGCCAAGACCGAAATGGTATGCGATAATTGCTCTATATCCATCCAACCCGCGATTATTGGTGCCAAAATGTACATGAGGCATGTAAAAATTGCAGCGCTCCCCCCCATGAACAAACCGCCTTTTAATAGTATAGCTCTAACCCGGGTGGGACGATTTTCACCGATACTGACAGCAATAAATCTGGGCAAAGATGCTGTGACGCCAAAATCTGCGATCGATGTAGGAAGCAACACAAGAGAAAGCGTAAGTGTCAGTATGCCGAAATCGGATGGGCCCATGAGTCTTGCCAGAAAAATCTGGGAAAGCACGGCAAATCCGGCTCCAACGGCATTGTAAAACAATCCGGCGCCATATTTATGGAGATTTTTTTTATGAAAGCCCATTGATAATTGCGTTCAGTTTCGTTCAGCTTTTTGCGAATCGGTACCGTCGGGCTAAGAAAAGGATTGGTGATTCATTCAGCTAAGCGCCAAAGCGTTTGTTCCATATGAATCCTCCTGAAGCCCAGAAGATTGCACGATCTCTCGCACTTAGGTTCTTGCCTTTAGGCCCCACGTCCTCTATCGGTCGGGGGTTGAAGCGAGTATGTGTTCCTGCAATATTATGGTGAGGCTGCTTGTAAAAGTCCAGCATCTGTGGTTCGTATTCAAGTCCCGCCATTTTGCATATTGCTTTCAAGGCATTTTCTGGCTCACTCACCAAATTCTTGAATTTGACATGGACGACTGTTTCCTTTAGCCTCAGTTCATTGAGGGCTTTTTTGGCAGAAACATTCAACTTTAACCAACGCAAAACGGCGGAAATCCTTGAACTGCCCCGCCTCAGAGCTGATTCCATATAGTCATCACCACGTCGGACCAGCAAAACCGGAATGATTTTGAAGTATCCACTTCGATGCAGATAGTAGAAATGCAACGGATCTTTGCTCGAATCTACCAGAGTGTCGACTTTTTGTGAATTGAGGACTTTATCATAAATTTCAATATTACGCTGAATCGTCTCTGTGAGTTGAGGATCTTTTCTGAATCTTGAGGAATTGCTGACAAAAAAATTGGCCCTTTTCGGTACGGGGGCCACCGGAACATTTGCTTTCCGGTTTTTGTTCCCTAAAAGGGGCCCCCACATATTGCAATTTGAAAGTGTTTCCCCACAACTGCACAATCCCCCGTTTGAATACCAACGATCCAATTGCACGATTTCACCTACGGACGCGATTCGGGAATGAGCGCCAAGAACCATGCTCAACAGTGTGCTGCCGCTATTGCCTGCCCCCAGAATGTATATCAAGGTTGGATGCATTTACTCACCTTTAAGATTTTACACTGAATATTATTCCCCTTTTTCTAACTCAGTCAGACAACTTCATTTTTAATTTTGAAACTCCAATTCTACTGCTTTCAACCACGCCAGATGGTTGTTATCAGGTAGCAATTCACCCGGGAGCATATCTCTCTTTACACCCCCGCTAATAATCATACTACCGATATCTTTATAATCATCGACCACATTGGATACCATACTTCTCGTAATCGTGCCTGAATCACTGGCGATGACAGGCAATCCGAAGTAAAGCGCCTCAGCAATACAATTGGAAAGCCCCTCACTTTTTGAAAGATGCAGGTATAGGTTGGCAGTGCGGTAATATGAGGCAAGCTTATCTCTCGGTAGCTCTTTTAAAAAATGGACCCTTGAATGGTAAAGTGCAGTTCTTTCTTGAAGTTTTACACGACATTCACCATCACCGATAATGACAAAATGTACCGGTCGCTGGACATCCATGCTCAAGACGTGATTAACCACCTTTGCCATAAGATCCGTTCGTTTGTCCGGATCCAGTCGCATCGTCGAGAGCACAACAAGGGCTTCTTTGGTAATTCCCAATTCCTTTCGTATCTCCTGCAAATCTTCTGACTGATGTTCCGGGAAAACAATGGGCTGCGGTGCCACAAGGAGTCGATGAGGTGGGATACCTAAAGAAACCATTTGGGAACGCTGGCTTTCGTGGAGCAGTAAGACACGATCCGCTGTTTTAAGTGCGATATAACCAAGAATATTGTTACGAATGAACATTCTCAGTTTCTGCCGGAGCTTCGGCTTTGAAGAATATACCTTGAAGACATCACTCGTCAAGCGAACCACACTGGGTATGCCTGCCAGTTTTCCCGCAATCGAAACGGCCAAACCGTTGACTCCAATACTTCCCAAAGCGACCAATACGTCCGGCCGCCACGATTTCGCGTGTTTCACTAGTCGTACGATCCTTGATGATATCGGATCGATACAAAGATTAAACAGGAACCCGTCGTGCTGAATTTTTTCCCATGAAAACCACTTAAATTTCCGTTCAATTCGTTCCGATACACGACTTGGTCCAACGATCGAAACGGTATGGCGACAATCCATGATTTCACCGATGCGATATACGAGGTGTTCCATATTGCGGCGATCCGCATGCTTCGATCCAACTAGTACAATTCGCACAAACGCCTCCGCGAAATATATACGCCCCCTGATAAGGGCAATTGTTCTTCTAATCTGTGCCTCGCTGTAGTTGGCACATACAGCCTTATTATTCCACCACGGTATGACTCGCCGATATCCTCCCGATATCGTTTTAAAAGCATTTATTTTTAAACGCTTTTTGGATGGTATCGGTATTAAATAGATCTCTGATGCTATAGATGTTTGAGAATGAAACACCGCCTGTTGCTAAAATTTTTGTCAGTGAATCAGGTATCGGCATTGAGGTGATTATCATTGCGTCAAATTGGGTCTTATGGAGAAAAGAGCTGTCCAGTACTGTTTTTTCAGCTATCTTTTTCCCTTCTTGTTCGCTATCAAGTATGGCCACAAGGTTGAGATCATACTTCTGAATTGCAATGCAAAAAATTTCCGAAAACTCATTTGCTCCATAAAGAACGACATTTCTCACTCCTGAGGCAGCCAGATGTTCAATCAAACCCTGAATTGTAAGTTTTATATACTTATAGTGCTCTAGTGAATTTTGAATATATTGGACGGCCAACTCAGATTTCCGTTCCATACCTTTCGGAGTTATTGAATAAGTTGTTTTTTTCTCATCCGACAACGCTACCGTCAGATGCCCTCTTTTAATCCCCCCTTGGATCAAAGCGTTCACAGTTCCCAATGAAATATTGAGGCTCACAGAAAGTGCACGCTGACTTTGCACACCATTATCCCCGAGTGCCTCCAGTACTCTCAGCAACTTGATTTTTACTGGATCCATAGAAGGGCTCACCTGGCCTTGGTTAAATAGCTCCGCATGGTGACTTCCAATCATGGCTTCACATAACCGACGATATTTAAGATGGCGTTACCGTACAGGGAAGAGTTTAAAGGCGGCAAATGCCTAGGTCAGACCAGTAGGGTAAACTCATGTGCCATTTAAATTATGGAGAACCAACCTACGTGTCTCGCAAATTCTTCATGACAAATGGATTGAAATAAATTCAAACATTTGAGTATGCGTTCGCCTATTGAACATATTTGGTAATCCCTGTCAATAGGACATGAATTTATCTATTGTTTAAGTTTTTTATGAGATCTTAAACCGAATGTGCGATGATTGGTATGATGAGGCGAGATTTTTTCGCGGATGTGAAATTATGGTGCTCGTAGTCAGCCAGAAATAGAACCAGAAACCCGATAGTCGGGTTTCTGGTTCTCCCCTCTTGCACTATCCTTTACTGATTCTGAACTAAAATGCGACCTTTGTTAGTTTCAAGCGTCTTTTCTCCTATGCCCTTGATTTTAAGCAAATCTTCAGGACTTTGGAAAGTCCCATTCTTTTCACGGAACTCGATGATGCGTTCCGCGTAGCTCTCGCCGATGCCGTCCAGGGTCATCAATTGTTCGATGCTTGCTGTGTTGATGTTCACCAGTCCAGCCTCTTCCGCGAGAGCTGGAACTGCCCATGCCATCATTAACGCTACTGTCATCATGGTAAATAAAACCATAGTCGATCTTTTCATTCATCCTCCTTTTTTTGAATTTTTCTCTCTTCCCTATCTTTGAAGCCGCATTTGCGCTAAATGGAAGCGCACCCTATTGACCTGTTCTTGTTGCAAGTAAGCATTATGAGGTCAATATCGAAAAAATCGGTATCTTTTATGGTATAAAAATAGGTATTTTTACAAATATATAAAAACTTATTTAGTTTAATTTGCCATTAATTAAATATATTAGAGTTAATTTTGCACAATTATATACATTACATAATATAACGACATATACATATAATAAAGCTACTTTAAAATTGCATTTTTTCCAAAATTTTAGATTCAAACCTATTGACATTTAAATGAGACACGATTCCCGATAAATTCTTCCTTGTTTTGGTACAACTTCATCCTCAGATATTCTGTTGAATGTTAAAATTGAGCCATTTACGCTTGCCAAATGAAAATTCGTCGGCTATAGGTCGTATTTTTGAATCAAATCAATGTGGTATGATCAATTTATGAAAAACAAGCCTTTGATTGCAGTGGTTGCCATGTCGGGTGTCTTTCCTGGTGCGACGGGTCTGTCCAGTTTTTGGGAAAACATCATTCAGAAGGTCGATGCCACAATCGATATTCCTGTGGATCGCTGGGGGGGCCCGATAGACTGGATCTATTCCAGCACATATACACCGGACAAAACCTATTCCAAGCGTGCCTGTTTGATCGAAAACTTTCATTTCGATGTAGATAGCTTTCTTCCCGATCACACCCCTTCAGAATCATTGGATCCATTGTATAAATGGGCTCTATTCGCTGCCGGAGACGCGATGGAGAAGTGTCGATTGGGATCGATCGGAAAAGATCGAATCGGTACGATCCTGGCTGCCATTGCGCTACCGACACCCAACGCCTCGGCGCTTTCGCGCCATTTGATGGGTAGCCGATTATTAAAGGAGCTGGACACCAACTTTCATCAAGGCTCGGATATTCCAAAGATTGTCCCGAGCGGTTACAGAGTGGTCAGTGGCCCAGCTTCCATGGTTGCGGATGCCTTCGGTCTTAGGGGCGCAACATATACCCTGGATGCGGCCTGTGCGTCATCGATTTACGCGGTCAAGTTGGCCTGTAACGAGTTGCAGGCCAACAGGGCGGACGCCATGGTCACTGGTGGCCTCTCCGGTGCGGATTCGATCTATACCCAGGTTGGATTCAGCCAGTTGCGCGCATTGTCGCCTTCGGGGCGCTGTGCGCCATTCGATGCCTCGGCAGATGGCCTTGTTGTTGGGGAAGGCGCTGGCATTTTGGTGCTCAAAAGGCTCGACGATGCCCTGCGCGACGGCGACACGATCTATGGCGTAATCCATGGCATCGGCCTATCCAACGACATGAGGGGCAATCTGCTGGCGCCCGATTCCGAGGGGCAGTTGCGGGCCATGCAAAGTGCCTATCAAACGGCTGGATGGCATCCGTGGGAGGTAGACTATATCGAGTGCCATGGTGCCGGAACCTTGGTGGGCGATGCCACGGAACTGAAAAGTCTGGGTATGTTATGGCAGGATGCTCCCTCGACGGCTGGGCCATGCGCCATCGGTTCGGTCAAATCGATGATCGGACACTTGCTCACCGGGGCTGGGGCGGCCGGTATGATCAAGACACTGCTTGGGCTATATCATCAGACGTTGCCCCCCTCACTGAAATTCCAAGCTCCGGGCGAGAACAGTCCTTTAAACACTATCCCTTTTCATGTCCAAACCGATGCCGCTCCATGGCCTCTGAACGATAAGGGGCGATTTGCCAGAGCGGCGGTCAGCGCTTTTGGATTTGGAGGCATTAACGGGCACATCCTCTTAGAGAGATGGCAACCAGAATCGAAGCTGCCCCACGCTGTTCACGTTGTTCCAAAAAATGCACCTGAAGATAAGCTTCGAAAAGAGCACATTCCGAAATCTCAACATTCACCTGGCGAAATCGCCATTGTCGGTATGGATATCGCTATAGGATCACTAGGATCCCTGAATGCCTTTCAGCAAGCGGTGTTTCATGGACGGAGCGGGCTTATCTCACCTCCTGCCGGTCGCTGGCGAATTCGGGACACACTTGAATCGATCCTGGGCAAGAAGTTGTCACGTGGTGGTTTCATCGACGAGGTGTCGGTCGAGTTGGGGGAGTTTAAGATACCGCCCGGGGAGATTCCCGATATTTTGCCACAGCAACTGCTAATGCTCAAGGTGACTGCCAATGCGATGCAGGATGCCGGCCTGCCCCTGAACGAGAGCCGCGAGCGCATGGGAGCGACGATCGGCATCGGTTTTGACTACGAAGCGACCAATTTCCATCTCCGTTGGGTGCTGCCGACGCTCATTCGACAATGGCAAGATCGTTATCAGATTCCACTCGATGAAGATCGTATAGAGCAGTGGTTGGTTGAAGCAAAAGAGAGCTGTGGCCCTCCCCTTACGCCAACGCGTACCCTCGGGGCTCTGGGAGGTATCGTCGCCAGCCGCATCGCCAGGGAATTTCGATTTGGAGGACCATCTTTTGTCGTCTCTTCCGAGGAGGGCTCCGGCTTGCAGGCCGCAGAAATTGCGGTACGCATGCTCCAGGAAGGTCTGACCGATACCATGCTGGTAGGTGCAGTGGACCTCAATTGTGATGAACGCAATCTTGTAACGTTCTATCATCCCGATACGTTGTCCGACTCGGGTCAGGTTAAACCTTTTGACAGGGCTGCCGACGGCACCCTTCCCGGTGAAGGCGCCGTGGCCTTGGTCCTGAAACGGCTTGAGGATGCGAAAGCGGATGGCGACCGCATCTATGCGGTGATCAAAGGCGTGGGAAGCGCCCACGGGGGCACAAAAAATAACAGAGAGGCATCGGTTTCCGCCTATTGTAATGCCCTGGACATAGCCCTTGCAGATGCCAGCATCTCAAAAGCTGACATCAGCTTTGTCGAAACCCATGGCAGCGGCATCCCTGAAGAGGATAGTGTCGAAGCAGAGGCACTGACCGGCCTCTTTAAAAAAGGTGAGGGCAAAGAGGAAAACAGCGTTGCAATAGGTGCACTCAAACCGCTGACAGGTCACACGGGTGCCGTTTCAGGCCTGGCATCGCTCGCCAAGACATCCCTTTGCCTCTTCCACCGACTGCTGCCGGCCATGCCCTCATTTGAATCGCCCCACCACACCTCATGGCACAGCAGCCCGTTTCACTTTCCGAATAGGAGCACCTTCTGGGTTCGTAACCGCAGTCAAGGCCCGCGCAGCGCCTGCGTCGGGGCCATGACGATGGACGGCAATTACAAACATGCGATATTGAGCGAACCTGAAATTGAGATATCAGAAACATTGCAGACGGTCAGGCGTCGCCATCGTCCCATGGGCCCCCTGCCCTATGCCCTTTTTATTGTTAACGGCGAAACGGCAGATGATACCATTGGCAATCTGAAGCAGCTTGAACTGCTTGCCCGGCAAAGAGGCCGTGGGCGACACATACCCGCCGAAGCACTCATGGAAAGCATAGCCCGTGAATGGCATCACTCCAGCCAACCGGCCATGCACTGCGGAGATCCCGTTTCCCTGGTGGCGTCGTCACCCGAGGCGCTTTTCGATCTGATTCATCAGGCCCGTGCCCTCCTTCAGAGTGGAGAACAGCGCACCATGGGAGCGGATGGCGGTATCTGCCACTTTCCGGCGATAGGTGGCCACAAGGGCCAGCTGGCATTTGTCTTTCCCGGTTCGGGCAATCACTATGTCGGCATGGGCCGTGAATTGGGTGCCCACTGGCCGGAGGTGTTGCATGGGATGGACCGTGCCACCGACTGTCTCAAATCTCAAATGTTGCCCCGCCTTTACGATCCGTGGCGCACCGATTGGCGCAACGGCTGGCAGGCCAAGAGCTACCAGGCCCTTGTTGCCGATCCCCTGCACACCATTTTCGGACAGGTCGTCTTCGGCGTTCAAATGGCCCATCTGCTTCAGAAGTTTCTGCCCAGACCCGATGCCGTCATCGGTTACAGCCTTGGCGAGTCCGCAGGACTCTTCGGGCTCGGCGCCTGGCCCGATCATGGTCAAATGCTCGACCGCCTCGCCTCGTCAGAGCTTTTCAAAACCCAGCTCTCAGGTCCATGCAAGGCATTGCAACAGGCGTGGAAACTACCGTCGGGCCATCCTGTGAAGTGGCGCGTTGCCGTGGTCAACCGTTCGGTCGATAAAGTGGACAAGGCCATTTCCGACGCACCTCACGTCAGGCGACTCATTGTCAATACCCCCAACGAGTGCGTGATCGGTGGGCTTGAGCCTGAGGTAGAGAAGGCCATTAAGCGGCTCAAATGCGAAGCCCTCTACCTGGATGGCGTGGTCACCGTGCACTGTGACGCTGCGCAACCGGTGGCCGAAGATTATAGGGCCCTTCACCATTTTTCGGAGGCGAGGCCGGTGGACGGCGTGCGTTTTTATAGCGGCGCCCTTGCCGAATCATATACTGTCACACCGGACGCCGCCGCCGATGCCATACTGGGCCAGGCGCTGCACGGTTTCGATTTTCCGCGCACCATCCAAAAAGCGTATGACGACGGGGCACGAATCTTTGTCGAGGCCGGTCCACAATCTTCGTGTACACGCATGGTCCGACAAATTCTAAGTGATCGACCCCATCTGGCCGTGGCGGCCAATGTACGTGGCGAGGATGAGTGTTTCTCCCTACTAAAATGCATAGGCACCCTGGCTGCTGCAGGCGTAGAGGTCAATCTTGACGCCCTTTACGGCTATTCCAGTGACCATTTTGAAACAGGTGCAACGCCAAAACCCAACGCCATAAACGTACCTGTAGGGGGACACCCTCTACCCTTACCGCCCCCGCCTTTCATTCAGACGAACGCTGGAGCAACGATGACCAGTGATACGGTTGTAACGCACAGCCCTTTGGAAACAGAGGAGCCGGATCCCATTGTATCCACCAGTAACGCCCCTTCCGAAACGGGGGGAGCCGACAGATCGTCAAAAATGCTCGAACTTGCAAAAATGATCGAGGAACTTAACGCCAATGTAGCTGCCACGGCTCGCGCCCACCAATCGTTTCTCGATCTCTCCCAGGAGATGACCCGGGAATTCGGCAAGGCATTCGAGATGCAAAACAGGCTCATGGGGATGATGGCCGATCTTCACGACGGCACCGCCAGTGCCCATGGGCCGCCGCCCCCTTCCCTTCACTCCCACCCCGCACCATTACACACGAGCACTCCAGTGGCGTTCGACCGTGAGCAGTGCATGGCCTTTGCCATTGGATCGGTGGGACAGGTGCTTGGCCCCGAGTTTGATATCGTGGATAGCTACAAGGTGCGGGTTCGCCTTCCGGACGAACCTTTGATGCTGGTGGATCGCATCCTGCTTGTGGAAGGGGAAAGGTGCAGCCTCGGATCGGGCCGTGTGGTCACTGAGCACGATGTGCACGATGATGCCTGGTATCTTGACGGCGATCGTGCACCGGTCTGCATCTCAGTCGAAGCAGGCCAGGCCGACCTCTTCCTGAGCAGCTATTTGGGTATCGATCATCAGGTCAAAGGAGAGCGCAGCTATCGACTACTCGATGCCAAAATCCATTTCCATCGTGGCCTTCCCCAACCCGGAGAGACCATCCGGTACGATATCCATATTGATAAATTCGTAAAGCAGGGGCCGACCTACCTCTTTTTCTTCCGATACGAGGGCCATATCGGAGATGAACACCTGATCACCATGACCGATGGCTGCGCAGGCTTTTTCACCGAGGAGGAGGTCCGCAACTCCGGAGGCATCATCCTCACCGACGAAGACCGCGCACGTGAATCACAGATCAAGGGATCCCCTTTTACCCCACTGATACCATTCACAGATTCATCTTATGACGATCATCAAATCGATGCGCTGCGCAGTGGCGATGCCCAGGCCTGTTTCGGAAGCCTCTTCGAAAAGATTCACCTGCCGCCGGCCTTGCGCCTTCCCGGCCAACGAATGCGGCTTATCGATCGTATTGTCGACATAAAGCCCCAGGGAGGGCGATGGGGACTGGGTACCATCCGCGGCGAGGCGGACATCCATCCGAAGGACTGGTTTCTTACCTGCCACTTTGTGGACGACAAGGTGATGCCGGGCACTCTGATGTACGAGTGTTGCGCCCACACACTAAGGATCTTCCTGCTGCGCCTCGGCTGGGTAACCCATCGCCCCGGGGTGTGCTACGAGCCGGTGGTCGACATTCCCTGCCGGCTCAAGTGCCGTGGGCCCGTTACCCCAAACACGAAAAAGGTTCATTACGAACTGGAGATCAAGGAGATCGGCTATCGCCCTGAGCCCTATGTGCTGGCCGATGCCCATATGTATGCCGACGGCCACTACATCGTCTTCTTCAAGGATATGTCCATGCAGATGACTGGAACCACCGGCGAGGAGATCCAAACGTTCTGGCGCCAGCGACAGCTGTCTGACACCCAGCCGGAGATGAAATCGGCGGCCGTGGCATCGATACCCGAAGCGATTGCCAAACCGCCTCTCTATACCCAGGAGCAGATATTGGCATTTGCCGTGGGAAAGCCCTCCGAAGCCTTTGGCGATGCGTACAGCGTCTTTGACCGGAAAAGAAAAATCGCCCGTCTGCCAGGGCCGCCCTACTGCTTCATGGACCGCGTCACCGCGATTGAGCCGGAACCCTGGATCGTCCGTGCCGGTGGATGGGTCGAGGCGCAATACGATATCTCGGCCGACGAGTGGTATTTTGCCGCAGATCGCAGCGGCGCAATACCCTTCTGCGTTTTGTTGGAGATCGCCCTTCAGCCATGCGGTTGGCTGGCCGCCTATGCCGGTTCCGCCCTTAAAAGCGAGAAGGATCTGAAGTTTCGCAATTTGGGAGGCCATGGAACGGTACATGCCAACATCACCCCATCAGACCGGATGCTGACCATGCGCACCCGCATGACCAAAGTCTCCGAAGCAGCGGACATGCTCATCGAGCATTTCGATTTCGAGGTTTGGACGGAAGGCCGTCCTCTCTACACCGGCGATACCTATTTCGGGTTCTTCACGGATCAGGCCCTCGACCAGCAGGTGGGACTGCGGGAATCGCATTATGAGCCAACGCCTGCCGATTTGGATGGCAAGGCGACGATTTCCCTTCCGAGCGAACCGCCAATTTTACCTGACGATGCGCCTAAAGGCTCCCCCTTCCACCCTGTCGGATTGGAAATGCCGGCCAGAAGCCTCTGCATGATCGATCAGATAGATGTATACGCTCCCAACGGCGGTCCAAATGGATTGGGTTTTCTACGCGGGCACAAAAAGGTCGATGCCTCAGAGTGGTTTTTCAAAGCCCACTTCTATCAGGATCCGGTCTGCCCCGGATCCCTCGGTGTGGAGTCCTTTCTGCAGCTCGTCAAATACGCCGCCATCCGGCGCTGGCCAAATCTGCTGGCATCTCATCGATTTGAGACCCTCTGCGACCGTGCCCACGAGTGGCAATATCGCGGCCAGGTTATCCCGTCCAATCAAACGGTATCGGTGGACGCGGTGATCACCTCCGTCGAAGAGGGGGAAGAGCCGGTGATCATGGCCGATGGCTGGTTGCAAGTGGATGGCATTTTCATATATAAGATGGCAGAATTTGGATTACGTCTGGTCAAACTTGATAACCTAAATTCCATATGACGTTTTGGATTTGATAAATGCGCTACTCAAACGTTTCTGTTTCCGGTTTCGGCTACGAACTGGCGCCTAACGTGGTCACCTCGGATGACCTGGAGCGTCGCCTGGCACCGGTTTACGATATACTGCATCTCCAGCCGGGCCAGCTCGAGGCGTTGACCGGCATTACCGAGCGTCGCTTCTGGGATGTCGGATTCCGGTTGTCCGAAGGCGCCATCAGTGCCGGCCATAAGGCACTGGCCGCCGCCCGGATCGATCCTCGAGAAATCGGCATGCTGATCTATGGCGGGGTCTGCCGGGAGAATCTGGAACCCGCCACTGCCTGCGCCGTTGCCAATGGGCTCGGAATTCCCCAGGATGCGCAGATATACGATCTCTCCAACGCCTGCCTGGGCGTCCTCAACGGGATGGTCCAGGTGGCCAATGCCATCGAGCTGGGCCACATCAACTCGGGAATGGTGGTCTCCTGCGAGGCGGCGCGCGAGATTGTCGAAAGCACCATCGATCGAATGCTTGCGAACCCGGACATGACGCTCTTCAAGGACACGATCGCCACCCTTACCGGTGGTTCGGGTGCGGTGGCCGTTGTCCTGAGTTGTATCGATAAGGCAACCTCGGGCCATCGTTTGCTCGGAGGCGTGGCCCGCAGTGCGACCCAGCACCATCGCCTCTGCATCTGGGGACCGGACAGCGGCTTTCCAACCAACACCTGCCAGGTGATGAAAACCGACTCTGTCAGCGTGCTCCAACATGGCGTCACGCTGGGCGTGGAGACATTTCAGGCGTTTCGCAATGAGCTCTCCCTTCCGCCCGACAAGCCGGACAAAGTTGTCTGCCACCAGGTGGGATCCGCCCACCAGCGTACCATCCTCCAAGCCTTCGGCATCGATGAGGCCAGGGACTTCACCACCTTTCGATTTCTTGGCAATATCGGCACGGTGTCTCTCCCTATCACTGCGGCCATCGCCGACGAGCGCCAATTTTTCAATAAAGGAGACCTGGTCGGCTTCTTGGGCATCGGCAGCGGCCTGAACTGTCTCATGCTCGCCGTCAACTGGTAAATTCATGAAAAATGAAATAATCTCAAATGAGTTCAGCGCACTTTACCCCTTCGAATCCAACTATCTCGACATCAACGGATTGCGCTATCACTACCTGGACGAGGGGATTGGCGAGCCGTTGCTCATGCTTCACGGCAACCCCACCTGGTCCTTCTATTTCCGACGTCTGGTCATCGCATTCCGAGAGCGTTACCGTGTCATCGTACCCGACCACATCGGGTGCGGCCTCTCCGACAAACCCGACGAAAGCCGGTACGATTTTCGATTGAAGAGCCGTGTCGATGATCTGAACGCACTCATCACACACTTAAATCCCGATCAACCCATTACCCTGATTGTGCACGACTGGGGGGGCATGATCGGATTGGCATGGGCTATGGAAAACTTGAAGCGCATCGGCCGATTGGTGATCATGAACACGTCCGGCTTTTTTCCACCCGGCGGCAAAGCGATCCCCCTGCGGTTGCGCCTGTTGCGAACACCAAATCCGATCATGGATTGGGCCGTATTGCACCTGAATCTGTTTGCAGCCGCAGCAATCCATATGGCACCCCGGCAGCGGCTGCCGGCTTCGGTGCGAGCCGGCCTGTTGGCCCCCTATCTCAATCCACGCAATCGGATGGCCACGTTGAAATTCGTTCAGGATATCCCCCTCGGTCCGAATGACCCCAGTGGTCCCATCGTCGCCGCTGTCGACCGAAATCTTGAACGGATTGCAGATCGCCCGGCCCAATTGATCTGGGGCGCCCACGATTTTGTTTTTAATCGCAACTATTACGATGAGTGGCGCCGCAGGGTACCCCATGCACAGGCCCATTGGCTCGAAGATGCGGGCCACTATCTTCTTGAGGATGCACCTGAAACGATCATAGAGTTGATACAGGGTTTTATGTACAAAAACCCTGTTGGATGAATTGAGCCATGCCCCATGGACCCTACCGGTGACATGATGATATCAAATGATTACGAAAACTCCGGCCAGAAGGTAAATGTCGCCTTGCGCCTCAGGACCATGGCCCGTATTCAACCTTACCGGAGGGCTGTGGTCTATCCCGCCGGACGGGATCACAATGGTCGCGTAGCCTACAGCCATCTTACCTTCCGGCAACTCGATCGCGAATCCGACTGCTTTGCCCACGGATTGGAGGCGGCTGGTATCCGCCGCGGCACACGCACCATCCTCATGGTGCGTCCGAGCCTCGAACTTTTTGCGATCATTTACGCCATGCTCAAAGTGGGGGCTGTTTTCGTTCTGGTCGATCCCGGCATGGGGGTGCGGCGCATGCTGGCCTGCCTGCAGGAGAGCAAGGCTGAAGCACTCATCGGCATACCGCCGGCCCACCTTCTAAGAACGCTCCGCCCTAAATACTTTAAAGGCGTTAAAAAGGCGGTCACCATCGGACGCCGTTGGTTCTGGGGAGGATTGACACTCAAGGATATCCGCCGGTTGCCGTGGCAGCCCTACACCATTTCCAATACGGGCAAGGATGAGATGGCCGCCATCCTCTTTACCACCGGAAGCACAGGCGCGGCCAAGGGGGCGATCTATACGCACGGTGTTTTCGATGCCCAGGTGCGTTTCATTAAATCCCAATTTGCCATCTCCCCGGACGAAATCGACTTGCCGACCTTTCCGCTCTTTTCCCTGTTCGATGCCGCTTTGGGCATGACGGCGATCATACCGGATATGGACCCCACCCGGCCAGCCCATGTCGATCCTAACAAAATCATCGAAGCCGTACTCAACCATGGCGTGACCAACATGTTCGCCTCGCCTGCTCTGCTCAACCGGGTCGGCCGTTACGGCAAAGCGCACAACATAAAGCTGCCCTCCTTGAAACGCATCATCACCTCGGGAGCACCAGTATCGCCTGCCAATCTTGCTCAGTTTTCAACCATGCTGGAGGAGGATGCCGAGATTCACACCGGTTACGGGGCCACCGAAGCCATGCCGGTTTCATCGTTCGGCAGTAAGGAAATATTATCGGAGACGGCCCTATTGACGGAAAAGGGGTACGGCATGTGTGTCGGCCGACCGATTCAGGCGTTGGCGATGCAAATCATCAGAATCAGCGACGGGCCCATTGAATCGTGGTCCGACGACCTTGTTATCCCTGATGGTGAAATTGGTGAGATCGCGGTTTACGGAGATATCGTCACCCAAGGCTATTTCGAACGACCATTGGAAGACAAAAATTCCAAAATCAGATCAGGAGACCGTTACTGGCACCGAATGGGTGATCTGGCCTGGAAGGACAAGAAGGGACGCATCTGGTACTGCGGGCGTAAATCCCATCGTGTGGTCACTCCCCAAGGCACCCTCTTTACCATCCCCTGCGAGGCTATCTTCAACAACCACCTCTCCGTATTTCGAAGCGCGCTGGTCGGCCTGGGCCGGGCGCCGCGTCAACGTCCGGCCGTCTGTATCGAACTGGAGCCCGATCAGCGCAATATCGATACCCAAAAACTGATCCAAGAGCTGCGCCAACTCGCTGCGGCAAATCCCCTTACCGAAAAAATCGATACCTTTTTAGTGCATGCCGGATTCCCGGTGGACATTCGACACAATTCTAAAATTTTTCGTGAAAAACTGGCCGTCTGGGCAGAAAAACGAGCCGGTTGAACACGACGGCCGTCACTCACCATTGACAGGGGAAAGGTGAACAGTGTCCCATGGATAAGAAGAGAGTCCTTTTGGTCACCGGCGGTGGCGGGTTCCTCGGAAGTGCCATCGTCAAATCGCTCGCGGCAAAAGGAGAGCGTATCCAGAGTTTCTCCCGCCATCGATATCCTCAACTGGAGCAGCTCGGGGTGTCGCATATAAGCGGTGACCTTGCGAATTTGGATGACGTCAAGCGGGCCTGCCAGGGGGTGGAGGCAGTCTTCCATGTGGCTGCCCGGCCAGGAGTATGGGGGAAATATACCGACTATTACGAAACGAATGTATTGGGCACACTCAATGTAATCAAGGCCTGCAAAGAGGCCGGTGTAAAGCGGCTCATCTACACCAGTTCACCAAGTGTGGTATTCGACGGCGGTGATATGGAGGGGGTGGACGAATCGATGCCCTATCCTACCCACTACGAAGCCCACTACCCCAGGACCAAAGCCATTGCCGAACAGGCGGTTCTCAAAGCGGCCAGGGATGGTCTCCCTGCCGTGGCCCTGCGTCCTCATCTCATATGGGGCCCCGGCGACAACCACCTGACCCCGCGTCTTATAGCCAAGGCCGACAAACTGCGCCGGGTGGGCGACGGGACTAACAAGGTCGACACCATCTATATCGATAACGCCGCCCAGGCCCATATCCTGGCCGAAAAGCGGCTCTCCGAAAACCCCGGCCTTTCGGGGCGAAGCTATTTCATCAGTCAGGACGACCCCATTTCCCTTTGGCAGATGATCGATCACATTCTGGCGGCCGGGGGTCGCCCACCGGTAACCAAGACCATATCACCCGGCATGGCCTGGTTCGCCGGCGCAATGTGCGAACTGCTCTACCATCTACTCGGAAAAAATTCGGAACCTCCCATGACCCGCTTTGTGGCCAGGGAGTTGGCCACCTCCCACTGGTTCAATATTGAAGCGGCCAGACGCGATCTGGGCTACCACCCCGAGGTTTCAACAAATGAGGGGCTGCGCAGACTTGCATCGTGGCTGAAAGAGCGAGGGATGCAGCAATAAATCAAAATAGATCAATCAGGCAACAGATCATAGAAGTAGCACATGACATCCGATCGGGTAACGATGCCGATCAGGTCCCTCTCCTCGACAACGGGTAGCCGCCCGATATCTTTCCTGATCATGATCCTGGCCGCCTGCAGCGGGCTGATACCCGGATGGATGGTCTGCACCGGATGTCGCATGAAGGCTTTTACCGGCGATTGAAGTCTTTTCTCGCCGCGCACCTTTTGGAAATCACGCCGTGAAATCATCCCTACCAACCGATTCCCCTCTGCCACCGGAAGGCCGGTGCACCCCTTAGCGCGCATGATCTTGGCGGCCGCGTCCATGGTTGCCGAAGGTTCTACGGTGATAACAGGAAACGACATCAGGTCGCTGATCTGTACCGAGGCCTGCTGATTTCCCTCTACGAGGCTTAGAATCATCTCTGTCACCGCCTCCGGATTGACGCTCTTCAGCATGGCCGAGCCGGCTCCGGGGTGTCCCCCGCCCCCCATGCTGCGCATGATACTCCCGATATTGAGGCCCTCGACATCGCTGCGCCCGATCACCATACAGCGTTCATCGTTCGGGAGGCAAAATATGCCGAAAGCCGCGTCCACATTCATGATGTCGCGGTACATGTTGACCACGAGTGCCAGACCGCTCACATGGCCCTCTACCGGTAGCCTGCTGATGCTGATTGAATGCCCATTCACCTTCTGTCGCCGCGCGCCTTTGAGCATATCAAAGAGGACGTCTTTCTGTTTCTCCCCGTACGCGGGCCTTAAAAACTTTCCCAATATTTTCAAATCGGCCCCTTGGGAGAGCAGGTCACCTGCCGCGTGGGCATCCTCGGCAGTGGTGTTCGAGAACGTGAGTTGGCCTGTGTCTTCATAAAGACCGGCAAGAAAAAGCGTGGCCTGTATGGGGGTTAATTTGATCCCTTTAGCATTGAGACAACGCATCATCAGGGTGATGTTGGCACCCACCGGCTCACAACACTGCCAAGTTGCCGGGATCATTTTGGACGAACGGTGGTGATCCCAGATGAGAATCTCCAAGTCGGCGATTGCCTGAAGCGCTTTGGCATAAGAGAGCCGGCTCCACTCGGCCGTATCCACCACAATCAGCCTTTTGGCGTTTGCCGTAGCTGGCGCCGGCTTTTCACTCCACGGGAAAAGATCCTTATGCAGCGAAAGAAAAGCCTTGACGTTTGGATTGAGCGGTTTAGGGGGAAGCACCAATGCGTCCGGATAGAGAAGCAACGCAGCGGTCATCGATGCCACAGCATCGAAATCGGCATTTTTATGTGTCGTAATAAGCGTAACCATCTGAAGCCCGATATCGTTAAATCCGTTCTGCCAAGCGGCGTCAAAGTTCTCTAACGGTTTGAATCGGTCAAAAACGATCGAACTTTAGTAAGGCACGATACGATCTGCGGCCCGATCGCCAGTCCCCCTCTGTATGGCCGATAGAAGCCGATTGACAGGGTACCGATTTTCCTCCATATAGACATCTTAACATCTGATGTGTCAATAGATCGCGAGATCGCGCCATCCGATTTCACGTCATGCCGGATCACGTCCGATATGATGCCACAAGCAAGATCGGATAATTAGTAAACTTCAAGTTCATACAAAATAATCTAACAAGCTATTACTTTTAATAATTTATATATGGAATAAGAATGGAATAAGAAAAGATGAAAAAGTTCATCATTTCGGTACTGGGGAAAGATCGACCGGGAATCATTGCGGCGGTGACGCGTGTTCTTTTTGAGAAGAACTTCAACATCGAGGATGTCAGTCAAACCATTTTGCAATCCCAGTTCTCAGGCATTTTTATCGTTACCGGACCCGATCAAATCGATCCGGAAGGTTTATACACGGAGCTGCGGGAGGGCACCCGCGATACGAACATGCACTATCACATCAGAGAGATGGATCCGGCCCCCTTTACCTGGACGGAGTGCGCTTGTGAATCCTTTGTCATCACCACACGAGGTCCCGACCGCAAGGGACTCGTGTCTGAGATCACCGCAGTTCTGGCAAACCACAATGTCAACGTCACCCAATTACAGGCGGTTTTCAGAGGAGGCCTCGAGCCCGGTAAAAACATAATGATTTACGAGGTGGATATCCCCCTGGATGTTGACCATCAGCGGCTTAGATCAGACCTGAAATCCAAAGGCAATGAGCTGAATCTGGAGGTCAATTTCCAGCATAAAAACATATTCAAAGCCATGAACCGATTGTAGGATGGGCTTTTTTTATTTCGGCCCTGCCATCCGTCGGGCCAACCATTACCAAGGAATTGTTATCCATGCTAAGTGATAGTGAAATCCTGTCCGTTCTGGACATGCTGCGCGATGAACACCTGGACCTTAGAACCGTGACAATGGGCGTGAGCCTGCTGAGCTGCGCGAGCGACGACCTGAAGCGTTTCACGGACAACATATATGATCGCATCGCCCGCAAAGCCGAAAAGCTGGTCAGTACGTGTGATCTGGTCGGGGAGAAGTACGGCATTCCGGTCGTCAACAAGCGCGTCTCTGTCAGCCCCATCGCCGTGGCCGCCGCCCCCTTCTGCGCCGAACAGATGATTGTCGTTGCAAACGCCCTGGATCGCGCCGCCCACACCGTCGACGTGGATTTTATCGGTGGCTTTTCCGCACTTGTGGAGAAGGGGATCGCCTCTGGCGACCAGGCACTTATCGATGCGCTGCCCCAGGCCCTGACCGAAACGGAGAGGGTCTGCGCCTCCGTCAACGTGGCCACCACCAGGGCCGGCATCAATATGGATGCCATCTTGTTGATGGGCCGCCAAATCAAGAGAGCGTCTGAAATGAGTGCCGACAAAGATGGCATCGCATGCGCGAAGCTGTGCGTGTTTGCCAACATCCCCCAGGATATTCCGTTTATGGCCGGGGCCTACCTGGGAATCGGCGAGGCGGATGTGGTCATCAACGTCGGTGTCAGCGGCCCGGGAGTGGTGAAAAAGGCCATCGATCGCGCTTTGAAGGATACCCCCAATCTTGATTTGCAGCAGATTTCAGAGCTGATCAAACGTACGGCGTATAAGGTGACCCGTGCCGGCGAACTGATCGGTCGCGAGGTTGCAGAACACCTTGGCGTCCGTTTCGGCGTCGTCGACCTCTCCTTGGCACCGACCCCGAATGTGGGCGACAGCGTAGGTGAAATTTTTCAAAGTCTTGGTATTGGCAGTATCGGCTTGCCTGGAAGCACCGCAGCCCTGGCGTTGCTGAACGACGCCGTAAAGAAAGGGGGAGCGTTTGCCAGTTCGAACGTCGGGGGGTTGAGTGGCGCCTTCATTCCGGTAAGCGAAGACCTCAACATCTCCGAATCGGCCCGCAAAGGCCATCTATCTCTGGAAAAGCTTGAAGCGATGACAAGCGTCTGTTCGGTCGGACTCGACATGGTCGCCCTGCCCGGCGACACTTCGGCCGAAACCTTGTCCGCGATCATTGCCGATGAGATGGCCATCGGCGTCATCAATCGAAAGACCACCGCCGCCCGCATCATCCCGGTTCCCGGCAAGAAAGCGGGCGATCACGCCTATTTCGGCGGGCTGCTTGGGGAATCCGTCATCATGTCCGTCAATGGCGCGACAGGCAACAACCTGTTTGTCGAGAGAGGCGGCTTGATCCCCTCCCCCATCCAAAGCCTGACCAACTGATAGAAAAAGCCACCTAACCGGCGGGTGGCTTTATACGTTTCAAAAAAGAGAAAGCGGTCGACTATTTCACCGTAATGACCGGGCAGTGGGCGTTCAAAATCAGGTACTGCGCGGTTGAACCGAAAATCAATTTTCCCACCTTGGACCGTTTCCGAATACCGATGGCGATCTCGTCGATACCCTGCTCTTTGGCATAGGAAACCAGATCTTCATCCGGCGTCATGCCGCGCACCAGCAAATGGGTTTCACATTCGATGCCTTCATTACCCAGCTTCTCTTTGGCGTTCTTCAATTCGATCTCGAGTTGCTGGATCACCTTCTGTTCATCCTCGGTACCCTTCTCCATGGAGGCCACCAAATAAACTTTCGCATCGAGTGCTTTGGCATGTCTGATCGCCACCCTCAGTGCGGATCTTGACGCCCCGGAACCATCGTAGCAAACCATAATTTTCATATTCACGTCTCCTTTAACTGTAATCAATTAGCCGTTTTTATATATTATATTGTTTATTCTAAATCGTGTGGCCAGCTGCAGTCATAACCGCCCGCTGAAGCGCGTCTTTTTGGTGGTTGAGTTTTTAATATCATATTTTCACCAGATTGCATAGAAATGGTTGCATCTACTTGTTCCACGAAAAGAGGGAAGCGCCAACCGAGAGAAACACCAGGGTGAATCCGCAAAGAACGGCCAGTTCAAGCTGCACATCGACCAACGCCGCACCGTCATTCATGATTTTCCGCACTCCGGAGAGAAGGTGTGTAAGGGGCAGCATCTCCGAAACCATTGTGACCCAACGGGGAGCGCCCTCCAAAGAGAACCACACCTCAGACAGAAACATCATCGGCCAAGTGATAAAATTAAGCAGCCCATTGGCAAACTCCTCGCTGGTTCCCCGGGATGCAATGATCAGCCCCAGTGAAGTGAGGCTTAGATTGCCGACCATGAAAACAATGGCAAGATCGATGTAAGAGCCCTCAACATGAAAATCAAATATCAAATCGCAGCCGATCCACAATATCGTCAACGAAAAGGCGATGACGAAGAGCCTTGAAAGCATTTGGGCGCTCAGATACTCGAAGGCCGTTAAGGGTGTCGCTTTAAGGCGTTTCAGCACCCCGTTTTTACGGTATCTGACCACGACAAAGCCGACACCATAAAGTGCCGAGAACATGATATTCATGCCGATGATTCCCGGGAAAAGCCAGTCGATGTACCGAATCGGCACGGTGGAGACCACCTCCTGACGCACCATCACATGGTCGGTTCCCTGGTTCAGCACCCCCTGGATCATCTTTTCGACGACATACCCTTTAGGAGCTGTATCATTGACCCAATAGTGCAATGGCGTATTTCCTCTTTCGATCAGCAGATCGACCTTGTGATGCTTGAGTTTGTCTATCCCCTCACCTTGGGTTGGGAACCCAATGAATTGCACCTGTTTGATGAACTCTATTTGCGGCGGAACGCAGCGGTCGATATCCGCCCCCTGCGACGAGGCGCAAGGAAAGACGCCTACTTTGAACTCTTTGCGTTCATCTCCACCGAAAATGATGGCAAAACCTGCGATGATCAAGAATGGAAACAACAAATTCCACCCGAAAGCGGCCTTGTCCCGAAAAAATTCCCGATTGCGTGAAACGAAGATGGCCCACATGCGGCTGAAATTCATTATCAATCCCTCAATTGGCGTCCGGTAAGGTTCAAGAATACGGTCTCAAGGGTCGGATTGTGGACGCTCAGGTGGGTCAGATCGGCCCCAGCGGCCAAAAGCGTTTCAATCGCTACGTTCATATCCTCCACCTGGATAGTCAGGTGCCCCCCTTCTGCCGCTGTCTCAAGGGGCAGAACACCTTTTCCATCCCCCAGTGCCTCGGTTGGCAACACAATTTCTGCCCCGCTCGTATAACGGCGGATCAACTCCTCCGGATGGCCCTTGGCGATAATTTTGCCCTTATCCATTATGGCCACGATATCGCATAGTTGTTGGGCCTCCTCCATATAGTGGGTGGTGAGGATAATGGTCTTGCCATCACGTTTGATACGATGAACAATATCCCACATGTTTCGCCTCGCCTGGGGATCGAGGCCGGTGCTCGGCTCGTCGAGAAAAAGCAGTTCGGGCTGATTGATGAGTGCCAGCGCCAGCAACAATCGTTGACGCTGGCCTCCGGAAATTTTATCGTTAAGCTGTCTGCGGATATCGTCAAGGTGACATAGCCGAATCAACTGCTCGATATCATAGGAATGGTGGTAAAGGGCCTGGAAAGTACGCAACGTTTCGTATACGGTCATAAAGCCCAACAGGGAGGTCTGTTGGAACATGATGCCAATCTTCTCACGAAATGAGGCCGAACGGCGCTTTCCCTGGTAGCGAAATTCACCGGAGCTGGTAGAGATGATATCTTCGATCATTTCGATCAAGGTCGTTTTCCCGGCGCCGTTCGGCCCAAGCAACCCGAAACAGACACCTTGTGGAACCGACAGATCCAGATTGTCCACAGCAGTTACCGAACCGTACTGTTTGCTCACGCCGATGGCTTCAATAATAGGGGTTTCGACCATATCAGCTCTATTCCGTTGAGGCTTGCAGCAGATAAAACCATACCTGATGGGAGGTAATCAACATGACCCAGACATTGTTTCGCGCCATAGTAGTCGAAGAGACGGCTGACCATCAATTTGTCAGCAGTATCCAGACCAGAGCGGTTTCTGATTTACCCAAAGGCGATGTTTTAATCAAGGTCCATTATTCTTCCCTCAACTATAAAGATGCTCTCTCCGCCTCTGGGAACAAAGGGGTCACCCGCCGCTACCCCCACACACCTGGGATCGATGCAGCCGGTGAGGTTGCGGACAGCAGTTGTGACGACTTTTCTATTGGAGAGCCGGTCCTCGTCACTGGCCATGACCTGGGGATGAACACCTCCGGTGGATTGGCGGAGTATATCCGAGTGCCGGCCGATTGGGTGATTCGTCTGCCCCGCGACATGACGCTCAAACAGAGCATGATGTATGGCACTGCCGGTCTAACGGCAGCTCTCAGTTTGCTCAAACTGGAGGATGCCGGAATTACACCCCAAAGCGGTGATGTTCTGGTAACCGGTGCCAGTGGCGGTGTGGGCAGCCTGGCGGTATCCATCCTTTCCGCTGGAGGCTATTCGGTTGTCGCTGCCTCAGGCAAGGCGGAAGCAATTGATTTTTTAACAAAATTGGGTGCAAAAGAGGTGTTGGACCGCAAATCTGCCATCGACACATCCGGAAAGCCTCTATTGCCAGGACGTTTTGCGGGCGCCATCGACACGGTCGGCGGCGATATCCTCTCGTTTGCACTGCGTTCGATTCAGTACGGCGGTGCCGTCACTTGTTGCGGGAATACAGCTTCGCCCAAGTTGGATCTGACGGTCTACCCCTTCATTTTGAGGGGGATCAGCTTGATCGGAATCGATTCGGCCGAATGCCCCCAAGAGATCCGTAAAACCATTTGGAACCGATTGGCCGGCGAGTGGCATCGGCCCGGTCTGGAATCCTTCATGGATCTCATCGCAATGGAGGAGGTCTCCGAACGAATGGATGCCATGCTAAAAGGAAAGCACAAAGGACGGTGTGTCGTTCAAATCAAACCGTAGATGAAACAAACGTAATCTATCCGTTTATATAATTTGATCTAACCTATTGGATATTCATTTATGTTTGATTTTGATACAGTCGTCGACAGAACCGGTTCAGACAGCCATAAGTGGCAGCGATACGGAGAGAGAGACATCATTCCCATGTGGGTGGCCGATATGGATTTCCCCTCTCCACCCGATCTTCTCGACGCCCTGCATCAGAGAATCGACCACGGGATATTTGGTTATGGCGGCCCGTCTCAGCGGCTGAAATCAACCCTCATCACTCACCTCTGTGAAACCTACCGCTGGGAAGTGGAGCCGGCGTGGATCGTCTGGCTACCCGGTCTGGTGACCGGGATCAATGTCGCCTGTCGCAGCTGGGGAAAGTCCGGTGCAGGCATCCTCACCACCGTCCCGGTCTATCCACCTTTTCTAAGCGCTCCCGGACTGGCCGGAAAACGGCTCCAAACGACCACACTTTTGTATAGCGATGAGCGGTGGCAGTTTGACTGGGATGCATTAAAGTTAGCTGTCGATCCAAAAACGGCCATGTTTTTACTGTGCGCCCCCCACAACCCTACCGGACGGATCTTTAGCCGCCCCGAACTCGAGACATTGGCCGATATCTGCCTGAAATCGGGTATGGTTATCTGCTCCGACGAGATCCATTGCGATCTGGTTCTGGATCCTGGGTGCCGCCACATTCCCATGGCGACGATCAGTCCGGAGGTAGCAGAGAGGACCATCACGCTGATGGCGCCCAGCAAGACATACAACATTCCAGGTCTCGGATGCGCCTTCGCCGTCATCTCCAACCCCAAACTACGTCAGCGCTTCAAAAGAGCCATGGCCGGTATCGTTCCCCATGTCAACGTCATGGGCTTCGTGGCTGCCCAAGCTGCTCTGGAATTTGGATCCCCCTGGCTCAACCAGCTGCTTGTTTACCTGAGAGGTAACCGTGATCGGGTGTTCGAGTGGGTATGCGAAAAACCCGAGCTCGAAATGGGCCGGGTTGAAGCCACCTATCTGGCCTGGATCGATGCCCGTCCCATGCAAACGACGAATCCGGCGGAACTGTTTGAAAACGGAGGGGTGGGGCTTTCGGACGGCGCCGCATTCGGTGCTCCGGGATTCGTTCGCCTCAATTTCGGATGCTCTCGTATCCTGCTTGAAACAGCGCTTGACCGCATGAGCAAAACCATCTCGGAAAAGGCGCATCGATAACGCCGAATCGACAACCCTGTTGACAAAAGATCTAAAATACTTGAAGAAACAATTTCGACAGACCAAGCACAGCCCGCGTTGATAAGGGGTTGAAACCGGTGCGGGCATTATCTGGGCTGCAGTGACACCGCTTCAGGATAGAGACCACTGATATGAGAGAGGATGCACCATGTATTTCATAGCCAACTTCCAATTCTTGACCAATCAACAGCATGAGAATGAAACAGAGCGCCGCTATGGCGTATTTTCGATGATGATCCAAGCCTCGTCATCTCAACAGGCGCTTGAAAAGTTCCGCGAACGCTTGGTGTCATTCCGCGAATCTGCCACATTCTTCGAGGGCCAATGCAACATTTTTATCAGCCAGCTTCTCGAATTCGATCAGATGCCACAAGAGGAGGCTGTCATGCTCAACTTCAAATCATTTGCCGGCGACCCGGTGCTGCCTTTCATCGGGTGCATTGTTCCGACGGAGATGAGCAATGCCTGTACAATTCACGAGTGGAAACAGAACCAGCCCATGACCGAAGGCAAGGAGGACAGCCTGTTCATGACATTTGAATAGCGATCTTCCTCCAGCGTTGCCATTGGCCGCCACTGGAGTGGGATTGGGCTGAATCATCAAATGAATGAGCCCGCATATATAAAACTTGGCGAGCAGTCTCTGCAGGCCAAAACCGAACAGGCCGTCAAGGCCATGTCCTGTTGCACGCTTTGCCCACGCCGCTGCAAAGCGGATCGAAATAGCGGTGAAACCGGTTTCTGCCAAACCGGAAAAAAAGCCGTCGTTGCCAGCTTCAATGCCCACTTCGGTGAAGAGGCCCCCCTGGTCGGCAACAATGGATCGGGAACGATTTTTTTCACCCATTGCAATCTGTTGTGCAACTTTTGCCAAAATTATGAGATCAGCCACCTGGGAGACGGATCCGCTGTGACCGATCGCCAGCTAGCCGATATCATGCTTCGCCTCCAATCCATGGGCTGCCACAATATCAATTTTGTCACACCCAGCCATGTCGTCCCTCAAATCCTCGGGGCAACCCTGTTGGCGGCCCGTCAAGGCCTCTCTATTCCCCTGGTATACAATACGGGTGGCTACGATTTGGTCGAGACCTTGAAACTGCTCGATGGGGTCATCGATATCTACATGCCCGATTTCAAGTTCTGGGACGAGACCATTGCTGAACAGACCTGCAACGCCAAAGACTACCGCCAGGTGGCCTGTGGAGCACTCAAAGAGATGTATCGTCAGGTCGGAGATCTGAGAATAGATGAAAAGGGCTTGGCTTATCGCGGTCTTTTGGTAAGGCACCTGGTTCTTCCCGGCGGCTTGGCAGGAACCCGGCAAGTGATGCGGTTCATTGCCTTAGAGATCTCGCAACAGACCTATGTCAATATCATGCCCCAATATCGCCCATGCGGGCTGGCCCATGAGACACCGTCCCTTTCGAAACCACTGGAGGCCAAAACATATCGTGAGGCCGTGCAAGTGGCGATGGAAGAAGGCATTACCCGATTGGATGATCGCAGGCCCTTGATTTTCCGCCGATAAGATGATTAATGGCTCTATGCAACGTATCTGTTCACACCCCTTTTCCAAAAAGGATATAACGATGACATCCATCTTTTTTAAATGGCTCCTGGCAATCTTTTTTCTGACCGTTACTGTCGCCCAAGCTCAAAGCGAAATGCCAAGGGTTCAAATGGAAACGACCAAAGGAAACATTGTCATTGAGTTGAATGCCTTGGCCGCACCCAAAACCACGGCGAACTTTCTTGCGTATGTGAAAAACGGTTTTTACAACAACACCATCTTCCACCGTGTGATCAAGGGGTTTATGATACAAGGCGGCGGCTTGGGGGCCGATATGCGCAAAAAGGAGACCCTTGCCCCGATCTCCAACGAAGCGGACAACGGCCTGAAGAACCTGAAGGGCACCATTTCCATGGCACGCACACGAGCACCTCATTCAGCCACTGCCCAATTTTTCATCAACGCAAAGGACAATCCGTTTCTCGATTACAAACGCAAAAGCACCTCCGGTTGGGGCTACTGTGTCTTCGGGCGAGTCATCCAGGGCATTGAGGTTGTAACTGCTATCGAAAATGCGCCCACCACTAAACGATCCGGTTACAAGGACGTGCCTGTAGATCCTATTATTATTACGAAAGCAACGGTTGTGGAACAGATGTCACCCGTGAAAGAAACGTCAGAATAGAGAGACACCACCACTTCTTGAAACGACACCGTATATCCCATTGTTGATTCAAGCGCTCTTCTCTTCCCGTGAGTTGCTTTCTATTTTCCGCTTGACACCCAGTGGAGTTGCCGAGTATTTTTAAAGAACACACAAAAAATGCAATCCACACGCTGTAAATCACTGCACATCAATCGATTGCGAATAAAAAAACGCCCCTGGCGATCGCACATAGAAATACATCCACCTGCCCCTCACAATGAAACTGACGCTGACATTCGACGTTTCTATTAACGCAACGACACGACGAACCGAATTCGTCTCAATCGGGAAACATATCACTTTGTCCGCCCCTGAATCGGCGGACCAGTAAGCGCACAGGCAGGTTTGCCTGCAATGAACCACAGCTCTGGAGGGTCCAATCATGCCAGACATAAGAGGAACAAGCATCGGCAACAAAAAAGAGAGACGTCAACATAAGCGATACCTTGTCAACAATCGGGTGTTTGCCATCGTACGATCCGACAACCATCTGTTGGAGCAGATCGAAACCATGAGCAAGGGTGAAATAGCAATGGCCATAATCAAATCCAAACCGCCTTGCATGGGTGAAATTGTCGAAATCAGCCGCAGCGGTCTCTCTTTTTGCTACATTGCAAGCGATCGCATACTCAACCAGAACTGCGAAATGGATATTCTCTTCCTCGATGAAGATTTCCATTTGAGCCATCTGCCATTTCAAGCGATCGAAGACCGTTCAATTGCTTCCGATACCGCTTTTGACGTTCTAAGGATGAAGCATCTGGCTGTAAAATTTGGGGGGTTGACAAACAAACAGAAACTCAAACTGGATCACCTGCTGAAGAATTATACATCGGGTAGTGTTAATTAAAAATTTGTGCAAACAAGTGTGGGGCAGCAGGACCTAACGGCACCAACATGTTGCTTCCATCGCACCGTGGCCTTATGGCGGCGGCCATATCCGTCGGGAAACGGCGGTCACGGCCGGCAGGACGGACCGTGAAACCTTCATGTTGTGGGCTCCAACCGGCTGCTGCTCCACGCTTGTTCCTATAGCCGATCTTCACCCTCCATCGTCCCCTCACGCTGCATCTGGGCATAAACCTTTAGCCTCGCCCTGGCAGCAGCCTTCAACGGCGCCACATGTTCATCCACATAGTCGTAAACCTTGGCGCGCTCGACACCCGCCGATGGTCTTAAAACCCGTCCCAGGTACTGGACAATGCGACCGCTGAAGCGAACCGGCGTGGCCAGAAACAGTGTTGAAAGCTTTGGACAATCGAATCCCTCCCCGACGAGTTGCCCCGTCGCCACCAACACCCGGATCTCTCCTGAATTGAGCCGATCGACGACAGCATCGCGCTGCTCCGGCGATACGTCACCGGTCAGCAGGCCCACAGGGAGATGATACTTGTGCTGAAGCAAGGCCTTGAGCACCTGGCAGTGATTTTTGCGATCGGAGAGGACCAGGCCAACGCCGGATTTGCATTGTCCGCCCAACGCCGTGAAGACATCTGCGGCGATCATACGGTTACGCTCGTCATGATGGGTCAGTTCGGCAAGCATCTTGCTGTACTCGTTGACCGGGTCTGCATAAGAGACAAAAGTGGTGGGGCGAAACACCACATCGATATCGAGAATATGTCCGGAAGCGACCAAGTCGCCGACCTGTACCTCATGATGGATATCTCCCAGGTGCCAGAAAATCAATTTGGAGAGACGATCGCGGCGCCAGGGGGTGGCCGACAGTCCCAGCATGTAGTGGGCGTCAAATGCGGTTACCGCTTCAGTGAAGGTGCGGCTGGGGGCTCGGTGGCATTCATCCACCACCAAATGGCCGATGGCAGGCGCAATGTCATCGGCGCATTTGTACAGAGACTGCACCATGGCCACCGTGATGGATTCTCCTACTCTCTGCTTTCCGCCACCGATCACGCCCACCTGCTCCGAAGCAATGCCCAGATGTTCACCAATCCTCTGGACCCACTGCCGGGCGAGCTCTTTGGTGTGAACGACAATAAGGGTCGGCTGCCTTCGCTGGGCAATCATCCACAGGGCCATCACCGTTTTGCCACTACCCGTAGGGGCACTCAAGGTTCCGAAGTCTTTCGACAACATGGCAGTAACGGCAATGGTTTGAAAAGGACGCAAGCGTCCGTTGAATCGAAATGTCACTTCTGCAGCTTTGCGCCTGAGATCCTGGATCACCACAGGCTCATCCTGCTTTCGCGCCATCAGAATCAACTGCCGCATAATGCCGCGCGGGATCACCAGCCCATCCGTTCCGTTGCGCCTGAAGAATTTCAGCGTTTTGGGAACACCCCTGTTCCAACGCCCCATGCGTTCGTTTTCAATCCACTTTGGATTGGTAAACTGCAACATGGAGACAAGCTCCTCATAAATGGAATCAGGCACCGAGGAGAGATGTAGTTTATTGGAGATACGAACCTTCACCGCTCACCTCAAATTGGAGACCGAACCGCTTACTATCACATTTTACAACTGTTGTCAGAAATGCGTTCAGGCACATATCACCATTTAATGA
This sequence comes from uncultured Desulfatitalea sp., assembly GCA_963668675.2. Lineage (GTDB taxonomy): Bacteria > Desulfobacterota > Desulfobacteria > Desulfobacterales > Desulfosarcinaceae > Desulfatitalea. The sequence goes on along the minus strand of CAXXMB010000001.1, from coordinate 769,555 downwards.
TATGCATTGCCTTTGGCAGGCCTTCGACGGAAAAAATTTCACGTTTTCTATATCTGTTGGAAGAGATGGGAGAAGATCGTGCAAACCATCAATATTTCAGCTTTGCATAGAGGCTTTTCTGCGATGCCCCTATCGCTTCCTGGAAAGTTCTTATGCCCTGGGCGGCCAGCAAGGGAATCAGACGAAGAAAGATCTCTCCGGTGGCGGTGGCATCCCCCAAAGCGGTGTGGCGGCCCATGATACGAACTCCCAATCGGTCTGCGACCGATTGCAGATTGTGTTTCGAGTGGGCTGGATGAACAACATCTGAAAGCAGCATGGTATCGAGAATAGGATTGGTAAAACAGATACCTGTCTGACGCTCTTTCATCTGCAGCATGCGCATATCGAAGGCCACGTTGTGCCCGACCAGCACAGTACCCTGTGTGAACGCATGAAAACGCGGCAGTACCTCTGCGATGTATGGCTGGTCGGCGAGCATCTCCGGTCGAATACCGTGATACTTTACCGAGGCCCACGGCAGTGTTCGGTCCGGATTGATCAGTTGATCGAACTTGTCGTTTAGCAAAAGGCGCCCGTTCACAATACGGACGGCGCCAATTGAGATGATCTCGTCGCCCCCATGGGGATCTAATCCGGTGGTTTCCGTATCGAAGACGGTATAGCTCAGTTCCGTCAACAACTGGTCATTAAGACTGGTGTTCTGATCGCTGCTTTTGAACAGGTCGAAATCGTAAAACTCCGGGCGGGAATCAGGTAACACAGTGGTCAAACCGTCCACCAAGACGATTTCTGCGTTCTCTATCATTGGAATCAACAAGCGCAGCCCTGCCCTTCCCCGCTTCGTATCGTCGCTTAGAATCCAGAGCTTGGCCCCATGCGCACTTAAAATCTCCTTAAGCGGTATGGTTGATTCAACAGTTTTGAGCCTTGGAAGGCTCTGTTTCCAGCGGGTGAGGATCTCCGCCTCTATGGGCACGCCTTCCCAACTCAAATCGAGATAGATCCAACTCCCTTTGGCAAAAAGACGTCCTGCGACGGATGACACCTCAACCGATTCTATGACTTTGGCCAGCACGAACAACAGGGCGCTGGTCAAATGGTGAATGTCGACACTGATCTGCCCTGCCCCCTCGTCGGCATCGATATCGAGTTTGAGTTGCAGTATCTCCTCCGATCGATAGCTAAGAAAACGCAGCCACTCTATGGCATCGATGGGCGTAAGGGGCCAGGGTTTGTTAGGTGACCATTGGTTCGTGATATCCTGTCTTTTCAACAACCCCGCCACCAGATCGGCCTCTTTGGCGACAAGCCCAATCAATGTCCGACTCTCTTCCGAAAGGCCGTCGGTTTCATCACCAAGTAACTCGGAGGTCGATTTGATCACCGAGACAGCCTGGGTCATTTCGTGCTGCCAGGCCAGCAGACGTTTGGAGGACTCCTTGTCCTTTTTCAGCCGATCTGCCTGGTCCTCGATGTAGAGGATGAACCCTGATAAGTGGTGCTGGCTGTCGAGTACTGGAAGAATTTGGGCCGGCAGGATTGTCCTGGCCTGTGTTTCAATTAGAAAGCGCTCACTGAACACCTGTTCCCCCATGGAAAGCTTCTCAGCGATTCGGTCAAGGGCCGGCATAATCAACCCTCTATCCAAAAACGAAAAGAGGGAACGGCCTATCCCGATCAACAGTTTCATGTCTTCAGCCGCGACGGTTTCGGACAACTGGTGGTGTGTGAGCATCCCCTTTATTTTGCGATTATAAAAGACAATCACCCCATCCATATTGCAGACCAGGATACCTTGCGGTAAATCCTCCAGCATGGCGGCCAGGATGTTTCTTTCGGATTCGGTCTCCGTTTTCGCGCGGCGCAACTGCACTTCCACGCTTTTTCTGAAATCGACCTGTTGCTGTGCATTCTCTTTGATGATATCGGCAAGTCGCATCAAATCATGGCTGCCATCCACATCGATCGTGTGGGAAGGATTTACAGTATATAGCAGGCGGGTCTCTTCGGCGAGTTGGTTTACAGGAATGATGTAGAACCTGAACACCCAGTCCAGTGCGAATCCCAATAGGGTAAAAAGAAGAAAGATAAGGGTGAACAGATAGACGAAGTACTCTTTGAAAATGGTCAGCAGCAGTCCCTTTTGCTCAATGGATAATTGCTGCCAGAAAAGTACACAGATGGTACACAGGGCCAAAAGCGTGACGGTTAGCGCTACCGCAACGAACCACCAGAATTTATTTTGGGTCTTCACGCTTCAGCCCTCCTCTGCTGTTTCCAACATGAGTAGTGGGCCGGCAAAAATAGCGTTTCCCACAATCAGAGTTGGGCATACTGTCAGACTGGAACGCTACTGCATGGACAAGAGTGGCGCAGCGATCATTTCAACGAAAATATAGGCGATGAACATCATGACCATGGCCATCACGCCGATCATGTATAGATTGGTGATCTTGTAACGGCGCTGATCCTTTTCATGGTAAAAGACCGGCCGGCAACATTTCTGGCACCATGTCTTGTGTTGCGTTGCTTCAAAGGTATTGCCACACTTGCATTCCACCATTTTGGGTGCGAGCGCTACTATCATCACAAGCCTCCCTTAAAAACTGTGGAGGAGATTTTTCTCCTCAAGGCATATACGAACTCTTTTTGGCAATTTTGTCTTCTTCGACAGCAAGGGTGCGCGAAGTTTTGCGCTGCCCTTGCTGTCGAAGTTGTTTAACCCCATGGACTATCCGAAGAATCCCCAACCGAATGCGGCTGTCCAGAGCACGCAGAAGGCTACGATTCCAACCATCCAATAATCTTCATGTTTCATGATAGTTATCTCCTTTTTCTATCGGTTAGGCTTCCTTGATGACAATCATGGTTTCCTTCTCTGCCCGATCGATCTGGGTAGCATTGGTCGTGGCCATTTCAGCCTTGAAGCAGAGTGCCCACATCATGATAATACCAAGGATCCACCACGCGATCTGCCATGACCACAGCGGCGGAAAACCGGCAAACGAAAAGGCGTTGTTGCCGAGAATACAAGCTGGGCCAATGGCGAAAAAGTACCACAGTGGCACTATGATCTTCAACGCGTTTCGCCACTTTTGACCCGCTTCCGACGGTGCATCGATGTCGTCAAGAAAAGCGCGCACCTCCGCCTGGCGCTTGATCGTCTCTTCGTTGTCTTTAAATCCCAAGCCGCGGCAAAGATAAGCCACGACCAATCCTGTGAAGGTGCCCCAGAAAGCGCAATGCATGGACAGCGGGTTGCGCCATACATAGTAGGTCAGAAAAACCGCAACCATACCGGACAGCACGCCAAGCGTGGCCCCTATGCTCGGGAAGCGGAATCCCCATATCACCCCGACGAGCATAACGTACATGACAAATCCGAAGGCCGTTGCCAAAGCCCCCAAAATAACCAACGCGGCCTTGGATGTCAGCCCCACGGTCAGAGCCGCTACGGTCACCAGGGTGGCCAGAAGACGGTTCATCCAAATCTGCTCAGCATGTCCTGCTTTCTGCTGGCGGATGTATCTGTAGTAAACATCGCGCAACAGGATCGATCCCCCTGTCCCGATATAGGGTGCGGCGGTTGAATGAATAGCCGCGATCGCCCCCATGAAGACCAGACCCAGCGCAAAGCCTGGCAGATACTTGGTCATCAACAGCGGCACGACATCTGAATCCTTTGCGAATTCCATGATGCCTTTGACTTCGAGTACCTTGGCGCCCATCCCCTGAAAAGCGGTAAAGAAGAAAAGGGCAAACCCGACGACGAAGGTGGACATGAATGCCTGCTGCCAGGCCAACGGCTTCGGAGACTTGATGCCGAAGGTCCACATCGTGAAGGCCGGTGATGATTGGATGCCCATGAGAGCAAACATGTAGGAGAGAACCATTACAGCGGTCCAGGCACTTTCGCCCTCAGCACCGCCAAGGCCGAAGTTGATGATCCTTGGAACTTCCAACTGAATGGACGGCAGTTTGGCAACCTCAGCCGAGAATTGCGTCCATCCGGTCCATGCGTCCGGCGGGGCGATCATATAGGAACCCAACAAAATGATACCGCCGACCAGAAGAATAAACTGGATGACCCCGACCCAGGTACTCGCTTTCAGGCCACCCGTACAGACATAAAACCAGACGATAAACGCCATGAAAATGGCGCCGAAGGTGACCGGCACACCCGCCACATAGTGAAACAGGGCTGCCGATGCCATCAGTTGAACCGCTGAATAGAACATGGAGTAAAGGAAAGCGGTAAACACCGTCAGCCAACGAACGGCTTCGGTGTTGTAGTAGTAGGCATACATGTCGCCAGGTGTAATAAATCCATATCGCTTGCCCATCAACCAGGTTCGTTTGGAGAAAAATGTTCCGGTGATAGGAATGGTCAATACATAGAACGATGCAAAGGCATAGGCCAAGCCATCACGCCATATCAGTCCAGGGTGCCCGATAAAGGTCCAGCCACTGAACGAGGCGGCGGTTGCCGCCATGAGAAAGGCGAAAAAAGGTATCGAACGACCTGCAATAGCGTAGCCTGCTGATGTTTTCTCGGTAAAATAGCCTTTCAGCCCCCAATAAAAGCAATAGATGATGTAAATTCCCAAAAAGATATAGACCCATGTGGTATCAGCCATGGTTCTTTCCTCCTGTGCCCGGTATCAGTTATTCGACCGACCGTTCAAGGCGGTCAGCCACCATTGTTCGGTCCTCCCCTCCATCGATCACCCCCCTTCATCCCCACGGATGGTTTCTGATAAACATCGAACTACGCTATCTGATCTTTTGGTGTTTTGGCCCCAAGGAGCCTTTGTAGCTGCCGCTCGTAAGATGAGAGCGGCAGCTTCGAAACACACCCTATTCCGGTCTACTTCACCATATTGCGGATCTCCTCGACGACATCCGGATTGGCCAGCGTTGTGACATCGCCAACATCCTTCTGATTGGAGATGGCACCCAGCACACGCCGCATGATCTTGCCCGATCTTGTTTTGGGCATATCGCTGACGATCCACACGTGCCGTGGTTTGGCGATCTTTCCGATCTCTTCGCAAATCGCATCGGAGATCTTTTTGGCCAACGCATCCGAGGCTTCGAAACCGGGTTTCAGCGCGATGTACAGATCCGGCTCCCTCCCCTTGATCTCATGGGCAACCGGTACAACGGCGGCTTCGGCGACCTCTTGGACGACCAGCGCAGCAGATTCGATCTCCTTGGTACCGAGTCTGTGGCCGGATACGTTGATCACATCGTCGATGCGTCCCAGGATACGATAGTACCCATCCTTGGCCTCTACTGCTGCATCGCCGGTCAGATAGGGCCAATCACGCCAATCTTTGCTGTCGGGGTTTTTGCAGTATCTCGCGTAGTAGTTGGTCACGAAACGATCCCGGTCGCCCCATATCGTCTGGAAAGCCCCCGGCCATGGATTCTGTATGCAGATGTTGCCTGCTTTGCCGGCCCCGGATGGCATGATATTGCCTTCGTCATCATAAATGATGGGATGAATCCCCGGCATGCCTGGTCCGGCGCTGCCCGGTTTCATCGGTGTAAGGGCGGGCAGCGTACTGCAGAGAAATCCACCGGTCTCTGTCTGCCACCAGGTGTCCACGATGATCGCTTCGCCCTTTCCTACCTCTTTGTGGTACCACTTCCACACTTCCGGTTCGATTGGTTCGCCCACCGTGGTCATGTGTTTGAAGTGGTATTCGTACTTGGCAGGTTCGGCCGGTCCGATTTTTCGCAAGGCACGAATAGCTGTAGGCGCTGTATGGAATATATTGACATCCAGATCCTGGGCAATTCGCCAGGGTCTGCCGGCATCCGGAAAGGTGGGTACGCCTTCGTATATCACCGTTGAGGCACATATCGCCAGCGGTCCGTATACGATGTATGAGTGACCGGTAATCCAACCGATATCGGCCATACACCAGTAAACATCCTCCGGATGGATATCCTGCACGTACTTCGAAGTGCCTGCCACGTATGCGAGATACCCGCCGGTGCTATGCTGGCACCCTTTTGGCTTGCCAGTGGTACCGCTGGTGTACATGAGAAACAGAGGCGCTTCGGCAGGCATTTGGACCGGGTCGACCCTTGCCCCGTAATAGTCGTTCAACACACCGTTGACGAAGTAGTCCCTGCCTTCGACCATTGGTGTGTCGGAGGAGTTTTTCCCGGGATAGCGCTGCCACACCAGAACTTTATCAACCTTTTGCCCCTCTTTGGCAGCATGCTCCACAGCTACATCTGCGTTTTTCTTGTGATCGATCAAGGTTCCGCTACGATAGTAAGCGTCCATGGTGATGAGCACGTTGCTTCCGGAGTCGACGATGCGATCCGCGCAGGCGGTGCCGCTGAATCCGCCGAAAACCTGCGAATGGATGACCCCCAACCGTGCACAGGCCAGCATTGTAATTGGCAGTTCAGGCGTCATGGGCATATGCAGGGTGACGCGATCGCCCGCTTTGAGACCGCAAAAGTCCCTCAAGAGCGCAGCGAATTCGTTCACACGCACATACAATTCGCGGTAGGTGATGTGTTCGTATTTCTCCTCGATCGGTTCGGGCACGAAATGAATAGCGGTTTTATTCTTGTTCTTTGCCAGATGGCGGTCTATGCAGTTATAGCTGGCATTGATCTTTCCGCCAACAAACCACTTCCAACACGGCGCATCACTGGTATCCAGCATGGTGTCCCAATACGAATACCAATCAAGCAGATCGGCGTACTCTTTGAAACAGTTTGGAAAGTTGTCCAGGCTGAATCGCTTGAAAACATCAGGATCGGTCATGTTGGCCTGGGCGATAAATTGTGCGGAAGGATGGTAATACGCCTCCTCCTGCCAATGTACAGCAATTTCAGCTTCTGAAGTTTCGACGATTTCCTTTTCTGTCATGTCGCACACCCCTTCATCATATTGATTACGTTTTCTCAATCGTGCCACTGCCATTGTCGAATGAATGAACAGCGTTTGTTCTTATTCACCAGGCATGGCAACTGCCTTTGACAGAGATAACCCCTAACAGTCTTATCCCCCCTTTCATCCGTTTGCGGAACAGAACATAGTTTACTGTTTTCTTGACAACGTTTTTTGATAAAGCTCAGGACGGTGATAGCCTAACGTCGGATCTATACAAAGAGGAAGAGTTTTGCTGGACCTTGAGGAGGAGATGTTTACTTGGCCAGCGACTGGTTCAATCACGATTGATTAAGAAGCGCTCCATACGAGTATGATAATAAAACGGCGCCTGCTGGCACTACCGCATCAGTATTTTCAGCCCTGCAAAGGCTTTCCTCTTTCATATACGAATACCCCGTTCAAACACCTTAAACGCTCTGTCAATCAAGGGTTCGATCAGCCCGATATGGGGCTTGTGTCCGGTACTACCCTTTTCCCAGAGGACGATACCATAGAACATGGCCCATATGGTTTTCGCCAAAGCTGCTGGTGGCCAGTCGATGCAGGTTCCATTCTCTATGGCCGTTTGGAATATCGATGCCATCTTATCCAACGCCGCGTCGCTCAATTTTTTAATATCGCTCTTCAATTCAGGGCTGAGCGAACTCACTGCATCGTTTGATTGCAAATGAAACAGATTGGTCAAAATCAGCGGATCAAACTCGTAAACGTCAAGAAGTGCTTTTTTAAGTTGAGAAATCTTATCTACGGAATCAATATGACTGTCAGCATTCAGATGCTCCATTCTGATCAGCAAGTATTCGAGCACCCTAAGTGACAGGGAAACACACAGTTCGTCTTTGCTTCTAAAGTAGAGATATAAAGTACCGGGACTCAATTCGGCTTCGTTGGCAATGTCCTCCATCGTGGCTCGGCCAAACCCCTTGTCTGAAAAAATTCTTTTGGCCGCGACCATGATTTGTTGCCGCCTTCGCTCTTTTTCACGCTCTTTTCTTTCTTGGATCCCCATTTTCTGAATCCCATTTATTTCTTTTAGTTGATTAAATTTCATTATTCTTATTTTGTCAACTTATTTTTGTTCACTTTATTTTTTCTAATCATTTTATGTTCTTATAGACATCCATCCCATTACCACAGTTCGTCCTTTTCTATCGATCTAAACGAAAGGGTTTTTTAAGGGCGAACAAAGGTGGCAATTACAAATAGTGAAGCTATTCAGACTTGGAGGTATTTAGAAGCGATATAAAGGATGGGGAATGTATCATCTTTCGTGCTTCCTCCAGCCGTTTATCCAATCCATCGACCGTCTTGAAATCGATCTTCAAGCCGTAGGATGGGCTTTCAAAATGTGCCGGAGGAATGATTTGGAGTGATTTCGGGATGGTCAATGATTTAAGGGCATTCGCATATTTTTGTTCGTGGGCGGAAATCTCAGGGTATCTTCGTTTTCTCAAAAGGGCTCTAATCACGCTGGCCTTTCGAGGAGCGTCGACGGTTGTATTTCGACGGCAACGACGTATGGCCTCGTCGCCCAAAACCCGCTCGATGTCCAACTTTTCCCGATGGGCGATGGCCTGGACCCAATCCAACGTCTCTCGTTGGCGGCTCAAACTGAGCTTCAACTCCAGCAACAGTCCAGTGAGGGCCTTCGCACCGGATTCATCGGACATTGCGTACAATTCCAGCGCGACAGGTAGCGCAATCGAACCCAGGATCAGTCCTTGTTGCAGCAGCCCCCCCATATCGCCAATCTTTTTCAGTTTGGCAATCATCTCTTTATTGTTTTGAAGCCCAATTGAAGCAAGGGTCTGATAGATCTCCTCGCTCTGATCCGTCTCATTTTCGAGCAGTGCAAAACAACGTGCCGCTTCAACCAGATTCAACTTTCTATGAGAGAGATTCCCACTGACGGCAGCCAATACACACCTTATAAATGGGGTATCTGATTCGAGACACATTGCCGTAAGATGCACCCAACCCAGCTCACGACACGCCCTGATGCGCCGGAAACCGACCACAATAGCATACTTTTTTTCACGGTCTTCCTGTTTCGATTTTGAAATGAGTATGGGGGGTTGAATTAAGCCAACGCACTGGATCGATGCCTTCAAACTCTCGACGGACTCTTCCGTGCTGATGAGAAAGGTGAGATCAGCGTGATCGATTTGAGATAAAAGAATATCTTTGCAATCAAATTCCATGGGTACTGCCGGTGATGACGTGCAACGCCTCTATATACTTTATGCGCGTGTTGGCAATCACGTCCTCGGGCAGATTGGGGGCAGGCGGCTGTTTGTTCCATTTAATGGAATCGAGATAGTCGCGCAAATACTGCTTGTCAAAACTGGGTTGTGGGCCACCGGGCTTATACAGATCCTGGGGCCAGAACCGACTCGAATCCGGTGTGAGCACCTCATCGATGAGAATGAGTTCCCCCTCCACAAGACCGAACTCGAATTTGGTGTCAGCGATAACAATTCCCTTTTCAAGAGCCAGTTCGGCACCTTTATTATAGATGGCCAGAGAGAGCTCGCGCACCTTTTCAGCCATTGCTCTGCCGACTCGTCGGCTGGCCTCTTCAAAATCGATATTGATGTCGTGAACCCCTACCTCCTCCTTGGTGGATGGCGTAAAAATGGGTTCAGGCAGGCGGTCCGACTCCAAAAGCCCTCCGGGCAGATCTATTCCACATACGCTTTGACTTTTCTGATAGGATTTCCATCCGGAACCGGAGATATATCCACGCACCACACATTCAATTGGCAGTGGCTCCGCTTTTTTCACCAACATGGAGCGGTCCGCCAGCAGCTCGGCATGGGGCTGGCATTTCTGAGGGAACGACGCCACATCATTGGCAATTACATGATTTGGGACCAATTCGGACATAATATCGAACCAGTGCATAGAGATCAGGTTCAAAATCTTTCCCTTGTCGGGTATCAGCTGCGGCATAACGACGTCGAATGCCGATATACGGTCAGAGGCGACCATCAGGAAGGAATCGCCCATGTCGTAAATATCCCTTACCTTGCCGCGCTTGATAAGCTTCAGCCCCTCTAATTCGGTCTCCATCACCATTGGATCATCTATTCCTTTTTCCAGGTCGTCCGAATATATTTGCCCCGAACGAAGTGTTTTTAGATCCCACAGAACAACTATCAGTCTTTCTTGTTCCTGTTAAATGCCTCTATATATCTCTTCAGGACGGCGTCTGCCGATTCGTTCAAATCAAAAAACTCGATACCCGACTCGAACATGCCGTCTTCCTTCTTTCGCATATAGACAACCCGACCTTTGATATCGACCACGTCTTCTCTGAAGCCAATGGTCAGGGAGACGACGCGCCTTGCATCCATAGGGCTGTGTGTTTCCAGTAAGATACCCGATTCGGACACATTCAATGTCCGCCCCATTCCCTGATTCTCTTCATCCTCGTTTTCATCAAAATAGACGTAGTTCAATAAATTGACAGAATCGATACGTGAGTGTTTTCTCTTCTCTTCATTCGTCATAACGTATTCACCTGATTGAGTTATCAGTTAACTTCTCCAGTTATTTCCTCAGGCCGTACTTTTTATAGTAATTGCATACAACCTTCGTGCTCACCGAAATGCAAGTGGAGACATTATCGATGAAATTTTTAAAGGTTGTTGACAAGTTGTTATACTCCTTCTGGATCTTTGCAATCTCCACTTTTCTGACCTTGAGATCTTTGTTGGCCAATACAGAGGCAAACTCCGGTTCGTGGCCAAGATCCAAAAACGGCATGTTTCCGAAATAGTCTCCTTTGTATAGCTGCACCAAAGGGATCTGTCCGATTTCATCATGGCGTACGATAGAACTGTTTCCCTCTCGAATGATGTAGAGATCTTCTTCTGTTGAACCTTGCTTGATGACCGGCTTCTTGTTGTCGATATACCCGTCGGTGCTCAACTGTTTCTGACGCAGCTCGATAGCTCGCTCGTTAAGCTGTTTCAACCGCTTGTCCAGACTGACAAGAAATCCCCTGAATTCCGGGGTCAACTGTGCAAATTCCTGCGCAAGCCGCTGTGAGTCGAGCACCCCCAATTGAACATTGCCGACCGCCAGCGCTGTGGCCGTTCGAATATGCCCCTGTATGAGAAAAGAGGACAGGCTGCCGATGAACGATCCGTCCCCAAGCCGCACAATAGGCAACGGGCCTTCAGGCGTCTCCCTTACGATCTCTACAACCCCCTCGAGGATGACCCATATCCAACTGCCATGTTTTCCCTCTTCAACGATGTACTCCCCATCGAAGAAATCTTCTTCGTCCGCCACATACATGTAATCGACCATTGGCCCCTTGACGATGGGAGTTGCATCGCTCGAGCCGGTTGCTATCTGCTTTCGGCTCACAGCACCGGGCCCTACTTGTTTCACTTGACCGTCGTCGACCATTTTCAAGCCCTCTAATATGATGCCCATGCGACTTTTTGTAATCACGCGTTGGGTCAGGATATTTTCCTTGGTGAATTCGAATTCACCATCCGTCCATCCGAATAATTCGTATACAGCCTCTATTCCGGTTGTAGTCCCGCATGCAGCGTTGATCGGGTTGCCGTTTTCAAAATAGATGAATCCCGGATCGGCGGCGTATCTGCTGATCAGCCGCAGTATTCCCGTACTGCTGTTGGCCCCCAACAGCTGCATGATATCGCCAAGTGCTAAAAAATTAAGGCTCCCCGCCAGTACGACGCTATCCCGCATGATCCTATCTTACTGTGCCCATTTGAATTCTCTTTGAAGCGACTGGAGGGTCAACTTCAAACACTCTTTCAGGGTTACCCCGACACCATCGCCTTTAACCGCACTGCCCTCAAATGCAGGAACTTTAAGCTGGCGGTTCAGGTCCCTTTGCATCTGCTCTACAGGCATCAACGGGATTCCTTGCTCTGCCAGATCGCGTTTGTTGTATTGCATAACAAGCGGCACCTTGAATATGCTTTTGCCGTACTCCTTAAGGTTGCTCTGTAAATCCTTAAGGGACATCATGTTCTTCTCGCGCCTCACTTCGAGGGAATCGGCGACAAAAACGATGCCGTCCACCCCTCTCAACACAAGCTTTCTCGTTGAGCTGTATTTCACCTGACCCGGAACAGTGTATAGCTGGACGCGCACATCACAGCCTCTGATTTGCCCCAAGCCCATGGGCAGAAAGTCAAAAAACAGGGTCCGATCGCCCTCTGTGTTAATAGAGACCATCTCTCCCTTGACTTGTTTTTTATAGGCCCCGAAAATATACTCCAGATTGGTTGTCTTTCCGCACCGACCAGGGCCATAGAAGACCACTTTACATTCAATCTCTCTCTTCTTTAAATTAAAAATCGCCATAACTTAAGGCTCCCAAGAAAAAGCTCAGATGAAATTTCATTCGTGTGACCAACTCTCTTCAACACACGTCCCACAGTTGCGTTCCTTCCGACACGTGCCTATAGCGGGCAGCATCGAATGGCGGTTTTTTTGGTGAGAAGCGCAGGCGGCATACCTCAACTCGCATCGGCATTGATCCTTGTCAGAACCGAAAACGTGTCACGAGGCCGACGCCATTTCTCCGTATCTAGGTACTGACGATACGAATGTCTACGCAGTAATCACCCTGTTTGGGTCCAGTCTTGATTTTGGTTTTCGACGCAACCACGCCCGCTCCGTTGAAAATGGCAATGGGCGAGAAAAATTGCACCTCTTTCAACTCCATTTTCTCCGCAAGGGTATCGATAAGCTCATGCTCCTGCTTCGATATGATCAAGCTCAGCATGTTGCCTGACTGGAAATTGACATCGAATTCGACCATTTTCCCTTTTCGGGGGCCGGCATCGAACGTAATGCCAATGGATGTAATATCCAGAAACTCCTCTTCCGGTTCAGCTTGCGGCTCGATTTCTATGGCAGCTTCTTCAGACGGGGATTCAATCATCTCGACAGGGGCGGGGAGAGTGGCCTCGACACCTCTTTTCGCTAAAATTTCCTCTAGAAAACTCCTTACGGCCTCCAGTTGGTTGGCATGAAAAAGGTCGCCTGCGTACCACTGATGGTACTGGCTGATCGCCTCTTCGGCGTTTGCCGACGCCAGGTGACATTGAATGATGTTCTTGGCAGCTTCGACCCGGACCTTCTCTTTGATCAGCAATCCGTTGAGTTCGGTCAGGGCACGATCGAACTGTCCGAATTTTGCCAGGGCCACAGCCCCCTCAAGCGCGGCACTATCCTGATCCGTGCTCTCGGAGAAGGCAAATAAATTCTTGATCAGATCCTGCGCCTTCTGAGAAAGCTCGGGAGTCATGGGCCCCTTGTCCACTTTCTCTTTCGTCGACTTGAGGGCGTTGATCTTTTCAGAGATGGCCTTCAGAAGGCTCTCTCTGTTTTTCAGTTTTTCGATGGAATTAACGAAACTTACCGCTTCTTTGTATTTGCTTTGCGCTTCGGCAATCAATCCCTGGGAACGATAGATCTCAGCTTCTTGCAGCATCGCTTTAAGTCGCTGTTTGATGCCCATTAAGGCCCCCGTCATAGTCAAACTATATCGATAGTCGGCCTGCTGCCGCCAGTGTACGTCCGATCTCTTGTTTACCGCGCCAGCGATGGCCTTCGCCCGGGATTCGGTTCGTGCCGTGGTCATCGTACAGGTGCGTACAGAAATATACTTTTATCGCGCTTGACGATAGAAAGTCAATATTTAATAGTTATTTAAACAATCTATAACCAGGTGGCATTTTGCAACAGAGCCTGTCCGTTTCGAAGGTGTCCGGCAACTCCACCTCTCCTGCAATACTAATGTCGGCCAAAATTGAAATGGGTTTAGCCATATTTACATACACCAAACCCACTTCTCTGGCAGCGCCCGGCTATCCAGCGTATCCCAAGAATCGCGCCTTGCAAGTTAGAATAGATCGGCTACCGCCGCCCTCTCGTATAGAAGCTCCTTCTCTGTGGCCTTCATTCTTTCGCGGCTGAAGTCGCCGACGTCGAGACCCGCCACCTCTTTCCACTGCCCACCTTCACACACAATTGGAAACGAGTAGATGATATCATTATCAATACCGTAGGAGTTGCCGGCACTGTACACACCCATACTGACCCACTTCCCGGCACTGCCCAGAGCCCAGTCGTGCATGTGGTCTATCGCGGCAGATGCAGCCGATGCGGCGCTTGAAGCACCACGCGCTTTTATGATGGCTGCGCCACGCTGCTGAACGGTCGGAATAAACGCATCCACATACCAAGCCTGGTCAACCTCCTCGGTCATGGGTCTGCCTTCGACGGTGGCATAGCTGATATCGGGGTACTGGGTGGCCGAATGGTTGCCCCAGACCACCATCTTCTCGATCTTGGTCGTATGGGAACCGGTCTTCTCAGCAAGCTGGGAGAGGGAGCGGTTGTGATCGAGACGCATCATGGCGGTGATGTTACGCGGGTTGAGACTGGGGGCGTTTTTCAATGTGATCAGGGCGTTGGTGTTGGCCGGATTCCCAACCACCAGCACCCTCACATCGCGGCTGGCATGTTGGTCGAGCGCCTTTCCCTGTACTGAAAAGATCTCTGCATTCACCTTAAGCAGATCGGAGCGCTCCATCCCGGCGCTGCGGGGGCGTGCGCCAACCAGAAACGCATAATCCGTCTCTTTGAAGCCAACATTGGGATCGTCGGTGGCCACAACGCCTTCGAGCAGCGGAAATGCGCAATCCTCAAGCTCCATCACGACCCCTTTGAGTGCATTCATGGCCGGCGGTATCTCCAGCAATTGCAGAATGACAGGTTGGTCGGGCCCCAGCAAATCGCCGTGGGCGATACGAAAGATGAGCGAGTAGCTGATTTGTCCGGCTGCACCGGTTACGGTAACACGTACAGGGCTTTTCATAATTGCTCTCCATTTTGTAGTGTTGTGGTTGATGATATGTTGACGGTCTGTTTCCCTGTGTTATCGATCGATGATCTTAACTTCGGTTTGTACTAAATCCGGATGCCACATGCCAAGTCAAAACATCGGCAATCCACCAGCATCCCAATTTGGCCTTCTTCAGACCAGTCGCTTCTTGAGTTCAATTGCGCACTGCATGGATATCCCCTCTACGGCCTGAAGCTCTTCCAGTGTAGCGAGTCTCATTTTCTCTATCCCTCCAAACCGTTTCATGAGCAACGCTTTTCGTTTGGGGCCGATCCCCCTGATGCTGTCGAGTACCGAATGCATGGCGCTCTTTTTCCTCCGTTTGCGCTGGAAACCAACCGCACAGCGATGCGCTTCATCACGAACATGCTGCAGCAACAGTAAAAGGTCCCTATCACGTCCGAATTGCACCGGATTGATCCGTCCGGCCAGGTAAATTTTGTCCTGGGTCTCACCGGCATCCGGATCTTTTTTGGCAATACCGGCCACGTCAAAGATGCCTGTCATTCCCAGCTCACCCAAAATGGCCCTGGCCACGCCGAGTTGTCCCTTGCCGCCGTCGACCAGCAACAGATCGGGCCATGGTTTCCCCTCATCGCCCTTTTCAAATCGACGGCGTATCACCTCGGCCATATGGGCGTAGTCGTCAGGCTTCCCACTAAATCGAATGTTGAATCGCCTGTAGTCCGACGGCTTGGGGCTTCCGTTCTCGAACACCACCATGGCAGCAACCGGATCTGAACCGGAGAGGCTGGAGTTGTCAAAACACTCGATACGCCGCGGAAGCCTTTTCAGATGCAGGCTGCGCGACAATCTCTGGAGGAGATCAAACTGGGTATCCCTGAGCCGGCGCTCTTCGACCAAGGTCTGTCGGGCGTTTTGAATCGCCATCCTGACCAGCTTCTCTTTGTCTCCCCGTTTCGGTGCGATGACGTTTACCCGCCCTCCCCTTATCCCGCTGAGCTGCTCTTCGATCAGATCCAGATCCAATGGCAAATGGCTGACCACGATTTCATTGGGAAGGGATGGTGCCGTCTGGTAATACTGCCGTATAAAGCTCCCCATCCGCTCTTCAGGTTCGCCAACGGCATCTTCAAAGGAGAAGGCCCGGCTTCCCAAGAGAAATCCCCCCCTGACGCGCAGCAGTGCCATAGCTGAAATGGTGTCGTCCTCGACTAGGGCGAATATGTCTCGATCTTTGTGGTCCGCCGTTACCGAGACCTGCTTTTCGACTGTTTTTTCCAAGGCAATTATCTTGTCCCGGAGAGCGGCCGCCTTTTCAAACGCTTCAACCCCGGCCTCGGCCAACATCTGCTTTTTCAGTTTGCGAATAAGGGCCGGTGTGCGCCCCCTTAAAAATGCAGTGACCTCTTTAACCGCATCCCCGTATGCCTTAGGGTTCACGTCCAACACACAAGGCCCCATGCATAGACCCATTTGATAGTTGAGGCAAGGCCGCGTCCTCTTTTTCTGGGTGTTGCATCGGCATTTACACAGTTTGAAGGTTTTATTAATGAATTTCAATGCTTGCCGTACTGCCCCCGTCGAAGCGTATGGCCCGAAATAGAGCGCGCCGTCATCCTTTATCTTTCGGACAATACTCAAGTTGGGGTAAGTTTCAGCGATATTTAACCTCAGCGAAGGGTAGCGTTTGTCGTCCTTCAGAACCACATTGTAACGCGGTCGATGGCGCTTGATCAGGTTGGACTCTAAGATCAACGCCTCTTTTTCCGTGTGTGTAATGATCGTTTCGAATTCGGATACTTTACTGAGCAACACCCTTGTCTTGGGATCGTGGGACCGCTGTCTCTGGAAATAGGATTGCAGCCGCTTTCTGAGGTTTCGCGCTTTTCCTACGTATAGAATCTTGCCTTGCAGGTCACGCATGATGTAGACGCCCGGACCGGTGGTCACATGGGCGACCTGGGAGGCGAATCGCTCCGGACTCTCTGTATGGGGCGCTTTTGTCTCATCCGGAATAGGCATATCGCTATCACGACTCGAATATGATTTTGCTCTTAAGCGCTTTGATCCTGTCACGCAGCTCCGCTGCCTGTTCGAACTCAAGATCTCGCGCAGCACGCCGCATCTCTTTTTCAAGCCTTTCGATGGTCTGTTCCAGCGCTTCCTCCGGCAGGTAGTCCGGCACTGCCTCCCCTGCCTCCGAAGGAGTGTCGACCGCGTTCTCATAGGCCATGTCGAAAATGGTTGTGATCTCTTTTTGAATGCTTTGGGGTAGAATTCCGTTTTTCGTATTAAAATCAGATTGAATGCTGCGTCTCCGATCGGTCTCATCAATGGCTTTGCGCATTGAGGCGGTTTCAGTGTCCGCATATAGGATGACGGTACCATTCACATGACGAGCGGCCCGCCCGAAGGTCTGGATCAACGCCCGTACTGATCGCAAAAATCCCTCCTTGTCGGCATCCAGGATCGCCACCAGGCTCACCTCGGGAATATCGAGACCCTCCCTAAGCAGGTTGATCCCCACCAACACATCGAATTTTCCCATGCGCAACTCCCGGATGATCTCCATCCGCTCCAATGTACTGATGTCCGAGTGCAGGTAGCGCACGGCAAGGCCCAAATCGGCATAATACTCGCTCAGGTCCTCGGCCATGCGTTTGGTCAGGGTTGTGATCAACACCCGCTCATTGCGCTCCTTGCAAGCCACAATTTCACCGTAAAGATCGTCGACCTGGTGTAGCGCCGGCCGTATCACGATTTGCGGATCGACCAGCCCGGTGGGGCGTACAATCTGCTCAACGATGTGCCCCTCGGCATTCTTCTCTTCGTATTCAGCCGGCGTAGCCGATACGTAAATCACCTGATTCACCCGCTCGCGCCACTCTTCAAACATCAGTGGCCGGTTGTCCAGTGCCGACGGCAGACGAAATCCATACTGCACCAGAGTCTCTTTGCGCGAACGGTCTCCCCGATACATGGCCCTTAACTGCGGAATACCGATATGGCTCTCGTCGAGAAACATCAGATAGTCGTCCGGAAAATAGTCGAGCAGGGTTGGCGGCGGTTCCCCCGGTTCCCGGCCGGTGAGATGCCGCGAGTAGTTCTCTATGCCGTTGCAGTAACCGAGCTCCTGGATCATCTCCAGATCAAATCGAGTGCGCTCCTCTACCCGTTGGGCCTCGATCAGCTTTCTATCCTCGCGGAAGCGCCCCACCTGCACCTTCAGCTCTTCAAGTATCGACTGCATGGCTTTGTTCAGCGTTTGACGGGAGGTGACGTAGTGGCTGGCCGGAAAGATGGTCGCCTGCCCGACCTTTTGCAGGGTAATGCCTCGCAGGGGATCGATATGGCTGATCGATTCAAGACGATCGCCAAAGAAATCGATGCGTAGCGCCCGGTTCTCTTCATAGGCCGGAAAAATTTCCACCCGATCTCCGCGCACCCTGAATGTGCCTCGATGAAAATCGATATCGTTTCGCTGGTAGTGCATGGCGACCAGATCGCGAAGCAGTTTGTCTCGCGGCAACTCCATGTCGGAGTGGAGATCGATGCGCATCCCGAGGTAATCTTCGGGTGCACCGAGACCGAATATGCACGAAACACTGGCAACGACGATAACATCGCGCCGTGAAAGGACGGACCGAGTGGCCGAATGGCGCATCTTATCGATCATGTCATTGATCGAAGAGTCTTTCTGTATGTAGGTATCCGAGCTGGGAATGTAGGCTTCCGGCTGGTAATAGTCGTAGTAACTGACAAAATACTCGACAGCATTTTCCGGAAAAAGCTGCCTGAACTCCTGATAGAGCTGTGCCGCAAGGGTTTTGTTCGGTGCAATCACGATGGAGGGGCGATTTTCCGCGGCGATCACGTTGGCCATCGTGAAGGTTTTTCCAGATCCGGTAACCCCCAACAGCACCTGATCGGTATGATTCTCCCTCAACCCCTGACACAGTTGCTCAATGGCCTCTGGCTGGTCCCCTTTTGGGGAGAGATCGGAAACGAGTCGAAATGAAGTCATCCTGTGGTCTCACATTTCAAACTGGGGGATTCAAAGATGTCTGCATAGCCTTTTTATCGGGGATCTGTTTCAGCCGATCAGCGCGACACACATTGCAGCGATGCCCTCTCCGAGCCCGACAAAACCCAATCCCTCTGTCGTGGTCGCTTTAACTGCGATGCGGTCGGTTGAGATATCCAGCGCCCCGGCCAAATTTTTGAGAATAATGGATTTGTATGACGACAGCTTCGGTTCCTGGGCAATGATGGTGGTATCGATATTGTGCACCTCATACCCCTCGGTACGCACAAGCTTGACGCATTGCTTTAGCAAAGAAATGCTATCTACGCCTTTATATTGTGGATCCGAATCAGGGAAATGCTCACCTATGTCACCCATCCCGGCTGCCCCAAACAACGCGTCACAAACCGCATGGGTGAGAACGTCCGCATCCGAGTGCCCTAACAGCCCCTTTTCGAACGGTATCCGAACGCCGCCCAATATCAAGGGGCGATCGTCAACCAGACGATGAACATCGTATCCCAATCCAATTCGCATCACATCGTCCCTCCTCGTTCGATCAAGACGGACGGAACCGATCGATTCGTCCCATGTTAGTAGTAGAAGATATCACGAATTGACGGGAACGGCCTGTGGATTATTCATACGAATTTTGCTCGATCCGAGCACGGAGTATGCCTTTATCGGAAGATCCTTGCCTTTGGCAATGATGGCTTTCCGCGGTTTGACCTGGAAATCATCTTTGACGAGAAAATGGGTGTACTCAGACAGAACGATTTCACCCGGCTTGGCGGCAGCACAGAGGCGCGAAGCGATATTGACCGTATCGCCGATGACCGAGTAGCTCATCGTCCGGCTGGATCCGAGGTAACCCGCCACCACCTCCCCTGTGTTGATCCCGATGCCGATTTTAATCGGGGCCTTATCCATCGAGGCGCGGTCAAAATTAAAAGCCTCCAGGGCGCGCTGGATATCGAGAGCCGCGCGAACGGCCCGTGCCGGATCATCCTCATGGGTCACCGGCGCCCCCCAAATGACCATCATGCCGTCTCCGATGAACTTGTCGACGGTGCCCACGTGACGAAAGACAATCTCTACCAGAATTTCGTAATAGTCGTTGAGCATCTTCAAGATCTCTGACGCTTCGGACTCACTGCTCAATTGGGTGAACCCTCTGATATCCGCAAACATCACAGTCACCAAGCGGTTTTCCCCACCCTGTTGTACCGACAACTGCCCGTTGACCACCATCTCCGCAAGATCGGGAGAGAGCAGCCGTCTGAATTTTTCTCGCGTCGCCGCATCACGCTCCATCTTTTCGGCCGCCTTTTTACGCTCGTTGATGGTAAACTGGGCGTGGGATCCGAAAATGGCAAAAAGACACAGAACGATTATCCTTCCCCATATATTGTCCAGTTCCACCCCAACGATTTTCTCCAGGAAGTTGTCGTAGGACAGGAAAAGAGAGAGAAAAGAGTCGAGCAGCCAATAGACCACAGCCAGCCCGAATCCAATCAGAACCATGTGGTCTGCCACGATGGAACGACGGTTGCTCTCTTTGGTTTTGGTTGATGTGGTGCTCGCGTTCATTAGCGTGTCTTCGCAGCCGTGCAGGCGTTATAAAAATCGTCAATGGACGCGCTGTGCGCCGGCAGGTGCCTCTCGGGTGAGCTCACATTACTGCAAAATGATCAATTTGGACAAATTACACCCTCTGTCGCCTTTTTTCAAGAAACTTGTATTTCGCTCGGCCAACACCAATCCCCATCGGTTGTGGTTGCTTAAAAGACCAAATACCTCATTCTGACATCCGAAAAGCGCTTGCCGATTTTTGAATATCACTTGACAAAACAGGTACTTTGTGACCTAAAAAAGAGATGCCGTCTTTATACTGAGCTGCACTGCCCTGCACATAGCCAGGAGGGGATCTACTTTGAGCAAGCCCGACGAAATAAACTCCACCGAAAAGCTCCTCGAATTGATTCGCAGCCCAAATCAAGACGATCAACACGAGATGGCTGCGAGCGGCGGGAAAAATCGGCCTGATAAGAAAAAAAAATCCATTGTACCTTCGATATCTTTTAAAAACAGGTACACTATAGGTGTGGACATCGGCCACACCTATATCAAGATCGCTAAAACCGTCCGTTTGAAAGACAAGAGCTATGAGCTGTTGGACTACATCGATATCCCTTTCGGATCACAGGTGTCTTTCAACGACCCCTCGTTTACAGACCGATTGAAGGATGGCCTCGATCGCATCTGTGGAGATCGTTCCGACCATGAAATCTGGAGCACCATTCCTTCCGCCAAGGTCGAAACCCGCCGGTTACGAATTCCAAAACTGCCTCGTAAGCAGATAGCCAACGCTGTCTTCTGGACTTTCACCAACAAGGTTGAGTTCAATGAAAAAGATGAAATTCTGGATTTTGAAATATTGGAGGATATCAACGAAGGCGGGGTAAAAAAAACCGATGTCATGGCCTTCAAAACGCCCAAAGCGGAAGTCGTCCAGCTTAAGAGTGTGTTCAATCAAATCGGATATCCGCTCAAAGGCATCTCTATCGTACCGTTCGCAATCCAGAATCTATTTCGCTCCAAGATCATCACACAGCCGGAGCAGGATGTATGCTCTCTTTTTATCGGGCGCGATTGGTCCCGAATAGCGATCTACAGCAAAGGCAATCTGGTATTGTCCAGGGGCATCAAAGCCGGCATGCGCAGTATGGTCGAAGCCATCAATATCGCCATGCACGGTCAGAACGACTGGACAAGCAGCAACCCACCGCCTGGTAACGGCCAGAACGAGGGGGCCGAACTGCTCGACGCCATTCCACCGGAGTCGCAGAAGCTGTTCTTTGATTTTCTACACCAGAAATTGAAACCCTCCCGACCCTCCGAAGAAGAAAGTTCACCCGGCGCTCCCCATGTTTTCCAGATGATCCTTCCGGCGATGGAACGCTTGATTCGCCAGGTCGAGAGGACATTCGAGCACTACATGCTCAATTTCCAGGGCAACGGCGTCAAACGAATTTACCTGTCGGGTCAGATTACGGCAAACCAGATGATCGTCGATCATATCGGTCGTCAGCTTGATCTGCCCGTTGAAGTGATGAATCCGTTCTCTCCAGGTGCCTCATTTATTCGCCAGGTGAACATTCCCGAAACGCAGGCCGAGCGGGAGAGCTATCTGCCGGCCATCGGTCTGTCACTTTCGAACAACCTCAAAACCCCCAATGTACTCTTCACCCACAAGGATAAAGAGCAGGTGGAGAGCGTTCGCGCTTTTAACCAGCGCGTATTGATTGGATGCATGATCTGTCTGCTTTTTCTGATCGGGCTCTTTTCGTGGCAGGAGAGGCAATTGGACGACAAAAGAGAGCAGATCAACAAGCTGAACTACAAACTGCTATCGTTTAATCCGGTAGCGCAAAAGGAGATCCTGCTGGCGCTTTTTTCCAAAACCAAGCAAAAGCGCCAGGGGTTTGAAAAGATCGTACGGCGATACGCCCCACTGGCCTTGATCAACGAATTGTCACAAATCACCCCTTCTAACATTCGTCTGATAGAGATTGAAGGCGCATTTTCAAACGACGGTGAAAAAGGGGCCAAGAACAGCTTTATGGTTACCGGTGTCATCTTCACCGATCCGGCCGGTTTCGAAACCGCTTTGACCAGCTACCTGCTCAACCTGAAAAATTCGCCGCTCTTCGCAAGGCCGGCATTGAAGAACAAGAGAAGAGAGTTCTACGACAATCAGGAGGTGCTGCGTTTCAGTGCGAAGCTGGATGTCCTTTAGGCAAGCCGAAATGGTCGACAGATCATCCAACGGCCTCTGAGCGAAAGTTCTGACAACCGTTTTTTAAAAATTTGAGCGAAAATCATGTCGAAGCTACATCCCCAAAACCTGATCTATCTTGTCACCTGCTGCGGTGGCATCCTTGCCTTCGTTTTTTTGTTTATCATCCCCAATTCAGGTGAAATTTCCGATCTGGAGGAGGAACTCGACACCGTTCAGATGAAAATTCAAGAGCAGGAGCTTCTCAATCCCATCTATCGCGAGCTGATCAAACAGGCCCAGAAAGAGATGCCCAGAGACTTGCCCATACCGGAAACGGGTAAAATTGAAAAACGGACGATCGCGGACCTCAACGATGTCTTTGCTGAAATGGCCAAACAGTGCGAGGTGATGTTTGAGAGTGCCGTACCCGATGCCAGCAGCTATCTGGATGAATCGGGCCAATTGACGATACGCGTCACCTTCAGCGGCGACTTTTTTAATTTCAGACGTTTGCTGCTGGGCATCTGCAAACTGCCGTACCTGAAATCGATTGACGAGCTCAAGATGAATACGGAAACGTCTTCAAAACGGTTGCAGCTTAAGCTGCAACTCAATCAGGAATGATAATCGATGACCACACGTGAAAAAGTTATTGTCGGTGTGATGTGCCTCACCATTTTTTACGGCGCCTATGAGCTCATCGGTAGCGGAGGCGGCGGGAAAAAAGAGCGTGTCACCGCCTCCAAGGCCAATCCACTGGAGGAGCTCAGGGGATTTGTGGCGGAAGTGACGCAAAAAATGGTGAAGGAGAAAATGTCGGAGGAGTATCAGTATATGGTCCAACGGGCCGGGATGGATTGGGTGAAGGACCCTTTCATTAGATCCAGCGCCCTTCTTAAAGAGCAGGCGACCGTCCAGTCACCTGCAGCTTCGGACATGCAATCGAAGGCTCCCGCTCCCGACTATGCTTATACGGGTTATCTCGAGCTTGGCGCCAAACGGCTGGCCGTGATCAACGGCATGGAGTACACCGCCGGTGAATCCATCGGCACCCGAGGCTACTACATCAAGAGCATCGCACCCAACAAGGTGGTGATAGGGAATGTCGACACGTTGGAAGTGATCCAACTGAACATCCAGGAAGAGTACTAAAGACGATCGAAGAGGCATTTGAACGACAAACCCCGTAAAATGGAAATGGATATGATGTTGACTCATCGAAGAACGATCTCCGTATTGGCCATGGTCTTTTTCCTTGCTTCTGCCTGGGGGTGTGCCAATACCCAGGAGCAGCAGCCGTCGGCCGTTGAACAGTGGAAACAGCTGGTCGAGCAGAGCAAAGGATATTCGCCGGCCGCACGGGAAAGATCGCTTGAACCGACGACGAAGAGAATTGAAACCCTCGGCCCCGATTTCAGCAAACCCAACCCATCACACGTCCTGCCCCAGCGCAAAATCACGATGAAGATGCACATGACCGAGGTGCCGGTTTTGCTGCGCGCTCTGGCGCGCTCAGTAGATCTGAACATCATGATCAACGAAGGCGTTAAGGGGAAAATCAGCATCAACGTCAAAGATGCCCGCTGGGACCAGGTATTCACCGGCATATTGAACTCACAGGGTTTGGCCTATGAATGGGAGGGCAATATTGTCCGCATCGTCACCATCGAAGACCGGGACCGCGACCTCAAGAACCTGGAAACCGAGGAGAAGATACTCGCCAAGCGCAGGGAGTTGGAGAACAAGGCGCCGCTGGTTACCAAGATCATCCCCATTGATTTCGCCAGTGCTGAAAAATTGAAAGAGAGTATCGAAAAGGTGCTCAGTTCTGAAAAAAAGGGCGAATCGGTGGGTTCTGTGATGGTGGACACACACACCAATTCACTCATCGTGCAAGCGACGCCCACCGACATCGATCGGATTATCCCCATGATCATGGAACTGGATCGCCCCACGCCCCAGATCCTGATCGAAGCCCATATCGTCGAGACGACCAACCGAACAGCGCGCGAGCTTGGTGTCCAGTGGGGAGGGTTATTTAACAACGGTGGTGACAACTTCTGGATTGCACCCAATGCCGCGGACCAGGTCAGCGGCGTCACCCCGGGCTCCCTCAACCCATCGTCCGGCACCGGCATCAACTTTCCCGCCAATCTGAACAATGCAACACAAACCGGCACCGGCATGTTTTTAGGGCTTATCACCCAGGGAACAAGCGGTATTCTGGCACTACAGCTTTCGGCCCTGGAGGAGGAGGGCAAACTCAACATCCTCTCCAGTCCTTCGATTACCACCCTGGATAATGCCAAGGCGGTGATCGAAAGCGGAGACGAAGTGCCGATACCCGTATTTTTGAGCGACACATCCAATGTCATTTACAAGGATGCCCTGCTGAGCCTGGAGGTAACCCCTCACGTCATTCAGTCGGATGTGCTCAAACTTGAAATCGTCACAACCAAGAACGAGGTCGATTTTACCCGCACCGTACAGACCTATCCGACCATTGTGGCCAAGAAGGCCTCGACCAATGTCATCCTTTTCGACGGCCAGACAACCGTCATCGGCGGACTGAAAAAAAACACGACACAGAACACTGAGGCCGGGGTGCCCTGGCTCAGCAAGATCCCCCTGATCGGGTATCTGTTTAAAAACCAGGGCAAGAGCGAAGAGATGCAGGAGCTGTTGATCTTCATCACACCGCGCATTCTCAGCACCAAACCGGTCTCTGCAGCGGAAGCTTCAGATAAACCTTAACCCCCGGTGGGACAGCCCTCTTTTATAATTTGGGGACATATTAGATGATGAAATAGTAAGAAGTCCCAAAAGTGCATTTCCCGTCATTCCGGCGAAGGCCGAAATCCAGTTTTTTCAATGTATTCTGGATGCCGGATCGAGTCCGGCATGACGTTAATCGAATAAGCAGTCGGTTCGTTATCGTTGACGCTTTAAAAAAATCTTCAAATACCCATGGATTATTTCAAACTACTGCAGCTTAAGAAGGAACCGTTTTCCAACTCACCGGATCCTGAATTTTTCTACCACTCCAAGCAGCACAACGTGTGCCTGCAGAAACTGGAATTGGCGCTCAGGCTGCGCCGGGGGCTCAATGTCATCATAGGCGACATCGGTACGGGAAAGACCACCCTCTGCAGAGAGCTGATACGCCGATTTGACACCGAAGCCGATATCCGGACGCATCTCATTCTCGACCCCTCCTTCGGCAGCGCCACAGAGTGCCTTAAGCTGCTCTTCTCCATGATCTGCAAAGAGACGCCGGAGCCCTCCCCCGCTACCGACATGTCACTTAAAGAGGCCATTAAGCAGCGGCTCTTCACTGAAGGCGTCGATAAAAAACGAACAACCGTCCTCATTCTCGATGAG
Source organism: uncultured Desulfatitalea sp. (assembly GCA_963668675.2). Lineage (GTDB taxonomy): Bacteria > Desulfobacterota > Desulfobacteria > Desulfobacterales > Desulfosarcinaceae > Desulfatitalea. The sequence continues at coordinate 743,577 of CAXXMB010000001.1, read as the reverse complement.
GGCCAGAAGATCACCGCCGACTGTATTGAGATCCTTCGGGAACTGCTCAACTACGAAACCAACGACTTCAAGCTGCTCCAGATCGTCATCTTTGCCCAACCCGAAATTGAGGAGATCCTCAAGCGGCATGCCAACTTCGCGGACCGTATCAATTGGCTGCACTACCTGGCGCCCATGGATTTCAACGACACGCGCCAGATGATCTATCATCGTCTCAAACTCTCCAGTAGAACACCAAAACCGAAGGCCCTATTCACCCTTCCAGCACTATGGGCAATCTACCGCTTCAGCAAGGGGTATCCGCGTAAAATCGTCCACCTATGCCACCAAAGCGTTCTGACCATGATTATCCAAAACCGGTCGAAAGCCGGTTGGTCGATCATCCGATCCTGCAAAAACCGGATGGGGACGCAGAAGAGATGGGTACGGCGCCTTCTTCTTTTCGGCACACTGGCTTCCGCAATCGTCATTGCCGCGGCGATCATCCTGGTACCTTACAAGGATCTGATCTTATCTGAAAAAAGTACTGTTCCGATCTTCAAAATTCCGCCGGAAACATCGCCGGTTACCGAACCAGCCTCCTCTCCGAAGGTTGCTGTCGTGCAGGAGATCTCTCCAGTGACAGCGCCTCCCCAGGTCAATGACACATCCGAGGCCCTTCCGGTTCCTCAAGATCCAGTTCAAGAGCCGCTACCCAAAACGACCGAACCTGAACCTGAAGACGAAGCCCAAATCTCTCAACTCGCTGCGGTCGAAAAGATCGAGACGCCGCCGGCCGCCCAACCATCAACCGCGATGACGTCTCCGCCCGATATGCTGGGCCAGCTCTCGGTCAAACCGGGCGACACCCTGTTCCAGATGGTGGGGACCGTATACGGGCGCTCCTCAAATCGAAATATGCGCGCCGTGATCGAAGCCAATCCGCACATCGTCAATCCAAACGCCATCGATCTGGGAGATATCATCTACTTCCCGGCCTTGAAGCATCAGCCGGACATCTCAAAGGGCAAATGCCACTGGGTCGTCGTAGAGGAGCAGTATCAATTGGGGCAAGCGGTTCAGCGGCTTTACGATCTCAAAGAGACTGAAAAGGTGGCGCTGCGCATGATTTCGAACTGGAACCCTTCACAGGGGTTGGTCTTCTCGCTGGCTGCCAAGCGATGTTTTCCCGACCCGGACGATGCCATCGGCTACTTGAGCGCACTGCCGTCCGGTATGGTGAAACACGGCCACATTCAATCAGAGTGGCCCGATGGTGCGCTGATTTATTCATATCTGTATTGATATGTCACAATTTTTTACACTCCATAGAATCGGTGAGGCAAAAACGTGAAGAATAAAAAGCGACTGGGTGAAATGCTGGTGGAAGCCGGCCTCATGACCGATGAACAGCTCAAACAAGCGGTTCTGGATCATAAGCGAAACAATATGAAACTGGGCCAGTTCCTCGTTCGCGAAGGAATCGTGGCGGGCGCCCAGATCACAGATCTGATTTCGCAGCAGTTGAAGATTCAAAAATACCATCCGGACAATTATCCCATCGACATGGGACTTACAGAGCTGATCCCGGCGGAGATGGCGCAGCGGCTGCAAGCCATTCCACTCTCCAAAACCAACTACCTGCTCACCCTGGCCATGACCGATCCAACCGATATCAACGCCCTGGATGCCGTTGAGGTTCACACCAATATGGAGGTCGAGCCGGTGATCTGCACCTACCAGGAGTGGAACCACTTGCTGGGAAGTCTTTACGGCACCTACTCCTCCATGGGCGGCATGCTCGAGCACATGGAGGAGATGGAGGTCAATCGTACTCAAAACGGCGAACGGGATAACACCTCGGAAGATCTGGAGGTCAAATCGCTGCACGACATGGCCGAAGAGGCGCCAGTCATTCGCCTGGTTAACTCGATCCTATCCCAGGCGGTGCGCGACGGCGCCAGCGACGTGCATATCAGCCCTGAAAAAGACCGCGTCCAGGTAAGGTTCAGGGTGGACGGCAAGCTTCACGATGTGCCGGCCCCACCCAAATCGATGCATATGCTGATCGTATCCCGCCTCAAAATTCTGGCCAGTATGGATATATCCCTTTCGAGAATTCCCCAGGACGGCCGTTTCACCATCCGCATGGACAACAAAGAGATCAACATAAGGGCCTCCACGATCCCAACCATCCATGGCGAAAATCTGGTACTGCGATTGCTCGACACCAGCAGCGGTGTCTATTCACTGGAAGAACTCGGCATGAGCGATTCGGACATTCAGAAGCTGGAGTCGATGATCTTCAAGCCTTACGGGATGATCCTGAGCACCGGTCCCACAGGCAGCGGCAAAAGCACCACGCTCTATTCGATTCTGAAGCGTATCAATCAGCCCGATATCAACATCATTACGCTGGAAGATCCGGTCGAATACCGGGTCAACAAAATCCGGCAGATTCAGCTCAATCGAAAGGCCGGCATGACCTTCGCCAGCGGTCTGCGTTCGATCATGCGCCAGGATCCGGATGTCATTATGGTGGGAGAGACGCGCGATGCAGAGACCGCCGGCATTTCGGTGCAGGCGGCTCTGACCGGCCACCGGGTACTCAGCACGGTCCACACCAACGATGCGGCCGGTGCGATCACGAGGCTGATCGATATGGGGGTGGAGCCCTTTCTGGTCTCCTCGGTCATGCTGGTCTCCATCGCACAGCGACTGGTGCGCAAGGTGTGCCCCTATTGCAGTAAGCCGGCGAAACCGCCCAAGGCCGCTCTGGAGTTCTGGGGCCTGGATCGGGTTCCCGATGCGAATCTGGTCAAAGGCAACGGCTGCTTCAACTGTATGGACAAAGGGTACAAAGGGCGCACCGGCATCTACGAGGTGCTGATCATCAACGATATGGTGCAGGACATGATCCTGAAACGCCACTCGGCCCAGGAGATTACCCGGGCGGCACACCAGTCCGGTCTATTGAAAACACTGAAGGAGGATGCCGCCGAGAAGGTGGCCCAGGGCATCACTACAATTGACGAGGCTGCCTCAGCAGTGATGCTGTAGTCACTTAATCAGATCAAGGCAACGGGTATCCACAACGTGGGTATCGGAAGGCATATTCATGCAGATTTACTCATATCAAGCCGTGAACGAAAGCGGCGCCACCATATCCGGCACCATCGAAGCCGAATCCCAGGACGCCGCAACAACCCTGCTAGTGAGCAACGGCCTGATTCCATCCAAGGTAAAGCTACGGACATCCGAAAGACAGATCTCATGGCTATCCCCCCTGCTCAAATTGGTGCGGCAGGTCAAAACCCCGGAGCTCATCCTTTTCACCAAACAGTTCCGTACCATGGTTCGCGCCGGCATTCCCATGATGTCTCTTTTAAAGACGATCGAGTCGCAAACGGAAAACGCCGCCTTGAAACGGGTGATTGTAGGCATGAGTCATGATGTTTCCCAAGGGTCGAGCCTTTATGAATCGTTCCGCAAACATCCCGATATCTTCTCCTCGCTCTACTGCAGCATGGTTCGCGCCGGTGAAGCCAGCGGCGCCCTGTCCGAAGTGCTCGAGCGACTCATCGACATGATGGAACATGACTACAAGATTCGCTCCGAAATACGGTCAGCGCTTCAATATCCGGCCATGGTGCTCTCCTTTCTGGTGATCGCCTTTTTCGTGCTGCTGACCTACGTCATCCCGAAATTTTCAAACATTTTCATGCAATCGGGCCTCGAACTACCGCTTTTAACCAGAATCTGCATTATGCTATACAACGTGCTGACAGACTACTGGTATATCGTTCTTCTGGCTGCCGTTGTGCTCATTACCAGCATCTCCCTCTATCTTAAATCCAGTGAAGGGCGCCTGGCGAAAGACAAACTTCTGTTGAGCCTGCCATTGCTGGGGCCCCTCTTCCAGAAGGCGGCCATGTCCCGATTTGCCGGTATTTTTTCCATCCTCCAATCCAGCGGTGTGGGGATAATGGATTCGATGCATATTCTTGCGGAAACGGTTCACAATGAAGCAATCGCGCAGGAGTTCGAAGGGCTGCTCGACCGCCTGGAGGAGGGACGCGGTATCGCAGCCCCGCTGCGCCAATCGAGATATTTCACGCCCATCGTCATCAACATGACCGCCATCGGTGAGGAGACAGGCAATATGGAGGAGATGCTCGACGACATCGCCGCCCATTACGACTGGGAGCTCTCCTATACTGTAAAGCGATTTAACGACTCTCTTGGCCCGATCCTTATTGTTGGCATGGCCGCCGTCATCGGTTTTTTTGCGCTGGCCATCTACATGCCCATGTGGGACCTTGCCCGCGTCGTTCAATAACAAGGACACCCGCTTCATCAATTAAACAGCCCTATTCTATCGAATCATGCGAGATATCCGTTTTCAAATCAATTTGTACTTTCTGATCCCGGTCATCTTCGCCGGGTTTACGACCCTGGCTTTTCTGGTCGCTTACCAGCTGACTCACTTTTACCTCTCACAAAGCCTACAGCCCAAGTGGCCGCTGGCCTTTTGGGGCGCCGTTCTGATCTTTTTCACCTTCAGCTGTGGCTTGCTGGTCGTTAAATTTCTCATCTCACCGGTTGAGCGCTTCGTCGATAAAACCCAGACCATGGGTGTTATCAAAGAGATCGATGCAACCAAGAAATCATTCGAATCCACCGACGGCGAAATCAATCGTTTTTCACGTGTATTCGATCAGGTCACCGAAATCCTGAGCAAGATGGAGGCGAGTGAACTCTTTCCCGATATCGTAGGGCACAGCACCCTCATGCGGGCCGTGTTCAACCAGATCATCAAAGTGGCCCCGACCGATTCCATGGTGCTGGTGGCCGGAGAGACCGGCACTGGCAAGGAGCTGGTGGCCAACGCCATCCACCGCCACAGTCACCGTAAAAACCATCCATTTCTGGCGATCAATTGCGCTGCCATCCCCGAAGGCCTCCTCGAAAGCGAAATGTTCGGCCATGAAAAGGGCGCTTTCACCGGTGCAACGGGACGCAAAGTCGGAAAGATAGAGCTGGCTGACGAGGGAACCCTCTTTCTGGATGAGATCGGGGATATGCCGATTGAGACCCAGGCCAAGCTGCTCAGGGCACTTGAAGAGCATCAGATCGAACGGTTGGGTGCGGTGCAGCCGATCAAGGTCGATGTCCGCTTCATCGCGGCCACCAACAAGAACTTGCCCGAACTGGTGAAAAGGGGTGTTTTCAGAGAGGATCTATTCTATCGCCTCAATGTCTTTTTGATCCATCTGCCGCCCCTGCGCGAAAGACGTGAAGATATTCCTCTTCTGGCCGAACATTTCCTGAATAAAATGGCGGAGAACAAAAAACTTTCTTCAGCCAGCATCCAGAGGCTCATGGCCCATGAGTGGCCTGGAAATGTTCGCGAATTGCAAAATGCCATCCAATCGGCATCCGTAATGTCCGGCAGTTCCGTCGAACCGGTGCATCTGCCCTCCTCCATCACCGAGAGCTGGCCGATCGTGCCCAGCCATGAGCTGCGTTTAAGTTCAGATGAAAGTTCCGAAGACAGCCAGGATCTTGACCAACGCTTGCGGGAGTTCGAAAAGAACATGATTATCCATGCCCTCTCCCAAAGCAGGGGCGTCCAGAAACAGGCAGCCAGGCTGCTGGGCATCAAGGAGCGCAGTCTTTGGCATCGACTCAAAAAACACAGCATTGATGCTAACGTTTACAAGACCTGACAGGGGGATGCGCAGTTGATGGGTTTTCGAATTATCCCCAATATGCATGAAATACCATACCCCCCTATTTAAAAATCTAAAACCAAGCAAATAGAACCATATTTCTTGGAGAATCTGCTACATATTTTGTAGTTTTTACCACATTATTAAGCATGCGCCTCCGTGCGTGTTTCATCTAATAAAATTTTATCTTACTGTAATGTTGACTAATTTTTGTCAAAATAAATAATTTGCCTATTCTTTACATCAGTGGCATATTGAGTGCATGTTAGTGGTCAAAATAAAATACTGAATCATAGGGAGAATTCAATGAACACTGAGAATCACGATCAAAAAGAGAATCATTCACTCGACAATGCTGGTTTTACCCTACTGGAGATCATTGCGGTTCTCGTCATCATGAGCATCCTTGCAGTTGTTGCCGTCCCCAAATATTTCGACCTGCAGGACCAAGCCCGACAGAAAGCCATGGGCACCGGAATAGCTGAGGCTGTCGGACGCGTGAACGGCTACTTTGCGCAGCAGGTGCTGGCCAACATCGCTCCCGACACAATTAACTACTTATCAACAGAATTAGGCACAGACTTGGGGGATTTTTACCTAACCGTGAGCGGTGCTGGAGCCCCTGCAGGCGGCACGGGTGATATCACCCTTACCGTTACGGGAAGAGCCGATACGCCGGTTGCCACATTGACAACCTCCCAGACAGTTCCAAGGCCGGGTTTGTAAGGGCAAACTCCTCGCCCATATCTATTCTGGGCTGAAGGCTATACATCGCCAAAATAGTGTATGGCCTTCTTTATTACATTTATATCAGGCACGTATGGCATCATATTCTCATTCTTGAGGTTGACTTCAAACTCACCTCCCAATTGCCGCACACCTTTAATGGTTAAAATTCGATCGACATAATGCTTCAGATCGGCCTCCTCTCCCTGCGCCACTGAAAGTTCGATCAACGCCATCAGTGCCGCCAAATTGTCCGGATCCTTTTCAATCAACCGAGACCACGAAGCCTTCGACTCTTGGATATTGCCCAAACGGCGGTAACTCTCGGCGGATACCATCAAGGCGACCTTATAGTGCTTTCCGCTGTTCTCCCGCATCAGCTGTCCTGAACTATCCAGCGCTTCTTTATAGCGCCCCATTTTCAAATCGTTCACCGCTTTAAGGTACAGCAAATCCTCATCTTTCGGCCATTTTTCCAAAGCGATCCTGATCTCCTCACCAGCAGAGGCGAAATCCCCCATTTTCATCTTCACCTGCGCCAATTCGTACCAAATTCGGGGATTGACGTCATAGAACCGAACCGCCTCCTCGAAGTATCCCAACGCCATCTTCAAATCATCCGCCTCATCAACGGCATAGAGCCCCAAGTTGTAATAGGCGACCCCTTTTTGCTGTAGGTTTTTGAAATTGTCGTACTCGATGCCTTTTCGAATAAGCCGATAGCAAGCGTCGCGTTCACCCGCGTACCACATCGCTTTTCCAAGGTTCACGTACGGAAGACTCATACCTGGATATACCGCCAGCGTATGCTCCCACAATGAAACGGCGTTGCGAAATGTTCTGTTATAGCTCCAGGTGGTTTGGATGGCGGCAAGCAGCCAAAGCGCCAGGCCAAACGATATTGCCACCTGGAATGAGACCCGATAGTAAAAAAAATCCAAGCTGCGCACTGCCGCAATGGCCACAGGGAGGAAGAGAAACATAGTGGGGACATAGTTGCGATGTTCGTAGATCAATTCAAGATTCAGAAAAGAGCTTTCAACTGTATGATTCAAAAAGAAAAACAATCCGCAAAAGGCCGGAAGACGATATTTCCCCGCCACCAGGCACAGCCACACAACAGCGCCGGCGACGCCAGCGATGGCGGGCAGTGTCGTCCATGGATCAAACAGCGAATGTGAAATGGCGACATCATGCAGGATGGCCATGTGGTTGGTCATGGGAACGGCAATCGATGCCAAATAGATAAACAGCACCCGGGGTTGGGTGAGCAGCCGCTCCAGCATGGTAAACGGACGGTTCGAATAGGGGGCAAACAGCTGTTGAGGGTCGAGATAGAGCAGGCTCAACCCGCCCAAAAGGATGGCAATTCCCACACCAATCATAGCGGTTCGCCTGAGGGAATCCTTGTCCAATCTCTGAAAAAAGAGAAGATCGTAGAGCAGGAGCGAATAGAACAGAAGCACGGAATTTTCCTTGGTGAGCAAGGCAGCGCTGCAGCTCAAAGCGCACAAACCAAATGCCGTCCAGCGCACCCCTTTCCGCTCCGAGCAGCGACCGAGCATATAGCCGTACATGGCCGAGAGGTAGAACAGACCGGCCAGGGAGGTCATCCGTTGGACAATATAGGTGACAGCCGTCACCTGAATCGGATGGCACGCCCAAAAAGCGGCTGCTATCCAGGCGATCAGCGTCGCCCTGCTCCGGTATCGCCCCTCGAATGCGGGCAACATCAGGGTCCCTCTGATCAGCAGAAACAGCACCAGACCGGCTAACCAATGGATGACAAAATTGACGAGGTGGTACCCGAACACATCGAGCTGCCCGATTTTGTAATTGACGGCAAAACTCAAACGGGCGAGCGGTCGCGAGATGGTCTGGTGCGATGGACCGGACGTCATTGCACGATCCATCTGTTCCCAGTTCCAGCGGGTCATATGGACCCGTTCGTTTTTAACGATGGTGTGAAAATCGTCGTAATGCCACGAGGCCTGGAAGCTGTTGCCATAACAGGCCAGTAGCAGACCGAGGAGGGATAAGGCTGCCCAGATCGTCGCACGATAGCGTTCAAGCAAAGAAATTGTCTCCTAACTCCCTACGAATACATTAATATTGCAATTGCCACGATTAACAGCTTCGGGTAAAAGGATCAAGGAGAGAACCGTTTCGCTTCGAACCATTACCGTCTGGGTTGGACAACGCTGTTTCTTTCTGAACCGCCATTTGGTATGAAGGAGTCATGCGGATTAAAATCATTCGGAATAACAACGGCTTCACCCTACTCGAGGTCATCCTGGTGCTGGTCTTCATCAGCATCTTCGCCACCATAGCCGTGCTGCGCCAACCCATTCCGGAGGTGACCATCCGATCGGCCTCACAGGTGCTCATCTCCCACATCCGCTACGCCCAAATGCGTGCCATGAACAGCGCCGATCCTTGGGGTGTCCGGTACAGTGACGCCAGCGGAACATACTGGCTGTTTAGAGAGAACATCGCCAACCGCCAGGTCTTTCCCGGTGCAACCGAAGACGACATCGACCTCTCGGCGGACGGCGTTTCGATCACCCAGGGGGATTTTACGCTGAGCTTCGACAACTGGGGTGTGCCTGTCATCATCGATGGTTTAATAGCATTCTCTGGAGGCCAAGTGACACTCACCCTCTCCACAGGAACCCAAAGCGGCGATGTAGCGGTCATCGAAAACACAGGATATGCGCGATGAGCGGAGCGATCCTAAACACCACTAAATCCTTACGCAAAAATGCCCACAGCGTGCCGCAATACACCGGAGATGCGCATGCAGACAAAAATCGACAAAATACCTTAACTTTCTTACGTTCATACTTTCATACTTCCATACTCCAGCGCAGCCGGTCCGGCTTCACCCTGATCGAGATCATCGTCACCATCGTCATATCCGCCGTTCTGGCCACGATCCTGGTCCAGGTCATGGCCAACCAGACGCGGCGTAGCTACGTTCCGGTGCAGACCATCGATGAAAACCTGGCCCTGAGGGCGATCATGGACAATATCGCATCGGACTATCGCCTGTTGCGCCGTACCGATGCCTCGCCCCTGGTTACCCTGCAAAGCCGGATCGGAACGAGCGGCACCTATTGGGACGCGAGCAGACCTTACACCAACGGCGTATCGCTCCAGGCGACGACCAGCTGCATCGGGTTCGATACAAACAACGATGAAGATCCGTCGCTGGAAAATACCAATTGCGACGCCACAGACACGACACTTAAGGTGATCCTCTCCGTCACAGGCACCCAGCACCACTTGACGGCCCTGTTTACCCGTTAATCTTATGGAGTGTTGACCGATGCAGCGCACACTGAAATGCTTTCCAAACCAGATGCGATGCCTCACGTCCGACGATAGCGGTTTCACCTTTATCGAACTGATCGTCTCACTGGCACTGATGGCCATCCTGGCCTCCATCTTCGGCATGGGGCTGGTGGCGGCAATGGAGGGATACGATTTCAGTCGGACCAACAGCCAGATCGCCCAGAAGGGACACCTTGCCATGACGCGGGTGATGCGGGAGTTGAGCGAGCTGACCAACATCCGCCAAATCGACGAAGGCACCAATCCATCGATCATCTACGAACGCGTTCAGGAGGTGAGCGGCATTCCCACCGTGCGGACCCTTGCGATCCAATTTTACGCCTCGGAACAGACCTTGCTGCTCCACACGGATCTTCCCTCCGGAACGACCACCCTCGATCCGGAGGATGGCGACATTCTGGCGGACGATGTCCAGAATTTCGATCTGCAGTACTACCAGGGCGCCAATCCCCTGGCCTGGCAGTTCAACCTGCCTCTCTTGTCCACCATCGAAATCACCCTTAGCCTGAACCGGCCGGATGCCCCCGGTCGCACCCAGGATTTTTCGACGCTGGTCCACATGCGCAACACAGACAACTTAGGCGGGGCGGCCCCATGACAACATTGACAAACCCCCAAAAGACGACTCCCCTTAAAGCGCTCCGCGGCAGTGCGCTGATCGCCATCATTGCGGCCATCCTGATCTTTTCGGTATTGGCGGCCAGCCTCATCCCCCTGATCAGCAGCTCCAGCCGCCAGGCGGCCATCACCGCCCTTTCGAACAAAGCCTACCTGTTGGCCGAATCCGGCTATCGACTGCTTGAGAGCCGCTACCGCAATGCAGGGCCGGCAGAGCCCGACAAGAACGCCGCCATAGAGGACATGGACGGCGGCAACTTCACCCTTGCAGACGACGAGGGCCAATTTCACCTGCGCGTCTACAGCTACTTCTACGAAATTACCGGAGATGCCAACGCCACCAGCACCCAGATCACGGCCAATCCGCCCGGCAGCCTGCCGGTGGACAATACCCTGGATGGTGACGAGGTTCAGGTCAGCACCGGCGCCAGCCTGCTGAGCATCGACGGCCAGCTCTACACCGTCAACAACGCCTCGCCGGCAACCTTCACCCAGGATGGCAACATCACCTTCACCGTGGACCCGCTTGTCAATGCCGTGCAGGACGGCACCATCGCCTATCCGGCCGCCAGGGTTCGCAATGCCGTGGGATCCCTGCAGACCGGCGGGACCCTCCCTTACAATTCGGGCGAAGGCGCGCTCTTTCCCCTGCGCAACGGCCGTTTCATCCTGGACGGCAGCATCGTTCTCGACTATCGCTACAACAACCGCTCCAGCAACCAGTTCGAAGGGGTGAGCGACCCCAACCAGGCAAGCATGGGTTTCCCGGTCGCCGCCGGTGCATCCATGGTGCTGACCAACTATGCCCGCGTCCACTCCCTGGGCATCGTGGGGGGCGCCACCGCCGGCACCGACCGCGAGGTGATCTACTACAGCGCCCTTCCCCTCTCCGCATCGTCCGCCCCCACCCGAACCATGGAGGACAACTTCGATGATACCGACACGGTGCCCGACAACTGGGACGTTACCGCCCCCGGAACTACCGGGGTTGACATTGCGGAGGTGGACGGCAATCAGGCAATGAGGATCACCAGGGCGGATGATGACAGCAGCCTGGTAGAGCTCAAATCATCGGTCACAGAAGACATTTTCAACGCTTATCGCCGCTCCACCGGCGGGTACATGAGCTACGACGCCCAGGTCAAGGTTGGTTTTTCTCCTTTACCTGATAGCCCATATCTGATTCCGGCTTACGTGGCTGCCGGGCTTTCTTTTCGCTTGAACACCGTCACTTCAAACTCAAACTATAACGGTTATGGTCTCTCTTTTCTGCGAGGCTATAGTGGCATGGGCGACAGAATTCCCAATGACATTGTGCCGATAAATGACCAGCCACTTATCGTATTGTGGTATCAGAGCGATGTTGGCGCCAATCGACAGTGGATAGCTTACAAAAACCTCCAATCCCTGTTTTATGAGGAAAATTTTGATTCCGGGACCCTGAACGGCTGGACCCGAGTGCCCGAAGCATCCGAAAACTTGTGGTATCTCTATTCAGGTTTCGGCTATCCATCTCAGCCGGCACTGCGTTTTGGCCCCATTACCGATACAATCCAGAATGGCAGCATACAATCTCCGGACATAGTACTCGCCTGTAGCGATTCTGCTGAAATAAGCCTGACCTTCAGAAGCTGGGAGAATTTCGATGCATCGGATGTTCAGGAGCTTAGAATCTATGATGTTGATGAGAGCACACGAACATCTCAAAGCTTTTCCAAAAGCTCCAGGATATCGGACTTCTGGTTGGCATCGGCCGACCTCACCAGCTTTGCCGGCCACACAATTCGAATCGAATTCTACTTCGACAAGAACTCATCCGATGCGTTCGATTTTGGCTGGATCGTCGACGACATTCGAATTACCTGCCAATGGCCGGCACACGACTCCACTCTGGCGGTTCGACTCCAGGAAGCCGCCAAGGTGAGCTTCGATCAGGGTGGCACCGAACCGTTCGAGATGGGGGATCGTGTCTACGGCCTGACCAGCGGCGCCATGGGAACGGTCATCTCGCCGCCGATGCTAAGCGACGCCGATTGGGCCGGCACAAATGCCGTCGGCACCCTTCTGCTCAACAATATATCCAACAGCACCCAGTTCCAATCCAACGAGCGTATCGTTACAGTCGGCCACGGCAGCAGATCCGCGCGTGTTTACGGATACAACGCTGCGACCGACTCGCAGACCAATATCATCAAGGCCTACTATGCCAGCGAAACCGGGAATCCGCCAGGAAACAGCGATCCCCTTGACGCCCACACCTTAGCATACCCCCGCCGCAGTTCTGGTGAAAGCCTGGAGTGGTTTGCCGAAGAAGGGGGTAACTGGACAGCGGATCAGGACTATTTCCGCCTCATCCAATGGGATGCGGTCAATAGCGGCAATGTCACCAATCTCGATTCCATTCCCGATCTGTTCGGCGGCGCCATCGCCATCGACAATGTGGTCCTGAGCCATTACCATCCAGATCTGCAGACGCCCCCTACCAGCTCGGCGCTTGGCCTGCCTGAATTGGGACTGCACGCATACGGCACCGGCAGCACCAACATCTACTATGACGACTTCGGCTTCAAACTGGTCTTTCCGCCAACCGGGCTCTACCCGTCACCCCTGCAGCAGTGAGAGACAACCATCCGTTGTTATTATGGATTTAATATGATATGGATTCAGACTTGATGTTTGAATGTTTATAAGCTTAAGTGGATGGAATGGGCGGGCGTAAAGCCCGCCCCTACGATATTTGGCTGAAAATACGTGCTGTTGCCTTAAACGAAGTTTGTAGGGGCGGGCTTCATGCCCGCCCGTATAGGTTGCGAAACCACGTTAAGCCCGACTAATCCTGCGAGTCCGGTGGGCGGTCTGCACCTCGTCAGCATTGCACTTACATGCGTTTGCGTGAGGTGCAGACCGCCCACCGGACTCGCAGGATTATAACCCACAGCCTGAAGAACAATTTTCAATGACCCAACGCAAATCATATAAAAAACGTGTTCTGGACTATGAGATGGGCCATCTGGTAAAAAGCCCTTGCAGGGAGTGTGCATCCCGCCAACAATTTCCAGGTTGTGCCACCACGTGCAGCATCCTGGATCGTATCCAGAGCTATCTGGCCCAAAGCATCTCCACAGCCCGTCCCATTCCGGGATGGGAGCCCCTGTTGGTGCAACTTGAGGAGTGGCGATCGAAGTAATTACCAGGAGCCTCTATGACCGATGCCGTCCAAGCCGATTCCGACGCCTATAAAGTAATGGCCAGCCCGGATGGCGCCTTCGGCATTCAACTGCTTGGTCGTATCGACCACCGCATTGCCGCCGATCTGCTCAAACAGCTCCTCTCTGAAATCAAGACCAAACAACCGCCCCAGGTCACTTTCGACCTCAACCGGGTCAGCTATTTCGACGATTTCGGCGTACTGGTCCTTTCTGAGTTGCGCAACTATCTCAATGGGAAAAATGTTCCCTTCCGTATTGTGCAGCCTCCCCCAAAAGTGTCGGAAATACTGGCCCTGGCAAATTTCGATCATCCGGAACAGTGCACCCCCATCACGCCCAAAAAGCCAGCCAACCTGATCATACGGCTGGGCGACGCCTCCTTGAAGGTGGCCGACAACATCCGGTTTCTGGTCTCCTTTCTTGGATCAGTGGTCCTCTGCCTGATCCACGTGATCCGCCATCCGCGCAGCCTGCGAATTGGGGACACCATCGTGTTCATGCAGAAGATCGGCGTCGATGCGGTGCCCATCGTCGGTATGATCAGTTTTCTCCTCGGTCTGATCATGGCCTTTGTCTCCAGCCTTCAACTCGAACAGTTCGGCGCCAGCGTCTATGTGGCCCGACTGGTGGGCTTGGCCATGGTCTCCGAGCTGGGCCCGATCATGACGGCCATTATCGTGGCCGGCCGCTCCGGATCGGCGTTTGCCGCCGAAATCGGCACCATGCGCATTTCGGATGAGGTCGATGCCCTCTTTACCATGGGGTTCTCCCCCACCCTCTTCCTGGTGATTCCCCGCATGGCCGCCGCCGTACTCGTGGTCCCCCTGCTGACACTCTTTTCGGACCTCTTTGCCATCATGGGCGGCATGGTGATCAGCGTCTCCATGCTGGACCTGACCGTCAGCACCTATGTGGATCAAACGATTAAAGCGCTCTCCCTGTTCGAATTCATCTGGGGATTGATGAAGAGCGTCGTCTTTGCCGCGTTGATCGCCTGGATCGGCTGCCTGCGCGGCTTTGAGGTACGCGGAGGATCGGCGCAGGTAGGCAACGCCGCCACTTCAGCCGTGGTGAGCGGCATCTTTCTCATCATCCTTTTCGACTCGCTGTTCGCAGTCATTCGAAGCTACTGGTAATATGGAAGAGAAGACAATCGCATCATTGATCGAGGTCCGCAACCTTGAAGCGCGCTACGGCGATACGCCGATTCTCAAGGATGTCACCTTTGACGTCCAGCAGGGCGAAATCCTGGCGATCATCGGCGGCAGCGGCTGTGGCAAGACCACGCTGCTGCGCCACCTGGTGGGACTGCTGCCGCCCCACAGCGGGCAGATCGTCATCGATGGTTATGACATCACCAACGGAGACGAGGAGACATTTGATAAAGCGCTGCGCAAAATCGGCATCCTCTTTCAGGGCGGCGCCCTGTTCGGCTCCATGACCATCGCCGAAAACGTGGCCCTGCCCATACAGGAGTACACCGATCTTCCCCCCTCAGCCATCGCCGCTTTGGTACACATGAAGCTGTGCAGTGTGGACCTGGGAGGGTATGAGAATCATTTGCCATCCGAACTGAGCGGCGGCATGATCAAGCGTGCGGCCCTGGCTCGGGCATTGGCACTCAATCCGGAAATACTCTTTCTCGACGAACCCACGGCCGGTCTGGATCCGGTGATCTCCGCCGAAATAGAAGAGCTGGTGATGCGCATCAACCACAGCATCGGAACGACCATGGTGATTATCACCCACTCACTCAACATCATCTTTAAGGTTGCGCATCGCATCATAATGCTGGATAAATCGGCTAAGGGCGTGGTGGCCCAGGGAGATCCCAACGAGCTTAAGGAGCGAAGCCCCAACCCGGTGGTGCGCCAGTTTTTCAACCGTCAAGCGAGCATATCCCAAAGAAGCGTATGGCCACGTTAAGAACAAAATTCAGCGTCGGAATCTTCCTTATTTTAGGCCTCGCCATCGTCGTTGTCGGTATCATCTGGCTCGGCATGTCGAACTACCTTGAAAAGGGACGCCTCTTTGTCGCCTACTTCGATGAGTCGGTACAGGGGCTGGACAAGGATTCACCGGTCAAATACAGGGGGGTCTACATCGGCCGTGTCCATGCTATCGGAGTGGCCGCCAATGAACGCCTTATCGAGGTGGTTATGAAGATTGAAACCGATCTGCAGCCCAACGGAATGGCCGGCCAGCAGATTGTGGCCCAACTCAAATCGGTCGGCATCACCGGGCTGATGTTCATCGAACTCGAACAGAAGAAGGGTGATGAGCCCCTGATCTATCCATCTGCCGACCTGAAACCGCCCTACCCGGTGCTTCCCACGCGTCCGTCCGAGATCAGCAAGTTCTTCAAAGGTCTGGAGGACATGTTTTCCATTTTCAGGGCGCTGGACACCAAAACCATTTCAGATGAGCTGACCACGGCCCTGAAAAAGGTCAACCGAACCCTGGACGACGCACAGTTGGATACCATGGTCGCTGATGTTCGCGATACGCTTAAAAACCTGCAGAAGGTGCTGGATGCAAAAAATCTGGACCGAATGCTGAACTCATTCGAACAGACCTCCGAAAACGTGAACAAGATGGCCGTCAACGCGGATGGCGGCATCAGCGATATCCGGAAAACCGTGGGAAGGCTCGATGGGGTGATCGAATCCAGCGGCAGTGATATCCAAGCGGTCACCAAAGACCTCAAGGCTTCTGCTCTGGAAGTCAGACGCGCCATGCAGAACGCCGCTATCATGCTGGAGAATACGGACCGCAATGTCGATGCTGTCCAACGCCGAATCACGCTGACCTTAGAGCACATCGAGCGGGCCAGCGACACCTTGAACCAATTCCTGGAACGGGTCGCATCCGAGCCTTCCCAGATCGTCTTCAGCGATCCGCCCGAAGAGAAACCATCAGCACCTTAAAAGGAGCATACGTCTCGAGATGAAATGGCGAACCCGCATAGCAGGCCACCTTCCCCTTATCGCCCTCCTTTTCATGCTGGCCGCCTGCGCAGGATCCAAGGCAGGCAAGCCAACCTACTACTACACCCTGGACTACCCATCGCCCGTGCCGATGGAGAACTCGAAACTGATGAATGTACTGCGCGTCGACCGCTTTGCTGCAACCCCGCCCTTTCATACCCAACGGATCATTTATGCGGACAAAGGTCTTCATCGCAATGCATATGCCCATTTCCAGTGGATCGCAGCACCGGGTGAGATGCTGGCCTTTTTTCTCGGACGCGACCTTCGCAGCAGCGAGGTGTTCAAAGCGGTACTGTCACCCGATGCGACTGTTCTGCCAACCCACATCATCAAGGGCTGGGTCGAGACGTTCCTCGAAGAGGATTTTACTTCACGAGGGCAGGCATCGCTTAAACTCAGTATTACCCTGATGGACGCCAGAGAGACGGATGTATCGCGCCGCGTTATCCTCCAGAAAAGTTATGCCGCAAAGCGAGAGTGTACCGCCAAGACGCCCGCTGCGCTGGCCGTAGCCATGAGCGAAGCGGCAGCCCAGATCTCTGCCCAAATGGTTCAAGATATCTACGATGCCCTGTCCGACATCCAAAACCCATAAGCTTATACATAGGACTTACACCATGAAAGCCTATCGCCTGGACCAACTCGACCTTCACGCCAAGCTTCAAAAGCATGCCGCTGCCATGCAGCGCCCGGAGAAGCACCTGAAACAACTGCTGGCTGCCCCCGACCGTTTTGAGGCGTTCTCCGCTACCGGTGGCGGCCTCTTTTTCGATTACGCCCGTCAGCGGCTGGACAACGCCATCATGGAGGATCTAACCTCCCTGGACGCGCACCTCGGCCTGCGCAATCGGTTCGCTCAGATGTGCAGCGGCGCCAAGCTCAACGTAACGGAGGAGCGCGCTGTCCTGCACACCGCCTCACGCTATTTCGGCAGCGAGCAGATCCTCGTGGATGGTCAGAATGTCATGCCCGATATCCACGGCGTACGCCAACAGATCAAACGGTTCAGCGAGCAGGTTCATTCCGGCGAGATAAAGAGCGGTAGCGGCCAACCTTTTCGCCATGTGATCGTGATCGGCATCGGCGGATCATACCTGGGAACCGAGTTTGTCTCCACCGCGCTGGCGGCATTTGCCGACAAGCAGATCAGCATTCACTATCTCGCCAACGTGGATGTTCACAACTTCGGTGCAGTGGTGCGGCACATAGACCCCCAGACCACGCTTTGGATCGTTATCTCCAAGAGCTATACCACCGCAGAAACCTCCGCCAACACCCACCTGGCGGAGCAGTTCATGCGCGATCAAGGCATCGACCCCGCCAAGCACACAGTCACCGTAACCGCCAAAGGGAGTCCCGGAGACGATCCCAGCCGTCCCGTACTGCAGACGTTCCACATGTTCGATTACATCGGTGGACGCTACAGCGTCTCCTCTGCCGTTGGAGGCGTGCCGTTAAGCCTTCTGCTCGGATACGACCGATTCGAAGCCTTCCTGCAGGGCGCCGCCGAAATGGACGAGCATTCCCGCAATGCGCCGGCGGCTGAGAATCTTCCCCTCCTGGCGGCCTTGATATCGGTCTGGAACACCACCTATCTGAACTATCCGCAGCAGGGCATCATTCCCTACGCGTCGCCGCTCTCCAAACTGGCGCCCCATGTCCAGCAGCTCAACATGGAGAGCAACGGCAAAGCGGTTGATATCAAGGGGACCCCCCTGCCCCGTCCCGCGGGCGTGGTCATCTTCGGAGAGCCTGGCACCAATGCCCAGCACTCCTTTTTCCAACTCGCCCATCAGGGAAACCCCTTTCCCATCGATTTCATCGGCGTTCGGCAGCCCCAATACGCCCAATACACCACCCGCTCCAAAGGCGTCACAAACCACCAGGAGCTCTGGGCCAACCTCCTGGCCCAGGCCACCGCCCTTGCCGAAGGACGCGACCACGACGACCGCGCACGATACTTCAGCGGGAATCGTCCCTCATCGGTCATTGTGCTCGAAGACCTCGAGCCGATCAACATCGGCCGGCTGCTTAGTTTCTACGAGGCACGCACCGTATACGAGGGATTTATCTGGGGCATCAATTCGTTCGATCAGTTCGGCGTTGAGTTGGGCAAAACCGTTGCCGACCGCCTGAGAACTCAGATCGCCAAGCGCAACGACTCGCCCGACCACCAATTTGAAGGCATCGACCCCATCTCCAAAGACTATCTCGAAATGCTGTTCGAATAGGAGGTGTGCAATGGCCGGCGATAACGACACTACCATTGAGACGGTAACCTTCCAGGATGTGCGGGAAAAAGAGGAAAAAGCACTCGGCATCAAAAACGGCCAAAAGACCCTTGGCATCGCTCTTTCGGGCGGCGGCATCCGCAGCGCCTCCTTCGGTTTGGGGGTCCTCCAGGCGCTCATGGCCCACCACATATTGCATCGCGCAGACTACCTCTCTACCGTATCGGGTGGTGGCTATATCGGCGCCGCCCTGACCTGGTTCAGAAAACATCATGCCGGGGAAGGTGATCGGTTTTTCGATGACACTCAACCCTTTGGCAAAAAAGACAGCGACCCTTCAAGCAAACCCGACTTCATCTCTTTTCTGCGCCAGCACGGCAACTACCTCTTTCCCGGCAACGGCTTGAACGCCATCTCCACCATTTCCGTACTGATCCGCAGCCTGATTGTCTCTGCACTCATCTACTTTTTTCTGATCACGGTGGCATTGACCTTATTGATAGCCGTTACCCAACTCCCATTTGTCGACGCCACTGTGGACAGTGTCCTGCAGGTTGCCGACCCCATCGTCGACCGCTTTTTGTCGAGTGAGAGCACACCGGATGCCAAAAGCGAAACGGCCTCCGCGGTGCAACTACCGAACTGGAAAAATCACTCCCTCTTTCGTTTTACCAAGGTTGTCATCATCCTTCTGCCGATTTTGGCCACGCTGTTGGCGATGCTCTTCTACGTCACACTATTTTTAAAGCGCCTGTTCCCCCGCATCATGATTGAAGGCTATGATCTGCGTTTGCGGCTACAGCGAGCAGAAGGCACCCTCATGGTGATCCTGCTCTTCGCCATCGTACTTGCTGTCATTCCCATCGTCGAAACAACGGTATCCGAAGGCATCAAACTGCTGGGCCTTGTCGGTTATCTCTCCGGTATCTGGGCGGCTTCGGCTAAGATGAGAACCTTTCTGGGAAAGACCAATCTGTTCAAAAAAGAGTGGATCGGCAGCCTGCTTTTTCGTGCCGGCGCCCTGTTTTTTATCTTCTGCCTATTGGCCGTCGCCTATCATGTAAGTCTCAACTTCCTGGAAATGCCGGCAACAACAGAAGCCGCAGCCGACGGATACCCCATATCCCGTTTTCTCGTTGTCGCCCTGCTTGCTGCAGCTGCCGGCTTTTTGATCAACATGAACGATTCGACTTTGGGCAGTCACTATCGGGACCGATTGATGGAGACCTTCCTGCCTGAAGATGAGGCGGTCGCCTCGAATCGCTGGGATCGAGCCGTTTCAGGCGACAAAGCCCTCCTTGAAACCATGTGTCTTGAAAAACAAATTGTTCCGTGCAGCGAAGAGGTAAAGATTCGGAAGCCCTACCACCTGATCAACACCAACATCATCCTCTTCAGGGCAGAGACGAAAAAGTACAAAAACCGCCGTGGGGATAACTTTCTGCTCTCACCGCTCTTCTGCGGCAGCGAAGCCACCGGATACCGGGCTACAGACCGATTCATGAAAGCGGACGGTGACACAATATCGGGCCTGACTCTGGCCACGGCCATGTCCACCTCCGGCGCCGCCCTGAACCCGCACTCCGGCCTTTCCGGCGTCGGTCCCACCTGCGACCGCTTCGTCTCGTTCATTATGACCTTCTTCAACCTGCGACTCGGATTCTGGGCCACCAACCCGGACAAAGGGGCCCCAAAAAGGACACCCAATTTGATCACCCCCGGCCTATGCAGTCTTCTCAGCTGCGTTGGTCATAGGGAAAAAAGCCGTTTCATCGAACTCTCCGATGGCGGCCACTTTGAAAACCTGGGCATCTACGAGTTGATCCGCCGACGGGTGGATAGCATCATCGTCTCGGATGGCAGCGCCGACGAGCAGTTCACCTTCGGGGACCTGGCCAACGCCATCGAGCGGGTGCGGTCCGATTTCGGCGCCTATATCCGTTTCAGGCCAGAACACGAAACGCTCGGCAGCATGCTGCCATCGTCTTACAAGGATGATGTTTTTGCCGAAAAATTCGATCTTGCGGAGAAAAGCTTCGCCTGCGGCACCATCGAATACCCGGAAACGGAGCAGTACCCGGCCAAAACCGGCCATATCTACCTGATCAAATCCACCCTGCTCACCGATGTGCCAGCTGATCTTTACGGCTATCGCGCCCGCCATGCCAGTTTCCCGGACCAGGCCACCGGCGATCAGTTTTTCGACGAAAATCAGTTCGACGCTTATCGCGAACTGGGCTACCGTGCAGCGGTACCCCTATCCGCCATGCTGGCCGACGCCCAAAAAGACAACTGGCTCAAGCCTCAGAAGAAGAGACCTTCTACATCTGTTTGAAGCAGTGAAGATATGGCCGGCTGATGGTGAGTGTCTCCGATCTCTCTTTTAGTCGGATGACACCCCTTCCGGTGAGTGAACGGCTCACCTTGTCGATACGGGTGAGGTTGACGATGGTGCTGCGGTGAATTTGGCAAAAGCAGTTGGGGTCCAGTTCCGCGGCGAGCTCGCGAATGCTTTTACGGATCAGTGACTCTCCCGAGGCGGTGATGACCGCCGTATACTTATCACTGGCCTGGAAGTAGATCACATCCTGCACGGCAATCAGCTGCACACCGTCTCCGTGCTGGACGCGAAGCCATTGCAGCGATGAAGGACCGCTCATCGGGGCAACGTGCTCGATGAGTCGCCGCATCCACTCGGCGGCGTTTTCAGGATACGCCACGTTTTCGGCCAGCTCTTTTTTCAGGCGTGTTACGGTGCGTTGCAGCCGCTCTTTGACGACCGGCTTGAGCAGGTAGTCAACCGCCTCCGTTTCGAATGCATCCACGGCATAATCATCGTATGCGGTCACGAAAACGATGCGGCAGGATGCGGCGATCTTCTCGGCGACCTGCATACCAGTGAAGCCCGGCATGCGAATGTCCAGAAACGCGATCTGCGGTGTGTGGGCTTCCACTGCCGCAATTGCCTCTTCGCCGTTGACGGCCTCGGCGCAGATCTCCAGCTCCGGCCACACGTCAGCCAACTTCTCCCTCAAATAGGCCCGCAAAGGCGCCTCATCATCGGCAATAATGGCTTTGGCATGAACCGGCATCCTTCTACTTCCCGTCTCTCTCGGCGGTCATCTTCTCGACCTCCCTTTGAATCATGCGCTCTTTGAAACCCGACCCGCTCAAAAACAGAAATGTCCCCATGCCGTGGAAACAGATCCCCACGCCCCATCCCAGCATCGGCCATATGAACCAGTAGTGCCGGGCAGATGAGATCAGGTTGATGGCGATCAACAGCAGGTTGACAACAATGTATACCGTCAAATGAGTATAGAAGCCAAGTTTTGCATTGGCTCTTCTTCTGGCCTGTTCATAAACCTGTTCATTATCCATGGTACCTGCTCTCCCTCCGTGACCTGAGTGGCGCATGGCTAAATTCGCTCCGCTATCGGCACGTCGACCGACACCGTCACCCCGCACGGCCGGTTCTCCCTGATCACCAGTCGCCCTTGTTTTCCGTAAAGTTGAGCCAAACGCTGTTTTACGTTGGTCAGTCCGACACCGGATGGGTGATGCTCAACCATCCCGTTGCCGCTGTCTGAAATTTCGATACTGACACCGCCCTCACGCTTTTGGGCACGAATGTTGATCGTTCCGCCCTCGATCTTCGGCTCCAACCCGTGCAGCAGGGCGTTCTCCACGATGGGCTGCAGAAGCATGGGGGCCAGCGGCAGCGCTTTCAACGAACCGGGAATGTCGATGGTGTAGTGCAGCCGCTCACCCATCCGAATCTTGAAAATATCCAGGTAGGCCTGAATCAGATCCGCCTCCTGGCCAAGGGTGGTCACCTTGTCCCGACTGCGGCCCAAAGCGGTGCGCAGGTAGCGGATCAGATCCAGCTGCATGCTTTTGGCTTTGGCCGGATCGCTCTCCATGAGGCTCACGATATTGGAGAGCGTATTAAACAGGAAGTGTGGTTCCACCTGCGCCTGCAGCCGCTTCAGATCAGCCTCCAGGGCCAACTTCTCACTGGAAAGGCGTTTGATACGCTCCTCTTGGGCCATCTGGATGGTAGCCGAAAGCTCCTCTTTGCTGTGAAAAAAATAGGTAATGATCATACCGAACAGGACACTGATCCCTATGATCTGCCACAGGAGGTGACTTTTGGTGTCGATGGGATCCCCGGAAAACCGAATGAAAGACGCGGCGATGAAGTTACCCCCGACGGCACCCAAAACCAAAGCCGCGACAACGCCCGCGCCTCGAACAGCAGCTGCCCTGTTGCGAGTAGCATAGAGGGACCAGACCACACACATGCAGATGGTAAGTCCAATGCATTGGGAGTAGAGAAGCGTTTGCAAAAAGGGATGGCCGAAGCCGACCACGAACAGCAGCACCGCAATGATCGTATTGAACGCCGCGGTGTAGAGCAGCGTTTTGCCTAATCGGCCGAAGCTTGGCGGCTGTGCGTATGATTTCATTTCAAACATGGTCGCCTTGGTCACCCCCCCAATCCTGCATCATCATTTCAAAGGTCATCTGCCCGCTGCGCAGCACCCCGGCGTATCCGCCGCCGGGATTGCCCCATGATCCGGCCAGGTAGAGGCCCTCGATGGGTGTCCGGTTGCTGATCCGATTCATATAGGCGTTTTCCATCGATTGTTCAAACCCATATATCGCCCCCTCCGTGTTGCCGGTATAGCGCCAGTTGGTCAGGGGAGTGGCTGACTCCTGTACTTCGATCATTTGGCCCAGTCCCGTGATCAGATCGTGCTCTGTACGCCGAACAAGGGTCTCTGCCCACCGTTTCTTTTCTCCCAGATAGGCCTCCTTGCGACCGGCCCGGTAATCGGACTCAAAACGACGCCATGGTTCATATCCAACCAGCGCAATGATCATCAGCGTTGACGTGCCGGGAGCCGAATAGCCTTCATAGAGATGATCATAGACACACACCGAATAGGGCACATTTTCGATGTCGCCCTTTATGCCGAGGGCATAGGCGTCCTCCGGTGAGTGGCCGCTCTCGACCGCTGTGCTGTAGCCAGGTACCCGATCCACAATCGACCGGTTCAAACCGAGCCATACAAGAAAACAGGAGATACTGGGGTGATAAGCGTTGAGCTTTTTAAGGTACTCCTCCGGGACGCTCTTGTCGGGCAGCATCTGCTCGAACAGCGTCAAAGCGCTGCCGTTGCACACCACAGAGCGGGCCGGCAACGCACGCCCATCGGAAAGCGTCACCCCGGAAACCGCTCTCCCCTTCAACGCAACCTTCTCGACGGCATGGTTGAAGATCATCCGGCCGCCGGCGGTTTCGATGGTGCCTGCCAGAAGGCCGCTCAGCCGCTGTGAGCGATCCTTGATGTAGTAAGAGCCGTTCTTTAGATATTCGCCGGTTGCCAGGGCGTAGTAGAATCCCGATAGTTTGGATGGCGGCAGGCCGTAGTACCCCCATAAAAAGGAGAGCAGGTTGCGCACCTTCGGCGATTGCACATGATCATCCAGCAGATCGGCGAGGGATTTCGACCGCATCTTCCACATGGTCGGATACATCAAAGGAAAGATCAGCTTGAAATACTTCTTGTAGAACGCGCTCCTGCTTCCATACGCTTCTGTTTCGGTGTGAACGGTGAGCATCTCGTTCACGAAGCTGCGGATGCCCTCGGCCTCCGGCGGAAAGCGCCGGGATAGATTTTCAATAAACCCCTCCGGATCGCTCTGGGGCACCACCACATCACCGGCGGAGGTTTTGATCCGGTAGGTGTCCGGCAGTCTCACGAGTTCCAGCTTCTGCAACACCCCGAGGTCATCGAGAATTCTGGCCGGGCTGTTGTTGTTGATCGATGTACCGTGCAACGATACTTCAAAGTTGTATTTGCCGCCCTCCCGCTCGAATGCCGTGGCATATCCGCCCGGCACCGAATGCTGCTCCACCACAGTGACCGGCACACCCTCTCGAGCCAGGTAGGCGGCGCAAGTCAAACCGCCCAGCCCGGCGCCGATCACGACCACCGGATAGTCGCTTTTGGGCCCCATGCTGGCGGCGCAGGCTTTGATCCGGCTCACATCCAACGTCATGGCGGCGGCACTCATCCCGGCTGCCGCGATGAAACTGCGTCTTGACAATCTGGTATCTGACATCCTCTGCTCCTTCTCCTGGCCCGGCTTCGCCGGAATTCGAATCTGAATGCCTTTTCGATCCAACGCCAGCTTACCTTGGAGACGCTTTGCATATCAATGGGATTGCGATGAAGTGGAAAAATCCTGGGCCCAGACGGATATAAAGGTGCCAGACAACATTAAGGAGGGGAGACAAAACGGTTAGAAAGGAGATGAATTCTTTGATTCAGAACCTACGGCAAGAGAGATGCGCCATTTTGTAACCAGCCGCCTTCAAGGCGGCGCCAATCTCACGGATATGATCGGCATTGCGCGTTTCCAATTCCAGTTCAACCTGCGTCTCGTCTATATTGCTTCTCTCTGTACCGCGATCGTGATGAATGTGCAAAATATTGGCCTGCAGGGCAGCCACCTGGTTCAGGAGCGTCGCCAGGGTGCCTGGCCTGTCATTTAAGCTGAGCCTGATTCTCATGACACGACCGTTTTTTATCAATCCTTGCTGAATGATACGCCCGAGCAGCGGGCTGTCAACGTTACCGCCCGATACCAGCAGTACGATCCTTTCACCAGGTTTCGTCCGTATCGAGCCGTTTAGCAAGGCAGCCAGCGGTACGGCACCAGCACCTTCGGACAATATCTTCTTACGCTCCAGCATGATTTGGATCGAAGCGGCGATATACTCCTCTTCGACGGTCACCACATCGTCCACCCGATCACGCATTATCTCAAAAGGCACCGCCCCTATTTGTTTGACGCTGATGCCGTCGGCAATGGAGGATGTTGCCGCCACCTTCTCTCTTCTGCCGCTCTGCATCGAGGCACTGGCGGAGGGACACGCTGCTGCCTCGACGCCGATGACCCTTGCTTGCGGCCTCGCTAGCTTGATCGCACTGGCGGTACCGGCAATAAGGCCGCCTCCGCCAACCGGAACAAGCACCGTGTCCACCTCTGGCACCTCCGAAATGATCTCCAGTCCGATAGTTGCCTGGCCGACAATGAGTTCGGCATCATCAAACGGATGGATAAAGGTCAACCCCTGCTGCTCTATTTCAAGGGCTTTGACAAGGCTCTCTTCGACAGTGGCGCCGTGTATGATGATGCTGCCGCCATAATTTCGGGTGGCCTCCTGTTTACTGATAGAGGCCCACTGGGGCATGACGATAGTGGCTTTGAGTCCCGCACGGTTTGCGGCCAGGGCGACCCCCTGGGCGTGGTTTCCGGCTGACGCCGCAACAACCCCATTAGGGGAAATTTGCCAGTTGTCAGCACCTGCGATAAGCTTGTATGTGGCACCCCTTATTTTGAATGATCCTGTTTTTTGCAGATTCTCCAACTTCAGGTAGATATGGGCGCTGAATCTTTTGCTGAGGGTCGGGGAGTAAATCACAGGCGTTTTAAAAATGTGATCCTCAATCAGTCGAGCGGCCTTGCGTATGGTCTCCAACTCAATCATTTTTGCCGCCTATCCATTTTGGTTCGTCTATCGTGAAGCCTCTCTGGCGACCGGACGCTTGCCGATCGATCACGAGGCCAAATGGCTTTCACCCGTCCTCTCCGCTTTCATGGCATCGGCTCGTCGAATCATAGAATCATATCGGACAAGCCCTTTACTCTAACTCAAAAACGCCTTTTGATCCAATCCCTTTGTTGGCTCCCCTTTTCAACACCTCGGCATGCGCCAGTTTAGATGCGGGTTAGGATAGCAACATTTAAACAGGTCAACCTTCGTCATGCCGGACAAATCAAACAATGGAGCTATCTGACAAAGAAAGGGCATCGAATAGTGGATCTATAGCTTGATATTTGAATCTACTGATATAACCTTTTAGAACAAATAAATTGCCGGATGGAGATACTTAAGGAGAATATGATGGCTTATCAGCTGAAAAAAGGATTGCTGTTAGTCCTGTTGATACTCACAGGGTGCGCTGCACAAACAGAGGCCCCGGAGCACTCCTATCTGCTCGATCGTCTGCCAAGAGCGTATCACGGAAGTTTCAGGTGGCATGGTGCCAGCGCGCTTCAAAAGGTATCCATTGCCATTGATAAAGTATCTTATGATTCGGAGAAGGGTGTCACTGCCAAAGGCACCGGCAAGTATGTGACGATGTTTCGTGAAGCGGATATCGAAATTGAAATAGCGATTGCACCGGACACCATGCGATTCGAGATGTGGGAAAAGAGCCTAAAGGCCAATAGCGACTTTATCACGGATGGCTCTCACGTCGGGGAAATCAGCAAGGATCTCAAAACGATTACAGCTGTCTGGACCAGCAGAGAAAGCGGCCGGCAAGGTGATTTGAAACTCGAGGCAGAGTAAGCGCGTTTGCAACGGAATGACAGGGCTTGTGATCTTAAATTGCCGGGTAATTAACCTGGCCAATCGACTACACCCTTCCCCGGTTGGCGGCGTGGCATTTTCTCTCTACGTAACTGCTGCTTGCGTTATCGAAAACAGCTTCATTTTCATGTATCAGGCGGGCCGGCCCCTCCCATGCGCCGCAGGCCATCACTACCGGATCCCCCAGATTGAAAGGGCGGTGACATGCGGCACAGGTTTTCAGTTGCATCAACATTTCACGGTCGATGATGGTCTTCATTTTGGATCTGTTTGATAATTTCATTAGGTCTCCCTCCAATGGATTTGTCCTCAAAACAGTTAATTAACTATATATTAATCAGCGATCTGCATGTTGCAAACACACCCCCCTTGACAGGTCGCCCGCTGATGTCGAAATTCTTTAAACAGAGGTGTTAAATCCAAAAACTTCCAACCAGAGGAAATTCATTTTCACCATTACAATCGACATCAATTTCAGACCCGATAGAGTGCGCAGGCAGAGTAAGGCCCTGCCTCACAGCGCCTGTTCGTCGCACGGGGTATACCCGTCTGTGTCGCCGAGCATTTCGGCATCGCTCCACAACCGAAACGGAAACGGCTTGTCCGGACGGATTCTGACACCACTTATGAAAACTCGGCAGCCACCCCAGCGGTTCAATGGTCAACACAATCAAGGAGGTCAGAAATGTCTATAGAATCAAACCAAAAGAGCCAGACGTGTTGTAGACGTGAACACAAACGGTTGATGCAAGATCTACGCAGTTGTGATTATTGCTCGACCAGTTACGAACAGTATCAACAGTGCTACTCGCAAGCAGCCCGAGTCAGCGGAGAGAGATCCCAGTCGTGCGTTGCGTCATCCTGATGCGGTCACCGGCTTATTCCATAAGCCCGGCTCTATTGCCGGGCTTTTAACCCGTCTCTCTTAAACATTTATACCGTTGAAAACCGTTGGACACTTCATTTGAAGGCACGCTCTCTTGCACGCATCTGCTACCCCTGCTGCGTGAATCTGAGCGGATTCGAGGTCCATCATGAAACATAACTTCAGACAGCATAACGCCCCACTAAGCAATCGTGTCGAATTGACAGAAGAGTTGCGACGCAGGTTCGAGAGCTCGGTCTTCAGCCGACCGGCCTCTGAACTGGCACGAGAGACGGGGTTGCCGTACCTTCTCATATACAATATTGTCAATGACCGGGTGCGTTCGGTCTCGCCCCGAAACTTCAGACTGATCTTTGGAGAGGACCCGCCGACTGATCGTATCCCACGTGTGGATGGAAGTCACTTTCGGCGAATGGTCGGGTTGTGGGTTTATCTGGATGACCGTACGACCAAGATGGATCTGTACAACGAGCTTGTGGCAGACAAGGCGCCCCACAAAGCCGATTACAGAATCTTCAGCGGTAAGATACAGACCGTGGAACGGGCATTGGAGAGAAAGATGGAGAAGAAGTTCCTGGCGTATGGCATAGACCGAATCATGCTCGACGCTTGGTTGGAGGAATTTGCTGCGCTTCCCAAAACCGATCGGGTGTCGTACCAGAAAATCAGGCCATTGCTTCTCTTTCTCAAGGACCATGTCGGCATCCACCCCAATTCAATACTGCATCAGCAAATGGATCGATATGAATCGGGCCGATTGAAAAGTGTATCCCAAACCGTTTTCGAACGGGCGCTCCGACTCAAAAAGGAGGCGGAAAGGGCGGTGGCTTCAGCCGACAAACGGGAAATAGAGCGGCTTAAGGAGAAAATTTATGGCAAGAAGCCAGGCTATGCGCTCTATACTGCCGTAGAAGAGGAGTTGACATTTCTCAGCGCCATTGCCAACAAACGGCCGAAAAGATATCTTGGCAGAGGTCCGGGCGCTTATCAAGTGGGGAAATGCAAACGCATCGCCTCCTGGAGGGCCGATAAAATCCACCGTGATTGTAAGTCGTTTATCGCAGGCCATCCCCTTCTACCCCTTGAATCGCTGCCCAAGAGGCACCGCGCTGAACGCATCTCTCCCCTATTGCACCTTTTGGTGCGACGCGCAGCCGATATCCTTTCGCAAAAAGAGGGGCTGGTGCTCGAGAAGCAGATTCTGACACCTTCACGGGCCAAAACGGAATATGAAAGAGGGTCCTACGGCTTTACCCGATTTGACAGGGTGCCAACAGCTTTGGGAATGAGGAAGAGTGCTTTCGACCTCATGGTGGCCCAAAACTGCGACATCTTCAGGCGGGTGGGCAAATTTTCCCACCGCTGGTACCTCTCGGATCTCTATCTTAAGGAGCTTCTCGATAGAACGGGGTTTGGGGTGATCAGCGCCAAATATGAGCTGTTGTCCCGCCAGTTGAACAAACCCGCCGCTCCGGTTGCCGCCTGCATGAACTAAGCATTTAAGCTACTCTTTCCACCACAATGCATCCCGCAATCCTGAGCTGCGTCTGATGCGACGCGTCACGGCCAATTTCAGCAGCTCCGGGTCGGCATGGATGGCAATGGATTTACGCGCACGGGTGACGGCAGTATAGATCAACTCCCTGGTGAGCAGTGGGGTGTCGCGGTCCGGCAGGATCACCACCACATGGTCGAACTCCGACCCCTGGCTCTTGTGGATGGTCATGGCGTAGACCGTCTGCTGCTCCGGTAGTTGATGGGGCGCAACCTCTCTGAAGCCACCCTGCTGAACGGGGAAGAGGACCTGCATCTGGTCTCTCCCGCCATTTACCGGCCCCTGAACGATGCCGGTGTCACCGTTAAACAGGCCATGGTTGTAATCATTGCGCGTAACCATCAATGGGCGGCCGCGATACCAGGTCGCATCTGCAGATACCCCTGAAGGAATCAAGCCGCGCCGACGCAGGAGCTGCTCGATCATTTGATTGAGTGTTTCAGCGCCGTATGGGCCCTTGCGGAGCGCACACAAAACCCTGGAGCGGTTGATCAGGTCAAAGGCCTGTTCAGCGTCCTGACATGCAAAGTAGTCCGAGAGCTCCCCATCCACCACCCTCTCCAGGATGCTGCCCAAGGTGTGACGGTCGCCCATAGGAACCAGGGAGAGTTCGCCATGGTGTCCAGCGGAGAGCAGGTCGATGACACGCCGGGCATCGCCCGCATTGATGGCGCGGCTCACTGCACCTAGACCGCTGTGGGCATCGAAGCGATAGCTGCGCTCCAGCACCTGGATATGCGGTCTCAACGGCGATTTCTTAGCATAATCCGTTGCGTCGCGGTCTGTATCGATTTTCTTGCGGCCACCTTCGGTATAACTGCTTTTTATGCCGTAGCATATATCTCCAAGGACAGCGCCCGCCTCGACCGAGGCAAGCTGATCCTTGTCTCCAACAAGGATCAGGCGTGCATCCTGGGGCACGGCCTGAACCAGCTGGTGCATCAAGGCGAGATCGATCATCGAGGCTTCATCGACAATAACGGCGTCCGTGGGCAACGGCCTCTCTTCATCATATCGAAAACGGGATCTGGAGGGCATATACCCGAGCAGCCGGTGCAGGGTCTGAGCAGTGGGCATGGGGAGACGTTCATCAGCAGAGTATCTCCCTGTTGAAACCAGTGCGGTTTCAATCGCCTCCTGCAAACGGGCAGCCGCCTTACCGGTTGGGGCGGCCAGATGAATCTTAATCGTATGGCCGCCACAAAGTGCAGATAGAAGCAGGATGATCTTGGCCACGGTGTAAGTCTTGCCCGTACCCGGCCCGCCGGATATGACCGTAAAACGCCGTGTCGCCGCTTTGCGGGCAGCGTCGATCTGATCGCCATCCGTCTCTTTGAAGAGGCGCTGAAGGTTCTTCTCCAACTCCTCGGGAGTACCGAGCGCTGCACTGCGGCCGCATCTTGCCAGCAGAAGCGTGGCAAGTTGCTGCTCGTAGTACCAGTAACGATGCAGATAGAGCCGTTTCCCGTCCAGGATCAAGGGGCTAAAATCTCCCGGAGCACCCACTGCCGCACAGCGCTTTAGCTTGTATAGCCACTCATCCAGAGATATGGGCAACGGCATGTTGAACTCAGCATCGATCCCCCCGGCCCCCTCTTCCCAGGCAAGGTCCAGGTCCAGACAGACATTGCCCTGGGTTGCCGACCGGCTAACCATGGCCGCCGCCAATCCGACCCAGTCATCGTCGCATTGTCCCAGGCGCTGAATCATCCGCCCCAGAGACCAATCCAGGGGGGCCATTTTCTTTCGATTATATAACTGTTCGATATTCATAAATGGTTCGACAGATCCCTAAATTAAAGGCGTTACGGACCAGGCATCGGTCAAACGCCCAGAAGCGTCTCCCTTAGCGACGTCACCATCTCCGGTTCCGGAAGATCGTAAAAGATGCCACAATCCCTTCCGCGGTGATCGATGCCACGGATAAAGAGATAGAAAACCCCGCCGAAATGCCGATCGTAACGGTAACCTTCGACCCTGCTCTGCAGCCATCGGTCCAGGGCAACCGTATAGAGATGATACTGCAAATAGTAGAAAGAGTCTCCCATGGCCGCTTCGATGACGGCGGTCTGGTAGTCTTCGTAAGCATTGCCCAGGTGGTTGGATTTCCAATCCACCAGGTAGTATCGGCCGTTATACTCGAAGATCATGTCTATGAAACCCTTCATAAAGCCATGCACCGGCGAAAAATTGAGCCGACGCCAATGTTGGGATGGCATCTGTTTGACGAAGGGTCGGCCGTGCTCCTGAAAAAGGCGCACGATGGTTTCGGGTGTGATCGGCTTGATGGGATAGTGAAACTCCATCTCATTGATCCGCTTTCGCCAGGGTACATCTGACAGGCGGAAGCTGTTTTCCATTTGCCCTGCGGTCAGAGTCACGCTGCCAAGCCTGGCCAACATACCTTCCACCGCGCCTTTCCATTCATCTCCATACCCGTGGGCCTTTAATTTTTCCGCTACCAGCGCGCTCCGCAATGCCCCATCGCTGTTTGCAAAATCGACATGTTCAATCAGGTCGTGAAAAAAGAGACCGGCCCTGGTCCCTTTTGGAAACGCAAAAAGATCGAGTGCTTTTGATTCCTGCAAATCACCTGATACCGATTCTATATACTGGGCATCACGATCTGCGGGATCGATTTCATGTGCGGCGGCCCCGGCAGTCAGGCTCGAAAAGCTGGCAATACGCCACTGGGTGTCAAAAGCTTTATTAAAACCGCGTTCCGCAAGCGCCGCTTTACCCGTTTCGATTGCGAGATGGTCAACCTTAGTCGGCACTGGCAGCGGCTTCAAACGGATGGTGCCTTCGGACCGCGCTTCGATGTGCGTCAGCTCCCGGATGAGTCTTGCGTCATCCATGCCCGCCATTTTGCGTTTCAGCTGGCGCAGCCCTTCACCGGTAAGATCACTCTCTGGGGGACCATGGAACAGGTAGGCGGTGGCCGACACATCAGTCCCCTTGATACGACCCCAGGCCAAATAGCACCTCTGCCTGGCCCTTGTGACCGCCACATAGAGCAGTCGAATATTTTCGGCCAGCGCCTCTCGAAGGGCCATATCGCTGTGAGCGGGTTCGATTTCCGGCCCGATGGCCATGGTGAGTTGCCCGCCGGCGTCCGGATCGTGAAAAGTGATGCTCTTTTTATCCACTCTGGCGCCGCTCCACACAAAGGGGCAGAAAACCACATCGAATTGAAGCCCCTTGCTCTTATGGATGGTGATGATCTGCACAGCCCGGGCATCGCTTTCCAACCTCAACTTTTGGGCATCCTCTCCGCCGCCGCCATCGGAGCGCTGGTTGTGAAACCATGACAACAAACCCTCCGGCCCCGATGAACGTTCCAAAGAGGCCATATGAAGCAGTTCGGCCAGGTGTAGAAGATTGGTCAGGCGCCGCTCCCCCTCGCCTTGGGCAAGAAGCCTGCTTTTGATCTTTTCGTCATCCATCAGCCGGCTGAACATGGGATAGAAACCTTCGCGCTGCCAAATGCGATGGTAGGCATCGAACCGCGACAAACGAGCTTCCCATGCGGCTGCCGGCGCCTCGACCGATGCGCATAATTCAGCGGCCGATGTACAGATCAAGTCGGTGGCCAGGGCTGTCCTCACCCGAGACGGATCCGTGGGCATGGCCACCGCTTCCAGTACAAGGGCCAATGAGGCCGCTTCCCGGGTATCGAAGACACTCCCTGCGCTGTGCAGTACCGCAGTTACACCGCGTTGATCGAGTGCGGTCTTGACGCTTTGCGCTTGTCGGTGGGTGCGGGTCAACACGGCAATGGCCTGGGGTTCGAACGGATATCTCTCTTCGGTCCCGTTGAGCAGCGTTACGACCTGCTCGGCGACGGCAGCCACGATCTGGCGGGTGGCATCCTCCTGCGAAATGGGTCGTATGGGCCCCTCCTCTTCTCCACTCCCCAAATACCACAACTCGAACGGTGCCTCATCCATCGGGCCCTCGCCGATATCAGCCGCCTCAGCAGGCAGATAGGCGATCTGATCGTCACCGAAAGGCAGTGGATGACTGCCGAACAGGGTATTGATGGCCTGGATCAGTGGTTGGGTAGCACGCCAGTTACGGGTCAGGGTAAATTGATGGGAGGTTTCCCGCTTGGCCTCCAGGTAGGAGAAAAGATCAGCGCCACGGAAACTGTAAATGGCTTGTTTTGGATCTCCGATCATGAAAAGCAATGCGCTCGGATCGCCAAAGAGGAGGGTGAAAATATCGTACTGGAGGGCATCGGTGTCCTGAAATTCGTCTACCAGGGCCGCACGGTAACTCTCTCTCAACGCCCGAACGAGACCCGGAGCGGACCTGCTCCCCAACGCGCCGTGCACCTGCAGCAACAGGTCATCGTAAAAAAGAAGGCTTTGGTCTCTCTTCTTCTTATCGAGGCTCTGCCGGGCCTCTTTTATCAAACGCACTTTCAGATGGCGAAGATAATCGCTTATCTGAACCTCCATCTCCTCAAGTGTTTTCTGTGCATGCTCACACAACTCGAAAAAGGGATGCCTTGGGGTGGTATGCTTCTTTTTGGTGGCCTTCTCCAGAAGAGATACAGTGAAGCGGTCAAACAGTTTGAAGACGGGGTAGCGTCCCTCCCATTGGTCCATCTGAGCCGATAGTGCGGTGAGCATCGTCTTGCGGGGGGAAAGCTCGGAATCCGCTTTGTCCGGCGCGCATTTGCCATACCACCTCGCGTTGAGCCCTTCAGATGCAAGCAGCTTCAGCGCCTCTCCGCGTGCGGCCGGCCAGGCCCGGCAGACATGAAGAGCAGCCTCGCGCCAAGCGTCGATGGCATCGAGTGGGGGTTCGGCTGCCTCCGGGATCACCCTCATTCCAGGTGTTCGACATCGGCCGAACAGGGCGGCCAACGCTTCCGGCCCATTAAGGTCAACAAGTGCGGCTCCTGCCAGCTCCTCAGGCGCCGTTGCAATGTGCCTTCGCCAAAAATCGTCCGCCATCTCCTGGATCAGGGGTTGATCGTCCTGCAGCAGCTGCGCTTCGAACAGATAGCCGGTCTCGAAGGCAAAGTGATTCAAGATGCGTTGGCAGAATCCGTGAATGGTAAAAATGGCGGCCCGGTCAAAATCGGTGAGTGCATCGAGGATCCGCTGCAGGGCGGCTTCGGGAGTGCCGCCCCTATTAACCATCGCATCAATTAGCTGGTCGGATTCTCCTGTATTCAATGCAGTTTTTGCACTTATCAATCGTCGTCTTATGCGACGTTTCAACTCCTCGGTGGCCGCCTTGGTGTAGGTCACCACCAGGATCTCATCGACGGCAAACCCCTTCTCGAGAATCAACCTCAGAAACAGTCCTGCAATGTTGAACGTTTTACCGGTACCGGCACCGGCTTCGATGAGTTGAACCCCCTCGAGGGGAGCCTGCAGCAAGTCAAAGGATTTCATGGGCGGCGGTTCATACGATAGACGAAGGCCAGAACTTCAGCCACCGCCTGGTAGAGTTCGGCAGGAATCTCTGCCTCCATATCGAGCACATCGAGCATCTGGACAAGGTTGCGATCTTCGACCATGGGGACACCATGCTCCCGGGCAGCAGCCACGATGCGGTCAGCCATCTTTCCGCGCCCTTTGGCAACAACTCTGGGCGCCTTGTCCCGGGCCTGATCGTAACGCAATGCAGCAGCTTTTTTTTGCTGTTTGTCGGATGTCATCTTATCCGCTCCTCAAGCTCGCACATCGATTCTGCCGACCGAAGGTCCCATCCGGTCCTCCTGGCCGAACTGAGCGATCTTCTCTTTCGACACTTCAGTGACGATATCGACCCGTTCAAACGGCTCCGACAGCACCGTTTCAACCTCTGGAACGTGCTGGTCGAAAATCGCCTGGACCTCTCTATCCCGTACAAAAAAGCGGATACTCAACGTGTTTCCGGCCGTGGCCACATCCGCCCTTACCGGCCCCAGCCGATCCATATCCAGCAAGAGTGCGATGCGATGCTGCAAATCGTGCTTTTCTCCGCGCCCTTTTCTGGGATAATAGACCTTAAGGCGCACCGGTTGCGCCTGCTCCTTCACTGGCAGCAGATGGGCAAACACTTGGTAGAGATCCTGGTCTCCCGCCCGCTGGACAGCCCTCTCCTGCTGCTGTTCAATATGCGACAGCAGCCGATCTACGGTTTGCCGCAAAATGGCAATATCTTTCGGCCTGGCACCTGATTCAGACAGGGCGTTGGCATTGGTCTCGGCAAACAGCTCCCGCAGGATCATCAAATTGGGCTTAAGATCTCGTCCCACGGCCCTTTGGAGTCCGTCAGCGTCGGCCTGTGTGTTTGACGGCAAGGATGGGTCGGCCAAATCCGCCAATCTGGTTTCGAACAGGTGGCCGCTTTCAGATAATTGAAGCCGTAGCGCATCCACCCACTGCTGCACCGACGCTTGGGAAGAGGACTCGACAAGCACCCCCCCAAGCTGAACCAATGCGTGATGGATGGGCATCTGGGTTTTGCCGGCGCCAGCCATCGTATTCGAAGCGAGCGAAGGTGCCATCGCCCCTGAGGTTGAGGGCGCTGAGGGCATCGCCCCGGTTTCGCTTCGGAGTTGGGGCGTCGGAGATGTCTGCATCGTTTCGCTCTGGAATCGAGACAGCGGCGCCTTAGCGGTTTCTCCCTGAAGCTGGCCCTGCGGAGATTTCTGCGCCACTTCACCCCGGGGCTGATCGAGCGCAGGTTTTCGCAATGAGATCTGTGCTGGTGTCCGAACCCCTTCACTCCGGGGTTGGGCGGCCTGAGGTTTCCGGGCCACCTCCCCCTGGGGTTGGGCCGCCGGAATTTTCTGTGCCGCTTCTCCCCGGGGCTGGGCCGCAGGTGCCTCCTGCGTGGCTTGCCCCTGGCGGTGGATCAACGGAAGCGCCGGCATCTTGGCTTGATCCGGGAGTGACGTCAGCAGCCTCTGGATGGCATTTACGACCTTCTGCCGTTCGGCGGATGTCAGCAGCGATGAAAGGGCGATTTGCGGAAGCGCTTTAGCGGCCTGCGATGAGGTGGCCGACGCCAATCGGAGGTGGAGCGGGGTTCCAAGCTTTTCGACCGTAAGCTTGAGGGTCTGACCGGCTTGCGCCTGGATATTGGTTTGCGCCAGGGCGCGAAACCGCCCCAGATCGATTAGCAGTCGGCCGTCCGTTTCAACGCGTACAATTTTACCGGTCAGTTGGTCTCCCGGACGCAAACCCTCGAATCGCTCGAGACCACTCTCCTGGTCAGGGGCCAACACGGCTTTGAAGATAGTGCTGATATCCATGAATACTCGGGTCTTCAGTTTGATTTCGACTGTTCTCGGCGCGGATGAGAACAGCTAAACACGCCACCAATCATAGCGGATTTGCACGCGCTTGGCCACTATGTTAAGGTGCGCCACTTCGAGAATCCGGAACGCCGGATATAACTTCATACAATTTAGGGGAAATCTCATATGGCACGTGAACATGCCGGCCACTATTCGGCCAAACACCCACCCGGGACCCGGGTGGCGCCCGCTATCGAACAGGCGGTGCGCGAACGACTGTCCGACAACAGGATCACCTGCCGCGCGGCACACGAAATTGCAGCTTCACTTGGAGTCGAGGCTAAAGAGGTGGGCATCGCCATCGACCTCATGGAAGCGCGCATTTCGAATTGCCAGCTCGGCCTTTTTGGCCACGGTCGCGACCGCGGTAGCAAAACGCCCCAGTCCCCCACGGCTCAGGCCCCGATCGATCAGGAACTGAGAACTGCCATTGAGAACGCTTTGGTCGACGGGCGTCTTCGATGTGCTGACGGCTGGCGTATCGCAGACGGGTTCGGCATATCGAGGGTCGATATCGCCAAAGTGTGCGATGCCATGAAATTGAAAATTTGCCAATGCCAGATAGGCGCCTTTTGAGGACCATTCACAACAGCGCAATGGGCAGATGACAAAGGGTTGAAGTCAGGAACAAGAAAGCCTACATTTATCGATTGACACCCGATTTCGAGGAACAGCATAGTCAGGACACAATGATGGAACAGCAGCGAGATGGCTCACAGGAAGCCACTGGAATCTATGTGCACATCCCCTTTTGCCAAAGCAAGTGCCCCTATTGCGATTTCTACTCGATCACCGAAACGAGTCGTATCCCCGATTTCCTGAAGGCCTTGAAGTCCGAAATGAAGCTTGCCGCGACCAGCGACGACAGAGCAGACACCCTCTATATAGGCGGCGGGACTCCGTCGCTGCTGACCCCGAAACAGATGGGGCTTATCGTCGATTGGGCAGCGGACTATTTCAACCTTGATCCCAACGCCGAAATGACACTGGAAATCAATCCCGCTACGGCAACCACCCGGGATTTGCAGGATTATGCCGCCTTTGGCTTCAACCGTCTCAACATCGGCATTCAGTCGTTCAACGATCAGCACCTGGCGTTTCTGGGGCGCAGGCACAGCGCAAAACAGGCTCTGGCGGCTGTAAAGGCCGGGGTGGACGCCGGATTCACAAACATCGGCCTGGATCTTATATTCGGATTACCGGATCAGTCACCCAGCACCTGGAAAAACGATCTGCTGCAGGCGATCCGACTAACCCCCAAACACCTGGCCTGCTATATGTTGTCTTATGAACCGCATACGCCATTGCATAGCGACATGCAGGCCGGCCGCTTGGCGCCTTTGTCGGATTTACGCACAGCCGACCTTTTTCGCATGACCCACGATTTCCTGGGTGTGGCCGGATATGAGCACTATGAAATATCAAACTATGCCCAAAACGCCCGCTGGCGTTCCAAGCACAATCAGAAATACTGGAACTTCATCCCCTACATCGGGCTTGGGCCTTCGGCGCATAGTTTCAGTGTCCCCGTGCGCTGGTGGAACCATCGCCACCTGGACGACTATTTGAATGACATTTCCCAAGGTCGTCTCCCCAGGTCGGAGAGCGAACAGCTGTCCGAAGAGCAGCAAATGATCGAGTCGCTCTACCTGGGACTGCGTCAGTCCGATGGCATCGAATTCTCCAATTTTCAAAACCAATTCCAAAGTGACTTCAAACTCTATTTCCATACAGCCCTGGACCGCTTCTCAGCGGAGGGCTGGATCGAAATGGACGATCGAAGATGTCGGCTGACCTTAGAGGGGATGCTTTTTCTCGATCGGATCGTGGATGAGCTGGTGGATATGATCAATTGATGTAGTGTACTGTTGCCTGCTGCCGGTTTCTTCCCTATCGATGTGCTACTCGATTAGCCCCCTGAGAAAACGAAAGAGCGCTTTGTTGCTTCTGCGGCGCTCGGGTACTCCTTTGGCTTCGGTTACAGCGCCAACCATCTTCTCAAGCGCCTCTCTGTCGATATCCGGAAATGTCTCCATAATCCATGACAGCCGTCTCTCGTCACCTGCCGTCAATTCGTCCCGCCACAGTTCAACCTGTCTGAATCGCCGTGTCTCCTCATGGCGCTGGGCAGTAACCTTCTCAATATTTCGTTGAAGTAGAGAGATGTCGATGGTGCGCATCAGGGCACCGATATATTGCATCTGCCTGCGGCGGGCACCGCGCTGATGCATCTGACGGACGGCGACAATCGCTTCGTGCAACTCCTCGGGAATCCCCATCTTGTCGAGCTGCTGGGCGCTCAGGCCGACCAGCGCCTCACCGAGCCGCTGGGCAGCCATCGCCTCTTTTTTTCGTTTTGTTTTGCTGGGTTTTTGCAGTTCCCCGTTTTCAGCTCTCTTAGACCGCACCGACTTAGGCTCCTGCTTCCGGATGGCCACTATTTTAGGAATGTCTCCACCTTTGCTTCACTGCGCAATGTCTTAACGTAACTGGCCACTTCGGTCTGCACTTTCTGGTTTCGCAAATTGGCAACGATTTTCGCCTGCGCCTCATCGAAGCTCACCGTCGACGCCTCACGCCGGTCCAGCACCTTGATCAGATGGTAGCCGAATCGTGTTTCAACGATATCGCTCATTTCATTGGGCTCGAGTGCGAAAGCCGCCTTCTCAAAGGGTGGTACCATTTTACCCTTGGAAAAGTAGCCCAGGTCGCCGCCATTGGTCGCACTCGGCCCCTGGGAGTGGGCCTTGGCCAGTTCGCTGAAGTCCTCTCCGGCATCGGCGCGTTTTTTGATCTCCATCAGCTCCTTGCGTGACTCTGATTTTTTTGTATCATCGTCCCCTTCACTCGACTTGATGAGGATATGCTGCGCATGCACCTCTTCGGGACGTTTGAAGTAATTGGGATTCTTTTCATAAAAAGACTTGGCCTCTTCGTCGGTCACTTCAATTTTAGAGACGATCTCCTTTTCGATGAAGGATCGAATCATGCTGCGCTCGGTGATTTGGTTCCTCAGCTTCTCCTCGCTGAGGTTCATTTTACCCAGCGCCTCTTCAAACTTTTTCTGGTCTGGAAAACGCTGTTTGATGGCGGCCAACTCCTGTTCCACTTTTGCCGTATCGACCTTGACACCGCTCTTTTTACTCGCCTGATAGATCAGCTCACGACCGATAAGCTGATCGAGCACCTCAGAGCGGACCTGTCCCTGCAGCTGTTCTGGAATCTGCATTCCCTGGGCCTGCATGCGCTGCTTGTAGAGGGTCAACTCATTCTCGAAATCCTCATAAGATATGGCTTTGCCGTTAACCGTGGCGACGTTGGCAGGTTTGGCGACGGATTTTTCGGCTGCACCGAAGGCCGACAAAGGAATCATGAGAACGCCTACCAAGGCCATCATCAAAGCCGCATGGCGTTTGCAACAAAGTTTCATAAAAGTAACTCCTTATGGATAAATGGATGAAATGGCACCTGTTTTTAGAGGCTAAGGTTATCCATGCGTCGATTTAAAGTAAACAAAAAATTAAAAAACTAACTGAATCGTAATGTTGTTTGCGACCGTGGCCTGAGCTGTCAATAAATTCCGTTGACATCATCCGAGATAGCCGCTATTTTCTGAAAAACTTAAATACCAATCGATACCATGAAGCGAAACACACCATACATTACCGACACGCCTTACTTTTATAGCTACTACTTTTATTTTAGCAGCGGCCTGCCTGGGGTGCGTTGACGCTGATCGTATACAGCCAATAGCCGCAGGCCACAAGCCTGCGGCTTTTTTTTTGCATTTTTTATACAAGTGATGGTGAATCGATTAAGCCAACCGTTTGAAGGAGATGGAAGATGAAGACCTACGATGTACGCATCAAAGATTTCACCCCTCTGATTTCCCCCGAAGCATTCAAAGAGGAGCAGCCGATTGCAACAGCGTCCGCTGAGACAGTTGTTCAGGGGCGGCAGACCATTCAAGAGATCATTGACCAGAACGACAAACGCCTCATGGTGATCACGGGTCCTTGTTCCATCCATGATGAGGCGGCTGCCATGGAGTATGCCCAGCGACTCCGGGATCTCCAGGGGCGCGTCAAGGATACGCTCTATCTCGTGATGCGGGTCTATTTCGAAAAACCCCGCACCACCGTGGGATGGAAAGGCTTGATCAACGATCCACACCTGGACGGCACCTACGATATCGTAAACGGGCTGAGAAAAGCGAGGCACCTCCTGGGACAAATCACCGAGATGGGGCTTCCAACCGCTACTGAACTGCTCGACCCGTTTATCCCCCAATACATTGCCGGTCTGGTATGCTGGGCGGCGATCGGTGCCCGAACGACCGAATCCCAGACCCACCGTGAGATGGCCAGTGGCCTCTCCATGCCTGTCGGCTTCAAAAACGGCACGGACGGCAATTTGAAAGTGGCCCTCAACGCAATGATCGCGGCCCGATCACCCCAGCACTTCCTGGGCATCGACCAATATGGCCAGGCCAGTATCGTCGACACACTGGGAAACACCTTCGCCCATCTTGTCCTGAGGGGCGGCAAACGGCCAAATTACGACTCTGTAAGCATCCGCGAAGTGCTGGACATGCTCGCTGAAAAAGAGCTGACGGCAGGCATTGTGGTGGATTGCTCACACTCGAACTCACGCAAAAAATATAAGGAACAGGCAGTGGTCTGGAAGGATGTCATCAGCCAGCGCGCCGCTGGAAACGCGGCTATTGTCGGCATGATGCTGGAAAGCAACCTCAACGAGGGGCAACAGAAAAACAGTGGTGATTTGAATACCATGCAGTACGGTGTTTCAATAACCGATGCCTGTATCTCCTGGGAGATGACGGAAGAGTTGATCCTCAGTGCCAATGATCAACTGAAGGGGCTATAGATGGAGGAAATCGTTTTGAAATAAACGTGACAAGCCACGCAAGGGCTTTTATAATCTAAAAAACCGTTTTCACC
Source organism: uncultured Desulfatitalea sp. (assembly GCA_963668675.2). Taxonomy (GTDB): domain Bacteria; phylum Desulfobacterota; class Desulfobacteria; order Desulfobacterales; family Desulfosarcinaceae; genus Desulfatitalea. The sequence continues at coordinate 701,578 of CAXXMB010000001.1, read as the reverse complement.
ATCTCTGTTTTTTGGTATGTCCACACATGTTCAATTGATCCTGCAAACCGAGATGGACCAACCAGGCAAAGCAGGCACACTGCAATGAACCTTAATTGGATGACACAATGAAAAAGCGATTGCTATTTACCATGCTCACAGGCATTGCCGGATTGCTCCTGATCATGGGTTGCGCCAAAGTAAAACCCTTTGATTATCATCCGGACACCGAAATTCCAAAAGGGCCTGGACTCTTTACAAAGGAGAAGGGGGAGTTCACCGTCTATGACTCTAATAAAAAGCGTGAAGTAGCTGCTGAGTCTGATCAAAAGATGGAAAAAACGGTTAGCGCCCAGACCGAACCCGCACCTACCTCCGAAGAGGGCGAATCCTTTCACCAGTTCCAAGAGTGGAAAAAAGACCAAGAGGATTTCGCCGCCTTCCAGGAGTGGAAGCGCTCCCAGAAAGGCTCCCAGGATTACCAGGAGTTCCTGGAGTGGAAACGCTGGCAAGAGTATAAGCGCTGGAACGACGAACAGAAAAAATCAAATAAAATAGACTACTAAAACCCTCTTCGAAAGCCAAAGCATTTAAAACGGCCGACAGCGTCTGTTTCACAGATTGACGTTATCGGCCGTCGCATTTTTGTTCCCTTGTCCTTTAAAACGCCACCCCTTCCCTCCCGAAAATTTTTCGTATTTAATGACCGCTTCAGTCCCCATCGAATTTTTCGACATAGCTCTAAAGTTTGGTTCCCGCCAGTCGATATCAAAAATATGACAGGGTCTTAACGGAATCTGTGCGGGAGGATACATTCATCTGCGGCGAGTCAACCTGATCCACTTGGGAGGGAGCTCGCGCTGATAAAATAATTGAAACGAACCAAGAACTGGATCGGAAATCAACACATACCCAAAGGAGAAGTATCAATGAAACGCTTTAAATTCGTATGTCTCATGGCTTGCATTCTCATGGTTTCCCTTTTTGCCGGCAACGCGCTGGCTGCAAAGAAAGTGCTCGTAATTAATGGTGTAACCGAGACGGAAGCAAAGAAGATAGGCAACTATGAGTTGGTTTATAGCGGGATTAGAGAGGGGCTGGCCACCATAGGCATCGAGCCGGAATTTCAATATCTCGAAATAGATAGTTTGAAATCAGATGAGGAAAAAAATGCCGCCGGCGATAAAGCGATTGAAAAGGCCCTTGCCGCGAAACCGGATCTTATCATCACATTGAATGACAACTGCCTTAAATTTGTCGGCTCCAGAATCGATAGTGTTCCGGTCGTTTTCGCTTATATATTCGGAAAACCTCAAACATTGGGAATGCCGAAGGACAATGTAACCGGTGTTCTCCGTCGCTCCTATGCCGTGGATATCTGGGGCATGGCTCAAAAAATTCTTGGCGCCAAAACAGTGGCGCTCCTGAGCAAAGACGGCACGTCCATGCGCGGTGTCCGAAAGTATCTCTCGGCAATGGCCGATAAATTGGAGGCGGGTTCGGGAGTGCGCTACAAAGAGATGTATCTTCTCAACACGTTCGATGAGTGGAAAGCTGCGGTTGATAGCTTTCCCGAGGATTTCATCTACCTGGCTGATACGAGCCGTATCACTCAAGGTGACAAGGTGTTGTCCCGAGAGGAAATAACGCGTTGGACCGTAGACAATGCCAAAGTACCGGTCATTGCCGCTACGGAATCTGATGTGAAAGCCGGTGCTCTATTTGCGATCGTGACGTCGGAGCAAGCCATAGGTCTTGCCGCAGCCGAATTGGCGGCTAAGATATTAGACGGTACCGCCCCCAAAGAGATCCCTTATCTCTCGAGCACCAAAGGCAAACTGGTGGTCAATGTAAAGACAGCCCAAACCGCTAAGATCGATATCCCCTACGATATCCTCTCCACGGCCGAGGCGGTCTATGAGGAGTAGTTCAAGTAAAGATATTTAACAGATTGCAACGGATGATTGACATGGGAGATGGCGCCGGAGTTTTTAACGTGGCGTCATCGCTCTTTTATAATTTACAACGAATGTGTTACTGGATTTAATTTGGGAGAAATATGATGGGCAACATTTGGAACAAGCTGAAATTGCGCAATAAATTCCTGATCCCCACGGTGCTGCTGATACTGCTGGGCATGGGCATCTCTTCTACGATCTCGTACGTCTCATCCAAAGACACCCTGAGCGATACGGCGGTCAAGGACCTTCAAAAAACAATCGGTCTGGCCTCCCAGATGCTGGACCGTTGGCTCAACGACCGCACTCTTGATGTGCAGAACTGGGCCAAACAGAAGATCTACGTCACGGCCGTGCAGGACTCTTTCATGGGCAAAGCAGCGGCATCTTCGGCCAGCGGACAACTGGCCAAACTCAAAGAGGGCTACGGCTACTACAGCAACGTCTGCCTGGCCAATGCCAAAGGTCGGATCACGTCTGCCGCGGATACCAGCGTGGTCGGAAAACTGGATGTCAAGGAACAGCCTTATTTCAACGCGATCATGGGCGGTGAGCCGTTTGTCATCCACCTGCAAAAGAACCCTGAGAGCGGCAAGCCGGAAATGATTCTGGCCGCCCAAATCACTGAAAAGGAGACGGTGACCGGCGTGCTGTTGGGGATCATCGAGATCGCCAGTGTCGACGCGCTGTTTATCGACCAAATCAAGGTGGGCGAGACCGGCCGCGCCTATCTATACGAAGCCACAGGACGAATAATTGCCCACCCCAACCGGGAAATGGAGCTCAATTTCGATCTGAGCAAAAGTCCGGGTTTCGATGATTGGAAGGGCATAGATGAGGGCATGTACACCTATGAATTTGGCGGAATCTCCAAATGGGCTGCTTTTAAACAGTTGGACGCAATGCCGTGGAAGGTGGCCATCACGATTCACTTGGACGAGGTGCTGGCACCGGCACGGAAGATTGGCAAGATCAGTTTGGTGGCCACGCTTCTATCCGTACTGACGGCCGCGTTGATCATCTTCATGATCAGCAACTCCGTGGCCAAACCGATCAACGATGTGGTGGCCGGCCTCAAGGATGCTGCCGAGGGTGAAGGCGACCTGACCAAACGGATCACTGTCAGCAGTCAGGACGAGGTAGGTGATCTGGCCAAGTGGTTCAATCTTTTTACCGAACGAATGCAGGACATCATCAAAGAGGTTGCCGATAACGCGGCCCAATTGAAGCAATCCGGAACCGAACTGTACGACATATCGGCGGCGCTCTCCGGCGGAGCGGACCAGACGACCCAGCGCGCCCAGTCGGTGGCCTCGGCCTCTGAAGAGATGAGCGCCAACATGGAAACCGTGGCGGGCACCATGGATGAGGCGGCGACCAATATCAATATGGTGGCCTCGGCCACCGAAGAGATGAGCGTCACCATCAGTGAGATCGCCCAAAGCACCGAAAAGGCCCGAGGCGTGACCAACAATGCTGTCACCCACGCCGAAGGCGCCTCCGGCCAGGTCGATGAACTCGGCCGCGCCGCCCAGGAGATCGGCAAAGTGGTGGAGACCATCACCGACATCTCCGAACAGGTCAACCTGCTGGCCCTCAACGCCACCATCGAGGCGGCCCGTGCGGGCGAGGCCGGAAAGGGTTTTGCCGTTGTGGCCAACGAGATCAAGGAACTGGCGCAGCAGACGGCCACTGCCACCGGCGAAATCAAACGTCAGGTTTCGTCCATCCAATCGTCGACCCAGGTGACCGTGGTCCAGATCAACAACATCACCGAGGTGGTCAACGAGGTCAATGACATCGTCTCCAAAATTGCGGCTGCCGTCGAGGAGCAATCCACGACAACCAAAGAGATCGCGGGCAACGTGGCCCAAGCATCCCAGGGTATCGGCGATGTCAATCTCAATGTCGGACAGAGCAACACGGTCTCAGCCGACATCGCCAGGGAGATCTCGGAGGTGACCCAGGCGGCGGGCGAAATGTCCAACAGCAGTTCCCAGGTCAGCATCAATGCCGAACAGCTGTCTAAGCTGGCCTCCCAGCTCGACGCAACAGTTGGAAAATTCAAGGTGTAGGGAGCGTTCCGGATCACTCCAGGACGACCTGTCCGAACAAACCATCAGCGCCCGGCAGCTCCTGAATCGTAGGGACTGCCGGGCGCTGTTTTCATCTTCCATCAAAACAAATGCTCAACCGCCCCAATCTTGCCAACCCATCTACCATCTGATAAAACCCCCAGCATGGTCGAAAAAACCCAACAAGGCCGTATCATTCTTGCATCCAAATCTCCCCGGCGAAAATATCTGCTCGCCAAGGCCGGGCTCGAATTCGATGTGATGCCCAGCAACGTCGATGAAAGCCGCCTGCGGCAGGATCTTCCCGGTCCATATGTGAGCAGACTGTCACAGATGAAAGCGGAAGATATCGCCACCCAACACCCCGACAGTTGGGTCATCGGCGCCGACACCATCGTTGTGATCGATGAAGAGATACTGGGCAAGCCTGTAGGGATGGAAGCCGCACGCCGAATGTTATTCCGTTTGAGCGGCCAGACCCATCAAGTCTATACCGGCTTTACAATCCGCTGCCGTTTTGAGGAAAAAACGATTACGGAGAGTGTCTGCACCGATGTCGTGTTCAAACAGCTTTCCGAAGCGGAGATCGAGTGGTATATCCACACCGGCGAGCCTTTCGACAAAGCCGGCGCATATGCCATACAGGGGTTGGGCACCTTTTTGGTCAAACGGATCAACGGCTCCTATACCAACGTGGTCGGACTGCCGGTATGCGAGGTGATCGAACACCTGATCCGGGAGAAAGTGGTGAGGATCTCCGACGTAAAAAGCAGCACCGCTTCACCGGATGGTCAACGGATCAATACCCATGACACTTGAAATGTGTGATACCATACGAAGCAATATCGCCAAGGTGACCGATACGATCACCGCGGCTGCAGAGCGAAGCGGCAGAAGTCCCTCCAGCATTCGCCTGGTAGTGGTGGGAAAAACCCATCCGCCTGAAACGATTCAGGCAGCGATCGATGCCGGGGCAGCCATTATCGGTGAAAACTATATCCAGGAGGCGAGGTCCAAGTTCGACGCCTTGATCTGCAACCCGGTGCAGTGGCACTTCATCGGCCATCTGCAGCGCAATAAAGCCAAGTATGCCGTTCGCATGTTTGATCTGATTCACACCGTGGATTCATCCAAGCTGGCCGTCGAACTGGACAAACAAGCGCGCAAGGCCGGCAAGGTTCAAGACATTCTCGTTCAGATCAACATCAGCGCGGAGCCGACCAAATCGGGTGTTGGCGAAAACGACGCCGAAACGTTGTTACGGGAGATCAACCGGCTCCCAAACGTCCGCATCAAGGGGCTGATGGCCATGCCGCCCTTCTTCTACGACCCTGAAGGGGCACGCCCCTATTTTAAAGCACTTCGGCTTTTGAGGGATCGGCTGAAAACGTGTGACATCCCGAACATCGAGATGAAGGAGCTCTCCATGGGGATGACCGGCGATTTCGAGGCGGCCATCGAAGAGGGCGCTACGCTTGTACGCATCGGAACCTATATTTTTGGTGAACGAAGATGAAACTGTTACTGCACATCTGCTGCGGCCCCTGCAGCATCTACCCCATCCGGGTTCTGGGCGAAGACCGGTTCGAGGTAATGGGATACTTCTACCGCAGTAATATCCATCCCTACACCGAATGCTTGAAGCGTCAAGAGACCCTCGAATCTTACGCCAGGCAGATCGAAATCAAACTGATCATCGCCCCCGAATACGACCTGGAAGGATTTCTGCGAAGCGCTGTCTTCCGGGAATCGAATCGCTGTGAACTGTGTTACCACGACCGCCTCAGATCAACGGCCCTGATTGCCAAACGGGGGAAGTTCGACACGTTTTCCACCACCCTGCTGTACAGCAAATTTCAAAAGCATGAAGCCATCCGATCCATCGGAGAGGCGGTCGGCAAGGAGGTGGGAATTCCTTTCCACTACCAGGACTTCCGCGAAGGATGGAAAGAGGGTATCCAAGCGTCCAAAGCGTTGGGCATGTACCGCCAACAGTACTGCGGGTGCATCTACAGTGAAAAAGAGCGATACCTCGGCAGAGCGTCCAAACGATCATCCAAATCTGCAATCATCGACGCCTCAAGGCAGTGATAAACAGTTTAAAACGGTGACGCACCCATGTTTGCACATTTCATCTTTTTTATCATTGCCTTGATCACCCTGACCCTTTACCAGCCGTCACAGACACCGTCTCTGAGCCTGGCACAGTCATTCATGGGACTTCTCGGCGTCTCGGCGCTATTTGCGCTGTACGCCAAAAATCGTTTCGCTTATCTCGTCAGATGCATCGGACGGGAAGACCGCACACGCCTGGATCAACGCTTCGGTCTACTGGTAACGCGTCACTTGATCGCCGCACTGGTGGTATTTGCCGTGGACATCTGGCTCTTGGAGCTGCCGTCGCATCTGGCCTTCCTTCCCCTTTTCAGCGCGATCCCGACCCTCGCGGATCTCATCTTTCTCATGCTGTTTGTGAGCTACCTGATCGTCGTATGGCTTTTTGCATACGATGCGCAAAAGGCGATCTACCAGAGTGATCTTTCGCGCCGCGAATACGTTTACTCCAACGTCGCCCTGAGCGTTCCCGTCATTGTGCCGTGGCTCGTTCTCTTCGGCCTCTCAGACATTTTGCAGATGCTTCCGTTTGAGTGGCCCAAACGCATTCTCAACACTTCGTTCGGCCAGACCGGCTATTTTCTCTTGTTCCTGGTGGTGGCCGCCGTCTTTGCACCCCTGCTGATCCAGCGTTTCTGGCGCTGCCGCCCTCTTGAAAACGGTTTTTTCAGAAGCCGAATCGAGTCCCTCTGCAAAAAAACCGGTGTGCGCTATGCCGATATTGTCTATTGGCCGATCTTCGGAGGACGCATGATCACCGCCGGCGTGATGGGACTGGTCAGCCGCTTTCGCTATATTCTGGTTACCGAAGCACTGTTGCGCTTGTTGACCCCGCAGGAGGTGGATCAGGTCATCGCCCATGAAATCGGCCATGTAAAACGAAAACACCTGCTCCTCTACCTGCTTCTCTTTGTCGGGTTCATGCTGATCTCCTATGCGGTCTACCCTTTGAGTGTGGCGCTGACGATCTTTTCAAAATCGATTCTGGGGCTCTTGCTCTCTTTCAAAATCAACCCCATCAAGTTCATCTACGCCCTCTATGGGCTTCTTCTGGTCATCGGCATCGTGGTCTACTTCCGTTTCATCTTCGGCTTCTTTATCCGCAACTTTGAACGCCAGGCCGATCTTTTCGTATTCCGGATCTTCCCCGATGCACAGGCCTTGATCACCACCTTCAATAAAATCGTTATCTCCAGCGGCCAACCCGCCGACAAGCCCAACTGGCACCATTTCAGTATACGCGAGCGCATCGACTACCTGGTGCGCTGCGAGCAATCTCCCGAGTGGATTACAAAACACGATCGAAAAGTGCGCAACAGCATCATCGCCTATCTGGTGGGATTCGCGATATTGGCGGCCGGTGTCTTTCAGCTCAACCAGATGGTTATGAATCAGGGCAACAGGCAATTCACCCTCGCCGCGCTGGAGTCCTACCTGTATCAGAAGGAGACCAAAACGGATGATGACGCGACACTCTATGGGATGATCGGTACGATCTATCTGGAACAGGAGAACATAGAGGCTGCCTTGGAGAATTATGAGAAGGCGATCGCACTTGATTCGAACGACCCCGACATACTGAACAATCTGGCATGGCTGCTGGCCACATCCAAAGGCGAGAATACATACAATCCTCAGCGTTCGCTCGCGCTGGCCCGACGTGCCATCGCACTCAAATCCGCTCCCCATATCTGGGACACCCTGGCCGAAGCCCTCTTCGCCAACGGCCGTATCGAAGAGGCCATCGCCGCTGAAGAGAAAGCGCTCTCAATGAATCCGGAAGAGAAAGGAATCTACGAAGATCAGCTTAAGAGATTCAAACAGGCCCTGCAACCATAAAAATAAGAAGGGCGGGGTAACCCCCCGCCCACATTCACTTTAAACTTTAAACTTTCCTACTTATTTAATACAAACCTTCCGAACCTGCAGTAAATCGGTATGGCCGAAGAATATCTTCTCTATTCCATCCTGTTTAAGGGTCCGCATGCCGTCCTTGATCGCCTGCTCGCGAATATCTTCCATTTTGGCGCGGATCTGAATCAACTTCTTCATTTCATCCGTACCGGTCAACAATTCGTGAATACCCATGCGCCCCCGGTACCCGGTGTTGTTGCACAATTCGCATCCGACAGGCTTGAATAAGGGGATATCCGAGCTGTATTGAGTGCCCATATTGTTCTGAAAGTCTTCCTCCCCATACTCTCTGATCAGCTCATTAAACTCTTCCTCTGATGGATTGTACTCCTTTTTGCAGTCGGGACAGAGCGTGCGCACCAGCCGCTGGGCCATAATGCACAAGATGGCATCCGCGAAGTTAAATGGATCCATGCCCATATCGAGTAGGCGCACGATACTTTCAGGCGCACTGTTGGTATGCAGCGTCGAAAAGACCAAGTGACCGGTCAGGGACGCTTCGATGCCGATATGGGTGGTCTCCTTGTCGCGCATCTCGCCGACCATGATGACATCGGGGTCGGCGCGCAGAAAGGAGCGCATGGCAGCGGCGAAGTCGAAGCCAATTTTGGATTTGACCTGGACTTGGCGCAACCCCTTCTGTGTGATTTCAACAGGGTCTTCGGCCGTCCATATTTTGGTTTCGGTCTTGTTGATATAGGCCAGTGCCGAGTGAAGCGTCGTGGTTTTACCTGAACCGGTGGGTCCGCAGACGAGAATCAAACCATATGGTTTGACGACCGATTGCAGGAAACTTTCGTAGTTGGTCTCTGAGAACCCCATTTTATTCAATGGGATGGGCTCCCCAGCGGCCAAGATACGCATGACCACATCTTCGAGTCCGCCCTGGGTAGGGATGGTGGCGACACGCAGCTCGATATCTTTGCCGCCATACTTCTTGAACTTGATCTTGCCGTCCTGGGGCAGCCGTCGCTCTGCGATGTCAAGGTCCGACATGATTTTGATCCGCGACACGACCGCATTCCGATACGCAAAAGGAATTGTCTGGTAGACCGTACAGGAGCCGTCCACGCGAATACGGACCATGGTGTTCTGCTTGCCCGAGTAAGGTTCGATATGGATATCGGAGGCATTTCGGGCATAGGCATCTAAAATGATCTTGTTGACCAACTGAACGACGGCGCTGTCCTCTTCTCCGACGCCGGATTCGGCCTCCTCGATCTCCTGGTGCTCATCCTGGAGTTGAGACAGGATGTCATCAATCTGGGCCATCTCCTTCTCATCGGCAGTGAACAGCTTGATGAAATCGAGAACGTCCTGTTTAAGCGCTACCACGAACTTCAGTCTGCGTCCGGGGAACAGGGCCTTGATCTCGTCAATGCGTTTGAGGTCGTGCGGGTCGTCTATGGCCACGACCGGCTGGCTGTCCTCGCTTCGCAGCGGCACCCATACGTTGGTCCTCATAAAGGGCACTTTGAGTCCGCTAAGCAGATCGCCCGGGATGGGATAGGTGGCATTGTAAGCGACAAACGGCACTTTGTAGTAGCGTGCCAGGGACTCACCCAACTCCGATTTGGGAACTTTATACTCCCGAATCAGTACGCTGTCGACAGGCTCCTTGCGTTGACGTGCGTCGGTGATGGCTTTGGTCAGCTCTTTCTGGGTGAGCAGATGATTTTCGAGAAGGTAATCGAACTTGGTGGTGCGCCCTCCCCTTGCGGCCATGCGTTTCTGGTTGTAGAGGGCGATGCCTATTATTTTGGAGAGATCGGCAATGGCCTTTTCGTCTTCGGCAGTGAATTTTCCCCCATCGAGACGATTGATGAGCTGAAGACCTCCCATGAGGTACTTCTGGAAAATAATCGGGTACGAGAGCACCTGTTTTGTGCGGTATCCCGTCTTCTGGTCCCACGACTTGTCAAACCCGAGATTCTCGTCGATGCCGGCCAGTTCTTTGTCATCATACACATTTTCGATATTAAGAAGCTTATGCGTCAGTGCGCAATAGCCGGCCAGGGAGTCTTTGTTCACCGGGACACGAATTTCGGCGACCTCGTCACCGCTTTTGAAACGCGAAACCAGTTCGCGTTTGACACCGTCGATCACGTAAATCGTCAACCGTTCAGCAGTGAACAGGTCGGTTATCTCATCTTTCAGATCGATGAGAATCTCATCCAGATCCCTGGCTGAGTTGATCCGATTTCCGATCTCTTGCAGCCTGGTTCTATACTCGGCGACGGAACTCAGATCCCCGACGCTGGTTTGGGAGACGTCTTGGGCCTCATTTGCTTTTAGCATATTTCAATTCCTGAACCGGATTGGTGTTTTATGGGTTCGAATCCGGTTTCGAAGATTTAACGTATCTGTAGACCTTTTGGATACCACCGCCAATGAGAATAATTCCCATCAAGTAGAAACAGACACGAATGACACCGGTCGCATTGGCAAAACTCTCGATTTGAGCGATTTTCGGCATCACCTGCGGTATTCTTATAAAGACGCCTACCCCCGCAAGGACAAGCGCACACCCCCATATCATTTGAGCGCTGTTTTTTGGCGTCGGAGCTTTTTGATCCATGTATTGAAATCCATCTCGCGTCAGTGGTCTTTTGTGGCTGTTTCCTCTGTATAATTAATGTAATATAACCGCAAACGTAAAACAAAGTCAATGGCCACTGAACGACTTTTCCCAACACCTACAGGGCGTTATCTGCAGTGCGTCTGCCTTCGCGCCACCCCATGTTCGGCTGATAGTTGTTATCGGCGTTTCACCATTAAAAGTTAACATCCAAATTATACCAGCCGCGCTTATAGACAAGGCCCAAATGCCAAATCGAAAGGCCAAACTTAAGGAATAGATCAAAACAGACGCCCCGGCAGCTATGCCGTCAACTTTTCCAGCAACAGCGGTCGGGGCGTCTGTTTTCCGCCAGAGGCTGTATTATTAACCCGGCGATTAAATGCCACAGCACGCGTCATCCCAGCGAAAGCTGGAATCCAGAATCTTGCACGGATCCCGGATCGAGTCCGGGATGACGAAGGTTGGCCTAATTAGTTGCCGGATTAATAAAAGAGGGGGATCTTACAGCGCGTAGAGTTTCTCGCCTTCCAAGATAGCAACGCCCTCTTTGGTGAGCACTTCAATGGCGGCCGCGATATTGTCAAACCGAAAAATCATGACGGCATTTTCGCCGGTGTGCCTAACGTAGGCATACATGTACTCCACATTGATACTGTTCGATTTCAAAATATCGAGAATATTGTTGAGGCCGCCGGGTCGATCTTGCACCTCTACCGCGAGAACTTCCGTCTTGCCCACGGTGAACCCATTGTCCTTCAGCGTGTTGACGGCCTTGTCCTTATCATCCACAATCAGGCGCAATACGCCGAAATCGGATGTGTCTGCCAGTGCAAGGGCACGGATGTTGATGCCCGCCTCGGACAGAATAGCGGTCACTTCGGATAATCTTCCCGATTTGTTCTCCAGAAATACGGAAATTTGCTCAACGTGCATGGTGCCTCCTTATCATTTGATCGTAGAGATCGATCCTACCGGCGGATGCCAAAATCGTCCTGCCCTCGGAATTGGTATGCTGGATTCGGCCCTATAGTTTTCGATTGTCGATGACCCGAACAGCCTTGCCTTCACTGCGGGCAATGCCTTTGGGCTCGACCAGTTTCACCTTGGCTGAGACGCCGAGCAGCTCTTTGATGTTTTTGGAGATATGCTTTTCGACGGCCTGCAGCTTTTTAACCTCGTCGGAGAACATGCCCTCCCCGACTTCCACCCGGACGGTCAGAATATCCAGAGCGCCCTCGCGGTCCACCACAAGCTGGTAGTGCGGTGTTACCCCCTCCATGTCCATAAGGACGCTTTCGATCTGTGACGGGAACACATTTACGCCCCTGATAATGAGCATGTCGTCGCTGCGCCCGGTCACACGGCTCATTCGCAGATGGCTCCGCCCGCAGATGCACGGCTCCGGGTTGAGCGAACAGATGTCGCGCGTCCGATAACGGATGACCGGAAATGCCTCTTTGGAGATGGTCGTAAAGACCAGCTCTCCGGTCTCACCGTATGGCAGCGATTCAAGCGTATCGGGATTGATGATCTCCGGTATGAAGTGGTCCTCGAAGACATGCAGCCCGTTTTTGGCCTCTTTGCACTCGATGGCCACACCGGGCCCCATCACTTCACTGAGGCCATAGATATCCACAGCGACGATATTGAGTTTTCTTTCAATTTCAGTGCGCATGGTTTCAGACCATGGCTCTGCGCCGAATATCCCGAACTTAAATTTGAGATCCTTGAAAGAGACCCCCATCTCTTCGGCCACTTCGGCCAGATGAAGGGTGTAGGAGGGGGTGGCGGTTATAATCGTCGGTCCGAAGTCCTTCATGATCATCACCTGTCGGCGTGTGTTGCCGCCAGAGACGGGGATCACCGAAGCGCCCAGCCTTTCGGCGCCATAGTGCACCCCCAAGCCCCCTGTAAACAGACCGTATCCGTATGCGTTGTGAATGATGTCCCCCCGGTCGGCGCCGCCGGCCATCAGTGCCCGGGCCATCAACTCCGACCAGGTATTGATATCCCTGGCGGTGTAACCGACCACGGTGGGCTGGCCGGTGGTGCCGGAAGAGGCGTGTATGCGCACCACGTGGTCCATGGGAACGGCGAACATTCCGAAAGGGTAGTTGTCCCTCAGGTCCTGTTTGGTCGTAAAGGGCAGTCGCCGCAGATCCGCCACGGAGCGGATATCGGCCGGCGAGACCTTGGCCTCGTTAAATTTCTCCCGGTAGAACGGAACGTTGGCAAATACACGCTCCACGGTTGATTGCAGTCTGCGAAGCTGGATCGCCTCCAAGGCTTCGCGGGGCATGGTTTCATACTCCATATTATAAATCATCGCTCTGCTCCTCTTTGTCGCTCGCGTCATTATCCGAATCTTCTCTTGGTCGTGTGTCCATTGACAAGCGAAGGCGACGTTGAACTGTCGTGTCGTTATATTGATAAGAAACCGGTGCCGAACGGTTGCCAGGCATCCGCTGCGGGCCTGTCATCTATACCGGGTGATTGTTAATCAATCAGTCCGCCTTTGAATTTAGGCCGACGCTTCTCTAAAAAAGCCGAGGTTCCCTCTTTGGCGTCCGAACTCGCCATGCAGAGGGCAAATGCATCGGTCTCGATGCGCAGACCGGATGCCAGGTCCACATTCAATCCGTTGTTGACCGCCTGTTTGATAGCCCGCAGGGCGACCTTACCTTTGGAGGCCATCTCCCTGGCGGTGGTCATCACCTCCGCCATCAGCTCTTCGGGCGGCAGGACGCGATTAACGATCCCGAGCCGGTGCGCCTCGTCGGCCGTGACCATCCTCCCGCTCAACAGCAGCTCCTTGGCTCGTCCGATACCGATAATCCTCGGTAGCCTTTGGGTTCCCCCATAGCCGGGAATGAGGCCCAGATTGATTTCCGGCTGGCCGAAGCGGGCCGATGATGATGCGTAGATAAAATCACACGCCATGGAAATTTCAAGCCCGCCCCCCAGAGCAAATCCGTTGACTGCCGCAATGACCGGGATCGGCAGCTCGGTCAGTCTGTTGATCACCATCAGCCCCTTGTTTATAAACACCTTTGCCGAGAGGGTATCGAGTTTGGCCAGCTCCGTGATATCTGCACCGGCCACAAATGCCTTCCCTCCTGCACCGGTGAGCACCAGCACGCGAATATCTTCGTTTCCGGCGACCTCCTGCAAGGCGATGTCCATTTCGTCCAACAGGGCGCCGTTCAGCGCGTTGAGCGCTTTGGGTCGATTAAAGGTGATGGTCGAGATGCCTTCCGTCGTCTCGACAATGATATTGTTGTACGCCATCTAAGCCTCCTCCTTGTGAGTCGATTTTTTATCTGATGGAAGTCGGCTGAAAATCAGCCCTCCTCCTCTTCCTTTGCTTGTCGGCGAAGTGCCATTGGGTTGGTCTCTTCGATATACCGCTTAATGCCATCCACAATACCCTGGCACAGTTTGTCCTGATAGTGTCCGTTGGTCAACCGTTTACACTCCCGGGGGTTGCTGATGAACGAAGTTTCGATCAAGATGGAGGGCATCTCTGCACCGAGAAGCACATAGAACGGCGCTTTTTTAACGCCCTTGTTCCTGATGTGGCTGTACTCCTTGCGCAGTCCCTTCAAAGCGCCCTGCTGGACATAGGTAGCCAGTCGGGTGGATTCGCTCACCTTGGCGTTGTTCATCAGATCCTTCAAAATCGAATCGAGATCGCTGATGTTCTTAAATGATGTCGCATTCTCACGGGCGGCCACACGGATCGCCTCGTCATCAGTGGCCAGGTTCAAGATAAACGTCTCGATGCCATAGGCGCGTTTGTCCGGCGAGGCGTTGGTGTGGATGGAGATAAAAAGATCGGCCCCCTGGGTATTTGCAATGGCGGTCCGCTCTTCCAGACTTAGGAAGGTGTCGCTATCTCTGGTCATTACCACATCGCACTTGAGTTGACTGCGGATTTTATTGGCGAGCCTTTTGCCGATTTGCAATACGATTTTCTTTTCATGTACCCCTTTAAGATAGCCGGGGGCACCGTAATCCTTGCCGCCATGCCCCGGATCGATCACGATGCGCCTCACCCCCAGTGCAAGCTGTTTAACGATGGCACTGGGGGGCAACTTGCCGTTGCTGCGACCAATGACGCCCGGGAAAGTAGGCGTATTCTCGGCTGTGTCGCTTGTATCGGCGCCCCATACATCCAGCACGATACGGAAAGGATTCTTCAAGGAAAAAATCTTAAATGTCTTGGATGACTTGATATCCACGACGACACGTACGGTATCGCTTTTATACTGTCCGGCGCGCGCGTCGCTGAGCAGGTTGTCGTTGATCGGGACGACTTTTTGCAAGTCCCTGCTCAGGCGGCTGTTGTGCACATCGATGTAAATGCGCTGAGGCTTTCCCAGGGAGGGATCTTCCCGCAACTCGTGATAGGTGAAAATGGTGTCCAGGTTGGCATCGATTACGACCCTTGTGTAGCGCGGGTTGGACCAAAACCGCAACCCTTCCACAATGGCGGTATCACCGCTGACACTATCCGGATACGCGTTGACAGGCGTCTGCGTGTCGTTATCGGCCGAGCTGAGCATCTCGGATATGGTATCGGATGCGGTGGCGTATGGACTGGAGGGCGCCATCATCGCCAGATCGTCGCGCGCTTTTTCCGCGTAACGATTTTTGGGAAATTGCTGAACAAGGTCCTCCAGCGTTTTCCGGGACTGGTTTAGATCCACCTCGCTACGTGACCACTTGTAAAGTCCGGCGTAGCTGTCAGCCATGCCATACATGGCCGCAGGCGCCAGCGGCCCGCTTGGATCGGCCTGATAGGCGTTTCGATAGGCGGTGATCGACTTGATCCATTGATCTCTGTATTTCTGGAGTGCGGGTTTCGTCTCCAGCCGCTTGTCGTTTGTTCGGGCTCTATCCAGCCACTGGGCGGCTGAAGGGCGTTTCGGGGCCTGTTCGACGCTCTTTGTTGCCTTGCCGTTCATTCGGTCGATGGCCGTTTCGGCCTTGGGGCTGTAGCCACTTTTGGGAAAGTGGCGCACAACGCGCCCGAGCAGGTCAAGCGACTCCTGACGATCCGATTCGAGGTAGGAGTGGTGAAAGAGCTCACCATACATGATCCCTGCGTTATAAAGGCCGGCTGCTGCCCATGGCCCGTGCGGGTCGTGCCGATAGACGGCCAGATATTTTTTAATGCATCGGATCCAGCGGTCGCGGTACTTTTGGAGTTTGGGGCTTTTACGCAGCTCCAGCGCACATCGTTCTGCAGTATAGTATTTTGATTTTACCGTCGCCGCCCATACCGGTGTGGCAACTGCCGAAGAAATTAAACAACAGAAAATGAACCATGCCAAAAGGAAAGCGCATGTGTATCTCCTGCGCCGGATGTCGTCTGGAATTCGTTTTTCGATCATATTGCTTACGCCGATCTCATCAACCCCATAAATTGTGTTAAAAAGATGTCACCGACAGGAGGTCAATCCTTGCGTCCAAGAAAACATGGGAGATGCCCGTTGTCAATCGGTCTTCTTGATCTTTTCCTGCAGGCCCTGGAGTAAATTCAAGGCCTCCAGGGGTGTGATCGAATTCAAATCAATGGCTTTCAAAGCCGCGACAATTTCCGTTTCATACGACGCAAACAGTTCCAACTGGACGTGTCCGGCGCGCGCACCGGTTGAACGCCCTGCTCCTCTCTCCATTCGGGCGTCTGCCGGCGCGTGATTTTCAACCCGCTCCAGAACCGCCTTTGCCTCCTTTACCACCGACTCGGGAATGCCGGCCAGCCGCGCCACCTGTATGCCGTAGCTGCGGTTGGTCCCGCCGGGGATCAATTTGCGCAGGAAGATGATCTGGTCATTCCACTCTTTGACGGCGATGTTGAAGTTTTTCACCCGTGGTCTGCTTTCGGCCAGTTCGGTCAGCTCGTGGTAGTGGGTGGCAAAAAGCGTCTTTACCCCCTGCCCCTTCAGGTCGTGCAGAAACGCCACCACCGCCCAGGCAATGCTCAACCCGTCGTAAGTACTGGTACCGCGGCCGATTTCATCCATAATGACAAGGCTTTGGGAGGTGGCGTTGTTAAGAATATTGGCCGTCTCCTCCATTTCGACCATGAAGGTGCTCTGTCCCGCAGAGAGATTGTCCAGGGCGCCGACCCGTGTAAAGATACGATCGGTCACAGATATGTCGGCCGCTTCGGCAGGCACAAAAGAGCCCATCTGGGCCATGAGCACGAGCAGTGATACCTGGCGCAAGGCCGTTGACTTGCCCGCCATGTTGGGTCCGGTGATCACCAGGATCTGATTTGCATCGTCGTCGAGGAGGACACTGTTGGGGACAAAACGCTCGCCTTGGATCATCTTCTCCACAACCGGATGACGCCCCTCTTCGATGTAAATCTTACCGTGGGTATTGATCTGGGGGCGGCAATAGTCGTTCTGGTCTGCCACTTCGGCAAGGGACAGCAGGCAATCGATCCGGGCCAGGAAACGGGCGGCGGCCTGCAGGTGGTGACTGTTGTCCTTCACCTCGTCCCGAATCCGGTTAAACAACTCCAGCTCCAGTGCGCAGCGCTTCTCTTCGGCGCCGAGCACTTTGGTTTCAAATTGCTTTAATTCGTCGGTGATATAACGCTCAGCGTTGACCAGGGTCTGTTTGCGCACGTAGTGGTCCGGCACTTGCCGGGCCTGAGCCTTGGAGACTTCGATATAGTATCCGAAAACTTTATTGAACCGGACCTTCAAGGTGCTGATGCCGGTGGCTTCCCGCTCACGCCCTTCGAGCCGGGCCAGGTAGCTTTTAGCGTTTTTGGACAGTTCAATCAGTTCATCCAATGGGGCGTGATATCCCGTCCGGATCATCCCCCCTTCGGAGATCGTTGGCGGTGCATCCTCCCGGACAGCCCTTCCGATCAGCCCCCCTAACGAGGCCATTTCGTCTGTCGCTATCTGGATCTTGAAAAGCGCGCTGTTGAACTCACCCAGCAAATCCCATATGTCGGGCAAGGCGGAGAGCGACTTTCCCAGAGCCAGCAGATCGCGGGCATTGGCATGCCCCATGACGATTTTGCTGTTCAGACGCTCCAGATCGTAAACCGAAGCCAGGCTCTCTATGAGACGATTCCGAATATCCCCCTGAATCAAGGCCTCTTCCACAGCGTCCAGACGGTCACCGATCTGTTGCACCTGCAGCAGCGGGTAGCGCAGCCAATGTTTCAACTCGCGGCCTCCCATGGCGGTTTTCGTCTGATCCAGGATACTGATCAATGTGCCGCGGCGGCTTCCGGTACGAAGATTGACTTCCAGTTCAAGGTTCTGGCGGCTCATGTGATCGACCACCAGATGCTCTTCAAGATGATAGGTTTCGATACGCTGCAGGTGGGTGACCGTCTGTTTCTGAGTCTCCTGTACATAAGAGAGCAAGGCGCCGGCAGCCCCCAGACCGGCGGTCATTTGGTGACATCCGAATCCTTCCAGGGAGCGTGTCTTAAACTGTTCGATCAGTCGCTTCCGCCCTCTGGAAGGCTCGAAACTTGATGCATCCAGCCAGTTGATGGTCCGTTCATCGAGTGCTTTTATGATAGCCCGCATCACATCTTCACCCTGCATTCCGTCCGGCAACAGCACCTCCTTGGGAGAGATCTGCTGCACCTCTTCGACGATTTTCCTGGCGTGGTCTGTTTCGGCAACACGAAACAGGCCGGTGGAGATATCGAGGTAGGCGAGTCCCAAGGTGTTTTTGCCAATGGACAGCGAAAGCAGGTAGTTGTTTGATTTGGCGTCCAGCAACTCGTTTTCGACAATCATTCCAGGGGTTACAACGCGTACCACTTCTCTTTTGACCAGACCTTTGGCCGTTGCCGGATCTTCGACCTGATCGCAAATGGCCACTTTGTGGCCCTTTTCGATGAGCCGTGCGATGTAACTTTGGGCAGCGCGATAGGGAACACCGCACATGGGAACCGGCGACGAATCGCTTTTATTACGCGAGGTGAGGGTAATCTCCAAGTCCTTCGAGGCCACTTTTGCATCCTCGAAAAACATCTCGTAGAAGTCACCCATCCGATAGAACAGAATTGTATCCTTATACGACTCCTTGATGGAGAGATATTGCTGAAGCATGGGAGTGGTTTTGGGGGCGCTCATATCAAGCAGTTGCTTTTTCTGGGGTGAAAACGTGGGAAGGGAAATACCGAAGTCCTTGATGAGGGGATGACCAACCCGCTCTCCCGGTCGTTCTCAGCATGGCTCAGTTTTTATCCGCAGGCTGGCCCGACTTGGGATCCGTTTGGGATTGAGTGTCAAGATCAGGTCCAGGATCAGGTGCAGATGCAAAATCATGTGCAGGATCAGGATCAGCCGTCCCCTCTTCGGCGGTGAGCGGCGGTTTCACTTCGGATGCGTTCTGTGGCTTAAGTTCCTCGACATCTCTCTTCATTTCGTCGATGGCGTTTTGTTGGGCGTTATTGGTTTGCTTTAGTGTTTTAATCTGCTTTCCGGTCCTGAAACGCTCCGCCAGCGCGGAAAGGTAGGCCATCAACCAACCAAGGCAAAAGAGACCGGTAAAAAAGAGAACCACCGGCAATTCCGGTGACTGGTACTTGGTGAAAACAAGGTCAATCCCCAAGCTCTCCTTACCAAGAAAGAAGTCGCTATTCTGATAGACGACAAGCCCAAGAAACAGGATGATAATGAGCCATATTCCGATCTTTATCTTTTTCATTCGGATTCTCCCTGAGCACCAATCGATAATTGCATTAAATTGCTTTAATAGTTACAATTTTCGATTTTAAAACACAACCTTTTTTTCCCTGGAAGTCCTATTGCTGCGGATCGAAGGGCCGCCGTGTCACACCCGTCGAGCCACTTACACTCAAGAGACATCGATCACATTTGGACGCAGATGCACGGGACACTGGAGAAGAAAATAGCGGTCTGTCATGCCCGCGATAAAATCACGCACAATCTCTGCCGGCTGGTGCGACGCGGTGTATTCATCGGACATATCGGCCAGAAATCCACTGAAAATCTTGGAGCTCTCATTCCCACGCTGCAAATCGTCAAGGTAGGTTTCGAACAAAAGCTCAAAAAGGGTGCGAATGGCCGCGGAGTGCTTTTTGATGGTCGGATTGAGATAGATACGTTCGAGGTTGAAACGCTTGAGGCGTTTCAGCGCTTTGGAGACACGGTCGCTGAGGGCGATGTAGGGTTGCGAGTGGCTGCAGTGGATGATGTCGGTCACCAGATTGTAAACGATGGTACCGTTGCTGTCGCCCAGTACCGATGTGACCGCTTTGGGCAGGTCAGTCCGCCGGATCACATTGAGCCGGATGGCGTCTTCCAGGTCCCTACCGATGTAGGCCACCGTATCCGCCATCCTGACCACGCACCCCTCCAGTGTCATCGGCATCAGGGCCACACCGGGATCGGCTTTCTTCTTCTCCATTTCACCAGCCAGGGAGTCGAATGTTTTCTGCGCTTTGGGTTGCAGCACCTGGTTATGGATCTCCCCGTCGTGGCCTAAAATGCCGTCCAGTGTCTGCAAGCTTAAATTCCACCCCCTGCCCTTGCGTTCGACGCAATCAAGAAACTGGATACTCTGTACGTTGTGCATAAAGTGGCCGATTCCGGCCTCATGGCACAGAAGGCTCAAGTAGCGTTCACCGTCATGCCCGAAGGGGGTGTGGCCGATGTCGTGCCCCAATGCGATGGCTTCGATCAGGTCCTCATTCAGATGAAGAAATCGACCGATCGTGCGTGCAATTTTAGAAACGAGTTGCACGTGCAGCACGCGGTGGGTGATGTGGTCGTTGCGAATGAGGTAAAAAACCTGTGTCTTGTCGATATAGCGAGCGTAAGCCATCGAGTGCAATATCCGATCGGTATCCAGGGCATACGCCTGCCGATAACCGAACTGAACATTTTGCTCCTCATGGCGCCGAATCGCCGCTTTGCTGAGCGCGGCACTGGAGGATAAGATGCCGATCTCTCTATCGTTGAGGTCGGATTTCAACTTCGACAGTGTCAACGCTATCTTCTCAGATCTCTCCATCTGCAATGAGTCGCTCCATCATCTTTTCAAAGTCAATACCGTACTGCCTGAAACCTTCACGGCCATACTTCATATTGGCCTCCAACACCATGAAGTTTCCCTGGTGATGGCAAATATCAAAACCGACATCGTCAAGGTGGCAAAGCGTTGCGGCTTGCTCTGCCAGACGGATCGCTTCCTGCGGAACGGGGGAGAGGTCGATCTCTCCACCCTGGGCGACATTGGTGCGGAACTCCCCTTCGGGTGCCACCCGCCAATAAGCATGTACGGCTTTGCGTCCTATGACGACCACCCGAATGTCTTTATCTATCGCTAAGTACTCCTGAATATAGGCAGGCGAGTGGTTCTGGCAATAGTGCTCCAGTTCACCGGGCGTTCGTATGAGAAATACACCGCGCCCCAAAGCCGACCCGCGCGCCACCTTTGCAACCAGTGGCAACTTGAAATAGTCCCGGATCTGACGTTTTTGCCGTTTGCCGAAAAAGACGCGGGTTCGGGGATGGGGAATACCGGCCATCTGGAACAGGGCCGTCTGCTTTATCTTGTCCTGGGCGATTTTATAGGTATGGTAGCTGGGAAAGGTTCTCTTTCCAATTGCGTCCAACAGTTCGGCATAGAAGGTCGAAGGGTAGTATATTTTGGCGGCCCGCTGGATAAGCCTCTTCTCTTCGGCGCTGTAGTCTGAATAGTTTGGGCGCACACCCAAGGTGACCACAAACGGGCATCGCCGCAAGCGCCCCTCGAGGGCAACAAGCGGTGCCGTATCGATGTTTGATGGATTCATGCCACCTTTGCCATTGGGCACAAAGAAGGGCCCGTCCTTGCCCTGTTATGCAGCTGCCACCACTTTTTCCACGATGCCTTCCAAGGCTTTCGCATATTCGGATGCCGTGGTCTGCAATTCCAACGGTGCGCCCCTGTCAAGCGCTTTGACCACTTGAGCGTCAAACGGAAGTGTGCCCAGAAACGGCACCTCCATTTGGGAAGCGGTCTTTTGGCCGCCCCCCTCTTTGAACAGGGAGATTGTTTTACCGCAACAGGGACAGCTAAAAGGCCCCATATTTTCGATTAGCCCCATCATCTTCAACTCGATGGTCCGGCAAAAATTGATCGACTTGCGGACATCCGCCAGTGCGACATCCTGGGGTGTCGTCACGATCACCGCCTTTGCGTCGGTAATGGTCTGGGCCACGCTCAAGGGCTCGTCACCTGTCCCCGGGGGGGCATCGACGATGAGAAAATCCAAATCCCCCCATTTCACATCGCCAATAAATTGCTGGATGACGCCCGATTTGGCCGGCCCTCTCCATATGACGGCCTGATCCTTGTTTTGCATCAGAGATTGCATGGAGACAACCTTCAAGTGATCGTTTATCACTTTGGGCAGGACCTTATGCTCTGCGTCGATATCGAGCAACCCCTGGATGCCCATCATGCCGGCCAAACTGGGCCCGTGAATATCCACATCGAGAAGACCAACCTCATATCCCTTGCCTGCCAGAGAGACGGCCAGGCCGGCTGAGATGCTCGACTTTCCAACGCCGCCTTTTCCGCTCATCACGAGCAGTTTCGTTTTGATTTTACCCAGAACCTGTTTGATCTTTTCATCCTGGGCCTGCTGTTGTGCCCCCTGGTCTGCAGGACCGGCGGTTTTATTTCCGTTTGGTGCCATATCAACTCGCTTTCCTCGGTTTTCGATGGACGGTCGGCGATCCGCCATCATCCCATCGAACCTGGGTTATGTATCAGGGCATACCGCGCCCGATGGTGCACGGTTGCTCTATTCGTCACAACTTAGGCCATATAGCAAGATTCATGGCCTCTTGCAATGAAAGCAACATTAGTGACAAACGTCATCTTCGAACCATCTGTCGATATTTCTCAGCCATCGTTCGGCATGGCTTCCGGCCCAAAACACTTTTCCACATACCATACATCTTTTGAACACCTTGCGGGTTTGCAGGATATACTCCGGAACACTCCCCACAAGTTGCGACCTCGACGCATCCTCAAGTAGCCTGTTGCATCGGCCGCAACGTGACAGCGGCATTAAATCCGATCGTTTCAGGGCCAGCGTTGAGAGCACCTGGCGAATCTGCATAGCAGGATTGTCACTGGCAATAAAAATAAGCGCCTTTGAACGCAGCGCCCTTCTGATGCGATGACAGCGGGTGAGTATGGTCCGCTCTCCATGGGAGAGCCGGGCCAAACGATCGGAGTGTGGGATGCCCGGGTCGAACAGTGTATCGATACCTGCCAATCGCAAATGGGTAACGAGTTTTCCCAAACTGGCATCGGCTACCAGACGCGGCAACGGCGCTGTAACCATCTGAATCACCTATAGTGATTATAAACGGTTAGACCGGTCCTACGCTCTCCATCTCAAAAAGTTCGTTTGATAGGGATGGATCGGGGTAGAACCGATCGGCAAGCAGGGTGAGACGATCGCCTTTACCCGTCATCACCTCTATCTCTTTGGGAATCCTGTACCCCTTGCTCAGTATCCAGGCTCTCCATGTGATTCTGTACAGCAGGGCACCGTCGCTATCAAAGGCGGCCATCTCACGGATTGAACCATCGTCATGGCCCTTCAATTCGGCTACCCGTGAATGCCATCTGTCCAACAGCACCACCCGCTCTTCACTTCCATCTCCGTTTCGCATCTGTGCAGCGACATGGTCGGTTTCGGGTGGGCATCCCTTCAAAATTTTAAGCAGATCCTCAACGCCCATCGGAATGTGAATAATCTTTTCCAATGCCCCGGGCTTCTGTTTGATCAAATAGGGCTTCTCCTCGCCGCTTACAACGACAACGATGCGTTTGCCGTTCGCCGCGAACTTCATCAATGGCTGCCCCAAAAAGCTGAGCAATTCGATCCGAAATCGATCCGGAAATACGGCAGCCCAGCCTGCTCGACCGGAGAGCGTGTTGCCGGAAGTGTCCATTTTTATACGCATAAACCCTTTGGCCTGCTTTAGCCTGGCATTGTGCCCGCCCCACCTCTCTACCAATGCATCTGCTTCCTTATCCAGTTGGGGCGGGCCTGCGATCCATCCGCATCCGTGGATCGCAAGTATCAGAAGGATATTGATCACCAGGAGGCACATGATCTTACCGGAGGGGTTTTGATGAAAATGTGTAGGCATATTAAAGGCGTTCGTTACGGGATTCGGTTCAAGGCGCGGATCTTCTCTTGCAGTGCTTCTCTGCCTTCTGATTTTATTTTAAGTGATCGTTGGTAGTACTTTAAGGCAGCCGTCTTCCGGTTCAATTTCAGATACACATCGCCAAGGTGCTCAAGAATGGTCGGATCGTCCGGAACCAGGGAGATTGCTTTTTTAAGCCACGAGAGGGCTTTTTCGAAGGCACCCTGTTTGTAGTATACCCAGGCCAAGCTATCGATCATATAGCCGTCTTCCGGTTTTATTTCCAAGGCACGCATGATCAGGGCCTCCGCCTTCTCAAGATGGACCCCCATCTCAGCATAACTGTAACCTAAATAGTTAAGTGCTTTGGCGTTATTGGGTTCGATCTGAACAACCTTCTCCATGACCTCCACGGCCAGATTGCGGTCACCGATCTTGTCATAAATAACACCGAGACGAAAGTGGATGCGCGTATTCTGCGGGTCGATCTCCAACCCCTTCACAAGGATGTTGATCGCCTCGTTATATCTTTCCAGCTCCTCGTAGAAAGAGCCGAGGTAAAGGTAGTAATCGGAATTCTCGGGATCGGCGTCGAGGGCTTGCTTAACGATCTCGATGGCCTGCTCGATGTTACCCATATCGTGCAGCAAGACGGCACGATGCACGACCGCATTGTCATAAAACCGCGATTCCACCTGGACTCGCTCAAGATGCGCCAGCGCCTTGTCAACACGCTTAAGTCCGTCGTAGCTGACGCCTGCCAGGTAGTGAATCTCCGAACTTTGTGGTGCGCCTTTGAGCATGCCCTCCAACAGCCACGCCGCGGTTTCATACTGTTTGGTCTCTATATAGTTCTCATAGATAAATGTTAAGATGGCATTGTCATTCACGCTTCGCCACCCGAGGTCCACCAGAAGCGGCAACCCTCTTTTCTCATCTTTTGTCTTCTGGAAATGAACTGCAAGTTCAAAAGATGCTTTGATGTTATCTGGATTATAGTCAAGTATGGACTTGTAGACGATTGCAATCTCATCGCTCATATTTCGGTTCTGGTAGATACGAATCAGTTCAAAGCGTGCTTCCTCCAGCGATGGCTCCAATTCCAGTGACCGTTTGAACGCATGAATGGCTTCATCTGATTTTCCCTGATCGGCCAGCACCTTGCCGTTAAAAAAATGGGCGGCGTAAGAGGTTGGAAACGCGTTGACCATGAGGCGAAAAATTCGTTCGGCATTGGCCAAATCACGTTCATTCCAGTAAATTCTGCCAAGGTAGAGATAAATATTGGGATCGGATGGGTTGCCGGCCAGCGCCTTCTCATATAAACTTTTGGCCTCGGCATACATTTTCTTTTGTTGATAGATTCGGCCGGCCATTGTGAGCGCTTCGCTGTGGTTGGGTTGATCCACGAGCACCTGTTGAACGATCGCCAATGCCGCTTCAGCATCTTTGCTCATCAGGTTGAGCCTGGCCAGCTCCATTTTAATGGCAGCCGACGACCTATCCAACTGTACCGCCTTTTCCAGATACCATTTTGCTTCAGATATATCGCCGCTCTTTATTTTCATCTGGGCCAAAGAGAAGTAGTAATAAGCGGCAGCATTTGAACTTGAAATGACCGCTGGGAAATCGGCAGATGCGCTCTCGCCCGGATCAATTTGCACAGGCGGGCGAGACGTGGCATGACAGGCCATGAAAATCAATCCGCAAACGAAGATAATAATGCACTCGACTTTTTTCAGAATCATAATACCCTTAAAATCGGAGGGCTACAAAATCAAGACGGCAAGTAGCAAGCCGTCATTGTTCATGCAACGTCAGGGGCTAACTATCGTTGGTGGTGTAAGCTTCAAAATCAGGTATTTCACTCTTAAAGAAATCGCGCATCTTTTTAATGACGTTTTTTTCGATCTGCCTTACCCGCTCTCTGGATATGCCGTATCGATCTCCGATCTCCTGGAGGGTAACCGGCGTATCTGAAAAAATGCGGGTATCAAATATCTCTAGCTCTCGATCCGTCATCTGCTCCCGAAACTCGCCCACCTTGTTATGCAGGAGCACCTCTATCTCCTTCTTTGCCACTTTCTCTTCTGCCGAAGCCGTCCCTTCACTGACGAATTCAATTCTGCCGGTATCCGATCCTTCTTTTACAGGCGAATCGAGGGAGACATCCCAGCCGTCCAGCCGCTGATCCATGTCGATGATCTCTCTCTCAGACACCCCCAAGCGTTGGGAGAGAAGCTTGGGCTTTGGGTCAAACCCCTCTTCAATCAGCCGTTGTTTCTCCTTTTTCAACTTAAAGAAGAGTTTTCTCTGCCCCTGAGTGGTTCCGATCTTCACCAGGCGCCAGTTGTCCATGATGAACTTGAGGATGTATGCCTTGATCCAGAAAGAGGCGTAGTATGAGAATTTAACATTCTTGTATGGGTCGAACTTCTTTACGGCCTGCATCAATCCGATATTTCCTTCCTGAATCAAATCGAGCAGGTTTTGCATCCAAACCCTTTGAAATTCAAGTGCGATTTTCACCACCAGCCTCAGATTGGACGTCACCAGCTGATAGGCTGCCTCTGTATCCTCCTCCTCTTGCACCCTGCGTCCCAATTCAATCTCTTCGTCGCGCGTCAGGAGTCGATATCGACTTATTTCAGACAGATACCGCTGAAGTGGATCAAACTTGGCGAGCGTCTTATCGCTCTCCACATTTTTACTGCGGTTGTCTATTTTTTGATTAGCGGGTGCCTTTTCCTTACTCGCCGCGGCCGCCGTTGTTCCTTTTTTCTTACCCATAGTTTATCAACTTTCACCTAATCGTTGGCCTTGATTACACCGTTGAGCGGCCTTCCTGACGGGAATCGTTTTCTATAGACTTCCCCGATATCCTATGCTATTTGCCATAGCCGTCAGTCGAGCAAGCGCCTGTAGCTCAGCTGGATAGAGCAACGGACTTCTAATCCGTAGGTCGCAGGTTCGAGTCCTGCCAGGCGCGCCATGAAGGCTCTCTCCATAAATGGTTCCACTCCCTTTTTCATCAAATTCCCAAAAATGAAAGAGTTGAAGGATACCACATTATCTGTGGGTTTTCAAAATATTATACATATGCATGCCTTACGATAACTTTTCGGAAATCGATCGGTGGGCAGTTCGGCATGTCAGGCGATGAATCTACGCCTCAGGGCTACTCCAGAGGCCGCAATGGAATATGCAGGGGGGTTTCCCCCTCGATATTCACCTGTGCCTCCCATTCAAAATAACCGGTTAGATTCAAACGCAACTCATATTTCCCCTTGGACAGCGGCACCGTGATCGGTGTCTTGCCTTTAAAATCATTGTTCACAAATACTTCAGCACCTGCAGGATCGCTGCTGATATCCAATTCGGCAGACTGGGCATCCAAAGCGCCCTCATTGACACCCTCTCCCTGGGTCATGCCCACCGGACGATCGCCGCTTTTTGGTGACGTCACCTCTCCCTGGCCGCTTTCAACAGTGATCGACGAGCTGTCCGAGGGGGAACGGAAAAAATAGAACGATCCGGCAGCGATTAAAACCACCGCAAAAACGCCTGCCAATATAAACGACGTGCGGCGCTGGGAACGTTTACCATTCTGCCGGTCCTGTTGGCCGTCCTGTTTCAACGAAGGCAGAATAGCGGCTAGCGCATCTGCCATTTCCCGTCCGGTTTGAAATCGCTTTTCTGGAGGCTTGGCCAGGCATTTCAGGACCATCTCCGAAAGCGCCTTTGTGATAAATGGATTGCCCTGGTCCGGAGGAACGGGGTGGTCCTGGGTGATGGCACGAAAAATGGCGGCAATGTTATTGCCTCCGAAGGGTCTCCGGCCGGCGATCATTTCATACAGAATCACCCCGATTGAAAACAGATCTGAACGTCCATCCACCTTTTGCCCCATCACCTGCTCTGGGGACATGTATACAGGCGTTCCCAATATCTCGCCCGCCTGGGTCTGGTGTATGGATGAGGTGTCTTCAATACGGGCAATGCCAAAATCGGTCAGCTTCACCTGATTCCCGTCGGCGAGAATGATATTGGAGGGTTTGATATCCCGATGAACAATACCCTGGCGATGTGCGTAGTCAAGGGTTTCCGCAACCTGGCGCGCAATCTCTATACTTTCCGCCAGGGAGAGGCGACCCGATTTCACCACCTCGTTGAAAGGCTCCCCTTGGAGGTACTCCATGGCGATATAGACCGTACCGTGGTCCTCGCCGACGTCATAGATGGTGACGATATGCGAGTGGGACAAGCGCCCTATGGCGCGGGCTTCTTTGAGAAAACGGGCCACAAAATCCTTACTGGTCACCCTGTCCGGCCGCAGCACCTTCAAGGCGACCATGCGGTCGATCTGGGGGTCGTGGGCTTTGTAAACCACCCCCATGGTGCCTTTTCCCAACTCTCCTACGATTTCGTATCGTCCATACGTTTCTGTCATTGCTAATATTTTCCCATGAAGTGCAGCAGCGTTTCGAAAGGGATGAGAAATCCGACAGCACTGGTACCGCGGTAGCGTCCTTTGATGATGGCCGTCAGTCGGCCCCGCTCGTCGAGCACCGGACTGCCGCTGCTACCAGGTTCAATCTGTATCCTTGCCTGCCATAGGGGGAAACCCTCAACGCGTCTGGGGGGCCCATCGAGAGTTCCGATACGGACCGTTGGCGACTCACCCTGGGGACATCCCATTGCATACAACCATTCATCCATTCCCGGTGCATAGCGTCCGTCGCGAATGGCAATCACCTCCGGCAGACGATTGGGAACCTTTATCAGACAGAGGTCTCGCTTTGCGTCCAACGTGACAACCCGTCCGCTAACCGAATGAGCGTCTAAGAACTGAACCCGAACCGCCTGCCCAACAGCCAGGTCGTGGGCCGTCGATACGATAAGCCCTTTGCTATCGATACAGAAGCCGCTCAGTTGTATCGATTTGCCCTTGCCAACCGAATAGATACAGACCACGGCCGACAGATGATCCCTTACCACTTGAGGGACTTCGCTTCGAATAGCTGCCGTGGGCGGTGTCTCCGTGTTGATATAGTCATCCAGATAGATCCGCAAAGCGGCAATCTGCTGGGGGGGTGTCTCTTCTGATGTGGCTATCCGCATGCGAGTCGCCAGTGGCGTATGGGCACTCAGCTCGATACGCCAGGGTTTTCCGCCATGCCCTGCCTCTAAGATGATCCGCTTCTCGCTTCTGTGATCTTGAATGGGGAGGAATCCATTCCTGGCGAACCAGGTCTTGATCACCTCCTCCGCCTCTGCAACCGGCATGGGTAGGATGGATGAGGGGCGTGATTTATTTTCTTCGGCGTGTGCCGGGGTGTAGAACAGAACGATCAGCAGTATACAAATACGTACGCTTGAATTCATGCGATATGCGCCAACACTACCGTGACGTTGTCTTTTCCACCGGCCGAGTTGGCCATCTCTACGAGCCGATCCGCTTTGGAGTCTATTTCTTCGCCTGAAAGCAAAACCTGCACGATCTCCCGGTCTTCGATCAAGTCGGTCAACCCGTCGGAACAGAGAAGAAAAAGGTCGCCGGAGAAGATCGGGCCGCGCAGCGTGTCGAGTGCCGGTGACGGCCGTACGCCAACCGCGCGCAGGATGATGTTTCGCATACGGTGTGACCTGGCCTGCTCTTCGGTGATCAATCCCTGGTCGAGCTGATCCTGAACCAAAGAGTGATCTTTTGTGAGCTGCTTCAGTGTACCGTCCCGCAATCGATACGTCCTGCTGTCTCCCATATGACCGATCACGAAACCTGTCTCCGTAAACGCAAGCAGCTCAGCCGTGCACCCCATGCCCTTATGCTCGGGGTGTCGGCTGACATGATCCAGGATCCGGTCGTTGGCATCGCGAAATGCCTCCTGTACGCGAACCACCAGCTCCTGCTCGGATGCCGGCTTGTTCTTTTCGAACAACTCTGATGCCGTCTGGGCAAAGATCTGGCTGGCCATCTCGCCGGCCGCTGCTCCCCCCATCCCGTCTGCCACCAGGCAGTATACCATTTCAGGATTTAACATGAACGTATCTTCGTTGTTGGATCTTACGCGACCGACATCGGTTTTACCGATGAATTCTATCTTATGCATGGTTCATCATCGTTCTTATAAAGTTTGAAAGATCGGACTCTCCGTAGGACATTTGAAGTCTGGCTCTCAGTTTCGACAAGTCGTTGTGCAGGGCCATTGCATCGGGGTAGCGCATCACTTTATCCTTTTCAAGGCATCGCATCACGATATGATTCAGTTGTTCCGGTACCTCGGACCGTACGGAGCTAATTGGGGGGATAACCATCTTCGGTATGGTGCGAATGGCCTGGATATCTGAATCGAATTGGTAGAGGCGTTCTCCAGAGAGAATTTCATACAACACCAACCCCAATGCATAAATGTCGACCTGTTTGTCCACTTCATTACCCAGGGCCTGTTCAGGCGCCAGATAAGAGAGTTTGCCTTTGATTACACCCGCCTGGGTCAAGCTCGGTTCGGTGGTCGCCTTGGAGATGCCAAAATCACTGATTTTCACTTCTCCCTGGTTGGATATCAATATGTTCTGAGGACTGATATCCCGGTGTACGATACCCAGCTCCTGCCCACTGTCATCGTCTTTTTTCGTATGCGAGTAATTCAGTCCCAAGCTGATTTTCATGATGATGAACATCGCCATATCGATCGGCAACGCCGTCTGCAACTTGGCCATGACCTGCCCCAGGTTCATACCCTCGATATACTCCATGGCAATGAAGTAGGTATTGTGAATCTTGCCAAAGTCGAAGATCTGAACGATGTTGGGGTGTTGCAAAAGGGCCGCGAGTCGCGCCTCTCGGATGAACATTTTAATGAAATCCTGGTTTTCGGCCAGATGGGGCAACACTTTTTTTATCGCAACTTTGCGTTTGAATCCGTCTTCACGAACATAGTCTGCCGTATAAAGCTCTGCCATGCCGCCTTGTGCGATTTTGTCCTTCAAACGGTAAGGCCCGATGATTGAGCCGTCCTGGGAGACTGAAATCGGCTTTCCTTTGGAAGTCCCCTTGCTACGATTCAGCCCCAGAATAATTGCTGCGGCGACCAACGTACTAAAAATAAAGACCAGCATCTTATAAAGCCGGATGCGGGTATTGATGGCGCTCCACACTTTTTTGGGTACACCGAAGACGGCGGCGCCAATTTTTACGCCGGAATAGGTGATACTCTTCGCAAACGTTAGAGACGCTTTGCCATTCTCTGTAAAACCGGACTCGATCACGACATCGCCAATTTTATCGAAAGCGGTTGCGTCGAGAAGGCCATCGTAGGTCTGGTTGAATTTCTCAGCCTCAGTATGGGCCACCACTCTGTTCTCATGGTTCATGATCGCGGCAAAAAGCACCGTATTCGTTTTATCAAAGTCATTCACCGTTCGGTTCAGTCCCAACACGTCCTCTTCAAGCAGCATCGGAGCACTCTGGTCTGCAAACGCCTCTGCGGTCGCCGCATAACCATTCAGAACTTCTGATGATTGACGCGTTCCAAGCGAATCTAGGGAAAAATAGCCCCCAACCACGACCAGGCACCAGCAAACCAACATTGCCGCCAGCGCCTTTTTATTGTTTTTTATAAAGGTGATGCGGTCCACTTTGGCGTTGATGGAATGAAAGGTGCTTGTGGTCAATTGCTTGAGCCATGACATTGTCGCTGAGTTTTTCTGAGTTGCGGGCATTTATTAACTCCTACCCCATATTTAACTGGAACTGTCGTCTGCGAATCGGCCCGTGTTTTGTCAGTTTCCTCAAGTATCCGGTTCGGTTACACCAGAATAACCATCAAGAACATCCAAGCGCAACCAATTCTTTCACGCTGCTCACATCCACAATGCCTCTGTTTTCGCTTTTACCGTTAAGGTGTCTACGGCAGATTAAGCTGCGTGCTCCACCCCCCTCATTCACAGGGGCATCCGTTTTGCGTTTGGAGCTCAAATTTATATTTTTTATTATAATATCCGATTATTGTCAACATTGTTAGACCCTCTTTTTAAAAACGGCTTTTGGTATAAATCGGAGCGGTTTATCCTTTCATTCAGCAGACACGCGGCAATATATTTTGTGTCTCAAAAAGGATGACCAAGCCTCTCTATTGCGAAAAGTTGTAAGCGTTTTTTAAGATTCGGTTCTAATGGGTTGGCCGCAGGTTGCAGTCGCGGTCTCGATGTGATATGAATCGCTAACAAACTTTTGATTTAACAAGACTAATTAATTGGTCTGTTTCTTGGCCGACACTCTAACGGTATGGATGTGGTAATGCGGATTTTTCGAACCTGGAGCGCACTGTTGTGTTGTGTATTAGGGGCTGTATGGATTTCCGGTTGTGCAACCAAACCCGTATCGACGGAATCTGCCGCAGTCCGGTTACATCGATCGAAAGACTATATCATCTATCGCACCGCCCCAGGAGAAACATCCTCCGTTTTGGCGGAACGTTTCCTCGGCGACCCGAACCTCTCCTGGATGATCGACGATGCCAACGACCTCAAGCCTTCCACAAAAGACAACTACGCAGTCATCCCATTGAGAAACAAAAACAAGGGGGGTATTTTTGCCAACGGCGTGCAGCAGGTTGCAATTCTCTGTTATCACCGCTTTGGCAAACAGTGCAAATCCCCACTTTGTGTGCCTGAGGATCTATTCGAACGTCAAATGCGATACCTTAAAGAGAACGGGTACATTGTCATCTCACCGGAGCAACTGCTGGCCTTTCTCGAATATCGCCAGCCGCTCCCACGAAAATCGGTCATGATTACCGTTGATGATGGATACAGTTCGTTCTATGATATCGCCTATCCGATCTTGAAAAATTATGGTTTTACAGCGACACTGTTCATATATACAAATTTTGTCGGTGTGTCGAAAAAGGCGCTTTCCTGGAAACAGCTTCGCGAACTGAAAGATAACGGATTCACCATCGGTTCCCATACGATCGCGCACAGCGACCTATCCAAAAAGGACGACAACGAAAGCGAGGAGGCCTATATGGAACGGCTGCGTCATGAAATTGCTGGTTCCAAAAAAATCCTCGATGCCAAGCTCGATCAGGACACCATGTTTTTTGCCTACCCGTTTGGGCGCGTCAATTACAGCGCCATGCTGGTCACGAGTCAGTCCGGCTACAAACTTGCCGCCACGGTTCGTCGCGGAGGCAACCCCTTCTTCGCCAATCGATATACGCTTCAACGCGATCAGATTCTAAAAAGGAATATGTCAACTTTCGTATCACGTTTAAAAACCTTCCAACCTTTGTCACTCAGGTGATCCCATGAAACTTCATTTTTTCCTAATCGGTCCTTTGGTCTTAGCACTCTTATGCGCCAGTTGTGCCTTGATGGATACGAGCCAGCCAGATCCGGAATTAGCGGCCCAATACGTCCTCCGTGCCCAGAAGCTTGAAAAACAGGGTGATCTTCCGGCTGCCTTGGAGCAATACAAACTTGCCCTCACCGCAGACCCCGGGAACAGCGACGCCAAGAAGAACAGTGAACGGTTGACGAAAAAGCTGACCA
Source organism: uncultured Desulfatitalea sp. (assembly GCA_963668675.2). Taxonomy (GTDB): domain Bacteria; phylum Desulfobacterota; class Desulfobacteria; order Desulfobacterales; family Desulfosarcinaceae; genus Desulfatitalea. Next base: position 668,226 of record CAXXMB010000001.1, on the reverse strand, counting down.
GGTTGGCGGATGAAAGGTATCAGCTTGGCATGAAGTACCACAGCCAGGGCAAGTATGGTCTGGCGCGCAAAGAGTTCCTCACCGCACTTAAATACCAACCAGACCATCCCCAGGCCTCCAAAATGCTGGTCTCAAGAGAACCTGAAAAGGCGCCCACGTATATCTTTCATGTGGTAAAGCCTGGAGAGAGTCTCTCGATGATCGCTAAAAAATATTATGGGGACTATAAAAAATTCGACACCATCGCCAAATTCAATCACATTGAAGATGCGACCAAAGTAAAGCCCGGACAGCGAATCATGATCCCGGATGTGGGGGGCGCGGCTGTTCAGCATGAATCCCCGCAGGAGGTCGATTCGTCAAGCTCTTTTGTAGAACATAAACTTCGCCAGGGGGAGAGCATATCAAAACTGGCTCAGAAGTATTATGGCGACTATAAGCAGTTTCATATCATTGCGCGGTTCAACGGCATGGATGACGCCACACGCGTAAAGGTGGGGCAGGTGGTTAAAGTTCCCAAAGTAGCCGGACTGCCATTTTACGAAACGGATATAGACGACGCTGGCCAGAAGACAAGCCCGTCACAAGCGGTCAAACCTGAAGAGGCGGAAAAGGTCGCTCCCGACGAGGAGCTGACGGCCCAGCCCAATGGTGATGCGTCGGAGGTCGATGAGCAGATTCTCGCCTACCGGGAGGCGGGCATCGAGCTGTTCAACGAAAGCAGGTACGAAGACGCCGTGTTTGAACTCAACAAGGCGATCGAAGCTGCACCGGACGATGACCGCACTCGCGATTACCTGGCCCGTGCGTATTTCGAAAGCGGCAAACAGCTTTTTGATCAACACGATTACGATGCTGCCCGGGAGGCCTTCGAAAGCGCACTCCAGTACGACCCCAAGTGCGATCAGTGCGGGGACTACATCGAAAAGAGTAAAATCGGTCCTCTGCTCATGCACCGCAGTAACGGTCTTCAGTATTTTGGCAACAATCAGTTCGATCTGGCCATTGCCGAATTCGAAAAGTTTCTGATGCATCAACCGCAGGACAAAGAGGTACGTCTCTATCTGTCCAAATCCTATTATCAGCAGGCGCTTGTCGATTACAACAAAGGGGATTTCATGGCTGCCAAAAAAGGCTTTGAACTGGCAGCCTCCAACGATGCCAACTGCGAGCAGTGTGCTGGCTATGTGGAAAAAAGTTTAGCCCGTTTCAAAGAGGCACACTACAACAAAGGCATTGTTTATTATAACAACGAGAAGCTGGCCGAGGCGATCTCCGAGTGGGAGATGGTCTATGAGATCGACCCCGGGTACAAAGACGTTGAGCAGAACTTAAGCCAGGCAAAAAAATTGCTGGAGAAGCTGGAGCAGATTAAGAAAAGCAACCAATAACGAACGATTCAAACAAAACACGAACGATTGAGTTATTGCCATGAACAGCATCCCCAATATCACGGTCCAACTGGTACACATGCAGGGACCTCTGAAGGGTGAAATCCAGGAGCTGACGGATGGTGAAATACGGGTAGGTCGCCATCCGGATTGCCAGGTCCGGTTTCCAAAAGAGATGGTGACATTGTCGCGCATTCACGCCCGCATCGTTCGTGAAGGCAACCGTTTCAAACTCATTGACCAAAGCACCAACGGCACCTTCGTCAACGGTCAGCAGATTACAGAGCGTTTTCTGAAAGATGGCGATGTCCTGATGTTTGCCGAAGGCGGCCCCAAAGTGAGCTTCCTTACTCAGATCAATGATGCCCGGTCTGCGCCGCAACCGGAACCGACGCCTGCTCCCGAACCGGCACCTGCACCACAGGCCGTTTCCTCCCCACCGTCGACACCGCAACAGCAGATGCAGGCACCCCCTCAACCACAGCAGCCGCAACCGACGCCTGTGGCGAAACCGCCACAAGTCCCCCCCAAAGCGATGGCGGCCTCCCCGGCGCCTATACGGGCGCAATCTCCGCAGCCGTTTCAAGCGCAACCATCACCAGCAGCATCTTCACCACCGGTTGAAACCGTAAAAGCCCCCCTTGCCATTCAGTTCGGTCCGGCGTTGAAATCGTTCCAAACGCTGCCCATCGTCATCGGCAGTGGTGCAGGCTGCGATTTTGTCATCAATCATCCGGGAGTATACGAACGCCACGCGCAGATCTTTTTCAGCCAGAACCGTTATTGGATAAAGGACCTGACCGGCATGAACTGTGTCTCTCTGGGTGGCCGGCTCATCAACGTACAGGCAGGTCTTGAACCGGATATGCAGCTATCTCTGAGCGAACAGGGGCCAAAATTCAGGTTCTTGGGAGGAGGACGGCTGGCAGAAGTAGAGGACCCACTTCCGGAGCCGGCTCCGGAGCAACCGACATCCCAGCCACCGTCACCCGCCGAAACGCCCGAAAAACAGGAGTTGTCTGAAAAGATAGGCCAAAAAGCCGGCGGTTTGCTAAAAAAATTTTTTTCATAGATCACCGGGAAGAAGCAGAACATGACCTCCTTTGACACACATTTTAAAATACTCGCCCTGGCCCCTTTTCAACCGGAAGATGCCGGGGCGGTACCCAAGCCGCCGCAGGTCGTTGAGCGATCAACCCTGGACGACGTTATGCATTCTATGGCGATCCGTTTGCCGCTCAATATCGAAAAATCCCTGTGCCCCAACGGCAGCCTTGAGTTTCAATTGGCAAACCTTAAATCGTTTCATCCAGATGGCATTGTAAAATCAAACCCCTTTTTCCAAAAATTAAGCCAAGCCAAAGCGTACCTTGAAGCGGCCCGTCGCAAGGGTGAAACAACCAGCCGAATCCGAGAGGGGCTCCACCAATGGCCTGAATTGCCCACCATCGATATTCAAGAGAAAAAACCGCCCGCAAAATCAAAGTCTGAAAGCAACATAGACAACATATTGAGCATGGTTGCACTGGATGGTACCGAAACGGCGGAGCCGGGTTCGCATCAAGATGAGGCGGACCAGATCGATACTGTCGCGAAAGCCATTCTCACAGCCCTTTTCGGAGACCATCGGTTTCAAGAGATGGAGAGCGCCTGGCGAGGCCTGAGACTTCTACTTCAGCAGGGTGTTTCGGACAACGCTTCCGCCACCGTCTCTATTGCGACCGTGCATACTCAGACGCTGGCCGAGCGACTGGATGACCTCACGCCCCTTATCGTTAACGATCTGCCCAATGTCATCCTGCTCGATCTGCCCTTCGACAACACACCGCTCTCCATCGAACGGCTCACTGCAGCAGCCCGGTGGTCAACCACCTTGATGGTGCCTGTAATCGCGTGGGTGCCACCAGCTTTTTTCCAGATTCCGAAGTGGTCGCGGCTGGGCACCCTGCCCCTCATCCGTCACCATATCGAAACCCAGGCGTACGCCAAATATCAAAGTGTGGTCCAGTCGGAATATGGGCATTGGCTCTGCCTCACCTGCAATCGTTTTCTTGTTCGCTACCCTTACGGTGAAGATAATCAGCCGCGCCTCATCCCCTTTAACGAACCTGACGTCAATTGGATTGCGCCGGTTTGGAGTTTAGGAACGCTGGTTGCCCAGAGCGCATACAAAGAGGGTTGGCCGACCCGCTTCTGTGATGTTCAGAAGTACCAGATACAAGATCTGGCGTTACAAACCGGAGGGGAACTACCACCTATGGTATCTGAAGCGCAGTTCGATCGTGATCGTTTGGAGCAGTTTGTTCAGGGCGGATTTACCCCCTTGGCTTGCGAAACCAAACGAGACGTAGCCTTCTTTCCAAAAGCGGTCGTCATAAATGGAACCTCCCTTGCTTATCAGATCCTTCTGAGCCAGGTCACCCAATTCATTCTTTGGTGCAAAGATCATATAAGCTCGGAAGGCGACCCCGGCCATCTTGAAGAGCAGTTGAAAACAGCTCTCAATCGCTTCAGCGACCAAAGCGATCCACCAGGCTTCGCCAAAGCGGCCATCGATGTGCAGCCTATCGATCAGCAGGGGCGAATTCCGGTTGCAATCAAATTGACCCCGTCCAGTACTACTCTGCCGGGACAGCATCCCATCGAACTCCATCTGGGGTGGTAATCTCCCGGCTGAGCACATCAGCCAAGGTGGCAATCGCCCTTGTCAGCGTATCCCCATCGCTCATGGTAAAATTGAGCCTCATGGTCTCCAGGCCGTTACCCGGATGTGGAAAAAAGTGGGTTCCGGGCACGAAGGCAACATTTCGGGCGATCGCTGCTTGATAAGCCCTATCCATATCCATTCCGAGTGGCCCCGTTACCCAGACGAACATGCCTCCCTCCGGCTTGGACCAGGAGAACCCGTGCGGCATATAATACTCCAGGCCCTTCAGAAGAGCATCGAGCCTGGGGCGATACAGGCAGACAATATTGGGAAGGTGTGCCATCATGTGCCCGCCGCTGATATACTCTGCCGCTAGCGCCTGATTATAGGTGCTGGTGTGCAGATCGACCCCCTGTTTGGCCACCACCAGCCAATGTCTGATCAGTTCGGGTGCGACACAAAACCCGACACGCAGGCCGGGTGCGAACACCTTCGATAAGGTACCAATATAGATCACCTGTTCAGGTGCCAACGACCGGATGGTTGGAAGCGATGTCCCTTTGAACCGCAAATCGCTGTATGGATCATCCTCTACCAAAAGCGTATTGTATTGTCGGATAATTTTCGCTATTGCGATGCGACGATTCAGTGGAATCGTCCGCCCTGTCGGATTTTGGAACGTTGGTACAAGATAGATCAGTTTAATGGATCCGCTCCGCAGCACCTTCTCCAACGATTCAGGAATCACACCGTCTTCGTCCGACTCAAGCGTAACAAATTCCGGCTGGTAGGGCCGAAAAGCCTGTAAGGCGCCAACGTATGTTGGTGCCTCCAATGCTACACGGTCACCTTTTGAAATCAGCACCATCCCCGATAGATCAAGTGCACTTTGGGAACCGCTGGTCACCAGGATACCATCAGGAGATACCTCTACGCCTTTGGTTGTCAAATATCCGGAAAGCGTTTCGCGAAGCGGTTCGAAACCTTCGGTCGGATCGTATTGAAACGCAGACGCGCCATACTTGGTCAGCACTGCATCGGTTAAACCAGGCATTAAATCCATGGGGAAGCTCTCCGGTGCGGGAATGCCTCCGGCAAGCGATACCATGCCGGGCCTGGAAACAACCTTCAGGATTTCACGTATGGCGTTGCATCCCATGCCAGCAGTCCGTTCCGAAAGAATCGACGACACCTTGCCTCCCCCCTTTTTGTTATGTTTTTCAATTGAAACAAACATCTTGTGTTGTTTAAACCTATCAACGCTGATAATTAATAACAGATACAATGTTCTAAAATATTTTGCATAACAGATTGTAGACATATGCATCATTTGCTCTCCCAACTATCCGATATTAAAGGCTTTCGATATCTGGCGCTGGCCGACACCATCGAAAAAGGAATCGCAGAAGGCACATATCAGACCGGTGACAAACTTCCCTCCATTCGAACGCTGCACACCCACTCAGGGCTGAGTATTTCCACGGTCTATCAGGCGCTTATCGAGTTGGAAAAACGGGGAGTCGTCGAGCCGCGTCCCAAATCGGGCTATTACGTCAAACCGCCGTTGAAACCCCTGTTGAAAAGCCCCGAGACGAAAAAGCCTCTCATCAAACCCAGCAAGGTGACCATCAACAACCTGGCGTTTGCCATTCTCGAAGCCATGGGTGATCCTGAAATTCTCCAACTTGGCGGATCGGTCATGGCTCCCGAGCTAATGCCGGTTAAAACGCTGGCACAGGATATCAAGAGCATCCCATCAGATCGACTTGCATCTATGCTGGCCAACTACGAACACCCCATGGGCCTCGAAGGATTGCGGCGCCAAATTGCCCAACGCCACATGGCGCTGAACCGAAGCAGTTGCGCTGATGGCATCGTCATTACCAACGGCTGCTTCGAAGCTGTGGCCATATGCCTCCAGGCCGTTGCCAAACAAGGTGATACGATTGTGGTCGAATCGCCAACCTTCCCCTGGTATCTTCAGCTCATCGAAGATTTGCAGATGTTGGCCTTGGAGATCCCCACCGATGCCGCTAATGGCATCGATATTGAAGCATTGAAAGTTGCGCTTAAAAAACATCCGGTAAAAGCATGTATTTTCAATGACAATTTCCAAAATCCGCTCGGTTTCGTCCTTTCAAACGAAAAGAAGCGCGAACTTGTCCGAATGCTCAATGCCGAAGCCATTCCCATCATAGAGGATGACATCTATGGTGAACTTCACTTCGGACCGACAAGACCTGCACCGCTGCAATCTTTCGACACCAAGGGACTCGTCCTCTACTGCAGCTCCTTTTCAAAAACCCTATCCCCCGGATTACGTGTCGGATGGAGCATGCCGGGCCTTTTTCTTGAGAGAGTAAAACACCTTAAACTCTATACTTCGGTTTCATCACCATCCTTAAATCAATATGTATTGTATCAATATTTGAAGAGCGGCAATTTTGACCGTCATTTGAGAAAGCTGCGAACGATCCTTCAAAAACAGATGGCCAACACCTCCATGGCCATTGCCAGACATTTTCCGAAAGAGACGCGATTATCATCACCCTCCGGTGCGTTGACATTGTGGGTCCAACTGCGCCATGATCTGGACAGTCTTGAACTGTTCCGGCGTGCCTTGAAGGAGAAGATCGCAGTTCTACCCGGGGTCATCTGTGCCAGCAATGATGACTACAGACACTGCATACGTATCAGTTGCGGTCTCCCCTTCAGTGAACGGATCGACAATGGGTTGAAGACACTGTCCCGGATTGTGCGTGAGTTGTACACCCTTTAATGCATAGCATCGAAGAGAATAGTTGACATGAAGATCAATGAGATTGGTGGAGAATTTGCCCTGATCGATCGCCTGGCAAAAATGGTCGCCGCAGATCGACCCGAGGTGGTGCAGGGCATTGGGGACGACGCGGCGGTCATTCGTATGGCGCCTGAACCGGCCCCCTATCTGCTCGTCACAACGGATATGCTGGTAGAAGATCGTCACTTTAACTGCAAATGGGCAACACCTGAGCAGATCGGCATCAAGGCTTCCGAGTGCAATGTGAGCGATATCGCCGCAATGGGCGGCATTGCCCAGTGGATGTTCGTTTCACTGGCCCTGCCCGCAGATGCCGATGTGAATTGGGTAGAAAGGCTCTACCAGGGAATCGATCGTTCATGCCGCCGTCACGACATCGCCCTGCTCGGCGGCGACACCACCCAGGGCAGGGACACGACGATCACTATTTGTCTGCTTGGTGCTGTATCCCCACAGCATCTATGCCTTCGCAGCCATGCCAAGCCCGGCGATCTATTGATGGTAACAGGTTCTCTGGGTGCATCGGCTGCAGGATTGGCACTGTTGAGCAGCGGGCAGATGCCATCCAATTATCTTAAACGCAAACACTTCGAACCCAGATGCCGGATGGACCTCGCCGGGGCCATTGCCCCGGTGGCCAACGCCATGATCGATATCAGCGATGGACTGGGAGCTGAAGTGAACCACCTGTGCACACAGAGCAAGGTCGGAGCAGAAATAGAGGCCGAGGCGATCCCCCTGCATGATGAGGTCGTCCAGGCATCGCAAGTGTTGGGAGTCGATCCCCTGCAATGGGCCATCGGAGGAGGAGAAGATTTTGAATTGCTCTTTTCCATCCCTCCAGAGAGCGTTGCAGCACTCGAAGACAAGGGAATTATATGCACCAAGGTGGGCAAGGTGACCGATCAGGAAGACAAAATCCTCCTTATCGATCACAAAGGGCGTTCAAATCCGCTAAAGGGAGGCTATAACCACTTCCGTTAGCATGGCGCCAACCTCCCAATTACGGCACTGTTTTATAAATGAAATGAACGGCAGTGCAAATCAATATAAAAGGTCAGGACTTCTTTTGAACATTTCTGGGCTGCCCTCCCCTCCCTCTTCTTGGGGAGCCTGATCGCGGACGGGAGGATCGATCACCCTGTTTGCGTCCAGTCTGGCTGCTCGGCCCTCTTCTCCTCCCCCGGCTGGAAGAGCGAGGCCTTTGAGGCTGTTTGGTTTGGTTATCATCCGTCCGCGTCTTTCGCCTTGGCGGAGGCGGTGGCAATGGTGCCAGCCACTCCTCATCGGGATAGATGCAGGGAAGCTTATACCCGATCAATTCTTCGATGGCCGGAATGACGAAGCTGTCCTCTTCATCGGCAAAACTGATGGAGGTGCCCGATGCGCCCGCTCTTCCGGTCCGCCCGATACGGTGCACATAGTCCTCGGGGTCGCGCGGCAGCGTGTAATTGATCACATGGTCCATGCCTTCAATATGGATCCCCCTGCCTGCCACATCCGTGGCCACAAGCACCCGGATCTTTCCGGCTTTGAAGTCTTCAAGTGTTTTGACTCTGGTGCGTTGGCGGATATCACCGGACAATACCGCGCAATCGATACGATAACGTACAAACAGATCGGCCAGTCGTCGCGTTTCATCCTTTCGATTGCAGAACACAATTACCTGTTTCAAGTCCTTGCGATGAAGAATGTTGAAAAGAAGTGCGGCCTTCTCGTCGCGTGTGACGATGTAGACGATCTGTTCCACGGAGTCCACGGCCACCTGCTCCGGTTCGATCTCAACCTGGATGGGATTTCTTGTCCACTGAGCTGTCAGGCGTGTCACCTCCGGCGTCAAGGTTGCACTGAACAGCAGGGTCTGGCGCTTGTCCTTATGGGGAGTGGCGTAAATGATTTTGCGTACGTCGGGAATGAACCCCATGTCGAGCATGCGATCCGCTTCATCGATAATCAATACCTGCACCATGTCCAGCCGAACGTCACCCTGCCGTTTGTAATCGAGGAGACGTCCCGGTGTAGCGACAACGATGTCGCTCTGTTTCTGGTTCAGCTGACGCCGCTGTTTTTCGTAGTCCATGCCGCCGAAAACGCTGGTGATGGTCAGATCGGTATACTTGGCCAGTTGGCGTCCCTCTTCGGCGATCTGCATCACCAATTCCCGCGTAGGGCCAAGCACAAGCACCCGCGGCGATCCTTTTTTGATCTGCCCCTGAGGGGATTCCGCCAGCAGCCGGGTAATCACAGTAATCAGGAAGGCCGCCGTCTTGCCGGTACCGGTCTGGGCGCGGCCGGTGGCGTCTTTCCCCGCCAAGGTGCTCGGCATTATTTCCGCCTGGATGGGGGTGCAGTATTGAAAGCCTAAGTCGGCAATGGCGTGCATCAGACTGTCCGGCAGCCCGAGGTCATGAAAGCGCACCTTGCCTTCAGCGGGCAGCACCTGGAATGAGGAGATGTCCCATTGGCGGACCGGTTGGGGATCCAATGCCGCATCGGGCTTTTTTTTCTGTTTTGCCCGCCTTGGCCGCCTGGGAGGACGCTTCTCATCGGGCCTTTCTTCCTGCTTCGAGGCCCGTGACGTGCCGCTCTTTTCGTTGGGCCGTTCCGGCTTACGCTGGTTTTGCGGCGGTTCAATCGGTTGCGGCTCATCGGTTCTGTTTGCCAAGCCGCACTTGGCAAGGAATGATTTTAATACGTTTATCAATTTACTGTTCTTTCTCCGCTAATGTCTCTTTGCGTTTCAGTATCATGAAGGGGATGAACTCAACAAATAGGGTTCGAAAAGATGGCGAATATCCTCCAGCGAATCCTCGATTGCCGTCGGCATCGATTTGGCGAACATATCCAGCAGAATAATGGCATTGATCATGGAGTCGTGCCGGCAAGCGGAACGCAGCCGCTTGGCAAAAGCTTGATTGACGGTTTGGATCTGGTCGTAAATTTCGCTCAATCCATGAAAACAGACATCGGGAGATATTCCCTCCTGCTGTTGAAAATATTGCGCCAGCAAATAGGTGGAGGTTGCCCGCCATATGGTCTCTTCAGTACTTGCAAAGGGAAGGTGAAAACGGGCCATGGGTTTAAAAAAAGCCGTCAAGGGGCATCCACTCGAAGCCATCAGCAGGCCCATCAGGGAGCATACGCCCCGCTGCACTGTGGTTTCACTGAATACCTTTCGTTCGGCGGTGACAACCATTACGGTCGTGCTGTCGTAAGAGAGCAGCTGATTGAAACGCTCAACGAGCAGCACCATATTGGCGGCAGCAGGACAGCGAGATATCTTTAAGCTGTCGAGGGGGCAGTTGCCACATTGATGAAATGTCAGTTTGGTCCATTCGGGCATCACTTGCGCACCGGTTTCCACCATTTGAAGGCTTAGTGGATCAAGGATCACCTGATAGGACTCGCTCTGGTCGCCTTCTATCTGAAAACGGTACTCGATCTCGATGTTTCGCATGTTCATCCGCTATGGGCCATCACCGTCAATCGGCAAAGCGTCCGGCAAAAATATACTCCAACCCGCTTAAACTGTAGTCCATCTCCATGGACAGGAACTGTGAAAGTGAGTGCAGTGTCACTATGGCGTTCTTATCCGCATCCTCACTGCTGACACTGTTGATGCGATCCAATAATCCCTCGTTGACCACCTGGACCTTGCTGTAGTGTCTCTCCAGCGTCTTGAAGTCAAACTTCATCCCGGGTTGGTTTTTATACTTGAAATATTGCGCCAACAGGTACATGGACGCTGTACGTACGGTGGTCTCCTCAATGGTGGCAAAGGGCAGATGAAAGCGCGCCATGGGTTTCAAGAACTCCATGACCGGACAATCGCTTGTCGCCATGATGACACCGAATATGGCCGACAACCCCTCCATCACCGATGTCTTTTTCAAATAGGAACGCTCTGCTGTCTCGCATACAACCGTGCAGTCATGGTACGAAAAGACGGTCTTGAACGTTTCGACCAGCTCCATAATATTCACGGCGATGGGGCAATTTTTATGGGCATCCGACTGAAGGGGGCAATCCCGGCACTGTTTGTATTCAAGATGCACCCACTCCGGTGTCTCGGCAGCAGAGGCTAAAGGAATAAGGCTCAATGAATCCGGGTCCAATGAGATCCGATAGTCTTTGATCTGTCCATTCAAAAACTGAAATTGATAGTGAAACTGGAACGGACTCCGATTGATCATGGCAGCACCTTCCCTTCATTCCGATTTGTCGATCCGAATCTCAATTGTTGTAAACCAATTTTTATTCGCCTAAAAAATTGGACAACATTAGTGAACTTTAGCACAATCCGCGTATCTGACCAACAACCTTGCGATGCTTTCAAGAGACCTTGTTTTTTTTAACCAAATGCATGAGCTTTCCGACCGACTCCTTTAATTCAATGTTTTGCTCTTTTAAGCCCCGGATGCGCTCTTCATATTCATGTCTCATCTGCAAAAGTTGTTCGTCCAAATTCAGTTTTTTTTGATCGTATTCGGCCTTGAGCTTCTCCTCCATCCGTTCATTTTCCCGTTTGGCCCGCTCAGCCTTTTCACCAGCCTGGTCGACAATCTCCTGTGCACGAACATATTTCTGGGATGCCTCTATCTTGCGCTTGTAGCCCCATGCCAGAAACACGGCGATTACCAAACCCAGCAGGACGACCAGGCGCAGATAGAGCGCCAAATTCAGACCCGTCATCAATTTTACTGCGATGGGCCTTTCGGCGATGGCGGCAAAAACAACGAGAGACACAAAAAGCGTGATCAATATAACCTTTAAAAATTTACCCACTGAATTATCCCGTCGATTGGAAATGGTGAAAAGATTCGGGCATGATGGTCAACGATATCGAACGCCATCAGCCGGTCTCAATTTGGCCGCTTTCCATGCAGGGTAGAGTGAAGCGCACACACAAATGCCAAAGGTCCCTATCCCGATCACAGCCAGATCGGCCAGTGTGATCTTCACTGGCAATGTGGTGAGGAAATAGACATCGCCCGGCAGTTCGATAATCGGATATTGGGCGAGAATCCAACAGAGCAGCAGGCCGGCGCAGCCGCCCAATCCGATCCCGACCATACCGATGGTCATGCCCTTCTTTAAAAATATGTTCATGATGTTTCTGTTGCTGGCTCCCATCACCTTCAAAATTGCGATATCTTTAACTTTTTCTTTGACCATCATGATGAGGGCGCTGGCGATATTGAAAGCGGCTACCAGAATGATCAGGGTCAGAATGACATACATCATCACCTTCTGCACACCCAACATGGAGAACAGATTATGGTGCATCCGTATCCAATGGGTGGCCCAGTAACTGTCCCCCAAAGACGAAAGAATCTCACGGCTGATCTTGGCCACATCATCTGGATGTTTGACCCGCACCTCCAACCCGGTAGCCAGATCGGACACTCCGACCATCTGTTGCAAACGGTCGAAGCGCACAAATCCCATGGTACCGTCGTATTGGTGCATGCCGGTCTCAAAAAGCCCCACAACCTTCAGGCGCTGGCTCTTCGGTAACACGCGAAAACTGGTCTGACGGGCATCGGCCACTACGAGCAGGACGCTGCTGCCGACCCCGACGTTCAATTTATCCGCAAGCACCTTACCCAGAACCACACCGGTTTCAGCGGTGCCGCCATCCCTCATCTCCAACAGATCGCCGATGCGTTGGCCGCCGCCCACGTTGACGCGCACACCTGTGCGCTCAGGATCGACGCCGCGCAAGACCACCCCCGACACGCCATCGGAAGCTCTCAGCATGCCATGGGCATAGACAAACGGCGAGGCAGATTCCACCCCCTGGATCCGGCCAATTCGATCGAGAGCCGTGTTGTAATCTCTGATCCAATCATTGAATCGCATCACCATGATGTGGGAATCGATATTCAGGATACGGCTTTTCAGTTCCGACTGAAAACCGGTCATAACGGCGATGACCACTATCAAAACCATTACCCCTACCGTGACGCCTAACGTTGCCAATATGGTGATCACGGGGACCAGTTTGCGCTGATTTTTTATCTTTAAAAACCGTCTGGCTATGAACGTTTCAAAACCCATTACACATCTACTCCCCCACCGCTCTCTTTTGATTTCCATTCGAAGTCTGTATTGGCCTGCTATTTAAGCTTGGGTGGATAGGGTCCCGGTATTGACCCGTTGATCACGGATGCGCCCGCAGCCTTTTCGAAAAAGGCCGGCTCCCCGGCATCACCGACAATGGCGTAGGCGTATCCGGACAGCGCCATCTCTCTCAAACAGGCCAAGAGCAGGGCGCGTCCCACACCAGCGGTACGGTGGCCTTGAGAGACGCCTATGGGGCCGACGAAGTTTTTAAACGTACACTCCAGGCAACTGAAACCCACGATCCGTTCCTCAGAGATGGCGAGGTAACAACCGATGGGCTGACGGCCAAAGGCCGTGGCACTCTCACCGGCCCAAAGCGCCCCGAAGCTGTCTTCCACCCAACGCATCACCTTACGCCGCTCATAAGCCATGGCGCGTCGCACAGTGACTCCCTTCTGTTCCAATGCCAGAAGATGGGGCTCTATCTCGGGTAACCGATATAAACGAACCAGCAGATCCGCCATGACGATCCTTGATGTCTCTTGCCAAATTCAATCAGATTCGAACACTACAGCCGACCGGCACACCTTGCCGTGACCGTCGAACGCAAACTGGTGCGTTGTCTCTATTCAATCAATCACAAGCCGGTGACATGGTTTGTTTCAAACAAGCACCAGTTCAAAGGTAACTTATTAACAATAAATGGTTTTTTTAACAAGCCCTATTTGAGGCGTTACAATACCCCACGGCCCCCAAATGGCCTTTGCGCTGACTCACCGCAATGAGACGTCTTGCAACGATGTACAGATAATTCCCTCAATCGCATTGACTTTTGATGCGTTCTAAAGCACAAGTTAATACCAGCGTTACAGATAACTCATTATCCCGACAACCCAACTCAAGTAGGCTTTCAGGAGAAGCTCGCCCATGGCCACGTTGAATCAGCGCCGCAAAACCGATCGGGAGCGCCAGCAAAGGTGGCGTGAACGCCAGAAGAAAGATGGGAAAAAGCAAGTGTCCGCCATGATATCGCTTAAAGCCCAAATCATTCTCAATCGGGAGAAACGCCGTACCAACGGAACGACATCGGAGGTGATCGAAAAGGCGATACTGCAGTTGGCAGAGCCCCAAAAATGAGCGTGCCGCATCGGGCGTCATGAACGCTCGGACGGACCTTTACCACGATTCATTTTTCCGGACAGATACCCCTCCAAGTCCAAACAGACATGCTGGTATCCAAGCGCTTGCAACCCCTGCACAATCTGCTGACGAAGCGGAGGGTTTGCCATTCGCTCTATCCACACCGCGTCTGTCTCGATTCTGGCCATATTGCCGTAGTGACGCACCCGGCACTGCCCGACACCAAACCTGCGAAGCATCGCTTCGGCACGGTCGATCTGCTGCAGCATCTCCAAACGTATCATTGTACCGTATGGTATCCGCGTAGCCAAACACGCCATAGACGGCCGGTCCCAATTGGCCAATCCCCACTTCCTTGCCAATTGCCGTACATCGGCTTTGGTCAACCCGGCATCGATCAAAGGTGCTGCGACCGAAAGCTCCCGGGCAGCGCGAAAGCCCGGTCTTACGTCCGACACATCGTCCAGATTGGCACCATGTGCGATGACGTTAATTCCAAGGGTTGCGGACTGTTCTAATATCGCTAAAAAGAGTTGCCGCTTGCAATGATAGCATCGGTCCACACCGTTATCGACGAAGTCAGGATTGTCGAGTTCATGAGTGGGGATCAATACGTGGCGCACGCCCAGTTGTTTGGCCATTTCAATGGCCAACTCCTTTTCACCGCTGGGATGGATATTCGAGACTGCGGTGAATGCGACAACTCGATCACCGAGACCTTTTTTTGCTGCGGCAAGCAGCAACGTGCTGTCGACACCGCCGGAGAAGGCGACCCCCATGGAGCGATACACCGATAGGACTTTTTTTAGCACGCGCTCTTTATTTTCCAGAGAGGCAGATCTGCTCTTTCTCATTTCAGGTTCCCTTCGGCTGGTATCGATTTGACCTTTATGTGGTAAGCCTTGATAGCAGATTACACTGCTTATCGTAGGCTCAAACAGCCGCTGCGCAAGGTTTTAGCGGAAAAAAGGGTTTACAAAAAAAGGGCGATCCTTTATGTTGACACCTCGTTCAGCGATGCCAAAAATACATGTAAATTTATATAATTGCAAAGGGGCAAAGTATGGGCAAGGACAGCTTGATTAAATCCACGGCCAAAAAATCGGAAACTGAAAAAGAGAAGGCAAAATCGAAAAAGAAGAGCGCTAAAAAAGCTGCGGCGAAATCAAATGCTTCCAAAAAAGCATCAGCCAAACCAGCTGCCGCAAAAAAAAGTGCCAAAAAGCAAACCAAAGCAACGAAAACAACCAAGGCCACCAAGCCTACCAAAACCGCAAAGAGCGCTAAAACCCCCCCCAAGGCAGCTAAAACGCCTGCAAAGAAACCAACGCTGAGGGAACTTCTCTTTAAAAAGTTCGATGGAAAGATGCCACCGGCAGTTGGAAAGCCTACCGAACCGGATCTATCCGGTTTGACGGCCCCGCCATTCATCGACACCGACGATCCTGCAGAGGCAGAACGCCTGAGGGAACTTCTCTCTAAAAAATTCGATATGGCCGACATAAAGGCTTCGGCCAAACCGCCGGAGGCTTTTGAGTCAAAAATCGAACCACCGACCACGGCCGAACCTGAACCGGCGGAGTCGCCGGCAGAAGTAAAGGCGCCTGAAGCCGAAACCAGCATCGAAATGGCATCGCCCGTATCTGAACCGGAACCTGAACCGGAGCCCGAAAAAGCATTAGAGACAAAAACGGAAGAGGATTCGGCTACCGAGTCAAAAACCGAACCTCCGGCCGAAAAGGAAACAGCGATAGGACCGTCTGCGCCTGTGCCGCCGGTAGAGATGCCTGCCCAACCTGAGAAAGAGCCGGTCGACCCGGTCCTGCGCGCCGCTAAAATCGGTGCCGTCTTTGCAGCCGCAGTGGTTCTGATGATCATCTGGGCCAGCTTCACCAACAGCGCCAAATATTTTATCACCTCACACGGGGCGGCGGTTGAGATCGAGAAAGGCAACTTCTCCCCAACGGGAAGGAGCTTCTTCGCCGTCCTGCACGGCTATCAGCTGGCCGATCCGATCAAGGAAGAGTACCGAAGAAATGAGATTTTTCCCATCATTTTCGGATATTACCTGAACAAAGCTGACACACTGCTTGAAGTCGCCGGTCTACCGGATTACAAGGCCATCACCGATGATCTTGAAAAGGCGGAACAATATGCATTGACGAAAGAGATGCGCGACGCAGTGCGAAACCGCATAACCTATATCCAACGCATGACGCTTCTCTATAAGGCCGAGGTGGAGGCCAGCAAAACCGACATCAAATCGCTCGAATCGGCCCTGAAGAGTCTTGACCAGGTGAAACGGCTCACCAGCGATCCCGCACAGCTCGAAGTGATCAACCAGAAAACTGCCACTGTTGCAGCCGCTCTTGAGGCAGCAAAATTAGAGAGAGAGAAGGCAGCGGCGGCGGCGGAAGATGCAGAAGAGACGGAAGAGACGACGCCTGAGAAGCCGCCAAAAGAGTAAAAAAAGGCTGCACTGAAATGCTGCAACCGATCCAGGGGAGCCTTTGCGGTAAACGGCAAAGACTCCCCTCTTTTTTCTGGGCCATGCCCAGACGCTTCTTCCCTTGACTTGGAGATGGCAATCCCCTATGGTTAACACACTCATATTGTAATAAATTCATTGCGTTTTATCAACACGCCAAAATCTCAAACAACCACCGAACGTCAGCGTTCTAATCAAAAAAGCCGGCCGCAACGCATGAATATTCGACGCTTTCTCATCGCTGCCCCAACCTTGGTGACCGTCGTGTTGATCATCTCCTATTTCTGGGCGCCCAGCTACGAGGAGCAGACACGCGGCAATCCCGACCGGCTGATTCAGTTCATCACCGCCTCTATAGGCGACGCCAGTCTATTGAATCCGGTACTCTCATCGGATGCGACCAGCAGCCAGATCAACGGACTTGTTTTTGAAGGCCTTCTCGACCGTGATGAGGAGCTTCGTTTTCGGGGTCGTGTGGCCAAACGCTGGCAAATTTACGAACATGCTTACTTCTATATCAATAAGAACGCATCGACCCAACGCTGGGGCTCCATCGATAGTCAAACGCTGGCAACCCATCTCAAGGCGCTGCTCGTGCCGGATGATGGGGACTGGCGACACGTGACGGACGTTGAGCTGCTGCCAGAGGAAACAACCGAACGGGCCGTTTCGTACAAAGAGGGCGAGACAGAGCGCACGGTTACCCTGCGTATCAACGCCCCCAAACGCATCCGCATCACCTTGAAACATGTGGATCAGATGCTTTTCGAACGCCTCGAGCCAATTCTTGGAAAAGCGTATTTCAGCTCGTTCGAACCGGCGGATTATGTCCATTCAGAGAGTGGCATACCGCCCGGCGATCTGGCCATCATGGCCCGCAGCCTATTGCCTCAGACCGCGCACAACCCGATCATCGACTTCCATTTGCGACCCGGCGTCAAATTTCACGACGGACACGATCTGACGGCCACAGACGTCGCATTTACCTATCATGCCATCATAAACCCCAAAAACTTCTCCCCTCGTCTGCCCGATTTCGAACCGGTGCAATCGGTCAAGGTGATCGATCCGCTGACCATCCGAATCATCTACAAAAGGCTCTACTCACCGGCGCTGGGCACCTGGAGTATGGGTATACTGCCAACCCACCTTCTCGATGACAGCGCCTTGAAAGCTGAAGCAGATGCCACCGGCAAGGACCCGGAGCAATTCACGATGCGCCAGAGTCGCTTCAACCGATACCCGGTCGGCTCGGGTCCCTTCGTGTTCCGGAAGTGGAAGTCGGACCAGTTCATCAGACTGGATCGCTTTGACGCGTATTGGGAAGGTCCTCCCAACTATCATCAATACGTGATGCGCGTCATTCCAAACATGCTCACTCAGGAGATGGAATTCTACGCCGGCACCATCGACGATTACGCCGTATTGCCCCACCAGGTGGCCCGCTTGAGTAAGGACGACCGCTTCCAAAATTTTACCGGTACATCATTCGGCTACACCTATATCGGCTACAACCTTCGCCGGCCGCCTTTTGATGATGTACGTGTTCGTCGCGCCTTGGGCATGGCCATCGACCGCCAGAAAATTATCGACTACGTCCTCTACGGCCAGGGGGAGCCTATCACAGGCCCTTTTGCCAAACAGACCGACTACTACAACCACGAGATCTCTCCCCTGCCCTATGACCCCCAGAGGGCATTGACCCTGCTCTCCGAAGCCGGATGGGAACCGGGACCGGACGGCTATCTGCAAAAAAATGGCCGTCGTATGGCGTTTACCCTGATCACCAACAACGGCAACCCGCTACGCAAAGCGATCCTGGCCGTCGCCCAAAACGCCTGGCAAAAAATAGGTATCCAAGTCGAAACCGATTTGCTCGAGTGGTCGGTCTTCATCCAGAAGCGGGTCCACGACCTCGATTTCGATGCCCTGGTGCTGGGCTGGTCCATGGGGATCGATCCCGACCTCTACCAGATCTGGCACTCAAGTCAGAGCGGTCCCTTTCAATTGAATTTTGTCGGGTTTCGCGATCAAGAGGCCGATGACCTGATCGTTAAAATCCGCCAGGAGTACGACCACCCGACACAAGTGGCCTACTGCCATCGCCTGCACAAAATCATCGCCGATGCTCAGCCGTACACCTTCCTCTACGTTGGACGATGGACAGCTTTGCTGGACAAGCGTATCGTTCGCCAAATTGCATCAGTAGATGGAGGAGATCGCTACATGCCGATCACGCCGACAAAAACAGGCAGCTACACGTTCCATTTCAATCAGTGGATCAAGATGCCCAAGCAACCCGTGTTCGAGTCGCGATAGGAAGAGGTGGATTGATGTTAAACTTTCTCCGTAAAAGCCTGCTTCAAAAAGGGGTTACCCTCTTCTTTGTCTCTGTGGTCTCCTTCCTGATCATCCACCTGGCACCGGGTGAGCCTAGCCAGATCGACCCGCTCAACCCCAAGTTTACCCCCGAAATCGTCGAACGCATGCGCAAGGAGTTCCATCTCGACCAGCCGCTTTACATGCAGTACCTGCTCTTTTATCGCGACCTGTTCACCGGCAAAACCGTCTCCTGGCGGGACAATCAGCCCGTACTGGGAAAAATCTGGGAGCGCTTCCTGAACAGTCTGCCGCTCTTTATCGTCGGCACGCTGCTCACATGGACCTTCTCCTTTCCCGTGGGTATCCGCTCGGCCATCCGCCGTGACGGCCCTTACGACAAGACCACCACCTTTTTCGCCTATCTGCTCATCTCGATTCCCGGCTTCTTCTTCGCATACATGTTGATCATACTGGTGGTCACCCAATTGCATGTCTCGGTCATCGGCATAGAGACCTTCGGCGTTACCGCCGCATCTCCCATTGTGAAATGGATGGACCGCACGTGGCATCTGGTGTTGCCCTCCCTATTGGGCGCCACCGGCGGCATCGCCGTCCTCTCCAGGTATGTACGCAGCCAAATGCTGGAGATCATCGGTATGGACTATGTGAGGACCGCCCGGGCAAAGGGGGTGGATGATGATACGGTGTATTACCGTCACGCGCTGCGCAACGCCCTGCTGCCCTTCGTAACCATGTTCGGTCTGATTCTTCCCGGTCTCATCGGCGGATCGGTTATTATCGAATCGATCTTCGCGTGGCCCGGCATGGGGCGCATGGCCTACGAAGCAATCCTGGCCAGGGACTACCCGATCATTTTGACCCTTAACTTTATCACCGCCGTACTGGTGCTGGCCGGGACGTTGATCTCTGACCTGCTCTACATGGTGGTGGACCCCAGGATTCGCCTCTGATGAGCCTTACCAGCCGGCATAGTGCTGCATATACGGCCACCGACGCATCCCTCCTTATGCCGCCGTCCCGCTCCCCCTGGGCGGAAACGTGGCGCATGCTGCTCAAGAATCGAATGGCCTTTGCAGGGTTTGCTATTTTCCTGATCTTCTTCATTGTCGCTTTGGCTGGTGTTCTCCTTACCTCAGGAAACCGTCCGATCCTCGATCCCTCCCAGGTGCGCCTTCAGGAGAAACTTCGTCCGCCCCTCTCATATCCCATAACCGACGGACTGCAGCCGGCTGAGGTGCCGGCTCTGGGCATCTACCTGCTTGGGACCGATGACCTTGGTCGCGACGTGTTCTCCCGAATGCTGCAGGGAGCATGGGTATCGCTGACAGTTGGATTTGTGGCTGTCGGCATCGCCGTCGCCATCGGCATCCTTCTGGGAGGCCTTGCCGGGTACTTTGGCCAGATGCCGGTGCGCCTGGGCCATATGCTCTTCTGGGTGCTCATTGTCTCGGCGCTGGCATTTTTACTGGCCCGACTGTTCATCTGGGCCGCCGCAGTAACGGTATTGGCCGCCGCAGGTGCAGTATTGAGAAGACAACAGCTTCCCCAGAAAACGTTTCCCTTTGGATGGTTGAACTGGCTCAACCGGCCGGTGATGAGCATCGATACGCTCATTATGCGCGCCGTTGACATCATGCTCTGCTTTCCATCCTTTTTCCTGATCCTTACCGTGGTCGCCCTGTTGCCCCCGAGCCTCTACAACATCATGGTGGTGATCGGCCTGACCAGTTGGATGGGGACCACCCGATTTGTCCGGGCCGAGTTTCTCTCCATGCGAGAGCAGGACTTCGTTGCCGCAGCACGATCGTTGGGGTTAAGCGACATGAGAATCATCTTCCGCCATATCATGCCCAATGCCGTGGCCCCCGTCCTCGTCTCTGCCACTCTTGGAATCGCCTCGGCCATGTTAACAGAAGCGGGACTTAGTTTTCTGGGATTCGGCGTTCCGCCTCCCCACGCCACCTGGGGCAACATTCTCTCGGATGGCAAAGACTTTATCTTCGACGCCCCCTGGCTCACCTTTGCACCGGGCATCACGATTCTGTTGGTAGTGCTCGCTTTCAATCTCTTCGGAGAAGGGCTGCGCGATATCTTAAATCCAAAATTGAGAGAACGTAACTAATCCGACGACCCGATTACAAGCGTTGAGGAGTACCTTCAAACGATGCATGATGAGGCCAACGATATTCTTCTTTCTATCGAGGATCTGCGCGTCTACTTCGAGGGAGATGGGCCGGACGCCCGTGCCGTGGATGGTGTCGACCTGCAGGTCCATCGTCAACAGACGGTGTGCATCGTCGGCGAGTCAGGGTGCGGCAAAACCGTCACCGCGCTTGCGGTGATGGGGTTGTTGCAGCAGCCTCCGGCCAAAATTGTAAGCGGCCGCATTCTCTTTAAATCACATGCGATCCTGGCGTTGTCCGCACCCCAGCTCCGATCTTTGCGCGGCAAGAGCATGGCCATGGTATTCCAGGAGCCTATGACCTCGCTCAATCCGGTCTTTACTGTCGGAGATCAGATCAGCGAGGCGATTCTGGCGCACGATTCGTCAAGCGGCGAATCGCAGGCTATGCAGAAAGCGATCCACCTGCTCGATGATGTCGGCATTGCAGACCCGGATAAACGGGTGAGCGCCTATCCCCATCAATTGAGCGGAGGACAACGCCAGCGGGTGATGATCGCCATGGCCCTCGCTTGCGAACCGGATCTGATAATTGCCGATGAACCCACAACCGCTTTAGATGTCACGGTGCAGGCCCAGATCCTCGAACTGCTGAAGCAATTGCAGCGGGAAAAACAGATGGCGATTCAGTACATCACCCACGACCTGGGCGTCGTGGAGGTCATCGCCGACTACGTCTACGTGATGTACGCGGGCATCATTGTCGAACAGGGCAACGCCGACCATATCTTCAACAACGCAAACCATCCCTACACCCGTGCACTGCTGGCAGCGCTGCCCACCAAAGAGAAGCGCGGACAGCGTCTTTACACCATTCCTGGAAGCGTACCCCACCCCTCTTACAAACCCAAGGGCTGCCCCTTCCATCCACGCTGCGAGCACCGGCAGCTTTCGTGCGAGACCTCCTTTCCGTCCCTTTGCGACTATGGGGCAGGTCATATGGCCAGGTGTCCGGTGCTCTTCAAACCCGATGTGACAGCTGGAGGTGTGGAATGAATGATTCGGCCAAACCGATATTGGAAGTCGAAGATTTAAAAAAGCACTTCCCTGTAAGCAAAGGCTTTTTCCAAAACACGACGGAGGTGGTTCGTGCCGTGGACGGGGTAGACTTTCATATTCTTCCCAACCAGACGCTCGGGCTGGTTGGCGAGAGCGGATGTGGCAAATCCACTGTTGCACGAATGATTCTAAGACTTCTGATACCCGACGGTGGCACGATCCGTTTCAAAGGAGACGAAATCAGCGGGTTGAACGAGCGCCAGTTCAAACCCATGCGCAAGCAGATGCAGATGATCTTCCAAGATCCTTACAGCTCACTCAACCCCAGAATGACCGTTTTCCAATCCGTCGCTGAAGGCGTTCGCATATCCGGCATTGCTGACCGGGCAAAACGGCGTCAGCGCGTATCGGAACTGCTGGAGATGGTGGGAATGCCGTCCGCCAGTGCTGATCGCTATCCCCATGAGTTCAGCGGCGGTCAACGCCAGCGTATAGGCATTGCGCGGGCGTTGAGCGTCTCTCCTCGCCTTATACTCTGCGACGAACCGATCTCCGCACTGGATGTCTCCATTCAGGCCCAAATTATCAATCTATTGAAAGACCTCCAGGCCGAACTGGGGTTGAGCTACCTCTTTATCTCCCACGACCTCAATGTGGTCAGCTACATCTGCGACCATGTCAATGTCATGTACCGAGGCCGAATCGTGGAGTCCGCACCCGCATCGATGCTTTTTGACGACCCCCGCCACCCCTACACCCTCAAACTCCTCGCCGCAGCTCCTGGTGAGAAATCGATCTCATGGAACAGCCACGCATCACCACCAGCACTAAATAAGAGAATCGAAAGCGACTGCCCCTATTCCGAACAGTGCCCGAATCTCAGCAAAGCGTGCGACGAAGGGAGTCAAAAACTCCGTGAAGTTGCCCCCGGCCATTTTGTGCGCTGTATGAAATGATGACTTGCATCGATGCATAAAAAAGGGACCTGGAAAACCAGGCCCCTTGAATTATCGGATTGTTCAGGAATGAAGTGTTGATTAGCGCTTGGAGAACTGGAAGCGTGCGCGAGCACCCTTCTGGCCATACTTTTTACGCTCTTTTTCACGGGGATCGCGTCGAACGAAACCGGCTTTTTTCAATACTGAGCGGAGCTCTGGGTCGAACTGCATCAGCGCTTTGGTGATCCCGTGCCGAATCGCACCTGCCTGACCGATGGTGCCGCCGCCCAACACTTTTATTTTGATATCGAATTTATCCTGATTGTTGGTCAGTTCAAGCGGCTGTTTGATAATGGTTTTGGCCGTATAGACTTTGAAATAGTCCTCCAGGCCACGGCCGTTAATGCTGATGGCGCCGTTTCCCGGTGTGATCCAGGTTCTGGCGATGGCGTTCTTGCGTTTTCCCGTTGCGTAATAGGTGTTCTCTTGTGCCATTTATAAATCCTGATATTGCTCTCTAAAGGGTCATTGTTTCCGGCTGCTGAGCGCTATGCGGATGATCGCTGCCGGCGTAAACCTTGAGTTTCTTATTCAATTGTCGCCCTAACCTGTTCTTCGGCAACATACCCCTGACCGCGAACCGAATCAGGTCTTCAGGCCTTTTTTCCAACAATTTTCTTGCTGTAATCGACTTCAGACCTCCGATGTATCCGCTGTGGCGGTGGTACATTTTCTGGTCCAGCTTGCGGCCGGTCAATTTAACCTTTTCGGCATTGATCACGATGACGGAGTCGCCGGTGTCCACATGGGGTGTAAACATAGGATTGTGTTTACCACGAATTCGGGCGGCAATCTGGGTGGCCAGCCGTCCGAGCACTGCTCCATCTGCGTCTACGACCCACCAGTTGTCTTGGTTGTCGCTCGGTTTGGCACTATATGTGTATTTTTTCACTGTTTTTCACTCCTGGCTTAGTTCAGAATCCAGCACTTTTAATTGAAACATACTGGTAAGTCAAGGAAAATTTATCCTAACATCGTTGTTTCGCTCACTCAAACCTGCAGGAGCGATTCCCTGAAACGGATCAACGGGCCCGTTTGTCTTTTTGGCTCATGCAGGTCACCTCTGCATTGAGCAGGCCTCCGGCTTCAACAACCAGGTCGTTGCATTTGACTTTTCCGTTGCAGTTTCCCGTCGAGAGCACGATCAACTCCTTGTCCACCTCCACCTGCCCATCGAAAAGCCCGCCGATGGTCATGCTGTTGGCCTTCGCTTCGGCATATACCGAGCCCTCCTCGGCGATCACCACATTGTCTCCGTTTACAGAGCCTTTAACGGTCCCTTTGATAACCAGGCGTCCCTTACCCACCACCATACCTTCGACGGTAAAGCCTTCGTCGATGATCGAAAATTTCTTCTGATCGCTCTTCACAGCTACTCTCCTTATGGTGTTGGCGTCTTCTTTTCCGTTGCCGGTGCTATGGTTTCAGTCTCACCATCGGTGGTTTCGTTACCGCCGGTTTGCACGTCTGTCACGCTCTCTTGCGGTGTCATGGTTGTCCCTGTTGTGGCCGAGCCCTGTTCGACCGGTTCAATAACGATTGTCTCGGAATCGGTGTGGTTGCCATCCCGGCCGGCATCCTGAGCAGCCCCATTTTCAGGCACAGCCTGCTTCTCGATTGCAGTCGTTCCTTTCGGATCTTTAGAGACGGGAGGGGTCGATGGCGTTGCCGCTTCTTCCGGAGCAGGCTTTGCTGGTTCTGGTTTGGGAGCTGGCGGCGGTTCAGGCTTGATTTTGAAATCGAACTCCCTGGATGCAAGCAGTCTTGCATCAGCAGAAAACACGAACACCGCCACCGCATCGTATTGGCTGGGGCGCTTCAACCCATATGCATAGTGTCTCATGGTGATGAAGTTATTGATATTGAACGCCTTGCCGACCTTTCCGTTGGGTTGCCCATTCGACAGGAGCACATTTGGGACGGCAAACCACTTGATAGGTGGATCGGCCTTGTTCTTAAAAACGACGACCGTCCGCCCAGCCAGCTTATTTTTGGGTACGGATGTGTTGTATACCCGAAACGACGCTTTCACTATTTTACGATTGCTATCGTACTGCACAGAGATATCCCGGATATCCGCTCCCCACTGTACGACCTGCGGTTTTTGTTTTTCCGGTTCAGGCTCTCTTGCCACCTTTTCTTTTATGGAGGTTTCAGCTGCGGGCCTCTTCTGCTCAGATGATGCCGGCCCGGCCGCGGGTTGAAGGGTTGACGTTTCATCGCTGGTGTTGCTTGTGGTTTCCAGATCAGGGGCCATTTGGGCTTTTCGGATACCCAGTCGGGCATTCAGGACATCCTTTTCATCCTTCAACTGGCCGGCATACTGCCGCAACTCGTGCAGTTCGGTTTGAAGTGTTTCTATGGTTTTTCCCTGCCGGAGATAGAAAAAGCCAAGTATCACAAGCGCCATCAAGCTCAACAGGGCGATGGCAAAGATGGCGATGGCCACCTCCTTGAATCGCCGAAAAGGGATGACTCGTCCATGCTCTCCCACCAACATCAGGCTCCAGTAACGCTGGCCCTTGACCGATAGACCGGATTCAGATTTTTTTCGCGATGTCATCATTTGAAATACAACCTGGGATGTTATCTGTTCTTCGTTTTAGTGACACGTACGACAGTCCCCGGCCGGGCAACAACCATTTGAGCGGCATTGCCTCCGTTGACAGCGATTTCCAGCCTGTTGCGACTATTGAGAAGGGCGGTTAATTTTTCCGCACCGCCTTGGGCGTAGCTCTCTGATAGACCGGAGATGGTATGTCCGCTGATCTCTATCTCGACGGCGTGATTTTGCGAAGGGCCCGAGAGACTCGTCACACTTTGTTCGTCAATGTTGGTTCCTATGTTTCCGAATCGATCGACATAGACGACTTGTCCAACAATATCACCATTTGCAGTCAATTCGCAATGCCGATGAGAGCGTCTGCAAATATGATCGATCGCCACGGCCGGCCCCATCTGGTCTATCGGCATCCCCAGAGAGAGATGCGCCGCAACCGGAGCAAAAATATCGCGGCCATGAAATGTCGCGCTTACCGGTTGCCGGTAGAGCCTTTCATTCGCAACCCGAACAGCGGCGGTCACTTGTCCTGCATCCAGGATTGAGGTGAGCAGTCCGTTATCGGGGGCAATGAAAGTGTGTCCGTGAGACTGAAGTGCTACGATATGGCGTCCGCTGCCTACGCCTGGATCCACGACGGCCATATGAGTGGTGCTTTTCGGAAACCATGAGAAGGCCGCATCGAGCACTTCTCCTGCCTGATCGATCCCCTGGGGGGCAATATGGTGACTGATATCTACGATCGTTGCCGACGGGTTGATGGACAAAATCACCCCTTTTAGTACCCCGACGTATTCATCCTGGGTTCCAAAATCGGTTAACAGAGTGATGATGCCCACACCTCTCTCCTTTTTCGTCTGTCTAAAATATCTTCTTCTGCACAGCGTACCCAAGATGACGAAATGCGTTTTCGGATGCTTTACGACCGGATGAGGTTCGCACCACCATACCGATCTTGAGGAGAAAGGGCTCGACGACATCGACCAGGGTATCGGCCTCCTCCTGCAGGGTGGCGGCGATGGCCTCGATCCCGACCGGTCCCCCATGGTAATAGTCGATGATGGTCTTAAGGTAGCGACGGTCCAGACCGGTCAACCCCTGATCGTCAACGCCTTCGAGTTTCAGGGCCGACTCGACGACCTTAAGGCTGATATGGCCATCTCCACGAACCTGGGCATAGTCCCTCACCCTCTTTAACAATCGATTGACAATTCGAGGCGTTCCGCGTGATCTCAAGGCGAGATTGCGGGCACCATCTTCATCAATGGATACGTCTAAGATGGCTGCCGACCTTTGAATGATATGCACCAGATCTTCGATAACATAGAAATCGAGGCTGCGGAAAAGTCCGAACCGATCCCGCAACGGGGCGGAGAGCAGTCCCACACGGGTCGTTGCCCCCACGAGAGTGAACCGGTTCAGCCGATATCGATGGCTACGCGCATGAATCCCCTTGTCGAAGACGAAGTCGACAGCGAAATCTTCCATTGCGGGATAGAGAAACTCTTCCACCGTTTTCGGCAGACGATGAATTTCATCGACAAAGAGGATATCGCCCTCCTCCAGATGGGTGAGAATGCCGATCAAATCACCGCCCTTTTCAAGCGCCGGGCCCGAAGTCACTGTCAGGCGACCATTCATTTCATGGGCAATGATGTGGGCCAGTGTCGTTTTGCCCAAACCAGGTGGCCCATGAAAAAGGATGTGTTCCAGTGGTTCGTTGCGAAAAAGCGCCGCTTCGATGGCAATCTTGAGCGTATTGACGACATCGCCCTGGCCGACATAGTCGGCAAGTCGTTCCGGCCTCAGGGATAAAATTTCAGGGTCGCTATCATCCGTCAGACAGGAGCTGTCCACAATGCCTTTGGGCGCAGTCCCTCTTGTGAGCGTATCATCCGTCATGCGCTGGCCTTAAGACCTTTCACCCCGATACACCTCATCGAACAACGCTTCGGGTGTGTCGATGTGCTCGTTGCGCTTCATGGCCGCAGTGATCATCCGCTTTGCATCGGCCGGCTTGTGCCCCAGTTGTTCGACCAGCACATCTAACACCGGTTTGACGTAGTCTTGCGGTTCGGTGTCGCTCGGCAACTCACTTTTCCGAATCATTGCGAATTTGCCGACCTTGCCCTGCAGCGTAGCGATGATCTTCTGGGCCGACCTGGCTCCAATGCCCTTCAGGCTTTTCAGTTGATCTAGGCGGTTGGCTTCTATCGCATCTGCAATGTCACGCACCGGAATAGTCATCGCTTTGGCTGCCTTGAGCGGTCCAATAGCATCAACGGATATGAACAGCTGGAAAAACTCCTTCTCTGCTTCCAGATTGAACCCGATCAGGACCGGTTTTGGCTGTCGTTCGGTTTGGTGATAGTAGATGTAGAGCGACACCTCGTCACCGACCTCTTTGGTGTTGAGGGTATCTCGAACAAATGCCGGCACCATGACCTCGTAGCCTACCTGGTTGGCAAGCAGTATGATGCGATCCTGTTCTCTCTTTACCAGTCGACCTTCAAGATATGCGATCATGCTTCTCTCGTAGCATGCTGCTCCTTTATCGTTGAAGAAAAGGAATCAAGCGGTGCCGTCAATACCATTAATGCTGACCTTCGTCGGAGCACACGTCATTTCCGGCCTGGCAACTGCCGCTACCATAGCGAAAGAGGCCAATGAGGGCAAGTCCCAATGCGTCCGACGCATGGTAAGGACGGATAGGTTGACGGCACCCCAATATCTTCCTAACAGCTTTCTCAAGCTGGTCTTTAGTGGCGTTGCCGTTCCCGGTGAGCACTTGCTTGGCTTCACGCACAGCAACCTCCTTCACGCTGGATTCCGCCTTGCGACTGGCCAGCAGGATGGCACCACACACCTTACCCAGAAGAATACCCGACTTGGGATATCTGTCCAGGGAGAACACATCTTCAATAACAATGAGATCCGGCTTTTCGTTTGCGAACAGATCACACAAACGGGTATAGATCTTTTCGAGACGGAGGGATTGGTGGTCCTTCTGGGAAGTTTTTATACTGCCGAAAGCAAAACTCTCGACAGCCAGGTGACTACCTTCAACGATACCGATACCGGTATCCGCAAGCCCCGGATCAATTCCCACCACCTTAATTTTCATCGTCCTGGAATGGTTGCGAAGGTGAGTTGTTTCAATGGGTCACCGAGTAACTCAAATGGAAGGAGATTGGAAACTGTCGTTGAATCAAAACTCCTTTAGCTTTTTGGCGGCCACCTTTGCCTCGTTGCTTTTTGGATACTTCTTCTCAAGCTCTTTCAATATGAGTCGGGCATTGGATTTATCACCCAGTCGCAAAAAAGCCATCCCCTGCTTGAGCATCGCAGCCGGCACCTTGTTTCCTTTTGGGTATTTTTCAATAACCGTCTGATACTCGAGAATCGCCTTTTCATACCACTTTTCCCGGTAGTAGCTTTCACCGATCCAAAATTGTGCATTATCAGCGTTATTCGATTTGGGAAAGGTTTTGATCAACTGCTGAAACCCCTTCCTGGCCTTGTCCAGTTTCCCGTTATCGTATGCTTGTTTGGATTCGTTATAGATTTGATTGGCCGTTGTTTCCGGGCTGGGCTCATTTTGATCGCGGTCTGAAGAGGTTTCTCTTGCGGACGGCTGCTTGGCGTTCTCCCCCAAATTGAGATATTGCTCGAGATCAACCAACCGTTTGTCGATTTTTTCTGTTTGAAGACTCAACTCATCAATCTTTTGCTGCCCCTTTTCGAACACTATGGACTGCTGTTGCGCCCGGTGCTCAATCTCCTCAAACCGTCCCGACAAAAGCTGCAAATTTTCCTGAATACTATCCAGTTCAGCGTTCAACACGGCATATTTTGAGCGCAGAGCGGATTCCGTCGTTTGACTGCTCTCTCCGACAACGGCCAGCTCTTTGCGAACAAGTTTTTGCATATCGCTGTTTTGCTTCTGCAATTCCTGATTCTGACGCTCGAGGAGCATAAGCCGTTCATCAAGGATAATCACATCTTTTTGACTGGCGCACCCCAGCATACCTGAACACCAAATAGCGACGGCTACCGTCCAACAAATGGGCATATATTGAAATCGTATCAGTCTCACAGCAATTTTTCCGCGGTACGTAGATTACCACCCCGGGATCGCATCAGCGGTTCCGGGGTGGCGTAATCATCTTTATCAAATACCGGTTTCAAGCGGAATGGAAGTTCAACTCCGTCCCTTCAACCGGATTTTTGCTGCCCCTAAACGTCTCTATCAGTCGATAACCAGGTGGGCGCGACGATTTTTTGCCCACGCAGCTTCGTTCTGCCCCGGATCTACCGGACGTTCTTCACCGTAGCTGATAGTGCCCAAACGATTGGCGCTGATACCAAGATTGGTGAGGAACTCTTTGGCGCTCTGGGCACGGCGTTCTCCAAGGGCCATATTGTAAGCATCTGTTCCACGTTCGTCGCAGTGGCCCTCCACCGTCACGGTGATGTTGGGATTGGCACGCATGTAATCCGCTTTGCGAACCAAGATATCCTGTGCGGCAGGCATCAATGCAGAGCTGTCGAATTCGAAGTGGATATCTTCTTCACTGAAGGCCATCATCGCCTGCCGGGCAGCCTCTTCCGCAGCAAGCCTCTCTTGCTCCAGCCTCGCTTTTTGAGCGGCCTCGTCATCTGCGCTCGTATCAGTTTCGGGCGGAGTTTCGGCCGGTTGGGCAGTTTCAGCCGGTGCGGTTTCAACCACCTTTTTGGCACATGATACCGAAAACATCATTGCCGGTATTACCAACACCAGAAAAATTACCAACCAATTGTTTTTCCTCATTTTTTCCTCCTTTTTATGATGCTGCATAAACATCTTTAAGGTAACATGTTTGGCGACCACCTCGGGTGACTCTGCGCTCCTGTTAGGACCAACAAACGTCGCTGGTCCGTGCCATAAGCCGTCATTACATATATTCGTGAAACACCCTCGCGGGTCGATCTGAATGCTATCAGACTTCCGTCCGGCGACCAGGACGGCGCTTCGTTATCACCTTGGTTGTAGGTTAATCTGATTGGGTGATTGCCCTCGATATCGATGACGTAGATGTTTAGTTGTCCTTCTTCCATGGACGAATAGGCGACCTTATCGCCTTTGGGGGACCAACTGGGCTGGGTATTGTAGCGGCCCTCGAACGTCAGTCGTTGTATGCGGTTACTGCCCATCTCCTGGACGTAGATTTGCGGTGTCCCTGCCCGTTTGGAAACGAAGGCCAGTTTCTGGCCGTCGGGCGACCATGTCGCATCCACATCAATTCCCGGGCTATAGGTCACTCTTTTAATCATTTTCCCTCCACCGGTCAATAAATAAATTTCCTGATCCCCTTCGATCGACAGGGTCGTGGTCAATTCGAACCGATGCGGCACCCAGGCCGGTGCGATCTGCGCACCTTTGAATCTGAATTTTTTCTCCAGTCCGCTTTTAAGATCCCGTACGAAAATCTGAGACGGTCCATTTGCAAATGAGGTGAAAGCAAGGTAACGCCCATCCAAAGACCACGCCGGAAACGATGTGATACTGCTCTTTTTTGTTATCATCTTTGGGTTGCTTCCATCGAATTCACAAAAATAGATCTCTTTGTGACCGGTACCGTTGGAAACAAAAGCGATCCGGCTGTAAAAAACCCCCTGGTTTCCGGTGAGCGCCTTGATCACCTCTGTGCAGAAGCGCCGAACCATATCACGCAAATCCTCTATACGTCCACGATAGCGCTTGCCCACGACCAACGAGGTCTTGAAGGTATCGAACAGTCGCAACTCGAGAACCAGTTCGTCCGCAGTGCGTTGAACGCCGCCGGTGATCAGCAGTTCGGCCCCTACGGCTGTCCAGTTTTGAAAATTGATGCGGGTTTTGGTAATTTCACCTTTCTTGGGGTCATAGAGAAAAGACGCCCTGTCCAGCATCTTAAAATAGCCTGTGTATTCGAGCATGCCCGCCACTTTATCCGCAATATCGGTGGTCAATTTATCATCTGCCTGTGCGGCCGGCATGGCGCTGAACACCGGAACGGCCATCGGGATTTTTCTCAAAAAAGGATTTGTCAGATCGATATATTTGATTTCGGCCAAACTTCGATCGGGCCAACACGCCGGCAAAATCAGGCAAAACAGCATTAAACCTATCGTGATAATTCTATAGAGTCGCATCTTCTTCCATACCTTACGATTATGACACTCATTGAGTTTCATCCGCTTGCAGACCCCTGTGGCTTGGCAGATGAGTCACAGATGGAAATCCACCTCGTTTTCAATCAGCTGCACATTTACTCTACTGTACCCCTTTTGGGGTGAAACGCAGTCCCATCTCAATATACGGACGCTTGAGAGTATCGGGATGGGGCTTGACCGGGCTGGTCTTGACAATCGCTTTGTAGGCCGATTCATCGAGGTAAGGGTTTCCGGATCTGTCGGTAAAAAAAATGTCTTCGATCTGACCATCGGGCATCACCTTCATCACAATACTTGCCACCAGGTCGCCGCTGTTTCCGGCCAACTGCTCAGAGTAGGCCCAATTCTTCTGGATGGCGTAAGCGATCTCCAACCGGTACATATCGATAAGTTCGCCCTCCTGCTTACCTCCACCTTTGAATCCCTTCTTTTGCCCTACGGATACGGCTTCGCCGTTGCCAGCCGCTTCGTTCTTCTCGGGCCTCCCCTCCTTCTCTACTTTTTCACGCAACCGCTTAATCGTATCTTCCAAAGGCTTGGGCGGTGCCGTCTGAACCTTTTCTTCGAGACGCTTCAAGGTGCTTTTCAACACCTTCTGGGACTTCATGGTTTTATATTTGAGTGCTGTTTTGCTTTTGGGTTGCGGAGGTGCAACGGAGACTTCGGCTTCTGCAGTGCTCTTGACTGGTGGTTTCGAGGGTGTCTTGGCCTCGACAGGTGCCTCCTCCGCTATCGCCGAAGAAGGCGCCTCCTTCGGCGCCTTGCTCTTTTGCACGGACGGGGCGCTGGTCTGAACATCGACGATCTGCACGTCGATGATGGAGGGAAACAGACTCTCATCGCTGTCCGGTCTAGGGGTGTAAAGGATAAATGCGAACAGCAGCAGATGGCCCACAAAACTGAATAGATAGGGCCAAAATAAGGGATGACGATTTTCCCCTGCAGCATGTACCATGATTGCATGACTCATCTTGGTTTCAGTTATCGCCTCTGGCCTGTCCCGCGATCTTCTTCAACCGGTATGGTCACCATCCCGATTTTATCTACTCCGGCCCCTTTGATCTCCGCCATGACTTTGACGGCCACCCCGTATGGTACGGCGCGATCGGCTTTGAAGTAAACGGCCCGGTCGGATTTGTTTTCAAGGATCTTTTTGAGTTTTTCTCTCAGATAGTCCACCTCCACCTCAAAGTCGTTGATGTGAATGCGTTGATCCTTGTCGATGGAGACGACCAGATTATCCTTTTGGGCCACCAGGGGCTTCGTCGTTGCCTCGGGCAGGTTGACATCGACACCTTGCATCATCATTGGCGCCGTGACCATAAAGATAATGAGCAGCACCAGCATCACATCCACGAATGGCGTAACGTTGATGTCGGACATTAGGCGGTCGCTATTGGTTTCTAATGCCATACGTTTATCCTCTCAAGCGTCTCTCCGGTTCGGCTCCCGTGACCCTTGGTTCGATCGATGAATCAGGAGGGATTGCCAGATAGAATGTCGCGCTCGATGATATTTAGAAAATCTGCTGAAAAGCTGATCAACTCTGTCTCAACCACCCGTATTTTCTGCATAAAAAAATTAAAGGCGATGACCGCCGGAATCGCGACCGCCAACCCTGCGGCTGTGGCGATAAGGGCTTCTGAGATCCCCGGCGCAACCACGGCCAGGCTTGCAGAACCACGTTGGCCGATACTGTGAAAGGAGTTCATAATGCCCCACACTGTTCCGAAAAGGCCTATAAACGGCGTGGTGTTTCCAGTGGTCGCCAAAAAGGGCACCATCTGGGTCATCCGGGTGGTTTCATTGTTGATGGCCCTGCGCAGCGCACGCTTGACATTATCGCCCCCCGTGATGCGCATGCTCATTGTGCCACCGCCTTCTTGACCCGCCTCCTGTGTTTTACCTCGTCCAGGTTGGCTGATGCGTTTCAATTCCACGTACCCGATTCTGAAAATCCGACCCACCGGGCACCCGGTCAACTCTTTAGCCTTGGCGTAGGCACCGGCCAAGTCTCTGGTTTTCCAAAAATAGTCTGTAAATAGAGTCGATTCGCGGAATGCCTTCTGAATATAGCGCCACTTGATAATAATGATGGCCCATGAGGTCACGGAAAAAAACAAAAGCAGCAAAAGTACGAATTGCACCATCACGCCTGCATTGCTAACAATCTGAATAATATCAATATCCGTTTGGGTCATTTGCCAATTCTCCTACGATTTTAACCCGTAAAAGCTGCGCACGCCATCACCTGTAACACTGACCATCGATACTGTTTTCGGGAAATCACACTGTTTGGTGAGATTGGTGTTTGCAGGTTTAGCCCTTTTGTCTGAAGTACGGTGATCTGAGCGTCCTGGAATGTCAACCCTTTGGAAAATGGATAAGGGTTTTTCTTGTCCGATTAAACTACCCAAACCGACCAAATGTGTCAAGTCAATTGAGAACACCGTTGCCACTATGTAGTAGATGACAGGACGACGATCCTCTGCTAATGTTTCCCCTTGTTCAGGTGGAGACTTCAGGGAAGTTGCGCTCTCTGACCCACCCTGTTTTCTCAAAGGAGAAAAGAATGGACCGAATTGCAGAGTTTATCTTCGAAGCACTTTTCCTGAAACACATTCCACGCAGCGGGTACCAGTTTCTCGGCATGGGGAGAGATACGGTGGCGGAGCATACGTTCGCCGTCACCTTCATCGCCTTCATATTCTCCAAGCTGGAACCCCAGGCCGATGCCGAGCGTCTCATCACCATGTGCCTGGTCCACGATCTGCCGGAAGCACGTATCGGTGATCTGAACTATGTGCAAAAACAATACGTTACCTCGGATGAATCGGCTGCAGCGGCCGATGCCCTGCACAACCTGCCGTTTGCCGAACAGATCGATGCGCTTCTCTCTGAATTCAACCAGGGCGAAACGCTGGAATCGAAGCTCGCCCACGATGCCGATCAACTGGCGCTCATTGTCGACCTCAAATCGTTAAAAGACCTGGGATACCAGACACCTCAGAAGTGGCTGCCGCATGTGGAAAACCGCCTTCAGACAAAAGTGGCCAAGCAGTTGGCCCAGTCACTGATCGACACGCCGAGGGATGGATGGTGGTTTCGACTTTTTTGTTGACAGTAACATTGTTCTTCCATAGCGTGCTTCTCTTGCGAGCGAATTGGCCCGAAAAACGGAATCAAATTTCCCAGGTACCTGACCTTCTCAAGTGCCTGCATAAAAAATACAACACCGTTGTCGGCAGGCAGCGCATATCGTATCCGGCCACGGCGGGTTTAAGTTCAAGAATCCATTGGGGAACGGAGGCGCCATGAAGTGGTTGATCGAGACACTCTCATCGTCCATCGGTAAAAAATTGATGATGGCATTGACCGGAATCTGCTTCTGCCTGTTTCTGGCAGTGCATCTCGCCGGTAATTTGACCCTGTTCGGCGGCAAAGCCATGTTCAACGGCTATGCCGGCCATCTGCACTCCCTGGGCGTACTGCTGGTTGTCGCTGAGTGGGGCCTGCTGTTGTTCGCCCTTACGCATGTGTTGACCGGGCTGACCCTCTTTTACCAAAACCTGAAGGCCCGACCCAACCGATACGCCGTCAATAAACGAGCCGGTGGCCGCACGATCGGATCGGCCACCATGCCCTATACTGGCGTACTTCTCCTGGCATTTGTGGTCTTCCATCTGGTCAATTTTCACTTTGCAGACAAAAGCCAGACCACCATCCACGATATCGTCAGCGCTGCTTTCGCCAATCCGCTCTATGTGGCCGTCTATGTCGTCGCGATGATAGTGACGGCCATCCATGTCAGCCATGGCCTATGGAGCGCTTTTCAAACCGTCGGCGCCAATCACCCAAAATACATGCCGATGATTCGAACCTTAAGTATCTTATTTGCACTGGTGGTCGGGGTCGGTTTCGGCTTGCTGCCCATCTTCGTCTCCATCAGCGCATAATAGAAAGGATATCCTATGTTGCTCGACGGCAAGGTTCCGGCAGGAGCGTTAAAAGATAAGTGGGATCGCCACCGTTTCGAACTGAAACTGGTCAATCCGGCCAATAAACGCAAATTCGACATCATCGTGGTGGGTACAGGACTGGCGGGCGGATCCGCCGCGGCCACCCTGGCTGAGCTAGGGTACAATGTAAAATCCTTCTGTTTCCAGGACAGCCCCCGCCGCGCCCATAGCATTGCGGCCCAGGGCGGTATCAATGCAGCCAAAAACTATCCAAACGACGGCGACAGCATCTGGCGGCTCTTTTACGATACGGTAAAAGGCGGCGATTTCCGGGCCAGGGAAGCCAACGTCTATCGCCTGGCCCAAGTCAGCAATCACATTATCGATCATTGTGTCGCCCAAGGCATCCCGTTTGCACGCGATTACGGGGGACTGCTGGCCAACCGTTCTTTCGGTGGCGCCCAGGTTTCAAGAACCTTCTACGCCCGCGGGCAGACCGGGCAGCAACTGCTGCTGGGCGCCTATGGCAGCCTGATGCGTCAGGTGGCGATGGGCAAGGTCACCATGTTTCCTCGCCGCGAGATGCTCGATCTGGTACTGGTCAAGGGACATGCCAAAGGCATCGTGGTGCGCAACCTGATCACCGGTGAGTTGGAACGCCATTCGGCCGATGCAGTGGTGCTGGCTACCGGAGGCTATGGCAATGTCTTCTTCCTCTCCACCAACGCCATGGGATCGAATGTTTCCGCCGCGTATCGCGCCTATATGAAGGGTGCCCTCTTTGCCAACCCATGTTTTACCCAGATCCACCCGACCTGTATCCCCGTACATGGTACCTATCAATCCAAACTCACCTTGATGAGTGAAAGCTTGCGCAATGACGGGAGGGTGTGGGTGCCCAAGAAGCCGGGCGACACCCGGCCGCCCAGCCAGATCCCGGAAAGCGACAGGGACTACTACTTGGAGCGCAAATATCCGAGTTTCGGCAATCTGGTTCCGCGCGACGTGGCCTCCCGCAACGCCAAGGCACAATGCGACGAAGAGAAAGGCGTCGGCGATACCGCCCTGGCGGTCTATCTCGATTTTGCCGATGCAATCAAACGCGACGGCAAGGAGACCATCGAACGCAAGTACGGGAATCTATTCCAAATGTATGAAAAAATTACAGGAGACGATCCCTATACGACGCCCATGATGATCTACCCTGCGGTACACTACACCATGGGCGGATTGTGGGTCGATTACAATTTGATGAGTAACGTCCCCGGCCTCTTCGTTATCGGCGAGGCCAACTTTTCGGACCACGGCGCCAACCGCCTTGGGGCGAGCGCCCTCATGCAGGGCCTTGCAGACGGCTATTTCGTGCTGCCTTATACCATCGGCGGCTACCTGAACAGCGGACCGAAGATGGAGATCAGCACATCCCAGCCCGAATTTGAAGCATCGGAAAAATCGACGCGTGCACGTATCGAACAGTTGCTGGGCATCGACGGCAAGCGGACGGTGGATGATTTCCACCGCCAGTTGGGGCTGATCATGTGGGACCACTGCGGGATGTCGCGCAACAATGACGGACTGGAGAAGGCCCGCGGCATGATTCAGGAGCTGAGAGCGGAATTCTGGCAAAATGTGACTGTTCCCGGCTCTGCCGGCGACTTCAACCAGAGCCTGGAGCGCGCCGGGCGGGTAGCGGATTTCCTGGAATTTGCCGAGTTGATGATCGAAGATGCACTGGCCCGCCAGGAGTCTTGCGGCGGCCACTTCAACGAAGCCTATCAAACCGAAGAGAACGAAGCGTTGCGCAACGACGATGAGTTTTGCCATGTTGCCGCATGGGAATACAAAGGAAGCGGTCAAGCTCCAGAATTTCACAAAGAGCCGCTGACATTTGAAAATGTGCAACTAACGCAAAGGAGCTACAAGTGAGCAAGAGCATCCATCTCACCCTTAAAGTCTGGCGTCAGAAAGGTCCCCAGGGCAAAGGCCACTTTGAAACGCATCAGGCCAGGGACATTTCGACAGAGATGTCCTTTCTCGAGATGCTTGACGTCGTGAACGAAAAACTGACCCTGGAAGCCAAAGAGCCGATCGCCTTTGATCACGACTGCCGCGAGGGCATCTGTGGGATGTGCGGGGCGGTGATCAACGGCCGTCCGCATGGTTCCCTCAAGGGCACGACCCTGTGCCAGCTTCACATGCGCCATTTCAAGGATGGCGATGTCATCGCTATCGAGCCCTTCCGCGCCATGGCCTTTAAAATCATCAAGGACCTGGCGGTGGACCGCAGTGCCTTTGACCGTATCATCCAGGCCGGCGGCTATATATCCGTCAATGCCGGCGGGGCTCAGGATGCCAATGCGCAACCTGTTCCCCAGGACAAAGCGGAGCTGGCCATGGATGCCGCCCAATGCATCGGATGCGGTGCCTGCGTCGCAGCCTGCCCCAATGCATCTGCCATGCTATTTGTAAGCGCCAAGGTTTCCCAGATGGCCCTTTTGCCCCAGGGAAGACCGGAAGCCGCCAAACGCGCCATCGCCATGGTGCGCGAAATGGATGCACAGGGATTTGGCAACTGCAGCAACGAGACCGAATGTGAGGCTGAATGCCCAAAGGAGATCTCCATCACAAACATCGCCCGCCTCAACCGCGAGTTTTTCAAAGCCAGCTTCGGATCTTCACAGAGCTAACCGGCCGGTTATCCGTTTAAAGCGCCATAGTGCCGCGGCTGCCAATTGGCTCCGCGGCATTTTCTGGCCTTTCGAAAAAAAGATCTGTTTGGCCTGATTCAGCGACCGATGGTGCCTCGGCTGGGGAAAAGGGCCACTATCTTCCTACCCCATACTCCTGTCTATTCAATCAAATCCGGCTGTTAAAATTAAAGTGTCGCCAAATTAAGTCGATATTGGAGCTGTAGATGTTCATTTGTACTGCCCCCAAGCGGGAAATCCTTTTCTATTGGTGCAAATGTACGCTTAGAGCCATTTTTTGGTCCTATTTCAGTGCGGTGCCGACCTGGCCTTCATAGAACCAATTGGAGCATCCTTATGAGGTACAAAATATTGACAGTAGATGATAGCCGAACCATTCGTATGATCGTCAAGAACGCCTTTAAAAATTATGATTGTGAGCTATTTGAGGCCGAAAATGGACGAGACGGTTTGGCGCTGGCGGCCGAGGTTTCTCCCGACCTGATTATTCTGGATATCACCATGCCGGTGATGACCGGCATTGAGATGCTTGGCAAAATGATGGCCGACGATCGGCTTAAAGACATCTCTGTCATCATGCTCACAGCAGAGGGCGGGCGTGACAATGTGATGAGCATCGTCAAAATGGGTGTGAAGGATTACATCGTAAAACCATTCAAGGGCGATCAGTTGGTAGAACGTGTCAAGATGATTCTGGAGGACTTGAACAAGCGCATCGACGCGCCTGTCGGTAGCGATGACGCGGAGGGAGATGGGTTGTTTGCCGTGGACAGCGACATCGTCGTTCTTACCCTTCCGGAGAAGATTACGAGAATTAAGGCCTCTGAGATCGAACAGATGGTAAAGACCAAGATCGATCACATGACAGCTGCCGGGGCGAATCGTTTCGTGCTCAATTTGAGCCAGGTCGCCAAGTTGAACATGACGGCCATCCAGACGGTTTTGGCATTGGTTAACGCCTGCCTGAAGGCAAAACTGCTCATCCGTCTGGCAGCCACCCGCAGCCAGGCTGAGTCTTTAAAGGGATTCAAAGAGACCAACAGCATCCCGACCAGCCTCTCGGTAGAGGCGGCGAAAATGGACTTTTAAAAAGCAGACCGCCAAAAATTCATGGCATTATCAATCTCTATCGAACGTAGCCTTGCCGGATTGTATTCGTAATCCCCTACCCCCTGTCCAACGATCAGACTCTACATTCACATCAATAAGCATAAATCGCTTAACCATCCATAAAATTAACTAAAGTTTTTCCTTTTGCAGCAGATAAATAGGGTGAGGAACGGGCTGTTTCCAGGCCACCAGGATATTGAAAAAAATGGCTCCCCCGATCTGACAATATCCTCGGGACCAGACAGTAAGTGACCAATTAGCGACTCAAAGGAGCACGGTTATGACGATTCAAGACGATGAAACCTTGCAGATGTACTTAGAGGAATCACTGGAGCATCTCGCAGATATCGAGAACGATTTTTTGGCCATCGAAGAGAACGGCGCCAACATTGATGAAGATCTGGTCAACAAGGTATACCGTGCCGCCCATTCAATCAAGGGGGGAGCCGGTTTCATGGGTCTGACCAACATAAAGGACCTGACCCATGAAATGGAAAACATCTTGGGAAAAATCCGCGGCCTGGAGATTGTACCGACCCCGGACATTATCAATGTCATGCTCTCTGCGGCGGATGAACTGAAGGCATTGATGGGAGATATCCTCAACAGCAACAACTCGGATATCAGCAACCACATCCAGGCGCTCCAAGCGATATTAGAAGCGAACCAGGTGCCATCCAAGCCAAAGGCGAAAAAAACAACCGTTTCCAAGCCCAAAGCAGCCAAGAAGAAGCCCAAAAAAGCGACAGCGCCCAAACCCAAGGTGTCGGAGAAAGCTCCCGAAGCGGAACCGCATAGATCGGGTGATGTGCTGCCGTTGTCGTTTTCAGACGGTCAGCTTGCATTTACGACCGATGCGAACAAAATCACCCCCTTCTTCGATCAGGGGAAGTGCGTATATCTCGTCAAGATCGATGTGGATGAACAGATCTACGACGAGGGTAAAACCTGCCAGGGCATGCTCGAAGAGATGGAGCAGACGGGCACCATCATCTGCGCCAACTTTCCGCTGCATCCTGCAGAAGAGTTGAGCAGCGACTGGACCCCGGATGTTCCCACGATGGCCTTCCTGTTTGCCACCATCCTGAAACCCAGCGATGTCAATGTGCTTTTTGAAATCGATCCAGAACACATTCTGGAGCTGCGATCCGATCAGCAGTTGTACCAACTAGACGGATCGCCGATGGACAGGGCCCTAACGGAAGCAGCGCCCGACGAACCAGAGCCTGAGAATATCGTTGGGGTGTCCGAAGAGGGGCTTGATCTTGAGATGGATATGGCTCCAGAAGCAGCCGAAACTGAAGACCCACCTGAAGCGGATGTTTCACCTGAAGAGGGTGCAAATGAAGTGGACGAAGAGATGGACACCATGGCTGAGGAGACTGAATTGATGCAGGAGGAAATCCATCAGGAGATACAATCGATCGATGCAAAACCCGAGATCGGCATTGAGAAAAAAGCGGCACGATATGAACACGAAACCAGCTTACGGGTGCATGTGAGTCTGTTGGATCAGCTCATGACGTTGGCAGGCGAATTGGTGCTCAGCCGTAATCAGTTGCTGCAATCCATGGGGTCCAGCGATAAGCGAGGGTCGGAAGTGGCCGGCCAACGCATCGACTTGATCACATCCGAACTGCAGGAAGCGATCATGCTGACCCGGATGCAGTCGATTGGTAACGTCTTCAACAAATTTCCCCGCGTAGTCCGGGACCTGGCACGAACATTAGGCAAGCAGGTGGAACTCTCTCTCGAAGGCAAGGATGTCGAGCTGGACAAAACGATCATCGAAGCCATCGGCGACCCCCTCACCCATCTGGTTCGAAACGCTGTCGATCATGGCATTGAAACGCCGGATCTGCGCAAACGTGCCGGCAAAAACCCGACCGGCCATATCTTTCTCAGGGCATACCATGAAGCCGGTCAGGTCAATATCGAAATTTCAGACAACGGCCAAGGTCTGGACGGAAATAAATTGGCTGCCAAGGCGATGGAAAAGGGACTCATCACGGAAGAGCAGGCCAAGGTGATGTCGGCCCGTGAAAAAACGAACCTGATATTTCTGCCGGGCTTCTCTACTGCAGAAAAAATTACGGATGTCTCCGGTAGAGGCGTTGGCATGGACGTGGTAAAAACCAATCTGGACCAGCTTGGCGGCATCATCGACATCGATTCGACCATGGGCAAAGGCACCACGCTGAGGATCAAACTCCCTTTGACCCTGGCCATTATACCCTGCCAGATCGTGGTTACCGGTGGAGAGCGCTATGCAATCCCCCAGGTCAATCTGGAAGAGCTGCTTCGCATCCCTGCAGAACAGGTGCGTCACCGCATCGAAAGAGTGGGCAATGCGGATGTCGTTCGATTAAGAGGCAACCTGCTCCCCTTGATCCGTCTCTCCGAAATCATCGGCGTCGACGCTCTCTATTCTGACCCGGAGAGCGGTGAAATGAAACCGGACCGGCGCGAAAAGCTCGCTGACCGTCGCTCAAAAAAGAGTCCGCGTGAACCGAGGGAGGAGAAAAACGAACAAGGAGCGGAGATCGAAGAGGCCAGTTCCGAAACAGCACCGACCCGACGCTCTGAAGACAGAAGGTTTCATGCGGCCAGCGCCTTAAACATCGTCGTCGTCTCTACCGGAGCAATCAAATACGGGTTGGTTGTCGACAGTCTTCACGACTCGGAAGAGATTGTGGTGAAGCCACTGGGCCGAGACCTTAAAAAGTGCAAAGGCTATGCTGGTGCAACCATCATGGGTGACGGTCGGGTGGCGTTGATTTTAGATGTCTCCAATTTGGCCCAAATGGCAGGCCTGACAACGGTGGAGGGGACCGCCCGAGCTGCCGAAGTCGCCGAATCCGAACGCGAAGCGATCCGGGCAAGCCGTGACAAACAGTCTCTACTGGTCTTCCGCAGCTCTTCCGAAGAGCAGTTTGCCGCACCTTTAAACCTGGTGGAGCGGATTGAGAAGATCAAGCGCAACGACATCGAAGAGGTCGGCGGCAAACAGGTGATCAAATACAGAGGCGGCTCATTGCCGCTGTTCAATATCGACCAGGTGGCCAATGTGAAACCCCTGGCCGAACAGGAGAACCTGCTGGTCATCGTGTTTGTGGTGGGTGGCCGTGAAATTGGCCTATTGGCCATTGGCCCGGTGGATGCTGTGGAGGTCAACTTGACCATCGATGGAAGCACTCTCCGCCAGCCTGGAATTATGGGCTCGGCCATTATCAACGACCACACCACACTGCTCGTCGACATCGTGGAGATTGTTCAAACCCTTAATCCGCAATGGTTTAAAGAGCCGGAGAAGGTGGTCGATGAAAAGGGCAACAATGCCACAATCCTCTTTGCAGAGGACTCAAACTTTTTCCGCAATCAGGTCAAGGCCTCCATGGTGAAGGAGGGCTTCAATGTGATAGAGGCCGAGGACGGCACTATCGCCTGGAGCCTCTTGCAGGAGAACATAAAGGAGGTCTCTATCGTTGTTACCGACATAGAGATGCCCAATATGGACGGCTTTGCCCTAACCCAACTGATCAAGGAAAATCCGGCTTACTCCCATCTGCCGGTTATCGCGCTGACGACACTGGCCGGCGAGGAGGACATCGCCAGGGGCAAAGAGGTCGGCATTGATGACTATCAGATCAAACTCGACCGTGAGCGACTGATCAGAAGCATACACGGTTTTCTGGTGGCAGCCGCAGCTTAGCGGCCAAGACCAATGATAAATGGTGTACCGCCAAAATGGCGTATACACGCGTCAGCGCAAGGATAGAAGAAAGGACCAACACCCATGAAGACACAAACAGACATTCCAAATGCCAGTGGCACTGTAGAACTCGCCACTTTCTATGTTGGCGAGGCACTGTGCGGAATGGACATCCTGAAGGTCCAGGAGATCAATAAACTGATGGAGATGACCAAAGTTCCCCAGGCCCCTGGATACGTTATGGGCATTCTCAATCTTCGCGGGCAAATCGTCACCATTATCGACCTTGGCAGTAAGCTTGGATTGGCAAATGTAAATGTCTCCGAATCGTCGCGAAATATCATCGTCAATTCGGAGAACGAATACATCGGGCTGCTGGTCTCGCGCATCGGTGATGTAGTCGAGGCGGAGTGGGAGAAGGTTGAACGGCCGCCGGCCAACATCGGTGGTGTCCAGGGTGTATTCTTCAAAGGAGTATTCAAGCTCAAGGACCGGCTTATCGGCATACTGGATGCCGATCGCGTATTGGCAGAAGATAACTTGTCCGACAGGGCATAGACACCTCCGACCCAGACTGATCCGTCGGTCACCCTCTATCATGAATGGCGATAACATAACATGAGTCGAACGGACGACATATTGAGAGTCATGGTCGTAGATGACACGGTCGTCTACCGAAAAATCGTCAGCGATGTTCTGACGGAGCTGCCCAATGTCGAGGTGGTCGGCACCGCGCACAACGGAAAGGCGGCCCTTCTCAAACTCAAGACCTTGAAACCCGACCTGCTGACACTGGATATCGAGATGCCGGAGTTGAGTGGCATTGAAGTGTTGCAGCGGCTACAGGCCGAGGCGCCCGAAGTCGGTGCGATCATGCTGAGCACCTTGACCCAGCAAGGCGGCGTCATGACCATGCGGGCCCTTGAGTTAGGCGCATTCGACTTCATCCCCAAACCCCAGTCCGGGACCATGGCGGAGAACAAGGAGGGGGTAAAAGAGGCGCTGGCGCCAATGCTCAAAGCCTTTGCCCGGAGCCGACAGATCAAATCCCGTCTCTCCTCGTTTTCCCGCTCCAAAACGGTACTCCGCCAAACCTC
This sequence comes from uncultured Desulfatitalea sp., assembly GCA_963668675.2. Taxonomy (GTDB): domain Bacteria; phylum Desulfobacterota; class Desulfobacteria; order Desulfobacterales; family Desulfosarcinaceae; genus Desulfatitalea. The sequence goes on along the minus strand of CAXXMB010000001.1, from coordinate 623,831 downwards.
CCGCCCTATTTCCAGCCAGGCCAGGAGCCGAGTTGGTCGCACTGAAAGCGCTTCAATCATCGGTATTGGTATCTCCACGGGAGGGCCCAATGCGCTTGCCCAAATGCTTCCAAAAGTGCCGGGCGATATTGGCGTGCCAATTGTTATTGTACAGCATATGCCACCTCTATTTACCCAATCACTTGCCAACAGCCTCAATAACAAGTGCGAACTGGAAGTCAAGGAGGCAACGAATGGAGAGCCGTTGACCCCCAATGTGGCCTACATCGCACCAGGGGGCTCGCAGATGAAAATCGTGGCAGGGGGAGATGGCACCCAGCGCGTTATCAAAATTACAAACGACCCTCCAGAAAACAATTGCAAGCCCTCCGTGGATTACCTTTTCAGGTCCATTGCCGACCACTATGTGGGCAGGGCCACAGGGGTGATTATGACCGGCATGGGTTCGGACGGCACTAAAGGTCTCCAGATGATGAAGAACAACGGCGCCACCATCATCGCTCAGGACGAGTCTTCCTGCGTCGTGTTCGGCATGCCAAAGGAGCCGGTTGAGTCGGGTCTAGCGGATGTCGTTGCGCCGCTTGATCTCATAGCGTCTGAAATTATCAAGACAGTGCACTATCGCTCAAGGATCCCTAACGCCTCAAAAGCAAAAGGATAGACGATCCCGCAGTGGATTGACACACCATCAACCGAATGAATCGAGATGGACTAAAATGAGTCTCACAACAACAGGGAATCTATCTCTGAACCGAAAAGCGGGCGCTGCGACCTCTCCCTCGAAAACGGGCGTCAATCCGATACCCGGGATTAAGCAGGCGATCAAGATCGCCCCTGATGAGATCAAGCTGCTTTCGCAATATATTTACGGTGTGTCGGGCATTAACATCGAACCTTCAAAGGCCTACCTGCTGGAGACCCGCCTCGGAAAGCTCTTGGAAAGAGAAAGGTGCAACTCCTTTACGGAGTTTTATCATAAGGCGAAATCCGACGGGTCCAAATTACTCGAAAAGCAAATTATCGATGCGATCACAACCAACGAAACTCTCTTTTTTCGTGACGCAAACCCTTTTGAATTGCTCAAGCACAAAATTATCCCGGAGGTGGTCGACAGCCGCACATCATCGACACCCAAAGGCATGCCGGTGCCTGTCCGCATATGGAGCGCAGCCTGTTCCACCGGGCAGGAGATCTTCAGTATCGCCATCGTCCTGAAAGAGCTCCTGGTGTCACTTGACAAATATAATATCAAGCTGATGGGCAGCGATATATCCGATGCGGCCATCAAGCAGGCAAGTTACGGTACTTATAATAAATTCGAGATTGAACGCGGACTGCCACGTGAACGGTTACAGCGCTATTTTACCTCCATAGGCGACAACTGGAAGATCAAAGACGATATCAGGTCCATGGCGACCTTTCGCAAATTCAACCTCATGGGGCCTTTTAGCGGACTTGGGAAATTTGACATCATCTTCTGTCGAAATGTGGCGATCTATTTTAAACTCGAAGATCGCGTAAAAGTGTTTGAAAAAATTGCAGACAGTCTCGAAAACGATGGGTATCTCATCATCGGCTCGACAGAGTCGCTGACCGGGGTGTGTCCCCGTTTTATACCCAAGCGTCATTTAAAATCGATTTTTTATCAGCTCAGGTAGTATTGGGTCGCAATACCGACTGCCTGCGGAGGTAACAACGATGCAAGTACTAAAGATATTGGTCGTGGATGACGATCCGGTCACACGCTCTCTCCTGAAGAAACGCTTATCCAAACTCGATTATGAGGTCGAGACCGCAGAGAGCGGAGTCGATGCGATTCGCATGATCTCAAACACATATTATGATGTTGTGTTGACCGACCTGATGATGCCGGGCGGAATCGACGGCATTGGGGTTCTCGAGACGGCCAAGGAGAGCAGTCTCAAAACCGAGGTCATCCTAATCACCGCACACGGCTCTATCGACAATGCGATTGTGGCAATGAAAAAGGGTGCCACTGACTATCTCCAGAAGCCAATCAATCTCGACGAACTGATCCTCAGGCTGGCCAAAATTCAAAATCTCAAGCACCTGATGAAAAATGCAAGCGACTTGCGGGTTGCCATGGACGTGACAGAACAGGCATCGGGCGAAACCATCCAGACCCTGGAACTGGCAGTGGCCGACCTGGAGGAGAGACTGGCATCCATTCGCTACATCTTGACCCAGTCGGGAGTTCCACCGGAGGATCGTATCGGCAAGGCCCTGGCGCGTTGAGCAGTCATCGCCGCTGCAAGCCAGCCAATGTCACCAAGTGCATGTCGCTTAAATAATAGCGGATCCGTCTGTACAACCATACCCGGACTTTCCGGCCTCCCGCCCCACGCTGATCAAGTGAACCCGTCTCACTGAGCGTCAATGTATTCTGTCTTCCTCTTGTATATTCACTCAAAACTGTCTATGACAAGCCATCTCCAATCTGGAATATGAGGTCAAAGGGGTTGGCATGAACCGACTAAAAGAGATTCTGAACTATCTGACGCCTTACTTCAGCAGCGACACGCTAACCGGTGCAGCCCTCAAAACCATATCTGCTGCTCTGATTGCACTGATCGTTTGGCTCATTATCAAGCTGATTTTGGGAACCGTTCATAAACGATTGCAATCCGTAGACATCATTCGAATCAACAGCCGTCTGTTCCAACTCGTTCGCAAGACATGCGGCTATGCCATCCTGCTGCTGTTGGGACTTTACGTCGCTCGTTTATTTCAATTCGGATTTTTGGAGAAACTTCTCCCCGCCCTTTTCATCTTGCTGTTTGCAGGACCCGCAAGGGAGTTTCTCGTCACCGTCTTAAGCTATTTCGAAAAAAAATGGGTGGATAAAACGACGACCAAGGTCGACAATATCATTTTTGATCTGCTCAACAAGTTTTCAGGCGCTATCATTTACGTGGTTGCCGCTGTACTGGCGCTGGACCAATTGGGGGTGAATGTCATGCCTTTTGTCGCCGGCGCCGGTGTGCTTGGTATCGCCGTAGGGTTTGCGGCCAAAGACACGCTGTCCAACCTGATTGCCGGCATCTTGCTGATCATCGACCGCCCATTTGAGATTGGGGATCGAATCGAGGTCTGGAGTGCGCCGGCCGGAAGCGCCACCTGGGGTGACGTGATCGATATCGGCCTGCGCGCGACCAAAATCAAGACCACGGACAACATCGTCATTGTCATTCCCAACAACGAAATAATGAAGCGCGATATTGTCAACTACACCCTTATCTCATCCGACATACGGGTTCGCATTAATATCGGCGTCTCCTACGATACCGACATTGAACTGGCAAAGGCGGCAATCCTGAAAGCGGCTGCAGAAGTAGAGTGGATTTTAAAAACACCCAAGCCGCGCGTGGTGGTGCGCACATTCGGTGAGTCATCCGTGGATTTGCAGTTAAGGGTATGGATTGGGGATGCCCGCAAAAGAATGGCCACCATCTCCGCCATCACCGACCGGGTCAAGTGCGCCTTCGACGCCGAAGGAATCGAAATCCCCTATCCAAAGCGGGATATCCATATTGTTCAATCGAACGGGAAGAAATCTCAAAAATAGACGTGATGGACCGCGTCAGAGATCAGCGTGCTCGATAGCAACGCTACGTCCCAGAATCAGATGGGCGGTTTTCTGAAACTGATCTGCCGTATCGGTTACGAAAATCTTCAACTGCCCGCGTTCTGCATCGGCGGTCGGCCGCGCCTCTATGGGATCGGCCTCCAGATGGCCTTTTACTTCACTGGCAATGGCATCGGCGGAGTCCACCAGCGCCACTCGCTTGCCGATCTTGCGTTGAATGACCTTGCGCAACACCGGATAGTGGGTACAGCCAAGAATGAGCGTGTCGATCTGTCTGGTTTTCAAGGGATGCATGTACTTGCGTACGATCATCGCCGTTTCCGGTTTGGAAATCCACCCCTCTTCCACAATTGGCACCAACAGCGGACATGGTGAGACTGTCACGCTGGCTTCCGGTTTCAGTTGCTTGATCGCTCTCTCGTAGCCGCCGCTTGCAATCGTGGCCCGCGTGCCGATCACACCGATTCGCATATTCCGTGAACGTTCGACGGCCTGTCTGGCGCCCGGCCCGATCACCTCGAACACCGGCAGATCGTAGCTTTCGTTGACCGCTCCAAAGGCGTAGCTTGACGCGGTATTGCAGGCAATGACGATGAGGCGGGCGCCCTTGTCCAATAGAAACTGTGTGTTTTTGAGGGAGTACTTGATGATGGTATCGGCGCTTTTATTGCCGTAAGGTGTCCGCGCCGTATCCCCGAGGTATATAATGTCCCTGCGTGGCAACTTTTCAAGAAGGGCTCTGACCACCGTCAACCCACCAATCCCCGAATCAAATACACCGATCATGCGGGTGACCTTTCAATTGGCTTGCGCCGATTCTCATCGAGCAGTGCCCTGCCCTTCCAAAATCGGCAACAGGGATGCCCTCAACAGATCCTCATCCAGGTTCTGGCGCATGCCAGGGCACGAGCCGGCCATCATCTGCCAATTGGCAATATCGACCAGCAAGCTTGGGATAAACGGCCACATGCGGCACATATGGGGTTTGACCGGATGGATCGTGCAATTTTGATCATAGAAGACGCAGTAGCCGTTCTCCTGCTGCGCCAGGACAACTTTTTGCCCTGAAGGCGCACAGTAGCGTGAACGAAACAGACTTGCAGAAATATTTAAGAACCGGGCGATAGCGTCAATATCGGTTGCCGAAACATAGGTCCCCCCGAACCCCTTACAACAATCACCGCATTGGTTGCACTCAAACAATTCCTCGGCAGTTAGCGTTTTAGAGGGCATGACGACCGTCCAGGGCACACTTCAGTGTCATTTTATCGATATATTTCAAATCACCGCCCACCGGTACTCCCGACGCGATGCGCGATACGGATACGCCTGTACCGGCAAGCCGCTGGGCAATATATGCGGCGGTAGATTCACCCTCAACGCCGGTGCCGGTCGCGAGGATGACCTCTTTAATCTCGTCTCTTCGGATGCGTTCAAATAGTTCACGGATACGCAAATCGTCGGGGCCGACCCCTTCCATTGGCAGCAACGTCCCGCCCAGTATGTGATAAACCCCTTTGAACGCGCCGGACTTTTCGATGGCGATCATATCGGCCGGCTGTTCGACCACACAGACCAGGGAGGCGACTCGGGAGAGATCCTGACAGATGTGGCAACGTTCACCATCGCTGAGTCCGAAACAGTCGGCACACAGTCTCACCTTCTGTTTGACATCCACGATGCTGTGCGCCAATGCTTCTGCTTCTTGTACCGGTCTCCGCAGCACATGCATCGCCAAGCGTTCGGCCGTCTTCTCGCCAATACCCGGAAGCTTGGCAAAACTGCGAATCAGCGCTCTGATGGATTCGGGATAGTGTTGCATGTTCTTCTCTTATCCTTACAGTGGTAATGACACGAGCCATTTACATAAAACCCGGAAGGTTGAACCCGCCTGTCAACTTGCCCATCTCCGAAGCGACCATCTCCTGCGCTTTGTTCAAGGCATCGTTTACAGCCGCCAGAACAAGGTCCTGAAGCATCTCGATATCTTCCGGATCGACGACCTCTTTCTCCAGTTCAATCGAGACGACCTGCTGACGGCCATTGGCCACGACCTTTACCATCCCGCCTCCGGCACTGCTTTCGACGGTCCTTTCGGCCAGCTCCTCCTGCATCTTCAGCATCTTGGATTGGAGCTTCTGGGCCTGTTTCATCATGTTTCCCATACCCTTCATTGGCAAACCTCCTATGGCACTTTTACGTCCACGATTTTTCCATTGAAAAGTTCAAGGGCTTCCATGACCAACGGATGCCCCAGCGCAGTTTTTTTTACCTGATCCTCTTTTCTCTTTTTCTCCTGACGCGTCGCCGCATCATCACAATCGGCAATCAGTTGCAACTCGAGCGTCCTGCCCGTTATGCCGAGATAGGTCTCCTCCAAAAGCTTCGATTGCTTCTTGACGCTGTTAAAACTGAACTCGTTTCCACCAACCGCGATCTCCCAACAATCCCCACCCTTGTGGACGATTCTGCTTTTCCTGAGAATGGCCTCCAACGAAGGCCTCTCCTCCTCCATACGATCAAGGATGAGATCCCACACCCTCGTTTCATCCACACGCTTGCACGGCGCTGTTTCTCCTTTTTCTCCGGTCCTCTCTTCGGGCACCTCGGGTTGGTCTGAAACCGGCTTCTCCTCTGGGACATTGCCTGATGATACCGGAGGAAGGCTCTCGGCCACTGCTTCCTTTTTTGGTAGTCGCACTGCCTCTGTTTCAGGTATTGCCGAAGGTAATGAACGAAGCTGATCCAGACCGGATATCAGACGATCAATGGACAGCGCCGGTGGTGTCTGAAACAGCTTGATAAAAAGAAGCTCTAAGCTCATTCGCGGCTGACTCGAAAACGTGATGGCCTGTTCGGCCTGAAACAACATCTCTAAAAGCTGCACGAGAAAGGGTTCCGGTACATCCTTGATCAGGGCCGCCATCTGTTTCACTTCATGCTCCGGCAGATCAACCAAACCGCTGGAGCGAGTGCCCATTTTGACCAGCAACAGATGGTGGAAATGGACGACCATGTCGGAATAGAAACGTTTGATTTCGAGGCCGTGTTGCCAAACAGTGTCGATCTGTTCAAGGAGCGCTTGGAGATCTCGCGAAAAAACGGCTTCCGAAAATGCAAAAAGGTGTCGCCGCTCCACAGCCCCCAACAGATCAGCAACCAAATCGCTCGTCACCTCGGATTCAGCGCAGGCCAACACATGATCGAGCAGGCTCAGTGCATCGCGCAAGCTACCGCCAGCCTCCTGGGCGATAAGCCCAATGCTCTGCTCCTCAATGGCGACCGCTTCCTGGTCACAAATGGTTTTCAGATGCGAAACAATTGCCGGAAGTTCGATCCGGCGCAGATCGTGCCGTTGGCATCGAGACAGTATCGTAACCGGAATTTTGTGTGCTTCCGTCGTTGCAAACATGAAAAGGACATGTTCGGGCGGTTCTTCCAGCGTCTTCAGCAGTGCATTAAAGGCAGCCAGGCTCAGCATGTGCACTTCATCGATAATATAGATCTTATATCGACTGTGGGAGGGCATGTATTTGAGATTATCACGCAGATCCCGCACCTGATCGACACTGTTGTTCGATGCCCCGTCAATCTCGAACACATCGGCTGCATGGCCGTCCTGTATTTCTAAGCAAGATCGGCACTTGCCACAAGGCGTTCCGGTCGGACCCTTTTCACAATTCATGGCTTTGGCCAGAATACGCGCAACAGTGGTTTTACCTGTACCGCGAGGTCCGGCAAAAAGGATGGCATGTGCGACACGGCCGGCCTCGATGGCGTTGACCAATGTACGCGTGACATGGGTCTGTTGAACAACGGCATCAAAGTCCTGGGGCCTGTATTTGCGGGCAAAAACCAGATAGCTCATGGTAAATTTTATGAAGTCCCCTTAGTATGTTTCAACCACGAAGGTTCTTATAGCGCACCTGGTGACCCTGTGCAATAAGGCCACTTTGCTTTTACAGGCGGAACAATACCGGATAGGGGAGTTGGAATGGCGGAGAGAGAGGGATTCGAACCCTCGGTGCCGCTATAAACGACACACACGATTTCCAGTCGTGCTCCTTCAGCCAGCTCGGACATCTCTCCGTTACAAGGTATGGGACACGTGGCCGTTTCGGATCGGTCTCCTCGATCACACCGTTAATGGTTGGCGGAGAGGGTGGGATTCGAACCCACGATCCCGGGTAAACGGGATACCGCTTTTCGAGAGCGGGGCCTTCAGCCACTCGGCAACCTCTCCGGATATCCCAAAAGGCAGCGTGCAGGTCTGGTTCAATATCCTTTTTGTTTCACAGTGTCAATGGTTTCTCAGGCGATTATCGCCTGTGATCGGCATCTTGCAAGGATCGGGTTAGATATACTGTCTCCCGGCGCCTGCAATTCTGTCGATTGGCCTCTCGAATCCATCTATCAAGGCTTTCAAGGCCTCATCATCCCCTGAACTTTTTCACTGTAGATGCCGCCCCTTTCGTGAACCACCAAAGCCGGTTCAATGCGCAAACCAGTGGTCCCTCTCTTGATGCCTTTGACCAATACAAGTTTGGCAACCTCTCCTGCATATGATTGGACGGGCTGAATCGACTGGGGTTCAATCTCTGCCTGGCGCATCTGAACAAAGAGATCGACTGCCCGCTCAGCTGTAAAGACAGTGACAAAACGTCCTCCGCTACGCAAAAGCCGTCCGGAGGCTTGAAGCAGTTTCGCCAGATCAATTTTTAGTTCGAACCTGGCCGTGGCCTTCTGTTCGTCCGGGTTTATGCGGAAGGTGCGGGGGCATCGATAGGGCGGGTTGCTGACAACCCAATCAAAAGGCCCGGTGGTGCCTCGATCTGGAAGCAGGTTAAGATCCATGTTTCGAACCGTGATACGCCCTTCAAAATGATTGTCCTCGATGTTTCGTTGCGCGAGAATGGCAAGTTCGTCCTGAATCTCGATACCCGTAATTGAGACCTCCGGATGACGCATCGCCAGAATTAAAGGTATAATACCGCACCCCGTTCCGAGATCGAGAACGGTTTCACCTGCTTCCGGTTGAACGGCAGCAGCCAACAGGACGGCGTCGATGGAGAAGCGGTAGCCGTTCAGGGACTGCGAGACATTCAGCCGGCCATTGAAGAAGCCATCTGTGGAAAACTCGGCCATAGGGTTACAAGACCCCGACTTTGAGCTTAACCGAACGGACAACTTGATGCCCCATTGCAAAGTTGATCTTTTCTATCAGTTCCTTTTCAAGAAATCGCATGTGATGCAGCCAGGTGGATGAGACCACGTGGATCAATAGCGTGTCCCCTTTGAAAGCGGCAGGACGTGCATTTGCGGCAATGGCGGTGCCCACTGCCTGCTCCCAGACATCCCATACTTCAAGGAGTTGCCGATCGTTTACGGGCCGGTATTGACGCATCAATTTGTCGATCACACTGCCGATGGGGACAAAACGTTTACGATTGCGCCGGAAAGCACTCATACACCAACCCTCTCCCTCTGATTTATTCTTTCTTATTACAATGGTTCAGCAAACGGCAACTGTTCAGGCCGTCGCCAAGATATGATTTTGGCGACGGCCTGAACAGAGCGCCACAATGGTCGGCATCATTCGGCCAATAAATCGGGCGGTCCGTGTTTGTCAAGTGAAACCAATCGCTTGAATGGGTCGTTAAGAGCGGGAAAGGGAATCGAAAAAGGTTTTCCCTTGACTTCCTCATGGGGGCGCTTTAAATTGAGGCTTCATCAAAAGAGGCTGATATTACTATCAATCATCACCGCAACACACTGCTTGGCCTTCCGGGGCATTAGATGGTACCTCTGAGATTATTCAATATGTACGTGTCAATACAACCACCCATTAACATTAAGAAAGTGCAGGTGTATCGATCATGGCTTGGGATTGGGAAAAACTAAATCAACAGCAACAGCATAAATCAGGTCCGCCACCACAGATGGATGAGCTGATAAAACAGTTCAAGAATATGAAAATACCAGGCGGCATGCTTCTGCTGGTCTTTATCGTACTCGTGCTCGCCATCGGTTACACAAGTTTCTTCACCATCGACACAGGGGCCGTAGGGGTCATCAGGCGCTTTGGAGAGTTTGTCCGCATCGAGCAGCCGGGGTTGAATTTCAAGCTTCCTTTCGGAATCGAGCATGTAAGCAAAGTCCCCAAGGAAAAAGTTTTCAAAGAGGAGTTCGGGCTCAGCACGGGGCGAACGGATACGCGCCAACGCTCATCGTCACTTTCGGAGGCAGCCGGAGAATCATTGATGCTCACCGGCGACTTGAATGTTGCCGTCGTTCCCTGGATCGTCCAATACAGAATTAAAGATCCATATGACTTTTTGTTCAAGGTGAAAGACGTTCGCGGTTTGTTGCGCGATCTGTCCGAAGCCAGCATGCGTCTGGTGGTGGGCGATCGGAGTATCAATGAAGTGATCACCAAGCGCCAGGAGATCGCCAATCAAGCCGAGGCTGTCCTCCAGGAGGAGTTGGACAAGGCCGAAACGGGCCTTCTGGTGATAAATGTCGAGCTGAAGCGGACCAACGTGCCTGCACCGGTGCAGCCCTCTTTCAACGAAGTCAATCAGGCCATTCAAGAAAAAGAGAAAATGATCTACCAGGCCAAAGAGGATTACAATAAGGCGATCCCGGCGGCGCGTGGCGAGGCGGAGCGAACCATCAAGGCAAGCGAGGGGTACGCCCTGGACCGCGTCAACAGTGCTAAAGGTGATGCATCGCGCTTCACGGCACTCTATCTGGAGTACGCCAAAGCCAAGGATGTGACCAAAAGGCGCCTCTATCTCGAAGCGATTCGTGAACTGCTGCCCAAGATAGGTCCCAAGTATATCGTCGATGACGATCAGAAGAACTTGCTGCCCCTTTTAAATCTGGGCAGAGAAATTAAAGGTATAGAAAAATGAATGTTAAAGTAATCATCGGCGCCATCGCCGCGCTCTTATTGATTATTGTCTTTTCCAGCGCCTACACTGTAGATGAAACGGAGCAAGTCGTCATCACCAGATTCAGCCGGGTGGAACGGATCGTCGAGAAGCCTGGACTCAAGTTCAAAATCCCGATGATCGAAAAAAAGATCCTCTACCCCAAAAATCTGCAGGAGTGGGATGGTGATCCAGGCCAAATCCCCACCAAGGACAAAACCTATATTTGGGTTGACACATTTGCACGCTGGAAAATCGTCGATCCGGTGCTGTTCTTTAAAACCATCGGCACTGACAGTCGCCTGGCGGTCAATCGGCTCAATGAGATTATCGATCCGGCGGTACGCAACCTCATCACGTCCAACAGGCTGATCGAGGCGGTGCGAAACAGCAATCGTGAATTGGATACATTTGAAGTATTCGATACCGTTCTGGCAGACGGCACCATAGACCAGGTGAATGCGACGAAGGAGAAGTCCGCTACCACCTATACGATTTCGGTTGGACGAAGTAAAATAGACGGTATGATTCTAAGGCAAGCTCAGGACAAACTCCAGAAGTTCGGTATAGATTTAGTCGATGTAAAAATCAAGCGCATCGACTATGTAGAAGAGGTGCGCAAATCTGTCTACGGCCGCATGATTGCAGAGCGGAAGCAGATTGCCGAAAAATTCAGATCAGAAGGCAAGGGGGAAGCCCAAAAAATCTTGGGTGATAAAGAGCTAGACCTGAAAAGAATAGAGTCTGAAGCCTATCGCAAGGCGCAAGAGATCAAAGGCAAGGCGGACGGTGAATCGACGAGGCTCTATGCGGAGTCATTTGGCGCCGACCCGGAATTCTACTCTTTCGTCAAAACGCTGGAGATCTATACCGAATCCCTCGGCAAGGACAGCAGCCTGGTCCTTTCAACGGAATCGGAGGTCTTTAGATTCTTGAAAGGTTATACCGGAAAAAAATAGCAGCCACGCCAAGGATGAAACCACAAATGAAAAAGCACCGTTGAGATTTTGAACCCTTTCAGCGGTGCTTTTCTATTGCCTGCCGTTATGCGCGTATACACCAAACATTATTTGCCCTTTCTACGCTGGTGTCGGGTGCGAGCCAACAGCTTGCGATGTTTATGCTTTCTCATCTTTTTTCTGCGCTTTTTGATAACGCTGCCCAATGGATCACCTCCTCTCTTACGATATAGCCGGCCCTTATAACACTCACACACACGCCTTGTCCACAGCTTTTTGTGCCCGGTCCTATTGGATTCCTTTGGTATTCAATCTGCCTTACCGACGATCCTCCCTTGTCCCGATAATTCTGTTGAGTGTTTTACAGACACCCAACCCCAAACCGAAGCACACGCCGGCCGAACACTTACCCTATTGATATTGTTAACCTTGTATGTTATTGGCGCAACATGGGGCAAATGAATCTCAAGAAGCCGTTCAACGCAGACCAGATCCGCCATATCAATCAGGCGGTCACCATGGCCGAGGAGTTGGTTAGCAATCATTACAAAATGTCAGCCAGTCAATGGCTGCGCCCCAAGTATGATGTAAAAACGCTCGCAGATTTGACCCCTTCCGAAATTGTAGAGGGTCCTTTCGCACAGGTCATCCGATATGAAGGTCAACGAAAGGGCTCGACACTCGGATCCGAAGTCTATGATTTTTACAAGATATGCCTCCAAGACCATGCCATAACCGATACAATAGAGCGGATTCCTGTTCTGAACCTGTTGCCATTTTGTCTCTACATCATTGTCCACGAGTTGGTGCATATCGTGCGATTCAGTAAATTTTTGCAAAATTTCGATGCCAGCCCTAACGAAAAGCTGGCCGAAGAGTACCGCGTTCACGAAATCACGCGCCAAATATTAAGCGGTGTGAGGCAGGAAGGCCTCGAGCAGGTCATCGAATATTACAACCAATGGAGTCCGCCGCTTGAGAAGTTGAACCATCCGTAGCAGGGACGGCAGGTTCTATCATCGATTGCCCCCGACGCCTGTATGACCCTGAATTTTATATCAGCAAACGTCTTGACAACTCAAATTCACACACTATATTTGACCAGATTTTTTCGTCCGATGATACATAACCCGTCAGAAGGTAAGCGTTTTCAATCGGCGATGAAAACATAGGCTTGAACACGCATTTACAGCATGCCAGACAAATTCATGCGATTAGGGAGGTTGGAGAGGAAATGCCCATCTATGAGTACCAATGTGAGCAGTGCGGTCGAATTGACGAGGTCATGCAAAAAATTTCTGAAAAGCCGCTGACCAAATGCAATCACTGTGCCGGCAAATTGCACAAACTGATTTCTCATAGTGCATTCCATCTCAAAGGCACCGGATGGTACGTTACCGATTATGCGGGAAAGTCCCAAGGCCAAGAGAGCAAAAGCAACGACTCCCCCAAAGCCGCCAAATCCGGCGAATCCAATTCAACCGAGAAAAGCAAAGCTGATTAAACCATGTTAGGCTGAAGTTCTGTCGATGCATTCCGGTTCATAATAAAAACGGTGAACTTGCTAACTCATTGATAAGCCCAATAGTGTTTGTAAATTGCTATGATGGTTGTATAGAATTTCCCGGTTCATCGCATTTGCAGACGATTCATCTTTGAAATGCGCGAGGGGGGGTGAGACGAAAGCTCGAAAACGGACAAATGCCTTAGAACAATCGAGTCGACCTAAATGGGCTTTGAACAGTAGCCCCTTTTTTGAAATAAAATAGAATCAAAAGGAGACGATGAAAGATGAAACTCAGACCATTACAGGACCGCATTCTCGTGCAACGGGTAGAGGAAGAAACCACCACAAAGGGCGGAATCATCATTCCGGATACCGCGAAAGAGAAGCCAGCTGAGGGTAAGGTGGTAGCTGTGGGCAACGGCAAATTGAGTGATGACGGAAAGCGGGTGCCTTTGGAGATCAAAAACGGCGACCGTATCCTCTTTGGAAAATACGCTGGAACCGAAGTAAAAATCGACGGCACAGAGTATCTCATTATGCGTGAAGAAGACGTATTGGGCGTTCTTAGCTAAGAAATGAATCGCAAATAACGAATGGAGGATATATAAAATGACCGCTAAAGTAATCAAGTATGACATGAAAGCACGCGAAGCCATGCTCAAAGGCGTCCAGACACTCGCAGATGCTGTGGTCGTCACCCTCGGCCCCAAGGGCCGCAATGTAGTGATTGATAAATCATGGGGATCTCCGACTGTAACCAAAGACGGTGTGACCGTGGCCAAAGAGATCGAACTTCTAGACAAGTTCGAAAATATGGGTGCGCAAATGGTCAAAGAGGTCGCAAGCAAAACAAGCGATATGGCCGGTGACGGCACGACCACCGCAACAGTGCTGGCCCGTGCCATCTATGAAGAGGGACAGAAACTGGTTGCAGCGGGCAACAATCCCATGGCGATCAAACGCGGCATCGAAAAAGCCATTGAGGTGGCCGTCAAAGAGCTGCACAAAATGAGCAAACCCACCAAAGATCAGCGCGAAATCGCCCAGGTCGGCACCATCAGTGCAAACAACGATGAGACAATCGGCAACATCATCGCCGAAGCCATGAACAAAGTTGGTAAAGAGGGCGTCATCACCGTTGAAGAGGCCAAATCCATGGAGACCACCCTGGACGTAGTAGAGGGTATGCAGTTTGATCGTGGCTACCTTTCACCCTACTTCGTCACCGATCCTGAGAAGATGGTTGCCTCATTGGAAGATCCCTACCTTTTGATCAATGAGAAAAAGGTCAGCAACATGAAAGATCTTCTGCCGGTTCTCGAGCAGGTTGCCAAAATGGGCAAACCCCTTATTATCATCGCAGAAGACGTAGATGGCGAAGCACTGGCGACACTCGTCGTAAACAAGTTGCGCGGCACACTTCAGGTTGCGGCCGTCAAGGCACCCGGCTTCGGTGACCGTCGCAAGGCCATGCTTGAGGATATCGCCATTCTTACTGGTGGTCAGGTCGTTTCCGAAGACCTGGGCATCAAACTGGAGAACCTGACCCTGTCCGATCTTGGCAAGGCCAAACGCGTGACGATCGACAAAGACAACACCACCATCGTTGATGGGGCCGGTGCACGGTCTGCTTTGGAGGGGCGCGTAAAGCAGATCCGCGCTCAGATCGAGGAGACTTCTTCGGACTATGATCGTGAAAAACTTCAGGAACGTCTGGCTAAGTTGATCGGAGGCGTGGCGGTTATCAATGTAGGCGCTGCCACCGAGACCGAGATGAAAGAGAAGAAAGCGCGCGTTGAAGATGCACTCAACGCTACTCGCGCAGCGGTCGAAGAGGGAATCGTACCCGGAGGCGGCGTTGCCCTTGTCAGAACCCTGTCCGCTTTGGAAAAGATCAAAATCCGTTCGGATCAAAAGCTGGGCGTGAAAGTAGTGATGCGGGCCATCGAAGAGCCGCTTCGTCAGATTGCAAACAATGCCGGTTTTGAAGGCTCTGTGGTGATCGACAAGGTAAAGGCTGCTGAGGGCGCCAATGGATATAATGCCGATACCAATACTTACGAAGATCTGATCGAGGCGGGCGTCATCGACCCCACGAAAGTTGTGCGCTTCGCCCTCCAGAATGCCGGTAGCGTCGCATCATTGATGTTGACCACCGAGGCGATGGTGGCAGAAAATCCGGAAGAGAAACCCGAGGCCATGCCGGGCGGAGCACCGGGTATGGGCGGTATGGGTGGTATGGGCGGCATGATGTAGCCCTTTCCCCTCTTTTTTAAAATTAAAAAACCTCCGTGTAAGCACGGAGGTTTTTTTATGGACTATGAGCGCAACATTTACCTTTTCTTTTGGTAGTGGAGAGATTCCTGACTTCACAAAATTGGGCTAAAACGATAGAAAACTTGACAAAAACCCACTAACCAGGTTACTGAAATCAATAAAAAAGTTATGTGTATCAGGTCAAAACCGAAAACGAATGGGGATCTTGCCGATGAAAATCAACATAAGATACTGCAAATTTGCTTCGGTGCTGTTGCTGAGCGCTTGTTTGGCGATCGTGCTGGGCGCCCAGACATCAGTTGCCGAGCAGGCTAATCAAAAAGCAGAGGTAGAGTATCAAGCGGGTTTCTATTACACGGTAAAAAAGGGTGATACCCTTTGGGACCTCTCCCAGCGTTTCAGCGACACGCCGTGGCAGTGGCCCGACTTATGGCGAGAGAACACCCAAATCCCCAACCCCCACTGGATCTATCCGGGTGAGCGCATCAGGTTGTTTCGCAAATCTGACAAACACCGGTATCAAGTTCCCGTAAAAAAGGAGATTCCCCAGACCGCGCCAAAGGTAGAGGCCACGACACCCGAGGAGGAGTTGGAACCTCAAATCGACTTTCTCTATTCTAAAATAGACCGCGTTGGTTTCATCCGAGATCCCTCTGTCGTACCCATGGGTGAAATTTTTAAAAGCCTGGACAATAAAAAATTGATCAGTAAAGATGATCAAATCTATATCAAGTATCCGGACAGCGGAAGAACCGAGTCGTTTGCACCGGGTTTGCGAATGACAGTTTACAGAAATTTATATCCCGGGGAAGCCAGGAGCTTCGGGGCCCAACACTATATACTGGGCATTGTCGAAATCATGACGGTCAATAACGATTATGCGATTGCCAAGGTAATGGATTCGTTCCGCAAGATTCAAGTCGGTGATCTTGTGATGCGCTACGAGCCCCGCAATCCCATCCTGTCCGTGGTGGAGAGTGCCCCCGGAATCGAAGGTCATGTTCTCGTTGGTGAAGAGCACACAAAAATGCTTGGAGACCTTTTTACTGCCTTCATTGATAAAGGAACAGATGACCAGATAGTGCCCGGACAAATCTATAATATCTACTACCAGGAATATGGACGGGGCGGTTCCGGTGGAGCCAAGATTCCGTTGGCGCCTGTAACCATAGGCTCCCTGCTCGTCCTGCACACCGAAAAAACGACATCGACAGTGGTGATCACGAGCAGCAGCCGAAAAATCTCACCTGGACAGCCATTTCACACCCCTTAATCGGGTGTGATAATTTTACCTGATTAAGAAAGCGACAATCGGAAACTGCTCCGATTGTCGCTTTTTATTTACTTTAAAGGACCTTTGAGCCCACGTGCAATTTCCTGGCACCCCTTCGCTATTGCTGCTCCCATGTGACCCGCAGCACCTCTTGATAAGTGGTGACACCCTGTAGAAATTTTTCCACCGCACACTCTCTCAGCGTGCGCATCCCCTCCTCGCGGGCCTTTGCTCTAATTGCATCTATATCTGCCTCTGCACTGGTCAGGTGTCGAATGGATTCTGAAAAGGGCATCAATTCCAGGATGCAGGTCCTCCCCATGTATCCGGTACCACGGCACTTTTCACATCCCCTCCCCCTCGAAAGCTCCAAGACGCCCTCTCGATTCACATCCAGCCCCATGGATCGCAGCTTATCGGCTGACATCTGAAAAGGTTCTTTGCAGTAGTTACAGATTTTACGAACCAGCCGCTGTGCCAGAACACCGGAAAGAGTGGCCTGGACCAGAAAACTGGGCACTCCCAACTCAAGCAGCCGCATGATAGCCGACGGTGCGTCGTTGGTGTGCAGCGTAGAAAAGACCAGATGCCCTGTCAAAGCGGATTGGATCGCATTCTCAGCCGTTTCCAGATCCCGCATCTCACCGATCATGATCACATCCGGATCCTGTCTCAAAATGTTACGCAGGACTGAGCCGAAGGTGATTCCGATCTGATTTTGAACGGCGATCTGGTTGAAGCTTTCGTGGACCATCTCAATCGGCTCTTCGACAGTGGTGATATTGATTCCCGGACTGTTGATTTTGCTCAGAGTGGAGTAAAGCGTGGTTGATTTACCACTTCCCGTTGGCCCGCACACCAGCAAAATTCCGTGCGGCAAGGTGATCAGATCATTATACCGCTCTAGATCGACGGCAGAAAATCCCAATTGTTCGAGATCCCGAAAGAGGATATCGGGATCCATGATGCGCATGACAACCTTCTCCCCAAATGCGACGGGTATGGTGGAGACACGAATCTCAACCTCGACGTCGCCTTTATCTGTTTTAATACGGCCATCCTGGGGGCGCCGCTTCTCCGCCATATCCATACGCGCCAAGTTCTTAATACGGCTGATAATGGCTGAGTGAACAGCCTTGGGCAGTTTATAAGTAGTGTGCAGCACGCCGTCGATGCGCATGCGTACGAGGCTCACTTCGCGTTTGGGCTCGATATGGATGTCGCTGGCCTTCTGATCAAATGCATAGATAAAGAGATGGTTGACAGCATTGACGATATGTTGGTCATTGGATGGCAGCTCATCCGCTGATCGCAAGCGGACGTATTGCTCTAAATTGCCCAAATCGACACTCGGACCGCCGAATTGATCCTCTGCAGCGACGATCGATCTTTTGAAACCGAAAAACTCGTTGATCAACTTGATGATATCGGATTTAGGGCTCACCACCGGGCGGACCTTCAATTTGCTGGCCATGGCCATATTATCCAACACCTCCAAATTGAAAGGGTCGGGCATGGCCACGGTGAGCACACCATCCTGAATACCTACCGGCAAAACAAGATGTTTCATCGCAAAAGAGCGCGGAATCGTCGTAGTGACCACGTTCAGATCCAATTCCAATGGATCGATCTTGAAAAACGGCACATTCCAGTACCTGGCCAGGGTTTCAAAAATAGTCTCTTCATCCAGTGGCAGACCCGGGTTGTCCAAACGGTTCAGTTTTAGTGATGCGATGACATCGACAATGGTAATGGGGTTGTTGATCAGCTCTTTCGTTTCCGACTGCTCGTATTTTTGGGCCTTAAGCTCCTCCAACCTTTTGAAAAGCGTATCCCTTTTACGCAATATCTCCTTTGCACGACTCGTGGCCAGCAATTTATGCTGAATGAGTATTTTGCATACGAGATCGGACTTAAAAACATTTTTGGAGTACTTTTCCATCGGCATGTCTTTTTTTCACCTCTCTTCACCGCTTGTGCGGGTCTGTATGCTTCACATACCGGGTATCAATTATCAATGCGCCTGAACTTGAATATGTCTTATCGCTGCCGGCACCAATTTCAGCATCTGTTGAACGCGTCGGATGTGCGTTGAATCTGAATCCAGCGCCATCCATTGCGCTGCAGATCGCTCGATAAATTTGAGAGTCGTTATATCCTCATTGCCGCCAACGATTGCAATCGCCCTCAAAACAAATCCAATATGTTCTATCAAATTGGGCAGATATGAAGTCAAAGCCGCCTGATAAAGAGGATTCTCGATATCGCTATAAAACCCAAACGCATCGCGAATAATCTCTCGTCCCGTTTCACCACCTGCCAAAGCCATAAAGACCATTCCCTCCCGCTCCATAGAGAGCGTCAGCTGAAAATCCAGCAGTGATGAGGCGTCAGACGCCACTGAGTCATTCTGGAACCTTAACAGTTGCACCCTGATCGACCTGAATTTGGCCGCTACACGGTTCCGGTGGATGGCCAAACGGCGGGCAACGTAACGAAGGAGGGAGGCATCGAGAACGCTTCTGAATGAGAGAACCTTGTCAGGCGTTCGATCCGTGTATCTATCACTTTCTCCATTTGAGCGAAGCAGCATGGAGTTGATCAGAATAAAAGCGTTCTTGTCCCTGTCAACTTCCATGGTCGACACCTGGAACAGATCAGTCATCAAAAATCCGATCGCCCTGCAAGGGTCTTCAAGGCGTATGGATAGCATCTGTAGTGCGTCCAACAGGGCGCTTATGCGTTCGGTTTCTTCCGCCTGCCGAACGAGGCACCACAGCAGTTCAAAGGCAGGATTCTTCATAGCGCCCATCTGATCGATATGGGCATTAAACTGCTGTCGATTCAATCTCCCCCTGCTCCCCAAACAGAATCTGAGCATCTTTAGGACGTCAGGAGTGTCGTCTTCGGCGATATCGAAACATTCCGGCAAATAGCGGGCCCTGTCCGAGCATAACTCCCGGGAAAGGGACTTCACGGAATCCAGTTTTTGCTGGGTCAGCACCCGTTCCTTTATCGATCCGAGTAGATCGAGCAGTTTGGGATGGATCATGCCGATCAGGAAGGTTTTCCCCTCCTCTTCTATCTTCAGGCCTTGTCGTTGTGGATTCAGCTCATCCAACAGCCCTTCGGGAAGTTGATCTAACCGATTGTAGAGAAAATCTATCAATTTTTCCATCGGAACGGCATCGACCTGATCTGCCTCCATTGTTTGCAACAATTTGGTGGCCGCCCCGAGATATTGCCCCATTTCATGGGATCGACACCCAAGCACCTCAGTGCCGAATATCATCTCCATCGCCTCGGCCACTTGCCGATCCGCTTGATCCACGTAAACCGACAGGTATTGCGGGGAGAGCACTTCGCTCACCTGCTCCTTCTCTGCAGCTGCTTGATTCTCCTCGACGGGTCTATCCTGTCCGTCACAGCACCTGTTTTTTCGCTTAGATTCATGGCTCCCTGGATCACTTCCATTCAATGCCATCCAGGGCAGGTTGTTGATTTCCACCAAAGGCCGAACAAGCTGGGCTCTCAGGCTTCTCACACGAAACACCTGATTGTAGTCGCTAAACAGTTGTAGTTCAGACGGCGAATCACCCGAAAGCATACTGAACGCTTCGGCCTGTTTCAGGAGTTCACGCATGTTCATTGCCGATAGGCTGTTGAGGCCTGCAACGAGGGTTAAGTTTGGATCCGGCCTTCCCCGACGATCTTTGATCAGCGGAATGGTCATGGCGCGTCCAAAATAGCGAAACGTGATGGAAGCATTGTTCTCTACCGCGTGATGATAGCGGGCAATAATATTGAAAGCCAATCGCAACTGATCGATCCGCTCAGGCGAGTCGCCAGGCAGTTGGATAAAGAGTGCCGATATGCCCTGCTCCACCAAATAGCCGAACGTTTGCTCCAATGCAGCGGAGAGGTGTCCGGTATTCTTATGCGTTTTGCTGTTGTTGACGGATGCTTCCGATCCACTAAAGGCCATATCTCCAAACAGGATATGGTAGTCTTGCTTCCCGGCAGATGTTCTTGCCTTACTGGCGATACGCCGCAAGATCAGTCCACCGTCATGCCCGGGTAGCTTGTTAATCGTCTTTAAACGTTGGATGATCTGGTCGAACATGACCGCTGTGGCCCGTGCGCCTTTGGCATACCGGGCATGGTTCAGAAAAAGGCCCAGCAGGTGAAGCATTTCGATCAGCAGAATCTGCCGCGGATCTCCCGGAGTCGTCATTGCGTCATTGCCTGCGCTTCTCTCCGGACTGCCTGAAGATGGGGTGGTGCTCATAGCGCTATCTTGATCTCTGTCGTTTGAACGGCCACCTCGCCGGGCAGCTCGCTATATGCATGGGGCCAGCACCGTTGCCAATTGGTCTCACTCCCTAAGGGCGGAATCAGCCAATACGGTACTGGCAATGATATTTGTAATGGTTTCACTATAATGGAATGGAATGTGGGTGTCAATTGCCATCACCATGGTACCGAGGACCTGCGTGCCTCTGTTACCTAACCGTGTGGCCATGGTTCACCATTTTAAGTATAGCGCCTTTTTCAAGACTATTTTCGAGGAGAGATTATAATCAGAGATAGCATGTGAACTGACGGATATAATCGGTGTTGATCTTCCAAAACCGCTGAACCGTAATAATAGCCATTCATTGATCTGCACTCTGGTGCCAGAAGATCTTGCCCCATTGTTCTCCTAAAAAGGGTTGTTGAATCGTTTCTCCTTGTTGATCTCCGATGATAACATAATCCAGTTCGGATCTTCTGTTCTCTTTGATGATCGTCATATTAGAATAGAGACGGTTCGGATACCTTTTAGGCAGCGGCGTCTGGGTATCGCAATCTTGGCTGGTAGCCCCCTCACCGCATCCATTGAGGATATAGAGCCAGGACGATCCGCCGCAATCGCAAACGCTGCCACTGGGCCGATAGGAGGCGACAACGGCATTTCCGCCACGAATGACTACATCTCCGATCACCCTTTCAGCCGGCTGCGTCTGTGAATCGGCCGATTGCGGAAAATCGAAGTACCATCCTGCATATCGCTTCGGATTGGGTGCCTTTGCATCGCCCTCGTTGTTGATACTCACGCCATCGCCATCCTCCGTATCTTCCAAGGTCGCATAGTCGGGTTCCCATTCGCTCAACCTGCGGAAGGTCTCACCCGCTTGTGAATATTGCTCTATAGCAGAAATTCGATAAAGCTTCAGACCGCTGTCCAGTTCACCGAAGGATCTATCGGAGAGTGCCCCCAGATACTCGCTATCATCGCCATCATCGCCATAATCCCAAATGCCGAATATGCTCTGCTGGCGACTATCGCTCCGATCCATTTTGCCCAAATAGCGCCCGGTACCGAATATCACCATATTCCCATGCAGTTGGGGCGCGCATGCATTCATCATGGCCATCACATCCGGTCTTGCGGTAATCGGCTGCCCGGAGGCCTGGAAGACCGGGGCGGGAATATCTCCTTGGGTGGCATCGATCACGCCATCGCCATTGGCGTCGTCTCCATAAGCCACCCCCCAACGATGGGGGCGTTCATCCCTTAGATCGAATTTCCAAAGATTGCCTTTCAGGTCACCGGCATAGATGTAATCCACGCATCTGTCCCCATTCACATCGACAAGTGCAGGTACGGATAGGCCGTTATCCCCTTCGGCGCCGGTGTCGATCTTTCGAATCAACACCCCGTCGGAGGCCCGCAACACATATAAGACCGCCTTTCCATTGGAACTGTTGTAACCGTTTCCAAAAATGACCACGCTGCGGTAGGTCCCGTCAGATGCGTTGGCATTTACGGCATAGCCTCGTCCCAGGCTGAAACCCATATCCGGGTCCGATTCACCAGGCTCATCCTGCACGCCGTTACCATTGTTATCCGCCCCATCATCGCTGAAATCTGGTGGCGGATACTCCCATTTCGCTATCTGGCAAATCTCTCGCTCCGATGATGCCGAACTAAAATCATCAACACTGAATGTCTGTCGGTACGGTCCGAATTGCGCTCCAGCCAGATCTCTTTGACGACTTCCGATCAGAAGGCAGAAGTATCCCCTTCCCCCTTTGCCCAACCCGCCGACCAGATAGGTTTTCCGCCGATAGAGGCCTTCAAGTACCTCACCCACATATGGGGAGCCGTCTACAAAAAAGCGATGTTTGCCGACATAACCAGGCGAACCGAGTTCTTGGAGCTGCTCGAAAACGAGATGAGGCACATAGGCAAACCGCTCTTCGCCGTTGTCGATATCAAATGCATGCAACATACCGTCATTGCTTCCAACGAACAGCGTTTCTCCCTCAAGAACCGGTACACTGTTGACGATGTCCCCCATACGCCCCGAACGAATGCGATATGGAGGCGTATCCAACCCCCTGATGTAATTGAGCATCGATTTAGCCTTGTCATCGGCAATTGACCCATGGTTCAGATCCGACCCCAAGGATCGTTTCTGCTCTTCCGAAAGATCGGCGTAGCGAAAAGGGATCCCCTGCGGATCACGCCAAATGCCTCCGAAGGTGACAATGCGACGCGTGTCATAGGTGGTACCTGAAGCGTCAAGGCGAGACGCCGCGCTCCATCGCATTTTGCCGGTGTCACCGCTTGAAACATCATAATCGAACGCCCGGACATCTCCCCTCCAATTATCGGAGTGGTAACTCACTTTGTAGATAGCATCTGAGTGAACCACTTGCGGGCCGTAATGCTCTTTGCCTATCCATGCCGAGTGTTCACTGATGAAGTCCATCACGCGACCTACTGCCGCTCCCATACTGTGATAGTGAGCGGCTGTATAAAAGAAGCCACGACCGTTTACAGCGGAATGGAACAGATCATCAACGGTCGATGCCTGTCCCGGCAAAGGCTGCGGCCATGCCGGCACGGTTGTCAACACATCTTCCAGACACGGTCCTTCACCATGAGGGTCGGCACCCATCCGACCATTTGGAAGAAGCGCTTCTATATCTATCGTCCCGGGACCGCCTATCCATATACCATGGGTCACCAGATGCTGGTGGGAGACGTCGTCACATCCCCTTGCCGGAACCTGGTCTTCCAATCCCGGCGCCAAATCAGTTGTGTAAAAGTGCATGGCGATGTCGGCCAGGGTGTCGCTCCAACCGTCGGCAAATGGCCGCCCCTGGTAGCCGTCTTCATTTCCCACTCCCGAGACAGAACCGTCCCAATAACTTCCGGCAACGAGGAGCGCATGACTGTTCTGGCAACTGCCGCCCTGAGCGCTCAATTGATAAGGAGAGGGCCCCAGCCCGGATCTGTCACCCTTTTTAAAATAGCGCCCCACTTCAAGCAGGGCATCGCGAATGGCGGCAGGGCCCCGGCAGCGGGACGCATAAAGTTCATCAAGCAGCTCCTCACTATGGTCGAGTATCACCTGCCCACCGCTATTTTCTTCCGTACTGCTCACCTGAACCGGCAAGACGCCAATTCGCGGAGCGCCATTGACGGCATACAGACCGATATTCAACTGGCGGGCATTGAGAATAGCTGTGGCTACTGCGGCTTTTGAAACAAAAAACCGTTTCCTGTGGTAGCTGAACCAGTTCGTAAAATTCTGTAACTCCTCACGGTCGGTCCAATAACGCACCACCCTTCCCTCGTCGTCCAAAACCCGAGGGCGGACGTTGTTCTTCTCCGCCTCATCCACCACGGCATAGAGTTCATCGTCTTCGAGGAGATGGTCGCCATCATCATTGAACCGGAAGTATCGCCGCCGATCATCAATCAAACGACCGGACAGATCCAATTGACCGTCATTGTCTTCGTCCTGCCATGCCACGAGATAGATTGACTCACCGGAGCCTCTGGTACCGTCTCCGTTTCGATCGTCCAGAATGAAATAGTGTGCATTGGGGATGGTAACTTCATCTCCACCACAACGTAATTTAATGAATGGGGCGCTCATCCGGAATCGCGCGCACTCCCCTCGCTGGCACGCAGGATTTGAGAGGGGACGCTGCAGGCGGGCATTTTTAAAATTGAATCGATCCGTCTGCGGCCATGGTTCGTAACTCACATCCGGCCGGTAGTAGAGCCGGTTATAACCACTCCACTGCGATCGCCACAGATAGCGCTGCTCCCGGGCCAAGGAGCTGAGGCCCGCCTCTGCATAATCCGCAGCGGGATGATAGGCATCTTCCGGGAACAGATAGTGGCATCCGGAAAAGACGCCTCCGCGCTCGTTGGTGACAAACTCCCAATCCATGCTATCTGAATTGTCCCACACAATCATCACGTTGGGAGGGGGAGCGTCGATGTGGATATCCAGGGGACTATCGCTTATCTCAACGCCTTGGGAGGGCGTCGGCACCGCCATGACCAGGATCGCCATGGAAAAAAATCTCAGCAACCTCAAGCAGAAACGAATGTAACGAAAATGAGTATGGCACAAATTCATCATCTCCCTGTCAGCGCCATCAATAGCGCATATAGTATCCGATTTCGATGACACTGTTGATATCGTATCGGGTGCATAACCCGTAAGCTCTGTTCTGATAAAGTCTTGATCCTGTCTGAACTAAAGAGCCACCGGTGGCGACCCCCCACTCTACAGCAGCCATGTAGGTTTCATTGCCCATTGGGCTTATCAGCCCGTTGTCTTCACCCTTTCCATCCACATCCCAATCCTTTGGGTAGCGAAAATTGACACCGAGTCCCGTTGCCTCTCTCTTCGAGTGAATCCAGAAAGGAAACTGTTCGTTTTTGTCGACCGGATCGGTACCGATCAGTCTCTGGATACACTCCATTGCTGCACCTTCTGAGAGATAAAAGGTCTCCCTCACCTCTTTTTCTGTTCGCGCAATTTTGGACTCGACAACACTCGTATTGATACTGGCAACCCCTAAAATTGTAATCGCCAAGAGGACCAGCAGTGTTGTAACCAGCACGGATCCGTTATCGCTTTTCCAATGTTGACCTGAATAGATTGCCACGTCATCTGCCTTTCCACCAACTGAATATGCTCAGTGCACATCTTATTAACCCGGCCAAAAAATAGACCAACCTACGTCATCCCGGACTTGATCCGGGATCCAGGAACCAACTGGATTCCTGCTTTCGCTGGGATGAAGATTCTAAGTGTATTTGATTGCCGGGTTAACGACGAAACATCCAGGCAGCGAACCGTTTGCTTGAAGCACGAACTAATATTCACTCGCCTTGACATACTCGAAAATCGAAGGTGCCATCGAACCACTTCCGTTGATCGGGCGAACCGTGACCGTTATGCGTTTGGTGCCGTGCACCGGAAAATCGTCTTGAATTTCCCACTCGATGGTGGCCGGTCCCCCATCCATCGCATACGGGCCGTGGTCTGGCACCCCAGGTTCATAACCATTGTCGGTATCTACCAAAGTCGGATGATCATACGCCTTGGTCAATATGCTCTCTATTTGGCTGGCTGCACAAACCGATTGTCGGGTATTCCAATTGGCCTTGCCAATGGTTTTCATACTGACCCCCTGCATACCTGCAACGGCCAAAATACCAATCGTGAAGATGGTCAATGCCATCATCACTTCAATCAACGACAAGCCGCTCTGCCCTTCTCTTTTTCTTGAAAAAGCGATTTCACCAATCAAAGTAAAGCAATCCTCTCTCCTGCCTCAAACGTCTTATATCCGCTCCGCTCATCCGTGATGAGATACGATGAAGTTGTTTGAGCAGATATAAAACCGGCAATTAAACAGGCCACCCTTCGTCATCCCGGACTTGTTCCGGGAACCAGGAACCAACTGGATTCCTGCTTTCGCCGGAAGGACATATGTTGTGATTATTCGTTACCGGGGTATTCGTAGCGTCTATGTTACATATTCCTTGCATCGACGATGGTCTCCAATACCCTTCGCATGTACCCGTCGTTGACCGGCCTTATCACCTGGTCACCAACAACATGGGGGGATCTATCGAAATGGCCCTCAACTTGAAAGGCGCTCTTTGCGAGCAACCAGACCCGGACCGCTCTTATTCTATCCAGCGGAATTGCCGGATCGATGACACCTCCGTCTTCCGGTCCTATACGACCGTCCTTATTAGCATCATCTCTGACGTCGATAATACCGTCATTGTTCGAATCGATATGCAGGTCCAGCATGTTGTCATTATCTGAATCAACAGCCCAGACGGCGTGTGGGCCGCTCCCCCAGCTATCCAACCGGCCATCCATGTCCGCATCGACACCGTAGGCCAACCCCAAGGCGCAGACATTTTCCGACAATGGCTGCCGGCCGCCGCCGTTGTCCCATGCTAAATAGCGCCTCCCGATGTTATTATCCTGTCGTATCCTGAAGTTGCAGTGCTCTCTGTTTCGATTGCGATTGCGTTCGTCCAGATCCCCGTTTTCGTCCAGATCCACTGTGTAGAACAGTGCCGGCTGGCCTTCCGGGTCGAGTCCCGTGCCAACAAGGCCATACCGGCGAACATCGACGAGACCGAACCGCCCGCTATCTTCGGGGTCGAATCCTGCATATCGTATCTCTTGGGCTATAATGACCAACGCCCCCCGCAAGTTTTGCTGCAACTCAAGGCGCAGTCCGTTGTTGCGGCTAGCCTTCATTTGAGAGACATAAACCGAATAGACGGATCCAATGGCGACGATCCCGACCGTCAAAGCGATCAGCACTTCCAACAGTGTAAACCCTACCTGCACGCGCCTATTGCAGGCCGGCACCGTCCATTTCGATCGCTGTCGTTTCCCCCTGTCAATACTATTTCCAGCCATTGCCGCTCCATCGAAATACAGAAATGCCGCCAGGCGGCATCGCTCTTACTCGGAAAATATTGCTTCCATCCCTATCTGATAGAAATATTGAACCGATGGACATCGCCATGCCTCTGCGATTAAACGTGATGGTTTTGGAGGCGACGCCCCCGCCCGGCCCTTTGATCATGAAATGGACCCCGCCCCGATATGTTGCCAAATCCACCATTTGATGGTTAAGCGAATTCGAATAACGATTGATCGATGGCGTATTTACCTCAATGGAGCATGACTTCCTATGCTTTATAGCCATCAGACGCGCCAACTGCAGATCTCCACGCAACTGTTCGGTCGCAAGCTTTACGCCTTGCGACCGAAGCCATTTGTTAACCGGCAGTGCAGCAATGGTGACCAATGAGAGGATGAACATCACCATTAAAAGCTCTAAAAGGGTGAAACCGTCTCTTCTTTTCACACGTCTTCCTCATGGATGCCGGGACAAACAGCAAGCCAACAACTTCTATGCGTCAGATACCATGCCGGCAAACCAGATGCGGCCGGCAAGAAGTGACCTGAATGTCCACTGCAACTCAGTTTTTCGTCGTGCGGCCAAATAAAAGTGGCCGTTCACAAGGTGGGTTGATTTATCAGATATGCTCAAAGAGAGCTACGGTGTGCTTTTCCAACTTCCGAATCCCATCTTCGATCCGATGGGAAGATTTCAATGGCAGATCGGTATGTAACTGCTTGGTTTGAGCCTAACTTCAGCTTGGGTACTTATTCAGGAGATACCATATTGTCAAGTAAAAAAAGGAATGGTGCCGAGGCGCTGGTCATTTACGATGCCATCCCTGCTCCCGCCCTAAAGTGATGTTTCAGAGTAGATTTGCTGCTCGCAGGCATCTATGCCCCTTGGAGTATTCTCCTCTACATAGCTACTTCAACTGGATATGGTACATCTCCGCTTCGCTCTCTTCAGAGAAGGCCCCAAACAGAAGAGCACCGGGAGCGCCCTCGATCTTTACAAAGTATGATTCCACCATGTTGATCTCATTGCGCACCGCCCATGCCGCATACTGCTTCTCCTTGAAGTCGATTTGAAGGCCTTGCATGGGATAGTGAAGCGTACTCGTTTTGGGCAGTTCGCCACCGGGTCCGACTGCCTGGAATTTGATCTCGGCCTCATCGACGCCAAATATAATCCCCTGCCAGACATCCGATGTGGGCCTGACTTCAAACCATTGACCGAATTGAGGATTGCCAACCATATTGATATGGTAAGCGCTTTGCAATTCCGGCACCTTGGCATGGGCTTTGGCGACAAGTTTGGCTGGCGTGCCGGCATCGGCTGCCGGGAGCACAATGGCACGTTGAAGAGGCGACGGAAGCTCGGCTGCTGGGATCGGATCCCCGCCGCTTTGCAATATCACAATTGGAAAACCGGCCCCCTTCCGGGCCTGAACGCAGATGGCCAGAAGGGAGAGGCCATAGCGGGTCTCCGGATGTTGAAACGCCTCTGTCGTCCCCATGATGGCCCAAATGGCCGTCTGGGGATCGCACAGCTCATCCATAGGCCCCATCCAGGCCATGTTTTGAAGGTCATCTTTCCATTGATGCCCCGAGCACGACAAACCATAGGTTTGCATTTTCTGCATCAGCAATCTCACCTCTTGCTCCGGAACCGACAGGGCACTCAACCAAACAGCCTTCATATCATCGTCCTTTCAGTGGGCCTTGAACGCTTTCAGGTGACCATAAGCGCATCCCTGCACCACTCGTGGCGGAGGAGTGCTCACCCTCCGAATACGACCGTGAAACCGCCATTCTCATCCAAATCGAGCGTAACCGCCGATGGCATTTCACCTGTCATCATATAGGTTAATATCTCCTGGGACATTCGCGGCATGACGCTACCATTCATGATGTAATCGATATTGCGAGCGCCGGTCTCTACCTCTGTGCATCGTGCGGCGATCTGGTCCACGACAGCCGGTGAGTAACTCAAGCCGATTTTGTGGGTCTGGTTCATTCGCGCGACCAACTTGTTCAGCTTGAGCATGACGATATCTTTGAGAATGTCGGGTGACAAAATCTTGTAGGGAATCACGTTCATGCGGGCTAGAAGGGCCGGCTTGAAGTGATTGCTTAAAATGGGCCGTATGGCCGAACCGAACACCTCCAGAGGGGGCGGCTCCTCTCCTGAACACATTTCGGTCACCACGTCCGTTGCCAAATTACTGGTCAGAAAAATTACCGTGTTCTTGAAATCGATCTCACGACCTTCACCGTCCGCCAGCATCCCTTTGTCGAACACCTGGTAAAAGAGGTTCATCACTTCGGGATGCCCCTTCTCCACCTCGTCCAGAAGAACCACAGAGTAGGGACGCTGCCTTACGGCCTCACTCAGCACGCCACCTTCGCCGTATCCCACATACCCGGGAGGCGACCCGATGAGCCGGCTTACCGTATGCTTCTCCTGAAATTCACTCATGTTGATGGTGACCATAAAGCCTTCGCCACCGAACAGAAGATCTGCAACGGCCAGACCGGTTTCGGTCTTTCCAACGCCGCTAGGACCCACCAGCAGAAAAACCCCCAGCGGTTGATGGGGGTCTTTGAGGCCCGATTTGGCAGCTTTGACCGTCTGGGCAATGACGCCCAGTGCCTCGTCCTGCCCCTTGATGCGCTGTTGCAGATTCTCTTCCAGGTTGATGATGTTGCGCGCCTCGTCGCGCATCACTTTGCCCAGGGGGATGCCGGTCCAGTCCGACACCACCTTGGCCACAACATCCGGATCCACCTCCGTGCGCACAAGCGGCGCATCACCCTGGATCTTTACAAGCGCCTCCGAGCTTTGGTCAAGCTCGGCCTTGATGGGTTCAATATCCTCACCGGCCTTGGATGTCTCGACCAGACGTTTCCGGATTTCGATCACCCTATTTGCAAGGGCCTGCTCTTCAAGCCATCGCTTCCGGGTCTCTTCCAATCTCTTCTCCAACTCTCCCTTCTCACCGGTGAGCGTCTCTACACGCTCCGTATCGACATCGATGCCGTGCTGCTTGTCCCTGGCGATGGCATCGAGCTCGCGCGTCAGGGCCTGGATGCGCCGCTCCTGATCTTCGACCACATCCGGCTTGGCGCTGAGCAGAACCTTGACACGGGCGGCGCTGGTATCCAACAGATCCACTGCCTTGTCCGGCAGTTGCCGGCCGGAGATGTAGCGGCTGGACATCTCAGCGGCCGCCTCGATGGCGTCATCACGCACCACCACGTTGTGGGCCGCCTCGTACTTCTCCTTGAGCCCTCGGAGAATGAGCTTTGCAATCTCTTCTGATGGCTCATCGAGTTTGACGAGCTGAAACCGCCGGGCAAGGGCGGCATCCTTTTCAAAATACTTCTTATACTCAGACCAGGTCGTGGCTGCCACCGTGCGCAGTTCGCCCCTGGCCAGTGCCGGCTTGAGCAGGTTGGCGGCATCGCTCATGCCCGCCGTGCCGCCGGCCCCAATCAGGGTATGGGCTTCATCGATAAAGAGGATGATCGGCTTTTCCGAGGCTTTAATGTCATTCATTACCGACTTGAGGCGATTCTCAAATTCGCCTTTCATCCCGGCGCCGGCCTGCAACAGCCCCATATCGAGACCGACAATGGAGACATCGCTAAGCAGTTCAGGCACATCACCCTCCACCACTCGTAAGGCCAAGCCCTCCACCACCGCTGTCTTTCCAACACCTGCCTCGCCAACAACGATGGGATTGTTCTTTCGCCGCCGCGCCAGTATATCCACCATCTGCCTTATCTCACGGTCACGCCCGAAGACCGGGTCGATCTCGCCGGCCGCTGCCTTTTCGGTAAAATCCGTGCAAAACCGTTTGAGGGCCGTTGCCTCGCCCGGTGCTGCGGCCACGCCCTCCTCCTCGGTGGTTCTGATCGTTTTTTCAGATGAGCCTTTGACCATATCCCAAAAACCAGACATCAAGGCGTCGCGGCTGATTTCACCGAGAAGGTCCACATACCCGCCATTGGCAAACTGATGGGGGTGGTTGAGAAAAGAGAGCAACAGTGCCCCGGAGCGGATACGTGCCTCATCCAGATCCACGGAAGCGGTGAGCCATGCCTCCTGCATCCATTCGAGCAGAAGTGGAGAAAAAACCGGTTTGGCAGCGTTTCCGGTTTTGTATATCTCAAGGCTATCGGACAACGCTTTTCGAAAACGTCCTGCGTCTATCTCGAAGTGGCGCAGAATGAGTGACAGGTCGGCCTGTTGATCCTCCAGCAATTTGGTCATCATATGCTCCACCGTCACCTCATAGTGGGTGCGCGAAACGCACAAGCCGGCAGCCCCTTCCAGGCTGTTGGTACAGTAACTGTTCATTCGGCGAAGCAGTGATTTGATATCCACGGAAACCATAGTTTCTCCTCCTTGGTGTTCTTGAGCAATGGAAATCGAAGGGATATGGACGAAACGGAATACGTCCTTTAATTGCGATCGATGTTAAAGCGTGTGCGCACCTCCCCAAGATGTGCCTCGGAAAAAACCCATGAGGTCACGCCCAACACAGACCTTACCGGGTCTCCCAATGCAACGGTTTGTGCCTGGTGCGCGCCCAGGATCAATTCCACTTCATATACCAACGGATCGGCGAGGTAGCTCTCGGTAAGAGACACCAGTGTGTCATAGCTTTCGTTTCCTGGTGTGAACCGCAAAAAACCGGCTTGATCGAGAGGGCCGACCTGGATTCGAAATTTCCCCATGCGATCAGCGATCTCCTCACCCAGATAACTGTCGATTCCAAGCTGGCTCCCTGAAAGCCCCATCTGCATCCTCTGGGGAAGTGGGATGCTCGCCTTGCGCGGGATACACGGAACAATCTCCAGTGGCGTATCGCCCAACGCATCACTGAGCATGGCACCCAATCCTGCAGCCGAACGGGGATTTTGGGTAAAGAGGCCAATGTATCTCAACAGCCTGTAATCGCCGCCGGGAATATCCTGGGAACGACGCAGGGGTTCGGCTCCCAATCCAAGTAGACAATAGAGCCGCTCCAGATAGGCATCATTTTTAGCTTCGGCGATGTTGAAAAACTGCCGGTACTTGAGCCACCCCTGGTAGAGCAGATCATAGAGCGACTGGTTGAAGATGTCTAAAAAATCACGACATACCGTTTCGTCTTGCGCTTCCTCTGCGAGCAGATCTTCGGTATAGAAGGTCGGCAATGGTGAAGCTGTACCGTAAAGGCCTAAAAAGTTGGCTGTAATACGATAGCCCCTATCCCCCTCCAACGCTTCGATCTTTTCGATGTCCGACGGCTGAAAGGCCAGGGAGAGATTGGGCCTGATAGAGATTGTGGCGCCTGCCTCAGCATCGAAAGCGTCCGTCCCTGCCGCGGACAGATGGCGCAACAATCGTATGGCCTGGAAGAAAGAGAAGGAGGAGGCTTTGTTCAACAATGCCTGTAAAGTATCTTTTCCAGACCCATTATTTAAATGAGCGGATGCACTCCGATGCGCGGCGGCCATTGATACACCTCTCCTTTTAGAGCCTCTTTGACAGTCAACTGGGTATACGTGTTCAGAGATGCGTACAGACCGAGAAAATGGTCGAGCACCGAACCGAAAAGAAAGAGATCCCCAACGCCGGCAAAATTGTCCTGGCGGAGATTAAGACGGATTTCGCGGCCGCGCATGATAACGCGATCAACCAACCTGTCCGAGGTCCGGGTCGACACCTCTTCGATGCCAGCCACCTTCTTTTGATTTGCCAAAAAGGCAGGGCGGTCCCTGTTCTCTTCGAAATTGTAAAGCTCAAGAAGCGCCTTGAGGTTCTCCGCACTGGCCAAAGATCGATAGTTAAGGCAAAGATGGGAGAGCAGTTTCCAGTGCAAGTTGCGCCCCAACTGCGGCACGATAGCGGCTGTGGGCGGTATGATGTTTCTGAACTCGACGAACTCCGGTGTACTGCTGGTGGGGTTTCGAATATCCCCGATCTGAAGCCCTTCGGGCGCCACCCCATTGGTGCATTGCAGTCCGATGGAGAGAGTCTCTGGCGGTGGTTCGCCTGAACCTGGCGGATAGGCGACGGAGAGATAGAAATCGAACCCTTGCCGCACCGGAGATTGCCGGATGCTCATGTGGAAAGTGGGATCGGCATCCGGATTGGGCGAAAACATCTCAAAGGGTGTGTAAACGCGCTCCTGGGCTGTCCCCTGCACATAACCGGTCACGCTCTCTATCGTGTAGACTTGAAAATTGCGGTCGTTGCTGCCCGCCGGCCTGACCAGATACTCGCTTTTTCGGTGGTCCATTCGAATCGGATCGGCGTCGTGAGAGAAAAGATTGATTACCGGCGTAGCGGCAAGGGCGAAATTGTCTTTGCGCACCCTTGGGCGTGCAAAAGGGATATCTTTGAGTTCAAAACAAATTTCAAATTGACTTGCGCTTCCCCGGTTTTTCCACTGGTGAAATCCTTCCAGTTCGAGAAATAGAAACTTCTCGGGTAGAATGAAGTACTCCTGGATAATACGATAGCCGGGAAAGGCCTGCGTTGGATAGGGAAGCAGTGCATCCTCCGACCCGAATCCGGCCGGTTTTAGCTTATCCGGATGGAGGAGGCAACTTTCGCCACCTCCTTCGGGAGTAAGAACGATGCGCTTCACATAACGGGAGAGGAGAAGATAGATATCGGATGACTGGCTCGAATCGCCGGTCAGGTGCAAGCGCAGGGTCTCGGGTCGCCACTCGTCAAGTTGGACCCCTTGCAGAGCAAATCCAAGCCGGATCGTCGGCGATTTACCTGCTTTCTCCTCAAAGGTCGCTTTTTCAAGTACCAGTGGGTGGACATCAACATCGTAACAGGTTGCAAAAAAGCACGGCGTGCCTTCCACCGGTTCGGAGGCCAGCTGAACCCCCCGGGGGACTCGAACCGTCTGCTTCAAACCCGATTTGGGAGAAAAATCTACGATGGATGTCGACGGAACAGGCCTCAAGTAGTGCGGCCAAATGAGTTGAAACAGCTCTTGGATAATCTCGGGAAAATCATCGTCCAGCCGTTGACGCAGCATTGCCGTTAAGAACGCAACACCTTCAAGCAAGCGTTCCGTGTCCGGATCTGTGGACATACCGCTGAGCATCGGCGCTACGGCCGGATAACGACGGGCAAATTCAGCGCCAAGCTCTCTCAGGTTGCCCAGTTCATTCTGGAAGTATTGGTTGAACATAATGAATATCGCATTCCATCACAATGGTTGCTGCTTCCATCCCCACAGTTGCAATTGCTGTATTCGCCGAGATCATTGCTTCGAAACAACGCCGTATTGATGGCAATCAACCCTTCACTTCAAAGTGGCCACCGGCATCCAGGACGCTTTCGAAAGTAACCGGGTCCTTATGTCCCGGCAGCACCAACTGGGCAGAGATCTGAAAACTGATTGTCAGTGTTTTATCATGCTGATCCAGAAAAGTGATCCGCACCCCCTGCAATCGCGGTTCATAGTACTGAATGGTATTTCGAATGGTCCGTTCGATGGAACGCCTCGATTCGGGAAATCCGCTCATCAAATTGGTAAAATCCGGAATACCGTAATCATCTGCAATGGGCACATTGCCCTGCCGCGTATTGAGAATACGTTGGAGATGCTCCTGGACCGAACGGATCATCTGTTTCGGGTCTTGGGTCACCCTGCGGCTGGGATTCTTCATTGCAAGGCGGATGCGGTCCAGTAATCGATGCTCTTGCATACGGGATCCCTGTTTGATTAAGCGGACGCTTTCCCTCTGGCCGCTGTTGCTAACCGGCAGCCAGAGGGAAAACTTCTAACAGCTCATTAAGCTTTTGGTGCGCGCCAGTCATCCGAACCTTCTGTGCCGGCAACCTCATGACGCCAGGTGATTTTACGATAGCTGAAAGAGACATCCTCCATGTTCGTATAATGGGCTTGTCCAGGATCCAGGCAATTAGGCATGTATGCAACGATATCAACGATAATGGCATCTTCCAGTTCGATTGTGTAGTAGTGTTCCTGTTGCCCGGCTGTGCTGGTGCGATAGAAATGGAGTTCACATTTGCTCATTTTTTCGCCCGAGGTCAGCGCGTTGTAGAGCATCGGAGAACACTTGTCGAACACCTTAGTGATTTGCAACGGTTGGTGTACCCTCTGTCCTGTGGGCTGACCGCTTTGTGGATCCCTTGGAATGGTCACATTATGGCTGAAAGCTTCAACCAAAATTTCATCCTCGTGCCCTTCCACATAAGTATTGCCCACACTTTCTGAGGTAAAGGTGCCTTGGGTAATGGGGCCTTGGGTCTCTCCTTCGATGGACAAATAAGCTGGGGTCGGCATAGGTTTCCTCCTTTAATAAGTTTTCGTCTTTATTCTTTATCCAATTTTCCGACGAGTGACAGGGTAAAAAAGGCTCCCATATATTTAAAATGGGGACGCACTTTCATTCCAACCTTGTACCAGCCGGGCTCTCCTTCCACACTTTCTACTGTGATCTGAGCCTGTCGCAAGGGTCTACGGCTCCGCACCGCCGCCGGTGGATTATCCTGGTCGGCAACATACTGCCTTATCCATTGGTTCAATTCGCGGTCGAGATCGGATCGCTCCTTCCAGCTTCCGATATTCTCGCGTTGAATCACTTTCAGGTAGTGGGCCAATCGGTTAGCCACATACATGTAAGGCAACTGCGTTCCAAGCTTGTAGTTGAGTTCGGCAGCCTTGCCCTCCTCACTGTTGCCGAAGAATTT
This sequence comes from uncultured Desulfatitalea sp., assembly GCA_963668675.2. GTDB lineage: Bacteria > Desulfobacterota > Desulfobacteria > Desulfobacterales > Desulfosarcinaceae > Desulfatitalea. Next base: position 587,803 of record CAXXMB010000001.1, on the reverse strand, counting down.
GGGTTTTTGGACCGAATTGGCCGAGAAGAAGCAGGCATTGTCACTGCCTTTGCGCATGGTCAGTGAAATAAACCCCTCTTCGGCCAGCTCGAATTCGCGGCGTTCAGAGATAAGCACTTCAGTGGGGATTTTGGTCTGAATGGCCCCCATCGATTCAAACTGATGCAGGGGCAGATCGTCCACCGTACCGCCGCCCATGGGGCCGATGATGTTGGTGCACCATCGGTACTTGGCGAAACTGTCGGTCAACCGGGAGGCAAACGCAAAGGCGGCATTCCCCCACAGGTAACGATCATGGGAATCGGAGACATCCTCCTCATAATTGAAACTCTTTACCGGCTGCGTATCCTGCCCGTAGGGCAGTCGCAGCAAAAACCGCGGTGTGGTCAAGGCCACATAGCGTGCGTCTTCGGACTCCCTGAACGATTGCCATTTGGTGTATTGGGGCCCTTCGAAAATGGAGTGCAGGTCCTTCAGGTTGGGCAATTCGGTGAAACTGTCCACTCCGAAAAACTGGGGCCCTGCCGCCGCTATGAACGGGGCATGGGACATGGCCGACACGGCCGCCACATATTGGAGCAGCTTGACATCCTGAGGACCGGGGCCGAAGTCGTAATTGGCGATAATGTTGCTGTACGGCTGGCCGCCAAACTGCCCATATTCCGCCGTATAGATCGTCTTGTACAGTCCCGATTTCGGCACTTCGGGCGAGTCTTCGAAATCTTCGAGCAGTTCCTCTTTGCTGGCGTTCATGATTTCGATTTTGATGTTTTCCCTGAAATCGGTGCGGTCCACCAAAAATTTGAGCGATCGCCATGCCGACTCCAACTTCTGTACTTCGGGGTCGTGCATGATGGCATCCAACTGGGCACTCAGCTTCTGGTCGATCTCGGAGATAAACTCGTCGATCAGAGCGTTGGACACTTTGTCGACCTTGCGTCCGGGCTCGATCAGCTGTCCCAGAAGGGCTTCGACCCCCCTCTTGGCAATATCGTACCCTTCGTCGGCCGGTTTCAGCTTGGTGGCAGTGACGATATCGTCCAACAGGGATACTGATGTTTCGGCCTGGGTTTCGGCTGCCGCAGCCTTTTCCATTTCTCGTTCTTCAGCCATGAAAACCCCCCTTTCTACTCCTTATCAAGGTTGAGCTCTTTGAGTATTTTCTCGCGAGCTGCGTCGTCTTTTACGATTTCCTGAATCTTCTTTCTAAATTCAGGCCGATTGCTCATCGGCCCCTTCAAGGCACTCAACGCTTCGCGAAGTTGAAGGAGTTGATTCAACTCAGGCGTATTTTGAGCGATGGCTTCAGGATTGAAATCCTTGATCGATTCGAATTTGAGTGAGACAGCAACCTCTTTGTCAGGATCACCGGAAATTTTGTCAGGGACATTCACATCCAGTTTCAGGTCCTGGGCTCTCATCACCTCGTCAAAATTGTCTTTATCGATATTGATGGGTTCACGCTCTTCGATCATGCGATCATCTTCCTGCGAGGAAAATTCTCCGACGACCAACAACTTCAACGGCAGTTCGACTTCCTCCTTGGCGTCACCAGTTGCCGGTCGATAGACGATATTGACTCTCTCCTTGGGGGCAACGGTTCCTTCTTTGGCCATGACACTTCTCCCTTTCTACGGGTTAATGTTTGACAAGCTCGACGAGCTGATTTTACGCACTCTCCATATGATTGACACTATTTGGCCACACGTAGCGCCGCTGCCGGGTTCACTCTGGCCATACGCTCCAGCAAAGCGGCAGCACGCGCTTTGTAATCGGTATCGCTCTGCGAGCCGAATGCCTGCCATGCAGTCGTCAGTCCCTCCAAGGCGAGTTCCGGCTCCCAAATCTCCAAATTGAATCGGTCGATATCCTCGATAATCTGCTCCAGATGGGGCAGGCCCAGTTGTGCTTTTTTCATCTCCATGAGAAGGCGCGCTATGGCCAATCGCCACTGCATGCGTTCTCGCTGGGATGCGCTCTGTCGCATCTCAGCCTGCAACAGTTCAACAGCCTCGATCAGTTTCTTCTTACGTGCCAGCGACCTGGCCTCTTTCACCGTCTCGCCGAATCCATCGTAAGGGTCGGCGCTTGCCTTTGAAGCAGCGCCCCCTTTTTTGCCGACTTGACTGCCGGAAGACCCAAGCCCCTGCAGCCATTGCAACGTCTGAGGGTCGGCAAACGGAGTGCCGTCGGCAAACTGAAGTGTCTCCAGGCCGGGCAGACGATCCATCAACAGGGTGGTCTCCTGGCAAACGGCGAGCGAAGCGTTCTGGTAACCGGCCCCCAAATCGTTGAGCGCCTCGACCACCCATCGATTGAGGTCGAACCAGAAGATAAACTGGGACACCTTCTGCTCGGCATTTTGAACGAGGGCCTCGAGTTTCCCTTCGGACAGCAGCGTCTCCAGCGATGAAAGCACTTGGGGTGCCGGTGCCTGAATCTGAGTCGTCCCATCTGTGTTTGGCGGCAATGCTGTCAGTCTCCCCCAGGAGGCGATACGCCGATAGCGATATGCCAGTGGATTCTTCATATCGTTTTGCAGCAGAAAGAGGCTGACCTGGCGCAGTCTCTGAAATCCGGCATCTGCCCCTTTACGTGCCTCAGCAGCGCTGGTGATGCTGCCGCTGATATTCTCTTCGGTTCCGCTGGTTCCAGTGCTTGCTGCCGGGTCCGGCGTGTCCTGTGCGGTTGATCTGCTGCGATTCTCCCGGGGAGCGTCACTGCTGCCCGGAGCAGGAGCTGCGCCTGCCGTTTCGCTCTCTGTTTCAGCCGGCGCTGCATCACTCTTTTCAACCGGGAATCCATCGATGATGCGCTCCAAAGGGCGTAAAAGCGGCGCATCCGGCATCTTTTCGGAGAGGAACCCGTCGATACCCTTCACGTTGCCCTTTATTCTCTCGAACATCTCGGCCGGCACCGGCGCCGGCTTCCCTTTTTGCAGTTCGGCTTGGGTTCTCTCCAACCACCAGTTGATGGCCCCCATTCGACCGCGCATGCGCTTTTTGGGTGGGTAGAGTTTGTCCCAGTAGGTTTCAAGCAGGTCTTTCAAGATCGCAAGACCGTCGTCCATCCCTTCGATCTTACGATTGCATACCAGCGCGACAGCCAGATAACACGCCACGGTGAGGTCTTTCGATTTCTTCTCCAGGATCCCGACGGACGCCTTTTCGACAAGAACCCAATCCACCTGACTATCAGCCGAGGGGGAGGACAACTTGTCAATTTCAGCCTGCAGTTTTTCAAACTCAGGCTCGTAACGTACGTCCGATCCTGTGGGTTGATCGTCTGAAATCGGTGTCTTGCCGAGTGTGTTCATTTCCATAAATAGATAGCCTTTATGAATTGGTGTGTCGTATCCAATAAAAGGTTCAAACGCTCCACAAAGTGGTGAAATCGGTCATCGCAAGCGGTTGCTGAATCAAGGCCAGGAACGATCGCTGCGGGTTGCCGCCAAGGAAAACAGCCCTCGGTACTTCCGGGCAACAGGCGCCAAGATCGCCTTGCCAATGCACGGCGGCCATTTCGGGTTCCGCCGCGTCGCGGTCGTTCAATGGCACCAATACCCGTCCCTCTTCTCTCAGGGTGCGCAGATGCCGTTCGACCGTCTCCGGGTCGATCGTATCGGCCTTCGCTTTGCCAACCGCTTCGGATACATCCGATTCGATATGGGGTGGCAGGAGTTGGCTTAACGACTCGCCCAGTTCATGGATATCCGCATAACGATGAGCTGCCATCCGTTCGATATGGGTCCATATTTTGGTCAACACGAGAGGAAGCGTCGTCCATTGCTTCTCCCATCCCTTCAGTGGCCCCTCTCCAACAATCAGAAGGGGGTAGGGTCGTCCGATGCGGTCGCTGGAGTCGCGCCCGACACCGCAAACCAGAGTTCCCTTTTTTGCTCCCCTGAACCAGAAGCGCCAGGAGTAAGGACCACTCGTCGGCGGCCGGCCGGCCGGCAAACCAGTATACCCTTTGGTCATCCACTCGGCGATGGCGTCCATCATCGGCGTACCGCTATTGACATTGATATAGTCGGCTGCCGCCGGATGTTTACCAATCGCTTTCCAGCGCCAGATATTGCCTCGTCGGCCTAGTCCCAACATGCTGCAATTTTCCGCGGTGGTGCCCCGGGGGCGCTGTAAAGCAACCCCAGAACCGCTTTTTGTCCCTGGAATTGATATTTGGCCTTGATATAGCTGACGCCCATGCGCCTTAAAGCCGCTTCTTCGCTGGGAAACTCGCTACGTTTAAAAGTTCGCTGGCCGGTTTTGAAATCGTGCAAGAATTTCGCGAATGCGTGGTGCCCGGTATAGGTTTTGGTCAGCACCAGATTGCCTATCGAAATCCGGAAAAGAACGTCACCGCAGTTGCCCGGCGACCAAACGAACGTCTTGGCAACCGGATAGTTCAAGTTTTCCAGCCGCGTGCTGTCATCAGCACACTGCATCTCCAGTACTGTGGAGTGGGGTTGCAGTTTGGCGTTGCGGTTCGTGTCGGTGGGGTACGCCCTGACCTTTACGCGATAGCTGCTTTTGGTCGGTCGGGCGGCGTGGGCGCCTTTGCTCAGATAGGGCAGGAAATCGGCCTCGAAAGGAATCTCCTGCGCAAGAATTTTCTTGGCATAGTACCCTTTGCTCAAACTACGTGCCACAAACGGGGCTGCCGGCCCTTTGACGAATTGCGAGGCATACCCGTTGCTGCCCATCATCACCTGTGCCATATTGGTGTCCTTACTGACATCCTGGAGCTCAAGCAGCACCTCTTTTTCCCAGAGGCTCTGCAAATGGCATGAGGTCTCACGGTTGGCGTAGGTTTGCATGAAACGGACATTGCCCTGAACAAGGTTCCAGAAAAGCGCTTCGCTCTCGTTCTGGGTGTCGGTCATGATGGCCCGCATATCCTCAGTAGCCCGGGTGGCCACCAGAAATGGTGAATCCCCGGTAGAGGCATCCTGCTGATAGAGGGCGGTCATCATATCGAAAGCCACCTTTCTGGATTGGGTCGCTTTGGCCATGTCGTCCAGGGATGTCAGATAGGCCCCCATCGCCTTGGTGGCATCCAGCTGCGCCTTGGCGTCCAAGGGTTTCCTCACCTTTACGCCAAAAGCGCGCTCGGCCTTCTTTATCTTTGAGGTCACCTTGCGGGTCGCCTTTCGTATGATCCCCGCCTTCTGAAGATCCGGTGCGTGTGAGGAGCGGGCTTCATCCTGAATATCCTGCCAGAGATAGGCCAGTCCGGCCCAATCGGGGATGGCCACCTCCGGATCGAAGGACTGAAACTCGGCGACCACGCGCTCGATCAGCGCAAAGTAGGGGCCGCTGTCGGTCGGTACACGCTTGGCAACCACCTGCCAATGCTCCCGTTCGTTAAGCAGTGTGAGCCCCTGGTCGAATTCGGACGCAAATGACTGCCACGACTTGATGAATTTGTTTTGATACCAATCGGCAAAGGTTACCTTATGGGCTGCGATGATCAGCGGATCGAACAGTGCGGATTCGATCTCTGCAATGGTCTTATCGATCTTGGCTTTTCCCTCCTGCGTAAATGCCCCCGGTACGGTCGCCTGTTCAGCCTCTGCACTTCCTCCCCAAAAATCATAGAGGGTAACGCCGACAACGGAAGGATCGAGGTTGACCCAGGAAGCCAGCCAGTTAAGATTTGCCCCCTCCATGGTCAGCAGGTGCTTCAACCAGGTCTGCAGAGCGGTCAGTTCATTGTTGATGCGGTTCGAATCAAGGTCCCAGGCCACGGCGTACAGATAGTCGGTGCCGATCTTTCGTTGGATCTCAGGAATAATCTCCTCACGCCCCAAGACAGCGGAGGCATAGGCCGGTTGAGCCAATGCAGTCAACTGCGATAGCTCCTGCTGAGCGATACGTGCTTTGAGAAGATTGATGCGGCGGACCAGATGGGTCACGTGGACACCGAACACCTCGCTGGGCGTCTCTGGACTGAATCGCGTCAAACGATCGTTCATCGCTTTATCGAACCGCTGGAGAAACCCCTTTTGGAAGAGATCCACGTACTTTTGCTTCAACGCATCTTCGACCTCAAGACTTTCACGAAGCCCTAGCCGGGGGATCCACCAGCTTTGGTTCTGCTCTTCCACTTTGACTACCGCTTCACGAAAGCGGTCCATGACGATCACGTCCGCCAGCAGTTCCCCTTGGAGGAGCGCCGGCTTCTGGAACTCTTTACGCACATCGGAGAGTGCGGTGAGATTCTTTACAAACGAGTAGCTGAGCAATCCACACACGGCCACCATGAATGCAATCCACGCGGTCAGCCCCATGTTGCGGGTCAGTTTACGCCACTCCTGCATGTGCTGGGTGGGCCTGAACAAGTGGCGATCGGCCGGCAGAATTTTGGCAAACACATCGTGCAGAAACAGCCCGATGTTGGTGCCCTTCAACACCTCCGGCGCCTGAATCAGTCCCAAGGCATTCAAAAAGTGTGAAAAGGGGGTCCCCTCCTGTCGCCCGCTACTGAAGTAGATTCCCCTTAAAAGAGGTGTCTCCTGATAGGGATTCTCCTGAAAGATGCTCGATACGAAAGCGTTGATCTTCTCCTTCAGGTTCTCCAGCTCTTCGGGGAACAGAAGCATGTCTGCTGCAGCACTTCGGTCCTTGATCCGCTGCAGCAGCAAGAGCCGCATATCGCGCAACTGGTCACCCACACTGCGCATGGTCTTTTCGATCACGTTGCTTGCGTTTGAACTCATCTCCTGATTCAGGTAGCCCATGGCTTGGTTCAGCGCATCTTCGGGCAACTGACTGCAGAATTGACTGGCGCCCTGGATCAGATCGCATTTGGTCACCATCACGTAGACAGGTGATTTGGCACCCAGTACCCGCGTCAGCTCCTCGATGCGCCGTCGGATATTGCGGCCATCCTCCAGGAGGGCTTCGACCGTTCCCTGGGCCAGCCGGTCGGCGGCGACCGTCACCACCAGTCCGTTGAGGGGCTCTCTTTTTCGAAATCTGGCCAGCAGGGTCAGAAATTTCTGCCACTCCTCCTTGTCCTTGCCTTCGTCCACCGGCAGCGCATATCTTCCGGCCGTATCGAGCAGGATGGCCTGCTCGAAAAACCACCAATCGCAATTGCGGGTTCCGGAGATGCCGGAGGTGTGGCTTACCTCGGCAAACGGTGAGGAGAGACGCGCACTCTTGATGGCAGTTGTTTTTCCGGAGCCGCTTTCACCGATGACCATATACCATGGCAGCACGTAGAGGGGATTGCCATATTTTCTCAGATGGGATTTGCGCAGGGCGTCGATCGCCTCTTTCCAGCGCGCCTGAAGTTCCTTGGCCGTGTCCTGTTCGGCGGGTGCCATGCTCTTTTGCATGGATTCGTCCTGGGCAATCACCTGGTGAACGAACATCTGTTCCCTCCGGCGCCCAAGCACTTTGCGAACGACCAGGGCACCCAGCACCAGGCCGATCAATCCGAGCAGCAGAAAAAAACCGACCCACCAGGACCACCCTATCCATAGCACCAGTCCGAACACCAGCAGTATGACCAACGCCAGGAGGGTCAGCAGTAAAAAACCTTTGAAAACCACTCTGAGTATCTGTTTCATCTACTGCACCGTACCAATGAGGTTACCCGCAATGCTGCCGAGAATAAATTTATAGATCAGGAACAAAACCCCGAACAGAGCGACGGGCGCACCTGCACACAAAAGGGTAAAACGTGACCATCGCTCCTTTCGCATCTCAACTGGCGCGTCGGCTCTCTGCTGCGGGTATGCCGAAGGGAAGAGATCTTCCTTTTCAAGACTCGGGATGCCAACCGAACTTCCGATCAGCAATTTAAGATTGGAAGTTCTGAGCTGCTCAAGAAGAAAGTCATCACCCTCGTTGCAATACTGCCCGGCAAATCCCAGCGCCAGACAGAGAAAGTAGACTTCACGCACATCTCGCTGGTGGGGACCGATGGCATTGAGCCGATCGAAGAAAAGTTCTCCTGCATCGGCGGTCTGATAGTATTGCCGCTGCAGCTGTTCGCGTTGCCACTGCAATCTGCCCTCCCATGACGATGAGAGAATGCTCTCGTCCACCCACGCAAAGACCGCAAAGCGGGCCAGGTTGAAATCCTCTTGGGTGAACTGCCCCCCCTCCAAATGCGCTTCACTCTTTGCAATCAACCGTTGCATGTTGCTGCGCACCTGTTCGTAAGCGATGGGTGAACTTTCAGCGCTTCGGATGACAAAGGTGACATATGCAATGATTTCCATAAAGCAGTCGGACAAACGCATGGCGATCCTAACTCCTTCCCACGACCATAAGTTCAACTTTCATATCTTCCGGTGCCGTATCCCAGTATAGCGCCAAATTTTTGCTTTTTTGAACCTGAGCCCACTGGTCGCTATGGTGATCGATCTGGAAGTAGAGCGCATGACCACGCCGGGGCAGTTCCTGGGGCGGTGTTTCCAGATGGTCGAGGCCGACCCCTGAAAGGGAGCGGGCGATGAGAATGGGCAGCGACTCGCGGCACCCGAGTTTTGCAATGCCCTCCAGGGCCGGCAATACCTCCTGCGGGGCCGATTCGGTCTCAACCACAAGAAAAAACCGGTTGCGGCCGTCGAAAATGGCAGGGGGCAGTTCGGTACCGAAATAGGTGCCGTCGTAGAGCAGGGGCATGATGTGCTCCGGTCCGGCCGTGATCTGATCAAGCAGTTGGGTAATCAACCCGAGTGCAGATCCGAAACAGGCCCCGAGATCGTGGTGATCGTACTCGGACAGCAAGCGCTGCCCCTCGCGATCCTCTCCGGTGTACCCGATATCTCCGGAAAAGGTGGTCAATTCCCCGATCAACTGGCACAGCAGCCCGAAAACCGTCCAGGGATGACCATGTTTCGCAGCAGTGTAGTGCCCAAGCAGCGATGCATATCGGTTCAGCGATCGCAAGGCCAGCAGGTAAACCATATCCCGCGCACCAAATTCAGCCGAATGGAGACCCCGGTCGCGCTTGTAGGACTCCAGCTGCCGGCTGCGTGCACCGATCTGATCACGAATCTCCTTGATAATGCCGAAAAGCCGTTCGTCAGCTCCGATCGAGACGCATGGCGGTATATAGTGGCTGGAAAAACGCACCTGGTCCTGATCTTTCTCCAGCCTTGCCAGCGGTATCAATTCATAATCGCCGAGCTGTTCCTGTTCCGATTCCCAGAAGAGTTTAAGGACATAACTCAACCGCTGCACATCGGCCTCCGGCCCGTCGAGATGAAGATCCGGCACCTTTTCCGCCGTTGTGGCCGTCACCCATCGGGTGTTGACATCGGAGACATTGCTTGGATCGGAGACGACTGTGACATTGCGCTCTTTGGGGTTGAATTTGCGCAGTCCCAGATAGACGCCAAACGCCTGGCTGCCCTTATCCCAATCCTTCTCGAACGAGCGCGGCATAACAACGGCGTTACCCGGAATCTCAACATAAGTCATGTCGGGGAAGAGAAAACGACCGGCATCCAGATGAAAGCTGCGGTTGGCAAGAGCGGCGCTCTGTACGCTATAGTCACCAACCCCCCAAAAGTGAGGCTGCAGGAAGGATTTCAACGGCACATTCAGTGCCTCATGGTACCGGCTGGTCAGCTGCAGGTGTTGGGGTTGCAGAAAAAGCCCTTGATGCCAGAATAGCGGTTTTTCCATCATTGTTCCTTGGAGGCGGGTTATTATTTCCCTTGCCGCCTTTGGTTGCAAACGGCGCCAAGCCAGATCAGTTCGACATGCAGCCCAATCTACCGATCACTTCTGTTTGATTTGCGATGGCCCCAACTCCAACTCGATCGTCAGGCGCCCAGGCTTCGACAGCTTGGTCCGTTTGATCAACCCCTTGGTCTCGATGGTAACAGGGATATCGATCAACCGGATCATGCGCTCCTTTTGCAGCACATAGTAACCGGCCGCCACGGCCACGTACTTGGCTCCTTCGGCGCGATCCAGGGTCACCTTGGTATCTTGCCCCGGATGCACGATCAAGCGCTTGGCCGTTGCCACACTGCCATCGAAAAGCCCACACTCCAGCAATTTGTAGATGCCGTCCGTATCGTCGGAGAGCTGATTGAAGGTGTTGGGATCCCGAAGCTGGTAGAGGCATAGCACCAGGGTATGGGGTACACCATCGTCGAAATTGAGTTTGGGATCTGCTTTCAATTGGATCTCGATGGCATCCTTTTCATAGGTCCACTCCGGGGGCGGCAGCGGTGCCGAAGCGCAAGCTGTCAGGAGCAACACCACAACCACAAAAAACATCGATTTTTTATAGGTCATCGGAACAACCTCCTTACTTCGTTGAAAGTGACTCGCAATTTCTCTCGAACTCCCTCAAATAGTCATCCATAAAGCGTCCCGAATCGAACCAGCGCTGGATTCGGTTGATCTTCTCCCTCAGGATATCGAAATCCTCCGCTTTGCGCATGGGACCTATTTTAAGGCCGCCACCACGCTCGGCGGCCAGTTTTTCCGGATCCAGGGCTTGCAAGATCTGGGCGACTTTGGTGCGAGCCGCCTTCTTGAAGGCCTCCTGGGTAGTGAGAAATGCCTGGTTGATTTGCCCCAGGTAAGCCTCCAGTGATTGGGTTTGATCTTCGCCCTCCAGGTGAAATCCGATCACCTGCCGGATGGTCTGCTCACCTTGGTCGTCTCCTGCTGAAAAGGTCATGTTGATTACGCTGATCAGCTGATTCAACGTGTCAAAGATGGTATTCAGGGAGTTGGCCAGACGCCCGAGCAGCTCCGTAGAGGAGAGATCGTCCGGGGTCACTTTTCTTCCCAGTAACAGGCCGAAGACCCTTGTCAGGATCTCCTTGTCTTCAGCGGCATTGCTTTCGCTATCGCAATGGTTGGCATCCGGCAATAGTCCTGCCAACATCTGCTGCACCACGGCACGGCCATCATCACCCCTGTCGGCCAACCGCTCTTTGATGTGTCTGTCGATGGCCTGGCCGGCTCCCGACGGGTCTGCGGCGTAGATATCCCGAATCTCATCCGTCAACTGATTTACAAGGCCCTGGTCAATCATGATTTCGACGTTTTACCTTTGGTCTTAGTGGATTGAATGATGACGGTCTTCTCCAGATCATCCGCATCCGAGGATGCATCCTGCGCCGGTGTTTCCGAATCGGCTCCAAAACCCGACCTTTCGCTGGCTTTTGGTGCCCCCAGCACCACTGTCTTTTCCAACGCCTCATCAGGGGTTTGTTTTTTGGGCGATGCCGATATCACCACGGTTTCCTCCATATCCGTCGTCCAGTTGGAGGCACCGTTCCGGGCGGGGTCGCTTTGGATCACCACTGTGGCATCCAATGATGCGTTATCTTTCTCAGTCTCAGGTTTGGGGGCGCTATCCGCAACACGCATGACCACCGTCTCTTCCATCTCCATTGGATCCGGTGGATGCTGCATGGTGCTCTCCGTCCGGGCTTCCAGGACCTCCTCCTTTCCAAGGATCACCGTCTCTACATAATCACCGTCTTCATTCTTGGACGCCGGCGAGGAGACCTCCTCTTTCAACAGCTTGGACGAAAATGATGTTTTACCTTCAACGGCGGTATCTGCGGCCGGCCAGCTGTTGAGCATCGATTTGAGGATGGCTGCGATGGCGCCGTCGCTGTCGGCGTGGACGGGTTTCGCTGCAGGCAAAGCTGTTGCCGCAGCTTTGAAAAGGGATTGGCGAATCTCTTTTCGGAGCATGCCAAGCTCATGTTGAAAGTCACCTTCCGACCATTTCGGATCCGCATCGAACCCCGCCTTAACAATCTCAACCCCCATCATCAGGGCGCGCCGCCAGAAAGCGGCCCACTGAGGATCGATCGAGACGTCATTGGCACCCGCCGTAAGATGTTGTGGATTGAAGACCGGATCGATCTCCTCCAGGCCGGCAGCCTCAGCCTGTTGGATAAGGTCTGAATATTGAATCAGTTTGTCAACCGCCGCCCGAATCGATGCCATGCCCTGGCCGCCGCCGGTAAGCAGCACATTACACCAAGCCGCTCCTAAGAAATGGAGCTTGCGCCTCAAAGGCACCATGTTGCCTGACATCGTTCTGTCCGGTTGCCCGACCGGATCGATCAAGCGCAGTGAAAAATTCCAGAAAAGAGGAAGGTGGGCGCTTCGTACTGGCAGATCCACCCAGATACTCTCAAGGGACATTCTGCCCACCGGTTCTGAAATCTGACCCTTTTCCAAAGGAATAAGCGCGTAGAGATCTTCGAGAAGGGTCAGCTTGAGATAGAGCACCTCGAGAAAACAGCGTTCATCCTCCCTAAAAAGCAGGTTTTCTGATGAGAAAAAATCAGCCCCCATCTGCTTTAAGTGCCCTGCCCTTCCGGGTTTTGCCTGTTGTTGCAGTCGCGCGAGGATCTCCTCCCTTTTTTGACCGGACAACAACGCCGAAAATTCTATGAGATTCATCGAGGGCGAAGGCATAAAAAGCAGATGAAAAGGATAGAAAAAGAGCGCTCGCATGCGATCGAGAACGAGTGTCTTGGGCCCGTAACAATTGGTCGATTCAGCGCATCCCACACAAGGGAGTTCTTCAGCCGCACCTTTCCCTGCGAGCAGGCGGCTGAACCCTTCCATCAATTGATTGCAATCTTGTACATGCGCCGTGGATGTGCCTGGAAGTTCGCGGGCATAGAAAACGGCGCCGTCCGTTTGTCCGGCAGCGCAGGAAGGGCAGTAGAGAAAACGATCCAGCGAACTGGTGTATTCCGGCAAACCCGCGTCTTTGAGCAACTGATCGTCGCAGCACAAGGTCAAGCCCTCTCCGCAGTGGGGACAGAGCGGATGGCACCAGCGATTTCGATGGGTGCAGTGAAAAAGGGGACGCAGTTGCAAAAGCCGGCCCTGGTCGTCGACCTGCTCTCTCAACGCCGACTGGAAAGTTCCGGCGGCCTGCACACTGCTCCTTTGGAACGCTGTCTGCCACAATTGCTCCACGTGAACATTGGTCATCGGGTCGAGCTCAGCCGATACCGGCGGGTAGTTGTCCGGCTGAAACAGAAGAAAGAGATTTGCGAGACCCGCCTCAGCTCCCGTAGAAATGGTGCCCTCATAAGCCATCGCGAATGGGCCTGTGGATTCTATGGGGATGGAGTCGGAGGTTTGCGCTTGGGATGGTATCCGTATGGCGGGGATATCGATATGAATTCCCCCACGGGTGCTTTCCAGATATGGCAGCAAAGAGGGGCCACTTTTCGATTTCGATTCGGTCATCTCAAGTCTATCCCCTATTAGTGAAGGCCGGTAACGTCACATGCCTCTCATGAACTGCAATTCGATGCAAGCCGCACCAACAGCTGATCACGCTTCGATCATATCTCTAATTGTATCCATCGGTTCATGTTTTGGTTCACGCTTTGGCGCTTTTCAGGCGCATCAACCGTTTATACGAATAGTGGAAACCAGAATCATTGGGAGTACCTCTGTTTCGCTACGCTCCTATGAGTGACTATCCCCGATTTGTGCCATGGTGTTCCGGGGAGTGAGTTCAGTTTATAGGGTATGGTGAAAATATAATAAATCCAGGTAATAGTCAAGTTTCATATATGTTAGCTTACTGACCCATTGGCGTCGTCGGAAACGATCAGACGGACCACTTCTTCTTCCCAGTCGAAAGCCAGTCGAGCAGCACATTGCGCCTGTTGATGCCGCATCTGCTTCAACATGCTCCCGGGGGCATCGATCACTTTTTCAAGAACGCGTTGCCATGCTTCCGGATCGGCCAAAGAAAACAGTTGCTTAGGTGACAAAATATCGCGATGCGCCTGAATATCGCTGGCTATAACCGCCACATGGCTGGCGATGGCCTCCAGAACGGCATTTGGCATGCCCTCATGCAAGGAGGGGAAGATCAGCAGATCGATATGGGGCCATATGTTGGCCGGGTCCTGCCACCCCACGAAGGAGATCCGGTCGCAAAGACCGGACTCCTTGGCGCAGGCTACCAATTTATCAACATCGGGACCTTCGCCATAAATCCAGAGATGCCATTGCCTCCCCTTCAATTTCTGCAATATTTCCAACGCAAAAATGTTATTCTTTCTTGGCTCGATCATGCCGACCATTGCGAGATGCAAGGGTGCATGATGCTCCCTTTCACCCGTCGGTGAATCATCCGAAATGTCATTGGGCAAAACCGAACATTTCCCTGGCGCCATTCGGGGGTGACGGCTCCGGACAGACGTTATAAGGTGGACTGCCACCGCCACCAGGTGCACACCCTTAATACCCATACCTTCAAAGATCTTTTCCACGCCTGCGATCCAGGCGGGATGTTGACGCAGTTTGTGGTTCACCACAGCATCGCCGCGCAAAAAGCAGGTCAGTCCGATACCCTTCACCCATCTCAAGGGCTGCATGCAGAATGAGTAGGCCGTACCAAATGCAAAAGCGTGTGTCACGCGGTTAGCAACCGCAATAAAAAGCAAACAGAAAGGCGACAGTAAAATGAAGAAGGACCAAAACAGCAGCGTGTCGCCATATCTCCTCGGCCAGGGAAATCGATGGAATATACAGTTGGGATGGTCGATGGGAAAGGGCTCGATCGCCAGGTAGTGGACCGTGTGTCCCCTCTCCAGAGCGGCACGCATTGCGCGAAACAGACGTCTGCACAACCCTCCCGGCTTGGGACGGTAGTAGCATGTCAGGATATTTGCCATGATCGATCCGCCCGCCACAGCAGGTAAATAAGGAGTTGCCAAAGCCGCTGTCCGTGGTCGCGCCGCCCGGACAGATGCTCGGCCACCATCTGTCGAACCCTCTTTCCGTTTAGCGGCTGGGGCGTTTGTTCGAGCAGTCGCGCCAACCGCTCCTGGAGACCGGATCGAAACCAGCGGTGCACCGGTATGCCAAATCCATGCTTTGGCCGCCGCCATGTCCATTCGGGCAGCAGGTCTCTGAAGCTGCCGGACAGCATGCGCTTTCCGCTCAATCCGCTCCGGTGCCAACGCCCAGGCAGCGAAAAGGCCAGCTCGACCACCCGTCGATCGAGAAACGGTGCACGCACCTCCAAGGAGTGAGCCATACCGGCCCGATCCACTTTGGCCAGAATGTCCTGTGGCATATAGACGACCGCATCGGCCGTCATCATACGCTCCAGATCCGTCATGGCCGTCGCTTCCGGAATCCCGGGAGGCGGGTGCCCCATTCGCCATATGTCGGGGACAAGGGACTGCAGATCGTTTAGCGCGTAGCAGGTGGGTGCAACGTATGGCCACTCATTGGCCTGACGATCGGCCACATCCAGAAAGAGGTGCGCCTTCTTTAGCAGACTGGCACTGTGATGGGCACCCGGTTCCGGAAAAGAGGAGATCAGCTTTCTTGCTCCCCCCCTGACCACATTTGGCAACCGCGTATACCAACGCAGCAAGGCACGCGCCAGATAACGCTGATATCCGCCAAAGAGTTCGTCGCCGCCATCCCCCGACAGGGCCACTTTGACGTACCCGGCCGCAAGGCCGCAGACCGCGTAGGTCGGCAAAATCGAACCGTCCGCAAACGGTTGCCCGGTCCAGGCAAGCACATTTTCGATCTGACCTTTAATGCCCTCGAGCGTCAAGCAATCGTCAAAATGGTCGGTCCGGCAATAGCGTGCCATTCTGCGCGCATGGGGACGTTCGTCATAGCTGGGTTCGTCAAACCCCATGGAAAAGGTTTTCAGCTCTCTGCCCAGGACTTGGGTGGCGATGGATGCCACAAGGGAAGAGTCGACACCACCCGATAGCAGCGCCCCCACCTCCACATCGGCCACGAGGCGATGCCGGACACTATCCACCATCGCGGTTCGCAGCATATCGCACGCCTGGCGATGGGTGCCGCGGAAACCGCCCGGTTGGATATGCCAATAAGCTTGCTGGCATGTGCCTCGGCCGGGGGACCAACGCAGCCAATGCCCAGGCAGCACCTCGCGAACCGATCTGTAGGCGGTCGTGCCCGGCAGATAGTAGCCGTAGCGCAGATAATCGACAGTACTTCGGGGATCCTCCTGCCAGGCGAACCATGAAAGAGGTCTTAAAGCCGGCAATTCGGAGGCACACGCAAAGCGTCTCGGATCCGTCTGATAATAGAGCGGCCGCTTGCCCATACGATCACGGACCAGCAACAGCTCCTTCTCATGGAAATCCCACAGTGCCAGTGCCCACATCCCCTCCATCAACTGAAGAAATGCGTCACCGTAGATCACCAAACCGGCCAGCACCACCTCCGTATCACCCTCGGTACGGAAATCCCAGCGGTCTTCGAGCTGCCTTTTCAACTCCTTATAGTTATACAGCTCGCCATTGTAGGTAAGACAATGGCGTCCACTGCTGTCGGAAAGGGGTTGCGCACTTCCCGGCAGGTCAATGATAGAAAGCCTCCTGTTGCCCATGGCCCAAGGATCGCCCCCCGCCTGTCCGCTTCCGTCCGGCCCCCGATGGGCAAGCAAAGAGACCGACCGCTTCATCAACTCTTGTAGCCGCTTCAGTTCAAGATCAGGTCTGAAGGCGAAACTTATTCCGCACATCCCCGTCTTCCTTTGCGTCGGCTGTATTCAGCGATCACTTGATGATAAAGCTCTGAATATCGCTGGGCTGTGCGTTCCCAGCTCAAGTCTTGTTCTCGAAGCCATTGGGATGCACGCATAGCTATGCAACTTCCAAAATCAGGATTGACAACTATACTTTTTATACGCTCAGCCAATTTCCCAGCATCTCCCACAGGGAAAAGGAGTCCACGCTCATTATTCCCAATCAACTCTCGCACACCACCAATATCACTGGCCACTACAGGGACACCAGCAGCCATAGCTTCCAACACCACATTGGGACGCCCCTCACTTTTGCTAGCCAACACTAGCATACTGCTCCGCGAAAGTTGTTCGGCCACCTCATTAGGAGGTATTTGCCCTGTAAACACAACTCGCTCGCCTATGGCTAAATGATGTGCCAACGCACTAAGCCTCTTCATCTCCGGGCCAGCACCGATGATTACCAGCCGAAGTCGGTTATCCAAATCGATGAGTGCCTCAAAAGCGCGAATGACCACATCCACCTGTTTAGAAGCGATTAGATTGCCAATTACTGTGATAGAACTCACAAATGTGGCCTCTTTTTGAATTGACCAGAATTTTTTATCCACGCCGTTGGGTATAACCTTAATTCTCTTCCGGTGATCCGGAACCAAATGACGTACTTGATCCGCTAAATCCTCACCTACCGTTACGACTTGTTGATTCATTTTAACACACCACCTAATGATGGTTTTGAATAATATATTTTTTGAAGCCCAACGAACATCACTACCACGTAGTGTCGTAATAGACGGCAGGTTGCATAGCCGGCCCACCATCCCTGCAATGATACCTGAAAAGGACCAATGGGCATGGATCAGCTCGGCCTTCCTGACATAGCGAAAGGTTTGACAAAACATGGCAGCACCAAATAGCGGTACCAATCCCCATCTCCATGGTTTCTCTTTTAAAGAGCCAGGAATACCCCCGGGACTATTCGCCAATCGTTGCCATCGTTGTGGCGCATACCGAAACTGGCTGTACTGAAATTTAATTGTTTGAGTTGATAAACCCAGTGTTCGTTCGTGGGCCGGCGAAAGAACAGTTATATGAATATACTTTGGTAAGTTGGTCAGCAATCTCTGGATAAAAATACCACTGGTAGGATGTGCTTTGGAGGGAAACGATGTCGTTAAAACAAGAAGCCACATCTTTAAAACCGATCGGCAGCGTCATGGTAATCCTTCATCGTATCCTGCTTCTTTTGTTTCTCAGAAGGCTCTATCTGGCATTTTAAGAGGCTGATCTGGCTGATCTGTTCAGAGATCAATCCCATCATAAACACGAGCACCGAGGCAGTGAACATCAAGGCGCTCATGTTTGTGAAACGCCCCTCCGTAAAGAAAGTATAGGCATAGTTGATAAGTCCTATGAAAAACATGCCAGCAGAAACAGGTAAAAAAACCCTAAAAGGAGCATATAACGTACAAATTTTCAAAATAATCATGAAGAATCGCAAACCATCGTACAGTGGCCGGATTCTGCTTCGTCCATGCTCTCGTTGCCTCAAGTTAATGGGTACAAATTTCACACTCAATCCTGTTCTCAGCAACACCAGCGTGGATGTGGTGGGCCATGAGTAGCCATTCGGAAGAAGCGGCAGAAGTTCCCTTGCCGTTTGGGCACGCATAACCCGGAAGCCGGATGTGAGGTCTTGAACCGGGAAACCGGTCACATACGATGCGAGTCGGTTATAAATGTGATTCATCAATGCCCTTGCCCGGGAGGCTTGCTGCATATTATCACGTGCCCCGACCACCATGTCGTAGTGATCAAGATGAGACAACAGTTTGGGGACATCAGAGGGGGCGTGCTGTCCGTCGCCGTCCATGAACACGAGCATTTCACCATTTGCCGCACGGATACCGGACTTAACTGCCGCACCGTTGCCTTTGTTGTAGGGATGACGGACAACCAGAATGTCATACTCAGAAGCCATTGGCCTGCAATCATCTGCTGATCCGTCATCGACAAGTATCACTTGGTCGAAGATGTCCAACTTCTTGATTCCATGAATCAGCGAGCAGAGCGAAGCTTTTTCGTTGAAGACTGGAATAATAATCGATATCCTGCTCTTTATCATGATCCCCCTGAAGTGATAGATACGTTCCCACCATAGCGAAGCGCCGAGTCGATTACGCCGTTTAGATGTTCAACCAATTACCAGATACCTCGTATTGTTCCACAGGGGCAATAGCTTGATTGAAATAATTGCAGTTGACTAACCGATCTTGGCGGATTCGAAGCAGGAATTGGGCAATGATGATTCTCAAACCCTTCCCGTTTAAAATTCGATCGCACCATCCTTCAGTGTATAAGGCCGGCCGTATGGGTTAGGAGGAATTTCGGAAAGGATCGATTTATCGACCAGTTCTTCGAGCGAGTCAGGCAAACGCCCGTAGCTTCTCTCAAAGTTTGTTATGGCTGATTGCAGTAACTCGACCCCCCTGAGAGCCAATATTCGCTCCTTGATAGCCTCTTTACGAGGCTCATCGTCCGTCTTTTCGTAGAGCGCACTCAAAAACGCGATAGCTGTTTTCGTCTGACCGACTCTCACAGCCAAACGTGCGGCCAGGGTAGCCAGAAGGGCTGGTGCATGCTTTATCTCGGATGCTTCCATCAATTCTTTGGAGGCGGTCAAACTATCCCCTAAGAAGAAGTAATAATCAAAGCCGATAAAAAAACCAGGCTCCCAATCCCAGGTAATGTGGCGTTTGCTTCTTTCAAGAATTTTCAGAGTTTCATCATACAGTTTAGCTTCCCACGGAAGTATGGATTGTGCGAGACGGTAAGTATTCTTGAAGTAAGGATCCAGGAGGCTGCTCTGATCCAGCAGCCGCGCAACGGACTCCCACTCTTTTGCGGTTGCGTCCTTTGACTGGGAACTACCAATAAAACTAGCCGACTCCAGCAGCAGATAGTTGGCGACCATACCTTTGAACTCTACACTTAGAATCCTAAGAATTTCGTTCGGCAGTGGGAGTGCTGCCGCATGCAACTGGAATTTGTAGTCGGAGCGGTGTGCATCGACTCTCGATCGGGCCAATGTATGCAACGCCAAAAAAAAGGCTAAAGCTGAAATGAAAACCACCACACTCTTTGTCTTCATGAGAGCTCCCGGCGCTGAAAAACAGAAACGGTCAAAACAAGGATTATCGCGATGTAACTGATGCCGTAAATCGCTGTCCAAATGAGCGTCCCGGTTTCAAGGGGGAGCCCGTAACCGGCGGACGTTTTCATGTCGAACGCCTGCAAATTGGGGAATATCCAGGTAACCGTTTTTATTAAAAAAGCATATAATGGGCTCACATCGCTGGTTTCAACCAATGCTTTGCGAACGAGTTCCACGTTGTGCCCAATGAAATAGGTACATGCCGTAATTAAAAGCGCAATATAGGAACTGGTGGTTAGGCAAGTGAACAACTGCGCCAGCGCTGTCAATATCATCAAGCTAAGGTAGCTGAAGACAATGGACAACGCAAAGATGCCCCATGAATAGTCTGGCGGGATGTAAGCTGGAGAGATCATCATCGTGATCTTTACGCTCGCAGCGGAAAATACCCCGAGGATGGCTACGGCTGTGCCGACCATCAACATCAGACCGCTGAATTTACCTAACACGTATTGCCATCTAGCGATAGGCCTTGAAAGAATCGTATAGATCGTCCTCTTTTCGAAATCCCTGGCAAGCAGGTTAATACCCATGAAAAAAATCACCGCCAACCCGGACAGGGAGACTGTGGAAAGACCGAGGTCCACAGAAACTTTGCTCAGGTCATGGGCAAACATCTGCGTAAAGATAATGTTAAAAGCAGAAAAAAGGACAGCCACCAGAAGGATCCCAAGCAGGATACGATTGCGAACACCCTCTTTAAATGTAATTCTGCTCAGTAGCCAGATCTGCTTCATCGCTATTCCTCTCATCCTTTTCGATCATTTCAACAAATGCCAGTTCCAAGTCACCTGCCGTGGATGACAACGCTTTCACATCGCCGCAGTAGAGCAGTTGTCCACGGTTTAGGATGCCCGCACGATCGCAAACCCTTTCAATGTCGCTTAGAATATGTGAGCTGAAAAAGACGGTTTGGCCGTTGTTGCACATATCCACAATCAAATCGGCTACCAAGCGACGACCCAATGGATCCAGACCGCTCATAGGTTCGTCCAGAATACAAATCTCTGGATCGTGAATCAACGCAAGCGCCAGCCCGGTCCTCT
The DNA here is from genome assembly GCA_963668675.2 of uncultured Desulfatitalea sp. Lineage (GTDB taxonomy): Bacteria > Desulfobacterota > Desulfobacteria > Desulfobacterales > Desulfosarcinaceae > Desulfatitalea. The sequence goes on along the minus strand of CAXXMB010000001.1, from coordinate 567,034 downwards.
GGACCATTCCCTTTGAATAAGTTCTAAGTCGCTGCTTTTTAACATGTGAAAGATTTAAACGCTCAAGCAACTCATCGATCCGGTCGCCGATCTTCTTTTTATCCATGTTTACAGCCCTGCCGCCGAAAGATAGAAGTTCTTCAGCGGTGAGGTGGTCGTAAAAAAATGGGTTTTCCGGAAGATATCCGATATGTTTGCGCGTGTTAGGAACCACGACCGAATTCCCTTTAATTTTCACGGATCCGGAGGTTGGCCGGATAAAATCCATCAGTATTTTAATTACCGTGCTTTTCCCAGCCCCGTTGGGGCCAAGGAAACCGAAAACTTCCCCGGTATTTATTTTCAGGCTCAGATTACTCACGGCCGGCCTGCTATTACGCAGCCCCTTTCGATAGATCTTAGTCAGCTTCTCAATTTCAATCGTCATCTTCATGCCTCTGTTGGATTGTGCTTTTACTTTAGCATGCAGGCAGACCTGGATCTGTTCATGGTGCTGCTGCGCATTGAATCGGAGTAAGTATGCCCAAAACGGCCAAGATTTTCAATAGCAAAGCATAATCACCGCAATCCAGCAATGAGAGCTTCTAACCCGGATGCTGAATCGACTGCCTCTAAGCAGTTCGATCCCCTTTTAAAATTATCTTCGGGAATCCTCTGGAAAAATTTAGCGAAAATGATTCAAACAAAAAGGCGCTGGACTTTCGACCAGCGCCTTTTTGAATCTGTTGGATTGAACTATCGAATGATTAACGGACAGCCCAGGGGTTACCACTCGGTCCGTTGACACCCTGGTAGTCATCAGCGCCTACAACTGAGGCCGGTCCATCGCCAAGTGCTAGTTGGGTTCCGTCAGAGCCCGGAAATTCGTCAAAATAGACGGCCGTCACGTCACTATCGACGCCATAGTAGGCATTCCCCTGCGTGTGCTTTCCTGTACCCGTAAAAGAGGCATGTGCAGCATCGAGGTCGTCATATATCAACACATTGTTGCCCAATGGGATCTGGAGACCGCGGTTGCCGCCCTGCGCAGTAACTTCGATACAGGGGACAAAGTTACCGACCGCACCGGTCGGGCCTATCAGAAGTGCACCTTGACCACCGCCGGCGGCAGCATTGAAGACCAACGGGTTGGCTTGGGCCACAGCATCGGTCAGACCGAACATCTGCCAGTCGGAAAAGAGCGCAGCTTGAGATGTGGTGAGGTTACGCACATCACTCTGGGCGGATGAGTTGAAACCGCGGATGCGATAAGCCGCGAACTGGGGAATAGCGATGGCCGCCAGAATACCGATGATAGCGATAACGATCATAAGTTCGATGAGTGTAAAACCTTTTTGATTCCGTTTAAACATGGGTGATCCTCCTTTGGTCAATTAGTGGGACAATGAATTAAAAAATGATTTGGGGTTGATAATAAATTTTGTTTTTGCGCTTTGTTCCACAGGGCCGCTCTCTGTGTCACCTCCTTCGCGCCTCAATCACTGTTGCCATGGGTTAAAGCAATCGGCATGCCATTTTGCCACGCACACTTTCTATTTTACACAACATACTGTTTTTTTTGTTTTTATTAGCTTATTTCCCATAACACGCCATCGCTATGCTTAAACCAATAAACCTGCATCCCATACAAATTGCGCGTCGTTTGACAAATTTCGTCATCTCTCTTTCGGGCGTCAGCAGATTGACGAACATCAACCCCCATCACTTCAATATCGTCTATCCAACGAAAAAAATGAGGCATGCTAAAACAGCCCGAAAATCGTGATGACTTCGCATAACGTCCGAAGACGTCCTTTTCCATCATCCCGGTAAAAGCCGATTTCCAACCGGTTCAACGGGTTCTGGAGGCCGGATCGGGTCCGGCATGACGGTAGGGGGGCGCGGGCTAATCCGAATCGAGATTGAGCTTGTCCAGCCGGTAACGGAAGGAGCGGAAGGTGATGCCCAGCAGTTCGGCGGCTTTGTTTTTGTTGCCGCCGGTGCACTCCAGGGCTTTTTTCAGGTAGGCTTGTTCGATATCCGCCAAAATATTGTCAAGCGCCACGCCGTGGGGCACCTCGTCGAGGTCGAAACGCTTGTTTTGGACCCCTTCAATCCAACGGCGTTTGTGGATGGACATGGCGAGGCTGTCGGGCAGCAGGATATTGGTGCTGGAAAGGGCCACCGAGCGTTCGATGAGGTTTTCCAGTTCGCGCACGTTGCCCGGGAAGTTGTATTTTTTAAGCAGATCAATGGCATAGGAGGAGACCTTGGTCACCTCTTTGCCCATCTCCTTGCTGAACTTTTCGATGAAGTGCTGGGTTAGGATCCTGAGGTCGCCTTTGCGCTCGCGCAGTGCGGGCACCTTGATTTCGATGACGTTGAGCCTATAAAACAGGTCTTCACGAAAGCGCCCTTCGATCACTTCGTCCTCGAGCTGTTTGTTGGTGGCCGAGATGATGCGGATGTCCACACTGATGTCACGGGTGCCGCCCACGGCGCGAAATGACCGTTCCTGAACGGCGCGCAGCAGCTTGACCTGCATGGTCATGCTCAGTTCGCCCACTTCGTCCAGAAAGATGGTGCCGCCATGGGCGGCCTCCAGAAGGCCCATCTTGTCCTGACTGGCACCTGTGAAGGCGCCCTTTTTGTGCCCGAAAAACTCGCTCTCCACCAAGGTTTCGGGGATGCCGCCGCAGTTGACCGGGATAAAGGGTTGGTCAGCGCGCTCGCTGTTGTCGTGGATGGCGCGGGCGATGAGCTCTTTTCCTGTGCCGCTTTCACCGGTAATCAGTACATTGGTGCGCGTCTTGGCCACCTGCCGCACCATCTGGTAGATGTGCAGCATGCGGGGGCTGCTGCCTACGATTCGGTCGAAATGAACGGTGCTTTTAAGCTCGTCCTCCATGACCTGGCGTTCGGCGTCCAGGGTCTTGCGCTCCAGGGCATTGGAGATGGTCTCCTTCAGCTCGTCATTGTCGAAGGGCTTGGGCACGTAGTCATAGGCCCCATCGTTCATCGCTTCGACAGCTGTTTCGGTGCTGGCAAAGGCCGAAATCATGATAACGACGATATTGGGGTTCTTCTGCTTGGCGGCGCGCAGCACATCCAGACCGGTCAGATCGCCCAGTTTGATGTCGCTGAGCACCAGGTCGTAATCTTTTGCCTGGATCGCTTCCACGGCCTTGCGCCCGTTTTCGGCCAGATCGATGTTGTAGCCTTCCTTGGAGAGCATGTACTCGAGCAGTTCGCGCATGCTCCGCTCGTCGTCGACAATCAGCAGATGGGCTTCGGATGGATTCATAGGAGATAGTGTAAGTGTTTAGATTGAGGTTTTAAGTTAAGGATCGCTTCCGAGCGCACGCCGGTCGTTGCTTACCCTGATAACTGAGCAACCCGCAACGTTTGTAAGATTCCGACTCTCTTTGCGTCATCCCGACAATTTTTTGCGCCATCCCGGCCTTTTTCACGTCATCCCGGCGGAAGCCGGGATCCAGTCTTTCAAACCGCTTCTGGATGCCGGCCTTCGCCGGCATGACGGCAAAGGGAAAGCTACTTTGGCTTATATAATTAGGAGTGTAATTCGTCTTCCTTCCTATTATATACCACTTTTCCGCCCACCATGGTCATCACGGCCCGGCCTTTGAGCTGCATCCCCTCAAAAGGAGTGTTGCGGCTTTTGGATTTGAAATCAGCGGCATTGACGGCGTACTCCTCTGCCGGGTCAATGAGGGTCAAATCGGCAGTCATGCCAACACGCACACCGCATTCAAGCCCCAGAATCCGGGCCGGACCAGCGGCCATTTTCTCAATGAGCGCCTCTATGGACAACACCCCCTCTTCGACCAGCTTTAAGCCGAGCGGAAGGGAGGTCTCCAACCCAACGATACCGTTGGCTGCAAGGTCAAACTCCACCTCTTTCTCCAGCACGGAGTGCGGTGCATGGTCCGTGGCGATGACATCCAATGTGCCATCGGCCAAACCCTGGCGTATCGCCTGGCGATCCTGCTCCGATCTCAAAGGCGGATTCATCTTGGCGTTCGTGTTGTATCCATCCACGGCCGCGTCTGTGAGCGTAAAGTAGTGGGGCGCTGTTTCTGCGGTCACCGGCACCCCCTCCTCCTTGGCCTTCCGAATGGCGGCCACCGATTCACGCGTGCTCACATGGGCAATGTGCACTCGGGCCCCGGTCAGCTGGGCCAGGGCGATGTCGCGCATCACCATGACGCTCTCCGACGCATTGGGGATCCCGCCCAGGCCCATGCGGGTCGCATTGGCACCTTCGTTCATGGCGCCGCCTTCGGCCAGATGGAGGTCTTCACAGTGGGAGATGACCAGAAGGTTGAATGCGGCGGCATACTCCAGCGCGCGTCGCATCAGCTGACCGTTCATCACAGGCCGGCCGTCATCGCTCACCCCGATCGCCCCGGCCGCTTTAAGCTCTCCAAACTCGCATAGTTGCTCGCCCTTGATCCCCTTGCTGATGGCAGCCACCGGATAGAGCCTCACAAGACCCGCCTCGGCGGCCTTGTCGAGCATAAGGGCCGTAATGGCCGGATCGTCATTCACCGGTTCTGTGTTGGGCATGGTGACCACGGCCGTGAAGCCGCCGGCGGCGGCTGCCCGGCTGCCCGTTAGGATGGTCTCCTTATGCTCCTGGCCCGGTTCGCGGAAGTGGACGTGCATGTCGATCAAGCCCGGAGTGAGCCATAAGCCATTGCCATCGATCGCCTCCACGTCGGGACCTGTGACCTCTATTGTACCGGCCGGCTGAACGGCTTCGATAACACCTTTTGAGATCAGCACATCGCTGACCTGGTCCAGGTTGCCCGGATCGATGACCCGGGCGCCTCTAATCAGAATTGGCATTCCGACTGCCTCCTAACACCATAAAAAGGAGTGCCATGCGCACAGCCACCCCATTGGTCACTTGGTCCAGAATCAAAGAACGGGGTCCGTCGGCCACATCCGGTGCAATCTCCACCCCCCGGTTGATCGGGCCGGGGTGCAGGATCACCGCATCCGGCTTTGCCAGGGAAATACGCTTCCGATTCAACCCGTACTGACAGGCGTATTCACGCTCGGTGGCCATGGCAAATCGCTTCTGGCGCTCTTTCTGTATGCGCAGCATCATCACCACATCGGCGCCCTCGACGGCATCCTCTATGGTCGCGGCCACCTTGGCGCCGAGGGTTTCGATACCCCTGGGCATCATGGTGGGCGGTCCTGCCACCACCACTTGGGAGCCCATTTTGGTGAACCCTTCGATATTGGAGCGCGCCACCCGGCTGTGGGCGATATCGCCCACAATGGCCACGTTAAGGCCTTCCAATGTCCCTTTTACCTGACGCACCGTCAACATATCCAACAGCGCCTGGCTGGGATGGGCGTGGGTACCGTCTCCGGCATTGATCACCGATGCCTTGAGGCGACCGGCCAGGAACTGGGGCGCGCCCGAATAGGCATGGCGCAACACCACCACATCGGGATGCATCGCCTCCAGGGTGCGGGCCGTGTCGAGCAGGGTTTCGCCTTTGACCAGACTGCTCACACTGGCAGATATCGAGAGGCTGTCCGCGCTCAAACGCTTGGCGGCCAGATCGAACGACATGCGGGTGCGGGTGCTGGGCTCGTAGAAAAAGAGTATGACGGTCTTGCCCCTTAAGGTGGGAACCTTTTTGATGGGCCTTTCGGAAATCTCTTTCATGCTGTCAGCAGTATCCAGGATCAGTTGGATCTCCTGCTGTGAAAGCGATGCAATATCGAGGATGTCTTTTCTTTCCAGCGGCATGGCCATCCTACGCTGAGAAGGTTGCGTTGACGAAGCGGATGAATCGGTTGCGGCGCGATGCTGATCCGGCGTCAGTGGATAATATTGGTCAGCCTTTTCCAACGCACATTAAAATCCTGTTTGTCCCATGACCAGTAGATCATGAACGCCTTTCCCCGCAATGCCGACTCGTCCACGAAGCCCCAGAAGCGGCTGTCGTTGCTCTCGTCCCGATTGTCACCCATGACGAACAGCTTGCCCTCGGGCACGGTTACCGGGCCAAAATAGTCCCTGGGCTGGTACGCCTTTGGGATAATCCGCGGATCGACATGGATGGCAAATGGATTTTTCTGAAGTTCACCATCCACGTACACCTGCTTATTCGCTATCTCTACGGTTTCGCCGCCCACTGCAACGACGCGCTTGATAAAGTCCTTGCTCGGATCGTCAGGGTACTTGAAAACGACGATATCACCGCGATCAGGCTCTGAGATGGGGATCATGGTGATGTCGGTAAAGGGTATCTTGACGCCGTAGATGAATTTATTGACCAGGATGTAGTCACCGATCAGCAGCGTGTTTTTCATGGAACCCGAGGGAATCTTGAACGCCTGCACCACAAAGGTGCGAATGAACAACGCCAGAAGAATGGCAATGACAAGTGCCTCGACATTTTCACGAAGTTTGCCTTTGCCAGGCTTGGACGACGGAGCGGGTTCCTTGTTCGGGTCATTTTTCAAATCGCTTCTCTACCTCGTTGCAATCCCAGATTCCGCTGTGCGGAAGGTGTTAAATTTCAGTCAAACATCAGCTCATTATAAGCAATCCGGCTCTCAAGACAATGTTCGCCATGATACCGGCCGCGATATCATCCAGCACAATGCCCCATCCGCCACCGATGTTTCGGTCGAGTTGTCGCACGGGAGGCGGTTTGGCAATGTCGAAAATCCTGAAGAGCGCAAAACCCGCTACCACCGTCGCAATGTTGAAAGGCAAGCCCAAAAGGGCCACTGCCATGCCGGCAATCTCATCGATGACGATGCTCCCCGGGTCTTTGACGCCAAGCTGACGCGCAGCCTCACCGGCACTCCACACAGCTAAAGCGGTCAAAAGGATGACGACTGCAGCCGCCCATGGCCAACTCATTTTCGATAGGGCATACGCCACAGGAAGGCCGATGAGAGATCCGAACGTACCGGGCGCCATCGGTATGCGTCCGACGTATCCGCCGGTCGCCAAAAAAATCACCACGTGGCGTCTGGAAAGCATGGCCCGCTTCTATATGTTGCCTTGAACTTTGTCAAGGCGTTGTTCGTGGCAACTAGGCGCAACCACACGACTTTTGAACGGTTACAGGGTGTTGTCTCATCTCCCCTCCTAAAAAACAGGCAGTGCTCTTTTGCAAGTTGCAACATGTGATGGCAAGCACTTGATCGAAAAAGAAAAAAACGATCCCTTAAGCCTTTTCGTCCGATATGACCCCTCTTTTCAAAATGGCAGCGTATACCTTCTGGAGCGGCAGCCCCTTTTCAATGGCGATCCGTTTGCAGACCTCATATTCGGGAACGATACGATCACCATCCTCCAAACCCTTTATTTTTTTGGCCTCGATTTTTCCGAAAGGCGATTCCAACGTAACCGCCTCCCGCTCCAACGCAGTGCGATAGACCTCATGGAATCGAACCCCCAGTGACGAGGTTTCCGTCAACATGCGCCGAACAATGGCATCTTTGCGTGACGGCTCACACAACACCTGCACCATGGTGCCAGGCCGGTTCTTTTTCATATAGACCGGCACCCAAAACACATCCAGGGCGCCGTCTTCGAACAGGCGCTCCATCACATAGCTGAAAATTTCCGGATTCATGTCATCGATATTGGTCTCGACCATCACCAGTCGTTGCGATCCGTCCACTTGCCATGCATTGACCAGCGTCCCCAACAACACCCGCAGCAGGTTGGGTTGATGTTCCAGTTCGAGGGTGCCCGCCCCGTAACCGATCTGCTCTATCGTCATCGGCGGAACCGGCCCAAAGCTTTTGGCGGTGGCGGCAAGGATGGCCGCTCCCGTGGGCGTCACCAACTCCTTCTCAATGCCATTGCCATACATGGGCAACCCCTTCAGGATTTCAAGCGTTGCCGGTGCCGGAACCGGCAGCACACCATGGGCGCAGCGCACGAAGCCCCCCCCCGTGGGCAAGGCGGATGCGGCCACCCCATCTATCCCCAACCGCTCCAACCCCAAACAGGAGCCAACGATATCCACGATGGCATCGACGCCGCCCACCTCATGAAAATGGACCTTCTCCTTGTCGCACCCATGGATTTTGGCTTCGGCTTCGGCAATGCGATCGAATATGGCCAAACTCTTTGCCTTCACGCCGTCTGAAAGAGAACTGTTCCCGATGAGTGCCTGGATATGCTGAAAATCCCTGTGGTGATGCGTCTCCATCGATATCACCTCGACCTGAACGGCAGTGATGCCATGCCGTGCAACCACCCGGGATCGAAGGTCAAAGTCCTTCAACGGCAACACCCGCAACCGATCCCGCAACCAATCGACCGGCACCCCCAAGTGAACCAAAGCGCCCAACGTCATGTCGCCACTGATGCCGGAAAAACAGTCGAAATAAGCCAATCTCATGCCAGGTGAAACTCCTTCTCTTCGCTGTATAAGCGTATGATCTCCAAGAGCAGCGTCGCTGACCGCTCCATCACTTCCAACCATTGGCAGCATCATCCACCTTTGCCTTTAGCGGTTGACAATTTATTTCGCATCGTTAAAATACCGCTCAAACCACCTGCGGAAGTGGACAGCTCACTGGTGGGGCTCCCGGACTTCAAATCCGGTGTGGGGCGCTAAAACCGTCCCGGGTGGGTTCGATTCCCATGCACTTCCGCCATTTTTTTGCCTCACCTATTGAATTTCAACACCTTATATCATGCCAGCGTATGCAACGCTAATTGAAAAACCGGATGAAATTCACTCCATTTTATTCAAACGGTTGCACAACGACTTTAGCCGACCTAAGTTTATTGAACGTCGATATACGATGGCGCTAATTGGTGTATCTCCGATAGGTTGTCGTAAGGAACGAGGCGTTGAGGCGACCAAACAGCGAAACATCAAGGAGTTGAGGGTCGTTTGTATACACAGCCATCTTTGCCATCCGTGGGCATTGTAGTGAAATAGATAGTGACGCAAAAAAGGAAAAGATCGATGATGAGATGCTTATTAGGGAGGCTGCTTTTCACCACAGCAACGTTGCTGCTTCTTACTGCACCTTACACTGTTATTGCGCAATCATCGATTGATCATACCGTCTACGCAGACCTTTTGGCGGGCAATGTAGCCAACGGCGTGGTTGATTACAATGGCTTTAAAGAAAATGAAGCCCGGTTAGACCAATATCTATCGCAATTGGGGAACATCTCCCCGGAGAACCTAACTCCAGTGGAACGAATGGCATTCTACATTAACCTGTATAACGCATGGACCATCAAGTTGATCCTGACGCGCTATCCTGACATCAAATCCATAAAAGATACGGGAAGCCTCTTCTCCTCTCCCTGGGACAAAAAAATCGTCGTGCTCGAAAATAAAAAAGTGAGCTTGGATCACATCGAACACGATCTGCTGCGGCCGCAGTATCAAGACCCCCGTATCCACTTTGCCGTCAACTGCGCCTCGAAAAGCTGCCCGCCCTTATTGGGTGAGCCCTATACGGGCAATCGCCTGGAAGACCAACTCGACCAGGTGACCGCGGCGTTCATCAACAATCCCAAAAGCAACTATATCCGAGATGACACCTTGTACGTCAGCCGAATTTTCAAATGGTATGCGGAAGACTTTAAGGATGGCATCCTCAATTTTTTCCTAAAATATGCCAAAGACGATTTTAAGCAGGAACTTAAAAAATATTCGTCCAAAGTGGAGATAAAATACCTGGACTACGACTGGTCACTGAACGGCAAATAGCAGAGGTACTCAATGAGCACTTTCGATTATGACATCGGCATCATCGGCGGTGGTGCAGCCGGCTTGACCGTGGCCTCAGGAGCCGCCCAACTCGGCGCCAAGACACTACTGGTAGAAAAAGAGCAGGCACTGGGAGGCGATTGTCTCCATTTCGGATGCGTCCCCAGCAAGACCCTCATCAAAAGCGCCCATGTCTACCACCAGATGAAGCATGCGGCGCACTATGGTCTGCCGTCCATAGAGATACCGCCCGTCGATTTCAAGGCTGTCAGCGACCGCATCCGCGCCGTGGTCGCAACCATTCAAAAGCACGATTCACAAGAGCGCTTCTGTGGCCTGGGCGTTCAGGTCGAGTTCGGAGAGGCCCGGTTTACAGACGAGCACACCATCCGCATGGGAAGCAAGGTTTTCACAGCCAAAAACTGGGTCATCGCCACCGGCTCGTCCCCCATTGCACCGCCCATACCCGGCCTTGAAGCCACCTCCTACCTCACGAACAGGGAGATCTTCTATCTGGACCAGTTGCCGGCCACCATGATCATCCTGGGAGCCGGCCCCATCGGCATCGAAATGGCACAGGCCTTCAACCGCCTCGGAAGCAACATCACCGTGATAGACCGCGCCGATCAAATCCTGGGCAAAGAAGACAAAGAGATGGCCGATGAAGCCATGGCCGTATTGACCTCGGAAGGTGTAGAATTCCAACTCAATGCCACCATCGAATCGGTCGCTCAAAAGGGCAGCCGGAAAGAGGTGACCCTTAAAGATCATAAAGGCGAAACCGTCCATCTGACCGCAGATGCCCTCCTGGTTGCCATGGGACGCGCACCCAATATCGACGACCTGAATCTCGACCAGATCGGTGTCGGCACCCAGCCCACCGGCATCGTCGTCGACCCGCGCATGCGCACCACCCAAAAGCACATCTACGCCGCCGGAGACGTCAACGGCGGATATCAGTTCACCCACGCCGCCGGGTATGAAGGCAGCATCGTCATCAGCAACGCCATCTTTCACCTGCCCCGCAAAGCGGACTACACCTTCCTGCCCTGGTGCACCTACACCGACCCGGAGTTGGCCAGCATCGGCATGAACGAACGAATGGCCCAACAGGCAGGTATCGAAACCACCATCTGGACCGAACCCTTCGAATCCAACGACCGCAGCCTGGCCGAGGGACAGACCGCCGGCCGCATCAAGCTGGTCCTCGACAAGCGCGAAAAACCATTGGGCGTTCAGATATTGGGACTGCACGCCGGAGAATTGATCGGTGAATGGGTGGCGGCACTGAACGGAAAGGTGAAGTTGTCAACACTTGCCGCAGCGGTTCACCCCTACCCCACCATCGGCGAGATCAGCAAGAGAGTCACCGGCGCCCTGTTTGCCCCCAAAATTTTTTCTGAAAAAATGCAAAAAGGATTGAAGTTCTTCTTCAATCTAAAGGGACGCGCCTGCACCTTACCGGAGAACGAACATGAATGATACTGCCCCCCAAGCGCCCACCCAAGCTTCAACCCAAGCCCAAAATCGATCCAAGTCCATCGTTAAAGTGACGATCTTTGTACTCTTTATTGCAGCCGCCATTGTCGTTGTACGATTCACACCGATCAAAGCATTTTTTAGCGCTCAATTTTTGGGTGATTTCCTCAAGCAGGCCGGAATATGGGCTCCCATCGCATACATTATGATCTATGCTGCCGGCGTTTGCCTGTTTATACCCGGCACCCTGTTGACCGGCCTGGGCGCTGCGATCTTCGGGCCCTATTGGGGATTTCTCTACGTATGGATCGGCGCCATGATCGGCGCCAGCTGTGCATTCATCATCGGACGCACCCTCGGCCGCGAGTTTGCCGCCGGACTCGTCGGCGACCGCCTCAAAAAGTATGACGACGCCATCGAGCGCAACGGATTTGCAACCGTACTCTATCTGCGTCTGGTCTACTTCCCCTTCACCCCCATGAACTTCGGCATGGGATTGACCAAAGTAAAATTCACGGACTACGTCTGGGGAACCGGTTTGGGCATCATCGTCGGCACCTTCATCTTCACCTTCTTCATCGGCACCGTCAAAGAGGTCATCGCGTCAGGCAACTACACAGAGCTCATCTCATTCAAAGTCTTTTTCTCCATCGCCCTGTTCATCTTCTCCTTCTTCATCCCCAAAATTATCAAACACTTTAAAAAAACGGGCGGGGATAAACCCCGCCCCTACGACGCGTAGTATTAAATCGGCAATCAAACACACAAATACGTCATGCCGGACTTGATCCGGCATCCAGGAACCGACCATAGGGGTGGGGAAACCTGATTACCCAAACTCTCCCCCTCCGAACCGGAAGGGCGGGGCCCGCAGGGTGCAAATCGCAACTTCAATTTTCATATTGCACCTAATTTGATAAATCGGCAGCAAATCCCAAAACCCCCTCCCCCTTGCCGATTTAAGATTTTGCGCTATTGTTAGTGCATTCGCTTGGAGAGCGAGCCTGCTCTCTTTGCCCGATAAATAAAAAACAGCACAATATCCATTACTTGCATTTTTCGGTCGGTTTGTTGTATTCTGATGCATTGTCGGCATCGCGCCGGGGATCCAACCAGATGGCCCAATACCTTGTAACCATCGCACCTTTGACACCCATTTATACCAAGAGGGAGCCGCATGAATAAAAAAGAGTTTTTCAAAAGCTTGAAGGTCAACGGCCGGAAGTACCATTACTATGACATCAAAGAGCTGGGCACTCGAAAAATAGCGGATATCGAACGCCTGCCCTTCTCCATCCGCATCCTCGTGGAGAATCTCCTGCGCAAACTGGACGGCCATGTGGTCAAAGAGGAGGACTTGAAAGCGATCGCCAACTGGCAAAAAACCTATGACGCCCCCGTGGAGATCCCCCACCATCCGGCCCGCGTGCTGATGCAGGATTTCACCGGCGTTCCGGCCGTCGTCGACCTGGCGGCCATGCGCGATGCGGTTAAAAAGCTGGGCGGCGACACGACCAAAATCAATCCGCTCGTGCCGGTCGAGCTGGTCGTGGACCACTCGGTCCAGGTCGACTACTTCGGCACCACCCGCTCGCGGGAAAAGAATGTGGCCAAAGAGTACGAACGCAACGGCGAGCGCTACAAGCTGCTCAAGTGGGCCCAGAAAAGCTTCGACAACTTCAAGGTGGTCCCGCCCAACTCAGGCATCTGCCACCAGGTCAACCTCGAGTATCTCGGACGTGTGGTCATTGCCGATGAAACACCAGACGGCACGGTCGCCTACCCCGACTCCCTCGTCGGCACCGACTCCCACACCACCATGATCAATGGCATCGGCGTCATGGGCTGGGGCGTCGGCGGCATCGAAGCCGAAGCGGTCATGCTCGGCCAGCCCTACTACATGTCCATTCCCGAGGTGATCGGTGTAAAACTCACCGGCAAACTCAAAGAGGGCGTCACCGCCACAGACCTGGTACTGAAAGTGACCGAAGTGCTGCGCAACCACGGCGTGGTGGAAAAATTCGTTGAGTTCTTCGGCCCCGGCCTGAAAAACCTCTCGGTCACCGACCGCGCCACCATCGGCAATATGTCGCCCGAATATGGCGCCACCATGGGCTTCTTCCCGGTGGACGAAAAGACCCTCGAGTACCTCAAACTGACCAACCGTGAAACCCAGGCACAGTTGACCGAAGCATTCACCAAGGCCGTCGGCCTCTTCTACACAGACGACGCATCCCCCGAATACACCGCCGTCGTCGACGTCGACCTGTCGACCGTCGAGCCCTCCCTGGCAGGGCCGGCGCGCCCCCAGGACCGCATCGCCCTTTCGGCCATGAAAGAGACCTTCGCCAAAATCCTCGGCTGCGAATACGACCGCGACGCCGAAATTGCCGACCTCTCCACCTTTCACGACGAATCAGGCAATCAAACCAAGCGACTGCCTGACTGTCGCCCGCTCGCCCAGCGGGAGATCGACATCGTCCTCAACAACCAGGATACCAAAGTCGGCGACGGCCACGTGGTGATCGCCGCCATCACCTCCTGCACCAACACCTCCAACCCGCACGTGCTGATCGGCGCCGGGCTGCTGGCCAAAGCCGCCGTCGAACGCGGCCTGAAAGTGTCGCCCATCGTCAAGACCTCCCTGGCCCCCGGCTCCAAGGTGGTCACCGACTACCTGCAGGATGCCGGCCTCATGCCCTACTTCGAAGCCCTGGGGTTCCACCTCACCGCCTTCGGCTGCACCACCTGCATCGGCAACAGCGGCCCCCTGAACCCGACCATCGAGAAAGCCATCGTCGACAACAACCTCAACGTGGCCGCAGTGCTCTCCGGAAATCGCAACTTCGAGGCGCGCATCCATCAACAGATCAAATCCAACTTCCTGGCCTCGCCCATGCTGGTGGTCGCCTATGCCCTGGCAGGCCGCGTCGATGTGGACCTGACCATAGAGCCGATCGGTCTCGACCCCAACGGCGAGCCGGTCTATCTGGATCAGATATGGCCCGCCTTCGAAAGCATCGACACCCTCGTCAAATCCACGGTCAAGCAGAACCTCTACGCACAGGAGTACGGCCGCATCTTCGACGGCGACAACTTCTGGCAAGCGCTCGACATCACCGAAAGCGCCACCTATGCCTGGGATGACGCCTCCACCTACATTAAAAACCCGCCCTACTTCGACAACTTCAAGCTAAAGACCGATGCGCCCGACAAGATCCAAAACGCCCGCGCCTTTCTGGTCCTCGGAGACTCGGTCACCACGGACCACATCTCTCCGGCCGGCGCCATCCCCAAGGCGTACCCCGCCGGAAAGCACCTGATCGAAAAGGGCGTCGAACCAGCCCAATTCAACTCCTACGGCTCGCGCCGCGGCAACCACGAAGTGATGATGCGCGGCACCTTCGCCAACGTGCGCATCAAAAACAAACTGGTCGGCTCCAAAGAGGGCGGCTTCACCATCAAGTTCCCCGGCAAAGAGGAGATGTACAACTATGACGCCGCCATGCAGTACCAGAAAGACAACACCCCGCTGGTCGTCCTCGGCGGCAAAGAGTACGGCACCGGCTCATCCCGTGACTGGGCCGCCAAAGGCACCAACCTGCTGGGCATCAAAGCCGTTTTGGCCGAATCCTTCGAACGCATCCACCGCAACAACCTGGTCGGCATGGGCGTACTGCCCGTGATCTTCAAACCCGGCGAAAACGCCGAAAAACTGGGATTGGATGGCAGCGAAACCTACACCATCGAAGGCATCGAAGGCATCACCCCGCGCAAAACCCTCACCGTGCGCGCCACCAAAACGGACGGCCAGGAGATCACCTTCGAAGCCATCGCCCGCCTCGATACAGAAGTAGACGTCTCCTACTTCGAACATGGCGGTATCCTGCCCTACGTGCTGCGCAAACTGATGGAAGCATAAAATTTCAGCTCAATAACAAACAAGGCCCAGTCGACTGTGATGGTCGATGGGCCTTGTTCTTGCTCTTTGAGTTTTTAAATGTTTTGGTTTATTGCGATAATCGTTCTTTTGTCATCCCGGCGAACGCCGGGATACAGAAGGTACTATGTATATGCAATTCTATGTCATTAACTTAAGGCACTTGCGCTACCGATCCGGGCGGGCATAAAGCCCGCCCCTACACGGTTCGTGTAGGGTAACAGAATGTGTTTCTACTCAAACGTCGTAGGGGCGGGCTTTATGCCCGCCCGTTACATCCGCTTAAGCTGCTGACATTGATTGCAATTTAAAATATTATGATCTCAAAAAGCTCAATACACCTCCCCACCTATCCTTCTCTACTATGCCACTTCCAGGCCGATGCGATCATTGCCTCCAAATCCTCAAACTCAGGAACCCAATTCAGCTCTCTCCTGATTTTATCCGAAGATGCCACCAGAACGGCAGGGTCTCCCGCGCGGCGACCGCACTCGACTGTCTCAACGGCTTTTCCAGTCACCGCTCGCGCCACGTCGATAACCTGTCTCACCGAATGGCCCACGCTATTGCCAAGGTTAAAAACCGCAGAAGGATATCCATCATTTAGAGCTCTCAGTGCCAAAAGGTGCGCTCGCGCAAGGTCACACACATGAACATAGTCGCGAACACATGTCCCATCATCGGTGGGATAGTCGGTACCAAATATCTTGATCGGTGCAGATACCAGCGCATTCTTTAGGATTAAAGGGATCAAGTGTGTTTCCGGATCATGCATCTCTCCTATTGTTCCGGATGGATGCGCCCCGGCGGCATTGAAGTATCTTAAGCAGATCGATCGGATGCCATGGGCAGCATCACAATCCGAAAGCATCCGTTCGACACTTAGCTTGGTGTTGCCGTAAGGATTGGTTGGCCGGCACAGGTGATTCTCGTCAATGGGTACATGCTGAGGCTCGCCATACACGGCAGCAGTAGATGAAAAGATGAAGCGGCTCACATCGTGGCGAATCATAGCATCGATCAGACTGATGGTCTCAGCCACATTATTTTCATAGTACTTAAGCGGAAGCTGAACAGACTCGCCAACAATTGAGAAAGCGGCAAAATGCATCACCGTATTGATTCGATTCTGCTGGAAAATCTGATCGAGCACCCCCGCATCTCCCAGATTTCCTTGAACCAAATTGACGCCGGACACCAGGCGACGGTCACCAGTAGAAAGATTGTCGAGAACAATAACGCCATACCCCTCATCAAGCAAAAGCCTGACCATATGGCTACCGATATACCCAGCCCCACCAACAACAAGCACCGACTCACCACCAAGTTTCATTAAGACGTCCCTTCTCTTTCCACCACGAACCATGGATTCAGCAAATCCTGTTTGTTATATTCCAGGGGTGATCCGTCCTCATAATTGAAAACCCTAGCACCTGAACATTCTGCTACTGCCTGCCCTGCAGCGGTATCCCACTCCATGGTCGGGCCTAAACGCGGATAGACATCGGCTGCGCCTTCGGCAACCAGACAAATCTTGAGGGAACTGCCGGCCGGCACAAAATCGACCTCTCCCTTCTCTTCCCTCTTCTGATCCACAAAACGCGTCAAATCGGGCGTGGCGTGGGACCGGCTACCCACCACTGTATACGGTCGCTGTACATCCATCTCAGCCGGAAGCTTCACTGCCGAAGACACTAACAACCTATAACGATCTTCAGGACTCTCTATACTCTTTTTAAAATAGTCCGAATCTTGAGCACTTTCCAACTTGTAAGACCCGATCTCTACCGAACCAAAATAGAGTCGATCCAACACCGGAGCATAAACGATACCCATCACCGGTCGCTGCCCCTCAACCAGCGCAATATTGACAGTAAACTCCCCATTTCTCTTTACGAACTCCTTGGTCCCGTCCAGCGGATCCACAACCCACATCAAAAACCAATCCCGACGCGTCTCCCAAGCCACATGCCGCCCCTCTTCACTGATCGCAGGAATCCCATGCCGCTCCAGACGTTCCTTTATAATCTCATGCGACCGCATATCGGCAACCGTCAAAGGCGAATTGTCCGCTTTGGTCTCAACACCAAAATCCGTCCCATACACCTCTAAAACAGCCTTTCCCGCCTCAACAGCCGCATCTATCGCATCAACAAGATGAACCAAGTACATCATGAAATTACCCCTTTATAATCTGAAACCGAATATCATTGACTTAAGCGGCCACAGCAGGCGGGCATAAAGCCCGCCCCTACGAAAAATTCATGCTAAATAAGAATTGTCGTCATACGCCAACTGTGTAGGGGCGGGGTTTATCCCCGCCCGCATCATTAACGAGGGCGCCTTAAGTTAACCGGAGACATACTCCAGTATTTCGAGGATTTAACATTTGCCTCCAACAAAGCGTTTGGGCCAAAAGACTTTTTTGAGATGGCTTGTAACCACCTGGGGTTGAACTATCCTGAATAAAAGCATATAGATAACCAATACGATATAAGAAAACATAATAATCACCAAAATTCAGGACGCCATGAACGGCCTTAAACAACAACTGATAACAATCACGCCCGAGGTATTTAGCGAATCGCCGGTCCTGTTTGCATACCTATATGGCAGCCATGCCAAGGGCCAAACACACCCATTCAGCGACGTGGATATTGCCGTTTTTGTAAAATCGGCAGAGCAGCGATGCGCCGATCTGAATCTGGAGCTTTCCCTCTCCCTTAGACTCGATGAACGGTTGAATCACAGATACTCGACCGAAATACGTATCATAAACAATCTACCCTTGACCGTAGTTGGGGACATCTTACAACATGGTCATCTGATATATTCCCGTGATGAAGCAAAGCGCGTAGAATACGAAACACAATCCAGAATGGCCTATTTTGATTTTCTGCACATTGTACAGTACCACAAAAGCATTTATCGTAAAAACCTGATAGCGGCGGCAAACAATGGTATCGCAAGATAAAATAACAATAAAGTTAAGATGGTGAAATCGACGATATCTACATACTCGAATTCATAAAAAACGACCTAAAGGACATCGAACACTTCTAAGCCATCATGACACAAAAATACCTGACTTAATCGTCAACCCAACAAACCCCATAACCCAACCAACCCAACAAACTAAATAAACCCCCCCTGCCCCAAATAGAGCAGCACCTCATGCGCCGCCTCATCCGGCGTCAAGCTGGAGGTATCGATCCGCAATTCAGGAGTAGCCGGCACCTCGTAAGGATCGTCGATCCCCGTATACCCCTTAATCAACCCAGCCCTGGCCTTGGCATACATCCCTTTGCGATCTCTCCGCTCGCACTCCTCCAACGGCGTGGCCACATGAACCTCGATAAATCCGCCATGCGCCTCGATGGATGCCCGGATCTCCGAACGCGTATGCTCATATGGCGCAATCGGCGCGCAGATGGCAATCCCCCTGTTCTTGGTAATCTCACTGGCCACAAAACCGATGCGGCGCACATTGATATCGCGGTGCTCCTTGGAAAAAGAGAGCTCGCTCGACAGGTTCTGCCTCACAATATCCCCATCCAGCAGCGTCACAGGCCGCTCTCCCATCTCCAGCATCTTGGAAAAGAGCACCTTGGCAATCGTCGACTTTCCGGCCCCGGACAGACCAGTCAAAAATATCGTAAACCCCTGCCCGGCAGGCGCAGGATAGGCCTTGCGCAGCTCTTCCAACACCTCTGGAAACGACGCCCACCCCGGAACAATCCTGCCGGATCTGATGCGGCGGCGAATTTCACCGCCATCCATGGAGATCGTTTTCGTCCCCTCTTCCACCTGGTGTACGAATCGATGCTGATCTTCAAACGGCAGATAGACCATCTCATCGAACGGCATCACCTCTATGCCCAACTCCTCACTGCAGGCGGTAACGATCTTCTGCCCATCATCACCAATCAACTGCGTGCACACCGAATTGCAGTCGCTGTCCGAATTCCCTCCCTCCGGATATAGAAGATAATGCGTACATCCATAATTCTTGGCCACAATGGCATTCAGCACCGCCTCCCGGGCGCCGGCAAAGCGCACCAACTGAGGCAGCAGAGACTGCACCACCGTCTCCGGCGGATAGTGCCGAATCACCTCTTTGTAGCATCGAACCCGCGTATAGTAGTCAAAGTCTTCCCTTCTGGCCACCCCCACAGTGGGCAGCAAAAGCAAATTGGCCTTGGCCTGCCGCATCGCCTCCAGCGTCACCTCGAACTGGCAGCGATGAATCACCGTACTGGTCTGATACCCCACCACGCGCTGCCATCCCAGCTTTTGATATTCAGCGCGCACCTCGTCGGGCGTCTTGCGCAGCGACCTGAAATCATAATGCAAGGGCAGACTGATCACCTCAATCTTGCCCCCCACATAGAAATCCTTCGTCTGCAGCTTGAGATGCTGGACGCCGGGATTATCCTCCCCATCGCCCCCCCCATCGCCACGATAGACCAGCCGAATCTCCTTCTCCTTGTCGATGGGCCAGATATCTTCCACATGCAAAACAGCCAGCAGAAACCCCTCCGGATCCCGCAGCGCCACCGACTGCCCCGCCTCGAGCTGCCGCGCCTTGGTCTCGCTCACATCCAGACAAACCGGCACCGGCCACAACGTATCATCCTGCAACCGCATGCGATCCAGCACCGATTCATAATCCGCCCGCACCATAAACCCTTCCAGCGGCGAAAAAGCCCCGGTCGCAATCAACTCCAAATCGCAAAGATGGTGATCCCCAAGCGTAATATCCGCAAGATTCATGGAAACACCCTTAAGCACCTCCGCCCGCTCACCATCCACCAACAAATCCCTCAAAACCCCACCATGAGGCTCAATAGCATCAAAAGTCATACTTCCTCCAATACCCAACGAACCCAACGAACCCAACAAACTCAACAAACTCAACAAACCCGATCAACTCAAAAACTCAACTATTTGACAAATAAACCATAAAATATTAGTATTTTACCAACTCAAACCAAAGAGTGCAACATTACACAAGAATGAAAACAAATCCAAGCCAAATCAAAAAAGCGATAGCAGAATATCTTTCAAATAAGAAAGAGATATCCGCAGTTTACCTGTTTGGTTCTTATGCCCATGGGCAGCAACGCCCGTTT
Source organism: uncultured Desulfatitalea sp. (assembly GCA_963668675.2). Lineage (GTDB taxonomy): Bacteria > Desulfobacterota > Desulfobacteria > Desulfobacterales > Desulfosarcinaceae > Desulfatitalea. The sequence goes on along the minus strand of CAXXMB010000001.1, from coordinate 546,755 downwards.
AGCGACATTGACTTGGGCATTTTATTCTCATCTTCCAGCAACATAGAACAAAGGAATCACTTCGAAGAACTAATTCCCCCCCTATCCCGCCTGTTACGAAAAGATGTTGATCTCACCGTAATGAACTCAGCCAGTGAGAGGCTCCTATTCCAGATATTTGCAAAAGGCAGTTGCATCCTAGTGAACAACCCAAAGCATCTAGCTGAATTTAAAATGACCGCTTTTTCCAAAATTGCAGATTTTGGTTATTACAGAACCCAGCTTGAAAATTGCTTCACAAGAAAAATATTGCAGGCCGAACATGGTCGATAGTCAAATCATTCTCGCCAAAGCCAGTGCTGTTACAAAACACCTTCGGCGGCTAAAAGAGAAGGCCGCGATAGATTGCAATTCCTTCTTAGGCGATGCGGACAGCCAAGATGTCGCACTATTCAACATACAAATGGCACAGTGCAGAATTGCATCGACCTCGCAGCCCATATCTTTAGCGAACAAGGCCTTGGAGTACCTGCAAGCTACAACGAGATGTTTTATATCCTGGAGGAGAACGGGTACTTCGAAAAAGAACTAACAGAAAAACTTGTTAAGGCTGTGGGTTTCAGAAATCTAATCGTTCATGAATAGGCAAAATTGAACCTCGAGCATGTACACCATATTATCAATAATGACATAAATGATTTAACCACATTCATCCAAACCATCCTCGCAAAGTGCACCTAACCAACCACAACCAACCCAACCAACCCTAAAACTTCTCCAACTTCGCCACCGCCTCAATATGAAACGTATGCGGAAACATATCCACCGGCTGCACCTCCACCACCCGATAGGCCTCCTTCAAAACCAGCATATCCCTCGCCATCGTCGCCGGATTACACGACACATAAACAATCCTCCCCGGCCCCAATAACATCACCTGTTTCAGTACGTCCTCATGCATACCAGCCCTTGGGGGGTCAATAATCAAAACATCAGGTTCGACCCGCAGATCCGGCAACGTCTTGCGGATATCCCCCAGCACGAAACGGCAATTGCCAACCCCATTGCGATCACAGTTGCGACGGGCATCCTCAACCGCACTCGCCACCACCTCCATCCCGACCACCTCCCTGGCCTCTCCCGCCAAATAGATAGCGATCGTCCCGGTCCCGCAATAAAGATCCAGCACAACCTCATCACCGCCCAGCCCCGCATACCGCTTAACCGTATCATACAGCCGCTCGGCCCCCAGCGTATTGGTCTGAAAAAAAGAGTTGGCCGAAAGCTCATACTCGAACGGCCCAATCCGCTCCAACATCGCCGGCCTACCCTTCAGCAGCACCTCGTACTCCCCCACCGCCACACCAGCCTTGCGGCTGGTTATACTGTTCACCACCGAAACGACATTGGGATATCTCTCCACCAGCGCATCGGCCAATGGCTGCACCTCATCCCGCGCCTCCGCCGCCGTCACCACATTGACCATCCACTGATCGTACGCCACCGAATGCCGCAACACCAAAAACCGCCAAAACCCCTCATGGCTCTTCAAACCATACACCGGCATCGGCGACGCCTTGATATACTCCCGAACATCGCCCAGAATCCGATTGCCCACGTCCGGCTGCAGCAGGCACGCCTCGATATCCAACACCTTTTGAAACCCCCCCGGAACATGCAACCCCAACCCAATCCCGGCCTCGACATCCTCACAGCCCATCTCCTCCGGCAGCAGCCATCGCCGCTCGGCACACGAAAACTCCATCTTGTTGCGATAACCAAACACCCGATCCGCCGCCAACGTCGGCCTCACCACCACATCCTGCATCAACGCTATATGCTCAAACGCCTCCTGAACATGCTGCCGCTTGAACAGCAGCTGCTGCTCGTAAGCCATAAACTGCCACTTGCACCCCCCACAAATACCACTGTAGGGACACGGCGCCTCAATCCGAAACGGCGATGGCGCCAACAGCTCAACAACCCGCGCCTGCGCATAACTCTTCTTCTTCTTGGTAATCAGCCCCATCACACGATCCCCGGCAATGGCCTGATCCACAAAAACAGCCATCCCATCGAGGCGCGCCAGCCCCTTACCACCAAAGGCAATCCCACTCACCTCCAACTCGACCTGTTGTCCCTTTTTAACCGCCATGCTATATCAATCTCTCTATTCTAAAATCTAAATTTTTGTGTTTCTAGAACCTGGTTTTTAGCTAAATCAACACTTTTATGGATAAAGCAATTAAAGCCATTCGATTCAATACTTAAGAGGTGCAGGGTGCAAAGGGGCCTGTCTGACGTCAGCGCAGTGGTCTTAGTGATGCTTAGATGCAGCGGAGGAACAGCGGCTCGCACTGTTTGAGCAAAGCGAGTTTGCGAGCCGCCCGTAGCGCGTCTTAGCAGCACTTGGACCACGGAGCGTGTCAGACAGGCCCCTTTGCACCCTGCACCGGAGTATACTCTCGATCAGCTATCCCTAACACAAATAAGAACTTATTCGGATAAAAACTGGCCATAAGTAACTAATCATACGACCAAAATATCAACAAGGTATCACCATGCCAACCCAACGCGACATCCACTTCACCGCCGACAACATCCAGCTCACCGGCACCCTGCATCTCCCCAACACCCCGCAGCCCCCATTCGTCATCGGCTGCCACGGCCTCCTGGCCAACCGCAACTCCCCCAAACAGATCGCCCTGGCCGAAGCCCTCAACCAACTCGGCATCGCCTACTTCCGCTTCGACCACCGCGGATGCGGCGACAGCCAAGGCCAATTCGAAACCGACCACCTGCTGGAAACCCGCTGCAGCGATCTTTACCACGCCATACAAACAATGCAAAGCCATCCCCGAACCGGCAAACTCGCCGGCCTGTTCGGCAGCAGCTTCGGCGGCACCGTCATCCTCGCCACCGCCGCCAATCACCCCATCCCCCGCATCGCCAGCTACGCCGCCCCCATCACCAGCAGCGCCATCAAAAAACAAACCATCAAAGAGATCCAAACCAGCAACTCCCTCCCCACACACGAAACACCAACCTACGCATTCGACATCACCAATAAACTCCACAAAATAAGCAACATCCTAATCATGCACGGCGACCAAGACGAAATCGTCCCCCTATCCCAAGCCAAAACCATCTACGACAAAGCCCAACAACCCAAACAACTCATCATCCACAAAAACGGCGACCACCGAATGACCAACCCAACCCACCAAAAAAACTTCATCCAAACCTGCCCCAAGTGGTTCACCCAAATAAAAGCCGAACCAACACAATAAGCTCAACAAACCCGATAACCCGATTGATACAAACATCATCAGCTATTGGATGGGAGGAGACCAGCAACTGATCGATAGGATCAAAAGCAAAAGTCCCAGCGATTTGGCGCTCTCGACAGTTACAAAGAATTCAACCAAATTGATAATTTACCTGTCGAGGATTGGTACGACAAAGGTTAGTTGTCTTTCTGTTTTTTTCTGGGAGTGGCGTTCTTTGCCGCAACCCTGAGAAAGCCAAGGTCAGGGCACAATTACTTTGACTTTTGTTGGGCGGACACTTAAAATCCTACTAAAGTCTTACTTTCTGGCCGGAGGTTACGATGCAAACGACAAAATTGTCCAGCAAAGGACAAGTTATTATACCGAAAATATTTAGAAATAGATACAATTGGAATACAGGACAACAATTAAACGTTATTGACACGGGTGACGGTATTCTGTTGAAGCCTTCTCTCCCCTTCAAAAACACCGAAATCGATCAAGTGGCCGGAATATTGAAATATTCAGGCAAACCGATATCTATTGACCAAATGAACGAGGCTATAAAAAAGGGCGCTCTGGAGCGAAAATAATGATCTCGGTAGACACCAACGTAATTGTTCGTTTACTAACCGGCGATGAACCATCGCAATTTGAGAGATCAAAAACTTTATTTTCAACTGATACCATTTTCATTCCTGCATCCGTGGTTCTCGAATGCGAATGGGTCCTGCGATATGCCTATAACTTCAAACAGCCCCAAATCACAACCGCTTTCCAATCCCTATTTGGATTGCCAAATGTCCATTTGGAAAATCCACCCGTAATAGCCGACGCTCTTGAATGGCACCAAAACGGAATGGATTTTGCCGATGCAATCCATTTGGCTCAATCAGAAAAAGCAGAAGCTTTCATTACATTTGATAAAAGTCTGATTAAAACAGCCAAAAAAAACTCGACCATACCGGTAAGAGAGCCCTAACACATGTCATTCGCCTAGCATAAACCATTCGATAGATAAAAAGTCTTCTTTAGCAAAAAATATTAGTGCCTTATCATTCTCACAAACAAAACTACAATTAGCATACAGGTTGAGTCATGCATAAACAACCCGACCTTAGACAACAAAAAGTACTACAGCTACTGCGAAAACATAAGAAAGATATATCAGACCGCTACGGCATACTAGAAATAGGTATTTTTGGATCTATTGCACGCGATGAGGCCCTTTCAACAAGTGACGTCGATGTCGTTGTCAAAACAGATGCATTCTTAAAAAGCCTCCCACCCGTCATGCCGGACTTGATCCGACATCCAGAATTCATTGAACTGACTGGGTTCCGGCCTGCGCCGGAATGACGTAAAGATGAAACTCTCTACTTTTACAAAACCGTCAACCCTTCTTCTCGAAAAACCCGAACAAATGAATACGGGATGTTCTTTCGCATAACTAGGGCTTCCTGAATTAAGTGTAAGGTATTGTAAACGCAACAAAAATATGTTATAAACAGGACAAAAAGTGATCGAGAACTCACCGAAAACCACAAATAACCTTGCACTTTTTGCCCGGGAAAACCATGTACAAACACAATCTGAAGCAACTGGAATTTGAAAATTTCAACCTTCCTTTTGATGGAAAATTACGAAGTGATAATCGATGGGTAAAACTGGCCAAATTTATTCCCTGGGAAGAATTTGAAGAGGCCTATGCAAAGAAGCTGTCAGGTTCCGGATTAGGGCCACCGGCGATGTCGGTACGTATTGCATTGGGTGCGTTGATCATAAAGGAAAAGCTTGGCACCTCAGATGAAGAGACCGTCGAGCAGATTCGCGAAAACCCTTACCTGCAATACTTTTTAGGCTTTACGGACTATCGTGATGAAGAACCATTTCACTCCACAATGTTTGTTCATTTTAGAAAGCGTTTCGGCAAGAAAGCCATTTGCCAGATCATCGAAACTGTGAATCACAAAGCAAGATCGGTCAAAAAAAATGCGAAAGATGACGGTAAAGACAACAGTGGCGGTGGCGCTGATGGGAAAAAGCCAAACAGTGGTAAATTGTTGATTGATGCGACCTGCACACCGGCCGACATTACTTTCCCTACCGATCTGAAAATACTCAATGAGGCCAGAGAAAAAAGCGAAAAAATTATTGATGTTTTGCACCGACCCCACAGAGGCAAACTTAAAAAACCGCGCACCTATCGCAAAAAAGCACGAAAACAGTTTCTTGCCATTGCAAAAAGCAAGAAGGTGCCGAAGAGCAAAATGCGCAAGGCCATACGTCAACAACTGGGCTATCTGAGGCGTAATCTTAAAACGATCGACAAGTTATCGCAGATTTCATCGTTGTTGATGCTTAAAAAGCGCATGTACAAGCTGTTGTTGGTCATCAATGAAGTGTATCGCCAGCAAAAGTGGATGTATGATCAGAAGGTCAAAAGAATCGATGATCCTATTGTCAACATCTACCAACCGCATGTTCGGCCCATTAAACGTGGCAAGGCAGGAGCTGCTACGGAATTTGGAGCCAAGATATCAGTCAGCGCGGTTGACGGATACTGCTTTTTGGACCGATTGAACTGGGATGCATATAACGAGTCGGCTGATTTAATCAAACAGGCGCAAGCATACAAAGACCGCTTTGGTTGTTATCCCGCCTCAATTCATGCCGACAAGATCTATCGCAACAGGGACAACATCAAGTTCTGTAAAAAGCACGGCATCCGGTTATCCGGCCCTGCACTGGGGCGGCCACCTTCCGATACCGAAGTCCGCAAAGCGATACAGAAGCAGGCCCGGCAGGATGAACTTGATCGTATCCCCATTGAAGGAAAATTTGGACAGGGAAAGCGTCGATTCAGTTTGTCAAAGATCATGAGCAAGCTGGACAGCACATCTGAGACTGCCATAGCTGTAGTATTTTTGGTGATGAATTTAGAGAAGTGGCTCAATAGCCTTCTTTTTTGTTTCCTTTTACTTCTCCATAGGTTCAGTTTTGACGATAACAGTCGCATTCAAAGCCCGCAGATACAGTTAAGATCGGACAAATTTGCGACTACGTGTATCTAATCGGGCATTGGGCACAGAGCAACGTTGGGGTCACGGATTATTCAGGAAGCCCTAACTACTTCAACATCGATACCGAAGAAAGTTTCTTCCTATGCCAAAATAAAATCGAGCAGCTACATAACGCAGTAACCTCAATGCAAAAAACAACTATCAAAACCCACAAACCCAACCAACCCAACAAACCCGATATGGTTGAATGTTTGTCAACAGAAAAAAGCAGACCTAGCCAAGTAAAATCGGGTAGTGCTTTTCATCGAGTAGTTGGGCAGAGGCGGGGTCATTCATAACGACGGTTGATCACTCTGATATTCGCGGGTTGGCTACCGCCTGACTTGGTTACGTCGTGGAGCTGCCTCGGTCTAACAGTAATGTGGTTCAATAAAATCGGACACCGAGTTAAGCGTAAACATCAACTGGGTGTGAGCGGGAGCAATTTAAAAGAGCTATTTGACAAATAGAGATGATGCCAATCATCTCATGTCAACCCCAAAGCCTCCGTCGATCTGGTTGTCAAGGGCGTCGCCAGGCGTTCATCTTGACCCTTGACAACCAGATCGGCGGAGGCTACTCGCACCTGATCAAAAGGCCATTTAGCGAGGTGTTCAATGAGCGAAAAACGACAACGCAGGGACTTTACCGACGACTTTAAAAACGATGCGGTAAAACTGGTAATCGAACAAGGCTATAACTGCAGCGAAGTCGGTCGCCGTTTAGGGATCAATCACACCAACGTATCGCGTTGGGTCAGACAGCATCGAGCCGAAAAGGAAAACAAAACCGAAGCAGGATCGTCTCAGGAACTGCAGGCCGAGGTTAAGCAACTGCGTAAAGAGAACAAACGCCTTTTAATGGAGCGTGACATCTTAAAAAAGGCGGCGGCCTTCTTTGCAAACGAACCCAAGTAAGATTTGAGTTCATCCGGCAGCAAATGAAGGCCTATCCCGTCACCTTACTGTGTTCGGTGATGCGGGTTAGCCGGAGCGGGTTTTATGACTATCTGGATCGATATACCCCTGGTGGCGATCATCGCCCCGAAGAAACAGGCCTAAGGGGCCGGATAAAGGAAATCTTCGATCAATCCAGATCCAGTTATGGATCCCGCAGAATCGTCAAACAGCTTCAGGCTGAAGACCAGGAAATTGGACGATATAAGGTACGGCGAATCATGCGACAAGTAGGACTTAAAGCGAAAACCCCCAAACGGTTCAAGTTGACAACCAACAGTCGACACTCATTTGCGGTAGCCCCTAATGTGCTTGATCGCAACTTTGATGTAGATACCCCCAACAAGGTCTGGACGGCCGATATCAGTTACGTGTGGACTTTTGAAGGCTGGTTGTACCTGGCCATCATCATGGATTTGTATTCTCGCCAAATTGTTGGCTGGGCCATGGACAAACGAATGAAAAAGGAGCTGGCGCTCAGCGCCTTATCCATGGCCTACTGGCAAAGAAAACCAGCCCAAGGGCTGATGCACCATTCGAACCGTGGAAGCCAGTACGCATGCAATGAGTACCGGGATCGGCTTGAAACCTATGGCATGATCTCGTCGATGAGCCGTAAGGGCAACTGCTGGGACAATGCTCCGACAGAACGCTTCTTTCGTTCCCTTAAATCAGAACGGCTGACGGCATGTCGGTTTTTTACCCGCAATGATGCCAAAAACGAAATACTGGACTACATCACATACTACAATAGTATTCGACTTCATTCTACTTTGGGGTATTTATCCCCGATGGATTATGAGAAAGAGCAGTACTTAAAAGTTGCTTAATTTTGTGTCCGTTTTTTGTTGACCATTACACAGCGGGAGTTTGAGCCGCAAGGGCTATTCCCAGGGTTTGTACGAGGGTTCTCCGAACCGTGACCGCGCCCCCACCCAACTACTCGATGCTATGTGCTATTTGATATAAATATCCTCTGATCCAAAAGAGCTATTTTGCAAATAGAGATGATGCCAATCATCTCATGTCAACCCCAAAGCCGGAGTCGATCTGGTTGTCAAGGGCGCCGCCAGGCGTTCATCTTGACCCTTGACAACCAGATCGGCGGAGGCTACCTGCACCTATGCCGCCAGGGGGATACGCCTGGCAATGGCCCAGATAAAGCCGGCCAGTTCACGGGCAATGGCGGTGACGACAACGTTGTGTCTTTTTCCTCTGGCGATCAATCTTCGGTAGCGGTGGCATAAACGCAGCTGCGCCTTCCAGGAGATATCGACAACATCATCGGGCATTGCTTCTTGCCGTTTGCGTATCGTTGCGCTTTTGCGGGCGGGCAACCGATACGCCTGTGCCGATTCGATCAGGGCTTTGCGCACATGGGTATTGCCGGTTTTGGTGATGCCGCCCTTTTTGACGCTATTGCCCGATGAATGCTCCGAGGGAACAAGACCCAAATAGGCCATCAGCTGGGCCGGATTGTCGAAGCGGTTCAGATCGCCAAGTTCGGCAACGACCGTCACGGCGCTGATCAGAGACACGCCCCGGAGACACTGAAGGGCCTGGACAACAGGGTGAAGGCGCCAGCTGTGGCAAAAACATGCTATCTGCTCGTTGATGCGGCTTACTCGAGCCTCGGTACTTGCCATCGTATCCAGGTACTCGGTCAAGGCAATCTGCTGGGCCGGATGGGCCATTTTGATGTCCTTGAGCCAATTCAGATGCGCCTTGCACCATTTGGTTCTACCCGGATAGATGATTGCGTGGCGCAGCAAAAAGGCATTGATCTGTTGCTTGACGGTGCGCAGCGCCTTTTGAATATCGCTACGGGCGCGAACCAGATCGCGAAGGGCTTCATCTTGCTCATCGGGCACATAAACGGCGGTAAGTTCTCCGGCTCGATGCAGCGTCGCCAGCTTTATGGCGTCTCTGCGATCATTTTTGACCCGAGCACCGCTTTTTTTAGGAATCAATGCCGGAGCGACCACAACACAATCGATCCCGTTGCTTGTTAAATGCCTGTAAAGCGGATACCCGCAGGGGCCGGCTTCATAGACACATCGCAATTGAGCGTTTTGCGAGATCAACTTTCGCATGACCTTATCAATTTGATCCGGCGTGTTGGCGATTTTGCCATAAACCCGGACGTTGCCGTTGCGACCCTCATCGGCAATGGCAATGGTGATCGAATCTTTGTGGACATCCAAACCAACATACTTTACTATCTTGTTCATGGCCTGCCTCCTTGATTTTGGCTCTGTAGTGAGGGTTTTAAGTTGCACTTACTATAACCCACGTCTTCAAGGCTAGGCAGGCCTTTTTCTCAATGCGCTGTCTTATCCTTCAACCATATTGTCTAACAAACTCAACAAACCCACAAAAAACTCATCGAACCAATCGCACATCATCGATGTAGATGACACGGGGCCGTGGCAGTCGGGTGGCAAAAATGCCGACGCCGCGGATGTGCCCCATGTCCATAATGCGATTGGCCGGGGCCTTTTTAACATCTTCCAGATCGATGCGAATCGTGTTCCATCCTTGAGCGAGTATAAAGGAGTGATTATAGCGATCTTCGTAGCGTTGAACGCCTTGAATATGAACAACGTCGTGAATGCGGCAGGTGATCGATAGCGGATTCGCATCCGGATTGTAAATGCTGCATTGCAACTGTGAAAAGCCAGCCCAATCACCGGTAAAATACTCTAAGCTAACGCCGGAGTAGAGAGTGGTACCCAACGAAACCCGCATGGCATGTTCGCCGGCAAATACGATCCTACCATCGATCGCCCTATCTGCAGAACCGGTCCAACGCTGGAGCTCGTAAGGGTTTTCAAAATCCCCCAGAATGGGAAATTGCCTACGCGCCCGATACTCGTCGGTAAGCGCCGCAGCAACCGGATAAATTTGAGATGCAACCAGAACAATAGAAAAGGCTTGAAGCAACCATAAAGCCCCTTTGAAAAAGGCTTTCCTGCCGGGTAGAAAAAAGGCGATGCCCACAACAGCACCAATAAAGTTTCGAAACAAGTCGCCAATATCAGGCGTCCGGTTAAAACCGGCGGCTTGAACCAATTCAACGACAACCCCCAACAGCAGGGTTACAACCAAAATGATGGAAATTTGGAATCTGACAGAATGCTGACTCTTGCGGGTAAAGGCAAATATCGCCACGCACATCAAAGCGTAGTAAAGGATGTGCCCAAGGTTCCAAAAGGCTTTAAATGAACGTGTAGAATAGTAATCCGGCCCCCCAATAAAAAAGAGAAGCGTCAGGATGCCGAGGAAGGCAAACAATATCGTAAGACGTGCGGTACGTTTCATGAAAAGATAGCAACAAAGAGCGAGTTAAGTAAAACATTTCTCTTCAGCAATGTACAAAAACCTCGAAAAACGCCACAGACCGCCTACATCGTCATTCCAGCACAAACGCGTCAAACACACACTATCCAGAAAGATTCTGGATACCGGCCTTCGCCGGTATGACGAAAAAACCAACAAACCAAATCAACCCAACCAACCCAAAAAAACACAACAAACCCAATAAACTCAAAAAACTCTATCAACTCAAAAAACCCAAAAAACTCTACAAACCCAACAAACTCACCCACTCTACCAACTCAACAAACACACTCACCCAACAAACTCTATCAACCCTCAGGAAGCCGCCCAACATCAATCTCATTCAAGGGCAGATACCCCCGATCCTTCTCCGAAACCAACGGCTTCTCCACCGGCCACTCAATCCCCAACTCCGGATCATCCCAAGCCACACCACCCTCAGCCTCAGGCGCATAAATATCACTGCACTTATAATGAAAAATCGCATCCTTGCTCACCACACAGAAACCGTGCGCAAACCCTTCAGGAATAAACAGCTGCCGCCGGTTCTCGGCAGAAAGCATCACCCCTTCCCACTGCCCGAACGTCGGCGATCCCCTCCTGATATCGACGGCCACATCGAACACCTCCCCCTTGAGCGCCTGCACCAATTTCGCCTGGGCATGGGGCAGCTGGTAGTGAAGCCCTCTTAACGTCCCTTCTGACGAATAGGAGAGATTGTCCTGCACAAACGTCACCCCAACACCGCTCTCTCTGTATCGCTGGGCATGGTAAGTCTCCATAAAAAAGCCACGCGGATCTTCAAACACGCGTGGCTCTATGATCAAAACACCATCGAGTTTCGTTTTAATGATATTCATCGCTAATCATGCAATCCATTGATGATTTCGACCAGATACTGACCGTAGTTGTTCTTCTCCAGCGGGTGGGCCAACCGCAGCACCTGCTCCGCATCGATATACCCCATGCGATAGGCGATCTCTTCGATGCACGCCACCTTCAGCCCCTGCCGCTGCTCGATCACCTCTATAAAACCCGACGCCTGCATCATGCTCTCGTGCGTCCCCGTATCGAGCCAAGCCACACCACGCCCGATCTTCTCTACAAACAACTGCTCGCGCTGCAGATAGACCAGATTCAAATCGGTAATCTCCAGCTCACCACGCGCCGAAGGCTTCAACTGCTCGGCAAAATCCACCACATGCTTGTCATAAAAATAGAGCCCCGTCACCGCCCAATGAGATTTGGGCTTGGCCGGCTTCTCTTCGATATCGACCGCCTTGCCGTTATCGTCAAAGCTCACCACACCATACCGCTGAGGATTCTTCACCCAGTACCCAAATACCGAAGCCCCCTCTTTCCTGGCCGCAGCAGAGTTGATCTGCTCCGGCAACCCGTGACCATAGAAGATATTGTCGCCCAGAATCAGACACACATTCTCACCCACAATATGCTGTTTGGCCACAATAAACGCCTGGGCGATCCCCTCCGGCTTAGGCTGCACCACATAACTGAAGTTGACCCCCCACTGACTGCCATCCTTAAGCAACGACTCGAACTTGGGCAGATCCTCAGGCGTGGAAACCACAATAATATCCCTGATGCCGGCCAGCATCAGTATCGACAACGGATAGTAAATCATCGGCTTGTCATATATGGGCAGCAACTGCTTGCTCACAACCCGCGTAATCGGATAAAGCCGCGTCCCCGAACCTCCAGCGAGAATAATACCTTTCATCTTGGTCCGTCCCCTCTATCTCTTCCAGTCGTTAATCCGTCAATTAAGCGCCTGATCAGCTTCATCCCGGCCCCCGGAACGTGGTCCGGGCAGGCTTTTATGATCCGGGATCCAGAAACCACCTAAGCTACCGCTCCCACCAGAAAGACAAGTGCTGTCTACTCCAACCATGTAGGGGCGGGGTTTACCCCTGCCCAATCAAACGCATTGACTGCGCCCAGGCGGGGATAGACCCCGCCCCTACTTATTTACCCGCAATCAAATAGGCCAACCTTTGTCATCCCGGACTTGATCCGGGATCCAGTAACGGTCTGTATAGCACCAAGGCTTCACTGCATCCCCGGCCTCCGCCGGAATGACGATTGTTGTAATTATTAATTGCCGGGTTAATACTAACGCCTCTCATAATTCGTCTCAATCCAATTGCGGTAGTCCCCGGAGCGCACAAAATCAATCCACTCCCGATTCCCCAAATACCAATCCACCGTCTCGGCCAGCGCCGCCTCAAACTCGAATCGCGGCCGCCATCCCAATTCACGTTTAATCTTGTCCGCATTGATCGCATAGCGCCGATCATGCCCGGGACGATCCGTCACATACTGAATCAGATTGCGGCTGCTATCCTCACCTTTACGCCCCAGCCGATCATCCATAATATCGCACAACCGATGCACCACCTGAATATTCTCACGCTCGGCCCCGCCACCGATATTATAAGTCTCCCCCGGCAATCCCTTTTCAAACACCAGTGAAAGCGCCTCGCAATGATCGATCACATAGAGCCAGTCCCGTACATTCCTGCCATCTCCGTACACCGGCAGCGGTTTCGATTCCAGAATGTTGATGATAATCAACGGAATCAACTTCTCGGGAAACTGGTACGGACCATAGTTGTTCGAACAGTTGGTGATCATTGTCGGAACGCCATAAGTCCGGTGCCATGCGCGCACCATGTGGTCGGAACCCGCCTTGGACGCCGAATAAGGACTGGAAGGATCATAGGCAGTGGTCTCATCGAAATATCCCTCCGGGCCCAAACTCCCATAAACTTCATCGGTGGAAACATGCAAAAAACGAAAATCCACCGGTCGTCCCTGCTGCTCCCATACACTTTTAAAGGCATTCAATAGTCGGCTGGTCCCCATGACATTTGTTTCGACAAACGCCAGAGGCCCATGAATCGACCGATCGACATGCGATTCGGCGGCAAAATGAACCACCCCACGGCACTTCTCTTCAGTTAAAATGCGCTGCACAAACTCAACATCACCGATATCACCATGGACAAACCGGTAACGAGCCGGTAATTTTTCAGCAAAATCAGACAAATTGGCAGGATTACCCGCGTAGGTAGCCGCATCGAGATTGACAATTCTGTACTTTTGATCAGTGGTTAACCTATGCCTGATAAAATTGCTCCCGATGAATCCGGCGCCACCTGTTACTAGAATAGTATCCATATTCATAATTCCTGTTTCGGCAATTAATTCGGTTGGTTGTAAAGGGAAGAAATGGAGGTGTGTATTTCAGGCAAAACTACATCATGGCTTATAAATGAGTGATTTGTAACAATCTGTCACCATCCATACAAGAGGCTTTCCAAAACGGGGCGAAAGTATGCAGCTCTAATAAAAGATTCGACCTTTTCCAACCAACTTTCGAATAATTTCTTCCTGATACTGGCTCAATTTGTTCTCAAACTGTATGCCAACACCCTCTTTTGTCGTACGAACAATCTTGCCCGAAATCTTAAAATGACTCTGAGTTGGGGGCATGGCAAAGGTCAGGGAGATTTTTTCGCCTACCGTCAACGGCTCCCGCGTCTCGATAAACACACCTCCTTTGCTTAAATCCTGGATAAAATCATGATAAACTCTTTTCTGATCAGCATAGGAAACCGCTATAAGACATGGAATGCGTTCGTCATCGCGCTGTTCAGTCTGCTGCCATTCAATCAACAGGTCTAACAGCTGTTTCTGCTTCTCTTCTGAAAGGTTATCTACCAGTGATCTAATTCTCTCTGCGATGTTTAGCCAATTCTTATGGGTTGTATTCATATCATTCGTTCCATTTCGTTTTCCCTTCAACCCTCTCCGGCCTGCCTTTAAGCCACTAGGGGAAGGAGTTCCTGCTCCTACTATCTGCCCCTGATCTTTTCGGGCACAATTTAAGTCCATTTGAAACTATTGTTGTAACGACAAGCGCTTATAAAATAAATTCATATATCAATCGTTAAACCAACTCAACATCTATCAGATATGTAACCAAACAAAAAATATAGACCAGCAAGAAATTAATGGCGCATCTTGAGTTTAAAATTTTTTTTGATACCATAACAAATTATAAAATGGGCCGATAACAAATTGCAAACATATCTATCTTTCCGTACTAATCGAGATCCTGCAAAATGATAAAATTTCGCCTCAGTATCGTTTTATTGTGTGTCATTTTACCGCCGCTGATTTATGTAAGTATAATTCATTTTATTGAACAGTACGCTAAAAACGAAATTCGCACCGGATTGGAAGCAACATATCTGGGTGATACCCACTTGCTTTTAGACGGATCGGCGAGGTTGCGCCAAACGATTCGCAAGAATATAGACCACTATTTACAAGAATGCCAATGGCTTAAGTTGGGAGGAAAAGTAACCGTATCGGTAAGGACCCGTCGCAATACATTGCTCTATCCATTGGTTCATGATGGCTCAAACCCGATGCTGGGGAATCAAGAAATGCCCTTTGAGATCGCAACGGAAAACTTCCGGTTGATTGACGAGGGGATAGAATTATCGCTGGTGTTTGAATTACCC
Source organism: uncultured Desulfatitalea sp. (assembly GCA_963668675.2). Classification (GTDB taxonomy): domain Bacteria; phylum Desulfobacterota; class Desulfobacteria; order Desulfobacterales; family Desulfosarcinaceae; genus Desulfatitalea. Next base: position 531,600 of record CAXXMB010000001.1, on the reverse strand, counting down.
CACAATACCGCCATATCCAATTCGCTGTTAGCAGCGTTGATCTTGCTCTCTTTAACTGTATTTGTTTTCTATTACCGCCGATGGAGTTCAATGTACCATCAGCAGGAAAAAATCCACTCTGCTGAAATAGCAGAGCTTAACCGGCTTAAAACCAATCACCGCTTCCAACTCGACAGAATCAAAAAGGAACGCGAGATGATGGAAAATGATATCGTACAGTTGAAGTCCGTTTTACGAAATGAAAAGCGAAGAGCCGACACTAACGAAGAGGAGATGATCGGAGAGATAATAGCCTTGGAAAAAAATATTGCCAAAAAAGAGAATCTTCATGCGGTCCAATCCGAAAAAATAGAACAACTCCAATTGAAACTTCAGGAGTTTAATCAACTTAATAGGAAAGAAAGTGCGCTAAAACAAAAATCCACCGATATGGCACGCAAAAGGCTTACGACGCTTTATAAAAACCTGGATATCCATGACAAGGCTGTAGAAGGGTATTGTGGGCTAACTGAGGAACTCAAGCTCAAGTGCGAAGAGATCCTCATGCAACTTAATGAAAAACCCACTTCTATTCAAATCAAACGCAAAGTATTTACAAAAAGGAATCGCTTTTCTGTCCTCGAAGTGGTGTTCGGTTATAAAGGAAGGCTCTATTTTTTTCCGAAAGGAGATAGGCGAGCCGAATTGGTCATCATTGGTACGAAAAACAGTCAGCAACATGATTTGGCATATCTTGATCGAATATAATCAAATACGCACTGGAGCTATGAATTAAATTACATAGCATTTATATATTTTAGGTAATAGTTACATCATTTCTAATTTTATTCTCCGGGGTACTTCACGGATTAAAGTTTTAGTTAGGTGTGCCTAGCCCACAACAGCGCCTTAAGAATGCTGTATTTTTTATTTCCTCCTGTATTTTCAACATAAGTTTATCATTATTATTATTTTAAGGTTTTCATATCTTTTATGTTGTTTTCTGCTATTTTTACTTAATGTTATGCGTTTTTAGATTATGTTTCCTGTTCTAGGCATAATTCGTAAAATCACTTGACGTTCAGAATCGCATGGGCACGCAACTTGCTGTAGTTACAAGAAGTTACGAATTGATCTAAAAAGTACATCTCCCATTAACACTGTATACATATAAATATCTAATGTGATGGCCGATATAGCATTGTGAAGTATCGGCTTCAAGCGAGCATAGGAGCATATTCACAAAATGCTGTCTTGCTCGTTGGATAGGGTAATGATTCTTTTCGAAAGACATAGGCCGAGGGGTGAAATATCGGCGGTTTATGGTCGAATTGACCACTTGCGATCACATAATATTCCTAAATTAAGCAACGCCTATGTCTTATCTATGGAAAGGAGGTGATCGATTTCAAAATTTAAAAATTAATATCTTGTTATTGGCATCTTTAATGTTTTTATGCAATTAACACCAAAAGAAGAAGAGGAAAAAAATGAAAAAATTTTTAATGATTATTGCGGCTCTTTTCTTTTTAGCAGGATTGGCCAATACTGCTTCTGCAGCTTCTTATGCCGACGTCGCTTTTGTTGTTGATCAAAGCGGAAGTATGGCGGGAGAGTTCAGTTGGATCAATAACAGCCTTAACACCGTTGCAAGCGAAATGGCAAACGCTGGTATTACCGCCAATTTCGGAGTAGCCGGATATGAAACAACTGTTGGGAGCGACTACTCAGTTAACGCCTGGCAAGATCTAACTTCCGATATTAGTGCCGTAACCGGAGAGGTAAGTTCAGTCAGCACCTACGGTGGCACTGAATATGCGTATAGTGCCATTCAATGGGGTGCTGATAATTTTTCTTGGTCAGCTGACAACAACTATGCAAAAGTCATGATCCTAATAACCGATGAGGATCCTGATGATAAAAGTTGGTTTAGCTATAGTGGTTTAACAGGAGAGGCCGCAGCTGCTAAACTGGTATCAGATGAAAATATCATGCTAAATGTTATTACCTTATCGAGCTTTTATAGCTACTATGATGATGGAGTTGCATATACCACGACTGACGGGTTTACAGGATTGTGGGATTTGAATTATCTTCGTAATAATGCTGCAGACTTTACTAATGATTTCGTTGCAGGCAAAATTCGTGAAATCCAAGATGTTAATCCGAGTGTACCAGAGCCCTCTTCAATGCTCTTTTTGGGAAGTTGCCTCATTGGATTGGCGGCTTTGCGGAAAAAGATCATAAGATAATGGCAAGCTTCCATTAATAACTTAAAGATAACGGAGGCCTACGATGTCTCCGTTATCTTCTTTTCACAAAAAGAACAAGTTGCAAAACCTGAATTGACTATATTACTATAGCTTCATATTAGTGAGCTGAGCTATTGATTGGGTTGTCCACTCCATCTCTCTTCTACCACAAAGCAATCTTTTGACCGAAACAATGTGAATCATATTCCCCACTGAAATGCCCTCCCCTTCTTAATTGTTCTGCCTTTAAAATGATAAGCTCGTATGAGGCATAAAATCAGAAGAAATTTGCAACCAACTTAAAAAATGAGCCTCCATAACAAGCGTTCGAATAAGACAGTTAGACTTTGAGTTATTCAAACTCAAGCATTATCTTGATCTGATTTCGTACGGAATCACAATACCAAATTAAACGAAGGGAGGTGATAATTACATTGGTGGAAGTTGGTTCATTGATATTACTTTTTCAAACTTTGGAGGTAAAAAATGAAAAAATTATCTGTTCTATTTTTAGCAACCGTATTGGCATTTTTTTTAGTAAGCCCAGTTTCAGCCCTAATGTTTACCGGAACACCTTCTCCTTCATTGAGCCCCACTTTTGGCACGCTGGTAACTTTTGATGATTATTCCACCGGCAGTGCCGTGGGATCGACAGATTATTTATCCGTTGGTGTTGCATCCATAACAGAAACAGAGGGATTCCTGTTAAGCTATTACGCAGGGACGCAAAGTTCGCCAAACTACATCGGAACGGGAGTCAATAGCGAAAGAGGTACCGATGCTAGTTTGGGCTGGGATGGTACCATCTTATTCGAATTTACAGGCCTAGCAGATATAGTGGGCATAGGCATAGCTGATTCAGATGGAGGGCCGGAATACATTACCGCTTATGATAGTTCAATGAGTGTAATCGAATCTTACATGGCCCCTGTTGGAAAAAATACTTATATCGGCATTGATACTGGCGCCTTCAATATCAAGTATTTTTCGATAACAGGGGATTTTTTCGCAGTAGATGATTTGCAGTTTAATGCTTCGTCCTCGGTCCCTGAACCGTCCTCATTAGTTTTCCTTATTACCGGAGTTTTAGGACTTATGGGGGCATCTCGTAAAAAACTGTTTAAAAAGTAGGTCGAAATTTTCATGCGGGCAGAGTTGTTCCAACTCTGCCCGTTCCCTATTCAATCCAACAAAATACTATTCAACACCAAATAGGCGAGCCCCCCCAAAAGCCCGCCAAAACTGTTTAAAACCAAGTCCAGTATGGATGAATCTCTTGATGGTATCCATACCTGTGCTATTTCGATCGAAAAACTGAATAGGAAGGCTACCAGTACACCAAGAATTAAAATAGTATATTTTTTATTAAAACCCTCCAGTCTCCCCAAAGTTGCTAAAAGCAGAAAACCAAGCGGGATAAATCCGAACAGATTGACCAACACATCTGATGTCAAACTTTCTTTTGAAACCATTTCATTAAAAACAGGCCAACCGAGAATTTTCTTTTTCGGTGCAGACATCCAAACTGGAACGATTAAATCTAACTCTTCACCACCGCTTACCACATTGTGCACCTTTTCACCGCCCCTCTGATCGAAAGCATAAAGCAATCTTGGGGATTCAGCACGAAAGGCATTAAAATTTAGCCCATCTCTCCATTTTTGATAATGATTGCTAATTACCTTCTCCGACAAATCGAAATCATATAATGCCAACCCCAGCATTGTCCCCCTCCAAGGGTTATTGCCATACAAACTGTTGCCAACCAGCATTTTTGTCTGTTCCCCTGGGTTGGGATACTTTAAACGCAGGTGTTTGTTGGTGCTTACCAGACGACCATTCAAAAACAACCGGGTTCCCAATTGATTGGAAACAATAGTAACCAAAAAATCTTTGTGCGCTTCCCCGTCCAATTGAACATATATTTTGGGGGTTTTTCGTCTATTGCTGTGATCATTACCATTCATAACAACGAGTGACGTACGATACTGGCCCACTACCAGTTGCTTGGCATCATCTCCATTATGAATGAGCAGCACATATCTGAAATCTGAATATTGGTTAAACACGGGCTTTATCGCCATTTCAATTGTAAGACTATCTTTCTGAGAACCTTCAGCGGATGACGAAAAAAAACCTTGAGCATAGACTATCCCAAATCGATCAAAGCGAAGCCCGACACCGGAATCATTCCATTTAACATTGTTAATCGGCCGGAATCCTTTGAACCGAATTCCAAAATAGAGCATCCCCAAAATGACCAGGGCCGTCATGCCCAAAAGCAATATAAAAGACAGTCTGTTCGTTCGTGGTAACCGTACCAAGCTGCACCTTATTCTATTTTATGCAAGAAGTTGCCGGTTTATTAAATAGGCCAACCTCAGTCATCCAGGACTTGATCCGTGATCCAGTAAAGACTGTTTTCTGAATTCCGGGTCACTAAAGCCTTCACTGAACAAGGATCCAGGGTCCAGCATGACGGATGAGCAACTTTTTACGAATTCACAAACATTACAAAAGGATATCACTGGAACAAAAAGGGCGGTCCATCGACCGCCCTTCTTATAAAAAATGAGTAGGAAATGCCACTGAATGTCTATTTCAGCAACTTTCTCCTAAAGGAGCTCAGCCCTATTAGCACCAGCCCCAGAAAAAGCATCGGCGATGGTTCCGGCACACCTGCGGTTTCAGCCATTCCATATAACTTGGAGTGGTCCAGCCAGGCGTCCGCCCACCCACAACTGAAGTTAGTTACTGCCAGTTCGACATTCAGAAGGCCATCGACATTGAGCAGCGCAATATCGATTCCGATATCGTATTGCCCGTTATCCACCTCATCCAGATAACTCCACCCGCTTCCGTCGAATGCATAATAGATATGCTCTTCAAAAAGATGAGGAAGAAAACATATCGTATCCAACAGATCGTTGGTGAAATCCAACTCCAAGGTGGCCTCTGCGACCTTGTCGCCAGCGCCGAAATTCACAGAATCGTTAATATTGTGATTATACTTCAAAGGAAAGTTTTCAACAATCGGCACTGCATCGCCATACCCGGCCCATGTATCGATCACATCCTCATAATAATACATGGAGGCACCCACATGGCCGGCCAAACCAAAAAACAACAGCAGGGTACATAAAAAACACAGCAATCTCTTCATACCGTTCAACCCCTTTCTCCTCGAGTGAATCAAAGCTCCCAAAACCTACATGTACCCCCAAACTCAAGGCAACCCGGCGATCTCTTCAGCAAAGTTGATACTCAGAGACCCGTGGCTTTCCGTGCCTGCCTCACAGCAGGTTTGGCTTTTTCTTGTTATGGTTTAAAAAAATCAATCTTCGGAATTCGCAAGAATGCCACCTTCGGTTCTGACCTGCAAACGACGCTCCGGCCGGCATCGACGATCACCCTCGCGTCTCCTTTCGGGCAGTATACCGAAGTAGACGTACTTCCTTCGGTCTACACCGCAACGGCGCCCTCCATTGTCCATCGGACAGGCATCATCCATACAAATCCCTCGTCGCTCTAATGCTACAGTTTCCACCAAGAAATCTCACTTCATGCGATTGTATCGTTATTATTGCGTATTCATAAAGCAGTCGCTATCTTAGACGAATTCCAAGATTTCCCAATCAAGCGCCAACTCAATACGCACCTCTCTTCTCCAGAAGGACGAACGCCGTTTCAATCAAGATATTCAGATCCATCCACAAACTTCTATTGTAGAGATAATACAAATCCAGAAGGATCATATCCTCGAATGACACTTCGCTTCGGCCTGCCACTTGCCACAACCCGGTAATTCCCGGCCGGATGGATGCTCTTTTTTTGTACCAATCCTGATAAATCTCATACTCGTATGGCAGGCAAGGACGCGGCCCTACCAAGCTCATATCTCCTTTGATGACGTTAATGAGCTGGGGCAGTTCATCCAGACTAAACTTTCGCAAAATATTGCCAACCGCCGTAACCCGGGGGTCATCTGTTATTTTAAGCGGCTTTCCGTCGTTGCCCTCTTTGCCGATCTCCCCTTTAATCAATTTTGTGACGTAATCCTTGTGAACCCCTGCATCGTTGTTCACCCGCATCGACCGGAACTTATACATGGCAAATTCACGCCCTGTTTTGCCGATCGCTCTTGCTTTGTAGAACACAGGCCCCTCAGAATTTATTTTGATGGCAGCCGCAATCACCCCAAACAGAGGCAGCAAAAAGATAAACAAAGGCAGCCCAATTATCGCATCCAATGAGTGCTTAAACTTATTGACCAGCCAGATGCGTTGCGGTGAGCAAAGCTTGATCATCGGCAGACCGCAAAAATTATCGATATAGAGCTTACGATCGATGATCTCTATATAGCTGGGCGGGAACCACACCTGGATGCCATTGCTCATGCAAAAATCGAGGATACTCACCAAGGTTCGTTTATCGATATTTTGATCGGCGATAAGCAGTTCGTCAATCTTATGAGCACCGACGATACCGGGCAGTTCCTGGATCATTCCCAAACAATGCTTGCGCACCTTTGTTTTTAATTCGCAGTGCTCACCGATGGTGCCCGCAACCCAAAAGGGGGCATTGCGATCGATAATGTAAGAGACGATCTGATTACCCTGCTCATCGGATCCGATCACCGCAACCTGTCGTCTGAAGTGGCGTTTCAACGTGGAGTTGAAAAGCAGATGGATGCCCCCCAACCTGGCCGCAAATATGGTCACAACGGCGAGTAAAAACCCACACATCGCCAATTCGGGCTGCCTCAAGATGGCAGGCGTTCCTCCTTCCGACAGGATCCCCAAAGCACCGACCACGATCATGCTGATCCCAAATATTTTGAACAGATAAAACGAGGCGCCACTTTCAAATTGAATAAATCTGGAGGTGATAATCAACAATGCCAGCACCAAGACCAGCACCGTAAAACCATAATTTTTTGCAAAAACCGGAAGTGCAAAAGCGGCCACCACAAAAGAGAATGATAAAAAACTGGAGGCGAACGCCTTTACCAATTGGGCGACATGCTTCCTTTTGGAGAAAACCAAATGGCGACTGTAAAGCCGCAACGGAGGAAAAAAAATAATGACCAGCAAAGACAAGATCAGCAAAGGAATCCACGAGCTCAAGTTAAAGCTTTCGTTTGAAAAATACTCAAAAAATGATGCCGACAAAACAAAAAATACAAAGGACAATACAAAGTCAATGCCCCCCAGGATCCATTTCAAGGGGACGGCATTTCTACGTGCCAGGAAACTAAAATTCACATCCGCCTCTTTCCAGATGGTATCGAAATCCAGAATCTTCTCGTTCGTCAGCTGAGGTGCCATCTTGAATATCTCCTTCAATCCCGGCTTTATTAAACCGGAAATTAAATAGACCTACCATTGTCATCCTGGACTTGATCCAGAATCCAGCAAACGTCTGGATTCCGGCTTTCGCCGGAATGACGGGGATTGCGATCTTTAATTCCCGGGTTAATAAGTTGCGCTATCATCGCCTATGCCGGTTTGCTAACTTCTCCCTGTTCCCAATCTGATGCGGACTCACCGCTCTATCTTATTTGGTCACGGAATGTACGGGCTCCGATCTCATTTGAAGATAAGGCCGCTTTGCGCAATCTTTTTTTTTGACCGCTCTTTTCTCATTTCTGCGCAATGCCCAAAACAACGGAATCAACATCATGCAGGCAACAAACATAAACGGTTTGCCACCCTGCCGATGAAGAATGCTATCCGTGACAAAGCCGGGATTTACATAGGCACCCAAATAGGCCAGCAGGACAATACGCAATGCATTTTTAAATATGGTGACCGGCAAAATAGCCGCAATAAAAATAAGCCTTCTCTTATTGGAGTTTAGAAACATATACGCCGCAACAATACCAAGAACCATCAAGGCAAAGAAGGAGCGAATGCCGCTACATTCAGGCGCAACGTTCACAGCCATTCCGGGCAGTGTAAATGTCGTTCCCTCTCGCAAAAAAGGTATATCGAGCAGCATAAAAACAAAGTTGGCAGTCCCTGCCGATGCCAACTGCAAAAAACGAATCAATGCATCGAGCGTCACTGAAGGCAACGGAACCATAAAGGCCAATAACAGAAGGGGAAACAGACACAGCTTAAAACATTTTCGACCAAAATATCCGAGGAAAATGCCCCATAGAGCCATCAACGCCGCAAGGGTAACCACAAAAAGGGCATCCTCTTTGGTATCGACGAATTGGCCTACGCGAAAACTGGCAAGATATGCCAAAAGGCCAAAGACGATGAGAAACACGGATAATGCCGACCAACCCGCTGATGGATCGAGAGATAGTCTTTTCCGGTTAACCCAAATGATATAGCCGCTAACTATTGGGATCAGCATGATGTGTGTATAAAAATTGCTTTGATAGGAGAAGCCGATCAATCTGGCCAATGGAAAGCCAAAGAGCGCAAACCACCCCCCAAACAAAGCGATGCCAATCCATTTTTTACTCAAAACCGTACTACCTCAATTAACCCACTGGCATATTCAATAAGCAACTCATCTTCGTCATGCTGGACGTGATCCAGCATCCACCCATTAAACAAATATCGGTTAAGATTACTCATATGCCAAAACCCTACTTCTGCCTCTGAAAGAGATTCTCAATCTCATCTATCGTTTGATAAACCGCCGGTTTCCAAATAAACCCAAAACAAGCATCACACCGCCAACAACAAAAAGAGCGCTCCAATCTGGAGGAAAGGATTCATTCAGGGCAAAAGCAGGAGTGTAAAAAAGCAAAACCAAACCAACCATTAGAAGCGTAACAACAATCCTTTTCATCATCTATCCTCAAATTTCATCTTTTTTATCAGAGTTTAATAACCTAACCGCGCCTTTACATAGAAGCTTATATTGACTATCGAGCAATATATATGCCTAAAGATTAAAAATCGTGTTATGCATGAGGCTAGCCTATTTTAGCTCACTTTATATTTTATATATAACTGTTTTTGCTATTTATATTTAATTATTTTAAACAATATTTAATGTAATATAGTATTTTATATTTTTTTCTTATTTTTCTTCTGGTTACATTATATTTTTTGTATTTATATAGTCTTACTACCCTGTCCAAAAATTCAAAATCATCAGTTCAATCTAAAACAACGCAATATGACATGGAAATTAGGAAATCGATTATAGGAAAGATGAGAAACAAATTACATATACCGGCCCTTTGCTTCCACAACCTAAAGGAAACAATAAAAAAGGGGAGCTGTGAAACATTCAGTTCCCCAGCTCCCCTTGTAAAGCAATCTATAATCTCAACACGCATGCCCAGCACCGGCTATCCCGCCAATAACCAGCGCCGGCATGATAATTCATGCGCCTGCTTAACTACAGAGGCAACACCAACTTCTTTCTTCCGACGATCCCCAACCCCAAAACAAAGCCACTCAGAAATAAAAGCGTGCCGGGTTCAGGAACATGCACTGTCCCAGAGATGGGATCATTTCCGCAAGAAGCCGTGCCCCAGTAAAAACTCAAGTCACCTCCCGCAACACCCAAATCGGCCAGGGCAATAGAAACAGACCAAACATCATCAGCCCATGAAACCATCGCATCTCCCAAGAGAGATCCTTCAGAAATGGCCACCATTGAATCTTGCAGAGTGCCTTCTTTTTCCACCGCCCACTCCTCACCATAAATGATGCCGGAAAGACCGCCCATAAAATAGCTGGATGTATCCCATGACGAAGCATCGTAAAGACCAACACCGTAACTATTTCCAGGCAGCGTGCCTTCAGTCCACTCTGCATGGTCTTTCAAAACGACGCCTTTATCAAAAAACCCATCACCATTGGTATCGAGCGCCAGATCGGCAAGGTACGTATTTACATTCGTTCCGGGAAGCTGAAAATAACCATCTCCCGTATCGTCGTTGTCGAACACCGTATAAAAGTTAAAAACCAAATTGCCTCCAACCTGGTCTATCAAAACCTTGGAGGTGTTGTAATTGGATCCACCAATAGCACTATCTCCGCTCGTTCCGTACCAATCTCCATTTTGGGTCTTAACCCATGTCGTATCCACGACAGTAAATGGCGCCGCATAACAGACTCCCGATAACGCTAAAAAGGCCAAAACCAATAACACCCATATAAATTTCCGCATCCACTCCTCCTTCTTCAACCCCAAGCCTTTAACCGATTCTATTGAATTTGCAATACTCCTATAAGGATTTCTTAATGAATCTTCTGTTGCCGAACAAGCCGATCAAAATAAAGGCCACACCTACTGATAGCGCCTTTCCTGGGTTTGCTATAGAAAATGGCGTTCCGCTGCCCATTACCATATCAGCCTCAACCGGCCCATATGCAAACCCACTTCCAATCAACAATAGCGCCATCACTGCGCCTGATAATGCTATATAACGAATTGCCCTCATCTCTGCCCCAGTTCCAGTGCAGAACTTCGCACACTACGCCAACGCCTGCACTATGTTTTTCCGTTCTTGATTGAACAATTGCCGCTAAAGAGACGGTCATCTTGTTCACGAAGCCTGTTAGGAGACAAAAGCAAGGGCTGTGCCACTAAAAATTCAAGCAAGTAAAAAGACCCCAATACAAGTGGCTGGACTAGTTTATTGGATTTTCTCTAATTATTTTGAGCAGCAACTTATATAGATCTTCACCCCTATGGTTATATCGAAATTCACACTCTTTGATATGAAAATACAATGTTGATTTTGATATCCCATTAAATTTTAACAGTCGGCTCTTTGCATAACCCCAAAAAAGATCGCACGATTTCACATCCACTGCCCTGCCCTTATCTTCACCGGAATGGGAGGTGCGAACATATCGCCCTGAGTCAAAATCGACCAACGCCCTGTACTCTTTTATCCGTGGGTTAGGGCAGTCTCGCAGATAACATTCAACACCATTGCGTGAAACAAGCATATTTCGATCTTCGGGCAAATCGGTTTCATGGATAATTTCTGTGTATATCCAACCAGCTATCAAACACACCCCAAAAACCATCGAACCACTCTCAACAGAATAGCACCCTTCATCTCCAACTTGATGGTTTTCGCCTGAAACGGCCTTTTCTACAAATCCCAAATGGCATCCTTTGTACTCGCAATATTGAGTCACACATCTGCGAACCAGATTGTAATAGCGGTTTAAAGTGTTGCGGTTCAACGACGCCAGCACAGCGGCCTTATTCGCCTCGATATCGAGACTGAAATACCTTACGATCTCTCTGAACTTGGCCTCTGATAATTTTGAACGATAAATATATTTATTTTTCTTTTGCAATTGGCCAGTTACTCGTCAAAGATAATTTTGTATTAGTCATGCCTATGCACAGCTCATACAAATCAGATTGCTGGAATTCAACCATATATAGAAAAAGACACCACACACAGACTCATCAAAGCCATAGGTATTATGTAAAAAAGGTTATACAAAAATAAGCCGGCCACAGATACACCCCACATCCTATATGCCGTCATCGCGGATTCGGCTCGGAACATACTGTAATCCAGGACTCGATCCAAAACATACCGTCATCCCGGACTTGATCCGGGATCCAGCGATATGAGACAGAAGCATCTGTTAAACCGAATAGATTTTCCCGGTTCTCTATGAAGATTAAGTTGGTCAGCTATTGGGCGTTCAGACCGAAATTTCCTTTTTGAATGAAAAGGATAATGGGCATGTCGAAAATTTCTGCAACGTCATGCCGGACTTGATCCGGCATCCAGCAAAGATTGGAAATACTGGATTCCGGGTCAAGCCCGGAATGACGCTAATTGCTATTTCGAATGTTAACTTAACTTTCATAGAGAACCGGGTAGATTTTTTATAAGGATGACTCAGATATGATTTCTATACACGGAGAGGATACGATTACTCACTCAACAAGCTTCAAACTCTCTTCCCACAAACGCTTGGCACTCTGTTCGTCATAGGACTCACGGGAAGATTTGATTAATCTCTTGTCAAAAAAATATTGACCACTCACCCCCTCAACATCGGGTGAAGTGCATAAATAAATGATCGTCTCGGAAGCCTTCTTAGGGCCGATCAGGTTCCTGGCCAGGATATGCGCCAGCACGTGTTTTGACCAGCTGACCCAACCATTATTCCTGCAAAAATTCGTGATGACCCCTCCGGGAGCAACTGCATTCACCGTTATTCCCGTACCATCCAGCTTTCTTGACAGTTCATACGTAAATAACAGGTTCGCCAGCTTCGATCGATTGTAGGCGGCTTTTCCGACATATCCTTTTTCGCTCTGAAGGTCCTCAAAATCTATCACAGCGCCGCCATGCGCCCCTGAAGAGACGTTGACGATGCGTGAACGCCCCGTCGCCTTCAAACGATCCAACATCAGATGAGTCAGCAGAAAATAAGCCAGGTGATTGAGGGCGAAGCTCATTTCATATCCATCGACAGTAGTGCTACGCTGCACAAATTTTGCCCCCGCATTATTGACCAAAACATCCAACCTGTCGTATTTACTATTGAATTCATCAGCCAGACGACGAATATCACGCTTAGACGATAAGTCTGCAATGATATATTCAGCCTTGGCATTTGAATTTATTTTTTGAGCCTTTTTCAGGACCTTTTCGCATTTTTCCCGATCTCGTCCCACCAGGATAGTGTTAGCACCCATTTGCATCAATGTTACCGCCGTGGCCCTTCCAATTCCTGAAGTTGCACCCGTCACCAGGCACACCTTTTCTTTCATAGAAGATTCCATCATACTCATTGCCACCATAAACCTGCACCGTAAAAATTAGAAGAACTTAGCTATCCCAGGAAACCATCTAAAAAGTGCATACTTTAAAAGAGTCCTCGCATTGCCGCCCCAATCGCACTCTCCCTTAATAACAAGCTCATCGTCTCGTTGGCGCCGGCTTTTCGAAAAATCCCATGAAACAATTTCCACCCTCGACTCGTCAAACGCATCCCCGGTCGCCTCTGAACACCTTTTTAAATCATGATACAATGGCCCCTGCAAATTATCAGGGTCATGAAAAGCAATGGAGGAATTTGGATAGAGGATATACTTCGTAGCATGGTAATCCAAGGCAACGGGGTCTGTTGAAGCAAGCACAGCGCGGGTCTTTGCAGCCGGCAACTCAGTCCTTGAAGCCAGCCCCGTCCATTCTGCCGAAGTGATGTTGAGGTCCGCCTTACGGATTGTGCGCATAAAAAACCCGATTTCAGCCCCGATCATCCCTGGTCTTGGCCCGGATGACCATTTATCAAAAGGGAAAGAGTGAAAATTATAAAAATCGCCCGTTAGTTTACCGTCTGAATAAGGATCAGGACCTCCACTCAAGTCGGTAACACCCAAATAATTTTTCAGTGCGCTCGTTGCACCGCAGTACTCGCTGTGGTGGTTCAAAGCGGCAAAGTTGATAAACCGCAAAGGCTGATCCGTATATCGGCCATCTTTCCAAACGCCATTTTTGAAATCGACAATGGTTCCCCTGTCCGTTTTAAAAATCGGATAGGTCATGATAACCGACCTTCTATTTTCCCCTGCCAATCCATTGTCCATGCTTAACAGCGGCGCACCATTAGAACCGTCACAATAGACATACCCCACACCGTCATGCGGAGAACAGACACGATTTGCGCCGTATTTAACATCAATCCAATGAATAACTGAAAATCTATCCCCAAATTCGCTCTTGATCTTTGCTGTCAGCTCTTTGTAATTGGCCACCCCGGCCATAGAGGCGTTTCTTTCGAAATCCGCACCCCAACCGCCCGAGTTTGACGGTTCACGGCCCCGATGGCAATTCTCTGCAATAATGACTTCGCCATGAAATCCGCCGGGCCTTTTCATTATCAACTGAATAAATGTATAAACGGCCAGAAGATTAGGGCACCCTTGGTTCCACCATTGCACATTGGGCTTAATTAAGACGATATCGCTGTCTCCGATAATGGTCTCAACTCCTCCCATGAGCTCGATCAATTTCTCAATATTTCTGCCAGGACCTCCATTGACGGCCCGATAGACATGACTCTGGACCTCCTTCAACTCCTTTCGGGGTCGAACGCCGGCGAAAGCGGAAAATCGCCGGCCTAAAGCAGAGCATAAAATGACAGCTATGGCTTTCTTTAAAAAGCCTCTTCTCGAATGGAATCGAAACATATCTGACGATGAAAATCCTAATTTAGTTTCTATTCGGCCGTTCTGATTTTCTCTTTCTGTAGGGCCTCAACCCTCTTATAAAATCATCGTACGAATGGTGTGGCGTCAAAGGCACCCCTACCGTACCGATAGGGCCGGCATCAGGGGAGCCCCACATTGTGTTTGGCGGTACATTCCTCGAAACCGTCGTACCTCCTTTTACCACCGAACCTTTTCCGATTGTTACACCAGGCATAATCAAGCAATGCGGTCCGATAAACACATCATCTTCAATGATAACCTTTTTATATCCGCCCTCAGTCTTTCTTGGCCCCCAATAAAAATGGGTAATAATCGAAGAGCGGATACCGATGGTAACATTGTCTCCAATCTCAATACCTTCCGGGTGAAGTTCGTCGAAATAGACATATTGGCTGATCCAAACGTCTTTACCGACCATAACACCACGAGCACGTTGTAGAAACGGCCGCAGCGAACTTCCGCCAGGGGAAAAGAAACAAAGCTTATTTAATAACCGATTCAGCAATAATAATGTCATTATTTGCGTAGCCCATTAAAAAAGTGCATAAATAAAAGGCGCCACAGCACTGCTCTGTGTAAAAACAATTAGCGCGCTCATAATCACTAACACGAGTACAATCGGTAATAGCCAATAGCGTTTCCGATATCGTAAGAACTCCCAAAATTCGGTTACAATGGATTTATTGCCCATAATATTCTCCTAAGTTTGTTACGATCTATTGTTCCAATTCAACGTCTGAACAAAGACGTCAGTATCAAAATATCAAACCGGCAAGTAAATATACCAGCCTCCGCCATCCCGGACTTGATCCGGGATCCAGTAGCGACCTGGATTCCGGCCTTCGCCGGAATAACGAGCGCTGTGATTTATAATTGCCGGGTTAATAACCATCTAATATCTTAAATAGAACCGTTCTTTGGGTTGCGCTGGTTCTTTACGTTTAACCCAGTAGCTCTCGATTGTGGGATCAGGTCGCAAAGGAAGAGGCCTACCCCCGAAAATTCTTTTAAGCCATGCGGCGGGTGTAATCACAAAGAAATACGCGATCGTTAACATTAGAATCGTGAATGCCATCCCTATAAGATGGGCAATTTTCAGCCATCCTCTATATATAGGTCTAAATGGCTTCGGAAGTGTTAAAAAACAGAGTCCTAAAAAACTTAAGATGCCAAAGAAACATATCAGAAAAAAGTTTTGTCTCCAAATGGCCAACGCACACAATGAACCAAAAAACACTACAGCAATCAGACCAAATATTCTTATGTCTCTATTAGTCGAGTTCAAGTTCATCACGCCACTCTTCCCCTTCGATCCACTTAGGTTGTTCCTCTTTATAAAGCATACAATTTTCAAGAACCAGTACATCCATCTCAGTACGCATAAAACATTGATACGCTTCCTGAGGAGTACAGACAATCGGCTCCCCACGAACGTTAAAGCTCGTATTTACAATCACTGCACACCCCGTTAACTTCTCGAATTCCTCGATAATTTCATAGTAATCTGGCTTTGTATCTTTGCTAACTGACTGTATACGAGCTGAATAGTCCAGATGAGTAATGGCTGGAATATCACTTCTGGGAATATTTAGCTTATCTAACATCTTCATATTATCATCATCAGGCATTGGAAGCCTACGCGCCTCCTTGACGTTCGCAACAAGCAGCATATACGGGCTTGGCCGATCGATATCAAAATATTCAGAAATCTTATCCTCCATTACTGAAGGTGCAAAAGGACGAAATGATTCTCGGTATTTTATTTTTAGATTCATCACGGATTGTGTTTCTTTTTTTCGAGGATCTCCTAAAATACTTCTAGCCCCCAAGGCTCTTGGCCCAAACTCCATACGCCCGGAAAGATGGCCAACGATATTGCCTTTTTGAATTTCTTCAGCAATACGAATTGCTCTGTCTTTTTGATCGAGTTCAACATAGGAATAGCTGTTCTCATCTAGAAAATCTTTTATCTCATCCTGGGAAAATGCAGGTCCCAAGTAACTACCTCGTTGGCTATCACCATCTCCAGAAACGGTTCGATCGTTATCTAAAAAACGGTGCCAAACTGAGTAAACTGCCCCAACAGCCCCGCCGGCATCACCAGCAGCCGGCTGTATCCAAAGATCATCAAAAACGCCATCTCTGATTAACCGGCCATTGGCCACACAATTAAGCGCCACGCCTCCGGCCATGCACAAATTTTTCATACCGGTTTCATTGCTCACATGCTGGGCCATTTTCAATACAACATCTTCAGTGACCTTTTGAATACTGGCGGCAATATCCATTTCACGCTGGGAAATGGGTGCCTCCGGCTCTCTGGGAGGACCATTGAAAAGTTTTTCAAACCGCCGATTAGTCATCCGTAAACCACCAAGAAAGTCAAACAAAGACAGATTCAAACGTACCGAGCCATCTTCCTTAACATCAATAATTTCATTCAAAATCAGATCTTTATAGATTGGCTTGCCATAAGGTGCGAGCCCCATAAGCTTATATTCACCTGAATTAACACGGAACCCGGTAAAATAGGTAAATGCTGAATAGAGAAGGCCCACAGAATCGGGGAAATGCATCTCCTTCAATAATTCAATCTGACGACCTCTCCCAACACCGTAACTAGCAGTGGTCCATTCCCCCACACCATCTACGGTTAAGATAGCCGCCTCATCAAACGGACTTAAATAAAACGCTGAAGCGGCATGAGCTTCATGGTGCTCGGTATATAGTACCACCCCCTCATAACCAATTTCCTTTTTTAAAACCTTGGGGACATGAAGTTTCTGACCAAGCCAGAGCGGCATGGCCTTCAACCAAGATCTTAACCCACGCGGGGCAACCGACAGGTAACTGAGTAACAAACGCTCAAAAGTCATGAAAGGTTTGTCATAAAAAACAAAATAATTGATGTCATTGACCTTAATGCCAGCTTCGGACAAGCAATAATTTATGGCGTGTTTTGGAAAACGAGGATCGTGCTTCTTGCGGGAGAACCGCTCTTCCTGAGCGGCAGCTACTATTTGACCATTCTGTAGCAAACAAGCTGCACTATCATGGTAGAATGATGAAATTCCAAGGATATTCATGTTAACTTCCTGTTTTTTTTATGTAATATTTTTTCTTGCTGAAGGATTTTAATTGATCAAACCGAAATTCACTAATTCATTAGAAACATGCGTGGCGATAATATCGAAAGTAATATCTTTATAGTGAACCTCGTCTGAAAAATATTCAAAACTTGAAGGGATATTAGATGCTAAATCAATTAAATACACATCATTTTCGGCAGCCACTTTTGTGGCAAGATCATTATAAGCTTTCATTCCTTCGTATGCCGTTTTATGGCTCCATCTTTTATTAACACCAACAGCTTCAATTTTAAGCATATAGCATTTTCGAATTTCGTCCTCAGTCATAAATTTTTTAAGCGATGTTGGCTGAGTAATCAGCACCACCTCAATACTATCATTTCTACATAACTCAATGAGTGTTGATAAATTCCTTTTAAAGGATACCAAACCAGGAAAATGAGTAGTATCTATTAATTCTCTTTCTTTATTGCTCCAAAAATTGATCTCTCTAAACAATTTTTGAATGAAATTACCCCTTGCAATGATTCGTGTTACAGCTCCTAAAAAATGACCATAATCCTCCCTAAATTCCCCCTTACTGAGATAGGAAAAGTCGGCATTGCATAGCAAATCGTTTATGCCATGCATAACCATAACGATATCTGGAGCGATCTTACGAAGATTAACCTGGTAATTAATTAATGTATGCAATGAAGTATACCACTGTCGGCCTCCATTTATGATCTCAATTTTTTTATGAGGGTATTTGTTCAACAGCATATTCTCAACGCGCTTCGGCCACCCAATATTGCTTACACGATCTCCCCATTCTGTAGTGGAGCCCCCTAAACATAGTATACGCAACGTATCGTTATCTTTAGATGAGACATTGAGCATATTA
Source organism: uncultured Desulfatitalea sp. (assembly GCA_963668675.2). Classification (GTDB taxonomy): domain Bacteria; phylum Desulfobacterota; class Desulfobacteria; order Desulfobacterales; family Desulfosarcinaceae; genus Desulfatitalea. The sequence goes on along the minus strand of CAXXMB010000001.1, from coordinate 513,220 downwards.
GGTTTTAGTTGAAGAAATGGATGATACATATCCAATTTTTGATTGATGCGAGTAGCACGATTATAATAATAATTACCTAGTGGAAAGATAAGTAGGACACATATAATTGTACTGCAAAGAAAAAGTATAATTCCCCCAATAGGCAGCTTTCCTTGACGAAATTTAATGAATACAACTATTAATGAAGTTAAAAGGAGTGGAATTCCAATGCGGATTGACCAAAGAATGATTTTATACGCAAAACCAAACCTATCCATTGCATATTGATCGGCGCTATACAAATGCTTATATAAGTAGCTGGCAATTATAATGAGAAGAAATATACAGGAATAATCAAGTACCTTGTATCGTCTTAAAAATGACAACATGAACTACCTCATAGACTATGATTTGATTTCAATGAAAAATCATACTAGAATGTTGGATATCATCCCAAAAGAATATGAGTTATTATCCCAGATATTTATACATCCTTAAACTTATAATATCCTTCAGAAATTTAGGCAGCTTATCCCAAGTTTTTATCAACAATTGGTACTTTGGACTACTTTCCTTAATAGAAGAAGCACCGCATACTTCCGGATAATAGCTATAATCCCATTCTATTTCATTGCATCCCCACATTCTTTTATATCGAACAAGCCCGCTATTATCAGTAGATGTTCTTCCGAAGTCAAATTTTTTATATCCTTTTAAAATACTATTTTGAATAGCAGTCCAGGTCAGTAAATGGTTAGGAGAAACTGTTCCAAAAACGCTCGGATCAGAGGCACTATATTTATAATGAATTATATCACCGCACAAAAGAAATAGTGAAGCTGCAGTTACAATACCTTGATGCTCTGCAATCAAAAAATATCCTCTATTTTGTTGAACTATGTTCTTGTAGATATTTTTAAAAAATTGTTTAGGTTGCGCAGGAACTTTGTGTTTTGCACGAGTTAGTTCATTAAGTCTAATAAAATGATATAGAGCCTTTTCAGAGTTATCCTCCCGGATTTGAACGCCATGTTTAATAGCTTTTCGGATTGAGTATCTAATCGTCTTTTTGTCAACATTCTTTTCTATTAGATCGATACCTTTTTCTAAATCCAGATAATGCCGATAATAATTTGCAACCCCATTGAAATCCAAAAAACCAGGAAGTGGACATCTGCATTCTAAGTTTTTTATACCGGAACTAAAAATAATTTCGTTATTTATAAATAGCTGTGATAAGGGCTTTGTGTTTGAAGTGATTGGCCCGCCATAGTCAGAGAAAGGGATCGAAACTGCTCTATTTTTTTGAAAAATATTGTTAATGGTAAAAAGCGGAAAAACCACTTCTATCTCATTATTTTTATCTTTAAAACAAATATGCAGAGGCTTAAATCCATAGGTTTCTTCGAGGGTGTTCAGCCAAGTTGTGAGATGATATGGCGTACCGTACAAATTGCTTACTACGAACTCATCCCATTTTTTGGCATTACGGGTGTCTTTTAAATCAATAAAATGCTTAATCATACAAAAATCTTTATATTAGTTTGAATTATCAGAGTATAGTATTCAAAGATGAAGCAATATGAAGTATATCATCCTTGGAAAGGAAATAATGATTAGGAATAATTAGTACCGTCTTACACGCGATATCAGCATTAGGACAGGTTCCTAAATAGTTGTATTGTGATTTTACGATCTCTATTACTTCATCATAATATTTTTCAGAATCGACCCTTTGTTTATAAACGATAATCATACACCTTATCTCTTTGTAGAGAATTCTTTAATCTTATTGCGAACTGATAACCGTTACTAAAATTCCCATTATTATCCATTGGAGACATTGAGGCTTTGTCGTTATCGGCGGTGGACCCCAAAAACTGGACAATGTGCTAAGCTATAAGTCAGCCTGAACGAAAAGGAGCTGACATGAAAAACAAACGTCGTAATCACAGTCCAGAGTTCAAGGCCAAAGTAGCCTTGGCCGCCATCAAGAACGAAGAGACCACAACCCAACTATCCAAACGGTTCGATGTTTGTCGACGGGAATGCAAAAATGTACCAAAAATGGGAATGAAAACTGTACCACCTTCCAGAGGTGATCATGGTAAACCCCTCGTTAAAGGAGGGCTGAGCCATGATCGCAATGGAGGTTTTCATGGACATTATTGCATTGCGTCGCCAAGGATGTTCCCTGCGTGAGATCTCGCGCAAGCTTGGCATTCATCGCACAACCGTCAAAAAATATCTGACTGAGGGGCAACCGCCGCGATATCAAAAATGCGCGCGTAGCAAATCGATTCTCGATCCCTATCGCCAGATGATCGATGACTGGCTCGAACAGGACAATTACCGGGCCAGCCGGATCTATTGCCAAATCAAAAACCTGGGCTATTGCGGTGGATACGACATGGTCAAGATCTATGTCCGCAAGGTAAAAGCCGGCAAACATCGCCAGGCGTTCTTGCGATTCGAGACCATCCCGGGGCTGCAAGGCCAGGTGGACTGGGCCGATTTTAAAGTCGCTACGGCCGGTGCTAAGGACATCACGTTGTATCTGTTTATCCTGGTGCTGGGATTTTCCCGGGCCATGTATGCCCAGTTCGTCACCACGTGCAGCCTTCAAGCGTTTTTGGATGCCCACCTGCGCGCCTTTCACTATCTTGGCGGAGTCCCGTTAGAGCTGCTTTACGACAACATGCGCCATGTGTTCATCGGCACACAAAACGGTCGAAAGATTATCAATGTCGAGTTGATGCACTTTGCCAACCACTGCATGTTCAAACCGATTTTATGTCCACCGTACAGCCCCTGGGTCAAAGGCAAGGTGGAGCGTCCCATCGACTATATCCGTGAAGGCTTCTGGCGCGGCTACCAGTTCAATGGTCTTGATCAGGCCAATGCCGATCTGCTTCATTGGCTCAGTGAAACGGCCAATTGCCGTGTACACGGCACCCACCGGCAGCAGGTGGATATTCGTTGGCGTCAGGAGATCAAACGGCTCACCCCATGTCCGCCGGACTATGACACCTCCACCAAGGTCTACCGCACGGTGTACAAAGACTGCATGATCTCTTACAACACCAACCGCTACCATGTGCCGCCGGAGGCTGTTGGTAAAAAAGTATTGCTCAAAATCAAAGACGGTACAATCGATATCTACGATGACGATCGTCTGTTGATCACCCATGCCGAAAGCAACGAAAAGAATCGTTGGATCGTCTCTGCGGCGGTCATCGACCAGATCATGGCCCGTCGGCGTACCCACAGCGGTAACAGAACCTATGGCCGGGTCAAGGGCAAAGCCACACGAGGCCTGGTCAACTCCAGTCTGTTTGCCCAGGTGCAACACCGGCCGCTGTCGTTTTATGATCAGTTTGCCCAAGGAGGTGACGTATGGACCAATTAGTCACCGACCGTCTCCGGGACAATCTGCAGCGACTCAAACTCACCCGGGCTGCAGAGGTGCTCGACGATATCCTCGGCCAGGCAGAGGCCGATAAAAGTTCATATACGGCCTTTTTGGACCATCTGCTCGAAGAAGAAGTGGCCGCCAAGGAAAAACGCCGTGTGCATACCGCCATGAAGACTGCCGGGCTGCCGGCCGCCAAGACCATCGACGGATACGACTTTTCCTTCCATCCCGGTCTAAACAAAAAAGAGGTGATGGCCCTGTTCGATCTGGATTTTGTTCCCAAGCACGAAAACGTGATCTTTCTCGGTCCTCCCGGTGTGGGCAAAACTCATCTGGGCATCGCTTTGGCCACCAAGGCGTGCCACCATGGCTTCAAGGTGTACTTTACCACCATGGACACATTGATGCGCAAACTCAAAGAGCCCCAGTCGCGGCATAAGGCGTACCTGACATCCACCCTGGTCGTGGTCGATGAGGTGGGGTATCTTCCCATCGACAGCAAGGAGGCTTACCTGTTCTTCCAGTTTGTCTCCTACCGTTACGAGCGGAGTTCAACGATCATCACCTCAAACAAAAGCTTCGGCGACTGGCAGGAGCTGTTTGGCGACCAGGTGATCGCAACGGCCATCCTGGACCGCTTGCTGCACCACTGCAAGGTGATCAACATCAAAGGACATAGTTACCGTCTCAAAGGGCATGCGACGGTAAAAAAACAACTCGTGCAGAAGGAAGAACAAAGTGTATCGGCCGAGGCTTGTTGACCAGGATGGAACACGCTGCCCGGCGGCTTTAAAGTCCGTTTGTGCGGGGGCGTGTGTCCCGGGGGGATTTTTGATGGATCCCCCCGGGACACGACCCAGTTCTTTAACCACCCTGGTCAGCTCACAGGCCCGGATGAATGGGGTCAGCGTATGTTTTAACCCGGGCGGTGGTACATTTTTATTTTCCCGAAAGTGGTACACTTTTCATTCCCATTGACAATGTTCATCCGACCATGATTAGTACTTGGAAAAAGGCACTGTTAGACGGCGCCGGCGATATTTTCGACAAGAATCAAAAGTCGCGGAAACAAATCGACACCAAGGTCGATGAGTTGCACCGTCAGATTGGCCAGTTAAAGGTTGAGAACGATTTTTTATCACGAAAGCTCGGCTATTGAGTCTTGAACAGCGGAAACAGATGATAGAGCGCAACGACCAAAAGCTGAGCATATCGCGCCAATGCAGCATGTTAAACGTTAACCGTTCACCGTTTTACTATACACCAAAGCCCACCAATCCCGCGGACTTGGAGCTGATGCGGCTGATCGATGAGCAATATATGAAAACACCGACTGCCGGTAGCAGAACGATGAGAACTATCCTGCGTCGATTGGGATATAAACCCAACCGCAGGAAGGTTCAGCGTTTGATGCGCCTGATGGGCCTTGAAGCGATTTACCGATACGCTTCGATCTGCAGGCGTTACCATCAGCATGGATGGCAGAGGTCGAGCCATGGACAATATTTTCATTGAACGACTCTGGTGGACCGTAAAGTACCATTATCTGTACCTTCACGCATTTGACAGTGGCAGCAAGCTTCGCGAAGGGCTGATGGGATGGTTTAAATACTACAACAGCCAGCGCCCCCACCAAGGGCTTGACGACATGACCCCGGATGAGGTTTACTTCGCAGGTTGTTCGGTAGCAGAGGCTGCGTGATGATGTTATGCTTTTCAGGCCTGAGCATTAAAGCTATATTGTGCTCGCGCGTGTGTACCGGGGGGATTTTGTGGATCCCCCCGGTACACGGCCGTGGCATTAAACTTACAAGGGGGAAAAGGTCCCCGGTAAACCAACTGACCTATAGCTTAACTTGCCCCTAAGGTTGTCCAACCGATGGGGTCCACCACCATCAATGAGATTTATAAGCGTCTTAGTAACTTCTCTTTGTCTATCAATTTTACTGATAATGTCTTTCATTTTGCAGGCGATTAAATCCAGATTCGACTTACCTATCGCATATGTGGAAAACCCTTTTTTAGCTGTTAGATTGATCTTTTTATCTAATTTTCTTCCTTGTGCTGTCAATGAAGCTATTATAGCACAAATTTTAATGCGGTTATCCACAAAGCCCAAGTGATGAAAGAGGCGCGGGTAACATCCACCTTCGTTGGAGCCATGACAAACTGTCGAAAGAAGCGCTGTATGCGGAAAAACTGGAAATCTGTGCATTATCATCGGCACCCTCGGACAACTGCCTGAACATGTCACTTGGGTTTTGTGCATAAGCGCAAATTTTAAAACCGACTTTTTTCGCTCTGTGATCGCCAATACCGCCTGAAAAACAGTTGAACTAATGCATCAATGCATCATGAGTTTCTATCGAAAACGGCCTTAAAATCGATAAGCGACGACCAGACGAACGTTATGAGGAAGAACTGTTACATAGAATCATTTTTCACCTTTTTTTTCGAAAACCCTGTCAAGCTTTTTCTGCTACTTTTACTGCTTTTTTAGGTATTACGCTGAATAGTTAAAAAATATTTTGCTACCCGCTTTGGCTTTTTTTTTGTAGCATACGAAGGTGTGATATCTATGGGAAATCCTCTTTGATTGTAAAATCGATCAGGGCGGCCTCCTTTTTTTATATTTATGCCATCATACTTGCTGTTTTTGACAGATACGGTCACTACGGGATAAAATAATTTATCACTTGGGTTTAATGCATAGCCGCATTTATATTTTGTGGTACGAATACCGCTTCATGACAATTTGATAACTGTAGTCGTGCTCATCTCCTCAAATTTTAAGTTTACTAAAATAATTGCGTCTATATATTCTTTTTATAGTTCCAAATATTGATTTCAATTTATGATTTAAAGACAAATCTAACCAATTTTCAAAAAGGTGAAATCCTTTTAAACGCGGATAAGGTAAACCCAACATTTTTAATGCAAGTAGACGCCCCCAAATAGCCCTTCTTTTTCCTAATAAATTCTTCTGTGATAAATAGATAATATTCGTTTTCACCCTCTTTGCACTAATGTAGCCCTCTTCAAGAGCATTTTTAAATATTGTTTTTCCTTCTTCGGTTCTTATTAAAATTATAGATCTACCCATAGCATCATTTCTAATTTCTCTATACCAAGGATCTCCCACTGAAATATCCGCAAATTCAGCTGTTAAATCAGGGCATAAATAGCAACGAAATGGCCGATATTTTTGAATAAACCCCCAGGAATCATTATATGTTAACTTGCAGGGTGTTCTATCTTTATCTTTAAACGTAAAAGTTGCCATTCCAGGCCAACCCTTTCCTCTATACCTTATATTTTTAATTTCTGATTTATCAATACTATGCTTTCTTAATAAATCTAGTGTCCCTTCTGATGAAGGTGTCCCAGCACAGAAGAAACCTATTTTTAAAGCGATCTTATCTCTCAAGTCTGGTAATATTTTTTCTGCTTTTCTAAAACCTGCTATATCACAGGGCTTACCTACTACTACCGTTTTCCCATTATTATCTTTAATTATATCTACCCTTTCTCCTGGTGCAGCAGGTGAATATCTTGAGCCAGTCATAGAGATAAGCTCTTCTCTTTTTGTACTACGATAAGTTCTATTTCTATAAGGTATTTCTGGGTCAGATCCTACATGTAAAATGCCGCTCGCAATACCTTTTTCTATACAATATACGGATAGCGCTGTGCATATACCGCCTGACGATCCTTTATATCTAATTTCTTCATCAGTAGAATATCCTTCCCATATTTCTAAAAATTTTCCCCATTTTTTTTGTTCATCATTCTTTTTCATATTGTATTTATTGTATAAATTCTCTGTACTTAGTGATATGCCAGGGCAAGCACTTAAACATGTTTTGCAATGTGTACATAATTTGTTATTTACGACTGGCCTTAGCCCTATACTTATTATATCGACAAGTTTTATATTACTTTCCGGACATATGGGAATACATATACCACACCCCAAACAAAGTCTTAAAGAAACCACATCGCCTACATTGTTTATTTTTTTCTCTCGATAAATATTCATACATTTCCTTATATTAAAATAGTTCTCACAATAGCAATTACAGTTGGCAATTTATGCCCTTTAGACGAAAAAACATCATTTAAAATCAATAGTGTCCGTTTAAAATCACACAAAATCGCCACAACCAATTGTATTTAGGGCTTCCTGAATAATAGGCAAAGCGCTGATTTTCTATCAAAAGAGCTCTAAAGTTCGCTAACGAGTTTCGCGGTTTAGATGTAATCGCTGCTAACGAAAAATGACCTCTAAAGGCACCAGCGAGCCGATATAGGGCCTTTTCAGGCGCTAAAATTAGACAAAAAAGAAGGACCTTGAGCCACTTCTCCAAATTCATCACCAAAAACGCAATTGCTACTGCCGTCTCTGACGTACAGTCTAACTTGCACATGATCTTTGATAAACTGAATCGTCGCTTGCCTTGCCCGAATTTTCCTTCTATCGGTATGCAATCCATCTCGTCCTGGCGTGTTTGCTTTTTTACTTCTTTTTGAAGTTCAATGTCCTTCGGTGGCCTTCCCAATGCCGGCCCTGATAAGCGAATACCGTTCTTTTTGCAAAACTTGATATTGGCACGGTTGCGATAAATGCTATCTGCATGTATAGATTTGGGATAAAAGCCAAAGCGGCGACGGTAGGCTGTTGCTTGCTGCTTTAAATCGCCGCCTTCGTTGAAGTTGTCCCAATTTAAATGATCTAAAAAGCAGTATCCATCGACAAGGCTGGCCGATAGCTTGGCGCCAAATTCCGTATCAGTACCTGTTTTACCACGCTTGATCGGTCTGACATGGGGTTGACTGATGCTCACAATTCGATCGTTAATTCTTTTTTTCTCGATTGTCGTACATCCATTGCTGCTGGCTGTAGACATCATGGATGACCAACAGATTCTTGTATTGACGCTTGCTCAGTAAAAGTAGTGAACTGATTTTTGACAGCTCGTCAATGCTTTTCAAATTTCTACGAAGATACCCAAGCTGCTTTCGGATCGCTTTGCGAAGCTTGGCCTTTGGGGGCTTTTTACTTTTGGCGACAGCCAAAAACTCCTTGCGAGCCTTTTTTCTGTAGTTGCGAGGTTTTTTCCTGACACCTTTATGCGGTCGATGAAGCTTGTCTATGATTTCTTCACTATGCTCTCTTGCCTTGTTGAGTGTTTTTAAATCTGTCGGGAAGGTAATATCTGCCGGCGTGCACGTCGCATCGATGAGCAATTTCCCCTTATTTTTCTTTTGGGCGTTTGCGGGGCCACCATCAGTATCATCGCTGCCGTCATCTTTTTTCGATTTGCTTTTGGTTTGCTCAAGGGCGTTGTGATTTACCTGCTCAATAAGCTGGCATACCAGATCATTGCTCAACCGCTTACGGAAATGCACGAGCATCGACGAATCAAAGGGCTTTTCATCGTTGTAATCCTTGAATCCTAAAAAGTATTGCAGATACGGATTTTCTCGGATCTGCTCTACTGTTTCATCGTCGCTGAGTCCAAGGCGTTCTTTTATGATCAATGTGCCAAGAGCCACACGCACCGACATTGCCGGTGGGCCTTTGCCCTTTCCGGATAACGATTTTACATACGATGGCTCGATTTGCGACTAAGGAATCATCTTGGCCATTTTTACCCAGCGATTGTCGCTGCGCAATTTGCCATCAAAGGGAAGATTAAAGTCTTCGAATTCCATTTGCTTTAAATTGTGTCTGAACATTTTTTCCCGGAAAGTAAAGTGCAAGAGTTATTGGCAAAAAAGGCGCTTTTTCGTTCACTTATGCCCAATAGTATTGCACATTTAGATCATATTTACAAGTACTTACCTGTAATTCAGCAAGTCCTATTTATATGTGATATGTTTCATTTTTAACGGGCAACTCCTTGATTTTGGTTTTTAAGCCCAGTATCTCCCGGTCTCTTTGGACAGTTGCGGTACGTATGCATTGTGCGGTGGTAATAACTTCTGGATGATACTTGCTTTTAATTCCTCAGGATAGGTTTTCATAATACATCCTTTATACCAATCGCCCCATCTCAATTCAAACAAATCCCTTCATTGGGCGCGACATCTATCCTGACACAGGGGGGTTTATGCCCTGGATTCATCCACAATCGATCTCTTCCGATCGGTCTTTCCATGGGCGCGGTTTCGGACCACCAAAAGCGGGATAAAAGTTCATACGCTACTTGATCTCAGAGGCAATATCCCGTCGTTTGTATCCATAACCGATGCCAAGGTTCATGATGTCAACATGTTAGATGAACTGCTCCCGGAACCCGGTTCAATCTATGTGATGGATAGAGCCTATCTTGATTTTGAAAGGCTTTACCGCATGCATCAGGAGTTTGCTTTTTTCATTCTTAGAACCAAGGCCAACACCAAACTCAAGCGACTATATTCTGCGCCTGTTGATAAATCCAGCGGCGCAATCTGTGACCAAACTGTTCTTCCGGTTGTGTACCAGTCTTCCATTGCCTATCCGGAGAAGCTGAGACGGATCAAGTATTTCGACGCTGAAACAAAAAAACGCCTGACGTTTTTGACAAATCATTTCGAGATAGAGGCCCGGACTGTAGCTGATTTGTACAAGTGCCACTGGCAAGTTGAACTGTTTTTTAAATGGATAAAGCAGCATCTACGGATAAAAAAGTTCTTCGGAATATCGGAAACTGCGGTAAAGACACAAATCTGGATCGCAATATCCGTTTATGTGCTGGTTGCCATCATGAAAAAGCGATTGTCGTTTGACCAAAGTCTTTACACAATTTTACAGCTTTTAAGCATCTTGCTTTTTAAGAAAACCCATATTTCAAGGCTATTCACAGAGGACGATTACAATAACAAGTTTACTACCGGACATATCCGATTGAATTTATTCGGTTCTTAACCGGAGACTAATGATTTAAAATATAAAATATGGAGCCTCATAACTCAATGTCACTTGTTTAAATTCTATACACATAGTTGACTTATACCTTCGATGTACCAATCTTTTTGGTGTTTATCCCTAAATTTTCGAATATTCTTGGGAAAAATATAATAGAAGTAACTATACTACAAATAATCCAAGTAGCTATTATCATAGATATCTCTAGCAGCGTACAGCTTTTCAAGCCAAACAATAATGTTGACAAAGCTAATAAAATATTTCCCGCCAAATAGCTAAAAGGTTTAATCATTATGTATATAGGAATTCCTTGCCTTTGTTTTAGCCGATAAGTTGACACCGACAAGGCTAATACCTCACCAATGACACCACAGATAGCAATAAATTCGACCGGCAACTTACTATAAATACAAAACCCGGCAAATACTAAAGAACTTACTCTATAAAAATTAGAGATCATTTGATTTTGTGTATCAGACTTTGCCATTGCTGCATTGGCTGGGGCTATTCTTAGAAATCTTAATGCGCATACTGCGCCAAGTATTGACATTATAGTTCCTCCCCCGATATATTTACTGCCATACAAAAATTTTAATAACTGCTCTGAACCTATGATAAGCGGCGTCATAGAAAGAACTGCAATTACGCAGCTCAAATTTAAACAAACCCTATATTTCCGTATGAAACTATTAATATTTTTTTGCTCTTTTGCCAATAAAGGTAGCATTATCGAGTTGGCAGTTTGTGCAATTATCATAAATGGGGCAGCTATCAGTGTTGCACCAGCAGAATATATTGCTAGAATTTCAAGCGAATAACCACCTCCAACTATCATTTGGTCACCTTGTTGTGATGCATATATAAGCAACCCATTTAGAATAAGCGGCCAACTAAATTTCCACATTCTTGTAGATATTGATTTTTCCCACCCCCATTTATAAGGTATCTTAGCAACGATATGCGTTATTAATAATGACAACAATGCTTTTAAAATAATTAGTATAAGTGCTAAACGATAATCACTTACTAGTAAATAAAGAGGCCATATTATTGCAGTTACAATCAATTGGGGGATGAATTCAGATAGAACAGTTGGAAGAAAATTATAATTTCTCTGTCTCTTTTGATGATCTAAATGAGTTAACCCCCTTAATATTGGTATGATAGATAAAATGGCAAATGCCCAATATTTATCTTTAACTTCAAAAATATATGATATCGGCAAACTCATTACTATCATTATCAAAGAACTTATTATTGCTACAATCATTTGAAAGGTATGAGCAGTACTAATAAAAATTTTTTTATCGCCATCTACAGATTGAACAATTTGTCTTCCAAAAGACATTCTATATGTAAAATCCATCATTTCTATTGCTAGAATAAAAGTAACAGATAGCCCAAAATCGTATTTACTTAGCAATCTGGCCAAAAATAAATTTCTTAGGAATGATAGCCCATACGTACATACCTGTCCTATTGTTACTATAGATAGGCCAGAATAGATTCTGTTTTTAGCCATTAATTTCTACCGTTATATTATCTAGTTTCCATCCAAAGCTATAACTACTTGTAACTCAATTAGAAAGCGCATTTTGTAGTAGCAATTTCTTGTTTGTTGTAGTATATTGAAAGTCTGCAACCAACCATTAATACTACAAATACAAGAAAGGAGCCGACCACAAAATACGCGAAAAATAGCAAAAACAAATGCCTCTGATGGCCCACATTCTTGATCATCCACAAAGCCGGGAGCTTGAAGTTATCAGCGCCATCATTGATGAGAGTCCTACCATCTGTGATCATATACTGCAAGATCTCAACAGGGGTAAATCCGAGGCCCAACGAGCCGGCGCCTGCTATGTAAAAGAGCTCGAGTTTTATGGTTTTAAAATCAGCATGAGCCGCAAGGGCAACCCCTATGACAATGCATACGCTGAGAGCTTGATCAAAACCATTAAATCAGAAGAAGTCCATCTTTGGGAATACCGTACGATTGAAGATGTTAAACGGCGAATCCCATATTTTATCGACGAGGTGTATAATCAAAAGCGACTGCATTCTTCATTGGGGTATCGTCCCCCTTGTGAGTATGAGGCGCTGTTTTTAAACCAGGATCCCGAATCAAACAGCTCTTACATTTGATCGATAATGTGTGCAGCTGATGGGGGTCACTCCAAATTGTCCCTTGGTCTGGAAAGTGTTAACCTATTTTTCTTTAAAAATGGGCCGTATTTAATGATGTCGCACACTATCTCTGAGGTGTCTGATAAGATCTTAACTCTTCCCAACCAACATAATGCGTTCAACTTACTAATATTACTTAATATATATAAACTATTCCATGGTGATATTGTTGTATCTTTTTTTAAGGACTTATTCTCAAATGATATTTTTTATCTAAAACGTCAATTTTCCGACATGTGCGCAAATATATTCATCCTGGTTACATTATCTGCACAATGTTTTATCTAATTTAACTCGATTTTCTATTATAACATATAAGTCAATAACGCCTTAGAATGAATGAAAATTTTAATTAATCGGTTCTGACCTTAGTATTAACTTATAGAATATTAATATATTTACAAAAATATTTTTTTCTTTATTATCAAATGGATTGAGTGTATGGTTACTCAAACTAATATTAAACTTTGCGCAGCATTATTCTCACTGGCAGTCTTTTTGCATAATTTTCATTCATAGTTAATTATTCTCTTTTAGAAAATTTATAACTCTATTTGAGATATATTTAACAATACCCCTATATTTGGGTAAAAAATTGTGTCAAAGGAGAAACCAAATTTATGATTTTCAAAAATCACCTAATAAAGTATGCATGTTATAAATTCATAATCGTATTATTATTCATATTCATTTCATATGACGCATCCGAAGCTACAACTTATTATATTGATTATGAAAACGGCTCAGATAAATATTCAGGCGTTTCTAAATCAGGGCCTTGGAAATTATGTCCTGGTATGGTGGGATTTAATGGAACATACTTTCATTCCCCTGGAGACGAATTTATTTTTAAGGGTGGCGTTACATGGCCCGCAAGCGTCTTGCCACTTACCTTAGGTTATAGTGGAACAGATGGAAAAATAGACTTGTTTACATCAGATAGCACTTGGTTTGATGGCTCGACATGGACCGAACCAGTTTTTGATGCCGAGCACTCTTTATCAGAATCATATGAATCTATTATAATAACAAATTATCAACACCATTTTAAAATATCTAATTTAAAACTCATTAATGTCGGCTACCCAGGTATAAGTAATAACGCTAGAGCGATAATGTCTAATTTTTCCTATGAATTTGAAATTTGTTATAACACTATAATAGCATATTCTAACCACGCTATTGTTGGAGCGTCTCAAGGTACTGTTCCAAGAAATGGATTTAGGATTCATCACAATGAAATATCTAACGCTGGGAACTCTATTGAATGGAGAACAGATAACTCTGGAGGATCATCAGCAATAACAGGATTCGAAATATACAACAATATTATCCACGATGCGCATAGCAATATTACTGGCTCTGACCATGCAGACGGCATACACATTTTCTCAGTATCAAATCACAAACAATTAAAGAATGCTAAAATTTATAATAACTTTTTTTATGGTGATTGGTCTGTTTCTTCAGCCTCTGCGGGAGGTACTAGCCAAATTTTTATTGAAGACTGTGCTGATGGCCTTTTAATCTACAACAATGTTTTAAGCTTCTCAAACACTTCTTCTGGCTCAAGTCATCAAACATATACTTTCTCACCTGGGTTAATATCAATATATGGTAGTAACAACGTTGGAATATACAACAATACTATTCTTTCTAATTCTTCTTCATTGGATAATAACGCTGCAATGTCAAGCATACGCATTGCTAACACTTCATCAAACGTCACCATTAAAAACAATATCTGCTCATTATCCTATCAAGGAATTGATGCACAAGGTGTAGTTGGACTTAACATTTCCAATAATCTTATTTTTACCAGATCCAACAATATATACGGAAAAATCGGTACAAAATATAGCTATTCTATATCGACATGGAATAATAACCTTGAAGTAGGCAAAGACTATGAAGGAAACCCAGATATCAGCTCAGCCTATTCAAGCCCACCTGATTTTTCTTTATCTTTCGAATCTACTGCCAGAGGAGTAGGAGCAGTATTAAGTTCGATTTTTGACTACGACATTAAAGGAAACTTTCGAGGAACTGAATGGGATATTGGTGCATATGAATACGATGGTCAGTCAATGGCGTCAAGTGTAGTAGCACCTTCAAATTTGAAAATAATTAATTCTGAATAGGTAGTGTAGTGTCTATAACTTTTTATACTCTTACTTATACTTATTGCTGCCCGTCAACCTGAAGGGCTCGTGAACGGATCCCTGTTCTATGGGCATATTCCCTGGGACAGGGGCGTGTATGCGTTTAATATCTCAATTTCTTCAGATTAGTCCATATTCATGTATAATTTTTTGCCGTACTTTGTACGAAATAGGTACACGCCTTAATCTGGCGGCCACTAACATCACATCAATGCTGACTTTCTATCTGGAAGAGAGGCCACAACCCCAAGAACGCGTGCTCTGCCTTATCTCGCTCATGAGCTTCTCAAGTGGTTTTTTGCTTATAAGCGATCTCCAAAACCTACATTAGTTTCTTAGTTACGGCATGCAATTATTTTCTCTTCAGCTGCTGTTCTTCCTGAACATAGATCGATGTATGATTGGCCGCCACATTCTTACCTTTGGAGATAACGTATAATATTTTTCGCACATTTTGAAAAAGTAGCCCTCGATCTTGTAAGGTTTGTGTCGACGAAAACATAAACTTTCACCTTTGTGCGACATCATTAAATATGGCCCATTTTTTAACGGACCTATAACCAATAAAAAGGCCTATAGTGTGACCGGATCTGTCACAGGCCTATGATAGCATTCTCCTGAAACCTAAGGAGGATGCCATGAATATCGATCAATTCAGAAAGCGGTTTGCAGATGAGTCGACCTGTCGTCATTTTTTCGAATCTGTTTTGTGGCGCCACGGCCGGTATTGCCCCCACTGCTACTGTTCTAAGTCGTACGCTTTATCAGGCAATAGCGTACGAGCCGGATTGTACGAATGCGCCCAATGCAAAAGGCAATTTACAGTGACCACCAAAACACCGATGCACAGCACCAAGTTGCCTCTTTGGAAATGGTTGCTTGCAATGTACTACATCGCCAATTCGAGCAAGGGCGTGTCCTCGGTCTTTTTGGGTAAATGGATCGGCATTTCTCAAAAAAGCGCCTGGAAGATTGGCCATGCTGTCAGAAAGATGATGGACCCGGGATTGGAATTGGTTCCGGCGCTGCAAGGCATCGTCGAATTGGATGAAAAGTATATCGGTGGAAAACCGCGATACGAGCATGGTGTAAAGCACAAACGAGGCCGGGGAACCCAAAAGCAGTGAGTTTTTGTAGCGGTTGAACGCAACGGCCCGGTTCGGGCAGTACCGGTGAAAAGCGACAAATTTGCCGATCTTTTGCCGCATATAAAGCGTTTTGTCGATAAAAGATCGCATCTGATGACCGATCAGCTTCATAGTTATCGCAAAGCCGGCAAATTATTTGCAGCTCACGATTGGGTGAACCATGGGAACAAAGAATATGTCCGTGGCGAGGTGCACAACAACACGGCAGAGTCGTTCAACGCGAACTTGGAGCGCGCGAAACTGGGTGTTTTTCACTATATGAGCAAAAAGCATTTGGCGCGCTATCTCCATGAAGTATGTTTTAGGTGGAATCATCGCATCCCAGAACTGAAAAAGAGTAAAAAGGGTACTTTGAAAATCATCATGAAATCCATGCCAGTGATGGATATGTTGAGCTCACTGCTATCAAAGGCACCAGGATGCCAGGTACGAAGAACCAAATGTGGTGGTATCCTGAATTTAAGTTGTTCAACGTAGAGCCTTTTTATGGGTTATAGTTCCGTTTTTTAAAGATAAATAGGGTAACACTTTCCCAACCCAGGGACGATTCGCAGACCAATCATCCCATCCCCATACTGAAGAACATCTTTGCTTATCTGGCAGACTCTTTTCATCGCTGATCCGTGGCAGTTCAATTTTGTTGGGTGCGCTGCGCGCCTCTATTGTATTGGGTTTTCTAAGGCATGGGCAGGAAGGCTTGAATAGACAATTAGTGGGGCGGAGGAAACAACCGATTTAATCAAGCCGTTTCCTCCCGGGGCATTATTCAATGCCACCTGCATCCGGCTATCCCTCGGCAGGTTGCTCCCCAGCAGAGCCTGCCTGCGTTTCACCGGATCGTAAAATCTTAAAAAGATACATGCACAATGTCAATCACAACGAAGCTGAACAGTATCTCAATTTCGGTTTCTGGATGATAATCAAACTGTGCCGCTCCAACCACTTTCTGGCGGCGATGCGCCAGGCCGCCGGATCAATGGTTCGTTTTGAGAACTTGGCCGATATGTCGACCGCCAGATCCGTGATCCACTCCCAGGCCTGCCGGCGTTGGCGTTTGTTATATCTTGCCCGGTTCGATGCAAAATAGGTGCGGCATGCATTGCCGCCCGACAGGCTTTGCCTTGGTTTTCATCGGGTACACTCCTTTCATTTTTCCTTGGTTTCTACTAACCGGAGTGTTACCCTATTTCCTCGATATCAAGGGGTCATCAATTGGAAATTAGCGCATTTTATGGATCCCCCTGGGGCCCATAGTGGCTTACTTTTAAACGGCCATTTTTGACTTACTTTAATACGACCATCTACAAACACATTATAACCGTTAAAACGACATGCTTATGGGTATAGGAATATAAGATTTTAATTTAAAATTCTTTTCTTTAATCAAATTACGCTTTATTCGAATGAACCTTTATTTTCATTAGTTAAATAATTAGTTAGTGATATTGTGGCACCTATTTGAGTATAAAAGAGGCCTGCGGATTGGTCATGGTATCCTACAGCTAACATCGATACACAGTGAGCAAAAACAACTGATCCAGCTGTCCATAATAGAAATTTTGATTTCAATTCCCCTTCGTCTAGTTCACTTAAAGCTCGAGAAATACATTTAAAAGTAATTATAAATAATGAAATAAAAGAAATCATTAGTGGTAATCCCCCTATTACACCCATCCAAATATATCGATTTGTAATATCTGAGTGCTTTAAACTCCATGACACACCTGTTGGCATCCAGTGTCTAGTATAGTCAGTACCAGCAAACCACCATTCGGAAATATGCCTTATTGAAGAGTCTATTAATTCCGCCCTATGCCAACTTGTACTACCTCCAGTAAAATCAATTCTCGCAATTAGGAACCATACAGGTGCTTTCATTATAATATGTAGACAAATCAACATATATATGCTTGTTTTAATGATGATTTTCAGGTATTGCCTTTTATACCATAGTGTTAACCCGAAAGCTGCAATCAAAACAGTTAGTATTGGACCGCTTGATACCGTTTGAAGTGGTATTACCAAAGTTGCTACCATTCCAAACTTTGCCAAGATGCGATTTTCATTCCATAATGCTATTGCCATTGGCATACAAGCACCAGCAATCGTCCCAGCTAATATAGCATGGATAAATGGTCCCTGGGCTCTGTAGTGCCCTTCTCTTAACCATGGTATGAATGGGACCCCGCCAATATAACTAAAAAGATTATGACCTATTGCGTTTTCATAAGTCATTAATGGTAGAATAACTATGTATAAATATATATTTGTTTTAAAAAATCTCTTAAAGTCTTCAATATTACTTATCCAGCTGCGAAACAGGACGTATGCACCTATTGTGTCAAGACCTAACCCTGCCCTATATATAAAGGCCGCACTTGGATCATCATGAAAAAAACTGCTAAATAGACAAATTGGTACAAAAAGGGATATTATATAATCAGATCTAGTAGTCTTAAAATACTCTGATCTAATCAGCATTCGTGCGAACCCAAATATTATCATTATTCTCAGTGGGTAAAGATTAAAACCACCAATATCATAATGTACTCCAGAAGGTATCAATGTGACAGCAATTAAAAATATCAGACTAGCATATCTTATATTAACTACAACTAAACAAATAGATAACATTAAAAGTATTTTTTGCCCTATCATTATTTATAAATTTCAGCTTCATCCAGAGAAGATGCTCTCTCGGGTTAATATTTTTATGAAGCCTTTCTCTCTTTCTGAGGCCACTTATAGTTATGGTTTTTTTCCAATCATAAAATTCTAATTGGAGTTCCCCACTGAATTATAGATGTTTTGCTAAGTAGCCTATAAAATGTTCATCTATTATTGCTTGGTTGAGCCATTCTTAAAATCGTTTTGTTAATGTCTGGCATGCATTAACATCAGATCGGCGAACTGGTTCCATCTGGTAAAATCACGTGCTTTTTGTTCCGTGCCATGTTGGTTTTCAAGTGCGTCAAACTGATGTCTCGGAATAAAGTTTAGCATAGAATGAAAAGTGTGCTTTTATGGTCTATGGCTTGTTTCCCTTTTGATTCTAATGTGTTAGTCTCAAATCCAATATAACAAAAGAAGAGGTTCAATTCCATTTTTTTCTTCTCTAACCGGACACTAATGATTATATCATTTAACAATGCCCCATAAGTATTTTCAAGATGGCAAAAATAATTTATCTTAGATTAAAAAAAATGTCACATACTACCAAGAGAAAGTTTACAGCTCATGAGCCTTTTGACTACTACAGTTAATTTGATAGATTTTCAACCTTTAACATCACCATATAATTGCATTATTCTTTGATTTACTTTCGGAATTATCTTATCAAGTACTTTCTTGTTAAATTCTTTTCTTTTATATACTTCTATAATTCTATTTACGATTTCTTCTGTATCTAGTTCTCTTGGGTCTATTACTAAATCTTTTAATCCTATTGTATTTAGAACACCGATAAATTTTTTACTGTAGGCAATAGCAATTGCAGGAATTTTATTTGACAGTGCCCCTATACATGAATGCATTCTAGAGCCAATAAAGAATTCACAACATCCAATTACGTATTTAATCTCGCCTTGGTTAAGCTCATTTTTGATATAATCGATTCTTCCGTTATATATTTTGCTCATCTCTTTATAAACATTTTTACAAGCCTCTAAATCATCTTCGTTCTTAGCATTATTCCCAAACACATGTGGCACAAGTATTATACTTGTATCTTTTATTTTCATTATATTTTCTATTATACACTTTATTAATTCTTTATAATTCATTTTTAAGTTGAACATATTATCTTTAGTATAACCACCTTCATATAATAATCCACTCACATTGATTCCTATTAAATTCTTTTCTTTATTCTTTAGAGTGTTCAAAATTTCCATTGTATTTATATCGGGTTTTTGCTTTTCTAATATAAACCCTACGTCATAGCAAAACCTTACTTTTGTTTTATTAATTTTATCATTGCATAGCTTGTCATTTTTAACGCGATTTTTTTTTGAGTTTTTCCTCTTACTCCTTTTAAGTAATCTTCTACAATATTCATATCCGTTCAAATCTCTTGAGTATACATATTTTGCATTTTTTATTATATAACTAGCTATATTTTTTACTATTTTATTTTTAAATGGACCGATTGTTTGTGGATATAATATCAATTTTTTACCTAGTATTAAAACTAAAATTTGAGGAAGTGATACATACAAAAATCTTCTTATGCCGTATATATCACTAAAGCTGTCACCACCTGCCAACGATATCACATGATCTGATTCACAAATAATTCTAATTAATTCATTCTTTTTTAATATTTTTTCCTTGAAATTTTTTGGCATTAATTTTAGGGCTATTGCAATTATTATAAGGTTCGATATATTATTTTGCAGAAAAATATTTTTCGAAAATCTCATTAAATTTCGTTCTACAGTTTTTACTTTTCCATCAATTAAAATTTTGTATTTTTTATAAATCTTTCCATAATCTAACAAGTGTATAGGAATTCCAGAATCATATTTAACAATTGTTCTAATAGTCCCGAATGTTAATGCGTTAACACCCATATTCCCCGTTTCGAAGCCTAATCCAAGTAAACAAACTCTCTTTTTCATAATATTTTCCATATGATGTAATATTAATATTTTTTTTTGTGTTTTTTCAAGAAACATCTTAATAAAAACAAATGTCATTAACTTAGCGACTCAAAATTATGCGGTCGCGGTAGAGACCGCCCTTTCGGGCGACCCCCCGCACAGATCCCGGCGTGCGGAACTACCGCACCGGGCTCCTATCTTGGGCATTTGGCGTAAAAGCGCACATTAGGATATGGATGCTGCACAGTGGGTACCGGGATCCATCGCTTCACGATAGGCTTGAACCGCTCCCAGTTCATACGCCGCTTCTGGCCACGGCGTCTCAGCCTCTTAAACCAATAGCGGATAATTTCTGTTCGGAACGTATTCATGGCAGTCAAATTACCGGAGACTGCGTGATAGCGGTAATATCCTCTAACCACCATCTGCAGCCATGCACCAACCTCGCCTATCCGATCATGCATGCGGGCACGTATCACCGACTTGACTCTGGCCAAAGATGCCCTCAGCCGTTTCTTCACCGTTTTGCGGCGAATATGAAACCATTTCTTCTGTCTGGTTACTGCACAGATATGTGTGAACCCCAGAAAGTCGAATGTCTCCGGCTTTCTTTTGCCCTTCTTTCTCCTGTTTTCCGAAGCAAACCGCCCAAACTCAATCAAGCGGGTCTTCTCAGGGTGAGTCGTCGGCGTAACGTACTATGATCACCTCACCATTGGCTTTTGTCTTTCTCCACTGGTTAACCCACAGGTCCAGGACGTAATGCAGGTAAATATTGGCAAGCAGCGGCGAGATCACCGCCCCTTGTGGCGTCCCTACTCTCGTCCTTGACCATTGCCCATCCTCTGACACTCCGGCCCGTAGCCATTTGCACACAAGACGTCGTATCCGAGGATCAGCGATGCGGTGCTCGACAAATCGTTGCATCCATTCGTGGCTGATGGCGTCGAAAAAGCCCTTGATGTCTGCATCAAGCACCCAGTTCACTTTCTTGCGGGTCAGACCAACGAACAGGGCATCCAGCGCATCGTGCTGGCTGCGCCCTGGCCTGAACCCATAAGAGAACCCCAGAAAATCCTCTTCATAGACAGCAGAAAGCACCTTCCCCACCGCGTGCTGGACAATCTTATCCTCCAGGGCTGCGATTCCAAGCGGTCTTTTGCGCCCGTCCGGCTTGGGGATGTACACCCGCCGCGAGGGCAGTGCACGATAGGTCCCGCTTTGCACTCTCTTGTGCAGGTCTGCCAACCTTTGATCCAGATTCTCTTTGTACTCTGACCATGAAACGCCGTCCACACCAGCTGCGGCCTGCCTCTTCAGAGTCAGGTAACTATCCTTTAGCTGGGCAACGGTAACATGATGCAAAAGTGAGGTGAACCGTGCATCCTTGTCTTTACGTGCTGCTGTTCGCACGCGTTGCAACCCGGGCGACATACTTTTCCGGCTCTGGGTCCGGAGCATGGTCGGTTGCTTCGCGTTCCCCTTGATTGCCCGCCTTTCCTCCACTGCCTCCGCAGCCAGGTTTACCCCGTCTTTGTTCGGCAGCTTCTTCGGTACTATGCAGGCATCCGACTTCCCACAGACGTTCATGACCGGCGTGAGGCTCCCAGCCTTCCCGGTCCGTCCATCCCCGCCATCTGGGGAAGGAACCTGTGGGATCTCCCGGTTCCCGTGCATGGAGTTTCCGCACGTGCTCAGGGTCTCCGACGGCGCGGGACCCGAAAACGGCTCGCGCATAACGCCATTCTCGGTGTGGCCTTCCGCTTCGGTTAACAGCGTCGGCGTCCCGGACAAAATTATTTCGCCGCTCAATGGCTGGCCCGTGCGTACCCCTGTCAACGCTTCACCTTTAACCTTGCGGTCAACGGCGCATGACTCGGGGCCGGTGTGGTGCGCTACTCCTTCACCGTAAGACTCTTTCATTCTCTACTCCATGCCGGTCTCCCGGCGCACTAACCGTTCAATTAACCCCATCTTCTCAAACGATAGCCGGCATGCCATAGTGCGCCAAAATTCATGATAAGGAGGCGCACAGATGAATACCACCATTTCAAACCAAGATCGCAAACAAAAGCGGCAGTATTGGCAACACCACATTAATGCCTGGCAACAAAGCGGTATGAAGCAGGCAGCCTATTGCCGGGAGCACGGGATCAAGCAATACCAGATGAGCTACTGGAAAACCCGCTTGGCAGAAGCCGAGCAGAGTATCTCATTCGTACCGTTGAAAGTGGCATCCGATCTTCCCGTGCCGGTCAATCGGGCAACATTGAAATTGCATACCCCCAACGGGTTTTGCATCGATGTCCCCGGCAACTTCGATCCGCATATGCTGAGACAACTCATCGCAACGGTTACGGCGCTATGATGCTGCCGCAAAACACCCAGCGCGTCTTTCTGGCCGTCGGGCACACCGATATGAGAAAGGCCATCAACGGGCTTTCGATCATGGTCGAGCAGGACATGTCATTGAACCCATTTTCCGGGGATCTGTTCGTGTTTTGCAATCGGGCACGCACCATCATCAAGATCCTGTACTGGGATACCAACGGCTTTTGTCTGTGGCTCAAGCGTCTTGAAAAGCATCGCTTCAAATGGCCGGCGTCAGTTGATGAGGTGGTGACCATCGGCGCCAAACAGTTGAACTGGCTTCTGGCCGGCCTTGACTTTACTAGTGCCCACGAGCATTTATACTACTCGGCGGTAGCATAAATATTTTACTTCTTTTTAAGAAATACCCTTTAAAATAACGGCCGGTTATGCTATACACGCAGGCATAAAATCGGACCTGTCCAGCCTGCCTGATGATGTTCGCTTATCCAAGCAAGACATTGCTTCTTTGATCGAAGCCATCGATCAAAAGTACCAGGAAAAGATCCATTACCTGGAAGAGCGCATCCGCTTATTGCAAAACGAGCTGTTTGGCCGAAAGAGCGAACAACGCCGCCAGGGCGATGATCGCCAGATGCCGATTTTTGGTCGACTGGACGATACGCCCGATCCAGTCCCAACATCACAGGACACGATCGTTGTTCCTGCCCACAAGCGGCGCAAGCGCGGTCGCAAAACGTTGCCCGAGGATCTGCCGCGCGTCGAGGTCATCCACGATCTGCCCGAAGATCAAAAGATGTGTGCCTGCGGCGCCAAGCTGAGCCGCATCGGACAAGAGACCTGCGAAAAGCTTGACTATATACCGGCCAAGGTTCAGGTGATACGCCATGTCCGGTACAAATACGCCTGCAAAAGTTGTGAGGGCGTTGAAGATGACGGTCCCACGGTAAAGATCGCGTCGGCCACGGTCCAGCTGATCGAAAAGTCGATGGTCACCGAAGGGCTTTTGGCGCACATTGCTGTGTCCAAGTTTGCCGACGCCCTGCCGCTTTACCGTCAGCAAAAGATGTTTGCCCGCTTGGGTGTGGATCTGTCGCGTGCCACCATGGCCAATTGGCTGGTGCAGGCAGCCCGGCGATGCAGCCCCCTGATCGAATTGGTCGAGCAACAGATCCGGGAGGGCCCCTTGATCCAGATGGACGAAACGCCGCTTCAGGTCTTAAAAGAGCCCGGCCGCGCCAACACCAGCAAATCGTACATGTGGGTCTTTTGCGGTGGGCAATATGATCAGCCGAGTGTGTTGTATCGGTATCACCCCACCCGCAGTGGTAAAGTAGCCTTGACGTTTTTGGATGATTACAAAGGCACGATCCAAAGCGACGATTATAACGGCTATGATTACCTGGGTAAGAAAAAGGACATCGTCCACATGGGGTGCTGGGCGCATGCCCGGCGCAAGTTCACCGAGGCGATCAAGGCCCGCAAAAAAAACCGGGGCAAACGGGTCGATACGAAAACCCTTGCAGATGAGACGTTGGATTACATCGGCCTATTGTACAAAGTTGAAAGGTTCGCTCGGGATCAGCAGATGTCACCGGAGCAGGTCCATGCCCTTCGCCAGGAGAAAGCCAAGCCGATCCTGGATGCGTTTGAAAAGTGGCTGGAAAAGACGCAACCGTTGACACCTCCGAAAGGGCTATTGGGCATCGCCATCAACTATAGCCTTCGCAACTGGTCCAAACTGACGGTGTATATCGAAGATGGGCATTATAAACCTGACAACAACGCTGCCGAAAATGCCATCCGCCCATTCGTTGTAGGAAGAAAAAATTGGCTATTTGCCGGTGCACCCAATGGGGCTGATGCTGCCGCAACGTTTTTTACCCTGATTGAAACTGCCAAGGCCAATGGGCTGGAGCCGTACTCTTATCTTCGTTGTCTGTTTGAACGACTTCCGCTTGTCAAAGATCAAAGTGACTATCGGAAACTGCTGCCTCAGAATATCGATCCTGAACTGATCAGCTCATCACGCGTATAGCTGCAGGTGTACTTCCTTTGACGCTTACGTTCAATTTGCTATCAAAGGAAAGATTAAAGCTTTCGAATTCCATTTGTTTTAATTATGTCTGTACATTTTTTTCTGGAAAGTAAAGTGCAAGGGTTATTGGCAAAAAAGGCGATTTTCCGTTCACTTACGCTCAATAGTATGGGACATTTTATTCACATTTACGATTACTTATCTGAAATTCTGCAAACCCTATGTAAAAGAGCTAATGAGAAGTATTTTTTTGTCCTTTTTCTCAATAACACGGCCAAGACTTTTTTTATTATTTCTATTTTTTGATTTACGCTGAATAGTTACTTAATTTTTATTATATTTTTTGCAACATCCTTCAATCTAGATATTTGTTCATTCTGCAAGTACTTAATTGCATCACTAGTTGCTTCCCTTTTTTCATTTTTAATTATGCAAGTCACATATCCAAATAATCTATAAAAAGGGTAAAAAATATTTGGATAAACGTTAATTCTATATAAACATTTTATTAATTCGAATACAGGATTTGTTCCGATGGAATAATCCATTTTCCCTTGCCTTATGGCCCCTTTAAGAAATCCTTCACCACTTAATGTTGGTTTATGATGTTTAACTATTAAATCTTCAAAAGAACGTACTATCCACCCGTGCATTTTTGCATTAATCTCAGCATACCAATCAGGTCCGCCGTATTTTAGTGGAATGTAGCCACCAATTTCTTCAAAACATTCTTTTCTAAATAATTGAACTGCATGTGGTACATTCTTCAATGAATTTCCTTTTCTATATTTGAATTTTGAATCATTTTTCCTTTTTTCGTATATTGTACCACCTGCTATACCTATTTTTGGATTATTTTCAAATTTATTTATTAAATTTTCGAAGTATGCAGGTTCAAAAGATACATCAGCATCTATGTTACCTATAAATTCATAATTACTTTTTTCTAATTTCTTATATCCTTTATTGATTGCGTGTACTTGAGAACCAAAATCTCTTTTTGATTCACCCTTTAGTGCTACAAGCTTTATAAACTTATATTTCTTTTCATATTTCTTTATTAATTCCTCAGTTCCATCGGTCGACTTGTCACTTACTATTACCCATTCACTTGGCTTATGCGTTTGACTTATCACAGAATTAAGCGTTTTCTTAATATAATTTATTTCATTCTTTGCTGCAGTTAATATAACATACCTTTTATTCATTATTTCCTAAACACCTTTCACAGTATTAGAGGTATTTTCTTCGCTATATTTCATAAAAATATTTTATTTCATTTAAATACCAATTTAAAGTCTCTAGATAGAAACGACTTTTTTTATATAAAGATTTTTTCTCCTTATTTTTAAAGATAGCTATAATTCGATAACCAGCACATCTAATGAACATATGTAGTAATTGTATACAAACATATAAATAAACTTCTAATTTATTTTTATGTTTTATCCAAAATACAAGATTTGCTTTTTGCATTTCGATGTAAAATTTTAATGGAGCGTTAGCAGAACTCATACCTCCATAATGAATTATATTTGCTCCTGAAAAATATACGACCTTCCATCCTTTTTGTCTAAATCTCAGGCACCAATCCATATCTTCACCGTATATAAAGAATCTCTCATCAAGCAATCCTACAGTTTTTAATGCAACTTTTCTAACAACCCAAAAACAACCGTTTATAATATCTACTGTAGTTGTAATATCATTACAAAAATCTTTCATTAGATATCCACCAAAAAATTTTGATTTTTTGGTCATTTTATCAAGAAATAGTGTGCGACATAGTTGATTCCATACTGTCGGTGTTCTCATATATGACCTTTGTATTCTTCCGTCTGCCCCTTGCACACGCGGCCCTAGTATTCCTACATCTGAATTTTTTTTCATATACTTTATCATTTTTGTAATATTTTCTTGAAATACCTCAGTATCGGAATTTACAATAAATAGTAAATCCCCTTTACTTTTTTTTATACCAATATTGCATGCTTTGGCAAAACCTAAATTCTTTTCGAGATTTATAACTTGTATTTCTTGAAATTTTTTAGATACAGCCTCTGCTGATCCATCACTCGAGCAATTATCTACTATAATAATTTCGTATTTATATTGCGTGCAGTTATTAACAATAGAATCTATGCATTTAAGGAGATATTCTTTTGCATTCCAACTTGGGATTATAAATGATACACTAATCATCTTTTGCTCCTGACATATAGTCTGCCACTTTCAAAACGCCCTAATTCCATTAGTTATGCATGCTAACTTTTTTATTCATTCCTTGTAATTTTTGAACCCAATTGTAGCAACCACTTACTTTAGCTTCCAACAAATCAACATTATCAGAGTTATTTATAGGAAGTCTTTTTACTGTTTTCAAATTTTCTCCATATTTCTGTATGCCTATTTTTGTTGTTACCGCAAATTTATAACCGATTTTATCTAGTAATCCTTTGTAATTAGAAATAAAATGAGAATCGTGTTGAGGAAATGCATAGGGGTATGAAAAAGCAGATATTTTTTTGTCGATTTCATTTTCAATTATTTTCTTTGAAACATTTAACTCTTTGTATATTGATGAATATTTTTCTTTATAAAGTATAGGATGGGTCATTGTATGAGAACCGAATTCTATACCATTATTATTTAGATATCTAATATCGCGCCACGAAAGCATTTTTCTATTATTGAAGCTCATATTATTTCTTCCAATATATTTTGTAGGAAGAAATATTATTGCTTTAAATCCATATTTTTGAATAATCGGAAATGCATTTAAATAAAAATCGTAATAACCATCATCAAACGTTAGAAGAATTTTTTTGCTATTAATTAAATAACTTGTTTTATTCCCTAACTCTTTGATTTCTATCGTGTTATACCCATTCTTATAAAGCCAATTCAAATGCATCTCTAATAGATTTGGAGAGGTATTTATATTGAAATAAGTATTTTTATTGCTTTCTTTAATATTTGATACGCTATGATACATTAGCACAGGAAGCCCCTTAGATATTTTTTCTAATTTTAGCACTCGAAAAATATTTAGTGCAAATATTGATATAACCTTGTCTGGCCTAAAATTTTTTAAATATCTTTTATACATATTTTTAAATTAATTTACCCGGTTTTCTATGAAACTTAAGTTGCATAATATTCATAAATTGTGTCCATATCCCACGTAATTTTGGGATATGTAATTTTTTTCGATGCTATTGCTATTTAAACTAGTCGCATGAACTTTTTACCAATGCTCTTTGCTTTTCTGCGATTAAAACGAAACGCATACTCGTTCATATAGTTTTGAAGATACTTGGGCTCGAAGCGACCTTGAAATGTTCGACGGATGAGCCTCTTTATCAGTAAAGTTACCAAATGAACACCATACAGGCTTTCATTTTCCTTGGAACTGCTTTTAATAGATCTTTCAATGAAAAATTCATCCACTTCAACGCGCCCGATAGTTTACTGTGTTCCTGGCGTATGGTGCATCGTCTGAGTTTTTGCAGCCGGGTCCATGCTGTTCCATAGCTTCCAAAGCCTAATAGTTCTTTCAGATTTGTAGCATTGATCCCCGATTTTCGCGTAGTAAACCACCACATGGCCTTGAACCAATATGTAATCGGACTTTTTGTACTGTCCATAATGATACCAGTGGTCAACGAATGTGTGTATTCACACTGGGTGCAAATATAAAGATTACGTGCGCTGACCCAGTATCTATTGTGGCCGCATTTTTTACAGATAAATCCATTGGGCCATTTATGTTAAAACAGATAATCGTAGCAAGCTTTAGGGTCAGAAAAACGTTGATCAAATTCAATCTCATTTTTTCGAAATTTTCTGCAATCTTAAATTTTGTCATAACGGCCTCCTTTGTCATTTTTTTGAGACTATTATAACAGCGGTGTGTGACAAATCCGGTCACACTTAAACGCGAGCTTAAGTTTCATAGAGAATCGGGTTAATTAATTTCTTCTAAATGGAAAGTTATTAGTAATTCTATCGTTCAGATTTTTTTATCTTTATAATTACCATATATAAAACAATATCTTTTAAATAATTTTTCTTAGTTATCAATAATGTTTTATTTCTACTTATAAATAGATATTACAAGTTTCTCTGTTATTTTCTTCTTAATAAATTTGAAATAATCTTCAAATACTGGTTTTGATAATTATCCCATGAGAGTTTTCTTGATAATTCTTTTCCATTTTTGACTAATTTTTCTCTTAACTGAGAATTATTAGCAATTTGAATCATTTTTTCTGATAAATCCTTTTCGTCCTCAGGATTAAAAAATAGTACTTCTTTATTATTAAAGTAATAGTTATCTATTCTGGTTTTAGACATTAGAACCGGAATTCCTGCGGCCATAAATTCTAAGGACTTTGTACTAAAAGCGTCTCCGCCGAAAGGATCATTTCTTTTCGGTATTACTCCTACATCTGCCTCTGACATAATTTTGGCTATTTCTTCTATTGATACACTATTATAAAACTTGATTTTGCTCTCTAACTTTTTCCCCTTAACACTTTCGATTAATTTCTCTTTTGAAGGACCTTCACCGTATATACAAAACTCCACATTATTAGAAAATTTTTTTTGAGCTATCTCAAAAGCATTAATTGCTATATCCAGCCCCTGATGCCAGTTTAACGTTCCTGGATATAAAAAAGTGAATTTATCGCTACTGTAATTTTTCCTTTCTCCGAATAACCTTGTGTCTGGATAATTAATAAATGCTGTACATTTACTTTCTTGAACTGATCTTTTGACTAATTTGTTTTTCCAAATGTCATTTGCGATTATTACATAATCTGAAATACAACACGATAGATACTCGATAATTTTTAGCAATTTAATAGTGCTTGAACTATTTTTAACTTTGAACTTACTGGCATAAAATTCTGGAACAATATCGTGTATATCGAGTATTATAATACTATTTCTTAGCTTTGCAAATATTGCTGAGAAAACTTCGAAGTCGGGTACCGAGTGTACATGTATTATATCGATTTTATTTTTTATACTTTCTTTAGTTATAAATATTGTAGAACGGAATAGAAATTCAATAATTCTTAGAAGGTATTGTAATTTACTTCTTTCGTTTACTTGTCTTTTTTGTATTCTATATATCTTAACATTGTTTAAAATTTCAAATTTTTTCTGGCTTTTCTGCCGTAATGATACAACAAATACTTCAAATCCATTTTTCGAAAGGGTCTCAGCATATCTTCTCACTCTCATATCATTTTCATAGAAAGTATATGCTACCATACATGCTTTCATAATTTATTCCTTAAACGATGTTTTTAGCCCAGGTTATTAATCCATCGTTTTACCGCTTAGCGGATCTTTGAATTTTTGAAGTATTTTTTAAAAGGTAATTGCTGACTTCAAAGGTTGCCTCTGATCGAAAATAGGCTTCCTATTGCTGTCTTTACTACGTTTCCGTTTCATAATTTTAAGCTTGATTTTTATTCTTTGCGCATTTCCTGTAAATACTTCATGTTGTGATACTTTTGATGTCGCCGAGTTAGCAGATTTTTTAATAATTTTTACCGGCAATGCGCGATCTGATGACTTTTTTCAAATCATCGCTCAGCTTTTTTTAAGCGTGCGGCATCAAGCTTTTCATTACGTAATATAGAGCATTATTAGCAGTATTAAACCCTAATTGTTTGCTTATTTTTTGGCCGTGGTTATAAGCATATTGGATTTGTATTTTCATAGCAATATTCTAACAAGAATTTATTAGTTTAGTGTATTTTGAGACTCGCCATTCAGCATAATAATCAGCAACTTCTATTGTTAATGCATGCCAATAATCACCACAATGCACTGTCTTGATCCATTTTAGAAAATCACAATATAGTCTTGCGTTGTATTCTTCACTTCTATTCTTTTTTGATCCATAATTCATGTAATCTGGATGGGTATTCAGCAAAACCATACCACGTTTATCTGCAATCCAATTTAGCTTGTTTTTCCATACATCTGTGTTTTTTTCTTTCATTATTATAAACAAAGTAAAATCTTGGGGCATCGTGTAAGGTATTTCTATATATCCATGCTTACTAGCATCTGTTTGCACCCAAAATGGAAATATTCTTTTTACACCATCCGGCTGAGGTTCAAATGGATCTGTATCAAAGGTTGATGTAGCGTACTCTATATTTAAATCCTGCATCCAATGCAAATTACGTAGCATTGAAGGTGCAGAAAAGCCACATGTTCCCCATTCCGATAAATATTTATTAATTTTTTTTGCCCTCTTTAAGAATATTTTTTTGTTCGAAAATAGCTTACCATCATGCTTAAGGCCGTGGACACCAATGCCAAATCCTCTTAATCTTATTTCATCAAATAGTTTTTTCGAAATTTTGTACCTTTCAGCTACGAAATTGAAGGTTGAACGGAAGCCAAGTTTTTCTTCTAAATCCATTAAATAGCGACATTTGTCATGTCCAAATTGTGTGTCTACATCATGCATTAATACCAATGCAAACTTCTTCTTTTCTCGCCATCCTTTCCAACAATTAGGTAGACTACTTGCTGATTCGTCAATAGGCCAAACGTTTCTATTTTGCTCACGTTTAAATAGTACGATTTTTCTACGAATCATCAGTTGTAAATAACGAGGAATTGCAGGTTTAATTGTATAGTAGATTCTAGTCGATAATGTAGTTGAGAATTTTGAGTTCATAGAATTTCTCTATCCCAAAGTCAGGAATAACATATAATTGCTTTCTAATAAAATAATAGGCTCTGACCTCTTCTTTCTTTATAATCGGTTTGTCGATAACACATCGAAATCAAAAAAGGAGGATCAAGCCTATCTTTTACTTTTCTAACAACACAATAATATAATTGTTTTATTTGACGATATAAAGAGATAGAAATAACTGAAAATATAAAAAAATATTTTGTTGAAGATTCTGTAATAGGATAGACATCTACTAATTGGATATCTATACACGCCTTTATTTCTCCATATATTTCAGTAAAAGCATGCAGTTCCGGATCAATTGGTACTGGAAAATCTTCAATATTTATTCCAATATGGCACAGAGACTGGGGGACCAACCATGAGTACAGATCTATTGTTTCATTAATTGGTATTGTAAATACTTTCTTTTCTGGCACCTCATAGTAAGGAATAGAGAACGATACATCATATTCTGAAAAATTATCATTTAGAATTGTACCCACCGTATAATCAATATAATAGGCACAAGAAATAACAGCTAAGACAGAATCCGTTTCATTTTCATCAGATGATATGAATATCCCTTCAGGCATATAGAACCAAGTGTTACCTGTTCGCCATGTACTAATTTCCTTGTTTACCGGAGACCACGCAATATTTAAACTATCATACCCGCCAGTGAAGATAGAATTGTAAGAAAGTGAATATCCTTTTGCAGCTACCGGACATAAAATAAATACAAAGGTTAACAAAAATAATCGTCGCATACTAAACCTCCATCTATTTTAATTTTCTAGAAGTACTTATGTACCTCACATGCTCTCCTTGCTAAGCAATGTCTATTACTTGTTCCTTTTGAGGCTTTTGCATTCGAATCTATATGCAATCCTTAAAATCTATAGTTTTCTTATAATTTTAGCAGGGTTACCTGCTACAATAACATTATCTGGTATGTTCTTTGTTACCACACTACCTGCCCCAATTATACTATTTAAGCCTATTTCAATACCACAAAGAAGAGTAGCGTTAGAGCCTATTGAAGCCCCCTTTTTTACTAATGTTTGTACCACTTCCCAATCTTCTTCGTTTTGCATTTCTCCATTTTGTTTGGTTGATCTCGGGTAAATATCGTTTGTGAACATAACGCCGTGCCCAATGAATACGTTATCATCAATTGATACGCCTTCGCAGATGAATGTGTGACTTTGTATCTTACAATTTGCACCTATATATGCGTTTTTTTGTATCTCAACAAACGGACCTACCTTTGTGTTATCTCCTATTGAGCAACCGTATAGATTTATATAGTCGCTTAGGAAAACGTCTTTGCCTAGTTTAACTGTCGATGCCACTTTTTTCATTTTGAATTCCCAAAGGTTTGATTCATTTTGCTCTGTATTCCGGCTTTCGCCAGATTCCAGACAGTTACTGGATCCTGGATCAAGTCCAGGATGACAAAGGTAGGACTATTCAATTGCCGATTTACTGAAGCGAACAGCCAATGTATAGGTATCTGATTCGGCAATTAGACTGTTTTAATTCTTAATTTCCACGGGAGCACCTTTTTGCTTTAATGATTCATTGGAAGCCGCCAGTATTTTTACAACCTCAAGACCGGCTTCTCCTCCTGTTAGAGGTTTTTTACCTTTGAGCACACAGTCAGCAAAATGCTGGGCTTCGACAGCCAGGGCTTCTTGATTTTCGAGTTTAGGAACGTACATATCTCCGACGCGGTATTGAACGTTGAGTCGATAGAGTTCCTCTTTTGTCTCGTATATGTGAACCCCCTTATCATACACTTTTACCTTTTCGTCCGGGTGGGTATCGTCATACAAAATCATCTTCTTGCTCCCACCAATGAGGGTTTGTCTGATTTTGACCGGCGAGAGCCAGCTTACATTGATGTGTGCGATTACATTGTTTTCCATGTTGATGGTCAACATGGATTTCGGATTCAGGCCGTTTCCATTATAATTCAGCCCAGTGGCGGACACCGAGAGCTTTTTCAATGGAATCAGGTAATCCATGATGGATAGATCGTGTGGTGCGAGGTCCCAAATGACGTCGATATCCTGTTGAAAGAGCCCCAGGTTGACCCGGGCTGAATCGAAGTATACGATGTCGCCCAGCTCTTTGTTTTCGATGAGTTCCTTAATTTTTCGCACTGCACCCGTATAGACGAAGGTATGGTCAACAAACAGAACCTTGTTCTTTTTTTGGGCCAATTCAATCAGCTCTTCCGCCTGCTGAACGGTTTCCGTCATCGGTTTTTCCAACCAGACGTGCTTATCTGCAAGCAGCGCCTGTTTCGCCAAGTTGTAGTGTGTGGACACAGGAGTGGCTATGGCAACTGCATCAATGGTACTGTTATTGAAGATGGCGTTCGTGTCTTTGCAAATTTCAGAGTGAGGGAATAGCCTTTGGGCCTGTTCCAAACGGGAATCTGAAAAATCGCATATGGTGGTGAGTTTTGTGTCAGGGTTTTGACTGAAATTACGTGCCAGGTTTGGGCCCCAATAGCCAAATCCGATGAGTCCTATGTTTAACATTTTTTTCTCCTTCCTCGATCAAGGTTGATCTGAACCGAAGCGAAATAAAGGGGATTACTGGATTTCGGATCAAGTCCGGGACGACGAATGTGGACAGGCTGTCAATGGAGCATGTAATCCCTTATTGTCTGGGCGATATACTCTATTTGGTCGGTGGTTAGTTCCGGAAACATTGGGAGAGACAGTAGTTTTGCTGCTGAATGCTCAGCCACTGGGAAGGCACCTTTCGAGTGGCCCATATGCCTGTAGGCTTCTTGCAGATGTAAGGGGAGCGGGTAGTGAAGGCCGGTTGCGATATCTTTTTGCGACAAGTAGGCTTGTAATCCGTCGCGGTTGTCTACATGGATGACATATAGATGGTAGACTGATTCAGCAAAGGAGGCCTCGGTAGGCAGCGATACGCCAGGTATGTTAGATAGCAGTTCATTGTAGGCGCGGGCATTTCTTTGCCTGGCTGCGTTCCAATCCGGCAGCTTGTTCAGCTTGATTCTCAACACGGCAGCCTGCAATGCATCAAGACGGCCGTTGAACCCCTCGATTTGATGGTAATACTTCCTGTCCTGACCGTGGTCGCGGATCATACCGATTTTAGAAGCAATCTCTTTGTCTTGCGTTACGACGGCTCCGGCCTCACCAAAAGCCCCTAAATTTTTACCGGGATAAAAGCTGAAGCAGCCTGCAGTACCAATGGAACCGGCTTTTTTACCGTTATAGAGCGCTCCGTGGGCCTGGCAGGCATCCTCGATAACGACCAGGTTGTGCGTTTCGGCTATTCGAAGTATGGTGTCCATGTCTGCCGGCTGACCATACAGATGTACAGGGATGATGGCCTTGGTCTTTTCAGTGACGGCCGCTTCAATTTTTTCCGGATCGATATTGCAGGTGTCTTGTTTGATATCGACGAAAACGGGGTAGGCACCAACTTGAGAGATGGATTCGGTGGTAGCGATGAACGTATTGGGGACGGTGATGACTTCGTCACCTTGACCTACACCTGCGGCCATAAGAGCAAAACGTAGCGCATCCGTACCGGAGCCTACGCCGATACAGTAAGCGCTATCGCAGAAGGCAGCAAACTCTTTTTCGAATCCCGTTACTTGGGGGCCTCCAATAAAAGCGGCGTTTTCCATGGCTTCCGTAAGCACGGGGAGGACTTCACTTTCTATTTGTTTAAATTGGGCTTCAAGGTCCAGAAATGGGATGTTCATTGAATGACACCTTTCGATATGGTTGGGATGGGTCTTACGCAGTAAAATTTATCTATTAAACCGGCAATTAAATAGACCAACTATCTTCATCCTGGAATTGATCTAAGATCCATTAAACGGCTGGATAGCGCCAAGGCTTCACTGCGTGCCCGGCTTTCGCCGGAATGACGGGGATTGTGATTTTAAATTGCCAGGCTAATAATATTCGTATTTCAGGAGATCCAATAGATATTGTCCGTAGCCGTTTTTACAAAGCGGCGCCGCGAGCTGCTCCAGCTGGTTGGATGTGATATATCCCATCCTGTATGCGATTTCCTCAACACAAGACACTTTGAGCCCCTGGCGTTCTTCTATGGTTTCGATGAAGCTTGATGCCTGCATCAGGCTTTCGTGCGTACCTGTGTCTAGCCAGGCGATACCCCGGCCTAGTTTTTCTACATACAAATCGCCTGTTTCAAGATAGGTTTTGTTGACATCAGTGATCTCCAGTTCACCGCG
The DNA here is from genome assembly GCA_963668675.2 of uncultured Desulfatitalea sp. Classification (GTDB taxonomy): domain Bacteria; phylum Desulfobacterota; class Desulfobacteria; order Desulfobacterales; family Desulfosarcinaceae; genus Desulfatitalea. Next base: position 477,479 of record CAXXMB010000001.1, on the reverse strand, counting down.
CGGTGAAGGTTTGAGATCTGCTGCAATGTCGATTACACGGTTATCGTAGAAGTAGAGGCCGGTTACTGCCCAGTTGCTTTTCGGTGTCTCTGGTTTTTCCTCGATGCTGGTCGCCTGTCCATTTCTATCGAAATCAACGACACCGTAGCGTTGGGGATCTCTGACCCAATAGCCGAACACGGTGGCGCCTTGAGTCCGTTGGGCAGCCGGCTTGATGTAGTTTGGCAATCCGTGTCCGTAAAAGATGTTGTCACCGAGGATCAGACAGGTACTGTCGTTTCCGATAAAGTCACGGCCGATGATAAAGGCCTGGGCGAGCCCTTCGGGTTTGGGTTGTTCAGCATATCTGAAATTTAAACCCCACTGAGACCCGCTTTTAAGCAGGTTTTTAAAATTGGGGAGGTCCTGAGGGGTTGAGATGATCAAGATATCACGCAAACCGGCTAACATCAGGATCGACAGCGGATAGTAGATCATGGGTTTGTCATAGATCGGCAGCAGCTGCTTACTGACGACTTGAGTGATCGGATACAGTCTGGTTCCGGAGCCGCCTGCCAGTATTATGCCTTTCATCGCTCTTTTGAGTCCTTATTTTGGATGCTTGAGTTTGATAGTAGCCCGGCAACAATAAACCAGAACGATCGTCATTCCGGCGAAGGCCGGGTACGAAGTGAAGCTTTTGCGCTATCCAGGTCGTTACTGGATCCTGGATCAGGTCCGGGATGACGGGGGTTGGTGTATTTAATTGCCGGTTTAACAATTTCTCTGGTTGTAGTTCTGATCTATCCAATTGCGGTATTCGCCTGTTCGGATGGTGTTTACCCAATCCATGTTGTTGAGATACCAGTCGATGGTTTCCTCAATGGCGGTTTCGAAGTCGTGTTGGGGTTTCCAATCGAGCTGCGTTTTTATTTTAGTGGCATCGATGGCATAACGGCGATCATGCCCGGGGCGATCCTGAACGAAGCGAATCAAGTTCCGGCTCGATTTTGCTCCTGTGCGGCCCAACTTTTGATCCAACTTCCGGCAAAGCAGGTTGACGATGTCGATGTTCCGGCGCTCTTCATTTCCGCCGATATTGTAAGTCTCGCCGATGACGCCCTTCTCCAATATATTGAGCAAGGCATCGCAGTGATCGATGACATAGAGCCAGTCTCGGACGTTTTTGCCATCCCCGTATACGGGCAGTTCTTTTTCTTCGAGGATGTTCAATATCATCAAAGGAATCAATTTCTCCGGGAATTGGTAGGGCCCATAGTTATTGGAGCAGTTGGTGACCAGCGTGGGCAGTCCGTAGGTGCTGTACCAGGCATTCACCAGATGATCGGCCCCGGCTTTTGAGGCAGAATAGGGACTGGATGGATCGTATGGCGTCGATTCGCTGAAGTACCCTTCCGACCCGAGGCTGCCGTAAACTTCGTCTGTAGAGACGTGAAGGAAACGGAAATGGTCCGGTTTGTTTCGCGCTTTCCAGTCTTGATATGCTGCGATAAGCAGGTTGCAGGTGCCGAGGACGTTGGTCTCTATGAAGGCGGCCGGATTGTGAATGGAACGATCCACATGTGACTCTGCGGCAAAATGAACGACCGCATCAATGTCTTCATCATTAAACAGTTGATGCAACGCCGGCAGATCGCGGATATCTGCCTGGACCAACCTGTAGCTTTCTTCTCGATCGTTAGAAAGGTTTTCCAGGTTGAGCGGGTTTCCGGCATAGGTGAGTGCGTCTATATTGATGATTGTGCAATCACGCCAATGATTGAGCGTTTGCCGAATAAAGTTGGAGCCGATGAAACCGCATCCTCCGGTGACAAGTAATGTTTTATAGTTTGTTGGGTTCATTATTATGTAGGTTGTCGAATCGTTTTTGGTTTATTATTGATGAACTCGTAAAAAGTCCTCCACCCGTCTTGCCGGCCCCTGGATCGTAGTCCAGGGCAAGCTTTTATGATCCGGCATCCAGAAGTTATTGAAAAGACTGGATCCCGGCTTTCGATGGGATGACGGGGATTGTTATCTTTAATTGTCTTTATTTCTTCAAATCTGGTTAATTTCATTTGTTCTCTATCTATGGCATTTCCGGAAGCTTTGATGTTTCTATTTGGTTTATTGTTGGATAGCCTTGATCCTTTTTGGAGAGGATGGGATTTTTTATCGGCCAGGTTATATTTATTTGAGGGTCGCACCATAATATACCGCCTTCCGATTCCGGTGAATAGTAGTTGCTGCATTTATAGTGGAAGATGGCGACATCGCTTAGCACACAGAAACCGTGAGCGAATCCTTCAGGGATAAATAGTTGATGATTGTTCTTATCGGAAAGAATTGCTCCGGCCCATTGGCCGCAGTGTGGTGAGCCTTTTCGAATGTCAACGGCAACGTCAAAGACCTCTCCTTGCAACACCTGAACCAATTTAGCTTGGGAATTCGAATATTGGAAATGCAACCCTCTAAGCGTGCCTTTTTTTGAGGTTGAAAGGTTGTCCTGAACAAAGGTGCAGGTGATTCCGATCTCCTCGTAGCGCCGGTGCTGGTATGTTTCCATGAAATAGCCGCGGTCGTCTTGGAATACGCTTGGTTCAATCAGTATGACTTCAGGAATCGATGTTTTTTCTATCTTCATTGATCAGAGCAGATTTAGTATCAAATGATTTTTATTGAAATTTGGGATATAGCTCCGCCCGGTCGATTACATGGCAATCGATTTGCGGTGTCTAATTTTGGACGTTCACCGCTGAGTGGCATTCTTTTTAGCTTGCAGTTGTTTGGATTGGGTTAGGAACAATCCTTTTTAAAGCCGATATCACTTGTCATGATGCGTTGGTGACGGGTCTGCTGGTGGGGCTTTGAACCAGCAACGCACGCGATATTACGACGATGTCCAAGAACAACGACATGTGCTTCAGGTAAAAGAGGTCATACCCGAACATATCTTTGATTGTTTTGTTGGAGCCATCGTATTGGTGGTTCACCTGTGCCCAGCCGGTCAGGCCTGGGCGAACGGTAAAGCGTTCGTCAAACAAAAGTTGCTCATGACTTATATCTTCAGCCTGCTGCGGTCCGATCGGACAGGGACCGACCAGGCTCATATCGGCTTTGAGGACGTTCCAAAGTTGCGGCAACGCTTGGATGCGTTGATGGTAGATTGGATAATGGGTGAGTTTAGGGGAAGAATGAAAACGATACCGATTAAACACTTTTTTTCGTAGTCCCAGGCACGATTCGGTTTCAATGATACGGCCTGGTTTTATTGCTTTGAGAACGAAGCCGACGGCAAGAAAGAACGGAGATAACAGCGCAAGCAATGCGAAAGCGACTGCCAGATCTCCAAAACGTTTGGTATAGCGTTGTATCTTTCTTTGAAAGCTTTGTGAAAAGATGACATCTTTCGGATCGATCTCCGCCGGGTCCCTTCTTCCGGAGATTGCTTCAAACATGGCATTTTCGCTGCAGAGCAAAATTCCTTTGCGTTTAAGTTCATAAACTTCTTGTGGGGTCAGGTTTCCGGCGATTTGATTGCATACTATAACTTGCCGTGTATTGTATTCACAAGAGAGTTCAAGCACATCGCTGCAGTTCTTCAGCTGAACGTATGGGGTTTTTTCCTCTATAGGAAAGCTGCAGGTATTTTCCTGTGTGTCGGCCACGGCAACAATACGGATATTGCAGGGCCGGAGGTTTCTTTGTTTGGTTTTATCAGGATTTTTTTTCTTTCTTAGTGCCTGATATATTGCCTCGGCGCGTCCTTTGGTCCCCAGTATTATGACTTTCTGTCGAAAAATGTCGGTATTTGACACTTTTTGCATTAATCGTCTCCAGAGAATCAAGGATGCGAGTAGAGTTCCAAAGCTCACAAAGATCGAGAAAAAATAGATGCTTTTACCAACAATCAAAATCGATATCACGATGGCGGCTATGGCGATCGATAGTGCCTGTGCCAATCCGATCAACTGCTCGGTTAAACCAAATTGCAGTGTGGGATTGTAAAGTCCGAAAAAATAGATGCTCGCTTGGCATATGAGGGTGAAGAGAATAGCATATCGAAGGGTTATGGAATGGGCTTGATCTGATTGAAAAGTGAGAATAATGGTGAAGGCGCTCAAAATGATCAATGCCTCACCCACGATCTGTATCGCTGTTTTCAGGGCACAGTATCTTTCATATTGTAGAATCATTTGAAGCCTGTTGTTAAAAACGTCGATGACCGTTTATTTTCATACTAATTTAGTCGACTTGCCATTTAGTTAAGGCACTTAGAGACGCATTCCATCATAATGGCACACGTAAAGCAAGCGGTGTGCCAAAGAAATTAATTTGCGAAAACCATAGAGGAGAAAGTCAGCCGATTTCATGTGCTTTGACTAACCGGATATCCATTAATTTTAATTTATGTATTTTTTTCAATTGGTTTCTAATTTTTTACATATTTATTTATACGAAAGACAAAAATGATTGGTGAGTTGTCATTACAATTTTTTAGTTTTGATTAGATTGGCTTTAGGAATACAAGTACCACTATTGTGGAAATGGTTTTCTCAGATAATTGGTAAATTGATGCATGCGGATTTATTGCTGAAGTTTAGATACGAAAGGGTTTGGAGGGTATTATATAGGTGTGATCTGGTCTAGGCGTTAAGCCGTTGGGGGGAGGCGGGTTTGGAGGATATAGGCTTCTGACCGATTGATTTTGTTTATGATATTGATTTTTCTTTATGAATGGGGCTTATTTCAGGGAAAAGGTTGGGTTTTTGATTGTTTCCTGTTTGTTAGGAAAATATTTTCGCATTCCCGATTCTCTATGGACGATGAAGTCGCGTCTGCTGTCCTTTATCATCTCTTGATACGGTTACCGGCACCCTCCTTTTTCAAAGGGGGGTCGGGGGGATTTGGTTGGTCCTCAACATACTGGAATCCCCCTAAATCACCCTTTGGAAAAGGGGGACTTTCTCATTGCATCGTAATGATGCCATCAGGGAATCAAATGCTTTGCATAGGCCAATCATAACTACATTCCGGGTGCTTAAGCGGGGATGAACCCCGCCCCTACATTGTTCTATCCAACGATCGGCTCTTCAGATGACAATCGGAATTGGCAGCCTTGGCCGGTGTATTTGCTAAAGCATTTTTAGTATTTCTTTGATTTCTTTTGCTTTTTCGAATTTTGGGTCAAGCGTTAGCGCTTTTTCAAAGGCATCTTTTGCCTTCCTGTCCTCATTGTTTTTATGCAACGCCAGCCCCAAGTGGTAATGAAGCATGGCGTTGTTCGGCAATTTTTCGATGCTGTCGCTAAATTCAGCAATCGCACTGTCATAGAGACCTTTTTTATAATAGACCCAGCCGATAGTATCCATGACCGCTGGGTCGTCCGGAAGCTTCTCTTTGGCGATGCGTGCATAGTTCAAAGCTTCGTCCATATTTTCACCGCGCTCTGCCAGCATATAGGCCAAATTATTTGCCGCAGGTGCAAAATCCGGCTTGATTTTAAGCGCTTCACGGTAGTGCTCTTCAGATTTGGCTTCGTCCCCTTTTGTTTCGTACAAAGTAGCCAACATCATGTGAGGGGATACTTGATTCGAATGCTTTTGAAGCATGGCCTGGTATTGACCGACGGCTTTTTCAGTTTGACCATTTTTACGATAAATCTGTGCCAATCCGTGATATGCCGGCATTGCATCAGGGTTGGCCTCGATGGCCAGGTTGAAAGCCTTCTCTGCCTCTGCATCCTTTTGTTGCATAAGCAGAAGGCGGCCTTTATCGAAGTATAAGATTCCTTGCGCCCGGGGCGATTCTTTGACCAAGGGTAACTGCCGGTCACATCTGGCTATCGCTGCGGCGGTCTCGTTTTGTGATACATGAATGAGGATCACTTGAGCCAGGGCTACCATCATGTAAGGATCAAGTGATAATGCTCGGTCAAAATGGTCCAGCGCGGCCTCATTGCTTTTTTGCAGTCGTTCGATTATTCCCAGTTGGAAATAGATTTGTGGATTTTCGGGTTGTAGGCCAGCTAAGCGTTGAAAACCTTGTTTGGCTTGGTCGAGCTTTCCCTGAGCGACGTAAGTTCTATTCAATTCAAATTTCGCTTTTATGTTATCCGGCTGCTTTTCTAATACCTCTTCCAGCAAGCGCTGACCGCTCTTGATGTCCCTTGTTTTTAAGTAGATATCGGCCAGAGCCATTTTGGATGGCAGGTCTTTGGGATCGAGCCCGACCGCTTTGACAGCGTCCGATTTGGCAAGATGGATATCTCCTTTTGAAAGGTAGCATAATCCTCTAAACAGGTATGCTTTGGCCAACTTGGGTTCTTGCTCGATGACCTGATCGAAGGTAGCAATAGCATCATTCCAAAGTTGCTTGGCTGCAAAAATCTGCCCTTGAAGGAGCATAACGGGAATATAACCCGGCCGGATTTCAATGATTCGATTGGTTAATGATTCGGCCGCTTCGATCTCCTTCCTTTTTAATAGGAACTCCGCAGCTACCCCCATTACCGAAATGTTTCCCGGATGTTTGTCAGCCACCTCCATATACTTGGCTTTGGCTTCATCCCATCGCCCTCTTGTTTCGTAAAATTTGGCGGTCGCCAAATAGGGGCGCTCACCGTTAGGATCGAGTTCAATAGTATGCAATAAGGCCTTTTCCGCTTCCTGGTATTGGCCTTGCCGCATGTGCAACTCGGCTTTGGTCAAAAAAAGATCCACGGCGTCTGGTTTAATGTCGATCGCTTTCTTCAGTTCTTGTTCCGCCATGTTGTATTTTTTTTGGGCTGCATAAAAGCGCACCAAATAGAGTCTCGATTTGATATCTTTCGGATCGATACGCACCGCTTGCTCAAGATAGCTTTCTGCTTGAGAGACGTCTCCCTCCCGGGAGGCGATCTGGGCGAGAGCGATATACGCACGGGGCTGCTGCTTGTCCAGAGCGATGATTCTTCGGTAGGTTTCTATGGAAGCGTCGTGGTTTTGTGCCAAATTGTAAAGGGCGGCCGAAAGAAACAGACCCTCGACATGATCCGGTTCTATCTGAAGCAGCTTGTCTGCCATTTCACGCGCTTCGGCATATTTTTTTCCAAGCATGTAAAACGTGGTGAGTTTGAGCAGCGCGTCACGATTGGTTGGATCTATTTTGGCGATGGCAAAATACTCTTTGAAAGCCTCTTGGGCTTTGCCGAGCTTGAGATAGGTTTCGGCAAGACGAATTCTTGCATCGAGGTACTTGGGATCAATCTGCAGTGCATTTTTTAGCTGGATTTCTGCAACACTGTATTCTCCCGTTTCAATGGCTTCAACTCCCTTGTTGAAGTACTCGACTTTTTTTTCCTCGTCTGAAGCGCAGCCGGTGATTGTTATTAGGGCGACTATAATCAGATACCTGATGAGGGGACACATAATATATTCCTTGTTGTGTTTTGGTTGGGAGATGGTCGTTTATTAACGCGTTAGCTATATCATTACAAGAAATTCCTTTATCTGTAACAGCGCGAATTGATTCAGCATGGTGAACGGTTCGAGCGCTACATGGCGTTTAAGGTGAACTTTCGGGTTTGCGACCCACAATTTCATGCCTCCGTATCGTTTAAGAGTGGACTTAGATGTGGGCGGATTCCAGTTCCACTGCTAGCCCCGGCAATCTGAATGCCGGCTTTCGCCGGCATGACGGACGGGGTCGCTCGGCAACCTCAATACAAGTGCAACTCCTCTTTGGTGAACTTTTCCAAAAGCGGGTCCAGGGCACGGTCGTAGGCCGCCATGGTGAGATGGTAGCCATCTTCTTGGGCAAAGTTCTCTTTGAGAAACGTATTTTCTTCACTGGTTTGTACAGCGTCGGCCAAATCGAGAACCGGTATTTGGCTCTTTTGGCCAAGTTCACGCACGAAAAGATTCCATTGGTCGATTGACGCTTGCCTGTCTTTGCGTGGACCGCTTCCGGTTACCGGCACGGTGGTAGCCAGGATCGGCCGGATGCCAGACTGCTTGATTTCTGCCACCCATTGTCGCACCGTATCGGCGCTTTTTTGAAAATCGCGGGGAAAGTAATCCGAGCACTGTTTGATGATGATGGCATCCGGTTTTACTTTCAGGTTCAACAGCGGCATGAGGGTGCCGGTTTTGTCAAAATCGTAGTGCGCCCGGGTGCTGAAAACCACTTGGGCCTCATTGACCCTGTTCGCAAAGTCGCCAAGTTTCCACGCCTTGCCGATGGAGGCGCCGAGCAAAACGACGTATGCTTGCCTGTCGGGCCTGCGTTGGAAAGAGATGGTTTTGGTGCGGTAGCGAAGCTTGCCTATCAGATCGATGCGGGAGATCTCAATTTCCATGGGGCCGGAATCGGGCAGGCTGGTGAACACCTCGCTGTGATGTTCAGGATCGATTGTTCCTGTGGCAAGCTGACGGCCCTTTTGAGAGATGGCCACGGAGAGCGGCCGCTGGTTCCACACGTCCTGGTTGACGATGGTGACGCTGTCTCTTTTTTGGATGGTGTCGAATTGGTATGGTAGCTCTTTACGCAGCACAATGCCTCCGATTGCAGTGGCAGCGGCCAGCAGAATAATAATGGCGATTATATAGAAGCGCATGATGACCTCGCTTATGTATTGAGGTGATAGTGAATAAATTCGAATTATTACAATTGATGAAATCGTAAAAAGCCGGCCGGCCGTCATGCCGGACTTGATCCGGCATCCAGAAATCATTGAAAGGACTGGATCTCGGCCTTCGCCGGGATGACGGGAAAAGTGCTTTTGGGACTTTTAACGAGTTCATCAAAATTAAGAACTTTCCATTGTTTGTCGCTCCGGCGGAAGTCGGGATTTAGTCGCGGCTTTTTTCCCGCAACGTCTGGATGCCGAATCGAGTCCGGCATGACGGGATAAGTCGGCCGGCGGGGCGTTTTGGGATTTTATATCAACCCCATCTCCTTTAGTTCTTTGGCATAGCGGGCCTGTATCATACGGGGGATTTTGTCCACGGCCGCGTGCCTTACAGATATCTTTTCAAATGCCTCTTGCTCCTTGCACTTATAATAATGCTCTTTGCTCCGATAGCCGATGATCTCCGCCGGGTTGCCTAAGACGATGGCCAGCGGCGGGACATTTTTGGTCAAGACGGAGCCCATGCCGATAATGGCGCCCTCCCCTATTTCTATACCAGGCAGGATTTTGACATTGGCCCCGATCCAGACAAACTCCCGTATTATGACCGGTTTGAGTTCGCAGTAGTTATCGAACGGAATGCTGTTGGCGTTGCGATATCGGTGCAGGGCCGTGAATATCACGCAGTTGTATCCGATTCCGGTGTTCTCCCCGACGTAAAGACCGCCGTAGGAGTTGATCATTGTGCCGGACTGTATGGCGCAGCGATCTTTGAGCACAACCCGATCGGGCCGGTTGATGAACACGTTGCGGCCGATGATCACATCTTTACCGAACTCCTTGAAATCCGATTGGCGCAGCCTCTTCTCTTTGTCTTCAACGTATTTGCCATGAAGCCAGGAGATGAATTGATAGGGCCCGGTGTTTCGAATTATGCGTTTTAGTGATCCGATCATGGTCGTTTTCGCTGTCTCTGCAGTTATCAGTTCGAGGTCATGTGTGCGTGTGCTTTCCTGTTGTCCCGGGCGGGCGTAAAGCCCGCCCCTACGAATTCCTTCAGGCTAAGCTTTTTCTTCGATACCAGCCGGCTACGCCAATCAGTCCGGCACCCAGCAAGAGGATGGTCGCTGGTTCCGGCACCGGCGCTTCCGGGACCCCGTTGGAATCTCGTATGATGTCCAGATCAATGGGGTTGAATGAACTGAACAGGCTGCCCAACACCCCCGCTTCCCCGAACCAGATCGCAGGGCCCATATCGATCACCGGACCGATCTGTCCATAATGGGCGGATGTCTCGGATCGAAACTGCCAAGGCGTCATTGCGTCGCTGTCAAAATGGGGGAACGTTGCGTCCATGAAAATGCCCTGGGAGCCACCTCCTGTGTCAGCGCTCAACTGCCACTCCTCTGTGAACACATACCCGCCACCCGCGATGAACGGATCGATCCACCCGAAGATGTGGCCACTTCCGGAGAAGGAATGGTTTGTTCCGATACCCAGTTGAAAACCGGCTACCTGATAGTAGATTTGGGCATTCTGTTCACTTCCCAATGGCACCACACTGCCCTGGATGCCTGCCAAGGGATCGTATTTCGAATAGTACCGTGGGAGATCGGAGACCACCATGCTGGCGATGAGATCATGGGAGTCGCCATTGATGTCCACTATACTTCCCTGGCCCGAGTAGGTCCAAAGGGTTCCAAATGCTTCGGATGCTACAAGGACAACGAATATATATAGTATGAAATATCTTTTCATGTGCACCTCACTTCCCTGTCTGCTGAAAGCCAATTCCCTGTTCTATGCTCTCGATCGGCTTGGTGAGTGCTTCAACAAGTGATCAAGTCGTGTGATCGATAGTGAGGAGTATCTGTCCCGTCATTTGTTTGATCATGGAACGATCACGAGCTCTCGCACAACGTTTATATGGTCTTATGCAAAAGTCGTACCCAATGGATGTTACTTATTTAGTGTATTGTTTCCAAATGGTTAGGATTTGTAAAATGATTTCCTTGTAAATGGTCGCTTATGTAATTGGATGCCACTTTATGAACTATTTGTTTCACTTCATGCCTTTGTCTGATCGGGGCTGTCGCCATCGGCAGGGTCGATCTGTTTGACGACCCGTGCGGGGTTGCCGGCCACAACGGTCATGGGCGGTACATCCTTTGTGACAACAGCGCCCATGGCCACTACCGATCCCTTTCCTATCGTTACGCCCTTGAGAACGATTGCATGGGCGCCGACCCATGCATTGTCTTCGATGACCACCGGCGCGATATCCTCTTTTCCGATCGGTTCATTGGCCGCTCTGGCCCGGGGATCGATGGGGTGGTTGTTGTTGTCGTAGATCGATGCGAAATGGGCGATCATCACATGGTTGCCGATGGTGATCCGATCAGCGCAGGACAGGGTGGACTCGAAGCCCAGATAGACATCATCGCCAATGGCGATAGTGGGATTGGGGTTGGCCTTGTAAGAGACGACAAGGTTGACGTTGCCCGAGAGACCGACGCGATCGCCGATGTAAATGTCGCCATACCCCATGATCAGCGGGAAAGTGCTTTCGAAATAGACCCCTTTGCCAACCTGTTTGCAGCGGTAGCGCAGCATGGGATCGAAGAAAACCATCTGCTTGATGCGCCGCCACAGGGATAGACCGATGCTCATGGTGTGATAAAAAAGCGCGCCGAAAAATCCGGGGAACGGAAGGCGTGCGCTTCTCAGCCGTTTGGCCGTGTGGTAGAGGCGGCTGTGAAAAGGGGTTTTCTGGGTCCGGATGTCGAGAAGAAATTGGTCGATCAAACCCATGGCGCTTCCTTTCGTGGTGGTTGGGAGATTTCCAGGTTTTCTATGGGAGATGAAGTCGCGACTGCTTTTCTCTATCATACCTTGATAGAGTTACCGGCGCCCCCCTTTTTCAAAGGGGGGTCGTGGGGGGATTTGATTGGTTCTCAACATACTGAAATCCCCCTGAATCCCCCTTTGAAAAAGGGGGACCTTCCCATTGCATCGTCATGATTCCATCAAAAAATCAAATGCTTTGCACAGGCCCATCACAACTACATTCCGGGTGCTTAAGCTGCGTGGAGAACCGGATTTATTTTAATAAACTAGCGCAGAGATAGAATAGGTCAATATTTGTCGGGGTTGAATATCGTTGATTGGATGAATAGGCGGGCGTAATTGAAGGCTGAGATGACCTTCAGAAAGATGGGCTATTGGTGAGGTGATTGAGAGCGGACTTCCTTTTCCAGCATGTTGGCGTCGATGAAAAATTTGCAGGCCCAGTTCAGGTATTCGAATCGGCCATAAGCGCCGTCCACTGGAAAAGAGCCCTTGACAGCGCCGCGAGTCTCTTCCGGTCCGTCCACACGCACAGTGCGGCGGACGTATCGATTGGCGGCATAGGCTGCTTCGCGGTATTGCCGATTGCCGGTGATGTTGTAGAGCAGCAGCCAGCAGTGGGCAATCTGGACAGCGCCGGTCAGGCAGCTCCATGGCACGGCCGCCTGCCAGTCCCGGGTGAGCCGGCCGGGCAGATAACCGTCCTGCAACCGGATGGCCTGGAGCAGGCCGTCGGCAGTCTTTAAGGATGCGTCCAGTAAAAATTGCTCCTGGCTGAAAAGATAACCCTCCACCAGCCCGCGCAGGACATAACCCAGGGTATGGGTGAGCGGTTGGGTGGGGTCCACCAGACAGCACTTGTCGAACCATCCGTTGGGCTTCTGGTGGGTCAGTGCCCAACGCATGTTGGCCAGGGCTGCAAGGGCATAGCCTTTGCCGGTCGATACGCGTTGCGCTTCGATCAGGCCCCAGGCCACGTGAGTTTCGTAGGCTTTTTCGCCCGGCTTGGCAAACGGTGTGGGTTGGCTGCGCCAGCATCCGTCGGGATCCTGGGTCTTGACCAGCGAATCGGCAGCGCGCTCCATGGCTGATCGGTAGACGTCGCCGAACTCGGCCGCACCGGCTGCCAGGCCGATGAGGATCTGGCCGGTGTTGAAGGTGACCGGCACCACCGGCGTGGAATCGATAAGCCCACCCTGGAATCCGCCATCGGGCAACTGAATCTCCACCAGCCAGTCGAGCATGCGCCGGGCCCTTACGAGCAGCGTTTCATCTTCGAAGGCTTTGGCACAGGCGATCATGGTGGGTACGATATATCCGGTGGTCTCCGGATAGGAGGCGTTCCAGCCGTTGAGCAAACTATAGTCCCTGGCGACACCGCCGTCGCCCAGGCGGTTGTTGTCCTGCGCACGGCCGAGCCAACCAATGGCTTCGGAAACAACGCTTTCGATGCCGGGGTCTTCGCCTGGCACTCCTTTGCGGTCTCGTTTGACCTCTTCTTTGGCCATGGGCGGCAGGCGCCAATGGTTGTATATGGATTTTGCTTTCTCTTTAATTGGATTTGTCATGGCCTTAAGGTACCTTTCACCCCAACCTTGCTTTGTCGCCATTCATTGCTACAATGATGCAACGGACCTGACGGTTCGGCCCAACGGTTCGGCCCAACGGTTCGAATAGATCATTTCTCCGCTTCAGGAGGGAAAAACGAATGCTTCAACAATAACGCTCATTTTCGCGAGGGCAACATGGCCATCGGAAAAACGCTTCGAAAAATCAAATCGGTGATTGAGAATATTCGCGAAAATGCGAGCTATCACTATTCCGACCAGAATTTTGCCGTTCTGCGCTATCTTTACTTCTCGCTGTTTCGGATCAACAAGTTTCTGGCCTTTGAATACGATCGGATTGCCGATGCACCCCCATTCGAGTTCGAGACGCCTTTTCGCATCGAAGTCAAGACCGATGCGGATGAGTTGCGCCGGATCTGCACCGATCACCAGATGCCGCGCGAGTGCTACTACGCTGATATTTTAAACCTGCATTTGTGCTTTCTGCTCTATCATGAAGATGAGATCGCCCTGATCTATTGGATCAGCTTGCCGGGCGAGTACAGCCGCTTCTTCAAGTTGAAACCGGACACGGCCGAGCTTTACTATGTTACGACCCTACCCAGGTTCCGCGGCCGGGCACTCTCCGAGAAGATCGCCCGCTATGCCTGCCACTATCTTCGTCAGGCTGGATATCGCAAGGCCGTGGTGGTGATCCACAAGACGAACATTGCGTCGATCAAACCGATGCTGCGGGCCGGCTTCAAGCAGTTCAGGACCATTACTGCGATAGGGCCCTTTAATCTTAAGGTACGGTGTTGATGGAGAGATAGGTGAAAGAAAATCCGAAATTCTAAATTCTAAACCTGTCTTGCGCGGCATCCCGGCAAGAGCTGGAGTATAGTCGAAGTTTTGTTCCCGCAACATCTGGATGCCGGATCAGGTCCGGTATGACAAGTGCTGGTCTACTCATCTCCGGTTCGATAACCGAGGCTACGGTCATTTAGCCATACCGCTTAAACCACTCCGATAGCATAAGCAACCGCCAGATCAAATCGCCGTGATCGCGGACGCCGTTTCGATTTTCCTGCAGGATCTGCTCTATGCCCTGAGGGTTGAACAGGCCGGCGGTGTTCATCGGTCCGGCGGTCAGGCTCTTTTGTACGTATAAGGCCAGATCGCCGCTGAACCACTCTTTCAGCGGGACAGAGAAACCGCTTTTGGGCCTTTCGAAGAAGCGGGTCGGATACAAATCGGCGGCCAGATCGCGCAGGATGCGCTTCTTGCGGCCCCGGCGGTACTTGAAGGTCGAGGGCAGCCGGGCGGCCAGTTCGGCCAGCTCGTGGTCTAGGAGCGGCGAGCGACCCTCCAATGAGTGGGCCATGGTTGCACGGTCCACTTTCACAAGCAGCTCTTCAGGCAGGTAGCTCGAGACGTCAACGTAGAGCATTCGGTCCAGTTCGTCTTCGAAGCGGTGCGATGTGTACAGCTGGGTTAGATAGGCGTCGGCATTACGATTCAACCTGCTTTGAAACGCGGGCGTATATAGCAGGCGCTTGTACCCGTTGGCCAGCTGCAGGCGCAGATCGGCAAAGCGCGCGGGGTCATCCTTGGCGAGCAGCTCCATCAGACGGTAGAGTTTGCGGCCGACCCCGGGATGGCCTTTGAATTTGGCCGCATGGGGCGTCATCCAGGCAGCCAGCTTGCCGGGAACCATCCTGGCGAGCTGGTGCAGACCGGTGCCGGTTGCGTACCAGTTGTAGCCGGCGAAGAGCTCGTCGCCGCCGTCTCCGTTGAGGGCCACGGTGACATGTCTGCGGGTCATCTCGGACAGGTACCAGGTCGGCAGGGCCGAGGCGTCGCCGAACGGTTCTCCGAAGTGTTCGACCAGTTGCGCAATGGTCTCGGCGACGTTGGCCGGCTGCACCACGAACTCTTCGTGGTCGGTGCGGTAGTGGGCGGCGGCCTGTCGCGCATAGGGGGTTTCGTCGAAGGATTTGTCCGGGAAGCCGATTGAGAAGGTGCGCACCGGCTTGGAGACAAGCGAGGCCATGTGGGCCAGCACAACGCTCGAGTCCACGCCTCCGCTTAAAAAACATCCCAACGGCACATCGCTGAAGAGTCTGATCCGGGTAGCTTCGCGGATCTTTTCGGTCAACAGGTGCCGGGCTTCCTCATAGGAGACGTCGAGCTTGGGTGCGTAACTCAGCTCCCAGTAGCGTTCTATCGAGATTTTCCGGTTATCTACGGTCAGGTGATGGGCCGGCGGTAGTTTGCGGATTTTGGTATATATCGTATGGGGGCTGGGAATGTAGCCGTAGGACATATAGAGGTCTAGCGCTTCGCTGTCGATCTGATGCGCAATCTCCTCGATTTCGTAAAGGGGATTGATCTCGGAGGAGAAATAAAACCCTTTGTCGGTTTTGGCGTAGTAGAACGGCTTTTTGCCGAGACGGTCGCGGGCCGCGAACAGGCGCTGTCTGTGGGCATCCCAGATGGCGAGGGCGAACATGCCTCTGAGCATCTTCAGGCAGGCGGGGCCATGCTCCTCGTACAGATGAATGATGGTCTCCGTATCGGTCTCCGAGCGGAATTGGTGCCCCTTCTCCAGCAACGTTCTGCGATGCTCGTGAAAATTGTACACCTCTCCGTTGAAAACGATCCAGACTGTTCCGTCTTCATTGCTCATTGGCTGGTGCCCGTTGGGTGAAAGATCGATGATACTTAACCGACGATGGCCCAGGCCGACAGAGACCCGGCTCTCGGACGGAGAGAAATAGAAGCCCTCGGCATCCGGACCGCGATGTTTCAGAGCGCCGGTGAGCCGTTCGACCTGCTTTCGATCGACCGCATCGTTGAAACGCACCATGCCAAATATGCCGCACATATTACTTCCTCATCATAAGGTTTGCGTAAAGGGTTGCGTATTGGCCCACCATGGCGTTGAGGCTGTATCTTTCATTGACCAGCCGCACCCCGTTGTCGGCAATGCGCTGCATTTCGGACGGGTCTGCCAGCAGGTGACCGATGGCATCGGCCATGGCCTGTGGATCGTCGGGCGGGACCAGCCGGCCATTGAGGTTGTGGTCAACCAGATCGCGGATGCCAATCACGTCGGTGGCCACCACCGCTTTTCCGGAAGCCCAAGCCTCCAGCACGGATACCGGCATGCCTTCGTATACAGACGGCAGGCAAAAGAGGTCCAGGGACGCCAGTATTTGGGGAATATCGAAACGGTATCCGAGAAACAGGGTTCGATCGGCAACGCCCAGCGAGCCGGCCAACGCTTCCAAGTCTCCCCGGCGGTCGCCATCGCCGCAGATGACGAGCTTCAAGCGCGGCCGCTGCCCTTTTAAACGGGCCACAGCTTCGATGGCCAGCCGCTGGTTCTTCTCCTCACGCAGGTTGCCGATACAGCCAACCACCTCGTCATCTTCTGAAAGGCCCAGGTCGCCCCGAATCTGGTCGCGTTCCACATCCAGATGGAAGCGTCCAAGATCTACCCCGTTTGCGACCATCCGGATCCGCTCGGGACGGACACCGCATTCGTTCTCCAAATACGCGCACACATTGGGGGAGACGCCGGTGACGTATTCCGGGCGTCGCAGCGGCTTGAGGCTTTGAAAGGCCGGATGGGCATATCCGCGCTCCAGGTCCGGCACGTTGTGCTCAGTATGCACCCACGGCAATCCCACACGCATCAGGGTCTGCGCCAGCCAGACATGCAGCAGAGGCCCCAGGTGATGGGTATGCACCACATCGGCACCCGACTGGCGCATCGCCCGCCGCAGGCGCCTGAGACGGTTGACCATGTTGATGCCCTTGCCCGCAAGGTTTCGCGCAGGATGCGATCCGTCATCGACCAAGAGATGCCGTAGATGGCGATTCTCTTCGAAATAGCGGTCATACTCGCCTGGGAAAAAGGTGCACACATGGGACTCGAAACGCGTCTGGTCGAGGCCCTGGTAGATATCCATGACCACCTTTTCCGTACCGCCGGTACCGAAAAGGGGAAGGAAGTGAAGTACTTTTATCTTGTTCAGTGAAAACTCCTATTTATGCTATATTTTTGAATTTATTGTGATAAACTTGATACTAAAAAGTATAAATCTAAAATTCGAATGACTTAAAAAGAAATCCGAAATCCGAAATTCAAAATACGAAACAGGTCTTGCGCCGCATCCCGGCCTTTTCCGTCGTCCCGGCGAAGGCCGGGATCCAGTGCTTCTGAGAAGTTCTAATTCCGAATTTCGGCTTTTCTCTTTCCCCGTTCTCCACAAAGCTTAAGTGCCCGAAATGTAGTTTTAATTGGCCATGCAACGCATTTGATTCTTTGATACTATCGCTGCGGTGCAATGGGAAAGTCCCCCTTTTTCAAAGGGGGATTTAGGGGGATTCCAGCCTGTTGAGGCCCCATCAAATCCCCCCAGCCCCCCTTTTGAAAAAGGGGGGAGCCGTTAGCTGTGTCAACGTAGGATCAATAAAAACAGACGCGACTTAATCTCCATAGAGAACCGGGTAAAATAAATCCGAAATCAGAATACCTCAAAGTAATTACGAAATCCGAATATCGAAATCCGAAATTATAAATTCGAAACAGGTCTTGCGTGGCATTCCGGGCCTTTTTTTCGTCATCCCGGCCTTTTTTTCGTCGTCCCGGCGAAGGCCGGGATCCAGTGCTTATGAGAAATTCTAATTCCGAATTTCAAATTTTCTCTTTTTCGTACAATGATGATTGTGCCTGATACAACCGCTTTAGATCTGTCGTCTCAATATTCGGTCATATAATGAAACCAATCTTTCTGCTCGCATTTTTGGGTTGTAGCGTCTGGTGATGATTTTGCCAGCCTTGGTTGTGCTCCGTTGCTTCAGGTCCGGATCGGCCAAGAACGTTGATATTCGTTCGGCCAAGGCGTAGTGGTCGCCCGGCGTTACCATGTTTTCCTCCATGCCCTGCAGGACTTCTCCTACGGCGCCCACTTTGGTCGATACCACCGGAACCCCTAAGGCCATGGCTTCGAGTAAAACGTTGGGCAAGCCTTCACTGTAGGACGGGATGACCAGGAGATCGATCAAGCGGTAATAGTCGCCCACATTGGTGACATGGCCAGTAAAGATGACGTCTTCAGCCATGCCGTTTTCACGGCAGAACTGCTGCAGGTTTTCCAGCTCCTGTCCGTCGCCGATAATCAATGCCTGGAGGCCCTCGATACGCTTTCCGGCCTCCTGAAAAGCCTGCAGAAAAACCATCTGGCCTTTTTCGGGGCTCAATCGTCCGATGACGGCGATGACGGGTCTTTCAGCATCTATGGACCATTTCTCTCTCAACACCTGCGGTTCGGTTTGGGGCGTTAGTTCTCTTCGGTCTACGGCATTGGGAAGCTTGATGATGCGTTGCGGATGGGTCCCCTTTGACTGCAGCAGCCGTTTGAGCGGATCGGACACCACCACCGCCAGATCGGCATATTGATAGCACCAAAGGTCCAGGCGATTGTAAAGGGCGACCTTCTTGTTCTCTCCGGTGTATCCATGCGCAAAGGCGATCCAGGGGATACCGAACATCCGCTTGAGCAGAAAACCGAGGATATTGGATTTGTAGCTGTGGGTCTGCACGATGTTAATGCCGTTTGCCTTGATAGTACGGTAAGCCTGCAGGACCAGCAGCGGATCGATGGTGAAGCGCTGATAAAAGCGATGCACTTGAATGCCCTGATCTCGCGCCATATCCAGAAAATCGTTACGGTAACCGGTCCATCCGGCCCGGTCGTAATTACACAGCAAGTAATCGAATCTGCGATGATCGGAAAAGCGCAGAAATTGAAACAACCCTTTGCCTGGACCGCCGATGATATCGGTGGCGATGACGATCATGACGTTGGGTTTTGGGGGCGATGATTTAGGTTTTGGCATAGTCATGGTTTATGGGGCTCATCAAGTAGAACGAACTCGTAATAATTCCAAAAGTGCTTTTTCCGTCATTCCGGCGAAAGCCAGGCACGCAGTGAAGCTTTCGCGCTATCCAGTCTTTCAATGGTTTATGGATGCCGGATCAAGTCCGGCATGACGTATGAATGACTTTTTGCGAATGCATCAAGTTGGAGATTAAAATAGATTTTGAATTCGAAACCCACCGTCACCTCTGCGGTGTCCATATTTTGTCTTCAATTCCCACTAGCATACGGGCCACGCCGATAAGTTGGGCCGTGATCGTGATTAGGAAGAACTTGCAGATAGCGGCGATTTTATTCTTCGTTTTTTGGATATAGCTGAGCAGACCAAGGACGACAAATGCGATATAGCCGAGAAATGTAAGAATGTAGATCGCTCCTTGACCTATGACCAGTAGGTTGAGCAGGCCCAGCAGGATAAAGAAGAACGGAACGCCGAAGCGCAGCAGTTTATGGGAGAGCAGGAAGAAGGCAAAAGTACCGAAACGCCGGACATCGAGGAAGCGCAGATTGCGCACGATCGCCCATGCGGTGCGGTTGGTGATGCGCACCTGGCGACGGAAGGCTTTTGCCTCGTCATCCGACGCCGGCTCCTGGCAATTGGCCTCGGGGTCCAACACGACGCGATGACCTTTTTCGATTACATTGAGCGGTATGATAAAATCGTTGATGTCATTGCCCTTCAGCGGCACAAACAAGGAGCGCCGAATGGCGAATATGGCGCCGTCGGCGCCCACGCATGAAGAGATGATGCTTTCGTGCTGTTTGGTCCAGCGCTCCAGTTTGGCGTAAAGTCCGGTCACCTCTTCCTCGTTTTCCGTGCTGAAATAGCGGGTTCCACCAGTGACCAGCCCTACCCGTTCATCGCTGAAGTTGCGCACCATCTTGCGCAGGGTGTCCTTGGGGAACATGGCGTTGGCGTCGGTAAACAGTACGATATCGCCTTTGGCTTGGGGTACGACCCGGTTCAGGCAGGCGGTTTTGCCCAAGCGTGGGAATTCGTGCAATTTTACCCGGTCATCGGCAATGGAGCGTACGATGTCATGGGTACGGTCGGTGGATCCGTCCGAACTGACGACGATCTCAAGCTGTTCGGAGGGATAATCCAATGCCAACGCATTGTCCAGCTTGGCTGCAATCACCGCCTCTTCGTTGTAAACGGAGACGATGATGCTGACGCTGGGCGTGATTTCAGCCTGCTTCCACCGGTTGCGGGCGATCAGCGTCCATATGTATACCAGAATGGGGTAGATCGCGTAGGAGAAGATGCAAAGGAAAGCTACTAACCAGAATAGGAATTGCATGGATGCTCCTTATGTAAAGAGTAATCCCAAAGCCGAATACCTCTTGAAAATTTCGAAACCCGAAATCCGAAATTCTAAACTCGAAACATGTCTTGCGCAGCATCCCGGCCATTCTTCCGTCATCCCGGCGAAGGCCGGGATCCAGGCTTTTTGAAAAATCTGAATTTCGGATTTGTTTCAGCGGTTCATTGAATGTACTTCTCATACCAGCTTTGAAAGATGACCATCGACCAGATCAGCGTATCATGGATCTCCCGGCCGCTGAAATGGTCGTCGAGGATCGCTGACACTTTTTGAGCATTCAGATAGCCGTGTTTGTCCAGTTTTCGCGGGTGCAGGGTCTCCATGACATATGTTTTCAAATCGTGCTTCAGCCACTGGGCCATGGGGCCGACGAACCCCTGCTTGCGGTGGTCGATGACCTGGGGGGGAAGCAACGGTCGCGCGATCTTTTTGAGAAGGTGCTTTTTGCGGAACCACTTCATTTTCATTTCGGACGGAATGGTGGCGCAGAATTCCAGCACTTCGTGATCAATAAACGGGACCCGCACCTCAAGGGCGTGCTCCATACTCATGCGGTCGGTCACGGCCAGGATGTCTTCGGGAAGATAGGTCTTGAGGTCGCAATAGAAGACCCGGTCCAGGCTGTCGCTGCCGGAACTGACATTGGTCGAATTGAACAGCTCCCGGTATTGATCTTCAGCGGCATGCAAGTAGCCGTCGAATTTGCTGCGGTCGTTGAAGAAGCTTTCCCGGGTGCGGAGGTCAAGCCGGGAAATGTAGCCGATGTAGCTCAGGTCCGGCGGAAGGTTGGCCGATCGGATGAATCGCTTGATATGGTTAATGGTGTAATGTCCGTCTCTGCGCTCGGGCAGGCGATTGACGATGCCGGGCAGCAGGTTGCCGGTGAGCATCCCGGGCAGGTGGGTATATAAGGATCGCAGTTTGAAACCGAGATAGCGCTCGTACCCGGCGAATGCCTCGTCGCCCCCCAGCCCCGACAGGGCCACGGTCACCTGCTTCCGGGCCATCTGGCACACGTAGTAGGAGGGAATGGTCGAATCATCGGCAAAAGGTTCGTCGAAGGCAGTTACGATTTTGTCGATGAGTCCTTCGGAGCTGGGGATGACCTCCATGGTCCGATGCCGGGTGTTGTATCGTTCGGCCACCATGCGAGCGTAATCGCGCTCGTCGAGGTACCCTCCGACGTTTCCGCCAAATCCAATGCAAAAGGTATTGACGGCGGAGGTGTCTGCCTTGCTCATCAGCGCCACTACCAGACTGGAATCGATACCACCGCTGAGGAAGGCGCCCAGGGGCACTTCGCTCATCAGACGCATGCTCACGGCTTCCTGCATCATCTCAAGGTAGGTCTCGATGGTCTCTTTTTCGCTCCGGGTGTGATCGGGTTCGAAGTAAATGTCCCAGTACTTGCGCACGGTGACCTGCCCCTGCTTCCACATCAAGGTGTGCCCTGGCAGAAGCTTGCGGACCCCGGTAAAAATGGTCATGGGCGCCGGGATGTAGGAAAAGTTAAAGTAGGCGGCAAGGGCCTGTTCGTCGATCTTTCGCGGAAAAGCGGCGTCGGCCAGTATGGCTTTCATCTCTGAGGCAAAGTAGAAGTGACGGTTGTGCTCTCCATAAAAAAGGGGTTTGATGCCGAGTCTGTCGCGCGCCAGGAACAGCTCGCCGGCGGTGCTGTCCCAGATCGCATAGGCGAACATGCCCCGTAAAAGTTCCACCGAGGATTCCCCCCACTCCTCGTAAGCGTGAAGGATCGTTTCGGTATCGCTGTTCGTGGCAAAGCGATGTCCTTTTTGCACCAATTGATCGCGCAGGGATTGGTAGTTGTAAATCTCTCCGTTGAACACGATGCACTTGGAGCCGTCTTCATTGTAGATGGGCTGTTTCCCTCCGGCCAGGTCGATGATGCTCAACCTCCGGTGCCCCAATCCGGCGCGCTCGTCCAGGTGCGTCCCGGCATCGTCCGGTCCGCGATGGGCGAGCGTGTTGGTGCGCGCTTCCAGGGTTTTCTGATCGATGGTCAGCTTATCTGACGCGATACCGAATATTCCGCACATGGCAATTCCTTTTCATGGATAAATCGCAGAGGGCTTTACCGTCGCCTCCCCCAGCAACAGCCGGCCAAATGCAACGTTGCGTAACAGCCAGGTCAGCAACAGGGATAGAAGGAAACATATAGCGATGGTTGCGATATAGCCGGGCAATTGACTTCCGACAACAGCGGAGGCCGACAGCGCACTGATCTTAAGTACGACCGGGGCGTGCAGCAAGTAGATCCCCATAGTATATTTGCCGAACCTCGCCAGAGCCGTGGGACGAGATACGACTTTGGCGAAGAGACAGAAGGTGCCCAGCAAATATCCATACTGGGAAATGAAGGCACCGGCACGCATCAGAACGTCATCGGAAATAGAGAAGTATCCCATGAGCAAACGCGTCGACAAAACCAGTGCCAGGGATATGAAAACGACAGGCCATGCGTGTTCGATCAGCAGGTGCCGGATACGCCAGACCAGGATGCCGAACAGGTAGTATTGCAGTCCCCAGAGGGCGTGCAGCACAGGATCCTGGCCTTGCATGAAGAAGGGTCTCAGATCGATGTTCCAATAGGCCGCACAATAGACCGCAAGACAGAGCACCAGCACCTGTATCGGACTCGTCACCAATCGTCGCGTCAGCGGCGCCAGGCACCGGATGAGAAAAAGGGACGGCAGAAAGTAGAGCTGCGGGGCGATGATAGATGCGTACAGATGGCCCAGAGACTGAGCCGCGGGCAGTCCGTAGATCAGGCGGTCATCCACCCACCCTGCCGCCTCAACTGTGTATCTGAAACCGGCATATATCAGGCTGAAGATGACCCAGGGCACCAGCAGTCTCCGGCCGCTTTTCCCGATGTACTGCCAAAAATGGTAGTTGGTTTGGTGCTTTTGCTTTCCGGCGAAGAGAAATCCGTCGACCAGAAAAAATACCTGCACGGCAATGGCCTGCACCAGAAACCGCAATACGCTCTCGCTTTGCGGCGCAAGCTGGACATAGGCGAAGCTGTGTATGCCGATGACCATAACGATGGCCAGAAGGCGGTAGCTGTCTAGGAAAAATAGCCGATTTGTGAGTTTGGACATTTTGTTGGACTGTGGTTGTTTGTAGAAAGAATATTCGAATGACCGAAATTCCAAATTCGTATTCTGAATACCCTAAAAGAAAATCCGAAACCCGAATATCGAAATCAGAAACAAATCCGAAACTCTAAATTCGAAACAGATCTTGCTCGGCATCCCGGATATTTATTCATCATCCCAGTCAGTTTTTCGCCATCCCGGCGAAGGCCGGGATCCAGGCTTTCTGAGAAATTCGAATTTTCTTTCCCGGTTCTCCATGAAGATGAAGTATCGTCTGTTATTCTTTATCATACTTTGATGCAGCCACCGGCTCCCCCCTTTTCAAAGGGGGGCGGGGGGGATTTGATTGGCCCTCAACATACTGGAATCCCCCTAAATCCCCCTTTGAAAAAGGGGGACTTTTCTATTGCTTCGTAATGCTTCCATGAAGGAATCAAATGCTTTGCATAGGCCAGCCATAACTACATTCCGGGCACTTAAGCTTCGTGGAGAACCGGATTTTCTTTTTCGGCAGAAGTAGTTTGAGAGGTTTGGCATTTTCGGTTCAGCCGATCAGGGTGCGCAATTTTTGAAACCGCTGCTCCCAATCACGGTTCAGGGAAGTCTTCAACCGATGGACCTCCGTTTGCAGCCGTTTTTCTTCCTTCGGCATTTGGGATATGGCCCGTGCAATGGATGGGGCGTTGTTGGCGGTATAGATGGCGCCGGCGTGGAAAAAACGCTGCAGGGCTTTTGTGTCGGACAGGATCATCGGGCGTTCTAGTTCGACCGCCTCGTAGGCGCCGCATACAAGGCAGTCTTCCATTAGGGTCAGGTCCATGACCGCATTGCATGAGTGGAGCAAATCGGCATAGTCCTGCTCGCTCAGAAAACCGGTGAAGGTCACATTGGAAGCGGCCTGGCCGATCACCTCGGCAGGCGCTTTCTGGTAGCGGCCGGTGATGTAGATGTGGGTATCCGGGTCGATGTGTCTGGCCGAGTCGATCACCTCCCGGTAGGGCTCGTCCTTTTCGAAGGTACAGATGAAGACGATGTTGACCTTTCCCTTGAGCTTCACCTTCCGGGGCTGACTCAGGTGCGGTATGCGGTCCGGAAGGATGACGGCGCGGCCTCGGTTTTCGCGAACGACCGCAGCCAGGTTTTCGTTGGTTACGATGGTGATATCGGCCTGCCGCTGTATGTATCGGTATACAGACAGCACACGGTTGTAGCGATCGTGAAACGGCCGAAGCCCTTCATTGTGAGAGTCGATGACCACACGGCCGGCAAACCACTTGCCAATGGTGGTCATGAACAGGGCCAGCACGATGGACGGGTTCTGCACGAAAACCAGGTCGGGGGCCTCCCTGATCAGCAGCAGCCATGTTCGCAGGATCAGCACGGCATAGCGGACGGGCCGTATGGCATCCAGCTGCAGTTCGTACAGTTTGACATCGCCCAGGGCGGCCACGAGTCCTGTGGTACGCCGATGATGTTCCCATGTAATCCAGATTTTTTTCACAGCGCGAATACCTCTAAATGGACCGGGTTGAGCCGTTGGGGTTTATTGGGCGTGCTCCGTTGCTTTTTTTTATCCCGGAATCGGTCTTGTGCGGTTTGCTTATCGTGGGATTTGTTTCGAAAAAGGGAAGCGCCGGAGCCATGGGGCGCTCCCCATCGATCCGGCGCGGTCTTGTTCTGTCAAGTGCGGAAGGAATACCCACCAAGCTTGGAGGGCGTTCATAGTGGCATACCGTTACAGCTATGGCATATCGTCGTAGATCTGCAGGTTGTCCACCCAGAACGTTTGGGTGACTGGAGATCCATTGCCCAGATAGGGGCCGATAACAAGTGTTTCGAAAAGCATATCGCTGTGCTGGGCGGTTCGGAACATCACGTTCGAATGGTCGATGACGGGCTGGCCGTCAAACCAGTAGCGTACCACGCCGTCGGCCACGCCGCGGCCATTGGATATGCTGTTGAGTTTGAGAAAGACCTCTACTTTGTGCCAGTCGTTCTTGTAGTAGGGTCCGGTGGCAT
Source organism: uncultured Desulfatitalea sp. (assembly GCA_963668675.2). Classification (GTDB taxonomy): domain Bacteria; phylum Desulfobacterota; class Desulfobacteria; order Desulfobacterales; family Desulfosarcinaceae; genus Desulfatitalea. The sequence continues at coordinate 452,081 of CAXXMB010000001.1, read as the reverse complement.
CCCGGAAATAGGTGGTATTGGCACGCCACTCTTTTATGTTCTGATGCGTGGATCCCACCGAATAGCACGATCCGGCGCCGTAGCCGTCGGAGTCGCCGTTGCAGCCGGCCACTGCCCGATTTTCGGTCACATTGGTCAGATCCACGTTGATGCTCGACTCATCGATGTTCTGGGAGTCCTGTATACCGATGAGCGGAGTGCCTTCGTTCTGTTCGATGTAGGTGGTCAACTGGGTCGATGCCAACCCTCCCCAGGGGTTGTCTTTGTTGGTCAACAGATAAAATTCGTGGGGCTGGTAACTGAGATTTGACCCCTGCCAGTTGGCGCTGTATTTGACGTAATAGCTGATGTAGAGCTGGTCTGTGGGGGTAAAGCTGCGTCGAATGGCGCCGCCCGATGTCGGGTTGGTGGCGCCTGCGTTGAAGGTATACTCCAAAGAGCGCGTACTGCCGCTCACGTGCTCGACGGTGCTGAAGGTCATGCTGGTGTTGTCGAACCAGCCACTGGCTGCCAGGTTGGTGCTTTCAAAATCCTCGTTGAAAATGACGGTTCCAGTGCCTGTGCTGCCGCCGCTGGAGGAGCCGGACACCACGTGCAGATTTGATACAGCATTGACTGTTGGGGCAGGTGGCGGTGGTGTTGGTGTCGTGCCACCGCCGGTGTCTCCCCCGCCGCTGGATCCCAATGGGCCAATGCGGCCGGTGGTGCTCATGGCGATATCGTCGAAATCGGCGTACATGGCTGCGCTTGGCAATGATGACGCCTTGTGGTTTTCCGGAAATTTAAAGAGGTTGAGTGAAGACATGCGGTAGTTGACCGAAGTGGAACGGTAGCGCGGTATGGCATTGTCCTGCCCGTTTGGGTAGAACCAGTATTCGAAGATGCCGTTTTGAAGATCGAAATGGACCTCCATGGCGTGCCACGATCCATCCGATGTGGTGCTGCCGTAGACATCGTCCAGCCCGTATCCGCCGGTGTGACGGGTGCTGCGGTCGTAGAGCGAAATGCTAAGGCCGCCGGCTTCTGTATCCAGGTAAAACGACTCACTCCCGCCGTAGCCATAGATCAATTTCCAATAGTGTACCTGGTCTATCGGCATACCGCTTTGAAGACGGAAGTAGAACCGCATGTAGAGATTGGTTGCAGAGGGGAACTGGTAAGCGATCTCACCACTGCCGGGGGCCGTACCGGTACCGCCTGCGCCCATCCAGTGGCGCTGTCCGCGCCCTCCTCCGCCGTTCGGGTTGTTGGCGGGTGACGTGATCTGCTCTCCATGGCCGGCGGCATACCAGTCGCCCACTGCCGACGTCAATCCATCGCAGTCGATGGTGTTCCATCCGTCTGTTCCCTGGTCCCACTCAGGGCAGTTGAATGTGGTCGACCATGGGAAGCTGCTGATCGCAGCGTAACCGTTGCAGGGAATCAAAAACAAAACGAACAGAAAAAGAACGAAGATAGTTGGGTGGAATCTTTTCAAGATGAACCTCCTGTTAGGGGCAACACAGGGTGAAGTGTGTCCACCCGGCGTATCTGATCGAAAATCATTCGGATATTATGCAACATGGATGCCATAAACATAGTAGGATGGTATAGATTGCCAACATATCAGGCAATATCGGATGGCAAGACTATTTCAGAGCATTTTCAGCAATCACCGCCAAGACCGAGCCCCGACAGTCTCAAAATATGGAAAATATGTATATCTATACGTTTTTATTAAGTTATAATCAGTATTCGAAGGTATAATATTTTGTAACCGCAATGTGCAAATTTGGGTAACTTGTTCAATCGATAAGCGGATGTTTTGACGCTCCGAGCCGGGAGCGCCACAATTTCGACCCCACTTTAAGAAATTCGAGTATCGAAATCCGAGACAAATTCGAATGTTCTAAATTTTAAATTCGAAACAAAGTTTTATCGTCATTCCGGCGAAGGCCGAAATCCAGCTATTATAAAAGATTCGAACTCCCAATACTGATGAAAGCGTAAGAAATCATTCATGTGTCATGTCGGTTGGAGCGAACTAAGTATATGAAATCTTAAGGTTATGTAGGGGCTGGGATAACCCCGCCCCTACATGGTACGATCGGTATTCATCCGAACATATCTGAGACTTGTTTCGAATTTTGAATTTCGATATTCGAATTCCGGATTCCGGTTCTCCACGAAGCTTAAGTGCCCGGAATGTAGTTATGGCTGGCCTATGCAAAGCATTTGATTCCTTCATGGAAGCATTACGAAGCAATATAAAAGTCCCCCTTTTTTAAAGGGGGATTTAGGGGGATTCCAGTATGTTGAGGGCCAATCAAATCCCCCCCGCCCCCCTTTGAAAAGGGGGGAGCCGGTGGCTGAATCAAAGTATGATAAAGAAAAACAGACGATACTTCATCTTCATGGAGAACCGGGTTTCGGATTTCTCTTTTATTGTACCTTGACTAGTTCACCCTCTGACCGACGTCACCTTCTCAGACGCCTCTCCGGGTTGGCTTCTTGACGTCTCGGAAGCCTTCTCTGCGGCCCATCCCATCGCCAACTGCCTAAACACAGCCGCCATGGCAAAAAAGAGTGTGAACTGCATACCGTATGCCTGGGACAGAAAAAATGCACCTATCAGATGACCCCAGAATCCGGTTAACATCAAGCTGCCCAGCAGTTTCAGGTCCTTTTGCTCGGAAGTTACCGCATCCCATCTGGACATGCGCCAATAGCTGCGGACACTGGCCGCGATAATTCCCATAAAAACGAGAATGCCCGGAAATCCTACTTCCGTCCAGACCTGTATATATGCATTATGAGCGGCCTTCCAGTCCGGCACTCGCCCTTCGGTCAACCGAAGGTATCCGAAGGCTCGCGGAAAACAACGCACACCCACACCCGTTATTGGATTTGCAAAAATTAGCTTGAAGGCGGATTCCCACACCTGTAAACGACCTGTATCGCTGGTTACATTGTAATCCTCTTCAAGGGTTAACAAGGTGGTATACCGTTCGATATCCATCTGTTCTCTGAAGATAAAAATCGTTACAGCGACCAGTGCGATTGCGCCTATTTTACGAGAGCGTCGAATACCGCCCACCTGGGTCATGAACAGGATCAACAGGACGACTGCCAGACAAACAAATCCGCCTCGGGATCCGGACATAATAACGATCAGCGGTGCAATAGCCAGGGTTGCCACCGCCACCACACGGGTTTTCATGTTATGCACTTTGCCAAGGAACAGAATGCTGATGGGAAAAAGCCCGACCATAAAAAGTGCAAGGTCGTTGGGATCGTACATGGTGCCGACAGCATAACGGCCCTCTACATATGAACCGTTTAGCAGGCCGAACACAGCGTAGAACAGAACGGACAAGCACAGTACATATGCAGTTTGTTTGATCTTCTTGATGGTGTCCAGGTGGAAAACAGCCAGGAAGAAATAGATCATGTTGACCGGATAGATCATTACCACCCAATCGAATGCACGGCCACTGTGATCGGCAAATGGTATGCCGATGAACATGAGCAGATAGAGGATGGCGTATTTCCTGGAAATACCGGTTTTGAGCAGCGCTCTTAAGGAGAGTCGTTTCGGCCCGTAAATGGCTGTTGCCAATGCGATCGCAGTAAAAAGCAGTCCTATTCGAAATGGTTCCAGGAAAGTTAAAAAATCCTGGGGGCGAGCGTAAAGCACCACCGTCCATATCAGAAAGACCTTGTATCCCATGGTCAGGGACTCTTTTTTAAAAATGGTTCTGGAGGTGCGTTGGTGCTGCATTGGATATCCTGTCAGTTCCCGGCCGAAAAGATAGAGCGGATTTCCACCAGTTCATTGCGATTCAAAACCAGCATGGTCGCACTGTACAGTACGACACCTACCAATACCGAAGCGATTACCGAGATAACCACCGGAATAGTCAAAGACCATTTCAGTGCCGCGAGTCCTATCACCATGACCGCGCTGGCAGCCAGGGGCATGCTGAACGCCTTGACGAATTGCCCGGGGGGCACCTGAAGGATCCTGAGCACCCGATAGGTCATAAAAACGAACAGGATGGGATAGGCGATCACCCATGCCATACATAGCCCGATAATGCCCCAGCGCGCCCCGAGGAGAAACGCCGCAGGCATGATCACGATGGCCGCTACCATGTTCCACATGATCACATCCGGGCGTCCCCGCCCCGACACGACCGGGCCGAAGATGGTATCAATGAAGCGCAGCGGCATGACAACACTGAGCAATTGAATGGGCACCACAACGCTTTGCCATTTGTCACCGAGCAGCCACGGGACCGCTTCCGGAGATACCATGGCCAAGCCCCAGAACAGAGGAAACGAGAGCAGACTGATCAAGTGGACCGCCCGGAGAAAATTGGTCTGGACAGCCGGCAGATCGGCCTGGATCCTGGAAAAGGCGGAGAATCCGATCTGGGACAGCAAGGGGCTGATTTTGGACATGGGAATGGAAACCAGCTGCATTGCGACCGCGTAGATGCCCAGCAGGTTTTTTCCGAACAGCTTGCCGCAGATGAGAATATCCGCCTGGGAGTAGAAATACCAAACCACCCGGGTCAAGCTTACGTAGCCGCCGAAGACGAACATGCTGCGCATGCCTTTGACCGACAGCAGCGGTTTGTGGCGGTATGTCTTGAAGCAATTGAAAGCGATCGCCTTGAAGAGATGCATACCGAGGGGCCCCATGACCAGGGCCCAGACGCCGAAACCGGCCAGGGCCAATCCCAGAACGATGCCGCTGGAGGTGAGATTGCCCAGCAGCTCGATGATCGAACGGGTCTTGAAATCCATCTCCCGGGCCATGAGAGACTGAGGCAGAAAATAGCCCGAAAGCAGCACAAAATTCAGACCAAGCACACGGATGATCGGAACCAAGCGCGGCTCGTCGAAAAACCATGCGATGGCCGGCGCACAGAGAAACAGGACGCCGTACAGCACGACATTGATGATCAGTACACACCCGTTGGCCTTGCGCAGGTCCTGTTCGGTGAGATCGGGCTTCTGAATGACGGCCGGCCCCAACCCCAGCTCGTTGAGAATGGCCAGAAAGCCGATGAAAACCGTGGCCATGGCCATGAGCCCGTAATCCTTGGGATCCAGCAGCCGGATCACCACCAGGGTGATGGCCCAGGTGATGGCCTGCCCCACAAAGGTCAAACTGCTCAGCCACATGAAGCCTCGGATGACCTTTTCTCTCAATCCTGTCATGCGTTACTCCGGCGTTTTCAGGCGTTGGCCGAAGCCAGCCAGTTCGGGTTCTTGTCAACGAACATTTGAAACCAGAGCTCCAGCGCCAATATCTGCCGGGCCTCGTGGTCCCGCGTGGCGAGTTCGTTGCTGCAGATGTCTTTCAATTTAGTGGGATGCACGATACCGCGATCCATACTTTCAGGCGCCAGCAGCACCTGCTTGGCCAGATCGCGCATACCGGTTGAAGACAAAAAACGACTGGGCATCGGGAAGGGCCGCTTGTCCTTTCGCTGCCACACCTCTTCTGGCAGAACGGATTCGGCCACCCGCCGCATGAGGTGTTTGGGCTCGTGGCCTTTGATTTTGATCTCGGGCGGAACGGTCGCCAGAAACTCGATGATGCGGTAGTCCAGCAGGGGAACGCGCGACTCGATGGACACGGCCATGCTGGCACGATCTTCCACATGTAGCAATCCCGGCAGATAGGAGCGGATGTCGTGGTAGAGACACTTGTCGATCAGCACATCCGTATCCGCCTCTCTGAATGGCCGCAGGTAGTCATCCCGCGGTGAATACCCGTTGAGCTGCTTGACAAAGCCGTTGTAGAAGATCGGGTTCTCTTTTGGCAGGGTGCCGCAGTGCAGCGCGATCCAGAGCTCTTCGAAGGAGAGTTTCTGTCTTAAAAGCCGGCGCTTGACGGCGCTGAGGATCTGCATAGGGCTTTTACGCTGCAGCCGCTTCAGCACGCGGCTGACCAGGCTCGCTTCGACGTGACTTTCAGGGTCTGAATGGAGCACGAACATATCGGTGCGTCCGAAGCTGGTCTGGAACTGTGCCGGATAGCCGGCAAAAATTTCGTCGCCGCCATGGCCGGTGAGCGTAACCTTGACTTGACCCTGGGCGAAGGCGGAGACGGCATAGTAGTTGTAGCCGCCCATGGCGGAGATCGGGTTTTCCATATGCCACCCCAGAAAAGGCAGGGCCTGTTCGATCTCGCGGATGGTGGGCGTGCTTTCGAGGTAGTCCGCCGAGACGTGGTTGGCCACGGCTTTGGCAAACGGGGTCTCGTCGATGTATTCGTCCTCGGAAAACTTGATGGAAAAGGTCTTGAGCCGCTCGCGATGTCGGGCGGCAAACGCGGTCACCACACTGGTATCCATCCCGCCGCTGAGATGGCACCCCAGAGGCGCATCGCTGCGGCAGTGCACCTTGATGGCGTCATCGAGCAAGTGCGACAACTCTTCGACCACCTGCGCCTCGCTGCGGTTAGTGTCGTAGTTGTAGTGAATGTCCCAATACTTTCGGGTTTTAACCGATCCAGATTTTCCATCGACGGTGAGCAAATAACCAGGCTCAACCTGGTAGATCGACTTGAACATGGTTTTATCGCCCAGCGGTTTTCCGGCAAAGAAGTAGTCGGCGATGCCCCGGGGATCGGGGTCTCTGGGCACTTCCGGATCCTCGATTATGGCCTTGAGTTCAGATGCGATGATGAACTGGCGCTGGTCCTTGAAAAAATATAGCGGTTTGATCCCCAGTCTGTCTCGAGCGGCAAAGAGAATTTGTTTGCGCGAATCCCACAAGGCAAAAGCGAACATACCGTTGAATTTATCGACGCAGCTTTCGCCGTCTTCCAGATATTGATGGATGATCACTTCGGTATCCGAAGTGGAACGGAAGTGATGTCCTTTGCGGATCAGCTCTTCGCGCAGCTCCAGGTAGTTGAAAATCTCTCCGTTGAAGACCAGGGCAATCCGGCCATTATCGCTGAGCATGGGTTGATGACCGCCTGGTGTAAGGTCGATGATGGCCAGGCGCCGATGCCCCAGCCCGACCTGCCCGTCGATATGAACGCCGGCATCGTCAGGGCCGCGGTGGATCATGCGATCCCTCATTTTGATCAATCGCTTTTCGTTAATCGGCTGATTGTCCAGCCGGAGTATGCCTACTATTCCGCACATTGGATCACCTTGGAATTATATATAGATAGTAAATTCGATATTCGAATATCTTGAAGGAAATCCGAAATTCGAATATCGAAATCTGAAACAAATTCGCATGACCGAAATTCAAAATTTGAAACCAATGTCATTAGCTTTGGGTTCTCACTCTCGATCCGGGCGGGGATAAACCCCGCCCCTGCATGGCTCTCGGGTACCAACCGCTTTGCTTGTACAAATTTTCTTAGGGGCGGGCTTTATGCCCGCCCACTGTACCCGCGTGAGTTAATGACATTGAATATAAACAGCAATTCTTTTGCCATCATTTCGGAAGACTTGAACCAGCCTATGACAAGTATTCAGATGGGTCCGTCACTCCGGCGAAAGCCGGAGCCCAGCCGTAGTTTTGTTTCTGCAACTATTCTTTAGTAGAAAAGTGTGGTGATGAAGCAGCCTCCGCCGCCACCGCCGCCTCCGCCACCACCAGTGATCTCCTGTTTTTCAAACGCCCCCATATCCACGATAGGGGCTGTTCCAATTCCGGTGTCAGCAATATCGGTTCTATCTGATCTTCTGGGACTGCCGTCTATATCTACAGGGATGAGTTCTGAAGTATTTCCATCATCGTCCAAATCCAGACTGTCGGCCGGTATAGAAGAATTGTCGGCGGCATCGATGGCTGGCGACACTGCCTGGAGACGGTAGTCGTCACTTGCCGCATCGACAAACAAAGGGTCACTATTGATATTGCCATCAACGCCGGCAGGGTAATTTGCCGGATCGTCTACGACAGAATAGCCAATCAAAAAGAAAGAAGACATGTCTAGTGCTTCTGCCAATTGGGCGCCCGTGTTACCATAAACAATGCTGTTCCCGATAGTAATAACGGCAATGGGTAGTGCCAGATTGGGGGGGCCGTCTGTGTGCGCAAACAAGATACTATTGTTGGCCAGGTCAACATTATCCGTCACAGTGCAGTTAAATAAAAAGGGAGATGCCTGCCATGCGTCAACCGCAGCCCCGTTGCCTGCACCGTCGGGCGGGGCGGATGCGCTGGAGGTATTATCATAGATCAGCGTGTTGACCACTTCCAGTGTGTTGGCTGGAAGAACATGATTAAACCGCAAAGCGCCGCCCTTTTGCCAGGCGCTGTTTCCGAAGATCACACAGTTATGGATATAGGCGTTGGCAAATTGACCATTGGTGAGGTCTCCGGCAAGAAGGCCGGACACGGCAATGCCGCCGCCATTGAAGCCGGTGGTCTCGTTGTTGGATATGGTAGCGTTTTTTAAGTTCAGGGTCGCACGATCGATGAGAATACCACCGCCGCTGGCCGAGCTGGTGTTGCCGTCGATGGTGCTGTCCTCAATCGTCACCGTGGTGACGCCGGTAGTTCTGGCTGCGCGCAGCCCCCCTCCCCCCTGTGCGTTCAGTACGGCGATGGCGCTGTTTCCCGAAATGACCACATTGACAAACAACGGTGAAGCATCGGGCCCGGAGATGTTAACGCCGCCGCCCTGCACGGCCGTGTTGTTGCGAATGATACAATTCCTGACGGTGGGAGAGGCTGTTGTCATGGCAAACCCCTGGGTGATACGGATGCCGCCGCCGAAATCAGCGTTGCCGTTCTCGATGGCAACTCCCTGCAGCACCGAATCGCGGCCCTCTCCCGATTGAAAAATAACGCCGCGATTGCCGAACACACCCCCGACATCTATGGTTACCGCCGACGGGCCGTTTGCCGATCTCACGGTAATGGCTTTGCCACCGAAATCCAGATTGATATTGCCTGCGCCGGTATAGGTTCCGTCCGCGATGACAACCTCGTCCGACGGATTTGCCGCATCAATCGCATCCTGGATTGTGGGATAGGCCACGGTTGGAACATTTAGAATAGCGCTAAAGGCCAAGGAAGGGGAAATCACCGATATCAATGCTGCTAAAATGGCAACGGCATATTTCTTTGAATTACTTTTCATAGTTCTACCATCTCTTTCTATTTACCGTTGTGAAAACGGCTCTTACGAATCACACTGGGCGTGATAGTCGCTGAATGATGTCGGTACGGTCCCGTGCAGATTCAATAGAGCACAGATTCACCAGGCGTTGGACGCCGTCGATGTTTTTGTGGGCAAAGCTAAGTAGTGAAAGGGCTTAAGGCAAGGGGAAGGGTTCTCAGCCGGCCAATTTGTTTTCCGAGGATAGATTATCGGCTTCCATTTGATCGGTGTTCGGCTTGATATTGGATACGACCAATTTGTACTTTCCGCCGTTGGTGAATGGAATCACATCCATGTAGTTGATGTCGATATGGGTGTCTGTCCCGAACTTTTCCCGAATGGTGGTCACCATGGGATCGAGATTAGCCTCTTTATAGCGGTCGGTGCGAACGATATTGATGCGGAAGGCCTCTATGCGGTCCTGGATGACCTGGTACTGCTTGACGCCCTCGATCCAGTGAAAAGTGGCAAACAATTGCCCGTTGACATGCCCGCCCAGCTTGCTGGGCAAAAGCTCGATGACGCGCCCCTCCAGATTGCCGATGCGTTCGAGACCTCGTCCGCAGGCGCATGTACCGGCTACCGGCACGCCGGTATCGCCGGTTTCGTAACGCAAGATGGGCATGCCGTAGTTAACAAGGTCGGTGACCACGATCTGCTGGGTTTCGGAAACGGTCGGCAAATATTCGATGTGAAGTATCTCCTGGTTGATGTGCAGGCCGTTTCGCTCGGGGCACTCGATGGCCACGATGCCAGTTTCGCTCAGTCCGTAACGGTTGTACACCGGGACGCTGAAGACCTTCTCCATGAGTTTGCGCTGATGGGGATAGAGCGACTCGGACGAGACGATCACTGACCGGGGACGGATGCCGCTGAGATTTTCTGCGTCCATGAATTGCGCAAACCGGTATAGGGTGTTGACATAGCTGATGATCACATCCGGCTTGAAGCGTTTTAGTCGCTGAAACATTTCGGCCATTTCGGATTCGGTCATCATGGTTGGGTCGACCCGCAGGGTTGGATTCACAACGCCGTACCGATCGTGAATGGCGCGCTTCAGCCTGCCGAGTAACGAACCGGATTGATGGGCATGTATATCAACTTCAGTGATCTTGCCGTCCTCGATCTGGTAGGGGCTGTCCCGCCAAAGATAAAATAGGCGCAATCCCACGTCCCAACCTGCGATTCCGGTCAGGCGCTTGCCGGCGGCCACACGGTCTCTGTTGGAAGAGCGTTCCTGAATATAGATCGTGGGCTGCCCGGATGAACCGCTGGTTATGCCTTTGAGCAGATTTTGAGGATCGGCATTTGTGGCGGTCAAATCGTCAAGACGCTCCTGAAGCTCCTTCTTCACCAGGGTCGGAAATTTTGAGAAGTCCTCTAAAGAAGTGAAGTCTTCCGGTACGGCGCCGATCGAATCGAATTTTTCACGATAAAGGGGTACATGCTGGTAGGCGTGTTTGAGCAGTTTGTGCAGTTTTTCGAACTGCAGGCTTTTCAGTTGCTCGGTGCTCATCCACTGGGACTGTTCGAATCCGCCCATGCGCTGCAACAGATCAGACCCGCGCCGGCGTTCGTAGAACGGAAGTGTGACGTTTTTGACAAAGCTTGCATATAGTGACATGTCGATTCCTTGTGGATAGGATGGGTTTTTAATGTTTCGGATTTTCCTGACAAACAACTTTCACGAGCCCTTCGAGCCTATCGCCGTATAAACTTCCCTGAAAAACGCCTTGCATACTTCTTCACGATATCCCAAACCTCCCGAACCCCCGGCAGTGGATCGCTCCAGGCGAAGACATCGGATTTAACACGCCAACGGAAGAAGTCGGTCATGAAGGCCATCAGTTCCCGGTGTTTCGGGCCGATGGGCACGGTACTGACCGGCAATGGCATCCGGAGCACCATCTCCAGGCGGTCCAGGTCACCGGTCAGATGGCGGCTGGCCACCGGGATTTTATAGTCCTCGTGACAGTTCACCGTTTCACCCCGCCAGAGGTCGTAGAGCCAGGCGGGGAAATCCATGCCGGCGTGCACCGCTCCCGGGAGCGAGGCCCAGAAGCGTCCGTTGACCTCCATCAGCACCATCTCCCGCGTGCCGATGATGTTCTTCCACTCAACCTGGGCGATGCCGTGCCAGTCCATGGCCTGGAGCATACGAACAGACTGCTCCCGTACTTCGGGCCACATGGGCATGCTCTCGTAGCGCACGGGCACGCCCCCGGTGGGGTGGTTTTCACGGCCCCGGTGATACTGGTAGCAGCACAAGGCGCGATCGTGGTCCATCAGTACACCGCATCCGATGCCGTCGCCGAAAATCAATTCCTGGATAATGGGCAGCACACCAGCCCGGTAGTAAGGCGCCAACAGGCGCTCCAGTTCCGGCCAGTCGTCCGCATAGGAGACTTTGAGGATGTCGGCGGCCTTGTCTTCCTCCTGGGGTTTGACATTGGCCTTGACCACCACCGGAAACTGCAGCCCCTTGATCTGCTGTTGGGCAGTGGCCATTGAATCGGGCGCTATGGTCAGCGGCACCCGGATTCCAAGGTCGGCTGCAATGCTGAACTGGCGGTCCTTGTCCATTGCCAAGTCCACGGCCTGCCTTGAGGCCGCCACTACGGCGGCTTCGCGCTCGATTCTTTCTCTGAATTGATTGATCACAACCAGTGTGGATTCGACCACGGGGAATATCATCGGCACCTTGAAGGTGCGAACCGCATCGATAATGGAATTTATGAATCCGTTCGGATCCCGGTACGGGTTTGGATAAATCCATTTTTCTGTGGCATAGCGTGATCGGAACCCCAACGATCCTTCATTGGGACCCGCTGCGACCACTTTTACCCCGTGCTTTCCGAGCGAACGAATGACGGTCAGACTTTGCCGCTGATCCGCTCCGGTGACAAGAACATCCATACGCACCCCATCATGATCGGTTGTGGTTCAAGGCGATCGCCATGTCCCGGCGATTGTTTGTTTCGAAACGGCAGATGTCATTCAGCTGCATTGCCAGTGTTGATACGATATGGCGGATATCCAACGCCTTTAAATTGGCTGATGCCTGTGGGCGATCCGCTGCAACGGACGATGATAACGTGCTTGCAAGAAAAGCCGCTATACCGTCGATGTCATTGGGGGAGAAGACTTCTCCCGTGCGGGTCGATCGAACGATATCGGCTGTGGCGCCCTCGCCTGCAAAGGTCAATACCGGCGTGCAGACGCCAAAGTAGTCGAAGACTTTGGCGGGAATCTGGTACGGTTGATCCGGAGCGAGCAGTAGTGCGAGGTGACTCTTTGCGACGATGGTCATGGCCTCGTCGTAGGACACGGGCGGGATGAGATCCACAACGCCCTCCAATGCGTAACAGGAGATGACCGCTTCCGTCGCCCGCCCCTCGATTCGGTCGCACTGGCCGACTAATTTTACGCCGATTTGCTCCGGGCGGATCGTCCCGGCGTCGATCAACGCTTTTATGGCCTCGAACAACGGCTCCGGCGTGCGGCCGAAATATAGCGAACCGGCGTAGGTGATGGTGAAGCGGCGATATTTTTCCTGCTGCCGATAGGGTCGATACCGGTCCGGATTGAAACCGTTGGGGAGTTGCATCACTTTTCGTCTGCTGAGATCACCGTGGGTGCGCAACAGCAATCGGGTCAGGTTCGCCGTATTGACCAGCACCCGGTCCGCTTTGCGCAACACCAAATGTTCCAGCCGCCGCTCGATGGCCATGGAGAGACGGCTCGTGTAGTAGAGTCGCTTTTGACTCCCGGTAATCCAGGGATCGCGAAAATCGGCCACCCAGCGAACACCGGTGATCAGTTTGAGCGCCAATCCGATCAGATGGACGGAATATGGCGGGCAGGAGGTCAAAACAGTGGAGATCCGTTCTCTCTTTATGACGCGAAGGGCTTTCAGTACCGCGGGCACCACCCAACTGCGTTCGCCGTCGGGAAGGCTGAGCAGTAAAGAGAAAAGGTATCGCTTCAGTTTCTGCTTTGCACCCTCTGCGCCATTGCGACCGGCGTTCGGTGATATCGCTTTTGCAAGCGAGACCGTCTCTGCTCCATCTGTTTTGCGCTCTTGCCTTCCCAGTCGGGATTTGAGGGAGAGATAGAGATCCGACACGGTCGGCGCTTTAGGGGCTTTGGCGATGGGCGCATGTTCGAGACCGACCAGCCGATTTGGATCGACCTGCTCCAGATAACGGTCCTCGACGGTCAGCACGTATGGCTGCCAACCCTGCTCGGGAAGATACCGTGCGAAATTGGCAATCCGTAATCCGCCCACAGCCATGCTCGGCGGATAGTGGTAGCTGATGAGCAGTATCTTTTTTTTCATTGGGCGTGTTCCATCGCTGAAACCGGAGGAGATGCCGCTTGCGGTTTATCCTCCGCGTCGATGCATTGCAACGATGCGCAGGTGTAGACCCGCACGGTGATCGAATCTTTACCCGGATGCTCTTCTTTGATACGCGAGACGATATCTTCCCACCGACTCAGCATGTTCACCCCTGGAAGTGTTGGTATGTCGGTTTCCGGTCCTGGCGGCCGGTAGATGAGCATTTTTTCGGCAGGGGGCTCCGGGGAGGGTCCCGCATGTTCGGCCGGATGATTTTTGGGGTTGATTCGAAACAGGTGCTTCAGGAGTTTCTGAAAAATAACCTTGGGCTCCATTACCGAAATGCGATGGTAGAGCGCTTTGTACATCCGCAACCGTTCGCCCAGGCCTTGCTGGAACAGGCCGTGGAGCCCCAACCCTTCGTAGTTGGAGGCGATGGCGATTTTGGTGGCGTCGGGCGGCGCGCATCGAATCACCTTCATGGCTTTACGCATGAAGGTATATGAGATATCCGACGGATAGGTATTGGCAATCACCACATCCGCATCGTTTGGATAGGGGGCGTCATATCTCTCCCTGGAGAATCGGGCGGCATCGGCATAGTACTGGAAGTGATCGCCGCACATGAGATGGACGAGGTCGAGGTCGGCGTTGGTGTGCAGGGTAAACATGGTGCTCAATCCCAGCATACGGGCGATTTCGTCCAGTTCGTGGCGAAACGTGTTGTCGATATTATAGGTCCCCGCTACGCCTTTATGTTTAAAGTGCAGATGCGTTATGGTCTTTTTGCCCAGAATGCCCAGGCAGAGCTTGCTGCCGCCTCCGAATCCGGTCGTGTGCTGCGGATAGACCCCGCCGACACCGATGAGCAGATCACTGTCGGTTGCCTCGCGGTCGATGTAGACTGGTGACCTTTGGGAGGTCTTGCCCAGATACTTCAGCTCGCGCCGGTTGCGATCGTCGTGGATGATCACGCGGCATCGGTCCATCACTTCGGATCCAAGTTTGTTGCGCAGTGCAGCGGGATCTTGATGTCCGTGCGTACCGGTTGCAACAAGAACGCGCACATCGCTGTCGGGGATCCCGGCATGCTGCAGCTCTTCCAATATGAACGGCATGATCTTGAAAGCCGGCGTCGGGCGGGCCAGATCATCGACGATAATGACAGGGCGCTTTTTCCCCTCGGCCAATCGGCGCAAAGGCGGTTGGCCGATCGGCTTGGCCAGAACATTTCTGATGCCCGCTTCATCGAGCGCGCGAGGCGTGTCGGGGGTGTGGACCTGTACATCCCACTCGTCGGGAAAGTTCAGGTTGATGGGATGGTCGTTGTACCATACGCCGGTACGCAGCTGGATGGTTTTCATTGGCACTCCTAATAAGGTTGACGCCTGCTGATTTACGGATCGATACTGCAGCACAGCGCCGTCCTCGTTTGTCATAGCGGATTCAGACGTTTCAGGCCCCAATTCATCAAACGCTTGGCATACCCCTGCCCCATCTTCACAAACGGCAAGGGGTCGCGCGAGTCGAACCAGGCCCCCTCTTCCAGCCCCTTAAATGACTTCAACCATTGGGATATGGTCAGAGATCCCTCCAGGTAATAGGGAAGAATGGAGAAGATAAAATCATAGTCTTCGATGATCCACCGTCTCCCTTCCCTGGGCGGCGATTCGGGCACCGGCTGTCCTGTCAAATCCAGATAAAGGGCCCGTACCACATCCATTCCGCTGTGGGAGACGAAGATCCGAAACGCCTGTCCAACTCTCGGATTGACGTCGAGCACTTTGTACTGACCGTCACGCGGGTCCAATCGATAGCCGATATCCAGGATGCCGCGATATCCGATGGCTTTCATGAATTTCTTCGTTAAAGCGGCCACGGCACTGTTCCATCGGCATTCTCCCAGTGAGGCGCAGCCGACATGAATCGGACATTGTCTCACTTTATAACCGGTATAGGAGGCCAGGCAGTCGGACTCGTTGTTGAAATAACCGTTGAAGATATACACCTGATCGTCTCCGCCCGGGATCAACTCCTGCATCATCAGGTTGGGCTCGTCGGGATCCTCCATCTCCAGGTAGGTCTGCATCAACTCCTCCCTGGAGTGGACGTCTACCATCTTTTTTCCGGTTCTCTCGTGCAACCGGTTGCCGTATATCCCCTTAAGCATAACTGGGAAGGTGATACGATCGGCATAGGCGGCCACATCGTCCGGATTTTGCGGGAACAGGGTTTGGGGGGTCGGAATACCGACGTCGCTGGCGATGCGGAACATCTCCTTTTTGCTGGCCAGTCCGCGGACCAGACCGATCTGGTTATCCGGAAAAAGATAATAACGCTTAAGTGCTTCCCGATTTTCGGCTACGAACTCTGACAGTTCATCGGAGGTCGGGATCAAGACCGCCCGGGTCGGAAGGGTTCTACCCAGCTTGAGGACAAACTGCAGGTAGTCTTGCGGCGCCTCTTCGTTAAAGCCTTTGATGTACTTCTCCGACAGGTATCGGGAGCGCAGGGCCGGCGATTGGGGATCGTCATCGACGCCGTATATCTTAACCCCCTGGGAACCGAGGCTGCGCATGATCGCCAGAGCACCCAGCTTGCATCCCAGCAGCACAACCGGTGTACTTGTATCGTTGATTTTCAGGGTGGCATCTTTCATAGCACCTTCTCTTTGTGCGCAGTTAGTCTTAGTCAGCAAGAGTAAGTCGAAAATCATGTCGGTCAAGGTATCCGCCGACCTCTTACGCCCTCATCTTACCTGCCTGAACAGGCGCTTGCCCAAATTAAACAGCTTATCCCGGCCCGGGTTCAAATTACGGGCCACGACATTTTCACAGAACCGCTGCTCACCACCGAAGCCGTCTTTGAACCGGTACAGACCGTGGGAAGGGGCTTCAGGTTCTCTTGCCTGCATCGGTACGCCTCCAAGATTGAACACGCGACGCCCTTGTTCGCGGCAGTGCGCAAAAATTCGCGTAAAAAGCAGAAGCGGTGCATCCATCTTAAACCCTGCATCGCTGCTGCCACCGTACATGTAAAGTGCATGAGAACCGTAATGGGCTACAAACGCTGCAGACACGGGCGTACCGTCCTTGGTCAGCATGAATACGGTCCCCAGATCATTAGCAAAGTAGCGTTTGCCTAATGTTTCGTAATATGTGTCTTCCATTACGGCCATCTCTTCTCCCCGTTCGAGGCGGCGATCGCGGGATCGCTTCTGAAGCTTCCTGAACTGCTGCATCGCGTCGAGATCCTGGTAATGTTCGAAGGTTAAATCGTGTTTGCAGGCCTTTTTCAGCTTCCGTTTGTGGTGCTTGCTCATTTTGGACACGAGCTCGTCGTCAGACTGGGCGAGATTGACGACAAATTCGATTCGGTCCTCGGTGTCGACGTCCACCTCGACGGACCGCGGCAAGGCGGTGCGGCTCATGTAGGAGTTGAAGACAACTCGCCGGCATGCCCTGTCGGCTGCACTTGAGATGATATTCTGCATCATATTGCGTAGCAAATCGTTGCGATCGTCGCACACCACTGGGAAGGTTTCAAATTCCAGCTGCCGGGACAGGCGACCGACGATCGGCACCGGTGACCGGGTTTCAATGCCCAATGCGATGCCACGGCAATCGTCCTGGCGGTCGTGCAGTTCGAAATAGAGCGGCCGGCAGTTGCCTGCACGTCGTGAGGCGGCCCATTGCGGGGAATGGAACATATTGCCGTTGAACCTGGAGATCATGGCGTCCCAGTGGGAGGGCGGTTGCGACGATATTTTTAATTGCATGTCATTTTCCTGTTATCGGTGCTTTGCAATTGATCATATTGCCTTTGCAGCGTCTCCCCCTTTTCCAAAGGGGGCTGGGGGGATTTTCGACATTTCGTGATAACCAACTGCATTAAATGTCTATTTGCGGTTATGGTAGGAATCCCCCTATATCCCCCTTTGGAAAAGGGGGACTTTTTGGAGCCAGGTGCAACACCACAATTTGGTATTACTGCATATGGGCGTTGCGGCCGCTTTTGGCCTGCTGCCTATCGGTCACGATCCTGGATTCGAGCTTTCGGGCGATCTGGATGGAGAGCTCGATGGCCGCATCCTTGCGCAGGTGGCTACCGTCGTAACTGTGATAGCCGGTTTGTTCCAGTTCTATCCAAGTAGCGCCGGCCTTTTCGACCTCTGCAACAAAACGCTCCTGATCGAAGCCGCTCTGGCTGTTCTCCAGTGCCAGCATGGCCGGAGATGTGGGCAGGCGCATTGCGAATACGTCGATGCCTGCTTTGCGCCAGCGCCGGACGTAGTCGAGAAGCTGTTGGGTCAGCATGGGAGAGACCTGATTGTTATCGAAGCGCCCTTGGTAGCGCCGGATCTGGTAGAAGGGGTCTTCGGGCTCTTTATGACTGGCAACCCAACCATCCGGTGTGTGGTGCTGGTAGTAAAGCACGGGCGGAATGCCGCGCACGATTTCGAAAATCTGGTAAAGGTTGTACGGCTCGAAAAAGTTGAGATAGGGCTGCACATAGCGCATTTTAAATCGCTTGAAGCGGTCGCTTTCGCGTAATGCGAGAAAGCCGTTGCGCTGGGCGGCCTCTTGGGTCAATGATTGGGGCGATATCCCCAGAAGAATCGCCTTTCGCTGGCTTCTTTGGTCCACGAGCGACTCGGTTGCACTCAGGTAGACCTGGGTGTACGCGTTGTGATCGAAGCCGTAGTTGAAGATCGTCACTCCCTCGAGCACCTTTTCCATGGCGCGGGGGGAAATTCCCTTCAAGACCCGGGAATCTCCGGCCACCACCATATCATAGGTTCTGTCGTGAAACGCCTTGGTGATCCAGAAGGCGTCATTCGGAACGCCCGTGTTGATCCACGGTGAAGCGGGAGCCGACATACCGGCGACCGTGATGAGAATGGCCGCAGCCACGATTGTATGTGAGAGTCGAGGTTGTTGCATGGCGGCACCCGTTCGTCAGAATTGGAAGTATATAAATGCGCTGCCCGGTCCGCGCATAAAGAGGCAGGCAGTGATCATCAGCGCCAACCGTATTTCAACAGCCCATCGGCTGCGGATAGCGGCCGCCCCGAACCTTTCCGGCAGCCGGAAGCCGATTCCCAGCTCTATCGCCAGCCAGAAGATGGCCAGAAAAGCGGCTTTCATGAACAGCAGAGCGTCTACCGGCTGAAAGGCGGTCATGCGAAATGAGAACATATGACCCAGGATCGCGATTGCCTGCCCCATGCTCTCGGCCCGAAAGAAGACCCATGCGACCCAGACCTGTACGAGGACGATCGATGTAAGCAGCAGTGAGGCTCCCTTGTGGCGGGCCAGGCGCCGTGTCCATCCGGTCGATCGCTCTATGCTTAGAAAAAGGGAGTGCACGGCTGACCACGCCAGAAATGTCCACGCCGCACCATGCCACAGCCCGGAGAGCATCATGGTGATCCAGAGGTTGCGATAGGTTTGCGGCCCGCCGACTTTAGATCCACCCAAAGGAATGTAGACGTAGTCTCTAAACCAGGTTGAAAGAGAGATGTGCCACCGCTGCCAGAACTCTCTCAGGCTCCGGGACGCGTAAGGATGGTTGAAGTTCAAGGAGAATCGGAATCCCATCCAACGCGCGAGCCCGCGGGCGATGTCGCTGTATCCGCTGAAGTCGCAATAGATCTGCAAGGCAAACATGGTTACAATCAACCACCAGTATATGCTGGAGGTTTCAAGGGAAGCGCTGCCGAAAGCCGCATCTACCATCGGGGCCATGTTATCGGCGATGACCATCTTTTTGAAGTAGCCGTGAACGATAAGGCGCAGCCCTTCGGAACGGTCTTCCGGTGTTGTTTTGGGCATTTGCTCCAACTGAGGCAACAGGTCGGCAGCCCTCACGATGGGCCCGGCCACCAGTTGAGGGAACATGGCCAGATAAGCGAAAAAGTGGAACGGATTGCGCGTCGGGCGAAGCTCCCCCCGGTAGACGTCGATGCTATAGCTCAACGACTGAAACGTATAAAAACTGATGCCGACCGGAACCATTCCGAGGAACGGAGGAATAGCTCCCGTCAAACGAAACGGCAGGTTCAGCGCGGCCAGCCCCAGATCCAGATTTTCTGCGATAAACCGACTGTACTTGAAGATCCCCAGGGCGCCTAAATTGCCGGCAAGCGACAGCACCAGAAAAGGCTTTTTGCGCTGCGGGTAGCGTTCGATCGCCAGTGCGGCCAAAAAGTCGATGCCGCCGCTGAAGATGATCAAAAAGAGAAACCGCCAGTCCCACCAGCCGTAGAAGACAAACGAGGCAGCGATCAGAAAGATCCAGCGGGTCTGCCTCGTTCTGCTCAGAAAAGGCCAAATCAGGAAGAAAAGGCTGCCAAATAGTATAAATATTAGTGAATTAAATAACAACTAAGGGGCAACTCCTGAGTTAAAGATAAATTCGGTAGAATACCTTAAGAGGAAATCCGAAATCCGAATTTCGAAATCCGAAACAAATTCGAATGACCAAAACTCAAAATTCGAAACATGTCTTGCGCAGCATCCCGACCATTTTCGTCATCCCGGTCATTTATCCGTCATCCCGGCCATTTTTCCGTCATCCCGGCGAAGGCCGGGATTCAGGTCCTGAAGAATTGGAT
Organism: uncultured Desulfatitalea sp.; assembly: GCA_963668675.2. Classification (GTDB taxonomy): domain Bacteria; phylum Desulfobacterota; class Desulfobacteria; order Desulfobacterales; family Desulfosarcinaceae; genus Desulfatitalea. Next base: position 431,996 of record CAXXMB010000001.1, on the reverse strand, counting down.
CCAGCACAGCGGGCGGGCATAAAGCCCGCCCCTACGAAGAGTGAGCGTGATCCGTGTAGGGGCGGGGTTTATCCCCGCCCGGATTGATAACGTGAGAACCTCAGGTCACCAGAGTTGAATTCAAACTTTATACTTGGAAGTAGCTGCATTACGACTAAGAGTCCCAGAGCCGCCGGCTTGAGCCTGTATTTGGCAAATAGGCTCGTTTCGAATTTTGGTCATTCGGATTTGTTTCGAATTTCGGATTTAATTCTGCAGCAATGCCTCCAGAATCATCGGTGCCACCGCCGGGAACTTCTCACTTTCGCTATCGTAGTGGTGATGCAGTCCCGGGGTCGTGTTGACTTCGTTGATCACGCCGCCCGTATCGGCCAGTGGTTTGCTTGCGTCGGCTGTGATAAAATCGACACCAACGAACCGGGAGCGCAGTACCTCTGCCGCTTCCCGAGCCTTTTGGATCATGTCGGTGCAAACGGCATCGGTGACCACACTATTATAGACCGTGCGCACCTCTCTGAAGTCCCGGGAACTGGTATCCACGCTTTTCACGATGATGTCCCTGTCCTTTTCGGGAACTGCCTCCAGGGTCAAGCCTTGGTACGCCAGGCTGAACTGGCAGTCACGATCGATGTCAAGCGCCGATTTACCGTTTTGCTTCAGCCGCTCGTTCTCCTCACGGATCAACTGGGATACGCTTAAGCGGCCGTCTCCGGTGAGTCTGTGGCCGCGCCGGCACACGGCATGCACGACTTGCCCGTCAAGCACGAGCAGTCGATAGCATTCGCCGGCGATCATCGGTTCAATCAACACCTCCCGACAATAGAGCGACGCCAGGATCGCCGCCTTTCGCAGCTCTTTTGTGGTGGTGACGTGGGTGGTAACACCGCGGCCGGAAGAGGTCCCGTTGGCTGGCTTGACAGCGCAGCCGAGGGGATGGGTCTGTAGAAACCGACCTGCACGTTCCAGTTCATCATAGTGAAACACCAAATAGTCGGGTACCGGCAATCCCTTTTCACTAAGCATTCTGTAGATCAACGGCTTGCGTCCGGCAATGTCCAGGGTCACCGGGTTGTCGAATTCCAGAATATCGTTTTTGATCCGAGAGCGACGGCCGTTCAATTCGACTTCCCATATGTCCTCGCACACCTCCAGGAATGCGGCGCCCTGCTTTTCGGCAGCGGCGCGCCACATCTCCCTGTACTCGGAAATCCGATCCTCCACGTACACTTGACCCGATTTATTACGGTAGATTTCCAGGATCATGTTGATCCTTGCCATCCATCGTTCGATTTTAAGCAGCATGGGGTTAGTACCTTGTATGATTTGCGGTTTTTTTTGAAAAGACCAAATCGAATGTGAGAAGTGAATACTTTTAAGATAAGATTCGACTCTATTTTACTCAAGCTGTGGCGTTGATCAATCTACCATCAATAAATTGAGGCACCGTGCCTAAATCGTCGATGTGGTTGAGAACGAACTCCAGATCCGGCACCTGCCCTGTTCTGTGAAGGTACTCCGCACTGCGACCTTCCCTCACCACGTCGATGTGCACACCATCCCAACGGGAGATTGTGTCGGTGGTGCTCTTGTTTTCGGGCTCGAAGCCGGCGGCGATCAATTTCTTCCCGACCAGTGCACAGCATATCTGATCTTCCCGCCGGAATTGTCCACGGGTGCCGGCGCCCAACAGGGCGACTTTGCTGTGGTGGGTGGCCAAATGGGCGGCAACAGCTGAAAAATTTCTGAAACAGGCGAGGTAGACCGCATCCGCGCCGGCGGCATTGAGCAAGAGCTGGGTCCCCGATGAAGAGAGTAGAATAATTGGTCGGCGCGTATCGGAGAAAGGTCCGCAGGGTATCAGCTCGAGGGCTGCCATCTGAAGCGGGCTGTTGGTTGTATGGAAACCGTAAGGAACATTACCACCCAGTTCTCCTACCAGAAGGGCATCCCGCATTTTGTCGGCAAGAATGAAGGCACTGTCGGTATCTTTCACTGGGAAGACCTTGCGCCCATATCTGACGGAGGTGGTCGCTGTGGTGGTGGCCCGAATGACATCGATCACCGCGATGGCGTAGTTGTCTTTATAGAGAGCTGCGGATTCCGGGAAAGCGTCGATCACGAATGTTTTGCTCATGGCGTTTCCTTTCCTGATAGTGCTTCTGTTCGGTCAAGCGGGACCGGCCGGCTTCAGATTCTCGTGTTGAAACGCATCCGAGTGCAGTCCGCGGCGGTAGATTTCAACGCGCAAAAGCTCTTCGATTCGTATGTTGCTCAGCTGAACCTCGGGTCCGAAGTGGTTCAGCAGGGCGAACTGGCTGGGTTTATTGGGAGCTTCGTAGATGGCGACATCCAACCCGAAGGCCTCTGCGAAGCGATCGGCCGCCTTGGCGTTGAAACTGCCCTTGTCGCCGAATACGCCCACATTCTCGGCGTTTTCACGTGCTTCCACGACGATCTCTTTAGCACCGGCATCCAACCACCGTTTGCCCTGATCGATCAGTTCACCGACGATATCGGCTGTGAAGCTTCCGTCGTGTTTCTTGCCGACTTCGAATTGAACTTCCAGCCCCCGCTCTTCGGCCATTTTAACGATGTGATGGGGATCGAGTTGGGTTTCAGTAAACCCTTCCCCCGCTTCGATGCGCGTAAAACGCATTCCGGAACATAAGTCCATGAACTCAGGGATCTTACCAAATGTTGCGGCCACTTCGAAGGGCCCGCCTCCGGTGCACACCTTGAGACCGATCCGGCGTGCTGCATCAATTTTCTTGCGCGTGGCTTCTTCAGTGGCCACCTGCCAGCAAGCCATTGATATTTTCAGGACCGAAATGAGATGGGCGCTTTGCTCCAAATGACTGATCAAAGTCAGTGGATCGTAGCCTGGATCGAAAGGCGAGGTTCGAGGTGGCATATCGGGAACTCCTATGGAGCGGAGGTATTCCCACGAGCCGTTGGGCGTCATGCTTTGTTGGGTTTTCATATCGTCTCCTCCCTTTTGGGTGTGTGGTTTACGATTGATGATCTCGTAAAAAGTAGCAGAAGCGCCTTTCCCGTCATTCCGGCGAAGGCCGGAATCCAGTCTTTTCAATGGTTCCTGGATGCCGGATCAAGTCCGGCATGACGCATGACGACTTTTTATGAGTTCGTCACGATTACAATCCTGAGAGAACGAATGGATGAATTGCATTGATAAAATCGGATAGGGTTTGTCTTGCGAATTTCATGGTATCGTCCCTGACGGGCGTTGAAACCCGGATCAATGAACCGCTTTTCGTGCCGGAGAAAAGCTTGTTGTACGCGATGTTTAACCGCAAATTCAGATAGCTGTCCCCCATGTAGTTTCCTGCCTTGTAGAAGTAGTAAACCAGTTCACGGTACTGGGCACGCTGATAGACCAGCTCATTGACCCCCAGCGCTGCAGCTCGTTCCAATGGAATCTGGCTGTCATTTTTGGACAGCTCGAGGCCTTGGGCGCCAAGGCAGGCTTCAGGTGCATGAAATCCCACCTTTGTATCGGCATAATGAACGACGGAGAGAAAAACGCGCTGATCATTTTTCAAATAGCTGCGATGAATAATCGAGGGGGTTTCCAACAACTCATAGACCCACTGTTCCAGGGCGACATCATTCCCCTGCCATTTTTGTATATTAATGGGAATGGCCTCTATTGACGGGTCGCCCTGCGTCGTTGGCTGAAAACCGTCATACTGCAGCAGATAAACCGGGACGCACGAGAGCAAAAGCGCGGCGATAATAAAAATATATCTATTTCTTGTTTTCACGGGCATCGAGTATATTTCCGGTTATAAACAGCAGAAGAAGGCCAATGACAAACAGCCCGATTCCTGAAGCCGTATGCCAGAAGCTTTCGGGCCGCGCCACTTCCAATCCCCAAAAATGCGAAACCAAGATCAAAAACAGGACCCGAAGCACATTGGCAATCATCGCGATGGGTATGGCGCTGAAGAAGAATAGGACTTTATTTGTCAGGGTCAATGGTCTCAAATATGCGAAGATGGACGCAATCGCCAGAAAGGCGATTATCGAACGCAGCCCGCTGCAAGGATTCCCGACAAGCAGCTTACCGGCAGGAATGGTGATTTGGAATCCTTCCTGCAGAACCGGAATTCCCATCAGCCTGACGGCAAACACGCTGATATTTGCAACCACCATTTTTAGAGGAAACGAAATGCCAGTCAAGACGGCTTCCGGAACCGGGAACATGAACAGCAGAAATCCAATTGGAAAAAGTATCTGCTTAAACCCCTCTTTACCGAAAAAAAACCACACGCTTCCAACGATCACTATAAATAGAGACAAACCGGACAGGGAAAAGATGTACAGCACCGTTCCCAAGAGATGCACAAGGAGGGCCGTTATCACCAAGGCGCCGCCGATTTTGCCTGTTTCATGTTCAGCGTAATCGAGCGAGGTGCGCTTTTTCCAAACGAAATATAGGCTAATCAACGGTACAATGAAGCCGTGGGAATAGTAGCTGTCCGGCGCTATGAATCGATGAAACAGCCATTGAATCGTATGGAAGTAAGCGATGCCCAGGGCGCCCAGCAATGCTGCCCCCATAAGCCAGTTCTCACGTCGATAAGCTATGGCATTAGCAGTCGTGTCGGCGGTTGCCGTGGCGTGGTGGTGGGATTGTACTTGCATCTTCATCACCAAGATTTTTCAATAATGTACAGGTGCATGACAACGTCTGCTGGACTCATCCGGCCTGCCCTGCAAGGGTTGTAAATTCGATATCGTTTTGCACTGCGAATTCAAGCATTCTCTCAATCCTATGTAAGAAGCCTTCCAGATCTTCTTCGGATTTCACATAGGGTGACATGCCCGGCGCTAAGGTTGTGGAGTGGAATGAGAGGTTAAGAATTGGGCTGCCCTTAGCGATCAGTGCTCGAGAGAGTGCGATCATATCATCGGCCGGGCTCAGTTCAGGCGACAACCACCTGAAGTTCATTAAGTGGAGATGCTCCAGAACACCGATCAGATGCAGGCGGCGCATGCCAGGTTTGGTCAGTGTTCTTCTCAATATACGGAGGATGGCGTCGTGTTTTTGGAAAAATCCGACCGAGGCCGGGATTTCCAAAAGAGGCCCATTGCCGTTGACCTTCAGAACAGCTTCCGGACTAAACCGGTAGGGTTTGTCATTTGCGTCCGAATAGTCCGGCCCGAAATCGTCTCGCCAATCGACTGCCGGCGACACCGATGAGTCGACCGTATATCCGTTTTCGATCAATGACTCGGCCACGTGTCGCCCCAGTGCCCATCGACCCGCACGAAACGATGTGGTAGCGACTTCCAACCGCTCGCGAGTGCGATATGCCAGGTTGGCCATTTTTGCTTTGACGAGTCGCTCGGGCAGATTGCACATCATCGAATTATAGCTGCTCATCTCCTCCTCGATCGGCGGCGTATTCCATGGGTGGCAGTGGGAACCGATTTCGCATCGGCCACTGAGATGAATCGCTTTAAAAATTTTGCAGGCGTTGTCATCCATGATCACCGGCCAGTTGACCAGATAGGTGGGCTTGGCCCCGTAACGGTCGAAGAGCGCCTGCAGCCTGGGTACCTGCGCTATGTTTCGGACGGTGTGCCCCCCGGAATGATACGCCCCCCAATTATCCTCTTCCGTATCGATCGTGATGATAAGTTTCGTTTTCAAGCCTGGACCGCCTTGTACGAATCGTTTGGTTTGTCCACCAAGGTGAGTTCAGCTGCGATGCGAGCCCGGTCTCCGGCCCCGACCCAGCTATGGACAGGCAATGTCACCAGGCTTTTGGCAGTGCGCCTGGCTTGAGGGCAATCATAGCCGACCATCTCCTGCCGTAATTGTGATATGTGGGTGATGGCATCCGGATACCCTGGCATGATACCAAGCCCCCGGCGTTCGCTGTTTTCCAGCAATGCTTTCCGACGTCCGCTTTGGTCCAATGCCAGAGGGAAGCGTATCAAATTGGACATGAAATCAGGGTAGTCTAACTCAACCATATTTGGGAGGTGGGCGATAACACTACGCCAATGCTGAGCATTGCGTTTTCGCCTCTCTTGAAAGTTTGCCAGCCGTTTTTCCCATCCTTGCGCAAGCCCGGCCTGGAACCCTGAAAAATGGCTGATACTAAAGTCGGGATCATAGACTGTTTCGCCGATTCCCAAAAACGGCATGGCTTTAGGCAGCCAAAACAACGCTGGCACAGAGAGTCCGTATACGAAGAGTGCCATGAGAACCGTGCGCGCCGTCTGCAGGATACCGGGTTCGGGACTTTGCCCAACCTGCTGAGCCACTCCGATACCCAATACTTTGTGGTTGGTAATGATGATACCGCCCCCCATAGTGGAAAAGGCTTTTCCGCGGCCCAGGCTAAAGAAGCCGATGTCGCCGGATAACCCCAAGGAACCTGTGAAGTCTACAGCCCCCATTGCCTGTGCCGCATCCTCGATCACAAAGATCGGTGCCTTGCCGATGAGTTGTCGTACACGATTCACATCGGCCGGAAAGCCGAACAGGTGGGTCGGCACCACAGCAAGCACCCGGTCAGCTTTCATCTGCAGAGTCCTGGCCAGCTGCTTATGATCGAAGTCGAGGGTGTGAGGATCGATGTCGCAAGGATGAATTTCCAGTCCAGCCCGTTTGACAGAAGCCGGGACAGAATAGCATGTGTATGCCGGTACGATGACGATGTCCCTTGATGGCGCCAACTCTCTTGCTGCCCTCAGGATCAGCGTCAGGGCGGCCGCACCCGATGATACGGTAAAGCAATAGTCGGTTCGGAAAAACCGGCGAATCGAACGCTCGAAGGCTGCTATGGCAGCTGTTGGATGCAGCATCCCCCGAAGCCCGTTGATAATATCTCTGAGGCCTAGCGGGGCAGCTGCAGGCGGTAGTGTTCTTCCGATGTGCATTGTCAATTCTATTTAAAGGCTGATGTGTTTACGGATTTTCGGTCCAAGCCAGCGAGTGATCCCCACCGGGAGTCTTTTCCAGCATTCGATGATGGCTGAGAACTTCTCTTTGTCTCCCCCTGCCTCAACAGGGGAAGCCGGGTCGCGCGTATACACCGTCCATTCGAGAGGGTGAGGGGTGGCTCCCCACTGTGATTTGAAGTTGTAAGTCCCCTCATTGGGTGTGGATCTCCCGAAATCGAAATACTTGAAGTGATGTTGGCAACCAAACTCCAGCATATGCCAATAAAGCAGCATGTTCGCGTTGAGTTTTTTATATGCTTTCAGTGAAGAAGCCCATGGGTTGTAGAGACAGTCACCGAAACCAATGACGACGGATGCGGCGAGCGGGGTTTCTTGATTGCGGGCCAACAGGATGTGCATCTGCCCGGGCAGAGATTGGAGCATCTCCCTGAAGAACGACTTCGAATGTACCGGCGAGCCAAGATCGCGCATGTTGACGCAAAAAATGTCGTAGAAGTCGTCCAACAGCTCCTGCCCCCCCACCTGTACAGTAAGGCCGTCACGCATCGGTTTACGTATCTGACTGCGGCGCTTTGATTTGAGGGACTGCATCAGCGCTTCAGCGGACTCGGGCAGTTCGAGAATCATGCGTACTTTATGTCGCAGTGTCTGGACTTCAAATCCTTGCAGTGCAGGCTGGCCCGGATATGCTGGAGGCCGCTCTCCATCTGCTTGAGAAGTGCCTGCTAATCTCTCATCGGACTGCCTGAATTCTACTTTGGGAATATTTCTGACGGCGGCAAATTGGACGGCTTCCTGTTCGAGTGCGTGATGGGCCTCATGATCGTCGGCGATGATACCGCCGGTATCGAGATACGGCATTGATACCAGTTCATTTCCGAACAGGAAGTTTTTGAGGTGGACCAATGGCAGGATGCCGACGATATTTTTCGCGGCATGTAGGCCTTGGGTTTGGCGGTCGCTCGCAGGCCCACTGGTTCGATAGGCAGCCAGAGTGACGGTCTTTACGCCATAGGCATTTTCAAAAGCCTGCGAGACGCCGGGAAGATGGGCGAAGGTGGCACGGGGATTCTGTTTTACATACTTCTCCCACGTGTCATATTCGGAACGTTCGAGCTTTTCTATTAATGTGTGTGTTGTATTGTTTTTCTTACCTTTCCTTAATTGGTCAAAAAGCGTTTGTAAATGGCGTCTGCCACCCTAACAGCCGTTTTCCCGTCCCAGAGTTCAATAGGAGTTGCCTTCCGGACCGATTCGCTCTGGCCGTTAAGAATCTCCTTGGCCGTGGCTTCCATATCCGCTATGGAAGTAAGGCGGTTGGTACCTTGGGTGACTGTTATCGGACGCTCCGTGTTGGGTCGGACGGTCAAACAGGGAATACCCATATAGGAGGTTTCTTCTTGGATGCCTCCCGAATCGGTAATGGCAATGCGACAGTTGAACACCATATTCATGAATCGGATATAGCTTTGGGGAGCTGCGACATTGATGTTCGGCTCCGATGTGAGCGCTTCTGCGAGTCCAAACTCTTCCAACCGGGCCCTGGTTCGGGGATGAACTGGGAAGACGAGGGGCGTTTCAAGGCTGATGCGGCTAAGAATCCGACAGATTCTTTCAAGGCTGTCCTTGCTGTCTACGTTGGCCGGTCGGTGCAGGGTCACAATACCGTATGTACCGGGGGTCAGCCCAAGCTCGCGATAAGCGCCGTTGTCCTCGATCTTCTGGCGAAGCATTTCAAGGGAATCGATCATGATGTTGCCAACGCGCTCAATCTTTTCGCCTGCGACACCTTCTTTTAACAGATTGTGATCCCCGTCCGGTGATGGGGTCCATAAAATATCGGCGACGGAATCGGTGAGGATACGATTAATCTCTTCGGGCATGGTTCTGTCGAACGATCGCAGACCGGCTTCGAGATGCGCCACGGGAATGCCCAGCTTCACTGACGCCACGGTTGCCGCCAAGGTAGAGTTGACATCCCCGACCACGATCGCAAGGTCCGGTTTAGACTCGACCAGCACACGTTCATAAGCGATCATGACGTTTCCAGTCTGCTCAGCATGAGTTCCGCTACCCACCCCGAGGTGGATATCCGGCTCAGGCAGATTGAGGTCTGTAAAAAAAGCGTCGGACATGTTCAAATCGTAATGCTGCCCAGTGTGGACGATGGCAGGTTGGGCCCAGGAGCGCTTCTTTAATTCGTGGAAAAGAGGGGCAATCTTCATGAAATTGGGTCTTGCCGCTGCTATCAAGTGGATTTGGAGAGAACCTTTTGTCATAGTTGAGACTTCCCGTTTTGTTATTAAACCGGCAATTAAATAGGCCAACTTTTGTCATCCCGGACTTGATCCGGGATCAAGGAACGGTCTGGATTAAGGCCTCTGCTGGAATGACGATTGCTAAGGTAATTAATTGCCAGGTTAATAGTGCGGTCTGCTTCCTTTATTTGAAGTAGGTAATACTATCTCTTTAACCAAATGTTTCGGACATTTATTTATTCGAATTTCGAATTTGTTTCGGATTTCGATATTCGGATTTCGGATTTCTTTTTTTTTAAGGTATTCGAATTCATCATATCCATGATTAAATAGGAAAATCTTTATGATGTTGCCGCCGCTTTTGCTTTTTGGCCAGTTGCAGTTATTTGCTGCACCATTTGTAAGCATTTCTCTTTGTCTATCTTCCCATTGCTGTTTTTGGGCAGTGACCTGGTGAGTTTGACTTCGCTGGGTACCTTGTAGCGCGGCAGCAGGGCGGTGCAGCCTTCGAGAATTTGTTGATCTTCTAATCCGGTCTCCTTTGCTACGGCCAGGGCGACGAGTCGTTTCCCCATTAGGGGGTCGTCGATGCCTAATACTGTGGCTTCGATGAGCAACCCTGTTTCGATTAATGCGTCTTCCACCTCCTGGGGATTGATCCGATGTCCGCCGACTTTGACCAAGCCATCCTTGCGCCCCACCACAAAGTAGAACCCATCCTCATCGCAATAACCAAGATCCCCGGTGCGATACATGCCGTTGGTTATGACAGCCTGAGTATCTTGAAGCGATTGCCAGTAGCCTTTCATGATGTTGTCGCCACCGGCCAACAGTTCACCTTGTTGGCAGTTGGGCACCGGATTGCCATGCTCATCGGTGACCATCAATTCCACGCCGGGGATCGGGATGCCGATGGAATCGATTTTGTCTCTTAGCCTGTCGGGTGGTACATAAGCCAGCCGGGCTGAGGCTTCGGTTGCCCCGTACATGATGATCAGTTGGGTATGCTCGGGTAAAACGGTTAGCAGCTCTTGTTTAAGCTTTCTGGGCATATGACCGCCGGCCTGTGTGCAATAGCGCAGCGCGGGCAGTTCGTTGCGCATACTGCGAAGAGGAGAACGGTGCAGCAAATAGGCATAAGTCGAGGGAACACCTGCGAAGCCGGTCACGCTTTCTCTTTTCATCTGGTTGAGAACGTCGGCCGGAAAAGCGAATTTGTTGTTGATCACAACCGTCCCGCCGGCGGCGATGTGGGTATTCAGCAGAGACTTGCCCATCACATAGAAGAATGGCAGTACAACCATTTGTATATCTTCGGATGTCAGTGCCAGATACTCGCAGATCGAAAAAGTGTTGGCTGCAATGTTCCGATGGGTCAGCATCACCCCTTTGGGCCGACCGGTACTTCCTGATGTGTAAATGATGCTGGCCAGATCTTCCTTTTCTATTCGAACTGCATTTCCTTGATGAGCTTTCTGATCGACCAGTTGGCACCATGCATGGGTTTGCATGGGCATTTGTTCCAGTTTCATTTTGGGCTGAACGATAACCAGAAACCGGGTTGGGATGCCGTTCCAATTTACAGCGCGCAGCAGGCGTTCGAAACGGCCGGCGGCGATGATGGCGACCGGTCCGACTTCTTTGAGCAATGCGGACAGGCCGGCGGGTTTCAGGTCGCTGCTCAGCGGGACCGCAACGGCCCCCGCTTTCAAGATGCCATAGTAGCCGGCAATGTATTCGATGCTGTTTTCACTGAGCAGAACAACCCTGTCTCCCCGCCGCACTTTTTGTCCGATCAGGAAAGCGGCGACCCCTTCGGCCTGGCGGTTGAGCTCTTCGTAGGTTGTCCGTCGATCGTCCTGGATGACGGCTATCTTGTCCGGCCGACGGCCGGCGCTGTTTTCAAGCATATGGTGGACAAGCGAGGGGGTATCCATCAGGCGGCGATCTTTCTGTCCAGGTAGTTGGCGATATTGGTGATGGAGTCCAGATTCTCCGGCACCAACTCTTCGTCGTCCACGCTGATGCCGAACGTCTCTTCCAGGTAGGTGACCAATTCGAGCACACCGGTCGAGTCGATGATGCCCTCATCCAGGAAGGAGGTATCGTTGTCAAGGCCATCGTCGTTGCCGAACAGAAAGTTTTCGACAATGAATGTTTTGATTCGGGTAGTGTTATCGCTCATTTAACGTTCTCCTCAAATAGTGTCTCTATACAGATTCAATTCCAGATTAGAAGCTATGCGAAAGGGGGTGTCTGCATCCTGACGTCATTTGATCTCCTCCACCGGGTCAATCAGCTGGGGAGGGAGATGAAGGTATCGGGTCGTGCTTCTCTTCCTATCGATATCGTCGTAAACCCTTTGTGTCTGATCGGCAGACAGACCAATCACCTCCGCCACCTCAGCAGGTGAATAACCATTGTTTTTACCATACAAACAGAGGTCCATCTTGTCGTAAGGCAAGGAGAAATAGAACTCGTCTTGCCCCTGGGCAAGAGAGTAGGTGTCGGTGGTCGGCGGGCGTCTGCGAACCTGTTCCGGGACACCGAGGAATTCGGCCAACTGATAGACCTGCGTTTTATACAGGTGGGCGATGGGTTTGATGTCGGCGGCGCCGTCGCCCAACTTGACGAAAAATCCCTGGTCGTATTCCAGGCGGTTGGGCGTGCCGGTCACGGCAAAATTGAGTCGGTCGGCATGATAATATTCGAGCATTTTGCGTGTGCGCTGTTTGAAATTGGTGGCTGCAACAATTTCCAGATAGGCGCTGAGGGGCAAGCGCTGTTTGACCGTCTCTCCTTCAGGACTCTCAGCAACGATAGAAAAGAGGTTGAACCCTTTGTTGTCAATAACGCTGGGAATGACGATCTTGGATTTCCAGCCTTCGCCGTAAGCCGGAATCGCCTTGCGAACGGCATCATCGTAGCGCCGGTAAAACCCCACCGCCTCCAAAACAGCCGAAATGTCCTCATGGGCACTTTCGACATTGAAGGCGTCGGCCACTGCAGCACTGAGCATCAGGGTGTCATCGGACGAGTGACGCTCCGGCATCAAAAGGGCGAATACCCGCTCGGGGCCCAAGGCCCGTGCTGCCAGCCCCAGCGTGACGCTGCTGTCAATCCCACCGGACAACGCCACAACGAGACCTCGCCGTTTCAATTGCCGCGTGAGGAGGGTACGCATCTGCTCGGTGATTTTATCGACCTCTTGTTCGGGATCCAATACAAGGGCATCTTTCGAAAAAGGTGTTTTCATCATGTAGTGCCTCTGCTTATAATTACAGCGATTTGATTTCGGGGCGGCCGATACCAAAATAGGCGAATCCCTGGCTGGCCAAAAAGTTGGAGGAGTACAGGTTGCGCCCATCGAAAATGATCGGTGTGTTGAGCAGCTTCTTGATCCTCGCAAAGTCCGGATTACGGAATTGATTCCAATCAGTTAGCACCGCGAGTGCATCAGCACCTTCTAAAGGTTCGTATTGGTCTTCGGCGATCGTGACCATGGGATTGTCGCGCAGCTGCTTCTGCGCATTGGCGCCGGCCTGGGGATCGTAGGCAGCGACTCTCATTCCCGCTTGGGACAGCAGGTCGATGGTTTCGATGGCTGCCGATTCGCGAATGTCATCGGTATTGGCTTTAAAAGAGATCCCCCATACGGCCAGGGTTTTGCCCCGTACGCCGCCCTGGGGTTCGAAGTAAGCCTGAACCTTGCGGGCCACGATCGATTTCTGCCGCGTGTTGACGGCATCTACGGCGGCAATAAGCTCTGCGCTGTAGCTATTATCACGGGCGGTTTCCATCAGGGCTTTGACATCTTTAGGAAAGCAGGAGCCACCGTATCCGACCCCAGGATAGATGAAAGAGTAGCCGATGCGTCGGTCCGAACCGATGCCCATGCGCACATCCTTGATGTCGGCCCCCACTTTTTCACAGATGTTGGCCACTTCATTGATGAACGATATCTTCGTCGCCAGCATGCAGTTGGCCGCATACTTGGTGAGCTCGGCGCTGCGGATGCTCATCACGATCATCTTGTCACGGCTGCGGGCAAAGGGTGCGTAGAGCGTCTCCAGCAGCTTGGCCGTTCGGACGTTGTCCGTGCCGACGATCACCCGGTCGGGTTTCATGAAATCATTGACGGCATCGCCCTCCTTTAGAAATTCAGGATTGGAGACGACATCGAATTCGATTTGAAGATCACGGCGTTCCAGTTCGGTTTTGATCAGCACTTTCACCCGATCGGCGGTTCCGACGGGAACGGTGGATTTGTTGATGATGATTTTATAGTCGGTCATGTTCTGCCCGATTCCCTGGGCCACTTTTTCTACAAACGACAGGTCGCATGAGCCGTCTGCCATAGCCGGTGTGCCGACGCAGTTGAAAACAAACAGCGCATCTTCGAGGCCTTCCGCGAGGTCTGTGCTGAACTTTAAGCGACCTTCGGCCAGGTTGCGTTCGACTAGAGGCCCAAGGCCCGGTTCATAGATATGAATACGGCCGGTCTTCAAAGCATCTACGATGTCCGGGTTGACATCGATACAGCACACATCGTTTCCCATTTCCGCCAGACAGGCGGCGGCGACGAGCCCGACATATCCCGTTCCAACAATACAGACATTCATGGTAACATCTCCCGATTAACGTATTCGTGTCACATCAAGTTGTTTCAGGTAACTGCTGCAGGTGCGGTATTCGCAGTATCGAAAGCGTTCGAAGAAGTTGGCCAGGCGCGGTAGCGTTTTATCGAGGTTCAAGTAGTGGCGCCAACCTGATAATCCACGTGCTTCAGGGACCCTGGGTTGATCGGGGTCGATCTCCCAAGGATGAAGATAGAAAAGGTAGGCGTTTCCTCTCTCCAAAATGCGTTTCACCCCTGCCGCAAATATCCTTGGCGGGAAAAACCGGAAATAGCCGCCCCCCCCCCACGGGATCGTCTGCCCGGCCAGAGAAAGATTGCTGACAGGCAGTTCTTCGATGCCGCCTGCCATTTGAAGGGCAATGCCGTTTTGTATGGCCTCATCGGTTGAGATGGTTCCGTAGCGCCCATGACGTTCGAATGAATTGTAACTCGAATCATAGCGGTATCCGCATTCCCTTATGAGCTTGAGGATGTCGTCATCCACGGAAAAGCTGGGTGCTCGATATCCTTCAACCAGTTGTCCGGTCAAGTCTTCGAGCATTTTTTTACTTCGCTGGAGGTCGTCGATAAGATCATCTTTTTTCATTCGGTTATTGAGCATATGCCCAAATCCGTGTGATGCGACCTCATGACCGCGTTGCGCAATTTCCCTGACGAGTGCCGGGTAACGCAACGCCACCCACCCGAGCACAAAGAAAGTGGCACTTATCTTATGATCATAAGCGTCGAGCAGATCCAGCAGCCGGTGTGTGTTCTGCTCTACCCGCGATGTCACCGAATCCCAGCTATCCGGTGGAAACCAGGGTCTCAGATTTTCTACCTGATACCAGTCTTCAACGTCGACTGTGATGAGAATGGTCTTTTTAACGTGTCGAGGCAAAATACGCTTTTCGAAGTTCATCTCCCTGTTTCAATTCAATCGGAACGGTGTGGCAGGTTCCATGGTAATGGTCAGCCACACGCGGTTCTCCGTGTATTCGGTAAATTCATCGTCCGAAATAAAATCGCGATACCGATAGTTCAAATCGATGTTCATCCATTGCAGAATCCTATAGTGCATGGCGGCTCCAGAGTCGACGACTTGATCCACTCGATCGTTGACCGTGTTGGGATATTTGTCGTAGCGATACGATCCGTAACAATCCGCAGAAAACCGGGATGTGAAGTTATATCCCAAGGCAATTCGCCCGGAGTAGTAGATGTCCAGGCCAAGATCGGCGCCGGCGCCGCGTCCGGAGATATCATAACCGCTCGCACCAATCAGATCGAGGAACGATGAGCGGAAGTTCCATCGTTTGTAAAGTTCGGAGTTGACTACAATTTGATCGACATCTTCTTCATCACTGCCTTCCACGTCCTGCCAGAGGTACCCCGCGGATGCAGTAAATCGCCCCGTATCCTGGAACTGATAACGCACGCCAATCGCTGGTTGGTAGACATTATAATCCGGATCGGCGTTGGGGTCGAAGTCACGATCATAGTTGACTTCCGTTTGACGATATTCGACAAATCCACGCACGGTGCGGCTGAACGCGTGCAGGATCCGAGCGAGACCATAGAACTCTTCAAGGTCGTTCTGATCTTCGTAGTCGAGATTTGAATAATACCCCTCCAACTCGAAGGCGTAGTGGGATGTAAACCAGTATTCCAGGCCGGCAGATGGCCGCAGTTCGTTGTAGTCATCCACGAGCACTCCGGAGACTTCGGAAGGGTCTACTTCTTCCAGGAAAAAATGCTGAAAAGACAGATAGACGTTGTCACTGGAACCAAACTGATGTTCCAGGCGAGCTTCGGCCACATTGGTGCGATATTCGTTGCGCCCACGTCGGTCACGATCTGTTTCGATTGGTGGGGCGACGCTGGGATCCGTCGGGTCCATATCTGCAGCGGCATCGGTGGGATCGCTTGTTTGTAAAAAATCATCGGTGAGAGTAAGCGTTGTATGCCGTGCCAGATTGTGCCAGTAGCGTACCCGCGCTTCGTGCCGCCAGTAATCCAAATCCGAGTTTTCGGCGAAGGCGTTGTATGTCGGCATGTAGTTGAGCTCCAATCCGGCAGTGCGACCGTTGATTTGGGCGAAAATACCTAGCCCAGCCGAAGTGATATAATCGTCCTCTTCGTTGTCCGGTGTGAGGAAGATGTTGTCGTTGTATTCTTCCTGAAGAATGAGCCTTGGCGTTACCAGGAACTGGGCTGCCAGGGAAGTGTTGAAAGGCATCGACAAGATTACGAAACCAATGACAACCGGTACCAACGAATTGAAAAGTTTCACAATAATTTCCTTTCCCATTTTATGGAACGATTATCGTATCGTTAGCCTCGATCTTGACATTCTGGCTGAAATCCTTGTCTTTCACGATGTCACGGTAGTTGATTTGAATCACTTTTTCTTTGCCATTTTCCCTTCGGAAGAGGATGATCTCCTTTTTTGATGCCCACTCAGTAAATCCACCAGCCAGAGCAAAGGCCTGCAGGACCGTCAAATCCTTGGTCAGCGGGTATTCACCAGTATTTTGTACTTCACCGAGGATATAGAAACGCTGACTGGCAGCATTCTGAATAGTGACGGTCACGTTGGGAGCCGTAACATACTCCGCTAAACCCGCCTCGATCCGTTGCTTCAGTTCCGTCGGTGTTTTCCCCGCGGCCTGAATGTCGTTAAGCAGGGGAAAAGAGATTTTACCGTCCAGGCGTACGAGAATGTCTTCACGTGAAAAATCGGGCTCTTTCCATGTAACAATTTCCAGGATGTCACCCCGATCGATGCGATATGGTTTAGATTGATCCGTTTCCGTCTGGGCGCTTGATAGGGCTGCGAACCATAGAATTGACATGATGGAAAATATAGATACGAAGCGTCTCTGTTTCATTATACTGGCTCCTCCCACCATCACTGATTGTTATAATAAGATTTGTACCATGTTACGAAACTTTTAATACCTTCCTCCAGTGGAGTGGCCGGCTTAAATCCGACGTCGTTGACCAGATCATCGATGTCGGCAAAAGTGGCCGGCACATCACCCGGTTGAATGTCCATGAGATTCCGTACCGCCTGTTTTTCAACTGCGTTTTCGATTTCCTCGATAAACGTCGACAGCTCTACGGGATTGTTGTTGCCGATGTTGTAGACCTTGTAACACGTGTATGAGGTTCCGGGGTCAGGAGAATCACCACTCCATTGCGGATTTGGTTCAGGTCTACGCTCCATAACTCTCACAACGCCCTCAACTATATCATCGATATAGGTAAAATCACGCTTCATTTTTCCGTGATTGAAAACATCAATGGGCCTATCTTCCAAAATGGCCTTAGTAAAAATAAACAGCGCCATATCAGGCCTGCCCCAAGGGCCGTATACCGTAAAGAACCGCAAACCCGTACAGGGCAATTCGTACAAATGGCTATAAGTGTGGGCCATAAGTTCATTGGCCTTTTTGGTGGCGGCGTAAAGTGAGACCGGATGGTCGACATTGTTATGAACCGAAAAGGGCATGTTCGTATTCGCCCCATATACGGAGCTCGAAGAGGCGAATACAAGGTGTTTTACGTTGAAATGGCGGCAACATTCCAGCACATTCACAAAGCCTACGATATTGGCATCGACATAGGCGTGTGGATTTTTCAGGGAATAACGAACGCCGGCCTGAGCAGCAAGGTTGACGACGATGTCCACAGGCGTTTCGGAAAAGATCGCTTCAAGATCAGATTTATTTTCAAGGTTGACACGGTGAAAAATAAATTTCTCATCTTTTTGGAGGATACTCAGTCGATCTTTCTTCAACCGAGTGTCGTAGTAATCGTTTAAATTGTCAATTCCGATCACTTTGCGTCCCTCTTGGAGCAATCGCCTACTAAGATGGAATCCAATAAAACCAGCAGCTCCTGTAACAAGTACACTGTTATAATCAAATTTCATGTCATTTCCCACATAAGTTGAGTCCGGCGCCACTGCACTTTGTAGCAAAACCACACGAGAGCAAGGGCCAACGCATGTTCAATGTATTAAAGTAGTACTTATGAATCGTCATCACACTATGAGATAAGACTTTGCCAAAAGCCTTTACTTGTAAGAATGAGTCGACTAGGGGGAAAAATATAGCTTCGCATGGTCGATTACATTAACCTTATCGACTAATGATAAAGTCATCATTGTTGGAATTACGACCATAGGTCTGCCTTATCGAATGATAAGTTTCCAATCGGCTCAAGATCGATATGTTATATGCCTGTGTCAAAATATAATTCAGCAGTCAGTAGGCCATCGGCGCTGTCCGTCACTCTCTTTATAATAACGGATCAGATCGTGGCATTCTTATCAACAAACAACCTTATAACCTCCATTGCCGAGAAATATCGACATATCATAACAATGGGTTACCGACCGTGTCCGAAAATAACCGTTCTAACAGTGCGCGCAATAATCATCACATCCATTAATATTGACATGTTCTTTATGTAGAACAAGTCGTAATTAAGCTTTTCGATTGAATCTCTTACCGACGAGCCATATCCGTAACTCACTTGTGCCCAGCCCGTCAATCCAGGTTTGACAGTTAACCTTTCGCCATAGTATGGCACAACATCTGTCAGTTGTTTTATAAAGTGGTCCCTTTCCGGTCTCGGTCCGACGAAACTCATTTCTCCTTTTAATACGTTCCATAGCTGAGGGATTTCATCGATTCGCCACTTCCGTATGAAGTGACCAATTCTCGTAATTCTGTCATCCTTGTCTTTTGCCCAAACAGGACCGGTAGTCTTCTCAGCGTCTGTAAGCATTGATCTGAACTTATAGATTTTATACTTTTTATATTGTTCACCAACTCTTTCTTGAGAAAAAATAACCGGACCTTTTGAATCAATTTTAATTAGCAAAGCAGTTACTAAAATCAATGGTGTCGTTAAAATTAAAAGTAAAATTGAGAATAGCATGTCAATTATTCGTTTTAGAATTTTTTGGATCAAGCTCTTCTGGAAGCCTTCCGAGAATATGAACCATCCCGGATTGGTATGTTCAACAATTAACTTTCCAGTAAGCATCTCATAAAAGCTATTGCCGTCTAAAACTTCAATGCCATTGACCCTGCACTTAAGCAATTCCTTTGTTGGAAATGAGCCTCTCTTTTCTGCCAAAGCAACTACGATCTTTCTAACTTTCCACTGCAATGCAATTTCACAAATGTTCTCATAGTGGTTTTGGCATATCAAACCGATACCCTCATTACATGGCAATTCTTTCATTGGTTCCCTTGAAATTGCAGCGGCGATTTTATAGCCACTATCCTTCTTTTCCAGTATCTCCTTAGCAATCTCTTTTGCAGTATGTCCGGAGCCGATGATAATAATCTTTTGATCAAACAGCCCGTGGTTAATGATTTGGGCATACATAACACGCCACGAAATAATAAAACCGATGACCAGGAGAATACTTATAATAAAAATGCCTTCTTTTATTATGACATCAGGAAAAATAAAATATACACAGGAAAGAAGAATTGCAGCAACTCCCAACGATTGAAACAGCCTGATACCGAGTTCGGAAAAAGAGCCAGTCGTCTTGAAATTATACAAATCATTGTAGTAAAGGCACGCCTGGCATAAGACGGTGATAAGCAATGCTTTAAAGATGGTTACATACTCGATACTTAGATTCTTTTCTCCTATGACCAATACACACGCCACAATCACCGAGGAAAAAATAATCAGCCCTTCTCCCAATACGAAAATTGCGTTTCTAATCGGATAATATTGTTTAAAAAGTCTCAACATCATGTCAGTATATAGTTTCCATTTAAAGGATGGATAGCTTATTGAAGTTTCAATCTTCAAACAATCGAAAATAAAACACTTTTACCACCTATTGCTTGGTTTCGTAGTAAGATTTGTTGTACCCATAATACTTCTTTAAGGCTGAATCCGAGCCATTAAAAACAACACCTATGATTTTTTCTTTCCCAATCTGCTCTATCGTTTCATTTACAGCGCTTTTTGGCGTCTTTCCTGCTTTCACGACAACTATAACCCCATCCACCAAATTCACTATGGCACTTGTTTCTGCTGCCACAGAAGGAGGCGGTGAATCGATAAGGATAAAACGGTCGTCATATCTGTTGGCAGCTTCATCCAAAAAGCCTCTCATTTTTTTGGATGAGAGCAACTCCGTTGGGTTTTGAGGTGGAGTACCCGAAGGCATTATCGTCAATTTCGGTATAGCCGTTTTAAGAAGTATCTTTTGAACATCCATACCATTGGCGAGGTGCTCAGACAAACCTGCTACACGTCCATATCCAAACAAAGCATGTATCGTTGGGCGACGCACATCACAGTCGATGAGCATGACATATTCCTCTACTCCCTTTGCAATACTGATCGCAAGGTTAGCTGCTACAAAGGACTTTCCATCATTAGGCAAGGCGCTGGTAACCAATATCTTTCTTGGAGGATTCGCGTCTTGTGGGAAAATCAAGTTGGTCCTTAAGACCTTAAATACCTCTGACTGGACTGACTGAGGGTTATGGTATGCAACCATTTTATCGTCGACCTTTAACAAACTGCCGGCCTGAGTTGAATTGTTTAAGGCAACAATATTTCCAGCACTGTTGTCTAATTTTGCTTTTTTATTATTGTGATTTAGCAACGGTAAAGCAGCTGTTTTGGCACTGCCAGCTTTTTCTAATGCATCAAATATTTTTCCCATTGAATCCACCTACTATATTATAGGTCTATTTCTGTTATTTTCTTTTCACACCATTTATCACTAGCTGTCAGTGCAACAAACCGATAAAAATTAGCCGCCACTAATCTGAAATATTGCTTTTGTAGCTATCTCAGGTCCAAGTATGCTTATTGCACCAAAGATACCGAAAAGCCCTATTACTACGACTGTATAAGCAATACTGAGAACTGTGTTCCATTTTCTACACAAGATCTGTTTGGGATCTAACAGTTGTGGGATAGTGGCCAGTACAGGCAAATCATACTCATTCTCAATTTCATCTGGGCTCCTATAGGTCGGCTTGGCAAACTCCAGCAAAACTGAGATACCAGCCCCAAAACCTATACCAAGGGCGACCATAAATATAAAGAGTTTACGCAAATCCGGCTCGATAGGTCGCTCTGGCATTCTGGCAGGATCAACAACCCGAAATTGCTCGCCTTTTTGCCGTCGCTCCATATTAACTGCAATATCAGCCTCTAACTTCCTATTCAATAGGGATTCATAGGTTGCTTGGATATTTTCATAGTCCCTGTTTAAACCCAAAAGCTCCTGCTCGCGTTTCGGTATGTTCTCAGTCCTGGCTTGATATTCTCGAATTTGATTTCGGATTTCCGATATTTCCTCTTCAGTAACGCTGATTTCGCGTTGGACTTCTGTCATTTGCAGTCTGAGTTCCCGGGGGATACTGCGCGACAACTCCTCCGAACCGTTATTTCTTTCATCTTCGCTGGCCGCTGACTCCAAATCTGCTATTTGCCGCTTCAATCTTTGGATGTCTGGATGTTTTTCGGTATACCTTGTTTGCATTGTTTTGAGTTGCTGTAGAAGATCTTCAAGTGAAGCTGCCCCAGTATTTTGATTTTGGCGACCGTCAGCACCAATCACAACAACTGATGGTTCTCTATTGACGGCCTGGCTTTTGAGCTCTGCCAATCGTGTTCTTGCATCACGTAAATTTTGTTGTCGATCAGTTAAATTTTCCTGCAACCGCTCTAATATTCTAAGGTTCGTTTCAAGTTGTTCCGGCAATTCCCCCATATTTGTTTTTCGGTAGTTCTTAATTCTCTCTTCTACCTCTTCGAGTCGAGACCTCATTGTATCCAGTTCAGAGTCCAGGAAGCTGCTTGTACCGATTGCCTGTGACTCCCTTACTTTAAGATTTTCGTCGATGAAATAAGTGGCTAAACCGTTTGCAACTTGCATTACCTTTTCAGGTTCATTCCCTTTGAATATTATGGTAAACGCCTCCGTTTGCCTTCCACGGTCAGTAATGACATCAACCGATATCCTTTCTCTAAGATTTCTCACCTTATCTTCAATAAACATATTTTGGGAATGATCATCAGCAAACAAATTAAAATCACTGATTATTTTTTCCAGGTTGGTACGGCTTAAGATCTGTTGTGATATCGTGTTGATTCTATGTGCGGTGTCTTCAGTTACAATAGACTGCACAAAATTTTGAGGTACTTTCTGACCCTCTACAAGAATCAGAGTCTTTGCCTCATATACTCTTGGCAGTACGATTGAAAGAACGATGCCAATGACGAGCATCACGCTTAAGGGCACTAATATGATCCATCGCCGGCGTTTAATGATATCAAAAACCAACTCGGGCGTTATTTTTGGCCTGGATTCTTCCATTGTTTATCCCTTATGGCAAAACATTAAGATTTCGAATAGTTAGACAATCTCATACATTTTCATTTTATTCAACATCGATTTATAGCTGATGTTCAGCAATGCTGCGGCTTTTTTACGATTCCAGTTTGTGTTCTCCAATGCACGCCGCATGATTCTTTTCTCAGTAAATCCGGCAAACTGATCACAAATGGACTTTAGCGAAATCTTTCCCAATGTTGTCAAGTGGTTATGTATTTCTAAAGTACTAATTTCCACATCCTGGTTGAACATTTCGTAAAGATAGTCACATTTTCTATCATCCATTTGTATCGAACCAAGGTGCTCATTAATAATATCTTCGTCTCTTTGAATTGCATATTGGTCGATCAACTTTTCAAGTTCATGAATATTGCCTGGCCAATTATAGCAGAACATTTTTTCAATTGTAGCCTCTGATGGCGACTCAAAACTAAGTCCTTTTTCAATGGTTGAATTTATTAAAAAATAATCTATCAGAAGACGAATATCCCCTTTTCGCTGTCTTAGGGGAGTTAGATAGATGGGAATTACATTTAGACGATAAAACAGATCTTTTCTAAATCCATCGTGTTTAGCAAGAACTGAAAGATCAACTTCGGTAGTAGAAATGATCCTGAATGCCTTTTCATTTTCTTTCTTTTTTTGATCTAAACTTATGCTTCCTCCATCCAAAAGTGTCAATATTTCTGCCTGACCTGTTTCGTTCAATTGATTGACATTATTTAGCAAAATAATAACGGGTTTTGGGCAAGTACCTGCAGTCCGCTTGGCCAGAGGATTATCTTTTATTCTGTCAAATTCAGTCGCCAACCTGTCTAAGATCTTTTCACGCCCATGAGCATTGCAATCGATTCTTACGAAAATAGAGTCGTTCTCAACTGAGCCAGCAATAATCCTGGCTAATCGCTCCTTTCCGGTTCCTTTTTCACCAGAAATTAGAACCGGATCGGACGATTTTTTCAAACAGGGAATCATTGCATTTATTTTTTTTATCCTTGACGCCTCACCAATCAGGATATCATGGTGTTTAGAGCTATTCGCCGCTCTCTGTTCTAAGTATAGCTGTTCAAGTTTGCTAAGAAAGTTTTCTTTTTCATACGTAAGTTTAATGAAGGTAACACTCTTGCTTAATCTTTTATCAGTAAAGCTTTCGCGATTTAGATAGTTAGATACAATTAATAGTCTGGCATCGGATTTTAAAACATAAAGCGCCAGAACGAAACGCCATGCTATCGTAATGGAGTCAATTCTAGCGATTATTATTTTAGGCTTTAAAGAATACAAATTGTCGAAACAGATTTCCTCCTTTTCAAAACAGATGGCGCTTTTCCCTGTCTCAACTATCAAATGGCGGAAATAGTCCCTCTCCAACGTCGCTTTAGCAAATATTATGACAGGCTTGTCTTCCATCCATACTCATTTCTTCAGACACGATATATATAACGTTCAAAACTTCATGAATTGCAGACTAACTGTACATCAAATATAAGATCCAATTGGATTTTTACGCCCTTCTGTATACAACTGCACAAGATCTACGCAAATTGCATGCCATAAAAAACATTTGTCCACAGGGATTATTATCATCACCCATCTACATTTATATTTACTATAATTTAAGTTAGTTATGTGTTTATGTAAGAAAAGAAAGCATTGGCCGCAAATATAAGGAGAACCTTATCAGCGCTTAAAGGCTCCAAGAGGGTGAGTAATCACTTGCCACTTTGTGGAATAATTCACCGCAATGATAGGAAACCAATGCCACACCTGGCGGGCAATGCAGATTTTGGAGGGTGGACGTATCGTTTTGAGGAGAGAAATTTTATTGAGTCTGATTAATGTCAAGTTGCCTTCTGATTTCCCTATCCTTTTCACGCCGATCACTGCCCTCACGCCGGTCGCTTCCATCTCTTCTTTCAGGTATGTGAAATGTATATTCGAATTGCCGGCGATCAGACTTTTTCCTTCGTCCGCCATTATCATTCATTTTTATGTTCACTGTCGCCCTCTCCAGATACAGGGGATATAGGATCGAAATTCAATGATGTTCATTGCATGTTGTCTGAGACGCCATTTTCTTTCCCATCGGCACTGCAAAATGCCTATTCTGATTTTTATTCATATAGATCCGTTTTGCATTTTTGCAGTTCTCTATAACAAAAGATAATATGCAATATCAATACCGGCTTGGCATTATAGACAGAAAAGTAATGGAAGCCCAATCACTCCATTAAGTGTTTGTATTTATTTATTTTTGTAAATATTTGAAAAGGGTTTAGTTTGAAAGGTATAAATATTTCGCCAAAACATGTCTAAAAGGAAATATATGGGTAGGTAATAAGTTTCTCTATGAGAATAAATCTGGCAATATTTAATCGCAGGAATCCCTATTGTTTGAAGGTGGATTGATATTTAGCTCTGCGATCTTATTCAGCAATGTCTTGTAGCTTACTTTAAGTATTTTTGCCGCCTTGCTTCTATTCCAATCCGTTTTTTCTAATACATATGAAATTATCTCTTCTTCAACTTTATCAACAGCCTTTTTCTTAGCTGCTTTCAGAGAAAACGAGCTGTTATCGATAAATTCCTTACCCCCAAAATCCAGAAAAGAGTGTTTGCGGGTCTGTTCCTGATCAGATTTGATAAAAGGGATCTTGCTATTTGGTTTATCCATACCATCGAACAACTCATCGATGATTTTGCTACAATCCCCCAGTACCAGCATCCTCTTTAGAACATTTTGAAGTTCGCGGACATTTCCTGGCCAATGGTATTGTTTCAATCTCTCAATGATAGATCTGTCAGGAACCTCGATATTTATAGATCCCAACTGCGATGTATACTGCTCTAGATAGTAAGAAATGAGTGGTTCAATATCCTCAGGCCTTTCTCTCAATGGGCTCATATAAATTTTGATGATATTCAAACGATAGTACAAATCCTCACGAAATTTCCCATCGCTGATATCCTGTTTGAGATCGTGGTTTGTTGCTGCAATAACCCATGTATCTGTTTTTACCTCTTTTTCTGATCCCAACGGAGCAAATTCACCACTTTGCAATACGTGGAGCAGCTTGGCTTGCAAAACAAGTGACATGTCCCCGATCTCATCAAGCAATAGCACGCCGCCATGGGCAAGCTGAAATTTGCCTCTTCGCTTTTGTTCCGCCCCTGTGAAAGCACCGCGTTCATAACCGAACAATTCGCTCTCGAGAAGTCCCTCAGGCAGTGCTGCACAGTTAATTTTAACGAATGGTTTTCCTATACGTGGCGATTTTTGATAAAGATTCTGGGCTATAACCTCTTTGCCCACACCACTTTCTCCGAATATAACTGTGTTAAAGCCTGTGTGAGCCACATGCTCTACAAGCTCTTTTATTTTTTGGATATTTTCGCTAACGCCTATTATGGGTGGTCCCATTTTTCACAATCTCTATTTTACAAGGAGGTCCCTGGCAGCTTTTTCGAGTTCCGGCAGTTTAAACGGTTTTTCCATCACCAAATCAGCTTTGGCCTCTTTCGCCAGCGCCTCAGGGTGCTCACCCCAGCCAGTGATCGCAATAACCGGCAAGAGCGGGTATTTCTTTTTGACGATGGAGATAACAGCCACGCCACTGATATTTGGCAGCACCAGGTCGGTAATGATGATATCGAGGTCATCCTTATCCGATTCAATCATTTTAAGCCCATCCAATCCATTGGATGCGGATAAAACCTCATATCCTTTTTGCTTAAAATATTTGCAAAGTGCGGACAGCACTTCTTCTGTATCATCGATGATAAGGACTTTATAAGATGAACCCATCTGCCGCTCCTTAAAATTGAAAGTGACGTTACCTCCAATTAGCGGAATGTAATTTGCTGCCAGCTCTCTTTCGGCTTCGATTTTGCGCGTTCTCTACTTCGAACACCCAACTCAAACGGTTATGATGGCTCTATGCCTTCGGTTTTATGAAGGATAACGTACCATATATACAACAATATTATTTTGATAGCAAGACGATTGAAAATCCAATTGATGCGCCTTTGCTCTAACCGAAGGGAATACAGGCTTAGACAAATCCAATACAATCAAGTGAGTCAAATTTGCCAAGCCCCTTTCAAGGAGGGGAGTTTTTGGGCCTTCTCTATTTCCGCGAGAAAATCCTGGCGGGCAATGTTGCGCGCCCCCAATCGCATCAGATGTGCGGTAGGAACCTGGCAATCAATGATTAAAAACTGATATTTCAATAGAAATTCAGTAAGATGGTATAGACATACTTTTGAGGCGTCACTCATGGTTGAAAACATCGATTCACCGAAAAAGACCCGTCCCAAAGCAATACCATAGAGCCCACCAACCAGCTCTCCTTCGTGCCACGCCTCTACAGAATGGGCGTAGCCCAAAGTGTGTAAGTTGACGTAGGCACTGATCATCTCCGTTGTAATCCAGGTTCCTTCGCCGTTTTCACGTCTCAGTTTTGCGCACGCTTTGATGACGCGTTCGAATGAGGTGTCCAAGGAGACCCGATAAGTTCCCCGGCGCAATGTTCGTTTGAATGATCTGGATTGTTTAAACTCTTGAGGATAGAGCACCATCCTGGGGTTTGGCGACCACCACAGGATGGGATCACCGTCCGAGTACCAGGGGAAGATGCCCTGCCGGTAGGCGGCAAGGAGTCGTTCAGGATCTAAATCCCCGCCCACGGCCAGCAGCCCCTCTTTGGTGGCCAGGTGGGGTGGTGGGAAGACGGGATCATCTGAAAGTTGGAAAACAGGCATGGTTGTTACGTTTGATACGAACCGAGAAGAAAAAACGGGCGGGGATGAACCCCGCCCCTACATTTTAAGAGTGAAATTAAGACGACGGTTTCGCTATTTGTAGTCGAATGTCAGTTTGTCGGCTTTCAGGTCGATGGTCACCTTTCCACCTTTTTCCAGACGTCCGAAAAGAATTTCGTCGGCAAGTGCATCCTTGATGTTGGCCTGCAGGATTCTGGCCAGCGGGCGGGCACCGTAGTCGGGATCGTAGCCCTTTTTGGCCATCCATTTTCTGGCCGCATCGGTGTAGGCCAGCTCGACTTTTTTGGCGGCGAGCTGCACGGCGAATTCGGACATGAATTTATCCACGATCTGTTCCATGATGCCAGTGGTCAGACCGTTGAATGTGATGGTGGCGTCCAGTCGGTTGCGGAATTCCGGGCTGAAGTACTTTTCCACCGCATGCTTGCTTTTGCGCGAGGTGTCCTTTTTGGGATCTCCGAAACCAATGGTGGATGCGCTCATCTCGCGGCTGCCGGCATTGGAGGTCATGATCAGGATGACATTGCGGAAATCGGCCTTCTTGCCGTTGTTGTCCGTCAAGGTGGCGTGGTCCATCACCTGCAGCAAGATGTTGAACAGATCGGGATGGGCCTTTTCAATTTCGTCGAGCAGCAGGACGCTGTAGGGATGCTTGCGGATGCCGTCGGTGAGCAGACCGCCCTGGTCGAATCCTATATAGCCGGGGGGTGCGCCGATGAGGCGTGCTACGGCATGCTTCTCCATGTACTCGCTCATGTCGTAGCGCATAAATTCCACATTCATGTTGAGTGCAATCTGGCGGGCCACTTCCGTTTTGCCGACACCGGTGGGGCCGGTAAAAAGGAATGAACCGACCGGCTTTTCCGGATGGCCCAGTCCGGCCCGCTGGCGCTTGATGGCCGTGACCAGGGCCGATATGGCGTCGTCTTGCCCGAAAACCACCTGTTTCAGCCGGCCGTCCAGGGTCTCCAGCTTGGCTTTGTCCGGTGTGGAGACGCTGACGGTGGGTACGCGGGCCATCTTGGCCACGATCTTTTCGATATCGGCTGGATTGATCTTGGTGCGGTGTGCGCCTCCCGAGAGCCGCACGAAGGCGCCGGCCTCGTCGATGACATCGATGGCCTTGTCCGGCAGAAAACGGTCGTTGAGGTATTTAGCTGAGAGGTCGCAGGCCGCCTTCAATGCCGCCTCGGTGTAAACGATGTCGTGATGCTCTTCGTAGCGCGAACGCAAGCCCTTCAATATTTTGATGCTCTCGCCGATCGAGGGTTCGGATATCTCGATCTTTTCGAAACGCCGCGACAGCGCCCGATCCTTTTCGAAGTGGCTCTTGTACTCCTCATAGGTGGTTGAGCCGATGCAGCGAATATCCCCACTGGCCAAAACGGGCTTGAGGATGTTGGAGGCATCCATCGACCCGCTGCTGGTGGCGCCAGCGCCGACAATGGTGTGGATCTCATCGATGAAGAGAATAACGTTTTCACGCTTCTGCAGTTCATTGATAACGCCCTTGAGGCGCTGCTCGAAATCCCCCCTGAACTTGGAGCCGGCCAGCATGCCGCCCAGATCGAGGCTGTAGATGCGCATGTCTTTAAGCATCTCGGGAACCCGAGCGCTTTCGATCCTCTGGGCCAACCCTTCGGCCATGGCGGTTTTGCCGACACCCGGCTCGCCTACGAAGACGGGATTGTTTTTACGGCGCCGACACAGCACCTGCATGGTACGCTGCAATTCACCGTCACGGCCAATGAGTGGGTCGAGTTTGCCCTCTGCGGCCATTTGGACCAGGTCTACTGTGTAGGTTTCCAGGAAATTGGCTTTTTTCTTCTCTTTGTCTGTTTCGCTCTCTTTTTCAGTCTTTCCCAGGCCGAACTGATCGCCGCGCGTTGGCTCGACCGGCATGTCATGGGAAATATGGTTCAACACATCCAGTCGTGTGATCCCCTCCTGATTGAGGAAGAAGACGGCATGCGAATCCTTTTCCATAAAGATAGAGGCCAGTATATCACCGACGGACACTTCGGATTTTTCCGCCGAGCGCACATGGTTGACGGCGCGCTGGATCACCCGTTGAAAACCGATGGTCTGCTGCAGGACATACTCGCTTCCATCGGGGATGACCTCCATCTTCTCACTGAAAAAATTTTCCAGGGCCTGCTTCAGGTGCTCCACATCACCGCCGCAACCGCCAACGATCTCCAGGCCGTTGCTGTCATGCAGAATCGCATACAGAATATGCTCGATGCCGACATACTCATGGCGGCGGCGTTTGGCCTCTCGGACAGCGAATCCCAATGTGACGCTAAGCTCTTTGCTGATCATGGTCTTATGCTTTCTCCATGGTGCATTTTAAAGGATGTCCGTTGTCACGGGACATTCGCGTGACGGTCTCGACTTTGGTCTCTGCAATGTCGTAGGTAAACAAGCCGCACACACCGATTCCCTGCTTGTGTACATTGAGCATGATGCGGGTCGCATCCTCGACGGATTTGTGAAAAACCACCATGAGGACCTGGACGACGAACTCCATGGTTGTGTAGTCGTCGTTGTGAAGCAAGACTTTGTACATGGCCGGTTCATTGAGGTCATGTTCGGTCTTGGCATTAACATCCCCTATGGTTTCGGGCAGATATTGACTCATGTGATCGTATCGTCAACGGCTTTCTTCTGCTTCATTCTCGGCTGAAGTCAATTATAAGCATCAGGTTCGGAGTTTGTAAAGGGGTTGAATTTGTATAGATACGAAAGCCCCCGTCTCTGTTTTGTTTGAATAGATTATCGATCCGATAGGCAAATTCTTTAATCGGGAAGGCCATAACAGTGCAGAGCCACTTACCCGTCATGCCGGGCTTGACCCGGCATCCAGGCGAGTTGATGAACGTTGTACCGTTTGGCAAAGCATTTCCCGGTACCGTCTCCCCCCTTTCTCAAAGGGGGGCCGGGGGGGATTTTGCTGGGTTCGCATTGACTGCAACCTATTGACTATTTTTCTAACAACTTAAAATCCCCCTAAATCCCCCTTTGGAAAAGGGGGACTTATGCAGTGTACCGTTTCGAAGAACTTTCTGCGGGTTCATCCCGATTTCTATTGCCTCAGAACTATGATCTCGGGATGGCTGCCGCTGTCCGATATTGTGATCCGGCCGATACTCAATGGGCCGCCATTTCTGGCCTGGCCGGCAGAGCCGGGATTGAAGTAGAGGATACCGTTTGCGTTTTTGATTTCGGGTTGGTGGGTATGACCGCTGATGACAACCGTGATACCGGCCGTTTCAGGATCGATATCGAGCGTGTGCAGGTCGTGCAGGACATAGAGTGTCACATTTTCTATCGAGATCATATTGGTTGGCGGCAACTGCTTGGCCCAACTGCCGCCGTCCGTGTTGCCGCGCACCGCAGTGACCGGTGCGATCAGGTTGAGCGCTTGGAGAATCTCGGGTCCGCCGACGTCGCCTGCATGCACAATGTGGTCCACGCCTTTCAATGCATCGACTGCCGACTTGCTTAAAAATCCGTGTGTGTCAGAGATAATCCCGATATGCATCATTCTATTGGTGATTCCGTTGGCGTTTATCGCCCGCAGCACTTCTTGTACTTCTTGCCGCTGCCGCAAGGACAAGGATCGTTGCGGCCCACCTTGTCATTGCTGCGGCGCACCGGTTTCTTTTTAGGTGACGGGCCATCGCCTCCTCCCGAAAAGACCAACTCCTGGTCCTGCTGCTGCTGCATCTCGGTCAATGAGGCGGGTTCGGCCAACTGGATGCGGAAAAGAATTCCCAGGGTCTCCTCTTTGATGCGTTCAATCAGATCCTGGAACATCTCGAACCCCTCTTTTTTGTAAACGATCAGGGGGTTTTGCTGGGCATAGCCACGCAAGCCGATGCCCTCCTTGAGGTGATCCATGCTCAGCAGATGGTCTTTCCAAAGGTTGTCCACGGTCTGCAGCATGACCACGCGCTCGAGGTGCCGCATGGCGTTTTCACCGAACAGCACTTGTCGCTCCTTGTGCACTGCCACTGTCTGGTCGATAATCTCCTGGGCCAGTCCCTCTTCGTTCAAGCCGTCGAGGGTATCGGCTTCAAATGATTTCAATCGGTAGTTGAACTGCTTGAACACGGCATCGGAGAGTCCCTGCAAGTCCCAATCTTCGGGCAATGCGCGTTCGTCACTGTATTGGGCGGCGATTTCGTCCGCCTTCTCACTGATCATGTCCAGGATCGTTTCGTGGATATCTTCACCCATCAGCAGTTCGCGCCGCTGCCGATAGATCACTTCACGCTGCTGGTTCATCACATCGTCGTATTCGATGAGATGCTTGCGGATATCGAAGTTGTGCCCCTCCACTTTGGTTTGCGCATTTTCGATGGCTCGGCTGATCAGTCCATGTTCGATGGGCTCGCCATCCTGCAGGCCGAGCCGTTCCATGATGCCGCCGATACGCGCCCCTCCGAAGATACGCAGCAGATCGTCCTCCAGAGAGAGGTAGAATCGCGACGATCCTGGATCCCCCTGCCTTCCGGAGCGACCCCGCAACTGGTTGTCGATGCGCCGACTCTCATGCCGTTCAGTGCCTAAAATGTGCAGGCCGCCCAACTCGGTCACCCCTTCTCCCAATTTGATGTCGGTACCGCGCCCGGCCATGTTGGTGGAGATGGTCACCGCAGCCTTCTGACCGGCCATAGAGATAATTTCGGCTTCGGCCTCGTGGTTCTTGGCGTTGAGCACGGCGTGCTGGATGCCGCGTTTTTTAAGCTTTTTGGCAATTTGCTCGGAGACATCGATGGAGATGGTGCCGACCAGCACCGGCTGTCCCTTTTTATGAAGCTCTTCGATCTCATCGAGCACGGCTTCGTACTTTTCACGGCGGGTTTTGAAAATCATGTCCGCGTTGTCTATGCGGATCATGGGCTTGTTGGTCGGTACAACGTTGACATCCAGGTCGTATATTTTTTTAAACTCGGCGGCCTCAGTGTCGGCGGTGCCCGTCATACCGGCCAGCTTGTCGTACATGCGGAAGTAGTTCTGAAATGTGATGGTGGCCAGGGTCTGATTTTCGTTCTCTATTTTGACGTTCTCTTTGGCCTCGAGCGCCTGGTGCAGACCTTCGCTGTATCGGCGCCCCGGCATCAAGCGGCCGGTGAATTCGTCGACAATGATGACCTGCCCCTCTTTGACGATGTAGTCCACATCCCGCTGAAAAAGGGTATGGGCTTTCAGGGCCTGATTGATGTGGTGCAGAATCTCGATGTTCGCGGGATCGTATAGATTATCAACCTGAAGCAGCCGTTCGGCCGCGGCAACGCCCTCCTCGGTCAAGGTGACACTGCGCGCCTTTTCGTCTTTGGTGTAGTGGGACTCCGCCTTCAATTGGGGAACGATACCATTGATCTGGTAATAGAGATGGGTCGATTTCTCGGCAGGCCCCGATATGATCAGCGGAGTTCTGGCCTCGTCGACCAGGATACTGTCCACCTCATCCACGATAGCAAAGTGCAGATCGCCCTGGACAATCGATTCGATATCGAACTTCATGTTGTCGCGCAGATAGTCGAAACCGAATTCGTTGTTCGTTCCATAGGTAATATCAGCGCCGTACGCTCTCTTTCGTTCCTGGTCATCCATGCCATGCACGATGGTGCCGACCTCTAGCCCCAGGAAGGTGTAGATCTGGCCCATCCACTCCGTATCGCGGCTGGCCAGGTAGTCGTTTACGGTAATGATATGAACGCCTCTGCCGGTCAATGCATTGAGATAGGCGGGCAGCGTGGCCACGAGGGTTTTGCCTTCCCCCGTCTTCATCTCGGCGATACGGCCTTTGTGCAGAATCATGCCACCGACCATCTGGCAGTCGAAATGGCGCATCTGCAATGTACGCACAGAAGCTTCCCGAACCGTGGCAAATGCCTCGGGCAGCAGGCTGTCCAGGTCGGCGCCGTTTGCAACGGCCTCTTTGAGTTTGGCTGTCTGAGCCCTCAGCTCATCATCGCTCAATGCCTGAATCCGGGGCTCGAGCTGATTGATCTGCTCCACTATGGGTTGAAGCCGTTTGATTTCCCGCTCGTTTTTACTTCCAAAGAGACTGGTGAGCAGTTTCATTACCATGAGGATTAAAGTCCTTCCTGGGATTTGTCTATTTCAATGATGACGAACTCGTAGAAAGTCATCATACCGTCATGCCGGACATGATCCGCCATGACGGAAAGAGCACTCAATAATTGCAAATTGCCTTTGGAGCGGCCGGATTTCTTGCTGCGAAAGAGGTCACTTTGCGGTCGCTCCTGATGAAATCACGGCCAGCCTAAAATATTTTCCAGGCAGACTCAAGGCAATTCTATGGTTGCGGACAGCGGGCGGCCGCACGGTCTCTCAACTGCTGTTCGATAATGATGGGGTGGGATTTTCGATGACGGGTGGCACGATCAGCCGGTCAATTGAGAATGTAGGTTGTCGGATTGACCGGAACGCCGTTCAATCGCACCTCATAGTGCAGATGGGGGCCGGTACTGCGCCCGGTATTTCCCATGAGCGCGACCACATCGCCTCTACGGACCCGCTCTCCTCTCTGTTTCAGCCCCTTATCGATATGGGCATAACGGGTCACGATGCCGTAACCGTGGTCGATGATCACAACCTGGCCCAGCGAGCCTTTGTCGCCCATAAAGGAGACGACGCCATCAGCAGTAGCGACGATCGGGGTACCTTTACGATTGGCGATATCGATTCCCTTGTGGAACTCCCGCCGCCCGGTGAACGGGGAAACACGGTAATCGAATCGGGAGGTAATCCATCCCTGTGCAGGTCGGATGGCCGGTGTGTGCGCCAGCACATTCTTCTGCTCCTCCAGTTGGCCCAAGAGCAGCGTCAACGTACTCTCTTGTTTTGCGGAGGCATTGGAGAGCACTTTGACCTGCCGGTGCATATCCTTGATGAGCCTGTTTTGTGCCTGATTTACCTCCACCTTGGGATCGAGATCATCCGGAGTTGAACCGCCTACACCGAACAGTCCATCTGTATCTCCAGGCTGATCGATGTTGGCAAGCAGCCTGATTTTCTTTTCGAATCTATCGAGTAGAACGATCCGCGCCTTAAGGTCATTGATATCCTGGGCAAATTTCTCGATCTGGCGCCTCTGCAGCGACACCTCTTCGTTTTGGGCTGCCAATTGCCGTTCAATCATCCCTTTATCGGTCATCTCGGAGCGCATGACCACGTAGTCTACAGCACCATACAGGAGGGTTGTGACGGTCACGCAGACGGCCAATGCCAAAAAAGCGGCGTGTCTGCCCGTCAGATGAATCTGCCTGATTTTCGAACCGGAACCACCCAGGACAATAAGAGAGAGCTTTTGTTTCATAATCAAACCTGTGCTGATCGGATCTGCTCTAAATATGGGCGCTTGGAGAAACTGCTAACGGTTGGTTTGCCGGTGTCTGCAGTGTGCAGAGCGTTCGTCTGACAACGCTTCACCGTCAGACGATGGCGTCCCGGCTGAATTAGCACCTGAATCTATTTGATATCTATATTGAACACCTGAACTCCCTTGTTTCGCCAAACCATTATATACGATGAAAATTCAGGTGGTTAAACTTATTGTCGATTAGAGATGGCGTCAAAATATCATACGGTCGGGTACCTGTCAACCTCGACGGCTCTTTGCTTTTGAATTTGTTGGGTTTTCGCTATATACGCGGGCGGGGTTCACCCGCCCGCGTATCTATCCCTCTAAACCGTTCGAGAGGCACCCACCCATTGCCCTGACAGCGACAGCTCTGTGCCCTCTGGGCCCGATGGATACCCAAATCTAAATCTATTCCAATCCCAGTTTGAACTTGAGAGACTTGAGCGTGTTGAGCATCAGCATGGTGATGGTCATCGGTCCAACCCCGCCAGGCACCGGTGTAATGAAACCAGCGATCTCTTTGGCTGTATCGAAATCAACGTCGCCGCGCAGGATTGCAATTTTCTTACCGGTCTTTTCGCTGATCTTCTCACCCACGCGGTTAACGCCCACATCGATCACGCAAGCGCCGGGTTTGATCCACTCGGGTTTGACCAGGTTGGGCACGCCGGCAGCAACGATCAGGATATCGGCCCGTTGGCAATGGGCGGCCAGATCCTTGGTGCGTGTGTGAACCACGGTTACGGTGGAATTTGCGCCCGGTCCCTTCTGGACCATCATGTTGGCAATCGGTTTGCCGACGATATTGGAGCGTCCCACAACCACCACCTCTGCGCCGCTGGTCTCAACACCGGCGCGCACGATCATCTCCTGGATGCCGGCAGGCGTACAGGGCGGAAACTTGACCTCTTTGCCGCCGATCATCAGGCGCCCGACGTTGACCGGATGAAAACCATCCACATCTTTGTCCGGATCGATGGCATTGAGCACCTTCTTTTCATCGATGTGCTTGGGCAGGGGCAGCTGAACCAGGATGCCATTGATTTTATCGTCCTTGTTGTACTTGTCGATCAGGGTGAGCAGATCTTCTTCTGAAATGTCCACCGGTTGGCTGTCCTGGATCTCGGTGAACCCGACCCTGTGGGCCGTCTTGATCTTCAGGGTGACGTAGGAGATGGAGGCCGGATTTTCGCCCACCAGTATGGTGACCAACCCGGGAACCACTCCGTGCTTCTCCTTGATTTGAGCCACTTCGGCAGTAATCTCTTCAAGGATTTGCTCCCTAATCTCTGTGCCCTTGATAAGCTGTGCGGTCATCTGCTCTTCTCTCCTTTCAGAATGGTTGAATTTTGGGGTATCCCCTATATCTATCGTGATTCGTTTTGAAGATGTAGTTTCGGTTATTGATATGGTCTAACCCATTATTTCATATCGGGATTGATGTCAAGAAATCACAGTGGGCAAGGGCAAACATCCAAGCCTTCCGTTTCATCCAACTCGAACATGATATTCATGTTTTGGACCGCCTGCCCTGCCGCCCCTTTCACCAGGTTGTCGATGGCGGACATCAGGATCAACCGCCCGTTGCGATGATCCAGCTTATACCCTATGTCGCAGCAGTTGGTCCCTTTGACGTTCAGCGTGTCCGGCGGTGTTTCACCGCGCAGTCTTACGAAAGGCCGCCCCTCATAGAACGTCTGCAGGCAATCCGCGATCTGGTCAATGGTCACTCCGTTGCGAGGCTGGGTATAAATCGTGGTCTCCATTCCCCGCGTCATGGGAACCAAATGGGGGACAAAATTCAAATGAATCGGGTGCCCACCGGCTTCGGACAGGATCGCCTCCATCTCAGGCGTGTGGCGATGGCCACCGACCTTGTAAGCCTTAAACGACTCGTTTACGTGGCAGAAATGGGTGGTCTGGTTGGCACCGCGCCCTGCCCCGCTGACACCCGATTTGGCGTCGGCAATGAGCAGGTCGGTATCGATCAGGTTTGCCTTGATCAGAGGGACAAGGGGCAGGAGCAAGCTGGTAGGGTAACAGCCCGGATTGCCGATCAGCTCGGCGCCTCTGATTTGATCCGCATAGACTTCACAGAGCCCGTAAACGGCCTGCGCCAACAAATCCGGAGCGGTGTGAGCCTGGTAGTGGGCCTCGTACCGCTTGGGATCCTTGAAGCGGAAGTCGGCCGACAAATCGACGATACGCAACCCCTTGTCCAGCAGTTCGGGGACGATGCCCATGGGCAGTTGGTGGGGCAGCGCGGTAAAAACCACGTCCACGGCTTGGGCCAGCTTTTCAACGTCATATGTTTCGCAAACCAGGTCGACCCAACCGGTCATGGCCGGGTAGATCTCGTCGAATCGCTTCCCGGCATCCGTCCGGCAGGTCAAAGAGGCGAGAGAGACCTGCGGATGACCCGCAAGAATACGCACCAAATCCGCCCCGGCGTATCCCGAGGCTCCGATAACACCTGCTTTTATCATTTTTGCTCCTGCGCTTTTTCCGGCTGTAGATAGTGGAAGGTGCTACCATATCAAATAACCGAAAAAATCCTGCTACATACGGGCGGGGATAAACCCCGCCCCTACGAGTGGGTTAGCCGTTCGCGGGCGGGGATAAACCCCGCCCCTACGAGTCGGTTAGCTTTTGCCTCCACTTTGGCCAGACGAGCGAACCGGACAATGGATAGTCTGATGCTGCTGTTACCAATTTCGCCCTTACTGCATTGCCAAAGATATAACGAGCCACGTCGAAAATTGTCTCTTCGGACCGCAGTGCATGATCATAAAAACTACGTTGCCAGAGCTTTCGCCCCGGTTCAAGACGCCTGCTATATGGCGAAACTCTCCCCTTTATCATCCTGACAAAAGCGACAATATCGCTATCTTGTAACAGTAAATGCACATGATCCGGCATGATGCACCATGCATACACGAGCGTACCGTGTGCAGCAGACACATCCAGAATGGTCGCCGAAAGTTTTTCTGCCAATTTTGGGTGTATCTGAAACCATGGATACTTATTAAACGTCGATATGGTTATAGAAAAAGGATGATTTTGTCTATATGCTGCTGCATTCAAACGGATTCTTTTACGTTTCGGCTGTTCAATCACAACGTTTGGAATCATATTTCGTAGGGGCGGGGTTTATCCCCGCCCAGATTAAACTAAAGCCGCCTCATCCCCCCAGATAAGCTTTCTTGACTTCCGGATTTTCCAGCAGAGACTTGGATTCGCCCTCCAGCACAATCTTTCCGTTCTCGATCACATAGCCGCGCTGGGCAAACTTCAAGGCCAGGCGGGCGTTCTGCTCGACCAGCAGGATGGTGGTTCCGGCCTGGTTGATCTCTTTGAGGGCATCGAACATGGAGAGCATCATCAAGGGAGCAAGCCCCATGGAGGGTTCGTCCAGCAGCATCATTTTGCGGCCGGTCATATAGGCTCTGCCCACGGCCAGCATCTGCTGTTCGCCGCCGCTGAGGGTGGCTGCGAGCTGGGACTCCCTTTCGAGGAGCCTCGGGAAGATGTCGAAGACGGTCTTGAGATTCTCTTTGATCAATGCACGGTCTTTGCGGGCAAAGGTGGCCAGTTGAAGATTCTCACTCACCGTCAGGTTGCCGAAGAGCCGACGGCCTTCGGGGACGTGGGAGATGCCCAGTTGGCTGACCACTTTGTCCGGCGGGTATTTCATCAGCTCTTTGCCCTCGAATTCCATCCGGGAGCCTTTATCGGCCTCCACCAGCCGCGATATGGCCCGCAGAGTAGTACTTTTCCCGGCGCCGTTGGCGCCGATGATACAGACGATCTCACCCTGTTCGATGGAAAACTTCAGTCCGTGCAACGCCTTGATCTGGCCGTAGGCGACATGCAAATTGTCCACTGTCAACTGCATCAAGCGACCTCTTCCTTGCCCAGATAGGCCTCGATGACATCCGGGTTGTTTTTGATCTCTTCGGGCGTGCCCTCTGCAATGACCTCGCCGAACACGAGTGTCTGGATCCGTTGGCAAAGTTCCATGACGAATTTGAGCCTGTGCTCGATCAGCAGGATGGCCACCCTGAACTCGCTATGGATCTTTCGAATGATCCCGATCATCTGCACCAGCTCCTCTGGCGTCATACCGGCCGTGGGTTCATCGAGAAAGAGAATTTTGGGCTGGATCGCCATGGCCCTGGCCATCTCCACCCGACGCTGCACACCATAGGGCAGGTTGGTCACGATCTGATCGGCGAAGCGGGCCACATCGAAGGTTTCGAGCAGATGAAACGCATTCTCCTCCACCCTCTTCTCCTCTTGATGTCGCAGGCGTGATCCAAGGAACGCGCCGGCAAGTCCATACTTCAACTGGGAGTAGTGGGCCAGCTTCACATGATCCAATACGGTCATATGGCGCCAGAGCAACATGTTCTGGAAGGTGCGCCCTAGACCGCGGCTCGCAATTTCGTGTGGGCGCAAACCGAGCAGGCTCTCACCCGCCAGAAGGATATCGCCCTTTGTGGGTGTGTGGATGCCGGTGATCAAGTTGAAAATGGTCGTTTTGCCTGCACCGTTGGGTCCGATCAGGCCGTGGATCTGCCCCGGGGCGATGGTCAGGTTGTATTCGGATACGGCACGCAAACCACCGAAGTAGTGCGTCATCCCCTCAACCTGCAGCAACGGCTTTTTCTCAACGGCAGCGCTCATCTTCTGGCCCCTAATATCTTCTTGATGTCAAAATCCCGGAAGGCAACCAAACCCGTCGGCCGAAAGATCATCACCAGCACCAGGATCAAGGGGATGATGATCCACTTATAGAGGCCCAGGGGTTTGAGAATTTCGCTGATCATGCTGATGCTGACCGCGCCGACGATGGACCCCACCACCGAATTGAGGCCGCCGAAGTAGACCATGGCCAGAATCTCGGCCAGTTGCTGAATGCCGAAGCTGCCCGGGGTCACATGGCGCACTTCATGGGCATAGAATCCGCCGGCAACGCCGGCCCAGAACGCGCCGAACAGGAAGGCCACCATCTTTGTACGGCGCGTATTGACCGTCATGGCGTCGGCCGCGATCTCGTTGTCGCGCACGGCATTGAGCGCCTTTCCCATGGTCGAGCGCACAAAGTTGTTGATGATCCAAATGCAGGCGGCCATCCCGGCAAATACGGCCGGAAGCGTCGACCAG
This sequence comes from uncultured Desulfatitalea sp., assembly GCA_963668675.2. Lineage (GTDB taxonomy): Bacteria > Desulfobacterota > Desulfobacteria > Desulfobacterales > Desulfosarcinaceae > Desulfatitalea. Next base: position 392,436 of record CAXXMB010000001.1, on the reverse strand, counting down.
TGCGGCTGCCCGCCCATACCGCGCGGCCCGCCGATGGGTTCGATGTTTTCGATGGCGCTCTTTACAATGAACATGAAGGCCAGGGAGATGATCGCCAGGTAGTCGCCCCGGGTACGGAACGAAGGGATTGCCACGATCAAGGCACCCGCGGCTGCTACGGCACCGCCGATCACAAGCGCCACCGGGAAGAAGATCGGTCCCAAGCTCTCCGGAAGAAGGGCCGCTCCGAAGAGCCGGTCCTGTTTGAAGAGCAGCAGGGTGCAAATCGAAGAGGCGTAGGCCCCTAAAGCCATAAAACCCGGATGAGAGCAGGAAAACTCCCCCATGTATCCATTGATCACGTTGATGCTCAGCGTCAGCATCACGGCGATCATGATCAATTTGGCGACCTGCAGGCGGTAGTCGCTGGCTTCGGTCCAGACATGCAGCACAGCGTAGAGCAATCCCAAATGCAGCAGGACAGAGACCCAAATCGGGATGCGGGACAGCGCTGCGGCAGCACGATTCGTCCAGCCGACCGATAGCCAAGCGATCACGGCGACGGGCAGCACGTAGACGATGATTACAAAGAGAACCGCCCACGGAAAAATCAATGGCTGCTTCAACACCATGGTGCTGCCGAAGAGGGCCGGCACTTTAGGCAGGTAGAGCATCACCGCCAAGGTATCCCCGAAGAAGTATTCGATCAGGACCGCACACAGAATGCCGATCAGCCAACCGAGCGCGGGAACGACAGCCAGCGAGCGCCGGATAAAGGACAGCATCTTCAACAGCGATTCAGAAGACGATATGGAGTGTTGGGTTCTTTCCATGCAGTGCCTTGCGTCTGCTTTCTCATAACCTCAATTGGGTACTGTGCGCCTGTCCGAAGAACCCATAGGGCCGGAATGTCAATATCAGCAGAATAATGCTGTAGGCGATGAGGTCTCTGAAGGTTGAAGGAAATACCATGGCTGTAAAAATTTCAATGAAGCCGAGCAGGAATCCGGCCAGGGCCGCTCCCAATATGGATCCCCGACCGCCGAGAATGGCGGCGACAAAAGATTTCCAGCCCAGCAGTATCCCCATGAAAGGATCAAGCACGGGATAGGCCATTCCGTAGAGTATGCCGCCGGCGGCAGCCAGGGCCGAACCGATGGCAAAGGTGAGCGGTGCGATGACGTTGAGCGACACCCCCATCAAAGGCACCACCTGGAAGTCGTAGGACATGGCCCGCATGGCCATCCCCCACCGGCTCTTCTGGATGAATTGGTGCAGAGCGATCATCAGCAGCAGCGCAACCCCTACGATCAGGATCTTCTTGTTGGTCAGAAAGACCCCGCCGACATCGTAGGTAACGGTCTCGATGATCGTGGGGAATTTGAGGCGCCGCGTGCCAAGCACCGCCAGATTGCCGTACTCGAGCATGATGCCGATCATCAGGCCGGTGATGGCCGCCGATGCCCGGGGAGCATCGCGCAGCGGGCGGTATCCGACCCGCTCCACCACGACCCCTAAAAACGAGGTGATGAACATGGAGATGACGATGGTCAACACGAGCAGCAGCCACCCGGGCAGGGACCAGCTCACGGCGGCCGTAAGGGCCAGCAGGCCCGTGGCCACACCAAAGCCGATGTAGGTGCCGGTCATGAAAATATCGCCATGGGTGAAGTTGAACAGCATCAAAATGCTGTAGACCATGGAATAGCCGAGGGCAATCAGGGCGTAGAAACTGCCCCATTGCAGTGCATTGATCACATTCTGCAGAAAAAAATCCATGCCCGCGCTCCTGATTCACCTTCGGCCGCTGGGTGACCGTCTTGCGATATGGGCGCAAGGGCGGGGATAAACCCCGCCCCTACGATCCTTTTTACATATAGATTTGGAATTGAGTGCTCACGTGACTAGGGGCAAACCTGCTTGTAGAACTCGTATTCACCCTGATCGCTGATGCGCACGATCACCGCGCACTTGATCGGATCGCCCTCTTCGGTGAAGGTCATGTTGCCCGTAATACCGGCAAAATCCTTGATCTTGGCCAACTGGTCGCGCACCGCGACACGATCCTTTTTAACGTCGCCGCTCAACGAGCCCGAATTTTCAATGGCCTGCTGCGCCAACCGAATGGCGTCCCAGGTGAGCGCCGCCACGTCATCGGGAACGTAGCCATGTTTTTCCTGATAGCGATCAATGAAAGCCTTGGTGGCACCCTGGGCCCCCGCGGCCGCGTAGTGGGTGCTGAAAAAGAGGCCGTAGCAATCTTCGCCGCAAAGGCTGACCGTCTCGGCTGAGCCCCAGCTGTCACTTCCGATAATGGGCTTGTCAAATCCCAGCTCGTGGGCCTGCTTCACGATCAGGGCGACTTCGTTGTAGTACTGGGGCGCGAACAGAAATTCCGCTCCGCTGTCTTTGATCTTGGTCAACTGGGAGCTGAAGTCGGTATCTTTGGTCGTAAAGCTCTCATAGGCCACGACCGAGTCAGGGCCATTGAGGTCTTCCCAGGCCTTTTTGAAAAATTCAGCCAGCCCCTTGGGGTAGTCGCTGGCCACATCGTACAGCACAGCTGCCTTGGTCAACCCCAACTCCTCTTTGACGAACTTGGCCACGACCGGTCCCTGGAACGGATCGAGAAAGCAGCCGCGAAAAACGAAGGGGCGATCCTTGGTCGTGTCGGGGTTGGTGGACCACGGGCTGATCATCGGCGTCTGGTAGTCGTTGGCCACACCGCCGGCCGGAATGGCCTGCTTGGAGGACTGGGGTCCGATGATCACCAAGACGCCATCCTCAGAAATCATCTTGGTGTTGGCCTTGACCGCCGATTCGGCCTTGGACTCGTTGTCCTCGATCACCAACTCCACCGGGTACTTCTTGTCCCCGACCTGAAGACCGCCTGCTTTTTGGATATCTTCAAGCCACATCTGGGCCGCATACTTGCTGCCCTCCCCCACCTTGGGTATATCCCCGGTGATGGGCGCGTTGATACCGATCTTGATGATCGTCTCGCGCTTCTTGCCGCATGAGATAAAAACCGTCACAAGCAGGACCGATAGCATCAAAATCAGAGTTGCCCTCAATGTACGCATAACATCCTCCTTCTCTTGGAATCTACGGTGAGACGAACCCCATTTCCCGGTCAGTTATCTGGCAAGGGGGAAATGATCCTGGACTGATAACATACCGGGGTCTTTTGTTTCAATCATTAAACCACATGTGATTTGCGCCGGCCCCATGTATCGAGTGGCCGGCGGAAAGAATCGCACTCTCCCTTACACCGTTTGCGCGTTTTCCGATCCACGGCAAATCCCCATTACCAGATGCTTGACGACCAGTTTGGGGTCCTGGCCCGAGGATTTGAGGCGCACATCGGCTTCACTTATGTGCATCATGGTTTCCACCAACTCCTTGTGGCTGAAATTTTCCGACTTGACCAGGGTCTGAAATACCGGATAGGCATTTCCGGGATTAGGCGCGAGGGCCAGCTCCATATCGGCTTTTTTCGCACCCTTTTTGGGCCCCTCGTCCGGATCCATGTCATCGGTTCGTCTCCAATCGAGGCGCGCCTTGGCCACATGGGCATCGTAGCGCTGAACCTCCCCTAAAACACGCTTTTGAAATTGGGGATAGGGTAGCCCCTTGCTCCAGCTGCGGCCGTATTCGCTGCGTGCAAACGCCTTGGCGATCATCAATTTTCGAATCTGATTCGATAGGGCAGCCAATATCTGAAGCGGGTGAAAGTCATTCTCAAAGAGTGTTTGCATGTAAAAGAGGGCCGATGGTGCATTGCGCTCGGCGACGGCGTTGGTCATTTCATAGATCGGGTCGCTTTTGGTCCGTTTAAGAACGCTGGTGATATCCTCCCGCGAAATATCGGCACGCCGGCCAGTGAAATCGATCAGCTTTTCGATATTGTTTTTGAAGGTGGCCGGGTCGAACCCGGTGAGCTGGACCATAAGATTGAACAACCCCGGGGCCATTTTTTTTCCGGCCTTGGCCAGGGCGTGCTCCGCAATTTCTCTGAGCACCGTCTCCTGGGCCGCCTTATCGGCTTTGCGTTCACCCAGGGGCACGTGACAGTCGACCACAACCCCTTTGGCCGCAACGCTTTTGTAAAATTTTCTATTTTTGGGCACCTTGCTGCCGGAGGTGATCAGCAGAAAATGGCCGGGCGGAAACCCTTTTCCAATGGCATCGATCAACGCCTGAAGATAGTCGGCGGAGGCATTGGCGGCCCACCCCTGTTCATGGATGTGGTCGCTCAGCCGTTTGACACCGTCACTGCCCAACGCATCGACGAGCGGTTTCAACTCACCGGGGTATTGTCTGCCCGCAGTCATCTCTCCCGGAGCTTCGATTCCCAGTTGGACACAGAGGCTTAAAAATGCCCTGGCCGCCTTTTTAAGGTTGTCCGCTTCATAAGCCTGCACGATCTGGTCGAACATGCGCTGGTGGCGGCCTGCGGTGTCGAACAGCTTGACATCTTTGAACCAGACCACCTTCGAACCGGCCATCATGGCGTAGGTGTTGAGGCTCTCCAGAAGATCGGGAACGTTCTCCATCAGCCCATCGATCACCTCGCAGTTGATCTCCCTGTCGGCGCCGGCAAGCAGATGTTCGACCAGAGGCCCTGTGCACTGCTCGACAAGCGATGGCTCTCCATGGATCATGCAGACCGCCGGGATCTCCGGCAGAGCCGTCTTTTTAAGGTAATCGGAGATCTGTCTATAGGCGATTTCAGTCATGGCGTCGCGAGGATGTAATTAAGGACTCGCCGTTAGCGGTGCTGTGGCGCTTCTATCGTTTGACAAAGAGAGGGCCTGTTACAGCGGCATCTTTTTCGTAATGACGTGGGATAGAAAAATGATCACACCTACGGTGACGGCGCTGTCGGCCACATTAAACGTGGGCCAGTGCAGATAGCCCACATAGACATCCAGAAAGTCGATCACCTCTCCAAAACGCAGTCGGTCAATCAGGTTTCCGATGGCACCGCCGAAAATCAGTGCCAGGGCAAACCCGAAGAAGGGATGCGACCTGGGCGTCTGGTGATAGAAGTAGAGAATCATACCCAAGGCGAAGAAGGCGGCCAACAGAAAGAGCCAGTGCCGCAGAGGAGAACTGTTCTGGGCCATAAATCCGAAAGCGCCGCCGGGGTTGTGCACATGGGTCAAGCTGAAAAAGCCGGGAATGATGGTGATCGAATCGTGCAACGGCATGTAGTGCATCACCAATATTTTGGTCACCTGGTCGAGCAGGACCACGCCGAAGCCGATAATGCTGAACCGCAGATATTTTTGCACCATCACGGCATCTTTCCACTCTTGTGCCCGGTCACCTGTCATGACACCTGCCCCATGCGCTTCAGGTTCCCGTGGCACCGTTCGCAGAGCGTCGGGTGGTCGGTCAGGCTGCCGACAGAGGGATCGTGCACCCAGCAGCGTTCACACTTCTCCGATGCCGATGGCGCAACCTTTACAGTCACACCCGGGGTTTCCGGATTTCGGTAGCCCTCTTCAAACTCGCCTTCGCTCATTTCGGCTCTCGATACGATGAGAATCGATCGCAGCTCCTCCGCGTAGGGGAGCAGCTTCTCGTAGAGCGCTTTGTCGAGGCCCAGACTCACCTCCGCCTGCAGAGAGTGGCCGATCCGCTTGGCAGCCCGTGCCTCTTCCAAGGCTTTGGCCACCTCCCCGCGCACCGATCGGATGGCGCGCCACTGTTCGGCCAGTCGATCGTCCCGCAGAGCATCATCCGCTTCGGGCATGCTGGCCAGATGGATGCTGTCGACCTTTTCGTCCGCGCCGGGCAGGTAGCGCCAAATCTCCTCGGCCGTAAATACCAGGATCGGCGCCATCAGACGCGCCAGATTGTCTGCGATGATGTGCAGCACCGTTTGAGCGCTGCGGCGCTCCTTGGAATCGGGTGGCGATGTATAGAGACGATCCTTCAGGATATCGAGATAGAAGGCTGAGAGATCCACCGTGCAGTAGTTGTACAGGCTATGGTAGATGGTATGGAACTCATACGCATCGTACGCATTCCTGCAGCGTTCGATCAGGTTCTGCAGGCTGTGCAGGGCGTAGCGGTCGATGGCCAGCAGTTGGTCGGTCGGAACGGCATGGTCGGCCGGATCATAGTCGCTCAAATTGCCCAACAGGAACCGGCTGGTGTTGCGGATGCGGCGGTAGGCATCGGTCAGCTGTTTGAGGATCTTGTCTGAAATCCGGATGTCGTCCCTGTAATCCGACGCCGAAACCCACATTCGCAGGATCTCGGAACCGTATCGGTTGATCACCTCTTTCGGGGCGACCACATTGCCCAGCGATTTGGATTGCTTTTTTCCCTTGGCGTCCACCACGAAACCGTGCGTCAAGACCGCCTTGTAGGGTGCCGCCTGGCGTGTGCCGATGGCGATCAGCAGCGAGCTGTGAAACCAGCCCCGATGCTGATCTGTGCCTTCCAGATAGAGATCGGCCGGCCACCGCAGGTTTTCGCGCGCTTCGAGAACAGCCGCATGGCTGGTACCGGAATCGAACCAGACGTCCAGAATATCGGTCTCTTTCTCAAAGGCGTCTCCACCGCATTGGCTGCAAGTGGTGCCTGGCGGCAACAGCTTGTCCGCCGCCTCGCCGAACCATGCGTCCGCTCCGTGTTCCACGAAGAGATCGTGGATGGCCTGCATCAGTTCGGGGGTCATATGGGTGGCGCCGCATTTGGCGCAGTAAAAGACAGTGATGGGCACGCCCCAGGCACGCTGGCGCGACACGCACCAATCGGGCCTGTTTTCAATCATGCCGTAGATCCGCTCGCGGCCCCAGTGCGGAATCCACTCCACCTGATCGATGGCCGCCAGGGCCGCCTTGCGCAGTCCGGTCTTCTCCATGGAGATAAACCACTGGGGGGTGGCGCGAAAAATCACCGGCCGTTTGCAGCGCCAGCAGTGCGGATAGGAGTGGGTGATCTCCTCTTTGGCCAGCAGGGCCCCCTTCTCTTCGAGCGCATCGCTGATCGGGCCGTTGGCTTTGAAAACGAACTGGCCGTTGAATGCTTCGACCTCGTCCGTGAAGCATCCGCGGTCATCCACCGGTGAGTAGGCGTCCAGGTTATAGTGCAGTCCCACTTCATAGTCTTCGCGGCCGTGCCCGGGGGCGGTGTGTACGCAACCCGTACCCGCCTCGAGTGTGACATGATCGCCAAGCACGATAATGGATTCACGGTCGTAGAGCGGATGCCGGCAACGCTTCTTCTCCAAATCTGCTGCGGAAAAGGTCCCGAGTTCGCGATACGTCTCGATTCCGAACGACGCCATGCATTGGGCCACGAGATCACGGGCCAATATGAGCACCTCACCACTGCCGGTTTCCACTGCGGCATAGGTGAAATCGGGATGCAGGGCGATGGCCAGGTTGGCCGGCAGCGTCCATGGTGTGGTGGTCCAGATCACGACAAAGACTTTCCGGCCCGACAGCTCCGGCAAGAGGGGCGACAGATCGTCGAGAACCGGGAATTTCACAAAGATCGAGGGCGATGTATCGTCTTTGTATTCAATCTCAGCCTCGGCCAGTGCCGTCTGGCAGCTGCAGCACCAGTAGATCGGTTTCTTGCTGCGAAAAAGACTGCCGTTCAAGGCGAATTTGCAGCACTCCTTGGCGATGATCGCCTCGTAAGGGTAGTTCATGGTAAGGTAGGGCTCTTCCCAGTCGCCCTGTACCCCCAAGCGCTTGAATTCGTCGCGCTGGATGTCGATGAATTTTTCCGCATAGGTACGGCAATGTTTACGGATTTCGGCCTGGCTCATCTCCTTTTTGCGAGATCCAAGCTCCTTCTCCACATTGTGTTCGATGGGCAGGCCGTGACAGTCCCAACCCGGCACGTAGACCGCATCGAAACCACCCATCTGGCGCGAGCGTACAATGAAATCCTTCAAGATTTTATTCAGGGCCGTACCGATATGAATATAGCCGTTGGCATAGGGCGGGCCGTCATGGAGAATGAACGGTGGCCTTCCGCTGGAAGCATCGCGTGTCTCTTCATACAGCTTCCGCTCTTCCCACTGTTGGAGCTGTTCAGGCTCCCTCTGGGAGAGGTTGGCCTTCATGGGAAACGCGGTGGCCGGCAAGTTGAGCGTCTGTTTATAGTCCATTCCATCCTCCAGAGTGCGTTGTGATAGACTGGCTTTTTTAATGTCAATCGGCCGTCATGTCAAGCGAATAGCCTTGGATACAAGGCGCTCCGGAGGCAGGCAAGGATCAGATATAAGAGGCAAAAGATTCGACGCAGACTTACATTTGGCTTGATTTTCGGTCAACCAACCATTAGATTTCCTGCTTTGTTTCTCAGGATCGCAATATCGTGCTTTAAGCGTGGCACAGTACGATCCGGATCACGAGTGCAAAGGAGAGATGATGACGCTTCTCAAGAACAAGAAGGTGCTGATAATCGGAGCCGGACCGACCCGTATCGGGCAGTCGGCCGAATGCGACGAGGGCGCTGCAGAGGCCGCCTCTGCACTTCAGGAAGCCGGCTGCCGGGTCGTCTCCGTGGATGCCAATCCCAACGCACTGTTAACCGATACCGACATCGTCGACCGAGCCTACCTTGAACCGCTTACCGTACAAACGGTCGAGCGCATCGTTGATGAGGAGCGCCCCGACGCCATTGTCCCCATCTTTGGCGGAAGGACAGGTCTCCATCTGGCAGTCCTGTGGGAACAGCACGCCGGGACAGGCGATCGTCGCCCCCAGATATGGGGAACGCCGATTCAGTCCCTGCAGGCCCTTTTGGAGCGCGATGCGTTGACATCGACCCTGTCGGAGATCGGCATGGCCACTCCTGCCGTACACGCCATTCACGATGTCGAATCCGCCATTGAAAAAGCGCAGGAGATCGGCTTCCCGGTCACACTCAGATGCGACGATGCCAATCTCATCCCCGATGGCGTCCTGGTGTACAATCAGGATGAGCTGCGCAGCCAGGTGGCCCCGATGGCCAAAGAGGATGGCATTACGCTGTCGGTGGAGGCATCCCTGCGCGACTGGCATCAGGCCGAAGTGGAAATTCTAAGGGATGGTGAAGGTGTCACCCTGGCTGTGGGCATCGTTGAATATATGCAGAATGCCGACGTCCACCCCGGTGACGCCATCGGCGTCGTCCCCCCCCAGACCATTGCAGAACAGATGCGAAAACACATGGAGGATCAGGCTGCAACGGTGGCAGACCACTTCAATATCGTTGGCAGTGCCACCATCCGTTTCGCATATCAGTCGGAAGGGAACCAATCGCTGATACTTGCCGTGCATCCGCGCTACACGAGAACCTCCGCCCTCGTTTCACGTGCATACGGCATCGCCATCGGGCGTATCGCAGCCCTTCTGTCCGCAGGGTTGACCTGGCCCCGGATTCCATCGCCCTACGCCCTCTCCCTGCCCTTGAAGACCGACATCGTCGCGGTTAAATGGCCGCGTTGGGAATTTGAAAGACTGGAAGCGCATTCGGATCTTCTCGGCCCCCAGATGCAATCCGTCGGACAGGGCCTGGCCCTGGGCCGCAGCTTCAAAGAGGCACTGCAAAAAGCGCTGTATGCATCCAACACGAACCGTTACAGCCAGGCAGACGCCCCGGCTGTGGCGGCGATGACCGATGACCGCCTCCATTCCCTGCTGGCGATACCGAACAGCAGAAGACCGGCGTTGGTCTGCGAAGCGTTCCGCCGCGGCGCTACGGTGGATGAACTGGCCCAAAGGACCCAGATTGCGCCAGGGTTTATCGAACAGCTTCAACTCGTTGTAAAGGAGGAGCTCGAAAGCGACCCTTCCGGCACTGCCGCCGGCACAACCTCAAACATCCCTGCGCCCGTCAGCACGTTCAATCTCACTGACACATCCGATTCACAAGCGAAGGGGACCATTCTGTTATTAGGTAGCGGTCCCGAACAGATCGGACAGGGCAGCGAATGCGACCATGGCCTCTACCATGCGGCCAAGGCAGTAAAGGAAGCCGGTTTCCGTCCCGTTATCATCAACTCCAATCTTGCCAGCCTCACCACCGGGCCGTCGTTTCCCGCTAAATGCTACTGCGAAGCGGTCACTGCGGCCTCCGTGCGATCGGTGGCTGATGCGGAGAATGCCGGAGGCATCATCTTTCAGTTTGCAGGATCCAGCTGTCACGAATTGGTCCCAGAACTGAGCGGGTCTGGCATTGCCATCATGGGCATTTCCGGCGAGCAGGTGCAACTGCTGCAGAGCAGGCCGTCCCTCTGGAGCCGAATTCGTGAGCTGGGCATCCCACAGCCTTCAGCCGCCCTGGTCCACAACCGGGAGGCAGCACTGGCCAAATCGGCAGAGATCGACTTTCCGCTACTGGTTGAACCGGCCCACGCCAATGGTGTCAAGCAGGCACAATTGATCTCAAATAGCGAGATGCTTAACGAGTACATGGATCTGCACACCATCGACCAGGACAATCCCCTCTTTATCCAGCGCTTCCTTGAGTTTGCCATCGAGGCCCAGGCCGAGGTTCTGAGCGATGCCGGCACGGTGCATGTGGCTGCGGTGCTGGAGCACATCGAGCTGGCCGGAGTGAATGCAGGGGATTCGGCTTGGGTCTCGCCGCCATACAGCATCGCTCCCCGACATACGGAGACCATTGTGGAGTACGCCCGCAAAGTCATTTTGGAAATTGGTGCAAGGGGCGCCTTCAATCTGCGTTTCGCCATCTACAGAGACACGGTTTATCTCCTGGATGCAACCTATGGCATGAGCCGCAACATGGCATTGGTCGCCAAGACCAGCCAGCTTCCAGTGGCCCGTCTGGCCACCCACCTCATTCTCGGGGCGCCTCTGGAGATCGTAGCAAAGAGGCACTCGAATACCCCCTGTATCGGGGTGCGGGCAGCGGTCTTCCCTTTTAATGTCTTTCCCCAAATGGACCCGCTTTTGGGCACCCGCATGAAAAGCACGGGCGACGTGTTGGCCATGGCAGACTCGTTTGGGATGGCCTACTTCAAGGCACTTGAAGCCGCAGAGACGCCGCTGCCCCTGCAGGGAACAGTGCTGATCACCGTCACCGACGAAGACAAACCCAGCCTGCTTGAGCCGGCGCGCATCTTCCAGGAGCTGGGGTTCGAAATTATGGCCACCCGCGGCACCCATGAGGTGCTCGCTGAAAACGGCATTCAATCCAAGGTGGTCCGCAAACTCGGTTTCGGACGACCCAACCTGGTTGATGAGATGAAGAGCGGACGGGTGCAGATGGTCATCAACACCCCCACTGGCGGTCAGAGCCAAAAGGACGGAAGCTACATCCGCCAAGCGGCCATTCGCTACCGCATCGCTAACATTACGACCCCGGCCAGCTCCATTGCAGCCGCCAAAGGCATCGCCGCCCGCCGGCAAGGGGAGACCGGAGCATGCCCGCTCCCGATCCGGAACGAGGAAGCTGACTGACCATCTGTTTTCAGCGGGCAGACCACAAAAAGAGAACGGCCGGGGAGATCCTCCCTGGCCGTCTTGCTTATGAAAACGACGGCGGAAGAACCCCTTCCGCCGTCGGTGATTTTTCCCTCAGCAGATCATTATCGCCATATGCCTGCAAAGACCTGAAGGGTGGTTGATTGATTGTTTCCCGCTGCATCGTATGCGGTCACGGTGATGGTATTGAACCAGCGGCTCAACTTTAAATCGACGATCTCCCAGGCCGTGGTACCGGTGGCTTCTCCACTGCCGCCGCGACTGTTTTGCCAAACGACGCGAACAATCTCTTTGTTATCGGAAGCGACGCCACGCAGGGTGATATTCGACTTGCGGATGAAGACGAACGCGGCGTCCGGATCCGTGATCGTCACCTCCGGAGGCGTTGTGTCCAGTACCGGAGCCGCATCGGCTTGCACCATTACCTCGCAGTGGTCGACACTTTGCAGGCCGCCGCTGTCCGTTACGGTCAGCTCAAACTCGAGGGTGGTCTCCGCGACAACGTCGGGGGCCATAAAGGTGGTTGCAGATGCACTCGTATCCTGCAAGGTGACCGGCATACCGCCGATCTGCTTCCAGCGATAGCTGCTGATACCGTCATCCCCATCCGCCGAGACGGTTCCATCGAGGCTGACCGTTTCACCGGCAGTTGCCTGCTGGTCGGCACCGGCATCGGCTATCGGGGGCATGTTCTGCCAGGTGACGTTGACGATGCACGCGTCCTGGCTCTGCAGGCCGCTGAAGTCGATCACGGTCAGCTGGAAGGCAAGGGATGCACCCTCCGGACCCACATCCGGTGCATTGAACGTCGGCTGCACACCTTGGGGATCGGAAAGCGTTACTGCAGGTCCACTGATCTGGTTCCACTGATAGGCGCTGATGCCATCATCGGCATCGGTTGAATCTCCAGCATGCAGTTGGACTGTCTCCCCCTCGCTGACCGTCTGGTCTACACCGGCAGCAGCCACTGGAGCCTCATTCTCCCAGGAGACATTTACCGTACAGGCGTCGTTGTGCTGCAGTCCGCCATTGTCCGTGACAGTCAACTGGAAGGTAAGGGAAACCCCCTCGGACGCCACATCAGGTGCAAAGAAGGTGGGTTGCACCGCAGTGGGATCGGACAGTACTACCGGGGAACCATTTGTCTGTCGCCACTGGTAGGAGGCGATACCATCATCCAAATCGATGGAGTTAGAGCCATTCAGATATACCTCCTGGCCCTCTTCGACCTGCTGGTCCGGACCGGCATCGGCCGTCGGCGGCGTATTGCTCCAGCTCACGGTAACGATGCAACGATCCGTATCTTGCAACCCGCCGCCATCGGTCACGGTCAGCTCGAACAGAATCGAAGCGCCCTGGGGATCGACCTGCGGTGCCGTAAAGGTCGGTCGAACCGCCATGGTGTCGGAGAGAACCACCGAAGGACCTTGGAGCTGGCGCCACTGGTAGGTTGCGATACCGTTGTCCGGATCTACCGAGTTGCCCGCATCCAGAAACACCTGCTCTCCTTCCGTCACACTCAGGTCTGCGCCCGCTTGCGCGGTCGGCGCTTCATTCACCCATGAGACGTTGACGATACAGTTATCGACTGCCGTTGCGCCGCTGTTGTCTGTAACGATCAGCTCAAAAACCAGGGCCTCACCCTCAACGTCCACGTCCGGAGCAGTGAAGGTTGTCTCGGCACTCGCAGTATCACTCAACTCGACCCCGGCACCCTGAATCTGGCGCCATGAAAATGAGGCAATGCCATCGTCCGAATCCATCGAGTTGAGTCCGCTCAGGGTCACCTCCTGGGCTTCATCCACACTCTGGTCCGGGCCCGCATCGGCCGTCGGCTGTTGATTGATCTGGTTAAACAGCACCGAAATCGAATGGTTCGCTGCCACCTGATCAAAGGTATAACCAGTCGTGGTGCCGATGTTTTGGCCATCGATCATGACCGATTCCAGTTCGTAGCCACTTTCGGCACTGATGGCAAAAAACTGGCTGCCGCCGCCGTTGACCGTCACCTGTCCGGCGGGATCGATCGATCCTCCCTGACCGGCGGTAGCAGAGATCGTATAGCTGTTCACTGTAAAGCTGGCGCTGATGGTGTGGCTGCTGCTCACATTGCTGAAGGTGTAACTGTCGACAGCCCCCACCGAGGCCCCGTCGACCAGCACATCGCCCACATGGTATCCGGTTGCCGGAGTGATGGTGTAGACTTGGCTTCCGCTATAAGCCACGCTGGTGCTGCCCGCAGGCGACACAGAACCGTTGGCGCCGCTGCTTGAACTGATCGTATAGCTGTTCGCTGCAAAGCTGGCGCTGATGGTGTGGCTGCTGCTCACATTGCTGAAGGTGTAACTGTCGACAGCCCCCACCGAGGCCCCGTCGACCAGCACATCGCCCACATGGTATCCGGTTGCCGGGATGATGGTGTAGACTTGGCTTCCGCTATAAGCCACGCTGGTGCTGCCCGCAGGCGACACAGAACCGTTGCTTCCGGAAGTTGCACTGATGGTATACGTATTGACGGCAAAACTGGCGCTGATGGCGTGATCTGCACCCACAGCATTGAACGTATAACTCGAAACCGCACCGACAGATACGCCGTCAACAGTCACATCTGATATATGGAAACCGTTAAAAGCGGAGATGGCATACGACTGGCTTTCACCTTCGGTCACTGTCGTCGCTCCGGAGGGTGTAATCTGTCCGTATGCTCCGGCAGAGGCCGTTATGGTATGGCTTTGAGGTGCAGGTGTTTCGGACCGGAAGGTGACCTCATTGGAGTCACCGCTTTCGCTGCCGTCAGAGTAGGCGCGAACCACATAGTAATAGGTGGTCTCATCTGCGAGATTGTCCAGGCTGCAGGATGTACCGGTACCACTCCAGGCTGGAGCAGCATAATCATATGTCCCGCCTTCGGTTCTCTGGTAGAGTTGATAACCGTCCGGGGTGGGGTCATTGGCATCCCAGGCCAAGGTGACCTGGGCCGCCTGTGCGGTTGCGATAAACGTGAAAAGAAGTCCGATGGCCAAGACCCAGACGAAGGATCTCTTGGCGGCCATGCCTGATCGTGCTGACATAGTACTACCTCCAAGGTGCAATTTTTTGAGACAACCGATGCAACCTATGGAGGAGCACTCGTTTGCCTTCGGCAACCCTGCTACCATGTCCCCAATCTGTCGGGGATTTAGGCCAGCGGCTTTGCGTCCCACCTTTTCGGATGGTTTGCCATTTCGGGCAGCTCAATCTGAACTGACGCCGACCTGTGACAAAGCAAATCTAGTGCCAGAAAACATGAGAGGCACCAGACATGGTACCAACATCCGAATTTCTTTCCTTATTCCGATGATCGAAATGCCGCTGGGCATTTTAGGCGCCTGGAATCACCAGCAGAGCCGTATGATAAAAGCGACATCAGTTTCGGGTGATGTGAACAGATGTGCCGATGGGCGTTTCAGGTCGGTGTCATTGACTTAGGCATTGCAACGGGCGGGCGTAAGGCCCGCCCCTACGATGTTTGCATAAAGTCACGCGGCGTTATGATGAAAAAGACTTGTAGGGGCGGGCTTCACGCCCGCCCGGTTCCACGGCGCAGCCAATTTGAGTTGCTGGCGTTGCGCTTTATTATACAGTCATCAGATCTTCTGCAGAACCGCAAGCTTTCGCTCATCTCCGAGAAAGGGGAGTCGATAGGAAACCCTTTCTATGGGTAGGAAGAGGCGACCAATATCGCTCTCTATCACTTTATCGATGGAAGGGTCGTTGGGGCCTTGATAGGCGATGACCCGGCCTTGGGGCGCCAAAAGGGGAAGCGCCAATTGGAGCGCGCTCTTCAGATCCGAAAGGGCCCGGCAGACAATTACCGTGTAGCGCGCCTTGTGAATCTCCTGGAGTGCAAGAGATTGTGCCCTGACATGCAACGCCTCGATTTGGAGCAGCTTCAGCTGCCGGATGACATGGTTCACGAAACTGATCTTTTTGCGAACGCTGTCAATCAGGGTCATGGACAAATCGGGCCGCAGGATTTTCAAAGGAATACCCGGGAAGCCGCCTCCGGTGCCGATGTCGAGTAAGGCCCCCTCATCTGGAAGCAGATGCAGCGGGGCAATGGCATCGAGGCAGTGTTTGACGGCAACCCCCATGGGATCGGTGATGGCGGTCAGATTGACGCGCCGGTTCCATTCGATCAGTAATTGCGCATGCAGCGCCATTTGACGGGCTTGGTCCTTGGTGACCGTGTGCCCCAGCCGGGAAGCGCCCTCAATTACTGCTGCGATCCACTCCTCGGAACCGATTTGCTGCATGCTGCATGTACGCCCTTCGTCATAAAATGGTTCAGAAACAGGCAGAAGCCGTTTTCGAGATAACCGCTACGCCTTCTCTTTCGACGAGTCGCTCGAATCATCGAAATCCATGATGATGGTGTTGTCGATGCCGCCGCTGACATCCAACTTCGCTCCGGGGTATCTCTTTTTGAAGACGCTCAGCATGGCCCTGTTCTCTTTAAGCACTGTGGCGATAAAGCCGTGAAAACCGTTCTCTTTTGCGATCTTCTCCAACTGGGGCAGCATATGGGAGGTGACGCCCATGCCCTGGTAATCTTCTCGAACGACAAAGGCAACCTCTGCCCTGCCTGTGCCTTCGTCCGCATAGGAACCGATGGCCACGATCTCCTGGTAGCCGCCCTTTTGGGTCAGGCCGATCAGCGACATGTTTTTACGATAATCGACACTGGCCCACTGCTGCTGGGCGTGCTCGTGAGAGAACAATCTCATCTTGTAGAAAAACCGCAAATAGATGGTCTCCTCTTTCAAGGAGTAGAAAAAGTTGCGGTATTCGAACTCGTCCGAGGGAAGCAGCGGCCTGAACTCGATCGTCTTTCCGTTGCGCAGGGTGACCCTCGATTTATAACTCTCCAGAAAAATCAGATCATCCTGAGCCGGCGGCAACTGGTCGCCAAAGATGTAGTGGCGCTTCTTGGCCACATCGACGAGCTCTTCCCGAAATTTGGGATGGGCAATCTGGGCCAGCTCCATGACCCGCTGGTAGATGCTTTTGCCTTGCAGTTCCGCAATCCCATATTCGGTGACCACGAAGTTGACGTCGCCGCGTGTGGTCGCCACGCCCGCGCCCTCGCTCAGGTGCGGTACGATACGTGAAATTTTTCCGCCCTGGGCGGTGGAAGGCAGTGCGATAATCGAAAATCCGCCTTTGGACATGGCGCTGCCGCGCAGGAAGTCGACCTGATCGCCGATACCGCTGTAGAAGAGATAACCCATCGAATCGGTGCAGACCTGACCGGTTAGATCGACCTCGAGCGCCGATGAGATGGAGACCAGGTTGTCGTTGCGGGCAATCACCGTCGGGTCGTTTACGAAGTCCGATGAACGGAAGTAGAATTGGGGATTGTCATCGACATAACGGTAGAGCTTTTCAGACCCCATGCACAAAGAGGCAACCACCCGACCGGGCAGAAGCGTCTTCTTCTTGTTGGTGATGACATCTTTTTCCAGCAGCGGCAAGAATGCGTCGGTAATCACCTGGGTGTGGACCCCCAGGTCCTTCTTGTCATTCAGGTAGGTCAATATGGCGTTGGGCAGGTGGCCGAAGCCGATCTGGATGGTCGCGCCGTCGTCCACGAGCTGGTTGATGTAGTATCCGATGCGGCTGGCCACTTCCTGATTCTTGGAAAGGGAAACGGCTTCAACGAGCGGCTCCTCATGGACGACGAAATAATCGATGTCGTTCACATGGACGATGCAGTCTCCCCAGGTTCGGGGCATCAGCGGATTGACCTGAGCGATCACCATCTTTGCCGCTTCCAATCCCCCCTTGGTGATGTCGACCGAGACCCCCAGAGAGCAATATCCGAATCGATCCGGAGGGCTGACCTGCACCAGCGCAACGTCCAGACCGATGCGGTTGCTGGCGAACATATTGGGGATTTGGGAGAGATAGGCCGGCAGATAGTCGATCTTGCCCTCGAAGGCCGCTTTACGCATACTGGTGCTGATAAAAAAGAGTTTAAGGGCGAATCTGCGCAGGAATTTCGGATCATCCACATAATTCGAGAGGGTGAAGGAGAGCATCTGATAGATGACCGCATCCTGAATGATGGGGTTGGCGACCAGTGACCGGATCAGATGCTGCGGTTCACCGCAGCCGGTACCGATGAAAATGCGGCTGCCGTTTTTTATGTGGGACAGCGCCTCTTTAGCAGTGGCCACCTTATCGGGGCAATGCTCCCTGATATCCATCCGTATCTCCTTTTGGTGAGTCACCGGCTTCATTTCCAGGGGGGTGTAAACGAAACCGCGATGGTGTGTTTCTGTCAAAGCGCATATTTGACTTAAACTGCACGCATTAGTCAAGCGGGCATTTCAAAAACGAAAAGGATTGACAGCGGCAATTGACAGATGTTTAGTTAAAAAAGCTGACATGAAGCCTGCCTAGCCAAACCGAAGGAAAAACCATGCATCCAACAGTGCTGATCGTCGATGACGAACCGCTCGTCCTCAGTGTGGTCAAGGACATCCTTGCAAAGGGGCCCTATGATGTCTTTGCGGCCCGTTCCGCCTCAGAGGCGTTGGACCTGATGACCCATCAACGTATCGACGTGGTCATCTCCGATGAACGCATGCCGGGGATGCCCGGATCCGAATTTCTGGCCATTGTGAAGGAGCGCTATCCCGAAACGGTGCGCATGATTCTGACCGGCCACGCCTCTGTTGAAGCGGCCATCAAAGCGATTAACGAGGGTGAAATATATCGCTTTCTCACAAAGCCCTGCAACAGCGAGCAGCTGCACACTGCTGTGAAGGAGGCACTCGACCACCACAGCAAGGGCAGCTTCGGCGAGCGTTCCTACTCATTGATGGCATCTCTCGAAAAACAGGCGCCGGGCATCACCCGAGTCAAACGGGATGAAGATGGTGCCATTATCATCGATGATGAGAACGATTAAAAGGCGCACTGTTTTTCTCACTTTTCTATTGACAACCCCTTCGGAGGTCATTATGTTCGCGGCTTTCATTGGCATCACCCCCTCATTTGGTGGTTGACCAGATGGGGGTTTCATTTTGCACGTAAGAAACAAGCCATGGAATCTGCTCATCACCTGCTAACCTTTCTCCTGTAATTTCCCTCTGCTCATTGCGGGTAAAGGACTGTCGTATCCATTGCTAAAATTGATGGAGATGAAACACGTTGTTCTGTTGTTTGATTTTTCGGGGAAAAGGGCCATAGAGAAAGATTAGTGTCTCCAAGCGTTTGTGTTTGAAAATTGCAACAAAGGGAAAAATAAGATGAACACCAGCACCCAATCCGTTCGTAACATCGGCATCAGTGCCCACATCGATTCCGGCAAAACCACGCTGACCGAGCGCATCCTTTTTTATACCCAGCGCATTCATGCCATCCATGATGTCAAGGGCAAGGATGGCGTCGGCGCCACCATGGATTCGATGGAGCTCGAAAAGGAGCGCGGCATCACAATCGCCTCGGCGGCCACCTTCTGCCAATGGAAGAAGAATGAAATCAACATCATCGACACGCCGGGCCATGTGGACTTCACCATTGAGGTGGAGCGCTCGCTACGGGTGCTCGACGGCGCAATCCTGGTCCTGTGCTCGGTGGGAGGCGTTCAATCCCAATCCATCACCGTCGATCAACAGATGAAGCGCTACAACGTTCCGTGCATCGCATTTGTCAATAAATGCGACCGCAGCGGCGCCAACCCGTTCAGGGTGATCGAGCAGCTCAGCACCAAACTCGGTCACAATGCCATTGCCATGCAGATTCCCATTGGCTTGGAAGCCAAGCATGAGGGAGTCATCGACCTGGTGACCATGAAAGCCCTCTACTTTGAAGGTGAAAACGGAGAAAATGTGGTCGAAAAGGATATCCCTGCAGAACTGCAGGAGGAGGCCGACCAGAGGCGGGAAACGCTCATCGACGCGGCCACCATGTTCTCCGATGATCTGACTGAAGCTGTTCTGGAAGAGCAGCCGGTTTCAGCGGAGCTTCTATTGGATGCGGTTCGCAACGGCGTGCTGCTGCGCAAGCTGACCCCGGTTTTCATGGGATCGGCATATAAGAACCGTGGCATCCAGCCTCTGCTCGACGCGGTCGTCCATCTGCTCCCCTGCCCCGAGGATGTAACCAACGAGGCCCTGGATCTAAATGCTGACGAAGCGCCGGTCATATTGAAAACCGATTCCAAACTGCCTACCGTTTCTCTTGCGTTTAAGCTTGAAGACGGCCAATATGGCCAGTTGACCTATATCCGCGTCTATCAAGGCAAACTGGCAAAGGGCGATACGGTTGTCAATGTCCGCACCGGCAAAAAGATCAAGGTCGGCCGACTGGTAAGGATGCATGCGAATCAGATGGAGGATATCCCCGAGTTGCGGGCCGGTTTCATCGGCGCCCTGTTCGGTATCGACTGCGCGTCGGGTGATACGTTCGTCTCCCCGGATGTCCACCTGACCATGACCTCCATGTACGTGCCCGAACCGGTCATCTCCCTGGCCATCGCCCCCAAAGATCATAAAGCCGAAATCAATATGTCCAAAGCGTTGAACCGGTTTAACAAAGAGGATCCCACCTTTAAAACATACGTGAATGAAGAGACCGGGGAGACCATCATTTCAGGAATGGGCGAGTTGCACCTGGAGGTTTACATCGAGCGCATGCGCCGGGAATATAGCGCCGAGGTGACCACCGGAGCGCCCCAGGTGGCCTATCGTGAAACGATTACGCAGATGGCTGAGTTCGACTATATACATAAGAAACAGACCGGCGGTTCCGGACAGTACGGACGTGTGGCTGGCTATATCGAACCCTGCAGCGAAGACGATTTCATCTTCGAAAACAAGGTGACCGGAGGCAACGTCCCCACGCAATTTATTCCGGCATGCGAAAAGGGATTCAAGGGTTGCATGGCCAAAGGCCCTAGACTTGAATTTCCGGTGACCGGCATCCGCGTGGTTCTCAACGATGGTGCATCCCACAGCGTGGACTCTTCGGAGATGGCTTTTCAGGCGGCAGCCCGGGGCGGGTTCCTGCAGGCATACCCCAAGGCCAAACCGGTGATCCAGGAGCCGATCATGAAGGTGGTGGTCGAGACCCCCACCGAGTATCAGGGCCAGGCCATGGGCTCATTGAACCAGCGCCGCGGCATGATCGTCGGCACCCAGGATGAAGGGGTGATGTGTGCCATCGAGGCCCAGGTGCCGCTTGCCGAGATGTTCGGCTACTCGACGGTGTTAAGATCCCTGACGCAGGGCAAGGCGCAATTTACGATGGAATTCGCTGTCTACAGGCAGGTGCCGCAATCGATCGCCGAAGAGATTGCCAAAAAGGCCACCGAGAAGAAGAACGTAGCGTAATACAGAAGAAGCTTTGATATGTCGGAAATGGAATCGGAGGCGATCCCGACAGGTCGCGATGCCCGGCATTGGGTTCCGACCCTGTCGTTTCAAAAGAGATCTGACGCCGGCCAGGTGATCCGTTTAAAGGAAAGGAGCATGACCATGCTGAAACAAGATCTTATTCTGCGCAATCCACTGAGGCTTCTGGGTCATGAGAACGACGATATCCTGGGGCCTGGCCAGTTCGGGGCCGTTCTGGCGCGGGCCGGTGTCGGCAAAACCGCCCTGATCGTACAGATTGCCCTCAACACCATGTTGCGCAACAAAAATGTGCTGCACATCAGTCTGAACGAGCCGGTCGGCAAGGTGAACCTCTGGTACCAGGAGGTTCTGGGATGTTTGGCCCAGCAGTACCAGGTCACCCATCTGGATCAGCTGTGGGACACCATCGTTCCACATCGTTTTATCATGACCTTCCAGGTGGAAGGGTTCAGCGCCCCCAAGCTGGAAGAGCGACTGACCGATTTAACCCTCCAGAAGATCTTCAGCCCCGATGTTCTCCTGATAGACGGCCAGCCGTTCGATCAGGAGCAGACCGAAGTGCTCAGTAATCTCAAGGCGCTTGCCATTCGATTGAATCTGCCCATATGGTTTACCATCACCACCCACCGTCATGAGGCCCCCGCCCAAGACGGACTGCCCGTTCAGCTCTCCCCGGTTCAGGACCTATTCGACGTAGCCATCGCCCTGCAGCCGAAAGAGGATACGGTGCATGTCACCGCCCTCAAGGGCTGCTCGCTCTCGGAAGCCCAGCCGCCACTGGTGCTGGATCCGGCCAGCATGCTCATTCGGGGGAACTAGCTGCACCGATCGCCCGAATACGTTCGAGCACCGGCGGGTGAGAGTAGTTCAGAAAAACAAAAAAGGGATGGGGCTGCAAATTGGCCAGGCTGTCCACGGAGAGCCTTTTGAGGGCGGTGGCCAACGCCCTGCCCCTGTTGGGCCCCGTATCCACGGCAAAACGATCGGCCTCATATTCGTGCCGCCGCGACAACTGCTGCACGATGATTCCCATCACCATGTCCAGGGGAGCATAGAGCAGCCCGAACAGCACCAGGCCGACATAGACCGACACATCCTGCACATAAAAGGCGTGAAACAGCCCCGGATAGGAAATAAAAAGGGAGAGGACATAAAACATCACTCCCGCCTGTGCGATTCCGATAAGCATCATCTTGAGGATATGCCGCTGCTTGAAATGGCCCATCTCGTGAGCCAGCACCGCCACTAACTCCCCCACCGAGTGCTTCTCGATAAGGGTATCGTAAAGCACGATCCGGCGATACTTCCCAAAACCGGTAAAAAAGGCATTTGCTTTTGAACTGCGTTTTGACCCGTCCATGACGAATATGTTATCGAGCCGAAACCCGATGCTCTCTGCATAGGTGGTGATCGCCGTGCGCAGCTCCCCCTCTGGCAAGGGATTGAAACGGTTGAAAAGCGGCATGATCCAGGTGGGCGCCACGTAATGCATCAACAGCATCACACCCACTGTGACCAGCCAGCAGTACCACCATGCGTTGCCGCCCGCATGCATAAAGAAAAGCAGCACCACCGTCAGCAGCGGCACACCGATCAGAAGCCCGAGCAACAGGGCCTTGAGTTTGTCCAGGAGCCAGGTCTGCCATGTGGTTTTGTTGAATCCGAAGCGCGCTTCGATAACGAAGGTGGCAAAGAGTCCGAAAGGAAGATCCAGTACCGTCTTGAGGGCAACCAGGACGCCGATATAAAAGAGGCCGCTGGGCAAGGTGGCGTAGCCGAACCCGCGCACCCACTCATCAAGCCATGCGAATCCACCACCGAACCAGAAAATCAGCAATACGGAAAGATCGAATAACGAGACCACCCAGCCGAAACGGGTGTTGACCCGCAGATAGGACTGGGAGCGTGCATACTCACTGGGTTCGTACCAACCGTCGAAGGCCTTGGGCAAAACAGGACTCAAGGACGTGAGGTTTAGAATATCCGCCAGCAGCGAAAGAGCTGTATTCACCACGAGGGCGGTCAGAATCAGAAGGCCCAGACCGTTCATTCGTTGGGAAAATCCTTGTCATTCAAAGGTTTCGGCTGCTTTGGGACGGCAGCGGTTGCGGTGAAGAGTTGATCAACGAAGTCGGCGATCACGCGATGGACGCGCTCAGATCCCTCCCCGAGCAGTATGCCGTGCCGATCGAAATTGAAGGCCATGTACTGTTTATCCACCGATCCGAGCATCTGAAAGATGCGCTCCGACCCTTTGGGGTGAACCACCGGGTCTTTCTGGGACTGGGCAACCAGTGCAGGGATCTTTATCTCTTCCAGTCTGGGCTCCAAGGTATCCATCAACCGTTCGAGTTCCCGGACTCCGGCAATGGGATTCCGAAAGTAGTTGATATTCGGGTTTTCCGGCCGATTCTCCACGAACTCCTTCTTGTAGTCCTCCCAGCGGACGCGGTCCATCAAACGGTTCCAGCTGTCCACCATCGGGGCAAGCCGCGAGGCGGCGTACTGGAGCCGCAGCGGCGTCGAGATCGCAAACACACCGGAGATGTCCTTCACCCGGCTTGCCAGTTCCAGTGCCAAACCGGCACCGGTAGAGAAGCCCCCGACGACCACACGCCCGCACAGGTTTCGAATCAAGATATAGCCCTCTTCGAGAGATCGGATCCAGTCCTGGTATGAACAGCGCGCCAGATCCTCCGGAGAGGTACCATGCCCCTTGAGGCGCGGCATGTAGACCCAGTACCCCCTTTTGGCCAGATAGCGCCCCAGCGCTTCGACCTCGGCCGGTGCGGCCATGTAGCCGTGGCACAGCACAATCCCCGAACGGCTTCGGTTGCCGCGCAGCAGCAGGGGCCGGCCGATCTCCATGGGTTTGGATTCGCCCTGGATGAAGAAGCGCTGGTAGTCCTCTTCAAACTCACGCTCGGCACGTTGCTGCATCATCCGGGCGATCCGTCTGCGCAAAAGTGCCCCCGGTGTCCAGCAGAGCCGTGAAATTTTCCGCTGCAGTGCATTCAACGGTTCGATCTCATTGGCCATGACCGCCACAGGATTGTCGATACGGGCACGATGGAAATCGAAGACGGAGCGCAGTTTGCGCCTGTCGCGTAAGATGAATGGAGGTTCCCGCCGGATAACCTTGCTCTGCTCGGCAACGGCCAGAAAGTCCTCCAGCTTACTGTAGCGGTCATCGACCAGCAGATGGTTCTGACGCTCTTCGATACTGGTATGCAAATAGATTGGCGTTTGGGATGTCTCATCGTGAATGGCCAAAAAGGCCCGCCTGCAAAAGTGGTCCAGTCGCAGTCGATTACGGACGCTCTTTTTTAAAATCGATGCAAAAATGTGGTCGTGGTTGACAGTGGTCATGCTGTAGATGGCACCCATATAGCGCTTCATGATCTTGAGAGCCGCTTTTCGAAGGCAGGAGATGCACGGCAGGGGGTCATCGAAACCGAACGATTCCGGTTTTTGTATGTCCGCCAGGATCGCTTTTTGCTGAAGGTAGGGTGCCACTTCAATCGGGTCGCCAAAACGGATATCGATATCCACGCCTGAGGTCAGCATGGCTCCTTCCGTCATCAGCTCTTCGATCAGTTTTTCAGGCAGGTCTTCAACCAACCGCTCGGCAATTTTTTTTAGAATGTTCTCCTTGGCCCGTAGCGGGTAGTAGGTCAAATTGACCGGAACGATAGAGGTGCCCCGGCTGCTCACATCTGAGAGAGTGTCGATATTGAACAGGGGCAGCAGCCTTTCGGCCTCTCCGGTGCCATGAGCACCCAGCCACTTAAAGCGCTGACGGTAAAACTCGGTTCTCAAGGCAAGGTGGGCGGCCCCGGTGTGGGGAGGGTGTTTGCCCCCGGCGTAGGAGACCATGTAGCGCCCCCTCTCGATGATCTTTTTGTTTTTGACCATCCGACCTTCGGGGAAGATGATCCAGCTCGCCTCATCGGCCAGCAGGGTTTTGATGATCAGACGGTCGCGATCGGGGTCGCTGGTGGAGACGGCGCCAACCGATTCCAGAAACCGTCCGACCGCCCCACTGAAAAATTCCGCCGCTGCCAGTGACCAGACAGGTGATTTCATCAATTTGTGCAAATAGTAGGGCATCAGCAAGGTTTCGAGGCGGGTGAAGTGGTTGATCACAAAGATCTTCGCGCCTTCGGGAATGTTCTCCGTCCCGTGCAGGTTCACCTTTGCCTTGGAAAGGTTGGCCAGGGATTTAAACACCAGACTGGTGGTTCTGAAAGCAAATGGGTTCATAAGCTATGGTATTGACAGGATTGGGGGTTGCCTTTAGATTGCACTCTGTTTTTGGGCCTGATGTTACCATAAATTAAAAAATCACAGGGTGTTGATGTACAAAAGGCGTCCCAAGAAGTCAATCAAATGAAATCTTCGCTTGCCATTGCACTGAGCGGTGGCGTGGACTCCCTGGTCGCGGCCGCCCTTTTGAAAGAACAGGGGCATCGTCTGATCGGGCTGCACTTCGTTACCGGGTATGAAACCAACCCATCCTCTTCCGGCTCAGCTCCTTCGGATTCAGCCGTGGACGACGCCGACACGCCTGCACGCAGAACAATGGATATTCTGTCACACCAGCTCGGCATTCCAGTCCACATCATCGACCTGCGCGCCGATTTTCAAAGCCAGGTCGTCAACTACTTTGTCGGTACCTACGCCAGCGGCAAAACCCCGAATCCGTGTCTGATCTGCAATCCAACAATCAAATTCGGCATACTGCTTTCAAAAGCGAAGGTGTTTGGGGCTTCCCGGATTGCCACTGGCCACTACGCCCGCATCGACACATCAGACGCTGGCCGTATACGGCTGTTGCGCGGCATCGACAAGAAGAAGGAGCAATCCTATTTTCTGTCCCGCCTGACCCAGGACCAACTGGCATCCGCCGTGCTGCCCTTGGGAACCATGACCAAAGCGCAGACGCGGCGTGTCGCACAAGCGAAGGGCCTTTCTCCGGTAACCATACAGGAGAGCCAGGATGTCTGCTTTATAAAGGACCGAAACTACGCCGACTTTTTAATACATCAACCCGGCTTCTCTTTCAGCGCCGGTCCCATTGAAAATACCCGGGGCCAGACAGTAGGGCAACATAAAGGGCTGCATCGATTCACAATCGGACAAAGGCGGGGCATCAACTGTCCGGCAGCCGAACCCTATTATGTCGTTCGGCTCGACCCATCTCGAAACTGCCTGGTCATCGGAAGCAAAGATGAGCTGTACAAGGGGAGTTGCCTTGTTGACCGGATCAACTGGATTGCCCCGCCGCCGACAGTTCCCATTGCGATAAATGTCAAGGTACGCTATCGACACAGCGCCGTGGCCGCCACTCTCACACCGATAGGGGGCAGCCGCGCCGAAATCTCGTTTGAAACACCTGAACCTGCGGTTACACCGGGTCAGGGAGCGGTCTTCTATCAAGGCGAAGAGGTGCTGGGCGGGGGGTGGATCGAATGAAATCCTACAAAACCATCACATTGGGATGCAAGGTCAACCAGTGCGAATCTGCCGCACTGGGCCATCTCATCGAAGCCGAGGGCTACTCGCGCAGCGGGAAAGGCGAAAGTGCCAGTGTCGTCATCATCAACACCTGCACGGTGACCGGCAAGGCGGCCATGCAGTCCCGCCAAGCGATCCGTCAGGCCATCCGTAACCACCCCGCAGCTCAAATTGTCGTCACCGGTTGCTACGCCCAGACGGCACCAAAGGAGATTCAGGCCATTGAAGGCATCGATCTGATTGTCGGCCACCACGACAAGCTGGGCATTGCCAGAATGTTGGCCGAGACCGGTAGCAGCAGCCAAAGCGCGCGGGTCGTACGACGCGGAATTGGTCAACCCTGTGAATTTTCATCGATGCCATCGGTGGCCTTCGAAAGTCGCACACGCGCCTTTCTCAAAATACAGGACGGCTGCAACACCCGCTGCACCTACTGCATCGTTCCCTACGCGCGCGGAAGCAGCCGAAGCATGCCGACCGATGATGTCATCGAACACGTGCATCGGCTCGTCAAGGAGCAGATCAAGGAGGTGGTTCTCACGGGTATCCACCTGGGTGCATATGGCGAAGATTTGAGCCCCGGCACCTCCCTGGCCGCTATTGTCGAAAAGATGCTGAAAGAGACCGCCATCGATCGTATCCGACTCAGCTCCATAGAGCCCACCGAAATTGATGATCGCCTGATAGACTTGGCATTTCAATTCCAGGGAAGGATATGCCGCCACTTCCACATCCCGCTGCAAAGCGGTGACGACGAAACCCTGCGCCGCATGGGAAGGCCCTATACATCAGAGCGGTTCGCCCGGACAATTCAGACCATCCACAAGCGCATACCAGGTGCAGCTATAGGAATAGACGTCATGGCTGGATTCCCTGGCGAGAGCGAGGCAGCATTCTCCAGGACGTATCGACTCCTTGATGCGCTTCCGATCAGCTACCTGCATGTCTTTCCCTACTCACCGCGCAAAGGAACGCCAGCGGCTTCCTACACGCCCAAAGTACCCGAGCGTGTCGCCAAGGAAAGGTGCCGGGAACTGAGAGCGCTAAGTGAAGAAAAGCGTGCCGCTTTTTTCCGTTCGATGATCGATCAGCAGGTCGCGGTGCTTACCGAAACGGCTACCGAACCGGTGTCCGGTCTTGCCGCCGGATTGAGCGACAATTATGTGCCGGTGGCCGTTGCTGAAGACGATGTGCAGGAGAATGAAGTGGTCATGATCCGGATCACTGAAATTACGCCTGAAGGCAAGGTGATTGGCAACTATGCCAGCGGGGGAAAAAAATAAAACGGGGCGGGGGGATACGATTCTATTCCCCCTGCCCCGGCTGCAGTATCACTGTTTCCGATTGAATATGTTCAGTGTTGGAAAAGGTTTTCCAAGCGCTCCAGGTCATTTATGACGCGCCAGTTTCCACCGCCCTTCTCCGTCTTTTCACGCCACTGTTCCACCCGAACCATGTAGTTTTTCGGATCTCTGATGTCGTCCCTCAGTTTGGTGACATTCAATGCGATGATGTTAAAACCGGCCAACTGAAATGGGACGTCACGCACATGTCCCTTTGCCAGCTCTTCCTTCAGATCCGAAAAGATCAAGATATACTTCTGCCCGGCACCCGATTCATTCAAATACTCTATGGCCTGCAACAGACCGCCCGAGATATCCGTGTAGCTGCTGCCATTGACGTTGGCCACAAATTCGTCGATGGTTTGGTGGAAAGAGCGTTTCTGGTTATTGGCCACAGACGGTCGGGGATCGAAGCGTACTTTGGCGACAATATCTTTTTCACTGAAACTGCCGGTATCGATTCTCCCCACGGCCAGTGTGTCTCCCGGCTGTAACGTACCCAACAGAAAGTTGATAATCGACTGGGCCTTCTTCAACTCTATGGCATAGGTACCGGAAGTGTCCAGCAGCATATAGACGCCTTTGCTTCGGTTGGCGCCATCCGAACAACTTGCCACTACGATGATACCGATGAAGATCAGGAGCAAATGCCTAAATTTCATTCAGTGGCCTCCTTCTGATGGGCGCTGCTCTCCAACCGCCGGCGACCCGCGTCGGATTCTTCGTCAAACTGCTCCTTTTCGCCCTTCTCCTTTTTACCGCCTGCTCGCGCTTGGACGATAACCCCCTCGAGCCAAAGTGCGGGAACAATGGCAAGATCGTAAATATTGACGATCAATCTTGAGAGGTAATAGCACAAATTTCCCACTAGCCGCAGAATGAAAGCCAGCAACCGTAAGATGAAAGCAGCGACAAGTCCGAGCACCGTTCGGGAAGAAGAGACAAAAGATTCGAAGGGGATGGCTACGAACGTCAGAATAAAAGGTAAAATGAATCCCATGATCATCTGGCCGTAAGTGGGGATGTTGCTGGTTACCATCTCGGAGCTGTCAATTCCGGCCAATGACTGCCGAAGCGCCTCCATATCCGCTGCAATTCTGTCGCGCATAAAGGCCAGTGATGATTCGACACACGCCAGGATAAAGAGAAAAATGAAGAGGATCCAAAAGATCGTCTTGCGCTTGTTGTCCTCCATGCTACCAATGATAGAGAAGAGTCGGGTGATACGCAGTGCATCCATGACGAAAAACCCCAGCACGATCTCCAGGGAGACGATAAACATGCCAGCCACATCGGATGTTCTGAAGCTTCCAATATAGCTGTTACCGCCGACCATTTCCGACATGGGCAGAGCGACGAGGTTGAAATTGATCATGGCGCCGACCACTGCTATGGCCAAAACCACACCTGAAATAAAAAACTGGGTCAGCGAAGAAGAGGAGAGCTGGCGTTCGGCTGTGTCGCTCTGATTTAGGGTCTTCTCATAGTTGTCCATGTAACGATCGATCTTTTTCGATCGCAGATTGAGATTGGAGATCGATTTCTCTACCCCTCCAAGGGTCTTTTTAACACTACGCCAAAACGGCAACATGCGGCTTAGAACGGTGTGCCGTTCCGCCACATCCCGACGATGCCTCTCCACGGCAGCCTTATGCTGTTCGTTGAGTGTCTGGTGAATCTCTTCGAGCATATTGACCACCATACGATCGCCGGTTGGCTTGATGTTAGCGATGGCATCGATAACCTTGACCCAGTCGGGCAGTGACTGGGGGATCTCCGCGCTCTTCTCGTAATCCTCTTCGAGCTTGAGCAGGTCTTCAGAAAGCATGCGCTGCACTTTGGGATATCCCTCCAGATCCCGGCGTACCGCGTCACTGATGCGATCGAATTCGCGTTCCACTTTTCTCTCTGCCTGCTCAAGTCCGGAAGCCATCAAGACCTCCTGATTTCGAACCTGCAACCTCTTTTCTGCAAGTTTAACAGAAGTTGCGGCCAGACGCATAGCGTTGTAGAGGATTCTACCGAACGAGGCCATTGAACGGTGAAAAGGCTTCCGCGCAAAATACATCGCCATGAGTAATAGAACCAACCACAAGATACCAGAAAGGAAAGGGACGGGTGTGATGGATAAGATATTCTCCATGCGAACCTCCACAGTTAAAGGTGCAGGCAACAGATACTTTTCCCAGCCACCTGCGGCGTAGACCATCACCAACGGCATGAGTTGCGTTATCAGCGCCTATACTTCATTCGGCCTCTATCGATGGCAAGTGTTGAACTGCAAAAGGCGCAAATGGATGTGTGGCATGATGGTCTATGTCATGCGATTCAATTAATTCAACATCAGGGCCTTATGCCCATATATAACCTCACAAAATTAATGCAATATATATGCCGTTTTATTAAACCGGCAAGTAAAGAGGCCAACCTCCGTCATCCCGGACTGGATCCGGGATCCAGCAAATTCCTGGATTCCGGCTTTCACCGGAATGACATTTGTTGTTGTTTATGGTTGCGGGGTTTATGATATAGGCGTCCTTGGTCTATAGGCTTGTTCTATGCCAACCGACATCACTCTTTTTTCGTTAATGATGTAATGTTCGAATAACTCAGAACACCTCAATTGCACAAAAGTATACTGCCAACCCATGACACGATTTGCAGCCTAAAACAAGTGATACCGTTAAGGCGATGTTTCGTCTTCTATTAAGGGAGCGCCAGGTGGCTCCTTTCTACCAGGATGGTTGATGGCGAGCGCTTTTTCTCCTTCCAGACGTACATCAAAAAAAACGTAGGCTTTTGCCATTTCCCGGAGATTTTCGATCGATTCACTCAATTGCTTTATCTGTGCATTAAAGTGCTTTACCTGAGTTTCACTTTGATTCTTTCCGCTAGTTGCATTGATCTGCTCGACAATGGCCATGCACTGGCCTGTCTGTTTCCATATGTACAGCAAGAGCTCCTGCAAGTTTGCGGCAAGCTCATTGATGCCCGCCCCAATCTGCCCAAACTCGTCGGTACTGTTGATATCCACCGTCTCATTCAATTTCCCCTGTGCCAGATGAGATACGGAACGCTGCAATTTTTGAATCGGACGATTGATTTGGTGCAACGTGAATCTCAGCCATAGAATGGACAAAAGCAGAATTGTTAAGAGGCCGCCTGTGAGTAGTGAAAAAATGCGCAGTTTGATGCCAGATATTTCAATATCCGTTTTTTGATCAACACGATGGGAAGCCTGGACCTCGAGAAGTTGTACATCCAGGGTATTTGAAATTTCATTGTATACGAAAGTAAAAGCTGCAGTAACAGTAATGATGACTATCAGTAGAAGAAGCCACATCCAGCGGCGAATATAAGGCAATCCATTTTTCATCAGCGGCCATATCCAGACGTATTAGCAGTCAGTCGCAATCAGGAAGCCACATTCACCACCACCTTGATTTTCAACGGATTTACATCCGCTCCAAGGCTTTGACCTCATCATCATCAAGTATATATTCAAGGTCGACAACCACCAGTAGTCCCTTTTCGGTTTCACACACACCTCGAATATATTTGCTTCGCAAACCAGACACAATAATATCAGGGGCCGGCAGAATCGTATTCTCCTCTACTCTGAGAATCGGAGTCACCGAATCAATCCGATAGCCCACCAGATGCTCGCCGGCCTGGACGACCAACACCCATGATTTGTCCAACCCCTTATCCTCGCTGGTAATCCCGATGACGAATCCCAAATCGACAATGGGAATCACCTGCCCCCTGAGTTTTACGATGCCTGCAACAAAAGAAGGCGCTCCAACCGCCTCACCAATCGACGGCTCACGCAAAATTTCACGAATGGTCAGTATGTCCGCACCAAGCAATTTCGGGCCAACATTAAAGCCAATGAGCTGGACGATATTTTCCTGGTCTATAATCAGCGCCATAAGTTCTCAATTCAAATAAGGGTATCGTGCCACTTGAGGGTTCCTGGCACGATACCCTTCTTCTGGTGATCCCATTTAATACTACTCGCCCGGATTTTCCTGGGCGGCCGGGTTGCTGCTGCCCACAAGATCCAAACCTTCGATGACTTCTCCTTTGCGAATCTTGAACTGCGCCACCTGACGGGTCAGGTTGGCGGAGAGCCGCTGCATCTCCAAGGTAATACCCACGACCTGACCAGCGCCGGAAGCGGTCTGTTTGGCGCGCTCCGCCGACTCACCGGTCACTTCGCGCAACTGTTGAGACCGACCGGTCTGGGCTTCGGTCATATTCTTCACCTGTTCCGAGCGCTGAACGATGGCACGCATCTCATCGCCGGCTGCATTGGAGCGCTCGGTGGCCTTGGCCACCTGTTCGGAAATGCCGTTGGCTTTTTCAACCAGCGCGGCAAGCGCCTTCTGGGCTGCTTCCCGCCGCTGCCCCTGTTGTCCAGCCATGCCGGCAATCTCCTGGGCCAACCGGCTCAAGTCTTCAACCAGCTTGTTGACCTCAGAGGTGTTCTCCGCCAGCAGATCGGAAGCGCGGGCAATCTCTTCAATAGCACGCATATTGATTTCACCACCCTGGGCAATCTTGTGCAGCGCACCCTGGGAGCGGTCGGTCAGACGTGTTCCCTCCTCTACCTTACTGGTAGAGTCTTTAATCAACTGGGTAATCTCCTTGGCCGCTTCGGAAGAGCGCTGGGCCAGTTTACCAACTTCGTCGGCAACGACCGCAAAACCGCGTCCGTGGACACCTGCTCGCGCAGCCTCAATGGCGGCGTTCAGGGCCAGCAAGTTGGTTTGCTCCGCGATTTCAGTGATCACGCTGATGATGTCGGCGATCTGTTCCGATGATCCCTTAATGGCCTGCATACCTTGAACGGTGGCGTCAACTGTATTTCGTCCCTCTTCGGCGGCATCGAGCACCATGCGGCCTTGTTCGGTGGCACGGTTGGCGGCCCTTGTCATCTCCTCCACCGACTTGGCAATCTGGCGCATCGAATCTGTCACCTGCAGCACCTGTTCACTCTGGCGCTGGGCAATACCGGTTACCCGGCCGGCGGTTTCACCCATAGCGGCCACACGCTCGGTGGCCACGCTGGCCTCTTGGATCTGCTCGCTGCTGGCCTCATCCATCTGCTTCATCTCTTCGATCAATTGGGCCAGCCTCTCGAATGACTTGTTAGCCGCCTCGGCCTGGCTGTTCGATGCCTGTTGGACCTGACTGGCGGTTTCGCCCATCTGTGCCACGGTCTCGAGCACCGAGGTCATCTGTTTCTCTTCCTGTTCGGCACGGTCCCGGTTCGCCGTAGCACGCTTGGCCACTTCGCCCGATTGGCTGTTCACGCCCTTGGCAGCATCTTCCACCATGCCGAACGAGTCGCGCAGCGCTTTCATCATGTTGTTGAACTCTCGACCCATCATGCCGATCTCATCTTTGGAGGTGACCGATACGTCGAGGGTCAAATCGCGTTCCCGGGCAACCTGGCGAATCGTGTTGGCCATGCCGAGAACCGGACGTGTAATATTACCAACCAGCAACCAGACGACACCGGCCAATATCAAGATGGCCAGCAGACCGATGACACTCGCCTGGATGGTGAGTTTTTGCGCAGCGGCCGTAATGGTCTTTTCGGGGATATTGGTGGCCAGACTCCAGGGCTTGTCGGAAAATCCAATCTGAATCGGTGAGAAGGCGTAGAAAGCCACCTGTCCCGATGTTTTGGAAAGCTTTCTCTCAGTTGCCTCGAGCCCGTTCTTAACCGCCTGCACGCTCTCCTGGGTAAATTCGAAAAAATCCATATGCTTGCCCACATTACTCCAGCGGGTCGGATGGGCGGCGAAGACGCCGTTGTTGGCGATCATGAAGCCGTATCCATCCTCATAGAATCTCACGCGCTTGATGATGGCCTCGAAGGATTTCAGGGGAATGTCGATTCCGACGACGCCGACG
This sequence comes from uncultured Desulfatitalea sp., assembly GCA_963668675.2. Taxonomy (GTDB): domain Bacteria; phylum Desulfobacterota; class Desulfobacteria; order Desulfobacterales; family Desulfosarcinaceae; genus Desulfatitalea. Next base: position 358,803 of record CAXXMB010000001.1, on the reverse strand, counting down.
ATTTCATCCTTGAACCGGATCGGCGCGGCAATAACGGTTTTAAACTGCTGCTCGCCGTTGATTTCAAAAACGGAGGGGTCGAAAATAATTTCCCGACCTGTGGTCAGCGGTGTCAGGTAGTAATCTCCCTGGCCGGGGGTGTTGTATTCCTGAAGCGGTTGAACGGATGGCAGACCGGTGAGGCGGTTCCAATAGGGGATGAAACGGCCTGTTTGATCGTGGCCCGCGGCATTGGCAAAGACCTTGTCTTTGTTGTCCAGTGCATTGGGCTCCCAACAGGTCCAGACGGCCACAAAGTTAGGATACTCTTCCAAGATGTTCTTCAGAATGGCGTTGATCGCGCCCCGATCCGGCACGCCGCGGTTTTTCATACCCTGCAAGGCCTGGGCGAGTGTTCGCGCCGTATCCATTGCGACCTGCATATCAGCCTGAACCACAGTGGCCCAGTGGCGGGAGACCTCCCGGGCCGCCTCTTCAGCCTGACTCAACGCACTTTTGCGCGCATTATAACCGATATAGGCAATGGATAGAAAAAGCGCCAAAATAGCGACAAAAAGGATCTGCGCTGCCATTTTGGGCCTCAACCCCAGTGATCTAATCTTATCCCACATATGCCTTGCCTCCTGTCCGTAGTTGCCGAAATAATTCCCGGGCAATTACCATCCAATTTCTCGTTCCAATATAGTTATAGGCAATCAATTTGGAGTGCCACCCCATCTTTATGGGATCGGTTCGCACCGCCTGCCCCCCTTCGGGCCCTTCCCCCCCCGGTGCATGAGTGCGCACAAGGGAAGCTTGATTAAACATTTCATAAGTACCTCTTCAATTATCGGTTCCCCCCCCAAAGATCTTTAACTCAATTGGGGTTTGTTCACAGAAAATCGGATCTGCCGTCTGTGAATGTAAAATGCTAAGAATTATATGCATTAACGTTGATTTATAGAATAAAGGCTGACTTATTGTCAAACAAAAGATGGATGGCGGTATTCATAAATATCAAACAATATTTGTACCTTGCCTGGAAGCAAATCAACATCATCGGTATCACCGCCGTATGTCGACGGGAGCCTCTGACGCATGGCACATCAAAAAATGGGTAATAAGCAGATGGAGGGATGGCCTATGGATGGATTTTGAGGAGGATGGACGCCCCTTTAAATCGGGAAGCCGCAACAGTTATTGTTTTAGGATTGCATTGCTGACGCCGCCGCCTCGTTCTGGCGACGGATCAGAGAGTTAATCTGTACCTGCTGGGAAAGGGAGAGTGAACCGAACTCAACACCGATCCTCTTGATCATGATCGAAGCAATTGATCCTTGTCGCGTCTTGTCGAAGGAACCATGGCCTGCGGTCTCGATGGTGGAAACCAGTCTGGCCGGAAGGTCGCGTATGAAATAGCCCTTGCCGGCAGCAAACAGATCCATACGCAGGTCGCGGCGACCGCTGAGCCGGCTGGAGACCGCATCCAGATCGACGAAGGTGAATGCCATACCGGTTGAACTGATCTCGACCATCTGGCCCATCATCTCGGGTGTTGTATCGATCACGACATAGACATTATCATCGACCAGCGTGCGTGATTCTTTACGGCGGTTGTCCTCAGAGATGTTTTCCAATTGGCCCTTTTCCTTTCCACCATATGTCATTTGATTTTGCGGAAGCTGATACGACTGCGAGAGGTTGCCTGTCTACCCCAATTGACACTCGGAAAGTGAGTCGGCGCAAACAGGATGCTGAATGTTATCAGCAATAGACATGCCACAAACTCATCTATTTGTATTTTATTAGATTTCCAATATTCACAACCGATGGACCTGGAAAAAAATTGCACGCTTTGCCAGAAATGCACCTTTTTTGCGCACATGCCGTGCATCTCGAGTGCGGGGAATGAGGGGGGCCAATTTACCCTTCAGGGATCTGCCTAATTCGGCCCTCACTGTTTTACTTTTCCTTTTTTTGCCGCTACACTGGTTCGCAATGCTCTCATTTCATCATGCGAAGGTGTCGCGACGTAACATGCCACTCTTGACCCGTACGATAGCACTGATTGCCCTGCTCCTTCTATACCGCCCGGCATTGGCCTTGGAAGTGATCGAAAAAGATCACTTCTTCATATATTTTCCGAAAGGACACGAGCGCCTCGCTTCGGAACTGCTCTCCGAGTGCGGCCCTGCATCGGCATATCTGGCCGAGCAGGGGTTACCCATCAAAAAGCCGCTGCACATCGTTGTAGACGACCGCTTGGATCGGCCCAAAGCCCGGGCCACCATGTACCCCCATAGGGAGATCCGAATTCCTCTCAGAGCGCCCGGCATATTGGAAGATGGCAGTTTCGAACCTCACCCTTGGCGCTTTTTTCTCTTCATGGGATTGAGCGCCCAGGGCATATACAGCTTAAGATCGGGCATTCCAGGAGCAGTCCACAACCTCTTCGGTGAAATCATCTCCCCCAATCTGATTTTACCGGACTGGGGTATCGAAGGCATCGGATTTCTATTGTTTGAAAAATTCAATCATAAACGGGTATCGACCCCTCTTGCCGACACCATTCTCAAAACAGGCCCCTTTCCCGATATCGATAAAGTGAGCAACCATCCTGAAGTATGGCCGGGCAGATTCTCCCACCGCATCTATGGAAGGCCCTTTATCAGATGGCTGGACAGGCGCTATGGATGGCAAAAACTTCATACCGTCTTAACCCTGCATGGCGCCGGCATCGTTCCGTTCGAAATCGACCTGGAGGCAGAAGCAGTTTACGGTAAAAACTGGAGCCAACTATGGGGTGAATTTCGAATGGAGATGGAAGAGAGAGCCGTCAACACACACGGGCAGCCCATTACAGGCTACTGGCACGATCCTTTTATCTTCTGGAACGATGCGGGCGTCTATCCGGGCAAGTTAAGCAATGTCCATAGAGGACGATATGGTGTCGTGGGTCCGCAGGGCCGGTTGTGGCTCAGTGCATATGACACCAATGACATCTCCCGGTTGAAGTCACAACGCGGCGACAGCGTTGATACGGCAAAATATGAACACGCATGGGATCCAGGGCCTGGCGGAGTTGCCGTAACGCGCCGGGGGGGTATCCCTTTTCTCCTCATCTATCCGGAATACTGTTCCGGCGATCGTAAAGAAAAGCGACTTGAACCGAAGCTGGTGGTCGCGCCGCCCGGGACAATCCAACTTTCCGGCCCGGTGATGGATGAGTTCGGCCGTATCGCAGTATCCGGCAACATCGATGGCAACTGGGACATCTGGCTGTTTGATGGTTCGTGGCACCGCATCACGAACGCACCGAGTATCGAAATGGATCCCTGGCTCTCCAAAGGCAAACTGCTCTTTGCTTCAAACAGAAGTGGCCGCTTTCAAATCCACACCCATACCATGCAACAATTGACGTTCGATCATACAGCAGCAATTCTGCCGAGGGGCGACCGCTATCTTCTACTCGGCTCTACGGGTTGGCGGATGGCCGACCTGAACCTCGAAAATGCCGCCCCACTTGATATGCGGACGCTGCTTGAACCTGTTCGTGAAAAGCCAACAGGAGGGTCCGACGGCGAAACCGATATCGCCGGGAAAAGCCGTCCCTATTCGCCTTTTGGGAGTATCTGGCCCAACTACATCTCACCGGATATTTTCATCGACGAAGAGAGTTTCCAGGTCGGTCTGGCCACCACAGGACGCGATGTTACTGGCAGATACGCCTGGGATGCCGGTGTCCGCTACTCTACAGACGACGCGCTGTTTTCATGGCGTCTCGGCACCAAGCTTAACAATTGGCATCTGCGCACCTCGCACTATCCTTTCAGCTATACAACCCTGCTTGGTACAGGCGTTAATGAAATACGCCAGGACAGCAAACTGGGATGGTCACCCGCGAAATTCAAAGCATTGGAATTCTCCGCCAATTGGCGTCACTATGCCCCAAGGAACCATCGAAGCCAGTCTGATAACGAATGGTGGGGATCGATCAGCCACCGATATGCGTCAACTCAGCTGCGAACATCGCTGACGCTGGATCTTTTTACCGAAGAGAGCCAATCCTTGTACGGGGAAATCGTCTATCGCTTCGGAGAACGGATCAACACCGTCATGACCCTCCAGGCCGGAAAGACATGGGGAGATATCAAGGAGGGACACAATACGTTTCGTATCGGGGGGAACACGGGAGAAGGGTTTTTCACCCAAAGGCCTACGCGCCTTTTCTTTCTGCGTGGCTTCGACAACAACGCCCTTGAAGCCGAGCAGGCCGCTTCCGGCGGCTTAGAGATCTTCTGGCCCCTGTTCAGACTACAGACCGGCTACAAAACCCTTCCGCTGTTTCTTCACAATATCCACCTGGGTACATTTGCCGATGCCGGTATCGCCGACGATCGACCGGCGAGTGAAGACCTGCTGGTCGGGGCAGGTTTCGAGCTCATCATGGGAATGGAGATTGCCTGGGGTATCATGGCACGCTTCCGCGTTGGCCTGGCCTGGCCCCTGATGCAACCTGACGGACTGGACCAGGATGGTCCCGTCTTTCTGATTCAGATCGGGAGGCCGCTGTAGCGAATTTTGAAATCTTTAGCGCAAACAACCGCGAAAACAGATACAGAGTGCAGAGTCGGTATGGATAAAATCGACAGAACAGCTTGACTTTATACTTTACACTTTACACTCAATGTCGTTAGTTTAACGTTTTAAGCTACCGACCCGGGCGGGCATAAAGCCCGCCCCTACACGGTTCGTGTATGGTAACAGAATGTATTTCTATTCAAATTCCGCAGGGGCGGGCTTTATGCCCGCCCGTTGCGTCCGCTTAAGTTAATGACATTGACGTTACACTTAAAGCGTTTCTTTGGAGATAAATCAGCATGAACGCATTTTGGGATTGGTGGCAGCATCTGCCCGCACACATCGACCCTGTTATCTTTCAAATCGGCAGCTTTCGATTGCAGTACTACGGCCTCATGTATCTGGTGGCTTTCGGCACGACCTACCTGCTGGCCCGCTACCGCCTGAAAAATGAAAGAGGATGGGACGTGTCCATCGATCACCTGCAGGGATTGATGACGACCATGATCATCGGTCTAATCGTCGGTGCGCGTCTGGGGTATGTGCTGTTCTATAACATGGCCTACTATGCCGGCCACCCCCTCGAGATCATCCTGCCATTCCAGTTCCAAAACGGCATCCGGTTTACCGGAATCTCCGGGATGTCCTATCATGGCGGCTTGATTGGTACACTCATGGGATTGTGGTGGTATACACATAAATATCGTCTGGGGGCATGGAAGGCATTAGATCTGCTGGCGCCTTGCGGCGCGGCAGGATACACCTTTGGGCGCATCGGCAATTTTCTCAACGGGGAACTGTGGGGGCGGGTCACCACAGCTCCGATCGGCATGCATTTCCCCAATGCTGAAGGGGCGGCCTTGCGTCATCCCTCCCAACTCTATGAGGCCTTCGGCGAGGGCATCCTTCTCTTTCTGATTTTATGGTCTTTGCGCCATCGCGTGCGCACACCCGGGGTGATGTTTTGCTGCTACCTGATCGGATACGGCGTTATCCGTTTCGTTATCGAGTTCTTCAGGGAGCCGGATGCCCATCTGGGATTTATCTTCTTCTCCTTCTCCATGGGCCAACTGCTGTGCGGCTCCATGATTGCACTCGGCTTGATTTTGATGCTTCTCTTCTTTACAGTTTTAAGAAGTAATCATGAAAAAGGTCGTCCCTATTGAGTTCAGGATGGAATGTGGTGGCCATGATCCGATCCTTTTGGACGAACACCGGATCAAGGCCCCTGCGGGCATGAATGGTCACATCCGGCCCGATGCGGTCAATACGGGGGGCCCTAATGAAAACGGCTGGGTACTGCACAAGCTTCAGCGTGGGGATGTCAATGGATTGAATATCGCTGGCGATCTGGCGTCCGTAAGCGTTGCGGGTCACTGCGATCGGCAAGGCAGCCAGCGTCCCCGCGCTGCCATCCACCTCTTCCGCCAACAGGATGGATCCGGCACACACCCCCCATACCGGCATGCCGCTCCGAATTCGGACCCCCAGTCTCTTCAGCATTCCAAACTCTTCGAGGAATTTGGTCATCACCGTGCTCTCCCCACCGGGAATGATTAGCCGATCGATAGCAGCCAGCGCCTCATCGTCCCTCACGATCCGATATGGTGCGCCGCAACGTTCTAAATGGGGGATGTGATCCAGGAAAGCGCCCTGCAACCCCAACAGACCGACGACATTCATAGGACCCCCTTTTCGGCCTGCCACCGGGCAATGCCCCTGAGATGGTACCGTCTCATCTTGTCGCCGGACGGCTAAACGCCTCGCTCCGCCATCTTGATCTCCATGGCCTCTTTTTCAAGACCGATCATGGCCGTACCAAGATTTTTGGATATCTCCACCAGTCTTGCCGGATCCTGATAGTGGATCACGGCCTGCACGATGGCGTGGGCCATTTTGGGCGGATTCTGTGACTTGAATACACCGGAACCGACAAAAACCCCGTCCGAGCCCAATGCCATCATCAACGCTGCGTCAGCAGGTGTTGCAATACCCCCGGCAGCGAAGTTGACAACGCTTAGGCGCCCCAGTTCACGGGTCTGCTGAACCAGTCCGAGCGGTACACGCATCTCTCCCGCCAGTTTAATCGTCTGGTGTTCGTCGAGCCCCTTCAGGGCCTCGATCTCCTCATTGATGGCCCGCATATGACGCACCGCCTCTACAATGTTTCCAGTTCCGGCTTCACCTTTCGTGCGGATCATCGCTGCTCCCTCGTTGATCCGTCTTAACGCCTCTCCAAGATTTCGGGCGCCGCAGACAAAAGGAACTTTAAAAGGCTGCTTTTCCACATGCCGGCTCTCGTCCGCAGGGGTGAGGACCTCACTCTCATCAACAAAATCAACGCCCAGGGATTCGAGCATCCGCGCCTCCAAAAAGTGGCCGATACGCACCTTGGCCATCACCGGTATGCTCACCGCCTCCATAATCGCCTGGATCATTGCCGGGTCGCTCATGCGCGCCACCTGACCATCTTTACGAATATCGGCAGGGACCCGCTCGAGCGCCATCACTGCACAGGCACCGGCCTCCTGGGCAATCAGCGCCTGTTCTGGTGTGGTGACGTCCATGATGACGCCGTTCTTGAACATCTCCGCGAAGCCTTTGTTGATTTTTTCTCTCGCCATGGTGCTATCCCTTTTTGGTGTTAGGTTTTTCCAGAGCCTCTTGGCCATATCGTACAGAGAAGGTCAAAAAGAGACGATCTGACCGCTCTTGCGCCGACGCGGCTACACTGCCGACGCCTGAACGCCGGCGGTTGCAATTAAAGCAACAATCGACTAAATAGGATAGTACAATTAATTATTTGTCTTACGAGTGTCAAGCATGAATTCCAAAAAACCTCTATACCAGGCCATCGCCGACACCCTCAAGGAGAGGATCACTTCCGGTCAATACAAACCGGGGGAGCGGATTCCCGCGATCCGCAAGATCACCAGCCAGTTCGGCGTCAACAAGGCAACCGTGCACAAAGCGTTCGAACGGCTGAAAAACGAAGGGCTGATCGAAAACAAGGTCGGTAGTGGCTCCTACGTCCGCTTTCCTGAAAAGATCCAGACCTTCGCCGGTCGGTTCGATTTCAGGACCGACTATCTCAACGAACTTCTTTTCCCATATAAAAAGGCGCAACAGATCTTCAACCAGCTCTTCGTATCCGAAGAGAGCTCCGCACTGGCACCGACACCTGCAAGGGGAGATCCGGAACTGCTTCAGGTGCTAAGCCAGCACTACCATGTCCCGTCCGAGCGTATGCTGGTCATCTCCGGTGCCCAGCAGGGTCTCGACTTGGTTTCCAAGGTGTTTGCCGCTAAGATCTCCGAATCAATCCTTTTTGAAGACCCGACTTACCCTGGCGCCATCTCACTGTTCAGGGCACGCCATTTTGTCCGCCTCAATGCCGACGGGCCCGACATCGACCAGCTGGACATGCATCTGAAAGGCAAATTCAAACTTTTCTATTCGATGCCCTCGATTCACAATCCCACCGGCATTTCGTATAGCAGAGAAAAAAAGCAGGCCATTGTAAGGCGGGCCCGGCAGAACCGTTTTTACATTATCGAAGACGACTACCTGGGCGAATTGAAAGAGGACGGCCCCCGCTTTATCGATATCGATCCGGATCACACCATTCATATCAAATCATTTTCCCAGACGACCTCTGCCGGCGTCCGGTTGGGATTCATGGTCGTTCCGGCCGATCTCCATGACAAGTTCGTCTATGCCAAATATTCATCCGATATCAACTCTTTCGGGCTACTGCAAAAATTTTTGCGTGAATTTATCAAACAGGGGCACTACAAGCGCCATATCGACAATGTGCGTCGCCTTGCCCTGAGCCGAAGATCCATGCTGGAGGAGGTTATTGAACACTACCCGTTTTTGATGGCCGAGCATCATCAAAACGGATACAGCTTGTGGGTCAAGTCGTCGAGGCCGATATCCGTGCCACAGTCTCCCTGGTGCCGTGGCGGCGAATTTTCATTTAAACCCGAATTTAAGAACCACTTCAAACTCTCCTTTATGAATATGGACGACGAGACCTTTATTAGAGGCCTCTCCTATCTGGATGACGTGATCAAACGCTCCGCTTAGGTGCCACGCTGCTCAACTGAAGCTGAATCTACCACCGAGGCGATCCCCTTGTATTATGCGATTTTCTGGGGTATGAGCACCCGAGTCAACTATGCGAAGGAGAGTATCAAGAGGACTGACCTATGATTACCCTGCTCGATTATGGTGCCGGAAATGTGCGCAGCGTGATCAATGCCATCGAGAGCCTTGGCGAACATATCAAGGTGGCATCGACGGCTCAAGATATTGAGTGCGCAGAAAAACTGGTGTTCCCCGGTGTCGGCGCCTTCGGCAATATGATGCGCATATTGGAAGAGAAGCAATTTGTACAGCCGCTGAAAAACTATATCACCTCAGGACGCCCTTTTCTGGGCATCTGCCTGGGCATGCACGCCCTGTTCGAATATGGAGAGGAATCACCCGATACGCCGGGCCTGGGTCTCTTCAAAGGCAGCGTCAACCGTTTCAGAATCGACCGGGCCGTCCCCCATATCGGCTGGAACGGCATCAAGGTTCAGAAGCCGTCGCGGCTGTTCAACGGGGTGACCGGGGATGAAAAATTCTATTTTGTCCACTCATACCACGTGGTTCCCGAAGATCGGCAGATCGTTCTCACCACCACCGACTACGGCTGTGAATTCGTAAGCGCCATTCAGGAAGGAAACATCATCGCCACCCAATACCACCCGGAAAAGAGCGGTACGGTCGGGTTGCGGCTGCTGAAAAACTTTCTGGATCCGTCTCTCTCACCGGTAGTACCCGTGACGAATAGCAGCCGTACCCAATTGGCCAAACGCGTCATCGCCTGTCTGGATGTGCGCGCCAACGACCGCAATGATCTGGTGGTGACCAAGGGGGACCAATACGATGTGCGTGAAGAGGGCGAAGTCCGTAATCTGGGAAAGCCGGTAGAGCTTGCCAGGCGCTACTACGAAGAGGGGGCCGACGAGATCACCTTTTTGAACATTACCGGTTTCCGGGACTTTCCCCTGGCGGATATGCCCATGCTCGAGGTGCTCAGGCAGACCTCACAGCGCGTGTTCGTTCCGCTGACCATCGGCGGTGGCATTCGGGACTTCACCGACGCCGAAGGACGTACCTATTCTGCCCTGGAGGTTGCCTCGGCCTACTTTCGCTCGGGTGCTGACAAAGTGTCCATTGGCAGCGACGCGGTGGAGATCGTAGAGGCCTATCTTGAGAGCGGCCAGGCCACCGGCCGGAGCGCTATCGAACGCATCTCATACGTCTACGGCAGTCAGGCCGTGGTGATCTCCATCGACCCGCGCCGCATCTATGTGGCCTCACCCGATGAGGTGCCCCACCAGGTGATTGCAACAAAATCGCCGGGTCCCAATGGAGAAAACTACTGCTGGTACCAATGCACCATCAAAGGGGGGCGCGAGGGGCGTCCGGTCGATGCGATCACGCTGGCCCAGGTGTGTGAAAAACTCGGTGCCGGAGAGATCCTGCTCAACTGCATCGATCGCGACGGCACCAACTCGGGATACGATCTCGAATTGGTCCGCGCGGTCAAAGAGGCCGTCTCCATACCGGTCATCGCATCGAGCGGTGCGGGTGTCGTGGAGCACTTCGAAGAGGTTTTCAGCCAGACCAACGCCGACGCAGCCCTTGCAGCAGGTATCTTTCACCGCCGCGAAGTCCCAATTCAGGCAGTGAAACAGTTTTTAAAAGGCAAAGTTGAGATTCGTCCCACCTTCAGAGCGTTGATATAACCGTTGCGCAGGTTGGGGCATGAACCCACCATCCGGAGAGAGCGACCGATGCCCACGGGCGCCTGCGGCATAAACTGCAGGATATATCGATATGCAGAAACGTCGTCAGAGTCAATCCCCCAGTGCCTATGCGGATGACGGATCCCATCTGGTCCTGGCCAAAGCGTATTGGCAGGGCGCAGCGAGTCGGGACACCACCGATATCTGCAACCTCTCTTTCTTCGAACCTGCTGATGATGGGCGTTTTCGCTTTCGTTTTCTCAATATGGACATGGAGATCGATCTGGCGCAGCGATGCCTCAGGAGGCGGAGTGGTGGAAATGAATGGGAAACAGAAGATGACCCGCTGCTGACCATGGTCACTGTCCTCTATTTGAAGAACGTGCAACAGATTTTCCCTATGGGGCAGGATATCGTCGGGGCAAAAGAGCTCAAGGAGGGGCACTTCTTTTCAGGCCCGCACGAATTTCGACTGGCACCGCTCATCCAACGTTTCGGCGAGGACCGCCAGGGGTTTATCAGCGCATGCAAAAAATTGGATGGCCATCCGATGGATATGGCCGACGCCGCATTCAGACTGCTCCCCTTTCCACGCCTGGCCCTCTATTTCCTCCTCTGGACCGGTGACAGCGAGTTCAAGCCGCGCATACAGGTGCTTTTTGACCGACCTATCGAGACGATTCTCGCAGCGGACGCCATATGGGCACTGGTCAACCGGGTTGCGATGGCATTCGTGTAGATACCTGCCGAAACGTCTGCGCAAATCCCCTTGCCTTCTTATTACTCAACTATCAGTGTTCATGATCCGGCGAGTCCAGTGGGTGGTTTGCACCTCACGCAAATGCATTAAAGTGTCGCTAAGCTGATGAGGTGCAGACCACCCGCTGGACTCACCTCCATATGTCGATGTTGCGAAACCCGAAAGTTGAATTATAACTGGCCATTCTCCATCAGGCTGTAATAGCTTTCATGGTTGAAAATAATGTGGTCGAGCAGTTTGAGCCCGAGGGTGTTGCCGGCGGCTTTGAGTTGCGCCGTGACGGACAGATCATCCTGGCTGGGGGTCAGATTCCCGGAAGGATGGTTGTGGGCCACGATCACGGCCGAGGCCCGATCTGTGATGGGATCTGCAAACACTTCTCGTGGATGGACCAGGGCGCGGTTGACCAATCCAACCGAAACGGTTCGCACTGCAATCACCTCATTGGCCCCATTGAGCGAAATGCATAAAAAATGCTCTTGAGTCCGATCGGCCATGTGCCGAATTAAGGGATAGGCATCGGGTGGAAAACCGATCTTGAACCCATGCGGTCGGATACGCCTGCGGGCAAACTCCAATCCGGCCACGAGGAGGGAGGCCTTGGCGCTGCCAACACCGTCGACCACAGTGAGCTGTTCCACGGTTGGCGCATGGCCCAAACGATCGAGTTGCTGGAGCAATCGGGTGGCCAGGGACATGACACCTGTTCTACGGGTGCCGCTCCCCAGCAAAACGGCCAAAAGCTCAACGTCGGAAAGGGACTGAGCGCCCTTTTGGGCCAGCTTCTCCCTCGGGCGTTCATGCAAGGGGATGTGTTTCATGGATTTCATAAATCACCACCGATCACCGGTATCGCAGCGGGAACCGGAGATACAATCGATTGAAATTGATATACAACAAGAGACGATAGAGGCAGTAGGTGCCTGTTCAAGAAGGCGCCAGGATCGGCGCTGCAGAGTTGGGCCGTAAGATAGCCCACGCTGATTGTTGACAGCGTAAGGCTTTATATTTAAATATTTTCTATGTCAACAAGGTTTCTTCAGCGAGAACGAGAGGTAAATTGGATATGAGCGATAACGGTTTTGATTTCAGGCGCAAACACGAGAGAAAAGCATACCTTGCCGATGTGCTGTTTGCCTTCAAGGGACGCGCTTACAGCGGAACCATTGAAAACATCAGCCTCGGCGGGGCTTTCATCACCACGTCCAGTGTCAATCAATTCTCGCCCGGCGACGTGATCATCGTCAGTATTCCCTTCACAGGCGGCGACAAAAACGTAAAACGTAAAGCCCGTATCGAGTGGCAGAACAATGTCGGATTTGCCGTCGAATTTTTCTAATGCGCACCGGAGCAACCGTCATTTTCGGATCGAATTCAGAAAAGGACCGAAGATCGATCTGATCTGCGCCAGAGAGTCCTCGAGGGGTGGCATGAGAAATTTTGCAAATACATCCAGATGAACCAGTGCATTTACCGCCGAATCTTTTGAAGTAGCCGTCCTCAGACGCTGAACCATGGCATCGTTCAAACGTGCCACATCGTCATATATCTTGACCAACCCATCGAGTTTCAGATCTGCTTCACAAACGCCATCGGCTGTAAAGTAGCGCCCCAACAGGAATGTGGCGGCCGCCCGCCATATGGTTTCGTCTTTGCTGGCAAAGGGGAGATGAAACCTCGCCATGGGTTTGAAAAAATGGGTATACGGGCAGCTGCTGCCGGCAATAAGAAGCCCCATCAAAGAGCTCAATCCCTCCTGGGCTGTCGTCTGCAGTTCAACCTGGCGCTCAGAACTGAGCACCTTGACGGAAACGCGGTCGAATGACATGAGGCGGTCAAATTTATCGATGGCCGGAACCAGATTCAGTGCAACAGGGCAATGTGGGCTGCGATCGGGTTGCAAAGGACAGTGAGGGCACCGCTCAAAGTCTAAACGGGTCCAGAAAAGTTCCTTTTTATGTACATCGGTGATCAATTCAGTCGTCAGGGTATCAAACGTGAGATCGAATATCTCCTTGCCCCCGTCAGGCAGGGTGAACTCATAAGTGATCATAAAGGTTTCCGGCATCGCTCCTGCTCCTTCCCTATCGGGCAAGTGGTGCTGCAACGAGCATTACATCTGTATTCATTACGTCATTACGCTCCCGGCAAAGGTGGTCGACTGCTCCCCCGTTACCTGTTTGGTATCACGGCCGCCCGCTGGGATCACACCGATTGCTCAGATCGGCGCCCTCCGGCAAACTTGACAATGCCCCCACGGAAGCATATATGTGTCCGGTCTGCCGAGATTCAACGCATCAACGGGGCTGTCAATGCAAAAAACACGCCGCCCCACGACAACAACCCTGCAGACATACCACAAACACCCGGAAATATAAACACGACGCGGATATTCGTGCTGCCATGCTATTCGCCAGTACGGTTTTTCTTTTAGTTTTTCTTCCTGCCGCCATTGTCTGCTATTACACTCAGAGGGCCTTGCTTGGCAACAGGCTCCGTAATGGTGTTCTACTGGTCTTCAGCTACCTGTTCTACGCTTACGGGGCCGCAGAGTTCGTCCTGATCCTGTTAGCCTCCACGGCCGCGGATTATCTTCTCGGACTTCTTATCGAAAAACAGAGGCGCCATGCCAAGTGGTGGGTGGGCATCTCCGTGCTGGTCAATTTAGGTGTGCTCGCCTACTTCAAATACGCCAACTTCATGGTCGCCGAAGTATCTCAATGCTTGGCGACGCTGGGATTCCCTCCCACCGGGGATTGGGTTGCCGTCAGCCTGCCCATCGGCATATCCTTCTTCACCTTTCAGAAGCTGAGCTACATCATCGACATCCACCGACGTCAGGTCAGCGCTTTGACGCGATTCGTGGATTTTGCTCTTTACGTGGCCATGTTTCCTCAACTGGTTGCCGGCCCCATCGTTCGGTTCAAGGATATTTGCGCGCAACTCGGAAAGCGCCTGGAATCGTGGGAGCAATTCTATCTGGGGGCCATGCGGTTTTGCTGGGGGCTCTCAAAAAAGGTCTTCATTGCCGATGCCTGCGGTCAGGTGGCGGATGCTGTTTTTGGTCTGGACCTTGCCATGCTGGACACCAAGACCGCCTGGTTGGGGGCCATCGCCTACACGATGCAGATCTACTTCGATTTTTCAGCCTACTCGGATATGGCGATTGGATTGGCCAGGCTGTTCGGATTTGAGTTGCGCGAAAATTTCAACCGGCCATATGCCGCCGTCAGCATGACGGACTTCTGGCGCAGATGGCACATCTCCTTGAGCACCTGGTTCAGAGACTATCTATACATTCCTTTAGGCGGTAACCGAAAGGGATCGGCGCGCACCGCCTTCAACCTGCTGCTGACCTTTACGCTTTGCGGACTGTGGCACGGCGCCAATTGGACCTTTATTGCATGGGGGTTGTATCACGGTCTGTTCCTCGGCTTAGAGCGGGCGACAGGGATACGGAACTGGCATCCGACGCGCTGGACCATTGGACGACGCCTGGCCACCTTTCTTTTGGTGGTTTTCGGCTGGGTCCTTTTCCGGGCGGACTCGATCGGCACTGCTGCCATGTTTGCGCAGGCGATGGTAGTGCCCTCCGACCGGCCGCTACCGTTTGAACTTTTTCAAGTCATGAATCAGCGCAACATCGTCTTTATGCTTATCGCAGCAATAGCGGTTATCGGCGCTCCGCGGTTGCCAAAAATTGAACGTGTTCTTCACACCGAAGGCCCCCTTCGCAGTGTCGTAAGCGCAGTGATGCTGTTGCTGATACTGCCCTATTGCGCAGGGACTATTTTGGCCGGCGCCGCCAATCCCTTTATCTATTTTCGCTTTTAACGCGATCTCCGGCAACGCCTTATCGAAACTATGAAAAAAGAAAAATCCACAAAGAACTCCAAAAGATTCGGAACATGGCACCTCTTCTCCCTTCTTTTTATACTGATGCTTATCTTGCCGACCGTACTGAGCCTGTTCGGCATCGCTTCGTCTGCCGGCCCAGTCAAGCCGCACACAAAAGCGCCGTCCATCGAATGGAGGGCGTTGCTGGCGCCGGAATACTATCAGGCATGGGGAAACTATGTCGACGGGCGCCTGGGGATGAGCAAAGTCCTGGTCAAAGCCAAACGATGGATGGACTACCGGGTTTTTAATATGACCGATGTCCGGGAGGTCTTTGTGGGCCGGGAAGGCTGGATGTATCCACGAACTTCCGTCGAACAGAGCCGTCTCGGTGCATGCGGTGAGAAAAAGCGATTGCGTCGGATGATATTCGATCTGACAGCGCTCGCCCATCTGGCGAAACTTTCGGGACGCCGCCTGATCGTCACCGTAGCTCCCGATAAAACGACGATCTACCCCGAGTATACAGGCGTCGTGTTCCCCCGATCCCCTGATTGCCGCGAAACCATCTATGATCTTTTTCTCGACGAGTGCAAACTGGCCAAGGTCGATTGGTTTGTTCGCCTGGATGATCTTCTCATCAAAGCGAAACAACCGGATAACCTGCTGTATGATAAAACCGGCGCGGTCTGGAATCAACGCGGGGCCGATATTGCCGCCAAAGCCCTGCTGGCTGCCGTTTTCAAAAGCGAGGAGCCGACTCCGGTCAACCACCATGACCTGGCAGCACTGGTGATGGAGACCTCCACCGCCCCCCTTGAACCTACTGCACCAACCGGCCGACACTTCTCTTCGGCGGTCCTCTATGGCGGGATGGCGATGGCCGAGTTGATGCCGATGCTATCGCGACCTTTCAACCGAACGGATGCCATTTATAGCGATACTATTCCGTCATCAAACCACATGGAAAATCTATCGACCTATGATGTGGCCATGATCGTCCTGGATGTCCCTCAGTTGGCGAGGCTGCGGCTCGACCTCGATCGAATCTGTCAAATGCTTGGAATAGAGCCACTTGCCGACCAGGAAAATTCGATACCCCTGAAAACCGTATCAGGTCAATCCCACCTCTCCTTGAAGATGGAGGAGAAAAAACTGAAGATCAAATCCCTTGGCGAGGGGGCATCGTTTGTGCTTCCCTCTTTGCCCGGCTCGGAGCCACATACGTTACGGCTCCTCGCCTTGGACATTAGCGCTCCGAATAGCGACACCCTCCTGTGGCGAATTGACGGCCCTTCGGCGATTGCTGGCGAGAAACCCATACACAAAGGAGAAAACCGCCTCTACTTTGCTCTTCCGGTGCAGCCGTCGGTGCGTCTTCACATCCATCCCGGCCGCCAAACCGGCCTCTACTACATCTCGAGCGCGAACCTGCTTGAGTATGCCAATGGCCTCTCACTGGTTGTGTCGCCGGAGACAGACACGTATAAAGTGCCCCAGCCAAGCCAACCGGGCAATACTGGTATGATCGAAGCAGCCGCCCCTCTGTCTCCCATCCCCACCGCAGATGATGCCACTCTGCCAATGGTCCGACTCCATGATCTGGAGGAGATGCGTGTGTTTCAACGCACCGGATCAACTGCGGATATCGTTGTATCAGGTACCTTTCAGGGCCATCCCCAGGCCATTGAAGCACGCGTTTCCAACCACGCAAGCAAAGAGTGGATCACGCCCTGGACGGTCATCGACAGTGCACCCGTTGACGGTGTCTTCATGGGCATCCTGCCCGAAATACCACAGGGCGGCTGGTATCGTCTCTCGGTTCGTTTCTCCAATGCACACGAAATCAACGATGCGGGCCAATCGAGATGGGGGATCGGAATGCTGGTGGCCTGTATCGGTCAATCCAATATGAAGGAGTGGTTTCACACCGGTACAGACCTCCGCCCCCACACCCTGCTCTCCTTGCATCGCGATGGCCACTGGATGGCCATGGGTGATAAAGGAAACGGCGCCGTTGCATTCGGCAACCGTCTTATTGGGAAACTCGGTATCCCGGTCGGCCTGCTGGACTATGCGGTCAACGGCTCAGGACTGCGCAAAGAGGCCGACTGGGGAACCGGGTACTGGAGCGACCGTTCGGACGACGCCATTTACGACCGATTCGTCAAGGCGGTGGCCAACGCTGGCGGAGCGCTTGAATATGTGGTGTGGATGCAGGGTGAAGCAGATGCGGCCAGAGCCACGATTTCCGAGAACCAATATCGAAGCACCTTGAAGCGCTTTATTGAACAGCAAGTTCGACAAGACATTGTCAATGGTTCCAGCCGACAGCAGCTCCCCTTTTTGGTTGTCGGCATGGTTAAGCGTCCGGTGGGCAAAGATGCCCCCCACCAGGCGATCCGTATGGCGCAATACAAGGTGACCGAAGCGTTGCAGGAGTGCTATCTGTCGGCAACAAGCATCGATCTGGAGAATATGGGGCGGCAACATCTATCTCCCTCCGCTTACACGACACTGGGGTTGCGGGTGGCCCAAACGGTGCTCTACCTACTTGGCGAGGAGAGCTACTATCGCGGCCCATCCGTTTTCGGAGCGATCCTCGTTGACGACACCACCATCGATGTTCGCATCTCACACAGGGGGGGCTCCGATTTTACGCCCCAAAGGGCGATAAGCGGCTGGCAGGTCATAGGAGACGGATCGACACAGCCCATTGCCGGAGTCACACGAAAGGGCAACACTGAGATTCGCATCATTATGGAGAGGTCTTTGGATGGCCCGGTCACAATTCGCTATCTATATGGTGCGATGCCCGACACCGACCGGTCTGCACATGACAACTCTCCGATGGAATTGCCCCTGGAGCCTGTCGAAATCGAGATTGAATAGGGTTTACCGGTGGAGTGCAGGGATCATGGATTCATATCCATATGCCCGTTGACGCGTTATGCAGGCAGGTATCCGGATTGCAGCAACTCCGAATGGGGCAGTCTGAAAACGACCATTTGGCGCTCACCTCTGGTGCAAACCGCCTCCCAATAGTCGATCCACCCTTTGCCGCAGCATTCCGGACAGATCGTGATATCGCTCTCGAGCGGTTTGCGACCGGTAGAGATGGTCTTTATCAGGACGTGCCCCTTTCCCTGGCACTGCCTGCAAGAGAAGCATTTGGGCTGGATGCCGTTATGCCAGCCCGCTTGGCGGATCTTTACAAACACCCTCTGAATGATCTCATCGGGAATCAAGAAAAAATCAAAACGCGCCAGGTACTGCAAAGTGGAATTGCAGATGTAATCCTGGGGAAGACGCAAAAAGGCCTCCAGTTTAAATGGGAGGTGCGCCTGTGCATGAATAAAGTCAAGCAACGCACTGTAATGCCGCTGGTCTGACAGCTCATCCAGATAGTGCAATAGGGCTTCATGCGCCAGTTTGCGCACCGTATCCGTATGCGTCCTGGACGGATGGAACAGCGCAACATCGGCCATCAAATCCGGATCATTCAATCGCTGGGCCACCTCCCAACGCAACGAAAGGTCAGCCGATGAAAGAGCAATCTGCTTTAGCACTTTTGAATTTCCCAGCTTTTCAGCGGCACAGAGCCTCACGGCGTCTTGCCGTGCAGAAGAAGAGATCCGTCTCAGCAGCAGTTCGTTCTCTATACGTTCAACGACACGTTGCCCCTGTTCGATGTCCCATGCATTTAAAGCGACGGCTGTCAAAAACGCTTCACTCTCAATCCGCATGGCCGCCTGATGGCGTATGCTCTGCTGATTCGCTTCCAAGGCGAGATGTTTCAAAGCAGACCAGTTCTTCATTTTTCCTGCGGCTTTCAGGCGGCGATACTCATCCCTTGCGCACCATGCCTTCAGGCGATATCCCATGGCCAGCCAAGCATTGAATTGAACGGCCATATAGCGAAGCAGACACCTGCAACTGGCCTTCTTTTTTGAATTCAGGAAAATGGTCACTTCAACCTCTTGGAACATGCGTATCCATCAACCGTGACGCTTTCTGGGGAACATGCCTGCACGCCATGACGAACACCCACCGCCATTTTTGCTTGACACCCTTTTTAAATTTTCCCACAGTAATGCAAGCTTGCCGAAAGATCTTACGCTGTTACAAATTGCTGGTAAACAGCCGCTTTTCGGTCGCTGGGCGTGATCGTTTCGTGGACCGCCGGATGAGCCAGTCAGCCTTTTTGCTTTACACTATCCCTGGCTGTGACTCAAGCTCAAACAGGCCGTCTTCATTCTGGCACTTCACCCGCATCAGGAGAGGTCCCCAGTCCACCAATGCCGAATACGACACCACAAGAGCCCCCAGACGGAGCAGGCGGTAAATTCCGACAGAAGGCTCAAGGTTTAAAGGCGCACGACCACGCCCAATTCAGGGATAAGCCTTTCGACGCCTTTGCACAGCTCTGCGCCAACATCAACGATTTCAAGCAGCCGGATCAACTGCTCGATACCATCGCACGGTTGATCCCGAGGGTGATCCCCGCGGAGGGCGGTGCTGTGCTGTTGTGGGACAGGCGAGCGAATGCACTGGTCGTAAAAGCAGTGAACTTCCATCATGCCGGGCACGCCGCTCGGTTCGAGGACGAAAGCCGCCGCTTCGAAAAAACCACTGGCGATCGGGTGTTCGATACAGGGAGCCCGATGATCGTCAATGACTACCAAGACAGCTCCCAGTGTGATCAGTCGTCCGGCAAATCGATTCCCAATTGGATTTTCAACCGCGTGGACGTCCCCCTGAAAACGCTGGGCCGAAAGGTAGGGGTCCTCAGTGCGATCAATAAAAAAGAGGGGGATTTCATTCAATCGGATGTCGACCTGCTTGCCTCAGTTGCAGGCGTCACCGCACTGGCAATGGAGAATATCCGCATACGAGAATCGTTGGCCGGCTATTACCGCCAGATGAAAGATTTCAACCGCGCCAAAGACCGCGTGATCCACCAAATCTCCCACGCACTCAAAACGCCCCTGGCGGTATTGATGGCCTCATTGAAGCTGTTGCGCAAGCCTCTGAACCTATCGCCGGACACCTCCTGGCTCAACATTTATGATCGCGCCCAACGCAACCTGGCGAGGCTGTTGACCATCGAATATGAGATGGAAGATATTTTACGCCAACGGCAGGACGATAGCGGTATGGTGGATACCCTATCAATGGCACCGGACGATACATCAACTTTCCGATCTGATGAGGATGGACATTGCCTGGATGATTCGGAGCAGAACGGTGGGAAAATATGACCGAAGCCAATCCCGAAAAAGAGAAAATGCCAGCACCAGAAATCAGAGAAACAGATTCGGGAGAAAAGGGGCAGACGGATAACGGTGCCGGCATCGATCCACTCTTGGCGAAAGAGAACCGCTCGTTTTTTCGAGAAGTGAACATCGAATTCCTCGTGCATGAACTGAAGGATCCGGTGAGTATCATTGAAACCGGTGTCCGCCTGCTGATTGAAAAGGCGAACCCATCAGCCCCCCTCAGTCGAGTTCAGGAGCGCACACTGGCGCGGATACTAAGAAATGCGTGCAAAACCCGAGAGATGCTCAACGAACTGCTTGAGGTGGGCCGCGCGGAATCTGAATGTTTTAACCCGCAGCGATTCAACCCCATCACATCATTGCAAAAGGTACTCTTCGAAGTGATAGAGAGAGACGCACCCGATCTTTACGAAGAGATAAAACAGATGCCCCGCATCTCTGAAGGCGTCTCTATTTTATCCAAGAACGGCATCCGCGTCGACATCGCCCCTTCTGCAAAAGATGAAACCATCCTACAGGATGAAACCAAGTTCAGCCAGATTATCAGTAACTTAATAAAAAACGGATTATACTATCGGCGTCGCCAACTGCTCGTCCACCTTTCGTATCAACGCGAGCAGCTCTCCGTTGCCATAAGGGATGACGGCCCCGGCATTGCGGCCGAGCACCATGAGGAGATATTTGAACGCTACAAGCAGGTGATCGCCTCGGCCGAGGTGGCCCGCAGCGGCCATGGTTTGGGTCTGGCGGTCGCCCGTATTCTGGCACGCTCGATGGGTGGCGATATTACCATCGACAGTGAATTGGGAAATGGCGCCCTTTTCAAATTTGTCCTGCCAATTGCCCCCCCCTTTTAAACCACGAGTTGACAACGATTTCAAATGTTTGGTATCATTCAAAATTAAATATAAAAAAGGGATCAAAACGATAATAATTTAGACACGATGCGTAAAGTTTTTTCATTTCGTGCTAATAATTGCCGCAAGTTGGTCGATATTAGGCTAGGACCCGGATATGGTATCATTTTCACAATACGTATGGTATGTTGCAACAGTTTAAGCATAGCCCAAACTGCATCGGAAAAGGGGGTAGCTTTATGAGAAGATTCAATCGATTCAGCTTTATTTCATTCATATGCATGTTAGTGTTTGCCGTGAGTGTGCCGTGCTGGGGGGCAAACACAATCAAAATAGGTATCATCGGCCCGATGAAATTCAGCCAGGGGAAAGCACAATGGAATGGAGCTGTCATGGCCGCCGACGAGATCAATGCAACAGGCGGTCTCAACGTCGGCAATCAGCGAATGAAGATCCAACTGGTAAAAGCCGATTCAAATGAATTCATCAACATTGCCGATGCTACCAATGCGATGGAAAAATTAATACTTCGCGATAAGGTTGATTTTGTCATCGGCGGGTTCAGATCCGAAGCAGTGCTGGCGATGCAGGATATCGCAATGGACAATAAGATACTATTCATAGGAGCGGGTCCTGCCCATCCGGAGCTTTGCCTAAGGGTGGCAAAAGATTACGACCGATACAAATATTGGTTTCGCGGAGCGGTTTTTAATTCAAACTATCTGGTTAAAGGCCTTTTCGCCCAAGTCAGAAGTGTGGCAACAGAGCTAAAAAAGAATCTCGCGATCGATCGCGTTCGCATTGCAATCGTCGCTGAAAAAGCCATGTGGACCGACGGGATGACCAAGGCCGCCGAAGCATTTCTCCCTATGATGGGTGCTGAAGTCGTTGGTACATGGCGCCCGTCTTCGACTGCCACGGATGTGACGGCAGAACTATCAGCCATCCAACGCGTCGGATGCCACATGATTTTAACGATGATTTCTGGACCAGTGGGTATCCCGCTGGCCAGACAAGCTGGAGAGATGAAAATACCAGCGGTTCAAGTTGGCATCAATGTCGTAGCAGCCAAAGATGATTTCTGGGATGCGACCCAAGGGATGGCCAACTTCGTGATGCATCAAAATACCTTCTGCCCGGGTGCTGAATATAATGAAATGACTAGACCATTCGTGGACGGATACATCAAGCGTTATGGCGAAGTACCCAGTTATACAGCAGGTACTTACAGTATAATTAAAGGCACACTTGACGTTTCTATACAAAAGGCCGGCTCAACCAATCCGAATAAGGTGATAAAAGAACTGGAGAATGGCATATTCAAAACAGCGGCCGGATTAACAGCCTATGAAAAAGATGCAGATGGTCGCCACCTTCATGACATCAAGTATGGACCGGGCTACACCACTTCCATGGGTATCCAATGGCAGGATGGAAAGCAAGTTGCGGTTTGGCCACATTTTAAATGGGTGAGCCCTTACTGGGAGTATAGTGTGGAACCACCGGCCAAGCCAAACAAGCTGAGCTACAAAGGGTTGCAACCCTATGTCATACCGCCGTGGGTCGTGGCAGCCTATAAAAAATAGAAATGTAATTTCGCTCTTTACTCTTTCGTAATTCGAATAAAAAAAACGGCACCTCGCATGCAAGCAGCCCTTCTCTCATTGAAGGGCTGCTTCTTTTGCTTGAACAGATCTGAAGTGTGCCGACTGTTTGGCCTCCATTTCTGTAAATTCCACTCTTGATGAGTTTGCAAAAATTAAACAAAACACCTGTATCGTCATTCCGGCGAAAGTCGGAACATCGTCTTTTCAATGACCTCTGGAGGCCGGATCAAGTCCGGCATGACGGGTGGCAGACTTTATACGATTTCATCACTTTTCTGAGTTTGGAGAAGTAAACCATAAAAACAGGTACATTTTTCGAGTCACCTTCCCAAAACCACATATGGGTTAACTTGCTTATTATTTTTACTTTTTTAATAATATTACCTAATTTTATACCGTATTTTATGGTCATTTATTTAGTATTGCCTTTTGGCAATATATTGGTATAATATTTCCTAACACACCCACCACCCCATCCGTACTGACGCTATTGCAGTTGAATCCGTTTAGCGTTCAATCTAGGGTTCGATTCAAACCGTCGTTAAGAAGGAGAGGTGACATGAAGGAGCTGATTAGTTTCATTGCGCAGTCATTGGTAGATCATCCTGATGCAGTTGCTGTTAGCGAAGTAGAAGGCAATCAAACAACCGTATTGGAATTGAAGGTGGCCAAAGAAGATTTAGGCAAGGTTATTGGAAAGCAGGGAAGAACCGCCCAAGCGATGCGAACCATCCTAAGTGCAGTTTCATCCAAAGTAAAAAAACGGACCGTACTCGAAATCATCGAGTAGAGAAGTGAGTGCGTCCTACGATTGCAAGCACCAATGACTGGGCAGCGATCGGCTTTCTATGGCCATTACCTGCCTATAGCCAACCACGAAAAGACGATACCGTAAAATGATGATCGGGCGGGCGCTTTATGCCCGCCTGCCTTCTATCATCCCATCAGATCACTTTTGAGATGTTTTTCATTTTTGAGGCACTTGTTTTCCAGAAGTGGAACCTTTTTGGTGGGAGTTCCAGCGTGGCGAAACGGCTCGTTACGTCTATACGGCCTTATCATGTTTCTTTTGACTTAAAATCTCTTCAATAAAAATTAGATCCAAAAGCCCCATTTCATCAACGTTTTCCCGTCCCATGAGTTCATCCAAATAATCCCATTTGATAGGGAACGGTCTCACTTTCGAATTTTCTTTCATAAAGAGCCGTCCTTTCCTGGTATTCTGAATTTTCGATGAATATGCCACAACGCCCCAAAACCGCCGTCTGTAGTTACGACATCAGTAAAAGCAATATGCGTACCAAAACCATAAATATGCATTTTATCATATATTTACTGAATCTTATGTAACTTCCAATGCCGGCTAAAACTAAGGAAAGCGACAATATTTTGGCAACACAACACAATTCGGCGCAGTGGTCTCTTTTGCCACATGGGAGAAAAACGCCTTATGCCATCTCAACAGTCAGTTGAAGGGGGGTTAAATTTTGTTGGAACCTGAAGCGATCAATGCGGCTTTGATAAACTCCCTGAAAAGGGGATGCGGATTCATCGGGCGTGATTTGAATTCAGGATGAAACTGACACCCCAAATACCAGGGATGATCTTTCAATTCGACGATCTCTACCAGATCGCCCTGCGGGGATGTCCCACTGATAACCAGCCCGCTCTCCTCCAGCTTCGCCTTGAAGTCATTATTGAATTCATATCGATGGCGATGGCGTTCGGAAATATCGGACTCTCCATAAGCCGCGTAGGCCAGTGTATCCTGTATCAGCTTGCAGGGATAAGCGCCCAGGCGCATGGTGCCGCCTTTGTCCGAATCGACATCCCGTTTCTGAAGGGTCTGCGTCTGTTCGTCGTACCACTCGGTCATCAGATAGATGACCGGTTGGGGTGTCTTGGGGTCAATTTCCGAGCTGTGGGCGCTCTCCATTCCGGCCACATTGCGGGCAAATTCGACAACGGCGATCTGCATGCCCAGACAAATTCCAAAATAGGGCACACTGTTCTCACGACAATGCCTGGCTGCACAGATTTTGCCTTCGATCCCGCGTGATCCGAACCCTCCTGGAACGAGAACGCCGTCCGCATTGGACAGTTTTTCTGCACAGTTCTCAGGGGTAATGCTTTCAGAATCGACAAAGAGAAGGTCGACACGGCATTTATTGGGCATTCCACCATGGACGAGGGCTTCGTTCAGGCTCTTATACGACTCGGTCAGATCGACATACTTTCCGACGATGGCGATCGTCACCTTGTATTCTGGGTTGGTAAGCCGTCGGCACAGCTTCTCCCAGTCCTCCAGTCGGGGTGTGCGTGTCCAGATGTTCAGTAGTTCGACGATTTTATTATCCAGGCCCTCCTTATGGAAGACCAGCGGTACCTCGTAGATACAATCCACATCCTTGGCAGTAATGACGGCATCGGTGCCGACATTGCAAAAAAGAGCGATTTTGGACTTGATGTCGTTGGACAGATACCGATCGGTACGGCAGAGCAAAATATCCGGTTGAATACCAATACTGCGCAGTTCCTTAACACTGTGCTGGGTTGGCTTGGTCTTAACCTCTCCGGCCGTTCCGATATATGGCACCAATGTCAGATGAATATAGAGCACATTCTCCTTGCCCGCATCGGTACGAAACTGTCGAATGGCTTCAAGAAAGGGCAGGCTCTCTATATCACCGATGGTACCTCCGATTTCGACGATAACGATGTCGACACCTTTGGACACCAGGCGAATGCTGTCTTTAATTTCATCGGTAATGTGAGGGATAACCTGGACCGTCCCCCCCAGATAATCTCCGCGGCGCTCCTTGTTGATCACGGAGTCATAAATCTTTCCGGTGGTAAAGTTGTTGTCGTGTCCCAGTCGTGCATGGGTGAAGCGTTCATAGTGACCCAGATCGAGATCGGTCTCGGCCCCGTCGTCCGTAACGAAAACTTCTCCATGCTGGAAGGGATTCATGGTGCCCGGGTCTACATTTATGTAGGGATCGAGCTTTTGAAGGGTAACTGTCAGCCCACGACTCTCCAGCAGCGCCCCGATCGCAGCCGACGCCAATCCTTTGCCAAGAGAAGAGAGAACACCACCTGTCACGAAAATAAATTTGGCACTATTGTCACTCATGTGCAGCCCATTACCTCCATCACCTTTTCTGGTTTTCTATTTTAGTTACCATAAACACTGAGGATGTGAAAGAAGGATTTGATGGCAGGAACAGTTCCCACAGACATGAGAGGCATGAACCTCCGGACAGCACGGCCCTGTATTGTTGGCAGGCCGATCAATCCTCGAATTTTTTCTGGAACTGTTCGATGGTCCGCTCTACTTCGTCGACATCGGTCTCTGTCGGCCCCAGAGGCAGACGCTGCTCTTCTGATGGAAAAGCCTGCAGCAGCAGGGCCATATCAAAAAGGTCGTTCGACAATTCGATATCCACTTGCAGGGCGGCCACTACGATGCGCCGAACCGGCACCTGGCGATGCCGGATTTCGATGCGGGTCGGGTACCAGAGGTTGTTTCTCTTTTGCCACTCCCGATATATGAACTCAACGCGATCCTGAGGATCCTTTCTTGATACATCGATCCACCTCAGGGGTAACAGACTCTCCTTGTCCACCCACACCTGGGAGATGGATTCATCGGGGTACTGAGCGCCGACAACGTACACCACACGATCCTCAAACCGTCCCAAGCTGGTCTTTTCTACATCCACATCGTTTGAAAGCAGCATTATATGAAGCGGAGTACGGGAACGATGAAGAAGGAGATTGATATACTTGTCATAACGACTTGCACCGGCTTCCGTCCTGTAACCATCGACAATGGTGAGCGATGCGCTGCCGGATTGCACGTAAATGCGGCTGCTCTCTTCACTCCTGGTGTCCGAACGGAACCGGTCTGGGAAAGCATAGATCAGGGTTTCACTCAACGTCAGTGACTGGTCGAGGAAAGCATCATCCTCGACCATCACCTGCTGCTCAACCTTCAAGGTCTTAGCGCCAGCAAGGGTCTGCGCCATCAACTCCAAAATGTGAGGACCTTCCAGAACATGGCCTTGGGCAGGAAGGGACAACAGTATCAAAACCATTGCCATTCCCGCCACCGGCCGGATCCGTTTCAGACAGGAACGACCCCATTGGGACGAAGGTCCCTCGATTCCTTTTGGGTCAATGTTTTTCATATACGAAGGCCCCACCTCTTATATCTGATTACTCATCTGCAATGAAGATATCCTGTGCATACCTTCCCGCCAGCCCCAACTCCTCCTCAATTCGAATGAGCTGGTTGTACTTGGCGACGCGATCGGTGCGGGACAATGAACCGGTCTTGATTTGACCGGCGTTCACGGCCACGGCCAGATCCGCAATAAAACTATCCTCGGTCTCTCCCGATCGGTGAGAAATGACGGTGGTATACCCTGCTTCCCTGGCCATCTCTATCGCCTGGAGGGTTTCAGTCAACGAACCGATCTGATTGAGTTTGATCAGGATGGAGTTGGCCACGCCATCCTCGATCCCTTTGGCCAATATTTTGGGATTGGTAACGAAGACATCATCGCCTACCAGCTGGATCACCTCATCCAGATGTTCGGTCATAAGCTCCCAGCTCTTCCAATCCTGCTCTGCAAGGCCGTCCTCTATGGAGAGAATCGGATACTTCTCGACCAGATCGGCATAGTAGGCAATCATCTCTTCCGAGCTGAGGGATCTGTTTTCGGATTTGAGGACATACTTGCCCTTTTGGTAGAACTCACTCGCTGCAGCGTCCAGGGCAAGGCCGATATCTTTGCCTGGTTTGTATCCGGCGGCCGTGATGGCATCGATGATATAGGCCAACGCCTCTTCGTTGGAGCCCAGGTCAGGGGCGAATCCCCCCTCATCCCCGACAGCCGTATTCAACCCCTTTTTGCCGAGAATCTTTTTCAGGGCATGAAACGTCTCCGCGCCCATCTGTATGGCTTGACTGATCGATTTTGCCCCGAACGGTACAATCATAAACTCCTGGATGTCGAGACTGTTGGCGGCATGGGCACCGCCATTGACCACGTTCATCATGGGAACGGGCAGTGTCCGTGCGGTGATCCCTCCGATGTAACGATAAAGGGGCAATCCGTAAGCCTGTGCGGCCGCGCGGGCCGCTGCCATGGAGACGCCCAGTATGGCATTGGCGCCCAACTTGGACTTGTTTTCGGTGCCGTCCAAGGCAATCATGGCCAGGTCGAGTGTCGTTTGATCGGCAGCATCCATCCCTGCGATGGCACCGGCAATGGTGGTGTTGACATTTTTTACAGCTGTTGCAACCCCCTTGCCGCCATATCGTTTGGCACGCTTGTTTCTCAACTCCAATGCCTCGCGCGTTCCGGTCGATGCACCCGAAGGCACAGCCGCGCGCCCAACGGCGCCACAAGCCAGAGCAACATCCACCTCTACGGTGGGATTGCCACGGGAATCCAGTACTTCCCTCCCCTTTACATCAATGATCTCAGTCATCACTCCCCCCAGTTCTGGCGAAACGCATCCTGCCAATTCAGCCAGCCAGATTCAGATACTTGCTCTGTATCCAGCCACATTGCAGAAAGCCGCCCGCTATAGATGAAAAAAAGAATAAATCCTCGAAGCGTGTCCATAAACATCGTCAACGATTTGAGACAGCTTGTAATGACTTGACAAATTACGGGCGCATGTTACTCTGCCGGCCTATGCTTGTCAAGCAGATGGCCTGCTTTTTAAGGGAGTTACTGTTTGTCGAACGACAAATTCAATGGCCGGCAAGATTGCCCGGGTTACCTGTTAGCTCGTTGGGAAAACGAAACAAAGGAGCGATATCCCAAATGGAAGATAAAAGCCTATATTCGGAAGGTCATCTCTTTGTTGCCGCCATCCGAATTCTGGAACACCAGAACGGCGCGCCGCCGGATTTGAATCAAATCTGTTCACTGACCGGATTTTCAAACGAACAGGCCGGGCTCATCAGCCGACGGCTGCGCGAAACCGGAATCGTCGAAGCGGTTTCAAGCCCATTCGGCGACCGGTGGGCAGTGGCAGCGCACACCAAGCTGGAAGAGCTTCCCAGGGACACGGAGGTCACCCAACTGGACAGTGCACTGAAAAAATTTCAATCCGAACGTGACAAGCTGGCAGAGAAAGTGGCTGCCATAAAGGAGCAACAGGCAAAAAAGAAGAAGGACCTGTTCGCCGACATTGAAAAGAAATTAAAGAAGGATCTTTCGAAGAAGTGATCTTCGTTCCCGCACCGCCACCCACAAAAAAACTATACTTTTACCCGCTCTATGGAAGCGCCCAACGATCTAAATTTCTCCTCCATCGATTCATAACCACGGTCCAGATGATAAACGCGGTTTACTTCGGTGGTATTCTTCGCAATTAACCCCGCCAATATCAGACAGGCACTGGCCCGTAAATCGCTGGCCATCACCGGTGCCCCTGAAAGCCGTCCGACCCCCTTGACCAGTGCAGAATTGCCCGACACAGTAATATCGGCCCCCATGCGCCGAAGTTCGCTGACGTGGATAAAACGGTTCTCGAAGATGGTCTCCGATATCAAACAGGAGCCTTTTGCGACGGTCATCAGCGCCATGAACTGAGCCTGCATGTCGGTGGGAAATCCGGGATAGGGCAACGTTTTGATATCCACGCTGTTGATCACGTCGCTTCCTCGAACACGGATTTCGCCACCTTGTATATCGATCCGTGAACCGGTCAGTCTCAACTTGTGGATGATGGCCTCCATATGCTCCGGCGCTGTCTTTTTCAATGTTACATCACCGCCAGTCAGTGCCGCCGCGACCATAAAGGTTCCCGTCTCGATCCGGTCCGGGATAATACGCGTCGTGATCGGATGCAGCTTGTCCACACCTTCGATGACAATCTCAGGTGTTCCGGCACCACTGATCTTGGCCCCCATCTGGTTCAACACCTCCGCCAATGCAACCACTTCGGGTTCACACGCCGCGTTGCTCAGGACGGTGGAACCTTCCGCCAACGCGGCTGCCATCATCAAATTCTCCGTTCCGGTCACCGTGACCACATCGAAGTAGATCTCGGCTCCCTTCAAACGGTCACACGACGCCTCCACATAACCATGCTCCAGTTTGATCTCGGCCCCCAAAAGGCTGAGCCCGCGCAAATGCAAGTTGATGGGGCGCGCACCAATGGCGCATCCTCCGGGAAGGGATACGCGTGCCCTCTTCAAGCGGGCCAGGATCGGCCCGAGTACCAGGATGGATGCACGCATTTTGCGCACCAGATCATAGGGGGCCTCGAAATTGTTCAACCCTGCGGCATCCACTGTGACGGTGTGATTCTCCCGCAGGCAGCGGACCCCCAGATGGGAAAGCAGTTCCAGAGTACTCTGGATATCTCTCAACATGGGCACATTTGAGAAGGTGTTGGGCCCGTCGCACAGCAGGGCCGATATCAATATGGGCAGGGCCGCATTCTTTGCTCCACTGACCGTCACACTCCCCTGCAGCCTTTGCCGGCCTCGCACGAGAATTTTATCCATCCCTCTGCCTTCTCCTTATCGCGTTGAAGTGAAGCGGAAGAAAAAAAGCGCCTCCCCTCTTCGGAGAAGCGCTTTTGTCCGGTTTTGTCACATATCGATCGTAAGATACACCGTGGCAGCCATTCACGCTAGTGGTGATGCCCGCCTTTACCCTGGGCAGTGTCGATGATCGCCTTGATCACACAGAAGGTCATCCCCATACCGATGACTGAAAGTGCATACCACAGGCCCCCATGGAAAACCATGTGCCCCATATCCCATACCCATTCGAAATTAAAAGGGAACATCTTTTAGCGCCTCCTTTGAGGTTTCAGCCCTATTACGCAGCTGCTGCAGTCTCTTCAACTTCAACGGTTTCCGGTACCGCGATCGGATTGAGCTCCCTTTCCTGCGGAAAAATCGGCAGGTATCGGTAGGAGATCATGATCAGAATCACGCCGTAGGCCACGGGCAGGATGGTGGTGGCAACCTCCTGCCAACTGGGGATGTAAAGCGCCCAAGTATCGAAGGTCATCACCGGCACGGCCATGGTCTGCAGCACCATCACCCAGCGGTTGAGGGATACGCCAACGACGGCCAGGAAAGTGGCCAATACGCGCCAGAAGCCGCTCTCCCGGGTGGGCCTGAAAATCAGCAGCAGGCCCGGCAGCCAGCCGCAGAGAATAATTTCAGTAAAAAGAATCCACTTCCCGTAAAGAGCGTTGTTTTCAAAGAAAGACTGCCACTGAACGCCCTGAGCCGGTGCCGTACTGTACATCCAGTAAAGGGTATCGGCGCTCTTTGCGATGATATAGGTAAAAATCATCCAGCCGGAAATTTTGGCCAGCAGGAAAACCACATTGTCCTTCACCAGTTTTTTGCGGGTAATCTTCTCCGTCAGCCAGGTGATGAAAAGGGTGAAGGAGGGGCCGAAGGCCGCAGCCGACCAGGTGAAGAGAAAGAAGGTAAACGGCCAGATCAGGATGTGTTCGCGAAAAGCAAAGGGCCGTCCGAACAGAACACCGGCCACGCCTCCCAAAGAGCCCTGGTGGAAGAAGGAGAGAAAAGCGCCGGTGGCGGCAAAGACGGCCATGATCGAGTGCATGTTGTGGCTCAAATTGTGAAAAAAGGGAACTTTGTCTATTTGACGATTTTCCAAAACCAGAGGGATATACTCGATGGTCAGGACGGCAAAGTAGCACGAGAGACAGAAGGCCACTTCCGTCAGCATGGAGTGCACGTTGGCGTGCCAGAAAATAAACCAGCTGCGCAGAGGCTGCCCGACATCGATGGCCAGGATCAGCAGGGCCGAACTGTAACAGATGAAGCCGATAAGGACCGCGTAGTTGATGATATATTTCAGATCATCTTTGCCGATCACATATTTGAGCAGGCCCGAGAAGAAGGCGCCACCGCCTAAGGCGATGACGGCCAGGTCGGCCCAAATCCACAGGGCGAATCCGTAATAGTCGTTCATATTGGTCTGATTCAGCCCTTTGACCCAGCACAGAAGCATGGCATAGACGCCCCACAGTAAAACGAGGCCTACAACAGCCAGTCCCAGCAGGAATTTCCATAGGGGACACCGTTTGACGCCCTCGGGTATCAATGCAGAATCCATAAGATTGCGCTCCTTGTTCTCCTTGCAATTGAAATCGTGCTATCGTAACGGCTTTTGCCGATTCGGCCCCCGCAGACGGGCATGGGCCTAAATTTTGGATATACTCTCCCGCCTATCCGTGCGAGGCCGGTTTGCCATGCTCGCCCACAGGCTCTCCAGGCAGATAGTTGTCACCGGCTTTGCGCACCCACTCACGCTTCGACAGATAGTATACCTTCGTATTGGTTCCCAACCGCTCCAGAAGTCTGAAAGCGTGCGGATTTTGCGATTTTCCGATAATGGGAGTGCCAGCCTTATCGTAAACCACATGGGGGTTGGGTTTGATGATCTGATGAATCTCGTGATCGGGATTGTTCAAATCCCCGAACACGATAGCACCGGATGGGCATGCCTGGGTGCAAGCCGTCTGATATTCTTCCTCCCGCACTTCCCGTTTGCCTTCCGTATAAGCCTTGTCACGGGCCTGTTGGTAGCGATGGAAGCAGAAGCTGCACTTTTCCACCACACCGCGCATGCGCGGCGACACATTGGGGCTGAGATACTTCTCCATTCCCTTGGGCCAGGCCGGATCCCACCAGTTGAAGTAGCGGGCATGATAGGGGCAGGCTGCCATGCAGTACCGGCATCCGAAGCAGCGCGTGTAGATCTGGCTGACGATACCCGTCTCGACGCTGTAGTCGGTGGCCGTGGCCGGACATACCGAAACACAGGGCGAGTGCCCCTCATGCTGGCCGGCACAATGTTGACACGGCCTGGGCATATAGGCCACTTCCGTATTGGGAAATTTCTCTCCGTTGGAAATCTTGTAAACCCGCATCCAGGTGATGCTCAGCAGTTTGTCGGTTTCATCCTGCTTGAACGGCACGTTGTTTTCGGAAAAACAGGCGACCATACAGGAGCCGCATCCCGTACACTTGTCTACGTCAATCGCCATGCCGTATCGTTTGGGTCGATGTTGTGTCTGCGTCTGCGTCTGTTTCATCAGAACCTCATTTAAGCAGTTTGAGCCTGTTCTAAAGGTGGCTTAGATTCCTGATCTTCAATCCAATCGCCGGATTGCCAACAGGCATCTTACGCTTTCGTCAATCGCGCCCGGATGCCCCACGCCGCATCCAATCCTGAAGCCGGGTCCTCCATGGGACCGATAAGCCGATTGACGTTCACCCCTTTGCCGGCCAGAAATTCATCGTATGCCGTATGCCCGAGGCCGCGTGCCATGGCCAAAACACCCGGCATGATCCCGTCATCCAGATGAACGCGGACGTCGGCCTTTCCAACCGGTGTAGCAAGGGTTGCCGCCTGGCCCTGTTTGAGTTTGAGCTGTTCGGCCGTTTCGGGGTTCAGCTCTACAAAACCATCCTGGCCTTTCAGTGTCGTATCCGCCAGGGTCTTGATCATGAAGGGCGAGCTGCCCACGTAGCGACTGCTAAGGCGTATGGTGTCGTATGCGACAAGCTGCAGGGGAAACTCTTTTTCGTCCCCTGCAGATGCAGGTAAATCGGTCATGTAGATGGCGCCGATGGTATCGTTCATCAAGACAAACTTACCGGAAGCGGTACTGAAGCCGCTTTCTTCTGGCGCAGCTTCCGGCATCTGCCAGCACCCCTTCTCGATCATCGCTTCCCATCGATCAGCCAACACATCCTGGAGGCAAGATTCATAATCGTTCCAGGGGAATGCCCTGGCCACGGGGCCCTTCAGCGCTTTCGCAATCTGGATGATGGTGTCGCCCACATGCTGGGTGGCATAGAGCGGATCGATCACCGGACGGCACAAGCCCACGACCGGTTTTGCCGCCCCCGCCTTGACAGGCACATCCTCGAACCTCTCCAGGTAGGTGTGGTTGGGAAGGATAAGGTCGGATTGCATGGCGGTTTCATCCATATAAGAAGAGAAACTGACCACAAATGGAATTTTGTCGAACGCCGCCTTCACCTTGGCAATGTCGGGCTGGCTGAAGCAGGGATTCGATTCTACGACTAGCAGCGCCTTAAGTTCCGCCTCTCCGGATTGCACGGCCTCAAACATGCGGTGCAACTTGTAGCCGGCGTCCGGATATGCGACACCTTCCGCTCGGTCCAATCGCGGGGTCTTCATGCCCGCTGCAGCCACAGCATCCACTGCCACTGCCGGCCATTGGATGTAATCGTAGGCGGCGGCCCGCACACCGCCGGAGCGATTGATGCTGCCCACAAGTGCGTTCAAGGCATGGACGGCCAATGCCTCTTTAAGGCTGACGGGCAACTCCCCCTTGCCTCTGCCGCAAATGGCCAAGGGGCGTTTTGCGCCGGCAAATTCCAATGCGGTTTTGACGATCGCCTCGGCGTCGATTCCGGCCTTCTGCGCGACCGCCTGGGGCGTGTATCGCTCGGCGACCATGGCGGCAAACGCTTCGAACCCTTCAATATTCCCGTTCACGAACCCGGCCCGATACCGCTTGCGGTCGATGATCACCTGAGCCATCGCCAAAGCCACATCCGCCTCGGTTCCCGGCTTGGGAGCGAGCCAGGTATCAGCCTTGGCCGCCGTATTGGAGAGGCGCGGGTCTATCTGTACAAGCTTTCCATGCGTCGCCTTGAGTCCGTTCACCGCCTGCATCACCCTCGGTGAGGCGCCGTAACCGTCGAGCAGCGCACTGCCGAAGCTGAGCATGAAGTCCGCCTGCTCCAGATCGAGCGATACGAATCCTTCGGCGCCCTGGGTCAACTTAAGGACGGAGGCATAGGCGTCCTCCATGGAGGGCATTTTCATAAAGTTGGGAGATCCGAAAGCGGTCATCAACCGCTTGGCCAGTTCTGGCACCGTCCCCGCGTCATCCGAGGTGAGGCAAGCGACCGATTGGGGCTGGCCCTTTGCGCGCAGGTCAGCGAGTCGGGCCGTCACCTCTTCGATGGCCTCTCTCCAGCTGATCGCTTCCCAGCGCCCCTCTCCCCGCTCGCCTACACGTTTTAAGGGGCCCTGAACTCTCGTGGGACCGTATAGCAGTTGCAAACCGGACAACCCCAACAGGCAGATTCCGCCCGGGTTCATGGCGGTCTCCTCCTGCCCTTCGATCTTGACCGCGCGGCCGTCGACTTTGCGTACACGGATCCCACAGTGCCCCGGACACAATTTGCAGGTGGTATTGACATAATCGTATTCGCCGTCGGGTGGTACCGGGGTCCACGGCCAGTTCTGGGACCATATGGAAAGATCGTCGGTAAGCTTCCAAGGTAAAGGCGAAAGAGCCGTTCCTGCGGCGCCTCCTATGGTGAAAGACAAAAAACATCGTCTGGACAGTTTCATAAAATTACCTCAGCCTATCTCGCCCTTTGATGGTTCGTTGTGATTTGCACCGAAGTTCACTATTGCCATTGCCTTTCGACCCCCCGAACTACTTATGGCAAACAAAGCATGCATCCCGACCGGTCTGCACGCTGGAATCGTGCAGCGTGTCGTACTGGGCATGGCATTCCGCACAGTCATCCATCTTCATACGATCCCATGTATTCTGCTTGAATCCGGATATATTACGTCCCCATATATCCCGGCTCAATCCGGTGATGCGATTCTCTTCATAGGGCTTCAGACTCTCGGAAGTTCCGATCGGACCGTGGCAGGTTTCGCACGCCATCTTGGCGCCATGGGTGTGAGCCGCATGGGAGAAAAAGACACAATCGGGTTGGCGGGCATAGATCAGCCAGGGCACCTCCCTTCCCGTGGCCACGTACTGCTCGACAAACACCTTCTCATCCTCGCTCTCCCCCATCAGCTCCTCGTGGCAATCGACGCACTGGGCCAGGCGTGGGGCACCGGAAAAGGTGCCGTCTTCCCGAAAGAAGTGGCAGCTCTGGCAACCGTCGTCGACCTGCTCAAGATGGAGTTTATGGTTGAAATCGAAAGGCTGGCTTTTCTGGCTGTAAAGCAGCTTGGGAAATACCGCCCAACCGACAACCATGCTCAAAGCCAGGCCAAGGATGAAAAAGAGAAGAATGTAGGGACCGTTTCGCGGGTCGCTCGGTGAGGGGGAGTGAGCGTCACCTGTCTTGCCGTCTGTTTTGGGCTCTTCATTGCTGCTCATGGACACTCCGTCATGTTGTTATGGGATCCGGGTCTAACTATCCTCGCGTGTGGCCCTATCCATCGCCACACAATTGGCGGACCGGTCCGATCAGTGGTACACGGTGGCCTAATCGCCATATGACAAACGGGCCTTTTGCCCGAATTGCATCTCTATAGGATAACTTTCAGCACGTTACGGCAGATGCCGGAGAGGCGCCACGAAAGGCTTTTACTATCCAGACCGCCCCTTTTTGTCAAGTCTAATTCAACGGATAGGTTTCAGAAGGACAGAGAAATCGACCTCGAAACACCCCGTATGCGTGCAAAAAGGGAGGAGATTGATGTGGGGAATCCGCAAGCTACAGTTTTGCGCCGTAGCTGTGCAATCCGGCAAGCAGAAAATTGACACCGAAATAGGTAAACAAGACGGCCGCGAAACCGACAATGGAGATGACGGCAATCCGCTTTCCACGCCAGCCGCGCATCATCCTGAAGTGAAGCAGGGCGGCATAGATCAACCATGTGATCAACGACCAGGTCTCTTTGGGGTCCCAACTCCAGTACCGGGTCCAGGCCTGTTTGGCCCACACAGCGCCGGTGATAATCCCGACAGTCAGGAAAAGAAAACCGAACATCACCAATTGGTGGGTCAGCTCATCCAAAAGCCCGGATGAAGGGATATGCACCGCCACGCCCTTCTTCGATGCCGGTTTCGCCTTAGATTTGATCAGGTACATGATGCTGACGCCAAAGGCCACCGCGAAGGCCGCATACCCCAGGAAGCAGGTGATCACATGGGCGATCAGCCAGTTGCTTTTCAGAGCAGGGATCAAGGGCTGAATGACCTTGTCAGGAGACAGCGATGCATAGGCTATCGCCAAACAGGCCAACGGTATGGCAAAGGCGCCGATGACGCGATTTCGATAGCGCCGCTCCACAACCAGATAGATGATCCCGATGGTCCAGGCGAAAAAAACAAGGGATTCGTACATATTTGAAAAGGGAGCGTGACCGAACTCTTGACCCATCTGATAGGATTCCACCCAACGCAAAACGATGCCAAGCGTATTGCCCAGCCACGCAACCAGGGTAACCCATGTGGCGATCCTTCCCGGCATCTCCTTTCGAAATATCCATGCAAACAGATAGAGCGTGCCTGCCAATCCATATATAAAGGTGACAACCGAAAGGACCGAAGCGTTATATCCCATATCCATTTTCCTTATCCTATAAACGGACCATTTGGGTCAGAACTCCTGGAGCTCGCGTTCGCCAGCCGCTTCAGCTGATCGGACAAGTGCTCAAGCTGCACCTTGAACCCCATTCTGGCCTTATTGGTTTTGCCAGATACGATAACCGTGCTGGATCGACCATCCGAAGCCACATCGACCACCAACTGCTTATGAGACATGAAAAAAGCAATCCAGCATCCAACGATCATCAGAATGAACCCTGAATATACCAATCCTACCCCCGGATCGTAGGAGACAACCAACCCGGTGTAATAGCGCTCTTCAGTGGCGGCGGGCTGATGCTCGGATGCCACCGAAATGACAATCTCACCTCTTCGCATCGCATCGAATTTTGGAAAATTGAACGGCAACGTTATCGATTGGGGTTCCCCCTCTTTGGCGATAAAGCGGGCGATGATGGACGGCCCCAGCTCCATGCTCTGGAATTTCGCATTCGGCACGAACTGCTCGATGCTCAGCTGCCCGCCCCCTTCAGGTACCGTCACCGTTTTGCCCAACGCTGATTTCTGGGTATAGACCATGCCGGACGTGACACTCTGGAACCGCAACTCGATCTCCTCTGGCGGTTCGGTCAATGGATTCATCTGCGGGGCCGGTCCATCAACAGGACCATAGCTGGATTGGAAGATACCAATTCCTTGATGGTATAGAGGGGCGTTTACAATGACATCCCTTTTTAAAACATCCTTGCCGTTCTCTACAATGGTGAGGCTGGACCGAAACTCCTTGGGCCGTTTGCCTCCCTCATAAAACGACACCTCAAAATCGTCACATCGAATCTGAAATGGCAATTTCAGTTGACGCCCTGAATTTGTCAGATCGATGACCTCGGCGGCCTCGCCTTCGGGAATGGCGACGAAGCCTTCGAAACCCATTTTCGATCCGACCAAGCCCCCCAGGAGCAGCACCACGATGCTGAAGTGAACCACATAAACGCCCAGTCGACTCAATCGTCCCTTCTCAGCAGTGATGGCAAATCCATGATCTGTGCGCTGCACCTTGCAGTGGCGAAATTTTTTTGCAATGAACCTCTGAAACGGCTTTTCAAGCTGCATCACATCCGCTTTGGCGCTGAATTCGATGCGGCCTTTTCGCTGCCGATACTGTTTCAGATCAAACTTCGGATTTCGGTTAAATATCACTCGCCATGAAGTCTGAAGGCGATCGACGGAACACACCACGATATTAACCACCAGCAGCACCATTAATCCCGTAAACCACCACGAATGGTACATATCGACGATGTCGAGCAAGACAAACAATTGATAGCGGAAAAGCCCGAAAATACGAACATAATCTTCTGCCGTGGCATTCTGGGGAATCACCGTACCAAATATGGAGAGAACTGCCATGCAAAGCAGCAACACAACAGTTAGGCGTACGGATGCGAAAAACCGCCACAAGCTACTGATGATACTCGGAGAAACTATGATCTTACCATCCATATTCAATTGCCTCTTCCCTCACGTCCCAAGCGATGCCCGATTCAACGATCTCCGTGCTTATCAGATCGGAAAGGAGGTGACAACCAGCCATCGAGCCCCCACAGAGATAGAACCACATCATGATTCTATGTTGAATGGAAGATTAGCGGTCCGCTTCCGGTACGATAACAACCGTGGCTGCCTGGCTGTTGTCCAGATAGCGTTTGGCCAGATCGGATATCTCTTTGGCCTTGATTGCGGCATAATCACGCTCAATGCTCCTCGCCCAGCTCAATTGCACCGGATGCCGATTCGAGCCAACCATGACACTGTTGAGCCAATAGCTATTTGATCGACGCATATCTTTGATCGAGACCAGGGTCGGATCCAAAGCACGGCGAAGTTCATCCCCATTGATGCCACCGGCACTCAGCTCTGCTGCGATCAACTCAACTTCATGGACGATGTCTTCGACGCGATCCGGATCCACCAGAAGCATGGCCTGGAGCACACCATAACCAGGATAGGCGCGAGAGGCGCGGTGATAGGTATAAGGAGAATAGGAGGCCCCCAGCTTTTCACGCACCTGCACCCGCAGCCTTTCGGAAAAAATTTCGGACAACACCGACAGACGCCGTGTTCTCCCGATCTCCCAGAAGTCATCGGTGGGGTAGGCAACCACAACAAGTCCTCTCTCTATGGCCGTATCCGCCACCAATGAAAAAGAGTCGCCTTTGGGGAAGGCAGGGTCTGGCCTCTGGATCGCAGCCACCATCTCACTCCTTGCAGGGAGCGAGCCGAAATAGAGAGCAGCCAACCGGATCGCTTCGTCTATCGGAAAGTCTCCTACAATGGCGATTTCCAGAGGTGAGCTGGCGATTTGACTACCGAACCACTGCTCGATCTGTCCAAGCTCTATTTTCCGAATCTGCTCCCAATCCGGCCAACCAAGACGGCTGTCACCGCCGCCCAGCAACTGTTGCCCCTGCAGTTGCATGAGTCCTTCCACCTTGTGCACCATCGACCGGTGCTTCTGCTCGAACTGCTTTCGGGCCAAGGCCAGTGATTCCGTCCGGTAACCGGGATCGTTGACCATTGTGTGGAACAACTGGAACAGCAACGGAAGTTCCGAACGTGAGGCTTGCCCATTGATCACAAACATCTCTTCCCGAACCTCCAGAGATATCTCCGCCAAACGGCCGGCAAGCGCATTTTCAAGATCGTTCCGGTCCATGCCGCCGAAGCCCGACTCATTGATCACCGCCTCGGTCATCACCGCCAATCCGGGTTGATCAGCAGGTTCGCTATATTTTCCCAACCCGAACGAGATGGCGGCGCTGACCTCATTCTCTTTGAAGTCGCTTTGCTTCAGGATCAGCGAAACGCCGTTTTCAAAAAGCACTTTTTCAATCCCCAGATCCGATACGCTCTCCCTCTTTTTAATCTTTCCCATGATAGAGGGCGTCTCCAGATATGGAAATGAGAGCGCTGCCGCATTTTCCGGCGGACCGACAGCCACTTGAGAACTCGAGTGATACAATGAAAGGATCATCTCTTCAGGTGCTTTTCCGGTCGTGGTCAAATCCGCATTGCCTGTCACCAGAACCAGCCGATGGCGATCCGGCCAAAGGCTGGCAAACGCTTTGTTGATCTGTGCCAACTTGACCTCTTCGATCATCGGGTCGAGCAGTCTCCTCCGTTGGGAGGGATCCTGAAAAACCTGCCACTGGTTGAAGCTGTCCATGATTTGCTCTGCCAGCTCCCTGCTCTCTCTCGTCTTCATCTCATCCACTTCACGTTTCAAGTCGGCCTGCAAGGATCTCTTTGCACGCGTCAATTCCGAAGGGGTGAATCCGAAATCGATGGCCTGCCGCAGCTTCTTTTCCAGGCGCCTCAGCACCTCCTCCCAATGCTCTGGCCGGCACTGAGCGGAGACTTCGCTATAGTGGATCTGCTGCAGATACTCCCCGGCACTGATGCTTGCGTGCGTCAACATACCATCGGTCTCACGGACAAGCCTGTCGAGCCGCCATTGCATCATTTGGTTGGCAAGTTCTTCCCAAAGAATCCGGCGTTGGCGGTCAACGCTGTCCGGTGTCATCTCCCGCAGGGTCACCGTCTCTATGGACACGGTGGTGGCACCCATCTCCTTTTCGTGGTGATGGAATGCTGTGACGCCCCGATGGCTGAAATACCCGAACGGGGGCGGCGTCGCTTTTTCCCTGCGCGCCTGCATTGCCCCGAATTGCGCCTTGATGAGCGGCACGGCAGCTTCGCGATCGAAGTCTCCAACCATCACCAGAATCATTCGTTCAGGGCGGTACCAGGTGTCGTAAAAACGCCTGAGTTGTTTATCTTCAAAGGCGAGAATGCTCTCGGATGTTCCAATAGGGAACCGTTGCGCCAATAAGCTGCCAGGCATCTCAAAATTGAAAGTCGCTTGGAGGGTGCGATAGCGCGCAGAGTCTCGGGCACGCTTTTCAGCAAGGACAACCTTTTTTTCCTTATCGACCTCTGCAGGCAGCAGAAGGGCGCCTTCGGCAAAATCTCCCAGCACGAGGAGCCCGTCGGCAATACTTTCAGCATCTCCGTTAGGAAGCAGGATGTCGTAAACCGTTTGTCCAAATCCGGTATGGGCATTTGCATCGGGGCCGAACTGCATACCGATACGCTGAAAGTACTTGACCATCTCGCCGGGCGGGAAATGGGTCGACCCGTCAAAAAGCATGTGTTCCAGAAAATGGGCCATCCCCTCTTCCCCCTCGAATTCGGCAAGGGATCCGACCTGGACATAGAGATGCATGCTCACCCGATTAAGAGGTGTTGCGTTCTCCTTCATCACAAACCTGAACCCATTGTCCAGGCGCCCGAAATATGCATCAGGATCCGGTCTCAGATCACTGCCCCCATGGGGCCAAGCCGGCCGCTGTTTCAGCACTTGGGCCGGTTGCCGTGATGATGAGACCTTGCTCAGATGCGTGCACCCGTTGACCAACATCACCGCCATCGCAACAGTTGCAACAGCACGCCATATAGCAGAGGAAGCCATACAATCGTCCTTTTCGTTTGCTGATACCATTTATACAACAGCTAAATAATAAGTGTGGATATTTGGATGGCAAGCATCTCATAAAATCCCTGCCCTGTAAGACACGGCCTACAGCATCGGCACAACAGCGGATGCGGGACACAGCAGTGTGCAGACTTCCAAAAACCTTTCAGCGCCCGCTGCCGTCGGCAGGGGCGCTGAAAGGTCCAAAGTGCATTAACAAAAAACTTGTTTGAATGCACCTACACGCAATGTGGTGACATGGAACTGAATCTGGTCATCAGAAGGAAAGACTATGCTTTGACGTAAACGCCGCGGCTCACGGTCTTGATCATCCCTTTCTTGCTCAACTTGTAGAGTGCATTGCTGAGTTGGCGGGACTCCAACTTGGTCTTGGCCTTCAGGTTGGCGATGGTCGCGCCTTTACGGCTCTTTGATATTACGTCGAGCACGTTGTCCAGAACAGTAGCTTTGCTGTCAGCGGCTTTTGTTTTTTTTGCGACAGTCTTTTTAGCCTTGGTTGCCTTGGTTGCCTTGGCCGCCTTGGCCTTGGTTGCCACTTTCTTCTTGGGTTTTGCTGCAGCCTTCTTCTTGGCAGGTGCTTTCTTCGCCGGCTGGGCTGTCAATTGGGTATTCAGCTTTTCGAGTTTGGTGGCCAGGGTCGAAAGGTTTTTCGCGATGGCTTTAATCTGGGTCTGTACTTTTTTCATATTACTACCTCCTTAATGTTTTAATTTCCTTACGAAAATCACCTATTTCATTCAGCCCTAATATACGCTTTTTGAATTGTCAACAACTTCTTTTAAAAAAAGTAGCACTATTTTGATATGTTACAAGACCACATAGGATAAAATCTTCGCACATCCGCTGTAGATAAGCATTTGGAAGAAAAGAGAACAAAAAGAACTTTTGTTTGTTTTTTACTG
This sequence comes from uncultured Desulfatitalea sp., assembly GCA_963668675.2. GTDB lineage: Bacteria > Desulfobacterota > Desulfobacteria > Desulfobacterales > Desulfosarcinaceae > Desulfatitalea. Next base: position 316,275 of record CAXXMB010000001.1, on the reverse strand, counting down.
CCTACTGCTCTACCATATAAATATTTATCAATTACAGGGCTTAAGGGACCGTTCTTCTGTTAAAACATGAACTTTGGATGCTTCCGACAGGTTGCCATCCTATGGCGTGTACAGATGTAGACATCCCCTCTTTTATGGTCTCTTCTTTCCTTTCGATGCGCTGCAACCGCCAGCCCGACCAAGACACGGTTCGAACTTTCAACTGCAAAGAGATTATGCATCTTCACCCCATAAGAGCGCCAAAATCATTTACTCCAGAAGAGGAACATGTCAATCTTCAACATAGATCGACACCGTCGCTTAACAATCATTTTGATAGCACACAAAACGTGTAGCCTTATAAGGTATTGTATTATTATGTTTTTTTATAACAGTATTTGTGTCAGAAGCAAAATCAAGCATCCAACCAGGAGCGACACTCACCGTTGAGCAGGCGCCTCTTCCGTGAAAGCAGTCGGAAATATCCACACGCTGGATGTGAAGCTCCCTTGAGAGAGTGACTGCTTGACAAACGCCACAATAATCCATAGGTCTGATCGGATTATGGTGAGTTTACCATATCCCGGGTAATGTCAAAGAGACGGCATGACAACTTATAGAAAACCAAAATGATTGAGGACGCAGATATCATGGCCCATCGCCACACTCCGTTGCCGACTTCAGGAGAAAGCATCGTATCCGATACAACACTGAACGCCGGCCAACTGGAAGCAGTTTCGTTCGGCGAAGGACCGCTGCTCGTTATCGCCGGAGCGGGAAGTGGAAAGACAAGAACGCTCACCCATCGGGTAGCACACCTCGTTCAACAAGGCGTCCCCCCCAGTTCTATCCTCTTGCTCTCTTTTACACGCAAGGCCTCGCAGGAGATGCTCAAACGGGCATCCGATCTGTTGGACCGGCGCTGCCATGATGTGGCCGGGGGCACATTTCATTCGTTCGCAAACAGCGTTCTGCGCCGATATTCTGCCAAAATCGGTTTTGATCAGGGGTTCTCCATCCTGGATCGCGGCGACGCCGAAGACCTTGTCGGTATCATCCGCAAGGAAACCAATGCGACGGATAAGGGGCAGCACCTGCCTCGCAAATCTACTCTTGCCACCATCTTCAGCAGGGCAGTTAACAAAAACACGTCCCTGGAAGAGGTCATCTATGAAGACTACCCACATTTTGGGTATCAGACAGAAGTGATCAACAAGATATGGGTGACGTATCGCCGACGCAAACAGGAGCTTTACTTTCTGGACTTCGATGACCTGCTGGTCTTATTTCACCGATTGTTGTCGGAGCACGACGACATCCGGCACCGATTGGCCACAACCTACACCCATATTCTGGTGGATGAATACCAGGACACCAACTTCATCCAGGCGGAAATCGTCTCTCTGCTGGCTGGCGAGAACAATAACGTCATGGTCGTGGGGGACGACGCACAAAGCATCTACGCTTTCCGAGGGGCCAACTATAAAAACATCATCGATTTCCCGGAGCGTTTTCCTGGGACGCAACTGGTCAAGCTGGAGGAAAACTATCGAAGTCTCCAACCGATTCTCGATCTTGCCAACCATGTGATCGAACCGGCATCTGAAAAGTATTCGAAATGCCTCTTTACCAAAAGAGGCGGCGGGGAGCTGCCCGTCCTGATGGCCACCTCCAGCGAAAACCTCCAATCCCAATACGTGACCCAAGAAATCCTTAAGCTACAGAGCGAAGGAACACGGCTCGATCGCATCGCCGTCCTCTTCAGGGCAAGTTTTCACGCTTTCGACCTTGAAGTGGAATTGAACCGCGCCGCCATTCCATATGTAAAGGTTGGCGGGTTCCGGTTCACCGAATCGGCCCATATCAAAGATATCATTGCCCACCTGAAGATCTTTTCCGCACCCCGGGATCGTCTGAGCTGGAACCGAATTCTTCTGCTACTCGAAAAGATCGGCCCCACCACCGCACAACGGATCTACACGGCCGTCATCAAAGAGGGCCTTGGCCCAACCGGTTTGCTGAGCGCTCCGATAAAACTAAAGCAGAATGCGGGCCTCGATCGACTCAAAAAACTGATCGCCGCCATGGATGCAACCCCCTATTCTCTCGCGCGTTGGGGAAAGATGGTATTGGAGTACTATATCCCCCACCTTGAAGCGAACTTCGATGACCACCCACGTCGATTGCGCGACCTGCAGCAGCTCATAACGATTGTGGAACGCTATGAAGCGTTGGACGACTTTCTTGATGACATGGCTTTGGACCCTCCCAACAACAGTGTTGGCGAGGGGCTGGCTGCATCCGGCGCTGAGGAGAACCGACTGGTGCTGTCGACCATTCACTCAGCCAAGGGTCTCGAGTGGGATACGGTTTTTATCATCTGGGCCCTGGACGGCCGTTTCCCATCCTACCACGCCATCGACGACGCCGACGCCCTGGAAGAGGAGCGTCGCCTGATGTATGTCGCCATCACACGCGCCGAGCGCCATCTGCATCTCACTTATCCGGTACAGATTTACGATCGTGCCACCCAGTCCTTGCTTTATGAACCCTCCCGTTTCCTCGAACACGTCCCTGAAGATGTGTTGGCGCGCGCCTTCAGTAGCTCCTGAGAAGCGTGCCGCGCCTCCCCCGTATGTGCCACAGATGTATAACCTGAGTATTCCACTGGTTGTGGTTGTCGCTCATCGACAGAACAACATCTTGGGCAAATTATCTTTACCTGTTGGAACGTCCGTGCTAACACAATCCTAACATTTTTCTAAAGGATGCCTTTGGCTGACACTTTTGACGAACTCGTAAAATGTTCCGAGAGTGCTTTTCCCGTCATTCCGGCGAAGACCGGAATACAGTTTTTCAATGGTTTCTGGATGCCGGATCAAGTCCGACATGACGTATGAATGACTTTTTACGAATTCGTCAATTTTAGACAAATACAAACTCAAAGTGATCTATTGAACGACATCGCCTATCATGTTCAGTGAATACAGCGTTCTAATCGTTGGCTATATTTTTGGTTTTTACATGGCCTGGAATATCGGTGCCAACGATGTGGCCAATTCGATGGCATCGGCTGTGGGCGCCAAAGCGATCACAATCCGACAGGCGGTCGTGATAGCAGCCGTTCTAAATATCCTTGGCGCAACGCTGATCGGTTCTCACGTCACCAATACCATTCGCAAAGGCATCGTCTCCACCCAGGTTCTCAGCGATCCTCACATGGCGCTCATCGGGGCGGTATCTGCTTTGCTGGCCGCTGCGTTCTGGGTGTCCTTCGCCACCTGGAAGTCCCTGCCGGTCTCTACCACCCACTCGATCGTCGGCGCGATGATCGGTTTCGGCATCATGGCCGGCGGCATCGATGTGATCAACTGGCTCAAACTGGGAGCCGTCGTCCTGAGCTGGATCATTTCACCACTTTTCAGTCTAATCATCAGCTACATTATCTTCAAAACGATCGTTCGGCTGATTCTGTCGCGCCAGGATGCCATCGCTGCCGCCTGGAGGCTGTCACCCGCCTTTATCGGAAGCGCCTGCTTCGTGGTCATCCTCTCTTTCCTTTTTAAAACACCGCTAGGAAAAAAACTGGCCATCGGCACCCCAGCGGCCCTCGCTATCGCTCTGGTTGTCTCTCCACTGCTGGGCATTGCCGGCCGTCTACTCATCAAAAAGTTGCTGGCCAAAAAAAGGGGGACTGTCGAGGAGATTTTCAGGCGCATACAGATCGGTACATCGTGTTACGTCGCCCTGGCCCAAGGTGCCAACGACGTGGCCAATGCGATAGGCCCCCTTGCCGTCATTTACTTTCTGGTAAAAACAGGTACGGTGGGTGCCCAGGTCCCTGTGCCGATCTTTCTGCTTCTTTTCGGTGGGGTCGGAATCGGCTGCGGAATCTGGATGGCCGGTTCGCGAGTGATGACCACCTTGGGCACCAAAATCACAACGTTGACCAATACGCGCGGATTTTCAGTCGATTTCTCTGCGGCCACAACCGTTTTGATTGCCTCCAAGCTGGGTCTGCCGGTCTCGACCACCCACGCAGCCGTTGGCGGCGTACTGGGGGTTGGCCTGGCCAGAGGCCTCGAAGCGGTCAACTTCAGGATCGTGTTCCAGATCATGATCTACTGGGTTCTGACCGTACCGGCCGCTGCCGGAACGAGCATGCTCCTGTTCTGGATCATTCGTCAAATATTTCCATACCCTGGAATGGGTTGATATGAAGATCACCTGAGGAGGAAGCCATGCGCTTGCCATTTTTCTCAATGTTTATCACATCGCCGTTTGAAGGCATCCAGGAGCATGCCGAGAAGGTCAAAGAGTGCGCCTGGTCGTTTCAACAAGCGATTGAGTGTTTTGTTTCGAGCAAATGCCCCCGATTCGAAGAGTTGCGCCAGGAGGTGAGCCGCACCGAGCGAGAGGCCGACAGCATCAAACGGCGAATCCGCGGCCACCTGCCCATCGGCACCTTGATGCCGGTCAGCAAGTTTCAACTGTTCCGTTACCTGAGAGAGCAGGATGGTGTCCTGGACGCCGTGGAAGATGCCTTGGATTGGATATCCTATCGGGCTGAGAAGGGAATCCCACCCGAGGTTGAAAAAAATTTCCTTCTATTGGTGGACGCGGTGATCGATCCTATCGAAGAGTTGCACAAAATGGTCACAGAGGCGCGTGAATACTTCAGGACCTTTGACGAGAGGCGGCGTACCGTCCTCAAAGATATCATCCGCAATCTTCGTCAGCAGGAGCACGAGGCTGACAAGATCGAAGACAGCTTCAAACAAATTGTCTTTAACCGATGCACCGACGCCGTAACGGTCTATCATATGGTGCATCTCGCCGAGATCATCGGCTCAATCGCCGACCATGCCGAAAATGCCGGCGACATGATGCGGGCGATGCTTGCGAAGTGATTGAAGTGCGTTGTTCCTTAGAAAAAGGCCCACTTCAAATAGATGGCCAGGATAAGCCATAAGATGGCGCATACGATATAACCCTTCCAGTTGGTCAGGCGCTCGGCCATCCCGTGTTCTCCCACCTTGCCCAATCTCGTTTTGCAAGACGGACATACAGTGGCCTCCAGCGGAACATATTCGTAGCACTCGGGGCACTTTTTACTGGCATATCTCCTATTGTGATCCGTCCAGGTCTGCTTCGCCATGTTCCCTCCCTTGTCTGGCTGAGCTTTGGCTGAGCTTCGGCTGAGCTCTGGCTGATCGACAAACGTCCTATTGTGTTACCGGATCGCATCCTGTTTGACGTCGATGCGTCCATTGGCTCTCAAATCGGCCAACCATTGCTGGAACGTGGATTGTCGCTTCTGTTCGATCAAACGCTCGATCAAAGCGCTCTTTTCCTTCTCAAAGTCTTCATCGGCAGGCAGTTTTCGATCTTTATACCGCACCACATACCACCCCTCTTTTCCCTTGAAGACATCCTCTGGAAGGGCCTGGTCGGGTTTCAGTGTGAAGGCGGTTTGGGAGAGTGCGGACTCATATCCGATTTTGGGAATGGCACCGTTACGCTTAAAAAAACCGGTCTCCTCGACCTTGAGGCCAAACTCGGCCGCTGAAGCGACGATGTCGGCGCCGCCCTTCAACTCGCTCAAACACTTTTCAGCATCCGCCTTGGCGCGGTCATCCTGGCGGGCCTTGACGGTGTCTGCTTTCACCCGTTCAGCCACCTTTCCCAGTGGCGGTATTTCAGGATTTTTACGCTGCGTCACCTGCAGCAGGTAGTAGCCATTACCGAAATCCTGGACTTCGCTGATGTCCATCTCCTCTAAAGCCAAGGCGGTTTTGGCGAACTTGGGCACATCGCCGATATCCTTCTGGCGCGGCCCTTCGGAACCGAAGAACCCGGTTTGAAATACACGAACCTCGTGTTGCTGGGCAGCGGCGGCCAGGTCATCGCCATCGTATACGGTATCGTAGATCGATTCCGCTTTCAGGCGGGCCATCTCCAGCGCCTTCACCTCGACAAGCTTACGGCGGATACCTTCGGTGGCCTGCTCCAAGCTCTCGGTTCTTGCCGGGTTGATCTTTTCCACCTTTATCAGGTGCCAGCCAAAACGGGTTCTTACCGGTTCACTGATCTCACCAACCTTCATAGCGAACGCTTTATCTGCAAAGGGTTTGACCATCGCATCTTTTTTAAATGCGCCCAAATAACCGCCGTTGTCTCGGGTCGGCCCCTCCGAGTGCTGCTTGGCCAGTTGATCGAACGGTTGGCCCGATGTGGCCAATTTGTATATCTCCATGGCTTTTTTCTGCTGACTTGCGACGGTTTCAGCATCGGCGTCGGCATCGAGCTTGAAGAGGATGTGGCGCGCCTCTACTGTTTTTTCACTCTTGAACGCTTCGGGATGGTCATAGTAGTATTGCGAAATCTCCTCGTCGGAGACATCGACCCCGGCCTTATATGTATTGGGGTCGAAATGGAGATAGGTTACTTTGACCTGTACCGCTGTCTTGTATCTCTCTTTGTGTTGCTGATAGTATTCGTCGATATCTGCTTCCGCAACCTCGATATCCTCGTACCGCTCAGGTGAAAAAACCACATAATCCAGGTTCACTTCAGCGTTATACCACGCATGCCACTCCCGCGCCTCCTCCTCCGCAACGGTGGCCCCATCGGTCACCAAAGCACGAAGCTGGCTGATCAGCATGTCCTGTCTCAAGCTGTTTCTGAACTCTGCGCTGGTCATCCCATTTTGGGCCAATATAAAATTCGCACGCCGCTCATCGAAAACGCCGTTGTTCTGAAAAGCCGGAATCTTGAGTACCGCCTCGTCCAATGTCTTCTCGGCGATTTGGAGGTTCAACCGTTCCGCCTCCTGGCTCATCAACACCTGGTCGATAAGTTGGTTGAGCGCCTGCTCCTTGAGGTTTAACCCCTCGAGCATCTCATTGTTCAATGCACTCCCGTAAACCCGGCGATACTGCTCGAGCATTCGATTATACGATTGGTGATAGGTGGTAAATGTAATCACCTCATCATTGACTTCAGCGACTTTGTTGGCCTGCCGATTTGTATAACTGCCCACGCCCCAGAAAACAAAAACGACGACGATGGCAAATAAAACCAATTTGATCATCCAACTTCCTGCCTGCTTGCGCATCATACTGAGCATGCCGATCAATCTCCCAATCCGGTTTTGCCGGAAGTTAAAGGTGTAAACAAATCAGACCCTGTTAGGGACTTGTTAAACAGTCGATATTAGGCGGTATCCCTAACCTTGTCAATATTTACAAGCGCAACCAAAGGGCACCGTTCCGACCAAAGGCTCTGGCACCGAATCCGTGTCCAACGCGTTACCATAGCTTGAGCCAAGGATTTTTCGAAATCGTGGCGTAGCCCTTTTCCGCGCAACGGCATCCATGTGCCCAAAAAATAGCGTTGACAGAAGATAATCAGTCTGTTAGGTAGCCCACTCACGTTCGGGGCTGTAGCTCAGCTGGGAGAGCGCATGACTGGCAGTCATGAGGTCAGGGGTTCGATCCCCCTCAGCTCCACCAACGAAAAAGATAAACGGAGCCGTTTCCTAAACAGGCTCCGTTTCTTTTTCCGAGACAGGCCGGCAGAGGCATTGAATGCTTCACCGGCACGCCGGATGACCCTCTTCTCACTCTTTTTTCAGTTCAACCAGCGTGGCTCCCCAACCTCCCGATTCGGGGGAGGCATCCCGATAACGCTTGACCTTCGGATTTCTCTCCAATAGCGCCCTCACCCTTGCCCTTTGAACCCCCGTTCCCTTTCCGTGGATGATCCTGACCTCATGGATACCTTTTTCACGGCAGGCCGCCAAATAGTCATCGATCAAATCGGGCACCTCTTTGGGATTGAAGGTGTGAAGATCAAGAATGCCGTCTATGGGAATTTCAACTGGCTTCATGCAACGTCCCCCCCTTTACCCGATGTCGCATATCAAAGTGAGGATACCGGCCAATACAAACAGGCTCTCCACTATAAATTGCAGTTGCAGGCCGGATAACAGGCGCTCTTTTTCGTAGGCCGCGATGATCCCCCAGAGGAGGGCCGGGCAGAGCATCAAAGGGAATGCCAGGCCCGGGAACACGCCGACACTGCCGCCAATCAGCAACAGGGCCATGAGGAGGGTAATTGTGGCCTTGATCAATATCAACGAGCGTACGGGACCGATCAAGGTAGCAATGGTCTCCTTGCCGACGATACGATCCCCCTGCATGTCCAGAACATCGAAAAACGCGGTTCGTCCAAAAGCGATCCCCAAGGCCCAGGCAACGGCCAGCCCACCGCTCAGCCACTGCGTACCGGTTGACGCCAACATTGGCAGGCCTGCCGTTACAACACCCCACCCCAGCGCAATCAGGATGGTTTTGGACCCGGGCAGATCCCTGATCCGCCTATATTTCAACGGCGCAACGGTTCCTGACGGAAAGAGCCGCAGGTTATAACTGAGCCCGAGCAGGCTCATGGCCAGCAATGTCCAGAAGGGGACCTGCCCCATTTGATAGGCAGCGACCAATCCGATGGCGCCGGCGCCGATCGCCGTCAAGGTGAGCAGCCGCTTGTGTTGGGTATAAAACCTCTCCCTGTCCGGCTCGTTGTAAAGGTCTTCGGCCCTGCCGGTCAGATGGTTGAGCGTATGCATCGACATCACATAGAACATCGCCATGAGCAGTGCTGGAATGGAGGTAGGTAGCTTCTGCAACGATGTGGCGGCATAACTGAGGCAACCAGCGCCTATGGCGACATAGGCGTTGGTCAGCAGCATCAGGCGCTGTATTTTGAGAACAAGGGATCGCCACCCCCTTTCGCGTCTCAATGAGATCTGTTCGATGGCCCCCACGATCTGCTTGATGATCCAGGTGGGTGTCGATGCACCGGCAGTAATGCCAACGGTCTGGAAACCGGACAAAGCATCAAAGTCCAGCTCCGCATCGGTCTCCACATGGTAAACCGGTTTGCCCGTGTGGCTTACGATCTCCGCCAATCGCCTGGTATTGCCGCTGTTTTTGCCACCGACCACGACCACGGCATCCACCTCGCTGGCAAGCTGTCGCACCTCTTCCTGGCGTTTTTCGGTGGAGTCGCAGATGGTATCGAAAACCTTGTAGTGGGGATGGTTTGCAGCTACCCATGCCTTTACCTGTTGATAGACATTCTGGTTCTGGGTGGTCTGGGCGACGACAATGGCCTGGGGAAAGTCGGGCAGCGCCTTGAGTGCTTCGAACGACCCGACCACATGGGCCAACGATCCGGCAAATCCCTGCAGGCTGATGACCTCGGGATGATCCTGGTCTCCAACGATAATGACGGCATAGCCTTTGCGGGCATGGCGCTTGATGATCGATTGGACCTTGACCACCCTGGGGCAGGTCGCGTCGATGACACTGAACCCGGCCCTCTTAAGCTGCTGTTTGGTCTCGGGCGGTACCCCATGCGCACGCACCAGCACAGTACCGGCTCCCACTTCGGGGATCTGCTTCAAGATGGACACCCCGCGTTCGGCGAAGAGCTCCAGCACCTGGGGGTTGTGAATCAAGGGGCCGTAAGTGCAGATGGGCGGCGGCTGCCTGGACGGAGCGTCCAGGGCCAGATCGACGGCCCGGCGAACCCCCATACAGAAACCGGCTGTTTTAGAGATGACGATTTTCATCGGATAGAAACAAAGCCCCCGGCAGGGTCAAGACTTCAGTAGGATCCTGTGATCTACCAGGGAGAGAGCATGAATTTCGGCTTTGATGAATTTCTGCTCACCGAAAATATTGACAAGACGCAGCCCCTCCTCTTCGGGCTCCACTTTATCCACCGACTCCATGATCAACTGTTCTGAGTCACCTTCAAGTAAATAAGCATTGGCTTCACACATTGTTTTGACCTCACCGCTATTTGTTAAGCGATATCGATTAATTGTTTTAAATGCCGATCAATCAGCTCATCCACCAGATGGGGCAACGGCATTGAGGATGCACCCACCACATCTATGTTCTCCTGGGAAAGAGGCAAAATCAACTTTGGCGCCGGGGATGTTGCAATGGCAGCGGCCATCTTCGGCGTCACCTCGCCCATCATGGCATTGGCAAGGACAACCCCCATGGCACCGATGATAACGTCGGCTTTGGGCACGGTCTGAACAATGGCATTTTCACCCGATGCGCCACGGTTGGCTTTGGCTTTCAGCATTTGAGAAGTGGCGATGGCATTGGTTCCCAAGGCGACGATCTCCACCGATTCACCATAGATCTCTTTGAGCCGTTTGATGATGAAGCTCCCGATGCCGCCCCCCTGGCCGTCGACAATGCATATGGTTTTTCGCTTTTCGCTCAACTGTCAACCTCCGCAACAACCAGGTCTATCCGTTTCATGCCAGGCTTACTCCCGAATCCGGATAACAGATGCCATTTTTCGGTTCAACGCCCGTGCTCTAAAGCTTGGCGATAACCTTGTTCATCCTGCGCTTTCGTTTGGGCAGGCGCCGGGATGGCCCTTTTTTTTTGGTTGTCGCCTGCCAACCTGTATCGGGACCATTGTCATCGGTCCCTTTCAGATCCGTATATTGCGCCATTTCCAGGCGTTCGTCAAATTCCACCGAACTGATCGTCGCCGCCCCCTTCGCTTCGGCGAAGCTGACAATTTCCATATCCGAACTGACCACCAAGGCGCCTCCCTTTTCCCTTGCAATGATGCGTTTGATTACATCATCGGCCAACTCCCCGGCAGCGGAATATCGCAGACGAATACCTTTGGAGCGGTCGCGCCTGGGCAGCCCGGAGATAGCGTCGCCCCCGTCAAAAACGACGGTGACCCGAAACGGTTTCAGCCGCCTGTAGGCAGCCAGCGCGTTCACCAACGCTTCACGTCCGGCCTGCAGATCGACCTCTTCGATGGCACTCAAGCGCCTGGATTGGCGAATCAGGTTGTATCCGTCGATTACGATATGCATAGGAATTGAATGTTCAAGTGGCGAGGGCCGCCCGGCACACCCCTTTCACTGCGCCATGGGCAGGCGACCCAGTATCGAGGAAAGCGGCCTGTCTGAAGGTGGACGATCAGAGCGCCTGAAAAATCTCCAAAAGCCGATTCAAATCTTCGGTGCTGTAAAACTCGATCTCCAACCGCCCCTTTTTCCCGCGGCGTTTGATCTGCACTTTGGTACCGAACCGTTGCGCCAGCGATTCGGCAACTGAGTTGAGATGTCGGTCTTCCGAGGTGCTCTTTTTCCGCTCAATCGTCTCCGAAGCACTTCGCAGCCGTTTGACCAACTCCTCGGTCTGCCGCACTGACAACCCTTTGCGCAGGATCGCTCTCCAGGCAGCATTTTGTTGGGTCGGGGTTTCGGCCCCGAGGAGCGCACGCGCATGCCCCATGCTCAACTGCCCCTCGGTGATGCTCGCCTTGATCGGCTCCGGAAGCTGGCGTAGACGCAAAAAATTGGCCACGGCCGAACGGCTCTTGCCCACCCGGGTGGCGGCCTTCTCCTGGGTGAGCCCGAAGTCGGAGATGAGCCGATGGTAGGCATCGGCCTCTTCCATGGGATTGAGGTTTTCACGCTGGATATTCTCGACGATGGACATCTCCAGCATTTCTGCATCCGTTACCGTCTTGACCACCACCGGCACCCTGGTCAATCCGGCCATTTTGGCTGCACGAAGCCGTCTTTCACCGGCCACCAGCTCGTATCCTGCATCGATGGGGCGCACCAGCAGGGGCTGCAGCACCCCCTGCTCCCGGATGGACGTACTCAGTTGGGCCAGCTCGTCGGCTGCGAAGCGTGATCGTGGTTGGTAGCGGTTGGGCTGAATGATCTCGATCTCACAATCGAGGTAGCCCTGCTGATCCCCGCCGGTCCGGGCCTCAAAAACCGGTTCCCCGCCAGGTATCAATGCGTCCAGGCCTCTGCCCAGCGCCATCTTCTTCCTCTTCTTCGACCCTGAACCGCCCGTACTCCCTGTACTTGCCATTTTTCTTCCTCGTTTAAACCACTAAAGCAAGCCAGATCGGCCTGACCGAAAACCGATTTCCGATCCCGTGATCCGGTCGCATTCAAAATCGCCGCTAATTGGCGAGGGGCCTCGTCATGATCTCCCGGGCCAACGAAAAGTAGCTCTGTGATCCGACCGAGGCCGCATCATATAGGAGAATGGGTTTGCCAAAACTTGGAGACTCACCCAACCGCACATTGCGTGGAATGATGGTCTTATACACCAGCGCCTTGAAATGGGCCTCCGCATCTTCGGCCACCTGGTGAGACAAATTCGTCCGTTTATCAAACATGGTCAGCAGGATACCGGAAATTTTCAAGTAGGGATTTAAACTGCGTCGGATGCGCTGAAACGTCTGAATCAGTTGGCTCAACCCTTCAAGCGCATAAAATTCGCACTGCAACGGTATCAAAAGCGCATCTGCCGCTGTCATGGCATTGACCGTCAACAGGCTCAGCGATGGAGGACAGTCGACAATAATGTAGTCGAAATCAGATTGGACCGGTGCCAACAATCGTTTGAGAGCGGTCTCCCGGTTTAATTCGGACATCATCTCCACGTCAAAACCGATCAGCTCGACCCGGGATGGCAACACTTTGAGCGCATCTACCTGCGAGTCGACGATCAACTCACCGGCACCGCATGCGCCGATCATGCCATGGTAGAGGGTTTGGCCCAGTTGGCTCTTGTCGAGCCCGATGCCAGTGGTCGCATTGGCTTGTGGATCGCAATCGACCAGCAAGGTCCGCTTTTCGAAAATGGCCAGTGCGGCGGACAGGTTGACCGCTGTTGTGGTCTTACCCACACCACCCTTCTGGTTGGCTATGCATATTATTTGTGCCATCGGCGGGACACTACCATAAAAGATGTGATTTGAAAAGCAGTCAAGAATGTGACATGATGACCTTTATTTGAAAAGTGAACTAGTTACAAACATGTCAATTGTCTCCAAAATGTCTTCAAAGCCCGCCCGCATCGTGCTCGCCCTCTTATTGGTGCTGGTATGGTGCACACCCTCCCCGGCCATCTCGATCAAAGAGGAGAAGGAGCTGCGCGAGGAGTTCATGCGCTATGTCAACCGCTACTACGAGATTATCGATGATCCTCTGATTATATCCTATATCAATGAGACAGGACAAAAGATTCTGTCGCAAATCCCATCGCAGCCATTCGATTATCGCTTCTTCGTCATCAAGGAGAACGTCTACAACGCCTTTGCGATACCGGCGGGATATATCTTCGTCAACAGCGGCCTACTGCTGGCCATGGCGGATGAAGATGAGTTGGCAGGCATATTGGCGCACGAGATCTCCCATGTGGTGTGCCGCCACATCTCCCAACGCATCGACCGATCCAAAAAGATCGATCTGGCCACCATGGCCGGAGTGGTGGCCGGCGTCTTTCTTGGGGTGGCGGGCGGCTCTGCCGAAGCGGCCCAGGCGCTGACCCTCGGATCGATGGCAGCCAGCCAAACGCTGCAACTGGCATACAGCAGGGACGATGAGAGGCAGGCCGACCAGTTCGGGCTGGACTATATAGAGCAGGCCGGCTACTCAGCCGAAGGGCTGCTGGTCATCCTTAAAAAAATCCGCAGCCGCCAGTGGTTCGGCACCAATCAGATCCCTACCTATATGATGACCCATCCGGCGGTGGAGGAGCGCATCGCATACATCGACGCCTGGCTGGGCTCCAAAACCGATTCGGACCGGAAGCACCTTAAAACCGAAAATCCGTCGAAGCCATTCGTCCGCATACAGAACCGCTTGCGTGCGCTCTACGCAGACCCCAAAGACGCTGCCCGGTTCTTCGAGACAGGCCTGAAGAAGAATCCGGCCGACCCCGACCTGACCCACGGTTACGGCCTGCTGCTGGCGCGCCTCGGAAATCGCAAAGAGGCCATTGGCTACCTGCAGGATGCACTGACCCGGGACGCACTGGACCCTTCGGTGTTGAGTGATCTGGGACGCGTCTACTTCCTGGACGGCAACATGAAGGAGGCCTTGAAGATACTGCAGGGGGCCGCATCGCTGCCCGGGGCGAACGCCGAAGGGTTATACTACCTGGGGCGCACTTACATGGAGTTGGAAGAGTTTGAATCGGCCGCCGATACGCTTGAAAGCCTGATCGAGGGGCACCACGCGTTCACAAAGGCCTATCTCGCAATCGGAGAGGCATATGGAAAACTGGGGCGCATTCCTGAGGCCCACTTCTTTCTCGGCCTCTACCATTTCAAAAAGGGTGATGACCGCACCGCCTACTATCACCTCATGCGCGCCCAAAAGGGCTTGAAAGACCCCAAAAAGCTCGAAGAGATCAACCAGGCACTCAAAAGCATTGGCAAGTTGCCGCCGAAGGAGCAGACCGAATAGGTTCCTGCACAAGCCAATTTAAAGGAAACGGGTGGTCGTCTTAACCCCATCAAAGCCGAATTTGAAAAAATTACGCTTTGTCAAAGTGTGAAAAGTGCATACTGAAGGTGCCGCGCCCTTGAGTGGCTGACCGCAGGACGGTCGAGTAGCCGAACATTCTCGCCAGTGGTACCGTTGCCCGGATCTCTTGTACCCCCACTTTGGGCTCGATCGATTCGACCTTCCCTGAACGTGCGCTCAGATCGCCGATCACATCCCCCATGAACTCTTCGGGCACAAATACCTCCACCCTCATGAAGGGATCCAGCAGATACCCGTTACCTGCTGCCAAAGCCTCTTTGCAGGCCATTGCCGCGCTCACCTTGTAAGCCAACTCAGACCCCTGGCTCTCCTTGTAGGTACCGCCCACCAACCGCACCTCGACATCCACAACCGGATAGCCCATTACCGTACCACTCTCCAAGCTCTCCATGACACCCTGTTCGATGGCCGGGAAATAGTCGATGGGGATAACCCTTTCGTCTATCTTGTTGACAAAACGATTCCCAGCCCCCCTTTCCAGAGGAGAGAGCTTGAGGCGCACCTCGCCGTAATGCCGCTGGCCGGACACCTCCTTGTCAAACACAGAGGCACCCTCAGCCGAGTCCGAAATGCTTTCACGGTAGACAACCTGGGGCTTGCCAACGTTGACATTGGTATTGAACTCTCTTTGCATGCGGCTGATGATCACCTCCAGATGCAGCTCCCCCATACCGGAAAGAATCATCTGGCCGGTCTCCTGGTCCTCATTCACCTGCAGGGTCGGATCCTCATCTGTGAACTTGACAAGCACCTCTTTGAGCTTCTCCAGATCGGAGTGGGTTTTTGGTTCCACTGCCATGGAGATCACCGGCTCATAGATATCGATATTTTCAAGCAGGACCGGTTTGTCGGGGCTGCAAAGGGTTTCACCTGTGGAAGAGTCCTTGAGTCCCACGACGCCGACAATGCTTCCGGCGCCAGCCACGTCGAGCCTTTCCCTCTTGTTGGCATGCATGCGAAGCAACCTGGACAACTTCTCCTTCTTCTTGCGGAAAGGGTTGTAGACCTCTTTTCCGGCCTCCAGACGCCCACTGTAAACCCGCGCAAAGCTCATCTTGCGCCCCTCCATCATGGCCACTTTAAAAATAAGGGCCGCCAGGGGTTTGTTCTCTTCGGGCGGGCAGGCGATGACCTCTCCGGTGTCGGGGTGAACCCCTTGCATGGGGGGAAGATCGACCGGGCTCGGCAGATAGGCCACAATGGCATCCAGAAGCGGTTGAATCCCCTTGTTCTTCAGGGCGCTGCCACACAGCACCGGCACCAGCTTAAGCGCAATAGTGGCTTTGCGTATGGCAGCCACCAAGACACCGTTGTCGATGGGCGCCTCGGCCAGGTATGACTCCATAATATCGTCATCCACCTCGGCAACCGTCTCCAGAAGGGCTTCGCGATATTGAAGGGCCTCGGGCATCTGATCTTCGGGAATCTCCTCATCCCGCAAGGTGGCCCCCAGAGTGTCGTCGTCCCACACCACCGCCTTCATTCGAATCAGGTCGATGATGCCCACCAGTTTGTCTTCCGTCCCATAAGGCAACTGAATTACCAGCGGATTGGCACCGAGGCGTGTCTTCATCATCTCGACGGTATTGAAAAAATCGGCGCCGATGCGGTCCAGTTTGTTGACGAAAGCCAGTTTGGGAACCCGGTATTTGTCCGCCTGCCGCCAAACGGTCTCCGATTGGGGCTCGACGCCCCCGACAGCACAAAAAACGCCGACCGCCCCGTCCAGCACGCGCAGCGACCGTTCGACCTCGATGGTGAAATCGACATGCCCCGGTGTGTCGATGATATGAATATCTTTTCCCATCCACGGGCAGGTGGTCACCGCCGATGTGATGGTGATGCCGCGCTCCTGCTCATCGGGCATCCAATCCATCACCGCCTCGCCATCGTGAACCTCTCCCAATTTATGCGAACGACCCGTATAGTATAGAATTCGTTCAGTGACGGTCGTCTTGCCGGCATCGATGTGCGCAATAATGCCGATATTTCGATAATCTTGTATTTTAATTGATTTGGTCATCGCACCCACAGCATGTCGACCTCGAAGGGGGCTTGCAAGTCTGCATGGCCCGCCAAGGTGGCCGCCTCCCTCCCGCCGATCAAGAATTTAACAGATCGTATCCCATCCACATTGAGCACCAGTGTGTTGACGATGGAGTAAATGGACAACAATTCAGCCCCAATCCCGCCAGGGTGACTGAAAAACGAATTTGCCGCAAAATCGACATAGGCGACACCGGCCGCGGTGACATAGATAGCATCCAGCCTGGCCTCGACTGGCAGCGTCCGGGTCGCCCCCTGGGTGGGCCCCCCGATCAAATCCCCTATCAATTGCGCAGCAAAGGCTGCCCCACCCACAGGTTTATCAACGATGCGCTGCTCTGCAACCAGATAGCGCCCCTGGGCATCACCGAAATAGAGATGCACCGCCGATTTGACAGACGAGCGACTGGCTTGACCGGGCAGCGGCTCAACCAGCGGATTGGCCGCTGATGTGTGGCTGACGGTCCACCATCCGGTCAGCAGGGTAATCGATAGTGCGGTACCGAACACGACGCGTGTCAGGGCTGAACCACGGCGCAACATAGGGCTCATGATCCTCTCCGGCAATGGGGAAATCACACTTTCCCGGTATATCGGTTCTAACCGGCGCATGCTATCTAAGCCAGTTGTATATCGATGTCAAGGCGTTGCAGCGCCCGAAATACGAAATCACTTAGCCGGTGGCAGCATTGTCACAACATTGTGTCGACCGCAAAAATTGACATCGTATCGGCGATGCCTATAGTCGCCTATCGTTTGGCGGGCCCTCTGCATCGTCGGAGCTCTTTTTGGTCTCTTTCATCGCTGACGCCCATAGATTGGAGAGGCCCTCATGTTCTCGTGACCCGGATTTGATCTTCAGCCACGCATTGAGGACCAAAAGCAGCAGATAGAAACCGCCCACCAGGGTCACGATGGTCAGGACCATTACCAAAACATTTTCAATGATGCTTGTCATCGCGTTCATCGCACAATATCCATTATCTCTTCATATCAGCTCGGCCGGTTTGAGCCCATTCGACGCCGAACGTAAAACTGCACTACTATTAAAGCATACTTCGGGCAGTCTCAAGAGCGCTCCGCAAAGAAGCCTGCCTGTCTTACCTTAAAAACGGTATAGGAGGCCCGAATCAGATGTTAATCGATCGCTTTCTCGAAAAAGGCCGCTCCTTTCTGGGGAGCCAATACCCTATCCTGTGTGGCGCCATGACATGGGTCAGCGACCCCAACCTGGTCAGCGCCATCGGCAATGCGGGCGGCTTCGGACTCCTGGCCGCCGGGAACATGCCGGTGGATGAGTTTCGCAAACAGATCAAGCAGACCCGTGAGTTAACGCCCCATCCCTTCGGCATTAACGTCATCACACTGGCGCCCGCCTACCGCGACCATCTGAATCTGGCATGTGAGTTGGGATGCCGGTTCATCGTCTTTGCGG
This sequence comes from uncultured Desulfatitalea sp., assembly GCA_963668675.2. Taxonomy (GTDB): domain Bacteria; phylum Desulfobacterota; class Desulfobacteria; order Desulfobacterales; family Desulfosarcinaceae; genus Desulfatitalea. The sequence goes on along the minus strand of CAXXMB010000001.1, from coordinate 298,402 downwards.
GCGGCATTCCCAAAAAGAGGGAGATACAACAGGCCAAAGAGGGCGGCGCAAAAGTGATCTGTTTCGCCTCAACGGCGCCCCTGGCCATGATGCTGATCGAGCGCGGAGCAGACGCCCTGATGCTCGAAGGCTCAGAAGCCGGCGGACACATCGGCCCCATCGCCCTGTCGGTTCTGATTCAGCAGATCCTCTTCAACGTGGACAGCGTACCGATCTTCATCGCCGGCGGTATCGCCACCGGGCGAATGATGGCTCACCTGCTGATGATGGGTGCTGCCGGCATCCAGATGGGCACCCGTTTCGTCATGTCCGAAGAGTGTACCGCGCATCCCAACTTCAAGGAAACCTTTAAAAAGGCCAAAGCCAAAGACGCCGTCGCCACCCCCCAGTTCGACGGCCGCCTGCCGGTCATACCGGTACGCGCCTTGAAAAACGAAGGCACTGTCGAATTCGGCAAATTGCAACTCGAACTGCTCTACAAATTGGAGAACCACACCATGGACCGCGAGGAGGCCCAGTACGAGGTCGAACGCTTCTGGGTGGGCGCCCTCAGGCAGGCCGTGGTGGACGGAGAAATCACCAAAGGGTCGCTCATGGCCGGCCAGTCCGTGGGCCTGGTGGAGGATATCAAGCCGCTCAAAGCGATCATTGATGAAATGGTTGCCGACGCCGAAGCCGAATTGAAACGGTTGAAAGCGGTATTGGTTGACGATTGAAAAAGGCGTGAGACCCAGACCACCCGCTGAACCCGCCCGCTCATCCGCAAACGCGAATTGTCAAAAATAGCTTGCTTTTTTGGCGACTGCAGAATACTGTATGAACAGTAATTTTCTACTGTTCGTATATTCGTACATTATTCCAAAGAAAGATTCCGGCGATGCGAAAAATTGCCGTGGCCATGGCCAAGGGCGGTGTCGGCAAGACCACCACAGCCGTCAACCTTGCCCACTCCTTGGCCCTTCAAGGGCAGCGGGTACTGCTGGTCGATTGCGACACCCAGGATCAGGTGGCCAAATTTCTGGGAGTGACCCCAAGGTACGGTCTCTATGAGTTTGTCACCGGGCGTGACGAACAGGGCCAGCCCCTGAAAAAGATGGAGACCATTCACCAGGCCCGCGAAAACCTCTGGATACTCTCCGGCGGCATCAAGCTGGTGGAGCTCAAAAACTGGCTGGGTGAGCAGCCCCGGGAGCATCGCCACGCTCTGCTGAGCCAAACACTGGTCCCCAAAGGCAACAGCCTCGACTTCCTCATCTTCGACTGCGCGCCGGGCTGGGACATTCTCAGCGTCAACATTCTCATGGCCACCAGCGAGGTGCTCTGCCCCGTAGCGTTGCAGGGGCCGGCGATAGAAGGGCTCAAGACCTTTTTCGGTTATCTCGTCTCGGCCCAGAAACTGAACAGCGATCTTGGCCTGAAATACATTCTGCCGACGCTCTTCGACCGGCGCACCCGGCAGAGTTTCGAACTCTACCGCAAACTGAAACGTTTCTTTACCCGGCAGATCTGCCATCCGATCCGTCACAACGTGAGACTGTCCGAGGCCCCTTCGGCCGGTCAAACCATATTCGAATATGACAACCGCGCCATAGGCGCCCAGGATTATGACAAACTGACCAGGAGGCTTATCGATGACGGCATCCGAGCGAAACAAGCACCCCGATTTTTTTGAAGAGCACGGACCCGATCCGGTGGCCACAGCAACCCGTTTTCCACCTTCAGCGCCGCCTGCGCCCAAACGCAAAGCCGGTTTTTACCTTACGGAATCCCTTTTGGAGCGCTTCAACCGCCACTTCCACCAGATGAAGCTGGCCGGCGCACCGATCGAAAACAAATCGGCCCTGCTGGAACTGGCCCTCACCTTTGCACTCGAAGATCTGGAGAGAGGCGAGCAGAGCACCCTGCTGCGCACCCTCAACAAACGAAGCTGAAACGTCAAATTAAACAACTGGACAAGCGCTCCTCCACAAAAAATCTGCTGCCCATCTTGAAAGGACTATTTTGAATAGCGTCAAAGGTCATCTTGAAATTCTGGACAAAGGCTTTGGATTTTTACGCCGCATCGAAGACAATTTTCGGCCGACGCCGTCCGACACCTTCGTGCCGGCCCAATTGATCGCGCAGTACAAACTGCGCGAGGGAATTTATGTGGAGGGTGCAGGTGTAAAAGGCAGTGGCAAGAACACCAACTTGAAACTCAGCAGCATCGACACCATCAACGGCCGCTCCATTGAAGCCTATGCCGAAACCCTGCCCCTGCAGCAGCAGACAAGTATCAGCCCCACCCAACGCTTTGTCATGGCACGCAGTGAAAAGGATCTCATGGGCAAGGCGCTCGACCGCATCGTCCCCATCGGGCGTGGGCAACGGGGCCTGATCATCGCCCCACCCAAAACAGGCAAAACCACCATCCTTCAGCACATGGCCAACGCCGTTACGGACGGCTACTCCGATGCCACTGTGTTTGTCCTCCTGGTGGATGAGAGGCCCGAAGAGGTGACCGATTTCAAGAGAGGCATAAAAGGCGCGCACGTGCTTGCATCCTCCGCGGACCAGAGCATTGCCCAGCACATGCGCATGACCCGCCTGTCCATCCACTGCGCCATACGGTGTGCAGAAGCGGGGCAGGACACGGTGGTCTTTATCGATTCGCTCACCCGCATGGCACGCGCATTTAATACCGAGACCCGGAGCCACGGCCGCACCATGACCGGCGGACTGGCCGCCAATGCGCTGGAGATCCCCAGGCAGGTGTTCGGTGCCGCCCGAAAAATTGAAGGCGGTGGGTCACTGACCATCGTGGCTACCATCCTGATTGAAACCGGCAGCCGCATGGACGACATCATCTACCAGGAGTTCAAAGGCACCGGCAACATGGATCTCGTATTGAACAGGGATTGCGCCGAGCAGCGACTCTGGCCGGCCATCGACATCAAGCAGTCGGGCACCCGCAAGGAGGAGTTGCTGATGGACAAGGAGGAGTACCAGGAGAGCATCCAACTTCGCCGGGCGCTCTCCAATCTCAAGCCGGTCGCTGCCCTCGGCTCATTGCTCGAGCATTTGAACCAGAGAGCCTCTTGATGAAACACCTTCGCATCCACCCTTGAAAGATATGAATGCAGCCCATTGCCATGACCTCTATATCAAGGCCGGCTTAATAGTACAGTCATAAACGGTCTGCGCACGTTGACAGCCAATCCCCCTTTTGCCATAATCAAACATGATGAAAAAACGCCGCCATTTACCGAAAATTCCAAGAATTACCTAACTTAACAGGCCATGGCGGCCGATAAAGAACCAAATGGCTTCACTAGTCGGGGCAACCAAGAAGGGCAGGATGATAGAAGAAGATTTCGATTGAACAGAACCTGATTCGCAATTGCCGGCAACTGCGTCACAGGGAACCATTTTAAGGCGTAAAGCCCCATGAATGAAGACCACCGTATCGCCCTATCCGACCAACCGGGAGCCACCGCACCTGAATATCCGCAAAACGAAAATCTCGCACTATTGAGCATGGAAAACATGCCGGTCACGGTCACCCTGACCGACCCGGACGGTACGATCCAGTATGTCAATCCTTGTTGCACCCGAACATTCGGCTACCCGCCATCGGAAATGGTCGGTGCCAGCCTCCCCGCTTTCTGGAGTAAAGCCTGCGAGCCATGGGAGACCATTGTAAAAAAACTGAATCACAACGGCGAGTGGAAAGGCAAGATTGAACATCGAACCAAAGAGAGCAATGGGCTTTGGGAGATGGTCTCAATCTCGACGGTCAGAGACCCGCAAGGCACCATCACCCACTTGGTCAAAACCGGTCAGTCCACCGAGCCGCCTGCAGATCAAACAGTTGAGAAGAAGCACAACGAAAAAACCTACCGTCAATTGCTTGATGAGTCTGCCGACGGCTATTTCGAAGTGGACCTTTCAGGAAATTTCACTTACGTCAACGACGTGCTCTGCCGGTTTGCCGGCCGCTCCCGGGAGGAGCTGATCCAACTCAATTTTAAGGATTACATGACCCCTGAAGGCGCCCGCCGCATCTTCGACAGTTACAGTCAAGTCTACCTTACGGGCAAACCCTCAAGCCTCCTGGAGTATGAAATCCTCCAAAAAGACGGTTCAACGGCAGTCAACCAAACCGTTGCCGTTCCCCTGCGAAATGAAGCAGGCGAACTGGTGGGTTTCTGTGGTGTCGTGCGGGACCTCACCGAACTGAGAAAGACCGAACAGGCCCTCAAAGCCAGTGAACTAAAATATCGTACCATCCTCGCCAACCTGGAGGAGGGGTATTACGAAACGGATCTTAAGGGAAACATCACCACCGTCAATGGCGCCACCTGCAGAATTTTCGGCAGAACCAGCAACGAGTTGATCGGCATGGACTACCGGGAGTTCGTATCGCCCGAGAGTGCGGAAAACCTTTATAAAACCTTCAACCAAGTCTACGAGAGCGGTCGGGCAACCAACATTGTCCAGTGCAAATTGGTAAAAAGGGACGGCACCATACGCCACAATGAGATATCGGTAACCCTGATGAGGGACGAAAAAGACCAACCCATCGGTTTTTTCGGCGTAAGCAGGGACCGCACTGAAGCCATAGCGTTGGAGCAGGCGCTCCAGGAGAGTGAGGAGAGCTACCGCCAAGTGGTGGAGATGGCTCCGGATGCTATTTGTATCGTCGACAACAGCACCATGCAATTCGTGCAGGTCAACGACGCTTTCTGCCGGCATCTCGGTTTAACACCAGAGGAAGTCATCGGACGTACAGGGAAAGAGCTGGACATCTACCAAAACCTCGAAGACCATAACAAACTCGTACGACGGGTAGCCCGCGACGGCGAAGTCAGCGGCATCGAGATCGGATACCAGGGTAAGAATGGCCAAAAGCTGGACGATCTGGTTTCGGCCAAGGTTATTCGTTTCAATGACAAGGAGTGCACGCTCATCGTCGCCACGGTCATCACCCCCCTCAAAGAGGCCCACGCCGCGCTCAAGGAGAGCGAAGAGAGCTACCGGCGTGTCATGGCGATGGCCCCGGACGCCATCACCATTTCGCGTATTGCCGACGGACTATACTTTGAAGTCAATGAGACCTTCTGCCAGCAGACGGGGTACAGCCGCGAAGAGGCCATAGGCCGCTCGGTGCTTGATCTCAACATCTATGCCGATCCCGAAGACCGAAAAAGGATTGTTGAAGAGCTCCGCAAGAACGGTTGGGTCGACAAAATGGAGATCCGTTTCCGGGCCAAAGACGGTACGGAACTGATCGACCTTTTCTCTGCACGGACCATCGAGTTCAAGGGGGAAGAGTGCTTTCTGGCTGTGGCCACGGTGATCAACCCTCTGATCGAGGCACAACAGGCCCTGCTTGAGAGTGAAAAGCGAATTCGTGAAGTCATGGATTCGGTTCCCAGCGCCATCTGCCTGACCACCCTCGACGAAGGCACCTATGTTGAGGCCAACCGACTATTCTACGAACGCACCGGTTTCACCCCGGAGGAGACCATCGGAAAGAAATCCCTGGACCTCGATATCTATGCCGATCCCGACGACCGCCTCCGATTTATCGAGATGCTCAAACAAGAAGGCACCGTCGACGGGTTCGAAATTCCGGTCCGCTATAAAGATGGCACCGTCTCAATACAGCTGTGGTGGGCCCGTATCATCGAATACAATGGTGAAAACCACCTTCTGGTGGCGGCCAACCCCATTGACGAACTCAAAGCCGCCCAGCAGGCATTGGCCGAAAGCGAAGAGAGCTACCGGCGCATCATGGAGCTGGCCCCGAGCATGATCTGCATCACCCGGGTATCGGACAGCCGCATCGTAGGGGTCAACCGAGCCTTTTGTGAACGCACCGGCTATCCACACGAAGCGGTAATCGGACACACCCCCATCGAATTGGGGCTCTATACCGATCCGGAAAACAGAAAGCGTTGGGTGGCGATGTTGAAGCGGGACGGCAAGGTGAAAGATCTTGAATTGAACTTCCTCAACCGGGAAGGGAGTGTCCATGACGATCTTTTTTCAGCCCACTACATTCGCTTCAAAGGTGAAGATTGTATTCTGACCGTTATCACCAGCATTACAAGCCTTAAAGAGATCCAACGCGCCCTCCAGGAGAAGGAGGAGGGGCAACGGGCCATCCTCGACACGGCGCCGTATGCCATCACCATCGTCAATCAGTCCGACCTGCGCTACCTGCAGGTGAATAACAGTTTCAACGTCAACACCGGCTATTGTGCAGATGAGATCATCGGCCGGACCTCATCGGAGGTCGATCTTTTTGTCGATCAAGATACATATGATAAGATGGAGAAGGCGTTGCGGAGCAAAGGACGTATCGACGGCATGGAGGTGCGAATCCGCAAAAAGGATGGATCCATCCTGGAGACGATAATCTCTTGCCGACCCTTTAAATTTGAAGGCCAACCCGCCCTTCTCTTTAACATCGCCGACATCACAGCCCTGAAAAAGACCCAGGGGGCCCTTCGTGAAAGTGAAGCGGGCTACCGCAGCATCCTCGATTCGACATTCATCTCGACGTCGGTCATCAGCCGGGAGGACAATCGCTATGTGGAAGTGAACAAACGGTTTTGCCAGCAGACCGGCTACAGCCGCGACGAAGTTGTCGGCCGGACCGTGCGTGAATTGGACATCTATGCTGATCGGTCCGATTTCAAGCGAGTGGTCGATTTGCTTTCGGAGCACGGACGGATAGAGGACCTGGAAATCCCGTACCGGGTTAAAAACGGAAAGGTTATGGAGTGCCTGACCGCCATCACCCCGATCCGCTACAAGGGGAAGCCGTGCCTGCTCGCGTCGGTCGCCGACCTCACCGCCATGAAGAGGGCGCAATCGGCCTTGCGGGAGAGCGAGGAGCGCTTCCGGGCCATATTCGAAACCGCCGCCGACGCCATATTCGTCAACGATCTGCGCGACGGGCGTTTCCTCAATATCAACAAGACGGCCTGCCGGCATCTCGGATATACGGCCGGCGAACTGCACAGCATGTCGCTGGATCAGATCGTAAGCCCGGGGCACCCCTACCCGAGGCCGGCCAATGTCGATGGTGCGGACCGGATGGAGCGCCTCTTTTTTGAATCGGTTCTGATGAGAAAAGACGGCACTTCCATGCCTGTGGAGGTGAGCAGCGGCATCGTCGCGCGCGAGGGCACGCCGGCCCAGTTGAGCATTGTCCGCGACGTCAGCGAGCGGAAAATGGCGGAGCAGGAGCTGGAGCGCTACCGGCAGAACCTGGAGCTGATGGTCGCCGACCGCACCCGGGAGCTGGAGGCAGTGCAGCAGGAGCTGGTCAAGCGTGAAAAGCTGGCAGTGCTTGGTCAGCTGACCGCCACGGTGAGCCATGAGCTGCGCAATCCGCTGGGCGTCATCCGCTCCTCCAACTTCTACCTGCAGCGGAAATCCGGAAAAGCGGATAAGAAGCAACAAAAGCACTTCAGACGCATCGACGAGCAGGTTGCGCTCTGCGACACGATTGTTGCCGATCTGCTCGAATTCACGCGAGGGCGCAACATCAATATCGTCCGACAGCAATTGAGCGACTGGATGCCCGAGGTGATCGAACAGATAGAGGAGTCCGAGGGGATTGAAATTTCGATGGAGACCGCCGAAAATCTTCCGTCCCTGCCCCATGACCGGGATAAGATGCGCCGTGTCATGATCAATGTGCTGGACAACGCCCTTCAAGCCGTGAAGGCCAGATCCAAAGATAACGCCGACTTTCAACCGGAGATCTCTGTAAGGACCGCGATGGAGGGGGGCGTGGTGGCGATACATATCACCGACAACGGCATCGGCATGGATTCGGAGACCACCATGCGCGCCTTTGAACCGCTGTTCACCACCCGCGCGAGAGGTACGGGCATCGGGTTGGCCATTGTTAAAAAAATAGTGGAAGAGCATAAAGGGCGGATCACTCTGCATAGCCGCCCGGGACAAGGAACCGAAATGAAGATTACGTTGCCCTGCAGAAATTGATGCAGACCGGCATTTAGACAGGAGATCCTCGATGTCACAACTTCCTGACCATAATCCAGCGGATAAAAGACGCCAGGAAGTGTATCAGCAACTCCTTGAATCACTAGGTGAGAGCTATTTCGAAATCGATCTCAACGGCAAGCTCACCGTGTTCAACGACTATATCTGCGCCTTTCACGGACGCACCCGGGATGAACTCGCCGGCCTCTCTTTCCGGGACTTCATTCCGGAAGACCAGAGCCAAGGCATTTTCGATGCCCTCCAACGTGTCTTTCAAACCGGCCATCCCTCTCCCATCCTGATCTACGATGTCATCTGCAAAGACGGCACCATTCGAACAGCTGAAACCGTGGCTGCCCTGCGCAGGGACATGAATGGTCAGGCTGTCGGTTTCTGCGGTATCGCAAGGGATGTGACCGAAAGGAAAAAAACTGAAAATGCGCTGCGGGAGAGTGAAGAGAGCTACCGGCGCATCATGGAACTCTCTCCCCTAATGATTTTAATCACCAGCGTTTCCGATGGTCGCATTCTAGTGGTCAACGATGTATTCTGCACGAACTTCGGATACCCACGCCAGGAAGCCTTGGGCAAAACCACCTTGGATCTAAAGCTGTATTGTGACCCGGAAGTTCGTTCTAACATACTGAATATTTTGCGTAATGATAGTAAAATAGAACGCCTGGAAGTACAGCTCAAAGACAGGCACGGCTCGATCCATGACACCCTCCTGTCGGCCCGGTTAGTGCCTTTCAACAACCAAGAGTGCATTCTCGGAGTCTTCACCGACATCAGCGAACTCAAGGCGACCCAGCGCGCTCTGGAGGAGCGCGAGAAACACCATCTCACCATCCTTGAGGCCTTCCCCTACTCCGTGACCATCACGCGCCTTTCCGATTCACGCTACCTTCAGGTCAACAAGGGATTTACCCAACGAACCGGATATACGCCGAATGAGGTGATCGGCAAATCGTCTCTTGAGCTAAATATCTTTAAAAATCCTGACCAACGGGATCGCCTGCGGGAAGCCATCTTTCGAGACGGCCGGGTGGACGGCATGGAGATCACTTTTCAAGGCAAGGATGGACGCGTCACAGAGACGGTGGCCTCCGCCCGTAGAATTCAATTCGGGGATGAAGACTGTCTGTTGTTTATCTCCGCAGACGTGGGGGAGCTAAAAAGGGCCCAAAGGGAGTTGAGCGAAAGCGAAGAGGGCTATCGCACCATAATGCAGACCGCACCTTACTCTATTACGATATCGCGCATTTCCGACGGCCGCTATCTGGAGGTCAACGACGCCTTCACCCAACGAACCGGCTACACAAGGGAAGAGGCGATCGGTCGAACCAGCAAAGATCTGGAAGTCTACAATGACAGCTCCGATTTCAGGCGGTTACGGAACATTTTCCGCGAGCATGGCAGGGTCGACAGTATGGAGGTCCAGTTCAGGACCAAAAGCGGGCAGCTGACCAACTCCCTGGCATCGGCCCGTCCGATCCAGTACCATGGAGAGGATTGTTTCCTCTTTATTTCTACCAACATAGACTCTCTAAAAAAAGCGCAAAAAGCGCTTAGCGAAAGAGAAGAGAGCTATCGCACGATCCTGGACACGGCTCCCTACACTATCGTCATCACGCGCCTTTCCGATGCAAAATATGTAGAGGTCAACAATGCTTTCTGCAAACGTACCGGCTATACCCGTGAAGAGACGATAGGGCGGACCCCTTTGGACCTGAATCTATACGCGAACCCTGCCGACCGGGAACGCATGATCCAGACGTTGAGGCGTCATGGCCAAGTCGAGGGTATGGAAGCGCGCTTCCGCACGAAAGACGGCCGTCTTCTGGAAAGTTTAATCTCTTCGAGCCCTATCCGCTACAAAGGTGAGGATTGCGTGCTCACAATGACTGTGGATATCAACGCCTTGAAAAAAACCCAGCGGGCGCTGGAGGAGAGCGAGGCGCGTTTTCGCACTATTTTTGAAACGGCGGCCGACCCCATCTTTCTTACCGATGCGGAGAGCGGCAGTTTTAAAGATGTCAACATGGCGGCCTGCCGACATCTGGGCTACGGAAAAGATGATATTCTGAAACGTTCCCTCAAGGACATCCTCGATCCGGATGCCCCTGCCCCCTTGACCAATCGGTTTGGTCAACCATCCGGGGACGCCCCCGTCTACTTCGAGGCGATTCATGTACGTAAAGATGGATCAAAAGCCATTGTTGAGGTGAGCAGCCAGCGGATGGTGCACCAGGGGCGGCACACCTTGTTGAGCATCGTACGCGACGTGACCCAACGCAAAGAGACCGAAGCGGAGCTAGTACGATACCGTCAGCAGTTGGAACAGATGGTGGCCGAACGCACGCGGGATCTGGAGGCGGCCCAGGCGGAACTGGTCAAGAGTGAGAGGCTGGCCGTCCTCGGTCAGCTTACCGCCACAGTGAGCCATGAACTGAGAAACCCGTTGGGCGTCATTCGCTCCTCCAACTTCTATCTGCAGCGCAAAATAAAGGATAAGGACGAAAAGACCGATAAGCATTTCAATCGCATCGAGGAGCAGATCGCCATGTGCGATGCCATCGTGGCCGATCTGCTCGAATATACACGCGGCCGCCACGCCTCTATCGCAACAGAGGACCCGACGCCCTGGCTCCTGCAGGTCGTGGATCAAATACAGGAGCAGGAGGGCATCGAAATATCGGTTCAACTGGAGGAGGGACTGCAGCCGGTTCCCCACGATCAGGAGAAGATGCGTCGGGTGATCATCAATGTATTGCTCAACGCCATTTATGCGGTGAAGGCCAAGGCCGAAAACGGCAACGGCGTTGGAAAAGGCTACAGTCCACAGGTCACACTCACTGTAAGCAGGAGGGGCGAACAACTGGTATTTGACGTTGCCGACAACGGCATCGGCATGGACGATGAGACCCGCCGACGCGCATTCGAGCCGCTTTTTACCACCCGCGCGCGGGGCACCGGCATCGGTTTGGCCAATGTAAAAAAAATCATCGAAGAGCACAGCGGAGATATCATCCTTGAGAGCCGTTTGGGAGAGGGCACCCGGATCCAGATCGGCTTGCCTTACGGCTCTGGAAGTTAAGGTGCCCTTGGAGATATCGTTTCACTCAACAAAAGTTCTCAAATTTTGGAGGTGTCATGGCGTTTAAGATCCTTGTCGTAGATGACAACGAAGATTACACCGACAGCATCAAAGATATCCTCGAGGATGAAGGGTATGATGTGGAGACGGCCCACAATGGAGAGGATGCCTGCGAGCTGACCGGATGCGCTGAGTACGACCTCGTGCTGATGGACATCAAAATGCCGGGGATGAACGGCGTGGAGTCCTTCCTGAGCATGAAACGCCGAAATCCCGATGTCAAAGTGATCCTCTTTACCGCCTACGCCCTCACCGAGTTGATCCAACAAGCACGCGATAACGGTGTAACGGCAATTTTGAAGAAGCCGCTGAACATGGACGATCTGCACTTGACCATCGAACGAGCGATCGCAAAGCCCGAGGGCGGATACATCCTGCTGGCCGATGACGACCGGGCGCTTTGCGAAAATCTCTACGATACCCTGGCCGAATATGGATACCGGGTTGCCATGGCCTGCAGCCCCCATGAAGCGATTCGGGAAGCCGAGCGCCAACCCTTCGACATTCTACTGCTCGACCTGAAGATGCCCGATCTGAATGGCCTCGAGGTCTACCGACGCATCAAAAATCTGCAACCCAACCTGGTCACCATTCTCATGACCGGCTATGCAGAGGAGATGAACAGCCTGATCCAGCAGGCAATTGAAGAGAGTGCCTATACAATGCTACCGAAACCGATAGACATGAAGCGCCTTTTGAAAGTGATGGAGAACATCAGAGAGGACGTCAAAAAAGGGGTGATTCGGAAACCTGCTATGGAGTAAATGCGATGCACAAGACCATTCTGATTGTTGACGACGATGAAGCCATGGCGGACAACCTGGAAGATATCCTCGAAGATGAGGGCTACCGGTTGATAACGGCCAACACCTGTGCCGATGCACTGGCGCGGGCCAGAGAGAACAATCCGCATGTGGCGCTGCTCGATCTGAAACTGCCCGACGACACCGGCATCAATCTGCTGGCCGACCTGAAGTCCACGAGCCCCGATTGTGTCTGCGCACTGATGACGGCCTTTGCCGATGTGGATTCGGCCATTACCGCATTGGAGAAGGGGGCGTTTCACTACCTGCAGAAACCGGTGCGTCCGATCGAGCTCATCAATCTGCTGGAGCGCATCTTCGAAACCATTCAGATCCGTGAAGACAAACGAATCGCAGAAGAGCGCCTCAAAGAAAGCGAGCGGCGCTTCCGAACCATTTTCGAAAGTGCCCAGGACGCCATCTTCCTTAAAGACACCAGCTTAAAGTACACCCTGGTCAACCCCTCCATGGAGAGGCTTTACGACCTGAAAGCGGTCGAATTCATGGGAGAGACAGACGAAACGCTTTTCGGCAGTGAGAAGGGTGCCCAGAGCCGGACCATCGAAGAGCGGGTGCTCCAAGGCGAAATCGTCGAAGAGGAGCTCAAGATCGAGCGGAAAGGCACCAAAATTTTCCACAGCATCAAGGTACCATTGACCGGTAAAACCGGAAAAACCAGCGGTATTTGCGGTTTTACGCGGGACATCACTGCCACAAAAGCACTCGAAGCCCAGCTGCTCCAGGCGCAGAAGATGGAGGCCATCGGCACCTTGGCCGGCGGCATTTCCCACGACTTCAACAACCTGCTGCAGGCGATCCTCGGCTACTCCCAAATGCTGCTCATGGAAAAAACTGCCTCGTCGCCTGAAACAGCTAAATTGAGAGAGATCGAAAAGGCCGCCCAACGGGCCACGGAACTGACCTCCCAACTCCTGGCGTTCAGCCGCAAGGTAGAGATCCATCCCCGGCCCGTCAATCTCAACCAGGTGGTGCGCCAGGTTGAGAAACTACTCGAGCGAACCATCCCAAAAATGATCAACATCGAGCTGCGTTTGACCGAGCCGGTGCTCACTGTCAATGCCGATCCCGGTCAGGTCGAACAGGTTCTCCTCAACATCGGTGTCAATGCCCGCGATGCCATGCCCGACGGCGGCCGCTTGATTATTGAAACTGCCAATATCGAGCCAGATGTGGCGCTGCGCCAGCTCCAGCTGGGCGATGTGGCCGACGAGTATGTGCGCCTCTCCATCGCCGACAACGGCCAGGGGATGTCCAACGAAATCAGGGAGCATATCTTCGAACCCTTCTATACCACCAAGCAGCCTGGCAAAGGGACCGGGCTAGGCCTGGCCATGGCCTACGGCATCATCCATAACCATGGCGGCCAGATCCTTTGCGAAAGCCAAGCAGGCAAAGGAACCGTCTTCCAAATCTACCTGCCGGCCATCAAAATGGCCGCTGCCAAACGGATCATGCCGCCGGAAGAACAAATCAAAAAGGGGGGCGGTGAAACGATCCTGGTTATCGACGATGAAGAATTCCTGAGGGAGCTGGCCAAAGACATGCTCACTAAAAACGGGTACCAGGTAATCACCGCCGGCAGCGGCGAAACCGGTCTCTCTCAATACCGCAAAACCAGCTCCGAAATATCGCTCATCATCCTGGACCTGATCATGCCGGGTATGGGCGGCAAGCACTGCTTGCGAGAGATTTTGGACTTCAATCCCAAGGCGAATGTGGTCATCTCCAGCGGCTATAGCATGGAAAACCCGGCATCCGACGATGTGCTGCAGAAGGCGCGCGGCTTTATCCAGAAGCCGTACAACTTCAGGAAAATGCTCAAGCTGTTGCACGATGTCATAAATGAGTAGGGACAGATAAGCATCAGTATATAATTGCACCGGTGAGCCAGGCTGCGCCAGCGCCGATCAGGGAAGCGATCAGCATGAGCTGGCAAGCATTGACAATGTGGTTGGCCGCGGCCGGTCCGAATCGGCGACCGATATACGGCTTCGCCACCAGACGACCATGATAGTAATTTGGCCCAGCCAGCCGAATGCCCAGGGCCCCGGCAAAGGCCGCTTCGGGATAACCGGCGTTGGGACTGCTGTGGCGACGGCCTTCGAGCAGCGCCGTCCTGAAGGCACGCCGACTGCGCCGCGGGTCCAACCATCCGGCGGCCGCACAAATCACCAGTATGGAAAGGCGAGAGGGAATATAGTTGGCCGCATCATCGATACGGGCGGCACCTCTTCCAAATCGCAAATAGCGCTCGTTTCTGTAGCCCACCATTGAATCCAGGGTGTTGACCATCTTGTAGGCCATGCCGAGCGGTGCGCCGCCGATGGCGACAAAAAAGAGCGGCGACAGCACACCATCCACAACGTTCTCCGCAACGGTCTCCACGGTGGCGCGGGCAATGTCTTGGTCCTGGTAGCGTTCCACATCCCGGCCCACGATAAATGAGAGCTTCGTGCGAGCCGTTTCGGTCTCGCCCCGCTTCAGCAGGCCGTGGATCTCCAGCGCCGCATCCCTGAGCGAGCGGACCGAAAGGGAGTAGTAAATCATCGTCACCTCGGCAAGTGCCCCCAGAATAGGATGAAAACCTGTCAACACCTGCACCACGGCAACTGCGGCCAGCCAAGCGGCCAAAATCAACCCGACCGCGAAGACGGTTCCTGCGAAATATTCATTGTGCCAGCGCTTTCTAAAGATCGGTTCCATCCACTCGATGGCCCGTCCCATCCAGCGCACCGGATGGGGCCACCCCTGCGGATCGCCCAGAAGCAGGTCCAGGGCGACAGCGGTCGGGATGACCAGCCAAGCGAGGTCGAAAGTGGAGGGATCTGCCATCATCTCTCTCTATCTGCAAGGGGACGTAAATCATACCCATCCGCTGAGGTGCATAAACCGGCCAGCATCCTGGCAACTTTGCGATTGATCTCCGGTTGGTTTATCGCAATGCGGATGAACCGGTCGTCCAGTCCGACAAAGTTGCTGCAGTCGCGTATCAGCACGCCCTCCCGGGCAAACCGCTCCCACACGTGAGGGGCACGCCATTCGTCCGGCAGTTCAACCAAAAAGAAAGGGGTATGGCTGGGAAAGGCCTGCAGGCGGACGGCGGCGTTCAAACGCTCGAAGAGAAGCTGCCGCTCGCCGACAACGAAGGTCCGGCTCTGCTCCACGAACTGCGCCATCGTTTGGGCGTGGGTGGCCACATAGCGCACCGCCGCCTGGGCCAGACTGTTCAGGCTCCAGGGGGTCCGAACGGCTCGAAAACGGTCGACCACCTCGGGAACGGCGGTCAAAAAGCCGATGCGCAGCCCCGGGAGGCGGTAGAGTTTCGAGAGGGAGTGCAGGACGATCACATTGTCCAAGCCACTGGAAACCATGCTCTCCTGCTCCGCTTTGGGGAGAAAACCGAGATAGGACTCGTCGATCACAAAACGGGTATCGGCATGTCGGCGGCAGAGGTCACGCAATAGATTCCGGGGAATCAGGACGCCGGTGGGATTGTTGGGGTTGCAGATCACCACCGTGTCGACCCGGCCGGCCAGATGGTCGAGACGCTGCAGGTCGGGCTGAAAGCGATTCTCCGCCGTTGCCAGCAGATAGGACGGCTGCATCCTCCTCTGACGACAGGCATCGGCATAGTCGGAATAGGTGGGTCCCAGGATGAGGATCTTGTCCGATTCGAGGGCCGGATACATACTGTAGATGAACTGGGTCGTCCCGGCTCCGGCCAGAAGCGACTGCGGCTCGACCCCCAAAAAGCCGGCCATCTGAGCTTCGGTGTTGCGGCTGTCCACCTCGGGCAGGGCGCAGACAACCGCCATGCGCTCCTTGAGGAATGCCATCAAGCCGGGCGGCGGTCCTAATGGATTGATATTGCTGCTCACATCGTCAATCTGTTCAGGCCGGCACCCAAACCGTTCAGCCAGCCGGTAGATGTTGCCGCCGTGACCTTGGATCATCTGCTTTTTACTCCTCTCCAGGCGACCTGTTGCCCGGATGACATGGGCTTGCCGATCAGTTGGTCGACCAGCGTGAGATCCAGGTAACGCCCGGCGTGGTCGGCCAGGGCATCATAGGCCCTGTTGCGCGCCTCAAAGCCCTCCGTTTCATCCACCGGGATCCCTTCCAAGCCGATCTGTTGGAGCCAGCGGACGGTGATGGCCGTCGCATCAAAAAGCCCGTGAAGGTAACTGCCCAGCACACGTCCCTCTTCAGAGATGCACCCGTCCCGATCCATGCATGCCTTCCCGTTGCGGGATTGGATCCCCAACAGCGGTTGTCCGCCGAAACGACGCGTCTGCCCCATATGGATCTCATACCCTGTGCCCTCGTCCCCGTCCCAAACAAACCGTGTACGCGTGGTGGTTTTGGGCGCTTTCAACTCTGTCTCCACCGGCAGCAGGTCCAGGCCGGGCGTCCTGCCGGGGCGGCCTTCGACACCATCCGGATCGATCACCGCCGAACCGAGCATCTGATACCCGCCGCAGATGCCCAGCAGGTGTCCGCCGCGTTGATGGTACGCCCGGATCAGGTCGCGCCAACCCATGGCCGCCAGCCACTCCAGGTCGTTGCGGGTGTTCTTGGAGCCGGGCAAAATAACGGCCTTGAAGCGATCAAGTGCTCGGGGTCTCTCCAGGTAGACCAATTCCACACCGTTCAGCCGCATCAGTGGATCGAAGTCGGTGAAGTTGGAAATATGCGGCACTCGGATAACGGCGATGCAGGGCCCCTGCCCTGTGCCTGCGCCAGGCCGCTCGATCACCACCGAGTCTTCGGCTTCGATAACAAAATCGTCATACCATGGCAGCACCCCAATGACCGGTCGCTCGATACGCGCCTCGATCCACGCCACCCCGTTCAGGAACAGGTAGATATCTCCCCGGAAACGATTGATGACCACCCCGCCGATCTGCCGCCGCTGCTTCTCCGCCAGGCATGCCATGGTGCCCACGATCTGGGCGAACACCCCGCCGCGATGGATATCGGCCACCAGGATCACCGGCGCCTGAGCATAGGCCGCCATGGAGAGGTTGACGATATCGCGCTCCATGAGGTTCACTTCGGCACACGAGCCGGCACCTTCGATCACGATCAGATCGTGGCCGTCGCGCAGCCGGTCCAAAGCGTCACACGCCACCCGGAAAAGACCCTCTTTCTGCTGGTGATACTCCTTGGCAGCGGCATTCATACGCACTTCGCCCAGCACCACCACCTGGGCACCTAAATCGCTGGTGGGTTTGAGTAGAATGGGATTCATGTTCACATGCGGCGCAACTCCGGCCGCCTCGGCCTGCACGATCTGGGCACGCCCCATCTCCAACCCTTCGGGGGTGACCCCCGAGTTGTTGGACATGTTTTGAGCCTTGAAGGGCGCCACCTTCAGTCCCTGCCGGGCGTAATGCCGGCACAACGCGGTTGCCACGATGCTCTTGCCCACATCCGAACCGGTGCCCAGGACCGCAATGCACTTCGCTTTTACTCCCATTCTATTTCTCGATCCCTTCACGTGCCAGTACACCGTGCTGGTAGTAGTGTTTCACTTCGCGCATCTCGGTCACCAGGTCAGCCCTGTCGATTACGGCCTGGGGGGCATTGCGACCGGTCAGGACCAGTTCAGTCTCCGGCCGCCGCGCCTCGATCAGGGCCAGCAGGTCGGCTTCGCTCACCAGATGGACTCCGAAAGCCACATTAACCTCGTCGGCGATAACGAGATCGTAATTGCCGGATTTCAGTGCTGCGGTGATCGCGTCAAGCCCCTTGCGGGCGAGTTGAATATCCTCTTCGCATGGGTTGCCGCGGATAAAGCAGCCCCGGCCGAACTGCACCAGTGTAATCTGATCCGAAAACTTCTCGAGTGACTTAATCTCATTGTAGTATGCATTCTTGATAAACTGACCGATGTAGACCTTCAGCCCTGCCCCCGCCGCCCGCATGGCCAAGCCCAAAGCGGCCGTGGTCTTGCCTTTGCCGTCGCCAGTGTAAACCTGCACATAGCCTTCCATGGCACTTCCCTCCTCATCCCGTTCATCCCTCGATGGCATACTTCTTCCCATACCCCCGGGGGGTATACATGAAATCGCCCACTGTCCGGGTGGTGCTGTTTCCGACGAACACCGTGGTCTGCATATCCACCGTCTCGGTGTGCAGACGCGCCAGGGTCGTGATGTGGATACGCTCCCCTGGCCGCATGGCGGCCGTGACGATGCCCACCGGGGTCGTGCCGTCACGGTGTTGCCGAATGATCTCCTGGGCCCGTTTTAACTGCCAGTCACGCCGCTTGCTTTTGGGATTGTAGATCACGATCACGAAATCGGCCCGGGCCGCGGCGTCGATACGGCCCTCGATCGTCTCCCAAGGGGTCAGCAGATCACTCAGACTGACAGCGGCAAAATCGTGTGTCAAGGGGGCGCCCAACAGCGCCGCTCCGGCACACAGCGCCGGGATACCCGGCACCACCTCGATCTGCAGAGCCCCCTGCCCTTTCGCGGACGCCGGCACTACGTCAATCCCACGCACTGCGCACATCTCCAGCACCAGGCCGGCCATGGCGTAGATGCCCGCATCACCGCTGGAGATCAGGGCCACCTCGCACCCCTCCAAGACCCGTTCAATGGCTGCCTCAACGCGTTGCACCTCCCGGGCCATGCCGCTGCTGATCGTCTCCCGATCGCCGATCAGCGGTCGGATCAGATCGAGATAGGAAGCGTAACCGGCGATGGCATCGGCCTGGGCCAGCACCTCCTGGGCCCTTTTGGAGAGATGGTCTATGTGACCGGGACCGATGCCGACGACGAAGAGGGTCGGCGGGCGATGGCCACGGTCGCATTGGCGCTTTTCTGTTTGGGAGCGATCAATGTCCCTCCTCTGGCGGTCAGCAGGGCGGCTGCTTCGCATACGCTGTTTACTCCTACGTGTTTGATCGCCATGGCCGACGGATTGGGCACATGACGAACTTGGTTCAATGCGTCCCGTGAATGAAACACCAGCGGCACTTCGAGGGCGACGGCCAGTGAGATCAACCCCGGTTCATCTTGCTTCAGGTCAACCGTGGCGATCTTCGCCAGACTGTTTATGGAGAGGCAGCCGGCCTTCAGAACGCTGCGCAGCAGCGCCTCGATCTCCGCAACCGGTGTGCCGCGATTGCAGCCGATGCCCGCCACCAGCGAAGGCGGCCGCACCACGAGTACCTCCGGCGGCAGGGATTTGCAGCGGTCGCCCACATAGACGCCAGGTGCAGCCCTCTGCGATGATGACAGGGTTTGCGCCTCAACGGCAAGGGCTGCGCCGCCCAGGCCATCAGCCAACCAGCCGGACGAATCGTAAATCGGCACCGGCACGCCATCGAGCAGGGCCATGTTGATCTTCTTGATGGCCGCTGGATTTTCAATCTTCAATCCGCGTTCCGCAGCCACCAGGTCCACCGCAGGCCGGCCATGGCTATCTGTGGCGGTGGTGATCACCGCTGTTGCACCCAACAGCTCGGCCACCGAAGCGGCCAGACGGTTGGCACCCCCCATATGGCCGGCCACCAGGCTGATGGCGAACCGGCCGGCATCATCCACCACGACGACGGCAGGGTCCACCGCCTTGTGATGCAGCAGTGGTGCGACGGTGCGCACCACAATACCGGCAGCCATGACAAAAACGTGCCCCTCATAGGTTTGAAAGGCGCCGGCCACGGCATCGGCCAGCCGTTCGAATGGCCTTGCCGGTGTGGCCACACACTTCTGTAACAAACGCGGCGGGCAGTGGACGGTCAATTGCGGCCAGTGCTGTTTCAGCGTATTCGCCAAAGCCAAGCCCTTGGCGGTCAGCACC
The DNA here is from genome assembly GCA_963668675.2 of uncultured Desulfatitalea sp. Lineage (GTDB taxonomy): Bacteria > Desulfobacterota > Desulfobacteria > Desulfobacterales > Desulfosarcinaceae > Desulfatitalea. Next base: position 278,605 of record CAXXMB010000001.1, on the reverse strand, counting down.
CAGACGGCGATATTACGCGGGACGGTAGCCATGGCTGAAATCCTTGTCATAGAGTTTCGAGCGCAGCGCCTCCTCGGCACGGGGATCGTCCAGGGCCGGACCGACCATTACCACTGCCAAACGGCCGATCTCCTCGACACGGGCCGTGGCCGCCAGATCGGCCACGTGCGTCCTCAGGATGCGCTGCCCGGGATGGCTCACCCGATAGGCCACGGCACAGGGGGCTTGGGGGCCGTAGCTCGCCGACAAAACCTGAACCACCTGGTCGAGCAGCCCCATGCTCAGATAGATCACCAGCGATGCGCCGTGCGCCGCCAGAGAGGCCAACGACTCCCGATCGGGCACCGGGGTGCGGCCGGCCATTCGGGTCAGAATCAGGGTCTGCGTGCGCTCGGGCAGGGTGTACTCGATCCCCATGGCGGCGGCCGCGGCAAAGGCCGCCGTGACCCCGGGAATGATCCGGAAAGGGATGCCACGGGCGTCGAGTTCGTCCGTCTGCTCGCGAATGGCGCCATAGAGGCTGGGATCGCCGGTGTGGAGGCGCACCACACGGCGTCCGTCCTGATATGCCTTAACCATGGTTTCAACGATCTCTTGCAGGTTCATATCGGCACTGCTGATCCGCTCTGCCGTTCCGGCCGCCCAGACCAGCACCGCCTCGGGCACCAGCGAGCCCGCATAGAGAATCAGATCTGCCACCGCCAGGGCCTTCTGCCCTTTGACCGTGATCAGTTCGGGGTCGCCGGGCCCGGCACCGCAAAAGAGGATAGGATAGTCGGGACGGTTCACACGCGCTCCTTTGCACAGCCTTGGATGATCCATACCGGGTTCTGGGCCTCCAGACGCGTACTCCACGGCATGGGGCTGCCGCGGCTTATTTGCATCTGGACCACCTCGGACGCCAAACCGGTCTCCTCGAGCACTGCGACGATGCGGCTCAGGTTTTCAATCAGGACCGTGTTGACCACCAGGGTACCACCAGGTTTGAGGTACTGCGCCCCAGCACGGACGATGGCGGCCAGATCGCGTCCGCCGCCGCCCACGAAAATACGGTCCGGCTGAGGCAAGCCTGTCAGGCCATCGGGCAGTTCAGCCTGAACCACTTCATGATTGTATACCCCAAACCCTATCGCGTTGGCACGAATCTGGGCCACGCGCTCGCTCTTTTCTTCCACGGCCACTATGCGTCCGTCGCCGAGCAGCAGCGAGGCCTCGATGCCGACGGCGCCGCTTCCCGCCCCCAGATCCCACAGGGTCATGCCCGGTCCAAGTTTCAGTTTGGCAAGCGTTACAGCGCGCATTTCGGACTTGGTGATCAATCCACGTTCGTGCCGGTAAGCCTCTTCCGGCATGCCGATACTGAAAAATGGGGGATCGCAGCCACTCTCCTTCACCGGAAGCAAAATGGCCAGGTTGGGCTGGGCAAAATTCTTCCGGGAAGCCGCTTCAAGCGTATACCAGGCAACCGCTTCACGTTTATCCCCCAACCGCTCGAAAACCACCATCTGCATGTGATCGACCCCCCTTTCCAATAGCCATCCTGCCAGCCAGGCCGGCGTCTGTTTTGGATCGGTGGGCACCGCAACCGGCGCATCGGCCTTCAGTGCAGATAGAAGTGCGAAACGGCGGTCGCGGCCATGCAGACTCACCAGGCGGGCCTCGTCCCATGGCTGTTTGATGCGGGCAAAGGCGGCAGCGATGGAGGAGATATTGGGCAGCACGGTCACACGCTCCTTGCCGATACCCTCAACAATGCGCGCCCCGATGCCAAACAGAAGCGGATCACCGGAGGCCAGCACCACCACTTGGCGGTGCTCCATGGCCGTGCGAATAGCCTCGATAATCTCGTTCACGCGCCCACTGACAACCCTCTTCTCAACCTCCAGCTCCTCAAAATGCTCCAGATGACGGCGGCCGCCGATCAGCAGGTCGGCCGAGTGGATGATCTCCAGGTAAGCTGAAGTCAGATCCCGTGCAGACAATCCCATGCCGATGACGAAAACTTTTTTCATGGCGTATGATCCTCACCGCTGTCAAACCGCACCCGGCCCCCGAAGTCGAAGATGACCGCCCGTACCGACAGCCGGTTGCCGGCAAAACGCACCGCCGCCTTCAGAACCTCGTCGCCCACCTTGGCGATAAGCTCCGGATAATCGTCGGCCACCAGATCGAAGGCTGCCCGGGCCGTATTGGCGTCGGCCACCTTCCGGGCCAAATCTTCACGGCCGGTGATTTCGGCGGTCCACCGCCCCAGCTGCGCCAAGGTAAGCCGGGCCGATCGGGCATGGGTATGGGGAATCGCCATGGCCATCTTCACCGCCTTTCCGAAAAAAACAGCCAGGGTCACCTCCGCCAACCGTTGGTCGGCAGCCATCCCCAGGGCGGCGGAGAAATAATCGCCGATCTGCACGAAAGCGGTTTCGGGCCGATCGGGCCAGAGTGCTTGCGCAAATCGTTCGCTGCGCCGGCCAGTGGTCATCACCACGCGTTGCACCCCTGAAGCCCGCGCCACAGATATGGCCGCTTTAATGGTTGCCACATAGGCATCGTGGGAGAGCGGCCTCACGATGCCGGTGGTACCCAGGATAGAGATCCCACCCACGATGCCCAGGCGGTCGTTGAGGGTATGGCGGGCCAACTCCTCTCCCCGGGGGACAAATATCTCAGCAACGGCCCGGCCGAAAACATTGCCTGCGGCCATCACCTGACAGGCTGCATCCCGAATCATCTTCCTGGGAACGCGGTTGATGGCTGCATGGCCAGGGGAGACTTCGAGGCCCGGTCTGGTGACCCGCCCGACACCCTCTCCGCCGCGCACGTCCACTCTACGATTCGAACCGCCCGGGCGCCACTGCACCTTGGCGCCAATCTCTGCGCCATTGGTGATGTCAGGATCGTCGCCCCCATCTTTGACCACCGAACAGACGGCTGTAATGTCATCCGTCTGTTGACAGCGGTGCACATCGATATCGAGTGAAGCGCCGGTGGGCAAATCGATCGTAACCTTCTGAGGAGCAGTGGCAGCGATCAGGCAGCGCATCGCCGCCTTGACCGCTGCTGCAGCCGCAACACCTGTGGTGAAACCGCTACGCAGATCGCTTCGGGCGCTACGATACATATGCTTCCACCCCCAATTAACCAGTTTCCCCCGCCAACAACACGAGCGCGTTGACCACCGCCGCAGCCACGCTGGAACCGCCCTTGCGGCCAACATTGGTGATATAGGGCACATCCGCCTCCAGCAAAGCAGCCTTCGACTCGGCGGCATTGACAAACCCCACCGGCAGGCCGATCACCAAAGCAGGCGCAACCTGGCTGCTCCGCATCAATTCGATCAACCGCAAGAGCGCCGTGGGTGCATTGCCCACCGCATATATGGCACCGTCCAGCCGATCAGCCACCTCATCCACGGCCACCTCGGCCCGGGTCGTTCCGTTTGCCAGCGCCTTTCGGCCAATTGCCTCCTCGGCCATCAAACAAACCGCCTCTGCACCGAATGCGTCGAGTCCCGTCTGGCGAATACCGCTACGGGCCATATTGGTATCGGTAAAAATGGTGGCCCCGGCCCGCAGGGCTGCGGTACCGCTCCTTACCGCTTTTGGGTGGAAGCGGGTATTGCTCACGTATTCGAAATCGGCCGTGGTGTGGATCATGCGGCGCACGATCTGCCATTGCACGGCAGAGTAGGGATGCGGCCCGGCCTCCTGTTCGATGATCGCAAAACTGCGCGTTTCAATCTCATGGGGTTTCATCTGTCGCCCCTTCCCAATCTGAACGTTCGAACCTTCAATTCAGATGTGACCTGTCGTTGGAATCCAAGCCCCAATCTTCTGCCAAAACAATGCCGGCGGCATTGCGCCGCATCCACGCCTGCCAGCACCTGGAGAGTCCCGGATCCCGAAAGATAAGATACTCTCCCAGACAGCTCAAATCCTGCTGAATACGCCAATAAAAAAACATCCCTGGCACCTCACTTTCATTTAAATTGCTGCCGGTACGCCCGGCACGCCCCGACAAATGCCGTCGCACACACCGGCCTGCTGCCAAAATGCAGGTGAACGTAACTGCCCAGTGTACGCTGGACCTGATACCCCTCCGCTTTGGCCGTTACCCCCCTGCTACCAGTCACCGTGTATGCGGTAGATATCTTCTCGGACGGTTCGGTCGAGACAAAATCGGAGTAGTGAAATTCGTGACCGCGCACAACCTCATCCTTACCTCCGATGACCGTATCATCGCCCAAGCGCACCTCGCGATATCCAAGGCGCCTCAGCCGGGCATTCATCCGGGTACGAAAAGGAAAAACGCCGCACATGGAGTGGACATCTCCTTCGCGATCCTCAAGCGCTCGGCAAAGGTACATGAAACCACCGCACTCGGCATAGATGGGCATGCCCGCCCGGCTGCAAGCCCGGATCGACCGGCGCATGGCGTCATTGGCCGCCAACTGCCCGCCATGCAGCTCCGGGTATCCGCCGCCGATATAGATGCCGTCCAGCCGTTCGGGCAACCCATTGTCGATCAGCGGAGAAAAGGGCACCACTTCAGCCCCTGCCCCGGCAAGCAGATCGAGATTGTCCGCGTAGTAGAAGCAAAAGACGCTGTCCCTGGCCACGCCGATGCGAACTGCCGACGATCGTTGCCGGCAACCGTCCACCTTACCCTCCGGGGCCGCTTCAATCTCAGGCAGCACTGCCAACAGGGCGTCCAAATCGATAGCATCTTCAATACAATCCGCCAGCCTGGCGCAATCATCCTCGGAGAGGACCAGCTCCTCAGCCGTCATCAATCCCAGATGTCGCTCGGGCATCACCAACCGCTCTTCCCTCAGAATTCCGCCAAGCAACGGCATCTCCACATATTCCGCCATGGCCTCTTCCAGGTACGCCAAATGGGATTCGCTGGCCAGATGGTTGAACAGCTCGCCCGCAAACGTCACATCCGCATCAAAGCGTTCGAAACCCTGAAGCAGCGCAGCGGCACTGCGCGCCATACTGGCAGCATTGACTACCAGCAACACCGGAAGCCCGAGCCACTTGGCCATCTGGGCAGTCGATCCCTCCTCACTGCGACCGCTGAAACCATCAAAAAGCCCCATGACCCCTTCAACCACCGCCACATCCGCCTTACGCGCATGCTGAGCAAAACAGGCCCGATTATACTCCCTGCTCAACATCCACCCATCGAGGTTCCGGCTGACCGTACCGGTCACCTGGGCATGATGCCCCGGATCAATAAAATCCGGCCCCACCTTGAACGGCGCCACCGACAGCCCACGCCGGCACAACGCCGCCATAAGCCCCAAAGCCACCGTCGTCTTTCCCACGCCACTGTGAGTCCCCGCTATGACAATCCCCTTAATCGTTCTACCTCCGAATGATCCCGCCGGCTCCGCAAATTCAACAGTTAGGTCAAAAGAAAAGATAATAAACGCTCCCTGCAATCACCAAACTCATAATCCGACACCCTTGCCCCAGCAGCAGAAGCTGCATCCCCATAACCGGCGCAAAGATCCCCATCAGGCGCGGCAGTTGATGCCTCAATGCGCGAATGGGAAAGGCAACGATATTCCCGATAAGCAGCGCCAGAGCAGCCTCTTTCACGGTCAACACTCCCTGTTGAAGCAGGGCACCCGCCGTTGCAAATCCGGAAGTAAACTCAGCCGCAAAACTCAACACCACCAGCGAGAGGGATTCGACCGGGACCAAAGCATCGGTGACACCATGCGCCAGCCATTTTCGCGTCCATTCAAAGAGGCCGGCATGGTTGAGCAAAAAAACAGCGATGTAGATCGGCACCACGTAGGTGGCTACATTGGCCAACCGACGGGGAAGCTTCTCTTTCATAACCTGCCAATATTCACCTCCCTCTCTTTTCTTGAGCTCCCCCTCTCTTTTATCTGACATCTCCACTTCCCCGGCAGGCAACCACCAGCGCGCCACAATCAATACTACAGCCACGCGCAAAGCAGCCGCTAATAAAGTAAGTAAAAAGTAGAGACCGCCTGCCCACCCGGTAAGGGGCAGCACAATAAAAACCGTGGTCGGCAGATGAAGAAAAAAGGCCGGCAGCTGGTTAGCAAGGTTTGTCAGAAAAAGCTGACGCCGGTCAATACGATCCTCCCTCCAGAAGTCGTAGAGCATGGCGTTGGCCGCTGTCCCCGATATAAACGCCGTCGTAAAAGCAGCGCTGCAGCGCGACCCCAGCCTGGAAAAACGGAAGAGCGGTGCCCCCAGACGACCCAGTGTGCGGGTCCACCCGGTCGTTTCGATCACCTGCCCCAACGCCAATCCGATCGTAATAAAAAAAAGCAGCCGCAACAGGGGCCATACCATGCGTCGTGTAGCCAGCGACAGGGTAATGCCTTCGATGAGACAGAGGCCAAAGCCCACCATCACTCCCGAAGCACCCAGTGCAATCCAGAGGGCACGCTTGCTCTTCGTGTGACTACTTTTTGGAGACATGTTTGTTCCGCTTGGCGATGATCAAGGTCCAGTAGTTGGGGGGTTGTTTCCCCAATTCTTTCAAGTTCGTATTGATCACCTGCTCGTCTGTTGAGCAGTTGCTCACCGCCACACTGCACTCGGCCAGACCGGTTTGCTCCAGTGCCTCGCTGATGCCGATGACATCGCGATAGGCTTTGAGGAAGACTACATTGTCCGGCGGTTGAATCATCTCGTGCAACCGCTCTCCACCGTGAACGCCAGACAGGATGAGCAAAGACTCTTCCCCCTCGACCAACGGCTGATTGACGGCGGCCGCAGCCGCCTGATAGGAGGTGATGCCGGGAATGGTCACAACGGGAAGACCGGGCCAGTCCGCTTTCAGGTGGCGCAGGATATAGCCGTAAGTCGAATAGGTGAGCGGGTCGCCCAGGGTGAGGAAGGCCGCATCCCGCCCCTGCTCGAGCACACCGGCGATGCGGGTGGCATGCTGTCGCCAGGCACACTCCATCACCTCATGGTCTTTGCTCATGGGGAAATCCAGCTTATCGATGGCGATGCGTTCGGAGAGATGGTGACGCACAATTTCAAGCGCGCGGGAGTAGTTGTTGCGCGTTGAGGCTGCCGTAAAAACCACATCTACCGAACCCAGGGTGCGAACGGCTTTGACGGGGATCAGATCCGGATCGCCAGGTCCAACGCCGATGCCATACAGGGTACCAGATTTCTTCATATCATTTCCTTACTCCATCTGTTTGCCTTTGGATGGACAGTGCCGCAGCAGACATCCCGATGGCGTCTTTTCAATCATGAACTGTTCAGGATAGAGAATTCGACCAATCTGACAGATCCCGAGCAGCATCCGTCGGGTCGGCCGGGAAACCAGCTTTTCATCGATGAAAAAGATGCGATCTTCACGAACCGCGCGGATCAATTCGTATCCCGGTTCTGTTTTGATCGTCTCCAGGGTCGGCTGATTCATGGGCCCCACCTGGGCCAGGTAGACGTCGATCTCTTCCCCCTGGGATAGAATGCGCTCCTTGCCATAATCGGCGATGGTGGTTCCCCTGCGGGAGAAGGCTTCGGCAGCCAGATTGATTCCGCCGGCGGTCTCCAGTGCGAAGATGGCCATGGCATCGGGTGCGAAGGTGCGCATGCGGTTGTGAATCGCCTCGAAGTAGACGCGCTGCTTCTTGGCGATGGGCGCCGTGCGGGAAGCGATACAGGCGACGGCCTCCTGGAATGTTGCGACCATGGCTTCGGCGGCTGCAGCGCGGCCGCAGAGCTTCCCCAGGATGCGCCAGTAGAGAAACATCTCTGCTATTGAACGGGGTTGCAGGGAAACCACGCTGATGCCATTCGCCCTTAATCTGCCGACCAGGGATGCATAGCCCCGATCGATCATAGGGCGGATCAGGACAAGATCAGGACGGGCCGCCAGAAACCGCTCCAGGTCATCGTGATAGGAGTGGACCGGTTTGGACCGCACTTCCGGCGGCCAATCCTCGTGTCGCGAGACACCCACCACCTGGTTCCGGGCTCCCAAGGCGAATAGGTTTTCGGTATGGGCGCCGTAGAGGGAGATGATGCGCAGAAAGGGCGTAGAGACCTCCACCCGGTGTCCCATGGAATCCACGATCGCATCCGCCTCCAGGGCCAACCCCTCGGCCTGCGTCTCCCCCCCCGTGCCGAAAAAGAGGCACAGCCACAGTACTGCCCATGCCGGTTGACTGCGTCCCGTCATCACGGCATCTCCCGATTGAACACCACCTGGAGGGCATTGGCATGGGGGTGATACTCCACCCGGGCATTCACCCGAAACACCTCGTGTAACAGTTCTGCGGTCAACACCCGATCGGTGGGGCCTGCCGCCGCCAGCCGCCCTTGCCGGATACAGACCAGGTGATCGCAATAGATGGCCGCCAAATTGATATCCTGCATCACGGCAATAACGGTGGCGCCTGTGGCGACGCGACGGGCCGCTAAATTGAGCAACTCAATGGCGTGCTGCATGTCCAGGCTGGCCGTGGCCTCGTCGAGAAGCAGCACATCGGTCTGCTGAGCCAGACCGCGGGCGAAGACGACGCGCTGCCGCTCACCGCCGCTGAGGCGGTCCACATGGCGTTCGCTGAAATCGGTGAGGGCGGTCCGTGCGAGCACATCATCGACCACGGCGCGATCACTATCCCCGGGCGGGGCGAAGCGCGGCAGGCGGGGATACCGGCCCATCATCACCACCTGCCGGCAGGTGTATGGGAAATTGATGCGAAAATCCTGGGGCACCACGGCGATGTGGTGCGCCAGCTCCTTGCGGGTGTAGTTTTGCAACGGGCGCCCATCGAGGGCGATCTCTCCATCTACCGGCCGCCGATGCCCGGAGAGCAAATCCACCAGGGTGGTCTTGCCGCTGCCGTTGGGGCCGACGATGCCGTAGAAGTGGCCGGCATCAAAAGTGATCGATAGATCGTCGAGCGTCTGACGCTCCCCGTATGCAAATGAGATGTGGCTCAGCTGATACATGGCCCGACTCATATGAGCCGCCGCATATGGCGACGGCGATAGATATAACAGAAGACCGGCCCCCCGATGAGCGCCGTAATGACCCCAATGGGAATCTCCTGGGGCAATACGGCCCGGGTGACCGTATCCCCGAGCAGCAGCAGCGCAGCACCGGCCAGGGCCGAGGCCGGAATCAAACGGCGATTGTCCGGACCGGTCACGAAGCGCACCATGTGGGGCACCAGCAACCCCACGAAACCGATGATCCCGGAGACGGCCACACAGACCGCAGCCATCAGGGAGGTGCACACCAGCAAAACCATCGACACCTTTCGGGGTGCAACACCCAGTGAACCGGCGGTGCGATGGCCCAGGGCCAGGAGATTGAGATCACGGCTGAAAAAGAGGCAGACAGCCAGTCCGGCCCCTACGGCAACTGCCGCTATGAAAACCTCCTGCCACGTCTTGGAAGCGAAGCTGCCCATCAACCAGAAGATGATCACCCCGACCTGCTCGTCGGCCATGTATTTGAGAAAACTGACACCGGCCGACAGGATGGCAGCGACGATGATACCGGCCAGGATCAAACTGCCCGACGAGAGATCGCCGCTGCCGGCAGCCAACCAGATGACCACCATGAGCGTTGCCACGGCGCCGGCAAAGGCAAACAGGGGAACGGGCCAGAGACCGAACAGGGCAAGATTGAGCGAAAGGGCCAGGGATGCGCCGAACGCGGCCCCGGCCGACACCCCCAGGGTGTATGGATCGGCCAGCGGATTGAGCAGGATGCCCTGAAACACGGCACCCGAGACGGCCAACCCGGCTCCCACTATTACTGAGGTCAGAATCCGCGGCAGCCGCACATCGGTGACCACAACGGAAGCCACCTTATCCAGCTGGGCGACCAGCCCATCGGCCCCGGTCAGGTGTGCGGCGATGATCCGGGCGACGTCCACAGGCGGAATTTCGACGTAGCCGGCGCCGGTGGAGATCACGATTTCGACCGCCAGCGCAAGGGTCAGAAGCGGCAATAGAGACCAGAGCGGCACTCGTTGAAAACGGCGATACTGAGATTTAGTCCAACCCACGTCTTCCCCAAAAAAAAACCGGACCTGAATACACAGGTCCGGGGTACCGTTTTTTATCCCAGGAAATGGCCGCTCGGCCCCCCACCACGAAGGGCTGAATCGGCGATATGATACCAAGCAGGTCTTCCGGCTTCCGGATCGTCCTAACGGCTGCGCCTTCCCGTCATACATGACAGTGGCATATTGCAGCTTTCGTCCCCGGTTACGGCGGCGGGTCCGCGACGGATTTTCACCGTCTTCCCTTTCAAGGCCAAGGGCCACTTGATCGACTCGACTGATTTGCTACACCACCTGCCGAAATAAAGTCAATCAATTCTTCGCAATCGGGTTCATCCAATCGGGCCAAACCAACGCCCATCGTCCTGACCGGACCCGCACGCGCAACCACCGTTTCCCTACTCGGGCAGAGGGGTGATCCCGTTCTTTTTAAACGCCTCTCTAGCTTCCGGCGACAGAGCGTAGTCGATCAGCGCCTTGGCACCGCCTGCGGGCTCCCCCTTGGTCACGAATGCGAACGTCTGGTTGTAAGGGTAGTCCGCATCGGCATAAGACCTTCCATTCACCGTCATGATCCTCACGGCCTTATCGCGGGTGGCCGCCCCCTTGGCAATGAACGAGATGCTCCAGGGGATCCGATGGACAGCGGTGACAACCATAGTGGATCGATAGGCCATGAAGTCGTATTTGACTTCAAACCGCTTAAGGGCAAGCAGGGAAAAATTCTTGTAAGCGGCCGTATCCTTTCCGGGAACGATAGTAACAATATCCCGATCCGGACCGCCAAGCTCCTTCCAGTTGGTGATGGTGCCTGCAAAGATGTCGCGCAGTTGCGCTTCACTGATATCGGTTACGGGTGTTTGAACATTGGTGATCACAATCAACGGCACTTTGCAAAAAGCCGTTTGCACGTACCCGTAATCTGCGTGGGACGGGGCCAGAGGCTCAGCAGTGCTGGAGATATCGCACACGCCGTTGAAGAGCCGATGCAGCGCCGTAGATGAAGATCCGACGAAGAGATCCACCTCGATACCGCTCATTTTTGTAAATCGGCTAAGGCTCTCGTCGTGAAATACGTCTCTGACTTGTGCGGAACTGCTGTATCGTAAAACGTCCGATGCTGCAGCGGGGAATACCGCCGTCAAAATAAGAGACCCCAATGCCGATGCAACGATGATGGAGCGAAATAAGTTATGCATGCCGCCCTCCTTTTAGTTCTGCTAAATATTGGCATCAACCAGGTCGAGCCTAACGGTCAACCATCGACTGCTTTCCCTGCTTTACCACGGCAAAGGCCATGCCACTTGAGCTGCATTTTGGATTCATATTTTTTATAATAATTATTTATAGTTAGATAACGGCCAACAAACACAACTTTCCGTTTCACCCGCACTGGGTGTCAACTTATTTTACAGCCTGGCATTTTTTATGCCTTTTTCAATTTGGAGGGAAAACGGATTATTTCCCTTTCTTTTTCTCAACTTATTCAGATATGATCCGAACCTATAAGATGTGTTGTTACACTACGTTGGAGGTTCAACTCGGTACTGATTCATGATCCAACCAGAAAAGGAGGAAAACTGAATGAAACGAGCTTTTGGAATGAAACAGATGCTTATCTGGGGTATTACGATTCTTATGGTTGCAATGCTCTCTGCATGTGGCGGTCAGGAGGCCCAACCGGAAGAGCAGACACCTCAGGCCTCAGCGGCAAAACTGAGTAAAAAGTATACCGACATCCTCTGCTACGCTTTTGAAGCGACCCCACAGATTGCCAAAGATTATCCCAATGCGGTCGAAACCATGCAGCACAGCATGATAACGGCCCTTGAAATGAAGAATCTGTTCGACAGGGTCGGCATGGTGAAACGAAATCAGAAAATCAGGAAGGATACTCTTCTGGTGAAGGCAAAAGTGACCGATCTGCGCATTGTCAGCGGGATGGCCCGAATGTGGGGGGGCGTTTTTGCAGGTAGTTCCGGCATCGAATTGACGATGCAGTTAATAGACGGCACAACCGGGAAAGAGGTTCGCAAAGAGGTGCTCAACAGCTCCGTCAATGCCTGGGGGGCGACCTATTCCTCCGGATCGTCCGATCGTTCACTCCCCGACGACATGGGCAAAATCATGGCAAATTACCTTACGGCCATCATGCCTTAAGGCGGCGACACCTAAAGTCAACAGTCGTGAGCGCAATCGCAGCAGCGGTTGCGCCTTTTTTTACCTCAATCCGAATAACCGTACCCCTTTCTCTAAATGGTCGTTTGACAATTCGGCCAACTTTCGCTATTTGACATGGGTTTACCTTATTTTCATTATAAGGTCAGCGAGAAAGCAGTTGGAAGGGGCAGGAAAGCCGCCGGAGCGTGCAATCCTTTCAGATGTCCAACGCTCCGTGGCGACCGTTGATGTTTAAAGAATGAAAAAACTGCTGGTTGTTTACTACTCCCAATCCGGGCAACTGACGCAAATCGTTCGTTCGGTGCTCAAGACCCTCGCCGACGACGATCAAATCAAGTTGGTGTTTGAAGAGCTGCGTCCCGATCCCCCCTACCCCTTTCCCTGGACGGCATTGCGTTTTGCCGACGTCTTTCCCGAGTCGCTGCAAGGCACTCCCTGCCGGCTCAAACCGTTCCAATTCGACCCCAAAGATGATTATGACGGCATCGTCCTCGCCTATCAGGTGTGGTATCTGTCGCCCAGCACACCCGTGACCGCCTTCCTTCAAAGCCCCGAAGCGGCACAGGTGATGAAAGACCGACCGGTCATGACGATCATCGGCTGCAGAAACATGTGGTTGCAGGCCCATGAAAGGGTAAAGGCAGGAATCGTCCACCGTGGCGGAACCCCGGCCGGAAACATCGTTCTCATGGACCGGGCGCCGAACCTGTTGGGGGTCATTACCATATCTGCCTGGCTATTGAGCGGCCGCAAGGAGCGCTTCTTAAAACTTTTCCCCAAACCGGGCATCTCGGAGGAGGACATCTCAGCGGCCGAACGGTTTGGCACACCGTTGCACGAAGCGCTGCACCAGGGCCGTTGGAAGGATCTGCAGGAACGATTGAATCGGATAGGCGCCGTAAATGTGGTCCCCTCCTATATCCTGTTCGAACAGCGCATTCTTAAAATTTTCAATGTTTGGGCTGAGTTTATCCGACGCGGCGGTGAAGCCGGCGACCCGGCCAGGCACTTCAGACTTCGATTGTTTATCGGATACCTGCTCACGGCCGTCTTTATCATCGCACCACTGGCGACCGCAGTGACATTTGTGTTGCGGCTGCTGCGTCGCAACAAGGTGAACCGCATGATCGACTACTATGCCGGCAATCGCTATCCAATGAAGGAAGACGGATAGGCGTTTTAAATAAACCTTAATTAAACCCGAAACGTACGGCTGCTTTTAATAAGCGCCGTGCGAACGATACCTCCAAAGGAATACAGAACAATATGAGCGTTTACATTCAAGACGTAGCAGCTTTCATGCCCAACGATCCGGTCGACAACGATGCCATCGAGAATGTCCTGGGCAAGGTAAAAGACCTGCCCTCGCGAACCAAAAAAATGGTTCTAAGAAACAACAAAATCGAAAATCGTTATTATGCCATAGATCCTGAGACCGGACGTTTGACCCATACCAACGCCCAACTGACCGCTGAGGCCGTTCGACGCCTGGCCCCCCATGACAGCTTCAACGCCGAGGAGATCCAATGCCTCTGCTGCGGCACCACCAGCCCGGACCTCAACTTCCCCGGTCACGCCCTCATGGTCATGGGTGAATTGAAACTGCCGCCCATCGAAGCGGTCACCACCAGCGGCATCTGCCTCTCAGGTATGACCGCCATGAAGTTCGCCTATCTCAATGTCCTCGCCGGGTGCAGCACCAATGCCGTGGCCACCGGATCGGAGCTGGCCTCCTCCTATATGCGCTCCGCCTTCTTTAAAGGAAACGGCCACAAGGACGTCGATCTGGAAAAGACCCCCATCCGCGCCTTTGACGCCGACTTCCTGCGCTGGATGCTCTCCGACGGCGCCGGCGCCGTCTACCTCTCCAACCAGATGGCGCAGAACCGCCTCAACTTGCGCATCGAATGGATCGAACACTACGCCTTCTCGGGAGAGCTTGAAACCTGCATGTACGGCGGCGGGGTCAAAGACGAAGACGGCAGCATGACCGGCTGGCGCAAAATGGAAGACATTCCCGAAGCGCAAAACCGCTACCTTTTCAACGTACGCCAGGACATAAAGATCCTGGACAAACATATCGTACCCACCATGGGAAGAGCGCTCTCCAGCGCCGTGCAAAAACACGACCTCACCCCTGAACAGGTCGACTGGTTCCTGCCTCACTACTCCTCGGCCTACTTCCGGCCGCGATTCTACGAGGGCATGAAAAAGGTTGGTTTCGAAATCCCCTACGAACGGTGGTTCACCAACCTGCCGACCAAAGGCAATACGGGCAGCGCTGCCATCTTTATCATTTTGGAAGAGCTGCTTCACAGCGGTAATCTGTCCCACGGGCAGAAACTGCTCTGCTTCATCCCCGAAAGCGGCCGTTTCGCCCATTGCTTTATGCTTCTCGAGGTGGTTGATCCTTCGAAATAGCCTCATCCTAAAACAACTCTGGGCGGGGTAAAACCCGCCCGGTGATTTTTCGCCATTGCCTTCTTTATATTAAACCGAAAATTAAAACAGAAACATCAAACCAACGATAGAGGTTTGTCTATCAGGTCGTATGAGTTCTCCATGCCTTCAGCGTATGGTTTTACTGCCGCTTAGATGCAGCGGAGGAACAGCGGTTCGCACTGTTTGAGCGCAACGAGTTTGCGAACCGCCCGCAGCGCATCTTAGCGGCAGTTAAAGCATTAAGCGTCGCATGGAGAACTCATACGACCTGATGGACAAACCGGCGCAAACCTAGTTATGGATCTTTTTTAAAGCAACAATCGATACCACTAATGTAAGAAGAAAGAAGAGCAGCAATAGAGACAAGTTCCCCCATATCTGAAAAACACTGCTTTCACGCACCAGAAGATCCATGAATGCCTCATGGGCCCACGCCAATGGCGATCCCCGGCTGATGACCTGCATGATCTGAGGCATGGCAAAAACCGGCACCATGATCCCCCCCAGAGCAGCAGCAATCACAACGCAAAGTGGCCCGAGAATGGCAGCCTGCTCATTGGTCCTCGCAAGCACCCCCAGCATCAGGCCAAAACCGTTGGCAGCCAGCGCACTGCACACCGCCACCAGAATGATGGCCCCCTTATGCTCCCCCAGAATGAACGTGTCGGTACCCATCAGCGGCAACAACCACTTGCCTACCAGCACGATGCAGACGAACTGCACCAGGCAGACCCCCACATAAGCGGAAAGCTTTCCCAGGATCAGGATGGTCTTGGAGACCGGCATCACCATAAGGCGCGCCCAGATCCCTTCGCGGCGCTCGCGGATCAACGCACCAGACAGCGGCACCACAATAAAAAACATGCCGAAAAGCGCCCAGGCCGGCACATTCTGCTGTACCGCCGTCGGCAACCGCTCAGTGCCTGAGATGCCGGCTCCGTTGGAGACGACATCCACCACAGGAGTGAAAAGGGCATCACTCTCCAGGGAAGGCACCAGCCGCTTTTGTCCCTGGGGAGCATACCCCCCGGTCGCCTCCGCGATGCGCTGCTGCAAGTTTCGATCGAGGGCATCTCCCAGATACGCCAGCGTCAAGCCTGTCTGCACGGTGGCCACCGCCCTGGCAACAGCCCCTTCCACCGCCGTCCGATAGACATGGCGCAAGGTCGGATCGAAGTGCAGGGTCACCCCGGCCGAATAGAGATCAGGAATTTCGGCCGTCTCATTCCCGCCCATTAGATCGTCGATGCGGCGTTGGACGCGCTCCCGGACCACCCCGGTGATCCCCTTCGGAATGACGGCCAGAAACTGAAACCGCCCCTCTTCGATCCAGCCCACCGCCTCGACCGGATCAGGCGTGCGCCCATCGACCAAGCGGTTGAACGCGACGACCTCGGTGGCTTCCAGCGCCGCAGTAAGGCGCTGCCCGACATCACCACCATCCAGATCCACCACCACGCCGGCCACCTGCAAGCCGCCGCTCCGGCGCAGCACATTGTCCTGCACCAGCGTCATCGCCACAACCAGTGCGGCCGGCATGGCAAACAGCATCAGAAGGCCGGTGCGATCCCGCGACAGGATACGCCACTCTTTGATCAGGGTTGCCAGCCATTTGGTCATCAATCGATTATTCCCTCTTAAAACACTTCAATCGCGGAGCCGATGCCCGGTCAGTTTCAGAAAAAGCTCGCCCAGATCGCCGCAGTCCGGATGCTGGGCCAACAGATTCCCCGTCTCGTCCTTGGCGATGATCTGCCCTTCGTCGATAATTGCCAGACGCGAACAGAGCCGTTGCACCTCTTCCATGTAGTGGGTGGTGTAGATCATGGTGGTGCCCTGCTCTTTCAGCCAGAGCAGGTTTTCCATGATCTTGTTGCGCGACTGGGCATCAATACCCACCGTCGGCTCGTCGAGAAAGAGCAACTGGGGCCGGTGCAAAATACCCACCGCCAGATTGATGCGGCGCTTCATGCCCCCCGAAAAAGTGCCCACCGTATCGTGGCTGCGCTCGGCCAGACCGGTCACATCGAGGGCACTCCGGACCGCCTCTACAAGGTCGTCACCGCCGAGCCCGTACAGGCGACCAAAGTATGCCAAATTTTCAGATGCAGTGAGGGTGTCGAACAGTGCGATGTCCTGGGGAACCACCCCAATCAGGCTGCGCACCTGGCGGATGTTTCGGAAGGCATCCAATCCGCAAATCTCAACACGCCCTGCCGTCGGCCTCAGTAGCGTGCTCATCACCGATATGGCGGTGGTCTTGCCGGCGCCATTTGGGCCTAGAAATCCAAATATTTCTCCAGCTCGAACGGTCAGGTCCAATGAACGCAGGGCAATGTTGGCCATGCCCCGGTACCGCTTACTCAACTCCCGCGCGCATAACACCGGTGAGCCCGAATGATTTGGACCGCCGCGACTGTGCTTTTGATTTAATTTCCCCAAAGTCTTTGCTTCCACACGCTTGGCAACCCCGAGTATCGCCGCCTTCAACTCCCTAAGGCAACCTCGTTACCCGTCTCATTCGATTTGTTTTATACCGTTCTAATATTAAAGCGGATTTTTACCATGCGGCACATGGTTGCGTCAACCAGGTTTGGCGTCATGGATGATGCTCCTTAAAAGTGAACACTAAAAGTGAACACTTCCAATCGCGCCATTTGATTTTTTTAATTATTGACTCAATCCCCCTCCCCCTCTATATTTACCGAAATTCGGGGGCAGAAGTTCCCACTGCAATAAAAACAATCTTGGTAACAACAAGCCACGAAGGCTGGTCTTTCATACTGCGACCCGGTCTTCGTGGTT
This sequence comes from uncultured Desulfatitalea sp., assembly GCA_963668675.2. Taxonomy (GTDB): domain Bacteria; phylum Desulfobacterota; class Desulfobacteria; order Desulfobacterales; family Desulfosarcinaceae; genus Desulfatitalea. The sequence goes on along the minus strand of CAXXMB010000001.1, from coordinate 261,150 downwards.
TTTTTGTTCCGGGCCTCGCACAAGGTGACAACCAACTATTTTCACAACCTATATTATGGAAGATGCAGTTGGAACATTACAGAAAGGAGCGTTTATAATGAAGAGAGGTGTTGTGTGGTTGTCGTATCTCGTATTGATGTTGGGATTGAGCATCTCGGTTATGGCCATGAATGCATCGGCAGCCGAAACAAAGGCGGGCGGCGTCAAGAGCCTTGAAGATCGCGTGGCGCAACTCGAAGATGCCAACGGCCGGGATGTAGCCGGCCCCAGCTGGTTCGACCGCATCCAGATCAGCGGCGTGATCGAAGTGGAAGCCAACTACCAGACGGTCGACGACAACGACCCGGCCACCGACGATGAGGATAGCAGTGATGTAGACCTGGCCACCGTCGAGCTGGCCATCGATGCCAGGATCATCGATCACGTGGACGGCCACGTGCTGTTCAAGTACGAAGACGATGACGTGTTCGTGGACGAGGGCTTTATCACCCTGACCGGCAGCGAGGCATTTCCCGCCTATCTGATCGCCGGGCGCCAGTATGTGCCGTTTGGCAACTACGACAGCCACTTCGTCACCGATCCCAACACGCTGGTGCTGGGCGAGACCAACGAGGGTGCGCTGGTGCTCGGCTACCGCATCGGCGGCGACCTGGTGGACATTGCCGTGGGCGCGTTCAACAGCAAGATCGGCGAGGCGGGCGACGACGACATGATCGACGGCTATGTGGCCAGTGTGTCGGCCCAACCGCTGGAGGGGTTGACGCTGGGAGTCTCCTACATCTCGGACCTGACCTCATCAGACAGCTTTTCCGAGACGGTTACCGACAGAGATAGTGACGGCGAAGTGGATCCCGTCGAGGAGATGGTCGCCGGTTGGAGCGCCTTCGTCACCTTCGAGTTTCTCGACCGCTTCCGGCTGATCGGAGAGTACACGGCGGCTTTGGACGAATTTGTGGCCGGTGAGATCTACGCCAACACCGAAACGCTGGCGCGCGAGCCGTCGGCCTGGAACGTGGAGTTCGGGGCCATGGTGATCGACGCCCTGGAACTGGCCGTGCGCTACGGTGGCTCGGACGACGGAGGAGAGTTCTTGCCCGAAACCCAGTATGGCGGCGTGGTCAACTGGGGCTTTTTCGACAACACCAACCTGGCTCTGGAGTACATGCACGACGAATATGAGAATGACGGCAATGAAGTCGATACGATCACGGCCCAGTTGGCTGTCGAGTTTTAATCCACCCAGGGGTAAAAGGAGAGAGTTATTTAAAAGATCCCCCTGTGTCCCCCTTTTTCAAAGGGGGAAGATGGCTGTGGGAGCTGGCTCAGGTTTGAACCATTCAATTCATGGAGGAGATTAACATGCGTGCAACTCGTATATATATTTCGATTCTGTTCTTTGTAATGATGACGCTATGTGCCGTATCCGCATCGGCTCACTTCGGCACAGTCATCCCTTCGGATGACATCGTCTCCCAGGACGATTCGAAGACCCTGAATATTGAGATCAAATTCACCCATCCCCTTGAGATGCACTACATGGAGATGGCAAAACCCAAAAAGTTCGGCGTAGTCCATAATGGGAATAAAAAAGATCTGCTGGGTGCGCTGAAAGAGGCCAAGGGGAAAGGCGCGGACCAGGATCGAAGCTTCACCTTCTGGGAAGCCGACTATAAGATCCGCAGGCCGGGCGATTACACGTTCTTTGTGGAACCCACCCCCTATTGGGAGCCGGCCGAGGATGTGTTTATCGTTCACTATACCAAGGTTTGCGTCAACGCCTTCGGTCTGGAAGAGGGGTGGGATGAACCCCTTGGTCTGGAGACCGAAATCGTCCCCCTGACCCGTCCCTACGGGCTGTGGACCAACAACCTCTTCACCGGCCAGGTGCTTTTGAAGGGCAAACCGGTGCCCTTTGCCGAGGTGGAGGTGGAGTACCTGAACGAGTCTCCCGGAAACCCCTCTGTTGTGCATCCACCGGCCGATGCCTATGTTACCCAGGTGGTCAAGGCCGATACCAACGGTGTCTTCAGCTACGCCATGCCCAGAGCTGGATGGTGGGGCTTTGCGGCGCTCAATGAGGCCGATTGGAAATTGAAGCATAAAAACGAGGAAAAGGGTGTCGAGATTGGTGCCGTCTTCTGGGTCCGAACCAGAGATATGAAATAGAAGTCTATCCTTCAAGGGTGTCGGACCTGCAAACAGGGGCACCTTTAAAGGTCACAACGCATATGGGATATTGAAACAAGGGGGTTCGGTCTATGAGAGCATCTTGGAAGTATATTGTGGTTTCGGCAGTAGCGATATTGCTTCTGGCGGGAACGGCGATGGCCCATAAAGTCAGCCTGTTTGCCTATGTCGAAGCGGGAAAAGTCTACACCGAAAGCTACTTCTCCGACGGCCGACCGGTGGCAGGTGGAAAGGTGAAGGTCTACGACAGCAGCAAGAACCTTCTGCTCGAAGGGGTAACAGACAAAGAGGGGTTGTTCAACTTTGATATCCCCAAAGTCGACGATTTAACCATTGTGCTCGATGCCACCATGGGGCATAAAAACAGCTATACGCTGAAAAAAGCCGAGGTGGAGGCAGGCAGATGAATGCGATAGGCAAGGGGCTTCTTGTGATGATCTTCTGGGCTTGTCTGGCGATGTGGCCCAATGCGCTCTACGCTGAAACACCAGCCGGGGAGGGGTGTGAAGAGATCATCACACTTCTAAAGGAGCAAAACGGCAAATTGTCCGGCGATCTGAGGCGCATCCATCGCGAAATAGCGGCATTGCGCGCAGACCTTGACAAACCAGGTCTTGACGATATCTTTTCTGGTTTGGGCTATATTCTCGGTCTGTTCGGAATGGCCGCCTTTGTCGCTTCACGCCGACGCAAGGAGTAGCAGATGCATATTTCCGATGGGGTACTTCCCATCTCCGTTACCATCGGTGGCTATGTGGCCAGTGCGGCCATAGCGGCGTGGAGCGCCCGACAAGCCCACAGCGAAGAGTTGCCCAAGCTGGCAGTTGTGACAGCGGCCTTCTTTGTCGCTTCGCTCATCCATGTGCCGTTCGGGCCTACCAGCGTCCACCTGCTGATACCTGGCCTGACCGGTGCCCTGTTGGGCCCCTCGGCTTTTCTCTCCATCGGACTGGGGTTGTTGTTGCAAAGTTTGTTGTTCCAATTCGGCGGATTGACAGCACTGGGCGCAAACGCCCTGATGATGGGATTGCCGGCCCTGGCATGCGGATGGTTTTTCCAGAGGTTCAAAGGCAATACACGCTCCCGGCAAGTCGCGGTTGGTGGTATGGCTGGCGCAGGGGGAACGATATTGGCAGCAGCGATACTCGCCGCGCTGTTGGCCACCGGGGGAGAAGACTTCTTCGGTGTGGCTCAAATTGCCATGGTGGCGCATTTGCCGGTCATCCTCATTGAGGCTGCGATCAGTGCCTTTACCATCGGCTTCCTGGCGAAGGTCAAGCCGGCTCTGTTGCAACCCTCGTTTGCCCACCTCTCCAAGAGGCCTCATGGCTGATGTAATCCATATCCAGATGCCTCTCTGGCAGTTGCCCCTGCTGATCCTCATCCCATCACTTGTGTTGGGGGCCCTGGTGGCCGGGTTGCGTTACCTGGTCCGCTCACGCAGTACGCCTGGAGAAGAGCCGGATTGGTCGGTACCGCCCATTGAAACCACAACCCGAACCTCTCCGCTGCACCGCTGGGATGTGCGCTGCAAAATCGTCACCATCGTTCTCTACAGCTTCATGGTCGCATCGTTGAGAAATATCACACCGGCCCTCTTCGCCGTCGGGTTATCGTGCATCGTGCTCCTGCTCTCCAAAGCTTCGTTTGCCCGTGTGTTGCTGCGTCTGCTGGCCATCGTCGGGTTTATCAGCATGTTCCTCGTGGTCATGCCCTTTACGGTTCCGGTCCATGAAGGGGACAAGGTGATCGTCGTCAACCAGATCGGGTGGCTCGGATTCAACCTTCGTGGTCTTCTGCTGGCCGCCACGATTGCGGCCAAAGCCGTGGCCATCACCCTGCTGATGGAGCCGCTGCTCTCCACGGCCCCCCTGCCGATCACCCTTTACGGCCTCTCCCGGCTCGGTGCCCCGGAGATGGTCGGCCAGATGCTGCTCCTCAGCTACCGCTATCTGCATGTGTTTCGTCACGAAGCCCGCCGCATGTCATCGGGCATGCAGGTGCGCGGATTTCGCAAACGCACCGATATGGCCACCCTCAAGGCCGTGGCCAACTTTCTGGGGATGCTCTTTGTCCGTAGTTTTGAACGCACCGAAAGGGTGTTCGACGCCATGCGCGCACGCGGCTACAGGGGCCGCATGCTGGAACCGGTTGAATTGCGCATGCTGCCCAGGGACCTGGTATGGTCCGCACTCTGGATGACCGCCGGGGTCAGCCTGATCGTTTACGACCGTCTGGTCTGGTAGGAAAGAAGAACGATGCACGAACTTCCGCAAACCATACCACCGCCTGGAGTGGTCGACCCTCTGCTCAGCGTTCGAGATCTCTCCTATCGCTATGCCGACGGAACCGTGGCGTTGTCGGATATCGATCTGGACATCGCCGCAGGCGACCGCATCGCTCTTGTCGGACAGAATGGATCCGGAAAGACTACTCTGATCAAACAGTTGTGTGGATTACTGCTGCCATCCAGCGGAGAGGTGCATTACAAAAACCAACAACTCCAGGGTGAACACCTGGAACGAAGCCGACTCGAGATCGGCCTTCTCTTTCAGGATCCGGACGACCAACTCTTCGGCCACACGCTGCTGGATGACGCCGCCTTCGGTCCGCGCCACCAGGGCCACTCCCGCGAGGAGGCCCGCAAGACCGCCCGCAAGGCACTGCAGCGTGTCTTCTTGGAAGACAAAATCTACAAGGCGCCCCATCACCTGAGTTTCGGGCAGAAAAAGCGGGCCGCACTGGCCGGCCTTCTGGCCATGCAGCCCTCCGTGCTGCTGCTCGATGAGCCCACCGCCAACCTCGATCCCCGACAGGAGCAGGTCTTTCTCGATCTGCTCAAAGACTACCCCGGCACACTGATCTGCGTCAGTCACGACCTGATCTTTCTCTACGAACTGTGCCGTCGGGCCGTCGTCATGGATAAGAGCCGTATCGAGCACGACTACACCATGGATGACCTGGTTTCACAACGCGGGGAGTTGCGCTCCCACGGCCTAGACTTCTCCTTCAGGCTGGTGGTGGGCGACGCGCACGATGAAGCTGCAGCCAACAGCCTTTCTTGTGAACCTTTCGAGTCTGAGGGGCGCTCCGCGCTGCCGTCCGCACCGATCGTGGAGATGCAGGGATACGATTTTCGCTACCCGGACGGCACCAAGGCGCTAAAGGGCATCGACATGACGATACCACTGGGGGACCGGATCGCCATGGTTGGCGAAAACGGTGCCGGCAAAACCACTCTGCTCTCCTGCCTGCTCGGACTGCAGCAAGGCCACGGTTCTTACCGCTTCGAAGGCGAACCGGTGAATCGCAAAAAGCGCAAACACCTATGGCGCCAAGTGGGCATGGTCTTCCAAGACAGCGCCGACCAGCTCTTCTGCCCCAGTGTAGAGGAGGAGATCGCCTTCGGCATGCAGCAGATCGGCATCAGCGCATCCGACATAGTTCAACGCATCACCGAAGTGCTCGCCCTGGTGCATCTGGAGGGATTCGAAACCCGTGTCCCCCTGCACATGTCCGGCGGCGAACGCAAGCGCCTGGCCCTGGCCTGTGTGCTGGCCATGAAGCCCAAACTGCTGATCCTGGACGAACCCACGGCCGGACTCGATCCACAGGGAGAAGAGCTGCTGCTCAACATCTTGCGCGACCTCGACGTCACCCTGCTGCTCGTCAGCCACGACATATTCTTCGTCAAGGCCCTGACCTGTCGAACGCTGGTCATGCATCAAGGGTTGATACTCGAAGACATCTCAACCGAAGCGTTCATACAAGACCCTAGGCTCGGCAATCTCAACGGACTCGCCTATGCCTTCCGCCGTAACGGCAGCGACGCCATCCGCACCCTGCAGCACGAACACGAGCACAGCCACCCGCACCGGCACCTGCACACCCATCCCCATCGCCATGGGCAGACCGAGCACGAGCATCTCCACGTGCACGCCCACGAACACCCTCACCGCTTCGCTCACAGCCATCCCGGCGAAGCCCAGGAGCACGACCACCGACCCCGCCGCTATCATGACCATGAGCACCCGGACCACGACAAAGATCCGGATCACCATCCATGATCCGAAAGGCTATGACTTGGGAATAATCATGTATGTGGCCAGCCCCTTGGCGATCTTGTCACCATTCTCGGTCATTACATCTACTTCCCCCAAAGCGGTCCGAGATCCCTTTTGGACGATGCTCGCCTCGGCCAGAAGCACACTGTCCACAAATGGCTTTAAGTAGTTGATCTTCATCTCAATTGTCACCATGGTCTCGTTGCGCTCAATCAGACCGATCAATGCCATAGCAACGGCCGCATCGGCGGCTGAGAAGACGGCCCCGCCATGGCCGATGCCGTCCGCCTGGGTCAATTTCTTCTCGAACGGCAGCCGTATGACCGCCCACCCTTTTCTTACGTCGGTCAACTCCATCCCCAACAGGTTCCAGAACGGATGAACGGTTTGTGCTTTTTTCAGCAGTGCTTTTTCAAAATTCGGGGGAAGTGGTTCGAACTCTCTCGGTTCTCTCATCAGCGATCCTCGATTCCAATGAAGTGGTGGATGGCAACAACATAGGCAACATACAAGAACAACCCGAATCTGTCGAGAGCATGCAGGGCCATGTGAGCTACCTCACCGAAAACATGCTGGAGATTTGAGCTCCAAAACCATTTCTATCAAAATAGTGCCACCAACCGATTGACCCTTTGACCGCATTGTTTTACTTTCCGTCCGTCGGAATTCGAACCGATCCTATCTGATGAGGTCGTAAAAAATCTCAAAAGTGCTCTCTGCGTCATTCCGGTAAAGGTCATAATACTTTATTTTCAAAGTATTATGGATGTCGGATCAAGTCCGCCATGACGCATGAGGAGCGTGTTACGAGGCCATCATATCTTAAACAGCGACGAGGAACCATCGCTCCTATGAATCTGAAACCGGAACATGCGCCAACTTTCGGCCGCCTGAGTCGATTCTTCTGGCCTCTGGCCCTTCAATCCGCCTCCCAGGGATTGACATACCCGTTGGTGGCCATGGTGGCGTCGCGGTCGGAGGGTGGCCCCCTTAATCTGGCCGGCCTGGCCCAGTCCAACAGCTTGATGTTCATGCTGGGCACGCTGGGTTTCGGACTGATCGCCACCGGTCTGATATTCGGCAAGGATCGCCAGGGGTTCGCCCAATTTCGGACCGTGGCCCTGCGGCTGTCGCTAGTGGTGGTATTGATGCAAACCCTGTTGTGTCTGCCATCAGTGGCCGAACTGCTTTTCGAGGATCTCATCGGGCTGCCCCCCTCGATTGCGCGCCCGGCCCACATCACCTTGCTGGCCTGCGTGCCGCTGCAGTTCCTTTTTTTCCTGCGCATTCCCTTCCAGGTGAGCATGTACAATGGAATGGCATCGTTCAGGGCAAGCGTGGCGACGATCATGCGCATCATTATCACTGCCCTGCTGGCTCCGGTGTTCTGTCATTTTGGTGCCGTAGGCCCGATATGGGCGGTGGTGTGCCTCACCTTGCCGGTGGCCCTGGAGGTGAGTGTATCCGCCATACTCGCCGCGCCATTCATCAGACAGCTCCAGGTCTCCGATGAGCCGCCGCCGCTCAAACGAACCCTGTTCCTGTTCAACCTCCCGCTCTCCATCAGCGGATATCTCTTGACGATCTCAGCTCTTTTGCTGGGCGCCTTCATAGCACGGGCCGATCAGCCCGAGCGTATGCTGCCGGCGTACTATCTTGCATTGGGATTGGCTGCACCGGTGGCCTTCGGCGCCACGAGACTCCAAGAGGTCGTATTGACCTTTCATGCCCCGAGCGGGCGCGATCGCCGCACCTTGCCATTTGCCTTCATTGCAGGTGCCCTCATGGGCCTGCTGCCGCTGATTTTCACACTGCCCGGTCTGGCGGAGTGGTACTACGTCGGTCTTCAAAAACTGGCACCGTCTGATCTGGGCATCGTCCGTGCAGCGGCTTTTGGGCTGGCTGTTTTTCCGCTGTGTGTTGCCCTGCGCGCCCAGAGCGAAGGGTTGGCCGGTTTCGCGCGCAAACCCAAAACCATTATTGTCGGACAGGGTGCTTATCTCATAGCGATTGTCGCCGTCAGCACCACGGCGCTGTGGATGGGGGTGCCGGGCAATCTTATAGGCGCCATAGGCCTGTGCCTTGCCAATATCGCCTCGACCTTGACCGTACGATTGGTTCTCAAGAGAATCGGCAGGCATGAACTGCCAGTGCCGCCAACCATCACCTCTTTGGGACAAATTCGGTAGCAGTTGTCATTGCGATGGGATGAAATGCTTTCTGAAGCTTCTCACATAGAAGGCGTGTCCGTTGTAAATCGTCTTCTGCAGTTCGCCGCTGGCCAACAGCTTCTCGACGACCTCCCTGGGTGCAGCGGCCCGGAACAATAGGCTCTCCACCGCCTCTTCCCGCATCGGATGGACGGCAGTAACACTCAAAAGATCCTTTTCAATATCTCCGGAATAGGCAAATGCATTGCCTTCGTAACCGATCAGGTACTCTACCTGGCCGACCTTTTCGGATACGATCTGGAAGGCCTGGTTGAGGCTCGCTTCGTCCGGGCAACGGACCCAGCTGACGGCCGGCGGACGCGTCGGGATGCTCAGGTAGGCCGTCTGGGGATTCAGACGCCCTAAAAAGTCGGCAAGACCGTAGAGAGCCTCCGTCTGGTCGTTCACCCCCCCGACGAGCATCGTTTCGGTGACCAGCTTTCCGGCAAAACGGTTTGCGAAAGCGGTCACGCCTTCCAGTATTGTTTCGAGCTTCAGTGCCTTGTGGGGACGGTTCACCTTGCGCCAGATCTTCTCTTCCACGGTGTCGATCTTGACCGAGACCCAATTGGCCCCTGCGAGCTCCTCCCTCACATCTTCACGCCACAGGAGAGAGCTGTTGGTGATCACAGCGATGGAAAGTCCTAACGTTCGCAGCCGCTCGATGGTCTCCCCGAGGCTGATGTCCAGGGTGGGCTCCCCGTCGGGAACGAAGGCGAGGTAGTCAATTCCCTCAGATGCCGACAGGACCTTGGCGACGCGCCTCTGGGCCGCGTCGAAGATATCCTCCGGACGGTAACAGATGAGACGGTCGGCCTTCATTCGGGTGGCGCCGTCCACCTGGCAGTATATGCAAGCGTAACTACATGTCTTGGCCGGAATATTGTTGATGCCAAGACTCCTCCCCAGGCGTCGTGACGGTACAGGACCAAAAGCGTATTCTTGGACTGCCATAACGCATCACCTCCCGGTAGGATCGCTGCTGCCGGCGCCCGAACTTTGGGGCACGGCCAGAACATGGGTTCCCATGGGCAGGCCGACGTGGGCCGCAATGACACTGCACTTGGCCTTGAAGAGGAAGAAGATATTTCTCTTCTCCATACTCAGGGTCTCGAAGTTGCCCTGCCCTTTGGCAATGACCAGGTCGGCAGTTTCGAAACGTCTCCTGAACGCGTCACTGCAATCCGCCAGCAGTGTACCCGGTGCATCGGAGGCGTTTTCAACGATGGGAACCAGTTCATCGAGGCCGGCGGCCTTTGCGTCCTCGATGGTGGCATCATTGATGACGGGGGCGCCGCGCACCGCCACCGTCACGCGGCCGGGGTCCAACTGTTCAATCAGCAGTCGATCGAAGACGATCTCTCCGGCATTGTCGGCCAGGTAAAAAATGGTGCGCGCCTCTGAGATCGCCCGCTTGAATTGAGCCAGCGGCCCGACCAGGGGCTCGGACACAGCGCTGCTGACAGCCTCTTGAATGTCGGTTAGGGAGATGGTGCTGCTCACACCCATATCGATCACATTGCCGGCCAAGGCCAGACGGAGCGCCATGACCAACGGCTCCGGAGCATTTTGAACCGACGCCCGGAGATCGGGCAGCAGCGCCAAGGCCATGCGATTGCTCTGCTCCTTTACCTCGCGGTAAGGATCCGTGTTGCCGGAGATCTCCCTCAATCGTCGGTGGATGCGTTGTCCCAGCACCGGCGGCGGCGTTTTCATGTCCATATTGGCCGTCCATTGCAGCACCTCGCGCATGATACGTTCGTGGACCGATGGGTCCGACGATACCATCCTGGCGGCGTCCAGAGACTGGCGAACGAAGCAGACAATACAATCGAGAGTGGATTCCATTCAGATCGCTTTCCAAAAGGTCACACGCAACATCGCAATCCCTCCCCCGTCCTGGAAAAAGGACGGCTCACAGGACCTCACTCGCCGTGCGAGTGAAAATCTCCAGCTGATACGCTTCGGGCAAGTGGGCCGAACCTTTTACACATGTGATGTCGGCCTCGTTCGAAACGTGCGCCATGAGCTCATCCAGGTGGTCGCAAAACCCCTCGCCCATCACCCACTGATTCGATGCCTTGTGGGAAAAGGCGCACGTGCAGAAGTGAATCGCCTGGGCACCCTTGCTTTTCAATATCTTCACCTTGTCGACCAGACCGTCACCCGGACAGCGACAGGTGAAGATCCCGGTGATCTCAGCCTCATCATAGCATGTAAAAGCCTGTGCACAATTCTTCAAACTGGTCAGGCAGCCGGTTAGCGGACAGCGATCTTCATTCTTCTCGCAACGAATCAGTCCTATTTTGGTCATCCGTTCCTCCTTTCGAAGTGTTGAAAAGGTCTGCCCATATCGATCAAGAGTGGAACATCTCTCGAAAAAACAGGGAACAGTCCCTTTTACCATCATGGGACGCACAGGTCATGCCAGACCGGGTCCGCAAGACGGCAAGAAGCGGAGTTGCGCAGCCCCGCGGCTTTTCGGAAATGGCGGATCGTCTTGCGACCTTGAAGGTAGCGTCGCAGAGCAGGAACACTTCAGGTTATAGAGTTGCATTTCTGCTATACAATTAATCGCGCTTTCTGCCCGACTCCCAGCTTGTACGCCTTGAACCCCAAGCGGGGCAAGGGAATATGAATCACACCCCATTTTGCAATGCTCGGCACGGGCCTTGCTGTCATACTTTTTGAGCAGGAATTAACCCTTTATTTGCGGAGGTAAACCATATGAAAATCGCCATCTCATCCACAGGCCCGACGCTTGACAGCACGGTCGAGCCCCGCTTCGGCCGATGCCCCTACTTCTTGATTGTCGCCCCTGAAACCCTGGAATTTGAAGCGATTCCCAATCCCAACGTTTCCCTTCCAGGGGGTGCCGGTCCGCAATCGGTTCAACTCGTGCATGGAAAAGGCGTTTCGACCGTGTTGACCGGCAGCTGCGGTCCCAACGCCATCCAAGCCTTCGGTGCCGTCGACATCGAGGTGGTCACCGGTGTCAGTGGCACCGTGCGCAGCGCGCTGGAACAGTTCAAATCGGGCAAGACGCCTCAATCCCCGGCCGCCGGCAATCCGGCCCCAAGCGGCATGGGCGCCGGACGCGGCATCGGATGCGGTGGCGGCATGAGGGGCGGCCGTGGCATGGGCGGCGGACGCGGCATGGGCGGTGGTGGAGGTCGCGGCATGGGTGGTGGTGGCATGGGCGGCGGTGGAGGCCGTGGTATGGGCGGTGGCGGCATGGGTGGCATGGGCGGCATGGGCGGCATGAACAAAACGCCGAAAAAGCGTTAAACAACAAGTGAAACATGAACCAGAGGAAACAATGGGTGACAAACTAGACGACTTCGTCAAAGGATTACAGGACCAGATCTTCGAGGAGACCCGTGAAGCTTACGGTGAAATCGGGTTTCAAAGATGGCGCCACCCGCTCTATCGGGGCGCCATGAAAGATGCAGATGCCCATGGCCGCCTCACCGGCACATGCGGTGACACCATGCAGATCTTCCTCAAGTTCGATAACGGAAAGGTCAAAGCAGCCTCCTTCCTCACGGATGGCTGCGGCGCCAGCACCGTTTGCGGTTCACTGGCCGCCGAAATGGCCCTGGGAAAAACCCCTGAGGAGCTGACCGACATCGACGGCCAGCTGATCCTGAAGATATTGGGCAGCTTTCCCGAGGAGGATCAGCACTGCGCCTTCCTCGCCGCCGCCACCGTCCAGGCGGCCCTGGATGATTACATGAAAAATGAGACCCTCCAAACATGAACCGAACACCCGCCGATCATCTCCTCCCCATTTAAGGCAACGACGGCAAGCGGTTCCAACCCATGGGCCGTCTCTGTTTGCGGGAGGGCGCATGATGAAGCAGAAGGAGAACAGATCTATGAAGATATCTGTATGTGGCAAAGGTGGCAGCGGGAAAAGTACTGTCACGACGCTACTGGCCAAACAGGCCATACTGCGAGACTTGAAGGCGCTGGTGGTCGACGCCGACGACTCCAACTCCGGGCTCTACCAGATGCTCGGCTTCGCATCACCGCCGACCCCGCTAATGGAACTGGTAGGGGGCAAGGCCGGCATCAAGGAGAAGATGGGGCAGCAATCCCTGATGACCCAGGCCCTCATCCATACAGAGGAGATCGCGCCTGACTTTATCCGAAAGCAGAACGGCCTCATGCTGGTGGGCATCGGCAAAATTCTACAGGCATTGGAGGGATGTGCGTGCCCCATGGGAGTGTTGAACCGTGAATTCCTCAAAAAGCTCTCCCTGAAAAATGGTGAAATCGCCATCGTCGATATGGAGGCGGGCGTCGAACATTTCGGGAGGGGCATCGACGAGAACATCGATCACGTACTGGTAGTGGTCGAACCCTCTTTCGACTCGCTGAACCTGGCCGGCAGGATCAAAACCCTTGCAGCCGGCATGCAAAAAAGGGTATCCGCCGTTTTGAACAAAACGCCGTCAGATGAGGTCTCCCGCAAAATGAAAGCGGCCCTTGCCGAAAAAGGACTCGATATCATCGGTACGTTCCCAAGCGATCCCCTGGTGTTCGAGGCATCGATGGCGGGAAGCGTTCCTGCCAGTGGCGTCGCTTTCGATACGGCTGGCAAAGTGCTGGAGCAGCTCTTGGCACAATAGCGGCACGATCACAAAGGGAAGGAAACCGTGCATTTTGAGACGCTGTTTGTGAGCCTGCTCTCAAATGGCTTAATCCCAACCGTTGGGAGAATCACATGTGCTTAAGCACCGTCTACCTTTACGCATCCGGTGAACCGAAAGAGGTCATGCGGGATGTAGCCCGCATCGAGTCCGAGGGCCGAGGCTTCTGGCTGATCAATCTCTTTGGCGAAAAAAAGTTCGTTGAGGGAACCGTGCGAAGCGTCGACCTGGTCGACACCCATCAAGTCGTGCTCGATCCTTGAAACGAGAGGCGACAACATTACGCTTAGTCTCTACAACCTCTTAACCACGGAGTGACATGAAGATACTCGACCATTTGATCGCCACCCTCGATTTCGACGCTCCGGTGAGAGAGATCCGTCAGGGGATGTTCGATACCGCCGTCTGGACTCGCAATTGCGGGATTGCCGCCACCCTGCCCCACGATGCGCTGCGACAGGCGCCGCCACTGGTCCACAACCCCGGCAGCCTTACGTTGAAGAGCGCCCAACAACTGACCCAAATGGCCTACTCGGAGAGCATATTGGAGGCGGCCATCGGCATGGCTGCCATCAATTCACTGCTCAAGATCGACGTTGCGCGCTGCCGGGAGGTGAACGCCGCCGAACTGATCGCCGAACGGGCAGCAGACAGACGGGTTGCCATCATCGGCCACTTTCCTTTTGTGCCCAAAATAAAAAAACGCGCCGCCTCGCTGGTGGTGATCGAAAAAAACCCGCAGCCTGGCGACGAAGCAGAACACAGGGCCGTGGATCTGATTCCCGATGCCGATGTGGTGGCCATCACCGGTGCCGCCCTGACCCACCACACCCTCGAACAGCTGCTTGCGCTGTGCGATCCCGCAGCCTTCGTTTTGGTCTTGGGACCGACAGCCCCGCTTTCACCGTTGCTTTTCGATTTCGGTGTGGATGCCATCAGCGGCACCCGGGTCGTCGACCCGGAGACCACCCTGAAGTGCATCAGCCAAGGCGCAAATTACAGACAAATCAAAGGCATACAACGGTTGACCATGTTGAAATGATCCTTGCACACCGTTCGCGATATTCGTCGCGGCCGGTAGACGGCGCACTCGCTGAACAAGCATACCGACGTATGCAACTGCTTTGGACACGGGAATCCAGAAAAAAATCCCCACCAGCCCCCCTTTGTGAAAGGGGGGCGTCGTCTATTGGCATAATGTTTACTGCCAAAATAGAAGGCCCCGATCCCCCTGCCAAGATGTACAGCCAGCCAAAATGATGATAAAGAGATTCCTTTTTAAAAAGGGTGAGCCGCCTGCGCGAACAGCAGCGGCTCACCGGTAAGTGCTCAATAAAACCAAAAGGAGTTCGAAACGCATGGATACCGCCAAAATATCCACCCGACCGGTCTTCGTCCGGGTTCTTTTGTTCAACGTGCTGGCCGCCCTGTGCGTGGCCGGTGCCGCCTACTGGGGCCTTCGAACGGGCACAGTGCGCATCGCCCGGCTTGTCCAGACACACCCGGAAATCACCGAGATTAAATCGCTGGCCGATTGGATGGCGGCGATCTCCTCGGGATTCTGGCCCTGGTTTCTGCCGTCCGTCATCCTCTTTTTCTTCTTGGTCGCCCTTCTGGCCTGGCTCTCCCTGCGACGAACCTGTACAAGCGTTGCTGCGCCGGCCCCGGTCAAGCGCCCGGCCCCCTCGTCCAAAGAGGCCGAAGAGAAGGCTGCAAAACAACGGGCCGATGCCGCCAAACGGACCTATCTGCACCTGATCGGCATCCTGCAGAAGGAGGGTCGCCTGCTCGACTTCTTCTCCGAAGATCTGAGCCAATACCAGGACGGCCAGATCGGAGCGGCGGTGCGCAGCATCCACGAGAACTGCAAAAAATCCCTCGACGGCCAGATCAAGCCCCAATTCGTACTCGACGCCCAGGAGGGGGATGAAATCGAGGTGGAGAAAGGATTCGATCCCAACACCTTGAAACTGGTCGGCAACGTGACCGGCGAACCGCCGTTCAAAGGCATCGTGCGTCATCGGGGTTGGCGGGCCCGCAAGGTCGACCTGCCGACCTTCTCCGGACGGCAGGCCACGGACATCATCGCTCCGGCCGAGGTGGAGGTGCAGTGAGTCGCAGCTGGACAGGCGGGAATAAACCCCTTCCCTACAAGACCGTTGTCGAAATCACGTTCCGTTTCTACCCAAACCACTTAAGGGCGGGCCTTACGCCCGCACGCAATGGCCCTTGCGGAGTTAAATAATGAGCGCCCCTGAATATATCATCGGCATCGACCTGGGCACCACCAACAGCGTCGTGGCCTACGTACCGGCCGACACGCCCAGCGTCGAAGCGGCCGACATCCGTCTGTTCGATATCCCCCAGTTGGTGGACAACGGCGTCGTTGAGCAGCGCCCCGTGCTGCCCTCGTTCGTGCTCATGCCGCCGGGCGAAGGCTTACCGGCGGAGGAGCTGGCCCTGCCCTGGGACCCGGCTCCCGCCTACGCCGTTGGAGAGTACGCCCGCCGGCGTGGTGAAGAGCTGCCCCAGAGGCTCATCTCCTCGTCCAAATCGTGGCTCTGCAACACCCTGGTCGACCGGGAAGCGCCGATCCTCCCCTGGGAGGGAGACGCCAAAGAGGCACCCCGGACCGCCAAGCTCTCGCCGGTGGACGCCTCTGCCGCCATTCTGCGCCACCTGCGCCACGCCTGGAACCACACCATGGCCCGCACCGATGAGGGAGTCCACGAGCACCTGAAAATGGAGCACCAGCTGATCTATCTCACGGTGCCGGCCTCGTTCGACGCCGCGGCCCGCGAATTGACCGTCAAGGCGGCGGAGAGCGCCGGATTGCCGCAGGTCACCCTGCTGGAAGAGCCCCAGGCCGCCTTTTATGCCTGGATCGCCGACCGGAAAGACCGCTGGCGCGACGCCGTGGCGCCGGGCGACCTGATCCTCGTCTGCGACGTGGGCGGCGGCACCACCGACCTCAGCCTGATCGAAGTGTCGGAAGCGGATGGGGCGCTCTCTCTGGAACGAATCGCCGTGGGCAACCACCTGCTGGTGGGCGGCAACAACATGGATTTGACCCTGGCCTACACCCTGGCGCGCCAGCTCTCCGAATCGGGCGCCACCCTCGACAGCTGGCAGATGAACGGGCTGTGGCACAGCTGCCGCAGCGCCAAGGAGCGACTCCTCTCCGACCCTGACTGCGACCGCCTGCCGGTGACTGTGCTGGGACGCGGCAGCAGTCTGATCGGCGGCACCATCTCCACCGAGCTGACGCGCGACACCACCCAGGGCCTTCTGCGCGACGGCTTCTTCCCGGCCTGCGAAGCGGACACCTCCCCGCAGAGCGCCGGACGCAGCGGCATCCGGGAGTTCGGCCTGGCCTTCGAATCCGACCCGGCCATCAGCCACCACCTGGCCGCCTTCCTCAACCGCCCTGCCACCAGCGGCGGCAACGCACGCCCCACGGCCGTCCTCTTCAACGGCGGTGTCATGAAATCAGAGCTGTTCCGCGAGCAGATCCTATCGATCCTCAACAGTTGGTCGCCCCAAACTGGCGTTAGTGAAGCCGTTCGAGAGCTTGATGGCGCCGACTTCGACCTGGCCGTTGCGCGCGGCGCGGCCTGCTACGGCCTGGCCAGGCAGGGAAAAGGGGTTCGCATTCGCGGCGGCCTTGGCCGATCCTACTATATCGGCATCGCCGCCGCCATGCCGGCCGTACCGGGTATGCCGGCCCCCACCAAGGCGCTCTGTGTGGCCGCCTTCGGCATGGAGGAGGGCACCACGGCCGCCATCCGCGACCAGGAGTTCATGCTGGTGGTGGGCGATCCGGTCGCCTTCGACTTTCTCGGATCCACCACCCGCCACGACGACCGCGTCGGCACCATCGTCGAGGACTGGCAGGGGGAGATCCTTCCCGTCACCACCCTGGAGATCACCCTGGATGGTGAGCCCGACCAGACCCTGCCGGTCACCCTGGAACTGAACATCACCGAAGTGGGCACCCTGGAGGTGTGGTGCGTCTCCAAAACCGACGACCGGCGCTGGCGACTGGAGTGGAGTGTCAGGGAGCAAAGCTGATGAATTCGCAAAATCGCCAAACACTTTTTCCGTCATGCCGGCGAAGGCCGGCATCCAGTCTTTCAAATAACCGCGATCCGGGGCTATGACGTACGGAAAAGTTTTAGCGATTTGGTCGTAGATAAACCTAAAGGCACAAGACGCACCTATGTCGAACGCGACCCAACAAACCAACAACACAACCGACACCGAGCCAAACGACAGCGAAAGCTGGGTTGTCGGCATCGATCTGGGAACCACCAACTCGGCGGTGGCCTACGCCGACATCGACGCCGCCGGGAAGGTCGAACCGATCCAGCCGTTCGAGGTGCCCCAGCTGACCGATGCCGGCGTCTTCAGCCGGCAGCCGGTGCTGCCGTCGTTTCTCTACATCCCCGGGCAATATGACATCGAATCTTCCGCCATGGTGCATCCGTGGCCCCGCAGCGAAGATGATTTCGTGGGGGCGTGGGCCCGCGACCAGGGCGCCCAGGTGCCCACCCGCCTGGTGGCCTCGGCCAAAAGCTGGCTCTGCCACGACCGGGTGGACCGCCATGCCCGCATCCTGCCCTGGGGCGCACCGGGCGAGGTGCGCAAAGTCTCCCCGGTCCAGGCCAGCGCCGCCTATCTGGAGCACATCCGCAAAGCGTGGAACCACAGCCGGGGCAACGAAGAGGAGTACTTTCTCGAGAACCAGACCGTGATCGTCACGGTGCCGGCCTCGTTCGACGAAGTGGCCCGCGAGCTGACCCTCGCCGCGGCCAAGATGGCCGGCTACGGGGAAGTCATTCTTCTCGAGGAGCCCCTGGCCGCCTTCTACAGCTGGCTCGTGCACCACGAACGGCGCTGGGATCAGCTGGTCCAGCCGGGGCAGCTCATCCTGATCTGCGACGTGGGCGGCGGCACCACCGACTTTACCCTGGTGACCCTCACGGCCGGAGCGGGCGGCAGCCCCCGATTCGAGCGCATCGCCGTGGGCGACCACCTGCTTCTGGGCGGCGACAACATGGACCTGGCCCTGGCCCGCCTCGTCGAATCCCAGTGGCATGGCAACCGACAGGGGACGCTGGACAGCCACCGCTGGCAGGCGCTGTGCCACCAGTGCCGCCAGGCCAAGGAGCGGATTCTCTCGGGAGAGGCCGACACCCATCGCGTCACCCTGATGGGTTCAGGCAGCCGCCTGATCGCCGGCACCATGAGCGCCGATCTGGACCGAACGACCATCGAACAGACCATTCTGGAGGGGTTTTTCCCCATCATCGATAGCGACGATGAACGCCCCGCGACCCAGCGCGCCGCCATCAGCGAGTTCGGCCTGCCTTACGAACCGGAACCGGCCGTCACCCGACACCTGATGCGTTTTCTGGAGCACCACCGCGAAGAGGTCGGCGACATCCTGGGCAAAACCGACCCCATGCCCGACCTGGTGCTCTTCAACGGCGGCGCCCTCGTTCCCGAAGCGATCCAGCAGCGCATCATCGACGCCGTGTGCCGCTGGTTCGGCCGCAGCCAAGAAGAGCGGCCGGACATCCTGGAGAACCGGCGCCACGACCTGGCCGTGGGACAGGGAGCGGCCTACTACGGATTGGTCAAAACGGGCCGCGGCGTGCGCGTCGGCAGCGGCAGCCCGCGCAGCTACTACCTCGGCGTCGCCAATCCCGACCAGCAAGAGAAAGCCCCCCAGCAAGCCATCTGCCTGGTCGAGCGCGGCCTGGACGAGGGCAGCGCCATCGCGCTGGGCGACCGTCAGTTCCAGGTGCTGGCCAACCAGCCGGTGCGCTTCGACCTCTACAGCTCAAGCTTCCGCAGCCGCGACCGCATGGGCGGTATCGTCGAGATCGACGACACCTTCATGCAGCTGCCGCCCCTGCAGACCGTCATCCAATACGGCAAGCGGGGCGCCAAAATCGAAATCCCGGTCGCCATCGAAGCGCACTACACCGAGATGGGCACCCTCTCCCTCTGGTGCCGCTCCCAGATCAGCGACCACCGCTGGCAACTGCAGTTTCAACTGCGCGACGCCATGCCCGAGACAGAGCTGCGCGAAGAGATCGTCCTGGAAGACAACCGCATCGCAGAGGCCCGCCAACTGCTCGAAGTCGCCCTGAAGAGCGCCGATCAAACCCAGCTTGACGGCGTCGTGAAGCAGATTGCCGCCACCGTTGATCTGCCCCGCGACAAGTGGCCGCTGCGCCTGCTGCGCGAACTGGCCGATCTGCTCATAGACAACCCGGCAGCCCGCACCCGAAGCCCGGCCCATGAGGCGCGCTGGATGAACCTGACCGGATACTGCCTGCGCCCCGGCTTCGGCGATAGCCTCGACCCCGACCGCATCAAGCGCACCTGGAAGATCTACAACCAGGGCCCCGCCCACCCCAGGCAGAACCAGGTCCAGAACGAGTGGTGGATCATGTGGCGCCGCCTGGCCGGCGGCCTCAACCCGGGCCAGCAGCGCCAGCTCAGCCAGGACGCCGGGCGCCTGCTGCAAAGCAAAAAGGGGAAAAAGCCGCGCCTTCCCGCCCAACTCCAGATCGAACTCTGGATGGCCATCGCCAATCTCGAACGGCTCTACGTCAAAGACAAAATCCAGTGGGGCCGGCTGCTGCTCACCCAGATCACGCCGAAACAGATCCGACCGCAGCACCTCTGGTCCTTGTCGCGCATCGGCGCCAGGGCCCTGCTCTACGGCTCCACCGACCGCGTGGTTCCACCCCAGGAGGCCTCCCGCTGGATCGAAAACCTTCTCAAACAAGAGTGGCCCAACACCAAAGCGGCAGGCACAGCCATGGCCCAACTTGCCCGCAAAACCGGTGACCGCACCCGCGATTTGGAAGATAATGTAGTGAAACGCCTTGCCGAATGGATGGCCCCGCATAACGAATTGGAACCCCAACAGCGTTTGTTAACAGAAGTTGTGCCGATCGCCCGGCATGAAGAGCAGACGCTTTTTGGCGAATCCCTGCCCGCGGGACTCATACTGGGCGGTGAAGCAGAGCCATGGAAATAGCGGTTTGGATCATCTTAACCGCATATCTTCCGACTTGGCCAAGTCCCCAAATGATTACCCGATATTGTTTCATTATTAAACCGGCAATTAAAACGGCCAACCTCGTCATCCCGGGCTTGATCCGGGATCCAGGAACCAACTGGATAGCGCTAAGGCTTCACTGTGTGCCCGGCTTTCCGCGATATGACATGTGTTGTGATTATGAGCAGCCGGGTTAATTTCATGGACTCCATTCTCAATAAATTAAAGGCTCGCATATGCATCGGCTTCCATATCCATGGCCGCCGTGCTCATGTTTTTTATTCCCATCATTTTACCAATGCTGGTCGGGACAACGGTTTCGATAAAAAATCTGGCGGTTGTAATTTGCCCATTATAGAAAGTGATGTCTTTCTTCTTTGGGTTGGACTCCAATTTCCTGGTGGCTGTAACCGCACGCCATAACAGCATCCAGGTCATGAGGGTATCGCCGATAACATCCAACAGGGGCAGTGAGTGCGCAAACGCGGT
The DNA here is from genome assembly GCA_963668675.2 of uncultured Desulfatitalea sp. Lineage (GTDB taxonomy): Bacteria > Desulfobacterota > Desulfobacteria > Desulfobacterales > Desulfosarcinaceae > Desulfatitalea. Next base: position 240,467 of record CAXXMB010000001.1, on the reverse strand, counting down.
TTTGAACATCTTGGGGTCTGCGGCACTCAACCCGACAGTCATGGCAACATCGCCCAATTTGGCCACATGCTTTTCAGCCTGACCGGCCAGCGCTTTCAGCGCATCGATCTCTTTGGCTTCATTGACCGTATTCATCATTTCATTGATAAGCGCCATAAAGGCCCTGCCTTTGTTCATGGGCATTTTTCTGCCAAGCAGATCCGCCGCCTGTATGCCGCATGTGCCCTCATAGATGGAGACGATTTTACAGTCCCTGACAAATTGCTCCACCAGATAGTCTTGCGTATACCCGGCACCGCCATAGACCTGCATGGCTTGCACGCAGACTTCATAACTTCTATTGGCGGTATAACTTTTAATGAGGGGGGTCAGCAGCTCATACAGATCTGAATTGAGTTGCCGCTCCTCCTCCGATTCCGCCAGCTTTGCTTTTTCCGCACACAGATTGGTGTATTGAAAGAAGCTCCTCAGGCCACACACATAGGATTTCATCCACAGCAGGTTGCGCCTGATATCCGGATGATTGATGATGGCTACCGGTGGTGCCGTGTGCGGTAGGCCGAGCTCTCTGGACTGGATGCGCTCTCGGGCATAATTGACCGCAAGGAGATAACATGCCGATCCGTAGGCCAAGGCCTGAAGTCCGGTATGCATTCTGGCGCCGTTCATCATGTTGAACATGATGGGAAGCCCTTGATTCTCTTCTCCCAGAAGGTAGCCTTTGCAGTCGCCTTTGGCACCCAGGGTCATGCTGCATGTGGCACTGGCCCGAATGCCGTGTTTATGTTCCACACCGGTGCACCAGATGTCATTCCTTTTGCCAATAGATCCGTCGCCATTAACCAGAAATTTCGGGACAATAAATATGGAGATACCCTTGGTGCCTGCCGGTGCGCCTTCAATTCTGGCCAGCACAGGATGGATGATATTCTCCGCCAGATCATGTTCTCCGGCCGTGATAAATATTTTACCGCCGGACAGTGAGAAAGTACCGTCATCATTTCTTTTGGCAACAGTCTCAATGGCCCCCAGGTCAGAGCCGGCATCGGGTTCCGTCAGCAGCATGGTTCCGCCCCATTCCGAGGTCACCAGTTTGGGGACATATTTGTCGATTTGCTCTTCCGTGCCATACCTTTGAATCATCCCGGCCGTTCCGATACCCGTGGTCAGATAGGCGATTAGCGACCAGTTGGAAAGCAGATATTCGTCAACAGTGGTTCCTACAAAATGAGGGGCGCCCTGACCTCCCATCTCTGGTGACACGACAAGGTTGCCCCAATCGTTATCCCGCAACAGCTCAAACGCTCTTTTGAACGATTTTGGTGTGGTCACCACGCCGTTGTCCAACTGAACACCTTCAAGGTCACCTTCACGGATGGTGGGCAGCACCTCTTTAATGGCGAGTTTGCGGCCTTCCGTTATGATCATCTCACAGGTTTTCTTATCAAACCCTGCGTAATGTTCGTTCTCAACAAGCTTTGCATTGTCAAATTGTTCCCAGATAACAAAGTCCTGATCCCGTCTGTCTGCTAATTGCTGAACCATATTGTCCCCTTTTAAGTAGATTGAATACGTTCGACGCCAAGAATGGCATCGGAATTAGTGCACACGTTTCATTTTTCTATGGTTTTACCCCGTTGCCGATATTATAAATTACCACAGCATATGTTCTATCGATTCATTTCATACTCACCATTGAGTGAACCGGCATAGGTTTCCCTACCCCGGTCATACTGCTTACGATCTCCCTGGGCTCTGACCATAGCGATCTCTCGGCAATAGGCCCGCCGATCGTCTCTGCTGTTGTGCAGATCGTAAATTTGCACAGCAGCGCCTGCAATATCACGCACCATGAAATCAAACAACCGGCTTAGGATATCACGAGCGATGCCGTTCAAGGCGCCCTGTTCCAAAATCAGCGATATTAGCCGAATTGTGCCAGTTGAGGTGGGCAAATCTTCATGGAGAATGATATGGTACTATGACTCAAAAGAGATTCATCATTTTATGGGCACACCCTTTACCCGCGGCCTTTTTTTGCTAACAATCCGCATGTTGCAAAAACCTTGGGAAGATATGAAACAGAGCAATGATGGACGGAACTTATTGCCATCTGAGAAGGAGTATGAAGTATATTTACCCTGTACTCTGCATGGCTGCGGCAATTCCATTAATGCTGAGGAACATCGCTTGGCGCAGGGGCTGTGACTCCTTATCGGATCTATTGGCCCAACGTTTTAACAGTTCGATTTGAATAAGGTTGAGTACATCGGTGTATGGATTACGCAGGGCGATGGATTGCTGGATGGCCATGTGGTTGTCCAACAGGCGTTCCTGGCCGGTGATTTGAAGCACTGCAGCTTTGGTCTTTTCGAATTCCGATGCGATGGCATCGTGAAATCCCTTTTCCGAAAGGGTGCTGTAGGCCTGTGCGATCTCCATGCGGGTGCGGGCCAGTTCCAGTTGGACGTTTTCCACTACGGTGCGGAAAAAAGGCCAGCTTTCCCACATCTCCCGCATCAGGGATAGCGTTTCAGGATCATTTTCAATCTCTTCTTCGATGGCGGTTCCTGCGCCATACCATCCGGGCAGATTGTAGCGGGTCTGGGTCCATGAAAAAACCCAGGGAATCGCCCGTAGATCGTCAAATTGGACCTCTTCCGCGGATACTCTTGAGACCGGGCGTGAAGCGATGGGCAGATTTCCGATGTGTTCGATCGGCGTAATTTGCTTATACCACTGCCACAGCTGTCCGTCTTCGATCAATTTTCGATACGCCTTCATGGATTTATTGGCGATACGCTCCATCATGGCCTGCATCTGGGGGCTGCAGCCGATATCGCAATCGGTGTCCGAAGCGGTGAGCAGTACGGCATTGACAATCTGCTCAAGATGGCGTCGGGCGATAAAGGGACGCGCATAGCGGAAGGAGATCACCTCTCCCTGCTCGGTAAAGCGCATGCGGCCGTTGCGGCTCTGGATGGGCATGGCGAAGATGGCCTGGTTGGCCCGGCCGCCACCGCGACCGACACTGCCGCCGCGTCCATGGAAAAATCGAAATGTGACGTTGTTCTCCAGGCACACTTCGGACAGCCTCTCCTGGCCTTTTTGCAAGGCCCTGTTGGCCATCCAGAAACCGCCATCCTTGTTGCTGTCCGAGTAGCCCAGCATAATTTCCTGGAAATTGTTGCGGGCTTTGAGATGGCGCTTGTAGATGCTGTCTTTGAACAGGCCGTCCATCAATGGCGCCGCCATCTCAAGGTCCTCGATGGTTTCAAAGAGGGGCACCACGTCCAGGACGGTTTTGACCACGCCGTCTTTCATTCGCCACATGCCCACCTCTTTGGCCAGCAGGAGCACTTCCAGAAGATCGCTCACCGTGTGGGTCATGCTGATGATATAGGCGCCAATGGCATCTTCATCTTTGAGCATCACCCGTCGCATCATTTTGAAAACGTCGAGCAGTTCGATGGTCTGGTCGGAAAGATCTTCCAGGTTGCGATAGAGTGGGCGCGGGTTGGCCAATTCCTGTTCCAACAGGGCGACCTTTTGATCCTCCTGGAGATCGTTGTATCTCTCCGTCACGCCGGAAAGCTGCAACAGCTCACCGACCACGGCTTCGTGAATGCGGCTGTGCTGCCGGATGTCCAGTGCCGCCAGATGAAAACCGAACACCTTGCTGCGTATGATTAAATCGGAAAGGCTCCGGTAAGCCGAGAGGGCCGAAAGCCCGCTGTGGGTAAGGCTGTTTTTTAGCAGGTTCAGATCACTCTGAAACTGGGTGATGGAGTAGATATCGCCGTCCGGATCTTCTTTAAAACGATCGAGGCGTTCACGCATGCAGGCGATTTTGACCCTGAAGGGTTCATAGCGGTAGCGATACAGTTCATCTTCATCCAGGGTGATCTCTTCGGTCTCTTTTTGAATGTTTTCCATCAACGCATGGGGCACGGCTACGCGGAGTGAGGAGATGCTCAACTCCTGCCACAACAGATTCAGGGCTTCGCGATAGTTGTCCAATGCGCCTCTGCGATGGGCATCGAGCGTCTTTGCGGTAACTTCGCGGGTGACAAAAGGATTGCCGTCCCGGTCGCCCCCGATCCAGGATCGATAACGCAGAAAAGGCGGGGCATGATCGGCAATATTGAAATAGGTGGTCAATGCCTCCTGCAGATCGCCCGCCATGCCCGGCAAGGTATCCCAAATAGCGTGGGTCTGGTAGTAGATGCCGTTTTTAACTTCATCTTCCACCCGAAGGCGGTCGGATCTCACATCGTCGGTGACCAGAAGAAGGGCCACTTCATGGGCAATACGGTCGATGTTGCGCTGGATGGCGCGGTCGGAGATTTCCTGGTTCTGGGAGAGCCTGGAGAGCAGATCGGCTATGCGGTTCTGTTTAAACAGGATCGTGGTTCTGCGCACCTCCGTCGGGTGGGCGGTGAGGGTCGGCTGGATGTCCAGTTCATGAACCATGGCATGCATGTCGCCCTCAGGGACCCCTTGCTGCTTGAGTTGATGAATCGCCTCCAGGATGGAATCTTTTCTCGGGCGATCGGGTGTTTCCAGCTTCTCAGCTTCACGGTTGATGCGGGTGATTTCCTGACGTTCGGCTTCGTTGACCAAGTGGAAAAAGGTGGTAAAGGCCCGACAAATCCACACCAACTGCTCCAGGTCCAGATCCTCGATCCTCGATGCCAGATCGGTGTGGGTGCGCCATCGATCCGACTTGGATGCCGATTCGCAAAGATCCAGCAGGCCCTCTATTCGTTGAGCGGTTTCGGCTCCGGCCTGTTCTTGAATGACTTTCCTGACAAGGCGTAAGATGAGGTCGATCTTGTATTGCAGGGGTTGGGTAATGCCCCGTACCCGTTTACCGCGTTTGGGGATTCCTTTAGCCGTCATGATGAGGATTCCTATTTATTATTGAAGGTTGAAAGGACTTATATCGTATTGTCATACAAGGATAGGCGGGATTTATCAAACAACATTGCGAAGAGATCCAGAAGGTACGGTGCAACTAAATTGCCTCCAATGGGGTAAATATTGCGGAGGCCTGCGTTTGTTTGCTTTTCTGATTACGGAGATGCCCTAAAGTTATTGGCTTGTTGAAATATATTTTGTAGGCTTTAAGGAAAAACAATCAAAAACCAGCTTTTAGTGCATCTTTGTTAAGATCTACGGGTTTGCCCATGTACCCTGGCATGTTAGCATTTGAGACCTAAAGCTAAATTATGCGATATTTTTCCATATTCTTAATTGGCCTTTTAAAAGGGCGCTACGGGGACGGGGCGACCTTGTTTACCCAGGGTCGCACCTTAACTATTAACTATCTGAATAATAGTAAAATCAAACACTTAAGATGCGACCCTCGCCAGTTTTTTAAAAGGAGTCAAATTATATGAAAACATCCAAGATCACACGATTAACTGCATCTTTGGTATTTATCTCGTTTTCATCCTTTTACCAGGCCGAGGCTTCCATAGAAGAGGAATTGGATTCCCGCGTGACAATAAATATAGAGTGGGACAAAGACGGCCATGAGGGGTTTATGAGATTTAAATTTAATGGCACCTTAATTGTCAATGAACAATTTTCATCAACCGAACAACTCGGGTCACCCCGGCCGGTTTTTATTCCTTATAAGCTTCAGAATCCCAAGGCTTCCGTCAATTACGCAAGCAAAATCATAGACGAAAAGCCGTCTGAAGGCGCACCTGAACTTATCTCTGTATATGAATACTCCGGACCTGTAAAAATTAAAACCGACATGCAACCAGGTTCTCTTATTATCCAATATTTGGGATATATGCTCGAGCAGATCAAAACAGGGCTCAAACAACAAGGCATGGAAGGTATGGGAATTCCAATTCCGGATGATGCCAAAGATGCGATGAATGACAACTATATGTTCGTATTGCCCGCAGAGAAAGTGCATGCAAAAGGCAAAGAAAGACATTATCGCATCATATGCTGCAATGCTGACGGCGAAAGTTACAAGGAGTGGTATTATGAGGATATTGAGAAAGATATCTCGTTGGGCTGTTTGAAGCTAGAAAAAATCCAAATAGGTGACGATGGTAAACTTTCTGGAAGTAAGACCTGGAAAGCCGATGCCAGGCTATTGAATCCAGCTTTGACAGGCCGGAAAGATGACAATACCATTTTTCCTTATTCCCCTGAAGAAGATTCGGATGGCGATGTCAGCTATAGTGTAAATTGGGCTTTTGGCAAACAACTGCCCCCGCAAGTCAATATCCAGTCAGTTGCATTTAATACCGGAGAAAATAAAGAAAAAGAGATCGTTTTGACTTTGAGCGAGTTGCACTCGGATAGCGATATCACTTCACCGGAATGGACCGAAGGCGGAAAAAACAAACCGGCTGCCCTGATACTGGGGAATACGTTTATGGTAAAGGCTGTTTTTAAGGTCGACAAAGGTTTAGAAAAAGCCAAGGTATGGGCTATAGAAGAGGTAATAGAGGGCAACGGCGGTTTTGGCGGTATTGAAGAAAAAACAGTAGATGTGAAAAATGGTAGGATTGAGGAGGAGTTTACAATAAAGGCACCCCAGGATGCCATCGGAATCAATGAAGTAAGATGGATATGGAAAGTTCGAGACGAAACCCAGGACAAAGAAACGATAGACATTGAAGCGGGTGTGAGCCGTCACAAAATATTTATAATTGGCCCGGGCCCTGGCAATAAAATCCTGGGCACGGAATATAAAAAATATATCTACATTGTCAAAAACGGCTGTAAATGGGCGGCTGGTACGAATGGCGGCGATGAGGCATTTAATAACATATGGGCAAATTTCTGGGACATCCCCGCTCCGGAAGGTAGCGGTATCCTGTCTTACAGACACACCATACCGGAGGTCTATACCACACGCGATTTGCTATATTATGGCCACGGGCGATGCAAAGCCTGGCAGCAATTTTTCTATGCCACCATGGCCTGTCAGGGGATTCAAACCGAAAAAATCGGAATGAGGCCAAAACAACCTTTAGATATATTGATAGTAAACGAACAAGGAGCACAGGGTAACGCCGATCCAAACCGCATCTTTACCAACCATGCCCTGAATGTATACAAAGGTCAAAATTACGACCCGTCGTACCATTCAGGCCCAATTCCCAGAGGCGGCGGGCCTCTGTTATATGAAAATAAGTCATTCATAGCCTATTGTGACTGCTCCTTCCTCCACGAGTGTGACATGAATAAGCTCGTTGGCGAGGCATTGAGCATGCAACTATTTAACAAGTTCTTTCCAGGTACTTTCAACACCTGCGGTGACTATCTGTTAAGTGGAGATGATGTTGGGTTTGCATCGTGCCTGTCAAATGAAAGTTTTGGCTGTTTTGCGAACGATCCCTTGGAATGCGAGATAGAAGAATTTTAAGCTAAAAAGTTAAGGGCATGCCGACAAGCACTCATAACTGTGGGGGGGTTACCGGATGAGTTACTACACCAGCGTTAGAAATTTCCAACTTGATCCGCGCTACATCAATACCCCTCAGATCAACCTCGGGGATGGCGTTGATTTGCATGATCCGATTCACCCTATCAAATCCACCTATTCCGCATTCAAGCCTGAAGGGGCGGAAGTGGCGGACACGGGAACGCAAGGAACAGGCGTTATCAAGGCACGAGATATTATCAATGAGACCATGGCGTTCAAGGAAAAATTGGAAGCCAAGGAAGAAAGCGATGTTCTCAGCCAATACTTTAAAGCCAGCTACGGACTCGCAAGCGTAAATCAATCGTATGAAGCGGCCTCCAAGCAAAAAAGCAGCTATCATACGGTCTATGCACTGCTGGAACACACTGGAGAATCCGCAAGCCTTTCGGCCCGGGAGATCATCTGGCAGCGAAACCCGGAATCCGAGATGGAGGGTGATCCGGTAAGGGATCAAGAGTTGTTTTTAGCCCGTTACGGATCTCACTATGTGGATGCTATTCGATATGGCCTTCGCATCGGTATACAGGGCAAGGTGAGTAAATTTTCAACCGAAGACACTTCCACCTTATCGGCCGCTTTTAGGGTAACTTACGGAGGATTCAGTGTGGACGCCGGCGTGCGCAAGCAACACCAGGCGGAACTTGATAAAATGGGAGTTGAGATACTTTTTGAAGCGACGTCAGGTGGCCGCAGCGATGGGGGGTTGGTTGTAGTGCGGGATTTCGAGGGGATCAACCGGCTGCTGGATGATATTGGTGCCGGGAATATTCGATTTTCGGTTGCGCCGATTGAGATTACATTGAAACCCTATTGGCCGACCCTGCGTCGCGAGTGGAAAAATGCGAGGAGTATATTAGATCCGGACGAGAAACAATTTAAGGTGCCGACAGCCAACTTTGGCGTTCCCAAAGGGACGATACTCCCATGGTACCCGACAGGCGAGTTTATTTTCGGATTGGATTCGGAATCAGAAAAAACGACAATTTTGGCCCCGGATGGATGGGCCATCTGTGACGGACAAATGGGGACCCCTGATCTACGCGGTCGCTTTATTCGCGGTACAAACGAGTATAGCGATGCCGGAAATCCAGGAGGAGCCAAACAGCATAGCCATGGTTGTACAGATAAGCCATCGCGCACTCAAACCATACATTCAGGTGCAGGCAGACAGCATACGATGCCTGTCTCGGAACATACCCACGATATGAGTGAAGCTGAGCATTTGCCGGAATTCATATGGGTCGTGTATATAATGAAGTTGTGAGCGCTTTTTGCGGGCGAGATCACACAAAGGGCGCGCCACACGATTCAACTTCAGGCGTCTGGGATGGGAAACGATAAGAATGCAAAGGTAAGTGTAGACGACGTTGCAAGATAGCATATGCCCCATAAGCCCATAGGAGAAACGATCATGAAACGACGGAAAGCAAATCGATTTTTTACAATGGCTATGCTGGTTATCACCCTGTCTCTTCCTGCCATGGCGGTCGCGGATCTAACCGGTGTGTGGCGATGCGACGACGGAGGGCACTACTACCTGCGGCAGCTCGGCAAAACGCTATACTGGTACGGCGAGCTCAATATGACCAAGCCTCAATGGTCCAACGTCTACAATGGACGCATCAAGGGCGATATGATCGGAGGCACCTGGGCTGATGTACCCAAGGGAAAAGCGACGGGCAATGGCCAGCTGACTTTGAAAATAAAACAAAACGGAAATGTCCTTGTGGCCGAGCAAAAGTCAGGTGGCTTTGGCGGTTCGCGTTGGGTCCGGGACGGATACACACCACAGCAAACCCCATCCGTTCGGGAGGATTGCATCGGCTTTAACCCCAACCGCATTGAGGTAAGTAAAATAAAGGGGCGGTGGAAGGTGGTGGAGGGCAATCACTATCTGTTTGATTTCGGCGAGAATAAAATGGAGGCCAGGCAAGCCCTGCGAATCATCAAGCACTATAGAATGAACCAGTCCTGCTTTGTCGGCCGTCCGGACCCGTCTTTCCAATACATGCTGAGCTCTGGCGAAGCACCCTCCGGCAGACTCAAGGGGGAGGACTGCATCGGATTCAATCCCTCAAAAATCCAATTGAAATCGGTGGGAGGTCATTGGAAGATTGTGGACGGCAATCACTATCTGTTTGATTTCGGCGAGAATAAAATGGAGGCCCGCCGGGCTTTTTCCATCATGGAAAAGTACGATTTTTCACAGTCGTGTTTTGTGGGACGGCCGGGACCGAGCTTTAAATACCTGAAAAAATAGCGCCTTGCGGATCACCAGAAAGATATGGCATTATCTGCAAATCGGCCGCTAATATTTGATTAAGTAAAGGGAGATCAAAAATGTTTGGCGGTAGCGGCCCGGCATTTTTAGGTGTGTGTGAAAAAACAGAGGTTTTACCCAAAATGGCAACCTTTATTGAATCGATAGATCTGTACTGGGGGAGACAACCCTGCAAATAGAAGGCTAAAGAATGCTTTCCGAGCGGCTCTTTTCTTAATCCCGAAGGTCATGATAGGAGAATATCATGAGCGGATCAAAAGAAGAAACCGTCTTGCGTGCACTGCTGGAATCCGCGGATATCAAGATCAACGGTGAGCGGCCCTGGGACATTCAGGTATTGAATTCCGGGTTTTACCAACGGGTTTTCTCCGTCGGATCCCTGGCCCTGGGCGAAAGCTACATGGACGGCTGGTGGGAGTGCCCTGCCCTTGATCGAATGTTTACCAGGCTTTTTACACATCGTATCCATGAAAAAGCCGTAACGGTGATTAAAAGCGCTCCGTGGCCAGTATTGAAGGTCTTGGCGTTCAATGCCCAGAACCGAACCAAAGCCTTTGTGGTGGGCAAGCGGCATTACGATATCGGCAACGATCTGTTTTCGGCCATGCTGGACCGGGACATGAACTATTCATGCGCCTACTGGCATGATGCCGATACGCTGGACGATGCCCAGCAAGCCAAGGTGGAACTCATCTGCCGGAAAATCGGGTTGAGGCCCGGGATGACGGTATTGGATATCGGATGCGGTTGGGGCGGGTTTATCAAACATGCCGCGTCTGAACACGGGGCCAGGGTATTGGGGGTGACCGTATCGCGGGAGCAGATGGAATACGTGAAGGCCGAATGCCGTGAACCGGATGTCCGGGTAGAATTGATGGACTATCGGGATCTGAATGAAAAATTCGATGCGGTGGTCTCCGTGGGCATGTTCGAGCATGTGGGGTATAAAAACTATCGCACCTATATGAAAACGGTCCAGCGCTGCCTAAATCCTGAGGGTATCTTCCTGCTGCATACCATCGGCGGCAACCGATCGACCAAAAGCCTCGATCCCTGGATCGAAAAGTATATCTTCCCCAACTCCATGCTCCCTTCCGCCAGGCAGATTACCAATGCGGCCGAAGGTCTGCTGGTCCTTGAAGACTGGCACAGCTTCGGTCAGTATTATGACAAAACCTTGATGGCCTGGTACGACAATTTCACTGCCAATTGGGACCGGCTAAAAGCCAATTACAGCGAACGCTTTTACCGGATGTGGACATACTACCTGCTTTCGTGTGCCGGTAGTTTTCGCTCCAAAATGAATCAGCTGTGGCAGATCGCCTTTTCCAATGGCGGCATCGAAGGCGTCTTTCGCCACAGTGACCAATTTCTCATGCCAGCACTATCGTGATAACCATGCCGCCGTTTTCATCAAGCCATGTGTTGCGCTACCGCCCCACATACATCTATTTCTGTTGTTCGTCTATGCTATGACAGCCAGCGGCTTTTTTATGACCTAATCAATTTTATGTGTTCACAATGTATCAATTTTGCTTGTCCACTCAACCGTGTTGATGAAAGCTTACGCAGTCAATTTTTGAATAAAAATCTAAATGTTGTAGAAGCTTGGGGAAGATGTAAAAACAGAGCCACGGTGGACGAAACATAAAACCAGATGGGGGGGAGGAAAAGCCGTGACACGTTACAAAAAGGTTCTCAAGCTAAGCGTCATCATGCTTCTCGCAGGCGCTCTACTTGGCTGTGAGAAGGGCTATGACAAACCTGCCCAACGGATCGAGACTTTCCATTTCAGGTCCGCCACCGAATTGATTAGTGCCATTCGGAGCGGTGAAATCAGCTCCGTCGATCTTCTCAATCTCTACCTTGAACGCATACAGCGTTATAACGGCGATATCAATGCTGTCGTGGCCTTGGACATCGAAGCCGCTCAAGCGCGGGCAGCAGCGGCTGACAAAGCGCTCGCCATGGGCCAAAACTGGGGGCCTCTGCACGGTTTGCCAATGACAGTAAAAGATGTATTCGAAGTGGTCGGCATGCCGGCAACATCGGGTGACCCGGGCCTAAAAAACCACATACCGAAAAGTAATGCGATAGCCGTGCAACGCCTTGTCGACTCGGGTGCCATCATCTTTGGCAAAACGAACGTGCCATACCATGCATCGGATATTCAAAGCTACAACGATATCTATGGCACTACGAACAATCCGTGGGATCTATCCAGAACGCCCGGTGGTTCTTCCGGCGGCTCGGCTGCGGCCCTCGCTGCGGGACTCACCCCTCTGGAGTTGGGTAGCGACATAGGAGGTTCAATCCGTTTGCCTGCCGGCTACAATGGGATCTTTGGACACAAGCCCACCTTTGGCATCGTCCCGCGATATGGTCACATACCTCCAATGCCGGGTCAGCTTACCCAGGGAGCAATGCCTATAATTCCACTATTTGTGGTAGGTCCTCTGGCCCGAAGCGCCGATGACCTGGCGCTTGCCTTGGATGTTTTAACGACGTCGGGCAGTGAGAAAAGGAACGGCGGCCGATCTGACCTTTTGCCGGCCCGAAGAGAGCAATTCAGGGATTATCGCGTTGCGGTGTGGTTCACAGATGCTGACCCCGAAGCTGAAATCGACGCCGATGTTTTGGCGACGCTCCAAAGGACAGTGAGGCGCCTGCGCGACGCCGGCCTTTTTGTAGACGAGCAGGCACGTCCCCAGGTCACTCTGAAGAGGAGTGCTGAAATTTGGTATAAAATCTACACTGAGATGCAGATGCGCGCCCTGCCGCTGAACGAAACGTTTGTCGCCGAACAGAAAAGAGAGCAAGCGATGTGGGCTGAATTCTTCAAAGACTACGATGTACTGCTCACCCCCGTATCTCCGACGGTGGCCTTTGCGCATAACCATGAAGGGCCGCTTTCGGAGCTCAGCTTGGCTGTAAACGGAAAGTTGAAGCCCATGATTAATTCTATTGTTTGGTCATATATGGCCATTGTGTCAGGTCTACCCGCAACGGTAGCACCGGCCGGACGAAATGACTCAGGCCTTCCGGTGGGTATCCAGATCATCGGGGCCAGATTTGAAGATCGCACAACCATAGACTTCGCTCGCGGCTTGTCTGAACTCACTGGTGGATTCGTAGCGCCACCGGGTTATAAGGATTAGCATGACAGCTTCTTTCACAGGGAGTATCGGATAATGGATATTTCACCACAGAGTCCACAGAGAAAAGAGAATTTTAAGGGTAAAGCTTAAAAACACTTAAACAGAGTATGAGTATGTCCAGAAAAGAAAATCTTGGATACTGGGAGGTAACAGCAATAGGGATCGGTGGAATGGTCGGAGGCGGTATCTTTGCCGTTCTTGGCCTTTCAGTGGAGTTAACCAACGGAGGCGCTCCAGTGGCCTTCCTGATTGCGGGTATCGTTGCCCTTGTTACCTCTTATTCGTACACAAGGCTCTCCGTCACTTTCCCGAGTCAAGGAGGAACCGTTTCATTCCTGGATCGTGCATTTGGCTCAGGCCCGCTGACGGGAACCGTAAACATCCTGCTGTGGATAAGTTACATCGTCATGCTATCGCTCTATGCCTATGCTTTCGGAAGCTATGGCGCATCCTTCTTTGACCCAGCCTCACAGATTTTTTGGAAACACCTTCTGATCACGGGCAGTGTCGCCGGGATTACGGGGCTGAACCTGTTAAACGCCAAATTGATTGGCGAGGCAGAAGATTGGATTGTGCTCCTTAAATTGCTGATTCTGTCCCTTTTCATCGGGGTTGGAATAATTGGTATTGACGGCACCAAACTGGCGCCGTCGGCTTGGTCACCTCCGCTGCATCTGATTTCAGGCGGGATGATCATTTTTCTTGCCTATGAGGGATTCGAGTTGATTGCCAACACTGCGCAAGATGTGCAGGACGCACCAAAGACATTGCCTCGCGCGTTCTATTCAAGCGTCGTTTTCGTTATCGTTCTTTATGTCCTTGTGGCCATCGTTACCGTTGGGTCTCTGCCTGTCGACAAAATTGTAGATGCAAAAGACTATGCGCTGGCTGAGGCAGCCCGACCATCCCTGGGGCAAACAGGTTTCATCTTGATTGCCATAGCAGCCATGCTTTCAACGGCTTCCGCCATCAATGCCACGATTTACGGTGCTGCCCGACTGAGTTATGTCATTGCAAAAGACGGCGAACTGCCAAGCATGTTGGAGAAAGAGACATGGGGAAAGCCAATGGGTGGGCTGTTTATTACATCAGGAGCTACCCTGTTAATCGCTAATCTGGCCGACCTTTCCAGTATGTCGATGATGGGAAGTGCCGGGTTCCTCTTAATTTTTGCAGCGGTCAATGGCGCGAACGTGGCACTGGCGGACGACACGGGGAGCAACCGCCCTCTCTCGCTGATCGGAGTCGGACTCTGTCTTGGTGCACTAGGGAGTCTGATCTGGCAGACCTGGAAAAATTCACCCGGACAGCTTTGGTTTCTGTTCGCAATGGTAGGCACTGCTCTTTTTATCGAATTTATGTTTCGGGTGGTTACCGGGCGAACAATGAACCTTCCAAAGGCCGAAAAGCAAAGCACACACAAATCTTAAGAGTTGACTGGCCCGTTTTGCAGTAAATATATATCGGATAGGAAGTAGATGACCTTTATGAATGCTGTGGCAATGCTATTTTTCGTTGTTGCCATGTCGAGTTACAGGGCACATAAACGGCAGTTAAAAATGGTATGGCAAATGCGATACGCTACTTTGCCATCCGATTTGCGGCGCCGTTAATCGCATGAGATAAAGATGACGCCAGCGATAAATTTCGCGAAAAAGAAAAAAATTTCGCACCTCGTGCATGAGTACGATCACGACCCATCGAGTGAATCCTATGGATCAGAGGCGGCCGAAAAGATGGGGGTACCAGAGGATAGGGTTTTTAAAACCCTGGTCGTGAGCCTGGATAACAATGAACTGGCTGTGGGGGTAATTCCTGTCTCTTGCATGTTAAACATGAAACGCATCGCTAAGGTTGCCGGTGCAAAGAGAGCTGCTATGGCTGCCCAATCCGATGTGGAGCGTTCGACAGGATATGTGTTAGGGGGCGTAAGCCCGATAGCTCAAAAAAAGCGCCTCAAAACGTTTATCGACTCCTCGGCCAAACAACATGCCACCATATATGTCAGCGCCGGCCGCAGGGGGCTGCAAATTGAATTGAGCCCCGGGGATCTGGAAAACCTGATCGATGGAGTGCTTGCTGATATATGCCGGTAGATTCACTTCCAACAGATGTATGAAGGGAAAAGTATGCGTTATTTATTTATATTGCTGTTGTCCCTTTCCATATTGGGCTGTGTTTCCGATTCGTAAAACCCTCTCACAAATCCTGACAAAGAACAGATTGACGCATCAATCTCAGGGACGTGGGCCTGGGAGGATGAAAAGGAGTCCGGCTTCATTCATATCGGATTAGATAAGCCATCTAAGTTGCTCCGCCTGATAATGGTTGATGTCGACAAAGATAAAGCGCTATTCCCCGAAATGAGGTATGTGCATAAGCTAAAGGCGCCTAACAAACTATTCAGGCGGGCAAGTACACCCGCCGATTGATTCAACCTCTGGCCAAAAGATAAACTCGATATGGAAACCTTGCTCAATGCTGTTGTTGCATACTTCGTTGTGATAGACCCTCTCGGTGTAGCCCTTATTTTCAATTCGTTGACGGCCGGCCAGGATGCCTTGGAATGCAGAAAAATCGCTTTGCGTGCAACGCTCCTCTCTTTGCTCGTCATCCTGGGGTTCGGCTTTTTCGGGACGCATCTGCTGGCCCGACTCGGCATTACGATCGAGGCCTTCCGTATTGCAGGTGGGCTTCTTCTTTTTTATACGGCTTTCAGCATGGTCGTTCGGCCTGACACCTCACACGAGGGCGGCACCTATAAACCATCAAACGATATTGTGGTATTTCCACTTTCAATTCCACTTATGGCGGGCCCTGGATGTCTGACACTGACCATTCTGCTGTTTTCCAAGGCTGGCCAAATAGAAGGGGGTTTATTCTCCACAACACTTGCGATTGTGTTCATCCTGGCCTTGACACTGATCACACTTCTTTTGTCCCGAAAAATTGCCGGTTTTATTGGTGAAACCGCAAATTCCATTATAAAGCGATTACTGGGTGTCCTGCTGGCATCGCTTGCCGTTCAATTCATTGCTGACGGAATTTTAGGGCTAATTGGCCATCCCATCGCTTAAGCGCACCGGAAGAAGCGCGACTATTGGGGAGACCCTGAACATATCAGTTTATTGGGATCTATTCGGTAGATTTTAAGAAGAACAACCATGACCCTATTTAAAAAGTCGGCTAAACTCATCGCAATCTTGGTTCTTAGCAGCGCTCTGTTTACCTGCTTGAATCACCACAACGGACCTGCCCAGGCGATAGAACCGTTGTGCTTCAAGTCCGCCACCGAGCTGACGCGCGCAATTCGGCACGGTGAGGTCACCTCTCTTGAGCTTCTCAACCGCTACGTCGAGCGCATCGCGCACCACAATGGCGATATCAATGCAGTTGTGGCGATGGACCTGCCGGCTGCCCGTCAACGAGCGATGGATGCGGACAAAGCCCTTGCGCAGGGGAAGGTGTGGGGGCCGCTTCACGGCCTTCCGATGACGGTGAAAAATCTATTCGAAGTGGTCGGGATGCCTGCGACATCGGTGGATACAATCTTGAAAGAGCATATACCGAAGCATAATGCGATCGCCGTCCAACGTCTGATCGATGCAGGAGCCATCATCTTCGGCAAAACGAACGTTCCCTACCATGCGATGGATATTCAAAGCTATAATGAAGTTTATGGCACCACCGACAATCCCTGGGATCTGTCCAGAACGCCCGGCGGTTCGTCGGGAGGCTCAGGTGCGGCACTGGCCGCTGGGTTCACGCCGCTTGAATTGGGTAGCGACATCGGGGGCTCGATTCGTTTCCCTGCCCACTATAACGGGGTCTTTGGGCACAAACCCACCTTCGGCATCGTTCCCAGATATGGACATATCCCACCCATGCCCGGCCAGCTTCCTTCGGAATACATGCCTGCGATTCCCCTATTTGTAGTGGGCCCTCTGGCGCGAAGTGCCGGCGATTTGGAGCTTGCCCTGGATGTATTGACGAATTCGGAAAGCACGCAATCAGGCCGGAAAAGATCCAATCTCCTGCCCGCGCGAAGAGATCGATTCAGCGATTACCGTGTCGCGGTCTGGTTCGAGGACGCCTATCACGGAGCTGAAATCGATGCAGAAGTCTCGGCTTCTCTTCAACTGATGTTAAAGCGGCTGCGCGACGCCGGCCTCGAGATAGACGAGGCGGCGCGCCCCGGAATCCTTCTGCAGGAGAGTGCAACCCGTTGGCTGGAAATCTACGATCAAATGCAGATGCGTGCGTTGCCGTTGGCGGAGGTACTTATCGCCCGGCTAAAACGACAGCAGGCGTTGTGGGCTGATTTCTTTAAACGCTATGATGTACTGCTTACGCCGGTTTCATCCACCGTTGCCTTTCCTCACGACCACACAGGGGATTTATTGTCACGCAGTTTCTTGGTAAACGAAGAGAACAAGCAAATGATAGAAACTTTAGCTTGGGCCTATATGGCGGTTGTGTCAGGCCTGCCAGCAACGGTAGCGCCGGTTGAATTGAGCCGATCCGGCCTTCCGGTCGGTGTTCAGATAATAGGCGCCAGCTTCGAGGACCGGACCACCATAGATTTCGCTCGGGGGCTGTCTGAGCTGGTTGGTGGATTCAAAACACCGCCGGGCTATAAAAATTAAGCAGGGAAAGTGGACATGGAAAATATGGATACAAACCCATTCAGTCGTGAAAAGCTTACCGAAGACATTCTTATTGAATGGCAGAAACTGCTCGATGAGACAGCTGAGATCCTTGCCGTTCCCGCGGGTCTGATCACGCGCGTAGATGGTAATGAAATTGAAATTCTACTTTCAAGCGAGACCGAGGGAAACCCTTATCCGGCGGCATGCAAGTCACAGTACCCCGATTCCGGATGGTACTGTGAATATACGCTGAAGAGCAAAG
Organism: uncultured Desulfatitalea sp.; assembly: GCA_963668675.2. Classification (GTDB taxonomy): domain Bacteria; phylum Desulfobacterota; class Desulfobacteria; order Desulfobacterales; family Desulfosarcinaceae; genus Desulfatitalea. The sequence continues at coordinate 222,655 of CAXXMB010000001.1, read as the reverse complement.
GGCTGAATCTGATTCCGAATGCCCTCGAAAATTCTAAGTGGAAAACCAACTCAGCTGCAGTTGACCTGAACATGGTCTCCTACCTTGGCATGCCCATCGATCGCCCTGATGGCGGGCAGTTCGGGACAGTATGCTTCCTCGACAACAAACACAACCCCCACAATGACCTGCACATCAGACTGGTGAAGCAGATCAAGAGGATGATCGAGCTCTCCCTTCGCATTGTTCTATCCAGAGAGGAGATAGACCTCCGGGATCGCTTGATTGATGATTTGTGCACGATCTATCCGATCTGCAGCTACTGCAAGAAGGTGCGTGAAAAATCGGGAGAGTGGGTAACGATCGAAAAATATGTCAACGATATCTGCGGTGCAACGCCCTCTCACGGGATCTGCCCTCAGTGCTACGAAAAGGAGTTGGACCGGATACCCTGACCCGAAAATTGTCACCGGCTGAGGAGCAGGGCTTCTTCACTTCCAGGCACCCGGCAAATTGCACCGTAAGCACTTATAAACGAATACGCCAATGACACCCGCCATCAATATAGCAAAGAGGGCAACAATAGATTTCCGTGTTCATGAATACGAGCATGACCCTTCATCGCCGGCATACGGTGAAGAGGCTTCAACCAAATTGGGCATTCGAAGCGGCAGGGTTTTCAAAACACTGGTGGTGGCCCTTGGTGGTGGCGATTTGGCCGTTGCGGTTTTACCGGTATCGAAGCAATTGAATTTGAAGCTGTACGCAAAAGCCGCAGGTGTCAAGAAAGTGATTATGGCGGATAAGAAAATCGTCGAAAAAACAACCGGGTACATGCTCGGTGGGGTAAGCCCCCTTGGACAAAAGAGAGGTCTGACAACCGTAATAGACGCATCGGCAAGAGACTTTTAAACCATATTCGTCAGCGCCGGTCGCAGGGGGCTTCAAATAGAGCTCTCCCCGGAAAATTTGTGCTTGCTAACAGCAGGCAAATTTATGAATATTGGTAGGTGATAAACATCGGCGTCGGGCCACACCATGAACCGGATTCACAGTGCCGGCAGAATAAATCGCAATCGTCGCCTTGTGTTTAAGGAAGATTCGTTCGGCTTCGCCTTCGTTCCTTTCACTCCTGTGGTGTTGACGTTATCGGCATGGGCATCACGCTCAATGTGATCTGAAATTCTGTGTCATGTGTCCGCATTCCGGTAACGGGGCCTCGGACTCGATTTGGAATTCAACGGCCGGCCTTTTGGCGGCGGCTAATCGATTTAACCATCTGGGTAGAGCGGCTCTTTTATAATCCTCGGAAGTCAAGATGGGAGGATATCATGAGCGGATCAAAAGAAGAAACCGTCATTCGCAAGCTGCTGGACTCCGCTGATATCAAGATAAACGGTGACCGGCCCTGGGATATTCAGGTGTTGAATTCCGGTTTTTATCAGAGGGTCTTATCCGGCGGGTCCCTGGCCTTTGGCGAAAGCTACATGGACGGCTGGTGGGAGTGCCCTGCCCTCGATCGGATGTTTACCAGGCTTTTTGAAAATCGTGTGCATGAAAAGGCCGGAACGGTTATTAAGAGCGCTCCGTGGGCAGGCTTGAAGGCATTGGTTTTAAATGCCCAAAGCCGGGCCAAGGCCTTTGTGGTGGGCAAGCGGCACTACGATATCGGCAACGATCTGTTTTTGGCCATGCTGGACCGGGACATGAACTACTCGTGTGCCTACTGGTGTGATGCCGCCACGCTGGAAGATGCCCAGCGGGCCAAAGTGGAACTCATCTGCCGGAAAATCGGCTTAAAGCCCGGAATGCGGGTGTTGGATATCGGCTGCGGTTGGGGCGGGTTTATCAAACATGCTGCCTGCGAACATGGGGCCAGGATTCTGGGGGTGACCGTATCGCGCGAGCAGGCGGAATACGTGAAGGCGGAATGCTGTGAACCGGACGTCCGGGTCGAATTGATGGACTATCGGGATCTGAATGGCGCGTTCGATGCGGTGGTCTCAGTGGGCATGTTTGAGCATGTGGGGCATAAAAACTATCGCACCTATATGAGAACGGTCCATCGCTGCCTTAAACCGAAGGGACTATTCCTGCTGCAGACCATCGGCGGTAACCGATCGACCAAAAGCCTCGACCCCTGGGTAGAAAAGTATATTTTCCCCAATTCCATGCTCCCGTCCGCCAGGCAGATTACCGAAGCGGCCGAAGGCCTGCTGATCCTGGAAGATTGGCAAAGTTTCGGCCACTATTATGATAAAACCTTGATGGCCTGGTATCACAATTTCATTGCCAATTGGGCCCGGCTGAAAGCCAATTACAGCAAACGCTTTTACCGGATGTGGACTTACTACCTGCTTTCTTGCGCCGGTGGCTTTCGCGCCAAGATGAATCAGCTGTGGCAGATTGTCTTCTCCAACGAGGGCATCGAAGGCGTCTTTCGCAACAGCGACCATTTCTTCGTATCAGAATAACAAACACGTTCCATTAATATTCCTGCATTGATTGTGATTGCGGCAATATTCTGCTACAAAAAGCGCGTTCTACTGATTTTGAATACGCTTTCATTCTCGCTGAATATCTAATGGCTCTTTGGCGAGGCCCGGATAATAGTCCTACACCTTCTTTTACGGATTGATGAATGGGTAGCATCATCAAAACGAAAAACAGCCTGATTTTATGTTTTGTTTTCATTGTTTCATTGAGTCTGTTGGATTGTGCGAATATGGCACCTGATGCGACAACAGGTGCCGTTCCGGAATTCTGGGAGCTGGAATTCACTGGCCAGGCTCGTGGAAATCTCAGAATGACACTACGGCGAGTAGAAATTGAAAAAGGTGTCTACTCGGTTAGTGGAAATATAGTCGGTGAGATAGTAGATCACCTCGGTGGCCCGGGGGAAGCGGACTTTTCATTGAATGGCAGTATCAAGGACGGCGTTTTGGAATCCAACCTCAACGGCCACGCCGCGGTGGCCGAAGGTTTATCGTCGACCAATGGAACGTTCAAGGGAAATCTTTCCGATTTTGAGGGGTCCGGAAGTTGGACGATCATGCATACGCTCGGATCCTCCTCTGGCAATTACACGATGAAAAGATCGAAAAAATAAAAAAGAAGCGCTGACTTTCTGGTAGTACGATATGCAGGATAAATACGTAAAACGAAAACTTGCCGCCATCCTCAGTGCTGATGTAAAAGGCTACAGCCGCCTCATGCGCGAAGATGAACTGGCCACCATCGAGATGTTGAACAGCTGTCGCGGTGTGATCACAGAGCTGGTCCGGCAACACCATGGTCGGGTGGTGGATATGCCCGGAGACAATATTCTGGCGGAGTTTGCAAGCGTCGTAGAAGGTGTGCAGGCGGCTGTTGCCATCCAGAAAGAGCTCAAAGCCAAAAACTCAGGACTCCCCAAAAACCGCCGAATGGAGTTTCGCATCGGCATCAATCTTGGCGATATTGTTGCTGACGATGACCGTATATATGGAGACGGCGTCAACATTGCGGCCATGTTGGAGACGATTGCCGATCCGGGCGGCATCTGTATCTCACGGACCGCCTATGACCAAATCGAAGACAAACTGCCTTTAGGGTATGAATATATCGGCGAAAAGTCGGTAAAAGTCAGTTCAAAGCCGGTTCATGCTTATAAAGTAATTCTTGCACCACAAGACATAAGGCATAAGTTCACAAAATGGAAAACAGATCATCTGGGCAAAGACAGACCGGTTACTGACGGGAAGAACGATTTTTTCATATCTAAAAGAAGTAGACTGTTGGCCGCTATATTATGTCTGTGCTTCGGTATCTTCGGTGTCCACCGTTTTTATGCCGGGAAAGCCCGAAGTGCCAAAGTGATGCTTTTCACCATTGGCGGACTTGGGCTTTGGTATGTGGCAGATATTGTCCTCGTACTGTTCGGAGAGTTGATAGATGATGAAGGAAAAAAGATAAGGCGTTGGGTATGACCCGAAGTCAGTTTCCCATGATCGTCCCGATAAAGCAAAAGCCGCCGTCGTCTCCGCCCCCTCCTGATGAGTTCGCGCTGACTGTTACCTGACAGTTGTCTAAAGCGGTAAGTCCGTCGTTGTCCGTGACGGTCAACCTTAAAGTCACGATAATCTCGCTGCCGTCATCAACTTGCGGAGCTTCAAATTGCGGAGTGGCGGTATCGGCGTTCGACAGCGCCACGGTCGGCCCCTCTATTTGAATCCATTGCCACCCCTCTATCCTGCCATCCGGGTCTGTCGATCCGGTGCCGTCCAGCGTGACCATCTCTTCGGATAATGTGGTTCGGTCCCCTCCGGCTGCGGCAATGGGCGGTGCATAGATAGTGAAGGTGATTTCATTCCCGTATCGAGTTTGGGCAGCGCTTGTGACGTATGCACGAGCGTAATAGATCGTATGAGCCGACAGGCCGCTGAGGACCCTGTTGAACACGCCGGTGGACGAAGCCTTGCCCAGATCGGCCGTATTGTCGGCCAAGGTGGAGCTGCCCGAGGTGTTCCACACAAACCCGTGCGCCGTGGGTGATGGCGCTCCCAGTTCGGTGAGGGTCCCGCTGGCGTTAGCGCTGGTGGCACCGATGGCACTGACCGCCTGGGTGTCCACAACAGGGATGACGGCACTTGTGGTGAAAGTCACCTGGTTGCCATAGACAGTGCCGGTAACGTTAGTGGCGTACGATCTTACGAAATAGGTTGTATAAGCGGACAACCCTGCGAGGGTGCTGTTATAACTGCCTTGAGAGACGCCACCCAGATCGAAGAAATTATCGGCCAGTGTGGGGACGCCGCCGGTGTTCCATACAAACCCATGGGCCGCGGCCGCAGGCTCTCCGATGGTTTCAATGGTGCCGTTGGCGGTCACCGCATCGGCTGATATATCGGTCACCGCCTGTGTCGAGACCGTCGGCGGTGTGCCGGGTGCTTTCATGTCATCCAGTGTGATGGTTTCGAAGGAGAAGTTGTTGACGCTGCTTTCGTGAATGGTAACTGCGATGGAGAGTTCGGTAGCATCATCGAATAGGCTGAAGTCCATGCCCATGAACGTCAAGGCGTATTGAAGGCCATGGAGCATGGCAAATTGGGTGATCGATTGGCTCTGGTTGCCGCCTCCGGCCAACTGCGCCGTTATGGACAGGGAAATGGTGCGGTCCTCCTGGAAGGGGGAGATGACCAGATCGATAAGGTCGAAGGAGACCAGGTTGCTACCGTCGCTTCGTATGATGATGTCCGATTCCGATTCTGCACTGCTGTCGAAATAGATGCCGGTACCATCCTGTTCGAACCCTTCGCTGACCAGAAAACGGCCACCCTGTGGTTTGAAGCCGCCCCCCGTCGCCGAACCGAGGTTGCTGAAATCGCAGGTGACCGCGGAGGTGACGCCTTCCGTCGTAGCGTTCAGCAGGTTGGTTCCGCTGGTGGTCAGGTATGCTTCACCACCGCCGGTGCCGTTGTATTCACAGACAGCAAACCGGTAGGCCGTATCGGAACGCAGGCCGGTGATGTTGACCGTGCGGCCGGTATCGTTATAGACGCAGCGCCAACCGCCACCGATATCCGTGGCCGCGATGAAATCGGATTGCCCCGTGAAGGCATTGCCGTTTACAATGGCGGGGGTCCCGGTGCTTCCCTGTTGTGCGAAGACAACGCGCCGGCTACCGTCGTACGTGTTGCCGAAAATCATTGCATAGCCTGCGACCGAGTGCGTCACGGTCCCGCCGCCGACCAGTGTTGCGGTGATGGAGATGGAGACGGTCTCGTTCGCATCGCAGGTGCTGAAGGTCATTTCCTGAAAGTCGAAGCTGACAAGGTGGGTGCCGTCGGCTTTGATGATGATGCCTTCTTCGAGGTCACTGCTGCTGTTGTAGTAAATAGAGGTGCCGTCTTGTCCGAAAGCGGAACTGACGAGAAATCGGTCGCCCTGCGCGTTGAATACTCCTATATCTTCGTTCCCTAAACCGCTGAAGTCGTATGCGCAAAGCGCCGTTACCATCGAAAAAAGAAGAAAACAGTCAAACAACCTTACAAGATTCGCTTCATCGTCCCCCCTGCTCCGCTCACGTCCAGCATCGAGATTCAATTCAATATCAGAAAGAGAAAGCGATAGTATTTCCCAGTTAGGGATTAAATATGGCAGAAAGTCTGCTATGCGTCAAACCTGTTTATCTATTTTTAGGCTTAACTTACCAAATTTCTAAGGCAAACTTCCGCCGGGGCATGAATATTTCGGAGTGAAACCTGCCAATGCGATGCTTTTCACCATCGGCGAAGTCGGCCTTTGGTATCTGACATACATTGATATTGTTTTTGTGGGCGAACTTTCGGTCGATGAAGGGAAGAAAATTAAGCGTTGGGTACAAAACGAAGCCCGAACTAAGCCATCCCAATCGCTACCAGGACAACCCCTACAACGGAAAAGACAGCGGCTATTTTAAACCTTGTCCGGGCGGCGATGGTCCAGTGTCCGTCCGGGGCTCGGCCGTTCTTTATGGCAATGCCGGCCATCACCAGGGCGAAAAGGATAAAGAGAGCACCGACGGCGGATTGAATCAGCATGGCATCAGCTCCTCCATTCATGGGCTGTGGTTCGGCCTGTCACTATCCATGGGCACTATCCATGGACACGCAGGCGGACGTTAATTCACTATATCAGCAGCGTAATACCACTGCCCCGCTTGCCATTGTGATTTTCCCTGGGAGATGATCTCCGCCATACGATAGATGGCGGTCAGTTGACCAGGGATCGGCATGTCGGTTTCGAAGGGCACATCGATCTTGTAGCGCACCACCAGCTCCTCATAGGCGGTTTGACGGACAAAATAGGGGCTTTGTGCGTGACGCAGATTTTCGAGCAGACAATCCGGTGTGAACGGCCGGCCGTTGCGGTAACGGAGAGCGGTTCGAAAACGGTTGCTGTTCTCCTTCCACCAGACGTGCCATGTCGCCATATCCTGGGACAGTCGCACGATGGTGGTTCCCGGCGCCTGTCCGGGCGGATAGAACGGTTCTCCCCGGTCCAGTTTTTCGATCTCATGATCCAATAGCTCATCGCGGTCGACCTCATCGGGCACAAACACCTCTTCGTACAACCCGGCCCCGGTGATCAAGTTCAGGGCCAATGCGGCGCTGCCGGCAGCGGTGTCGTCTTCGAGGCGCTGGATGAGCGGCATGATGGCGCGAAGATCACCCAACACCCCCAGCGCCAATTCAATATCGCCTGCACCTTCGCCGAGTCGGTCCAGCAGGAAAGCGGTGTCGCGTGCCCCGCCGGCCAGCATGATCTGCAGCAACGTACGAAAGTCGCAGGCTTCGGAAGGTTGTGTTGCACAGCTTAGAGACAGGCGCTGGGACATTCGCATCAGGGCCAACGCTGCGGCCGCGCCGAGGATCGGATCAGGGTGTTCCAGAAAAGGGGTCAGCGCACTTACGGATGGTGGATGCGTCGTTCGAAGCCGCCCCAGCGACCAGATCGGGGCATGAAGATGGGCCTCCGGGCAGTCCGACAACAGGCTAACCAGCAGTGGGTCGAGCGGCAGTCTCCGATATCCGATCACCGTGGGCAGAACGGCCTTTGCGCCAGCCGGGTGCTCCCGGAACAGTCGTTCGATCTCTGCAGTCCACGTGTTTGGCCACTCGTGTTTGAGTGCATCGCAGGCGGCCGACACACGTTCCTCATCTTCTATGTCCAGATCATCCAGCACCTGCTCGAGCAGATCTATCCGCCGTTGCCGGCAGAAGGTGCGAATGGCTGCGTGCAGTTCTCCGGAGTCCCCTTCCGCGGTCTGCACCGCGCAAATCTCCAACGCCGCGTCTCCCCCGATCACAAGGGCGTCGATATGGGCTTCGAAGCGGTTTTCCAGATCTTGGATCTCGATCCAGGAGATACCAGGGTCATGGAAATAACTGTCGCGCTGCTCGTATAGGAAAGAAGCCTCTTCGAGGTGCTCTTCATAAAGCTCGTTATAGAATGTATGAATGGAAACAGCCATGTACGCAGCCCGTTTAGAGAATAATTGAAAGTTTTAGAACCTGTCTCAAAAAATGAATCCTGGGCTAAAAGACTTTTCTGAGATAGGTTCTAGTCTATCTGTACAGCCTCCACCTCTTCAAACCCTTTGGGAATCCTTAAAAAAGCGCGCCAAAGCAGATAGAGACGCATTTCATCGGCGTCGATGATGACCGTGTCCAACCTGGTCTTCAGTTGCTGATCCGGCTCCCGTCTGAGCCGCACGCGGCAAACGGCCGGTGGTATGGCCGGCAAGCTGAAGCGAAGCTTGCCGTTCATCGTAACATTGGATATGGCAACCGTTTCATCGCCCCGGAGAAAACCGGGAACGATCTGATCCGATGGCGCACCACACAGAAACCTCCGATCAAAATCCTTGGGCAGCAAAGGCATCCTGGACTTCTGCCAGGCACCGTCATAGGTGCCTGCAAAGCCGGCCCGGGGTTGCCAATGAGGGCTTACGTATCCGAAGAGCGCTGGTGGTGGTGTGTCTCGGTAATGCTTCATGCGGGCAGACGGATATTCGATGTTGGGCAATGGCCGCCCCTCTTCCAAATTACTGCGCTTGGCATGGAAGCCGACACCAACCGGATTGCGAGGTTCGAAACTGTGTTTGGCCGGATCCGGATGGCGTCGATCCCACCCTCCAAAGGACCGTTCGGCAATCAACGGGATCTTTTCAAAAGGCTGCGGTTTGGTCGCAGTGGCGATCCCCATACTTTTGAACCAGAAGCGGTCACCAAAAACGGCGACGGTTTTCCGAATCGGGCCCACGTTCAACAAGACCTTAAGCGCTGAAACGCCGGGTTTACGGGCATGGGCATGACCGATGAGGATGACATCCGTGGCCGGTTTGACGAAGGCCACTTCCGGCTCGTGTTTATAGCTCGATGTCTCCGCATCCCCCCAATACTCTCCCTCCATGTTGACGGGTTCCTGAACCTGGGCCAGCGAAAGACCGCCATTCGCCCCACTTTTCCCATCGATCGCATAGGTTCCCTTGACCACCGGCACAAACAGCGGGCAGCCCTCTTCATCGGTCAGAAACAGCGGCTTGACCTCATGAGGGCGACTGTTTTCAATTTCAGGATATCCCATGGCATCCATTTCCCTGCTTACAAGTCCCGACGTACCGATCTGCTCCAACACAAATTATTCAACATAGCTGCCTTATTAACCCGGCAATTGATTACCTTAGCAATCGTCATTCCGGCGGAGGCCGGAATCCAGACCGTTCCTGGATCCCGGATCAAGTCCTGGATGACAAAGGTTGGCCTATTTAATTGCCGGTTTAATAACGGGCCATCGAGGGAATGTGGGCATACTCTTTTTGCACCGGCATTTTCAGCAGTTCACCCAGCCGGGTCAATGCGAGCCCCTCGATAAACAGATGTCCTTCGGTGGCCCAAACCTCTTCCAGAATTTCGTCCCTTGCGAATCCTTCCTGGTAATACGTTTGATACTCGAGAATTAAATCGCTTAAGGCCTCGTCAAAGGCCTTACCGTCACTGTTCACAAACGCCTGGCACACATCGAGTCTTGGGCTGCTTTCGTCTCCAACCAGATCGGCGAACATCTGAAGTATCTTTTCGATTTCGTCTTCGCCTCCGTCCATGAAAAAGTGTTTCATCAGGAAATAAACATAGAGGAAATCGTCTTCATACTCCTCGTCATTGTTCCATGTATGGCGTGAATGGGCGGCAATTTGGCGCGCGGTTTCAAAATCGTTACCCGCGATGCTGTCGAAAAACGATATCCCTTTGCTCGTAGCAAGCTCGTCGTCCCGGGCCGACTTCAAATACTGCAGGTAGGTCTTACCGCTATTTTGCAGATCGGCATGCAGGGGCCCGGGCAACCCTTCCAGAAACAATCGACAGATACCCCTCGCGCGATATGCCCTGCAGACCAGTTCGTAGATTTTTTTATCTGCTTCGCCTTGTTGGACAAAGGGCAGCCCTTTATTCAAATCGTATTCCGCGTTGGCCATGATCATTGGTAACATCTGGGAGGTCATCGATTCACCTTTGTCGCTAAGCTCAACTTAATCTTCTTCGGACTGCTCTATTTCGATCAAGAAAATGTTAGTAAACTGTTTCTCCTGAAACGCCTTTGCCAGACTCTGGCTGATAAAATACTCGGTCGGATCTTCAGGTACTCTAAACAGGTGCGGTGCTTTCTCCAGTTTCTTCGGATCGAATACATATTTGTCTACTCCAACTATCTCATCATCCAAGAACTCGATCTCACTTGCGCTGCGGTTCACACAGTCGAACGTACCGATTGGATTGATAATCCAATAGTCCTTGCTGTGGACCCTTTTCTTATGATTGATCAACGTAAAAGGAAGTATCTCAATGTCCACCTCACCCCCAGGACAATACTCAAGAATGGTGTCCTTCATGGCAGTATTGACAATTAAATGGCTTTTGGTATTTCCGATCAAATTGGGCAGTTTGATACCAGGATTTTCCGGTTGCAAATGAATCTCTGCATTTTCCGGATACTTGTCACCAACTCTTTTTCCTTTGGCCGGCCGATAGGACGCTAATCCCATTTTTTTAACACCATTGCTGATAAAGGATAGGCTCCTGTCCTGTGTGTCACCCAAGTTATTAATCTGGAAATATCTCATCAAAATCTCCGTCGTTGAATATTTTCATAGCCCTATAGGTTTAAGTCTGATAATGCCTTGCCTGCATCTTCTGGTTTTATATTCTTGATGGAGTCGTATGTTATTCTAGAAATTCTTTCCAATTTCGATTTTGACAGGGCTGTCGGTGGCTCGGGATGGTTCTCTAAAGCAGACTCCAGGGATTCAACGTATTCTACGATCACCTTATCGATCTTATTCTTCATATTCTGGCTGTAATCCAAATGAGAAAAAAACTCTTTCTTTTCGTCGGGTCCAACCTCATCTCCTTTAAGGTGCCGGGGCAGTCCAAGGGTCTCAGCCACGACCCTTCCCTGGGGTAAAATGATCATGTTGACCTGGTCATTCAGATTGTAAGACCCTTTTAGCAGACAGTAACGGATGATATTCGGTAAACGAGCGTCCTCATATTCATCCGCGCTGTCATTGATGGCTCTCTTCAACCCCGTGTTGGGTATGATGTGATGGGCATTGTGCCAATAAGGTTTTAGCCAATGATTGAAATTCCGCCCCTTGCCAAGGTCCCACTCTTTGCCCTCATGGGTTGGCCTCTCTTTCATGTAATCACCGTTTATCAAATCGGCATAATCGCGTGGAAACGGGTTGCCTGATCTGGCCGTCCGGGCTGCTGTTTTGAACTTCCCCGAGCCACAAAGCTTCTTGTAGGCGGGGTAATTGTAAACCGTGTCATCCGATTCGGCCTTGACCCGTGCCTGCCACTGATGCGAGCACTGATGATCTTCGGTGCGCGGTTGATGGCGAATCAAACACCCCTTGCCTTCAGCCCCATCTTTCGGTTGGTGCAACTCCTCGAGCTCTTCATCTGTGAAGTGATTATCTTTTCCCATTTTGGCGTCGCATCTCCATCAATTTTAATATTTAATAATATTTCAAGATGTTGTGATGGCATTTCGAACGCATACCGCGCCTACCGGTCCGGCGTCCGAACTGGAGGCAATCAGCACCGTATCCCCATGGCTGTAATGCCGGTGGAGCATACGAACGGCCATGCAAATGGCCACCGCACCGCTGGCGGCTCCGACCTCTCCAAGCGAGTCTGCCGGAAAGACGAAGTCGGCCTCTTCCGACAGAACCGACGACAGGCGTATGCGCGCCGATCCGAGCTCATACGCCCGCCACGTTTCTCCGTTCATGTCAGAAATCACGTCGCCGGCAAAGGGGCCGTCCAAACCGGCGTTGACGACAGCTTGGTGGATGGCGCCGGCAAGGGCCACGCCCTGGCTCGATCCGTCGGAGTAGTAGTGGTTCTCTTCGGTGCCCAAGGCCGGTTGGACGACCGCCGCCAATCCTTCTGCCCGACGGTTTTGGGCCGCCCTTTCCGATTCGAGCATGAAACAGGCGCCGGCTTCTCCCGGCATGAGACCGGTCGGCATGCTTTCGATCTTGAGCCGATGATTTTCCGAGAGCCAATCGAGGCTTTCAGGATCGAGGTAGGAGTCGACCCCAAGAACGATGACCCGTTCCAGCCCCTTTTGGGTCATCATGGCGGGGGCCATATCGACCGCCATGACGGCGCCGCTATGACCGGCACAAACCATTTCAAGATTGGATTCCGGAATGGGGCGATCCAACAGATCTATCAGCGGATGGAGAAACGCGCGTAGGACGTCTTTCGGCGTACACGCCTCATCGGCATCGATTCTGGGTTCCCGGCAAGGCGGTGTTACGCCGATGAGACCGGTCTTCGACCAGAATTGGGTATCGGTTCTGTCCGGAAGGGCATTCTGATCGATCAGATCCTGCAAGCATCCCAGGCCCAGCCGAATCCATCGGCCCACTTTGTTGAAGCCGTCGGCATACCCGCTCACCGGGCAACCGATGACGGGGATGGCATCCATGGTCTCCGTGTCGAGCGTGGTGTAGTAATCGATTTCGCGGCGCCGATTCAAACCGGCGCGGATCGATGCGCATGAGCTGGCCGCATCGAAGCCGACCGATGTGATCATTCCCAAGCCTGTGATCATGAGATTCATCGCAGCCATCATCATCCTTCTATACTTCGTATTTAAAAGCGCCGACCTGATTTCAGGTCGGCGATAGCACTACTACTTCAGCGGTTTATCGCAGATCGTGCACACGGGCTTGACCGGTGAGGGTATACCGATGATGGGCGGCTGCAAAAGGGGGAACGGCGGAGTGTTTTTCTGGTTGTGCAACATCAGATCGAATGCCCGCGCCACGTTTTTGCCTTCGAATTTCACATCGAAAGAGAAATTGACAAACTCGGCTTTGCCTTTGATTTTGCTCGATATCACCCCGCCGCCGGCCGTGCCGCCTTCATCGCCGGTGCTCATGGAAAAATTGGAGTCCTTGAGACAGACCGGATTGCCGTCGCACTTCACTTTCTTCGTCCCTTTGGCCGTGTCGGACGATTTGGCGATGTTCGGATAGGGGATTGGAACCGGTCCTCCCGGGGTCGGCGTTTTACAAACATCAGGGAAGGCGATGGTCACACCGCTGCTGCTTTTGTGGACCACCGACAAGTTGTTCACACCCACGGTGACGCCCATATCATTCACCTCCACATCTTGGATCGATGGATCCCGAATCTTGGATGATGTCTAATTGATGCTGACCGAAGCGCCCTTGATTTTGTGCCGGCCGGTCGAACGGCTGGTGATTTGGGTGCCTTTCACGACCACCTTGCCGTCTCTGCGCAAGGTGACGGCACTTTTCCCGCATCGCAGCACGATCTCTTCCCGGGCGTCGAAAACGATTCGCTTGCCATCGATCAATGCATCCTGGGGACGCTTCACGTCGAGGGTTTGCTTTTCGGTCGGCGCGACGACTTCGCGCACCAGCCCTACGATGATCGGCAAGGCCGGGTCGTTATTTTCAAACAACAACAGCACCGGCGCACCTGGGGCGACCTCGGCACCGGATGCTGAAAACATTCCGTCGATGAAGCGCGCTTGCCTTCTGCCGATACCATCGGACGGGCTCTCTACGAAGACGTGACCCTCCTCCGTGACGGCCACGATGCGCCCGACAGAGACGTTCGAACGATCCGCATCTCGCTGCGGATTCAAGTCGACAACATTGGCCCTCTTTTTATTCATCTCAGTTCTCCTTGATCTTGCTGCCTTTAACGATCACATCGCCACTTCCTTTAATACTGATTTTTTTACCTTTTATGGTGATATCACCATTTTTTTTCATGATGATTTCAGCCTTTCCGGTCTTGAGCGTAATTTGATCCTTGGCCGTTAACTGAATCTTCTTGGCATCTAAAGAGTGTTCCTTGCCCACTTTCTCGATCTGCTTTCCGCCGATATTGATATCCGAATCTTTTCCCAGGGAAAGAGCGCGGCTGCCCCCTATGGCTTCGGACACATTGCCGCCCACGGCCACCGATTTATGGGCACCGACCTCCTCTGCTTTTGCGGCACCCACAGTTTCGTTCATCGCAGCCCCGACGGTGACTTGATAGGCAGCGCCGATCGTCAACGCTTTGGCCGCACCGATGGTCTCAGCGGAGTTGACCCCGACGGTTTCACTTTTGTTGGCGGCAACGGTTACGGTCATATTGCTGCCGATGCTCTCGGTATGGTTGGCCCCGACCTGGATGGTCTTGTTACTGCCGATGGTTTCGCTCTGGTCCGCGCCGACACTCTTGGTTCGATTGCTGGCCACCTGAAGGGTTTCATTATTTCCAACGGACTGGTTTTTGTCATTCTCGATGGCAATGGTCCAGTCTTTCTGGCCGTGGATGTATATCTCTTCGCTGCCCTTTTTATCCTCGAACCTGAATTCATTGGAACCGCCACCGCCCTTGCTGGAGTCGGACTTGATGGTGCTTTTGGTCTTTTCATCAGGCAACGCGTAGGGTGGTGTGTTGGTGCCGTGATAGACGCGGCCGGTAATGATCGGCCGGTCGGGGTCGCCTTCGATAAAATCGACGATCACCTCCTGGCCGATACGGGGGATGTGCATGGCCCCCCAGCCGGCCCCGGCCCAGGACTGGCTGACCCGGATCCAGCAGGAGCTCTTTTCGTCTTTCCCACCCAAGCGATCCCAGTGAAACTGGACTTTGACGCGGCCGTGTTCGTCCGTATAGATCTCCTCGCCGGACGGCCCGGTGACGATGGCGGTTTGGACGCCCTCGACCAATGGTTTATGAATCGATCTTTCGGGTCTGATGGTCACGGCCGAAGGGACGGCCATAAACGTGTTGTCATAGCTGGTGCCCCTGTCCGACGTCGCCTTTTCCGCCAGCACCTGGGGTTGTGCGCCGTTATGGACCATGCCGACCAATAGATACTCCTGATTGAAGGCGTCCATCGGATGGTCGCTCAACGTAAAAGTAAACCCGGGAATGAACCGGGGCACGACGCTACGCCCCTCTGCCCGCTCCTTGTTCATCATCACCTGTTGCAGACGCACTTTGGCAATGGCCTTCCCGGCCTCCGGGGTCTGATGCCCGGCGGCATAGTCGTAAATTTCCAGTTTTGTGTTTTCACTGTCCTTGTTGTCGGCGGTCAACTCCAGGGACGGGCTTTTAAAATTGAAATCCCGCACCGTGTATTTTCCGGGGCGGATCTGTTTCGACAGGTGAAAGGCAACCACCGCCTCTTCCACGGCCACCATGGCACCACCGGGATTGAAGACGACTTGCGCCTGGCCTGCGATAGGCTGATAATTCACGGTGCCGTCTCCCAGCACCATGACGTGCTTCTCCTGGCTGTGTTCGAAAAAATAGAAGATCCCCTCCTCTTCCAACAGGCGGGAGATAAAATCCAAATCAGTTTCACGGTACTGAACGCAATAATCGCGCGACGCATAGGTGCGTTGGAGTCTCACATCCAGCAGGTCGGACGTCACACCGCTCTCGGCCAACACCTCTTCGACGATGTCCGGCACCTTTTTGTCCTGAAAAATACGGCAATCCTGCTCCAGAGAGAGCAGCTCGATCTGGGGGACAACCCGCGCCTGATATAGATAGAATCGGCCATTAATGCCATTTTGGATAAAGCGGTCGACAACGCCGTGAACGTAGCGATCCGCATCACCGTTTTCCATCGTCAGCAGAGCCGGTTTTCCGACCGTGTCATCGAAATGAATTTCATCTTCGGACGCAAGGCTCAAAAGTGCCTCGAACGGTCTCGATATCTGCTCGCTGACGGTCAGATCGGCCACCATCAATTCAGTTCCGGCGATTTTAAAGGTGAAACGGGGTTCGTTTGCTTGGGTGAATGTGGCCATTTTGGCCTCCCACTAGGTTAAGCGCTTGCGCACGTTAAGAATTGAACGCTTCCAGTATGCCGCCTTTCGGTCAGCGTGAGACTTGGGCCCTCTTTTCCCCAATGAACCGTAGGGTTTTGATGAATATGGCGTGACTTTTTAGATAGTCAATCGTTTAGGCGTTTATGCCCATAAATGAGGTAACATAGAAAAATATAACGACAATACCCGTATTGGTCAAACATAGACTCACCTGAGCATAAGCCCCGAGGGTCGAATTTCACGCTCTGTTCCGCTTTTGGTCCTACCTGCCGATGTTTGCCCTTATCTCCTTTTGATCCGCATCACCGCTCCCTTGTCGGCAGATTCCGCCAGGTGCTCGTAAAGGCTTAAAAATCCGGTATCGTGTTTCGGCGCCGGCGGCTGCCATGTTTGAAACCGCGAGGCGATCTCTTCGTCGGTCAGGTGCAAGGTCAAGGTGTTGTTGGGAATATCGATGGTGATGTTATCGCCGTCGCGAACAATTGCAATTGGTCCGCCTTCGGAAGCCTCGGGTGAGACATGTCCCACAAAACAGCCGTTGTTGGTGCCGGAAAACCGCCCGTCGGTGACCAGCGCCGCTGATTTGGCCAGACCAACGCCGTACATATACTTCATCACCTTGGCCATTTCACGCATGCCTGGCCCGCCTTTTGGGCCTTCGTACCGGATCACCACCACGTCGCCGGCGGCAACCCGTCCCTCCAGGACAGCCTTGCCGGCCTCCTCTTCGCAGTCGAAGGTTTTGGCGGTGCCTGTGAAGGTCATAATGGAAGGATCGATGGCCGCCGGTTTGGTGATGGCAGTATTGGGCGCCAGGTTTCCTCTCAGCACGGCGAGTCCCTTGGAGCTATTGAAGGGGGCGGCCATCGTTTTGACGACCCTGCGGTCGGGTTCAAAGGGTGAAGCGTGACCCTCAAGGTTCTCTGCGACTGTCTTGCCGGTGACTGTCTGGCAATCCAGATTCAAAAGGGAACTGATCTCTTTCATCACCTGTGGGATGCCGCCGGACCGGTAGAGATCCTCCATGTCATATTCCGATGCCGGGTTGATCTTGGCGACATGGGGTGTATCTTCGCTGACCTCTTCGAGGATCTTCATCATCATCTCCGCCTCGAGGCCCAGCTCAACGGCGACGGCAATCAAGTGCAGGACACCGTTGGTCGAACCGCCGGTCGCCATCAAGACGCGTGCGGCGTTGCGGAGCGAATCAATCGTAATGATGTCGCGGGCAGTGGTGCCCTGCAGCGTCAATTCAACAATGGCTTTGCCGGCATCGACCGAAGACCGCAGGCGTTCGGCGTAGACGGCCGGTATCGTGGCCGAGCCAGGCAGCGACAAACCGACCGCCTCGGAGAGACAGCACATCGTGTTGGCGGTTCCATAAAAGGAGCAGGAGCCGCATGTGGGCATGACGAGATCCTCCAACTGGTACAACTCCTCCTGGCTGATTTTGCCGCTGCGGTACATGGCAAAGCCTTCGGAAAGGGACGTCAGATCCGATTTGCGGTTGTCGAAGGAAACACCGCCCAGCGCCGGGCCACCCAGGGCGATGATGGCCGGGATATCGAGTCGGGCCGCGGCCATCATCATCCCCGGTACGATCTTGTCACACGAACCGATCATGACCAGCCCATCAAGGCGGTGCGATAAGACCATTATTTCAATGCTGCTGGCGATCATGTCGCGCGACGGCAGAGAGTAGTACATGCCCGCATGTCCGTTGGAGAGGCCGTCGCAGGCGCCGATAACGCCGAATTCAGCTACCGTGCCCCCTGCCTGAAAAATCCCCTTGCGCACGTGCTCGGCGATCTGCCGCAAGTTCACATGGCCGGGGACCAGCTCATTCCAGGCGTTGGCGATGCCGATCATGGGCCGGTTGTCCAGATCATCATCGGTGGCTCCCATGCATTTGAAGAGAGCCCGTCGGCCGATGCCGCCCTTTTTGCGATCGCAAAACCGTTGATTCTGAAATGTCATTTGCTTTGCCTTTCAGTTGGAGGAGAAAATGTGTCGTGTAGAAATGGTGATTGAACGATGACTGGTAGTAAGTTTAAACCTGATACTGCGAAGGAATCAAGCCAATGTTCTCTCTTCCTGTGTTATTAACCCGGCAATTAAAGATCACAATCCCCGTCATTCCGGCGAAAGCCGGGCACCCAGTGAAGCCTTGGCGCTATCCAGACGTTTACTGGATCCTGAATCAAATCCAGGATGACAATCGTTGGTCTATTATATTGCCGTTTTAATAACTGGGATTCTGAAATAGAAAACGTTGCCAAAGTGGGGGGCACGCAGGACAGGGTACCACCTGGACGAGCTGATGATTGAGAATGCGCCCGTTGGGCTAAATGACCGCAACTAATGAATTTCATATAATATATTGACTTTTTAGGTATTGCTTGTCATTCTTCAGTGACTCGAATCGATCCCAAACCAATGACGATGACGAGATACCGGACTATCTTAAACAGTAATCAAATATGCCCAGAGGTATCTGATGGGTCTTATCGACACCCTTGAACGTCTGCTGATTCCCTCCAAACGGTCGAAGAGCGAACGCATCAATCTGAAGGAGGTGATGTGCAAGCCGAAGAAGAGGGATCTTATCGAAACGGTCCGCACACCAGCGGTGGGGTGCGAATACAGAAACATCGACGGCAGCGAACGGCAGGCGGCGCTGGAAAGACTCAAGGAGGGGGAGCGGATTCGTCTGCTATGGGACACGGGCAAAGATGGCACTAAAAAGACCATCTACTGGTCAGGGGGCGGAACACCCAGGCGTTCTCCATGACCAACTGTTTCGGCCGCCTGAACGACAAAGCTGCCGAGGATGTGATTCGAAGATTGACCCAGGAGCAGATCGCCACAGCAGCTCATGTTGCCAAGATCGTCGGCGGAACCCGCAAAAAGCCAAAATTGGGCTGTTTCATAGAGTTATCCACCTACCGAACTTCTGAGAGTAAAGCGCAGCGATAACGCCCGCGCCTTTGCATTGATCTCTTCTCCATTCATACCGTCCTTCTCCTCTAATAAAAGCTTTATGAAAAGCTCGGCTTCCGGTTGTTATTCCACAATCTCCAGCATGGTTCTTTTTTTTTCTTTCGCCGAAACAGCGTTTACGATGGTCCGTAGTGCAGAAGCAGTGCGCCCCTGCTTGCCGATGATCTTTCCAATGTCCGCCTTGGCGACCTTAAGCTCCAATATGGATGTGTGGGCCCCATATATTTCTGTAACGCTTACTTGTTCAGGTTGGTCAACCAGCGCCCGTGCAATGATTTCAATTATCTCTTTCATCGAGTAACTCCTGCTTTAGGTTAATGGAGGATGGAGATGGTGAAGCTTCGTTAAAAGGAGCGTATCAAAGAAGATGAAGGTTCAGTGCTTTCCAAACAATGGGCATTATTATTAACCCGGCAACTAAAAACAACATTAAATGTCATTCCGGCGAATGCCGGCCACACAGTTAGGTTTGAGGGCTATCCAGGCAATTGCTGGATTCCGGATCGTGTCCAGGATAACGATAGTTGGTCTATTTATTTGTCACTTTAATAATGATACGATTCCCTATAAAACTCAAGTAAAGCTTATTACGGGAAACGGCGTCCCCCTTTTGCAAAAGGGAGCGTTAATGTTCCGTGGTTGCATTGAAGCTTGATTTCATCTTGCAGGGCTGCTGGAATGCGGACCAAGGCCAGGATCACATCTGTTCGCCTGCATTGTTGCCGGTTGAAAAACCCAATAACACCGCAAACAGCGCCTCGGGTCGAAACAATTTATCCTGTGCAGTTCAGCCGGAGCTGGTGTATACTCAAAAATTGCACTCGATATATTCCTATCAAGAAGGCAGATCTTCGATGATGATCACCAAAATACCGGCCAAAGTAACGACCATGTTGGTGTATGGACGCCCCGCACTGGTTTTCGCCGGAATGATATGCGCATTGGCGGTGATGTGGAACCACAACCCTTCGGTTTACACCCTCGGGGTGACATTTCTGGTCGTATCCATGACCTTCGATCTCATCGATGGGTGGTTTGCTGCTCGCTATCAGCCGCAATCGTCACTGGCAGCATTGGCGGACCGTATCATGGACAAGCTGGTCTATTCGATCATCTTTCCGGTCATCGCCGTTGGGACCATGTGGCGCCTCATCGGAGAGCAGCCCTCCCGTCCCCAACTGCTGCACGCCATATTCGTGCTTCTGCTCTGCGTCACCGTGCTGATCAGAGACAATTTTGCCGGGTTCATGCGCAGCTTCGCCATCCGCCAGGGCACCGAACCGGAATCCAAGGAATTTACCCGACTGCGCACCATTGTGGCGGCGCCGGTCAGTGCACTGCTTTACGCGTATGCCTTCCATGTGCCCGAAGGCCCCTCCTCCTGGCTCTATTATGGGATTTCATGGATGGGCACGCTGCCTCTGAGAACGTTCTACTTCATCGAAATTCTGTTCCTGATCATCAACTTCGGCTCTATCGCTGCTTACTGCCGCAAGTACGGCACCGCCTGCCTCGACGAGCTCTGTTTTGGCGAACAGGTTTTAAGGCGCAAAATCCTCTCTGTGTTTCCAAACGCCCTGACGGTGATGAATGCCATGATGGGGTTGATCGGCGTCTTCTTCGCCTATCAAGGACGGTTCCGGGAGATGTACTTCATGTTGATCGGAGCAGCCACTTTCGACAAACTGGATGGATCTGTGGCGAGACGATTGGGGCTAACCGAACCACTGCCGGAGGCGGAATCACCATCACAGAGAAAGGTCAATCTGGGCAGCCTGATGGACGACTTTGCCGATGCCATAAGCTTCTGCATTGTTCCGGCCTGGATCTTCTATGTTGCTCTGACCGATTTTGGAAATGGCCGCTTCTCATCCGTCGCCATCGGTTGGCTTGCCTTCGCTTACGCGCTTGCCGGCTTGACGCGTCTGGTCTATTTCACCATCGACAAAGCCCCCATCCCAGGCTTCTTCAAGGGCTTACCAACCCCCGCTGCTGCCCTGTTCGTGCTCTCGCCGCTGGTGATTTACGAACAGGCTTTCGAGTCGTTCCCGGCGTGGGCCCCTTTTTGGGGGTATTTCACCGCTGTAATGATGCTCTTTTCAGCCATCATCATGAACCTCTACCCAATCCACTATATGCACATGGGGCGCGCCATGAGCCGCCAGCCATGGATTGGGCGCTCTATCGTTCTGATGCTTATCATCTGTGCCTTTACGCCCTATCTGGGCCAGGTCAGTCTGCTGTTCATGATTCTCTATCTGATCTCCCCCCTCTTCACCTGGCGCGTCGATCCCCAGGAGGCGGCCCGGGAAAGTCGAAACATCTCGGTTTAGGTCTCTTATCCGAACCTGACCGAGGTGGCATCCAAGTGCTGCACACTTCCAATGAGGTCAAATAGCGGCCTCACATCTTTATCCGTTTCGATCCTATCTTGACACACGTCATGCAACGGCTACCTTTGATTGTTTGATATATCCTCAGGCGGTTGCCTTAATTAACAACGATCATATCTAAGGATGACTGAACACATCAGTTCAGACAAATGTAGACAGGGAATCTTTATCGGGACGGGGACATGCACCTAAACGATCTGAAAAACGTAAAGCGGTTTAAAGAAATCGTCACTATTTTGGTTAAATATGGATTTGAAGAAATCGTACGCAGAATGGAGCTCCCAGGCGCCGATTTGGTCCGCAAGATAAGTGTGCCGGATGAAGATGTGGGCATTTACGAACGTATTCGCCGCTCTTTGGAAGAGTTGGGGCCCACTTTTATCAAATTCGGCCAGATCATGAGCCTGAGATCCGATCTGCTGCCGAAGGAGCTGCTCTTCGAATTTGAAAAGCTGCAGGATGAGGTGACGCAGATGCCTTTCGGTGAGGTCGAAAGGGTTGTCCATGAAAGCCTGGGGAAGCCTATCGACGATCTGTTTTCGATTTTTGACGTCTCTCCGGTTGCAGCCGCCTCTTTGTCCCAAGTTCATAAAGCGGTGCTCAAAGAAGAGGGGCATATCGTATCGGTCAAAGTACAACGGCCAGGCATTAAAAAAATGATCGGCGCCGATCTTGATATTCTGGAGACCCTGGCTGGCTTTCTGGATCAGGCATTTTCCGAGCTCGAGGCCTACGATCTGCCCGAGCTGGTCCAGGTGGTCCGACGCCACCTGATGACGGAAATCGATTTCACCGCCGAGCTGCGAAACATGAAAATTGCACGCTCCTTCGCAGCCGATACGCCGATTCTCATTCCCGATGTATATGAACCCTATTGCACTGAAAAATTACTTGTAATGGAATTCGTACAGGGGGCGAGGTATAGCGAGGTGACCCCAGGCTCCGTTTTCGATAATGAGCGCATTGCCAAGCAAGGGCTGGCCTCGGCAGTCAAACAGATCCTTGAAGACGGCTTTTTCCACGCCGACCCGCACCCAGGGAATCTCCTGGTGACAGAAGAGATGAACTTGAGCATCATTGACTGGGGCATGGTGGGGCGCCTGACGGAGAAAGATCGTTTCGAACTGACAGAGCTTCTAAGATCCATTGTCGATCGCGACAGCGATGCGCTCACGCACAGCTTGATCCGGCTTTGCCAGCCCAGAGAAAATTCCGTCCAGCCGAAAGCAATTGAAAGGGATGCGCTGACACTTCTCGATACCTACCATGCGGTCCCCATCAAAGAGATGAATATGGGTCATTTTTTGATGGATGTAATGGCCCTGATACGCGGACATCGGCTGAGACTGCCAACGAATTATGTCATTATGATCAAAGCATTGGTGACGGCAGAAGGATCGGCACGTCAAGCCTACCCGGATCTGGATGTTGTTGCGGAAATCAAAGCGCCTGTATCACGACTGGCCAAGGCGCGCTTTAAGCCGGATGTCATCTGGCGCAACCTGCGCAACTCCATAGCCAACCTTTGGGCCTACCAGCGCGATGTGCCGAGGCAGATCCAACAAATCATCAGCAAGTTGGATAGCGGTGATTTGGGTTTGAAATTGGACCTCGAGAAGCTGGAACAGCTTTCCCACTCTATGGAGAACGCCTCCAATCGCCTGACGATGGCAATTATTACGGGGGCGATCATCATGGGTTCGTCCATGATCATCACAACGGGAATTGGTCCGTTCCTGTTCGGGTTACCTGCTTTGGGTGTGATCGGTTACCTGTTGTCCGTTATCCTGGGGCTCTGGTTGATCGTCACCATCATACGCACCAGGAAATAATATATTCCAAGGGCAATATCACTTATGAAAGGAAGTCACTATGGGAAAAAGGGAAGCGTATATCCAGAAAATGCATGCCAAAATCGATGAGTGGAACAGGGACATCGATAAGCTCAATGCAAAAACGAATCAAGTCGAAGCCAATGCCAGAATCGAATACCAAAAACAGATTGAAGCGCTTAAACGGAAACGCAATGACATTGAAGAAAAGCTTTCAAAAATGAGCCGTTCAGGTGAACACGCTTGGGAGGATCTTAAGTCTGGAATTGACCTTGCATGGGAGGCAATGAGCGAAGCAATTCAATCGGCAACTTCGCGATTCAGGTAAGGTATGGATAAGAGCAACATTTTTACCCGTAAGTCAATAGAGCAAATGCGAAGGATTCCGCTGAAGCATTGCTGTCGATAGGGATAGCCAGGGGGTACCGTGACTGTTGACACATCGGCGTCGGATGCAGGTGTCCATAATTTCGAGCAATTTGATGTACTTCTGGTTGTTGTTTTCGGCGGTCCAGTGATCCTGCATATGGCCTTCCAACCTCGAGGCGTTGCAATAGAATAGAATGCGATGGAGTTCGCGAACGTTAATGACGGGGATGTGGCTGTCGGCCTGGCTTTCTCCGGCGCACACGGCTGCACGCACGGTTTCGATGGAGGCCATGGGAACGGGTACGGCCGTACTGACGGTCCAATGGCTGACGCCGCGCATGAGAACGTTGTAGAGGATGGCGATCACATGATCCTCCTCGTCGGCGGTGACAGCCCAATCGGTGGTGGCATCGGTAGAGAGCAGTGCGTTGATGCGTGCAACCGGCGCATAGCCGACTTCCGTGGGGTTATACCTTCTGGCTGCAGTGTTGATTTCAACGGCCTCGGGCGAAACCTGTTCACTCGTCCCTGCAGTGTAAGCCTCTTGAAAAGCCGACATATCCTGTTGGGAGCTGTTTTCGCAAAAAGCGTGAAATCGCACCGCGCCATCTGTTAGGGTCGGTGTGTATTGCCCCAGGTTGTAATGCGCCCTGGCCCTTGCAACTGCGCTGCTGCATGCTGCCGTAAACGCTTCGCGTGTCGATGGGTTTCTGAAGGCCGGGTCATCGGTTTGGCCGCAGGACCATACTTGACGCCCCACCTGAAAGGAGACCCCCCTGGTGCTGCTGCCCAAAGACCACGTCCGACGATAAATTTGCCGCCAGAAAAGCAGCACGCGTGCGCCGAACGCTTGCTTCTCCGTGATGCAGTATCGCGGCACGAACATGGGGTTGGAGTGCACGCAGTTGGGATCATGGCTGTTCATGCTGCACTGCCACCGCCACCATTGCATCAGGTCGGCATTGTTCCAGGGTGTATCCAGAATATGCAGACGTATGGTCATTCGGCCCTTCCCATTCTATCCAAACCCATAAGCGTCAAATCCTGAAGACCATCTGGCCGTTCAGGTGTTCATCTTCCTCGTTGTCCAGCGTATAGCCCTCCTGCGGGTTGACACTGCTGCAAAAGGGCATCTCCTCGATCACGTCGAAAGGTTGATCTTCGATCATCATCTCCACATCGCCACTGTAATCTTCAGGCAGATCGATGTACCCCTCGCCGTCGCTCACGCCGCTGATTTCATGGCCATCCTCGAGGCGTATGGTGCAGTTTACGTTGGCGATGCCCCGCTCCCAGGGATCGACGATCTGCACCCGGCGGTCGGACTCGGGACAGGTGGCTGTAGATTCGCCCGTCTCCGTATCGCTGGCAGGCACGGCTTCAACCTCTCCGCCGTTTTCGGCATAGAGATTCACGAAGTGTTCGAAGATCGCCTGGGAGCACGGCTCCTCCAACGAGAAGGGGCGCTCCTCACCGTCGGCGTCAAAAAGAAAGTTAGGTCGCGGCTCATCACGGTACTGGGCTGCCAGATCGCGCCCTGCGGCCTCGGCGATCTCGGGGTCCAGCGGCATGCACGGTCTGAGGCTCATGCGCCTATCTCCTCATCGAATCGGTTCCGTTGCGCCTGAAGCGTCTGCAGCACCACGGCCCGGTCGAGCAGGTCCATCTTCTCCCTGCCGGCAAGGCCGTTGGTGAAGATGATCTTCCCAGCCCACTGGTAATCGGGGTTGAGGTCGAAATCGGGATCGAGCAACAGCATGTATTCGACGAAGCGGCGCACATCGAACCGGGTTCGTATGCCGTACATCCGGGCCCGGTCGATCCCGTTCGTAACCAGTTGGGAGAGGTCGCCGTCATCGAGCCGAAGTGTTTCAATCTGTTTTGCGAACCGTACCTTCAGGTGCGCTTTCAGTCCTGCTTTGTACTCGGCGAACGCACCCTGCCTGAAGATCCTCAACTGATCAGCATCGATATAGAGCGGCTGCCGCCATATGGAATCGTCGCAGGCCGGCACACAGCCCAGCGACTCTCTTTTCCAATAGAGCAGTCGTCCGCCCTCCTCGGCTTCGACCATCAATCGTGCAACTGGTCCCATGAAGCGCCAGCCCGAGTCGGTGTCGCAGTTGGGCAGGTAATTCCTGAGCACGCGCGGGTCGTAATATCGAAAGAAGCGTTCGTCATTCTCCTCGGTGATGGCTTTGATCAGGGACTGCAAGTGATGCAGCAACTGGTCGCAGGGCGCCTGGCTGGTGACAAACAGCACCATCGATTCACCCCACGCTTCCGTGGTGAGCCATTTGAGAAGCGCTCGATCCCCGCCCGGAGAGATCAAGAACGGACCGGCACTGAAGAGCGGTTCCTTCTCAGTGCCGACGAAGAGACTTTGATAGTCGCTTTGCCCGGATGCCAGCCTCGGCAGCACCTGATCGCTGCGGGCGGCATCGACCAATGCGTACAGGGTGGCGTTATCCTGGGTGGCATACGCTTCCAAAACCTCCCACAGATCGGCATTTTGGGAAATTTTGACCGTTTCCCCGGGCCAGCTATTGATATTGAAACGCGTCATTGCCCTATCCCATCCACCGGGTTCTCCGACCCACCACTATTCCGCCTGGCGGCTTCACACTCGGGGCAGAAGGCACTGCCGCTCTGGGCCGCGGCCTCCAGCACTTCGAGCTGTCCCGGTGCAGATCCGACGCCGTCACCGATAAGAACCGTCGGTAACCCCTTAACGATAACACCGCCGTGGGCCGTCATGTCTCCCATGCGGGCCGCCGGTTTGTTTCCGATCAGCACCGTGATCGAGCCTGTGACGATCTTGTCGGGTGCGCCGGCGCATGCGGCTTCATCTCCTACCACGGCAGCCGGCAAATTTCCGATGATGACCTTTTCGACCCCCGGCCCGACAATCGGTCCGCCGACATGGGGTTTGGGGCCGGGGTCCACCATCGGGCAAGTGTGCATATCGCTAATTCGGGCAGCCGGCATTGTCATGGCGCAACTCCTTTCAGCAACCTTTCAACACCCTTTCAGCAATTGATCATCACGGGCATTCCCTTGATCTCGTTTGCCGAACTCGCTTCAGTTTTGAGGGTGATACCGCTGATCTCTATCCCGCCCGCAGTCAACCTGATCTGATTTGCACCAACGCCAAGCACGATCTCCTGGGCGGCAGTAATCGAGACCGTTGTGCCGCTCACCTCGACGCCGGTGTTGCCCACCAGTGTCATCTGTCCGGTCGTCTCCATGGTACACCCACCACCGGCATTGAGCAGATGATTGCCGGTGATGCGCACCGAACGGTTGGCCGACACGTCCAGGTTGTCTTCCATACCGACGGTTACCCGGCGCTCTCCATTGAAGGTTTGCTGCTCGTTGCGTCCCACTTCGGTGGTCCGATTGCCGCCGATGCTTACCGTCTCGTCGTTTTCGACCGTATCGTTCCGGTTGTTCTGGATCATGATCGTCTCGTTGTTTTGGACGGTTTTGGCGCGGTCGTTCTCCACGTTGAGGCGCTGATCGTGCAGCACCCGGGTCTCCATGTCGTTTTCCACGGCCTGATTGAAATCCTTCTGGGCATGGATGAAGATCTCTTCACTGCCGCCTTGGTCCTCGAAGCGGATTTCGTTAAACCCGCTGCCGCCCACTGAATCGGACTTGATCGTACTTTTGGTCTTCTCCTCGGGCAGGCTGTAGGGCGGCATGTTGGCGCCGTCGTAAACCCGTCCGACGATGATAGGCCGGTCGGGGTTGCCCTCTTCGAACTCGACCATCACCTCCTGGCCCACCCGGGGTATGAACATGGCGCCCCAGTCGGGCCCGGCCCACACCTGGCCCACCCTGATCCAGCAGGAGGCGTCCTCCCCGTGCGAGTCACTGCGATCCCAATGGAAGCGTACCTTCACGCGCCCGTATTCGTCTGTGTAGATCACTTCCCGGCGTGGACCGGTCACCATGGCGGTCTGCACGCCGTTGATCATCGGCTTGGGTGTCTTGCGCGCCGGCGCATAGGCAACCTCGGCCGGAATGGCCGTGAACCGGTTGGCGTAGCTGAATGCGCTGTCGGCGCCGGCCTGTTCGCCCAGGACCTGGGGTTGGCGACCTTCGTGCACCACCTCTACCAACACATACTCCTGGTTGGCACCTTCGCAGTCGTGGCAGTCCAATTCGAAAATATAACCGGGCAGAAAACGGCTGCAAGTGCTTTTGCCGTGAGCCACCACGCGATCTTTCAGCCGCTCCTGGAGTCGTATGGCGGCGTAGCGATTTCCCAAATCGGGTTCAATGTAACGCCCCGGATAGTCAAACCACTCGAAGGTGCGCTGCTGTCGCTCGTTCTCTTCCCTTCGGTTTTCATCCCTTTCGGCAGTCATCTCCAGGGAGGGACGTTTGAAATCGAAATCGCGCAATGTCACCTTGGTCGGCTGCAGCTGTTGGGCCAGCTCCAATTCGAGAACGACCTCATCCTCAGGTGCAAGTCCTTCGGCAGGTTGGTATAGCAAGGTATGGTTGCCCTCCAGCCTCTGATAGGCCAGGGTTCCCTCGCCAAAGACCAGTTTGTGATTTCGGTGTTCGTGTTCAAAGAAGTAGTAAAGTCCCTCCTCTTCCGCCAGGCGGGACACAAAATCGAGATGACTCTCACGATACTGGACACAGTAAGGTCTTCTCATGAAGTTGTTGCGGGTGCGGAACTCAAAGCCGTCTGACGGTACTCCGGCCCCCTCGAGCACGGCGCGGATGATCTCCGGAACCGTCATCTCCTGAAATATCCGGCAATCCTGCGCCAGGCCCAGCAGCCGCATCTGCGGCACCAGTTGGGCCTGAAAGAGTCTGTAATTGCCCTTGACGCCGGTCTGGACAAATCGGTTCACGATGCCGTTGATGTATTGCTCGCCTTCACCCATCTCCAGCATAAGGGTGCCCCCGGCGCCCAAGACCTCGTCCAACGGATACAACTCCTCCAGAGCAAGGGACAAATCGACCCGAAACGGTGTTGAGAGGCCGCTGCGGGCGGTGAAGTCGACGACCAGAAACTGAATACCGGCAACTGCAAAAGCAAAACGCTCGCCATCCGCCGGCAAGATCTCGTCGGGTGCCCCCCGCAACAGACCCGGCGTCCGTCCGGTAACGCCCTGCGTGGCTGAAGAACCGATAGTGCTTTGAAAGGACGGCGGAAAGACGCCTGGAGCTTGCGGCATGGGAGGGAACCCCCGACCTTCCCTACCCGGTTCGGTACTCTCCGAAAGGTCTCTATCGATCAAGTTTGACTGTACCGCTGGTTCTCTTTCTATCAGGTTTGACTGTACCGCCGAGGATGAGCTACTCGATGCCCTGTCCGGGAAGGTGACTTCCGGTCGGCTGACCTCCACATCAGAAGTGTCTTCGTCCGGAAAAGTGACTTCGGGGCGGCTTACTTCCACATCCTGAGCGTCACCATCGGCGGACGTTTCATCTGCACTCTGAACCGGCTGGGCATTTTCGATGGCATCGTCTATTGACCCCAATCTGCCTTGATCGGGCTGTGACGATGAAGCACCCTCTGACGCGGCACCCTGCACCGGCTGGGCGTTCTCAGCTGCTTCTGACACCGACATCGGCCCTCCGCCATCGGGGCCGGTGTGTGATGTGGGGGGAGCGGGCTGCTCGTCCGAAGATGCGGCCTCCCTCGTGGGAAGGGCTTCCACTTCCGGCGAATCATCCTCCGCCAAGGGAAGGTGGTGCACTTCCGGCCTATCCGTATTTTCCGACGCATTTTCTTCGTCTGCCTGGAGCGCTCGGGACGCTCCTTCGTCCGAAGGTTCAGGAGCGCTACCCAGATCCCGAACAGGGTCGTCCGTTGGTGCCGACGAATCTCTACTATGTTCAGTGAAAATCTCTTGGATGGTCATGGTCTACCCGCTCCCATTGCTTCTAAAATTTACTCTTTAACCGGCTTGCCGGATTTGTACCGCCTCTGGCTGACAACGAGGCCGGTTTTGTCCCAGGTCGTCCAGGTGCCGTCCTTGCCGTCGGCGAAGGCCCCCTCGCTTTTCTTCTCCCCATTGTCGAACCACTCGATGGCTTTACCCTTCTTACGACCATGGTCATAGGCAAACTCGGCCTTGGGCTGTCCATTCTTGTACCACTCCTGGTATTTGCCATGCCGCTGCCCGCCGTCATAATGGCTCTGTTCCCGAATCTGTCCGTTGGGATGCCAGCTGGTATACGCTCCGTGCATTTTGCCGTTGCGCATCTCATACTGGGTGTACTTTTTACCGTCCGGGTGCCAGGTTTTCTTCACTGCCATGACATCGCTCCCGCTGGTGCGGTGCTCGATCTCGGCTTTGCGTTCTCCGTCCATGTGCCATTCGCGATGCACGCCGACCGGGAGGTCTTGCTTAAATTCGCCTTCAAAAGCCTTTTTGCCGTTGGCATACCACTCAGCCCAACGTCCATCCCTTTTACCCTTGGCCCAATTCTCCTCTTTGATAATTTCACCGGCCTTGGAGCGGTATACCCATTGTCCGTCTTTTTCTCCGTCGAGATAGTTCCCTGAAACCAGTTTGCTGCCATCGGTATGCATGCGACTGTAGGGGCCGTGTTTCTTTTCAACGCCGTCGACATCGACAACCCAGTAGTGCTCGGTGGCGGTGGAGACTTCACGTGCGCCTGCCGGCGTGGCCTTAGCGGCAAATGAATCACTGCTCATCCAGCAAACACCGCAAACCAGAGAAAAAAGAAGAATCAGACTTATGTGTTGCATTTTACGCCTCCTGTTGTTGTGCATCATTGCTTTGAACGTTAGATCAACCCATCTTGACGCCACTTCTCCGCCAGACGATCGATCACCGTTTCCAGTGATGATTCGGGGTCGACATCGAGCAAGAAGACCAATCGACTCCTCACATTTTCCCTCACGTGCTCGACACAGGGTTTGTCCGTTTCCTCCGGGCAAACCAGCGACCGTTTCAGCTCTTCAACAATGTATCGGTAATCGACTGCCTGCATGGTGATGCCTCTTCGGTTGTTTCTGTTTCACTGATGATCTCGCTTTTAGTGGTATTGACGCACGCTTTCTCGATATCTTGCAGACAAAAATCACACTCATTGTTGTCCATCAATAGAAACTCGATAGCGCCCGGTTCCGGCGATGGCTTGAGTTCAATTGGTTATGGGTTGCATACCTGCATCCCGAGATATTCATGAAAGACGAACGTGCGTGGTGTTGGATCTAATTTGTCGACGAGAATTGGACCAAGCTGGTGATCCGCTACTTCAGTGTAACTCTAGTGGTGCTAATCAGTACTGTCATCATCGGCCGTGGAATCCTGCGCGAGGTGATGATCTGGAATGCACGCCACGGTGATGCTGCAGTCCAATATAAAATGGCCGACCAATTCGAACGTAGCGATTTCCAAGCCAAGGATTTGATGAAAGCCATCATGTGGTATCGCCGCGCAGCGGATAACGGCTACAGTATGGCGCCCGTTCGCCTGGCTGACATTGAGGCACGCGGTGGGGGATGGGGGGAGCGATAGGGAAGGCGCCCTGAGAATACCTAAAAATACCACTAAAAATAATAGATCAGAGAGAGCAGCACCGTGTGCTGCCAGACATCGGCCTCGGCCTCTGCGATCAGCGTTCCGGCATCAGCATCTTTGGCCCAACGCAGCTGGTAGGCCAGGTCACAACTGTAGCGCTGTTTACTGATCCCCCCTCCTATTGCAATGCCGTAGAAATCACGAGGGGACCCTTCTCCGGGCTCGGGGTCATAGAAAATGCCGGCCCTCAACGGCAGGGCCATATCCTTATTCGGCAGCAGGATCAGATACTCGGCACCGATGCGGGCGTGGGTGGTGGCATCCACATCGGACTGGTTTTTCAAACGTCCGTCAATGGGGCTGAACTCATTGCCCTGGCTGTCGACCAGTTTATAGTCCCCCCATTCGGTGCGATAGAGATCGACGCTGACCGTTAAGAGGTCGTTGAAACGACGGGACCATCCCAATCCATAAGAGACTGGCATATTGAGGGTGACCTCCTCGTCGGTGATGAACGGTCCGCTGGTGGTCGTGCTGTTAAGCGGCGGCCCATAGGTGATGGTCTCGTTGAACTCGAAGCGGTGCACCATGCTGGCCTTGAAAGGGGTTTTGACCACAGCGCCCAGCTTTCCCCATGAAGGCGTCTCCCATAGCACCCCCACATTGAAATTGACGCCGCGAAACTTATCGTACTCCTCGTCGATGCGCGTGTCTATCTCCACCGGCACACCGGCCTGGGTGCCGCTGCTGTTGACGTGGTAGGTTTCACTCCAACCGTTATCCCAGCCCAACTCATCGGTCCACAGGTTCACGGTGACGCCGATCGAGAGGCGCGGTGTCAGCTCCAATGCCCCTGCGACGCCCAAAGCCCCGATAGAGCCGCTCTGATCGTAATCGACGTGCTGGTCCAGGGCCACGCCCGGAGAAGCCAGGCTGAGGTCATAGTTTAGGCTGCGCCCGAATTCAAATAAGCGCTGGTAGTTGAGGGAGACCACCATGTTCTTGTGCCAATGGAACGGCAAGGCGGCGCTGAAATAGTTGAGGAATGCTTCCCGGTCGCTGGAGGAGGTCTCGATGCCCCTGCTCTCGGAAGTATAGTCGCTTTGACGCACACCGTAAGCCCCCACGATGGATAGCTCCGGTCGCTCCAGTTGAATGAGGCCGCCCGGATTCCAGGAGGCTGCGGTTGCGTCATCGGCAACGGCGATGAACGCGCCGCCCATTCCCATGGCACGGGCACCGGAGCCGACCGGCACAGGCGGCGAGGCGATGCCCACCTGTTGAAAAATCGTATCGGCTTGGGTGGGTGGGACGAAAATGGTGAAACAGATAACCGGAAGAAGAAGTGCGGCACCCAGCGCTTTTAAACTTCGCATATGAGACCTTAGCGTAAAAGTTCGTATGATCGCTCTAAAGCCAAATTCAATTGAGGCCTATTGCACCGATGAAACAATAGCCACCCCCGCCGGAAGATCCGTCCGGATCGGTGGTGTTGCCCGCCGGGCCGACGGCGGTGCCGGCCACCATATTAAAATCCTGGCGGGTCACATCGCTGCCCACCACGGTGACGTTTTCGTTTACGGCCATGTCGTAGTTTTCGGCCAGAGCAAAGGTGTCATATATGCCAGCCGGAACGACCATCATGTAAATGCCTGAAATGGATCGGCAGTGCTGGCCAAGATCGGTCAGCACCTTGGCGGTGTCGATCGGCAGCAGGGTTTGGGCATCGCTGACCTCTCCGGTCAGCACCCCGGTGCCGGTGAGTTGATACATCCCGCTGGCGGTGGCGGCATATAGGCTACCGGACGCTATGGCATAGACGCTGTTGATCGGGGCCCCCAGGTTGAGCCAGTCGCCACCCTGGTTTGGGGTGATGTGGACGCCAGCCTGGTATGTGGATGCATAGACGATATCCGGATTGACACGATGAAAGGCCAGATCGGTAGTCGAGCGAAAATAGGTGCCCCGTTCCCTTGAGGCCGTGATCTCCTCGCCGTCATAGCGCCATATGATACTGTTGCCATCCGCCATATAGATCTCTCCCGTTTCGGCCCCCCACAACTCCATGTAGTAGCGGGACGGTTCGAGATCGATCAGTTCCCAGGCGGTACCATTGAAATGCAGCAGGTGTCCGCCGGGGCCGGCCGCGTAAACATTGTCCGCTGCACTGCCCCAAGCCCCCCACAAATCCCCTGTAATATTGCTCTGCATGGAAGACCAGCCGGTCCCGTCGTATCTTAAGATGACCCCATCATCGCCAACGGCGAAGACATCAGCGGCGGACAAGGGCCACAGAGCACCGATGGTGACACTCGTTCCGGAGCTCATGCTTTGCCAATTGCTGCCGTCGTAGTGCAGAATCATCCCGCCCACCCCGGAGGCGAAAATATCGTTTGCAGCGTTTCCACGCACCTCATAGAGATCTTCAGTAACAGGGCTGATCATCTGCGACCACTGTGTGCCGTCGAAATGCAGAATGATCCCCCCTTGTCCCACGGCATAGACATTACTGGCATCGGCGGCCCATACCTTATAGAGTGTGGCGCTTGTATTGCTGGTCATGAGCTGCCATGCCGCACCGTCGTAATGAACGATGGCGCCATTGGCACCAACGGCATAGACATCGTTACCGGAGAGACCGAAGATGCCGTACAGTGTGCTCTCCGTTGGCACCTCCATCGTCTCCCAGCGGTTGCCGTCGAAACGAATAATATATCCCCAGCTACCTACCGCAAATGGCGTCGCTTCACCGGATGGCGCCCAAATGCTGTAGAAAGTTCTGCGGGCGGGCGGCATGCCGGATGAGGCTGACGCCCACGTCGCCCCGCCATCTGTGCTCTTCATAACCGGATCAAGGTAGTTCTGGCTGAAACCGCACCCGGCATAGAGAACGTTGGGATCCCTCGGATCGACAATGACTGCGTTGACCACGGTATCGGTCAAACCGGTGCGCTGCCAGGTGTCGCCGCCATCGCCGCTTTGCCAGAGGTCGCCAAGCACATACGGCGAATAGAAATTTCCGCCGGCGGCGAACAGGTGCATCCGATCATGAGGATCGATGATGACCCGGTTCATGCTATACGCCTGGCCGGATTGGTTGACGCCGCTGAGCACAGCCTGGAATGTGGCCGCACCATCTGTACTTCTCATCACCTGCTGACCATAGTGCCCCGTGGTGATGTAGACACGGCTGGGATCCAGCGCATCTACTGCGACGTCATGCACATAAACGTACCCCAGCGAATCGCTGTAAGCCCAGGTGGCGCCGTTGTCGGTGGTGCGGGCCACAATACCGCTGCCCCCACCGTAGTAGGCGGTGCTGGATGAAGGGTGAAATTCGACGGATCTGAAAGCGCCGATATGCCGCCTGACCCATGGCGAGCCGGCATCGGCGCGCTCGTACAATCCGGAGCCGCTGGCAGCGAGCATATGGGCCGTATTGGCGTCATCGACGTCGACGTCATACACGACCACCGCATCCAGCCCTTCGTTGGTAGGCGTCCAGTTTTCCCCACTGTCCTCACTGACGAGGACACCTAAACTGAAATCGCCGCCAAAAACAGTCCCGGGGTCGGTGGCGTGGACCGCTAAAGCATTGAAGGCCGTCGCGTTTTGGGAGTCAGACAGGAAGGTTTCCCAGCTCCACGAACTGCCGTCAAAAACACCTCGCGATACCTTGGGCAGGCCATCACCGTTCCAAAAGGTGTCATTGGGTCGGTTCCAGGAGGCATATACGGTGTTAGGGCTGGACGGCGCGAACACGACGTCGCTGGCCATGGCACTCTCAAGAACCGGATAGGAAGCGATCCACTGGCTGCCATCGTAGTCCAGTTGAACCATGCCATATCCGCCGGTTACAAAAACGACATCAGGATCGTCCGGCTTGGGTGCTATGGCGACGATGCCTCCAACCGTGGGTTTAGGCTGCACGCCGGCAAAAGTCTGGCCGCCGTTTTCGCTGCGATAGACCGTTCCATCATAAACGCCGCCATATCCGTTGGAGTTGGTCACAGCCCATACAATTTGTGGAGATTCCGGGCTAACGGCCAAATCATCTACGCGGTAGTCCAGATTGGCGCCCTGGTTTAGTTTGCTCCAGATCGTTCCACCATCGGTCGTAACGTAAATCGCCCCGCCAATATCTGATCCGTTGGCGCCACTGGCTCCCACATAGACCGTATCGGGATCGGCAGGATCGATGGCGATGGCATAGCATAGGCGCCACCCATCATAGTACCCGCCGCAGTTGGTGCATCCCTGCTGCACGCCATAGTTGGTAAAATGGATCCACGTCTGGCCGCCGTCGATGCTTTTGGCGACCCAGTAGTTGTGGGCTACCCAGACAACATCGGGATTGGATGGCGCCACGGCCACTGAGGAAACCAACTGTTCGTTGAAGGTGTCTTCACCCTCTATGGTGCCGGGCATCTCCAGGGCTTGCCAGGTGGTGCCCCCATCTTCGCTCAAATAGAGGCCCCTTCCCAGGTAGGTCGCTGCGAATATCCTGTCGGGATTTATCGGATCTACTGCCAGATCCTTAATGGAGCCACCAAATATCCCCAGGTCGGTCCACATCGTGTGGTCCTGGGCGTTGATGCCGGTTGGGAGTCCAACCGTCATGAAGAGCAACAAAAGCAGGCCCCATAAGCACCTTCGCATATGCATGACAACCTCACTCTGCGCCTGCCCCAGTGGAGGGGAGTTTCCATGTTGAGCCATTCGAAGCCAACAGCCGTTTTCCCCGGGCGTTGGGTGCCTGCGGGGTTTTCAAATATGCCTTTGCGGGGTGTCGTCTCTGGTTACTTGTCACGTAACCCTTGTTTTTGTCAAGAATGGGCGACAGGGTTCGTCCCTTCTTTCGGTATGACAGAACATACAATCGACATCCAACACACCGGCAACAAGGGGACGCACCATGCCCCTACCTCACCTCAAGCGCCTCGAATCGAGGGGCACACCGGTGGCATTGGCTGCAAAATATCCGATGGAAACGCAGATAGAAGCTCTGGTCACCGACTTTAAAAGCTGGCTGGTTCTTCAGCATTGCTTGTCGCAGGCCATCGACGTTATCATCGATACATGAATACTGAACAGGACCTGACAGATGCGGTTCCTTAAGGCAACCTGAACCGCATATTGATGTGCCAGGGAAGTCATCTACCGTTACCGCATCCAGCGCACGAACGCGAAGGATTGGCCATTTCCTTTCCCCAAGCAACTTGCTAATTGATAAGGAGTGGTAATAAAGTGTATTCAAATCCATTCAAAACTCAACCAACTGAATCCATGAAGGAAACAAATCCAATGGAAACTTTCAGTTCTTACGACCCGGGGGATTTCTACGATGAGTTGATCGATTCCGACGGTAATCCCCGCCCGGGAGCTTCTCTTCTGGTAGAAAAAATCGAGGGGCTACCAGCCGGAGATCTGGCCATGCGCCAGAAAGCTGCCGAGGCCCTGCTGCTGAAAATGGGCATCACCTTCAATGTGTACGGCCGGGACGAGGGGCGTGAAAAAATCTTTCCGTTCGACATCATTCCGCGCATTGTCCCTGCCCAAGACTGGCAGCAGATCGAAACCGGACTGAAGCAACGCATTTATGCACTGAACGAATTCCTCCAGGATGTTTACAACGATAAGAAAATCCTCAAAGACGGCGTGATACCCGAAGAGTTGATTCTCTCCAGCCGCACCTACCGAAAAGAGTGCGAGGGATTCACGCCGCCGAAAGGCATCTGGTGCCATGTCACCGGCACCGATCTGGTAAGGGACCGTGATGGCCGGTTTTACGTTCTGGAAGATAACTTGCGTTGCCCGTCGGGTGTCTCATACGTGCTTGAAAACCGTCATGTGCTCAAGCGCACCTTTCCGCAGGTCTTCGCGGCCTCACAGGTGCGGCCTGTGGACGACTATCCCTCCAAGCTTTTGGAGACGCTTGAAAACCTTGTCCCCGAGCATGTTCACTCTCCGACCATCGGTGTTCTCACACCGGGAATATACAACAGCGCCTATTTCGAACACTCTTTTCTCTCCCAGCAAATGGGTGTGGAACTGGTGGAGGGTCAGGATCTGGTGGTATCCGATGGTTTTGTCCACATGCTCACCACCAAAGGCCTCAAACGGGTGGATGTACTCTATCGGCGCATCGACGATGATTTCATCGACCCGGAAGTGTTTCGTCCCGATTCCCTCTTAGGTGTGAAGGGGATTATCGGCGTGTACAAAGCGGGCCGCATTGCAATGGCCAACGCACCCGGCACCGGCATCGCTGATGACAAGGTAATCTACGCATATGTCCCGGAAATCATCCGGTACTACACCGGAGAGGAGGCTATTTTACCCAATGTCCCCACCTATATTTGCGGAAAAGAGAAAGACCGGGACTATGTGCTGTCACACCTGGACCAACTGGTGGTTAAAGCGGCCAATGAATCGGGCGGCTACGGCATGCTCGTCGGCCCCCAATCCACCTCGCAAGAGCAAGCGGCTTTTGCCGAAAAGATCAAAGCCGAACCGCGCAACTATATGGCCCAGCCGACCATATCCCTATCCCGGGCCCCTACCATTGTCGGGGATCGCATCGAAGGACGCCATGTGGATCTTCGCCCGTACATCCTCTTCGGTGAGGAGATCTACGTTCAGCCCGGCGGTCTGACACGTGTCGCGCTCAAGAAGGGGTCCTTGGTGGTCAACTCTTCGCAAGGCGGGGGGAGTAAAGATACTTGGGTGCTTTAAAAAGAACAATACGGTATTGATCGAAACAGCGACCGTACCCGAAAGAGCCTTCCATACCAAAAAAATGGCATGGTAAGCATGGAAAGGCAAACAGGAGGAACTGCAATGCTCAGCCGTGTGGCCAATTCGATCTACTGGATGTGCCGCTATATCGAACGGGCGGAGAATGTAGCCCGATTTATGGTTGTCAACCTCAATATGCTGCTCGACATGCCGTTGGAGGAGGAAAAGCACTGGGAGCCGATCATCATGACCACCGGCGACCAGAACTTGTTCGGGGAGCGCGTTTCGGACTATGACCAGGAAGCAGTGATCCGCTTTCTGACCTTCGACCAGGAGTATCCCAACTCGATCCTCTCCTGCCTGGCAACGGCCAGGGAAAATGCGCGTTCGATCCGGGAGATCATATCCTCGGAGATGTGGCAGCACTTGAACAATTTCTACCTGGAGCTGACCGATGCCGGCAGCCCTGACTTCGCCCTCTCGGATCCGCAACGCTTTTTCAATATTATTCAGATGCGGAGTCACCTGTTTACCGGCCTGATGGACTGCACCATGAGCCACGGCGAAGCGTGGAATTTCGCCCGTATCGGGATGATGATCGAACGGGCTGACAAAACATCGCGCATTCTGGACGTGAAGTACTTCATGCTGTTGCCCAGTGCGGACCTGGTGAACTCTCCCATCGACAACATCCAGTGGACGGCAGTCCTTAAATCGGCGAGTGCGTTCGAAATGTTCAGGAAACAACATCACCGCATCACCCCCCGCAGTGTAGCCGATTTTTTGATCTTCGACAGCCAATTCCCGCGCTCCATCCGTCACTGCATCTCAAAATCGATGATCTGTTTGCACCGCATTGCTGGTTCTTCCAACGGCTCGACCCACAACCTTGCTGAAAAACGCCTGGGGCGCCTTGAAGCGGATTTGGAGTATACCGACATCGATGAGGTAATCGAAGCGGGCATGCATGAATACCTTGATGGTATGCAATCCAGGCTTAACCAGGTGGACACGGCGATTGGCACCACCTTTTTCAACCTTGCCCCGCTGATCGAGGAGACTACGACAGAACAGTAGAACGACAGAACAGTTCTTGATCTCTCGGCGGATAAATAGAACAGCTATCGGCCATCGCTTTTAGAAAGGATGACATGTGGGAATTCATGTAGCACTGAACCATAAAACCGCTTACCGGTATGACCGACCGATTCATTTGGGACCCCAGATCGTCAGGCTGCGCCCTGCCCCTCACAGCCGCACCCCGATCCTCAGCTACTCGATGACGGTGACGCCCAAAAAACACTTCATCAATTGGCAACAGGACCCTTTCAGCAACTACTTGGGCCGGCTGGTGTTTCCGGACAAAACCACCGAGTTCAATCTGGAAGTGGACCTTGTGGCGGAAATGATCATCATCAACCCCTTTGATTTCTTCTTAGAACCGGAAGCCGACGAGTTTCCATTTGACTACCAGCCTTCGCTCAAATCCGATCTCAGCCCCTACCTGGTCAAAAAGCCGGCGGGGGAGAAACTGACGGCCTATCTCAAAGGCATTGATCGCCATCCAAAGCTAACCAACGACTTCCTGGTGGATCTGAACCAGCGTCTAAGCCAGGACGTCAGCTACCTGATTCGCATGGAACCCAATGTACAAAGCTGCGAACAGACCCTCACCCTGGGCAGTGGCTCGTGCAGAGACTCCTCCTGGCTTCTGGTGAACATTCTGCGCCATCTCGGGCTGGCGGCCCGCTTTGTCTCCGGATACTTGATCCAGCTTGCGCCGGATGTAAAATCGCTGGATGGTCCTTCCGGGCCGGAGAGCGATTTCACCGATCTGCATGCCTGGGCCGAAGTCTATCTTCCAGGTGCCGGTTGGGTTGGCATGGATCCCACCTCCGGGCTGTTTGCCGGTGAGGGACATATCCCCCTGGCCTGTTCACCCGAGCCCCAAAGCGCCGCCCCCATCTCCGGCGCGCTGGACGAATGCGAGGTCGAATTCAGCCACCACATGAGTGTGCGGCGTGTCCGCGAAGAGCCCCGCTCTACGCGGCCCTACCCGGAAGAGGTTTGGGGGGACATAGATGCTCTGGGCGAAAAGGTCGACCTCAAGTTGCAGCAACTGGATGTTCGCCTCACCATGGGCGGTGAACCGACCTTCATCTCCATTGACGACATGGATGGCGACCAATGGAACACGACCGCCCTCGGAAAGGAGAAGCGGGAACTCTCCGAAACCCTGATCAAACGCCTGCGCAGGCAGTGGGCGCCGGGCGGCCTGCTCCATTACGGCC
Source organism: uncultured Desulfatitalea sp. (assembly GCA_963668675.2). GTDB lineage: Bacteria > Desulfobacterota > Desulfobacteria > Desulfobacterales > Desulfosarcinaceae > Desulfatitalea. The sequence goes on along the minus strand of CAXXMB010000001.1, from coordinate 182,629 downwards.
AAGGCAAATGGTATCCTGGCGAATCACTGCCCCGCTGGGCGCTTGGCTGCTACTGGAGAAGGGACGGACTGCCGGTCTGGAAAGACGACCAATGGATAGCCGACACCGCCAAAGACTACGGGTTCGGTGCTTCCGATGCCAAACGGTTTATCGAAACCCTGGCAGACCGATTGGGCGTCGCACGGCGTTTTATCCGTGAAGGATATGAAGATGTTTTGTACTACCTTCATAAGGAGCAGCGTCTACCGGTCAACGTAACGCCCAACGACCCCAAGCTCGAAAACCCCGAGGCCCGCAAGCGTATGGTGCACACGTTTGAGCGCGGACTGGGAGCCGTTGTGGGCTATGTCCTGCCGTTGCAGTATGGATCGTGGAAGTCCGGCCCCTGGCCATTACGCGGGGACCATATGTTTTTCCTGCCGGGCGATTCACCGGCCGGCCTGCGCCTTCCTCTCGAGTCGCTGCCCTGGGTGTCTAAAGAGGATTTTCCCTTTGACTATCCCCTGGATCCCATGGCCGACCGGGGCCCCCTGCCCGACCTGCATACAGGACAACGCGCACTGAGGGGAGAACCCCCTGGAACCACTGGCGATGGTGTACGCACCCAGCCCAAACCTTTCGACGACCCGGTGCCGGTGGCTGGAGAGTCGGCGTCCTGGGTGGTGCGAACCGCACTGTGCGTTCAGCACCGCGACGGCAAAATCTACGTTTTTGTGCCCCCGGTGGTATCGCTTGAAGGCTATCTGGAGCTTGTGGCGCTCATCGAAGCAACGGCTGAAGAGACCCGGCTCCCGGTGGTGATCGAAGGATATGAACCTCCCCACGATCCGCGTCTAAAAATCCTGAAAATTACACCGGACCCGGGTGTCATCGAGGTGAACGTCCAACCCATGCACAATTGGAAAGAGTTGGTCGATTGCACAACCGAACTATACGAAACCGCACGACAGACAAGGTTGGCCACCGAGAAATTCATGCTCGACGGGCGCCACACCGGCACCGGTGGCGGCAATCACATCGTTATCGGCGGGGCCACACCGGCCGACAGCCCATTTCTGCGCCGACCGGATCTACTGCGCAGCTTCGTCACTTTCTGGAACAACCACCCCTCCCTCTCCTATCTCTTCTCGGGGCTCTTCATTGGCCCCACGAGCCAGCAACCGCGCATCGACGAGGCTCGACACGACAGCCTGTACGAATTGGAGATCGCCTTTGCAGAGCTGGACCGTCAGACGGGAACCGACCACCCCTGTCCGCCATGGCTCGTCGATCGCCTGTTTCGCAACTTGCTGGTCGATGTCTCCGGCAATACGCACAGAGCCGAGTTTTGCATCGACAAACTCTATTCGCCGGACAGTGCCGCCGGTCGTTTAGGCCTGTTGGAGTTTCGCGCATTTGAAATGCCGCCGCACGCCCGCATGAGTTTGGCGCAACAACTGCTCTTGCGCATCTTCGTGGCCTGGTTCTGGCAAACCCCCTATCGCCGGAAACTGGTACGTTGGGGAACCCGGCTACATGACCGCTTCATGCTTCCCGAACCCCTTCGAGAAGATTTTTCTAACGTGCTGAAAGCCCTCAACCAAGCCGGTTTTTCTGTTTCGATGGACTTTTTCCACCCCCATTTCGAGTTTCGCTTTCCCATCCACGGCAGGATCACCTATCAGGGAATGGAGATCGAGCTGCGGCAAGCGCTGGAGCCATGGCATGTGTTGGGAGAGGAGCCCGGCGGTGGCGGTACGGTTCGCTATGTCGATTCTTCTGTCGAACGGTTGCAGGTCAAGGTGAGCGGCATGACCGAAGAGCGTCATATCCTGACGTGCAACGGACGTCACGTGCCCCTGCAACCGACCACAACCGAAGGCGTCTTCGTGGCCGGAATCCGTTACCGGGCTTGGCAGCCGCCGACTTGCCTGCATCCGACCATTGGCGTGCACACGCCTTTGACCATTGATCTGTTAGACACATGGTCCGGTCGGGCCATTGGAGGATGTTCCTACCATGTGGGACACCCCGGCGGACGTCACCATGACGTTTTTCCTGTCAATTCCTATGAAGCCGAAGGTCGGCGCCATGCGCGATTCATTCCCGGAAACCACACACCGGGCGAGGATGTCGAGATCCCACCGGCAGAACCCAATCCTGAGTTTCCGTACACGCTTGATTTGCGGCGGTAAACAGAGTAAATCGGCGGGACGCCCCTGGTGGCGGGTTTTAATCTATGACGAGGCATCAGCGGTATGAACGACACCCCCATTGCCGGCCCGGCCGGTGCGCCAGCGACAAAGCCGTCCCTCTTCAATTCTGTCGGTTTTCCCGGAGATGCATTCAACGAGGCGTTTGACGACGGCTCTATGGCGAAAACGCACTGGAGAGCGCTGATTTCTACCCTGGACGCCACCGGCACCAAGGTGCTCGATCAACGCCAGGATCGGGTTCGCAGGATGCGACACGAAGACGGTGCCACCTTCAACCCATTTGACGATCCCGGTGGCCGGGGCACCCCCTGGGCCCTGGAGATGATCCCGCTGCCCGTTACAGCAGCCGAATGGGCCGAAGTGGAAGCCGGCATTTTCCAGCGCGCACTGCTCATCGAGCAAATCCTTGCCGATATCTACGGGCCTCAAACCCTGATCAAAGATGGACGACTGCCTGCTGAAATCATCTTTGCCAATCCCAATTTCCTGCACGCCTGCCATGGCATCCGTCCAAACGGAAACCGGTTCCTCACCTTTTATGCGGTCGACCTGTACCGGGGTCCGGATGGGCGTTTTCGTGTGTTCCGTGATTATGGAGCCAATCCAGCCGGACTGGGGTATGCCCTGGAAAACAGGATCGTCATTTCACGAGTTTTTTCAGATCTTTACCATCAAACTCAAATCCTGCGCCTGGCACCTTTTTTCCAGAATTTCCATCAAGGGCTCACCGAACGAGCCTCTTTAACCCAGGAGGACCCGGGCATTGTACTACTATCGCCCGGACCTGATAGCCGCATCTATTTCGAACATGCCCTGCTCTCCCGCTATTTGGGCTATCCATTGGTGGAGGGGCAGGATCTGACGGTTAGAAATGGTCAGGTCTTTCTTAAAAAACTGGCCGGGCTCGAGACGGTGGAGGCGATCTTCCGGCACATCGCTGATAAAGAGAGCGACCCCTTTGCTTTGCGGCGGCAGACAACCAAGGGGGTAGCCGGACTCATCCAGGCCTGCAGGGAACAGTCGGTGGACATTGTCAGCCCCATCGGCAGCGGATTTGTGGATACGCCGGCGCTCGCATCCTTTCTGCCTGAACTGTGCCGGCATTTGATGGGTAGCGCCCTGAAACTCGAGAACCATCCCACATGGTGGTGCGGCAACGAAACCGATCGCAAATATGTATTGGATCACCTGGACCGACTGAAGATCTCCGCCGCCATGGACCGATCGTCGAATGGGTTACCACAATCGATCGAACCGGAAGAGCTGGCGACTGCCATCGCAGCAACCCCCCATAATTATGTCGCGCAGATGCCGATTCGGCCGGCCGTCGTTCCCTCTTGGGACTACGGTGGTGTTCGATCACGGTATGCAATATTACGGGTATTTGCCTGTGCCACGAGCCGGGGATTCTCAGTGATGCCCGGCGGACTGGCGATCACTGCTGACGATATAGAGACCTTGACCGCCGACCTGCCCGAACGCCAGCAGAGCAAAGATGTCTGGGTGCTTTCGGACCAACCCGTCGAGCCGTTCAGCATGATCGGCGGGCTTCAAACGGCAGCCGAATTCAGGCGAGGCAGCGACCTGCCCAGCCGGGTGGCCGATCATCTGTTGTGGCTGGGGCGCTATCTTGAGCGGGCCGAGGGGTTGATCCGGTTGTTGAGGTCGGTCTTCAAACGGCTCGCCGGAGAAGCCAGTCTGGCGGATATTCCAGAGCTGCCTTACCTCCTGAGCCAGCTCAGGGCGAACAACAGCATCCCTTCCGGCGTAACTCAGGACACCACTTCCGACATCTCAACAGTCCCAAAAGAGGGGCACAGCATTCCGAGCTATCGTGAACTGTATGCCCAACTCCACACCGTGCTCTACGATAAAAATATGGCGGATAGCGTGGCAGCCATTCTCAAACGTGTTCAGGAAGCGGCCCGCAATGTACGCGACCGCCTCTCACTGGACTCGTGGCGGGTCATCAACCGAATAGAGGAATTTGCCGAACAGCAGGACACCGAACCACTTGAGCTTCTGAACGAGATCCTTTTTACCCTGAACGCCTTTAGCGGATTGGCCATGGAGAGCATGACACGCGGGTTGGGTTGGCGTTTTATGGACATGGGCCGCCGTGTGGAGCGCGCCATCCACCAGACCAACCTGATTCGTCTCGGCCTTCCCCGGGTTTGCAACCAAACCAGAAGTTCCCTCGAGGCGCTGCTGGAGGTGTCGGACAGCATCATGACCTACCGGGCCCGCTACAGAACCACATTTCAGCTGGCGCCGGTACTGGATCTGCTGCTCGTGGACGAAAGCAATCCCAAATCCCTGGCCTTCCAATGCAGCCAATTGGCCACCCATGTGGAGCATCTGCCCAGAAAAAGCGATCGACGCTTCTCCACACCGGAAGAGCGCATGGCGCTTGAGATGTTGACTTCCGTGCGGCTGCTGGATCTTACCGGCCTTGATTGCGCTGAAGGCAACGCAAAGAGTGAATCCCTGGCGACCTTCCTTGAATCCATGGAAAACCAGCTACTGGACTTCGCACACCAGATCAGCGCCCACTACCTGAGTCGGGTGCCGGCGACACCCCACTTTTCAACCCTCTATGGCGAACCTGGGCCATGAGATACCAAATTATTCATAAAACGGCATTCCGATATTCGGAGCCGGCATCTCTCTCTCAGAATGAGCTGTTCCTTCAGCCTCGCGAAACGCCCTCCCAGCGAGTTATGGAAAGCCGTATGGAGATCAACCCGCCACCAGAGTATTTGCATGAGCGGACCGATTTCTTCGGAAACATCTCCCACCTCTTCATGGTACAAGAACCCCACACCGAACTGACAGTGACGTCCAACAGCGTGGTGGAGACAACGGGCCAGATTGCGCCTGTGGCTGAATCCACACCCGCCTGGGAATCGGTCGTTCAAAGGTTGGCCTCACATCAACAAACAGAGGAACTGGGGGCGTACCAGTTTGTTTTTGAAAGCCCCCTGGTTTCGATTCCCGCCGACGCCGCATCATATGCGCGGCACTCCTTTCCTGCGGGGATGCCTCTATTGGCCGGTGCGGTCGACCTGATCGGACGTATTTTCTCGGAATTCAAATATGATAAAGAAGCCACCTCGATCGATACAACTGTTGAGCAGGTGCTGGCGGCCCGTAAAGGCGTCTGTCAGGACTTTGCCCATCTGGCCGTCAGTTGCATGAGAAGTTTGGGGCTGGCTGCCCGGTATGTGAGCGGCTACCTGGAGACGGCGCCGCCACCGGGCAAACCCAGACTCATCGGCGCCGACGCCTCCCACGCCTGGCTTTCCGTGTACGTCCCCGATACGGGCTGGGTCGACTTGGACCCTACGAACAATCTGATACCGAATACCAAGCATATCACCCTGGCATGGGGACGCGACTACGGCGATGTCACGCCGGTCAAAGGTGTGGTGATGGGTGGCGGCGTACACAACCTTTCGGTCATGGTGGATGTTCGGCCAAGGGATCCAGATAGAATAGGCCGCTAAAGGTCCAAGCAAGCCCCTTTTATTGCCTTTTCAGCATATTCTCAGCCGTACTGATCTCGATGTAGGAGGCGCCGTGTTCGGAGCCGAAGTGGCCGGCCAGGACCGTTATCAGGCTCTCTTTAGAGAAGTAGTTCTCCTTCACCAGGCGTGTCAGGGCTTTCTTCAGGAACTCATGCGACTTTAGCTCCCGCGGGATGTAATGCGCCACTACGCCGTATGATAGCGCCAGCTGCCGTACGGTTCGCCTGCTGTAGCACTGGGCAAATATTGGGTTCTTGCCGCGGTAAGCTGCCAGACTCAGAATCGTTCGTCCGGTGATGGTGTCGGCCACCAGCGCTTTTGTTTGCAGACGCATGGAGGCTTTGACCGCCGCCTTGGAGAGATAGCTGGTGACGTTGTTGTCCGCCTCGTAGGGGATGTTGTTGAAGGTGTCGTACCCAGCCTCAATCTCGAGCGCCACACGGGTCATCACCTTCACGGCTTCCAAAGGGTACTTGCCCTGGGCGGTTTCACCCGAGAGCATGATGGCGTCGGTACCGTCCAGGCAGGCGTTGCCCACATCCGATATCTCGGCCCGGGTCGGCCGCGGGGAGTGGATCATCGACTGCAGCATTTGAGTCGCTATGATGACCGGTTTGCGCCGCTCCATGCATTTTTTCACCAGTCGCTTCTGAAGCAGGGGAATCCTCTCTGAGGGGATCTCGATGGCCAAGTCGCCGCGCGCGACCATTACCGCATAGGCGTGGTCGAGGATCTCGTCGATATGGTCGACACCCTGCTGGTTCTCTATTTTGGCGATGATCTTGACAGGGCTTCCCTTCTCATCGAGTACCTTTTGAACCGCCAGCACATCCTCTTTGTTGCGCACAAACGAGTGGGCAATAAAATCAATATCGTTGTCGGCGGCGAAGCGTACGAACTCCTCATCCTTGGAGGTCAGCGCCGGCAGATTGATCGATACGGAGGGAATGTTGACGCCCTTGCGCCCCTTGATCCAGCCGTCGTTTAAGACCTGGCACTTCACCCGATCCTGTTCCTTGGAAGTGACCTGCAGTTCCACATCGCCGTCGTCGATCAGAAGCCGGTCGTTCACAGAGAGATCGTTGACCAGCCCGTCATAGTTCACACAGATGCAGTCTCGGCACGACAATTCATTCCTGGCGCCCCGTACGCATATCGTATCGCCGGTTTTCACCTCGATCTCTTCGCTGACCGGAGTGGTGCGGATTTCGGGTCCTTTGGTGTCCACCATGATGGCGATACGGTGGGAGGCCTCCCGCACGTTACGGACCACCGTCATGGCCTCCTCGATGGTCTGGTGGGCCGTGTTCAACCGCACCGTATCCATTCCGGCCGCATGCAGTGAGGCCAGGAACTCGGGCGAACAACGATTGTTTGAAATCGTGGCGATAATTTTAGTCTTTTTGACCTGTCGCGGTGATACCATAATAGGTGTTTTCATCAGTTTAGCGTTTCCTTATTGAATAGCACGACGATACCTAAAACTTATTAACTCATAGTGTCTTACTATCCTTCGCCCTATACAAAAGCAACCTTTAGCACCAGGTTGGAAACGGCCGGTTCCGGCGGTACGGCAGCTCTTTTACATAGACACCCGCCAGAATGACAGCCGAATGATCTTGCGTCGCCATGCACGATCATTTTATTAAACCGGCAATTAAATTGTCCAACCTTTGTCACCCCGGACTTGATCCGGGATCCAGTAACGGTCTGGATAGCGCCAAGGCTTCACTTCGTGCCCGGCCTCTGCTGGAATGACGATTGCTGTGGTTATTAATTGCCGGGTTAATAACACATTGAAAGCATATGTTTCATTGCCAACTGTCAACTTTGAAGGCAACATTAAAGGTGATCCGGGAGTGCAGCTATAGTCCTGCTACAAACGCATTCCATCCCAATTGCGCCAACCTGAAAAACGAGGGAACCGATGAGCGAATCAATACCTCCGTGGAAAACACTCAGCGAGCTGATCGCTGCGAAAAACAGCGTTGAATCGACCGGATTCATAGAAACACTCAGCCCTTCAGAAAGGGCCAGAGCGATTTCCCGGCTAACCGCCGATGAGCAGAATCGGCTGCTCGGACTCCTCAGCCCAGAGGATGCCGCCGATCTCATCGAAGAGATCCCAAATGCCCAGGCCGCCGATATAGTAGAGGAGATGCCGTCCGATCAGGCAGCGGCAATTTTGGGGGAGATGGCCAGCGATCGTGTCGTCGATGTTCTGGGGGAGATGGATCAAACGGCAAGTCTGGCCATCCTGGCTAAAATGGATCGCAAAGATGCAGAAGATGCGAAAATGATGCTTGAGTACGCGCCGGATTGTGCCGGCGGGCTCATGATCTCCGAGTTCCTTTCCTATCGCGACAACCTCACGATCCAGGATGTCCTCGATGACCTGCAAACTAACAGAGAGGCATATGCCGACTTTAATGTACAGTATATCTACATCACCGATTCGCAGGAAAAACTGGTCGGGGTGCTTCGCATGCACGACCTGCTTTTTCCGGCAAAGGAGAGCCGGCTGAGCAGAGTCATGATCTCTTCGCCGCTCAGTGTGCTGGACCAAACCCCCCTCAGGCAACTCGAGGAGTTTTTCGAGGAACACCCTCTTTTTGGCGTCCCGGTCGTAGACATCGAGCAACGGTTGGTCGGCGTGGTCCTGCCAGAAGATATCGAAGAGGCGGTCAATAAACGCAAGACCAAAAACTTTCTGCGATTGAGCGGGATTATCGGCGGCGAGGAATTCCGTACGATGCCGCTGTTGTCCCGCTCCGGCAGACGCCTCTCCTGGCTGAGCATGAATATCGTGCTCAATATTATCGCGGCCAGTGTGATCGCCCTCTATCAGGACACCTTATCCGCTGTGATTGTGCTGGCGGTGTTCCTGCCTATGGTCAGCGACATGAGTGGCTGTTCGGGCAATCAGGCGGTAGCGGTTTCCATGCGCGAACTCTCTCTGGGGCTGGTTCGGCCGGGTGAATTGCTGTGGGTGGTGGCCAAGGAGACTCGGGTTGGCATCATCAACGGCGTCGTACTCGGCATCCTGCTTGGCGGGGTAGCCTATTTGTGGAAGGGAAACCCGTGGCTCGGCCTGGTCGTCGGCGGTGCACTGGCCGCCAATACCCTGGTTTCCGTTATCCTGGGTGGCATGCTGCCCCTGATTCTCAAACGCGTTAAACTGGATCCGGCCCTGGTCTCTAGCCCGTTGCTGACCACGGTCACCGATATGTGCGGCTTCTTCTTTGTTTTGAGCTTTGCAGCCATGGTGCTGCCGCGACTGGGGGGCATCTGACCTGCCGGTTGACCAAACGGCTCGCGTAGCATCGCCATAAGCCGATCAGACAAACATATCCGCTTCTCCGGAGGAAGAAACCAGCAAGGTGGTCGGAAGATTGGCCATTATCGATTCAAAACGGTCCGGCGACCCCCATCGTTCGAGTCGATCTCTTTGAGAACCACTCGCATCTCCTACATGCATGACAATTAGGAAAATTAAATACTTTTCACTTGGCGTCGGTTTTCAGTGAACCAGTTTCACCCCCGTTTCTTCCCATATACGATAGAGCCGCTTCGGCGATCAATAGCATCTTGCACTGGCACGCAAACAAGTCATCGTTATGAAGACCAACGCGGTAATCCTCTGTTTCCGAACGCCTGCATCTTCTTCCACAAAACGATGCTTTCCTAACCACTTTTCTTTGCGGGCCGCTCATCTCCGAACGCCCACAGGATGCGATTGATCGAGTAGTGCAGCTTCAAATCGTTCTCCTGGGCGTGGTTGGAGATGGAGGCATAGCAACCAGGGCAGTAGCAGCTCACATCGGGTACATTGGCAGCGACGATCTGGTCGGCACGCTTTTTGGACTCCTTGGCCACCTGGGACTGGTCGTAGTTGTTACGGATACCGCTGGCAAAACCGCAGCAGATGGCATCGTAGCGGTTGTTGGGCAACTCGACGATCTGCATGCCGGCCGCCTCGTGCAACCCGCGCACCGCCTCGTAGAAACCATCGCCCAGTTCACTGCTGTAACACGAATCGTTGATGATCACCGGTTTCTCGTACTTGCGTGCGATGGAGATTTCACCGGCCTGGTACTTCTCCCACAGCCACTCCCAGATGGATATCACTTCAAATGGCAGTATAACCCCATGCAGATTGGGCCATACGTTTCCAAAGTAGTTACCGCAGGAGCCGCAGTAGCAGACCAGCCGCTCCGTATCCAGGGCCTCCAACTGGGGAAGGGTGCGCTCAACGGTTTCGGTGAAGGTTTCATAATCACCGAATCGGTAGGGAATCTCACCGCAACAGGCATCCCGCGGGGCGTACTTGGCCAGGTCTGCCAGGGTGTTGGAGTTCTCGATGGTCTGGGGAATCGTGCGGCCGAAACAGCCGATAAAGAGGGTGTCCTTCGCCTTGGCAGGCACCTCGGACCAGCGCTTCAAAATGGCCTTATCCTCCTCCGGGGCGCCATCGTATAGATCGAAAAAATATCCCGTCTCGTTCTTGCCGGTGCACATGTAATGAACCGCATCGGGGATGCCCTTTCCGCTCTCCCGGTTTTTGGCGGTCATGCGCTCCATGATCAGGGCGTAAGGTTTCAGTCCTATGGGGCAGTAGTGATTGCAGCTGAAACAGAAGGTGCACTCATCAAGAACACGCTCGGGCGGTTCGCCGTTCAGCAGCCGCTTGATTTCAGCCTTGGACTCCGCCTTGCCCATCTTCATAACCGGGCATTTCTGAAGGCAAATACCACAATTTACGCAGTTGTCCTGTTCTTTTCCAATGGGGATGAATGCATCGATGTAGGATTTACTGGCCATACCCTCCTCCGTTTTCAGTCCGTGATTGTCATCTCTCGGCAATAGATGTGATGCCGCAAGCATATGCTTTGACGACAGCCGTGAAAAGTGACATAAACGGCATTTAACAACGGGATTGCGTCAAACGGTGTGTATCACTACAACTCAATGGAATGAAATCCAGGGGGTAAAATGAAAAAGATCACTATTCTGGCCATTCGCAACACCATCGCCACCACGGTGCTCGGTCCCATGGATGTCTTCTTTCAGGCGGGCCAGCTGTGGAACCACATCCAGGGGATGCCGTTGACCCCCTTCTTTGATGTCGAGGTGGTCTCTACAGACGGCCAACCGGTCAGATGCCTGAACAACGTGCAGATCGCCCCCCACCGCGCCATGGAGGCGGTTGATGAGACCGATCTGATCGTCATCCCCAGCATCACCAATATCGAAGGGACCATCCGGCACCACGCGGAAACGATCGCCTGGCTTCGCCGCCATCACCGCAAGGGTACCAGCATCGCCAGCGTCTGTACCGGTGCCTTTATGCTGGCTGAGACCGGCCTGCTCGATGGGAAGACGGCCACCACCCACTGGGGTTTCGTGGATCAGTTCGAGCAGATGTACCCAGACGTACATCTTAAACCCCAGCGGCTGATCACCGATGAAAAGACCTTATACTGTGCCGGAGCGCTAGGGGCAGGCATCGATCTATCGATCTACCTGGTGGAGAAGTACTGCGGCCGCAATGTTGCTGTGCAGTGCTCAAAGGCGCTGCTTCACGACATGAGCCGCAATTCCCAGGCCCCTTACTCGGTCTTCCGGTTCCAGAAAAACCATTCCGATGAGACCATCAAAGTCTCTCAGCAATGGATCGAAAAGAACTACGCCCGGGAAATCAACCTCAACCGGGTGGCCAAAAATCACGGCATGAGCCGCAGAACGTTTGAGCGTCGGTTCAAAAAAGCCACTGGCGACACGCCTCTTTATTACCTGCAGCGCACACGGGTGGAAGCGGCCAAGCGACTGCTGGAGAGCAGCGACGGCACCTTCGATGAGATCTGCTATAAACTGGGGTATGAAAACAGCGGCCACTTCAGGGAGGTTTTCAAAAAGCACACCGGCCTGCTGCCGACTGAATACCAGCGGCACTTTTGCAGTGTATGACCGCATTGTGGACCGGTGATCCGAACGTCGGGAAGCCGCAGTCCGGACCGCCTTTCTTTCCTAATCTGCCGATCCAAATACCTTTTTGAGCAGCTCCGTCACCCGAGCCGCCGGATCTTTCCGGATCTTGGCCTCCTCCTCAGCCAACATGTAGAAGAGGCCGTCCAAGGCCTTATCGGTCACATATTGATCCAGATCGAAATCGAGCAGTCCTTTGACCGGCAGTAACTGAATCTTTCTCTCGAGATCCTGGTAGTAACGGGTCACTCCCACCTCTGCCATGGCACTGTGCACCAGCGGCTCGAAACGCTGGGAGAGCGGCGCGTAGGTTTTCTCTTTGAAGTAGAGGGTCGCTTCATTCTCACGCCCCTTGAGGATCTTCTTGGCATCGGAAAAGGTCATCTGGCGGATAGCACCGACAAACAGCTCCTTTGCTTCTGGGGCGGCGCGTTCGGCTGCCCTGTTCATGCTCTTTTCAAAAGCGGACACCTTATCTCCCATGCCGGCCATGCGCAGCAGGTCCTTGACCTCCTGGACCTTTTCGGGCAGAGGAATCTTGATCTGCGGATTGCTGTAATAGCCGTTCACTTTTGACGTGATATCGACCGCATTTTGAGTCCCCACCTGAAGCGCCTCTTTCAAACCGGCGATGATGTCGCCCTGCCCCAGGCCCTGGCTGCTCTGCAGCTCTTTCGCAACCTGGCTGAGAACACCGTTCACACCCTCCCGGCACGCAAAGGTGGACATGGACAGAATGATCGATACGACAACACAGACAACCACTTCTCTTCTAATCATGAATTCTCCCTCGAACCATTGGTATGGACAAAAAACGACGCGATCTTTGCTATTTCAACACGCTTCTGGCCTCTCTCAATTCGGCCGACGCCTTCCGCGCCATGAAGCCGCTGTCGGATCCCAGGGTGACGAATTGAAATCCCTGATCAAGATATCTTCGGGTGTATTCCAAACTCCAGGTATGAATCCCCACCGCAAGGCCATGCGAGCGGCATGTGTTGAAGATATGGGATACCGTCTCCACATGGGTTGGATCGTTGTTATCGCCTGCCGGGGCGAGCCCCAGTGCCAGGGCCAAATCGGATGGGCCGATATAGAGGCCGTCCAGTCCGGGGGTCGTTACGATCTCCTCAAGGTTGTCCAGCGCCTGACGGGTCTCGATCATGGCGATGCAGGCCATCTGCGAGTTCGCCTCGCCCGCATACCCTTTGCCGCCATAGAGGGCCGCCCGAATCGGCCCGAAGGATCGCTGCCCCTCAGGCGGATAGCGACACGCCGATATCGCCTTGAGTACATCTTCCCGGCCATTGATCATCGGCACGATGACACCATAGGCGCCGGCATCCAGGGTCTTCATAATCGTGGCCGGATCGTTCCAGGGCACCCGCACCAGGGGGGTAACGCCGGTGGTCGAAATCGCAGGAAGCATGCTTTTCAGATCCTGGTATCCGATCATGCCGTGCTGCATATCGATACAGAGCCAATCAAACCCCAGATGGGCCATTACCTCCGCCGAATAGGCATTGCCGATGCTCAGCCACCCACCGATGGTCTGTCTTCCCAACCGCCAGGCCTCCAAAGCTTTGTTCGGTCTCATCGCAACCCCTCCTTCTCCGCACCAATGCAATGCATCGCTGAACAACGTTTTCTTACCGAAAAAGAGCTCTATAAACAGCCGTAATTCAAATCAATGTGATAAACGCCAGCTTTGCATTCATAACAAAGCCGTATATGCAGATCAAGACCGTCTTGCCACAGGGAAACGTCAACGCAAGAATTATTAGACCGACAAGTAAAGAGTCCTACCTCCGTCATCCCGGACTTGATCCGGAATGACATTTGTTGTGGTTCATGGTTGCCGGGTTAACAACAAAGCAGCGGCAAAAGGATACCTGACGCTTATTGTGTGGGGCGCAATACGCGATCTGAGTTAGCATCAGGCGGGACGATTATCAACCTGTGGCTACTCGATCATCTTTTCAAGAATCTCCTGCTTCGGTCGCCAGTTCTGGGGGGCCCTTATTTCAATTAGGTCGTGGTAGATGGGAAACGGATAGGCCGGATCATCGGCCACCCGACCGAAGTAGACGGAACAGCTGAGCTGGTTGTCGATCTCCCTGAATTGAAGCCTGCCTCGGGTTGTATCAACCGCCATTCCCTTCATGGTTTTGCTTACCTGCTCTGATTCAGTAGTACCCGCTTTGGTCGCCCCTTGGGAGAGCACCATAACGGCGTCGTATCCCATCACCGCCCAATCCGAGGGATAGCGTCCGTATCGAAGCTTGTATGCGTCCACGAACCTGGCCATAATGGCGTTATCCATATGGGCGAAAAATGGGGCGCGGCAGCGGCCATAGAGGCCCCTGCGCAATGAGCTGGCCTGGGCCATCAGTTCGGTGACACTGACCAGGCCACCGGGTTGCTCCAACTCTTTGAACAACCTGTAGTCCCTCGCGTCCCTCATCCAGAATCCGTTATCGGTGCCGGCGATGGAGGAGAGAACGAAGTCGGGCTTGCGCGCCTGGATATCCACGATGAATGAGTTGAAGCGCGTCTGGCCCAGTTTGGGCCAATAGTCGCCTACCAGTTCGATCCAGGGTGCGATCTGCTCCATGTGTTGGACCTGCAACGCCTGGCTCGATCTTCCCCATTCATAATCCGATGCAATGGTGGCGTAGCGGCGCCAACCCTTACCTTTGGCCAAATCGGCGATACCCACAATCGCCCCTTTTGCCATCATGTAAGTATTGGGCACCACCGAAAAGGTATATGGACTGGGATCCTTCAATGTAATCTCTTCCGAATTGCTGATCGGCGCGATATGGAGGACGCGCGCTTCTCTCAATAACGGTTTGATGGCCAGCGCGGCGGCACTGGAATAGGTGCCGATGACACACCGCACTTTTTCACTTTTCAAGAGATCTTGAACGACCAGGACGGCGGTGTCCGGCCGGGTCTGGGTATCTCGCACAGCCAATTGGATGGTGTGGGTACCAAGCAAACCGCCGTTGGCGTTGACCTCGCTGACGGCCAGCTTGATTCCTTCAAGGGCCTGTCGGCTGTACTGCTCGCCGGTGCCGCTCATCCCCAGGGCCACGCCAAGGATATAAGAGCTGTTGACCTGACATTCAGAAGATCCCGAAAAGATCAACACCGAGCAGAGGCAAACAAGAACGACGCTCGTATAAAGATATCTATTCTTCATCATAAATGTCCCAATCCGGCACTGCCGGAATTCAAAACCGCTAAAACGACGATTCTTTCATTGAAGAGTGAAGGAACCCTCAAGTCCTACCCATGGAACAAACGTCTTAACTTTCATACTTTCGGACTTTCCAGCTCTCATACGCCCTTTATCTATCCGTATGCTATCGCCGGCAGCCAAATGACGAGTTGCGGAAAAAGAGCGACGATAATCAAACCGATAAGTTGGAGAATGATAAACGGCACAACACCTTTATAGATATCGACCAGTTGCACTTCAGGCGGACAGATTCCTTTGAGATAGAAGAGGGCAAAACCCACGGGTGGAGTGAGAAAGGAGGTTTGCAGACTCACTGCAATGAGAACGACAAACCATACCAGTTCCGGATTGTCAACGACACCGTGCCCGTCGACGTGAAACCCCAGTGTTGAAACCACAGGCGCAATGAGCGGCAAGACGATCAGGGTAATTTCGATCCAGTCCAGAAAAAAACCGAGCAGGAAGATGCATCCGAGGATCACAGCCATGATACCATATGGGCCGAAGGGGATATTGGTGAGCATGTTTTCGATAAACTCGTCGCCCCCCAGACTCCTTAGGACCAGGGCGAAGCAGGTTGCCCCCAGAAAGATGGCAAAGATATAGGCGGTGGTATTGAAACACGCCTTGGTCACATCGACAAGGACGCTGAAATTCAACTTCTTGTTGGCGGCCGCCAGTATGGTGGCCCCCAGCGCCCCGACGCCGCTGGCTTCGGTTGGTGTGGTGATGCCGACGAAGATCGAACCCAGAACGGCCAGAATCAGCAGTGCTGGGGGAAAAATATGCTTCAGCACGTCCCAGATCATATGCAACTCAAGCGGCCTGCGGTCCGGATCAAGGGGTGCCGAATCCGGTTTGACAAGGCAGTAAGCCAAAATATAGAGAATATACAAAGCGCCCAAAATAACGCCCGGTAGCAGTGCTCCCATGAAGAGATCGCCCACGGAGAGCCCCAACTGATCTGCCATGATAACCAGCATGATGCTGGGCGGAATTAAAATACCCAGTGTGCCAGAGCTAGCAATGGTGCCCAGTGCCAACTGCTTGGAGTACCCCTGCTTCATCATGGCCGGCAGGGAGAGCAGCCCCAACAGTACCACCGAGGCGCCGATAATTCCGGTAGAAGCGGCCAGGATGATCCCGATCGTGGTCACCGTTACGGCCAACCCGCCCCGCACCTTGCCGAAGAGGTTCTGCATAGACTTCATCAGGCCTTCGGCGATGCCTGAACGGTCGAGCATCAACCCCATGAAGATAAACATGGGAAGGGCCACCAGAACCCAATTGTCCATAAACTTGTAAATGCGGTTGACCCCCAAGCCGAGAGTGAGGTAGTCGAGCCCGGTGATGGTGCCGAACCACATATCGGAACAGTAGCCCACCAGTGTGAAAAGGCACGCGACCCCGCCCAGGACCCACGCAATCGGATAGCCGGTAAACAGCAGGCCGATAAAGGTCAGGAACATGGCGATGACGAGATAGTCATTAAATTCCATGCTGAGGCCTCCCCGGGTTGGTGAAGATGCGCACTGCACGCGAGATGGTGGCGACAGCCAAAAGCGCGAAAGAGACCGGGATCACGCCTTTGATGGCCCATCGCCAGGGAAGCCCCAGGGGTGCATCTGAGCTTTCTCCAAGACGAAATGACTCTTCAACGAAATCAAGGCTCTGAAGAAAAATGACCACCACAAAAGGCAGCAGGAGGAAGACAATTCCGAACAGGTCCCAGCGCATTTTCCACCGATCCGACAGGTGCGAATGGATGATGTCTACACGGATGTGAGAGTCGAGGACTTGCGCATAGGAGGCTCCGAACATGATACCGATAGCGTAGAGATGCCACTGCAGCTCTTCCAAAACCACCAGGCCTTTGCCAAAGCCGTAGCGCAGAACCACCTGCAGGATAATCACAACGACAAGGGCCACATTGCTCCACATCACAACGTGGCCAATGGAGAGGATCACCTTGTCAAGGAGATCGCAAAAGCGGTTGGGCACCTCTTGATCTTTTCTCTCTTCGGTCATCGCTCTTTTCCCGAACCCCGATAGGCGGGGAAGATTGAAGTGTTTTGTCAATGCTATGCATTAAAACAAAGGGTTGCGGGCGGGCATTACGCCCGCCCCTACGGCAACTGAGGTGTAATAGATGCACTTATCAGAAGTGCCTCGCAGGGGCGGGGGGTATCACCGCCCGAACAGATAGCAAATCGATGCTGCGAACGACCTTTCAGTTTGTCGGCGCCTTGGGCCTCGGCAGGAACCCATAGGTCTGCCAGTAACGATAATCCTTGCGAAAGGCGCTCAGGTCCTCCCAAGTCTCCTTGAACATGGGGGATTCGGCACTCAGCTCTGCAGCCACCTCTTCCCATGCCTTGCGGAAGCTGTTGAGCATTTCGTCCGACCAGTAGTGCAGCGTGACGCCGCGCTTCTCGACGTTCTCCCGAATCACTGCGCCCTGAATCGCTTCTGTGTAGGCAAATGCGTCGGCTGTGGCTGCCTTGCAGATGATTTCGATAATCATCTTCTGACTCTCGCTCAAACCGTTCCAGACATCTTTGTTGATCAGCAGTTCGAATACGGTGGCCTGCTGATGCCAGCCGGGAAAGTAGTTGTTCTTGACAACCTTGTAAAAACCGAGCCGCGAATCGATGGCAGGCATGGAGAATTCGGTGGCGTCGATGGCCTTCTTCTCCAGTGCCGGGAAGATCTCCCCGCCCGGAATCAAGCTCACCGAAACGCCCAGCTTCTGCAGCGCCTTTCCGCCAAGGCCATAAAAGCGCATCTTCAGGCCTTTAAGGTCGTCGAGGGAGTTGATCGGCTTGTCAAACCATCCGGAGGTCTCCGGTGCAATAATACCGCACGGGATAACATGCACATTAAAGCCGGCATCATCATACATCTTCTGATAGAGTTTGAGCCCATTGCCGTAGTACATCCAGGCCAGGAACTCACCGGTCTCCGGACCGAAGGGAACCGTGGAGAAGATCGACGAACCCGGGATCTTTCCCTCCCAATAGCCCGATATACTGTACCCGGCGTTGACCTTTTTATTGGAGACCGCCCCCAGTATTTCAAAGGGCGCCACCAGTTTCCCCGGTTCGTACACTTTCATTCTTACGCTGCCGTTGCTGGCAATGCTGATGCGGTCTTCTATCCACTTAATGGTAGATCCAAGTCCGGGCAACGATGTCGCAAAACAGATCGGCACCTTAAGCAGCACCGGCTTGTCTTTGGCATATACGCTGGTCGCAAAGGCGCCAAAACAGATCGTCACTGCAAATACCGTCAACATGACCCAAGTAAATCGCCTCATCTCTTACCTCCTTTTACCCTCTCCCTTGTGGTTTGGCATGTCTTTCTGCCCGGGATCGTCCCGGGCAGAACGGATATCCTTCACTTTCAGTAGGTCTTGACCATACCGCCATCGAACAGCAGATCGCTTCCAACCATGTATTTCCCATGGCCAGACATGCCGAAGATAAACAGGTTGGCCACCTCCATGGGGGTCATCATCTCTTTGACCCGCGACGCCCCCATCATGACGTCACGAACCACATCCTCGGGCGTAATGCCTCTCTGCTTGGCCTGGGCCGGAACCTGGTTCAGGGCCAGGGGCGTTTTGACAAATCCGGTGCTGACCGTGAAAGAGCGAATCCTCCCCTCTCCCTCAGCAGAAATCGACTGGGAAAGGGCACGCAGACCGAATTTGACGATGTTGTATACCGCCTTGTTGCGGGTGCAGATATGGGCATGCACGGAAGCCATGTTGCCAATGACGCCGCACCCGTCAGAACTGTTGCGCATGTGGGGGATGGTCAGCTTCGACAGTAGAAAGGGCGCCCTCAACATGATTCTCTGCATCAGGTCATATTTTCTCATGGGAAAATTCTCGATGGCGTCGATGTGCTGAATCCCGGCGATATTGAGGAGGAACTTGATCGCCCCCAGCCTGGCAGCCTCTTGCACAGCAGATTTGATCTGTCCGTCGCGGGTCAGATCGGTGGGTAGAAAAATCATCTGGCCGCCCATCTTCCTGGCCAGTTGCTGCGTCCGCTCGGCCTCCTCCTCGTTGACATCCAACCCCACCACCATGAGATGGTTGGCCGCTGCCGCCACTGCACAGGCGCGGCCGATGCCGGTGCCGCACCCCGACACCACACATACATTGCCAGAGTGGAACTGGGCATCTTTCAGAATAAGAATCTCCTCTGAAGAAATATCGGGTTCCCGGATCTCCATGGTCATATCCTCTTTGGTTGCATCAAATGATGAATCGGTTGAAATCCCGCGGATGCTCTGAAGCCGTTATGGATGCGCTTCATCAGGCAACAAAAGCAAACTTCAGGCCATCGCCCTGGCACAGGTGTCCTATTTTTTCAGGGCCGCCGGCACGCCTTCGAATGACAAGGGTTTAGGTTCTGACTCAGATTCATATTTTTCAAATTTATCTATCGACGGACGCTAAAACATGCGCTAAGGTATGTAGCAAAATAGCGACATGTACCAACTTTGATACGGTGAGACGTCATGAAAAAAAGATCATCAGCCAAACCGCTAGAAGGGGATCAAACCCAGGAGGGGCGCGCAAAGGAGCGTCCCGAAACCATCCCAACCGATGCCTCGATGGTAGAGCAACTCAACCGGCAGCTGGAACTGTACGAACTGATCTTCAACAGCATACACAACGGCGCCATCGTCACAGATGCATTGGGATACGTAACCCATTTTAATCGCCCCTATGGCCGCTTCCTTGGCATCGATCCTGAGGACCAGATCGGACGCCACTGTACCGAGGTGCTGGAAAACACCCGCATGCACATCGTCGCCCAA
The DNA here is from genome assembly GCA_963668675.2 of uncultured Desulfatitalea sp. Lineage (GTDB taxonomy): Bacteria > Desulfobacterota > Desulfobacteria > Desulfobacterales > Desulfosarcinaceae > Desulfatitalea. The sequence goes on along the minus strand of CAXXMB010000001.1, from coordinate 162,845 downwards.
ACCGGAAAGCCCGAGATCAACAGCACCCATGAGGTCAATGGACAGAACATGGTGGTCCAACGTATTCCCATCCATAAAGACGGCGAGGTGATCGCCGTCTTCGGGCAGGTGATGTTCAAGGATGTGCGGGATGTACACAAGCTGGCAAAGGAGTTCACGCTACTTGAATCCATGGTCCAGCACTATGAGGAGGAACTGCTCAGCCTTCGGGCTACCCGCTATACCCTGGACAGCATTATCGGGAAAAGTGATGCGATCGCCGGCCTGAAACGAGAAGCGCTGAGGGCTGCCACCGGCCGATCGCCGGTGTTGATATCAGGTGAAAGCGGCACCGGCAAGGAACTGTTTGCCCAGGCCATCCATCAGGCGAGCGACCGCAAACTCTATCCCTTTGTCAGGATCAACTGCGCCGCCAACCCCAAGGATCTGCTCGAGTCCGAGCTCTTCGGCTATGAAAAGGGCGCTTTCACCGGCGCCCACCCGGGGGGTAAGCCGGGTAAGTTCGAACTGGCCCACCGGGGAACCATTCTTCTGGACGAGATCGGGGATTTGCCCATGGAGATGCAGCCCAAACTACTGCGGGTGATAGAGGACAAGTCCTTCGAACGGGTGGGGGGCAACCACGTCATCCACTCCGATTTTCGATTGATTGCGGCCACCAACCAGCCACTTGAAGAGATGCTCGAACAGGGCGGCTTTCGAAAGGATCTCTTTTACCGGCTCAACGTGATCCGCCTGCACATTCCGCCAATAAGGGATCGCCGGGAAGACATAATGGAATTGAGCGGTCATCTGCTCGATCAGTTGTCCCGGGAGGCCAACTTGCCCATGCCGGCCATCGATGCGGAGACACGACGGGCATTGATCAATTATCATTGGCCCGGCAATGTAAGAGAGCTCTCCAACGCACTGGAGCGCTCCCTGGCCGCCATGGAGGGGGAGACGATCCGCTTGACCGACCTGCCCTTCCATATCCACCGCAAAGGGCCCCAATCCCTGGCCGAAAAGCCGGCTTCCATTCGGGACGTTCAGCACAAGGCCGAAAAGGAGGCAATTGTCTATGCCCTCAAGGCGAGCGGCTACAATAAAAGCCAGGCCGCCCGCAAGCTCGGCATTCACCGGACCCTGCTCTACAAAAAGATGAAGAAGTACGACCTGTCACCCAAACCCGATTAAATCGCACCCGACTGTATCATGAGAGCTACACAGGGCCTTGTTCAGAACAGCGTTTCAAACTCACCATTGATTGGAAGCACCGCAACCACTCCGCCCTCGTACCGGCGTCGCTAATAGGTTCGGATGTGTATGGCTCGCATCGTCCATATGCGCCCTTTCAAACCAGGACATGGGCACTGTTCTTGCTTTCTTTGTTTACAGAAAGCATTTCACGTTCGAATCCGCCCTTTCGCCATAAAAACCAAGGAGGCCGTTTATGACCGGCGAACAGCGTCCCGCCACCGGACATCCGGTGTTGTCTTCACTGCCACCTCAACGTGCCAAAAAGGGAAAGGTCGTATCAGCCGAAGAGGCGGTGCGCATCATCCGCAACGGAGACACGGTGGCCACCGGCGGTTTTGTGGGCACCGGCTTCGCGGAAGATATTGCCATCGCCCTTGAGCAGTACTACCTGAAAACACGGCAGCCCAGGGACTTGACACTGGTCTACGCGGCCGGCCAGGGGGACGGCTTCGATCGCGGCTTGAATCATCTCGGGCACCCGGGGCTGATCAAACGGGTGGTGGGCGGCCACTGGGGCCTGGTCCCCAAACTCCAGAAACTGGCCTTCGACAACCAGATCGAAGCCTACAATCTGCCCCAGGGAGTCATCTCCCATATGTACCGCGACATCGCTGCTCACAAACCGCGCACCATCACGTCGGTCGGTTTGGGAACCTTTGTGGACCCGCGCAACGGCGGCGGAAAAATCAATGAGATCACCAAGGAGGAGATGGTCGAGCTGGTCAAAATCGACGACCAGGAGTATCTGGCCTACAAGACCTTCCCCATCCACGTGGCCATCCTGCGCGGCACCACCGCCGACACCGACGGCAACATCACCATGGAGAAGGAGGCGCTGACCCTGGAATCGCTCGCCATTGCCACGGCCGTGCGCAACACCAAAGGTTTTGTGATCGTTCAGGTGGAACGCATTGCCGACCGCGGCACCCTCAATGCCCGCGATGTAAAAATTCCGGGTATCTTCGTCGATTGCGTCGTGGTCGCCGAGCCCGACAATCACTGGCAGACCTTTGGCACCCGCTACAACCCCGCATTCAGCTCCGAGATCAAAGTCCCGGTTCAATCCATCGCGCCCCTGGAGATAAGCGAACGTAAAATCATCGCCCGGCGCGCCGCCTTCGAGCTCAAGCCCAACAGCGTGGTCAACCTCGGCATCGGCATGCCCGAAGGCATTTCGAATGTGGCCAACGAAGAGAAGATGCTGGACCTGATCACCCTGACCGCCGAACCGGGAGTGATCGGCGGTCTGCCGGCCGGTGGCTTGAATTTCGGCGCCGCCACCAACACTGAGGCCCTGATCGACCAGCCCTCCCAGTTCGATTTTTACGACGGCGGCGGCCTGGACATCGCCTTTCTGGGGTCGGCCCAGGCCGATCGCCACGGCAATCTGAACGTCAGCAAATTCGGCCCCAAACTGGCCGGGGCCGGGGGATTCATCAACATCAGCCAGAACGCCCAAAAGGTCGTTTTTGTGGGCACCTTCACGGCCGGGGGGCTGATGGTTCGCGTGGAAAACGGAGAACTGGAGATCGTCCATGAGGGCAAACTCCAAAAATTCGTCGAAGAGGTGGAACATGTCACCTTCAGCGGCGAGTATGCGGTCCGCAAGAAGCAGCCGGTTCTATACGTTACCGAACGCTGCGTCTTCGCTCTGACGGCAAGGGGCATGGAGTTGGTGGAAATTGCGCCGGGCATCGACCTCAAACACCACATCCTGGAGCAGATGGCGTTTCAGCCGGTGATCCGTCAACCACCGGCCCTGATGGATATTCGCATTTTCAAGCCCGAGCCCATGGAGCTGAGGCAGCACCTGATGACCATCCCGCTGCGCCAGCGTCTGGCCTACGATCCTGAAGAGAACATCTTCTTCGTCAACTTCGAGGGCCTGGCCGTCCGCTCCGTAGAGACCATCGCGGAGATCGAAACCGCCGTCACGGAGATCGTCGCACCGTTGGGACGCAAGGTCCACACCATCGTCAACTACGACAACTTCGACATCTCACCCGAACTGGTCGAGCACTACTCGGAGATGGTCAAACGGGTCGTGGAGCGCTTCTACTCCGACGTCACCCGCTACACCACCAGCGCGTTCCTGCGCATGAAAATCGGTGGCGCTTTGAAAGATCGGGGCGTGGCGCCCCACATCTATGAAAGCCGGCAGGAGGCGCACCGTGCATTGCGAAAAGCGGACTAATCGGCTATGAGGAGCCATGGACGAAGTGATCGAAACCATCCGCGCTCTCATCGACCGCACCGAATCGATATCCTTGGACGGACAGAGCGTCGAATCCCAGGCACACGGCTACCTGGCGCATCTGCTTACCGAGATTGAAGCGGGAAACCGGCCCTCTACCAAACGCTGCATCGCCCAACTGCACCACTTCTGGCTGCAGCGCGTTCCGTGGTGCATGCCCCTCTCTAAAGATCTTGAAAAGCTGTTGATTCAGTTGGAGGAACGAAACATGTGACGGTACCCTGCAAACGGATCCACACCATTTTTGATTCTATGTTACACCACTCCGGCCCAGGCGGCCTCACCGTTCGCACCGGCCGAGATCACCGTCACCGAGGGCGAATCGCAAATTTTGATGCCCTCGACCCGGTTTCCCGATGGCGGCTACATCGCCAACGATGACCGTGACGACGAAACAGGCAACGACACAGCGCGGGTCTATATCGAGCAGGGCAGACTGGGGCTGCGTTTCGGCGACTATGCTTACATCAAACTTGTTCGATGAAAACGTCTGAGGGTGGTCTGAAATAACAGACAAATGATGTCGCATCTTTGTGTGATTGGCTTCCCACCTCTAACCCAAACAACCGAAGAAATAGCTCCTTTTCTTCCTATTTCATCCTTCTATATAATATAACTATCCGATACAATTACACATATAGTTGTGGCTCAAATTTTGCTGGCTTATAACGGATGCGCCCGTAAAAAGTCCCAAAAGTGCTTTTTCCGTCCTTCCGGCTAAAGCCGGGCACGCATTGAAGATTTAGCGCTATCCAGTCTTTTCAATGGCTTCCGGATGCCGGAGCAGGTCCGGCATAACGAATGAGCGGCTTTTTAGGGGGTAATCGTATTTAGCAGCGTGTTGCAACACAGTACAATCTCATGCGGACTTCCAAAGGTTGCCGATGCTGAGCATAGAGGCGCCGGTGAGCTGCAGATAGCGGAATTGAGGTGATATCATGAAAAATTGCCCTGTATGCAAAAAAATTCTTTTCAAAAAAAGGGATGGCAAATTGGTCTGTCCCAATGGTTGTGACGAGCACAGCGCCCGTTCGGCCTTTAACACCGTGATCGATCCGAGCCTGGAGCGGCGCGAAGGAAAAGACACATTCGATCCCTGGTCTTTTGCAAGGTAGTGACCATCCACAAAGAGTATCCCAAGGCTGACTCGGCCGACCCGGCTGAATCAGCCTTTTTTTATGTCGAACAATTGTAACCAACTAGTCCTTTGCCCTCCGCTGCGCCCCTGCCTGTACGATCGTCGGATAATCTGCTACGCTTGGCGGAATCACAAGGTTCGCATCCTCAACACAGCGTGTCGTGCAAGAGATGAAGATGTGGTGCGTCTATTGATCATGTGGCCCCACTGGCCAAACCCGTTAAGATGGATATTGAAACAACCTTATACGATCTGCCACTTATGAATCGGTTGAACGCCCGCATCGCCAGGATCGCATTTGTCGCGGTTCTCATCGCCCTCTTGTCAGGCTGCCTTAGGACACCGGCCGGGAATGATGACGAACACGCCACCTACGGCGCTATATTTCGCCATCGCTGGTGGAACTATTATGCCAGGGCGCTGGAAGGCGCGGATCAACAGGTGTATGATGCCGCCAAACGAGACCTGGCAGCCGCTTTAACCCAACGCGACGGCGACCGGCGCATGGCGCGCACCTATGGCATGCACTTCATCGACTACTTTCCCCACCGCGAGTTGGGCGTCATCCACTGGTTAGAGGGCGACCTGGAAGCTGCCCGCCGTGAGTTGGAGCAATCCATCTCCCAATATCCCAGTGCCAAGGCGCGCTACTATCTGGATCTTGTCCGCAAAGCGTATATCCTGCGTTCAGGTGAACGGGTAGTCCCGCCGGAACTGATTGTGACCTCTATTTCCGAAGGCATATACAGGACCAGCGACGATCCGGTTGTGGTAAGCGGACTCATCCGGGATCCGAACTATGTGGCTGCCATTTCCGTGGCCGGCATACCGCTCTACCTGGAGGGGACGACGAAGAGGCGTCTCTTCGAAAAGAGGTTGACCCTCCCGCAGGGGCATCATGCCATCGCGGTGACAGCGACCAATCTGGCCGGGATAGAGACGACCCGAACGATCTCGATCCACGTGGACCGCCAGGGCCCCCTGGTGATCGTAGAGAGCGTGCAGCGAACCAACGATGACATTGTGTTTAAGGGGGTTCTGTTTGACGAGGCCGGTATTGCGACCCTGTCGCTCAATGAAGAGAGGGTGGATACTGAAGCCGGCACCCGCTCGACCTTCAGTCACCGGGTGCCCCACGGCATGAAGAGCATCGTTTTTCGTGCATCGGATCGTTTGGGCAATACTACGGTGGTCCCCATCGCATCCGACGCGCTGAAGACCTCTCGAACCGAAGCGCCGCTGATAGCGGCTGTACCCTCGAACCTTGTACTGGCAGGGATTTTCGGTGGACGGGATCGTACCCCACCGCAGATTCGGCTGGGAGATTGGCAAGCGTCGCAAGTCATCTATATGGATCAGGTGGTGCTCTCCGGGAGCGTTAGAGACAGTGGCCGGGTGACCGGGTTGAAGATCAATGGAACGCCGGTGTTGCCGCACCCCGGCGCCATGGTTCTTTTCTCCCACTTCTTGCGGCTCACAGAGGGGATCAACCGGATCAGCATCGAGGCTGAAGATGCCTCAGGCAACACGGCGATCGAACAGATCGTGATAGAGCGCAGGACGCCCAAAGTACGGCTTTTGAGCGAAAGACTTCGCATGAGCGTCTTTGCTTTCGAGCGTAGCGGCGATGTTTCCGATATCAGTTTCGCTTTTCAGGACAACTTCATCCATCAGCTGGTGCAGCTCGATCGCTTCCAGTTGATCGAACGCGATATGCTCGAACAGATTCTCCAAGAGCAAAACATCAGCCGCAGCCGGCTGATCGACCGGCCAACGGCGGTGCGCCTCGGTCGGCTCGCCGCAGCCCATGCCATCGTGGCAGGCAGCATTGTGGAGACCCGCACCGGCATCGAAATTATCGGGAGGGTCATCGACAGCGAGACTTCGGAAATCCTGGTGATGACCGACGCCTATGGCGAAGAGAAAAGCATGGCCGGCCTGAAAGATCTGGCCAAGATACTGGCCCTCAAGATACATCGTGAGTTCCCGCTGGTGGATGGTATGGTCGTCGACCGGCATGACAACGTCATCATGACCGATCTCGGAAGCAAAAAAATTCGAGCCCAGCGGCACATCATGATCTATGAAGATCGACCGGTGCGCCATCCCGCTACGGGAAAACCCCTCGGAAAAGATTGCCGGATACTGGGAACGGCCAGGGTGGTTCAAGCGGATGCCGATCTTTCCAAGGCCGAACTCGAACCTGGATGCGCCGAAACGATTCGACCGCGGCATAAGGTGATGACCCGATGACGATGGATGATCGCCAACTGCTGGCAGGCTGCCTGGATGGCGATGTCCAGGCGCAGGAGCGCCTGGTGCGTCAATTCACCAACCTGATCTACAGCACCCTCTACGGAACCGCTCGCACCAAAAACGCCCATTTGAGCCGCCTGGACATGGAAGATCTTCACAGCACCGTCTTCGTTCAGCTGTTGGATCGACAGTGTCGCAAACTGCGACAGTACAGGGGGAAGGATGGCTGTAGCCTGGCCTCGTGGATTCGCATGATCACCGTCCGCGTCATGATAGACCACCTTCGGAAAAGCCGGGACGCACTCGCCCAACCGGAGCGTATTTTGCCACTAGATCTTTTGCCGGAGAGGAGTGGCGCCGTTCCATCGGCGCAAACCGAACTGGAACATCATGAGCAGCGACACATTCTCGAAACGGCGCTCGAGAAGCTCTCCGCCCGGGATCAACTGATGCTCCGCATGCACTGCATCGAAGGCTGCTCTTTGAAAAAGATGGCAGCGCTTCTAAATGTGTCGGAAAACACCATTCACTCGGTCAAGCATAGGGCCGTGGAGCGTATTAAAAAAGAAATAGCCCTGAACATGCAAGAATGGGAGAATTGAATCGTCCATAGTATTAACAAAACAACAGCCATAAGCGATGATCGCTATGGACGCAAATAACCGGAGCGTATGATGCGCAACCATTGCCCAACTGACGAATATTTAATGGATTTTGTTGAGGGGCGTCTTTCCGATCGCCAGCGCCACAAAATCGAAGTTCACCTGGCCGCCTGCGATCTGTGCCGTGAGCAGGTGAGCGTATGCGCCGAACTGGTATATGGAGATGTTGCCGCCGACGATGTGCAAGCCCCCGATCATCTGACCCAGAACGTCTTGGATAGCGTGGTGCATCGATCTGCCGCTGCCCCCGCAACGGGCCTCCTCGACCGAACCCGGCGATGGGTAGCAAAGGGTGTGGCCGTGCTGGAAAGGGTCGTCCCTCAAGGAGAACCGGAGTGGGTCCCTGTGCGGGGCGAAGCCGCCGTTACCGACCGCCTGATCCGCCGCGAGAAGCGCTTCGAAGATATGACCCTCACCATCGAAATCGAAAAAAGCGGAACAGGGCAAACCCTCATTCGGGTAGCGGCGGCCGCAAGCAGTCAAAAAGTGTCGACACTGCGTGTGGCGCTGTTCAAAGGAGAGCGCGAAGTGGCCTCTTTGATGATGGGCGATGCGCCCGTGGTCTTCGAAGAGATCCCCTTCGGCGTCTATTCTCTGCTCTTTGCACGTGGCAGCAGTAAAATCGGCGAATACGCCTTTGAGGTGACCGAACGACCCGAAACGGAATAGTGAACCGATGACATCGCCTTCACCCGGAACCATCCGACCGGAACTCCTCAACCTGGAGATCGCCAGGGAAGCGGACCGGATCAAAATCGGGCTCACCACTCAGCGGAGTGGCGAAACCCAGACGGTACGCCACATCGAGGAGCTGCCTGTCTCCATGGAGCAGATCGACAACCGCTGCCGCAACATGGTGGACACCATCAACCAGGCCAACCGGCGCGGCTGCCTCACCAAAGAGCTGCTTTGCAGACTCAAGGAGGCTGGACAACTTTTCCGGGACGATCTCTTTCCAGCCCATGTCAAAGCACAATTCAGCAGCAGCAGAGCCGACCAGCTCATTGTAACCCTCGATGACCGCCTCGTGCACATTCCCTGGGAACTGCTGCACGACGGCGATCAGTTTCTCGGCCAGCGTTTCGCAATGGGACGGGTGGTGCGCACCCGCCAACCGATTGTCAGCCATGTTTCGCGCAACTCGAGACCACCCCTGCAGATGCTGGTCCTGGCCGACCCTTGCGGGGATCTGAAATCGGCCTACGCGGAGGGCATCGCCCTGCGTGACGTGATGGATGCATTTCAGGACCAGCTGTGGGTCTCCTTTCGCAGCGAGGGGGTCAGCCCCGATTTCCTGAAGGCCAAAATACGCAATTATGACTGGGTCCATTTCGCCGGCCATGCCGACTATGACGGCAACCATCCCGAGCGCAGCGGTTGGCGGCTGGACAGAGGCCAATTGGCAGCATCCGACATCATCAAGATGGCAGGTACCGGTGCCATGCCGACCCTGATCTTCTCCAACGCCTGCCAATCGGCACGGACCGATGCCTGGGATGTCCGTCCCGACGCCCAGGACCGCATTTTCGGATTGGCCAACGCCTTTATTCTTTCGGGAGTGAAGCACTACGTGGGTACCTTCTGGGAGATCCCGGACGCGACCAGCCAACGCTTTGCGCTCGCTTTCTACCGTTTTCTGATCAAGGGCATCTCCGTCGGAGGCGCCATGCGTGCCGCCCGGCAGGAGCTGATCAGGGAGTATGGAGAAGAGAATATCGCCTGGGCTGGATATCTTCTTTATGGCGACCCCACTGTGACCTATCTCAAGCCGTCTGCCGAAGAGGAGGCGACGGCGCCCTCACATGCCGTCATCGCAGACGCACCGCCCCGTCACATTGCCGCGGAGCTGCGTGCCCCGGAGGAGACGATTCGTTTTACCTCTCCCGAATCCGGCACCCTCCGCAAGCCTTGGAAAAAGATCTTTACGGTCGGCGCCTCGGCAGTACTGTTGACGGCCCTGATTATCGCAGCCTTTTTTATAGGCGCCCAAAAAAGCACCGGCCATTATGAGGAGCGCGCCATCGCCGCATTCCGAACCGGCAACTACAGGGAGGTCGAACAGACCTGCCAACGGCTGCAGGAGAAAGCGCCCCAACGTGCCCTGAGCTACCTGTTGCTGGGCAATGTCTCCTTCCTGAGGGGTGAGCTGGAGAGTGCCCGTGGTCTCTATCACAACGCCGTCGCAGCCCAGCGTGGCAACCAACAGGACAAAGCCGAAGCCCTCATCGGTCTTGGGCGTATCGCCTCTGAGAACGGCCAGACCGGAAAGGCGCTCGCGTTCTATCAACAAGCCTCAGAACTCGCCCCCGACAAAGAACACCCCTACCTCGCCCAGGCCATTCTGCTCGAACAGCAGGGTGATATCGCCCGGGCCGCCGAGCTGCTGAGCCAAATAGAGCCAATGAGCTCCGATCCAGCCACCATTGCAGCACTTGCCGCCAGGTTGGAGGCCAAGGCGAACATGGCGAAGAGTCGCCAGCGCCAGGAGCGTATCGATGACCTGATGGAAGAACTCGAGGCACAGATGGCATCGCAAACCGCCAATGCCTCCGAACGGAAATGGAGTTCACGCCCCTTAACCGTATGGCTCATGGACCTTGAGACGGCGGGTTATAGTCTTCAGGAAGGCGTCGCTGAGCTTCTGAGCGGCGGCCTCAGCGATAGGCTCCTTGAACGGAAGCGGATGCAGCTCGTAGAACGCCAACTGCTCGACAAACTCATGGCCGAGCTGAAGCTGGGTACCTCTCAGCTCACCAACTTGTCCACAGCCCTCTCTGTAGGCCGTCTGGCAGCCGCACGGCTCATGGTGGCAGGCCGAATCGTGCACCGTGCGCCCAATACAGAAATAACCCTGCGCTGTTTCGAAACCGAGACCAGCCAGGTCACCCTCGTCGTCAACGCCATGTTCGATAGCCAGATCCCCATCTCCGCCATGGCGGACCGCATTGCCGATGAATTGATCCTCAAGCTCCGCAAACGCTATCCGCTTCGGGCGACAATCATCGGCAGGCGCGGAAGCAACCTGATGCTGGACATCGGCAGTCGACATGGCACTGCCATGGGGATCACCTTAAAGGCCATCGATGCCGACGTGACGGTCAGGGTGATGAACGTGGCCACGGACAAGTGCAGTGCCCGTATTCTCTCAGGAGCAGAGCTTGCGGAAGATGGCATGCGCCTTGAAGAGGCGCATTGAGCAGCAAAATCCATGGCGAAGGGTTGCAATATCCAATCTGATAACGGTATATTTGGGGCAGTCTATGCGTCACCGCCAGGCGACATCTACCGGGCCATTGCCGCTCATCGGCCCCCATCTCAGACGAAAGAAACGGATAGCGTGAAAGGAGGCAATCCCGTGCCGAAAAAAATAGTACTGGTTCTATTTTTAATTCTGACGTTGACCGCCATTCCCGCCTGGGGGGTCGACCTTAATCCGGGCAAGTATGAAATCACCTCGCGTGTGAAGATGGCCGGTATGCCGGGCGAGATGCCGCCCCAGACCATTACCCAATGCCTCACCAAACAGGATAAAGTGCCCGGCGCAACCGCCGGCGCCCAAGGATGCAAAATCACCGAGATGAAAACGGAGGGCAACAGCGTCATCTATAAGATGGAGTGCCAACAGAATGGCACGACCGTCAAGTGCGACGGCAAGATCACTTACAAGGGTGATAGCTTCGAGGGGACGACCCAGACCCATATGGGGCCTGCCGCCGGCAACATGACGATCACGACGATCATCTCCGGCAAACGCATCGGCAAATGTGAATAGCAACGGGAGCCGCACCTCAATCAGAAGTGTTTTAAAGCGCCATGCAAAAGCTTCTGAGTGTATCCACTGAACCATGCGTCCAGAAACGCTTCATGCCGCTCCTTATGGTGCTTTTCAAAGGTGTTGCGAATGGCATCATTGCGAACAGCTTTCATTTCACAGAAGGCAACTTTTGACAGGGTCGCCATCTCGCCGGCTTTTTGAACGGCGCACGCCGCCACCTCTGCTTTGGGGAAAACCCCGTTAAGCAATTGTATCTTCCTTGCCTCTTCAGGCATTATCATCTTTCCACTGTAGAGGAGATCATTGGCCGTCTGATCGCTGACGATCTGCCGCAACATCAAATCGACGATAAATGGCGTGGGGATCCCCAGTTGAATCTCATTGAGCCCGATGGCCGATCGACCCTCCGCCGCATAACGAAAGTCGCAAGCGCAGGCCCATATGGTACCCACGGCCGGTGCGTGTCCGGCAATGGCGCAAACCGTGGGCATCGGCAACGTGTAAAGGTCTAAGGTGGCCCGATTGAACCTGAACCAAAAATCGGTCATATCCTTCCGATTGAGCTTCAGCAGATCAGGCAGGGAGAGGCCGATACAGAAAAATTTCTCCCCCCCGGCCAATACCATGGCCCCGAACTCTTTCGACACCGCCTGCATGGCCTCCGAGAGGGCCTCGACCAGTTCAAGGTTGACCGCATTGGTTGCACCGTTGTTGAGCCGCACGACAGCCACATCGCCCGACGCTTCGATGAGCACCTTGCCCATAACGCCTCCTTCGAAAGATTCAATTATTGCAAATCCCGCCTTCTGCCGACAACAGCAATGCACTCTATTTAGAATAACACATTTTGATTCAATCCAATATCCTGGATTCATCTTGCATATTTGAGGTAGTGCCCATAAAGCCGCGGGTGGACCCGGGAAAACCGGTCGAACTCCCCCAATGTCTCCATACCGGGTACGATGGCCCGTACAACCGGCAAATCAAGGTCTGCCCGAGTCAAATCTATGTAAATGGGCTCAAAACCATTGGCCAGGAGCAGTTGCTCCAGTAAAGCAAGATTCTGATCAGCATCGCCGCGGTCGTAGTTCGGGAGCGCTTCCAACGGCACGCGAACACCGACGGCCGGCAACGGCCGAGATGGAGGGCCGTTGGGAAATGGATAGGGTGTTTCGGTCAACGCGGAGACCAAGGCCTGCTTTGCATTGAGATGGGCGCTTGTGCCGATGGCCACTTCTCCATCGGGGTGCACGACATAAGACTTGCAGCAGGGCACCCCCAAAGGGCCGGTGAGGTCGAGAAATCCGACATGGATCCCCCGCTGTGCGCAGGCGTGCAGCAGGCCGGCGATGCGCCCATCACCGCTCTCCATATCGAAGCACAACTCCGGCACATAAGGTATCGTTGCCGCACTGTCACGTTCGATCACCTCCAGCAACGCTTTGCATTTTGCTTGCGCAAGAGAAGCGCCAGCGCCAAGCCCATTGGACCCCAGCCCCGAGGAGAGTGATACCTCGTCCAGATTGCAAAAAAGAAACACGCATTGGGCCGGCACCAGAACAGAATGCTCTCCCTCTTTGGCAATCTGCCGACCCTCTATCCAATATATCGGTTCGTCGCGATAAGTGGCTTCGAGTCCAAGACGATTCGGGTCGAGGGCGGATCGACCGCTTCGCTTCAATTCCGAAAGAGATGCCCGAACCAGCGGATAGGGTTGCTGATACCCCACCACTTCCGTGGCAGCAACAGTGGCATAGCTGGAGACCCTTTCGACAATCTCCATGGTGCAGGCCACCCGGGCCGCTTCAAGCCCCAGCCCCCTGCCGTATGCGATCTGTTCGCCATCGAGGCGATATCGCTGCCGGCCGCAGGCGACCGTCAGTTCCAGCTGCCAACTCCTCAGCAGGGCAATGGGACTCAGGGAGGATTCGTGCCGCATCTCCTGCCCCACCTCGATACCGGCCTGCGCCAATCGGTGCAGCGCCATTTGCGTCAACGCCTCAGGATTCGAAGGCTTGCCTGGATCGGAAACTGGTTCTGATGGCGACATTGCAGCCAGTCGATCGAGCGGTTCTGCCACAGCCATGGCGCGGGCCATGCTCTCATCGTCAACCGGTGCTTCAAGCCCAAGCGCATTGAGCGTCATCAAGGGGGCATGTTGGAAAAAATTGGTGCGCAGTTTTTCCGTCCAGTGGCGGTGCAGGAGATGGCCCTCACGCAGATGTGCCTTAATAAAAATCATCGGCGTATGCCCTGCCAGGCGGGGTCTCAATCGTATTGGAAAATGCTTCCGCAACGGGGCCAATGGGGAAAAGAGCAGGCAAGCCTCGAAGTAGAGCGCCTTGAGGAAGAGATCCTCGTCGGCGGCAGCAAGGATGCGCTGCTTGACGGTTTCAGGCTCCAATTGGGCGATCAGGCGCAGCATCTGTTTGCGCATGAAGTCGTCATTGGGCCGACTTCGGCACCACGCCAAAGCGCTGTCAAAGTCCCACTTCCCCTCCGGGAGGGCATCAAAATAGCCGGTTGCAGCTTCGGTGCCGATGCGGGTCAGGCGATAGTGCAGCGAATCCGCTGAGTGCATATCCATTTCAATTCCCCGTGCCAATGTACAAAAGGAACATTCATACCGCCACCGTATTGCATCGGTCAAGCCGCCATTGCCGAAAAAAGAGGGGGTGGCGAGAAGGCAAAACCGGGAGCCCTCACTCCCGGTCCATCCTTTCCAGGAAACGGGGTGTTGCCAAAAGCACCAAGCATGCCGACAAAGGCAACAGTCTTCTAACCGGCAGATATAAAATAGAATACAAAGGAATCCTGCAGCAAAGGATTTAGCACTGTCGTTTTTGGCAACACCTCTATCCGCCAAGGAGAAGTAGGTACCGGCCTGTGGTCTCCCGTGGGCAGATAGGCAGTCATGGCGACATCTCTTGCCGGAAACGCGGCATCGACAATTATTAACGATATAAAATTCAGAAGGTTATCTCAAAAAACAAAGCTTCGCGAACGAACGTCTAAGGAAAGGAGGCAGAGAGGTTCAGGGCGATCCGCACCTTCACATCGTCAGCTGGCACTCAATTTGCGATAGGCATATCAAGCATTGATGCAGACGAACCGCAATGGCGTCAGTGCAAAAGGAGGTGTCGATATGAAACGCCATACCAATCCCCCCAAAAGGGCAGTCAAGGGTTTTCAGGTCATTGAGAATGAATGCATCTGGATGAAGACCGGCATTGTCAATTTCCGTTTGTGTGACAATGCATATGACTGCAACTCATGCCCATTCGACAAGGCCATGCAGCGAGCTATGGGGCGCACCTCTTCCGCGCCCCAGGTTAAGGAAAGCGGATGGTCGGAAACCCTCAACAAGCACTATCGGACAACCAAACAGTTGTGCCGACATGTCATGACAGGCCGGATTTCCTACCCCAAAATCTGCGCGATGAACTACGAGTGCTACCACTGTGAATTTGATCAATGGCTCGATGACGTCGATCTGGACCACGCCGTGACGCCCCCCCACTACTCATCGGCGGCCGGGTATCGGATGGCAGACGACCACTATTACCATTTCGGCCACACCTGGGCGCGTTTTGAGCATGGCGGACGCGTACGAATCGGGTTTGATGACTTTCTGGTCAAATTGTTTGGACCCGTCCAACGCATCGATCTGCCGCCATTGGGTTCGAAAGTGGAACAGCATAAAATCGGGTGGACCTTTGCACGCTCGGCGCAAAAAGCCGCCGTGCTATCTCCGATAACCGGAAATGTACTAGCTGTCAACCAGAGGGTTAAGACCGATCCGGAGATTTCGCATCAAGATCCTTATCATGAGGGCTGGCTGGCCGTTGTAGCACCGGAGGTGCCGAAACGTAATCTGAAGGGCCTTTACTACGGCAGCGAGTCAAAGCGATGGATCGAATCGGAAAGCCAGAAACTGCTGAACATGATTGGCGATGGATACGAGGCCTTGGCCGCCACCGGAGGTCAAATCATCGACGACGTGGTCTCGACGTTCCCGGAGATTGGCTGGAGCGCCCTGACTGAATCGTTTTTGGGAACGCGGCCGTCGGATTGAGACTGATACGCCCTCAACTGCCTGCAGGTCTGCTTAAGAAGGACCGGCAGTAGCGGCAAAAAAAAAGGCCGAGTTGATCGAGTTCTCCCACACTGCCCGAGAAATGCATCAAGCAGCGCGGGTCATCGCAATGAACCAGATTAAACAGATGTCCCACTTCGTGCAGGGCGACCTTGATTGACCGTTCCAGAACAAGCGGCGATGGAGCGGCGCTCTCTTGCGGATGATCCAACAATCGATAGATGGAAACGATACCGCAATCCGCGCCTTGCCTCGCACCGCCAAAAACATGTGTGAAGATAGGAATAAAAAGGTCAACGGCCAATACGCCGAGCACTTTTTCGACATGATCTCCTTTGTGGGCCTCAAGGTGCGCCAGGATGGGCCCTATGTCATACTGCTGCCTATTTTGCTGCCACGAGCGAGGTGGGATCTCGATGCCTGGCATGACAAGGGTCTCGACGCGCAAATACTCCGAAATATTGGCGGAAATGACATCCAAAATGAGATGGGAGATATCGCCGACAGGGAGAATCCCTATTTCTACCCTCTGTTTTCGCATGGGTCAGACATTTTCCGAGCGTTTTGAAAAGCCATACCGTTTGATCTTTTTGTGCAAAGTGGCACGATTAATCTCCAAGACACGAGCGGCTTGGCTCACATTGCCGTCACATTGATCCAGAATGCGTCCTATATGCCGCTTCTCCATCTCCACAAGAGATCTGGCATCCAAAACGGGTGCCGCAGTTGATTGGAGGAAACGGAAGCTTTCCAAACCCAGGACATGTGACTTCGAAAGGACGACCGCACGTTCAATGGCATTTCTCAGTTCGCGCACATTCCCAGGCCAGTCATAGGCCATGATCAACTGCAACGCTTCAGGTGCCACACGATCCACTTTTTTATTGGTCTCCTCATTGTATTTGTCGATGAAATGGTCGACCAATAGAGAAATGTCGCTTTTTCGTTCACGCAAGGGCGGTATCTCGATGGTGATCACATTCATTCGATAGAAAAGATCCTCCCTGAATTCTCTCTTTTCGATCTTCTTCTTTAGATTCTGCCGCGTGGCGCAGATTAAGCGAAAGTCCACATCGACCATATAGGCGCTGCCAAGCTGCTTGATCTTCTTCTCTTCCAGTACCCGCAACAGATCCACCTGCATCTTGTGGCTGATTTCTCCAATCTCATCCAAGAAGAGTGTCCCGCCGGACACCACTTCAAAATAGCCCTTGCGGCGCTGGGTGGCACCGGTGTAGGCGCCTTTTTGATGCCCGAACAGTTCGGCTTCGAGCAGTGAGTCCGGAATGGCACCACAGTTCAACGCGATGAACGGATGCTGTGCGCGAGCACTTTTGGCATGAATGGCGCGTGCAACCAGTTCTTTGCCTGTGCCTGTTTCGCCAGTGATTAAGATCGATGCTTCGGTTTTCGAAACTTCAAGAATCAAGTGAAAGATCTTCTTCATCGGTGGTGATTGGCCGATGATATTGTCAAACCGGGTCATCTGCTTCAGGTGGCTTTTCAGATAGCGATAGTGCATTGATCGCTTCTTTTGCTGGGTGACTTTTTCGAGCACGAGGGAGAGCTGATCCGGTTTGAAGGGTTTGAGCAGGTAATCGACAGCGCCCATTTTCATGGCTTTCACCGCCGTATCAATCGAGCCGTAGGCCGTAATGATAACGACCTCGGTGTCTGGAGCGTCGGCCTTCACCCGTTCAAGCAGTTCAATACCATCCATTCCCGGCATTTTGACATCGACAAACAGCAGGTCAAAAGAGTTCTTCTCTAGTTTGTCCAATGCTTCCAAACCGGATGATGCGACATCGACACAAAAGCCGTATTTGGCAAACCAGTTGAGAAATGATTCTCGAATGATCCTTTCATCATCAACGATCATGATTCGCATCGTCTCTTTCATTGAGATCCTCCTGCGCCGGGCCTCCCTTCAGGCATCCCGGATCATGGCCTGTAAATGGGAAACACCAATTCAAAGCAACATCCGTTTTCCGGTTCGCTCTCGACTTTTATGTCGCCACCGTGATTTTTCACCACCCCATATACGATCGAAAGACCCAAGCCGGTACCCTCACCAGGCCCCTTGGTCGTATAAAAAGGATCGAAAATGTTGCCCAGTTGGCCATCGGGAATTCCATTCCCCTGATCCCTGATCCGGAATATCGCCTGATGCCCCTCTTTTTCCCATATCGTTTCGATCGACAGCTGTCCGCCATCGGGCATCGCTTCAATGGCGTTGAACACCAGGTTGAGAAAACACTGTTCCAGTCTACCGGAGGCGCCATAGACGATCAACGGTTCCGCGCTCAAATCCAGGGAGAGACGTATGTTTTGCAGCGCCATTTTATGGTGGGTCAAAGTGATGGTGGATTGAACGACCTCATTGATGTCCGTCGGTAAAAATTTTTGAGAGGCGTCGCGTGAGAAAGAGAGCAGGCCCGATACGATGTGACCACAGCGCTCGAGCTCTTTGCACATGATGTCGATATGCTTTTGTATCTCTTCCAGTGTAGCATCCGACGGCCTCCCCTCTTCCAGCATGTTTTTTATCAGATAGCTGAAGGTCAACAGCCCCTGGATCGGATTGTTGATCTCGTGGACGCAGCTGGCCACCAATTTACCCAGGGATATCATTCGGTCTTCCTGGACCAGCTTGTTGATGTCGGATTTGAGCCGATCCATTCTTTTTTCCCAGGTCGGGACAAGCTCTTGGGTGATATCGCGCCATATTTCGACGATCTGCACGATTTTGCCCCGCGGATCTTTCACAGGATAAGTGATCAGGTCGCTGTACATCAAATGGCCATCCGCGGATGGATGCTCGAATATCACATGCGCCGATTGGCCTGTTTTAAGGGTTTCGAGCATGGGGCATTTAATACCGGTTTGCGAACTGGCGCAGGGAACATCCAGACCGAAAGTAACCTCGTAGCAGCTTGCACCAATGACCGCTTCCTTGGTCTTGTTCAGGCTCTTCAGGTAGGCCTCGTTGGCATTGATGACGGTAAAATCGGGACTCAGGATAACGACCTTGTCGTTGACTTGCTGGATAACAAAATCCGATATCGTTCGTTCAAGCACCGCCTGGCGCTCCGCCGATTTCAACTGTTGATGGATTTGAAACAGGCTTTTCATGAGCTGGCCGATATTGTGCTCGATGATGCCCACGCGTCGGGGCCTGAGATTGATCAGTTCGAGCAGAACATCCCTGCTGTTGGTCAATTCAAGAATCCCGTCCAGGTCCTTGATTTTAAATAGATCTTTATAATTATCGGTCGTGTAGATGTTCATTTTCCGGGCGAGCACCACCCCTTCGGCAGTGTCGTTGATATCGCAGACGCCCACAATATTGATATGAAGATAGGGGAGCAGGTCTTGCTGCAGTTGCTCGAGGAAATATTTACATGTCTTGCCGCCACCGACAATGGCCACATTGAGCGGCTTCTTGCTATCGTTGGGTTTCGTTTTCATCGCCATGTCTCCATGATGAATGAAACATGAGTTCTTCGTCGATGGAACAATTTACAGGCGCATGAAAAAATTCAGACAAGCGATATGAATAACGATACGTCAGAAACGATTGGCATGCAAGACTTTCAGCCATCTTCACCGCGAGACTCCAATGCCAAACGGCCCCATGTGATTCGGCAGAAACGCTTGACTTCATCCCCGGGATGAGGTTTGAGGAGGCGATCATTCTTAAGGTAAGGCGCTGAATTCAAAAAAAGGAGGAGACGATGAAACGATTGCGTGAATGGATAGGTATTGGATTGGTTTTGGCATTTGTGTTCGTCGCAGCACCGGTGGGGGCTTATGACCTGCCGTCGGTGAACCTTGGGTTTACCAGCTTCATGGACGGCGGACCGCCGGCCGGCCCCGGTTTCTATTTTACCCAGTACCTGCAACGCTGGACGTCCGATGACTATACCGATCAAAACGGAGACAATCTCTTTGGTGGCGTAAACGATGAGGACCTCGAAGCCTGGATCAGCCTGACCCAATTCCTCTACCAGTCCGACCAAGCGATCTTGGCCGGAGGTAAATGGGGGCTGGACGTGATCATCCCCTATGTCTTTCTGGATGCCTCCTACAGCGGCGGAGGTCCTGAGGACAACGGCAACGGTCTGGGCGACCTGCTGGTCGGCCCCTACCTGCAGTGGGGTCCAACGATGGGAGCCAACGGACCGCGCTTCATGCACCGCGTCGAATTGCAGTTCATCCTGCCCACCGGCAAATATGACGAAGACAAGGAACTGAACCCGGGCAGCAACTTTTTCTCCTTCAACCCCTATTGGGCCGGCACCCTGTTTATCACACCGAAATGGACGGCTTCAACGCGGATTCATTATCTCTGGAATGCAAAGAACGACGACCCCAACCGATTTTCCGGAGCAGTTGACGATACCCAGGCGGGCCAGGCGGTCCACCTCAATTTTGCAACCGCCTACCAGATCCTTCCCATGTTGCGGATAGGTATCAACGGCTACTATCTCAAACAGATCACCGATTTCGAAGTGGACGGCAACAAGGTGGATGACCAGCGCGAACAGGTGCTGGCCATCGGCCCCGGGCTGCTGTGGCATATCAGTAAAGATGCCCATCTGTTCTTCAACGCCTATTTCGAAACGGAGGCCGAAAACCGCCCCGAAGGCGAGCGGTTCAACCTGCGGTTTGTCTATCACTTCTAAGGATTTTTCACTCCCGGGAAGGGCGCGGGCGGCAGTTATCCCGCACCCTTCCTGCTACAGATGGTCATTTCAGCAAAGGCCAATAGAGGTTCCAAAGCCAAATCATCTCCCAGGCGCAGCCCCCTTGAAACCACCCGCATAAAAGATCTTGACACACAATCCGCAGCGCCGTAGGTTTCCTGTCAGGAAACCAAGTTCTCAAATATTCTATACTTGAATATAAATCTCAACCTCCGGGTTTGGCTTAATCCATATACGGAGGTGAGTCCAGTGGATGGTCTGCACCTGGTCAGCATTGCATGTTATTAAACCGGCAATTAAATAGGCCAACCTTTGTCATCCCGGACTTGATCCGGGATCCAGGAACGGTCTGGATAGCGCCAAGGCTTCACTGCGTGCCCGGCCTGCGCCGGAATGACGATTGCTAAGGTAATTAATTGCCGGGTTAATAGTGCCGTTTAGGTGCAGACCACCCATTGGACTCACCGGATCCTGAACACCGAAAGTTGAATTATAATAAGTACTGCCCTTATGATAGAAGAATCCCAAATAGGAAAGAGTATCAAATCGATTCGAATCTCCCGTAAACTCACCCTTGAGGCACTCGCTGAAAAAACAGGCCACACCAAAGGCTACTTGTCCAAAGTCGAAAACTCGAAAAAATCTCCGCCCGTATCCACCCTGATTGTTATCGCAAAGGCGTTGGGTGTAGCCCTTTCCGATATTTTTGGCGATGAAACCACGGTCAACCGATGTGCCGTGGTCAGAAAGTCGGAACGTCACGTGATGGCCAAGACAGGCGTCGACTTCGGATATTCGTACGAAACCCTGGCGCACAGCTATCCGAACAAAAAGATGATACCTTCCATCCTCACCATTCCCTCCGATTCCAAGAGGAGCGAGGTTTTTCAACACGAAGGTGAAGAGATGATGCTGGTCGTCGAAGGGCGCATGCGCTTATTTCACGGAGACGATGTCTACATCCTGGAACCGGGCGATTGCGTCTATTTCGACTCCGGTATCCCGCACTATGGTATTCCTGACGATCATCGCGATGTCAAATGCGTCATGGTTATTTACGTCCCTTAGCGCACATTGAAAAGGAGAGCATAAAAAATGGGGAACCCCTCCCGAAAAGCGATCATCACCGCCGCCGTCACCGGCGCCATTCACACCCCGACCATGTCACCACACCTGCCGATCACGCCGCAGCAGTTGGTTGATGACATCATGAGTGTATACAAGGCCGGGGGCGCCGTGGCGCACCTGCATGTCCGCGACCCCAAGAGCGGTCAGCCCATGGCGGATCAGGATATCTTCATGGAGGTGGCCACAGAGGTCAAGCGGCAGTGCGACATCGTTATTTGCGCCACCACCGGCGGCAGCCTGGGCGACAGCGTGGAGAACCGGGCCCGGGTGGTTTCCAGCCTGAAGCCCGAATTGGCAAGCCTGAATGCCGGCTCCATGAACTTTGCCCTGTTCCATGTGGCCGAAAAATATGCGGGCCGGTGGAAGCACGACTGGGAAGAGCAATACCTGGCAGGCACCGAAGATTTCATCTTTCCCAACACTTTCTACACCATGCGCAAGTTTACCGAGTTGATGGGCGAGTACGGAACCAAACCGGAGTTCGAGATCTACGATGTGGGCATGATCAATAACCTGGCCCATCTGATCGAAGCCGGCCACATCCGAAAACCGGTCTACCTGCAATTTGTGCTGGGCATTCTGGGCGGCATTCCGGCCACGGTAGAGAACCTGGTCTATCTGGTGCAAACCGCACGGCAGCAGATCGACGATTTTCAATGGTCGGTGTGTGCCGCGGGCCGCACCCAGTTTGCCATGACCACCCATGCCCTGCTCATGGGCGGCCACGCGCGCGTGGGCCTCGAGGACAATCTTTACCTGGAGAAGGGCGTCCTGGCCAAAAGCAGTGGCGAGCAGGTGGCCAAGCTGAAGCGGATCGCCGGCGAACTGGGTGTGGAGACGGCAACCCCGGCCGAAGCCAGGGAGATACTGAATCTCAAGGGTCTTGAGAACGTCGCCTTTTAATTCCCCTAAGGGGGCAACAGCTTGGGCTATGAGGAGGTCTCATGAAACATCCGAAAACCCTTTGGCAACCCTCGGAAGCGTTTATCCGAAACTCAAAAATGATGCGCTTCATGGACGAGGTCAACCGACGCTACAGCCTTGCCCTTTCGGACTATCACCAGCTCTGGCAATGGTCTGTGGACCACATTCCCGAGTTCTGGGGCCTGTTCTGGGAATTTGCCGGTATCATTGCCAGCAAATCATACGATGAAGTGGTCAGCGATCAGTCCCAAATGCCGGGCGCAAAATGGTTTGCCGGGGCCGAACTCAACTTCGCCGAAAACCTGCTGCGCTATCGGGACGATCGGACCGCCCTGATTTTCCAGGGCGAGGGTCAGCCGCAGGTCACCTACTCCTACCGGCAACTCTATAAGGAGGTGAGCCGCATGGCCCAGGCCCTTGCGGCATCCGGTGTGGTCAAGGGGGACCGAGTAGCGGGCTTTATGCCCAACATGCCTCAAACCATTATTGCGATGCTGGCCACCGCGAGTCTGGGCGCCATATGGTCTTCGTCCTCGCCCGATTTCGGTATCAAGGGTGTGCTCGATCGCTTCGGCCAGATCGAACCCAAGGTACTCGTCACCTGCGACGGCTACTTTTACAATGGGAAGGCTTTCGACAGTCTCGAGCGGGTCGGTGGCATCCTGAGCCATCTCCCCAAGGTGGAAAAGGTGGTCGTGGTGAGCTACACCACCGACCAACCGGACCTGGACAAGGTCCCCAACGCCATATCCTGGGGAGCCTTTCTGGCGCCCCACACGCCGGAAGAGATTACGTTTGTTCAGCTGCCGGCGGAACATCCGCTCTATATCATGTACAGCTCCGGAACGACGGGCAAACCCAAGTGTATGGTTCAGAGCCATGCCGGTATCCTGCTGAATCAGTTCAAAGAGCACCTGCTGCATTGCGACCTGGGGCGTGACGATGTGCTCTTCTACTTTACCACCTGCGGCTGGATGATGTGGAATTGGCTGGTGTGCGGTTTGGCCGCGGGCGCATCCCTGGTCCTGTACGACGGCTCGCCCTTTCACCCGGGGCCTGAAGTGCTCTGGAAGCTCGCCGAGCAGGTGGGCATCACCATCTTCGGCACCAGTGCAAGATACATCACGGCCCTGGATGAAGCCGGCTATGAACCCGGCAAGGACTGCAATCTGGAACGGCTGCGCATGATCTGCTCAACCGGCTCCCCGCTCTCCGTATCGGGTTTCGAGTACGCCTACCGTGCCATCAAAAAGGAGATGCAGTTGGCCTCGATCAGCGGCGGCACCGACCTCAACGGCTGCTTCGCCCTGGGTACGCCCCTGCTCCCGGTCCACGCCGGAGAGCTCCAGGGACCAGGATTGGGGCTAAATGTCCAGGCCTATGACGATAGCGGACAGCCGGTGTACGATCAGACCGGAGAGCTGGTATGCACCCGGGCGTTTCCCAGCATGCCGGTTTACTTCTGGAACGATCCGGATGGAGAACGCTACCGAAACGCCTACTTTACGAAGTACCCTGGCGTCTGGACGCATGGCGACTTCATCAGCATCAATAGCCAGACGCGCGGCATCACCATCTACGGACGCAGCGATGCCACCCTCAATCCCGGCGGCGTCCGCATCGGCACCGCCGACATCTACACCGCACTAGAGACCATGGAAGAGGTAGCCGACAGCGTCGTGGTAGGCCAGAAGTGGCAAGACGATGTACGCGTGGTCCTCTTCGTCACGCTCGCCAATGATCTCACATTGGATGAGCCCCTGATCAACAAGATCCGAAAAAACATTCGAGACACCTGCAGCCCGCGCCATGTGCCGGCAAAGGTCATTCAGGTGCAGGAGATCCCCTATACCATCAATATGAAAAAGGTCGAACTGGCCGTGCGCAATGTTATTCACGGGGATCCCGTCACCAACCGGGACGCCTTGGCCAACCCCGACTGCCTCAAGCAGTATGAAGGTATCGAAGCGTTGAACCAATAGCGCCGCTTTATCCTTTCGGCGTGGGTGCTCCGGTCCGCGATGGCGACGGCGAATAAAAGCCTCGTTCAAGCGGGACGGATACATCAATCCGGAAGGGAGATAATATGCGTGGTCGAAAACCAACTATTTACCAGTGTCGATCTACGGATATGGCATTTTTGCGTTCATTCCAGGCGCACCGAAACATCGAACCATTGGCGCACCCCGACCCTGTTGAGGACCGGATCTGCGCGGTCAACGTCGAAATCGCGTAAAAAGATCATTGGTGGATGGACACTACCGAAAGGAGGACGCCATGTTAGGCCAGATCGGATCTTTTTTTGCAGAGCGGTTCAGACGTTGGTTGCCGGATTCCTTCATCTTTGCATTGATCCTTACCCTCATTGCGGCGGTGTGGGCGTTGTTCGCCATGGACGTCGGGCCGGTCAAAATCGCCCAAGCCTGGTACAAAGGGTTCTGGATCCTGCTGAAGTTTGCCATGCAGATGGTATTGATCCTGGTCACCGGATACGCCATCGCCATCAGTCCAATCGCCAGCCGACTGATCGACTGGCTGGCCGCACGCATCAGTACCCCGATGTGGGTCTACGCCAGCGTGCTTTTCGTCGGGCAGATCTTTTCATTGATCTCGTGGGGCTGGATCGTGCTGACGGCGGTGCTGGCCCGGGAGCTCTCCATGCGGGTCAAAGGGGTGGACTACCGCTTGACGGCCGCGGCAGTGTATGCCTCTTTTCTTCCATGGCACGGCGGGCTCTCCGGATCCATTCCCCTGGTGATCAATACGCCGGAAAACTTTCTGATGAAGGCCGGCGTGCTCACCGAGATCATCCCCACCACGCTGACCCTGGCCAGCACCATGAACATTGTGGTCAACCTGGCCCTGCTCATCACACTGCCCATGCTCTTCATGATGATGCGTCCTCCCGAAGACAAGGTCCAAACGTTCGATGATTTGCGCGAAGGAGATGCGACAAGCCAGCAAATAAGCGTCGAGGAGGAAGCCAAGGCACTCTGTCTGCGGGACAGATGCCTCAGCGATGTCCTGAACTCTTCCTGGATCATAAGTCTGCTGGTGGTCCTAATGGGCATCTATATCATCGTTTCCCATTTCTGGAACAAAGGGTTCGACATCAACCTGGACATCATGAACTTCATCTTCATCATCGTGGGCATGCTGGCCCACAAGACACCGATCCGCTACGTGGTGGCCATGAAGCGAGCCTGCTCCAACGTCTCGGGCATTATTCTTCAATTCCCGTTTTACGCCGGTATCATGGGCATCATGATCTATACCGGATTGGGCAAGCAGGTGGCCACATCGCTGGCAGCAGCCACCTCAACGGCCACCTTTCCCTTCGTGGCCTTTCTTACCGGCGGACTCTTGAACATATTCGTACCGTCCGGCGGTGGAGAATGGGCCGTGGTCGGCCAACCGATCGTGGAGGCGGCCAAGGCCGTGGCGGCCAATGCTGGTTTCACGGTCGAAGCCACCCAGGCCTTCATTGCCAAAGTAGCCATGGCGGTGGGATACGGTGACAGCTGGACCAACATGATCCAGCCGTTCTGGACACTGGCCTTCTTCCCTGTCGTGGCAGCAGGCTGCCGGCTTCAGGCGCGTGACATCATGGGCTATACGTTCGTGGCCATGCTCTGGTCGTTCATCATCTTCGCCCTGGGCGTAACGTTTCTGCCGGTGTAATCTGGAAAAATGAGCTGGGCGGGCGTAAAGCCCGCCCCTACAAGGCCCGCTCATAAAAACAGTCTCTGTATTCGACCAGACATCACAGGGGCGTAATTTTGCGCCACCTCATCCGCTTAAGTTGCTGAATCAACTTTCCGGTTTCGTTAAACCTTCATATGGAGGCGAGTCCAGTGGGTGGATGTTCTGCTCCTCGTCAGCATTGCATGCTAGTGCCGCTTAGCGTCAGTGGAGGACCAGCGGCCCGGACTGTTTGAGCGATAGCGAGTTTCCAGGACGCCCGGAACTGATGCTTAACGGCACTTGCGTGCGTTTGCGTGAGGAGCAGAGCATCCACCCACTGGACTCGCCGTTTCTAAATCTGAAAGTTGAGTTATTGAAGCTTTCTACAAAAAAAGGGCTGGGAAGTAATACCCCCCTCGCCCTTCTACTTCTCTCCTCATTGAAATTGCTTTAGATCCCCAAATAGGCCTTGCGGATCTCCTCGTTGTCCATCAGGTTCTTACTTTTATCCGAAAGCGTTATCTTGCCGTTTTCCATCACATAGCCACGGTGGGCCACCTTGAGGGCGAGATTGGCATTCTGTTCGACCAGAAAAATGGTCGTGTTGTTCTCGGTATTGATCTTCTTGATGATTTCGAAGATGCGCTTGACCACCAGGGGAGCCAATCCCAAAGAGGGCTCATCGAGCAACAGCAGACGCGGCCGGGCCATCAGGGCTCTCGAGATGGCCAGCATCTGCTGCTCTCCACCGCTCAGGGTGCCGCCAGCCTGGTGACGACGCTGAGCCAGGATGGGAAAAAGGTCGAAAACGTAATCGAGATCTTTGGCCACCTCCGACGTGTCATCCCTCAGGAAGGCCCCGATATCCAGGTTCTCCATCACCGTCAGGTAAGGAAAGATACGGCGCCCCTCGGGCACCTGGCAAATCCCCAGGGCCACAATTTCATTGGGCGTCATCTTGGAAATCGATTTGCCTTCAAAGGCGATATCACCGGTACGGATCGGCACAATGCCGGAGATGGACATCAGCGTCGTACTCTTACCGGCGCCGTTGGCGCCGATCAAGGTGACGATCTCCCCCTGTTCGATCTCGATCGATATGCCTTTCAAGGCCTGAATGTTACCATAATAGGTATGGACGTCATTCAACTTAAGCATCAGCCTCTTCTCCAAGATAGGCCTTGATCACTTCCGGATCGCGGCTCACTTCTTCCGGCGTGCCCTCAGCGATTTTACGACCGTAATCCACCACGAAGATGCGGTCGGACAAACTCATTACCAGTTTCATGTCGTGTTCGATGAGCAGGATGGAGACCTTCTCCTTGTCCCTCAAATGAATAATCAGCTCATCAAGCTCCTTGGTCTCCTGCGCATTCATACCGGCTGCCGGCTCGTCCAGCAGAAGCAGAAAAGGCTCGGTGGCCATGGCACGGGCAATCTCCAACCGTCGCTGGGCGCCGTATGGCAAATTTTTGGCAAACTCATTGACATACTGCTCCAGCTGAAAATCTTCCAGGATCCGGTAGCTGTCATTGATGACCGCCTTCTCCTCCTTGCGGGTGCGGGCATTTCGCAGCACGGCCCCGGGTATACCGGCATGCATGCGGCAGTGACGCCCGATCATGACGTTCTCCAGGACAGTCATGTTTTGAAACAGGCGGATGTTTTGAAAAGTACGCGCCATACCGAGCGTGGTGACCCTGTCCGGTTTGAGACCGTTGAGTCGGACGATTTTACCATCGGGAAGCATCAGCTCCACCTCGCCGCTGGTGGGCGTGTAGATGCCGGTCATGCAGTTGAAAAGCGTTGTTTTCCCAGCGCCGTTCGGCCCTATGAGGGCCACGATCTCCTGGCGGTGAATTTTCAGGTCCACACGATCAAGGGCGCGCAATCCACCAAAATCCTTGGTCAACTTGGAAAGTGTCAATACCGGCTTCATCGTCTTATCGTTGTTCCCCGTCTCTGTTCAGGCCTTCGAATCTGTATACGCGCCTCACGCTTTTGATCAATCCGCTGGGCCGAAATACCATCATCAACACCAGCACCATCCCGAAGACAAGCATTCGGTACTCCGAAAAGGCGCGGAAATACTCCGGCAACAGTTTGAGCACCAGCGCTCCGGTCACGACGCCGACAATGCTGCCCATGCCCCCCAAAACAACGCAACACAGTATAATGACCGACTCCCATATGGTAAAGCTGGCCGGATTGATAAAGGTGGTTTTTGCTGCAAAGACCACCCCTCCCATACCCGCCCAGGTCGCCCCCAAAGCAAAGGCACTGAGTTTGGTGCGCGTCTTGTTGATACCCATGGCCTGGCAGGCGATCTCATCTTCGCGCAACGCAATCCACGCACGGCCGATACGAGAATCCTGCAATCGCCGAACCACGAAAATCGTAAAAAGCGCCAGAGCGACCATCAGATAGTAGAGATAGGTGTGGTTCTGATGCAGGCTGAGGTCCATTCCGAAAAGGCCGGGTCGCGGTATATTGGCGATTCCGCTGGGGCCGAACGAAAAGTCGTTCCAATTCTCCAGGACCAGCCGGATAATCTCTCCAAACCCCAACGTGACGATGGCCAGGTAATCCCCTCTCAGCCGCAGCACCGGAAAACCCAGTATGATACCGAAGAGAAACCCTAGCGCTCCGCCGATGGGCAGGCAAAGCCAGAAACCCAGCCCGAAATGGACATTGAGCAGAGCGTACGCATAGGCCCCAACGGCAAAAAAGGCCACATATCCAAGATCGAGCAGACCGGCCAGTCCCACCACGATATTGAGACCCAGGGCCACCACCACATAGATCAGCGCAGTGGTCATGATGTCGATCTGATAGAGGGAGAAGATCATGGGGAACGCGATGAAGAAGATCCCTGCCACTGCCAGGGCGGGACGTGAAAAGCGCGGGTTCTTGAGAAGCCTTTGTGTGGCGGTGAGACCAGCGCCCGCTTCAATTTCGGATTTTCGGATACCCTCTTCTTTGCGGCGGATCATGTAGCGCCAGACGAAGGAGAGAAAAAAAGCGCCGATGCCCACGAAAAGCATCCGTTCCCAGCGCCACTCTACCGTTCGATGGATGGTATTGACCTGAATCACCATGATGGGGAATGTCAGAAACATGAACCAGACACATACCATCAGGGACTTTTTAACCTCTTCCCATCCGAAGAGGTTGATGCGTTGTGATATATCCGACATATCAGCTCTGCTCCAGGCGTCGGGGGTAAAATGCTATGCGATCAAACTTTGTCTGCTTCCTTCCTTCCCAGCAGGCCCGATGGTCGAAAGATCAGAATGACGACCAGGAAGAGAAAAGCAAAGACATCCTCATAATCACTGGAGATATAGCCGGTGAAAAAGCTTTCCGACCACCCCAGGACCAAACTGCCCAACACGGCACCGGGCATACTGCCGATACCGCCAAGAACAGCTGCCACGAATGCTTTAATGCCCGCAAGGAAGCCGATGTAGTAATTGATCTGGCCAATATGGGACGCAATCAGGATCCCTCCCAAAGCGGCCGTTGCCGAACCCAGGAGAAACGTCATCGATATCACACGGTTCACATCGATACCAACCAGCATGGCCATCTCCCGGTCCTGACTGGTGGCGCGCATGGCCTTGCCCATGCGGGTAAACTTGATCACGATGGTCAATGCCACCATGACGATGGCGGTGACACTATAGATCACAATCTCCGAAGAGCGCACAATATGCTCGATCGGCTCCAGAAATTTAAAATCGGGAATCAGGTTGGGAAAGGGCAGAAAATCGGAGGTCTGGGCCAGCAGAACGTAGTTTTGCAGAAAGAGGGACATGCCGATGGCGCTGATCAGGGCCGAGAGGCGCGGCGCTTTTCGCAACGGCTTATAGGCGATCTTCTCCAAGGTCCATCCATAAGCGCTCGAGTAGATGATCGCCACAATGGAGGCGATCAGCAATATGGCCAAGGAGGGCCAGCCGAGAAGCGTCAACAGTCCGGCAACGATCAGGCCTGTAAAGGCACCGATCATGTAAATTTCACCATGGGCAAAATTGATCAGTTCGATGATGCCGTAGACCATCGTGTACCCCAGCGCAATCAGTGCGTAGATACTGCCGCGGGTCAAGCCGCCGAGAAAGAGCTCAAAAAAGTATTCCAGGTCCATGGCGCAACCACCTCAATTAAAAAATCAGGGAACAGGCCCCTGCAAGGCCTGTTCCCTGAGAGCAGATGTCCAACATCACTATTTTACTTCCACATAGGCACCATTTTTGACCTGGTACACGGTAAAGCCCACGCCGATGGCGTCACCACGCTCGTCAAACTTGATGCTGCCCACAGGGGTGTCCACCTCTTTGGTCTGCAGTGCCTTGACAATGGCATCGTAATCTGTTGAGCCGGCATTCTGAATGGCGGTCAACAGCGCAATGGCGGCCGATACGGCGTTGTCGTAAAAAGCGCCCGGATCGGATTTGAATTCGGCCTTATGCTTTTCAAGGTACACCTCTGTCAGGGGGTTCTTGCTCACATCTTTGGGCCCAGTGGCATAGACACCCTCGGCATACTTCTTGGCCACCTTGATGAAGGTGTCGTCCTTGACGCCATCGTCGGAGATAAAGATGGTCTTCATCTTCTTTCTGCGCATCTGCGTTACAATCTTTGATGCCTCGGGATGGTACCCGCCGAAAATGACCGCCTCGGCTTTACTTCTTTTGATCTTCTGGACGACAGCGGAGTAGTCGACCGCCCCCGGCGTCACGCCTTCGTAAAGGACCAGTTCGGCTCGCTTGTCCGCTTCGAGGAAGCTCTTGGCAAACTCGGCCAATCCTTTTCCGTAGTCGCCTTTGTCATGCAGCACGGCGATCTTTTTTACCTTGAGAACGTCCAGGGCAAAATCCACTTCCATTCTGGCCTGGGCGTCGTCTGCGGCAATTGTTCGGAAAAAATTGGGATAGTCACCGCTTTGGGTCAGCGCCGGGTTGGTGGCCGAAGGTGACATGACCACGACCTTGGAGTCTTTGTAAATGCCCAGGGCCGCTTTGGTGGCACCGCTGCAAATATGGCCCAACACAACCGACACACCTTCACCGACCAATTTCGTCGCGGTACTGGTGGCCACTTCAGGTTTGCAGACGTCATCCTCGATGACCAGCTCAAT
The DNA here is from genome assembly GCA_963668675.2 of uncultured Desulfatitalea sp. Taxonomy (GTDB): domain Bacteria; phylum Desulfobacterota; class Desulfobacteria; order Desulfobacterales; family Desulfosarcinaceae; genus Desulfatitalea. The sequence goes on along the minus strand of CAXXMB010000001.1, from coordinate 131,843 downwards.
CTGTTTGCCCAGCACACCTCCCTTGGCGTTGAAATCCGCCACCACCAACTTGGCGGCATTGACGCTGGGAAGGCCGTAGGAAGCCAGATCCCCGCTGTGCGCACCTGCGACACCAAATTTAATGGTATCGGCTGCCAAAGCAGGACCACAGATCACAACAGACAGAAACAGTGCCGCAGCAATGGCGGCAATCCTTTTCGTAGTTAGACAATTCAACATATCTTCCCCTCCTTCATCGCAATTATGGTTGAAACCCCCAAAGGGTATATCTGGACGCTGATCTGTATATCGTTGTACTGACCTGGCAATTTAAGATCATCTATGATTATTGCAACCGAGAGTCAAGATCCCCTAAAGCACCTGACTTAAAAACAACTTGGTGCGCTCTTCGGTCGGATTGGTGAAAAAATGTTCGGGCGTTCCCTCTTCGACGAGTTTCCCCTCATCCATGAAAAGAACGCGATCAGCCACCTCCCGGGCGAACCCCATCTCGTGGGTGACCACACACATGGTCATGCCCTCCCGTGCCAGTTGCTTCATGACATCGAGCACCTCGCCCACCATTTCGGGGTCCAGGGCGGAGGTCGGTTCATCAAAAAGCATGATCTTGGGCTCCATGGCCAACGCTCTTGCAATGGCGACCCGCTGTTGCTGCCCCCCTGAGAGGCGCGAGGGGTATTCACGCTCCTTTTCTGCGATCCCGACCTTGCTTAATAGAGTTCGCGCCTTTTCACCCGCATCTTTGCGGGATCGTTTGCGCACCACCCGCTGGGCCAGGGTAAGGTTCTCCAGTACCGTCTTATGGGGAAACAGATTGAACTGCTGGAACACCATCCCCACCTCGGCCCGCACCGCATTCAAATCGGTCTTTCGGTCGGCCAGGTCCACACCATCGATGAGGATATGGCCGTCGTCGAAGGCCTCCATGCCGTTGATACAGCGCAAAAAGGTCGATTTTCCCGAGCCGGAGGGGCCGATGATCACCACCACCTCGCCCTTGGCTACCTGCGCGGAAACGCCATCGACCGCCCTGACGGTCACGCCGCGCCCCGAAAACACTTTGACGACATCGGTTGCTTCAATCACTGACCGCGAACCTCCGTTCCAGATAAAACACCAATTGGGACATCAGTGAGGTGACCACCAGATACATGGCGGCCACCGTCAACCACACCTCGAAAGTGGCAAACGTGCTGGTGATAATCTCCCGGCCCGATTTTGTCAGGTCGGTAATGGCAATGACCGAGACCAGCGAGGAGTCTTTGATCAGACTGATGAACTGCCCTGCCAATGGAGGTAATGTGCGCTTGAGCGCCTGGGGCAGGATGATGTGGAGCATCGCCTGAAAAACGTTCATGCCCAACGAGCGGGCGGCCTCCATCTGCCCTCGGGGGATGGACTGGATACCGGCACGGACAATCTCGGCCACATAGGCTCCGGCGAAGATGCTAAGGGCACCTACCCCTGCCACGTTGCGGTTGAGATTGAACACGGTGCCGATGAAGAAATAGGCAATAAAAATTTGGACGAGCAGCGGTGTGCCGCGGATGAACTCGACGTAAATGGTCGCCAAGCCTCTCAGCGTCAGATTTTTGGAGATCCGGCACAAACCGGTGAGCAGGCCGATCACCAGTGCCATCACACTGGCCACACCCGAAATCCACAACGTGGTCCACAACCCGAACATCAATGGGCCCAGGCGCCACCGGTATTTGAACCCGACGGTGTCGCCCTCGAACAGCTCGTCACCTTCGGAGACCTTCAGTTGCCCCTTATCCACCTTGAGCGTGACCGCGGTACCCTCTTCCGATACGAGGTGAACCGATGTTTTTTTGCCGGCTGGTCCTATCTGCTCCACCCGGCCGTCAAAGGGGATCTTTACTGCCTCTTCACCATGGTAGAAAAAATATTGGGGAACCCGGTTCCAGCGCCAGGCGTAATCGATCTTGCGCACGGCCCCCCAAGTTCCGGCGGCCAGAACGATGAGAATGGCCGCCAGAAGGAGAACCCAGGGCAGTTGATGGGGCGTCTTTTTAAGCGCGCCGGGCATCTACTGCAGCTCTTTCATCCAGGCGTCGTCTTCGAACCACTTTTTGTAGATTTTATCATAGGTTCCGTCGTTCTTGACCTGGTTCAAGAAGTTGTTCAGCCAGTTGATGAAATCAAAATCCCCTTTGCGCACGGCCCATGCCAGCGGTTCGTAGGTGAAGGGTTTGTCCAGGTGAACCAGTTTTCCCTGCCCGCGCTGGGCGATGGCTGCCGAATTGTAAGGCAAATCGTAAATAAAGGCGTCGATTTTGCCGTTGACCGCTTCGAGGACCCCCTCCTGCTCAGTCTCGTATGAGATGTATTTCGCCTTTGAGATCATCCGTTTGGTGGCCTGCTCGCCGGTGGTGCCCAGTTTGGAGCCGACCTTGTACTTAGGATTGTTGAGATCATTATATGTTTTGACCTTTCCCACCAGCTCCTTGCGCAGCAGAATGGTCTGGCCGATGACGATATAGGGGCTCGCAAAATTGATCTTCATGTTGCGCTCCTGGGTCAGCGTCATGCCGGACATCAGGATATCGAACTTTTTGGTCAGCAGGGCCGGGATGATACCGTCCCAGGCGGTTGAAACCAGCTCCAGCTTGACGCCCATCGCTTTTGCCATGCGCTTGGCCATATCCACATCGAAGCCGATAATCTCACCCTTCTGATTGGTGAGTTCAAAGGGCATGTACCCGGGTTCCATGCCGACCCGCAGTGTGCCTCGATCGAGGATCTCTTCGAGTGCCCCTTTATCGGCTGAGGCCATGGTAACGGTGAAAAGGAAAAGTACGCCCAACGCCAAGCCCGTCGCTAACAGTTTTTTCATTGAAGCCTCCTTCTACCCATTTCAATTGCGGCCGGTGGCCGGCCATCGAAAGATTATATGTTAGTAGGATTTCCCCTCATCGAGCAACTCCTCGATCACCATGCGGCGCCCCTTGCACTCAGGATTGGGGCAACGCGGCAGATCGTCCACCGGGAGGTAGACGATAGAGCGGCTCCCGCAACGGGGGCATCTGACCTGTATGGGTTCTTTCTCTCCGCGCTTCATGCTTGACACGCTTTCTTCAGAGTTGCATGGTACGCCCTTGTTGTTTTTAGATTTTCATAGCATAGGTCTTGGTGCATAACAATCGCAATGGTTGAATTCAATTATTGGATAACCTCACCCGCATTTGTGGCGGCTGCCAGAATCTGCGACACGCCAAACGAACGTGACATGTGATGGTCGAACCGTTAACGCCACCCCCCGAGAATACCCGCCGCTGCCTGGCCGAATTCATGTTGGTCATTGTCACCGTCTTCTGGGGGGGGACATTTCCGCTGGTCAAAGATGCCATTCGTGAAACACCGGTAATGGCCTTTCTATGGATCCGCTTTGCCCTGGCAGCCCTGATTCTCTTTGCCTGGGCCGGCCCCGCCCAGATCAGGGCACTGGGAAGAAGTGGATGGAAAAGGGGGGTCTGGCTGGGCGCCCTGCTCTTCTGCTCCTATGCCTTCCAGACCTTCGGACTCGCCAAGACCTCGTCAGCCAACGCCGCTTTTATCACCGGCCTCAACGTCGTGTGGGTACCGCTGCTGGCCGGTCCGCTGCTGGGAAAACCGGCCGCCACCGGATCCAGGATAGGGGTGGTGTGTGCCCTCTGCGGCCTCTTCATGCTGAGCTACCAAGCGCCCTTCCGGCTCAATCCCGGCGACGCACTGGTGATGGTCTGCTCGATCTTTGTGGCCCTGCACGTTCTGGGGCTGGACGCCTGGACCCACGGGTACGACGGCCGTGCCCTGGCCTTTGTCCAGATTGGCACCATGGCGCTCCTCGGCCTTTCGGGCAGTCTCGTTTTCGAACCGGTGACATGGCCCCGGCAATGGACCCCCGCGCTCTTCTGGGCCGTGATTATATGTAGCGTCTTTGCGACCGTCTACGCCTTCTGGGCCATGACTGTCTTTCAGAAGATGACAACCCCGACCCGGGCGGCCCTGATCTATACCCTGGAGCCGGTCTTCGGTGCGATCTTCGCCGTCCTCTATGCGGGGGAGCATCTCTCGACGATGGCCTGGGCCGGCGGCGGCCTGATCGTAATGGGGATGATCACGGCCGAGGCATGGCCGGCGCTGGCAAAGCGGGCCAACAAAGCTGACGCTGCATCCATAGAGTAACTATCTATATTTACGTATAAAAAACATCCTTTGTATCGCGACTCGGCCTCCTATCGATGCTGGTGTGAGCGCTCATGTTAGAATTCTTGACACATGAACCCCTAATTTGTCATAAACAAAGCTTCCCACCCATTGAGAGTCGCACGATCGGAGTGCGGTTCAGCGGCGGCATATCGGATTCCGCCGTCCACCACAAACAACGGCAATTGTAAGCAGGAGGAGAAAAATGAAGAAGTGGATAGGATTTTTTGGAATTGGCGCCCTTGTGGCAGCGATGCTGATCGCGGCACCGACCGCCGCCATGGCCATTGGCTTCCAGGTTCCCGGCTCGGACACCACCATCGATATAGGTGGTTACGTGAAGCTAGATGTTGTCTATAACGACGTATCGGCCGGCGATGACAGCCAGGCCAATATCGAGTACGTTCCTAGTGGGGTGCCACTGGATGGTGATGAGGAAGGCACGGATGAAATCGTCTTCAACGCCCGTGAAAGCCGCCTCTGGGTCAAAACCACCACGCCTACCAAATTGGGCCCCCTGAAGACCCATTTGGAGGGGGACTTCGACACAGAGGAGAGCAGCCAGGTAGTCTCCAATTCCCGCGGCTTCCGCCTGCGTCACGCTTACGGCACCCTGAAGGGGTTTCTGTTCGGGCAAACATGGTCCACGTTCATGCATCTTTATTCACTGCCGGAGATCAACGATTTCGGTGGTCCTACCGGCTCGATGTTCGTTCGTCAGGCAATGGTGCGCTACACCTGGAACATGAACGACATGACCAGCATGGATTTTGCCTTGGAAAACCCGGAAACCTACTACGCCGAGGGCGGGGCATTGAATGTGGCCGATGACGACGATATGCCGGACATCATCGCCCGCTTTACCATGACGCCCAGCTGGGGAAACATATCAGCAGCGGTTATGGCCAGAAAACTCGTGGTTGAAACTGCCACGGCGGACGACTCAGCCCTGGCGCTTTCCGGGCAGGTTGGCGCTATGGTCAAGCTTTTCGGCCAAGACAGCGTCATGGGTGCCATTCAATACGGGCAGGGTCTCGGCCGCTACAGCAGCCTTGCGACCCATCCGGATGCGGTCGTGGATGCCGGCGGCAACATTGACTCCCTGGACCAACTGGCCGGCTTCGTCGCTTATCAGCACTACTGGGTCGGCACCTGGCGCTCCACCCTGGTCGTGGGCTACAGCAAAGCCGACGACCCGATCGAGCTGCAGGGCACCGATATTACCGAAGAGACCTTCAGCATCCACGCCAACCTGATGTTCAACCCGGTACCCAATACCCGTCTCGGCATCGAGTACCTTCGTGGCGAGCGCGAGGTCTACGACGGTCGGGATGGCGAGTTGAACCGCATTCAGTTGTCCGCGATGGTCAGCTTCTAAGCTGTTTGACCGGAAGTAAATACCCGATCCACTTGCAACACCATACGGGCCTGCGATCCGCAGCAGAGGATCGCAGGCCTGTCGCAACAGAGGGGCTGATGATGCGATACCGATGGCTGATCAAAATCATGGCAATCTGTTCCTGCCTGGCAGGGGCAATGGCAATGGGCTGTTCGGGCTATAAGCCCACCACCAAACTTCTCGACGAATCATCGTCAGGAGTTGTCTATCAGGTCAGTGAGCAGGAGGCCCTGGATCTGGTCTACTGGGCCATGCATGAAGTGCTGCCCGAACAAAAAATCTACAGATTGGCCAAACCGCGGGTGGGGCTGTTTGTGCATGAACAGTTGCGCCCGGGCGATGTTCGCTACGCCCGCTTCAAAGAGACCACCTATATCTACGAGGTGGACATCCTCCGTGTCGAAGGAACCGCCCCCAAGGGCAACCGGGTCACCGGCTTCACCTATAGGCTCAAAGGCAACGGCGACCTGAAGGCAGGCCCCGGCAACCTGGAAAAATTGGACCAACAGATCAAAGCGACGCTCGACCAAACCAACCGTGGAAAAACGGTAACGGCCGTTTCCACACCGGAGGCAGCCCCGCCGGTGGTCACCAGCCCACCTCCGACGCCAAAAGGGGCCGTCGAAGCAACACCGCCCCAGGCGCCTGCCCCCAAAGCAACTGCGGCAGATCAGCAGACACCCCCCTCTGGCGACGATGCATTCGAAAAGCTGGAGAAGCTCAAAGATCTGCTCGACAAGGGGATTATCACCCAGGAGGAGTTCGATGCCAAAAAAAGGGAGCTCCTGGAACGCATATAGCGTTTTCCTCCAAACGGCCTTGCAACAATTCGCCGCGCCCGGTCGCGTCAATATAAGCTGAATGAAACAGGTGTGGATCACCGCAATGCAACCGTTCAACCGACATCGCTATCTGCCCACCCTTGGCCTGCTGCTGGCCATGGTGCTGTGGGCCAGCTCATTTATCGCGCTCAAAATCGCCTTCCGGGTGTACGATCCCATGGTGGTGATCTTTGCGCGCATGGCAGTGGCCAGCCTCTGTTTTCTCTTCTTCTACCGTTGGTTTCGAAATGCAGTGAATTTTCGATCCGGGGATCTGAAATGGATCCTCCTCATGGCCTTTTGCGAACCGTGCCTCTACTTTATCTTCGAAGCCAGAGCCCTCATCCACACCTCGGCCTCCCAGGCCGGCATGATCACTGCCATGCTGCCCATTTTAGTGGCGCTGTCGGCCGGATGGCTCCTCAAGGAGCGGGTCGGAAGAGACACCTGGATCGGCTCACTTACGGCCGTTGCGGGAGTGTGCTGGCTGACACTGGAGGGCGTTCCGTCAACCGATGCACCCGACCCCGTGATAGGCAACATCTATGAAATGCTCGCCATGGTGTGCGCCACCGGTTACACCATTACGCTCAAGCATCTCTCCGACCGGTATTCGCCTCTGTTTCTGACGGCCATGCAGGCCTTCGTCGGCAGCATCTTCTTCTTGCCCTCGCTTTTTCTGCCCGCCACTCAGCTGCCGCTTCACTTCGAACCGTCAGCCGGCCTGGCGGTCATCTATTTGGGCGCTGTTATCACGTTGGGGGCATACGGGCTCTATAATTACGGCGTCAAGCATATCCCCGCCAGCCAGGCGTCAGCCTTTGTAAATCTGATACCGGTATTCACCGTAATAATGGGCTGGATGATGCTGGACGAGTCCTTTACGCCGCGCCAGTGCCTGGCAGCCGCGACCATCATGGCGGGCGTCTACATCAGCCAACGGCGACAGGCGAGGCCATCCGAGGCCGTGCAACCCATGCGGGGATAAGTAGCGCTCGGCCCAAGAGGCGCTTTTGCACCGATCCTTGGCAGCGCCCTGTCACCTGTCACGAGCGAAAATGGGATGGCTTGACCCACACGGTGTATTTGCTTATACAGACCGGGGTTTTAAATTGCTCGCAGAAGAACAATTCTGGGCATCTATCCATAATGACAGGAGCGTACGCTATGAAAAAATCCATATTGATGCTCGCCATTGTGATGGTCGTATTGACGGCTTCGATGGTGCAAGCCCAATCGTATCAGGTTTCCGTCAGTCAATTTGTCGAGCATCCGGCCCTGGATGCCGTATTGAAGGGGTTTCAGGACAATCTGCGTGAAAACGGCGTGACGGTTACCTACAACATCCACAATGCCCAGGCCAATATGGCCACGGCCAACCAGATCGGCCACCAGATCATGGGCGAGAAGCCGGATCTCATCCTGGCCATTGCCACCCCCACAGCCCAGGCGTGCGCCCAGGCGCTCAAGAAATCTCCGCATATGCAGAAAACCCCCATGCTTTTTACGGCCGTCACCGATCCGGTTGGCGCCGGCCTGGTCAAGGATCTCAAGCACCCGGGCGCCAACATCACCGGCGTCTCCGACATGCTTCCGGTCAACCGTCATCTGATGATGGTCAAAACTTTTCTGCCCAAGATCAAACGAATGGGGTTTCTCTACAATGCCGGAGAGGTCAACTCGAAAGTACTGGTACCCCTGTTTCAGGCAGAAGCCCAGAAGATGGGGTTCGAGATCGTAGAGGCGGCCATCTCCAAATCGAGCGACGTCTACCAAGCCGCCAAGAGCCTGGTGGGAAAGGTTGACGCCGTCTTCATCCCCACCGACAACACGGTGGTGTCGGCCTTGGAGTCGGCCATCAAGGTGTGTGAACAGAACAAGCTGCCCCTGTTCAACGCGGACGTCGACTCGGTCAAGCGAGGGTCGGTGGCCGCCATGGGCTTCGACTACTACAAACACGGTCTCCAGACAGGAAAACTGGCCCAAAGGATACTGAAGGGGGCCGCCCCTGCAGCGACACCGGTAGAGTTTCAGGAAGAACTGCAGCTGCATATCAACGCCCAGGCCGCTGAAAAGATGGGCATCGCCATTCCGGCTGTACTGCTTGAGACGGCCGACAAGATTTACAAGTAGGCTGCCGATGAACAGATCCAATTCGATGTCAACAATTTAGCTGACTGAATCGACAATGACCTGGTATGCATTTATCGGCGCCCTGGAGCAGGGATTGGTCTACGGGATCATGGTCCTGGGCGTCTATCTCACCTTTCGCGTTCTCGACTTCCCTGACCTGACGGTGGACGGCAGTCTGCCACTGGGGGCGTCAGTCTCTGCAGTGGCCATCACCAACGGCGTCAATCCTTTTCTCTCCCTGGCCCTGGCAGCCCTGGCCGGGTTTGCCGCCGGCGCGGTCACAGCCCTGCTCAACACAAAACTGAAAATCCTGCACCTGCTGGCCTCTATCCTCACCATGATCGCGCTCTATTCGATCAATATCCGCATCATGGACGGCCCCAACATCTCCCTGCTGGGGGTCGATACGGTTCTCGATCCGTTCATATCGATGGGCCTGGCCGGCTATGCCGTAGCGCCGGTGCTCTACGGTGGGTTCGCCATCGCTGTCACGGTTGCGATCATCTGGTTTCTGCACACCGAACTGGGGCAGGCCATGCTGGCTACCGGCGACAACCCCCAAATGATTACGAGCCTGGGGGTTAACACCCACCACATCATCATTCTCGGCGTCGGCCTCTCCAACGCCATGGTTGCGGTCAGCGGCGCACTGGTGGCCCAAAACCAGGGGGCGTCGGATGTCAACATGGGCATCGGCACCATCATCGCCGGCCTGGCATCGGTCATTCTGGGGGAGACGGTCTTCGGACGCAGCGGCGTGGCGCGGTCCTGCATCGCGGTGCTGCTCGGATCGGTGCTCTACCGGCTGGCCATCGCCCTGGCTTTGGGATTGAAACTGGGGGCTTTTGCGGTAACCCCCAGCGACCTGAATCTGATCACCGCCATCCTGGTGGTGGTGGCATTGATGGCGCCCAGCGTCAAACGCAGATTCGGAGGGGCCCGCTCATGATGATCCGGCTTGAACAACTGACCCACTACTTCCACAAAGGAAGTGTCAACCAGGTACTGGCCCTTGACCGGATCAACCTGACCGTTGAAAAGGGTGACTTTATCACCATCATCGGCTCTAACGGCGCAGGAAAATCCACCCTGCTCAACAGCCTGGCCGGAACCTTTCCACCCGATAGCGGACGGCTTCTGCTTGGGGATAAGGATATCAGCCAGTGGCCTGAACATCGAAGGGCAAAATTCATCAGTCGCGTCTTTCAGGACCCGCTGATGGGCACCTGCGCCAGCCTGACCATCGAGCAGAATCTGGCCCTGGCCCTCCGGCGCGGCAAAGCGCGCGGCTTTTCCATGGGTGTGAATAGAGAGGACCGCCAGCGCTTCAGAAGCAAACTGACGCATCTGGGACTGGGGCTGGAAGAGAGGCTCGGGGACAGCGTCGGCCTGCTTTCCGGTGGACAACGCCAAGCCCTCACCATGTTGATGGCCACCCTCATACCGCCCCAGGTGCTGCTGCTCGACGAACACACCGCCGCACTAGATCCCAAAACCGCCCGCCAGATTTTGGAGCTGACCCAAAACATCATCACCGAACAGCACCTCACCACCCTCATGGTGACCCACAACATGCGCCAGGCGCTGAAGTTGGGCAACCGATTGATCATGCTGCACCACGGAAAAATTATCCTGGACATTAAAGGCGAGGAGAAAAGCAAACTCAGCCAGGAGGACCTGGTGGCACGCTTCTACGATCGTCAGGAAGAGGAGTTGCTGACTGATCGGATGCTTTTAGGATAGACCCATCTTTTAAAACACAATACCATATACTTCTGGTGTTTTCGCTCTCGAACCGGGCGGGCATAAAGCCCGCCCCTACGAAGCCCGTTCATGATAGCAGTCTGTGGTCCTACCCAAACCAAGTAGGGGCGGGCTTTATGCCCGCCCGTTGCATCCGCGTGAGTTAATGGATTGCGTTAAAACCTATTGTCAACCACCAGCCCCATACATCTTTTTGACGTTAGCGCGATCGATTTCACCATTCTCCAATTTGGGCAGGGAATCGACAAAAACCACGTGCTTCGGTTTTTTATAGCGAGCGATCTTCGATGCCACATGATCGATCACATCCTGTGCGCTTGCTTGCCCTCCGGATTTAAGCACGCATATCGCTTTTATGGCTTCCCGCCACTGCGCGTCAGGCACACCGATCACGCAAACCTCATCGATGGCACCGTGGCTGAGAATCGCTTTTTCCACCTCGGCCGGGTAGACATTCTCGCCGCCTGGCTTGATCAGCTCTTTCTGGGCTTTGCGCTGGACATACCATAGGTAGCCGTCTTCATCGAAGCGCCCCATATCGCCGGTGTGGTGCCATCCATTTCGGAACGTGTAGGCGGTCTCCTCTTCCAGCCCCCAATAGCCAAGGAATACTGCGGGTGAACGCACGCATATCTCGCCAACCTGGCCGGTGGGCACCGGACGGCCGTCATCGTCGACAAGGAGAACCCGGGTCAAAATCGACGGTCGACCGGCACTTCCCGGCCGCTCGGCGGCATTGCTGCCGGTCACCCCCATGGCTTCGGTCTGAGCGAATCCGCTGTAAAAAATCGCGTTGGGGGCGATTTTCAGAAATGCCGCCACACTGTCCGGATCTTCCAGCCCGCTGATGTTGCCGATGCTGGTCAGATCGACGGGTTTTTCGGCGTGTTTTTCGAGCAGCATTTTCAATATGGGGGCAAAGGAGCCGAAGGTGGTGACCCGCTCCCGCTCGATCAGTTCGAGGGCATGCCCTGGATCAAAGCGGGCAGCGATCACGTTCTTGCCGCCCTGGTGCATGATGGCCATGCTCCGCGTAAGGGCGGCAACGTGGAAGAGCGGCAACACGCACAGATGGCAGGCCTGCTCGTCCTGTCCACTGCGCTCCATCGCCATCAGGTTCGCAGCGATGATGTTGGCCTGGCTCAGGAGCGCGCCGCGAGGCTTTCCCGCCACTGCTGCGGTGTGAATGATCACGTACCCCGCGTCAGCGTCGATCTCCGGGTATTGATCAGCGCCTTTGTCGATCAGGAGGGTACCAAACGACTTGAAAGCGCCCTCAGTTGTCTCCCCTTCCATGCCGTAAAACCCTTCTATGGAAGCGATATCCTGCGCCGCAGCTGCAACTGCCTCCTGGTATTCCTTACCCGCAAAAACCAATTTTGGGGTGCAATCCGCAAGAACAAACTGGATTTCATCCTGCTGAAATCGCCAGTTGACCAGCAGGACAACAGCACCTATCTTGGCCGCCGCTCCGTAGAGAACGAGATATCGATCGGAGTTGTGGGCGACAATGGCAATCCGGTCTCCCAATTGGACGCCGGCGTCGACCAGCCCGGCGGCGCAGCGATCGCAGGCGATTTTATAATCCATGTGACTCATGCGTCGATCACCGAAAACGACTGCGTCCCTCTCCGGATAGAGCATCGCATTGCGGCATATCATATCGTATATCGTAAAATCCCGAAGACCCATGGCTTCTCTCTCCTCTCCAGTAGCATTTGGCAATTCATCTTCTCACAATAATGACCGTTGGCATGAGGCTCATGCCTTTTGATCGATGTGCGCAATCGCTGCCCCGGCGACCTGCACGACACGTTCGTCTGCATGGCCTTGCAATCCTTTGAGCGGCTTGATCGCATTCGCCGCCATCGCACCGATGGTTCCCAATGCGATACAGGTATTGATGACGACATCGGGCGCACTGTCCTCCAACAGCGATATAAGCGGTTCAACGGCTTCGATGGCAGTTGGTTTCACTCTGGCGAGAGCCAGTACGGCCTCAGCTCGAACCTGCGGATCCTCATCGTTCAAGCGGTCGATTAATAGGGGGACAGCCGTCGACGCGTTGCTGCCCAGTTTTCCGATCCACGTCACGGCCGTGCCTCGCACGACTGCTTCATTGTGTTGCAGCGCCGCCATCAGCTGAGGCAACCCCTGTCGATCGGCGTGATCGATCTGTGCCAAGCATCCGGCGCAGCTCGCTTGCACGACAGGGTTTTCTCCTGCGGCAAGTTTGCGAATGTCATCAGCCGCTTCCTGCGCGCCAACTCCCATCGTCCCCAGCGCCTCAAGGGCAGCCAAATTGATCTCGATCTCATCGGCATACAGAAGCCTCTGCAACTCGGAAACGGCCGGTTCACCGATGGATCCAAGCGCAAAACCGGCTTGACGTCGCAGGGTTTCATCATCCTCGCCGAGACATCGGCACAAAGCGGCGGAAGCCGGTGCCCCCACTGGCCCCATGCGCGCCAGGGAGGCTGCTGCGGCCGCACGGGTCTGCACCGAACGGCCCGGGTCCAATAGCTCGGCCAAAGGCGGCACGGCTTCGGAGCCGCAACGCTCCAGTAGCATCATCGCCACATGTCGAACCGATTCGTCAGAATCGTTGAGGCAGCTGCACAGGGCCGGCACCAGGGGGGTCGGATCGCCATCCGAGGTGCAGAGCTCTGCCAACAGGGGCAGGCGCACATGATTGGGCTCATCGATGAGCCGCCTTGCATTGATATCACTGTCCATTCCAATTTCCTTATGCGGTTCTTTACAAATCTGGCGCAAAGCATATTTTGGGAAACCGCTCCCCCCTTTGACAAAGGGGGACTTATTCAAGGGCACCTACATTATATTGCCGACGCCTGGGGCGTAGGCGGGCGACACCACCGAAACAGAGGCCGATACAAGGGGCGACTGCAGCATGGTGCCTGCTTTTAAAACACTCAAGGCATTTACCAGGGGGGCATTGAGATTGATCTGAGCGCCCTCCAACGTGATGTCCGGGGCACTCAATTTGATCGATCCCGCCCCGGTGGCCTCTATTGACGGCGCCTCGATTTCAACCTTACCACCCGAGGCGATCTTGACCTTACTGCTGCCGTTGACATCGACCTGGCCGCCCACCACTTCGACGCCGCCGCCCTGGATGCTCACCCGGCCGCTGTTGCAGTCGATAACGATCTGTTGGCTGGACTTGTTTCGCAGCAGGATCGTGCTCTCCTGTGAGTTGAATTCAAGCCTGAGCAGTTCTGTTTGGTCTTCAAGGAGAACGCCCTCAGGCTGAGGTTCGTCCCACATGACCAGCTTCTGTCCCTTTTGAGTGGCGATCTTGATGCCGCTGACTTTGGCCCCCTTTGCCAATAGCACCGAATGGTCATCGGCAGTGCTCATCTTGATCTGTCGGCCATAATCGCTGCTCTCTTCCCCGTCCATCAGTAGAATCGTCTCCCCTCCCCCCGTATTTAAAGTGACGGCGGCGGTGCGGTCATTGAAATGGAGTCGGTGCTGGTAGGGCGTCAGAATGATATTTTCGATCTTATCTTCAGGTTTGAGCTGCGGCCGGTTGAGCCCATTGTATACTGCTCCGGTAATCAACGGCTTGTCTGGATCGCCCTCCATAAAATCCACCACCACTTCGTCGCCGGCCAGAGGAGGAAACTGGATGCCGTGATCTCCGCCGGCATAGCTGTAGGCCATGCGGATATAGCAGGTGCGTTTGAAATCATCGGCCTGTTTGGCGCGGTCCCAGTGAAATTTCACTTTGACCCGCCCCATGTCGTCCATCTGCACCTTTTCATCCTCCGAGGCAACGACTTTTGCAGTTTGCGGCCCCTTCACAAAGGGCTTGGGCGTCTGGCGGGGAGGGTGAAATGGCGTATTCATGGGAATGCAGTTGAATTGATTACCGTAGTAATACGCTTTACCCTCATCCTTGCCGAACAGCATGTCGATCCCTTTTTTTAAATTGTCATAAATCTGCATGACGGAAAAGGGACCGATGGAGGGCATGGGAATGTACCCCATTACCTGATTGAGTATCTTTTCAAAGTCGCCCATCTGGCTTTCTGAAGAGACATCGCGCTGCGCGCCGTTCTGGCTTACGGACAGCACCATGTACTCCTGGTTGAACGACTTTTGCGGGTGATCTTTCAAATTGAAAAAATAGCCCGGCATCAGGCGACAGCACACACTTTTGCCGGCACCCATGAGAGTGGTTGACTGCATCTCCTCCAGGCGAAGTTTGGCTTGCTCGGTGCCGCCCTCCTGGTCATTGAATCCTCCCGGGTAGTGGTATAGCTCCAAATGCTGGAACGCTTTTCCAGAAGCCGATACCTTCAGATCCAAACCCGGGCGCAGAAAGTTGTATTCCCCGAGCGCAACAGTGCCGGGGCGGGTTTGATACCCATATTGATATTCATACACATACTCTTCGGTAGGGACTTGAGCTGAGGGTTCGTTATAAATAACGGTAGAATTACCTGAAATGGCAAGATGGCACGAGGGGTCATCACCCAGTACCATAACGTGACGTCCCCGTCGGGTCTCGCTGTCGTATTCGTGGCGGAAAAAGTAGAAGATCCCCTCTTCTTCCATGAGGCGCGACACAAAATTAAAATCCGACTCCTGATACTGGACGCAGTACTCCCTAATCGTATGTTTCTTGCGCAGCATGTCCATATCGAAGCTGTCGGCAGCGATATTGGCATCTTCCATCACGTTGCGAATGATATCCGGCGCTGATAGATTTTGAAAAATACGACAGTCGTTGCGGTGCCACAGCATCCAGTGAACGGGTACGACCTCAGCATAGAAGGCGCTCAGGTCTCCGCTTTCGCCAACCCACCAGAAACGGGAAACCATCCCGCTCAGATGGCGTACGTCATCACCCGTACCGATGGAGAGAGCGGCAGGTTTACCGACGATCTGTTGCAGGTCGATGTTGCTGTTTTCCGTTGTAACAAAAATATCGAAGCGGAAGAGTTGCGATATGCCTTCGGTTCCTGAATAACTGAGAACCCGGAATTTGGCGTCGGACCCCGAAATTTCGAAGTCAAAGCGTACTTCACTACTCGTCATAATGAATCTCCCCCCTTTTTCCAGATACAAATTAAACTTTGCCGCTATCGTCTTTAGACAGGCAACTGCTCCACTATGCAACGAGTTATAGATGAACCAAATTATGCGTAGGCTTGGTGATTTACTGACCTAAAGAATGATGTTTAGGCCATCGATACCCTCGTATGCTACCACTGCACCTATAAATGGGCAAGCTATCGATCGTGGGGCACCAATGTAGTGCATCCTGGAAAAACCTCTTGTTGGTAAAAGTTATATTCTTTAGTCGTTACAATGAAAACCAGCTTAATGCCAAACTTGACACCATATGTCCGCCCCCCTCCAGGCGACCCAACCCAGACGCCAATTCCAACACCAAATATCGATTTTGTACCCTTTACGCCTTAATATATTAAAATAATGAATTTTTTGAAAGAAAGCCTTGACTTAACATGCATTCGAATGTCTTCTTTATGGAACATTGCTTTCATTGGAGTTACATGGATTTAACTACATAGGTGACCGCCGAAAAACCTCAATTGGCCCATGGTGTCCATTTTCTCCTTTGAAATTTAGGTTGTACGCTTGATCTGAAGACTTGTCTGGATTTTCGGAAATATTTCTTACCGGCGAAAACAGATAGATGGAAATGTTGCATTGCATCAATGGCTGCTAACAGGATTGATGCCAAAAAAGGTACAGATTGAAAAGAGAGTACGGCCATCCACAAATATAAATTAAAATCCTGCGGAGTTTTCTGGATGTAAACGCCTACGACGCTGGATAGAAGCATCAGCGATAAAACAGTCTCCAGAAATATGGTTCCCACAAAACCATGACGCCAACCTGAAAGATCACACAGTTTTGGTGTTCGATGGAAAGGCATCCCTTTATATATCATCCCCAAAAGGACAGCCTTGGCAATTGTGAAAGAGAGGGCAAGACCGGCAAAGGCAGCCGACGATGCTACTGCAAGGGAGGTTCTTACCCGGGTCCGATACAGATGAATGGTTTTTAAAATCCTGAACATGAACATGAGCGGCAGAAGTATTGAAATTGCAATCGAGGGTGGGTCAATATAGTCAGGAAAAGCAATCATTGTCACCGACAGAATAACGGCAAACAGAGTGAAAACCAAATTCGCGGCATCTGCAAACCAAGGAAGCCAGCCGGCAATAAAGTGGTAGCGCTGTCCTCTGTCCAAATGACTATCCGTCCCTCTCATCAGCTGTTTGAAGTGCTGGCGAACAATTTGGACTGCACCATAGGCCCACCTAAAGCGTTGCGACTGATAATCACGGAATGTATCCGGCATTAACCCTTTGCCGTAACTTCGGTGGATATATAAACCTAAATAACCTTGCTCGAAAATGCGCAGCCCTAGCTCGGCGTCTTCGCTGATACACCAGTTGGCCCATCCGCCTACTCTATCCAGGACACGACGCCTCACCATGGTCATGGTGCCATGCTGAATAATGGCATTGCGTTGGTCACGCGTCACCATACCGATGGAAAAAAAGCCCCTGTATTCTGAGTAGCAGATAGACTTGAACAAACCGGCCGTTTCATCCCTGTAATCCTGCGGTGCCTGAACTAGGGCGACGCGAGGATTGCCGAAATGCGGGGTCAGGTCCCTCAGCCAGCATCGGTCGACCACGTAATCGCTGTCAACCACAGCGACGATGTCTGCTCGAGGTGATGTATGTGAAAGTGCAAAATTAAGTGCTCCCGCTTTGTAACCTTCCAAAGGGTCTACATGAAAGAAATGGAAACGGTTTCCCAGGTGGGCACACTTCTCTTCGATGGGCCGCCATACAGAGTCATCTTTGGTGTTGTTGTCGATAACAAGAACCTCGAAATTGGGATAATCCAGATGGGACAAAGCATCCAGTGTCAATGCCAACATGGCTGGAGGTTCATTGTGGGTCGGCACATGAATGGAGACAAACGGTGTACTGCCTAAAAGTTTCTTCCTGTAGAGGCCTTTGTTTCGGCGAGTTTTTGCCCATAACGCTTCGGCCCACTCATGCGTTTCAGTCATTAAAATCGCAATAGCACCTGTTAATCCAACCATAAGAAATATGCCCACCAAAACAGTTTTAACCGAACAATACTGGCTAAAATGCTCATAAACGATCCAGACAACAGCAGCGGCGGACAGGTGGGAGATCACCGACAGAAAAATCCGCCCCCGGTAGTGAAGCATGCGACTGTCTTGCAGCAGCAGAAACAAAAGCGCCGTTGCCAGAACGATGGAAAAGCATGCTTTTACTTTCCAGTAGGGCATAGAAACAAATTGCTGGTCCAAGGAAAGCTTTTTGCTCCGATTGACATCATAGACGCCCCAGTATGCGCCAACAGAGCCTTCGAGGGCCTGCTTCCAAGGTTGATCGAATGCTTCCATGAGGAAGTAATCGTATTGCTCTTTTTGCGCTCTCGCGACAAACCGGCGCAGAAAAATCGCTTCGTTCGCGCGGGAGGCGGCAGCATGTTTGCGCAATCTGCCGTTGCTTGGCCAGCCTGCCTCGGCAATGACCACCGGCTTTCCTGGGAATCGCGCTTTCAACTCTTCAATGCGGTCGACGATGTAATCCACCGCTGAATCCACATGAACTCCTTCCCAGTAAGGAAGCAAATGAACTGCCAGGTAATCCACATGCTCAACCATATCGGGGTGTTTCAGCCACTCGTGCCAAGGCTCCGCCGTGCTCACCGGCACGGACAGTGCGTTGCGAACTTTCTCAAGTTGATCGATCAATTTACTCTTGGAGATATCACCACGCAATAGGGATTCATTTCCGACGATTACCCGCTGCACATTGACATTCGCTCTGGCAATGTTTATCAGGGTATTCACTTCTTTCTCGTTCTTATTAGTATCAGAATCGATCCAGGCCCCCAAAACCACATTGAGACCGAAGGACTTTGCAAGCTCAGGTACCTTACCAAGGGTGCCTTGAACCGAATAGGTACGCACAACTTGTGATTTGCCGGAAAGGAGCGACAGATCCGATCGTATTTCGTCTTCGGTCGGATATCGTTTGGTCAAGGGGCTTTGACCGGCCTGCATGGGCGAGAGGCAGAAGCCGTGAATACGTTCAGGCCATGTCGGTTCCTCTACCGGCCGGTTGAAAATCGCCCAAATGCAGAAGGCGAAAACAGCGGCGGTTATGGCGATGACGATCTTGGTTCGCATCATGGCATATGTTGAGTAGGTCTATCACAAAAGAGCTGTTTTTGAATAACAGTGAAGCCCAAAGAGCCTCTAAAGGAGGCTCTTTGGGCATTATTATAGCATATTTTGGGCGTTATTCTTCCTCCCAATAGTGGACATCGCTTTTAACAGAAGGGATCTTGACATCTAACCCGAGGATCGGGCCGGTACCCGTCTGCAAGAAAAGCTTGGCGCCGGTCAACCGTCCGATGGAGATACTTACCGTCGGAGGTGGTGGACCGGTGTTGAGCATCGTTCCCATGCGATAGGCGACCGCACTACCCTCTGCTGCCGTATCGGCGTTGAAGATGTGTCGCCAAAATGCGGTTCCGGTTTCATAATAAACGCCATAAGTGTCGGTTGAGCCACCGAAACCGCAAATATCATCATCCGGCACATAGACCGGTGTAAAAACAATACCGCTTAGTATGGCGGGTTTGGAGATGATGCGCTCCGATGGCGCTCCGACAGGTGTCGGATCCAGAGCGCGATACCATCCGTCAAAATAGTCGGAATAGGTCCCTTGATCCTCAGTGTTACGAACGGCGCCAAGTAGGGCATCCCAACTCGTGATCCTTGGCAGTCCACCGGCTAACACATCGATAGCCCCCGTTGTATCGTAGGAGACATAAGGATTGGCATAGAACAACTCGCTCCTTGTAAGGGGGGATACGGTCGTTCCGTTGTTCTGGTAATAGTCGCCTCTTCCGTTGTAATCTACCCCATTGGATGAATCATAGTGTTTATTGAAATAGGGGTCTTTGATGCCATAGAGGTAATTTTGCTCTGTGGTTACCCTGTCGGCCATCTCCTCGAATCGGCCGGTACCGAAATAGACCCACACATTATCCAATGAGTCGACGCTGATTGCCGGAGCGGCCGTAATCGCCCGATCGGAATCGAACAGCTTTGAGAGACTCCAATCATCGGGGTCGACCTCTGGGACAGTGTCGGTAAAGCGCGTATTTATTTTAAACATGCTACCGCTCCACATGCTCGTTCCGCTGTCGTAGCTGGCACCGCCGATGTAAATTGCATCTACATTATAAGTGAGCCCCTTGACCGGACCCGATCCGTCATCCGAGCCTTTATCCAGGCTGGCTGCCGTCGCCATAACAGCTTCGGGCAGATTGGTATCGAATCTGCGAAGCAATTCACCGGTTCTAATGTCGACCACAAAGATGTAGCCGTTCTGGTCGCTATACCCACTGTAGTCTGTCTTACCGGACGCATCGTGGGCCCCCGATCCGAAAACCACATACCATGACCCATTTTGCCAAGTGTAGTTAGAGCTATCGTACTCGGCTCCGACTTGAACCACTGCCGGAAAAGAGGTTGTCATACCCAGATTTTCGTGCGACCGTTCCCACAGTAACCTCGGTTTGCGTGGATTGGTAATGTCCATGCAGACATAGGTTGGGTTGAAATATCGGTAGACGTCCGCCGTTGAAGTGTTGCCATCGAAATCACCTTCCGCCCACACCCGCTTTCCTCCAGCTCCCAGGCCGACCAGCAGGACGGTACCCCAACCGTTCGGGTGCTCGTCATCTTCTTGGAATATTCTTGCATCGAACACCTTTGGTTTGGAATCGACGTAAAAGGAGTGACCATAGTTGGGATCGGCCAGCCACTTCAGGTGTGGCAGAAGCGCCTGCGGAATGTAAGCCCAAATTTCCGTGCCGATGGGATCTCCGTCAACGACTTCATATCCATAGAGATTAGTGTTCTCATCAAAAACATATCGGCCGTGGCTGAAGGCGTGCAGCATACCGTCATTTCCACCGGTGTATACCACCGTCTCACGGTCAACGTACTTTCGAATATAATCAAGATAAGTAAGATCGCTGTAAACCAGATCATAGGTTTCCAAAGCGCCGGAGATACTAACCGGCGTCGATCGTACGATATCCCCAAGTTTCCATACATTGTTGTCAAAGGTACGATTACGGGTCGGCGGATTGCCGATCAAACCGTCCGAATCTACTCCACGAATATAGTGGATTAAATTATCAACGCGGGTATCGTGATCCGGCGTCGCCCCGGTTTCAAGATAACTGAACGAGGTATCGTCCAGCAGTCCTAAAAACGGCTTCAGGCGGCTTGCAACAGAGGTATCGAAGACGACCAACTCCCCTGTGGTGTCATCAAACGTATCACCATAGGGAGAGGAGACTTCACCGACAATCTTGACACCTTGTATCTCTCCCGACTCGTCGATATCGCCATCGCCGTCATTGTCCAACCCATCCCCATCCAGGAATGTAAAAATTTTCCGGTCTGAGGCGGCGCGCTGATGCAGCATTTCACCAGCAGCAAACAGTGTTTCGATCTCCTCTATACCGATTGTATCGTAGGACGTTGTGCAATTCGTGAGCACGCAGTTGGCATCATACTGATTGGCCGCATCATAGTGATAGTGATTGGTATAGCGCCTGACATAGACATTGCCGTTGCCGTCCGTACCGTATTCAACGATCCTATCCGTGTCGAAGTTGAACTGAAAGTCCTGGTTGGTGTCTTCCCGCAGATTGCCGAACTGATCTACC
Organism: uncultured Desulfatitalea sp.; assembly: GCA_963668675.2. Taxonomy (GTDB): domain Bacteria; phylum Desulfobacterota; class Desulfobacteria; order Desulfobacterales; family Desulfosarcinaceae; genus Desulfatitalea. Next base: position 110,711 of record CAXXMB010000001.1, on the reverse strand, counting down.
CATAGGGATTTAAGATAACCCAACCAGGAAAGCTCTTTATTATCCTGTGTCACGACGCTCGGCTTAAAAAAGGCCTGAATCATAGTTCCCTGGCCCTCGCTGTTGTTGGCCACAACAGCCGCTGCTGTACCGGACGAGGTGTTGGCGAGGATATCGGCAAAAGACTTGTTCAACTGTTGCTCCAGCTTGAGTGGATTAACCACATAGTAGTAGGTATCCGGTACGTTGTCGCCATCCTTGTCCCATTCGTCCTGATTGTCCGGAACCCCATTGTTGTTCTGGTCCTCAAAAGCGCCCCACTTGGCGGCATACCAAAGCGGATTGGGAAGGATTGACGCAGCGGATACGCCTCCGGTGGGACTCACCGTAAAGGTCCGCGTCGTTTGCAACGGCAGATCGACCCCGTCGTTCCAGCCGCTGTCTCCGGACCATACGCCCGGCGGGGTATCCAATCGGTAATCATAATCTGCGCCTGACCCCGTATCGTAGTCTTTCACTTCCAGATAGGTTCCATCCCGGGTCGTGCCGGAGATAATATAACCACAGTGCTGGATGATGCTTCCCGATGCGTATTCTGAGGTGAGCGTGATATTCACTGCAACCGCATCGTTGATATTTGCGGCAGTTACCGGATTGCCATTGTTGTCGATCAACTGGTACTCATAGATAACGATGGCATCCATGTCGTGATCGGCCCCTTGCTCAACGTCTTCGTAGTTGATCCTGAAACGGCCATAGTGGTCGCTGATGGTCTCGACGAAGAAGTCGACAATGGTGTTGGTAGGCTGAAATGCACCTGTTGAGACGATACCGTAATTGGCCACCGATTTGGCAAAAGGGACCAACCGGACGATCTGGCCTTGAATCGGAATCTCTATTTTGGGTAGCGGCGATGCCAGACCGACCGCGTAGGTGCGGACCTTCTGGTCCTCTTGGGCACTGCTGATATCTTCCGTGTGGCCATAGTAGGAGACGGCCGCCGAATAGTAGCTACCCTGTTTTGTCGGCTCTTCCGGACACAAGCCGCGGATGTCACTGAATCCGTTTACACTCTTGGCTGTGCAGGCACCGTCCGAGGTCGCGGCACTCTCTCCTATAAAGCGATCACCGCTGGCCAGTTCCTGGGAAAATATCAGATCGCCGATACTAGAGACATCCAGCGTACCACCAGCCCCGACAGAACTGGACCCTACAGAGCCAAATTCAGATCCAGGCAGATAGTCTGAATCGTATGTCGGGTAAATATCACTTATGGCCAGGATAAACGGCTTGGAACAATATGCAGACCAACTGTAGGGGTTGGTCCAGGATTCGTTTGGCAGCCCGAGGGCGTCGTCCTCCGGCATAGTGCTGCTTCTAAATTGAGGTAACGGCCCCGATTCGCCGCCGAAGTATCGCAAGGTTTCATACATCATCTCTGCCAGGGGGTTGCCCCAATCGGGGAACTCAGTCTCCGCCATCGGACGGCCGGTGACCCACCCTGTGTCGTAACTATGACTTGCATATCTGTACTCGGTGATCCTTATTCTATCAAGTGTCCCCACAATCCCGTTTACGGATGTAAATACGCCGGTATCTGGATCAATTTCATCCTGGAACGAAGTTATATTCTTCCGAAGCACACCACCAGACATGTTCTTGTTGTAGGATCCGGTGAGGAGTCCGAAGTACATGGTGTTGGCCTCCCCATGGCGCTGCAGCAAACCGGTCGGTTTGTAATTGCCATTGGGATAGAGCTTGGTGTTTGTCGCTTCCGGCAGAGCGGCATCTGCTACTTTGACACGCACCCTGTAATCGGTAATGGTGCTGGCGGGGGTGCCCAAATTCCAACGCAGATAGTAGCTGTCACTACCGCTAAGCTCTTCATGTCGGAATTGAAAGGCGTAACTGCCAGCGGATAACGTGATGCTACCGTCATAATTATTACATCCGCATTCACCGTGGCCGCCGTACCACCCAACTACCACTTCGCCGCTATCATCAAAATCGCCGTCACTGTTAAGATCAATCAGGAACTCTACCGCATCATCCCCATCCACGGAAAAGGTATAGGTATCGGTCGTAGGAATGTTCAATGTACCGTTGAAGATCGTGAGGTAGTAGTTGCCATCAGCATCAAAAGGATCTCCAGAGCCATTGATCTCGGTAACGTTTTCGGTTCCCTGATGGTTGCCGGCTGTGGCAAAGGTAGAGACGATACTATCGAATTCAGCATTGTCGGCTGGATGATATCCACCCGTAAAGTCATAAAACGACCGGGTGACCCCGCTAATACCCGCTGTTGTACTTCCAGGAACAGCCATCCATGTTCCGCTGCCGCCAGTTTCAAGCGAGTTGTCTGCCACAGGGCTCTCTTTCGCAACCCACTCCCATATTCGGTGGGGATTGTTGGGCAGCACACGCAACAGAGGCCTGTAATTCGTGTTGGTTCGTTCGTACAAAGAGGTTGAGGCAAACATGTGTCTCAACTGTACCGGCGTAGACTGGGGCTCTAACAGGGGAGTATAATCGTAAATATCATATCCGTCGCGGGTAATGCTTTCATACTCCTTGCCCCAGGAATGGGCATCCTGAGGAATGTATGCCCGCTCGAGGACGGTTTCCGTAGCCGTATCCACCACTCGGTACCCGCCATAGAGCACTTTGCGCATACAGTCCATCCGGGACATGGTGAGGTAATTTAAAAAATCCCCACTCCAATAGTTCCCAGCGGGCTTCATTTTTCCATTGCTGCCGATACCGGCACCGACCGGTTCGAACTGGCCGTCCACCCCTGTCCCGACATATTCATAATATTTGAATGAGTCGAAATAGCCATAGTAGTCGATCTCGTCCGGCTTGTAGGTCGTGTCTAACACGCCGTCCTGGTTGAGGTCAGAAGCATCGTTGTATGCTTCATAGAAAAGCTTGTGGTTGCGGCCCATGACTAGCATGACCAGTGGAGGCGGATTGTTGCTCATAAAAGGCGGATAGGCGTCGTAAATGCTTTTATCCGGAGGAACGGCAGAAACCGGGGCCGCTGCAACGAGAACACCCAGCACGCCACATAGTAATACGAGCATAAAAACTGTTATTTTGGTTCTATCCATGATTGCACCTCTTTGTATTATCTTCACGGCAGCACTGGATCCGCTCAATTATCAGATGCCACTTAGAAAATGATTCCAATCTTCTTTTTATATGCCTTTGGTCTGTCCGGCCTTTGAGGCGATAAAAATATACTCACCCCTCACAGGCAAGATAGTGTTGATGCAATTGCCCTGACCTTGCGATCGTATTTCATATCGGACGATGTTCAGCTGCGCGCCCAGACCTTCGGCTGCACTGCCGAACTCAGCTCCCCCGCCTCCAAGTGATTCGCCACGGAATTTTCTGATATCTACCTTGCTTTTGATGCCGATGTTGTTGACAGCATCTACCATTTTAAATTCGAGATCGTCGCCTGTGGCCTGTGACTCTTCGCTGATGGCCATGGTAACAAAATAGCTGCCGTCATCGCCTAAAGTCCCAGAAGAGTCATAAAATTGGACTCCCGGCGCATCGCCGCTTGTACCGCCGGAGACCTCATCTCGCGCCTCACTCTTATTGATCAAGGATATCAGTTTTGAAGTCCCATATATTGCTGCATCGGAGTTGTAGAGGGCGTCGCGGTGACAATCATCGTTTGTTGTGACAGCAATGTTCTGGGTACCGGTATTTAGGGCAAACACGACCAGAAGTGTCAAAACCGGAAGTAGCATGACCACTACGACCATGGCCGATCCATGACTGTTATTTATTGTCGAAAGACATCGTCCCATCTTATTCTCCTATTTTCTCATTGGTATCAGATAATTGTACACAACCCCTTTGGTGCTGCTATTATGTTCGGGACGCACCGTCATCTGGACAAATTTTGAGTCCGGCAGCAACGCATCATCTACTATGGTGTAAGTAACGTCATATCCGTTGTCTGAAAAATTATGGACACCACTTACCATTCTTTGGCTCATTCCAGCAGTTTGATCACTGGAATATTTCTCTGAGAAAAGCATTTCAAGATGCTGCGAAGCCATAACAGCCGCTTCGGTTTTTGACTTGGAAAACTCGGTGGCCTGCCATCCCCTCATTGTCATTTTAAAGGTTGCCAGAGCGATGACCATAAAGCAGGACATGGCCACCACGACCTCGATCAGTGTGAACCCTCGACTGTTTCCCAGCGTACGATTCTTTATCAGTTCGCTGAACATTGTGTTTTCTCCTTGCGTTTGAACCCTTCTTTAAAAAAGCATCTACTACAAATTTCGACAGTGGATGATCTCACTGATCAGCCAACGCCTGAAATTGTCATTGAATGGTCCAAGCACCCTGCTCCCCACTGAGTATTGATGCTCATCCAGATAATTTCTGTCTGGACGCAGGGACCGTCCCAGGATCCAGACCCGAACAGCACGAATATCCTGCGGTCGCACGGTTGCGGGAAAAGCTCCGCCATTTTCATAGTTATATGTATTTAAACCAGCACCGAGCAAATCTGAATCCAGAAGACCGTCGTTGTTTGAATCCATTGCCCAAACAATGGCCGGCGGTTGGCCGGCCACGACAACCGCACGATCGACCTGGTTGTCATCGTCAGCATCGAAAGCAAAGGCGAATTCCAGGGCCTGAACACCTTCAACCAAAATCTGTCGGCCAGCCACTTGACCGGTGCCGGCATTGGTCTGGCTTCGCGCCAGGTCAAATACATTCGGGTCGCCATCGCCGTCCCGGTCATAGAGCAAGTATGTGATGGTCTCGTCTGCGTCAACGGTCAGATCGTTATCCAAATCCGCAGTAAACTGCAGCGCCGGACTTCCAAAAGGAGCCGTGTTATCAGGCACAGATATTGTCCCAGGCGCGGTGATACCATACCAACGCACATCCATTACCCTGAATGTTTCAAGATCATTGACAGGATCTGGATTTCTATCCATTCCGATCATCCTCAGCTCTCGTTCCATGATTGCCAGCACGCCGCGTTGATTTTGTTGAAGCATATTAAATTCAACCTGTTGGGAACTGCTGGTTTGAACGTCGCTGAACACCGCAAGCGAAATCGCGCAGAAAATGGATGAAATACCAATTGCGACGACCAGCTCAATTAAAGTGAAACCGGCCCTGTTCAATTTCGCCAATGGCCTATGGTCTTTATTGATATGCATGTCCCGCTCCTGTCATATCCAACTATTTGTAGCAGAATTAAATTCGCGAAAGGTGACTGCGCCAGCTGCCGAAGTCTCAATTCGAAAGATACGATTGTCCTGGTTGGTCAGATACACTTGTGTCGTCGCAGGAGGGACTAAATCGGAAATTCCCCTAGGTGATATACCGATCACAAGTGAGAAGTCATCAGCACCAGCTGGGTTGACGGTAAACCTTACATTGCCCCGATATGCAGTTAAATCCATGGTACGATTTGGATTTGAAAGGGTATACTGATGGTTGGCATTGTCGAAATTGATCTGGCAGCCGACCTGGGTCTTAATGGCTTGTGATTTAATTACATTCAGATCTCCGACTACCTTATAGACAGCATCTTTCAGGGCTACCGACCTTAAATATTCGCCAACCATCGGAGCTGCAATTGTAAGAACAACTGCAATGATTGTCATCGCGGTTATCATTTCTACCAGTGTAAACCCCTTAGATCTTTTCCTCAGGAGCTTTGCTGGAGCCCCACAGCCAAGCGGCAATGATAGCTTCATGTTTTCCACTTTCCTTAGCTTTGGTCTAAAACCGAGTTGATTCTTTCCTATTCAGACAGCCAAACCCTTACTACATCCGATTAACCGGCTGGTTTTTATATTCCAAAACAGAGATAACAGCGCTAACCTTGAATGAGCTTGGATACAGCAACAAACATACCATGCTATAGAGATGAACGTTTTACCAGGATGGTTTACCTGAAATAGATCCATATATTCAGTATGATGAAAGAGAAAGAACGTCGGCCGACAAAGATTGGAAGGCGAATATATAGGAACTCAATCCTGTATGCACTATTAACTTTTTTTAGGCGTCCTAACCGAGCAAATCGTTCCAAGTGCATTGTCAATGTTTAACCATTTAATATTCAAGCGAATACAAATTTGATTAAATTAATTGCCAGAGGGTGACAATTTTTGTCAATGCCTTCAATAGAGCGGGATAATTTACTTAAGTTATCGAATTAAATTGGCTATATAATAAATCTTTGTCATTTTTATAATTCGACTGAGATAGGAATACGCAGCGTTGAAATTTGGAAGCGTGCGCAAACATAAAGCGGCACCAAGAAAACCCTGCCGAGGATCCACCAAGATATTAGGGAAGTGCTGCGGCCAGACAGATGGTGGTCAATTGTTGTCGTGTCCACCCGATTTTCCCGCAACGTACCGATAGATTTCAACTTCCGCCCCATGCCATCCAATTCACGGACAATGAACTCCACATGCTGCTAAACATCCAGTACGTTTCGCGCCATCTTCGCTGCAAGAGGCCCTGGTCCGCCAGAAGTTTTACCAAACCGCGCAGAGTCATGAAGCGGTGCTCAGCAGCTTTCCGGTCTTCGATTCATTCATAGCTTAGGGCATCAAGAATCTCTCGCCTTAATCCGTCTTTGCATTAAAGTTTCATTTGGCGTCTCTATGCGCCGTAGGCGCCTTTGCGCTGCTTCCGAAGGTCGGCGTTGTCTCTTTTCAATTTGATCACCGGTGATTCCCATTGATCGGATATGATTTCGATAACCGCCGGTCCCTGGGGCGATTCTTCCAATAACAGGGCCTGGTCCAACTCCTCAATGCTTTTCACTTTGTAACTTCTGACGCCAAACCCCTTGGCGACCGTTGCAAAGTCGACCGTTGCGAAATCCGTAGATATATACTTCGCGTCGTAGAAATCCCGTTGAACATGCTTGATCCATCCGAAAACGCTGTTGTTGAGCACCAGGGCGACAACCGGCAGTTTCAGGCGATTCATCACCTCCAGCTCCTGAACCGAATAGCCGAAACCGCCGTCACCGGCGAACTGCAATACCCGTTTCTCTTTTCCGGATGCCAAGGCGGCACCGATGGCCGCCGGAGATCCCCAGCCCAGGCCAGCCAGCCCCCTGGGGGCAAGGTATTTTCGGCCGGCTGCCGGGAGCTGAAGATAGGCCGCGGCCCATCCCGAGGCAAGGCTGGCATCGCACACCAACAGATCGTCGCCAGTCAGTACGCGGTTCACGGCGGCCATGACAGCTTGGGGCCTTAAAGCGCCTTCGGATCCAAATGGATCGGCAGTGATATTCTTGTACCATAACTGGTACTTCTGCGCGTAGGCATCGAAATTCCAGCTTGCAGACGATTTCTGGCCTCGCGTAACGTCGATAAGCGCTTTCAATCCCAACCGGGCGTCGCCAACCAGGGGAATGCTATCCGGATAGTTGCGTCCGATCTCTTCAGGGTCGGCGTCGAGATGAATAACCGGAGTGATCTTGGAAGGCAGGCGATACCCGAAGGTCGTCAGCTGCCCGACTTTGCAGCCGATAAAAAAGACCAGATCCGCCGCCTGCATAACGTCCCTTGCGATGGGGTTGCCGAAGGAACCGGTTACCCCAAACGCCTGGTGGTGCGTCTCTTCCAGGATTCCCTTGCCCGAAATAGTAGTGATGACGGCCGCGTTGACCTGCTCGGCCAATGCCTTGAGTTGATCGTAGCAGCCTGAGATATGCGCCCCGCCACCCACCACAAAGACAGGGCTCTTGGCCTGCATGAGCATGCGACCTGCCGTTTGGATCTCTTCCGGGTCCGGTGCAGAGAAGGAGCGTGGGTACACCGCTCCCTCCCGCTCGTTCCGTCGATCCCGAAAATCAAAATCCGTCGCGCCCACATCCTCCGGCACCGAAATGACGACCGGTCCGGGCTTGCCGCTCGTGGCAACGCGAAATGCCGCATCGACCGTACCCTCGAGAGCCTTTGGATCATTGATGCCGACCTGCCATTTACTGACGGTCCGGAAGATGTCGAGCTGTTCGATGGCCTGCGAGGCGTTGCCCCTGATACGGCGATGCTCCCAGGACCTCGAAATATCGGAGATGATGGCAATCAGCGGAATGGACGAGCAGTGGGCCTCGGCCAGTGGTGAAACCAGGTTGGTCGCCCCGGGTCCCACGGTGGCATCGCAGACACCGACCCGGTTGGTCAAGCGTGCATAGGCGTCCGCGGCAAACCCGGCACTGCGCTCGTCACGCATCACGACGTGTTCGATGCGCCCCTCCAGTTTCCTGATCCCATCGTACAGCGGCAGGGTTTGTCCGCCCGGAACGCCGAATACATATCTTACCCCATTTTCCATTAGCAACTTTGCCAGTTTATCTCCGACTTTCATTACACGCTCCTGAAGTAATCTTAAAATTTCGCCTGCTCTATCTTATACTTCCGGACCAAAAACCACCTTGGCCGCAACTCTGCTGGATGCCAGTTCAAACCCTTTTTTCCCCTGTGAAAAGGGAAGCCGATGGGTGATAATGGGTGTGATATCAATCTTTCCGGTCGACATCAGGCGCAGCGCCCGCAACCAGGTGCTCCGGTCATATCCGTACACGCCGACCAGTGATTTGCGGCGCCGCACCAGGTCGATGGGGTCAAAGGTGGCCTTATCACCGTGAATGCCCATCACCATCACCTTCCCACCTTTCTTGAGCACTTCAAGCCCCTGCGAGATCGTATGAGGGATGCCGGTCGCTTCGAAAACCACGTCCAACGGGCCTGCCGCCGCCTTGATGCTTGCAACCGGGTCCCCCTGCCCCACATCGACGATGACGTCCGCGCCGAGCTGTTGTGCGATATCGAGCCTGTGCTTGTCGACACCGGTGCCGGTGACGACAATGGTTCCCACCCCGGCCGCTTTTAGAAGTTGGACGGTGAGCAAGCCAATGGGACCAGGCCCGAAAACGGCAGCCGTCTGTCCGGGCTTGATGCCGGACAGATCGACACCATTCAAGCAAATCGCAAGGGGTTCGCAAAGCGCGGCCACTTCATTCGATACATTGTCAGGGATTTTCAGTATCTCTGCCCCGCTTTTGATGCGCATATATTCGGCGAAGGCGCCGTTTCGGGTCAGGCCCAGGACGTATCGATTCGTGCAACGGCCCACCCTCCCCATGCGGCACGCTTCGCACGCCCCGCATGGCATGGTCGGCAGCGCGGTGATCCGCTCACCGATTGCAATCCCTGTAACACGCCTGCCGACCGCGACCACTTCGCCTGCGAACTCATGCCCCAGAACAATCGGCACCGGCACCCACTCATAACCTGGCGTGCCCTCATACATGTGAACATCACTGCCGCAGACGGCTGCCGCCAGGACCCTGAGAAGAATGTCGGACTCCTCTACCACCGGCGTTTCCATCTCGACGATTTCAACGCCGGGCCCGCTGCCCTGTTTGACAATCGCTATCATTGGAATCCCATTTCGCTTTCGCTACTCCATCAGATTGACGATCCGGCAATGCCGCTCCACGGTCAGATTGTAAACTAAATGAGTGCAGAAAGCGATCTTTTGTATCACCACTGATAAGACAAACCGCATGAGCAGGGGCCGGATCCGATAGGCTCACGCTCGGCTCTGTATGGAGGTGTCGGCGCATCAGAGCGTCACGTTCTTCTTGCCTCCGAAGTAACGCATGAACTGGGCTCTTTCGTAAACAGCCGGATCGGCGCTGCGTTCCTGACTCAACTTGCCGTTGAAATCCGAGATGCGACTGTAGCTGTGGCCTTTCATCCAGGTCCCCAGGCCGTCTATCAGCTCACTCATGTACTGCGGCCCGTTTTTGTAAAGACACGAAGCAACCTGAACCGCGTCAGCCCCGGCCAGCAGATGTTTGATGACCGCCTCTGCACTGTGCACACCGGTGGAGGCCGCAAGATGGCAATCGACCTTGTTGGCCATCACGGCGATCCAGCGCAGCGACAAGGCCAACTCCGCCGGGGTGCTGAACACGAAGGAAGGTTTCACTTCCAATCTATCGATATCGATGTCGGGGCTGAAAAATCGGTTGAACAGCACGATGCCCTTGATACCGGTTTGAGAAAGCCGCTGGATCATGGGGCCTAAGTCGGTGAAGTACGGGCTGATTTTCAAGGCCACCGGGATCGAGACCGCCTGGGTCACCTGTTCGGCGATTTGGAAGTAGAGGGACTCTTTTTCTTCCCGCGAGTGTTTGAAATCGGTGGGTGGAAAAAACATGTTCAGCTCCAGTGCGTCGGCCCCTGCCCGTTCCAGGTTAACGGCATATGAGAGCCACTCCACCGAATAAAAGAAACAGTTGATGCTGGCCATCACCGGAATGGCCACCGCCGCCTTGCACTCCTCGACCAGGGTGATGTATTTTTTCAGGTTCTCCTCGCGGAGCACATAGTCGTAGTATTCGATCGGACTGCGCTGGCCTTCGAAATCGAAGTATTGAGGATCGCCGTATTGCCCTCTGGCGGTCTTGATGAAGTCGGCGTATTCGTTCATCACCTCCTCTTCGAAGATTGACTTGAGCACCACAGCCCCGGCGCCGTTGTCCGCCAGGGTCTTGACCTGTTCCACCGAACCGGTCATTCCTGAACTGCCGGCAATGACAGGGCTTGTCAAATCCAGGCCCATGTAATTGGTTGTCAGATCCATGCCTTTCTCCTTTCGTTCAGTTTACGGTTTCACATGACGCTACCGGCATGGCCGGATCAGCGCAGATATTTCTCCCGCAGGATGGCGGCCATTTGGTTGACGGAGGCGAAGGCGCGCTCCACGGTGCGCTCTTTGTCCGGGTTGACCAGGCAACAGGTGGCCGGGGAGATCATGGCGCGCGAGATCGTCAGTTCACGGTCAATGCCTTTGGCCCACAAAATATTCCAGATCGCCTCCAGACGCTGTATCAGGGCGGGTATCTCTTCTTGGGAGAAGGCCTCGAACCCGGTGGGCACGATGCCCCAGACAATCACGCCTCCCCGATCGAGGAATTTGGCAATAGACTTAGCATAGGAAGCGAAGACCTCGGCGTTGGTGTACACATCCAGCGACAGCACCTCCAGGTCCAGATTTAGCAGGAAGTCCCAATCCGGGTTGCCGCACAGGTGAATGCCCCGGGGCCGGTCCACCTGGCTAAAAAACTGGTCCAGGTCCCCCTTGGCCTTGAGATCGCCATAGCCCGCCATGGCCGAAAAGAGAAACTGCAGCCCCGGCTCGTCGACGAACATGAAAGCGTTGGGGTTCAGCTGCCGAAGCCGTGCCAGTTGGACATTCAAACGCTTGGACATGAAGTCCAGCATGAAGGAGCGCACGGTGTCGTCGAAGAGAATCGGTCGTTCGTCCTGGTCCAGAATGTTGAACCCGAAACTGATCGGCCCTTCGAGCTGGCCCCTTATGGCCGGCCGATCGGCCAGATTCAGGCCCAGGAAGCGGTGGTAGACCGCCGAGTAGGTCTCGCTGATGTCGAACATCTCCGGATCGTCGAAGCGCAGCAGAGCCGCTTCCAGCTCTTCTGCGAATTTGTCGATGGAGAAGCGCAGGGTACGCTTCTCCAGGTCCAGCACGATGCCGGGAAAATGCTCGGCGGCCTGCACGTACATGTCTTCATAGTAGCTATAGTTGGGCAGTTGCGGCCAGTAGGGCACGTCGAGAGACAGTGCCATCTCGAGAGCGCGATCCACGTCCGTGTGGGGCATCACCGCCATGGCAGTGGTCAGCAGGTCGCCGGGGATTGGGTTTTTCATGAAAATCCTTTCAGATGCAAATGGAAGTGAATCGTATCAACGACTACGCGGATCGAGCTCTGTATGAAAATCAGCAGCCTGCAATCTTTACAGTGCATCACCCTTTTCACCCCCGAAATAACGCATGAATTGGGCCCGTTCGTACACGGCGGGATTACCAGCCGCCTCCTGACTCATCTTGCCCCGAAAATCCGTGAGATTCGCGTACCCGTGCCGTTGCATCCACTGCTTCAGGCTGCCGATCATTGTACCGATATGCTCCGGCCCTTTTTGATAGAGGGAGGAGACCACCTGAACTGCCTTGGCCCCGGCCAGCAACTGCTTGACGAGCGCCGGGCCGTCATGCACCCCAGTTGAGGCGGCAAGGTCACAATCGACCTTTTGGGCCATAATGGCGATCCAGCGCAGCGATACGGCCAGCTCGGCCGGCGTGCTGAAGACAAAAGAGGGTTTGACCTTGAGGCTTTCGATGTCGATGTCAGGGCTGAAAAAGCGGTTAAACAGTACCAGGCCGCCGATCCCCGTGCGGGATAGTTTCTGGATCATCGGCCCGAGGTTCGAAAAATAATAGCTGATTTTCAATGCGACGGGTATAGAAACAGCTTCGAGGATCTTGTCGACGATCCTGAAGTAGACCTCTTCCTGTTCCTTGGCGGAGCGGGTGAAATCCGATGGCAGGAAGAACATGTTCAGCTCCACGGCATCGGCGCCGGCCTCCTGGATACGGCCGGCGAAGGCGGTCCACTCATGAGAATAGAGGCAGTTGATGCTGGCGATAACCGGAATGTCCACCTCTTTCTTGGCGGCTCTGATCAGGTCAGTATACCCGTTCACTTTTTTGTCTTTAAGATAAAAGTCATAGTAGTCGAACTGGCCCAGATCGACGCCTTCGCCGTTCGCTTCTTTCAAAATATCTTCGTATTCGAACAGGATCTCCTCTTCGAAGATTGATTTGAGCACAACGGCTCCGGCGCCCTTTTTCGCAAAGGCCGATATTTTTTCCACCGAACCGGTCAATCCCGAACTGCCGACAATGACGGGGCTGCTCAGCTTCAGGCCGAGGTAGTCGGTTGTGATGTCCATGGTTGCTCCTTGCCCCCGCTTTGCGGGGTGTTTGAGTTTGAATTCAATTGCTGCCATTGGCAAATACCGAATCTTCTCAGGAGGTGGCGAAGAAGTTACCCCGAAACCGGCCGCACCTCACAACCGGCCGTATCTTAAGTCGATACGTTTGGCCCGCGCAGGTTGGTTACGATGCTGTGCACCATTCCGATGAAGGTAGCGCCCCATGCCGCCATGGCCACGTAAACGAATACTTTGGGAATAGCGGCAATCAACGGCGCGGCAGTCACTTCAGCCAAGCGGTGGGTGCAGGCCGTGTACATACCCAAAGGAAAGACCGCACCCCAGAACAGCGGGCTGTATTGCAAAGGGAAACGGCGGTATCCGTGGCGCCATACTCCCAGGATAACAAGCATTGGAATCCACCAAGTCGCAGTGGCCCAAAAGAAAAAAGTGAACCCCTTCAGAAAGGGGGTAAGTTCAAGTAAAAACGGGGACGACGCTGCATTGGCGATCAGCCCGGTACCGCCCAAGGTGGTTATGGCCACGGCGCCCATGTTGATCCAATATGGCGGGGTCAGGTCTTGAGGGGAGAAATGAAAAAACAAATAGCGATAGAAAATAAGTGAGATAATCCAAATATAGAGCATGCCGCCGAACAACCAGGTAATAAACGCCAAAAACAGCAACGGTTCACTGTAAAATTCTAAAAAAGGCGCGATGGCCGTACTCAGCACAGTAACGGCCTGGGTGGCCACAATGGCCAGCAGCCAGCCACCGTTGATGCCTTCGGCAATAGTGGGCTTGGTTTCCTTGGTGATCAGCCCAGTGAACAGCCCGTAAATAAGGCAGATCCATAAAGCAATGGTGATACACCACAAAACCGCCGCGAACGTAAAGCGGCCAGTGAGCAAGAGTGTCTGGCTGCCTAACACACCGGAGGCGGCCACGGACGTGAAGAAGCCCATGCCCAGCGTGTGGTCGCGAAAGTCGTCTCGAAACCGCCGCGTGAAAAGGATTATCCGGGCGATATACATGACCCACAAGATGACATAAGCGGCCAAATTGAATTTGAAAAGAATTGTGGCGATTAGATCCAGCCCTTGGTAATGGGCCGCAATCGAGATAATGCCTGTGGACATCACCAGGGCGAAATACGCCGGGTTGAGGTTTTCAAGTTTGTTGACCAACATTGACATGAGCCGTTCCTTATCGAAGCACTTTCATGATCACCCCAGGCGGCGCCGGAACACGATCGGTGTTCGGAAAAAGTAATACAGCGGCGCGCTCCAGATGTGCACCAAGCGACTGAAAGGCGAAAATCCCAGCAGGGCCCAGGCGGCGATCACATGGATTTTGTAACTCAGGGGAACTGCTTTCATCAGCATGGCATCGGGAGTGAATGTGACGATCCCTCTGATCCAGGGGGCCACGGAGTACAGTACGTTGTAATGTCCAAATACGACATTATAAAGACCGGCTCCGATAACCAGGAGCAGCGCACCGATGGTGATGGTATCGTTGAGCCGGCGGACGGCTTGTACACGGGGGTGGGTCAGTCGCCGCTTTAACAGGAGCAGCGCACCGACAAAAGCCGCTATCCCGACGGCCAGCCCGCTCCATAAGGCGATCTCCATATGGGCCTGGCTGTCGATGCCGAAGCGGTCCAAGACGCTTTGCGGTATCAGCAGACCGCCGGCATGGCCCAGGAAGGTGAACACAATACCCCAGTGGAAGAGAACCGACCCGGCCAGAAGGGCTTTCTTCTCCAGGAACTCACTGGATCGGGCGTTCCACCCGTAGCGGTCAGTGACGTAGCGGTAGGCGTGCCCGACCACGAAGGTGGTGAGGCATAAGTACGGAAAGACGGTGAAACTAAGCGTATAACATAGGTCCATGGGATCTCCTCCTATGGGCTACTCGTTTGCTTCTTGTCGATGGTCGCCGTTGCCGACCGATGCGCGGCGTTGGGCGGCCATATTGACGATCGGTTGTAACAAGGCCGCATAGATCGCTTCGCTTTTCTCCAGACGTTCAACCAGCGGCTGCATGCCGCTAAGGCACTGCCAGACCGGTGCGGTATGCTTCGGATCCGGACAGATCGAGAGAAACTCCAACATCATGGGCAGATAATCCGGCAACTCGCCGGTGATACGATCCCACCCGGCTTGCTCGTAGTTATGCTGCAGGTGCGCCAGCGCAGCGGCCCGCTTTTCGTTGTCGCCATAAGCGTGGTAAGTCATGTTCATGGTCGTAGCGGGATTCATGTCGAATATGGCCGTATATCTTTCCTGAACGTGAATCGGGGCATGTGTTTTAAGATAGTTGATATACGCCTGGATGGCTGAATTGATTTCCGCTGAATGGGAACGGTCAACGGTAGACGCAATCTCATCCAAGCGGTTCAGCAGGTCGTCATCGGGGTAGCTCAACAACACAGCCAGCACTTGCAGAGAATCGTTTTTGCTATTGATCATCTTCCGGCCTTTCTTTGCGTCTCCGGTCAAACGGCATCACCAAAACCACAGCGGCCTTGGCAGGCGTAACTGTCTTCACCCCCGACGACGGGCTTGGTGGGCAAAACGAATCGATCCTCCAGACGCGCCAAGGCCAGCAGGCGGTACATCCTATCGACCGTTCCCTCGTCAAGTCCTACCGCATTGAGTAACTCCGTGTCGGACCGTTTTTCCACGCGCTGAGTCCGCATATACTGGCGAACGGCCGAAAGGCGTTTGAGGGCCATCCTGACGGGCGCCTCGTCACCGGCGGTGAGCAGGTTGGCCAAGTAGGTGATGGGAATGCGCAGGCGATCGATCATTTCCGACTCCTGGGAAGGATCCGCCTGGCTGCTGACAGGACTCAGCGGCGGCACATACCACACCATGGGCAAGGTCCGGAATTCGGGATGCAGCGGCAGCGCCAGGCGCCACTCTTTGATCAACGCATAGACCGGGGACCGTTTGGCGGCGGCCAGCATATTCGGCGCAATCCCCTGGGCCGCGGCGGTGCGCTCGATATCGGGATCATTGGGGTCGAGCAGGATGTCCAGGTGGGCCGGGTAAACGGCCTGTTCCGACGGTGCCGACGCTGCCTCGGCGATGCGATCCGTATCGTAAAGCAGGACACCCACGTAGCGGATACGGCCAACGCAGCTGTGGGCGCACAGCGTGGTCAGGCCGGCTTCGATACGCGGATAGCAGAAAATGCACTTTTCCGCCCGCCCGGTCTTCCAGTTGAAGTAGACTTTCTTGTAAGGGCAGCCCGATACGCAGTAGCGCCAGCCACGGCAGCGCTCCTGGTCCACCAATACGATGCCGTCCTCTTCGCGTTTGTAAAGGGCGCCGGACGGGCAGGAAGCCACGCAGGCCGGGTTGAGGCAGTGTTCGCAAAGGCGCGGCAGCCAGAACATGAAAACATTGCGAAACTGCAGGTACGTCTCCAACTCCAAATTTTTAAAATTGGTGTCTCCGGCACCGGTTTCGCCCAGGCCGGCCAGATCGTCCTCCCAGTTGGGACCCCACTTGAGTTTTATCGGCTTACCGGTCAGACGCGAATGGGGACGCACGGATGGCTGGTGTTTGCGCTTGGGGCTCTCGATCAGCCGTGCATAGTCGTAATTCCACGGTTCGTAGTAGTCATCGATGACCGGCAGGTCGGGATTGTGAAAAATATTCAGACCTTTGTGAACGCGGCCCCCGGCCTTCAGTTGCAATGTGCTGCCATTGAGCTGCCAGCCGCCTTTGTGATGCTCCTGATTTTCCCATTTTCTGGGATAACCGATTCCGGGCTTGCATTCGACATTGTTGAACCATATGTATTCGGCGCCGTCGCGGTTGGTCCACACATTCTTGCACGGGATGCTGCAGGTGTGACAGCCGATACACTTGTCCAGGTTCAACACCATGGCGTATTGGGCTTTAATCTTCATACCAGTCCACCTCCCCGGCTTTGCGCACGATAATCGTCTCATCGCGCTGGGACCCGATGGGGCCGTAATAGTTAAACCCATAGCTGAGTTGTGCATAGCCGCCGATCATATGGGTCGGCTTGACGACGATGCGGGTGACGCTGTTGTGGGTGCCGCCGCGTTTTCCGGACAGCTTCGATCCCGGCGTGTTGATCAGGCGCTCCTGGGCATGGTACATAAATGCCTTTCCCGGCGGAATACGCGGGCTCACCACGGCTTTGGCCATCACCACCCCATTTCCGTTGAAACACTCCAGCCAGTCGTTGTCACGGATATCTATTTTCAGCGCATCAGCGTCGTTGATCCAGATCGCTTCGCCACCGCGAAACAGGGTCAGCATGGTCAGGGTGTCCGAATAGGTGCTGTGGATCGACCACTTGGAGTGGGGCGTCAGGTAGTTCAGCTCGATCTCTCGCTCCGGCTCGCGGCGCACTTGGATGGATGCGGCGTTGAGCATATCGATCGGCGGCCGGTATAGGGGCATGTGTTCGCCAAAATCGAGCATCCAGGGGTGGTCCTGGTAGAACTGGGCCCGACCCGTGAGCGTCCGGAAAGGGATCTTCTCTTCGATGTTGATCACAAAGGGCGAGTAGCGCCGCTCCTCGGATTCGATGCCGCTCCAGATCGGCGAGGTGATGATTTTACGCGGCTGGGCCGTCAAGTCATCGAATTTGAATCGCTCGCCCTGACGGCGCAGGCTCAGGTGTTGCAGCGACAAACCGGTGCGCTTTTCCAGGCCGGCCCAGGCCTTGACCGCCGTCTCGCCATTGGTTTCCGGTGCCAGCATCAAAATGGTTTCGGCCACCTGCTTGGCGGTGTGCATGGTCGGCATGCCCTGGCTTGCACCCGCCTCGGTTACCGTACCCAATGCGGTTTTCAGTGCCTCTACTTCATCCTGGGCCGGCCACATGACGCCCTTGGAACCCACACCCACCGAAGCGGCCAAGGGGCCCAGGGCGGTCATCATGCGATGAACCGCCGGGTAGTCGCGGGTCACCACCGTCAGGTTGGGCATCGTCCGGCCGGGTTGCGGCTCGCCTTCACCTTTGCGCCAGTCCCTGACGTCCGGCTGGGCTATTTCACCGGGGCTGTCGTGCATCAGGGGCGTAGCCACCAGGTCTTTGACTGGGCCTAAATGTTCGACCGCCATTTGCGAGAATTTCTCGGCGATGGTTTTAAACTGTTCCCAGTTGGTGCGGGTTTCCCAGGGAGGGTCGATGGCCGGGTTGAACGGGTGGATGAACGGGTGCATGTCGGTGGTGTTCAGATCGTGCATCTCGTACCAGCCGGCCGCCGGCAGGGCAATGTCGGCATACATGGCACTGGTGGACATGCGCAGCTCCAGGGTAACCAGCAGGTCCAGCTTGCCTTCCGGGGCCGGCTCGCGCCATTTGATCTCTTCGGGGCGCAGGTCGCTGTCCGTGCTCAGCACCGCGCTGTCCACGCCCAGCAGGTGCTTGAGAAAATACTCATGGCCTTTGCCGCTGGCGCCGAGCAGGTTGGCCCGCCACAGGAACAGCACCCTCGGGAAATTGGCCGGGTCGTCCGGATCTTCCACAGCAAAGTGCAACTCGCCCCTCTTCAATTTATCGACCGCATAGGCCACAATCTGCTCGTCCGACTCGGCTCCGTTGGCCACGGCTTCGCGCACCAGTTCGATGGGGTTTCGATCGAACTGGGGATATGAGGGCAGCCATCCCAGGCGGGCGGCGATCACGTTGTAGTCGGCCATGTGCTGAAGCGGCTTTTTTTCGGCCAGCGGCGAAAACACGGTTTCAGGCCGCAGGCTGTCGTAGCGCCACTGGTCGCTGGCGAAATAGTAAAACGAGGTGCCGTTTTGCAGCCGCGGTGGTCTTTTCCAATCCAGACCGAAGGCCACCTGGGACCATGCCGCCTGGGGACGCACCTTCTCCTGGCCGACATAGTGCGCCCAACCGCCGCCGTTGACCCCCTGGCAACCGCACAGGGTGGTCAGGTTGATGATGGTGCGATAGATCATGTCGCTGTGATACCAGTGGTTGGTCCCGGCCCCTAAGAAGATCATCGATTTGCCGCGGGTCTTTTCGGCATTTTCGGCGAACTCGCGCGCCACCCGGATGGCATCGGCCGCCGGTACGCCGGTGATGGCTTCCTGCCAGGCAGGCGTATAAGTTTTGGAATCGGTGTAGTCGGTCGGATAGTCTGAAGGTACAGAGGGTGAATTCTTGAGCGACACACCCAGTTGGGCGGCCATCAGATCCAAAACCGTCGCCACGCGCAGTTTCGTCGAACCTGAGGTAAGGGTCTTAAAGGGCACCAGACCCTTTTTCGAACCGGCTCGGGCAACTTCGAATATCGGAAAAGAGACTTCCCGCCATCCATCTGCTGCGTCCCCGAAACTGAGCAGCGGGTCGATGGGTAGGTCGCCTTCCACCAGCTTCAGGTTCCAGCGCCCCTCTTCGTTCCAGCGGAACCCGATGCTGCCGTTGGGAACATGAAAATCACCGCTGGCCGCGTCAAACACCACGGTTTTCCATTGGGCGTTGTTCGTCTCCAGGCCGAGGTCCGCTGCACGCAGGAACCGGCCGGGGGCATGGAAGTCGCCGCGCTCTTCGAGCACCACCACAAAAGGCAGATCGGTATACTGCTTGGCGTAGTCGATAAAATAGGGCACCTGACGGTCAACATAGAACTCCTTGACAATGACATGGGTCATGGCCATGGCCAGAGCCGCATCGGTTCCCGCCTTGGCCGGCAGCCAGGTGTCGGCGAACTTGACATACTCAGCGTAATCGGGCGCCACCGCAGCCACCCGGGCGCCGCGATAGCGGGCCTCTGTGTAAAAATGAGCATCGGGGGTGCGCGTCATGGGCAGGTTGGTGCCCCAGACGATGAAATAGCTCGATTCGTACCAGTCTGCGCTTTCGGGCACATCGGTCTGTTCCCCCCATATTTGCGGCGAGGCGGGCGGCAGGTCGCAATACCAGTCGTAGAAGCTGATCATGGACGCACCGATTAATGACAAAAACCGTGAACCCGAGGCGTAGCACACCATGGACATGGCCGGAATCGGCGAAAACCCGAAAATGCGGTCCGGCCCGTATTTTTTTATGGTGTGGATCAGAGACGCGGCAATCATCGTGGCGGCCAGATCCCAAGTGGCCCTGACGAACCCGCCCTTGCCGCGCTCCCGGTGAAACCGGCGGCGCTTTTCCTCGTCATCGACGATGCTCTCCCAGGCAGACACCGGATCGTTGGTCCGCTCCAGCGCCTCACGCCATATCTCCATCAAGCTGGATCGGATCAAGGGGTATTTCAACCGGACCGGGCTGTAGGTGTACCACGAGTATGTCGCCCCGCGCGGGCACCCGCGCGGTTCATGATTGGGGTATCCTTCGCCGCAGGCCGGATAGTCCGTGGCCTGGGTCTCCCACACCAGGATGCCGTCTTTCACATAGACATCCCAGGAGCAGGAACCGGTGCAGTTGACTCCGTGGGTGGAGCGCACCTTCTTGTCGTACTGCCAACGGCGGCGATACAGATCTTCCCACTCGCGCTGACCGC
This sequence comes from uncultured Desulfatitalea sp., assembly GCA_963668675.2. Classification (GTDB taxonomy): domain Bacteria; phylum Desulfobacterota; class Desulfobacteria; order Desulfobacterales; family Desulfosarcinaceae; genus Desulfatitalea. The sequence continues at coordinate 90,404 of CAXXMB010000001.1, read as the reverse complement.
AGCGGGTCTGGGTCCACCCATCGTCTGTTTTTTCTTCACGACAGCCGGCACGCCCCCCTTTGGGGCGGAAAAATCTTAGCGCGGACAAAAAGGAACCTTCGGACATGGGCACCTCCTAAACAGATAGCAGAGCCTGAGGGTAATGACGTTGACAGAGACCCGGTTCAAGGTCGCCTGTCGTTCTAATGGGTGAGCTGAATATCTCCCGCGAGGTGATGTTGCCGATGCACTCCCTGGCGAACGATCGCATTCACAGGGATAGTGTCTCAAGCATACCGAATCAGTATAACGGCAGAAATGACTTAGGTCAAAAAAGAGATCCTTTTTCTCTCAAGCGAAACCATTTTCCTTGTGCTTGGCTGCAATGGTTTCGGCCAAGTGGTCCAGGGCTTCAAAATCAGGTTGCGTCGGTACGCCTTTGCACAAAACCGGTGCCAACACCTCGACCTTGAGGTTGGGGATCATTGCCGCCAGGGTTTCCACGGCCTTACCGCCCCATCCGTATGAACCGATGATCGATAAAAATTGCGCCTTGGGGCGCAGGGCGTTGGCCAGAAAAGCGGCGTAGGCGGCCAACGGATGGGGGCCGGCCAAGACTGTGGGGGTCCCGACGACAATCGTTGCCGCATCGACCAGGGCCATGGCAAGCTTTCCGATATCGGTCACCGTCAAATTGAACCGTTCCACACGCACACCATTCTTCACCAGAGCGGCCACCAGATGGTCCACCATCTGCCGGGTGCTGGCATGCATGGAGACATAGGGCAGCACCACCGTGTTTTTGGGGCTTGCCATCGTCCACTCCCGGTAATCCGCCATGATCCAGGCCGGATCATCATAGATCTGTCCGTGGCTTGGGGCGATCGTTTGGATGTCATAGGCCCCGAGCTTTTCAATATTCTTCGCAATTACACCGCGAAAGGGCATCATGATCTCGGCAAAGTAGCGCTTGGCAGCTTCCTGCACGCGGCCTTGATCCGTCACGAACATATCGCTGCTGGCGATATGGGAACCATAAAAATCACAACTGAACAGGATTCGATCTTCTTCCAGGTAGGTCACCATGGTTTCCGGCCAGTGTACCCAGGGAGTGTGAATAAACTTCAGGGTCTTGTCGCCAAGTGATAATGCTTCACCATCTTTCACGGTTACGAGGCTGCTCTCGGGAATTTTCAGCAGATCCATGAGCATCACCTTGGCTTTCGGAGTGACAATCACCTTGGCTTGCGGAAACCGCTCGAGGACCAGCGGAATTGCGCCCGAATGGTCCTGCTCGGCGTGGTGCGAAACGATGTAGTCGATTCCTGAGACGCCATCCAGTTGAGCCATTAATTCATCGACCATCAGCGGATCGACCGTGTCCAGTAAGGCGGTCTTCGCGCTGCCTTCGACCAGATAAGCATTGTAGGTCGTGCCGTCGGGCAGAGGAATGAGGGAGTCGAAAAGGCGTCGGTCCCAATCAATGGCGCCCAGCCAATAAATCTTTGCTTTGACTTCTCTTTTTTGCATGAAAGTACCTCCTTTTTAGTCAGGGTGCCCAGGACCGATAGGTTTTCCCGATCCGCCTCGGCGGATCGGGAAAACAACCCTTTGTGGATAGGTACCGGCTAATTTCCGGCCATCATGGCTGCGATATCGTCTTCGACGGTTCCTATGGGTTTGATATCAAACTTCTCCACCAGCACCTTGGCGACGTTGGGGGAGAGAAAAGCCGGCAGCGTTGGCCCCAGGCGGATACCCTTGACGCCAAGGGCCAGCAGGGCCAGAAGCACCGCCACGGCCTTCTGTTCGTACCAGGCAATGTCGTAGGAGATCGGCAGCTCGTTGATGTCTTCCAGTCCGAACACCTCTTTGAGTTTCAAGGCGATCACGGCCAGGGAGTAGGAGTCATTACACTGGCCGGCATCCAAAACACGCGGGATGCCGCCGATATCGCCAAGATTCAGTTTGTTATAGCGGTACTTGGCGCAACCGGCGGTGAGAATCACCGTGTCCTTGGGCAGGTTTTCGGCGACGTCGGTATAGTAGCTGCGGGATTTCTGGCGACCGTCGCAACCCGCCATGACCACGAAACGTTTGATAGCCCCGGATTTCACCGCTGCCACCACCTTATCGGCCAAGGCCAGGACCTGGTTATGGGCGAATCCGCCGACAATGGTCCCACTTTCGATTTCAGTGGGCGGCGGGCAGGCCTTGGCTTTTTCGATCAGGGCTGAAAAATCTTTGCAGCCGCCGGAAGGCCGGTCCGCAATGTGCGTGGCACCCGCATACCCCACCACACCGGTAGTAAAGAGCCGGTCGAGGTAGGTGTTGTCCTTTTTCAACGGCACCAGACAGTTGGTGGTCAACAGAATCGGTCCGTTGAAGGACTCGAACTCTTTGTTCTGATGCCACCATGACCCGCCGTAGTTGCCCACAAAATGGTCGTACTTTTTAAAGGCCGGATAGTAATTGGCCGGCAGCATCTCGCCGTGAGTATAGACATCCACGCCGGTGCCTTGGGTCTGCTTGAGCAGTTCCTCCATGTCTTTCAAATCATGGCCGGTGATCAGTATACCCGGTTTTTTGCCGACACCGATATTCACTTGCGTCATTTCCGGGTTGCCGTAGGCGGTGGTATTGGCCTCGTCCAGCAGCGCCATGGTCGCAACGGCCGTATCACCGGCTTTCATGACCAGCGCCACCATCTCATCAACCGCCAACTCCTTTGTGGTGGAAGCCAGGGCTTCCATCATGAAATCGTCAATCGCATCTTTTTGAAATCCCAAGATGGCAGCATGGTCCGCATATGCGGCAACCCCTTTCAAACCAATCACCAAGAGCTCGCGCAATGAGCGTACATCCTCGTTTTCGGTGGACAGCACACCCACGGATTTGGCTTTTTCGGCATAGCCGGACGGACTGCCGGCCACCCAGGTGGCCGCCTCGGGCAGCGCCTTGTCGAAATCTCTGCCGTTTTTCTGTTTATAGGCTTCCAGAAAAGAGGCCTTCAGTCGATCCCGCCGATCGAGACCCTCCTGGATCATGGCGCTGAAGCGAGTATCGTCCCAGTTGGCATTGGTGATGGTGGCAAACAGAGCCTGGGCGATGAAATCATCGTTGCTGCGATCCGGCACCCCCAGTTCCTTGAGCTTTTCACCGTAAACCGAAATCCCCTTGAGCACGAAAATCAGCAGGTCTTGAAGGTTGGCCGTTTCCTCCGGTTTGCCGCACACGCCTTTGACGGTACAGCCGGTGTTTTTAGCGGTTTCCTGACACTGAAAACAGAACATGAAAATCCTCCTTCTTGGGTTAAGATAATCTATATCTATTTCTGTCACTCTTTATTGAACTGCTTTGCAAATCACGTCCCGGGTAAGTTCCCTTGACAGGGGTGTCTGATGGTCAACGAAAACTTACACTTGTTTTTTTTCCTATCCGATGTCGTTTATAACTGAGAATAACCTCCCTTTTGAAGCCAGTCTTTGCGCTGCCGCAAACTAGGTCGAATAAAAAAATCATATCAGATTGAGGTACAATTCATTCGGTTGCCCATTGTACTGAAGTGATTAACATATGTTGTATGTCGAGGAAGAAATGAGCTTATGGTATTGTAAGAATCTTGGTGACGCGATGTTGGCCTTCCAGGGCTTAGACCAGGTTGCGGAGGCCTTTCATTCGGCGTATGCAAATGATGACTGCCCCGCTGACGCAGCGGTTTTCCTACGCCATGAATCGGGCCGTCTTCATTGCGAAGCCAAAGTTTACTTTTCCCCTGCGTCGGTCCTCGTCGCAGAAGCGCTTGGCGCTGAGCCATGCAAGCGGCCCAGCGCGAATGGCGTAAGCCTGCTGGTCGGTCATCCTGACGCATTGTCGGTCCTGTTCCCGGAAGACGACTGCAAGCCGATCGAAGAATAGCAGTGTTCATTACTGTCGGGCCGGAAATGATGGTTGTCCATCATGCTTCTTGCGCAGGGAATAAATCCTGACAGCCTCTTTTATTCCTTTGAGTTGGGCAAATCCACGATCAAAACACGGCCAGACGTCTTCAATCATCTTTTTTGTTCTTTCTCCGATAAGGATATCACCACCTTTGGCAAAATCCGAAAGACGGGCGGCAATGTTGGTCACCGAACCACTTGCCGTATAGGTCATCCGGGTATCCAGGGAGCCTTCAAAGCGTGTCATTCCCACAAGCGCACTACCGGAATTAATACCGATATTTACCTCAATCGGCTGAGAAACGCTTGCCAGAGATTTATTGATTGCCCGGTTTCGCTCGGCAATTTCGAATGCAGCCTTGACTGCGTTAATCGCATTGGTTCTAGCGTCATGGTCTTTGAAAATGATCATGAGCGCATCACCTGACGTTTCGTTGATATCGCCATGCGACCTGTGAATCGGGTCAACGAAACTTGAAAACATCTTCTCTATGACGCGATTGACCTCGGTATCCGGTCTGATACTGCTCAGTTTGGTATATCCTTCAAGATCCAAAAACAGAACACTGACTTCTTTTCTCTTCTTTTCCTGGGTCAGCATTTCCGGATTCTTATCTACTATATTGCGCACGGATGCAGGCACGAATGGTGAAATGTTGTCCAACATCCTGCTGATTCTGATTTTTTCCTGGGTTATCTCCCATTGTCGTTTTGCATTTATAATGATCCCTTTGAGCAGTTGGGCACAGTCGCTGATAAGAAAGAAATCTTTAAGCGCATATTTAGTAAAGGGCTGAATTACGACACTGACCACCGCGAAAACGCTGTTTTCAATTAAAACCGGTATGGCATATTCAGGACCTACCGTGACAAGCGTATGGTCCATCCTCCTGATTGGCTCGCTTTGGGAAACCACCACTGGCTTTTTCCGGAAGGTCGCCTTTTGAACTGCGGGGCGGTCACGTTTGCACGCCTGACAACTGACCGGTGTCTCGTACAGCGCACATTGAAGCGGGCTTGTATACTTTTCGGCATCAGGATCAAGCAGAAGAATACAAACCTCCATGGCATTGGGAATCATGTTTCGCAATTCTTCCCTGACTTTTTCGATGATCTCATTGACTTCCATCAAAGGCGCTGTCTTTTTTATCAGACGCCTCAGGGCCTCGAACCGCTCTTTATAGAATTTTTCCATGCTTTCCTTCGGCATCATCGTCAGGAATCAGGGTATCGACTCTTTTTTATACCATCTTCCCTATACCAGTCGTTTCATGGGTATATCCATCGCGGATGTGATAGATCCGCTTGAAGGTGGGAATGATCTTTTCATCATGCGTCACCACAATGATGGCCGTCTCATATTGCCGGGCCATTTGGTTAAGGATTCGAATCACGGCCAAGGCACGTTCGCTATCCAACGGCGCCGTGGGTTCATCGGCCAGGATTACCGGCGGCCGGTTCACCAGGGCCCTGGCGATGGCGACACGCTGCTGTTCGCCGCCGGAAAGCTGTGGCGGCATGGCTTTGGCCCGGTGAACGACATCCAGGGCATCGAGCAGTTCCAAGGCCCGCTTGCGGGCATCGCCATTGGCCTTTCCGGCCAGCATCGGCAACAAGGCGACATTGTCGGTGACATTAAGAAACGGGATCAAGTAGGGGGCCTGAAAGACAAAACCGATCTTGTCGCGCCGCAAGGTACGCAGGTCGGAGATCTTCCACGCATCGTCATAGATGACCCCCCCGCCTAATATCATGCGCCCAGCGGTGGGTTCGACGACCGCTCCGAGGCATTTGAGCAGGGTGCTCTTGCCCGAGCCCGACGGACCGATTAAGCCGACCACCTCACCTGGGGCAACCTGCATATTCACCCCCCTGAGCGCATCGACAGCGGTATCTCCCTTGCCGTAACGTTTTCGCAATCCGTCGACACAGATCCCATTTTCACAGATGTCAGCCACCGATGGCCTCCGCCGGGTCAACTTTGAGGGCAACCCGAATGGCCAGCACACTGGCCAATACACAAATTACTACCACCGCCAAAAAACCACGCACGGCATCTCCGGGTAGCAGCAGCACATATTTGGGAAAAATTGGTGCCCAGAAAAAGGCGGCTATCTTGCCCACCACAAAACCGATCACCCCCAGTGCTATCGCTTGTTGAAGAATCATCCCTGCAATGGTGCGGTTTTTGGTGCCGATCAGCTTGAGGACGGCTATTTCACGGATCTTCCCCAAGGTCAGGGTGTAGATGATGAAAGCAACGATGGCGGCGCTGACCACCGATAGAATCACCAGAAACATGCCGATCTGCCGGGCCGATGTGGCGATCAGTTTGCCGACCAGAATTTTTTCCATCTGCACACGGGTGTATACTTGCAGGCGTTTCCAGCGGCGAATCGTATCGGCCACTTGATCGGAGCTATAGCCGGGCTTTAGTTGAACCAGCACGGCATTGACATAGGGATTGGTGTTTTGTGAAGCGATCACCGCATCGAGAAGGCCCGGCACCCAGGGCCGGGCAAACACCGGGTTGGCTGCCGTGCGGCGGCGCTGCTGGACAATGGCATCGTTGTCCCTCAAAAACTGTGCCTCCTGGGCGTCTTTCAGGGGAATAAACACCATGGGGTCACCACCGGATGAGACCATGCGTCGGGTCAACCCAACAACCGTATACAGGTTGCGGCGGATACGGATACGATCGCCAAGCTGGAAACCGGTCGCGATATCGGCAACGGCTTCGTAATGGCTGCGTGTGATATGTCGGCCGGCGACCAAATACTCCGGTTGACCGGGCTCGCCCTGCACAATGCCGACCACCATGGCCCTGACATCCTTATCACCCAAACGAACCTGCATGGTAAAATAGGTCACATTGGCGGCGCGCGCCACACCGGCCATCGACAGGATGCCGCGGTACTGATCGTCGTAGATGCTGGAAGATTCGGCATATGGGCCAAGCGTATCCTGCTGCACCACCCACAGGTCGGCCCCGCTGTTGTCGAGCAGCGCCTTGGCGTCATCCACCATGCCGCGGTAAATGCCGGCCATCGACAAGGTTACTCCGATGAGCAGCCCGAGTCCGATACCAGTAAAGACGAACTTGCCCCAGGCGTGTGAAATATCGCGGCCGGCCAGACTGATCATCGCCCAGCCCCCGGCAGTTGCTCGACGACCTTGATGCGGCTGTGCTGACCCAACTTACGCTGGCTATAGAGCACCACCCGTTGATCGGGATTCAGTCCCCGGAGAACCTGTATCCGGCCATCGAGATCGGCCGCCCCCAGAGTTATGGGTGCAAATCGCAACCCATCGTTTTCGATCAGCCAGACACCGATCGAGCCATCGGTGCGTTGTATGCTGGGGCTATGGACAACGGGCAACGCCGGCAATGAGGGCAGCGCAACGGTGATTTCAGCCAATTCTCCGATAGGGGGCAATGGATCAGGCAAAGCGTCGAAAATCACTTTGGCCAGAATCTCTTCGGTAACGGCGTCGGCCATGGGTTCGACGCGCAGGACCTTTCCGGTGACAGAAGTCCCGGGCATGGACCGCAGTTCGATTCGGGCCGGAAGGCCCGCTCTCAGGCCGGCCGACTGCAGTTGATCGAAACGCACGTTAATCCACAGGCTCGACGGATCGATCAATTCCACCACTGGCTGGCCGGCGACGACAGTTGTGCCCGGCTCGGCATCCCGGACGGTAACGAGGCCGTCCACCGGCGCCACAAGACTCAAATTGGCGCGTTGCAATATCAAGCCTTCCAGGTCCGCACGCACGCTGCTCTGCTCGTTAAGAACTGCATCCAGATTGGCTTTGGCTGCCAGAAGCCGCGCCTCAGCCACCTTAAGCTCCTGCCTCTTGGCTTCGACCAATTCCGTTGTCGCTACCCTTTCCATGAACAGTTGCTCATAGCGGCGAGCTTGACTTTTTGCGAAGGTTGAGGTGGCCAGGATATCCTGGACCTGAGCCCGGGCTGTCGCGATATTGGCCTGCGCACGGTTGAGCGCGGCCTCCTGGGCCTTAATGCGCTCACCCAGATCCACAGGATCCATTTCACCGAGAAAAGCCCCGGCCTTAACCATGTCGCCCACCTGCACATCCACGCGTTTGACCCTACCTGCAAACGTCGGACCGATCCGGTGGGTGTAGCGGGCTTCGAGCGTACCAACACCAAACAGGCCGGGTGAAATCGACTGATTTTCGACCGTGGCGACGGTTACCTGGATAGGCGCCAGGGGACCGGACCGCAGGGCAGCATAGGCGAACACCACTACCAGGGATATAAGCACGCCGACGACCGCCGACGTGCGAAAAATTTGTACCAGTCGTTTCATTGGCAGCTCCGGATATTCAGGCCGATGGCAGACACGCAGGCGATTACGGCAGCCATGGAGATTAGCAGGGGCATATGATTATCGTCTCCTTTTGCTCGTCCCGGAGTTGAGAAAACTAAAACCAAAATTCCGGGTAGCGTCTATTGCTGGAAATATTGTTGATCAATAGGGCGACCGCCAGCATGACGATTGCACCCAACCCGGCGGGCATGAGCACGTAGAGATAACCCAGTTGGTGCACGCCGTCGCCTCCAATCACCGCGATTAACGCTGTGGCTCCGCCCGGCGGGTGCAACGTTTTGGTCAGGTGCATCAAGGCGATGGCTGTGGAAACGGCCATTGCCGCGGCCAGCCATGGTTGCCTGCCCAGAAATTGAAATGCCGCTACTCCAATCACGGCCGAGAGCATATGACCGCCGATCAGGTTTCTGGGCTGGGCCAGGGGGCTGCGGATGGCGCCGTAAACGAGCACGGCCGAGGCGCCAAACGAGCCAATGATCATGATCAATGCAGTTTGGTCCAATAGATTAAAATGAATCAACCCCACAACGGCAATCCCAACAAAACTACCGACCCAGGACCAGATGATTTCGACGAAACCGACCCTGGGCGGACTCAGGGTGTGGCCACGCATTTTTCTGAAATAGTTCATCTGTCTTTTCCGTTTATCCAAGCATGCAAAACGAGCTGACCAGATCCGAGCGGGTGACGATACCGACGGGTGTGCCCTCGCCTCCGATGATCGGAAGCCGATTGATGTTTTTTCCCATCAGCAACGTCGAGATGTCGCCGATGGATAGGTCGACCGTGGCCGTGATGGCCGGCGCGGTCATGATGTCGCCCGCAGTGCGGTTGACCATCGATGTGGCCACACATCCCTTGTTTTTCAGGCAGTGAGCGATAACCTGCATGAACGAACCATTTTGCCCGGCGCCCATTTTTCTTAAAAAATCCTTTTCGGAAATCACACCGATTACTTTACCGTGTCGATCCACCACCGGGGCTCCCGAGACACCTTTTTCGGCCAGTAGCGTGGCAGTTTCGATCAAGTCCTGGTCTGCACCAATCACATGAACCGGCGCCGCCATTACATCGGCGGCTTTGAGGGCATGCATCATCCGGTTTTGTGCAAGGCCGTACGCCACCCGGTAGACCTCCCTGAAATCGGCTGGGGTGATGTCGATATATCCTTGCATGGCTTGCATGGCTTGCATCACATCGGCATCGGAAATGTCGACGGGGGAACACTCTCGAAGGTTACTTGGGCTCACGGGCAATTCTCCATTTCGATGTTGACGGATCGTTTTTCCCCAGCAGGTCAGCCCCCGGTTCATAGTGGCAAACATGCGCCCCACGGTGCACTCCCTGCCCGGGCCAACCAAGCCGCGCCAAGCCGGGCGGCCTGGGTGCAACAAACAGCATCCGTTTCAAAGGTTCGGTATCAAAACATCGCCACCATCAGGCCCGCTTTATCCGCAGATATGTCAATACCGAAGCGATCACCATGGGAAAAACCCCCAATACGATCAGGATCACGTGCGACGGCATGCTGACCCATTCCAGCGCCCTGATGCGATCGGATCCGATGAATTCAAGGCTGCGCGCATGCCAGTAGCCATTTTCAAGAACATCCCATACTTGCAGAATGCCTTCCGGGAACAAATTGGTGATCACCATCAGGGCCAACCCAATGTTCATTCCCCAGAAGGATAGCTTCACGAATTTTTGCGGGCGTCTCCACTGTTCGTCTGTCAGCACGTGGCGCAGACCAAGAACCAAAAGCGCCATGGCCAGCATACCAAATGCCCCCAGCAGGGCGGCATGCCCATGGTTCAAAGTCAATATCGTACCCGCCTCGTAGTAGCTGACCACCGGCATGTTGATCAGGAAGCCGAATATGCCGGCACCGACAAAATTCCAGAAACCGACCGCCATTAAAAAATAGAAGGCCCACTTGTGCGGTATGATCTTTTTCGGTGCTTTGGCCGCATCTCCAGTTCCGGTGAGCTTGACAAAGTCCCAGGCATCCAGCGTCAGCAGGGTGAGCGGCACCACTTCGAGCGCCGAGAACATGGCTGCCAGCGCCATCGTGAAGTTGGACTGGCCGGTCCAGTACCAGTGATGGGCCGTGCCGATGATGCCGCCCGATAGAAAAAGGATAGCATCCATGTAGATGACGCGCACCACATTGATACGCCGGACGACTCCCAATTGATAGAACGTGACGGCCACCAGAACGGTGACGAAAAGCTCGAAAAAGCCCTCCACCCACAGGTGGATAATCCAGAAGCGCCAGGTGTCCACCACCGTAAAATTGGAGGTGCTGCTGAAAAAAAAGGCCGGCAGATAAAAGAAGGGGATAGCCGCCGCGCCCGCTAAGAACAACACGGTAATCTCCTTGCGTTCCCGATCTTTCATGGCCGGTGCCGTGACGCGGTAAAGAAGCGCCAGCCAGAAGCTCAATCCGATCACCAAAATAATTTGCCAGAACCGTCCCAGCTCCAGAAACTCCCATCCCTGGTGGCCGAACCAGGCCCAAACCTCGCCCATGACCTGATGAATCCCCAGCAGTTCACCAAAGAGGCTGCCGACCACCAAAACGACAAGGGCCCAGAACAGCATGTGGACGCCCATGACATGACCACGGGGCTCTTTTGGGCTTAACGAGGACGCCAGCAGCAGACCACCGGCCACATAGGCGGTCGCTATCCAGAAGAGAGCCAGCTGCAGGTGCCAGGTGCGTAGAATATTGCTGGGCAGATATTGCGCCAGATCGATGCCGTAAAAATTGCCGGGGTCCGCCCGATAGTGGGCCAAGGCGCCACCGATCATGACCTGCGTAAGGAAAAGCAGGGCCACAATAACAAAATACTTGATCGTGGCCTTCTGTCCCGGGGTGGCATCACCAGCCAACATCTGGGGATAAATACCCTCCGGACCGCCTTTCCAGCCCAGGTAATCGAATTTGCCGAAAACGACCAGGACAGCTGCGAGGCCGGCCAGCAGCATAACGACACTCAACGCACTCCAAAGAACGGCATCGCTGGTCACCAGATTGCCGACCGTGGGGTCATAGGGGAAATTATTGGTGTAAGAATAGGATTTGCCCGGGCGGTTGGCGACACTGGCCCAGGCAGTCCAGGCAAAAAAAGCCGTCAACTGGCGAATTTCCTCAGGATCGTTGATGTAGTTGTCCGGAAGGCCGGAATTGAATATCGGGTGCTTGAAATAATCGGTCCAAACTTGGAGTTGTCTCTGGAAGGAGGCTTTCTCGGCATCGATAAAGATCAGCTGTTTGGATGCAGGATCGTAACGATTTTTTTTCAGAAGAGAGGCAACCCGGGCATCGACTTGTGCCCGTTGCGCATCATCGAGGGCCGATAATTCCACACCGAATACAAGCCGTGCGATCTCCTGGCCGGTATCGAGGGAAAGCTCATGCAGATACTGGGCTGAAAAATCCGGCCCCAGATAGGAGCCATGGCCCCAAATCGAGCCGTTCTGCATCAGGCCGTATTTTAAGAAGACCTCTTGACCGGCTTCGATGGTTTGCCCGTCAAAGACGACGGCGCCCTCGGAATCAACCACCTTACCCGGAATCGGAGGGGAGTAGCGGTAGGCCTGCACCGACATAAAAATCAAGCCGATCATACCGACAATGAAAACCAGTGCCACACTGCGGCGCCACCATGGTGAAAGCTCTGAAAATGCGTGTGCTTGCTCTTGCATTTTTTCATCCTTTCCTATTGCCGGAAAAACCCACGTAATTAAAAAGAGATGGTTATTCTTCCCAGTGAATACATTCCACAGGGCATGTCTCAATCGCCTCGTCGATACACTCCTCGGAACCGCCCTCGGGCAAGATAACGAAAGCCTTTTCGGCCTCCTCGTCAAACCCGAACACATCCGGACAAAGCTCTACGCAGCTCTCGCAACCGATACACTCCTCCGTTTCGATATAGACTTTCTTGCTCATGATCGGTCCTCTCTTCTTTATCGTTAACTGCCGAAATCTTATGGGTGGCGCCACGACCTCCGGTTTTACCGGAGGTCGTGGCCATTCGATCCGCTCAAGGCGGTTGACTATCTTATGGCAACGCCACATTATCTTCTATAACACATTGATTTTCTGGACAAAACAAACTCAACCAGAACCCCCTGGATTCCCCGGGCGCAATGCCACCCGCCGGCAGAGTGATCTTGTCACCCTCTGTCGAACATGAGCCTTCCGGACAGGCCACTTCGATCCACAGTCCTGATTTATCCGCTACAGCCTCACGTTTTTCGTGCGGCAAACGGGCTTGTTCATCCTCTGACAACGGTCTTGCATCCTGTAGAAATACGTTCAATCGTGTTTTTTGAATTTCTTTTTGCATCGATTTATCTCCCAATTGGCATTGATGTGCTCGTAAAAAGTCCCAAAAGTATTTTTTCCCGTTATTCCGGCGAAAGCCGGGCACGCAGTGAAGCTTTAGCGCTATCCATTATTTTCAATGGCTTCTGGGTGCCAGATCAAGTCCGGCATGATGTATGAGTGACTTTTTACGGGGCCATCTGCATTTAGGTTTATGAAAATACCAATATTAGTATTTTTTTGGCTATCTGCAATTATGGCTTACCTACTGCTGCTTTCATTGAGCCATCCCTTCATTTCGGGTTCCTTGAAACATGGAGTATAAACACGTTTGGTTTGAATATCCATCATGCCACATCTCCGTGTGTATCCTCACCCAAGCGCCGCAGAAACGCGTCACGATCGAGATGGTACTCCCTGGCGACATCCGACAGCGTGTGAAAGGCCTCCGTTGGACACCCCACACAAAGCAGGCCCAAGTCCATGAAAGTTAACAGCAGTTTTGGGTGGCGATCCAAGAGTTCTTTGACGGTCATTTTTGGCGACAAACTGTTTTTCATCATCCTTTTTCCGCTATTGGCACCGCTGGCGGCGGGCCGTCAACAACCCGATTTATGCATTGTGCTTTTATTACAATTAACCATGTTTTCCGATTCTGTCTTTGCGCTGGCGCAAACAAGGATCGGCGATGCAGATGAGACTGTAGGCAGGGTCGAAGAAGATGGGTTCGGTTGATAATGACGCTGTTCAGCCTGTCTCGGAAAATTCGACCAGAGCGTGGGGGTTGGTAATAACAATCGTCTCGCGACCAGACCGGACCCAGTCCTTCTTTTCCCAAATACTCAGCGTACGGCTCACTGTATATAGCGTCGTACCTGAATAATCGGCGATATTTTGACGACTGAGAGGGATGTTGATCTGTATGCCTTCGGAAGTTTCAGAACCGGCGCGTTGCATCAAACGTAGCAGTGTTCGGGCAATGCGCTGCTTGACCTGCTCGGTTGAAATTTCCATGTATCGGTTTTGCAAATCATCAAGACGCTCTAATACGATATAGAGGATATTTAAGGCGAGAGGAGAAAATTTGGCCATCAACCGAAAAAGCGTCCGTTTATCCCAACCAATGAGTTCTGATTCATCCACAGACACAGCGGTGACAGGATAATTCTTACCTTTCAGAACGGCGACGGCAGCGGTGAACTCTCCAGCGCTAATATATCGGAAAATCACCTCCCGGCCCTGCTCGTTAATCATGGAAAGCTTCAGGCGCCCCTTATTGACCATGAAGAACGCGGTGGCAAGATCTCCCTGACGAAACAATACGCTCTTTGGTTGAAGTATTCTGGGAAAGCCTGCATTGACGACCTCATCAGAATCAGCACCAGATAGCCCTTTAAATAAATGTTGTCTATTTTCCAGGCCAGAGATTAGTGGCTCACTTTCCATTTCAATCCATTTCGTCACGCAAAAGAGTATTGTCTTTTCTTCTATTTAGGCCGTTTCGACACTCTGGTTTTGTAAATGATGTGTTCCAGGATCAGAACTGTCAACACGCCCATCACGAAACCATTGCCCACAACCGGCATCAACAAAGACGGAAGTGCGGATTTGACCGTTGCGGGTAGATAAGAAATAATGATGCTGACCATTGACGGGATACTGATGACCAGGCCATCCTGGAACGAAAAGCCTCCGGCGCCAAAGGCCACCATTAAACCGGCCGATAGTTGCGCGCTCATGATGTACAGCAGAATCGTCCCCACCACGACGGCCGGCACATTCCAGACAAAAGCCACCACACCGGGCAGAAAGGCGATTGCCAGCATGGCCAGGCTGGTGGGAATCAGCGTGAAGCGGGAGGCATTGCCATTTGCAGCAATGATTCCCGTGCTCAGGGAGAAGTTCACCGGCCCGATGACGCCGCAGAAGCCGGCCAGGATGTTGGACAAACCGGTGACGGTGATACCGGCGGTTACCCGCCGATCGATTGCGGGCGAACCGACCAACCTACCGACCGCCTGGATGGACCCCAGGTCATTGATGGCAAGAGCGATGAAACAGACCAAAAACGAAATCAATAAACCGGGGTCCCAGCTCAACTGTGTGGTGAAATCGGTGAAGAAGTGGGAAATGAGCCCCAGCTGCCCCCGATCCCGCCACACCTCAGGAGGAACGATGGCCAGGAACAACAGACTGCCGGCAAGGATAGCCCAAACGATCATGGTCGATTTCCAAATCCCCTTGAGCAGCCGATCGGCCGCAAGCATTACCAGCAAAAAGGCCAGGGCAAAAGCCAGGTTCTTCACGGCCATATCCGGCGACGGGGCGTCCAGAATCAGAGCCAAGATGGTCGGGGTAATGGTAAGGGCAATCAACATCAGTATGGTCGCCACGACCCGGGAGGTAAAAAAGCGGGTCAGTATGGAAAACAATCCGGTGACGCCCAACAACATCAGAAAAACGCCGCCCGCTGCGATGGTCGTATATACGGTACCGATTTCACTGCCGGCGCCAGCCACGATGCCCACCAAGAGAACGGTGGCCGGCCCCGTGATCAACGGCAGCCGATGCCCCCAAAGGACTTGACAGAAAAGGGACACCGCCATCACGAAAAAAAGCTTCTGCATATAGACCAGCTGGCTGGCAAAGTCATCAAAGTGCAATCCAGCCACCACTTTTCCAATAATGATGACAGTAGCCACGGTGATCGCCAGCCACTGAAGGCCGAACATCAGGGTTTCAAAAAGCGGTGGCCGTTCATCTAGACCGTATTTAATCTCTATTTCACCCAAGGCATTTAACCCCTGTCCATTGATCCCTTTTCGGTTCTGTGCCGCGTAAAAGGTCTATAGGTGATTGCAGTTGATTGAACTATTTGCGGTTGTTGATGGCTCGCCGGCCACCGAGGGGCGAGCAGATCGGCCGGTAAACTTTGCTCATATCCCGGGCCTGCTCGATGACGTAGAACAGTTTTGGATCAATACACTGAACATCGGGCAGGATCCATTTAAGATCCCGACGTCGGCAGGCAATATAAAGCTCGTTGCCCGGTCCATGCACGCCTTCACCCTGGAATACGGAGACCGGCTGACCTTTTTCTCTCAGATGCGTCGCGATAGCAGGACCTGCGTTGGGAGTGATAACTCTGAGGATCGTCGTTCAAAAGGCCGGCCTGCGCTCCACCATGATCCCCACTACGTTGCCGTTAGATAACCGCCGTAACCTCTACTTCGAGCAACATACCGTTGACAAAAAGCTTGTTTATCTCCACGAAGGTACTGGCCGGACAATAATCGCCGAAGTACTTTTTAAAAATCTGGCCACACTCCCTTCCTTTCGCAAAAAAAGCATCGCGGTCGGTACAATATATCGTCATCCTCACGATGTCGGTCATTTCGGCTCCCCCAGTCGCCAGAACCTCTTGAACGTTACTGAATATTTGTTCATATTGCTGACATATATCACCGTCTCCGATGAGTTTCCCCTGGGCGTCGAAAGCCCCCTGGCCTGCCGCAAAAAGCGTCGTTCCACCAGTGGTTTTTACAAGATTCGAGTAACCGCGAGGCTTTTTCCAGGCTGGTGGGTTCAGCACTTCTTTCGAGATCGCTTTTTCCATGAGTTACAGCTCCTCTTTTTCAATTTTAGTAAAATGAGCACCGTCTTCGAATTTCTACCCGGTCATCCGCAGCCGGCTGATCGGAAAAATTGCGATACCCTTAAGGTCTTGGGTCTTGGGCTCTTTCAGGTCGTTTGATTCTCTCAGTGCGGCAATGTTCTGTCAACGCCTATCATTGTTGCGAATGATTCGATCAATACCTCGGCGGAGGCCTTTGCATCACCGAGCAGCATTATGGCCTTGCTGTTTTCATAGAGAGGATTCGGGACACCAGAATAGCCTGGATTTTCATCGAGGTTGCAAACAATTATGTTGTCGGCGTCATGCACTGTCAGGATCGGCATCCCGGATATCGGTGTTCCATCGCTTTGCATCGCCGCCGGATTTACAACGTCGCAGGCGCCGACAACCAGCGCCACATCGGTACTTTTAAACAGAGGGTTTGCCACATCCATTTCAAGAAGGTCACCATATTCGACTTCGGCTTCAGCCAAAATGACATGCATGTGTCCCGGCATTCTTCCGGCCACAGGATGAATCGCATATTTTACAGTTGCACTGTTTTTTAAAAGAAGTTCGGCTAACTGGAAGATTTTGAACTGAGCCTTTGCCAATGCCATACCGTATCCTGGGACGATAATGACCTGCTTGGCCAGCGCCAGGGTTTTTACGGCTTCAGAGACAGCGTTGTGGGTGGCTGTTGTGGTAGCTCCCTTTTGGGGTTCGCCGCTCTTCAAGGATACCAAAAGCTGCTGAACGGTTTGCTTCGCGTCACCCAGCAGCATTGTAGTATTTTCCCGCTCATATAAGGGATTCTCGATGCCTGAATAGCCTGGGTTGCTGTCTAAATTGCAACAGATCACATGTTTGGCGTTGTGAGCCATAAGAATCGGCATCCCTGAGATGGGGGTTCCTGTGGTATCGATGGCCGCCGTGTTGACAACGTCACAGGCGCCAATGATCAGGGCGAGGTCGGTGGCGGAAAAATCAGGGTTGATATCTTCCATCTCCACTAACATATCGTAATCGACGCCCGCTTCGGCCAGCAAAACATTCATATGGCCGGGCATTCTGCCCGCGACCGGATGGATGGCGTATTTTACCTCTTTGTTCATCGAAATCATCTCTTTGGCAAATGCCGCAACCGTGAGTTGGGCTTTGGCCAAGGCCATGCCGTAGCCTGGAATGATAATGATGTTGTGGGCCCGTTTAATGATGTCGGCGGCTGCTGCATACGCATCTTCCGTTTCCGCGGCTGATATCTCTTTTGATTTGGTTTGAGCAGTGGAAACAATCCCACTCGACCCTCTTTTTGTCGCCTCGTTTTGAGTCGTGATAGGTGGCAGAAATACGCTAAGGAGATTGCGATTCATGGCCTTGCACATAACATGGGTCAGAATTGATCCGGATGCTGCCACCGTTGCACCGAATGCAATCAACAATTGGTTACCGATCACCATTCCGCACAGCGCCGCAGCCAGGCCTGCTGTCGCATTCAGGAATGAAATAAGCACCGGCATGTCGGCTCCGCCGACGCGAACCGCAAACAAGATGCCTAAAATCGCCGAGAGCACTATTTGAATGAGATACACATACCCAAGGATCTCATTCGGCACATAAAAAGATACGGCGCCGACAGCGAAAATCGCTGCAATAGCGAGCAATGCAAGGGTGCGATGAGCCGGCAATACGTGAGGCGTCTGCCTCATTTTGTCAGCCAGCTTGGCGCTCGCAATAATGCTGGCGCTGAACGTCAACGATCCAATGGTCAAGCCCAGAACACCCGACATTTCGCTCACAACATCGAGGCGATGGGCATCTCGAGTCAGTTCGACAAACGATACCAGGAAGGCGGCCACACCACCTGCGCCGTGCTGAAATGCCACCATTGACGGAATCTGGATCATATTGACGGCTCTGGCCGCCGCGTAACCGATCATTGTGCCCGCCAAAAGTGCAATGATGACAGTTCCGACATCGACAACACCATGCCGGTACGACACCAGTACAAAAGCGCACAGCAACGCAAAGGCAGCCATCGTGTTGCCGATTCTGGCACCCCGAGGTTGGCGAAACTGACTGATTCCTATAATCAGAATACAAATGACAGAAAAATCAACAAACAGGGTCATCGGAGTATCTATTTCCTTCTATCTGTCGTTCGAATCGGAATTTTTGCCCTTGAACAGGCGCAGCATTCTGTCCGTAATGACAAATCCGCCAACCACATTGAAAGTCGCGGCGACAATGGCCAACGAACCCAATATTTTTACCGGGGTGTTGGTCGGTTGTGAAAACAGAACCAAAGCCCCGAGTAATGTCACAGCGGAGATCGCATTGGTCATCGACATCAAAGGTGTGTGTAAAAGCGTCGGTACCCTGGAAATGAGCAGGTAACCAATGACAAAAGAAGCCATAAACACACCCATCATTATAGTCAGATTCGTCATGGGTAAGCCTTTCGCCGATGAATAGGTCAACCGTTCTGCATTGCCTTTAGAGTGCCCTTATGATGGATGGTCGATTGATGCGTGACAAGTGATGCGGTGACAATTTCGTCTTCCAGATCGAGCTTTTTGTTACCCTTTTTGAAAAGATTTTCGACATAGTAGAGCATGTTGTTCGCATAGAGCCAACTCGCGTGTACGGCCATTCTTCCGGGAATATTTTGTATTCCGCAAATATGAACACCCATTTTTTTGCCGAAGCGCCCCGGTTCGGTGACTTCACAATTGCCGCCCTGATCGACGGAAATATCCATGATGACAGCCCCCGGCTTCATTGTTGCGACCATCTGTTCGGTGACCAGAACCGGCGCAATCTCTCCAGGCACCAGAGCGCTGAGAATGACCACATCCGCATCCTCCATATGAGAACGTATGACCTGTCGCTCTATCTCCAGCCACTCTTTTTCAAGGGGCTTCGCGTACCCCCCATTGCCCACCGCCAGTTCTTGTGGAATGTCGAAATCAACCACTTTGGCGCCCAAGCTATCTGCTTCGGTGCATGCACTTTTTCTGATATCCAGCGATGTGACAACGCCGCCAAGTCGCTTGGCGGTAGCGATGGCCTGCAAGCCAACAACGCCGACGCCAATGACAAAAAACCGCGCGGGCTGGATCGTACCGATGGCTGTCCCGATCATTGGAATGAACTTTGGCAATTGGTTGGCAGCCATAATTACGGCTTTGTACCCGGTGACGGCGCTCATTGAAGATAGGGCGTCCATTCTCTGGGCGCGAGAGATACGTGGAATCCCGTCCATCGTAAAGGCGGTGATGTTTTTGTCCCGCAGTCGCTTGATCATGTCATGGTTCTCAGGAGCAGCCGGGTGCAAAAACGTAATCAGAACACTGCCGTCACGCAGCATGTTGACTTCGTGCTTCTCTGCCTTTTCATTAAATACCGGTTGCTTTACTTTCAAAACGATATCGGATTCAGAAAAAAGTAGCTCCGGGTCAGAAGTGATTCCGGCGCCCGCATCTTCATATTGACCATCGGATATCGAAATGCCTTCACCGGCGGATGCCTCGACGACCACATCAAAGCCCATATCGATATATTTTCCAACCGTCTCCGGCGTCGCCGCCACTCTCATCTCCTCGGGCAAAACCTCTTTGGGTATCCCAATCTGCATGATTTACCTCTTTCTTATGCAATCGCCATCCGTGATTCTCTGATTCACGTGCAAACAATTACGGATTCGGTGTATGGAGATTTAAAATACGATGCCATGATGTGATCCCCTTTAATTTTCTAACATAGTTGGATCAACCAGCTCTGAATGCAGTCGATCTATTGCCTTTGCGAAAAACGGCGGTTGCGGCGTGCTCTTTAGCTTTTCGATTATCTTTTTGGCATTTTTGTGTATATAGCCGTTGCTGTCGATTTGCGTTTTGGTTAACAATTGAACCAGCGAATTGCCGGCGATAATTCTGACATCATAGTAAAGATTGTCGTCGTCTAAAATGGCAATCACCTTTTCAACCAGTTCGTCTGATGGGGCCTGAATCTCTCCAATGCGCTTGAGCACTTCTTCACGAAGCCTCCAGTTCCCCTTGTACCGAAGTATGCGAACCAAACCGGGCTGACATTGCGCCAAATCGCCGTTGTTCGCCAAATCCTCTAGGGTATCCATCACCGGTCCCCAATCCATAAGGTTTCCAAAAGGATCGTTCTTCATTTTGATCTTCCTTTCCGGCATTGTCGGTTAAACAAATTGAGCAATACTGAGACAGGCCTGATCCGTTTCGAAGATGCATTTATTCATCCAAATACTCCAAATATAGATCGACCTGCGATTTTGTTAGTTTCTGTTTGGAAAGGGCCTCGGCAGGATCGGTCATTTCTATGAGTTCAAACAGACGCCGTTCAAGACTTCTCTTCTTACCCTCTGGTGTAATTACCAATAAAGTGGGTCCGCCCGTGTCATCGAGCACCACAAACAATTTGCCGGAAGCTTTATTTTTCGCCAGTTCCACAGTTTCATACCTCTATCCATTCTTTATGCCAAACCGCATATGATTGAGGTGTTCTCAATGAGCCGTGTTTGCTTTTTAGCAGGTTCAGCAAAAGGGATGCCAGCAATGGCAAAAAAAGACATAACTATTTGAAACTTAATACAATATAAAATATTTAAATACAGAAGAGGGGGGTCGGTATGGGCCAAATACGCCCGTATTAGCATCTATGAAGTAGTCAAGACTCTGTAATGTTAGCCTTTATAATGTACGGGCGTTATCGCCCGTCATGGGCGTTTCTGGCACTCAGCACTTGGACATCTTTCGGAAGAGAGCACGCCGGGAAATGCCCAGTAGATTGGCTGCTTTGGTTTTGTTGCCACCCGCTTGATCTATGGCTCTTTTGATAAAGGATTTTTCCAATTCCGTGATGGCGTTGCGCAGATTGACACTCGCCGTGACCGACACACGGGTCGACTCCGAGCCCGGAGAGAAGAATTCAAGGTGGCCCAAGGTGACGTAGCGCTGGAGTACGTTACGCAATTCGCGCACGTTTCCCGGCCAGTCATATTCTACAAGAATGTCCATTATACGGCCGGGAACACTGGAAATGCTGGAATGAGCCTTCATCTTGCGCAAAAAATGCTCTACCAATAAGGGAATGTCCTGTCTGCGTTCACGCAGTGGCGGCAACTGGATTTGTATTACCTGAATACGGTAGAAGAAATCATTGCGCATGCGACCGCTGGTCACCTTATTGCGTAAATCCACATTTGATGCTGAAATAATTCGAAAATCTGACGATAGGGTTTCCGTACCGCCGACCGGCCGATATCCGCCACCCTCGATGGCCCTGAGCAATTTGGCCTGCATGTTAATGGTCAGTTCACCGACTTCATCGAGAAACAACGTCCCGCCGTCGGCCATGTCCAGGTAGCCTGGTGCATCGGCATGGGCGTTGGTAAAGGACCCTTTGCGATGTCCGAAAAACTCTCTTTCGAACAGAGACTCTTGAATTGCGCCGCAGTTCACCGCCACAAACCGCTCCCCTTTTCTGTCACTATGATGGTGTATGGCGTGGGCGACAAGCTCCTTACCCGAACCGGACTCTCCGAACACCGCGACACTTGCATCTGTTGCAGCGGCTTTGAGGATCAGTTCATAGACCGCCTGCATAGCCGCTGAACGGCCAAGGATGTCCCCCAGTCTATACCGCTCTTTTAACGATGACCGCAACACTCTGTTTTCGTTATCCAATTGGTTCGCCATGCGCTGGGCCCTCAGTTGCTGCTCTTTTATATCGGTTACATCCTTGAAGGTTGACAGCAAGGCTGGGCGCCCTTTGAACTTAATCGGGTTGTGGCTTGCCTGCACCCAAAATATCTTTCCGGATCGTGTCAGAGAGTGAATCTGCTCGATCTTGGACTCTGGGATTTCAATCTCCTCCGGGCCATAAAACCTTGCGAGTACATCCGCATGGTCGGCCCTATAGCGGTGCACCGATTCATCGCAGATCTCTTCTGCGGATGGCACGTTGAACATCTTGCAAAACTCCGGATTCACATAACGAAAACATGAATCCTGGACCAAGGCGACACCTTCCGCGATCTGTTCGGCAAGCACCCTATACCGCTCTTCACTCTCTTTTAGTGCTTCTTCGGAACGCTTTAACCACAACACTTTGCTCAAGCGTTCGCCAATGGCTTTCAAAAGGCGGTCTTCTTCTTCCAGGAACGTCCCCTCATCTCCAGCTGGAGAAGGATTCACATAAAAGACAGCCACATCACCGACATGTCTGTCATTCAAGGTGATTTGGGTGCTTTGCCGCCAGCGTGTCGATCTAAAATTCTTGGAGGTATATTCCTGACCGTCCAATCGGATACGCGCACATGCATTTTCAGGATACTGCCAAGCCGCCGGAATCAACTCAACAGCCCTTTGCATAATCCACGATAGCGAAACATCCTGATTCTCTAGCAGGTTGGATATACCATACAGGCAATTGAGTTCCTTGATGCGTTCGGCAAGCGCGTTCGGAGCGGTTGATACCTCCAACAGTTTGGGGCAATCACTACCCTTGACTCCCTTCTGCAGGCGAGCGCTCTTATCTCTCTTTTCGGTGTTATTTGATCTCATGTCCAACTACGCTATCTATGATTGTCAAACGTTGGGTTAGCGGCTTTTTACCACTCCAATTTCCCGCCAAAGCTTCCGATGGCGTCACTCTTCTTATGAACATAAAAGCCTTACCGATGCAACCGCTCATGCGTCACAGGTCAACCATAATAGAGCGGGTGGGTTTTTGCATCTGTTCAAATATCACCACCACTGTTCAACAATTAACCAATCGCATTCACCGCCGTTTCAGACCACATACTGCGACCTCTCTTTTCAGGAGTGCTGCTTTTCCACCAGATGCTTTGCCGAACCGCCAATCACCGTAAACTTTGTATTTTATAATTTTATGTTTATTCAGCTAGTTAAATCGCTATGACATTGATTTGATACACGGCATGGCTTTTGCGTTACCCAAAAAAACAGTGGTTCACTGCAGCGAACAAACACCACCGCACAAAAACAACCGTGCCGGTTCGAAGTCGGCAAAAGGGGGGACAATGGATCGCGAATGGCTATATATATCGGAAAGAATGGGTGAAGTGAGCAGGATTTGCGGCCGTGAACATCCCATTTACGAGCATGCGAGCAACTTCAGTATTGCGTTGTACATCCTGGGTTTTTTGAAATGCCCGGATATCATGTCAGCTGAAGATGTGGAGGAAGTCGAGGCCGGGGAAATTTTGAAGGAGCACTTCGTTCCCGTCAAATACGAAGAGATCCCTTCCAACTACAACATTTTAAAATCAAAGGACAAGTATCTGCTGGCCATAGGCGATCCTCTATTTCCGACCCATTTTGCTGTTGTAACCGATATGCACAGCCTGCAGCCTTTCTTTTCCAAAATAAAAGTATATGGGTGCGGTTTCGACAGCCTGGCCGAGTTGAAAACTGAGTTTCTGGGGTGGGAGGGCGTCGAACAGGAGGATTTTCTTTTTTATAAAATGAAGCAACCCAAGTCATTGAAAAAGGAAGTTACCACCAAAATATACATCATGAAAAGCGACGAAGAGTATTCAGTTACGGAATATGACAAAAGAATCATTGAAAAGAAGGAGGAAGCACTGTGTCGGTAATTCAGGATGCCATAGCGCGAATCAAACGACTGGATGTTGAGCAAACGGAATTTCAGCAGGCTGTCACAGAGGTATTGGAAACACTGGAGCCGACTGCAGAACGCCACCCTGAGTTTGTGAAAGCGGGAATTTACGATAGAATCGTCGAGCCGGAGCGAGCAGTAACGTTTCGCGTGCCGTGGATGGATGACAAGGGACGGGTTTTTGTCAACAGAGGCTTCCGCGTGCAGTTCAACAATGCCATCGGCCCCTTCAAAGGCGGCCTGAGGTTTCACCCCTCAGTGAACCTGAGCATTATCAAATTTCTCGGATTCGAGCAGGTGTTTAAAAACGCGTTGACCACCCTGCCCATGGGGGGAGGAAAAGGCGGGTCGGATTTCGATCCCAAAGGCAAGTCCGACACGGAGATCATGCGATTTTGCCAGGCTTTTATGAGGGAACTGTATCGCCATATCGGCCCTGAGACCGATGTGCCTGCCGGTGATATCGGTGTCGGCGGCCGGGAAATCGGCTACCTTTATGGATACTACAAAAAGATCCGCAATGAACATACCGGGGTCCTGACCGGCAAAGGGCTCGAATATGGCGGAAGCCTGATCCGGCCTGAAGCCACGGGATACGGTACGGTTTATTTCGCTGCGGAGATGCTGGCCACCCGTGGATTGGATTTTAAAGACAAAATCGTCGCGGTCAGCGGCTCCGGCAACGTAGCCCAGTACGCCATCGAAAAAGCAACTGAGATGGGCGCCAAGGTCATTACCACATGTGATTCCAACGCGACCATTGTCGATGAAGAGGGCATCTGTGCTGACAAATGCCGATTTATCATGGACCTGAAAAACATCCGGCGCGGCCGCATCAAGGAGTATGCCGATAAATACGATACCGCCTGCTGTTTCGATGGCGAGAATGTGTGGGAAGTGATCCGCCAGCAAGGCATCAAGGTCGATATCGCCCTGCCCTGCGCCACCCAGAACGAACTCGATGCTGAAAATGCCGTTGCACTCGTGGAAAACGGCTGCTACTGTGTCGCTGAAGGTGCCAACATGCCGTCAACACCGGAAGCAGTAAAAATATATCAACAGAGCAATACGCTTTACGGTCCGGGAAAAGCGGCCAACGCCGGAGGGGTTGCCACCTCCGGTCTGGAAATGAGCCAAAACAGCCTCAAAATGCCCTGGACCCGGGAAGAGGTGGACCAGCGACTGCTTATCATAATGAAAAGCATACACAAGACATGCCTCGATTCAGCCGAAGCTTACGGCAAAAAGGGAGATTATGTCGTGGGAGCCAATATCGCAGGCTTTATCAAAGTGGCCAATGCCATGCTGGCATATGGAATTGTGTAGTCGCTGATTCCAAACGGCAATACGGTTTATCGAAAGATATGCGGCCCGGGGAATCGGGTCGCATATCTTTCGTCGGCCCTAATACCGCAGCGTTGGGGCTGACCGAATCATCCGGCCGGCCAAAGGAAACGGTATCCACGCCATGGCCTCTTTCGCCCACGTCAGCACGGGCTGGAAAAATCTAGACAGCGTTATCGATCATCTGCGCAAAGGCGACAATGTGGTCTGGCAAGTGGATGACATCGATGCGTACCGCAAACTGGTTTCCTATTTTACCATCCACGCGATTACCAACCAACAACGTGTGGTTTATATGCGTTTCGGTCGCCATGGTCCGCTGCTCGAGCAGCGCCCCAATCTTCACATCTACACCCTGAACGTGGCGGATGGGTTCGAAACCTTCTCTTCCGAGGTGCACGGCATTATCACCCGGGAAGGCAAAGGAATCTTTTACGTTTTTGACTCTTTGTCCGATCTGCTCCATGAATGGGCCACCGATCTGATGATCGTCAATTTTTTCTTCGTCACCTGCCCCTATCTTTTTGAATTGAATACCATCGCCTATTTCGCCATTTTAAGAAACCACCACTCATTCAAAGCCATTGCCCGCATCCGTGAAACCACTCAAGTGCTTATCGATGTCTACACCTACCATCGCAAACTTTGCGTTCATCCGATCAAAATCCAAGACCGTTATTCTCCCACGATGTTTTTCCCCCATGTCAAAGAGAAGGATCAGCTCGTACCGGTGATCAACAGTGTGGAGGCGACTCAACTCTTCTCCCACCTTTCACGCGAAAAAACGGTCCATGCGCATCGAATTCTCGACCATTGGGATCATCTTTTCATCCAGGCCGAGCGCCTGACAGCGTCCAGAGCCGAAACGGCGGAAAAGCAGGACAAGGTCGAACAGCTCAGCCGTCTGGTCTTGACGCGCAATAAAAAAGCCCTTGCATTGGTTCGCAAATTCTTTTCCCTGGAGGATTTGCTGCAAATAAAAGAGAGGCTGATCGGCACAGGGTTTGTCGGCGGCAAAGCGCTTGGTATGCTCTTGGCGAGAAAAATGCTGATGCAGGATGCCGCCGGGGAGTGGTCCCGAATTCTCGAACACCACGACTCCTTTTATATCGGTTCGGATGTATTCTACTCCTATATTGTTCAAAATGGGTGGTGGAAGCTGTTTATGGCGCACAAAACCAAGGAGGGTTATTTCGACAAAGCAACGGAATTGAAAAGCAATATTCTGCAAGGCAGTTTTCCCGAACACATCCGGGAGCGCTTTCAGCTCATGCTCGAGTATTTTGGCCAATCGCCCATCATCGTGCGCTCCAGCAGCCTGTTGGAGGATGCGTTCGGCAGCGCTTTCGCCGGTAAGTATGAAAGTTTTTTTTGCGTCAACCAAGCCGCGCCGGAAAAGCGTTATGAAAAGTTCGAAGAAGCGGTCAAGCAGATATTTGCCAGCACGATGAACGAAGATGCCTTGGTGTACCGGTTGCAGCGCGGGCTGGACCAGCAGGACGAGCAGATGGCCATACTGGTCCAACGGGTATCCGGTGCTTATCGGAAAAGCTGCTTCTTCCCCGAACTTGCCGGCGTGGGCCTGTCTCACAATCCCTATGTGTGGAAAGAGCATATGGACCCGGGCGCGGGCATGCTGCGCATCGTCCTGGGCCTCGGCACACGCGCGGTCAACCGGGTCGAAAATGATTATCCCCGTATCGTGGCCATGGACGATCCTGTCGTAAAACCGCTCGCCGGCATGTGGGAGCTGAAAAAGTACTCCCAACACTATGTGGATTATCTCAATCTCGAAGACAACGAATTGCAGACCATCTCTTTGAATGAGCTCGCTGCAAAAAAGGTGGGTCTCCGTCTGGATGCCATTGCCGTCAGAGACAGGCAAACCCAAAGTTACGGGACAGGGGCGTCCGGGCCGGCCCATGACCAGTGGATTATAACCTTTGACCCGTTTTTCACCCAAACCCGTTTTACTGAAATCATGGCCGCCATGCTCAAACGCCTGGAAGAGGCCTACACCACCCCTGTGGAAATCGAATTTACGGTCAACTATGATCAAGAAGATGAAATCCAGATCAATCTGCTCCAGTGCCGTCCGTTTCAAACCATCGGCAATCGCCCCGAGGTCGGCATACCCGAAAAGATTCCTCCCGCCGACATCTTTATCAAAACCAAAGGGAACTTTATGGGAGGCAATGTATCATTGACCATTGACGCCGTTATATGGGTTGATCCGATCCACTATACCGCCCTTTCAATGCCTGAAAAATACAGTGTGGCCCGCCTGATCGGCAAACTGAACCGGCAGGTGGCCGACCGCCAAGAACGGACCACCATGCTCCTCGGCCCTGGGCGCTGGGGCACACAAACACCGGCCATGGGCGTTCCGGTGACCTTCTCCGAGATAAACCATATTGCGGTGCTGGCCGAGATCAGCTACCAGGCCGGCAACCTGATACCGGATCTTTCATTCGGGACCCACTTTTTCCACGATCTGACCGAAGCCAATATCTTCTATGCGGCCATCTATCCGGAAAGAAACGATGTCCTCTTCAATCCGGAAGTGCTGAACCCGATGACCAATGCCCTTGCCCTTTTGTTCCCCAAGGAGGAGCGCTTCCAGCATGTTCTCAAAGTGTATCTACTGGACGAACCTCGTTTGACCCTTCAGTCCGATGTCAAAACGCAGCAGATGGTCTGCTATCGAGTATAAAAAAATGGGAGAGACCGGCAATTTGAAGATCACCGCCCCCCTATTCACCCTTAGAGCTAAGCTGGTGTTTCTCTTTCTGGCCTTGACCCTTATCCCTTTGGTCATTATCGGGGGTTTTTCCATCAACACCACCGAAGGGCTGATCAAAAGCATGGTCCTGCGCCAACTCGAAAACATCGCGGCCGACAAAGCCGTCATCCTGGAACGGTGGCTGAATGAACGCAAACAGGATCTGCAGGTGGTTGCCGGCACTTCGATGCTCCAATCCATGGACGTCGAACGGATCACCCCTTATCTCGATCTAATTCAAAAGCATTACGGTGTCTACAAGAACATGACGGTCATATCCGCTGCAAACGAAGTTATCGTCAGCACTTCGGCCAGCCATGGATCCATCGTTTCAGGTCGCTGGGATAACGGTAGCGACCGCAAAGGCCCGCTTCTATCCAATATTGTTTTTCTTTCAGATGAAAAAGAGTCCATCTTCAATATCGCCGCCCCGATTTTCAATACGGATCGACAAGTGGGAATGGTTTACGGCACGGTGGGCACCAATAGCATCATCT
The DNA here is from genome assembly GCA_963668675.2 of uncultured Desulfatitalea sp. Taxonomy (GTDB): domain Bacteria; phylum Desulfobacterota; class Desulfobacteria; order Desulfobacterales; family Desulfosarcinaceae; genus Desulfatitalea. Next base: position 61,883 of record CAXXMB010000001.1, on the reverse strand, counting down.
ACACCATTTTAAGTATCTCCCTCGGAAAAACAGGCGAGTGCTATCTGGTGGACAGCAACGGGACCTTTCTTGCCCACAAAGAGCCAGGGCGCATTTTATCCGAAAACATTTCCCAATCGGCCAGCTTTACCAACATCTTTGGAAATCGGGACCACACGAAGACCTATTTGGATTACCGTGGAATCGAAGTACTGGGCACCTTTCAAAAAGTCGGTGGTACAGACTGGTACATCGTTGTGGAGCAGGACCGCGATGAAGCATTTCAGAGCGTGGAAAGATTGAAAAGGTCGATCTACCTGACGCTTCTGTTGGCTGGGTGCAGCGCTTTAGTGCTCACCTCGGTCATCTCACATCTTGTCGTAAGGCCCATACAGGCGCTGAGCCATTCGGCCCACGCCCTTGCAAGTACGAATCATGCGTCTTTCGATCTGGACAGCTTCGAAACGGATCGTCGGGATGAAATCGGCGTTCTTTGCCGCGCGTTTACCGATATGGCCTTGAAAATCGGGGAACGGCAAAGCAATCTCGAAACGCAATTCAATCTCAAAGAGGCCGAACTCAAAGAGACGGGGCACACCCTTAAGCAATTCAAGCGCATCGCAGAGCGGTCGCAGAAATTTGCCGCCTTGGGGCGCTTGGGGGCCGCCGTGGCGCACGAGATCCGGACGCCGCTGACCTCCCTTAAGCTGTTCCTCGAATCGATTGAGGACGAAATCGAAATATCATTGGAATATTCAGAAGATTTCAATGTTGCCATGGGGCAAATCACACGCATTGAAACCGCCATAAACCGCTTGCTCGACTACACCAAACCCAAAGATCTCTTCTTCTCTGAAATCGATATCGACCGGCTTTTAAACGATGTGGCAGTGATTATCAAACCACTGGCTAACAAACAGGAATGCACAATAGAAATCGATATTCACTCTCCGCTGCCTAAAATCAAGGCAGATAAAAAATTGGTAGAAGAGGCGCTGATCAACCTTTTGATCAACGCTCTGGAAGCGATGTCCGAATCGGGCCGTATCACCGTATCGGCAATGGTGGACAAAATTGATACCGGAGAGGGTGTCGGAAGCCAATACATCCGGATCGACATCAAAGACACGGGCCAAGGCATCCCCAGCGATCAAATCGATTCGATTTTTGAACCCTTCTATACCACCAAATCTTCCGGTTCAGGCCTGGGGCTGCCGCTGGTACTCAATACCATCAAACGCCATAACGGTGAAATCCAGATTCAAAGCGACTTGTCCATCGGCACTGTTTTTTCATTGTTTTTACCTACCAAATCAGCAAAATTGGACGCATATGGAAAAGATATTAATTATCGATGACGACGAAGGCTTGAATCACTTTCTCAATCGCTTTTTTAAAAGAAAAGGCTATGAGGTGACCCTGTGTTTAAACGGAAAGCGTGCGCTTGAAACCATTTCCGAGACACGTTTCGATCTCATTTTATTGGATTATAAAATGCCGGGGCTCAATGGTCTGGACACTTTGAAACAGATCAAAACCGACCATATAAAGACACCGGTTATTATCATGACCGCCTACGGCAATACCGATACGGCCATCGAAGCCATGAAGCGAGGGGCCTATGATTACTTGAACAAACCGTTCGAACGCGAAGAACTCAGCCGCATCGTCGGTGAGGCCTTGGCACTCAATCGCCAGATGAACGAAGTTGTTTTTTTGCCCGACCCCGCTATCAGGGATGCGCCCCCGGCATCGGAAGGCGTACTCAAATTCATCGGCCGAAGCAAACCGATGCAGTCGATCTATAAAATGATCGGCCAGATCGCAGAGAAAGATGTATCCGTGTTGATCAGCGGTGAAAGTGGCACCGGGAAAGAGCTGGTCGCACGAGCGATATTTCACCATAGCCGCCGAAAAGAGAAGGCCTTTATGGCCATCAATTGCGCCGCTATCCCCGAGCAGTTGTTCGAAAGCGAGTTGTTCGGCTACGAACCCGGCGCATTCACGGGAGCGCAACGCATCAAGCTTGGTAAAATCGAGCGGTGCAATGGAGGCACCTGTTTCCTTGATGAAATCGGCGATATGTCGATGGCGCTGCAAGCCAAATTACTTCGCGTGTTGCAAGAGGGAGAATTTGAGCGTGTCGGTGGTAAGGAGACCCTGCACGTGGATGTCCGCATCATCGCAGCAACCAACAAAGACCTTGCCCGTGAAGTCCAAAAGGGCCTCTTTCGCGAAGACCTTTACTGGCGTTTGAAGGTCATCACAATTCACATGCCGCCGCTAAGAAAGCGAACCGAGGATATTCCGGAGCTGGTGGATTGCTTTGTAGAAAGATTCAGCAATGAATACAGCACGCCTGTTCACCACGTGTCTGAAACAGTCTTGAACGGGTTTCGTCAGTACTCATGGCCGGGTAATGTCCGCGAGCTGGAAAATTGCATTCGGCGTGCCGTCATTCTCTGTGCCGGAGATGTAATCACGCAAGAGCACATCGAATTGCTGGATGATCCCAAAGCGCATAGCGCCCACTCTGCTAATCGGGAGCAATTGATGGATCAGCTGAAAGAAAAAATCGAAATGGTGTTGCCGGAAATACTGCACCTGTCAAACCAGGGCGTTCATGCCAACATCATTGAGATGGTAGAGGAGATCATCATCCTCAAAGCACTCGAAGCGTGCGGTCACAATCAAGTCAAAGCGGCTAAGGCACTGGGCATCAGCCGAAACACCCTGAGACATCGATTGAAAAAATACCTTGAAAAGCAAGAGTAGAGTCAGCCTATCCGACCAGAAAATACGTTCTTTCATGAAGATCCGATATCCTGAGCCCGAACGGTGCTAAATACCTTGTACGTCAAGACTGATGCGCTCGTAAAAAGTCCCAAAAGTACTTTTTCCATCATTCCGGCGAAGGCCGTAATCCAATCTTTTCAATGGGTTCTGGATTCCGGATCAAGTCCGGCATGACGTGTGAGCGACTTTTTACGGTGGCATCAAGATTCGGCCAGAATGAAAACGATTGATATCAAAACAAAACCCGGTCAAATATGACCGGGTTTTGTTGTTCGGCGCTAATGTCACATCCGACGACGGTTTACGAAGATTGATTTTTCTTGAATCGCCGTTTTTCTGTTTTTGACGAAGCATGGTGGACGGGGCAGGAAAAAGGCGGCTTTCATCTATTTGATCTTAACGTTTAAAGAAAAATCGGTTAGTGTGCGATATAGAATATGCGATGGTTCGTTGATAGTGCATCATGAGACGGCGCGTTTTTGAACTGTAATGAAGAGTAGGAGTTGGATGGAACATGCGCATTGCGACTTTTGGGGATCTGCATTTGACCCACACCCCTGTTTTGGACAAATTCCGGGCCGGAGAAGAGGCCCTGTTAAAGTTTGATGATCATCTTTGCCGGCGTCATGATCAGATTATCCTCATGGGCGACATTTATCAGACCGATTATGGTATCTATCCGGGCTCGCGGCCCGATGTGCTCGATGCCATTCTATCCCGCTATTCGCGTCTCGCCCGGCGTTGGCGCGCCAGCTCCCATCAAACGATATTTGGAAATCATGATGTAATCACACAGGCGGTGTTGGGTGCCGCAAACCAGATTCGGTTGATCAAGGACGGATTGAGACTGTGGTTCATCCACGGGCATCAGTTCGACCCCTTTATCGGCGAGGGTGCGCGGATGCCTTTTCTGGTGACCTGGATGATTGGCGGGCTGCGCCGGATGGGCTTGGAGCGGCTGGCCGACTATCTGGAAGGCCCGCTTTATATGTTGGGTCAGAAGATTTTTCCAAACTTGGATTTAGCGGCATGGAAGGCGCTGGTTCGGGGCAACCATGATATCATCGTCATGGGCCACTCCCACCAGATGGCTTGCCGTTCCATCGGTAAGGGGGTCTATCTCAATTCAGGGGAATGCGCTTCGAACACCATGCGCTATCTCTCCATTGATACCCAAACCCGCGTGGTCGAAGTGCGCGGGTTTTCGCCGTCAAGCCACCACAAGGTTTTCTATCGACAGTTGTTGACAGCGTAACAAGCTGTTTGAAACTGCATCCATGGCCGCCACAGCCCTCCTCGTATGGCGGCGCTGTTGCGCGGCTATTTCAACCGCTCACGACGGGCGGTTATGCCGTGCCTTTCGAAAGTTGCGCACACCGGGTCTGTCCAACTGCTCATTCAGCGCAGTTGAGCGCCGCGCGAATTCCCAGAATTACTTCTGCCATGGATTGTCTGGCCCCCAGGCGAAAGGCGGCCCGCTGGTACCACCGTGTTCCCTCTATGATCAGGGTGTAGGTGTGCAGGGTAAATTCGGGATGGCCGGGAAAGGGTTCAAAGCGATGGGAGCCCACATTGATGGCCAGATCGTTTTGACATGGTTGGTCTTGGGCATCCATGCACCCGGTGGTTTGGGCCGGGTCGTCCACCAAGGTCCAATAGGTGCCAAACGCCGTATTGTCCGGTTCAGCCAAATGGGCGATGCGCAACAGGTAACCCGTGCTGAATCCAAACACTCGAATCCGGGTCCAAAAATCCACTGCCTCTTCGCCGGAGTCGGAATTCTCCAAAGAAAAGGAGCGAATCACTTTGCTTTCCACCGTATGGGGCATCAGGCGGATGTATTGATCGTAGTTGCGCACCAATTGATAACACTCCTGTGGCTGGGCTTTGATCCGACCCATGCTTTGCGCCACCACAGTGTCTGTATCGATTTTTTTAATTTCGCTGAGAATCTCTCCGGCTTCGAGCCGGCTGTCTTCCGGTGATGCAATCACCGTGAAAAAAGCTTCATCCCAGCCAATGGGCATTCGGTTGGTGTATCCATCGGCATTGCGCGTTTTGGATTGGGCCGCAAACACAGCTGCCGCAAAGATACAAAACCCCAGTGCCATGCAGAGGATTGACCCGGCAATGCATTTTCGTCCGTTGAATCGCAATATTCCATCCCCCCTGATAAAATTCATTGAAAAGATGTTGCCCCGCAATGGTTGCCCACGGTTCAGGGACGGCTGAAAATTTTAAGGTTAAACCCGTGCACCCGACCCACCTGCCCTTTGTCTCATATCGGCTCTTGATTGGCAAACATAAGAGGCCAGCCGGTCATCCTCGGCCGGGACGAGATAACCCGGACGCCTCGGACAAGACCCTGAACAACGAACTGCTGACCAACATCTCCAAACATATGACCCCCCATGGTTTGAAGCCCAGCGCCTTTGTCTATGTGGCCGATTCGGCGTTTGAAACGAACGTTCGTTTTATAGTTGACACCAACCCCATATCAAAATATAAGTTCGCCTGAGTCGAACATAGTTTAAGAAAAACAGCGTTTTTACAGACAGCTCATTTCAATGAACGGACATGATCTCATGTTCTTAGCCCCACCAGACAATGCAAAAATAACACTCCATCGCTATAAACGGATAGATTACCCTCTTATAAAACAAGCCAATCAAGTTGACGTATTGGTGCAACCTAATAACCACTATCTTAATAACAGGATCGATGGGAGGTCTGAATGAAATCTGTAGTTGTTGGTCGCTATTTCTTGGTAGGGGCTCTTTTATTGGGAATGGCCTTCCTGGCTGTTGTCCCCTCGGCAATTGGTGCGAGTTCCACATTCGATATCACTAAAATGTCGGACATGACCGATTTTGACCCAAACACGGTCAAACAGCCGACGGGGGACACCATAAAAGTGGGCTACATGCAAATTATGAGTGGTCCCGCTGCCGGCAACGGGGAGCTCTTCTGGCCCGTGGTCAATTGGGTCGCCTACGATCTGAACAAGCGAGGGGGGATCCTCGTAGATGGAAAAAAGAAAAAAATCGAGATCGTCAAAGGCGATACCCAGGGGAAACCGGCTGCCACTAAGCAGGAGGCGGAGCGGCTTTGCCTGGAAGAGAAAGTGGATGTTCTATGGGGTACTTCCGGATCCCATCTAGCCAAAGTGATCGGTGACGTGGCCGGCAAGTACAAAGTCCCTTTCATGAACTGCCTGGCCTTGTCCAATGAACTGATGGACGCCAAAAACTTCAATCGCTACACCTTCCGGACGTTGAGTAATACGACTCAATGGAACATGGCCATGGCCTACTATTGGTCCAAACAGCCACAGACCAAATTTTACATTCTATGCCAGGATTATCTTTACGGACACAGCATGGCCAACGAATTCAAAAAGGCGCTGGCCATGTACAAGCCCGAAGCCGAAATTGTCGGCGAAGACTTTCACGAGCTTTGGCTAAAGGATTTCGCGCCGTTTCTGACCAAGGTGATGGCGGCTCAACCGCAAGTCCTGTATACCGCCGACTGGATGCCCGATGCCGAGAACCTGCTCAAGCAGGCCCGAAACATGGGATTGGACCTTCCCATCGCCAATATCTACGTCACAAACCACGACTCATACAAAATAGTGGGGCCCGAAGGGAGCAAGGATATGGTCACCGGGTATTCCTGGATGAGCGGTGATACCCCCCAAACGAAGGCACAAGCCAAATTGATGGAAGCTTGGAACAGGCAATGGCTCACCTGGAAAGATCCTTATAACAAGCTTCTCTACAAATGGCCTGAAATCGTGATTGGCCAAACCATTTCCGATACCTACTGGCTGTTTGACGTCATCGAAAAAGCCGGAACGACGGATCCGGAAAAGATCGTCACGACATGGGAAGGGTACGAGTATCACTCCATGCAGGGAACTCGCATAATGCGAGCCGAGGATCACCAGGCGATATTTCCGATGTATGTAGGGGTTACTGCTTATCCAACCAAAGAGGTATACCCGGGCGCGCTCTATACAGAAGGATTTGCGGGGCTCCACAACGTCACCACCATCCCCATGGATAAGTGCACCCCTCCGATTCCCGAGGGACTTAAAGATCGTTTAAAAAAGTAGAATTCCCAGTCTACACGCCTTGGCGAAGTAGACAAGGGATGCAAGCCCGTGCTGATGATTGGGGCCCGCAATGATAGACTTGGGCCCCTTTTTCATCATCGAGAGTGCGGTGCTGCTGTTGCAGCCCAACCGGCGCTATCGGCACCGCGAAATTAAACCGCCCGGATTCAATTTGAAGTCAGCCTTTGTTGCATGGGCGCCGCTTCTATGTTTGTGGAGGACACCAAATGAGCCCGACAACCTTTATCCTGATATCCCAAGGCATTCATGGCATCTCCTACGGTATGCTTCTTTTCCTGGTTGCCTCCGGTCTGAGCATGATCTTCGGATTGATGGATATTCTAAACCTTTCACATGCCTATCTCTTCATGTTGGCCGCCTATTTCTGCTATACCATTGCGACCATGACCAATTTCTGGGTCGCGTTAATCGTGGCACCGGTCATCATCGCCATTATCGGTATGATCATGGAGCGTTATTTGATCAAAAAGATTCATCCATTCGGGCACATTCCAGAGATGGTCCTGACGGTGGGTATCGGAATGATTTTGCTTGAAGTGGTAAAATCCGTCTGGGGCACACAAAGCTTGATGGTCGGGGCGCCGGATTTACTGAAGGGCTTCGTTCCCATCGGATTTTTGAAATACCCGAACTATCGGCTTTTCGTCATCGCCTTTACAATTGCGGTGCTGGTCGGCATGATCCAACTCTTCAATAAAACGCGGTTTGGCACCATCGTACGGGCGGCAACGACCAATGCCGACATGGTCGGTGCACTGGGCATCAATGTGCCGCTGATCTTCACCCTCTTTTTCGGATTCGGAACCTGGTTGGCCGGTCTGGCCGGTGTAGTGGTCGCTCCGCTGCTGTCCGTGTTTCCAGGGCTCGCCGATCAGATCGGCCTCGATGCATTTGTGGTGGTGGTATTAGGCGGGTTGGGAAGTCTATGGGGCGCATTTGTGGCCGCCATTCTTATTGGGCTTCTGAATGCGTACGGCATTCAATTTATCCCGACCGTCGCACCGCTGATCACCTTTGGCCTGATGGTCATCGTACTCTCACTGAAACCCACCGGTCTGTTCGGAGAAAGACAATGAACAATTACAAAAAATGGATCCCATGGCTGCTGCTGGTCGTCATATTGCTCGTATACCCCCTGGTCTTCAGCAGCGTTTACACGAATCTGTTTATCCGCTTTGCCATCTTTGCCGTATTTGCAGCCAGTTTGAACCTGCTGCTCAGTTTTACCGGTTTGCTCAGTTTCGGCCACGCCATGTTTTTCGGTATCGGTGCTTACGCAACGGCCCTGTCGCTCGATCATATCGAACAGCTCGGGCTGTTCACCTCGATCGGTATCGGCTGCTTTGCAGGCGCCCTTCTGGCGCTCATCGTCAGCCCCATTCTCGTTCGCGTGAAGGACACAGCCTTTGCCCTGCTCACACTGGCGCTGGGGCAGCTTTTGTTCGTTGCCTGTATTAAACTCAGGAAGATCACCTACGGGGAAGACGGCGTGGGCGGTTTTCCCATACCGTCACTGGACATTCCCGGCGGTATCTCCATCGACATGGTACAGCCCATTCATTTCTACTACTTCGCCGTTGCCATCTGTGGCCTCGGCTTATGGGTGATGTGGTACGCCACCCGCACCCCTTTCGGCAGCGTCATGGCCGGTATTCGTGACAATGCGGACCGGGTCAACTACCTCGGGTTCAACATCCCGCTTTCGAAAACCATCATGTTTCTCATCTCCGGTTTCTTTGCCGGCATGGCGGGCGCGGTTTATGCGCTTTTCCAAAATCTCGTTTCGCCGGACGGTGTCTTTCACGTGATGAATTCGTTTACGGCAATCATGATGGTCTTCGTCGGCGGCATCGGTACCTTTATCGGACCGATTGTGGGTGCCGGGGTGATGACCGGATTGGAGGAATTGGCGGTACGCAATACCGATAAAATATTCCTCATCAACGGCCTGCTCCTGATCTCGGTGGTCATGTTCTTCCGCAGCGGGTTCGTCGGTTTATACAATCTGGCCAAAGCCAAGTGGTTTTCAAACTGAAAGGAGTGTGTTGATGGGCATCCTGGAAACAAAAGGGCTTTGCCACCATTTCGATGGGTTGGAGGTTCTGACGCAAGTCAATCTGAACATCCGGGACGGTGAGCGGCACGCCATTATCGGTCCAAACGGAGCGGGCAAAACGACCCTTTTCAATGTTATTACTGGTACATATACGGCAAAAGAGGGTCGGGTTTTTTTTAAGGGGTTTGATGTCACTAAGACCAAACCATTCAAGTTAACCCGCATGGGCCTGGGCCGTTCGTTCCAAATTACCAGTACATTCCAAAAGCAGACGGCCTATGAGAACATTCGCCTTGCCGTTCTGTCCAAGCAGAAGATTCGATATGATTTGCTGCGCAGGACAGACACGTTGAAGCAGGTTGCCGAAGAGACCGATGAAACCCTTCGGCAGATCAGTCTGTACGATGAGCGCCATGAACTGACAAGCAGTCTCTCATACGGTAAACAGCGCAGCCTCGAACTGGGGATGGCCATCGCCACCAACCCGGATTTACTGATGTTCGATGAGCCGACCGCCGGCATGTCGAAAGAAGAGACCCATGCAGCCGTTGAACTCATTCTCAAGCTGACGGAAGGTAAAAGCATGGTCATCGTAGAGCATGACATGGATGTGGTCTTCTCTCTGGCTGACCGCATCACCGTCCTTCACCATGGCGAAATTTTGGCAACCGACAAGCCGGACGTCATCAAAACCGACGAACGGGTAAAATCAGCCTATCTCGGCGACACGGAGGTTTAGGGGATGCTCCTTGAAATTAAAAACCTGAATACGTTTTACGGGTCGAGCCATGCCCTCCAAGACATATCCATGAATATCGGGGAAGGCGAAATTGTCGCGCTGCTCGGGCGCAACGGCATGGGCAAAAGCACAACATTGAAAAGTATCATAGGCCTCGAACGGCCCAAATCCGGACAAGTCATCTTCAATCAAACAGACGTTCGCGGCCTTCCGCCGTTCAAGATCGCCCAGGCCGGCATCGGATATGTTCCCGAGGACCGCCAGGTTTTCGGAGGCTTGAGCATTGAAGAAAATCTCAGACTGGGGATAAAGGACGTTGGGGGAAAGGCGGCAGAAAAGGTTTGGACCCTCGAGCGCATATACACCCATTTCCCGTTTATGGCCAAAAAAAAGGCCCTGAAGGCCCGCTTTACTTCCGGAGGCGAGCAGCAGATGCTCTCCATCGCCCGGGCTTTGATGGGCAATCCCTCCTTGCTGCTCATCGACGAACCCAGTGAAGGACTCGCGCCGCTGATTGTCAAGGAAGTACGTGATATTCTTGCGGAAATCAATGCAGCCGGTGTGTCGGTACTGCTGGTGGAGCACAACTACAAAGTGGCCACTTCACTGGCGCATCGCGTCTATCTGATGGGCAAAGCCCATATCGGCTACGAAGGCACGGTCGCAGAGCTGGAAGCCAACCCCGAGGCGCGATCGAAATATTTGGAGGTTTAGCCGTCGGTTCGAATAGGCAGCCGCCACCTTCACGGTTTCTGGTTTAGGCACGCAGACGCCCATCTGCATCGTCTGCTGCCATCACAGAAGTTTTGAAGCAGATGAACTTTTAGGCATCTTAAAGGGGTAGGTCATGGCCGGCCAACTTGTGAAACCCAATGTTGAATTCCTTGACTTGGAATCGCTGCCTTTTCTGAAAGGTCTGCAGAAATCGTTTTCCAGTCTGGCAGAAATGGTGACGACACGCGCCGAAGAAATTCCCGAAACGCTTCACGTGCTGTATGAAAACCAAACCCGCACGTATGCCCAAACCAACCAATTTGCCAATAGAGTGGCCAATTTCCTGATCGACATGGGCGTACGAAAAGGCGACATCGTCTCGTTGATGATCATGAATTCCCCTCAAATCTACGATGTCATGTTCGGCGCCCAGAAAATCGGTGCCGTCGCCTGCCTCGTCAACTTTGCCTCCAAGGGTCCGGAAATCGCCTATGCGCTCGATCACGCACAGCCTCGAGTCGTTTTTGTTGACAAATCATTCATGCCCGAGTTCCTCAAAGGATACCAAGCCGCGGCGCACAATCCGATCGTTGTGGAAGTTGGTGAATCGGACGCCAATAGCGAAAGTATCGCAAAAACGACCTTGGCCGCTATTATGACCGGCTATCCAGCCGATGAAACCCTTGTACCCCAAACGCACGAAGATCCAGCGCTGATGCTCTATTCGTCGGGAACCACGGGGAGGCCCAAAGGGATTTTGATCTCCAATGGCAACCAGCTGTCGATCTGTCAATCCATGGCCCGTTTGGGGCTGGTGGAGGGCGACGACACCATGCTGATTCTCCTACCGATGTTTCATACCAACCCCATCTGTGTGTGGACCTATCCGATGACCTATTGCGGCCAGACGATTTGCATCCGGCCGTCCTTCTCGCCCACGGATTTCTGGCCGTCGATCATCGACAACGGCATCACGATCCTCATGGGCGTCCCGGCCATGTACAATTATGTTTATTATTCAATCGATCCTTCGCAAATCGACATGGCCAAACTTAAGCTACGCTGGGCGTTTTGCGGTGCGGCACCTTTATCGGTAGATTTGATCAAAGGCTTTAAAGATCGGTTCAACGTCGAAATCGTGGAAGGCTACGGGTTGACGGAGGGGGCGGGTGTATCCGTTTCCAACCCAGCGCTGGGCAAACGCAAGGCAGGCTCCGTCGGCGTGCCGCTGCCGGGACAGGATGTACGCATTCTCAGCGACGATCTCCAGGAGTTGCCTGTCAACACGCGCGGCGAAATCTGCATCAGGGGCGCAAACACGATGCTGGGATATCTCAACAATCCAGACGCTACGGCGGAAACACTGCAGGACGGATGGCTGCTCACGGGCGATATCGGTACGATGGATGAGGAAGGCTACTTTTATATTGTGGACCGCAAGAAGGACATGATCAACCGCGGCGGCGAAAATATCTATCCCAAAGAGATTGAAATGGTGTTGGAGGGACATCCAGCCATCGTGGCGGCCGCAGTTGTAGGCGTTCCGGACGAAGCACTGGGTGAACAGGTCAAAGCGATTATCGAACCGTCCAAAACCAGCGATCTCTCCGCTGAAGAGGTCATGGTGTTCCTGGAAGACAAATTGGCTCGCTACAAAATACCAAAAATCATAGAATTCATGGAACAGCTCCCCAGAAATCCGACTGGGAAAATACTTAAAAAAGAACTGAAGAAAATGGCATAAGTGACTGCTGTCCAAAGGATCAGTGGCTGCGGATGATTTAATCGCGATTACAATCGCTTGCATTTTAGAGCATACCTAATAGCACCATATCAATCGTTGTGACCGAAAGGGTTCGGCACGAGCGTTCGCAGGTCCCGCTATTTCTCATCAAATCGAATGCCCACGCTCCCTGAAAATGGACCTCTAAAACTGGACGTTACATTCAAGGTCGGAAATATGGTTGAAAATAAAATCTTCAAGCAACGACAAAGGGCTTAGAATTTCTTCTAAGCCCTTTGTCGTTGCTTGGCTCCCCGGACGAGAATCGAACTTAAGACGTCACCCGTTTCACAACTCGATACACAGTGTACCCTATGCCGATTCCAAGTGCCGACATGATTCATGGCCGGCAGAGTCATCTGGGGTAGTATTTTTCAATAGGCGACAGCAATCATACATTTGTATGATAAAATTGAACGCCGGTTTGTATTATTGACCTTTATGTAAACATTGTACTATTTTAAATTTTATGAGCAATGCATATGGACCGCGGTAGGCCTCTGCCGCACAAAGGAGGAGAAAGCTATATGGAGTTTATCGATTATCCCAACATTCACGCCATGCTTAAACAAACGGTCGATAGATATGGCGAGACAAGCGCCTACAAGTGGTTTACGGAACCTGGGCAAACCGATTCGGTGACTTGGAACCAGTTTTACGATCAGGTCCGACAGGTGGGCAAATCGCTCATGGCGCTGGGGGTGGAAAAAGGTGACAAGGTCAACATTCTCAGCTATTCGCGCTATCAATGGGTGCTGTGCGATATGGGCATCACCAGCATCGGAGCGGTGACGGTGGGCATCTACCAGTCCAACCTGCCCAAGGATGTCCGTTATATCGTCGATCACTCGGATGCGGTGGTGATTTTTGCCGAGGACAATGCACAACTGGCCAAGTTGATGGAAATCCGAGCTGAGATTCCCGAAATTCGCAAGGTGGTTCTGTTTACCGGAGACGTACCGACAGACGATTGGGTCATCAGCTTCGAAGACTTTCTGGCGTTGGGCAAGGATGTCGCCGATACCGATTTCGATTCAAGCGTGAACGCCGTGACGTCGTCAGACCCGGCAGGCATTGTTTACACCTCCGGCACGACAGGAGTTCCCAAAGGCGCGGTGCTGACCCACGACAACATCACCTTTACGGCCCAGTCGGTGAAAGGCAGTACCAATATCAGTGAAGGGGAGAGCGTATTTTTATTCCTGCCGCTGGCCCATGTTTTCGCCCGCACCTGTGTTTACGCCACTCTGCTCACCGGGTGCGAAACGACATTCACCCGCAGCATGGATACCATTGTCGAAGATATCGGCGTGGCCAGCCCGCACTGGTTTGCCAGCGTGCCCCGCATCTACGAAAAAGTCTACTCCAAGGTCATCAGCGGGGCGGAAGCCAAGGGCGGTGTCGCACTGAAAATATTCCGGTGGGCCTGTGAAGTGGGAGAAGCGGTCAGCGACTGCAAGCTCAACAAACAGCCCATCCCCTTTGGGTTGGGAATCAAATATGCACTGGCCACCAAGCTGGTCTTCAGCAAAGTACAGGCAGCCCTGGGCGGCAGGGTTAAATGGTGCATCAGCGGCGCAGCACCGTTGAACCCCTCCATTGCCAAGTTCTTCCACGCCGCCGGAATTTTGGTTCTTGAGGGTATCGGTATGACGGAAAATACATCGTTTACAAATCTCAACCGTTACGACAACTATCGCTTCGGCTGGGTCGGCCCTCCAGGTCCCGGCATCGAGCAGAAAACCGCCGACGATGGTGAAGTAATGTATCGCGGTAGAAACGTCATGAAGGAGTATTACAAAATGCCGGAAGAGACGGCTGAGACGATAACACCCGACGGATGGCAGTACACCGGCGATATTGGTGAGATCGACAGCGAAAACTTCTTGAAAATAACCGGTCGGAAAAAGGATCTCATCATCACTGCCGGCGGTAAAAACATTGCGCCGGCCTCCATAGAAGGGGTCATCGCCACGTCCAAGTACATCAATCAGATATGCATCATCGGCGACAAGCGTAAATTCCTCAGCGCACTCGTCACCATCGATCCTGAAAATGTGCCGGAATGGGCCCAGGCCCAGGGCATCACTTTCAACTCATTGGAAGAGTTGATTGCCAACGACAAGGTGCAGGCGATGATCGAAAAGGAAGTGGCCGATAAGAACAAGGAATTCGCCAAGTTCGAAACGATCAAGAAGATCACCATCGTACCGGAGTTCACCATCGAAAACGGCATGCTGACGCCAACAATGAAACTCAAAAAGAATGTGGCAATCGCTCAATTCGAAAAAGAGATCAATGCAATGTATCCGGATGATTGAGTAGTGGCCCCAAAACGAAAGGTTGGTAACGGTAGGAAACAGGGGCAGCGCTACGGCAATTCGCTGATGGATTAAGCCATACGATAGTACCCCATGATTTTAGCAGGCAACATGGTGAAAATCTCGAACGGATTCTCACACAAAATGCAAAAGGGGTTAGCAGAAATTTGCTAGCCCCTTGATATTTTTGGCCCTCCGGGTAAGACTCAAACTTACAACCTATAGGAAACGAAGTAAAAAAATGGTATGACAAACCACAATAAAATCTTTCCGGGTCGTCTCAGGCGTATATTTTGGGTGCCTGCTCGCCGAAAACAAGGTGGGCGGGGGAGATATGGCTCACCCCCATGATGCTTTTCAATTCACAATCCCGCAATCCGTTTTACTGACAAAGATAAGCTCCGGGGTAATGAGAAACAAATCTTCTATAAAACTCCGGCCTATCAGCGTCTGGCAATTTCTACCCAGCCAACTATCTGTTTGTCCACCGCAGAAACAGCTGCCGCCTGACCAATATTCATAGCTGCGATCAGCAACGCAATGGTCGCTGTTTTGCTATTATATTCTCTGTTGTGTTCTACAATTCACTGTGAGTGGTAATCAAAGAAATCTTTTCACAACTATAGTGACAATAATCTTCTAGGTAAATTGCTATTGTTTTTAGACAGAATTGACGATGCTTCAATCCTTTTCTTTACCGTTGATTGTGGGTGGTGTATGGTCAGTCGTCAAGTCTGTGTATTTCAAGAAAAACGCTGCTTCCGATAATACTCATACCTTAGGCAGGGGAACATGCAGTCAGCAATAACCGTCGCCGGAACCAAGATCAAGCCGGGAGAGCAGGCAACCATTCATGTGCCCGTTGCCCCTCTATACACCCATACCGAATTGACCATGCCGGTGCATGTTCTGCATGGTCGGCGCGAGGGCCCTCGCCTGTTTGTCAGCGGCGCTATTCACGGCGACGAGATTATCGGCACAGAGATCATCCGGCGGTTAATCAAGCTGAAGCGACTGAAATCGATTAGGGGCACGCTTCTGGCGGTTCCCGTGGTCAATGTTTATGGCTTTCTGCAACGCTCCCGGTATTCCCCGGATCGGCGCGATCTCAACCGATTTTTCCCGGGTTTGGAAAAAGGATCGCTGACGTCCCAATTGGCCGGCACCTTTGTGGAAACAGTGGTTCAGGGAAGCACACACGGGATCGACCTGCATGCCGGATCGAACCACCGGGCAAATTTACCCCAAATCCGGGCCGCAATCGATGATCCCGAAACGCTTCGTCTGGCCAAGGCCTTCAAGGTACCCGTCATAATTAACGCTAAATTGCGGGACGGTTCTCTACGGCATGCAGCGGCTGAAATGGGAATAACGATGCTCCTGTACGAAGCGGGGGAATCACTGCGGTTTGATGAAGTGGCGATTCGGGCGGGCATGCGCGGAGTCATGTCGGTCATGCAGGCGCTGGGAATGCTGACATCCAAGAAAATATCAGCCTCCGAAATCGAGCCTTTGGTGACAGATACCACCTCCTGGGTTCGTGCACCGGCCAGCGGTATCCTGCGTATGAAGGATCCTCTCGGAGCCCGGGTGGTGAAGAACTCTAAAATTGGCGAAATTGACGATCCTTTCGGCGGCCAGGGTGTTGATATCACATCTCCGGTATCTGGGATGGTCATCGGCCGGTTGAACCTACCCCTTGTTTATCGCGGCGACGCCGTCGTTCACATCGCACACCTGGATCGACTCAAAGGGATCGAACCAATGATCGAAGGATTCAGGGAAGAAATTTCCGAAGAAAGCTGGTAGTTTTATGGAGTGCAGAAATATCAAGCGTGTTGCCCACGTTTCTGCCTGATGATATCGATAGCCTCAATCACTCGATTTCCGACATCTAACCATCTTTGAGGATATTGGCCGGCATATAATTTACGTTACGGTGACCACATCACCATGCGCGGCCCAGCAAACCAGCAGTCAGAGGATTTTTTGCCACGAATCGCCTGGCCTGGTCAAGGCCTGTCTTTTTTCCGTTTCTTATCGCCTTTCCTTAATTCCGGATAGCATTTTTTTAGTCTGACCTTTCCGGTGAGATATTTTTCACCCGGATAAATAATCGTGTTGCCGGGTAACGAAGTTCTTCCGAGGAGCATCCGGAACAACATATCGTCGCGACTGGTTAAGGACAGTGTCGCCGACCACCTTGCCTCGCCCAGCACAACGGATGTTTCGATGACATAACGGGATTCTACCTGTCCGCTGGAACTTTTGATATCACGCCTGTCCAGCAGTTTTGACTCACACTGGATTTCAATTTCAGGATGTTTGCGCAAGGGCCGAACAACATAGCGTACCCAACGCCCCGATGGTTTAGTGAAAGTGGTTATGTGGGAGGCATGCAGGGCCGATGTCCGCGCTCCGGTATCCACTTTTGCTTTTATTCCTGGTATCCGAAGATCCGGCAGAGACACCCACTCTTTCCAACCAATTTTCAACTCAGTCATTTCAATGCGTTCCTGCATATTTCTACCCCATCGTACGATACTTACGATGGAACAAGGTTGCGAGTGTCTTTCACCCGTTGAATAATGATTTTATACCGGTAAGCATAATATTATCAACCGATAATACGAAAACACCTTGTTAAAGCGTAACTTGCCAGCGATGATCGAATAGGAGGCAACACATACTGAATGTTCGTATTGATTGGAAGGATAACTTATGCTTTTTCAAGAATTGTTATAATCTCTGGTGAACCACAATCCATTGTGCTAAAAATAAAGGTGGGATCAGATGCTGGATTTATCGGCTATACTTCTCTAACACTGGCCATTCTGCCACAATCCTCAGTGCATAAGGATCAAAATAGTCGGCTTACAGAGATGATCCGTTGCCTGCAAAAGGAAAGTCAAAAATATTGGAGAAGAAATGAAACTTGCAATTCTTTCACGCAATTTAAAGTGCTACAGTACGCGACGGCTTCGCGAAGCGGCTGAACAGCGAGGGCATGTAGTTAAAGTGCTCAATACGCTCAAGTTCGCGATTGATCTCGAAAAGGGCAAGCCGAATCTTTATTTTCGACAGAAAGAACTTTCCTCATACGATGCCGTTTTGCCGAGGATTGGCGCATCGATTACCTACTTCGGTACAGCTGTGGTAAGACAATTTGAACAGATGGATGTGTTCTGCGCAAATACATCAGCAAGCATCTCAACCTCACGTGACAAGCTTCGAAGTCTGCAAATTTTAAGTCGACATCAAATCGGTATTCCTAAAACAACTTTCGTCCGAGACAAGAAAGATGTAATGCCGGCAATAGCGCGCGTCGGTGGGGCTCCGGTCATTATCAAGCTGTTGCAAGGAACCCAGGGGATCGGTGTCCTTTTAGCTGAGACTGAACAATCAGCCGAAGCCATTATCGAGCTGCTGCAGAGCCAAAAGCAAAACGTATTGATCCAGAAATTTGTTGCCGAAAGCAAAGGCCGGGATATTCGAGCCTTTGTGGTCGGTGATCAGGTGGTTGCGGCTATGCGCCGTATTGCACAAGGGCAGGAGTTTCGCAGCAATGTACACCGAGGCGGCATCGCCGAGCCGGTAACGCTTGATGAAGAGTACTGCGAAACTGCCGTTCGAGCTGCGCAAATAATGGGACTTCGTGTAGCCGGCGTCGACATGCTTGAGGGACAGCTCGGCCCACAAATTATGGAAGTAAATTCCTCCCCCGGCCTGGAAGGCATTGAAGGGTGTACCCAGCTTGACATCGCAGGCACCATTATTGACTACATTTCAGCCCAAATTAATTTTCCAGAGATTGACCTGCGCCAGCGACTGACTGTGAGCCGTGGGTATGGGGTTGCAGAAATATACATTCCCTTGGGCTCCGATTATATTGGTAAATCAATTCAAGAATCCGGCTTGCGTGACAAGGACATCGTGGTTCTGACGCTTTATCGAGGAACGGCGGTCATCCCCAACCCTCGCTCACAGCGAATTATTGAAGCTGGAGATCGATTGCTATGCTTCGGGAAATTGGAATTGATGCGAAATCTGATTCCAGTAAAAACCCGAAAAAGGAGGCGTCCGAAGGTACAGAAGCTGCCCGAATTACCTGTGGCTGAAGAAGTTCGACAAGCGTGAGACAGCTGCCCGCTCTAAACCGGTCGTTGTCAACGAAGATGTCGCATTTTACTAGATCTATCTATTTCAAAAATCGCTTCCTATGAACCATTAATATTACGTTCGGGTTCAGCCATACCTGTTGGACCGGTCCGAAATTGCGCGTGGCGCCCGTCCAGCGCTCGGGGTTCTCCTTTTTCGCTTTTGCATATACCCGGTTCTCTATAAAACTTAAGTTGCATCGTATTCAGAAATCGAGTCCATATCCCGCGCTATTTTGCCGCACATATCGTTCATTATTCGATAGCCTGGAATTTTTTCATGAATTTTCTGTCGATATAGTCCTTAATAAAGAAAGCTGGTTTTCCATCCAACAGCAGCCAGCGTTTACGCAAAACGCCAATCCCACCTCCCATGTTCAATATGAGCAGGTAGTCCCCCCCTGGATCAAAAGGCTGCAGCGGTCTACCTTCGAGTGCGGCCATCAGATTCGCATAAAGCACAGGATTCTGCCGCACGGCATAGACGCCAACCTTGTCCAATGGTTGTTTTTCGAAATAGATGCAATCTCCGCCGCCGAACATCTCCGGATAATCAACGCTCTGAAGGAACTCATTGACAAGCAGTCCGCCATCGGGACCCGTGGCAAGCCCCGAATTGCTGAATACGGGGTTCGGCTTGACGCCGACGGCCAGAAAAATGAAATCCAGTGTTCGTGTTTCACCGGACGCAAGGGTCACTATCCCCGATTGGATGGACTGGACATACCCTCCGGTGTTGATTTCAATACCCCGCCGCGTTAGTGACCGCTCCACTTTGAAGCGAACGTTGTCCGGGAAACGTGACATGAATCGTTTGCCGGCGAAAATCGTTATCTTCGGCATCGTCCAGCCGGCATCCCGTATCAGCTGCCAGATGTTTCCAGAAACCTCAGCTGAGGATGGTCCGCCTCCCAGAATACCGATGGTTATTCTTTTTTGCGCTGCCAATTCCAGGATACGTGCCTGAGCTTCCATCAGCCTTTCAATGGGCTTGACAGTATAAATGTCCTTAGCATCCTCGGGCAAATCGAGACGGGGCACAAAACTCCCAACATTAAAGGAAATGACATCATAGCCAACTGTCTCTCCGGAAGCCAATTTCACTTTTTTTTCCCCGGCTATAATCCGAACCGCTTTGTCTCGGATAAAGGTCCCGCCCTGTTTCTCAACTACATGACGAGTTGCAAACCGGATTTCGGCAGAGGTGTAGGTTTTCCCGAGCATACCCGGCCCCATGCCTGAATAGTAATGATGGTCGGAGGGGCCGATAACAGTAACACGGTGACCCTTTTCAATAAAAGTATACAACTTGGCCAAGGTAACCATGTGGGCATGACCGCCGCCGATAAGAGCCAGATGTTTTCCCATTGTTACATCCTGTCATTCGTGAGCTTGCCGAGTTGTTCCAGATATCGTGTAACTGTTTCTGAAAAGGCCTTTTCCGAAAGGATAAATTTTAAAATCAAATCGATAAATTTAGAAAATCATTATCGACCTCGTTTGTTGGTGGTATTGATATCTAACAACATGACCTAATATCCTCCAACTATCGATACATTAAGAATATCCCACTGAACAAAAAAATGTAAAATGGCCTGGGCATCTAATCCAAACCAACCGGGCCATATGCCACCTCCGAAAAACAAACCACAGTTCCTTTCTCAGTTCAACATTCCCAATATACTAAATGTAAGCAAATGGTTCGAAAAAGTCTCACACGGATTCTCACACAGAATAGAAAAGGGGTTAGCAGTAAGTTGCTAACCCCTTGATATTTTTGGCTCCCCGAGTGTAACCCTCTTCATAACATTCTCTGTTTACGCCACCGAACCTTAACATACCGTATTTAATCTTTTTTTATCGTTTTCTCAATTTACTGGAGATGGAAACGGTATTAATCGGCTATTCTTGTCCCTAAAGCTTCGATATTGAATCAATGCGCTTGAGAATGATCGGCAATCTGGATTGACTGGCTTTGTCAGGTGGCAAGTGGCCAGGCAGAGCGTCAGTAAATCGTCTGTTGTTCAATAGTTCTGAGAGTGCATCGGACAGGTATGATCTTAAATCGTCAGCCACCTGCTGAATTTCATCGACGATCTCCGGTCTTCCATCCAAAATGGTTACGATATCCTCCATATCCTTGCTCAAAAGAAAATCCTGGTTACCCCGCCCTTTGAAGGCATCGATTTTAGTGGCCAAAAAGTATGGCGCTGGTAACACCCTAATCAGTTTGCCGGAAGGCAGTGGCACAGAGATTGCGGCGGTGTAGGCGGCCGCATACCATTGATTCCCAAATCCAAGGATGTCCGAATGCGTCGGCATGACATCCAAAATGGTCTCACCGCACCGCCACCGGCATATGAGTGCGTCAGGACTCAGGTCTTCAGAAAAATTATGCCTTCTGAGTTTTTCAGACAACCTGTGATAATCCAACAAAGATGCTGCTTTTACGATGACGTCAACATCATAGGTTACACGGGGGGGCGGTGTGGCCGGATCGGTAAGAAGCAAGCAGGTAGCGCAGCCTCCCAAAAAAACCATTTCATCGACCAACGGGCCAAGTTTTTGAATGGCCGATTCAAGGATTTTGATATTGGGGTGGTCTTTTTTTATCACCATTGCCTGAATCGCATCTTTAATTCTTTTATCGCCAACTCCCGCTCTCGGGCTCTACCGCCTCGAATAGCATCGACGATCACCAGGTATTCATAAAGGATCGCATCTTTCCGTGCTGCTTTGGGTACGGATTTATACAGCGGCGAGAATGCCTGACCACGTTCAGAACCTTCCGGGTCCGGCCAAACAGGCGCGGGCTCATCCGGCATAACTATTTTTCCGAGCAAAGGCTTAGCCGCAAAAGCGGTGGGTAGTCCGCGCGTCAGCTCGCCTCTGTCCGGAACGAATACGTACTGGATGCCATGAACAAGAAATTCTTCAAGCCTGCTGATATTGGGTTTAATTTGGGACTCACCCTGATTTGCCAATCCAGCTTTGATAGAGCGCTTTACAGCGGCATGCACTTCGGATGGACTCATGCCCAAATCAACAGCCAAGGTATTGTAAGCCCACTCATGTGGATAAATTGAAATCAATTTAATTAACACAAAAACATCTTGGGGCTTGAGAATCATCAGCCATTCTCCTTTCGCGATTCGCGAATAACGAATACACGAAAAGCCAACGCATGTCAATTCGGAAGGGTGATTTAGAGCCATGCATGGCTGCTTTTCACCTTTTATGTTTCGGGTTTCAAAAAACCGACGGTCCCGTATTCCTGGAAATCACCGAGATGTTAAATTAGAAACCAAATCAAAGAGAAATCGGAGAATTCGGAGAACGCATTTTCAGCCGGAGCTGTCAAGTGCCACATTCGCGCTCAGACCCGGCAAAAAATCGCGGGAATCGGAGAATACGCGGAAAGAAGATTAAAAACGTAGGTAGCCGTTATTACAGCAAAAACGACAAAACCCCGAGGGTTTCATCCCACGGGGTTTTGCGTAAACTTATAAGTACCTGATAATACAGGTTAATTGGTTGGCTCCCCGGGTAAGATTCGAACTTACGACCTAGTGGTTAACAGCCACCCGCTCTGCCGATTGAGCTACCGGGGAATGGGTCGGCGCCTCTGTGCTGCAGCGCCCTTACGAAAGTTGCGTTTTTAGTAGAGCCGCACCTGAATGTCAAGAAAAATTAAGCCGTTTTTACACAACGATAGCCATCTGAATTGTCCCGGCCTATCCGTGCATGACGGATAGGCCGGGATATTTTGCGCTGGGGTCAGAAGAGGTAGGCACATCGAAATGTCAATTCCCATTCTGGTGCTCCTTCGTCCAGTCCGATGGCGGTCCCGCCCCTGAGCATAAGATCGGGTGTCACTTGATAGTCGGCCCCAAACCGAAGTTGAATGTCGTTGTCGTACTCGTCGTATGCTTCGGTGGCTGCGTTGAGTTCCCCCTGAAGGTTCAAGTCGGGCGTTACTTCGTAAATGACACCGCCGCCCACGGCGATCTGCATTTCACCCTCGATTTCCACTTCGACGCTGTTGATCTCCACATCCATGTCGCTGTTTTTGCGCAATGCCACGTGTGCAATGAGCGCCATTTGGCTGTCTACCCGGTAACGACCGGCGGCAAAACCCTCGAAATTGACCTCGCCTGAAGCGTGAGGATGGACAATCTCTTTCGACCCGGTGGGCAGGGTGAGGAGCAGGCCTGCTGAGAGCATGTACTCGGGGGTCTTGATGAACTGGTATTTCCCCCAGATGTCGATATCGCTGACACCCGTCTCGCTGTCGAAATTGTCAGGATCATAGTACATCAGGTCGACGCGCCCTCCGAGCTCGATATCGCGATTGCTGGGCAACGATGTGACAAAGGTCGGCCCCAAGGTCCATACCGTGGCTTCACCCAAATCACTATCCCACTCCTGGAAGCTCAACGCACCTTCGATCCAGGGGCCCTGCATGACGGCGCCGTCCCATTCCGGCCGCTGCATCAAACGGTCGTTCTGGGTGAGGTCTGCCAGTCCGATGGCCGGAATGGCCATCAAAGCAACCCATACAGATAACAAAATGATTCTCCTCATCTCGGTAACTCTCCTTTCTTGCGGTTGATGCGGTGGTCACATCATCCTCAGCCCGAAGCCTAACGATTTTTGCGGGCGGTTGGTGGGGTGGTGGAAGTTATGTAAAAAGATTCATTTGAAGGGTTTCGTCGCCCCGATGGCTTTCCGGTCGGCTGGATGAGAAGAGCGGTCAGGTCAATGTCGATAAGAGTGGGTGTGCGAACAAATCAATGTTGGGAAAGCGTTTGCAAACGGGGCCCGAACCGGCAGCGGCGGCGATATGCTGGCCGGAAATCAGCCTATCCTCGCGGATATTATGGCCGCAGATGGTTCACATCGGACGGCGTTGCGGGTTCGGTTCTGCTTCTTTTCAGTCATCCTCCTTAGAGTGGAAAGAAAGGGTAATAGCACATCATAAGGTCAAAGTGCGCTGCTTCGAAGCTACACCTTGGCCGTGGCTTTGATGCGAAGCGACAGCTCATCCAATTGGGGCTGGCTTGCATCCGAAGGCGCGCCGGTGAGCAGGCAGGCGGCCTTTTGGGTTTTGGGAAAAGCGATCACGTCCCTGATGGAGCTCTCGCCGCACAGGAGCATCACGAGGCGATCGAAACCGAAGGCCAGGCCGCCGTGGGGTGGTGCGCCGGATTGCAGGGCATCGAGCAGGAAACCGAATTTGCCCTGGTAGGTCTCCTTGTCCATGCCGAGAATCTTGAACACCTTGGACTGCAGATCCATGTCGTGGATACGGATGCTGCCGCCGCCGATTTCGAATCCGTTCAGGACCAGGTCGTAGGCGCGCGAGCGCACGGCTGTGGGATCTTTTTCCAACAGGCTGTAGTCCTCTTCCAAGGGAGCGGTAAAGGGGTGGTGCAGGGCCTGGTGGCGCTTCTCGGTCTCGTCCCACTCGAACATGGGAAAATGGGTGACCCATAAGAAATTGAACGCCTCGGGATCGATCAAGTTGAGGCGCTGGCCCAGATGGTTGCGCAGCTGTCCCAGGGCCTCGTTGGCAATGGCTGGTTTGTCGGCCATGAAGAAGATCAAGTCACCGGGCTGCATGTCGATGCGCTCTGCCAGTTTGGCCTTCTCTTCATCGGTGAAAAATTTAGCGATGGGGGATTGCCACTCATTTTCGCGAACCTTGATCCAGGCCAGCCCCTTGGCTTTATAGACGGCCACGAATTTGGTCAGATCGTCGATCTCTTTTCTGGAGAAATCGACGCATCCCTTTGCATTGAGGGCCTTGACGATGCCGCCCTTTTTGACCACGTCGGCAAAGACTTTGAAGCCCGAGCCTTCGACGATATCGGAAATTTCCTTGAGTTCCATATCGAAGCGTGTGTCGGGCTTGTCCAGTCCGTAGCGATCCACCGCTTCAGCGTAGGTCAGGCGGTCGAAGGGTATGGTCTGGGATATTCCCATCACCTCCTGGAAGACATAGGCGATCAAGCCTTCGGAGATGGCCATGATATCCTCCTCGCCCACGAAGGACATCTCCATATCGATCTGGGTAAACTCGGGCTGGCGGTCGGCGCGCAGATCTTCATCTCGAAAGCAGCGCACGATCTGATAGTAGCGTTCGTAGCCGGCCACCATAAGCAGCTGCTTGAATATCTGGGGTGACTGCGGCAGCGCATAGAACTGTCCGGGATTGACGCGGCTGGGCACCAGGTAGTCGCGGGCCCCTTCGGGCGTGCTGCGGGTCAGCACCGGCGTTTCGATGTCAAGGAACCCATTCCCGTTGAGGTATTGGCGGACGGCGGCAGCGGCTTTGTGCCGCAAAATGATGTTCTTTTGCAACTGGGGCCGGCGCAAGTCCAGGTGGCGGTGGGTCAGACGAATCGCTTCGGACACGTCGGTATCTTCTTCGATGAGAAACGGTGGCGTTGCCGCTTCGTTGAAGATGCGCAGCTCGGTGACCATCACCTCGATGGCGCCGGTGGTGAGGTTGGCGTTGACCATGCCATCGGGCCGAGGCGCCACACGACCGCGGACACCGATCACGAACTCGCTGCGCAACCCATGCGCTTTGGCATGGACATCGTTGCTGACCCCCGGATTGAAAACCACCTGGGTGAGCCCCTCGCGGTCACGCAAATCCACAAAAATAACGCCGCCGTGATCCCTGCGGCGCTGTACCCAACCCATCAATACGACTTCCATTCCCACATTTTCTGCGCCCAATTGGTTGCAATGGTGGGTGCGTCGCATGTCGCCTAGCAGGTCAGCCAATTGCCCTTCTCCTTGTTTTGTCAATTTTAATATCCCGGGTGGTAACACTCCCGGATCATATCGTCTGTTAAAGCCTCAACGGTCACTGGCGGTTCGGTTCGAAAGCGCTATGCCAACAGCCGTTGCTGCAACGTTTCGATGATGTTATCGATGGACAGATCGATCTGCTTTTTGGTGGCCATATCGCGTAAAACGCCTTTGCCGGCCGCCAACTCATCCTCACCGACGATGAGCACATGGGCGGCCTTGAGTCGATTGGCCCGCTTCATCTGCGCCTTGAGACTCTTGTTTGCGTGTTCCATATCGACGTGGAGGCCGCCTTTTGCCAGGGCCAGCGTCCACTGGAAAGCCATCTCCCTGGCCTTGTCACCCAGCGCCGCAATAAAAAGCTGCGGATTGGGAGCCTGGATATCGCGCTGCTGAGCGAGGATCTCGACCAGACGATCGAATCCGATGGCAAATCCGATTCCCGGGGTAGCGGGGCCGCCCAGGGCCTTCACCAGACCATCGTATCGGCCGCCACCGGCGACGGCGCTCTGGGCCCCCAGGGCAGTGGTCTGAATCTCAAAGGTGGTGCGGGTGTAGTAGTCCAAGCCCCTGACGAGACGCTTGTCCAGTACAAAAGGGATATCGTTCCTGGTCAGTATCTGCTTGACCACCTCAAAGTGCTGGCGGCAGTCGTCGCACAAATAATCGACGATGGCCGGTGCCCCTTTAACGGCCTCCCGGCATCCGGGCACTTTGCAGTCCAGCACCCTCAACGGGTTGCGTGCTTTGCGCCGCCGGCAATCGCTGCAAAGCTGATCTTCCGCCCCATCCAACAGCGCCAGCAGTGCGTCTCTGAATTTGGGGCGGCACTCGGGGCATCCCAGCGAGTTGACGTGCGCCTGGGTTCCATGCACGCCCAGCTGTTCGAACAGCGTGTTGAGCATATAGATCATCTGGGCGTCGATGAAAGGCCCTTCTATGCCGAAGGCCTCCACGTTGATTTGGTAAAACTGCCGGTAGCGCCCTTTCTGGGGTCGCTCCCGCCGAAACATGGGGCCGATGGTGTAGAACCTGCGCACCGGGTCATCGGCGTACATCTTGTGCTGGATGTAGGATCGCACCAGGGATGCCGTTGCCTCCGGGCGCAGTGTAAGCTGGTCGCCTCCGCGGTCGGTGAAGGTGTACATCTCCTTTTCGACGATGTCCGTGTCTTCCCCGATGCTGCGGGCGAACAGTTCGGTCTTCTCCATAATGGGGAGACGGATCTCCCCGAAACCAAAAGCCGAAAAGAGGGCCGTGGCCGTCTTTTCGATGTGCTGCCAAAGCGCCGTTTCACCCGGCAGGATATCTTTGAACCCGCGTATGAGTTGAATCATCTCATTTTTCCAATCTGAACAACCATTGTGTAAACCGTTTCTGATAGCCCATCTGCCGCGAAGGAGTCAAGAATAAAGGAAAATTTGACTTTTGGCAGTCTTTTGGATAGCTTGGCAGGAAGCGTTGAGGCGTCCTGTAGCTCGATAAACAAAAACACCTTAGATATTAAGGTAACGATACAATCCATTGACAAAGCGAAGGTGCGCTCGCCTGCCGGGTGCAATCGGGGATTGTATGTTGCCGGGACTAAACCATGATTATCGGATTGGATGTCGGCGGCACACACACGGATGTAGCCCTTATCGGCCAGAAAGGCATCGAGAAGGAAATCAAGGTCCCTACCGACGAAACCCACCTGTTCGAAACTGTATTGACCGGCCTGGAAAAGGTCACTGAAGGCGTCAACCCGCAGGAGATCAGAAGAGCTGTCCTGAGCACCACGTTGGCAGCCAACCTCATCGTGCAAAACAAGCTGCCGCCGGTAGGCATGATCGTTTCAGGCGGACCGGGTATCGACCCGCGATTGTTCCGCACCAATGCAGATTACCATATCGTGCGGGGAGCGGTGGACCATCGCGGCCGCGAAATCGAAACCGTCGATGATTTCGAAATCATGATGGTGGCGGAGGCGTTAAAGCTTAAGGGCATTCAACATGTAGGTGTCGCCTCCAAGTTTTCGGTGCATAATCCGGAGCATGAAAAGCGGATCGCCCAACTGATCTCCCCCCACTTCGAACGCGTCTTTCTGGGGCATCAACTCTCGGGCAGCCTCAATTTCCCCCGACGCATCGCCACCACCTATCTTAACGCCGCCGTCTATCCGGTCCACAAAGAGTTTTTCCAAGCGGTCAAACAATCCCTGGTGAAAAAGGGTCTCGATGTGCCGATTCGCATTCTCAAGCCGGACGGCGGGAACATGAACTTCGACTCGTCGTTTGACGACCCCGCCCTCTCCATCCTTTCGGGCCCTTCGGCCAGCGTGATGGGGGCGCTGGCCTATGCGCCCAGCAGCGGCGCAACCCTGGTGCTGGATATCGGCGGCACCACCACGGACATGGCCCTGCTCATCGACGGAGTCCCACTGCTGGATCCGTTGGGGATCGAAATCGGCCCCTATAAGACACTCATCCGCGCTCTGCACACACAATCCATCGGGGTGGGCGGCGACAGTGTGGTGCATGAAGATGAGGGCGTGCTGACCATCGGTCCGGAGCGTAAGGGGCGCGCCATGGCCTATGGCGGTCCGACACCGACACCGACGGACGCGTTCAGTGTGCTGGGGCTGGTCAACGGGGGAGATCGCCAGCGTGCCGCCGAAGGCCTGGCACCCATCGCCAAACGCATGAACGTCTCCCTCGATGAGGCGGCTTTGCAGATTTTCGATCAAGCCTGCCGGCAAATTCTTTCCGGTGCGCAGGAGATGATCGACCGCGTGAACAGCAAACCGGTCTATACGGTCCATGAGCTTTGGGAAGGCAGCGAGATCAAGCCGCGCCACCTGATGATTCTGGGAGGTCCGGCGCCCCAGTTTGCCGAAAAGCTCATGACCATGTTCGAAGGCAATGTGACCGTGGTGCCCCACTGGCAAGTGGCCAATGCCGTGGGATGCGCCCTGGCACGCACCACCTGCGAGGTGATGCTCTTTGCAGACACGGCCCAACAGGTGGCCGTCGCGGCCGGTGACCTGGCCAGCCGGGAGATACCAAGAGGCTTCAGCCTGGAGGATGCGCGCCAGATGGCTCTGGAACTGCTCAGTGAAAAGGCGCTGCAGCGAGGCGCCAATCCGGACCACCTTGAGATGGAAATAATTGAGGCCAATCAGTTCAACATGATCAGGGGCTTTCACACCATCGGTAAAAACATACGGGTACGGGCCCAGATCAAGCCCGGCCTGATCCAGGGATACGACCCCATTGCCGGAAAGTTGAGAAGGCAGGATTTATAAATAACAGTATGAAAGTGGAAAGTTTAAAGTATGAAAGCTAAGGAATTCTATCATTTGGAAAATCGATACATTTAATCTCGACCGATAAAATCAGATAGAATACCTTAACTTTCCTACTTTCATACTTTTCGCTTTCATACTTCTTTAAAATTCTTCAGATCGATCGTCGAATCCGGAGAATATACAGGTGGACATCATGCTGAAAGCCAAGAAAAAAACCGGGCTCGTCTTCTTTCCGGCCTTTGACTGGGCCATCAGCCCGTCTCATCCGGAGCGTGAGGAGCGGTTGCTCTACACCCAGGATCAAGTGTTCGAAGAGGGGTTGCTGGACATAGAGGGCATCACGGAGTACAAGCCCGACCTGGTGACAATCAAGGATGTTCAGCGGGTCCATTTCTGCGTGCCGGACCCGTGGACCGTCATGACCGAGTCCCACTTCATCAGCGCCGGCGGCGCAAAAACCATCGGCATGGCGCGCATGGACGGCAAGGTGGAACGCGGTTTTGCACTGGTCAGGCCTCCGGGCCACCATGCCAACCGGGTGGTTCACGGCGCCAGAGGGTTCTGCAACGTCAACATCGAAGCCATCATGGTCGAATACCTGCGCAGGGCTTACGGCATCGACCGGGTGGCCATCGTGGACACCGACTGCCACCACGGTGACGGCACCCAGGACATCTACTGGCACGATCCCGACACCCTCTTCATCTCTTTGCACCAGGACGGCCGCACCCTCTATCCCGGCTCTGGCTTTCTCGATGAGCTTGGCGGCCCCAATGCCGTGGGAACGACGGTCAACATCCCCCTGCCCCCCCAAACCTCGGACGAAGGGTTTCTCTACACGATCAAAGAGATGGTGTTGCCCATATTGGACGATTTCAAACCCGATCTGATCATCAACTCCGCGGGGCAGGACAACCACTACTCCGATCCGATCACCAATATGAACTTTTCGGCGCGCGGTTACGCCGAGTTGACCGACCTGCTCCAGGCCGATATCGCCGTTCTCGAAGGCGGCTACTCGATCGAGGGGGCGCTGCCCTATGTCAATACCGGCATCATCCTGGCCATGGCAGGCCTCGACTACAACCACTTGCGCGAACCGGACTACGACCCCGAACGCTACCGGCAAACCACGGCCACAACCCGCTGGATCGAACAGACCGGCCTCAGGGTCCTCAAATCCTGGCAACAGCGCAAGAAGCTGACTGAAAAAGCACGTGCCGGCCAAACCATCCACCAGCGCTCCCGGCGCATCTTCTACGACACCGACAACATCTATGAAGTTCAATCCGAATCGATCCGCGTCTGTGACGATTGCGCCGGTGCGCTGAGGATCGAATCCTCTTCGGATAAGGATGTCGCCATCCTGGCAGTTCATATCCCGCGCAAAGCATGCCAGGCATGCAAAGAGCAGGCTTACGAATGGTACGAATCAGCCAATCTGGGCCGGTTCGATCACGTCTTTCTCCAGGATCGGCCGGCGGACACCTACCTGGAACGCAAGAAAGCGGACACCAAATAGCGCTGCTTATCCGTTATGGCCACGAAAAGATCATCAGCAGGTGTGAATCGTCTTGAGCGGCGCTCCCGTGTGATCGCCGCAATAAGGGGGTTCTTCGGGCAGCAGGGCTACCTGGAAGTCGAGACCCCCATTCGTATCCCCGCCCCCGCTCCCGAAACCCATATCGACGCCCAGGAGGCCGGTGACTGGTACCTGCAGACCTCACCCGAGTTGTGCATGAAGCGGCTCCTCGCCCAAGGTTTCTCCAAAATATTCCAGATTTGCAAATGCTTTCGCAAAGGAGAGCGGGGCAATCGCCATCTGCCCGAAATGACCCTGCTCGAGTGGTACACCGCTGGTGAGAATTACGCCCACATGATGCGGCAATGCGAAGCACTCGTTACCCATGTGTTGCGCAGCGTGAATTTGCCGCCAGACCTCTCCTATCAAGGTCGATCCATCGATCTGAGCCCCCCCTGGCAACACCTGAGCGTTGAGGAGGCCTTCCGGAAATTTGGCGGATGCGCCATGCAAGCGGCTTTGCAGGAGGATAGGTTTGACGAGATTATGGGACTGGCCATCGAACCGCATCTCGGATGGGGGAAGCCGACACTGCTTTACGACTATCCGGCCGCCTGCGGCGCACTGGCCCGCCTGAAACCCGGCCAACCCCACTTGGCCGAACGTTTCGAGCTCTACATCGGGGGGCTGGAGTTGTGCAATGCATTTACCGAACTGAACGACCCTGTGGAGCAGCGGCAGCGCTTTGCAGCGGAATCCGAACAGCGCCGCGTCGCCGGCAAAGCGCTCTACCCGGTGGCCGAACCGTTTCTGCAGGCGCTATCACGGATGCCCCCGGCCACTGGCAATGCATTGGGTGTCGACCGCCTGGTCATGCTGCTTTGCGATACGAAGTGCATAGATGACGTGGTCACCTTCACGCCCGAAGCGCTTTAACCCTATTGCTTATTCGAAAACCGGTCGTCCGACCGGATCTTCTTCTCCAGGCCCTGTTTGCCCTCCAACCAACCAAGGGCCGTCACCTCCGGCGCATCAAAGGCCGGAACAAAGGGCTTGATATCGAGCAGAGGGGTGCCGTCCAACACATCGATACCCATGACCTGGAGTCGGTTGCCTTCACGCTTCACGAGAGAGACCACCGACAAGCCGATCGGGTTGGGCCGGCGCGGAGCCCGCGTGGAGAAAAGGCCGCGTTTGCGGTCGTCTAAAAACGGTTTGACGCGCAGTTCAAACCCCTGGCTGCGGTGAAACTGATAAATCAGAATAATGTGGGAAAACCCCTCCAGATCCTCCAGACCTTCGGAATAGGCCTCATCCACCACGACTGTGCCCATGGTCTTTGCAGCGCCACCCGGCTGGATGGGCATATCCTCGGCTTTTCCATGGGGGGTGGTAATAGTACCGATCGCACGCAGAACAACAGATGTCATAGTCTTTCTCCCTTGCTTGGTCGATGGAACAGGATAGAGCACATGCTGCCAGGATCAGCTCTCTTGTGCGGATTTGCCGACTGCGCAAATCACAAAGGCGATGACACCGGCGAACATAAGCATGGCCCCAGCCGAAAATGCATATCGCAGTTGGAACCAATCCATGAGCAACCCAGCCCCCACAGAGCCGATGAGCATCCCCATGCTGTGAGCCATGGTCAGCAAGGCGATGACCGACCCCATGGACGCGGTATTTTGGCCTTTGATCACCGCCATGGCCATCAGCGCCGGCATGGCCGTACCGCCTCCGAGACCGAACAGGACGCTGACCCCGAAAAGATATTCATAGCTATAGGCGTGCTGATAGGCCAACATGGCCACGCCAGCCAGCACGCCTCCCACCGCCACCATCACCTTTCGATTGGCCACATCCGCGAGCTTGCCCATGGGCAGTTGAACGATCCCGGACACCAGCACCCCGAGCATGACCAGGACACCAATACTGGAACTGCTCAACTTCAGCTCGGCAGCGGCCAGCACCGGCAGGAACCCCCAGATCACCCCAATGCCGGCCGTATAAGTAAAACGGAAGATAAATAGCCCGGCGACCGTCCGATCAGCAACGATAACGCGCCAGTGCAACGGCGGCCGGCGACGGTGGACCACCGCCTCCTCCCGGGTGGGCGGCAGCAACCACAAACAGAGGGCGAACCCGACCAGGGAGAGGACCCCCATACAGACAAAAGTCGCCCTCAGCCCCAGATAGTCGCTGATCACCCCGCCAGCCACCGGCCCCAGACTCAGGCCGAGAAAGAGCGACATATTGAAAAGCCCCATCATGAAGCCCTCCCGCCCGGGGGGTGTAATGTCGCCCACATATGCCTGAACCACCGGCATGATCATGGCCGAGGCGATGCCTTGCAAAAATCGGATGACGATCAGGTGCATCACCTGGGTGGTGAAGACGAAGGCCACCGACACCAGTGTGTAGGCCAGCAACCCGATGACGATAAAGGGCTTGCGCCCTTTGCTGTCGGACAGCCGTCCGAAGTATGGCAGAAAGAAGGTCCGCGAAATGGAGAACGCACCGAAGATCAGACCGATATAGATACCGGCAGCCCCAAGGCTATGGGCATACACCGGCAGCAACGGAACGACGATCCCCACACCGGTAATGGTGGAAAAGAGCGCAAAGAAAAGGGTGGCAAAAACGCTTTTATTCATTTGACGACCGGGAGTTGGAGGCTTGCCATTTAAAAACGCACCCTGGGACATCGTCGACTTTGAAGAAAAGTATGAAAGTAAGAAAGTGGAAAGTATGAAAGTGATGGAATTCTATCATTTATAAAAGAGATGCAATAAACCTCTTTCTCTAAAACCAGACAGAATACCTTAACTTTCATACTTTCTTACTTTAATACTTTTCTTCTTTCTTTCCACTTTCATACTGGCAATCAAATTTCTCTCTTGATTCGTTCCAATACCGACTCAACCGCCTCCCTGATTCCATTAAGCCGTTGCTCCGACAACGCTTCGAAGCGCAGCACCAGGGCCGGCTGGGTATTGGAGGCTCTTACCAGCCCCCAGCCATCATCGAAGAGCACACGCACGCCGTCGATGTCAATCACCCTCTCCCGCTGTCGGAAGTATTCCGTCACCCGGGCCACCACATCGAACTTGATGTCATCGGGACAATCCACCCGAATTTCCGGTGTATTGAACATTTTGGGAACATCGGCCAGCAGCTCTCCGACGCTTTTCCCGGTGGCGGCCAGTATTTCCAACAGACGGCAGGCGGCATAGGTCGCATCGTCATAGCCGAAATAGCGGTCCGAAAAGAAGATGTGCCCGCTCATCTCGCCGGCCAGTTCGGCGTGAATCTCTTTCATCTTCTTTTTAATCATCGAATGGCCGGTCTTCCACATAATGGCCTTCCCGCCGTTCTTTTCAATATCGTCATACATGGTCTTGGAGCACTTGACCTCGGCGATAAAGGTGGCCCCCGGTTTTCTGCTGAGAATTTCGCGGCTGAAGAGAATCATCAACTGGTCGCCGTAAATCAGGCTGCCATCGGCGTCCACGACACCGATGCGGTCGCCGTCTCCGTCGAAGCCCAGGCCCACATCCAGTCTCTTCTCTCTGACCAGGGCGATCAGGTCCGCCATATTGGCGGCTACGGTGGGATCGGCTTCGTGATTGGGAAATGCACCGTCCATGTCGGTGTAGAGTTCGTGGACCTCACACCCCAGGTTATCGATGATCGGCACGGCCGTGATCCCGGCCGTGCCGTTGCCCGCATCAAGCCCCACCCGAAGCGGGCGCTGTAGTTCGATGTTGTCCAGCACATATTCGATGTAGTCGGGCAGTATTTCAATCTCCTCGGAAGAGCCCGCTCCTTCGGTGAAAGCCCTCTCTTCGATGATGCGGCGGATCTGCTGGATCTGATCGCCGTATACCGAGTCCGGCCCGCTGCAGATCTTGAACCCGTTGTACTCGGGCGGGTTGTGGCTGGCCGTGACCATCACGGCCCCCTCGGTCTCCAGATGACGAATCGCGAAATAGGAGACCGGTGTCGGGCATACGCCGATGTCCACCACGCGGCAGCCGGTCGCTAAAAGCCCTTCGATCAGCCGTTCGGCGTACTCATCCGAGGTCACCCGGCAGTCACGCCCCACGGCAAGAAACAGATTGCCCTGCTGCTGCAGATAGGTCCCGATGCCCCTGCCCATGAGCACCACATCCTCAGCCTGCATATCTTTGCCAGCGACACCACGAATATCGTATTGTCGAAATATTTCCGGATTGATCATCCATCCCTCTCCTTGTTTGCACCCGATGCGTTGCGTACCGCTATTTACCAGAGAGGCGCGGCAATTGCAAAAAAGGTCACTTACCCGTCATGCCGGACTTGATCCGGCATCCAGAACTCATTGAAACGACAAGATTCCTGCTATTTTAACCTTTTACCACCGCCAGCGGCCGCAGCCGGGCCACTTTCTTGGAGATCCCGGCTCCGTGGACCACCGAGACCACCTCGGAGACGTCTTTGTAGGCTTCGGGCATCTCTTCGGCCATGGTCCTGCGGCCGGTCCAACGCACGTAAATCCCCTCGTCTTCCAGCTCCCTCGCAATGGAGCGTCCTTTGGCGCGGCGCAGGGCCGCCTTGCGGCTCAATACGCGGCCTGCGCCGTGGCAGGTGGACCCGAAGGTCTCATCCATGGCCTGCTGGGTGCCGACCAGCACATATGAGGCGGTGCCCATGTCACCCGGAATCAAAATCGGTTGGCCCACATGACGATAATCGACGCTCAAGGCGGATTGCCCCGGGCCGAAGGCACGTGTGGCTCCTTTTCGATGAACGCAGACCCACTGCTTGCGGCCATCCACCATGTGCTCCTCTTTTTTGGCGATGTTGTGGCACACGTCGTAGACCAGGCGCATGTTGAGGGCACGCGGGCTGATGCCCAGCGTACGCTCGAACACCTCCCGGCAGCGGTGAAGCAAAATCTGGCGGTTGGCCCAGGCGTAATTGGCGGCACACGCCATGGCATTCAGATAGCGCCGCCCCTCTTCGGAGCGGATGTAGGCGCAGGCGAGCTGTCGATCGGGAAGCTCGATACCGAGAGTGCGAACGTGTCGGTTGAGCCGGGCCAGGGCGTCGTCGCACACCTGGTAGCCCAAGCCCCTGGAGCCGCTGTGCAGCATCACGGTGACCTGGCCTTCCCTCAGTCCAAAGGCATCGGCAGCCTCGGGCAAAAAGATCTCCTCGACCAGCCCCACTTCCAGGAAATGATTTCCCGACCCCAGTGTGCCGAGCTGTCTGCTGCCGCGCTCCAGGGCGCGCGGCGAGACCTCGCCGGGGTCCGCATGGCCAAGACAGCCGCCGTCCTCGGTGTGCTCCAGATCTTCTTCGAGGCCGAAACCGTTTGTGACGGCCCAGCGACTGCCCTGGCACAGCACCCGCTTCTCCTCCTTGGTCGACAGCTTGACCGAGCCGATGGAACCTATACCCGATGGCACGTGGTGGTAGAGGGCATCCACCAGTTCCCTGACACGGTCACGGATCTCGTCGTGTTGCAGATCGGTGGCCGCCAGCCGCACCCCGCAATTGATGTCGTAACCGACCCCTCCGGGTGAGACGACACCGCTCTCCCAGTCGAAGGCGGCCACGCCGCCGATAGGGAAGCCATACCCCCAGTGGATGTCCGGCATGGCCATGGATGCTTTGACAATACCGGGCAGAGTGGCCACATTGGCCACCTGGGTCAGGGCCTGCTCCTCCCTCAACTGGTCGAGCATGCGTGCGCTTGTGTAAACGATGCCCGGCACCTTCATCTGACCGAAGGGGGCAACCCGCCAGCGGTAGTCGTCGATGCGCTCAATCTTCATGGCATCCTCCCTCTGTCAGTGTTATATACGTTCTCTTCGTTCGGGCAATGCTCAGGTGTCGAAGATCACCCTCGCCCGCCAACGACCGCCATGCGGGCCGGTCTCGACCTGATGGTAGGTGACCGCCTTGATCTCTTTCTCGATGAGGTGCCGCTGGGGGTCGAAACGACACGTCTCCAGATGGGCGCAGATCCGTGTCTCTTCAATTGTTTCGATATGGAGCTTAACGAGAAGCAGTTGTCGTCCGGCCCACAGGTAGAGCAGTTCCCGCAGCCAGTTGACCATCAGGTCGGGCCAATCCTCTCCGGTCACCTCGATATCTTCTCCCGTTTCGCAGGCATCCGCTTGCCCCACCGACGAGACAA
This sequence comes from uncultured Desulfatitalea sp., assembly GCA_963668675.2. Lineage (GTDB taxonomy): Bacteria > Desulfobacterota > Desulfobacteria > Desulfobacterales > Desulfosarcinaceae > Desulfatitalea. The sequence continues at coordinate 25,389 of CAXXMB010000001.1, read as the reverse complement.
GCACCTCGAACAGCGCCCTGGCAGCATGGGTGAACAGGGCGCGGGGATCGTCACCGTAAATCTCCATGCCCAGATCTGCGGTGTGGTCGAAAAGACGATAGACGCTTTGACCGTCACGTTTCATCTTCACATTTCCGGACCTTCCGTCCGGCGATTTGCTTCAAAGAAGTATTTCACCGGTTCGCTCGGTGTGGTACCCCCCGAGCATATTGACGCGCTGTCTGAACGCGTCGCTGGAGATCACCGACAGCAGGGTCTGGATGGGGTCACCGTCGAAGAAGATCGCCGGAATCAGCAGGTCGTACTGCTCGGTCACCACCGGGATAAAGTCGAGCCCCAGGGCTTTGGCCGCCGCATGGATCCCCAATCCCACATCGGCCGCACCGCTCACCACGGCTGCAGCCACGGCCATGTGAGTAAACTCCTCGTTGGCATATCCATCCACCTGGTCGGCGGCGATCCCCAATTGCCGCAGACGGTAGTCGAGCAGAATACGGGTGCCCGATCCGCCCTGGCGATTGATCAGACGCACATCGCCACGGCGCAGATCCTCCAACCCTGAAATGGCCTTGGGGTTGCCGACCGGCACCATGAGCCCCTGGTCGCGCATCACCAGGTGGACCAGGCGCACGCCGATATCGGGCAGATACTTCTTGATATAGCTCAGGTTGTACGTCCCCGTGTGCTCGTCGAGCAGATGGGTACCGGCCACATGGCACACGCCGCGCTTGGCGGCCATGAGGCCTCCCAGACTGCCGACATGGCTCGAAGAGAGACTCAGATGGGTGCCCTGGGCCCGCAACTCGTCGGCGAGCAGATCCAGGGTATTGTCGTGACTCCCCACCACCACCACGGTGCGGCCGATAGCGGCGAGGGGTTTCAGCAGCTCGGCCGCGACCGGCTCCCCTTCGGGCACGCCTTCCAGCTTGGCCGGTATGCGCACAATGCCGTCAGCCTCGGTGATGCTGGTGATCTGGCCGGCTCCGCGCGGCAACGCGGTGGCCACCAGGTGATCGCCCACCTGACCGATCTTGACCCTGACGAACTCTTCGACCCCCAGCTTGGATGCGATTTTACGGGTCGGCACGACATCGACCCGGGAGCGCCGGGCAGGCGGCTGCCCGAGCAGCCTGGCCATGAACGGTTCAACCAACTGTTCGAAAGCCATGATGGTCGATACGGGATAACCGGGCATGCCGAAGACCGGTATCTTTCCCACCCGCCCCACAATGGTCGGTTTGCCCGGCATCATGGTGACACCGTGCACCAGGATCTCTCCCAACCGGTCGATCACCTCGCGGGCGAAATCTTCCGATCCGGCCGATGAGCCGCCCACGATAAAGACCATATCGGCGCCATCTTCACACGCCGATTGCACCGCAGATCGGATCGCTTCGATGTCGTCGCCGAGAAGATCCAGACGCGTGAACTGCCCGCCGGCCCTCTCGACCAGCTTGCCCAGAACGAAGGCGTTGGACTCGATGGCCTGACCGGGGCGCAATGCAATATCGCCAAGCCGCTGCCAGTCGACCAGCTCGGAACCGGTGGGCAGAATCGCCACCCTCGGCTTCTTCAGCACGTTGACCTTGAAGTGACCGGCAGCCAGCAGGGCCCCCACGCAGTAAGGGGTGACCCGGTGCTGCCGGGCAAAAAGCATTTCGGTGGCCACAATATCTTCTCCCATTTTGCGCACGTGCTGCCAGGGAAAGGCCGGCGCTTCGATCACCACTCTGCCCTCTTCTGTCTCCTGGACATTTTCGATCATGATGACGGCATCGCTATCGCCAGGCATCACATGGCCGGTATTCACATAAAAGGCCGTCTCCCCCACCTTCAGCTCCAGGGGCTTGGAGGGGTGGGCACCGAAAGTATCCTTTGCGCGGACGGCGATGCCATCCATGGCCGCAGCATGAAAATGGGGAGAAGAGAGCCGCGCCGCCACAGGTTCGGCCAATATCCGATCCACCGCCTCAGGCGTCGGTACCATCTCCGCATCCAGTTTTCTCTGGCCGAAGGCGTCCAACACAATCTGCCGGGCCTCCTCCAAAGACTTCATCTTCAGATAGACATTGCGTTTAGGGGGCATGATCTCAGTTCCTTTTTCCTATACCTTCCTTTAGCACACGCGATCAAAACAGCAGCACATCCACTTCGGCGCCCTTGTCCAGGCCTTCGCTGTTCATATCCACCGCCACCAGACCATCGGCCGCCACCATGGTACGGATCAGCCCGGAGGCCCCCAAAACCGGTTCGGCCCACATTTCGCCTTCTCTCCCGGCCAGCCGCACGCGCACGAAGTCGACCCGCCCCTGGGAGGACGCCACGTTGCGGGAGAGCCTGGCACGCAGCCGAACCTGTGCTTCAGCCGCTCCGCCGCCGATATGAATCAGAAACGGACGTACCAACACCATAAACACCACCATGGCCGATGTCACATGCCCCGGCAACCCCCAGAAAGCCTTGGCACCGCAACGGGCAAGGATCGTCGGCTTCCCCGGACTGATGGAGACCCCATGCACCAGGATGGCGCTTTCGTCAAGGGCGGCCAAAACCTCCACGGTCAGATCGCGGGTGCCCACCGAACTGCCCCCGGAGACCAGCACCATATCGGTTTCGGCCAGAGCCCGCCGGCACACCTCCAGCAAAGCGTCATATTGATCCTTGACGATGCCGTAACGGATCGGGCGACCGCCGGCCTGCCGGATCAAAGCGGCCAGGGTATAAGCGTTGACGTCCCTTACCTGGCCGGGGCGCGGATCGGCATCCACCGGCACCACTTCATCCCCGGTCGATATGATCCCTACACGGGGAAAATCAAACGCCTTAACCGTCGGCAACCCCAAAGCCGCAAGAAGACCGATCTCCTGAGCCCTCAGCCGGCATCCGCTCCGCAACATGACTTCTCCGTCAGCCGCATCTTCATCCTTTGCAACCACGTGCTGCCCTGGCGCCACGCTGTGATACACCTCGATGGTCGTGTCATCCACAGCAGCGGCATGCTCTACCATGACGACGCTGTCAGCGCCCTGGGGCAGCATACCGCCGGTGGCGATACGCGATGCCTCCCCCGGCCCCACCCCATGCGCCGGAACCTGCCCCATCCCAACAGATCCCACCACGTTTAAATAGGCCGGATTGGCTTCGCTGGCACCATACGTGGAACCAGCGCTCACCGCATATCCATCCATGGTCGAACGGTCGAACCCCGGAATATCCCGGTCGGCCACGACATCTTCGGCCAGAAAGCGCCCAAGCAGATCATCGAGCGGTGCCCGTCCAGCGCCCACGATTTCAAACTGCTCCTTGAGGACCAACACTTCATCTATATCGATGACATCAAAAAACTCTTTCATCCCAACAATCCAATCACTATAGCTTAAATGATAAAATGCCTTCTCTTCAGACGCGACATTCAGCTATCGATTTCCTTTAAATCCAGTGTCATTCACTTACGCGGACGTAACGGGCGGGCATAAAGCCCGCCCCTACGAAATTTGAGTGAAAATACAATCTATTACCATACACGAATCTTGTAGGGGCGGGCTTTATGCCCGCCTGGATCAGTAGCTGAAAAACCTGATATTCATGATATTGCCCTTAATTCCAAATACGGAGGTGAGCCCAGTGGGTGGCCTGCACCTCTTTAGCATTGCATGTTAGAGCCGCTAAGCTGCAGTGGAGGATAAGCGTCCCGGACTGTTTGAGCGCAAGCGAGTTTCCGGGACGCCCGGAACTGCAGCTTAGCGGCACTTGCATGCGTTTGCGTGAGGTGCAGGCCACCCACCGGGCTCACCGGATCATGTAGCATCACGCCAAGTTAACTCTCTATACTCCTCATTGTCGTAATAAGGCAGATCCTATTTCATGCCACCGGCTATCCCTCTCACATCATCTCCGCATTAACCCAGTTGGGCGGCACGCCCCCCTCCAATCCGGCCAGCAGATTATCCACCGCCATGGCAGCCATACGCCGGCGCGTCGTCATCGTGGCGCTGCCCACATGGGGCAGCAGAACAACATTGTCCAGCTCCGTCAATCCAGGCGTCAAAACAGGCTCGTTTTCGTAGACATCCAACCCTGCCCCGGCGATACGCCCCCTCTGCAGCGCCGCCAGCAAGGCGGCCTCGTCCACCACCGGCCCCCGCGACGTATTGATCAGGAAAGCGCTATGCTTCATTCTCTTCAATGCCGCTGCTCCGATAAGATGATGGGTATCGGGCGTCAACGGTACATGCAGCGACACATAGTCCGAGCACTCAAGTAGCCGATCCTGCTCGACCCACTTCGCCCCGAGCGCCCGCTCCCTGTCCGGCGGCAACCGGGTGCGATTGTGATACAGCACCGCCATGTCAAACCCCCTGGCACGACGCGCAACGGCCTGACCGATACGCCCCATACCGAAAATACCCAGCGTCGCCCCGGAGACCTCATGCCCCAGAAAATGAAAGGGGGCCCAGAATTGAAAACGTCCCTCACGCGTGTGCCGATCCGATTCAACGATGCGGCGCCCGACGGCGAGAATCAGGGCCATGGCCAGATCGGCCGTACACTCCGTGAGTACCCCCGGTGTGTTGGTGACCTTCACCCCCCGCCGGGCCGCCGCCTCGATATCGATGTTGTTGTAGCCGACCCCGAAATTGGCCACGATCTTCAGCCGCGGTGCCCGTTCGAACAGCTCCTCGTCGATGCGGTCGGTGATCATGCATAATAGTCCATCGGCATCCGCGACAGAATTGAGCAAGGCATCCCGCCCCATAGGACGGTCAAGATCATGGAAACGGGCCTCATGAACCGTGCGAACCCGGTCGGCAATGTCATCGGGCAGATTTCCGGTTACCAAAACGTTCACGACATCCCCTTTCTCCAATTGCATCGCCCCTGGCGCCCCAACACCAAAAATCGACACCTCTGTTTTGTAGTTGAAATCAGGCTGCCCTTCAACGAAAAATATCGGCCGTAGCAGAACGGCAGCGCTCTTTTCACCGTTTGCCGCAGCGTTTCAATCTATCCACTGCTGTGGTATGGTGAGCCTTCCGTTGTTCAATATCTTCAAACCAGTTTAGAGGAAAGCGACCATGCCCATATCTCAAGATACTGAAATATCCTTTTTGATAGAGCTTTATCAAATGACCGACGGAGACACATCCGTCCAGAAGTCCATGTTCGAAATCGGCGAGGCGATTGGATTACCCAAAGAGGAAGCCGGCAAATTGGCCGAAGAGGTCATCGGCCGTGGCTGGGCGGAAGTAAAAACACTGTCAGGCGGCATCGGCATTACGGCCGAAGGAATCGAGGCAGCGCGGCTGCACGGTATATCCGGGACCGGCTCCGCTGGCGCCCGACTCGGAACTGGGCCCACGCTCAACGAACAGGACCGCCAGATCGTGGAGCAGCTCCTCGATGTTACGCGATCAGCCGTTGCCGCCGCTAAAAGCAACTACGACCAGATCGAAGAGATGGTGACGGACATCAAAACCATCGAAGTGCAACTGCTCTCCCCCCGCCCGAAAACCGCGGTCGTCAAGGCCGTATTGGACGGCATGTGCGCAACGCTGTCCGGAATGGGGAGCAAAGAGATCGCTGAACGCATAGAACAGTTGATCGGCTAACCAGAATAGAAGGAAACGAGCGACTGCCGCCGAAAAAAAGAAGAATAAAGGATCGACCATGACCAGTGCTTACGGCGCCATTATCAACGACAACCTGAGCAAGCTTTTCTCACTGGATTTGGACCAACGTGCCGGCGCCATGGGCGCCGACCGCCATGGTGAATCACTTCGCCTCAAGGCCTTTGGCAGCGACTGTCGCCTGACCCCGGGTGGTCTTACGCTGGACGGGACGCCCGAAGAGGGACCGCGGGGCATCATCATCTCACTCTACGCCCTGCATGCCGTCGACGATGCCGCCATCGTCGAACCGTTCCAATCCTTTAAAGAGGTGCCCAACAGTACGCCCTACGTGGGCGCATTCGCCAATCGCACCGAACAGGCCCTCGTCCCACTGGTCGAACGGCTGGGCGATGTCCGCGAAGAGATATACGCCTGCCTGGACGGCAGCGATGCCCCCTCGGCAGTAAGCGGCGACATCGCCTTCGTGGTGCGTCCTCTCCCGAAAATCGCTCTCTGCTATGTCTGCTATCTTCCGGACGAAGAGTTTTCCGCAGGCGTCACCTGCCTCTACAGCAGCAACGCCCATCTTTTTCTGCCCACCGATGCGCTGGCCGATGTGGGGGAGTATACGAGCAAAACGATTTTGAGCTTAGGTGGTTAGACCGAAACTGAAGTAAAAAAAGACAAACGGGCAGGCTTAACACCTGCCCGTTTGCGCCTGTCTATTTTTCATGAATGCTGATTACGGTCCGAGGCAAATCGCCTCAAAATAAGGATCGTCGAGATAACGAGTGGGGTCGTCGAAATAGTCGGGATTAGGGATTTTGGTAAATTGGCAGCCAAAATTGGCGTCATCCACCACATCCGGATTCAAGATATCATCCCCAGCAGGCAGCAAACCATGTTCGACCCAAGCCACCAATTCCGCAAAGGCGGTGACTTCTTCTTCCACTGTGAACGAGCAGTGATTACCCGAACGAATGGCACGCGCCCTGAAAAGATCGGCATTGCCGGCGTCAGCGATGCGTTGGGCCCACAACTGCTCCATGGAAAAGGGAACAAACAGGTCGCCAATGGTGTGCAGGGTCAGCACCGGAATATCGATATCACCGGTGACGGCATACATGCTCTCTTCAAAGTCATGAACCGGATCGGCTACCCGAACAATCCCGTCATTAAGCGCCGCTTCTTCTTCGCTGACTGTAGCGTAATCGTCATCGAGCTGATACGCATAAATGCTGTTGCCAACCACATTGGTGCCCAATTCTGCTGTGGGGTCCAAAAGCCAGCTTAAGGCCTGGCCATTGACGTTGAAGGTGGCCCAGCGCGCGAAGGCTGTGTCATACAGGGGTCGCTTTCCACCGGAACGATACATGGTGGCATTCTTAAATGCTTCGCCATCTTCGTTCAGATTCGGCATGACGCCTGCGGCCGCGAAGTACCCCAGGGGCGGAATATATCCTAGCACACCGCTGCCATCGCCTTCCGGTCCTACCACTGCGTCTTGGAAAGCGGATAGGGCTTCAAAGCTAAAGGGTACTCCGTAGTCCAGACCAGTATAGTAGTTGGCCAGCAGCCCCCAATCGAGGAAATAACTGAACAGCTCCACGCCACCGCCCACCACTCCGCACATGGGCATGGCCGCGGTATAGTCATCTTTATAATTATCATCGGTAATGGTTCGTGCTGAAATATGGCCGCCCATGGAGTGCCCGACAATATAGACATGGCGCGGTTCGCCATGTCTGGCCTTGAAGTAGTCCAGCAGGTCAGCCGTGCTTTGGACACCGGAAACAATATCATACCCGTTTCTTGTATAGCTGGAAGCGGCCCAGGCAAATTCCTGGGCGATAAGGTAATTTCTCAACCGGCCAGGTTGAGTTACTGTGAGTTCGGTCGTATCGCCACGGTAGCCATGAGCATACATGACCAGATCACTTGTGTCCGCCTGCCAATTTTCCGGTACTTCGATCTGAAACCCGGCCCCTTTATGCACCCCTAAATAGGCTGTTGCACCTGGTAAGGCACTGAATTGAAGTTTGGCAAAGTCCAACTCGTGCCCCTCGCCGTTCACGTAAAACTCATGCCCCTCGTCGTTCACGTAGTACTCTACCTGATAGGGGGCCAGCATGGACAAGACCAGATCCGCATCTGCCGCTTCCCAACCCTCCACTTCTGCTTCGGCGTCTGTCTGCAGGCCTTCCAGGGTGACCTTCTCGGTATCCATGCCGATCTGGGCGCTGGTGAGATCGGCATCCAAAATCATGCATTTGGGGGCATCCTCTGCCAGATCATTGGACCACTCCTCCCACTGGACGCCGCCCGCCTCACCGGGGTTGCCGGTGCGGACAAAGTTACCCAGGTATGTCATCATTACATCCTGAAGCGCTTCGAAACCCGGTCGGTTCCCGTCGGTGAGCGCATACCCGAACAGGTCATGGTCGTATCCGAAGAAGAAGGGAATATCCATGGCATGGGCAGCGCCGAACACATGGGCGAACTCTGCCGAGGCCGACTCGGCGCCCCCCCACTTAAAGAAGAAGGCGTAGACATTGTCCTGACGATTCTGCAGCAACGCGGCCAGTTCATCCACAGCTTTGTACTTCCAACCTAAACTCCTATATTTCCCAATGGCCTCGTATAGATCGATATCGGCCTGATCGGGAAAAATTTCTTCATAGGTCCACTCATAATCGGGATCGAAATCCGGATCGAACAGGTCGTAGACGTGCGCCCATAGGGGTCTGCTATACCCGCCGTAAGAAGGGGGATATGGGGCATATAGCGGCATGAAATCTTTCCACTCATACTCGGTACTGCCGAGTAGTACCGGCACGGCGTTGTAATTGTTACTGAATATCGCATCGACATAGCCTCCGGGCAGCACATTGCCGTCAGAAAAGCCTCCATAGGCCGTTCCGTGAGCGGCAACCAGTTCAACGGCGTCTTTGCCGCGCAGGAAGGCCTCCACAGCCGCGTTGTCGCCAGTATCGATTTGATCGAAACCGGCCAACTTGCTTAGCATGTCATCGGCCATGGCCTCGCCCTCTTCCGGTGTAAAAATACTGCCGCCAAGACTCTGTATTACAGCCCCCTTGAACAGCCCGGCCGCCAACGGCGAGATTAACAGCTTGCCCACGTTGGAGCCTCCCGCGGACTGCCCGCCGACGGTGACGTTGGCCGGATCGCCGCCGAAATTGGCGATATTGGTCTGGACCCACTCCAGGGCCTTGATGTTGTCCAGCGCCCCGAAATTACCCGAGTCGTTGGCTTCATCACCGGCTTCTCCCGTCTGCAGGGCCGGGTGTGAAAGCCATCCCAAGGGTCCGAGACGATACTGGGGAATCACCACGATGATGTTCTGATCCTCGGCCAGAAAGGAACCGTCATAGGAGGCGGCCCCGCCGAACCGGTTCGCACCGCCATGAAAGTAGACGTATACCGGCAGGTCCTCTTCATCGGTCTTGGGGCGATAGACATCCAGGTATAGACAATCTTCGTCTCCGATGTATTCTCCCGAGGCGTGCCAGGTCGTGCTCATCTCTCCTTGAACACACACGTTCTGGCTCTCCTGGGTTTTCAAAACCCCTTTCCAGGGCTCGGGGTCCTGGGGCGCTTTCCAGCGCAGTTCGTCGACCGGTGGTGCGGCAAACGGCACGCCGAGAAAGAGGCGTGCATGGTCGTTCTCTTTGCCCTTGATTTTTCCGGCGCTGGTCACGACCTTGAGATTCTTTTCGTCTTGGGGGGGGCCGCAGCTCAAAATAAGCGGAACCCAGAGCATCGTCAGGATCGCCAACCACTTAAGGTTTTGCCTCATTTGCTTCATCGTCTTCACTCCTCTATTCAAGAAGGTGGCACCTGACCAGGGATCAGGAAGTTACCAGCAGCAAACCACTTTGCGCAGCATCTCAGGGCGCAACCGAAAGCCGGCCGGAGATGGCTCGACATGCGAACGTGTCAGATTAAGGGGATGGGACGAATGGGACGATTTCGCTTCGACAAGGCCCTTGGCCTAGTCAGCCATATTCGTGACGCTATAAAACGATATCAAACTTTTTTACACCATCGAGCGATGGTGTTTTGGATTCGAGGAAGCTTATGTCCGTATATGGACATTGTTGAGGAATGTCAACGTCTATTGTGAAGGGAGGTCGTTTTTTGGTTTGGCCATACTGAACAAGGTATGGCCAAACCAAAATATCCATGACCGCAATAGCGCCGGTAAGCCGACATACGACCTTTATCTCAAGCAATTACGATGCGCAAAGCGTTCGGTTTCGATTGAATATGGCCCTCTCGGGATACTACCGCTTTTTCACCAGTGATTCGGCCTGGGCGGCAACGTTTTCAGCGGTGAACCCGAAATTCTTCAGCACCGTTCCTCCCGGTGCTGAAGCGCCGAAGCTGTTCATGCCGATCACCTTTCCGGCGTTGCCCACATAGCGCTCCCACCCCATGGGGACGCCGGCCTCGACGGCCAGCCGCGCACTCACTTCCGGCGGCAGCACCTGCTGCTTGTAGTCGTCGTCATTCTTCTCGAACAGCTCCCAACTGGGCATGTTCACCACCCGGGCGGTGATCTTCTTCTCCGCGAGCATTTTCTGGGCATCCAGTGCCTGGTGGACCTCGGCGCCAGTGGCGATCAGCAGGATGTCGGGGGTTCCGCTGCAATCCGATAGGACATAGCCGCCACGGACGAGCCGCCCGCCGGTCTGCTGCCGATCGAGCACCGGCAACTTCTGGCGGCTCAGGGCCAGTACGACAGGGGTGCTGTTGGTGTTGATGGCCTGGATCCATGCGTCCACGGTCTCGTTGGCGTCGCAGGGGCGCAGGACCATGACATTGGGCATGGCGCGCAGAGATGCGATCTGTTCGACCGGCTGATGCGTGGGACCATCTTCGCCCACGGCCACCGAGTCATGGGTCATGACGTAGATCAGGGGCAGCTTCATCAGGGCGGCCACGCGAAGCGCCGGACGCACATAATCGGCAAACACCATGAAGGTGCCGCCGTAGGGTCGGATGCCGCCGTGCAGAAAAAGTCCGGACATCACGGCGCCCATGGCATGTTCGCGCACGCCGAAGCGAATGTTGCGGCCCTCGTATGAGGTTTTCTGGAAGACCGGCATCCCGTCGAGAAAGGTTTTGTTCGAGGGGGCCAGGTCCGCCGAACCGCCCATCAAGGTCGGGATGCGCTGGGCCAACGCATTGAGCGCCTTGCCCGAGGCAGCCCTTGTGGCGATCGGTCCATCTTCCGGTGCGAACGCCAACAGATCCTTATCCCAATCGCGGGGCAGAAAACCGGTGATGGCGTTGACCCACTCGTCGGCCAGTTGGGGATAGTCGCGCTTATAGGTATCGTAGCGCGCCTGCCACTGCGCCTCCAGCTCCTGGCCCCGGCCGGCGGTCAAGCGGTAGTGCGCGAGGACATCTTCGGGCACGCAGAAGAGCTGATCTTTATCGCATCCGAGGCCCTCTTTGGCCAGGCAGACCTCCTCCTCGCCCAGGGGCGCGCCGTGGGCGTCGGCCGAGTCCTGCTTGTTGGGGCTTCCGTATGCGATGTGGGTCTTCAGGATGATCAGGGTGGGGCGCGCCGTTTCGGCTTTGGCGTTGCTGAGGGCGGCTTCGATGGCCGCGAGATCATTGCCGTCTTCGATCGTCAACACCTGCCAGTTGTAAGCCTCGAAACGTTTGCCCACATCCTCCGTAAAGGCGATCTCGGTGCTCCCCTCGATGGAGATGTCGTTGTCATCGTAGATGCAGATCAGGCGGCCCAGACCCAGGTGCCCGGCCAGGGAGGCCGCCTCCGAGGCGATCCCTTCCATCAGATCCCCATCTCCGCAGATCGCATAGGTGCAGTGGTCCACGATGTCGTTTCCCGTCTGGTTGAAACGGGCCGCCAGATGGCGTTCGGCCATGGCCATGCCCACTGCATTGGCCACCCCCTGACCCAACGGGCCCGTGGTGGTCTCGACCCCCGGTGTGTGGCCATACTCCGGATGGCCGGGGGTCTTGCTCCCCCACTGACGGAAATTCTGGATATCGTCGAGCGTCAGATCGTAGCCGGTGAGATAGAGCAGGCTATAGAGCAGCATGGAGGCGTGTCCGCCGGAAAGGACGAAACGATCCCGGTTGGGCCAATCCGGATTCTTCGGATTGTGGTTCATCACCTTGGTCCAAAGCACGTAGCCGGCCGCCGCCAGCCCCATGGGAGCGCCGGGGTGGCCGGAGTTGGCCTTCTGGATGGCGTCCATGGACAAGGTTCGAATGGTGTTTACACAGCATTGCTCTAAAGCAGCGTCCTGTTCAGTATTCCGGCTATCCATCGTCTCTCTCTCCTTTGAGGTCTCGCAGCTGTCCGGGACCTCCATTCATATTAGAACGGTTTCGGCATCCTGCATTCAGGTATGACCCAGGCCGAAACAGCCTGGTACACGGTGCCTTGCACCGGCCTGGCGGTGAGCGTCACGCGAGCGTTTGCACCCCCTTCCGGGCAAACGGCAAGGCCGTGTTACAATGGTTTGGCGACAGATGCAACCCGTATCCGGCGCCACCGGGCTACAGCCCTCTCATCCACTCCGGTTTCAACGGCACCTGCCCCACCAGCGCTTTGTCGATCAGATCCAACACCGCCTCGCGATCCCTGGGCAATCTCGCACGGATCGGCAAATAGTTCGAAGCGTGGTTGGCGTGGAACAACCCCTTGGAGAGATGGGTGTTGGCAAAGATGGTGCGCAGCTCTTTGAGCATCTCGTCGGGTTCGAGCAGCGGGAAGCGGCCTTCACGGTAATCCTGGTACAGTGGCGTGTTGGGTACCAGCATAAGACTCAAGGCCCCCACGTAATCGGGATCGATGGCGGACAACACACGACCGGTGGCCTCGGCATGGGCCTGGGATCTTTCGCGTCCGGCAATGCCCAGAATGACGGTAATCGAAAGTTTGAAACCGGCGGCCCTCGCCCTGCGCCCCATGGTGATCATCTTTTCCGAGGTGGCCCGCTTCTCTATCGCCTTCAACGTCTCATCGTCTCCACTCTCGAGCCCCATATAGAGGATGCCCAGTCCGTTGGCGTGCAGCTCTTGGAGCTCCTCGTCGCTCTTCATACCAATGCTTTTGGTGTTGGCGTAGGAGCCGATGCGGGTCACCCAGGGAAGCTTTTGGCGAATGGTCTTTAGAATATGGAGCAGCCGCTTCTGGGGGATGATCAGGGCATCGCCGTCACAGAGAAAGAGACGGCGCTGGCGCTGGCAGTATTGGGCCGCGAAATCGATGTCCTCCATGATAATGGCTTCGGGTTTGATTTTAAATCGCTCGCCCCGGTAGGTGCCGCAAAAGGTGCACTTGTTGTGGGAGCACCCCACCGTCACCTGCAGCAGGATGGAGTTGGCCTCGCTAGGCGGGCGAATGATATTTCCTTCGTAATGCATGGATTGAGAACCTCCGCAATGGGCGACCTGCTTCTCAGGCAGCCCTGAATTTGGCGACCAAGGCCGCCCCAAGGCAATTACCAGATTTTGGATGCTAAAAAAAGGCGCGAATTGATATAAGGTGAAACGGTCTAATCGCCATTTTTCACTTTCAATATGGGCGATTCGTACTATAATGAAAATGCGTCTCATCCGAAAGAGCAAACGGTATCGTACCGCGAACAAACCGTCACTTCGCCAACGATCTCCGGGCAGCTGACGCCTTACTCATCTCCATGCCATCGATCAGCAATCGAGCCCGCACCGACCCTTTGGCGAAGACGATTTCAGAAAGGAGGAAAAGATGGAAACCGTTGAGCACATCCTCTTCCCCGTCGACCTCACCGAAAGCTCAGAGCGGCTCGTGCCCACTGTGCTGACCATGGCGGAAAAATTCAACGCCACGGTGCACATCGTCTTTATCGTGAGAATCTTCCAATATTTCACAGACATCTATGTCGCACCGCCCTCAATCTCCATTTTTGAAAACGAGTTGGTCGAGGGCGCTCGCAAGAAGATGGATGAATTTCTGGCGAGCCACTTCACAGCCCTGCCCCAAACCCGTGGCGAGGTGATCCTGGGCGATCCCTCGGATGCCATTATCGACTATGTCGAGCAGAACAATATCGACATGATCGTCATGGGGACCCACGGCCGCAAGGGGCTGGACCGCGTTCTGTTCGGCAGCGTGGCCGAACGGGTAATCAAGACGGTTCGGATACCGGTCCTGGTGGTCAACCCCTACAGGGACAAGAAATGATGAACGCGTCAAAAGCCGTTCATACGTCATGGCGAACTTGATAAGCCTGTCCTTGAGCTGATCCAGGGGCATCCAGAAGATATCCAAAGGATCAGATCATGATTCCGCCTTGCGCACCCATTTGTAGAGACTGGGGTTGGTGCACACTTCGTAATACTTGCGAGAGGTGAAACGGATCGGTTTCAGCGAGGTGGGCTCGACCACCGGTATTTGGGCTTCACGGATGATCAGGCGCTGATACCGCCCGCTTTTGGTGGGGAACTTGCCGAGGTAGAGCGTGTATGTCTGATCCTTGCTGTTATTGAAGTTGCCGGGTAACATCTTGAGATCGATCTCTTTGGAGAGCTTCTCGAATCCCTGGGCGTTCAACTCTATCCCATTGACATTGTATCGTATGGAGAGATCGTCCGCCGTGGCGGCGATCTCCTCGTCAGACCGGCTCTGAAAGACATAGAGTCGGAAAGGGCCCTTCTTTTTGGCCAGCGCACTGCGCATCGTCTTCGAACAGCTGGAGAGGCGATCGGCGTGGTTGATGGCCGATGAGATCATAATCCGGTTGTTCCCATCGAAGAGGAAGGTGGGTGCTTTCTCCAGATAGCTGATGCCCACCCCCAACTCCAGCACAGGCAACTCATGCTTGCGGCTCTTTTCGTTGTACCGCTGGATAATGATCAGCATGTTGATGGCCAGTCCGCACGCCCTGGCAACGCCGTACCAGTCGCTGGGCGTATCCGCCCGCTCGAAGATCGAGAGAATAACGGCATCGCCTTCGATAAACACCTTGGCCGCATCGTATTCGTTGAGAATCTCAGAAATGGGATCGAAAAAATTGAGGCTGAAGTAAGAGGCCGGATTCAATCCTCTCTCGATCATCCGATGGGTCAGATCCGTCGACCCCCTCACATCCGCCTTGATCACGACATGGTTGATGATCGGTTTCTGGGATGACTCCTGTTCGTTGGGAAGCAGAAACTCATACAGTGTATTGTTTTCCCGCGAGAGGGTGACGATCTTCTCCTCGGTTGCGATCTGAACTCTCTGGATGCCCTCTTTGATGATGTCGCAATTGCTGACATCCCGATGATAGTGGGCAAACGCATTGAGGAAGCGTATCAAATACGCTTTGCGTTTTGCGGTGGTGATCTGCTCCATGGATTTGATCTTCTTGTTGAGCGGCGACAGGCTGAAAGGGCGGCCATAGACTGTGGAGAGGCGCTTCAATCGATGCTTGACGGCCCGCCGTGCTTTTGGCAGCGCCAGGTATTGCATGATCTGCTGGGGATTGAGCGGGGGACAGTACTCCAGATACTCCGGTTGCATCTCGTAAGCGGCGGAAATTCGGCCGATCAAACCCTTTTTTACAAAGTGCTTGTAGAAAGAGTTCAGCAGTAACTTTTGGTTCTTGACCCGGCGTTTGAGGCGGGAGATCTCTTTGGCGTCCGCCCTCTTTTTTCTGAGCTGTTGCAGTTCGGCCTTGGTGCGCTGCCAGTTGAAAAGCCTGTCCATGTTCTCAAAACGAAGCAGTATGGCTTCGATCTTTCTGGCATAGGCCTTTTGCTCCTCTTCATCGGGTTCGGGCCCATCCATATCCGGCGTGGCCCGCTTATCGACGGGGAGGCGATTGCCGTTGGCATCGGCCGCATCGATGGTGCCGATCAACCTGCGGATGAAATAGAGCAGACGGTCGTACCGATCCGGATCTTCAATGCGGCGTCCCAACGCCACATCGTAAGCCAACAAAACAAAAAGTTCACTCTCCGGGTTTTCCAGGTGGAGCATCGCGGTGCCAAGAAGATCGACGAAAAAGGTGCTGCGGTTTCCAAAGATGGCCTCCCGCATCTGCTGAATTTCCTTGCGCTCCATCTCGATCCAGAATCCGCAAATCTCCTCTCCCACCCGCTGCAGCAAGGCTTCCCGACCCTGAAGGATGAGCTGCAATTTGTTTTTCAGTTTGGGAGCCTCATCCGAATCATTGTGGAGTGCGAGGTCTGATTTGCGGGCGGTCTTTTTGAGGCTTCCAACCAGATGATCGTACTGGGAGCGAATCTCACCGAGCAGCAGTTTAACCATGGCGGCCTGGGCCAGGCACTCGACCTGGGGCTCGCGAAGCCCCTTGGCCTTGTTCAGCGCATCGCGCATGATCTCTTTATATAGCTGCTTGTAGCTCTCGACCTCCTTGGCCCAACTGATGTTCTGGCGGTTGGGTTTGCGCTTTTCAATTCCGGCGTGGCGCTTGACGAGCTGCGTCACGATCTTGCGTGTGGCGGTAACAAAAGTGGGACTGATGAGCACATCGTGCCGAATGTTGTCCACACCCGGAACGAGACGATCCAGAGAGAAGCCGACGATGTAAGCTTCAAGATCGAAATCGCTGATTGTAGGAAGTTTTGAAGTATAGGAAAAGTGACCTGCCATAAATGCTTCACATCCGTATGATCAATGCCATGAAGATCTGTTCGAAAAACAGAGCCGAGCATAGCACGGGGGGCTAAAAAAGTCCATCTTTGCATGGTGTTACAGGTTGTTGTGCCGCGAGACCCTGTTCTGAAGAGTGGACGATGGCCTCTTTTCGATACTGCGTCCGCGTGCATGTAGCGGAAAGCGCCTTGATTGAACGGCCTCGAGGTCGAATCGCCGCCTGTTCAAACGACTAATTGGAAAACCCGGATAGGCGGCCCTGCTCGACCAACTGCAGCAAAACGGACACCACCTCCGGATCATAAAGGGTTCCGCTATGTTTGCTGATCTCATCTATGGCGTGTTGAAGCCCCAACGAGGGGCGATAAGGACGGTGGGAGGCGATGGTCTCAAACACATCCGCAACAGCGAGAATGCGGGCTTGGATCATGATCTCCGATGCTTTCAATCCCTGGGGATATCCGCTTCCGTCAAGCCTTTCATGGTGCTGCAATATAGTATCGGCCAGCGGCCATGGAAACTCGATTTGCTTCAGGATATCGTATCCCGCTTTCACGTGGTTTTTGATAAGTTCATACTCCAAGTCTGAAAGACGCCCAGGTTTGGCCAGGATCCCCGCCGGAACGGTAATCTTACCCAGGTCGTGAATCACGCTTGCCATGCGAAGCCCATAGATATCATCTTCACCCATTCCCATTTCGGCTGCGACGATGCAGGCCAGATCGGCCACCCGTTGTTGATGGCCGGCGGTATAGGGATCGCGTATCTCCACCGCCATAGAGATGGCCTGGACGATCCCCTCCATCGCGCGCCTGAATTTGTCCAGGTTGATCTTGAGGTCGCCAAGGGCCTTTTTGAGCTCTTGC
Source organism: uncultured Desulfatitalea sp. (assembly GCA_963668675.2). GTDB lineage: Bacteria > Desulfobacterota > Desulfobacteria > Desulfobacterales > Desulfosarcinaceae > Desulfatitalea. The sequence goes on along the minus strand of CAXXMB010000001.1, from coordinate 8,269 downwards.
CTGGCGCCCCTTTCGGAGAGGACACGCTTGAGTCGAGCCACGAACTCCGCGATGCGAACCGGTTTCTGGATGAAATCACTGGCCCCCTGCTCGACGATGTCCTCATAGTTGAAATCGTCCACATAGCCGGTCATGATAATCACGTCGGCGGCGAAATTGGATTTGATCTCACGCAACAACTCAATGCCGCTCGTCTCAGGCATCCTGATGTCGGCCACGACGACATCGATGTTGTGCTGCTCCAATATCTCAAGTGCCGACCGGGCGCCATCTGCGATGTGGCACCGGTAGCCGGCAAGCTCGATACCGGTCCTCAGCATTTGGCGGATCGTCGCATCGTCATCTACAACCAAAATGGTATTGTCGTCCTTGGCGTGCATATGGAATCATCCAATATATTCGATGAGATTAGCCACGCCCCCGGCACACTATTTTTTGGGCGGTTTCAAGCGTATGCCGACCGAGCGGGCATGCGCCTCCAGGCCCTCGATTTCAGCCAGGCACATGATATCCCCAGCCTCCTTTTTAAAGGCCTCGGCCGTGTAGTGAATCACGCTGGTGTTTTTCAGAAAGTGGTTCACGCCCAATGCGGACGAGAAGCGGGCGGTACCGGCTGTGGGCAGCACATGGTTGGGGCCGGCGACATAATCCCCCACCGGCTCCGGGGTATAGCTTCCCAAGAAGACGGCGCCGGCATGCTTGATGCGGCCCAGGTAGTTGAAAGGCGCGCTCACTTGCAGTTCAAGATGCTCGGGCGCGATGCGATTGGCCAGATCGATGGCGGCGTCCATGTCGGGCACCACCACCAGAGCGCCATACGCCTTGAGCGCCTTTTCGGCGATCTCTCTGCGCGACAACTGCGCAACTTGACGTTTCAAAGACGCCTTGACGGCCAGCGCAGTGGATCTGTCATCGGTGAGCAAAACCGCCGATGCCCTCGGGTCGTGCTCCGCCTGGGCCAACAGGTCGGCGGCCACAAAATCCGCGTTCGCAGTTTGATCGGCGATGACCAGCACCTCGCTGGGACCGGCGATCATATCGATCTGGACACTACCGGCCACCAGCTTCTTGGCAAGGGTCACGTAAACGTTGCCCGGCCCGACGATCACATCCACCTTGGGAATCGTCTCAGTGCCATAGGTCAAGGCGGCGATCGCCCAGGCACTGCCGACCTTGTAAACTGCATCGACGCCGGCGCGTTTGGCCGCCACGAGCAGATGGGGGCTGACACCACCGTCCCGGGTGGGCGGGGTGACCATGGCCACGCGAGGCACGCCGGCGATTTTGGCCGGAATGGCCCCCATCAGTACGGACGATACCAGTGGCGTCTCTCCGCCCTTTGCCCCAGGCACATAAACGCCGGCCGCATCCACCGGATTCACCATCTGTCCGAGAAAAGTACCCGGCCTGGGCGTCACATGCCACGAGTTGGGCAACTGTTTGCGATGAAATGCTGAAATCTGTTCGATGGCCCGCCCCAGGGCTTTTTTGAACTTGCGATCGACCAGGCGCTCTGCGGCCGTAAACTCCTCTTTGGTCACCTCGATCCGCCCGACCGTCAGCTTCGGCGCATCGAATTGACGCGTATAGTCGATCAGGGCATGGTCTCCCTGTTTGCGAACGGTCTCCAGAATACGCTGTACGGCAGTCAACTCCTTGCGGCTAAAGGCCAGATCGCGTGAGACAATGCGATCCAGACGCTTCACGGCAGCTTCCGACGGATACTCCAATATCGTGATCAATGTCTTCCCCTTGTCGATTGGATTTTTAAACATAGGCGGCGCGACCCGGACGAAAAACGAATATGGGCAATTGATCATGGGGTGTCAAGTGGTATCCGTGCCGACGCGCACATCGGCAGTATTACCGATTCGACCAGAGCCTCAGAAATTGCCCGTACCGCAACTCAAATTGGCATTGACTTGTTGCTCGCGATTTAAGATAAAAAGTAGTTTTTCCCCAATCTCGAACAGGCCGATACCAGAGCATCCTCTATCGGCCATCATTCACATAAAATGGAGGTACTCATGAGCCCGAAACGCATCTACAACTTCAACGCAGGACCCGCTGCACTCCCCCTACCTGTTCTGGAAGAGATCCAGCAGGAATTCCTCGACTTCAAGGGCTCGGGCATGTCTGTCACCGAAGTGAGTCACCGCTCCAAGTGGTTCGACGATGTGGTCAACGACGCGGTGGCACGGGTAAAACGTCTGTTGCAACTCGACGACCGGTATAAAGTGCTCTTCCTGCAGGGCGGCGCCAGCATGCAGTTCTGCATGATCCCGATGAATTTTTTAGCCGATGGCGACAGCGCCGATTACGTCAACACCGGCACCTGGTCCACCAAAGCGATCAAAGAGGCTCAGATCCTGGGCAAAACGGTTCAAGTGGTCGCCTCTTCCGAGGATCGCAATTTCGCCTACATCCCTAAAAGCATAAAATTTACGCCCGATGCAACCTACGTCCACATCACCACCAACAACACGATCAAGGGCACCCAGTGGGCCCAACTGCCCGATACCGGCAAGGTGCCCCTGATTGCCGATATGTCCTCGGACATCTTCTCCAGGCCCTTCGACGCCGGGCGTTTCGGTCTCTTTTACGCCGGGGCGCAAAAAAACATGGGGCCGGCGGGCGTTTGCATGGTCGTGGTGCGCGATGACATGCTCGAACGCGTTCCCGACGATCTTCCGACCATGCTCAAGTACACCACCCAGGCCGACAAGAACTCCATGTTCAACACACCCCCCTGTTTTGCCATCTACACGGTTCAACTGGTCCTCAAATGGCTGGAGGAGACGGTAGGCGGCCTGCAGAGCATGGCAAACGTCAACCAGCAGAAAGCCGATCTGATCTATGGCTATATTGACGACAGCAACTTCTATAAGGGTACGGCCGATATCGACAGCCGATCCCAGATGAACGTCACCTTCCGACTGCCGAACGAAGAACTGGAGAAGAAGTTCGTGGCCGAAGCACTGGCCCAAGACCTGGGCGGACTCAAGGGGCATCGTTCGGTGGGTGGATGCCGCGCCTCCATCTACAACCCCACACCGCTCAAGGCAGTCGAAGCACTGGTCGATTTTATGAAGAAATTTGAAAAAGCGAACAGTTAGCCCAAGCCGCAGGATCCTTTAAAAACAGCGCCACTGAACAGGCGACGGTCCCTCCGCTTCCTGTTCAGTGGTTTGTCACACACACGATATTTCAACCCACCAAGACGGCACGCGCCTGCATGAAAGCCCCTCACAGTGAGGACCTCCACACCGGTTAGCCACTGTCAGTTTTCAACCATCGATTCCTGCTTCATCATGTCGGTTTCCAGGCATAACTTATGATCTCATGGTTGTTCTGAGACAACTGCACGGGCAACCGTTGTCATTCCTGGTTATTCTTGACAATACTGATAAATACCCATACTTACACTATGTAGTTGACGTTTATCGATCACGATGCGATCACGATGCACCTCAGTCAACACCAAAAACTGTCGTTACAGACGCCTTGAGTTTGTGTGCCTTAACCAATTATTCATTCCTATGGGAGGCTTGGCATGGACAAAATTCTGCGAATCAACATGAGTGCTGCTTCAGGTCCGGAGATTAAAACCGAACCACTGGGGCCCTATTCCGGTCTGGGCGGACGCGCAATGACGTCCACCGTAGTGGCCAAGGAGGTGCCGCCGACCTGTCATCCGCTGGGGACCGAAAACAAGCTGGTGATTGCGCCCGGCCTGCTGAGCGGTTCAGCGGCGGCCATGTCAGGAAGAATTTCCGTCGGCTGCAAAAGCCCCTTGACCGGTGGCATCAAGGAGGCCAATTCGGGCGGTCAACCATCCCAGATGCTTGCCCGTCTTGGGTATGCGGCCCTTATCCTGGAGGGGGCGCCAAAAGATGACACCCTTTACAAGGTGGTCATCAACAAGGACGGTGCGACCATCGCCCCGGACAGCAGCCTGAAGATGCTTGGCAACTATGACCTGGTCGAAAAGATCAAGGGCGAGTACGGCGAAAAGGTTGGATGCATCTCCATCGGGCAGGCCGGCGAAATGAAGCTGGGCGCCGCTTCCATCGCCTTTACCGACATGGAGCAGCGTCCCACGCGTCATGCCGGACGCGGTGGTGTTGGGGCAGTTATGGGATCGAAGGGCATCAAGGTGATTGTCATCGACGAGGCCGGAAGTAGTATGCGGCAACCTCAGAATCCGGAGAAGTTCAAGGCCGCCAACAAGGAGTTCGTGGCCGGGCTGCGCAAGGTGGAGGAGTTACTTGTCCACCATCTGACCAATATACTTTATAACCATTATATTTACTTGGATTGTGAGAAGCAGTAATTACAATACCTGCACTTGCTTTTAAATGTCGAAGAGCAAAAGATAACATTGGAACAGGTCTTAAACTATCATAAAGAAATACTTTTACTTTATTAGCTGCTAAAACTAATGCAGCTGCTTTTGCAAATTCACTACTATAATTTCTTGAATCAAAAGCTATTACTATTGAAGGTTTATTTATTTCTGATACCAAATAAGAAGCTAATCCTTGAGAAACTTTTTTTACCATAAAGGTATTAATTCTATTTGTTCCACCACCGATAACGCCTCTCATACCAGCTGTACCAAAGGCTAAAGTGGTATAAAATCTGTCATACAAATCATCAAAATTTTCATTTTCTAAAGCTATTTCAACTTCTTTTCTAAAAATATCATTTCTCTCAGCACTAATATAATCTTTAGCTTTTTTAATTATTTCTTCTTTATTAATTTGCATTGATAAACCTCCATAAATCTTCAACACTATCTACTGTTGGAACTTCAAATTTTACTAATTCTTCTTTATCTCTATAACCCCAAGTTACTAATAAGACTTGTGATTTTGCATCTACTGCAGTTTTATAATCAACTTCACTGTCCCCTACATATAACATTTGACTTACATCAATCCCTACTTGATTACTAAATTCTATAACTCTAGAACCATTAGGTTTTAATATGCCATCTTTTGCACCACAAACAAAATCAAATTTTATTCCTGGAAAAACAATAGGGACTATTTGTTTTACTATTTTATCATCTTTATTTGAGAAAATCCCAAAAGGAATATCTATTTTCTTTAAAGTATCGTTAATTTTATCATAAGGTTTGCAATATTTTGTAGGATTTTCCTTATAATAGGTTTGCAATTCTATTAAGGCTTGATCAAGTTCTTTTTCATCAGCTTTATAGCCTCTTCTTACAAAACTAGTTTCAATTGCATTCCTTAAACCGTGTCCAACTATTTCTCTACATTCTTCAATATTTATTGGTTCTAAACCTCTATTAACTAATGGAACATTAACTGAAGCTACAATATCTTCAAGTGTATATAATAAAGTCCCATCCAAATCAAATAATACTGCTCTTATTGGTTGTTTTTTCATATTGTAATTATTAACAACTACATTTATTTAATCAACTATTGTTTTGACAATTATATAAAAAAACTCTATTCTTTGAAACATGAATACGATTAGTATAAAAAAGGGAAAAGAAAAACAAATTAAAAACCATCACCCTTGGGTTTTTTCAGGTGCAATCAATAAAGTAGATGCAACATCTCCTTGTATTTGTAAAGTTGTAGATTATAATAACAGCTTTATCGGTTATGGATATTATGATAAATTATCTAATACCCCAATTCATCTTTTAAGCTGGAAAATCGATGAAATAATAGATGATATTTGGTGGGAAACCAAATTAATTAAAGCTATCAACAGAAGAGCTGATTTAATTAAAAAGGCTGAAACAAATGCTTATAGACTTATCTTTTCTGAAGCTGATTTTATTCCAGGAATTGTTGCTGACTTTTATAATGGATTTATTAGAATAATCATTAGTTCTAGATCAGCCTATGCGATAAAAGACATTGTCGCAAAAACACTTTTTGAAAAATTAAAACCAAGTCTTATCATTTTAAATACTGATAAGAATTTCTGTGGACTTGAAAAACTTAAAGAAGAAACTTTTTTCTTTAATGAAGATGGATATTTTACGCCTAAAACAAAATTTGAGCCAATTCAATTCACTGAAGAAGGTGTTGATTATGAAATTATTCCTGGAACAGGTCAAAAAAGTGGATTCTTCTGTGACCAAAGAGATAATAGAGTAAAAATTGAAAAATATTGTGATAACAAAATTATTTTAGATGGTTGCTCTTATACTGGTGGATTTACCCTACATGCCTTAAAATCTGGGGCAAAACATGTTGATGCTTTAGATTCTTCAAATTTTGCACTAAAATCTTTATTGAAAAATATTCATATAAACATTAACAACAATAAGTTTGCAGAAGGTACTAGAGAAAAAGTTGAAACAAAAGTTTGTAATATTTTTGAAGAGATGAGAGAAATCAAAGAAAACTATTATGACTTAATGATTCTAGATCCTCCAAAACTTGCAAAGAAAAGAAGCCAAGTGGACAATGCTTCAAGAGCTTATAAAGATTTAAATAGAATGGCAATGAAAAAAATTAAGAATAATGGGATTATTGCTTCATTCTCTTGTTCAAGTGCAATTGATTTAGAAACATTTAAAACAATTCTATCTTGGGCAGCTATTGATAATAATTATGAAATTCAAATTTTAGAAACACTTAGTGCCGCAAGTGATCATCCAGTTAGAATTTCTTTCCCAGAAAGTAATTACCTTAGTGGATTTATTTTTAGAGTTATTAAATAATAATTAATAGCACTATAGCAATTTACAGCATTTAAAATTAATGCTAGTATTTTTATAAAATTAATTAGAACCAGGGGAGCTTGTAAGCAAGCTGAGAGGAAGTAATCAACTTCGACCCTTAACCTGATCTGGATAATACCAGCGGAGGGAGTTTCATATATGACATCTTTCTAAAATATCAGGATATTGGTTCGAAGGATGTTTTCTTTATGAATTATCTAAACGCAATTTTAATTTGGTTTGGAGCAGCAATTTCAATTGCTGAAATTCTTACAGGTACATTATTCGCTCCTTTAGGATTAAAGACAGGAATAATTGTAATTATCTTAGGGCATATTATTGGATGCCTTCTTATGTATTTAGTTGGTATAATAAGTACAAATACTAAACTTTCTACTATGAAAAGCACTGCTAGATCTTTTGGAAAAGCTGGAGGGGCCTTTTTTGCATCACTTAATGGGATTCAATTAATTGGCTGGACAGCTGTTATGATATTTTCAGGCTCTCAAGCTGCAAATATCTTACTTCCAAATATTTCAATAAGAATTTGGGCTATTATCATTGCATTATTAATAATTCTTTGGTTAATAGTAAAATTCAAAGAAGTAAAAATTTTTCCAATTATAATAATATCTTTATTATTTATATTATCTATAATAATAAGTAAAACCATTTTCAAAGGACAAAACTCATATACTAACGATTCAACATTAAGTTTTTTTAGTGCTTTAGAATTAGCTATAGCAATGCCACTTTCTTGGCTACCTTTAATTGGTGATTATACTAATAGTAAAACTAGTAATAAAAAGATTCCTCTTTTAAGCTCAGTAACTTATTTTTTTGCAAGTTCTTGGATGTATATAATAGGTTTAGGCTGTGCTATTTTTGCCAAAGAAAGTAATTTCGCACTAATTTTACTTAATTCTAATATGGGAATAATTGGAATATTAATAATTGTTTTATCTACAATAACAACCACATTCTTAGATGCCTTTTCATGCGGTGTTAGTTTTTCAGTATTTAATTTTAATGAAAAAAAAGTTTCTATAATTTGTGTTTTAATTGGCCTAATTATTTCATTATTTTGGAATCAGAATTCTTTAGAATCCTTCTTGTATCTTATCAGTTCTGTATTTGTACCAATGGCTGCAATACAAATTACTGATTATTTCTTATTCAAAAAAGATGTTCAAAAAGAACAAGTAAACTATTCCAACATAATAATTTTTATAATTGGCTTTATATTATATAGATTATTTCTCACTTCTGATTTCTTCTTAGGAATTTCAATACCAACAATAATAATTACTTCATTATTAGTAATTATTTATAACACTCTACTTAAAAAAGGATTAAAAAATGATAATTAATAACATAGATAAAGTAAAACCACTAGTACATTGTATAACAAATTACGTAACAGTTAATGATGTTGCAAACATCTTATTAGCGGCTAATGCTTCACCTATCATGGCTGACAGTATTAAAGAAGTAGCACAAATAACTAAAATTTCTAATGCTCTTTATCTAAATATTGGAACAGCTAACGAAAGG